>NZ_CP166794.1:0-110000 GCF_059695925.1 Pseudomonas sp. LBUM1661
GTGTCAGTGGAACTTTGGCAGCAGTGCGTGGAGCTTTTGCGCGATGAGCTGCCTGCCCAACAATTCAACACTTGGATCCGTCCACTACAGGTCGAAGCCGAAGGCGACGAGTTGCGTGTCTACGCACCGAATCGTTTTGTTCTCGACTGGGTCAACGAAAAGTACCTGGGGCGCGTCCTTGAACTGCTCGATGAGCACGGCAATGGCATGGCGCCGGCGCTGTCCTTATTAATAGGCAGCAAGCGCAGTTCGGCACCCCGTGCCGCCCCCAATGCTCCGTTGGCCGCCGCTGCGTCCCAGGCTCAGGCTGCTCAAGCACCGGTCAACGCTCCGGCGCCAATTCCGACAGCTGCGCCGACCAAGCGTGCGACACAAAAAGTCGCCGAGGTCAGCGAAGAGCCGTCCCGCGACAGCTTCGACCCAATGGCCGGCGCCAGTTCGCAACAGGCTCCGGTTCGCGCCGAACAGCGCACCGTGCAGGTTGAAGGCGCGCTCAAGCACACCAGTTACCTGAACCGCACCTTCACCTTCGAGAATTTCGTCGAGGGTAAGTCCAACCAATTGGCCCGGGCTGCGGCCTGGCAGGTGGCGGACAACCCCAAGCACGGTTACAACCCGCTCTTCCTTTATGGTGGCGTCGGCTTGGGTAAAACCCACTTGATGCACGCGGTGGGTAACCACCTATTGAAGAAGAACCCGAATGCCAAGGTCGTGTACCTGCATTCCGAGCGTTTCGTGGCCGACATGGTCAAGGCGCTGCAACTGAATGCCATCAATGAATTCAAGCGCTTCTACCGTTCGGTGGATGCGTTGCTGATCGATGACATTCAGTTCTTCGCCCGTAAGGAACGTTCCCAGGAAGAATTTTTCCACACCTTCAACGCTCTGCTTGAAGGTGGCCAGCAGGTCATTCTCACGAGTGACCGCTATCCGAAAGAAATCGAAGGCCTTGAAGAGCGCCTCAAATCCCGCTTTGGCTGGGGCCTGACGGTTGCCGTCGAGCCGCCGGAGCTGGAAACCCGCGTGGCGATCCTGATGAAAAAGGCCGACCAGGCCAAAGTCGATCTGCCACACGATGCGGCGTTCTTCATCGCCCAGCGCATTCGCTCCAACGTCCGTGAGCTGGAAGGCGCGCTTAAACGCGTGATCGCCCACTCGCACTTCATGGGCCGCGACATCACCATCGAGCTGATTCGCGAATCCCTGAAAGACTTGTTGGCGCTGCAAGATAAACTGGTCTCTGTGGATAACATTCAGCGCACGGTCGCCGAGTACTACAAGATCAAGATCTCAGACCTGCTGTCCAAGCGTCGTTCACGCTCGGTAGCTCGGCCGCGTCAGGTGGCCATGGCGTTGTCCAAAGAGCTGACCAACCACAGCCTGCCGGAAATCGGCGATGTGTTTGGCGGCCGCGACCATACGACTGTGTTGCACGCTTGCCGCAAGATCAATGAACTTAAGGAATCCGACGCGGACATCCGCGAGGACTACAAGAACCTGCTGCGTACACTGACCACTTGATGAACACCAGCGCAGCTTTTAAGGCAAGGGACTAGACCATGCATTTCACCATTCAACGCGAAGCCCTGTTGAAACCCCTGCAACTGGTCGCAGGCGTCGTCGAGCGCCGACAGACCTTGCCGGTGCTCTCCAACGTGCTGCTGGTTGTCGAAGGCCAGCAATTGTCGCTGACCGGTACCGACCTGGAAGTCGAGCTGGTCGGTCGTGTGCAACTAGAAGAGCCGGCTGATCCAGGTTCCATCACCGTGCCTGCGCGCAAGCTGATGGACATCTGCAAGAGCCTGCCAAACGATGCCCTGATCGACATCAAGGTTGATGAGCAGAAGCTCGTGGTGAAGGCTGGCCGTAGCCGCTTCACCCTGTCGACCTTGCCGGCCAATGATTTTCCGACCGTGGAAGAAGGCCCTGGCTCGCTGACGTGCAGCCTGGAACAAAGCAAACTGCGTCGTCTGATCGAACGCACCAGCTTCGCCATGGCTCAGCAGGACGTGCGTTACTACCTGAACGGTATGCTGCTGGAAGTCTCTGCCGGCATCATCCGCGCCGTGGCCACCGACGGTCACCGCCTGGCCATGTGCTCGATGCAGGCCGATATCGGTCAGCCGGATCGTCACCAGGTGATCGTGCCGCGCAAAGGTATTCTTGAACTGGCGCGCCTGCTGACCGAACCCGACGGCCTCGTCAGCATCGTTCTGGGTCAGCACCACATCCGTGCTACCACTGGCGAGTTCACCTTCACCTCGAAACTGGTCGACGGAAAATTCCCTGACTACGAGCGCGTTCTGCCTAAAGGCGGCGACAAGCTGGTGCTCGGTGATCGTCAGGCGCTGCGTGAAGCGTTCAGCCGTACCGCGATTCTGTCTAACGAGAAGTACCGCGGTATCCGTCTGCAACTGGCCAACGGTCAGCTGAAGATCCAGGCGAACAACCCTGAGCAGGAAGAAGCGGAAGAAGAAGTGGGCGTTGAGTACAACGGCGGCTCCCTGGAAATCGGCTTCAACGTGAGCTATCTGCTCGATGTGCTGGGCGTGATGACCACTGAGCAGGTTCGCTTGATCCTGTCCGACTCCAACAGCAGCGCGCTGGTGCAAGAGTCCGACAACGACGACTCGGCCTACGTTGTCATGCCGATGCGTCTGTAATCATGTTCAGCAGAAGCTAGATGTCCTTAAGTCGCGTCTCGGTCACCGCGGTGCGCAATCTGCACCCGGTGACCTTCTCCCCCTCCCCCCGAATCAATATTCTTTACGGCGCCAACGGCAGCGGCAAAACCAGTGTTCTGGAAGCCATTCACCTGCTGGGGCTTGCCCGTTCGTTTCGTAGCAGCCGTCTATTACCGGTGATTCAGTACGAGCAGTTGGCGTGCACGGTGTTTGGTCAGGTCGAATTGGCAGAGGGCGGGCA
Organism: Pseudomonas sp. LBUM1661; assembly: GCF_059695925.1. Taxonomy (NCBI): domain Bacteria; kingdom Pseudomonadati; phylum Pseudomonadota; class Gammaproteobacteria; order Pseudomonadales; family Pseudomonadaceae; genus Pseudomonas; species Pseudomonas sp. LBUM1661. The sequence continues at coordinate 2,926 of NZ_CP166794.1, forward strand.
CAGCGCGCTGGGGATATCTCGGGACCGTCAGGGCGAGTTCCAGATCCGCATCGACGGGCAGAACGCCCGTAGCGCTGCGCAGCTGGCAGAGATCCTGCCGTTGCAGCTGATCAACCCCGACAGCTTCCGGCTGTTGGAGGGGGCGCCGAAGATTCGCAGGCAGTTTCTCGACTGGGGCGTGTTCCACGTGGAACCGCGATTCATGTCCACCTGGCAGCGCTTGCAGAAGGCCCTGCGCCAGAGAAACTCTTGGCTGCGGCATGGTACACTTGACGCCGTTTCGCAAGCGGTTTGGGACAGGGAACTGTGCCAGGCCAGCGCTGAAATTGATGAATACCGCCGCGCTTACATCAAAGCCTTGAAACCAGTCTTTGAACAGACCTTGAGCGAACTGGTTGAGCTCGAGGGCTTGACGCTCAGCTATTACCGAGGCTGGGACAAAGACCGCGAGCTGAGTGCTGTACTCGCCGGGTCCCTGCAGCGGGATCAGCAAATGGGTCATACCCAGGCCGGACCACAACGCGCTGATTTGCGTCTTAGATTGGGCGCTCATAACGCCGCGGACATCTTGTCCCGGGGTCAGCAGAAGTTGGTGGTTTGTGCATTGCGGATAGCCCAAGGGCACTTGGTCAGCCAGGCCCGACGCGGCCAGTGTATTTATCTGGTGGATGACTTGCCGTCCGAACTGGACGAGCAACACCGCCGTGCGCTTTGCCGCTTGCTGGAAGACTTACGCTGCCAGGTGTTTATCACCTGTGTAGATCACGAATTATTGAGGGAAGGCTGGCAGACGGAAACGCCAGTCGCTCTGTTCCACGTGGAACAGGGCCGTATCACCCAGACCCACGACCATCGGGAGTGAAGGCATTGAGCGAAGAAAATACGTACGACTCAACGAGCATTAAAGTGCTGAAAGGCCTGGATGCCGTACGCAAACGTCCCGGTATGTACATTGGTGACACCGACGATGGCAGCGGTCTCCACCACATGGTGTTCGAAGTGGTCGATAACTCGATCGACGAAGCTCTCGCCGGCCACTGCGACGACATCAGCATCATTATCCACCCGGACGAATCCATCACCGTGCGCGACAACGGTCGTGGCATCCCGGTAGACGTGCACAAAGAAGAAGGCGTTTCGGCAGCCGAGGTCATCATGACCGTGCTGCACGCCGGCGGTAAGTTCGACGACAACTCCTACAAGGTTTCCGGCGGCCTGCACGGCGTAGGTGTGTCGGTGGTCAACGCCCTGTCGGAAGAGCTGGTCCTGACCGTTCGCCGCAGCGGCAAGATCTGGGAACAGACCTACATCCACGGTGTTCCGAAAGAACCGATGAAAATCGTCGGTGAAAGCGAGTCCACCGGTACTCAGATCCACTTCAAGCCGTCCGACCTGACCTTCAAGAACATCCACTTCAGCTGGGACATCCTGGCCAAGCGGATTCGCGAACTGTCCTTCCTCAACTCCGGTGTCGGCATCGTCCTCAAGGATGAGCGCAGCGGCAAGGAAGAGCTGTTCAAGTACGAAGGCGGCCTGCGTGCATTCGTTGAATACCTGAACACCAACAAGACGCCGGTCAACCAGGTGTTCCACTTCAACATCCAGCGTGAAGACGGCATAGGCGTGGAAATCGCCCTGCAGTGGAACGACAGCTTCAACGAGAACCTGTTGTGCTTCACCAACAACATTCCACAGCGCGATGGCGGTACTCACCTGGTGGGTTTCCGTTCCGCACTGACGCGTAACCTGAACACCTACATCGAAGCTGAAGGCCTGGCGAAGAAACACAAAGTCGCCACCACCGGTGATGACGCGCGTGAAGGCCTGACTGCGATCATCTCGGTGAAAGTGCCGGATCCGAAGTTCAGTTCCCAGACCAAAGACAAGCTGGTTTCTTCCGAAGTGAAGACCGCGGTCGAACAGGAAATGGGCAAGTACTTCTCCGACTTCCTGCTGGAAAACCCGAACGAAGCCAAACTGGTCGTCGGCAAGATGATCGACGCGGCCCGTGCTCGTGAAGCGGCGCGCAAGGCCCGTGAGATGACCCGCCGCAAAGGCGCGCTGGACATCGCCGGCCTGCCGGGCAAACTGGCTGACTGCCAGGAAAAAGACCCTGCCCTGTCCGAACTGTACCTCGTGGAAGGTGACTCTGCTGGCGGCTCCGCCAAGCAGGGACGCAACCGCCGGACCCAGGCCATCCTGCCGTTGAAGGGCAAGATCCTCAACGTCGAGAAGGCGCGCTTCGACAAGATGATCTCTTCGCAAGAAGTGGGCACCTTGATCACTGCGCTGGGCTGCGGCATCGGCCGTGACGAGTACAACATCGCCAAGCTGCGTTACCACAACATCATCATCATGACCGATGCTGACGTCGACGGTTCGCACATCCGGACCCTGCTGCTGACGTTCTTCTTCCGTCAATTGCCGGAGCTGATCGAGCGCGGCTACATCTACATCGCCCAGCCGCCGTTGTACAAGGTCAAGAAAGGCAAGCAAGAGCAATACATCAAAGACGACGACGCCATGGAAGAGTACATGACGCAGTCGGCCCTGGAAGACGCGAGCCTGCACCTGAACGAGGACGCTCCGGGTATTTCCGGACCTGCCCTTGAGCGCCTGGTGAATGACTTCCGCCTGGTAATGAAGACCCTCAAGCGTCTGTCGCGCCTGTACCCACAGGAACTGACCGAGCACTTCATCTACCTGCCGGCGGTAAGCCTGGAACAACTGTCCGATCACGCAGCAATGCAAGATTGGATGGCTCAGTACGAAGTTCGCCTGCGCACTGTCGAGAAATCCGGCCTGGTCTACAAAGCCAGCCTGCGTGAAGACCGTGAACGTAACGTCTGGCTGCCAGAGGTCGAACTGATCTCCCATGGCCTGTCGAACTACGTCACCTTCAACCGCGACTTCTTCGGCAGCAACGATTACAAGACTGTCGTGTCTCTGGGCGCTCAATTGAGCACCTTGCTGGACGACGGCGCGTACATCCAGCGTGGCGAGCGCAAGAAGCCGGTCACCGAGTTCAAGGAAGCCCTTGAATGGCTGATGGCGGAAAGCACCAAGCGTCACACCATCCAGCGATACAAAGGTCTGGGTGAAATGAACCCGGATCAGCTGTGGGAAACCACCATGGACCCCGCTCAGCGCCGGATGCTCAAAGTGACCATCGAAGACGCCATTGGCGCGGACCAGATCTTCAATACCCTGATGGGTGATGCGGTCGAACCCCGCCGTGACTTCATCGAAAGCAACGCCTTGGCGGTATCTAACCTGGACTTCTGATCCCAGGTCACCGACCAAACAAAAAAGGCCAACGCATTTGCGTTGGCCTTTTTATTTGTCGAAAGAAAAAGATCGCAGCCTTCGATTTTGGTGGTCGAAGTCATGTCCCTGTTTCACTCTCGATTCACTGTGTACATCGATTGAAACAGCCACATTACAGGCATAAAAAAACCGGCTATATCAGCCGGTTTTTTTGCGCCCGAAAAAAACTTATGCACCATTTCCGGAGTTTTATGTGTTTAAGAAATATGTATATAAATCATAAGTTTAAACACAAAAAACGCTACTTTTCGACAAAACGGTACACAGGTTATCCACAGAATCTCAGACAGCCACCTGATCACTGGCAGAAGGGGCTTCAGGAGCAGCCGGCAGCGATCCCATTTCCCGTTGCATCTGCTCGTTCCAGGCTTGCACCCGGTCGTTCAGCTCGGCAATGGCTCGCGGCCCGCTGCCTTCGGCATACATCGGCGCGCCGATGATTACGGTGATGACGCCTTGCTTCTTCGCCCACCCGGTTTTCGGCCAGAACTTGCCAGCATTGTGCGCAATCGGCAGCACGGGTAGTGCGGCGTTGACCGCCAACGCGGTGCCACCGCGTGAGAACTTGCCGATGGTGCCGTAGGGAACGCGCGTACCTTCCGGGAAGATCAGCACCCAGACGCCATCCTTAAGCAGCTCATCGCCCTTCTTGGCCACATGCTTGAGCGCGGCCTTCGGGTTGTCGCGGTCGATGGCGATCGGTCGCAGCATGGCCATGGCCCAGCCGAAGAACGGCACGTAGAGCAGTTCACGCTTGAGCACCTGGCTCAGCGGCTGGAAGTAAGCCGAGAGAAAGAATGTTTCCCAGGTGCTCTGGTGGTTCGACTGAATCACGCAGGGCTGGTCTGGTACGTTCTCGGCGCCTTTGATTTCATAGCTGATGCCCAGAAAGACTTTGCTCAGCCACAAGGCGCAGCGGCACCAGTACACGTTGATGAAGCGATAGCGCGCCTTGAACGGCAGAAAAGGCGCGATAAAAAAGCTCAGGCTGCACCAGAGCAAGGAGGTGGTGCCCAGTAGCAGGTAAAAGAGGAAGGTTCTGATGGCCTGCAATATCGACATGGTGACGGTTACCGTGCGGGCTCTGCCCGTCTATATAAAGCGCACTCCCGATCAATCCTTGGCCAGGAACAATCGAAGCACTCTAATTGTGGATAAGTTCTGCGGCAATCGCCGCCAGATCGTCAAAAATCAAGGTGCCCACCGGTAGGGTCTTGCCCAAAGTCTTTTCGCCTTTCCCGGTCTTTACTAAAACTGGCTGAGAATCGACGGCTTTGGCGGCTTCCAGGTCACCAAGGGTATCGCCGACGAACCATAGATTGGTCAGCGATACGTTGTAATGCGTGGCGATGGTTTTCAACATCCCGGGTTTTGGCTTGCGGCAATCGCAGCCATCGTCCGGCCCGTGTGGGCAATAGACGATCAGCCCGACTTCACCGCCCTGCTCCGCCACAAGCGAACGCAAGCGCTCGTGCATGGCGTCCAGGGTAGCGATGTCGTAATAGCCGCGAGCAATGCCCGACTGGTTGGTAGCCACCGCTACCGTCCAGCCGGCCTTGCTTAACTGCGCGATGGCTGCGATCGAACCGGGGAGCGGAATCCACTCCTCCACCGACTTGATGTAAGCGTCGGAGTCGTAATTGATCACCCCGTCCCGATCGAGAATCAGCAGTTTCAAACAGTCTTACCCCAGCAACGAAATGTCGGCGACGCCGAGGAACAGCCCACGCAGACGCGCCAGCAAGGCATAACGGTTGCCGCGGACTTTGGCATCTTCCGCGTTGACCATCACGGCTTCGAAGAACGCATCCACCGGCTCGCGCAAGGCAGCCAGGCGTGCCAGCGATTCGCTGTACTGACGTGCAGCGGCCATTGGCTGTACAGCCTGGTCCGCCTGCTGGATCGCCGAGTACAGGGAGAACTCGTTGGCGTTGTCGAAGTACTTGGCTTCAACCAGCGTAGGCACAGTGCCTTCGACCTTGCTCAGCAAGTTCGAAACGCGCTTGTTCACGGCGGCCAGGGCAGCGGCTTCCGGCAATCTACGGAAGGCCTCAACCGCTTGCACGCGCTGGTCGAAGTCCAGCGCCGAACCCGGTTTCAGGGCACGCACCGACAGGTACGTCCCGACGTCGACACCTTCGTCTTCGTAACGGGCACGCAGACGGTCGAAGATGAACTCCAGCACCGAGTCGTTCAGGCCGGCCACTTTCACCTTGGTACCGAACGCATTCACGGCGAAAGCCACGGCGTCGTTCAGGTCGAGGTCGAGCTTCTTGTCGATCAGGATGCGCAACACGCCGAGTGCAGCACGGCGCAGGGCGTACGGGTCTTTGCTACCGGTTGGCAGCATGCCGATACCGAAGATGCCGACCAACGTGTCGAGCTTGTCGGCGATGGCCACGGCCGCACCGGTCAGGGTGGTCGGCAGTTCAGCACCGGCACCGCGCGGCATGTACTGCTCGTTCAGCGCCAGTGCGACCTCTTCCGGCTCGCCGTCGTTGAGGGCGTAGTAGTAACCGGCGACACCTTGCATCTCCGGGAACTCACCGACCATCTCGGTCGCCAGGTCGCACTTGGACAGCAGGCCGGCACGGGAAGCCCATGCCGCGTTGCCGCCGATGCGCTGAGCGATGAACGCAGCGAGTTTGGAAACGCGTTCGGCCTTGTCGTAGACGCTGCCGAGTTTTTCCTGGAACACCACGTTTTGCAGGCGCAGGTTGAACTCTTCGAGCTTCTGCTTCTTGTCTTGCTTGAAGAAGAACTCGGCGTCGGTCAGGCGTGGGCGAACCACTTTCTCGTTACCGGCGATGATCTGCTGCGGGTCTTTGCTTTCGATGTTGGCCACGGTAATGAAACGTGGCAGCAACTTGCCGTCGGCATCCAGCAGGCAGAAGTACTTCTGGTTGTCCTGCATGGTGGTGATCAGGGCTTCTTGCGGCACGTCGAGGAAACGCTCTTCGAACGAGCACACCAGCGGCACCGGCCATTCAACCAGCGCGGTCACTTCATCGAGCAAGGCTGGCGGCACGATCGCCGTGCCTTCCTGCATTGTCGCCAATTCTTCGGTGCGCTTGCTGATCAGCTCGCGGCGCTCGTTGGAATCGGCCAATACGTAAGCGGCACGCAGGTCGCTCAGGTAGTTGGCCGGCGAAGTGATGCGCACGCTTTGCGGGTGGTGGAAGCGGTGACCACGGGAATCGCGACCGGCCTTTTGGGCGAGGATTGTGCAATCGATGATCTGGTCACCGAGCAGCATCACCAGCCATTGGGTTGGGCGAACGAATTCTTCTTTGCGAGCGCCCCAGCGCATGCGCTTTGGAATCGGCAGGTCGTTCAGGGAATCTTCGACGATGGTCGGCAGCAGGCTCGCGGTCGGTTTACCGGCGATGCTCTGGCTGTAACGCAGCTTCGGACCGCTCTGATCGATTTCGCTCAGGTCGACGCCGCACTTCTTGGCGAAACCCAATGCCGCTTGAGTCGGGTTGCCATCGGCATCGAACGCGGCCTGACGTGGCGGGCCGTCCAGGTTGATGCTGCGATCCGGCTGCTGAGTCGCCAGATCGGTGATCAGCACAGCCAGACGACGCGGCGCGGCGTAGACGGTTTTGGTCTCGTAGTTCAGGCCAGCCGCTTGCAGACCCTTGTCGATACCGGCAAGAAACGCCTCGGCCAGGGTGTTCAGGGCTTTGGGTGGCAGTTCTTCAGTGCCCAGTTCAACCAGAAAATCCAGAGCACTCATTGTGCAGCCTCCAGCTTGGCCAGTACTTCATCACGCAGGTCCGGGGTCGCCATCGGGAAGCCCAGCTTGGCGCGAGCCAGCAGGTAGGCTTGCGCAACGGAACGCGCCAGGGTGCGCACGCGCAGAATGTATTGCTGACGCGCGGTGACCGAGATCGCCCGGCGCGCATCCAGCAGGTTAAAGGTATGAGAGGCCTTCAACACCATTTCGTAGCTCGGCAACGGCAGCGGCTGGTCGAGTTCGATCAGGCGCTTGGCTTCGCTTTCGTAGAAATCGAACAATTCGAACAGCTTCTCGACGTTGGCGTGTTCGAAGTTGTAGGTCGACTGCTCCACTTCGTTCTGGTGGAACACGTCGCCGTAGGTCACTTTGCCCATCGGACCGTCAGCCCAGACCAGGTCGTAGACCGAGTCCACGCCTTGCAGGTACATGGCCAGACGCTCGAGACCGTAAGTGATCTCGCCGGTCACCGGATAGCACTCGATGCCACCCGCTTGCTGGAAGTAAGTGAACTGCGTCACTTCCATGCCGTTGAGCCAGACTTCCCAGCCCAGGCCCCAGGCGCCGAGGGTCGGCGATTCCCAGTTGTCTTCGACGAAGCGGATGTCGTGGACCAACGGGTCCAGGCCGACATGCTTCAAGGAGCCGAGGTACAGCTCCTGGAAGTTGTCCGGGTTCGGTTTCAGGACGACCTGGAACTGGTAGTAGTGCTGCAGACGGTTCGGGTTTTCGCCGTAGCGGCCGTCAGTCGGGCGACGACTGGGCTGCACATAAGCGGCGTTCCAGGTTTCCGGGCCAATGGCGCGCAGGAATGTAGCAGTGTGGAAAGTGCCGGCGCCTACTTCCATATCGTAGGGCTGAAGTACCACACAACCTTGCTCGGCCCAGTATTGCTGGAGGGCGAGGATCAAGTCTTGGAAGGTACGCACGGCTGGCGTAGGCTGGCTCACGAAATTCACCTGTTTCTTGGGCTGCGATTTAAAGAGCGGGAGTATACCCGATTCGGTCCTGCGCACGCCCCCTGGAGCCTTATGCCACGCTGCTTTTGGTGTTCCGAAGATCCGCTGTACATGGCTTATCACGATCAGGAGTGGGGCACGCCGCTACGCGATGCGCAGGGATTGTTCGAGTTGCTTTTGCTCGAAGGGTTCCAGGCCGGCCTTTCCTGGATCACCGTGCTGCGTAAACGCGAGCGCTATCGCGAGGTGATGTTCGGCTTCGACGTGCAGCGCGTGGCGCAGATGAGCGACGCGGAAATCGACGAATTGATGCTCGATCCGGGCATTATTCGCAATCGCCTTAAACTCAACGCGGCCCGACGCAATGCCCAGGCCTGGCTGGCGCTGGAGGATCCTGTGGAGTTTCTCTGGTCCTTCGTCGGCGGCAAGCCGGTGATCAATCATTTCAAGGATCGCACTGAAGTACCGGCCGTGACGCCGGTCGCCGTGGAGATGAGCAAAGGCCTGAAAAAGGCCGGTTTCACCTTCGTCGGCCCGACCATTTGCTACGCGCTGATGCAGGCTTCGGGCATGGTCATGGACCACACCCGGGATTGCGATCGCTACGCGGTGCTGGCGAACGGCGGTTAGAATGGCCGCCTCGCACACAGCACAAGATCAGGAGTGACCTGTGGATAAGTTTAAAGGCGCCTTGCTGGTAGGCGCTCTGCGGTTGTTTGCCCTGCTTCCGTGGCGGGCAGTGCAAGCCGTGGGTTCGTTCATCGGTTGGGTCATGTGGAAAACCCCCAACCGTTCCCGCGATGTGGTGCGGATCAATCTTGCCAAGTGCTTCCCCGACATGGACCCGGCTGAACGGGAGCGCCTGGTGGGCCAGAGCCTGAAAGACATCGGCAAGTCCCTGACCGAAAGCGCCTGCGCCTGGATCTGGCCGGCTCAGCGTTCCATCGACCTGGTGCGCGAAGTCGAAGGGCTCGATGTGCTGAAGGAGGCGTTGGCGTCTGGTAAAGGCGTCGTCGGTATCACCAGCCATCTGGGCAACTGGGAAGTGCTTAACCACTTTTATTGCAGCCAGTGCAAACCGATCATTTTTTATCGTCCGCCGAAATTGAAGGCGGTGGACGATTTGCTGCGCAAGCAGCGCGTACAGCTGGGTAACAAGGTCGCCGCGTCCACCAAGGAAGGCATCCTCAGCGTGATCAAGGAAGTGCGCAAAGGTGGTGCAGTGGGCATCCCCGCTGACCCGGAACCGTCCGAGTCCGCCGGGATTTTCGTGCCGTTCTTCGCCACTCAGGCGCTCACCAGCAAATTCGTACCGAACATGCTCGCGGGTGGCAAAGCAGTCGGCGTGTTCCTGCATGCCCTGCGTCTGCCGGACGGTTCAGGCTACAAAGTGATACTCGAAGCTGCGCCAGAGGCCATGTACAGCACGGATACCGAAACGTCCTGTGCGGCCATGAGCCAGGTGGTCGAGCGCTATGTGCGGGCGTATCCGAGCCAGTACATGTGGAGCATGAAGCGCTTCAAGAAGCGTCCACCCGGCGAAGAGCGCTGGTACTAATTGGCACGATCTGTGGATAACCAGAACTTTTAGGCGCGAGGCTTGCCCGCGAAGGCGATTTTCAATCCAACATCAATGTTGAATTTAATGGCCTCTTCGCGGGCAAGCCTCGCTCCTACAGAAGCAGTTATCCACAACAGGTTCATACAAGGGCGCACGAAGATGTCCGAACAGCGCAAATCATTCCGCATCAAGATCAGCCACGAAAGCTTCGGCGAGTGCCTGGGCCAGACGCGTAACCTTTCGGCCACAGGCGTCTACGTCAAGCATCCGCGCTTGTCGGCGTTGCCCACAGGCGCGGTGGTTTATGGTCAGGTGCAGGACTTACCCACAGGCGCGCCGCGTGTGCGCATGGAAGTGGTGCTGGTGGATGCCGAAGGCATTGGCTTGCGCTATCTCTGATCAGTGCGCCTGACGCTCGAGCTTCTTCAGAAACACCGTCATTTCCTTCTCCGCCTGCTTGTCGCCATGGGCACGGGCAGCTTCCAGTCCCTGCTCCCACGCCTGACGCGCGGCCGCAAAGTCCGCCAGCGCCAGATGCGCCTTGCCCAACAGCTTCCAGGCCGCCGAATACTTCGGATCGAATTCGACGCAGCGCTGGAAATGCTCGGCCGCCTTGGCGTTTTCTCCCAAGTCCAGGTACCCCTTGCCGAGACCGAAGCGCAGCAGTGAGTTATCCACACCCTTGGCGAGCATTTTTTCCAGGGATTCGATCAAGGTGGATTCCTCATTGAAGTTTTTCAGGGATGCCTATGTGTTTTGAAATCGCTTCGCGGGCAAGCCCGCTCCCACAGTGTTTTGCAGTGAACCCCCATCATGATTAGGGCCGAGATTCCTGTGGGAGCGGGCTTGCCCGCGAAGAGGCCAGACCAGCCACCGCCTTTTCCAGGATCAGAAAAAGCTAAGCCCCACATGGAACAACTTCTCCACATCGCGAATATGCTTTTTATCCACAAGGAACAGAATCACATGGTCGCCCGCCGCGATCACCGTGTCGTCATGCGCGATGATCACTTCTTCATCACGGATAATCGCGCCAATGGTCGTACCCGGCGGCAGGCCGATGTTCTCAATGGCCTTGCCGATCACTTTGCTCGACTTCGCATCACCATGCGCAATCGCCTCGATGGCCTCCGCCGCGCCACGGCGCAGCGAGTGCACGCTGACAATATCGCCACGGCGCACGTGGGCCAACAAGGTGCCGATGGTCGCCAACTGCGGGCTGATGGCGATGTCGATATCGCCGCCCTGAATCAAATCGACGTAGGCCGGGTTGTTGATGATCGTCATCACCTTCTTCGCGCCCAGGCGCTTGGCCAGCAGCGAGGACATGATGTTGGCTTCGTCGTCGTTGGTCAGGGCCAGGAACAGGTCGGCGTCGGCGATGTTCTCCTCCAGCAGCAGATCCCGGTCCGACGCGCTGCCCTGCAGGACCACGGTGCTGTCGAGGTTATCCGAGAGATGACGGCAGCGCGCCGGGTTCATCTCGATGATCTTCACCTGGTAACGGCTCTCGATGGCCTCGGCCAATCGCTCACCAATCTGCCCGCCCCCGGCAATGACAATGCGTTTGTAGGTTTCGTCCAAGCGGCGCATTTCACTCATGACCGCACGAATATTCGCCTTGGCGGCGATGAAAAAGACTTCGTCGTCGGCCTCGATCACCGTATCGCCCTGGGGCAGGATCGGCCGGTCACGCCGGAAAATCGCCGCGACGCGGGTTTCGACATTCGGCATGTGTTCGCGCAACTGACGCAGTTGCTGGCCCACCAACGGCCCGCCGTAGTAGGCCTTCACCGCGACCAATTGGGCTTTGCCTTCAGCGAAGTCAATCACCTGCAACGCGCCCGGATGCTCGATCAGGCGCTTGATGTAGTTAGTGACCACCTGTTCCGGGCTGATCAGCACGTCCACCGGGATCGCTTCATTGTTGAACAGCCCGCCGCGTGTCAGATAAGCGGCTTCGCGGACCCGAGCAATTTTGGTCGGCGTGTGGAACAGCGTGTGGGCAACCTGGCAGGCGACCATGTTGGTCTCGTCGCTGTTGGTCACCGCCACTAACATGTCGGCATCGTCCGCGCCGGCCTGACGCAACACCGTCGGAAACGAGCCGCGGCCCTGCACCGTGCGAATGTCCAGCCGATCGCCGAGGTCGCGCAAGCGTTCGCCATCGGTGTCGACCACCGTGATGTCGTTGGCCTCGCTGGCCAAGTGTTCTGCCAGCGAACCGCCGACCTGCCCCGCACCGAGGATGATGATTTTCATCCAGTCACTCCGTTGAATCCATTTTACCGCGCGCGGCGGCGATCTTGATCAGCTTGGCGTAGTAGAACCCGTCGTGGCCGCCTTCCTGGGCCAGCAATTGGCGGCCATGGGGCTGCTTGATGCCAGCGGTCGTGGCGAGGTCCAGTTCGCGGGCACCCGGCGTGCGGGCGAGGAACGCTTCGATGACCTCGGTGTTCTCGGTCGGCAGTGTGGAACAGGTGGCATAAAGCAGAATGCCGCCGACGTCCAAAGTTATCCACATGGCATCGAGCAGTTCGCCCTGCAACACCGCCAGCGCGGCGATGTCGTCGGGTTGGCGGGTCAGCTTGATGTCCGGGTGACGGCGGATCACGCCGGTGGCCGAGCATGGCGCGTCGAGCAGGATGCGCTGGAACGGTTTGCCGTCCCACCAGGTCGCGGTGTCGCGACCATCGGCGGCGATCAGTTCGGCGCTCAGGCCCAGGCGCGCGAGGTTTTCCCGCACCCGCACCAGACGCTTGGCTTCCAGGTCCACCGCCACTACACCGGCCAGCTTTGGCTCGGCTTCAAGGATGTGGCAGGTCTTGCCGCCCGGTGCGCAACAGGCGTCGAGCACGCGTTGACCCGGTGCCAGGTCGAGCAGGTCGGCGGCCAGTTGCGCCGCTTCGTCCTGCACGCTGATCCAGCCTTCGGCGAAACCCGGCAGGCTGCGCACGTCGGCGGCGGCGTCGAGGATGATGCCGTCCTGACTGTACACGCACGGCGTGGCGGCGATGCCGGCGTAGGTCAGCAACCCGAGATAAGCATCGCGGGTGTGATGGCGACGGTTGACCCGCAAAATCATCGGCGGATGCGCGTTGTTCGCCGCGCAAATGGCTTCCCATTGCTCAGGCCAGAACGCCTTCAGGGATTTTTGCAGCCAGCGCGGGTGGGCGGTGCGCACCACCGGATCGTGTTCCAGCTCGGCCAACAGCGCTTCGCTTTCCCGCTGGGCGCGGCGCAGCACGGCGTTGAGCAAGGCTTTGGCCCAGGGCTTTTTCAGCTTGTCGGCGCAACCCACGGTTTCGCCGATGGCGGCGTGGGCCGGAACGCGGGTGTAGAGCAGTTGATAGAGACCGACCAGCAGCAGCGCTTCGACATCGGCGTCCGCCGCTTTGAACGGCTTTTGCAGCAGCTTGGCCGCCAGCGCCGACAAGCGCGGCTGCCAGCGAGCGGTGCCGAACGCCAGGTCCTGGGTGAAGCCGCGATCGCGGTCTTCGACCTTGTCCATTTGTGTCGGCAGGGAACTGTTGAGTGAGGCTTTTCCATTCAGAACAGCAGCAAGTGCCTTGGCGGCGGCCAGACGTGGGTTCATTGAGCGTCCGCCGTTTGACCGAGCACGGTGCCGACGGCAAATTTTTCACGACGGCTGTTGAACAAGTCACTGAAGTTCAGCGCCTTGCCGCCAGGCAATTGCAGACGCGTCAGGCACAGCGCCTGTTCGCCGCAAGCGACGATCAAACCATCTTTGCTGGCGCTGAGGATTTGCCCCGGTGCGCCCTGCCCTTCGACAAGGCTCGCGGCCAGCACCTTCAACGCTTCGCCATTCAACGTGCTGTGGGTGATCGGCCACGGATTGAAAGCGCGGACCAGGCGCTCCAGCTCAACCGCCGGACGGCTCCAGTCGATGCGTGCTTCATCTTTGTTCAATTTGTGAGCATACGTGGCGAGGCTGTCGTCCTGCACTTCGCCTTCCAGCGTTCCGGAAGCGAGGCCGGCGATCGCTTGAACAACGGCCGGTGGACCCATTTCCGCCAGACGGTCGTGGAGGCTGCCGCCGGTGTCTTCAGCGGTGATCGGTGTGGTGACTTTCAGCAGCATCGGCCCGGTGTCGAGGCCCAGCTCCATGCGCATCACGGTCACGCCGCTTTCGGCATCGCCTGCTTCAACGGCGCGCTGGATCGGCGCCGCACCGCGCCAGCGAGGCAGCAAGGACGCGTGGCTGTTGATGCAGCCCAGGCGTGGAATATCCAGCACCACTTGCGGCAGGATCAGGCCATAGGCGACCACCACCAGCAAATCGGGCTTCAACGCGGCCAGTTCCGCCTGAGCGTCTTCGTTGCGCAGGGTCGGCGGCTGCAATACCGGGATACTGTTTTGCAGAGCCAACTGCTTGACCGGGCTCGGCATCAGTTTTTGCCCGCGACCTGCCGGACGGTCCGGTTGGGTGTAGACCGCGACGATCTCGTAAGGGCTGTCGAGCAGGGCCTTGAGGTGTTCGGCGGCGAATTCCGGGGTGCCGGCAAAGACGATGCGCAGTGGCTCAGTCATGGAAGCTCTCTATTACAAAGCAGTCGCAAAAGAAAAAGGCTTGCCGCAGCAAGCCTTTGAAAGAGGGGCATCAAGTGTTCTGGCGATGGAGCTTTTCCAGTTTCTTCTTGATTCGGTCACGTTTGAGATTGGACAGGTAGTCGACGAACAATTTGCCGTTGAGGTGGTCGCATTCATGCTGGATGCACACCGCGAGCAGGCCTTCGGCGATCAATTCGTAAGGCTGGCCGTCACGGTCCAGGGCCTTGATCTTGACCTTTTGCGGGCGGTCGACGTTTTCGTAGAAGCCCGGTACCGAGAGGCAGCCTTCCTGATACTGCTCCATTTCGTCAGTCAGGGTTTCGAACTCGGGGTTGATGAACACCCGGGGCTCGCTGCGGTCTTCGGAGAGGTCCATCACGACAATCCGTTTGTGCACGTTGACCTGGGTCGCGGCGAGGCCAATGCCTGGCGCTTCATACATTGTTTCAAACATGTCATCGACCAACTGACGCACTTCGTCGTCCACTACGGCCACAGGTTTGGCGATAGTGCGCAGGCGCGAGTCGGGAAATTCGAGGATGTCTAAAATGGCCATAAGCTTAATTGCTGCACGTGTGAGGTAAAGTCGGGTCGATGGCCTGGCGGGTCCGAAGATGCCGGCTACCGTTGTAAAACGTAGCGCCCTTTTCAGCAATGAGCGGGGAGCGAGCCACGAGGGCTCTGGCGTTTCACGCGAACGCACATAATAAAGGGATTCACCGCATGAGGAAATCACTACTCGCCTTGCTCCTTCTGGCCTCGGCCGGTTTTGCGCAGGGGCAAGTGCAACTCAAGGAAGGTTTTCCACAGCAATACACCGTGGTCACGGGGGACACACTCTGGGACATCTCGGGAAAATACCTCCGTGAACCGTGGAAATGGCCGGACCTTTGGCAGGCCAATCCACAGATCGAAAACCCCAATCTGATCTACCCCGGGGACCAGCTGTCGCTGGTCTACGTCAACGGTCAGCCGCGCCTGACCCTCAATCGCGGGGCTTCCCGGGGCACCATCAAGCTCTCGCCGCGCATCCGCAGCAGCCCGGTGGCCGACGCCATCCCGAGCATTCCGTTGCAATCGATCAACAGCTTTCTGCTGAGTAACCGCATCGTCGACAAGGTCGAGGATTTCGACAAGGCGCCCTACATCGTCGCCGGCGATGCCGAACGGGTGCTCAGCGGCACCGGTGACCGGATCTTCGCCCGTGGCCATTTCGACCCGAATCAACCGGTCTACGGCATCTTCCGCCAGGGCAAGGTCTACACCGATCCTGACAGCAAAGAGTTTTTGGGGATCAACGCCGACGACATCGGCGGTGGCGAAATTGTCGCCTCCGAGGGCGACGTCGCGACGTTGGCGCTGCAACGGACCACTCAGGAAGTGCGCCTCGGTGACCGTTTGTTCAGCGGTGAAGAGCGCTCGATCAACTCCACGTTCATGCCCAGTGCGCCCAAAAGCCAGATCAATGGCTTGATCATTGACGTGCCGCGCGGCGTCACCCAGATCGGCGCCATGGATGTGGTCACGCTGAACAAGGGTCAGCGCGATGGCTTGGCCGAGGGTAACGTGTTGGTGGTGATGAAAACCGGCGAAACCGTACGTGATCGGATCACCGGCCAGCCGCTGAAAATTCCCGATGAGCGTGCCGGCTTGCTGATGGTGTTCCGTACCTACGACAAACTCAGTTACGGCTTGGTACTCAACGCATCGCGGTCCCTGGCGGTGATGGACAAGGTGCGAAATCCTTAAACCTGCTCCACAAGTTACCAACAGAGTTATCCACAGCTTATTCCCGTTTGAACGGGGCTCATAACGATCAAGGATGATCCATGTCACTGCCTGTATTTGCACCGGTTTCCCCCGCGGAACTGGAAGCCCGTTTACGTTTGCATCGCTTGCCGGAACTCGGCCCGGCGCGTTTCAAGAAATTGCTTGAGGCGTTTGGCTCGGCCTCCAGCGCTATCAGCGCGCCGGCCAGTGCCTGGCGTGCGCTCGGTTTGCCGCTCGCGTGCTCCGACGCCCGGCGCTCCAGTGAAATCCGTGATGGCGCGAGCCACGCATTGGCCTGGCTAGAGCGTTCGGGCCAGCATTTGCTGATGTGGGACCAGCCTGACTACCCGGCGCTGCTGGCAGAACTCGGCGATGCACCGCCGCTGTTATTCGTGGCGGGCGATCCGGGCATTCTGGAAAAACCGCAATTGGCGATGGTCGGTAGCCGTCGCGCCTCGCGGCCAGGCATGGACACCGCCGCCGCTTTTTCCCGCAGTTTGGCCAGTGCCGGTTTTGTAATTACCAGCGGTTTGGCCCTGGGCATCGATGCCGCCGCGCACCAGGCGGCTTTGGACGTTGGCGGGCGAACGGTAGGTGTTCTTGGCACGGGGCTTGAAAAGTTTTATCCACAGCGCAATCGACGCCTGGCGGACGCCATGATTGCGTCGGGCAGCGCGGTGCTTTCGGAGTTCCCGCTGGACGCCGGACCCAGCGCCGGCAACTTCCCACGGCGTAACCGAATCATCAGCGGTTTGTCCCTCGGCGTGCTGGTGGTCGAGGCCAGTGTCGCCAGCGGTTCGTTGATCACGGCAAGGTTGGCGGCGGAGCAAGGTCGCGAGGTGTATGCGATTCCGGGATCGATCCATCACCCCGGTGCCCGTGGTTGTCATCAGTTGATTCGCGACGGTGCGGTATTGGTGGAGACCATCGAGCACATCCTCGAAGCCTTGCGCGGTTGGCAACGGCTGCCGTTATCCACAGAGGCGACGCCGGCCGTGACGAGCCACCCGCTGCTGTCGCTGCTCCATGCGGCGCCTCACACCAGTGAAGCGCTGGCCGACAGCAGTGGCTGGACCTTGCCGAAAGTGCTGGCGGCGTTGACGGAGCTGGAAATGGAGGGCCGGGCAGTCTGCGAAAATGGGCGCTGGTTTGCGCGGGTAAGCTAGGTTTTATAATGAACATCGGTAAACTGCGCAGAGCCTTATTCCGGAGAGTTTTTCATGGTTAACAGTTGGCGTGTGCAACAAGCCGCACGAGCCATTCGCGCAGGCGCGGTGATTGCCTACCCAACCGAAGCTGTCTGGGGCCTGGGGTGCGACCCGTGGGACGAAGAGGCGGTGGATCGTTTGCTGATGATCAAAGGTCGGTCTGTGGAAAAGGGCCTGATTCTGGTCGCCGACAACATCCGCCAGTTCGACTTCCTCTTCGAAGACTTCCCGGAGCTGTGGATGGACCGTATGGCCAGCACTTGGCCGGGGCCGAATACCTGGCTGGTGCCGCACCAGAATCTGTTGCCGCAATGGATCACCGGGGTGCATGAAACGGTGGCGTTGCGGGTCAGCGATCACCCGCAGGTGCGGGATTTGTGTGCGTTGGTCGGGCCGTTGGTCTCGACGTCCGCCAACCCACAGGGCCGGCCGGCAGCGCGGTCACGGATTCGCATCGAGCAGTATTTCCGTGGGCAGCTTGATTTGGTGTTGGGCGGGAATCTGGGTGGGCGCAAGAACCCGAGCGTGATTCGCGACGTGGCGACGGGCAAGGTTTTGCGCCCGGACTAATTCCGAGGTGACCCCAATCGCGGGCAAGCCCGCTCCCACAGGTTATGTGTCGTACACAAAAACTGTGGGAGCGGGCTTGCCCGCGATGAGGCCCGAACAGTCGCCGCAAAGGTTAAGGCAATAGAACCGTCGAGCCAGTCGTGCGCCGCGCCGACAACTCGGTCTGCGCCTTCGCCGCGTCAGCCAGTGGATACTTGTGGCTGATATCCACCTTCAGCTTGCCGCTGATGATCATCTCAAACAGCTCATCCGCCATACGCTGCAGGTTTTCAGCGTTGTTGGCATAGGTCGCCAGGGTCGGCCGGGTCACGTACAGCGAACCCTTCGCCGACAAAATCCCCAGATTCACCCCCTCCACCGCCCCCGAGGCGTTACCAAAACTCACCACCAAGCCACGCGGCGAAACGCTATCGAGCGACGTCAGCCAGGTGTCTTTGCCCACCCCGTCGTACACCACCGGGACTTTTTTCCCGTCAGTCAATTCCAGCACCCGTTGTGCGACGTTTTCATGGCTGTAATCGATGGTCGCCCAGGCGCCATTGGCCTTGGCCAGCGCGGCTTTCTCCGGCGAACTGACGGTGCCGATCAGCTTCACGCCCAAGGCCTTGGCCCATTGGCAGGCCAGCGAACCGACACCGCCGGCGGCGGCGTGGAACAGGATGGTTTCGCTACCCTTCAGCTCATAGGTCTGACGCAACAGGTACTGCACGGTCAGGCCCTTGAGCATTACCCCGGCCGCTTGTTCGAAGCTGATGGCGTCCGGCAGAAGCACCAGATTGGCTTCCGGCAAGACGTGAACATCGCTGTAGGCGCCCAACGGTCCGCTGCCATACGCCACGCGGTCGCCGACTTTGAAGCGGGTGACTTCACTGCCGACCGCCTCGACCACGCCCGCGCCTTCCGAGCCCAGGCCCGATGGCAAGGCCGGGAGCGGATAGAGGCCACTGCGGAAATAGGTGTCGATGAAGTTCAGGCCGATGGCCTTGTTGGTCACGCGTACCTGCTGCGGGCCGGGCTCGGCGGGTTGGTAATCAACATACTCGAGCACTTCGGGGCCGCCGTGGGCGCGGAACTGGATACGCTTAGCCATCTGCCTACTCCTTGGGTCATGTTTCTTGGGACATAAGACGAAGCGCCCTATCGAACGCCTAACCTTGATCTTCGTCAACTGCGAAGCGTCGACCTGCGATGTTATGCTACGCGCCCATTTGCGCCGGCCCCCTGCTTCAATGGCGCCGCGTAGCTTTGCCCGATTCAAGGTGATGCCATGACTACCCGCACCGAGGCCGTAAAAGCCTACCTGCTCGACCTGCAAGACCGCATTTGCGCTGCCCTGGAAGCCGAGGACGGCGGCACGCGTTTCGTCGAAGACGCCTGGACCCGGCCTGCTGGCGGTGGCGGTCGCACGCGGGTGATCGAAAACGGCACGGTTATCGAAAAGGGCGGCGTCAACTTTTCCCACGTGTTTGGCAGCGGTCTCCCACCGTCCGCCAGCGCCCATCGGCCAGAACTGGCCGGGCGTGGCTTCGAAGCGCTGGGTGTTTCGCTGGTGATCCACCCGCACAACCCGCACGTGCCGACTTCCCACGCCAACGTGCGTTTTTTCATCGCTGAAAAAGAAGGTGAAGAACCGGTCTGGTGGTTCGGCGGCGGCTTCGACCTGACCCCTTATTACGGCAACGTCGAGGACTGCGTGCATTGGCACCGTGTCGCCGAACAGGCCTGCGCGCCGTTCGGTCCGGACGTCTACTCGCGCTACAAGGCATGGTGCGACAGCTACTTCCACATCAAGCATCGCCACGAGCCACGGGGCATCGGTGGCCTGTTTTTCGATGACTTGAACGAGTGGGATTTCGACACCAGCTTCGCGTTCATGCGCGCCATCGGTGACGCCTACATCGACGCCTACCTGCCGATTGTGCAGCGCCGCAAGAACGAGGCGTTCAGCGCCAAGCAGCGCGAATTCCAGGAATTCCGCCGTGGCCGCTACGTCGAGTTCAACCTGGTCTACGACCGTGGCACGCTGTTCGGCCTGCAATCGGGCGGACGTACCGAGTCGATCCTCATGTCCCTGCCGCCGCAAGTACGCTGGAGCTATGACTGGAAAGCCGAGCCGGGCAGCGAAGAAGCACGGCTGACCGAGTACTTCCTGCAAGACCGCGATTGGTTGTCCGAGGCCTGAACGAGGAATCCCGATGGACCGTTACGTCGTATTTGGTAACCCAATTGGCCACAGCAAGTCGCCGCTGATTCATCGTCTGTTCGCCGAGCAAACCGCTCAGGCATTGGACTACAGCACTTCGCTGGCGCCGCTTGACGACTTTTCCGACTTTGCCCGGGCTTTTTTCCTTGAGGGGCGCGGGGCGAACGTGACGGTGCCGTTCAAGGAAGAGGCCTATCGCCTGGCGAACAGCCTGACGCCGCGGGCGCAGCGGGCTGGTGCGGTGAACACCTTGAGCAAACAGGCCGATGGCAGTCTGCTGGGTGACAACACCGATGGCGCCGGGTTGGTGCGGGACCTGACGGTCAACGCCGGTTTCAGCCTCAAGGGCAAACGCATTCTGCTGCTGGGTGCCGGCGGCGCGGTGCGCGGTGTACTGGAGCCGCTGCTGGCGGAACAGCCGGCGTCGGTGATCATCGCCAACCGCACGGTGGAAAAAGCCGAGTTGCTGGCGGAATTGTTTTCTGACCTGGGCCCGGTGTCGGCCAGTGGTTTCGACTGGTTGCGGGAGTCGGTGGACCTGATCATCAACGCGACCTCCGCGAGCCTGACAGGCGAAGTACCGCCGATTGCCAGCAGCTTGATCGAGCCGGGCAAGACGGTGTGCTACGACATGATGTACGGCAAGGAACCGACCTCGTTCTGCCGTTGGGCCAGCGAGCATGGGGCGGCGGTGTCGATGGACGGGTTGGGGATGTTGGCCGAGCAAGCGGCTGAGGCGTTTTATCTGTGGCGTGGTGTGCGCCCGGATACCGCGCCGGTACTGGCCGAACTCCGCCGCCAACTGACCGCATAAAACCTTGGAGCGAGGCTTGCCCGCGAAGCTTTTGGCGTACCTGAGGACGCCTTCGCGGGCAAGCCTCGCTCCTACAGGGGCGGTGTTTTAGTCTTCGAAACGGATCGGGCATTTCTCTGCGCCTTCCAGCTTCCGCAACTCTTCCACCACCGGCGGCCTCGCCCCGCGCAGGGTCAAGCTGCGATCCTGCCGCAGCAGCCGTCGCGCTTCCTGGTGCAGCATCTCCACCCCTGAATAGTCGATGAAGTTGATCTGCTGCGCCTCGATCACCACTCGGGCGCCGTGCATCCGTTGCAGGCGCACTTGCAGGTAATGGCTGGCGCCGAAAAAAATCGAGCCGCCGACCCGCAGAATGTCTTCATCCCCGTCGCGCCAATGCTGCACCCGTGGTTGCGAGGTGCGCTTGAGGTAGAAGAACAGCGACGCCAGCACGCCGGCATAGATCGCCGTTTGCAATTCCAGCAACAGCGTGGCGACACAGGTCAGCGCCATGACCAGGAACTCGGCGCGGCTGACCCGCAACAACGCGCGAATGCCGCGATGGTCCACCAAGCCCCAGGCGATCAACAGAATGCTCCCGGCCATCGCGGGGATCGGAATGTGTGCGATCAGATTCGCACCGAAGATGGCGAACAACGCCACCCACAATGCCGAAAAAACCCCGGCCATCGGTGAGCAGGCCCCCGCTTCATAACTCAGGCCCGAGCGGGTGAAAGAACCGGCTGACAAGGAGCCGGAAAAAAACGCACCGACCATGTTCGATAATCCCTGAGCGCGGACTTCCTGATTGGCGTCGAGCAGTTGCTGCGAACGGGCCGACAAAGAACGGGCGATCGACAGACTCGTCACCAGCCCGAGCATCCCGACCGCTACCGCACTGGGCAACAGACGCAGGATCAGGTCCAGATCCAGCGGCAACGGACTGAAGGGTGGCAAGCGCCCGACAAACGCGCTGACCAGTTTCACGTGACCGAACATCGATGGCCAGAACCAGACCAGCAGCCCGCTCAACACCAGGGTCATCAAGAGCGTCGGCCAGCGTGGCAGCAGTAATTTCAGGATCACGCCCACCACGACGGTGGCCAGTCCCAGCAACAGCGAAGGTTTATCCACTGCGCCGAGATGCCTGAACACCATCAGAAAACTGTCCAGCGCGGTGGCCTGGTTCGGCAAGTCCAGCCCCAGCAGGTTGGGCAATTGGCCGATGGCAATCACCACCGCCGCGCCGAGGGTGAACCCCAGCACCACCGAGTGAGAAACGAAATTCACCAGGGCGCCGAACCGCAGCAAACCCAACAGCCACTGGAATATACCGGCGAGCAGCGTCAGCAAAAGGATCAGGGTGACGTAGTCCTCTGACGCGGGAATGGCCAGAGGACTGACACTGGCGTAGAGGACGATGGAAATGGCTGCTGTCGGACCACAGATCAGATGCCACGACGAGCCCCAGAGGCAAGCGATCAGTACCGGGATGATCGCGGCGTACAGGCCATATTCCGGTGGGAGACCGGCGATCAGGGCGTAGGCAATGGACTGCGGCAACGCGAGAATCGCGCCGCTCAGGCCGACGATCAAGTCACGACCGACGCTGGCGCGGGTCTGCCGGGGTAACCAGGCGAGGAATGGGAAGAGTGTATGGCGGCTGGGGAAGGCCATGAGTCCTCTCGGGTGGGATTTTGTGCAAGGGTAGCAGGACAGACGACGATTCCTTCCTTTTGTAGGAGCGAGGCTTGCCCGCGAAGCTTTTGGCGTACTCAAAGACGCCTTCGCGGGCAAGCCTCGCTCCTACAAGGGTTGGTTAGAGCTTGGCCTTGACCGCCGGCAATGCATCCTTCCCATCCAAGGTCTTCACGCCATCCAGCCATTTATCCAGCACCGCCGGATTGGCCTTGATCCACGCCTTGGCCGCATCGGCATTGCTGACCTTCTTGTTCACCACCTCGGCCATGATGCTGTTCTCCATCTCCTGGGTGAAGCTCAGGTTGGTCAGCAGCTTGCCAACATTGGGGCAGGCCTGTGCATAACCTTTGCGAGTCAGGGTATGCACGCTGCCGGTATCGCCGAAGTACTTCTCGCCGCCCTTCAGGTAATGCATTTTCAGTTGCACGTTCATCGGGTGCGGCGTCCAGCCGAGGAAGGTCACGAACTTCTGTTTTTTCACCGCGCGAGACACTTCGGCCAGCATTGCCTGCTCACTGGACTCAACCAGTTTCCACTGGCCCATGTCGAAATCGTTCTTCTTGATGATCTCTTGCAGCGAAATATTCGCCGGGGCGCCGGAGCCGATGCCGTAAATCTTTTTGTCGAACTTGTCGGCGTATTTGTTCAGGTCGGCAAAGTTATGCACACCCGCGTCCCAGACGTAGTCCGGGACCGCCAGGGTGAATTCGGTGCCGTCGAGATTCTTGGCCAATTGAGTGACATCGCCCGTGGCCACGAACTTGTCGTAGAAGCCCTGCTGCGCCGGCATCCAGTTACCCAGGAACACATCAACCTGGCCATCCTTGAGCCCGCCAAAAGTAATCGGCACCGCCAGGGTGTCAACTTTGGCCTTGTAGCCCATGCCGTCCAGCAGAAACCCGGTGATGGCGTTGGTCGCGGCGATGTCACTCCAGCCGGGATCGGCCATTTTCACCGTTTCGCAGCTCTGATCGGCATACGCCGATGCACTGCCCAGAGCGAGCAGCCCGACCGTCAGTACTGTGGATAACCTTTGCATGGACTTCCCCTTAACATTATTGGTTTTGGCAGGGTTGTGGATAACGTGCTTTTCGCTCCAGATCGTCGAGGTCGATGTGGTTGCGCATGTACTGCTGACTGGCGTCCACCAGCGGCTGGTGATCCCAGCTCTTCAGCTTGCCGAGGGTCAACGCATCGGCAACGAAACGTCGGCGCCGCTGGCTGGCGAGCACCTGTTTATGAATGGCTGGAATATCCCATTTAGCCCGTGCTTCGGCGAGAAAATCCTCGAAAAGCTGCCGATGTTGCGGCGAATGGCTGAGTTCTTCCTGTTCGCGCGGATCATTGTGTACATCGAAGAGTAGGCAAGGGTCGTCTTCGCTGTAGATGAATTTGTAAGCGCCGCGTCGGATCATCATCAGCGGGCTGATAGTGCCTTCGGCCATGTATTCGCCGAACACTTCATCGTGACCGCCCTGCCCTTGCAGGTGCGAAACCAGAGAACGACCGTCCAGCGGCAAGCCCGGCTCCAGCGAGCCACCGGCCAATTCGACGAAGGTCGGTAACAAGTCGGCGGTAGACACCGCGGCACTGACCCGGCCTGCGCCGAATTGCCCCGGAGCACTTATCAACAGGGGCACACGGGCGGCCATCTCGTACCAGTGCATTTTGTACCAGAGCCCGCGTTCGCCCAGCATGTCGCCGTGGTCGCCGGAGAAGACGATGATGGTGTCGTCGATCAGCCCGGTATCTTCGAGTGTTTGCAGGAGTTTGCCGACGTTGCTGTCGATATAGCTGCAGGCTCCGAAGTACGCTCGTCGCGCATCACGAATCTTATCCACAGGCAGCGGTTTATCCCACAGGTCGTAAACCTTCAGTAAACGCTGGGAATGCGGATCGAGATCGGCCTGTGCCGGCGTTTCGGGCAACGGGATATCCGCGTCGTCGTACATATCCCAAAAAGCCTTGGGAATCGTGTACGGGTCGTGTGGGTGAGTCATCGAGACGGTCAGGCAGAACGGCTGATCGCCATCCTCGCGGATATGGTCGAACAGATACTGTTGCGCCTTGAACACCACCTCTTCATCAAAATCCAACTGATTGGTACGCACGCATGGCCCGGCTTGCAGCACCGACGACATGTTGTGGTACCAAGTCGGACGCACATCGGGATCGTCCCAGTTCACTGACCAACCGTAATCGGCCGGATAAATGTCGCTTGTCAGGCGTTCTTCATAGCCGTGCAACTGATCGGGGCCGCAAAAGTGCATCTTGCCCGACAGCGCGGTGCGGTAACCGAGTCGACGCAAGTAATGGGCATAAGTCGGAACATCGGCGGGGAAATCGGCGGCGTTGTCGTAGGCGCCGATTTTGCTCGGCAGCTGACCGCTGACCAGGGTGAAACGCGACGGCGCGCACAGTGGGCTGTTGCAATAAGCGGCGTCGAACACCACGCCTTCGGCGGCGAGGCGGCTGAGATTAGGCAATTTGATGGGCGAAGGGCCGTAGAACGGCAACATTGGCGCGGCCATCTGATCGGCCATGATGAAAAGAATATTCTTGCGCTTCATGTGATCGCGGCATTCCATAGTGAATATTTATGCGAGAGTGCTGCGATCGAGCATGTAGCCCATGCCTTTTGTGGTAAAGCCCATGCGCGGCAATGACTAGGATAAGCACAGCTTATGTATGATGCCCTTGGTGATTTGTCTCTGGATTTGCTTCGTGCTTTCGAAGCCGCCGCCCGTCAGCGCAGCTTCACGGCGGCTGCGGTGGAGCTCGGCACGACGCAACCGGCGATCAGCCAGCAGATCAAGCGGTTGGAAGAACAACTGGGCACACGGCTGTTCGACCGTATCTATCGCGGCATTGAATTGACCGAGGCCGGGACGATTCTTTTCGAGCAGGTTCAGCTCGGTTTGCAGAATATCGACGCAGGATTGAGTGCGATCAGCGCGCAACATCAACATGAGGTGCTGCAGGTCGCCACCGATTTCGCCTTCGCCGCGTACTGGCTGATGCCGCGTCTGCATCGCTTTCATGCCGCCAATCCGCAAGTTGACGTCAGCCTGGTCACCAGCGAACGCAGCCTTAATATGCTGCGCACCGACATCGACGTGGCGGTGTTGTTCGGCGATGGCCGATTCAAGCAGGGCGAAAGCCACTGGCTGTTCAGTGAAGAAGTGTTTCCGGTGTGCAGTCCGCTGCTGTTGAAAGACCGTCCCCTGCCCATGTCGGCTCAGTCATTGCTGGAATTCCCCTTGCTTCACCTGCGCGGGGAAAACAGCAGCAACTGGTTCGACTGGAGCGGTGTATTTCGTGAGTTGGGGATAACTTCTGCACCCGCACCGGGCCAGTTGCGCTTCGACAATTACACATTGTTGATTCAAGCGGCGATTGGCGGCCAAGGCGTGGCAATCGGCTGGCGGCACCTTGTGGATAACTTGCTGGCGCAAGGTTTGCTGTGTCGGCCGATTGCTGAAACGGTGATGTCCAGGCTGGGCTATTACGTGGTGTTGCCCCAGCGCAAACGGCGCGGGGCGTTGATTCAACAGTTTGTCGATTGGTTGATGGCCGAGCAGGCGAGCAGTGCGCAATCGCTCAATGGTCTGCCGTTGCCTTCGATTGCGGTATGAAAGCTTTACGGTTCTGAAGTCGCCACAAAATTCACGTGCTCACCGACGTGCAGGTTCAACCGCAGCTCATCGGCAATCCCCACCGCGACGCGATTCAACCGCTCGAGCGGTTCGGCCAGGCCCGGCTCCAGGCTGCTGCTGACATGGCTGAAATGCTCGATCGTCAGCCCCGGCACCCCGCGCGGTGCGTTCACCAGGGTCCAATGCAAGGTGCTGCTTTGCAGGGCTTCGCGGATTTCCTCGGCGGCGTGGCGCTGTAACTGGTCCTCTATTTCCGGATCGTCCAGCAACTCGAAATCCCCCACCAGAAACAGTCGGGCAATGCCCGCCGCCTGCATGCCCTCGATCAGCGCATCCACGGCCAGCACCTGTTCGACCGGGCCCGGAACGATGGTTTTTTCCACATGCTCGCTGTTGAACGGCAAGCCGGGCGCGTCCAGCAGGCAAATAACCGCCGAGCTGCCTGCCACGCTTTGCTTCACACGTTCGGCATCAAACAAATCGCCGGTCTTGGCCCGCAAACCCGGGCGCGGCGCCAGCGCTGTCAGGTCATCGAGAATCGCGATCACTTCATGTTGGCGCCGCAGCATTTCAGCCATCAGCGCACTGCCCAAGCTACTCATGGCACCATAAAGCACCACTTTCACCACTGGCGTTTCGGCATTTTTCATGGCTGGCTCCGTTCTTTCCTGCGTATATGGCGTGTGACCAATGGGAAACGGTGACGGTTCGACCGGGTTTTTAGAGGGTTTCAGATGCAAGCGATCAAGGGCTACCACGCCCATGTCTATTTTAACGCCAGCACCCTCGATCAGGCGCGAGCCTTGTGCGAGCAAGCTGCGCAATTGTTCCCGCTGAAGATGGGCCGCGTACACGAACGCCCGGTGGGTCCGCACCCCGACTGGAGCTGCCAACTGGCGTTCGAGCCGCAATACATTGGCGACGTACTGCCGTGGCTGGCGCTCAATCGCAAAGGTCTGGTGGTGTTTCTGCACCCGGACACCGGTAACGATCTGCTCGATCACACCGAGCATGCGATCTGGATGGGCGCGATCCGACCGTTGAATCTGTCTATTTTCTGATCAGATGCTTTCTTCGGCTTCGCCCGGCAAGTGCTCGTCGAGGTGCAGCCAGGGTAAACGGCTGTCCGTCCAGATGTGGCGTTCGGCCGGCGCCAGTTCCGGGTGATCGAGGGTGGCGATGGTCACATCGATGGTTTCGGGACTGAGGCGTGTGATCAGCGCCAGCTGCGCGCCACAGTTCGGACAGAAATAGCGAACGCAGCTTGATGAAGAGTCGTACTGCGCGGGTGTTCCTTTCATCCATTCAAAGGTCGACAACGGCACGGTGATCCAGGTCGTGACGATCCCGCCGCTGACCCGCCGGCAAATCGAGCAATGGCAGTGGGCGATGTCGCGCAACGGGCCGTTGAATTGATAGCGCAGTTGCCCGCAGTGGCAGCCGCCGGTATGAAATTCGGCCATTCTGTTTCCTCCTGATGCGTCTGTTCCGACGCCTTCGCGAGCAGGCTCGCGAAGGCCGCAACTCGGTTTGCCGGTCCGACGACCGGTTGTACTTCCGGTCAATGCTTTCACCAGCGAAAGCTGGGTGAAAGCTTCCCCGATTAGGATCGCCCTCACTGCCGGCAACAGACCGGTTGGCCAAAGCGAGTGTTTGATTGCTCGCCCGGTCCATTTAACAACAACAATGGTGATCCTGATGTCCTTTGCAACCCGCCGCTTCGCCGCCACTCCGCCCATACGCCTCGCGCTTCCCGTTCTGCGCTGACCCACCCGGTTCGCCCATTCCCTAGCCGCGCTATGCCTGGAGTATTCCCATGCTGACTTTCCTTGGCTTCGCCATGGTCATCACGTTCATGTTCCTGATCATGACCAAGCGCCTGTCCGCGCTGATCGCCCTGATCATCATCCCGATCATTTTCGCCCTGTTCGGCGGTTTTGCCCCGAAAATCGGCCCGATGATGCTCGAAGGCATCACCAAGCTCGCGCCGACCGGTGTGATGCTGATGTTCGCCATTCTGTATTTCGCCCTGATGATCGACTCCGGCCTGTTCGACCCGGCCGTGCGCAAGATCCTCAAACTGGTCAAGGGCGACCCGTTGAAGGTGTCGGTCGGCACCGCCGTGCTGGCGCTCGTCGTTTCCCTCGATGGTGACGGCGCAACCACTTACATGATCTGCGTGGCCGCCATGCTGCCGCTCTACAGCCGTATCGGCATGAGCCCGCGGATCATGGCCGGCCTGATCATCCTCGCCGGTGGCGTGATGAACATGACCCCGTGGGGTGGCCCGACCGCCCGTGCGGCCAGTGCGCTGCATGTGGACCCGTCCGATATTTTCGTGCCGATGATTCCGGCGATGCTGGCCGGCGTGGTGGCGATCCTGGCGATTGCCTACTTCTACGGTAAACGTGAGCGTGCACGCCTCGGCGAACTGCACCTGGTGGGCGATGAAGTCGATCACAGCGAAATCAGTGTTTCGCAGTTCCCGGATGCCCGTCGTCCGAATCTGATCTGGTTCAACGGCGCGCTGACCCTGGCGCTGATGTGCACCCTGATCGCCGGCCTGTTGCCGCTGCCAGTGCTGTTCATGGTGGCGTTCAGTATCGCGATGATCGTCAACTATCCTTGCCTGCAACAGCAGAAGGATCGCGTCGCGGCCCACGCCGGTAGCGTGCTGGCAGTGGTCGGCTTGATCTTCGCGGCCGGTATCTTCACCGGTATCCTGACGGGCACCGGTATGGTCGATGCGATGTCGAAAAGCCTGTTGGCGGTGATCCCGGATTTCCTCGGCCCGTACCTGGCCGTGATCACGGCGCTGGTGAGCATGCCGTTCACCTTCTTCATGTCGAATGATGCATTTTATTACGGCGTGTTACCGGTACTTGCCGAAGCAGCCAGCCACTACGGTATAACCGCGGTTGAAATGGCACGTGCCTCGATCGTCGGTCAGCCCGTCCACTTGTTGAGCCCGCTGGTACCATCGACTTACTTGTTGGTGGCCCTGGCCGGTATCGATTTCGGTGATCACCAGCGCTTCACCCTGAAGTGGGCAGTGCTGGTGTGCATGTGCATACTGGTCGCCGCGTTGCTGATGGGGATTTTTCCGATGTTCAGCACTCTATAAGCCCAAGACTCACCATGACGGGTCCAGGCTTTGCTATTTGAAGCCCGGGCCCTTCGTGGTTTAACACTCGCTCAAAGGAATACACATGGAATGGCTGACCAACCCTGAAATCTGGGTTGCCTTCTTCACCCTGACCGCCCTGGAGATCGTCCTGGGCATCGACAACATCATCATGATCTCGATCCTGGTCAGCCGCATGCCCAAGCACATGCAACAGCGCACCCGGATTTTCGGCCTGGCGCTGGCGATGATCACGCGGATTCTGTTGTTGCTGTCGATCACTTGGGTCATGCGCCTCACCGCGGACCTGTTCGAAGTGTTCGGCCAGGGTATTTCCGGGCGTGACCTGATCCTGTTCTTCGGTGGTCTGTTCCTGCTGTGGAAGAGCTCGCAAGAGATGTACCACGCGCTGGAAGGCGAAGATGAAACCAACGAGGAGCCGAGCGGCAAGGGCGGTAACTTCCTCTACACCATCATTCAGATCGCAATCATCGACATCGTGTTCTCGCTGGACTCGGTCATCACCGCGGTGGGCATGGTGTCCCACGTCCCGGTCATGGTCGCGGCGATTATCGTTGCGGTGCTGGTGATGATGTGGGCTTCGGGCACCATCAGCGAGTTCATCGACAAGCACCCGTCGCTGAAGATGCTGGCGCTGTCGTTCCTGTTGATCGTCGGTACCGTGCTGATTGCCGAATCCCTGGACGTTCACGTACCGAAAGGCTACGTCTACTTCGCCATGGCGTTCTCGCTGGCCGTGGAAGCGATCAACATCAAGTTGCGCACCGCGATGGCGAAAAAGAAGAAGCAGCAGGATCCGGTGAAACTGCGCAAGGACATTCCAGGGCAATAAGCCGCCTGTCCTTCAAATAATACGCAAAACCTGTGGGAGCGGGCTTGCTCGCGAAGACGGAGTATCAGACGACATCAATGTTGCCTGATACCACGCTTTCGCGGGCAAGCCCGCTCCCACATTGGTTTTCAGTCTCGGCGAAGAAGCTGTTTTCATGACAGTTTTGTTTCAATCACTTCTTTAGCTATGCGATGCTGGCGCCCAGACCGTTAGCCAACTACAGCTTAAGTACAGAACGTAGAACGTCGCGCGGCACCGTCAACTTGCCCCTTTGGGGCGCTACCACCACAGGGGGCCTGCATGCTCACCCTGCTCAATTTATTATCTGCCGTGGCCTTGTTGATTTGGGGCACGCACATTGTCCGAACCGGCATCTTGCGGGTCTACGGTTCCAACCTGCGCCACGTGATCGCCCAGAACATGTCCAGGCGCTGGCTGGCGTTCATTTCCGGGATCGTCGTGACGGCGATGGTCCAGAGCAGCAACGCCACCGCCATGCTCGTCACCTCCTTTGTCGGTCAAGGCCTGATGGCGCTGACGCCCGCCCTGGCGACCATGCTCGGCGCGGACGTTGGTACCGCACTGATGGCGCGGGTGCTGACCTTCGACCTGTCGTGGCTGTCGCCGCTGCTGATCTTTCTCGGGGTGATTTTCTTCCTGTCCCGCAAGCAGACCCGCCTGGGCCAGCTGGGCCGTGTCAGCATCGGCCTGGGGCTGATCATTCTGGCGCTGCAATTGATCGTCGAGGCCGCGGCACCGATCACGCATGCGCAAGGTGTGAAGGTGATATTTGCCTCACTGACCGGCGACATCCTGCTCGATGCCTTGGTCGGCGCGCTGTTCGCGATGGTTTCCTACTCGAGCCTGGCGGCCGTCCTGCTGACCGCGACCCTGGCCGGCGCCGCCGTGATCAGTCTGCCCGTGGCCATCGGCCTGGTGATTGGCGCCAACATTGGCAGCGGCGTGCTCGCCTTCCTCAGCACCAGCATGCAGAACGCCGCCGGCCGCCAAGTGGCGTTGGGCAGCCTGCTGTACAAGCTGATCGGCCTGCTGCTGATCATTCCGGTGCTCGACCCGTTGGTGCACTGGATCGACAGCCTGGATTTCAGCCCTCAGGAAATGGTCATCGGCTTCCACCTGCTCTACAACACTGCTCGCTGCCTGATCTTGCTGCCGAGCGTCGGGCCGATGGCCAGGTTTTGCGCATGGGTGTTGCCGGAGCGCCCGCAAGTCAACGGCATGGCCAAACCCCGTCACCTTGATCCCACCGCGTTGGTCACGCCCAGCCTGGCGTTGGCCAATGCCGCGCGGGAAACCCTGCGCATGGGCGACCTGATCGACAACATGCTCGAAGCCATGCTCGATGTGCTGCACGGCAAGCAAACCGCCGTGACCCAGGAAATGCGTCGCCTGACCGATGATGTCGAAGCGCTCTATAGCGCGATCAAACTCTATCTGGCGCAAATGCCCCGGGAAGACCTCAGCGATCAGGACAGCCGCCGTTGGGCGGAAATCATCGAACTGGCGATCAACCTCAAACTGGCCAGCGACTTGATCGAACGCATGCTGCGCAAGGTCCAGCAGCAGAAAACCTCGCAACGCCGGTCGTTTTCCCAGGTCGGCCTGGAAGAATTGGCGGGACTGCAAGGCCAGTTGATCTCCAACCTGCGCCTCGGGTTGTCGGTGTTCCTCAGTGCCGACAAGGAAAGTGCCCGTCAGTTGCTGCGTGAGAAACGTCGCTTTCGCGCACAGGAACGCCGCCTGGCCCACGCTCATGTCAGCCGATTGCAACGTAAGATCGTGCAAAGTATCGAGACCAGTTCGCTGCACCTGGAGTTGATCGCCGACATGAAGCGTCTGAACTCGCTGTTCTGCAGCAGTGCTTATGTGGTGCTGGAAACGTCCGATACCGGCGCGCTGGCCGTTGACGATTTGGCTGACATCACACATTCGCCTTGAACGTCTGGCAGTGTGGTCAGTCAGTAACATTGTGCAGCCTCAAGGCCGCCATCGCGAGCAGGCTCGCTCCCACAGTCGAAACGCATTCCACTGTGGGAGCGAGCCTGCTCGCGATGGCGGCCTGACTGACGACACGGATCTCCGATTGGTTGCCTGGAAGCTTGCTATGCGTTGTCTGTTGTTCGCCTGTCTGTTGCTGGGTTCCTTGCCTTCGTTTGCCCTGGATCGCTTCCAGGTCGAGGGCTATACGCTGCCCAACGGCCTGCAAATGCTGCTCAAACCGGGCACCGAGCGCGGGCATGTGGCGATTCGTCTGGTGGTCGGCGTCGGCCTGGATGATTTCAGCTGCGCCGATAAAGAGCTGCCGCACCTGCTCGAACACTTGCTGTTCAGCGGCATCGACGCCAGCGGCGAAGGTGGCCTGGAAGAGCGCATGCAAGCCTTGGGCGGCGAGTGGAACGCCTACACCAGCAACGCCGACACCACGTTCGTCATCGAAGCCCCGGCGAAAAACCAGCGCAAGGTGCTCGACCTGTTGCTGGCGCTGCTGACCCAGACCCGATTCGACGACAACGCGATCAATGCCGCCAAGCAAGTGGTCGAGCGCGAGGACGGTGGTCATTACTCGCACCTGCAACGCTGGCTGGACCGCCAGGACCTGGGCCACTCGGCGAGTAACCAGCTGGCGGTGGAACTGGGCCTCAAATGCCCCGAGCGCGCACAAGTCGAGCACCTCACCCGCGAGCAACTGGAAAAGGTGCGCCAGGACTGGTACGCGCCGAACAACATGACGCTGATCGTGGTGGGTGATCTCGAACGGGTGCTGCCGGCCTATCTGGAACGGGCCTATGGCGCGCTTCAGGCGATCGATCCCACCGAGCACCTGCCCCTGCCGGAAATCAAGGCCAGCGCCGCCCATGAGCGCAGCCTGATCCATGGGTTCGTCGGCGGCGGCGCCAAGTTGCACTGGCTGGTGCCGGAACCGGTGCTGGAAGACCAGCACGACGAAACCTTCGACCTGCTCAAGGACTATCTGGACTGGGCGCTCTATCGCCAGTTGCGACTCGCGCATGGTTTGTCCTACGGCCCCTGGGCCGAACGCGAGGTATTCGGTGGCGTCGGCTTCATGAGCCTGAACGCCGACCTTGAGCGCGACGACGTGACCGAGGCTGAAAGTGTGCTGGATGACTTGAAGGCCGGGTTGCTCAAGGACGGTCTCAATGTCGACACCTTCAACCGCCTCAAGCAGGCCGCCATCGCCCGCCAGGCCTGGGCCGTGCAGGGCAACAGCGCGCTGGCCGATTACTACTGGGGCGCCATTGGCGACTACGAGGACGGCCGCTTCGCCGACCCTGCCAGGGAACTGCAAGGCGTGACACTGGACGAAGCCAACAAAGCGATGCGCGAGTTGCTTCTGCAACCGGGGTATTTGCGAATCGAGAAGCCGTTGATGAGTTATGACCAGCTGCTGTGGGCGATTGTCGGGGTGTTCGCTTTGATTGTGCTCGGGCTATTGGCCTGGCGCATCCATCGCAAAGCACCACGAACCGTGTAGCAGCTGCCGAAGGCTGCGTTCGGCTGCGAAGCAGTCGTATAGCCATTCAACGCGGTCCGTCAGGTATATCTGACAAAACGGATTTACGACTGCTGCGCAGCCGAACGCAGCCTTCGGCAGCTGCTACACGGGTTTGTGATTGGAGTGCAGCCCCTCGCCACACCGCTTTGCCAGCGGTACTCTGTCGAGGATTTTTTCCTACGACTAGTGCGAACCGCCGAATGCCTACCCTGACCCTGTACGTCCAGCGCATCCTGGAATTGATGAAGCGCTATCCGGGGGTCATTGCGCTCGGTGGTTTCATTTCCGGGGTCGGCAGTTTCATTCTGGTGGATCGCCAGCAAGGCCTGGCGACCTGGATCACCATCATCATGGTGCTCAGCTGGATCTGGCTGATGCTGGAAAACAGCCTGACCAAGCTGTTCGCCAGAATCTTCAAACGCGAAATTCCCCGGCCCCTGCTGCGTTACGCCACGCAGATGATTCACCAGGAAAGCCTGTTCTTCGTCCTGCCGTTCTTTTTCATCACCACCACCTGGAACAGCGGCCAACTGTTTTTCACCGGGCTGTTGGGCATTGCCGCACTGATTTCCATCGTCGACCCGCTCTACTACAAATGGCTGGCGCCACGGCGCTGGGCGTTCCTCGCGTTGCACACGCTGACACTGTTCGCCGCGCTGCTGACCGCCCTGCCCGTCATCCTGCACCTGACCACCTCGCAGAGTTTCAAACTGGCCCTGGGCATCGCCGTGCTGCTGTCGTTCCCGAGCCTGGCGTCGATCTTCCCGATCCGCACCGTGCGCAACGCCTTGGCGATTCTCAGCATCACCCTGGGCATCGGCGCCCTCGGCTGGGTGCTGCGCTCGTGGGTGCCGCCCGCGACGCTGTGGATGACCGACGTGGCGATCAGCACGCAACTGCAGGACCGCACGCCGGGCAAGAGTCTGGATGAAGTCAGCGTCGAACAGATCCGGGGTGACGGGCTGTACGCCTACACCGCGATCAACGCCCCGCGCGGCCTGGACGAGCGGATCTATCACGTGTGGAAGTTCAACGGCAAAGAGGTCGACCGCATCCCGCTGGACATCCACGGCGGGCGCAAGGAAGGCTACCGGGCCTGGACCCACAAAACCAATTTCCCCGGCAACCCCGTCGGCAAATGGCAGGTTCGCGTGCTCACCGAAGACGGTCAGGTGATCGGTGTGTTGCGCTTCAAGGTCAAGGACAGCACGCCGATCAAAGAAAAGTAATGCGGTTCGTGCTATTACGTAGATCTGCGTAGTAGCCGAACAAGCACGGAGCTTATGACCAGCAGCACAATCGCCGGCAATGCCCAGCTAGACACCTCTCACTCCCCTGCTCAACTGCGGGTCACGGGTGACTGGACGCTTGCCCACTACGCCGACCTCAAGCACCTGAGCGAAACGCTCCACGGTCAATACACCGACAGCACCCACATCGACCTCAACGGCCTCGGCGCACTCGACACCGCCGGCGCCTCGTTACTGGTGGAGTTGCTCGGTTCCGAGCGTTTGGGGCGCTCCGCCGAACATCCCGATTGCACACTGTCCTCTGCCGACCGCGCCTTGTTGCAGACCGTCTACTGTTCGCTCACCGACTTCTGCGTACCGATCAAGGAACCGGAAATCAGTGTCGGCATTCAACTGCTGACCCGCATCGGCCGCGCGGTCGACGCGGTTTGGCAGGACACCTTGCAACTGCTGGGTTTCGTCGGCCTGATCCTCGAAACCATCGCCCGTGGGCTGTTTCGCCCCAAGCGCTGGCGCATCACGCCGATGGTCGCGCACATCGAACAGACCGGCCTCGACGCCGCGCCCATCGTCGCCCTGCTGACCTTTCTGGTGGGCGCGGTGGTGGCGTTCCTCGGGGCGACGGTGCTCGCCAGTTTCGGTGCGAGCATCTTCACCGTGGACCTTGTCGCCTTCTCCTTCCTGCGCGAATTCGGCGTGTTGCTGACCGCGATCCTGATGGCCGGCCGTACCGCCAGTGCGTTTACGGCGCAGATCGGCTCGATGAAGGCCAACGAAGAAATCGACGCGATCCGCACCCTGGGCCTGGACCCGATGGAATTGCTGGTGGTGCCGCGCGTGCTGGCGTTGCTGGTGGCGCTGCCGATGCTGACCTTCCTGGCGATGGTCTCGGGAATTATCGGCGGTGGCGTGGTCTGCGCCGTGTCGCTGGGTATCTCGCCGGCGATGTTCCTCTCGCTGCTGCAAACCGACATCGGCGTTCAACACTTTCTGGTGGGGATCGTCAAAGCGCCGATCTTCGCGTTCCTGATCGCCGCGATCGGCTGTCTTGAAGGCTTCAAGGTCAGTGGCAGCGCCGAGTCCGTGGGCGCGCACACCACGTCGAGCGTGGTCCAGTCGATTTTCGTGGTGATCGTGCTCGACGCCGTGGCCGCGCTGTTTTTCATGGAGATGGGCTGGTGAGTCGTCTACCCCGAGCGCCCGCCGAGGCGGTGATCGAAGTCCGTGGGCTGTGCAATCGCTTTGGTCGCCAGAGCGTGCACGAGAACCTCGATCTGGATTTGTACAAGGGCGAAATCCTCGCCGTGGTCGGCGGTTCCGGCAGCGGCAAATCGGTGTTGCTGCGCAGCATCGTCGGCTTGCGGCAGCCCAGCGAAGGGCTGGTGAAGGTCTTTGGCAAAAACTTGCCGACGCTGTCCGAGCACGAGCGCTCGATGGTCGAACGACGGTTCGGCGTGCTGTTCCAGAAAGGCGCGCTGTTTTCTTCGCTGACCGTCACCGAAAACGTCGCCCTGCCCCTGATCGAACACGCCGGTTTGAGCCGCAACGATGCCGAGCATCTGGCGGCGGTGAAAATGGCCCTGGCCGGCTTGCCGCTGTCGGCGGCAGACAAGTACCCCGCTTCGCTGTCCGGCGGCATGATCAAGCGTGCGGCCCTGGCCCGGGCGCTGGCGCTGGACCCGGACATTCTGTTTCTCGATGAACCCACCGCCGGCCTCGATCCGATCGGCGCCGCAGCGTTCGATCAACTGATCCTGACCCTGCGCGATGCCTTGGGCCTGAGCGTGTTTCTGGTGACCCACGACCTCGACACGCTGTACACCATCACCGACCGGGTGGCGGTGCTGGCGCAGAAAAAAGTGCTGGTGGCGGACGCCATCGACAAGGTCTCGGAAACCGACGACGCGTGGATTCACGAATACTTCCATGGCCCTCGCGGCCGCGCGGCGCTGACGGCCGCTCAACAGCTCAACGAGGTCTGACATGGAAACCCGAGCCCATCATGTGTTGATCGGCCTGTTCACTGTGATTGTGGTGGCGGGCGCCCTGCTCTTCGGCTTATGGCTGGCCAAGTCCAGTGTCGACACCGAGTTCAAGGATTACGAAGTCGTCTTCAACGAGGCGGTCAGCGGCCTGTCCAAGGGCAGCGCCGTGCAGTACAGCGGGATCAAGGTCGGCGACGTGGTGACCCTGCGCCTGGACCCGAAAGACCCGCGCCGGGTGTTGGCGCGGATTCGTCTGGGCGGCGATACGCCGATCAAGGAAGACACCCAAGCGATCCTGGCGCTGACCGGCATCACCGGCACCTCGATCATCCAGCTCAGCGGCGGTACCCCGCAGAGTCCGAAGCTCAAGGGCAAAGACGGCAATCTGCCGGTGATCGTGGCATCGCCCTCGCCCATCGCCCGCCTGCTGAACGACAGTGGCGACCTGGTGGCCGGGGTGAACATGCTGATGCATAACGCCAATCAGATGTTTTCCTCGGAGAACGTCGAACGCATCAGCAAGACCCTTGAACACCTGGAGCAAACCACCGGCACCATCGCCGACCAGCGCGGCGACATCCGCCAGGCCATGCAGCAACTGGGCGCCGTCGGCAAGCAGGCCACGGCCACCCTCGAACAGACAGCCGCGCTGATGCGCAATGCCAACGGCCTGCTCACCGATCAGGGCCAGCAGATGTTCGGCAGTGCCGAGCAGGCGATGAAGTCGCTGGAACAAAGCAGCGCGACCATCAACAAGCTGCTCACGAGCAATCAGGATTCGCTCAACAGCGGGATGCAGGGCCTCAATGGCCTGGCCCCGGCGGTGCGTGAGCTGCGTGAAACCCTGAGCTCGCTGCGCGCCATCTCTCAGCGCCTGGAGGCCAACCCCAGCGGTTATTTGCTGGGCAGTGACAAGAACAAGGAATTCACCCCATGAAGCTGACCCACCTCGCCCTCCTCGCCAGCTTCACGCTGATCAGCGCGTGCTCGATTCTGCCCAAGTCCGAACCGTTCGATGTCTATCGATTGCCCTCGGCGCAAAGCGGCCCGGCGGCCAGTTACGCGACGCCGCAGCGCTGGTCGTTGCGCCTGAACAAACCCCAGGCCAGCGAAGCGTTGAACACCTCGAACATCGCCGTCATTCCCCAGGGCGACGTGATCAGCAGCTACAAGGGCTCGCGCTGGAGCGATCCGGCGCCGGTGCTGCTGCGCAATCGCCTGCTGGATGGTTTCCAGCGTGACGGGCGGGTGACGCTGTTAAGTACTGATGACAGCAATTTCCAGGCGGATCTGGAGCTGGGCGGGAGTTTGCAGGCGTTCCAGACGGAATACCAAGGCTCGAGCGCTGGCGTGGTGCTGCGGCTGGATGCGTTGCTGGTGCGCGGTTATGACCAGCGAATCCTCGCCAGCCGGCGCTTTGAAGTGCGTCAGCCGCTCAGTGATGTGAAAGTACCGGCGGTGGTCGCCGGGTTTGGCCAGGCAAGTGATCAGCTAACGGCGCAAGTGGTGAGTTGGGCGGTCGAACAAGGCCAGAAAGTCGCCCCGCCACTGCGACCTTAAAACCTACATAAACCACTGTGGGAGCGAGCCTGCTCGCGATGGCGGTCTGACAGCCAACATCTATTTTGAATGTCACGCCCTCATCGCGAGCAGGCTCGCTCCCACAGGGGATTTTGGTTAGCCGAAGAACCAATAGCAGACGCCGATCGCGCCAAGCACGCCGGCCAGTTCCGCCAGCAACGCACACCCCACCGCATGCCGCGCCCGCTGGATCCCCACCGCACCGAAGTACACCGCCAACACATAGAAAGTCGTTTCGGTACTGCCCTGAATCGTCGCCGCCACCAGTGCCGGGAAGCTGTCCACGCCTGAGGTTTTCATGGTTTCGATCAGCATCGCCCGGGCAGCGCTGCCGGAGAACGGTTTAACCATCGCCGTCGGCAGCGCATCGACGAAGCGGGTGTCCCAACCGGCCCATTCCACCAGATGCCGAATCCCGTCCAGGCCAAAATCCAGCGCGCCGGATGCGCGCAACACGCCCACCGCGCAGAGCATCGCCACCAGATACGGCAGCAGGTTCTTGGCCACGTCGAAACCTTCTTTGGCGCCTTCGACGAACGCCTCGTACACCTTCACTTTACGCAGCGCGCCGACCACCAGGAACAGCATGATCAGCCCGAACAGCGTCACGTTGCCGAGGATCGAAGACAGGCCGGCCAGCGCGGTCGCCGAGAGCGTTCCCAGCAGCGCCATGAAGCCGCCGAGGGCCAGGGCACCGGGAATCAGGTAAGCGAGCACCACCGGGTCCCACAGGCGCAGACGCTGCATGACCGCCACCGACAACAAGCCGACCAAGGTCGAGCAGCTGGTGGCCAACAGGATCGGCAGGAACACCAGGGTCGGATCAGGCGCGCCTTGCTGGGCGCGGTACATGAAGATCGTCACCGGCAGCAGGGTCAGCGAGGAGGCGTTGAGCACCAGGAAGAGGATTTGCGCGTTGCTGGCGATGGTGTCGCTGGGGTTGAGCTCTTGCAGCGCCTTCATGGCTTTGAGGCCGATCGGCGTGGCGGCGTTGTCGAGGCCCAGGCCGTTCGCGGCGAAGTTGAGCGTGATCAGGCCGATGGCCGGGTGACCTGCCGGGACGCCGGGCATCAGACGCAGAAACAATGGGCCCAATGCCTTGGCCAGCCACTCGACGATCCCGGCCTTCTCGGCAATTCGCAGAAAACCCAGCCAGAGGGTCAGGGTGCCGAACAGCAGGACCATGACCTCGACCGACAATTTGGCCATGGCGAAAATGCTTTCCACCATCGCCGCGAAGATCCCGGCGTTGCCGCCAATCAGCCACTGCGCCAGCGCCGACACGGCTGCCACGATGAAGAAGCTTAGCCACAGGCCATTGAGCATCAGTTGAATCCCCCGAAGAATGGGGCGAATGATAGCGGGGTCGCCAGAAACGACAAACCCCGGATTTCTCCGGGGTTTGTCGGTGCAGTTGGCGCGGATCAATGTGGGAGCCAGCCTGCTGGCGATAGCGGTGTTTCAAACAACAGAGATGTTGAGTGTGCCGGCCTCATCGCCAGCAGGCTGGCTCCCACAAAAAAGCCAATCTCCACAGGGTTCAGCAATCAGTTAATGGAGGTTTCGCCAACCGGCAGCTTTTCCTTGCTGCGCCAGTGCGGCAGGGAGTTCCAGTAGCGCTGGCCCTTGGCGTCGTCGTACATGCCTTCCCAACGGGAGATGACCAACACGGCCAGGGCGTTGCCGATCACGTTCAGTGCGGTACGGGCCATGTCCATGATGCGGTCGACACCGGCGATGAACGCCAGGCCTTCCAACGGAATACCCACGCTGCCCAGCGTGGCCAGCAGCACCACGAAGGACACGCCCGGTACGCCGGCGATGCCTTTGGAAGTGACCATCAAGGTCAGCACCAGCAGCAATTGCTGGCTGATGGACAGGTCAATGCCGTACAGCTGGGCAATGAAGATCGCCGCGATGCTTTGGTACAGGGTCGAACCGTCGAGGTTGAACGAGTAACCGGTCGGCACCACGAAGCTGCAAATGGCTTTCGGCGCGCCGTAGGCTTCCATCTTCTCGATCACGCGTGGCAACACGGTCTCGGAGCTGGCGGTGGAGTAGGCCAGCACCAGCTCATCCTTGAAGATGCGCATCAGCTTGATCACCGAGAAGCCGAACAGGCGAGCGATCAGGCCCAGGATCACGAAGGCGAAGAAGGCGATGGCGACATAAACCAGGATCACCAGTTTGGCCAGCGGGATGAGGGAAGCGAAGCCGAAGTTGGCCACGGTCACCGCGATCAGTGCGAAAACGCCGATCGGGGCGTAGTTCATGATCATGTGGGTGACTTTGAACATGCTTTCCGACACGCCCTGGAACATCTTCACCAGAGGCTCGCGCAGGTCCGATTGCAGGCTCGACAAGCCGAGACCGAACAACACGGAGAAGAAGATGATCGGCAGCATTTCGCCGCGGGCCATGGCCGCGAAGATGTTCGACGGGATCAGGTTGAGGATGGTTTCGATGAACGCGTGTTCATGCTGAACCTCGGCGGCAGTCGCCTGGTACTTGGAAATATCCACGGTACCCAGGGTGCTCATGTCGATGCCGGTGCCCGGATGGAACACGTTGGCCAGCACCAGACCGACCACAATGGCGATGGTGGTGACGATCTCGAAGTAAATGATGGTCTTCAGACCGATGCGACCAAGCTTCTTCGCGTCGCCGACACCCGCGATGCCGACGATCAGGGAGGAGATCACGATCGGGATCACGATCATCTTGATCAGACGGATAAAGATATCGCCCGCTGGTTGCAGGACGTTACTGATCCACCAGGCTTTTTCGGCACTGAAATGGTTGAGCAGCGCACCGATTGCAATCCCCAATACCAGACCGATGAGGATCTGCCAGGCGAGGCTAAGCTTTGCCTTCTTCATATCTTTACCCTTACTTGCGTTTGACTCAGGCAGATGCAAGAACCGGCACGCTTGTGGCGTAAAAGTCTTGTGCATCTACCCCCGTATAAGGAGCCCCGGAGCTAGTATTTATGGCTCTCTGGCAGGCGAAAAAAGGCGCAACTATTCCGATGCAAGGAAGCGACGTCTAATGCCGTAAACGCCTACCCTATGCCGAATCAGCATGAGCTTTTTTAAATGAAACTGGCGTCCCAACCGGTTTGCATACGACATTTCGGCAGCTATAAGTACCGTGAACCGGCCATTTCAGAGGAGGTTGGTTGTTTTTTGAGCGGAGGGATGAGGGCTAAAACTACAGAAAAATCCTACGTTTAAGGGCGAATTATCGCTTACATTTTGCCGCAGCTTTCTCGATAGATGGTCGCAAAAAATCACCGGAAAAATGTATTCCAGGGAATATTCGACGTTATGCAAGGAAAGTGAGCTGAACGCTCGGGGCGATGCTTTTACCGCGAGGAAGCTCTTCGCAAGTCCGTCGAGCCCTGAGGGGTCGGCGAACTTGCGTCGCAGCTTTTCCTGACCCGGCCCTGGCGCAGGCACTCCCTGTACCCGTAGGTCACTCCGCCCCTGAAACAGGCAGAACGTCCCGACCCCTTGGTCATGCGTCTACCTTCCTCGGGTAGCGCATCGGAAAGAAGCATCGTAGCTTCTCTCTTGTTTCAAACTCAGTACCACTTCGGATCTTTCTTCAGTTGTTCCATCAACAGGTCTTGCATGCCCTGGTCCGGCTTTCCGAGGAAGCGGTAGTCGGCATGTCGCGTAGGCGACTTGTCGGCCGGCAGCCCCGCAGGCACTTCGACCAGCATGGCGTAGGCATCCTTCTTGTCGAAGCTGAACGCTACGATCAAGCGCTTGTTCAGGCACGTCTGCTGTGTTTCGCACAGTGGCCCGACCAGATACTTGTCGCCATCCTCTTCAACGGCATTCATTTGCTCGGCGTCGCCGGAGAGGTTCATCACCCATTCCGGCAGGCGTTCTTCCTTCTTCACCACGCCTTGCCACGTTTCACGGTATTGCGGGTCTGCGGTCAGCAACTCATTGACCCGCGTCTGGCCATCATTGGCCGCCATCGCCATGGCACTACCGCCCAGGAGCAGGGCGGCTGCCACTGTCTTTAAAACGCTCATGTTCAACCTCGACCGCGACGGCCAAAGAAGAACGAAGCAATGAACATCACCAGGAACACGACAAAGAGAATCTTGGCGATACCCGTGGCGGTGCCCGCGATACCACCGAAGCCCAGTACGGCGGCGATGATGGCAATGATCAAGAATGTGATTGCCCAGCTCAACATGGTGATTCTCCTTACGCTTCTATTTAGAGGTGTTGCTTGTGGTGCCTTTCCCGGCGCAGCAAGCGCGCCAAGTTCGTTTACTTAGAACACCCAACGTTCCTGACGGGGCATCTCATCCACAGGCTGTGCCTGGTCGACGTCCATCATGCGCATCGGGGCGAGGTCAGCCTGGTTGCTGCTGGCGGCGCTGAAGTGGGTTTGGGTCGGGTGCTGAATCGACACACGGATCGCGTCTTGCTGCTGGCTCTGGTTCCAGCTCTGAAACTGCTGGCCGCCGATCAAGGTGATCAACAGCGCCAGAACAGCAAACAGGCCTTGCTGGATATGCAGTGGCGAGATACGCAATTGGGCGGCACGTTGGCGACTCATCCTGAAGCTCCTCCCACACTGTGGTGATCTGGTTTAGGGCATCGATCTTTTGCCCTGGATTAACCAAATCATTGCAGTGTGCATGCCAGCTTTTTACAGGGATAAAATCGTTATAAATCAATATGTTATGAATACAGTAAAAATCATTCCGGACGCATCCTGCACGATGCCCCTCCTGAAGTCGTGCGTAATGCACGATGGTTCCGTAGGAAGTTTCAATATTTTTGAATTGAGAAGAGGGCGCGGATGTCACAACTGCACGCGGGAAGCCGCCTGAAAAGCGTTAATTTATTAAAAAACCAACAAAATCAGGTCATTAGCCGTAGGGTGATGAGATATCTACCCCGGCGTGGCCGGAATCGACCAGAATCAACCATGCAACTTGCCCGATTTTTCCGGGACTAACCAAAGATCATTCATTAAGGAGCGTAGGAAAATGGAATCAGCCACTGAGAATCAAGGCCGCATTCTGCTGGTGGACGATGAGTCCGCCATCCTGCGAACCTTCCGTTATTGCCTCGAAGACGAAGGCTATAGCGTCGCTACCGCCAACAGCGCGGCGCAGGCGGATGCATTGTTGCAGCGTCAGGTGTTCGATTTGTGCTTCCTTGATTTACGTCTGGGCGAAGACAACGGCCTGGATGTGCTGGCACAGATGCGTATTCAGGCGCCGTGGATGCGCGTGGTGATTGTCACGGCTCACTCGGCCGTGGACACCGCCGTCGACGCGATCCAGGCGGGTGCCGCCGATTATCTGGTCAAGCCGTGCAGCCCCGATCAATTGCGCCTGGCCACCGCCAAGCAACTGGAAGTGCGGCAACTGTCAGCACGTCTGGAGGCGTTGGAAGGTGAGGTGCGCAAGCCCAAGGACGGTCTCGATTCCCACAGCCCGGCGATGAAAGTGGTGCTCGAAACCGCCCGCCAGGTGGCCAACACCGATGCCAATATCTTGATTCTCGGCGAATCCGGTACGGGGAAGGGCGAGTTGTCCCAGGCCATTCACGGCTGGAGCAAGCGCTCGAAGAAGTCCTGCATCACCATCAACTGCCCGTCCCTGACGGCCGAACTGATGGAAAGCGAGCTGTTCGGCCATAGCCGTGGCGCCTTCACCGGCGCCAGCGAAAGTACGTTGGGTCGAGTCAATCAGGCCGACGGTGGCACGCTGTTTCTCGACGAGATCGGCGATTTTCCATTGGTTTTGCAGCCTAAGCTGCTGCGTTTCATCCAGGATAAAGAATACGAGCGGGTAGGCGACCCGGTCACCCGCCGCGCTGATGTGCGCATTCTGGCCGCGACAAACCAGAACCTCGAAGACATGGTCCGCGACGGTCGCTTCCGCGAAGACCTGCTGTATCGCCTGAACGTCATCACCTTGCACCTGCCGCCGTTGCGCGAACGCCGG
Organism: Pseudomonas sp. LBUM1661; assembly: GCF_059695925.1. Classification (NCBI taxonomy): domain Bacteria; kingdom Pseudomonadati; phylum Pseudomonadota; class Gammaproteobacteria; order Pseudomonadales; family Pseudomonadaceae; genus Pseudomonas; species Pseudomonas sp. LBUM1661. The sequence goes on from NZ_CP166794.1 coordinate 47,296, forward strand.
GAGGACATCCTCAACCTGGCTGATCGCTTTCTGGCCCGGTTCGTCAAGGAGTATGCGCGTCCGGCCCGAGGGTTCAGCGACGAGGCCCGTGAAGCGCTGCTGGGTTACCGATGGCCAGGGAACATCCGCGAGCTGCGCAACGTGGTGGAGCGGGCGAGCATTATTTGCCCACAGGAACGGGTCGAGATCAGCAACCTGGGCATGGCCGAAACGCCGGTCAACAATGCCCCGCGCATCGGTGCTGCGTTGAGTCTGGATGAGTTGGAAAAAGCCCACATCGGTGCGGTCCTCGCAACGGCCGACACCCTGGACCAGGCTGCCAAGACCTTGGGCATCGATGCCTCGACGTTGTACCGCAAACGCAAGCAGTACAACCTGTGAGCCTCCTATGAAACTCGCGATGAAGTTGCGCACGCGGCTGTTTCTGAGTATTTCCGCACTGATCACTGTCGCGCTGCTGGGTCTGTTGCTAGGCCTGGTCAGCGTGATGCAGATGGCCGGCAACCAGGAAGCACTCATTCGCAACAACTTCGTCACGCTGGATCTGGGTCTCAAATTGCGCCAGACCCTGGGTGATCAACTGATCCTCATGCTCAATGAAAAATCCGACCCGGCGGCGTTCGAAGCGTCAAAGCAACATTATGTTCAGCTGCTGGATGAAGGTATTGCCCATGAACAGGGCGGCGAGGGCAACCTGTATGGGTTCATGCAGGCCAAGGATGATTACCTGAGTTTTCTGCAAGCGTTGGACCTGTCACACGACTCGACCCATGTGCTCAGCGGTAACGAGGCATTGACCGAACGATTCAACGCGTTACGCAACGGGTTGATCGCCGAACACAAGCGAGCACTGGATAACATCAACGATACGCAGCGCCAAGCGCGGGAGCGGGCGCTGCTGATTGCCGGCCTGCTCGGATTGGTCGGGTTGGCGGTGCTGATCATCGGCTTCGTGACCGCCCATGCGATTGCCCGACGGTTCGGCGCGCCGATCGAGGCCTTGGCGCAGGCGGCTGACAACATCGGCCAAGGCAATTTCGAAGTGACCCTGCCGATTTCTTCGGCAGTGGAAATGAACCAACTGACCAAGCGCTTCGGCATCATGGCCGAGGCCTTGCGCCAGCATCAGGCGACCAACATCGATGAGTTGCTTGCCGGCCAGCAGCGCTTGCAGGCCGTGCTCGACAGCATTGACGACGGTTTGCTGATGATCGATCGCGATGGCCATCTGGAGCACCTTAACCCAGTGGCGCAGCGTCAGCTGGGCTGGGACGACGATCGTCTTGGCCAAGGGCTGGGCACGGCCCTTGAACGCCCCGAACTCGATGAACAACTGCAACTGGTGCTGCGCGGCGGCACCCTGGAGCGGGCGCCGGAAGACTTGAGCATTGAGGTCGATGGCGAGTCGCGGTTGTTGACCTATAGCCTGACGCCGGTCAGCCATACCCAGGGCCATATTCTCGGCGCGGTGATGGTGCTGCATGATGTGACCGAACAACGTGCTTTCGAACGGGTGCGCAGCGAGTTCGTATTGCGCGCCTCCCATGAGTTGCGCACGCCGGTGACCGGGATGCACATGGCGTTCGGTCTGTTCCGCGAGCGCGCACATTTTGCCGCGGATTCGCGGGAAGCCGATTTGCTCGACACCGTGAATGAAGAGATGCAGCGCTTGATGCAGCTGATCAACGACCTGCTGAACTTCTCCCGCTACCAGAACGGCTTGCAGAAACTGACCCTGGCGCCGTGTTCCATCGAGGAGTTGCTGGAGCAGGCCCGGTCACGTTTTGCCGGTTCCGCGATGGAGAAGGGCATCGATCTGTTAGTGGAGGTTCAGGGCCCTTTGCCGTGGTTGCAGGCCGATCAGCCGCAACTGGACCGGGTGCTCGATAACCTGATCGACAATGCATTGCGCCATACCGCTGCCGAGGGGCAGATACGCCTGCAAGCCCGTCGCCATGGCGAGCGAGTGATTATCAGCGTCGAGGACAACGGTGAAGGCATTGCCTACGGCCAGCAGGGACGGATCTTCGAGCCCTTTGTTCAGGTCGGTCGCAAGAAAGGCGGGGCCGGGCTCGGTCTGGCGCTGTGCAAGGAAATCGTGCAGTTGCACGGCGGGCGGATGGGCGTCTATTCGCGGCCGGGGCAGGGGACTCAGTTCTATATGGCGTTGTCGGTTTGATCCGTTGCGACTTCAGGCTTCATCGTCCAGGCGCCGCGCGGAGAGCCGGCGGCCTCGGGTAATCAGTTCGATGAACTGCACCGCGCTTAACGCATGAGCGAACAGCCAGCCCTGACCGAATCTCACCCCTTCACTGCTCAGAAACGCTGCCTGGGCTTCATATTCGATGCCTTCGGCGATCACCTTGAGTTGCAGGGCCTGGGCCATGTGAATGATGTGCGGGGCGACCCCGCTACTGGCCGCGTCATGGCCCAGGGCGTCAATAAAGGCCTTATCGATTTTCAGGCAATCCACCGGCAGGGTTTGCAGGTAGGCGAGGCTGCAATAGCCGGTGCCAAAATCATCGATCAGCACTTGATGCCCGACATCACGCAAGGCTTGCAGGTTTTCCCGAGCGACCTCGACATCGATCAATCCCCGCTCTGTGACCTCAAAGGCAATCTGTTTGGCGGCGACCCGGTGCAAGGTCAGCAAGCGCGCCATGACCTGGCCGATACGCGGCACCATGACATCACAGGCCGCCAGGTTGACCGAGATGTACAGCTGCGGATTCGCCCGCAGCAGTTGCCCCAGTTGCTCAAGCAGGCGCTGGAGTACGAAGTCGGTCATCTGGCGGATCTGGCCGGTGTTCTCAGCCATGGGAATGAACAGATCGGGGCTGGTCAGCGTGCCGTCCGGTCGTCGCCAGCGCAGCAGGGCTTCGGCACCGACACAGTTGCGGCTGTCGAGGTCGAAGATCGGCTGATACAGCACCTGCAACTCGCCTCGTCGAATGGCGCCTGTCAGTTCGGCGTCCAGCGACTGGCGTTGGCGCACCAGCAGAAACACCATAAAGCCTACACACACGCCCAGTAACAGGCTGGCCGGCAGCAACCACCACCATACGGCGGGAATGTGCATGCCGGTACGCGGGGAAATCAGCACCAATTGATAGGCGGGATTGTTGGTTGGCATGCGGTAAATCAAGCGGGTCTGAGTGATTTGCAGCGATTCGCGGCTTTTCGGGGGCCAGGCTTCCGTCGGTGGCCAAGCCTGTTCGGCACCCAGTACCGGGATGGCCCGTGCTCCACGGTCAACGACCACCAGCAAGCTGCTGCCCGGAGACAAATCGACCATGTCGGTCAAATGCCCGCGAGAGGTGGCGACCCGAAAATTGCCACGCCCGAGCATTAAAGCGGCGCGATTCTCATCGGGTTCGGTGGTGGTATTCAACCAGTAGCTGTAGGTGGGGCCCTTGATGTCCGGCGGACGTATCAACGACAGTTCCTGGCGAGGGCGATTGGAGCAGATTCGCGAGGCGTCCATATAAACCGCTTCGTACACGAAGCGGTAATTGAAACTGACCTGCTGCAAGGTGGCGATCATTTCGTCATCGCAGCCTCTTAACGGCTGGGCTTCCAGGTCGTCGAGGCTTTCACGCAATTGCCCGAACAACTGCTCCAGACGCGCGAGGAAACGCTCGCCCTGAGCATTCATTTCCTCACTTTCGTTCTGCTCGACTTGATGGATGGCCACGAACAGACTGCCCGCCATCAACAGTGTCGTGCTCAACGCAGCAGCCAGCATCGCCAAAAACCAGGGGCGATAAAACCAACTACGCAACGTCTCTCGAGCAGCAGTCATCGTGCAATATCCGAAGAATTACCAATGAGTTATAGCTGCTGATTGAGAAAAAGCGTGACCGTCGGGCGGGCGTCATTATTTTGTCTGGTTCAACACCTGAAGCAACGCTGCCGTTTGCGCGTCCGGCATGCCGTCAAAGCGGGAAGGGCGGAAGTGCATCTGAAAGGCGCCCAGCACATGGCGCGTCGCTACATCCAACTCCCCGGTTTGCGGGGTGGGATAACCCAGGCGAGCAAGCTGTGACTGAAACCAACTGATGCTCGGCAGTTGTGTTTCGAACTTTGTTTGCTGACGCGCCACGGCTTGCTCGTTCGGCCAGATTCCGAGGCCTTCGGCCGCCAGGCGTTTCCAGGGAAACAGCGGCCCCGGATCGAGCTTGCGCAAGGGAGCGATGTCGCTATGGCCGATGATACTGAGGGGGCTGATGGCGTAACGCTTGCTGATGTCTTTGAGCAAGACAATCAAGGACTGGACCTGGGCTTCGCTGTAGGGATACCAGGCACGCTCCCCGGTCGGGAGTACTTTGAAACCCGGATTGACGATCTCGATGCCGATGGAGCTGGAGTTCAACCAGGTCCGTCCTTGCCATTCGCTTTCCCCGGCGTGCCAGGCCCGCAGGTTTTCGTCCACCAGTTTATAAATGGTGGCGCGCGAGTCGTCGCCAATCAGGTAGTGAGCGCTGACCTCGCCATGGGTCAGCAATTGCAGCGACCGCTCCAGCGAGGCGGAGGTGTAATGCACCACGACAAATTGAACACGGCTGTCGTGATTGGCAGAAGGATGGCTGGTGTCGAACCGGGGACCGCTGGCACAGCCGGCCAACATAATCAGCGACACGATGAGGGCAAGGTATTTCATGGCAGAGGCGGTACGCGCAAGTCAGTAATGCAACAGTGTAACGTACTGACCTGCGCGCGGCTGGCTAACGCGAAGTTTTAAACAAAATGGAACAATTAGCCGTCAGCCCAACTCCACCCGGTTGCGACCGGCATGTTTCGCGCGATATAGCGCCTGATCGGCTCTTTTAAGCACCGCATCGCTATGTTCGCCGGGCCTGAAAGCCGTCAGCCCCATGGAAAGGGTGATGGTTACTGGCTCACCCTTGAAATGGAACGGGCAGGCTTCGATCGATGCGCGCAGGTTTTCCAGCAGTTGGGTGCCGACCGCCGGAACCGTGGCGGGCATCAACAGGACAAATTCCTCGCCGCCAAAACGGGCAATGAAATCCGTCCCGCGCAGGCGTTTGCGCAACACGCTGGCGATGATTTTCAGCACTTTGTCACCCGCCAGGTGCCCGTAGTTATCGTTGATGCGTTTGAAATGATCGAGGTCGAGCATGGCTAGCAGCAGGGTGTTGCCATGTTGTTGCCATTGGCTGACTTCGTGATCCAGCCGCTCGCCCCAGGCCGCCCGGTTGGGCAGGCCCGTCAGCGGATCGATCAAGGCTTTCTGGCGCTGTTCTTCGAGGTGCTCGCGGTAGCCCAGGGCTTCTTGCTCCATGTGCGCAACGCGTTCGGCCAGTCCGTGCAGGCGCGCCGCGACCTCTTGCTCGCGCTCGTCGCGCTGCTTCTGGTGTTGATCCAGGGTGCCAAGCAGGCCTTCAAGATGGTTTTCCAGTACGTGCTTCAGATCGTCGAGGTCTGCCGCTTCCTGCATGCTGCTCTGCAAGCCGTCGACCTGCTCACGGATCTGCGTGTCCATCTCGCGCGCGGCGGAATGGTTGTCGGCATGGCCCGTGCTGGCGGCGAGCAGGTTGCTCTGGAACGACTCAAGGCGTTCATTGAGCTGCTGCAGATAGGTTTCGAATTCGTGCTGCCCGCTGTCGGTAATTGCCAGCATCAAGGTGGCTAGATCGTCGAGGATGGGCAGTAGTTCGTACCAATTCAAACCATTTTGCAGGCGATCACGCATGGCTTCGGCTTGCGGACGATGACGTTCGGGTAGCGTCAGGTCGTCGAGCAGGCCCAGCAACGTGTCTTCGATGTGCTTGGCCACCGAACTGTAGGAAGGCTCGGGCGAGTCCGGTAGGGCGTAGAGAATATCGTGCTCAGGCTGCTCCGGATCAACGACGGCCAGGGGCGAGGGCGGTGGCAGGCTAGTTAGCTCGTCGGGATTGCTGGCCGGTTGAGCCTGTGGGGCTTGCTCAACAACAGGGGGCGTCGGTGCGGGTGCCTCTTCGGTCCGGGGGCTGGCGTTTTGCGGTTCGAGCACCGGCGGGACAAACGCAACGACAACCGGAGCAAGCGTTGCTGCGGGCGATGCTTCAATTGCCAATGGCTCGGGAGCGACAGCCGCAGGCGCGACGGTTGGCACCACCTGCGGCTCATCGATCACTGGTACGAGATCGACCGCTGGCTGCTGCGTCTCGGCCCGCAGCGCGCAAGCGGCTTGGACAGGCTGAGACGCGGGCAGCTGCACCATCGGGGCGGCAACCGTTTCATCGGCCTCACGACTACCGAACAACCGTTGCAATAAACCAGGGCGATCGGGTTCTGCCGGGTTCTCAAGCTGACTCAGGGCCTTGCCTTGCAGGCCGCTCAGTTCGCTGAGCAGCAGCGGAATTTCGCGGGCCTGGCCGACGCGCCCGTCGAGTTGTTTGGCGAAGTTCTTCAGTGGCCGGCTGACTTCTCGCGGCAGCGGCAATGTTTGCAGCTGCGAAACCAGCGCGGTCAGTGCGGCGCTGGTCTGATTGACCCGGGTTTCCCGGCGCTGTTCGGAGTCGAGCACGGCTTTTTCCAGCCGAGGAAGCAGGTTCGCCAGGCCGGCGTCCATGTCATCGGAGCGCACGACTTCGCGCATTTCCTTCATGCATTGGTCAACGGCGCGGTCAGTGCCCTCGGCTGCCAGGCTGCTGCGTACTAGGCCGCGACGCAGAAGGTCGAGCCGAGCGTCCCATCGGCGCTCCAGCTTTTCCTGTTGTTCGATGCTTTTGAGGTATTTTTCTTTCCAGCGCTGTGCTTCGTCGCTCATTCATGGGATCCGCGAGGGGCAGGACTCAACGCGGGGAATGCATCAGCCGTGAGCGAACCCGGCAGACGAATCTCTACCGCGACCGGCAGGTGATCGGAAATGGGTTGTGCCAGTACCTCGACCTTTTCAAGGGTCAGGGTCGGGCTCAGCAGAATATGGTCCAGGCAGCGCTGCGGGCGCCAGCTGGGGAAGGTCGCTTCCAGTTGCGGCGCGAGCAGGCCGAGGTCACGCAACGGCGAGTTTTGCAGCAAATCACTGGCATGGGTATTCATGTCGCCCATCAGCACCTGGTGTTTATAGCCGCCGATCAACTCGCGGATATAAGCCAGTTGCATGCTGCGCACGCGAGCGCCCAGCGCCAGGTGCATCATGACCACCACCAGCGCCTCCGGACCTTCGCCGAAGCGCACCAGGATCGCCCCGCGACCCTTGGGCCCCGGCAGCGGATGGTCTTCAATCGCCCACGGGCGCAGGCGGCTGAGCACGCCATTGCTGTGCTGGCCGAGGCGACCGAGATTGCGATTGAGTTGTTGATACCAGTAGGGGAAAGCACCGAGCTGGGCCAGGTGTTCCACTTGATTGACGTAGCCTGATCGCAGGCTGCCGCCATCGGCTTCCTGCAAGGCGACCAGATCGAAGTCGCCCAGCAGATTACCGATTTTTTGCAGATTGTCGGCACGCCCGGTGTGCGGCAACAGATGTTGCCAGCCCCGGGTCAGGTAGTGCCGATACCGCTCGGTACTGATGCCGACCTGGATATTGAAACTGAGCAAACGCAGACGGCTGTCTGCGGGCAAGCCCGTCGATTCCAGATGATGTTCGTTGACCCGCGGATCATGCAGGCCAACGACGCGTTCAGTTCCCCAGCGGCGCATGGCAGGCCCCGCGCTTAGTTGGCGGCAGCCTTGTTAGCCGCTCGCTCTTTGTCGACGAGTTTGTCGGCCAGTTGCAGCGCTTGTTCGGCACCGCCGGCAGAGCCCACGTCGAAGCGATACTTGCCGTTGACGATCATGGTCGGAACGCCGGAAATTTCGTATTTCTTCGCCAGCTCTTTGGCCTGGGTGATTTTGCCTTTGATGGCGAAGGAGTTGAAGGTGGCCAGGAACTTGTCCTTGTCTACGCCCTGAGTCGCAAGGAATTCTGCCATTTCGTCTGGCGTGACCAGCTTCTTGTGTTCTTTCTGAATCGCGTTGAACACCGCAGCATGCACCTTGTTCTCGACGCCCATGGCTTCAAGGGTCAGGAACATTTGGCCGTGTGCATCCCACGGGCCGCCGAACATGGCCGGAATACGTACGAAGTTCACGTCCGAAGGCAGTTTCTCAACCCAAGGGTTGATCACCGGTTCAAAGGCGTAGCAATGCGGGCAGCCGTACCAGAACAGCTCCACCACTTCGATTTTGCCAGGGACAGCGACCGGCACCGGGTTGGTCAGTTCGACGTAAGGTGCGGCGGGTGCTTCAGCGGCTTGGGCAGTCATGCCGAACAGGCTGGCAGCGACCAGTGCGGCGCTGATGATCAGATTACGCATGCTTTACTCCTGGACAAATGGGGTCGCCTCGCGCGACCTGTTTTCAGACAGGTCATGGCGGGCTTGAGTTCTGTAGTGTAACGGCAGCGGCCACAAAAAAGGGCGGCCAAAGCCACCCTTTTTATACTTGCTGCGACGGATTAATAGAGCGTTAACGTTGCAGGAGATGTACTTCCCGCACGACGCCCGATTCGCCGGTCTTAGTGCAGGCCTTGAATGTAGCTGGACACTGCTGCGATATCTTCGTCGCTGAGCTTTTTGGCAATGCTCTGCATCGGTTTGGTATCGCCATCGTTGGCACGACCGCCTTCTTCCTTGCGGAAGTCGGTCAATTGCTTGGCGACGTATTGAGCGTGCTGGCCACCCAGATGCGGGAAGCCGGCAGCTGCGTTGCCCTTGCCATCCGGAGAGTGGCAGCCGGTGCAGGCTGGCAGGCCCTTGGCCAAGTCACCGCCACGGAACAGTGCTTCACCGCGAGCCACGACTTTCGGGTCGGCAGCGCCAACGCTGCCTTTCTGGCTGGCGAAGTAGGCGGAGATATCAGCCAGGTCCTGATCGCTCAGGTTGGTCAGCAAACCGGTCATTTCCAGAACGGTGCGTTTGCCGGACTTGATGTCGTGCAACTGCTTGTTCAGATAACGCTCGCCCTGACCTGCCAGTTTCGGAAAGTTTGGCGCCATGCTGTTGCCATCCGGGCCATGACAGGCGCCACATACTGCGGCTTTCGCCTGACCAGCAGTCGCATCACCTGCAGCATGGGCTATGCCGGAGATCCCCACGGTCAACAGCAGACTCACGATCAATTTGTTCATCAGCTAATCCAACTACGGCTAAGGGTTAAAGAGTTATGGACCGGGATCACTCGCTCATCCAGTGGATGATGGCTTGGTAATCCTCGGCACTGCAGTCCATGCACAAACCACGCGGCGGCATCGCCTTGAAACCCTGGGTCACGTGTTGCACCAGCGTCTCCATACCTTTCGCCAACCTCGGCGTCCAAGCTTCCTGATCACCCTTTTTGGGCGCCATGGGTAGTTGGCCGGAATGACAGGCACCACAAACACGGTTGTACACAGCTTCCGGATCCTGTGTAGCCTGAGCGCTGTAAAGCGGCATCAAGACACCGGCAGCTAGCAGCCATTTCGTCATAAAACGACCTTTTCAGGGTTGAGAGCGTTCTGCGTTCTAATGCGCAATCAAGGTCAATCGCTCTCGTGAACTTCATCCTACGCTGGGACAAAGCGCACACAAAATCTGCGGCATTATATACTGGCGTCACTGAAACGGAAACGACACTGCTCGCCGCGTCCATTCCCGGCGCCGCCCACATCGGAAATCCCATGCAACTCAAGAACCCCATCCTCGGCCTGTGCCAACAGTCCACCTTCATGCTCAGCGCTGCCAAAGTCGATCAATGCCCCGACGACGAAGGCTTTGAAGTGGCTTTCGCCGGGCGTTCCAACGCCGGCAAATCCAGCGCTTTGAACACTCTGACGCACGCCAGCCTCGCGCGGACCTCGAAAACGCCGGGTCGCACGCAGTTGTTGAACTTCTTCAAGCTAGACGATGATCGTCGTCTGGTCGACCTGCCGGGTTACGGTTACGCGAAAGTACCTATCCCGTTGAAGCTGCACTGGCAGCGTCACCTGGAAGCCTATCTGGGCGGTCGCGAGAGTTTGAAGGGCCTGATTTTGATGATGGACATCCGTCATCCAATGACCGACTTCGACTTGCTGATGCTCGACTGGGCCGTGGCCAGCGGCATGCCGATGCATATTTTGCTGACCAAAGCCGACAAGCTGACCTACGGCGCGGCGAAAAACGTCCTGCTCAAGGTTCAGGCAGACATCCGCAAAGGTTGGGGTGATGCGATCTCTATCCAGCTGTTCTCGGCGCCAAAACGCATGGGCCTGGAAGACGCCTACACTGTACTGGCGGGCTGGATGCAACTGGCGGACAAGGGCGCCGAGGTGGCCGAGCAATAAATCGCAGGCAAAAAAAACCCCGGACTTCTTATGGGGAGGGGGAAGTTCCGGGGTTCAAGTTCCGGACCGCTAGGGCGGGGTCCAGATTATCTGCCAACACTTAACACAACATAGGAGCATCGAAGGGCTTCACCAGCCATTCAGTAACTCTGAGTGGCGGTTCACGGGTTTAGTTCCGGAGTGGTTCAAAATCCATTGGGAATAAGCCCAAGCACTTTTCGAAATAACGGCCCTTCGAGCCATGAATTCCCTGCCTGTAGGCGCGAGCTCGCTCGCGATGGACGTTAACGAAAACGCGGGGTGCCAGTGCAAACGCGGCGCCCTTTCGTCCTTCGCGAGCAAGCTCGCTCCTACAGGGGAACGTCATTTTTCCGATAGCTCTAGTGAGCCTCGTCCCAGTTATTGCCCACACCTACCTCGACCAGCAGCGGCACATCCAGTTTCGCGGCGTCGCTCATGTGCACGCGGATTTCATCGCGAACCTGGTCGACCAGGTCTTCACGAACTTCCAGGACCAATTCATCGTGCACCTGCAGGATGACTTTGGCGTCCAGGCCTGAGGTTGTCAGCCAGTTATCCACAGCCACCATGGCTTTCTTGATGATGTCCGCCGCGGTGCCTTGCATCGGGGCGTTGATCGCCGTGCGTTCGGCGCCTTTGCGCAGGGCCGGGTTTTTCGCGTTGATTTCCGGCAGGTACAGGCGACGACCGAAGATGGTTTCAACGAAACCTTGCTCGGCGGCTTGGGCGCGGGTGCGCTCCATGTATTCCAGCACGCCAGGATAACGGGCGAAATATCGGTCGATGTAAGCCTGGGATTGCTTGCGATCGACACCGATCTGCTTGGCCAGGCCAAACGCGCTCATGCCATAGATCAAACCGAAGTTGATCGCCTTGGCACTGCGCCGTTGGTCGGTGGTGACCTCCGCCAGTTCAACCCCGAAGACTTCGGCGGCGGTGGCTTTGTGCACGTCCAGGTCATTGCGGAAGGCGTGAAGCAGGCCTTCGTCCTTGGCCAGGTGCGCCATGATCCGCAGTTCGATCTGCGAGTAGTCCGCCGCCAGCAGTTTGTAGCCTTTTGGCGCGACGAACGCCTGACGAATCCGACGACCTTCGGCGGTACGGATCGGGATGTTCTGCAGGTTCGGATCGCTGGACGACAAACGCCCGGTCGCCGCGACGGCCTGGTGATAAGAGGTGTGAATCCGCCCGGTGCGCGGGTTAATCTGCTCCGGCAGGCGATCGGTGTAGGTGCTTTTCAGCTTGCTCATCGAGCGGTACTGCATCAGCACTTTAGGCAGCGGATAGTCCTGCTCGGCCAGTTCCGCCAGCACGGCTTCGGCGGTGGACGCCTGGCCCTTGGCGGTTTTGCTGAGGATCGGCAGGCCAAGTTTTTCGTACAGGATCACGCCCAGTTGCTTTGGCGAACCAAGGTTGAATTCCTCGCCTGCGATGGCAAATGCCTCACGCTCAAGCGCGACCATCTTCTCGCCCAACTCAACGCTCTGAATCCCCAGCAGGTTGGCATCGACCAGCGCGCCCTGGCGTTCGATCCGCGCCAGCACCGGCACCAGCGGCATTTCAATTTCGCTCAGGACCTTGCTCAGGCTCGGAATGGCGTTGAGTTTTTCTTGCAGCGTTTGATGCAGGCGCAGGGTGACATCGGCGTCTTCGGCGGCGTACGGCCCGGCCAGTTCCAGGGAGATCTGGTCGAAAGTCAGCTGCTTCGCACCCTTGCCGGCAATGTCCTGGAAACTGGTGGTGGTGTGGTTCAGGTATTTGAGCGCCAGGCTGTCCATGTCGTGACGGGTCGCGGTGGAGTCCAGCACGTAGGATTCGAGCATGGTGTCGAAGGCGATGCCTTGCACCGTGATGCCGCAGCTTTGATCGCCACCGATGGCGCAGTTGGCCAGGATGTTCATGTCGAACTTGGCGTGTTGGCCAACCTTGAGTTTGTTCGGGTCTTCGAGGATCGGTTTCAGCGCGCGCAGCACGGTGTCTCGATCGAGCTGATCCGGCACGCCCATGTAGGAGTGGGTCAGCGGGATGTAGGCCGCTTCGTTGGCGTGTACCGCAAACGACAGGCCCACCAGTTGCGCCTGCTGCGCATCGATGCCGGTGGTTTCGGTATCGAAGGCGATCAGCTTGGCGTCGTTGAGCTTCTTCAGCCACAGGTCGAAATCGGCCTGAGTGAGGATCGTGGTGTACTTGAGCTCAGTCTCGACGGCCGCTTCTTCAGCCACTGGCGCGGCAACTTCCTGGCCGGAACGCTTGGCGTCGCGCTGGTTGTCTTCGAACCAGCTCTTGAATTCCAGCAGGGTGTAGAGCTCGGCGAGTTTGTCGTGATCCGGCTGACCCATTTGCAAGTCGTCGAGGCCGATATCCAGCGGCACGTCGATCTTGATGGTTGCCAGCCGGTACGAGAGGAATGCCATCTCCTTGTGCTCTTCGAGCTTGGCCGGCAGGGTCTTGGCGCCGCGAATCGGCAGGGTCGGGACGATGTCGAGCTGCGCATAAAGCTCGGTCAGGCCGCCATTCACGCCCACCAACAGGCCGGAAGCGGTTTTCGGACCGATGCCCGGAACGCCCGGAATGTTGTCGGAAGAGTCGCCCATGAGGGCCAGGTAATCGATGATCTGCTCGGGAGCGACGCCGAATTTCTCCTTCACGCCCTCAATGTCCAGCGCGCTACCGGTCATGGTATTGACCAAGGTAATGTGGCCGTCGACCAGTTGCGCCATGTCTTTATCGCCAGTGGAGATCACCACCGGACGGTCGGCCGCCGCGCTGCTGCGGGCCAGGGTGCCGATCACGTCATCGGCCTCGACGCCTTCGACGCACAGGAGCGGGAAGCCCAAGGCGATCACGCTCTGGTGCAGCGGCTCGATCTGTACGCGCATGTCGTCGGGCATGCTCGGGCGATTGGCCTTGTACTCGGCGAACATTTCGTCGCGGAAGGTCCCGCCCTTGGCGTCGAACACCACGGCGAACGGACTTTGCGGATACTGCTTGCGCAGACTCTTGAGCATGTTCAGCACGCCTTTGACCGCACCGGTCGGCAGACCTTTGGACGTGGTCAGCGGTGGCAGGGCGTGAAAGGCGCGGTACAGGTAAGAAGAACCGTCCACCAGGACGAGGGGGGCTTGGCTCATGAGCAGGATCAACCTTTTCGGCGGGTCCGGCGCTAGAATAGCGGGACCGTTGACGACAAAGGGACAAGGTTATCATGCGCACACTAAATCGCTTGCTGCTGGCTGGCATGTTTGCAACCGTTCCGTTCGCCGTCATGGCGGCGGATGATGCGCCGACTCCAGAGCCTGAAGTCACGATCCGCACGGAAGGGGATAAAGTCATTCAGGAATACCGCCAAAACGGTTTCCTGTATGCAATCAAGGTCACGCCGAAGGGCGCACCACCGTATTTTCTGGTGCGCGCGGACGGGACGGATGCAAACTTCATCCGCTCGGATCAGCCGGATATGCTGATTCCGTCGTGGAAGATTTTCGAGTGGAAGTAGTTTCTTAAATTCAATCGGCGCTGGCTCAAGAGCGGCGCCCGTACTGGCAGTTTAAACATGTCTGTGTTCACCCCCCTGGCTCGGCCCGAGCTGGAAGCTTTTCTCGCCCCTTATGGCCTCGGCCGCCTGCTTGATTTCCAGGGGATTGCCGCCGGTAGCGAAAACACCAATTTCTTTATCAGCCTGGAGCAGGGCGAATTTGTCCTGACCCTGGTCGAGCGTGGTCCGGTCCAGGAAATGCCGTTCTTCATCGAACTGCTCGACGTGTTGCATGAGGCCGATTTGCCTGTGCCGTATGCGCTGCGCACCACCGACGGCGTCGCCTTGCGCGAACTGGCCGGCAAGCCTGCGCTGCTGCAGCCGCGTCTGGCCGGCAAGCACATCAAGGACGCCAACGCGCAGCATTGCGCCCAGGTCGGCGAGTTGCTCGGTCATCTGCACCTGGCGACCCAGGCCCACATGATCAAGCGCAAAACCGATCGCGGCCTGGACTGGATGATGGAAGAGGGCACGCAGTTGCTGTCGCACCTGAATGCCGAGCAGAAAGAACTGCTGCAACGGGCGCTGGACGAGATCACACAGCAAAAGACGAAAATTCTGGCGCTGCCGCGAGCCAATATCCACGCTGATCTGTTCCGCGATAATGCGATGTTCGAAGGCACGCACCTGACCGGGCTGATCGATTTCTACAACGCGTGTTCGGGGCCGATGCTCTACGACGTGGCGATCGCCTTGAATGACTGGTGTTCGGACGACGACGGTTTGATCGACGGGCCCCGTGCGCGGGCATTGCTTGGGGCTTACGCGTCGTTGCGCCCGTTTACCGCAGCCGAAGCCGAACTTTGGCCGACCCTGCTGCGGGTGGCGTGCGTGCGGTTCTGGTTGTCGCGGTTGATTGCGGCAGAGTCTTTTGCCGGCCAGGACGTGTTGATTCACGATCCGATGGAATTTCAGCTGCGCTTGGCGCAGCGGCAGAAGGTCAGTACGCCGTTGCCGTTCGCCCTTTAAAAGCTTCGCGAGCAAGCCCGCTCGCGAATGGGCCGCCACAAATTCCGGGTTACAACGACTCCAGACACCCCGCCAAATCATTCCCTAACTTCTCCAGCACCTGCTCATAGCCCTGAGCGGTCGCTGGCGTGTACCCGCCCAGCGCATCGAGTTCCGCCAGCTTCACCGGCAAGCCGGCCACCAGGGTTTCTGCCAGGCGCGGACGCAATGGCGGCTCACTGAACACGCAGGTCTTGCCGACTTCCTGCAATCGCGCGCGCATGGCTGCGACATGCTGGGCGCCGGGCTGCACTTCGGCGGCGACGCTGAACACGCCGGTGTGCTTGAGGCCGTAAGCGTCTTCGAAGTAGTCGAAGGCTTCGTGGAACACGAAATAGGGTTTGCCCTCAACACTGGCCAGACGTTTCTTCAAGCGCAGGTCCAGAGCATCCAGACGTTCATCGAATGCCTTGAGGTTGCTTTGATAACGGGCCGCATTCGCCGGATCCGCAGCACTCAGGTCAGCGGCCATTTTTGTCGCGATCACGCGAGCATTGACCGGCGATAACCACAAATGCGCATCCAGACTGCCGGGACGGTGATCGTGGTCATGTTCGTCGGCTTCTTCGGCGTGAGAGTGGCTATCTTCGGCGAAGCGACGCAATTTCAGCCCCGGCAAATCCTGCACGGCAACGCTGGGCTGCGTACGACCGTTCAGCACGCGAGGCAGGAAACCTTCCAAGTCCGGGCCAATCCAGTACAGCAGATCGACCGACTGCACCTTCCGTACGTCGGAAGGGCGCAAGGCATAGTTATGCGGCGACGCACCGGGCGGCAACAGAACTTCCGGAATCGCCACACCGTCCTGCACCGCCGCCGCGATCAGCTGTAGCGGCTTGATGCTGGTAAGGACTTTGACGTCGGCATGCACTGGACCGATCAGCAGAAAACTTGCGAAAAATGCGACAAAGATAGAAAAAAGTCGGGACACGATGACCACTCGAAGAGGCGAGAACGGGTAACATAATAACGTCTCTCACAAAACTCGTCGCCGCTCATGCCTAAAACACCGATTGCCAGCCGTCCCCACGACCACTCTCATTGCGTACATACCGCATTGTCTGAGGCCGATACCCTGTGCGCGCGTCAAGGCCTGCGCCTGACGGCCTTGCGTCGGCGGGTGCTGGAACTGGTGTGGCAAAGCCACAAGCCGCTGGGTGCCTACGACATCCTCGCCGTGCTCAGCGAGCAGGACGGCCGCCGCGCCGCGCCGCCGACCGTGTACCGCGCGCTGGAATTCCTGCTGGAAAACGGCCTGGTGCACCGCATCTCTTCGCTGAACGCCTTTGTCGGCTGCAATCACCCGGAACACGCCCACCAGGGGCAGTTCCTGATTTGTCGCGAATGCCACGCCGCCATCGAGCTGGAACAGAAATCCATCAGCGACGCGATCATCGGCAGCGCCAAGGATGTCGGATTTGTCGTTGAAGGCCAGACCGTTGAAGTGGTCGGTCTCTGCGCCGGTTGCCAGGGGGCTTGATGAGCAATGCGCTGATCCGCCTCGAGCAGGTTGCCGTCACCTTCGCCGGCCAGAATGTGCTGGATAACATCGAGCTGAGCGTCGAGCCGGGGCAGATCGTGACCCTGATCGGCCCCAACGGTGCCGGCAAAACCACGCTGGTGCGCGCGGTGCTCGGCCTGTTGAAACCGGACAGCGGCAGCGTGTGGCGCAAGCCGAAGCTGCGCGTCGGTTACATGCCGCAAAAACTTCACGTCGATCCGACGCTGCCGCTGTCGGTGCTGCGCTTCTTGCGCCTGGTGCCGGGTGTCGACCGCGCGATGGCCTTGTCGGCACTCAAGGAAGTGGGCGCCGAACAGGTGATCGACAGCCCGGTGCAAAGCGTTTCCGGCGGCGAAATGCAGCGCGTGCTGCTGGCCCGGGCGCTGTTGCGCGAGCCGGAACTGCTGGTGCTCGACGAACCGGTACAAGGCGTCGACGTGGCCGGCCAAGCCGAGCTCTACAGCCTGATCACACGCCTGCGCGACCGTCACGGCTGCGGCGTGTTGATGGTCTCTCACGATCTGCACCTGGTGATGAGCACCACCGACCAGGTGGTCTGCCTCAACCGTCACGTCTGCTGCTCCGGCCATCCCGAGCAGGTCAGCGGTGATCCGGCGTTCGTCGAGCTGTTCGGAAAGAACGCACAAAGTCTGGCGATTTATCACCACCATCACGACCACGCCCATGACTTGCATGGTTCCGTGGTCACTGCGGCCTCGGCGGCCCAACCCCACGTTCATGGAGATAGCTGCAAGCATGGCTGATTTTCTTCTGTATG
The DNA here is from genome assembly GCF_059695925.1 of Pseudomonas sp. LBUM1661. Classification (NCBI taxonomy): domain Bacteria; kingdom Pseudomonadati; phylum Pseudomonadota; class Gammaproteobacteria; order Pseudomonadales; family Pseudomonadaceae; genus Pseudomonas; species Pseudomonas sp. LBUM1661. The sequence continues at coordinate 64,427 of NZ_CP166794.1, forward strand.
CCCTGCTTGCAGGCCTGGCCCTGGCATTGGTCGCGGGCCCGCTGGGTTCGTTCGTGGTCTGGCGGCGCATGGCCTATTTCGGCGACACCCTTTCTCACGCGGCGTTGCTCGGCGTGGCGCTCGGCTTTCTGCTGGATGTCAGCCCGACGGTGGCGGTCACCGTCGGCTGTTTGTTGCTGGCGGTGTTGTTGGTGACCTTGCAGCAGCGTCAGCCGCTGGCGTCCGACACGCTTTTGGGAATTCTTGCACCGAGCACGCTCTCTTTGGGCTTGGTAGTACTAAGCTTCATGCACGAAGTACGGATCGACCTGATGGCCTATCTGTTCGGTGACCTGTTGGCGATCAGCCCGACCGATCTGGCCTGGATCCTCGGCGGCAGTGCGGGCGTTCTGGCCTTACTGGTGACGTTGTGGCGGCCATTGCTGGCGATTACCGTGCATGAAGAATTGGCCAGGGTTGAAGGTCTGCCGGTGGCGTCGTTGCGCCTGGCCCTGATGTTGCTGATTGCCGTGGTGATCGCGGTGGCGATGAAAATCGTCGGTGTTTTGCTGATTACGTCACTGCTGATCATCCCGGCGGCTGCGGCACAACGTCACGCCCGGTCACCGGAGCAGATGGCACTGGGCGCGAGCCTGCTGGGTATGCTCGCGGTCTGTGGCGGGCTGGCGCTGTCGTGGTTCAAGGACACCCCGGCGGGCCCGTCGATTGTGGTGGCGGCCGCCGCGCTGTTTCTGCTGAGTTTTGTCCTGCCCCGTCGAGGGGTGTAGACTTGCTCGTTTTTTGCGCAAATAGAGAGTCGCAGGAATGAAGCCGTTCGCCTCACGTTATCTGCTCCTTGTCGCATTTTCCCTGCTGCTGGGCGCTTGCCAAAGCACGCCACCGTCGGCCACCGAGGCCCCCGATGGGCGAGCCGAGGCCGTCGCACAGCTTGAGAAAAATCTGGCCAGCAGTGAGCTGGCCACCGCCGAGGATCAACTGGCTGCCTTGCAAGCCCAGTCACCCAACGACCCGACGCTGGTGCAGTACCAACGGCAATTGGCCGAAGCCTATCTGCAACGCAGTCAAATCGTGTTGCAAAAAGGTGATGTGAATGCCGCCGCTACGGCGCTGAGCCGTGCCCGGGCGCTGATGCCTAAGGCTCCGGCGCTGACCGGTGGGGTTAACAACGCCATCGTCAATGCGCGCAAGGCTGAGCTGGATAAGGCAGAAGCAGCGCTGATGGCTGCCGAAGCCAAGGCGCAGGCGAAAGTGATCGATCCGTCGGCGCAAAGCACCACCGTTGCGCTGAACGTCACCGATATTGCCAAGCTACGGCGTCAGATGGATGCCATCGCCGCCGATGTAGTGAATTACCAGTGTGACGTCAGCATTCAAGCGCCACGGACCGAGGACTACCCTTGGTTGGCCACGTTGCTGACCAAACGGGTCAAGAAACTCGATGCGGATTTTGAGTTGAAGCTGGAAAAGCAGATTTTGCGCAACGTTCCGGCGCAAATGGTCTTGAGTCCGCGTAAGCCCTAAAAGCTTCGCGGGCAAGCCTCGCTCCTACAGGATTATGTCGTTCCATGGCGATCCTGTAGGAGCGAGGCTTGCCCGCGAAGGCGTCCTCACAAACGACGCACTGCCTTAAGCCGGAATCGCCTTGGCCTTAGGCTCCCTGTCCCACACCCGATGCTGCCCAATCGCGGCAAAAAACGCTTTGAACAGCTTGGCGTCCGCCCCGACGATCAACCCCGCATCAGCCTCCAGCTTCACCACATCCAGCAACTGCTTGGCCTCGCCATGCAGTGCGATCGCCTTCAAATGTTTGTAGGCTTCCAGCAAGTAATGCAACGCCACACCGTCCGTGCTCAACGCCTTGATCGACGCCGCGCCACCGGGCACGAACACCGCATCGAACGCCACCGAAGGCATGCCTTCCATCGACGCATCGACCGGCAGCGCCTTGCCATCGGCCGTCGTCACAGGGGCGGAGGTCGGGCCCAGCAGTTTGGCGTGCGCACCTTCGGCCGCCAGTGCTTTCTTCAACGCATCAATGGCGGCGCCATCGACACCATTCGCTGCCAGAATCGCCACTTTCCGGGTTTTGATATTGCCCGGCAGCAGGTTGGCCTGACTCAGGGCTGGCGAGCGATCCAGCGAGGTTTTTGGCACCTCGACCGTCCCCGCTTTAGGCGCCGGCAGTCCAAGGTTCTGCGCCACGCGCTTGGCCAGTTCCAGGTCGATATTGGCCAGGATCTCATTCACTTGTCGCGCCCGAATAAACTCACGCTCAACCTTGCCCAACTCAAAGCTGTAGGCCGAGATGATGTGTTCCTGTTCGTGCTTGCTCATGCTGTGGAAGAACAGCCGCGCCTGGGAGAAGTGGTCGCTGAACGACTCGCTGCGCTGGCGGATCTTGTTGGCATCGATGCGCTCCGGATACGTCTCGAAGCCGCCATCTTGTGCAGCCGACGGGGTTTCTTTCGGCCAACCGCCATCGATCGAATTCGGCTCGTAGGACGCGCGACCCTTGTCGATGGTGGTGCGGTGCAGCGCATCCCGCTGGCCGTTGTGGAACGGTGACACCGGGCGGTTGATCGGAATCTCGTGAAAATTCGGCCCGCCAAGTCGGCTGATCTGCGTATCGGTGTAGGAAAACAACCGACCTTGCAGCAGCGGATCGTTGGAGAAGTCGATCCCTGGCACGATATGCCCTGGGCAGAAGGCGACCTGCTCGGTTTCGGCGAAGAAATTGTCCGGGTTGCGATTGAGGGTCATTTTGCCCAGCGGCGTGATGGGGACCAGCTCTTCCGGGATCAGCTTGGTCGGGTCGAGGATGTCGAAGTCGAAGCTATGTTCGTTTTCCTCCTCGATGACCTGGACGCCCAGTTCCCATTCTGGGTAGTCGCCCATCTCGATCGACTCCCAGAGATCGCGGCGGTGGTAGTCAGTGTCCTTGCCGGCGAGCTTCTGCGCTTCATCCCACACCAGCGAGCAAGTACCAGCCGTGGGGCGCCAGTGGAATTTGACGAAGCGCGATTTACCCTCGGCATTGATCAGCCGGAAGGTGTGTACGCCGAAGCCCTGCATGCTGCGCAGGCTTTTCGGGATCGCCCGGTCGGACATGGCCCAGATCACCATGTGCGCCGACTCCGGCACCAGCGAAACAAAATCCCAGAACGTATCGTGGGCCGAACCGCCGGTAGGAATCTCGTTGTGTGGCTCGGGTTTGACCGCGTGCACGAAGTCAGGAAATTTGATCGCATCCTGAATGAAAAACACCGGCATGTTGTTGCCCACCAGGTCGAAGTTGCCTTCGTCGGTGAAGAACTTCACGGCGAAACCTCGTACGTCCCGCACGGTATCGCCTGACCCACGAGGGCCTTGTACCGTTGAAAAGCGCACGAACACCGGGGTTTTCTTTGCCGGGTCTTGCAGGAAGCCTGCCTTGGTCAGTACCGAATGGTTTTCATAACTCTGGAAGAACCCATGCGCGCCGGTGCCGCGGGCATGCACGATGCGCTCGGGAATGCGTTCATGGTCAAAGTGCGTGATTTTTTCACGCATGATGAAATCTTCCAGCAACGACGGCCCGCGAGCACCGACCTTCAAGGTGTTCTGGTTGTCCGAAACCTTCACGCCCTGATTGGTGCGCAGGGCTTGATCGGTGGCGTCGGAGCGGAATTTTTCCAGGCTGTCGAGCTTGGCATTGGTGTTGCTGCGGTCCAGGGTATCGGTCCCGGCCAGTGCGCTTTTGGGGGCGGCAGGCTTTTTAGTACTCATCAGGCATAAACTCCTCGTTTGCGATTCCTGCCGTAGCCAGGACGCTTGAGCCATTCCCCAGGCACGGCACCCAGGGTGTTTTCGAGTTGCTTAATTAGTGACTGATGGCGCTTTTAGCCGTTCCTTTTTTCTGACCTTTGATCGCGTTATTGCCAAATGGCAGGATGAATGCGAAATAAATGCTAAGAACCTCTATACGGACAGGCTAAAATGCGCGCCCGGCTAACCGCTGACCCTTTATAACGCGCCCCACAAGGTTCGCTACGTGATCGAGTTTCAAAACGTCCACAAAACCTACCGCGTCGCCGGTAAGGATATCCCCGCCCTGCATCCGACCAGTCTGACGATTGAGAATGGTCAGGTTTACGGTCTGATCGGTCATTCCGGTGCGGGAAAAAGTACCCTGCTGCGTCTGATCAATCGCCTGGAAAACGCCAGTGGCGGCAAGATCTTCGTCGACGGCGAAGAAGTTACCGCGCTCGACGCCAATAGCCTGCGGCGTTTCCGTCAGCAGGTCGGGATGATCTTCCAGCACTTCAACCTGCTGGCGTCCAAGACCGTGGCCGACAACGTCGCGCTGCCGCTGACCTTGGCGGGCGAATTGTCGCGCAGTGACATCGACCTGCGGGTGGCCGAGTTGCTGGCGCGGGTTGGCCTGTCCGACCACGCCAGGAAGTACCCGGCGCAATTGTCTGGCGGCCAGAAACAACGGGTGGGCATCGCCCGCGCCCTGGCGACCAAACCGAAAATCCTGCTGTGCGACGAAGCCACCAGCGCCCTGGACCCGCAGACCACGGCGTCGGTCCTGCAATTGCTGGCCGAGATCAATCGCGAGCTGAAGCTGACTATCGTGTTGATCACCCACGAGATGGATGTGATTCGCCGGGTCTGCGACCAGGTGGCGGTGATGGACGCTGGCGTCATCGTCGAGCAAGGTTCGGTGGCCGAGGTGTTCCTGCATCCGAAGCACCCGACCACCAAGCGTTTCGTGCAAGAAGACGAGCAGATCGACGAAAGCGAACAGCGTGACGATTTCGCTCATGTCCCGGGCCGCATCGTACGCCTGACCTTCCAGGGCGAAGCGACCTACGCGCCGTTGCTGGGCACCGTCGCTCGCGAAACGGGTGTGGACTACAGCATCCTGGCCGGTCGTATCGACCGCATCAAAGACGTTCCCTACGGGCAGCTCACCCTGGCCGTCACCGGTGGCGACATGGACGCGGCATTCGCCCGCTTCACCGCGGCTGACGTCCACATGGAGGTGCTGCGCTAATGGAAGCCCTGACACGTTTCTTCGCCAACATCGACTGGTTCGAAATCTGGCTGGCCACCGGCGACACCTTGCTGATGCTCGGCGGTTCGTTGCTATTCACGGTATTGCTTGGCCTGCCCCTGGGCGTGCTGTTGTTTCTGTGCAGCCCGCGGCAGTTGCTGGAAGCCAAAGGCGTCTACGCGATGCTGTCGCTGGTGGTGAACATTCTGCGTTCGCTGCCGTTCATCATCCTGCTGATCGTAATGATTCCGTTCACCGTGCTGATCACCGGCACCTCACTGGGTGTTGCCGGTGCGATTCCACCGCTGGTGGTGGGCGCCACGCCGTTCTTCGCGCGACTGGTGGAAACCGCCCTGCGTGAAGTCGATCGCGGCATCATCGAGGCGACCCAGGCCATGGGCGCGACGACGCGGCAGATCATCACCAACGCCTTGCTGCCGGAGGCCCGCCCAGGCATCTTCGCAGCGATTACGGTGACAGCCATTACGCTGGTGTCCTACACGGCGATGGCCGGTGTGGTGGGCGCTGGCGGTCTGGGTGACCTGGCGATTCGTTTCGGTTACCAGCGTTTCCAGACCGATGTGATGGTCGTGACAGTGGTGTTGCTGCTGGTACTGGTCCAGGTGCTGCAAACCGTTGGCGACAAATTGGTTGTCCACTTTTCTCGTAAATAAGCGTTTCTAAATAAATGCATGAGCCGGCCATTCGCTGGCAGGCGCCGAACGGGCGCCGCACAAGGAGTTAGCTGAATGAAAAAACTATTCGTCGCGTTCGCTGCCGTTGCAGCCTTTTCCGCCCATGCCGACACCCTGACTGTCGCAGCGACCCCGGTCCCGCACGCGGAAATCCTCGAATTCGTGAAACCGGCCCTGGCCAAAGAAGGCGTGGACCTGAAGGTCAAAGTCTTCACCGACTACATCCAGCCGAACGTGCAGGTTGCGGAAAAACGCCTGGACGCCAACTTCTTCCAGCACCAGCCGTACCTCGATGAATTCAACAAGGCCAAGGGCACCAACCTGGTGGCCGTTGCCGGCGTGCACCTGGAACCGCTGGGCGCTTACTCCAGCAAGTACAAAGCACTGACCGAGTTGCCAGGCGGCGCCAACGTGGTGATCCCGAACGACGCCACCAACGGCGGCCGTGCGCTGTTGCTGCTGGCCAAGGCTGGCCTGATCAAGTTGAAGGATTCGAACAACATCCTGGCGACCGTGAAGGACATCACTGAAAACTCCAAAGACCTGAAAATCCGTGAACTGGAAGCCGCGACCATCCCGCGCGTGCTGACCCAGGTCGACCTGGCGCTGATCAACACCAACTACGCGCTGGAAGCCAAGCTCGATCCGGCCAAGGATGCGCTGGTCATCGAAGGCAGCGACTCGCCGTACGTGAACATCCTAGTGGCCCGTCCGGACGACAAGGACAGCGATGCGATGAAGAAACTGGTTGCCGCGCTGCATAGCCCGGAAGTGAAAGCGTTCATTCTTGAGAAGTACAAAGGCGCGGTCGTGCCGGCGTTCTGATACTGAAGGGGACGCAGAGCGTCCCTGGCTGCATTCCCACGCGGAGCGTGGGAACGATCGGGGCGCATTCAATGCGCCCCTTTTTTATGCCTGATCCTGTGGGAGCGGGCTTGCCCGCGATGACGGCCTGACATTCAACATCTGCGTTGGAGCTGATGGCCCTATCGCGGGCAAGCCCGCTCCCACAGGTTTTTGTGGTGCTTATTTGCGATTGAGCATCACCGGCAACTGTGCCACCAACTTGGTGTTGTTCAACGGCGCCCGAATAAACCCACGTTGCGTCCCGTCCGGACCGATCACCGCCAGGTTACCGCTGTGATCAACGGTGTAGTTCGGCTTGCTGGTGTCCGCCGGAATGAACGGAATGCTCACTGCGTTGGCGAGTTTCTGAATGTCTTCCACCGAGGAGGCTGTCAGCCCCTGGAACTGTGGATCAAAGTAGCCCAGATACTGCTTGAGCTGCTTCGGCGTGTCGCGATTCGGGTCGACGCTGACCAGGATGATCTGCAACTTGGCCACAACCTCGGGCGGAAGTTCGCTTTTGATCTGACGCAGTTGGGCGAGGGTGGTCGGGCAGATGTCCGGGCAGAAGGTGTAGCCAAAAAACAGCAGGCTCCACTTGTCTTTCAACTCGTTGACCGCCACCGGTTTGCCGTCCTGGTCGGTCATCGTCACGTCCGGCAAATTACGGCTTTGCGGCAACAGGATGATGCCGGCGTCGATCAACGCAGTCGGGTCGCCCTGGCCTTTGCCGGACAGCACTTTGTTGATGGTCAGGCCCAGAACCAGCGCGATCAGGGCGACGAGGATGAAGACGGTTTTCTGAGTTCGAGTCATAGGTTCAACAGTAGGTAGTGGTCTACGAGCAGGGCGATGAACAGCAGGAACAAGTAGTAAATAGAGTACTTGAACGTATTGATCGCCGCGTGCGGCCGAGTGCCACGGTACAGCACCACGGCCCATTGCAGAAACCTCGCGCCCAGTCCCAGTGCACAAATCAGGTAGAGCATGCCGCTCATGTGTATTACGTACGGCATCAGGCTGACGGCCAGCAGTGCGAAGGTATACAGCAGGATATGGACCTTGGTGTAGTGCTCGCCGTGGGTCACCGGCAGCATCGGAATGTCGGCCTTGGCGTATTCCTCTTTGCGGTGGATGGCCAGGGCCCAGAAGTGTGGCGGGGTCCAGGCGAAGATGATCAGCACCAGCAACAGCGGTTCTGCGCTGACGTGACCGGTGGCTGCGGTCCAGCCGAGCAGCGGTGGGGCAGCGCCGGCCAGGCCGCCGATGACGATGTTCTGTGGCGTCGCGCGTTTCAGGAAACCGGTATAAACCACAGCGTAACCGAGCAGCGAGGCGAGGGTCAGCCAGGCGGTCAACGGATTGGTGAAGGCCAATAGAATGGCTTGTCCGAGCACGGCCAGCACCAGCGCGAACGTCAACGCAGCCGCCGGTGACACCCGGCCCTCGGCCAAGGGCCGTTTGTGCGTGCGCGCCATCACCGCATCGATCCGCCGGTCCACCACATGGTTGACCGCCGCCGCACCACCGGCACACAAGGCAATCCCCAGGTTGCCGAACACCAGCACCGTCCACGGCACCCCGGCGCGGGTCGCGAGGAACATGCCCACCAACGAGGTGATGAGCATCAGCACCACCACTTTCGGCTTGGTCAGCTCCAGGTAGTCACGCCAGATCGCCTGACTGTGACGTTCGCCGATCAGAGTCGCCATGGCATCTCTCCTTTTATTGTGATGGGCCCGGCTGAGTGTTTGCGCGGGCTGAACCGCCAGCGCGCAGGGGTTTGTTGCTTGATCCGAACCAGACTGGTTCGCGCGTGATAATTGACCAGCACCATCGTCAGCAGCAACGCGGCGCCTCCCGCGTTATGGGCGACGGCCACCGGCAGTGGCAGATGGAACAACACGTTGCTGATGCCCAGGGTGATTTGTGCGGCGAGGGCGATCAGCACCAACCCGGCCAGGCGCGTCATGCCGACAACTTTCAGTTGCCAGGCCAGCCCCAGCAGTACAAGCGTCACCAGCAAGGCGCCGATGCGGTGCGTCAGGTGAATCGCAGTGCGCGCATCGCTGTCCAGTTGCCCGCCGAGGTAATTCGGGCCGATGTGTTGGGTCAGGTGAAAGCCGTTGGCGAAATCGGCCTGCGGCAGCCATTGCCCGTGACAGGTCGGGAAGTCGATGCACGCCACCGCCGCGTAGTTGGAACTGACCCAGCCACCGAGGGCTATTTGCAGAATCACCAGCAGCAATCCGGCCGTCGCCCAGTACTGCAAGCGGCGCGGCACCGTCAACGCCGGCAGCACGCCAGACAGTCTTAAGGTCAGCAGGAACAACAAACTCAATGTCGCGAATCCACCGAGCAAATGCCCGGTGACCACTTGCGGCCAGAGCTTGAGCGTCACCGTCCACATGCCGAACGCCGCTTGGGCGATGACAACCACCAGCAGAAACAGCGGCAACTTCACCGGTTGCCCCGGATGACGGCGATGTACCCAGGCGCGACCGGCCAACACCGAGATCAATATCCCCAGTGTCCCGGCGAAATACCGGTGGACCATCTCGTTCCAGCCCTTGTGGGCTTCCACCGGTGCATCGGGAAAGTGCAATTCGGCATGGGCCAATTGGGCTTCGCTTTTCGGCACGCTGATAAAGCCGTAGCAGCCGGGCCAGTCCGGGCAGCCGAGGCCGGCGTGGGTCAGGCGGGTGTAGGCGCCGAGCAACACCACAATCAGTGCCAGCAGCGTGGCAAACAGCGCGAGGCGAAATCCAGGTTTGGCCATGACGATGCCCTTATCCGATGTTCGACAGTTTCAGCAAATGACGCAGGTCGTTGAGCAGGTCCTTACCCTTCACCGTCGGGTCGTAGCGCAGCACTAGATTGCCGTGGGGGTCGATGATCCACAGTTGCGGCGCGGCCTTGTCTCCCGCTGTTTTACTGAAGGTGGTCAGGTCCATTGGGTAACGTTGCAGTTGCGGGTATTCGCGGGTCAGCTTGGCGTCGTAATCGGCAGCCAACGGTTGGGCTGCGGCCAAGGCGTGACTGGCACGCCCGGCATCGCGACCGAGGCCGATCTGGATCTGCCGCGCCAGATAAACCAGCTGCTGGCAGTCCACCGAACACTCCTTGGGCGCCGTGACCAGCAATTGCCAACGCTCCTCCTGCGCTTGCACGCCAAGGTCGGCGCGGGTCTGGCCATTGCCGATCAGCTCGCCGTGATAACTGCGCCCCTCCGGCACCCAGAACTGCAATTTGTACATGCCGGTGGCGAGGATCATCGGACCGATCACCCCGAGCAGGATCAGCAGCAACTGCAAGCGCCCCTTGCGCCGACTTGCCGGCGTTTTCGCTTCAGACATGCTGGGTGGATTCATGGCCGCTCCCATGGTGTTTCTCCTTTGCGTTGTGCCAGCCGAGATAGAGATAAAGGCCGAACAGGGCGATCGACATGGCGAACCACTGCACGGCATAAGCGATATGTTTCTCCGGCCCCATGGCCACCACTGGCCAATCGGCCTGGTAGGACGCGGGGCCGGCTTCTGCGCGTAATTCGTAGGCAAACCCTTCACGGTCAAGCACTGTCCAGAGCTTCGCCGGCTCAACGGCTGTCACCAGTTGAGGCCAGGTTGTTGTGCTCGGATCGGCATGTAATTGAAAGGTCGCGCCGGGGGAGACGTAGACCCAGGCGTCGAGGCTCAACGTTTCTTTAGGCGTGGTGAATTGCGGCGGTGTGCGCCGATCCGGCCACGGTAGCCAGCCGCGATTGATCAGCAACCAAAGCCCGGTCGCCTGATCCTGAAACGGTTGCAGCAGTTCGACGCCGACCTTGCCGTCGCGCTGGCGGTTATCCAGTAGCAGGCTGTGCGTGGCATCGAACTGGCCGTGAATTCGAACCCGGCGAAAGGCTGGATCCTCGGTGTGTGGCAGCTCGGTGCTGGCCATCGGTTCAGCCGCGCGGCGTTCGGCGTAGCTTTGCAGCAGCGCGCTTTTCTCCGCGCCCCGGCTCAATTGCCAGAACCCGAGCGACACCAGCAGCGGCAGCAACAGGGCGACCACCAATGTCGGCACGATGCCCGGCCGGAAGCGCTTCATGGCATCGCCAGAAAGTCGCTAGTCGCGATAGATATACTCAAGTGCATCGCCTTACCCCCGGAGTCTCACCATGCTCAAAGCAGCCATCGTCCTGATGCTGATTGCCACGGTTGTCAGCCTGTTCAGCGGCCTGTTTTTTCTGGTCAAGGACGACAGCAGCTCGAACCGCCTCGTCATTGCCTTGAGTGTTCGTGTGGCGCTGGCCGCCATCACCGTCGGCTTGATTGCCTGGGGTTTTTTCAGCGGCCAGTTGGTGTCCCACGTTCCGTGGTAGCTGCAAGTGGCAAGTTCAACGCTTCAAGCTTGCGGCTTCAAACTTGCAGCTCTAAAGCACATAGACGAAAACGAACAGCCCGATCCACACCACGTCCACGAAGTGCCAGTACCAACTCGCCGCTTCAAACGCGAACTGGTGCTCGTTATCGAAGTGCCCGCGCATGATCCGCATCAGCATCACAAACAGAATGATGGTGCCGATGGTCACGTGGGCGCCGTGGAAACCGGTGAGCATGAAGAACGTTGCGCCGTAGATGCCCGAGCCGAGTGTCAGGCCCAGTTCGTTGTAAGCGTGCAGGTACTCTTCGGCCTGAAAACCGAGGAACGCGCAGCCCAGCAATACGGTGATCGCCAGCCAGATTTTCAGCGCGCCGCGATGGCCCTTTTTCAAGGCGTGGTGGGCGATGGTCACAGTGACGCTGGAACTCACCAGCAACACGGTATTGAGCAGCGGCAGGCCCCAGGGGCTGATGACTTCCGTGGGCGGCGGAAACAGTTTTGAGTCAGGGTTATTCAACAATGGCCACGTGAACTGGAAGTTCGGCCACAGCATGTGGGCAAGGCCTTTGGCGCCTTCACCGCCCAAGGCGGGACCGGAAATATGACGCACATAAAACAGTGCGCCGAAGAAGGCGATGAAGAACATCACCTCCGAAAAGATGAACCAGCTCATGCCCCAGCGGAACGAGCGATCCATCTGTGCGCTGTACAACCCGCTGCGACTTTCCTTGATCACCGTGCCGAACCAGCCGAACAGCATGTAAGCCAACAGCAGGCCGCCGACGAAAAAGATCAGCGGGCCGTGGGATTCCGGCCGCGCAGCCTTCAGGTCGTTAAACCAGGTGGCCAGGCCGAGCACGGTGACGAACATACCGACGGTGGCGATGATCGGCCATTTGCTTTGGGCCGGAACGTAATAGTGTTCATGAGTTGCCATTTATTGTTCTCCTTATCGGGCACGCTCAGCCGCCAGTGTTTACAGCTACCGGTGGATGTCGGGCGGTGATATCGAACAGCGTGTAGGACAGCGTCAGGTGCTTCACTTCCTTGGGCATGTCACGGTCAACAATGAAACGTACCGGCATCTCGATCCGCTCACCGGGCTGCAGCACTTGCTGGGTAAAGCAGAAACATTCGGTCTTGTGGAAATAGGCCGCCGCGTTGCTGGGCGCGATGCTCGGAACCGCCTGGGCGCTCATCGGCCGATCGGTGGGGTTGTGGGCGATGAAGATCATCTCGTTCACCGCCCCCGGATTCGCGATCAGCTCATCGCCTTTTGGGTAGAAGTCCCAGGACATGTCGGCCGAGTTGGTCGACAGAAACTGCACGCGCACCTGCCGCGACGTGTCGACCGTTTGCTCGCCTTCGTACTGCCCGGCCGTCTTGCCGTTGATGCCGAATGCCTTACACATCACGTCGTAGATCGGCACCAGGGCAAACCCGAAGACAAACATCGCCACCACCACCATCAGCAGACGCGTGACCAGCTTTTTCAACGAAATTGAATCAGCCATGATTCCAAACCTCTACGCTTGACCCTGTGGGAGCGGGCTTGCCCGCGATAGCGGTATGTCTGACACACCGCGTCGCCTGCATCGCAGGCAAGCCAGATCCCACAGGACCGAGCCTGTTCATTTCACTTCCGGCGGCGTGGTGAACGTGTGATACGGCGCCGGTGACGGAATGCTCCATTCCAGCCCTTCGGCCCCATCCCACGGTTTGGCCGGTGCAGGCGGGCCGCCGCGGATGGTCTTGATCACGATGAACAGGAAGAAAATCTGCGTGGCGCCAAACATGAATGCGCCGATCGACGAAACCATGTTGAAGTCGGCGAACTGCAGGTTGTAGTCCGGAATCCGCCGTGGCATGCCCGCCAGCCCTACGAAGTGCATCGGGAAGAACGCCATGTTCATGCCGATGAACGAGAGCCAGAAGTGCAGCTTGCCGAGGGTTTCGTCGTACATGTGGCCGGTCCATTTCGGCAACCAATAGTAGGCCGAGGCGAAGATCCCGAAGATCGCCCCCGGCACCAATACATAGTGGAAATGCGCGACCACGAAGTAGGTGTCCTGGTACTGGAAGTCCGCCGGGGCGATGGCCAGCATCAGTCCGGAGAAGCCGCCGATGGAGAACAGAATCACGAACGCCACCGCGAACAGCATCGGTGTCTCGAAGGTCAGCGAGCCTTGCCACATGGTGCTGGCCCAGTTGAACACTTTCACTCCGGTCGGCACCGCGATCAGCAGCGTGGCGTACATGAAGAACAACTCGCCCACCAGCGGAATGCCGACCACGAACATGTGGTGCGCCCAGACGATAAACGACAGGAACGCAATGCTCGCCGTGGCGTAGACCATCGAGGTGTAGCCGAACAACGGCTTGCGCGAGAAAGTCGGGATGATCGAGCTGACGGCACCGAAGGCCGGCAGGATCATGATGTACACCTCGGGGTGCCCGAAAAACCAGAACACGTGCTGGAACAACACCGGGTCACCGCCACCGGCGGCACTGAAGAAGCTGGTGCCGAAGTGGATGTCCATCAGCATCATCGTCACGCACCCGGCCAGCACCGGCATCACCGCGATCAGCAGGAACGCGGTGATCAGCCAGGTCCAGACGAAGAGCGGCATTTTCATCAACGTCATGCCGGGGGCGCGCAGGTTGAGGATGGTCGCGATCACGTTGATCGCACCCATGATCGAACTGATCCCCATCAAGTGAATGGCGAAGATGAAGAAGGTCACGCTTTCCGGTGCATAGGTCGTCGACAGCGGGGCGTAGAACGTCCAGCCGAAGTTCGGTCCGCCACCGGGGGTGAACAGGGTCGACACCAGCAGGATGAACGCCGCCGGCAACAGCCAGAAACTGAAGTTGTTCATCCGTGGCAGCGCCATGTCGGGCGCGCCGATCATCAACGGGATCATCCAGTTGGCGAGGCCGACGAACGCCGGCATCACCGCGCCGAACACCATCACCAAACCGTGCATGGTGGTCATCTGGTTGAAGAATTCCGGCTGGACGATTTGCAGTCCCGGCTGGAACAACTCGGCGCGAATCACCATCGCGAACGAACCACCCAACAGGAACATGGAAAACGCAAACCACAGGTACAGCGTGCCGATGTCCTTGTGGTTGGTGGTCAGCACCCAGCGCATCAGGCCTTTGGCCGGGCCGTGGGCGTGATCGGTGGCGTGACCATGGTCATCGATGACGGCGCTCATGGCTTGTCTCCTGCAAACAGATGGGCTGGGCAGGCCGGGGCGTGCTGCCCCGACCGGTTCCTTAGATGCGCAATAGACCGGGTCATTTGCTTTCCGCCTGTTTCAGCTCCAGCACTTCTTTAGGAGTGACCATGTCGCCCTTGTTGTTGCCCCAGGCGTTACGTTCGTAGGTCACGACCGCCGCGATATCGACTTCCGAGAGCTGCTTGCCAAACGCCGCCATGGCGGTACCAGGCTTGCCGTGGAAGACAATGCTCAGGTGATCTTCTTTCGGTCCGGTGGCGATTTTCGAGCCTTTGAGTGCCGGGAACATCGGCGGCAGGCCCTGACCTTCAGCCTGGTGACAGGCCACGCAAGCCGTGTGATAGATCTTGTCGCCGCGCTCTTTGAGCTCGTCGAGGGTCCATTCCTTGCTGGTCAGCTCTTTGAGTTGCAGGGCTTCAGCCTTGCGCTCGCCCAGCCATTTTTCGTAATCGGCCTTTTCCTTGACCTCGACCACAATCGGCATGAAGCCATGGTCCTTGCCGCACAATTCGGCGCACTGGCCACGGTAGAGGCCGGGCTTGTCGATCCGGGTCCAGGCTTCGTTGACGAACCCTGGAATCGCATCGCGCTTGACCGCGAAGGCCGGCACCCACCACGAGTGGATAACGTCGGCGGACGTCACAAGGAAACGCACCTTGGCGCCAATCGGCAGCACCAGCGGTTTGTCGACCTCGAGCAAGTAATGCTCGCCCTTGGTTTCCTTGTTGTGGATCTGGTCGGCGGGTGTGGCCAGGTTGCTGAAGAATTCAACGTCCTGGCCCAGGTATTTGTAGTGCCACTTCCACTGATAGCCGGTGACCTGGATATCGATATCCGGCTCGCTGGCGTCGTACATCTTGATCAGGGTTGCGGTCGCTGGAACCGCCATCGCCACCAGGATCAGGAAGGGCACGATGGTCCAGAGGATTTCGACGGTGGTGCTTTCATGAAATTTGGCGGCCACCTGCCCGGTCGAGCGGCGGTGGAGAATCATCGACCAGAACATGGCGCCGAAGACGATGATGCCGATCACTACACAGATCCAGAAAATGGTCATGTGCAGGTCAAATACTGCGTGACTGATTTCAGTCGCTCCAGGCGCCATATTCACAGTCCAGGCAGCGTGTGCCGGGCTGAAAATTGACCACAACAGGAGGCCCATCCAGACGTGTGGATGTCGCATCATTGCGGGTTCCCCTTATCGTTCTTGTTATCCCGCCGGCTTTCACCTGCGGCAAGGGAGCGGCTTTTTCAGACTACGAACTTGAATCGCCGTGCCTTGCTGCGTGTGCAGTCGGGCGTCATCAGCTAACTCCATTCCCACCCGAGTATAGACAGCGGCTGCCACCTCGCAATGTGATGGCGTAAATGATCTGAAACAGCTGGGACTTGCGTTCAAGGTCACGAATGGAGAAGGATGCAGACGAGTGGTGGCCAACCGATATAACGGCGATGTCTCAAGGATGAAATATTTATGACAAATGCGTCTTAGCCTTTTTCATAAGCCAGCTAAGTTATGTCTTCCCTATTTCATTGCCTTTGTTTCCTGGAGTTTTCATGAACACCGCCGCATTGCGCGAGCAGATCCAAAAAGCCCAACAACACGAGGCCGAGACCGGCCTGCTGACTCGTCAGCTGGAATCCCAATTGCCACACCTTCACTCCGCCATCCAATTGCCGGATGTCGACGCCAACGGCGTGATGACGCGTTTTGTGGCCGCGTATATAGAGCAAGTGCCAGACCTGCTGGATGCAGCCAATGAAGTCGCCAGGGAAGCGGGTATCGAATCACAGATCAAACCGGTGCTGAAAATCGCCGAGCAGTTCTTCCTCCAGCCGCCGGCGATCATGACCGGTCACGTCGGTCTGGACAGCCTGCTGGACGAAGCCTATCTGGCGCACCGGTTGGTCGAAGAGGTCAACGACCTGTACATCAAGCATTTTGGCCAGCCACTGATCCCATTGGACATGACTGTCGCCAACCTGATTGCTCACCAATTGATCGGTGAGGCGTTCGCCAACCAACTGGATGAGGCGGTGCATCACGCTGTCGACGAGATGCTCAACGAAGATAGTTTCGCGCTGGAATCGGTGGAAGCCTACCGCGAGAAACTCAACAGCCCGGATACCGGTGCCGCGTGGAAGCGCTGGCCCTGCCTGTCGCGCCAATTGGGCGTAGGCCTGGCACTGGATCAGCCAGCCGCCTAATCCTTGTAGGAGCGAGGCTTGCCCGCGAAGCTTTTGGCGTTTGAGGACGCCTTCGCGGGCAAGCCTCGCTCCCACAGGTGATTTAGCCGGTTGCACCTACTCCGGTAGTGGTACGCAATCGGCCTTCAAGCCTGCGCTTCAACCCCCGCGCCTCAATCAGCAGCTTCGAACCCTTCGCCGCATTCGCTCGGCCCCATTCCTCCAGCAATTCCAGACACGAATGATCGATGTAGCTCAGGTTATTGAGCGGCACATGCACCGTCGCGCCTGCTGGAATCGTACCCAGCACCTGGGTCAGCGCTGGCACCTTGAGAAAGGTTGCCGCACCCATCAGCCGCAATTCCATTTCACCGTCCTTGGGCAGATCGATCAGGCTGATCTTCAGTCTCGAGGCTTTCCAGGCAAGCTTGGCCAGGGTCAGCCCGAAACCGATCAGCACGCCAGTCAGCAAGTCGGTGAAGATGATTGCCAGCGCGGTCGCCGCGTAGGTGAACATCGGCATCCGGCCATATCGGCCCAAGCCACGGAAGGCTTTCAGGTCGACCAGTTTGAAGCCGGTGTAAACCAGCACGCCCGCCAGGCTCGCCACCGGAATGCTTTGCAACACACTGGATAGCAACAACACGAACGCCAGCAGCCACAAACCATGGAAGATCGCCGACATTCGCGTAGTGGCGCCGGCCTGGACGTTGGCCGAGCTGCGCACGATCACGCCCGTCATGGGCAATGCGCCGAGCAGGCCGCAGAGCATGTTGCCGACACCTTGTGCCGATAGCTCCCGGTCAAAATCCGAACGCTGGCCGCTGTGCATACGGTCAACGGCCGCGGCCGAAAGCAGCGTTTCGGCACTGGCGATGAAGGCCACTGCAAAGGCGGCGATCAGCAGCGTCGGATCTGCCAGGTTGAGCAAATCCGCGGGTTTCAGCCAGTCGATGGCCTCTGCCAGATTAGCCGGTACCTCCACGCGTTTGACTTGCAGTGCGAGTATCAGGCTGGCAACCGTTGCCAGACCGACACCGAGCAAGGCGCCCGGAACAAAACGCAGGGAGTGAGGGCGGAATTTTTCCCACAGGTACATCACGGCAATGGTCGATAGGCCCAGCAAACCTGCCTGCCAGCCAAACGACGGCAAAGCCTGAGCTACGGCGGCCGGGAAGGCTGACAGGTTATCCAGCCCGGAAGGCTTGGGCACCGCGTCGAGCATTACATGCACTTGCGATAGCACGATCAGCACACCAATCCCGGCGAGCATGCCATAGACCACCGCTGGCGCCGTCACCCGAAACCAGCAGCCGAGCTTCAAGCGCCCGGCCACCAATTGTAGAAAACCCGCCAGTAACAGGATCGGCCCGAGCATGGCGATACCGTGCTGGCGCACCAATTCGAATACCAACACGGCCAAACCCGCCGCCGGGCCGCTGACTTGCAGTGGCGAACCGGCAAGCCAGCCCACGACCAGCCCACCAATGATCCCGGTGATCAAACCTTTGGCGGGCGGCAGCCCCGAGGCGATGGCAATACCCATGCACAAGGGTAGGGCGACCAGAAATACGACCACCGAAGCCAACAGCTCCCGTGGCAGAACAGCTTTGAGTTGCGCAGCACGCATAGGGATTCTCCCGAAGTTTTCTTCAGGCATGGCAAAGCCGGGCTGCTTGATCAGCAGCCTCGGCTAAACCACGCGGGATTTAGGAGTATTTAGAAGCGCGCTTTAGGCGTCGCCACCGGAATCGGATGGGTGCCATCGAGCGGCAGGAAACAACCCTGATCTGCGTCGTAAGCTCTGATTTCGCTGGTTTCGATGTTGTAGATCCAGCCATGGATAAACAGCTGACCATTGGCCATGCGTGAGGCTACCGACGGGTGCGTGCGCAAATGTTGCAACTGAGCGATCACATTCTCCTCGGTGAGGACGTGCATGCTTTCGTTTTCGTCAGCGCAATGGCAGTTTTCCTGGACCATGGTTTTTGCCACTTCCGCGTGGCGCAGCCAGGCTTTGACCGTGGGCATTTTTTCCAGGCTTTGCGGGTTGAGTACCGCGCGCATGGCACCGCAGTCGGAGTGCCCACAAATGATGATGTGCTGCACACCGAGGGCCAGGACTGCGTATTCGATGGCCGTGGAAACACCGCCGTTCATCTGCCCATAAGGGGGAACGACGTTGCCGACGTTACGGGTCACGAACAGGTCGCCGGGGGCGCTTTGGGTGATCAGCTCAGGAACGATGCGCGAATCGGCGCAGGCGATGAACATCGCCCTGGGGCTCTGGGCCGTGGCGAGTTTTTTGAAGAGTTCTTCCTGCTGCGGAAAAACTTCATGATGAAAATGCAAAAAGCCGTCAACGATATGCTGCAGCGCTGCATCGGCGGTTTCCGCCTCCGGTTGGGCTGAAGCCGACGCAGCCAGCGGCTGTTTATCCTTGTCACTCATGATTCATCCTCTTTGGCGGAGTCAGGGAATTTTCCCGTTTTGTCCGGTGTGAAGCCAGTGGCTGTTTAAAAAACATCCAGGCCGAAGATCTCAACCCGTCAGTCACTCGATGAACAAGGTAGCCGTTGAAACTTAACTCAAACTGAATGAAACGCTCTAGAACGTGTGTTCCAGGTCACACAAAACGTGACCAGCCTAATGGCAAAGCGCCTTTCCAACCACTCAACCATAGGCCAATTGTCCTTAAATCAACGACATCTGGCGACCCGGCGGACAAAAGGCATCGCAATCCAGATTAAAACCTTCCCGACGATTGAGCCCCAGGCGCTTGATGGTTTTGGCAAAGCGTTGCGCCAACAGGTCGGCGAACGGCCCTTCGCCGCGCATCCGGGCGCCAAACCGACTGTCGTAGAGCTCACCGCCACGGCTTTGGCGAATCAGGCTCAACACATGCGCGGCACGTTGAGGATAGTGGGCCGCCAGCCATTCTTCGAACAACGGCGCCACTTCCAGAGGCAGGCGCAGCATCATGTAAGCGGCACTTTGTGCGCCGGCCGCATGGGCCTCGGTGAGCAGGCTTTCAAGTTCGCAGTCGTTGATCATTGGAATCATCGGTGAACAGAGCACCCCCACCGGGATTCCCGCTTCGCGCATTACCCGGATGGCCCGCAACCGAGCCTTGGGCGCAGCGGCGCGGGGTTCGAGGATGCGTTTGAGTTCATCGTCCAGGGTGGTCAGGCTGATCATTACGGCCACCAACCTTTGCCGGGCGAGTTCGGCCAGCAGGTCCAGATCGCGAAGAATCAGTGAGCCTTTGGTAATGATGGTTACTGGATGGCGGTAACGCAGCAGCACTTCGAGGGTTTGCCGGGTGATCTTGTGTTCGCGTTCGATCGGTTGATAAGGATCGGTGTTGGAACCCAGGTTGATCGGCGCACATTGGTAGCCGCGCTTGGAGAGCTGTTCTTCCAGCACATCGGCAGCGTTGGTCTTGGCAATGAGCTTGGTTTCGAAATCCAGCCCCGGCGACATGTCCCAATAGGCGTGGCTGGGCCGCGCATAACAATAGATGCAGCCGTGCTCACAACCGCGATACGGATTGATCGAGCGATCAAAGGGCAGGTCCGGCGAGTTGTTGCGGGTGATGATGGTTTTCGCGGTTTCGATGCGCACTTCGGTGCCCTGCGTCATCGGCACTTCCTGATACCAGCCGTCGTCCTCGGCCACCGAGCGACTGGGGGCGAAGCGGTTGTGCGGGTTGGTCGCGGTGCCGCGACCGCGTGGGGGCAATGGCGTGTTCATAGGGAGAGCCCTTGATGCTGTATGTGCATACAGTATCGCAGGGCGCGTCGGCGAGCCACTGCCGTTCGGCGCTTTCTCACATGACTGGATATATAAGTTGGATGCGTTTTATGCAATTGAGAGTTACATATAAATAATGGCTTTGCCATTATCGTTGTCTGTATTGTTTGATTCGCTGTAAAACTAAATATGGATATCACTAAAAGGATTTAATAAATGTCTAACTTCAATCAACGTGGCATTTTTCTGCAAAAACTGGGTCCCAGTATCGTCGATCCGGACGAAGTATTAGTCTCTATGCAGTTTGCTTTGAAAGA
Organism: Pseudomonas sp. LBUM1661; assembly: GCF_059695925.1. Taxonomy (NCBI): domain Bacteria; kingdom Pseudomonadati; phylum Pseudomonadota; class Gammaproteobacteria; order Pseudomonadales; family Pseudomonadaceae; genus Pseudomonas; species Pseudomonas sp. LBUM1661. The sequence continues at coordinate 84,873 of NZ_CP166794.1, forward strand.
ACCGGGTTTGAACGGTGATGGCACACCGATGGAGCGCTTGCTGAATTCCACTACTTTCTACGCTTCGTCTTACGATGGTGGCCGATCTTTCAGCATTGATACTGCCCGAGACGTGGATGGTGATGGCGACATCGATAACAACGACAAGGCAAGATTGTTGGCCTTGGCCAAGGCTTATGCAGAGATCGTCGAGCCATAATCGAAGATGCTCGATCGGGTTTCGACGTGCAGATTGTCGAAGGTTTATGAACTGCTGCACCCTGTGCAGCAGTTCCGGGATAAAGGGAAGCGTTATGTGGGTACCAGGCGATACAGGCGTATTTTTACAGCGAGTAGAAACGCCTGAAGTTAATAAAGTAATTATAAGGTTGGTGCGAGAGCAAAGTGCCGGGCTTTATACCAACGTAACCGCCATGGCGTTGCATATAACGGCCGGGACTGAAGAATACAAACTCGACTACGATCCCTGGTCTGATATAAACGTCATTCCGGATAGCAACATTGATGAAAAAGATGTAGGCGCCATTACTCAACTGGCTCTCGATTTCTACCGTCAACCGGTCATCGACCCTGGCTACGGAGTTTTTCTCTCTCTTGAACCAGAAGACCTTGTTGATATCTTTGATCCGGATAAACCTGTTGAACCTGTCCCTCCTCAAAGAATCGGGGTGCAAATTGAAGTGCTGGATATGGAGGATGGTGATGAGTCGGAGTTCGACTATTTCTTGACCGCTTTATCCGTGGATGATGGCGCTAGTTTTACCGTCCGAAGGATCAATCCCTATACTGGCATCGTCCGTATTCAGGGGCTGGACGACCTGCTCAAATCGTTCATCAAGCTAAAATTGTAATCCCGCGTCCTCGGAAGTCCAGACCGCACCGTTTCACGTTTCATTGACACCCCCCTCACAGGGCTTTGACCGCTCAGGGGTGATTCTGGATGCCAACATCCAGCCTCTCTCTGAACGGTCACCCCAGCATGTCACTACCGCGCCGTATCCCTGCGATATGCCTATCGCTGGTCGCATTTTTCAACCAGACCCTCGCCCACGCGGACGACACCGCTTTGCACCGTCCTGCGGAGTGGGCTCAATCCGTCGAGGTGCAATACAACCTCTATCAAATGTCGCCGACGCTTTATCGAAGCGCATTACCAGACCAGGGCGCCGTGTCGTTACTGCAAAAGCTCAAGGTCGCCACCGTTATCAATTTCCTGCCTGAGTCGGATTCAAGCTGGTTATCCACGCCAGGTATCGCGCAGGTACAACTGCCTTATCGCACCAATCACGTGGATGACGCGGATGTACTCAAGGCGCTTCGTGCGATTCAGACGGCTGAAACCCAAGGCCCGGTGCTGATGCACTGCAAACATGGTTCTGACCGAACCGGCTTGATGGCGGCGATGTACCGTGTGGTTGTGCAGGGTTGGAGCAAAGAGGACGCGCTGAGCGAAATGACTCAGGGCGGCTTTGGCGACAGCGTCCATTTCAAGGACGGTGTCCGCTACATGGAGCAGGCGGATGTCGACAAGCTTCGCACGGCGCTGGCCAACGGCGATTGCAGCACCAGTGCGTTTGCCTCGTGTTCGATGAAAAGCTGGTTCAAATCGGCCCACGTTGAGTAAGTTGTCCCCCCCACTGCATTGCACAGTGAGGGGGCTGGTATCAGTGCTGCTCGTCAGGCTTTTTCTTCAGCTTGGGGTTCGGGAAAAACTGCACCGCCTGAACCTTGGCGTCCGGCACTTTCAGCGCCGACGTGTTAACCCGCGTGCCCAATTCCTTGGGCACGGACAGGCCTTGTTCATTCAGCGTGTCGGAATAACCGCAGGCTACGCATTCACGGTGCGGGACTTCGTCTTCGTTCCACATCATCAACTTGTCCGGCTCGCTGCAGGCCGGGCAGACCGCCCCGGCGATAAAGCGTCTTTTGGTAATCACAGGACCCTCACTCATGCTGCCGCGACCTCACTCAGGCCGCTATGGCGCAAGAGTGCGTCAATCGACGGCGGACGTCCGCGGAAGTCGACGAACAGCACCATCGGCTCCTGAGAACCACCGCGCGCCAGGATCGCCTCGCGGAACGCGCGACCGGTGTCAGCGTTGAGTACGCCCTCTTCTTCGAATTTCGAGAAGGCATCGGCCGACAGCACTTCAGCCCATTTATAGCTGTAGTAACCCGCCGCGTAACCGCCGGCGAAGATGTGGGCGAAACTGTTCGGGAAGCGGTTGTAGGCCGGCGGACGCATGACCGAGACCTCGTCGCGCACGCCTTCGAGCACTTGCAGTACGCTGCGGCCGTCGCCATGGGTGGCGTGCAGTTCAAAGTCGAACAGCGAGAATTCCAGTTGGCGAACCATCATCAGGCCAGACTGGAAGTTTTTCGCCGCGAGCATTTTCTCCAGCAGGTCCTGTGGCAGCGGTTCGCCGGTTTCGTAATGACCGGAAATCAGCGCCAGACCTTCCGGCTCCCAGCACCAGTTTTCCATGAACTGGCTTGGCAACTCGACCGCATCCCACGCAACGCCGTTGATGCCGGACACACCGGCGTGTTCGACGCGGGTCAGCAGGTGATGCAAGCCATGGCCGAATTCGTGGAACAGAGTGGTCACTTCATCGTGGGTCAGCAGCGCAGGCTTGCCGCTGTCGGCCGGGGTGAAATTGCACACCAGATTGGCCACCGGGCTTTGCAGTACGCCTTCAGCCGTACGGCGCCGGTCACGGGCGCCGTCCATCCAGGCACCGCCGCGCTTGTTGGCGCGAGCATACAAGTCGAAGAAGAAGCGCCCGACGTGCTGGCCGTTTTCCTTGATTTCGAACAGGCGAACATCCGGGTGCCAGGTGTCGAAGCCTTTCAGTTCGGCGATCTCGATGCCGTACAGACGTTGAACGATGGCGAACAAGCCACCCAACACCTTGTCGATCGGGAAGTAGGCGCGAAGGGCTTCCTGGGCAACGCTGTAGCGCTGCTCGCGAAGTTTTTCGCCGTAGAAACCGCTGTCCCAGCTTTGCAGGTCCGGGCAGCCTTGTTCGGCGGCGTAGGCTTTTAGCTGTTGCAGGTCCTGGGCGGCGAACGGTTTGCTGCGCTTGGCCAGATCGCGCAGGAAACTGAGAACCTGATCGCTCGATTCAGCCATTTTGGTGGCCAGGCTCAGCTCCGAGAAGCTGGCGAAACCCAACAGCTTGGCCAGTTCCTGACGCAGGTCGAGGATTTCTTCCATGACCGGGCCGTTATCGTTCTGACCGGCATTCGGGCCCTGATCCGACGCACGGGTGCAGTAGGCGGCGTAGACTTCTTCGCGCAGGTTGCGGTCCTGGGCGTAGGTCATCACCGCGTAGTAGCTCGGGAATTCGAGGGTGATCAGCCAGCCGTCGAGGTCCTTGGCCTGCGCGGCGGCAGCCATTTGCGCCTTGGCCGAATCGGTCAGGCCTGCCAGGGTAGCTTCATCGGTGACATGCTTGGTCCAGGCCTGAGTCGCGTCGAGCAGCTGGTTGGAGAAGCGACTGCCCAGTTCCGACAATTTGCTCTGCACTTCGGCGTAACGCTTTTGTTCGGCTTCCGGCAGGTCGATACCAGACAAACGGAAGTCACGCAGGGAGTGTTCCAGGATGGTTTTCTGCGCCACATCAAAACCGGCAGCTTGCGGGCTGTTGGCCAGGGCTTCGAAGGCCTCGAACAGCTCGCGGTTCTGGCCCAGCTCGGTGGAGTAGGCGCTCAATGCTGGAAGGCAGGACTCGTAAGCTTCACGCAGTTCGGCGCTGTTGCACACGGCATTCAGGTGGCTGACCGGGCTCCAGGCCGCGCCCAGACGGTCATTGAGTTCGTCCATCGCCAGCACCAGGCCGGCCCAGGTCGGTTGTTTGCTTTGGGTTTTGAGGATCTCGATAATGGCGGCGCGGTTGTCAGCCAGGATCTGGTCAATGGCCGGTTGCACGTGTTCGGCACGGATCGCCGAGAACGGCGGCAGGTCGTAGGACTGCAAAAGAGGGTTGTTCACGCTCACGGTTGGCACCTTGGCTGGAAGAAACATGGAGCCATCTTAATTACAATCGACGCTCACCGCAGCTATCAGCAACAGAGAGAAACCCTATCGTGACCCTTCGCAAGTATCAGAACCACATGCCGCTGCTCGGCAAAGGCGCTTTTGTCGACGGCTCGGCGGTGGTGATCGGCGACGTCGAAATCGGCGAAGACAGCTCCGTTTGGCCGCTGACGGTGATCCGCGGCGACATGCACCGCATCCGCATTGGTGCGCGCACCAGTGTTCAGGACGGCTGCGTATTGCACATTACCCACGCCGGGCCGTTCAATCCCGATGGCTTCCCGTTGCTGATCGGCGACGATGTGACCATCGCTCACAAAGTCATGCTTCACGGTTGTTCGGTGGGGAGTCGGGTTTTGATCGGCATGGGCAGCATTGTTATGGACGGCGCGGTAGTCGAGGATGAGGTGATCATCGGCGCCGGCAGCCTGGTACCCCCCGGCAAGCGCCTGGAAAGCGGTTTCCTTTATGTAGGCAGTCCGGTGAAACAGGTTCGCCCGCTGACCGACAAGGAAAAAGCCTTTTTCACCTACAGCGCGGCGAATTACGTGAAGCTCAAGGACCTGCACCTGGCCGAAGGCTACGACCAGCTCTAAGCCTCCAGTAAAGCGACCCGCTATTGCTCAGGAATTTTCATGCATTACCAAACCGTATTGTTCGACCTCGATGGCACCCTGACCGACCCGCGCGAAGGGATCACCCGTTCGATTCAATTCGCCTTGAGCAAGTTGGGTATCGACGAGCCCGACCTGACCAAACTTGAGCACTTCATCGGCCCGCCGTTGTTGCAGGCGTTCATGCAGTTCTATGACTTCGACGAAGCCAAGGCCTGGGAGGCGGTCAACTTTTACCGCGAACGCTTCAAGGTCACCGGCCTGTACGAGAACCGCGTCTTCGACGGCGTCACGCCGCTGTTGGAAACCCTTGGCGGGCAAGGGCGACAGCTGTACATCGCGACCTCAAAACCGTGGATCTTCGCCCGGGAAATCGCCCGGCATTTCGACTTCGCCAAACACTTCAAAGTGATCTACGGCAGCGAACTGGACGGAACCCGCACGAATAAAGTCGAGCTGATAGCCCACTTGATGGCCGAAGAAGGCCTGGACCCGGCCAACACCCTGATGATCGGCGACCGCAAACACGACTTGATCGGCGCGCGCAGTAATGGGCTGGACGCAGCAGCCGTTGGTTATGGTTTTGGCAGCCGGGAAGAATTGAGCGCAGAAGCACCGGCCTATCACTTCGAGACGCTGGACGAGATGCATCAGGCGTTTTTGCAGCGCTGATCACATCCATTCGCGGGCAAGCCCGCTCCCACACGTCCAATGGCGTTCACCTATTTTGTGCTCGTCACGGACACTGTGGGAGCGGGCTTGCCCGCGAAGAGACCCGCTAGGCCACCGAAATTTTATGACTCTGCCAAAACCTTCAGCGCCGCCCTGCGCTCGCCAACCGGCAACGCCCCCAGCTTCTCGACCGCCGCATAAAACTTCAGCCAATCCCCATCCACTTGCCTGAACAACGTGGCAAACGCCGGCACCCATTGGTCATACAGGCCAAACGGCAGCAGCCGGGCATTGTTCATCGGGGCATTGATCCAGGTGTCATAGCGTTTGTCGCCGGCCCATTGGCTGTCGCGCAGCTGCCGGTATTCACCTCGCAATCGCTCGAACTCGGCGGCTTTGCGCTGACGCATCTGGTCCGCCGGTAGCGGCAGGGCATAAAGCTGTTCGAGTCGTGTGCGGGTATCCAGAACCAGCTGAATGAACTGGTCGCGATGCTGCGCCTGTGCGCCGTTCTCGGGTGCCAGGCCGCGGACGGCGCGCCATTGGCGGGTGCCTTCCTGCTCGACGAAGGTGGCGAAAGACTCGTTGAATTCAGTGTCGTCCTTCACATAGAAGCGCTGATGGGCCAGCTCATGAAAGATCAGCGTGGCCAATCGTTCGTCGCCCCAGCCCATCATCGAACTGATAATCGGATCGTTGAACCAGCCGAGCGTCGAATAAGCCTCGACCCCGCCAATCGAAACGTCCATACCTTGCAGGCGTTGCAAGGCGGCCTCGCCACGGGCGGCGCTCTGGCTGTAATAGCCGCGATAGGCGACGCAACCGGCTATGGGGAAGCAATGGTTCTGCGGCGTCAGGGAAAATTCCGGCGTGGCGAAGACATTCCAGACCACGAACGGCCGGCCAATGTCGGCGTACAGGCGATAGCTCTGGTTGTCCGGCAGATGCAGCTGTTGGCTGGCGAACGTCCGGGCCTTTTGCGATTGAGTCAGGTGCGCACGCAATTGTTGGTCACGGCCGGGATCGGCAATCACCTTGGCAACCGGCTCCCTAGCCCGCAGCAATTGCAGCTGACCACTGGCCAATTGACCGTAGTAGCTGACGCTGGCGCAGCCATTGAGTAATAAAAACAACGCACCCGGAAACAAAATGCGAAAAACGCGATCAAGTAACCCAAGGCTTGGAAGCGGCCTGATCAAAATAAAATCTTCCCTGGAGAGTCTGCCCGCAAGACTATCCCGCCTGACTGGAGCTCCGCTATGCGCATGTTGATGCTGACAGGAACCCTGCTGATGTTGGCAGGTTGTGCTGGTTTCGGATTACCCCATCATGATCCGGCTCAAGCCTGGATCGACCTGGATTCGAAGCAGGAAGACACGGCCTTGCTGGCGCTGGGGGTCGATAACCAGGCCGCCACCGACAAGCGCTATTTCGAGGTTCAGCCAGGTAGCCATGAACTGACGGTTCGTTACCAATTCCCGGTCCAACCGACCAATATCGGCCCCGACGCCGAGCCGCTGTGGCGTGACTGTCAGATGAATGTGAAATTCAAGGACTTCAACGCTGGCGAACGCTATCAGCTGCAAGCGGGGAATATCGGCTTTCGGCCGTGGCTCAAGCTCTATGACCAGCAGCGAAAAGTGATTGGCCAAGGCACACCGGCAGGCTGCCAACGCAGTTGATCGGCGTTATGCTCAATGGACCAATTGTTTGGGACATTCATCATGAGCAGGTTGATGCTGTTGCTCGCTGCAAGTGTCGTTGCCGGCTGCCAGAGCCCATTGCCGGCGGTTAATCCGCAAATGGCCTGGGTCGAATTCTCTACGCCGTTCCCCAACGATAAATTGCTGATGGCCGAGCGACTGGACAAACAGCGATTGCGCGACGGGCGTTTTTTCCAGGTCACGCCCGGCAGCCATGAGCTGATCGTTCGATTCGACTTTGAAGTTCCCGGTGGCGGGGGCTTGAGTACGATGAGCGGCCCCACGGAACGGCTGTGCTACCTGACCATCAACTACGATAATTTCGAAGCAGGCCAGCGTTATGTGCTGGTTGGCCAGTCGATAGCGTTTACGCCCGGCGCCCGGTTGTACAACGCCAAGCGCGAAATCGTCGCTGAAGATCGGGAGTCTTATTGCCTCATGTGAGGCAAATCAGCGGTCGTTCTTCTGGTAGATGATTTTCTTGGTGCCGTTTTCGCACGAGCCGACGACCATGTTCTGATCGTGCACTTCGTCATTGGTGACGATCTCCAGGGTGTAAGAAGAGACGTTGTTGGCCTGGATCTTGGCTTCGATCTCGGCCTTGAGTTCTTCACAGGATTTCGGTGCCGCCAGGGCCGATGTGGCCAGTGCACAACAGATAACCGCCAAGGCAAAACGTTTCATGGTTGAAGCTCCTTTGAGGCAGCACGCACCGTCATGCGTTTTTGCTGCTGTCATTTATTCGACCACAGTTTCGCAAAGCGAGTTCTGATATCGCTCACAAACCTCAGGTTCAGCCGTTGGGATTGTGTCGTTTATTAGATCGCCTTCGCGAGCAGGCTCGCGAAGGCGTCGGCGCCGATCAGCTGACCAACGTCGCCTCCAGGCTGATCTTTGCATTCAGCACTTTGGATACCGGGCAACCTTCCTTGGCCTTGTTGCTCAGCTCCTCGAATTGCGCCTGGGTGGCCCCGGGGATTTTCGCCTTGAGGATCAATTTCACCGCGGTGATCGAAAAACCACCGTCCACCTGGTCCAGAGTGACTTCGGCAGTGGTATCGATGCTGTCCGCCTTGAGGCCGGCGTCTCCGAGAATCATTGAAAACGCCATGGAGAAACAGCCCGCGTGGGCCGCGCCGATCAGTTCTTCCGGGTTGGTACCCTTGCCGCCTTCGAAACGCGCCTTGAAGCCGTAGGGTGCTTCTCTGAGGACACCGGTTTCCGTGGAAATCGAGCCGATGCCGGTTTTCAGATCACCTTCCCAATGAGCCGATGCTTTCTTCGTGATAGCCATGCTGCCTCCTCAAGATCCGGCGCGAAGCGTCGCGCCTTCGTGGTTTTCGGTCGCTAGGGTTCTGAGGATAGACCGTGGTGCAAAGTTCACCTCATCTGATCGGTCCGCAAATTCTGTAGGAATTTTGTCTCTGCTATTGAAACTCGGGTATATGCCCTCATTGCATGAAACACGCTTATGGATTTGGCAGGTTTTCGTTCCCAAGAAAAAACCTGCGCACTCAAATGGGAGAAGCAGGTTTATGAAACGACTGTCCGATATCAAGTTTTCAACCCTCGATCTGGTGCCCGTGCGGGAAAACGGCAGCGCGGCCCAGTCGCTGCGCAATTCCCTGGACCTGGCGCAGCACGTCGAGAAATTCGGCTACAACCGCTTCTGGGTGGCCGAACACCACAATATGGACGGCATCGCCAGTTCCGCGACCTCGGTACTGCTCGGTTACCTGGCCGGCGGCACCTCGACGATTCGTGTCGGTTCGGGTGGCGTCATGTTGCCTAACCACGCACCGCTGGTGATCGCCGAGCAGTTCGGCACGCTCGAAAGTCTGTACCCGGGCCGGATTGACCTGGGTCTGGGCCGCGCCCCCGGTTCTGATCAGATGACCGCCCGCGCGCTACGCCGTGAACGCTCTGGCAGCGCCGACGAATTCCCGGAAGACGTGGCGGAACTGATGCGCTACCTCGGCCCGCGCACCCCTGATCAGCGGATCATCGCGATGCCGGGCACCGGCACCAACGTTCCGGTCTGGCTGTTGGGTTCGAGCCTGTTCAGTGCTCAACTGGCCGGCGAACTCGGTTTGCCCTACGCCTTCGCCTCGCATTTCGCACCGCGTTTCATGCATGAAGCCATTCGCGTCTATCGCAATCACTTCAAGCCTTCAGCGGTACTGGATAAGCCCTACGTGATGCTTGGCGTGCCGCTGGTGGCCGCCGATACCGACGAACAGGCCGACTACCTGGCGACGTCGGTCTACCAGCGGATTCTCGCCCTGATGCGTGGCCAGAGCCTGGTGCAACGTCCGCCAGTGAAAACGATGGATGGCTTGTGGCTGCCTCATGAGAAAGAAGCGGTGGGCGATTTCCTGGGGCTTGCCATGGTCGGCAGCCCGCAGAAAATCCGCGCCAAACTGGACGTGCTGATCGAGCAGACCCAGGCGGATGAGCTGATCTTTACCTGCGACCTGTACGAACATGCCGATCGCGTTCATTCCTACGAGCTGTTGGCGCAGGTGATGAAGGGCTGACGCTCAAACGGCGCGCACAAAAAAGCCGACGCAATCGCGTCGGCTTTTCTATGAACACGATGGAATCAACCTACCTTTTGTAGACGATCAGCTTGGTGCCCTTTTCACACGTACCGACGATTTTTCCGCCGGCTTCTGCGCCTTTATCGACGATTTCCAGTGAATAACCAGCAACGCCCTTGGCGTCCAGTTTCGCGGCGATTTCGGCCTTCAACTCTTCGCACGACTTGCCGTCAGCCATCGCTGTACCCGCAAGGCTCAACAAACCTACCGCCAAAATAAACTTCTTCATCGGTCGCAATACCTGGTCGTATCAAAGGGAGCTTCCAGCCATCAGCCGGAGGCACTCGAGTAGCGCTGTGCCATTTTCCCTATGGCACTCGGCCGGTGCGCAAGTTCAGAAGACTAGCTCAAACTCAGCTGGTGGCAATCCGGAACCCGACTTTGAGCGTCACCTGGAAGTGCGCAGCCTTGCCATCCTTGATGTGGCCGCGGGTTTCGGTCACTTCAAACCATTCCATGTACTTCAGGCTTTTACTGGCTTCGGCCAGCGCGTTGTTGATCGCATCCTCAATGCTGCTGGTGGACGAGCCGACCAGCTCGACTTTTTTATAGGTGTGATGGTCAGTCATGGCGTTCTCCTCAGGGTGTGAAATACAGCCTAGCAGTGATTTTTCGTATTTCTTCTGTCGGCCAATTCGAGTGTGAAGTTCAGATTTACTGCACTTTCTCGAACCCCTGAAGTCCCAACCAACACACGCAACTCAATCAATGCAGGAGAGCCACCATGGCCAACACCTCTTTACGTAAAGCCTCATTGCAAAGCATGGAAGCCGAAATCGAGAGTCTGCTGAAGTCTTTGGAAAACCTGAAAGACGACGCCTCGGACGAGTCGCGTAAAACGCTCAAAGCCTTGAAAGCCAACGCTGAGAGCGCGCTGAAACACTCGCGTCATTTGCTCAGCGATGCGTACGAAGAAGTCAAAGTCAAAACCCGCGAAACCGGGATCGCGACTCGGGACTACGCCCAGGAACACCCGTGGACTACAGCCGGCGTCGCGGTGGGTGCATTGGGTCTGCTCGCGGCCTACCTGCTGTGCAAACGCGGTGACTAATCTGTTTGGCGCAGCTCGTTTTTAAGCCACTGCGCCAACTGCCGAGCGCGCCCGTCCGCGGCGCGCTTGGGTAGCCATAACGCCAGTTGCGCCGGGGTTTCACTGAAACCCCATGGCGCAACCAGGCGACCGGCCTTCAAGTCTTCGGCCACCAACGGCTCAGGTGCAATGGCCACACCCAGGCCTGCGACGGCTGCTTCCAGCAAATAATACAAATGTTCAAAACCCTGACCTAACCTCAACGCCTTGGCGTCGAGGCCGCTTTGCTGCGCCCAACTCGGCCAGGCTTGCGGACGCGAAGTGGTGTGCAGTAAAGGTTCGCTCAGCAGCGCGTTGGCCGGTGCGTCGCGCAACCTTTCGTAACCGGCATAACGTGGGCTCATGACCGGGCCGATGCGTTCGCTGGCCAATTCGTAGACTTGCATGTCCGCCGGCCATGGCGGCTCGGCAAATACCAGCAAGGCATCCAAGCCTGGTCGACGCGGATCGAGATCGCCTTCTCCGGCCGACAGGTGCAGGCGAAGGTCCGGCAAATCAGCATTCAAGCGTCCCAGACGTGGAATAAACCAGCGCGCCAGCAGGCTTCCCGAGCAGCCGAGCACGAATGGCGCGTCGGCGGTGCTTTGGGTCAGTTCGGCGCAAACCGTGCGCAGACGCTCGAACGCCTCGCCACTGGCATCACGCAACCGAACGCCGGCATCTGTGAGTTTAAGTCCGCGACCATCCTTGACGAACAGGCTGACGCCGAGGTGTTCTTCCAGCACTTTCAGCTGTCGGCTGACCGCGCCATGGGTGACGTGCAGCTGTTCGGCGGCTTGACTGACGCTGTTCAGGCGAGCCGTGGCTTCAAAAGCGCGAAGGGCGTTCAGCGGCGGAAGGTCGTGGCTCATGGGATCTGTGAGTTTTCCTGACAGGTTGTGGCGATCTTATCGGTTTTCAGGCTCGGGCGTCAGGGGTAGAGTTAAGTCCACTCTCTTTTCAAAAGCTTCATTTCACACATTCAACTGGAGCGACCCATGACCCAGACTAATCTGCGCAACGGCCCCGACGCCAACGGCCTGTTTGGCGCGTTCGGCGGCCGCTACGTCGCCGAAACCCTGATGCCGTTGATCCTCGATCTGGCCCGCGAATATGAAGCGGCCAAGGAAGATCCGGCATTCAAAGAAGAATTGGCCTACTTCCAGCGCGACTACGTCGGTCGTCCAAGCCCACTGTATTACGCCGAACGTCTGACCGAGTTCTGCGGCGGCGCGAAGATTTACCTCAAGCGTGAAGAGCTGAACCACACCGGCGCGCACAAGATCAACAACTGCATCGGCCAAATCCTGCTGGCGCGGCGCATGGGCAAGAAACGCATCATCGCTGAGACCGGCGCGGGCATGCACGGCGTGGCGACCGCCACCGTGGCTGCGCGTTTTGGCCTCGACTGTGTGATCTACATGGGCACCACCGACATCGAACGCCAGCAAGCCAACGTGTTCCGCATGAAGCTGTTGGGCGCTGAAGTGATTCCGGTCGTGGCCGGCACCGGCACCCTGAAAGATGCGATGAACGAAGCGCTGCGCGACTGGGTGACCAACGTCGACAGCACGTTCTACCTGATCGGTACTGTCGCCGGCCCGCACCCGTACCCCGCCATGGTTCGCGACTTCCAGTCCGTTATCGGCAAGGAAACCCGTACTCAGCTGCAAGATCAGGAAGGCCGCCTGCCGGACAGCCTGGTGGCGTGCATCGGCGGCGGCTCCAATGCGATGGGCCTGTTCCACCCGTTCCTCGACGACAAGAGCGTTGAGATCATCGGCGTCGAAGCGGCCGGCTACGGTATTGAAACCGGCAAGCACGCGGCCAGCCTGAACGGCGGCGTTCCGGGTGTACTGCATGGCAACCGCACCTTCCTGTTGCAGGACGACGACGGCCAGATCATCGACGCTCATTCGATCTCTGCCGGCCTCGACTATCCAGGTATTGGTCCTGAACACGCCTGGTTGCACGACATCGGCCGCGTCCAGTACACCTCGGTGACTGACGACGAAGCCCTCGATGCGTTCCACAAATGCTGCCGTCTGGAAGGGATTATTCCTGCACTGGAAAGCGCCCATGCCCTGGCCGAAGTGTTCAAACGCGCACCGAACCTGCCGAAAGAGCACCTGATGGTGGTCAACCTGTCCGGCCGTGGCGACAAAGACATGCAAACCGTGATGCACCACATGGAACAATCCCAGCAGGAGAAACACTGATGAGCCGCCTGCAAACGCGTTTTGCCGAACTCAAGGAACAGAACCGCGCCGCCCTGGTGACGTTTGTCACCGCTGGCGACCCGAGCTATGACACTTCTCTGGCGATCCTCAAGGGCTTGCCCGGTGCTGGCGCCGACGTGATCGAGTTGGGCATGCCCTTCACCGATCCGATGGCCGACGGTCCGGCGATCCAGCTGGCGAACATCCGTGCCTTGGGTGCGAAGCAGAACCTGGCGAAAACCCTGCAAATGGTTCGTGAGTTCCGTGAAGGCAATACCGAGACGCCGCTGGTGTTGATGGGGTACTTCAACCCGATTCACATGTACGGCGTGCCGCGTTTCATTGCCGATGCCAAAGAGGCTGGCGTGGATGGCCTGATCGTGGTTGATCTGCCGCCCGAGCATAACGGTGAATTGTGCGATCCGGCGCAGGCAGCAGGCCTGGACTTTATCCGCCTGACCACGCCGACCACCGATGATGTGCGCCTGCCGACCGTGCTGAACGGCAGCTCCGGTTTCGTTTACTACGTGTCGGTTGCCGGTGTGACCGGTGCGGGCGCGGCCACGCTGGAGCACGTTGAAGAAGCGGTTGCCCGTCTGCGTCGCCACACCGATCTGCCGATCAGCATCGGTTTCGGCATTCGCACGCCGGAGCAGGCTGCTTCCATCGCTCGTCTGGCCGACGGTGTGGTGGTGGGTTCGGCATTGATCGATCACATCGCCGATGCCTCGACGCCGGAGCAGGCAATCGATGGCGTGTTGAGCCTTTGCTCGGCGCTGGCGGAAGGTGTGCGTAAGGCGCGCGTCAGCTAAAGGTAAAGTTCCTGATACAGAGGAATTAGAGCCTCGCGGCACAGACTAAACAGCAAGACCGAGGGCTTCAGGACTACGTTCTGAAGCCCTTTTTGCTGTATGTGCAGTGAGGAATGACCTGATGAAAATGCCGAAACGTCTGATTGCCAGCCTGGGTGTACTGATGCTCAGTGCCACTCCGTTGCTGAATGCTAGCGCCGATCAGCGCGACGATCACGACCACGGCGGCCCGCAACAGGGCCAGTACGATAATCATGGTGACAATCACGGCGATGACCACCGTGGCCGCCAGGACAACCATCGCGGTGGTCCTCCACCACGTGACTTCGGTCCGGTGCGCCAGACTATCCACGATAACCACGGCTATTTCGTCCGCGGTGCACCGCCACCTCCAGGCATTCATCTGGTCCGTGGCCGGCCGTTGCCTCACGGTTATTACGGCGAACGCCTGGACAATCGCGCCTTGGGCCGGCTGCCGTATTACCCAGGGTACGAATGGCGTCGCGCGGGAGGCGATATTGTGCTGATCGCTGTAGGAACCGGGATCGTGTATGAAGTGCTTGAAGGGGTGCTTTACTGATTCGCTGATTTTTGCAGGTTGACCCGGCCCATGTAGCAGCCGGACGCAAGCTGCGCCAGCTGCTACAAGTTTTGCGGTGTATCAATCACGGCAATTCCAATCCACCCGACGCCTTGTGCAACTTTCTCAAATGCTCGCCAATCTGCTTCAGGTTGGCTTCATTGGCGGCCATCTCGGCCGCACGGCTTGGTTCGAGCAGCGCCCTCACTTCCTTGTCCAGATCCCCGGTCAACACCTGAAGCTGTTTCTGCCGCAGGTTGCTTTCCGATTCCAGTCGCTGCCATTCATTGGGCTGGGGCAGCCCATATCCACCCGTCCCAAGCAGTTCCGCGGGACGACTGAGGAAGCCGCTATTGGCCAGAATCTGTTGCAAGGTTGCGTTGGCCTTATCCATGCCGCCGTTCTTCAGTTCACGCGCGCCCAGATAGCGCTGCTTCACTTCGTCCTGAGCCAATACCATTTGCTGGCGGAAGGCAGCCTGCTCCAACAACAGCAACGCCGCGCTGGTGCGCAAGTCAGCCTGCTCAACCCACTTGCGGCGTTCTTCGGCCTTCAAGGCCAGCCAGTCTTCGACCTTTTCCTGTTTGATCGGCAGGTGTTTTTTCAGCACGTCGAACATGGCTTGATAGCGATCGCGGAAGGAGTCGAAGCGATAGCCCAGGCGCAGGGCTTCGCGGGGATCGTCCAGTACGCTGGTGTCCGCCAACCCGCGGCCCTTGAGCACCTCCAGCAAACCGTTGGGCATGATGCTGTCGAGTCCGACCAGTTGCGAATTGTTGGTGCCGCTGCGCAGCAGTTTCAGGCCTTCCACAGCGCAGTTGTTGGAAAGAAAGAAATAGTTGCCGTCATAACTCCAGTGCATCTCGGCGGCGTGTTCCACGACGTCCTCGATTTCGTTACGCGACAGGTTAAGCGGCACCGAGGCCAGGCTGCGCAGTTCGGTCTTGGTGTATTCGTCGATCACTTGAGCCAGCGGCAAGACAAACAGGCGCGACGGGTATTTACCGACCAGGCCATCCCAGCTCGACAGTTGTACGTCACCGACGAAGGCGCGATACGACAACACCAGATGCTGGTCCAGATCCAGTCGGCAATCCGGCCCGCGTGGCCGGCCCGGAGCACAGATCACCAGGCGCAACATGCTGTGGCCCCAGCGGCTGACCCAGTTCTGGTTGGCTTCGGCCAGCAGGTAGTCGACGGCGTAAACCCGTTCCGGGTCGACCTGCCCCAAGGGCTGTCGGGCGAAATCATTGCCCGCATTCAGGAAGGCAAAGGATTTGCCGCAGGTGTCTTTGGCGGCGGGCGCCCAGCCGAAATGTTCTTTGTAATAGCGGTACAGCGCAGGGCGTCGGCAGGCGTAGCTCGGGTCGAGGAGGAAGTACTCCATGTTGACCGCGACGAACTCCTTGGGACTGCTCGTTTCGTAAATGTCCGGGCTGCGGGCGATCTGCCGGTTGTACTGTTCACGTTCGCCACGGCGGCCAACGTATTGCGGCCAACCCGCGAGGTCGAGCAGGCGTGGGTCATCACTGAGGGTAAAGCGCCGGGCGGATTGGCCTCGGCATTGATCCGGGATACCGACCAGCCCCGAGCTGCTGTTGCGTCGGGTGCAACGCTGGATCAGTGTGCGCTCGGCGTCTGGCCACAGGCGCGAACGGTCGTAAATGTGGGTGAGTTCGTGCAACACCGTGGCGAGCATTTCCCGGCGGACGGTGCCGTGGGGGCGATAAGTCTTCTTTGTCGCCGCAGTGCCATCGGTGAGGCTGGCGAGCAGGTTTCGATTCAGATCGAGTTCGGACACCAACGACGCCTGGCCATAGGCGTTGCTGGGCATGTCGTCGGTCCAGCCGACGTCGATACGTCGGTCAAGTTGCTCGACGAACCGCGGCGGCAATGCTTGCATGGCTTCATCGAGCAGTGCCTGGCTGGCCTGCTGTTGCGCGGGGCTCAGACCTTCGGTCTTGAGCTTTAATTGCAGGCCAGCCTGGGCCGTGTTGCCGAGCAGCAACATGACCCCGGCCAACAGCCAGGCGCTTGCGAACCTCACAGTGCGAGGATGGCTTCGGCGAGGACCTGATCACTGGCATCGCGGGCTTCCGGCACGCGGGTGCGCAACGTGTTGAAGGCGGCTTCCAGGTGCGCGCCGCGAATGTCGCCATCACTGGCAACAAAACTGGCCGCATCGTCATGGGCTTCACGAACGATTTTCGAGTCGCGGATGGACGTCGTGGTATCGGAGGTGAAATCAAGGGTGCGCCGGGTGGCGTTGATGAGGATGTTACTGGTGGCTACCAGGGTTTGCGCCTGGGCCACATCGGCCAACAACAACAGGCCGAGAGTGGCAGCAATCAGTGGGCTACGCATGGAACGACTCCGCAAGAACAAGGATAACTATTGGACGAGAATTGCCTGCGCCAGTTCAAGGTCGCTTGCATGAAGTTTTGGCCGGGTGCGGCGCAGATAATCCAGGGCCGACTCCAATTGCGCGCCTCGCAGCTGGCCGTCACTGGCGATGAACGCTGCTGCGTCATCATGGGCCGCGATCAACAGCTTACGGTCGAAGGGGGCGGCGGTCACCATGGTTGTGGCGTAGCCGGTGGCCACAAGGCCTTGGGTAGACACATCGAGGGCATTGGCCGAGCCCGTCCAGCAGGCCGTCACCAATACTGAAGTGATCAATGGGTTTGAAATAAAACGCATGAGACTCGACAGTTAAAGGCGAGTCCAAAGGCTAGCGCAACGTCCGGTTTAGAGCCAGCGTAGAAACATTGGGACACGACAGGCGTGTCCCACGTCAGTGCCTGGCTTAGATCGTCAGGATGGCCTGGGCCAGCTGTGCGTCAGTCGCGTTCAGCGCAGGTGCCTGGTGGCGAATGTGATCGAGTGCGCTTTCCAGTTTCACGCCGCGAATGGCGCCTTCACTGGCGACGAAGCTGGCGGCGTCGTCACGGGCAGCGCGCACGATTTTGTCATCGCGAAAAGAAGAGGTGACATCGGAGGTCGCATCGGACGTGGCCTTGAGTGCGCCGACGACAGCGTCGGTGGTCACGATAAAGCTGGTGGCGTGGGAATTGGCAGCCACGGCAAGCAGGGCTGCAGCGCTGAGCAGACGAAGACGGGACATGGTGTAACTCCTTTGGGTAAACCGATTGAGAGGTGGCGCGGTATCTGTAAATTCAGACGCGCTTAGCGCGGTGTGCGCCACGTTCTGACTTGATATTAGGCCTGAGCGCGTCGGTTCGAACAGTCCTGTCTGCTCACACAGGCCGCTAGCGCCAGAACGGTTTATCCAATTCGTTGAGACGATCCGCGAGGCTGATGCCCAGGTCCGAGAGTTGATGCTCGTTGAGTTGGCCCAGTAAACGCCGGGTGCTGGCCCTCTCCAGGCCGCTGGCCAAAGACCTCCATAATTGACGTAGCCAACGAAAGCGAGGCTTCGTTTGGGCTGCGGGAACGGAAACATCCAGTAAGTGATTCATGGCGCTGTCCTTTTTCTGGCAGGTTGAGGGTTCATGGTGATCCCCAACGGCAGTCCAGGACAGACACACTCGGCTGATATTGTACTGGTTCAGTTTCAGTTTTTAAGAAACTGTACCTGTTCACTGTTATCCCTATTGAATGGCCATGTTGATGGCCCGAAAACGACAAAACCCGTCGTGGTTTCCCACGACGGGTTTTGTTTGTTCAATTCGGGTTGCTGGCGGTGGACCCTACAGGTCAGAGCCAGCGACGCTACTTAGCGCCAGAACGGCTTGCTCAGCTCTTCGTAGCGTTGTGCTTCGCTAATCCCGGCGTCAGCCAGCAGACGCGAATCCAGGCGAGCCAGTTGATGGCGGCTGGAGATGCGGCGCTGCCACAACATCAGGTTGGCGAGAACGCGAAGAGGCGTGGAAGCCTGGGTCTTTACAGCGTTGTCTTCGAAAAACAGCTCGGAACTGAGTGTACGTTCCATGGTTGACATCCTTCCGCTTATGGCGGGATTAGGTAGTGGTTTAACTGATGCCAATGATCCTCTCGTTTGGCTAGTCTCTGTAGATACAGTTCACCTGTATTGTGAGGGACCAGTTAACTGTTAATCAGCGGTGTACTGGTCAAAATTGAGGCAACTGTACCTATCCGCACTTGTATGGTGCGTTTTTGGCTGTTTGACTCGGAAAGGTAGGCAACTACGGTAGGAAAAGACCGGTACAGCAGTACAGTTTTGTTCAGGATCTGGTCTTGCAACAGCAAGCTGACGAAACTGTGTTTGCGTCAGCTGCTATCTGTTCCATTTACACCGCCAGCATTCGCCCGGTTTCTTCCAGGTTGATGTGCCAACTCAGGGCATCACGCAGGATATGCGGGGTGTGTCCGCCGACGGCGCAAGCAGCGGTGAAGTAGTCGTCAAGTGCCTGGCGATAGTCCGGGTGCACACAGTTGTCGATGATGACGCGAGCTCGTTCACGTGGCGCCAGGCCACGCAGGTCGGCCAAGCCTACCTCGGTGACGAGGATGTCGACGTCATGCTCTGTGTGGTCGACGTGGCTGACCATCGGCACGACGCTGGAGATCGCGCCGCCCTTGGCGATCGACTTGGTCACGAAAATCGCCAAATGCGCGTTGCGCGCAAAGTCGCCCGAGCCGCCGATCCCGTTCATCATCCGCGTGCCGCAGACGTGCGTGGAGTTGACGTTACCGTACAGGTCGAACTCAAGCGCCGTGTTGATACCAATGATACCGAGCCGACGTACCACTTCCGGGTGGTTGGAAATTTCTTGCGGGCGCAGCACCAGTTTGTCCTTGTAGCGCTCCAGGTTGCCGAACACGTCGGTATTGCGACGGGCCGACAAGGTAATCGAACTGCCCGACGCAAAGCTCAGTTTGCCGGCATCGATCAGGTCGAAGGTCGAGTCCTGCAGCACTTCGGAGTACATCGTCAGGTCTTCGAACGGCGAATCGATCAGGCCGCACATCACCGAGTTGGCAATGGTGCCGATACCGGCCTGCAATGGACCGAGTTTGTTGGTCATGCGCCCGGCCGCCACTTCCTGCTTGAAGAAGTCGATCAGGTGATCGGCAATGGCCTGGGTGTCTACGTCCGGCGGCAGCACAGTGGATGGCGAGTCGGACTGGTTGGTGATGACGATCGCGACGATCTTTTCAGGCGGGATCGGGATGGCGGTGCTGCCAATGCGATCGTCGACCTTCACCAGCGGAATTGGCGTGCGGGTCGGCCGGTAGGTCGGTATATAGATGTCGTGCAGACCTTCCAGGTTCGGGTTGTGCGCCAGGTTGATCTCGACGATGACCTGTTTGGCGAAAATCGCGAAGCTGGCCGAGTTACCCACGGAAGTGGTCGGCACGATATGGCCTTGCTCAGTGATCGCTACCGCTTCAATCACCGCGATGTCCGGCAGTTTGAGTTGCTGGTTACGCAGCGACTCCACGGTTTCCGACAAGTGCTGGTCGATGAACATCACTTCGCCGGCGTTAATCGCCTTGCGCAGGGTGCTGTCGACCTGGAACGGCATGCGCCGTGACAATACGCCGGCTTCGGTGAGCTGTTTATCGAGGTCGTTGCCCAGGCTCGCGCCGGTCATGAGGGTGATTTTCAGCGGGGAGATTTTGGCGCGTTCGGCCAATGCGTGGGGCACGGCTTTGGCTTCGCCGGCGCGAGTGAAACCACTCATGCCGACGGTCATGCCGTCCTCAATCAGAGCGGCAGCATCAGCAGCACTCATCACTTTATCCAACAACGAAGGCAAGCGAATACGATCACGGTACATGGATTGTTATCTCGGGCAACGGAAGCAAGGTATGCAGTCTAGTGATTTGAAAAAAATCCGTCCCGCTACCATGGTCGAATGCAGAGCCCTGATTTAGAGCCTTTGGTCGGGTTTCACGGGGAATAAAAAAACCCCAGCCTACTAAAGGCTGAGGTTTTGGGTATTGCGTTGGAGCAGGTTTTACTCGACGGCTTTGACCATGTCTTCGATGACTTTCTTGGCGTCGCCGAAAACCATCATGGTTTTGTCGAGGTAGAACAGTTCGTTATCCAGACCGGCATAGCCGCTGGCCATCGAGCGCTTGTTGACGATGATGGTCTTGGCTTTGAACGCTTCCAGAATCGGCATGCCGGCAATCGGCGATTTCGGGTCGTTCTTCGCCGCTGGGTTGACCACGTCGTTGGCGCCCAACACCAGCACCACGTCGGCCTGGCCGAACTCGGAGTTGATGTCTTCCATCTCGAACACCTGGTCGTAAGGCACTTCGGCCTCGGCCAGCAAGACGTTCATGTGGCCAGGCATCCGACCGGCAACCGGGTGGATCGCGTACTTCACGGTGACGCCGCGATGGGTCAGCTTCTCGGTCAGCTCTTTCAGCGCATGTTGTGCCCGTGCAACCGCCAGGCCGTAGCCCGGAACGATGATGACGGTGTCGGCGTTAGTCAGCAGGAAGGTCGCGTCGTCAGCCGAACCGGATTTCACCGGGCGGGCTTCTTTCGAACCCGCAGGGCCGGCTGCGTCCGCGGTGTTGCCGAAACCACCCAGCAGTACGTTGAAGAACGAACGGTTCATCGCCTTGCACATGATGTACGAGAGGATCGCACCGGACGAACCTACCAAGGAGCCTGCGATGATCAGCATCGAGTTGTTCAGCGAAAAGCCGATACCTGCCGCTGCCCAGCCGGAGTAGCTGTTGAGCATCGACACCACGACCGGCATGTCGGCGCCGCCAATCGGGATGATGATCAGCACACCCAGCACGAAGGCCAGGGCCAGCATCAGCGCGAAGGCACTCAGGTTGCCCGTCAGCATGAAGGTTACGCCGAGTGCCAGTGTCGCCAGGCCCAGCAGCAGGTTCAGCTTGTGCTGGCCGCCGAACTGTACCGGTGCACCCTGGAACAGGCGGAACTTGTACTTGCCCGACAACTTGCCGAAGGCGATGACCGAGCCGGAGAAGGTGATTGCACCGATGGCCGCGCCGAGGAACAGCTCCAGGCGGTTACCGGCGGGAATCGCATCACCCAGTTGCTTGACGATACCCAGCGATTGCGGTTCAACGACGGCAGCGATCGCAATGAACACCGCCGCCATACCGATCATGCTGTGCATGAAAGCGACCAGTTCCGGCATTTTGGTCATTTCAACGCGCTTGGCCATGATCGAGCCAGCGGTGCCGCCCACCAGCAGGCCGACGATGACGTAGCCGATGCCCGCAGTAGCCAGCTCAGCGCCCAACTTATAGATGAGGCCAACGGTGGTGAGGATCGCCAGCGCCATGCCGAGCATGCCGTACACGTTGCCGCGTCGCGATGTGGTCGGGTGCGACAGGCCTTTGAGGGCCTGGATGAAGCAGATTGACGCGATCAAGTAGAGCGTCGTGACAAGGTTCATGCTCATTACTTAGGCGCCTCTTCTTTTACGGCTTTCGGGGCTTTTTTCTTGAACATCTCAAGCATTCTGCGGGTGACCAGGAAGCCACCAAACACGTTCACCGCCGCCAGAGCCACCGCCAGGGTGCCCATGGTCTTGCCCAGTGGCGTCACGGTCAACGCCGCCGCCAGCATGGCGCCGACGATCACGATCGCCGAGATTGCGTTGGTCACCGCCATCAGTGGCGTGTGCAGTGCAGGTGTAACGTTCCAGACCACGTGATAACCGACATAAATCGCCAGCACGAAGATGATCAGGTTGTAGATACCGGGGGAGATAAGCTCTTCCATCGTCTGAATCCCTGCTTAGGCGTTTTTGCGGATGACTTGGCCGTCGCGGCACATCAGGCACGCGGCGACGATGTCGTCTTCGAGGTTGATCTCGAACTGGCCTTCTTTGTTGAAGACCAGTTTCAGGAAGTCCAGCAGGTTGCGCGCGTACAGGGCCGAAGCATCTGCCGCGACCGCACCGGCCAGGTTGGTCGGACCGCAAATGGTCACGCCATTCTCGATAACAACCTGATCGGCCACGGTCAGCGGGCAGTTACCGCCCTGCGCCGCTGCAAGGTCGATGACCACCGCCCCCGGTTTCATCTGCGACACGGTTTCCGCGCTCAACAGCGTCGGTGCCTTGCGGCCCGGGATCAGTGCAGTGGTGATGACAATGTCAGCCTGCTTGGCGCGCTCGTGTACGGCCAGCGCCTGACGCTGCATCCAGCTCGCTGGCATCGGTCGTGCGTAACCGCCGACACCGACGGCGCATTCGCGCTCTTCATCGGTCTCGTAAGGCACGTCGACGAACTTGGCGCCAAGGGATTCGATCTGCTCTTTTACCGCAGGACGTACGTCGGACGCTTCGATCACGGCACCCAGGCGTTTCGCGGTAGCGATCGCCTGCAAACCCGCCACACCAGCGCCAAGAATCAGCACGCGCGCCGCTTTCACGGTGCCGGCAGCCGTCATCAGCATCGGCATGAAGCGCGGGTAGTGGTGAGCGGCCAACAGCACGGCTTTATAGCCGGCGATGTTCGCCTGGGAGGACAGCACATCCAGACTCTGGGCGCGGGAGGTGCGCGGCGCGGCTTCCAGCGCAAACGCGGTAATGCCGCATTCGGCCAGCTTGGCGATGGTTTCATTGCTGAACGGATTGAGCATGCCCACCACAACGGTGCCGCTCTTTATCAGCGTCAGCTCGCTGTCGCTGGGGGCGACCACCTTGAGAATCAGCTCGGTACCAAACGCATCGTTGGCACTGCCAATCGTTGCGCCTGCCGCTTCATAAGCACTGTCGACAACACTGGCATTAATGCCGGCGCCGCTTTGCACAGTGACTTTATGACCCTGGCCGATCAGCTTCTTGATGGTTTCCGGGGTTGCAGCAACCCGTGTTTCACCCGTCTGGGTTTCGAGAGGAACACCAATGTGCACGTCAAATCTCCTGCGTGATCTTATTGAGTAAACCCATGCACTACGGATGGTGCGGCTGGGGCGGCCGATCAGCACGATCCCGCTAAATCAGGGCGGGGCGCGGCATTTTGCAGGCGAACTTTGTGCCCTTCAAGGGTTTATGACGGGTGACGGAAAATTAACTACAAGTCACCCCGTGACCGAATGTCGCACTATTAGGTGCAATCCCTTACAGGCTGTGGCTTGTAAGGATTTTCGCAAAATTTCAAGAAATTACGCATCGGCGCGGTGAATGAAGTGTCATCGCTTTGTAATAGCGGCTCAAGGCCACGTCTTCAGGCGCTTGTGGGACGTTTGTGCTGTTTGTCAGTACAGTCTGTCAAAATGCGACAAATACTTATATCTGTAGGGCTTTTATTTAGCTGACTACCAGGTCAGCTAACGGGTGCAAGCCCTTATCCTTCTAGGTTGTAACTCTGTGCCTGATTGACCAGCCAATCGCGAAAAGCCCGTAAAGAGGCCGATTCCACCTTTCGCTCAGGAATCATCAGGTAGTAAGCCTTGATGCTGGAGAGTGCCTGGGCGTTGGCGATCACCAGGCGCTTCTCGGCCAGTTCGCGTTGAATCAGGAAGGGCGGAATCAACGCGATGCCCATGTCGTGCATGGCGGCCTGGGCAAGCATGGAGAATAGCTCGTAGCGCGGCCCTGTCATGTCTCGCGGGATATTAAGGTGTTGCGAGTTGAACCACTGGCGCCAGGCATAAGGGCGCGTGGTCTGTTGCAGCAGGGGCAATTCGGCGATTTCACCAGGCGTCAGGTTTGTGCTTTTCCCCAGCAGGTTGGGGCTGCACACCGGCATCGGATTTTCACCCATCAGCCTGTGTGATTCGGTGCCTGACCAATCCGCATCGCCGAAGTAGATGGCTGCATCGAAGTCGGTGTCGGCGAACAGGAAGGGCCGCGTGCGGTTCGTGAGGTTGACCGTGACCTCCGGGTGTTTTTGCTGGAAGTCCTTGAGCCGTGGCAACAGCCATTGAGTGCCAAACGTCGGGACCACCGCCAGTTCGATCACGTTGGCGCCTTGCTGGCCCATCACGGACAAGGTGTCGCGCTCGACCGCATCGAGCTGGGTAGCCACTCGTCGGCTGTAGGAAAGTCCGGCTTCCGTCAGCTTGACCCCACGACGTGAGCGTCGGAACAGTTCTACGCCGAGGAACTCCTCGAGGCTGGCGATCTGTCGGCAAATGGCCCCTTGGGTCAGCGAAAGTTCCACGGCGGCCTTGGTAAAGCTTTCGTGGCGTGCGGCCGCTTCGAAGCTGATCAGGGCCGTTGTGCTGGGTATTTTCCTGCGCATGTACGTCAACCTCACTAATGCATCGCATCTAAGCTCTTTTGCGATGTTACGGAGTGAGAAATTAGCACAACAGTATGCTAAATCCTCGTTTGCCGGAACGCCGAACCCGGCCTAGGATCAGTCCACGTTATTTGACTCGATTCGAGAGGACACACTCATGGGCGGTAAAGCTAGCTTCAACTGGATCGATCCCCTGCTGCTGGATCAACAGCTCACCGAAGAAGAACGCATGATCCGTGACACGGCTGCACAGTTCGCTCAGCAGAAGCTCGCGCCGCGTGTTCTCGAAGCTTTCCGCCATGAAAAAACCGATCCGGCGATTTTCCGCGAGATGGGTGAAGTCGGTCTGTTGGGCGCAACTATCCCTGAGCAGTATGGTGGCAGCGGTCTGAACTACGTCAGCTACGGCCTGATCGCTCGTGAAGTCGAGCGCGTCGACTCGGGCTATCGCTCAATGATGAGCGTGCAATCCTCGTTGGTGATGGTGCCGATCAATGAATTCGGTACCGAAGCGCAGAAGCAGAAGTACCTGCCGAAACTGGCCTCGGGCGAATGGATTGGTTGCTTCGGTCTGACCGAGCCTGACCACGGTTCCGACCCGGGCGCGATGATTACTCGTGCACGTAAAGTGGAAGGCGGCTACA
>NZ_CP166794.1:115000-795000 GCF_059695925.1 Pseudomonas sp. LBUM1661
GGAGCACGAGAAACTTTGTCTGAATATGGGGGGACCATCCTCCAAGGCTAAATACTACTGACTGACCGATAGTGAACTAGTACCGTGAGGGAAAGGCGAAAAGAACCCCGGAGAGGGGAGTGAAATAGATCCTGAAACCGTATGCGTACAAGCAGTGGGAGCCCACTTTGTTGGGTGACTGCGTACCTTTTGTATAATGGGTCAGCGACTTATTTTCAGTGGCGAGCTTAACCGAATAGGGGAGGCGTAGCGAAAGCGAGTCTTAATAGGGCGTCTAGTCGCTGGGAATAGACCCGAAACCGGGCGATCTATCCATGGGCAGGTTGAAGGTTGGGTAACACTAACTGGAGGACCGAACCGACTACCGTTGAAAAGTTAGCGGATGACCTGTGGATCGGAGTGAAAGGCTAATCAAGCTCGGAGATAGCTGGTTCTCCTCGAAAGCTATTTAGGTAGCGCCTCATGTATCACTGTAGGGGGTAGAGCACTGTTTCGGCTAGGGGGTCATCCCGACTTACCAAACCGATGCAAACTCCGAATACCTACAAGTGCCGAGCATGGGAGACACACGGCGGGTGCTAACGTCCGTCGTGAAAAGGGAAACAACCCAGACCGTCAGCTAAGGTCCCAAAGTTATGGTTAAGTGGGAAACGATGTGGGAAGGCTTAGACAGCTAGGAGGTTGGCTTAGAAGCAGCCACCCTTTAAAGAAAGCGTAATAGCTCACTAGTCGAGTCGGCCTGCGCGGAAGATGTAACGGGGCTCAAACCATACACCGAAGCTACGGGTATCACTTAGGTGATGCGGTAGAGGAGCGTTCTGTAAGCCTGTGAAGGTGAGTTGAGAAGCTTGCTGGAGGTATCAGAAGTGCGAATGCTGACATGAGTAACGACAATGGGTGTGAAAAACACCCACGCCGAAAGACCAAGGTTTCCTGCGCAACGTTAATCGACGCAGGGTTAGTCGGTCCCTAAGGCGAGGCTGAAAAGCGTAGTCGATGGAAAACAGGTTAATATTCCTGTACTTCTGGTTATTGCGATGGAGGGACGGAGAAGGCTAGGCCAGCTTGGCGTTGGTTGTCCAAGTTTAAGGTGGTAGGCTGAGATCTTAGGTAAATCCGGGATCTTAAGGCCGAGAGCTGATGACGAGTTACCCTTTGGGTGACGAAGTGGTTGATGCCATGCTTCCAAGAAAAGCTTCTAAGCTTCAGGTAACCAGGAACCGTACCCCAAACCGACACAGGTGGTTGGGTAGAGAATACCAAGGCGCTTGAGAGAACTCGGGTGAAGGAACTAGGCAAAATGGCACCGTAACTTCGGGAGAAGGTGCGCCGGTGAGGGTGAAGCATTTACTGCGTAAGCCCATGCCGGTCGAAGATACCAGGCCGCTGCGACTGTTTATTAAAAACACAGCACTCTGCAAACACGAAAGTGGACGTATAGGGTGTGACGCCTGCCCGGTGCCGGAAGGTTAATTGATGGGGTTAGCTAACGCGAAGCTCTTGATCGAAGCCCCGGTAAACGGCGGCCGTAACTATAACGGTCCTAAGGTAGCGAAATTCCTTGTCGGGTAAGTTCCGACCTGCACGAATGGCGTAACGATGGCGGCGCTGTCTCCACCCGAGACTCAGTGAAATTGAAATCGCTGTGAAGATGCAGTGTATCCGCGGCTAGACGGAAAGACCCCGTGAACCTTTACTATAGCTTTGCACTGGACTTTGAATTTGCTTGTGTAGGATAGGTGGGAGGCTTTGAAGCGTGGACGCCAGTTCGCGTGGAGCCAACCTTGAAATACCACCCTGGCAACTTTGAGGTTCTAACTCAGGTCCGTTATCCGGATCGAGGACAGTGTATGGTGGGTAGTTTGACTGGGGCGGTCTCCTCCTAAAGAGTAACGGAGGAGTACGAAGGTGCGCTCAGACCGGTCGGAAATCGGTCGTAGAGTATAAAGGCAAAAGCGCGCTTGACTGCGAGACAGACACGTCGAGCAGGTACGAAAGTAGGTCTTAGTGATCCGGTGGTTCTGTATGGAAGGGCCATCGCTCAACGGATAAAAGGTACTCCGGGGATAACAGGCTGATACCGCCCAAGAGTTCATATCGACGGCGGTGTTTGGCACCTCGATGTCGGCTCATCACATCCTGGGGCTGAAGCCGGTCCCAAGGGTATGGCTGTTCGCCATTTAAAGTGGTACGCGAGCTGGGTTTAGAACGTCGTGAGACAGTTCGGTCCCTATCTGCCGTGGACGTTTGAGATTTGAGAGGGGCTGCTCCTAGTACGAGAGGACCGGAGTGGACGAACCTCTGGTGTTCCGGTTGTCACGCCAGTGGCATTGCCGGGTAGCTATGTTCGGAATAGATAACCGCTGAAAGCATCTAAGCGGGAAACTAGCCTCAAGATGAGATCTCACTGGGACCTTGAGTCCCCTGAAGGGCCGTCGAAGACTACGACGTTGATAGGTTGGGTGTGTAAGCGCTGTGAGGCGTTGAGCTAACCAATACTAATTGCCCGTGAGGCTTGACCATATAACACCCAAGCAATTTGCTGACCCTTCTTTATAAATGAAAAGGGGCACCAGATTGCGGTGTGTGAAGACGAAACGAACCGAAAGTTCGAGATCTTGCAAAACACCGAAACCTATCACTTACCCACTTTGCTGAAGCGCGGCCAGCCGGCCACGACTCGGTACCCGAATTTCTTGACGACCATAGAGCATTGGAACCACCTGATCCCATCCCGAACTCAGCAGTGAAACGATGCATCGCCGATGGTAGTGTGGGGTTTCCCCATGTGAGAGTAGGTCATCGTCAAGATTAAATTCCGAAACCCCTATCTGCGTATGCAGGTAGGGGTTTTGTTTTAGTAGAAGTCACCATTTTTTGCTGGCACGTTACTGAGGTAACGGGCTGGTCACAGAATTTCTTGACGACCATAGAGCATTGGAACCACCTGATCCCATCCCGAACTCAGCAGTGAAACGATGCATCGCCGATGGTAGTGTGGGGTTTCCCCATGTGAGAGTAGGTCATCGTCAAGATTGAATTCCGAAACCCCTGTCTGCTAACGCAGACAGGGGTTTTGTCGTTTTGGCTAGCCTAAAACCGCAGACCAGTCACCGCCAACCCAGCGCCTTACACAAAAAGTTTCAGCACATTGTTCATTGCATCATCAGCAAAGCCCTGTACGAAATCCTTGAACCCCGGCAACGCCTCCACACCACCCTGAGCAGGTTCGGCAATGATGGTCCAAGTCGCTCGGGACTTACCCGCCCCCAGCGGCTCAATACTCATCGCAGCCCACAAATTGGCCACGCCCAATGTGTTGTAGATCGTGGTCCAGGTCATGCTCAGTGCCTGGTCATCCCGGGAGTTGAGTTGCTCGACCACCAGGTTGCCGTCCTTGAAGCATTTCTTGCGCAGGGACGATACGCCTTCGCCGGTCATCTCGATGTGCGACAACGTCGGAATGAATTGATCGAAGCCGGCAAAGTTGCCGACCACCGCCCAGACTTGCGTGGCCTCGGCCGGCACGTCCACCGAAGACACAACGTGGCAGCCTTGAGGATTTTTGATCAGGGTATCGGGTTGCAGGGTTTTCATGGTTTTGCTCCGGTTGAGTGATTCAGATGAAATTGATTTCTTTTAGGTAATCGCAGCCGCGACGCAGCAGTGCCGGGGATTTTTCGGGGTAGCGCGCGCCCATCTGCCGGACGCCGGCCTGGGCGTTGTCGTGGCCGATCATCGAGATGTCGCCGATGTCTTCCTCGAAGCCGTTGAGGTAGAAACCGAGCACGCCGAACAGCGCGTTGTCGCTGTCGACCCGGCCCAGTTGCTGCTGCCAGTCGGCGACGCTGACCATGGAGAATTCCCGGCCGGCCTCGCGAAATGACGCGACGTAGTCGTCCCAGCTCAAGGGCTCGGGGTTGTGCAGGTTGAACACGGCTTTTTCCGGTTGATAACGACTGGTGTGGAAGGCAATGAAGCGGGCCAGAAAATCCACCGGCATCAGGTCGAAATTCAGCGCGAACTCTGGCACCTGGCCGAGCTGGATCGAGCCTTTGAGCATCAGCATCAAGCGATTCTTGTGCGGCTGGCAGACCCCTGTGAGGCTGTTGAAACTGATGTTGCCGGGGCGATACAGATTGACCCGCACCCCACGCTCACGCGCGCGCTCGAGGATTCGCTCGCCGACCCATTTGGAGAGGTTGTAGCCGTTCTTGATGTAGATCGGCGGGGTCTGCGCGGCGGGCAACTCAAGCACCCGGCCATCGGCGGAAATCGTGCTGGACGCCGAGAGCGTCGAGACGAAGTTGAAGATCTTTTTGCTGCGTCCTTCGCACAGTCGCAGGCACTCGAAAATCGGCTCGACGTTGTCCCGCGCCAACGACTCGTAATCGAGAACGTGATTGACGTTGGCGGCGTTGTGCACCAACGCACCGAACGCTCGATCCAGTCGCTCATAAACCTGCGAAGTCAGACCCAGTTGGGGGCGAGTAATGTCCGCCGGGTAAACCTGAACCCGGCTCAGGTCCAGATGCTCCAGGCGGTTCTCTCGCAATGCCTGGGCAAAGCGTTCTGCCGCCGATTGCCCGCCGCCATCGCGTACCAGGCAAGCGACTTCGCTGGCCCCCCATGCCAGCAGCGCCTCGACAATGTGCACACCGACAAAACTGTTGGCGCCGGTGACGATCACCTTGTGCACATCGCCCATGCGGCTCACCGGCAATGGCTGCACATCCAGGTCACGGAAGGCGTCGGCGATGGCCTGCTCGCTCAGTACTTCTTCAGTGCCTGAGCCACGCACCAACGTTGCCAGTTTCGTGATGGTGGGCAGTTCGATGAAGCGGTTGATCGAGATGCTGCGCCCGAATTCCTCACGCAAACGCAGGAGCATGCGCGACAGCAGGATCGAGTGGCCGCCCAGATTGAAAAAGCTTTCATCGGTGGAAATGTCGCTGGCGGGCAGCTCCAACAGCTCGGCCCAGATCTCCAGTAACAGCGCTTCATCGGCACTGGCGGGCAGTCGCCGCAAGGTGTTTTCGATAACACTGACGGGCAACGCCAGCAGCGTGTTGCGATCGACCTTGCCGTTGCTGGCGTACGGCATGCTCGTCAGTTCGGTCCATGCGCTGGGCTGCATGTAATCGGGCAGGAACTGCACCGCGTGGGCTTTCAGCGCTGCGCGCGCGGCACCGGGTTGATCCTCCTGAGGTTGACTGAGGAACGCCAGAATCCGCCGCTGACTGTCGATGACCACCGCCACCTGACGGTACAACTGACTGTCGCGCAGGCAACGCTCGATCTCTTCCGGCTCAACGCGGAAGCCGCGAATTTTCACCTGATGGTCGCGCCGCCCGCACAGCTCGATGCCGTCAGCGGTCCACTTCGCCATATCACCGGTACGGTAGGCGCGCAGGCTCTGGCCGTCGGGCAAACTCAGCTTCAGATAGCGTTCGGCGGTCTGCTCGGGGTTGTTCAGGTAACCCAGGCACACGCCCGGCCCGACGATGCACAGCTCGCCGACAGCCTGCTCGGCCACCGGTTGAAAATCCTCATCGAGAATCAGCACCTGGCTGTTGGCAATCGGCGCGCCCAGGGAGCGATTGCTGTCGCCTGCACGCAGTTGCCGCGCGGTGATCAGCACCGTGGCTTCGGTCGGGCCATAGAGGTTGTAGAGATTGCCCTGATGACGGGTGAGCTGCTCGATGACCCAGGGCTCGCAGACGTCGCCGCCGGTCATGATGTGGTCAAGACACTGCAATTGATCCAGCGGCAGGATGCTCAACAAGGCGGGTGGCAAAAACCCGTGGCTGAGCTGCTGGTGCCGGATCAGTTCCACCAGTTGCAACGGGTCGCGGCGTTGATCGTCGCTGGGCACGATCAGTTCGGCACCTTGCAGCAGGGTCGGGAAAATATCGATCAGCGACGAGTCGAAACTCAATGATGAAAACTGCAACACGCGGCTCTGCTCGGTCAGCTGCACATAGTCGGCGTACCACGCGGTGAAGTGCGCGAGGTTGGCCTGACTGAGCAAGACGCCCTTGGGATGACCGGTGGTGCCCGAGGTGTAGAGCGCCATGCACGGCGCATCGATATCGGGTCGTTGACGCATCAACGGTTGATCGAGGTCCAGCTCATCGATGTCGATGCTACTGATGTCCAGCCCCGGCATCTCACCCGCGAGCGGATGCTGTCCGTCATGCAGCAGCAACACCGCTGCGGCGTTCGACAGGATGTATTGCTGGCGCGGCAACGGATGGCTCGGCTCCAGCGGCAGATACACTGCACCGCTGCCGAGAATCGCCAGAATCCCCGCATACAACGCGGCGCATTTCGGCAGGCAGATCCCGACCACCACCGAGCCTTGATGTTGATCAAGCAGTGGCTGCAAGCGCTGGCCAATCGCACGACTGTAGGCATGCAATTGACGATAGCTGAGGGACGTGCCGGCCATGTTCAGCGCCGGTCGGTCGGCGTACTGGATGAAGCGCTGCTCGAGCCGCTCGATCACCGGAACCTGCGCGAGTTGCAGTAACCAGGGTTCAGCAGTCGCATTGCGCTGATGGATGAAGGCCAGGCTTTCCAGAAACCGTAGATTTTCCACGCGTTCGAAGTGAACGGGAGCGACGGGTTTGGCGAGCAGAAAATACTCGGCGTCCCGGGAGTAGCGACTGACCAGCAGCGCCACGTGATCCACCAGCTCTGCCACCGCGCGCAGACGCAGGGACTGGCCGTTGCCTGAAGGTTCGTCGGCAATCGGTACGCAGGTGAGCCGTGTCGAATTGCACGTGCACAAAAGGTCCAGCGACGGCAGGCCGCCAGCGCCCGGCAGTCCGACACCCAGTTGCACTATTAGCCTCGGCGCCGTGCCGACATCGCGAAGCGCCAGGCTGGCATCGTCGATCAGCAAATCAAACTGACCTAGTGGTTGCTCATCGACGGCCGTCAGCCGCGCCAGGGAATGACCGTGTTGTTCGAGTTCCAGCGCCAGGTCGGTCAGGGCCTGACTGTGTCCGATGAGCAGAATGTCGAGACGCCTCATGATGTACTCCTCGTCAGATCAGGTAGTCGCTCAAGGCGCCTTGCACGCACGGCGAATCGAGCAGCGAACTGCTGCGGAAAAACCGCACGATGTTGGCAACCAGTGGGTGATGGCGGTTGATCGGAAAGGCCAGCCCCGACACTTCGCTCTTGAGTGCACGGCGCGCCGCATCGTTGATGTGCAAGGATTCGATCAGTCGGAAGTCGAACGATTTCTGAATGTCGTTGGTCAGGTAATGGCCGATGAACACTGGCAGGATCTGCGCGATGCACTGGCGGTCGTCGTCGCTCGCGGTGTGCCAGTAGATGCGCACCATCCGCGACCAGAATCCGGAGTGGCGGCCCTCGTCCAGCAAGTGATCGGCCATCAGGCCCTTGATCGATTGCTTGACCGTGTCGTCCTTGGCGAACGCCGCCACGTCACCGGTTACGGTGTTCTCGGCAATGGCCACGCAGATCAACTCCACAGCGCCGCGAAGGTGTTCCGGTGCCAGTGCCACGGCGGCGGGAATGGCGCGGCTCAATTCGATTTCATCCGGCAGCTCAATGGGCGTGATGCCGGTCATGGTCACGGTCTGCTGCATGAAATCCATCGCCACCAGCGCGTGGTAATCCTCGTCCACCACCACTGTCATCGCGTCATATCGGCAGGCGAACGGGAAGGTCATGGCAAAGCGGTTCTTGGCGATGCTGCGAGCGGTCTTGTCGACGATCTCGGTTTCGAAAATCACCACGTCGTTGATGAATTTGTAGAGTGTCTGCACCAAGGCGTAGTCGCGTTGTTCCGGGCATTCGCGCAGGAACGTTTCGCTCAGCACCAAGGGCTGGCGGCTCAAGGGATAGATCAGCTTGTCGTCGTTCTCGACGACGCGACGAGGGCGAGTGCGGATGGTCGCGCGGCTCTCCCAGGCGTCGGCGAAGGATTGGTAGTCAGCGGCCTTCATGCGTTCATCTCCGCGACAGGTTCGCTCATGCTCAGGCGCAAGCCATCCCACAGGGCGATGCGACTTTCCACGGCCGCAATGGCGCTGGCGTAGACGTCTTCTTCGCGTTGCGGATCGCCATCGACCAGTCGTGCGAGCAGTTTTTCGGCAGCCGGGCCATGGTCTTCGGCGTCGACTTCGATGTGCCGCTCGAGGTAGTAACGGAAGGTCGGCGCCTGCTCGATGCCGATGCCCCAATCGTCGAGAATGCGCCGGAACATCTGCGGGATGACGCTCTCGCGGCCATGCAGGAATGCCGCCGCAACGCTGTGGCCCGGCGCATGCAACGCGGTGTGCAGGGTATGCCGCACGAACTGCGCGGCCGCTGGGTCGACGTCGACACTTTGCAATGCCACGTCGTAGCTCACGCCTTCTTTTTGCATCGCCACGAAGCGTTCGACGGCGACCGTGCTGGCGCCGACTTCGCGCATGGCATCCAGGTACAACTCGAAATGGCTGTAGTGACCCTGGGCCGGGCGGTCATCGGATTCTTCTCCGAGCACGATCTCGTTGATCAGCCGCGCCGCTTGAGGATCCGTGGGTGGCAGCCAGGGCAGCTGAACGCAGGTCAGCTCCTGTTGCAGGCGCTTGGTCAGCGACATGAAATCCCACACCGCAAATACATGGGACTCCATGAAGCGTTGCAGTACCGACAGCGAATGTATTTCGGCGAAGATCGGGTGCGAACTCAGTTGCGCTTTCTTCTGATCAAGACGGTCTTTAGTCGATGTCATGGGCGAACCTATAAGTTGATCTGGAATAAGGTGCGATCAATAAGTAACGGCGGGCTAAAGTTTTCTTTTGGCGAACGGGTGCCTCAAACGAATTGATCTGCGTTGTGATGTACACGTCTTTGAATGACAGCCTGGCCGCCGGTTGGGTAGCGGCGGAGAAAAGCTAATACACGAATAAAGTTCGGAGCAAGTTATTTTTGTATTATTTAAAAGTTTAACTTTCTCGGGCATGACAAGTTCCATTAAAACTTTTTCGTGAGGTTTTATGGGGGCGTAGTTGCTCCTTCCGACTTATATGATTCAGAATTTTAATAAAGAGTGAATGCCTCACTCGAAGCAACTTTCAAGTAGAGATCGTTGACGTGATTTGAGGGGGAAGTTGGCCGGGAGCAACGCCGATTCTTCCTTTCCCGTGGCAAGACTCCTTCCGTAGGTCCTTGATGCGGAGACTGCGCCGCTCAGGCGGCGCGTCACCCGTTCATTATTCGTTGGCAACCCAAGAGTGAGCGTAATTCAAGGCAGCCGCTATCGCCGAAGTATGGGGTTTCGGGCAGGACGCAAAGGAGGGGAAATGTAAGCGGAGGGTTCAGCTATCAGCGCGTTTTGCCAGTAAAAAACCGGGCGGTGGAGGGGCTGCTGCGCAGCCCGGCGGGAGCAAGCTCCCTCGCCACAGAGACGGGTTTTACGTCGAGGTTTTTTTGCTCTGGCTTTCAGGGCTGTTGAGGTAGCGCGTGATGACCTCTACGCCGCGGTTGAGGTGATTTTCGAGCAGCTTCACCGAGCGTTCGATGTCGTGGTCTTCCGCCGCCCGTAACAGCGCCCGGTGATCTTCCTGAGACAGCTTGCCCAGGCCCATGGCTTCCAGGTTGAAGCGCAGGAAGCGCTCCTCTTCCTTCAAACCGTCTTCAACCAGCCTCAACAGCCGCCGGTTCGGTGCTTTGCAATACAGGGACATATGGAACAGGCGATTGAGCCGGCCAATCTCGGTGTAGTCGTGTTCTGTTTCCAGTTCGTCGATGTAGCGGGCAGCCGTTTCGAGATCTGCCGTATCAAGCAATGGAATCGACAAACGCAGGGCTTCGGACTCGAGCAGAATCCGCAGCGCGTAGGTTTCCACGGCATCGCCCTGGACCAGCGGTGCGACCACCGCGCCTTTGTGGGCGATCACATTGAGCAGCGCTTGCGCTTCGAGTTGGCGCAAGGCTTCGCGCACCGGCATGCGGCTGACGCCGAACAGGTCGGCCAAATCTTGCTGACGCAGGGCGGTACCGCAGGGAATGCGGCCGTCGAGAATGGCTGAACGCAGGGTTTCTTCAATCACCGAGCGTGCCAGATGAGCGGGAATGGGCCCGTTGACCTTGATGCTGTTCAGAGGATTGGGCTTTTGTGTCACAACTACGCACCCTGTTTGATTGAAATAAATTTGGATCCAAGATGACACTAGGCACTGCCTGACGGGTTGTCAATCCGACAAAAAATCCCGGCCCGACGCGCCCCGATATTTTTTATGACACCTGCCATACAAAGTTTAGCCCGCCTCGGTGATCTCACCGTGCCATTGTCTTTTGCCGGGCTAAGCTCCACCATCAACCGACTTCCACCTGCCTATCCTGGATGCCACGCCTTGGCGGTACGTTTCGCGATCCCTCGGACTTTGCGCTGGCTAGGCTGCGCGTTGCTGCTGGCCGGCGTCATGCTGGGCGGTTTGCAGGCCGACTGGGATTTTTCCCTGATCAGCCGCCGGGCGCAGGCATTGTACGGGCCTTTGGGCGAAGGTCAGCAGCGCCTCGACGCCTGGCAGCATTTATTGGCCTCGCAGAAGCAGGTCAGCGAGCTGGAACAGCTCAACGTGGTCAACCACTTCTTCAACAGGCAAGTGCGTTACGCAGAGGACATCGACCTGTGGCACCAGGTCGATTATTGGGAAACCCCGATTGAAGCCTTGTGGAAAGGCGCCGGTGACTGCGAAGACTTTGCCATCGCCAAGTACTTCAGCCTGCGACATCTCGGTGTGTCCAGCGACAAGCTGCGCATCACCTACGTAAAGGCTTTGCGCCTGAATCGTGCACACATGGTGCTCACCTACTACTCAAGCCCCGAGGCCATGCCATTGGTTCTCGACAGCCTGATCGATGCAATAGAACCCGCCAGCCAACGAACCGATTTATTGCCGGTCTACTCTTTCAATGCCGAAGGGTTGTGGTTACCGGGCGCCCAGGGCAACAAAAAAGTCGGCGACACCAAACGCCTGTCCCGTTGGCAGGATGTGTTGAAGAAAATGCAGGCCGAAGGATTCCCGGTCGAGACGACCCACTAGGAGTACGCGCCCAGATGTCTTTGTTCAAACAGCTGTTGATCGCAATCTGTCTGTTCCTGGTGGTCGCCTTCACCGGCAGCTTCATGGTCAGCCTGGAGAGCTCGCGCACCCAGTACGTCAACCAGTTGCGCTCCCATGCCCAGGACGCCGCGACGGCGCTGGCGCTGTCCCTGACGCCGAACATCGATGACCCGGCGATGGTGGAGCTGCTTGTCAGCTCGATCTTCGACAGCGGTTATTACGCGAGCATCCGCGTGGTCGATCTGGCGAACGACCAGACGATCGTCGAGCGCAGCGGCATTGCGGCCGTCACCAATGTGCCGGACTGGTTCGTCAAATTGATCGGCCTCGAAGCCGCGGGCGGCGATGCAATCGTCAGCCGGGGGTGGGAGCAGGCTGCACGGGTCGAAGTCGTCAGCCACCCGATGTTCGCGTTGGCCAAGCTTTGGCAGAGTGCGCTGGGCAGCCTGGTCTGGTTGCTGATCTGCGGCGCGGTGAGCGCGGTGCTGGGCGCGCTGTTGCTGCGTCGGCAATTGAAGCCGCTGGACTACATGGTCCAGCAGTCCCACGCCATCGCCCGCCGTGAATTCCTCAGCCTGCCAGACTTGCCGAGCACGCCGGAGTTGCGCCGCGTGGTGCAAGCCATGAACCAGATGGTCGAGAAGCTCAAGGCGCTGTTTCAGGAGCAGGCCGAGCGAAGCGAAAAACTGCGGGTCGAGTCCTATCAGGACAGTTTGACCGGGTTGGCCAATCGACGTTATTTCGAGATGCAATTGAACGCCCGTGTGAGCAATCCGGAGCAGGCCAGTTCGGGTTACCTGCTGCTGTTGCGGGTCAAGGATCTGGCCGGTTTGAACCAGCGCTTGGGCGGTCAACACACTGATGAGCTATTGATCGCGGTCGCCGAGCAACTGTCCCGTGAGTGCGCCAAGTACCCGGAAACGCTGAACCTCGTCACACGGATTCGCGGTGGCGAATTTGCCGTGCTGGCGCCGGGGCTGGTGCGTGAAGAAGCGCTGCATCTGGCGCAGAATCTCGACAGTGCCTTGAGCAGCCTGCATGCGACCGGTGCCACCGACGTGGCATCGGTCGCCGCGATCGGCCTGGCACCGTTTGTTCACGGCGACTCGCCGCAAGCGGTACTCGGCCTGGCGGATCAAGCCTTGGCGCAGGCCGAAGGCCAGGGCGATTCGAATTGGGTCTGTCTGGATCACAGTGCGGCGGACAGCGTTGGCGATGATCATCATGCCTGGCACACCTTGCTCGATCAGGCGTTGAATCAGCGACGTTTCCAGTTGTTTTTCCAACCGGTGGTGGCCAGCCAGGACACGCAGTTGGTGCTGCACTACAAAGTGCTGTCACGCTTGATCGATGACCAGGGTCAGAGCATCCCCGCCGGGCGTTTCCTGCCGTGGCTGGAGCGTTTTGGCTGGACCGCGCGGCTGGACCGCTTGATGTTGGAGTCAGTGCTGGAGCAGATGACCGGCCACGAAGAGTCGCTGGCGTTGAACCTGTCCTCGGCGACGCTGGCGGACCCGCAGGCGCTGAATAAAGCCTTCGACATGTTGCGCTCGCATGCCCATCTGGGGCCACGGTTGACCCTGGAAATCGGCGAGGAGCAACTGCCGGAACAAGCGGTGCTGGAAGCGCTGACGCGACGGTTGCGCGAGCTCGGATTCTCCCTGAGCCTGCAACATTTTGGTGGGCGCTTCAGCATGATCGGCAACCTGGCGCGGCTGGGGTTGGCGTATCTGAAGATCGATGGCAGTTACATCCGGGCAATTGATCAGGAGGGTGACAAGCGCCTCTTCATCGAGGCGATTCAGCGGGCGGCTCATAGCATTGATCTGCCGTTGATTGCCGAGCGGGTCGAGACCGAAGAAGAGTTGTCGGTGATACGCGAGATGGGGGTTTATGGGGTTCAGGGGCGGTTGTTTGGGGAGCCGAAGGCTTGGGAGTAGGCTTTTGAGATGCGTCGTCGGCACCGACGCCTTCGCGAGCAAGCCCGCTCCCACATTCGATCTTCATTGAGCATATTATTTGTGAACACCCGAGATCAAATGTGGGAGCGGGCTTGCTCGCGAAGGCGCCAGGGCGACAACGATAAAAGCGCGGGGTCAGATCAACCGATCCTCATCCTCATCAACCAAATGACTCAACCCACCCAACGCCTCACGGGCCTGGGTCCGGTCCATGAGCTTGGCTTGTGCGGGGGCGGGCAGGTCGGTGACGCGGATCACGCCCTTGTCGATCAGTACCTGGATCAAGTCGTCGAGTACCCGGATCATTTCCGGGTCGCTCTGCTTGAGCAGCTTCAGGTTGGTGGCCAGTTTTTCGCTGGCGAACCAGTCCCTCACGTCAGGATGATCGGCCGGCAGCGTTTCCGTTGAATCGGCGTAGGCCTCGGCCTCGACGCGCATCAATTGGCCTTGCGCATTGCGTTGCACGTAGAACATTGAACATCCCTCTGAAATGAACCCGCGTCATGCTGTCAGCAGCATAGCCAACGTCGCGCCAGTTAAGGGCGCGCGTGCCGTACATATGGCGCATTGATAAGTTAACTGAACGTGTTCGCGCCGCGCTCGCTGCTTCAAAGAAAGGCTTATTTACAACTAAGACATTGATTTAGATCAATATGTATAAGTCATTAACTATGGCTTAGATGGCCATAGTTCAGATGGTCCGCTAATTGCTTCGATGTTTTGTGCAATTCGTGAACAGCCGTTCATCCACCGGGCTGCCATCCGGCGCAAATCATAGGCGCCCCAGCGGTGCTTGCTGGATAATCGCGCGCCGCCGACTCAGGCCACGTATTTCGGCGCTTTGGCGCAATCGGACGCAGTTGCGTGAAAACCGCGCCAAATTTAAAATAGCGTTCATCGTCAAAAATATGGCGATAAAAAAGGTTTTTTTAATTTCGATCGAATATTACACTTGCGGCATTCAAAATATTGACGATATCATTTTGATGGCGCGCTTCGATGAATTCTGGAGCTGCGTGCTCCCTCTTTTGCCAGCGGCTCGGATAATCTTTTTATGAATCGTACCGACGATATATCGAACCTGTTCAACAGGTTCGGAGCAAGTGCGGAAAGTTATCTCGAGTTCGGTAGCGATTTCGACTACAAGGAAAAGCCGTTGGCACTCGTGCCGACTGCGCCCGAGCCGGTGACCGTCGTCGAGTTGGTCGAGCCGGCGATTCAGGTCAACGAACCCTCGCGGGTGGTTTCTGCAGTCGAGAACGAAACCCCAATGCCGCCCGTCAAGACCGCGCAGCCAGCGGCCCCGCTTCGCCATTTGCTGGCCGAAGTAGCGCTCGCGCGTCAGGCCGAAGCGCAAGCACGCAACGATGAGGCACTGCGTCGAGTGCTGCCCCTCGGTCGTCCGGCCAAGACCAGGGCCCACGTTATTGCGCTGGTATCGGCCAAGGGCGGCGTTGGCAAAAGTACGCTGGCCTCGGCACTGGCCACCACTTTGCGTGTAGACGGCGGCCGGACACTGGCCATCGATCTCGATCCGCAAAACGCCTTGCAATACCAC
This sequence comes from Pseudomonas sp. LBUM1661, assembly GCF_059695925.1. Lineage (NCBI taxonomy): Bacteria > Pseudomonadati > Pseudomonadota > Gammaproteobacteria > Pseudomonadales > Pseudomonadaceae > Pseudomonas > Pseudomonas sp. LBUM1661. The sequence goes on from NZ_CP166794.1 coordinate 129,613, forward strand.
TTGGGTGCCGAGCCGGATGTGGCGGGCATGGCCACGGCCAGCCTCAAGGGTGAAAGCTGGAATTCACTGCTGTTGGCCGGCTCTGCAGGTTCATTGTTGCTGCCATACGGCTCGGTGACTGAAGACGAGCGTCGGACGCTGGAACGCTACATGGACCACGATCGTTACTGGCTGGCCCGTCAATTGGCGGGCATGGACCTGAGCGAAAACGATGTGGTGATTCTCGATACGCCGCCGGGTCGCACGACTTACCTGGATCAGGCGTTGATGGTGGCCGATCAAGTGCTGGTCGTCGTCACGACCGATGCAGCGTGTTTCGTCACGCTGGACCCGATGGAGCGCTTGCTGGACGAGTGCATGGCCCACGGTCAGGCGCCGCAGTGCAATTACGTGATCAGCCAGTTCGACAGCTCCCGGGTGTTCTGCCGGGACATGCACGAAGTGCTCAAGCGTCGCCTGGGCTCACGCCTGCTGGGTGTCGTGGCGCTGGATCATGCCGTCGGCGAAGCGTTGGCGTACGGTCAAAACCCGTTGTTGGAGGCAGAGTCGTCCCCGGCCTGCCAGGACATGCTGATGCTGAGTGACAAGCTCAAGGCGCAGTTGAAATCAATGGATGTTGCAGAGTCATTCGCCTCGTGATTAACACCCCGGTTCAAGACACGGTCACCCTGACTCGTTCGCAGCGTTGGGCACAAGCGTTCTCCGATCGCCTGGACAACCTGCCCAAGGCATTGCGTCGGGCGCTGACGCTCGGCGTGACCCTGCTGTGCGGCCTGCTGGCGCTGTTCATCATTACCGTGCCCTTCGAGTTGTATTCGCAGTGCATTTTCGCCCTCGGCTGCTTTATTGCGGCCATGGTGCTGCGCAAGATTCCCGGGCGCCTGACGGTGCTGATACTCATCGGGCTGTCACTCACCGCTTCCCTGCGTTACATGTACTGGCGACTCACCTCTACCCTTGGGTTCGAGGGTTGGGTCGACATGCTGTTCGGCTACGGTTTGGTCATGGCCGAGTTGTACGCATTGATCGTGCTGGTGTTCGGTTACCTGCAAACCGCGTGGCCGTTGCGCCGCAAACCGGTGCTGATGAGCAGCCCGCCGAGCGAATGGCCAACGGTCGATGTGTTCATTCCTTCGTACAACGAAACGCTCGACATCGTAAAAGTCACGATCTTCGCCGCTCAGGCCATCGACTGGCCTCAGGACAAGTTGCGCGTGCATGTGCTGGACGACGGTCGCCGTGAAGACTTTCGCGAGTTCTGCGAGCAGATTGGCGTGGGTTACATCGTTCGTGACAACAACCGCCATGCCAAGGCCGGCAACCTGAACGAAGCGCTCAAGGTCACCAGCGGCGAGTACGTGACCATTTTCGACGCCGACCACGTGCCGACGCGTTCTTTCCTGCAGGTGTGCATCGGCTGGTTCCTCAAGGACCCGAAGTTGGCGATGTTGCAAACGCCGCACTTCTTTTTCTCGCCCGACCCGTTCGAGAAAAACCTCAACACCTTCCGTTCCGTGCCGAACGAAGGCGAGTTGTTCTACGGGCTGGTGCAAGACGGCAACGACTTGTGGAATGCGACCTTCTTCTGCGGTTCCTGCGCGGTCATCCGTCGTGAACCGCTGCTGGAAATCGGTGGCGTGGCCGTCGAGACCGTGACCGAAGATGCGCACACCGCGCTCAAACTGAACCGCGCCGGCTACAACACCGCGTACCTGGCCATTCCTCAGGCGGCAGGCCTGGCGACGGAAAGCCTGTCGCGGCACATCAGCCAACGGATTCGTTGGGCACGCGGGATGGCGCAGATTTTCCGCACCGACAATCCGCTGTTCGGCAAAGGGCTGAAGCTGGGTCAGCGTCTGTGCTACTTGAACGCCATGCTGCACTTTTTCTACGGCTTGCCGCGCCTGGCGTTTCTCACCGCGCCGTTGGCCTTCCTGTTTTTCGATGCGCAGATTTTCCACGCGTCGGCCTTGATGATTACTGCCTACGTGTTGCCGCACATCCTTCACGCCAGTTTGACCAACTCCAGCATCCAGGGGCGTTTCCGCCACTCGTTCTGGAACGAAGTCTACGAGACGGTGCTGGCCTGGTACATCATGGGCCCGGTGCTGATGGCGCTGGTCAATCCCAAGTTCGGTGGCTTCAACGTGACCGACAAGGGCGGGGTGATCGACAAGAAATTCTTTGAATGGAAACTCGCCCGTCCCTACATCGTCCTGCTGACCTTGAACGTCGCCGGCCTGATCTACGGCGTGGTGCGGCTGATGGAAGGTGCTGAAGGCGCCATGACCACGATCCTGATCAACCTGGCGTGGACCGTCTACAACATCATCATCACCAGTGCCTCGGTGGCGGTGGCCAGCGAAACCCGTCAGGTCCGTTCCGAACCGCGCGTGGCGGCGGCCTTGCCGATGCGCCTGACCCGTGCCGACGGCAGCACCCTCGACGGCGTGACCCAGGATTTCTCGCAAAAAGGCCTGGGCTTCCGGTTGCCGGACGGCGCCAGCGTTCCCCAAGGCGAGCGCGTGCAGATCTCGCTGTTCCGTAATCAACAACTGAGTGTGTTTCCAGCCATCGTCGTGTTCAGTCGTGACGGGCTGCTGGGGGCGCAATTCGATCAGCTGACCCTGCGTCAGCAAAGCGAACTGGTCCGCCTGACCTTCTCGCGTGCCGATACCTGGGCATCGACCTGGGGCAGCGGTCAAGTCGATACACCGTTGGCCGCCTTGCGCGATGTCAGCGGTATCGGCCTTCGCGGTATCTACGAGCTCTTCAAAGCCACGGCCATGGAAGTGCGGAACCTGTTCCGCCGGCATCGCCCCACCTCACCCCCCCTAGAAAACGTTTTGGACAAGTGATGAACTCGAAGTCTTTCGCTTTCGGTAACCTGCGCGACCGCGCATTGACACGCCTGGTGTGCGCCTTTCTGGCTTTGGGTGGTGGCGCGACGGCATTCGCCGAGACCGCGCCAGTGGACGTGGCGCCGGGTGCCAATAGCTACAGCGTGACGCTCAAGCAGTTGGGCCGGAACTATCCGATGAGCCTGCGCGGGGTGGAGTCCACCGACAGCGTCAACTTCGATGTGCGTGCCGATTCGATCGTGACCGGCGCCAAGCTGACGTTGCAGTACACCTATTCGCCGGCGCTGCTGGCCGAGCTCTCGCAGATCAACGTCATCGTCAACGATGAAGTGGCGGCGAGCCTGCCATTGCCCAAGGAAAACGCCGGGCAACTGCAGAAGCAGGTGGTCGATATTCCGGCGCACCTGATCACTGAATTCAACCGCTTGAGCCTGCAATTCGTCGGTCACTACACCATGGGCTGTGAAGACCCCCAGCACTCCAGCCTGTGGGCGAAAATCAGCAACGCGACCGAGCTGAGCATTGAAGTATCGCCGCTGGCCCTGCCGAACGACTTGTCGATCATGCCGCTGCCGTTCTTCGATCGTCGCGATGCCCGTGCGTTGAACCTGCCATTCGTATTCGCCGGCACGCCGGACAACACCACCCTGGAAGCTGCCGGCGCACTGTCGTCGTGGTTTGGTGCACAGGCCAGCTATCGCGGCGCGACGTTCTCTACGCGCTTCAATCAGATTCCGGCCCACGGCAACGCCGTGATCGTGCTGAGTGGCCCCGATGCGCTGCAACTCGGCGGGCTGAGCTTGCCGGCGGCCAAGGGCCCGACCCTGTCCGTGATGAGCAACCCCAACGACGCCAACGGCAAGTTGCTGGTGATCACCGGTCGCGACAGCACCGAACTCAAGCGTGCCGTCACTGCACTGGTACTCGGCAGCCAGGCGCTGTCGGGCAACAGCGTGGTGATCGATCGCCTCGATGCGCTGCAACCGCGCAAGCCTTACGACGCGCCGAACTGGTTGCCGAGCGATCGCCCGGTCAAGCTCGGCGAGCTGCTGCCGGCCAAGCAATTCAACGTCTCCGGCTACAACCCGGGCGACATCACCGTGCCGCTGAACTTCCCGCCCGACCTGTTTACCTGGCGTGATGAAGGCGCACCGCTGAACCTCAAGTACCGCTACACGCCACAAGAAAAATCGACCAATTCATCGTTCATCATCAGCTTCAACGATGCCTTGATTCAGTCACAGAGCCTGCTGTCCCAGGACAAGCTCGACAGCGGTGTACTCAGCGCCCTGAAACTCAACGACACGCTGGGCCGCGAAACCCGCGTGCGCCTGCCGTTGAATTCGGTGGCGCTGCAATCGCGCCTGCAGTTGCGCTACATGTTCGACTACATCAAGCAAGGCGAGTGTGGCGACATCATCATCGACAACATGCGCGGCAGTGTCGATCCGGAATCGACCCTGGACCTGAGCGGCTACGACCACTTCATGGCGATGCCGAACCTCGGCGTGTTCAAGGATGCGGGCTTCCCGTTCACGCGCCTGGCTGACCTGTCGCAAACCGCCGTGGTGCTGCCGGACAATGCCGGTGCTCCCGAGCTGGATGCCTACCTGACCGTGCTCGGTCGTTTTGGCCAGTCTACCGGTTACCCGGCCACAGGCGTGCAGGTGATGCAGGCGGCGCAGGTCCAGGCGGCGGCTGATAAAGATTTGCTGGTGCTGGCTTCCGGCGCCAATCAGCCATTGCTGACCCAATGGGCGGATCGCCTGCCGGCGGCCGATACCGGTGGCCAGCAGAGCTTCCACTTGTCTGATCTGCCGATGCGCGTACGTGACTGGTTCAGTCCCGATCCGGACGCGAATCAGCGCAAGGCCCGTCTGGCCATGGCGTTCTCCGGCGGTGAACGCAGCACTTACCTGACCGGTTTCGAATCGCCGCTGAAAAGTGGCCGCAGTGTGGTGGTGATCGCCAGCGGTCAACCGGCGGGTCTGGCGGAAGCGACCAACGCCTTGATCGGCGGCGAAGATTACACCCAGACGATCCAGGGCAGCCTGGTAGTGGTGCGCGGCAAAACCATCGAACCCCTGGTGGCGGACGAGCAGTACTACGTCGGCAACCTGGGCCCGATCAAATACCTGCAATGGCTGATGTCGCGCCATGTGCTGTTGACGCTGCTGCTGACCGGTCTCGGTGTGCTGTTGCTCAGCTGCCTGGCCTATCTGGCGCTGCGTTCGCGCGCCAAACAGCGGTTGGGTCACTGAGTTCACCATGAATAGCCTCGGGATCAACCGTTATTACCTGTCCCCCGCGCGCCGCTGGCGCCGGGCCGTGCTGTGGCTGGCCGGTACGCTGGCGTCCTTGAGCCTGGCGCCGGTCATGGCTGACGAGACGGCGTGCAAGAACGCCGACTGGCCGCTGTGGCAAACCTATGCCGCACGCTACGTGCAAAACGACGGACGCCTGCTGGAGTCCAGCGTCGAGCCCAATCACAGCACCTCCGAAGGCCAGTCCTACGCGATGGTGTTTGCGTTGATCGGCAACGACCGCGAGCGCTTCGATGCGTTGTGGAAATGGACCGCCGCCAACATGGCCGGTGCCGACGTCAGCCACCGCCTGCCGGGCTGGTTGTGGGGGCAGGGCAAGGACGGCAAATGGCAATTGCAGGACGCCAACTCGGCGTCCGATTCGGACCTGTGGATCACCTACGCGCTGCTCGAAGCGGCGCGGCTGTGGCAGCGTCCGGACTATCGCGAAGACGCCCTGCGTCTGCTCAAGAACATTGAAACCAAACTGGTGGTCAACCTGCCGGGCCTGGGCAAAATGGTGTTGCCGGGGCCGGAAGGTTTTGTCCAGCCCGATCACCTGTGGCGCCTGAACCCGAGCTATTTGCCGCTGCCGCTGCTGCGTCGACTGGCCAAGGAAGCGCCGACCGGGCCCTGGAAAGAAATCGCTGCAAACAGCGTGAAAATGGTCAGCGCATCCAGTCCTAAAGGTTACGTGGCCGACTGGATCGGCTACCGCGCCACCGCGCCGCAAGCCGGGTTGTTCGTGGTCGATCCGATCAAGGGCGAGTTGGGCAGTTATGACGCCATTCGTGTCTACCTGTGGGCCGGCATGACGTCCAAGTCCGACCCGTTGGCGGCGCCGTTACTGGCGCGACTGGACGGTATGTCGAGCAGCACGGCGTCCACCGGCATTCCGCCGGAAAAGGTCCAGGCCATCAGTGGTGCCGTCGAAGGCCAGGGCCCGTTCGGCTATTCTGCCGCGCTGATTCCGTACTTCCAGGCCAAGGGGCAGCCGTGGCTGGCCGAGCAGCAGCAACGTCGGGCCGAAGAAGCCTTGAACGCGGCGCTGGCTAATGCCGAGGGCACAAGTGCCGAACCGCTGTATTACAACGCCATGCTTAGTCTGTTCGCACTCGGCTGGGCTGAAAAACGCTATCAGTTTCGTGATGACGGAACACTCAAATTGTCTTGGGAGACGTCATGCGTCCGCGCCGTCACACGCTAGCCATCGGTATTCTTACCGCCTTCATCGGCACCGCTGCCCACGCTGAAACCACTGACGTACAAGCGCGTCTGGTTGAACAAGGCCAATACTGGCAGACCCGGGATAACGCTGCGCGCGCCGCGGAAGCCTGGGAAAAAGTCCTGCGCCTTGACCCTAACCAGCCCGATGCGCTCTACGGCATGGGCCTGATCGGCGTCAAACAGAACAAGCCCGAGCAGGCTCAGCAATACCTGGCGCGCTTGCAGGCGCTGTCGCCGCGGCCATGGCTGGCGGCGCAGCTGGAACAGGACATCGCCCTGGCCCAGCCGCAAAACATCGCCCTGCTCGATGAAGCCCGACGCCTGGCCGATGGCGACCAGCGTGACCAGGCCACCGAAGTGTTCCGTAAACTGTTCGCCGGCCGTACGCCCGAGGGCAAGGTCGGCCGCGAGTTCTACACCAACCTGGCCTTCAATGACGCCAGCTGGCCCGAGGCCCGCAAAGGCCTGGAGCGCTTGCTGCGCGAGACGCCGAATGACTCGATCCTGGCGCTGTTCCTGGCCAAGCATCTGGTGCGTCACGAAGACAGCCGCCCAGACGGCATTCGTGCCCTGGCCAAGCTGTCGACCCGTACGGACATTGCCGGTGACGCCGACGAGAGCTGGCGCCTGGCGCTGGTCTGGACCGGGGCGCCGACGGCGGCGCAGGTGCCGTTGTTCGAAGAGTTCCTGAAGGTGCATCCGGACGATCAGGAAATCCGTGACCTGATGAACAAAGGGAAGTCGCAGTCGAGCACCGCGGGTGCGCCGGCGTGGCAGCAAGACCCGTTAGTGGCTCGCGGGCTTCAGGCGCTGGAGAAGGGCGATCAGGCTGGCGCCGAGCAGGCATTCGCGGCCCGCTTGAAAAACAAACCCGACGACGCCGATGCCCTCGGCGGCCTCGGCGTGGTGCGTCAGCAACAGAACCGTTTCGGCGAAGCCGAGCAGCTGCTCAACCGTGCCATCGCCAATGGCGGTACACGCTGGAAGCCGGCCCTGGACAACGTGCGTTATTGGGCCTTGCTGCAACAGGCCCGCGACCTGGCCAAGACACAACCGGCCAAGGCGCAAGCGACCATCGCTCAGGCGATGCGCCTGAATCCGAACGGTATCGATGCGCGCCTGACCCTCGCCGACATTCAGGCTCAGGCCGGGCAACTGGACGCCGCACAGGCCAACTATCGTCAGGTGTTGAGCGTGCAGCGCGGCAACGCTCAGGCCGTTCAAGGCCTGGTCAATGTGCTGTCGCAAACCGGTCAGGCCGACGAGGCCTTGCGCTTGCTCGACACCTTGCCCGCAGCCCAGCAAGCCGAGATGGGCGGCAGCGCTCGCCTGCGTGCGTTGCGTTCAACGCAAGCGGCCAAACTGGCCGAGCAACGCGGCGATACGCGTGGTGCGCAGCAAGCTTTGGTGCAGGCCGTTCAGGACGATCCGGATAACGTCTGGACCCGTTTCGACCTGGCGCGGCTGTACCTCAAGACCGGCGAATCACAAAAAGCCCGCGACCTGATCGACAGCTATTTGAAAGCGCATCCGAGCAACATCGATGCGCTGTACACCAGTGCCTTGCTCTCGGTGGAGATGGAACAGTGGAACGCCGCACAAGCGACCATCAGCCGCATTCCGGTCGAGCGTCGCACCGCTGACATGCAGGAACTGGCCGACCAGATCACCCTCACCGTGCAGATCAAACTGGCGGCGAGCATCGCCAAGCGTGGCCAGCGTCAGGAAGCCCTGGCCCTGCTCGACCGCTTGCAACCGGTGGCCAGCCGCAGCCCTGACCGCATGGCGACCCTGGCCGCCGCCTATGTCGACGCCGGTGATTCGGCCCGCGCGCAATCGATGATGCAAGACGTGATTGCGCGGACGCCGACGCCGTCCGCAGACCTGATGCTGCAATACGCCAACCTGCAACTCAAGACGGGCGACGACGCGCAGGTCAACTCGATCCTGCGCGGTTTGCAAAATCAGCAGATGAGCGTGGCCACGCGCAAACGCTACGACGACGTGCTGTACCAATACCGCATTCGTCAGGCCGATATCCTGCGCGAAAACGGCGATCTGGCGGCGGCCTACGACACGCTGGCACCGGCGCTGGCTTCGCGTCCGGGGGATGTGGGCGCGGTCTCGGCGCTGGCGCGGATGTATGCCAGCAGCGGCGACAATGCCAAGGCGTTTGAACTATACAAACCGCTGTTGCAGCGTCAGCCCAACGATCCGCAAATCTTGCTGAATGCCGCGGATGCAGCGGTTCAGGCCCATGACATTGGCTATGCCGATCGAGCGCTGGAGCAATTCCTCAAGCTGGAAACCTACGACCCGCAATCGCTGACCGAAGCGGCGCGGATCTACCGCAGCATGGGCAAGAGCAGCCAGGCCACCGAGTTGCTGCGCAAAGCCGTGGCCATCGAACAGAATGAACAGAAACGCAGCCTGACGGCCCAGGCCAACACGTTGAACGTCGCACCGAACCCATTCGTGGGGTTGCCGGGCCAGCGCAATCAGGTAAGCCGCGCACCGGCGGATACCATTCCGGCACCGGCGCTGGCACAACTTGACGCCGCACCGGTCATGGTCGCCAGCAATGCAGCATTGCCCGCCGATGCTTACCCAGGTCAGGCGCAGCCGCGCAGGGTCGCCTCGGGTGCGGAGCGTCAAGCATTGCCGGCCGGGCGCTTTGCCGGTGCCACGGGTAACCCGTTCGCACCGCAAGCCACGGTCAACGTGGCGGTCGATCAAGCCAGTACGGCCCAGCGCGCCCTGGACAACATTCTTCAGGAACGCAGCGGTTACGTGACCCAAGGCGTGACGATTCGCAGCAACGACAGCGAGTCCGGCCTGAGCAAGATGACCGACGTCGAAACGCCGCTGGAAATCAACGTTCCGGTGGGCGATAACCGTTACGCCGTGCGCGTGACCCCGGTGTCGCTGAATGCCGGCAGTGTCGGCAGCGATGCCGCCACGCGCTTCGGCAGCGGCGGAACATCCTCCGACGGCATCGGTTCCCAGCGCGACAAAGGCGTCGGCCTGAGCGTGGCGTATGCCCGACCGGACGAAGGCATCAAGGCTGACATCGGCACCACGCCGATCGGTTTCAAGTACAGCACCGCAGCGGGTGGCGTGAGTGTTGACCGGCCGTTCGCCGACAACTCCAACATGCGTTATGGCGTCGCCGTTTCACGGCGCCCGGTGACCGACAGCGTCACGTCGTTCGCCGGCACCACTGACGAACGCACCGGCCAGTCGTGGGGCGGCGTGACCGCCAACGGCGGCCGTGCACAGCTCAGCTATGACAACCAGGAAGTGGGCAGCTACGGCTACGGTTCGTGGCACAAGTTGCTGGGCCACAACGTCGAATCCAACAGCCGTGCCGAACTGGGCGGCGGCGTGTACTGGTACCTGCGCAATGCCGAGGACAGCAAGCTGACGCTGGGCCTCAGTGCCACTGGCCTGAGCTTCGAGAACAACCAGGACTTCTTCACCTACGGCCATGGCGGTTACTTCAGCCCGCAAAGCTATTTCGCCCTGGGTGTGCCGGTGACGTGGGCGCAGCGCACCGAACGGTTCTCCTATCAGGTCAAGGGCTCGGTGGGCGTTCAGTACTTTGAGCAGGACGCGGTCGATTACTTCCCGAACGACAAAGACCTGCAAGCGGCCAACAACCAGCGATACAAAGGCCAGAACAAGACCGGCGTGGGTTACAGCCTGAGCGGTGCCGGCGAGTACAAATTCGGTTCGAGCTTTTTCCTCGGCGCCAACCTCGGCCTCGACAACGCTCAGGACTACAAGCAATTCACTGGGGCCATGTACCTGCGCTACATGTTCGAAGACATGAACGGCGCAATGGAACTGCCGGTCAGCCCCTACCGTTCCCCTTATTCCAACTGATTTCCTGGAGACTTAAATGCCTTCTTCCGTTCTTGCCGGTATGACCCTTCTGGTTCTGGGTGAAAGCCACATGAGCCTGGCGGACCACTTGATGGAGCCGCTGCAAGCCAACCTGACCCAGCAAGGCGCGATCGTGCATTCGATCGGTGCCTGCGGCGCCAGCGCCGGCGATTGGCTGATCACCAAGAAAGTCGATTGCGGCGCCGAGCAAAAAGGCGATGGCAAGATTGTCATCAAGGGCCGTGAAGCGACCACCACCCCGATCAAAGACCTGATTGCCGCCGACAAGCCTGACCTGGTGGTGCTGGTGATCGGCGACACCATGGCGTCCTACGACAAACCGGTGTTCCCGAAAGCCTGGGCCTGGCAGAACGTGACCGCCCTGGCCAAGGAAATCACCGCCAACGGCGCCAAATGCGCCTGGGTCGGTCCGGCCTGGGGCAAGGAAGGCGGCATGTACAAGAAGAACGATGCGCGGACCAAACTGATGTCGGCGTTCCTGTCGACCAACGTGGCGCCTTGCACCTACATCGACTCGCTGACGTTCTCCAAACCGGGCGAGTGGGTCACCACCGACGGTCAGCACTTCACCGTGGCCGGCTATAAATCCTGGGCCAACGCCATCGGCGGCGCGCTGGCCAAACTGCCGGCCGATGCGGTCAGCAACAAGGGAGCGAAGCAGTAATGCGCGGCCTTTCTGCTGTCTGCGCCGTGGCGGCGCTGTTCTCCAGCGTCAACGTCCTGGCTGCTGAGTTTGCGCTGTACCCCACCGGCCCGAGCGAGGATGCGGCGTTCATCCGTTTCGTCAATGCCAGCACGGCTCCGCTGGACGTGATCGCCCAGGCCGGCCAACCGCCGATGCGCCTGGAAGCGACGCAACCGGTGTCGCTGTTTTTTCCGGTGCAGTCGAGCAGTCCGGTCAAGGGCACCTTGGTCAGCGGCGCGCAAAAACTGGCCATGGACCTGAAAATCGAGCCCGGTGAATTCGCCACCGTGGTCGCGGTGCCGGACGGCAAGGGCATCAAGCAAATCGCCGTGCGCGAACAGCCGGACGATTTCAATGGCCTGAAGGCGTCGCTGGCGTTCTTCAACGTCGACGCTTCGTGCGCCGACGCCAGCCTGCGGCCTGCCGGGCGTCCCGCCGACCTGTTCAAGGCAGTGCCGGTCGACAGCTTGCAACGTCGCTCGATCAACCCGGTCACCCTGTCGGTGCAGCTGGTGTGCGCGAACGCCACCGTCGGTGCGCCGCTGGACCTGGGCGAACTCAAAGCGGGTGAGCGTTACAGCGTGCTGCTGGTGCCTTCGGCCACCGGGCCGCGTCTTTTGAACGCCACGGACACTCTGTCCCACTGATCGGATTCTGCCGCTGCCATGGTCTTCGCCTCACTCGAGTTCCTGACGCTGTTCCTGCCTGCGTTTTTGCTGGTGTATGCCCTGGGCAAACCGGCTTGGCGCAACGTCATCCTGCTGATCGGCAGCTGGCTGTTCTATGGCTGGCTGAGCCCGCTGTTCCTGACCCTGCACGTGGTGTTGACCATCGTCGCCTGGGTCGGTGGCTTGCTGGTGGACCGTTCCCGCGAGGACTCGAAGGGACGCGTGCGGCTGTTGATCGCGTTGATCGTGTTCAACACCGCCGTGCTGTGCTGGTACAAATACGCCAACATCCTGGCCGGGACCTGGAGTGAGCTGATCACTTACTACGGCGCCATGCCGCTGGAATGGCAGCGGGTGGCGCTGCCGGCGGGGCTGTCGTTTATTGTCTTGCAGGCGATTTCCTACCTGGTGGACGTGCACCGCCACACGGTGCCGGTGGAGCGCAGCTTCATTAATTACGCGACGTACATTTCGATGTTCGGGCACTCGATTGCCGGGCCGATCATTCGTTATGACTGGGTACGTCGTGAACTCACGCAGCGCTATTTTGGCTGGCAGAATTTCTCGCTCGGCGCTCGCCGCTTCATGATCGGCATGTGCATGAAAGTGCTGGTGGCGGACACGTTGTCGCCACTGGTGGACGTTGCGTTCCACCTGGAAAACCCTTCCTTCGTCGACGCCTGGATCGGTTGCCTGGCTTACTCGCTGCAACTGTTTTTCGACTTCGCCGGTTACAGCGCCATGGCGATCGGCCTGGGCCTGATGCTGGGTTTCCACTTCCCGGAAAACTTCAACCGGCCGTACCTGGCCAGTAGCATTCAGGACTTCTGGCGGCGCTGGCACTTGTCGCTATCGAGCTGGCTGCGTGACTACCTGTACATCGCCCTTGGCGGTAACCGCAATGGCGCGTGGAAGACCTATCGCAATCTGTTCCTGACCATGGCCATTGCCGGCCTGTGGCACGGCGGCGACAGTTGGAACTACCTCTTGTGGGGCTCGGCCCACGGCATCGCCCTGTGCGTTGATCGCCTATGGTCTCGCTCAAGCTTGCCGAGGATTCCATCCGTGTTGTCGCACACCTTGACGCTGCTGTTTGTGTTCCTGGCGTGGACCTTGTTCCGCGCGCCGGATTTCCATTCGGCGATGACCATGTATGCCGGACAGTTCGGCCTGCACGGGTTTGCATTGGGTGATGCGCTGGCGGTGACGCTGCGCCCGGCCCACGGCATCGCGGCGTTGCTCGGTGTGGTGTGCATCGTTGCGCCGTTGCTGCACAACCGGTATGAGCAACGGTTTGGCGGCCATGCGCTGTTTGCACCGATGGCGGCCGTGTGGCCGGTGGCGGGTTTCCTGCTTTCGTTCGCGTTGATCGCGAGCCGTGAAGCGGTGCCCTTCCTGTACTTCCAGTTCTGATGACCGCGCCCATGACTTCCTCGTCCCCTGCACCGGCTCAACCCAGCGAACTGACTGCCCGTATCAGCAACGTATCGGGCGTTGTGTTCGTGGCTTTTCTGGCGATTGGTTTCGCCTCCTGCACCTGGCTGCTGTTGAGCGGAAAAGTCGAAATGCTGCCGCCCAAGCTCACCCAGCAGGCTGCCCTGGAAGGCGATGTCACCCACAAGATCGCCAAGCAACTGTCCAAGGCGGTGGTGCCCGAGCGGGCGGCGGACCTGGAGCGCGGCGCGAGTTGGCTGGCGCTGCACGATACCGGTCCGCGTGTGCGCTCAGGGTGCCCGGGCTGGCTGTTCCTGACTAATGAAATGCGGATCAATCGCTACGCTCAAGCCAACGCCGACACCAAGGCCGGCGTGGTGCGTGATATCCAGCAACGCCTGGCCAAGCGCGGCATTACGCTGCTGGTGGCGGTGGTGCCGGACAAGAGTCGTATCGCCGCCGCGCAGTTGTGTGACCTGCGTCGCCCAGCACAGCTGCAGGACCGTGTCGTGACGTGGGTCGATGGCCTGAACAAGGCCGGTGTCGCCGCCGTGGACCTGGCGCCGACCCTGCAACCCTTGGGCGCCGACGCGTTCTTGCGCACCGACACCCACTGGAGCGAAATCGGCTCGGCAGCCGCCGCCAAAGCGGTCGCCAGGCAAGTGCAAGCCATGGGCATTAGCGCTACGCCGCAGAAAAACTTCGAGGTGAAGGCGCAAGACCCAGTCCGCCGCCCGGGCGACCTGGTCAGGCTTGCCGGCCTTGAATGGCTGCCACTGAGTTGGCAGCCAACGCCGGAAACCGTGGCCGCCACCCAGATCAGCGAGAAGGCTGCCGAAGCACAAAGCGGCGGCGACAACCTCGACGACCTGTTCGGCGACGATAACCTGCCGAACGTGGCGCTGATCGGGACTTCGTTTTCGCGCAATTCCAACTTCCTGGGCTTCCTGCAACAGGCGTTGGGCGCGCCGATCGGCGACTTCTCCAAGGATGGCGGTGAGTTCTCTGGCGGGGCCAATGGGTATTTCAATAATCCGGCGTTCAAGCAAACGCCGCCGAAATTGATTGTCTGGGAAATTCCTGAGCGGGATTTGCAGACGCCTTACAGCGAAGTGATTGATTGGGCGAAATAAGGTGCGGCTGATGGCCTCTTCGCGGGCGAGCCCGCTCCCACATTGGATTTGCATTCGACCCAGTTCCAATGTGCGGGCTTGCCCGCGATGGCAGCTTCAAAAACAACACACATCAAAAGCCATATCGTTATTCACTAACGGTATTTAAATTCTAATTCTTATACCTATAAAGTCACTCTCCTGCGTACCTGCCGACCAATCGGCGCGCCGCACGACACGAACCAACACGGGACCTCCGTGAGTTTCTGATCGACGCGCGCGCCCTTGAGCGTGCCGTGCGTGGGAGTGATTGTCATGTCAGCCGTCTCTGCGTCTTCAAGCGCCGCGAATATCGCGCCGCAAACCTTCGATGTTCGTCCGTTCAGCGGCGCCGTCGGGGCCGAAATTATCGGTCTGGATTTGTCCCGCCCGATCAATGATCAGGATTTCGCCCGCATCCACCGCGCGCACCTCGATCATCACGTCGTGGTGTTCCGCGACCAGCGCATTACCCCGGAACAACAAATCGCCTTCAGCCGCCGCTTCGGCGTGTTGCAGATCCATGTGCTCAAGCAGTTCCTGCTGGCCGGGCACCCGGAAATCCTCATCGTTTCCAACATCATCGAGAACGGCGTATCCGTTGGCCTCGGTGACGCCGGCAAGTTCTGGCACTCCGACCTTTCCTATAAAGAACTGCCGAGCCTGGGCTCGATGCTCCACGCCCAGGAGCTGCCGTCCGAAGGCGGCGACACGCTGTTCGCCGACATGCACAAAGCCTGGGACAACTTACCCGAGGCACTGCGCAAAGCTGTCGAAGGCCGCTCGGCCGCGCACTCGTACACGGCGCGTTACAGCGAGACCAAATTCGAAGGCAACTGGCGCCCGACCCTGACGCCCGAGCAACTCGCCCAGGTCGCCGAAGTGGTTCACCCGATTGTTCGTACGCACCCGGAGAACGGTCGCAAGGCGTTGTTCGTCAGTGAGGGTTTCACCACCCGCATCGTTGGCTTGCCCGAAGACGAGAGCAAGCAGCTGCTCGACGAGCTCTACGCCCACAGCGTGCTGCCGCAGAACATCTACCGCCATCAATGGCAGCCCCACGACCTGGTGTTCTGGGACAACCGTTCGCTGATCCACCTCGCCGCCGGGTGCCCCAGCTACCTGCGCCGCAAGTTGTATCGCACCACCATCCAGGGCGACGCGCCTGTCTGATTTGTCGGAGATCCATCATGCTCAAACGTCTTTCATTGGCACCGTTGGCCGCGGCCATCGGCCTGGGTTTCAGCTTGCTCGCCAGCAGCCTGGTGGCGCCGCCCGTAGCCCACGCCGAAGGTGAAATCCGCATCGCCGAGCAGTTCGGTATCGTTTACCTGTTGCTCAATGTGGTGCGCGATCAGAACCTGATCGAGAAGTACGGCAAGCAGGAAGGCATCGACATCAAGGTCGACTGGACCCAGCTCTCCGGCGGTGCGGCGGTCAACGACGCGTTGCTCTCCGGCTCCATCGACATTGCCGGCGCGGGCGTCGGTCCGCTGCTGACCATTTGGGACCGTACACACGGCAAGCAGAACGTCAAAGCCGTGGCTTCCCTCGGCAACTTCCCGTACTACCTGGTGAGCAACAATCCCAAGGTCAAAACCATTGCCGACTTCACCGAGAAAGACCGCATCGCGGTGCCGGCGGTGGGCGTGTCGGTGCAGTCGCGCTTTTTGCAGTACGCGGCCGCCAAGCAGTGGGGCGACAAGGAATTCAATCGCCTCGACAAGTACACCATCGCCCTGCCGCACCCGGACGCCACCGCTGCGCTGATCGCCGGGGGCACTGAGCTGAGCGGGCATTTCTCCAACCCGCCGTTCCAGGATCAGGCGCTGGAAAATCCCAACGTGCATGTGGTGCTGAACACCTACGACCTGCTCGGCCCGAATTCGCCGACCGTGCTGTTCGCCACCGAAAAATTCCGCGACGAAAACCCGAAAACTTACAAGGCGTTCGTCGAAGCACTGGCCGAAGCGGCGCAGTTTGCCCAGAACGACAAAGGCGCTGCGGCCGACACGTACATCCGCGTGACCAAGGCCAAAATTGATCGCGCAGCGCTGCTGAAAATCATCGACAACCCGCAGTTCGAATTCAGCGTCACGCCGAAAAATACTTACCCGTTGGCCGAGTTTCTCTACCGCGTCGGCGCGATCAAAAATAAACCGGAATCGTGGAAGGACTACTTCTTCCAGGACACCAAACCGCTGCAAGGGAGCTGACCGAGATGAACGCCCCTTTGCAAGGCCACACGGCCAGCAAACCGATCGCGGCAGCCCAAGCGCTGCTGTCGGTCGACAATGTCAGCCTGGAGTACCGCACGCCACAGCGAGTCGTTCGTGCAACCCATCAAGTCAGTTTCGAGATCGATCCGGCCGACCGCTTCGTGCTGCTCGGTCCGTCCGGTTGCGGTAAATCGACGTTGCTCAAGGCCGTTGCCGGGTTCATCCAACCTTGTGAAGGCGAGATACGTCTCCAGGGCCAAACCGTCAACGCGCCGGGGCCGGACCGGATTGTGGTGTTCCAGGAATTCGATCAACTGCCGCCGTGGAAAACCGTCAAACAGAACGTGATGTTTCCGCTGCTGGCGTCGAAAACCCTCAAGCGCAAAGAAGCTGAAGAGCGGGCGCTGCACTACCTGGAAAAAGTCGGTCTGGCGGCGTTCGCCGATGCCTATCCGCACACGCTTTCTGGCGGCATGAAAGCGCGTGTGGCGATTGCCCGGGCGTTGGCGATGCAGCCGAAAATCCTCTTGATGGACGAGCCCTTCGCCGCCCTCGACGCACTGACCCGGCGCAAGATGCAGGAAGAATTGCTGCTGCTCTGGGAAGAGGTGCGCTTCACCCTGCTGTTCGTCACGCACTCCATCGAAGAAGCGCTGGTGGTGGGCAATCGCATCCTGCTGTTGTCGCCGCATCCGGGGCGGGTGCGGGCGGAAGTCCACAGCCATCAATACAATTTGCACAGCCTCGGTGGCGTGGCGTTCCAGGAATCGGCGCGGCGGATTCATCGGTTGTTGTTCGATGAAGGCCAGTCAGCGGAAACCGAACGTGAACTGGATTTCGCCGACATCCGCATCGCTTATTGACCCCGTTGAGAGGAGGGCCCGATGAGCCAATTATCATCCCCGCGTGAAGAATTCGAAACCGTATTGCAGCCGCTCACCAGCGTACCGCTGGAGCGTGAACTGCCCCTCGGCCAACGGTTGTGGCAACAGGGCTGGCTGCGCAAAAGCCTGATCCTGATACTGCTCGCCGTGCTGTGGGAAGTGGTCGCGCGCGTTCAGAACAACGACCTGCTGCTGCCGGGTTTTCTGCAAACCGCCAGCGCGCTGTATGACGGCCTGCTCAGCGGCGAGTTGCTGGGCAAGGTGTGGATTTCACTGGTCGTATTGCTCAAGGGTTACCTGATCGGCATCGTCCTGGCGTTTGCCCTGACCACCTTGGCAGTGTCGACGCAGTTCGGTCGCGATCTGCTGAGTACCTTGACCTCGATGTTCAACCCGCTGCCGGCAATTGCGCTGTTGCCGCTGGCGCTGCTGTGGTTCGGATTGGGGCAGAACAGCCTGATTTTCGTGCTGGTGCATTCAGTGCTCTGGGCCTTGGCGCTGAACACCTATGCCGGGTTTCTCGGCGTCTCGGAAACCCTGCGCATGGCCGGGCGCAACTACGGCCTCAAGGGCATGCGCTTTGTGCTGTTTATCTTGATTCCGGCTGCACTGCCGTCGATCCTTGCCGGGCTGAAAATTGGCTGGGCGTTTGCGTGGCGTACGTTGATCGCGGCGGAGTTGGTGTTTGGCGCTACCAGCGGCAAGGGTGGGTTGGGCTGGTACATCTTTCAGAATCGCAATGAGCTGTATACGGATAAAGTGTTTGCCGGGTTGGCGGTGGTGATCCTTATCGGGTTGCTGGTGGAGAATCTGGTGTTTGATACGTTGGAACGGGTGACGGTGAAGCGGTGGGGGATGCAGCGGTGAAGAGGATGTCGTCGCTTGCACGACGACATCTTCAAAAGGGTGCGACTTCTTCATTAACGCCTAATCCATTTCTGTACAGTCTTTCCATCACGCATATCAGTAAACGCTCCAAATATGTGTGCTTGGCTAGAGCTTTGTGGCGAATCCGAACTTAGTGGGGACCAGGACGGAGCAGATGACGAAGATGAAGACACAGACGAGGATGAAGACCGTCGAGAAGATGTAGGCGAGTCTGGAAGCAAAGATTTCCAGTTTTCAACAGTACGCGACCAAGGTGTATTGATGCTTCCGCTCGGTTTTAGAGCGAAACGCTTGGAGGTGCTTGCCATTGATGGCGTCGTTGATAGTGAAGGGGATGACGACGTACTGGGTGATGTGGTGCCGACGTAGGAAGTGACACCGGGATAATCCGGCGAACCTCTTCGATCCTGAGTAATGTTGATTCCGTTCGCTGCTCCCTTTCCCGGGGGGGGAGAAGGGGGGATGTTTGAGTTTTTCGACTTAAACACGTTTCGGAACCGTTGCAGCATGGTCGAAAACCAGGAATGCCCTGTTGGATCAAATCGATTGATCGGATCCCCTGCGCAATACATAAACGCATTCAACCCACCCCCACCAAACGGGCTCCAGCTATCCGGGCTATGAAAGCGCATCAGTCGCGGGTTGTAGACGCGATAGCCGTTACCCAGCAAAGACCAACCAATATTCGTTTCACGTAATTGACCGTTGAAGCCCAATCGCGTCGTGATGTGCTGCTGCGCGGATTGCTCGCCGTAGGCGGAATAGGCAATGGCGTTGGTCTTGCCATCAACGATTTCGCCAATGATCGAATGGCTGCTGTTGGTTGCGAACAAAATTGCGAGTTGCCGGGACTGTTTTTCTTGATCAGCAGATTTGGTAAAGCTCATACAGAGCGCTCCACGGTAGGGGACCGAAGAAAACGTGTGTTTTTAGTTTTACGCGCCTCACTAAACTTGAGAACTATCAGAACTGATAGTGACTTTGAATGCGGGCACATGTTTCGAATTTTTCATCCTGATACCGATGGTACTGCCGGTCTAGGTGCGTCCGCTTAGGTTCATCACCGACGACGCACGTCCCATGTTAATGAGTCGCCGTTCCCCGAGGCGGGCGGGTCTCCGCTGGGGTTGCGTGAGCGAGGAGGCGTCGAATCTCTGGATGTTTGAGGAGAAGGGCTTCGAGGTCGAGGTGGAGGGAGGTCCGGAAGTTGCGGGTGCGCCATTCGGGGCGGATGAAAATTAAGGTAGACATTGTCAACAGCGACTCTATTCACTACATAGGTTTGACCACTCTGCGATGCAGCAAAAGTGCCGGGATTCCCGAGTTCCATCCCAAAGGTTGCTTGCTCATACGTTGGTGGAAAATCTGATGTCGTCGGGCTTGCTGCAGCCTTACCCACCTGGAGGGGCCTTCCAGGCGCATGACTTCGCCGTGCAGTAGCGGTGATTGCCATTGGAATCGAGATATTTCTGTTGAAAACCGATCCCGGAGCATTATTGTTTCCTTCACCCTGTGATGGATATTTACCTATAAATTTGTTTTCGGGTTTTGGCCCGAAAATGTAACTCGCAGCCTGAGAAACAGCCGACGCTCCATGTGTTTGTTCAGATTTCACATTTTTTTGCATTTCGTACAAACCGTCGGTGGCACTCTTGAGGTTGACGTTGAAATCTGGGTGGGGTTTATATCCAGAGTACGCTTTTGACAGTTTGTGTTTCGCATAGATTCCCACCGCGACAAAAGGGTTATGCCCTGTCGGGTCCGACCGGTTCACCGGATCCCCCACGCAATACATATACGCATTCAACCCACCCCTACCAAACGGACTCCAACTGTCCGGGCTATGAAACCGCATCAATCGCGGGTTGTAGGCGCGGTAGCCGTTGCCCAGCAAATACCAGCCGATGCTCCGTTCGCGCGTTTGACCGTTGAAGCCCAGTCGCGTTGCGATTTCCTGCGGTGCGGATTGCTCGCCGTAGGTGGAGTAAGCGATGGCGTTAGTCTTGCCATCGACGATTTCGCCAATGATCGAATGGCTGCTGTCGGTCGCCAGCAGCACTGTGCGTTGCCGGCTCGGGTTCTCTTGATCAGCAGGTTTAGCTTGAGTCATATAGAGAGCTCCGCAGGAGTGGGCGCAAGAGTATGCTGGCCTTTAGTTTTACTCGCCTGACTCACGCTTGAGAACTATCAGAACTGATAGGTTTGCAATGGGCAGCACGCCAAAAGCCAGTCTCTGAAAGAGCTGCTAGCATTGCGTCTGAATCAGCCCTGATCCGACACGAGTGCTCGCTATGCAACTCCCCGACATGAACCTGTTGGTCGCCCTCGACGCCTTGCTCGACGAGGGCAGTGTGGTGGGTGCGGCGCGGCGGATGAACCTCAGTCCGGCGGCCATGAGCCGAACGTTGACGCGGATTCGCGAAGCCATTGGCGATCCGATTCTGGTGCGCGCCGGTCGTGGTCTGGTGCCGACGCCCAAGGCGCTGGCGCTGCGCGAGCAGGTGCGGGAGGTGGTGGAGCAAGCCGCGCTGCTGTTCCGTTCGGCGGATGAGGTGGAGTTGGGCAGCTTGCGCCGGCGTTTCAGTATTCGCGCCAACGATTTCTTTGTCGGTGTTTACGGCGGCAAGCTGTTTGACACAATGGAGCGCCAGGCCCCGCATTGTGAGCTGCGTTTCGTGCCGGAGGGTGACGGTGATGACGAAGCCTTGCGCGAAGGGCGCATCGATTTGAGCGTCAGCAACAATCGGCCGGTGATGCCGGAAGTGAAAGTGCAGAACCTGTTTTCCACGCACTTTGTCGGGCTGGTGCGCGAGGATCATCCGCTGTTCGATGAAGAGATCACGGCTGAACGTTACGCCGGCTTTTCTCATATCAGCATGTCGCGCCGGGGTATTGCTCGCGGGCCGATCGACACGGCGCTCAATGCGTTGGGGCTGGAGCGGCGGGTGGCGGTGATTGCGCCGAGTTTTCACGCGGCGATGTTTGCCTTGCCCGATTCCGATCTGATTTTGCCGGTGCCCAAGGAAGCGCTGTTGAGTGTCCGGCGCGTGGGTTTGAAGCTGCGCTCGTTCACTCTGCCGATTCCATTGCCGACGATCATGCTGACCCAGTCCTGGCATCCGCGGTTCGACAAGGACCCGGCCCATCGCTGGATGCGTGAGACGCTCAAAAGCTGTTGCGATGAGACGTGGCTGGCGACCCAACCGACCTCAAGTTGATCCCCCTGTGGGAGCGGGCTTGCCCGCGATGGGGCCATGACGTTCGACATCCTCGTTGACGGTCAGTCCGCCATCGCGGGCAAGCCCGCTCCCACAGGTTTCTCATTGTTGCGCTCGGCGCACTTATAAGCTGCCGATAAGTCAATTTTCGTCAGCCCCCACGTTTCTTAAACTGCCCCGGTATTCAAATCCCGGAGCTTGCAGTCAATGACTTCCCTCACGGCCACGGCACCTCTCGCCGCGGCCAGCCCAGTCGCTGTCGCGCCTCCGGTGTTCGGTCTGCGGATCATCATCGGCCTGGTCGGCGTTTTGCTGGCCGTGCTGGTGTCGGGCCTGAACGAGATGGTGACCAAGGTGGCCCTCGCCGACATTCGCGGCGCGTTGGCCATTGGCTACGACGAAGGCACCTGGCTGGTCGCCAGTTACACCGCGACCTCGGTAGCCGCCATGGCCTTCGCGCCGTGGTGCGCCGTCACGTTCTCGTTGCGGCGGTTCACCCTGTGCGCCATCGGCGCGTTCACCTTGCTGGGCGTGCTCTGCCCGCTCGCTCCGAATTACGAAAGCCTGTTGCTCATGCGCACCTTGCAAGGCCTGGCGGGCGGCGCGTTGCCGCCGATGTTGATGACCGTCGCGCTACGCTTTTTACCGGCCAACGTGAAGCTGTACGGCCTGGCCGGGTATGCCCTGACGGCGACATTTGGCCCTGGCCTCGGCACGCCGCTCGCCGGGTTGTGGACCGAGCATGTCGGCTGGCAATGGACCTTCTGGCAAATCATCGCGCCGTGCCTGATCGCCATGCTCGCAGTGGCTTACGGTCTGCCGCAGGATCCGCTGCGGCTGGAGCGCTTCAAGCAGTTCAACTGGCGCGGTTTGCTGCTGGGGTTTCCGGCGATCTGCATGCTGGTGATCGGCATCCTGCAGGGCAATCGGCTGGACTGGTTCGAGTCGAACCTGATCGTCGGATTGCTCGGCGGCGGGTTGCTGCTATTGGTGCTGTTTTTGATCAACGAGTGGTCGCAGCCGGTGCCGTTTTTCAAGATGCAGATGCTCGGCATTCGCAACCTGTCGTTCGCGTTGCTGACCCTGGCCGGCGTGCTGGTGGTGTTGCTGGCAGTGATCATCATCCCATCGAGTTACCTGGCGCAGGTCCAGGGTTATCGCCCGATTCAAACCGCGCCGATCATGCTGCTGGCCGCGCTCCCGCAGTTGATCGCGCTGCCCTTGGTGGCCGCGTTGTGCAACCTGCGTTGGGTCGATTGCCGCTGGGTGCTGGGGATCGGTTTGAGCATGCTGGCGCTGTCGTGCATCGGCGGTTCGCAGCTGACATCGGTGTGGATTCGCGATGATTTCTACGGGCTGCAACTGCTGCAAATCTTCGGTCAGCCCATGGCGGTGTTGCCATTGTTGATGCTCTCCACCGGCAGCATCAGCCCGCTGGAAGGGCCGTTCGCGTCGGCGTGGTTCAACACCGTAAAAGGTCTGTCGGCGGTGATTGCCACCGGTGTGATCGAAGCGTTGACCACTTCAAGGTTGCACTTTCATTCGACCATGTTGGTGGACAGCCTCGGCAACTCACCGCTGGCCGACAGCGAGAGTGCGGGCCTCGCTCATCGGTTGCATGAGCAGGCCGTGGTGCTGACGGCCTCGGATCTTTATCTGTGCATGGCGGGCGTCGCCCTGACGCTGATCCTGCTGATTTTCTGGCTGCCGACGCGAATGTATCCGCCGCGTGCGCCGACTTGATTGCTCCACTGAAACTGAAGGTTTTTATGACGACTCATGCAAAGCAAAAAGTGGCTGTCGGCGTTGCCGCAGCGTTAGCCATCGGCGTGCTGGTTTACCTGCTGGCGCCCGGTATTTTCGGCAAGCGCACTCAACAAAACACCAACGACGCTTTTGTCTCGGCGGACTTCACGCTGGTGGTGCCGCGCGTGGCCGGGTTCATCAAGGAAGTGCTGGTGGAAGACAACCAGCAGGTCAAGGCCGGGCAGTTGCTGGCGTTGATCGATGACCGGGATTTACGCGCTGCTGCGCAGGCCGCTGACGCGGAGACGCTGGTGGCCAGGGCGCACCTGCAAAATGCTCGCGCGACACTTGAACGCCAGAGCTCGGTGATCGCCCAGGCACAAGCCACCGTGGTGTCGGCCAAGGCTGAAATGGACTTCGCCGCGCATGAATTGAACCGCTACAACCACTTGGCCGGCGTCGGTGCCGGCACGGTGCAAAACGCTCAGCAAGCACGGACTCGCATCGATCAAGCCAGCGCTCGGTTGGCCAACGTGACGGCGGTATTGGCGGCGGAACGCAAGCAGGTGGAGATACTGACCGCCCAGCGTGACGCGGCTGAAGGTGAGCTGAAACGAGCGCAGGCAGCGCTGGAAATCGCCAGTTTCGAGCTGTCCTATACGCGGATCGTCGCGCCGCAGGACGGCATGGTTGGCGAGCGCGCGGTGCGGGTCGGCGCGTATGTCACGCCGGGCAGCAAGATCCTGGCAGTGGTGCCACTGGCGCAGGCGTATGTGGTCGCCAATTTTCAGGAAACCCAACTGACCGATGTGCGTCCGGGGCAGGACGTGCAGGTGCGTGTCGACAGCCTTGGCGGCGAAGCTTTGCGGGGGCGTGTCGAGAGTATTGCACCGGCCACCGGCGTGACCTTCGCTTCGGTGAAGCCGGACAATGCGACTGGCAACTTCACCAAGGTGGTGCAGCGGATTCCGGTGAAGATCGTGCTGGAGCCGGGGCAGCGGTTGGCTGAGCGGTTGCGCGTGGGGATGTCGGTGGAGGCGAGTATTGATACTGGCAATACCGGTGAGCATGAGGTTGCGCAACGATGAAGCGCATTGTTGACCGATCCGACGCCATCGCGAGCAGGCTCGCTCCCACAGGGGATAGGTGCAACGCACTCAATCTCTGCTCAACAGGTGATTCCTTGTGGGAGCGGGCTTGCTCGCGAAGAGGCCGGCTGCCTCAACTAACCTTCTGTGCCTTACTCGTCATGAGCCTTTGCGCCTGCACCGTCGGCCCGGATTTCCACAAACCTCAGGCCCATCAAGCCGCCGAGTGGTCAAAACCGGCCAAAGCCGCCGCCAGCCAAGCCGTCGCCGAAACCATGGACGAGCGCTGGTGGGACGTTTTCCACGACCCGAAACTCTCGGCCCTGAGCCAACGCGCCCTGACCGACAACCTCGACCTGCAAGTCGCCAGCAGCCGCTTGCAACAAAGCCGCGCCGTGCGTCAGGTGATCACCGCCGAGCGCTATCCCACCTCCGCCGCCACGGGCAGCTACGGACGCAAACGCAACAGCGGCGAAGGCCTGAATGATCCGTCTGGGAACAATGGCAACTCGGCGTTCAACCTGTGGGACGCAGGTTTCTCCGCGTCCTGGGAACTGGATTTCTGGGGCCGCGTGCGCCGGGAAACCGAAGCCGCCGACGCGACGCTGGAAGTGGCAGAAAATGACCGACGCAGCGTGCTTTTGTCAGTGCTCGCCGAAACCGCTCAGGACTACATTCAACTGCGTGGCGTGCAAAGTACACGAGCGGTCACCGAGCAGAACCTCGAGGTCGCCCGTCACAGCCTGAAACTCTCGCAGTTGCGCCTGGCCGACGGTGTCGCCACCGACCTGGACGTCGCCGAGGCTGCCGCGCAAGTCGCCGCCATCGAATCACGCTTGCCGGCATTGGAGCAGCGCCAATCGCAACTGATCAACGCGCTGAGCCTGCTGATGGGCGAGCCGCCCCAGGCATTGTCTGCCGAGTTATCCACAGACGCCCCAGTCCCACAAACTCCGCGTCAAGTCGCCATTGGCCTGCCGTCGCAACTGGCCGAACGCCGGCCAGACATCCGTCAGGCCGAAGCCCGTCTGCACGCCGCCACCGCGAACATCGGCGTGGCCAAGGGCGGTTTTTATCCACGGATCACCCTCTCGGGTAACGTCGGTTCGCAAGCCATGCAGCTGAGTGATTTCGGCTCCTGGGGCTCACGCTCGTTCGGCATCGGCCCGCAATTCAGCTTGCCGCTGTTCGACGGCGGACGCTTGCGCGGCGTCCTCAATTTACGCGAAGCCCAACAACAGGAAGCCGCCATCGCCTACCAGCAAACCGTGCTGCGCGCCTGGCATGAAATCGACGATCAGCTCACGACCTACAACGCCAGCCAGCTACGCCGCGACAGCCTCGCCGAAGCCGTGCGCCAAAACCAGATCGCCCTGCGCACCGCACAACAGCAGTACGTGGAAGGCGTGGTGGATTTCGTCAACGTGCTGACGGTGCAGGGCGCATTGCTCGCGACTCAGGAGCAGTTTGTGGAGAGTTCGACCGGGGTTTCGCTGGCGATGGTCGGGTTGTACAAGGCGTTGGGTGGGGGATGGGAGTCGGTGTATCCGGTGGCGGATATCGTCACCAGTAACCCGGCTTGATAGCGGGCGCCTTGCGAGTGGGTACTCGATCTGGAAATTGGTGCAACTGCAACTCTTCCGAGGAGACGACTCGGCGCATCCAGTGGGAATGCTCTATTAGCGAGCCGGGTGGCGAGCGTTTTAACCCAGTCCGGCATGGAAGAACGATACCCAATGTCATCTGAGGGAAGTCCTCTCGGATTGCCTTCAGCGCGGGAGTCATATCAGTGTCTCCAGACACCAGAACAAGCTGTTGCACGCGCTCAGCAATATGGATATTGGCTTGCGTGGCTGCTGTGCGGTACATGCTTACTGCGATATGGACGTCAGTTTCTTTCTCTTCGAGTTTCCATATCGCGACTTTATCTTGGCGCGAGGCCGCGATTTTCTTGTCGATGAAACGCGGAGCGCTTGCACGCTCAAGTTGGTGGCGGCCGTAGTGAACAGTGACATTGTTGGCCTTCAGGGCCCGGACATAAGTGTCTTGAGCTTCCTTTGAAATCCTGCCGCGGGTAGCAAGCTCAGGTTTGACCGAGGATGTGAAGTAGTCGATTGAGACGAGTGCGCTTTTAGGGTTTTCGATATTGGCGATATACGTCAACAACAGCGGTAGATTCAGCCATTTGTAAGGTGTGCCTGCCAGCAACCCGTAAAACACGTTGTAGCCGTCAACAAAGAACGCAGTGCGCACAAATCCAATCCTCAGAAACGAAAAAACCGGCCGAAGCCGGTTTTCTCACCCCAACTGCCAGAGAACCTAATCTCTGCGTACGAGGTTGAGTAGTGAGCTGATCCTAAATTGGGTGCGTCATGCACGTCAATACTCAACTGATCAAGACCTACTCGACTGGACAATTTCCAGCGCCGGCAGGTTAGTTTTGTGCATTTTCATGTTCGATGGTCAAGGTGATCCTGGCCTCAAATATTAGTGAGTATTGCTGAGGCGAGGTGGAAGTATTGGTGTGCTGCCAGGCCGATAATGTGTCTATCGCCGATTTCGGTTGAGCTTGAACGGAGCCTCCCAAATTCGTGTGGGATTAAGTACCGATCGACTCAATGGGAGCGGGTGAATCAACGGCCCTGAAAAAATTGGCTTTTTGAAACAACACATTTCTATCCGCGCGACGCCAGACTGATGATCATCATGCTTACCAAATGTCGTCGGTCGCAAAGCCAGCATCGCCGACGAACTTGCGCCGTCCTAAAGTGATCAACAGGCTTTGTGGTTCGGGCCGTTTTGGGGAGGAGCAATGGAGGCGCGCAGAGAAACGCCGCTCGATAGCACTGAGGGCCCACACGCGGCGCCCGGCGTCTGGGCGATTGTTCAGCGCTGGTTGCGTTGGGCGCAGCAGCATTGGCTGTTGCCGATCCTGGCGTTGGCCGCGCTTGTGCGTTTCTACGACCTGACGGCGGCGGCCATCTGGGGCGACGAAGGGTCGAGTCTGCTGCTGAGTCACTATTCATTGGCCGATATCTGGGTGCACGCCGCGCATGACGTACACCCACCGCTGTATTTCATGTTGCTGCATGGTTGGGTCGAGCTGTTTGGCGACGGCATTTTTTCGATCCGCTGCCTCAGCGCTTTGCCCGGAATCGCCACGGTGTGGCTCGGCGTCTGGCTGATGGACTTGCTCGCTACCCGGCGTGCCGCGCTGCTGACCGGTTTCCTCTTGGCGCTGCTGCCCACGGCGGTACGATATAGCCAGGAAGTGCGGATGTATTCGCTGCTGGGGCTGTGGCTGATCGGCGCGACGATTGCCTTGGCCTACTGGATCAGGCGTCCCCGGCGCACGCGGTATCTGGTGGCGTATGTGCTGCTAATGAGTGCCGCGTTCTACACCCATTACTTCACCGCCCTGTGCGTGCTGTGTCATTGGTTGTATCTGGGGCTGATCCGCGTACAGCCGGGGTATCGCTTGCGGCATATCCAGCGTCCCGGTTGGTGGTTGGCGAACATGGCGATCGTGCTGCTGTACTTGCCGTGGGTGCCGAGCCTGATCGATCTGATCCAGCACATTGATCAGCTCAAAGCCAATGGCGACGTGGGATGGGAGACGCCTGTCACGTTTGGCTCGCTGCCCTCGATGATCTGGTCGTTGCTGATCCAGGACGATGGCGAGAACCTGCCGACATTGATCTTTATCGCGCTGCCGCTGGCGTTACTGGCCATTGCGGGCGTGGCGCTGGCGCGGGACCGCAGCGTCTTTCGCGGCAGCGTTTTGCTGGTGATCTACACAGCGCTGCCATTGCTGCTGGTGTTTGCGGTGTCGTTTATCACGCCGGTGTTCATCGAACGTTACCTGACGGCCTATGCGTTGGGGCTGCCGATGATTGTCGCGCTGGCCATCGATCGCCTGTATTCGGGCTTCCGAGTGCTGGCGTTGACGGTGCTGGTGCTGTTTGTCGGCGTTGAACTGGTGGGCCTGAAGAACAACGCCACGGTGGATACCAATGACCAGATCAGCGTCATGGTCGACTACGTGAACCAGCATTTCGTGAGCGGCGACCGGATCGTCACCAGCGATATGCTCTGGTACCTCAGCTATGTCTATTACAACCGCACCGGCGCCAAACCGTTGCTCTACACCCCGCCATTGGCCAGCGGTGCTTCGAGTCGGCCGAATGCCTATGGCTTCGGCACGCTGGTGACTCAGGACATTTACCTGGATCCTCTCGACCGATTGCCCAAAGGCACGGGTCGCGTGTGGTTGATCGGCACCGTGGATGTGCCGGACGAATTCGCGCCGTTGCCCGCTGGCTGGCAGAGCGTTGGCGAAACGCGGGCCGGGGGCGCGAACGCGCGTCTGTTCGTGCTGCATTGAACCGTTGCCCAAAGGCTTGAACGGTTTCGCCGAAACGCTGATGGCTCAAGGTTTCGACGACAGGTCTGCCATGCCCTTGAGCAACTCGATCGGCAGCGGAAAGACAATCGTCGAACTCTTGTCACCGGCAATCGAACTGAGTGTCTGCATGTAGCGCAGTTGCATGGCCCCAGGCTGGCGGCCGAGCATTTCGGCGGCCTGCATGAGCTTTTCCGAGGCCTGCAATTCGCCTTCGGCGTGGATCACCTTGGCCCGCCGTTCCCGCTCGGCTTCGGCCTGTTTGGCGATGGCGCGGATCATCGACTCGTTGAGGTCCACGTGCTTGATCTCGACGTTGGCGACCTTGATGCCCCAGGCGTCGGTCTGGGCGTCGAGCACTTGCTGGATGTCGATGTTCAGACGTTCGCGCTCGGCCAGCAGCTCATCGAGTTCGTGTTTGCCGAGCACCGCGCGCAAGGTGGTTTGCGCCAGTTGGCTGGTGGCCATGAGAAAGTCTTCAACCTGAATGATTGCCTTCTGCGGGTCGAGAACGCGGAAGTACAACACGGCGTTGACCTTGACCGAGACGTTGTCGCGGGTGATCACGTCTTGCGGCGGTACATCGAGGACCACGGTGCGCAAGTCGACACGGACCATTTGCTGGACCACTGGAATCAGCAGGATCAGGCCGGGGCCCTTGACCTGCCAGAAGCGCCCGAGCTGGAACACCACCCCGCGCTCGTATTCGCGCAGGATGCGAAAGGTCGACCCCGCCAGTGCAATCACCAGTAACAGCAGCGCGGCAAAACCCAGTTGCAGGCCCATGGTTTATTCTCCACCCGGCGCCGCGTCAGCCGCGGCCACTTCCAGCAACAATCCCTTGCGAGCCACCACCCGGACCCGTTGCCCGGGTTGTAGCGGTGTGGCGCTGAGCACTTGCCACTTTTCCCCTTGCAGGTGCACCCAACCGTTGTAGGCATTGCCGGCCAGTGACATCACCGGGGTCACGCTGCCCACCAGTCCTGCATCGCCACTGACGTTTTCGCGTGGTCGGGTTTTCAGGGCGTGGATGAGCAAAAAAATCAGCAGCAGGGCACTGATCAGGCCCAGCCCGATCATCAACGGAACCGGCACTTCGGTGTTGGTCAGGATCACCGCGCCAATCACGAACATCACTATGCCGCCCAGACCGATCACGCCGTAATTGGGCAACGCCGCTTCGGCGATCAGAAACGCGATGCCAAAGGTGATCAGCCAGATCCCGATGGGGTTGGGAACCAGCAGCACAACCGAGTCCGCTGCGAAAACCGATCCGCTCAAGGCCAGCAACAGCGCAACTGCACCGCAACGAATGTTCACGTGACCCTCCCTGTAGGAGCGAGCTTGCTCGCGAAGAACCTGAGAGCACCGTGCCGATTCAGGCAATTCACGTTACATACAGTTTAGTCGAGCTGTGGGTTGTACGAATTTCACTCAATTGTCGACCTCGGCCGACGGGCAGATTTCACGCACGATCACGCCAGCGGGCCTAGACTTTCAGTGGAGTCAAAAGGTTTAACCATCGTCCGCCCCAAGCTGTTTGCGGACACCGAGGTGCATCATGCGTATGGCAAGAACCCTGCAGAACAGCCTGGAGCAGGCTCAATGCAAATATGACATCGTTACCCACCCACACTCGGCCAGCAGCCTTGAAACGGCTCGGGTCTCGGGCATTCCTGCCGAACGGGTGGCCAAATCGGTGATCCTCGACGACCACCATGGGCATTACCTGATGGCCGTGCTGCCGGCGAGTCGCCACCTGGACCTGAGCAAAGTACGCAGCAGCGGTGAATGGCAGGTGACCCGGGAAAGCAACCTGCCGCACCTGTTTGAGGATTGCGAACGCGGTGCCGTGCCTGCATTGGGCGAATCCTATGGCCTGGACATGGTCATCGACCCGTTGCTGACCCGGCAGAAAGACATCTACCTGGAGGCTGGCAACCACAACAATCTGCTGCACATGAGCATGCCGGAATTCCTGAAATTGGTGCCGCATGCGCAAGTTTGCGAGTTGAGTCAGTAGTTTTTGCGGCGTCGGTTACGACGTCTTCGCGGGCAAGCCTCGCTCCTACAGTGGACCGCAGATCCCCTGTAGGAGCGAGGCTTGCCCGCGAATGACTGCGAAGCGGTCACCGATTCATCCACAACAAAGGAGCTCGTCATGGAATCGCCCACCCACAGCCTCCCATCGCTGTTCAAACAACTCGGCCTGGACAACGATCCGGTCAGCATCGATCAATTCATCGCCACGCATTCACCGCTCAAGCCCGAGCTGCATCTGGCGGATGCGTTTTTCTGGACCGAGAGCCAAGCGGAATTTTTGCGCGATGAGATTCTGGATGACGCGGATTGGGCGGAGGTGGTGGATCAGTTGGATGTGTTGTTGAGGAAGGGGCGAGGGGTTTAAAAATCAACGTTCTGGTGGTGGCCACTGTCGGGATGTATGGGCTAGTGCAAGTATCTATCTGCACGATCCTGTGCTGCTGCTGGCACCCGCGACGGATGGCTGCCAATTTGTTTCAAAACTTGACTGAAAATCCCCTGCAATGCGATATTGATAGTTAGCAAACTAACAGTGTGTGCATTCCTCCCGTGCCGAAGAACCTCGACGCTCTCCAGATGAACATCAGCAGCTCCATGGTGGTGGCCGCCCGGCATTGGCGGAAGATCTGCCAGACCACGCTGGTCAACTATGGAATTTCCGAAGCCTGCGCCGTTCCGTTGTTGATGATCGGGCGCTTGGGCGAGGGTGTGCGGCAGGTGACGGTGGCGCAGGCGGCGGGGATGGAGAGTCCGTCGTTGGTGCGACTGCTGGATCAGCTGTGTCATGCCGGTTACGTCCGTCGCACCGAAGACGTCCATGACCGACGCGCCAAATGCCTGAGCCTGACCGAGGCCGGTCGTGAATTGGTGCAAGCCGTCGAGATCGAGCTGGTGCGCTTGCGTCATGAAGTGCTCGAAGGCATTGACCAGGATGATCTGGAAGCGGCGCTGCGGGTACTGAGAGCTTTTGAAGCGGCCAATCACTTGCCGGTGGCCCATCCTTGAACGGATTTTTTACCGGCATGCCCCCGGCGCGGGACTGGTTCTACGGTGTGCGCACGTTCGCGGCATCGATGATCGCGTTGTACATCGCCATGCTCATGCAAATGCCCCGGCCCTATTGGGCTATGGCCACGGTCTACATCGTTTCCAGCCCGTTTGTCGGCCCGACCAGTTCCAAGGCGTTGTACCGCGCTGTCGGCACTTTGCTCGGTGCGGCGGCGGCGGTTTTTTTCGTGCCGATGTTTGTCCAGAGCCCCTATGTGCTGGTGGTGGTGATTGCGTTGTGGACCGGGACGTTGCTGTTCCTCTCAATGCACCTGCGCACCGCCAACAATTACGCGCTGATGCTCGCCGGGTACACCTTGCCGCTGATTGCCCTGCCGGTGGTGGATAACCCGTTGGCGGTGTGGGACATCGCCGAAGCACGGACTGAAGAAATCTTCCTCGGCATCGCCGTGGCGGCGGTGGTCGGCGCGATGTTCTGGCCCCGGCGGCTGGCGCCAGTCTTCAATGATTCGGTGAACAAATGGTTTGCCGATGCGTCGACCTATAGCCTGCGGTTTCTCAGTCGCAACGTGCAGCCGGATGAAGTCAGTGCGTTGCGGTCGTCGATGGTCGCGACGTTCAACACCCTGGAATTGATGATCGGCCAGCTGCCCCACGAAGGTGCGCGGCCACAAACCGTGCGCAACACCAAGGAATTGCGCGGCCGCATGATTCACCTGTTGCCGGTGATCGACGCCCTCGACGATGCGCTCTACGCCCTTGAACGACGCACGCCGGAACTTGTGGCCAGGTTCGCGCCGCTGCTGACTGCAACCCGTGAATGGCTCCAACACACCGATGCCGACATCGAGCGCTGGCAGGCACTGAAAGATCAGCTCGACGCCCTGCAACCGAGTGCCGAGGCGCTGGACGATCGCAAGCAACTGCTGTTTTCCAACGCACTGTATCGCCTCGGCGAGTGGATCGATGTGTGGCAGGACTGCCGCAGCCTGCAATACGCCATCCAGTGTGAAAGCCAGGACAGTTGGCGGGCGGTGTATCGGCACTGGCGGCTCGGTCGGTTGTCACCGTTCCTTGACCGTGGGTTGATGCTCTATTCGGCGGCGTCCACGGTCACTGCGATCATCGTCGCCTCGGTGCTGTGGATTCTGCTCGGCTGGACTGACGGTGGCGCCGCAGTGATTCTGGCGGCGGTGGCGTGCAGTTTCTTCGCCTCGATGGACGACCCGGCGCCGCAGATTTACCGGTTCTTTTTCTGGACGGCGATGTCGGTGTTGTTCGCCAGTCTCTACCTGTTTCTGATCCTGCCGAACCTGCATGACTTCCCGATGCTGGTGCTGGCGTTCGCGGTGCCGTTCATTTGCGTCGGCACCCTGACGGTCAAGCCGCAGTTTTACCTGGGCATGCTGCTGACCCTGGTCAACACCTCGTCATTCATCAGCATTCAGGGCGCCTACGACGCGGATTTCCTCAGTTTCGTGAACTCCAACCTGGCTGGCCCCGTCGGGTTGCTGTTCGCGTTTGTCTGGACCCTGATCGCCCGGCCGTTCGGTGCGGAACTGGCGGCCAAGCGTCTGACCCGGTTTAGCTGGCGCGACATTGTCAGCCTCACCGAACCGGCCACCCTGTCCGAACACCGACACCTGGGCGTGCAGATGCTTGACCGCCTGATGCAGCACTTGCCGCGCCTGGCCATCACCGGCCAGGACACTGGCGTTGCGCTGCGCGAAGTCCGCACGGCGCTGAACCTGCTGGATTTGCTCGCTTATACGCCGCGAGTGTTGGGCGTTCCGCAAGCCTTGTTGCATCAAGTGGTGGCCGAAGTCGGCGACTATTTCAAAGCCTGCCTCAAGGCTGGCGAGCGTTTACCGGCACCTAGTCCGTTGCTGATGACCATGGACCGTGCGCGTCGCGCGCTGAACCGCGAGTGCGACGACGGCGCGCGCCTGCATTTGCTGCACGCCTTGAGTGGCCTGCGTCTGTCGCTGTTGCCGGGGGTGGAATTCCTCGGCACGGGTGACCTTGAAGAACCGCTGCCCCATGGCATCGATGGAGCGCCTTTATGATCGGTGATCTGGATATCAGCGGGGTGTTCCTGCCCACGCTGCTGGTGCTGATGGGCATTACGTATGTGTTGTACCTGCTGGTGCACGGGTTGCTCACGCGCCTGCACTTTTACCGTCTGGTCTGGCACCGGGCATTGTTCAACGTGGCTCTCTACGCTTTGCTGCTCGGCGCTGTGGACTCACTCAGTCGATACCTGATGACATGAAAAAACCTTTTTTGACCATCGGCCGCGTGGTCCTGACCCTGCTGATCGTGACCTTCGCCGTTGTCGTGGTCTGGCGCATGGTGATGTATTACATGTTCGCGCCCTGGACCCGGGACGGGCACATTCGTGCCGACATCGTGCAGATCGCGCCGGACGTGTCCGGGCTGATCCAGCACGTGGAAGTGCGTGATAACCAGTTAGTGAAGCGCGGCCAGGTGCTGTTCAGCATCGACCAGGACCGTTTCAAACTGGCCCTGCGCCAAGCGAAAGCGGCCGTCGCCGACCGTCAGGAAACCCTGGCTCAGGCGCAGCGCGAAGCCAAGCGTAACCGTGGCCTGGGCAATCTGGTGCCGGGCGAGCAACTGGAAGAAAGCCAGTCCCGGGTTGCCCGCGCCGAGGTAGCGCTGATGGAAGCCCAGGTGGCGGTGGACAGCGCTCAGCTGAACCTCGACCGCTCGACCATCCGCAGCCCGGTGGACGGCTACGTCAACGACCGCGCGCCGCGTAACCAGGAATTCGTCTCGGCCGGGCGGCCGGTGTTGTCGGTGGTGGACAGCAATTCGTTCCACATCGACGGCTATTTCGAAGAAACCAAACTGGACGGCATTCATGTCGGCCAGAGCGTCGACATCCGGGTGATCGGCGACCGCGCGCGGCTGCGCGGCCACGTGGAAAGCATCGTCGCCGGCATCGAAGACCGCGACCGCAGCAGCGGCAGCAACCTGCTGCCCAACGTCAATCCGGCGTTCAGTTGGGTACGGCTGGCCCAGCGGATTCCGGTGCGGATCGCCTTCGACGACGTACCGGCGGATTTCCGCATGATTGCCGGGCGCACGGCGACGGTTTCCATTATGGATGACCACCAGCAGGAGCCGGCGAAATGAGCAGGGCCTCGGGTTTGGCGGTCGCCGGATTAGGCTTGCTGCTGTCGGCCTGCCAGGTGGTCGGGCCGGATTATCACCTGCCGGACGAAGCCGCCGTGCACCGCGAAGATTTGCAGGGCGACTTGGCGGTGAACGGCAAAAATGTCGTCTCCGCGCCGGTGCCTAGCGATTGGTGGCGCTTGTATCAGGATCCGCGCCTCGACCAGTTGGTTCAGCAGGCGATGGCCTCCAACACCGACTTGCGCGTGGCGGCGGCGAACCTGTCCCGGGCACGCGCTCAGGTCGACGAAGCGCAGGCGGCGGGCGGTTGGAGCGGCGGCGTGAAGATCGGCGCCCAGCGTTTGCAGGAGTCCGGCGAAGCGTTCTTGCTGCCGGAAAAAGTGCCGGTGGCCAACGTTGGCGATATAGGCATCACCACCTCGTATCAGTTCGACCTGTTCGGCACGTTGCAGCGTGGCATCGAGGCGGCCAAGGCCAATGCCGATGCGACGCAAGCGGCGGCGGATACCGCACGTATCACCTTGGTGGCGGACGTGGTCCGGGCTTACACCCAAGTGTGCGCGGCCAACGAAGAACGGGAAATCGCTGAACATTCTCTTGATCTGCAAGCCCAGAGCACCACGCTGATCCAGCGCTTGCGCGACGCCGGGCGTGGCGATGAAACCCAGGTCACGCGGTCGCAAACCCAATTCAAATCCTTGCGCGCCGACCTGCCGCGTTATGAAGCGGCGCGTCAGGCCGGGTTGTTCCGCTTGTCGATGCTGTTGGCCAAACCGGTCGACCAATTACCGGCCGGCACCAGCGACTGCGCGGAGCTGCCGAAAATTGCCCAATTGTTGCCGGTGGGTGACGGTGCGACGTTGCTCAAGCGTCGCCCCGACATCCGTCAGGCCGAGCGTCGACTGGCCGCCGCGACCGCCGGCATCGGCATCGCCACCGGCGAGTTGTACCCGGACATCAGCATCGGCGCGACCGTCGGGACCGTCGGCATCCTGGAAAACCTCGGCAAACCGGCGACCAACCGCTGGGGTTTCGGCCCATTGCTGACCTGGACCGTGCCGTCCAACGGCTCCCGCGCTCGAATCCGTGAGGCCGAAGCGACGACTCAGGGCGCATTGGCGCATTTCGACGGCGTGGTGCTCAACGCCATCCGCGAGACCCAGACCGGCCTGGCCCAATACTCGGCGTTGCTGCAGCGCCGCGATGCGTTGGCCGACGCCGAGCAATCGGCGCAACTGGCGGCAGACCAGACCCACCGCTTCTTCCAGGCGGGCCGCGCGTCGTTCCTGGCAGACCTGCAAGCCACCCGCACCTACACCGACGTCACGGCGCAACTGGCCTCGGCCAACACGCAAGTTGCCATGAGCCAGATCGATTTATTCCTGGCACTGGGCGGTGGCTGGGAAAGCGGACGAACGCAAGCCACGAACTCCGGCAAACCCTGAGGCCGTTGCTATGCTTTGACTTGATGAGATCGCGCGTCGAACTCATCAATCAAGGCTCGCGTTGGTCATGGGGACTCTAATAATGAAAAACCCTTATGCTCCCGGCTTCTGGTGCGCAATTACGGCATTGGTCCTGCTGTCGGCCACCTATTTCTACGGCATCATGCTGGCCCACCAGATCGACAAGGCTCTGGTGTTTCTCGACAGCGCCGCCGCACTGATTGCCGTGATGGCGATCGTCGTGGTGGCGGTGGCGACGGTCCAGGGTCAGCGCGTCAAGAAAAGACAGTGCGAACGCGGCAAGACCCTGGTGCTGATCTGGGACACCAAAGTGGCTTTGCGCCGCGTCGAAACGGTGTTTGACCGGTATTTCTGGGGCAGCTATTGGCAACCGGGGCGCACGTTCCAGGAAGTCATGGGCGAACTGACCGGCACGCCACTGGAAAAAAGCCTCGAAGCGCTCAAGAAGCAATGCCTGGAGCTGGACAAGCAGATCGCCGAAGACGGCCGCCACTGGCTCAACAACGCCCGCGAACTCTCCGATGTCGCCACGGCCATGGCCCGCGAACGCTATCAACTGGACTTCTGCGACCCGCGCGCGGAAGTGACGGGCGGGGCGGTGATCAACCGGGATTTCGAGGTGCTGGTGTATACCTGGACCGCGCGGCTGAAAAGCTTTGATCATCAGCTTGATGAGATTGAAGTGCAGTATTCCTGAATTGATATCGTCTTTAATGACGCCATCGCGGGCAAGCCCGCTCCCACAGGTTTAGCGTAATCCTTGTGGGAGCGGGCTTGCCCGCGATGGCGATCTTGTGTCCGCTGAAACTCTCACCCCCTGCGTACGGTCCATAGACACTCTTTAACCTTTAATCATTGGGTCGCGCCGTGCGCCTGATGCTAATCTCCACCGCACTTTCAGCGCAGTCGCAACCGCAACCCCCTCAAGGGTTCAGGGAAGACGACCACACTTTCAACAACGGACATTGATCGGGTCATTCATGAATAAATCAGCAGGCGTGCTTCTTGGAATCGTCGTTGCCATCGGTGCAATCAGCGCCGGTGGTGCCTGGTACACCGGCACCAAACTCGAAGGTGTGCTGAACACCTCGATCGCCGACGCCAACAAAGAGCTGCAAGCCGCGCTGGTCGGTTCCAACGGCACGGCGTCGCTGGAACTGGTGTCGCTGGAGCGCAGCGTATTCAGCAGCACCGCGCATTACCGTCTCAAGGGTGAAGGCGAAATGTTCGGTGAGGCGCCCGTCGAATTGCTCTTCGTCGATCATATCGAACACGGCCCGCTGCCATTCTCGCGGCTGACGTCGTTGAAATTGCTGCCGGTCCTGGCCACCAGTCACTACGAGCTGGAAAAAACCCCGATCACCGAGAAGTGGTTCGCTGCCGCCAAGGACAAATCGCCGCTCACCGGTGTGGTCAACATCGGTTACGACAATTCCACCAACGGCACCCTGCAATTGCTGCCGCTGGACTTGGCGCTGGACGCCAAGTCGAACCTGAAATTTTCCGGGCTGAACCTGGATGTCGCCGCCAACGCTCAAGCGCAGAAGGTCAAGGCCAACGGTTACATGGACAGCCTGACCCTGAGCACGGTTGCCGAAGATCAGACGCCGGTGAAGATCGAACTGACCGGCCTGACCGTGGCCAGCAACCTGACCAAAAGTACCTACGGTTACTACACCGGCGAGAACACCCTTGAGCTGACCGACAGCAAGACCACCTTCGGCGCCAAGCAGTTGGTACTGGGCGTCAAGAAATTTGAAATGAAGAACCAGACCGAAGAGTCGGGCACCAGCGCTTCGGGGCGTGCCGATTACAAGGTCGGCGAAGTGTCCTTGAACGGCAAGACGGTCGGTTCTGCGCAGATGGCCATGAGCCTGAAGAACCTCGACATCCCCGCAACGATGTCGCTGATGCAGGTTTACCAGACCAAACTGCAGCCCTACGAGCGGGCCGCCGCCGAGGCTGCTGCTGCGGGTCAACCGGCACCCGAGCTGGTCTTGACCCCAGAGGAAGAGGCGCAGGTGAAAACCGGCTTGGAGAAACTGCTGG
Source organism: Pseudomonas sp. LBUM1661 (assembly GCF_059695925.1). Taxonomy (NCBI): domain Bacteria; kingdom Pseudomonadati; phylum Pseudomonadota; class Gammaproteobacteria; order Pseudomonadales; family Pseudomonadaceae; genus Pseudomonas; species Pseudomonas sp. LBUM1661. Next base: position 168,015 of record NZ_CP166794.1, read on the forward strand.
CCGCCGGCCCACAGGTCGCCCTGGAGAACCTGTCGTTTAAAACTGCCAACGGCGAAAGCCGCGCCAATCTGGTGCTCGACCTGACCAAACCGCAATCCATGGACCTGCCGCCAGACCAGTTGACCCAACAGCTGATCGCGCTGCTGGACATCAATGTGCAAGTGTCCAAGCCAATGCTCGTCGACCTGTTCACCGTGCAGAGTGAAGTCGACGGTCAGACCGACGCCAAGCTCATCGCCGAGCAGGCCACGGCCACCGCCGATATGTTTGGCGGCATGGCGGTCGGTACACAGTTCGCAAAACTGGATGGCAACAACATCGTCACCAAACTGCATTACGCCAACAATCAGGTGGAATTCAACGGCCAGAAAATGACCGTTGAGCAATTTGTCGGCTTCGTGATGAGCAAACTCAGTGGCCCTGAACAGGTCCAGTAAAACCTAGGCTTACAACGCAACGCCCGGCCTCTGTGCAATGCAGGCGCCGGGCGTTTTGCTGTCTGGGATTTTGAGCCGTCGGGTCAGTTCACTCGCGAACCAGACGCCAGGCCTCGTCCACCGACAGCGGCTGTTTCATCCGTTCCGCGAGCATCGCCATCGCCCTTTCTTCGTCGCAGGCCACCGCCGCCACCACCACACCGTTCCTGCCGAACAGGCCGATGAAGGGTGGATGGTCAGGGTCGCCCTTGAACTCGACCTCATCCCAGGCATCCGCGTGGCCGAGGTAGTCGTAGTTCTTGCCGAAATGCCAGGTCCAGAAATACGGCACGTCGAGGTAATGCTCGTCGCCGCTGAGCATGTTCGCCGCTGCGATCCGCGCCTGTTGCTGGGCCAGGCGCCAATGCTCGATGCGTTGCGGTTGGCCGTTGAGCGGGAAGGTCGCAATATCGCCGGCGGCCCAGAGCCCATCGGTCACGCGCATCCCGCCGTCGACCTCAAGCGACTGGTCCTGTTCCATGGGCAGGTCGGTAAACGCGGCGGTTGCCGGGCTGACGCCAATGCCAACCAACACCAGGTCCGCCGGTAACCGTTGGCCGTTGTCCAGGCGCACGGCTTCGACCTGAGTTGTGCCTTCGATGTGCGCAGCTTCGCCCTCCGTATGAAACACCACGCCGTTGGCTTCGTGCAGCGCGCGAATGGCCTTGCCGACGGCTTCGCCGAACTGCTTGGCGAAAGGCACCGCATGGCGAGCGAGCACGGTGACCTCCAGACCGTATTGACGCAGGGACGAAGCGCTCTCTAGAGCAATAAAACTGTCGCCGATGATCACTGCCCGTTGCCCGGGTTTTGCCGTGTTCAGAATCTGCTGCGCTTGAACCTTGGAACGCAGCACGAACACCTGCGGCAGGTCGGCGCCGGGCAGCGTCAGAGGTTTGGGTGTGCCGCCAGTGGCAAGCAGTGCGGCGTCGTAGTCCAGCGATTGACCGTCGGCCAGCTGCAGTGTCTGGTTCTCGGCATCCAGGCGCGTCACTTCACCGATTATTCGCTCGATCCGCTGCTCGCGGTAAAAGCTTTCATCACGCAACGGCGGGATTTCTTCCGGCGGCATCTCCCCGCCGATCACGAATTTACTCAAGACTGTGCGGTCGTATCCGGCCTCGGCTTCACGGTCGATCAGCACCACGCGGCCACCGAAGCCTTTCTCGCGCAAGGCCGCTGCACCCGCCGTGCCCGCGGCGCCGGCACCGACGATCACAAACGTTCGCTGGTCGTCGGCCGGCGGGGTGTGGGGATCCGGGAGCGGTTGATCGTCGACCCACACCTCGTCATCGCGCACTTCCAGCGGATAGCGCTTGAGGCTATCGAGAGACGGCGGCTCACACAGCGCGCCATCCTCGATCCGATACGCGGCCTTGTGCCAAGGGCAGATCAGCCGTCCATGACACAACGCACCCTCGGCCAACGGCGCCCCGGCGTGGGGGCATTCGCCCTGATAGGCGCGTAACTGATCGCCAACCCGCAGCAAGACGATTTTGCTGTCCGCGATCTGAACTTCCAGGCCTCGGTGCTCGGACACATCGGCAAAACGGGCGACGCGGTGCAGTGCCATGATCGCTCTCCAGGCAGGCGTTTCAGTTAAGAGTTTGGCGCTTATCTCGAGGTTCAGCCAATTCCCACTGCCACCGCACGAACGGTCCGGCTATAGTTTGCACGCCGACGACGGCCCTACCCGCAAAAGGTGTTCCGGTATGACCCGATTGACCTCTCTGAACCCTTGGCTGGCGGCCGTTGCAGTCGCCTTTTGCGTGCAATTTCCGGCGCAGGCCCAGGAGCGTTTCACCCTGAACATCCCAGGTGTTTCGGACGACCGACTGTTCACGTCGGTGGCCGCCAGCGATGCCCCGGGTTGCGGCGGGCATAATGTTTCGCCGGCATTGAACTGGAACACCGGCCCCGCTGGCACGCTCAGTTACGCCATTGTCATGCACGACCCCGATGGCCAGAAAGGACAAGGGGTCGATCACTGGGTGCATTACGGCATCAAAGCCACAACGCATCAGATCCCGGCCGGCGTCGGCGCCAAACCGGGCCTCGAAGGTGTCGGCGGCACCAACAGCAAAGGCACCCTGACGTACGTCGGCCCTTGCCCTCCGGTGGGTGACAGTGCGCACCACTACATTATTCAGCTGTATGCCCTGGACCTGGCGCCAGAGGCGTTGCCCGCCGGCCTGACGCGCGCGCAACTGCTGGAAAAAATCCAAGGCCACGTGCTGAAAAACAGCAGCGTGGTGCGGCGTTATCACCGCTGAAGATTTTTTCAGCGGATTTAACCCGAACCCGGAGGGCTGTCCGTCTCAGAGGATGAATGAATCAATTTCGTCCTGAGGTCAGCCCCCATGTCCCTCCCTCTGCATTTCCTCCGCCCGGCCGCCCAGGGTTTCGCCGCCGGGTTGCTGCTGGCGGTTGCCGGTTGCGGCGTTTCATCCACGCCCGATTCCGCCTCGGTTTCACCTCCGGCTCAGGGCGAGATGAAGACCGAGGCGTTGGTGCGTACCGAGGCGGTCATGGCGGACGCCTCGATGGCCAAACGCAGTGTGCGTCCGGCACCGATGGCGGGCTATGCCCCGATGTCTGAAGCCCCTGCGCCCGGCTATCAGGACGAGCAGCGGGAGCAATATCAAGCGCTAACGGATAACCCGATCCACAGCGTGGCCGAAGCACCGGTCTCGACCTTCAGCGCCGACGTCGACACCGGCTCCTACGCCAATGTCCGCCGCTTGCTCAATCAGGGCCGCCTGCCACCCGAAGGCGCGGTACGGCTGGAAGAAATGGTCAATTATTTTCCCTACGGTTACGCCTTGCCCACCGATGGCTCGCCCTTCGGCGTGACCACGGAACTGGCGCCGTCGCCGTGGAACCCGCACACCCGATTGTTGCGCATCGGCATCAAGGCTTCAGACCGCGCGGTCGCGGAACTGGTCCCGGCGAACCTGGTGTTTCTGGTGGACGTGTCCGGTTCCATGGACCGGCGCGAAGGCTTGCCGCTGGTCAAAAGCACACTGAAATTGCTGGTCGACCAATTGCGCGAGCAGGACCGGGTTTCGTTGGTGGTCTACGCCGGCGATTCGCGTGTGGTGCTGGAGCCGACTTCCGGACGCGAAAAAGCGAAAATTCGTACCGCCATTGATCACCTGACCGCAGGCGGCTCGACTGCCGGCGCGTCGGGCATCGAGCTGGCTTATCAAATGGCGCAGCAGGCGTTCATCGCCAAAGGCATCAACCGCATCCTGCTGGCCACCGACGGTGACTTCAACGTCGGCATCAGCGACTTCGACAGCCTCAAGCAAATGGCTGTGGATAAACGCAAGACCGGCGTTTCCCTGACCACCCTGGGTTTCGGTGTGGATAACTACAATGAACACCTGATGGAACAACTCGCGGACGCAGGCGACGGCAACTACGCCTACATCGACAACCTACGCGAGGCGCGCAAGGTGCTGGTGGATCAGCTCGGCTCGACCCTTGCGGTGGTGGCGAAGAACGTCAAGCTGCAAGTGGAGTTCAACCCGGCGCAAGTCAGCGAATATCGGTTGTTGGGGTACGAGAATCGGGCGTTGAAGCGTGAGGATTTCAGCAACGACAAAGTCGATGCTGGCGAAATCGGCGCAGGACATACGGTCACGGCGTTGTACGAAATCGTGCCCAAGGGAGAGAAGGGCTGGTTGGAGCCGCTGCGTTATGGCCATTCCGCAACCGTTGTTTCCGGGAATATGGGTGAATTGGCCATGCTGCGCGTGAGATATCAGTTGCCGGAAGGTGGGAATAGTCGCTTGATCGAACGGCCTATTGTGAGCAGTGATGTCGGAAAAGCCAGTGACGACCTGCGATTTGCGGCGGCCGTGGCAGCATTTTCACAGCAGCTCAAGGACGGGCGTTATACCGGAGAATTCAGCCTGGAGGACACCGAGGCGTTGGCTCGCGGTGCGCGGGGTGACGATCGATTCGGTCTGCGCGCCGAGTTCGTGCAATTGGTCGAGTTGGCGCAGAGCCTGCGAACCACGACCGCGTCGAATAGTAAGCCGCCTAAAGGAGGCTACAACTGACATGTCAGCTCCAGAACTGAGCGACGAGTCGCTGCTGGCGCGCTATCGCTCGGGCGACGGGCCGGCGTTCGAAATCTTGTACGCCCGCCATCGCCAGGGACTTTATCGATTCCTGCTGGGCCTCAGCGGCAAATCCGAACTGGCCGAAGAGGTTTATCAGGAGACCTGGCTGAGCCTGATCCGCAGCGCCAGTCAGCCACAAGGCCGGGCGAATTTTCGTACCTGGCTTTACCAGATCGCCCGCAACCGCCTGATCGATCACTGGCGCAAACACGGAATTCACAACCCCTTGCACGACAGCTATGACGAACAGCTCCACGCCCTGAGCGATGACGCGGCAGATCCGGCGCAACTGCTGAGCCTGAGCCGCGACACCCAGCGCCTCGAAACCGCCCTGCAAACCTTGCCCACCGACCAGCGCGAGGTGTTCCTGCTGCGCGCTCACGGCGATCTCGACTTGCCGCAGATCGCCACCCTCACCGAAACACCGCTGGAAACCGTCAAAAGCCGCTTGCGTTACGCCCAGCAAAAACTGCGTCGGCTGCTGGCCGAGGAGGTACTGACATGACTGACGCCCGTCCTACACCGGAAGACGAAGTGCTGAAGCACTTTCGTGAACACGCGACCGGCGAACCACCGGCCCATCTCGACGCCTTCATCCTCGCCACCGCGCACCGCGAAGCCCCAACTCGCAAGCCAAGCCTGTGGCAACGCTGGGTCCGGGCCTGCCAGAAACCCCGTTGGCAAGTCGCATTCGCGAGCCTCGTCGGCGTCGCACTGATGCTCGCGCTGGTACAACGCACACCGGAACAGGCGCCGACGTACGACTTCGCCCCCGCGCCAAAAGCGTCCGCACCGGTCGCCAAAAAAGAGGCCGCGCAGGAATCGTCTTCAGTTGCCCGCGCCCTGTCCGCTCCGGCCGGCGCTATGTCCGCCCCTGCGGCCCCAATGGCCGATTCTGCCGCCCCGGCGCAGAGCGAATCGATCAACGCTGAAATGGCCGATGAAGCAAAGGTCAGCAAACGTGCCGCAGCACCGGCGAAAACGCTGGATGAGCAATTGCACGAAGTGCTGCGCCTGCAAAATACCGGTCAGACAAAAGCCGCCGATGCGCTGCTGAAGACATTGCACAAGCGTTTCCCTGATCAAAACCTCACGGCCCGACTCAAGGAATTGCAGAAAAACGGAGGTTAACAACGGTCGCCCATTTGGCATCGACGCCCGAAAGCGCGCACTATCAGCCTATAGCCGATGCGTTGGAGGATGCCGTGGCAAAAAAAATCGACCGCATCGCCCAAATGCTCAACTGCCCGGTGAAGGGCGAAGAACTACGGCGAGCAGTGACCGAGAGTCGCAAGGAGTTTCTGCTGGCGAAGCAGGCAGAAGAAGCTCTGGAGGAAGACGTGCTTGATGATGAGTTGATCGAGGACGAAGAAGACGATGATGAGTACGACGAGTTTGATTGGACGACTGAATGAAAAAACCGCTTCGGCGGTTTTTTTGTATTAGCACGACCCATAATTTTTGGTTCGATGGCTTCCGATCACGTTGCTTATACGTGCATGAAGAGCGACACATTCGATCACGCAGTCGAAACCTATTTCCAGGCGCAGGTAGTATCCATCCCGGAGCCGCGTCAGCACTCCTCTTGATGGGCCGGAAAACAGGCTACCGCGCACTTCCACTTCGCTGATGCCCGAGACTGTTGCATCGAGATTGCAATAGCTGAACGCTGTGCTTGGAGGCCAATGCGACGGTCGAAAAATCAGACTATTTAATGGGCCCTCAATGCTTAAACCCGAAAATGCACGTCACAGAAGGGTGGAGATGTATCGAAATTTCTTTGGCCGAAGTGGTTGCTGGTCAGATGTGCATTGACCGTCTCATAGAAAATCGAACACTATCAGGTACCTTTTTCAGTGCTTGGAGCCTGCTCATGGAGCAATTACTCGCTAGCCGCTCAGTCAGCATTACAGAACTCAAGCGCAGCCCAAGCACTGTGATTGAGCTGGCCGGGTCAGAGCCGGTGGCGGTGCTGAATCACAATCGTCCAGCCGCCTATCTTTTACCGCCGGCGGCTTATCAAAGGCTTCTTGATCGACTGCAGGCTGCCGAGATACGCGAGGCGATTTCTGCCAGTAGAAATGATCCGCGCCCGGATATTGATGCGGACACGGTTTTTGCGGAGCTGGATGCGATTATCGATGACGTCGCTACCGAGCAAAATGGTCGATGAGGCGATTGGCGTTCACAGCGATGGCGCGGGACGACTTGCAGCAAATTGCCCGTTTCATTGCCAGGGACAATCCGTTAAGAGCCAAGTCTTTTGTTAGCGAACTCCGTAGCCAATGTGAGCTGCTTCTTGAACAGCCTTCTCTGGGCGTTTCCCAAGAGGATTGCGCGAAAGGCTTGCGCAGAATAAATCACGGTTCGTATCTGATTTTTTATTGCCTCGCCGAAAACGACATACGGATTGAGCGGGTGTTGCATAGCGCTAGAGACATTGGCCGTCAATTCGAAGGATCCCTCAAGGATTAATGAGTGTCGTCCGTTGCCCCCAACTTTCCTAGCACCCACAAAAAAGCCCCAGACCCTACGGTCTGAGGCTTTCTCGTTTCTACTATATGGTGCACCAGGCGGGATTCGAACCCACGACCACTGCCTTCGGAGGGCAGTACTCTATCCAGCTGAGCTACTGGTGCAATGCGGGCGCCATGATACTCATATGCGTTGCGGGCGTCCATGCTGCTGAATCGTCTGTGTTTTTCCAAAGCGTAACTTGCGTTTGCTACGTTGATCAGAAAATTTGGGCAAATGCGGCGTTTTCGTTCTTTTTTTCGAACAGGCTATTGTCCTTTACCCCCTTTGATCCTAGGATTCGTTTGAGATTTCAAACGCTCTTGTCTGGGTGCTGAACCGCACGAGTCCAATCCGTGCGCTATTTATGTGCTTCAGCCCGGTGAATGATTTCCCTGACGGCAGCCTTTGAGGCGCCTTTCTACAATCATAATTCGCTCCGCGCTGGCCGCGGTGCTGTTAAGGAAAGCCGACATGCAGCTTAAAGACACCCAGTTGTTCCGCCAGCAAGCCTTTATCGATGGCGCTTGGGTCGATGCGGACAATGGTCAGACGATCAAGGTCAACAACCCGGCAACGGGCGAAATTCTGGGCACCGTACCGAAAATGGGTGCTGCCGAAACCCGTCGTGCCATCGAAGCCGCTGACAAAGCGCTGCCGGCCTGGCGTGCACTGACCGCCAAGGACCGTGCGAACAAGCTGCGTCGCTGGTTCGAACTGATCATCGAGAACCAGGACGACCTGGCTCGCCTGATGACCCTCGAGCAAGGCAAGCCATTGGCCGAAGCCAAGGGCGAAATCGTTTACGCCGCTTCCTTTATCGAGTGGTTCGCCGAAGAAGCCAAGCGCGTCTACGGTGACGTGATTCCGGGCCACCAGCCAGACAAGCGCCTGATCGTGATCAAGCAGCCCATCGGCGTGACCGCTGCAATCACCCCGTGGAACTTCCCGGCTGCAATGATCACCCGTAAGGCTGGTCCAGCGCTGGCCGCCGGTTGCACCATGGTGCTCAAGCCTGCTTCGCAAACCCCGTTCTCCGCGTTCGCGTTGGCCGAGCTGGCCCAGCGTGCCGGCATTCCTGCGGGCGTGTTCAGCGTTGTGTCCGGCAGCGCCGGCGACATCGGCAGCGAGCTGACCAGCAACCCGATCGTGCGTAAATTGTCCTTCACGGGCTCGACCGAAATCGGTCGTCAGCTGATGGCCGAATGCGCCAAGGACATCAAGAAAGTCTCCCTGGAACTGGGCGGCAACGCGCCGTTCATCGTGTTCGACGACGCGGACCTGGATAAGGCCGTCGAAGGCGCGATCATTTCCAAGTACCGCAACAACGGCCAGACCTGCGTCTGCGCCAACCGTCTGTACATTCAGGATTCGGTCTACGACGCGTTCGCCGAGAAGCTGAAAGTGGCGGTGGCCAAACTCAAGATCGGCAACGGTCTGGAAGAAGGCACCACCACTGGCCCGCTGATCGACGAAAAAGCCGTGGCCAAGGTTCAAGAGCACATTGCTGACGCGATCAGCAAAGGCGCCACCGTTCTGGCCGGCGGCAAGGTGATGGAAGGCAACTTCTTCGAGCCGACCATCCTGACCAACGTGCCGAAAAACGCTGCCGTCGCCAAGGAAGAAACCTTCGGTCCATTGGCGCCGCTGTTCCGCTTCAAAGATGAAGCCGAAGTGATCGCGATGTCCAACGACACCGAGTTCGGTCTGGCCTCGTACTTCTATGCTCGCGACCTGGGCCGTGTGTTCCGTGTGGCAGAAGCCCTGGAATACGGCATGGTTGGCGTCAACACCGGGCTGATCTCCAACGAAGTCGCGCCGTTTGGCGGCATCAAGGCCTCGGGCCTGGGCCGTGAAGGCTCCAAGTACGGCATCGAAGATTACCTGGAAATCAAATACCTCTGCCTGGGCATCTAAGCTCGGCAACAGGCATTGCTTCAAGCGGAAAGGGCACGAGAGCGCTGTCCCTTTCTGCGCTTCAAACGGAATTTTCTCTGTGGCCGGGAAAGCTGTGGCAGTCGATCATCGCATGCTGCCGTAGTTGCCTCCCCGCCGCATTTTCCTTGAACCACGCCGCCCGATGAGCGGTGAATGAGGACTTTATGAGCAAGACTAACGCATCCCTGATGAAACGCCGCGAAGCCGCTGTACCACGCGGTGTTGGCCAGATTCACCCGATCTTCGCCGAGTCCGCGAAGAACGCCACCGTGACCGACGTTGAAGGTCGTGAGTTCATCGACTTCGCCGGCGGTATCGCCGTACTGAACACCGGTCACCTGCACCCGAAAATCATCGCCGCCGTGACCGCGCAGCTGAACAAACTGACCCACACCTGCTTCCAGGTACTGGCTTACGAACCGTACGTAGAACTGTGCGAAAAAATCAACGCCAAGGTTCCTGGTGATTTCGCCAAGAAAACCCTGCTGGTGACTACCGGTTCCGAAGCCGTTGAAAATGCCGTGAAAATCGCTCGTGCCGCGACTGGCCGTGCCGGCGTGATCGCGTTCACCGGCGCCTACCACGGTCGTACCATGATGACCCTGGGCCTGACCGGTAAAGTCGTGCCGTACTCGGCCGGCATGGGCCTGATGCCAGGCGGCATCTTCCGCGCGCTGTACCCGAACGAACTGCACGGTGTGAGCATCGACGATTCGATCGCCAGCATCGAACGCATCTTCAAGAACGACGCCGAGCCGCGTGACATCGCTGCCATCATCATCGAGCCGGTTCAGGGCGAAGGCGGTTTCTACGTCGCTCCGAAAGAGTTCATGAAACGTCTGCGTGCACTGTGCGACCAGCACGGCATCCTGCTGATCGCTGACGAAGTACAGACTGGCGCTGGCCGTACCGGCACTTTCTTCGCCATGGAACAGATGGGCGTTGCTGCCGACCTGACCACCTTCGCCAAATCCATCGCTGGCGGCTTCCCGTTGGCCGGTGTGTGCGGCAAGGCCGAATACATGGACGCCATTGCTCCAGGCGGCCTGGGCGGTACCTACGCCGGTAGCCCGATCGCTTGCGCCGCGGCCCTGGCCGTGATGGAAGTGTTCGAAGAAGAACACCTGCTGGACCGCTGCAAGGCTGTCGGCGAGCGTCTGGTGACTGGCCTGAAAGCGATTCAAGCCAAGTACCCGGTGATCGGCGAAGTCCGTGCCCTGGGCGCGATGATCGCGGTCGAGCTGTTCGTTGACGGCGACAGCCACAAGCCAAACGCTCCTGCAGTGGCCGCCGTTGTGGCCAAGGCGCGCGACAAGGGCTTGATCCTGCTGTCTTGCGGCACTTACGGTAACGTTCTGCGCGTCCTGGTACCGCTGACTTCGCCGGACGAGCAACTGGACAAAGGCCTGGCCATCATCGAAGAGTGCTTCTCGGAGCTGTGATCTCCAGGCGCTGATCGATTTGTGACTTGATCGACAAATAAACCCGCTTCGGCGGGTTTTTTTGTGTCCCCGGAACCCACCCCACTGTTTCGAATGGCCAGCATTGGACTAAGGTGCAAAGCATTGCCAATGGAGGGTGCAGATGACTGCTGTGGTTTTACCTGCTGTACCGCGTGTGCTGATTGCCGAGGCCGACCCGTGGTCTCGCGACTTGCTCAAGCAGGTGCTGTTGAGTGTGCGCTGTGACGCGCGGCTGGACCTGTGTGCCGATGGCCAGGAGGCGCTGGACTTGTTGGCGGAGCATCCGTACGACCTGGTGATCGTTGACTGGGAGTTGCCCGGCGTCGATGGCTTGAATGTCTTGCGCAGTGTCCGTCAGCGCAAACGCAATCCGCCGCTGCCGTTCATTCTGATGAGCAACCGCAACGACAGCGCCAGCGTTCGCGAAGTCTTGCCTATGGCGCCCAGCGCCTACCTGACCAAACCCCTGAACATTGAAAGCCTGACTCACCGCCTGCAGGAGTTGCTGCTGAACGCCGGTGAAGAGGTGTCGTGCGAGGCGCCGTCACTGGCACCGGGCATGACCTTGTCGGTGTACCTGGAACGGCGTCGAGAACTGGCGGACGGCGCACCGCTGATGACCGACGTGGAGTCGGCGGTCAAACGCAGCCTCAATCCTAATGGTCTTGATTTAGCGACGCTGGAAGACGAGATCCGCATTGATCCGCAGGTCACTGCCGTGTTGATCGCCGCCGCCAATAGCGCGGCTCATCATTTGGGCGCCACGGCTCAGACCTTGTCCCAGGCATTGCATCGTCTCGGTACCGGACAAAGCATGAACCTGATTCTGGGGCTGGCGCTCAAACGCAGTGCCCGGCTCAGCGATCCATTCCTGGCAGACTACGCCGAGCGTTACTGGGACCTGTCGCTGCACACCGCCGAATACGCGCGGACGCTGGCGCGCTTGCTTGATCTGGACCAGGAGCGCTGCTATTGCGCCGGCATGCTGCATCGCCTGGGCGACTTGGCGTTGTTGCGGTGTTTGCAGGAATGGAAACAGGCCGGCGGTGAGCTGGATGAATGGGAAGAGGTCGGCGATGCCCTGGCCCAATTCGGCGCGGCCTATGGTTCAGCACTTCGCACCCGCTGGCGTTTGCCGCTGGAGCTGCGAGAGCTGATTGCCGCCGTCTACCATCTCGGTGGCGGGGTTTACTCCCGTGAAGCGCTGGTGATGAACATGGCTGCGCACATGGCGCGGCTGACCGAGCATGAAGGCATTGAGGATTTGGCGAAGAGCCGAACGGCGCGGTTGCTCAAGATCGGCTTGCCGGAGTTGATGCGTTTGCGCAAAAAGTAGTCTTCACGCAAAACCTGTAGGAGCGAGGCTTGCCCGCGAAGGCGGCGTATCAGTCGACATTGTTGTTAACTGATACACCGCCTTCGCGGGCAAGCCGCGCTCCTACAAATCAACTTCAGGCTGAGATGATGCGGTTCTTGCCCTGGCGCTTGGCTTCGTACATCGCTGCATCCGCGCGGGCAAACAGGTTGTCGATGCTTTCATCCTCGCCAGTGAGGCTGGTCAATCCCTGGCTGACGGTGATGCCGAACGTCTGGTCGTCGTGGCTGAAGCTCAACCGCTGAATCTCCCGTTGCAGGCGCTCGGCCACCTGCATGGCCATGTCGGGTGCGCAGCCGGGAAACACGGCGGCGAATTCCTCACCGCCGATCCGCCCGAACACATCGCCGCGACGCAATGCCCCGCGTCCGCACTCGGCGATCCGTTGCAGCACGTTGTCACCTTCCTGGTGGCCGTAAGTGTCGTTGATCAGTTTGAAGTCATCGATGTCCAGCAGCAGGAACGCCAGCGGCGCGCCTTGTTGCCGTGCCTGTTCGAACTCGCGATGGGCACAGTCGAAGAAATGCCGGCGATTGCTGCTCTGGGTCAGCCCGTCGGTGGTGGCCAGGCGTTGCAGTTCGGTTTCCATCTGCTTCTTGTCGGTGATGTCTTCGGCAATGCCGACGATGATCACCGGCTGCCCAGGCTCGGCCTGACGGTTGATAAAGCACTTGTCACTGAGCCAACGCACCTGGCCGTCGGCGGCGATGATGCGGTACTCGCGGTCTTCGACGGCGCCTTTGACCAGCACGTCGGCCAGACTACGTTCGGCATATTCCAGGTCGTCGGGGTAGATGCTGTCGCGCCATTGGTTGTAGTCGGACAGCAACAGGCCGGCAGATCGACCGAAAATCCGTTCATAGGCCGGGCTGACGTATAGCACCTGGCGGGTTTCCCAATTGAATGCCCACAGCACCGCGTTAACGCTCACCAGCAGCGAGCTGAACAGCTGTTCGCGTTCGCTCAGGCGTGCGACCTCGCCTTGGGCGTGCATCAGCGCCATCAGGGTTTGCGCGGCCTCGGGCCACTGCGGCAGGGATGAGTCCTGGAGGTTTTTATTGACCATCGACACAAATCTCAAAGGGCGTGCCGCGTGTTCGACAGCGGTCGCAACGTGGGCCTTTCATCAATTATTTCCTGCATGCGCTCCAGAGGAAGCGATGGGGTCAGGTGCAGGAAATAGTTGATGACAGGCCCCGGCCCGCCGGGGTGGCGAAGTGTCTTTGAGATAAGGGATTTGAAGCTTAGTTCCTGAGGGTGCGCCCGCGAACGGGGCGCACCGATCAACGGCGTCAGACGGCGGCGGGGCGCAGGGAGTAGGTTTTCAGCTGGTCGGCGAAGTCGCGCAGGGATTGAATCCCGCTGGCTTCGGCTTCGTGTACCCAATCCTTGATGGCCGCCAGCATGTCGTGACCATTTGAGCTGGTCTTGACCCAGATCTGCTGCAAGGCCAGGCGTTTCTCGTAAATTACCTTCAGCGCCTGACTGTGCTCGAGCATGGTCTGGATGCGAACGTGGTGTTTGTCATCCAGCAGGCTGGTTTCCCGCGAGAGCAGGCGTTTGGCACGGTGGAACTGGTGGCGGACCGAGTGATCGACCTTCTCCAGCTCTTGCTTGACCAGCGGCGCGATAACCAGCTTGCGATACTGGGCCATGATCTGGAAACGGTTGTTGAGGATCGCCATGGCGGTGTCCATGTCCAGATTGCCTTTACCTTCGACCCGGTGGGCAATCGGTGCAACCCGCTGGACCTTGGCCAGGCGCAAGAAACTGAAGACTTGTATCCAGGCCCAGCCCAGATCGAACTCCCACTTCTTCACCGACAGTTTTGCCGAATTCGGGTAGGTGTGATGGTTGTTATGCAGTTCTTCGCCACCGATCAGAATGCCCCAGGGCACCAGGTTGGTCGCGGCATCACGGCATTCGAAGTTGCGGTAGCCGATTGCATGGCCCAGGCCGTTGACCACACCGGCGGCCCAGACCGGGATCCACATCATCTGGATCGCCCAGATGGTGATACCGATGGTGCCGAACAGCAGCAGGTCGATGACGCCCATGATCGCCACGCCCAGCAATGGGAAGCGGCTGTACAGATTGCGTTCGATCCAGTCTTCGGGGCAGTTCTTGCCGTAGATGCGCAGCGTCTCGGGGTTTTCCGCTTCGGCGCGGTACAGCTCGGCGCCTTTGCGCAGAACGGTGGACAAGCCCTTGATGACCGGGCTGTGCGGGTCATCGACGGTTTCGCATTTGGCGTGGTGCTTGCGGTGGATAGCAGTCCACTCACGCGTGTTCTGCGCCGTGGTCAACCACAGCCAGAAGCGGAAGAAATGTTTCAGGCCGGCATTGAGCTCAAGCGAGCGATGGGCTGAATAACGATGCAGATAGACCGTGACGCCGATGATCGTAACGTGGGTCATCAGCAGGGTGACTGCCACCAGTGACCAAGGCGACAAGCCGAGAAAACCTTCGTACCACATAGGCTATTGGGCCCTCGATAAAGAAATAAACAGCCACTGCATTATCACCATGCCCACAGATAAAACCAGTCGCCCTTTCAGATAAGAGTGGCTGGATGTTTCTTTAAACTATAATTCCATCCTTTTTGAAGGGACATGGACGGCCGAATGTCTGCCACCTATCGCGATGCATTGCGCGCAGCGCTGCTCTACCTGTTGCTTTCCGTCGTCTGGCTGGAGATCAGTGGCTATTTATTGAACAGTTTCTTCGATAGCTCTCCCGAGCGGCTGCAGTGGCAACTGATCAACGGTTACGCCTGGGTGGTGCTCAGTGCCGGGTTGATCTTCCTCGCTCGGGCGCGATTGTTCCGTTGCCTGGGCATCGGCGCCAAACTGCGCGAGCGCCATGAAGATCGCGAGCGGTTGCGCCAGGCGGCTGCGGTGTTCGATTGCACCCGTGAAGGTGTGCTGGTCACCGACAGCGACGGCCTGATCGTCCATGTGAATCGAGCCTTTATGGCAATCACCGGCTATCAGAGTGAAGAAGTGCTCGGCCAGCGCCCCAGCCTGTTCAAGTCCGGCCGACACTCGCCTGATTTCTATCAGGCCATGTTCGCGACGCTCAACAGCACCGGCGAGTGGAGCGGGGAAATCTGGAACCGTCGAAAAAGCGGCGAGATCTACCCGCAATGGCAGACCATCCGCATCATTGACGACGATTTGGGCCGCCGCAGCCATTACGTGGCGGTGTTTTCCGACATCAGCGCAATCAAGAACTCCGAGCATAAGCTGACGCACCTGGCTCACTACGATCCGCTGACCGACCTGCCCAACCGCTTGCTGTTCACCGATCGCACCGAGCAGACCCTGGCTTCGGCGCAGATCCACAAGCGCGGTTGCGCGTTGCTGATGATCGATCTGGATCACTTCAAGATGATCAACGACAGCCTCGGGCATGCCATCGGGGATCAGTTGCTCAAGGCCGTGGCCGAGCGTTTGATAGCGATGTTTGGCCCGGGGATCACCCTGGCGCGTCTCGGCGGCGACGAGTTCGCCGTGCTGGCTGAAAGCTGTCCGCAATTAGTGCATGCCGCCGCGCTTGCTCAACGGGTCATCGACGGCCTTAAAGAGCCGTTTCAGATCGACGGGCATCAATTGTTCATCAACACCAGCGTCGGCATCAGCCTGTTCCCCGGCGACGCCCTGAGCGCCGAACAGCTATTGCGCAATTCCGACTCGGCGCTGTTCAAGGCCAAGAGTTCCGGCCGCAATGGCTACGCCCTCTATACCGAAGAGTTGACCGCCCATGCCCAGCAACGGGTCGAGACGGCGTTCGAATTACGCCGAGCGCTGGAGCAGCAGGAGTTGAGGATTTATTACCAGCCGGTTCACGACCTCAAGACCCGTCGCCTGATCGGCGTCGAGGCGTTGGTGCGCTGGGAGCATCCACAGCGTGGGTTGGTGTCGCCGGCAGAGTTTATTCCCATTGCCGAGCGCACCGGGCTGATCGCCGAAATTGATGCCTGGGTCATGCGCCAGGCGTGTGAGCAGATGTGCCAATGGCAGCAGGACGGGGTGGTGCTGTCGTTTGTCGCGGTGAATGTGTCTTCGCGATTGTTCGCCCGTCGTGAGCTGTTTCAGCAGGTGGCCAAGGTGCTGCGCGAAACCGGGCTGGATCCGGCCTGTCTGGAGCTGGAAGTCACCGAAAGCGCGGTGATGGACGATCCGGAGGTGGCGCTGGAACAGATGCACCGGCTGCGCGAGCTGGGTGTACGACTGGCCATCGATGACTTTGGCACAGGTTATTCGTCGTTGCTGCGCCTCAAGCGTTTGCCGGTGCAGAAGCTCAAGATCGACCAGGGCTTCGTTGCGGGGTTGCCATGGGATGAAGATGACGCGGCGATCGTGCGGGTGATCATTGCGTTGGCACAGAGCATGGGCATGCAGGTGCATGCCGAAGGAATCGAGCAGGTCGAGCAGGCGGGTTTCCTGCTCGAACATGGCTGCGATCTGGGGCAGGGCTACTGGTTTGGGCGGCCGGTGCCGGCGCATCAGCTGGATTGGGTTCGGGCGCCAGACATTCTCTAAACGTAAAAGCATCGCAGCCTTCGACAGCGCCTACAGGGGAGCGCCCATCCCTGTAGGCGCTGTCGAAGGCTGCGATGTTTTGATTTTTTGGCCACTAATGCCACGCAAGCCCTTGTCCCACCAGATAATCGTTTCTGGTTATATAAACATTCTTAAATAGTCTTTTTAAGAATATCCACGCCTCTCTACTATTGCTCTCACGCCGCAAGCAGTGCCGCCACTGCCAGGCAACCTCTAGTTGAAGGAGCAGCACCATGAGCGCATCCCTACGTAGCGTTGACGGCCAAGACGAAGCAACCATCCTGCGCGAGATCCAGAGCGCGTTGCGCGACCTGCGTTTTGGCGCCGTGGAAATAACCGTCCATAACGCCCAGGTCGTCCAGATCGAACGCAAAGAAAAATTCCGTTTGCAGAACCCGGCCAACAAGCCGAGCTGAAGCGAAGTCGTTGAACAGGCAACCCGATTCCAACAAACCATAAGAAAAGCCAACACATAAAGAATTCCAGGAGCTTTCACCATGTCGTCGATTCGTCATTTCGCTTTGGCCGCCCTGGCCACTGCACTGTTTGCGGGTTCCGCCGTTGCCAAGGATTACGAGTTGCTCAACGTGTCGTACGACCCGACGCGTGAGCTGTATCAGGACTACAACGCCGAATTCGTCAACTTCTGGAAGAAAGACCACGCTGGCGACAACGTCAAAATCCAGCAATCCCACGGTGGTTCGGGCAAACAGGGCCGGGCGGTGATCGATGGTCTGCGCGCCGACGTAGTGACCCTGGCGCTGGCCGGTGACATCGACGAAATCGCCAAGTTGGGCAAATCCCTGCCTGCCGACTGGCAGAAGCGCTTGCCGGAATCGAGCACGCCTTACACCTCGACCATCGTGTTCCTGGTGCGCAAGGGCAACCCTAAAGGGATCAAGGATTGGGGCGACCTGGTCAAGAACGACGTGTCGGTAATCACGCCGAACCCGAAAACCTCCGGCGGTGCGCGCTGGAACTTCCTCGCGGCCTGGGCCTATGGCCTGAAAGCCAACGGCGGTGACGAAGCAAAAGCCAAGGAATACGTACAAACCCTGTTCAAACACGTTCCGGTGCTGGACACCGGTGCGCGCGGTTCGACCATCACCTTCGTCAACAACGGTCAGGGCGACGTGTTGCTGGCGTGGGAAAACGAAGCCTTCCTGGCCCTGAAAGAAGACGGCGGCGCCGACAAATTCGAGATCGTCGTGCCTTCGCTGTCGATCCTGGCCGAGCCACCGGTGGCTGTTGTCGACAAGAACGCCGAGAAAAAGGGCAACGAGCAAATCGCCGAAGCCTACCTCAAGCACCTGTACAGCCCGGCGGGCCAGGAAATCGCGGCGAAAAACTTCTATCGTCCACGCGACAAGGATGTGGCCGCCAAGTACGCCAAGCAGTTCCCGACACTGGACCTGGTGACCATCGACAAGGACTTCGGCGGCTGGAAAACCGCGCAGCCGAAATTCTTCAATGACGGTGGCGTGTTCGACCAGATTTATCAGGCGCAGTAGTTTTAAATAGCCATCAACCGAGCCTCGAATCGCGATTCGAGGCTTTGTGCGTTCTCAACCAAGGACTTTTATGTCGCGTCGTATCTCCCCCGTCATACCCGGCTTCGGGCTGACGCTGGGCTACACCTTGGTGTACCTCAGCCTGATTGTGCTCATACCACTGGCGGCGATGTTCGTGCATGCCGCCCAACTCACCTGGGATCAGTTCTGGGCGATTATTTCGGCGCCACGGGTGCTGGCGGCGTTGAAGCTGAGCTTCGGCACTGCGCTGTACGCCGCGATCATCAACGGCATCATTGGCACGCTGCTGGCCTGGGTGCTGGTGCGCTATACCTTCCCAGGGCGCAAGGTCATCGATGCGATGATCGACTTGCCCTTCGCTTTGCCCACCGCCGTTGCCGGTATCGCGCTGACTGCGCTATACGCGCCCAATGGTTGGGTGGGTCAGTTTGCAGCGGACCTGGGTTTCAAGATTGCCTATACCCCTCTGGGCATCACCCTTGCCCTGACTTTTGTGACACTTCCATTCGTGGTACGTACCGTACAACCAGTATTGGCCGATATCCCCCGTGAAGTGGAAGAAGCGGCCGCTTGCCTGGGGGCAAAACCATTGCAGGTTTTCCGCCATATTCTGGTGCCGGCATTGTTGCCAGCCTGGTTGACCGGATTTGCTTTGGCCTTTGCCCGTGGGGTCGGCGAGTATGGTTCGGTGATTTTCATCGCCGGCAACATGCCGATGAAAACCGAGATCCTGCCGCTGCTGATCATGGTCAAACTCGACCAGTACGATTACACCGGCGCCACGTCCATTGGTGTACTGATGCTGGTGGTTTCCTTCGTTCTGTTGCTGCTGATCAACTTGCTGCAACGACGCATCGAAACCCCATAAGGAGGCGCACAAATGTCCCAATCGTCTATTGCTGCTGCTTCCTCGAACGCCGCCCGCCGTGGCAGCGCTTCATCGCGGCGAATCCTGATCGGCCTTGGCTGGCTGGTGTTCGCCCTGTTCCTGTTGCTGCCGCTGGTGATCGTGGTGTCTCAGGGCCTCAAGCTCGGAATCGGTGCGTTCTTCACCGCGATCTTCGAACCCGACGCGCTGTCGGCCCTGAAACTCACGGTAATCGCCGTGTTGATTTCGGTGCCACTGAACCTGGTGTTCGGCGTCAGCGCGGCCTGGTGCGTGAGTAAGTACTCGTTCCGTGGCAAGAGCATGCTGGTGACCCTGATCGACTTGCCGTTCTCGGTCTCGCCGGTGATTGCCGGCCTGGTCTACGTGCTGATGTTCGGTGCCCAGGGCCTGTTCGGGCCGTGGTTGCAGGATCACGACATCCAGATCGTCTTCGCCTTGCCGGGCATTGTGCTGGCGACGATTTTCGTCACCGTGCCGTTCGTGGCGCGTGAGTTGATCCCGCTGATGCAGGAACAAGGCACGCAGGAAGAAGAGGCCGCGCGCCTGCTGGGCGCCAATGGCTGGCAGATGTTCTGGCACGTCACCGTTCCCAATATCAAATGGGGCCTGATCTATGGCGTGGTGCTGTGTACCGCGCGGGCGATGGGTGAGTTCGGTGCGGTGTCGGTGGTTTCCGGGCACATTCGCGGGGTGACCAACACCTTGCCGTTGCACGTCGAGATCCTCTACAACGAATACAACCACGTGGCCGCGTTCGCCGTGGCGAGCCTGTTGCTGATCATGGCGCTCTTCATCCTGCTGCTGAAGCAGTGGAGCGAAAACCGTATTAACCGCCTGCGCGCCAGCGCCGCGGAGGAATAATTCATGTCGATCGAAGTGCGTAACGTCAGCAAGAATTTCAACGCGTTCAAGGCGCTGGACAACATCAGCCTGGACATTCAAAGCGGCGAACTCGTGGCGCTGCTCGGCCCGTCGGGTTGCGGCAAGACCACGTTGCTGCGGATCATCGCCGGCCTGGAAACCCCGGACCAGGGCAACATCGTGTTCCACGGTGAAGACGTGTCCGGGCATGACGTGCGCGATCGCAACGTCGGCTTCGTGTTCCAGCACTACGCCCTGTTCCGGCACATGACGGTGTTCGACAACGTCGCGTTCGGCCTGCGCATGAAACCGAAAAACCAGCGCCCGAGCGAAAGCCAGATCGCGGTGAAAGTCCACGAACTGCTGAACATGGTGCAGCTGGATTGGCTGTCGGACCGCTACCCGGAACAACTCTCCGGCGGCCAGCGTCAGCGCATCGCGTTGGCCCGTGCCTTGGCGGTGGAGCCGAAAGTGCTGCTGCTGGACGAACCTTTCGGTGCACTCGATGCCAAGGTGCGTAAGGAACTGCGTCGCTGGCTGGCGCGGCTGCACGAGGACATCAACCTGACGTCGGTGTTCGTGACTCATGACCAGGAAGAGGCGATGGAAGTCGCCGACCGGATCGTGGTGATGAACAAGGGCGTGATCGAGCAGATCGGTTCACCGGGCGATGTGTACGAAAACCCGGCGAGCGATTTCGTTTATCACTTCCTCGGTGATTCGAACCGTCTGCATCTGGGCGAAGACAACCACGTGCTGTTCCGCCCGCACGAAGTGTCGTTGTCGCGGCATGAACTGGATGATCACCATGCGGCCGAAGTGCGGGACATCCGTCCGTTGGGCGCGACGACCCGAGTGACGTTGAAGGTCGAAGGCCAGAGCGAACTGATCGAAGCGGAAGTGGTGAAGGATCACGACAGCCTGATCGGACTGGCGAAGGGCGAGACGCTGTTCTTCAAGCCGAAGGTTTGGCAGAAGGTCGCCAACATCTAAAGCAAAAGCTTCGCGGGCAAGCCCGCTCCCACAGTGATCTTCGTCGTTCACAAATTCCCTGTGGGAGCGGGCTTGCCCGCGATTGCGGTCTACGCGGCCGCGCCTTTCTGACGCAAACGCACCCCGCCCGCCCGCGCCTCGATTTGCTCTTTCAGCTCATGCCGCAACCCCAGCAAAAACGCCAACTCAACCACCACGAACAACGGCCCGACAATCAACCCCGTCACATCATCGACAAACGCCGGTTTGCGACCTTCGTAATGATGACCGACAAACTGGATCGCCCATCCCAGCACAAACATCCCCACGCCACTGGCCAGCCAGACCAGCGTGCTTTGCTGAGCCAATACTTGGCCTGCCCAAATGCACAGCCCCAGCAACACCGTCATCAGCACCCCGAGGCGCAACTCCAGGCGCAGGTAAAACCACGCTGACGCCAGCGCGACCAGCACCGCCGGTGAAAGCCAGCCCCCGGCCCATTGCGGACGAGACAACAGCACGGCCACCGCCACTACAATCAGCGGAATACCGATAAAGTGCGTGGCAATATTGCGCGGGTCACGGTGATACGCGGCGTATTGACTGAGATGGTCAACGAGGCTTTTTTTCATTGTTATTCCTCCTGTAGGGTGATCCATCATGCCCCGGGTTCACCTCTCGCTCTGTCAGGCAGGCGACAATCTCCAGGAGTTTTCATGGACATGCAGGTCTGGCGTTCGCGCCTGATGACAGGGCAATGGTTCAGCCACTTACCTGTTTCCTTACAGGATAGTCTGCTGACCGCCGCCAGGGTGCGACGGTTGTCACCGGGTCAGCGCCTGTTTAAACGCGGGGATCCGCCGTGCGGCTTGTACGCGGTACTCGAAGGCTCGGTGCGTATTGGCGCGGTGAGCGAGCAGGGCAAAGAGGCGTTGCTCAGCCTGGTGGAATCGCCTCATTGGTTCGGCGAAATCTGCCTGTTCGATGGTCAGCCGCGAACCCACGATGCGTTCGGTCTGGGCCAATGCACGCTGCTGCATATCCCGCAAACCGCGCTGCTGGCGTTGCTTGATGAACAACCGCTGTACTGGCGGCAACTGGCATTGCTGATGAGCCACAAACTGCGCCTGACCTTCATCAATCTCGAACAACTGAGCCTGATGCCGGCCCTCGCAAGATTGGCCCATCGCTTGCTGATGATCGCCGAGGGCTACGGCGAAATCGCCCCGCCGCGCCGCGTGCTGCAACTGCCCCAGGAGCAATTGGCGTCGATGCTTTCACTGTCGCGCCAGACCACCAACCAGATCCTCAAGGATTTGCAGGGACAGGGTATTCTCGACCTCAGCTACGGCGAAATCGAAATTCTGGATACCGAACGGTTGCGAGCATTGGCGATCGTTTAAACACCGAACGCAGGTGTTGTTATAGCTGGGCTTTCTTGGCGAACGCGCCTAGCCTGTGCAGACGACAATCGAGGTGTGCCATGCGTGTGCTGTTAGTGGAAGACGAACCCGAAACCGCCAAGCTCCTGGCCAAGGGCTTGAGCGAGGCGAGTTATGCGGTAGACGTGGCGGTCAACGGGATGGACGGCCGGCGCTTCATCGAGTCCGGCGAGTACGAACTGATCATCCTCGACGTCATGCTGCCAGGGCTCAACGGTTGGCAGTTGTTGCAACAGATCCGCAAGCTCGGCGAAACGCCTGTACTGTTCCTCACCACCAGGGACGGGATCGAGGATCGCCTGCGCGGGTTGGAGTTGCATGAGGATGATTACCTGGTCAAACCGTTTGCCGTGAGCGAGCTGGTGAAGCGGGTACGCAAGGTGTTGCGGCGGGATCGGGGGCGGTAGAGCGTTCTGTGGTGTTTGAACAATCGCCTTCGCGGGCAAGCCTCGCTCCTACAGTGATCTGTGGGGTTCGCACATCCCCTGTAGGAGCGAGGCTTGCCCGCGAAGAGGCCCGTCCAGACAACCCAGTTCCCGGGTCTATCACCGCAGCCCATCCCGAAACTGCCCCGGTGTCATCCCTGTCCAGCGCTTGAACGCGCGGCTGAAGCTGCTGGTATCGGCAAATCCCAGCAAATAACTGATCTCACTCAACGAGCATTGCGGATCTCGCAGGTGCAGCAGCGCCAGGTTTTCGCGACTCTCATTGAGCAGCGTATCGAACCGACACCCTTCGTCCGCCAGGTGCCGTTGCAGGCTGCGCAAGCTCAGGTGCAAGGTCTGGGCGATGTGTTCGGCGCTGGGCTCGCCTTCCGGTAGTTGTTCTTCAATGGCGTCGCGCACTTTGCGTTCCCAGGTCAGCGGCTTGAGTTGCGCGAGGGTGCGTTTGAGCACGGTTTCGTTGTGTTCGGCCAGTTCCGGGTTGGCGTCGTCCAGGTGGCTGTCGAAGTCCACCAGGGCGAATTCCAGGCGGTCTTCCGCGGCGCCAAAGTACACCGGTGAGCGGAAGACTTTGTGCCATTGGTGCGCGTCCGCCGGTTCCGGGCGGCGCAGGTACACCGCCATCGGCGCGTATTCGCGGCCCAGGCGATTGCGGCAGGTGCGGACATAAATCGCTGTGAACGCGTCGATCGCTTCGAACGCCGGCGCCGGGTTGCCCTGGGGGATTTTCAGAATGAAGCGGTAGCGATCCTCGGCGCGGGTCAATTCCAGTTCGAGGGCATCGCTGACCACCTGGTGATAGCGCACGATGCGCTCGAACACTTCCCGCAGGCTGCCGCTGGCCACCAGCGCATATCCGAGCGCGTGAAAGGTGGTCGGGCTGACGAAGCGTGAAACACGCAAGCCAATCGCCGGATCGCCGCTGACCTGGACGGCGATTTCCCACAGGCGCGTGGTGGCCGACAACGGGTAACGGGCGTTCGGGTCGTCCATCAATTGCGGGTCAAGCCCCGCCTGGTGGCACAGGGCGGTGCTGTCCAGGCCCAGCGCATCGAGTTGCTTGCGCAGGGCGCGGGTCCAGCTGGCGAGGGAGGTCGGTTCAGTCATGCTGATTGGCGCTTCCGGTCAACAGGTTGGCGTTCACGGCTACCGCTCTGGCAGGGTACTCAGGGCAGGATGCGAACATCAATAACCAGAGGATGGAAGCATGCACGGTACTTCTGCAAGTCCCCAGCGACTGAATGCAGCGCAACGATCAGCGCATATTCGCGAAGTGGTGTTGGCCAAGGGCGTCGAATTGCGTCAGCGCTACCCGCTACTCAACCATCAAGACGCCCTCGGTGCGGGCATTCTGGCCTTCGCGTTGGCCGGTATGATCGGTTCGGCGGCGCTCTACCTGACCGGGCATATGGCGTGGTGGACGTGCCTGTTGCTCAACGCGGTTTTTGCCTCGCTGACCCATGAGCTGGAACACGACCTGATCCATAGCATGTACTTCCGCAAGCAGCGCGTGCCGCACAACCTGATGATGGCGCTGGTGTGGCTGGCGCGGCCGAGCACGATCAACCCGTGGATTCGCCGGCATCTGCACCTCAACCACCACAAGGTTTCCGGCACCGAAACCGACATGGAAGAACGCGCGATCACCAATGGCGAACCCTGGGGAATCGCACGCCTGCTGATGGTCGGCGACAACGTGATGTCGGCGTTCATCCGCATGCTGCGGGCGAAAACCTGGGCGCACAAATTCAGCATCATCAAACGTACTTTGAAGGTCTACGCGCCGCTGGCGCTGGTGCATTGGGGCGCGTGGTACGTGTTTCTCGGGTTTCACGCGGCCAATGGGATCGCTCATTTACTGGGTGCGCCGATTGAATGGTCGGCGACCACGCTGTCGGTGATGCAGGTGATCGACATCGCGGCAGTGGTGATCATCGGCCCGAACGTGTTGCGCACCTTTTGCCTGCATTTCATCAGCTCGAACATGCATTACTACGGCGATGTGGAACCGGGCAACGTGATCCAGCAGACACAGGTTTTGAACCCGTGGTGGCTGTGGCCGTTGCAGGCGTTCTGCTTCAACTTCGGCAGCACCCACGGCATCCATCACTTTGTGGTGAAGGAACCGTTTTACATCCGCCAGATGACCGCGCCGGTAGCGCATAAAG
Organism: Pseudomonas sp. LBUM1661; assembly: GCF_059695925.1. Lineage (NCBI taxonomy): Bacteria > Pseudomonadati > Pseudomonadota > Gammaproteobacteria > Pseudomonadales > Pseudomonadaceae > Pseudomonas > Pseudomonas sp. LBUM1661. The sequence goes on from NZ_CP166794.1 coordinate 192,783, forward strand.
TAATGCGCGAAATGGGTGTTCGCTTCAACGACATCGGCACATTCAGCCGGGCCAACCGGTTTGTGCGCAAGGAAACCACGGCGCCGCAGGAGGTGCGCGCCGCTCAGGTTTAAGGTCGTCATCGGAAACTCAAACGCTGGTCATCAATTTGACCCAAAGGGACGTTAAGTTGTGAACCAGGGAGTGATTGGCATATGCGATTAAGGCCTAACAAAGTAATTAAATATTCCTTTATTAGATAACCGTTTCCGCTAATCATCACCCTCCAGCGAGGTTGATCAGCGCTGACAGATTTTGAGTTTCCGGGGCCGTCTCCTTGGCAGGGTGCGGCCCCTTTTTTTGCCTGGGCAAAAGCCATAACACCTAGCGCGATTTTGTCGGAGCGGCTATTCCCATCGGCTGTTCGATATTGGGCCCAAGGAAGGAGGTCGGCGGCCGCTGGGTCGGCGGCGTGGTCGAGATCAATCGCGCCGTGTCCTGCATCATCGGGATGAAGCGCGAGACGGCTTTCTTCAGCGACCACTTCGACACCGGCACGGACATCTGCAAGCTGGCGACCACCTGATGATTGAGATCGAACACCGGTACGGCGAGCGCCAGGTCGCCTCGGTAATACTCCTCGTTGCAGTACGCATAGCCTTCCTCCCGCGCCAGTTGTAGGCGATCGAGCAGTTCTTGCAGGTCAACCACGGTATTGGGCGTGAAACGAATCCGTTGTGTGCTCTCCAGGATCTCGATCGCCTGTTCTTCCGGCATACACGAGAGATAGGCGCGCCCCGTTGAAGAGCAATACATCGGAATTCGGCGCCCGACCGGCATGTGTACCAAGAGGCGCGTCGGGCTTGGAAACCGGCCGATGTAGATCATGTCCGTACCGGCCGGCTCCGCCAGGTTGACCGTCTCTCCCGCGTTGCGATTGAGTTCCAGCAGGTAGGGATTCGCTCGGTCCAGCAGCGAATGCGACTGTAAATAGTGACAGCCCGCATCCAGGGTTCGCGACGACAACGAATAGCGCTTGCTGGCCGGGTCTTTGACCAACAGGCCAATCGCTTCCAGCGTGAAGGCGAAACGCTGCGCGGCGCTGCGGCTGATGCCGGCAGCGGCGGCGATCTCCGGCAGGCTCATCGACGCATGCTGCGGATCGAAGGCATCGAGCACGGCAATGCCGGTGGCAAGAGATTGCACGAAAAGCGTCGAATCTGCGGGGTTCATGGTAGTCCGTGGCCTGGCGACAGAATCGCCCGATTATCAATAAGTAGAGACTGCATCTCGATAGATGGCGACCGTATATCGATCAATTAGAGGCGTCAAGTAGCAGTCCTTTTCCTCAGAAACTCTCCCCAACACAGACCGTAAACGCAACGTATCCGGGCTCATCGGATAAACCAGAGCTCCACATGATTCAGCGTGCCCTCGAACTTTTTGACTATTGACGGTTATTGGCCGCTCATGCAGGATCGAATCTGCATGCAATAGTCGTGTATCGCTATGCGATACGATTGATGGTCGAAATTCCGTTCTGATCGATTTTTTGTCGGACAGTCCGCGCGCTTCCAGAGGCGGTTACTCAAGGGGATTCCACATGTTGCACAAAACAATAAAATCGTTGGTCGCCGTCGTCTCCACCGTTGCCCTGCTGTCGACGGCACACGCCGAACTCCCAGTGCTGAAGGTCGGCGCCACGCCAAGCGCGGTGCCGTTCAATTATCTGGATCCGCAGAGCAACACGCTCAAGGGGTTGATGATCGACATCGCCGATGCCGTCGGTAAGGAAGTCGGCTTCACGCCCGAGATCGTGCCGATTCCGTTTACCTCCCTCGTACCCGCCCTGCAGACCGGCAAGATTCAGATCATTGCCTCGGCATTCGCCCGCACCCCGGCCCGCGCCGAGGTGGTCGACTTCTCCGACATTGTCGTGAGCTACGGCGAAGGGTTGATCGTCCCGGCATCCGATACCACGGCCTACGTCAGTTTCGCGGACCTCAAAGGCAAGGTCATCGGCGTGCAAGTCGGAACCTCCTATGTAGAGCCCGTCACCGCCGTGGGTGGCTTCAAGGAAATCAAGCTCTACGACACGATGGCCGATATGGTCCGCGACATTGCGCTGGGTCGCCTTGACGCAGCCTTCGGCGATGGCCCGGTGGTCGCTTACCAAGTGCGCCAGGTCGGCGCCAAAGTGCGACTGGTCGACACCTACAAACCGGTGCTCGCCACCGACATCGCGCTGGCCGTGAAGAAGGGCGATAGCGCGACCGTCGCGAAGCTCAACGTGGCCATCGACAAACTTCGCCAGGACGGCACTTTGCGCACGATTCTCGCGAAGTGGGCCGTCGCCTCCTGATCGTTTCTTTTTCCAATCCGCACGCGGTCCCTGAGTCCGGGATGACGCGTGCACACGCTCCGGAGGTTGCAGATGTTCGATTCCTTCCTGACTGATGCCGTGGCTTACCTGCCCATGCTGCTGCAGGGTGCGCTGACCACGATCTACATCACCGCCACCGCGCTGGTGATCGCGACCGTACTGGGCTTGTTCTGGGCGCTTTTGCGGGTCAGTGGCATCGCCCCGCTGGCCCACGCCAGTCGCGTGCTGACCAACGTCATTCGTGGCATCCCGATCATCGTGGTGCTGTTCTATATGTACTTCGTGATTCCGGAGATCGGTATCAGCCTCAGCGCGTTCCAGGCCGGTTCACTGGGCTTGGGCATCGCCTATTCCTCGTACATGGCTGAAGTGTTTCGTGCGGGCATCGATGCCGTGGATGTCGGGCAGTTCGAGGCGGCTCAGTCGATCGGCATGTCGCGCACGAAGTTGATGCGCCGAGTGGTGTTGCCGCAGGCGTTGCGCATCGCCTTGCCGCCCTATGGCAACAACGTGGTGATGATGCTCAAAGACTCTTCCCAGACCGCTGTCATTACCGTGGTCGAGTTGTCGATGCAGAGCAAATTGATCGCGGCCGCCACCTTCAAGAGTTCGACGGTCTTTACCCTTGTCGCGCTGATGTACCTCGCGATGAGCTTGCCAATGATGTTCGCGATCGGCCGTCTCGAAAAACGCATGGGGACCAAAAGATGATCAAGATCGAGAACCTGAGCAAGTCCTTCGGCACGCACCATGTGCTGAGCGGTATCAACGCCGAAATCCACGCCGGTGAAGTCGTTTGCCTGATCGGCCCTTCCGGTTCGGGCAAGTCGACGCTGCTGCGCTGCATCAATGGCCTGGAGCGTTATGAGGCCGGTAGCGTATCGGTCGAAGGCCTGAAGGTTGACGCTGCGCGCTCGGACATTCGCCAGGTGCGGCAACGTGTCGGGATGGTGTTCCAACGGTTCAATCTGTTTCCCCATCGCACGGCGCTCGAGAACGTCATCGAAGGCCCCGTGCATGTCAAAGGTGAAAATCCTGCCGAGGCCGCCGAGCGCGGACGCGAGCTGCTCGCCAGCGTCGGCCTGGCTGAAAAATTCAGTCACTTTCCGCACCAGTTGTCCGGAGGCCAACAGCAGCGCGTGGCCATTGCGCGGGCGCTGGCCATGCAACCGGAGGCGATTCTGTTCGACGAACCCACCTCTGCGCTTGACCCGGAATTGGTCGGCGAAGTGTTGGCGGTCATGCGCGGTCTGGCCGAGAAGGGGATGACCATGATCATCGTCACCCACGAGATGGGCTTCGCCCGCGACGTCTCCGACCGCGTGCTGTTTCTCGATGGCGGACGCATCGCTGAGCAAGGGCCGTCCAGGGAAGTATTAACCGCGCCGAGCAACGAACGTATGCGCGATTTCCTGCGCCGAGTGACGCACGCCAGTTAAGCCATCCAGCGGCGCTGCCATCTCCGAGCCCGCGTACCGTATAGGTTTTACCATGACAGCGAATATGCATTTCCCGACGTCCACCTTGTGGGCGGCGACCACTGCTGCGCGTAGCGCGACACCCAAGGTTACCGGGCCACTGACGGTCGATGTGGCCGTGATCGGTGGCGGCTTCACCGGATTGTCCGCCGCGCTGTACCTGGCTCAATCGGGCGTCAACGTCGCCCTGTTCGAGGCGTCCGAAATCGCCCACCGAGCCTCCGGCCGCAACGGTGGCCAGGTGGTTCCGGGTTTCAAACCGACGCCGGCGGCACTGATCAAACGGTTTGGTGCCGAGACCGCGACACGCATGATGCGTTTTGGGTATCGCAGCGCAGATGAGCTGTTCGAGCTCGTCGAGCGCTACCAGATCGATTGTTCACCGACCCGTGATGGCTGGATTCAGGGAGCGTTCTCGGAAGCGTCCGCCGGCTATTTGCAGGGCAGGGCGCAGGCCATCAACCATCACGGTGGTGACGCGCAATTTCTCGATCGCGACGCCATGGCCGTAGCGACCGGTTCGACATTCTGGCCGGCGGGTTTGCTTGAGCGCCGAGCTGGCGCGGTGCATCCGCTGGCTTATGCCCGAGGGCTCGCGGACGCCGCACTCGCTTGCGGGGCGGCCATTCATGAACACTCGCACGTGAGTGCAATCACGCCCGTTGCAAGCGGTGTCGAGCTGACCGTGAATGGCCACCTCGTTCGCGCCAGACAGGTGATTCTGGCGACTGATGCTTATACCGACCGGTTGTGGCCGGCCGTGGCGCAGTCGTACGTCAATGTGTCGAGTGCGCAGATCGCAACCGACCCGCTTCCGGCTACTTTGCGTGATCGCATCATGTCGCTGGGGGCGGGCGTTTCGGAGACGCGCAAAATCACTTACTACTGTCGTATCGACCCCGATGGCCGCTTTGTCATTGGCGGGCGTGGGCATTCTGCCGACACGCTTGATCCAGCAACACGCGCGCAACTCCAGGCCGCCGCTATCGAACGCTTTCCGGAACTGGCGGGAGTGGATTGGGTGCACGGTTGGGCGTGTCGTGTCGGCATGACTATTGATGATCTGCCACGCCTGCATCAACTGGCGGACGGCGTGTGGACGGCGTTCGGCTACTGCGGTCGTGGCGTGGCGATGGGCACGGCGTTGGGCCGCGTACTCGCGCAGGCGGTGCGGGGAGGCAACATCGCGCAACTGGACTTCCCCGTTACCCCGGTTACACGCCTGCCGTTTTACCCGGCTCGCCAACTCGGTGCCGCGATGGCGATCAGTTGGTATCGATTGCGCGATTCGCTCGGGTATCCCGCCTAGCCTGCTTGCCTCGGCTCATCGCAGCCTGTAGCAGCGGCGACAGGTTGCGATTTTCAGCTCCTTATATTCTTTATAGGTCTTAATAAATAGCTTCTTATTCCTTAACGAATATAACTCTCCTCCCTATACTGGTTCGGGAATAGACACGCAGCAGGAGAGCTCCCCCATGCGCAACGAATCAATTCGCTACCTGATTGTGCCGGGCTGGCAAGGATCGCCAGAAGATCATTGGCAAAGCCACTGGCAGAACAGCCTGCCGAACAGCGCACGGGTGGAGCAGGCCGACTGGCTGACGCCGCGTCGCGAAGACTGGGTCGCGGCGCTGGCCGAGGCGATTGCCGCCGACAGCACGCCGGTGATCCTGATCGCCCACAGCCTGGGTTGCATCACCGTTGCGCATTGGGCGGCGACGGCGCCCGTGCCGTTTTTGCGTCAGGTTCGCGGTGCATTATTGGTCGCGCCGGCGGATGTCGAACGCCCGGCCTGTGCGCCGGCGTTGCGCAATTTTGCGCCGATTCCGACCGATCTTCTGCCGTTCCCGAGCCAGGTGGTCAGCTCCGACAACGACAGCGCGGTCAGTGCGCCGCGAGCGCTGGAACTGGCGCGCAACTGGGGCGCCGAGGCGGGGATTTTGTCGGGTGCCGGGCACATCAACGTGAAGTCCGGTCACCAGCGCTGGGAGCAGGGTTTTGCTTATCTGTATCGCCTGCAAAACCGCATGGAACACCACGCCCTGCGCCGCGCTTGAACCTTTTATTTCTTTAAGAAACGCCCCCGTCCCCTGGCGGTTTTGGGCGGGAGTCTGCCATGAGTTTTGAAGCCTTCGGTCAGCCGCTGCTGACCTTTCCCGACGCCGAAAAAAGTCCCCTGAGCATCCGCGCCAAGGCGCTGGTGTTCGTCGATCCGCGTTCCCGGCAGTTGCGCCAGGAGCTGGAGCAACTGGCGCCGCGTTCGATCTCGGTGTTGATCCGAGGTGAAACCGGCAGCGGCAAGGAGCTGCTGGCGCGGCACATCCATCGCGCCAGTGATCGCGGCGGGTTGTTTGTCTCAGTCAACTGCGGCGCGATCAGTCCGACCTACGCCGACGCTGAATTGTTTGGTTATGCCGCCGGCAGTTACAGCGGTTCGGCCAGCAGTCGGGCGGGCTGGTTTGGTTCGGCCAACGGAGGGACGCTCTACCTCGACGAGATCGGCGACCTGCCGCTGCCGATCCAGATCAAATTGCTCGCCGCCCTGGAAAACCATGAAGTGACGCGCGTCGGCTCACATCAACCGAGCCCGGTGGATGTGCGGCTGGTGGCGGCCACCAGCATCGATCTGGCGCAAGCGGTCGCCGCCGGAAAATTCCATGAGCGGCTTTATCACTACCTCAGCGAAGGCCAGCTCGAACTGCCGGCCTTGCGTGAACGGGTCGGCGATATCCTGTCGTTGGCCGAATACTTCCTCGGCATCTACAGCCAGCGCCTGGACCTGCCCGTGCCGCTGATCAGCGAGGCGGCGCAGCTGGTGCTGGAACGGCATAGCTGGCCGGGTAATACCCGTGAGCTGGAAAACGTCATTCACTTTGCGCTACTGGTGAGCACCGGCGATGAGATTTTGCCGGAGCATTTGAATTTGCCGGAGGTGGACATCTCGCTGACGCAGATCGAACAGCAACTCAAGCGAATCCTCGCCAGCGGCTCCGACGCCGAGCAAAAAGCCTTGAAGCAACTGCTCAAAAACGCCGCTGTCCTGTAGGAGCAAAGCTTGCTCGCGAACCAGACGACGCGGTCTGTCTGTAAGGGCGCCTTCGCGGGCAAGCCTCGCTCCTACCAGGAGATCGGTGAGTTAGAGCTGTATGAACAAAATGGAATATGAAAGTGAATAAAAGATATTGTTCGGGAATAAAAAATCCCGGTATTGTCCGCGTCACGCCAGCGATAGCACTTCACTGGCACTTGTACTCTCAGCCGTCGTCGATGACGACCGTGATTTTCGATAAGGACACTGCATGAAAAAGGTTCTGTTGTTCACCGCATTGGCGGCTGCCCTGACCGCGGGCCTGGCTCAGGCTGGCGAGAAACTGGTGGTTGCGGCGACCCCGATTCCACACGCCGAGATTCTCGAACTGATCAAGCCAACCCTCGCCAAAGAAGGCGTGGACCTGGAAATCAAAGTCTTCACCGACTACGTTCAGCCCAACGTACAGGTCGACCAGAAGCGTCTGGATGCCAACTACTTCCAGACCCTGCCGTACCTGAAAAGCTTCAACGAAGGCAAAGGCACCAACCTAGTCACCGTGATCGGCGTACACGTCGAACCGTTCGGCGGCTACTCGAAGAAAGTCAAAAGCCTGGCTGAGCTGAAAGACGGCGCAACCATCGCTATCCCGAACGAAGGCAGCAACAGCGGCCGTGCCCTGATCCTGCTGCAGAAGGCTGGCCTGATCGAGTTGAAAGACCCGAAAAACGCCCTGGCCACGCCAAAAGACATCGCCAAGAACCCGCACAACTTCAAGTTCAAGGAACTGGAATCGGCCATGCTGCCGCGCGTGCTGGATCAAGTCGACCTGGACATGATCAACACCAACTACGCGCTGGAAGCGGGTCTGAACCCGGCTAAAGACGCGTTGGTGATCGAAGGTGCCGATTCGCCTTACGTGAACTTCCTGGTGGCTCGTCCAGACAACAAGGACAGCGTTGCCATCCAGAAACTGGCCAAGGCCTTGACCAGTCCAGAAGTGAAAGCCTTCATCGAGAAGAAGTACAGCGGCGCGGTACTGCCGGCGTTCTGATTCGCGAGGTAAACCCCCTTCAAGGTTTCAACGCCGACGGCTAATACAGCGTCGGCGTTTTTTTGTGTGCACACAAAACCATGTGGGAGCGGGCTTGCTCGCGAAAGCGGTTTATCAGGCACCGCTTAATCCGGCCAATACCACGCCGGCTCATCCAGCACCCGCTGCCCGACAATCCCGGTCTGGCCGAGCGTCTTCTCCAGCACAATGCAATTGCATTCAGGGTCTTCCTGCAACGCCGAGATCAACCGCCGCGCATGCGAAACCACCCACACCTGACACTGTTCGGACGCCCGGATAATCAACCGCGCCAACGCCGGCAACAGGTCTGGATGCAAGCTGGTTTCCGGCTCGTTCAGCACCATCAGCGTCGGTGGCCGAGGCGTCAACAGCGCCGCCACCAACAGCAAATACCGCAACGTCCCGTCCGATAACTCGGCCGCTGACAACGGTCGCAACAACCCCTCCTGATAAAACTCGATGGCAAAGCGTCCGCCCGGCAGCGATTCGATGTGCAGCCTCGCACCAGGGAAGGCGTCGCTGATGGCCGCCCGTAGCGCCTCGGGGTCGCCGATTTCGATGATGGTCTGCAAGGCTGCCGCCAGGTCGCGACCGTCGTGGTGCAACACCGGCGTGCGCGTGCCCAGTTGCGGTTGGCGCACGGGGGCATCGGCGTCGCTGCGAAAGTGATCGTAGAAGCGCCAGCGACGGATGAACTCGCGCATCTCCAGAACCTCCGGTGAAGTACGCAAGCTGCCGACCTGATCGAACAGGCTGTCGAAGTTCGGCGTGTGCTGGGCCAACACGTCCCAGCTGCGGTTGGCGCGGGCGCGGATCATCGGCCCGTCGCGGTCTACCAGCAGGCTCGCCGGACGATAGAACGGCCCGGCCCAGACGCATTCGCGCTTGATTTGCGGGTCAAGGCTGAACCGTGACGGAATGGGCGTGCTGTGCTCGGGCAGCATGAAGTGACCGTTGGAATCGGGCAGACCGAGGCTGATCGAGTAACCGAAGTCTTCACCGGCAAATCCCAGGCGCAAGCGTTTTGCGCCGTGTCGAACCGTCGCCTCGACCGGGACTTCACCGTTGCGCATGCGTCGGCTGATGTTTTCCGGTCCCGCCCAGAACGTCGAGTCCAGGCCACCTTCGCGGGCCAACGCATTGACCACGCCGCCCTGGGCGGTTTCCGCCAACAGGCGCAGCGCGCGGTAAAGGTTGGATTTGCCGCTGCCATTCGGGCCGGTGATCAGGTTCAATCGGCCCAGCGGAATCACCAATTTATTGATCGAGCGGTAATTGGCCACCGCAAGGGTTTTGAGCATTGGGGAGCTTCCTGCTGCATAGGCGGCCAGTTTGCCTTATTGTCGGCGGCACTGTGATCCTGTGACGCTGTGATCGTGTAGCAGTTGTCGAGCCTGCGAGGCTGCGTTCGAGGACGAAGTCCTCGCAAACCCGGTATATGCGGTTCCTCTGACACACCGAGTTGCAAGGTTTTACGACTGCTTCGCAGCCGAACGCAGCCTCGCAAGCTCGACAGCTGCTACAGGTCATACGCAGGCTATGAAGTTGCGGCATGATCGCTTTATTTGAGGGGGCCGGACGCACCCTTGGAACCCTGTTCTACGCTCACAGTCGTATCGTCACTGGCACGCCCGTACAACGCAAAGGAGTCTGCATGGCTGGTCCTGGATTGAAAATAACAGTTGCCCTGAGCGTCTTGGTGCTGCTGACCGCTTGTGGTGAAAAAGCACAGGTCGAGAAGGACCTTCCACGGGTTTTTGTGCAAGAGGTCAAAGCGGCCGATTTCGGCGCCACGGTCACCCTGACCGGCGATGTCCAGGCACGGGTGCAGACCGAGCTCTCGTTCCGTGTCGGCGGCAAGATCATCCAGCGCACGGTCGATGTCGGTGACCGGGTTTCCGCCAAACAGGTGCTCGCCAAACTCGATCCGAAAGACCTGCAAACCAACGTCGACTCGGCCCAGGCCCAGGTCGTCGCCGAACAGGCCCGCGTCAAACAGAGCGCTGCCGCGTTCGTCCGTCAGCAAAAACTCCTGCCCAAGGGCTACACCAGCCAAAGCGAATATGACGCCGCCCAAGCAGCATTGCGCAGCAGCCAGAGCGCGCTCACTGCCGCGCAGGCGCAACTGGCCAATGCCCGCGAACAACTGGGCTACACCTCGCTGATCTCCGACGCGCCGGGCGTGATTACCGCGCGCCAGGCCGAGGTCGGCCAAGTGGTACAAGCCACGGTGCCGATCTTCAGCCTGGCCCGGGACGGTGAGCGCGACGCGGTGTTCAACGTTTACGAGTCGCTGCTGGCCGAGCCGCCATCGGACAAGACCGTGGTGGTCAGCCTGCTCGATAACCCCTCGATCAAAACCACCGGCACCGTTCGGGAAATCACCCCGGCCGTCTCGGCGCAGACCGGCACTGTGCAAGTCAAAGTCACCCTCAACGGACTGCCCGAAGGCATGCAACTCGGTTCGGTGGTCAGCGCCACCGCCAAGACGCCCGGCAAATCGGCGGTGGAATTGCCATGGTCAGCCTTGACCAAAAACCTCGGCGAACCGGCCGTGTGGCTGGTGGACGCGGACGGCAAAGCCCAACTGCACGCCGTCACCGTCGGTCGCTACCTGACCGGCAAAGTCATCATCAATGGCGGCCTGGAAGGGGGTGAAAAAGTCATCATCGCCGGCGGCCAGTTATTGCACCCAGGGATGAAAGTGGAAATCGCCGAAAACACCTACAAGGATTTGGCACCGGGAGCCCAGCCATGAAGCGCCTGATGCTGTTGTGCGCGGGTTTGCTGCTCGTTGCCTGTTCGAAAAAAGAGCCGCCGCCGGAGCCTGTGCGTCCGGTGCTGTCCATCGAAGTCAAAGCATTGAATCAGGAAGACCTCGGCCGTTTTGCCGGCAGTATCCAGGCGCGCTACGAAAGCAATATCGGCTTCCGGGTGCCCGGTCGCATCGCCAGCCGTAACGTCGATGTCGGCGCCGAAGTCGAGAAAGGCGCGTTGCTCGCCACCCTCGACCCGACGGATCAGCAGAACCAGTTGCGCTCGGCCGAAGGCGATCTGGCGCGGATCCAGGCGCAATTCATCAACGCCCAGGCCAGCGCCCGACGCCAACAGGAATTGTTTGATCGCGGGGTCGGCGCCCAGGCGCAACTGGACGTGGCCCAGACCGACCTGAAAACCACCCAGGCGTCCCTCGATCAGGCCAAGGCCTCGGTCGATCAGGCCCGGGATCAGCTCAATTACGTTCAGCTACGCGCCGATCACAAAGCTATCGTCACTGCGTGGAACGCCGAGGCCGGGCAAGTGGTCACGGCGGGTCAGCAAGTGGTGACCCTGGCGCAACCGGACATCAAGGAGGCGGTGATCGACCTGCCCGACACGCTGGTCGACCAGTTGCCGCCAGACGTGGTGTTCCAGGTCGCCGCGCAACTGGACCCGAGCATCACCAGCACGGCGATCATCCGCGAAATCGAACCCCAGGCCCAAAGCGCCACCCGTACCCGTCGCGCCCGCTTGAGTCTGGCCGAAACACCGCCGGGCTTTCGCCTCGGCACGGCCATCAGCGTGACCCTCAGCTCGGCGATCAAGCCGCGTCTTGAACTGCCGGTCACGGCCCTGCAAGAAGTCGACGGTAAAACCCGTATCTGGGTCGTCGACCCGCAGAACCAGACCGTTTCCCCGCGAGACGTCAGCCTGATCAGCCGCACCGACTCAACGGTGGTGCTGGCCAACGGTGTGAAGAGTGGGGAGCGCGTGGTCAGCGCCGGTGTGAACAGCCTCAAGCCGGGGCAGAAAGTCAAAGTCGATGAGGACAGCCCGCAATGAAAGGGAGTTTCAACTTATCCGAATGGGCCCTCAAACATCAGTCGTTCGTCTGGTATTTGATGTTCGTCGCGCTGCTGATGGGCGTGTTCTCGTACATGAACCTGGGGCGCGAGGAGGACCCGTCGTTCACCATCAAAACCATGGTGATCCAGACCCGCTGGCCGGGCGCGACCCAGGAAGAAACCCTCAAGCAGGTTACTGACCGCATCGAGAAAAAACTCGAGGAACTCGACTCCCTCGACTACGTGAAAAGCTACACCCGTCCCGGTGAATCGACGGTGTTCGTCAACCTGCGCGACACCACCAGTGCCAAGGACATCCCGGAAATCTGGTACCAGGTGCGCAAGAAGATCAACGACATTCGTGGTGACTTCCCCAAAGGCCTGCAAGGGCCGGGATTCAACGACGAATTCGGTGATGTGTTCGGTTCGGTGTACGCCTTTACCGCCGACGGCTTGTCGATGCGCCAGTTACGCGATTACGTCGAGCAAGTCCGCGCCGAGATCCGTGAAGTGCCGGGGCTGGGCAAAGTCGAGATGATTGGCGAGCAGGACGAGGTGCTCTACCTGAACTTCTCCACCCGTAAACTGGCGGCGCTGGGCATTGATCAGCGTCAGGTGGTGCAGAGCCTGCAAGCCCAGAACGCGGTGACACCGGCCGGTGTGATTGAGGCCGGTCCCGAGCGGATTTCCGTGCGCACAACGGGACAGTTTGCCTCCGAGAAAGACCTGGCCAACGTCAATCTGCGGCTCAACGACCGCTTCTACCGCCTGGCCGACGTCGCTGAAATCAGCCGCGGTTACGTCGATCCGGCCACCCCGCAGTTCCGCTTCAACGGCCAACCAGCCATCGGCCTGGCGATCGCCATGAAGAAGGGCGGCAACATCCAGGTGTTCGGCAAGGCGTTGCACCAGCGCATGACCGACCTGACCGCCGACCTGCCGATAGGCGTCGGTGTGCACACCGTTTCCGATCAGGCCGAAGTCGTGGAAAAAGCCGTCGGCGGCTTCACCAGCGCGCTGTTCGAAGCGGTGGTGATCGTGCTGATCGTCAGCTTCATCAGCCTCGGCGTGCGCGCCGGATTGGTGGTGGCGTGCTCGATACCGCTGGTGCTGGCGATGGTCTTCGTCTTCATGGAGTACAGCGGCATCACCATGCAACGGATTTCCCTCGGTGCGCTGATCATCGCCCTCGGCCTGTTGGTGGACGACGCGATGATCACCGTCGAAATGATGGTCACGCGCCTGGAAATGGGCGAAACCAAGGAGCAGGCGGCGACATTCGCCTACACCTCGACCGCGTTCCCGATGCTCACCGGCACGTTGGTGACGGTCGCCGGTTTTGTGCCGATTGGCTTGAACGCCAGCTCCGCCGGTGAGTACACCTTCACGCTGTTTGCGGTGATCGCCGTGGCGATGATCGTGTCGTGGATCGTCGCGGTGCTGTTCGCCCCGGTGATCGGCGTGCACATCCTCAGCACCAATGTGAAACCGCACTCGGCCGAGCCGGGTCGTATCGGCCGTGCGTTCAACGGCAGCATGCTCTGGGCCATGCGCAATCGCTGGTGGGCCATTGGCATCACCGTCGCGCTGTTCGTGGCGTCGGTGTTTTCCATGCAGTTCGTGCAGAACCAGTTCTTCCCGTCCTCGGACCGTCCGGAAATCCTCGTCGACCTCAACCTGCCGCAAAACGCTTCGATTGATGAGACGCGCAAGGCCGTCGACAAGCTCGAAGCGACGTTCAAGGACGACCCGGACATCGTGCGCTGGAGCACTTACATCGGCGAAGGTGCGATCCGTTTCTACCTGCCCCTCGACCAGCAATTGCAGAACCCGTACTACGCGCAACTGGTGATCGTCAGCAAAGGCCTGGAATCGCGCAACGCGCTCAGCCAGCGCTTGCGTGAACGGTTGCGCAAAGACTTCGTCGGCATTGGCAGCTACGTCCAGGCCCTGGAAATGGGCCCTCCGGTCGGGCGGCCGATCCAGTACCGGGTCAGCGGCAAGGACATCGATCAGGTGCGCAAGCACGCGATCGAGCTGGCCACTGAGCTGGACAAAAACTCGCACATCGGCGAAATCATTTACGACTGGAACGAGCCTGGCAAAGTCCTGCGCATCGACATCGCCCAGGACAAGGCGCGGCAACTGGGGCTGTCGTCGGAAGACGTGGCCAACCTGATGAACAGCATCGTTGTCGGCTCGCCGATCACGCAGGTGGACGACGATATCTACCTGATCAACGTTGTCGGTCGCGCCGAAGACGCCGAACGCGGTACGCCGGAAACCCTGCAGAACCTGCAGATCGTCACGCCGGGCGGCACCTCGATTCCGCTGCTGGCGTTCGCCACGGTGCGTTATGAACTTGAGCAACCGCTGGTCTGGCGTCGCGACCGCAAGCCGACTATCACCATCAAGGCGGCGGTGCGCGACGAGATCCAGCCGACGGACCTGGTAAAACAACTGCAACCGACCCTCGATAAATTCGCTGCCGGTTTACCGGTGGGCTACAAGGTCGCCACGGGCGGCACGGTCGAGGAAAGCGGCAAGGCCCAAGGGCCGATTGCCAAGGTGGTGCCGCTGATGCTGTTCTTGATGGCGACCTTCCTGATGATCCAGCTGCACAGCGTGCAGAAGCTGTTCCTGGTGGCCAGCGTCGCGCCGCTCGGGCTTATTGGCGTGGTGCTGGCGCTGATCCCGACGGGCACGCCGATGGGCTTTGTGGCGATCCTCGGGATCCTCGCGCTGATCGGCATCATCATCCGTAACTCGGTGATCCTGGTGACCCAGATCGAGGCGATGGAGAAGGACGGCCTGTCACCGTGGGATGCCGTGGTGCAAGCCACTGAGCACCGGCGTCGACCGATTTTGCTGACGGCTGCGGCGGCGAGTCTGGGCATGATCCCGATTGCCCGGGAAGTGTTCTGGGGGCCGATGGCCTACGCGATGATTGGCGGGATCATTATTGCGACGTTGCTGACGCTACTGTTTTTGCCGGCGCTGTACGTGGCCTGGTACAAAATCCGCGAGCCGAAGAAAGAAGTGCAGTAAGGCGAGCGCTGAGCACTCATCGCGGGCAAGCCACGCTCCCACAGGTTTTCTGTCGATCCCGGATGTTGTGGTCGACGCAAAACCTGTGGGAGCGGGCTTGCCCGCGATGACGTCCGGGCGAATGCTACAAGGCTAAAGGCTTACACCTTGCGCCAAACACTCGCCAACCAAGGCTGCTGCTCCCGCGGCAGCCCCGCTGGCCGGTAGTAATGCTCCAACTCGACAAACCCAGCCTCGGTCAGCAATTGCTGCCACGTCTGAAGGTCGTGATACGCCCCATACCGCGGCCCGTTCCAGCCTTCCTGATTCTCGCCACGAGGATTGGAACTGAACAACACACCGCCCGGTTTCAACGCTCCACGCAACTCCTTCAACACCCGAGGCAACTCCTGGCTCGGGATGTGAAACAGCACCGCATTGGCAAAAATCCCGTCGAAGCGTTCAGCCGGCAGATCGAGCTTCAGAAAATCCTGCTGCCAGACCTCGCAACCACTGTCCTCCCGGGCCATCTGCGCAAACTTTTCCGAGCCGTCGAGGCCGACTGCGATGTGCCCCATGCGAGTGAACGTCTGCAAATCACGCCCCGGCCCACAGCCGAAATCGAGAATGCTGAACGGCGCCTCACCCTGAATGTGCCGCAGCAACGCATCGATGTTCTGGCTGACATCGTGATCGCGAGTGCCTTCGCGAAAACCTTCGGCCACCGAGTTGTAATGGCCCAGTGTGGTGGCGGTGATCTGCTGGAGGTCGTCGGGCGTCTGTTTCATGGTCGGCTGCGCAGGCAATTGGGATTCGCCGAATATACGCCATGAAGCCGGAGGCTGCTGCGCAGCCATTCGCGAGCAAGCCCGCTCCCCCATCTGACCGTATCCAACATGGGAACGCGGTCAAATGTGGGAGCGGGCTTGCTCGCGAAAGCGGTATCACAGACGACCCATGTTCTCCGCCAGACTCAACGCTTGTTCAACCCCCGCGCCAACCGATCCCCGCCCAATTGGATAATCGCCACCAACACCACCAGCAACACGATCACCGTCAGCATGATCTGGCTATCAAACCGCTGATACCCGTACCGATAGGCAATGTCCCCCAACCCACCGGCACCAATCGCCCCGGCCATGGCCGAGGAGTTGATCATCGTCACCAACGTAATGGTGAAACCGCCAACAATCCCCGGCAGCGCCTCAGGCAACAACACATGCCAGACAATATGCCAGCGCCGGCAACCCATGGCTTGCGCGGCTTCAATCAAGCCGTAATCCACCTCGCGCAAGCTGACCTCGGCGATGCGTGCAAAGAACGGCGTGGCAGCAATGGTCAGCGGCACCACGGCGGCCCAAACGCCGTATGTGGTGCCGACGATCAACCGCGTAAATGGAATCAGCGCCACCATCAAAATCAGAAACGGAATCGAGCGGAACAGGTTCACGAACGCACCCAACGCACGGTTCAGCGCCGGGGCTTCATAAATCCCGCCCTTGGAACTGGTGACCAGGATCACCGCCAGCGGAATCCCCGCCAGCAGTGCGATCAGCGACGACACGCCGACCATCAGGAAGGTGTCGATGAAGCCTTGCAGCAAGCGATCAAACCACATAACCCAGCACCTCCACCTGTTGTGCCCAGTTGCCGGCGCGCTGACGCAATTCCTCGGCGCCGAGAGACGAGCCCGTCACCGCCAGCAGCAGTTGCCCCAGCGCATGGCCCTGAATCCGTTCGACGCCGCCCTGAAGCAAGCGCACGCGGCCACCGAGGGCGGCGAACAGCGCCGCCAGGTCCGGTTCGTCTGTCGCACTGCCGGTGAATTGCAAACGCAGCACCACGGCAGCATCCGAAGACTGTGGCTGTGGACGCAAACGGCTTTGCAGCTCCTCCGGCAAGGCGTGTTGCAGCGGCGCGAGCAAAGTCTTGCTGACCTCATGCTGCGGATTGCCGAACACTTCCCACACCGGCCCTTGCTCGACGATTCGCCCGTGCTCCAGCACCACCACGCGATCACAGATATCGCGGATCACCGCCATCTCGTGAGTGATCAGCACGATGGTCAAACCCAGCCGCTGATTGATCTCGCGCAGCAGGCCGAGAATCGATTGGGTGGTCTCTGGATCAAGCGCCGAAGTCGCCTCATCGCACAGCAAAATTTCCGGGTCATGCACCAACGCCCGGGCGATGCCGACGCGTTGTTTCTGCCCACCGGAAAGCTGTGCCGGGTAGGCTTTGTGTTTCTCTTGCAGTCCCACCAACTCCAGCAACTCACGAACCTTTTTTTCGCGCTTGTCCTTCGGCACACCCGCCACTTTCAGCGGCAATTCGACGTTCTGCCAAACCGTCTTGGCCGACATCAGATTGAAGTGCTGGAAGATCATGCCGATCCGCCGACGCAGTGCCACCAGACGGTCTTCATCAAACTCGCCGATGTTCACCTGATCGATCAGCACCCGACCCGTGCTCGGTTGTTCGAGACGGTTGATGGTGCGGATCAACGACGACTTGCCGGCGCCGCTGCGGCCGATAATGCCGAACACTTCACCGCGCTGGATCGCCAAGTCGATGCCGTGCAACGCCGCCACCGGGCCTTGCTGGCCGTTGTAGGTTTTGCCCAGGCCAACGAAGCGCACGTGAGCGCGATTGAGGTCCGGGTGCAGTTCCGTCTGTTCGGCTTTCTGTGGCTCTGGAATCTCCAGTCGCCGTTGGATCGCGGCCGTCATGTTCAGCTTTCCCAACCGGCTTGATAGAGCTTGCCGTGCGCCTTATCCAGCGCCGCACGAACCACCGGCGAATGCTGGTAGATGTCGACGAACTTGATCAGGCGCGGGTCGGTTTTGCTTTTAGGCTGGATCACGAACTGAATCACGTATTCCTTGTGATCGAGGCCATCGAACAGCAGGGCAGAGCCGGCATCGAAAGTCTTCGACAGGCGGATGTAGGCCGGGTAGCCCTGGACCAGATCGGCATCGTCGTAGGCGCGCACCAATTGCACGGCTTCGACCTGAAGGATTTTGATTTTTTTCGGGTTGGCGATGATGTCTTCTTCGGTGGCTTTGTAGCCGACACCGGGTTTAAGCGTGATCAACCCAGCCTTGGCCAGCAGCTGCAAACCGCGACCGCTGTTGATCGGATCGTTGGCGATCGCCACGCTGGCACCTTCAGGCAGCTCGTCGAAGCTTTTGTATTTCTTCGAGTAGAGGCCGACGTTGTTGATGATCCCCGGCTTGAACGGCACCAGGTCAAAACCGGCGGCGGCCTTGGCGTTTTCCAGGAACGGGATGTGCTGGAAGTAGTTCACGTCGATGTCGCCGGCCGCGAGGCTGACGTTGGGGGCGATCCAGTCGCTGAACTCCACGAGTTCGACTTTCAAGCCTTGTTTGTTGGCTTCTTCCACCGCGGCTTCCAGGGGAATGGCGAAGGCGGCGGTGGTGCCGACTTTCAGCGGCGCGTCGGCGGCGAAGGCCGCGGAGCTGAAGAGGCCGAGGGCCAGGGCCAGTGCTTTGACTGGGTGGGTTAAGAGTTTCTTGGTCATGATGGGTTTTCCAGTCAGTGCATTAAATTTGGAGTGTTTTGTCGGGCCTCATCGCGGGCAAGCCCGCTCCCACAGTGGATCTCGGGTGTTCACAAAATCCCTGTGGGAGCGGGCTTGCCCGCGATGCTTTTAACGTCTAAACGCCGAACCCGTGTGTTGCTGTGGCAAATGCGCCTCACCCTGAAACAGCTTCTCCCGCAGGCTGCCGCTGTCATAAGCCGTCTTGTACGACCCACGACGCTGCAACTCCGGAATCACCAGATCGATGAAATCCACATAGCTTTCAGGCGTGACGATCCGCGTCAGGTTGAAGCCGTCTAGCCCGGTTTGCGCGATCCACGATTCCAGCTCATCAGCCACTTGCTCAGGCGAGCCGACCACCGTGATGTAGCGGCCACCAAGGGCGTGTTGCTCGAGCAATTTGCGCCGGGTCCAGTCGTTGTTTTGCAGGTTCTTGGTCGCCGACTGGATCGCGTTGCTCTTCACGTACTGGATCGGTTCGTCGATCTCGTACTGGGAAAAATCGATCCCGGTGGACGCCGAAAAATGCGCCACGCCGGCCTCGGCGCTGGCATAGCTCAGGTACTCGGCGTGCTTGGCCCAGGCCAGTTCCTCGGTTGCGCCGACAATCACGTTCAGCCCCATGAACACCTTGATGTCCTCGGGATTGCGCCCGGCCACGACGGCACTGGCGCGTACCTTATCCACCTGGACCTTGGTCGACGGTTTGTTCTGGCCGCTGATGAACACGCACTCGGCATGGCGCCCGGCGAACTGCAAACCGCGATCCGAACTGCCAGCCTGGAACAGCACCGGCGTACGTTGCGGCGACGGTTCGCAGAGGTGATAGCCCTCGACCTGATAGAACTCGCCGTGGTGCTCGACCTTGTGCACTTTTTCCGGTTGGGCGTAGATCCGTTGCTGGGGATCGTTAATCACTGCGCCGTTTTCCCAACTGCCTTCCCAGAGTTTGTAGAGCACTTGCAGGTACTCGTCGGCCTGGTCGTAGCGGCGGTCGTGTTCGACTTGTTCGCTCAGGCCCATGGCCTTGGCGGCGCTGTCGAGGTAACCGGTAACGATGTTCCAGCCAACCCGGCCACGGCTCAAATGATCGAGCGTCGACATGCGCCGGGCGAACAGGTACGGCGGCTCATAGGTCAGGTTGGCAGTGAGGCCGAAGCCGAGATTTTTGGTCACGGCGGCCATGGCCGAAACCAGCAGCAGCGGGTCGTTGACCGGCAGTTGGATCGACTCTTTGAGCGTCACGTCCACCGAGTTTTGGTAGACGTCGTACACGCCGACGATGTCAGCGATGAACAAACCGTCGAACAGCCCACGCTCCAGCAGTTGCGCCAGCTCGGTCCAGTATTCGAGGGTCTTGTACTGGGTCGAGGTGTCCCGTGGATGCGTCCACAAGCCGTGGTTGATGTGCCCGATGCAGTTCATGTTGAACGCGTTGAGCAGGATTTTCTTTTTCGTGTCGGCCATCAGATGGTCCCCCGCAACGGCGGGTTTTCATCGTTGAGGTAGTAATTGCCGACCGCGTGGTACTTCCAGCGCACCGGGTCGTGCAACGTGTGCACTCGAGCGTTGCGCCAGTGGCGATCCAGACCGTGTTCGATCAGGGTGGCCTGGCTGCCGGCGAGTTCGAACAGCGTGCTGCCGGCCGCGAGGGAAATCTCGGTGCTGATGGCGCGGGCTTCGGCGACGGCAATCGATGCCGCAGCGACGCTTTCGGCGTGGGTGTCGGCCTGGGCCTTGTCGAGGAATTCGCCGGCGCGTTCCAGCAACGCTTCGGCGGCGTGCAGGCGGATGCTCAAGTGGCCGAAGCTCTTGAGGGTCAGCGGGTCTTCGACGGCTTTGTCGTTGCCCGAATCAATCCACGGCCGGGTTTTGGTGCGCACGAAGTGCAGTGCATCTTCATACGCGGCGCGGGCGATGCCGGTGTCGATGGCGGCATGGAGAATTTGCGCCAGCGGGCCAACTGGCGTCGGGCGCTCGAAGGCGCTTTGGAACGGGATGACGTCTTCGGCGGCGACGTAGACGTCTTCGAACACTACGGAACCGCTACCGGTGGTGCGCTGGCCGAAACCACTCCAGTCGTCGATGACCGTCAGGCCTTTGCTGTCGCGTGGCACGAAGGCCAGTTGCTGCACGCCGTTTTCATCCACCACCGAGGTCGGAATGCGTTGGGCATAAATGGCACCGGTGGCGTAGAACTTGCGACCGTTGATGCGATAGCCATCGCCGTCGCGCTTGAGGCTGGTGACGCGGTCGTGAGCGGTTTTTGTCCCGAGTTCGGCGAGCGCATTACCGAAGCGCTGGCCAGCCAGCACCTCGGCGTATAGGCGTTTTTTCTGCTCGTCGCTGCCGTTCACCCGCAGCACTTCGAGGGCGTAGAAATGGTTCTGCGGAATCTGTCCCAGAGAGCCGTCAGCCTGGGCGATCAGTGCGATGACCTTGGCCAGGGTGACGTTGGAAACGCCGGCACCGCCATACTCCTTGGGCACGCTGATGCCCCAAAGGCCCGAACGGGAAAACACTTCCAGTTCCGGGTGCGGCAAACGGCGTTCACGGTCACGCAGGGCGCTGTCGCGTTTGAAATCTTCGGCCAGGTCGCTGGCGACGATCAGGGCTTGCTCATCGCTGGTGATGACCGCGACGTGTTGAGAAAGAGTCATATGTTTCTCCAGAGGTCTGGTCGTTAAATCCAGGAGTGGCGTGCGGGGAGCGTGCCGTTGAGGTGATAAGTGCCCACCGCGTGATATTTCCAGCGCACCGGGTCGTGCAAGGTGTGCACGCGGGCGTTGCGCCAGTGACGATCAAGGTTGAATTCGGCGAGGGTGGCGCGGCTGCCGGCGAGTTCGAACAGCTTTTCGCTGGCCAACAGCGAGATCTCGGTGGTCAGCACTTTGGCTTCGGCCACGGCAATCGAGGCGCGGGCAGCGGACTCGGCGGTGAGCGGCGCGGCACTGACCTGGTCGAGCACCTGCCCGGCCTTGCGCAGCAACGCTTCAGCGGCGTGCAATTCGATTTTCAGTTTGCCGATGTCGGCGATCACGTACAGGTCATCGCTGGCCCGTTCGACATTGGCGTCGATCCACGGCCGGGCGCGGGTCTTGACGAATTCGATGGCGTCGTCGATGGCGCCGCGAGCGATGCCGGCGTCGATGGCCGCTTGGATCAATTGCGACACGGCGCCCTGGATATTCGGTTGGTCGTTGATCTTCCAGTTATCCACCACCAGCTCGGCGTCGACCCGCACGTTGTTGAGCAAAATGGTGCCACTGGCGGTGGTGCGTTGGCCGAAACCGGACCAGTCATCAACGATACGCAGCCCCGGTGTACCGCGACGGACGAACGCCAGCACTTGCTTGCCGTCGTCGTTCAGCGCTTTGACCGCGACCCAATGAGCAAACAGTGCGCCGGTGGAGTAGAACTTCTGGCCGTTGATGACGTAACCATCACCCTCAGCGGTGATGCGTGCCTTGAGTTCAAGGGTGTTTTTGGTGCCGCGTTCTGGACCGGCATTGCCGATGCGCCAGCCGTCGAGCACGCTTTTGAACAACTGTTTTTTCTGCGCTTCGGTGGCGCTGCCGAGTACCAGGTTGAGGATGCCGAACTGGTTCTGTGGGATCTGTCCGAGTGCCGGATCGGCAGCGGAAATGATCGCGAAAACTTCGGCCAGGGTGACGAACGAAACCTGCGGCCCACCGTACTCGCGCGGGATGGCAATGCTGCCCAGACCGCTGCGGGTGAACTGTTCGATTTCCGACCATGGCAACTTGCGTTGCTGGTCGCGTCTGGCTGCTTGCAGGCGGGCGACGTGCGCCAACTCCTGAGCGGCCTTGATGGCTTGTGCGTCGTTGCGCAAGACTTGCGCGGGCAACAACAATGGGGCGATGTCCAGATCACTCTGGATAGTTGCTTCTGCCAGACTGGACATCAGTGCCGCTCCTTGGCTGCACGCAATGCCCTGGCGATCTGCACTGGGGTGATTGTGTTCCGGACCATACCTACCTCACATCTCATGGAAACGCCGCGAGTGGTGCGGCGAACGAAAATCAAGAATGTCCGGTGGTCCGGTGCATATACCCTAAGCGTGTATAAAAAATTAATAAACTAACTTTTAGGAATATAGATAGAAGTGTGCCGCCACGAACTGTACGCACAGCAACAGTTGTTTCTGGTGCAACAGTTCAAGGCCTTATTCGGCTTCTGTAGGAGCGAGGCTTGCCCGCGAAAGCGTCAGATTTGACACACCGCGTTATCGTTCTTCGCGAGCAAGCTTCGCTACAGGGTAAGGATTTGTGCAACCGATCTTCAGCCTGCGCACCGGTGCCCAGCGCGAGTTGTTACCCACGCGGTCGAGGATGCAGTACGTCACTTCCAGTCGCAGGTCTTCGCCGGCTTCGAGAATGATCGCGGGTGGCACCCAGACCTGAATCGGCTGGCCGATGTCGTCAGCCTTGAGCCGTGGCAGGTCCATGCGCACATCGCCCCAGCGCAGGGTGATTTCATCGTCGACGGCCATGTTCAGGTACGGCGCGATGGTTAACGGGACGCCGCGCTTGATCTGGTTTGGATTGACCCCCTGACGGCGGATGGATTCTGGAATGCTCACCGGCGCCAGGCTTTGGTTTTCGTCGCCACACAGCGCGGATGGCTGGCCTCCAGGGCAGTCGAGCTTGATCTGAAAGCGCGTAGCGGCGGATATCGCCGGCCCTTGCCCGATTTGCATGATCCGGTAGTGAATACGCGAATCGCCATTGCTGATAAAGCTCTCAGGCACACGTAGCTGAATGGGTTGCCCGACATCGTGGGCTGTCAGTGCTCGGGAGGCGACGTAGCAGTTGTCCCAGAACAGTTCGATCAGGTCGCCTTCGTCCATGCCGGGGTAGGGCGCCACTTCGATCAGCAGGTGCGCCGCCGAGGTGATGTTGATGCCGGTCTTTTGAGTTTGGGCCAGGGTCGGGGCCGCCAGTTCGGGTTTGTGCGAAGTGCTTGTCATGGGGTTTCTCCTTGAAAACTTGCAGTGAAGTCCGTTTCTGAAAGATCAAAAGGCGTGAATTGCCGAGTAACAATACGGCTAATTATTTGTTCGCTTTAAATAATGATCGGCGCCTGTTGGAGGCTAGATAAGAGTGCGCTTGAATCTGTGTCAACAGCGTTTGTTAGTTGGGCGCTGGATAATCACTTAATCAGAAAGTTCCTACAGGTCGGTGTTAATAAACTGTACCGACCTGTCGACTATGACGGTGCTTTTTGTGGCTTTTATGCCGCAACGGCAGCAATGCCTTGGTTAAGGTTGATCGAGTGTATTTTGAAGTTTAGGCAGTGTTGATCTATTGCAGAACATATATATGTACCGCAAGCAACAGCAGAAGGTATTGTAAGCGTTATGTGTTTTGTACGAGTCGGAAGAGATGTAAGTGTACTTCCATCCATGGAAGTCGATGCTGATGGAACAGTCGCTCAGTTATGAGTGTTATTCAGAAACTTGCTGAGAAACTGTTTCGTGCGTTCTTCTTTCGGATTGGCAAACAGCGCCTTCGCTTCGCCTTGCTCGACGATCACACCCTTGTCGAAAAACACCACACGATTGGCCACGTCACGGGCAAAGCCCATTTCGTGGGTGACGATCACCATGGTGCGCTTCTCTTCGGCCAGGCTGCGGATGGTCGCCAGCACTTCACCCACCAGCTCCGGGTCGAGGGCTGAGGTGGGCTCGTCGAACAGAATCACTTCCGGCTCCATCGCCAACGCACGGGCAATCGCCACACGCTGTTGCTGGCCGCCGGAAAGGCGTCGCGGGTAAGCGTCTTCCTTGCCCGCCAGGCCAACCCTGGCCAACAGCTTTTTACCCAGGGCAACGGCTTGGTCATGCGGGATTTTCTTCACCACGATCGGGCCTTCGATCACATTCTCCAGGGCCGTGCGATGCGGGAACAGGTTGAAGCTCTGGAACACGAAGCCCACGTGTTGGCGCAAGCGTCGCACCAGGCCTTGCTGCTGGTTCAGCGGGCGGCTGCCATCGATTTCGATGTCACCGACCTTGATCCGGCCGCTGGTGGGTTCTTCCAGAAAGTTCAGGCAACGCAGGAACGTGGTTTTACCCGAGCCGCTGGGCCCGATGATCGCCACGACCTCACCTTCCTTTACCTCCAGATCGATGCCGTTGAGCACGACTTGACCCTTGAACTGCTTTGTCAGTTTTTCCACGACAATCATGGGGTCAGTTCTCCTGGTCGTGCCGATTGACCCGCTCTTCCAACTTGTTCTGCAGGTGCGAGAGCACCGTGGCCAGAATCCAGTAGATCAGCGCGGCGGCAAGGTACATGGTAAACACTTCGAAGGTGCGGGCCGTGATCAGCTGCGCCTGGCGGAACAGCTCCGGCACCTGGATGGTGGCGGCCAGCGCGGTGTCCTTGACCAGCGAAATGAAGCTGTTGCCCAGCGGCGGCAATGCGGTGCGCATCGCTTGCGGGATGATGGCCCGGCGCAGGGTCTGCGCGCGGGTCATGCCGATACTGGCCGCCGCTTCCCACTGGCCGCGCTCGATGGAGCTGATCGCGGAACGCAGGATTTCACAGGCGTAAGCGGCCATGTTCAGCGAGAAGCCGATCAGGGCTGCCGGCAGCGGATCGAGTTCCATGCCCAATTGCGGCAAGCCGTAATAGATCACGAACAGTTGCACCAGCAACGGCGTGCCGCGAAAGAACGACACGTAGATGCGGGCGATCCAGCTCACCAGTTTGAAGCGCGACAGGCGCATCAGTGCCAGGCCGAAGCCCAGCATGAGGCCGAAGAACATCCCGCCCAGGCTCAAGATGACCGTGTAGTAGGCCCCCTTGAGCAGGAAGGGCAGGGAGTCCAGTGCGAGTTGGAAAGCTTCTTCCATTATTGAGTGACGTCAGCGCTGAAGTATTTTTCCGAAAGCTTTTTCAGCGTCCCGTCGGCACGCAGCTTGTCGATGGCTTTGTTCACCGCAGCCAGCAACTCAGGCTCGCCTTTGCGCAGGGCAATACCGGCTTCCTGACGGGAGAACGCTTCGCCGGCGGCGACCGTGTCCTTGGCCTTCTTGGCGTATTCCAGTGCGGCGAGGCGGTCGATCAGGATGGCGTCGATGCGGCCAACACGCAGATCCTGGAACTTGGTCGGATCATCGTCATAGGTCTTGATGATGGCTTTCGGTTGATTGTCCTTGAGCCATTGTTCGTAGTTGGTGCCCAGGCCGACGCCGACTTTCTTGCCGGCCAGATCGGCGGCGGTCTTGATGGTGTCTTTGTTCTTGGTCAGAACCAGCGCCTGAATCCCGGAAACGGTGTACGGCTCGGAGAAGTCATACTTCTTTTTGCGTTCTTCGGAGATGGTCACCTGGTTGATCACGGCGTCCAGACGCTTGGATTCCAGAGCGGCGAGGATCCCGTCCCATTTGGTCGGTTGCAGTTTGACCTTCACGCCGAGCTCTTTGGCCAGGGCTTCGGAGAATTCAACTTCGAAGCCGGCCAGTTTGCCGTCGGCGTCGACGAAACTGAACGGTGGGTAAGTGCCTTCCAGGCCGACGTTGATCACGCCAGCGTCTTTGATTTTTTGCAGTTGCTCACCGGCAACCGCTTGCCCCAACAGGCCGGCGCTGAGTGCCAGGCCCAGCGAACCGACGAGCAGATTTCGACGTAGTGCGGAAAAATTCATGACAAGCCCCTGTGTTTTCTTATGAAGACGCTTTTAGGAAAGTTGGCAAAATCGGGATTTGGACGACAGCGATATCCTGCCCTAAAGCAGCGTATGCGTCTCGCAGCAAATTCGCCTGCGGCGTGACTATATGATGGCGTCTTTAGATAGGAAAATAATAAATATTGCGTTTGTTATTCTTTAATTACATATGCAGGATCGCCTTCGCGGGCAAGCCTCGCTCCTACAGGGATTGGGCCGGACGATAATTCCTTGATCGACGCAAAAACCTGTAGGAGCGAGGCTTGCCCGCGAAGCGCGTAGCGCTCTCAGAACGCCGTGTTATACGCAAACAACGCCGGCGCCCCGCCGGTGTGCAGGAAGATGATCGGGCCTTCATCAAAACGCCCGCGGCCAATGCCATCCAGCAACCCGGCCATGGCTTTGCCGGTGTAGACCGGGTCGAGCAACAACCCTTCCTGGCTTGCCAGCAGCTTCAACGCTGAAAGGGTCCCGGCATTCGGCTCGCCATAACGCGGGCCAAAATACTCGTCCCACAACTCGACTTTGAAACTCGCTGGCAGGCTCACGCCCAGCAACTCGGCAGTGCGCTCAGCCAGGCCTTGAACCTTGGGCCGCTGATCTTCTTCGCTACGGGACACCGTCACGCCAATCACTGGCAAATCCGCGAGTACTTCGCTCAATGCCAACGCCAGGCCGCTGTGCGTGCCGGCGCTGCCGGAAGCGAGAACGACGGCGGCAAATTGCAGGCCGGTGTCCTTGATCTGTTCGGCCAGTTCCAGCCCGGCACGCACATAACCCAAGGCACCCAATGCGTTGGAGCCACCAATCGGCACCAGATACGGTTTCTTGCCGTTGTTGCGCAGTCGTGCGGCCAAGGCCTCCAACTGGTCGTCGGCATTGTCGAGGTTTTCGACTAATTCAACCTTGGCATCGAACAGGTCGAGCAACAGCCGATTGCCGTTGCCGACGTAGTTGGCGTCGTCGGTGCCCAATGGATTTTCCAGCAGCGCGATACAGCCCAGGCCCAGCTTGGCCGCAATGGCGGCAGTCTGGCGCACGTGGTTGGATTGCAGCGCACCGGCGGTGATCAGCGTGTCGGCGCCTTGGGCCAGGGCATCGGCGGCCAGGTATTCGAGTTTGCGCAGCTTGTTGCCGCCCATTGCCAGCGGCGTCAGGTCATCGCGTTTGACGTACACGTCGCGGCCCAGCCAGGTCGACAGGCGTTCGAGTTTTTCCAGAGGGGTCGGGTGGCCGAGCAGATCGAGGCGGTCAAAACGGGCGAGCTGTTGTTTGATCATGGTTCCGTACTGGCGGGGGAAGATGTCAGGACTATAGGCACGCCCATTTAGCGGGGCAACCGCCAATCGCTTATATCCAAAAGAGCTGTACACAGCACAATTGGTTCTTAATTCGGCTTCCAGACCTTGCCGTAAAGTAATCGCCGTCAGCGCGGCCAGACAGTCCGGCCGCCCGTGAGGAGTTTTTACCGTGAGCGAGCGTTCCAGCCATTGGCAATTGCAGACCATCGTCAGCCAGCTGCGCACGGCGCGTGACCAGTGGCGTGCAGAAAACGGCCGCGCCAGTACCGAGCAGGGCGGTCGCGAGTTGCCGTCCCGCGCGGCCATGGCGGAAATCCTCGAAGCGTTGTGCGGTGCGCTGTTCCCGATGCGCCTGGGCCCGGTGGATTTGCGCGAGGAGAGTGAAGATTTCTACGTCGGCCACACGCTGGACGTGGCCCTGAACGCGTTGCTGGCCCAGGCCCGTCTCGAACTGCGTTACGCCGCCCGCCACAGCGCACAGGTCGATTCCGAAGTCGAGGCCCGGACCATTCAGATCATTCAGGACTTCGCCCTCGCCCTTCCGGGGTTGCGCAGCCTGTTGGACACCGACGTGTTGGCGGCTTATCACGGCGACCCGGCGGCGCGCAGTGTTGATGAAGTGCTGCTGTGCTATCCGGGCATTCTGGCGGTGATCCACCATCGCCTGGCCCACCATTTGTACCGCGCCGGGTTGCCGCTGTTGGCGCGGATCAGCGCGGAAATCGCTCATTCGGCCACCGGCATCGACATCCATCCCGGGGCGCAGATTGGCCGTAGCTTCTTTATCGATCACGGGACGGGCGTGGTGATCGGCGAGACGGCGATCATTGGTGAGCGCGTGCGGATTTATCAGGCGGTGACGCTGGGTGCCAAGCGCTTCCCGTCGGACGAGGACGGCCAGTTGCAGAAGGGTCATCCGCGCCATCCGATCGTTGAGGATGATGTGGTGATCTATGCCGGGGCGACGATTCTCGGGCGGATCACCATCGGCAAGGGCTCGACCATTGGCGGCAATGTCTGGCTGACCCGCAGCGTGCCGGCGGGGTGCAACCTGACGCAGGCGAATTTGCAGCATGATGATGGGACGCAGAAGTAAGCCTGTGCAGATATTTGCTGTCTGATCAGACGCCTTCGCGAGCAAGCCCGCTCCCACATTAGATCGTGTACCTGTCCCGCGCCTCGGTCTAATCTGGGAGCGGGCTTGCTCGCGAAGGGTTTCAAACCGAACCAGGGTAATGGCATTTCGCTAATCTCCAGCTGAACGAATTCCCCCAACCCCGCGTCATACCCTCCTTGAGCTAGCGTATGAACAGTACCGCCGAGCCTTGCGATTAGTCCTTAGCATCCTATTCATGTTTAACTTGAACGCTCATTCAAGTTAAACCGCCGGTTTGCTGCCCGCTCACAACAGGAGGCTTGCCCTTGCCGAGTCCGTTACTGATTGCCCTGTTTCACCCCCTTGAGGTGCACCATTCATGAGTGCACCGTCCACCTCCGCCAGCGGCCAGGTCCGCATGAACCCGCCGGTGTTTTACTTCTCGGCCAGTTTCATTCTGCTGTTCGGCATTGTCGTTATCGCCATGCCCGAGCAAGCCGGCGCCTGGTTGCTGGCGGCGCAAAACTGGGCGGCCAATACGGTCGGCTGGTACTACATGCTCGCGATGACCCTGTATCTGGTCTTCGTGGTGGTCACCGCCTTGTCCGGCTACGGCAAGATCAAGCTCGGTGCCGACCACGACGAACCCGAATTCAGCTACCTGTCGTGGGCCGGCATGCTGTTCGCCGCCGGGATCAGCATCACGCTGTTTTTCTTTTGCGTGTCCGAACCGCTGACCCACCTGGCGCAACCGCCGCAAGGCGAGGCCGGCACGGCGGATGCGGCGCGCCAGGCGATGCAGATTCTGTTTCTGCACTGGGGCCTGCATGGCTGGGGCGTGTTCGCCTTCGTCGGCATGGCGCTGGCCTACTTCGCTTATCGACATAACCTGCCGCTGGCCCTGCGTTCGGCGCTGTATCCACTGATAGGCAAGCGCATCAACGGCCCGATCGGTTATGCGGTGGACGGTTTCGGCATCATCGCCACGGTGTTCGGCCTCGGCGCCGACATGGGCTTTGGCGTGTTGCACCTCAACTCAGGGCTCGATTACCTGTTCGGCATTGCTCACACTCAGTGGGTTCAGGTTGGCCTGATCACGCTGATGATGGGCGCGGCGATCATCGTCGCGGTGTCCGGCGTCGATAAAGGCGTGCGGGTGATGTCCGACATCAACATGCTGCTGGCCTGTGCGCTGCTGCTGTTCGTGCTGTTCGCCGGCCCCACGCAGCACCTGCTCAACACCTTGATCCAGAACATCGGCGACTACCTGGGCGCCTTGCCGATGAAGAGTTTCGACCTGTATGCCTACGACAAACCCAGCGACTGGCTGGGCGGCTGGACGGTGTTCTATTGGGCCTGGTGGATCGCATGGTCGCCGTTCGTGGGCCTGTTCATCGCGCGGATTTCCCGTGGCCGGACCATCC
The DNA here is from genome assembly GCF_059695925.1 of Pseudomonas sp. LBUM1661. Lineage (NCBI taxonomy): Bacteria > Pseudomonadati > Pseudomonadota > Gammaproteobacteria > Pseudomonadales > Pseudomonadaceae > Pseudomonas > Pseudomonas sp. LBUM1661. Next base: position 222,655 of record NZ_CP166794.1, read on the forward strand.
GCGAATTCGTCTTCGGCGTGCTGCTGATTCCGCTCGGCTTCACCCTGGCCTGGATGTCGATCTTCGGCAACAGCGCCATCGACCAGGTGCTCAACCACGGCATGTCGGCGCTGGGCATGTCGGCCATCGACAACCCGTCGATGACCCTTTACCTGCTGCTGGAAACCTACCCGTGGAGCAAAACCGTGATCGCGGTCACGGTGTTTATCAGCTTCGTGTTCTTCGTCACGTCCGCTGACTCGGGCACCGTGGTGCTGTCGACGCTGTCCGCCAAGGGTGGCAATCCCGACGAAGACGGGCCGAAATGGCTACGAGTATTCTGGGGCGCGATGACCGCGCTGGTGACCAGCGCGTTGCTGTTCTCCGGCAGCATCGATGCGTTGAAGTCAGCGGTGGTGCTGACCTCGTTGCCGTTCTCGATGATTTTGCTGCTGATGATGTGGGGCCTGCACAAGGCGTTTTATCTGGAGTCGCAGAAACAGATTGCGCAGATGCACTCCCTGGCGCCGGTGTCCGGATCGCGTCGCGGTGGCTGGCGTCAGCGCTTGAGCCAGGCCGTGCATTTCCCGTCGCGCGATGAGGTCTATCGTTTCCTCGAAACGACGGTGCGCCCGGCGATTGAAGAAGTGACGGCGGTGTTTGTCGAGAAGGGGTTGAATGTCGTTACTCAACCTGACCCGGCGAATGACAGCGTCAGCCTGGAAATCGGTCATGGCGAGCAGCATCCGTTCATCTATCAAGTGCAGATGCGCGGTTACTTCACGCCGTCATTCGCCCGTGGCGGCATGGGCTCCAAGGAACTCAACAATCGCCGTTATTACCGGGCTGAAGTGCATTTGAGCGAGGGCAGTCAGGACTACGATCTGGTGGGTTACACCAAGGAACAGGTGATCAACGACATCCTTGATCAGTACGAGCGGCACATGCAGTTTTTGCATCTGGTGCGTTGATCGAGCACTCACGTCTCGGTGGTCAGCGCCATGAACAACACCAGCGCCGCCACCGGCACACCGAACACCACGCTGCCGACCACCAGTTCCGTCGTGACGGACTGGCCGGCGGTGACCACGCCGATGGCGCCGTTGATCATCGTCAGTGCCAGCCACAGCACGATGAAGCTGTAGGTCAGCGTCTGGCGGCTGAAGCCGATCTTCTCGCCGATGAACAGCATCAGCGCCAGGAGGATCAGGCCGAAGGTGATGATGATGGTGGTGTGCATGGTGAGTTCCGTCCCTTCAGATGGGTGTTGCTTTTTGAGGACGCCTTCGCGGGCAAGCCTCATGGATTCACCCCGTTATACCGAGCATAGCGTCGTCCTCAGACCAACCCGCCATTCACCCGCAAAATCTGCCCGTTGACCCACGCCGAATCCGGTCCGACCAAAAAGGACACGACGCGGGAGATGTGTTCCGGCTGCCCGAGCCGTTCCAGCGGGGCCATCTTGGCGAAGTTCTGGATCTGTACTTCGCTCTTGCCATGCAGGAACAAGTCAGTGGCAACCGGCCCGGGCGCGACGGCGTTGACGGTGATGTTGCGACCGCGCATTTCCTTGGCGAACACCTGGGTCAGGGATTCCACCGCAGCTGGTCCACGAGCAGGCAGGGGCTCCTCATGTTGGGCTAATATTTATCATTGTGTGTATCGTGTGTATTGGAGACATGATCGTCGGATACTGTGCGCAGCCGATGCTGCCCACAAGGACGAAGGTGATGCGAAGTCGGGAAATGATCAGGATGATCGAGGAGGATGGTTGGTATCTGGTGGCCGTGAAAGGTAGTCACCATCAGTACAAGCATCCGAGCAAGCCAGGGAGGGTGACGATAAAGCACCCTGATTCGGATCTTCCAAAAGGAACGATCAACAGCATATTGAAACAGGCGGGTCTGAAATGAAGCCCGACGTTGGATATGAAAGCCCCGAGGGGGCCACATCACAGGAAGGACTCACCGAAATGAAATTCCCGGTCGTTCTGCACAAGGATGCCGACTCAGAATACGGAGTAATTATCCCGGACGTGCCGGGTTGCTTCTCCGCAGGCAGTACTGTGGCGCAGGCATTTGAAAACGTGAAAGAAGCATTGTCGTTGCACTACGAAGGTTTGGTCGCCGATGGCGATCCACTGCCGCAGGTGCGTGAGATCGATGCGCATCTTGATAACCCTGACTACGCGGGGGGCGTGTGGGGCGTTGTCGAATTCGATATCACGCCTTACTTCGGTAAGTCCGTGCGCTTCAATGCCACGCTGCCAGAACAGTTGCTGGAACGTATCGATCAAACGGTCAGGCGGGACCAGCGATACAGCTCAAGGTCTGGCTTTTTGGCTGCTGCCGCGCTGCGTGAGTTGTCGGCGTAATCGTTAGATCGTTCCCACGCTCTGCGTGGGAATGCAGCCCGGGACGCTCCGCGTCCCATCCATTTATGAAACGTTTCAGCATTTTCTCGAATCCGGGGTTTATCGGCGTTTGTCTGGGCGTATGCTGGGCGACTTGCGAAGCAGTCGACACCACCTTCAAGACAGACAAGAGAGGATTCGATGACTTACACCGCTGCCGAAAACCGCTACGACTCTATCCCTTACCGCCGCGTGGGTCGCAGCGGTCTGGTGCTGCCGGCGCTGTCGCTGGGCCTGTGGCACAACTTCGGCGACAGCACGCCGATCGACTCCCAGCGCTCGTTGCTGCGCACCGCGTTCGACCTGGGCATCAACCACTTCGACCTGGCCAACAACTACGGCCCGCCGTACGGCAGCGCCGAGATCAATTTCGGGCGTTTGCTGCGTGAAGACTTCAAGCAGTATCGCGACGAACTGATCATCTCCAGCAAAGCCGGTTGGGACATGTGGCCCGGCCCTTATGGTCAGGGCGGCGGTTCGCGCAAATACGTGCTGGCCAGCCTGGATCAGAGCCTGCAGCGCCTGGGGCTGGACTACGTGGATATCTTCTACTCGCACCGCTTCGACCCGGAAACGCCGCTGGAAGAAACCGCCAGTGCACTGGCCACCGCCGTGCAGCAGGGCAAGGCGCTGTACATCGGTATCTCGTCCTATTCCGGGGTGAAAACCCGTGAGATGGCCGCACTGTTGAAAGAGTGGAAAGTGCCGTTGCTGATTCACCAACCGGCGTACAACCTGCTCAATCGCTGGGTGGAAAAGGACCTGCTGGATGTCACCGACGAACTCGGCACCGGTGTGATTGCCTTCACTCCGTTGGCGCAGGGTCTGTTGACCGATAAATACCTCAACGGCATTCCGAAGGATGCGCGGGTCAATCGTCCGGGCGGTGGTTCATTGCAGTCCTCGCAACTGTCCGAAGCCAACATCGCCCATGTGCGCGGGCTCAATGAGATCGCCAAACGTCGTGGCCAGAGCCTGGCGCAGTTGGCGTTGGCCTGGACGTTGCGCGATCCACGGGTGACCTCGGCGCTGATCGGCGCGAGCCGGCCGGAGCAGATCATCGAGAACGTCGGGGCGTTGAAGAATCTGAGCTTTAGCGCAGAGGAACTGGCGGAGATTGACCGGTTTGCCCAGGAGGGCGGGATCAATCTTTGGGAGAAGCCTTCGACGGCTGAGTGAGTGTTCGGCGCCGGATTATCCGGCGCCTGTCATATGGCTATCGCTAGCAGGCTAGCTCCCACAGGTGGATTGCATTCCAAATGTGGGAGCTAGCCTGCTAGCGATGAGGCCATCATCGGCAACAGAAAAATCAGCGAAAAAACGGCACATCCCCCAACACCGTTGCCCGCTGCATCACCCGCCGCGCTGGCCGGTAATCATCTACCGCATAGTGCTGTGTCACGCGGTTATCCCAGAACGCCACATCATCCTTCTGCCAACGCCAGCGAATCGTGAATTCCGGCCGCGTCGCGTGGGTAAACAGAAACTTCAGAATCACCTCGCTTTCAGTCTCCGACAGCTCGTTGATCTTCGACGTGAAGCCTTCATTGACGAACAACGACCGACGTCCGCTCACCGGGTGCGTACGGATCACCGGGTGCGACAGCGGTGGATTTTTGCGGCGTGCTTCTTCCCACTGGGCCAGCGCTTGCGGCGTGTTGCCATAACGCTCCAGTGGAAACGAGCGGGTGAAATCGTGAGTGGCCGTCAGCCCTTCGAGCAAGGTTTTCATCGGCGCTGACAACGCTTCATATGCAGCGATGCCGCTGGCCCACAACGTGTCACCGCCGAACTCCGGCAGCAGCTTGGCGCTGAGCACCGCACCCATGGCCGGGGTCGGCAGGAAGGTCACGTCGGTGTGCCAGATCGCGTTGTCGCGCACGTCGGTGACGGCGGTGTCGAGGATCAGCACTTCCGGTTGTTCCGGCACATTGGGGTAGATCGGGTGAATGTGCAGGTCGCCAAAATTCGCGGCGAAACGGGCCTGTTGTGGCGGCTCGATCGGTTGGTCGCGGAAGAACAGCACTTGGTGCTTGAGCAGTGCTTGTTCGATAGCGTCGCGTTGTTCCAGGTTCAGCGGCTGGCTGATGTCGATGCCGTTGATTTGCGCGCCGAGTGCCGAGCTTAAAGGGACGATTGTCAGGTTGCTCATGGTCTTTCTCTTCAATCCGGGGTGCCGAGCTGTCGGCATGGTCAATGACAAGTCTTTAGTGAGCCTGGCCGTGCCACGGCACCAGTTTGCGTTGCAGGGCGCGCAAGCCCATTTCCATGGCGAAGGCGATCAGCGCAATCACCAGAATCCCCAGCACCACCACATCGGTGACCAGGAACTGCGCGGCCGACTGCACCATGAAGCCCAAGCCGCTGGTGGCGGCGATCAGCTCGGCAGCGACCAGCGTCGACCAACCCACACCCAAACCAATCCGTACGCCCGTCAAAATATCCGGCAACGCGCTCGGCAGAATCACATGGCGAATCAACTGCGCCCGTGTCGCGCCCAACGACTGCGCCGCACGCAATTTGGCCGGGTCGACGGTGCGTACGCCGGTGGCGGTGGCGATGGCGATCGGGGCGAAAATCGCCAGATAGATCAGCAAGACTTTCGACAACTCACCGATGCCGCACCAGATCACGATCAGCGGCAGATAAGCCAGCGGTGGAATTGGCCGGTAGAATTCGATCAGCGGGTCGAGAATGCCACGGGCGATGCGGTTATGGCCGATGGCGATGCCAACCGGCACGGCGGTCAGCACTGCGAAACCGAGGCCCAGGCCGATTCGGCTGAGACTCGCGCCCAAGTGCTGCCACAAGGTCGAGTCCATGTAGCCAGTGGTCACCAGCAGCCAGCCTTTCTGCAACACGGCGGACGGTGGCGGCAGGAACAGCGGTTCGATCATCCCCGTAGCGGTGACAGCCCACCAAATGGCAACAAGCGCGACCAGCGTCAGCACGCTGATCCAGCGAGTACTGAGGCTGCGGCGCACCGCGATCACCGTTGAGCCCGCTTTCACCGTCACGGCTGGAATTTCATAGCTGCTCATGCGCGCTCCTGCCGCGTGGCGGCGCTGCGTTGGGAGAACACTTTGGCGAGCACGTGTTCGCGGGTTTCGATAAAGCGCGGGTCGGATTTGATCGCCCGTGCCGACTCGCCGGCGGCGTAACGCTGACCGAAGTCCAGGCTCAGGCGCTCGACGATCTGCCCAGGGTTCGGTGCCAACAGAATCAGGTCAGTGGCGAGGAACACCGCTTCTTCGATGTCGTGGGTAATCAGGAATACCGGTTTGGCGGTGCGCTGCCAGACTTGCAGCAGCAACTCCTGCATTTGTTCGCGGGTGAAAGCATCGAGGGCGCCGAAGGGTTCGTCCATGAGCAAAACCCGAGGGTCGGCGGCAAGCGCACGGGCCAGGCCAACGCGTTGCTTCTGGCCGCCCGAGAGCTGCCAGATGCGACGGTTTTCGAAACCGGAAAGGTCCACCAAAGCGAGCATTTCCTGAGCGCGGATTTCGCGTTTTTCCCGGGAAACACCGGCCAGTTCCAGGCCGAATCCGACGTTGGCCAGCACGTCTTGCCAAGGCAGCAGCGCATCGTCCTGGAACACCACGCCGCGCTCGGCGCTCGGGCCTTTGACCGGCACGCCGTCAAGGGTGATGCGCCCGGCGCTGGGCTCGACGAAACCGGCAATCAGGTTCAACAGCGAAGTCTTGCCACTGCCGGACGGGCCGAGGGCCACCAGCAATTGCTGGGGACCAAGGCTCAAGGAAATATCCGCCAGTACCGGTTCCGGGCTGCCTGGGTACTGTGCGCTGATGCGCTCCAGCTGTAGCAAAGCCATCGCAATTAACTCCGATCAGTGGGTGATGTATTTGGCGCTGACATACGGGGCGTAGTCCGGCAGCACGGCGTCGACCTTGCCTTGTTCTTTCAAGAACGCGGCGGTGTCGGTGATGGCCTTGGTGGTCGGCGCGCCGAGGGTGATCACTTGATCAGCCGCCAGTGGGTAAACGTTGCCTTGCAGCAGCAGCGGAATGTCGCTGGCCTTGGCACCGGACAGCTTCACCAGTTTGTCGACGTTGCTTTGGTCGGCGAGCCAGGCTTTCGGGTCTTTGCGGTAATCGGCGTAGGCATCCAGGGTCACTTTGGCGAACGCGGTGACGATTTCCGGGTGCTTCTCGGCGAAGTCTTTACGCACGATCCAGGCATCGAAGGTTGGCGCGCCGAACTTGGCCAGTTCGCCGGAGGTGATCAGCACTTTGCCGTTTTCCTTGGCCACGCCCAGCGCTGGGTCCCACACGTAAGTGGCGTCGATGTCACCGCGTTTCCACGCCGCGATGATGGCGGGCGGGGCGAGGTTGAGGACGGTGACTTTCGAGGGGTCGATGTTCCAGTGCTTCAGCGCGGCCAGCAGGCTGTAGTGGCCGGTGGAAACGAATGGCACGGCGATTTTCTTGCCGATCAGGTCCTGCGGCGTCTTGATCCCGGAACCGTCGCGAGCGACCAGGGCTTCGGCGGCGCCGATCTGGGTGGCGATGAGGAAGGTTTCAACCGGGACTTTACGGGTGATTGCAGCGGTCAGGGGGCTGGAACCGAGGTAGCCGATCTGCACGTCACCGGAGGCGATGGCGGCGATGATGTCGGCACCGTTATCGAATTTGCGCCAGTCGATCTTGGCGTTGGTGGCTTTTTCGTACGCGCCGTCGGCCTGGGCGACTTTCGCCGGGTCAACGGTGGTTTGGTAGGCGACCGTAACGTCGGCGGCCTGGGCAAAGAAACTCGCCGCCGCCAGAGACGCGGCCGCCAGCAGGCGAAGAGGGAAATTCAGTTTCATTGGGAAGCTCCTTGTCAGGCGACCGAGTGTCGGCGTGAAAGGAGACTAAATGATCTAAGAAACCGAAAATAAATAACTTTTTCGAATGAGCTTATGAGCGGAAAATTCTAAGGACGCCCGCTTCGCGGTCGATCGCTAGCAGGCTAGCTCCCACAGAGGTCAAGGGTGTTCACACAATTGTGCCAACACTGAATATCCACTGTGGGAGTTAGCCCTGCTAGCGATAAGGTCCGCAGGAACTTTCAGGATCAGTTGCTGATCGCCAGAATGCTCGCCTGATACGACCCGACAAACACATCGAAATCGCCGACTTCGTTCTGCTCAAGCTCAACCTGTTCAGCCAGCGACGAACGCGCCCGCTCTTCAAACTTCGCCTGATCTTCGTTTGAAAGCGGCTCGCTGCGGAAATACTCCGCATGCGCCCGGCTTTGACGCAGGGAGAACTGGCTGAAGCTGTCCTTGTGCTCGGCCATTGCCGCCAGCACCTGGGCCGAAGGCGTCAGGGACGAATCCTTGACCTTGGCCAGTTGCGCATCCAGTGCCTTGCTGTGGGCATCGCCGTCATGGCTCTCATCGAGCATCGCTGCCAACGGCGCAATTTTTTCCAGCAGCTCGCTGGCCCATTCCTTCAAGTCCACCGGATGACCGTCACGCTGCAGTTGCAAGCCAGGACGACGACCTTCCTTGACCACGCTGAGGAAGTTCGAGGTCGCGTTGCCACAAAAGGTGTTGGTCAGCAGCGGGCTGTCGTTCAGCGCGCAGTACAGCAGGAACGCGTCGAGGAATCGCGACTCGGTGAGGTCGATACCCATCGGCAGGAACGGGTTGATGTCCAGGCAACGCACTTCGACGTACTGAATGCCACGGGCGACCAGCGCCTGGATCGGCCGCTCGCCGGTGTAGGTCACGCGTTTCGGACGGATGTTGGAGTAGTACTCGTTTTCGATCTGCAGGATGTTGGTGTTGAGTTGGACCCACTCACCGTCCTGGTGCGTACCGATTTCGACATACGGCGCATACGGCGTGGCGACTGCCTTGCGCAGGCTGTCGGTGTAGCTGGCCAGGTCGTTGTAGCACGGCGTCAAACCGGCTTGGGCATTGCTCTGGTAACCCAGATCGCTCATGCGCAGGCTGGTGGCGTACGGCAGGTACAAAGTGTCGGGGTCCAGTTGCTCCAGTTGATGGGAGCGACCGCGCAGGAAGCCGGCATCCAGCGCTGGCGACGCACCGAAGAGGTACATCAGCAGCCAGCTGTAGCGGCGGAAATTACGGATCAGCGCGATGTAGGCCGACGACTGATAGTCGCGGTCGGTGCCGACAAAGCCTTCAGCCTCTTTAAGCAGCGGCCAGAGCTTTTCCGGCAGGGAAAAGTTGTAGTGAATCCCGGCGATGCACTGCATGGTCTTGCCGTAGCGCAGGGCCAGGCCCTTGCGATAGACGTACTTGAGCTGACCGATGTTGGACGTGCCGTAATAGGCGATCGGGATGTCTTCCTCGGCCGGCAACGGGCAGGGCATCGATGGACTCCACAGAAACTCGTTGCCGAGCTTGCTGTAGGCAAAACGGTGAATCCTGTCCAGGCTCGCCAGCGTATCCGCCGGGTCGGGCAGGGCGGGCGTGATGAACTCCAGCAGCGACTCGGAATAGTCGGTGGTGATTTGTTCGTTCGTCAGCGCGGAACCCAATTCTTCCGGGTGCGGCGTTTGCGCCAGGCGACCTTCGCCGGTCACGCGCAGGCATTCACGTTCGATGCCGTGAAGGCACTGTTCGAGCAGAGAGAGGTTAGCGCGCTCGCCGAGCAGAGCCAGGCGGCGGTTGAGAAGTTCGCTCAAGTTGGATTCCTTCACGCGTCAGTCGCCCCAATATGGGGGTGGGCAAGACGGTCTACAAGGGTGAAGTTAAAACTGGCGTTTTCGCCTGGTTTTTGAGCCTGACAGGCCATATGCCGATTTTCAAGAACTGCACGATCCCTGTGGGAGCGGGCTTGCCCGCGATGAGGGAGTGTCAGTCACCATTTATGCCGTCTGACACACCGCCATCGCGGGCAAGCCCGCTCCCACAGGTTGCTCTGCGCTGAAATTAACTCAAGTCGAGGGTAGGTAGCTACAGGACAGCGAACGTGCCTTGTGCTTTTGCGACGAGTTTGTCGCCCTGCATCACATCCGCTTCGACCACCAGCGTGCGGCGGCCCGGGTGGATCACCCGCGCCGTGCACATCACCTCACCGTCGGCGACGGCGCGAATGTAGTTGATCTTGCATTCGATGGTCGCACTCTGCTGGTCAAAGCCGTGGGTGCTGGAACAGGCCAGCCCCATGGCAATGTCCACCAGACTGAACAAGGCCCCGCCGTGCAGCTTGCCGCCGCGATTGCGCAGCTCTGGCGCGAGCCCGAGGGCGACTTGCGCCACCCCGGTCTCCAGGCTGTGCAAGCGGCACCCCAGCAGCTTGAAAAACGCGCTTTCGGTCAGCCCGGCAGGAATATCCATCAGCGTTTCTTCAACTGCTTGGCGTTGGCGAACAGCGAAGCCATGGCGTTGTTGGCCGGGGCCGCCGCCGTGGTTTCCTTGCGCGGTGCGCTGTTTTGGGACTGGCGCGAGGCCGAACCCGGACGCGCACCACGGGCACCGTCGATTTTCTCGCCCGGGGTGTCGCTCATGCGCATCGACAGGCCAACGCGTTTGCGCGGGATGTCGACTTCCATGACCTTCACTTTCACCACGTCACCGGCCTTCACCGCTTCACGCGGGTCCTTGATGAACTTCTCCGAAAGCGCAGAGATGTGCACCAAACCGTCCTGATGCACGCCGATGTCGACGAACGCGCCGAAGTTGGTCACGTTGGTCACCACGCCTTCGAGGATCATCCCCAGTTGCAGGTCCTTGAGGTCTTCGACGCCTTCCTGGAACTCGGCGGTCTTGAACTCGGGACGCGGGTCGCGGCCGGGTTTTTCCAGTTCTTGCAGAATGTCGGTGACCGTCGGCAGACCGAACGTTTCGTCGGTGTACTTCTTCGGATCGAGGCGCTTGAGGAAGCTCGCGTCGCCGATCAGCGAGCGGATATCGCGGTCGGTTTCAGCGGCAATGCGCTGCACCAGCGGATAGGCTTCCGGGTGAACTGCCGAAGAATCCAGTGGGTTGTCGCCGTTCATGACACGCAGGAAACCGGCGGCCTGTTCGAAGGTTTTCTCGCCCAGACGCGCAACTTTCTTCAACGCCGCGCGGGTTTTGAACGCGCCGTGCTCGTCGCGGTGGCTGACGATGTTCTGTGCCAGGGTCGCGTTGAGGCCGGAGATGCGGGCCAGCAGCGCCACGGAAGCCGTGTTCACGTCCACGCCCACGGCGTTTACGCAGTCTTCAACCACCGCGTCCAGACCGCGCGCCAGTTTCAGCTGCGATACGTCGTGCTGGTACTGGCCGACACCGATGGATTTCGGATCGATCTTCACCAGCTCAGCCAGTGGATCTTGCAGGCGACGGGCGATGGACACCGCGCCACGGATCGACACGTCGAGGTCCGGGAATTCCTTGGAAGCCAGTTCCGACGCCGAGTAAACCGATGCGCCGGCCTCGGAGACCATGACTTTGGTCATCTTCATCGCTGGGTATTTTTTGATCAGCTCAGCGGCCAGCTTGTCGGTTTCACGGCTGGCGGTGCCGTTGCCGATGGCGATCAGGTCCACCGCGTGCTTGGCGCACAGAGCGGCAAGGATCGCGATGGTCTGGTCCCACTTGTTGTGCGGCACGTGCGGGTACACCGTGGCGTGATCCAGCAGCTTGCCGGTGGAGTCGACCACGGCGACCTTGCAACCGGTACGCAGGCCCGGGTCGAGGCCCAGGGTGGCGCGTGGGCCGGCCGGTGCCGACAGCAGCAAATCGTGCAGGTTGTGGGCGAAGACGTTGATCGCTTCGGTTTCCGCGCCATCGCGCAGCTCGCCCAGCAGGTCGGTTTCGAGGTGGGTGTAGAGCTTGACCTTCCAGGTCCAGCGCACCACTTCGCCCAGCCATTTGTCGGCGGCGCGGTTCTGGTTCTGGATGCCGAATTGCTGGCCGATCATGCCTTCGCATGGGTGCATGGTGCCCGGCAGCTCGTCGCCGACTTTCAGCGCGGAGCTGAGAATGCCTTCGTTGCGGCCACGGAAAATCGCCAGCGCGCGGTGCGACGGCATGCTTTTCAGCGGTTCATCGTGTTCGAAATAGTCACGGAACTTGGCGCCTTCCTCTTCCTTGCCGGCGATGACGCGGGCACTGAGGATGGCTTCCTGCTTGAGGTAGCTGCGCAGCTTGTCCAGCAGGCCGGCGTCTTCGGCGAAGCGCTCCATGAGGATGTACTTGGCGCCTTCGAGGGCGGCCTTCACGTCGGCCACGCCTTTTTCGGCATCGACGAAGCGCGCGGCTTCGACGTCCGGCGTCAGGCTCGGGTCGTTGAACAGGCCGTCGGCCAGGTCGCCGAGGCCGGCTTCCAGGGCAATCTGGCCCTTGGTGCGGCGCTTCTGCTTGTACGGCAGGTACAAGTCTTCGAGGCGGGTCTTGGTGTCGGCGAGCTTGATGTCCCGCTCCAATTGCGGGGTCAGCTTGCCTTGTTCCTGGATGCTGGCCAGGATGCTGATGCGCCGTTCGTCGAGTTCTCGCAGGTAGCGCAGACGCTCTTCCAGATGACGCAACTGGATGTCATCGAGGCTGCCGGTCACTTCTTTCCGGTAACGGGCGATGAAGGGCACCGTGGAGCCTTCATCGAGTAGCGCGACGGCCGCTTCGACCTGTTGTGGGCGTACACCGAGTTCCTCGGCGATGCGGCTGTTGATGCTGTCCATAAAACCACCTGACAAATTGTGAAAGCAGGCTCGCAGGCGCAGGGATAAGGCCTCGACGAGTCTGGTTGAGCGGCCTGGCCTGCGCCGCTACCTGGATCAACAGGCATCCCGTTGACCCGTGAAATCGAACAATTACTGCCGGCGCCATGAAAATAAAAAGCGGCTGCCCGGCGTAATGATCAGACGTTGCCTGACACAAAAGGCCGCGCATTATAACCAGCGTTCAGTCTTTCGGGGGCATCGCAGGCTGTAGGCACAATCACCGGTTTCCTGGCGATCAAGGAAAAATCTGCTAACAATGCACACGGTGCGTATAACGGCAGCTACGCCATAATGCGCGCCGAGATCAAAGGAGCTTCCAATGAGCAGCACTGCAAACACTGCTGAAGGCGAAAAAATTCTTATTGTTGACGACGATCCGGGGCTCAGCAGCCTGCTGGAACGTTTTTTCGTCAGCAAGGGCTACCGTGCCCGCGCCGTACCGAACACTGAACAAATGGACCGCCTGCTGGCGCGTGAAGTGTTCAACCTGGTCGTCCTCGACCTGATGCTGCCCGGCGAAGACGGTCTGACCGCTTGCCGCCGCCTGCGCACAGCGAACAACCAGATTCCGATCATCATGCTCACCGCCAAGGGTGACGAGCTCAGCCGTATCAAGGGCCTGGAACTGGGCGCCGACGATTACCTGGCCAAGCCGTTCAACCCTGACGAGCTGATGGCTCGCGTCAAAGCGGTCCTGCGTCGCCAGTCGGCGCCAGTGCCGGGCGCACCGGGCAGCGAAGACGAAAGCGTGACCTTCGGTGACTACGAACTGTCCCTGGCTACCCGCGAACTCAAGCGCGGCGACGAAGTGCACATGCTCACCACCGGTGAGTTTGCGGTGCTCAAGGCCCTGGTGATGAACGCGCGTCAGCCACTGACTCGCGACAAGCTGATGAACCTGGCCCGTGGCCGCGAGTGGGATGCCCTGGAGCGTTCCATCGACGTGCAGATTTCCCGTCTGCGCCGGATGATCGAACCCGATCCGTCCAAGCCGCGTTACATCCAGACCGTTTGGGGCGTGGGTTACGTGTTCGTTCCGGATGGCGCCGCCACCAAGTGATCGGCGATTTGTAGGAGCGGGTCATGCGGATGAAGTTGTCCGCAGACTCGCGATCCGCAATATGCGAGCATCGCTCGCTCCTGCAAGTGTGTAGCGGTTATCCATGAAAACCCCCGTTTGGTTCCCCCAGAGTTTCTTCTCCCGCACCCTGTGGCTGGTGCTGATCGTCGTCCTGTTCTCCAAGGCACTGACCCTGGTTTATCTGCTGATGAACGAAGACGTGCTGGTGGACCGCCAATACAGCCACGGCGTGGCCCTGACGCTGCGCGCCTATTGGGCGGCCGATGAAAACAATCGCGACAAGATCGCCGAAGCGGCCACGCTGATCCGGGTCGTGGGCGCTGGCGTGCCGGAAGGCGAACAACACTGGCCTTACAGCGAGATCTACCAGCGGCAGATGCAGGCGGAGCTGGGCGCCGATACCGAAGTCCGATTACGCATGCACTCGCCACCCGCGCTGTGGGTCCGGGCGCCAAGCCTGGGCGATGGCTGGTTGAAAGTGCCGCTGTATCCACACCCGTTGCGCGGTCAGAAAATCTGGAACGTGCTCGGTTGGTTCCTCGCCATCGGTTTACTGTCCACCGCGTCGGCGTGGATCTTCGTCAGTCAGCTCAATCAACCGTTGAAGCGCCTGGTCTATGCCGCCAGGCAATTGGGTCAGGGCCGCAGCGTGCGCCTGCCGATCAGCGACACGCCGAGTGAGATGACCGAGGTGTACCGGGCCTTCAACCAGATGGCCGAAGACGTCGAACAGGCCGGCCGCGAGCGTGAGCTGATGCTGGCCGGGGTGTCCCATGACTTGCGCACGCCGTTGACCCGTTTGCGCCTGTCTCTGGAGCTGATGGGCGACCACAACGACCTGACCGACGACATGGTCCGCGACATTGAGGACATGGACGCGATTCTCGATCAGTTCCTGGCGTTCATCCGCGATGGCCGTGATGAGTCGGTTGAAGAGGTCGACCTGATCGATCTGGTGCGTGAAGTCGCCGCGCCGTACAACCAGAACGAAGAGAAGGTGCGCCTGCGCCTGGAGCCGATCCAGCCCTTTCCGTTGCGTCGGGTGTCGATGAAACGGTTATTGAACAACCTGATCGGGAACGCCTTGAACCATGCTGGCAGCGGTGTCGAGGTGGCGGCTTATGTGTCCGGGGACACCAGCGCGCCGTACGTGGTGCTGAGTGTGATGGACCGTGGGGCGGGGATTGATCCGTCGGAGCTGGAGGCGATCTTCAACCCGTTCACCCGTGGCGATCGGGCACGGGGTGGCAAGGGCACCGGGTTGGGCTTGGCGATCGTCAAGCGGATTGCTTCGATGCATGGCGGCAATGTTGAACTGCGTAACCGCTCCGGTGGTGGACTGGAGGCGCGGGTGCGGTTGCCGTTGGGGTTGATGTTGCCGCGGGACGCGGTTTAAGCGCTGGCATTTTCGGTGGGGCTGATGGCCCCTTCGCGGGCAAGCCCGCTCCCACAGTGGTTATGTGTTGACCAGAATTTTGCGGCCAACCAATAACCCTGTGGGAGCGGGCTTGCCCGCGAAGGCGGCCTTCCAGCCGCCATCAATCTCAGGGTTCAACCCTTGCCCTTGGTCCGAGTCATATTCGGCCCACCATTTTTCTCAAGATGCTCAATGATGATCCCCGCCACGTTCTTGCTGGTGGTGGTTTCGATCCCTTCCAGCCCCGGCGACGAGTTCACTTCCATCACCAGCGGACCATGATTGGAACGCAGGATATCCACGCCGGCCACCGCCAACCCCATGACCTTCGCTGCACGCAACGCGGTCATACGTTCTTCCGGGGTGATCTTGATCAGGCTGGCACTGCCGCCCCGATGCAGGTTGGAGCGAAACTCCCCAGGCTTGGCCTGGCGCTTCATCGCCGCAATCACCTTGTCGCCGACCACGAAGCAGCGAATGTCCGCACCGCCGGCTTCCTTGATGTATTCCTGCACCATGATGTTTTGCTTGAGGCCCATGAACGCCTCGATCACCGACTCCGCCGCCGTCGCCGTTTCACACAGCACCACGCCAATGCCCTGGGTGCCTTCCAGCACCTTGATCACCAGCGGCGCGCCGTTGACCATGTCGATCAAATCGGGAATGTCGTCCGGGGAGTGGGCAAAACCGGTGACCGGCAAACCGATCCCACGACGCGAGAGCAATTGCAACGAGCGCAATTTGTCCCGCGAACGGGCGATGGCCACCGATTCATTGAGCGGAAACACCCCCATCATTTCGAACTGACGCAACACCGCGCAGCCATAAAACGTCACCGACGCACCGATCCGCGGGATCACTGCATCAAAACCTTCCAGCGGTTTGCCGCGGTAGTGGATCTGCGGTTTGTGACTGGCGATGTTCATGTAGGCGCGCAGGGTGTCGATCACCACCATTTCATGGCCACGCTCGGTACCGGCTTCAACCAGACGACGAGTGGAATACAGACGCGGGTTCCGCGACAGCACAGCGATCTTCATGCAACACCTGTGGAGGAGGTAGATACCGGGAACACCGGCTTGTCTTGTATGTATTTAATGCCCGGATTGACCACCAGCTGGCCGTCGATCAGGGCTTTGGAACCGAGTAACAGGCGATAACGCATGGACTTGCGGCAGGCGAGGGTGAACTCGACCCGCCAGACCCGATCACCGAGGGCCAGGGTGGTGCTGACCACGTAGCGCATCTGCGCGTGGCCGTTGGAGCTTTTAATGGTTTTGCGCGTCACCAGCGGTGCTTCGCAGCGTCGGTGGCGCAATTGCACCACCGTGCCCAGGTGAGCAGTAAAGCGCACCCACTGCTCACCGTCGCGCTCGAACGTCTCGATGTCGGTGGCATGCAGGCTGGAGGTGCTGGCGCCGGTGTCGATTTTTGCCCGCAGGCCCGCGACTCCCAAATCCGGGAGCGCCACCCACTCGCGCAGACCGACAACGGTCAAATGGTCAAATGTCTTCAATAGGAAAAACCGCGATTAACGCGTCCAGGCCCCAGGTGCTACCTGGGGCAACGCTTTGAATGCAGGTTTGGCGAACCAGTAGCCCTGCATCAGAAAAATTCCACAGTCCGCCAGGAAATCCCGTTCTCCGGCGCTTTCGATGCCTTCGGCAATGACTGTAACGTTCAACTCCGCACACATTGTGACAACCCCTCGAACGATAGCCTGACGAGCGCGATCGTGATCGACATCGCGGATCAGTGCCATGTCGAGTTTGATCAGGTCCGGTTGGAAATCAGCGAGCAGATTGAGCCCCGAGTAGCCCGCCCCGAAATCATCGATGGCGGTCATGAAGCCGAATTCGCGGTATTCACGCAGAATATTAGTCAAATGGCGATAGTTATCTACATGCTGGCTTTCCAGGGTTTCGAAAATCAGCCGGTCGATCGGGAAGTTGTGCTTTTTCGCAGCCTCCAGGGTGCTGCGAATACACAGCTCCGGGCGGTACACGGCGTTGGGCATGAAGTTGATCGACAAGTGTGTCTGCATATTTAAGTTCGCCGCACCTTCAATGGCTCGGGTCCGGCAGAGCTGGTCGAAGCGGTAACGGTTGGCCTCGGTGATCTGATCGAGCACGGTCAGCGCACCTTCGCCGGCCAGACCACGCACCAGCGCTTCGTGAGCGAAAATCGACTGGTCGCGCAAATCGACGATCGGTTGGTAGGCGAAGGCAAAATCGAAGCCCAGCGGCTCGCTTTGCTGACAGCCCTTGCAACCGCTTTGAGGCGAGGTCAGTTCAGACGGAAATATAGTCACTCGATCACTCCATGCCGGGGAGCCGGCCACGATCACAGTTTATCTGGAGGGCCGGGTTCTTGCGCCCGACAGAAACGGTAGTACAGTTCCGACTATGGGCTAAAAGAGGAATTGCAGTGGCACAAAAACAGGAAGAGGACGACAAGGTCCGTCTCGATAAGTGGTTGTGGGCTGCGCGGTTTTACAAAACACGTGCCTTGGCCAAGGCGGCAATCGAGAGTGGCAAGGTGCATTGCCGGGGCGAGCGTTGCAAGCCAGGCAAGGAACCGAGGATCGGCGACGAGTTTCAGATTCGCATGGGCTTCGAGGAACGCACGGTGGTGGTTCAGGCGCTATCGATTGTGCGTCGTGGCGCGCCGGAAGCGCAGACGCTATACGCCGAAACCGACGCCAGCATCGCCAAGCGCGAAGCGGCAGCGGCCATGCGCAAGGCGGGTTCGCTGGGGGTGAGCACCGAAGGCAAGCCGAGCAAGAAGCAGCGGCGAGATTTGTTTAAGTTTCGTGGGAGCAGCAACGACGAGTAGGGCCGTTGTTTCTGTGTCGTCTGTTAAACCGCCTTCGCGAGCAAGCCCGCTCCCACATTGAATCGCGGTCAACTGTGGGAGCGGGCTTGCTCGCGATCGAGTGCGCAGCACTCGCCGGCCATCCCCCGATGATCAGTCACTACGCACCACACTCATCCGCGAAACCACCGGCAATCTCCCCAGCCAATCAAACAGCGGCGCCGTCACCCGCATGAAAAATCCCGAAACATAATAGGCAAAAGGCGTGTAATAACCCCAACCCAACGCCCACACCGCCAGCAGCACGCCGCCAATGTAATCGTCCTGCGCCCAGTTTGCGCCCGCCACCAGGCGCGGCATCATGAACAGCAGCGCCAGGCCCCAGATCACAATGGCCTGCCAGGAAGTACGGCTGAACACGGTCATGAACATCGCCCAGACCAGTAACACCGAAGCATGGTCGCCCGGGAAGCTCTGGCTCGATCGATCCTTCAATTCCCAAGCCTTCTCGAACCCTGGCAAGTAGTGGCTCATCCGGACGGCGCTATCGAGCGTCATCGACGGACTGCTGTGCTGCCAGTCCATGTAGACGGCGAACTGGGAAAACAGCAGGCGGATAAACAGCAGCATCAGCAGAATCGAGAGAAAGCCGAAAAACGCCTGTCGCACTTCAGCGGCCTCGAACACCCAGTCGCCCTTGATCAAAAGTGTCAGCAAAATCACCCCAACCACCGCATCGAAGGGGCGCAGACTTGCAATTGCCCAGAAGTGCAGCCATATCGGGTCCGTCGCCAGGGGTGCGTTGAGTTGGTGGAAAAACCACTCGTCGAAAATCGCACACACCATTTGACCGGTAGGCCATAACCAGAAGGCCAGCAGCATCAGCGGCACAACATTGCACAAAGCCAACCGGCGCAGGTTCCACCTTGCTTGGAACAAATCCGGATTGTTCATAAAATGCCTCCCATGGCTGAACCTTGCGCACCAGGATGGAACTGCAAGACAATTTTTAACATTAGTACCCTTTTTTGACATTACTTCAGATACCCAAATCTATGACCGATCTAACGGATACCGACTACACCCAACGCTTCATCTTCGATGACAGCGACACCCGCGGCGAGCTGGTTTCGTTGGAGCGTAGCTACGCTGAAGTCCTTGCCAAGCACGCCTATCCAGAGCCGGTCAAACAACTGCTCGGCGAACTGATGGCCGCCGCGTCGTTGCTGGTCGGCACCTTGAAGTTCGATGGTCTGCTGATTCTCCAGGCCCGTTCCGACGGCCCGGTGCCGTTGTTGATGATCGAGTGCTCCAGCGAGCGCGAAATCCGTGGCCTGGCCCGTTACGAGGCTGACCAGATCGCCCCGGACGCGACCCTCGCCGACCTGATGCCGAACGGTGTACTGGCACTCACTGTAGACCCGACTCAAGGCCAGCGTTATCAAGGCATCGTCGACCTCGATGGCGAAACGCTGTCGGAGTGCTTCACTAACTACTTCGTCATGTCCCAGCAGGTCGGCACGCGCTTCTGGTTGTACGCCGATGGTCGTCGCGCCCGTGGCCTGTTGCTGCAGCAATTGCCCGCCGACCGTCTGAAAGACGAGGAAGAACGCGCCGCCAGTTGGCAGCACGTCACGGCGCTGGCCAGCACCCTGACCGCGGACGAATTGCTGAGCCTGGACAATGAAACCGTGCTTCACAGGCTTTACCATGAGGAGCAGGTTCGCCTGTTCGATGTGCAGAAATTGCGTTTCCGTTGCAGCTGCTCGCGCGAACGTTCTGCCAATGCGCTGGTCAGTTTGGGACTTGAAGATGCGCAGAATTTGGTCATCGAGCACGGTGGAAACATCGAAATCGACTGCCAGTTTTGCAACCAGCGCTACCTGTTTGACGCTGCCGATATCGTTCAATTATTCGCTGGAGCGGGTGTTGATACACCGTCAGATACCCGTCACTAAAACGGTTCAGCGCAGGTAAATTCACTGCTTAGCGCCGGAATAACGCCGTTACGACGGGAGGGCCCTACTATTTTTGGGCGTTTCTGGCATAATCCGGCCCACTTTTTGTCGCGGTAGTAGTGCACGACTTTCTACTACAAAACGTTTGGAGCACACTCGGCCACTGGCCGACGGGGAATCTCATGACGCAAGCCAATAACGCCGTGTACACCGATCTGAGTGTTGATGATCTGGTAAAAGAAGCTCTGAGTCGCGGTGAGGGCGAGCTTGCCGATACCGGCGCGCTGACTGTTCGCACCGGTCACCGCACTGGCCGCTCGCCAGTCGATCGTTTCATCGTTGACGAGCCGTCCACTTCGGCTTCCATCGCCTGGGGCCCGATCAACCGCAAGTTCCCGGCCGACAAGTTCGATGCCCTGTGGGACCGCGTTGAAGCGTTCAACAACGCGCAAGAGCACTTCGTTTCCCACGTCCATGTAGGTGCGTCCGCCGACCACTACCTGCCCGTGAAGATGACCACCCAGACTGCCTGGCAGAACCTGTTTGGCCGTTGCCTGTTCATCAACCCGGCTCAGTACAACCCGGCTGGCCGTGACGAGTGGCAAGTCCTCAACGTTGCCAACTTCGAGTGCGTGCCAGAGCGTGACGGCACCAACTCCGACGGTTGCGTGATCCTCAACTTCGCACAGAAAAAAGTGCTGATCGCTGGCATGCGTTACGCCGGCGAAATGAAGAAAGCCATGTTCTCCGTGCAGAACTACCTGCTGCCGGCCGCTGACGTGCTGCCCATGCACTGCGCCGCCAACATCGGTGAAGCAGGCGACGTGACCCTGTTCTTCGGTCTGTCGGGCACCGGTAAAACCACCCTGTCGGCTGACGAAAGCCGTTACCTGATCGGTGACGACGAACACGGCTGGGGCGAGGGCGTGGTGTTCAACATCGAAGGCGGTTGCTATGCCAAGTGCATCGACCTGTCCGAGAAGAACGAACCCGTCATCTGGAAAGCCATCAAGCACGGCGCCGTCCTGGAAAACGTCGTCATCGACGACGCCAAGCACGCCGACTACACCGATGTCAGCCTGACCCAGAACAGCCGTGCCGCCTACCCGCTGGAACACGTTGCCAAGCGTTCCGAGAAGAACCTCGGTGGCGAGCCAAACGCTGTGATCTTCCTGACCTGCGACCTGACCGGCGTCCTGCCGCCAGTGTCGATCCTCAGCGAAGAACAAGCGGCCTACCACTTCCTGTCCGGCTACACCGCACTGGTGGGCTCGACCGAAATGGGTTCCGGCAGCGGCATCAAGTCGACCTTCTCCACCTGCTTCGGCGCACCGTTCTTCCCGCGTCCGGCTGGCGAATACGCCGAACTGCTGATCAAGCGCATCCGCGGCTTCGGCTCCAAGGTCTACCTGGTCAACACCGGCTGGACCGGCGGCGGCTACGGCGTCGGCAAACGCTTCAACATCCCGACCACTCGCGGCGTCATCGCAGCGATCCAGAGCGGCGCGTTGATCGGTGCTGAAACCGAACACCTCGACACCATCAACCTCGACGTGCCATTGGCCGTACCGGGCGTTGAAACCGGCCTGTTGAACCCACGTAACACCTGGGCTGACAAGGCTGCTTACGATGAAGCGGCTAAAGCACTGGCCGGGTTGTTTGTCGAGAACTTCAAGAAGTTCGAAGTGAGCGACGCGATCAAGGCTGCTGGGCCTAAGTTGTAAGTGTTGGTTTGATGTAATGAAAAAGCCGCCCTTTGGGGCGGCTTTTTTTTGGGCGTCTGGTTTACGTTTTCAGGTGTAAAACGAACGCGCCGAGCAACACCAAAACGACACCCAGCACTTGTATCTTCCCCAGCCGCTCCTTGAAAAACACATACCCCAGAATCGCGGCGATTCCTCCAGATAGCGTGCTGATCACCGTCACCACCGAAACCGATCCCGCCACCGCGCCCCAAGCGAATGATGAGAACCCGCCAAGGTTCATCAGGCTGGCGCCCGTCAGCGTCATGCAGTTTTTCAGCGGCGGAATTTTCAAACCGTCTTTGATCTTCAACACCATCACAACCAACACCACCAGCCCAACAAGATAGGCCAGCCAAAGCATCGTCACCGGTCCAAGCACCGGCAGGACGAAGTGGCCCTGCAGCCAGAAGCTGGTGCCATAGAACACCGCCGCCAGCAGCGCGTAAGCAATGGAACGACTGGCCTGGGTGGTGTGTGGGATGTTCGGGGCGGAGTGAATGCTGGAAAGAACGACGCCGATCACGCAGACGGCGATGCACAGCAATTGAATCAGACTGATCTGTTCACCGCCCGCCCAGGACAACAGCGTGGTCACCACGCCATAAGAGGTCACCAGCGGCGCAACGATGGAGGCTTTGCCGAGGGCAAAGGCTTTCGACAGGGCCAAGGCGCCCGACACAGTCAACACGGCCGCGACGGTGCCGATCAACCACGTTTCGAGCGGAGCGGCCATGGACCTGAGAATGAAAATGGGGAAGGCTATCAGCAGCAGGCTCATGATGATGAAACCGAGTGCCTGACCGAAATACACGGCTCGTTTGACGCCCACCGCACGGGCATTCAAACCCACCAGAAAATCCGTACCGCCCCACAGCAAGGCAGCGAGTAAACCCATCAGTACGTCCACGCTATGTCCTTATAGGTGTTCGCTGCGGACGTTAGAGGCCTTCCAGCGTCTGAGTGTCCCAGCGTTGGGCCTTGATGGCCTGGTAGAGCATTCCGATAGTCAGCGGCATTTTATCGCCACGTCCTTTGGCCCTTCGTTTGAGGAACACATCGTAGCCTTCTGGTTGGAAGTAGCGATAGGCGTCGTAGTCGATGAAGTCGATGGCGAACTGTTCTTCCAGCGCTTCCATCAGGCTTCGCGCATCGGCACCGTCGCAGCCCAGGTCGAAGTTGATCGAGGTGCTGAGGCTGATGGTTTTGCGTTCGGGCAGGCCGAGTTCTTCGTGCAGCAGCTGCATGAGCAGATGCATGGTGTGGTCGTCGGGGAAGTTAGGGGCGAGGTTCATGATGCAAGTCTGCAGGATATGTGCGGTTGGGATATGGATGATTGCATGAGGTTGAGCATTACGGCATTCGAATGAGCTTCCGCTATTTGGTTGGCGATTTCTTGTAGAAGATCACGCGATCTAAAAGCCCTTGACAATAAAAGTTTGTGCATGCGACAAGTGTCCACGTTTTATGGAATGTGGACACTTGGAGCGAGGGCGTTCATGAAGAGTCAAGATATTTTTCTACTGTTCAAGATGACCAGTCTCCATGCTCAGGAAGAAGGCTTCCAAATGGTGGGTGCGGCTTCGCCGCCAATCATCGGTGGTTCGCCGACACCTGAGGCAGCTTTCTCTTTGAATGTTTCTGGAATAGGGCACGGAACCTTCGCTGATCCAAAATTCGAAGTTACTTCTCCCGGAGCATCAATAGGACAGCAAGAGCAATACCCGGATTGGGGATTGTTCGGTTCGAATACGGATGAATGGGGCAAGCAGTCGTTAGCAGGTTGGGAAGGGTGGGATGATCCTGAACCAGAAACTCCTATCACCAGTTGGGCCGAGTGCTACTCACTTAGAGCGCTTTCATCCTCACTGGGGCTAAGCAAGAGTGAGGTATCAAACTCGATTGCTCGTTGCCGCGAAGCTGGGCTTCTGACCAACGATTTTGAAACCTCCCTGCCGAAGGTCAATCGTCGTGCGCTTTTGGGGATTTCAGAGCATGCGCTCAAATACTTTTTCCCTGTGAAATTGGGCGCGATTGTCCGTGGCATCCCTACAGGCTTTGCCGCGCCAGCGTTGTCCAAGCATCTTAAAAGCGCAGGTGATCTTATTCCTGTCTGGCCTGACCCTATTGGCAGTGAGAGAGGTCAAGCCATTGAACCTCTGTACAAGTCCGTTCCTGATGCCGTCAAGAAGGATCGGACTCTTTATCACTATCTGGCGCTTGCTGATGCGGTAAGGGTTGGGGGGCCAAGGGAGAGCAAAGTGGCTATTAATTTGCTGAAGGCAGGTATGGGTTTATGAGTGCTAATGCTGACCACAACTACGAGATGATTGAGTTCGTTGCGCAGGGATTGGGGGATGAGTTTTTATCGGAGGTGGCCTTCGTCGGTGGGTGTACAACCGCGATGCTGGTCACCGATGAAGCTGTACTCGACGACATCCGTTTCACCGATGATGTTGATTTGGTGATCGAGCTTGCGGGTATTCCCGCGTGGGAGAGGTTGACGCAACGCTTGTCTGCGAAGGGCTTCAAGATCACAGGAGAGGATGAGGTCAATTGCCGATTCCGGTTCAACGACATCATCGTTGATGTGATGCCGTCAGATGCGGCTGTGCTTGG
This sequence comes from Pseudomonas sp. LBUM1661, assembly GCF_059695925.1. Classification (NCBI taxonomy): domain Bacteria; kingdom Pseudomonadati; phylum Pseudomonadota; class Gammaproteobacteria; order Pseudomonadales; family Pseudomonadaceae; genus Pseudomonas; species Pseudomonas sp. LBUM1661. The sequence continues at coordinate 246,356 of NZ_CP166794.1, forward strand.
TTATGCCAACCGCTGGTTCGTAGAAGGGCTTGCTCACGCAGTGAAGTTCGCATTACCCGGCGGAACTGAAATCAAGATTTTCCAGCCGCCCTATTTCCTTGCTACCAAACTTGAAGCCTTTAGTGGCCGTGGTGAAGGAGATCCGTATCACAAGGACGTGGAGGATATCGTCATATTGATCGATGGTCGGCCAGAGTTATTGGAAGAGGTTTTGAGTGCTGATGCTGAATTAGTGCAATTTATTGCCAGTGGCGTTGGGGACCTGACCCAACTGAATGGCATTGACTATGCGATTCAAAGCTCAAGCTCTGTAAGAGCCAACCCGGACCGCGGCAAGCTCATTTTTCAACGCATGAAAGAGTTGAGCCAATTAGGATGATCTACGCGACCAGATCCGTGAAAGGACAGGCCAGGGAAGAAAATCGCGATTACGCTGGCGCGTTGTTTGATGGGATCAGAGGCTTGTTCGTTATTGTCGATGGCACGTCCAAGCCCGGTAGCGGCCTGCTGGCCCAAGCGTTAGTCCAAGGGCTAATGGACGCGTATTTGTCGAAAGTCGAGCAGGGTACTGGTGACCATACACACGACTTGGCTACACAGTTGATTCGGTCGGTGCTCACTGATCTGCACGCCCCACTATTTTCCGAGCGATCTGGATCAACAAGCTATCTGGTGGCTGTTGTTGCAAAGGGTGCGTTGACGATCGCTTATGAAGGTGACTGCGGTTGTGGGGTGGTTGATGCCGAAGGCAGGGTCAGCTGGATCACTACGCCCCATTGCGTCGCTAACTGGAAACGCAATCGTACGCACCGAGAGCTTGCTTGCGATCCTGCCCGCAACCGGATTACGCGAAGCTTCAAGGCGGCTAGAGCGCCTGATCCGGAGTTTGTGATTAGAGCTGCGCAGACAGGTGAGCGACTGGTGTTTGCGACTGACGGCTTCTGGGCCGACATGAGTGAGGATCGCCAGGCGGATGCCTTAAGAACGCCTGAGTTTTCAATCACCGATGTTGACGATGACGTTACTTGGATCGACGTTCATTTGTAGGCGGTGGTTCATGACAGGCAAGCCATCTCTATAAGAGTTTGACTTGCCTGTGAGTACGCGATGTCAGACTGGGGCTTTCCAGCCCATTAGGCGTTGCTGGGCGACTTTGAGCAGGTCGCAGCCGTCTTGGGTCAGCAGGTAGAGCGCGTGGGTGATGTGGGGGATGTCTTCGATGTCACCGTCGAGGAAGCTTTGGCAGTGCAAGGTTCGGAGTAGTTCGCTTGAGGCTCGGATGCGCTGGAGAGCGGCCTCGAGGATGTCTTGGGGGGCGGCTTCTGTGTCGATGATCAGGGGCGGGGAATCGGTGAGGTTGGTTTTGAGTGGGCGGTAGCGGTTTGGAAATGGATTCAGCGTTGGCATATGAATTACTCGGTTTGTTGTTTAGTAACCGCCCGCACCGTGACCAAACGATGGGAGGCGGACTGTGCGCAGGCTTGGTCAACCGAAAACAACAAATCGGCTCGCCCGAAGGCGTCCCGCACACAGCCGCCATAGCAATGCACTACGGGGACATAGATGTCCGCGGCGCGAATGATGGCACACATGTGTGCGTTGTTCTCAGGTGACCAAACCTGATCGCTGAATTTGCAGCGATGCAGAGACAGTAAATGTTCGTTGCTGGGCAGCGATAGTCGACAAGGAGTCTTCTCTTGTAGGACCGTGCCGAAGCTTTGATAGGGCGTTGCTGACGGATTTATCCACTGTAAAAACTCTGTGGTTTGAATGCCCTCAGGGGGACCGCGTTATCGTTCTTCGCGGGCAAGCCTCGCTCCTACAGGGATTGTGGTTCGGCTTTAAATCGCGGTGGGTTTTGGTAGGCGTTGCCGGGCGATTTCGAGCAGTTCGTTGCCGTCCTGGGTCAGCAGGTACAGCGCGCTGACGATGTTGGGGATGTCGCTTGCGTCGGACTGTTTGAAGCACAGGCAATACAGCGTTTCGAGCAGATCGCTGGCGGCGCGGATGCGTTGGCGGGCGGCGTCGAGGATCTCGAAGGGATCGGCTTCGGTGTCGATGACCAGCACCGGGGTTTCGCTGTAGCGGGATTTGAGTGGGCGATAGCGTTCGTTTGATGGATCGGGGTTGTTCATCGAGGTCAGTCCTTTGGGGGATCGGCAGTCTCGCCGGCAGGCCGACACACTGTTTCAGCCGCGCCGGAAACTATAGAAGGGTGCGTTGTTGTGCGACAAGACGGCGGTGATGGACAGGGTTTGTAGGGGGTTTACCGTCATTTTGGGAATGGGCCTACGCGTTGGTGGAGGTTTTTTGCTGGGGAATGGCTGTTGGTGAAAAGGCCTACGGGGTTGTCGGGCGCTTTGCGGTATTTCTCGGGACGGGGCGCGTCAGAATTTGTAGGGCATTTCTCAGTTTGCGGTGATTGTGCTGGCCTCTTCGCGAGCAGGCTCGCTCCCACAGTGGTTCTCGGCCGTACAAAAAATCTGCGTTCCGCGCAGTTCAATGTGGGAGCGAGCCTGCTCGCGAAGGCGATCTGCCAGCCGCCCAATTCCTCAAGCCCTGCAATCCCGTCGAGCCATCCGCTGTATCATCCCGTATCGTTTTGCCCCCGACCTTTTCTCGACTCGCTGCGATCGCCAGCTAGGCTTTGGGCTTCGCAGCGGTCAACGGAGTGACAGCTTATGCACAACACCCTGGAACAGGTTTTTGGTTTTTCACAGTTTCGACCCGGCCAGGAAGCGGCGGTCAGCGCGGTGTTGGCCGGGCGCTCGGCGGCGGCTATTTTCCCCACCGGCTCGGGCAAGTCCCTTTGCTATCAACTGTCGGCCCTGTTGCTGCCGCACCTGACCCTGGTAGTCTCGCCGTTGTTGGCGTTGATGCAGGATCAGTTGCTGTTCTTGCAGCGCCACGGTATCTCGGCGGGCAGCATCGATTCGGCCCAGAGCCGCGATGACGCCAGCGACGTGATGGCTCGTGCAAAGTCGGGCGAGTTGAAGATTCTGATGATTTCCGTGGAGCGCCTGAAGAACGAGCGCTTCCGTAATTTCTTGCAGCAGGTGCCGATCTCGCTGCTGGTGGTGGATGAAGCGCACTGCATCTCTGAGTGGGGCCATAACTTCCGCCCCGACTACCTCAAGCTCCCCGACTATCAGCGCCAGTTCAACATTCCGCAGGCCTTGCTGCTGACCGCTACCGCGACGCCAAAGGTGATCGCCGACATGGAGGCCAAGTTCGCCATCGCTCCTGAGGACGTGGTAACCACCGGTTTCTATCGACCGAACCTCAATCTGCTAGTGGAACCGGTACGCGGTCAGGACAAGCGCCGACGCCTTGTCGAATGGATGAGTCAGCGCCCCAATCAGCCAAGCATCGTCTACGTCACCCTGCAGAAAACCGCCGAGCACATTGCCGAACACCTGGGCCGAAACGGCATTCAGGCCGAGGCCTATCACGCCGGGTTGCCCCACGAACAACGCGAAGCAATTCAGAAGCGCTTCATGGGCGGGCAGTCCAATTGCATCGTTGCCACCATCGCCTTCGGCATGGGCATCGACAAAAGTGACATCCGCAACGTGGTGCATTTCGACCTGCCAAAATCCATCGAAAACTACAGCCAGGAAATCGGTCGCGCCGGGCGTGACGGGCAGCCGTCCGACTGCCTGGTACTGGCCAACCGCGACAGCCTCAACGTGCTGGAAAACTTCGTCTACGGCGACACGCCGGAACTGGACGGCATTCGTTGCGTGCTCGACGAGTTGCAAGCCGCCGCGCCCGACGGGCAGTGGGAGTTTCTACTGGGGCCGCTGGCGGACCAGAGCAACATCCGCCTGTTACCGCTCAAGACCTTGCTGGTGCAACTGGAACTGCGCGGGATCATCGCGCCGCGTTACGCCTATTACGCCGAGTACCGCTTCAAATATTTGCAGGAGCCCGAAGCCTTGCTGGCCCGTTTCGAAGGCGAGCGAAAGGACTTCGTCGCGGCCATCATCCAGACGTCCAGCCGCGCGCGGACCTGGGCCACGGTGAACTTTGACGCGCTGTACGAGCAGCATCAAGCCGAGCGTGATCGGGTGGTCAAGGCGCTGGATTACTTTCAGGAGAAGGGTTGGGTCGAACTTGAAAGCAAGCTGATGACCGAGGTCTACAGCCTGCTGCAAACCGACTTTGATGCCAAAGTCCTGAGCGAAGAACTTCACGCCTACTTCACCCGCCACGAGCAAACCGAGATCGCGCGGATACACGCCATGCTTGATCTGTTCGCCACCGAGCAGTGCCTGGGTTATCGCCTGGCCGCGTACTTCGGCGATGAGAACGCGCCGCAGCAATGCGGGCATTGTTCGGTGTGTCACGGGGATGTGGCGCGACTGCCCGCGCCACCGGAATTGCCGGCGCTTGTGGATAAAAACTTTGAGGCGTTGTGCGGTGACTTTATCCACAGGCACGAACAGCACACTGGCAGTGTTCCTTCGACTGAGCGCGTGACGCGTTTCTTGTGCGGGATCAGTGTGCCGTTGTTCACCAAGCTCAAGGCGCGGTTGATTCCGGGGTTTGCGGCGTTGGAGGGGTATCCATACGGTGAAGTCCGAGCATGGGCTGAAGACCCTCTCTCAGGCTGAAAGGGTGCCCTGTGGGAGCGAGCCTGCTCGCGATGGCGGCGTGTCATTCAACAGGGATGTCGGCTGATCGACTTCTTTCGCGAGCAGGCTCGCTCCCACAGGGATTTGCGATGATCCTGCGGCTACATCCATCCGCTGAATGTCGCTCATCACAGGAATAAATTTCAAAAAAGCCCGGTGGCTGACTATGGTGAGGGCTGTCTTTGGATCGCCAACAAGAGAACACAACATGAGCCAGACACCGTTCAACATTCAGCGCGCCGCCGTGATCGGCGCGGGCACCATGGGCCGTGGCATTGTCATGTGCCTGGCCAACGCCGGGGTGCCGGTGCAATGGGTCGATAACAATCCGCAGATGCTTGAGCAGGCATTGGCCACCGTGGCCGAGACTTATGCCCACAACGTAAAGCAGGGGCGGATCGATCAGGTCGAGGCTGATGCGCGTGTTGCGCGGGTAACGGCGACTGCCGACTACGCGGCGATCCGCGAGGTCGATCTGGTGATTGAAGCGGTGTACGAAAACCTTGAGCTCAAGCAGAAAATCTTCCGTGAACTGGATGGTTTGCTTAAGCCTGAGGCGATTCTGGCCAGCAACACCTCGGCGCTGGATATCGACGCCATCGCTGCGGCCACTCGCCGTCCACAGCAGGTGCTGGGCCTGCACTTTTTCAGCCCGGCGCACATCATGAAACTGCTGGAAATCGTTCGCGGTGCGCAAACCGCCCCAGCGGTGCTTGATGCCGCGCTGGAGCTGGGCAAACGCATGGGCAAGGTCAGCGTGGTGGCGGGCAATTGTCACGGTTTTATCGGCAACCGCATGCTGGAACCGTATGTGCTCGAAGCGCGCAAGATGCTGCTTGAAGGTGCTTATCCCTATCAGGTTGATGCGGCGCTGCAAGGTTTTGGCTTTGCCATGGGGCCGTTCCGTATGTACGACGTGGTCGGCGTCGATCTGGGATGGCGTGCTCGGGAGTTGGCCGGCAAAGGTCAGGATGCGCCGGAAGTGCAGGTAGATAACCGTCTGTGCGAACTGGGGCGTTTCGGCCAGAAGAGTGGCAACGGCTATTACCACTATGAACCGGGCAGTCGCCAGGCTGAGCACGATGTAGAGGTCGATGCGCTGGTGCTGCAGGTCAGCGAAGGGTTGGGCTTCCAGCGCCGCGAGATCGGGCCTGAGGAGATTCTAGAGCGTTGTTTGCTGGCGCTGGTCAATGAAGGGGCGAAGATCCTCGAGGAAGGGATTGCCGGGTCGGCCCATGACATCGATCTGGTTTACCTGAATGGATACGGCTTTCCGGCGGACAAGGGCGGGCCGATGGCCTGGGCGGATCAGCAGGGGTTGGCGGATATTCATCAGCGCTTGCTGGCGCTGGAGACGAGGCAGGGTGATCAGTGGAAACCGGCGCGGTTGATTGGCGAGTTGGCGGCAGCCGGAAAGGGGTTTGCTGACATGTGATTTCTAGGGTGCCTGTGAGGGCCTCATCGCGAGCAGGCTCGCTCCCACAGTTGATCTTCAGTGGGCACAGAGTTTGTGCTCGACCGAGACCAATGTGGGAGCGAGCCTGCTCGCGATGAACGATGACGCGGTTTACGCCTTAGACTGGCAATCCAACTCCAGGAATCGACACTGATGTCCAACCCGATGCCCCAACGCACCGACTACCCGCACTTCCAGCCCATCACCACCCGCTGGCACGACAACGACGCCTACGGGCACGTCAACAACGTCACCTACTACAGCTTTTTCGACACGGCGGTGAACACCTACCTGATCGAAGTGGGCGGGCTGGATATTCATGACGGTGAAGTCGTGGGTTTCGTGGTGAGTTCGGCCTGCGATTACTTTGCGTCGATCGCTTTTCCGGATCGCATCGAGATTGGTCTGCGGGTGGGCAAGTTGGGTAACAGCTCCGTTCAATATGAACTGGCCGTGTTCAAGCAAGGGGATGACGAAGCCTGCGCTGCGGGGCGGTTCGTCCATGTGTTTGTGGATCGTTTATCGAATCAGCCGGTGGCCATTCCTGCCGGGCTACGCGGGGCGTTGGAGCGGTTGGTGGTTTGACAGGCAAAAAAAATCGCAGCCCTGGGGCTGCGATTTTTTGATCTACCGGTACACGAGGCGATCAAGCCTCAGTCGCGATAGCGATGTTTATGCTTGCGGTGGCCATAGGCATGGCCACGGCCCGGGTGGCCGTCACGGTAGTAGCGACGATCATCACGGCCACCACGATAGGAGCGACGATCATCGTCGTCATCGCTCTTGTTGCCCATGTAGTTACCCAGCGCGCCACCGGCGCCGCCGCCTGCTGCGGAGCCGATCAGGCTGCCGGTGGTGCCGCCCACGCTACGGCCAACCACGTTACCGCCCGCTGCGCCCAACGCACCGCCAATGGCGGCTTCGCCACGGCTGCGTTTGTCTGCGCCGACGGCACTACCACCCGCGCCGCCCAGGGCCGCGCCAATGGTGGAACCTGTATTGCCGCCTAGTGACTGACCGACGACCGAGCCCAGAACCCCGCCCAATGCGCCGCCCACACCTGCTTCGGTGGTGCCGCCGGCAGAAGCGAAGCCACTGACAAGGCCAAGGGACAACAAGAGAATCGAGGAGAACTTCATAGAGGAACCTCAAGGGGATGACGGCGCGATCCTGAGGCTGTGTCAGGGTGCTGACAATCGAAATCCGACGAGTAACACGACTTGAGCACATTTCTATAAGTTGCTGTTTTTTGGGCGGAACTTAAGTGTTTTTCGCCGGTCTTTAGCTACTTCGGATAGGCCGTTTTTGTTAGAAAACGGCCTTTTTTGTGGGCGATTGGAAAGTTCTGGATTCGGAAGTTTCGTTGAATGAGCCACCGCTTTCGCGAGCAAGCCCGCGAAGAGGCCAGACCCGCTGCCGCGTTAAGCCGACTTGGCCATGATCAACCCCGTCGCACTCGCCATTTCCAACCGAATCGCCACAAACTTCGACGTCGGCGTATGGCTGCCATCCCCAGTGCTCTCAAGCGGCACCAGCGGATTCACCTCGGGATAGTAAGCCGCCGCTTGCCCCGCAGGAATATCAAATGCCAGCAGCGTGAAGCCCTTCACGCGGCGCTCTACGCCATCGTCCCAGATCGACACGATGTCCGCCTTCTGCCCAGGCTTGAAGCCCAAACGAATGATGTCCGCCTCGTTCACAAACAACACATCTCGCTGACCTTTCACGCCGCGATAGCGGTCATTGAGGCCATAGATTGTGGTGTTGTACTGATCGTGGGAACGCATCGATTGCATGATCAGGTCCGGCAATACGCCCGTGGCGCGAGTGCGCTCGTGTACCAGGTGCTTGGGCAATTGGTTCGGGCGGAAATTGGCCCGGCCTGACGGGGTGTTCCACTTGCGCGCGCCGGCGCTGTTGCCGAGGTAAAAGCCACCCGGATTCTTGATCTTCTCGTTGAAGTCCTTGAAGTTGGGGATCGTGTCGGCAATCAGGTCGCGGATACGGCGATAGTCGGCCACCAGCCAGTTCCAATCCACCGGATGGCTGCCCAGCGTGGCGGCCGCGATGCCGGCAAGAATCGCTGGCTCCGAGCGCATCTGGTTCGACAGCGGCTCCAACTGGCCGTTGGAGGCGTGGACCATGCTGAACGAGTCTTCGACGGTCACCGCTTGAGGGCCTTCGGTTTGCCGGTCAATGTCGGTCCGACCCAGGCACGGCAGGATCAGCGCGTCTTTACCGTGTGCCAGGTGGCTGCGGTTGAGCTTGGTGCTGATCTGTACGGTCAAGTCGCAATTGCTCAAGGCCTGGAAGGTGCGCGGACTGTCCGGCGTGGCCTGTGCGAAGTTGCCGCCCAAGGCGATAAACACTTTTGCCCGGCCTTCGGCCATGGCATGGATCGCCTCGACCACGTTATGGCCGTTTTCGCGCGGCACCTTGAACTGGAAGCGACGCTCCAGGGCATCGAGGAACGCCACTGGCGGACGCTCGTTGATGCCCATTGTGCGGTCGCCCTGCACGTTACTGTGGCCGCGCACCGGGCAAAGGCCGGCGCCTGGCCGGCCGATGTTGCCGCGCAGCAGCATCAGGTTGGCGATTTCCTGGATGGTCGCCACCGAATGGCGATGCTGGGTAATGCCCATCGCCCAGCACATGATCACGTTCTTGCCCTTGGCATACATCCGCGCGGCTTGCTCGATCTCGACAAGGGGCAGGCCGGATTGCTCGACGATCTGCTCCCACGAGGTGTCATCGACGATGCCCAAGTATTCCAGCACGTTGACGCTGTGTTCATTGAGGAAGTCGTGGTCGAACACGGCCGGCTCACCCGCTTTCTGCGCATCGCGCTCCCATTGCAGCAGGAACTTGGCCATGCCGCGCATGATCGCCATGTCGCCGCCCAATGCCGGGCGGAAATACGCGGTGTTGGTCGGTTTATCGCCGTTGGTGAGCATTTCGAGCGGGTGTTGCGGGTGCTGGAAGCGTTCCAGGCCGCGCTCTTTCAGCGGGTTGATGCACACCACCTGCGCACCGCGTTTCACCGCTTCGCGCAACGGTTCGAGCATCCGTGGGTGGTTGGTGCCGGGGTTCTGGCCCCAGACGAAAATCGCGTCAGCGTGTTCGAAGTCGTCGAAGGTCACGGTGCCTTTGCCGACGCCGACGCTCTGCGCCAACGCCACGCCGCTGGCCTCGTGGCACATGTTCGAGCAATCGGGGAAATTATTGGTGCCATAGGCGCGCACGAACAATTGATAGAGAAACGCCGCTTCGTTGCTGGCCCGCCCCGAGGTGTAGAACTCGGCCTGATCCGGGCTCGACAAGCCGCGCAGATGCTTGGCGATCAGGGTAAACGCATCGTCCCAGCTGATCGGTTGATAGCGATCGGTTTCGGCGTTGTACTTCAATGGCTCGGTCAGGCGGCCCTGATATTCAAGCCAATAGTCGCTCTGCTCCAGCAGCTGAGTGACGCTGTGTTTGGCAAAGAACTTGCCGTCGACACGGCGTTTGGTCGCTTCCCAGTTCACCGCTTTGGCGCCGTTCTCGCAGAACGCTACCATGCCGGCTTCGTTGGAATCGCCCCAGGCGCAACCGGGGCAGTCGAAGCCGCCGTTCTTGTTGGTCTTGAGCATCATGCGCAGGTTTTTCAGCGCATTGTCGCTGGTCAGCCACGCCTGGGCGACGCTGATCAGTGCGCCCCAGCCACCGGCTGGGCCTTTGTAGGGCTTATAGCGAGGGACGGGTGTCTGGTCGGCTTGACGGTGTTGACTCACGCTTGGTTCTCCAACGTTGGGCTGTAAACCCGCGGTGCATTCTTCTGGGGCAGATGGATGAGGTTGAGGTTGTGACGACGGGCCCATTGCACGGCAAGGCCCGTGGGCGACGACAGGCTGACGAGTGTCTGGATGCCTGCGCGCAAGACTTTCTGGATCAATTCCAGGCTGCAACGGCTGGTGACAATCACCAATCCGCCGGTCATCGGGATCTTTTGCCGGATCAACCCGCCGATCAGTTTGTCGAGCGCGTTGTGTCGGCCGATGTCTTCGCGACCCAGCAGCAATTCGCCCTGAGCGTTCATGAACACCGCCGCGTGCACCGCGCCGGAGTACTGGCCAAGTGGCTGGAACGCACCGATGCGCTGGCGCAGGCCATCGAGCCATTCGGCGGGCGGCAAGGGGGCGCCGGGCAACACTTTGAGGTCGGGCAATGCCTGTTCCACCGCTTCCACGCCGCAGAGCCCGCAACCGCTGGTGCCGGCCATTTGCCGACGCTGCTGCTTGAGGTTCCAGAAGGCGCGGTTGGCGATGGTCACTTGCGCGTACTGCGCCGAACCCGAGCCGCTGAGTTGCAGGTCATAGATGTCGGCGGCGTCTTCGATGATGCCGCTGCCGAGGCTGAAACCGACAATGAAGTCTTCCAGGTCCGACGGTGTCACCAGCATCACCGCCTGGCTGATGCCGTTATAGGCAATCGCCAGCGCGACTTCCTCGGCCAGCGCGGTGCTGTCCGATGCGCTGTGTGGGAGGTTGCTGTAGCTGTACGTTTGGCTGGCGGCGGGCGCTGGCGTTTGGAGGGCAGGCGCCGCGCAGGCTGGGCGCTTGGCGTTCATGGCATCACCGACGGTTTGATTAGCTCTAAGCCTAGGCGCGTCAACATGTCGCGTCTAATCGCTATTACTGATCTGCCGATAGATGCCGTCGATCAAGACTCCGGCAGCGATTGTTGAAAAATCGCGAAACAGGCTTCCGCGAGCGCCGAACGCGGAGCGCTGCGCCGCATGATCAGCCCCAGCCGGGCGAGGGTCTGGGCGTTTTCGATGGGTTGCAGGCGTAAATGATCGGTGAGGTTTTCCAGGCCGCCGTTGAGCGGCATCACTGCGCAGCAGAGTCCGCCATGCACCGCTTGTAACAATTGGTGGACGGCATCGGTCTGCAACAACGGCTGTGGGGTGAGGCCGCGGCTGTGGAAGTTGTGGTCGATGGACTGGCGAAAATGCATGCCGCTGGTGAGCATGCCCAGCGGCAGTTCGATCAGCGACTCCCAACTGAGCGGCGCTTCGCCGAAACTGAAAAAGCGCTGATCGTAGAGCAGGCCCATGCGGGTTTCGCTGAAAGACAGGGAATCGAAACGTTCGCCGTCCAGGCGCTCAAGGTACGACACGCCGAGGTCCAGGCGATTGTTCGCCAGTTGTTCGAGGATCTGCTCGGAACTCAGGGCCGAAAGTTCGAAGCGCAAGTTTGGGTGCTCGGCGTGCAGCCTTTGCATCAGCGGCAGCGGATCGAAACTCGACAGCGGCACCACGCCCAGGCGCAACGTACCGACCAGATTGCCCCGGCAGGCGGCCGCCTCGGCGTACAAACCGTCGTAAGCCGCCAGCACGGTGCGGGCCCAGGCCAGCACCCGTTCACCCGGCGCGGTGAAACCTTCAAAGCGCTGACCACGGTTGACCAGAGGCAGTTCGAGTTCTTCTTCGAGGCTGCGCAGGCGCATGGACAGGGTCGGTTGGGTGATGTGACAGCGCGCGGCGGCCTGGCCGAAATGTCGGGTTTCGTCGAGCGCGATGAGGAATTTCAGCTGCTTGATGTCCATCTTCGCTCCAGGGCGCGTGAAGGCCCGGATTCTAGCGCCTGGGGATAGGCGGCGTCATTGGTCGGCTCGTAACCTTGAGTGGCAGGCGTGGTCTAGGCTTTTGCGTCTGGAACCCAATTCCCAAGGAGAATGCACCATGAGTATTTTTAGCTTTGTGAAAGAAGCAGGCGAAAAGCTTATCGATCTGCTGACGCCTGGCAATGCTAATGCCAGCGAGCAGTTGAAGGAACACATCAGCAAGGTCGGCCTGGGTAGCCCGAATGTGCAGGCCACGGTGGATGGCGACAAGGTCACCGTGACGGGTGAAGTGGCAAGCCAGGAAGAGAAGGAAAAAATCCTGCTGGCCGTGGGCAATATCGCCGGTGTCGGTAGCGTGGATGACCAGATCACGGTGACCGGACCGGTTGCGAAGGCTGCGGTGTTTGTGACAGTGGTGAAGGGTGACACGCTTAGCGCGATTTCCCTGCGTGTGTATGGCGATGCCAACAAGTATCAAAAGATCTTTGAGGCGAACAAACCGATGCTCAAGGATGTGAACAAGATCTATCCGGGGCAGTCGTTGCGGATTCCTGAGTAAGGTTCAAGACCGTGTGATGGCCTTCGCGGGCGGCGATCCGACTTGCCCGCGAAGCAGCCGACTCGGTCTCAAAGCCCTGCAATCAATTCCCGGTAATCGCCAACCGCCGCAAACTCCGCCGTGTCCTTCGGCCCTTTGCGGCTGTCCGGCTCGCTCACCGCCAACAAATGCGCCACGCCAAAATTCCGCGCACTGCGCAGAATCGGCAAGGTGTCGTCGATAAACAGGCTACGCGCCGGGTCAAAACCGATATCCGCCTGCAAGGCATCCCAGAATTGCGGATTCTCCTTGGCGAACCCGTAGTCATGCGAGCTGATCAAGCGCTCGAAGTACGGCGCCAGTTCGATTCTTTCCAGCTTCAACGACAGCGAATCACGGTGGGCATTGGTGATCAGCACCACGCGCTTGCCGGCCTGTTTGATCGCCGCCAGAAAGGTATCGGCATCCGGGCGCAGGGCGATCAGGTGCGCGGTTTCCAGTTTCAGTTCACGCACCGGCAGTTTCAGCTCGGCGCTCCAGAAGTCCAGGCAATACCATTGCAACTGACCGGCATTACGTTCGAACAGCGGCTGCAACTCCATTTCGGCCATCGCCCGACTCACCCCGTGCAACTCGGCATAACGCTGGGGCAGGTGCTCCATCCAGAAATGGTTGTCGTAGTGCAGGTCCAGCAACGTGCCGTCCATGTCCAGCAAAACGGTGTCGATGTCGCGCCAGGGCAGCAGGGACATAAAAAACTTCTCCAGCGGTAAAAAAGATATCCGAGGTCAACAATCAGGATAGGCCGGGTATAGTAACCCGCTATCGCCAAGGAGCCGCTCATGCGCCAGAAACCCACCATACTCGCCCGCGAGATCGTCGCCACCAGCCGTTTGTTCTGCGTCGAAGAGCTGAAGCTGCGCTTTTCCAATGGCGTAGAGCGCACTTACGAGCGGTTGGTCGGCAAAGGCGCCGGGTATGGCGCGGTGATGATCGTGGCGATGCTCGACGCGGACCACGCGGTGCTGGTCGAAGAGTATTGCGGCGGCACTGATGAGTATGAATTGTCCCTGCCCAAAGGCCTGATCGAACCGGGCGAAGACGTGCTGGCGGCGGCCGAGCGTGAACTCAAGGAAGAGGCCGGGTATGGCGCGCGGCAACTGGAGCATCTGACCGAGTTGTCGTTGTCGCCCGGTTACATGAGCCAGAAGATCCAGGTGGTGCTGGCCACCGACTTGTACGAGGAGCGCCTTGAAGGCGACGAGCCGGAGCCGATGGGCGTGGACAAGATCAACCTGCGTGAGCTGTCCGCCCTGGCGCAGAACCCGCGATTCACTGAGGGTCGTGCCTTGGCGGCGCTGTACCTGGCCCGTGATCTGCTGACTCAGCGTGGGGTGTTCCTGCCATGAATTTCCCTCATCCGTTGATGGCGCCGGTGGTGGAACTGGCCTTGAAGGCTGGCGACGCGATCCTGCCGTTCTGGCGCACCGGCACGGCAGTGACCACCAAGGCCGATGATTCGCCGGTGACCGCCGCAGACCTGGCCGCTCACCACTTGATTCTGGCCGGGCTGACAGCGCTGGACCCAAGCATCCCGGTCCTGTCCGAAGAAGACGCCAACATTCCCCAGAGCGTGCGCGCCGGGTGGCAGCGTTGGTGGCTGGTAGACCCGCTGGACGGGACGAAGGAGTTCATCTCCGGCAGTGAAGAATTCACCGTCAACATTGCGCTGATCGAGCAGGGGCGCGTGGTGTTTGGCGTGGTGTCGATGCCGACCAACGGGCGATTCTACGTCGGTGGCGCGGGCCTGGGCGCGTGGCGTGGCGATAAAGATGCGCAGCCGTCGCCGATTCAGGTGCGCAACGTGCCGGCAGCGGGCGAGGCGTTCACCGTCGTTGCCAGTCGTCGGCATTCCAGCCCTGAGCAGGAGCGTTTGTTGGCCGGGCTGAGCGACAGTCTGGGTGAACTGCATTTGGCCAACATTGGCAGTTCGCTGAAGTTTTGTTTGCTGGCGGAAGGGGCGGCGGATTGTTATCCGCGGTTGGCGCCGACTTCGCAGTGGGACACGGCGGCGGCACAAGGCGTGCTCGAAGGCGCCGGTGGCGAGGTGCTGGATTTGAGCGGTCAGCCGTTTTGTTATCCGGCGCGGGAATCGCTGCTGAATGAGTTTTTTCTGGCGTTGCCGGCGAAGGCGGCGTGGCGGGAGAAGTTGTTGGAACTCGCGCGCTCCTGAGCTTTAAACCTGGATTCAATACGTTAAATCACATTGTCTGATTGGCGGCTGCTGTGCAGCCTCTTCGCGAGCAAGCCCGCTCCCACATTTGATCTCGAGTGGCCACAAACTGTGTGCGCGACGTAAATCAACTGTGGGAGCGGGCTTGCTCGCGAAGGGGCCTATCGGTGCAACACATACTGCCCGGTAAACTTCACCGCATCCTCCTCACTCCCCGCATTCACCACCCGCGTATGCAGGGTCAAACGCGCCCTGCCATAGCGCTCATACGTCGCCAAAAACTTCTTCCACACCGCCGCACTCGGCGCGTGGCAAATGGCCGTCGCGTCGGTGGTCACCGGCAGCGGATAGCTGATGTGTCCTTCGTGAATCACGATGTGTCCGTCCTCGATGCCTTCCTCGCGCAAACGCAAATGCAACCAACCCCAACCCGCCAGCACCGCGCCGCAATACAGGCTGCCACCGAACATGGTGCTCTTGTGATTGACGTTGGCTTCCAGCGGCAAGTACAGGCGCAGATGCTGGTCGTGCCAGTCGAGCACCTTGACGCCCATGTCCTTCGTGAGAGGAATGTCGCGATGGAGGACGGATTCCAGGTGACGACTGTCGCGGTTCATTCACGGGCCTCTTGCATGCAGATGATGGGTTGACGGTAGCTCAATCGAGTTCGTCGGTGTGAGGGTGGGCGCCGCTGTCAGCGAAGTTCAGCCCGTGCTTGCGCAGTTTGTCGTGCAAGGTCTTACGCGGTATGCCGAGGGCTTCGGCGAGGCTGCGCACGGAGCTGTGAGCGCGCGCCAGTTCGGCGGCGATCAAGGTTTTTTCGAAGTTTTCCACTTGCTCGCTGAGCCCGCCGGACACCATCTCGACCAGTGTTCCGCTCGCGCCGTCCGGTGCGCTGTTGTCCAAAGCCAGTTCCAGGCCCAACGCAAAGCGCTCGGCGGCGTTCTGCAGTTCGCGTACGTTGCCTGGCCAGGTGTGGCGCAGCAGCAGGGCGCGTTGCCCCGGTTGCAACTCATGGGGCGGCAAACCGTGGCGAGCGCTGGCTTCGTCGGCGAAATGCTGGAACAGCATCAGCGCATCTTCGCCGCGCTCGCGCAGTGGAGGAATGCGCAGCGGCGCGACGTTCAGGCGGTAATACAAGTCGGCGCGGAAGCGCCCCTGATCGGCGGCCTGGCGCAGGTCTTCCTTGGTCGCGGCGATGATGCGGATGTCCAGCGGGATCAACTGATTGCCGCCCAAGCGCTCGACCACCCGCTCTTGCAGCAAGCGCAGCAATTTCACCTGCACATCCAGGCTCATGCTTTCGATTTCATCGAGGAACAACGTGCCGCCATTGGCGAATTCGAACTTGCCGATGCGACGCTTCTGCGCGCCAGTGAAGGCGCCCGGCTCGTGACCGAACAGCTCGCTTTCCACCACCGATTCGGCCAGGGCGCCGGCATTGATCGCCACGAACGGACCGTTACGCCGACTCGACAAATCGTGCAGCGCCCGGGCCACGACTTCTTTGCCGGCTCCGGTTTCGCCGAGGATCAGCACGTCGGCCTTGGTCGCCGCCAATGCGCCGATCTGCTCGCGCAGGCGCAGCATCGGCGCCGATTGCCCGACCAGGCGCGTGCTCAGCTCGTTGCGATCGCTGAGGGCCAGTCGCAGGCTGCGGTTGTCCAGCACCAGTCGGCGCAAGGCCAATGCGCGGCGCACGCTGTCGAGCAGGGCGTCGCTGGCAAAGGGTTTTTCCAGAAAGTCATACGCCCCGGCGCGCATGGCTTGCACTGCCAGCGGCACGTCGCCGTGACCGGTGATCAGCAGCACCGGCAGCTCCGGGTCCTGGGCGTGCAGTTCAGTCAGCAATTCGAGGCCGTCCATGCCTGGCATGCGGATGTCGCTGACCACCACGCCGGGCCAGTCGCGCTCCAGTTGCCCGGCCAGACCCTTGGCTTCAGCCAGCGGGAGGATTTTCAGGCCGGCGAGGTCGAGCGTCTGGCTCAGGGCCTGACGCAGGTGGGGATCATCGTCGATCAACACGACCTGAACACGGTTATCGATGGTCATGCACTTCGGTCCTCGGACGGTTGCAGGCTCACACCCGGTGCGCCTGCGCGCAACTTCAGGGTAATCAGGGCGCCACCTTCCTTGTGGTTGGAGAACGACAGTTCACCCCCGAAGGCGCGCATCAGGGTTTCGCAGATGGCCAATCCCAAACCAAGGCCTTGCGTGCGGGTCTTGGTGGTGTAGAAGGGCTCGCTGGCGCGGCCGAGGGCTTCCATACAAAAGCCTGGGCCGTTGTCGCGAATGTACAGAGTGACGCCGTCGGCGGTGGATTGGGCACTCAACCAGAGTTTACGCGGCGGGCCTTTTTCCGTCAGGGCATCGAGGGCGTTGGCCAGCAGATTGCCCAGCACCTGACGCAGACGGGTTTCCCCGGCCTCGACCCATAAGGTGGCGGCCGGCAAATCGCGGATCAACTCGACTTCCATGCTGCGTCGGCGCTTGGCCAGCAAGGCCAGGGCATCGTCCAGTGCCGGTTGCAGCGCGACGCTTTCCGGAGCGTGGCGATCACGGCGGGCAAAGGCGCGCAAATGCGCAATGATCGACGCCATGCGCCCGGTCAGTTCGCTGATCAACTTGAGGTTGCCGCGCGCGTCGTCGGTGCGTTGATGATCGAGCAGCACTTCGGCGTTTTCCGCGTAACTGCGGATCGCTGCCAGCGGTTGATTCAGTTCGTGGCTGATGCTCGCCGACATGGTGCCCAACGCCGACAGTTTGCCGGCCTGCACCAGATCATCCTGAGCGCGCACCAGTTCTTGTTGGGCATGCTCGCGCTCCAGCACTTCCTGTTTCAGGCGACGGTTGAGGCCTTCGAGATCACTGGTGCGCTCAGCCACCCGACCTTCAAGTTCGCGACGGGCCTTGGCTTCGAAGGCGATCCGTTCGAGGTAATGGCGGCGACGCTGCATCATCAAACCGAGCAACAGCATCAACACCAGCAGCGTCGCGCCACCGATGGCAACGACCGTACGCACAGGGCGATCGATCAGCGTGCGCGGCGCAAGAATGCTGACGCTCCAGCCGGTTTCGTCGATCTGCCGGGTCTGGGTCAGCCAGGCGTCGGGGATCAGATTCAGCGGCTTGGGATCACGAGTCGGATAGGGTTGAATCGCGGTGATGGCCTGGCTCTCTACGTCGCTCAGCGGGCGGGTCGAACGGAATCGCCACTCCGGCCGCGAGGTGAGAATGACCACGCCGTTGTGGTCGGTGACCAACAGCTGTTCCGGGGTTTTGCCCCAGAGGCTTTCGGTGTGGTCCAGGTCGACCTTGACCACCAGCACGCCGATGATTTTTTCTCGATCACGTACCGCCGCCGCAAAGAAATAACCGCGTTTGGCCGAGGTGGTGCCGAGGCCGAAGAAGCGCCCCAGGCGCCCGGCCATGGCTTCGCTGAAATAAGGGCGAAAGGCGAAATTGCGGCCGACGAAGCTGTCGTGTTTGTCCCAGTTGGACGCCGCCAGCGTCTTGCCTGTGGTGTCCATCAAGTACATGACTTCGGCGCCGGTCTGGGCGCTGATGTTCTTCAGCAGGCGGTTGGCGTTTCCTTGGGTCACGCCGTCATCCGGTGCGGCCAGTGTCGCGCGCAGGGCGGGTAATTCGCCGAGGATCTGCGGCAACACTTCGTAGCGGTGCAGGGTGCCCAGCAGGTTGGCGACGTAGAGGTCGAGGGTCTGCCGGTTCTGCCCGGCCAGTTCGCTGCGGTAATAACGCTCGGCCAGATGCTCCAGCGGCCACAGCAACGGCGCCAGGCACAGTGCGAGCAGGGCCAGGCTGCGCCAGCGGGGTCTGCGTGGGAGGGTCGGAGTCATGAGCATCGGGCGCCTGTGGGTACAGGCGCATTATGCCTAGGCTTGCGGGCGCAGTCTGCGCACCCTTTAGCGGGCGCGTTTTGCGCCGAAGCTTCACACAGCGTTTCAGGAAAAGACGTCGGCATCTTTCAAGAAGCGCGCGGCTTGATCCTTGGCCGATATGTGCGGCGCCTTGTCCAGTTGCCAATCGATAGCCAGGTCCGGGTCGTCCCAACGAAGGCTGCGCTCGGCGGCCGGGGTGTAGTAGTCAGTGGTTTTGTAGAGGACCTCGGCGACATCGCTCACTACCCGGTAACCATGGGCGAAACCTTCCGGCACCCAGAGCTGGCGTCGGTTGTCGGCAGACAAACGCACCGCCACCCATTGGCCGAAGTGCGGCGAGCTGCGGCGGATGTCCACGGCCACATCGAGCACCTCGCCAACCGCGACGCGAACCAGTTTGCCCTGGGTGTTTTGCAGTTGGTAATGCAGGCCGCGCAGCACGCCTTTCTGGGATCGGGAATGGTTGTCTTGAACGAACGTCGTGTTAAGGCCCGTTGCGTCTTCGAACGCCTTGGCGTTGAAGCTCTCGTATAAAAAACCGCGTTCGTCACCAAATACCTCGGGTTCGAAGATCAGGACGCCGGGCAGTTCGGTGGTCACTACATTCATGCTTGTCTCCAGCAATAGGTGTTGAGGATGCGCATGGCAATTAATGGGGAAGAGCATAACGGTTTGTACTGTTGAATGCCCTTCCAGCAACACCACAAATCCCCTTGTGGGAGCGGGCTTGCTCGCGAAGGCGGTGTGTCATTCGACATTGATAGCGACTGGCCCGGCGCCTTCGCGAACAAGCCCGCCCCCACATTTGATCGTCGCCAGCCGTGGAAGAGGGGTTGCGTATCGCCCCAAGCAGTGGCGATATAAGCGCCTAATAACATTTCAGGGGTTGTTGTATGCCGCTCGCCACGTTGATTCATCGCGCCAGTTTGCCCAGCCCGCAAGTGTCTGCGGAGCAAGCACTAGAGCTGCTCAAAGCGCATTACGGGTTGAGCGGACGCTTGCAGGCCCTCGGCAGTCAGCAGGATCTCAACTATCGCGTCGACAGCGACCAGGGCCGTTTTGTCCTGAAAATCTGCCGTGGCGATTACTCGGCGCTGGAACTGCTGGCCCAGCATGCCGGGCTCAAGCATTTGGGCGAACACCCCGGCGTGCAGGTGCCGCGCGTGATCCCCGCGAAAAACGGCGCAGACTTGCTGACCCTGGACGTCGACGGCCAAGCAGTGCATGTGCGCCTGCTCGATTACATCGAAGGCACGTCACTCACGCACCTCGATCATCTGCCGGGTTCCGTGGTGGCTGGCTTCGGTCGGCTCTGTGGCGAAATGGACCTGGCCCTGGCCAGTTTCGACCACCCAGGTTTGGAGCGAACGCTGCAATGGGATGCGCGCCACGCCAACGCGTTGATCGCGCATTTGCTGCCGGTGATCAAGGATGATCAGCAACGCCGGTTGATCGCCGATGCGGCGGAGCGCGCCGAGCGCCATTTGCAGGCGCTGGTGGATAAGCTGCCGGTGCAGGCCATTCACATGGACATCACCGACGACAACGTGGTGTGGCAGCGGGATTCGCAACGTCAGTGGCAATTGCAGGGCGTGATCGATTTCGGCGATCTGGTTCGCACCTGGCGCATCACCGATTTGTCGGTGACGTGCGCGGCATTGCTGCATCACGCCGATGGCGATCCATTCTGCATCTTGCCGGCGGTCCAGGCCTATCACGTGGTCAACCCGCTCACCCATGAAGAACTGCTGGCGCTGTGGCCGCTGATCGTCGCCCGTGCGGCGGTGCTGGTGCTCAGTGGCGAGCAGCAGGTCAGCATCGATCCGGGCAACGAATACAGCCGCGACAACCTCACCCACGAGTGGGAAATTTTCCGCGTGGCCACCTCGGTGCCGTTGGAGTTGATGGAGGCGGCGATTCTGACCGCCGTCGGCCAGAGCCTGCCGAGCATCGGCAGCGAAGGTTTTGCGCCGCTGTTGCCGAGCCTGGTCGGCCGTGAATTTGCCTTGATCGATCTGGGCGTACTCAGCGCGCATTTCGAGGCCGGAAACTGGGAGCAGGAAGGGATCGATCAGCGGTTGCTGACCGAAGCGGCGGCGGCTCATGGGCTGGCCGCCAGTCGTTATGGGCAATATCGCTTGTCTCGCACCCGGCCGGACATCGCCACCGAACCCGACACTTGCCCATTGCACGTCGAGTTGCGCGTGCCCCACGGCACGGCGGTCGAGTCGCCGTTTGCCGGCGTTGTCCACCAGCCGGCGTCTGGTGTGCTGCAGCTGGATGGCCCGCAATTGAGCGTGCGGCTGTGGGGCGTGACGCCGTCGCTGCATACCGGCGCGGCGCTGGTCAAAGGCCAGGTGCTGGGTGCGGTCAGCGGGCCGCTGATCGTGCAGCTGAGCCGAGGCGCATCGTTGAATGCGCCACTGTTTTGCACGCCTTCACGCGCGGCCGCCTGGCAAGCGTTGTGCCCGTCACCGGCGATGCTGCTGGGGCTGGCTTGCGATGCGGAAGAAGAACTCGATTCGCAGACCTTGCTGGCCCGCCGCGACGCCAGTTTCGCCCGTACGCAAAAACACTATTACGTCGACCCGCCGCGCATCGAGCGTGGCTGGCGCAATCACCTGATCGACATGCAGGGCCGTTCCTACCTCGACATGCTCAACAACGTTGCGGTGCTCGGTCACGGTCACCCGCGCATGGCCGAAGTCGCCAGCCGCCAGTGGTCGCTGCTCAACACCAATTCGCGGTTCAACTACGCAGCCGTGGCCGAGTTCTCCGAGCGCTTGCTGAAGCTGGCGCCGGACTCCATGGACCGGGTGTTCCTGGTCAACAGCGGCAGCGAGGCCAACGATCTGGCGATCCGTCTGGCGTGGGCCTACAGCGGCGGGCGCGACATGCTCAGCGTGCTCGAGGCCTATCACGGCTGGACGGTGGGCGCGGACGCGGTATCGACCTCGATTGCCGACAACCCCAAGGCCTTGAGCAGTCGTCCCGATTGGGTGCACCCGGTCGTCGCGCCGAACACCTATCGCGGTGAATTCCGTGGTCTGGACAGCACACCGGATTACGTACGCAGCGTCGAACACAACCTGGCGAAAATCGCCGAGCAGAAACGCCAGTTAGCCGGTTTCATCTGCGAGCCGGTGTATGGCAATGCCGGCGGTATTTCGCTGCCGCCGGGCTACTTGAAGCAGGTGTATGCACTGGTCCGCGCCCAGGGCGGCGTGTGCATCGCCGACGAAGTGCAGGTCGGGTACGGGCGCATGGGCCATTTCTTCTGGGGCTTCGAAGAGCAGGGCGTGGTGCCGGACATCATCACCATGGCCAAGGGCATGGGCAACGGTCAGCCGCTGGGCGCGGTGATCACGCGCCGGGAAATAGCCGAAGCGCTGGAGGCCGAGGGTTACTTCTTCTCGTCGGCGGGCGGCAGCCCGGTCAGCTGCCAGATCGGCATGGCCGTGCTGGATGTGATGGAAGAAGAAAAGCTCTGGGAAAACGCCCAGGTCGTGGGCGGGTATTTCAAGGAACGGCTTGAGGCGCTGATCGATAGGCATCCGCTGGTGGGCGCGGTGCATGGTTCTGGCTTCTACCTGGGCGTCGAGCTGATCCGCAACCGCGAAACCCTGGAGCCGGCGACCGAAGAAACCACGGCGCTGTGCGATCGCCTGCGTGAGTTGGGGATTTTCATGCAGCCGACCGGCGATTATCTGAACGTCCTCAAGATCAAACCGCCAATGGTCACCTCGCGCCGGAGCGTGGATTTCTTTGTCGATATGCTTTCGAAGGTGTTGCACGAAGGTTTGTAAAATTTGATATCGCCTTCGCGGGCAAGCCTCGCTCCTACAAATCCGGGTCGTTCTCCGCACCTGTAGGAGCGAGGCTTGCCCGCGAAGGCGTCAAAACACACCGAAAAATATCGATTGTTATCGGGTTTAATCGCGCCATTTTCGACAGAAAGAATATTTTAAGCTTTAAAAGCCGATTTTTATCGGCTATAAAGTCGCCCATACCCACGGCGTGTCTCACCACGCCCGGCGCTTCCTCTTTCTGTCATCGGTCGAGGCCACATTCGACCCACCAGCGTTTACCCGGAGATGATTCATGAGCCGTATCGTTACCGTCGCCGCTACCCAGATGGCCTGTTCCTGGGACCTTGAAGCCAACATCGAGACCGCTGAAAAGCTGGTCCGTGAGGCCGCGGCCAAAGGCGCGCAGATCATCCTGATCCAGGAATTGTTCGAGGCGCCGTACTTCTGCCAGAAGCCGAACCCGGATTACCTGCAACTGGCCACGACGGTTGAAGACAACGTCGCCATCAAGCACTTCCAGAAAGTCGCCAAGGAACTGCAAGTCGTACTGCCGATCAGCTTCTATGAACTGGCAGGCCGCGCGCGTTTCAACAGCATCGCGATCATCGATGCCGACGGCTCCAACCTCGGGATTTATCGTAAAAGCCACATCCCGGACGGCCCTGGCTACCACGAAAAGTACTACTTCAACCCGGGCGACACCGGCTTCAAAGTCTGGAACACCCGTTACGCTAAAATCGGCGTGGGTATCTGCTGGGATCAGTGGTTCCCTGAGTGCGCGCGCAGCATGGCGTTGCTCGGCGCGGAAATCCTGTTCTACCCGACCGCCATCGGCAGCGAGCCACACGACAAAACCATTTCTTCCCGTGACCACTGGCAGCGCGTGCAACAGGGCCATGCCGGCGCCAACCTGATGCCGCTGATCGCCAGCAACCGCATCGGCAACGAGGAACAGGACGGCTACGACATCACCTTCTACGGCTCGTCGTTCATCGCCAACCAGTTTGGTGACAAAGTTCAGGAGCTCGACAAAACCGAAGAAGGTATTCTGGTGCACAGTTTCGACCTCGACGAGCTGGAGCACATTCGCAGCGCGTGGGGCTCGTTCCGTGATCGTCGCCCGAACCTGTACGGCGCGCTGAAAACCCTCGACGGTTCCCTGGAGTCCTGATTGCTATGACCACTTTGAACAGCACCCCTCGCGCCGATGGCTTCTACATGCCAGCCGAGTGGGCACCCCAAACACAGGCCTGGATGATCTGGCCCGAGCGCCCGGACAACTGGCGCCTGGGTGGCAAACCAGCGCAAGCCGCGCACGTTGCCGTGGCCAAGGCCATCGCCCGTTTTGAACCGGTGACCGTGGCCGTTTCCGCTGGCCAGTACGAGAACGCCCGTGCGCGTCTCGATGTACCGAATATTCGCGTCGTCGAGATGTCCAGCGATGACGCGTGGGTGCGGGACACCGGCCCGACGTTCGTCATCAATAACAGTGGTGAAGTCCGTGGTGTGAACTGGGATTTCAACGCGTGGGGCGGTTTCGACGGCGGGCTGTATTCGCCGTGGAACCGTGACTCGCAGGTGGGCGGCAAGATCCTTGAGATCGAGCGCAGCCAGCGCTATCGCACCGAAGGCTTTGTGCTCGAAGGCGGTTCGATCCACGTCGATGGCGAAGGTACGCTGATCACCACCGAGGAATGCCTGCTGAATCGCAATCGCAATCCGCACATGAACCGTGCAGAAATCGAAGCGGTGCTCAGCGCACAGTTGGCTGTGGATAAAATCATCTGGCTGCCGGACGGTTTGTTCAACGACGAAACCGACGGCCATGTGGATAACTTCTGCTGCTACGTGCGACCGGGTGAAGTGCTGTTGGCCTGGACCGATGATCCGCAAGACCCGAACTACCCGCGCTGCCAGGCAGCGATGAAAGTGCTCGAAAGCAGCACTGACGCCAAGGGTCGCCCATTCACGGTGCACAAGATGCCGATTCCGGGGCCGCTGTATGCGACCGAAGAAGAATGCGCCGGTGTTGATCCGGTGGACGGTACTCAGGAACGAAATCCGACCGTACGTCTGGCCGGTTCCTACGTGAACTTTCTGATCGTCAACGGCGGCATCATCGCACCGAGCTTCGACGATCCGCTGGACGGTCCGGCCAAAGAGATTTTGCAGGCGCTGTTCCCGCAGCACGAAGTGGTGATGGTGCCGGGCCGCGAACTGTTACTGGGCGGCGGCAACATCCACTGCCTTACCCAACAACAGCCAGCACCGCACAAGGAGTGAGTGAGGTTGTAACAGCTTGAGTTGATTGCAAAATCGATCAGGCAAAAGTTTTTCATCCTCGCTTCTCGAGAAGCCCGCGGCCCGTCAGGACTGCGGGCTTTTTTGTACCCGCTCGTCGACGGTCGCGACACCTTGGCACAGCTCTTGTATCTCTCTTGGTGCAAAACAGGGAGGGGGAGAACTGCGATGTTCTGTCATAAACCTTGGATAAGTTAGCCGCTCACGTACCAGGAGAGAGCGCGGAAATGAACGCCGAAATGAATGCAGTGAGCGAGCGGGCGTTGCATCCCCTGGCAGTAAACAGCGAATCGCTCCAGGTCCTGGCGCATTGGTTCAAGTCCAAAGGAACGCGTCAGATCACAGAAAGTGATCCGCGCCGGACGATGATCGAGCGTTACCCCGCTGGTCTATTCAGCGAGGCGGAGCTGGAAGCGTTGTGGGATGTGATGGAAGGATAAGAAGAAAAACAACGGATTGATAAAAGCGCTGCCGGGATGGCGGCGCTTTTTTTTGTGCGTGTGTTTTTTCGTGGCCACCGAAGATCAAATGTGGGAGCGGGCTTGCTCCCACACTAATCGCAGTGAATTCAGAAACTGTAGGTTCCCGTCACGACCAGGCTACGCGGCGCACCCGGCTGAATCTGCGCCGCACTGGTGGCTGACGAGTAATAGGTCTTGTCGCTGATGTTGTTCAGCGCCGCGCGCAAATCCCAATCCTTCTGTCGGAACCCGGCCAATGCATCCCATCGGCCATAACCCGGCAGGACGGTGGTGTTGAGGTTGTCGGCATAACGCTGGCCCACCAGGGTCAAGCCGGTTTCGGCGTACCAGCCCATTTCCGGTTTCCAGGTCAGGAACAGGCTGCCGTTGTGCTTGGCCACGTCGCTGATGCGTTTGCCTTCAAAGCCGTTGTTGTCCTTTTCCACGGTTGCGTCCTGTACACCCACGCCCCCGCGTACGTACCAGTTGCCGGCAATCTTGCCGGTGCCGGTCAACTCGATCCCACGGGAACGTTGCAGACCACTGAGCAAGGTCACGGTGGGATCGTTCGGATCACTGGTGCGGCGGTTGTAGAGTTCCAGTTCGTAGATCGCCAGCGTGGTGCTCAGGCGATCATCCAGCCAGTCGCTCTTCACGCCGATTTCTTTCTGCTTGGTCAACTCGGGACTCAGGTCGTTGCTGTTGCCGGCAGCGCCTGGGGTGATGCCGATCAAGCCGCCACCGACCGGGGAAAAGGTCTTGGTCCAGGAGGCGTAGAAGGAATGATTCTGCAGCGGTGTCCAGACCAGTCCTACACGTGGGCTGGTGCTATGGCTGTCGCGGTCTTCGGAAATGCCCCGCAGCTTGTTGGTCGACTCGATGTCGAACGTGTCGTAACGCAGGCCGGCCAACAGTTGCCATTGATCGTTCAGGCGCAATTGATCCTGCACATACACCGCGCGGCTTTCGACTTCGGTGTGGTTGTCGCTGGACACCTGCATGCGTCCGGTGTGGCGCAAATCGCGATTCGGGTTGTTCAGGTCCAGCGACGGCACCGGTGAGCTGCCCGGCCCGGACGTGGCGGCGTTGTACAACGTGGGATCGCGGCGCTGGCTACCGATTTCGATGCCGGTCAGCAGGCGATGCTCAAGGCCGAAGGTGTCGAAACCGCCTTCCAGCTCAACGTTGTTGTAGACGTTGCGGGTGGTCAGGTCCTGCTGCCAGTGCTGGCGTGTGACCTGGTTGGTCGCTGGGGTGTAGCCGGTCAGGTAAGTGTTGTCGAAATCGCTGTCGAGCTTGAATACGCCGAGGGTATGGCGCAGCTGCCAGTTGTCGCTGAGTTCGTAGCTGAGTTTCGAGCGCAGGGATTGCGACTTGTCGTCGATGAAATCGTGCTCGCTGCCGTAGGTGGTATCGCGTCCTACGTCTGCGGGGCGTCCGTTGACCCCAGGAATACCGCGATCCGGCGTACGGTTGTAACGGCTGTATTCGTACTGCACCAGCCAGTTCAGGTCCGGCGTCAGTTGCCAGCTCATCGACGGTGCGAACAGTTGGCGATTGCCGCTCACGCCGTCGCGGAAGCTGTTCTCATCCATGTTGCCCATGTTCAGACGCAGGCTGATGTTTTCGCTCGGGTCGGTGCTCAGGTCAGCGTAAAGGCTGCGCAAATCTTCGCTGCCGCCCTGGGCTTCGACGGTCGAGCGACGGCCGAACTCCGGCAGTTTGCTCACCCGATTGACGATCCCGCCCTGGCTGCCCCGGCCGTACAGTACGGCGGCCGGCCCCTTGAGGACTTCGATACGTTCGATGTTGTGCAAGTCGCGCACGTATTGGCTGTCGTCACGAATGCCATCGAGGTAGAAGTCGTTGCTGGCGTCGAAGCCACGGATGCGCAAGCTGTCGAAGCGAGTGTCGGCGCCGCTGCTGACGTTGGGGATCCCACTCAGCGCGGTGCCCAGATCGTTGGTGCCGTAATCCATGACGTTCGCGGTTTTGATTGAGTCGATGGCTTGTGGCACGTAGCGCACGGGGGTGGCGGTGCGCGTCGCGGTGCTGGTTTCTTTGACGCGAGGGTCATCGGCTTCGGCTTCGGCGCTGATGGACGTGGCCGGTAAAGTGGTGGGCGAAGCGTAGGAAAAACCGGCAGACAGCAGAGCAGAAAGCCCAAGACTGAAGGGCGTAAGACGAAAAGGGGCAGGCATTGAAGAACGCATCCGTAGGAATTTTAGGCTGTAGCGTGTAGGTTGCGAATGGTAATGCTTGCTATTTACTTCCGTTAATTATTCTTGAGAAGTTCCGCGCATGGATTGTTTCCAATTATGTCTAGGTTATTACAGAGGAGCGGAAGGTCCTTCGACCGATTCGTCAATCGATTCCATTGAACAAGTATTTTCTTAGACGATTTTCGCCTATTCACAGACGATTCATGAAATTGACACATCGTTAAAGGCACGGCTACGATTCCGACCTACGCCTGTGGCTAACCGCCATGACTCATAAAATAAGAAAAAGGCCCGCCACGATTTCCTCGTGGGCGGGCCTTTTTGTTTGGGGTGAAAAAAGAGTGCGATAGCGCCGTTTCAGCCGTTCGACACAGCGCGTATCAACCGGTAATAAGGAAAAAAACAAAATGTTGAACAAGCGAATCAGCCTGATCGCTCTGGGGATATTGAGCGCTACACAGGCCATGGCTAACGACCAGGCCGAATCCAAGGGATTTGTTGAAGACAGCAGCCTCAAAGTGCTGTTGCGCAATGCCTATATGAACCGCGACTACAAAGATGGCAACCCGGATCGTTCCGAGTGGGGCCAAGCGGCCATCGGTACGTTCTCGTCCGGTTTCACCCAGGGCACCGTGGGTGTGGGCGTGGATGCTTTCGGCCTGTACGCACTCAATCTGGAGCGCAGTGAAGACCGTAGCGGCGCGCAAGGCATCGACTTTTTCAAAAAAGGCGCGAGCGGCGAACCGGCAGATGACCTGGCCAAGGCTGGCGCGGCAGTCAAATTCCGCCTGTCCAGCACCACGCTGACCTACGGCGACCAAATGCCGGTCTTACCGGTATTGAGCTACGACAACGTGCGACTGCTGCCGGAAAGCTACACCGGCACCCTGATCACCTCCAAAGAGATCAAAGGCCTGGAACTGAACGCCGGTCGCTTCACCGCCGAATCGCGTAAAAGCGCTGAAGGCCGTGACAGCGGTGGCTTGAAGTCGATCAACGTCTTGGGCGGTAGCTACCAGTTCACCGAACAGTTCAAGGCTGCCGTTTATGCGTCCGATGTCGAAGACGTGCTGAAGAAACAATACGTGAACGCCAACTACGTGTTCCCGATCGACAAGGATCAGTCCCTGACCCTGGACTTCAACGGCTACCGCACCAAGCTGGACGATTCCTACGTGCGCGACAACGGTATCACCGGCGACGACAACAAGATCTGGAGCCTGGCCGCCACCTTCGCCACCGGCCCGCACTCGTTCACGCTCGCACACCAGCGCAGCACCGGCGACAGCAACCTGGGCTACGCCTACGGCGGCTATCAGAAAGATCAAAACCGCGTCGGCGACGGCGGCAACACCATCTACCTGGCCAACTCCTACTGGTCCGACTTCAACGCCGAAGACGAACGCAGCTGGCAGCTGGGCTACGGCCTCGACTTCAGCACCTTCGGTGTGCCAGGCCTGAGCTATAACTTCGCCTACGTGCGCGGTGACAACATCACCACGTCCACCAGCGAAGGCGGTACCGAGCGCGAAATCTTCAACCAGTTCAAGTACGTCGTGCAAAGCGGCCCGGCCAAAGACCTGAGCGTGAAACTGCGCAGCTCGATCCTGCGCGTGTCGCAGAAGTCGAGCGAATACAACGTCAGCGGTAACGAAGTGCGCGTGTTCGTGGATTACCCGATCAACATTTTCTGATGATCGGTTGCAGCATCGAGGCCTGATTCAAGGCTGAAGCCCCGACTGGTTCGGGGCTTTTTTATGCGCGCTGCAAGGCTCTAGCCTGCGCCCACAGAACATTCGAGTAGCCCAGCCAAGCCAGATTTTCCGCCAAGGATGATCGAAACGATCATTTGAATGATTGGTTTGCGCAAACTAAACCCATACCCTAAGATAAATTTGACTGAAATGATCATTGAGTGATCGGTTCAGTCAGTTTCGAGGTGAAGCACGTCTTACCCAACAATTATAAAAGGAGACCCTCGTGGCCCAGATCCCTATCAAGCGCACCATTGAACGCATTCCGGGCGGCATGATGATCGTGCCCCTGCTGATCGGTTCGCTGGTGGCAACATTCCTGCCTGACACGCCGAAGTTTTTCGGCTCATTCACCAATGCACTGTTCACCGGGGCGTTACCGATCCTCGCGGTGTTCTACGTTTGCATGGGCGCGAGCATCAACATCAAATCCACGCCTTACCTGCTCAAAAAGGGCGGAACGCTGCTGGCGACAAAGGTCGGCATCGCCGTGCTGATTGGTATTGTGCTTGGGCACTTTCTGGGCGAGCAGCCGATTTCCTCGGGTCTCTTCGCCGGCATTTCAACGCTGGCGGTGGTCGCTGCGATGAACGACACCAACGGCGGCTTGTACATGGCGCTGATGGGGCAATACGGTCGCTCTGAAGATGTGGGTGCGTACTCGGTCATGTCGCTGGAGTCGGGTCCTTTTCTGACGATGGTGACGCTGGGCATCGCCGGCCTGTCGGCATTCCCTTGGCCGACGCTGGTGGGCAGCATCCTGCCGCTGGCGCTCGGCATGCTGCTGGGCAATCTCGACCGTGACATGCGCGACTTTCTGGCCAAGGCCGTTCCGGTGATGATCCCGTTCTTCGCCCTGGCACTCGGCGCCAGCCTGGATTTGCATAACGTCTGGCAAGCCGGTTTGCTCGGTCTCGGCATGGGTGTTGCGGTGGTTGTACTGACCGGTATCCCGCTGTTCTTTGCCGACCGTTTGACCGGTGGCACTGGCGTTGCCGGTGTTGCTGCGGCCACCACCGCCGGTAATGCCGCAGCTGTGCCCGCGCTGATCGCGGCGGCCAACCCGGTGTACGCCGAAGCCGCCAAGAGTGCGACCATTCTGGTAGCGGCGTGCGTCGTGGTGACTGCGATCCTCGCACCGCTGCTCACCGCCGCCGTCGCCAAGCGTGTGCAGCAGCGTAATCCCGTCGTCATACCGGACCCGGAGATCGAGCCGCAAAAGCAGGAGGCCTTGCGATGAGGATTCTGATCATCGCAGACGACCTGTCGGGCGCGGCGGATTGCGCCATCGGTTTTGCGACGGCAGGGCTGCAAACGGTGGTCACGCTCGACCCGTTGAATGACAAGGCTGACGCGCAAGTGATCGCCGCCGATACGGACACCCGGCGCCTCTCACCAGCGCACGCCGCCGAGCGCACCGTCGCCGCGTTCAAGGCGCTGCACCAACCGGGGCAGCGGCTGTACAAGAAAATCGATTCGACCCTGCGCGGTAACTGGGCGGCGGAAGTCGCTGCCCTGCAACCGTTGGCAGGCCTGGCCATCGTCGCCCCGGCGTTCCCTGCCACCGGGCGTACGCTGCGCGGTGGTCGGGTGTTCGTGAACGGTCAGCCGCTGGAAACCACCGACACCTGGAAACTCGAAAACGCCGACCGCCCGGCCGACGTCGAAGCGATGCTCGTCGACGCCGGCCTGAGTACCGCGAAGCTTGACCTCGACACCTTGCGCGGCAATGAAAAAGCCCTCGCACGGCGCATTGCCGAGGTCGCCCGCAGCGGCACGCAAGCGTTGATCGTCGATGCGCAAACTGAAGATGACTTAATGACGCTGGCGCGGATGACCGCGTCGCTGGATCAACCGCTGTTCTGGATCGGTTCCGGTGGCCTGGCGCGAGAAATTGCCAGTCTTGCTGATTTCTCCGAAGCACGGTTCTCGACCCTCGATTCCGAGGCCATCGAAAAAAGTCAGGCGCCGATTTTGATACTCGTGGGCAGCCTGTCCGGTGTCTGCGAGCGTCAGTGCGCACTGCTCAAGGAACGTGGCGGGGTCAGCGAATTGGTCATCCCGCCAGAAGTCCTGCGCCAAGGCACAACACATAGCGATTGGACGCTCTGGCAAGCGCGCATCGGCGAGCAACTGGACGGCTGGAGTGACCTGCTGCTGCGCATCGGCCGCGACGAGGCGTTCGATCCCCAGGAGGGCGCGCAACTTTCGACCCTGCTGGCCGCGCTGGTGGAACCGCACTTCGCCAAGGTCGGCGGTCTCATCGCCACGGGCGGCGAGACGGCGCGGGCCATATTGACCACCGTCGGGATCGACAGCCTGCAACTGCTGACAGAAATCGAAGCCGGCGTGGCCTACGCCCGCCCGACCGTTTCCCGCCAGGGCCATCGTCCCGGCATTGTTACCAAGGCAGGCGCGTTCGGCACCGATCACGCGTTGTATGCGGCTTGGCAACACCTGAGCGATAGCGCCGATCGCTCCCCGCCCAAACGCACACGAATCCAAGGACTCGAATGAACATTATGAGCAACTACCTTCCCATCATCGGCATCACCATGGGCGACGCTACAGGTGTCGGCCCGGAAATCATCGTCAAGAGCCTGACTCACGACGTCGTCTACCAACAATGCCGGCCGCTGGTGATCGGCGATGCCCGTCGTCTTGAGCAGGCCAATGTCATCGTCGGTGGCAGCGCCAAAGTGCGCCGCATCAAGGACGCCTCCGAGGCGCAATACGAGGCCGGCACCATTGATTGCATCGACCTCGATTTGATTCCCGAGGACCTGCCGTTCGGCGAGCTGTCGCCCATCGCCGGTGACGCGGCTTATCAATACATCGCCCGTGCCGTGCAACTCGCCGAGGCTAGCCAGATCGACGCGATCTGCACCGCGCCGCTGAACAAGGAAGCGCTGCACGCCGGCGGGCACAAGTACCCCGGCCACACCGAAATGCTCGCGCACCTGACCAACGTCGACGAAGTGTCGATGATGCTGGTGGCGCCGCAACTGCGGGTGATCCACGTCACGACCCACATCGGCATCATCGACGCGATCCGCAAGATCGAGCCGGGCCTGGTCCAGCGCACCATCGAACGCGGCAACGCGACTTTGATCAAGGCTGGTATCGCCAAGCCGCGCATTGGCGTGTGCGGGATCAATCCGCATGCCGGTGAAAACGGTTTGTTCGGGTATGGCGAAGAGGAAGAAAAAATCATCCCGGCGGTGAAGCTGTTGCAGGAACGCGGCCTCGACGTCACTGGTCCGTTGCCCGCCGACACGCTGTTTTTCCGTGCCGGTCGCGGCGACTTCGATCTGGTGGTCGCGATGTATCACGACCAGGGCCACGGCCCGGTCAAAGTGCTGGGGCTTGAAGCCGGCGTAAACGTGACCGTCGGCCTGGACGTGATCCGCACCTCGGTCGACCACGGCACCGCCTTCGACATCGCCGGCAAGGGCATCGCCGATGAACGCAGCCTGCTCGAAGCATTGCGCCAGGGTGCGGAGCTTGCCACGCGACGGGGATGAGGCGCACGGGCGCTGTCGTGTAAGATCGACCACCGCCCACAGCCCGAGACCCGCCATGAAAGCCTCCGAACGCCACCGCGCCATCCTCGATCTCGTACGCATTGGCGATGCCAACGTCGAGCAATTGAGCGCGGCGCTCGGGGTCTCGGAAGCGACGGTGCGACGCGACCTGACCATGCTCGCCAAACAGCGGCACCTGGTGCGCACCTACGGCGGCGCCACTGCCGTGGTCGGCGTCCACGAACCGGAAGCTTCACTGGAAGAACGCAAGACGTCGCAGTGGGAGCAGAAAGACGCCATCGCCCAAGCGGCGGCGGCCCACGTTCAGGATGGCGATACTGTCCTACTCGATGGCGGCACCACCTGCGCCGCGCTCGCTCATCATTTGTGCTCGCGACAAGACGTGCACGTGGTCACCAACAACCTGCTCGCAGTGATGACCCTGGCCAATGCACCGGGCGTGCGCCTGACCTTGATCGGCGGCGACCTGCGCGGTTCAAGCATGAGCACGTTGGGACCGTTGGCGGAGCTGACATTGAGCCGGTTGAGCGTCGACAAAGCCTTCCTCGGTGCGGATGGCGTGGTTGCGGAGTTTGGATTGTGTGAGGCGAGTGCGCAGCAGGCGTATTTGAAGGAATGCATCATCAAACGGGCGGCGCAGATTGTCGTTCTTGCCGACACCGATAAATTGGGCCGTGCAAGGCAACAGCACTGGACACCGATTGAGCGGGAGTGGCGGTTGATTACGGGTGCTACGGCGGATGAGGCGGCGCTTGCGCCGTTTTATGCCCTCAAGCAAATCACCGTAGAAACGGTGGACGTTGGCTGATTGCGTTTCCCTCGAAATATAGCTCGCTCCTACAATGTCCTCAATTGATTGTGGGGCTTTTGATGCGTAAAGCAGCCGAGCACAGTGGGGGTGGGCGTTATTGAGTTGATCATCAATGGCAGCCCGGCATACCGATGCATCTACATTGCGAAGTATGCGGATACCATTTTCGTTCTTCACTCGTTCGTCAAAACGACGAATCGAACCGATCGTCACGCAATGGCGGTTGCGGAAGATCGGTTGAAGGAGCTGAAAAGAGAGCTTCGAAAGATGGGTTTCAACGTCTAGCAGGCACGTGCTTGTGAAATGACAATCTGCGGCAACGCGCCGTCATCGTCGGACGGCAACGTAAACGTGGTGCGGAAGCCGAGTCTATCCAGCATGTCCATCATTGCATCGATCGTAAATTTCTCGATCTTGCCGGTGGTTAACTCGGATACGCGTGATTGGGTCACGTTCAACCTGGCGGCAGCTTCACTTTGTTTGAGCCCCAGCTTTTTGATGCAGTCGGTGATGAAGATTGATAGCTCCATTTTTAGTGCCATTTTACTGGCGACTTCCTTTCATTACACAACGTAACTAATGATGTTCCCGCCCCCACCTTTATCCCCTCCAACCAACCCCATACATTGAGCTCCAACGCCGACCCATTCATTCCGAAGGGAAGGTCACTGGAGATTCCTCATGCCTTTCGTAAGCGTACGCATCACCCGCGATGGCGTTACCTCTGAGCAGAAAGCTCAGGTGATCGCCGAAATCACTGAAACGCTGGAACGCGTCCTCAAAAAGGATCCGCACCTGACCCACATCGTGATCGAAGAAGTCGACACCGATAACTGGGGCTACGCCGGCATCACCACCACCCAGTACCGCAAGCAACTGGCTGAGGCGGAGGGGAAGTCATGACTTCCACCGTCACTATCGATTTTGTCTCCGATGTGGTGTGCCCGTGGTGCGCGTTGGGCGCGACGGCGCTGGAGCAAGCGATTGCGAACGTAGCCGGTGAAGTGTCGGTGGAGTTGACCTACAAGCCCTTCGAGTTGAACCCGGACATGCCGGCAGTCGGCGAAAAAGCGGTCGAGCACTTGATGCGCAAATATGGACGGACTGCCGAGGACGTCGCTGCCGGTAAAGCCATGCAGATCGAACGCGGCGCGGCCCTCGGTTTCACGTTTGATCTGGAGAAGCGCACTCACTTCTACAACACCTTTGACGCTCACCGGCTGTTGCTGTGGGCGTTGCAGGAAGGTCGGCAAGTCGAGCTGAAGAAGATCCTGCTGCGGGCTTACTTCAGCGAAGGCCAGAACCCAAGTGATCGCGAGACGCTGGTTCGTCTGGCTGCAGACGCGGGATTGAATGCGGCGGCTGCGCAAGAGGTGTTGGCGTCCGGAGCGTTTGCCAAGGAAGTGCGTGAACTTGAGGCGTTTTACCGCCAGCACGGCATCAACTCGGTACCGGCCATGGTCCTGAACGGTCGTCACCTGGTGTCCGGTTCGCAGTCGGTCGCGTACTACGAACAGATGTTGCGACAAATGGCGACGGCCCCCGCTGAAGCCTGATTACTTACTTTTTCAAACCATCATTTATTAGTAGAGGTTCATCATGAGCAATTCGAAAAAAGTCATCGTTATCACCGGCGCATCCCAAGGTCTCGGCGCAGGCATGGTCAAGGCTTTCCGTGACCTGGATTACAAAGTTGTCGCCACTTCGCGTTCGATCAAACCGTCCACCGACCCGGACATCCTCACCGTGGCCGGCGACATCGGCGACCCGGCGGTCGCCCAACAAGTCATCCGTGAAACCATCGCCCGTTTCGGCCGCATCGATTCCCTGGTCAACAACGCCGGGATCTTCGTCGCCAAACCGTTCACCGCTTACACACAGGAAGACTATGCCGCCGTGCTGTCGGTCAACCTGAATGGCTTCTTCTACATCACCCAACTCGCCATCGCCGAGATGGAAAAACAAGGCAGCGGCCACGTCGTCAACATCACCACCAGCCTGGTGGACCACGCGATCGATGGTGTGCCGTCGGTACTGGCTTCGCTGACCAAAGGTGGCCTGAACGCCGCGACCAAATCCCTGGCCATCGAATACGCCAAGCGCGGCATCCGCGTAAACGCGGTGTCCCCAGGCATCATCAAGACGCCGATGCACGGCGAAGAAACCCATGAAGCACTGGGGAACCTGCACCCGGTCGGGCACATGGGCGAAATCAGCGACATTGCGCAAGCGGTCGTGTACCTGGACAACGCCAACTTCGTCACCGGCGAAATCCTGCACGTTGATGGTGGTCAGAGCGCCGGTCACTAAGACTTGACTTGACCTGTCCACAGCGCCGTCGACCCATGTCGACGGCGTTTTCATTTGGAGAGCGCACATGATCGTCGACGTTCACAAGGTTTTCCTGATTACTGGAGTCAGTTCAGGCTTCGGCCTGGCTTTTTCGCAAGCAGCGCTGGCGGCGGGGCACATGGTGGTGGGCACGGTGCGACGCGAATCCGAGCGAGCCGCGTTCGAAGCGCTGGACGCCGATCGCGCCAAAGCGTTCGTGCTCGACGTCACCGATTACCCGGCAATCGAACCGCTGGTGGCCGAGATCCTGCGCGAAGTGGGCCGGATCGACGTGTTAGTGAACAACGCCGGTTATGGCCATGAAGGCATTCTCGAAGAGTCACCGCTGACGGAAATGCAGCGCCAGTTCGACGTTAACGTGTTTGGCGCGGTGGCCATGATCAAGGCGGTTCTGCCCGGCATGCGCGAGCGGCGTAGCGGGCACATCATCAACATCACCTCCATGGCGGGCTTCATCACCTTGCCGGGCATCGCCTACTACAGCGGCAGCAAATTCGCCCTCGAAGGTGTCAGCGAAGCGCTGGCTAAAGAAGTGGAAAGCCTGGGTATCCACGTGACGGCCGTGGCGCCGGGATCGTTTCGTACTGAATGGGCGGGGCGCTCGATGATTCGGTCGGGCCGCACCTTGAGTGACTACGACCCGGTGTTCGATCCGGTCCGCAAGGCGCGTGAAGAGAAGAGTGGCAAGCAGGCCGGCGATCCGCATAAAGCAGCGCTGGCATTGTTGGCATTGGTCGCTGCTGAGAAGCCACCGGTTCATCTGTTGCTGGGTAAGGATGCGGTGAGGTTGGTGCGCGAAAAGATCGCGGGCCTTCAGGCGGAGATTGATGCTTGGGAGCATCTTTCCGGGTCGACGGAGTTCGACTGATCGAAATGTTCGTCGTAATAGAAAATCAAACCCGAGAAACAACAAAGCCCTCGTAATTCTACGAGGGCTTTGTTTTGTCCGGCGGGCAGCACACTAAGTTTTTGATAAGGTTACAAGAGTCACCAGGCAGAGCAGCAATAAAATCAAAAGTAGTAATTGCTCAATATCATTAGTTGTATATTTTTTTTGGGAATGCCTGAACTTCAGGGCGAGAGATTGATTTTATTTTTGGCTGGGTTTTGTCATTGATAAGACTATTGCTATGGGCGTTAAGTCTGTAGATAGCGCCTATCCATCCTGGCGTTTTATTGTTGCGTATCCAGTCGGATTTGATTAAGTGGTTTCCAGCTTGGAAAGCATCAAGCTGGTCAGCTTTGATGCGATTGGTTGTCAAATCGAGTGCAAATGGGCGTTGGTGCAAATCTATTTCAGGACTAAACACCGCGCTTACCCACCGGCAACCGGCCTCCCACATGGATATCACCTTTTTTGAGTGATTAGCATAAAGCTTCGAAACAAAGGGGCCGGCGACGCGTAAAAAAATAGTAAATTTGTACCCCACAGCCAGCCATGCAAGGCATGTAGATATTGAATCTGGGGTAGCATCCAGAACTTGACTCGGCTCTCGCATAAGAGAGCCACTTGCTCCCGGGGTGCGCCCGGCATGCAGGGTTATGTTCTGGAATACAGTTGAACTTACCGTGCCTGTGAGCTACCGATATACCTGTTTTGAGAAGCGGCCCTCGATGCGCGTCAGCTCTCGTCCATGCCTCCCGACCTTGCTGGCGACCATTAAATGAAATCATTGCTTCATCCAGCCAGAGCTGTCGCTTTGGTTTTTCTGGCCGCAATACTTGTCGGCACCGCTCTTCTGATGCTCCCGATATCCCACGCCCAAGGTAGTACTGCGCCCTGGGTGACTGCATTCTTTACAGCGGTATCGGCCGTATGCGTTACCGGGCTGGTAGTGGTGGACACCGGTACTTACTGGTCAATTTTTGGTCAGTCGGTGATTCTGCTGCTGTTCCAGCTAGGCGGCTTCGGCATGATGACTGTGGCGACCTTGCTGGGCTTGATGGTCAATAGCTCCTTTCGTTTGCGCACCAAAATGGTCGCGCAGTTCGAGTCACGCTCATTGGGGTTGGGCAACATTGCCAGCGTGGCCAAACTCGTGTTTGTGGTGACATTTGCCCTGGAGCTCATTATTGCCCTGTCGCTCACCCTCCGATTACACCTGGCCTATGACCTGTCATGGGCTGAAGCAGCGTGGAGCGGTGTGTTTCATGCCGTATCGGCATTCAATAACGCGGGCTTCTCCATCTATCCGGACAGTCTGACGCGCTTTGCCACCGATGCATCTATCTTGCTACCAATCATGGCCGCGATTGTTATCGGTGGCATCGGCTTTCCCGTCCTGCATGACTTGCGTAGCAGATTCAACGATCCCCGCCATT
The DNA here is from genome assembly GCF_059695925.1 of Pseudomonas sp. LBUM1661. Classification (NCBI taxonomy): domain Bacteria; kingdom Pseudomonadati; phylum Pseudomonadota; class Gammaproteobacteria; order Pseudomonadales; family Pseudomonadaceae; genus Pseudomonas; species Pseudomonas sp. LBUM1661. The sequence goes on from NZ_CP166794.1 coordinate 284,300, forward strand.
GGTCACTGCATACCAAGCTCACTCTGATGGGCACGGCAATACTGCTGCTGGGCGGTTTTTTCACTTTGCTGGTGTTTGAGTGGTCCAACTCGGCAACACTCGGCCCCATGCCGTTTGCCGATAAAATTCTCTCGGCGGCATTTGCTTCTGTTTCTGCACGTACAGCCGGGTTTAACTCGATTGATATCGGCGCGCTGACCCAAGAGAGTTGGGCAATTCACTACTTCCTGATGTTTGTGGGGGGCGGCAGTGCGGGAACCGCTGGTGGTGTCAAAGTCGGTACCGCCGCCATCCTGGCCATACTGATTATTGCTGAAATTCGAGGCCACAGTGACAGTGACGCATTTGGCCGCAGAGTTGGCGCCTCAGCACAACGCCAAGCCATCACGGTGCTCGTGCTTGGCAGCGCCATGATTGTGTTGGGGACGCTGTTTATCTTGCGCGACACTGGTTTCCCTACCGACCAGGTCATATTCGAAGTCATCTCTGCGTTTGGTACGGTCGGCCTTTCCACCGGAATCACTGGCGATCTACCTGAGTCGAGCCAATTGATGCTGACTCTGCTGATGTATGTCGGGCGGGTCGGCACCATCACGTTTGCGGCGTCACTGGCCCTGGGCGAGCACCGCATGCCCTATCGCTATCCAGAGGAGCATCCAATTGTTGGCTAAGTATCTATTTTCGGGGCAGTTTTCTTTTTCCAAAGGCGATAGCGTTGTGGTGATCGGTCTCGGCCGCTTCGGCAGTTCTGTGGCCCAATCGTTGATGCGGTTGGGCCATGACGTCATGGGCATCGACAGGGCGGCGGAACCTGTCCATGACTGGGCTGATCTCTTGACTCACACAGTCCAGGCCGACTCCACCAACCTCATGGTCTTGCGCCAACTGGGCGTTGCCGACTTCACCCATGCCATCGTGGGGATCGGCACCGACCTGGCGGCCAGCCTGATGACCATCATGGCGTTGACCGAACTGGGCATCCAGGATATCTGGGTCAAAGCACGGACTCCCGAACATGGACATCTTGCTGAGCGTATTGGCGCCCATCACGTTGTCTACCCGGAGGCGGATATGGGGGAACGTGTCGCGCACCTCATTACCGGGCGGATGATTGATTTCATCGAGTTTGATGACGGCTTTGCAATCGCCAAAATTCACGCCCCGCTGCTGACTCAAAACAACACACTTGCCGACGCCAATATTCGTGAAAAACATGGCGTAACGGTTGTGGGGCTCAAGCGCGCCAACGAAGACTTCCAGCATGCCACGCCTGGCACCCTGATCCTGCCGGGCGATTTACTCATCGTCTCTGGTTCAACTCATCTGATTCAGAAATTTGCGGGCCGCTCAAAATGATCAGAAGGGCCTCCTGCTCGCCCCGCATGAGTCGCGCTAACCGCGATAAATCTGTGCGAGCGCAGAGCGGGTCAATGGGATATTAAAAACAGAGCTTATGCTCCTGCGGCCGCAGGGTCTGCTGTAAGCGAAGAAGATGGTGAGTGAGTCGATATCGATCTATAACGGCGAGCGACCGCACCTGTCTTTGAAATACAAAACGCCCGATGCGGTGCATCGGGCGTCAGGGTGAAACAGGTGTAAACCTATTTCAGGATTAGATAGACCTTTACCCTAAACCTACCTTCAACCGGTTAGAGCCCAGCAGAACTCACCGGAATCCGACAGAACCCCAAAACGAAAAAACCCGCCAGAAGGCGGGTTTTTCGGGGGTTCCAGAGATTTTGAAAGCCTTCTCTGGAACCTTGTATGGTGCCGGCACCAGGAGTCGAACCCGGGACCTACTGATTACAAGTCAGTTGCTCTACCAACTGAGCTATACCGGCGTGTTGGGCGACGATTATAGCGATTGGATTGGTTCTGTAAACCCCTGAATTCAGACTATTTTTGCGCAGGCGTCTGCTGCGGTTTTTTTGCGGGTGTTGCGGTTAGCGTGCGTTGTAAAACGTCGCGCCTTCGGGGATGTCTTTGTTGACGAATGACATGGCCCCGATCGTGACGTTGTCCCCGATGGACAGGGTGTCGGCGATGATGCAGCTGTTGGCGCCCACGCTGACGTTGTCCCCGATGACCAGGTCGTAGTTGTCCAGCCCCAGGGTCTTGATGCCGATCGTCGTGTTTTGACGGATGAAAAAATTCCGACCGATTTTAACGCTTCCCGTGATGACCACGCCGGGTAGGTGGCCGATTCGCAAGCCAGGCCCGATCTGGGCGTCGATGCTGATGTCGACGCCGTATTTGAGGTTGAGCTTTCGTTCCATGCGCTTGGCATAGCTACGCGCAAAAGCGTTTCCGGAATACAGGTACTGAGCCAGTCGGTACATGAACAAGTACCGGAGTGTGTTGTTTTTCCGGGTTCGCTTGAGGATGTTGCTGATGAGTCCTATGCGGCTGCCACGTTTTTTCTTGTTCGAGACTTCTGACTGCCAATGCACGATCAAGGTGTCGAGATTCAAAACGTGGCCCCCCCGGGTGAATCAAACGACGCTTGGAAGCGCGGATTGTAGCGGCTGGCCTTCGCGTTGAATACGACGCGTATTTTCGCCCATACCGTCCCGGTTTAGGCCGTTATGTCCTTTTGGCTGAATGCTTATGCACAACGGCCTGTGCGACGCACGTCTTTAAAACCGAAAATGTGGATCCGTTCTCGTTTGCTCGCAAATGCCTGTTTTTCGGGTTTTTTCTGCATGTGTACGAAAATTGAACAGTAGTGTTTCAGGCCCGAAACAGGCATGTATATTGGATCCATGAAAATTTCATCAACAGAGTTATCCACAGGCTGAGGCTGTTTAAGCGCGTTCTGCCAGCAGCAGGAAATTACGCGGGGTCAGCGGGGTTTCGCAGAAGGTTCCGAGGCGAATGGCGTAGCCTTGCTCGTAAAGAAAAAGTGCCCGATCAAGGGTCAGCCAAAGCTCCAGCGGGCGTCGGAAAAGTCCCCGTAGCAGCTCCAGATTGCGCACTTGAGCCAATCGCCGCCAACCGGCGGCTTCGACCGCTGGCCAGTCTTGCGCGCCAATTGTGGATAACTCTTTCAGTGCGGCCAAATGGTGGCAGTAATCGGCGAAGGATGTGTCGAGCCAGGCGCTGGGCAGGGACGGGGTGGGCAGGTATTCGTCAACGCCGCGCAGTTGCCGTTGCAGCAGGTCGAACGCCAGGCGGCGGGCCATGGAGGTGTCGCGTTGACGTCGGACGCGGGCGCCGGCGGTGACGGTTTCGCTCATCGGTAGCGCGAGATCGTCGAGGGACAGCTGTAGGCTGGAGCGCTTGGCCGAAGAGGACATCGGCTGATACTCGGTCAGACTGATCCGGTTGTAGCAGCACGGCGCGATGGCCAACTGTTTACAGCCTGCTGCACTGGCGAGCTGGATCAGGCGCACATGCAGATCACCGCAGGCGTGCAGTGCGACCGGCGTGTGGTTGGCGTTCAATAAGGAGGCGGCACCGAGCGCGAGTACATCTTGCTCGACGTGCAGTGCACGCAGTTGGTGGCGTTGGCTGAGCGCCTGGCCACTGGCGACCAGCGCCGGGTCGTGTTCCAGACAGGTCAGTTGCTGCTCCGGTTGCAGCAGGCGTCTACCCAAATGACCTTTGCCCGAACACCAATCCAGCCAATGCGTCGGCGCATCAGAAAATGTCAGCCGACTGGCGAAGGCTTCGATCTGCTGCCACTTGCGCCCCGGCACATCGACGTTCAATCGATGCCCGGCTGCTTCAAGCGTATGAGCCGGCAATTCGCCCACGGCACTCAGCTCAAGCGATAACGCCGCCCATGAAGCAAACGGCTCCGGCGCTTCCAAAAGAGCAGGGTGGTTGTGCGCATGCTCCGCCTCTTCCAATGACCGCCCGCGTAGCCATAACGCTAACTCCGGGTAGGACGTTTCCCAAGGCAGCTGCAGATGAGTAAACGGTCGAGGTTTCCACAGCGCCTGGTGCGTTGTCAGAAAAGCATCCAGCGCCGTGAAGCGGGCGAGTAGGGCCTCGCCCGTCAACACGTGGGAATCAACGCCCTTGGCAGGCATCGACGCGCAGCCAGCGCTCCAGCAGCTTGAAGCCTCGAACCAGCACGTAGGCCATCAACAGATAGAACATGCCCGCCGCGAAGAAGATCTCCACGGGCAAGTACGTCCGGGCAATGATGGTCCGAGCCATGCCGGTCAATTCCAGCAGGGTCACGGTGCTGGCCAGGGCACTGGCCTTGAGCATCAGAATCACTTCGTTGCTGTAGGCCGGCAGGCCGATGCGCGCCGCACGGGGCAGGATGATGTAGAACAGCGCCTTGGCCCGGGACATACCCAGCGCCCGTGCGGCTTCAATCTCGCCCGGTGGAATCGCCTGGATCGCGCCGCGCAGGATCTCGGCGATGTACGCCGCCGTGTGCAAGGTCATGGTTGCGGTGGCACACCAGAACGGATTGCGCAGGTACGGCCACATCGAGCTGTTACGGATCGCATCGAACTGCGCCAGGCCGTAGTAGACCAGGAACAACTGAACCAGCAACGGCGTGCCACGGAAAAAGAAGATGTAGCCGTAGGGAATGGCCCGCACGTACCAGAGCCGTGACGAACGCGCGATGCCCAGTGGGATCGCCAGCAACAACCCGGCGATCACGGCAATGGCCACCAGTTCCAGGGTCAGCGTCGCGCCTTGGGCCAGTTTCGGCAGCCACTTGATGATGACTTCCCAGTTCATTGGGTGCTCCTCGCGAAGCCGCGAGCGGCGCGTTTTTCCATAAAGTGCATGCCGGTCATGGCGAGAATCGTCAGGCCCAGATACATGAAGGCGGCCACCATATAGAAGGTGAACGGCTGCTTGGACACGGTCACGCCGATTTGCGCGTGACGCATGATTTCTTCCAGGCCAATGACTGACACCAGCGCGGTGTCTTTCATCAGGATCATGAACAGGTTGCCCAGGCCCGGCAGGGCGATGCGCCACATCTGCGGCATGATCAGTCGGGTGAAGATGCGAAATTTCGACAGGCCCAGCGCCACGCCAGCTTCACGGTGACCTTTGGGAATCGCCAGGATCGCGCCACGAAAAACTTCCGTGGCGTAGGCGCCGAAGCACAATCCCAGCGCAATCACACCAGCGGCAAAGGCGTTCAATTCAAGGTCGGGGTTGCCGAAGAATTCGCCCAAGGCACGCATCAGGTTGACCGTGCCGAAGTAGATCAACAGCACCCAGAGCAATTCCGGGATGCCACGGACCAGTGTCGAGTAAGTGCCGCCAAGCCATTGCAGCGGCTTGTACGGGGACGTCTTGGCCAAGGCGCCGAGCAGACCGAGCACCAGCCCCACGCACAAGGCCGAGAGTGCCAGTTTTACAGTCATCAGCGCGCCAGCGGCGAGCGCCGGGCCGAATCCGTAGAGATCGATAGTCATGGCTTTCTTTTCAAATCGCGGCAGGCAATGCCAGGGACTGGCGCCATCAGAGCGTGGCGCCGGTCCGGCAGGTCAGGATCAATAGATGCTGAACGGGAAGTACTTGTCGTTGATCTTCTTGTAGGTGCCGTCAGCGACGATTTCTTTCAGTGCGGCGTTCAGCTTCGTACGAATCTCATCGCCTTTACGCACAGCGATACCGATCTTGTCGCTTTCTTCCACCGGGTCGCCTTTGAATTCATAAGAACGGCCAGCGTCGCTTTTCAGCCACTCGTAGTTGACGTATTTGTCCGCCAGGATGCCGTCCAGACGACCGGAGGTCAGGTCAAGGTAAGCGTTTTCCTGGGTGTCGTAGAGTTTGACTTCAACGCCTTCCATATTGTCTTCCAGCCAAGTGCCGGCGAGGGTCGCACGTTGTGCGCCGATCACTTTGCCTTGCAGGGAAGCCTTGTCGGTTTTGAAGTCGACGTCTTTCTTGGCGATGAATTGCAGTTTGTTGGAGTAGTACGGGTCGGTGAAGTCCACCGCTTGCTTGCGCTCGTCGGTGATCGACATCGAGGAGATCAGGAAATCGAACTTCTTGGCGTTCAGGGCCGGGATGATGCCGTCCCAGTCGGACGTGACCACGGTGCATTCGACTTTCATCTTGGCGCACAGGGCGTCGCCGACTTCCTTGTCGAAGCCGACGACATTGCCACTGGCATCTTTGTTGTTGAACGGCGGGTAGGCCGCTTCGATGCCCATCTTCAAGGTCTCGGCGGCGGCACCGGCGCTGAACGCCAGGGTGACGGCGGCAGCCAGGAAGATTTTTTTGTAGTTCTGCATGCGGGTAGCTCCGTTAGCGGTTGCTGGACATGAATTGTTTGCAGCGCGCCGAAAGCGGGTTTTCGAACACCTGCTGTGGCGATCCTTGCTCTTCTACCAGGCCCTGGTGGAGGAACACCACTTCGCTGGAAACCTGACGGGCGAAACCCATTTCATGGGTGACCAGCAGCATGGTGCGGCCTTCTTCGGCCAGTGCGCGGATGACATTAAGTACTTCCTGGACCATTTCCGGGTCAAGGGCGGAGGTGGGTTCGTCGAACAGGATCACCTTGGGCTGCATCGCCAGCGTGCGGGCGATGGCCGCGCGTTGTTGCTGACCGCCGGAGAGTTGCGCGGGGTAGGCGTGGCGCTTGTCGGCGATGCCGACCTTGGCCAGCAAGGCTTCGGCGACTTCGATGGCTTCGGCTTTGCTTTGGCCGAGCACACGGCGCGGGGCTTCGATGATGTTGTCGAGCACGCTCATGTGCGGCCACAGATTAAAGTTTTGAAACACAAAACCGATCTCGCTGCGCAGGCGATTGATCTGCTTGCTATCGGCAGCGACCAGTTCGCCGTTCTTCGCGGCTTTGAGTTTGAGTTCTTCGCCGGCCACCAGGATTTGCCCCTGGTGCGGGTTTTCCAACAGGTTGATGCAACGCAGGAACGTGGACTTGCCGGAACCGGAGGAACCCAGGATCGAGATCACATCGCCGTCGCGGGCGGTCAGCGAGATGCCTTTGAGCACCTCAAGCGAACCGTAGCGTTTGTGCAAGTTGCGGATTTCAAGCGCGGGCGTGGCCTCAGCCATGTGCGTTCCTCATAGTGTTTCGCTCCTGCTGTTGGTTGGCCTTCCTGGCGAGGCGGCCAAGCTAGCATAGCGTCTGAATGGCAGCCAACAGCGCTACGGGCGGTAAACGGGTGGCGTATGGCCGGTTGTCGCATCGGTACAGCAGACTGTCGCGCTGCTATCAACCGAACAGCCGTTTGAACCCGGGCAGTCGATAAAAAGCGCGGGGCTGTTCCAAAAAAGGGCGCGATGTTGCCAGCTTTGGCGGGGTGTTGGAAGCGCTATCCGGCCAAACGTTCCTGAACCGCACTTTTATTGTGCGTCCAGGGTTTTTTGGGTGTGTTTCTGGTGCGCTGTGTCGTTCTAAAAGTGGGTCGCTGGGTAACGCTCTGGCGAATTGCCATTAATCTCAATGACTTGCGATGACTGTCCGGTCAGGAGGAAAGCCCCGAGGCGGAAGGTTTTGTAACATTTTGGCGCAATTATTGCGTGCAGAATCCGGAACGCCCCGTTGGTTTCTTTTTACGAGAAGGAACGCCAGGCCGGGTGGACGTCATCGCTTTTCCTTACAAAGGTAGTTTCAATGAGCAGTACCCAAAGCTCCAATGGCCTCGAACAGGGGCTCAAACCGCGTCACGTGACCATGCTGTCGATTGCCGGGGTTATCGGTGCCGGCCTGTTCGTCGGCTCGGGTCACGCCATCGCTGCAGCGGGCCCGGCTGTACTGTTGGCCTATGCCGCCGCCGGTATGCTGGTGGTGTTGGTGATGCGCATGCTCGGCGAAATGGCCATCGCGTCGCCGGACACAGGCTCCTTCTCGACGTACGCCGACCGCGCGATCGGTCACTGGGCCGGCTTCACTATCGGCTGGTTGTACTGGTGGTTCTGGGTGCTGGTCATCCCGCTGGAAGCTAACGCTGCCGCAACGATCCTGCATGCCTGGTTCCCTGGCGTAGATATCTGGGCCTTCGCTCTGGTCATCACGATGCTGCTGACAGTGACCAACCTGTTCAGCGTGAAGAACTACGGTGAGTTCGAATTCTGGTTCGCCCTGATCAAGGTTCTGGCGATCATCGGTTTCATCATTCTCGGTGTGGCGGCGATCTTTGGTTTCTTGCCGAACAGCCAGGTCAGCGGCGTTTCGCACCTGTTCGATACCCAGGGCTTCCTGCCAAACGGCATGGGCGCCGTACTGGGCGCGATCCTGACGACCATGTTCTCCTTCATGGGGACCGAGATCGTGACCATCGCGGCCGCGGAATCGAAAAACCCCGGCAAACAAATCTCCAAAGCCACCAACTCGGTGATCTGGCGGATTGGTTTGTTCTACCTCGTCTCGATCTTCATCGTTGTGGCCTTGGTGCCATGGAACGACCCGGTTCTGGCCAGCCTTGGCTCCTACCAGACCGTGCTTGAGCGCATGGGTATCCCGAACGCCAAGATGATCGTCGACATTGTGGTATTGGTCGCTGTGACCAGCTGCCTGAACTCGGCGCTCTACACCTCGTCGCGTATGATGTTTTCCCTGGGCAAGCGCGGCGATGCGCCGGCCGTGTCCACGCGCACCAACAAAAGTGGCACGCCTTACTGGGCGGTGATGTTGTCCACTGGCGCAGCCTTCCTGGCAACCTTCGCCAACTACGTGGCCCCGGCCGCCGTGTTCGAGTTCCTGCTGGCGAGCTCCGGCGCTATTGCATTGCTGGTGTACCTGGTGATCGCGATTTCGCAATTGCGCATGCGTAAGCAACGCATGGCGCGCGGCGAGAAAATCGTCTTCAGCATGTGGCTGTTCCCGGGCCTGACCTACGCGGTCATCATCTTTATCGTCTCGGCCCTGACCATCATGCTGTTCCAGGACGCCCACCGCGTGGAAATCCTCGCGACCGGTCTGCTGAGCTTGTGCGTGGTGGCTACCGGATTGTTCGTGGCCCGCCGTCGCAAGCTGCAGAAGGTTGGCGCGGTCGTGCTGAACTGATTCGTACTGCGTGACGCAAAACGGCCGCTGTCAGTGATGACAAGCGGCCGTTTTTGTTTCGTACTGGTAACGCAAACCTACAGAGATCGCGTTACGGCTAACAGGGTTTACTCGGCCTTTTCTTCCGGCGCATCCAGCGACTGGCTGTAGCTGTCCAGCGCACTGCCGAAGTCGGTGATGAATTGCGGATCGGTCAGCCACGCTTGAGCGGTGTCGCGGTCCATGCCGTCGGCCCACATGCGGTAATCGATCAGCATGTCGGCGGCCAGGTGAGTGGCGGCCATGGCTTCGTTGTCGGCGTTTTCCATGTCCAGCAGTTCTGGATGGTCGCTGATGATCTCGGCAAGGTTCGACAGCAGCGTCAGCAGCATGTCGTTGCGGCCGATGGCTTCGGCATCGCGCATTTTGCTGAACATCGCCAGGGTGTATTCCGGGATCGGCTCGCCGATGTCGCCCAAGTCATCGTCCAGCGCGGCGGGTTTTCTGCCGTGGATATTGATTTGCTTGGCTTTGATCTTGGCGCGTTTGGCGCGTTTCTGTTGCTTGTTCAGGGAGGCCATGGGAACTCAGTTCGGTTTCTGTTGGGTTTGGGCTGCGATGGCGTCGGACGCCGCCACATAATCAGCCTGGAAGGCTGGCGATTCGATCCACGCCAGGGCGGCGGCTTCGTCGACCTCGGCGGACCATTGACGGTATTCGATCAGCGCCGCGAGGATGAAGTCTGTCGCGGTTTCTTCGCCCTCCTGCTCCAGGACCAGAGCGAGCAGCGGGTGTTCGAGAAAGGCCATGCACATGGCTTGTTGGCTGATCTTTTGCGCGTCGATCATTTCTTTGAACAGTTCAGTCAGGTCCACCGATTCAAAGTCGATTCGATCGTCGTTCGGGTCCAGTTCGACCGGCGCGGCGGCGCGTTGGGTGCGGTTTTGCTTGGCCTTCGCTTTGGCGCGGGTGGCGCGTTTTTGCTGCTTGTGCGCGGATGGCATGGGCGTCGTTCCGTATTTCGTTGAGAGGGGCAGGTCGATCAACTGCGTGGCACTAGCCGCCCAGGGGTATCAGGGGCCAGTTCGCCGTTTTGCAGCCAGGACAATGCAATGGGCCATAGTGTGGCTTGGTATGGGCTACGAAAAAAGGCGAAATGTCCGACTTCTTCTTCACCAATGTCTTCGGGGGCGATTCTCAGGTGGCTATTTTGACTGCCGGTGAAGTAGCCGAGCAGGCGTTCGATGGCGGGAATCGTGCCGTAAGGATCGTCGTTGATGCTGATGGCCAGGGTTTTCGCGGTGACGTTGGCGAAGGGCAAGCTGCCGGTTTTGGTGTGAATAGCGTGCCCGCTGGGACGTTTCTCGTAACGAGACGTCGGTGTACTCCAGTCGCGTACGACGCCGGCGGGTGTGTCTTCCAGCCAGCCGAGGCGTTTTCCCGGGAAGTATCCACACAGCATCGTCACCAAGGGCATCACCACGTGCCACTTGCCAAACATCCGCCAGCGGTGGGCGGGCGCATAGTCGCGCCAGTAAGCGAATTGCGCGCCGACCGTCACCATGTGCCGAATTAAATGCCCGGACGCTCCCAGGCCCGCTGCACAGCCTCCAAAGCTGTGGCCGACGACATCGATGGGTTGACCGGGGAATTCACGTTGAGCGCGCTTGAGCATCGCTTCAAAGTCCAGCGCGCCCCAATCGGACCATGAAGCGTGAAGCCCTTTCAGTGAACCGTGTCGCGATTCGCCGATGCCGCGGTAGTCATAGGTGATGACGTCAAAACCGTTGGCGAACAGGTAATCAGCGAAGCGCGAGTAGTGACGGCAGCGGACGGAGGTGGCAGCGTTGATGATCACTACCGGGCGGTGGGTGTTCTGATGCTCATGCCGCCAGCTGAAGCCACCCAGGAGGTAGCCGTCTGCGGCGGGTTCCTTGAACGGTTCGCCGGCAGTGGAGGTTGGCAGCGGTAACTCGATTTGAGTGGGCGCCAGAGAAGGCATGTCCTGCAAATTCATCGGTTTTTGACCTTTGCGGGTAGCTGCCAACAATAGTCTTCGCGCTGCTTGCGGACAATCCATCCGTGTTTACAGGGGGATCTGATCGAGGAGCCGCTCTTCAAGTACCGCTCGTTCGCGATCCAGTTCTGCGCGCAGTTCCTCTTCGCTCGGTAGCACCAGCTTGTACTTGCTGGCGAACAGTTGTTCGTTGCCCTGTAACACTGAGTAGCGCACTACCGACTCGTTTTTTTGCGCGCAAAGAATGATGCCGACGGTCGGCCCGTCTTCATCGCTGCGCTTGAGGTCGTCGTACATGCGTACATACATGTCCATCTGCCCGACATCCTGATGGGTCAGTTCGCCGCGCTTGAGATCGAAGATGACGAAGCATTTGAGCAGGTAGTTGTAGAACACCAGATCAATGTAGAAATCCCTGCCTTCGGTGCTGATGCGTTGCTGGCGGGCGATGAACGCGAAACCTTTGCCCAGCTCAAGCAGGAAGCCCTGAAGCTGCTCGATGAGGGCTTGTTCCAGCTCGGTTTCCAGAACGATTCCTGTGCTGGGAAGGCCGAGAAATTCCAGCATCACGGGGTCTCGGATGAACTCCCTGGGACTGTCGTTGATTGCTTGGATGTTCGTAGTCGCTTCCTGCATGACGGCAGACTTGTCCCGACTCAACAGCAGCCGCTCGTAGTAGAGGGTGTTGATCTGGCGCTCCAGGGCGCGGCTTGACCAGTTTTGGTTGGCCGCTTCGTCCATGTACCAGTTGCGTGCCTTGTCACTGTCGACCCGCAGCAGCCTGCGATAGTGGGTCCAGCTCAATTCGAGACGCAGTGCGTCTCGAATTGGAAACGCCTGATAAAACAGGCGCATTTTCCGCAGGTTGGTCTCGTCAAACCCCTTGCCGAATTCTGTTGTCAGCACCTTCGCCAACGTCGCCAGCAACTGCTTCCCGTAAACCGCCCGCCGGGCACCTTCCTGCTCAAACTCGACAATATGCCGCCCGATCTGCCAGCAAGTTTGCACCTGAGCGGTATCGACCGCTCGCAGCACTTTCAGGCGTGCCTGACGGATCGGCTCGCCCAGATTGCCAAGCAGTGAGGCCAGTTGTGGATCTGGGGTGTTGTCGGGTTTGACGATGCTCATGAAGTCTTCCGCAGTTGGAGGGGCAGCGAAAGAGGATGGCAAAAGAGCGCTGGATGAGGATGCAGGGCGCCTCTGGTCAATCGGCAGGAAATACCGGACAGGCTTGCAGGAGCAAGCCGACGGCTGCGCAGATTTGAGGAATACAGTGCGTAGTCCAATTCGCAGTGGGCTCAAGTACTAATCAATCTAAAACGCGGGCGCTCAGCGAGAAATCTAAACGGGGTAACGATTGGGTTCTGCGGAACCCGGGAGTGCCCATCATGAAACACGTCCACGCCTTCTTGCTGCCTCTGGCTGCTGTCGGTCTGCTGATGTTCCCCGTCATGTTGCAGGCGGCCAGCCTTGATCCGGTCGATAACTCAGGCGTGCAAGTCCAGCGACAAGAGCAAAACGGGATTACTTACTTGTCTGGGGGTATTGGCGAGGATGAGGCGAAGGCCATCCAGCAGACCACTGGTTACAACCTGCACATGACTTTCTCAGTCGGGGCGGAGGGCAAATTCATTCCCGACGTCGATGTGGTTGTTCAAAAAGCCCAAGGGCAAACCGTACTCACACTGAGTCAGGCAGGCCCGCTGGTTTACGTTCAGCTGCCACCTGGCAAGTACACCGTTGTCGCGACACGTAACGGAGAGGAGCGGCGTGACACGACGGATGTCGGAAGCGGTACGCCTCGCAATCTGGTTTTCAACTGGAAGGGTGACGAATAGCTACGTCATAACGAAGCCAACCCATTGATGATCGCAACGCGCAAGGGATTGGTTTCTACGCTCAGCAGCTTGATGGCCAAGGCGCAGCAGACCAAGATCAACATGGGTTTAATCAACCGGGGCCCGACCCGAACAGCGGCTCGTGCACCCAATTGAGCGCCGATGAAGGCCGCCAAAGCCATGGCTATGGCAATCGGCCAGATGATTACACCCTTGGTAATGAAGACCGCCAGAGAGCCCAGGTTGCATGAGGCATTGGCAAGTTTGGTAAAGCTCATCGCCCGCATCATGCCCAGGCCGCAGAGCAGTACAAATGCGACGATAAAAAAAGAACCCACACCAGGGCCGAATATGCCGTCGTAAAAACCCAGGATCGGCGCCACGGTAAACGAAAAAAGCAGGATGCCGATTCGCTTGCGTCGATCCTCATTGGCCAGTTTTGGAGAGAGCGCAAAATAGATGGCCACCAGAATCAGCATGATCGGCACGCAAACTTCCAGATAGCGTTTATCAATAGAGCTAACTAACAAGGCGCCACTGGCACCGCCAATAAATCCGCAGGTAACCAGGAAGCGGCCTTCTCGCCACTCGATCATTCCCTTGCGAGCAAAGGTTACAGTGGCCGAAATAGTTGCCGAAGCGGCCTGGAATTTGTTCGTTGCAATTGCACTGATCGGATCTACACCCGCCAGAAACAATGCAGGCAAGGTAATCAAGCCACCGCCGCCAGCAATCGCATCAAAAAAACCGGCGCAAAACGCGACGAGCGCCAACATGCCAATTAGATCCCAAGACATCGCATTTCCCATCCCTGTATATCTCTGCTTGCGGTATGCGGCAGTTCCTTCGCCGAGTCTGCTCAATCCGATAATCAGCGTATGTCGTCCATTTCCGTTAAAGCATACGGAGCGTTCCCTCAGGCCTGAGAGACTGCCAAGAAGGGCCGATCACAATCGCCTGGCGCTCTCTCGGGACTTAGCTCCAAAAAGCGTTACAGACGCTTGCAGGCGTGGCGAAAGGAAGTAGGAATTGAAGCCTCCTCCAACCCTTCGATAGTGACTGCAATCGCGCCTCACCAAATCCCAGGCATAAAAAAACCCTGAATCTTGCGATTCAGGGTTTTCGGTATTTGGTGCCAGAGACGGAATCGAACTTTCTGTTTTGGGGGTTGTTTTGTAAGGGTTTAAGTAGTTTGGTTAACTTAATCTACTCACAAATCTACTCGCTTTTATAAATCTGCCTATATCTCAAACAGCATTCCATTGCTCAAATCGACTTTCAGCCGTCATCGATTGGTAACCGACGAGCGGATCACCCCATCCTCATCCAGCGGCCGATTTCGATCAGGAGTTTCGTCAGATCTGGATCGGCGAACTTAGCTCCGGCACCGCAAAGATAAGCCGTATGCAATGTGCGGCCGACACTTCACCCAACCTCGCCTCGGGGCCTATACCACGGGGGCAAAATAAGCGCTCAGAGAGAAATGAGTTACCTCGCACGGTTCTCCATTCCGCGTGTGCAAATGGGAGCTCTGGAAAGACTGTGGATAGTGAGATTCCGAAAAAGTGAAATTGTACCCTTGGGCTTCCTTCATATGAGCTTGCCAACGCTCCATCACACGCTTGCTATTCGGTTGCTTGATGTAAACAACAAAGCCTGCTTTGTTTGAACCTGCGGTATTAGTAGCATACCGTTCAGTCAGCTGCATGAACCCATCCCACAGCCATCCATACTGATAGTTATCGTCTTTGATTTTTGCTTCGGCTACCCATTTGAATCTTATATTTTGCACCACCAAATCAGCATGGCCCCCAACCATAGTGTCGTGATCAATAGTTATACCCGCCATTTTCATCGCGACGCATATCATGTTTGTGATCTCATCTTCAGAGACCTGGAGAAATCGTGGGTTGGCTGAAAGCATATCTATTGCGCGCTGCAAGGCTTTTTCAGTCAGCTCTACAAATGATTCATACGACTTAATCATAAAGAAAGATGTTATATTCCCCTCAAGGAAGTCATCTGCAATTATCAAGTCGGTAACGTTATCGATCGGTGCCAAGATAGTCATGAAGAAACCACCAAGTCAGCGCATGTCTTATAGAGTAGGAATATATTTACTTCGTCACTGTCAACTAGTTTTCCTGATGAGGGGTGATAAAGCTTTTTCGTTTCTTGAAATGTTATTAGTGCTTCGTTATTGAGCTCGTGAAATATCCGTTCGGCATCAACGAAGCAATACGTCCTGCTAAGTATTGGTGGGGAGCTAGAAGAAAAATAATTAACTACTTGTTCGGTTTCTTTGGCCGAACAATTCGATGCCTTCTCTAATAAGTCAGACAGCGATACGTAAAAATTTTGTCCTTCGGGTTGGCTTGCAATAAAATTTACTAGCGCAAGGGCGCAGTTCTGAAGCCCGAATAAGGCAAGATCTTTTTGTATGCTTGCAATAATTTCAGGCTTCACACTCATGGCTTGGCGGCCTCAAGAAGTTTGTCTATCAGCAACTCTGTATCATCTGAAGTGCTGCAATACCGAAGTATAGCATAGGTCTGGCTCGCAGATTTACCCATGCTCGCAGCCGATAAGCTGCTGGGAATCGTGAGCTCGATTTCTTGCCCTGGGCCGAACTGATTCGTAACGTGCCATATCACGGATATATCGAACGGAGTGATTAGCCCTCCCACTGCTTCAAGTCCTTTTTTATGGAAAACTTCGTTTCGTAAATCCTCTCCCTTTTTCATGGTGTCTTGTTTAATTGATCCTTGAGGTGTCATGAAATGGAGCTTGCTTATGTGACCGTCGTCAGTGAATGCAAAGTGGGCGATTGCCGGAAACAAGTTTATCGCTCCACCTGAATCAAACGGTTTCTTCAGCTGTGCGCAATTAAATACCACCCACCCAAGCGCCTCGGCAAGTGAAAGATCAATCTGCTTGGAGTTTTGATAACTATTGGCCGCGCGGGTGTAATCAGCTCTAAACTCTAGAACACCTGTGTTGTGGTTTAAGGAAATTACGTCGAACGTCTGCCAGTGGTAATCGGCAACACCAAAGACATCATCGTAAACGGTAAGTGCTTTTTCTGCGATATTCCCAAGTTTCTTTTTGTCGATTTTTTGGCGCAATGTAAACGTTCTGCGCCTTGTTAATACAATGCGGGTGAAGTCGGCAGTTTGGCTGCAATTTGCAACTGTTAGATATTGGCTTAGCGCAGCAAGCTTAGTACCTTCCAGTACAATCGGATAGTCCTTGCGCGCTGTTGTCTTCACCGATGAGTACAAGTCTAAAAATGATTTTTTAGACTTGTCCGTCAACTGGTAGAGTGCAACAATTTTGTAATTGTTCTCCAGCTCGGATTGTAGATATTCCGAAAGGCTTGCTGCTAGATTTGCGTTTTTCTTTGCTTCATCAGCAATCTGGATTTCTAGTCCATCCCAATCTCTCGCCACTTTTTCGGTATGCTCTTGCATGACCTTGCGAGTGTGGTAAATGTTTGCTCGCGTTTTCAGTGATGAAGCTAGGCCGCGACTGTCCATTGATACTCCCCGATTCCCTGTACGTGCATTTTTTTATTCAAGTCGAAAATTGCTTCGCTAGTCTTGGGCGTAAGAGCTGCATCCTTTTTGGAATCACCCCGCCAGCTTTATTTACCATGGCACCTTGAGCTCTGCCACTATCTGGTATCGGCTCGTCCGGCAATGGCATCCGATCACCGTCCCGCAGCGACTCATCAGTCAAATATCATGGACAACCGCGCCGCCGGAGGAGCCGCGAGTCTTGCATAGAAGCCGGCAATGGAAAATAGCAAGTGGAGCATACATCGTAATGTTGGCTGAAACGCTGCGTGTTCAGCTATTCAACCCTTGGGAGCCACGATGGTGACCTGTGTTCTTGCGGTCCTCGAGCAGTTACCCTGACGGCTACTCCTGAATTTTTGACGATGCCGGCGCTGGCCAAACCGCTCGGATTCCCGCAAAGCGTTGCCCTGCTTGGCTTTCAGTGCGCCAGCCGGCGGTGGCGTAGTAGAAGTCCGTATAAATCGGTCAAAAAAATCGTCAAGGCTTGGTCAAGGGTTTCCCATGTCCGGCCGAGTACCACCCCACCACGATCACTGTCGTGAGGCTCGCCCGTTTTCTGGACGTGGTAGCTATCTTGCCTGCTATCCGAGCTGCCGCCGTCCGCGCTGGCTGTGGCTTCCAGGCGAAGTCGTCCAACTTGCCACCGAGTCAACCGTCCAGTGCCTGTCCAGAATCCATCTGGGGTCTGTCAGGGGTTTTAGACGACCAAGCCTGCTTGTTTGACGGCCGCCGCATGGACAAAGCCTAAGACGCCGACCAGACGCGCGTTTCGTCTCATGCCTGTCTCACATTCCGTCAAAGTAAGAGGCGGCGCCAGCATGTTGGGATCTACACAGTGTGTTGGTTTCACCACTCAGGACCGGCACGGTCGGAACAGCTATTGATGACCATTCAAATTCGATGTGATATCAACGTGCAAAGTTTGTTCGGGTGAGTATGCCCCAACACCAATAATGCTTGATGAGGGACCTGATTTTGTATTCCAAGGACCGGACCTGGCTTGTGGGAATAATCGTTTTTCTAGTTTCGATGATGCTCTTGTCGATACTCTTCGGAGCTGCGGTTTGTAGCGATGGGTGGGCGTCACCATCAATAGGTCGGCGAGGGGCATGTTCGTCCCATGGAGGGGTTGATCGAACACTCGGCGTGATAAAGCTACTTCTTAGCCTAGGCGCAACTTGCTGGGCAGTGATTGCGTACAGCTCAAAGAGGGATAAATGGTTAGCAAGGGCTCGAGAAACTAACGAAGTTTCTACCGTCGCTGCCACCAACAATTCCGACGCCATCCTCAAGATTGCCCAGCCGCCAGCGACACCACAGTCGATCCAGCCACCCCTGCCGCGGGAGCGGCAGCCAAAGCAGTCCTCCAAAGTCAAATGCCCTATTTGTGGTGGAAGCATGTCGTTACGGACTGCAAGAGTCGGAAAAAATGCCGGTGGGAAATTTTGGGGGTGTAAACGTTTCCCTCGATGCAAGGGGACCAAAGCTCATTACCCTGATTTCTGCCAGTGACGTCATCCTGCTCACTGCGGAAGGTTGGATGTTTTCGGTGCTGAAGGTCTCCGCGTTAATCGTTTGCGAAAACTGAGGTTGCCAGTTGAAACCACTGCAATACCGTGGAAACCACAGTGGAAACCAGCGCCTGTAAACATGGCTTTTGATAATCAGGGAGCTGCCTGCGTGCTGCTTGGAGCGGTGCTAACTTGAAGCGCAAGTCACGGATGCGAACTGCGCACTGATCGTGTGTGCAGAACTCATCCATGGAAGTCTTGCGCAAATCGGCTTTGTTTAAGCGTAAACAGTCAACTTTAAGCCAGTCGCGACCACCTGATATTCGGTCTCAGATAGTTGATTTACAGCCCCGCCCCCTTGCATTTGGTAACGCTTCAATCCGGGTGTATGCCTCACCTCGCCGCTAAGTAATCGCTCTGTGATCACGTCTTGAAAGACCTGAATCTGGTAATCCAGATTGTCCGGCCCTACCGCAACGATTTGTCCCGCGTACTGTTCAGCCATTCTGGACTCTCCGTGAATTTGAGCAGCAACCATAGCTGCTGCTGTCAATCCCATCCACCGGCGCTCAAAACCTTTCGATGGGATATGCCCTTTTCTAAAGTAGTCGTGTTGGCACGGAGTTCAGTCGGGGCGAAATCGTGCCAATCCTTGGATACCGTACTGGAAACCAGACCCAGTCCCAGGTGCCGGTTCGCGCGTAGTGGGTGCGAACTATCGGTCAGACCGGTAAGGGTGAGCGGGGATCACAATTAAACGGCGCCTGCTCCAGCCCCCAGGGTGTCCCCAAAACCGGGGAGCCCGCCAAGTCAGATTTCAAATCCAGCTTGGATAGAGGTTGGGAGGGGATGCGCTGGGGGCGGTGTGATGACGCCACTCCAGCCTACGCAAATCAGGCCTACATCCCGCCGTCCTGATTTGGGAGCCCCTTCCGTGGTCCGTTGGTGACATCTCCCATCGCTGGAAGTGCTACGCACGGGACTCTACGAGAGAGGCGGCCCGTGGGGGCAACAGACGACTGAGTATTAGTTAAAAAAGAGAGTTCGTCGATGAGCGCCGTTTTGGATGCAATACCCAAGCGGGCGAACTTAACCAGACGCGGGCGCTCATCAACGGGGATGTGCATTTGTGGCAAGGCCGTCGTAGTGAGCGTTGTGCTCCACGAAAAGAAAGGCGGACGCCACTACTGCGACCACTTCCAGCTGAGAGACAGGACGTAGTCCAGAAGCGCAAAACCCCGGCAAGGCCGGGGTCTGTGGAGGTTGCTAGAGGTGCCTTCTGACGCCAATACCAGCCCCGCTCAGCTGGCGTTAGGAATTCAAACCTACTCTTCGCAACGACTTAAATTTACGCCCGATTAGCTCACCTGTTGAATGGCTGCTGTTTTGGATGCATTAACCCCTGTCACGCTAGAGGGCGGTGATGGGTTATGGCCAGGAACTTTATACGTGACGGGATTTTCAGCCAAAACACCTGCTTTGGGGTGTAAACCATAGCGGGGGGCGTGCCTCGAAACCTCTTGGTTCGTGCAAGTAACTTGACGCTGGAAAACGACCCAGAAGCCTCACTGGGTAATCTGGAAAACATTAGGTTTTGTGTCCAAAGCACTGAGCACTCCGCTTGAGCATTAGCTTTGGTCAATCACAAAACCCGAATCGCGTCGGCCTAAGAACAGCCGTTTCGATATCCCCCAACTCAAGACGTTCACGCCTCTCACGGGCGCCAAACTCACTCGCGACTGTCGCGAGCTGACCCAGCAAAGTGACAAGCATTGCACCACCACGCACCTGGTCATCAAACTGGGAGTGTCCGCGAGAAGGCGCTGTCCTTCGAGCGGGCAAGACAGCGTTCAAAATCCGTTCTTGGACGGTTCGCGTGTTCATGGCAGACAGTTTGCCTCAGTCGCCTTATGGCTTATCAACAAGCCCCGCAGCGTCTTCCAGCACGACGTTCATCTTGCGTTCTGCCTGCGCACGAAGAGCACGACCATAGCGACTCATCCCCTCCCAGTCGACGACCTGATTACCTTTGGTGTCGGTCGTCACCGGCGCCATGATTCGAGTTGCTTTTAGGCGTTCCAAGGATGCTCCGTTGCCCCATTGAAACTTGCCCATCTGCTCGCGTAGCAACGTGACAAGAATAAGTCCATTGTCGGCCGATAGTTTCTGGTGCCGGAGAACTTGAATTTCCTTGCTCGTGTAGAAGGGCTCCGGCTGATAAAACACAGTCGACGTTGAAACTCCAATTGTGATGGCATTCCCTGCGTTGGATGGATCGAACCCTTGATGCGGCAGAAACGCTCCAATTCCGTTTCCGCCGCCCGAACGCGCAACATACGGCACCGATGGATTGCCGGATGTGTTCGCCTTGCTGAGATCGAACCATTGGCCGGCCGCGCGCATTGATTCAAACACATCAGTGATCAGCTTGGGCGCATACGTCAACTCCGGCAGCGTCGTGCTGTCTGCTGGAGCCGACTTTCGAACGGTCCGCACGCGCTTCTTCGCATCAGCCATCAGTTTTTCACCGAGACGCGTCAGGCCGTCCCAATCAACAACCTGCGCGCCATCGCCATTGGTCGTCACTGGGATCATGATTTTCTGGCGGCCAAGCCGAGTCAGCGTCAGCTTGTAGCCGTAGCCGAACTTGGGAACACATTGATGTGTGAGCATGCTCGCGATCAACAGCAAGGCAGGTTCTGTGGCCGAGTCGGACAGCGGCTTTAGCGCGATAACAACGTCCGATGCGCTAAACGGAGCGGGTTGGTATTTCGCGTGGCCGGTCCCGCCGTCGCCGTCGTAAATCAGTGTCAGCCACCCCCCGGGGAACAGCAGAGGCGTATCTGCGAAATCAGTGATGCTGTTATTCACCCGCGAACCGCCGACAAACGGCGTCCGGCCCGGAAGCCTGTCAGCCGCGATTAGCCGTTTACCCTTATACGCACGGAACAGCCCTTCTTGCTGCCCCTCTACGCCTACAACATATACCGGAGCGAAGGTCAGATTGTCGTACTCGCTCATGCGCCTTCTGCCTTGTCATCAGACGACTTGCCAACAGCATTTACTTTGGCCGGATCGATGAGGTCGCCATAGCCGTGAGCATGCATATCGACTTGCCATACAAGGTAGTCCGCGACAGTCGCCATAAAATCCTCGATCGTCGGCGGCAGATCATTGAAGTAGAAATAGGAATGCTGCCACTCATCCGTAGCCGTTATCTCCGAGCGGACGATAAAGCTCGTGTCATCAACCGTGTCGCCTCGCAGAACCTCGAGCAAATGCTTGCGTCGAGATACCGCAGTTCCATCATCAGTGAGCCCGCGGTTTTTCTGGACCTTGTATCCGTCGTTTTGGAAATTTATAAACTTGACCTTTGCATCCTTTGAATGCGCCGTGCCTGCTGTGAATAGCGCGATCACAGGATGCACCGAAACTCCTGAATCCGCGAACGTTGCGCCGTTCATCGTTATTACCGCATCAAGCGAATGCTTTGACAGAATCGACGCCTTGCGCCTCTTGTCCTCTATGGTTTTGCCGACCATCGTCGATTGAGGAACGATCGCCGCAAGCCGCCCGCCCGGATTTAGGAACGACAGCGCCTTTTCAATAAAAGCCAACTCAGACAGATGGCGCGTAGTCTCGTCTTTCGCCTGCGAATACGGAGGATTCAAGAGCACCTTCGTGAATCCATGCCCCAGCACCAAGTTGCCTTTGTCGTCGAGTTTATCGCCGCGCATCTCTTCCATCGGGGCTTCAAAAATCGAATCTCGGCGGAAGTTCGCCTTGCCGTCGCCGCGCAAAATCATGTTCGTTGTGCCGATGGCAAACAGTTTGTCCTGTAGCTCGATGCCATGAAGCCGGTTCTTTCGGATGTCATCCTTCGTCGCCTCGTTGTCGCCGGCGTCTTTGAACATTCGGTGCATCGCAGCGATGAGGAACGACGCCGTACCTGCCGCAGGGTCAAGCACCCAGTCGCCAGAGCGAACGTCGATAAGGTCGGCCATCAGCGACGTAACGTGCTCAGGAGTAAGCACGATGCCCAGTGTGTTGCCGTCGCCACCGCCGTATGAGATGAACTCATGGTAGAAATTGCCGAGCACATCAAAAGAAACCATTGATGGATCGGTGACCACTTTTTGGACATCCGTCTTGAGTATCTGCGCGAACCACTTGAGCGGGGTCATCCCCACATCATCACGCATGCGGTTCAGCGGAACAGACTGCTTGATGAAAGAAAATTGGTCGAGCAATGTGCCGATCTTTTGCTGTGGCCCAAATCCCTTCGAGATCATGTAATCATGGGCTGCCTTGTAAATCTTGGCTCCATCCCAGTCGTCCGGCAGCGTCTCGTCAGTTGAACCTTTCAGATCGTCGACGTCGAAGCCAGGCTTTTCCAGAGCCAGCAAAATTGCAGACACGAGGGGGGCTTTGCGATGGTTCTCAACTGAACCATAGTTGCGCATCCCCTCATGCAACTTAGAAGCGGCCGCTTTCACGGTGTCTAACCGGACCTCCGCCTGCGGCTTGTTCCCGAGCACTGCGACCGAGTGGTATTCGGAAACCGCATCAGCCGCGAAGACATCGAGGTTGTCGAGATCGTCGAGCAACTTGATCTGGCCGGGCGCCACGTATGCCACGGCAATCTCATGGTGGCGCTCGTCGCCTCCGATGCCGACGGCGAAGATGCCCTTTTTATGTGGTACTCCATTGCGTAGCATCACTTGCGCATAATGAACCGCGCCGTTGAGAGCGCAGCTCTCCCTGTGCGGGAACTCTGTGACCACTTGACCGTCATTAAGAAACCGCGCGAAGCGCGTTTCCTTCTTGTCTTCGACAATCACAATGAAACCATCGACGACAAACACAAATTCCGGCTTTCCCTCGCCCTTTGCTGTCTTCGTCTTGGAGCCACCCGCGAGCGCCTTGCGCTTCCAATCAGGTCCGCCTTCTTGCTCCCAAGGTCTTGTTTCTCCGATGTCGCGCAGGAGGTCGCGCACAAACTGATCAGTTCCCTTCTCGTTCTTATTCTCGTTTTTCTTGATCGACGCCGCCTTCGATTTATTTCCGCTGCCCTTTGTGTCGCGGCATTCTTCGAGTTCTTTTTCGAATTTGGCCATTCCGTCCTCTGATTCTTTTGAGTATGTGTTGATTCAGTTCTATCAAAGCCAAGCGACGTCTCCCCGTCTTCAGTAGCAGCCTGGCTTTAGAGTCCTGGGTCAATATAACGGTTTTTTGAGGCCAGTTGCTCGGCATAGGCGGATGGGGTTGCCATAATGCGTGTTAGCGAATCAAGCGACTGAGTCATAGACGGGATGTGCATTGGTGGCGAAGTCGTCGCGGTGGGCGTTGTGGTCTTCGGGGAAAAGACGGGCGCCATTACAGGCACCACTTCGAATTGCGAGACAAAGCGTAACGCCAGAAACGCAAAACCCCAGCAGGGCCGGGATTTGTGGGGGGTTGCTAGAGGTGCCTTCTGACGCCGATACCAGCCCCACTCAGCTGGCGTTAAGCAGTCAAACCTACTCACCGCAACGACTTCAATTTACGCCTGATTAGAACACTTGTCGAACAACTGCTGATTTATCGATTACCACCCTGGCAGCGAAACTGGAAGTAGGATTGGGTCATCGCCTGCGCCAATGCGTTAGCACCTGCTCTAAAGGTATTGTCTCTGAGTTACCGGCCCGAATATCAAGCAGACGCCGCTCTGCGATATGCAAATCTTCAACATCGTCGAGATGTAGCGCAATGGCTTGGGTGACGTAAAAGGCTGCGGACCTGCCAGTAGCTTTAGCGAGCTTTTGAAGGCGTTCTTCAAGATCGGGTGGCAATTGAAGAGTAAGCATTGATGAGCTCCTGAGCTAACCACTTCGCGAGTATAGCGAAAGGTTAATTCCTCTAGGTTTATTCACGGCTGTGTCGGTGCTCGCGGTGAGTCGCCTCATGCAGAGTGTCGGCGCGGAATCGATGTCTTCTCCACTAGCGCCAGCAGCCCTGACAAGCCCATCCTGTCAATCTCCAGCTGCAAAATGTAACTCTCCACGATTCTGCCGCCCAGCTTGTCGAGTGCATGTTCAAGCAGCTGATAATGATGGTTGTGCTGATCCTCGTTCTGCCATTCGCTGAGCATGTCTCGGGGAATAGGAGCAGAGGTAGAGACTGCTTGTGGGATGAAATATGGATAGAAAATCTCGCTATCGATATCCAGGCCTGCTTCAGCAGCCACGGAAGCAAAGCTCATGGACATCGAGCGAGGCCGGTGCACGATCCATTTCGGGGCGTGTAGGGCATTCCCGTCGATGAAGCGTTTGACTGCGGAGCAGTCGAGATAGCTCTCTAGATCGGCAGGAATAAGATAGAGATCTGGGCGGAAACGATCCAGGAAACCCTTCGGATCTGACTTCAGGGGGGGGGTGCTGTCGGGTGGTGAGGGCCTTATGAATGAGTCCGCCGCGAGTTTGTTGGCTACGTCCACAAACACAATTTCTCCTGGCGAAGGCTGATAGCCAAGGATCTTTTCTGGGCTCAAATCGGGGCAGTCAATCCACAGTGGCTCAAGAAGCATTGGGACTAGGTCGGCATTGCGCCGAGCGTCTTCGTATTCGGCGTAAACGTACGTCGTCTTCATGTGTAGTGACTTTGCGGTTGCGGCCAAATTCATGCAAAGACTGGTCACGCCAGTGCCACCCTTCGGGTTGACCACTGCGATGATGAGCCCATCCTTGGGCAGTTCCACCATCGGCTTAATGTCCTTGTTGACCTTCGAGCGTACTAGTTCAGTGATCCATGCCATCAGGAAAGGATCAACAGGGTTTGTCCCGCTTAACCAACGGCTGATCGTTTCAGGTGCAGTCCGCTTGTCGTCTTCTCGCAAGGCAGTGACTTGTTCTGCTAGCGCCACGCCTGTCAGATCAAGGTATTGCATCGCTTGTTTTAGAAGAGCCGCATTTGTCATGGCATGATTCTCGGTCAATTGATGAGGCTGATAGATTGACCATAGATCAAGCTCCGTAGAGCGCCAGCTGATTTTTTATAGCAGGAAGGTTACTGGTAGGTAGCCTCCTACGCTATTGGCCTCCATAGGTTTGCTGTCGTAGCTAGTGCGCAGGTGGGAGCCAGCCGTGCAATGGCGGCCGGTGGGCGCGTAGCAGGAACGGCAAGCCATGATGTGGTTGAGGTACTGGTCGCGGGCGTCGCGCCACTCAGGCGTGGCAGTGGCAGCGTTGGCGTGTGGGCCAGCAACGAACTGGGGTGGATGCTCGACAGGCTTGGCCAACACCAAGTGCGGGCGAGGCTGAGGGCGACTCACCAATTTCTGAGGGGCAGTCACTGCAATGGTCGGCGGCATGTGATCGAGCAGGCCGGAAAGGAGGCTCATTGCGCCAGCTCGCCCGGATTGCCATACATCCCAAATGTGTCTCTATAAATAAATCGGGGGAACGGGGGAGCAGGGGGAACAACCATTGTTTCCGGGGCGTTGAGAGGGGTTTTCTGTTCCCCATGTTTTTTTGTGGGGAACAGAGATAACCAGATGCTCATGAATACAGAGTCTCTTATATTCAAAAACATGCTTGTGTTCCCCCCGTTCCCCATACAACTAAATAAGGGGGAACGGCTACGGGCCAAGGATTTACCGGCTGTTCCCCCGTTCCCCCTGTTCCCCACAAAACTAGGTTCCTGTGAATTTGAGCATTGGTGTTTGGTGGTCATACACTGCCCCCTTCGCAGTCCATGACCTCGGGATCAATCACGTACAGCCGGAGCGAACCGCCACCCGGAATGCGGTATTTCTTGGTCTTGCGGCTATCCCGGTCGGTGTCGCGTTTAGCTAGGGCGCCAGCACCGTCGAGCGCCTTAATCACACGGCTCAGGCCGTACCCATGCGCGGCCTCGACCAGTGCCGACTTGTTGAATAGGTACAGGCGCTTACCCATTGATAACTCCCAGTACCCGGCCCTGCTGAACACCTTGGTGTCATCTTCTGATGCGTTCACGTCGGAAAAGCGGCTGCTGCTGTGCTTGTCGAGGAAGTCGCGGATGCCGGATAGGATCTGGCGGTCTTCAGCATTGCCACTGCCCACCCGACTCAGCCACTCGCCATACAGCAACTGGCAATCGACCAGGGCGCTACCCTGCGTCCACGGCAACAGGCCATAGGCGATGGCCATTTCACCGGCCAGAGCGATGACGGCGAAGCGGTCGGCTACCCGTCCGGCCTGGGCGTTGTCCTCGATGAACTTGGACCGGATACAGTCGAAGTCTTTCAGTAGGGCGGGGCGATCATTACTGGCGAGCAGCTTCTCGACGAACGCTGGCCCGATATGCCCATGGTGGGCGCCGACAGCAACGGTCAGCAGTCGATGGAAGTCCGCTCCCCCAAGGCCGTGCAATTCATCGAAGGCGCGGTGGGTGCGAGTACCGGCGTTCACGTCCACCATGCGCAATTCAGCGCCAGCGTGGGCCGCATTACCGCCGATAGCGGCGTGTTCTGATAGGGAGCGTTCGCCACTCGAAAGCGCCAACAGGCGCCACGACAGTTTGGGCCGACCTTCACGCTCTCGGGTCATGGTGCCCTTACCCTGGCCGTTCGCTAGGGAGTAGGCCATTTCCTGTACGCGCTTGGGGTCGGCCCGCTTGATTTCGTCCAGCGGTAGCATGGTGTCATTGCGGCTCGATGCTTCGATCTCCAGGCCGCCCTTGGTCATATCCCATGACGCGGCAAAGATGCCGGGATCGCCCCATACCGACGAGCCAATTAGTTGCGCCAGCGACTTGCCGCTGGAGCTATCGCCTACCAGGTGAACACCACCACCCACTACGCCGACCAGGCTCAGCAGCGGGCCAGCCAAGGCGCAGCCGATCGCCAACGTTAGTACGGGGTTGCCCTCGCATTTGGCCGCGACTTCTGTTTTCCATCCATCCTGGTCACCGCGCACGCTGAATAGGTTCTGACCTTTTCCGCTTGCCTGATAACGCACCTTGTCGCTGCCGATGGTGCGGCCTGGCAATACAAAGGCGCCCGATTCATGCCAGCCCGGTCGGCATGTAGTGGCGAATACCTCGGCGGGGGTCTGCTCCAACAAGTACTCCATGAACGCGCCACGTTTCTTGAGCGCAATGATTACGCCCATACCGAACAGTTGGCGCCGGGCGTCCTCGCCGCTACCGCCGAACACCTCCATGGGAATAATCCAATCCTTTATGCCGCTCTCGGTCGCAAAACGCAGTAGGCGTCCCTCGCTGCTGTCGTCGCTGTTGGTGGTGCGAGCGACCACAGTCACGGGGGTGGCGATCCATTCGTCAGTGATCGGGCGGTCTGTCTGGTCTTCGTCGGCACCATCGTCGGTGGCGGTGCGCTTAAAGCCATGCCAGTACACACCGGGTTTCAGCCTGCGACCTTTTTCATTCGTCACCCAATGTTCGTACACGCCCCAACACGGGCGCTCAGGTTCGACCATGGGCGCTTCGGGGCGCAGGTTGATTACGTTGTTTTCAGGCGTGCGCACGGTCGCGGCTCCAGGTTGCTAAGTCGTTGAAGTCGGAGAGGGTTAACGGGGCATCGTCGGGCCACTCGGGAAACGTCACAAAGCCACCAGCGGCGACGGCGGCGGCATTGGCTGCGGTGCGTCCGGGATTACCCTGGGTCTGGCGGTCGTCGTCGCCTGCGATGATGATTTCAGTGGTGTGGTACTCAGCCCGAAGCGCTAGTGCGACCGGCTTGAGGTTCCCGGCATTCATCGCGCAGGCAACCGTGTAACCGTTTTCGTGAAGCGTTGCCCCCGTGGCCCAGCCCTCGCAGATACACAGCGGCTTACCCGGTGTGATACGCCCAAGCGGCGAATAGGTGGCATTGACCCGGCCACCGGCCAAGAAACGCTTGCTCCCGTCTGGGCCGATGCGTTGCAGGTTGACCAGCACACCACCGGCATACAGCGGAACCAGCAATTCGTCACCACGTTGGCGCAGGCCATGGGAGCGAGCGCCCTTGGCGATCAAATAGGCGTGATCAGGGTCGGCGCGGCGAGCATCACCCCACCAACGGCGGGCCCACCCGGCGGTCTGCTGCTGGCGCTGATGCTGATCGGCCTCGCGCTGGCGCTTGGCTTGGTCAATTCGCTCGCGGATCTGCGCGGCTTCGCGGTAGTCCACTGGCTCACGACTACACCAGGTGCTGGCACCACAGGTTTTCCAGCTGCCGAACGCGCCGGAGGCGATACCGTCCAGATACAACACGTACCAGCCGTTGAGGCTGCCGGGCTTGTCGTCCGGGACGCGGAACCGGTGGATGGTGCCGTCCGGCAAGGGAAGCCAGTCGAGCGGGCCATAGGCGGCCTGGAGCACGTCACGGAAAAGGACGGCCGCGTCAGTCATGGTGGGTGCCTGCTTGGCGATCAGCGCCAGCAAATGCCCGGCAAACTCGGTCGTTGTTCACGCCGTGCCAGTAGGTGAGCTCATCGATCAAATCAACCAGATAGGCCGTTATTACAGCATCAGTACTATGGATAACTACGCGCCCGCACTCGGCGTCAGCCTCGGTCAAGAGCGACCCTGGCAGCACCTTGGACGCTTTCGGGTGGGTGACGTAAAACCGTTCGGTGGCTTTCTTCGGGCAAGCCGATCCCGCCAGCGCATCAGCGCCGTTTTGAATTTTCATGGTTTACGCCCTCAGATCTTGAGCGTTGAACGCGTCTTCAACGCTACTTTGCCGATGGTTGGGACGGTCTGGGTGGTGTTCATGGGTGCGCACCCTCCAGTTCGAGGGGTAGTTTCAGTTGTATTCTCAAATGGGCGACATGCTGATGCAGGCGTGGCTTGTCATAGCGCCAATGAGCCAGGCGGCGACCATTCCAGCTAGCCTCCTTCTTGCGCGCCTCCAGCGTCTGGCAGGCATGCCCGTATCGGGCTTCGCGGAATGCCATTATCAGACTCGACTTCAACTCCACGATACGGTCAGTGTTGCGAGACAGGGCGAGTAGAAAAAATGCCTGATCCTCATTCAGCAGGGCGAAACGAGTGTCGCCTCCGCCATGCTGCCTGGCTGGTCTTGCCTCCGTTTGAAACGGCAGCAACCCAAATTGTTTGACTTTGTTTGTGTAGCGCTCGATCAGCTCCATTGTGTTCTTGTGTTTATTGCCCAGTTGCTCGGCGAGCTGTCGGCTATCAAGTCGGGGTTCGTCCTCGGTCAGGATCAAAATGACCGCGCTCATCAGACCACCGCTCGGCTTTGAGCGATCCGGTCATTCATCCAGCAATAAATCTCGGCCTCAACCCACACTACGGCCTTTGGCCCTAGGGTCACCTGCGCAGGGAAGCGGCCCTCAGATATGCGGCGGTAAATCTCGGTGCAGGAAAGACCTGTGATGCCTTCCACTTCTTGGCGTTTGATAAAGCGGATTGCTGGTTTGCCTGTGAGTGCGGGTGCCGCCTGCTCTTTTGTATGAGGGCTTTGGGGTGTGCTTGCCATCGTTTGCGTCTCCTTGGACATTTTGGGTAACGATTGGCGGCAACTTTAGGGTGGTAATGCAGATGGGTCAGCCCAGCTAAGGCGTTAGCTGTACTAAGTCATTCGGATAGTAACCCTCTCATCCAATTGGAAGCAGAGGCTTTGCTCACGTTGGGGTAAGCGGTAAGCATTTCATTGATAAATCGCGTTTTATTACCGCGCACTTTGAAATAGAGCGGGTCGTTCGCGATGAGTTTTTTAAATTCGGTTTCTATACGTTGCCGGTCAGGATGGCGGCCGCCAGGGCGCGGTGCTGAGGCGGCATCTTTGGCTTGTTTTGAATGTGCGGCCTTTGGGAGGTGTTGGTGTAATGCATGGATGTTGCCGAGGACTTCGGGCGGTACATTATCGCGTTGGCGTGCGACGCCATCTGGATCAATCGTCTGGGCTAACGCTGACCAAGTGTTGATCTCATAATTTGCACGCTCTTCTAGCTTTGCAAATAGATACATAACGACATGGGGTAATAGATGGCCGGCGGCGTCTAGAACTGAGCAGTGCCGTTCATAGCGTGCTTTGAGGGCGGAGTAATCCTGCCCCTTTTCTGACCATGTAAAAGTGAGAAAGTCTGCTATGAGTAGATCTGCGGCCTGCATTTGGTTTCTGAGGTTTTGTTGAGCGCTTGCGATTTTCTTTGTGCTGTCCATCGGTACCGTAGGTCCTTTGAGGCGTACCCTTCTTAATTGGGGTGCAGCATTGTCGTAACGCTTTCGACCATGCCCATGATTAGGCGTGTTTTTTAATGTTCGCCACGTTTGCGCCTGCGCATAGGGCGTCGATTGAATCAGCCCAGGCTTGCATCATTTCCCTGCGCTGTTCGACGTAGGCTGCATGGTTGTAGGTGCCTCGTATTTCATCGCTGTCGCCATGGGCAAGTTGGCGCTCGATCCAATCCTTGTTGTAGCCGCGACCATTGAGTTCGGTGCTCAGCAAGTGGCGGAAACCATGGCCGGTCTGCCGACCTTCGTACCCCATCACTTTCAGTGCTTTGTTGACGGTGTTCTCGCTCATAGGGCGATCGGGATTGGCGCCAGCAAAGACCAACGTGTAGCGTCCAGTGACCTCTTGGAGCTGGCGCAGGATGGCAACGACCTGGCGGGGCAGTGGGACGATATGAGGACGGCGGGCTTTCATGCGTTCGGCAGGAATTGTCCATAAAGCGGCATCCAGGTCGAACTCTGCCCAAGGGGCTTGGCGAAGTTCACCAGGGCGAACGGCTGTCAGTGCCAGTAAGCGTATGGCGTGCCGAGTCAGTGTATGGACGTTCGCGGCTTCATTCCTGGCCAAGAGCTCAGGCAATTCGGCAAAGGTGATGTGGGGGTGATGGCGTGCGGCTTTTGGTGGCGCAGCTACCACGTTCAGATCGGTGGCCGGATTGACCTCTACGACGCCCTTGGCCAGCCCGTAACGAAATATCTGGTGTAGCCATTGACGGATTTTGCCGGCGGCATTGAGCGTGCCCCTGGCTTCCACCTTGCGTACGAGCTCCACCAGATCTGGCCGGGTGATCGCTTTCACCGGGCGGGCACCGATACCCGGAATCAAATCATTCTCCAGATACAGCTTTGCTTTGTAGGTTGTGCTTTCTGCCCAGCGAGGAGCGTTGTAGGCAAACCACTCCCGAGCCAGCGTCTCGAAAGTTAACCCCTCGACCTTCTGTGCTTGCTTGACGGCTTTTTTTTGCTCTCCGGGGTCGGTGCCCTCAATCAGTAGCTGGCGCGCTCCATCGCGAAGCTGACGGGCTTTCAGAAGAGTGACCGCAGGATATGCGCCGAGTGCCAACATCTTCGCGCTGCTGTTGAAGCGGTACCGATAGCGCCATAGCTTGGAGCCTGTCGGAGTTACTTCAAGGCATAAGCCGTTGGCGTCGGTCAGGCGGTAAAGCTTGTCCTTCGGCTTGGCGGTACGGATGGTGGTATCTGAGAGTGGCACGCTGCCTCCTTGCAGGCCGCACCAGCTGGGCGTTTTGCCGCAGTGGTGTGAGTAGATTTCTAGACCAAACTGGATCTACTCACGAATCTACTCACATATGTTTGGGCTTACAAGGGAACAGCTGGGAACCGTAGAAAGCAAAAAGCCCGCACTAGGCGGGCTTCTTGTGTGTTTTCAGGTGTGCTTGGCGCCACCTGAAAACGAAAGGTGGTGCCCAGAGACGGAATCGAACCGCCGACACGGGGATTTTCAATCCCCTGCTCTACCGACTGAGCTATCTGGGCAACGGGGCGCATTAAACTGGTTTTTCAGGGGGTCGTCAAGAAAGTTTTCAAAAAAATTTTAATTATTACCGTCGCTTACGTTCCGACCCTGGAAAAACCGGGATTATTCGGCAGGCGGAACGTAGCCGTCAGCCTTGGCGTATTCCTCGCCGGAAAAGAACTTGTCCATCTCGCCCTGAAGATATTTGCGGTCTTCGGCGTTCATCATGTTCAGGCGTTTTTCGTTGATCAGCAGGGTCTGGTGTTTCTGCCAGTCGGCCCAGGCCTTGGCCGAGACGTGGTCAAAAATGTCCTGGCCTTTTGCGCCCGGGAATGGAGCGCGTTCGAGGGCGGGCAGTTCTTCTTTGTACTTGCGGCACATGATGGTGCGGGTCATGACGACTCTCCTGCGTTCAATACGGCGGCCGCGCGTTCGAGCAAGGTTTTGACCGGGGCGGCAAGGCCCAGGCGCGGCGGGGTGGCGAGGTTATACCAGAGCCAGTCGGCCTCGGCCACGTGATGGCCGGCCTCCTGGACCTGAACCAGCCAGGGTTCGATGGACAATTGAAAGTGGCTGAAGGTGTGCACCAGGCTCGGCAGCGCTTGTTGCGTGCCGAGTTCCAGCGAGTGCTGCGACGCCAGATGCTGCAGGTCGTCGAGGTCGTCGAGTTCCGGCAGGCTCCAGAGACCGCCCCACAAGCCCGTGGAAGGCCGGCGGTAAAGCAGAATCGCGCCTTCGCCATTGGCGAGCATCGGCATCAGCGTGCGCTTCTGTGGCACGGCTTTGCGCGGTTTGGGGATCGGGTAGCGGGATTCCAGGCCGAGCAGGTGCGCTTCGCAGCCTTTTTCCAGCGGACAGAGCAGGCAACTCGGCTTGCTGCGGGTGCAGAGTGTGGCGCCCAGATCCATCATCGCCTGGGTGTAGGCGTTGACTCGATCATGTGGCGTAAAGCGCTCAGCGTTCGCCCACAGCTGTTTGGCGACTTTTGGCTCCCCCGGGTAACCCTCTTGCGCGGTAAAGCGCGCCAGCACCCGTTTAACGTTGCCATCGAGGATCGGCGCGCGCAGGCCCATGCTCAGGCTGGCGATAGCGCCGGCCGTAGACAGGCCAATGCCCGGCAACTCAACGAGCTTTTCCACATCGCGCGGAAACTCACCGCCGTACTCGGCGACGACGATCTTCGCGGTCTTCTGCAGATTGCGTGCGCGGGTGTAGTAGCCGAGGCCGGTCCACAGGTGCAGCACTTCGTCTTCCGGCGCAGCGGCCAGGGCTTCGACCGTCGGCAACGAGGCCATGAAGCGGTCGAAGTAATTCAGCACGGTGCTGACCTGGGTCTGCTGCAACATGATTTCCGAGACCCACACCCGATACGGGGTGATGCCTTGTTGCCAGGGCAAATCGTGGCGGCCGTGGCGGTCGTACCAATCCAGCACCGCCGTTGAAAATTGCTCGGCTCTCATCGCTTGAACAGCCCCTTGAGCGCGTTTTTCAGTTCAGGGCTGACTTTGTCGCCAAGCTTCTCGTCGATTTTTTCACTGATGCGCTCGCCAGCCAGTTTGCTCGCGACCTGGCCCATGCGCTCGTTATCGAGACGGCAAGCCTTGGCGCCCAGTTCCAGCGGGCCACGGCAGCGCAGCGGCCACTCGATACCGACGAATTTCTCGCCGACCTGGCAAGCCGGGTCCGGCATGTCGCTCTTGTCGCCTTCGACGATAACGCCCACGCGGTAATCCATGCCCAGCACGCGCAGGTCGACATCGCCGTCGCCATTGACGGT
The DNA here is from genome assembly GCF_059695925.1 of Pseudomonas sp. LBUM1661. NCBI lineage: Bacteria > Pseudomonadati > Pseudomonadota > Gammaproteobacteria > Pseudomonadales > Pseudomonadaceae > Pseudomonas > Pseudomonas sp. LBUM1661. The sequence continues at coordinate 317,661 of NZ_CP166794.1, forward strand.
CATGCCGGGGATGCGCACCTTCAAGTCGGGGTTGCTGGCCACGCCGTTGCGGAAGGTCAGGTTGCCCTTGAGCTCCTGGAACGGTGTGTCCTTGCCCCGTGGCTCGCCGCTGAGGGTTTTGCGGTTCAGGGTGGCGATGCCTTTGCACAGCTGTTGTTCAAGGTTGGCGTTGAGCAGCACGCCGTTGTTGATAACGAAACTGGCAGTGCCGTTGAGGCTGTCGATCAGCGCTTGCTGACTATTGCCACTGCCGGTGAGGGCGCTGTTGAGCGTGACGAGGCCTTTGACCGGTGGGTTTTTACCCTGGCTTTCGAGGATTTTTTCCACCGGCACTTTGCTGATGTTCGTCTGCATGTTCAGCGCCGGCACTGGCTGGCGCACGTCAAGGGTGCCCTTGGCTTCGAAGTTGCCGTCGTACAAATCACCGCGCAGGTTTTCCAGCGTCAGCAAGCCGCCTTGGCCGTTGGCCTTGAGCGCCGCGTTCTGGATCGGCAACTTGTCGAGGGTCAGCAGGCCGAAGGTCAGGTCCGCATCCACATCGAGTTTGCTCAATCTTTCTACCGGCAACTGGCGTTCATTGCTCCACGCGGTTTTGGTCGGCGCGTTCGGCAACGGTGTGCTGCCCGCGCCGGCCATGGCATCGGCCTCGGTGCTGGCGACTTCGGCCTGGCGCACTTGTGTCGCGCTGCTGGCTTCGGCGGATTTCGGCGGCAGGTAACGGTCGACGTTGAAGGTGTCGGCCTTGAGGTTTGCCCGCAGCGATTGCTTGGCGAAATCTTCGACGGCGATGCGACCGCTGAAGGTGCTCTCGTCGACTTTCAGGTTGATGTTGTCGAGCGCCAGGCTGGTTGGCGTACCCGCGAGGCGGCTGACCAGTTCCACTTTGCTCAGGCTGCCTTCGGCCATGGCCGGAAATTTCTGGCCGATGCTGTCGACGAATTTCGCCAGATCGAACTGGGCAATCGACACACCGCCGCTGACTTGTGGCGTCTTGTCGAGGTCGTTGACCTTCAGTTCACCCAATGCCCGCAGCTGGTTGGCGGAGATCTTGATGCCGGTCCATTCGGCGACGTTCGCGGCTTTATCCAGCAGTAACTGGCCTTGAGCGGCGAAGGTCATGGTCTTGCCTTGCAGCGGATCGCCGGCGACTTCGCCCGACAGTTTCATGTCTTCGAGTTTGTAGCGTTGCAACGCGCGCTCGAAACGCAGCTCGCCGCTGAGTTCGGAACGCACCCGTAAAACCGGCTGGTTGGTACCAAGGAATGCAGTGAGTTTCACCGGAATATTGGTGGAGTCATGCACCGGGCCCGTGCTGAGCTGGATGCTCTCGGCGCTGAACTGTTTGCCGGTCTTCTCGTCGCTGTATTCAACGCGAGCGTTGTTGACGGTCAGGCTGTCGATGTCCAGGCGGATCGGCTGGGCCGGTTTTTCCACTTGGGCGGTCGTTTCCGGTGCCGGCTCGCCGGGGGTGGCGGGCGGCGTGGCCGGATTGGCTGGCGCCGGGACCTTGCCGATGTCTTGCCAGTTGCCATGGCCGTCTTTGTCGCGGGTCAGGCGCAGGTTCAGGCCTTCGACGCGCACGTCGCTCATCTGCACTTCACGGCGCAGCAGCGGAATCACGCGTACCGACAGACCGAGCATCTGCAAATCGGCAAACGGTTCGGTGGGCTTGGCCAGGGTCGCGACACTGGCTTCGTGCAATTCCAGGCCGAGCCATGGGAACAGGCTCCAGCCGATATCGCCATTGAGCGTCAGCTCGATGTGGGCCTTGTCGCGGGCAATCTGGCGAATCTCGTCTTTGTAGTCGTTGGGATCGAAGAGGTGCGTCAGGGCAAAGCCCAGCGCCACAATGATCAGCAACAGCCCGAGAAGTACCAGACCCAGGATTTTGCCGAACGCTTTCATGGGCGAGTCCTTGTAGTTAGTCGAATTCGAAATTTAGCCGGGGAGTATAGCGCTCCGAAGCGGACGACCGGTCAGCGATCACGTCGTCAGCCAATCCAGCGGCACATTCAACGTCTTGTGAGGTTAGCGCGGTTGGCTCCCATGTAGGAGCTGTTCGAAGGCTGCGATCTTTTGCTCTTTGTTTCTGGTTACAACAAATCAAAAGGGCGCAGCTTTTAGTAGCGCCAACAGGTGGAGAGATCGGATAACGTACAAAAGGTGATGTCACTTTGGTTTTTCTGTCACGTACAGATGGTAACCTCTGCCAGTTCGTCCGTCCTTCTGCGACGTGGTGTCGCACCAAGCGGAGCTTCAGCCTGAAAAAAACGGTCATGCGTGCGCATATAAGGCTGAGGGTGAGGAGTGGCTGGCGAACCATACTAATAATTGGGGGATTCACAATGACCACAAGCATCACGGCGGACGGCCTGAAAGCCGACCAGCCCGCGTTCCTGTCCAAGGAGCGCATTATCGCCAAGCCCGGTTTCAACCGTTGGCTGGTACCACCGGCCGCCCTGGCCATTCACCTGTGCATCGGCATGGCCTACGGCTTTTCGGTGTTCTGGTTGCCACTGTCCAAAGCCCTGGGCGTGACTAAGGCAGTGGCCTGCGCGCCGGACATGAGCTTCATCTCGCAAGTCTTCTCGTCGCAATGCGACTGGCCGATCTCGATGCTCGGCTGGATCTACACCCTGTTCTTCATCTTCCTCGGCTGCTCGGCCGCCATCTGGGGCGGCTGGCTGGAACACGCCGGGCCACGCAAGGCTGGCGTTGTTTCGGCCTTGTGCTGGTGCGGCGGCCTGCTGATTTCGGCGCTGGGGGTCTATACCCACCAGATCTGGCTGATGTGGATCGGCTCCGGTGTCATTGGCGGTATCGGCCTGGGCCTGGGTTACATCTCACCCGTATCGACCCTGATCAAGTGGTTCCCGGACAAGCGCGGCATGGCCACCGGCATGGCGATCATGGGTTTCGGTGGTGGCGCGATGGTGGGTGCTCCACTGGCCGCAGCCTTGATGGGCCACTTCGCTTCGCCAACCAGCGTCGGCGTATGGCAGAGCTTCCTGGTGATGGCCGCGATCTACTTCGTGTTCATGATCGGTGGCGCACTGTCCTACCGCGTTCCGCCAACCGGCTGGAAGCCTGAAGGCTGGACCGCTCCGGCGAAAAAAGCCTCGAACGCCATGATCACTCACCGCCACGTGCACGTGAACGTGGCGTGGAAAACCCCGCAATTCCGTCTGGTGTGGTTGGTGCTGTGCCTGAACGTTTCGGCCGGTATCGGCATTCTCGGCATGGCTTCGCCGCTGTTGCAGGAAGTGTTTGCTGGCACGTTGTTGGGTAACGGCCTGACATTCGGTCAGCTGGACGCTTCGCAACTGGCCTCGATCGCTGCGATTGCTGCCGGTTTTACCGGTTTGCTGAGCCTGTTCAACATCGGTGGCCGCTTCTTCTGGGCCTCGTTCTCGGACTATCTGGGCCGCAAAAACACTTATTTCGTGTTCTTCGCCCTAGGTTTTGCCCTGTACGCGCTGATCCCGAACCTCGGTCACCTGGGCAACGTTTCGCTGTTCGTGGCGGCGTTCTGCATCATTCTGTCGATGTACGGCGGTGGTTTTGCGACGGTTCCGGCTTACCTGGCGGACCTGTTCGGGACGCAAATGGTCGGCGCGATCCACGGTCGTCTGCTGACGGCGTGGGCGGCGGCGGGCGTGTTGGGTCCGGTGTTGGTGAACTACCTGCGTGAGTATCAGCTGAGCATCGGCGTTGAACGCGCCGCGGCTTATGACATCACCCTGTACATCCTCGCGGGTCTGCTGGTGCTGGGTTTCATCTGCAACCTGCTGGTGCGTCCGGTGGCGGACAAGTACTTCATGACCGACGCCGAACTGGCCGCCGAACAGGCGCTGGGCCACGACAAAGGGGCTGACAGCAGCACCGTACTGGAGTGGAAAGCGGATGCAGGCACCAAGCCTTTGGCAGTGGCTGCGTGGCTGGTGGTGGGGATTCCGTTGGCGTGGGGTGTTTGGGTGACCCTGCAGAAAACCGCGGTTCTCTTCCACTAAGTTGAGTTAACGCATCACCCCCTGTGGGAGCGAGCCTGCTCGCGATGACGGAGTGTCAGTCAACATCTATGTGGCTGACTCTCCGTCATCGCGAGCAGGCTCGCTCCCACATTTGTTTCCGGTATGACCACGAAACGGGCTTGTACTGACATGTACATTCCCGACGACACTGAATTCACTCCGTCAGTCATATCACCTCTCGTGTTTCTGTTTCCGGCCCGCGCCCCTATAATGGTTGCCTTTTTCGCCCAATGATTTTGCGGAGCTGGTGATGGCCGAACGTAAGGCGTCTGTCGAGCGCGACACTCTGGAAACCCAGATCAAAGCCTCGATCAACCTGGATGGCACCGGAAAGGCCCGATTTGATATCGGTGTTCCTTTTCTTGAGCACATGCTCGACCAGATCGCCCGTCACGGGCTGATCGACCTGGATATCGTCAGTAAAGGCGACCTGCATATCGACGACCACCACACGGTGGAAGATGTCGGTATCACCCTGGGTCAGGCATTCACCAAAGCCATCGGCGACAAGAAAGGCATCCGTCGCTACGGCCACGCCTACGTGCCGCTCGATGAAGCACTGTCGCGCGTAGTGATCGACTTCTCCGGCCGTCCTGGCCTGCAGATGCACGTTCCCTACACCCGCGCCACCGTCGGCGGTTTCGACGTTGACCTGTTCCAGGAATTCTTCCAGGGCTTCGTCAACCACGCCAACGTCACCCTGCACATCGACAATCTGCGTGGGCACAACACCCACCACCAGATCGAGACCGTGTTCAAGGCATTCGGCCGCGCATTGCGCATGGCGGTAGAGCTGGATGACCGCATGGCCGGTCAGATGCCGTCGACCAAAGGCGTTCTGTAATGCAGACGGTCGCGGTTATCGATTACGGCATGGGCAACCTGCACTCGGTGGCCAAGGCCCTCGAGCATGTCGGTGCCGGCAAGGTCCTGATCACCAGCGATGCCGACGTGATACGCGAAGCCGACCGGGTGGTGTTCCCCGGCGTCGGGGCGATTCGCGATTGCATGGCGGAGATCCGTCGCCTCGGTTTCGATTCGCTGGTACGTGAAGTCAGCCAGGACCGTCCGTTCCTCGGCATCTGCGTCGGCATGCAAGCCTTGCTCGACAGCAGCGAAGAGAACGACGGCGTCGACTGCATCGGTCTGTTCCCGGGCCAAGTGAAGTTCTTCGGCAAGGATTTGCATGAAGACGGCGAACACCTGAAAGTCCCGCACATGGGCTGGAACGAAGTGAAGCAGACGGTCACGCACCCGCTGTGGCACAACATTCCGGACCTGGCGCGTTTCTACTTCGTGCACAGCTACTACATCGCTGCCGGCAATGCGCGGCAGGTGGTGGGTGGCGGTCATTACGGTGTCGATTTCGCCGCAGCGCTGGCCGATGGCTCGCGTTTCGCCGTGCAGTTCCACCCGGAGAAGAGCCATACCCATGGCCTGCAATTGCTGCAGAACTTCGCCGCGTGGGATGGTCGCTGGTAAATGGCCGCCAAGAAGAAGCCGCCGATCCTGACCCTCACTCCCGAACAGGAGAATGAGGCCAATCACAAGATCAAACGCTTCATGGAAGATCGCTTCGAACTGGACCTGGGTTCGTTCGAAGCGGCTGAAATCCTTGAGCTGTTTACCCGCGAAATTGCGCCGCACTATTACAACAGGGCGATTTTCGATGTGCAGACGCACCTTAAAGAAAGGTTCGAAAGCATCGAAAGCGACCTGTGGGCGCTCGAGAAAAACTGATTTTCGAGCGAAGCTGAACAATCGAATTTGAAGGTTTGCCAGATGCTGATTATTCCCGCTATCGATCTCAAAGACGGTGCCTGTGTTCGTCTGCGCCAGGGCCGCATGGAAGATTCCACGGTGTTCTCCGATGACCCGGTGAGCATGGCTGCCAAGTGGGTGGAGGGCGGTTGCCGTCGCCTGCATCTGGTCGACCTGAACGGCGCCTTCGAAGGCCAGCCGGTCAACGGCGAAGTGGTCACCGCGATTGCCAAGCGCTACCCGAACCTGCCGATCCAGATCGGTGGCGGCATCCGCTCCCTGGAAACCATCGAGCACTACGTCAAAGCGGGCGTGAGCTACGTGATCATCGGCACCAAAGCCGTGAAAGATCCGGCGTTCGTCGCCGAAGCCTGCCGCGCGTTTCCGGGCAAGGTGATCGTCGGCCTCGACGCCAAGGACGGTTTTGTCGCCACCGATGGCTGGGCTGAAATCAGCACCATTCAGGTGATCGACCTGGCCAAGCAATTCGAAGCCGACGGCGTGTCCGCGATCGTTTATACCGACATCGCCAAAGACGGCATGATGCAGGGCTGCAACGTGCCGTTCACGGCTGCGCTGGCCGCTGCCACGCGCATTCCGGTGATCGCTTCCGGTGGCATTCACAACCTCGGTGACATCAAGTCGCTGCTCGACGCCAAGGCGCCGGGCATCATCGGCGCGATCACCGGCCGGGCGATCTACGAAGGCACCCTCGACGTCGCTGAAGCGCAAGCTTTCTGCGATTCGTACAAAGGCTGAGGACTGACCATGGCGCTGGCCAAACGCATCATCCCTTGCCTGGACGTGGACAACGGCCGGGTGGTCAAGGGCGTCAAGTTTGAGAACATCCGCGACGCCGGTGACCCGGTGGAAATCGCTCGCCGCTACGACGAGCAGGGCGCCGACGAGATTACCTTTCTCGACATCACCGCCAGCGTCGACGGTCGCGACACCACGCTGCACACCGTCGAGCGCATGGCCAGCCAGGTGTTCATCCCGCTGACCGTGGGCGGTGGCGTGCGCACCGTGCAGGACATTCGCAATTTGCTGAATGCCGGCGCAGACAAGGTCTCGATCAACACCGCCGCGGTGTTCAATCCGGAGTTCGTTGGCGAAGCGGCGCAGCATTTCGGCTCGCAATGCATCGTCGTTGCCATCGACGCGAAGAAGGTCTCCGCTCCGGGCGAAACCCCGCGCTGGGAAATATTCACCCACGGCGGGCGCAAGCCGACTGGTCTCGACGCCATTGAATGGGCGAAGAAGATGGAAGGCCTGGGCGCCGGTGAAATCCTCCTGACCAGCATGGACCAGGACGGCATGAAAAACGGCTTCGACCTGGGCGTCACCCGCGCCATCAGCGATGCCTTGGGCATTCCGGTAATCGCCTCCGGCGGTGTCGGCAACTTGCAGCACTTGGCCGACGGCATTCTCGAAGGTCACGCCAGTGCGGTACTGGCGGCGAGTATTTTCCACTTCGGCGAATACACCGTGCAGGAAGCCAAGGCCTACATGGCCCATCGCGGCATCGTGATGCGCTAAACAAACGGTACAGGCCAGTGGACATCATGGCGGGCTCAAGGCACTCTTGGGTACGCCATGGATTTCGGTAGCCAGACATGCTTAAACGCCTTCTTCTTGTCCTCGCCAGCGCTTCTCTATTGCTCATCAGTGGGGCCCGCGCCGAAGAAAGTCCCGACACCGACCTGGTGTTGCTGACTGAAAATTTCCCCCCGTACAACATGGCGAAGAACGGCAAGAACTTCGCTCAGGACGAGAACATCAATGGCATCGCCGTGGACATCGTCCGCGAGATGTTCAAGCGCGCCAACGTCACCTACAGCCTGACCCTGCGTTTTCCCTGGGAACGAATCTACAAGATCGCCCTGGAAAAACCCGGCTACGGCGTGTTCGTGATGGCGCGGCTGCCGGATCGCGAAAAGCTCTTCAAGTGGGTCGGCCCTATCGGCCCGGACGACTGGATCATGCTGGCCAAGGCTGACAGCAAGATCAGCCTCGAGTCGCTGGAACAGGCGCGCAAATACAAAATCGGCGCCTACAAGGGCGACGCGATTGCCGAGACACTGGCCAAGCAAGGGTTGAAGCCGATTGTGGTGTTGCGCGATCAGGACAACGCGAAAAAGCTGGTCAGCGGGCAGATTGATTTGTGGGCCACGGGCGATCCGGCCGGTCGCTACCTGGCGCGGCAAGAGGGCGTCAACGGCCTGAAAACGGTACTGCGCTTCAACAGCGCCGAGCTGTATCTGGCGTTGAACAAGGATGTGCCGGACGAGGTGGTCGCCAAGCTCCAGGCAGCGCTGGATCAGTTGCGCAAGGAAGGCATGGTCGACGAGATCATGGCCCGGTATCTCTGACACCCAGTGATCAAAATGTGGGAGTGAGCCTGCTCGCGATGAGGGCGTGTCAGTCGACATCATTGTTGTCTGACATACCGCTATCGCGAGCAGGCTCGCTCCCACAGTTGGTTTTGTGGTGGTTGCGGCTTTAGCGGTACACCCCATCCTTTCCATGTGCCGCAGTCGCCCGGTTGCCGCGCACGCTGATCATCTGCTTGATATCAATCCAGTCGACGCCCTGAGCTTTCAGCTTCGGCAACTCACGCTCCAGCACCGCCAATGTCTGCGGATACGGATGCCCGATCATCACCGCTGAACCCTGCTTGCGCGCCAGGCTGATCGCCGTCTGTAGCTGCGTAAAAATCGCCGCTTCAGTGCGCTCATCATCCAGAAACACATCTCGCGAAACACTCGCCAACCCGATCTTCTGCGCCTCGGCAGCGCCAACGGTTTGCGCGCTGGTGCGGCTGTCGACGAAGAATTTGTGCCGGCGCTGCAAGTCCGCCATCAACCAGGCCATGGCGGCCGGTTGAGCGGTCATGCGGCTGCCCATGTGGTTGTTGATGCCTGCGGTATACGGCACAACCTTGAACGCTGCGATGAGGCGTTGCTCAAGTTCGGCGATGGGCAAATCGGGGTGCCAGGCAAATGGGCCGGTGGCCGGGTCCATGGGCATGTGCAGGATGACGACCTTGCCAGCGCGATGGGCTTCGCGGGCGAATTCAGTGGCGTGGGGTGTGTCGGGCATGATCGCCGTGGTCACCGGGCCGGGCAGGGCCAGCACGCGGCGATCCCGGGGCAGGTTTTGCCCCAGGTCGTCGATGATCAGGCTTAGATAGACCTTTTGCGGTGCCGGCGCGACGGGCGCTGCGTGAGCAACACCCGCCAGACAGCACAACAGGCCGAAGATGAGCCGCAGGCGCACCTCAGCGGCCGGAGGTGATGCTCAGCCCTTTGAGCAGGCTCAGGGCCTGGGCCAACTGGTAATCATCATCCTGCGGCATTGCCTTGGCTTTGCTGCTGGAGGTCGGTTTGTCGGCGCCGCCGTTGCCATTGCCCAGGTGACCTTGCAGATCGGCTTCCTTGAAGTACTCGCCGTCCTGCTCGCTGGTGATCTTGGCCTTGCGCACTTCGATATCCGGGACGATGCCCTGTGCCTGGATCGAGCGGCCGTTCGGCGTGTAATACAGCGCCGTGGTGATCTTCAGCGCGCGGTCGTTGTTCAGCGGCAGCACGGTTTGTACCGAGCCTTTGCCGAAGCTGGTGGTGCCCATGACCACCGCGCGTTTCTGATCCTGCAAAGCGCCGGCGACAATTTCCGAGGCCGAGGCGCTGCCACCGTTGATCAACGCAACCATCGGCACGGCTTCGCTTTCGTCTTTGCCGGTGGCAGAGAAGCGCAGTTCGGAGTTGGCGATGCGGCCCTTGGTGTAGACGATCAGGCCTTTGGTGATGAAGTGGTCGACCACTTCCACCGCGGCTTGCAGCACGCCGCCCGGGTTGTTGCGCAGGTCGAGGATGATGCCGTTGAGCTTCTTGCCGTTGTCCTTGCGCAGCTTGGCGAGGGCTTTGGAAACCTCTTCGCCGGTCTTGACCTGGAACTGAGTGATGCGGATGTAGCCGTAGCCGGACTCCAGCAGCTGGCTCTTCACGCTCTTCACTTGAATGATGGCGCGGGCCAGGGTCACGTCGAACGGCGTACCGCCATCGCGCACCAGGGTCAGGGTGATTTTCTGGCCGATCTTGCCGCGCATCTTGTCCACGGCTTCGGTCATGCTCTGGCCACGGGTGGGCTGGCCGTTGATCTTGACGATGAAGTCGCCCGCCTGAATGCCAGCCTTGGAGGCCGGGGTGTCATCGATCGGCGAAACCACCTTGATGAAACCGTCTTCGGCGCCGACTTCGATGCCCAGGCCGCCGAATTCGCCGCTGGTGCTTTCCTGCAACTCAGCGAAATCTTCCGGGCCCAGGTAAGCGGAGTGCGGGTCAAGGTTGCTGAGCATGCCCTTGATCGCGTTTTCCAGCAGGGTCTTGTCGTCTATCGGGTCGACATAAGCGGCTTTGATCCGATCCATGACCTCGGCAAAGGTGCGCAACTCTTCCAGCGGCAATGGCGCCTTGGTGGTTGCAGCAGTACCCGCAGGCGCGATCGCCGGCGCAGGTTGAGCGGCGAACGCCAGAGGCGCGCCGATCACCAAGGCGATCGTCAAGGCCAGCGAGGTAAGGCGGGACAAGTGCAGCATGTCGAACGAACTCCTAATGTAGGTGACTCAACGCCTATCCTTGCGCGCGGCACCATTGCGCCGGATCACTCGGGTGACCCTGCTGACGAATAGCGAAATACAGCGCTGGTGTGTCCTGCCCGCCACTGCTACCGACAGTGGAGATGGACTCACCGGCTTTTACCACGTCACCCGCAGACTTGAGCAGCGTCTGGTTGTGACCATAAAGACTCAAAAAACCGTTGCCGTGGTCGAGAATCACCAGCAGCCCGGCGCCGCGCAACCAGTCGGCGAACACCACGCGACCGCCATGCACGGCATGCACCTGGCTGCCGGCGGAGGCGCTGATCATCACGCCGTCCCACTTGGTGCGGGCGTCGTCGCCACGGGATTCGCCAAAGCGTGCCAGCAGTCGACCATCAACTGGCCATGGAAGTTTTCCCCGGCTTGAAGCAAAGGGGCCGCCGAAGGTCTCACCTGAACTGGATACCAGGGCGCCGGGTGTCGATTTAACGGGTTTGCGTGGGGCGTCAGTGGTCTCAGCATCTGCTGCAGCCTGGGCCTCACGTAAACGCTTTTTTTCGGCTTCCTGCTGGGCGATCAGCGCTTTTTGCCGCGCTTCTTCTGCCTCTCGGGCCTGACGGGCCAAGGTTTCTTCAATGGTTTTAAGGACTTTAGACAGGTCTGCCTGATCCTGCTCGCGGGCGGCCAGCTTCTGGTCACGAGCCTTTACGTCGTCGTTGAGCTTGGCCAGGACTTGCTGGCGTTCCTGGCGGACTTTGTCGAGTTCGTCGCGCTGGCTGTCGAGGCTGCTTTTCTGCACCAGCAACTGCGCTTGCTGCATGGCGATGTCTTTTTCGACATTGGCCAATTGGCGCAGGGTTTCGTTGAAATTCTTCAGCTGCTCCAGGCGCGCCTGGCTCAGGTAGTCGTAATAGGTGAGGGTGCGGGCGAATTTTTCCGGGTTCTGCTGGTTGAGCAGCAGCTTCAAGTACTCCTGACGGCCGTTCTGATAGGCCGCGCGGGCCTGGATGGCGATCAGTCGTTGCTGTTCAATGCGCGCGCTCTGGAGTTTTTTTTTCTCACCATCGAGTCGCTGCAGCTCGGATTCGCTTTTCTTCAGCTCTTTTTGCAGGGCTTCGACCTGCTTCTCGAGCTTGCCCATCTCGGTTTCGGTGCCTTTGAGGTCCTTCTGCACGCCGGATTTTTCTTCCTGGAGCTTGCCCAGCAGTTTTTTCAGCTCGGCAATGTCCTGACGCGTGGCGTCCAACTGTTGTTGGGTTTGCGCACGCTCGTCGGCGAAGGCCGGTTGGAGCAGGCAAGTCAGAGCAAGGGCTATCAGGACGCGAAGCATAGAGGCGGGCGACACCAGGGAAAGGGACGCCCTAGTATGCCCGCCATGCGCTGCAAAAAAAACGCCCAATTGGGGCTGTGTGATGACTGGAGCGGGATGAGGCAGTCATTAGTCTTTGAAACCGCCACAAACCACTGTGGGAGCGAGCCTGCTCGCGAAAGCGTCTTAACATTCAACATTAATGTTGAGTATCAGATAGCTATCGCGAGCAGGCTCGCTCCCACAGGGTATTTGCGGTGTTGTCGAGGCTGATTACACCAGTATCGACGTCCCGGTCATCTCGGCCGGTTTCTCCAGCCCCATCAACATCAGCATCGTCGGCGCCACGTCCGCCAGCACGCCGCCGTCGCGAACCTTGAAATCACGCTTGCCGACGTAGATGAACGGCACCGGCTCGGTGGTGTGGGCGGTGTGGGCCTGGCCGGTGGATTCGTCGGACATCTGCTCGACATTGCCGTGGTCGGCCGTGATCAGGGCTTCGCCGCCGACCTTTTCCAGGGCGTCGACGATGCGGCCGACGCACAGGTCCAGGCATTCAACGGCTTTGACGGCCGCGTCGAACACGCCGCTGTGACCAACCATGTCGCCGTTGGCGTAGTTGACCACGATCACGTCGTAACGCTGGTTATCGATAGCGTCGACGATGCGGTCGGTGACTTCCGGTGCGCTCATTTCCGGCTGCAAGTCATAGGTGGCGACTTTTGGCGACGGGATCAGGATGCGTTCTTCGCCCGGGAACGGTTCTTCACGACCGCCGGAGAAGAAGAAAGTCACGTGCGCGTATTTTTCGGTTTCGGCAATGCGCAGTTGGGTCTTGCCGTTTTTCGCCAGGTAATCGCCCAGCACGTTGTCCAGGCTGCCGGCGGCGAAGGCCGATGGCGCGGGAATGCTGGCGGCGTATTGGGTCAGCATGACGAAGCCGGCCAGTTTTGGCTGGCGCGCACGCTCGAATTCCTTGAAACCGTCTTCGACGAACACGCGGGTCAGTTCACGGGCGCGGTCGGCACGGAAGTTCATGAACACCACGGCGTCGCCGTCTTCGACTTTCACTGGCTCACCGATGGAGGTGGCTTTGACGAATTCGTCGCTCTCGCCACGTTCGTACGCCGCTTGCAGACCTTCCTGGGCGGTGGCGGCGTTGAATTCGCCGTTGCCATCGACAATCAGGTTGTAGGCCTGGGCCACGCGATCCCAGCGGTTGTCACGGTCCATGGCGAAGTAGCGGCCGATAATGCTGGCGATCCGGCCTTTGCCCAGGGCCTGGAAAGCCGCGTCGAGCAGTTCGATGGACGACTGGGCGCTTTTCGGCGGCGTGTCGCGGCCATCGAGGAAAGCGTGCAGGTAGATTTTCTCGGCGCCGCGCTTGTAGGCCAGCTCGGCCATGGCGACCAGGTGGTCCTGGTGGCTGTGAACGCCGCCATCGGACAGCAGGCCCATGAAGTGCACGGCTTTACCGGCGGCCACGGCTTTATCCACCGCAGCGCAGATGGTCGGGTTTTCGAAAAACTCACCGTCGCGGATCGATTTGGTCACGCGGGTGAAGTCTTGATACACCACGCGGCCGGCGCCGAGGTTCATGTGGCCGACTTCGGAGTTGCCCATCTGGCCATCCGGCAGGCCGACGTCCATGCCGCTGCCCGAGATCAGGCCGTTCGGCACGGTGGCCCACAAGCGGTCCAGTACGGGCTTCTTGGCCGCAAACACGGCGTTGGACTCAGGGCTCTCACTGTGACCGAAGCCGTCGAGAATAATCAGGACCAAAGGTTTAGGCGTGGTAGTCATGGATTCCACTCGTGGCTGAATTAAAAGAGGGCGATGGAAAAGGGAGTGGCAGTTTAAAGCGAAGTTCCGACCGCGTCACCGCCGGACGGGGTTTGGCCCACCATAGTGGCTGTGTATACTGGCCGACATTTTAACGCCCTGGAACCTCCTTCGATGGTTGCTCACCTGATTGAATTTGCCACTAACCACTATCTGCTCGTCGGTATCTTCGTCGTACTGCTGGCGTTGCTGATCGCTTATCAGATGCAAGGCGGCGGTCGCAGCCTGAGCACCGGTGAACTGACCGGCCTGGTCAACAAGGACGCAGGCGTGGTGATCGACATTCGTTCGACCAAGGATTTCGCCGCCGGCCACATCGTTGGCGCGTTGAACATTCCTCACGACAAGCTCGTCGCTCGCGTTGGCGAACTGGAAAAGCACAAGGCCAAGACCATCATCCTGGTCGACGCCATGGGTCAGACCGCCGGCACTCACGCCCGCGAACTGATGAAGTCCGGCTTCACCGCCGCCAAGCTTTCCGGCGGGATCTCCAGCTGGAAGGGCGACAATCTGCCGCTGGTGAAGTGATATGAGCAACGTCGTCGTCTATTCCAGCGATTACTGCCCTTACTGCTCGCGAGCCAAGTACCTGCTCGAGAACAAAGGCGTGGCCTTCGAAGAGATCAAGGTCGATGGCAAGCCGCAGGTGCGTGCCGCCATGGCTCAGAAGGCCGGTCGCACGTCCGTGCCGCAGATCTGGATCGGCAGCACCCACGTGGGCGGTTGTGATGATTTGTTTGCCCTTGAGCGCGCCGGTAAGCTCGACGCGATGCTCAAGGCCTGAATTTCCCTATAAGACCCCAAGATCAGAAAGGATCTGAGATGACTGACCAACAGAACACTGCAGCTAGCGAAGAAGAAACCGCACCGCAATTCTCCTTGCAGCGCATCTACGTACGCGACTTGTCCTTCGAAGCCCCGAAAAGCCCGGCGATCTTCCGCCAGCAGTGGGAGCCGAGCGTCGGTCTGGATCTGAATACCCGTCAAAAGGCACTGGAAAATGACTTCCATGAAGTCGTACTGACGTTGTCCGTGACCGTGAAAAACGGTGAAAACGGCGAAGTGGCCTTCATCGCTGAAGTGCAGCAGGCCGGGATCTTCCTGATCAAGAACCTCGACGACGCTTCGATGAGCCACACCCTCGGCGCGTTCTGCCCGAACATCCTGTTCCCGTACGCTCGCGAAACCCTGGACAGCCTGGTGACCCGCGGTTCGTTCCCGGCCCTGATGCTGGCTCCGGTGAACTTCGACGCGCTGTATGCACAAGAACTGCAACGCATGCAGGCGGCTGGCGAGACTCCGACCGTTCAATAATCTGCGCTGCTGGAAATCGCGGGCAAGCCCGCTCCCACAGGATTGTGCAAAACCTGTGGGAGCGGGCTTGCCCGCGATTGTTTCTGTCAGGCGAAAATGAGCTTCGAGTTACTTGAAGCCGTTCTGGCGCCATGCTTCGTAGACGGCAACGGCCACGGTGTTCGACAGGTTAAGGCTGCGGCAGCCTTCGCGCATCGGCAGGCGCAGGCGTTGTTCGGCGGGCAGGGCATCGAGTACTTCTGCTGGCAAGCCACGGCTTTCCGGGCCGAACAGGAACGCATCGCCCTCGGCGAAACTGGCGTCGTGAAACGGCCGCGAGCCCTTGGTGGTGAAGGCGAACAGCCGTGGATGACCGAGGCTTTCCAGGCAGCTGGCGAGGTCCGGGTGACGTTGCAGGGTGGCATACTCGTGGTAGTCGAGGCCGGCCCGGCGCAGGCGCTTGTCGTCCATCTCGAAGCCCAGCGGTTCGATCAAATGCAGGTGGCAGCCACTGTTGGCGCACAGCCTGATAACGTTGCCGGTATTCGGCGGAATTTCTGGTTGGAAAAGGATGACGTGAAACATGCACGGCTCCGAAGGTAAAGATGAGCGGCATTCTACGCCGCCCGTGGACAACCGTTCGAAACTATTCCCGCGAGTGATGGCGTCTCTGGCGATTGTCGGGGTGATGGTGGGGCTGATGATCGGTCGCCTGACCACTCCCGACCCCAGCGAATTGCAGCAGGTCGAGGTGACGAATGATGGTCTGGTGGTGTGGTTCAACAACGAACCCAAGACCCACGGCGAGTTCGTCGACGGTAGCCTGGCGCTGCTGTTCGAGGCAGAAGGGAAGGCACAGAACGGCCAGCTCAAGCTCAACGACAAGAACGTGAACTGGCGCGTGCGTTTGAGTGATGGAGGATTGTTGCTGACGGTCGTGGCGGCCCGGCCACTGCAAGGCGAGTGGGCCGGCAGCGAGGTCGATGACCGCTGGCGGCTGGAGATCCATCTCCGAGAGCAATAAAAGAGGGAATCCCCGGCCTGCCTGTACCAAGGTTCCCAAAACGGGAGGGCTCGCGCATGGCGTCGAGAGCCCGGTGTAAAGAAGGAATCCCCGGCCTGCCTGTACCAAGGACCCCAAAACGGGATGGGCTCGTCGCAAGTGCGGTGTGAGCCCGGTGTAAAGAGGGGAATCCCCGGCCTGCCTGTACCAAGGTCCCCGAAACTGGGTCGTGAACTGAATCACTGAATGGACTATTGCAGGGGGCGTGCCAGGTTTTAACAAGTCGTCACAGAAAGTCGCTGAGCAGCGCTGAAAGCCCCGTCATTCGGGGCTTTCGTGTTTTTTCGATCAGGGTTCGATTGCGAAAGCAGGCGGGGTTTCAGAACAGTTGTCGTGCGCGATTGCGGTTCACGGTGCATTGCGGCGGTGCATTCAGCCTCTAAAAGCTTCGCGGGCAAGCCTCGCTCCTACAGGATTTGCGCCATTTCAAAATTGGCGCAAGACCTGTAGGAGCGAGGCTTGCCCGCGAATGGATCTAAATAACGACGAAGATCAAATGGCCTAACTAGCCCTCATCCGCTTCATCATCATCCCCACCATCTACCTTCATCCCCAACTCCTTGATCTTGCGCGTCAGGGTGTTACGTCCCCAGCCCAGCAGCACGGCAGCATCGCGGCGGCGGCCAGCGGTGTGTTTGAGGGCGGTTTCGATCATGATCCGTTCGAACGCCGGTACAGCGCTGTCGAGCAGGCTCGACTGGCCGCGCGCCAGCGCCTGATCGGCCCACTGGCGCAGTGCTTGCTCCCAGTTGGTCACCGGTGCTGAATCCTGTGGCAGGTTCAGCAGCTCTGGCGGCAGGTCGCTGATGTGCACTTCGCGACCGGAAGCCATCACCGTGATCCAGCGGCAGGTGTTCTCCAGCTGACGCACGTTGCCGCCCCACGGCAGGTTCTTCAGGTATTCCTCGGTCTCGCTTTTCAGCAGCTTCGGCTCCACCGCCAGTTCTTGCGCGGCGCGGCTGAGGAAGTGCTTGGCCAGAGTCGGGATGTCTTCGCGACGGTCCGACAGGCGTGGGATGTGAATGCGGATCACGTTGAGGCGGTGGAACAAGTCCTCACGGAATTTCCCGGCGTGTACCAGGGTTTCCAGATTCTGGTGCGTCGCGGCGATGATGCGTACGTCGACCTTCACCGGCGTATGACCGCCCACGCGGTAGAACTCGCCATCGGCCAGCACCCGCAACAAACGGGTCTGGGTGTCTGCCGGCATGTCGCCGATTTCATCGAGGAACAGCGTACCGCCGTCAGCCTGCTCGAAACGCCCGCGACGCAGGTTGGCCGCGCCGGTGAACGCGCCTTTCTCATGGCCGAACAGCTCGGACTCCATCAGGTCTTTGGGGATCGCCGCCATGTTCAGCGCGATGAACGGCGAGGCCGCCCGTGGGCTGTGGCGGTGCAGGGCGTGGGCCACCAGTTCTTTACCGGTCCCGGATTCGCCGTTGATCAGCACGGTGATGTTGGAGTGGCTCAAGCGCCCGATGGCGCGAAACACTTCCTGCATCGCCGGCGCTTCGCCGATGATTTCCGGAGTACGGGTCAGGGCAACCGGCACTTCCAGGCCTTGCTGTTCCTGGGCGTGCTGGTTGGCGCGCTTGACCAGCGACACCGCTTCGTCGACGTCGAACGGCTTCGGCAGGTATTCGAAGGCGCCGCCCTGATAGGACGCGACAGCGCTGTCCAGATCGGAGTGCGCCGTCATGATGATCACTGGCAGCCGTGGGTGTTGCTCGCGAATCCGCGCCAGAAGGTCCAGGCCGCTGGCGCCGGGCATGCGGATGTCGGAGATGATCACGTCCGGCTGCTGGCGCGCCAGGCGGCTCATCACGCCATCGGCGCTGTCGAAGCTTTGCGTGGTCATGCCTTCTTGCTGCAAGGCTTTTTCCAGGACCCAACGGATAGAACGGTCGTCATCGACGATCCACACGGTTTCACTACGGCTCATGTCGATGTGGCTCCTTGTTCCAGTGGCAGAAAGATCGAGAACGTGGTGTGGCCTGGGTGGCTGTCACACTCGATCAAGCCCTGGTGCTGGCTGATGATGTTCTGAGTAATGGCCAGACCCAGCCCGGTACCGTCCGGGCGGCCGCTGACCATCGGAAAGAAGATGGTTTCCTGCAAATCCGCAGGAATGCCGGGACCGTTGTCGATGATCTCGATCTTGGTCACCAGGCGATGGCGTACGTGGCCGATGGTGAACTGGCGCATGGCTCGGGTGCGCAGGCTGATGCGGCCCAGGCGCAGCTCGTTCTGGCTGCTGATGGCCTGCATCGCATTGCGCACGATGTTCAGCACCGCCTGAATCATTTGTTCACGGTCGATCAGTACGTCGGGAATGCTTGGGTCGTAGTCACGCACCAATGTGATGCAACCCTGGCTTTCGGCCTCGACCAGATGACAGACGCGTTCCAGCACTTCATGGACGTTGCACATGGCCAGCGACGGTAATTTATTGGAGCCGAGCATGCGGTCGACCAGATTGCGCAGGCGGTCGGCTTCTTCAATGATCACGTTGGTGTAATCGCGCAGGCTTTCTTCCGGCAGCTCGCGGGCGAGCAATTGCGCCGCGCCACGAATGCCGCCGAGTGGATTCTTGATTTCGTGAGCAAGGCCACGCACCAGCATCTTGCTGGTTTCCTGCTTCGACAGCTGCGCTTCTTCCTTGGTGATCCGCAGCAAGCGGTCACGCGGGTGGACTTCCAGCAACAGCATGGTGGCGCCATTGGCGAGGATTGGCGTCACCGCATAGTCGACGGTCAGGGTCTGGCCGGTGAGGGCGGTGAGCATCGCTTCGCGCTTGGTGAACGGGTGTGCCTGCTCGACCGCCTGGCGCAGGGAGTTCAGCGCCTCGGTGGATTCGGTGAACAACTCGCTGATGAACTGCCCGTGGCTGCGCTGGCCGCTGATGGCCAGGAGCATCTCCGCCGCCGGGTTCATGTACTCAAGGCGTAGGTCGGCGTTGAGCAGAATGGTGGCGGTGGTCAGGTTGTCGAGTAACAGACGATGCAGTGCGTCACTGATGGTCATTAAGGACCTCTTTTGGAGCAGGGCATGCGCTTGAATAACGCGCCGATACGAGGAAAATGCAAAAACCAAACCAAGGCTCCGAAAAGAAGCGTTAAAGGCCTGAAACGGGCGTTTGACGCTCATTTGCGTGGCGCTCTGCCAGCGTTCGCGGGTATTTTCGAACCAAAATGGGTTGGGATTTGGGTACGGTGCAATCTATTGCACCAATATAGTGCGCAAACCTGAACGAGGTTAGAAGAAACGCAGAAGGGGGTTTTTTTCTTCGGGTGGTTTGTCTTTGATCGGACATTCCGGCCGTTGGCCGTAGTCGTCGAGCGTGCAGGGTTTGACCTGGCGTTTCTGCGCGAGGGAGATGCGCAACATGTGGAAGGGTTGATTGGCGGTGCGTTCGACGGTGCGGCCGTGCTCGTCGAGGATCTCCACGGACAGGTGATGGCTGCCGCGATCGACGTTGCTTAGGGCGAATACCGGGCTGGGGCCGGGCTCGGTCGTGGGCTCGCCGTCGAGTAGCAAGCGGTAACGATGACCGCGTTGCAGGCCCGGTTCGTTGGTGATGCTGACAATCAGCTCGCCGGCGCTGCTGCGGACCGTCGCGTCTGGCTCCGGCACCAGTACGCGGAGCATGTCGTAGTGGAAGAGCGGTTTGGCTTCAGTTTTCTTCGCGTTCGTCATTGGCGCCGCGCCCGTGGGATGGGCGGACATGCGATTGCTTGGCGCCACCGGCACCCGTTTAGCGTTGCCGGAGCCGGGCTGGTCGGTGTAGACCCGATTGCCCTGGGCATCGACGTAGGTGTAAACCTCCGCCGATGCGGCAAGGGCCGTCAGCGACAGGAGGGCGCCAAGCAGCCAGCGCATCACGGCTTATGCACCCGTTGTACGGTGAAGGTCACCGAAGGACTCTGCTGCACGATGTTCTCCCCGTCGATAACCTGCACGGCGAGGCTGTGCAAGCCTCGATCGATGTTGACCAGTTGCAGGATCGGCACGTTGCTGGGCTGACCGTACGGTTGATCGTCCAGCAACAAACGGAACAGATGCGGGCCTTGCAGGCGCGGCTTGATCAGCACGTTGACGGTGAAGGTGCCGTTGTTGGCGCGCAGGGCTTCGGTGGTGGGCAAACCGGTCAGTTCCAGCACCTCGTAGGCGCTGCCGGGTTGTTCACTGTTATTGGCTTCAGCCGGTGGGGCGGAAGGTGGCTGGGGTTCGACACTGTTGAGCGGCGGCAGGTCGACCGGCTGCGCCTTGACGCCATCGGGGGGTTGATTGCTGTAGGCAGTGTTGCCGTCGGCATCGGTGTACTTGTAGATCTGCGCTGCGACGGGCAGGGCGATCAGCAGCAACATCAATAGAAAAGCACGACCCATAAATTCGACCGGAAACGAAAGCATTGGCTTGCAGCATAGGTCAGGGACGACCGTTGACCCAAGGCATTAACATTTGGGCATGATTTACCGAACTCCCTGTAGGAGTGAGCTTGCTCGCGATGGGCTCAATGGCGCCGCGGTTAGCCAGTAAACACGCGTTATCGTTAACGCCCATCGCGAGCAGGCTCGCTCCCACATGGGGGCATTGCCATCCGTTATATCCCGGGCACAAAAAAGGCTTCCCGAAGGAAGCCTCTTTTTTGTCACGCCTGCTTGCGCAGACGCTACCGGATCAGCAGCTGTAGTACAGCTCGTATTCCAGTGGGTGTACGAAGGTGCGGACCTTGATTTCTTCTTCGCTTTTCAGAGCGATGTAAGCGTCGATGAAGTCATCGGAGAACACGCCGCCCTTGGTCAGGAACGCGCGACCTTTGTCCAGCTCTTCCAGGGCTTCTTTCAGGCTGCCGCAAACTTGTGGGATCTCTTTCGCCTCTTCAGGCGGCAGGTCGTACAGGTTTTTGTCAGCGGCATCGCCAGGGTGGATCTTGTTCTGGATGCCGTCCAGGCCAGCCATCAACAGGGCAGCGAAGCCCAGGTACGGGTTGGCTGCTGGATCCGGGAAGCGGGCTTCGATACGGCGAGCGCGAGGGCTGGACACGTAAGGAATACGGATCGAAGCGGAACGGTTACGCGCCGAGTAGGCCAGCATGACCGGAGCTTCGAAACCTGGGACCAGACGCTTGTAGGAGTTGGTCGACGGGTTGGTGAAGCCGTTCAGGGCCTTACCGTGCTTGATGATGCCGCCGATGAAGTACAGGGCGGTGTCGGACAGGCCGGCATAACCTTCGCCAGCGAAGGTGTTCTTGCCATCTTTGGCGATGGACAGGTGAACGTGCATACCCGAACCGTTGTCGCCGTACAGCGGCTTAGGCATGAAGGTCGCGGTGCGGCCGTAGGCATCGGCAACGTTGTGTACGCAGTACTTCAGGGTTTGAACTTCGTCAGCCTTGGCTACCAGGGTGTTGAACTTCACGCCGATTTCGTTCTGGCCAGCGGTTGCCACTTCGTGGTGGTGAACTTCGATGACCAGGCCCATTTCTTCCATGGCGTTGCACATGGAGGTACGGATTTCGTGGTCGTGGTCGAACGGCGGAACCGGGAAGTAGCCGCCTTTGACGCCTGGACGGTGGCCTTTGTTGCCGCCTTCCACGTCCTGGTCGGACATCCACGAACCTTGTTCGGAGTAGATCTTGAACATCGAACCGGAGATGTCGGACTTGAACTTCACTTCGTCGAAGATGAAGAACTCAGGCTCTGGACCAACAAATACGGTGTCGCCGATACCGGTCGACTTCAGGTATTCCTCGGCGCGCTTGGCGATCGCACGTGGGTCACGGTCGTAGCCTTGCATGGTCGAAGGCTCTATCACGTCGCAGACCAGGATCAGGGTCGGCTCTTCGGTGAACGGGTCGAGAACAGCGGTGCTGTCGTCCGGCATCAGGATCATGTCGGAGGCTTCGATGCCTTTCCAGCCAGCAATGGAGGAACCGTCGAACATTTTGCCTTCTTCAAAGAAAGCTTCATCCAGCGCGTCGCGAGCCGGCATGGTCACGTGGTGCTGAGTGCCTTTGGTGTCCGTGAAGCGCAGATCAATCCACTTGACGTCATGATCTTTGATGAGTTGAACCGACTTCGACATAGTGTCCTCCGGGTGGCTTCGGGCTTAGTAGTGGATGCCCTTAGAATGTGGGTGATGCCGGCGCGAATACTCTGCCAAGGCAACCTGCCTCACAAGGGAGCAAATTGCATGCCAGTGCCCCACCATGGGTTTTTTGCCCCAAATTCACGCTTATATAGGAGCAAAGTGTCTTAAAGCAGAAAATCTCGCCCTACAATGTGGCGCTAAAATCGACAAATGACCTGTTTTGGTGCGCGCAAAACCTTCTGCACATTAACTGGTTAAACCTTGAGCAATTTCCGCTATAATCCGCGCCCCCCTTTTTCGGCTGGCCCAGCGCGCGCTGTTTTCATGAAACTAATCGTAAAAGTCTTCCCCGAGATCACCATCAAGAGCCGCCCGGTACGGATGCGTTTCATCCGTCAGTTGGCCAAGAACATCCGTACCGTGCTCCGCGACCTGGACCCGGCTGTGGTGGTGAACGGTGTGTGGGACAATCTCGAGCTGGAAACCCGCGTCAGCGAGCCCAAAGCCCTGAAGGAGATGACCGAGCGCCTGAGCTGCATGCCGGGCATCGCGCATTTCCTGCAGGTCGACGAGTACCCGTTGGGCGACTTCGATGACATCGTCGTCAAGTGCAAGCAGCACTTCGGTGATGCGTTGGCCGGGAAGATTTTTTCGGTGCGCTGCAAGCGTGCCGGCAAGCATGAATTCAGCTCGATGGACGTCGAGAAATACGTCGGCAGCCAACTGCGTCGTCAGTGCGGCGCCGCTGGAATCTCGCTGAAAGAGCCGGAAATCGAAGTTCGCATCGAAATTCGCGACAAACGGTTGTTCGTGATCCACAACCAGCACAACAGCATCGGCGGTTATCCGCTGGGTGCCCTGGAGCAGACGCTTGTGCTGATGTCCGGCGGCTTCGATTCCACCGTCGCCGCGTACCAGATCATGCGGCGCGGGCTTATGAGCCATTTCTGCTTCTTCAATCTGGGCGGACGGGCCCATGAACTGGGCGTTATGGAAGTCGCGCATTTCATCTGGAAGAAGTACGGCAGCTCCCAACGCGTGTTATTTGTCAGTGTGCCTTTCGAAGAAGTACTGGGAGAAATTCTCGGGAAAGTCGATAACAGTCATATGGGCGTAGTTTTGAAGCGTATGATGTTGCGCGCTGCTTCTCGTATTGCCGATCGGCTGGAGATCGATGCGCTGGTGACCGGCGAGGCGATTTCCCAAGTGTCGAGCCAGACGCTGCCGAACCTGTCCGTGATCGACTGCGTGACCGACAAGCTGGTCTTGCGTCCGCTGATCGCCAGTCACAAGCAGGACATCATCGACCTGGCCAACGAAATCGGCACTGCCGACTTCGCCAAGCACATGCCGGAGTATTGCGGGGTCATTTCGGTGAACCCCAAGACCCACGCCAAGCGTCCGCGCGTGGAGCATGAAGAGAAAGAATTCGACATGGCGGTCCTTGAGCGTGCGCTCGAGAACGCCAAACTGGTGCCGATCGATCGCGTGATCGACGAATTGGGCCAGGATGTGCAGATCGAAGAAGTCAGCGAAGCACTGGCCGGTCAGATCATCATCGACATCCGTCACCCGGATGCCGCTGAAGACGAGCCGCTGGAGCTTGCTGGCATTGAGGTACAGACGATGCCGTTTTATGCATTGAACGCTCGTTTCAAGGAACTGGACCCTACTCGCCAGTACCTGCTGTATTGCGACAAAGGCGTGATGAGTCGCCTGCATGCCCACCATTTGCTCAGTGAGGGGCATGCCAATGTGCGCGTTTATCGACCGAGCTAAGAGCCCGGGGCTGTATGCCTGTGGCCTGCGTCACCGGCCCCCCGACTCTGCCGTCAAGCTGTAACGGCAAGGCCTGACTCTACTGTAAATCGCTGCCAAGACTTGTCAGCACACCGAATCCTCTGATCGAGATACACAAGTGATCGAAAATCTACGTAACATCGCCATCATTGCTCACGTTGACCATGGTAAAACCACCCTGGTAGACAAACTCTTGCGTCAATCCGGCACCCTGGAGCGCAACGAGCTCAACGACGAGCGCGTGATGGACTCCAACGACCAGGAGAAAGAGCGCGGTATTACCATTCTGGCGAAAAACACCGCCATCAACTGGAACGGCTACCACATCAACATCGTGGACACCCCGGGCCACGCCGACTTCGGCGGCGAAGTTGAACGCGTAATGTCGATGGTTGACTCCGTTCTGCTGCTGGTTGACGCTCAAGACGGCCCTATGCCGCAAACCCGTTTCGTGACCAAGAAGGCTTTCGAAGCCGGCCTGCGTCCAATCGTGGTGATCAACAAGGTTGACCGTCCAGGCGCGCGTCCGGACTGGGTTCTGGATCAGATCTTCGACCTGTTCGACAACCTCGGTGCTACCGAAGAACAACTGGACTTCCAGGTTGTTTACGCTTCGGCCCTGAACGGTATTGCCGGTCTGGAACACACCGCCATGGCGGAAGACATGACCCCGCTGTACCAGGCGATCGTCGACCACGTTCCCGCTCCAAAAGTTGACCGTGACGGCCCGTTCCAGATGCAAATCTCGGCACTGGACTACAACAGCTTCCTGGGTGTTATCGGCGTTGGCCGTATCGCTCGTGGTCGCGTCAAGCCGAACACCCAGGTCGTGGCTATCGACGTTGACGGCAAGCGCCGCAACGGTCGTATCCTGAAGCTGATGGGTCACCACGGTCTGCACCGCATCGACGTTGAAGAAGCAGCTGCCGGCGACATCGTCTGCATCAGCGGCTTCGACCAGCTGTTCATCTCCGACACCCTGTGCGACCCACAGACCGTTGAAGCGATGAAGCCGCTGACCGTTGACGAACCGACCGTTTCCATGACCTTCCAGGTTAACGACTCGCCGTTCTGCGGTCGTGAAGGCAAGTTCGTCACCAGCCGTAACATCAAAGAGCGTCTGGACAAAGAACTGCTCTACAACGTTGCCCTGCGCGTTGAAGAAGGCGACACCGCCGACAAGTTCAAAGTCTCCGGCCGTGGTGAGCTGCACCTCTCGGTACTGATCGAAACCATGCGTCGCGAAGGCTTCGAAATGGGTGTTGGTCGTCCAGAAGTGATCATCCGTCTGGTTGACGGCGTGAAGCACGAACCGTACGAAAACGTGACCATCGACCTGCCGGAAGAATCCCAGGGCGCGATCATGGAGCAAATCGGTAACCGTAAAGGCGACCTGACCAACATGGTTCCGGATGGCAAGGGCCGTGTGCGCCTTGAGTACAACATCCCGGCTCGTGGCCTGATCGGTTTCCGTAACGAGTTCCTGACCCTGACCTCTGGTGCAGGCATCCTGACCTCGATCTTCGACCGTTACGACGTGATGAAGTCCGGCGACATGTCCGGCCGTCAGAACGGCGTGCTGGTGTCGGTAGCTACCGGTAAGGCACTGACTTACTCGCTGGAAACCCTGCAAGCTCGCGGCAAACTGTTCCTGGGTCACGGCGAAGACGTGTACGAAGGTCAAATCGTCGGCATCAACAGCCGCGACAACGACCTGGGCGTCAACCCAACCAAAGGCAAGAAGCTCGACAACATGCGTGCCTCGGGTAAAGACGAAACCATCGCTCTGGTTCCGCCTATCCGTTTCACCCTGGAACAAGCGCTGGAATTCGTTCAAGAAGACGAATTGTGCGAAGTGACTCCTAAGTCCATCCGTCTTCGCAAGAAGATCCTGGGCGAAAGCGAGCGTACCCGCGCTGCCAAGAAGTCCGGTAACTGAGTCATTTAGTTAGCTGACAAAAAAACGCCCCCGACCGCAAGGTCGGGGGCGTTTTTGTTTGTCTGGGGTTTGGTGTTGACTGGGCTGACGCCATCGCGGGCAAGCCCGCTCCCACAGTGATTTGTGGTGTTCGCATAGTATGGGTACAGCGCCGAATCCTGTGGGAGCGGGCTTGCCCGCGATGAGGTCCTGTCAGGCGTGGAGATTCTGGATCAGAACTTTTCGAGGGTCCGACGGCTCTCGCTGGTCTCGCGCGCCACTTCCTTTGGCTTATAAGCGCAATACCCAGGCCGCGGACCAATTTTTGGGTGATTGCGACAAGTATCCGGGCGCTTTTCATAAATAGTGCACAGACGGCTCTTACGATCCAGGTACAGGCAATCGTTGTTGCTCATGCGCTGGAGGGTGAAGATCTCGGACTTCTGGTTGTAACGCTCGACGATCCCTTCCTTCTGCAGGCGCTTGGCGATGTTCTTCGCTGGCTCGCCACGCTCGAATTCGTCGACAATGCCGATACGGATCAGATCCTTGATCTTGACCTCGACCGGCAAGGTGCAGCAGCTGGACACGCACGAGCCGCACATCGGGGCCGAGTATTTGGCCCAGGTATCGAGGCGATCGATCTCCGCGGCGGCGATCAGGTTGGACTTCATCATCGGTTGTTACCAGCATGCATCAGGGCGCGCGATCATACCGGGACTGGTGGATTTTTGAACAACCTTTCGCCAGATTTTTTCATGTGCCGCTCAATGACACCTGTATTCCGGCACGAGCCCTGCATTCTTTCCGGCACACGACAATCTAATGTCGACCTATCTCGCACTTACTGGAAAAACTGCCGAACCAGAGTTCCAACGACCTGTCAGACCGTCTAGGCTCAACTACTCCACGCTCGCTCGAGGTCCTATCGATGACTCAAGAACCACTTGTTCGCGAAGCAGAGGTGGCCGCATTCCGCGACGCCGTCTTGACCAAACTCACCTACGCGGTGGGCAAAGACCCGGATCATGCCTTCGACCACGACTGGTTCGAAGCCATCGCATTGGCCGCGCGCGATCACATGGTCGAGCACTGGATGGACCATACGCGGCAGATTTACCGTAAAGGCCAGAAGCGCGTTTACTACCTCTCGCTGGAATTTCTCATCGGCCGGCTGCTCTACGACAGCCTGAGCAACCTCGGCCTGCTCGACGTGGCCCGCGAAGCCCTGACCGAACTCGGCGTCGACCTGGAACGCATCCGCCTGCTGGAGCCCGACGCAGCGCTGGGTAACGGCGGCCTCGGTCGACTGGCCGCGTGCTTTATGGAAAGCATGTCCACCCTGGGTATCGCTGGTCACGGTTACGGCATTCGTTACGAGCACGGGCTGTTCCGCCAGGCGATCGTCGACGGCTGGCAGCAGGAACAAACCGAACACTGGCTGGATTTCGGCAACCCGTGGGAATTTGAACGGCCAGAAGTCGTTTACACGATCGGCTTTGGCGGCAGCGTCGAAACCGTCACCGACGATGCCGGCAAATCCAAGCAAGTCTGGAGCCCGGGGGAAACCGTTCGGGCGATTGCCTACGACACGCCGGTGGTCGGTTGGCGCGGTGCGAGCGTCAACACCCTGCGGCTGTGGCGCGCACGGGCCATGGAAGATTTGCACCTGGAGCGCTTCAACGCTGGCGACCACTTGGGCGCGGTAGCCGAAGTGGCCCGGGCCGAGAGTATTTCCCGTGTGCTCTACCCGGCGGACAGCACCGAGGCCGGCCAGGAACTGCGTCTGCGCCAGGAATACTTTTTTGTCGCCGCCTCCCTGCAGGATTTGCTCCGTCGCCATCGCAACATGCACACCTCGGTGCTGACCCTGGGCGATCACGCGGCAATCCAGCTCAACGACACCCACCCCTCGATTGCCGTGGCCGAGCTGATGCGGCAACTGGTCGACATCTATGACGTGGCGTGGGATGCGGCGTGGCAGGTCACCGTCGACACGCTCTCGTACACCAACCACACGCTGTTGCCGGAAGCGCTGGAAACCTGGCCGGTCGGTTTGATGGAGCGCATGTTGCCGCGGCACATGCAGATCATTTACCAGATCAACGCTCAGCACATCGACTCACTGCGCGCCAAGGGCATTCACGATTTCGACGTGCTGCGCTCGGTGTCGCTGATCGAGGAAGACAACGGCCGTCGCGTGCGCATGGGTAACCTGGCGTTCCTGGGTTCTCATAGCGTTAACGGTGTATCCGCGTTGCACACGCAACTGATGCGCAAAACCGTGTTCTCCGAGTTGCACAACCTCTATCCGGAGCGGATCAACAACAAGACCAACGGCATCACCTTCCGCCGCTGGCTCTATCAGGCCAACCCTGAACTGACGTCGATGATGGTCGATGCCCTCGGGCCTGATCTGCTGGATAACGCTGAAGAACGCTTGCTCGACCTGGAACCCTTCGCCGAGAAAGCCGCGTTCCGCAAGGCGTTCGCCGAGCAACGGCTGCACAGCAAGAAAGCCCTGGCGTACATCATCCACGAGCGACTCGGGGTGGCGGTCAACCCGGCGGCGATGTTCGACGTCCAGGTCAAACGGATCCACGAATACAAACGTCAGTTGCTCAATTTGTTGCACACCGTGGCGTTGTATCAGGCGATTCGTGCCGAGCCGGAAATCGACTGGGTGCCGCGCGTGAAGATTTTCGCCGGCAAGGCGGCGGCGAGTTATCACCAGGCCAAGTTGATCATCAAACTGACCAACGACATCGCCCGGGTGGTGAACAACGACCCGACGGTGCGCGGTTTGCTGAAAGTGGTGTTCCTGCCCAACTACAACGTCAGCCTGGCGGAAAGCATTATTCCGGCGGCGGATTTGTCGGAGCAGATTTCCACGGCCGGTTTCGAAGCCTCGGGCACCAGTAACATGAAGTTCGGCCTCAACGGCGCGCTGACCATCGGCACCCTGGACGGCGCCAACGTGGAAATGTGCGAACGCATCGGCGCCGAGCACATGTTCATTTTCGGCCTCAGCGCCCAGCAGGTTGAAGCGCGCAAGCAGAACCATGAGTTCAACGCGACGCCGGACATCGCCGCATCCCATCGCCTCAATGATGTGCTGCAAGCGATTCGCGGCGGAGTGTTCTCGCCGGATGATCCGTCCCGTTACGCCGGGCTGATCGATTCGCTGATCGACTATGACCGCTTCCTGGTCTGTGCCGACTTTGATTCCTACTGGAATGCTCAGATGCGCGTTGAAGCCCATTGGCACGATTCGAAAGAGTGGTGGCGTTCGGCGGTGTTGAACACGTCGCGGATGGGCTGGTTCTCCTCTGACCGGACGATTCGCGAGTACGCCACGGATATCTGGAGGGCGCTGGAGTAACTTTTAGCGACAAATGTGCGCAAGGCCCGACGGCCGTTGGGCCTGATCGATATACTAAGCACCAGTTTCAGTGAGCGCTGCGCGCTCATTCGCGGGCAAGCCTCGCTCCTACAGGGATCGCGTATTTCTGTAGGAGCGAGGCTTGCCCGCGAATGACGTCAGCGCAGACGCTACAAGGCAATGGGCCGCTTAGGGATATCGACCATGCAATGGATGTTCATGCTGATAGGGCTGGTGCTGGGCTGGATACTCGATGAGTCGTTCAGCGATGCGCTGTTAGGCGCGCTGCTCGGGTTGGGCATCGGCCAGACCCTTCGCATCGGCCGCTTGGTTGCTCAGGCCGCCGAGCAACAACGTCAGCTTCAATCGGCCCAGGTTGCGCTGGGTGCGGTCGAGCAGCGTCTGGCGTTGCTGGAGGTGTCCGGCGTCAAGGCGCCTGAAGCCAGCGAGCCTGTCCCGACGCCTGAATTCATTCTTGATGAAATACCCGTCGAAGCCCCGGAATTGATCTGGGACCTTCCTCCTGAACTCGAACCGATAACCGTCGCCGCCACCGAAACCAGTCGGCCACTGCCGGTGGATGCCTGGAAACCCGAACCGGTCGCTCGCGAACCGCAAGCGCCCGCCGCCCCTCGCGGCCCCAATTTCATCGATCGCGCCATCAGCGGCGCCCGCGCCTGGCTGTTTGGCGGCAACACCGTGCTGCGGGTGGGTGTGGTGTTGTTGTTCCTCGGTTTGGCGTTCCTGCTGCGTTACGCCACCGAAGGCATGGTGGTGCCGATCGAATTGCGTTACGCCGGTGTTGCAGCGGCCGCGTTAGGCCTGCTGGGATTGGGTTGGTGGCTCAGAACCCGCAACAACCATTACGCCTTGATGCTGCAAGGCACCGGGATCGCGGTGTTGTACCTGACGGTGTTTGCCGCGATGCGACTGCATCCGCTGCTCGACCCTTCGGCGGCATTGGGCTTGCTGGTCGCGGTGACGGTGTTCTCGGCGATTCTCGCCATCACCCAGGATGCATTGGGCCTCGCCGCCGCTGCGGCACTGGGCGGTTTCGCCGCTCCGATTTTGACTTCCACCGGCGCCGGCAACCATGTCGCGCTGTTCAGCTACTTCGCCTTGCTCAATGCCGGCATCCTCGCGATTGCGTGGTTCAAGGCCTGGCGTCTGCTCAACCTGATCGGTTTTGTCGGCACCTTCGGCATCGGTTTCGCCTGGGGTTTGCGCTCCTATACGCCGGAACTGCTGTGGAGCACCGAGCCGTTCCTGATCCTGTTTTTCCTGATGTATCTGGCCATCGGCCTGCTGTTTACCCGGCGCAAGCTGCTGGAAATGAGCGACGCGCCAGAGGATGGCAGCCGCGAAGCATTGCTGCGCTGGTCGGCGCGCAAGGGTGATTACGTCGACGGCACGATGCTGTTTGGTCCGCCCATCGTCGGCTTCGGTTTGCAGTTCGCGCTGGTGCAACATCTGGAATTCGCCGCCGCTTTCAGCGCGCTGGCGTTGGGCATGATCTACATGGGCCTGGCGCGCCTGCTGATGGGCGGTCGCGCGTTGCTGCTGGCGGAAACCTGTCTGGCACTGGGCGTGATTTTCGCCAGCCTGGCGATTCCATTAGGGCTGGATGCGCGCTGGACGTCGGCGGCCTGGGCAGTGGAGGGCGCGGGGATCTTCTGGCTCGGCCTGCGCCAGCAACGACCGCTGGCGCGCGCCTTCGCTTTGCTGCTGCAACTGGGTTCGGCGCTGGCGTTCCTCAGTGAATTGCGTAGTGGCGATAGCAGCCTGCTGGAAGGGGCGCCGCTCGGCGCATTGATGCTCGGCGTGGCGTTGTTGTTCAGTTTCTACCAATTGCGCAAAGCGTTGCCCGAACAGACCTCGCCGTGGGAACGCAAAGGCCTGCCGGTGTTGGCCTGTCTTGGTCTGACCTTCCTTTATCTGCTGGCACCGTTGTTCTTCTTCACCCACGGCACGGCGATCAGTTGGGCGCTGGCGGGGTTGGTGACGCTGTTCGTCGGCCTGCGCCTGCAATCGCGCACGTTCCTGTTCACTGCGTTTGCCGTGCAGCTGCTGGGTGGCGCGTTGTTCCTGCTTCGCTTGCAAGGTTCGAGCGCTGACTCCGGCGCCGTGTTCAGCGCCGGTTGGAGCGGCTTGCTCAGCGCGTCCTTGATCGGCCTGGCGCTGATCGCGGGCATGTTGCTGGCGGCTCGCGATGAAATGGTCCGCAGCGACATTCGGCTGTTGCGCGGCTTGTCGGTAGTGCTGCTCGCCGGACTGGTGCTGATCAACCTGGCGGTGCTGTTCGTCCTGCCCTGGCAAACCGCGAGCGCAGTGTGGGCAGCCAGTGGTTTGTTCATCATCTGGCTCAGTTTGTACCTCAAGCAGCGCGTGAGTTTTGTCTTCGGTCTGCTGTTGCAGGTGATTGGCGGTGCGGCGTTCCTGCTGGCCGGGCCGGACCTGCTCGGGCCGTTGGCCAGCGAAGGTTTGCGCCCATTGGCGCACAGCGGTTTCTGGACACCGTGGGTGCTGGGCCTGGCCGCGTTCGTCGGCGCCTGGCGCTTGCAGCTCGGCACTCACGCCACGGCCTTCGATGCGTTGAGTTTGCAGAGGTTGTCCGAGGTGCTGCTGGTCTGGGGCGCGGGTTGGTGGGCGTTGGCGTGGATCAGTGAAGTGCTGCGATTTGCGCCGTTGAATCTGCAAGCGACCTTGTTGCTGGCTGTCGCGGCGCTGAGCGTCGCGTTGTGGACGGTGTTGGCACTGCGATTGAAATGGTCGGCGCTGGGCTTGCTCTGCACTTTATTGATGCCGGCGGCGGGCCTGGTATTGGTCGCCGCGTGGCATTCGCGTTACCACCCGGCGGCCAACGTTGGCTGGCTGGCGTGGGCGGCGGTGTTCGTCGTGCATTTCATCTCCCTGCGGCGTCTGGCGCCGAGTCTGCCGGCGCGCGCGCTCAGTACTGCCCACGTGCTCGGCTGCTGGCTGTTGATCGGCGTGCTGGCGCTGGAGTTGCGTTACGGCTTGCTTTTGTTGTCCGAGCAGTACAACGCGTGGCGCTGGTTGGGCTGGGCGATTCTGCCAAGCCTGTATCTGGTGTTGATGGCTGCGCCGCGCAACTGGCCATGGCCGGTGTCGGCTTATCCTCGCGAATATCGCCTGTATGCAGCGGCGCCGCTGGCGGTGTTGATGCTCGGCTGGTTCTGGCTGTCGAACATCGTCAGCGACGGCACGGCCGAGCCGCTGCCCTACGTGCCATTGATCAACCCGCTGGAGTTGGGCCTGCTGTTCGCGTTGTTCGGTGTTTACGCGTGGTCCCGCAGTGCCGTAACGCAACTGGCGATCCGCAAGGACTACGCCGAAAATGCCACGCAACTGATCGCCGGCGTCTCGCTGTTCGTGTTCTTCACCGCACTGGTGATGCGCACCGCTCACCATTGGGGCAGCGTGCCGTTCGAATTGGATGCGTTGCTTGAATCGATGCTGGTGCAGGCCGGTCTGTCCATCGTCTGGACCTTGATGGCGCTGAGTCTGATGATCGGCGGCCATTTGCGTCATCGCCGCGAAGTCTGGCTGATCGGCGCGGCGCTGATCGGCGTCGTGGTGGCCAAACTGTTCTTCGTTGAATTGAGTAACCGCGGCGGCCTCGCCCGGATCGTGTCGTTTATCGGCGTTGGCGTGTTGCTGCTGGTGGTGGGCTATTTCGCCCCGTTGCCGCCCAAGCGCGCCGACGCTGTGCCGCAGGCTGATAAACCGGCCCCGGAAACCGAAGGAGTGTCATCTTGAGTCAGAAGCTGAACCTGAACTGGTTGGGCGCAGTTGCAATGGGTGTGGCGTTGTCGGCCGGTGCCCAGGAAAAACCGGCGGACTTCAGCACTCAGGTGCCGTTGACCGTGACCGGCGAAGGCCCGTGGTATCGCCTCGAATTGCCCTTGGCCGTGCAACTGAATGCGCGGCAAACCGACCTGAGCGACGTGCGCGTCTTCAACGCTGTGGGAGAGGCTCAGGCCTACGCCCTGGCGCGGGAATCCGCGCAGACCAGCGAAAACCGCACGCTGACCGACGTGAAATGGTTTCCGCTGTACAACTCGGCGGACGACACCGAACGCGCGCCCAGCGTGCGCGTGCAATCGAGTGCCAATGGCACGCTGGTCGAAGTGCAGCCGTCCAGCCAGTTGGAGGCGGGCGAAGAAGTGCTGCGCGGCTGGTTGCTCGACGCCAGTGGGATCAAGGCACCGTTGCAGCAGTTGATCCTCGACTGGACCAGTGAGCGCGACGGCTTCCAGCGTTTCAGCATTGAAGCCAGCGACGACTTGCAGAATTGGCAGTCCTGGGGCGAAGGGCAAGTGGCGCGGCTGACGTTCGCCGACGAGCGGGTCGAGCAGCATGAAGTCGGCTTGCCGGGGCAATCGGCGCGTTATTTGCGCCTGCTGTGGAGCACGCCACAATCGGCGCCGGTGCTGACCTCGGCGCAACTGGAAAGCGCCAGCAGCCGCAGCCTGCCGCTGCCGTTGGTCTGGTCGCAACCGTTGGCCGGCAGCCGTGTGAAGGCCGGTGAATACACCTGGCAATTGCCGATGGGCTTGCACGTCGAACGCTTGCAGGTCGAGTTGAGTCAACCCAACAGCCTGGCGCCGGTGACGTTGGCCGGTCGTCGGGAAAGCAGCCTGCCGTGGCAGGCGCTGAGCAGTGGTTTGCTCTATCGCCTGACCCAGAATGGCCAGGATGTGGTGCAGAACGAATTGCAGCTGCCGGGGCAGACCGTGCAGCAGTTGAAACTGACCGTGGACGAGCGCGGCGGAGGCCTCGGCGAAGAGGCACCGACGGTTCGGTTTGCCGTGCGTTCGACGCAATTGGTGTTCCTGGCGCGCGGCGCAGGTCCTTACACGCTGGCGCTGGGGAGTGCGACGGTGAAGGCGGCGAACCTGCCGCTGTCGATGTTGATCCCGGATTACAGCGCGGCGAAATGGGCGGCACTGGGCAAGGCTGAGGTTGATAGCGGGGCGGTTGCCATCACGCCGGTGTCGCCGGTGACAACGGCTGCGACCAATGACACGAACTGGAAGAAATTCGGGTTGTGGGCGGTGTTGTTGCTGAGTGTTTTGTTCCTGGGGGCGATGGCGTTCAGCCTGTTGCGCAAACCGGCCACTAAATCCTGAGAATGGCTGGCGCTGCGCACCATTCGCGAGCAAGCCCGCTCCCACATTTGATCTCTGGTGTTCACAAATTTTGCGTTCACTGCAGATCCAATGAGGGAGCGGGCTTGCTCGCGAAGGCGGTCTATCAGGCAAAAAAAATCTCGAAACTGCCACCCATCCTTGACCCACATCCCGTCCATTTCGAACTACGCTCTTCCCGGCGCATGAACTCTATTGGGCGGATCACGTCTGATAGGAGGAAATGCGCCCCGACTCGCGCTAAACTGCGCGGGTTTTTAGCCCCCAATCCACCGGAGCCTTCCATGTCCCGCGTTACCCTGAGTCGCTATTTGATTGAGCAGACCCGTAGCAATAACACCCCTGCCGATCTGCGTTTCCTGATCGAAGTGGTGGCGCGTGCTTGCAAAGAGATCAACCACGCCGTGTCCAAAGGCGCCCTCGGTGGTGTTCTGGGCAGCATGGGCACTGAAAACGTTCAAGGTGAAGTGCAGAAGAAACTCGACGTGATCTCCAACGAGATCCTGCTCGAAGCCAACGAATGGGGCGGTCACCTGGCCGGCATGGCGTCCGAAGAAATGGACAACGCCTACCAGATCCCGGGCAAATACCCGAAAGGCGCGTACCTGCTGGTGTTTGACCCACTGGACGGTTCGTCGAACATCGATATCAACGCGCCGGTCGGTACGATCTTCTCGGTGCTGCGTTGCCCGAGCGAATACCTGAGCCAGAACGAGCCCTTGAACGAAAAGGCCTTCCTGCAGCCTGGCACCGAGCAAGTGGCGGCCGGTTACGCGATCTACGGTCCACAGACCATGTTGATCCTGACCCTGGGCGATGGCGTGAAAGGCTTCACCCTGGACCGTGAAATGGGCAGCTTCGTGCTGACCCACGAAGACATCAAGATCCCGGAAACCACCCAGGAATTCGCGATCAACGCGTCCAACCAACGTCACTGGGAAGCGCCGGTCCAACGCTACGTCGGCGAATTGCTGGCGGGCGAAGAAGGCCCGCTGAAAAAGAACTACAACATGCGCTGGGTCGCCGCGATGGTCGCGGACGTGCACCGCATCCTGACCCGTGGCGGTCTGTTCATGTACCCACGCGACAGCCGCGAGCCGTCCAAACCGGGCAAGCTGCGCCTGATGTACGAAGCCAACCCGATGTCGTTCCTGGTTGAACAGGCCGGCGGCGCTTCCACCGATGGCCATCAGCGCATCCTCGACATCAAGCCTGACGGCTTGCACCAGCGTGTCGCGGTGTTCCTCGGCTCGAAAGAAGAAGTCGAACGCGTCACGGCTTACCACAAGGAATAAACATGACAGCGCCCTGGCAGCCGTTGCTCGAATGGTGGTTTGGAACTTCCGAATCCTCAAAAGAAGTGGCGGCTGACAAGGGCAAGTTGTGGTTCGGCAAGCGCGACAGCCAGGACCTCGAAGCGCGCACGCGTTTCGGGGACTGGGTCGAGCAGGCACTGGCCGGCGGATTGACCGAGTGGGCGCAACGCCCCGAAGGTTGGCTGGCCCTGGTGCTGCTACTCGACCAAATCCCGCGAATGATCTTTCGCGACACTCCCAAATCCTTTGCCGGTGATCTCCGGGCCCAGGCGCTGGTGGCGCAAGGCATCGCTGCAGATTTCGATCGGCAGTTACAGCCGATTCAACGCGTGTTTATCTACCTGGTGTTTGAGCATTGCGAGAATCTTGCGGTGCAAAACGAGGCGGTTTCCCGCTACATCGACCTGGTGGCACAACAGCCGGAAACGGATCGAGCGCTGTTTACCGATTACCTGAATTACGCCGAGAAGCATCAGCAGGTGATTGCGCGGTTTGGGCGGTTCCCGCATAGGAATGCGGTGTTGGGAAGGGAATCTACGGCTGAGGAATTGGTGTTTCTTTCGACGCCGGGTTCACGGTTTTAGTTTTTTGGGGCGGCCGATGCCGCCATCGCCAGCAGGCTGGCTCCCACATTTGATCGGTGGCATTCACAAATCCCCTGTGGGAGCTAGCCTGCTAGCGATTGTGCCAGTGGCAGCACTTTAGATCCTGAAACTACCCACCAACTGCTTCAACCGCGCCGCCTGCTGTTCAAGGTCAGCGCACGCGCGCAAGGTCGACTGCAAGTTCTCCACACCTTCCTGGTTCAGCGTGTTGATCTCGGTGATGTCGACGTTGATCGACTCCACCACAGCCGTCTGTTCTTCGGTCGCCGTCGCCACGGATTGGTTCATGCCGTCGATTTCGCCGATACGCTGGGTCACGCTGCCCAGGCGTTCGCCGGCCTGGTTGGCGATGCCGACGCTGCTTTCGCTCTGGCGCTGGCTGTCGGTCATGGTGCTGACCGCTTCGCGGGCGCCGACTTGCAGTTCCTCGATCATCTTCTGCACTTGCTGCGCCGAATCCTGGGTGCGGTGGGCGAGGTTGCGTACCTCGTCCGCGACCACGGCGAAACCGCGCCCGGCTTCACCGGCCCGCGCGGCTTCAATCGCGGCGTTGAGCGCCAACAGGTTGGTCTGCTGCGAGATGCTGGTGATCACTTCCAGAATCTGCCCGATGTTGACGGTGTTGCTGTTGAGCGTCTCGATGTTGCCGCACGAGTCGCTGATTTTCGCCGACAGCTGCTGCATCGCCGCGATGGTTTTATCCACCACGTGCTGACCGTCTTCGGCCAAGGCCCGGGCATCGCTGGAATGCTGGGAGGCGAGGGCGGCGTTCTGGGCGATTTCCTGGGCGGCGGCGCCCAGTTCGTTGATCGCTGCGGCCACGCTGCTGGTGCGCGAGGCTTGCTGGTCGGAGTTGAACATCGATGAGTTCGACGCCGCCACCACACGCAAGGCGACTTCGTTGACCTGGCCGGTGGCCGAGGCCACTTCGGTAATCGACGTATGGATACGTTCCACAAAGCGGTTGAACGAGGTGCCCAAGGCACCGAATTCGTCGTGGCCATGAATGGTCAGGCGTTTGGTCAGGTCACCTTCGCCTTCGGCGATGTCATGCATGGCGCGGCCCATGGTCAGCAGCGGCTGCATCA
This sequence comes from Pseudomonas sp. LBUM1661, assembly GCF_059695925.1. NCBI lineage: Bacteria > Pseudomonadati > Pseudomonadota > Gammaproteobacteria > Pseudomonadales > Pseudomonadaceae > Pseudomonas > Pseudomonas sp. LBUM1661. The sequence continues at coordinate 354,930 of NZ_CP166794.1, forward strand.
GGAAACTGATCAACATGCCCAGCAGCGCAATGATGATCACCACGGCGATGACCATGGCGATGATGGCTGAGGTGCGGAACTCGCTGAGCATCGAGAACGCGGTGTCTTGATCGAGCACCAGCGCCACGTACCAGTCCGCCGACGGCACGCCGTTGACGTGAGTGAAGGAGATGAACTGGCTCTTGCCGTCGATCTCGACCTCTTTCATGCCCGGGCTGACTTTCGGCGCACCGTTGGGGTAGGCGTCGGCCAGGCTCTTGAGCACCAGTTTGCTGTCCGGGTGGATCAGGATTTTGCCGTCTGCGCCGACGATAAACGCATGACCGTGACCGCCGAAGTTCAGCGAGTTGATGATCGCGCTGACGCTGGACAGGTCGATGTCTGCGCCGGCAACGCCGATCATCTGGCTCTCGTGCTTCACCGGCGTGGCCACGGTGATCACCAGTTTGCCGGACGAAGCGGCGATGTACGGTTCGGTGACGATGGTCTGTTGCGCACTGTTGGCCGCCTTGTACCAGCCACGGGCGCGTGGGTCGTAGTCGGCGGCGCGATTGCCGGCCGGGATCGAGAACATCACGCCGTCGGTGCCACCGAAGTAGCTCAACTGAAAGTTGCTGGTGTAGGCCGGCAGGTCGATCGCGCGTTTGAGATTGGCCTGGGCGCTGCCGTCCACGGCAATCTGCTGGGACAACGATTGCAGCAACTGGATGCGGCTTTCCAGCCAGGTCTGGATGTTGCTGGTGGTCAGGCTGCCGAGTTCCTGCATCGACGATTCGGTACTGCTGCGCAGGGTCTGGCGCTGCCGGTAGTCGTTAAACAGGATGAAACAAGCGAATGCAACCGCCACTACGAGGGCAGCAGCCGACAAGATCTTGTGGCTGAACTTCATGTTTCTGGTCATTAAATGCGCTACCGCGGAGGGGGCTGGTCAACAAGAGCGTCTTGCGTTGCATTTATGTCGACAGGCCCGCGCCAAAGATTAGGCGTCTGTTGCGAAAAACGACGAAATACTCAACAGCGAAAGAAAGTGGCTGATTTTTCGGCAAAAGGCAGACGAGCGGCCTAATAAATAGCCGGGCTGTCAGGGAACCAGACAGGGGTTTTCTCTTCTAAGCTTCTGCTTGGCAGACATGCCATTCCCCTTCGCCCCAGGAGCTACACCATGTCGCTGCGATCTATTGCCCTGCTTTCGTTCTGCGTGTTGTTGGCTGCGTGCAGCAAGGTCAATCAGGAAAACTATTCCAAACTGTCGGCCGGCATGCCCAAGGCCGAGGTAGAAACCTTGCTGGGTAAACCCGCCGACTGTTCGGGCGCGCTCGGCATGTCCAGTTGCACCTGGGGCGACAAGAACAGCTTTATCAGCGTGCAGTACGCCGGTGACAAAGTGCTGATGTTTTCCGGCCAAGGCCTGAAGTAAACCGGGGCTATACGCCCACGGGAGAAAAACAATGAAGCGGTTATTGATGTTACTTTTTGCCGGCCTGGTACTGGCCGGCTGTGCCACGTCTGGCAATGATCCGTTGGCGCCCAAGACCGTCAACAGCGTCAACCTCAAGAAGTACCAAGGGACCTGGTACGAATTGGCCCGTCTGCCGATGTATTTCCAGCGCAACTGCGCGCAATCTGAAGCCCATTACACGCTCTTGCCTGACGGTAATATCGCGGTATTGAACCGCTGCCTGACGCCGCAGTGGCAGTGGGAAGAAGCCAAGGGCACGGCTTATCCACAAGTACCGGGCAAGACCGACAAGTTGTGGGTCGAGTTCGATACCTGGTTCTCGCGATTGCTGCCGGGTGTGGCGAAAGGGGAATACTGGGTGTTGTACGTCAGCGATGACTACAAGACCGCGATCGTTGGCGACCCTAGCCGTCGATATCTGTGGCTGCTGTCACGGACCCCGACGGTCAATGGTGTAGTGCGTGAAGAGCTGCTGAGCAAGGCGCGTCAGCAAGGCTACGACACCACGCGACTGATCTGGCGTGCGTCGGATACGCAGATGGCCAAGACCTCGAACTGACGGCTAGTAGAAAACAAATGTGGGAGCGAGCCTGCTCGCGATAGCGGAGTATCAGTCAACACTTCTGTTGAATCTGATGGCCCTATCGCGAGCAGGCTCGCTCCCACATTTTGTTTTGCGTTAGCCCAGAAGGTCGCGCAGGACTTGGGTGAACGCGCGGTTGCTCTCTTCTTCGCCGGCATGGCGCCCGTCGCGCACGACCCACTGGCCATTGACCAGCACATCCCGCACCTGGCGATCGCCACCGGCAAACAACCAGCGATTGAGAATCCCGTCACCGCTGGCCGTTGCCAGGTACGGATCGTTGCCGTCCAGCACCAGCCAATCGGCGCGCTTGCCGACTTCCAGTGCGCCAATCGGCTGCCCCAACGCCTGAGCCCCGCCATCCAGCGCGGCGTCGTACAACGTGCGGCCGACCATCGGCTGATCGGCGCCATACAAACGATTACGCCGCTGATCGCGCAGACGCTGGCCGTATTCCAGCCAGCGCAATTCTTCGACCACGCTCAACGACACATGGCTGTCGGAACCGATACCCATGCGCCCGCCCTGCGCGAGGAAATCCACCGCCGGGAAAATCCCGTCGCCGAGGTTGGCTTCGGTGGTCAGGCACAAACCGGCGATGGCGCGACTCTGGGCCATCAGCGTGACTTCTTCCGGGTTGGCGTGGGTCGCGTGGACCAGGCACCAGCGTTGGTCGACGTCGGTATTTTCGTACAGCCATTGCAGCGGGCGGCGACCGCTCCAGTTCAGGCAGTCATCGACTTCTTTCTGCTGTTCGGCGATGTGAATGTGCACCGGGCACTGCTGGTCGCTGGCCGCCAGCACTTCGCTGATCTGCTGCGGTGTGACCGCGCGCAACGAGTGAAAACACAGGCCCAGCGACTGCGCCGGTTGCTGCGCCAGGATCGGCTGCAAGCGCGACTGCAGCTTGAGGTAGTTTTCGGTGCTGTTGATAAAGCGGCGCTGGCCGTCGTTCGGGGTCTGGCCGCCGAAACCGGAATGGCTGTACAGCACCGGCAGCAGAGTCAGGCCGATACCAGCGGAACTGGCAGCCTGGCTGATGCGCAGCGCCAGTTCGGCCGGGTCGGCGTACGGTTGGCCGCTGGTGTCGTGGTGCACGTAATGAAATTCCGCGACCGAGGTGTAACCGGCCTTGAGCATTTCGATGTACAGCTGACGGGCAATGACGCCGAGCTGGTCCGGGCTGATTTTTCCGACGAGGCGATACATCAAATCGCGCCAGGTCCAGAAACTGTCGTTCGGATTACCCGCCACTTCCGCCAGCCCGGCCATGGCCCGCTGGAAGGCGTGGGAGTGCAGATTCGGCATACCCGGCAGCAGCGGGCCGCTTAGCCGTTCGGCGCCATCTGCAGTGGAATCGGCCTGGATATGGGTCAAAACGCCGTCGGCGCTGACCTCAAGACGTACATTGTTGGCCCATCCACTAGGCAGCAGCGCGCGTTCGGCAAAGAAGGCGGACATGGTTCAGCACCCCATCGTGTGTTATTTGTATATACATATACAGACGTTTGCCTGCTCGGTAAACTCCGGCAAGCTAGCAATCTCTTCTCAACGAACAAGGATCCACCGTGCCAACTCCGCCTGCCACATTGCCGCCGAATGCCAATCTGAGCGCCAATCTGGGCGACAGTCCGGCGCCCTTGTACGCCCGCGTCAAACAAATGATCACCCAGCAAATCGACAGTGGAAACTGGCCGCCGCACTACCGCGTTCCGTCGGAAAGTGAGCTGGTCAGCCAGTTGGGCTTCAGCCGCATGACCATCAACCGCGCTCTGCGCGAGATGACCGCCGACGGTTTGCTGGTGCGTATGCAAGGCGTCGGCACCTTCGTCGCGGAACCGAAAAGCCAGTCCGCTTTGTTTGAAGTGCACAATATCGCCGACGAAATCGCCTCCCGTGGCCATCGCCACACCTGCAAGGTGATCACCCTGGAAGAAGAGGCCGCCGGTTCCGAGCGCGCACTGGCCCTGGACATGCGCGAAGGCCAGAAGGTGTTCCACTCGCTGATCGTGCATTTCGAAAACGATATCCCGGTGCAAATCGAAGACCGTTTCGTCAACGCGCTGGTCGCTCCGGACTACCTCAAGCAGGATTTCACCCTGCAAACGCCATACGCCTACCTGAACCAGGTCGCACCTCTGACCGAAGGCGAGCACGTGGTCGAGGCGATTCTGGCTGAGGCCAGCGAGTGCAAATTACTGCAGATCGAAAAGGGCGAGCCGTGTCTGCTGATTCGTCGCCGCACCTGGTCCGGCCGTCAGCCGGTGACCGCCGCCCGTTTGATCCACCCCGGTTCCCGTCATCGTCTGGAAGGACGGTTTCATAAATAGAGAGCCATAAATGAGTGAGTTGAAGGTTTTACGCGCAAAAGACTACCCGCGCATGCCGTGGAAAAACGGCGGCGGCAGCACTGAAGAAATCACCCGCGATGCCGGCACCGGCCTTGAAGGTTTCGGCTGGCGCCTGTCGATTGCCGACATTGGCGAGTCGGGCGGGTTTTCCACCTTCGCCGGTTACGAGCGGGTGATTACCGTGCTGCAAGGCGATGGCATGACCTTGTCGGTGGATGGCCAGGCCACGCGGCCCTTGTTACCGATCGATCCGTTCGCCTTCAGCGGTGAGAGTCAGGTGTCGTGCACCTTGCTGGGCGGACCGATCCGCGACTTCAACCTGATTTACGCGCCGCAGCGTTATAGCGCGCGGTTGCAGTGGCTGGACGACGAGCAGCGGTTTTTCAGCGACGCCGAGACTGTACTGGTGTTCAGTGTCAGTGAGTCGCTAGAAGTGAAGGTCGGTAACAGCGCTTCGCAACTGGGTCACCATGATTGCCTGCAACTCGACGGTAACGCTAGGCTGCTGGAAATCTCCAGCAATGGCCCGTGCTGCGTGATTGAACTGATCGCACGCTGATCCAGCATCCCTTTCGCGGGCAAGCCTCGCTCCTACAGGTTTTATGTCCATCTCCCATCGGGGGAACGACTAATAACCTGTAGGTGCGAGGCTTGCCCGCGAAGCTTTTCGCTACCCAAACCCGTTCCCCATCGCGCACCAACTTGTTACCGAACGCCCCAGCGTGGCGCAAAACCACGCTCAAGTAACAACGCTCACACCCGCCGAAAAATCCCCCTGAAAAATTTCATCTACGCCAGAACCCTTGATTCAGGCGCTTTCCAGCCATTCCAAAAGTTTTCTTGAACAGCCATCCAACAAGTTGGCCGCTTGATTGCATATGCTTGTATGTACAAGTAAAGACGTATGCGTATGAGTCGACCGAGACTCCTCGCAGCGTCCACTGATTCGCTTGTGACGCTTTGGGCGCACAGGCTGGCTTGCCCACCGCCAGGGTTGGTTTGAATTGATCGCTGAGGAGTCTTTTTCGTGACTGACAATACCCAGAAACCTACCAAGTACCGTAACGTTGAAATTCGTGCCGCACGCGGTAACAAACTGACTGCGAAGAGCTGGCTGACTGAAGCGCCGCTGCGCATGCTGATGAACAACCTCGACCCTGAAGTCGCCGAGAACCCTAAAGAACTGGTGGTTTACGGTGGTATCGGTCGTGCGGCACGTAACTGGGAATGCTACGACAAGATCGTCGAAAGCCTGACCAACCTGAACGACGACGAGACCCTGCTGGTGCAATCCGGCAAGCCGGTCGGCGTGTTCAAGACCCACAGCAACGCACCGCGCGTTCTGATCGCCAACTCCAACCTGGTGCCGCACTGGGCGAGCTGGGAGCACTTCAACGAACTCGACGCCAAAGGCCTGGCCATGTACGGCCAGATGACCGCCGGTAGCTGGATCTACATCGGCAGCCAGGGCATCGTTCAAGGCACCTACGAAACCTTCGTCGAAGCCGGTCGCCAGCACTACAACGATGACCTCAAAGGTCGTTGGGTCCTGACCGCAGGCCTCGGCGGCATGGGCGGTGCTCAACCTCTGGCCGCGACACTGGCCGGCGCTTGCTCGCTGAACATCGAATGCCAGCAGGTGAGCATCGATTTCCGCCTGAACAGCCGTTATGTCGACGAGCAAGCCAAAGACCTCGACGACGCGCTGGCCCGCATCGAGAAATACACCAAGGAAGGCAAGGCGATCTCCATCGCACTGCTGGGCAACGCGGCGGAAATTCTCCCGGAACTGGTCAAGCGTGGCGTTCGCCCGGACATGGTCACCGACCAGACCAGCGCCCACGACCCACTCAACGGTTACCTGCCGGCCGGCTGGACCTGGGAAGAGTACCGCGCTCGCGCCAAGACCGAGCCTGCTGCCGTGGTCAAAGCCGCCAAGCAATCCATGGCCGTGCACGTTAAAGCCATGCTCGAATTCCAGAAAATGGGCATTCCGACCTTCGACTACGGCAACAACATCCGTCAGATGGCTCAGGAAGAAGGCGTGGAAAACGCATTCGACTTCCCAGGTTTCGTACCGGCTTACATCCGTCCACTGTTCTGCCGTGGCATCGGCCCGTTCCGTTGGGCTGCGCTGTCGGGTAACGCTGAAGACATCTACAAGACCGACGCTAAAGTAAAAGAACTGATCCCGGACGACGCTCACCTGCACAACTGGCTGGACATGGCGCGCGAGCGCATCAGCTTCCAGGGTCTGCCGGCACGTATCTGCTGGGTTGGCCTGGGCCTGCGCGCCAAGCTCGGCCTGGCGTTCAACGAAATGGTCCGCAGCGGCGAATTGTCCGCACCGATCGTGATCGGTCGCGACCACCTGGACTCCGGCTCGGTCGCCAGCCCGAACCGCGAAACCGAATCGATGCAGGACGGTTCCGATGCCGTGTCCGACTGGCCGCTGCTCAACGCTCTGCTCAACACCGCGAGCGGCGCGACCTGGGTTTCCCTGCACCACGGCGGCGGCGTCGGCATGGGCTTCTCCCAGCACTCGGGCATGGTGATTGTCTGCGACGGTACTGACGAAGCAGCCGAGCGTATCGCTCGCGTTCTGCACAACGACCCGGCGACCGGCGTTATGCGTCACGCCGATGCGGGTTACCAGATCGCGATCGACTGCGCCAAGGAACAAGGCCTGAACCTGCCGATGATCACCGGCAAGTAATGCTTGCCCTGTAGGAGCGAGGCTTGCCCGCGAACCGATGCACCTCGGTGTGTCAGGAAAGACGCCTTCGCGGGCAAGCCTCGCTCCTACAGGGATCACCCACTAACAATCCACAGAGGTTGAATCATGGCGGTTAACAGTGAACGTGCAGGCAGTAAACCGTTGATCGAGAAACGTTCGATCGACTACATCCCGGAAGCGGAAAGACACGGTCGTCTGTTAAGCCAGTTCACCCTGTGGATGGGTGCCAACCTGCAAATCACCGCGATTGTCACCGGGGCCTTGGCCGTGGTGCTGGGCGGTGATGTGTTCTGGTCGTTGATCGGTCTGTTGATCGGCCAACTGCTCGGCGGTGGCGTGATGGCGTTGCATGCCGCGCAAGGGCCCAAGCTTGGCCTGCCGCAGATGATCTCCAGTCGCGTGCAGTTCGGCGTGTATGGCGCGGCGATCCCGATCGTGCTGGTGTGTTTGATGTACCTCGGTTTCACCGCAACGGGGACCGTGCTTTCCGGCCAGGCGCTGGGCCAGTTGTTTGGCGTCAGTGACAGCGTCGGGATCCTTATCTTCGCCAGTGTCATCGTGCTGGTCACAGTGCTCGGTTATCGGGTGATCCATTGGATTGGCCGTATTGCCAGTGTCATTGGTGTGATTGCCTTCGTTTACCTGTTCAGTCGTTTGATGAGCCAGACGGACGTTGGCGCACTCCTGCAAATCCGCCACTTCAGCTGGAGCAGCTTCCTGCTCGCGGTTTCGCTCGCGGCGTCCTGGCAGATCGCCTTCGGCCCGTACGTGGCTGACTATTCACGCTACTTGCCGAGCAAGACGTCCTCGGTGAAAACCTTTTTCGCCGCTGGCGCAGGTTCGGTCATTGGCGCGCAGGTGGCGATGATCCTCGGCGTGTTCGCGGCCGCATCGGCCAACGGCCAATTTGCCGGTCACGAAGTCGCCTACATCGTTGGTTTGGGCGGTACCGGTGCCACCGCTGCGCTGCTGTACTTCAGCATCGCGTTCGGCAAGGTCACCATCTCCACGCTGAACTCGTACGGCAGCTTCATGTGCATTGCGACCGTCATCAGCGGTTTCCGTGGTGATCTGAAAGTCACGCGCTTGCAGCGTCTGGTGTTCGTGCTGGTCATCGTCGGTGCCGCGACCTTGATGGCGTTGCTCGGTCAGCACTCGTTCCTCGGTGCGTTCAAGTCCTTCATCCTGTTCTTGCTCGCCTTCTTTACGCCCTGGAGCGCAATCAACCTGGTGGACTACTACTGCATCACCCGCGAGCGCTATGACGTGCCGGCGCTGGCCGATCCGAACGGTCGCTACGGCCGTTGGAACGCCCTGGGTATCAGCGTTTATGTCTTCGGTGTGCTGGTGCAACTGCCGTTCATCTCCACCAAGTTCTACACCGGTCCGCTGGTAGCGGCCCTGGGCGATGTGGATATTTCCTGGATCATCGGCCTGGTGATTCCCGCCGCCCTGTATTACGTGTGCGCGAAAAAATGGCACAGCCCGGTACCCGATCATCTGATTCTGCCAGTCGAGCAGGACAGCAATGCAGCACCTATAACAAGCGGGGCCGGTCGCGTTGCGGCGCAGGCCTGATTGGACGTGGACAGGGCCTGGATGCCTCTTGACTGCCGTAAGCCAATTCATGATTAGGAGCGTCACACAATGAAATCGAACAAGACCCTGCTGACCACATTGCTTTCCATGGGCCTGCTCGCCAGCGCCGGCGCCACTCAGGCTGCCGGTTGGTGCGAGTCGGGCAAACCAGTGAAGTTTGCCGGCCTGAACTGGGAAAGCGGCATGCTGCTGACCGACGTGATGCAAATCGTGTTGGAGAAGGGCTACGACTGCAAAACTGACAGCCTGCCGGGCAACTCCATCACCATGGAAAACGCCCTGAGCAGCAACGACATTCAAGTGTTTGCCGAAGAGTGGGTCGGTCGTAGCGAGGTCTGGAACAAGGCCGAGAAGGCCGGCAAGGTCGTCGGTGTCGGCGCTCCGGTGGTGGGCGCCATCGAAGGCTGGTACGTGCCGCGTTACGTGATCGAAGGCGATGCCAAGCGCAAGCTGGAGCCTAAAGCCCCGGACCTGAAAGCGATTGCCGATCTGGGCAAATACGCTGCCGTGTTCAAGGACCAGGAAGAGCCATCCAAGGGCCGTTTCTATAACTGCCCGGCCGGCTGGACCTGTGAGCTGGACAACAGCGAAATGCTCAAAAGCTACGGCCTGGAAAGCACCTACACCAACTTCCGTCCGGGCACCGGTCCGGCACTGGATGCCGCGGTGCTGTCGAGCTACAAGCGTGGCGAGCCGATCCTGTTCTACTACTGGTCGCCAACCCCGCTGATGGGCCAGGTTGATCTGGTCAAACTCGAAGAGAAACCAGGCGTGGACAAGAGCGTGACCATCAAGGTCGGCCTGTCCAAGACTTTCCACGAGCAAGCCCCGGAACTGGTGGCGGTGCTGGAAAAGGTCAACCTGCCAATCGACCTGCTGAACCAGAACCTCGGGCGTATGGCCAAAGAGCGGATCGAGTCGCCAAAACTGGCCAAGATCTTCTTGAAGGAACATCCTGAAGTCTGGCACGCATGGGTGAGCGACGACGCAGCCAAGAAAATCGACGCGGCCTTGTAGGTTGAGCCTCTCCGGCTGTCGGCAACGGCAGTCGGACGCTTGATTGCAACCCCTTGATTGAGAGTCTCTTATGTTTCCCGAAAGCTTTACCTTTTCCATCGCCGACTGGGTCAACGGTTGGGTCGATTCGCTGGTCACCAACTACGGCGACGTGTTCCGACACATCTCCGACACGCTGTTGTGGGCCATCGTCAATTTTGAAGGGCTGCTGCGTGCGGCGCCCTGGTGGCTGATGCTGGCCATCGTGGCGGGCGTTGCCTGGCACGCGACCCGCAAAGTCGTGACCACCGCCGTCATCGTCGGTTTGCTGTTTCTGGTCGGCGCGGTCGGCCTCTGGGACAAGCTGATGCAGACCCTCGCGCTGATGATGGTGGCGACGGTCATTTCGGTGCTGATCGGCATCCCGCTGGGCATTCTCTCGGCACGCAGCAATCGCCTGCGTTCGGTGCTGATGCCACTGCTGGACATCATGCAGACCATGCCGAGTTTCGTGTACCTGATCCCGGTACTGATGCTGTTCGGCCTGGGCAAGGTCCCGGCGATTTTCGCCACCGTGATCTACGCCGCACCACCGCTGATCCGCCTGACCGATCTGGGCATTCGCCAGGTCGACGGTGAAGTGATGGAAGCCATCAACGCCTTCGGTGCCAACCGCTGGCAGCAACTGTTTGGCGTGCAACTTCCGCTGGCCCTGCCGAGCATAATGGCCGGGATCAACCAGACCACCATGATGGCCCTGTCGATGGTCGTGATTGCCTCGATGATCGGTGCTCGTGGCCTGGGTGAAGACGTGTTGGTGGGGATTCAGACCCTCAACGTCGGACGTGGCCTTGAAGCCGGTCTGGCGATCGTGATTCTGGCAGTGGTGATCGATCGCATTACTCAAGCGTACGGTCGGCCACGGCATGAGGTGAGCAAATGAACAACGAAGCCATCAGCAAAATCGAAGTCAAAAACGTCTTCAAGATTTTCGGCAACCGCTCCAAGGAAGCGCTGGGCATGATCAGCCAGGGCAAAACCAAGGATCAGGTGCTGGCCGAAACCGGCTGCGTGGTCGGCGTGAACGACTTGTCGTTGAGCATCGGCACCGGCGAAATCTTCGTGATCATGGGCCTGTCGGGTTCCGGAAAATCGACGTTGGTGCGCCACTTCAACCGCCTGATCGATCCGACCAGCGGCGCGATCCTGGTGGATGGCGTGGACATCCTGCAATACGACATGGAAGCCCTGCGCGAATTTCGTCGGCACAAGATCAGCATGGTGTTCCAGAGCTTCGGCCTGCTGCCGCACAAGACCGTGGTGGACAACGTCGCCTACGGCTTGAAAGTGCGTGGCGAGACCAAGCAGATGTGCTCCGAACGCGCGCTGCACTGGATCAACACCGTGGGCCTCAAGGGCTACGAAAACAAGTACCCGCATCAGCTCTCGGGCGGCATGCGTCAGCGTGTGGGCCTGGCCCGCGCCTTGGCGGCGGACACCGACATCATCCTGATGGACGAAGCCTTCAGTGCGCTCGATCCGCTGATCCGCGCCGAAATGCAGGACCAGTTGCTGGAACTGCAAAAGACCCTGCACAAGACCATCGTGTTCATCACCCACGACCTCGACGAGGCCGTGCGCATCGGCAACCGCATTGCGATCCTCAAGGATGGCCGCCTGATTCAGGTCGGCACGCCGCGAGAGATTCTGCATTCGCCGGCGGATGAGTATGTCGACCGGTTCGTCCAGCGGCGGGCGGCGGTGGTTTAACGGTTTGCGGTGCTTGTGCTGGCCCCTTCGCTGGCAAGCCAGCTCCTACAGAACGCAACCCATGTAGGAGCTGGCTTGCCAGCGAAGGCGTCAGCAAAGCGGCATCAATATTCAAGTTGTACGCACGAGGTCAAAGATGTCCCAGGCTGAAAAAATCGTTATCGCCGACGCCCCGTTGCGTTGGCAGGATGTGGTGGCCGTAGCCCGCCATGGCGCCCGGCTCGAGCTGTCGGCCCAGACCTGGGCGCGGATCGAAAATGCCCAGGCGATCGTCCAGCGCATCGTCGTCAGCGGCGAACGCGCCTATGGTGTCAATACCGGCCTCGGCGCCTTGTGCAACGTCTCGCTGAAAGACGAACAACTCAGCCAACTGTCCCGCAACACGCTGCTCAGCCACGCCTGTGGCGTCGGCGCGCCGCTGGCCGACGAGCAAACCCGCGCGATCATGTGCGCGGCGATCCTGAATTACAGCCAGGGCAAATCCGGCATTCATCGCCAGGTGGTCGAAGCGCTGCTGGCGCTGCTCAATCGCGGCATCACCCCGCAAGTGCCGTCCCAGGGCTCGGTCGGTTACCTGACCCATATGGCGCACATCAGCATCGCGCTGCTGGGCGTCGGCAATGTCAGCTATCGCGGGCAGATCGTTTCCGCGCAGCAAGCCTTGGCCGAAGAAGGCCTGCAACCGGTGCAACTGGGCGCCAAAGATGGCTTGTGCCTGGTCAACGGCACGCCGTGCATGACCGGCCTCAGCTGCCTGGCGCTGGCGGATGCCACTCGTCTGCTGCAATGGGCCGACGTGATCGGCGCCATGAGCTTTGAAGCCCAGCGCGGGCAGATCGCCGCGTTCGATGCCGAGATCATCGCGCTCAAGCCGCATCCGGGCATGCAGCAAGTCGGCATCAACCTGCGGGCGTTGCTCGATGGCAGCGAAGTGATTGCTTCGAGCAAAGGCATTCGTACTCAGGATGCGTTGAGCATACGCTCGATTCCGCAAGTGCACGGCGCCGCTCGCGATCAGCTTGAGCACGCCAGAAAGCAGATCGAAACCGAACTCAACTCCGTCACCGATAACCCGATGTTGCTGGGCACGCCGGACAACTTCCGCGTGATGTCCCAGGCTAACCCGCACGGCCAGTCAGTGGCATTGGCGGCCGATTTGCTGGCCATCGCCATGGCCGAAATCGGCTCCATCGCCGAGCGTCGCCTCGACCGCTTGATCAACCCGCACGTCAGCGGCTTGCCGGCCTTCCTGGTGGCCAATCCAGGGGTGAACTCCGGGATGATGATCGTCCAGTACGTCGCCGCTTCGCTGTGTGCGGAAAACCGTCAATTGGCACAACCGGCAGTGCTCGACAACTACGTCACCTCGGGCCTGCAGGAAGATCACCTGAGCATGGGCACCAACGCGGCGCTGAAGCTGCACCGCGCCCTGGAAAACTGCACGCAGATCCTCGCCATCGAGTACCTGCTGGCGGCCCAGGCGTTTGAATTTCTCAAGGAACAACGTTTTGGTGCAGGCACCGACGCCGCGTGGCGACTGCTGCGTGAACGCGTCCCGGCTTACGATCAGGACCGTTGGTTGGCGCCGGACATTGGCGCCGCTGCTGGCGTGTTGAAAGACTCGAATTTGCTGCACAAGGCGTTACCGAACCTCAACTGATTCCACATCAAACCAGCGTGCCAAGGCGCCAGCCCCCCACAAGGCGGGAAGCGACGGACAACGGACATTTCCGGAGCGTCTGGTTAGTTAACAAAAAGACTCTCAAAAGGAGAATAAAAGTGACTGCGCTTAATTTGATTCCCGGCCAACTGAGCCTCGCCCAACTGCGTGATATCTATCAGCAACCGGTGAAAATCACCCTCGACAACAGCGCCTCGGCCCAGATTGAAGCCAGTGTTGCTTGCGTGGAACAGATCCTCGCCGAGAACCGCACTGCCTACGGCATCAACACCGGTTTCGGCCTGCTGGCTTCGACCCGCATTGCCAGCGAAGACCTGGAAAACCTGCAGCGCTCGCTGGTCCTGTCCCACGCCGCCGGTGTCGGCGAGCCGATCAGCGACGCGCTGGTGCGCCTGGTCATGGTGCTCAAGGTCAACAGCCTGAGCCGTGGTTTCTCGGGCATTCGTCGCAAAGTCATCGACGCCCTGATCGCGTTGATCAACGCCGAGGTTTACCCGCACATTCCATTGAAAGGTTCGGTCGGTGCATCGGGCGATTTGGCGCCATTGGCCCACATGTCGCTGGTGCTGCTGGGCGAAGGCAAGGCTCGCTACAAAGGCGAGTGGATGGAAGCCACCGAGGCGCTGAAAGTCGCCGGCCTGACGCCGCTGACGTTGGCTGCGAAAGAAGGCCTGGCGCTGCTCAACGGTACTCAGGTGTCCACCGCTTACGCGTTGCGCGGTCTGTTCGAAGGTGAAGACCTGTTCGCCGGTGCGGTGGCGCTGGGCGCTTTGACCGTTGAAGCGGTATTGGGCTCGCGCTCGCCGTTCGACGCACGCATCCACGCGGCTCGCGGCCAGAAAGGCCAGATCGACGCCGCTGCCGCTTACCGCGATCTGCTGGGTGAGCGCAGCGAAGTGTCCGACTCGCACCAGAACTGCGAAAAGGTCCAGGACCCGTACTCCCTGCGCTGCCAGCCGCAAGTCATGGGCGCGTGCCTGACCCAGTTCCGTCAGGCTGCCGAGGTGCTGGTCATTGAAGCCAACGCCGTCTCCGATAACCCGTTGGTCTTCGCTGCTGAAGGCGACGTGATCTCCGGCGGTAACTTCCACGCTGAACCCGTGGCCATGGCCGCTGACAACATGGCGCTGGCCATCGCTGAAATCGGCTCCCTGAGCGAGCGTCGTATCTCGCTGATGATGGACAAGCACATGTCGCAACTGCCGCCGTTCCTGGTGGCCAATGGTGGCGTGAACTCCGGCTTCATGATTGCCCAGGTGACGGCGGCGGCACTGGCCAGCGAGAACAAGGCGCTGTCGCATCCGCATTCGGTGGACAGCCTGCCGACGTCGGCGAACCAGGAAGACCACGTGTCCATGGCTCCGGCTGCCGGCAAGCGCCTGTGGGAAATGGCTGAAAACACTCGCGGCGTTCTCGCGGTGGAATGGCTTGCGGCGGTTCAGGGCCTGGACCTGCGCAATGGCCTGAAGACCTCGCCGAAACTGGAACAGGCGCGGGCGATCCTGCGCAAAGAAGTGCCGTTCTATGAGAAGGACCGCTTCTTTGCTCCGGACATCAACGCGGCGAGCGAGTTGTTGGCCACGCGTTGCCTGAATGAGCTGATCACGACCAAGCTTTTGCCTAGCCTGTGATGGACTCATCGCCAGCAGGCTGGCTCCCACAGAGGTACGCATTCCAACTGTGGGAGCCAGCCTGCTGGCGATACGATTTTGAATTTTGTGGAGATTAAGGGATGAAAACTCTCTGGCAACACTGCAACGTCGCAACCATGGCGCAAGGCGTCTACTCGATCATCGAGGATGCGGCCATCGTGACGTGCGGTGCGCACATTGAGTGGATCGGCCCACGCGCTGAACTGCCGTCCGGCGAATACCCGGCGGTCAACGATTTGAAAGGGGCCTGGGTTACCCCGGGCCTGATCGACTGTCACACCCACACGGTGTTCGGCGGCAACCGCAGCGGTGAGTTCGAACAACGCTTGCAAGGCGTCAGCTATTCGGAAATCGCCGCGGCCGGTGGCGGCATCGCCAGCACCGTTCGCGCCACCCGCGCAGCGACCGAAGACGAGTTGTTCGCCAGTGCCGCCAAGCGTCTGAAAAGCTTGCTGCGCGACGGCGTGACCACGGTCGAGATGAAATCCGGCTACGGCCTCGACCTGGCCAGCGAACGCAAGATTTTGCGGGTCATCCGTCGCCTCGGTGCCGAACTGCCGGTCAGCGTGCGCAGCACCTGCCTGGCCGCTCACGCCTTGCCGCCGGAATACGCCGATCGCGCCGACGACTACATCGAGCACATCTGCGCCGAGATGCTTCCGGCGCTGGCCGCCGAAGGGCTGGTGGATGCGGTGGACGCGTTCTGCGAATACCTGGCGTTTTCCCCGGCGCAGGTCGAGCGGGTGTTCATCACCGCGCAAGAACTGGGCTTGCCGGTGAAGCTGCATGCCGAGCAATTGTCGTCCCTGCACGGGTCGAGCCTGGCGGCGCGTTACCACGCACTGTCGGCCGATCACCTGGAATTCATGGACGAAGACGACGCCATCGCCATGGCCCAGTCCGGCACCGTCGCGGTGTTGCTGCCCGGCGCGTTCTACTTCCTGCGGGAAACCCAGTTGCCGCCGATGGACGCGCTGCGCAAACACGGCGTGAAAATCGCCATCGCCAGCGACCTCAACCCCGGCACCTCGCCCGCGTTGTCGTTGCGCCTGATGCTGAACATGGCGTGCACCTGTTTCCGCATGACCCCGGAAGAAGCCTTGGCCGGCGCGACTATTCACGCCGCCACCGCACTGGGCATGGCCGAGACTCACGGCTCGCTGGAAGTCGGCAAGGTCGCGGATTTCGTCGCCTGGCAAATTGATCGTCCCGCCGACCTGTCGTACTGGCTGGGCGGCGACGTGGAAAAACGCGTCGTGCGTCACGGCGTCGAAACAAGCGTTTAGGAGAACAGTTGTGGATAAGGTTCTGAACTTCAAACAAGGCCGCGTGCCGCTGCTGATCAGCATGCCCCACGCGGGCCTGCGCCTGACCCCGGAAGTAGAAGCCGGGTTGATTCCCGACGCGAAAAGCTTGCCGGACACTGACTGGCACATTCCAAAACTTTACGAGTTTGCCGCCGAGTTGGGTGCCAGCACGTTGGCGGCCGAGTATTCGCGATTTGTCATCGACCTGAACCGACCGTCCGACGACAAGCCTTTGTACGTCGGCGCGACCACGGGTTTGTACCCGGCGACGCTGTTCGACGGCATCCCGCTATTTCGCGAGGGGCTGGAGCCTTCGAAAGAAGAGCGCGCGACCTATCTGGAGCAGATCTGGACGCCGTACCACAGCACGTTGCAGAACGAACTGGCGCGACTGAAAGCCGAGTTCGGCTACGCGTTGCTGTTCGACGCGCACTCGATCCGTTCGATCATCCCGCACCTGTTCGACGGCAAGCTGCCGGACTTCAACCTTGGCACCTTCAACGGCGCCAGTTGCGATCCGCAGTTGGCGACTCAACTGGAAGCGATCTGCGCCCAGCACAGCGATTACAGCCATGTGCTGAACGGTCGCTTCAAGGGCGGCCACATCACCCGGCATTACGGCAACCCGGCCGAGAACATCCATGCGGTGCAACTGGAGTTGGGCCAGTGCACGTACATGGAAGAGTTCGAGCCGTTCCGCTATCGGCCGGATCTGGCCGAGCCGACGCAAGTGGTGCTCAAGGAATTGCTGCAAGGTCTGCTCGCCTGGGGCGAGCAACACTACAAACGCTAAACCCCTGTGGGAGCGAGCCTGCTCGCGATAGTTTGTCAGTTGACATCAATGTTGGCTGACACACCGCTATCGCGAGCAGGCTCGCTCCCACAGGTTGGCGTTTGCATGAGAGTCGCCACCGTGCAAAACACGGTCGCCACAGTTCGCTTTTACCGCTCGTCTGCTGGGTAATGTTTGGTCCACGGTGCACAAAGACACCGGCCCGACAATAATCCGCTGCCGCACGAGACTCTCCCAATGAAAAGACTGTTCACCCGCTGTCTCTCAATCCTCTGCGGCACGGCTCTTCTGAGCACCAGTGTTCTGGCCAGTGACGACGCTTCCTGCAAGGCCGTGCGCATGGGCGTGGTCAACTGGACCGATGTGATCGCCACCAGTGGCATGGCCGATGTGTTGCTCAACGGCCTCGGCTACGAAAGCAAGCAAACCAGCGCCGTGCAGCAAATCATCTTCGCCGGCATCCGCGACAAGCGCCTGGACATCTTCCTCGGTTACTGGAAACCGGCGATGGACAAAAACATCGCACCGTTCATCGCCGCCAATCAAGTGAAGGTCATGGACAAACCGAGCCTGGCCGACGCCCAGGCCACCCTCGCCGTACCGGACTACGTCGCCGAAGCGGGGCTGAAAACCTTCGCTGACATCGCCAGATTCAAAGACAAGCTCGGCGGCAAGATTTACGGCATCGAGCCGGGCAGCGGTGCCAACACCACGATCAAAACCATGATCGAGGCCAATCACTTTGGCCTCAAGGACTTCAAGCTGATCGAGTCCGGTGAAGCCGGCATGCTCGCCGCCGTGCAACGTGCGGTGAATCGCAAGGAATTCGTGGTGTTTGTCGGTTGGACCCCGCACCCGATGAACATCAACATGAAGATCGCCTACCTGACCGGCAGCGAAGACGTCTACGGTCCGAATGAAGGCGCGGCCACCGTTTCCACTGTCACCGCCCCGGACTACGCCCAGCGCTGCCCGAACGTGAATCGCCTGCTGGAAAACCTGACCTTCACCGCCGCCCTGGAAAGCCAGTTGATGGTGCCAATCATGGAGCGCAAGACGCCCCAGGAGGTTGCCAAACAATGGCTGCGCGACAACCCGCAAGATCTTCAGCGCTGGCTCGCCGGCGTGAGCAGTTTCGATGGCAAGGATGGCGTCACCACGGTTCAGGCCAGTCTGAAAAACTGATCGTCACCGCAATTCCCCTGTGGGAGCGGGCTTGCTCGCGAAAGCGGTGGATCAGTAATACAGGTGTCGACTGATTCACCGCTTTCGCGAGCAAGCCCGCTCCCACAGGTGGTTGCCGCCACACTCCTACTGAACGGGCACTTGGCTTATGGCTCCTTATCCGCTTTCAGAACAGATGACGGCTTTTGTCGAGAAAACCGTCAGTTTCAACAGCACCGACAGCAGTCTCGCCGGATTGCGTCAGGCCTACAGCGAGATGTGCCGGGCGTTCACGCCGCCACGTCCGGCCGGGCTTTACGTGGTCGATTTTGAATTGGCTGGCGTGCCCGTGCGGTCCTATCAGCCGCCGGTTCCGCCATCGACCCACGGTGACCCGTGCATCGTCTATCTCCACGGCGGCGGTTGGGTGGTGGGGGATCTGGATTCTCACGACTTCATCTGCGCCGAACTGGCATCGACACTCGGTGTGTTGGTGATCGCTGTCGACTACCGCCTGGCGCCAGAGCATCCGTTTCCAGCGGCGTTCAATGACTGTCTCAAGGTCTGGCGAGCGCTGCGCACGGGGCCGTTTCGGCTCGATCCGGCACGCACACTGGTGGCGGGCGACAGTGCCGGCGGCAATCTCGCCGCCGCAGTGTGTTTGGCGCTGCGCGATGCTGGCGAACCGGTGCCCTGCGCGCAGGTGCTGATTTACCCAGGCTTGGGGGGCGATCACCAACTGCCGTCGCGCAGCGAATGCATCGACGCTCCATTGCTCAGCAGCAGTGATGTGGACTGTTATCACGCCTTGTATCTGCGCGGTACCCGACAGCCGGGCGCTTATGCGATGCCATTGCTCGCCAACGATTACAACGGCCTGCCGCCCGCGTTGATCGCCGTGGCGCAGTTCGACCCGCTGCGCGATGACGGTGTGCTGTACGCAGAACGGCTGAACGCCGCTGGCGTGGCGGCGACACTTTATTACGGGGAAGGGTTGGTTCACGGCTGTTTACGCGCTCGGGGGCAGGTCGCCGAGGTCGACGCACTCTATGAAACCCTGTTCAGCTATTTAGCTGAAAAAAACTGACGGCAAAACTCTGACTCTGCAAGGGCATGCTCATTGACGTAATTCGGGTTTATGATGCCGGACGGCAGAATAATAGAAGTCCCCCCAGGGATGACCTCGACCCCTTACGGAGCGCGCAATGCAGACTTTGTACCCGCAGATCAAACCCCACGCCCGGCACGATCTGGCCGTCGATGAAACTCACACGCTGTATGTCGACGAAAGCGGTTCACCGGAAGGTTTGCCGGTTGTGTTTATCCACGGTGGCCCCGGTGCCGGGTGTGATGCCCAGAGCCGCCGGTACTTCGATCCGAACCTGTATCGCATTGTCACCTTCGACCAGCGCGGTTGCGGTCGCTCCACGCCCCACGCCAATCTGGAAAACAACACCACCTGGGATCTGGTCGCCGACCTTGAGCGGATTCGCAAACACCTGGGCATCGATAAATGGGTGTTGTTCGGCGGCTCCTGGGGTTCGACCCTGGCCCTGGCCTACGCGCAAACCCACCCGGAGCGTGTGCACGGTCTGATCCTGCGCGGGATTTTTCTCTGCCGCCCGCAGGAAATCGAGTGGTTCTATCAGGCGGGCGCCAGCCGTCTGTTCCCCGACTACTGGCAGGACTACATCGCGCCGATCCCGATGGACGAGCGCGACGACTTGCTCACCGCTTTCCACAAGCGCCTGATCGGCAACGATCAGATCGCCCAGATGCACGCGGCCAAGGCCTGGTCCACCTGGGAAGGCCGGACCGCGACCTTGCGTCCGAACCCGCTGGTGGTCGATCGTTTCTCCGAGCCACAGCGCGCCTTGTCCATCGCCCGCATCGAATGCCACTACTTCACCAACAACGCGTTCCTGGAACCGAACCAGCTGATCCGCGACATGGGCAAGATCGCCCATCTGCCGGGTGTGATCGTCCACGGTCGCTACGACGTGATCTGTCCGCTGGATAACGCCTGGGAATTGCATCAGAACTGGCCAAACAGTGAGTTGCAGGTGATCCGCGACGCCGGCCACGCCGCGTCCGAACCGGGCATCACCGATGCGCTGGTACGCGCCGCCGATCTGATGGCCCGGCGCTTGCTCGACCTGCCGCCCGAAGAAGCATGAAAGGCCTGCTTCAACGCGTGCGTAGCGCGCGGGTCGAGGTGGCGGGGGAGGTGGTTGGCGCCATCGATCAGGGGTTGTTGGTGCTGGTGGCCGTCGAGCCCGAGGATACTCGGGCCAGCGCCGACAAACTTCTGAATAAACTGCTTAACTATCGAGTGTTCAGCGACGCCGAGGGCAAGATGAATCTGTCCCTGGCGGATGTGGGTGGTGGGTTGCTGCTGGTCTCTCAGTTCACCCTGGCCGCCGACACCAAAAGCGGATTGCGCCCGAGTTTTTCGACTGCTGCCCCTCCGGCCCTGGGCGAAGAACTCTTCGACTATCTATTAGCCAAAGCGAAACAGGTGCATGGCACTGTGGCATCAGGTAGATTCGGCGCGGATATGCAGGTGCACCTGGTCAACGATGGCCCGGTAACCTTCCTGTTACAGACCTGAAAGCGCTTGAAACATCTTTTTAAGCCCTTTTCGACTGAAAACAGGGGTTTTTCGCGAGAAATACTTTGTTAGCCCTGATGCGTTGTAACGCGGCCTACTAGATAATCGCGCGCTACGGGGATCAGCGTTCGTTGGTCCGTTTTGACTTAGGTAGAGACTTGTCCTGGACCGTTTGGGGAATCATTTAGCCCCACCGGAGTCGGAACAATGCTCGCCAACTTGGCAAGAGTGGTCCGTAAGGTCGGTTTTTCCATGCCGCACACCTCACAGGCCCTTTAACTGGCCGTTGGTTTTTTGATCTGTTTTCGGCGAGGGTTGCTCGTGATTGTTAGTCCCTGTAATGCACCAAAATTGACTGCCACACGGTTCCGAAGCGCTCTGGTAGCGGGCTCTGCTCTGCTCTGCCTGCTCAGCGCCGGCCAGCTTTGGGCATTCAGTCTGGATGATGTGTCGGTCAAGGCAAAAGAGCTGGCCGGGCAGAAATTCGAAGCCCCGCGCAGTAACCTGCCGAACGAATTCCGCGAAATGAAATTCGCCGACTATCAGAAAATTCGTTTCCGCACTGAAAAAGCCGAATGGGCCGATCAGAAAACTCCGTTCAAGCTTTCGTTCTATCACCAGGGCATGCACTTCGATACGCCGGTGAAAATCAACGAAATCACAGCTAACACCGTCGAAGAGATCAAATACGACCCAAGTCGTTTCGACTTCGGCGACGTGAAGTTCGATCCTAAGGCCACCGAGCAACTGGGTTATGCCGGTTTCCGTGTGCTGTACCCGATCAACAAGGCCGACAAGCAAGACGAAATCATGACCATGCTCGGCGCGAGTTACTTCCGCGTTGTCGGCAAAGGGCACACCTATGGCTTGTCCGCTCGCGGCATGGCCATCGACACCGCGTTACCGTCCGGCGAAGAATTCCCGCGTTTCACCGAGTTCTGGATTCAACAGCCAAAACCGGGCGACAAGCACCTGGTGATCTTCGCCTTGCTGGATTCGCCACGCGCGACCGGCGCCTACCGCCTGACCCTGCGTCCAGGCAGCGACACCATTGTCGACGTCAAGGCCCGGATGTTCCTGCGTGACAAGGTCACCAAGCTTGGTGTTGCGCCGCTGACCAGCATGTTCCTGTTCGGCGCCAACCAGCCGTCGAAAGTGCTCAACTACCGTCGCGAGCTGCACGATTCCAGCGGTCTGTCGATCCATGCCGGCAACGGCGAGTGGATCTGGCGCCCACTGAACAACCCGAAACATCTGTCGGTGAGCAACTTCTCCATCGAGAACCCGCGCGGCTTCGGCTTGCTGCAACGTGGCCGTGACTTCAGCCACTACGAAGACCTCGACGACCGCTACGACAAGCGCCCAAGTGCCTGGATCGAGCCAAAAGGCGATTGGGGCAAGGGTTCTGTAGACCTGGTGGAAATTCCGACCGCCGACGAAACCAACGACAACATCGTTGCTTTCTGGAGCCCGGAAAAACTGCCTGAGCCTGGCCAGCCGCTGGACGTTGCCTACCGCATGCACTGGACCATCGATGAAGCCGCCCTTCACGCACCGGACAGCGCCTGGGTGCAACAGACCCTGCGCTCCACGGGTGACGTGAAACAGTCCAACCTGATCCGCCAGCCAGACGGCAGCGTTGCCTACCTGGTCGACTTCGAAGGCCCGTCGCTCGCTGCATTGCCGGAAACGGCCGATGTTCGCAGTCAGGTCAGCGTGGGCGAGAATGCCGAACTGGTCGAGAACAGCGTGCGTTACAACCCTGAAACCAAGGGCTGGCGCCTGACCCTGCGGATGAAAATCAAGGATCCGGGCAAACCGACCGAGATGCGTGCCGCACTGGTCGAGAACATCGTGCCTGCCGATCTGGCCAAGTCGACGATTCCGGCGTCTAATTCTTCTGTAGCCAAGGCCGACAAGGTGGCAGCCAAGCAACAAGAGAAGATGGACAAAGACGTCAAGCAAGCTGAAGCCAAGCAGGCCGACGCCAAGCCAGTCGCGGATACCAAGAACAAGGACAACAAGGACAACAATGACGCCAAGCAGCCAGTTGCTGCGGACGCGGTCCCAGCCACACCGGAATCGGCAGCGACTGAAGAAGTCCTGACCGAGACCTGGAGCTACCAGTTGCCTGCCGATGAGTAATTCACACGTACAACCAGAGACTCTTGCCGAGTATCTGGCGCATTTACCGATGACCGACCAGCAGCGCGCGGAACTCGCGGGCTGCAAGTCTTTCAGTGAACTGCATGAGCGTCTGTCGTCTTCGACGTTTGACGCGCCGACCGAGGTCGCCCAGGCGTCGGTTGGCAAGCGCCTGACCCTGAGCACTGCCGAAGAACTGCAAGACGCCGAAATGCTGGCGCTCGACGCCAGCGGTCGCGTCTGCCTGCGAGCGACCCCGCCGATTCGTCGGACCAAGGTCGTGCCAGAGCCGTGGCGCACCAACATTCTGGTGCGTGGCTGGCGTCGTCTGACGGGTCGTACCAATCCACCGGCCCCGCCGAAGGATGAACGCGTGTTGCCGGCCGCTCGCTGGCGCACCGTCGGTTCGATCCGTCGCTACATTCTGTTGGTGCTGATGCTCGGCCAGACCATCGTGGCGGGCTGGTACATGAAAGGCATCATGCCGTACCAGGGCTGGTCGTTCGTCGACCTCAACGAAGTGCTGCATCAACCGCTGACCCAAACGGCCACGCAAGTGCTGCCGTACGCACTGCAAACCAGCATCCTGATTCTGTTCGGGATTCTGTTCTGCTGGGTGTCGGCCGGTTTCTGGACCGCGCTGATGGGCTTCCTCGAGTTGCTCACTGGCCACGATAAATACCGCATCTCCGGCAAAAGCGCCGGCAACGAGCCGATTGCCAAGGACGCACGCACCGCACTGGTGATGCCGATCTGCAACGAAGACGTGCCGCGGGTGTTCGCGGGTCTGCGGGCGACTTTCGAGTCGGTGGCGGCCACCGGTGACCTGGATCGCTTCGACTTCTTCGTCCTCAGCGACAGTAACGATGCCGATATCTGCGTCGCCGAGCAGCAGGCCTGGCTCGACGTCTGCCGTGAAGCCAAAGGCTTCGGCAAGATCTTCTATCGCCGCCGTCGCCGTCGGGTAAAACGCAAAAGCGGCAACCTCGACGACTTCTGCCGTCGTTGGGGCGGTGACTACAAGTACATGGTCGTGCTCGACGCGGACTCCGTGATGAGCGGCGATTGCCTGACCAGTCTGGTGCGCTTGATGGAAGCCACGCCGGACGCCGGGATCATCCAGACCGCGCCACGTGCGTCGGGCATGGACACGCTGTACGCGCGCATGCAGCAGTTTGCGACCCGCGTTTACGGTCCGCTGTTTACCGCCGGTCTGCACTTCTGGCAGTTGGGCGAATCCCACTACTGGGGCCACAACGCGATCATCCGCATGAAGCCGTTCATCGAGCACTGCGCCCTGGCGCCGTTGCCCGGTAAAGGCGCCTTCGCCGGTGCGATTCTGTCCCACGACTTTGTTGAAGCAGCGCTGATGCGCCGTGCCGGCTGGGGCGTGTGGATTGCCTATGACTTGCCGGGCAGCTATGAAGAACTGCCGCCGAACCTGCTGGACGAACTCAAGCGTGACCGTCGCTGGTGCCACGGCAACCTGATGAACTTCCGGCTGTTCCTGGTCAAGGGCATGCACCCGGTGCACCGTGCGGTGTTCCTGACCGGCGTGATGTCTTACCTGTCGGCGCCGTTGTGGTTCTTCTTCCTGGTGCTGTCGACAGCGCTGCTGGCGGTCAACACCTTGATGGAACCGCAGTACTTCCTCGAACCGCGCCAGCTCTATCCGTTGTGGCCACAATGGCACCCGGACAAGGCGATTGCGCTGTTCTCGACCACCGTCGTGCTGCTGTTCCTGCCTAAACTGCTGAGCATCATCCTGATCTGGGCCAAGGGCGCGAAAGAGTTCGGTGGCAAGTTCAAGGTGACCCTGTCGATGCTGCTGGAGATGCTGTTCTCCATGCTGCTGGCGCCGGTGCGGATGATTTTCCACACCCGTTTCGTGCTCGCCGCGTTCCTCGGCTGGGCCGCGACCTGGAACTCGCCGCAACGTGACGACGACTCCACGCCATGGAGCGAAGCGGTCAAGCGGCACGGTCCGCAAACCTTGCTGGGCTTCTTCTGGGCCTTGCTGGTGATCTGGCTGAACCCGAGCTTCCTGTGGTGGCTAGTGCCGATCGTCGGTTCGCTGATGCTGTCGATTCCGGTGTCGGTGATTTCCAGCCGTGTCGGTCTGGGCCTCAAGTCCCGTGACGAGAGCCTGTTCCTGATTCCTGAGGAATACAATCCGCCACAGGCGTTGGTGGCCACTGATCAGTACACCCACGAAAACCGTTGGCATGCGCTGAAAGACGGCTTCATTCGTGCGGTAGTCGACCCACAGCAGAACGCGTTGGCGTGCTCGCTGGCGACGTCCCGTCACGGTCAGGCCGAGCCGATCGAGTGGCTGCGCATCGAACGGGTTCGTCATGCGCTGAAAGTCGGGCCGGAAGGGCTGACTAACAATGAGCGTTTGGCCCTGTTGAGTGACCCGGTGGCATTGGGTCGCCTGCATGAGCAGATCTGGAATGAAAGCCACTCCGAGTGGCTGGAAGCGTGGCGTAAATCGGTGAAAGCCGATCCCCATGCGCCGCTGTTGCCGCTCAAGCCATTGAGCGTGCAGCCTCAGTTGGCGTAACGAAAAACCCCGCGAAAGCGGGGTTTTTTTTGTGCTGATGATTGTTCCCACGCTCTGCGTGGAATGACTCAACGATCAAAATCCTGCCTAAACCCTTGTGCAAACGGGCGAGTGCGTTAGCATCCGTCCCCGAATCGGTGCGCCCGGACAATTTTCTGTTCGTAACTGTCGGTTTTCCAAGGAAAACCCGCTGTTTGCGTGCCTCACAACGCAATGGTTTTGGGGACATGATGATGAAGAAGTATCTCTCGATGCTGCTGGTCGGCGTCACGGCATGGGTTGCCGCCAGTACGGCGCAGGCCGGTGCCATCGATGACGCGGTCAAGCGCGGCACGCTGAAAGTCGGCATGGACCCGACCTACATGCCGTTCGAAATGACCAACAAGCGCGGCGAGATCATCGGCTTCGAAGTCGACATCCTCAAAGCCATGGCCAAGGCCATGGGCGTCAAACTGGAGCTGGTGTCCACCGGTTACGACGGCATCATCCCGGCCCTGCTCACCGACAAGTTCGACATGATCGGCAGCGGCATGACCCTGACCCAGGAACGCAACCTGCGCCTGAACTTCAGCGAACCGTTCATCGTGGTCGGCCAGACACTGCTGATCCGCAAGGAGCTGGAAGGCACCATCAAGTCCTACAAAGACCTGAACACCGCCGACTACCGCATCACCTCCAAGCTCGGCACCACCGGCGAGATGGTCGCCAAAAAGCTCATATCCAAAGCCAAGTACCACGGCTACGACAACGAGCAGGAAGCCGTGCTCGACGTGGTCAACGGCAAGGCCGACGCTTTCATCTACGACGCGCCGTACAACGTTGTGGCAGTGAACAAGGTCGGTGCCGGCAAACTGGTGTTCCTCGACAAGCCGTTCACCTACGAGCCTTTGGCCTTCGGTCTGAAGAAGGGTGACTACGACAGCATCAACTTCATCAACAACTTCCTGCACCAGATCCACGAAGACGGCACCTACGATCGCATCCATGACAAGTGGTTCAAAGACACCGCTTGGCTCAAGGACATGGAATAAGGCCCGGTCAGTTAGACCGCGCCGCGCCCCATCGCCAGCAGGCTGGCTCCCACAGGGATTTGTGTACGCCACAGATCCCCTGTGGGAGCCAGCCTGCTGGCGATGACGGCCATCCTGGCGACACAACTTTCGGATTTTGCTAAACCCATGAAACAGAAAAAAGCCCAATGGCCTTGGCACCTGTTAACGGTGCTGGTGCTGATCGGCCTGGCCGGCGCGTTGTACTACGCCACCTCGCTGATGTCCTACGAATGGCGCTGGAACCGCGTGCCGCAATACTTCGCCTACCACGCCGAAGAGTCCCAGCGCGCCGCCGACATCGCAACCGTCAGCGAACTGGTGCGCAAGGGTGATAAAGCCGAAGTCACCCTGCGCAACGATGCTGGCGATGAGCAACATCTGGTCGTCGACGACAACAGCCTGCAAGTCGCCCAGGGCGATGACGTGGCCGAAGGCGACGTGATTGGCGTGACCCGCCATTGGGCGGCCGGACCGCTGATGTGGGGCCTTTGGACCACCTTGTGGTTGTCCGTGGTGTCCGGCGTGCTCGGCTTGCTGATCGGCCTCGCCACGGGCCTGTGCCGTCTGTCGAACAACCCGACCTTGCGCGACCTCTCGACCATCTACGTAGAACTGGTGCGCGGCACGCCGTTGCTGGTGCAGATTTTCATCTTCTACTTCTTCATCGGCACCGTGATGAACCTGTCCCGGGAATTCGCCGGGATCGCCGCGCTGTCACTGTTCACCGGCGCTTACGTCGCCGAGATCATCCGCTCGGGCGTGCAGTCGATCGCCCGTGGGCAGAACGAAGCCGCGCGCTCCCTGGGCTTGAGCGCTGGCCAGTCGATGCGCCACGTGGTGCTGCCGCAAGCCTTGAAGCGCGTGCTGCCGCCGTTGGCCGGGCAATTTATCAGTCTGGTCAAGGACACCTCGCTGGTGTCGGTGATCGCGATTACCGAACTGCTGAAAAGCGGTCGCGAAGTCATCACCACCTCGTTCTCGCCGTTCGAAATCCTGTTCTGCGTCGCCGGGCTGTATTTGTTGATCAACCTGCCGCTGTCGAAAATCGCCAGCCGGCTTGAGCGGAGGCTCGCGCAAAGTGATTGAAGTCCGCGATCTGGTAAAAGTCTTCGACACCCGCGGCCACGTGGTGCGCGCGGTTGATAACGTCACCACGCAAGTGGCCAAGGGCGAAGTGCTGGTGGTGATCGGTCCGTCCGGTTCCGGCAAGTCGACCTTCCTGCGCTGCCTCAACGGCCTGGAAGAATTTGACTCGGGCTCGGTCAGCATCGACGGCCTGCAATTGGCCGACCCGAAAACCGACGTCAATGCCTACCGTCGTGAAGTCGGCATGGTCTTCCAGCATTTCAACCTGTTCCCGCACATGACCGTGCTGGAAAACCTCTGCCTGGCGCAGAAAGTCGTGCGCAAGCGCGGCAAGAAGGAGCGCGAGGCCAAGGCCTTGGCGTTGCTGGAGAAGGTCGGCATTGCGCAGAAGGCCAACGAGTTTCCGTCGCGTCTGTCCGGCGGTCAGCAACAGCGCGTGGCGATTGCCCGGGCGCTGGCGATGGAGCCGAAGGTCATGCTGTTTGATGAGCCGACTTCGGCGCTCGACCCGGAAATGGTCGGCGAAGTGCTGGACGTGATGAAAACCCTGGCCGTGGAAGGCATGACCATGGTGTGCGTCACTCATGAAATGGGTTTTGCGCGTGAAGTGGCGGATCGGGTGTTGTTTTTCGATCACGGCAAATTGCTGGAAGACGCCTCGCCAGCGGAATTCTTCGATGCACCGAAGGATCCGCGGGCGCAAGCTTTTTTGCGTCAGGTCCTCTAAGAGCAGCGGCCTTGGGGGCCGCTAATCGCTAGCAGGCTAGCTCCCACAGGGTTTGCTGTGGTTGCACAATGCTGTGAACCCCACAAATCCACTGTGGGAGCTAGCCTGCTAGCGATAGCATCGCCTCGGTCTCAAGCCAACCGAGGCATCCGCATCACCTCAAACCTTGAATCTGCCCACCAGCATCTGCAGATGCGTCCCCAACCGCGCCAGCTCAACGCTGGACGCCGCCGTCTCTTCACTCGCTGCCGACGTCTGCTCGGACACATCCCGTACATTCAGCACGCTACGATTGATCTCTTCGGCCACCGCGCTCTGCTGCTCGGCCGCCGCTGCAATCTGCTGGTTCATCGACTGGATCGCCGACACGGTGCGAGTAATGCTTTCCAGCGAGCCGCCCGCGCGACGGGTCAACTCCACGCTGCTGTCGGTCAGGCTGCGGCTGTTGTCCATGATGGTTGCGACTTGCTGGGTCCCGGTTTGCAGGCCGACGATCAGCTCTTCGATTTCTTCGGTGGACTTCTGGGTACGCTGAGCGAGGCTGCGGACTTCGTCGGCGACCACCGCAAAACCGCGTCCGGCTTCACCGGCACGAGCAGCTTCGATCGCGGCGTTGAGCGCCAGCAGGTTGGTTTGCTGGGCCACCGACTTGATCACGTCGAGCACGCTGCCGATCTTGTCGCTTTCGCGCTTGAGGTGGCTCATGGCTTCGGTGGAGTTGCCAACTTCCAGGGCCAGGCGTTCGATCTGGGCGATGGCTTCGCCGACCACTTTGTCACCTTCGCGGGCCTGCTGGTCGGCGGCGAGGGCGGCTTCTGAGGCTTCTTCGGCGTTGCGCGCAACTTCCTGCACGGTGGCGGTCATTTCATTCATGGCGGTGGCCACCTGGTCGGTTTCGACCTTCTGGCTGTTGACCCCGGCGCTGGTCTGCTCGGTGACCGCCGAGAGTTCTTCGGCGGCGCTGGCGATTTGCGTGACGCCGTCGCTGATGCCGCCGATCAACTCGCGCAGGCCCAGGGTCATGCTCTGCATGGCGCGCTGAAGCTGGCCGAGTTCGTCCTGGCGTTTGGAGACGAGGTTGTGGCTCAGGTCGCCGGCCGCGACGCGCTCCGCCACTTTGAGGGTCTGGCTCAGCGGGATCACGATCTGGCGGGTGATGGCCCAGGCGGCGAGGATGCCAAAGGCCAGTGCCAGAGCGGTGGCCAGCAGCAGCATATTCTTGGCTTGCGCAGCGTCTGTGTCGCGGACGATGGTTTGCGAGGCGGTCAGCTTCTTGCTGACGTTGAGCAGGATCTCGCCTTGCTCGGCCATGCGTTTGAGCGCGGCGGCGCTGGCCACCTGGGAGTCGCGGTACTGGCTGACGGCGGCGCGGTAGGCTTTCAGCGAATCGGTGGCTTGTTGCAGGTTGGCGATGTGCTGTTCCGGTAATTTGGACGGCAGGCTCTCGAGGTTTTTCAGGGCATTGTCGATGGCGTCCAGCGCGGGTTGCTCGGCTTCGGGCTTGCCGCTGTAGGTGTAGCCGCGCACCTGGAAGCGCGCTTGCTGGATCAGCTTGCTCAGCTCAATCACGCTGTTGAAGTCGGCGACGCTGTCACCCTGCAGCAAGGACTTTTCGACTTCAGCCACGCGCGCCACGGCGTTATCGGCGGTGGCGCCGAGTTTACTGCGGGCGTCTTCGCGGTTGGCGCCGGCCTGGGTCATGGCGCTGAAGGCTTGTTTGTACTGGCTGACGGCGGCGAGTTGCTGGTCGATCATCGCCACATCGGCCGGTTGGTCAATCAGCGTGCGTGCGGTTTTGAGTCCGGTGTCGAGTTGGCCGATCAGGTCGTTGACGGCCCCCGGGCCTTGTTCGCCACGGCGCATGTCGTAGTCCATTCGGGCCATGCGCAGGTCTTTGGTCAGCTCATTGAGGCTGGCAATGAACCCTAGCTTGTCGCCCCGGCTCACCACGCCACTCAGGCCGGTCCAGCCGGTGAAGGTGATCAACAACGTCAACAGCAACACCAGACCGAAGCCGACGCTCAATTTGCGGTTAACGCTGACGTTCCCCAGTTTCTCGGCTAGCCATTGGTACATGCTGCAACTCCCCAGGACCACTTGTAGGTTTTATGGGGACTGTATCGGCAGGACGCCAGGAATCTGTAGGAGCGAGCTTGCTCGCGATGGGCGTTAACGATGGCGGGGGCTGCCTGAATGCGCGCGGCGGCCTTACGTTCTTCGCGAGCAAGCTCGCTCCTACAGGGAGAGTGGGGTTAGAAGAGGCGGGCGAGCAGTGCGGTGACGGCGGTTTCGACGCGCAGGATGCGCTCGCCGAGTTGCACTGGGTGCAGGCCGGACTTGCCGAGCAGGTCGATTTCGTAAGGAATCCAGCCACCTTCGGGGCCGATGGCCAGGGTCACCGGTTCGTCCAGGCCACGAGGGCAGGGCGGGTAGTTGCCGGGGTGGCCGACGAGGCCGAGGGTGCCCTCGCTGATTGCGGGCAGACGGTCTTCAACGAACGGCTTGAAGCGCTTCTCGATGACGATTTCCGGCAGCACGCTGTCCCGGGCCTGTTCGAGGCCGAGGATCAGTTGCTCACGAATCGCCTCGGGCTCCAGGAACGGCGTTTGCCAGAAGCTCTTCTCGACGCGATAGCTGTTCACCAGAATGATTCGTGGCACACCCATGGCCGCCACGGTCTGGAACACCCTACGGAGCATTTTCGGCCGTGGCAGGGCCAACACCAGGGTCAACGGCAGCTTGGCCGGTGGTGGCTGATCAAGGGTGACGCGCAGTTCGGCTTCATCGGCGTCCAGGCGCAGCAGTTCGGCCGAGCCCATCAGCCCGCCGATACGCCCGACCCGCAGACTGTCGCCGACAACCGAACGGTGGACTTCCTGCATGTGCGTCAACCGGCGATCACGCAGGATCGCCCGGTCGGCCGCAATAAAGTCGGCCTCTTCGAGAAGCAGCAGGTTCACGGTTGAGTCGCTGGCGGCTGGTCGTTGTGATCGTCGGCCGGTTGGTCGTCAGGATGCTCGCCGCGCTTGCTGATCAGGCCGCCGAACAGGATGCCGATCTCGAACAGCAGCCACATCGGCACAGCCAGCAACGTCTGCGAGAAGATGTCCGGTGGCGTCAGGATCATCCCGACCACGAAGCAGCCGATGATCACGTACGGGCGGATTTTCCTCAGGTAAGCGACGTTGACCACGCCGATCCACACCAGCAGCACCACGGCCACCGGAATCTCGAACGCCACGCCAAAGGCGAAGAACAGCGTCATGACGAAGTCGAGGTAGCTGCTGATGTCTGTCATCATTTCCACACCGGCCGGGGTGGCGGCGGCGAAGAATTTGAAGATCAGCGGGAACACCAGGTAATAGGCGAACGCCATGCCGGTGTAGAACAGCATGATGCTGGACACTAGCAGCGGCACTGCAATGCGTTTCTCATGCTTGTACAGGCCTGGCGCGATAAAGCCCCAGATCTGATGCAGGATCACCGGGATCGCCAGGAACAGCGAGACCATCATCGTCAGCTTCAGCGGCGTCAGGAACGGTGACGACACGTCGGTGGCGATCATCGTCGCGCCCACGGGCAGGTATTGCCGCAGCGGCGTGGAGACGAAGGTGTAAATCTGCTGGGTGAAGGCAAACAACCCGGCGAAGATGATGAAGATCGCCGCTACACAACGCAGCAGGCGGGTACGCAACTCGGTGAGGTGCGAAACCAGCGGCATGTGCTGGTCGTTTTCGGGGAGATCGCTCATGAGACTCGCGGCGGCAAAGTGGTGTCGTGAGGAGCCGGCGTTGTCGGCGCGGCGGCAGGAGCAACAGGTTCTACGGTCGCGACAAGCGGTGGCGGTTCAACAGCTTTCACCGTTTCCGGCGCTGCCGCGGCAGAGGTAGCTTCTGCAATCGGAGCATGAATCGTCTGCTCCGCCACCGGTTCAACCGACTGAACCGGCGTGGCCTCCTGCTGAGTCGGCGTGAAGATCTTCCGCGCCTCCTGCTCAAGCGACAGAATGTGCTCGTTGTGCAGTTGCCGACGAATTTCGTCGGCACCGATTTCACGTTCAACTTCCTGTTTGATCGCGTTGAAGCTGCGCTTCAACCGCCCGACCCACAGGCCAGCGGTGCGCGCAGCACCCGGCAGACGCTCGGGGCCCAGCACCAGCAGGGCAACGAGGCCGACGAGCAGCAGTTCAGAGAAGCTGATACCAAACATTAGTCAGTGCTCACACGTCTTTGCGGATCGGCTCTTCGACTTTTTGCGCCTGCACGTCGATGGTGTGCGGCTGGTTCACGGACTGCGTGGTCTGTGGCTGAACCGGTGGAACCGGTTGTGCCGGGGTCACCGTTGGATCAGCCGGTTTTTCGTCATCGTTCATGGCTTTTTTGAAGCCCTTGATCGACTCGCCGACGTCGGTGCCGAGGTTTTTCAGTTTCTTGGTGCCGAACACCAGTACGACAACAACCAGGATGACGATCCAGTGTTTCCAGTCAAAAATGCCCATGTTGCTGCTCCTCTCTAATAGTTGTTCAGGCGGACGGGCGCGAGGCTTTCTCGGCGTGTCCGGACAGACCGAAGCGACGGTCCAGTTCATCGAGTACAGCCTGCGGATGCTGCCCCAGTTGGGCGAGCATGACCATGCTGTGGAACCACAAATCGGCGGTTTCGTAGATCACATCGCTGCAGTCACCGCTGATGGCGGCGTCCTTGGCGGCAATGATGGTTTCGACCGACTCTTCGCCGACTTTTTCCAGAATCTTGTTCAAGCCCTTATGGTACAGGCTGGCGACATACGAGCTGTCGGCGGCGGCGCCTTTGCGCTCTTCCAGCACCTGGGCCAGACGGGTCAGAGTGTCACTCATGTTTGTGTCCTGCGGAATAGATGGCGTGCGGATCTTTCAGGACCGGGTCGACGGTTGTCCAGTCGCCGTTCTCGAAGACGCGGTAGAAACAGCTCTGGCGGCCGGTATGGCAGGCGATGTCGCCGATCTGCTCGACCATCAGGATGATCACGTCGGCGTCGCAGTCCAGGCGCATCTCATGCAGGGTTTGCACGTGGCCGGACTCTTCGCCCTTGCGCCACAGCTTGCCACGGGAGCGTGACCAGTAAATGGCGCGGTTCTCGGCAGCGGTCAGCTGCAGTGCTTCGCGGTTCATCCAGGCCATCATCAGGACGCGCCCGGTCTTGTAGTCCTGGGCAATCGCGGGCACCAGGCCATCGGCGTCCCACTTGATTTCGTCCAGCCAGTTTTTCATCTTCGACTCCGACAGCGGGCCCGACACTTCATTAGTCGGGCAGGCGTTGAAACAGTGTGCCAGCGTGCGGGAGCTCTGGCTATCGGCGAACGACCAGATACAAACCGACGGCCACCATGATCCCGGCCGGCCAATGACCCAGTTCGTTCAGCGGCCCGCCCGCCGCGAGTATCGTGCCGCCGGCCAGGTGCGCACAACCGAGCAGCCGCAGCAGCCAGTCGTCCTTGCGCCGATGCCACGGTGGTGGCGGATCATTGGCATGCGGCTGGGACCTGCGTTCGAGCAGGTCGCGGGCCATGTTGGCCAGGTGCGGCAGTTGTTCGATCTGGCTCTGCACGTTGCCGAGCAAGGCTTTGGGGCTGACGCGCTCGCGCATCCAGCGTTCGAGGAACGGCTGGGCGGTGTTCCACAGATCGAGGTCCGGGTACAGCTGACGGCCCAGGCCTTCGATGTTTAACAGGGTTTTTTGCAGCAGAACCAACTGCGGTTGCACTTCCATGTTGAAGCGTCGAGCGGTCTGGAACAGGCGCATCAGCACCTGGCCGAAGGAAATATCTTTTAACGGTTTTTCGAAAATCGGCTCGCAAACAGTCCGAATCGCCGCTTCGAATTCGTTGAGTTTGGTTTCTGCCGGCACCCAGCCCGAATCGATGTGCAACTGCGCTACGCGGCGATAGTCACGCTTGAAGAAGGCGAACAGGTTGCGCGCCAGGTAATCCTGGTCTTCCGGGGTCAGGCTGCCGACGATGCCGCAATCGATCGCAATGTACTGCGGGCTCCACGGGTTGACGGTGCTGACGAAGATGTTGCCCGGGTGCATGTCGGCGTGGAAGAAACTGTCGCGGAACACTTGGGTGAAGAAAATCTCAACACCACGTTCGGCGAGCATTTTCATGTCGGTGCGCTGGTCGGCCAGGGTCGCGAGGTCAGTGACCTGAATCCCGTAGATACGCTCCATCACCAGCACTTTCGGCCGGCACCAGTCCCAATAGACTTGCGGTACGTAGAGCAGCTCCGAGCCCTCGAAGTTGCGCTTCAACTGGCTGGCGTTGGCGGCTTCACGCAGCAGATCGAGTTCGTCGTAGATGGTTTTTTCGTAGTCCTGGACCACGTCCACCGGGTGCAGCAGACGCGCATCGGCCGAGAGCTTTTCGGCGGCGCGGGCAAGGATGAACAGCCACGCCAGGTCCTGGGCGATGATGGGTTTCAGACCTGGACGAATCACTTTAACGACGACTTCTTCGCCGGTTTTCAATTGCGCGGCATGCACCTGTGCGACCGAGGCCGAGGCCAGTGGTTCAACGTCGAAGCGGCTGAAGACTTCGCTGATCTTTTTGCCCAGTTGCTCTTCGATCAGCTTGATCGACACTTGCGAGTCGAACGGCGGCACGCGGTCCTGCAGCTTCATCAGCTCGTCGGCAATGTCTTCCGGCAGCAGGTCGCGCCGGGTCGACAGAATCTGCCCGAACTTGATGAAAATCGGCCCCAGGTCCTGCAACGCCAGGCGCAATCGCGCGCCACGGCTCAGGTCCAGCGTTTTGCGCGGGAACCAGCGCCACGGCAAGGCGTAGCGCAGCGCCAGCAGAAACCAGGGCAGTGGCAGGGCGAACAGCAGGTCATCGAGGCGGTAGCGAATCACAACGCGCTGGATGCGCAACAAACGGCGGACGGCAAGCAGCTTCATGCGTTATCGCTTGGGTCGAGGGATCGGGAAAGGCGCTCGAAACGCGCCTCAAGACGTTCCAGATCGAGTTTGATCTGGTCCAGTTCACTGAAACGGGCTTCGGCTTCGCGCTGACCGACGAGGGTGCGCGATTCTTCGGCCAGGTATTCGCCGAGGTTCTGATTCAGGCTGGCGAACCCTTGCTGATACCAGCGAGCGCGGCTGCGCAGGTGGCCGCCGAGCAGGTGTGTGGCGACCGGCCCCAGCCAGCGCGAGAGTTCGTACTCCCAGTCCAGCTCAAGGTCCTGAAGGATCGCCGCCAGTTCCAGCAGCACGCCGCTGTCACCGTCGAGTTCGACTTCCGGGGCATGCAGGACCGACGTCTTGTCCTTGCTCATCGCCAGTTTCAACAGGCTGGAGGCCGGTGCGCGCAAGGTGCAGTCGGCGCCGGTTTCCCAGTGGGAGGCGAGCATCAGGCCTTCGTCGCTGGGCAGGATGAACACTTGCAGCGCCGGGCTGCGGCAATCGACGGCAATCACCTTGCCGCTCAAATGCGCCAGGCGCGGCAGCGCTGTGCTGTCGAGACGCAGCACCCGGTTCAGACCGAGTTCGACGCTGGCGAGCAGGCCGGCCAGCAACATCAGGGTTTGATGCCACGGTGCAGGGCGACGATGCCTGCGGTCATGTTGTGGTAGGTCACGCGGTCGAAACCGGCCTCGACCATCATCGACTTCAGGGTTTCCTGATTCGGGTGCATGCGGATCGATTCGGCCAGGTAGCGATAGCTTTCCGAGTCGTTGGTGATCAGCTTGCCCATCAGCGGCATGAAGGCGAACGAGTAGGCGTCGTAGGCTTTGGACATCAGCGCGTTGGTCGGCTTGGAGAATTCCAGCACCAGCAGGCGACCACCCGGTTTCAGCACGCGCAGCATCGAGCGCAGGGCGTCTTCTTTATGGGTGACGTTGCGCAGGCCGAAGGCGATGGTCACGCAGTCGAAATGGTTGTCCGGGAACGGCAGCTTTTCCGCATCGGCCTGGACGAACTCGACATTGCCGGCCACACCCAGGTCCAGCAGGCGATCGCGACCGACCTTGAGCATGGATTCGTTGATGTCAGCCAACACCACCTGACCAGTCGGGCCAACCAGGTGCGAGAATTTTTTGGTCAGGTCGCCGGTGCCGCCAGCGATATCCAGCACGCGGTTACCGGTGCGCACGCCCGACAGCTCGATCGCGAAACGCTTCCACAGACGGTGCATGCCGCCCGACAGGAGGTCGTTCATCAAGTCGTACTTGGCGGCTACCGAGTGGAAAACTTCAGCGACTTTTTCCGCTTTTTGGCTTTCCGGAACGTTTTTGAAACCGAAGTGAGTGGTGGGTTCGGCATCGCTGCCTTTGCGCTGATCAGTCATATCGCTGTCACCAGAAGAGAATGCGGGACATTCTAATCCCGGTGGCCTGCTTTGTCTTGGCAAGGCTGCAGGTAAGATAGGTAACCGCCGGGACGTTTTGCCGCAGCAGCGGTCAAGATGCTTCAGGAACGTATTCATAAAGCAGGAGTCATTCGATGGCCCGTATTAGTGTTGAGCGTGCCCACGGCCTGGGCAAGGAAGCGGCCCGCGAGAAGGCCGACCAGTTGGCGCAGAAACTGTCCGAGCAATATGGCCTGGAGCCGCAGTGGTCCGGCGATACCCTGAACCTCAAACGCTCCGGTGTGAAAGGCGCAGTGCAGGTCAGTGAAGATTCGATCCGCGTCGATGTGGAGTTGGGCCTGATGATGTCGGCCATGAGCGGCATGATCAAAGCGGAAATCGAGAAGGCGCTGGATAAAGCGTTGGTGTAATTCCCGATTCAATTCAAATCCCCTGTGGGAGCCAGCCTGCTGGCGATAGCGTCCTGTCAGTCAGCCTTTCTGTTACTGACACACCGCAATCGCCAGCAGGCTGGCTCCCACATTTGTTTTGTGGTGTGGCCAGAGCTTTGTGTCAGTTGTTAGGGTGCCGTTTCTAATTATTCTCACTACTTTGTGCCTGAGCCCGACACTTTCGCGGGCAGTTCCTCAAACCTTCTGCGCGTGAGGTGCACCATGGCCAAAGTTATTTTGAAGAAAAAGATCGACGCTTCGACAACCGCTCTGAGCGACGTCAAATCCTATGCCCGCAAGATCTGGCTGGCAGGCCTGGGTGCCTACGCCAAGGTCGGCCAAGAGGGTAGCGAGTACTTTCAAGAGCTCGTAAAGGCCGGTCAAACTGTTGAAAGCAAAGGCAAAAAAGCAGTTGCCGCGAAGCTTGAAGCAGCGAATGCCGAGATCGATGAAGCCAAGACTGAAGTGAGCACTTTCAAAGGCAAGGTCGAACTTCAACTCGACAAGGTCGAGAAGGCTTTTGACTCGCGTGTCGCAAGTACCTTGAATCGTATCGGCATTCCGTCTAAACATGACGTTGAGACACTCTCTGCCAAGCTCGATGAGCTGACGG
The DNA here is from genome assembly GCF_059695925.1 of Pseudomonas sp. LBUM1661. NCBI lineage: Bacteria > Pseudomonadati > Pseudomonadota > Gammaproteobacteria > Pseudomonadales > Pseudomonadaceae > Pseudomonas > Pseudomonas sp. LBUM1661. Next base: position 392,595 of record NZ_CP166794.1, read on the forward strand.
CATTGCTCGAACGCGTCGCGCGTAAATCTTAAGGAGAACGGGATGGCTGGTAAAAAGACAACTGACAAAGAAGGCAGCTCGTGGATCGGGAAGGTCGAAGACTACTCCCGCAAAATCTGGCTGGCTGGTTTAGGCGTGTACTCGAAGATCGACACTGACGGCAGCAAACTCTTCGATACATTGGTTAAAGATGGCGAGAAAGCCGAGAAGCTCACCAAGAGCGCCGTGGGCAAGAAAGTTGATGCTGCCAAGGACTCTGCCTCGTCGGCCAAGTCGCGTATCACTGGCGTGAAAGATCGTGCGCTGGGCAAGTGGGATGAGCTGGAAGGTGCTTTCGACAAGCGCCTGAACAGCGCCATTTCGCGCCTGGGCGTTCCGAGCCGCAACGAAGTGAAAGCGCTGCACAGCAAGGTCGATACCCTGACCAAGCAAATCGAAAAACTCACCGGTGCCAAGGTGGCGCCTGTTGCAGCGAAAACCGCAGCGGCCAAACCGGCAGCGGCTAAACCAGCCACCAAAAGCGCTGCCAAACCACTGGCCAAGGCTGCCGCTAAACCGGCTGCCAAACCAGCGGCCAAAACCGCCGCCGCCAAACCTGCAGCAGCCAAGCCAGCGGCCAAACCGGTTGCGGCAAAAGCAGCGGCTAAACCTGCTGCCAAGCCAGCCGCTAAAACCGCAGCAGCCAAACCGGCCGCTAAACCTGCTGCAGCGAAAAAACCGGCTGTGAAAAAACCGGCAGCGCCGAAAGCCGCCGCACCAAAACCAGCAGTGGCTGCCGCCAAACCGGCAACCCCGGTAACGCCAGTCGGCACATCGAACTCTGCTGCCGCACCGACCCCTGCTGCAACCCCGACTGCCGCGCCGACTCCATCGACGCCAACCAGTCAGTCCTGATTTTCAGGGTTCAAGAAAACGCCCGGCCTGCAAAGGTCGGGCGTTTTTGTTTGTACGCGGTTCAATGAACACCGCAATCCCCTGTAGGAGCTGGCTTGCCAGCTCCTACAGAGGGTTATTCGTGTTCTTCCAGGTACTGCATCGCCATCTGCTCGGTCGCCGCCTTGATCGGCGGTAACAGGTGCGGCGCCACCAGCATCATGATCTGGTAAACCACCAACCTCACCTCGCCTTCACGATCGAGAATCCGCTGATAGTCCAGCGAGAACAGCAGCGTCATGGTGATCTGCTCCACCAGTTGCCCCAACGCCTGGGTGTCGCTGACCAATTGCCCCTGAGCCTTCAATCGCGCCAGCAACGACGCCAGCGTGCGCTTCAACGCGTTCAGCAGGTTGCGAATGCCCTTGGCCAGTTTCGGCAGGCGTCCGGCAAGGTTCGACAAATCCTGGAACAGAAACCGGTAATGGGCCAGGCGCTCGACGATCAAATGCAGGAACAGCCAGTAATCTTCCGGTGCCAGTTCCACATCGGCGGGCGGGTCGAGCAGTGGGGTCAGTTCGGCCTGGAAGCGTTCGAACAGCCCGAGAATCAGCGGCTCCTTGCCGTGGAAGTGGTAGTAGAGGTTGCCCGGGCTGATGCCCATTTCGTTGGCAACTTCCATGGTGGAGACGTTCGGTTCGCCCTTGTGATTGAACAACTGCAGGGCACATTCGAGTATCCGGTCGCGGGTTTTCATCCAGTCTTCTTAATGATCATGCCAGGCCAACCTGTGGGAGCGCAGGCTCGCTCCTACAGGGTTGGATGCGGCGTTCAAGGTTCAGCGCACACGCACGTAGGTACCGGGTGCAGCTTCCATCGGTGGATAGTTCTGGTTGCCAAGGGCCATGTGGGTTTCTTTCAGCGCGCCCGAGCGTTCCTTGATCCAGCTCATCCATTCGGTCCACCAACTGCCGTCGGTTTGCTTGGCGTCGTAATACCAGGCTCGCGGGTCGCTGCTCAGCTTGGTGCTTTCGACGTAGTTGGCTTTCGGGTTCGAGGGTGGGTTGAGAATGCTCTGCACATGCCCGCTGTTGGACAGTACGAAGCGTCGCTCGCCGCCCAGCAGCAGCGTCGAGCGATACACCGCGTCCCACGGGGTGATGTGGTCGTTGATGCCGGCCACGCTGAAGCTGTCGACCGTGACTTTCTGCAAATCGATCGGCGTGCCGCACACTTCAAGGCCGCCCGGATGACTCAACGGGTTGTGCTTGAAGAAGTCCAGCAGGTCGCCGTGCAAGGCGGCCGGCAGGCGCGTGTTGTCGTTGTTCCAGTAGAGAATGTCGAACGCCGGCGGCTCCTTGCCCAACAGGTAGTTGTTGACGAAGTAGCTCCAGATCAAATCGTTGGGGCGCATCCAGGCGAACACCTTGGCCATGTCGCGACCGTCCAGCACACCCTTCTGATAGGAGCGACGCTTGGCCGCTTCGAGGGTTTGCTCATCGGCGAAGAGCGTCGCCGGCGTGTCCATCTGACTGTCGAGCAGGCTCACCAGGTAGGTGGCGCTGGAGACGCGACGCAGTTGCCGCTTCGCCTGCAAGTGGCCCTGCAGCGCGGCAATGGTCAGCCCGCCAGCGCAGGCGCCCATCAGGTTGACCTCGCGGGCACCGGTGATCGCCCGGCAGACATTCATCGCTTCTTCCACGGCCTCAACATAGGTCGAGAGCCCCCATTCGCGATGCCGCACGTCCGGGTTGCGCCAGCTGATCATGAAGGTTTGCAGGCCGTTCTTCAGAGCGAACTGGACGAAGCTGTTGTGCGGGCTCAGGTCGAAAATGTAGTACTTGTTGATCTGTGGCGGCACCACCAGCAACGGTTTGGAATACTGCTTTTCGCTCATTGGCTTGTACTGGATCAGCTCCAGCAGCTCATTGCGAAACACCACGGAGCCGGTGGTGGTAGCGACGGTTTTGCCCACCTCGAACGCTTGCTTGGTGACCTGTCTGGGCAAGCCATCGTTGTGCAGGAAATCGTCGACCAGGTGGCTGATGCCACGCACCAGGCTGTTGCCGCCGGAGTTGAAGATTTCCTTGATCGCCAGTGGATTGAGCAGGCTGTTGGACGGCGCCATGGCGTCGTTGAGCAAGGCGAACGCGAAGTGCGCGCGGGCGCGATCGTCCGGGCTCATGTTGCTTTCGTCGATCCAGTGTTTGACCTGCTTCTGCCAGCTCAGGTAGGCCTGCAAGCTGCGGCGATAGAACGGGTTGAGGCTCCACGCCGGGTCGGCAAAACGACTGTCCTGCGGGTTGGTCGGGTGCAGGGTTTCACCCAGCAGCACGCGCCCCAGTTGACCGCCCAGCTTCAAGGCGTGTCGGGCGGTGTGCACCGGGTTGCGCAAACCATGGGCTGCCACGCTGCGCAGGGTCGAAAACAGATCCCGGCCACGCAGGCCGGTAATCGCACTCTGCGCGTTGATGAACGCGGCGGGAGTGGGCAAAAATTCCCTCGCTGGTTTTTCGCGCATGAATCAACACTCCTTCGTCTTCAGGCCAAATACAGATACACCGAACCAGAACACCATAGACGCTGTTACGGGTTGTTGCGCGGCGCGGCGTCCTGCCGAGCACTTTTCATCAACAAAAGGCCGGTTAACCGCCCAATGGCGCTGGATGCGGGTGCATCACCGCGCGCTGCCGCTCTTCCTCGAGGAATTTCATGATGATCGGTGCCACCGCTTCGGCGCGGGTAATCAGGAACAGATGCCCGTCATCGATGATGTGCAATTGGGCATTGGGAATCCGCCAGGCGAGCAAGCGCATGTTGACCAGCGGGATCAGTGGATCGTCGTCACCGGCCAGCACCAGGGTCGGCTGGTGGATCTTGTGCAGCCAGTGAATGCTGGTCCAGCCGAGGCCGGCGAACAGCTGCCAGTAGTAACCGAGCTTGCCCGCCGAGCGGACTTTCGCCGCATGGCTGGCGGCCAGGGTGGGATCGCGGCGGAACGCGCCGCCGTAGATCATCGGCGCAATGCGGATCACATGCGAGGGCTGGATATAGCGTCGCGGGCTGGCCATCATCCACAGCACTTTGGGCTTGCCCGGCACCATCACCGCGCCCGCCGCCGTGGCTGCCAGCACCAGTTTCTTGCAGCGCTCGGGATAGTCATACGCGAACTGCTGGGCGAGGGCGCCGCCCCAGGACACACCGATCACGTTGACTTGCCCGTAGTCGAGATAATCAAGCATCCGCGCCGTGAGTTTCGCCAGGCCCGGAAAACGATACGGCCGATTCGGCGTCGATGAGCCGCCGACACCGGGTACATCGAAAGCGATGACTTCCAGGTCCGGGTCCAGCGCCGCGACGAACGGAAACACCAGCTCCAGGTTGGCGCCGATGCCGTTGAAAATCAGCAAGGGCGTCAAGTGAGGCTTGCCGGGGCGTACCGCCGTGCGGAGGGTCTGGCCATCCAGGTCGACGGTACGAAAAATGAACGGTTGCGGCATGCTTCAAGCCCTGTGGGTGAATTCGTCCCCGATCCCTCTGTAGGAGCTGAGCTTGCTCGCGAAGGCGGTGGGTCAGTCAACGTTGATGTCGACTGACCCGCCGCCTTCGCGAGCACGCTCAGCTCCTACAGGAGGCGGGGTGTGTCAGTTACCGCTCGTGTACGTAGGTGCCCGGTGCCGCTTCGCCGGCTGGATAGGCCTTGCTGCCCAACGTGGTCGGGGACTTCTTCAGCTTGCCCGAACGCTCGGCCTGCCATGCCTGCCAATGCAGCCACCAGGAGTCGGTGTGCTTGGTGGAGTTTTCTTGCCAGTCCTCGGCCTTGACCGGCATTTCGGTGCTGGTCATGTAGCGCGATTTCGGATTGCCCGGCGGGTTCAGAATGCTCTGGATATGCCCGCTGCTGGACAGCACGAACTCAACCTTGCCACCGAACAGTTGCGCCGACTTGTAGCAGGACTTCCACGGGGTGATGTGGTCGTTGGTGCCGGCCAGGGAAAAGATGTCGGCCGTGACCTGTTTCAGGTCGATGGGCGTGCCGCACACTTCCAGTGCATCGGGGCGGATCAGTGGGTTGCTTTTGAACATTTCGATCAGGTCGCCGTGGAAGGCGGCGGGCAAGCGTGTGGTGTCGTTGTTCCAGAACAGGATGTCGAAAACCGGCGGCTCGTTGCCGAGCAAGTAGTTGTTGACCCAGTAGTTCCAGATCAGGTCGTTGGGGCGCATCCAGGCAAAGACTTTCGCCATGTCGCGACCTTCCAGCACACCGGCCTGGTAGGAATGGCGCTTGGCCGATTCAAGCGTCTGCTCGTCGACGAACAGGGCCACGTCGCTGTCCAGGGTGGTGTCCAGCACGCTGACCAGCAAGGTGAGGGCGTTGACCTTGTTCTCGCCGATCGCCGCGTAGTGGCCCAGCAAAGCGGTGCAGGTGATGCCGCCGGAGCAGGCGCCGAGCATGTTCACGTCTTTGCTGCCGGTGATCGCCATGACCACATCGACCGCTTCCTTGAGCGCTTCGATGTAGGTCGAAAGGCCCCACTCGCGCTGTTCCTTGGTCGGGTTGCGCCAGCTGACAATGAAGGTCTGCACGTTATTGCGCAGGCAGAAACGCGCCAGGCTCTTGTCCGGGCTCAGGTCGAATACGTAGAACTTGTTGATCTGCGGCGGCACCACCAGCAGTGGGCGCTCGTGCACCTGCTCGGTGCTCGGCCGGTACTGGATCAGCTCCAGCACATCGTTGCGGAACACCACGGCGCCTTCGGTCACGCCCAGGCTCTTGCCCACCTCGAACGCGCCCATGTTGACCTGGCTCGGCATGCCGCCGTTGTGCACCAGATCCTTGGCCAGATGCGAGAGGCCATCGAGCAGGCTTTTGCCGCCGGTTTCAAAGAAGCGTTTGACCGCCGCCGGGTTGGCCGCACTGTTGGTCGGCGCCATGGCTTCGGTCATGAGGTTGATCACAAAATGCCCGCGACTGACATCCTTGGGCGGCAGATTACTGTCGTCGATCCAGTCGTGGAGCTCCTTGCGCCACGCCAGGTAAGTTTGCAAATAACGTTTGTAGAGCGGGTTCTGGCTCCAGGCCGGATCGGCAAAACGACGGTCATCGCTTGTCGGTTGCAGCTCGGATTTCCCGAACAACACATTCTTCAGTTCAAGCCCGAAATGAGCGACATGCTTGGCGCTGTGAATCGGTTGCCTGATGGCCTGCCTCAGCACCATACGAGCGGAAGCCAGTAGATCTTTTCCACGCAGCCCAACGACAGGATTCAGCCCCAAAGTGTTTTCCGAGGCTTGATACTTCAAGTCATCGTTATTCTTGTTACTCATCTACGACGCTCCATTGTCCTGAGACGAGTACCGGGTCCAACTGTGCAGTCACACAGCCAAGGCCAGGTACTACTACTCGGGTGACCGTTAATTCTGCATCGCTGCTTTTCATCGCAGAGAGCACTGCAGGGAACTTGCCAGTTCCATTGGTTACCCGAGTTTAATTTTTTTCGCAAGCAGGCCAATCAACGGCCCTGAAGCGGAGCATTCAAACAGATGGAATTAGAAAATGCCCTCTAATGAGCAAGAGGGCTGAATTAGAGCATCAGCTTGACGACTGATTCGTTCGGATCGCGGGTTTTTCCGGCGGCTTTGAGCTCGGCAAGATAATCGTTCCAGAGGTCCTCTTGGCGCACGCCCAACTGGTACAGATATTCCCAGGTGAACAGGCCGCTGTCGTGGCCGTCGTCGAAGGTCAACTTCAGAGCGTACTGACCGGCCGGTTCGACCTTGGTCAGGCCTACGCCGATCTTGCCAAATTGCAGGATAGGTTTGCCGTGGCCCTGGACCTCGGCGGAAGGAGAGTGCACCCGCAGGAACTCGGCGGGCAGATGATGTTCTTCGCCGGACGCGTATTTCAGCGACAGGGTTTTCGAGGCTTTGTGCAGTTTGATGTCGGTGGGAATCATAGAAAGGGCCTTGGGCGGCAAGCTACAAGCTACAAGCTTAACGCGATCAGCTTGACGCTTGTAGCTTGCAACTTGAGGCTCTACAGAATGTAGCGCGACAGGTCTTCGTTCTGCGCCAATTCGCCGAGGTGGCTGTTGACGTAGTCGGCGTCGATCAGGATTGCCTTTTCGTCGTGCGCGCTGGCCAGGTCACCGGCACTGAACGACACCTCTTCGAGCAGGCGCTCAAGCAAGGTGTGCAGGCGACGGGCACCGATGTTCTCGGTCTTCTCGTTGACCTGCCAGGCGATCTCGGCAATGCGCTTGATCCCATCCGGCTGGAACTCGATGGTCAAGCCTTCGGTTTTCAGCAGGGCGCAATACTGTTCGGTGAGCGACGCGTGCGGCTCGCTGAGAATGCGCTCGAAGTCTTCCGGCGTCAGGGCCTTCAGCTCGACACGAATCGGCAGGCGACCTTGCAGCTCAGGCACCAGGTCGCTCGGCTTGCTCAGGTGGAACGCGCCGGAGGCGATGAACAGGATGTGGTCGGTCTTGACCATGCCCAGCTTGGTGTTGACGGTGCAGCCTTCGATCAGCGGCAGCAAGTCGCGCTGCACGCCTTCGCGGGACACGTCGACGCCGCCGGAATTGCCGCGCTTGGCGACCTTGTCGATTTCGTCGATGAACACGATACCGTGCTGCTCGACGGCTTCCAGGGCCTTGGCTTTCAACTCTTCATCGTTGACCAGGCGGCTCGCTTCCTCATCGCGGACCAGCTTCAGCGCTTCCTTGACCTTGAGCTTGCGGCTCTTGCGCTTGCCCTTGCCCATGTTGGCGAACAGGCTCTGCAACTGGTTGGTCATTTCTTCCATGCCCGGTGGCGCGGAGATATCGACGCCGGCCACGTCGGCGACTTCGATTTCGATCTCCTTGTCATCCAGCTGACCTTCGCGCAGGCGCTTGCGGAACAACTGGCGGGTGTTGGAATCGGCCGACGGGGCGTCTTCGTTGGTGAAGCCCATGCGTGCCGGTGGCAGCAAGGCGTCGAGGATGCGCTCTTCGGCGGCGTCTTCGGCGCGGTGGCGAACCTTGGTTATTTCCTGTTCGCGCAGCAACTTGATGGCGGCGTCGGCGAGGTCACGAATGATCGATTCGACGTCGCGGCCAACGTAGCCGACTTCGGTGAACTTGGTCGCTTCGACTTTGATGAACGGTGCATTGGCCAGTTTGGCCAGGCGACGGGCGATTTCGGTTTTACCGACACCGGTCGGGCCGATCATCAGGATGTTCTTGGGCGTGACTTCAACGCGCAGTTCTTCGGGCAGTTGCATCCGGCGCCAGCGGTTACGCAGCGCGATGGCGACGGCGCGCTTGGCATCGTCCTGGCCGATGATATGGCGATTGAGTTCGTGGACGATTTCACGGGGAGTCATGGACATAGTAATTGGCGGTCCTCAGGTAAAAGTGAGCCGTGGCGTGGTGGCCAAATCAGGCTTACTCGGCGAGGTCCTGCTCCTCAATGGTGAAGGTGTGGTTGGTGAATACGCAGATGTCGCCGGCGATGCCGAGGGCGGTTTCGACGATTTCGCGGGCCGACAGATCGGTTTTCTTCAGCAGGGCGCTGGCGGCGGCCTGGGCATAACCGCCACCGGAACCCATGGCGATCAGCCCTTCTTCGGGTTCGACCACGTCGCCGTTGCCGGTGATGATCAGGGAAGCGTCTTTGTTGGCGACCGCGAGCATGGCTTCGAGGCGGCTGAGGGAGCGGTCGGTGCGCCATTCTTTGGCGAGTTCGACGGCGGCGCGCACCAGGTGGCCCTGATGTTTCTCAAGCTGGCCTTCGAAACGCTCGAAGAGGGTGAAGGCGTCAGCGGTGGCCCCGGCAAAACCGGCGATCACCTGGCCGTGGTACAGGCGGCGAACTTTCTTCGCGTTGCCTTTCATCACGGTATTGCCGAGAGAAACCTGGCCGTCGCCGCCCATGACGACTTTGCCGTGGCGGCGAACTGAAACGATGGTGGTCAAGGGAGAGTCTCCACGCAGCGGGGCGAAAATGCCTTATGCCCACTCATATGGGGGTGGTGGAGCGTATTTCAACTGCGGGAGTTGGCGGGGGACGAGCGGTGTTGGGCGGGAGGGGTTGTGTTGTGTGTTCTGGCGCCTTCGCGGGCAAGCCTCGCTCCTACAGGAAATGCACCGTTCGCCGCATGCGTGGACGACACTAACCTGTAGGAGCGAGGCTTGCCCGCGAAGAACGATAGCGCGGTCCTTCTGACGAAATCAGCGGCTCTGGCGTTGTTGTAACAACAGGTTGCTGAACCCACTGCCGGCCAGTTGTTTCTGGGCGGTGGTCAGCTGTTCACGATTGCTGAACGGACCGACCAATACCCGATACCAGGTTTCATCTTTAACCGTGCCGGATTCAACCGCCACGGCTTGCCCCAGAAGAATGATCTGCGCACGCACCTTGTCCGCGTCAGCCTCTTTGCGGAACGATCCGGCCTGCAGGAAGAACTTGGTCACTGGCGCCGCTTTGGACACCGGTGGCGCTGGTGGCGGAGTAATCCCGGCCAGCGCTGCCTGCGCCCGCGCCGTGTCGATCTTCGCCGCTTGCTCTGGCGTTACCGGCGTGGTCGGAATCGCCGGCACTTGCGGCGTTGGCAGGGTTTTCTCCGGCACGGCATCCGGCGGCACGATGACTTCCGATTCCGGCAGCAAGGTGTAGAAGTCGTACTTCGGCTTCACCGGTTGTGTCGGGCTCGGCGGGGTCTTGTTGGCCTCGGCGATCTTGGCTTTCTGCTGCTCGATCTTCTCGCGCTTGACGCTCTCGCTACCCTTGCCCGGCTCCAGCTTCATCAGGAACACGATGAACGCACCGACCGTCAGGCCGATGGCCATCCATAGCCAACCCGGGATCGGTTGTTTTGCCGGAGCGGTGTAACGACTGGCGCCACGCTTGGGTGCAGGTTTCTTCTTGGCAGCCAACTTACATACGCTCCAGAGTTTCCAGACCCAAGAGTTCCAGGCCTTGCTTGAGAGTGCGGCCGGTCAGCGCGGCGAGGCGCAGGCGGCTCTGCATTTGCGCCGGGGTGTCGGCGCTGAGGATCGGGCAGTTCTCGTAGAAACTCGAGAACAGCCCGGCCACATCGTACAGGTAGGTGCACAGCGTGTGCGGCGTGCCTTTGTCACAAACGTTGTTCAGCACTTCGCCGAACTGCGCGAGCTTGGCGGCCAGTTCATGTTCGTGCGCGGCTTCGAGGACGATCTGACCGTCGACTTCGCTGAAGTCCTTGCCCAGTTTGCGGAACACGCCGGCCACGCGGGTGTAGGCGTACAGCAGGTACGGCGCGGTGTTGCCTTCGAAGTTCAGCATCAGGTCAAAGTTGAAGCTGTAGTCGCTGGTGCGGTGCTTCGACAGGTCGGCGTATTTCACCGCGCCGATGCCCACGACCTTGGCGATGTTGCGCAACTCGGCTTCGGCCAGCTCCGGGTTCTTGTCCTTCACCAGGGTGTAGGCGCGTTCCTGAGCTTCGGTCAGCAGATCGATCAGCTTCACGGTGCCGCCATCGCGGGTCTTGAACGGACGGCCATCGGCGCCGTTCATGGTGCCGAAGCCCATGTGCTCCATTTCCATCGGATGGGTTACGAAGCCGGCCTTGCGCGCCACGGCGAACACTTGCTGGAAGTGCAGGGCCTGGCGCTGGTCGACGAAGTACAACGCGCGATCAGCCTTCAACACGCCGCTGCGGTAGCGCACGGCCGCCAGGTCGGTGGTGGCGTAGAGGTAGCCGCCATCAGCCTTGACGATGATTACCGGCAGCGGGTCGCCGTCGGCGTTCTTGAATTCGTCGAGGAACACGCACTGGGCGCCGTTGCTCTCGACCAGCAGGCCAGCGGCCTTGAGGTCGTTGACCACGTTGATCAGGTCGTCGTTGTAGGCGCTTTCGCCCATCACGTCGGCCATGGTCAGTTTGACGTTCAGCAGTTCGTAGATTTTCTGGCAGTGGGACAGCGAGATGTCCTTGAACTTGGTCCACAGCGCCAGGCAATCCGGGTCGCCGGCTTGCAGCTTGACCACCAGGCCACGGGCGCGGTCAGCGAACTCTTCGGACTCGTCGAAGCGTTGCTTGGCGGCGCGGTAGAAGTTTTCCAGGTCCGACAGCTCGTCGCTGGTGATCGGGTTTTCCTGGAGGTACGCCATCAGCATACCGAACTGGGTGCCCCAGTCGCCGACGTGGTTCTGGCGGATCACGGTGTCGCCGAGGAATTCCAGGACCCGCGCCACGCCGTCGCCGATGATGGTCGAGCGCAAGTGGCCGACGTGCATCTCTTTGGCCAGGTTCGGCGCGGACAGGTCGACCACGGTGCGCTGCAGCGGGCCGGCCTTGCGCACGCCGATATGGTCATCGGCCAGGGCGGCGTCCAGGCGTGAAGCCAGGGCCTGGGTGTTCTGGAAGAAGTTCAGGAAGCCAGGGCCGGCGATTTCGGTCTTGGTGATGTTTTCGTCAGCCGGCAGCGCGGCAATGATTTTCTCGGCCAGGTCGCGTGGCTTCATGCCCGCAGGCTTGGCCAGCATCATCGCGATGTTGCTGGCGAAGTCGCCGTTCTTCTTGTCGCGGGAGTTTTCCACCTGGATCGCCGGCGACAGGCCTTCAGGCAACACACCTTCGTTGACGAGTTGGGTGATGGCTTGTTGGATCAGCTGGCGAATGGTGTCTTTCATGGTCTTCTCTTTCGACCGCAAGCGCGGCGGCGCTTCAATGCGCTGGTGGAAAAACTGGGCATTATCCGTTGCGAAGGCGGGCTTGCCAACTATAGCGGGCAGGTTGTGGATATATGGTGACTATTCGGACCTCTTCGCGGGCAAGCCTCGCTCCTACGGGTTAGTGTCGTTCACACATACGGCGAACGGTACATTCCCTGTAGGAGCGAGGCTTGCCCGCGAAGGCGATCTCAGAATCAATACAAATCCACGGGATCGACATCAAGGGACCAGCGCACCGCCCGCCCGCTCGGCATCTGCTCCAGAGCCAGCAACCAACTGCTCAACAACCGATGCAGCGGGGCCCGGGCCGTGGCCTGCAACAACAGCTGCGCGCGATAACGTCCGGCCCGACGTTCCATTGGCGCTGGCACCGGCCCCAACAACTCGATACCGGCCAGATTCTGCTCGGCCAGCAAGCGTTCAGCCTCACTGCATGCTTCGTCGAGGAAACCTTCGGCCTGCCCCGGTTTGTGCGCTTCGGCCCGCAGCAGCGCCAGATGCGCAAACGGCGGCAATCCCGCCGAGCGACGTTCGCTCAAGGCCTGTTCGGCAAAGGCGAAGTAACCCTGTTCGGTCAATTGCACCAGCAGCGGGTGATCCGCCAGGTGAGTCTGGATAATCACCCGGCCAGGCTCTTCAGCCCGCCCCGCACGCCCGGCGACCTGGACGATCAGCTGCGCCATGCGCTCGCTGGCGCGGAAGTCGCCGGAGAACAGCCCGCCGTCGGCATCCAGGATCGACACCAGCGTCACCCGTGGAAAGTGGTGTCCTTTGGCAAGCATCTGCGTGCCCACCAGAATGCACGGCTGGCCCTTTTGAATGGTCGCGAACAACTGATTCATCGCGTCCTTGCGCGAAGTGCTGTCGCGGTCGACCCGCAGCACCGGAACGTCCGGAAACAGAATCCCCAGCCGTTCCTCGGCACGCTCGGTACCGGCACCGACAGGGCGCAAATCGACCTTGGCGCATTTCGGGCAACGCCGGGGCACGCGTTCAACGTAGCCGCAATGGTGGCAACGCAGCTCGCCGGAGCGCTGGTGCACGGTCATGCGCGCATCGCAGCGCTGGCATTCGGACATCCAGCCGCAGTCGTGGCACAACAGCGTCGGGGCGAAACCTCGGCGATTGAGAAACACCAACACCTGCTGGCCGGCGGCCAGGGTCTGGCCGATGGCTTGCTGCATCGGCCCGGAAATGCCGCTGTCCAGCGGACGACTTTTGACGTCCAGGCGCAGGAAACGCGGTTGCTTGGCGCCACCGGCGCGTTCGTTCAGGCGCAGGAGGCCGTAGCGGCCGGTGTAGGCGTTGTGCAGGCTTTCCAGGGATGGCGTGGCGGAGCCGAGCACAATCGGGATGTTTTCCTGGCGGGCGCGGACCAGCGCCAGGTCGCGGGCGTGGTAGCGCAGGCCTTCCTGCTGTTTATAGGAGCCGTCGTGCTCTTCATCGATGATGATCAGGCCGGGGTTCTTCATCGGCGTGAACAGTGCCGAACGGGTGCCGATGATAATGTCGGCGTCACCGTCCCGGGCGGCGAGCCAGGCTTCAAGGCGCTCGCGATCATTGACCGCCGAGTGAATCAGTGCGATCCGTGCGTTGAAGCGCTGCTCGAAGCGCGCCAGGGTCTGCGGGCCGAGGTTGATCTCCGGGATCAGCACCAGCGCTTGTTTGCCGGCCTCGAGGGTTTCGCGGATCAGCTGTAAATACACTTCGGTCTTGCCGCTGCCGGTGACACCCGCGAGCAGGAACGCGTGGTAACTGTCGAAGCCCGCACGAATCGCCTCATAGGCGGCACGTTGTTCCGGGTTGAGCGGCAATTCTGGCTGGGCCAGCCAATGTTCGTGGCGGGCACTGGGACCGTGCTTGCGGATTTCAACCTGCACCAGATCCTTGGCCAACAGCAGATCGAGGCTGTCCTTGCTCAGCATCAGCTTGCTCAGCAATTGGTGCGCGACGCCGTGCGGGTGCTGGGCCAGGGTTGCCAGGGCTTCACGCTGGCGCGGGGCGCGGGCGATACGCGGGTCATCAAGGCTGGCGCCGGGGGCGGCGGACCAGAAGCGTTCCTGGCGCGCTTCGGCCAGTTCGCCCTGGCGCAGCAACACCGGCAATGCCCAACTCAACGTGTCGCCGAGGCTGTGTTGATAATACTGGGACGTCCACAAACACAGTTTGAACAGCGCCGGCGGCAGCGGTGGCGTGGCGTCGAGCAGGGCGATGGCCGGCTTGAGCTTTTCCACCGGGACTTCGCTGGTGTCGGTGACCTCCACCAGAATCCCGATCATCTCCCGTCGCCCGAACGGCACCCGCAGGCGCATGCCCGGCTGCAACTGGGCGCGCAGGATCCCGGCCGGGGCACGGTAATCGAACAGGCGGCGCAGGGGCGAAGGCAGGGCGAGGCGCAAAATGGCGTCGGGCACGCGGGGGGATCTCGATAAACAGGACGGCGAGGCTATCACCTGTGGGAGCGAGCCTGCTCGCGATGAGGGCGTATCAGTCAGCACTCATGTCGTCTGACACACCGCTTTCGCGAGCAGGCTCGCTCCCATAGGGACGGGCGAATTGGTCGGGAGCCTAGCAGACGGTCGGTAGAAGCGACAGCTTGCGCGATTGGCATTGTCTGGTAGAATCCGCGGCCTAATTACGTGCGGTATTCAACAATAGTGTTGAGTGGCGGCACGCTAGCCTGAGGAATACACCATGAAAGCCGATATCCATCCAGCATACGAAACCATCGAAGTAACTTGCAGCTGCGGCAACAAGTTCGAAACTCGTTCGAACCTGTGCAAGCCACTGGGTACTGACGTATGCAACGAGTGCCACCCGTTCTACACCGGTAAGCAGAAGACTCTGGATACTGGCGGCCGTGTACAGCGCTTCGCAGACCGTTTCGGTGCTTTCGGCAAAACCAAAGCTCCTGCTGCTGCAGAGTAAGGTTGAAAAGCCCGATGGGCTTTTCCTTGCTGATGAAAAAGGCGTCCCTCGCGGGCGCCTTTTTTGTGTCCGCGATTTGGCTTTCCGGCGCCCAGGCCTTCTGCCCGGCACCCGGTGGGCTGACGTCAGTCGCGGTGCAGCGGGTGGTGGATGGCGACACCCTGCGCCTGGCCGACGGCCGCAGTGTGCGCATGATCGGTTTGAATACGCCGGAGCTGGGCAAGAAAGGCCGTTCCGACGAGCCATTCGCCGTGGCGGCGCGCAAACGCCTGGAAGCGCTGGTAGCAGCCAGTGACGGGCGGGTCGGCTTGCTGCCGGGCAAAGAGAGCAAAGACCATTACGGTCGCACCTTGGCCCATGTCTATAGCGCCGATGGCGCTAACCTTGAAGCGCAAATGCTTGCCGAAGGTCTTGGTTTTCAGGTCGCGGTGGCGCCGAATGTCGATCTGGTCGACTGCCAGCAAGCGGCCGAGCGCAGAGCCCGTCAGGCCGGGCTCGGGATTTGGCGGCAGTCGCCTGTACTGAAAGCGGAGCAGATCAGCGCTTCCGGTTTCGCCGTGCTCAGCGGTCGTGTGAGCAAGGTTCAGCGCAATCGCGGCGGGGTTTGGATCGAGTTGCAGGATTCGCTTGTATTGCGTGTTGCACCCAATTTATTCGGGACATTCGATGTCGCGTCGCTGGAGCGGCTGAAGGGCAAGCAGATCGAGGCGCGCGGCTGGGTGCTGGACCGTTCGCGCCGTGGCGGACTCAAGGAAGGGCAAGCACGTTGGCTGCTGCCATTGACCGACCCGGCGATGCTTCAAGTCGCGCCCTGATAAAAAGTTGTAGACATTTTTTCTGTCGATTGTGAACAGTCTATCCCTTGTGTTCCGTGGCTCTTGGCCCAAAGTCGTAGGGCCGGGCGCTTGACAGGGGTGACTGGTCAGTCTTGTGGGGACTTTGCGAGGCGCGTATCCTCGGCGGTCCGTCTGTCCAACAGTAAAAGCGGAATGCCCACATGTCTGATTTGAAAACTGCCGCTCTCGAATATCACGCCCATCCTCGTCCAGGGAAGCTGAGTGTCGAGCTCACCAAAGCCACTGCTACCGCCCGCGACCTGTCGCTGGCCTACAGCCCCGGCGTAGCCGAACCAGTACGCGAAATCGCCCGCGATCCTGAACTGGCCTACAAATACACCGGCAAAGGCAACCTGGTTGCAGTCATTTCCGATGGCACCGCGATTCTCGGCCTGGGTAACCTCGGCCCATTGGCTTCCAAGCCGGTCATGGAAGGTAAAGGCGTGCTGTTCAAGCGCTTCGCCGGCATCGACGTGTTCGACATCGAAGTCGACTCCGAAAGCCCGCAAGCCTTCATCGACACCGTCAAGCGCATCTCCATCACCTTCGGCGGCATCAACCTGGAAGACATCAAGGCACCTGAGTGCTTTGAGATCGAACGCGCGCTGATCGAGCAGTGCGACATTCCGGTGTTCCACGATGACCAGCACGGCACCGCGATCGTTACCGCGGCCGGCATGATCAACGCCCTGGAAATCGCTGGCAAAACCCTCGCCGACGCCAAGATCGTCTGCCTGGGCGCCGGTGCGGCTGCCATCTCCTGCATGAAATTGCTGGTGAGCATGGGCGCCAACATCGAAAACATCTTCATGGTTGACCGTACCGGCGTGATCCACTCCGGCCGTGACGACCTGAACCAGTACAAGGCTGTCTTCGCTCACGCGACCGACAAGCGCACCCTGGCTGACGCCCTGACCGGTGCTGACGTGTTCGTCGGCCTGTCCGGCCCGAACCTGCTGAGCGCCGAAGGCCTGAAATCCATGGCGGCCAACCCGATCGTGTTCGCGTGCTCCAACCCTGATCCGGAAATCGCCCCGGAACTGGCGCACGCCACCCGTGACGACGTGATCATGGCGACCGGTCGTTCGGACTATCCGAACCAGGTCAACAACGTACTGGGCTTCCCGTTCATCTTCCGTGGTGCCCTGGACGTTCGCGCCAAGCGCATCAACGAAGAAATGAAAGTGGCGGCGGCCAACGCCCTGCGTGAACTGGCCAAACTGCCGGTGCCTCAGGAAGTGTGCGACGCCTACGGCGGCATCAAGCTGGAATTCGGTCGTGAGTACATCATTCCGAAACCAATGGATGCACGCCTGATCACCGTGATCTCCGATGCCGTGGCCAAGGCCGCCATCGAGACCGGCGTCGCCACCCTGCCGTATCCGAAGAACTACCCGCTGAAAAGCGTGGATGACGTGTTCAACGGCTAAGTCGTTGTAGCGCTTCAACCGAAAGCCCCGGCTTGTGAGAGTCGGGGCTTTTTTGTGCCTTGTGGATTTGCGTTGAATTTAATGGCCTCTTCGCGGGCAAGCCCGCTCCCACAGGGATTTGTGGTGTACATGAATTGTATGAACACCATCGTCCACTGTGGGAGCGGGCTTGCCCGCGAAGAGGCCGGTTCAGTCAGTACATAAATCAACAGGCAACAAAAAGCCCCGCGCTTCTCTCGAAGGCGGGGCTTTTGCAATGCGCAATCGATCAGAACAAATCGATCGGCGCCGCTTCATCCGCTGGCAGTGGGCTGCCCGGCGCAGTGCCGTTGCCCAGCTCATTGGCCGACGGTGGCGTGTCTTCGGCCTTGAACAGCTCGAAGTAGGCGCCTGGCGTGCCTGGCGTGGCGGCGCGGCCGCTGATCGGGTCGACCCGCAGGCTGAGGATGCCTTCCGGCTCCGTTTGCGTATGCGGCGGCTTGTCCTTGAGCGCGGCGCTCATGTAATTCATCCAGATCGGCAGCGCGACGGTGCCGCCGAACTCACGTTTACCGAGGCTTTCCGGTTGGTCGAAGCCAGTCCAGACGGTGGTCACGTAATCGGCGTTGTAGCCGGAGAACCAGGCGTCCTTGGATTCGTTGGTGGTACCGGTCTTGCCGGCGATGTCGGGACGGCCCATGGCCAAGGCGCGGCGGCCGGTGCCGAGCTTGATCACGTCCTCAAGCATGCTGTTGAGGATGAACGTGGTGCGACCGTCGACGATACGTTCGGCCACGGCCGGCGTTGGCGGCGCGGGTTGTGCCGTCAGCGTGTCGCTCGGGGTTGCGTTGACTGTTATGGCATTGGCGACCGGCGCGGCGATGCCATCGCTGACGACTTCACCCTTCGGCACGCTCGGCGGGTTGGCGACGAACAGCGTGTCGCCATTGCGGCTTTCGATCTTGTCGATGATGTACGGGGTGATCTTGTAGCCGCCATTGGCGAAGGTGGCCCAGCCGGTGGCGATTTCCATCGGCGTCAGGGTCGCGGTGCCCAGGGCCAGTGACAGGTTGCGCGGCAGGTCCTGCTTGTTGAAGCCGAACTTGCTGATGTAGTCGATGGTGCGGTCGACACCCAATGCTTGCAGAAGGCGGATCGACACCAGGTTGCGCGACTTGTACAGCGCTTCGCGCATGCGGATCGGGCCGAGGAAAGTGTTGGTGTCGTTCTTCGGACGCCAGACCTTGTCCAGGTACTCGTCGACGAACACGATCGGTGCATCGTTCACCAGGCTGGCGGCGGTGTAGCCGTTATCCAGTGCGGCGCTGTAGACGAACGGCTTGAAGCTCGACCCCGGCTGACGCTTGGCCTGCATCGCGCGGTTGTAGTTGCTCTGCTCGAAGGCGAAGCCGCCGACCAGCGAGCGGATCGCGCCGTTCAGCGGGTCGAGGGAAACCAGTGCGCCCTGGGCCTGTGGAATCTGGCTGAACTTCAGCGAGTTATCTGGCTGGCGCTGCACACGAATCAGGTCGCCGACCTGGGCGACGTCCGACGGTTGCTTCGGATTGGCGCCCATGCTGTTGGTGTTGAGGAACGGGCGCGCCCATTTCATGCTGTCCCAGGCGACGTGTTCGTCACCGGTACGGGTCATCACTTGCAGGCCGTTCTTGTCGACCTGGGTAACGATGGCCGGCTCAAGGGTGCTGATGGTGCGTTGCTTGGTCAGCTCGACCGCCCACGCCTCACGCGTCTTGCCCGGCAGGCGCGACTCAGGACCGCGATAGCCATGGCGCTGGTCGTAAGCCATCAAGCCTTCGTGGAGCGCGGTGTTGGCCATTTCCTGCAAATTGCTCGGCACGGTGGTGGTCACACGGAAACCTTCGGTGTATGCATCACTGCCATAACGCCCGACCATTTCGGCGCGGGCCATTTCAGCGATATAGGGTGCATTCACTTCCGGAGTCGGTACGTGATAACTGGCGTTGAGCGGCTCGTTGATCGCGGTGGTGTAGTCGGCTTCGGTGATTTTGCCGAGCTTGTACATGCGCCCGAGGATCCAGTCGCGACGCTCTTTGCTGCGGGCCGGGTTGGCCAGCGGATTGAAGCGCGACGGGGCTTTCGGCAGGCCGGCGATCATTGCCATTTGCGCCAGGGTGACGTCACGAATCGATTTGCCGTAATAGACCTGCGCCGCCGCTTCAATGCCGTAGGCGCGGTTACCCAGGTAGATCTTGTTGACGTACAGCTCAAGGATCTCGTCCTTGGTCAGCTGCCGTTCGATCTGCAGGGCCAGGAGAATTTCGGTGGTCTTGCGCGAGAAGCTGCGTTCGCTGGTCAGGAAGAAGTTCTTCGCCACCTGCATGGTGATGGTGCTACCGCCCGACTGAATGTGTCCGCTTTTTACCAATTGCGTGGCCGCACGCATCAGACTGCTCGGATCGACGCCGTAGTGATTGGCGAAGTTGTCGTCTTCAGCACTTAGTAACGCATTGATGAAATTGGGGGGAATGTCGGCGAAACGGATCGGAGTACGGCGCATTTCGCCAAATTCTGCGATCAACTTGTTGTCGCTGCTGTAGACCCGCAGAGGAATCTGCAACTGAATGCTTCTCAACGCCTCCACGGAGGGCAATCCCGGACTAAGGTAGAGAAATGCGCCGCTGAGACCGAGGAGCAGTCCGCAGAAAACGGCGACGATGGACCAACCGAAAAATTTCAGCAGACGAATCAAGGCTTTTGGACATCCAGGGTAAAAAATGAATTGGGCATCAGGGTTCAGATAAACAGGGAACGACCCGCGCTTGAAGTAAAAACCGGAAAAAAACGCTGGGCATTATAAGCATTTTTACGTCGAGAGCGTCATTTGCGCTGCTGTCAAGACGGGTGGTTTGAACGCAATGGATATTACAGAGTCCGTAACTCACGGATAGTCATAGGGAATTGGTAGTGCTAGGACTCTTCAACAAAAAGGCCAACACGCTGCTGGGCATCGATATCAGCTCCACGTCGGTGAAACTGCTGGAGCTGAGCCGCCAGGGCGACCGTTATCGGGTCGAGGCCTATGCGGTAGAACCGCTGCCCGCCAGTGCAGTGGTCGAAAAAAACATCGCCGAGCTCGAGGGTGTGGGGCAGGCCCTTGCGCGGGTGCTGCTCAAGGCCCGGACCAATCTCAGGAACGTCGCTGTGGCCGTGGCCGGTTCGGCGGTGATCACCAAGACCATCGAGATGGATGCCGGTCTTTCCGACGACGAGATGGAAAACCAGCTGAAGATCGAGGCCGATCAATACATTCCTTATCCATTGGACGAAGTCGCCATCGATTTCGAAGTCCAGGGCGCGTCCGAGCGCAACCCGGAGCGGGTCAATGTGCTGCTGGCGGCGTGTCGCAAGGAAAACGTCGAGGTCCGTGAAGCGGCCCTGGCCCTGGCGGGGCTGACGGCGCGTGTGGTCGATGTCGAGGCCTACGCGCTGGAACGCTGTTTCGGATTGCTGGCGGGGCAGCTGGCTGTCTCTCAGGAGCGTCTGATGGTGGCGGTGGTCGACATCGGCGCCACCATGACCACCCTGAGCGTCCTGCACAACGGCAAGATCATCTACACCCGTGAACAATTGTTCGGCGGGCGTCAGCTGACGGAAGAGATCCAGCGGCGTTACGGCCTGACCGTCGAGCAAGCGGGGCTGGCGAAGAAGCAAGGCGGTTTGCCCGACGATTACGTCAGCGAAGTACTGCAGCCGTTTCGTGATGCGCTGGTGCAGCAGGTGTCGCGTTCGTTGCAGTTTTTCTTTGCCTCGGGCCAGTACACCTCGGTCGATCACATCCTGCTGGCCGGCGGCACAGCTTCGGTCCCGGGGCTGGATCGTTTGATCGAGCAGCGATTGGGCACGCCGACCCAGGTGGCCAACCCTTTCTCCAACATGGCCCTTGGCAGCAAGGTCAACGCCGGTGCATTGGCCAGTGATGCGCCGGCACTGATGATCGCCTGCGGGCTGGCCCTCAGGAGTTTCGACTGATGGCGCGGATCAATCTTTTACCCTGGCGCGAAGAGCTGCGAGAAGAACGCCGCAAACGTTTTTTGTTGGCGCTGGTCGGTGTACTGGTGGGGTCGGTGGGGGCGGTGCTGATCGCGGATCAGGCGATCAGCGGCGCCATCGACCGGCAAATTGCCCGTAACGACTACATTGGCAAACAGATTGCCGTGGTCGACGAGCGGATCAAACAGATCAGCGACCTGAAAGCCCGTCGCCAGCAACTGGTCGAGCGCATGCGCATCATCCAGGACCTGCAGGGCAATCGGCCGATCAGCGGGCGGATATTCGACCAGTTGGCGCGGACCTTGCCCGATGGCGTGTACTTCACCGAATTGAAAATGGCGGGCAAGACCTTGTCCATCGCGGGCGCGGCAGAGTCCAACAATCGGGTTTCAGACCTCATGCGCAATCTGGATGCATCCGACTGGTTCGATGCGCCCAACCTCACGGAAGTCAAAGCGACCACGGCAGGTCAGCTGGATCAGGCCAACGTCTTTCAGTTGACCGTTCGTCAGACTCAGCCTGCCGCTGTGGAGGGCGGCCAATGAGTCTGTCCACTTGGTTCGAAGCACTACGCAAGATTGACCTCAACGATCTGGACACCAACAACATCGGCTCCTGGCCGCCAGCGATCAAGGCGTTGGCCAGTGCCTTGCTGATGATTCTGGTGCTGGCATTGGGCTACAGCTTTTCCACCAGCGAACTCAACAACCAGCTCGAACTCAAGCGTGAGGAAGAGTCGACGCTCAAGGAGCAATTTGCCAACAAAGCGCACATGGCGGCGAATCTGGAGCTGTATACCCAGCAGATGAAGCAAATGGAGAATTCCTTTGGTGTGCTGCTGCGGCAATTGCCCAGCGACACCGAAGTGCCCGGCCTGCTGGAGGACATCACCCGCACCGGCCTGGGCAGTGGCCTGGAGTTCGAAGAAATCAAACTGCTGCCGGAGGTCACCCAGCAGTTCTACATCGAACTGCCGATCCAGATCACCGTTACCGGCGCCTATCACGACCTGGCCACTTTCGTCAGCGGTGTGGCGGGGCTGCCGCGGATCGTCACCCTGCATGACTTCGATGTCGCACCGGCCGATCCCGAGGGTGGACCGAAGTTGCGCATGAGCATCCTCGCCAAGACCTACCGCTACAACGACAAGGGGCTGCAAAAATGAGCCCGATTCGTGGTTTTTCGATAGTGATGCTGGTGGTCGGACTGGCCGGTTGTTACAGCGACACTGACTTCACTGACCTGGATGCGTACATGAACGAAATGCGTTTGCGTGCGCCGGGCAAGATTGAACCAACGCCGACATTTCGGTCTTACCCAACATTCACCTACAACGCCGCTAACCTGCGAAGCCCGTTTTCGCGGCAGGTCAGAGTGGACCTGGCTGGCCAGAAACATGGCTCGCGCAACGTCAAGCCCGACACCAGTCGGGTCAAGCAGTACCTCGAAGGTTTCAACATCGAGCAGTTTGAAATGGTCGGCACGATCTCCAATGCGAATGGCTCCTTTGCGTTGTTGCGCGGCGCGGGCGGTGTGCATCGGTTGAAAGTCGGCGATTACCTGGGGCGCAACGACGGGCGGATCGTCGCCATCAGCGGTTCCCAGGTCGATGTGGTCGAAATCGTTCCCGACGGCGAAGGCGCCTGGCTGGAGCGTCCGCGGACCATCCCTTTGAAAGAGCACTCATAGTGGAACTCGAATAATGAACAGGATTTTCTCCACCTTCGGTATTTCGCTATGGATAGCGCTGCTGTCGCCGATGGTACAAGCGGCCAACCTCAAAACGCTGGATGTCGCAGCGCTGCCGGGGGACCGCGTCGAGTTGAAGTTGTCATTCGATGGGCCGCCCCCGACGCCTCACGGCTACACCACAGAGCAACCGGCACGGATTGCGCTGGACCTGCCCGGTGTTGTCAGCAAGCTGGCGAACAAGAGTCGTGACCTGGGCGGGGGCAATGCCCGCAGCGCCACGGTTGTCGAGGCCAAGGATCGCGCGCGGCTGATCATCAACCTGACCCAGTTGACGCCGTACAGCGCGCGGGTTGAAGGCAACACGCTGTTCGTGGTGGTCGGTCAGGGCGCCAACAAAACGGCCTCCAGCCCGGCTCCCAAAGCGTCGCGTGCGGCGGTTGCGACGCCAGCCCCGGCGAGGGCCTATGCGCCGGTGGGCAAGGCCATCCGCGGCGTGGATTTCCAGCGCGGCACCCAGGGTGAAGGCAATGTGGTGATCGATCTGTCGGATCCATCCATCGCGCCGGACATTCAGGAGCGCGATGGCAAAATCATCCTCGGTTTCGCCAAGACTCAATTGCCCGAACCGTTGCGGGTGCGCCTCGACGTCAAGGACTTCGCCACGCCGGTGCAGTTCGTCAACGCGAGTGCCACCGGCGATCGCGCCACGATCAGCATCGAGCCCAGCGGCGCCTTTGATTATTCGACCTATCAGACCGACAACAAACTGACCGTCAGCATCCGGCCAATGACCGTCGACGACTTGCAGAAGCGCAACACCGAACGTTTTGCGTACACCGGTGAAAAGCTCTCCCTGAATTTCCAGGACATCGACGTGCGCTCGGTGCTGCAACTGATTGCCGATTTCACCAATCTCAACCTGGTGGCCAGCGACACGGTGCAGGGCGGCATAACCCTGCGCTTGCAGAACGTGCCATGGGATCAGGCACTGGATCTGGTGCTGAAAACCAAAGGCCTCGATAAGCGCAAGATCGGCAACGTCTTGCTGGTGGCGCCGGCCGCAGAAATTGCCGCCCGCGAGCAACAGGAACTGGAGTCGCAAAAACAAATCGCCGACCTGGCGCCCCTTCGTCGTGAGCTGCTTCAGGTCAACTACGCCAAAGCTGCCGACATCGCCAAACTGTTCCAGTCGGTGACCAGTGCCGAGGCAAAAGCCGATGAGCGGGGTTCGATCACGGTGGATGAGCGGACCAACAACATCATTGCCTACCAGACTCAGGAACGCCTCGACGAACTCCGTCGTATCGTCGCTCAACTGGATATTCCCGTGCGTCAGGTGATGATCGAGGCGCGGATCGTCGAAGCCAACGTCGACTACGACAAAAGCCTCGGTGTGCGCTGGGGCGGCTCGGTACAGAACAAAGGCAACTGGAACACTTCCGGGGTCAGTAATGGCGCGAATGCCTCGTCGACCATCGGCACGCCCGGCAGCACCAGCACCAATGCGCCGTTCGTCGACCTGGGGACGGCCGCCAACACCTCGGGGATCGGCATCGCCTTCATCACGGACAACGTGCTGCTCGATCTGGAACTGACGGCGATGGAGAAGACCGGCAACGGCGAAATCGTTTCCCAGCCCAAGGTGGTCACGTCCGACAAGGAAACCGCGAAAATCCTCAAGGGCACGGAAATTCCCTACCAGGAAGCCAGCTCCAGCGGCGCTACGTCGGTGTCGTTCAAGGAGGCGTCGCTGTCCCTGGAAGTGACGCCGCAGATCACTCCGGACAACCGCATCATCATGGAGGTCAAGGTCACCAAGGACGAACCGGACTACCTGAACAAAGTGCAGGATGTGCCGCCGATCAAGAAAAACGAGGTCAACGCCAAGGTCCTGGTCAACGACGGCGAGACCATCGTGATTGGCGGGGTTTTCTCAAATACTCAAAGCAAGGTTGTAGATAAGGTGCCATTTCTCGGCGATGTGCCGTATCTTGGCCGCCTTTTCCGGCGTGACGTGGTTTCGGAGAAAAAATCCGAGCTGTTGGTGTTTCTCACACCGCGTATCATGAATAACCAGGCGATTGCTGTGAGTCGTTGATTCTGTGCGAAATTTGATTCTTGTTGGACCGATGGGGGCTGGAAAAAGCACCATCGGCCGGTTGCTGGCCAAAGAGCTGCGCCTGCCGTTCAAAGATTCCGATAAGGAAATTGAATTGCGCACGGGCGCCAATATCCCGTGGATCTTCGATAAGGAAGGCGAGCCGGGCTTTCGTGACCGCGAGCAGGCGATGATTGCCGAGCTGTGCGACTGCGATGGCGTGGTATTGGCCACCGGTGGCGGGGCCGTCATGCGCGAGGCCAATCGTCGGGCGCTGCGCGCCGGTGGTCGCGTGGTCTATCTGCATGCCTCTGTCGAGCAGCAGGTCGGCCGCACTTCCCGTGACCGCAATCGGCCGTTGCTGCGTACCGCCGACCCGGCCAAGACCCTTCGGGATCTGCTGGCGATCCGTGATCCGCTTTATCGGGAAATCGCCGACCTGGTGGTGGAAACCGATGAGCGGCCGCCACGAATGGTGGTGCTCGATATTCTCGAACGCTTGCAGCAGCTACCTCCCCGTTAAAGCGCAGCGCGAAATGCGCTATCCTCGGCGTCCTGTCACGGCCGCTCAAGGTTGTGGCGGATGGCTACCGAACGGCGTCACACCAGCAGAGGCCGTGGACTTTCGATAACTCAGGGCAGGACGCCTGATTCCATCTTCACTGTGGGGACACATGCAGACACTCAAGGTCGATCTAGGCGAGCGCAGCTACCCGATTCATATTGGCGAAGGTTTGTTGGACCAGCCTGAGCTGCTGGTCCCGCATATTCGCGGACGGCAAGTAGCGATTATCTCCAACGAGACCGTTGCGCCGCTCTATCTCGAACGTCTGACCCGCAGCCTCGCACCGTTCTCGGTGGTGTCCGTGGTGCTGCCCGACGGCGAAGCCTTCAAGACCTGGGAAACCCTGCAACTGATTTTCGACGGTCTGTTGACCGCACGGCACGACCGCCGCACCACGGTGATCGCCCTCGGTGGCGGCGTGATTGGTGACATGGCCGGTTTTGCTGCCGCCTGCTACCAGCGCGGTGTCGATTTCATCCAGATCCCGACCACCTTGTTGTCGCAAGTCGATTCCTCGGTCGGTGGCAAGACCGGGATCAACCATCCGCTGGGCAAGAACATGGTCGGCGCCTTTTATCAGCCGAACGTCGTGCTGATCGATACCGCCACCCTCAACACCCTGCCGGCTCGCGAGCTGTCCGCCGGGCTTGCTGAAGTCATCAAGTACGGGCTGATCTGCGACGAGCCGTTCCTGACCTGGCTCGAAGAAAACGTCGATCGCCTGCGCGCCCTGGACCAGGTTGCCCTGACCTACGCCATTGAGCGCTCCTGCGCAGCCAAGGCTGCGGTGGTTGGTGCCGACGAACGGGAAACCGGCGTGCGCGCCACGCTCAACCTGGGTCATACCTTCGGCCACGCCATCGAAACCCATATGGGCTATGGTGTCTGGCTACATGGTGAGGCGGTCGCTGCTGGCACCGTAATGGCCCTGGAAATGTCCACGCGCCTGGGCTGGATCAGCGAACAAGAGCGCGATCGCGGCATTCGCCTGTTCCAGCGGGCCGGCCTGCCGGTCATCCCGCCAGAAGAGATGACGGAAGCCGATTTTCTCGAACACATGGCAATTGACAAGAAAGTGATCGACGGTCGTTTGCGCCTGGTGCTGCTGCGCCACATGGGCGAAGCAGTGGTGACCGACGATTATCCGAAAGAGGTTTTACAGGCCACGCTGGGAGCGGATTACCGCGCCCTGGCTCAGCTTAAAGGTTAATAAGATCCCGATGACTAGTTTGCATGCCGACGAGGCTTTCCTCGGCCATTACCAGTTGAGTCACGACCCTTTCGCTCCACGGGTGCCTGGCTTCAAATTCTTCCCGGCCCAGCGCAAACCGGTGCTGGGACAACTGCATCACCTGGCGCGCTACAGCCAATTGCTGCTGGTGGTGACCGGCCCGCAAGGCAGTGGCAAGACCCTGTTGCGTCAGGCCCTGGTGGCCAGCACCAACAAGCAATCGGTGCAAAGCGTGGTGGTTTCCGCCCGTGGCGCCGGCGATTCGGCTGGCGTTCTGCGTCAGGTGGCCCAGGCGCTGAACGTCGCCCAGGCCGAGATCGGTGCGATCCTGGCCCAAGTGGTGCAGCTTGCCCTGACCGGGCAGGAAGTCTATTTGCTGGTGGATGACGCCGAGCAGCTCGACGAATCCGCGCTGGAAGCCTTGATGGCGTTGGCGGCCGGTGCACCGGAAGGTCGCCCGCACGTTTTCCTGTTCGGCGAATCGTCACTGATCGCTCAACTGGAGGCGCTGAGCCTTGAGGAAGAGCGTTTCCACGTTATCGAATTGCAGCCCTACACCGAAGAAGAAACGCGCGAATATCTGGACCAGCGACTCGAAGGCGCCGGTCGGGGTATCGAACTTTTCACCGCAGATCAGATCTCTGATATTCACGAAAGCTCCGACGGTTGGCCTGGCACCATCAACCAGGTTGCCCGCGATGCAATGATCGAAGCCATGATTGCCAGCCGCTCTGCGGTGAAGCGTCCAAGTATGGGGTTCAACATGCCGAAGAAACACGTATTGGCGATTTCCGCCGTTGTCGTGGTCGCGGTAGCCGCCGCCTGGTTGATGCCGGGTCGCAGCAAAGCACCGACCACTGGCGCACCTGCCAACGAACAGGCGCAACTGCCGCTCGGCCAGGGCACGCCGCAACCGAATAGCGGTGGCGCACCTTCCGTCGAATTCGCCGGTAACTCGCAACCGATGCCACTGCCGCTGGTCGGCAACTCGCAGCCGGTCATGCGCGGTCCGTTGGCCGAAGCGGCGGGTGGCATCACCGAAGGCGACGACGGCGTGCCGATCGAAGGCTCCAGCGCCACGCCACCGACCGTCACCACGACTGCGCCGCCAGCAGGCCTCTCGGCCGGCCCTGCGCCGACACCGGCTGCCAAACCAACGCCTGCGCCGACTCAGGTCGCGACCGCCAAGCCAGCCCCGGTAGCACCCGCCGTGAAGCCGGCCCCAGCACCCGCCAAGCCAGCCGTCGCTGCCGCCGCCAAGCCTGCCGAGAAGCCGACCACCGTGGCCAAGGCTGCCGGTGGCACCTGGTACGCGGGGCAAGCACCGGGAAACTACGTGGTGCAGATTCTCGGCACCAGCTCCGAAGCGTCCGCACAGAGCTTCGTGAAAGAGCAGGGCGGCGAGTACCGTTATTTCAAGAAAGTCCTCAACGGCAAGCCGCTTTATGTCATCACCTACGGCAGCTTCGCCAACCGCGATGCAGCCCTTACCGCCATCAAGGCCTTGCCAGCGAAGGTCCAGGCTGGTAAACCTTGGCCTCGCACTGTCGCCAGCGTCCAACAGGAACTGGCAACAACTCGCTGAAGATTCGGCGGCCTTACCCAGGCCGCCTCTCCCGGCACCTCAAAATTTCTGCAAGAGCGCGCTGGCCTCAAGGCCGCGTGCCTTGTGGTGTCTGCGTCACAGTAGTCTTTGAGTCGTTGCGGTCAAAATTAAAAAAGTTTTGACTAGCACAGCATATCGCTTTAAACCTTTCACAAATGCGACATAGATTTGCGACAGTTCGTCGTCAAATTTGTGAGCCCCTGTGTCGGTGTGTACAATGACCTCCCTTTTGCCCCCGCAAAGCTGGCGTACGTTCGGCGCGGATGGTAAGTGGTTGAATTGAAAAGAAATTTGCCTCGACAAGAGGCAGCCTGGTGAGAAAGTGTCTATGAAAGCAGGTCTGTACCAACCAGATGAATTCAAGGATAACTGCGGTTTCGGCCTGATAGCCCATATGCAGGGCGAGCCCAGTCATACCCTTTTGCAAACGGCCATCGAGGCCCTGACCTGCATGACCCACCGCGGTGGGATCAACGCCGACGGCAAGACCGGTGACGGTTGCGGTCTGCTGATTCAGAAGCCGGATGTGTTCCTGCGTGCCATCGCCCAGGAAACCTTCGGCGTCGAACTGCCCAAGCAATATGCGGTGGGCATGGTCTTCTTCAACCAGGACCCGGTCAAAGCCGAAGCCGCTCGCGAGAACATGAACCGCGAGATCCTGGCCGCCGGCCTGCAACTGGTCGGCTGGCGCAAAGTGCCGATCGACACCAACGTCCTCGGCCGCCTGGCCCTCGAGCGCCTGCCGCAGATCGAACAAGTGTTCATCGGTGGCGCCGGCCTGAGCGATCAGGACATGGCGATCAAGCTGTTCAGCTCCCGTCGTCGCTCGTCCGTGGCCAACGCCGCCGACGTCGATCACTACATCTGCAGCTTTTCCCACAAGACCATCATTTACAAAGGCCTGATGATGCCGGCGGATTTGACCGCCTTCTATCCAGACCTCAGCGACCAGCGCCTGCAAACCGCGATCTGCGTGTTCCACCAGCGCTTCTCCACCAACACCCTGCCGAAATGGCCGCTGGCTCAACCGTTCCGCTTCCTGGCGCACAACGGCGAGATCAACACCATCACCGGCAACCGCAACTGGGCCGTGGCCCGTCGCACCAAGTTCGCCAACGACCTGATGCCCGATCTCGAAGAGCTCGGCCCGCTGGTCAACCGTGTCGGCTCCGACTCCTCGAGCATGGACAACATGCTGGAGCTGATGGTCACCGGTGGCATCGACCTGTTCCGTGGCGTGCGGATGATCATTCCGCCTGCGTGGCAGAACGTCGAAACCATGGACCCGGACCTGCGTGCGTTCTACGAATACAACTCGATGCACATGGAACCGTGGGACGGCCCGGCCGGCGTGGTAATGACCGATGGTCGCTACGCGGTGTGCCTGCTCGACCGTAACGGTCTGCGTCCGGCGCGTTGGGTTACCACCAAGAATGGTTTCATCACCCTGGCCTCGGAAATCGGTGTCTGGAACTACCAGCCTGAAGACGTGATCGCCAAGGGCCGTGTTGGCCCGGGCCAGATCTTTGCCGTGGACACCGAAACCGGTCAGATCCTCGATACCGACGCCATCGACAACCGCTTGAAGTCGCGTCATCCGTACAAGCAATGGCTGCGCAAGAATGCCCTGCGCATCCAGGCGACCATGGAAGATAACGACCACGGTTCGGCGTTCTACGACGTTGACCAACTCAAGCAGTACATGAAGATGTACCAGGTCACGTTCGAAGAGCGCGACCAGGTGCTGCGTCCGCTCGGCGAGCAAGGCTACGAAGCCGTTGGCTCGATGGGCGACGACACGCCGATGGCCGTGCTGTCCCAGCGCGTGCGCACGCCGTACGACTATTTCCGCCAGCAGTTCGCGCAGGTCACCAACCCGCCGATCGACCCGCTGCGTGAAGCCATCGTCATGTCGCTGGAGATCTGCCTCGGTGCCGAGCGCAACATCTTCCAGGAGTCGCCGGAACACGCCTCGCGCGTGATCCTCAGCTCGCCGGTCATTTCCCCGGCCAAGTGGCGCTCGCTGATGAACCTCGATCGTCCGGGCTTCGAACGCCAGATCATCGACCTCAACTACGACGAAAGCGTCGGCCTTGAAGCGGCGATCCGCAACGTTGCCGATCAGGCTGAAGAAGCCGTGCGCGCCGGTCGCACCCAGGTCGTGCTGAGCGACCGTCGGATTGCTCCGGGCAAATTGCCGATCCACGCTTCGCTGGCCACCGGCGCGGTGCACCACCGCCTGACCGAAAAAGGCCTGCGCTGCGATTCCAACATCCTCGTGGAAACCGCCACCGCTCGCGACCCGCACCACTTTGCGGTGCTGATCGGTTTCGGCGCCTCGGCGGTCTACCCGTTCCTGGCCTACGAAGTACTGGGCGACCTGATCCGTACCGGCGAAGTCCTGGGCGACCTCTATGAGGTGTTCAAGAACTACCGTAAAGGCATCACCAAAGGTCTGCTGAAGATCCTGTCGAAGATGGGCATCTCGACCATTACCTCGTACCGCGGTGCGCAACTGTTCGAAGCCATCGGCTTGTCCGAAGAAGTGTGCGGGCTGAGCTTCCGGGGCGTGCCAAGCCGTATCAAGGGCGCGCGTTTCGTCGACATCGAAGCCGAGCAGAAAGCCCTGGCCGCCGAAGCCTGGAGCCCGCGCAAGCCAATCCAGCAGGGCGGTTTGCTGAAGTTCGTCCACGGTGGCGAATATCACGCCTACAACCCGGACGTGGTCAACACCCTGCAGGCCGCTGTGCAGCAGGGCGACTACAGCAAGTTCAAGGAATACACGGCACTGGTGGACAACCGTCCGGTGTCGATGATTCGCGACATGTTCAAGGTCAAAACCCTGGACACGCCGCTGGACATCAGCGAGATCGAACCGCTGGAATCGGTGCTCAAGCGCTTCGACTCCGCCGGCATCTCGTTGGGCGCCTTGTCGCCGGAGGCTCACGAAGCCCTGGCCGAAGCCATGAACCGCCTCGGTGCGCGTTCCAACTCCGGCGAAGGCGGCGAAGACCCGGCGCGCTACGGCACCATCAAGAGCTCGAAAATCAAGCAGGTTGCGACTGGCCGTTTCGGCGTGACCCCGGAATACCTGGTCAACGCTGAAGTGCTGCAGATCAAAGTCGCCCAGGGCGCCAAGCCCGGCGAAGGCGGTCAACTGCCAGGTGGCAAGGTCAACGGTCTGATCGCCAAACTGCGTTACGCAGTGCCGGGCGTGACCCTGATTTCGCCACCGCCGCACCACGACATTTATTCGATCGAAGACTTGTCGCAGCTGATTTTCGACTTGAAACAAGTCAACCCGAAGGCGCTGGTCTCGGTGAAGCTGGTCGCAGAAGCAGGCGTCGGCACCATCGCCGCCGGTGTGGCCAAGGCCTATGCGGACTTGATCACTATCTCCGGCTACGACGGCGGCACCGGTGCATCGCCGCTGACCTCGATCAAATACGCAGGCGCGCCGTGGGAACTCGGCCTGGCCGAAACCCACCAGACCCTGCGCGGCAACGACCTGCGCGGCAAAGTCCGGGTACAGACCGACGGCGGCCTGAAAACCGGCCTCGACGTGATCAAGGCAGCCATTCTCGGCGCTGAAAGCTTCGGCTTCGGCACCGCGCCAATGATCGCGCTGGGCTGCAAATACCTGCGCATCTGCCACCTGAACAACTGCGCCACTGGCGTCGCGACTCAGAACGAGAAGCTGCGCAAGGATCACTACATCGGTACCGTCGACATGGTGGTGAACTTCTTCACCTACGTCGCCGAAGAAACCCGTGAGTGGCTGGCCAAGCTGGGCGTGCGTTCCCTCGAAGAGCTGATCGGCCGTACCGATCTGCTGGACATCCTCGAAGGCCAGACCGCCAAGCAGCAACACCTGGACCTGACCCCGTTGCTGGGCAGCGATCACATCCCGGCGGACAAACCACAGTTCTGCCAGGTCGAGCGCAACCCGCCGTTCGACAAAGGTTTGCTGGCCGAGAAAATGGTCGATATGGCCACCTCGGCCATCAACGACAAGAGCGGCGCCGATTTCGCCCTGGATATCTGCAACTGCGACCGTTCGATCGGCGCGCGGATCTCCGGTGAAATCGCGCGCAAGCACGGCAACCAAGGCATGGCGAACGCACCGATCACCTTCCGCTTCAAAGGGACGGCCGGTCAGAGCTTCGGCGTGTGGAACGCCGGTGGCTTGAACATGTACCTGGAAGGCGATGCCAACGACTACGTCGGCAAGGGCATGACCGGCGGCAAGCTGGTGATCGTTCCGCCGAAGGGCAGCATCTACAAGACTCAAGACAGTGCCATCATCGGCAACACCTGTCTGTATGGCGCCACGGGCGGCAAGCTGTTCGCCGCCGGTACCGCGGGCGAGCGTTTCGCGGTGCGTAACTCCGGTGCTCACACCGTGGTGGAAGGCACTGGCGATCACTGCTGCGAGTACATGACCGGTGGTTTCGTCTGCGTGCTGGGCAAGACCGGCTACAACTTCGGCTCAGGCATGACCGGTGGTTTCGCCTACGTGCTCGACCAGGACAACACTTTCGTTGACCGGGTCAACCACGAATTGGTGGAAATCCAGCGGATCAGCGGTGAAGCGATGGAAGCCTATCGCAGCCACTTGCAACGCGTGCTGAACGAATACGTCGAGGAAACCGACAGCGAATGGGGTCGTAACCTCGCTGAAAACCTCGATGACTATCTGCGTCGTTTCTGGTTGGTCAAGCCTAAGGCTGCCACCCTGAAATCGTTGCTTTCCAGCACCCGTGCCAACCCGCAGTGATATGCGCCTGAAGAGTTTGATGAGGTTTTAACAATGGCTGAACGTCTGAATAATGACTTCCAGTTCATCGAGGTCGGGCGCAAGGATCCGAAGAAGAAACTGTTGCGTCAACGCAAGAAAGAGTTCGTGGAGATCTACGAACCCTTCAAACCCCAGCACTCGGCCGATCAGGCCCACCGCTGCCTGGGTTGCGGTAACCCGTATTGCGAATGGAAGTGCCCGGTGCACAACTTCATTCCGAACTGGCTGAAACTGGTGGCCGAGGGCAACATCCTCCAGGCCGCCGAGCTATCGCACCAGACCAACACCCTGCCGGAAGTCTGCGGCCGGGTGTGCCCGCAGGATCGTCTGTGCGAGGGTGCCTGCACCCTCAACGACGGCTTCGGCGCGGTGACCATCGGTTCGGTCGAGAAGTACATCACCGACACCGCGTTCGCCATGGGCTGGCGCCCGGACATGTCCAAGGTCATCCCGACCGGCAAGCGTGTTGCGATTATCGGCGCGGGCCCTGCGGGCCTGGGCTGTGCCGACGTGCTGGTACGCGGTGGCGTAACCCCGGTGGTGTTCGACAAGAACCCGGAAATCGGCGGTCTGCTGACCTTCGGCATCCCCGAGTTCAAGCTGGAAAAGACCGTGCTGAGCAATCGTCGCGAAGTCTTCACCGGCATGGGCATCGAGTTCCGCCTGAACACCGAAGTGGGCAAGGACGTGACCGTCGAGCAACTGCTCGAAGAATACGATGCCGTGTTCATGGGCATGGGCACCTACACCTACATGAAGGGCGGCTTTGCCGGTGAGGACCTGCCGGGTGTGCATGACGCGCTCGACTTCCTGATTGCCAACGTCAACCGCAACCTGGGCTTTGAAAAGTCGCCGGAAGATTTCGTCGACATGAAAGGCAAGAAGGTCGTGGTACTGGGCGGCGGCGACACGGCGATGGACTGCAACCGTACGTCGATTCGCCAGGGCGCCAAGTCGGTGACCTGTGCCTATCGTCGCGACGAAGCGAACATGCCGGGCTCGCGCAAAGAGGTGAAGAACGCCAAGGAAGAAGGCGTGAAATTCCTCTACAACCGCCAGCCGATCGCCATCGTCGGTGAAGACCGCGTCGAAGGCGTGAAAGTGGTCGAGACCCGTCTCGGCGAACCGGACGCCCGTGGCCGCCGCAGCCCCGAGCCGATCCCGGGCTCCGAAGAGATCATCCCGGCCGACGCCGTGGTCATCGCTTTCGGTTTCCGTCCAAGCCCGGCGTCGTGGTTCGAACAGCACAGCATCCAGACCGACAGCCAGGGCCGCGTCGTGGCCCCGGAACAAGGTCAGTACAAGCACCAGACCAGCAACCCGAAAATCTTCGCCGGTGGCGACATGGTTCGCGGTTCTGACCTGGTGGTCACGGCGATCTTCGAAGGCCGTAATGCCGCCGAAGGGATCCTGGATTACCTGGGCGTCTAAGCCCGAATCCTGAGCTGAAATGCAGTCACCCCTGTGGGAGCTGACCTGCCAGCGATAGCATCACCTCGGTCTGAATGACACACCGAGGTGGCCGCATCGCTGGCAGGCCAGCTCCCACAGTTGTTTCCCGGTGTTGCTAAATACTGAGTTTCATTGCGACAAATTGACCCGATAGACAAAAGGCTGACCTGCAACCGTGCCTTTTGCGTCGCGCTCTGAGAAAATGCCCGCACTTTTTTTCCGGATGCCGACATGACTGCCCTGAAGAACGACCGTTTCCTTCGCGCCCTGCTCAAGCAACCCGTAGACGTCACGCCTGTCTGGATGATGCGTCAGGCCGGTCGCTACCTGCCGGAATACCGCGCCAGCCGTGCCAAGGCCGGCGACTTCATGAGCCTGTGCATGAACCCGGAGTTCGCGTGCGAAGTCACGATGCAGCCGCTCGACCGCTATCCACAACTGGACGCGGCGATCCTCTTCTCCGACATCCTGACCATCCCCGATGCCATGGGCCAGGGCCTGTACTTCGAAACCGGCGAAGGCCCGCGCTTCAAGAAAGTCGTCAGCACCCTGGCCGACATCGAAGCCCTGCCGATTCCTGACCCGCACAAAGACCTCGGCTACGTCATGGACGCCGTCAGCACCATCCGCCGCGAACTCAACGGTCGCGTGCCGCTGATCGGCTTCTCCGGCAGCCCATGGACCCTGGCCACCTACATGGTTGAAGGCGGCTCGTCGAAAGACTACCGCAAGACCAAAACCATGCTCTACGACAACCCGCAAGCCTTGCACTTATTGCTGGACAAGCTGGCTCAGTCAGTAACCAGCTACCTGAACGGCCAGATCATGGCCGGCGCCCAAGCGGTGCAGATCTTCGATAGCTGGGGCGGCCACCTCTCGGCGGCGGCTTACCAAGAGTTCTCCCTGGCCTACATGCGCAAGATCGTTAGCGGCCTGATCCGCGAGCACGAAGGCCGCAAGGTGCCGGTCATCCTGTTCACCAAGGGCGGCGGGCTGTGGCTGGAAAGCATTGCCGATGCTGGCGCAGATGCGCTTGGCCTGGATTGGACCTGCGACATTGGCAGCGCCCGTGATCGCGTCGGCAGCAAAGTTGCGCTGCAAGGCAACATGGACCCGACCGTGCTGTACGCCAAGCCAGAAGCCATTCGCACCGAAGTCGGGCGCATCCTCGCCAGCTACGGTAAAGGCAGCGGCCACGTGTTCAACCTCGGCCACGGCATCACCCCGGAAGTCGATCCGGAACACGCGGGCGCGTTCCTGCGCGCGGTGCACGAGTTGTCGGCGCCGTATCACGAGTGACCGTGACGGGTTAATAAACACCCTGGTGGGAGCGAGCCTGCTCGCGATGAGGCCATAACATTCAACATCTAAGTTGGGCTGTTATGCCGCCATCGCGAGCAGGCTCGCTCCCACAGTTGTTTATGGTTGGCTGGAGATTTGTATTTAAGCTTTTACACCGCCGAGCGGCGGCAACTTCGCCAGTTTCAACGCCACCAGCAACGCAATCACCAGCAACCCACCAATAAACAACCCGATCCCGTTCCATCCACCCAGGTGCCAGAACACGCCCCCAGCCGTGCCGGCAATGCTCGACCCGGCGTAATAGCTGAACAGGTAAAGCGACGACGCCTGCCCCTTGGCTTTCAGCGCACGGCGGCCGATCCAGCTGCTCGCCACCGAATGCGCGCCGAAGAAACCGAAGGTGAAAATCAGCATACCGATGATCACCACCGACACCGGCGTGAACATCGTCAGCGCGAGGCCGGCGATCATCAGCACGATGGTGCTCCAGAGCATTTTGCGCCGCCCTAGTTTGTCGGCCAGGGCGCCGATTTTTGCCGAGCTATAGATACCCGACAGGTACACCACCGACAGCAGCCCGACGAAGGCTTGGTCCATGTGGTACGGCTCGGCCAGCAAGCGATAGCCGATGTAGTTGAACAGGGTGACGAAGGCGCCCATCAACACGAACGCTTCGAGGAACAACAGCGGCAGGCCGGCATCGCGAAAGTGCATGGTGAAACCGTCCAGCAGGCTGCGCGGGTGCAGCGAGCGAGCGCGGAAATTGCGCGACTCGGGGAGGATTTTCCAGAACACCGCCGCTGCAATCAGCGCCAGCCCGCCGATCACCAGCATCGCCGTGTGCCAGCTGACGAAGTCGATCAACACGCCGGTAATCAAGCGTCCGCACATCCCACCGATGGCGTTGCCGCCGATGTACAGGCCCATCGCGAGGCCAATGTGCTGCGGGTGGATCTCTTCGCTCAGGTACGTCATGGCCACCGCCGCCAGGCCACTCAACGACAACCCGATCAGCGCGCGCATGAGCAACACACCGTGCCAGCTCGGCATCATTGAACTGGCGATGGTGCAGAGTGCAGCGGCGAATAATGCGGTCACCATCACCGGTTTACGCCCGACGCGATCAGAGATCGGGCCGGTGATCAGCAGGCCGATGGCGAGCATGCCGGTCGCCACCGAGAGAATCAGGCTGCTCTGGGCTGCGTTGATCGAGTATTCGTGGGACAGCAGCGGCATCATCGGCTGCACGCAGTAAAGCAAGGCGAACGTCGCGAAGCCGCCGGAGAACAGCGCCAGCACCGTGCGCATAAACGCCGGCGTGCCTTTTTCGATGAAGATCTCTTTCAGTTCGGACACGACATCGTCCACTGCAGCGGGTGGAACTTCATGGGCGAGTGGGGCGACAGCAGTTTTCACTTCAGACCTCGGAGGGCGCAGCCGGTCAGGCAATGAAAAAAGCATATAGCTGCCTAATGATTCAATCCAATATATTGTTCGACCTGTTTGATAGGTTTTACGACCTAATGGAGTTTTCATGGAATTGCGTCACCTGCGCTACTTCATCGCCGTCGCCGAAGAACTGCATTTCGGCCGCGCCGCCCAAGTGCTGGGCATCTCGCAGCCACCGCTGAGCCAGCAGATTCAGGCGCTGGAGCAAGAGGTTGGCGCGCGGTTGTTCGAGCGGACCAATCGTCGGGTCGAGCTGAGTGAGGCCGGTCGGTTGTTCCTGGAAGAGGCGCGGTTGGTGCTGGCGCAGGTCGATAAAGCGGCTGACGTGGCACGGCGGGCGCAACTGGGCGAATTGGGCGAACTGAAGATTGGCTTCACTTCATCGGCACCGTTCAATTCGACCATTCCTCAGGCGATTTTTTCCTTTCGCCAACGCTTTCCGGCGGTGCACCTGAACCTGCGGGAGATGAGCAGTACCCAAGTGGCCGACGCGCTGGTGGATGAGTCGATCGAAGTCGGGATCATGCGACCGTTGGGTTTGCCGGATTCCCTTAGCGTCGTGGAATTGATGCGTGAGCCACTGGTGGCCGTGCTCAGTTCCAAGCATCCGTTGGTCACCGACAGTGAAGAGGGTTTGTTCCTGTCAGCCCTGGCCCTCGAACCTTTCGTATTTTTCCCACGCAGTTATGGCAGTGGTCTGTACGCCCAGTTGCTCAGCCTGGCGCGAGATGCAGGGTTTAGCCCGCACTTCGCCCAAGAGGCTGGCGAGGCGATGACCATCATCGGGCTGGTGGCGGCAGGGCTCGGTGTATCGGTGCTGCCGGCGTCGTACCAGCGGATGCGCATCGACGGCGTGGTCTATCGGCCGTTGCTCGATCCAGCAGCGGTGTCAGCCGTGTGGCTGGTGCAGCGCAAGGATCAGAAGTCGCCGATGGCCAAGGCGTTTGTAGAGTTGCTGACGCGCAAGGTTGAACCGCTGAAGGCGTGACTGCTGCGCAGTCATTCGCGGGCAAGCCCGCTCCCACAGGTTTCAGCGGTGTAAACATAATTTACGCCACGATGCGAAACCCTGTAGGAGCGAGGCTTGCCCGCGAAAGCGCCCGCAAGAACACTAAAAATTTGGCAGTTGCAGGTGACGATGCCAGAAGCTTCACCACCAGTCGTGGGACATTTCCGAAATACCTTAGGAAGGCTTCAGCGCCTTGCGGCATTGCCTACAACTAATCCAGAATCCGCCGGCTTGTGCGCCTTGGGGGCCATCGGTAACTTCGTTCGCATCACTGATTCCCAGTGATCGGGTTTAGTAGCCCGTGGATTAACGAGGCGCATCTGCGCTCCTGACAGTCAGGTATTTCATACCTGCACTTGATGGCAGCAGTGCGCAGGGCGCCTTCGGGCGCGCCGGTTTCTCGTGTCCCCGGCCTACTAACCTGCGCACAGCTGCCACTCTTTTGTGTAGTAGCGACTCGGTGACGGCTCCACTTTTGGACTGAATTATGCTTTCCCGAAAGGGGCTTGTGAGACTCTGAGGATCCTGGGCAACCAACCATCGCAGAGCCAGACAGGTACAGGGCGATGACAAGCCGACCTGTTTGTGAAGGGGCGCCGAAAGGCGCCCTTTGTCGTTTCAGCCCTACGCCCAGCGCTTGAAAATCAACGACGTATTAACCCCGCCAAACGCAAAATTATTGTTCATCACGTACTGGTTGCTCATCTGCCGGAACTCGCCGCGCAGGTAATCGAGCTGGCCGCAGTTCGGGTCGATATCGTCGAGGTTCAAGGTGTGCACGTACAGGTCGCGATTGAGCATTTCGATGCTGAACCAGGACTCCAGTGCACCGCAGGCGCCAAGGGTATGGCCAAGGAAACTTTTCTGCGAGCTGATCGGCATGTGTTCGCCGAACAGGCTGCTGGTCGCCAGTGTTTCGGCGATGTCGCCCTGTTCCGTCGCTGTGCCGTGGCCGTTCACGTAGCCAATGTCCGAAGGCTGTAGGCCGGCGTCTTCCAGCGCCAGTTCCATGGCCCGGCGCATGGTGGCCTGCTCTGGGCGGGTGGCATGCTGGCCGTCGGCATTGCTGCCGAACCCGACCAGTTCGGCATGAATGTGCGCGCCGCGAGCCAGTGCATGTTCGAGTTCTTCGAGCACCAGAATGCCGCCGCCTTCACCGATCACCAAGCCATCACGGTCACTGTCGTAAGGGCGTGGAGACGTCTGCGGAGCATCGTTTTTCAGGCTGGTGGCGTAGAGCGCATCGAAGACCATCGCTTCGGTCGGGCACAGCTCTTCGGCGCCGCCGG
Source organism: Pseudomonas sp. LBUM1661 (assembly GCF_059695925.1). NCBI lineage: Bacteria > Pseudomonadati > Pseudomonadota > Gammaproteobacteria > Pseudomonadales > Pseudomonadaceae > Pseudomonas > Pseudomonas sp. LBUM1661. Next base: position 431,865 of record NZ_CP166794.1, read on the forward strand.
CGAGCATCAGCGGCAGGCGACCGAACTTGATCGATTCGTAGGCGTAGCCGATGCCCTGGCTGCCGCTGGTGCAGGCGCTGGAGGTCGGGATCAACCGGCCGGTGAGGCCGAAGAAGATGCTGATATTCGCTGCCGTGGTGTGCGGCATCATGCGTACGTAGGAGTTGGCGTTCAGGCCCTCGGCCACCGAATTGAGCAGCATGTTGCCGAATGCCTTGATCTCATCGGTGCTGCCGGTGGACGAACCACAGGAGACGCCCATGCGCCCGTCCTTGATCAATTCGTTGCCCAACAGCCCGGCATCGGCCAAGGCCTTTTCCGCCGCGTAGACCGCCAGTCGCGAGACCCGGCCCATGCTGCGCAGCTGTTTGCGGGTCCAGTGGCTCGGCACCTTGAAGTCGTCGATGGGCCCGGCCAGGCGCGTGTTGAGTTCGGTGAATCGATCCCACTCGTCCATCCGGCGGATGCCGCTGCGGTTGGCCGCGAAGTTGCCGGCGATGGTCTCCCAATCGCTGCCCAGTGAGGTGATGCCGGCCATGCCGGTGACGACGACGCGCTTCATCAGCACAGGCCTCCGTTGACGGCCAGAACCTGCCGGGTGATGTACGACGCTTCCGCCGACATCAGGAAATTCACGGCGCCAGCCACCTCTTGCGGGGTGCCCATGCGCTGTGCGGGAATCATTTTCATCAGTTCTTCCACCGGCACGTGTTCATCGAGCATTGCGGTGTCGATCAAGCCGGGCGCGACACAGTTGACGGTGATTTTGCGTTTGCCCAGTTCGATCGCCAGCGCCTTTGCCGCACCGATCAACCCGGCCTTGGAAGCGCTGTAGTTGACCTGGCCACGGTTGCCGATCAACCCGGACACCGAGGTGATGCAGACAATTCGCCCGGCAGCACGACGACGAATCATCGGCATCATCACCGGGTGCAGCACGTTGTAGAAACCGTCCAGATTAGTGCGCATCACCACGTCCCAATCATCCTCGCTCAGCGCCGGAAAAGCACCGTCGCGTGTCAGGCCGGCGTTCAGCACCACGCCGTAATAGGCGCCGTGGGTTTCCACGTCGGCTTCGAGAGTGGCTTTGCAGCTGGCGCGGTCGGACACGTCGAATTGCAGGATGCGCGCCGCGCGGCCCAAAGCCTCGACTTCGGCCTTGACCGATTCGGCGTCAGCCAGGCCGCTGCGGCAATGCAGCACGATGTCATGCCCGGCCTGGGCCAGGCGCAACGCGATAGCGCGGCCGATGCCACGGCTGGAACCGGTGACCAGTACGGATTCAGTCATGACTGGACTCCTTCGGGTTCATGAAGATATTGCGCGGCCTGAGGCGGGCGAAACACGTTCAGACGGGCGGTGGCGTGGATGCCGGGGGCGTTGATGTGGCATTCGAACACGCCCATGCCGTTGTCGTCTTCCAGGGAGCGGATCCCGTGGATGGTCAACTCGGTACCGGCAGGGAAGTGTTCGACGTTGCATTCGAATTTGCGGGTGCCGAGCAGAAAGCCCAGCGCCACCGCATCGCCCCGCTGGCGTGCGTGGCAACCGGCGTAGGCCGCGACGCTCTGGGCCATCAGTTCGATGCCGACCCAGGCCGGCATGCTGCCATCGGCACGGCTGAACAGGCCATCGGGCCGGACAGTGAGGCGGGTGTGAATCTGCTCGTCATCGAACGACAGGATCTGCTCGATGAAGATCATGTCGCCAGCATGGGGCAGCAATTCGGCGAGCGGCCAGTCAATCATGGTGCGTCTCCGATAATCAGGCTGACGTTATTGCCACCGAAAGCGAAGGAATTGCTCATCAGGTAGCGAGGTGCAATGGACGCCAGTCGATCGGCCGGGGTCACCCATTTCAGGGCCGGCAGTTGCGGGTCGGGCTGGCCGTCCCAGACGTGGGGCGGCAGGGCATGTTCGCGGTTGCCTGCGCTCAGGCTCAACCAGCAGAACGCCGCTTCCAGTGCGCCGGCAGCGCCGAGGGTGTGGCCGGTCATCGGTTTGGTCGACGAACACGGCACGCCGTCCGGGAACAGCGCCGCCACCGCCAGGCTTTCCATGGCGTCGTTGTGTTGGGTGGCGGTGCCGTGGAGGTTCAGGTAGCCGATCTGCCGGGGTTGCAGTTGCGCACGGCTCAAGGCCTTGCGCATCGCTTGTAGGGCGCCACGGCCGGTCGGTTCCGGCGCGGAAATGTGGTGCGCATCCGAGCTGGCGCCGCTGCCCAGCAGGGCGATCGATTGGCTATCGCCGGCAGTTTTGCTCATCAGGAACAGCACGGCGGCTTCACCGATGTTAATGCCGTTGCGGTTCACCGAGAACGGATTGCAGCGTTGCCCGGACACCGCCTCCAGCGCAGAAAACCCGTTGAGGGTCAGCTTGCACAAGCTGTCGACGCCACCGCACAGGACCGCGTCGCACACGCCCAGATCCAGCAGGCGCTGGGCACTCATCAGCGCCCGGGCACTGGAAGTGCACGCCGTGGAGATCACGTAGGCCGGGCCGCTCAGTTGCAGCCAATCAGCCAGGAAATTTGCCGGCGCCCCGAGTTCCTGTTGCTGGTAGTCGTAATCGGCCGGGAACTCATGCTCACGAATGTAATGGGCCAGCCCGCGACTGGCTTCGTCGATGCCCGAGGTGCTGGTGCCCAGAACGATGCCGATACGATCGCGGCCGTAGGTCTGGATCGCTTGGTCGATGTCCTGGCGAATTTGCAGCGCGGCTTCCAGCAGCAATTGATTATTGCGGGTGCTTTGCTCGGTCAGCTCGATGGGGATCGACGTGAGTTCACCGCGCACCGCCGCGACTGGCAATGACCGCTCTGTCACCCAGCCGTCTTCGCTGCGCATGCTGGAACAATCGCCGGCAAACAGGTTGCGGGCGACTTCTTGCTTGTCGCGGCCCAGGGCACAGATCACCCCGAGGGCGTTCAGGTAGGCCGTCATGGTGCGTCCCCAGTCAGGGGCGTGACTTGGTATTTCGGGCCTTTGGGCAGGTTCAATTCAAAGCTCATCGGTTGTGAGTAACGGACGTTCCAGCGTTCTGGCAGGGCGCGTTGTGCGCCGTGCTGCCAGGCGTCTGGATAGTTGCCTTGCAGTTCGTCCTTGGGTGTCAGCGCAAACAGCAACGCTGCGAACAACTCCCGGGCTTCCGGGTTGGGCGGCAGCAGGCCGTCGGCATGCCACTGGCCATCGACCAGCTTCTGGCGCGCCTGGGGAATGCCCAACAAATCCATCATCGACCAGCGAATGCCAGGGCCTTCACGCTGGATTACCAGCACCCAGTCCTGACGTTGATCAGCCAGCAGTCGCTGGATGTGCAATTGCAGCGGCAGCGCCAGGTTCGGGGTTTGCTCGGGCAGCGGTGCCTGGCTGGCGCAGGCGCTCAGCAACAAGGCACAGGCCGCCAACAAAAATCGCAGCGCCACCGCACACCCTGAGGGAGCGAGCTTGCTCGCGAAGGAGGACCATCCAACAAAATGGTTCGGCACACCGCTTTCGCGAGCAAGCCCGCTCCCACAGGTAAAGCAATCCGAGCCACTCACTCAACACCTTCCAGGGGCTTGCGCGCGACCACATTGACCAACGTTTCTTCCCGTTGCCCAAAAGGTTTTGGCCGACGCAGACCAACGCGTTCCAACAGGCCGAAATCCTTGGCACGACTCCACCACAAGTACGGATAAGACACATTTTGCGGGCCGAATTCAAAACCCTGGCGACGAATCATCTCCAGGTAGCCGGCGGCGCTCTTTTGCACGTGCATCGGATGGCGGAACAACCAGCGAATCACCCAGGTATCAATGTAAGCCTCGGTGGATTCGGCGAACAGCAAATAGCCGCCCGGCTTGAGTACGCGATAGAACTCGGCCAGGGCCCGTTCCTGCTCCACCAGATGATGAAAGGTCTGGTGACAGAACAGCAGATCGACGCTGGCGTCCGGCACGTTGATGCTCGCACAGTCGCTGCCGATCAGTTCCACCTCGAAACCCTGGCGGAAGGCTTCTTCGCCGCTCAGGTCGAGGCTGTGCGGGTCGGCGTCCAGACCGATCAGGCGCTGGGGCGCAAAGGTCTGGCGCAAATACTGGAACGACTTGCCCTGGCCACAACCAGCGTCCAGCAGCACCGGGTTGTTCGGCGGCATTTCGCTGAACAGGCTGCGCAAATCGTTGATCGCTACCCGCAATACGTGATGCTGCCAGGTGTGGCTACGCAGGAACCAGAAACCGAAACGGGTTTCTTCAACGTAGTTGTCGCTCAGGTAACTCATGTGGCGTCCCTGGCACACAGTTCCGAGAGCATCCGCAGTCGGCGCTTGGGTTCGGCGACGAACGGGTTGCGCTCATCCCAGGCATAACCGGCGAGGATCGAGCAAATCATGCGGCGGATGTCCGGCGAGCTGTCCGGATGGTAGATCACATCCTGGAAGGTCCCGGCGTACCAGCCTTCGACGTAGCAACGGAAGGTGTCGACGCCGCGTTTGAGCGGTTCGGCGAACTCGGTTTGCCAGTCAACGCTTTCGCCTTGCAGCTGACGGTGCAGCACCCCGGCGGCCATGCTGGCCGAGCGCATGGCGATGGTCACGCCGGAGGAAAACACCGGATCAAGGAATTCCGCGGCGTTGCCCAGCAGCGCAAAACCCGGGCCGTGGAGGCTTTTGACGTTGGCCGAATACCCGCCGATGGTCCGCGCCGGTGTATCCCACACGGCATTTTCCAGGACGCCGGCCAGGCTGGGTGTTTCGCCAATAAACCCGCGCAGGCACTCGTCCAGATTCTCCATGCGGCCTTCGAAATGTTCGGCGGCCGCGACCACGCCCACCGAGCAACGACCGTTGCTGAACGGGATGGTCCAGAACCAGATATCGCGGTGGATCGGGTGGGTGGTGATGAGGATTTTTTCGCGCTCGAAGGTCGGGCTGTCGATGTGGTCCTCGACGTGGGTGAACACGGCTTGGCGCACCGGGAAATTCGACGGCGCTTCGAGGTCGAGCAAACGCGGCAGCACACGCCCATAGCCGCTGGCATCGAGCACGAACCCGGCTTCGACGCGGTACTGGCTGCCGTCTTCGCGAAGCACATCCAGCTGAGGTTTCGGCAGGGTGAAATCGACGCTGACGATGGCTTCGCCGTAGCGGATCTCGACGCCTTGCAGCGCGGCCTGGTCGGCCAGCAGCTTGTCGAAATCGGCGCGCTGGACCTGGAACGTGGTCGGCTTGCCGTGGGTGAAGGTGTCGCCGAAATCAAAGGCGCTGTACTGCTCGCCCCAGGCGAACGCGGCACCGTTTTTCCGCTGGAATCCGGCGGCGTTGACGGCGTCGAGCATGCCCGCTTCCTCGACGAAATCCAGGCAGTGCGACAGCAGGCTTTCACCGATGGAAAACCGTGGGAAATGCTGGCGTTCGATCATCAGCACGTCGTGACCCTTGCGCTTGAGCAGCGCGGCGGCGATGGCGCCCGAAGGCCCCGCGCCGATCACCACTACCTGGCGACGTTCCATTTCAACTGTTGGCACGTGAGCTCCTTGCCGGGACGGCGATGTTCATGGGGGTTCGGTGCATGCCGGCGAGTGCCGGCAGCAGTGTCGCGATCAGGCCCATCACCATCAGCGCAAAGTACAGCGCCGGGCTGATGAGCTGTTGTTGCAGCAGCAGGTTGAGAAAGACGATCTCACTCAAGCCACGAATGTTCAGCAGGATACTTTCCCGCCAACGACTGGCACCTTCAAACGAGGCGCCGGCCCAGCCGAGGCCGATCCAGTTGCCCAGCAGTTTGCTGGCAATCGGGAACAGCAGCAGTGCGCTCAATTGCACCCAGCCGAGGCTGGCCATGGCGCTGTGGACGTCGATCTGCACGATGCCGAAGGTGATGATCAGCGGGATCGCGATGTAGGTTTGTAAATGACTCATCCAGATCACCGGCAACGGCAGCACCAGCGGCACCTTGAGCGCAGCCATGCACAACAGATAACCGATGCCGAAAATCAGTGCATTGAGCTTGAAGTGTTCCGCCACCACCAGCAGCGCGAAGAAGCAACAGCTGTGCAACAACGGTTGGCGCAAGCCGCACAGGCGCAGCAGCAACGGCAGGCAGGCGCCGGCCAGCGGCAGCAGGAGGCTGCTGGCGTGCAGGCTGCCTTGGGCAAAGCCGAACAGCGTCCAGCACGTCAGGTCGATGAGGATGGCGGTCTGCACCAGTCGCCGGGTCGCGGTGGGCGGGTAGTTGATGTGGCGCAAATACAAATACAACACCGGAATCGCGGTGATGGCGAACACTAAACCGACGGCCAGCGAGCTGATCCACGCTTGCGCAGGCAGTAACCACACCGCCGTCGCCAACCCGCAGGCAAACGGAACGCAAAAACTTGGCAGGGCGATTTTCAAACTCTGACGGTCGAGTCGCAGGTCGATCACGTCACTCAGAATATGCCCCAGCAACAAGGCAAAGCTCAGGCTGTAGAGGTTTTTCAGCCACCCCGGCGAGATCAGTTCGGCACCGCTGAGTTGCCAGCCTGGCTCTATCCAGAAGTACATCAACAGCGGCAGGCCGAAGGTTGCCAGCAGTAACTGGCTGACGATCGGAATCACGCCGAAATGACGACCGACGCGGGTCGCCACCGCGAACAGTGCCAGGGCCATCGCCCAAAACAGCACGACCATCATGCTGCCGACTCCGCGACCGGGACCACATGGGCTTGTCGTCCGGCCCACGGCGCCAGCAGGAAGCTGAACGCCAGGCCCAGGCTCACCGACAGACCGAAGTTGCTCACCGCCGGCGTGCTCGACACCGCCAGCAAACCGAACGACAGCCAGGTGGTCACCGCCGCCAGCAAGGTGCCCAGCAGGCTCACGGCGGCGCCGCCGACCTGCTCGCGCATGAGGATCGCGTAATCGACGCTGATGGCCGTCACCAGCAGCAGGCCGAACAGGCTGAACAGCGTCAGCGGCTGCCCGAGCCAGCCGAGACTGGCCAGGCTGCACAGCGCCGCCAACAGCGGCAGGGAGACGATTCGCAGCGCGCCGCCGAAGCCGAACGGCAAGATCAACACCAGCACGATCAACACACAGGACGCGAGTTTCAATTCGGCGGCGCTGATCTGGGTCGCGGCAAAAACCGAGTTCAACTCGCCCAGTCGATCGACCAATTCCACACCCGGTAAGTCCAGCGCCTGGACCCGCAGCAAGGAAGGATTGTTCAAGCCCTGCAGGCTGACCATCGCCGCCACGCCGTCATCGGTCGGGCCCAGCCACAGCGCGCGATAGGGTTCGGCCAACGGCCCGGCCAGCGCGGCGTCGATGTCTTCGGTGGGCAGTGCCTGCAACTTCGCCAACTCGGTATTCAGCGCCTCGACCGGCACGCCGACGTCGAGCAGTGGCTGCCAGAACTGCGGCAGCCGGGTCAGCGCCTCGCGCACTTGCCGCTGTTCGCTCGGTTGGCTGACCAGTTGATTGAGCGACAGATAACCCTGGAGTTTTTCCAGATTGACCAACTGATCGAGCCGCTCGCTCAGCGCGGTCTGGCGCTCGAGCAATGCTTGCTGATTGGCCGCGCGCACCAGGAAGAACTGGCTGGTGGGTTGATAACCGGTGATGCGCGCAATGGTCTGGGCTTCGTCGGTCAATTGCTGCGGTGCGCCGACCCATTGGCGAATATCGTTTTTGCTCTCGAGCTGCAACAAACCACCGACACAAAAGGCGATCAGTAGCGCCAGCAACACCGGCGTGCGGGCGTATTTCAGTAGCGACTCACGCAACCCCAACAAGTACTCGGACACTCGCAGCGGCCATTGCGCGGGGCGCAGGTCCACGCCCTTGAGCAGCGCCGGCAACAGGCACACGGCGGACAGGTAGGCGCCGAGCAGCCCGGCGGCGGAGAACACGGCAATCTGGGTCAACGCCGGAAATGGCGTCCACGCCAGTGCCAGGTAGCCGATGCAACTGGTGATCAGGCTCAGCGTCAGGCCGGGCAGAGTCAGGCGCAGGGCTGGCCAACTGTGCCAGGGTTTCAGGCTCCAGCTCTTCGACAGGTAATGCAGCGGGTAATCGACGGCGACGCCGATCAGGCTGGAGCCGAGCACCAGAGTCATCACGTGCATATGACCGAACAGCGCCACGCAAGCCACCGCGCCGAAGAGCATGCCGACCAGTACGGGAACGAAGGCCAGCAACACTCGCCAGCGGCGGAAGGCGAGCAACAGCAGTAACAAAATCCCCAACGTTGCGCCGCCGCCGACCCAGGTCATTTCCCGGGTGGCCTGCTGTTGACCGGCTGCCGCGTAGAGCAAGCCGCTGGCGGCCAGCAGTTGTACGTCGCCCTGGGCGGCCTCTTCGCGGCTGTGTTTGAGCAGATCGGCCACTTGCAGTGGCAGGTTCATGTCGAAGGCATTGCCGGTGGTTCGCGCCCGCAACAGCACCCAACTCTTGCCCTCGGCATCGGCGACCAGCGCGCCGCTGCCGATGTCCAGTTGCACCGAGCCGTGTTGCGGCTGGCTGTTCTGGATGCGCCCGGTCAGGCCTAGCCAGTCGTCCTGGCTCGGCACCAGACTGAAACCGGTGAACGGGTCGAACAGCGCCTGCACCCGTTGCTGGATAAACGCGTCGGGATGCTCGATCAGTTGCTGCCGGTCCTCTGCCGAGAGCATCGCCAGTCGGCCTTGGAGCAATTGCATGCGCAGTGCGGGGAGGTCGGCTTGCAGGTTCCACTGGACCTTTTCGAACAGGCCGCTGGCCTGCCACTGCTCGCCCAGTTTCTGCGCCATGGCGATGGCTTGCGTACGATCCTTGTGGCCGACCAGCACCAGCATTTCGCGGTTCAGCGGTTCTTGCATGCGTTGTTCGGCGCGCAGTTCCAGCGCGTCCGGCGCGGTGCCCGGTACCAGTTCCATCAGGTTGGCCGACAGCGGCGCGCCGTCACGCCATTGCCAACCGGCGAGCGCGAGCACCGCCAGCAGCAGGATCAGGAAGAGCTGCGGGAGCCTGCGTTCACTCGGCAAAGTCATGTTGCTCCGCGTCGCTCAACGGTTGGGCGCTGGTAGTGTCTTGCATGCGCAAGAGCGTGCTGTCGCCCTGGGTTTCCAGCAGTTCGATGCTGTGCACCAGTTCACCGCCGGTGATGTTGATCTGATTGAACACCTGCTTGAGCAACATTGAGCGCGGGATCAGCGTTAGTTTCCAGTGCTGTGCGTCGCCGCTCAGGGACAGCTCGAAATCCCGTTGCAGCCCGCTGCTGTCACCTTGCAGCACCGCGAGGAACAAACGGTTCTGCTCGGCGCCGGCGCTCTTGTTCGGGAGCATTTGCCAACCGCTGGCGTCACGCCGGGCAATGCCCTTGGCGCTGATGCGGTAATCCTGTTGCAGCGGGGTTTTCAACAGCCAGAGCAAGCCATGGTTTTTCGCCAGGACAAAAGTGCCCTTGCTGGTCAGCGGCTGGGGCAAGGCACGCAGGTGTTTTTCCTGGATGAAGTTGCCGTGGATCACATCGGGTTTGGCCAGTTGGTTGCTGAGTTGTTGCAGATCGAACGCGTATGCAAACGAGGACAATCCAAGCAACGCTAAGGCACCAAGGCATTTGAAGAAAGGGTTCATGCGAGCATCCTTTCAACGGCGTCGGTGAAGACCTTGGGCGAGGCCAATTGCATTTCGCGGTTGCTCATGTCGACGGCGACTTGCACGGAGCTGGCGCGGGTCAAGCGCTCGCCGGTATCCAGGTCGCTGATCAGGTAGTTGATCTTCAGACGGTTCTCCCACTCCACCAGATTGGCGCGCACGTTCAACTTCTGGCCGAACACCGCGCCGCGCACGTAACGCAATTGCAGGTCGATCACCGGCCACGCATAGCCCGACTCGACCATGGCGCTGTAATTGTGGCCGATCTTGTCCAGCAGCGCGCAGCGAGCGACTTCCAGGTATTTGACGTAATGGCCGTGCCAGACCACGTTCATGGTGTCGACGTCAAAGAACGGCACGAGGATTTCCGTATCGGTGTGAAGCACTCCCTTGCTACGCATGCAGCCTCCAGTGTTGCTCGGTGATGCGTTGCAGGCACAGGCGCAATTCGCCTTCCAGCGCACGGTCTTCGATCACCGGCGGGAAGTCCTTGGCCAGTTCTTCGTGCATGGCAGCCAGCGATGGCGGCAACGGCCTCGCGTCCTCAACCTGGCTGCGCAGCCACACGCCTTGATTGGCGGCCAGCAGCGTGGCGGCGGCGACCTGCTCGGTCAGCTCCAGCACGCGGATCGCATCGCGGGCGGCGATGGTGCCCATGCTGACCTTGTCCTGGTTATGGCACTCGGTGGAACGCGAGAAGACGCTGGCCGGCATGGTGTTTTTCAGCGCTTCGGCGGTCCAGGCGCTGGTGCCGATCTGCACGGCTTTGAAGCCGTGGTTGAGCATCGCGCGATCAGCCGTGGCGCCGGACAAATTGCTCGGCAGGCCATGGTTGTAGCGCTCATCCACCAGCAACGCGAGTTGCCGGTCGAGCAAGTCCGCGACGTTGGCCACCAGGGTTTTCAGGCTGTCCATGGCGAACGCGATGTGGCCGCCGTAGAAGTGCCCGCCGTGCAGCACGCGTTCGGCTTCGGCGTCGATGATCGGGTTGTCGTTGGCGCTGTTGAGTTCGATCTCGATGAACGAGCGCAGCCAGTTCAGGCTGTCGGCCAATACGCCGAGGACGTGGGGCGCACAACGCAGGGAATAGCGATCTTGCAGGCGATGCAGTGGCGCGGTTGGCGCGTCGATCGCCAGGTCCTTGCGCAGCCACGCGGCGACTTGCATCTGCCCTGGATGAGGTTTGGTGGCGAACAGGCGTTCGTCGAAGTGTTCCGGGTTGCCTTGCAACGCGACCACGTTCAGCGCCGTGATGCGCGTGGCCAGTTGCAGCAGGTAATCGGCGCGGGCGTAGGCCAGGCAGGCGATGCCGGTCATCACGGCGGTGCCGTTCATCAGCGCCAGGGCTTCTTTCGGACGCAGGACCAGTGGCGCCCAACCGAGTTCGCGGTGCACGTCGGCGGCTTGTCGGCGTTCACCACGGAACAGCACTTCGCGCTCGCCGGACAGGGTCGCGGCGACATAGGACAACGGCGTCAGATCACCGCTGGCGCCCACCGAACCTTCTTCCGGGATCAGCGGCAGGATGTCGTGCTCAAGGAACGCTTGCAGGCGTTCGAGCAGTTCCACGCGAACCCCGGACACGCCCTGGCACAGCGACTGTAAACGCGCCGCCAGCACCGCACGCGTGGCTTGGGCGTCGAGCAACTTGCCCAGGCCGCAGCCGTGGAACGTGTACAGATGACGGGGCAGGGCCTCGACGTGGTGCAACGGCACCGCGACCACGCACGAGTCGCCGTAACCGGTGGTCACGCCATAGATCACGCCTTCCTTGTCCAGCAGCGAGTCCAGGAACTGCGGACCCTTGGCGATGCGCCGGCGAAACTCGGGGTCGCCTTGCAACTGCGTCGGCACCTGACGGTTGGCCAGGGCCAGCACGTCTTCGATGCGCAAAGGGAGTTCGCCGAAGGTTACCGGCTCAAGCGTTGGCGTCGTCATCGGTCTTCCAGAAAGGGTAAAAGTTGAACCATTGTTGAGGCGCTTCAAGGCAATAGTGGCCCAAGCGTTCGGCGTAGCGGGTCGCCCACTGATGAATGACCTGCTCGCGGTCGCTGCGTTTCCATACGACAGCCTCGGCGAACGGTTCGAGGGTCAGTCGATAGTCGCCCGTTGGTTTTTTCAGGCACAGCATCAGGTTGATCGGGCATTTGAGCAAACCGGCCAGCAGCCAAGGCCCTTGCGGGAACGCGGCGGGGTGGCCGAGGAAATCCACGGTCACGCTGCGTCCGCCGTGCAGCGGTACGCGGTCGCCGGCAATCGCCAGCCACTCGCCGCGCTCCAGGCGTTCATGCAGTTGCAGCATGATCAGCGGGTCCAGCTCGCTGACCTGAATCAGCCGCAAGTTGGTCGCCCCGGCTTCGCCGAGCAAGCGATTGAACTGTTCGGCGTGCTTGGTGTGCACCAGCACGTTCATCGTGACTTTCTCGCCAATCTCCGCCAGCGCGCGGCAGACCTCAAGATTGCCCAGGTGCGCGCCCACCAGCATCTGCCCGCGAGTGCCGCGCAGTTGATTGCGCAGCAATGCCGGGTCGATGATTTCAATCTGCTCGATACTCAGCTTGCCGTTCCACACGTCGAGCTTGTCGAGCATCGAGTCGGCGAACGCCATGAACTGGCCGAACACTCGCCAATGGCTCGGGCGCAAATCGCTGCGACCGTTCCAGTCGGCGAGCCGTTGCTGGTATTGCCAGGCGCTGCGGCGGGCGCTGCGACCGAACAGGAAAAAGTACAAAACGATGCCGTACAGCAGCGGGCTCAACACTCGTCGGCCCAGTACTTTGGCGCCGAACGCGGTGAGCTTCATCAGCCAGAAACTTCCGCGTTCCTGGCGGTCGGCCCAGTGTTGTTTATCGGCGTTGCTGCTCATGCTCGCCACCGTCGCCAGAGGATCACCGGGGCCCGCAGCAACATGCCGAAGAACAGCCGGGTGTGCATGCTCGAAATCAGCACATTGTCGTGGAACATACGAAAGTGCGAGACGCCGTCCAGCGGGTAATGGACGTGGGTGGGCAGCCACAGCATCGGCTGATTGCGCCAGGCCAGTCGCACGAGAATGTCGGAATCGAAGTCCATGCGCTTGCCGATCTTCGCCGAGTCGATCAGCGCCAGGGTCGGCGGCAATGGGTAGAGGCGGAAGCCGCACATGGAGTCGCGAATCTGCAACGACAGCGTGTTGATCCAGACCATCACGTGCGTCAGGTAACGGGCGTACAAGCGACCTTTCGGCACACTGGCGTCGTATTGCGGATAGCCGCAGATTAGTGCGTCGGGATGGGCGCGTGATTGCTCGATGAAGGTCGGAATGTCTTGCAGGTCGTGCTGACCGTCGGCGTCCACCTGCAACACGTGAGTGAAACCCAGCCGCGCGGCTTCGCGCATGCCGGCCATCACCGCGCCGCCCTTGCCTTGGTTGGCGGCGAGTCGGATCAGGTAAACCCGGTCGCGCAGCGCCAGTTGATCGAGCACTTTTGCGCAGGCTTGATCGCTGGCATCGTCGACCAGGATGCACGGCAAGTGGCTGGCGATCAGCGCGTCGACCACGGTGGTGATCGCGGTTTCGTGGTTGTAGACCGGGACCACGGCGCAGGGGTTATGCATGCTCGCTTACACCTGAGAGACCGCATTGATCCCATCGCGAGCAGGCTCGCTCCCACAGGGGGGCTGCGTCGATCACACATCCAATGTGGGAGCGAGCCTGCTCGCGATTGAGTGCGCAGCACTCACCAAACTTATGCATCGCCCGCATCCTTCAGCAAAATCCGCCCACTTGAGCAGGTAGCCGTCTCATTGCGATAAGCGAAATACAATTTGCTGCGCACCGGATCGAAGCGCAAATGCAGCTGAACTTCATCCCCCGGACGCACCAGTTGCTGGAATTTCAGCACTTCCATCCCGGCGAAATGCGCCGGCAAGTCCATCAATTGCTGGCCCAGATTCAGTGCCCATTCCACCTGCACCACACCCGGCAGCACCGGCGTTTGCGGGAAGTGACCGCTGAAGTACGCGAGGTCCGGCGGCACCGCCAATTGCAGGCTCCACTCGCCATCGGTTTCGACCTGCTCCAGCACTTCCGGTGCCTTCGGGCGCGGCGCCAACAACAAAGCTTCCACATCGGCCTGAGGCAGTTTGCCCTGAGCGTTCAGCGGCAGTTGCCGCAGCAAACGCCAGCGGCGTGGCAGGGCCAGGGCTTCGCAATGCTGGCTCAGGTGCTGACGCAACTCTTGGGTGAGGGTGCGTCGACCCTGATTGCGCAAGGCATGCAGACCCTGTTCACTCAGCACCAGCAGCGCGCCTAACGAGGCACGGTTTTCCTGAACCACGCCAAGGCGCGCTTCGCCGACCCAGTCGTGGTCCATCAAGGCCTTTTCCAGCATCGGCAGCGAGATACGTTTTTCTTCCAGTTTGACGATTCGGTCCAGCCGTCCGAGCAATTCGAAGCGGCCGTCGGCGGCGATGCGTGCGGCATCGGCGGTGTGTTCGAGGTGGCCCGCGGGCAAGTACGGTGATGCGATGAGCAGTGCGCCGTCGCTGTCCTGGCTCAACTCGACACCCGCAAACGGCTGCCAGAGTTCGTGGCCCTGGCGCCAGGCGATGCCGCCGGTTTCCGAGCTGCCGAGGATTTCCGTCGGCCATTGTTGCAGGCGTTGCTGCAGGCTTTGTGCTGCTTCGGCCGGCAGTGCGCCGCCCGAAGAAAACACCCGCCGCACGGCGCTCAGCGCCGGCCAGTCGAGGTTGTCGCCCATGCGCTTGAGCAGCGCCGGGCTGGCGACCCAGGCGAAGGCCGGGTGTTCGCGGCTGGCGCGCTGCAAGTCTTCCGGGAAGGCCAGTTGCTTGCGTACAAACGAACGCCCGGCGCACAGCGGCCACAGCACGCGAAACAGCAGGCCGTAGATGTGTTGGGTGGCGACACTGCCAATGATGCAAGCCGGGCCCAGATCGGCGCCCCACAGTTGCTCCAGCGCTTGGACTTCATTGGCCAGTTGGCGCAGGGTTTTCTCGATGCGCTTGGGCTCGCCACTGGAGCCGGAGGTGCACAGGCTCAGCGAACAGTGATCGAGGTCCAGTGCGGCAGCGGCCAGTGGCGGGTGTTGATAATCGCTCAGGTGCGCGTCATCGGCCTGATCGGTCAGCCACAGATCGACTTCGGTCGACCAGCGCTGGCGAGTCTGCGGTTGCAGGTCGGCAGGCAGCAGCACGCTGACGCCTGCGCGCCAGGCACCGAGCAAGGCAATCGCCAGGTCGGCGGCGTCCTCAAGGTGCACGGCAATGAGCTGCACACCCTGGGCTTGCAGGCCGGCAGCCAGGCGTAACACCTGTTCGCACAGCTGTGCGTGATTCAGCGCCGGTTCGACCGTCACGGCGCGTTCCGGCTGGGCCTTGAGCAACAGGTGCTCAAGTTTTTTCCAATTCATGGGTGACCTCGTACCCGTTGTCGTATCAGCCATTCAATGGCGAACAGCAGGCCCATCAATCCGTAGGAAATCAGGCCGGTGTACAACATCCACCAACTCAGCGGGGCCCAGAGGGTCAGGGCGGCGGCGAGCAAACCGTTGCAGAGGAAAAACACACTCCAGGCGATCGTCACCTGGCGGGTATAAACAATCGCCTTGGCCGGCAGTTGCGGTTCACGCAAACGCGCCAGGCGTTCGACCATCGGCGGCCCGTATTTCAGGCTCAGGCCGAACAGCCCGAGCATGAAGGCGCTGATCAGCACCGGGTACCAGCGCAGCAATAACGGGCTGTCGAACAGCGCCAGCATCAGGCAGAAAGCAATCGCGGTGATCGCCATCCACAGGCTGCCAGGCTTGCGGGCACCGAGCAGTGCCCGGGCCAGCCACAGGCTGCCCAGTAGCAGACCGAACTGCCACGGGGCGAAATGCTCCATGCCGAAATACACCGCAAAGGGGTACAGCAGGCCCGCCAGCAGCAGGCCGAGGCCGATCAGTCGACTCATGCGGTCGGTTCAACCAGACGGTAGACCGCCTCGACCACGTCGCTGACGGTACGCACCGATTTGAATTCTTCGGCGGCGATTTTCTTGCCGGTCTGGCGTTTGATGTGGTCGATCAGGTCGACCGCGTCGATGCTGTCGATTTCCAGGTCCTGATACAGGTTGGATTCGAGGCTTACGCGCTCGGGGTCCAGCTCGAAGAGTTCGACCAGAGCATCGCGCAGGGTGTTGAAAATGTCGTCACGAGTTTGCATGGTCCGGTCTCAAGCTGCCTGTTTTGCAGTGACGAACGCCGCAAGGCTCGCCACGTTGCTGAAGTGATTACGGGTGTCCTTGGCGTCGGCGTCGATTTTGATACCGTACTTTTTCTGAATCGCCAGACCGAGCTCCAGGGCGTCAACCGAATCCAGGCCCAGGCCTTCGCCGAACAGGGTCTGGTCGTCGCCGATGTCTTGTGCGCTGATGTCTTCGAGTCCCAGGGCTTCGATGATCAGTTCTTTGATTTCCTGCTCGAGGCTATTAGTGTGCAGATCGCTCATCTTCGGCGAGCTCCTTAATAAAGTAGGTGTGCAAGTAATCGTTGAGCTTGCGCGAGGCTTGAGGCGCAGGGCCATACGCGGCGAAAGCCTGTGGGTCTATATCGGCCCCGACACGGAAAATGAAGTGAACGCGGCGTTTCGGGATGCGATACCAGGGTTCGGCCTTGGTCAACGTGGTCGGGTTGACCTTGATGATCACCGGGGTGAGGATTTTCGCACCGCGCAGAGCAATCGCCGCAGCACCCCGATGAAAGGCCGGCGCTTTGCCGGGATCGGTGCGCGTGCCCTCGGGAAAGATGATCAGGGTCTGGCCACTTTTCAGCGCATCGGCCGCGGCGTCGAGCATGTCCATGCTGCCGTCATTGCTGATGTAGTCGGTGCAGCGTAGCGGACCGCGAGTGAACGGGTTTTCCCAGAGGCTTTTTTTCACCACGCAGTTGGCGTGGCGCACCAGGCCGATCAGGAATACCACGTCGATCAGCGACGGGTGATTGGCGATGATCATCTGTCCCGGGCGCCCGAGCTTTTCCGCGCCTTGAATGTCGTAGGTCAGCACGCCGGTGCGCGCCATGAACCGCACAAAAAACCAGAACAGCCGAGCGACGGTCTGCCGGGCTCGCTGCCGATGAGTCAGGGCGTCGCCGGGCAGGCAGTTCAGCAGCGGAAAAACCACGAGGCGCAGGCACAGCCCGCCCAACCCGAAGAGGGTGAAGCTTGCGGCGGTGGCCAGCAGGCGCCAGTAATAGGCGTCGCGGTTCTTTTCAGTTACGGGTTGCGTTGCCAGGTCCATACACGATTTTTCCAGGCATGTTGGCAGGTTGTCTGCTGGCCCAGCAGGGTACGCAATAGGTTCAGGGCATGGGGCCAGTGGGCTTTGGACAACTCATCCGAGGCGCTGTTCAGGGACAGCTGCCAGTCGTTTCCCGGAGTGATCAGCAGGCCAACCGCGTAAGGAAACGGCACGTCGTCGATCCACGTCGAGTAAGCCTCTGGCGGTTGCTCTTCAGTGACCACCAGCAATACCGCGGGCGCGCCTTCGGAAAGTAAAGCCGCCGCCTCTAGCATGCCGTTTTCAAGTCCGTCGCCAGCCGCGGCGAGGGCGGTCATTTCGCTGGTTTCGCCACGCATGATCGACCACAGCCCGATGATCGCGTTGTGTACCGACAAGCTGAATTGAGTCGGCGACAACGGTTCTTCGGCCGCCAGATCACTGAGAATGTCGAAGGTGCGCGGGGTTTCGCCATGCCGGGAAATAAAGACCAACGGTAGATCCTGGCGACCATCGGCCAATGGCCAGCCAACGCTGAATGCCATCCGTGCCAGGCGACTGAGGCGCCGGCGCTGCATGGCCGGCAGAAACGATACGTCGGGAGCGGCATCGCTGCTCGCCAGCACGACCGGTTGTCGGCTCCAGGCTTGCCAGTCGTCCACGCTTTCGAGCCCAGGGGCCCACGCGCGCCATTGGGCGATGTTGAAGTTGATCACAGACATTCATCCCGCCCCTGCGGGGCTTTCTTGACGCGGTGAGTCACAAAAACAGCGACAGACCTTACGTGGCGGTTAACGCCGAGTGGCGCGCATTATCCCGGTGCGGCGGACGTGTAGCAAATGCAGGTTACATTTTGCTCAATCAAATGTACCGGTTGGTTCGCGAAAAACTGTCGAATGGCCATTATCCACATCAGCACCGGCCTGTCTGTCGGCACTTTCGGTGATCCATGGACGAGTTCGCGGCTTTTTCACCAGGAGATGACAACTGACTGTGTAGTCCCAATGCCAGCGAGGTAGCTAAGCAGCGCCGTGGACTACTACACTCGGTCATTCTTTGATACACGGAGGTTTTTGACATGCGGCGCGTGGTGTTCAATCAGAAAGGTGGCGTAGGCAAATCCAGCATTGCCTGCAATCTGGCGGCGGTTAGCGCCAGTGAGGGTTATCGCACCTTGTTGGTGGATCTCGATGCCCAGGCCAACTCCACTCAGTACCTGACGGGGCTCACCGGGAATGACATTCCCATGGGCATCGCCGACTTTTTCAAGCAGACCTTGTCTTCCGGGCCTTTCGCGAAGAAAAACCAGGTTGATATCTACGAAACCCCGTTTGATAACCTCCATGTGATCACCGCCACGGCGGAGTTGGCCGACTTGCAGCCCAAGCTTGAGGCGAAACACAAGATCAACAAGCTGCGCAAATTGCTCGAGGAACTGGACGGCGACTACGACCGGATCTACCTCGATACGCCGCCAGCGCTGAACTTCTACGCGGTGTCGGCCTTGATTGCCGCTGATCGTGTGCTGATCCCCTTCGATTGCGACAGCTTCTCGCGTCAGGCGCTGTACGGCCTGCTGGCGGAAATCGCAGAATTGAAGGACGACCATAACGAAGGGTTGGAAGTTGAAGGCATCGTCGTCAACCAGTTCCAGGCCCGTGCCAGCCTGCCCCAGCAAATCCTCGACGAGCTGATCGCCGAAGGCCTGCCGGTGCTGCCGGTGTACCTGGGCAGCTCGGTGCGGATGCGTGAATCTCACCAGGCCAACATGCCGCTGATCCACCTCGATCCGCGGCACAAGCTGACCCAGCAATTCGTCGACCTGCACAACCTGCTCGAGAACGCCTGAAAATAAAATGTGGGAGCGGGCTTGCTCCCACATTTGATCGCGGTGTCGCTAAATCCCTTGGCTGCGCAGCCAGCTCATCAACTGCGGTAATGGGAAAGCTCCGCTCTGACGCGCCACTTCCCGGCCGTTCTTGAACAGAATCAAACTCGGAATCGAACGAATCCCCAGCTGCGCCGACAACTGCTGGTTCGCCTCGCTGTCCAGCTTGGCCAGCCGACATTTACCCGCCAGTTGCCCCGCCGCCTGCTCGAACACCGGCGCAAACGACTTGCACGGCCCGCACCACTCCGCCCACACGTCCACCAGCAGCGGCAGATCACCCTTGATCTGACTGGCGTAATCGCCTTGCTTCAGTTCGAAGGGCTTGCTCAGCAGAACCTCGGCCTTGCAGCGGCCGCATTTTGGATGGTCGTTGAGGCGCTCGGCGGGGATGCGGTTGAGGCCGTTGCAGTGGGGGCAGGGGATGAGGAGTGGGTCGGTCATTCGCTCGGTTCCTAAAAGACGCAGATGACTTCTATGTGGAGACATCTGCGCACTTTTTCAATCGTGCAGAACGCCACGACATATCCAGGTTGAGAAACGACTGCACGCGGCAAGTCCGCTGGTCGGGCTCACGACGAACAACTGATCTCCAAATGCTTGCCCCACTCCGGCGGCCGCTCGGCGTAGCTTTCCATTCCCGCTTGTTCCTCGAACGGATTGCTCAACACCGCATGCAGTCGGCGAACTTCTGAATAGTCGCCGCTCTCTGCCGCATCGATAGCTTTCTGCGCCAGGTAATTGCGCAGGATGTACAGCGGATTGACCGCGTGCATCCGTTTGCGGCGCTGCTCTTGGTCAACCTTGCCATCACGCGCAACCCGGGCGACGTAGAGCTCGCCCCAGGCATCGAAGCTCTTGATATCGACGAAGTCATCGCGCAGGCGGGCGACCGCCAGTTCAGGTGATTCATCCCCCAGGCGGCGGAAGAACAGGCTGTAGTCGACGCCGCTGTTTTGCATCAGTTGCAGCAGGTGTTCCAGCAGTTTCTGGTCGTCGTCTTCGGCGGTAGTGAGGCCGAGGCGGCGGCGCATCAGGTCGAGGTAATGGGCCTGGTACAGCGGGAAGTACAGGCCGAGGGTTTCACGCAGGGCCTCGACGCTGATGAACGGAGTCAGGGCCTGGGCCAGGGCGCTGAGGTTCCACTGGCCGATGGGCACCTGGTTGCTGAAGGAGTAGCGACCCTGGTCGTCGGAGTGGTTGCAGATGAAGTTAGCGTCGAAGTCATCGAGGAAGGCGAACGGGCCGTAGTCGAAGGTGATGCCGAGGATCGACATGTTGTCGGTGTTCATCACGCCGTGGCAGAAGCCATAGGCCTGCCACTTGGCGATCAGCCCGGCATTGCGCTCGACGATTTCACGGAACATCGCCAGGTACGGTTCCGGTTGTTCCAGGCATTCAGGAAAGTGCATGGCCAGCACGTGCTCACCGAGTTCTTTCTGCTTCTCGGGGCGTTTGGTGTAGTAGAAATATTCGAAATGGCCGAAGCGTACATGGCTCGGCGCCATGCGCAGGACCATTGCCGCGCGCTCCTGTTTCTCGCGCCACACCGGGGTGTCGGAGCCGATCACGCACAGGGCCCGAGTGGTCGGGATGTTCAAGGCATACAGCGCTTCGGAGGCAAGAAACTCGCGGATCGAAGAGCGCAACACCGCCCGACCATCGCCCATGCGCGAAAAGGGCGTCTGGCCGGCGCCCTTGAGGTGCAGGTCCCAATGCTCGCCGGCCTCGTTGTAGACCTCGCCCAGCAACAGGCCGCGGCCATCGCCCAGCTGTGGGTTGTAGGAACCGAACTGATGACCGGAATAGACCATCGCCCTCGGGACGGCGTCGGCCCAGAGCTTATGGCCGCTGAACAGCTCGGCAAACTCCGGGGTGTCGGCCACGGCCGGGTCGAGGTCCAGCAGCGCCATGGCGGCGGGGCTGGCCACCACCAGGCGCGGGTTGTCGATGGGCTCGGGCAGCACATGGGCGGAAAACGTATCGCCGAGGCGGGCGAAGCGATTATCGAAGGTCAGTTCGTCGAGGGCTTTCAACGGCCATCTCCAGCAGAATGTCCGAGCATTCTGCTAGGGATAAGCCGGTTAGTCGAGCTTGGCGGCGGGCGGCTCTTGAGCCGCTTGGCCATCGACCTTGGGCACGATGGTTTTAGCTTCCGGATCGATGGGCACCATTTTGTATTCCTGGCCCTGGATGTTCTTGAGGTAAACCTCCATCTGCCGGAACGAGATGTTGATGTGATGCTTCTTGAACTCGCGATTGATGAAGCGGTTGACCTCGTCGAGCACCGGGTTGCGGTCACCGAGGTCACGCACATGCATGCGCAACTCGTGGTCGAGGGTGCTTTCGCCGAAATTCAGGAAGTACACATGCGGTTCCGGGTCCTTCAGGACGCGCGGATTCTCCCGGGCAGCCTTCAGCAGCAGCTCTTTCACCAGATCCAGGTCCGAACCGTAATCGACGCCGAGTTTGAGGGTCACTCGGGTGATGGTGTCCGTCAGGGACCAGTTGATCAGTTGCCCGGTGATGAACGTCTTGTTCGGGACAATGATGTCCTTGCGGTCGAAGTCGGTAATGGTCGTGGCGCGGATGCGGATCTTGCTCACCGTGCCCGACAGGTTGCCGATGGTGATGGTGTCGCCGATGCGCACCGGGCGTTCGAACAGAATCATGATCCCGGAGATGAAGTTCGCAAAGATCTCCTGCATCCCGAACCCGAGGCCTACCGATAGCGCCGCGACCAGCCATTGCAACTTGTCCCAGCTCACACCGAGCGTCGACAGGGTCGAGACGAAACCGACACCGGCGATCACGTAGGACAGCAACGTGGTGGTGGCATAGGCGCTGCCTTGCGCCAGGTTCAGTTTCGACAACACCAACACTTCCAGCAGACCCGGCAAGTTGCGCGCGAGGGCGAAGGTGATGCCGATGATGATCAGCGCGCCGAGCATGTCGCCGATGCTGATCGGCACCATGCTCATGTTGGCGCCGGTGCCGCTGGTGTATTCGTAGAGGGTGATGTTGTCCAGGTACGAGAACACCGAGATCAGGTCCGACCAGACCCAGTACAACGCGGCCATGAACCCGCCGAGCAGGGCCAGGCGGATCAGGCGCAGGGACTGTTCGTTGACCTTTTCGATGTCCAGGGTCGGCTCTTCGATCACCGCCTCGCCATCGCCGGCCTCTTTCGCAGCCTGGCGTTTGGCCAGGGCGCGCTGGTAGGCCAGGCGTCGCGCGGCAACGCTGAGGCCGCGTACGAAGGTCGCTTCGATCACCAGCCAGAACATCAGCAGGTACAGGGTGTTGATCAACCGGTCGCTGAGTTTCAGCGCGGTGTAGTAGTAGCCGAAGCACACCGCCACGAACAACGCGACCGGCAGCACAGTGAACAAGATCCCTACGGCCTTGCGAAACAGCGACGCGTTCTGATGAGTCGGGCTGCTGATCAGCAGGCGGCTGAGCAGCCAGGCCATCAAGGCATAGCAGGTCAGCACCACCGGCATGCCAAGCACGTCATCGGCCAGCGCCGCGGGTTGCAGTTCAGCGACTGCCACGACCGCCACCAGCGCCATCACCACCAGGCCGAGCCGGCGGACCCAGCCTTGAAGGAATTCGACCTGGGGTTTTTCCCAGCGGAAGTGCAATTCGGCCACGCCGCCCGGCGCGAGGATCCGGTAGGCGG
Organism: Pseudomonas sp. LBUM1661; assembly: GCF_059695925.1. Lineage (NCBI taxonomy): Bacteria > Pseudomonadati > Pseudomonadota > Gammaproteobacteria > Pseudomonadales > Pseudomonadaceae > Pseudomonas > Pseudomonas sp. LBUM1661. The sequence continues at coordinate 454,289 of NZ_CP166794.1, forward strand.
TGTAGAACACCAGCCAGGCCTGAGCCATTTGCAGCAGCGCCGCGCCCATGTTGGCGTTTTGTCCGCGAGCGTCGATCTGCAACGCCAGGCCACACAGGGCCAGGCCCAGCGACACCGGCATGGCCAGCAGGATATTGATCAGGATCGCCTGAGGCGTATGCCACTGGCTGTCACGCTTGAAGTGGCCGATGTCCTGGTGAACCTTGTTCAAGCGCGCATACAGACTCTTGCGTCGCCACAACAGGGCGCCGATCAGCAGCGCCAGCGGCAGGAACAGCAACGGTCGCTGGGTCAGGCCGTCATACAGCTCGCTGAGGCTTGAAGCCCATGGCAGGGTGGTGACCTGACGTTGCAGGCGCTCCGGCACGGCGTGCATCCATTCCAGGTCCAGCGGCTTATTGCTGGGAATCCAGAACATTTGCTCGTCGAGGGTCGCCCGCAGGCTTTGCGCGGTGCTGAGCAGTTGTTTCTGATTGAGTTGCAGGGTGATCGATTCGTTGAGCACCGCACTCAGTTCGCGGTTCAAGCGCTCCAGCAGGTCGGCGCGCGTGTTGGCCAGTTCCAGCAGGCTTTTGCGCAGCTGTGGGGTGACCTGTTCCGGCGCTTGGGTCGACAGCAGGTTGTCGACGTAAGTCGCCGGGTTGCTGAGCAGTTCCCGCTGCTGGCTGACTTCGAACTGATACAGGCGAATGTCGGCGATCTGGTCGGCGAGGTCGCGGTCGAGCTTGAGACGCGGCAGCGCCTGTTTCTGTTTGTAGAGGATCTTGGAGAGCAGCAGGCTGCCCTTGAGCACGTTGATTTGCTCGTCCAGGGCCGAATCGCTCTGGGTCACGTTGTCCAGTTGCTGCTTGGTCTGCAGGTTTTGCTGGGTGACTTCGTTGAGGCGGTCAGTGCTTTTGAGCAGGTAGTCCGAGAGCTTCAGGTTGGCCGCGCTCTCAGTGGCCAGCAGCGCGCTGCCGCCGGACTTCTGGGCTTCGATGGACTGCTGCGTCACCGTCTCCTGGGATTGGGCCAGGCGCTTCTGGTTGATCAGGTTCTGCAGCTCCTGGATTTCCTTGTCCAGACGATCGGATTTCTCCGAGAGCAAGTCATGCTGGCTGTTGCCCAGGTCCTGCAACTGGCTGTTGCCGGCCAGTTCCTGGCGACGCAGCGGGATCAGCGCATTCAGGGCCGCGAGCTCGGCATTGAGTTGGTCGCGTTGCTCCGGGGTCAGGGTCTTGCCGGCGTCCTTGCCGGCCTTGAGGATGTTATTGATCTGCTGGATGCGCGTCTGGCTGGCGGAAATTTCCGCCTGGGCGCGCTCCGGGCGGGTCTGGGCGGTGATGACCAGGCTGTTGGCCTCGGCCAGGGCTTTTTGCAGATCGCTTTGCTGGGTCGAGCGCTCGGTCAGCATCTGTTCCAGCTGCTGAATCGACTCTTTGGAATAGCGTTGCGCGACCGGCACCACATTGGTGGCCTTGAGGCGGGTCAGTTCGCGCTGATTCTCGATGTTCTGCTTGGGCGCGGTGGCCAGCTGCTGTTTGAGCGCCACCAGCTTCTGCTCGTAATCACGCTGGTTACTGAGCTGTGTCAGCGTGCTTTGCAGGATGCTCTGCAGGGCTTTTTGATCGGCTTCCGGCAGTTTGCGTTCGGCGATCTTGTCCAGGCTCGCCTGCACGGCTTCGCTGGACGGCGGTTCGGCCGCTTGCAATGTACCGATGGAGAGGCTCAAGCCCAGCAGGGCCGTGACGAAAAAGGTGCGCAGGGTTGACATAGAGACCGATCGAAAACGAGACGAAGAATGGAGTTTAGAGGAACAAGCCCGGGCCGGGGCGACTTCCTTCGGGGAATCTGACGCCCACTTTGCCGATCTTGTTCCCTTCCATGACCGCGACAGTCCAGATGGTGTTGTTCCACTCCACCTGGTCACCGACCACGGGAGCACCGCCGACTTTGTGGGCGATGAAGTGGGCCAGGGTCATGTCTGGATCGATACCTTCGACTTTCAACCCGTACAGCGCCGCAACCGCGGCCAGCTGGGCGTCTCCTTCGAGTACGAAGTCACCGAAGAAGCGCAGATCGAGGCCGCGTTGCGGCGCCTGGCTGAAGAGTTTTCCAAGGGCCGAAAGGTTGTGTTCATGGCCGATTACGCAGAGCAAATCGCCGACTTCGAGCACGGTACTACCCGACGGATGGAGCAGTTGCTGGCCACGAAACAGTGCCGCGATGCGCGTGCCTTCGGGCATTTTCAGCTCGCGAAGGGGCGAGCCGATGCACCATTTTTCAGCGCCGAGGCGATAAACGAACAGTTCCCACTCGCTGGTGACGTGCACCTCCAGCGCCGCACGGGAGATCGGCGCCGGCTCCGGGGGAACGGTCACCTTGAGCAATTTGGCGACCCACGGCAGGCTCGTGCCCTGAACCAGCAGCGACACCAGCACGATAAAGAAGGCGAGGTTGAAGTACAGCTGGGCGTTGGGCAGGCCGGCCATCAGTGGGAACACCGCCAGAATGATCGGGACCGCGCCGCGCAGTCCGACCCAGGAAATAAACACCTTTTCCCGGCCATGGAACGCCTTGAACGGCAGCAGGCCGACCACCACCGACAGCGGCCGGGCAAACAGAATCATCCACAGGGCCAGGCCCAGTGCCGGCAGCGCAATCGGCAGCAAGTCGTGCGGCGTGACCAGCAGCCCCAGCACCAGGAACATCCCGATCTGCGCCAGCCAGGCCATGCCGTCGAGCATGTGCAAAATACCGTGGCGACTGCGCACCGGGCGGTTGCCGATGACCAGGCCGCACAGGTACACCGCGAGGAAGCCGCTGCCGTGCAGGGCGTTGGTCAGGGCGAATACCAGCAGACCGCCGGCAATCACCAGGATTGGATAAAGGCCGGTGGCCAGATTGATGCGGTTGACCAATTGCAGCATCACCCAGCCGCCGCCGAGACCGATGATGGCGCCGATGCCGAACTCGCGCACCAGGTGGGTGAGCAGGCTCCAATGGAGGCCGGTCTGGCCGCTGGCGAGCATGTCGATCAGGGTCACGGTGAGGAACACCGCCATCGGATCGTTGCTGCCGGATTCGATCTCGAGGCTGGCGGTCACCCGTTCGTTCAGGCCTTTGCCACCCAGCAGCGAGAACACCGCCGCGGCATCGGTGGAACCGACGATGGCGCCAATCAGCAAGCCCTGGATCATGTTCAGGTTGAACAGCCAGGCGGCGGCCATGCCGGTCAGCCCGGTGGTGATCAACACCCCGACCGTGGCCAGCGACAGCGCCGGCCATAACGCCACGCGGAAACTGGACACCCGTGTGCGCAAACCACCGTCGAGCAGAATCACCGCCAACGCGAGGTTGCCGACCAGATAAGCCGTTGGGTAGTTATCGAAGATAATGCCGCCGCCGTCGACGCCGGCGGCCATGCCGACCGCCAGGATGATCACCAGAATCGGGATGCCGAGGCGCGACGAAAGTGAGCTCACCAGAATGCTCGCACCTACCAGCAACGCGCCGATCAAGAACAGGCTGTTGATGGTCGTCGCATTCAAAGGCAGTACTCCAGAAAGCTAAAGGCGGGCACAAACTGACCATGCAGTCTGCGTGCCAGCGATTCTAACCTGTTGAAATGTGATGCTGTCAAAAAGCTTTTTACCACGCCGAACGCAAGTCATCCCTGTAGCAGCTGGCGAAGCCTGCGTTCGGCTGCGAAGCAGACGTGAAACCCTGAGTGCGCGGTAGGACTGACGAACCGCACCGCCTGACTTTACGACTGCTGCGCAGCCGGACGCAGGCTTCGCCAGCTGCTACACGGGGGAGATTCGCCCGTTAGAGGCTGAACCGTCCGACCATGTTGTTCAGGTCCAGCGCCAACCGTGACAGTTCATTGCTCGCCGCACTGGTCTGGCTGGCCCCGGTCGCCGATTGCACCGACAAATCGCGAATGTTCACCAGGTTGCGGTCCACTTCACGGGCGACCTGTGCCTGTTCTTCGGCCGCGCTGGCGATCACCAGGTTGCGCTCATTGATTTCGACGATGGCACTGTTAATAGTGTCCAGCGACATCCCGGCACCGCGAGCAATGTTCAGGGTCGATTCGGCGCGCTCGGTGCTGTTGCGCATCGAATCCACCGCGTGCTCGGTGCCGCTCTGGATACTGCCGATCATCCGTTCGATTTCGCTGGTCGACTGCTGCGTACGGTGGGCCAGGGCACGCACTTCGTCCGCGACCACCGCAAACCCACGACCGGCTTCACCGGCACGGGCGGCTTCAATGGCGGCGTTCAACGCCAGCAGGTTGGTCTGGTCGGCCAGGCCGCGAATCACGTCCAGCACTTTGCCGATATCCCGCGACTCGTTGGCCAGATCGCCGATCAGGGTTGCGGTGCTCTGCACGTCGGCGCTCATGCGCTCGATGGCGCTGACGGTTTCCTGCACCAGGTCGCGGCCGTCACCGGCGGAAGTGGTGGCGTTCTTCGAGGCTTCGGAGGTGCTGACGGCATTGCGCGCGACTTCTTCCACGGCGCTGGTCATTTCGTTGACCGCCGTGGCGGCCTGTTCGATTTCGTTGTTCTGCTGGGTCAGGCCACGGGCGCTTTCGTCGGTGACGCTGTTCAGTTCTTCTGCGGCGGAGGCCAATTGCGTGGCCGAGCCGGAAATCCGTTGCAGGGTGTCGCGCAGTTTGTCCTGCATCTTCGACATGGCCGCCAGCAGACGACCCGCTTCGTCCTGCCCGTCCACGGTGATCGGGCGCGTCAGGTTGCCTTCGGCGATTTCTTCGGCGGCGCTCAGTGCGTTAGCGATCGGTTTGGTGATGCTGTTAGTCAGCAACCAGGCGAACAGCAAGGTCAGGCCGGTGGCGATCACCAGCAGTGTCACCACCAGGTTAAACGCCGAGGCGTACTGATCGGCCGCCTGCTGGTTAGTGTCGAGGGTTTGCTGCGTGTTGATCTCCAGCAAACGGTTCAGCACGGTGTTGACGGCTTCGGAGTTGGTCAGCAAATCGGTATTGAGCAGGGTGCGCAGTTCATCGACTTGATTATTGCGCGACAGCGTCTTCATCCGATCTTCGATCTGGCGGTATTGCCCCAGCAGCTGCACGTACTGATCGTAGGCCGCGCGTTCCTGCGGGCTGCTGATCAGTTTTTCGTAGGTCGACTGCGCCGTCCGGATCTGCTGATTGCGGGTTTCCAGCAGGTCCATGGTTTTTTGCTGAACGTCCGGCTCGCGGTTCACCAGCAAACGGTAGGACAGCACGCGCAGGCGCAGGGTGAGTTGGGTGAACTCGTCGAGGCTCTTGATGCTCGGCACGCTGGTCAGGGTGATGTCCTCGGCGGCGCCGCGAATCTTGCTCATCTGGTTCAAGGCAAACACACCCAGGACCAGCATCAGCCCGCCAATCAGGGCGAAGCCAAGGAACGCCCGCGGCGCGATGTTCATATTACGAAGGGACATGGTGTTTACCGAAAAGAGCGCACCGGTGGCGCGGAGACTGACGTATGCGTGACTTATCGGTCCTGCGACTAAAGTCTTGAGCCCCTGCGCGTTTTTGTCGCATAAACGCCGCCATCTGTAGGAGCGAGCTTGCTCGCGATGGAGTAGAACGATAACGCGTGCTTTCTGAATCGACGTGGCGCTTTCAAGTCCATCGCGAGCAAGCTCGCTCCTACAGTGGCGGACGCGCTGCTTTTGACCTGTGGCGACGAAGTGCAGGAACCAGATCGGCCGATCACAGTCTTTAAAGTTCGCGAGGGAGGTCACCTGTCAGGAAAATCAAGGCCTTGCGCCGGTATAACCCTGGCATCCGTGGTGACTTTTCTTTATCGTACGCGCCCTTTGAAAATGCCTGGAATATCAAAATGTTGGAAGCATCCCTAAGCCAATTGGAACAGCTGGTCAGCGACCTGGTGCAACAGAACCAGACCCTGCTCGGCACCAACCAAGCCCTGAGCGCAGAACTGGCCCAGGCCAAAGATGAAAACGAAAGCCTGCAATTGAGCCTGATGGAACAGGAAGAGAAGCAAGGCGCCACCGCCGCACGCATCCAGGCCCTGGTTGAGCGCGTCAGCGCTGGCCCAGTCAGCGCATGAGTTACGGCGCCGCAGGGGTAAAAGTCGTCTCGATCCTGGGGGAGGACTATTCGATCAAGGCGCCGGCCGGGGAAGAACAAACCCTGTTGGACGCCGCGTTAATGTTGAAAGCCGCATTGGCCGAGACCAAAAAGAAGTACCCGACGCTGATCGGTGACCGACTGCTGGTGTTGGCCGCGATGAACCTGTGCTCTCAGCAGATCGAAATGAAAAAGCAGCATCAGCAGGAACTCGACCGTTACCAAGAGCAAGTCAGCGCCACGGTTGAAGTGATCTCCAAGACGATCAATCAAGCCTGATCGGCTTTGCGCACAACCAAAGAATAAATTGTCGTTTGCGTTGTATACAATCGGCACGGCTGTTGCAGTGTTTCAGCCTCTTATTCTTTGGGGGTGCTCCATGCAGTTCTGGCGACGCAGTATTCAATGGCAGTTGATCTTGAGCATGGTCGCCGCCCTGCTGGTCAGCATCCTGATCGTGGTTGGCATTTATACCCTCGTGGTCAACCGTCTCGCCCAGCGCTATCTGGTCGAACAGGCATTGCCGTCGAGCATTGAAGCGATGCGCAACGACATCGAGCGCATCCTCGTGCAACCCCTCACCGCCGCCAAGGACATCGCCAGTAACAGCATGGTGCGCGACTGGCTGGCCGGGGGTGAAAACCCTGCCCAGACCGAGACCTTCGTGCAATACCTGGAAGGCATCCGCGCCGAGCACAAAGCCTTTACCGCGCTGATCGTCGGCACCGCGTCCAACCATTACTTCACGGAAAAAGGCCTGGACCGCACCCTCAGCCGCTCCAACCCCAAAGACGCCTGGTTCTATTCGTTTCTCGACAGCAACCAGCCGCGTACCCTCAATATCGACAATGACACTGCGACCGGAGAATTGGCGCTGTTCATCGACCTCAAGGTTGAGCAGGCCGGCAAAGTCGTGGGCGTTGCCGGGCTCGGGCTGAGCATGAAAGAGCTGTCGGAGCTGATCCACAACTTCAACTTCGGTGAGCGCGGCAAGGTCTATCTCGTGCGCTCCGACGGTTTGATCCAGGTTCACCCCGAGGCGCAATTCAGCGGCAAACGCACCTTGGCCGAACAGATTGGCGGTCCGGCGGCACAAGCGGTGATGGGTCAAAAAACTGCCACCAGCAGCGGCTTCCAGCGCGACGGCGAGGACTTTCTCGCTCTGAGCCTGCCTTTGCGCGATTTGGGCTGGACGTTGGTGGCCGAAGTGCCGCAGTCGCAGATCTACGCCGAAGCCCGTCGCGCGATGTGGATGAGCAGCGGCATAGGTCTGGCGGTGGCGCTGGTGTGCCTGTTACTGGTGGTGTTGTTGGCCCGTGGCTTGGTGCGGCCCATCCGCCAGGTAACAGCGGCACTGGTAGCCATTGGTAGCGGCGGGGGAGATTTGACCCACCGGTTAGATTCCAGCCGCGCCGATGAACTCGGTGACCTGGCCCGTGGCTTCAATCGGTTCCTCGACAGTCAGCGCGAGATGATCGGCGAAGTGCTGACCACCAGCGAACGCTTGCGCACAGCGGTCGGTCAGGTGGCGAAGGTGGTGGACAACACCGCCGAGCGCTCCGGTCGACAGCAGGAAATGACCGACATGGTCGCCACCGCCGTCCACGAAATGGGCCTGACCGTCCAGGAAATCGCGCAAAACGCCGGCAACGCTGCGGTCGCTTCGCAAAATGCCCGGGATGAAGCGATGCAGGCACGGGAAGTGGTCGGTGGCTCGATCCGGCATATAGAAAGCATGTCCGACGAAATCGGCCTCGCCGCCAGCGCGGTGGGTGAGTTGGCCAATCAGGTTGCGTCCATCGATCAGGTGCTGGCGGTGATTCGCGGGATATCCGAGCAGACCAATTTGCTGGCACTGAACGCAGCCATCGAAGCAGCACGCGCCGGCGACATGGGGCGCGGGTTTGCGGTGGTGGCGGATGAAGTGCGGACATTGGCGCGGCGCACGCAGTCGTCCACCGATGAGATTCAGCAGATGATCGGCAGCCTCAAGCAAGGCGCGGAGAATGCGGTGTCCTCGATGCATAGCGGACAAGCGGCGACCGGCACTGGGGTTGAGTCGAGCCAGCGCACCGGGGCGTCGCTGACGGCGATTACCGGTCAGGTTGAACGGATCAGCGACATGAACCACCAAGTGGCGACGGCGACGGAAGAGCAGTCGGCGGTGACGGAGGAGATCAACCGCAACGTGCAGGGGATATCCGATCTGGCCCGGGCGACGGCGGGAGAAGTCAGGGCTTGCCGTGAGGATTGTCAGACATTGCAGCGGTTGGCGGATGATTTGGCGCGGCAGATGGGTGGGTTCAAGTTGACCTGAAAGATGTGCTGCTAGTGCTAACGCCTTCGCGGGCAAGCCCGCTCCCACAGGATTTGAGTATTGAACACATGATGTGTGAACAACAGAGATCCCTGTGGGAGCGGGCTTGCCCGCGATTGGATTTCAGCCCCGCAGCAAGGCTTTGATCAAAACCACTCATCCTGCATCCCAAGGCACACATCATCCCGTGCCTCTAGAATCGCCAATTCATGGTGGCAACCTGGCACTTCCCAGGTCAAAAAGTACCGCGCCGCCTGCAGCTTGCCTTTATAGAAGCCCTCATCCGCCGCATGACCCTTGGCCAACCCTTCTTCGGCGCGAATCGCCTGCTCCAGCCAGCGCCAGCCAATCACCGTATGCCCGAACACCTTCAGGTACAGCGCCGAATTCGCCAGGCTGCTGTTGACCTTGCCTTGAGCCAGATCGGTCAGCAGGCCGATGGTCACGGTTTGCAGACGCGCTACCAGTTTTTCCAATGGCTCACGCAGCGCGGTCAGCGAATCAAACGCCTGCGCCCGCTCGGCCGTGTCGGCGATCAGGCGGATCAGTTGCTTGAGCCCCGCGCCGCCGTTCTGCGCCAGTTTGCGCCCCAGCAGGTCCAGCGACTGAATGCCATGGGTGCCTTCGTGGATCGGGTTCAGGCGGTTGTCGCGGTAATACTGCTCCACCGGATATTCGCGGGTGTAACCGTGGCCGCCGAGAATCTGGATCGCCAGTTCGTTGGCCTTCAGGCAAAACTCCGACGGCCAGGATTTGACGATCGGCGTCAGCAAGTCCAATAGCTCATGGGCCTGCTTGCGTTCGGCTTCAGTCTCAAGGGTCGTGGTGTCATCGAACAGTCGCGCCGCGTACAGCCCAAGGTCGAACGAACCTTCAACGTAGGCTTTCTGGGTCAGCAACATGCGCTTGACGTCGGCGTGCTGAATGATCGCCACCGGCGCGGTGTTCGGGTCCTTGCTGTCCGGCACGCGGCCCTGCGGACGTTCGCGAGCGTACTCCAGGGAATACAGGTAACCGGCGTAACCAAGCATCACTGCGCCCATGCCGACGCCGATCCGCGCCTCGTTCATCATCTGGAACATGTAGCTCAAGCCATGGTGCGGCTTGCCCACCAGATAGCCGACACACTCGCCGTTATCGCCGAAGTTCAGTGCGGTGGAAGTGGTGCCGCGCCAGCCCATCTTGTGGAACAGCCCGGCCAGCAGCACGTCGTTGCGCTTGCCGAGGCTGCCGTCATCGTTGACCAGGAACTTGGGCACGATGAACAGCGAAATGCCTTTAACACCGGCCGGCGCGTCCGGCAGCTTGGCCAGCACCATGTGCACGATGTTTTCCGACAACGGGTGATCGCCGCCGGAAATGAAGATCTTGTTGCCCTTGAGGCGATAGGTGCCGTCGGACGCTGGCTCGGCGCGGGTACGAATATCCGACAGCGACGAACCGGCATGCGGTTCGGTCAGGGCCATGGTGCCGAAGAAACGACCGTCGATCATCGGTTGCAGGAAACGCTGCTTCTGCTCCTCGGTGCCGAAGCTTTCGATCAGGTTCGCCGCGCCCATGGTCAGGAACGGGTACGAGGTCGAGGCCGCGTTGGCCGACTGAAAGTGCGCGAAGCAAGCCTGGGACAACAGCGTAGGAAGTTGCATGCCACCGGCATCGAAACTGCGCGCAGCGTTGAGGAAACCGGCTTCGAGGAACGCATCCACTGCCGGTTTCACTTCTGGAATCAGTATCGCCTGACCGTCCTCATAGCGTGGTTCGTTCTCGTCACCCTTGCGGTTGTGCGGGGCGAAAAACTTCTCGGCAATGCTGCGGGCGGTGCCGATGGCGGCATCGAAGGTTTCGCGGTTGTGCTCGGCGAAACGCTCACGCTGGGTCAGGCCTTCGGCATCGAGGACTTCATACAGCTCGAAAGCCAGATTGCGGGAACTGAGCAACGTCTCGGACATGGCGGCCTACCTTTTTTTGGAATGGACCGAGTCTAGGCGTGCGAATAAAGGCTGAAAAGGATGATTGATGAGCGTGATGGTGGAGCAGCGCAGCGACTTAGCAAGCACCACAAAACAACTGTGGGAGTGAGCCTGCTCGCGATGGCGGTGTGTCATCCAATACACATGTCGGATGACACACCGCCATCGCGAGCAGGCTCGCTCCCACAGGGGATATTGCAAACCAGGCAGCCATTGCGGATGCCTGGTCTTGTTGCGGTTTTAACCGATCGTCATAAGGCTCGCATTACCACCCGCCGCAGCGGTGTTAACGCTCAACGCCCGCTCAATCACCAGGCGCTCCAGCGCAATGTTGGTTTCACCCTGGGACAAACCATGAACCCCGACAATCGCCCCGGCACGCTTGGCCACTTGCTGGCAAACCGCACGCAGCTGATCGGAATGGCCGTGATGCAGAACCGCATCAAACAGCACTTCGTCCTTGCTCCAGTCAGAAACCAGCTTGATCTTCGCCTGAATCTCCTTCGGCAAGCGTGCGAACAAGGCCTTGGTCAAGTCAGCTTCCGGCCATACCGCCGAACCGCCTACGGCCAATACCGCCGCCAGTTGCGTCAGCAGATCGCCTTCGACGTCTGCCAGGCACAGCACGTGTTCGCGCGGCAGGATGGCGTAGCTGTTGCGCTCGCCAGTCGGGCCCGCCAGAACACGAGTGATCCCGCTTTGCGATTGCGCCGCGAACTGCACACACAGGGTGCTCAGGTCGGCAAACTTGTTGCTGTCGGCCCAGGCTTTCAGCGCGGTCAACGGTTTGCTCATGGCATCGCGCAGACGAACGTCCGGTGCTGCGATGGCATCACCGCGAGCGAAGGATTGTTCGATTGCATCGGTAGGACGCGTCGACAGCAGGCGGTACAGGTACAACGGACCACCGGCCTTCGGACCGGTACCCGACAAACCTTCACCACCGAACGGCTGCACGCCGACCACGGCACCGACAATGTTGCGGTTGACGTAGACGTTACCGGCGTTGACGTTGTCGATCACCTTGGCGATGGTCTCGTCGATGCGCGTGTGCACGCCCAGCGTCAGGCCGTAGCCGGAAGCGTTGATCTGGCCGATCAACTGGTCGATGTCTTTGCGCTTGTAGCGAACCACGTGCAGCACCGGACCGAAGATCTCCCGTTGCAGTTCGTCGAAGCTTTCCAGCTCAATCAGCGTCGGCATCACGAAGGTGCCGCGTTTGACTTCTTCGGTGTTGGCAATCGCCACCTGGTACACGCTGCGACCTTTATCGCGCATGGCCTGGATGTGTTTCTCGATGCCGGCCTTGGCTTCGGCGTCGATCACCGGGCCGATGTCCACGGACAGACGCTCAGGGTTGCCGAGACGGCATTCAGCCATGGCGCCCTTGAGCATTTCGATGACACGGTCAGCGGAATCTTCCTGCAAGCACAGCACACGAAGTGCCGAGCAACGTTGACCGGCGCTGTCGAAGGCCGACGATACGACGTCGATCACAACCTGTTCGGTCAGTGCCGAGGAGTCGACGATCATCGCGTTCTGGCCACCCGTTTCGGCGATCAGCGGAATCGGACGACCTTGGGCATCCAGGCGACCGGCGACGTTGCGTTGCAGCAAGCGAGCGACTTCGGTGGAGCCGGTGAACATCACGCCTTTAACCCGATCGTCACCGACCAGGCGAGCGCCAACGGTTTCGCCACGGCCCGGCAACAGTTGCAGCACGCCTTCCGGAATCCCGGCTTCGAGCAGCAAGCGCACGGCTTGAGCCGCCACCAACGGAGTTTGTTCCGCAGGCTTGGCCAGTACCGGGTTGCCGGCAGCCAAAGCAGCAGCGACCTGGCCACTGAAAATCGCCAGCGGGAAGTTCCAAGGGCTGATGCACACCACCGGACCCAGTGGGCGGTGGGCGTCGTTGGTGAAATCGTTGCGCGCCTGCACCGCGTAATAACGCAGGAAGTCCACGGCTTCGCGCACTTCGGCGATAGCGTTGGCGAAGGTCTTGCCGGCTTCACGAGCCAGCAGGCCCATCAGCGGCTGGATCTCGCCTTCCATCAAATCGGCGGCACGTTCCAGAATCGCAGCGCGTTCGGCGGGCGGGGTGGCCTGCCAGATCGGCGCAGCGTTCAGGGCGCACTGGATCGCGTTGTCGACGTCTTCGACGGTCGCTTCCTGTACGTGGCCAACCACATCACGCAGATCCGACGGGTTCAAGACTGGCGCAGGGGGTTCTGTGCTGGAGGCGCAACCGAGCATCGGCGCGGCTTTCCAGTGGTTGTGAGCGGTGGCCAGCAAAGCACAGGACAGCGAAGCCAAACGATGTTCGTTGGCCATGTCGATGCCGCTGGAGTTGGCGCGCTCGGCACCATAAAGATCACGCGGCAGCGGAATACGCGGGTGCGGCAGGCCGAAGCCGCCTTCCAGCGTCGCCATCTGCTCGATGCTGGCCACTGGATCGGCCACCAGCTCCTGGATCGAAATAGATTGGTCGGCGATACGGTTGACGAACGAGGTGTTCGCGCCGTTTTCCAGCAGACGACGTACGAGGTACGCCAACAGCGTTTCGTGAGTGCCGACCGGTGCGTACACGCGGCACGGACGGTTCAGCTTGCCTTCGGAAACTTTGCCTACAACCTGTTCGTACAGCGGTTCACCCATGCCGTGCAGGCACTGGAACTCGTACTGACCCGGGTAATAGTTCTGACCGGCAATGTGGTAAATGGCCGACAGGGTGTGGGCGTTGTGCGTGGCGAACTGCGGATAAATAACTTCCGGCACCGACAGCAGTTTGCGGGCGCAGGCGATGTAGGAAACGTCGGTGTACACCTTGCGGGTGTAGACCGGATAGCCTTCCAGGCCTTCGACCTGGGCGCGCTTGATTTCGCTGTCCCAGTACGCGCCTTTCACCAGGCGGATCATCAGACGATGACGGCTGCGGCGAGCCAGGTCGATCACGTAGTCGATCACGTACGGGCAACGTTTCTGATAAGCCTGGATCACGAAACCGATGCCGTTCCAGCCGGTCAGTTGCGGCTCGAAGCACAGGCGCTCCAGCAGATCCAGCGACAGCTCGAGGCGGTCGGCTTCTTCGGCGTCGATGTTCAGGCCGATGTCGTACTGCTTGGCCAGCAAGGTCAGCGACAACAGGCGCGGGTACAACTCGTCCATTACACGCTCGTACTGCGCGCGGCTGTAACGCGGGTGCAGTGCCGAGAGCTTGATGGAAATGCCCGGGCCTTCATAAATCCCACGACCGTGGGACGCTTTGCCGATCGAGTGAATGGCTTGTTCGTACGAGGCCAGGTACTTCTGGGCGTCGTGCTCGGTGAGTGCGGCTTCACCCAGCATGTCGTAGGAATAGCGGAAGCCCTTGGCTTCGAACTTGCTCGCGTTGGCCAAGGCTTCAGCGATGGTTTCGCCGGTCACGAACTGCTCGCCCATCAGGCGCATGGCCATGTCGACGCCCTTGCGGATCATCGGCTCGCCGCTCTTGCCGATGATGCGGCTCAGGGACGAGGTCAAACCCGCTTCGTTGTGGGTGGCGACCAGTTTGCCGGTCAGCAACAGGCCCCACGTAGCGGCGTTAACGAACAGCGACGGGCTGTTGCCCAAGTGCGGGTGCCAGTTGCCGGTGCTGATCTTGTCGCGGATCAGGGCGTCACGGGTGCCTTTGTCCGGGATGCGCAGCAGCGCTTCGGCCAGGCACATCAGCGCTACGCCTTCCTGGGACGACAGGGAAAATTCCTGCAACAGACCCTGAACAATCCCGGCACGGCCGCCGGCGCTTTTCTGATTGCGCAGTTTTTCGGCAATCGAGGCGGCGAGCTTGTTGGTGGCTTCGGCCATGGCGATCGGCAGGCGAGCCTGTTCGATCAGCATCGGCACCACTTCGGGTTCCGGGCGACGGTAGGCGGCGGTGATCGAGGCGCGCAGTACCGATTGCGGCAGGATGCTTTCGGCGAACTCAAGGAAGCATTGGTGCGCGTGGTCAGTGTGGACTTCGCCGGCGTCGTCAGCGTCTTTGCTGATCAACCCGCTCAGCTCGGTCAGGGTTGCACCACCCTCGAGTTTTTCCAGGTAATTGAAAATTGCCTGCTTGATCAGCCAGTGCGGCGTGCGATCAATCGAGGTCGCGGCCGCCTTGAGGCGCTCGCGGGTCGGGTCGTCAAGTTTGACCCCAAGGGTGGTGGTAGCCATATTTTTATCCTCATGTTTGCCACGACCGCGTGGCATCAGCTGGCCGCAAGATTAGCTGGGCAACCTTTGAGGTGCAACCGGGTGCAACCCTTTTTTTGTCGGAATAATAAGCAGCTCGTCAGGAAATAAATTCCGGAACGAACGTACCGCGCCTGCTTGGTGCTTTTCATTCTAGTAAACCGTCAGGACTGCCCTAAAAGGGAGCAAAAACAGGGCTTTTTCGGGTAAATCCGACTAGGTGCAACTTATTCGCGAAAAATGGGTTGCACCTTATTTGCTTTGTTGAATAGCATTCGCGGCCAAGGTGCAACCAGTCATAAAAGACAGGTGTACCGGCTGATGGCTTTCCTGGGGAAACATCAGTCATAAATGCGCGGGACCTGAAATCGTCTGTCAAACGTCGTCGTTTGCGCGCGGTTCACCAGCCGCCGCTACATAAAAACAAAGCCAGGGCGAAACTTAATGAGCGTTAGCAATCCAACTCTGATCACGTTCGTGATCTACATCGCAGCAATGGTGCTGATCGGCTTCATGGCCTATCGCTCCACCAACAACCTTTCTGACTACATTCTGGGCGGTCGCAGCCTGGGCAGCGTCGTGACTGCACTGTCTGCCGGTGCTTCCGACATGAGTGGCTGGTTGTTGATGGGCCTGCCGGGCGCTATCTACATGTCCGGTCTCTCCGAAAGCTGGATCGCCATCGGTCTGATCATCGGTGCTTACCTGAACTGGCTGTTCGTCGCCGGCCGTCTGCGCGTGCAGACCGAGCACAACGGCGATGCATTGACCCTGCCGGATTACTTCTCCAGCCGCTTTGAAGACAAAAGCGGTCTGCTGCGGATCATCTCTGCGGTCGTGATCCTGGTGTTCTTCACCATCTACTGCGCGTCCGGCATCGTCGCGGGTGCCCGTCTGTTCGAAAGCACCTTCGGCATGTCCTACGAGACAGCGCTGTGGGCCGGTGCTGCGGCGACGATTGCCTACACCTTCGTCGGCGGTTTCCTGGCAGTGAGCTGGACTGACACCGTACAAGCCACGCTGATGATCTTCGCCCTGCTGCTCACGCCGATCATCGTGCTGCTGGCCACCGGCGGCGTCGACACCACGTTCCTGGCCATCGAAGCGCAAGATCCAAGCAACTTCGACATGCTGAAAAACACCACCTTCATTGGCATCATCTCGCTGATGGGCTGGGGCCTGGGCTACTTCGGTCAGCCGCACATCCTGGCGCGATTCATGGCGGCGGATTCGGTCAAGTCGATTGCCAAGGCTCGTCGTATCTCCATGGCCTGGATGATCCTGTGCCTGGGCGGCACCGTCGCTGTAGGTTTCTTTGGTATCGCGTACTTCTCGGCGCACCCTGAACTGGCCGGTCCTGTGACCGAAAACCACGAGCGTGTGTTCATCGAACTGGCCAAGATCCTGTTCAACCCATGGGTTGCCGGTGTACTGCTGTCGGCCATTCTGGCTGCGGTGATGAGCACCCTGAGCTGCCAGCTGCTGGTGTGCTCGAGCGCCCTGACCGAAGACTTCTACAAAACCTTCCTGCGTAAAACCGCTTCCCAGGTTGAGCTGGTCTGGGTCGGCCGCGCCATGGTGCTGCTGGTTGCCCTGATCGCCATCGCGTTGGCCGCTAACCCGGAAAACCGCGTACTGGGTCTGGTCAGCTACGCCTGGGCAGGTTTCGGTGCTGCGTTCGGTCCGGTTGTCCTGATCTCCGTGATCTGGAAAGACATGACCCGCAACGGCGCACTGGCCGGCATCCTGGTCGGCGCGATCACCGTGATCGTGTGGAAACACTTCGAACTGCTGGGCCTGTACGAAATCATCCCAGGCTTCATCTTCGCCAGCCTGGCGATCTACATCGTCAGCAAACTGGGCGCGCCGACACAGGGCATGCTTCAGCGCTTCGCCGCTGCCGAGGCTGATTTCCGCCTGAACAAGTGATCGGGAAGAGCTGATGCTCTGACCTTTCGCCGAACATGAAAACGGCCCGCTTCCATTTGGAGGCGGGCCGTTTTTTGTTTGCGGGGAGGACGTTGTTGGGTTTGATGGCCCCTTCGCGGGCAAGCCTCGCTCCTACAGGTTCTGCTCCATGTTCGGATCACCGAAAACCTGTAGGAGCAAGGCTTGCCCGCGAAGAGGTCATCCGCCCCAACACATGACTTGTCTATAGCCCAACATCCCGATTTTTGAAGGAAGCTTCTCTTAAAAAAGTAGGGCAATTCTGAATTGCCTGACCTCCCATCAACACCCCGTATTGCTCATGCAGAATCGCTCGCCTTCATTCTGCAGAGACACATCGGATGTTCGCTCCTGCTAATCAACCGCGTTTCACGTTGACGATCGACGGCGTCCAGAATGAGCTCAACGTACTTGAGTTCACGGGCAAGGAAGCCATCAGCCAACCCTACCGCTTTGACATGGAACTGGTCAGCGAACGGCCGGATATCGAGCTCGAAAGCCTCCTGCATCGTCAGGCATTCCTGAGTTTCGACGCAGAAGGTTCCGGTGTTCACGGTCAGATTTTTCGTGTCGGCCAAGGCGATTCCGGTAAACGTCTGACGCGCTACCAAGTCAGCCTGGTCCCACGCCTGGCCTACCTCGGCCAGCGCATCAACCAGCGGATCTTCCAGCACAAGAGTGTGCCGACGATCATTGCGCACATCCTCGAAGACCACGGCGTCCTCGAGCATGACGCCTTCAAATTTGAGCTCAATAGCCAGTACCCCGAGCGCGAGTACTGCGTGCAATACGCCGAAAGCGATCTGGTGTTTATCCAGCGGCTGTGTGCCGAAATCGGCATTCACTACCACTTCCAGCACAGCCCCGACGGGCACTTGCTGGTGTTCGGCGATGACCAGACGTTTTTCCCTCTTTTGCCCGAACCGACGGCGTACCTGCCAGGCAGCGGGATGGCTGCGCCGACGCCGACCATCAAGCGCTTCAACGTACGCGTGGAAACCCGGACCACAGCGATCACCCGTCGCGACTACGACTTCAAAAAACCTCGCCTGCTACTGGAAAGTCACCTCGACAGCGAACAGCGACCGGTGCTTGAGGACTACCAATTTCCCGGTCAATTCACTGATCGCGAACAGGGCAAGCATCGGGTTCAACGAGCGCTTGAACGTCATAGTGCGGATTACCGTCAGGCTGAAGGTCACGGCGATCAATCCGTGTTGGTCAGTGGCCACTTCCTACAGCTCGGCGAACACCCACGCCAGGAATGGAATGACCTGTGGCTGATTACCCAAATCGAACATCACGGTCGTCAGCCGCAAGTGTTGGAAGAGTCGGCCGGCAGTGATGGCGAGGGCAATTTCCAGGGTTATCGCAATACTTTTCTGGCAACGCCGTGGGACGTTGTGTTTCGTCCACCCTTAGGGCCAGAAAAGCCACGGATGGCCGGGTATCAGTCGGCGGTGGTCACGGGCCCCAAGGACAGCGAGATCCATTGCGACGCGTTCGGTCGGGTCAAGGTCCAGTTCGCCTGGGACCGTGAGGAGGAACTCAAGGACCGCTCCAGTTGCTGGCTGAGAGTGGCGAGCAGCTGGGCTCACGACGGCTATGGCAGCGTGCTGACTCCGCGCGTTGGCATGGAAGTGCTGGTGGGGTTCGTCGACGGCGATGCCGACAAGCCGCTGGTGATGGGCTGCGTGCCGAACGGCGTCAACCCGGTGGCCTTGAATCTGCCGGCAGACAAAACCAGCAGCGTCCTACGCAGCCAAAGCAGCCCTGCGTATCCGAATGGGGAAAAAGGCTACAACGAGTTACGCATTGAGGACCGTCGGGGCGCCGAGCAGATCTACCTGCGCGCCCAGCGTGACTTTACCCAGCTCGTGCGCCACGACTTGCATGTGCAAGTGGAGCATCAACGCAACGTGGTCATTGGCAGCATCGAGCAGCCTGCGTCAACCGATAACCTTCACGTCTATGGCGATCGGCACATCCGCCTCAACAGCCAGACCGTCAAGGCGAGTGGGCAATTCCATGTCAGTGCGGGCCAGCAAGTGGTCATCGACGGCGGCGCCAGTGCCACCATTCAAGCGGGCGGGCACTGGATCAACATCGGTCCCGGCGGGATCTTCAGCAGCGTGCCGATTCAGGTCGGTGGCGCACCGATGCCGACAATGGGCGCACCGACCCCACAAAGAAAACGTGTTGCACTGAGCGTGGCGCAGATTCTGAGCCTGAAAAGCGACGCGCCATTCTGCGAAGAATGCGAGCGCTGCAAGGACGGTGTTTGTGCAGCCTGAGCTTCTATCGCCCCAGGCATGGTTGGAGCGCCAGCCGCTGCAAGCGTCAGAACAACTTTTCGCGATCTTCAGCAATGCGAGCGCGGCCGAACCTTTTAAAGCCTGGCAGCGTTCGAACACTGCTCGATTACCCCGCCCGATTTGGGCCGACACCGTATACGCCGAGTGGGAAGCGGTGATGCCCTATGTCGGAATCGTCGCTGAGGGCAGTGAGTTTCTCGAATGGGTCGCCACTACCGAGTCACGCGACTGGGGTTGGCTGACGGTGTCTTCTGTCACTCAAGAGGCGCTGGTCGAGCATCTACGCAGCCTCACGCAAGTCCTTCTGCCCAACGGCAACGCGGTGTTCTTTCGCTTCTGGGATGGGCGTTATGTGCTGCCGATTCTTCAGTCTGCCGAGGTGAATGCCGCGCAGCTAATACCGGTGATCGACCGCTGTTTGATCAACGGTCAAGCACGCGATATCGCTGGCAGTGCGCTGAAAACCTCGAAGGTTTTTCCGTGGTGGGAAGTTTCTGAATCACTGCTCAAACACCTCGCCGCCGAGTCCACAACAACCCGCATCAACAACTTGCTGCAGTGGTTGAGCGAAGACCGTCCGGATCTTTTCGAGGCGTTTTCAGAGAGCGTGTTGCGGCACAAAGTCGCGATCTTTCTTGAGACGCCTCATCTGCCTGAAGCACCGAAATCAGCCTTGGTGGATTACCTGATGACGGAGCTGAACTGATGGATCAGATCGTGCGCATCGAGCAGGAGCTCGACGGTTTCAAAGACACGTTAAGCGTGTATCGCCAGCAACTCGGCAGCTTCTTGAGCCGCAACGCGGACAAGGTCAGCCGCGCCACGGACATGCCGTCGCTGATAGGCATGGAGCGGCTGATCAAACTCGGCAATACCACTACAGCGGTGAGCAGTGGTGATGACGATTTTTTCTCGACGCTTGCACAGTGTCCGGAAGGCGGGACTCTGGAGATCGAGAGTAAGTTTGAATCGGTCTACGACATTCCGCTGGGGAACATTCAGGTCGATGTCATTGCCGTTGAGGGGGGCGAAAAAACCTCGGTCACGCTCGGTAAAAATGGCAAAGGGACGTTTAAGGGTACTGCCGGAAAGTTCTATCGCGTTCATGTCCACAGTGCTGTGACTTCGGACCAAGTTGATGAACTTTTCAAATCTTACGACGGCCTGACCCATGAACTGGAAAGCTGGCTGCGCAAGGAGTGGGAGGGGTTCAAACCGCAATGGTCGCAGCAGTCGGCGTCAGCGTCGTTGGCGGCGGTGGGCAATGGAATGCTCGCGGGAGGCTGGGCCGCCATTCAGGAGGTTTGGGATGGTATCGGTGAACTCACCGACATCCTGAAAGACCCCAACGCCTTTATCGAAAAGCTCGGCGAAAGTGCCGGCGAACTGGCGAAGCTTGCAGAAAGCGCTCCTGAAAAAATTGAAAAAGCCATGTTGCTGGCCAGCGACGAGGCGGCGCTGTGTTTGCTGATGCGCACGGCCACGCTGTGGCTGGACATGTTGCCGCCGGCGCAACTGGCCGGGTCTTCGGCCGAGGCCTTGTCCAAGCTGGTGGTCGGCCTGGTCATCGACCTGTTGATTGGCTTGGTCTTGTGTGTGGTTGGGATTGGCATCGCCTGGTTGGCGGTGCGCCTGACTAAGTACAGCACGCAGATTTTTCAGGCGGCAATGCGCTTCGTGAAGTCGATGGTCGCGGTCATCGACACCTTCATGGCCTACGTCGACCGCTACAAAAAAGTCGCCGCGCGCGGTGTTGCGGCAGGGCTGAAAAATGGCCGGATGGAGCTGCGCTGGAACGGACGCAAAAACACCACGCTCAAGCAAAACGAGCACCACGACAACGCCCCGAAGCAGGCCACCAACCCCAACGGCGACCCCGCCGATTCCGCCGATAAAACCGCCACCAACCAATGCCCGGTGTCGATGGTCACCGGCGAAGAACTGCTGACCCTCACCGACGGTTCGCTGGACGGCGTCCTGCCGTTCGACTTCACCCGGCTCTATCGCACCAGCGCCGCCGAAATCGATAGCGGCCTCGGTTTCGGCTGGAGCCACAGCCTCGCGCATCGCCTGGACATCGACGGCGACAACGTCACCTGGATCGACCACGAAAACCGTCGAACCCTCTTTCCGCTGCCCAACAGCGAACGCCCGGCGATCCACAACAGCCTGTCGCGGGCGGCAATTTTTCTCGGTGACGAACCGGAAGAACTGATCCTCGCCCAGGCCGGCGACGACGCGCGGTTCTTTCACTTTATCAACGGTCGGCTGGCGACCATCAGCGACGCTTACGACAATCGCCTGCGCATCACCCGCGACCGCCAGGAGCGTATCCAGCGCCTCGACAACGGCGCCGGTCGCGCCTTGTTGTTGCGCTATGACCGCCGCCATTTGGTCGCCGTCGACAATCAGCGGTTTGTCCCGGCCCCGACCCTCGACGAAGCCTGGCACACCGAACAAACGCTGGTCACGTATCGCTATGACGAGCGCGGTCGACTGATCGAAGCGAGTAACGCTGCCGGCGAAAGCGAGCATTACGCCTACGACGATCAACACGTGATCCTGCAGCGGCAACTGACCGGTGGGGCGAGTTTCTTCTGGGCGTGGGAAAGGTCCGGCAAAGCGGCCCGATGTATCCGCCACTGGGCGTCGTTTGCGCAGATGGAGGCGCGTTACGTCTGGGATGACGAAGGCCGCGTCACCGTCCAGAACATCGATGGCAGCGAAGAGGTTTATGAGCACGACGATCGCGCGCGGCTGGTGCGCAAGGTCGCGTTGGATGGCGGCGAGCAGCTCAAGGCCTACGACGACCAGGGTCGATTGGTGGCCGAGCAGGATCCGCTGGGTGCTGTCACCGAGTACCACTACGACGAAGTCGGACGGCTGGTCGCGCTGATTCCACCGCAAGACCAGCCAACGGCCTACGAGTACCGCAACGGTTTCCTGCATGCGCGGTATCGCGGCAACGCCGTGTGGAAATATCAGCGTAATGCCCAGGGCGACATCACCGAAGCGACTGATCCGGATGGGCAGGTCACCCACTATTTCTACGATGAAAAAGGTCGGCTGCTGTCGATCCGCTATCCGGATACCAGCCGGCATGTGTTTGTCTGGAATGCCTTGGGCCAACTGCTTGAAGAAACCTTGCCGGACGGGGGGCAACGGCGGTTTTCCTACGATGCATTGGGGCGGCGGATTACCGTTCAGGATGAACACGGTGCGGTTACACGGTATGACTGGGACGCTGTTGGACGACTGATCCAGACGACGCTGCCTACCGGTGCCACTCGCGCCTTCGGCTACAACGCCTACGGCAAGATCACTGCCGAGCGCGATGAACTGGGCCGCGTGACGCGCTACGAATACGCCGATGACTTACACCTGGTCAGCCGCCGGATCAATCCCGACGGCACCCAGCTTCGTTATCGCTACGACAATGCGCAGTTGTTGCTTACCGAAATCGAAAACGAATCCGGCGAAAAATATCAACTGGACTACACGCCCAACGGCCTGATCCGACAAGAGACCGGCTTCGATGGGCAACGCACGGCCTACGCCTACGACCTCAACGGTCATCTGCTGGAGAAAACCGAGTTCGGCAATGACGGCTCGCAACTGGTCACAGGTTATGAGCGGGATTCGGCAGGGCGCTTGCTGGTCAAAACCTTGCCCGATGGCATCAAGGTCGACTACCGCTACGACAGCCTCGGCCGCCTGATTAGCGTCGACGACGGTCATGATCATCCGCTTGAGTTTGAGTACGACCAACAGGATCGGTTGATCACCGAGCACCAAGGCTGGGGCACGCTGCGTTATGGCTACGACGCCTGCGGCCAACTCAATCGCCTGCGCCTGCCGGACGGCAGCAAACTCGATTACCACCACGCCAAGGGCGGCGCGCTGACCGCCATCGACCTCAACGGCACGCGGCTCACCACGCACCAATTTGCTTTCGGTCGTGAGCAACAACGGCAGCAAGGACAGCTGCTGAGCGAATTTGCCTACGACGATCAGGGGCGCCTGAAAGCGCACGCCGTCAGACAAAACCAACAACCGCTGTATCGCCGCGACTATGCCTACAGCGCTAACGGCAACCTCGACAGCATCGCCGACACCCGCCACGGCCAGCGCCGCTATCAGTACGACCCACTCGGCCGCCTGACCCGCGTCCGCCACAGCCGCGACGACCCGCCGGAAAGTTTTGCCCACGACCCGGCGGGCAATCTGCTGATGCAGGACCGCCCCGGCGCTGCGAAGGTTTCGGGTAATCGTTTGTTGATGCAGGGTGATCGGCATTACGACTACGACGCCTTCGGCAACCTCATCCGCGAACGCCGAGGCACCGCGCAAAAACTCGTCACTGAATACCGCTACGACTGCCAGCACCGACTGGTCGGCGTCACGTTGCCGGATGGAAGCGGTGCGAGTTACCGCTACGACGCCTTCGGCCGGCGCATCGCCAAAACCGTCGACGGCAACACCACCGAGTTCTTCTGGCAGGGCGACAACCTCGTCGCCGAAAGTGCTCGCGAGCACTACCGCAGCTACGTCTATGAGCCGGGCAGCTTCCGCCCACTGGCCATGCTCGACGGCAAAGGCCCGCGCAAGGCCTGCCCGTTCTACTACCAACTCGACCACCTCGGCACACCGCAAGAACTGACCGATTACAGTGGCGAAATCGTCTGGTCGGCGAAGTACAACGCCTACGGTAAGGTCACTCGCCTTGCGTTCGGCGGGGGAGAGCAGCTCGAGCAACCGTTGCGGTTTCAGGGGCAATACTTCGACGCCGAGAGCGGCCTGCATTACAACCGGCATCGGTACTATCATCCTGATGTCGGTCGGTACCTGACGCCGGATCCGGTCAAGTTGGCGGGTGGGTTAAACCAGTACCAGTACACGCTGAATCCGACGGGGTGGGTTGATCCGTTGGGGTTGAGCGGGAATTGTCCGCCGCCGAATAAGCCTGGGTGTAAGACGCCGGATGATACTTCTGGCGTGAAGGTTGATGAGCGTGAGCCTGCGCTTCCGAAACTGACGGCAGACCAGCGGCGAGCGAGGATTGATGAGTTGGCTGAAACTAATGCCAAGGGACGGGTAATGAAGTTGGAGAAAAAGTACAACATGCACACTGTGCAAAAGCACAGTTCAGAAATACCTGATGAGGCGCTCAAACAGAGGGCTATAAATGGAGCAAATCCTAAAACGGGACGAGTGCCAGTACCACCTAGAGGGAATTTAAGCTCCCAGTTCACAAATTGGAGAGTTCACTTTAATGCGTTGAACAAAGCTATGACGCGAGAAAGGCTAGGGCTTCAAGCACATACTGGTTGGGACCACAATAATGACCCGATTGTAAGGATGGAGTTACCTGGTGCAGGTCGCGGTTATCGACCGAACAAAAAAGACAATCAAAACCCTACGTTAAATGAAAATATGGATTGGTTTGAGGTTAAATTTGATCAGGATAGGGTCGGTCGGCCTTATACGGCTTTCCCCTCGGAGAGAAAATGATGTTGCGAGATCCGTTTATGGATAGAGATTTTGAACCGAATCTGATGTGGTTTATTGGGGTGTTCAATGTCTATGATCGTGAGGAAACTCGTGGCGAGGAACTGAAGGTATTCAATCCTAATAACCAGCGTGAAAGAGAGTTCCTGATCCTTAGGTATAGTTTGAAGCTGGGATGTTTGTCTTATAGGCATAAGTTTTTGTTGTTTGAGTTGCTGGCCGAAAAAATCAGAGATCGCAGTTATGACTTTGAAACTTTGTTCAATATCGATGAAGTGTATGACTCAAGTTGGCCTCGAGCTGAGTGGTACGCACTGGAAGACCCGCGTGGCTTTTTTGAGGACGTATATAGATTGGCAAGAGAAGAGTGGAAAGACGATCTTTGTAAGGCCAGTCTTGAAGACCAATCAACCTGGTAAGGCTTTATACCCCTGAGGCTGAAAGATCTTATGACCGCTTCGCGCTCATTCGCGGGCAAGCCTGAACTGGCCTAATGATTTTGGACACCTCAATCGGGCGCTATGATGGCGCCCAAATCTGAGGTGTTTGGATATGCGTAAATCTTATTCCAATGAGTTCAAACTCAAGGCTGCCAGCATGGTGCTGGACGAGGGGCAGTCCGTTCCCGAGGTCTGCACCAGTTTGGATATTGGCCCTACGGCCTTGCGCCGCTGGGTCGATCAGGTTCGTAAGGAACGCTTGGGTTCGACTCCGGTGGGAGCCAAGGCGATTACCGCGGATCAGCGAGAGATCCAGGAACTTAAAGCCTTGCTCAGGCAAAGAGACCGGGATATCGAAATCCTAAAAAAGGCCAGTGCTCTCCTGCTTTTGGACGCCAAAGATCACTCTCGTTGATCTGTGAGCTGGGCGAGCAGTACGGCGTTAACGATTGCTGTCGTGTCTTCGGAATAAACCGCAGTAGCTTTTACGCATGGCGTCAGCGCCAAGGCAAAGTGAGTCCTAAGCGAGAGAGGCTCAAGGCCATGCTGCTCAAACACCACAGGGCGTCGAGAGAGTCTGCGGGTGCTCGTACCTTGGCTAAACAGCTGCAAGCCGGCGGGTATGATGTCGGGCGATTCATGGCTCGCAGCCTGATGCGAGAAGCAGGCATTGTCAGCCGTCAACGCCGGCGCCATAAGTACAAGTCACCCGGCGTGGAAGCTTTGGTGGCACCGCATATGCTCAAACGCAAGTTTGATGTTACGGCGGTCAATCAGGTGTGGTGTGGGGACGTGACGTACATCAAAGTCGGCAAGCGCTGGCTGTATTTCGCGGCAGTTCTGGACTTGTTCGCTCGCCGGATCGTGGGCTGGTCATTTTCGATGATCTCCGATGCCACGCTGACCTGCGAAGCCCTGCGGATGGCGATTGAACTACGCGGTCGCCCAAAAGACGTACTGTTTCACTCCGACCAGGGTTGCCAGTACACCAGCCATAAATTCAGAAATGAACTGCTGGAACATGGACTCCGGCAGAGCATGAGCCGTAAAGGCGAATGCTGGGACAACGCTCCGATGGAGCGTTTCTTTGGAAGTTTGAAATCAGAGTGGGTGCCAGAAGCAGGCTACGGATCGGAACATGAGGCCCGAGCGGATGTGCAGCGCTATGTATCGCGCTACAACATCACCAGGCCGCATAGCTACAACGACTATCGGTCACCAGTCGCCAGGGAGAAGTTGGCGGCGTGAAACCTTAATCGGTGTCCAAGATTACTTGACCAGTTCAGCCTTGCTCCTACAGGATTGAAGTCGTTCCTATTTTTTGATGGGCTACCTCGACCCTGTAGGAGCGAGGCTTGCCCGCGAAGGCGGTCTTACAGACTGCGAAATTTCTGGGCAAGGTCGTCGGAAGTTTCCTTCAAGTTGTAGCGGTTTCCATGAACTGGTGCGCAACGAACCTCATCGATAGTCTTTGGTGGTCACTGCAAATTCAGTGACAGGGCGTGGAAGCCCTTCTATCGTTAGGCGCGTCAAGCGCCACCAGTTCGGCGTGTTTTATGGTGGCTGTGCGCGGGGCGCTTTCGAGTGCGCCGGGTGCCTAACGTCTCGGTCTTCCACACCTGCGTACAGCCGCCACCTATTGCGTGGAAGCGATTTTTGACGGCTTCAATCCATACGTTAGGACGAAAAATCGATGAAAACACTTCACCCCGATCCACCCTACATAAAACCAACCCCCCATCCCGAAAACCGCTTCATGGCGCTCACCAGCAACTGCGATGACATGCCAACCCTGTTCGTCGACACCCACGCGCCGCTTGATGTTTTGTATGACGCTGCCAGCTACCGGATTCAGGCCGTCACCCAGGTGATGGAGAACCTGTCCATGCGCGGTTCGATTGAGTGTCAGTCGTTCATTCTTAGTGATTTTGCGTTGCTCTGCGCCATTCCGTTGCGGGATGGGTGTGATGTGTTGGATGTGCTTGGGCGGCGGTTGAAGGCGCGGCCTTCGGAGTAAGTTAAGACGCACGTTTTTGTAGGAGCTGGCTTGCCAGCGAATGGAGACGACGCGGTGTATCAGGCAAAACGCCTTCGCTGGCAAGCCAGCTCCTACAGATTGTGTTGCGGCTTCTGCCCGCTCGGCTGTGAGGCCCTGACGTTCGCCGCCGTACAAGGTAAACTTCCCGGCCTTCGCAGGAGCAATCATGAATTATCGTCACGCCTTCCATGCCGGCAATCACGCCGATGTGTTCAAACACCTGACTTTGACCCGCCTCATCGCCCTGATGTCGCGCAAGGAGCAGCCGTTTGCCTATCTCGACACTCACGCCGGCATTGGTCTGTATGACCTGCAGGGTGATCAGGCGAGCCGTACCGGTGAGTACCTGGAAGGGATCGCGCGGTTGTGGGGTCAGCCGGATCTGCCGGCGTTGACCGCCGATTACATGAAGGTGGTGCACGACATGAACCCGGATGGCCAGTTGCGCTATTACCCGGGGTCGCCGGAGTTGGCGCGGCGTCTGACGCGGCCGCAGGATCGGGTGATGCTCAATGAGAAACACCCGGAAGACGGTGTGTTGCTCAAGGACAACATGGCTGGCGACCGTCGGGTGAAGGTGCATCTGGGCGAAGGCTGGCATGTGCCGCGCGCGATGTTGCCGGTGCAGGAGAAGCGTGCGGTGATGTTGATTGATCCGCCGTTCGAGCAGCTCGATGAGATGCAGCGTTGTGCGGCGTCGCTGAAAGAGGCGATTGGCCGGATGCGCCAAACCGTGGCGGCGATCTGGTACCCGGTGAAGGACCCGCGCATGTTGCGACGTTTCTATCAGGATTTGGCGGGGACGGGCGCGCCGAAGTTGTTGCGCGTGGAGCTGTTCGTGCATCCGTTGGATACGCCGAACAGCCTGAACGGCTCGGGGTTGGCGATTGCGAATCCGCCGTGGGGCCTGGAAGAGGAATTGCGTGAGCTGCTGCCGTGGTTGTCCAAGAAGTTGGGACAGACCCAGGGTGGGTGGCAGATGGATTGGTTGATTGCTGAGAGCTGATTGCCGATCAAATAAATCTGTGGCGTCTGGCCTGACGCCTTCGCGGGCAAGCCTCGCTCCTACAGTCTGGCGTGGTCTGTAGGAGCGAGGCTTGCCCGCGAAGCTTTTCAGCGTCCGAAAATCAGATCGGGCAGGTCACGCCGGTACCGCCAATCCCGCAATACCCTTCAGGGTTTTTCGCCAGGTATTGCTGGTGGTAGGCCTCGGCGAAGTAGACCGTCGGCGCTTCGTCGATTTCGGTGGTGATGATGCCTTTGCCAGCCTTGGTCAATTCAGCCTGGAACACTTGCGCGCTGTGTTTCGCGGCGGCCAACTGATCCGGGTTGGTGGCGTAGATCACCGAGCGGTACTGCGTGCCGATGTCGTTGCCCTGGCGCATGCCCTGGGTGGGGTTGTGCAGTTCCCAGAACATCTTCAGCAGTGCTTCGTAGCTGACTTTGGCCGGTTCGTAGACCACCAGAACCACTTCGCTGTGGCCGGTCAGGCCTGAGCAGACTTCTTCATACGTCGGGTTCGGTGTAAAGCCGCCCGCATAACCCACCACCGTACTGACCACGCCTTCGCGCTGCCAGAACTTGCGTTCCGCGCCCCAGAAGCAGCCGAGGCCGAAGATCGCGAAATCCACGTCCATGGCAAACGGGCCCAGCAGCGGGGCGTCGTGGACGAAGTGCTGTTCCGGCAAGTTCATTGGGGTTTCACGGCCAGGCAGGGCTTGTTCTTTAGTCGGGAGCACGTTTTTGTTCACCAGAATTTCCGAGCGCAGAACCATCATCAGTCCTCTCAGTTTGGGAATAGTCAGACACGCAGTTTGCCCAATTATCCCTGTGGGAGCGAGCCTGCTCGCGAAAGCGCTGTGACAGTCGACATCATGGTTGCCTGGCACACCGCTATCGCGAGCAGGCTCGCTCCCACAGGGGGCCCAGTCAGGCGATTGGGCCGCGCGGGTAGCGTTTGAGCTTCTCGATCAATTCGGAGCCCGGGATCGGTCGGTCGAACAGGTAACCCTGGCCAACATCGCAGCGGTGGCGACGCAGAAAGGCCAGCTGTTCGGCTGTCTCGATGCCTTCAGCCACGACCTTGATTTTCAGGTTGTGGGCCATGGCGATCACCGCGGAGGTGATTTCCATGTCGTCCTGGTTGTCGGGGATTTCGTGGATGAAGCTTCGATCGATCTTAATGATGTCGATCGGGAATTTTTTCAAGTAGCTGAGCGACGAGTAACCGGTGCCGAAGTCGTCCATGGCCAGGGTCAGGCCCAGGCGCTTGAGCTGGTCGAGCTGCAAGTGGGTGTCTTCGGTGGCTTCCAGCAGCAGCCCTTCGGTTAACTCAAGCTCCAGCAGGTTCGCCGGCAGCGCTTCTTCCTTGAGGATATTGGCGATGGACGCCACCAGGTCCGGATCGGAGAACTGCTTGGGCGACAGGTTGATCGCCACTTGCAGGTTGCCCAGGCCGGCGGCGGTCAGCTCTTTGCTCATGCGGCACGCCTGGCGGGCGATCCATTTGCCAATCGGGATGATCAGCCCGGTTTCTTCGGCGACGCTGATGAACTGGTCCGGGCGGATCATGCCTTTTTCCGGATGGTTCCAGCGCAGCAAGGCTTCCATCCCCAGCAAGCGGCCGCTGCGCAGGCAGAGCTTGGGCTGGTAGAACACGTCCAGCTCGTTTTGCGTCAGGGCGCGGCGCAGGTTGTTCTCGACGAACAGTTTGTAGCTGGCCTCGGCGTTCAGCGCTTCGGTGAACACCTGAACCTGATGTTTGCCGTTGGCCTTGGCCTTGTGCAGCGCGAGCCCGGCGTTACGCATCAGGGTTTGTGGGTCGCGGCCGTGCAGCGGCGCGCAGGCCAGGCCCACGGAGCCGGTGACGCTGATCAATTGGTTGTCGACGAACATCGGCTTGTCGAGGGTCATCAGCAATTGGCTGGCGATCTGTTGGCCGGCCTGCTGGTCGGTGTTGTCGAGCAACACGGCGAATTCGTTACTGGCAAACCGCGCCAGGCTGCCGCTCGGGCTCAGGCTGTTGCGCAGGCGCCGGGCCAGGCTGATCAGCAATTTGTCGCCGGTCTGGTGACCGAGGCTGTCGTTGATCCGCTTGAAGTTGTCGATGTCCACCAGCAACAGGCTGATCGGGGTATCGCTGTCTCGGGCGAAACGTTCATCGAGGTTGCGGATGAACGCCGGGCGATTGCCGAGGTTGGTCAGGTTGTCGGTGTAGGCCAGGCGCTCGATGCGCTGCTGGGCGAGTTTGGTCTGGGTGATGTCTTCGTAGATGCCGATGTAATGCGTCAACTCGCGGTTGTCGCCATAGACCTTGGAGATCGACAACTGGCCCCAGTAGGGTTCGAGGTTTTTCCGGCGGCTCTTGAACTCGCCTTGCCAACTGTTGCTCTTGGCCAGCGCCGAGGGCGCGTCGAACAACAGTTCGCTGAGGTTTTCCAGTGCCGGCAGTTCCGACAGCCGCTGGCCGTGGACTTCTTCGGTGGTGTACTGGGTGATCGCGGTGAAGCTCGGGTTGACGTATTCCACCACGCCGTCGCAATTGACCAGCAGAAAGGCGTTGGCACTTTGCTCGACTGCACGCTGGAACAGGTGCAGGGCGCTGGTGGCGGTGCGGCGGTTGTGGTTGTTGATGACCTGGGCGAACTGATCCGCCAGCTCGCCGGCGAAGGCGATTTCGTCCGATTGCCAGGCGCGGGTCGCACCGGTCTGCTCCAGGCACAGCACGCCGACCACTTGGCCGTCGACGCGGATGCTGGCGTCGAGCATGGCGTTGACGTTACGCGGGCGCAGGAGCTCGGCCAATTCCCGGGTGCGCGGGTCGCGCGCGACGTTGTGGGCGTCGATGGCACGGCCGGTGTGCAAGGCTTCCAGATAATCGGGGAACCCGCTGACGTCGATCGGCTCCGGCAGTTGGTATTCCTGGCAGGCGCGGTGATAGGCCGAGATCGGCACCAGCATCGACCCTTCGAGGTTCCACAGGCTGGCACAGTCTATTTCGTAGATGTCACAGGCACTGCGAGTGATCAGCTCGGCGGCTTCTTGCAGGGAATTATTAGTGCTGTAGCGCTGGCGGGTCAGCAGCAGGATCAGGTCTTGCTGGGCGCGCACACGGTCCAGGTGCAGGAGTTGTTCCTGCTGGGCGCGTTGATTGAGTTCCAGGGCGATTTGCAGGCGCGAGTTCTGGGTTTCCAGGTCCAGCGCCGGTATCAGCGGTTCGCCCCCGAACAGGCCGTCGACCACCAGCAGGTAGCCGCGCAACAGGTGTCGATTGTGTTGTTTGTAGGCTTCGCCCAACTCCAACAGGCTCAAGGTGCCGGCGGCCGTGTGCAGGGTGTAGCGGATCAGGTAATGCGGGCTTTCGGTGAGTTGCAACTGGACCGCGTCATGCAGTTGATAGCGCGCTTCGGGCTCCATCAGGCTCGCGTAGGGCGAGCCGACCAGGGCGCACAGTTCCACGGCCGGCAGGCCGAATTGTCGTTCGCAATTGGGATCGAGAAACAGCAGCGCCCAGCTCGGTTCATTCAGCCGTTCGAAACGCAGCATGCCGAGCCGCGAGGGCACCGGCAACTGCGTCACTACCTCGGCCACCATACGGCTGGCGGCATCGGGTTGGCTTTTCATAGGGAGGGAAACTCGCTTCGTATTTGCTGATCGCGCCGGGCTCTCGCCCTCTTTATTGTTGCCTGCGGCAAGGTTGCATCATTGCGACACCGACTGACAAGAGACATGAAGGCCAAGTGCTATAAGAATATGTCGGCAGGAGACAGGATTTCTCCAGCGAGTAGCCAAAAGTAATGTTTTCAAGCACAAAGATAGCTCAGTTAAAGGATTACATCCTGTGGGAGCGGGCTTGCTCGCGAAAGCGGTGGGCCAGTCAATATCGATGTCGACTGACCCTGCGCTTTCGCGAGCAAGCCCGCTCCACAAGTGGTGTGGCGTTAACGTAATTTAATGTGGGTCGATTGCAGCAACTTGCCCTT
This sequence comes from Pseudomonas sp. LBUM1661, assembly GCF_059695925.1. Lineage (NCBI taxonomy): Bacteria > Pseudomonadati > Pseudomonadota > Gammaproteobacteria > Pseudomonadales > Pseudomonadaceae > Pseudomonas > Pseudomonas sp. LBUM1661. Next base: position 486,106 of record NZ_CP166794.1, read on the forward strand.
CCGGTCGTGATAATGGACGGAAATATGCTCGGCCTCGACGATCAGGTGGGCAAAGTTGTCTTCGCTGATCACCGCGCTGGTCAGTTCATGCCGATAGTCGCCCGCTGCTGTTTTGGCTAACGGTTGATCGAGAATGAAGGTGGATGCCTTGGCATACGGCAGCAGTTTGCTGTTGCACAGCGGCGACGACACGATGGTGTGAACTTCGAAGTCCGGGTCTCCGCTGTGTGTCAGTCGACTGGTCAGTGAGCCGTGGACATCGCCGGAAACGAAGACGACGTTCTGGATGCGGTGCGTACGAATCGTCTCCAGCAGGCGTAGCCGCTGCTCGGGAAAGGCCTGCCAGGCGTCATCGCCCAGGCGCTTGCGGTCGGGGTAGAACATCACGCTGGTGACCACGAATTTGACCCGGGCCGGGCTGTGGATCAGCCATTGGCACAGGGCCTGTTCCTGTTCTTCGTCAAGAATGCGACGGTCCTCGGCTGACAGGTTGCGTCGGGTCCGGCTGTCAGTGACAAACCATTCGATATCGCCTTCGGCAAATTGATACCAGTAGCGGTGCAAATCCCTGCTGACGTGTCCGCTGGCCATAAGTTCATGGGCCGGGCTGTGGCTGGCTTGATAAAGCTCATACGCCGCCAGGGCGTTTTTATATAAATAAGCATCGGACTTACTTTTATTGGCGGGCCAGTTATCTTCGATTTCATGGTCGTCGAGGATCATGTAAGTCGGCACGCCGGACATCAACGTTGCGATATGGGGTTGGGAAAAAGCCATTCGGTACTTGCTGAGTATTTCGCTGTACTCCCGGTCGGGCGCAATGAAGTTCAAGTCATCGACATAGACTTGGTCGCCGGTCATCAGCATGGCGCTGATCGGGGGTTCGGCATGCTGCGCCAAATGGGAGATGGCGGCGAAAATCCGGTCGCCGTGATGCGGAGAGGCTGGCTCGCCGCGAGTCATCCGCAGGTAACGACATGAGCCAACGATGTAGGCCCGTGGTGTCTTGGTTTTGCTGGATGCTGTGCGAAAGCGGTAAAGGTCCCGCGGCCATTGCAACGGTAGTTCCTGCACCGACTCTACGGTATGCACCGGGCTCATGGGGCTGAACCAGCCCGCTTGATATTCATACTCGGTATCGGCGGCAAGATCGTTGAGGGTAATCACATCAGACATGTCGCGCACATTCGCCAACTGCGCAAAAACGCCTTTGGACCAACGCTCGTCACCGATCCGTCTGTAACGAATGCCCGCAAATACCAAAGCATCTTTCTGTAACTCGCCACGCAAGAAAATACGCGCATGGTTAGTTGTGGTGTGGCCAATAATCGGCCCGACTGTAGGTTTGAACATATTCGAATCCATTCGAAGTAGTGCCAACTAAATAAATAGCGTGTTCAAAAGATTTATTAATCTTTTAACTAAGCCTAGTTATTAGTCGGCCAAAAATACCGCGCAGAAGTGGACTCGAGTTGTGGCCGATATCAGCCGCGCACGTAGGACGTTGGTTTTTTCAGGACAAAAAAAGCCCCGCCAAATTGGCGGGGTTGAGGTACGAGCGTGGCGCTCGGAAAACGTGGAACGCGAACGGCCCTCCGGTAAGGGAGGGCCGGCCGGTGTTACAGCAGGATGGTGCGGATGTCCGCCAGCAGGCTGCTCAGACGCTGGGTGAAACGTGCAGCAGCGGCGCCGTTGATCACACGGTGATCGTAGGACAGCGACAGCGGCAGCATCAGCTTCGGCTGGAAGGCTTTGCCGTCCCAGACTGGCTGGATGGTTGCCTTGGAAACACCGAGGATCGCCACTTCCGGCGCGTTGACGATCGGCGTGAAGCCGGTGCCGCCAATGTGGCCGAGGCTGGAAATGGTGAAGCAGGCGCCTTGCATGTCGTCAGCGGTGAGCTTCTTGTCGCGGGCTTTGGCAGCCAGCGCAGCCGCCTCAGCCGCAAGCTGCAGAAGGCTTTTCTGGTCGACGTTCTTGATGACCGGTACCAGCAGGCCTTCAGGGGTGTCGACGGCGAAGCCGATGTTCACGTATTTCTTGCGGATGATCGCCTTGCCGCTTGGCGCCAGCGAACTGTTGAAGTCCGGCAGTTCCTTGAGCAGGTGCGCGCAGGACTTGAGCAGCAGCGGCAGGATGGTCAGCTTGACGCCAGCCTTCTCTGCAACGGCTTTCTGCGCGATACGGAACGCTTCCAGCTCGGTGATATCAGCCGAATCGAACTGAGTCACGTGCGGGATGTTCAACCAGCTGCGGTGCAGGCTCGACGCGCCGATTTGCATCAGGCGAGTCATCGGCACTTCTTCGGTTTCACCGAAGCGGCTGAAGTCCACGACCGGAATCGGCGGGATGCCCGCGCCACCGGTTGCGCCAGCCGCAGCGGCTGGTGCTTCCTTGGCCTTCTGCATCATGGCTTTGACGTAAACCTGCACGTCTTCTTTCAGGATGCGACCGTGCGGACCGCTGGCGCCGACCGCATTCAGCTCGACACCGAATTCACGGGCCAGTTGGCGCACAGCCGGGCCGGCGTGAACCTTGGCGCCAGGCTTGGCCGGTGCGGCAGCAGGCGCGGCAGGTGCAGCGGCAACAGCCGGAGCAGCTTCAGCCTTGGCCGCCGCTGGTGCTGGTGCAGCAGCGGCCGGAGCCGGCGCAGCGCCTTTGACTTTCAGCTTCAGGATCAGGTCGCCGGTACCGACTTCGTCATCCAGCTTGATGGAAACGCTTTCCACCACGCCAGCGGCAGGCGATGGAATTTCCATGCTCGCCTTGTCGGATTCCAGGGTGATCAGCGACTGGTCGGCTTCAACGGTGTCGCCGGCCTTGACCAGGACTTCGATGATCTTGGCCTTGCCTGCCGAACCGATGTCCGGGACATGAATGTCCTGAACGCTGTCGGCAACCGGTGCAGCCGGAGCCGCAGCGGCAGGTGCCGGAGCAGCGGCAGCCGGTGCAGCTGCCTGAGCTGGCGCGGCCGGTGCCGCAGCACCTGCCACTTCCAGGTCCAGGATCAGGTCGCCGGTGCCGACTTCGTCGTTGAGCTTGACGCTGATGCTCTTGACCACGCCAGCGGCCGGCGAAGGGATTTCCATGCTGGCCTTGTCGGATTCCAGGGTGATCAGCGACTGATCAGCCTCGACGGTGTCGCCGACCTTGACCTGGATCTCGATGATCTGGGCCTTGTCCGCCGAACCGATATCCGGCACGTGCACTTGCTGAACCGAAGCGGCAGCAGGCGCAGCCGCTGGAGCTGGAGCAGCAGCGGCAGCAGCCGGTTTCTCTTCAGCCTTGGCCGCCGGCGCAGCGGCAGCCGCAGGGGCCGCAGCAGCGGCACCTTCGATTTCCAGCTCGAGCAGTTCGTCGCCTTCTTTCAGGCGATCGCCCAGCTTCACTTTCAGGCTTTTGACGATGCCGGCCTTGGGAGCAGGAATCTCCATGCTCGCCTTGTCCGATTCAAGCGTCAGGATGCTCTGGTCGGCTTCGACACGGTCGCCGACCTTCACAAATAGTTCGATTACTTCACCTTCACCGCTGCCGATGTCAGGTACGCGAATGAGTTCGCTCACAGAGTGTCTCCTCAGCAGTCCAGTGGGTTGCGTTTTTCCGGGTTGATCCCGAACTTGGCGATGGCTTCAGACACCACTTTAGGTTCGATATCACCACGGTCAGCCAAGGCTTCCAGGGCTGCCAACACCACGAAATGACGGTCGACTTCGAAGAAGTGACGCAGCTTCTTGCGGCTGTCACTGCGGCCGAAACCGTCGGTGCCCAGGACTTTGAATTCCTTGGACGGGACCCACTGACGAATTTGCTCAGCGAACAGCTTCATGTAGTCGGTAGAGGCAATGACCGGACCTTTACGGCCGTTCAGGCACTCTTCGACGTAGCTCAGTTTAGGCTTCTGGCCCGGGTGCAGACGGTTGCTGCGCTCAACGGCCAGGCCGTCGCGACGCAGTTCGTTGAAGCTGGTAACGCTCCACACGTCAGCGCCGACGTTGAACTCTTCACGCAGGATCTTCGCCGCTTCACGGACTTCACGCAGGATGGTGCCGGAGCCCATCAGCTGAACGTGGTGCGCAGCTTCGCGGGTGTCTTCCTCGAGCAGGTACATGCCCTTGATGATGCCTTCCTCGACACCGGCCGGCATGGCTGGCTGCTGGTAGGACTCGTTCATCACGGTGATGTAGTAGAAAACGTCCTGTTGCTGTTCGGTCATCTTCTTCATGCCGTCCTGGATGATCACCGCCAGCTCGTAGCCGTAGGTTGGATCAAAGGTGCGGCAGTTCGGGATGGTGGCAGCCAGGATGTGGCTGTGGCCGTCTTCGTGTTGCAGGCCTTCGCCGTTCAGCGTGGTCCGGCCGGCGGTGCCGCCGATCAGGAAGCCACGGGTGCGGCTGTCGCCAGCGGCCCAGGCGAGGTCGCCGATACGCTGGAAGCCGAACATCGAGTAGAAGATGTAGAACGGCAGCATTGGCTGGTTGTGGCTGGAGTACGAAGTACCGGCCGCGATGAAGGAGCTCATGGCGCCCGCTTCGTTGATGCCTTCTTCGAGGATCTGGCCCTTCTTGTCTTCCTTGTAGAACATCACCTGGTCTTTATCGACTGGCTCGTAGAGCTGGCCGACGGAGGAGTAGATGCCCAACTGACGGAACATGCCTTCCATACCGAAGGTACGGGCTTCGTCCGGGATGATCGGAACGATGCGCGGGCCGATTTCCTTGTCCTTGACCAGTTGCGCGAGGATCCGCACGAACGCCATGGTGGTGGAAATTTCACGGTCGCCCGAGCCGTCCAGGATGGCCTTGAGGGTGTCGAGCGACGGGGTCGGCACGCTGAAGCTCTGCGCGCGACGCTGTGGCACGAAACCGCCCAGCGCAGTGCGACGCTCGCTCAGGTAGCGGGCTTCTGCGCTGTTTGGCTCTGGCTTGAAGAACGGCAGGTTTTCCAGCTCTTCGTCACGTACTGGAATGTCGAAACGGTCGCGGAACAGCTTCAGGCTTTCAACATCAACCTTCTTGGTGTTGTGCGCGGTGTTCTTCGCTTCGCCGGCACCGGTGCCATAACCCTTGATGGTCTTGGCCAGGATGACGGTTGGTTGTTCTTTGTGGTTGACCGCTTCGTGGTACGCCGCGTAGACCTTGTACGGGTCGTGGCCTCCACGGTTGAGTTTCCAGATCTCGTCGTCGGACAGATCAGCAACCATCGCCTTGAGTTCTGGCGAGTTGAAGAAGTGTTCACGCACGAACGCGCCGTCTTTGGCTTTGTAGTTCTGGTACTCGCCGTCGATGACTTCGTCCATGCGACGTTGCAGGATACCGTCGACGTCCTTGGCCAGCAGCGGGTCCCAGAAACGGCCCCAGATGACTTTGGTCACGTTCCACTGAGCACCGCGGAACACGCCTTCGAGTTCCTGGATGATTTTGCCGTTGCCGCGAACCGGGCCATCGAGGCGCTGCAGGTTGCAGTTGATGACGAAGATCAGGTTGTCGAGCTTCTCGCGGCCAGCCAGCGAGATCGCGCCCAGGGATTCGGGTTCGTCGCACTCGCCGTCGCCCAGGAAGCACCAGACTTTTTGCTTGCCTTCCGGGATGAAGCCACGGGCTTCCAGGTACTTCATGAAGCGTGCCTGGTAGATCGCCTGGATCGGGCCCAGACCCATGGAGACGGTCGGGAACTGCCAGAAATCAGGCATCAGCCAAGGGTGCGGATAGGACGACAAGCCCTGGCCGTCGACTTCCTGGCGGAAGTTGTTCATCTGGTCTTCGGTGATGCGGCCTTCCATGAACGCACGGGCGTAAACGCCTGGCGAGGTGTGGCCCTGGAAGTAGATCAGGTCGCCGCCGTGTTCGTCGGTCGGGGCCTGGAAGAAGTAGTTGAAGCCGATGTCGTACAGGGTTGCACTGGAGGCGAAGCTGGAGATGTGACCGCCCAGGTCAGAATCTTTCAGGTTCGTACGCATCACCATGGCCATCGCGTTCCAGCGTACCAACGAGCGAATGCGGCGTTCCATGAACAGGTCGCCAGGCATGCGTGCTTCGTGGGTAACGGGAATGGTGTTGCGGTATGGCGTGGTGATGGCGTAAGGCAATTGCGAACCGCTGCGGGTTGCGAGTTCGCCCATACGGGTCATCAGATAGTGAGCACGGTCTTCGCCTTCTTTGTCGAGAACCGATTCCAGGGCGTCCAGCCATTCCTGGGTTTCGACGGGATCGAGGTCTTGCATGGCTTGCTCCAGGGCGGAAAGGCTTCCAGAATCGGTTGCCTGAGTTTGCGACTGGCCTTGTGGGCAGACGATATAAATTCTTGGATTGCCGAGAGGTTGTTCCGGCGGCGTGTAGTTTTACTACAAATCTTCGGGCATTTCAGCCTTTCGGATGTATATACGAGTAGTAAAACTACAGATGAGCGGCTTGTGGCCTCCAGCTGCGTTGTGAGAATAATCGTTAAGGTTGGTCTTTTGCCAACCAGAAAAGGTGAAAGCTTGATGCTGTCTGCCAAAAATAAAGAAAATTCAGCTATTTCTAACCTTTGTTCGACAGTCGATCACGTAGTGCTTTTCGCAGAATCACTACATGCAGCCCTCTACACGCCGATCAAGGATAGACCATGAGCCTCCCTTCGCTTGCCCAACTGCCCGGCATTCTCCTGCCGTTTGTCACCCGTGCCGAGCAGTCGTTCCGCGCAGCGGTCGCAGCGCTTGAGAATGACCATGGCCTGTCCAGCTGGACGCCTGAACGCTGGGCGCAATTCGCCCGCGTCACCGCCGCCAGCGACTTCGTGATTGAACAGAGTGTGCGTGACCCCGTCATGTTGCTGGAGCTGGTGCAGTCCGGCGAACTGGACCGCAGTTTTGCCCCCGGCGAACTGTGCGCACAGATTGCCGCCGTGGTAAGCGCGGCTGAAACCGACGACGAACTCGGTCGGGCCCTGCGTCGCCAGCGCGCACGCCACCAGGTGCGGATCATCTGGCGCGACCTGAACCGCCAGGCAGACCTGGTGCAGACCTGCCGCGACCTCTCGGACATGGCCGATGCGAGCATCGATCAGGCCTATCAGTGGTTGTACGCGCGGCATTGCCAGCAGTTCGGCGTGCCCACCGGTCGGCGCAGCGGCGAGCCGCAGCAAATGGTCATTCTTGGCATGGGCAAGCTCGGCGCGGTCGAGCTGAATCTTTCCTCGGACATCGACCTGATTTTCGCTTACCCCGAAGGTGGCGAAACCGTTGGGGTGAAACGCTCGCTGGATAACCAGGAATTTTTCATTCGCCTCGGCCAGCGCCTGATCAAGGCACTGGACCCGATGACCGTCGATGGTTTTGTGTTCCGCGTCGACATGCGCCTGCGGCCGTACGGCTCGGCGGGCGCATTGGTGCTGAGCTTCAATGCGCTGGAGCAGTACTACCAGGATCAGGGCCGGGACTGGGAACGCTACGCGATGATCAAGTCGCGCGTGGTGGCCGGCGACCAAGTGGCCGGCGCGCAATTGCAAGAGATGCTGCGCCCCTTCGTTTACCGGCGTTACCTGGATTTCTCGGCCATCGAAGCGCTGCGCACGATGAAGCAGCTGATCCAGCAGGAAGTCCGGCGCAAGGGCATGGCCGATAACATCAAACTTGGCTCCGGTGGCATTCGGGAGGTGGAATTTATCGCCCAGGCCTTCCAGCTGATTCACGGCGGTCGCGACCTGAGTTTGCAGCAACGTCCTCTATTAAAAGTACTGAGCACGCTCGAAGGTCAGGGTTACCTGCCGCCGGCGGTGGTCAGCGAGCTGCGCGAAGGTTACGAATTCCTGCGTTACACCGAACACGCCATCCAGGCGATCGCCGACCGCCAGACGCAGATGCTGCCGGACGGCGCGCAGGATCAGGCGCGCATTGCCTTTATGTTGGGTTTCGACGATTGGGCGGCGTTCCATGAGCGGCTGATGTATTGGCGCGTTCGCGTGGCGTGGCACTTTGGCCAGGTGATTGCCGATCCCGATGAAGAAGAGGGCACCGAAAGCGAAGTGGTGGTTGGCGGCGAATGGCTGCCACTGTGGGAAGAGGCGCAGGATGAAGAGGCGGCATGTCGTCAGTTGGAGGAGGGCGGTTTCGCCGATGCCAGCAAAGCGCTGAAAGCCTTGGCGAGTTTGCGCGGCAGTCCACAGCTGCGGGCGATGCAGCGACTGGGCCGCGAACGCCTCGATGCCTTTATTCCGCGCTTGCTGGCGCAAGCTGTGGAACACGCCAATCCTGATCTGGTGCTTGAGCGCGTGCTGCCACTGGTTGAAGCGGTGGCCCGTCGTTCTGCGTATCTGGTGTTGCTGACCGAGAACCCCGGCGCGCTGCGACGCTTGCTGACTTTGTGCGCCGCCAGTCCGTGGATCGCTGAGCAGATCACTCGTTTCCCGCTGCTGCTCGATGAATTGCTTAACGAAGGTCGGTTGTTCAAGCCGCCGTTGGCGCCAGAACTGGCCGCCGAATTGCGCGAGCGTTTGACGCGGATTCCCGAGGACGACCTTGAGCAGCAAATGGAAGCCCTGCGCCATTTCAAACTGGCGCACCGCTTGCGGGTCGCCGCCTCGGAAATCGCCGGCAGCCTGCCATTGATGAAAGTCAGCGATTACCTGACCTGGCTGGCTGAAGCGATCCTCGAGCAAGTCCTGGCCCTGGCCTGGCGCCAGACCGTGGCCAAATACGGCACGCCGCTGCGCACCGACGGCACTTTGTGCGATCCGGGTTTCATCATTGTCGGTTATGGGAAAGTCGGCGGGCTGGAACTCGGGCATGGTTCGGACCTGGACCTGGTGTTCATCCACGACGGCGACCCGCAGGCTGAAACCGACGGGGCGAAACCGATCGATGGCGCGCAATTTTTCACCCGGCTCGGGCAGCGGATCATTCATTTGATTACTACCCAGACCAACTCCGGTCAGCTGTATGAAGTCGACATGCGCCTGCGGCCGTCCGGTGCGTCGGGCTTGCTGGTGAGTTCGGTGGGCGCGTTTGCCCGGTATCAGGAACACGAAGCGTGGACCTGGGAACATCAGGCTTTGGTGCGGGCGCGGGTGCTGGTGGGCAGTCAGGATGTCGGCCAGGCGTTCGAGAAAGTGCGCGCGGCGATTTTGGGCAAGCCGCGCGACCTGCCGACCTTGCGCCAGGAGGTCAGCGAGATGCGCGCCAAGATGCGCGATAACCTTGGTAGCAAGAGCACCGCGGCCGGCACCGCGGCAAATGCCTTCGAGGCCACGGCGCCGTTCGATCTCAAGCAGGACGCCGGAGGTATCGTCGATATTGAATTTATGGTGCAATACGCGGCCCTGGCGTGGTCGCAAACGCACCCGTCATTGCTGCGCTGGACGGACAATATCCGCATTCTGGAAGGGCTGGAACAGGAAGGGCTGATGCCCGCCGAAGACGCCAGTCTGTTGCGCGAGGCCTATAAAGCCTACCGCTCCGCCGCGCATCGGCAAGCGTTGCAGAAGGACGCCGGGGTGATACCGGGCGACCAGTTCGCGGACGAACGACGGCAGGTATTGCGGATCTGGCGCGAACTGGGGCTAAGCTGAACTGGAAATTGAAACACCCAATACCCAGTGTGGGAGCGAGCCTGCTTGCGATGAGGCCGTCACATTCAACCTTTATGGTGACTGTCACGCAGCTATCGCGAGCAGGCTCGCTCCCACAGTAGATCTGCAGTGTTTTGTAGAATTCTCGAGGCGGGGAGGCGTATGCCTCCCCGGTTCGTTTTTGGAAACCACATGAAAATTCTGATCGTTGGGCCCAGTTGGGTCGGTGACATGGTGATGGCGCAGACACTGTTTCAGTGCCTGAAACAACGCCACCCGCAATGCGAAATCGACGTGCTGGCCCCCGAGTGGAGCCGGCCGATTCTTGAGCGCATGCCCGAAGTGCGCCAGGCCTTGAGCTTTCCGCTCGGCCACGGCGTTCTCGAGCTGGCGACCCGTCGGCGCATCGGCAAATCCCTGGCCGGTCAGTACGACCAGGCGATCCTGTTGCCCAACTCCCTGAAGTCGGCGCTGGTGCCGTTCTTCGCCGGCATCCCGAAGCGCACCGGCTGGCGCGGCGAATTCCGCTACGGCCTGCTCAACGACGTGCGCACGCTGGATAAAGAACGTTATCCGCTGATGATCGAACGCTTCATGGCCCTGGCTTACGAGCCAGGCGTCGAGTTGCCGACACCGTATCCACGGCCGAGCCTGCAGATCGATCCGGTGACCCGCGAGGCGGCACTGGCCAAGTTCGACCTGACCCTCGATCGCCCGGTGTTGGCGCTGTGCCCCGGTGCCGAGTTCGGCGAATCCAAGCGTTGGCCGTCCGAGCATTACGCCAAGGTCGCCGAAGCGAAGATCCGCGAAGGCTGGCAAGTCTGGCTGTTCGGTTCGAAAAACGATCACGCCGTCGGCGAAGACATCCGCTCGCGGTTGATTCCCGGTTTGCGCGAAGAATCGGTGAACCTCAGCGGCGGCACGTCCCTGGCCGAAGCCATCGACCTGATGTCCTGCGCCGACTCGGTGGTGTCCAACGACTCGGGCCTGATGCACGTCGCCGCTGCGCTGAATCGCCCATTGGTGGCGGTGTACGGCTCGACGTCGCCGGGCTTCACGCCACCGTTGGCCGAGCACGTCGAGATCGTGCGCCTGGGCATCGAATGCAGCCCGTGCTTCGACCGCACGTGCCGCTTCGGTCATTACAACTGCCTGCGCCAACTCATGCCGCAAGCGGTGAACGAAGCCTTGCAGCGGTTGCAGGGCACTGTGGTCGAGGTCAAATAGTTTGCGGGTTCTGCTGATCAAGACTTCTTCGCTGGGCGATGTGATTCACGCATTGCCGGCGTTGACCGACGCGGCGCGGGCAATCCCCGGCATCACGTTCGACTGGGTGGTGGAAGAAGGCTTCGCCGAAATCCCGACCTGGCACCCGGCCGTGGGCAAGGTGATTCCGGTGGCGATCCGTCGCTGGCGCAAGAACATCTGGCAAACCATCAAGAGTGGCGAGTGGAAGCGCTTCAAGCAAAGCGTTCGCGCCACGAAATACGATTTGGTGATCGACGCCCAGGGCCTGCTGAAAAGCGCCTGGCTGACCCGTTATGTCAAAGCCCCGGTGGCCGGCCTCGATAAAAGCTCTGCGCGGGAGCCGATCGCCGCGCGCTTCTATGATCGACGTCTGGCGGTTGCCCGTGGTCAGCACGCCGTCGAACGCGTGCGCCAATTGTTCGCCATCGCGCTGGGCTACGACTTGCCCAAAGGCCTGGGCGATTACGGCCTGAGCGTCGATCGCCTGGTGGAATTGCCGCGCAAGAATCCTTACGTGCTGTTCCTGCACGGCACCACGTGGGACACCAAGCACTGGCCTGAAGCCTATTGGCGCGAGTTGGCCGAACGCGTCGGCTATCTGGGCGTCGGGGTCAAACTGCCGTGGGGCAACGCGGTCGAGAAAGCCCGGGCCGAGCGCATCGGCAAAGACATGAAACACGTCGAAGTGCTGCCCAAGCTGAACCTGGCCGGCGTCGGCAAAGTGCTGGCCGGTGCGCAAGCCTGCGTGGCGGTGGACACTGGCCTCGGTCATCTGGCCGCAGCGCTGGACGTGCCGACGCTGTCGCTGTTTGGCCCGACCAACCCGGGCCTGACCGGCGCCTATGGCAAATCGCAGATTCACATCGCCAGCGATTTCCCCTGCGCGCCGTGTATGCAAAAGAAATGTACGTATCAACCGACGGCCGAAGATGCCCGTCGGTTTGACCTTAAACGCGAGTGGCCCCTGTGCTTCACGCGTCTGAATCCCGAGCGTGTCGCGACCCGACTGAGCACGTTGTTACTGGCTGAGGAGCTGCGCTGATGCAATTGGCATTCGTCTTGTACAAGTACTTTCCATTCGGGGGCTTGCAGCGTGACTTCATGCGCATCGCCCTGGAATGCCAGGCACGCGGCCACCAGATTCGCGTCTACACGCTGATCTGGGAAGGCGATATTCCCCCGGGTTTCGAAGTGTTGGTGGCACCGGTCAAAGCGTTTTTCAACCATCGACGCAACGAGAAACTCAGCGAGTGGATGGAGGCGGATCTGGCCAAGCGTCCGGTGGACCGTTTGATCGGTTTCAACAAGATGCCGGGCCTGGACGTCTACTACGCCGCGGATGGCTGCTTCGAAGACAAGGCGCAGAACCTGCGCAATTCGCTGTACCGGCGCTGGGGCCGCTACCGGCATTTCGCCGAGTACGAGCGCGCGGTGTTCGCCAAGGACGCCAAGACCGAAGTGCTGATGATTTCCGAAGTCCAGCAGCCGCTGTTCATCAAGCATTACGACACCCCGCTGGAACGCTTTCATCTGCTGCCGCCGGGCATCTCCCAGGACCGTCGCGCGCCGCCGAATGCCGCCGAGATTCGCGCCGAATTCCGCCGCGAATTCAACCTGAAGGACGATGAACTGTTGCTGGTGCAAATCGGCTCCGGGTTCAAGACCAAGGGCGTGGATCGCAGCCTCAAGGCACTGGCCGCATTGCCCGCCGATCTGAAGAAACGCACCCGGCTGTTTGTAATTGGCCAGGACGACCCCAAATTATTCCAGATGCAGAGCGCCACACTGGGGCTCGGCGACAACGTGACGTTCCTCAAGGGCCGCAGCGATATCCCGCGTTTCCTGCTCGGCGCCGATCTGTTGATCCACCCGGCGTACAACGAAAACACCGGGACCGTGTTGCTCGAAGCCCTGGTGGCCGGCTTGCCGGTGCTGGTGAGCGCGGTGTGTGGTTACGCCCATTACATTGCCGAGGCCGATGCCGGCCTGGTGCTGGACGAACCGTTCGATCAGGCACAACTGACGCAATACCTGACCGGCATGTTGAACGACGCTCAAGCACGGGCGGCCTGGAGCCGCAACGGTCTGGCTTATGCCGAGACGGCCGACCTCTATAGCATGCCGCAGCACGCGGCCGATGTGATTCTGGCGGAGCACGCTTAATGAAGTTGATGCTGGCTGAACCGTTCAAGAGCCTGTGGGCCGGACGCGACCCGTTCGCCGAAGTCGAGGGCTTGCAGGGCGAGGTGTACCGTGAACTGGAAGCGCGCCGTACGTTGCGCACTGAAGTGAACGGCAATGGATTCTTCGTGAAGATCCACCGTGGCATAGGCTGGGGCGAGATCTTCAAGAACCTGCTCACCGCCAAGCTGCCGGTACTCGGTGCCGGCCAGGAGTGGAAGGCCATTCAGCGCCTGCAAGAAGTCGGCGTGCCCACCATGACCGCCGTGGCTTACGGTGAAAAGGGCAGCAACCCGGCGGATCAGCACTCGTTCATCGTCACCGAAGAACTGGCACCTACCGTCAGCCTCGAAGACTTCAGCATCGACTGGGTCAAGCAACCGCCCGAGCCAAAGCTCAAGCGCGCCCTGATCGCCGAAGTCGCACGCATGACGGGCATGATGCACCGCGCCGGGGTCAACCATCGCGACTGCTACATCTGCCACTTCCTGCTGCACACCGACAAGCCGGTGACGGCCGATGACTTCAAGCTCTCGGTGATCGACCTGCACCGCGCCCAGACCCGCCCGGCGATCACCCAGCGCTGGCGCAACAAGGACCTGGCGGCGCTGTATTTTTCGGCGCTGGACATTGGCCTGACCCGTCGCGACAAGCTGCGTTTCCTCAAGGGCTATTTTCAAAAGCCCCTGCGCCAGATCCTCGGCGAAGAAGCCGGGTTGCTCGCCTGGCTCGAAGGCAAGGCCAACAAGCTGTATGACCGTAAACAGCGATACGGGGACGCGCTCTAATGCCGGGTTGGAGACTTGAGCCTGCTTACAGCGAGCTGGCAGAAGATTTCGGCAGTCTTGAAGCGGTGTTTGCGCTTCAGGGCGAACGTCTGACCCGTGACCCGTTGTCCGAGGTCATTCGTGTCGAGCGCAATGGCGTCAATTATTACGTCAAACGCTACGTCGGTGCCGGCAAAGGCCTGCGCCGCTACCTCGGCAAGCCGCGGGTGAAAATGGAATGGCAGAACCTCAAGCGTTTTGCCAAGTGGGGCATTCCCACTGCCGAAGTGGTGGCCTGGGGCCTGGAGCGGCGTGGCGCGGCTTACGATCGTGGGGCGATGATCACCCGTGAACTGCCGCATACCGAAGACTTGGCGGTCCTGGCAGAACGGCATGATCCGAAACTGGCTGACCGCGCCTGGGTCGACAACATCAGTCGGCAACTGGCCGGCTACACCCGAACCATGCATGACCACCGCTTTACCCACAACGATTTGAAGTGGCGCAACCTGCTGATCGACGATCAGGCCCGGTTGTTCCTGATCGACTGCCCCAACGGCGATTTCTGGCGTGGCTTCTGGCTCAAGTACCGCATCACCAAGGACCTGGCGTGCCTCGACAAGGTCGCCAAGTATCACCTGTCGGCCACCCAGCGGTTGCGCTTCTACCTGCAATACTGCCAACGGCCCCGGCTCAATGCGGCTGACAAAAAACGCATTCGGCACGTGGTGAGATTCTTCGAGGGACGTGAATGACTGATTTTCTGGCGGCCGAAGACCGTGCGCTCCTTGAGCGTCACGGCCTCGGCACTTTCGACGCACTCTGGGCCAAACAGCTCGACGCTGTGGATGAGCCCAACACGGCGCGCGGTGGCTGGAGCAGTGTGTTCCGGCTGGTGCTGGAAGGTCATGGCTACTACCTCAAGCGCCAGAGCAATTACCAGATGCGCACCCTGCATGCGCCGTTTGGCGAACCCAGTTTTGCCCGCGAATTCCGCAACATCAGCCGCTATGAAAAGCTCGGCATTCCAGCGTTGAAGGCGGCCTTCTTCGGTGAGCGCAAGGTCGACGGCGAAGTCCGGGCGATTCTGCTGACCCGTGCCCTGGATGGCTGGGATGACCTCGATTCGTTGTTGCAGCGCTGGACTGAACTGAGCGCGGCGCAGCATTCGGCGATTCTCAAAGCCTGTGGCCAACTGGCTCGACGCCTGCACGGCGCGCGTCAGGTTCACGGCTGCTTTTACCCCAAACACATTTTTCTCCAGGCCACCGGCGACGGTTACCTGGCCCAGCTGATCGACCTGGAAAAGACCCGGCCATTGCTGTTCGGTCAGCGTGACCGGGTCAAGGATCTGGAGCCGCTACTGCGTCGCTCACCCGAGTGGAGCCAAGCGCAGCTGCGCGAGTTGTTGGCTACCTACCTGGATCAATCGCCGGACAGTTCGCTGATCGATCACTGGCTGGTGCGACTGACCGCGCGGCGCAGTCACAAGGAGACGCGCTGATGCGTTTGTCGGAACTTAAAAACGCGGGCCGCAGCCCGGGCCTGCCACTGAATATTCCCCTGGCCGATGCCGCCGGGCCTGCCGAATTGCAGTTGCTCAGTTTGTTGCGAGTATTGCCCGGCCAGCGTTACGTCGGTGCCGGCGTCTGGCGTGGCCGGCCGGTGCTGGCCAAGTTGTTGGTCGGCAGTAAAGCGGCGCGGCATTTCCAGCGGGAACGCAACGGTGTGCATTTGCTCGCCGCCCAGGGCCTGACCACGCCGCAACTGTTGGCCGACGGCCTGAAGGACGGCGAGGGCGGCTGGCTGCTGTTCGAATTCATCGAGGGCGCCGAAAGCCTTGGCGAAACCTGGAAACGGGTCGAGCATTTGCCGGTGCTGGCGGATATGCAAGGGGCTATGCTGGCCGAGGCGCTGGGCGCTATTGGCCAAATGCATCGCAAGGGGCTCTGGCAGGAAGACTTGCACCTGGACAACCTCTTGCGCCAGCGCGGTCGGTTGTATTTGATCGATGGCGGCGGCGTCTGCTCCGAAACCCCAGGCCAGCCGTTGTCGCGGCAGAAAGTCCTGGAAAACCTCGGGGTGTTTTTTGCCCAGTTGCCCAAGTCGCTGGAACCGTTTACCGAAGAATTGCTGGTGTATTACCTGCTGAGCAACGGCGAACATGCCTTGCCGATGGAAGCGTTGCAGAAGCAGATCGACAAGGTGCGCAGCTGGCGCCTCAAGGACTACCTGATCAAGATCGGTCGCGAATGCACGTTGTTCAGCGTCCAGCGCGGCGCGTTCGGTTTGCGCGCGATTCGGCGCGAGGAAGAGGCGGCGATGCTGCCAGTGCTGGAACAGGCCGATGCCTTGCTCGATCAGGGCCATCTGTACAAGACCGGCGGCGCGGCGAGCGTCGGCAAGGTCGAGGTGGACGGCCGTACGCTGGTGATCAAGCGCTACAACATCAAAGGGTTTGCTCACTGGCTCAAACGCTTCTGGCGTCCGAGCCGTGCCTGGCATTCCTGGCGCGAAGGCAATCGCCTGGCGTTCCTCGGTATCGCCACGCCCAAACCCCTGGCGTTGCTGGAGAAGCGTTTCCTGTGGTTGCGCAGTCGGGCCTATCTGATCACCGAGCACCTGTCGGGCCCGGACATCATCGAACACTTTGCGCCGTACGTTGAGAGCGGCGCCGCGCCCGAGGCTGAATTGCTGGCGCTGGATCATTTGTTTGCCGAGCTGATTCGCGAACGGATCAGTCATGGCGATTTCAAGGGCCACAACCTGTTCTGGCAGCAGGATCGCTGGGCGCTGATCGACCTCGATTCGATGTGTCAGCACGGTTCACTCAGCAGCTTCGCCCCGGCGTATGCGCGGGATCGGGCGCGGTTCATGCGTAACTGGCCTGAAGGCAGCGCTCTCTATCAAGTCATCGATCAGCGACTTCCCAAAGACATCTCTAGCGCTGCCTGAATCCCAATCGCGAGCAGGCTCGCTCCCACAATGAGTCTCGGTCGAACACAAACACTGTGTCCACTGAAGATCAAATGTGGGAGCGAGCCTGCTCGCGATGAGGCCAGAACAGCCAATGAAGATTAAGGGACACGTTCTTATGAACCGTCCTACATGATCTTGAGAAGCCATGAACTGTGCCCTGAATAGCCACGATGCTAGCTTGCCGAGACGTTCTCGGAGGGCTGGTCTTGACTATAAAAATGGCAATGTCGTTGGGCGCTTTATCACTGGTTCTGGCAGGCTGCGGAACCGTCTCTACGGTGTTGCAGGATGACGCCTCAGCGGCCCAGGGGCTGCGAAAACAAAAAACCTATTGCCAGTCCATCCCCCGCGTCTACAGCGGCCTGGCCTACGACTTCTGCGTGTTGAATGCGCCGCCGGACCCCACCGGCATGCTCGTGCCGTTCGTTCTACTGGACCTGGCCTTGTCTGGCGTCCTGGACACGGCTGTTTTGCCGTACACCCTTTATCGGCAGGGGGTCGATGGCAATATCGGCATTTACTGGAGGTCGACGCGCGGTTGAACCGAGGCGAACGCCTGCGCTCGAAGCGCATCTTCAGGGCGCTGATAACCGTAGGGTCATTCCCGTCATGTTTACGCTATAATCCCGCCCTTTAGCTGTCTCTCGCCACTTGCGAGGGCACATTAATTTTTGAGGCGCCCTGCGCCTGCATGCAGACTAAAGAGGCTAGACCCCTGTGGCATTGACGATTCTTGGCCTGTCCGGCGCCCTTAGCCATGATCCTTCCGCAGCCCTGTACATCGACGGCAAGCTGGTCGCGGCGGCTGAAGAAGAGCGCTTTGTGCGCGATAAACACGCAAAGAACCGCATGCCTTACGAGTCGGCGAAATTCTGCCTTGAACAGGCAGGCATCAAGCCGTCCGACGTTGATGTCGTGGCCATTCCATTTGCCCCGATCAGTCTGTTCGGCAAGGCTCGCTGGCACTACGCCAAGCGTTACTGGTACGCCCCGGACCGCGCCCTCGACGCGATCCTGATGGGCAACCGTCGCTACAAGCGCTATCGCAACAAGATTGTCTGGTGCCTCGAGCAACTGGGCTTCGATCCGAAAAAAATCAAGATCGAACCCGTCGAGCACCACCTGGCCCACGCCTCCAGTGCTTACCACTGCTCCGGTTTCAAAGAGAAAACCGCGATCCTCGGGATCGATGGCAAGGGTGAGTACGCCACGACCTTCTTCGGTTACGGCGAAAACGGCAAGATCCACAAGATCAAGGAATTCTTCGATCCAGACTCCCTCGGCGGCCTGTACGGCGCAATCACCGAGTTCCTCGGTTTCGAGATGCTCGACGGTGAGTTCAAGGTCATGGGCATGGCGCCGTACGGCGATGCCAGCAAATACGATTTCTCGCGCCTGGCCTCGTTCGAGAACGGCGAGCTGGTGATCAACACCGACTACGCCAACGTCATCGGCCTGCGTCGTTATAAAGAGAAGGGCAAGGGTTTCTACTTCTCGCCGAAGCTGATCGAGTGGCTGGGTCCGAAGCGCGAAGGCGACATCGCCGACGAGCCGTACATCCATTACGCCGCGAGCATGCAAGCGCTGTTCGAAAAGATCGCGCTGCAGATGATCGACTTCTACCTGGGCGACGTGCTCAAGGAAACCGGCAAGCTGGCTTACGCCGGCGGCTGTGCGTTAAACGTCAAGCTCAACCAGAAAATCATCGCGCGCGATGACGTCAAGGAACTGTTCGTCCAGCCGGCGTCCGGCGATGCCGGCACTGCGGTCGGCGCGGCGGCTTATGTGTCGCACGCCCGTGGCGTGCCGGTAGAGAAGATGGAACACGTCTACCTCGGCCCGTCGTACACCAACGAAGATGTGCTGGCAGCGTGTGCTCGTCACCCGAGCAAGCCGGTATGGCGCAAGCTTGAAAACATGCCGGAAAACATCGCCAGGATCATGGTCGATGGCAACCCGGTAGCCTGGTTCCAGGGACGCATGGAGTTTGGTCCACGCGCACTGGGCGGTCGTTCGATCATTGGTTGCCCGAGCGCCACGGGCGTGGCTGACCGGATCAACCACCAGATCAAGTTCCGCGAGCGCTGGAGGCCTTTCTGCCCGTCGATGCTCGACACCGTCGCGCCGCAGATGATCAAGATCGATCACCCGGCGCCGTTCATGACGTTCACTTTTGAAGTGGCGGAAGAATGGAAAACCCGCGTGCCGGAAGTCGTCCACGAAGATGGCACGTCCCGGGCCCAGGTGCTCAAGCGCGAATACAACCCGCGCTACTACGACATGATGAAGGCGCTGGAAGTGCTGACCGGCAACGGCGTGTCGCTGAACACCTCGCTCAACCGTCGTGGCGAACCGATGATCTGCTCGCCGACGGATGCCCTGAACATGTTCTTCGGTTCCGATCTACAGTACCTGATCATGGAAGACATCCTGGTGGTCAAAGAGGGCGCGGACGCATATGACACGCTCGGCTGAACGCCATGTGTTGCAGTTCTGCCACGGCTATGACGGGCCGTTTCTGGACTGCGCCCGGCAGTACGCCAGCCTGTTTGCGGGGACCGGTTATCGCGTGACCACGGTGTTTCTGACCGGGGCCGCCGATGCCGGTGTTGCCGCCAACTGCGCGTCCGATGAAGTGCTGTTCATGGAATACAGCTCCAAGGCCATTCGTGGCCTGAAGCTGGGCGCCATCGGCGATCTGCGCAAGATCGCCGCTTCACGCAATTTCAGTTTCTGCATTGCTCACCGTTTCAAGCCGATCTACATCGCCTTGCTCGGCACGTCCCTGCCGGTGATTGGTGTGCATCACGCCTTTGGCGATTACCAGCGCGGCACGCGCAAACTCTTCGCTAATATCTTCCGCAAGCGCCTGAGCCTGCTCGGGGTGTCCGACGCGGTGCGCGACGACATGCGTCGTTGCCTGCCGAAGTGGCCGGCCGCACGAATCCAGACGCTGTATAACCGTATCGACGTGCAAGGCTTGCAAGACAGTCAGGTGTCGGTACGCGAAGCCCGGGAAACCCTCGGCTTGTCGATGGATGCCTGGGTTGTCGGCAACGTCGGCCGGCTGCATCCGGATAAGGACCAGTCCACCTTGCTGCTCGGTTTTGCCGCGGCGTTACCTGGGTTGCCGGCCAACAGCCAATTGGTGATTCTGGGTTCGGGGCGGCTGGAGCAGGAACTCAAGGCCCAGGCGCGTGAGCTGGGTATCGGTGATCGCGTGCTGTTTCTCGGCCAGGTTCCCGACGCTCGACGTTACTTCCGGGCGTTCGATGTGTTTGCCCTGAGCTCCGACCACGAACCGTTCGGCATGGTGCTGCTGGAGGCCATGGCCGCCGGTGTGCCATTGCTCGTCACCGCGTGTGGCGGGGCCCGGGAAGTGGTCGAAGGCGTGGGCATTCTGTTCCCGCTGGGCGATGTCGAACATTTGGCTCAAGGGCTGCAACACCTGGCCGCGATGGACGAGCAGCAACGTCACCAGTGCGCCGAGCTGATGCTCGACCGCTTGCGTGAGCGCTTCTCCGATCGTGCGGTGCGCGAAGCTTTCTGGCGTTTGCCACACGTTACCGAACTGGCGCCGAGGGGCTGATGCTCAACCGATTTCAAGGCTGGCGCGAACGTGGCTGGGCGGTAACCGACGCCTCGACCTATGCCGAGGCCTGGCAGCGATATGGCGGCAGTGTCGCGACTCATCCGATGGTGGTCGAGCGGCTGGCGCAATTGGCCGACATCCCTGTGCGCTACCTGGCCTGGGAGCAAAACGGTGACGTCAAAGCCGCGATCCCGACCTGGGGCCGTGACCTTGCGTTGTCCAAGGATGTGCTCAAGCGCCGCGGTAAAAAAGGCCTGTTTGATCTGGGTAATGCCGAGCTCATCCTGCCGGCCGCTGCGGATGCACAAGCACCGTTGCGTCATCACGCACGCTATCTGTCGGCGCTGAACGAAGGTCGGTTTACCGGCATCAAGTTGCAGGCCGAACAACTGGCCATGGCCCGTACACCCGAAGAACTGTCGAAGAAATTTCGCTACAACCAGCGCCGCGAGTTGCGTTTGCTGGAAGAGGCGGGCGGCGTCGTGCGGCCAGTTGCCGAGTTTTCCAGCCGTGAGCTGGCGGCCATCTATTGCGATCTGTTCCAGCGCCGCTGGGGTTTTCCGGCGACGGGTGCCGAGCGTATGGCCGAGGTCATCGAGTTGCTGCGCGAGTTGCTGATCGGCTCGGTGATTTTCCTCAACGACGCGCCGATCGCGACCCAACTGGTGTACCGCGTCGAAACGCCGGAATGGATCAGCGTCGAGTACATCAATGGCGGCGTCGATCCCGAAACCCGCGATTTCAGCCCTGGCAGCGTGCTGAGCTTTCTCAATACCCAAAGCGCCTGGGAGCATGCCCGGGCGTTGGACAAACCGTTGCGCTTCTCCTTCGGTCGCGCCGACCGGGAATACAAGGATCGCTGGTGCAACCCCGTGCCGGTCTTCACCGTATGAGTCAGCCCATGAGCCGCAAACAGCAACTGCTCAAGCGCCACCGGCGCAACAAACGCATTGGCCTGCTGATCGCGCTGGCGCTGTTGATTGCCACCGGTGTCTTGGTGGCCTGGTGGTTGCCGCTGGTGTTGGCGGTGCTGGGCTGGATCGCCCACGAGGCCTGGTTCGCCGACCATTTGTTTTATTCCCCGAAAGACGATTATCAGTACAGCTTTCCGCCGTACACCCAGCAGCCCAAGGTGCACCTGGACGGCGAGCGTTTGCGCCTGGACGACGGCGTAATGCTGGTTGATGACGCCACACTGATCCTGGCGTTGCGCATTAAAAGCACGTGGCTGGGACGCTTTTTCGACCCTGTTGTCGAGTTGTCGGGCGGCGAAAACCCCGACCGCCAAGCCTTTGAGCGGGGTACCGACGGCCTGCGTTATCTCAACCTCAGTGGACAGGCGCAGGTACTGTCCAAAGGTGAATTGCGCCTGCGTGGGCATTTCTGCCGATTGCTCGGCGAGCCGGTGCTGTGGGCGTTCGAGCATCCGGATTACAGCCGTCAGCGGGTGATGGTGATCGCGCCGCATGCCGACGATGCCGAACTGGCCGCATTCGGCTTGTACAGCAGCACCGAGCAAAGCTGGATCGTGACCCTGACCGCCGGTGAAATCGAGGCCGAGCACTATCAGCAGATGGGGCTCAAGGGTGTCGAAGCGTCACGGTTGAAAGGTTCACT
This sequence comes from Pseudomonas sp. LBUM1661, assembly GCF_059695925.1. Classification (NCBI taxonomy): domain Bacteria; kingdom Pseudomonadati; phylum Pseudomonadota; class Gammaproteobacteria; order Pseudomonadales; family Pseudomonadaceae; genus Pseudomonas; species Pseudomonas sp. LBUM1661. The sequence goes on from NZ_CP166794.1 coordinate 508,033, forward strand.
CCGCGCCTGGGACAGCGTCAGCGTGCCCTTGTGGGGCGGCGTGCCTCAGGAGCGCTGTGTTCAGTTGGGCTACTTCTGCCTGCAACTGCCCGCCATGCAGAGCGCGCCCGCCGAGGCGGTGGCATCCCGAGAGGCAGAGCTGGCCGATACGCGATATTTCCGGCGCTTCAACCCGTTTGCCTTGGGCAGTGACGTTGATGGCGTGCCGTCGTGGAATAATCTGCTCGCCGACCTGGTCGAGCTGATCGAGCGCATTCAGCCCCAGATCATTGTTTTGCCACATCCGCGCTTCGACCCGCACCCAGACCATCTATGCTCTCAGCAGGTGGTGATGCAGGCCCTGGGTTTTACCACTTGGCAGCCCGACACCTTATTGCATTACGCCAACCATCTGCACGACAACGATCGCTGGCCAATGGGCGATGCCGGCACGGGCGTTGCCCTGCCGCCACAGCTCGGTGCACATGAGCCGTTGCGACCCTGGGCACTTGGATTGTCGCCGGAAAAGCAGTGGCACAAGGCTATGTCGTTGGGCATGATGCACGACCTTCAGCCCCGACTTCCCCTCAAGCGCCTGCTGCGCCGGATGATTCAACGTTGCCTGGCGTCCCGACGCTGGCCGGCGTACGGCGAAAACGAGTTCTTCCGTAAAACGGTGCGCCGCCACGAGCTGTTCTGGGTTCAAGAGCTGTCTGGAAAGAGAGAGACCAATTGAAAGTTCTGTTTCTGGTGCAGAAAGAGCAGCGAGCGATTCTCGACCGACTCTATGACGGTATCGCCGAGCAGTGCGACTGCGACAAGCGCGAATTGACCAGTGAGGAGCAGGACAACTTGCGTGGGTACTTTCGCAAGCATGTCGATGTGACCCGCTACGACCGGATCGTTTTCTTCCTGCGCTTCAAAAAGGAAATCAGACAGGTGAGGTTCATACAGACCCTGCCCAATCTGGTTATTCTCGAACACGATGCGTACCAGAATTACATCCCGTGCAAATACACGGGCAAGTTCAGCGCCCATTACCGCAAGCTGCCGTGGGCGCGGGTGATCAGCTCGGGTTACACGGTCAGTCAGCGCTTGAGTGATGAAGGTTTTGACGCGCATTTCGTGCCCAAGGGCTACGATCAGGCGCTGTTGCAAAACCGCCAGCGCGAGCGGGATATCGAATTGGGTTTTGTCGGCAGTCTCAACAGCGTGGCGTATGCCGGGCGCAAGGCGATGCTCGAATCCGTGGCCGAAGTCGAGAATCTGCTGATCACCCGCACCAAGTCGGGTGAAGAATACTGCGAGACGTTGAGCCGGATCCGCTATTTCGTGAGTGCCGACGTCGGCATGGGCGAATACATGATCAAGAATTTCGAGGCCATGGCCTGTGGTTGTGTGTTGTTTGCTTACGATCAAGGGGTAGAAGAAAATCGCGCGCTAGGCTTCGTCGATATGCACAACATCGTGCTCTATCGAACGCGCGAGGAACTCAGCGAAAAACTGGCCGTGTTGCGCGGATCCCAGCAGCTGACCGAGGCCATTTCATTGGCCGGGCAGGCTCTGGTGGAGCAGCGTTACACCTTCCGGGCCGTAGGGCATGCGATTGTCGACGCGTTGCGTGCGCCGCTGCGCGAGCATGTACCGCTGGGCTGGAAAGAAAAACTACGCTTGTCGCTTGGGCTGTGAGGCCAGGCTTTCAAATCACTTAGGGTGCGGTGTACATAAATGCTGTTCAGCGAGACTAGCGACATTTCCGTTGTCATCACCAGTTGCGGTCGCTTCGATCTGTTGACGCGAACCCTGGAGACGTTTGACCGGTTCAATACGGCTCCCATCCGTCATGTGTTCATTACCGAGGACTCCGGCGACAGTGCCGTCGAGGCCTGCATTCCTGAACACTGGCGGGCGCATACCCGGTTTTTCATCAATAAACCGCGTTTGGGTCAGTTGCGCTCCATCGATGCCGCCTATGCCGAGGTGCAGACGTCGTGGATTTTCCACTGCGAAGACGACTGGGATTTTTACCGCGAAGGCTTTATCGAAGAGTCCCAGTGCCTGCTGGAAGAAGACCCGCAGGCACTCCAGGTGTGGCTGCGCAGCTTCAATCACGACCTGATGGTCCACAGCCCTTATGTGTTCCTGAACGAACGCAAAGTCAGCCATGGCATTCCGTTCTACATGCTGGGCTCGCACAAGGCTGAGTGGCAGGGGTTTTCCTTTAACCCTGGGCTGCGCCGCCGTGCGGACTACCTGTTGCATGCACCGTATTCCGCGTTTTCCGGAGAGAAAGAGCTGTCGCGCGTGTATGCCGATGAAAACCGCTACGCGTTGATTCTGGAAAACGATGCGGTGCTGCACACCGGTTTCGGTGAGCACGTGGAGGTGCCCAAGGAACGCGAAAACAAGTTGCGGCGTAAACGTCTCGATCGGATAAAACTGGTAGCGGCTCTTATTCTCGGTTTGGCATTAGGTTGGGTACTCCATGGAATCTAGTGTCATGAAGCCCGGGAAGGTCACCGTCGCGTCGTATTTCGGAACGGTGCTCTGTCTGTTTCTGTTGAGCTTTGTGGTGGGTTGGTCGTCGAAGTGGACCAACAACCTGTTCTACGGCCTGATGGTATTGCCGGGCTTGTTTTTCCTGATCAAGGAACGAGGCGCGGGGCTGCTCAAGCAACCCTTGGCGTGGGGCTGGCTGGCGTTCATTGCGTGGTTTCTGGTGCCGGCATCGATTGCCGGTCATTTGCAGTTCTTCAAACACGTGTTCTACGTACTGATGTTCGTCATGGTGATCGGGGCTTTCACCGATCCGCGGTTTTTCCGCAGCCCGGCGTTTGTCCGGGCGCAGTTCTGGGTGTTGGCGCTGTATATCTTCGGCTGCGCACTCTACAGCTGGATAACCGGCCAATACGCCGTCGGCAGCCGGGTGGACCTCCTTCCGGGGCGCTTGCAGAACGTGATTTATGCGAGCATCTGGCTGCTCTGCGCGATGGCAATGGCGTTGCCAATCTGGTTCAGGGAGCGACGGTTGATCGAAGGTGGCCTGGCCATCGTCCTGTCGGTGTTTGCGGTGGTCTTCGTGCTACAGACCCGCACGGCATTGGTAGGCGTCGTGTTCCTGTTGGGTCTCTGGTTGCTTTACGGGATCTACCATAGGCCACGGCTGGTGGGCGGTGCCGTGGCGATCAGTCTGGTGGTCCTGGGCGTGCTGTTCCTGCTCGTGCACAACGAAGCCTGGTACCAGTCGCTCTGGACGCGAGGCGATTCTTACCGCATCGAAATCTTCGAGATCATGGTCGGTGAATGGCGTAACTGCGGCTGGCTACTGGGCTGCGGCATCAATTTCCATACCGCGCAGCTGCTCGACGGCTGGATGCCGATCCAGCATCCGCACAATATTTACGTGGCGTTGGGGCTGTACAGCGGCGCGGTGGCGTTGGCGCTGTTTATCGGGCTGATGGTGGCCACGCTTTGGCAGGCCTGGCGTTTGCAGGATATCTGGGGCATGTACCTGGCGTGTGCACTGGTGATGCTGAACTTCGATGGCAGCTTGCTGATCGGCAACCCTGACGAGCTGTGGCCGCTGGTGTTGTTGCCGGCGGCGATGATTCTTGGGCGAGTGCTGAAGGCGCAGCGTACGACGCTGGCGTAATGCCTGGCCTTCGCGTCCTCCCCGGAGGCGAAGGCGGTCCGGTCATTTTTGCAGGGCGATGCTCAGTTCTTCCGGGGAGCAGATGCTCTGGGTCTGGCCATAATTGCGCATGAAGACTTCGCCGCTACGGTCGAGCAACCATTGCCGATCCTGCGGATAGCGCACCATATGCTTGAAGTTGCGCAGGCGCAGGGTTTTGCGCAACGGACGGCGATACACCCGCATATCGGCAATGTCGATCAGGCCCAACTGATGCTCGGGCGTGAGCACGATGTTGCCCAGGTGCGCCGAACGGAAATAGATCCCCCGCTCATGCAACGTGGCCATGAAGACCCCCAGCTGGCCGCGCAGCGGATCGGCATCGCCCTGCACATCCAGCAACTGACGCAGGGTCTGGCCCGGAAGCGGGTCGTAATGCACGGCATCGCGCGCGATGCTCGGGATGCGGTAGACCTGGCGAATCGACGGGCAGGGAATGTGCCGTTCACGCAACGCATCGCAGTTGTCGGCAAAGCGTTTGGCGTACGGGTACCAGGCGGCCGACGTCAGCAGGCGCTTGCGGCGAAACAGTTTGAGTATCGAACCGTCCGTCAACCGCAGAACCTTGTCCCCCGAACCATCCGCTTCAAGGACTTGTGCTCCCTCGCGCAGGGCGAGATATCGGGTGTGATCAAGCGCTTGCATCAATACTCCGGGGTGGACGCCATGAGGCATGGATAGCCGGCCATGTTACCGCAGCTCAGCGACTAAAATGGCCTGTGTTACACTCGCGGGCTCTTTTCTCATACAACGGGTTCTCATGACCAGCCCTGAATCGCCTGCGCCGTCGAGCTTGAAGATTTACCTGCGCCTGCTGACGTATGTGCGTCCGTACTGGGGCATGTTTGCCCTCAGTATTGTCGGCTTTGTGATTTTTGCCTCGACGCAGCCCATGCTGGCCGGGATCCTCAAGTATTTCGTCGACGGTTTGAGCAATCCCGAAGCGGTGCTCTTCCCCACTGTTCCTTATCTCAAAGACTTGCAGTTGCTGATGGCCGTGCCGTTGCTGATCATCCTGATCGCCGCATGGCAAGGCCTGGGTTCTTTCCTGGGTAACTACTACCTGGCGAAGGTGTCGTTGGGGCTGGTGCATGACCTGCGCGTCGAGCTGTTCAACAAGTTGCTGGTATTGCCCAACCGTTATTTCGACACCCACAACTCCGGGCACCTGATTTCGCGCATTACCTTCAACGTGACCATGGTCACCGGTGCCGCCACGGATGCCATCAAAGTGGTGATTCGTGAAGGCCTGACGGTGGTGTTCCTGTTTGCCTACCTGTTGTGGATGAACTGGAAACTCACCTTGGTGATGCTGGCGATCCTGCCGCTTATTGCAATCATGGTCAGCAGCACCAGCAAGAAATTCCGCAAGCAGAGCAAGAAAATCCAGGTGGCAATGGGCGACGTGACTCACGTGGCCTCGGAAACCATCCAGGGCTATCGCGTGGTCCGCAGCTTCGGTGGCGAGCGCTACGAAGAGCAGCGCTTTGCCGCCGCCAGCCAGGGCAACACCGACAAGCAATTGCGCATGACCAAGACCGGCGCGGTCTACACGCCGATGCTGCAACTGGTGATCTACACCGCCATGGCGGTGCTGATGTTCCTGGTGCTGTTCCTGCGTGGCGACGCCACCGCTGGTGACCTGGTGGCGTACATCACCGCGGCAGGTCTTTTGCCCAAGCCGATTCGACAGCTGTCGGAAGTCAGTTCGACCATCCAGAAAGGCGTCGCCGGTGCCGAGAGCATTTTCGAGCAATTGGACGTCGAGCCCGAAGTCGATAACGGCACCGTCGAGCGCGATCGCGTCAGCGGCCACCTTGAGGTGCGTAACCTGAGCTTCACGTACCCGGGCACCGAGCGTGAAGTGCTGAAGAACATCAGCTTTACGGCGGCGCCGGGGCAGATGATCGCCCTGGTCGGTCGTTCCGGCAGCGGCAAGTCGACGCTGGCCAGCCTGATTCCACGTTTCTATCACCACGACATCGGCGAAATCATGCTCGATGACGTGGAAATCGAAGACTATCGCCTGCGCAATCTGCGCCGCCATGTGGCGCAGGTGACACAGCATGTGACGCTGTTCAACGACACCATTGCCAACAACATCGCCTACGGTGATCTTGCCGGCGCCCCCCGTGCCGACATCGAAAAAGCCGCCAAGGATGCCTACGCGATGGACTTCATCGCCGAAATGCCAGAAGGCCTGGATACTCAGGTCGGCGAAAACGGCGTGCTGCTTTCCGGTGGCCAGCGTCAGCGCCTGGCGATTGCCCGGGCCTTGTTGAAGAACGCACCGTTGCTGATTCTCGACGAGGCCACTTCGGCGCTCGATACCGAATCCGAGCGGCATATCCAGGCGGCGCTGGACCAAGTCATGAAAGGGCGCACCACCCTGGTGATTGCTCACCGCCTGTCGACGATCGAGAAGGCTGACCTGATTCTCGTCATGGACCATGGCGAAATCGTCGAGCGCGGCACCCACGCTGAGCTGTTGGCGCAAAACGGCTACTACTCGCGACTGCACGCGATGGGCCTGGACGAACCGGTCACCGCCGGTATCGCCTGACTCTGATCAGAGAGGGCGAGCCTGGCTCGCCCTCCGCACTCCCGGCGTGCAATGCGCTGGGTGATTTGTATCCATATCGTTACCCGTCTTGACCAAACCTGAATAAAACTCCGCACCGCGCTTGTTAAGGTTCCTGAACGAATCTTTGACTTCAATCGAGGGAGCCATCCCCTTCGCGCGGGTACTGCAATGTTGCAACGTTATCTCTGGAAGCTATTGCCCAAGTCGCAACGGCAATTCTTGCTGGGGCGGCTGTCGGTCGTGGACCGTCAGGTGGTGAACAAGTCGATGTCGGCCAATCTGCATTTCCCGCCGCCCTTCGCGCAACGTTCCTGCCTGTTCATCCACGTTCCCAAATGCGCCGGCAGCAGCGTGTGTGCCGCGCTGTTCGATGGCTGGAGCCCGGGGCACGTGCCGTTGTATTGGTACGAGCAGCAATTTCCCAAGCAGTTTGCCGACAGTTTCAAGTTCGCCTTTGTCCGCGATCCTCTGGAAAGGGCGTACTCGGCCTACGCCTTTCTGCGGGGCAATGACTTGAGCCAGCGTGATCAAGCTGCGCAAAAACTGGTCAGCCACTACCGCGACTTCGACGATTTCGTGAGTCGCTGGCTGCACCCTGAAACGATCCACCGGCAACTGCATTTCGCCGCGCAAACGGATTTTCTCACGGACTCTTTCGGTCACCTGGCACTCGACTTCATTGGTTATCAGGAACACCTGGAGCGGGATTTCCGCTTGGTGTGCGAGCAGTTGGGGCACGCCGTGCTGTTGCCGCGTATCAACAGCACGCAGCACAGGAGTTCGATGCCTGTGCGTGATTTCTGTTCGACGCGTACCCGGCGGCTGGTGCGGCGGGTGTATCAGCGCGATTACGAGATGCTGGGTTATGAATGAAGCAGTGGCGATGTCCATCTCTCGGATCAGGCCCTATCAGTTATCGCTATCGAGCAGCGAGCGGGCCGCGCTCAAGTCGCAGCGCCCGCGTTGCCTCTGGCTGACCGGGTTATCCGGGGCGGGCAAGTCGACACTGGCCAATGCCCTTGAGGTGCAACTCAATCAGCTGGGGCTGCACACGTTCGTGCTCGATGGCGACAACCTGCGTGCGGGCCTTTGCCGGGATCTGGGAATGGGCGATGAGAGTCGCAAGGAGAACATCCGGCGCATGGCCGAGGTGGCGCGCCTGATGGTCGATGCGGGCCTGATTGTGATTGTTGCGGCGATCTCTCCGTTCCGCGCAGAACGTGAAGCGGCGCGTCGGTTGTTCGCCGAGGGTGATTTCATCGAGGTGTTTGTGAGCACGCCGTTCGCGGTGTGTGCGCAACGCGACCCCAAGGGCTTGTACCAGGCGGCCCGGGAAGGACGCATCAAGGATTTCACCGGTATCGACAGTCCGTATGAGGCGCCGTTGCGTGCAGAGTGTGAAATTGACACGCAGGCGTTGGAAATGCGCGAGGCCTGCCAGCGGTTATCCGCTTTCCTGATCAATAAATGAGCAGAAACCCCGGTTGAATCATCCCATTGCAGCTGTCACACAAGCCCACGCCAACCCTGTGTTAATATCGCGCCCCTGTTCATTTTGTATGTGGGTTGCTCCATGAAGTTGTCCATGCCGCGATTCGATCAAGCCCCTGTCTTGGTGGTCGGCGATGTCATGCTCGACCGTTACTGGCATGGTGGTACCTCACGGATTTCCCCTGAGGCGCCGGTACCGGTAGTCAAGGTCGAGCAAATCGAGGACCGTCCGGGCGGTGCCGCCAACGTTGCGTTGAACATTGCCGCCCTCGGTGCCCCGGCCTCGCTGGTTGGCGTGACCGGCGACGATGAAGCCGCCGACAGCCTGGCCAATAGCCTCAAGGGCGCTGGCGTACGGGCGATGTTCCAGCGCATCGCGCACCAGCCGACCATCGTCAAGCTGCGGGTCATGAGCCGTCACCAGCAACTGCTGCGTATCGACTTCGAAGAACCGTTCGCCACCGACGCCCTGGCGCTGGGGGTACAGGTCGACGAATTGCTCGAAGGCATCAAGGTGCTGGTCTTGTCCGACTACGGCAAAGGCGCGCTGAAAAACCATCAGGTGCTGATCCAGGCCGCCCGTGCCCGTGGCATTCCGGTGCTGGCCGATCCCAAGGGCAAGGATTTCTCGATCTACCGCGGTGCGAGCGTGATCACGCCGAACCTCAGCGAATTCGAAACCATCGTCGGCGGTTGCGCCGATGAGCACGAGCTGGTGAGCAAAGGCGCGAAGTTGATGCACGACCTCGACCTCGGCGCGTTGCTGGTGACCCGTGGCGAACACGGCATGACCTTGCTGCGTCCGGATCATCCGGCGCTGCACTTGCCGGCCCGTGCCCGTGAAGTGTTCGACGTGACCGGTGCCGGCGACACGGTAATTTCCACCCTGGCGGCAGCGATTGCCGCGGGTGAAGAACTGCCCCACGCGGTGGCCCTGGCCAACCTGGCGGCAGGCATCGTGGTCGGCAAACTCGGTACGGCGGCCATCAGCGCGCCGGAACTGCGTCGCGCCATCCAGCGTGAAGAGGGTTCCGAGCGCGGTGTGCTGGGCCTTGAGCAGCTGTTGCTGGCGGTCGACGATGCGCGTGCGCACAAAGAGAAAATCGTCTTCACCAACGGCTGCTTCGACATCCTGCATGCCGGTCATGTGACCTACCTCGAACAGGCGCGGGCCCAGGGCGATCGCCTGATCGTTGCGGTCAACGACGATGCCTCGGTGAGCCGCCTGAAAGGGCCGGGCCGTCCGATCAACAGCGTCGACCGGCGCATGGCGGTACTGGCCGGTCTGGGCGCTGTCGACTGGGTGATCAGCTTCCCCGAAGGCACCCCGGAAAACCTGCTGCGCGAAGTCAAGCCGGACGTGTTGGTCAAGGGTGGGGACTACGGGATCGAACAAGTCGTTGGCGCGGACATCGTGACCGCATATGGCGGGACCGTGAAAGTGCTGGGGCTGGTGGCAAACAGCTCGACGACCGCGATTGTCGAAAAAATCCGACAGTCCGAGTGAAGCCATAAAAGATCGCAGCCTCGTTTCACTCGACAGCTCCTACAAGAATTCGCATTTCAATGTAGGAGCTGTCGAGTGAAACGAGGCTGCGATCTTTTGCTTTAAGAGCTGACTTTCTTGCGCGGCACGATTTTCTTCAGCAGTTGCTTGGCTTTCCCGCGTAGCCGGGCCAGGCCCGAATCCTTTCCTGGTGGGCTCAAGCCCTGTTGCCGCACCCAATCCTTCCAGCGAATCCGCTCATCGCGCACCAGCCAGCCTTCCTGCCGGGCAAAACTCTCGGCCAGGTACAACCCGCGCGTACTCGCCGGGTACAGCTGATCCTTCTTCAAGGTATACAGCTCGGCCAGCGGCTGGCCGTCCTGCAACGGCATCAAATACAAATCGGGGCGTTTGCGATCGAGCCGGGCCACCAGTTGATCGCCTTCCAGTCGCTCGTCGACATGGAACAGACTCAGGGATTTGGCTTCCTTGGGCACGTCCAGGCGCAAGTCATAAATCAATTGCAACGACGCTGTGGGTAAGTGCACGTAAGCGCGTGGGCGTTCGATCAATTGCATCTTGGCGCAACGCACTGGTCGCGCCGAACCGGACAACGGTGTCAGGCGAAAGGGCAGCGCTTCACGGTAATGCAAGGCGGACGAGTAGGGCGCCGGTAGCCAGGTGTCGTTGAAGCGTCCGCCGAGCCAGCCTTCCGGGGTCTCCAGCAGGCATTCTTCGGCAATCTCCTGGATCGCCGTGTGCAGCGGCAGGTTCAGCTCATGGGCCGGCACGTAACCGGAGATCAGCTTGAGCACCACATCGCCACGGTCCTGCCGCCGCTGACGCACCAACACCCAGTAATCGCGATTCTGCCAGTGCAGGGTCAGGCGCACCGAGACCCCGAGGTTGGCCAGCTCCAGGGCAAAACGCTCAGTGTCGTCCACCGCCACCGGGCGACGGCGTTGCAAGGTCTGGGAGAAATTCAGCGGCATCCCGACGCTCTGGTAGCTCAGGCCTTCGGGAGTCGCTTCGACGTACAACGGCAGGGTCTTGAAGTTGCTCGGGTTCTTTCTTATGAGCGTACGCGGCATGTCGGCTCCTGCTTAAGGCCGCGTGGGCGGCATCAGTTTCTACGTAGGACCTGGGCAACGGTCGCGACGTTGTGGGCGAGGTGCAGCGGATTAATGGTCCCGACAATAGCACTGGCAACGCCCGGATGTTCAAACAACAACTCGAAGCTGGCGCGCACAGGGTCCACACCTGGGCTCAGGCACACGTGACCGCTGGCGAGGGCTTTTTTGACCAGAATGGCTTTGCCGTGAGCAGCAGCATAGTCAATGACGGGCTTCTCGTTCTGTTCGTTCAGATTGTAGGTGACCATCGCGCAATCGCCTTGCTCCAGAGCCTTCAAACCGCCTTCGACGGTTTTACCGGAAAAGCCGAAGCCACGAATCTTGCCTTCGCGCTTCAGCTCGGCGAGGGTCGCATAGACTTCGCTGTCGTTCAGGATCGCCAGGTCGTTGCCATCGGAGTGCACCAGCACCAGGTCGATGACATCCGTTTCCAGGCGTTGCAGGCTGCGTTCTACCGAAAGCCGGGTGTGCGCGGCGCTGAAATCGTGGCTTGAGTGACCGTCGGCAAACTCTTCGCCGACCTTGCTGACGATCACCCAGTCCTGACGCTGACCCCGCAACAACGGGCCGAGGCGCTCTTCGCTGCGGCCATAGGCCGGGGCGGTGTCGATCAGGTTGATGCCCATGTCGCGCGCGAGTTTGAGCAGCCTGCGCGCTTCGTCATCGTCGGGGATCTGGAAGCCACTGGGGTACTTCACCCCTTGATCGCGGCCCAGTTTCACCGTGCCCAGGCCCAGGGGCGAAACCAGCAGGCCGGTGCTGCCCAAGGGGCGATGCAGGTCGTGCAGGGTCGGTTGGCTCATGGCAACAGTTGCTCCCAGGCAGGAACGCCCATCGGTGGTTTTGGCAATTCAGGCAACGGGGCAGGATGACTTGGCTGGATGCCGTCGCGTTGCAGGGAGGCAATGACACGATCGGCGAAGTCCGGCGCCAGCGCCAGTTTGGTTGGCCAGCCGACCAGCAAGCGACCTTCTTCGGCCAGGAACGCGTTGTCGGGGCGCGTCAGGCCCGATTGCAGCGGCTCGGCGCGATCCACGCGAAGCGTTGCCCATTGCGCAGTGCTCAGGTCGATCCACGGCAGTAACTGGCCGAGTTCTTTTTGCGCCGTGGCGATTTGCTCGGCCGGGTCTCGGGCAACCCCTTCGGCTTCGGCGATATCGCCGCCCAGGTACCAGACCCATTGGCCGTCGGCCGCTGGATGGGTGGTCACGGTAATGCGTGGTTTGGTGCCGCCGCCCAGGCAATGCGCATACAGCGGTTTGAGGCCCGGACCTTTTGCGATGATCATGTGCAACGGCCGGCGTTGCATGGCGGGTTGGGTCAGCCCAAGCGTTTCAAGCAATGCCGCCGTACCGGCACCGGCGCTGAGGACGATGCGCTGGGCGCGGATCTCGCGCTCGTCAACCTTCAAGCCGACGAGTTTTCCACCCTCCAGCAACGGTTCGATCTGCTGCCCGGCGAGCAAGCCATCGCCTGCCAGATCGGCCAGGCGCTGGACCAGGCTCGGCACGTCGATTACCAGTTCCGCCAATCGGTAAACCTTGCCCTTGAAGCGTTTGTCTTGCAGGGCGGGCGGCAGCTGATCGCCCTTGACCTGATCGACGCGGCCGCGCACCGCTTTGCTGGCAAAGAAACTGGTGAGGTTGCCGGCGATTGTGCCGGGGGACCAGAGGTAATGGGCTTCGGACAGCAGGCGTACACCCGACAGGTCCAGTTCGCCATCGCCGGCCAGGGCTTCACGCCAGCGACGCGGCATGTCGGCGATCGCTTCCGAGGCGCCGGTCAGGGCGCCATGCAACGCGTACTTGGCGCCGCCGTGGATGATGCCCTGGGACTTCACACTCTGCCCGCCACCGAGGCTGGCGCTTTCCACCAGCACGGTCGAAAACCCTTGGCGGCGCAGGCGCGCATTCAGCCAGAGGCCGGCGACACCAGCGCCGACAATCAGAACGTCGGTGGAAATAACGGATGGCATGCAGCGACCTCAGTGTTCAAGACGAAGGCGCAGTATACAGACTCAAAGATTGGAGGTTTTGTTGGCGATCAACAGGGTGCATGCGAAACCTGTGGGAGCGCTTCGGGTTTTAGTGCCCGGCGGTTTTGGAGAAAAGCTGGATGACGACGACACCCAGCACAATCAGCGCCATCCCCAGCATCGCTGGCACGTCCAGTTTCTGCCCGTAGATGAACAGCGCCGCGACGCTGACCATTACAATCCCCATGCCGGCCCACACTGCATACGCCACGCCCACCGGCACGCTGCGCACCACCAGCGTCAGCATCCAGAAGGCAATGCCGTAGCCGACGATCACCAGAATCAGTGGCAGTGGCGTGCTGAAGCCTTTGACCGCTTTCATCGAAACAGTGGCAATCACTTCAGCGCAGATGGCGATGGCCAGGTAGTAGTAAGCGGTCATGGGTCAATCCTCGTATGAAGTGTTGCTTTCTAAGGTCGGCATTTTAGAGATTCTTCAGATGCGGTAAAGTCATTACCTATCTGTTCTGAAGATGGGTTGAGCCATGAGCATGCAATGGAATCTGGAGCAGTTGCGCTTGTTTGTCAGCGTCGCGGAGCAGCGATCGTTCTCGGCCGTGGCGCGGGATCAGCGCAAGGCGCAGTCGGCGGTCAGCAGTTCGATTGCGCTGCTGGAAGAGGACCTGGGTGTGAGCCTGTTCGATCGCAGCAGCGGCCGTCAGCCGAAACTCACTGAGGCTGGCAACGCCTTGCTGGAAGAGGCGCGGGAGGTGCTGCGCCAGTGCGAACGCCTCAACGGCCGGGCGCTGGCGATGATGCGCGGTCAGGAAGCGCGCCTGTGCGTGGCGCAAGACGAGGCAATGCCGTATCAGCCGATCATCGAAAGTTTCGAAGCGCTTTCCGAGCAATTTCCCAGCCTGGAAGTGCAACTGACCAGCGCCGCCCAAGGCGAGGTGGCGCGCAAACTGGTGGAGCGTCGGGCTGACCTGGGCTTGCTGTTTTATCACGATCAAATTCCCGAAGCGCTTGAGCGCCGGGTGCTGGGCAGTGTTGAAATGGTCACGGTGTGCGGCGTCGGGCATCCACTGGCGACGCAGGCTCAGGTCGATTGTCAGCAGTTGGCGCAACATCGGCAGCTGCTGATGTCCACTCAGTCCAGTGTCTATCCGGGCAGCGAGCCGGCCAGCCCGCAAGTCTGGCGGGCCGACAGTTTCTACGTGATGGCCGAATGGCTGATTCGCGGCCTCGGCTGGGCCTGGCTGCCGCGCCACGTGGTGCAGTACCCGGCGTATCAGGATCAGATGGTCGAACTGAACAGCGAATGGACCCCGCCAGCGCTGGTGGTGGAACTGGTCTGGCGCCGCGACGAGCCCCTCGGCCCGGCCGCGCGTTGGTTGGCGGAACGTTTTGCCGTGCACTTGCAGGCGATCGGCGAGAAAAGCCGATAAACTCCGCCGCCATGAATAGAACTCTCTACACCGCGCTGTTTTACCTGGGGCTGCCATTGGTAGCGATTCGGCTGTGGCTGCGCTCGCGCAAGGCGCCGGCGTATGCCAAGCGCATTGGCGAGCGTTTTTCCCTCGGACTGCCGGCGATGAAGCCCGGTGGTATCTGGGTGCACGCGGTGTCCGTGGGCGAGAGCATTGCCGCGGCACCGATGATTCGCGCCTTGCTGCAACGCTATCCGACACTGCCGATCACCGTGACGTGCATGACCCCGACCGGTTCGGAGCGCATCCACGCCCTGTTCGCCAACGAGCCGCGCATCCAGCACTGCTATTTGCCGTACGATTTGCCGTGCGCGGCAAAGCGTTTTCTTGATCGGGTCCAGCCGAAACTGGCGGTGATCATGGAGACCGAACTCTGGCCGAACCACATTCACCAATGTGCCCAGCGCGGCATTCCCGTGGCGCTGGCCAATGCGCGACTGTCAGAGCGCTCGGCCAAGGGGTATGGCCGCTTTGCCAAACTGACCGGGCCGATGCTCGCCGAGATGAGCCTGTTCGCGGTGCAGACCGAAGCCGAGGCCCAGCGCTTCCGCGATCTCGGCGCGCGCGCGCAAACCGTCGACGTGACCGGTTCGATCAAGTTTGACCTGACCATCGACCCGCAACTGCTCCAGCGCGCCGCCGAGTTGCGTGGCCAATGGCAGGCGCAGGAACGCCCGGTGTGGATCGCCGCGAGTACGCATGACGGTGAAGACGACGTGGTGCTGGCGGCGCATCGTCAGTTGCTCGCCAGCCATCCCGATGCCTTGCTGATTCTGGTGCCGCGCCATCCCGAGCGTTTCAACCCGGTGTTCGAGTTGTGCCGGCAGCAGGGTTTTGCCACGGTGCGTCGTTCCACGGGTGAACCGGTGACTGCGGATACCACGGTGTTGCTGGGCGACACGATGGGCGAGTTACTGTTTCTGTATGCGCTGGCCGACAGCGCCTTCGTCGGCGGCAGCCTGGTACCGAATGGCGGGCATAACCTGTTGGAACCGGCGGCGCTGGCCAAGCCGGTATTGAGTGGGCCGCACCTGTTCAACTTCCTCGAAATCGCCGCGCAGTTGCGCAGTGCCGGGGCGTTGCAGGAAGTGGAGGATGCCGAAAGTCTGGCGCTGGCCGTGCAGCGGCTGTTCGAATTGCCGCGCGATGCGCAGCGGATGGCGGAGGCAGGGTTGAAGGTGATGCGCAGCAATCAGGGCGCGTTGCAGCGATTGCTGGATGGGTTGGGGCGGTTGATCGACCGTTAAACCGCGTCGCCTGCATTCGCGAGCAAGCCCGCTCCCACACTAGATCTCATGTGAACACAAAATGTGTGCACGCCGCAGATCAAGTGTGGGAGCGGGCTTGCTCGCGAATGCTTTTGGCTTTTTGTGCTTAAGGCCGGGCTTTGAGTTGCTCAGCCGCAGCCTTTGCCAGGTCCGGCGGCAGGAAGTCTTTGTCCGGGTTGTAATCGGCCTTCAGGTAACGCCCCAGATCCTGCAAATCCCCAGGGTTCAACGTGCCGGCAGCCTGCTTCAAGCGCAGGTTGTCGAGAATGTAGTCGTAGCGCGTGTTGTTGTAGTCGCGCACCGAGGTGTACAGCTGGCGCTGGGCATCCAGCACGTCGACGATGTTTCGCGTGCCCACCTGATAACCGATTTCGGTCGCTTCCACCGCGCTCTGGTTGGAGATGATCGACTGCTTGCGCGCCTGCACCTGCTCGACGTCGGTGTTGACCGCGCGGTGCAGATTGCGGGTGCTCTCGACGATCTGCCGACGCAGCGATTCGCGTTGCTGCTCGGACTGATCCAGTTGTGCATACGACTGGCGCACCTGGGAGTTGATCAGGCCGCCGCTGTAAATCGGGATGTTCAATTGCAGGCCCACCGTCGTTTGCTCGACGTTGCCACCGTAAGGCTGGCCGAAGGCGTTCGGGTTGCTGAAACCGAGGGCGTCGTTGTCGCCTTTCTCGTATTTCGCCACGGCGTCCACGGTGGGCGCATGGCCGGCCTTGCGCTGCTTGAGGGTTTCTTCGGCGGCGCTGACGGCGTAGTTGCTGGCCAATAAATTCAGGTTCTGTCTGGCTGCCGTATCGACCCAGGCTTTGGCGTCGTTCGGCACCGGCGGCAAGATCGGCAGGGTGTGGACAACCCCCCAGATCGAGTTGTACTGACGGTTGGTCAGGGTGATCAGGGCTTCGAACGCATCGTCCACCTGACGCTGGGCGACGATCCGGTTGGCCCGCGCCGTGTCGTAACTGGCCTGCGATTGCAGCACGTCGGTCTTGTCCGACAGGCCGACGTCGAAGCGCTCGTTGGACTGGTCAAGCTGGCGTTTGAACGCGGCTTCCTCAGCTTTGGTCGAGGCCAGGTTGTCCTGGGTGCGCAGCACGTTGAAGTAGCTTTCGGCACTTTGCAGGATCAGGTTTTGCTGGGTCGCCGAGAGCTGCAAGGCGGCCTGTTCGTTGACGTCTTTGGCGGCCTGGAACTGGAACCAGCGATCAGCGCGGAACAGCGGTTGCGCCAAGGTCGCCTGATAGGAATGAGCGTTACGGTTGGCGGTCGCCGAAGGCTGATCGATCGCGGTGCGCACGGCGGCCAGTTCAGCACCACCCGAGAGATTGGGCAGCAGCCCGGCGCGGGCCTGGGGCACGACTTCTTTCTGGGCGCCATATTGAGCGATGGCGGCCGCGAGGTCGGCGTTGTTGTCCACCGCCTCCTGATAGACGCTGACCAGATCGGTTTTGGTCGATAAGGGCGCTTCTGCTGCCCAGGCCATTCCATTGGACGCACAAGACACGGCAACGGCCAGTGAGAGTTTGCGCAGCATGAGGCGATCCCTAAAAAATTACGCTGATAATTTGAGCGCCAAAGGTACGGCGCGACCCGCATAGCGTCAAGGCGCAGCATGGCTTGGCGAGTGTAGTTGCGCCTACGCGTGGCAACAATCCTGTAATTGCGCCATTCATCATGGTGTTTACCTCGGTGTTGGCGTTCTTTGTCAGTTGTGTCTAGACTGGCCGGGTTCTTGTCGGGGTGCCTTGCTATGAGGCTGAGATCGAATAATTTCGGATCCCGTTGAACCTGATCAGGTTAGCGCCTGCGTAGGGAACAAGATTTCTCGTCACCCGGCGAGTCCTCTTGTGCTTCGTCCGGGATGTTGTTCGACAATCGAACACCCCTCGAGCACTGAGCACAGCACTGCTGGTTTCCCCAGCTCACGTGCGTCCATTCGTTACAGGTTCGCTCCGACAAAATTCCAATGCCTGGATGCTGTCTGGAGAGCCCGTGATGACGATAAAATTAAAAAACACTACGAACCTGAGTGACTCGGCCCAAGTCGATCAACAGTCGGTTCAGCCGTTTACCCGTTCGCAAAAAGTCTATGTCCAGGGCTCCCGCCCGGACATCCTCGTGCCGATGCGCGAAATCAGCCTCGACGTGACGCCGACCGACTTCGGCGGCGAGATCAACGCGCCAGTGGTTGTGTACGACACCTCGGGTCCGTACACCGACCCCAACGTCATCATCGACGTGCGCAAAGGCCTCGGCGATGTGCGTTCGCCGTGGATCGAATCCCGTGGCGACACCGAACGCCTGCCGGGCCTGAGCTCGAACTTCGGCCAGGAACGCCTCGCCGATGCCGAGCTGACCAAGTTGCGTTTCGCCCACGTCAACAACCCGCGCCGCGCCAAGGCCGGTGCCAACGTCAGCCAGATGCACTACGCCCGCAAAGGCATCATCACCGCCGAGATGGAATACGTCGCCATCCGCGAAAACATGAAGCTGGAAGTGGCGCGTGCCGCGGGCCTGCTGGACCAGCAACACGCCGGTCACAGCTTCGGCGCCAGCGTACCGAAAATCATCACTCCAGAATTCGTCCGTGACGAGATCGCTCGCGGTCGCGCGATCATTCCGGCCAACATCAACCACACCGAACTGGAACCGATGATCATCGGCCGTAACTTCCTGGTGAAGATCAACGGCAACATCGGCAACAGCGCACTGGGTTCGTCCATCGAAGAAGAAGTGGCGAAACTGACCTGGGGCATTCGCTGGGGTTCGGACACGGTCATGGACCTGTCCACCGGCAAGCACATTCACGAAACCCGCGAGTGGATCATCCGTAACTCGCCGGTGCCGATCGGCACCGTGCCGATCTATCAGGCGCTGGAAAAAGTTGGCGGCGCTGCCGAAGACCTGACCTGGGAACTGTTCCGCGACACGCTGATCGAGCAGGCCGAGCAAGGCGTCGACTACTTCACCATCCACGCCGGTGTGCTGCTGCGCTACGTGCCGCTGACCGCCAAGCGCGTGACCGGCATCGTGTCCCGTGGCGGTTCGATCATGGCCAAGTGGTGCCTGGCGCACCACAAAGAGAACTTCCTCTACACCCATTTCGAAGACATCTGCGAAATCATGAAGGCCTACGACGTCAGCTTCTCGCTGGGCGATGGCCTGCGTCCGGGCTCGATTGCCGACGCCAACGACGCCGCACAATTCGGCGAGCTGGAAACCCTCGGCGAGCTGACCAAGATCGCCTGGAAGCACGACGTGCAGTGCATGATCGAAGGCCCTGGCCACGTGCCGATGCAGTTGATCAAAGAGAACATGGACAAGCAGCTGGAGTGCTGCGACGAGGCGCCGTTCTACACCCTCGGCCCGCTGACCACGGATATCGCACCGGGCTACGACCACATCACCTCGGGTATCGGTGCGGCAATGATCGGCTGGTTCGGTTGCGCGATGCTCTGCTACGTGACGCCGAAGGAACACTTGGGCCTGCCGAACAAGGATGACGTGAAGACCGGGATCATCACCTACAAGATCGCCGCGCATGCCGCCGATCTGGCGAAAGGGCACCCGGGCGCGCAGATCCGCGACAATGCCTTGAGCAAGGCGCGTTTCGAATTCCGTTGGGAAGACCAGTTCAACCTGGGCCTCGATCCGGACACCGCGCGTTCGTATCACGATGAAACCCTGCCGAAGGATTCGGCCAAGGTCGCGCACTTTTGCTCCATGTGCGGGCCGAAATTCTGCTCGATGAAAATCACCCAGGAAGTCCGCGAGTACGCGGCCAACCAGCGGATCGAAACGATCGATGCCGAAGTCGCCCAGGGATTGGCGGAACAGGCCGAGCGGTTCAAGCAGGAAGGCAGTCAGCTGTACAAGAAGGTTTGATCTGACCCGAAAGGGAGGGGCCTGAAAGGGCCCCATCGCCAGCAGGCTGGCTCCCACAGGGGACTTGTGAACACCCCCAATCCCCTGTGGGAGCCAGCCTGCTGGCGATAGCGATCGATACAACAACAAATGTCCCTCTGAGATAACACCCTTGAGCATTCAACCCAGCACATATTCCCCTGATGTTGCGGTGCCGACCGACAAACGTGTCTTCGGCGGTCGCGATCTGTTTTCCCTGTGGTTCTCCCTCGGCATCGGCCTGATGGTCCTGCAGACCGGCGCTCTGCTCGCGCCAGGCCTGGGCCTGTCCGGCTCGCTGCTGGCGATCTTCCTCGGCACGCTGGTCGGCGTGCTGTTGCTGGCCGCCGTCGGCGTGATCGGTAGCGACACCGGCCTGTCGTCGATGGCCGCGCTCAAGCTCAGCCTCGGCAAACGCGGCGCGAGCCTGCCGGCGGTACTGAACCTGCTGCAACTGATCGGTTGGGGCTCGTTTGAAATCATCGTCATGCGCGACGCCGCCAGCCTGTTGGGCGCGCGTGCATTCAGCGAAGGCAGCCTGCTGTCGAACCCGCTGCTCTGGACCATTTTCTTCGGCGGCCTGGCAACCTTGCTGGCGGTCAGTGGCCCGCTGACGTTCGTGCGGCAGATCCTGCGCAAGTGGGGCATCTGGCTGCTGCTGGCGGCGTGCATCTGGCTGACCTGGAACCTGTTCGCCAAAGCCGATCTGGCGGCGTTGTGGGCACAGGCCGGTGACGGTTCGATGCCGTTTGCCGTGGGCTTCGACATCGCCATCGCCATGCCGCTGTCGTGGCTGCCGCTGATTGCCGACTACTCGCGTTTCGGCAAGCGTGCGAAAAATGTCTTCGGCGGTACCGCCATCGGCTTCTTTATCGGTAACTTCTGGCTGATGAGCCTGGGCGTGGCCTACACCCTGGCGTTCGCGCCGAGTGGTGAAGTGAATGCCTTGCTGTTGGCCTTGGCCGGTGCTGGCCTGGGGATTCCGCTGCTGCTGATTCTGCTGGATGAGTCGGAAAACGCGTTCGCCGATATTCACTCGGCAGCGGTGTCCAGCGGGATTCTGTTGCGCTTGAAAGTCGAGCACCTGGCATTGGCCATCGGCGTGATCTGCACACTGATCGCCTGCCTGGCGCCATTGGCCCAGTACCAGAACTTCCTGTTGTTGATCGGTTCGGTGTTTGCGCCGCTGTTCGGCGTGGTGCTGGTGGATCACTTCATCCTGCGCAAACGCAGTGCTCAGGTGGCGTCAGCCGCGTTGCGCTGGCCGGCGTTGCTCGCCTGGTTGGGCGGGGTGAGCACTTATCACTTGCTGGCCAACTTGTACCCGGACATCGGCGCAACCCTGCCGTCGTTGATTCTGGCAGGGCTGCTGCAGCTGGTGCTGGGTCGGGCCTTCAGTTACGGCCCGGAAACAGCTCGGGCTTGAGAATGCCGTTCAGGCGTGGGTAAGGGATCTTCAGTTCGACGTGGCCCAGCGCGTAAGGCGCGATGGTGCTCACTTCGTACTTGAGGATCACCCCGCCGTAGGTCAGCGCCACGTTCTGGGTTTTCTGGAACGGCCAGCTCTTGACGAACTCCGGTTCCTGATCGAGCTTGGTGCTGATCAACCAGCTGTTATGCGCGACCTGCGCCGCTTTCCAGAACGCTTCTTCCTGCCCGGGTAACAGCATGTCCGACAACGTCAGCACTTTATGTTGCTGGCGCGAATAGTTGATGAAGCTGCGACCCGGCGTGCCGTGTGCGCCGCCGGTATCCAGATAGCTGGAAAATTCGACGATCACCAAGCCGTCATGCTGCTCACGTACCTTGGCTTGCAAGTAGCTGCTGTAGCGCGGGCCGGCGGTGCGCAAAAACTCATCGCGATAGGCCGCCAGCGTCGGCGCCGCCGGGGCGTCGGGCGAGGTGCGGGTCATTTGCAACAGGCGTTTTTCGATGATGCCGTCAAGCTGGGGTTCGGCCGGGAAGCGCAGCGTATCGATGTTCACCAGCGGGCAATCAGGCGTCGTGCAACCTGGCTTCAGCTGTTCGGACGCGTCGCGGGTAGTTTCCAGCGGCGCCCGGTAGTTGGGCTGGAACAGACTCTGGCACGCGCCCAGGGTCAGGGCGATTGCGGCCACGGAGGCGATTTTAAAAAGCGACATGGGCGTCCTTCATAAAACAGGGAAAGGCGAAAAGTTATCCGCTTCGACTATCAACGAAGCAGTCAGTTCGCCACTAAGCTAATTAGAGTTGGTTTCACCCTCACCGTCCATCCCGCTGACGGTAAAGGGGCTGCATCAAAGGTCGCGGGCGCGTTAGGATGGCGCGAAGTCGAGGCTGGAGCCTCGGATAGGATTTGTAGAACGAGGATTGTCATGACTGATTTTGCCAACGCCATTCCGACCGCCGTTGATATCGTTCGGCGCGAAAAGTGCTTCGAGGGCTTCTACAAGCTCGATCGGGTGCACTTGCGCCACGAATTGTTCGCCGGTGGCATGAGCCGCGAAATCCATCGTGAAGTGTTCGTTCGCCATGACGCGGTCTGCGTGCTGCCCTACGATCCGCAGCGCGACGAAGTGGTGCTGATCGAACAGTTTCGCGTCGGCGCCATGGGCAAGACCGACAATCCGTGGCTGATCGAGCTGGTCGCTGGTCTGATCGATAAGGATGAACAACCGGAAGAAGTTGCTCACCGCGAAGCGCAGGAGGAAGCTGGGCTTGTGTTCGGGGCGCTCTGGCCGATGACTAAATACTTTCCATCGCCGGGCGGCAGCAATGAGTTCGTGCATTTGTACCTTGGGCGCTGCGATAGCGCCGGGGCTGGCGGCCTGCATGGGCTGGAGGAAGAAGCAGAAGATATCCGCGTCACGGTCTGGGCGTTTGAAGATGCCCTGCAAGCCGTACGCGACGGTCGTATTGCCAACGCGGCAAGCATCATTGCCTTGCAATGGTTAGCGTTGAACCGCGTTGAAGTGAGGGGGTTATGGTCGTAAACAAGCTGCGCGATCGCTATCGGGTGGACCTGGTGGGGCTGCAAGCGTCCTGCGAGGCGAACTACGCACGACTGATGCGACTGCTGCCGGACATGCGCAATGAGCCGGCCGCGCGGCGTATTGCCGTGACCCATGGCGACCAGATGCTCGGCGTACTGGCCCTGGAAGTGCTGCAGGTCTGTCCGTACACCACGACCCTGCAAGTGCGTCAGGAACACAGCCTGCCCTGGCTGCCGGTGCCGCAACTGGAAGTTCAGGTCTATCACGACGCGTGCATGGCCGAAGTGGTCAGTGCTGAACATGCACGACGCTTTCGCGGCATCTATCCTTACCCGAACGCCTCGATGCATCAGCCGGATGAAAAAGCCCAGCTGAATATGTTCCTGGGGGAATGGCTGAGCCATTGTCTGGCGTTGGGGCACGAGTACGAAGTCGTACGGTAGTTGTGAACTGCGTCAGGTTCACAGGTTTCCCCTTTTGATCGTCCCCCAGCATAATTGCGGCACTCATCCATCCCGTGATTCAGCCCTGGGAGAACGCCTTGCCGAGCGTATCCACATTGACTACCGCCGATTCGGCGTTGCTGGTGCAACTCTCCGACAGTCATCTGTTTGCCGAAACGGACGGGGCGTTGCTGGGCATGAATACACGCGACAGCCTGCAAAAGGTCATCGAACTGGTGCGCCTGCAGCAGCCTCGGATCGACTTGATCATTGCCAGTGGTGATATTTCTCAGGACGGGTCGCTGGAGTCTTATCAGTTGTTTCGCGACCTGACGGGGCAACTCGATGCGCCGGCGCGCTGGATTCCGGGGAATCACGATGAGCCGCAGATCATGGCCGAGGCCGCGGTGCAGAGTGCCTTGCTGGAGTCGGTGGTGGATGTCGGTAACTGGCGGGTGACGTTGCTTGATTCGGCCGTGCCGGGTTCGGTGCCAGGCTATTTGCAGGATGAGCAGTTGCAGTTGCTGGCCCGCTCGTTGAGTGAGGCGCCGGAGCGCCATCATTTGGTGTGCTTCCATCATCATCCGGTGTCGATCGGGTGTGCCTGGATGGAGCCGATCGGGTTGCGTAATCCGGAAGCGTTGTTTGCGGTGCTGGACCGGTTTCCGCAGGTGCGTGCTGTTTTATGGGGGCATGTGCATCAGGAGATCGACCAGGATCGCAATGGTGTGCGGCTGATTGCCTCGCCTTCCACGTGTATTCAGTTCGAACCGGGCAGTGATGACTTCAAGGTTGGGGAGCAGGCGCCGGGGTATCGGTGGTTGCGACTTTTGCCGGATGGCCTTATTGAAACTGGCGTAGAGCGTGTGACCGGGTTCGACTTTCAGGTTGATTACGGCTCCAACGGCTACTGACTATCTGCGGTGCTGCCATCGCCAGCAGGCTGGCTCCCACAGGGATTTGTGCGCGACGCAGATTCAATGTGGGAGCCAGCCTGCTGGCGATGGCGTCCGCTCAGACGACATGAATTTTGCGGATGTCCCCGATTCCCCCGACACCCTGTAAACTCCGTCTCTTTACCCGACGCACAGGGAGCTCAAATGTCCGGTTCGATCCTTTATATCCACGGTTTCAACAGCGCACCCGCCTCGAAGAAGGCCACGCAGTTGGTGAAGGTGATGGAGCGGCTGGGTTTGGGCGATCAACTGCGCGTTCCGGCCTTGCATCACCATCCGCGACAGGCCATCGGTCAGCTGGAACGGGCGATTGAGGAGCTGGGGCGGCCACTGCTGGTCGGCAGCTCACTCGGCGGCTACTATGCGACTCACTTGGCCGAGCGCCACGGCCTCAAGGCCCTGTTGGTCAACCCTGCCGTCAGTCCGCACCGGATGTTCGACGGGTATTTGGGGACGCAGAAAAACCTGTATACCGATGAGGCCTGGGAATTGACCCACGACCATGTGACGGCCCTGGCCGAGCTGGAAGTGCCGGCGCCCCAGGATCCACAGCGGTATCAGGTGTGGTTGCAGACCGGCGATGAAACACTGGACTACCGCCTCGCCCAGCAGTATTACCGTGCCTGTGCCTTGCGCATCCAGGCCGGCGGCGACCATAGTTTCCAGGGTTTTGCCGAGCAATTGCCGGCCATGCTGAGTTTTGCCGGCATCGGCGCAGATGTGTATCAGGCGATTGATTTCACTGCACTGTGAATCATCGCCCCTTTTTCATAGAACACTCTTTTTACAGGCGGACGACGAGACCCCATGGCCACTCCCAGCGCTAGCTCTTATAACGCAGACGCCATCGAAGTCCTCTCGGGCCTCGACCCGGTGCGCAAACGCCCCGGCATGTACACCGACACCAGTCGGCCGAACCACCTTGCCCAGGAAGTCATCGACAACAGCGTCGACGAAGCCTTGGCCGGGCATGCAACGTCGGTGCAGGTCATCCTGCACGCCGATCATTCCCTGGAAGTCAGTGATGACGGCCGTGGCATGCCGGTGGACATTCACGCCGAAGAAGGCGTTTCGGGCGTCGAACTGATCCTCACCAAGCTTCACGCGGGCGGCAAGTTTTCCAACAAGAACTACCAGTTCTCCGGCGGTTTGCACGGGGTGGGTATTTCCGTGGTCAACGCCTTGTCGACCGAAGTCCGGGTGCGCGTCAAGCGTGACGGCAACGAATACCAGATGACCTTCGGTGACGGTTACAAGAAAACCGAACTGGAAGTGATCGGCACCGTCGGCAAGCGCAACACCGGCACCAGCGTGTTTTTTGCGCCGGACCCAAAGTACTTCGATTCGCCGAAATTCTCCATCAGCCGCCTCAAGCACGTACTCAAGGCCAAGGCCGTTCTGTGCCCGGGGCTGCTGGTCAGTTTTGAAGACAAGGCCACCGGCGAGAAAGTCGAATGGCATTACGAAGACGGATTGCGCTCCTACCTGGTCGACGCTGTCAGCGGATTTGAACGCCTGCCGGACGAGCCGTTCTGCGGCAGCCTGGCCGGTAATAAAGAAGCCGTCGACTGGGCGCTGCTGTGGTTGCCTGAGGGCGGCGACAGTGTTCAGGAAAGCTACGTCAATCTGATCCCGACCGCGCAGGGCGGTACTCACGTCAACGGTCTGCGTCAGGGCTTGCTCGATGCGATGCGTGAGTTCTGCGAATTCCGCAGCCTGCTGCCACGCGGCGTGAAGCTGGCCCCGGAAGACGTCTGGGAGCGCATTGCGTTCGTACTGTCGATGAAGATGCAGGAGCCGCAATTCTCCGGCCAGACCAAGGAACGCTTGTCGTCCCGTGAAGCGGCGGCCTTCGTGTCCGGTGTGGTCAAGGACGCGTTCAGCCTGTGGCTCAACGCCCACCCGGAAACCGGCATGCTGCTGGCGGAACTGGCGATCAACAACGCCGGCCGTCGTCTGAAAGCCAGCAAGAAAGTCGAGCGCAAACGCATCACCGCCGGTCCGGCGTTGCCGGGCAAGCTCGCCGACTGCGCCGGGCAGGACCCGATGCGTTCCGAGCTGTTCCTGGTCGAAGGTGATTCCGCCGGCGGTTCGGCCAAGCAGGCGCGGGACAAAGAATTCCAGGCGATCCTGCCGTTGCGCGGCAAGATCCTGAACACTTGGGAAGTCGACGGCAGCGAAGTACTGGCCAGCCAGGAAGTGCACAACATCGCCGTGGCGATTGGTGTCGATCCGGGCTCGGCGGACATCGCCCAACTGCGCTACGGCAAGATCTGCATCCTCGCCGACGCCGACTCCGACGGTCTGCACATCGCCACCTTGCTCTGCGCGTTGTTCGTCCAGCATTTCCGCCCGTTGGTGGATGCCGGTCACGTCTACGTCGCGATGCCGCCGCTGTACCGCATCGACCTGGGCAAAGAGATTTACTACGCCCTCGACGAAGCCGAGCGCGATGGCATCCTCGATCGTCTGGTGGCCGAGAAGAAACGCGGCAAGCCGCAGGTCACCCGATTCAAAGGTCTGGGTGAAATGAACCCGCCGCAATTGCGCGAAACCACCATGGACCCGAACACTCGGCGCCTGGTGCAACTGACGCTGGATGATTTCGAAGCGACTTCGGAAATGATGGACATGTTGCTGGCGAAGAAGCGCGCCGGCGATCGTAAATCCTGGCTCGAATCCAAAGGCAACCTGGCCGAGGTTCTTGGCTGATGCGGTTTGGCTTTGCCCTGGCGTGTGCGTTACTTCTGACCTCGGTGACGGCGTTTGCCGAGCCGGCGCCGGAACTGCGCCTGTTGTCCGAGCATGCCATCGATGGCATGCGCGGCGGCAACCTGTCGGGGCTGGCCCAGTGTGGCAAGGACTTGTGGACGGTTTCCGATCGCGATGACGATCAGATCTACCGCCTCGATACCCGCGACCCGGTCTGGCAGGCCGAAACCGTGGGCATCGGTGTACCGCCAGTGCCTGACAACGGCTTGCCCTGGGGTTTGCGTGCGCGGACCTGGGCGGCGGCGTTCGTGCGCGGTGGCGATCTGGATTTCGAAGGCATTAGCTGCGACAGCGCCGGTAATCGCTACATTGTCAGCGAGGCCCATGCGGCGGTGCTGCAAGTGCCCACCACGGGGCCGGCCTCCTGGCTGAAAATCTCGCCGATCATGGTTCGCGAAGCCAGGGCCAGTGGCCTGTTGCTGCACTTCAATGCGTTGTTCGAAGGCCTGGCGATCAATCCTGAAGGTGACCAATTATGGCTGGCCGCCGAACGCGAGAGCCGCGGGTTACTGCTGATCAAACGCAAGCAAACTATCTGGGACTGCGATGGCGGCTGTGTGCTGCTGAGCGAGGCCGGGAGGGAAATGCAGCCTGCACAATTTCCCCGTGCCAGGGCGATGCCCAAGGATTTTGCCGATCTGGCCTTGTTCAACGGCAAGTTGTTTACCCTGGAGCGCAACGCCTTCGAGATTTGCCGCCGTGATGCGGTGACGGCCAAGGTTGAGCGCTGCTGGTCGTTTGCCGCCGAGGCGTTGCAGGAAAATCGTCGTTATCCACAGGCCTATGGGCTGGCGGAAGCATTGATCGTGGACGCCGATGGCGCCTGGATCGGCATCGACAACAACACCGGTGCCCGCGCCGATGGCGAGGTTCGTCCGATCGTCTGGCGCTTCGCCGCGCCTGAAGGTGGCTGGAGTGCCAAGCCGTGAGTCAAAAAACGCCGGGCAAGCGCGCCGGCCGGGTGTTCCTGGTGCTGGCCTGGTGCGCCGCGCTGTTTCTGGCGACGCGGTTTTTCGGCCAGTGGGAAGCGCGTCAGCAGAACCCCAACACCGTCGTCAGCTCGGAGCAGGGCGAAGGTTTTATCGAAGTGAAACTGGCCAGCAACTCGCAGGGTCACTTCGTCGCCAGCGGCCAGATCAACGGCCAGCCGGTGGATTTCATGCTCGATACCGGGGCGACCGATGTGTCGATCCCGGCGGAAATGGCCGAACGGCTGAAGCTGGAAAAAGGCTTCGGGGTAACCCTGAGCACGGCCAATGGCCTGAGCCAGGGCTATCGCACCCGCATCGACCGGCTGCAACTGGGCGACATTGTGTTGCGTGATGTCCGCGCCCTCGTCGCGCCAGGCTTGAGCGGCAATCAGGTGCTGCTCGGAATGAGCGCGCTGAACAAACTTGAATTTACCCAGCGCGGTGGCACCATGCTGCTGCGCCAGACAACGAACCAATGAGGCCCGCATGAGCGACTCCCTTGATCTCAGCCTGGACGGTGTAGAGCGCCGGTCACTGGCTGACTTCACCGAAAATGCCTACCTCAACTATTCCATGTACGTGATCATGGACCGTGCCTTGCCGCATATCGGCGACGGCCTGAAACCGGTACAGCGGCGCATCATCTATGCGATGAGCGAGTTGGGGCTGGACGCCGATTCCAAGCACAAGAAATCGGCGCGTACCGTCGGTGACGTGCTCGGTAAGTTCCACCCGCACGGCGATTCGGCCTGCTACGAAGCCATGGTCCTGATGGCTCAGCCATTCAGCTATCGCTACACGCTGGTCGACGGCCAGGGTAACTGGGGTGCGCCGGATGATCCCAAGTCCTTCGCCGCCATGCGTTACACCGAAGCGCGGCTGTCGCGTTATTCCGAAGTGCTGCTCAGCGAACTGGGCCAGGGCACCGCGGACTGGGGCCCGAACTTCGACGGTACGCTCGACGAGCCGCTGGTGTTGCCCGCGCGGTTGCCGAACATTTTGCTCAACGGCACCACCGGTATTGCCGTGGGCATGGCCACCGACGTGCCGCCGCACAACCTGCGCGAAGTCGCGACGGCGTGCGTGCGCTTGCTCGATGAGCCCAAAGCCACGGTCGAACAGCTCTGCGAACACATCCAGGGCCCGGATTACCCGACCGAAGCGGAAATCATCACGCCGCGCGCCGACCTGCTGAAAATGTACGAGACCGGCAAGGGCTCGGTGCGCATGCGCGCCGTGTACCACATCGAAGACGGCGACATCATCGTCACCGCATTGCCGCATCAAGTCTCCGGCGCCAAGGTGCTGGAACAGATCGCCGCGATGATGCAGGCCAAACCGTCCAAAGCCCCGCAGATCGCTGACCTGCGCGACGAATCCGACCACGAAAACCCGTGCCGGATCGTGATCATTCCGGGCGTCCGCAAGAATTTCGACCACGATGCACTGATGACTCACCTGTTCGCCAGCACCGAGCTGGAGTCGAGCTACCGGGTCAACATCAACATCATCGGCCTCGACGGCAAGCCGCAACTGAAAAACCTGCGTGCGCTGCTGGTGGAATGGCTGGAGTTTCGGGTCCAGACCGTGCGTCGTCGCCTGCAATTCCGCCTGGACAAGGTCGAGCGTCGCCTGCACCTGTTGGACGGCTTGCTGATTGCCTACCTCAACCTGGATGAAGTGATTCACATCATCCGCACCGAGGAACACCCGAAAGCCGCGCTGATCGAGCGTTTTGCCCTCAGCGAAATCCAGGCCGACTACATTCTCGACACCCGTTTGCGTCAGTTGGCGCGACTGGAAGAAATGAAGCTGCGGGCCGAGCAGGATGAACTGCTCAAGGAACAGGCCAAGCTGCAAGCACTGCTGAGCAGCGAAGCCAAGCTGAAAAAACTGGTGCGCACCGAGCTGATCAAAGACGCCGAAACCTACGGCGACGACCGTCGCTCGCCAATCGTCGAGCGCGCCGAGGCCAAGGCGCTGACCGAGCACGATCTGCTGCCAAATGAGAAAGTGACCGTCGTACTGTCGGAAAAAGGCTGGGTTCGTTCGGCCAAGGGGCACGAAATCGACGCCACCGGGCTTTCTTATAAGGCCGGGGATGGTTTCAAGGCCTTGTCGGCGGGACGCTCCAACCAGTTCGCGGTGTTTATCGACTCCACCGGTCGCAGTTATTCGGTGGCTGCGCACACGTTGCCATCGGCCCGTGGCCAGGGCGAACCGCTGACCGGTCGTCTGACGCCGCCACCCGGGGCGAGCTTTGAATGCGTGCTGATGCCGGAAGACGATTCGCTGTACGTGATCGCCTCCGACGCCGGTTACGGTTTTGTGGTCAAGGGTGAAGACCTGCAAGCCAAGAACAAGGCGGGCAAGGCGTTGTTGAGCCTGCCGAACAACTCGAAGGTTATTCTTCCGCGCCCGGTGACCGATCGTGAGAACAATTGGCTGGCTTCGGTGACCACCGAAGGTCGCCTGCTGATCTTCAAGATCAGCGATCTGCCACAATTAGGTAAGGGCAAAGGCAACAAGATCATCGGGATCAACGGTGAGCGTGTGGCCAGTCGCGAAGAATATGTCACGGACATCGCCGTATTGCCGGAGGGTGCCACGTTGGTGCTACAGGCCGGGAAACGTACCTTGTCACTGAAAGCAGACGACCTCGAACACTACAAAGGTGAGCGTGGACGTCGTGGTAACAAACTGCCACGTGGCTTTCAGCGGGTCGATGCGCTGCTCGTCGAAAACCTCAATTAGGCGTCCCAGAGCGCTCGATCTACGATTTAACGCGTAGATCGACACTTTGGCGCTGGAGTCGGAACGCATATTCACGGATGATATGGCCTTTCAAGCGCCGGCGTGGCCGAGCGTTCTTCATATTTATTGAGTATTTTCACTGTGGTTAGCCTTGTGGCAACCACCTGGACGGGACGATGACTGCTCTGCGCCTTCCTTTTATTTTGATGCTCGCCGGCGTACTTGGCCTGGCGGGTTGCAGCGTTCACCAGCCGGTGTCGCTGTATCAACTGGACAGCGGAAGTCCGGTTCAACCTGCGCAAAGCGCGGGCATGGCCGTATTGTTGGGTCCTGTAACGGTAGCCGATTACCTGCAACGCGAAACGCTGTTGCAGCGGCAACCGGATGGCAGCCTGCAAGCTTCGACGGATGGTCGTTGGGCGGGTAGCCTGTCTTCGGACATCGATCAGCTGTTGCTGCGTCAGGTCGCGGGTCACCTGGACAGCCAGCGTGTGGTGCTGGCACCAGCGACATTGGGTTTCACACCGGATGTTCAGGTATTGCTGACCATCACGCGTCTGGATTCGGGTGAATCGCAACCGGCGATCCTTGATGCGCAATGGCGTTTGATCGACCGTCGTGGGCAAGTGCGTGATAACCGCATCATTCATCTGCAGGAACAGCACGCCGGCGGTACGGCGGCTCAGGTTCAGGCGCAGGGTGTATTGCTGCAGCGTCTGGCCGAGCAGCTGTCGGTGGCGTTGAAGCCGCTGGCCAATCAGCCGCCGATCGCCGAAGCGCCACGTAAACCAGCCGCCAAGCCGGCAGCACCGGCAGCAGAAGCGGAAAAGCAGCCAAAGATCCCGATGGCCTCGCCGATCCGGACCGATATGGAAGTGTTCAGGTTCTAGGCCTGGATTGATTCACAGCAAAGCCCGCATTGATGCGGGCTTTGTTGTTTCTGCGGGTTAGACCTTTATCGCTGCTGATGGCCTCTTCGCGGGCAAGCCTCGCTCCTACAGGTATTCGCAAACGACTCCGCCCCTGTAGGAGCGGGCTTGCCCGCGAAGAGGCCGACACAGGCAACAAAAAGCCCGCAGGCGATCACTCACCTGCGGGCTTCTTCATAACAGGGCAATTACTACGCCCGGCGTTCGTGCATCCGCGCCAGTTGCCGCTCGAGCATCGACGGGTAAGGCTCCATCAGCCGTTCCACGCAGCAAGCACCCTCAGGGCTAGCGATCGGACGGATCCGCGCACGTTGGCGGATCAGCGCGTCGTCACCGATCTTGCGCTCCACCAGCAGCAGGTTGCGGCTGTGTTGCGACAGGGCCAGGGCATCCTGAGCGGCCTCGGTCAGCAGCAGATCGATCTGGCTCAGGCCGAACAACTCGTCGCCCAGGGTCAGGCCCAGCTGCAATTGCAGAGTGATGCCGCTGTCGGCGACTTCGATCTGCAACTGATGGCCCAACGCCCGCAGCAACTCGCCGCAGCAAATGGCGTTGGTCAGGTAATCGTCGCCGCTGTCTTCGGTGTGGAACAGCATCAGCGTGCTGCCATCGTTCAGGGTGTGCAGCTCACTCTGGTAGAGCGAGGCGGCCTGATCGAGGCAATCGCGATAGCGCTTGAGCAGTTCTTCCAGGCGCGTGCGGGGCAGACGACGCAGCTGATCCTGAGCGCCCAGTTGCACGGCCAGCACCGCGCTGTGCTGTGGCACGTTCGAGACGACGGGTTTGGCAGCCGGTTTCGGCGCGGCAACGGCCGAGTCATCGCGAAGATCGGCAAACGGATCTTCATCGTCGTCATCGTCTTCAACGGTGCTGACAATGTGCCGGGGCGCGGGCTTGAGGCCGGCCACAGGCTTGCTTTCATCGAAGCTCGGATCCCGCAGGTTACGCACTTCGAAGGCCGGATCGGTATCGTCGATATCTTCGAACTCGGGTTCAGGCTCCGGCTCAGGCTCGGCCGGCTCAGGCGCGAAGTTGGCGTGGAGCTGGCGAGCCAGGTCGCCGATCTCATCCTGACGCTCGGTGCCCGGGGTGTATTCGTCGATATTGCGCAGCCACACGCGCAATTGCAGGAGCGGCGTGGAGATGTGCCGACCCAGGCGCAAGCTCAAGGCCAGGGACAGCGCCAACAGAATTGCGCTGAGAATGCCCATGCTTTGCAGGCTGATGGTCATCGGCTGCTGGAACTGATCCATGTCCAGGCTGATGCGCAGTTGCCCGGCGGTCACGTCCTGGAAGGTGATCTTGCTCTGGTACATGCCTTCGGCTTCGCCCAGCAGGCTATGCTTGGGGCGCTGACCGGCTTCGGCGAGGATGCGGTTATCCACGCTATAGATGGCGGCGTGGGCCACCAGCTTGTTTTTGGTCAGGTTGTTGAGCAGTACGTTGAGGCTGAGGATGTCGTTGGACACCAACAGCTCCGTGGCCGACGTGGCGGTCTGCGTGGTCAGGCTCTCGCCCAGGGCATCCGCCTGCTCGTGCATGGCCTGCTTGAACTGCAAACCCATCACACAGGCATAAATCACCAGGGCCAGAGCGACCAGGATCACGTTATGGCTGGCAATGCGCAATGCAATCGGTACACGGCGGTGGCGCAGTGCACGGAAGATCAGCAGAAAGAAGTTATCGGTTTTTACTGGCGTGGGCCGGTTCACTTGAGCTCGGCTCTTTTGTCCGTGAAGTTGACGCGCAGTATAGCGACAGGCCCTAGGCCGGCAAAGCGCTCACGGTGCCCGATGGTCACTGAATGTGGGTAGAATGCGGTTTTTTTCCACCTGCGGGGGTGCGCCTTGCGCGAAATCGTCCTGATAAACATCACGGGAGTCGACCGTCCGGGTCTGACTGCGGCCATTACCGGCGTTCTGGCCCAGGGTGGTGTGAACATTCTCGACATCGGTCAGGCAGTCATCCACGACACGCTGTCGTTCGGCATCCTGGTTGAAATTCCTGACACCGAGCAAGGCAAGTCGGTGCTCAAGGACATCCTGTTCACGGCGTACAAGCTCGATCAACAGGTGCGTTTCACGCCGGTGTCCGAAGAGGATTACCAGCAATGGGTCGGCAATCAGGGTAAAAAACGCCACATCGTGACCCTCCTGACCCGCAAAGTGACTGCCGGGCAATTGCAGGCCGTGAGTTCGATCACCGCCAAATATGGCCTGAACATCGACCATATCGATCGTCTGTCCGGGCGCATGCCGCTGGACACCCCGGCCGACCAGGGCAAGGGCTGCATTGAGTTTTCCGTGCGTGGCGAAGCGGCTGATCCGCAGGCGCTGCGGGCCGAATTCCTCAGCGTCGCGCAGGAACTGAACGTCGACATCGCCTTCCAGGAAGATTCGCTGTTCCGCCGTAACCGCCGTCTGGCGGTGTTCGACATGGACTCGACGCTGATCGAAGCCGAAGTCATCGACGAACTGGCCAAAGCGGCGGGCGTGGGCGATCAGGTGTCCGAAATCACCGAACGGGCAATGGCCGGTGAACTGGACTTCCGCGCCAGCTTCAAGGAGCGCCTGGCCTTGCTCAAAGGGCTGGACGTCAGCGTGCTGGATTCGATCGGCGCGTCGCTGCGCCTGACCGAAGGCGCCGAAACCCTGTTCGCCGAACTCAAACGCCTGGGTTACAAGACCGCCATTCTGTCGGGCGGCTTCACCTACTTCGCCAAGCAATTGCAGGCCAGGTTGGGCATCGATTACGTGTTCGCCAACGAACTGGAAGTGGTCGACGGCAAGGTAACGGGCGTAGCGGTTGAGCCGATTGTCGATGCGCAGCGCAAGGCGGATCTGCTGAAGGAGCTGGCGCACAAGGAAGGCTTGCGACTGGAGCAGACTATTGCGGTCGGTGACGGCGCCAACGACCTGCCGATGCTGGCGATTGCCGGGCTGGGCGTGGCGTTCCGCGCCAAGCCGCTGGTCAAGCAGTCGGCGAAGCAGGCGATTTCCACCCTTGGGCTGGATGGCGTGCTGTACCTGCTGGGCTTCCGGGATCGTGACGGGCAGCTCTGAGATTTGTATTGACTGATCAGGCCCCTTCGCGGGCAAGCCTCGCTCCTACAGGTATGCGGTGATTTTGTAGGAGCGAGGCTTGCCCGCGAAGGCCGCGCTGCGGTTTCACAGACTCACAACGACTTCCACAACGAATCAAAATCCTCTTCAGCACCGACCGCGCCGCTCCCCGCGGCGTTTTCCAGCGGCCGATAGGCAAACTGATTGAAGCTGTTGGTACTCGCCAGCCGCCGATCCAGCCCCGCCCGGCGTTCCTCGCCATTGGTATTGATGATCACCTTGTTGCCTTCCTCAAAAGGCAGCCGAGGGGCGAGCAGGGTGGCCGGCAGGTCGATCGCGCTGATCGCGGGCAACAACAGGCCGCGCAGGTAATGGCTGTGCTCATCACGGGTGCGCATCAGTTGCAGGCCGCAAGGCTCGGCGTAAGGCGCGACCTGTTCGATGCCCATTTGCGTACCGCCGCCACGCACCTGGCGAATCCAGCGCACCACCGCAATGCTCCAACCCTGACCGGCGGAATCTTCGATGCCGATCATTTCGCCAGCCTGTAACTCGGCAGGCACCGCGCCAGGCCAGGCCAGGCAATAACCACCAGGACTGTGATTGATCACCGGCAGGGCATACTTCACAAATTGTCGATTGCGATCGGCCGCCTCATGGCTGTCATCGTTCTGAAGCTGCGGGTATTCGATTTCTTCGTAGGGCAGCAGTGCGCTCGCGTCGCCATGGGGGGCCGCATCAAAGGCGTGGCGCCATTGATCTTTTTCCCGGCCCGCAGGCGCGGTCACCGAAAATTGCGCGGGGCGCACACCGGGGGTTTTCAGAATGTCGCTGAACGAACGTTGGCCACCCAGATAATAATGCAGCGCGCTCATGCCCACGCACAGGGTCAAGGTGCCTTGGCTGGCGGTGCGCTGGAAGCCGCGCTCGGCGGCCTGGCCCCAGGCGGCATGCAGATGTTGCAGGGTGTCCAGGCTCAACCCCGTCGGTACCGGCAGCGGTGATGAGGTTTCGGTTTTTTGCAGGTGCGCCTCGATGGCGGCGACCAGCGGCTGCGGATCGATCCCGAGCAAACTCGCCTGCTGTTCGGCCTGAAACCTGGAGCGGTAACGCGGCCCGCTGTCGAGGTCGGGTGCGACCGCAAACAGTCCATCAGCCGGTTGGCCGGGTTGCAGCTTGATCCATTTGCTCCAGGGCTCCAGCACCTCGGCGAGCCGGGCGATCTGGTTCTGGCGCAGCTGATTACAGCGCGAGGCGCCCAGCAGCAAAGCGACCACGTAAGTCTGTTCGACGCTCAGGTTAGTCGTCTGGCTGGCCAGTTCATCGCGCAGGCTCAGGTGCTGGAGCCGGTGCGCGCAGGCGATCCGATACAGCTGATGCAGCTCCAGCCACAGGCCTTCCGGCACCGGGCAATAGAGTTGGGTCGAGCGAATCAGCGGGCCGTTAAGGCAATGGATTGCCCGTTGCAGCGCTTGGGCCAGCAGCGGCGCACGGTCCTTGGTGAAGCGCGGGGTGATGCGCACGACAATCTGCTTATAGCCGATCGCCAAGTGACTTTGCAGCGCCTGGCAGAGGTTGGCGATCTTGCGTGAGCGTTCGTCGAGGACAATCGCCTGATGCAAAAAATGCCGCTCCAGGTGTTTGCAGACGTAATACACCTCTGGCCGCAGCAGTTCGAGCAGTTGCAGGCGGTTATCGCTGGGCGTGAGCAATTGATTGAGTTCGCTCAAGCCTTGATACAACTGGCGAGCGGTTTCGCCAATATTGGCTTTGGGCAGGTCGGCGATCCAGCGCTTGAGGTCGCGCGGGGTGGGCTCACAGAACGACAGGCGTGACTGCGTCGGGAGCGGGGCGCGTAGCAGCAGGTGAGGACTGGTTTCATTCATGCCGTGGAAAAACTCCAACCGGGAAATGGGCAGTGAATGACCTGACTGTAGCAGCTATGGCCCCTGTAGGAGCGAAGCTTGCTCGCGAAGGCGATCTTAAGGACGTCTTCGCGGGCAAGCCTCGCGCCTGCAGGGGCGGGGTCAACCCCACGAAAATTTTTCGCGGGGTTAAATCAGGGAATCAGGCGTTCGGCAGGCCCATGCCCTGGCCCATCTGCACTGGCGAACCGGCCGCGAGCTCTTCAGCCCACTTGACCTGATCCGGGCCGAACAGCACGACAGCGGTCGAACCCAGCTTGAAGCGACCCAGTTCTGCGCCTTTCTCCAGATGGATCGGTGCGCGGGCAGCTTCGTCGTAACGGAAGGTTTTCAGCTCGCGTTTTGGCGGTGTCACCAAGCCGGCCCAGACCGTTTCGATCGATGCAACGATCATCGCGCCCACCAGCACCACGGCCATCGGTCCGCGCTCGGTGTCGAAAATGCACGCCACACGTTCGTTGCGGGCGAACAGTTCCGGGACGTTTTCAGCGGTGGTCTGGTTGACCGAGAAAATCCGGCCCGGAATGTAGACCATTTCACGCAGGGTGCCGGCCAATGGCATATGCACGCGGTGATAGTCCTTCGGCGACAGGTAAATAGTCGCAAAATCACCACCCATGAACGGCGCGGCATTCGCGGCGTCACCGCCCAGCAACTCCAACACACTGAAGCTGTGGCCCTTGGCCTGGAACACACGACCGTGTTCGATCGGACCGAGCTGGCTGACGGCGCCGTCGGCCGGGCTGAGGATCGCGCCCGGCGTTTCGTCCAGAGGGCGAGCGCCGTCTTTCAGTGCGCGGGTGAAGAACGCATTGAAGTGCTCATAAGCCGTCAGGTCTTCGACCAGTGCCTGGGACATGTCCACCTGATAACGCTTGGCAAACCAGGCGGTAAAGGCGTTCTTGAACCAGCGCACGCGGCATTCGGCAATGCAGCCGGCCAGTCGCGACAGCAGGTGATGGGGCAGCAAGTATTGGCTGAGGATAAACAAACGCTTATTCATTAACTGTCCTTAAAAACCTTAAATCTCTACGGGCGTATCGGGGTGGTTGCCCCATTCGCCCCAGGAACCGGCGTAGCCTTTGACCCGCGGATAACCGAGGGATTTGGCCACCAGATAGGTGAAGCCAGAACGATGGTGTGTCTGGCAGTGGGTAATCACTTCTTTGTCTTTGCTGATCCCGAGTTTTTCCAGGATCTGCGGCATGTCGGTGCGGATACGCAGGTTACGCGCCTGATCCATGCCCGCGGTCCATTCGAAATTGACCGCGCCCGGAATGTGCCCGGCCTTGGCGGCCAGGACTTTCTCGCCGGAGTACTCCAGCGGCCCGCGCGCATCCCAGATCGCCAGGTCGGCGGCGCCGAGACGGCTTTGCAGGTACTCGCGGGTGGCAGTGGGTTCGTCATGCAGCGTCAGGGCGACCGGGCCGCCGACCGCTGGCGGAATCTGGATCGACATGGGCAAGCCTTCCGCCAGCCAGGCCTTCAGGCCGCCGTCGACATAGTGGTATTGACGATGGCCGATGACATCCAGCAGCCAGATGAAGCGCCCGGCCCAACCGCCGCCTTCGTCGTCATAAACGACGTAGACCGCATCGGGGTTGTGCCCCAGCTCGCCGAACAATGCTTCAAGCGCGGCGTGGGTCGGCAGCAGGCCTGGCGCCGGCGCCTGACCCAGCTGAGTGCGCTTTGGATCGACAAAGCGCGCCCCGGGAAGATGCCCTTCGGCATAGCGGGCGCTGCTGGTCAGGTCCACCAGAATCAGTTCGCGGGCGTCGAGACGCGGGAGCAAGTCGCTCGGCTCGATGACCAGCGGCAAGCCAGAGAAGTCAGACATGTGAGGTCTCCAGAGCACAAAGGGGAGGATTGTAGCGCAGCCTCATTGGCCGCGGGTGCTAAAGCTATGCAGCGCTTTTTCTATGCATTGCGCGGTTTTACCGAAGGCTTGCACGGTGATTTCCGAGAACGGCCCGCCGCCCTGATCCGCCACCACAATCATGATCACCCGACCATTATTGACCAGTGAGCGCAGCAGCAGGTGTTCGCCGCTGAACTGTGAGCGCAGGCTCGCCGGCAGCAGCGCCGAGAATTGCGCGTTGTTGGCCGGTGTCAGTCGCACCTGTGCCTGTTGCGAGAGCAGGCGTTGCAGCACGGTGCTCTGGCTGACCAGGAAATTCAGGCCGGCCGCTTCTTTCGGCAGCCCGGCGATCTGGTGCACACGCAGATTGGCGTGCGTGCGGTCGGCCATCAGGATCATCACCCGACGCATGCCGCACGCGACTAACGCGTCTCGGGCAGAGGTGGTCAAGTGCATGGCATTGGTGAAGCGACTCGGCTCGACCAGCAACTCGGCGCATTGCTTGCGCCACTTCGCCAGGTCTTCGGCGGTCGGTGCCGGGGCCGGCAGCAAACCGGCATGGATGCGGTTCACGCCCCACGGCCAGATCAGCGACACCGCCGGGTGCCACAGGTCGGGCATGGCGTGATGGCGGGCGCTGTTCGCGGCCTGTTGGTGCAACTGCTGCTGCACCTCGTCCATCGGCATTTGCAGGTAAAGGCTGGTCAGGTACTGCCAGCGTTCACTGTGCGGACTGTCCCAGGCCTGTTGCGCCGACAGCGCCAGCCCGTTGGCCAGCAACACGGTGTTGGCCGGTTGATTGAGCCAGCGGCGCAAGGACGGATCGTCATCAAGGCGGTTTTGCTGGCGCAACGGATGTTCGCTGTCACGCGCGATGCGCAAGACTTTGACCAACTCCCGTTGTTCGTTGAGCAACAGTCGATAGCCTT
The DNA here is from genome assembly GCF_059695925.1 of Pseudomonas sp. LBUM1661. Classification (NCBI taxonomy): domain Bacteria; kingdom Pseudomonadati; phylum Pseudomonadota; class Gammaproteobacteria; order Pseudomonadales; family Pseudomonadaceae; genus Pseudomonas; species Pseudomonas sp. LBUM1661. Next base: position 546,610 of record NZ_CP166794.1, read on the forward strand.
GCTGCACCCAGATCGGCAGGCGCCAGATGTCCACCAGCGCCAGGCCGATTTCCAGCAGGCGCACGCCAAATAATTGCTTTTCGACTGTGCGCGCCGACTCGCCTTTATGGATGACCCGCAGCTCCCATTCTTCGAGCAATTGCGGATGCGTCAGTGCCAACGGCCAGAGCGGCGAAAGAAACAGCAGGCTGCCCCAATGAATGTCCTGCCACAGTCGCGCCAGACGACTGGCAAAAAAACCGTTGGCTTGTTGGGTGGCGTGCTGGCTGATCAGCTGCAGTTGGCGCAGGGCCACCGGGATCTCTGACTGAGGCAAGGCAGGCAGGCGGGCAAGCAGTTCTTCGGTGCGTTTCAAACCGAGGCGATTGATCGCCACCTCAAGGTTTTCCGCAGGCTCGGTCATGCTGCCATGGGTGTGCCGGTTGGCTTCGCGAATCACGCTCAAAGCCAGGGCCGGGCTGTCCTGCATCAGTTCGGCGATATCACGCAGCGAGCTGCGACTGTTGGCGAGGGCCTTGCAGACGCGGTCATGACTGACTTGCGGAACCGGCAGGCGCACGCCATCGAGAAGCTTGACCCAGCCTTCGAGCGTGGTCGGTTTTGGAGTTGGAACGTTCGTTTCATTAGCCATGGTTGGACGCGATCACCGTCTGCATTACCTATGCCCGGAGCGGGCTTAATTGGCTTTTCGCCTGAACTGGCTTTAGTCTGGCGCAGTTTTGCCGATAAGTAGAAGAAGAGATTTTTTAACTTCCGAATATGACCTTGAACCCGACTCAGTAAGTGCTCTCCTACCTATGGCTAAAATAATCGGCATCATCGTCGTATTCGCGAGCGTACTCGGCGGATACGTGCTCTCCCACGGCAAAATTGCCGCCCTGATCCAGCCCTTCGAAGTGCTGATTATCGGTGGCGCGGCGCTCGGCGCATTCCTGCAGGCCAACCCCGGTTACATGACGATGCACGTGCTCAAGAAGTCCTTGAGCATGTTCAGTTCGCGCTTCAACCACACGTTCTATCTGGAAGTGCTGGGCCTGATCTACGAGATCCTCAACAAGAGCCGCCGCGAAGGCATGATGGCGATTGAAGGCGACATCGAAGATGCCGCGGCGAGCCCGATTTTCGCCAAGTACCCGACGGTTCTGAAAGATGACCGCATGACCGCATTCATCTGCGATTACCTGCGCATCATGTCCTCCGGCAACATGGCTCCCCATGAGCTGGAAGGCCTTTTCGACATGGAACTCTACAGCCTCAAGGAAGACCTGGAGCACCCGTCCCACGCCGTCAACGGCATCGCCGACGCCATGCCCGGTTTCGGTATTGTCGCGGCGGTACTGGGGATCGTGGTGACCATGGCTTCCCTGGGTGAAGGCGACCAGAAATCCATCGGCCTGCACGTCGGTGCGGCACTCGTGGGTACCTTCTTCGGTATTCTCGCGGCCTACGGTTTCTTCGGCCCGCTGGCCCATTCCCTGGCCCACGATGCCAAGGAAGAACTGAACGTCTACGAAGCCATCAAGGCCTCACTGGTCGCTTCCGCTTCCGGCATGCCGCCATCACTGGCAGTAGAGTTCGGCCGCAAGGTGCTGTACCCGGCGCACCGTCCTAGCTTCGCTGAGCTGGAACAAGCGGTTCGCGGACGTTAAGTCATGGAAAATAATCAGCCGATAATCATTAAGCGCGTCAAGCGCATCGCCGGCGGGCATCACGGCGGGGCATGGAAAATCGCCTTCGCCGACTTCGCGACGGCGATGATGGCGTTCTTCCTGGTGCTGTGGCTGCTGTCTACTGCCACGCCAGAACAGAAGATCGCCATCGCCGGCTACTTCAAGGACCCGGTCGGTTTTTCCGAAAGCGGCACGCCGTACATCATCGACTTGGGCGGCACGCCGACCCTGGCGCCGGAGAACACCCTCAACCCCGAGGTGAAATCCCAGCCGCAACCGGACAAAGTGACCATCGACACCGAACAGGTCGAAGGCATGGCCGAGCAGGTCGAGAAAGAACGCCTCGAACTGTTGCTGCAAGAACTGCAGAACAAGGTCGAAGAGAACCCGCAACTGAAGAAATTCAAAGACCAGATCAGTTTCGAAATCACCCCGGACGGTTTGCGCATCCAGATCGTGGACGCGGAAAATCGGCCGATGTTCGATTCCGGCAGTGCGCGGCTGAAACCGTATTTCGAAGACATCCTGCTGGCCATGGCCGACACCATCAAAGCGGTGCCGAACAAAATCAGCATCAGCGGCCACACCGATGCCAAGCCGTACACCGGCACCGGCGATTTTGGTAACTGGGAACTCTCGGCCAACCGTGCCAACGCGGCACGCCGTGCACTGGTGGCCGGCAGCTATCCGGAAGCGCAGGTGGCACGTGTTGTCGGTTATGCCTCGTCGGCGTTGTTTGATCGCGATAATCCGTTCAACCCGGTCAACCGTCGTATCGACATCGTCGTGCTGACCAAGAAAGCCCAGCGTGCCATCGAAGGTTCGCAGGGGGCGGAACCGGCTCCGGAGCCGACGCAAGGGCAGGGTGGGCCGGGTGAAGTGCCGGCTGATCCGCATGCGTTGCCGGCGGACAAGGAACCATTGCCGGCGCATGAGCTGCGCGAACGTCTGAATCTGTTCGATAACCCGAAGCCCGCAGAACCACCGAAGCAGTGACCCACAAAAAAGCCGACAGTGATGTCGGCTTTTTTTTGCGGCTTTCACTGGTTTGGAAGCCAGACGCGGCCCCTTGTAGGAGCTGGCTTGCCAGCGAAGGCGGCTTTATAGCCGACCATTCTCTTCAAGTGTACATATCCATTTCTGCGGTAACGCCTGCTATTGGTTCCGCCCTTACGGCGGGTCACTTTCGAAAATCCGGAAGCCGGCCCAGTCGAAAGTAACCAAAGCGCTTCTGCCCCTTTCGTTCGGTGCCTCGCTAAGGCTCGGCATGCCCTCGCTCCGGTCCTGCTCCGTGGGCCCGCCGCCATCGGCCATCCATGGCCGGGGGCGGCTAACCCGGCATCCCTGCCGGGTTGCCCACTGCGCAGAACCGGAACGAAGCCTCTCGATGGGGCGGTGCATCAAGATCAAAAGCACGGCGGCCTACCGGCCGGCCTGATTTCAGCGCATGCGTTTCCCTGTGGGAGCGAGCTTGCTCGCGAAGGTCGTTAACGATGACGCGTTTAAACAGGATAAACGCTGCGCATTTAAGATCTTCTGATTGCGTTAAAAATCAAGGAGTGAGGGCATGTCCGAGAAAGGTGTAGGAAGTCTCCGAGACGTTTAAACCGGGTTTTTCTTCGCTTAAGGCTCGCCTATAGTTTGTCCGTCGCCGACGAATCGGTGATCGACTTTAGCCAGTCGTAACAGATGATGCACAAGCGCCCGTATAATCGCGGCGCTTTTTGCTGCCTGACATCTACATGTCTATGGTGGCTGTGCGTGGGACACCTTCGGGTGTGCCGGGTTCATCTGTCCGGTTGGCTAACCCGCGTACAGCTACCACCCCAATTCGTTTAGCCACGAAAGGGTGGGAGTTTCACCTATCAGATGAGATTCAAGTCATGCCTAAATACCACCCGCTCCAAGGCAACTTCAGCGTCGGACCGACGCTGTACATCGACACCGAAGCCCGCGCTTCCGATCTTCTTGAAACTGCCGTCCACCGACTCAAAGCCGCGCGCAATCTGCTCAACAGCGTCACCTGCCTGTGCGTCAAAGAAGCCGAAGGACACGACCTGGAGCATTTCGCCAATGCTGCGCACATGTTGATCCAGGATGGCTGTGATGCTTTGGATGTGCTGGGGTGGACGCTGGAAAAAGCCGCACGCTGAAAACAAAAAAGCCGCGAGATGATCGCGGCTTTTTTTACGCGGGAAGCTGCCGATCATTTTCGTGGCATCACGAAAATGATCCAGGCTACTTAATAGCTGCTTTCCGGCAAACTGGCGATGATCGAGCGGTAGCTGTTCATCCGTTGCTGCTGCACGCGGCCTTCTTCGAGAGCTTTGAGCAGAGCGCAACCCGGCTCGCGGTCATGTTTGCAGTCGCGGAAGCGGCAGGTGCCGATCAAGTCGTTGAACTCGATGAAGCCGGCTTCGACGTCGGCGCGGCTGACGTGGCCCAGGCCGAATTCGCGGATACCCGGGGAGTCGATCAACTCACCGCCACCGGGGAAGTGGAACAACCGCGCGGTGGTTGTGGTGTGAGTGCCCTGGCCGGACAGCTCGGACAGCGGGCCGACACGGGTTTCGACTTCCGGCAGCAGGCTGTTGACCAGCGATGACTTGCCGACGCCGGACTGGCCGACGAACACGCTGATGCGCCCGTCCAATTGTTTTTGAAGTTGCTCCATGCCGTTGCCGTGGTGCGCCGACACTTCCAGCACCGGATAACCCAGCGTGCGGTAAACCGCCAGCAGAGCATTCAGCGCCGGGGCGTTCTGCTCGTCGATCAGGTCGAATTTGTTCAGCAGCAGCAACGGACGAATGCCCGCATGCTCGGCGGCGACGAGGTAGCGGTCGATCAGGTTGGCGTGGGGCTCGGGCAGCGGGGCGAAGACAATGACGATCATGTCGACGTTGGCCGCCACCGGCTTGAGCTGACCACGGCTGTCCGGGCGGCAGAGTTCGGTTTTACGTGGCAGTTGCGCCACGATCACCCCGATGCCCTGGTTGCCGGCACGCCAGACCACCTGATCGCCGGTCACCAGCGCAGGCAGGTTGGCGCGCAAGTGACAGCGGAACACCTGGCCGGCCAACTCGCCATCGAGCGCTTCGACTTCGACTTGCACACCGAAGTGCGCGATCACCAGGCCCGTCTGTTCCGGACCCAGGTCGCCACCTTCAAGTGCCTCGACAGCCGAGGACTCGCGTTTGGCGGCGCGGGCAGCGCGCTCGCCCTGAATCTTTTCGATGCGCCAGTTTTGACGACGATTGAGTTGGCGTTTGGCCATGGGTGTTCCGTATCAAGAATGCAGCGATTAGGTAAAACGGCCGCGAGTTTAGCACGCCCGGCCACTTGCCTAGGCTAAACTGCGCAGCATTGCCTAGGAGCCGACACATGCAAAACCCACAGAATCTGATCTGGATCGACCTGGAAATGACCGGTCTGAACCCGGATACCGACGTCATCATCGAAATGGCCACCATCGTCACCGACAGTGACTTGAACACCTTGGCCGAAGGCCCGGTGATCGCCATCCACCACAGCGATGAAATCCTCGCTGGCATGGACGAGTGGAATACCCGTCAACACGGCGGCTCCGGGCTGACCCAACGGGTTCGCGACAGCCGCATCAGCATGGCCGAAGCCGAAGCCGAGACCATCGCCTTCCTGGAAAAATGGGTGCCGAAGGGCAAGTCGCCGATCTGCGGCAACAGCATTTGCCAGGACCGTCGCTTCCTTTATACCCACATGAAATCCCTGGAAAGCTTCTTCCACTACCGCAACCTCGACGTGTCGACGCTTAAAGAGTTGGCCGCACGCTGGGCGCCGGACGTGCGCGACAGCTTCAAAAAGGGCAGCACCCACCTGGCGCTGGACGACATTCGCGAATCGATCGCCGAGTTGCAGCATTACCGCAAGCACTTTATCAAGTTCTGATCTGGCGGGGCCTGCACCGATGCTTTCGCGGGCAAGCCTCGCGCCTACAGGCCCTGTGTTGTACCCGTAGGAGCGAGGCATGCCCGCGAAGAAGGAGACGCGGTCTATTTGATCGTGCGCCCACTTTTGGTGCCCGGGTGAAGTGAGTAGACTGCGCGCCTTCCTGCAAGGACCGCCACCATGTTGCTGATGCTTTACCTGATCGCCATTACCGCCGAAGCCATGACCGGTGCCCTGTCCGCCGGCCGTCGCGGGATGGACTGGTTTGGCGTGGTGCTGATCGCCTGCGTCACCGCCCTCGGTGGCGGCTCGGTGCGCGACGTGTTGCTCGGCCATTACCCGCTGACCTGGGTCAAACACCCGGAATACCTGGTGCTGACCTCAGTCGCGGCGATGTTCACCGTCTTTGCCGCACGCTGGATGCGCCATCTGCGCTCGCTGTTTCTGGTGCTCGACGCCGTGGGCCTGGTGGCGTTCACCCTGATCGGCTGCATGACCGCCCTGGAAATGGGCCACGGCATGCTCGTGGCTTCGGTCAGCGGCGTGATCACCGGGGTGTTCGGCGGCATCCTGCGGGACATCTTCTGCAACGACATCCCGCTGATCTTCCGCCGCGAGCTCTACGCCAGCGTCTCGTTCGCGGCGGCGTGGTGCTACATGTTATGTCTTTACCTGAACCTGCCGGGAGAACAGGCGATCCTGATCACCTTGTTTGGCGGCTTTCTGCTGCGCTTGCTGGCGATCCGTTTTCACTGGGAAATGCCCAAGTTCGTTTATAACGACGAGCAGTAAATAGCGGTGTGAGCACTCTTTGCCTGTGTGAGTGCGGTAATTATGTAGGCATTTATGAGTAGATAGTTCAATAAGCTGCGCTTTTAATTCGGCTTAAAGACTACCTATATGTTTGACATACCCGCGCAGCAACCCCATGGCAACCGTCATCAACAGTTCATTGAAGAAAAGATCCCCCACTGGCTGATTCGCGCTTCGCCAGACAGGCGCATGTCGTTGAAGCGCACTGCCGTGGCGATTCCTGAATGGTACAAGACCGCCTCGGCGGCTTCTCACTTGGCGCTGGCACAAGCCATCAAGGCGAGTTGGGTCTCGCAAACCAGGGTTGATCGGGCGTTTGAGCGGCTGGCAAATGTCCGTCAGTTTGCAGAGCCCCTGCTTCGACAGGCATTGAACGAACGTTTCGCCATTGAAGTGGATGTCACCAGGGTCTATCTGAAGCTCTATCGGCCCACCGGTATTTTAGCGGGCTATCAAGTTAAGACTCTTTCCTTGCTGGATGCAGCCTTGCACAACTTTGAGGCAAAGGAAGAAGGTACTCACTACTTCGATGCAGCTTCCTGTTTTATCAGCGAACCCAACATGTCAGGGCAGTTTGATGTGCTCGCTGTTAATCAATGCATGAGTGTCGGCGCTTTTATTTCGATGTGTCGTGAACTGGACATCGGTGGCCAGTACACCCAGCAACTGGAGACGTTGTTATTGCCCAAGGATGCTGTCGCCAGGGCAGTGCTGGAACTCTATGTAAAGACCAGCCAGAAAGACGCGTTCAGGGCTGCGATACTCCTGGCTCGCATGAAAGGGGATATCGGCCTTCATTCGCACGCCTCTTTGTTACATCTGCTCGATGGCGGCACCAAGCCTGCCTTGGGGGCGCCGGTTTTGCAGTGCCATCAATTGCAGGTCATGAAGGCGGAGTTGACCGGGATCTTGCTGCTGGCCGGTGATCTGGAGCGTGCTTCCAGGGTAGAGCCGGTGCTCGTGTACATCCCCGATGATCCGCAGCATCCGATCAAAGAGTACCCGTCGACGGCTGCTTTCAGGGCAGAGTTGGCAAGCCGGTTGCGCTCTGCGGACTACCAGCGTTTTTTTGCCCGGTTCGTCGCTCATGAGCAGCGCGGTTATTTTTTTGCTGCTCTCAACGATCCTTTGACCGTGATGAAGTGGGACTCGCGAACGGTTCATGGCGATCCGTGGACCTGGTTGTATCAGCAAAAACTCAACAAGATTCTCAACGACGCCCGTGTCATTGCCGTACCTACCGCGGATGAAGACCGCAAATCTCGCTGGGAAACCTGGGACAGTCTGGAAAAAATCGCCTCGATCGTTCTGCAGGTCGCGACCCTGGTGGCGGTGCCCTTTGTGCCGTTTCTAGGCGAATTGATGTTGGCGTACACCGCCTACCAGCTATTGGACGAGGCCTGTACCGGTATTCTGGATTGGGCCGAAGGGCAGGTGGTCGAGGCATCCGATCACCTGCTGGCCATCGCTGAAAATCTCGCGCAACTGGGCGTGTTCGCGGTGGCTGGTGCGGTGGCCGGGAAGGTGCTCGCTATCAAACCCTCGACCTTTGTCGACAGTCTCAAGCCCGTCGTGCTGGAAGATGGCCGGACGCGACTGTGGAATCCTGATCTGAAGCCTTATGAGCACGATGCTTCATTGCCAGCCGGTTCCGTGCCGGACGAACTGGGTTTGCATCAACACGGGGGGGCGACGTTCCTGCCGCTCGAAGGCAGTTTGTACGAGGTGGGCACCGGGCCAGGCGAAAGTGCCCGGCACGTCCGTCATCCGCAACGGCCAAACGCCTACCGACCAAGGCTCACGCACAACGGTGCCGGGGCCTGGGCGCATGAAGTCGACCGTCCCATGGAATGGCAAGGCGCACAACTGTTTCGTCGTTTGGGTCATTCAGTGGCCGAGTTCTCCGATGGCACCGCTCGACGCATCCTGGAAGTCAGCGGCATTGATGAAGCCGTACTGCGTGACATGCACGTTCACTCTCGGCGTCCGCCGGCTTTGCTTGAAGACAGCATTCGGCGATTCAGACTTGATGAGCAGATCAAGATGTTCCGTGCGCAGCTGCAAAGTCCGGATCCGGCTGTGTACACAAAAGCTGATCTACAGTTGCAAGTTCAGCTGCTGGAAACGCAAGGTATCCGCGTACCTGAGAGCCGTTTGCGCAACGATAATGGGGTTCAAGGCATCGTTGAATCACTGGACGAAGCGACGCTGAAAAAACTGCTGGATGAAAGTCCGGCGTTTGGTGATTCATTGACGGGGATCGACGTTCGAACAGCGAGGTTGCGTTCGAAGATGGCCGATTGGGCCGAGGAACATCGTGGCGCCTTGTTCAAGGCACGTGAAGAGGCATTCGAACAGCGTGCTGAGACAGACACGCGGCAGCTACGCCGGATCTTCCCCGATCTGCCGAAAACGATCGCTCAAGAGCTATCGCGCAATGCCAGTGCGGCTGATCGCCTGCACATGCGCAATCACCCTGGAATAACGAAACGAATGGCGCACGAAGCGCTTTTCTATTTGCGAGAGGTGCGACTCAGCCGGGCGTGCGAAGGGCTTTACCTGGATTCTGTCACCAGCCTGGATAGCGACAGGCTGGCGCTGCACATGCTCGAAACACTGAACGGGTGGTCAGCCGATGTTCGTATCGAGATGCGTGACAGTCGTTTCGATGGGGCGTTGCTGGACAGTATCGGTCGCAGCGAGGCACCGCTGCGTAAAGTGCTGGTCAGGCAGGGTGGGCACTACCAGGCACACGATGGTTCCGGTGAGCAATTGCACGGGCTCGACACGCTATATGGTGCGGTGATGCATGCGCTTCCAGACGCGCAACGCCTGGCGTTGGGGTTACCCCATGTGGGGCAGTGGGCCGGACTGAAACAAATGCTCAGGCGACAACCGCTGCTGGATCGTCCCGTGGTGCGCGCATTGTTCGAGCAGCCACCGCTGGGGCCTGCCGTCCGTTCGCCCATGGGGCTGGCCGTGGGGCGTTCTGGTTACTTGTTAGGAGGGGAGGATCTCAAGCCAGCTCAGGCGCAAACCATCGCACAACGGCTTCGAGCCCTTTATCCAACGCTTTCTGAAGAGCAGATGGCGGCCTTGCGTAGGGAGCGACTGACCGGGGATCCCCTGCTGGCTATTGCCAGGCTGGAAAACGAACACGTTGTGCTGGTCAATGAGTTGGAGATGTGGAGCATTGATGTGCCGTCTGTTCATCCTCGCACCGGGGCGCCACTGACAGATGCTGAAATTGCCGTTCAGCGTCAGTGCAGACTGAGTTTCATGCAGGCCTTGCTGGACACGGCTACCCGTTACATCACGACGCTTGAGTTTGAACTGGACATTCTGGGTGGGCTGCCCGAATTGTCGGCCGATTTCAGCCATGTGCGCGAGTTGTCACTGAGCAGTTCCTCCCGTGCGGGAGGCCACGCTTTTTTCGCCAGCTTCCCGGGCGTTCGGTCCCTGACATTGTCTGGCTTCGCCCTTAAGGCTTTCCCCGTCGAGGTTTATCAAATGCGCGAGCTTGTTTCGTTGACGCTCGATGATTGTGATATCCGGCTCACCGAAGCCACTGTCGAAGGTTTGGCACACATCGAAGGTTTGACGCTTCTGGATTTGGAAAACAATCCGCTGGAATGGGCCCCCAATGTCGGCTACATGAAGCAGTTGGACAGTCTGTACTTGAAAAACACAGGGTTGACGACGGTTCCCTACGGAGTGTTCTCACTTGAGAGCCTGGCTTTCGCCGATTTGACATTCAATGAAATAACAATGTTGCCTGATGAGTTATTTGAAGTTTCCGATACACGCGAAGCCAACTACAACTTTCGAAATAATCCGTTGAGTGATGTGAGTAAGCAGCGGGTTGTCAGCTATATCGAAAGTGCCGGCGCTGACAGGAAGTTGCTCATCCAGGTCGATGACGAATGGGTTGCTGAACATGATGGGGGCGCAGAGTCTGAAGGGGAGGACAGCGGGGTGGAGAGCGCTGGAGAAGATGACTGAGCCGTTTTGGGTATATCAGTGTTGTGCGTTGGGTTCTTCAGAATAGGGGGGTTATGGTTTGTACATGTCTTGATTGTTTTTTTGAGTGGGACAGGGTTCTGATTTTTGTTATTTGTCTAGTCAGGAAGCCGCGCAACATTGAAGGCTGTGACTGCAATTAATGGAAAGAGTGAATCGCATGAGTGCTATGACTGAAGTAAAAGGTTTTACCCGCTTTAATGTAAGTTTTGATGCGTCGTCGGCGACTCAGTCGAAGAGCCTGTACGCCAATGGAAATATGCAGGTTCGTATATTGGTCACGCTCAGGGGTAAAGATAAAGACGGAAAGTCGGTGCCCCTGAGTCCGTCGGTTTTTCATACTGTCCGGCTCATTAATTACCGTACAGGCAAGGTGTTGCAGGGAGATTGGCAAGTGAGCGAACGACCTAACCAGTATTGGTATGCAATGTCGGGTTCCGAAGCAACGCAGGCCCCTCTGGAAAGTGTCGAGCCTGACATTACGGTTCTTGAGTATTGGGTTTCTTCAACGGTGGTGGATACCGTACACGTAGGTGCGTCGGTAGTTCTGAACGACAGGGTAATCAGGACCAATAACACGACCGTGGGCGACAAACATGACAGCAGTGTCACCCTGGTCGCCGAGGCCCCTGTGACTTACTCCATGGATGATTTCAAGTTAGGACGCGTGCGCAGCGAAGGCAGATGGAATCACGAAATTTTTCACTGCTATCTGGGTTTGTATCCAGCAGGTCGTCAACTCAGGCTGGTGGACTGGTCGGCAGCTGACGATGGCCATCACTACAGGCTGACAAGGACTGTATTTGATGCCTATGGCGGATATATCGACAATGATTATCGCTGGTATGTGGATTGTAAGTTGGCAGCGGTGGAAGATAAGGAGGTCGTCATGGTGCTCCCACCCGCAGAGGGCGAACGATCTCACGAAGTTTACAATATAGAGGTTAATGACAGAGACGGTGAGCTCTCCATCATTCGTGGTGTGGGCGAGTCTTTTTCTTCCGATTCTTATGCGAATCGGGGCATTTTTGGTTTTACCGCTTATGACGCTTATGGTACGGCGCATAAATTGCGAATACGGCCGGATTTTGATGTGCGGCCGGCTGACTTCATTTTGGAGCGGGGTTGATTTAATGCAAGCTCAGCAAACAAATTCCTTGTACTCCAATGCGTTTAATTTTAGTAGTTTTCTACAAGGGGGGGTTGACCACAGAACCGGGATATACACCTTTTCATTATCGTTGGGTGAGATAACCTCTGGAAGTGCAAACGGACCTTCGTTGGGTGTTGTACTTCAGTTTAATCCGTTAAATGCGGTGAATGTCGGTTTTGGAACTGGCTGGTCAATCGCTTTGTCGCGTTATGACACATTAAATAAAATCATGACGTTGCCGACAGGCGAGCGCTATAAAGCAACAGAGCTTGAGTCGAGTTTGATATTTGCAGAGCAAAAACTCGACACCGTCAAAGTGACCAGGCCCGATGTCGATCATTTTCAGCTGCTCAATAAAAACGGGACGCGGGAAACGCTGGAAGTGTATGAGCAAAGCGGTATTGCGGTGCCCGTGCAGATCATGGCGGCCAACGGGGCAAGTATCTTCCTCCGATATGTCACCTTCAACGACCAGCCAGTGCTGAGAGAGGTGAGAGACACGCAGCGTTTACTATTGGACGTTGTGACAAGTGACAGTCAGGTCACGCTCACTCGGTACCCGGGAACGATAGAGGAGACCCACATTACCTTGTCTCTGACAGATGAGCGCATTTCAACCATTCGCTTGCCCACTGGCGAAAAATGGGAGTTGGAATACGAGATCGTTGGTGGTCTCAGTTGCCTCACTCAAGTCAATTCACCGCTGGGCGGGCGGGAAGTCATCAGCTATACCGAGGATCGGCACTTCTTTCCGCCCCTGGCCCCTATGCAGTCAATGCCGTGTGTCAGCTCTCATACGGTGTACCCGCAACACGATCAGCCAGCCATCCTGACTGAGTATGCGTTCTCGGACGCCAATTTCTTGGGTTTTGGTGGCGAATTCAACTGGTCCGAAGTGGGAGATAACCTGGATGCCGCCGCCCCTGACTATGTTTATACGTCGACCGAAAACCTGATGCTTGGCAAAAAGATTCATCATTCCACAGTGCGAACCTACAACAGATTTCACCTATTGCTGTCCCAGGTCACAACGTGTGCTGATGCAGTGACGTCAGAACTGATGGAATACCACCTGGAGTCCGGAAAGAGCCTTGCCGAGCAGCCGCCACAATTCCGTTTGCCGCGTGTGATGACTCGACGTTACGAGCACTCGGAGACCGGTATTTCTCGCGACGAAGTCACTCGTACGGAGTTCGACAGTTTCGGTAATTTGATCAAGCAGGCCGAACCCAGCGGTGTGATCACTGTTTCCGAGTTTTATCCGGTTACCGGGGGGGATGGATGCCCAGCCGACACTTCAGGTTTCATTCGTTACGTAAAACAGCGGACGATTGTTCCAGCAAACACTGAATTTGCCGCCAGTACGACGGTTACGCGTTTTCGCTACGCGCTCCATAAGGGCCTTGATGGTTCGCAGTGCCCCATGATTCTGCCTGTTGAGGAAAAGTTATATGAGCTGACCGATAAGGGTGAGGCGTTGCGTTCACGCTACGACTTGGCCTATTTCAACACGCCGCAAGACTCGACGCGCCATGGGCTGTTGAGTCATCGCACGCTTGAAATGAACGGCCTCAAGACTCGTTCCGAACATCAGTACAGTAGTGCTCGGGATGTTTTGACGCTGAGCGTCACCACGGTCGGATTTGAGGGTGCCAGCACGACTTCATCGCAGACATTTTCCGCGCTGAACGGAATGAAGCGCTCCGAACGAAGTGAAGACGAAGGCGTGACCCGGTACCAATACGATGCCATTGGACGGATCGTGAGCACGACCGTCTCGGCAGGTACCCCCTACGCCGCGACGAGCCATACGGTGTATCAAGCAGCCAGCGACGAAGCGCCGGCGACCGTGCGTTCAACCGATCTGGCAGGCGTTTTACAACAGACTGGCTACGACGGTCTCGGACGAGTCATCGGGATCGAAGAGCAGGATTGCGATAACCCTGATGAAGCAGCCATGAACCATACGCGCGTCATCTTCGCCGCGCGCCACGACGGTCTCGGACGACTGGTAGAACAAACGCACACTGACTGGTGGCAGGGGGTTGCCCGGCCGATGACAACCACTTTTGACTACGATGACTGGGGGCAGGTCAAAACCACGACCCATGCTGACGGGCGCAAAGAGCATCGCACTTACGATCCGGTGTCACGAACCGAGACGTATTGGTTCGAAGGCATGAGCAAATCCGTCACCCGCTTCAATGATTTCGGTAAACCGGACACTGTCGAAGCGTTCAACCTCGAAGGTGAAAGCCTGGGCAAGATCGTTCATGGTTATGACGGGTTGGGTCGAGCGGCCAGTCAGACGGATGCGGTTGGCAACAGGACGACGTTTGGGTACGACGTGTTCAATCGACTGTGCCGAAGCGAATTGCCGGACGGGCACATCGTGGAAACCGAGTTCGCAATTCACAGCCCCGAGCCGCTGCCCACCCGGATGGAAGTGTCTGGTCAACGCCTTGGGCAGCAAACGTTCGATGGGCTGGGCCGTTTGACTGCAAGCACCATCGGTGGGCGCACGTGCAGTGCCGGCTACGAGGCGGGGTCCGGGCAGCCGGCCTGGCAAAAAAGCGCTAGTGGTGAGAGGGTCGAGTTTGATTACGCACGCGACTTCGGTGGGCGACTGATGCAACGCAAGGCGACTGGATCAGTCGCCAGTTACACCTATAGCCCGGTGCACGGACAGCCCACGAGCTGCATAGAGCAAGGGCGTGAAACCCATTTCGAGTATTACCCTTCCGGCCGACTCAAAAATGAGACCACTGTCGGCGCCCAACACCAGACAGCCTCTTATACCTACTCATTCGGCGGCCGACCCCTGACCTATACCGATGTGCTGGGCAATGAACACAAAACCGGCTACGACGAATGGGGGCGAGCAAATTCATTTGAGCAGGGTGCGCTGAAAGCAGACTTGGTCTACGGCGCCTTGGGCTTGCTGGAGCGCATAGATTCCCAGGACAGGCAAACCGGACGCTCCCTGGAGACCCGTTTGGCCTACGACGATCTGGGGCGAGAAACATCGCGCACGTTTGTGATCGATGGGGTCGCCACGCAAACCCTGACATCGAGTTATACCCTGGCCGGAAAGCTGGCGCAGAAGGTGCTCAGCAGCGGTGAAGAGGTGCTGCGCGACGAGTACTTCACTTACGATCAACGAGGCCGGCTCAGTGGCTACACCTGTGACGGGGCGCAACGAGCACGCGATCCTTACGGTAAAGAGATCATCAGCCAGCGCTATGTGTTCGATGCGCTGGACAATATTGTCACTGTGCGCACCGAGTTTCCCGGCGGCGACAACCTCGCGACGTTCACCTATGGCACTGTTGATCCGACCCAACTGCTCGAGGTTCGCCATTCCCACACCGATTATCCCGCCCCCGTCACACTGCATTACGACGCTGACGGCCAAATGATCAAGGACGACCTGACACGTTCGCTCAGCTACGACCCACTTGGCCGGCTAACGCGAATCGCCACTGCGACAGGCGCGGTGATCCGCGATTATCACTACGACGCGCGCGATCGCCTGGTTGAGCTGTCTGGGCCGGCGGGTTCTCTTGCCCAACGCTTCTATCATGAAGGGCGCGTCATCAATGAGATCAATGGCAAGGACTTGCGCACCTGCTGGCGCCAGTCCGGCCTGCTGCTGGGCGAGCAGCGATCGGACGTTGGCGTTCAGCAGATCGGTACGGACCTGCAGCAAAGCGTCTTAACCTTCGTGGCGGGTACGCAGCGGAGCGAAATTGCCTACAGTCCCTACGGATTTCGTCCTGCGGAGGGCGGGGTGTTCAGCCTGGCAGGTTTCAATGGTGAGCAACTCGATCCGCTGACCGGCCTGTACCTGTTGGGCAATGGGTATCGGGCCTACAGCCCGACATTGATGCGCTTTCTCAGCCCGGACAACCTGAGCCCGTTTGGTGCTGGGGGGCTGAATCCATACGCCTACTGCCTCGGCGACCCGATTAATCGGGTTGATCCGACCGGACACGTTTCCTGGCAGTCTGTTTTGGGAGTTGGTCTTTCGATATTCAGCATCGCGGCGAGCATCCTGACCTTTGGTGCCGCGACGCCGCTGGCGATCGCGAGCCTCACGTTAGCGTTGGCTTCCGGGATTACGGGCATCGCGAGTGCAGTTGCGCACGAGGTTGCGCCGCAATCGGTGTTGGGTGACATCCTTGGCTATGTAAGTCTTGGGCTGGGTGTGGCATCTGCTGTCGCCGGCGTCGGGGCTACGCTTCAGGGGGCCAGCAAGGTCGCTGGAAAGCTCAGGGTCCCGTTAAGCAGTGATTCCGCAGGGGCTGCACGGGCGATGAGAAGCGGGATGAGCGGCAGAGCGATGGCTGGGTCATCCGCCGGGGCCGCGAGGGCTGGATCATCCATCCAGGCCGCAGAAACGACCGCTGCAAAGTGGACTTACACGACGCAGCGCAATCTTTCGGGTTTCGAAATGTTGGAGGGGTCGTCTCGCGATCGTTTCTTCCAGTTCAAAAATATTATCAGGGACCTTGGTTTACCCCCGGAAGATGCCGCTATGCAGGTCGGCAAACACACCAAGTTCCGCGAGATGATCAAGTTCGATGCAAGCAAAACCGATAGGGCAACGGGACTCAATCCGACGGGGTTCACCGAGATCAGACTCAACGGAGGTCTTCGGCTTTTTTTCTTCGCCAACAGGGACTCGCGGGTTGTGACGCTTCACAAGATCAGCCATACAGTAAAAGGTTCTTAAAGCAGCGGACAGGGCAGGAGATATTGATGCAAGACAGCCCCAGGCAGGCTTCTGTTTACGCTAAGCGCTGCGGGTAAGGTGTTGTCGCAACGCCCACTCCACATGCTCCCTGACCATTTCCGACGGATAATCCCGTCGCGCCTTCAACGCTTCCAGCACCGGAATCGTTGAAGGCGCATTCCCCAATCCCACTGCCAGATTGCGCAGCCAGCTTTCGTAACCTGCACGCCGCAGCGGCGAGCCTTCGGTGTTGCCGAGAAACGTGTCCTCGTCCCACATGAACAGTTCGGCCAGTTCGGCGTTGTCAAGGTTGTGCCGGGGCTTGAAGTCGCTTTCGCCGGAGGGGCGGGCGAAGCGGTTCCATGGGCAGACGATCTGGCAGTCATCGCAGCCGAATACCCGATTGCCAATCAGCGCTCGCAGGTCTTCGGGGATGGCGCCTTTGAGTTCGATGGTCAGGTAGGAAATACAGCGCCGGGCGTCCAGTACATAGGGGCCGACGAAGGCGTTGGTCGGGCAAATGTCGAGGCACGCGGTGCAGCGGCCGCAATGTTCGGTGGCGTGCGGCGGGTCAACCGGCAGCGGTAAATCGACGAACAGTTCGGCGAGGAAGAAATAGCTGCCGGCCTTGCGATTCAAGACCAGGGTGTTTTTGCCGATCCAGCCCAGGCCGGCCTTTTCCGCGATGGCTTTTTCCAGCACCGGGGCGCTGTCGACAAAGGCGCGGTAGCCAAAGGGACCGATGACGGTCTGAATCTTTTCGGCCAGATGTTGCACGCGCTTACGAATTAATTTGTGGTAATCGCGGCCCAAGGCATAACGCGAGACGTAGGCTTTTTCCGGTTGGGCCAGCAATTGCGCCATTTTGGTGTCGCCCGACAGGTAGTCCATGCGCAACGAAACCACGCGCAAAGTGCCCGGCACCAGTTCTTCCGGGTGCGAGCGTTTGCTGCCGTGGGCGCCCATGTAGTCCATTTCGCCGTGGTAGCCGGCTTCGAGCCAGCGCTCCAGGTGCTGCTCATGCTCGGCCAGGTCGAGGCCGCTGATGCCGACTTGCTGGAAACCCAGCTCACGACCCCAATCCTTAATGGATTGGGCGAGGGCGGGCAGGTCTGTGGTAATAGCAGGCATGAGGCGAGAGAAACCGGAGCTGAGGTGCGTATAATTCTGCCAGACATCGGAGCCCGAAGACGCATGCCGCACACTAAAGATGAATTACCCGACGCGCTGTACAGCGCCGCGCAAGTCCGTGGGCTCGATGCGAGCCTGATCGCGGCCGGCACACCGGGCTTCGAATTGATGCAGCGCGCAGCCCATGCGACCTGGCGGGCGTTGGTCCGTCAATGGCCGACAGCCCATGAACTGACGGTGCTGGCCGGCCATGGCAACAACGCCGGTGACGGCTATCTGGTGGCGGTACTGGCCCGGCGGGCCGGGTGGTCGGTCCGACTGCTGGCTGCTGGCAATCCTCAGCGTTTGCAGGGCGATGCGGCGTTGGCGCATGCCGAGGCCGTCGCCGAGAACGTTACAATCGAAAGCTGGACCGCGCAGGCGCAATTGCGCGGCGTCGTGTTGGATGCCTTGCTGGGCACCGGCCTGACCGGTGAAGTGCGCGAGCCCTACGCCAGCGTCATCGCGTCGATCAATGCCAGCGGTTTGCCAGTGGCGGCGGTGGATATCCCTTCAGGGCTGTGCGCCGACACCGGTCGCAGGCTCGGTTCTGCGGTGCGAGCCGACCTGACCGTGACGTTCATCGGTTTGAAACTGGGGCTTTTCACCGGTGATGCGGCAGACGTGGTCGGCGAACTGGTCTTCAACGACCTGCAAGCACCACCGGAATTATTCGATGGGGCGCCATTCACGGCGCGTCGTCTGACGGCCTGTAACCTGCCACGCCTCGCATCCCGGGCGCCCGCTTCGCACAAAGGCAAGTTCGGTCATGTCCTGTTGATCGGCGGTGATCGCGGTTTTGGTGGCGCGATCCTGCTGAGCGCGCAAAGTGCGCTGCGCAGTGGGGCCGGCATGGTGTCCCTGGCGACTCGCAGTGAACATATTTCCGCTGCCTTGACGCGGGTGCCCGAAGCCATGGTGCTGGGGACTTCGTCGGCCAATCAATTGATGGGCCTGCTGGAGAAGGTCAGCGTGCTGGTCGTCGGCCCGGGGCTTGGTCAAGCGGCATGGGGACGTAGTCTGTTGTCGGCCGCGGCTAACGCACCGCTGCCACAAGTCTGGGACGCGGATGCGTTGAATCTCCTGGCCCGCGAACATGTGAGCTTGCCCAAGGACTGTGTGATCACCCCGCACCCCGGCGAAGCGGCGCGGTTGCTGGGGATATCGACGGCCGAGGTTCAGGCGGATCGTCCCGCGGCCGCACACGCGTTGAGCAAAAAATACACCGCCGTGGTGATTCTGAAAGGCGCCGGCAGCCTGATCGCCAGCCCCGATGGGCGTTTGGCGGTGTGTCATCAGGGCCATCCGGCCATGGCCACTGCCGGTTTGGGCGATGTGCTGGCCGGTCTGGTCGGCGCCTTGCTGGCCCAGGGTATGCCGGCGTTCGAGGCCGCCAGCCTGGCGGTCTGGCTGCACGCCAATGCCGGCGCGCAACAAGGTAAATCGGGCCGTGGACTGGCGGCCAGTGATCTGATCCCAGCCATTCGTCAGTTATTGGAGGAGCAAGCACCGTGTCTGAAGTAACCCTATACCTGGCTGATGAAGAGGCGATGACCGCGTTTGGCGCACGCATCGCACAAACCACTGAAGGGCACGGTCTGATTTTTCTCGAGGGGGACCTGGGGGCGGGTAAAACCACGCTGTCCCGCGGCATCATCCGGGGCCTGGGGCATGTGGGAGCGGTAAAAAGCCCGACCTTTACCCTGGTCGAGCCCTACGAGATCGGCGATATCCGCGCCTTCCATTTCGACCTCTATCGCCTGGTCGATCCCGAAGAGCTGGAGTACCTCGGCATCCGTGATTACTTCGAAGACGACGCGTTGTGCCTGATCGAATGGCCCCAGAAGGGTGCAGGCTTTTTGCCAAAGCCCGACCTGACCATTACCATTAGCCCGCAAGACAGCGGGCGTTCGCTGAAAATTTTATCCCAGGGCTCGCGTGGCGAGTCGTGGTGTGCCGCTTTGGCATTGGAATCCAATTAAATGATGGGGTTAGGTATGCGCTTTCGCGCGTTGGTTGCTGCCGTAGGGGTGTTGTTTTTGGCGGTGACCGTCGACGCTGTGGCCGAGACGAAGGTCAACAGTGTTCGCCTGTGGCGGGCGCCGGACAACACACGACTGGTGTTTGACCTGACCGGCCCCGTCCAGCACAGTGTTTTTACCCTGAGCTCCCCCGATCGGCTGGTGATCGACATCAATGGTGCCAGTCTTGGCGCGCCTTTGAACGTCAACAGCTCGAACACCCCGATCACCGCGATGCGCTCGGCTCAGCGTACGCCGACCGACCTGCGGGTGGTCATCGACCTGAAAAAAGCCGTCACGCCGAAAAGTTTTACCCTGGCGCCGAATGCCCAGTACGGCAATCGCCTGGTGGTCGACCTGTTCGATAACCCCGCCGACGCAGCGCCAATCCCGCCGCCGACCAACGTCGCGACGGTGGCCCCGGTCCCGGTCACTCCGGTGGAGCCGGCGGTCAAGCTGCCGCCCGCACCGGCCGGCAAGCGCGACATCATTGTGGTGATCGACGCCGGCCACGGTGGCGAAGACCCGGGCGCCTCGGGTTCTCGCGGTCAGCGTGAGAAAGACGTGGTGCTGGCCATCGCCCGCGAATTGCAGCGTCAGGTCAACGGCATGAAAGGCTTCCGCGCCGAACTGACCCGTACCGGCGACTACTTCATCCCGTTGCGCGGCCGTACCGAAATTGCCCGCAAGAAGGGCGCCGACCTGTTCGTGTCGATCCACGCCGACGCCGCGCCTTCCGCCGCTGCGTTTGGTGCGTCAGTGTTCGCGTTATCCGATCGCGGCGCGACGTCCGAGACCGCCCGTTGGCTGGCCGACAGTGAAAACCGTTCCGACTTGATCGGTGGTGCCGGCAACGTCAGCCTCGATGACAAGGACCGCATGCTGGCAGGCGTACTGCTCGATTTGTCGATGACGGCGTCCCTGACGTCCAGCCTCAACGTCGGCCAGAAGGTGCTGACCAACATTGGCCGTGTCACGCCACTGCACAAACAGCGCGTGGAGCAGGCCGGGTTCATGGTGCTGAAATCGCCGGACATTCCGTCGATCCTGGTGGAAACCGGGTTCATCTCCAACGCCAACGAAGCCTCGAAGCTTGCCGCAGCGAACCACCAGCAGGCGCTGGCGCGTTCGATCAGCAGCGGCGTGCGCCAGTTCTTCCAGCAGAACCCACCGCCGGGCACCTACATCGCCTGGCTGCGTGATTCCGGTGGGATCGCCCAAGGACCGCGTGACCATCGGGTCAATCCCGGCGAGACGCTGGCGATGATTGCCGTGCGCTATCAGGTGTCTCCGGCCACGCTGCGCAGCGCCAACAAGCTGTCGAATGATGAGCTCAAGGTCGGTCAGCACTTGACCATTCCTGGCACTGAACTGGCGGCCAAAGAATGAACCAGGTGTTGACCAACACGTCGCGCATCGAGCTGCTCAGCCCACGGCTGGCGAACCAGATTGCCGCCGGCGAGGTGGTTGAACGCCCGGCGTCGGTGATCAAGGAGCTGCTGGAAAACAGCCTCGACTCCGGCGCCAGGCGTATTGATGTCGACGTCGAACAGGGCGGCGTCAAGCTGCTGCGGGTGCGCGACGATGGCAGTGGCATTTCTGCCGATGACTTGCCGCTGGCCCTGGCGCGTCACGCCACCAGCAAGATCCGCAACCTCGAAGACCTTGAACAAGTCATGAGCCTCGGGTTTCGTGGTGAGGCACTGGCGTCGATCAGTTCCGTGGCGCGCCTGACTCTGACCTCGCGCACAAAAGATGCCGATCAGGCCTGGCAGGTCGAGACCGAAGGCCGGGACATGGCGCCGCGCGTGCAGCCGGCCGCCCATCCGGTGGGCACGTCGGTGGAAGTGCGTGACCTGTTTTTCAACACCCCGGCGCGGCGCAAGTTTCTCAAGACCGAGAAAACCGAATTCGATCACCTGCAAGAAGTGATCAAGCGCCTGGCGCTGGCGCGTTTCGATGTGGCGTTCCATCTGCGCCATAACGGCAAAACCATTCTCAGCCTGCACGAGGCCCACGATGACGCGGCCCGGGCCCGGCGAGTGGCGGCGATCTGTGGCTCGGGTTTTCTGGAGCAAGCGCTGCCGATCGAAATCGAGCGTAACGGCTTGCACCTGTGGGGTTGGGTCGGGTTGCCGACGTTCAACCGCAGCCAGGCGGATTTGCAGTACTTCTTCGTCAACGGCCGTGCGGTGCGCGACAAGCTGGTGGCCCACGCGGTGCGCCAGGCGTACCGTGACGTGCTGTTCAACGGCCGGCACCCGACGTTCGTGCTGTTTTTCGAAGTCGACCCAGCGGGCGTCGACGTCAACGTGCACCCGACCAAGCACGAAGTTCGCTTCCGTGACGGGCGCATGGTCCACGATTTCCTCTACGGCACCTTGCACCGCGCCTTGGGCGATGTGCGCCCGGAAGATCATCTGGCGGCGCCTGTGGCGACGGCCATCGTTCGGCCTACCGGCATCGACGCCGGCGAATTCGGCCCGCAAGGCGAAATGCGCCTGGCGGCCAACGCACTGCTTGAGCAGCCTCAGCCACAGCCCGCCTTTAATACGGCGGCAGGTTCGGGCGCTGGCGCCGGTTATCAATATCAGTACACGCCTCGGCCTCAGTCCGGCGTTCCCGTCGCCGAAGCTCAGGCCGCCTACCGCGAGTTCTTTGCGCCGTTGCCCGAAGCCAATGCCGTGGCACTGCCGGCCGGGCAGGACGACATCCCGCCGCTGGGTTACGCGCTGGCGCAGCTCAAGGGCATCTACATACTTTCGGAAAACGCCCAAGGCCTGGTGCTGGTGGACATGCACGCCGCGCACGAGCGGATCATGTACGAACGCCTGAAAATCGCCATGGCCAGCGAAGGATTGAGCGGTCAGCCGCTGCTGGTGCCGGAATCCCTCGCAGTCAGTCAGCGTGAAGCCGATTGCGCCGAAGAGCACGTCGCCTGGTTCCAGCGCCTGGGTTTTGAATTGCAGCGCCTGGGCCCGGAATCCCTGGCGATCCGGCAGATTCCGGCGTTGCTCAAGCAGGCCGAAGCCAATCGACTGGTCAGCGACGTACTCGCGGACCTGATGGAATACGGCACCAGCGACCGCATTCAGGCGCACCTGAACGAACTGCTCGGCACCATGGCCTGTCACGGCGCGATTCGTGCGAATCGGCGCCTGGCCTTGCCAGAAATGAACGGTCTGCTGCGCGATATGGAAAACACCGAGCGCAGCGGTCAATGCAACCATGGCCGACCGACCTGGACCCAACTGGGTCTGGACGATCTGGACAAACTGTTCTTGCGCGGTCGTTGATGAGCCAGCTCCCTCCTGCGATTTTCCTGATGGGGCCGACGGCTGCCGGCAAGACCGATCTGGCCATCGAGCTCACCAAAGTCTTGCCTTGCGAGCTGATCAGCGTCGATTCGGCGCTGGTCTATCGCGGCATGGACATCGGCACCGCCAAGCCTTCGAAAGCGCTTTTGGCTGAATTCCCGCACCGTCTGATCGATATTCTCGACCCGGCAGAGAGCTATTCGGCCGCTGATTTCCGTCGTGACGCCCTTGAAGCCATGGCCGAGATCACCGCGCGCGGCAAAATACCGCTGCTGGTGGGCGGCACAATGCTCTATTACAAGGCTTTGGTCGAAGGTCTGGCGGACATGCCGGCAGCCGATCCCGAGGTCCGCGCGCAGATCGAAGAAGAAGCTGCACGCCTTGGCTGGCAGGCCCTGCACGAGCAATTGGCGGTGATCGACCCGGAATCTGCGGCGCGTATTCATCCGAACGATCCCCAGCGCCTCAGTCGAGCACTGGAAGTTTATCGGGTCAGCGGTCAGAGCATGACCGCACTGCGTTTGCAACAATCTGCGCAAAGTACTGAAGCAGCCGCTTCGGGACGCCAACAATTGCCCTATACTGTCGCGAACTTGGCGATTGCTCCGGCAAATCGACAGGTACTGCATGAGCGAATTAAACAAAGATTCACGCTAATGTTGGAACAGGGATTCATTGACGAGGTCGTAGCCCTGCGTAAACGAAGTGACCTGCACGCCGGGTTGCCGTCGATACGTGCAGTAGGCTACCGACAAGTCTGGGACTACCTGGATGGCAAGCTGACGCAAGCCGAGATGCAGGAGCGTGGAATCATTGCCACGCGCCAATTGGCGAAGCGCCAGTTCACCTGGCTGCGCAGTTGGGCTGATTTACACTGGTTGGACAGCCTGGATTGCGACAATCTGCCGCGCGCCTTGAAATACCTGGGGACCATCTCCATATTGAGCTGAGTCCTTGCAATTGCCGTCTATCCTTGGGGGTGTGACGGCCACAAGCCATCTGTTTACCTATTTTTTATATTGAATCCTTAAAGGAGTGCGGCACATGTCAAAAGGGCATTCGCTACAAGACCCTTACTTGAATACTTTACGTAAAGAGAAAGTTGGGGTGTCCATCTACCTGGTCAACGGGATCAAACTGCAAGGTACGATCGAGTCGTTCGACCAGTTCGTTATCCTGCTGAAAAACACCGTCAGCCAAATGGTTTACAAACACGCTATCTCTACAGTGGTGCCGGTTCGTCCAATTCGTCTGCCTAGCGCAACCGAATCCGAAGCCGGTGACACTGAGCCAGGTAACGCCTGATAGGAGTCTCCTTTGTTCTTTGAGCGCCACGGTGGTGGTGAGCGAGTGATCCTCGTTCACTTGGATGGACAGGACCCTGAGGCGCGCGAAGATCCGCAGGAGTTTCAGGAATTGGCTAATTCGGCTGGCGCCGAGACCGTTGCGTTTTTTAACGTGCCGCGTCATCGGCCAACCGCCAAATTCCTGATCGGTAGCGGCAAGGTCGAGGAGTTACGCGACCTGGTTCATGCCGAAAAGGCAGATCTGGTGATCTTCAATCACATCCTCACGCCCAGTCAGGAACGTAACCTCGAACGTGTTTTCGAGTGTCGCGTGATCGACCGCACCGGTCTGATTCTCGATATTTTCGCCCAACGCGCCCGTACCCATGAAGGCAAGCTCCAGGTAGAACTGGCCCAGCTTGACCACATGAGCACCCGGCTGGTTCGTGGCTGGACTCACCTTGAGCGTCAAGGTGGCGGTATCGGCATGCGTGGCCCGGGTGAAACCCAGCTGGAAACCGACCGCCGTTTGCTGCGGGTTCGCTTGCGGCAGATCAAAGGCCGGTTGGAAAAAGTGCGCAGCCAGCGCGAACAGTCGCGACGCGGCCGTTCGCGTGCGGATATACCTACCGTGTCTTTGGTGGGGTATACCAACGCCGGTAAATCCACGCTCTTCAATAACGTGACGAAATCCGACGTGTACGCGGCTGACCAGTTGTTTGCCACGCTGGACCCGACCTTGCGCCGTCTGGAACTGGACGACCTGGGGCCGATTGTCCTGGCCGACACTGTGGGTTTCATCCGCCACTTGCCCCACAAGCTGGTCGAGGCATTTCGGTCTACCCTCGAAGAGTCGAGCAACTCCGACCTGCTGTTGCACGTGATCGATGCGGCCGAACCGGATCGCATGTTGCAGATCGAGCAGGTGATGGTGGTGCTGGGTGAGATTGGTGCCCAGGACTTGCCGATCCTAGAGGTCTATAACAAACTCGATTTGCTTGAAGGCGTTGAGCCACAAATCCAGCGTGACGAAAACGGCAAGCCTCAACGGGTCTGGCTTTCGGCGCGTGATGGCAGTGGACTGGAATTGCTTGAGCAAGCCATTGCCGAGTTGCTGGGCAGTGAGTTGTTTATCGGCACCTTGCGCTTGCCGCAACGTTTTGCTCGACTGCGTGCGCAGTTTTTCGAACTCGGTGCGGTACAGAAAGAAGAACACGACGAAGAAGGCATCAGCTTGCTGGCCGTTCGCTTGCCACGAATCGAGTTGAATCGATTGGTGAGCCGCGAAGGTTTGCAGCCGACTGAATTCATCGAGCAACACACTTTGCAATAAAAGCCTGAGAAAGCGGTTGTGCCGTGGTGACAGGCATTCTGTAGCATTGGTCGGCGCGCCGTGGGTGCGTCTTTGCTTTATCAGATGGAGAGCGCTATGGCTTGGAATGAGCCGGGTGGCAACTCGAATAATCAGGATCCTTGGGGTGGCAAACGCCGCAATAACGGCGACCGCAAGGGACCACCGGATCTCGACGAGGCCTTCCGAAAGCTGCAGGAAAGCCTGAACGGGTTGTTCGGTGGTGGTAAGAAACGGGGTGATGACGGCGGTGGTTCGGGCAAGAGTGGCGGCTTCGGCGGCATTCTTGGTGTCGTTCTCGTCGTGTTGGCGGCCGTTTGGCTGTACAGCGCGGTCTACGTTGTCGACGAGCAGGAGCAAGCCGTGGTGCTGCGCTTCGGCAAGTACTACGAAACCGTCGGCCCGGGTCTGAACATCTATTTCCCGCCGCTCGATCGCAAGTACCTGGAAAACGTCACGCGTGAGCGTGCCTATACCAAGCAGGGTCAAATGCTGACTGAAGACGAAAACATCGTCGAAGTGCCGCTGACCGTGCAGTACAAGATCAGCAACCTGCAGGACTTCGTGTTGAGCGTCGACCAGCCGGAAATCAGCCTGCAGCACGCGACTGAAAGTGCCTTGCGCCATGTGGTGGGTTCCACCGCGATGGACCAGGTGCTGACCGAAGGTCGTGAATTGATGGCCAGCGAAATCAAGGAGCGTCTGCAACGCTTCATGGATACCTATCGCACCGGCATCACCGTCACTCAGGTCAACGTACAGAGCGCAGCGGCACCGCGTGAAGTGCAGGAAGCCTTCGATGACGTGATCCGTGCCCGTGAAGACGAGCAGCGTTCGCGCAACCAGGCTGAAACCTATGCCAACGGTGTCGTGCCGGAAGCCCGTGGTCAGGCCCAGCGCATCATCGAAGATGCCAATGGTTACCGTGACGAAACCGTCTCGCGCGCCAAGGGTGAAGCAGATCGCTTCACCAAACTGGTGGCCGAGTACCGCAAGGCACCTGAAGTCACCCGTGAGCGTCTGTACCTGGACACCATGCAGGAAGTCTTCAGCAACACCAGCAAGGTGCTCGTGACCGGCAACAAGAATGGCCAGAGCAATCTGCTCTACTTGCCGCTGGACAAGATGGTCGAAAGTGGTCGCAACACCAGCACTTCGGTGACCGGTGCGGCAGCCAGCAGCAATGAAGCGAATGCGCGTGCAGCAGCTGATCTGCAGCAACAGCCAGCACGTACCAGGGAGAGTCGCTGATGAGCAATAAATCGCTGATCGCCCTTATTGTCGGCGTCGTCGTGGCGATCGCTGCCTGGAACTGCTTCTACATCGTGGCTCAGACCGAGCGTGCGGTGCTGCTGCAGTTCGGTCGCGTGGTCCAGGCTGATGTTCAGCCAGGCCTGCATGTGAAAGTGCCTTACGTTAACCAGGTGCGCAAATTCGACGCCCGCCTGATGACGCTGGATGCACCGACACAACGCTTCCTGACGCTGGAAAAGAAAGCCGTGATGGTCGATGCCTACGCCAAGTGGCGCGTGAAAGATGCCGAGCGCTTCTACACCGCAACGTCCGGCCTCAAGCAGATTGCCGACGAACGTCTTTCCCGTCGTCTGGAATCGGGCCTGCGTGACCAGTTCGGTAAGCGCACGCTGCACGAAGTGGTGTCCGGTGAGCGCGATGCGCTGATGACCGATATCACGGCGTCGCTGAACAAGATGGCGGAAAAAGAGCTGGGCATCGAAGTGGTCGATGTTCGGGTCAAGGCTATCGATCTGCCGAAAGAAGTGAACCGCAGTGTGTTCGAGCGTATGAGCTCCGAGCGTGAGCGTGAAGCTCGCGAGCACCGTGCCAAGGGTAACGAGCTGGCAGAAGGCATCCGTGCCGACGCTGATCGTCAACGCCGCGTGTTGCTGGCTGAAGCCTATCGTGAATCTGAAGAGGTTCGCGGTGATGGTGATGCCCAGGCCGCTGCGATCTACTCCAAGGCCTACGGCCAGGACCAGGAGTTCTACGGTTTCTACCGTAGCCTGCGCGCCTACCGTGAAAGCTTCGCGAACAAATCCGACGTCATGGTCCTGGACCCAAGCAGCGACTTCTTCCGTTACCTGGAAAAAGCCAAGCCTTGATACGGCGTTGACCTGAATCATCCCCCGCCTGGCGGCTAAAGCCTCGGGCGGGGTGATCCTTTGGGAAAACGTGTGTATGATGCGGCAGCCGGGAAATTCCCGGCTTTTTTGCGTCTGCACGTTTGATTGCGGTAGTCAGGCAAGACATCGAGTTGAATGACTCGACAGGTTTTTCGAGGAAAGTGGTTGGCGAAGCCGATATCAGGCTTTTCGCCACGTTGTTCTTGCGCGTGGTTTGTGCACGAACCGATCATTTTCTGCTTCACTCAAGGCTCGCCCAACGGCTTGCCGCCCGGATCATAGGGGAATGGCGTAATGGCAACGGTAGACCGCTGGCTGCTGCCAGATGGCATCGAAGAAGTACTGCCACCAGAAGCGGCGCGCATCGAAGTAGCGCGTCGCCAGGTGTTGGATCTGTTCCAGAGCTGGGGTTACGAGTTTGTCGTGACTCCCCATATCGAGTACCTGGAATCCCTGCTGACCGGCGCGGGCCAGGACCTCGATCTGCGTACCTTCAAGGTCATTGACCCGCAATCGGGTCGGCAGATGGGTTTCCGTGCCGACATCACGCCGCAAGTGGCGCGCATCGATGCGCACACCCTGCGTCGCGAAGGTCCGAGCCGTCTGTGCTACGCCGGCAGCGTGCTGCACGCTCAGCCACGGGCCTTGTCGTCCTCGCGCAGCCCGATTCAGCTGGGCGCCGAGTTGTACGGCGATGCCAGCCCGAGCAGCGACGTGGAAGTCATCAGCCTGATGCTGGCCATGTTGCAACTGGCCGATGTGCCGGATGTGCACATGGACCTCGGTCATGTCGGCATCTACCGCGGCCTGGCCCGCGCCGCCGGTTTGTCCGGTGAAGTTGAGCAACAGTTGTTCGATGCATTGCAACGCAAGGCGATCGACGAGGTCATTACCTTGACCGAAGGCTTGCCTGCCGATTTGTCGGGCATGCTGCGAGCGTTGGTGGATTTGTGTGGCGGCCGTGAAGTATTGAGCGCTGCCCGCGAGCGTCTGGCGAATGCGCCGGCGCCGGTTCTGGCCGCTCTGGACGACTTGCTGGCGATTGCCGAGCGTCTGTCCACGCGTTTCCCTGAATTACCGCTTTACTTCGACCTGGGCGAGTTGCGCGGCTACCACTACCACACCGGTGTGGTGTTCGCGGTGTTCGTTCCGGGTGTTGGCCAGTCCATTGCTCAGGGCGGTCGTTACGACGACATCGGCGCCGACTTCGGTCGCGCTCGTCCGGCAACCGGCTTCTCTACCGATTTGAAAACCCTGGTGACCCTGGGGCGTGCTGAGATCGAGTTACCGTCTGGCGGTATCTGGATGCCAGACAGTACGGATGCGGCACTCTGGCAGCAGGTTTGCCAGTTGCGCAGTGAGGGTCAGCGTGTCGTTCAGGCATTGCCTGGGCAACCTTTGGCCGCCGCCCGTGAAGCGGACTGCGACCGGCAATTGATTCAGCAGAACGGGCTTTGGCAAGTATCGCCACTGGCTTCTTGAGTTTTCCTGTCGGCCGCGGCCGGCACCAAGTTTGCGCGAATGAGGACAAGTGTTATGGGTAAGAATGTCGTAGTCCTGGGCACCCAATGGGGTGATGAGGGCAAAGGCAAGATCGTTGATCTGCTGACCGAACATGCTGCCGCCGTAGTGCGCTACCAAGGTGGCCACAACGCGGGTCACACCCTGGTGATCGATGGCGAGAAAACCGTCTTGCACCTGATCCCGTCGGGCGTGCTGCGCGAAGGCGTGCAGTGCCTGATCGGCAACGGCGTGGTGGTTGCACCCGACGCTCTGCTGCGGGAAATCATCAAGCTGGAAGAGAAAGGCGTACCGGTGCGCGAGCGCCTGCGTATCAGCCCGTCCTGCCCGCTGATCCTGTCCTTCCACGTAGCGCTGGACCAGGCCCGTGAAAAGGCCCGTGGCGAGCTGAAGATCGGTACGACCGGTCGCGGCATCGGCCCGGCTTACGAAGACAAGGTTGCACGTCGCGGTCTGCGTGTGGGCGACCTGCTCAACATGCCGCGCTTTGAAGACAAGCTGCGTGAGCTGGTGGACTACCACAACTTCATGCTGGTGGGTTACTACAAAGAGCCTGCCATCGAGTTCGAAAAAACCCTGGCCGAGTGCAAGGAATACGCTGAACTGCTCAAGCCTCTGATGCTGGACGTGACGGCCGAGCTGCACGATCTGCGTCGCGCTGGCAAAGACATCATGTTCGAAGGCGCCCAAGGTTCGTTGCTCGACATCGACCACGGTACCTATCCGTACGTGACCAGCTCCAACACCACCGCAGGTGGCGTGGCGACCGGTTCGGGCGTTGGCCCTATGTTCCTGGATTACATCCTGGGCATCACCAAGGCTTACACCACTCGCGTAGGTTCGGGTCCATTCCCGACTGAGCTGTTTGACGAAGTGGGTGCGCACCTGGCCAAACAAGGTCACGAGTTCGGCGCGACCACCGGCCGTGCCCGTCGTTGCGGCTGGTTCGACGCCGTTATCCTGCGTCGCGCTATCGATGTGAACAGCATCTCGGGCATCTGCCTGACCAAGCTCGATGTGCTCGACGGCCTCGAAACCATCAACATCTGCGTCGGCTACAACGATGCGCAAGGCAATGCCGTTGCCCCGACTGATGCTGACAGCTACCTGGGCCTGCAGCCAGTGTACGAAGAAGTGCCGGGCTGGACCGAGTCGACTGTGGGTGCCAAAACCATCGAAGAGCTGCCCGCTAACGCCCGTGCTTACATCAAGCGTGTCGAAGAGCTGATCGGTGCGCCGATTGACATTATTTCGACGGGCCCGGACCGCAACGAAACCATCGTTTTGCGTCACCCGTTCGCTTAATAAGTCGTTGATGTAAAACACAAAGGCCCCTTAATCGGGGCCTTTGTCGTTTGTGCCTGTCGGACGGCACGACCTTTGCTGTGATGTTGATTAAAAGCATCGCTTCCAGCGCGCCATCAATTTAATGGCGCCAAGCAGAGGGATTTTAAGTGTCAGCCATTCTCTCATTGTTACAAAGCCGTCTGTTGCGGCCGGTGTTCGTTACCCTTGGTATCGCCCTTTTGGTGCAGGTGCTGGTGGCTGTCGCCCTGACCCGGAGCACAGTGACTGCACTGGAAGCCGATCTCGGTGTGCGCCTGGGTGTCGACAGCCAAAAGCTCTCCGGTGAACTCGAGCAGGCAGGGCGTGAAGTCACGTCGAGCCTCGACAGCCTCTCCGCGAGTACGCGGCAGCGCCTCACGGCCGGTTTGTCCTCGCGATTGAAGGACGAGCAGGCGCAGTTGCGCGCGACGCTGGAAAAGGACCTGAAGGATTCCGCCAATGATATGGCGCAGCTTCTGGCCTCGGTCGCACCCCGCGCGATGTGGGATAGCGACGTTCCAACCCTGTCCGAATTCGCCCGCCGGGCCCAGCGCAATCCCAACGTGTTGTTTGTGGTGTACGACGACGCCACGGGGCAGCACCTGACGCGCTACCTGAACCGTGAAAACCCGATCAACAAGGCGTTGCTGGAGAAAGGCCAGGGCGAGCGGGCGCTGGACAAGGTGCTGGATGCGGCGAAAAACGATCCGTCGGTCTACTACCTCGAATCCTCGATCAACCCCAATGGCGTGGAAATCGGCAAGGTCTTGATGGGCGTCTCGACCGCGTCGGTGGAAATCGATCTGGCGGCCCTCGACAAGCGTTTCTCGGCGCTGATCGCCAGCAGTGATCAGTTGGTGGGCGACAGCCTCAAAGGCGCGGCAGCTGATAGCGCTGCGGCAATGGGCGCACGCCTGCAGTCGGCGCAGTCCACCGCTGCTGAAATGAAAGCCAACACCACCAGTACCGTGCAGGAAGCAGCGGGCACTTTGCGCTGGCGCATCGGTATGGGCCTGGCGCTGGTAGGTTGCGGTGTGCTGCTGTTGCTCGCGGTGGTGTTGGGCCGTCGAGTGGTCAATCGCTTGAAAATGTTGATTGCCGCCATGGATGACCTGGCCGCAGGTGAAGGTGATCTGACGAAACGCGTGCAGATCAACAGCAAGGACGAAATCGGCGACATGGCCTCGGCGGTCAATCGCTTTGTGGATAAGTTGCAGCCGATCGTGCGTGAGGCGGGTGATGTGGCCCAGCGTACCGGCGTGGAAATCGGCGCCATGACCCTGCGCAATGCCGGGGCCGATGCGGCGGCCGGTATGCAGCGCGATGAAGTGGCCGAGAGCTTGCGTGCGTTGTCGCAGATGGCTGACGAAGCCCAGTCTGAAAGTCACGCCATGCAGGCGGCGTTGCAGCAAGTGGTGGACATCCGTCAGGCCACCGATGAAAACACCCGGACTTCGGCGAAAGTCGGCAGCCTGATCGAGGCATTGGCGGGGCAGGTCGACACCGGGGCGAAAGTCATCGAGCGACTGGCGCAACAGAGTGAACAGATTGAAGTGGTGCTGACGGTGATTCACGGGATCGCCGAGCAAACCAACCTGCTGGCGCTGAACGCCGCCATCGAAGCGGCGCGTGCCGGCGAGACCGGTCGCGGGTTTGCGGTGGTGGCTGACGAAGTGCGAGCGTTGGCGAGCAAGACGCAGAGCTCCACCGGCGATATCCAGGCGCACATCGTTGCCTTGCAGCAAGGCGCGCGTGAGGCCGTTGCCGCGATTGGGCAGGCCGGGCGCCAGGCCAGCGAAGGATTGCTGGTGTTGCGTGACAGTGCGCGGTTGCAGCAGTCGGTGCAGGCATCGGTCGAGCAAGTGCATGCGGCAATCGGTCTGGCGACGCAGGCAGCGGCGCATCAGGCGCAAGGTGCGCAAGCGGTGCGGGGTCGGGTCGAGACGATTCATGCGCAGGCTGAGAAGGCAGCTCAGGCGGTGGTGGAAACCACGGCCAGCGGCAAAGTGCTGGATGGGTTGGCGGCGCAGTTGAAGGCGAGCCTGGGGCAGTTTCGGGCTTAGGATTTGTGTTGGCTAATCTGACGCCTTCGCGGGCAAGCCTCGCTCCTACAGGGATCACACGATCCAATGTAGGAGCGAGCGGTGCGACGATTCGACTTGCCCGCGAAGCTTTTCAGCGGCTCAAGTACATCCGCGTCGTCAGCAGATAAACCGGCAACCCCGACACCACAATCAACAACGCCGCATAGGGCGCCGCCGCCGCAAACTCGACATTCGCGGTATGCGCCCACACCTCGGTGGCCAGCGTATTAAGCCCGGTCGGACTCAGCAGCAGCGTCGCCGTCAGCTCCTTCATTGCATCCAGAAACACCAGCGCAAACGCCGCACCCAGCGCCGGGAAAATAATCGGCAACGTCACCCGACAAAACGCGCTGAACGACGATGCGCCCAACGTGCGGGCAGCCTCTTCCAACTGTGGCGCCGCTTTGTTCAGTGCTGTGCGAATCGGCGCTTGAGCCAGAGGCAGGAACAGCAGCGCATAAGCGATCAACAGCAACGCCGACGTTTGGTACAGCACCGGCACATAGTGCAGGGCGAAATACACCAGCGTCAGCGCAATCACCAGTCCAGGCAGCGCATGCAGAAGATAGGGCAAGCGTTCGGCCCAGATCGCCAATGGACCTTTAAAACGCACCACCAGCAGCCCCACCGGCACCGCCAGCACCAGGCACAACGCCGCACCGCCGAGTGATAGCGCCAGGGACGAAAGCAACGCCTCGCCGATCGCCGCCACCGGGAATGCCGCCGACGAACCCACGGCCAGCCAATACACCAGCATGCCCAACGGAATGCCGCTGCCGATGATCGCCAGCGTCAGGCAGTAAATTTGTCCTGTTACGGCCCAAGGCCCCAGACGAACCTGTTCGGCATGCCGCGCTGCGCCTTGGCCGGTGCGCACGTGCCGGCCCTTGCCGCGCACTCGCAGTTCGAGCCACAGCAGCAAAAGGCACAGCGCGAGCAGCACTGCCGAGAGCATCGCCGCGTTGGCGTTGCTGAATTCCAGTTCGAACTGCTGATAGATCGCCGTAGTGAAGGTTTGCAGGCCGATGATCGACAGCGCGCCGAACTCCACCAGCATGTGCAGGGCGATCAACAGCGAGCCGGCCAGCAGAGACGGCCAGAGCAGGGGCAGGGTGATCCGGAAGAACACGCCCCAGCGATTCTGCCCCAGCGTGCGGGCGGACTCTTCCAGGGAGGGATCGAGATTGCGCAGGGTCGCCGCCACCGGCAGAAAGATCAGCGGGTACTTGGACAGGGTCATCACCAGGATTGCCCCGCCCAAGCCTTCGAAATGCGCGCTCAGCGACACCCAGGTAAAACTGCTGACGAATGCCGGTACGGCGAACGGCAGGCACAGGATTACGCCCCACAATCGGCGCCCCGGCAGATTGCTGCGCTCCAGCAGCCACGCCAGCGACAGACCGATCACACCGCAGGCCAGCGTCACACCGACCATCAGCGCCAGGGTGTTGCGCAGCAGGCCAAAGACATAAGGCCGCCACAGCAAATGTATCGCCTCGGCCCAGCCCGCTTGCCAGGCCTTGAGCCCGACATACGCCAGCGGCAGAAGGCTGAGCACGACCAGCAGCAAAACCGGCAGCAGCAACCAGATCGACGGCCGCTTGCGCCGTGGTACGTAACCCCCGCGCAATGCGGGGGCGGATAACGATGTGCTCATCAGTTCAAGCCAACGTCACGTTCCAGGTCCAGGGCTTCTTCGGCATTGCCGAGGTCGGCAGGCGTGACCTTCGGTGCCTCCAGTTCGCTGAACGGCTTGAGGCCGCGATCCGATTCCATGCCTTTATGCAGCGGGTATTCGGCGGTGGTCTGGGTGATCACGCGCTGACCTTCTTCGCTGGCCATGTAGGCGAGAAATTGTTGGGCTTCTTTTGGATGCTTGCTGGATTTCAGCACCGCCGCGCTGGACACGGTGATCAGCCCGCCGACGTCGCCGCCGGTGAAGTAATGCAGTTTCGAATCGAGCTGGCCTTTTTCGCGTTGCAGGGCGAACCAGTAATAATTGTTCACCAGCACGGTGGCGACTTCGCCGTTCTCCACAGCCTTCAGCGCAACCATGTTGTTGCTGTAAGTCTTGCCGAACGCGCGCAGGCCGGTCAGCCATTCTTCGGCGGCGTCCATGCCGTGCACTTTGATGATCGCCACGGCCTGTTCCTGGAACGCGCCGCTGGTGGGCACAAAGCCGACCTTGCCTTGCCATTTTGGATCGGAGAATTCCATCACCGATTTGGGCAGGTCTTTTTCATCGATCAGCTTCGGGTTGAAGGCAACGACCCGAACGCGAGCAGTGATGCCGATCCAGGTGCCATTGCCGGCGACATAGTCTTTGGGCAGGACGGCGAGGGTGGCGTCGTCGGTTTTGGCCAGCAAACCTTGCTCGCCGAGTTTGTTCAGGGGCGGTGATTCTTCGGTGTAGATCACGTCGGCGGGGGAGCGATCGCCCTCTTCGACGACCTGGCTGGCGAGCTGGTTGCTGCTGCCCTTGCGCACATTGACGTGAATGCCGGTCTTGGCTTCGAAGGCTTTGGCGATGGCGTCGCCGACTTCTTTGTGTTGACCGTTATAGAGCGTCAGGGCAACCGCGTCGGCGGCTTGGGTGAGGGGCGTGGCGAGAGCCAGGCCGAGGAGGGTAAAGGTCAGACCTCGGCGCAGGGTATTTCGAAACATCATTCGCAGGGTTCCTCACTGTCACATTGCAAAAACTTGTAACAATGATAAACGATATTGTTTCTCAAGTGCGCCTTGCGGGGCTGCCAATGGTTTGCTAGAGCGGTTGTGGGGTGCTCTTGTTGCAGCTGGCGAAGCCTGCGTTCGGCTGCGACAGGTCGTGTGAGGTACGGGGTAGGGGCGTTGATTTTGTAAACGCCAGAAACGCAAAAACCCGCTTTCGCGGGTTCTTGTGAAATTTCAGATCGACTCTGAAATTTGAATTGGTGCCCAGAAGAAGACTCGAACTTCCACGACCTTGCGGTCACCAGCACCTGAAGCTGGCGTGTCTACCAATTTCACCATCTGGGCATAATCTTCAGCGTTGCCGCTGTTGATGTGGCGCACTATACGGAGAGCTTTTTGATCTGTAAACCCCTGATTTAGTTTTAATAAATCAGACGCTTGGAATGCAAAAAACCCGCTTTCGCGGGTTTTTGTGCGAGCCTTGAAATTGATCTAATCTCAAGCTCGAAATTGGTGCCCAGAAGAAGACTCGAACTTCCACGACCTTGCGGTCACCAGCACCTGAAGCTGGCGTGTCTACCAATTTCACCATCTGGGCAGTATCGGCAACGCTAGTGCGTCGTCGATGGCGCGCACTATACGGAGCGTCTTTTTAACTGTAAACCCCTGGCCTTAAAAAAACCTGAAAAATGTTACCAATGGCATTCAAGTAAGCCTTACGGGGTCGATAAAGGGCTTTAGATGGGCTGTCATAGCTTGAAATTTCCCGTTTCATTACGCCTATGCCAAACTAACCCGCATATAGACAAGGTGAAAACTCTCTAATGGCCGATTGGCAGTCCCTCGATCCCGAGGCCGCTCGTGAAGCGGAAAAATATGAAAACCCTATTCCTAGCCGCGAACTGATCCTTCAGCACCTTGCTGATCGGGGTTCGCCTGCTAACCGCGAGCAATTGGTCGAAGAGTTTGGTCTGACCACAGAAGACCAGATCGAAGCCCTGCGCCGCCGCCTGCGCGCCATGGAGCGCGACGCTCAACTCATCTACACCCGTCGCGGCACTTATGCGCCGGTGGACAAGCTCGACCTGATCCTGGGCCGCATCAGCGGTCACCGTGACGGTTTCGGCTTCCTGGTTCCGGACGACGGCAGTGACGACCTGTTCATGAGCCCGGCGCAAATGCGCCTGGTGTTCGACGGCGACCGTGCCCTGGCCCGTGTTTCCGGCCTGGACCGTCGCGGTCGCCGCGAAGGCATGATCGTCGAAGTGGTGTCCCGTGCTCACGAGACCATCGTCGGTCGTTACTTCGAAGAAGGCGGTATCGGCTTCGTCGTTGCGGATAATCCGAAGATCCAGCAAGAAGTGCTGGTGACGCCGGGTCGCAACGCCAATGCCCAGATCGGTCAATTCGTCGAAGTGAAGATCACTCACTGGCCGACGCCACGCTTCCAGCCGCAAGGCGACGTGGTTGAAGTCGTGGGTAATTACATGGCGCCGGGCATGGAAATCGACGTCGCCCTGCGCGCGTACGATATCCCGCACGTATGGCCTGAGGCTGTGCTCAAAGAAGCCGCCAAGCTCAAGCCTGAAGTCGAAGAGAAAGACAAAGAGAAGCGCATCGACCTGCGCCATCTGCCGTTCGTAACCATTGACGGTGAAGATGCGCGGGACTTCGATGACGCGGTTTATTGCGAATCCAAGCCAGGCAAGCTGCGCCTGTTCTCCGGTGGCTGGAAGTTATACGTGGCGATTGCCGACGTCTCCAGCTACGTGAAGATCGGTTCGGCGCTGGACAACGAATCCCAGGTTCGCGGTAACTCGGTGTACTTCCCCGAGCGCGTGGTGCCGATGCTGCCTGAGCAGCTGTCCAACGGCCTGTGCTCGCTGAACCCGCACGTCGATCGCCTGGCCATGGTTTGCGAGATGACCATCTCCAAATCCGGCGAGATGACCGACTACTGCTTCTACGAAGCGGTGATTCACTCCCACGCTCGCCTGACCTATAACAAGGTCAGCGCGATGCTGGAAACGCCGAAACTCACCGAGGCGCGTCAGCTTCGTGGCGAGTACACCGACGTTCTGCCGCACCTCAAGCAGCTTTACGCACTGTACAAAGTGCTGCTGGCCGCTCGTCACGTGCGGGGTGCGATCGATTTCGAAACTCAGGAAACCCGGATCATCTTCGGCACTGAGCGCAAGATTGCTGAAATCCGTCCGACCGTGCGTAACGATGCGCACAAACTGATCGAGGAATGCATGCTGGCGGCCAACGTGGCCACTGCTGAATTCCTGAAGAAACACGAAATTCCTGCGCTGTATCGCGTGCACAACGGTCCGCCACCGGAGCGTCTGGAAAAACTGCGCGCCTTCCTTGGCGAGCTCGGCCTGTCCCTGCACAAAGGCAAGGAGGGCCCGTCGCCGAAGGATTACCAGGCCTTGCTGGCGAGCATCAAGGACCGTCCGGATTTCCACCTGATCCAGACCGTCATGCTGCGTTCGTTGAGCCAAGCGGTTTATAGCGCCGATAACCAGGGCCACTTCGGCCTGAATTACGAAGCCTATACCCACTTCACCTCGCCGATCCGCCGCTACCCGGACTTGCTCACGCACCGGGCGATCCGCAGCGTTATCCATTCCAAGCAGGATACGCCGCACGTTCGCCGTGCCGGCGCGATGACCATTCCGAAAGCGCGCATCTATCCGTACGACGAAGCGGCCCTGGAGCAGCTCGGCGAGCAGTGCTCGATGAGCGAGCGCCGTGCCGACGAAGCGACCCGCGACGTGGTGAACTGGCTCAAGTGCGAGTTCATGAAAGACCGCGTGGGCGAATCGTTCCCGGGTGTGATCACCGCCGTGACCGGTTTCGGCCTGTTCGTCGAGCTGACCGATATCTACGTCGAAGGCTTGGTGCACGTCACCGCGCTGCCGGGGGATTACTACCACTTCGATCCTGTGCACCACCGCCTCGCCGGTGAGCGTACCGGTCGCAGCTTCCGTCTGGGCGACACCGTTGAAGTGCGCGTCATGCGCGTTGACCTCGACGAACGCAAGATCGACTTCGAGATGGCTGAAAAAACCATCAGTGCGCCGATTGGCCGTAAAAAGCGTGGCGCTGAAACAACTGCTCCAGCAGCTAAAACCGCAGCAGAGCCGGCGCCGGCGAAAACCGGTCGTCGTCCTGCCAAGGAAAAGGCTGTCGAAGCCTATCGCCCAAGCGATGCGGCGGCAAAAAATGCCGAGCTGCGCAAAAGCCGTGAATTGAAGCAGGCGTTGTTGTCTGAAGCGAAAAGCGGCGGTAAAGCGGCGTCTGGGGGAAAGACCGGACGGTCGGTGCCTGACAAGGCTCCCGGCGGCAAGCCAGCAAAACCGAGCAAACACCGTAAAGGCCCGCCAAAAGCGGGTACCGCTCCAGCTGCCAAAAGCGGCGGGGCGCGTAAACCTAAGGCCAAGTCATGAGTAATCTGGAAAAAATCTACGGCGTACACGCGGTAGAGGCGTTGCTGCGTCACCACCCGAAACGCGTCAAGCAGATCTGGCTGGCAGAAGGCCGCAGCGATCCGCGCGTGCAAACGCTGATCCAGTTGGCAAACGAAAATCGCGTCGCCGTCGGCAACGCCGAGCGTCGTGAGCTGGATGCCTGGGTTGAAGGCGTGCATCAGGGCGTGGTGGCGGACGTGAGTCCAAGCCAGGTCTGGGGCGAGGCAATGCTCGACGAGCTGCTCGATCGCACCGAAGGCGCACCGCTGCTGCTGGTGCTCGACGGCGTGACCGATCCGCACAACCTCGGTGCTTGCCTGCGTTCGGCCGATGCGGCCGGTGCGTTGGCGGTGATCGTGCCGAAGGACAAGTCAGCCACCCTGACCCCGACGGTACGAAAAGTGGCCTGTGGCGCGGCGGAAGTGATTCCGTTGGTCGCCGTGACCAACCTGGCGCGCACCCTGGAAAAACTCAAGCAGCGTGGCTTGTGGGTCGTCGGTACGGCGGGCGAGGCTGAGCAGAGTCTGTATCAGCAAGACATGACCGGCCCGACCATCCTGATCATGGGCGCGGAAGGCAGCGGCATGCGTCGCCTGACTCGCGACCTTTGCGACTACCTGGTACACCTGCCGATGACCGGCAGCGTCAGCAGTCTCAACGTGTCCGTGGCAACCGGCGTGTGCCTGTTCGAGGCCCAACGCCAGCGCAGCGTCAAAGCCGCCGGTACCGCCAAAAAGTCCTGATCCAGCGGTAACCCCCCTCCTGTGGGAGCTAGCCTGCTAGCGATGGCGGAGTCACATTCAACATCAATATTGAATGTTATTTCCTCATCGCTAGCAGGCTAGCTCCCACAGTGGTTTGTGTTTTGGGCAAATAGTCGTGGCTGTTCAAATAATCACCAATTGCCTTGCACCTCTCCTGTCCCTTCTCTACAATTGCGCCCCTTGCTGTGACGGCAGGCACGCATGTGTCTATCGCAAGCAAGTCCATAAGTGTCATTCACTCCTTGTCTGACCGCTTTTGAGCGGCAGGCTACAACCCGTAAGGAGCATTCATGCGTCATTACGAAATCATCTTTTTGGTCCACCCGGATCAAAGCGAGCAAGTCGGCGGCATGGTTGAGCGTTACACCAAGCTGATCGAAGAAGACGGCGGCAAAATCCACCGTCTGGAAGATTGGGGCCGTCGTCAACTGGCCTACGCAATCAACAATGTTCACAAGGCTCACTACGTGATGCTGAACGTTGAATGCACTGGCAAGGCCCTGGCCGAGCTGGAAGACAACTTCCGCTACAACGATGCAGTGATCCGTAACCTGGTCATCCGTCGCGAAGAAGCCGTTACCGGCCAATCCGAGATGCTCAAGGCTGAAGAAAACCGCAGTGAGCGCCGTGAGCGTCGCGACCGTCCTGAGCACGAAGGCGCTGAAAGCGCTGATAGTGATGACAGCGACAACAGCGATAACGCTGACGAGTAATCCACGGACCTTTTGAGGAGCCTATTACATGGCACGTTTCTTCCGTCGTCGTAAATTCTGCCGCTTCACCGCTGAAGACGTGAAAGAGATCGATTACAAAGATCTCAACACTCTGAAAGCTTATGTATCCGAGACCGGCAAAATCGTTCCAAGCCGTATCACCGGTACCAAAGCACGTTATCAGCGTCAGCTGGCCACCGCTATCAAGCGCGCCCGCTTCCTGGCCCTGCTGGCCTACACCGACAGCCACGGCCGCTGAGACCGGGCAGTCGACACGTAGCAAAGGATTGAAAGCATGCGTGCCATAGCTGAGTTCATCATGCGCGGCCGTATGCAGGCCACTCTGGTAGTGGCTGGATGCGCGGCATTGCCGTTGTTGTATTGGTTGGGTGCTGCCGCGGGATGCTTCGTGCTCCTGCGGCGCGGATTGAAGGACGCCTCGAGCGTTCTTGCTCTGGGATTGCTGCCGGCATTGATCTGGTGGCTTTACGCCGATGACCCACGCTCACTTCTGGTGTTGCTGGGGTCTTGGAGCCTTGCGTTGGTTTTGCGCGCAAGTGAGTCCTGGAACCGCGTGCTGCTGGTCAGCATAGCGATGGGAGTGGTGTTTTCAGTGGTGCTGGGGACGGCTTTTGGTCCCCAAATCGAGATGCTGGCGCAGGCGTTGATAAAAGTCATGCCGTCGCTACTCGGTGATGTCTACGAGAAGTTGTCGGCAGACGAGCAAGCGCATTTTGCGTCCCTGATTGCACCGGTCCTGACCGGCCTGATTGCGGCCTTGTTGCAAATCGTCAGTGTGCTGAGCCTGATTGTCGGGCGCTACTGGCAGGCGTTGTTGTACAACCCGGGTGGTTTTGGTCGCGAGTTTCGCGCCATCCGATTCCCGCTGGGGCCGGCGATGTTACTGCTGGCGTTCATGCTTCTGGGGCCGAATATCGGTCCACAGATGGCCATGTTGACGCCGTTGTGCAGTGTACCGCTGGTGTTCGCCGGGCTGGCCCTGATTCATGGGCTGGTGGCGCAAAAGCGACTGGCCAGGTTCTGGCTGGTGGGGTTGTACGTCACGCTGTTGCTGTTTATGCAGCTGATCTATCCGTTGCTGGTGGTCTTGGCCATCGTCGACAGCCTGATTGATTTTCGCGGTCGTTCGGCACCGAAAGATGCCGATAGCGCGAACGGTGAAGGTTAAAAGTTAAGAGGATTTTCACATGCAACTGATCCTTCTGGAAAAAGTCACCAACCTGGGCAACCTGGGTGACAAAGTGAACGTTAAGGCTGGTTACGGTCGTAACTACCTGCTGCCTTACGGCAAAGCTACCGCTGCGACCGCTGCCAACCTGGCTGCGTTCGAAGAGCGTCGCGCTGAGCTGGAAAAAGCCGCAGCAGATCGTAAAACTTCGGCTGAAAGCCGTGCCGCCCAACTGGCTGAGCTGGAAGTGACTATCACTGCCACCGCTGGTGACGAAGGCAAGCTGTTCGGTTCGATCGGTACTCACGACATCGCTGATGCACTGACCGCCTCTGGCGTTGAAGTGGCAAAAAGCGAAGTTCGTCTGCCGAACGGCACCATCCGCAACGTAGGCGAATTCGACGTAGCCGTGCACCTGCACGCCGAAGTTGAAGCCACCGTACGCGTTGTCGTGGTAGCAGCTTAAGCAGCACTTGTCGGCTGGCACCCTCGGGTGCTTGCCGGTAACATCGGGCACGATCCTGTTTACAGGTCGTGCCCTTTGTCTTTCTGCAGTTCCTGATTTTCACCTCTAATTCCAAGTGGCCATGAACGATATCTCCGCTCCTGAGCAATATGACCTGCAAACCGCTTCCCTGAAGGTGCCTCCGCATTCCATCGAGGCCGAACAGGCCGTGCTCGGTGGTCTGATGCTGGATAACAACGCCTGGGAACGCGTGCTCGATCAAGTCTCGGACGGCGATTTCTATCGGCATGACCACCGTTTGATCTTCCGTGCGATCGCCAAACTGGCCGACCGGAACTCGCCAATCGACGTCGTGACCCTTGCCGAGCAGTTGGACAAGGAAGGGCAGACCTCGCAAGTCGGTGGTCTTGGTTACCTCGGCGAACTGGCGAAAAACACGCCGTCCGTCGCCAACATCAAGGCCTATGCGCA
This sequence comes from Pseudomonas sp. LBUM1661, assembly GCF_059695925.1. Taxonomy (NCBI): domain Bacteria; kingdom Pseudomonadati; phylum Pseudomonadota; class Gammaproteobacteria; order Pseudomonadales; family Pseudomonadaceae; genus Pseudomonas; species Pseudomonas sp. LBUM1661. Next base: position 588,891 of record NZ_CP166794.1, read on the forward strand.
GATCGTTCGCGCGCGGGCGACCTTGCGGCAACTGATCGGCATCGCGACCGAGATCGCCGACAGCGCCTTCAACCCTGAAGGCCGTACCGCGGAAGAGATTCTCGACGAAGCCGAGCGGCAGATCTTCCAGATCGCCGAGGCCCGGCCAAAAACCGGCGGCCCGGTGAGCGTGAATGACCTGCTGACCAAGGCCATCGACCGCATCGACACCTTGTTCAACACCGACAACGCCATTACCGGCCTGTCCACCGGCTACACCGACCTCGACGGGATGACCAGCGGCCTGCAGCCGTCCGACCTGATCATCGTCGCCGGCCGTCCGTCCATGGGTAAAACCACCTTTGCGATGAACCTGGTGGAAAACGCCGTGCTGCGCAGCGACAAGTGCGTACTGGTCTACTCGCTGGAGATGCCAGGCGAATCGCTGATCATGCGTATGTTGTCGTCCCTTGGCCGGATCGACCAGACCAAGGTCCGGGCCGGTCGCCTGGACGACGACGATTGGCCGCGGCTGACCTCGGCGGTCAATCTGCTCAACGACCGCAAGCTGTTCATCGACGATACGGCCGGTATCAGCCCGTCGGAAATGCGCGCGCGGACCCGACGCCTGGTGCGTGAGCATGGCGACATCGCCCTGATCATGATCGACTACCTGCAATTGATGCAGATCCCGGGTTCCGGCGGTGATAACCGGACCAACGAGATTTCCGAAATCTCCCGTTCCTTGAAGGCCCTGGCCAAGGAATTCAACTGCCCGGTGGTGGCGCTGTCGCAGCTCAACCGTTCCCTGGAGCAACGACCGAACAAACGCCCGATCAACTCCGACCTCCGGGAATCCGGAGCGATCGAGCAGGATGCTGACGTGATCATGTTCGTGTACCGGGATGAGGTGTATCACCCGGAAACCGAGCATAAAGGCATCGCCGAGATCATCATCGGCAAGCAGCGGAACGGCCCGATCGGCACGTCGCGACTGGCGTTCATCGGCAAGTACACCCGCTTCGAAAACCTGGCGCCGGGCAGCTACAATTTCGACGACGAGTAAATTGTGTAGCGCCTGATAGGGCCTCTTCGCGGGCAAGCCCGCTCCCACAGGGATTTCAGTGGCCTTGTGGGAGCGGGCTTGCCCGCGAATGGGGTCGCCACCAATTTCCGACCATAGCCGTCGGAATTGGTTATTTTTTGTGCTATATTCCGCGCCCGCGATTTTTCATCTCAACACCGGTCATCGTCATGCAAACAGCCAAGCCGTTATTTGACTATCCCAAGTACTGGGCCGAATGTTTCGGTCCAGCGCCATTCCTGCCGATGAGCAGGGAGGAGATGGATCAGCTTGGCTGGGATTCATGCGACATCATCATCGTCACCGGTGATGCGTACGTCGACCACCCGTCGTTCGGCATGGCAATCATCGGCCGGCTGCTGGAGTCGCAAGGCTTCCGCGTCGGGATCATTGCCCAGCCGAACTGGCAGTCCAAAGACGACTTCATGAAGCTCGGCGAACCGAACCTGTTCTTCGGCGTCGCGGCCGGCAACATGGACTCGATGATCAACCGCTACACCGCCGACAAGAAAATCCGTTCCGATGACGCCTACACCCCTGGTGGCCTGGCGGGCAAACGTCCGGATCGTGCGAGCCTGGTTTACAGCCAGCGCTGCAAGGAAGCCTACAAGAACGTGCCGATCGTCCTCGGTGGCATCGAAGCGTCCCTGCGCCGCATCGCCCACTACGATTACTGGCAGGACCGGGTGCGCAACTCGATCCTGATCGATGCCTGCGCCGACATTTTGCTCTACGGCAACGCCGAGCGGGCGATCGTCGAAGTCGCCCAGCGTCTGTCCTACGGGCACAAGATCGAAGACATCACCGACGTGCGCGGCACCGCGTTCATTCGTCGCGATACGCCGAAAGACTGGTACGAAGTCGATTCCACGCGTATCGACCGTCCGGGCAAGGTCGACAAGATCATCAACCCGTACGTGAATACCCAGGACACCCAGGCCTGCGCCATCGAGCAGGAAAAGGGTCCGGTTGAGGACCCGAGCGAAGCCAAGGTCGTGCAGATTCTGGCCAGCCCGAAAATGACCCGCGACAAGACGGTGATTCGTCTGCCGTCAGTTGAAAAGGTTCGTGGCGACGCCGTTCTGTATGCCCACGCCAACCGCGTGCTGCACCTGGAAACCAACCCGGGCAACGCCCGTGCGCTGGTGCAGAAGCATGGCGAAGTCGACGTCTGGTTCAACCCGCCGCCGATTCCGATGACCACCGAAGAAATGGACTACGTGTTCGGCATGCCCTATGCGCGCATTCCGCACCCGGCGTACGGCAAGGAAAAGATTCCGGCCTACGACATGATCCGCTTCTCGGTGAACATCATGCGTGGCTGCTTCGGTGGCTGCACCTTCTGCTCGATCACCGAGCACGAAGGCCGGATCATCCAGAACCGTTCCGAAGAGTCGATCATTCGTGAAATCGAAGAGATCCGCGACAAGGTCCCAGGCTTCACCGGCGTCATTTCCGACCTCGGCGGCCCGACCGCGAACATGTACCGCATCGCTTGCAAGAGCCCGGAAATCGAATCCGCGTGCCGCAAGCCGTCGTGCGTGTTCCCTGGCATTTGCCCGAACCTGAACACCGATCACTCGTCGCTGATCCAGCTGTATCGCAGCGCCCGTGCGTTGCCGGGTGTGAAGAAGATCCTGATCGCGTCCGGCCTGCGCTACGACCTCGCGGTCGAGTCGCCGGAATACGTTAAAGAGCTGGTGACCCATCACGTTGGTGGTTACTTGAAGATCGCCCCGGAACACACCGAGGAAGGTCCGCTCAACCAGATGATGAAACCGGGCATCGGCAGCTATGACAAGTTCAAGCGCATGTTCGAGAAGTACTCCAAGGAAGCCGGGAAAGAGCAGTACCTGATTCCGTACTTCATCGCCGCCCACCCGGGCACTACCGACGAAGACATGATGAACCTGGCCCTGTGGCTCAAGGGCAACGGCTTCCGTGCCGACCAGGTGCAGGCGTTCTACCCGTCGCCGATGGCCACCGCCACCGCGATGTACCATTCGGGCAAGAACCCGCTGCGCAAGGTGACTTACAAGAGCGACGCTGTGACCATCGTCAAGAGCGAAGAGCAGCGTCGTCTGCACAAGGCGTTCTTGCGTTATCACGACCCGAAAGGCTGGCCGATGTTGCGTGAAGCGCTGACCCGCATGGGCCGCGCCGACCTGATCGGGCCGGGCAAGAACCAGTTGATCCCGCTGCATCAGCCAGCGACCGACAGCTACCAGAGCGCCCGTCGCAAGAACTCGACACCGGCTGGCAGCCACAAAGTTGCTGGTGAGAAGACCACCAAGATCCTGACCCAGCACACCGGCCTGCCACCGCGCGCCAGCGATGGCGGCAATCCGTGGGACAAGCGTGAACAGGCCAAGGCGGCGGCGTTTGCCCGCAACCAGCAGGCGGCCAAGGAACGCAAGGACGCGGCCAAAGGCAAAGGCCCCAAGCCTGCGCGCAAGCCGGTCGTACCGCGCTAAGCCTCGCTTGAGCTGAACAGAACGCCAACCTTCGGGTTGGCGTTTTGCGTTCAACGCTTAAAAGATTTGTCGGGGCGACTGGCCTCATCGCGGGCAAGCCCGCTCCCACAGTGATCTCTATTGTTCGCAAATTCTGCGTTCACAGATAAACCCTGTGGGAGCGGGCTTGCCCGCGAAGAGGCCGGTACCTGCGCCACATATTCGTGCAATCTGCCCCAATCAAATTCCTGCATCGCCCGATTTTGGTGCTGTACTGCCCTAAGCAAATCTGTGAAAGCGCCAGCGCTGCTGGATGGCATAAGTCTTGCGCGCTTTCGAATACGCTTAAGGCTCGCAGGAGGCACGCCGTGTCGATTCATGTCGCATTGCACCACGTCACGCATTACCGCTACGACCGCGCCGTCGAGCTCGGTCCGCAGATCGTTCGCCTGCGTCCGGCCGCCCACAGTCGCACACGGATACTGTCCTATGCACTGAAGGTCTCGCCCGAGCAGCATTTCATCAACTGGCAGCAAGACCCCCAGGGCAATTACCTGGCGCGTTTGGTATTCCCGGAGAAAACCTCTGAGTTGCGGATCGAAGTCGACCTGCTGGCAGAGATGGCGGTCTTCAATCCGTTCGATTTCTTCCTCGAGCCCTACGCCGAAAAGATCCCGTTCGCCTACGCCGCGGATGAGCGCAAAGAGCTGGCGCCGTACCTGGAAACCTTGCCCCTGACGCCGAAGTTCCAGGCGTATCTGCAGGGCATCGACCGCACGCCGCTGCCGAGCGTGGATTTCCTCGTCGCGCTCAATCAGCGCCTGAGCGAAGACATCGGCTACCTGATTCGCATGGAGCCGGGCGTACAAACGCCGGAGCACACACTTGAACAGGCCTCTGGCTCTTGCCGCGATTCGGCGTGGTTGCTGGTGCAATTGCTGCGCAACCTCGGGCTGGCAGCGCGTTTCGTTTCCGGCTACCTGATTCAACTCACCGCCGACGTCAAAAGCCTCGACGGCCCGTCAGGCACTGAAGTGGACTTCACCGACCTGCACGCCTGGTGCGAGGTCTATTTGCCCGGCGCCGGCTGGATCGGCCTGGACGCGACGTCAGGGCTGTTTGCCGGCGAAGGACACATTCCGTTGGCGTGCAGTCCCGATCCGGGCTCAGCGGCACCGATCAGCGGCTTGGTGGAACCGTGCGAGTGCGAATTCACCCACGAAATGTCCGTTGAACGGATTTGGGAAGCGCCACGAGTCACCAAGCCCTACACCGAAGACCAGTGGCTGGCGATCCAGTCCCTGGGCCGGCAGATCGATGCCGACCTGCTGGAAGGCGATGTGCGCCTGACCATGGGCGGCGAGCCGACGTTCGTGTCCATCGATGACCCGGACGGCGCCGAGTGGAACACCGCAGCGCTGGGGCCGGACAAACGTCGGCTGTCCGCCGAACTGTTCCAGCGTATGCGCAAGCACTACGCGCCCAAAGGCTTGGTGCATTTCGGTCAGGGCAAGTGGTACCCCGGCGAGCAATTGCCACGATGGTCGCTGAACTGCTACTGGCGCCGGGACGGCGTGCCGATCTGGCACAACAGCGCGCTGATTGCCGATGAGCAGCAAGACTACGGCGCCAATGGTGAACTGGCCGGGCGTTTTCTGGCGAGTGTCGCCGAACGCCTGAAAATTCCCACGCGCTTTGTATTCCCGGCCTACGAAGACAATTTCTACTACCTCTGGCGCGAAGGCACCTTGCCGCAAAACGTCAGCGCCGAAGACTCACGCCTGGAAGAACCACTGGAACGTGCGCGCCTGCGCAAGGTTTTCAGCCAGGGTCTGGACAAGGTGATCGGTCAGGTCCTGCCGCTGGCACGCACCGCCAAGGGTGATCAGTGGCAGAGCGGCCGTTGGTATCTACGAGAAGAGCATTGCCGACTGGTGCCGGGGGATTCGCCCTTGGGCTATCGCCTGCCGCTCGGCTCGCAGCCCTGGGTAAAGGCGGCGGAGTACCCGTTCATTCATCCTGTGGACCCGAATCAGGATTTCCCTGCACTGCCGGACACGGCACAACTGCAAAGCCAAGGCTCCACTGCCGTGACTGAGGAGCGTGCACCGAAGATCGACGAATCCGCCGACTGGCTGACGCGCACGGCGTTCTGCGCCGAGGCGCGGGAGGGCCGGTTGTACCTGTTCATGCCGCCGCTGGAGCGGGTCGAGGATTATCTGGAACTGGTCAGCGCGATCGAGGCCACTGCCGAAGAATTGCATTGCCCAGTGTTGCTGGAGGGCTATGAACCGCCAAGCGATCCGCGCCTGAGCAATTTCCGCATCACGCCCGATCCGGGCGTCATCGAGGTCAACGTTCAGCCGTCCGCGACGTGGGATGAACTGGTCGAACGCACCGAGTTTCTCTACGAAGAAGCGCGCCAGACCCGACTGACCACCGAAAAATTCATGATCGATGGCCGGCACACCGGCACCGGCGGCGGTAACCATTTTGTACTGGGTGGCGCGACGCCGGCTGACTCACCGTTTCTACGGCGGCCCGATCTGCTGCGCAGCCTGATCAGTTACTGGCATAACCACCCGTCCTTGTCCTACTTGTTTTCCGGGCTGTTCATCGGCCCGACGTCCCAGGCGCCACGTGTCGATGAAGCGCGCAACGATGCGCTGTACGAGCTGGAAATCGCCTTTGCGCAAATGCCCGAACCGGGCGAGGAGTGCGCGCCGTGGCTGGTGGATCGGCTGCTGCGTAATTTGCTGATCGACGTCACCGGCAATACGCACCGCGCCGAGTTCTGTATCGACAAGCTCTACTCGCCGGACGGCGCCACCGGGCGCCTTGGATTGCTTGAGTTGCGCGCCTTCGAAATGCCGCCCCACGCGCGCATGAGCCTGGCTCAGCAATTGTTGCTGCGGGCGTTGGTCGCGCGCTTCTGGCGCGAGCCTTATGCGCCGCCGAAACTGGCGCGCTGGGGCACCGAACTGCACGACCGTTTCCTGTTGCCGCACTTTATCGAGCAGGATTTCGCCGACGTCATTGTCGATCTCAACGCGGCCGGTTATCCGGTGCGGGCCGAGTGGTTTGCGGCGCATCTGGAGTTCCGTTTTCCCAAGGTCGGCGATTACGCGGTCAGCGGTATTGAGCTGGAAGTGCGTCAGGCGCTTGAGCCTTGGCACGTGTTGGGCGAGGAGGGCGCCGTCGGTGGCACGGTGCGTTACGTCGATTCGTCGTTGGAACGCCTACAGGTCAAACTCACTGGCCTGGCGCCGCAGCGTTACTTGCTGACCTGCAACGGCGTTCCGGTGCCCTTGCAGCCGACCGGGCGAGTCGGGGAGTTTGTCGCCGGGGTGCGTTTCCGTGCCTGGCAACCGGCCAACTGCCTGCAACCGACCATTCCCGTGCATGCGCCGCTGGTGTTCGACCTGCTCGACACCTGGATGGGACGTTCGCTGGGCGGCTGTCAGTACCACGTCGCCCATCCGGGCGGGCGCAACTACGACAGTCTGCCGGTGAACGCCAATGAGGCCGAGAGTCGGCGAATGGCGCGTTTCTTCCGTATCGGACACACGCCAGGGAAACTTCCTATACCGATTCTGGAAAGGAACGACGAGCTGCCGTTCACTCTCGATTTACGACGTTTCTAAACCGTACGCGACGCTCGGATTTTTCGTCTATCCGGGCGTCATGAGCCTGCGTTAGTCTGACCGTTCATTGCTGTCTGCCGAGCTTTCCATGCCTGACCTGCTAGACCGCTACCCGCTGACGGCGGGCACTTATCACGAACTGCTCGACGACAGCGGCGCGGTGCGCCCGCACTGGCGGCGGCTGTTCGACCAATTGCAACGCAGCACGCCAGCGCAACTGGCGCAGCGTCAGGCGCTGCTGACCCGGCAGATCCAGGAAAACGGCGTGACCTATAACGTCTACGCCGACCCCAAGGGCGCCGATCGGCCGTGGGAACTGGACCTGTTGCCCCATGTGATTGCCGCTGATGAATGGCAGCAGCTGTCGGCCGGCATCGCCCAGCGCGCACGCTTGCTCAACGCGGTGCTGGCGGATCTGTACGGGCCGCAACGGTTGATCGCTGAAGGTCTGCTGCCGGCTGAGTTGGTGTTCGGTCACAACAATTTCCTTTGGCCGTGTCAGGGCATCACGCCGCCTGACGGTGCCTTTCTGCATCTGTATGCCGTGGATCTGGCGCGCACACCCGACGGTCGCTGGTGGGTGACGGCGGACCGTACTCAGGCGCCGTCCGGTGCCGGTTACGCGCTGGAAAACCGCACGATCGTGTCCCGGGCCTTTCCCGAGTTGTACCGTGATTTGAAGGTGCAGCATCTGGCCGGGTTCTTCCGCACGCTGCAAGAAACACTTGCCCGTCAGGCGCCGAGCGATGACGAAGCGCCACTCATCGTGTTGCTGACGCCGGGGCGTTTCAACGAAAGCTATTTCGAACACCTTTATCTGGCGCGCCAGCTCGGTTATCCACTGGTGGAGGGCGGTGACCTGACTGTCCGCGATGCCACGGTCTACCTGAAAACCTTGAGCGGCTTGCGCCGGGTTCACGCGATCATGCGACGGCTCGACGATGACTTCTGCGATCCGCTGGAATTGCGCACCGATTCGGCCCTTGGCGTGCCGGGCTTGCTTGAAGCGGTTCGGCAGGGGCGAGTGCTGGTGGCCAACGCTTTGGGCAGTGGCGTGCTGGAGTCGCCGGGGTTGCTGGGTTTCCTGCCCAGGATCAATCAATTCCTGTTTGGTGAAGAACTGATCCTGCCGTCCATTGCCACTTGGTGGTGTGGTGAAGAACCCGTACTGGCTCAAGCATTGGAGAAACTACCGGAACTGCTGATCAAACCGGCCTTTCCCTCGCAGAGCTTTACGCCTGTGTTTGGACGCGATTTGAGCGAAAAGCAGCGTCAAAGCTTGGCCGAGCGCATGCAGGCTCGCCCTTACGCTTATGTCGCGCAAGAGCTCGCGCAATTGTCCCAGGCGCCGATCTGGCAGGCCGAGGGCGGTCAACTGCAACCTCGAGCCATCGGCATGCGCGTGTATGCGGTGGCCAGTCGCGACGGTTATCGGGTGTTGCCCGGCGGCCTGACCCGGGTCGCCGCCGAGGCTGACGCCGAAGTGGTATCGATGCAGCGCGGCGGCGCGAGCAAGGACACTTGGGTGTTGGGGGACCGTCCGCCGAGTGGTGAGCAATGGAGAACCCAGCGCACGATCGGTGTGCACGATCTGGTAAGGCGTGATCCGTATCTGCCGTCGCGGGTGGTGGAAAACCTGTTCTGGTTCGGCCGTTATTGCGAGCGTTGCGATGACAGCGCACGGTTGTTGCGGATCATGCTGGCGCGCTATGTCGACGGTGATGATCCGCAGGCCTTGCAGGCGGCCGTCGATCTCGGCGAGCGCCTGAATCTGTTGCCGGATGAAGGCGATCTGCCCGAGCGGTTGCTGGCGGCGCTGCTGGGCGATGACTGGCCGTTCAGCCTGCGTTCCAACCTGCAACGCTTGCAGTGGGCGGCGTCGCAGGTGCGCGGCAAACTCTCGCGGGAAAACTGGCAGGCGCTGGTGGAGTTGCAACGAGAGGCGATGGAGCTGGAAACCGATGAGCCGGATTTCGGCGAGCTGATGGATTTCCTCAACCGCTTGGTGATGTCCCTGGCGGCACTCTCCGGTTTTGCCCTCGATGACATGACCCGGGACGAAGGCTGGCGTTTCCTGATGATCGGCCGGCGGATCGAGCGGCTGCAGTTTCTCAGCGCGAGCCTGGCGGCGTTTCTGCGTGGCGCCGGGGCCTTCGATCAGGCCGGGCTGGAATGGTTGCTGGAGCTGGGGAACAGCAGCATCACCTACCGTTCGCGCTATCTGGCAGTGGCGCAATTGATCCCGGTACTGGACCTGCTACTGCTGGATGAACAAAACCCTCACGCGGTGCTGTTTCAGTTGAAGCTGGTGACCCGCACGCTCAAACGCTTGAACGACGACTTTGGCGTGCCTCGCGAGGCAGGCCTTCCACAACTGGTGGAAAGGCTGGCGTGCTTCGATCTGGGCTGTCTGGAAAACCCGCTGTTCGGCGAAACCAGCGTGCGTGCCGCCATCGAAGGTCTGGCTGATCTGCTGCAAGAAATCGCCGATGCCAGTGGCCAGGTGTCGGATCGCCTGGCCTTGCGCCATTTCGCCCATGTCGATGATGTCAGCCAGCGCACGGTGTCCGTCTGATGAACGCCCGTTACCAGATTCTCCACGACACCCATTATCACTACGACAGCCCGGTGTCCCTGGCTCAGCAACTGGCGCACCTGTGGCCGCGCCCCTGTGCCTGGCAACGCTGCACCGAGCAGCAATTGCAGATCAGCCCCGACCCGACTTCGCGTCGGGATGAACTGGATGTGTTCGGCAATCCGCTGACACGGTTGGCGTTTGAACGTCCGCATGATGAATTGCTGGTCAATGCGCGGCTCACCGTCGAAGTGCTGGCTCGGCCAGCGTTGGATTTCAATCAATCACCGGCCTGGGAAGAAACCCGCAGCGCGCTGACCTACAGCAGTCAGCCGCTAACGCCTGCATTGCTGGAAGCGTGCCGCTACCGGTTCGAATCGCCCTACGTGCACTTGAAACGCAACTTTGTCGAGTTCTCGGAAAGCTGTTTCCCTGCGGGGCGCCCTCTGTTGCTGGGCGTTCAGGCGTTGATGGAGAAGATCTTCAGCGAATTCACCTTCGATGCCGAGGCGACCCAAGTGGCAACGCCATTGGTGGAAGTGCTGGAGCGTCGGCGCGGCGTTTGTCAGGACTTCGCGCACCTGATGCTCGCCTGTGTGCGCTCCCGTGGATTGGCTGCGCGGTATATCAGCGGCTACCTGCTAACCCAGCCACCGCCGGGCCAGCCTCGGCTGATCGGCGCCGATGCGTCGCATGCCTGGGTCTCGGTGTTTTGCCCGGTGCTGGGCTGGGTCGATTTCGATCCGACCAACAAAGTGCAACCGGCGCTGGAGCACATCACCCTGGCCTGGGGCCGGGATTTCTCCGATGTCTCGCCGTTGCGCGGGGTAATCCTGGGCGGCGGCAACCACGACCCGGAAGTCCGCGTCACCGTAATGCCACTGGATTAACTAAAACTTCTGTGGGAGCGAGCCTGCTCGCGAAAAACCCGAGAACGCCACGGGCTATCAGGCGTATAGCGTTATCGTTGACGACCATCGCGAGCGAGCTCGCTCCTACAGGGGAATGGGGGGTAGTTCAGAGTGGCCTGTGAGGGTCAGCAGCCGTAACTGCTGACCCTGGACACAGATCCGGTGGGCCTGATCAGATCATCGGGCCCTGAGGGTCTCAGGCGTCGGGCGCCTGATCTTTCGGTGCTTCAGTTTCGTCTGTAGCCACTTCGCCTTCGGCATCCGGGTTCAGTGCTGCTGCTTCTTCTTCAGCTGTAGCTTTCTTGCGCTGAAGCTTTTCCTCTTTCTTCTGCTCCTTGGCCAAGTCTCTCTGACGTTTGGCGAAGGAATAATTAGGTTTTGCCATGGGCGATCCTCTGGGGTCGAAGGTGAGGTTGAGCGGCGCATATTCTGCCCTGTATCGGTGCCAAGCCGTTAGCTGGGTTTTAACTCCGTCCACTTGGGCACCACTGTCGGCTGCCAGGCATCCAGGGCATCGAGCAGGGTTTGCGGTGATTCGCTCACTTGCAGCATGTCACGGTGTGCTTCGCGAACGAAGCCTTCGCCGACGATATGATCAAGAAAACCGGTCAATTTGCTGTAGAAACCGTTCACTTCCAGCAAACCCAGCGGTTTGCCGTGATAACCAAGCTGGCCCCAGGTCCAGACTTCGAACAGTTCTTCCAGCGTGCCGAGGCCGCCGGGCAGGGCAATAAACGCGTCGCTGAGCTCGGCCATTCGGGCCTTGCGCGCATGCATGCCGTCGACGACTTCCAGGCGGGTCAGGCCGCTGTGGCCGATTTCCTTGTCTTTGAGGCTTTGCGGAATGATCCCGATCACTTCACCGCCGGCCGCCAGTGCGGCATCGGCGACGATCCCCATCAGGCCGACGGCGCCACCGCCATAGACCAGGGTCAGCTTGCGTTCGGCCAATGCTCGCCCCAGGGCGACAGCCGCTTCACGATAAGCCGGGTTGGTGCCGGTGCTGGCACCGCAAAATACACAAACGGACGCTAAAGACATGCCTTACTCCATGGTCGGTATCGCCACAGAGTAAAGGCAGGCAAGCGGTGTTCCAAGGTCTAAACTTCGCGCTTGGGGGGTTCGTAGGTACCACTGGCGCCACAGGCGTAGGCGGCGAGCAAACTGCACAACAGGCTATTGAAGAACATGACTGGCGCTCCAGATGGGGGATGACGACCTGATGATAGGGCCGCCCTAGACGTCTGGCTGGTAGATTGTTTCGATAGGTGTCATAGCCCGAAAGTTGTATACAATTTTTGATTCAGGTCATAGGAACTTGCGAAGTTTTCAGGCAGTCTTCTGTCCATTCGCACTTTTGTTAACCCTGCCTTGGAGATTCACCATGTTTGCCAAACTTGTTGCGGTATCCCTGCTGACACTGGCCAGCAGTCAATTGATGGCTGCCGAGTGCAAAACCACGATCGACTCCACCGATCAGATGACCTTCAGCACCAAAGCCATTGAAATCGACAAAAGCTGCAAGACCTTCACCGTTGAACTGACCCACTCCGGCAGCCTGCCGAAGAACGTCATGGGCCATAACTGGGTGCTGAGCAAAGAAGCTGACATGCAGCCGATCGCCACCGCTGGCCTGGCCGCGGGCATCGACAAGAACTACCTGCCGGAAGGTGACGCGCGCATCATCGCTCACACCAAAGTCATTGGCGCCAAGGAAACCGACTCGGTGACCTTTGACGTGTCGAAGCTGGACGCTGCCGAGAAGTACGGCTTCTTCTGCTCGTTCCCTGGTCACATCTCGATGATGAAAGGCACTGTGACCCTGAAGTAAGCAAATCGCGCTGATAAAAAAAGCGTCCGCTAGGGACGCTTTTTTTGTGCCCGGTATTTGACCGAGTCATCGTTCATCGCGAGCAGGCTCGCTCCCACAAGGACCGCGCTGTACCTGTGGGAGCGAGCCTGCTCGCGATGGCGTCAGTGCAGACGCCACCAATCCTTATGGCGCAAACGGCATCACGCGCTTGTGATGGGTCTTTTTGTAAGTGTCGCAGATGATCTTGAACGCTTCTTCACGCACCGGCTCGCCGTGCAGGAACGCGTCGATCTCGGTGTAAGTCACGCCGTGGGACGCTTCGTCAGGTTTGCCCGGCGACAGGTCTTCAAGGTCCGCCGTGGGGATTTTTTCCACCAGCGATTCCGGCGCGCCGAAGCTGCGGGCGATGTCCCGCACCTGGTTTTTCACCAGGCCGCTCAGCGGTGCCAGGTCGCAGGCGCCGTCACCGAACTTGGTGAAGAACCCCATCACCGCTTCTGCCGCGTGATCGGTGCCGATCACCAGGCCATGGGCCGCGCCGGCGATGGTGTACTGGGCGACCATGCGCATCCGCGCCTTGGTGTTGCCGAGCACGAAATCCACCGAGACCGCCTGCTTGCCTTCGAAGGCGGCGACTTCACTGGCCAGGGCTTTGACCGCCGGGCCGATGTTCACGGTGTGGCGTTCATCCGGAGCGATGAAGTCGACCGACGCCTGGGCATCGTGTTCATCGAACTGGGTTTCGTACGGCAGGCGCACGGCGATGAACTTGTAACTGCTGTCACCCGTGCGCTCGCGCAGTTCGCGCATGGCGCGCTGGGCCAGCAGGCCGGCGGTCAGGGAATCGACGCCGCCGCTGATGCCGAGCACCAGGGTCTTGAGCCCGGAATTGACCAGGCAATCCTGAATGAACGTAATCCGCCGGGCGACTTCAGCCTTGAGGGCGGCCGGGTCGGCGAACGGCGGTTGAACCTTGAGCTGCTCAGCAATCTCACGCTGTTCGGCTTGCATGAATTCACTCCTTGCTAGTAATGCTTGATGTGCTGGAAAGGGCGGCAGGTACTTTGAAAACGTGTCGCAAATAGGCGACGAAATTCGGGTCTTTGCAGTGAGTCTTGCCGGGCTCATCGGAGATTTTTGCCACCGGTTGGCCGTTGCAGGCCGCCATTTTAAGCACGATGCTCATCGGTTCGACACCCGGAATATCGCACGTCAGGTTGGTGCCGATGCCGAAGCTGACATTGATCCGACCGCGTAATGCGCGAAATATTTCCAGCGATTTGGGCAGCGTCAGACTGTCGGAGAACACCAGCGTCTTGCTCATCGGGTCGATGCCGAGCTTGTGATAGTGGGCGATGGCTTTTTCGGCCCAGATCACCGGATCCCCGGAGTCGTGGCGCAATCCGTCGAAGAGCTTGGCGAAATACAGGTCGAAATCACCGAGGAAGGCATCGGTGGTGATGCAGTCGGTGAGGGCGATCCCCAACAGGCCGCGGTACTCGCGAACCCAGCAATCGAGGGCGGCAATCTGGCTGTCGATCAGTCGCGGGCCGAGTTGCTGGTGGGCCATGATCCACTCGTGGGCCATGGTGCCCAACGGTTTCATGTCCAATTCTCGGGAAAGGTGCACGTTGCTGGTACCGACGAAACGCCCGGGGAAGTCGTGCTTGAGCACGTTCACCACTTCTTCCTGCACACGGTACGAAAAGCGTCGACGAGTGCCGAAATCGGCTACCTGCAATTCGGACAATTCGTCGCTGCTGGCATTGGCGGTCAGCCAGTCGAACTTGCGATAGAGCTGCTCGCGGGCCTGCTCCAGGACGACTTCCCGGTAGCGATAGCGGTTGCGCACTTCGCTGACGATCGCCAACAGCGGCACTTCGAACAGGATCACATGCAGCCACGGCCCGCGCAGGCGGATGAACAGCTCGCCGTTTTCAATGCCGGTGTGGACGTAGCGCAGGTTAAAGCGGAACAGCCCGAGAAACCGCAGGAAGTCCGGTTTCATGAAGCTGATGCGCTCCATGAAACTCAGCTGGTCAGCACTCAGGCTCAACTCGGCCAGGCGCTCGATCTGGAAACGGATCTCCGCCAGGTACGGGCGCAGATCCTCACTGTTACGGCAACGAAACTCCCATTCGACTTCGACGTTAGGGTAGTTGTGCAGCACCGCCTGCATCATCGTCAGTTTGTAGAAGTCGGTGTCGAGCAGGTTCTGCACGATGCGATCGCCAAACACGCTCTCGCTCATAACGGGTCTCTCCAGGCTGGCCGCGGCGCTTGGCAGCGACGTTGCAGCTGTTCCAATGAATGGCGCTAGTGGCGCATATCAATGGTGGGGATTGCCAGCGTTTTTTTAGATCGCGGCAGAACCCTGTGGGAGCGGGCTTGCCCGCGATAGCAATCAGTCAGCCACATAAATGTTGGATTTACTGACGCTATCGCGGGCAAGCCCGCTCCCACAGGTAGTGTGTGTAATTCTAAGGTTGTGGCATTTGCGGAGTATCAACTTGCTCCAGCATCCACTTCACAAAATCCCGGACCTTGGGCACTTCCGCCGAGTGTTCCGGGTACGCCAGGTAGTAGGCGTCGCTGCTGGGCATGGCATGCTGCCAGGGAATGACCAGTTTGCCGTCGGCCAATTCCTCTTCCACCAGAAACCGTGGCAGTAGCGCCACACCACAGCCCACTTGTGCGGCGCGGATGCACATATAAAAGGTTTCGAAACGCGGGCCGTGGTAGCTGTGTTCGGTGTGGTAGCCCTGATTGTCGAACCAGTCGTGCCACGCCTGGGGCCGGGAGGCGTTTTGCAGCAGGACCAGGTCGGTGAGTTGCGTCGGGTCGGTGAACGGCGTGTCCGGCAGGCTGCCAGGCGCGCAGACCGGCACCAGCTCTTCACCGAACAGCTTCAGGCATTCGGTGCCGGGCCGTGAGCCCTGGCCAAAATAGAACGCCAGGTCGCTGCGACCTTGCAGCAGGTCGTCGGCCTCTTGTTCGCTGCACAGGTCCAGATGGATCGACGGATGCCGCAGGCGCCAGCCTTTGAGGCGTGGGACCAGCCAGCGCGCGCCGAAGGTAGGAGGCGTTGATACGCGCAAGACTTCGGTTTCACCGCCGTAGGAGCGCAGGTAATGGGTCGACATCTCAACCTGCGTGAGGATTTTTCGTACTTCCACCAGGTACAAATCACCGGCCGGCGTCATCTGCAGGCGTCGACGCACTCGGCGGAACAGCAAGTGCTGTAACAATTCTTCGAGTTGCGCGACCTGTTTGCTGACGGCGCTCTGGGTCAGGTTCAACTCTTCGGCAGCCCGGGTGAAGCTCAAGTGCCGGGTAACGGCCTCAAAGCACTGCAGCGCGGTGATCGACGGCAAGTAGCGTTTATTCAGCATGGGTGGTCCTTTTTCTTGTTTCTCTCTGCTTTTAGTACCGGCAGATTCGCAGCATGAATAAACGGAATGATATCTCTCTTAAAGGTCGTTTGTTGGGTAACCTCAGGGGCGCTAAAACTACAGGTCTGATCAGTCGTGATTTTCCGGCTGGACGTTTTCTGTTTTTTGCTCGAGGAGTGACCCATGGTTGCCGCATTGCTTGATCGTCTTGGTGTGAACCCGGCCCTGTACCAGAACGGCAAAGTGCCGGTGCATTCGCCTATCGACGGCAGCCAGATCGCCGCCGTGAACTGGGAAGGTGCCGCTGAAGTCGAGCAACACATCAGTCGTGCAGATCATGCGTTCGAACTGTGGCGCAAGGTCCCGGCCCCGCGCCGTGGCGAACTGGTGCGCCAACTCGGCGACATCCTGCGCGAATACAAGGCCGACCTCGGTGAGCTGGTCTCCTGGGAAGCCGGCAAGATTACTCAGGAAGGCCTGGGTGAAGTGCAGGAAATGATCGACATCTGCGACTTCGCGGTCGGTCTGTCCCGTCAACTGTACGGTTTGACCATCGCCTCCGAGCGTCCTGGCCACCACATGCGCGAAACCTGGCACCCGTTGGGCATCGTCGGCGTGATCAGCGCGTTCAACTTTCCGGTGGCGGTCTGGGCCTGGAACACCACGCTGGCGCTGGTTTGCGGTAACCCGGTGATCTGGAAACCGTCGGAAAAAACCCCGCTGACCGCACTGGCCTGCCAGGCGTTGTTCGACCGCGTACTGAAGAACTTCAGCGACGCACCACCGCACCTGAGCCAAGTTATCATCGGCGGTCGCGATGCCGGCGAAGCCTTGGTCGATGACCCGCGTGTCGCGCTGATCAGCGCCACCGGCAGCACCCGCATGGGCCGCGAAGTGGCGCCGAAAATCGCCGCACGTTTTGCCCGCAGCATTCTGGAACTGGGCGGCAATAATGCGATGATCCTCGCCCCAAGCGCCGATCTGGACATGGCCGTTCGCGCCATCCTGTTCAGCGCCGTCGGCACGGCCGGCCAGCGTTGCACCACCCTGCGTCGCCTGATCGCCCACGAGTCGGTGAAGGAAGAAATCGTCACCCGCCTCAAGGCCGCCTACTCCAAAGTCCGCATCGGCAACCCGCTTGAGGGCAACCTGATCGGTCCACTGATCGACAAGCACAGCTTCGAGAACATGCAGGACGCGCTGGAACAAGCCTTGAGCGAAGGCGGCCGTGTTTTCGGCGGCAAGCGTCAGCTGGAAGACCAATACCCGAACGCTTACTACGTCTCGCCAGCCATCGTTGAAATGCCAGAGCAGAGCGACGTGGTCCGCGATGAAACCTTCGCGCCCATCCTGTACGTGGTCGGTTACAACGATTTCGACGAAGCGCTGCGCCTGAACAATTCGGTGCCACAAGGCCTGTCCTCGTGCATCTTCACCACCGACGTACGTGAAGCCGAACAGTTCATGTCGGCGGTCGGCAGCGACTGCGGCATCGCCAACGTCAACATCGGCCCGAGCGGCGCGGAAATTGGCGGCGCGTTTGGGGGTGAGAAAGAGACCGGCGGTGGTCGTGAGTCCGGTTCGGACGCATGGCGCGGCTACATGCGCCGTCAGACCAACACCGTGAACTATTCGCTGGAATTGCCGTTGGCTCAGGGCATTACGTTCGACTAAACAAGTCTGTTGAACCCATGAAGATCCAATGTGGGAGCGGGCTTGCTCGCGAAAGCGGTCTATCAGTCACATCGATGCTGGATGTGCTGCCGTCTTCGCGAGCAAGCCCGCTCCCACACTTGAATGGTGTGTTGGTTAGGTTTCTGTTGGAGTCTGGCAATGCCGTTACGCGAAGAGTGTCTGTGGGAAAAACTGACGCCGCAAAGGCCCGACAACTCGGCGCTCAAGGGCGAGGTGAAGGTGGATGTCTGTGTCATCGGCGCCGGTTTCACCGGTCTGTCGGCGGCGGTGCATTTGCTGGAACAGGGCAAAAGCGTCTGTGTGCTGGAAGCGCATCGCGCCGGCCATGGCGGTTCGGGGCGCAATGTCGGGCTGGTCAACGCTGGCATGTGGATACCACCGGACGAGATCGAAGCCGGTTTCGGCGAAGCGGTTGGCAGTCAGCTCAACCGCATGCTGGGCGCAGCGCCGTCCCTGGTGTTCAGCCTGATCGACAAATACAACATCGATTGCCAGTTGCGCCGCGAAGGCACGCTGCACATGGCGCACAACGCCCGTGGCGAAGCCGACTTGCGCAGTCGTGAAGCACAATGGAAACGTCGCGGCGCCCCGGTTGAACTGCTGACCGGCCAAGCCTGCGAGCAAGCAACGGGCACCAAAAAGATTGCTGCCGCGCTACTCGATCGACGTGCTGGCACCCTCAATCCAATGGCGTACACCACGGGGCTGGCGAAAGCGGCCATCGGCCTCGGCGGTCAATTGTTCGATCATTCTCCGGTGACCCGGCTCGAGCGTCAGGGCCAGCGCTGGTCGGTGCAGACCGCTCAGGGGTCGGTGCTGGCCGAGCAAGTGGTGATCGCTTCCAACGCGTACACCGAAGGTGACTGGACGGAGCTGCGGCGTAATTTCTTCCCCGGTTACTACTATCAAGTCGCCTCGGTCCCGCTGACCGAAGACGCCGCGCAGCAAATCCTTCCCGGTGGCCAGGGTTCCTGGGACACCCGTCAGGTGCTCAGCAGCATTCGTCGCGACAAAGACGGTCGGCTGTTACTCGGCAGCCTGGGCAACGGCAATCAAAAGCCGGCCTGGTTCCTCAAGGCGTGGGCCGATCGGGTTCAGCAGCACTATTTCCCTTACCTCAAACCGGTGGAATGGGAGTGCACCTGGACCGGTTGCATCGCCTTCACCCCCGACCATTTGATGCGCCTGTTCGAACCGGCGCCCGGTTTAGTGGCCGTCACCGGCTATAACGGTCGGGGCGTGACCACGGGCACGGTCGTCGGCAAAGCCTTTGCCGATTACTTGTGCAACGGAAATCCGCAAGCGCTACCGATTCCTTTTGCACCCATGCAGCCACTGGCTGGCGCAGGATTGCGCAGCTGTCTGTACGAGGCCGGGTTTTCGCTGTATCACGCAGGCCAGTGCCTGCGGATCGTTATTTGATTGTTGAAATATGTTGCTGGAAGCGGCGCTTTTCGGCGCAGCGACTAGCCTGTAAAAGGTGCGGGTTGTAGCAGTTGCGCACCAGCAGTGTGCACTTCGGTGACGCACGCTGTTACAGGCTGGTTGCACGCCGTTTCGCGTCGCGGTTGCAATGATGGCGCACGCGGGTTGCGCCTTTAAAAATAAATGGTTTCACCTTCCGCGGTTTAGACGGTTGCACGCCCAATGAAAATGGGCTCGAAACAGTCAAAATAACAATAAAGCAGTGACTTTTTTCAGAATAAAAAACCGATGGCACGGCCCTTGCTCTGAGCATTCAGGAAGTCGCAGTGCCAACTAAAAAAAACCTTGGAGCACCACCTCATGTCCCAGACGTTTTACAAGAAAGGCTTTCTGGCCCTCGCAGTGGCAGCTGCGTTGGGTGTTTCCGCGTTTGCACAGGCTGACGTGAAAATCGGAGTGGCGGGCCCGATGACAGGCGCCAACGCGGCATTTGGCGAGCAGTACATGAAGGGTGCACAGGCTGCGGCCGATGCGGTCAACGCAGCGGGCGGCGTAAACGGGGAAAAAATCGTACTGGTCAAAGGCGATGACGCCTGCGAACCGAAACAGGCTGTGACGGTCGCCAAGGACCTGACCAACCAGAAAGTCGCCGGCGTGGTCGGTCACTTCTGCTCCTCGTCGACGATCCCGGCCTCCGAGATCTATGACGAAGCGGGCATCATCGCAATCACGCCAGGTTCCACCAACCCGGCCGTTACCGAACGCGGCCTGAGCGCCATGTTCCGTATGTGCGGACGTGACGACCAGCAAGGCATCGTGGCCGGCGACTACATCGTCGACGTGCTCAAGGGCAAGAAAGTCGTCGTGCTGCACGACAAGGACACCTACGGCCAAGGCCTGGCGGATGCCACCAAGGCGCAACTGGTCAAGCGCGGCGTAACGCCAGTGCTGTATGAAGGCCTGACCCGTGGCGAGAAAGACTTCAGCACCATCGTGACCAAGATCCGTGGCGCGGGCGCCGACATCGTCTACTTCGGTGGCCTGCACCCGGAAGCCGGTCCTCTGGTTCGCCAACTTCGTGAACAAGGCCTCAAAGACGTCAAGTTCATGTCCGACGACGGCATCGTGACCGACGAACTGGTGACCACGGCTGGCGGTCCGCAATTCGTCGACGGCGTGCTGATGACCTTCGGTGCCGACCCACGCCTGCTGCCAGACAGCAAGACCGTGGTGGACGAGTTCCGCAAGAAAGGCACCGAGCCTGAAGGCTACACCTTGTACGCCTACGCTTCGGTCCAGACCCTGGCTGCAGCTTTCAACGGCGCCAAGTCCAACAGCGGCGAGAAAGCCGCCGAGTGGCTGAAGAAAAACCCGGTCAAAACCGTAATGGGCGAGAAGACCTGGGACGCCAAGGGCGACCTGAAAGTCTCCGACTACGTGGTTTACCAGTGGGACAAGGACGGCAAATACCATCAGCTGGAAAAGCAGAAGTGATATGAACTGCTGATTTGCCCGGTGCCTTGTGCACCGGGCAATCAAACAACATGTCCGTGCAGTACCTGTCTTTTCTCGTAGAGCTGCACACAACCGAGTTGCTTCGGCGGCTGAACCCCGGTCCGTTGCACCCGGCTTCTGTGCAGTCTCTCAAATGCGTGAGATTGCGTTATGGATGGTATTTTCCTGCAGCAACTGGTCAACGGCCTGACCCTCGGGTCGGTCTATGGCCTGATCGCCATCGGCTACACAATGGTCTATGGCATCATCGGCATGATCAACTTCGCCCACGGCGAGGTTTACATGATTTCCGCTTACCTCGCGGCAATCAGTCTGGCTCTGCTGGCATACTTCGGTATTGAATCCTTCCCGCTGTTGATGCTCGGCACCTTGATCTTCACCATCGTGGTCACGGCGGTGTATGGCTGGGTCATCGAGCGCGTCGCCTACAAGCCCCTGCGCAACTCCACCCGACTGGCACCGCTGATCAGCGCCATCGGGATTTCGCTGATCCTGCAAAACTATGCCCAGATCGCCCAGGGCGCCAAACAACAGGGCGTTCCGACCTTGTTGACGGGAGCCTGGCGCGTCGAGATCGGTACCGGTTTCGTGCAGTTGACCTACACCAAGGTGTTTATCCTGATTGCCGCATTCGCCGGCATGGCCCTGCTGACCTACATCATCAAGTACACCAAACTCGGCCGCATGTGCCGCGCCACCCAGCAAGACCGCAAGATGGCCTCGATTCTGGGGATCAACACCGACCGCGTGATTTCCTACGTGTTCATCATCGGTGCAGCGATGGCGGCCCTGGCCGGCGTGCTGATCACCATGAACTACGGCACGTTCGACTTCTATGCCGGCTTCATCATCGGCATCAAGGCGTTCACCGCGGCGGTACTCGGCGGCATCGGCTCGCTGCCTGGTGCGATGCTTGGCGGGATCATCCTCGGGATCTCCGAGTCGCTGTTCTCAGGTCTGGTCAACTCGGACTACAAAGACGTCTTCAGCTTCTCGCTGCTCGTTCTCGTTCTGGTCTTTCGGCCCCAAGGCCTGCTCGGCCGTCCTCTTGTGTCGAAGGTGTAAGCGATGTCTTCAACCACTAAAAAAACCATTGATCTCAAAAGAAGCCTGGTTGACGCGATTCTTGCCGGCCTTGTCGCCCTGATTGTGTTCGGCCCGATTGTTGGCGTGGTCCTTGACGGCTACGGCTTCAATATGGAAACGACCCGGGTGGCGTGGATTGTCGCCATCGTCATGGCTGGCCGCTTTGCCCTGAGCCTGTTCCTGCAAACGCCCAAGGGCCTGAAGATTCTTGAAGGCTTTGAAAGTACCGGCTCCGGGGTTCATGTACTGCCGCCTGATTATAAATCCCGGTTGCGCTGGATCATCCCGCTGGTGATCCTCGTTGCCGTGGTGTTCCCGTTTTTCTCCAACTCCTACCTGCTGGGCGTGGTGATCCTCGGGCTCATCTACGTATTGCTGGGCCTGGGCCTGAATATCGTGGTCGGCCTGGCTGGTCTGCTCGACCTGGGTTACGTGGCGTTCTACGCCATCGGTGCCTACGGCCTGGCGCTGGGCTATCAATACCTCGGGCTGGGTTTCTGGACGGTGCTGCCGCTGGCGGCCATCACCGCGGGCCTTGCCGGTTGCATCCTCGGGTTCCCGGTGCTGCGATTGCACGGTGACTACCTGGCGATCGTGACCCTGGGTTTCGGTGAAATCATTCGCCTGGTCCTCAACAACTGGCTGTCCCTGACCGGCGGCCCGAATGGCATGGCGGCTCCATTGCCAACCTTCTTCGGCCTCGAGTTCGGCAAGCGCGCGAAGGAGGGGGGTGTCCCGTTCCATGAGTTCTTCGGCATCGCCTATAACCCGGACGTGAAGTATTACTTCATCTATGCGGTGTTGTTCCTGGTGGTGCTGGCCGTGCTGTACATCAAGCATCGTCTGGTCAAGATGCCGGTCGGCCGCGCCTGGGAAGCCTTGCGTGAAGACGAAATCGCCTGCCGCTCCATGGGCCTGAACCACGTACTGGTCAAGCTATCGGCGTTCACCATCGGTGCCTCGACGGCCGGCCTGGCCGGGGTGTTCTTCGCCACGTATCAAGGCTTCGTCAACCCGACCTCGTTCACCTTTTTCGAATCGGCCCTGATCCTCGCCATCGTGGTCCTCGGCGGTATGGGCTCGACCATCGGCGTGGTGATTGCAGCCTTCGTGCTGACCGTCGCCCCGGAACTGCTGCGCGGCTTTGCGGAATATCGCGTGCTGCTGTTCGGCGTGCTGATGGTGTTGATGATGATCTGGCGACCGCGCGGCCTGATTCGGATCAGCCGTACCGGTGTGACCCCGCGTAAAGGAGTAGCGCCATGAGCGAAGTCGTACTCTCGGTCGAGAAGCTGATGATGCACTTCGGCGGCATCAAGGCGTTGAGCGATGTCAGCCTCAAGGTGCATCGCAACTCGATCTTTGCCCTGATCGGCCCCAACGGCGCCGGCAAGACCACCGTGTTCAACTGCCTGACCGGTTTCTACAAGGCGTCCGGTGGCAAGATCGAACTCAATACCCGCGGCGAGCGTACCGATGTCATCCAGCTGCTGGGCGAATCGTTCAAAGCCACGGATTTCGTTTCGCCGAAAAGCTTCATCACCCGGATGCGCTACAAGATGTTCGGCGGCACCCACCTGGTGAACCGTGCCGGGCTGGCGCGGACGTTCCAGAACATTCGCCTGTTCAAGGAAATGTCGGTGCTGGAAAACCTGCTGGTGGCCCAGCACATGTGGGTCAACCGCAACATGCTGGCCGGCATCCTCAATACCAAGGGCTATCGCAAGGCTGAAAGCGATGCGCTGGACCACGCGTTCTACTGGCTGGAAGTGGTGGACCTGGTGGACTGCGCCAACCGTCTGGCCGGCGAATTGTCCTACGGGCAGCAACGCCGTCTGGAAATCGCCCGGGCCATGTGCACGCGTCCGCAAATCATCTGCCTCGACGAGCCGGCTGCCGGCCTCAACCCTCAGGAAACCGAAGCGCTGAGCGCGATGATCCGGCTGCTGCGCGATGAGCACGATCTGACCGTGGTGCTGATCGAACACGACATGGGCATGGTAATGAGCATTTCCGACCACATCGTGGTACTGGACCACGGCATCGTTATCGCCGAGGGCGGACCTGATGCGATCCGTAACGATCCGAAAGTGATTGCGGCCTACCTGGGCGCCGATGAAGAGGAAGTGGTGCTATGAGCCAACCCATCCTCGAACTCAAGGAACTGGATGTGTTTTACGGGCCGATCCAGGCCCTGAAGAAAGTCTCGCTGCACATCAATGAAGGGGAAACCGTCAGCCTGATCGGCTCCAACGGCGCCGGCAAGTCGACGCTGCTGATGTCGATCTTCGGTCAGCCACGCGCCGCGGACGGGCAGATCATCTATCAGGGTGTGGATATCACCCACAAGTCGTCTCACTACATCGCGTCTCACGGCATCGCTCAATCGCCGGAAGGCCGGCGGGTGTTTCCCGACATGACCGTCGAGGAAAACCTGCTGATGGGCACCATCCCGATCGGTGACAAGTACGCTACCGAAGACATGCAGCGCATGTTCGAGCTGTTTCCACGGCTCAAGGAACGCCGCACCCAGCGGGCCATGACCATGTCCGGCGGCGAACAGCAAATGCTCGCCATCGCCCGTGCGCTGATGAGCCGACCGAAACTGCTGTTGCTCGATGAACCGAGCCTGGGGCTGGCACCGATCGTGGTGAAACAGATCTTCGCGACCTTGCGGGAACTGGCGAGCACCGGCATGACCATCTTCCTGGTGGAGCAGAACGCCAACCATGCCCTTAAGCTGTCAGACCGGGCGTACGTGATGGTCAACGGCGAAATCCGCATCACCGGTACCGGTAAGGAACTGCTGGTCAACGAGGAAGTGCGTAACGCTTATCTCGGCGGACACTGATCCTCTACTGAAGTACCCACAGCCCCGACGAGCAATCGCCGGGGCTTTTTTACCTCTCCAATTCACCACCAATCCCTTGTGGAGCGGGCTTGCTCGCGAAGGCGGTGTTTCAGTCACATTGATGCCAGATGTGCCACCGCTTTCGCGAGCAAGCCCGCTCCCACAAGGACAGCTGTGTGCATTCGGGAAATTGTGGAAAACAATATTCACGAGCTCTCAAACCGCGACATAAAGCCGCTGCAAATAGTTGTTTTGTCACGGTTTTGACTTGTCCCCGTTTGCTGTGGAGCTGGCTGTGAATAACGTGGGAGTAGCTGGCTGAGAGCCTTGTAAACCGTGGCGTGCAGAGATGTGGTTGTTTTTTGATCAGGCGTTTTTGCAGGACCTTGAGCGGGCTTTGTCAACCTTTTTGTTGGCGACGAAAGTGCGGTGAAATGTATCCCGTCGGCCTGTGGATAAGTCTGTGGTTAAACTCTGGAAAGACTCGGCTGAGGGCCGTGGTTGCTGGCTTGGCGCCATCGTCGGTTTGACTCTCAATCGTGCAATTTGCCTTGGGGCTACACAGCAGGCTGCTGAGGGTCAAGCAAAAAAATTTCCAAATTGCTCGCAAAGCCTTGTACACAGCGGGTTTCAGCTTTTCCACTTGCCCCCGGAAACTGTGGACCGGCCTGTGGATAAGGTGCGTGTACATGGCTGCAGGCCACGGCGAACAAGGGGTCGAGACGCTTGATCAAATTTTGTTCAATTGCTTGGCGCCAGTTGCCGGTAGAAGCCGGGCCGGGCATGCTGCCAACTGATTTTCTATTCCAATGGCTGCCCGTCAGCCGAAGCAAGGAGAACACGATGTCCAACACCCTGTTTATTACCGGCGCGACGTCCGGTTTTGGTGAAGCTTGTGCCCGTCGTTTTGCCGAGGCTGGCTGGAAACTGGTGCTGACAGGCCGTCGTGAAGAGCGCCTCAATGCCCTGTGCGCCGAGTTGTCGAAACAGACCGAAGTCCACGGCCTGGTGCTCGACGTGCGTGACCGCAAGGCCATGGAGGAGGCGATTGCCAACCTGCCGCCGTCCTTCGCCAAACTGCGCGGGCTGATCAACAACGCCGGCCTGGCCCTGGGCGTCGACCCGGCGCCGAAGTGCGATCTGGATGATTGGGACACGATGGTCGACACCAACATCAAAGGCCTGATGTACAGCACTCGTCTGCTGTTGCCGCGCTTGATCGCCCACGGTCGTGGCGCCAGCATCATCAACCTGGGCTCCATCGCCGGCAGCTACCCGTACCCGGGCAGCCATGTGTATGGCGCGAGCAAGGCGTTTGTTAAACAGTTCTCGCTGAACCTGCGTTGCGACCTGCAAGGTACTGGCGTGCGCGTGAGCAACATCGAGCCCGGCCTGTGCGAGAGCGAATTCTCGCTGGTGCGTTTCGCGGGTGACCAGGAGCGTTACAACGCGACCTACGCCGGGGCTGAGCCAATCCAGCCACAGGACATTGCCGACACCATCTTCTGGGTGCTCAACGCCCCGGCGCACATCAACATCAACAGCCTGGAGCTGATGCCGGTGAGCCAGACCTGGAGCGGGTTTGCCATTGAGCGCAATGCTGGCAAAGCGTAGTACCGCGTAACGGCCATTCGCGGGCAAGCCTCGCTCCTACAGAGGAATGCATACCCCTCTAGGAGCGAGGCTTGCCCGCGAAGAGGCCAGCACAGGCCAAACAGTTCATAAGCTAGACTCCTCGCCCAACACCCCCACCGCACCCAGCGGTTTCAAGGTTTTCAGAGGAGGCTACGTGAGTAACCGAGGTGAGCAGTCGCTGCTCAAACAATCGACCATCTTGATGTTGGCCGTGGCAATCGCCGGGATTGTCACCGGTTTTATTTCGGGCGCCCAATCCATCCTGTTCGATGGCTTTTTTTCGCTGATCGCGACCTTTATCAAAGTCCTGATGCTGATCACCGCCAAGCTGATCGCCAAGGAAAGTAACCAGCGCTTCCAGTTCGGTTTCTGGCACCTGGAGCCGATGGTGCTGCTGATCGAAGGCAGCTTCCTGTTCTTGATCGCCATCTACGCCTTTCTCAACGGTGTGTTCGGCATCATCAATGGTGGCCGCGAGATCGAGCTCGGGCTGGTGATCATCTACGCGGCGGTGTTTACCGTTGTCGAGTTCGCCTATTTCTTCTACGTCCGCCATCGTAATCGAACGCTCAAATCAACGCTGATCCAGTACGACAACATCAGTTGGCTGGTGGACGCGATGCTGTCGGTGGGCTTGCTGGTGAGTTTTCTGACCGCGCTGCTGCTCAAGTCGCAGGGCTATGGCCAGTGGGCGGTGTACGTCGACCCGTTGATCCTGATTCTACTGGCCCTGAGCATGCTTGCGCCGGCCTTCAAAATCCTCGGCCCGGCCTTGCGCGATGTGCTGGGGATTGCGCCGGATCAATTGGACGACAAGGTGCGCCAGGTGATGGACGCGGCGACCATCGAGCATGGTTTCGACGACTACGTTTCATACGTGCAGAAGCACGGGCGCGCGCGTTTCATCGAAATTCATGTGGTGTTGCCGGCGCATTACCGGCTGGAGAGCGTGGGACAGTTGGACCGCCTGCGCGAGGAGATTTCGGCGAAGCTTGGCAAACCGGATGCGGCGAGATGGCTGACGATCAGTTTTACCGGGGACCGGAAGTGGATTGCCTGATTTTCCGGTGAACGCTTCGAGATCATCGCGAGTAAGCTCGCTCCTACAGGGGGAATGCGTTCCAATGTGGGAGCGGGCTTGCTCGCGAAGGCAATCTCTCAGTCAGCGAAGGTAGTCGACCAACCCGCGATAGCACGTTGCCAAGTGATAAGGCGTGGTCGACGGCATGTCCTGACGGCTCACATCACCGTTCTCATCCCGACACTCATACCAACCCCCAGCATGCAGGAAGCGCTGTTGCAACGCCTGCAACTGGCGCAGCACGGCCGTCTCGCTGCCTGGTCGCAAGGTCAGTGCCCGCAGGTATTCGGCTTGCGCCCAGATTCTTTGGGTGGCGTCTTTCTGACGGCCATCCAGACCGAGCATCGCCCGGACAGCTCCCGTCTGTGGATCAACACCCGTCTGTTCCGTGAACGCAAACGCGCGCGCCAGAGACGTGTGCAGTGCCGAGCCGCGCAGCAGCGGCGACGATTCCAGCAGGAAATACCACTCGAACTGATGCCCCGGTTCAAACCTGTTATCCACAGCCCCCAGCGGCTTTTCCATCAGCACACCGTCGTGCGGATCGATAAAACGCTGCTGCATGGCTGTGCATAACTCGACGAGCGCGCCTTGCACGACCACGTCTTCGCGCACGGACAGCGTGGCGAGGAAGGCTTCGGCCAGGTGCATCAGCGGGTTCTGCAACGGCCCGGTGTTCAGTGACGACCAGTTACGGTCGAGGCTGGCTTCGTACAGGCCGTCGCCTGTTGCGAAGCGCTGCGCAAGCACTGCCAGGGCGGCGTTCAGCACCGATTCCACCAGCGGTTCGCGCACTTTGTCCCAGTAATGGGCGCAGGCGAACAGGATGAACGCGTGGGTGTAGAGGTCTTTGCGCTGATCCAGCGGCGCACCGTGCGGGTCGATGCTGTAGAACCAGCCACCGTGCTCGGCGTCGTGGAAATGCTGCTGCAAGGAACGGAACAGCGCCGCTGCACGCGCTTCGGCGCCCGGCACCTGGCCGATCAGGCTGGAAAACAGATACAGCTGCCGTGCACAGGCCATGGCCCGGTAGCGTTGAGGAGGCAGCGGTTGATGCCCGGCGTCCAGGGCCTCATAGGGCAATGCCATATCGGCATTCCAGCCGGGGCCTTGCCAGAGCGGCACGATCACGTCCAGGAAATGCTGTTGCACCGAGGCGAACAGGGCGGTCAATTCAGGCTGGGAGGCGGAGCGGGAAACAGGCGGCATTGGCTGGCGTCGTCACGGCAGGGGCGATTGCGCGACATGGTAGCAGAGAGGCTGCCTAGAAAGATGGGGTGTCTGTCCGGCCGCCTTCGCGAGCAAGCCCGCTCCCACATTTGACCGCATTCCAACTGGAGAAATACGGTCAAATGTGGGAGCGGGCTTGCTCGCGAAGAGGCCATAACGGGCTACAAAGAAATCAGCCTGCGAGCAACCACACCCCAGTCGCCGCCGAAGCCGCGCCGGCCAACCGAACCAACGGCGCCGCCGCCTGAGGCAACACCCGCACCACCGCATAACCGGCCGAATGCAAAGCTGCCGTCGCCGCGACAAACCCGGCGGCATACGCCCAAGGGCTCGACATCTCAGGCAGCTCCAGCCCATGCGCCACACCGTGGAACAGCGCAAACAACGCCGTCGCGCCGACCGCCACGCTCAACGGCGGACGCACGGCCAACGCCACCGCCAGCCCCAATGCCAGCACCGACGCCGCAATCCCGCCTTCCAGCGCCGGCAGGTTCAGCCCTGCAAAACCCAGCAATCCGCCGATCAGCATGATGCCGACGAATGTGCACGGCAGCGCCCAGCGCGCCGCGCCTTTCTGCTGCGCCGCCCACAAACCCACCGCCACCATCGCCAGCAAATGATCGAGGCCACCGATCGGGTGGCTGATACCGGCGATCAAGCCGTTGTCGCCGTGCCCTGGGTGGGCGAAGGCGATGGCCGGGGTCAGCAGCAGGGCCATGGCGCCCAGAATGCGTTTAAGTGACATGGATAAGCTTCCTTGTTGATAACTTTTTGTGGATAACGAATCAGGCGGCGGTCAGCAAACCCTGACGCTCGATGAAGGCGATGATGTCTTCCAGGCCCAAGCCGGTTTTCTGGTTGCTGAAGACGAAGGGCTTGCCGTTGCGCATGCGCTGGGTGTCGCTGTCCATCAACTCCAGCGACGCGCCCACCAACGGCGCGAGGTCGACCTTGTTGATCACCAGCAAATCGGATTTGCAGATCCCTGGCCCGCCCTTGCGCGGCAGCTTGTCGCCGGCCGAGACATCGATCACGTAGATGGTCAGGTCGGACAGTTCCGGGCTGAACGTCGCCGAGAGGTTGTCGCCACCGGACTCCACCAGAATCAGGTCCAGCCCCGGAAAGCGCCGGTTCAATTGATCCACCGCCTCAAGATTGATCGAAGCGTCTTCGCGGATCGCCGTGTGTGGGCAGCCGCCGGTTTCCACGCCAATGATCCGCTCCGGCGCCAGGGCTTTGTTGCGCACCAGAAAATCGGCGTCTTCGCGGGTGTAGATGTCATTGGTGACGACGGCCAGGTTGTAACGGTCGCGCAGGGCCAGGCACAGGGCCAAGGTCAGGGCGGTTTTGCCGGACCCGACCGGGCCGCCGATGCCGACGCGCAGAGGTTGTGTGTTCATGTGCTTCTCCACAATAAAAGGCCCAAAATAAAAGGCCGAAAATAACAGGCCCTAGGAACGGAACAGTCGGCTGTACTGGCGCTCATGGGCCATGCACGCCAGGGACAGGCCAAAAGCGGCGCTGCCATAGTGTTCGGGGTTGATTCGGCTAGCGCTCTGCTGAGCCTCTTGCAGCAGCGGCAGCAGTTCGCTGGTCAGGCGCTGGGCGGCTTGCTGGCCCAGCGGCAGGGTTTTCATCAACACCGCCAACTGGTTTTCCAGCCAGCTCCAGAGCCAGGCGGCCAAGGCGTCTTGCGGGCTGATACGCCAGGCCCGTGCAGCCAGCGCCCAGCCGAGCGCCAGGTGCGGCTCGGGGCGTTGTTCGAGAAAGGCGCGGGCCGGCGCATCCAGCTCCGGCAAACCGTTGAGCAGTTGCTGCAACGAATAGCCCATCTGCCGACTTTCCTGATGCAGCTCGCGGGTTTCCCGACTGGCGCGGTGTTCTTCGCAGCGTTGCAGCAGTTCGCCCCAGTGTTCCTCGGACGCCGCCACGCAATGGGCCAGCAGCAACGGTGCCTCGAAACGGGCGAGATTGAGCAGCAACTGATCGCTGATCCAGCGGCGCGCACTGCCGGCATCATTCACGCGGCCGTTATCCACCGCCATTTCCAGGCCCTGGGAATAGCTGTAGCCGCCAATCGGCAACTGCGGACTGGCCAGGCGCAACAGTGCCCAGGCCGGGTTCATAAACGGACGCCGAACTGGTGCAGTTTCGGCGGGTAGTTGAAGTCCTCGTCGCCGTGGCGCGAATGGTGATGGCCACCGCCATAGGCGCCGTGTTCCGGCTGGAACGGCGCTTCGATGTGCTCGGTGCTGGCGCCCAGTTGTTCGAGCATCGCCTTGAGCACGTAATCGTCGAGCAGGCGCAGCCAGCCGTCACCCACTTGCAAGGCGACGTGGCGGTTACCGAGGTGATAGGCGGCGCGGGTCAGTTCGAAGGCATTGGCACAGGTGACGTGCAGCAATTGTTCGGGGCGGGCGCAGACGCGGACGATGCGGCCGTCCTCGGCCTCCAGGCATTCGCCGTCATACAGCGGCGGCTGACCGCGCTCCAAAAACAGCCCGACGTCTTCACCCTCGGCACTGAAACAGCGCAAACGGCTTTTGCTCCGGGCTTCGAAGTTGAGGTGCAACTCGGCGGCCCAGACAGGTTGAGGGTCGATTCTACGATGAATCACCAGCATCGGAAGGCTTCCAGCTATAGACAGTACTCAGGCTAGAGCAAGGGCCTTGCCAATCGGGCGATCTGTAGGAAATGTCTGATGGAGTTGCGGGGGCGATTCAAAATGCCACGGATTTTTGAATTGATTTGGTGCGGGAGAATGTTTGGCGCACCAAATTGCAGCGAGGTCGATGTTTCATGTGGGAGCGGGCTTGCTCGCGAAGGCGTCAAGCCAGTCACATTGGTGTTGAATGTGCTGGCGCCTTCGCGAGCAAGCCCGCTCCCACAGGGGTTATTCGGTGCTGCCTAGGCCTTGCCAGTGTTTGAGGCCGATAAAGATGAAGCGCAACTGCTGGGTGATTTTCGCCTGAGGTGTCAGGTGCTCAGGCAGCGCTTCGGCCGGCGGATCGATGATGTCCGGCAAGGTCGCGAACACGCTTTTGACAATCAGGTCGGCCATGACGCTCAGGCCGGCGAGGTCCAGGTGTTGCAGTTTTGGCATCAGCGACAGGTCGGCCGCGAGGTCCGAGCTGATGTCTTCGCGCAAGCGGCCGATGGCCAGGCGCACCGGCAGCGAACCGCCGTACTGCTCGCGGGCCAAGAACAGGAACTGCGAGCGATTGGCTGACACCACGTCGAGAAAAATCCGCACCGAGGCATCGATGATGCCGCCCATGACGAACTCGTTGTGGCGCACCAGGCGGATGGTTTCACGGAAGGTCTGGCCGACTTCGCTGACCAGCACCAGGCCCAACTCGTCCATATCGGCGAAGTGGCGGTAGAAACCGGTCGGTACGATCCCGGCGGTTTTTGCGACTTCGCGCAGGCTCAGGCTGCCGAATCCTCGGCCGCATTCCATCAAATGGCGAGCAGCGTCCATCAGGGCGTTGCGGGTCTGTTGTTTCTGTTCGGCGCGGGGCAGCATCGCAAAGGTGTTTTCTGGATAAGACAGCGGCGCACTCTAGCAAATCGGCTTTGCCGGCGTCGAACGACTATCGAGGGGATCACGCGGAGGAAGTGCGACTTCTACAAGGTCAAACGCTTTAAAGTCAAAAGCCCAATCCGGGGATTGGGCTTTTTTTCAAGGCCGCCATGCGCTTAGCTCAGGGCGCTGTTGCGTTCGATCACACGGTCACCACCACCTTCAGCAAGGATTTGGCCTTGTGGGGTGCGGTCGGAACCGTCGGCCGCCAGGGTTTGGCCTTGTGGAGTGCGATCGGAACCGTCAGCCGCCAGGGTTTGGCCTTGTGGAGTGCGATCGGAACCGTCAGCCGCCAGGGTTTGGCCTTGTGGAGTGCGGTCGGAACCGTCGGCCGCCAGGGTTTGGCCTTGTGGAGTGCGATCGGAACCGTCAGCCGCCAGGGTTTGGCCTTGTGGAGTGCGGTCGGAACCGTCAGCCGCCAGGGTTTGGCCTTGTGGGGTGCGATCGGAACCGTCAGCCGCCAGGGTTTGGCCTTGTGGGGTGCGATCGGAACCATCTTGAGTGATCAGGCCTTTTTCTTTCAGGCGATCATTGCCACCTTCAGCAACAGTTTGGCTGAACACCGAGTGGGTGGATTTCACTTGTGGGGTAGCCTGATCAGCCGCTGGCAGTGCAAAAGCAGTGCTGGCTAAAAGAGAGAGGGAAAGGCTAAGCAGTAATTGGCGTTTCATGATTGGGTGCTCCGTAGGAGGGCGATAAAGTGGGTACGAGGGCAATGCTACTCTCGATAAGTCGATATAAAAGTTCATAAACGCAATGGTAATAATCAACGGAATTGATTGTTCCGTTGAAAGGCTCTAGAACAGGCGTTTCCGGCGGACGTTTTTGCGCCGGGGTGGGTAGTTTCGACCCACTCGCGCCTCGCAAAAGTGCGGGGTCGGTAACGCTCGATTCGGAGGGCAGGGTGTTCCCGGCCGATTATTTGAGCGTTAAGCGGTATTTCGGTTAAACCTGCGAGCCGGTTTTCAGTCGTAGATTCCATGGCAGGCCGGTTCTGGCCTAACGTTTCACACGTGCGTCGCAGTCCGGGCGCTCAGTCGTATCAGGAGCCCCGTGCAATGACGCGCACTCGTAAATTTGCTTGGAAAAAAATAGCCGCCTGGATCTTCGCCAGCCTGGTTGTCTTGCTGGCCGTGCTGGTGCTGATCATCGTGTTCTTCGATTGGAACCGGATCAAACCACCGCTTAATGCCAAAGTTTCCGAAGAGCTGCACCGCTCGTTCGCCATCAATGGCAACCTGGCGGTGGTCTGGCGGCGCGAACTTGACGAAGGTGGCTGGCGCGCCTGGGTGCCGTGGCCGCATGTGGTGGCCGAAGACCTGAGCCTGGGCAACCCGGACTGGTCCAAGCAACCGCAGATGGTCACCCTCAAGCGTGTCGAGTTGCGCATCTCGCCCCTGGCCTTGCTGGCCCAGCGCGTGGTGATCCCGCGCATCGACCTCACCGAACCCAATGCCGAATTGCAGCGTTTGGCCGATGGTCGCGCCAACTGGACCTTCAAGTTCGACCCGAAAGACCCGAACGCCGAGCCTTCACCGTGGGTGGTGGACATCGGCGCGATCGGTTTCGACAAGGGGCATGTCACCCTCGACGATCAGAACCTTAAGACTCAGCTCGACTTGATCATCGACCCGCTGGGCAAACCGATTCCGTTCAGCGACATCGTTGGCGACAAAGCGGCGAAAACCGCGCTGGATAAGGGCGCCGCGCCGCAGGATTACGCGTTTGCCATAAAGGTCAAAGGCCAGTACCACGGCCAGAAGCTTGCTGGCGACGGCAAGGTTGGCGGCCTGTTGGCGTTGCAGGACGCGACCAAGCCGTTCCCGCTGCAGGCCCAGGTGAAGATTGGCGATACCAGCGTCGAACTGGCCGGCACTCTGACTGATCCGCTGAACCTCGGCGCGCTGGATTTGCGTTTGAAACTGGCTGGCAGCAGCCTGGGCAATCTGTATCCGCTGACCGGCGTGACCCTGCCGGACACACCGCCGTATGCCACCGACGGTCACCTGATCGCCAAGCTGCACGAAGCGAATGGCGCGCAATTTCGCTATGAAGAGTTCAACGGCAAGATCGGCGAGAGCGACATCCATGGCAGCCTGGCCTACGTCGCCAGCCAGCCACGGCCCAAGCTGAGCGGCTCGCTGGTATCGAATCAACTTTTGTTTACCGACCTCGCACCGCTGATCGGCGCCGACTCCAACGCCAAGCAAAAGGCCCGTGGCGGTGAAAGCAAGCAGCCGACGGACAAGGTGTTGCCGGTCGAAGAGTTCAAGACCGATCGCTGGCGCGACATGGACGCCGACGTCGAATTCACCGGCAAGCGCATCGTCCACAGCGAAAAGCTGCCGTTCAAAGACCTTTATACCCATCTGATATTGACCGACGGCGTACTCAGCCTTGAACCGCTACGTTTCGGCGTGGCCGGCGGTACGCTGGATGCGCAGATACGCTTGAACGGTCACACTCAGCCACTGGAAGGCCGGGCCAAACTGACGGCGCGCAAGTTCAAGCTCAAGCAGTTGTTCCCGACCTTCGAGCCGATGAAAACCAGCTTCGGCGAGCTCAATGGCGATGCCGACATCACCGGTCGCGGCAACTCGGTCGCCAAATTGCTGGGCAGCGCCAATGGCAATCTGAAAATGCTGATCAACGACGGTGCGATCAGCCGCGAGTTGATGGAGCTGGCGGGGCTGAACGTGGGTAACTACGTGGTTGGCAAAATCTTTGGTGACAAGGAAGTGAAGATCAACTGCGCGGCAGCCGACTTCGACATCAAGACCGGGTTGGCGACGACGCGGCTGTTTGTCTTTGATACCGAGAACGCAATCATTTACATCGACGGCACGGCGAACATGGCCACCGAGCAACTGGACCTGACCATTACCCCTGAATCGAAAGGCTGGCGGCTGATTTCGTTGCGGTCGCCGCTGTACGTGCGGGGCAAGTTCATCAAGCCGGACGCGGGTGTGAAGGCTGTGCCGCTGATTTTGCGTGGGGCGGGGATGGTGGCGTTGGGCGTGATTGCCGCGCCGGCGGCGGGGTTGCTGGCGCTGGTGGCGCCGAGCGGGGGCGAGCCGAATCAGTGTGCGCCGTTGTTGGAGCAGATGAAGGCCGGCAAGGCGCCAGTGACCGTCAAGCCCACCAAGTAATCGGGTGTTTTTTGAGGGCCCCTTCGCGGGCAAGCCTCGCTCCTACAGGTTTTGCGTCGTGCCCAGTACCTGTAGGAGCGAGGCTTGCCCGCGAAGGCGGTCTATCCGGCACTACATATCTTTCAGCAGGTCGGCCATGTCATCGGCATGCTCTTCTTCCTGGGCCAGGATGTCTTCGAAGATGCGCCGGGTGGTCGGGTCTTTTTCGCCCACGTACTGAATGATCTCGCGGTAGCTGTCGATGGCGATGCGCTCGGCGACCAGGTCTTCATAGACCATCTCTTTGAGTGAATTGCCGGCCACGTATTGGGCGTGGGAGTTTTTCGACAGCAGGTCAGGGTTGAACTCCGGTTCTCCGCCCAGTTGCACGATACGCTCGGCCAGGCGGTCGGCGTGTTCGGCTTCCTGGGTCGCGTGTTCGAGGAATTCGTCGGCGGCGACCTGGGCTTTCAAGCCGTTGGCCATGAAGTAGTGGCGCTTGTAGCGCAACACGCAGACCAGTTCGGTGGCCAGCGAGGCGTTGAGCAGGCGCAGCACTTCTTCACGGTCGGCGCTGTAGCTTTCGGTCACCGCACCATTCTCGACGTTCTTGCGCGCACGCTCGCGGAGGGTGGTTACATCAGACAAATGCATATCGCTCATCTCGATCTCCTGGAGGCTAATCCGGTGGGCGTCACGCCTCTGAGGACGTGATCGCTACTTAAGGTGTGAGTGATGAGCGTTGCGAAAAGTTTTAAGTAATTTGCTGAGTGTCAGAGATCGCAGCCGCGATCTGGGCAGCCGAGGCCGATCAGCGATTGCGCTGCTCGGTGAAAGCCTGACGGCGGTCAAACTGGTGTCGGACGGGTTGATCGTGGCGGGCGTGGTAGGGCTGAAATAGGGCGGATGTCATAGACTGGTCGTCGAGTTGTCATCTTCGGTGATGATGCTTGGCGGGTGTCTTGCATTCAGCCTTGCGTCACCTCATCGATCACAAGGAAGTTCGCCCATGTCGCAAGGTTCCGCCACGCGTTACCCGTTGGTGTTGGTCCCGGGAATGCTCGGGTTTATCCGTCTGCTGCTCTATCCGTACTGGTACGGGATCATTTCGGCGCTGCGTCGGGGTGGCGCCACGGTGATCGCGGTGCAGGTTTCGCCGCTGCATTCCAGCGAAGTGCGCGGCGAGCAGCTGCTGGCGCGAATCGAGGAAATCCTCCGGGAAACCGGGGCCGAGAAGGTCAACCTGATCGGCCACAGCCAGGGTTCGCTGACCGCGCGCTACGCCGCCGCCAAACGCCCGGACCGGGTCGCCTCGGTCACCTCGGTGGCCGGGCCCAATCATGGTTCGGAGCTGGCGGATTACCTGCACAAGCACTATCCGGGAGACAGTGCCAAGGGGCGGATCCTGAGCGTTTTGCTGCGCTGGATCGCGGCGCTGATGAGCCTGCTGGAAACCGGCTATCGCGGGCCGAAGCTGCCGGTGGATATCCATGCCTCCCATCATTCGCTGACGACGGAAGGCGTGACGCTGTTCAATCAGCGTTATCCACAGGGCTTGCCCGAGACGTGGGGCGGGCATGGGCCGGAAGAGGTCAACGGCGTACGGTATTACTCGTGGTCCGGGACGTTACAGCCGGGCAAGACCGATCGCGGGCGCAATCTGTTCGATGGGACGAATCGCAGTTGCCGCTTGTTTGCCAGGACTTTCGTTCGGGAAACCGGGCATTGCGACGGGATGGTCGGGCGTTACAGCTCGCACCTGGGGACGGTGATTGGCGATGAATACCCGATGGATCACTTCGATATCGTCAATCAGTCGTTGGGGCTGGTGGGCAAGGGGGCTGAACCGATTCGGTTGTTTGTCGAGCATGCGGCGCGGTTGAAAGCGGCCGGGGTTTAGACCGCGTTATCGTTCATCGCGGGCAAGCCTCGCTCCTACAGGGTTTGGTGATACCTGTAGGAGCGAGGCTTGTCCGCGAAGGCGTCAGATCAGGCAACACTAATCCTTCTGCCCAACACCGTCGTCCAGCGCTCAGAAAGAATCACCCCACCCAACGTCAGCATCCCACCCACCAGGTGATACGGCGCCAACTGCTCATGCAGCACCACCGCCGCAATCAGCGCAGTAATCAACGGCAGCAGATTGAAAAACAGCGTGGTCCGGCTCGGCCCAAGGCGCACCACCGCTTGCATCCACGCCAATGGCGCAATCATCGAAGCCAGCAGACAGGCATAGAGCACCAGCGGAATGTTTTGCAGGGTCAGGCCGGTTTTTGCTGAGAAGAGAAACAGCGGAAACAGCACCACCACCGCCACCCACACCTGCAAATACAACAACACCAGCGGCGGCAAACGCAGCTGCCACTTTTTCAGCAGGGTGCTGTAGATCGCGTAGGCCAGGGTCGCGATCAGCATCATTGCATCGCCCACATTCACCCCATGCTCCAGCAGCACGCCAAGGCTGCCGGACGACACCACCACCAGCACACCCGCGAACGACAGCACTGCACCGGCCAGTGCGCCGGCAGTCAGGCGCTGGCCGAGGCTGACAATCGCCATGGCCAGGGACATCAATGGCATCAGCGACAGAATGATGCCCATGTTGGTCGCCGTGGTCAGGCCGGCGGCGAAATACGCCAGGCTTTGATAGACCGCCATGCCGAGCACGCCGAGGACAAAGATCTTGCCCAGGTTCGGGCGGATCAGCGGCCAATGGGCGATCACCGGTTTGAGCATAAAGGGCGTGAACAACAAGCCGGCCAGCAGCCAGCGGTAAAAACCGATCTCGGCGGGGAAAATCGCCCCGGCCGACATTTTGGTAATCACGGTGTTGCCGGCCCAGATGAAAATGGCCAGCAGGGGATAAGCGTATTGCATCGGATAAAACCAGAACGTTAATGAGGGGTGATTATCGTCTGTCTGGATGCAAGCCTATACTTCGATCCAGACAATCGGCCCCTGATGACGGACAGCATGACCAGTAAACACATCGACCTGCTGAAGTTCAGCCAGTTGCCGGCCCCGGTGTACTTCCGCTATGCCGACTTTGACGCGCACCGTTTTGCCTCGGCTCACCGCCACCCGTGGGGCACGCTGGAGTATTCGGCCCACGGCGTGTTGCACATGGAAATCGGCGGCAGCCGCTTCATGTCGCCGCCGCAATACGCGGTGTGGGTGCCGCCGCAGACCGAACACAGTTTCTACAGCAACCAGCCGATCAACTACCGCGCGGTGTGCCTGGCTCCGCCGTTGTGCCGCGAACTGCCGCAACAGGCCTGCACCCTGGCCATCAGCGATATCCTCAAGGCGATCCTCAAAGACTTTGCTGCCCGGGACGTGAAGATTCCCGAGCAGGACGCTGACAAGCGACTGGCCCAAGTGCTGGTGGATCAGCTGCAACAGGCGCCGGTGCATGAGTGCTACTTGCCCTACGCCAGCAGCGCCGGGCTGCTCGGGATACTCGAAGCCTTGCAGATCGAGCCTGGGGATAACCGGCGTTTGGCGGAGTGGGCGGCACAGATTCATGTCAGCGAACGCACGCTGGCGCGGCAGTTCGTGCGCGAGTTGGGCATGAGCTTTGGTGAGTGGCGACAGCGCTTGCGGTTTCTGGCGGCGATTGAAGCGCTGGACAGCCAACGCAGCATCCAGGAAATCGCCTTCGACATGGGTTACAGCACTGGCTCGGCGTTTATTGCGATGTTCCAGCGTCAGGCCGGGGTCACGCCGGAACAGTACCGGCGCAGCCACCTCGAGGGCAGGAAGGTGTAACAGGCTTTGTCTACACTGCACAACGAGGCCGTGCCCCTCGGTGCGGTAAAAGGAGAAAACTCCATGAAGATGTTGCGTGTCCCTTTGTTGATGATCGGCTTGCTGCTCTGCTCCCAGGGTTTCGCCGCCACGGCCCAACAGAACAAAATGACCACCTGCAACGCCGACGCTACCGCAAAAAGCCTCAAGGGCGACGAGCGCAAGACATTCATGAGCACGTGCCTGAAAGCGGCGCCCGCCGCCAATGACGCGAAAACCCTGACCCCGCAGCAAGAGAAGATGAAAACCTGCAACGCCGACGCCGCCACCAAAGCCCTCAAGGGTGATGAGCGCAAGGCGTTCATGAGTGATTGCCTGAAGAATAAGTAAGTACAGGATATTTGCGGTGACCACATTGGCCTCATCGCGGGCAAGCCCGCTCCCACATGGCATCAGTGCTGAACAAAAAATGTGCAGACATCCGAGATCACTGTGGGAGCGGGCTTGCCCGCGATGAGGCCCGAGAGGACGCTGAATAGCCCCACTAAGGTCGACCCACACAATCCCTAGTGCTGACATCAGAACGCTGGCAGACTGCCAATCCTTTTACGCCGTTCGTTTTGAGGCTGTATGCCAACGTTTTCTCAACGCCAAGTTTTGCTGCTAATCAGTTGGGTCATAATTTTCGGTGGGCTGCTGCTGGTGATTCCGCTGCGCCTGCTGCCCAGCCTGCTGGCCGGGCTCCTGGTGTTCGAACTGGTCAACATGCTCACCCCGCAATTGCAGCGGCTGATTGAAGGTCGGCGTGCGCGCTGGCTGGCGGTGGCGTTGCTAGGCACATTGGTGGTCAGCGTGTTGACGCTGATCTTCGCCGGTGCCATCAGCTTTCTGCTGCACGAAGCGGAAAACCCCGGCGCATCCCTCGACAAATTCATGCACGTGGTCGACCGCGCACGCGGGCAACTGCCGCCGTTCATCGACGCTTATCTGCCGGCCAGTGCCGCCGAGTTCCGCGTGGCCATCGGCGAGTGGATGAGCAAACACCTCAGCGACTTGCAACTGGTGGGCAAGGACGCGGCGCACATGTTCGTGACGCTGCTGATCGGCATGGTGCTGGGGGCGATCATTGCCTTGCAGCGCGTGCCGGACGTGACCAAGCGCAAGCCGCTGGCCGCCGCGCTGTTTGATCGTCTGCACCTGCTGGTCCAGGCGTTTCGTAACATCGTGTTCGCGCAGATCAAGATTTCCCTGCTCAACACCTTCTTCACCGGGATCTTCCTGGCGGTGGTCCTGCCGATGTTCGGCATCAAGCTGCCGCTGACCAAAACCCTGATCGTGCTGACCTTCCTGCTCGGCTTGTTGCCGGTGATCGGCAACCTGATGTCGAACACGCTGATCACCATCGTCGGCCTGTCGCTGTCGATCTGGGTGGCAGTGGCGGCGCTGGGTTATCTGATTGTTATCCACAAGCTCGAATACTTTCTCAATGCGCGCATCGTCGGCGGGCAGATCAGTGCCAAGTCGTGGGAGTTGCTGCTGGCAATGCTGGTGTTCGAGGCCGCATTCGGCCTGCCGGGGGTGGTGGCGGGGCCGATTTACTACGCGTACCTGAAGAGTGAGTTGAAGCAGGTGGGGATGGTTTGATTCAAGAGATGTATTGCCTGTTATGACGCCATCGCTAGCAGGCTAGCTCCCACACTTGTTTTGTGAAGACCAAAGATCCAAGGTGGGAGCTAGCCTGCTAGCGATAAGGGCGCCTCGGTCTTGGATCAATCCATCGTGCCGTAACGCTTCATCGCCTCGATCGCCAACCCGCTGCCGATGCTGCCAAAGATGTTCCCTTCCACATGCCGCGCATTCGGCAACATCGCCGACACACTGTTGCGCAACGCCGGAATCCCGCTCGAACCACCGGTGAAGAACACCGTATCCACCTGATCGACCCGCACATTGGCGTCGTTCAGCAACTGGGTCACGCTGTTGCGCACGCGCTCCAGCAGGTTGTCGATGGCCGATTCGAACAAGGCCCGGCTCAGCTCCACGCTCAGCCCCGGCTCGATGCGGTCCAGCGGTACATGGCGGCTGTCGGCATGGGTCAGCTGGATCTTGGTTTCTTCCACTTCCATGGCCAGCCAGTGGCCGGCCCGCTGGTCGATCAACTTGAACAGGCGATCGATGCCGCCGGTGTCTTCGATGTCGTAGCGCATGCTGCCCAGCGCCAACGTCGACTTCTGCGAGTACACCGAGTTGATGGTGTGCCAGGTCGCCAGGTTCATGTGGTGGCTGGTCGGCATGTAGGCGCCGCTCTTCATGCGGCTGCCGTAGCCGAACAGCGGCATCAGGCCTTGCAGGCTCAGCTGCTTGTCGAAATCGGTCCCGCCGATGTGCACGCCGCCCGTGGCGAGGATGTCATCGTGACGGTTGTCATGGGTGCGGCGCTCAGGGGACAGGCGCACCAGCGAGAAGTCGGACGTACCACCGCCGATGTCGACGATCAGTACCAGCTCTTCTTTTTCGATGGTCGACTCATAGTCGAACGCCGCTGCAATCGGCTCGTACTGGAACGACACATCCTTGAAACCAATGGCACGGGCCACGTCCACCAGGGTGTTTTCGGCTTCCTGGTCGGCCATTTCATCGTCATCGACGAAAAACACCGGCCGGCCCAGCACCACTTCCTCGAACTCCCGACCGGCGGCGGTCTCGGCACGCTTCTTCAACTGGCCGATAAACAGCCCGAGCAGGTCCTTGAACGGCATCGCCGTACCAAGCACGCTGGTGTCGTGCTTGATCAGCTTGGAACCCAGCAGGCTCTTGAGCGAGCGCATCAGCCGGCCTTCGTAGCCTTCCAGGTACTCGTGCAGCGCCAGCCGGCCGTACACCGGGCGGCGTTCTTCCATATTGAAGAAGACCACCGAGGGCAGGGTGATCTTGTCGTCCTCCAGCGCGATCAGCGTTTCCATGCCGGGGCGCAGCCAGCCGACGGTGGAGTTGGACGTGCCGAAGTCGATACCGCAGGCACGGGCTGGAGATGCGTTTTTCATGTCTTTCGAGTTCCGGTTAAAAAACGGCCGCGCAGTGTATGTCAGTGCGGCGAATATTCGAAGGCCGACTATCCGCTAAATCTCAGCGATTAGCGCCTTGAAAGACTATCCTTTGCCCCAAACTTGTCTGCATTGGCCCTGGCAGCCCCAGGGCGGTCGCAAAAACCGCCTGCCGCTGCCGATAAACTTCTGATGCGCTGCCCGGTCAACACTTGAGATCGGTCAACCCGACAGCTGGCAATGAGCGCATGCTGCCGGCAGTGGCGCGATTTTGATAACGGATGGTGATTCCCTCGATGGACTTCAAAGACTATTACAAGATTCTCGGTGTGGAGCCGACAGCGGACGATAAGGCGATCAAGGCCGCCTATCGCAAGCTGGCGCGCAAATACCACCCCGACGTCAGCAAGGAAAAGGACGCCGAGGCCAAGTTCAAGGACGCCTCGGAAGCCTATGAAGCGCTGAAAAGTGCCGACAAACGCGCCGAATACGACGACTTGCGCAAATACGGCCAGCACGGCCAACCGTTCCAGGGCCCGCCGGGTTGGCAGGGGCGTGGTGCCGGTGGTTTCGGCGGAGGTCAGGACACAGGCGATTTTTCGGACTTCTTCAGTTCGATCTTCGGCAACCGTGGCCCCGGTTTTGGGGGTGGAGAATCGCGTCGCAGCAGCGGTCGTCGAGGGCAAGACGTGGAAATGGAACTTGGTGTATTTCTGGAAGAAACCCTCTCGAACGAATCGAAGAAGGTCACCTTCCAGGTGCCGCAGTACAACGCTGCCGGCCAGCATGTCAGCAACACCAGCAAAAGCCTGAACGTGAAAATCCCGGCCGGCGTGGCCGACGGCGAGCGCATCCGCCTCAAGGGGCAGGGCGCACCGGGTGTCGGTGGCGGCGCCAATGGCGATTTGTACCTGATCATCCGTTTTGCGCCGCATCCGAAATACGACGTGGAAGGCGAGAACCTGATCATTACCTTGCCGCTGGCTCCCTGGGAGCTGGCATTGGGTACGGAAGTGGCCGTGCCGACCCTCACCGGCAAGATCAACCTCAAGGTCCCGGCCGGCAGTCAGAACGGCCAGCGCATGCGCGCCAAGGGCCACGGCCTGCTGAACAAGGCCGGCGAGCGCGGTTACCTGTTCGTGCAACTGAAGGCCGTCATGCCGAAAACCTCCAGCGACGAGGTCAAGGCGCTGTGGCAGGAACTGGCCGAAAAAGCCGCGTTCAACCCGCGAGAAAACTTCTGATCCCAGAGACGGAGTAGCCCATCATGAGCAACCCCCTGATCGTTCAACTGGACATGGCAGAATTCTGTGAGGCGACCGACCTGTCGGACGTCTACGTGATCGAAATCGTCGAACACGGCATCCTCGAACCTCAGGGCACACAGCCCAAGGATTGGCGGTTCACCGACTATGAACTGGCGCTGGCCAAGCGCGCCGCCAAGCTTCGTCGCGACCTGGAACTGGAATGGGAGGGGGTGGCTTTGGCGCTGGATTTGCTGGAGGAGGTTCAGCAGCTGCGGGCGGAGAACCGGATGTTGAAGCAGCGGTTGGGGCGGTTGGTGGTTGAGTAGCTGTTCGGGTGTTTTTGTGTTGCCTGACATGGCCCCTCCGCGGGCAAGCCCGCTCCCACAGGGATTTGTGGTGGATGGTCAATGTATGAACGACACGAACCCCTGTGGGAGCGGGCTTGCCCGCGATGAACGGTGACGCGGTCTATCGCTGTCACACGTTTCTGGGCAGCACCACCGTAAACAACGTGCCATCCGCCTCATTGGAACTGACTTCAATCGTCCCTTTATGGGCGTTGACCACTTCCTTGACGATGAACAACCCCAAACCGAGGCTGGTGGAGGGCTCGCCCAGTTCTTCGTCGGCGCTGCGCACCAGCGGATCGAAAATCGTCGCGATAGCGTCTGCCGGAATCGGTATGCCGTCGTTGTGCACGGTCAGTCGCACGCTGTCGGTATCGCCCGTGAGGGTCAAGGTGACCTCGCGCTTGCTCGATCCATGCTGCAGCGCGTTGCCGATCAGGTTCTGCAGCATCTGGTCGAGTCTTCGCGGATCCCACATCCCACGGGTATCGCCCTGGATCTCAATCGTCGGATCACATTCAGGTTGACCGGCACAGGCTCGGGCTATCGCCTCATGGGCCGCTTCGGCCAGGTCCATGGTGGCTGGTTCGATGGGCAGACTCTTGCCCAGGCGACTGCGGACCAATTCCAGCAAATCGCTGACCATCATCGCCATGTGCCGGGTGCCGCGCTTGATGTGGTTCGCACACGCCAGTGCGTCGCCTTCGAGGGTGGTTTTGCGCAGCAGCATTTCGGTGGACATGCTCACCGCTTGCAGGGGCGCGCGCAGGTCGTGGCCGAGGATCGCCAGAAAGATGTCCCGCGAGCGATCGACCTGCTCGGCATAGGCGGCGGTGGATTCGGCCAGGGCTTCGTCGATGGCTTCATTGAAGCGGATCATGTCCTGGAAATAGGCCAGTTCGGGGGAGTCCAGGCTGTTGACCCACAGGCGAATCACGCAGGCGCGCAGGTGGCGGAATTCGCTGGTCATCTGCACCAGGTCGAACCCCACGGTATGGCGCAACTCACCGTGGCTGGCACCGGCTTCGTCCAGGCTCGGGGTTTTTTCCGGGCCTTCGCCACGGGCTTTGGCCCGTTGCTCGCTGGCCGTCTGGGGCTTGCTCATGTCTCGCGCAGCGGCCAGCAGGATCGACTTTGAGTGGTCGCGCAACGAGGCGCGATCCATTGATTCGGCGGCCGGGGTGATGGTTTTGGCGAACTGCTCCCATTCATCGACGATGCGGTCTACGTGTTGGACGATGAATTCGGAAAGGCGCATGGCGGTTACCTGGGCATGAATCGAGGGACGACGAGTCGAATAGTAGCGCCTTTGGCGAGAAAAACACGACCGCTGATGCCGTCGGATATTTCCTCGATTTTTTCAACAACTTCATCGCGTGTAGGTGTTCATCTTCGCGGATTAAACGCTATTTG
This sequence comes from Pseudomonas sp. LBUM1661, assembly GCF_059695925.1. Classification (NCBI taxonomy): domain Bacteria; kingdom Pseudomonadati; phylum Pseudomonadota; class Gammaproteobacteria; order Pseudomonadales; family Pseudomonadaceae; genus Pseudomonas; species Pseudomonas sp. LBUM1661. The sequence continues at coordinate 633,769 of NZ_CP166794.1, forward strand.
GCGGCGCTTGTTTAAACCGCCTCAATGTTACTTGATGAAAGCTACAAAACCTTGTGCCGTTGCCTACAGCTGCGCCAGAATCCGCCGGCTTGTGCGTCTTTGTGCCGGGGCTTTATCGTTTCTGTGTCGCTGAAAAACAGCGATCGGGTTTGGTAGCCCTGGTCAACTAGTCGCATAGCGTCACCCATTGCAGACCTTTTCAAGACTCTGTTTTATGGTGGCCATGCGCAGGGCTCCTTCGGGGGCGCCGGGTCCTAGTTACCGGTCTACCAACCCGCGTATGGCCGCCACCCTTCGTTTGGTAGCGAGGGTTATGGCTCCTGTTTTTTCAACTAGGAGTTTTACCATGTTCAAAGTAACGCCAAACCCGCCGGAAACCGATCCCGCATCCCCCTACGAATCCCTCGATTCCAACAAGCTCCACGAAGCCGCCGAGCGCGCCCTCGACCATCACTTCCCACCCACCGAAAAGAAATCACCCGAACGCAAGGGCCAACTCTTCAGCGTCTGCCCGGACTTCAACACTGAATCGCTCCTGGCTAACGCCTCGGAAGATCTGCTGTCCATCAGTGCCATCGCCGCCGACCTCGCCGACCATGTGCAAGGCTCAAGCCGCTCCGTGGCCTTGGCGCTGAGCCGCATGGCCGACGGAGTGCATTTGTTGGTGGATAAGGCGCTGGATCATCTGGACGAACCGGAAATGGCGGCCATCGTCGCCAAGCAACAAAGCCGGATGAGCTGACTCATAAAGTAGAAAAACCCGATTGCTGTCGCCAACAATCGGGTTTTTCTTTGGGCAAGCCGCTCACACTCAGAACAGGAAATACCGCTGCGCCATCGGCAACACCTCCGCCGGCTCGCACCACAGCAACACGCCATCGGCCTTGACCTGATAGGTCTGTGGATCAACATCGATGTTCGGCAAGTAATCATTGTGGATCAGGTCGGTTTTCTGCACCTCGCGGCAACCTTTGACCACGGCGATTTTTTTCTTCAACCCGAGGGCTTCGGGCAAACCCGCTTCCTGCGCTGCCTGGCTGATAAACGTCAGGCTGGTGGCGTGCAGCGAGCCGCCATAACTGGCGAACATCGGGCGGTAATGCACCGGTTGCGGCGTCGGGATCGAGGCGTTGGCATCGCCCATCAGGCTGGCGGCAATGGCGCCACCCTTGAGAATCAAGGTCGGTTTGACCCCGAAAAACGCCGGGCGCCACAGCACCAGATCAGCCCATTTACCGACTTCGACCGAGCCCACTTCATGGCTGATGCCGTGGGTGATCGCCGGGTTGATGGTGTATTTGGCGATGTAGCGTTTGGCGCGGAAGTTGTCGTTGCCTTCGCCGTCCTGAGGCAGCGGGCCGCGCTGTTTTTTCATTTTGTCGGCGGTTTGCCAGGTGCGCGTGATGACTTCGCCGACCCGGCCCATGGCCTGGCTGTCGGAGCTGATCATCGAGAACGCGCCAAGGTCGTGAAGGATGTCTTCGGCGGCAATCGTCTCGCGGCGGATGCGGCTTTCGGCGAAGGCCACGTCCTCGGCGATGCTCGGGTCCAGGTGGTGGCAGACCATCAGCATGTCGAGGTGTTCGTCGATGGTGTTGCGGGTGAATGGCCGGGTCGGGTTGGTCGAGCTCGGCAGCACGTTGGCGAAGCCGCAGGCCTTGATGATGTCCGGGGCATGACCGCCGCCCGCGCCTTCGGTGTGGTAGGTGTGAATGGTGCGGCCCTTGAAGGCGGCGAGGGTGGTTTCGACGAAGCCGGATTCGTTGAGGGTGTCGGTGTGGATCGCCACTTGTACATCGTACTGGTCGGCCACGGTCAGGCAGTTGTCGATGCTCGCTGGCGTGGTGCCCCAGTCTTCATGCAGCTTGAGGCCAATGGCGCCGGCCTTGACCTGTTCGATCAACGGTTCCGGCAGACTGGCGTTGCCCTTGCCGGTGAAGCCGATGTTCATCGCGAATGCGTCGGCGGCCTGGAGCATGCGCGCCAAGTGCCACGGGCCGGAAGTGCAGGTGGTGGCGTTGGTGCCGGTGGCCGGGCCGGTGCCGCCGCCGATCATGGTGGTGACGCCGCTCATCAGCGCTTCTTCGATCTGCTGCGGGCAGATGAAGTGGATGTGCGTGTCGATGCCGCCTGCGGTGAGGATCATGCCTTCACCGGCGATCACTTCGGTGCTGGCGCCCACGGCGATGGTGACGTTGGGCTGGATGTCCGGGTTGCCGGCCTTGCCGATGGCGGCGATGCGCCCGTCCTTGAGGCCGACGTCGGCTTTGACGATGCCCCAGTGGTCGATGATCAGTGCGTTGGTGATCAGGGTGTCGACCACTTCCGCCGCCAGTAGTTGGCTCTGGCCCTGGCCGTCGCGGATGACTTTGCCGCCGCCGAATTTCACTTCTTCGCCGTAGGTGGTGAAGTCCTTTTCGACTTCGATCCACAGTTCGGTGTCGGCCAGGCGGACCTTGTCGCCGACGGTGGGGCCGAACATGTCGGCGTAGGCTTGACGGGAAATCTTCATTCGTTCGCCTTGAGATTCAATTGAATTTGAAATCGTTCGCTGCGCTCACTATCGCGAGCAGGCTCGCTCCCACAGTTGACCGCATTCCAATGTGGGAGCGAGCCTGCTCGCGATGGGGTCGAAACTGATACCGCATTAATTACAGGTCACCCATGATCCGCCCGGCAAAGCCGAACACCCGACGATGCCCGGCCAGATCGACCAGCTCGACCTCGCGACTCTGCCCCGGCTCGAAGCGCACGGCGGTGCCGGCGGGGATGTTCAGGCGCATGCCGCGGCTGGCGGCGCGGTCGAAGGTCAGGGCGTCGTTGGTTTCGAAAAAGTGGTAGTGCGAGCCGACCTGGATCGGCCGGTCGCCGCTGTTGGCCACCTTCACACTGATTGTGCGGCGGCCCACGTTGAGTTCGATGTCGCCGGGCTGGATCTGGTATTCACCGGGAATCATCAATGGGCTCCTTGGAGGATCTTGTAGTAGAGGGCGGTCGGTTTGTACTGGCCGCTCGGGTCGCAGGCGTAGTCGGGGAGTTCACCGGCCTTGGTGTAACCCAGGGCTTTGTAGAAGTCTTCGGCGGGGGAGCCGGCCTCGGTGTCGAGGTAAAGCATGCCGCGCTTGTGCTGGAGGGCGGCTTGTTCCAAGGCACTCATCAACTGTTGGCCCAGGCCGCGACGGCGCGCGTGTTCACGCACCAGCAGTTTTTGCACTTCGGCACGGTTCAGCCCATTGGCCTTCTGGCACAAGGTCAATTGCACGCTGGCCTGTACCTGTTCGTCCTTGACCACCACCCACAGCAGCACGTTGCCCTTGTTCAGGTTGTCCTGAACCTCATCGAAATAGGCGCGGGCCTGGGTCGCGTCCAGATTGGCCATGAACCCGACGCTGGCGCCATAGCCGACGGCGTCGAGCAGCAGATCAATCAAACCCTGACGATAGTGCGCAAAGCTTTCAACATTGACGCGTCGCAGTTGGGCGGCGTTCATCGAGAGTTACTCCTTGTGGGCGGGCGGCGGCTCCGCGCCAGGATTGAGGGTCAGTTGCATGAAAGTCAGGTCCAGCCAGCGGCCAAACTTGGTGCCCACTTGGGGCATCTGCCCAGTGGTGACGAAACCGGCCCGTTCATGCAGGCGAATGGACGCGGCATTACCGCTTTCAATGGCGGCGACCATGATGTGCTTGTCACAGCGTTTGGCGCGGTCGATCAGCGCGGTCATCAGCTGTGGGCCGAGACCGTTGCCGCGCTGGTCGCTGCGCACGTACACCGAGTGCTCGACGGTATGGCGGAAACCGTCGAACGGCCGCCAGTCACCAAATGAAGCGTAGCCCAGCACAGTGTTGTCGCCGTCGACGATCACCAGAATCGGATAACCCTGGGCTTGCCGGGCGCTGAACCAGGCCTGGCGATTGCCCAGGTCTACGGCCTGTTCGTTCCAGATCGCCGTGGTGTTGAGCACGGCGTCGTTGTAGATGTCGCGGATCGCCGGCAGGTCGGTGTGCACGGCATCGCGAATGTCGTAAGTCATGGCGCGGCCTCAGGCGATCGGTTGGTGAACGGTGACCAGTTTGGTGCCGTCGGGGAACGTCGCTTCGACCTGGATCTCCGGAATCATTTCCGGGATGCCTTCCATCACTTGTTCGCGGCTGAGCAGGGTGGTGCCGAAGTGCATCAGCTCGGCGACGGTGCGGCCGTCACGGGCGCCTTCGAGCAGCGCGGCGGAAATGTATGCCATGGCTTCCGGGTAATTGAGTTTCACGCCGCGCGCCAAACGCCGCTCGGCGACGAGGCCGGCGGTGAAGATCAGCAGCTTGTCTTTTTCGCGTGGGGTCAGGTCCATCGTTGGAATCCATTAGGGGCAGATTAAAAAGTTTCGGATCTGGTTCTGGTTGCACAGATCCCCTGTGGGAGCGGGCTTGCCCGCGATGAGGCCATCACAGCCAACACAGATGTTGGCTGTAAAACCGCTATCGCGGGCAAGCCCGCTCCCACAAAAAGCACACATCAGGTGCTCCATATTCGCGGTGGCACGGCTTCTCGGCCGAGCAACGCCGGCCTGAGCAGTCGCCACAAATCAATCAGCCAGCCACGGGCCAGAAGCGCCTCACTGGCCAGGCATCGAGCCACCAGAAGCCCCGGCAACTGGGTCAGATCCCCGCGCACGTCATTGGGCAGCGAGCGGCACTGTTCCAGCAAATCGCTATCGATTTCCCCGGTCACCAGCAACGTCGCAAACACCGGTTGCCCATCCAGGCCAATCGGCGAATCGAGCAAACCATCCGCGCCGACAATGCGCTGGCGTTCGTGCCAGAGCAACTGGCCGTCGCGGCGGATGTCCAGGTGCGCCTGGAAATGCCCGCGGTCGAAACGCTCGCCGCTGGCCGGGCGACCCAGCGCCACGACGTCCCAATAGAACAGCCGGGCGTCGCCTTCAAGGTCGATGGAGGTGCTGAGTTCAGCCTGCGCCGCACTGAAAACGATCGTCTCTTGTGGCAGCCACTCCAGTGTCGCACCGGCCGCGACGTTCAAGGTCAGCTGCTGATAAGCGGGCCCGGCGGCGCGATACCATTTGGCTGCGCCAGGGCTGGTGATTTGCGCCCAGGCATCGCGACCGACGCTGGCCGAGATATCGAGCCGATCGCCGCCGGCAATCCCGCCCGGCGGATGCACGATGATGTGTTGGCAGACCTCGGGCCCTTCGGCATACAGGTGCTTTTGCACCCGCAGCGGGCCTTTATGCCGGCGCTGAACCGGGCGCGTGCTGTCGCCGAAACGCGCGTAGCCGAGTTCCAGCTCGGCGTGCCAGCTAGGGGTAAACAGGGCAGTGGCAATGGGTAGATTCATGGTTTCTAATTATCGTCAGGACGCTACAGATTAGATCGTAACCAGACCGCGTACACCCTCGGCTTCCATGTTTTCGCCGCGACCCTGCTGCACGATTTCGCCTCGGGACATCACCAGGTACTGATCGGCCAGTTCGGCGGCGAAATCGTAGAACTGCTCCACCAGCAAAATCGCCATGTCACCACGGGCCGCAAGCTTCTTGATCACCGCGCCGATCTCCTTGATCACCGACGGCTGGATGCCTTCGGTGGGCTCGTCGAGAATCAGCAGGCGTGGACGACTGGCCAGCGCTCGTCCGATGGCCAGTTGCTGTTGCTGGCCACCGGACAAGTCGCCGCCGCGTCGTTGCTTCATTTGCAGCAACACCGGGAACAGCTCGTAGATGAACGCCGGGACTTCCTTGGCTTCAGAGCCGGGAAACCGCGAAAGGCCCATCAGCAGGTTTTCTTCCACCGTCAGCCGGCCGAAGATCTCCCGCCCTTGAGGCACATAGGCAATCCCGGCATGCACCCGTTGGTGCGGCTTGAACGTGGTGATCGGTTTGCCTTCCCAGTTCACCGCGCCTTCCTTCGCTGGCAGCAAACCCATCAGGCATTTGAGCAGGGTGGTCTTGCCCACGCCGTTGCGCCCGAGCAGGCAAGTGACTTCGCCGACCTTAACGTCAAACGTCAGGCCTCGCAGGATGTGACTACCGCCGTAGTACTGGTGCAGTTTCTCGACTTGCAGCATTTTTTGTTTCTCCTCGAACCCTGTGGGAGCGGGCTTGCCCGCGATGGCGGTGTGTCAGTCAACAAAAGTTTGGAGGTGCCATCCTCATCGCGGGCAAGCCCGCTCCCACAGGTTCTGTGTTCGCAATTCTAGCGGCCGAGGTAGACCTCGATCACGCGCTCGTTGTCCTGCACCTGTTCCAGCGACCCTTCGGCCAGCACGCTGCCCTGGTGCAACACGGTGACGTGGTCGGCGATGGCGCCGACGAAGCCCATGTCGTGTTCCACCACCATCAGCGAATGCTTGCCGGCCAGGCTTTTGAACAACTCGGCGGTGAATTCGGTTTCGGCGTCGGTCATGCCCGCCACCGGTTCGTCGAGCAGCAGCAGTTGCGGGTCTTGCATCAGCAACATGCCGATTTCCAGAAACTGCTTTTGGCCGTGAGACAACAACCCTGCCGGGCGATTGACCGAGGTGGTCAGGCGAATGGTCTCCAGCACTTCGGCGATGCGATCGTGTTGTTCGCCCGTCAGGCGAGCCCGCAGGCTGGCCCACACCGACTTGTCGGTTTTCTGCGCCAGTTCGAGGTTTTCGAACACGCTCAACGCTTCAAACACCGTCGGCTTCTGGAACTTGCGGCCGATGCCGGCCTGGGCGATTTGCACCTCGCTCATCTGCGTCAGGTCCAGCGTTTCGCCAAACCAGGCCTTGCCATGGCTGGGGCGAGTCTTGCCGGTGATCACGTCCATCAAGGTGGTTTTGCCCGCGCCGTTAGGGCCGATGATGCAACGCAGTTCACCGACGCCGATGTACAGGTTCAAATTGTTCAGCGCCTTGAAACCGTCGAAGCTGACGCTGATGTCTTCAAGCGTGAGGATGGTGCCGTGGCGGGTGTTCAGGCCTGGACCTGCGCGTTGGCCGAGACCGATCGTATCGCGGCTGGTGCCGGCGTCCTTGTTGGGTTCCACTGGGAAAAAGGCCGGTTCGAGCATGAATTCCGCCGTTGGTGTGATTCTCATTGTTCGCCCCTTTTCTTCAACAGACCGATCACGCCTTTGGGCAGGTACAAGGTCACGACGATGAACAGCGCGCCGAGGAAGAACAGCCAATACTCAGGAAACGCGACGGTGAACCAACTCTTCATGCCGTTGACCACACCCGCGCCAAGCAACGGGCCGATCAGCGTGCCGCGACCGCCCAATGCGACCCAGACCGCAGCCTCGATCGAGTTGGTCGGCGACATTTCGCTCGGGTTGATGATCCCGACTTGCGGCACATACAACGCACCGGCCAGGCCACAGAGCACCGCGCTCAAGACCCAGACAAACAGCTTGAAACCACGCGGGTCGTAGCCGCAGAACATCAGGCGGTTTTCCGCATCACGCAACGCTGTCAGCACCCGGCCAAATTTGCTCTGCGCCAGACGCCAACCGATGAACAGGCTCGCCACCAGCAACAGCACCGTGGCGAAAAACAGCACGGCTCGCGTGCCCGGTTCAGTAATGCCAAAGCCGAGAATGGTGCGGAAGTTGGTGAAGCCGTTGTTGCCGCCAAACCCGGTTTCGTTGCGGAAGAACAGCAGCATCCCGGCGAAGGTCAGGGCCTGGGTCATGATCGAGAAATACACGCCCTTGATCCGCGAGCGGAAGGCAAAGAACCCGAACACCAACGCCAGCAAACCCGGCGCCAATACCACCAGGCACATCGACCAGAGAAAGCTGCTGGTACCGGTCCAATACCACGGCAATTCGGTCCACGACAGGAACGTCATGAACGCCGGCAAGCCATCGCCCGAGGCCTGGCGCATCAGGTACATGCCCATGGCGTAACCGCCGAGGGCGAAGAACAGGCCGTGACCGAGGGACAGCAGGCCGGCGTACCCCCAGACCAGGTCCAGCGCAAGGGCGACGATGGCGTAGCAGAGGATTTTGCCCACCAACGTCAGCGTGTACGCCGAAACGTGCAACGCACTGTCCGGCGCCAACAACGACAGCAGCGGCAACGCCAACAGTAGAACAAGAATCACCGCGCCAACGGCGATCGTGACTTTAGGGCCGGCCTTTTGCGTGGCCGTGAGCATCAGGGGCTGGTTCATCAGTCGATCACCCGTCCTTTCAGTGCGAAGAGGCCTTGCGGACGTTTCTGGATGAACAGAATGATCAGCGCGAGGATCAGGATCTTGCCGAGCACCGCACCGATCTGCGGTTCGAGAATCTTGTTGGCGATGCCGAGCCCGAACGCCGCCAGCACGCTGCCGGCCAACTGCCCGACACCGCCGAGCACCACCACCAGGAACGAGTCGATGATGTAGCTCTGGCCGAGGTCCGGGCCGACGTTGCCGATCTGGCTCAGCGCCACACCGCCGAGGCCGGCGATGCCCGAGCCGAGGCCGAAGGCGAGCATGTCCACGCGCCCGGTGGGCACGCCGCAGCAGGCGGCCATGTTGCGGTTCTGGGTGACGGCGCGCACGTTCAAGCCCAGGCGCGTCTTGTTCAGCAGCAGCCAGGTCAACACCACCACAAACAGGGCGAAGGCGATGATCACGATGCGGTTGTACGGCAGCACGAGGTTGGGCAGCACTTGAATCCCGCCCGACAACCACGCCGGGTTGGCCACTTCGACGTTCTGTGCACCAAACACCAGCCGCACCAACTGGATCAACATCAAGCTGATGCCCCAGGTGGCGAGCAGGGTTTCCAAAGGACGGCCGTAGAGGTGGCGAATGACCGTGCGTTCCAGCGCCATGCCGATCGCGGCCGTGACAAAAAATGCCACCGGCAACGCGATCAACGGGTAGAACTCGATGGCGTGCGGCGCGAAGCGCTGGAACATCAACTGCACCACATACGTCGAGTACGCGCCGAGCATCAGCATCTCGCCGTGGGCCATGTTGATCACGCCGAGCAGGCCGAAGGTGATTGCCAGCCCCAGCGCCGCCAACAGCAGAATCGAACCGAGGGACATGCCACTGAAGGCCTGGCCGAGCATCTCGCCGATCAGCAGTTTGCGCTTGACCTGCGCCAGGCTGGTTTCGGCGGCGGTGCGCACACCGGCATCGGTTTCGACACCCGGTTCCAGCAGGCTTTCGAGGCGGGTGCGAGCCAGTGGGTCGCCGGTTTCACCGAGCAGGCGCACGGCGGCGAGGCGCACGGCGGGGTCGCTGTCGACCAGTTGCAAATTGGCCAACGCCAGGCTCAGCGCGGCGTGAACGCTTTCGTCTTTTTCACCTGCCAGTTGCAGGTCGAGGAATTTCAGCTGCGCCGGTTTTGCGCTTTTCTGTAATTGCTGCGCAGCGGCCAAGCGGATTTTGGCGTCGGCGGCGAGCAATTGGTGGCTGGCCAGCGTGGTGTCGATCAGGCCTCGCAGGCGGTTATTCAGGCGCAGGGTTTTTGGCTGGCCGTCGACGGTCAACTCGCCTTGTTGCAGGGCGTTGATCAGTTCGATTCGAGCCGGGTCGGGCTGCGCAGCCCAGGCTTCCAGCAGTTTGGCTTGCTGCACGGGATTGGCCGCGACGAAGTCTTCGGCATCGCTGGCGTGGGTGGCCATCGGTAGCAAGAGTGCGATGGCCAGAAGAATTCGGTAAAGAACAGTGGGCATAGAGAGTCGCCTTGACGCGGACATTGTGGGAGCTGGCCTGCCAGCGATGCAGGCGACTCGGTGCAACTGCGGCACTGAGGTGATGCCATCGCTGGCAGGCCAGCTCCCACAGGGAATTGCGTCGGACCGGACGATTTCGTCAGGCTCGACACCCAGTGACTTAGTTGCTCTTCACCGCATACTCCGGCTTCTTGTCGTTACCCGGAATGAACGGGCTCCATGGTTGGGCGCGGATCGGTCCTTCGGTCTGCCACACTACGTTGAACTGACCGTCGGCCTGGATCTCGCCGATCATTACTGGTTTGTGCAGGTGGTGGTTGGTCTTGTCCATGGTCAGGGTGTAGCCGGACGGCGCGGCAAAGGTCTGGCCAGCCAGGGCTTCGCGGACTTTGTCGACGTCGGTGGACTTGGCTTTTTCCGCCGCTTGCGCCCACATGTGGATGCCGACGTAAGTGGCTTCCATCGGGTCGTTGGTCACCGCTTTATCGGCGCCCGGCAGGTTGTGTTTCTTGGCGTAGGCTTTCCAGTCGGCGACGAATTTCTTGTTCGCCGGGTTCTCGACCGATTCGAAGTAGTTCCACGCCGCCAGGTTGCCCACCAGCGGTTTGGTGTCGATGCCGCGCAGTTCTTCTTCGCCCACCGAGAACGCCACGACCGGCACGTCGGTGGCTTTCAGGCCCTGGTTGGCCAGCTCTTTGTAGAACGGCACGTTGGAGTCGCCATTGACGGTGGAAATGACCGCTGTCTTGCCGCCCGCCGAGAATTTTTTGATGTTGGCGACGATGGTTTGATAGTCGCTGTGACCGAACGGGGTGTAGACCTCTTCGATGTCCTTGTCCGCCACACCTTTGGAGTGCAGGAACGAGCGCAGGATTTTGTTGGTGGTGCGCGGGTAGACGTAGTCGGTGCCGAGCAGGAAGTAACGCTTGGCACTGCCGCCTTCTTCACTCATCAAGTATTCAACAGCCGGAATCGCCTGCTGGTTCGGCGCGGCGCCGGTGTAGAACACGTTCGGCGACATCTCTTCGCCTTCGTATTGCACCGGGTAGAACAGCAAGCCGTTGAGCTCTTCGAACACCGGCAATACCGATTTACGCGACACCGATGTCCAGCAACCAAACACCACCGCGACCTTGTCCTGGGTCAGCAGCTGACGGCCTTTCTCGGCGAACAACGGCCAGTTCGACGCCGGGTCCACCACCACCGGTTCGAGCATCTTGCCGTTCACGCCGCCCTTGGCGTTGATCTCGTCGATGGTCATCAACGCCATGTCTTTGAGTGACGTTTCGGAGATCGCCATGGTGCCGGACAACGAATGCAGAATACCGACCTTGATGGTCTCGGCGGCCTGGACAGTCCAGGTCATGCCCATCGCGGCAATGCTTGCCGTGAGTGTGAAAGCCTTGATCAAGCTGCGACGCTTCATTGTGCGATCTCCATGAACTTATGAATTTTTTTGGTGGCAGATGCGGACTACTGAAGGCTCTTTAGCAAGGGCTGTGCCTGGTCGGCAAAAGGCAGGGAAATGTCGTATTAGAGCGGTCGTGCGGTTTGGATGGCGCACCATGAAGGGACGTGCACGAGGCGTTGGTGCGCCGAGGTGCGCCACATTGGGGCGGCCAACAGTGATCACCTGTGGGAGCGAGCCTGCTCGCGAAGAGGGCATGTCAGTCACCCTTTATGTTGTCTGACACACCGCATTCGCGAGCAGGCTCGCTCCCACAGTTTTGAAAGAGGTGAATCAGCGGCGGCGCATGAGGCCGATGAAGAACAGGCCACCGATGGCGGCGGTGGCGACGCCGATGGGCAAGTCTTCCGGGGCAATCATCGTCCGCGCAGCGACATCGACCCAGACCAGGAAAAGGCTGCCCAGCAACACGCACACCGGCAACAACCGCCGATGCTCAGCCCCGACCAATCGACGTGCAATGTGCGGCACCATCAACCCGACAAATCCAATCGAGCCGCTGATCGACACCAACACCCCGGTCATCAGCGACGCAATCAAAAACACCCGCAGGCGCACCGTGCGTGCATTGAGGCCGAGGGTCACCGCCGTCTGTTCTCCGGCCATCAACGCGTTCAACGGTCGGGCCATGCCCAGCAGCAAAACCAGCCCCAGCAACACGCTGGCCGCCGGCACCGCCAGCAATTCCCAACGCGCCAGTCCGAGTCCGCCTAGCATCCAGAACATCACCGCCGAACTGGCGCGATGATCGCCAAGAAACAGCAGCAAATTGGCGATCGCCATCATCACGAACGACACCGCCACGCCACACAGCAGCAGCCGATCACTGTCGAGCCGGCCGTTGCGATTGGCGATCATCAGCACGATCAGCATGCTCAACAATGCGCCGATGAAGGCGGCGATGGGCAAGGTCAACAGGCTGACAATTTCACCGACATGCAGCACCACGATCACCGCGCCAAGGGTCGCGCCAGAGGTGACCCCTAGCAGGTGCGGATCCGCCAGCGGATTGCGCGTCACCGCTTGCAGCACCGCGCCGATCAACGCCAGCCCGGCACCCACCAGCGCGCCAAGCAGCATGCGCGGCACGCGGATCAGCCAGACGATGTGTTCCTGCCCGGCGCTCCAATTGATCTCACCGAGACCGAACGCCTTGTGCAGCAGAATCCGCCACACCACGTCCACCGGCACCCGCGCCGGGCCGAAGCCCAGCGACACCACGCACGACACCAGCAACAGCGCGCCGAGGCCTATCAGCAGCAAAGCGTAGCGACGATTGATCATTCGCCGTGGAAACCCTTGGCCAGGGTTTCGACCGCCAGCACGTTATCGATCCCCGGCGTGGCTTGCACATAAGGGATGACGATGAAGCGCTGGTACTTGATCGCGTCCACCGATTGCAGCGCTTGGTTGTTCAGCAGGAATTGCTCTTTCTGTTCGGCGCTGACTTCGCCGTAGTCGACGATCACGATCACCTGCGGATTGCGTTCGACCACGTTTTCCCAGTTGACCCGGGTCCAGCTGGCGTCGACGTCGTCGAGAATGTTGTGCCCGCCGGCGGCATCGATCAGCGCTTGCGGCATGCCGAGGCGGCCAGACGTCATGGCCCGGTCTTCACCGCTGTCATAGAGGAACACGCGGGGTTTATCGGCGGGCAAGTCCTTGCGGACCTCGGCGACCTGCGCCTGCATCCCGGCGATCAAGGCGTTGGCGCGATCCTGCACGTCGAAGATTTTGCCGAGGTTGCGCAGGTCGTTGTACGTATCTTCCAGCGTCGCCGGTGGCCGCTTCATCACGAACGCGCAGGACTCGGTCAGCTCATAGACATTGATGCCCAACGGCTGGAGGGTCTGCGGCGTGAGGTCACCACCGACGCGCATGCCGTAATCCCAACCGGCGAAGAAGAAATCGACGTTGGCGTTGAGCAGGGTTTCCACCGATGGGTACTTCGCCGCCAGTTCCGGCAGGCCGTCGAGGATGGTCTGCATTTGGGGCGTCACGGACTTCCAGCCGGTCACGCCGCTGTAGCCGGCCATTCGCGATTTCAAACCGAGGGCGAGCATCATCTGGGTCATATTGATGTCGTGGCTGACCGCGTGTTTCGGCGCTTGCTTGAAGGTTACGTCGCGGTTGCAACTTTGAATCGTCAGCGGGTAATGCGTGGCCTCGGCAAACGCCTGGGCGCTGCCCAGTAACGCGGCGATGCAAAGGCTGGAACGCAGCAGGGAACGCAAAGTCATGGTTGGGTTATCCAGGTGATTCGTGGGTAGCCGTGCAAGGGGTGTTCATCGATCAGCGCGTCGACGCCGAATACGTTGTGCAGCAACGCAGCGGTGAGGACGTCTTTGGGTGTACCGCTGGCGACGATGCGACCGTGATTGATCACGTACAGCCGATCGCAGAAGGCCGCGGCGAGGTTGAGGTCGTGGATGCTCGCCAGGGTGCCGATCTTCAATCGCTTGACCAGCTGCAACAGCTCCAGCTGATAGCGTGGGTCGAGGTGGTTGGTCGGCTCGTCGAGGATCAGCAGTTGCGGTTGCTGGGCCAGGGCGCGCGCGAGAATCACGCGCTGTTTTTCGCCACCGGAGAGCGTGGCGAACGCATGATCTTCGAAGCCGTTGAGGCCGACCGATTGCAGGGCCTGGGTCGTGAGGTTCCGGTCCTCGATCGTATCGCCATCGAACAGGCCTTTGTGCGGCGTGCGGCCCATGGCGACCACCTCTTCAACGGTCAGGCCGAAAGCGTCGGGGAATTCCTGCAAGACCACCGCGATGCGTTGCGCGCACCAGCGCGAGGACTGCTTCCAGACGTTGTGGTGGTCGAGTTTTACCTCACCGCTGTGCGGTTTGCTGAAGCGGTAGGCGCAACGCAGCAGGCTGGTCTTGCCGCTGCCGTTGGGCCCGATCAGCCCGACGAATTCACCGGCGGCCACCTGCAACGAGGCATCACGCAGTTGGAACTGGTGATGACAATGACCGTGGCCGAGAGGGGACCAGGTGAGGTTTGTCAGGTTGAGCGAGGTCATGCGTTAACTCTGGGATTTTTGCTGATGCTGATGACGCCTTCGCGAGCAAACTCGGCTCCTACAGGGCTGTGTCGTTCACAAATCTGTGATCGATACAGCCCTGTAGGAGCCGAGCTTGCTCGCGAAGGGGCCACAGAGGAAACCCTGAGTGGCCAGGGTGACGCGCGGGCAGTTTACAGCTCCTTTAATCCCGCGCATCTCGCTTGACTCACGATGAAGGTGAAGCGCTTTCAGTTTGCCGGTTGAAGCGCGACAGCAGCACCCGATCCAGCAACCACACCACCACCAGCGAAGCGCCCACCAACGGAAACGCCACGGCCAAACCAAACATGATCACCATCGCGGTTTTCCATTTTGGCAGGTCATGACGCAGTGGAGGCACACCCAGTTTCCCTTGCGGACGACGCTTCCACCAGATCACCACACCGCTGACGGCGCTGAGCAAAATCATCAGGCAGATCAGCAGCACGATGAGCTGATTGAACAACCCGAACATCTTGCCCTCGTGCAGCATCACGCCGATTTCCGTGGCGCGGGCAACGGTGCCGTATTGCTCGTAGCGCACGTCGGCAAGGACGTCGCCGGTGTATTGATCGACATGCAGGGTGGCGTCGTTGCGCGGGTCGTCGGCGAACACCGCGATGGTGAACACGCCGGTGGCGGTGGTCGGGAAGGTGATGCTGTAGCCCGGTTCGACCCTGCGTTGCTCGGCGATGTTTTTCACGTCTTGCAGGCTGATGGTCGGTGCCGCAGGGCCGGCTGGCGCGGTGCCGTGGTTCATGTGTTCAGCGTGATCGCCGGACATCGGCATCGGGGTGTTTTCCATGGCCCAGGGCACGGTCTGGCGAGTGGCGCTGTTGAGGCTGCGCGCCTCGACGTCGGACTTGGGCATGTCATTCCACATTGCATCCGGGAACACGTTCCAGACGCCCGCGTATTGCTTGCCCCAGAAACCGGTCCAGGTCATGCCGCTGAGCAACATCACCAATAGCAACGACGCGCCCCAGAAGCCGGTCACCGCGTGCAGGTCGCGCCAGAGTACTCGGCCGCGACTGTTCAAACGTGGCCACAAGATGCCGGCCGCCTGACCGCGCGGCCACCACAAAAACACCCCGGAGACCACCAGCACAACGCCCCAGCCGGCAGCCAGTTCTATCAGCCGATCACCGACGGTGCCGATCATCAACTCGCCGTGAATCGCCCGCGCAACCGCTTGCAGATTCTTTTTCGCGTCTTGCTCGCCGAGGATGTCACCTTGGTACGGATCGATGAACACGTTCAGTTCATTGTCACCGTTGAGCACGACAAATTGAGCGCTGCGTTCGGCGTTGACCGGCGGCAGGTACTGCTTGATGGTTGCTTGTGGATAAGCCGCTTTGACCCGTTTGAGCAAGTCGTCGGCCGGGAGACTGTGATGCCCGGCCGGGACGTTCATCAGGCTGCCGTACATCAACGGATCGAGTTGTGGCTTGAACAGGTAAATGGTACCGGTCAGGGCCAGCATCACCATGAACGGCGCGACGAACAGACCGGCATAGAAATGCCAGCGCCACGCCAGGTTGTAGAAATTCACTTTGGGCTGTTTCATCAGGTTTGCTCCGCTTTGGCGATTCAGTCGTTTGTTAAAAGATCGCAGCCTCGTTTCACTCGACAGCTTCTACACAGCTCCTACAGGGGTATGCGATCCAATGTAGGAGCCTGCGATCTTTTGACTTTTCTTATTAGAAACTCATGTCCACCTTGGTCCAGAGCGTTCGCCCCGGTTCTTTGATGGCCTGCGGGTCATTGGCCGGATAGCCAAAACCTGCGTTCCCTGCCAGGTTCAAATGCTCGGCGTAAGCCTTGCCAAACACGTTGTCGACGCCGCTGCTGACCTTCCAGTTTTTGTCGATTCGATAGGCACCGTTGAGCGAGAACACGCCGAACCCCGGGGTCTTGTCGAAGTCCTTGCCGACCACGTTGCCCTTGTTCTGGTCGATACGGTTTTGCGCCGCGACCACCCGCCATAACGCCCCGGCGCTCCAGTTGTCTTCGCTGTAGGTCAGGCCGAAACGTGCATCCAGCGGTGGCATTTGCGGTAACGCGTTGCCGTCGCTGCTGTTCTTGCCCCAGGCGTAGGCCAGGGTCGCGTCGGCTTTCCAATTGCTCGTTAGCTTGTAAGCCGCCCCGAGTTCACCACCCATGATTCGCGCGTCGATGTTCTCGGCTTGCGAGGTCATGCCCATCATTCCGGGCGTGTAGTTGAACAGGATGTAATCGCGCACCTGCCCGACATAACCCGAGGCCCAGGCTTCGAGGTCTTCGGTCTTGTATTGCAGGCCGAAATCGAGCTGGGTAGTTTTCTCAGGCTTGATCGAATCGAAGGCATTCACCGAACCTGAGGGACCGGAATTGGGCGAAAAAAGCTCCCAGTAATCCGGGAAACGCTGGGTGTGACCGAGGCCTGCATACAGCGTGGCAGGGCTGTCGGCCAGGTCATGTTCGTAGCGGATGAAGCCGCTCGGCAAGGTGTCGGCGCGGGTATCGTCGGCGGTCGGGTTGGGACGGGTCATCATCCCGGAGCCAGTGGTCTGCCGGAAATCCTTGGCCGAGGCGCGGTCCAGGCGCGCGCCGGTAATCAGTCGGTCACGGTCGGCGGCGTACCAGGTCAGTTCGCTGAACACACCGTAGTTGTGAAAGTCGGCGTCTTTGGTGTAGGGCAAGTCTTTGTAGACGTCGATGCCCATGGCGCTGCGCTGGCGGTGTTCGTTGGTCTGCGCGTCGATGCCGCTGATCAACTGCACATCGGCCCAGCGCCAGGTGGCTTTGATTCGCGCGCCGAGCGTTCGGCGGTCGACGTTGGAGGCCATCGGCCCGGCCATCATCCCGGTGCCCGATGGTGTGCGCAGGGTGTAGTTGTCCATCACGTGGTCGGCGTAGTTGTAGTAGATCTGCGCCTCGACCTTATCCAGCACGTCGCCGATGTTCGACTTCTCGAAACGCAGGCCCAGGCTTTCGCGCTTGAACTGCGAACCGTCCATGCCGCGCCCGGCGTAACGCGCTTCGCCGTCGCCTTTGCCGGCGGTCAGCTCCAGCAGGGTGTCGGCGTCCGGGGTCCAGCCGACCGCCACATCGCCGTTCCACTTGTCGTAGCGCGAGGGCACGGTGTCGTTGTTGCCATCCTTGTAGTCGTCGGAATGCGCGGTGTTGCCGATCACTCGGACGTAACCCAATGGACCGCCCGCAGCGGCATCAACCACCTTGTCGAAGCGTCCGTTGGAGCCGCCTAACACGCTGGCGTTCACCCGAGTGCCGAGTTCGCCGAAGCTCTCCGGCTCTCGGTCGAAGAGGATGGTGCCGGCCGATGCACCAGGTCCCCAGAGAACGGTTTGCGGGCCCTTGATTACCGTCAGTTTGTCGTAGGTTTCCGGCGAGATGTAGGAGGTCGGCGCGTCCATCCGGCCGGGGCAGGCGCCGAGCAACTGGCCGCCGTTGGTGAGGATGTTCAGCCGCGAGCCGAACATGCCGCGCAGCACCGGATCACCGTTGGTGCCGCCGTTACGCACGAGCGCGAAGCCCGGAATCGTCTTCAGGTAATCGCCACCGTCGCTGGCCGGCACGGGTTGGCGCGGGTCTTTTGGATTGGTGACGATGGTCAGCGGTGAGCTGGGCGCGATTGCAGTGATCACCGTCGGGCTCAGTTCTTCAGTGTGGCCCGCGTGTTCCTCGGCCAGCACCATCGGTGTCAGCAGAGCGCCGCAAAGAAGTGCGGTGGCGTGCCTGAAACGAATACTGAATTCGTTCAGTACAAAAGTGGCTTGGGCAGCGCTCAAGCGTGTGTCAGCAGAAAACCTGGACATGACAATTTCCATCGAACAGTCGTAAACGACACGGCCGGCAGCCTGCAGCTGTCTTCTAAACCGTGTGAGATTGGATGTGGGTGTTTACGCGACGATGGGCGGGGCGCGGGTGCGGGCGCCGGGGAAGAAGGTTTGCCGGGCATGACCCAGGCGAGGGGATGGCGTGGTGAAGGTGTTGGCGTGCGGGGTGTCGAAGGCAGCGAACGACACGCCACCGGTCAGCGCCGGGCAGTTGAACAGCAGGCTGCAATAGCCGCATTTTTCCCAGAGCGCGTGATGTGAGGCTTTTGGCGGACAGTGCTCGGCGGCGGGTTGCGCACCATGCTCGGCGTGTTCCATCGCCGACATGTCCATGCTCATGCTCATGCTCATGTCCATCGACATGCTCATGGAGACTTGCATCAGAGCCGAGGCGCGTTGATCCATCGGCATCGACTGAGAAATCAGCGGGCCGATAAAGATCATCAACATGGCGAACAGGCTGATCCAGCTGCCGCGCGTCAGGCTTAATGACTGACGACGGTGCGTGGATGACCTGGCGCTAAGCGGGCGCATGGGCGGTTTCTGCTCTGCTGATTACTGAGTGTGCACGTGCGCTTGCATGGCGTCCGGCGCCTGCTTCTGCACGGCAACTTCGACGGTCACGTCACCGGACTTTTCGAAGTGCATCGTCAGCGGGAAGCGCTTGCCGTCGCTCAACAGGCTGCGGTCCTTCAGGTTTAGCAGCATCACGTGGTAGGCCATCGGCGCAAACGTGACTTCGCCACCGGCGGGGATTTCCACGCTTGGCACCTGCTGCATTTTCATCAGATCGTTTTGCATGATGTGCTCGTGCAACTGGGCAACGTCAGCAATTGGAGAGTCGACACTGAGCAGTCGGTCGGCGGTTTTGCCTTCGTTGTGAATCACGAAGTACGCCGCAACGGTCGGCGCGTTGGGCGGCAACTCTTGTGACCAGGGGTTTGCGATTTGCAGTTCGCCAGCCTTGTATTCGTGGGCGTTGGCAAAGCAGGCAGGCAGCAGCAATGCGGCCAGAACGATGAGTTTGTTCAACATGGCAGTTCTCCAGAGCGATTCGAAACGCAGGTCAATTGCGAGAAGGAATCACACCAGAGGGGACGCGCGGGGGTTGAGGTTCGGCCATTGCTGGCGCGGTGTCGGGGTATCGAGAGAGGTGGGAGGCAGGCTTCGATTGGCCTCGAAACGTGCGAAATAAAGCTGCGGAACATGATTTGGCAACGCTACCAAGGGTGCGGAACCAGAGCAGCACCAGCAATGCTGCATGTTGGAATGATCGTCACTCTGCGGAGCTTTTTGCTCAATATCGCCCAGGGAAATCGCCACCATCTTCGTGCCGCTGGACGAACAGAAACTGCCCCATAACAGTTGTTCGGCGGGTGATTTCGCCGTCTGCGCCATCGCTCCAGTCATCGGCATGGCGAGCATATTGAACAGCACTGCGAAGCAGGCGATCCAGGCAATTGCGAGCCGTTGTCGGGACATGGGACAAATCCGGTGGGTGGGCGATCAGGCGCGGCTATTTAGCCTGATCAGTGCCGATAAGTAAAAAAGCGGCGTGCGGTGTGGTGTCGCAGCGCAATCAGATAGCAGTGGCATGCAAGCGCAGACCCAAGGCTTTCATAACCTTCATGATAGTCGCGAATTCTGGATTGCCAGTACTGCCCAATGCTTTGTATAGACTTTCGCGACCCAGGCCCGCATCACGCGCGACTTGTGTCATGCCCTGTGCACGAGCTATGTCGTTGAGTGCCGCGCGTATCAGAACACCGTCGCCTGCATCCTCTTCAAAGCAGGCATCCAGATAAGCGGCCATTTCTTCCGGTGTCTTGAGGAATTCGGCGGCGTCGAAGCGGGTGAATTGTTCGGTCATTAGAATTTTCTGACTACTGGTTTGCAGGAGTCAGAAACGTAATGCCTGAATGCTGTGTCAGCCAGTCAGTTGGACTTTAAAAGGCTGTACGTAAATTCTGTTTGATTCGTAGGCTCCAACCTTTTCATCGTCAGCCATGACGCCTTCGCGGGCAAGCCCGCTCCCACATTTACCCTCGTCGGGCACAAATCCAGAGCCAGACTAGAAACCCTGTGGGAGCGGGCTTGCCCGCGAAGGCGTCTTCAGGCGTTCGCAATTCTCAGGTTAACCGCTGTTCTGTCATTGCTCGCAGCACTTCGCCTACCGACCAAAACTCCCGATTCACACGCGGCAACACCGGTCGCTGCAGAATAATCACCGGCACCCCACGCTCCCGCGCCACTTCCAGCTTCGGCTCGGTCGCGGTACTCCCGCTGTTCTTGCTGATCAGCACATCAATCTGCCGTCGTTCAAACAGCTCGCGCTCATCTTCAATAAAAAACGGCCCACGTGCGCCAATCACTTCACAACGCTGGTTGCCCGGATAAACCTCCAGCGCGCGCAAGGTCCAGAATTGCTCCGGCGGGATTTCATCCAGGTGCTGCAACGGTTCGCGGCCCAGGGTGAACAGCGGTCGGCGGAAGGGTTTCAAGGCTTCGATCAGTTCGGCCCAGTCGCTGACTTCCCGCCAGTCATCCCCGGCCTGTGGTTGCCAGGCCGGGCGCCGGAGTGCCCAGCAAGGAATGCCGGTCAACTGCGCGGCCGTCGCGGCGTTCTGACTGATTTGTGCGGCGTACGGGTGAGTCGCGTCCAGCAGCAGATCGATCCCTTGGTCGCGAATGAACTGTGCCAGCCCTTCGGCGCCGCCGTAGCCACCGACACGAACCTCGCAGGTCAGGTCCGTCGGCACGCGACCGACGCCGGCCAGGCTGTAGATGTGGTGTGGCCCAAGGATTCTGGCAATGGCCAGGGCCTCCGTCACGCCGCCCAGCAACAAAATGCGCTTCATTGAAAAGCTCCCGCGTGGCCGACAATTCCGCCCTGGCGATCAATCGCAACTACTTCGACTTGCACCTGCGCCGGCACCACGCTGCGGGCGAAGTCGAGGGCGTGCTGACACACCGCATCGCCGAGGGCGATCCCGACGGCGCTGGCCATGGCCAACGCCTGCTGACTGGTGTTGGCGTCGCGGATGTTTTGCTGCAGCGCCTCATCGGCACCGACCGCCGCCGCCCACTCGGCCAGTTGCGGCAGGTCGATGCTCGAATGCCGGCTGTGCAAGTCCATATGGCCGGCCGCCAGTTTGCTGATCTTGCCGAAGCCACCACAGATGCTGAGTTTATCCACCGGCACTTTGCGCAGGTGTTTGAGCACCGCTCCGACGAAGTCGCCCATTTCGATCAGGGCGATTTCCGGCAGGTTGTAGACCCGGCGCATGGTGTCTTCGCTGGCGTTGCCGGTGCACGCGGCGATGTGCAGGTAGCCATTGGTTTTGGCCACGTCGATGCCTTGATGGATCGAAGCAATGTAGGCCGCGCAGGAGAACGGCCGGACGATGCCGCTGGTGCCGAGAATCGACAGGCCGCCGAGAATCCCCAGTCGCGGGTTCATGGTTTTCAACGCCAGCGCCTCGCCGCCCTCGACGTTCACCGTGACCTCGAAGCCGCCGCGATACTTGAGTTCCTCGGCCAGCAGCATCAGGTGATCGGTCATCATCTTGCGAGGCACCGGATTGATTGCCGGTTCGCCGACACCCAGCACCAACCCCGGTCGGGTCACCGTGCCGACACCTCGACCCGCGCTGAATCGAATGCCCGGCTCGTCGCTCAACCGCACCTGGGAGTAGAGCAGGGCCCCGTGGGTCACGTCCGGATCGTCCCCGGCGTCCTTGATCGTTCCGGCTTCGGCGCCGTCATCGATCAAGCGACAGAACTCCAGGCGCATCTGCACCTGCTTGCCTTTGGGCAGGACGATTTCCACGGCGTCCGAGTGGATTCCGCACAGCAACAGTCGGGCCGCCGCGAGGCTGGTGGCGGTGGCGCAGCTGCCGGTGGTCAGGCCGCTGCGCAGCGGTGCGGGTTGTTCGGCGGTTTCGTCACGCATCGAAGGGTTTGACCACGTCCAGCAAAGTAATCGGCAACGCCTGACGCCAGGTATCGAAGTCGCCCAACGGTTGCGCTTGAGCGATATGAATGCGCGTCAACTCGCCGCCGTGTTGCTCGCGCCAGGCCATCAGGGTCATTTCACTTTGCAGCGTGACCGCGTTGGCGATCAGCCGGCCACCGGGTTTGAGTGCAGCCCAGCACGCGTCCAGCACACCGTCGCGGGTGACGCCGCCACCGATGAAAATCGCGTCCGGGTGTTCCAGCCCGGCGAGGGCTTGCGGCGCACTGCCGCGAATCAGTTGCAGGCCGGGCACGCCGAGGGCGTCGCGGTTGTGCTCGATCAATTGTTGCCGCCCTTCGTCCGCCTCGATAGCCAACGCCCGGCAGCTCGGGTGGGCGCGCATCCATTCGATGCCGATCGAGCCGCTGCCAGCGCCGACGTCCCACAGCAGTTCGCCGGGTGTCGGGGCGAGGCGGGCGAGGGTGATGGCGCGCACGTCGCGTTTGGTCAGTTGGCCGTCGTGCTTGAACGCAGCGTCCGGCAGGCCGGCCAGTCGTGACAGGCGCGGCGTATTCGGTTCGGCGATGCACTCGATGGCGATCAGATTCAAATCAGCGATGACCGGATCGCTCCAGTCGTTGGCGATGCCGTCGATGCGTCGTTCGGCTGCGCCGCCCAAGTGCTCCAGCACCGTGAGGCGACTCGGGCCGAATCCGCGCTCACGTAAAAGCGCCGCAATCGCGGCGGGGCTTTGGCCATCGTTGCTGAGCACCAGCAACCGCACACCGCTGAACAGTTGTGCGTTGAGTGCGGCGACGGGACGGGCGACCACTGACAGCGTCACCACCTCCTGTAACGGCCAGCCCAGTCGCGCGGCGGCCAGAGAGCAAGATGAGGGGGCCGGCAAGATCAGCATTTCATCGCCAGTTAATTTCCGCGCAAGACTGGCGCCCACGCCGAAAAACATCGGGTCGCCGCTGGCCAGCACGCAGACGGGGTCGCCACGCAAGGCCAGGACCGGCTCAAGGGAAAACGGACTTGGCCAGCGTTGACGCTCACCACGAATGCACGGCGGCAGCAAATCCAGATGCCGTTGGCCGCCGAAGATCCGTGAGGCACGCAGCAGTGCGTGCCGGGCGTTCTTGCCCAGACCCTTGAAACCGTCTTCACCGATGCCTACTACCGTCAACCAGGGTGTCACTGCGTGCTCCTCAAAAAACGCCCACCGCATGGGTTGTCACCGGGTTCGGGCCTGCGCGGGATGATACCGCGCCTGTGCTGTTTTTCACGCATGCCGCGTACTGGGCGGAAAGTCGGATCGGGAGGAGTTATGGCGAGTAAAGGGTGAACTAAGTGATGCGCCGTTAAATATCTTGTGCCATATCGAAGTTGTTGTAGGGCGCCGTGTTTAGTTAGTTTGAAGATGCAGTCATCAATACTGAGCTTAATTATATAAAAAGGAATTTTATGTTTGACACCTCTATGGAGTATCCGACGCTGGAGCAGCGCCTGACCTTTCTTGGACTGCTCCCTGCACCTGACGCAAGAGGCCCCCACGCCATGCCACGCTCATTGGC
This sequence comes from Pseudomonas sp. LBUM1661, assembly GCF_059695925.1. Lineage (NCBI taxonomy): Bacteria > Pseudomonadati > Pseudomonadota > Gammaproteobacteria > Pseudomonadales > Pseudomonadaceae > Pseudomonas > Pseudomonas sp. LBUM1661. The sequence goes on from NZ_CP166794.1 coordinate 657,305, forward strand.
TGCCAGCACCTCCGCCAACGTTCGTGCATCCGTTGCGGGTAGCTCAATTGTCGCTGTCGCCGGGGCTGTGTCCGAAGGCGATGAGCAGGCCGTGCTGGACTGTGCGCTTTACCTCGAGCAGTACACAGACACGCGCTATAACCGCGAAACCCAATGGTATGAGTGGTTGCAACATTACACGCTGGGCTTATGGCATCTCGGTTGGATACATCAGCGTCCGGTCATGCTCGAAAGTCAATTGACCGTACTGTATGAGCCGATAACCAGTGCGATCCTCGACACATTGAAGCCCACCGTCAGCGCGCCTGTGTACGACGCTGCAATGGGGGCTTTCGAGTCATTGAAAGACAATTTGCAGGCCTCAATCCTGTTCGCGCAAAAAAGTGGGCGGGAGCGCAGTCGGCATTTTCAAACGATGCCTTGTGCCTATGATGCCAAGGGTCAACTGACCCTCATGCTGGTGCACTCCTGGTATGACGCCGAGGTGAGTCCGGAGCGGTTTCTGTTCATCAAGTGGCTGGATCACGAGGTCACGCTGGTTCAGCACTATGGGGCGTTTACGCTGGACAAGAAACGCTTCGGCGAGGTGGCCGCCGCGATGCGGGCGAAGATTACCCAGCGCAGCCGCGACTATCTGATGCGGATTTGAGGAGGAACCGGCAGGGTCTGGCACCGGGGCAGTGAATGCTCTGGTCGTCCGACAAGCTTTTCATACCCTGTAGCAAAGCAGGCATAATACGCGGCCTCCGCCCAGGAAGTGCTTTGCACGGGTTCACCTTGAACACATCACCCTCTGTACCGTCGCTCGTAGAGACTGCGCGCCCCTCGGCTTGTCCGGGGTTGTTTCGTCTCGTCCAGGCGTTGGACGGCGGGATCTGTCGCATCAAGCTGCCCGGTGGTTCGATCAGCAGTGGTCAGGCCAGGGCGGTTGCTGAGGCCGCGCAGCAGTTCGCCGGCGGAGTCATCGAAGCGACCAACCGCGCCAACCTGCAGATTCGCGGCATCGGCGAGGCCCATGCAGCGCTGGTCGAGCGGCTGGTGGGCGCCGGCCTGGGATCGTCGACCGTCAGCGGCGATGATGTGCGCAACCTGATGCTGAGCCCTTGTGCCGGGCTTGATCGGCACATGCGGGTCGACATTCGCCCGCTGGCCGAAGACATCCTCGCCAGCCTGCAAAGTCACCAACGCTTTCATCAATTGTCCGCCAAGTTTGCCGTGCAACTCGACGCCGGTGAGGCGTTGGCGATGCTCGAACATCACCATGACGTGTGGCTCTCCGCAATCGAGGTAGAAGGCCGGATCATGCTGGCGTTTGGTCTGGCCGGAAGCCCGATCGACCCGCCCTTGGCCGCCGTGCCCCTGGCCCTTGGGCACGAACTGGTATTCAAGATTCTGGAGTTGTTCCTCGACCTGGCCCGCAACGACCAGACACGCATGCGCCACCTGCTGGCCGAGTGCCCGGCGGCTGATTTTCTCGCGCAATTGACGCAGCGCCTGAGCGTTGCGCCGGTGCCTGTCAGCGATTGGTGTCGTCGTGTCGATACGCAGTCGCTGCACCTGGGTGTCCATGCGCAACGTACTCGTGGCCGGGTCTATGTTGGCACCGTCGCGCCTCTTGGTCGGCTCGATCCGCTGATGCTCAGCGGTGCGGCCCAATTGGCCGATGAGTACGGCGACGGCACGTTGCGGTTCACGCCTTGGCAAGGGTTGCTGCTGCCCAACTTGCGCGAGCGTGATGCGCCGCACGTCTGCGAGCGCTTGCAGCAACTTGGATGGCTCTGTTCTCCCACGCAGGCGCTGGCGCGAGTAATCGCCTGCACCGGTTCGGCTGGCTGTCAAAAGTCGCGGGCCGACACCAAACACGATGGGCTGCAACTGGCCGCATTGCTCCAGCAAAAAGACACTGAGCTGAGCGTGCACCTGTCCGGTTGCCCGCGTTCCTGCGCCGCCGCGCACGTCGCGCCCGTCACGCTGCTGGCCGTGAGTCCCGGTCGCTACGACCTCTATTTTCGCGAAGCGGGGCAGCCGGGTTTCGGCGCCCTGCACGCACGCAACCTTACTATTGAAGCGGTCGGCGCCTTGCTCGACGCCCGCTCACGGAGCCCTTTTTGATGCTTGATTACATCCGCGACGGTCAGGAGATCTATCGCAACTCCTTCGCGATCATTCGCGCCGAGGCCAACCTCGAGCGCATCCCGGCCGATCTGGAAAAACTCGCCGTACGCGTGATTCACGCCTGCGGCATGGTCGATGCGATTGACGGCCTGCAATTCTCCGAAGGCGCGGGCAAGGCCGGGCGCGAGGCGCTGGCCGCCGGTGCTCCGATTCTGTGTGATGCACGAATGGTCTCCGAAGGCGTGACCCGCACGCGTTTGCCGGCGAACAATCAGGTCATCTGCACCCTGCGTGATGAAAGCGTTCCGGACCTGGCCCGTGAGCTGGGCAACACCCGTTCCGCCGCTGCGCTGGAACTGTGGCGCCCGCACCTGGAAGGCAGCGTGGTGGTAATCGGCAACGCGCCGACCGCGCTGTTTTATCTGCTGGAAATGCTCGACGCCGGCGCACCGAAACCGGCGCTTATCCTCGGTTTCCCGGTGGGCTTTGTCGGCGCTGCAGAATCCAAGGCGATGCTGGCGGCAGACAGTCGCGGTGTGCCCTTCGTCATCATGCAAGGCCGGTTGGGCGGTAGCGCCATGGCCGCCGCAGCCGTCAATGCCCTCGCCACGGAGATCGAATGATGCAGCAACCTGGACGTTTGATCGGCCTCGGCGTGGGCCCGGGTGATCCGGAACTGATTACCGTCAAGGCCCTGCGACTGCTGCGCGAATCGCCGGTGGTGGCGTACTTCGTGGCCAAGGGCAAAAAAGGCAATGCCTTCGGCATCATCGAAGCGCATTTGCAGGACGCGCAAACCTTGCTGCCGCTGATTTACCCGGTGACCACCGAGGCGTTGCCGGCTCCGCTGTCCTACGAGCAAGTGATCAGCGATTTCTACGATGCAGCGGGCGAAGAACTCGCCGCGCATCTCGATGCCGGCCGTGACGTGGCGGTGATTTGCGAAGGTGATCCGTTTTTCTACGGTTCCTACATGTACCTGCACGATCGCCTGGCCGAGCGCTATGAAGCGGAGGTCGTGCCGGGCGTTTGCTCGATGCTCGGCGGTGCTTCGGTACTCGGTGCGCCGCTGGTGTATCGCAACCAGAGCCTGTCGGTGTTATCCGGTGTGTTGCCGCATGACGACCTCAAGCGCCGTTTGGCCGATGCCGATGCCGCAGTGATCATGAAACTGGGGCGCAACTTTCCCAAGGTTCGCCAGGTGCTCGAAGAACTCGGCCTGGCCGAGCGGGCGCTGTACGTCGAACGCGCGACGATGGCCAATCAGAAGATCGTGCCGCTGGATCAGGTCGAGCCGATGTCCTCGCCGTACTTCTCGTTGATCATCGTTCCGGGTGAAAGGTGGCAAGGCTGATGGCCCTTTCTGCTCCGGCGATTGTCATTCTTGGTAATGGCAGCCTCGCCACTGCGCGCAACATTCAACAGCTGTACCCCGGTGCACTGATTCATGGACTGGCTGAACGGGTCGACGGCGCGGATCGTCTCTATCGCGAGTTCGGCGCGACCCTGCGTGAGCTCTATCAGCAGGACACGCCGATCATCGCCCTGTGCGCGGCCGGCATCGTGATTCGCACGCTGGCGCCGCTGCTGCTTGAAAAAGGCGCCGAACCGCCCGTGCTGGCGGTGGCCGAAGACGGCAGTGCGGTGGTGCCGCTGCTCGGCGGCCTGGGTGGCGTAAACGTATTGGCGCGGGAGATTGCCGCCCATCTCAACGTGGCTGCCGCCATTACCACCAGCGGCGAATTGCGTTTCGGTACCTGCCTGCTCAATCCACCCAGCGGCTATGCCTTGGGGGATCTGGAGCTGGGCAAGCGTTTCGTGTCCGATCTGTTGGCCGGTGAAACACTGCGCATCGAAGGCTCGGCGCCGTGGTTGGCGCAGGCGCAATTGCCTGAAGACCCACAGGCGCGGCTGGCGGTTCACGTCGGCCATGCCGAGCGTGAGCCTGCGGCCAGTGAGTTGATGATCTACCCGCGCAACGTACTGGTTGCGGTGAATGGCGGTGCGGTATCGGCTGCGATTCGCGCGGCGTTGCATCAAGAAAAAATTGCCGTGCAATCGGTGGCCTGTTTGTTGGCCGCCGATACTGAAATAGCCAGCCCGGCGTTGCGTGAAGCCGCACTGGAACTGGGTGTGCCGTTGCGATTTGCTGCGGGTGCCGAGAGTGTTCGAGAACTGGCCCAAAACGCTATCGGGCAACCTGCTGCGCTCTACGGCGATGACACGATTGCCATCGCGGTGGCCGAGCAACCGCTGGACCCCTTGCAGATCGGTCGCCCGCGCGGGCGTCTGGCGGTGATTGGTTTGGGGCCGGGTGCTGCCGAGCTGATGGTGCCGGCGGTGAAGGCGGAGCTGGCCCGCGCCAATGATGTGCTGGGCTACGAAACCTATGTGCGCATGGCCGGGCCATTTCGCGCCGATCAGGTGATGCACTGCACCGACAATCGCGAAGAGATGCAGCGCGCGCGTCATGCGTTTGAACTGGCAGCCCAAGGGCGGTCGGTAGTCGTGGTGTCGTCTGGCGATCCGGGGGTTTTTGCCATGGCTGCCGCCGTGCTGGAAGCCTTGCACGAGTCCACCGATGCCCACTGGCACAACGTCGATCTGGAGATTTTGCCGGGCGTCTCTGCATCACTGGCGACGGCTGCCCAGGCCGGCGCGCCGTTGGGGCATGACTTCTGCGTGATGTCGCTGTCGGACAACCTCAAGCCCTGGTCGATCATCGAGAAGCGTCTGGACCTGGCCGCCGAAGCCGATCTGGCGCTGGCTTTCTACAATCCGATTTCCCGCTCACGCCCCTGGCAATTGGGTCGCGCGCTGGAGATTGTCGCGCAGCATCGCCTCCCTCATACGCCCGTTGTACTGGGCCGCGATATCGGTCGTCCAGGGCAGACCTTGCGGGTCACCACCCTGGGACAATTAACCCCCGATCAGGTGGACATGCGCACCATGGTCCTTATCGGGTCGTCGACCACGTGTGTATTCCCCCGTGCAGACGGAGGGGAGTGGGTGTACACACCCCGGTGGTATGGCAGCAAGCCATAAACTAATGAGTGGCCAGCGCAATGCCGGCCAACTCCACAATTGAATATTCTTATAAGAACTTTAGTTTTGACTTGTTAGTTGCGAGCTCTGTGGGCGCGTCGAAATACTTTAAATAACATTGGTGTTTTGCGGGTTTGACTGTGGAGGATTTGGTTGTTAGGTTTTAGTGGTCTGCATGAGGCAGGCTTATTTAATAACAGGGTAGTGAATAAGATGAATGCAAGTACCACGATGGCTGCACCTTTCGACTATGCGGCGCAGTTGAAATATTTTGGATTGACCGAGGCGCCGGTACAACGGATGCGCCAGCAGCGAATGGCAACTCTAAGTAGTGTTTCTGAACCCGTCGGTAGTGAGGCAGCTGCCGTTCTGGGTTCGACTGTCGCTGCGTATGATCAAGCGCTGTCGGAAGATGATCGCCAGGCATTCGATGACACGATTCTGTATGCGGAAATTCGCGCCGACCAACTGTTCAATCGTGAAACCCAGCGCCGTGAGTGGTATGGCGAATACAGCAAGGCGGTGACGAACTGCGGTTGGCCGACCGTGAACGATCCGTACAAAGAGTACATCAGTCAGGAAATTGATCTCACTCTGGATGAGGCGGCCCTGAAGATTATCGCGCTGGTTGCGGGTGCCGATAAATTACAGGTTCTGCCGCTGATCTCCGCAGCCTTTGATTCGCTGGAGAAAAATGAAGGCGCGATCAAGTTGGTGGAACTTAAAAGCAAAAAGAACAAGGCTGCCAACTTTCAGGCTGTTCCCTGTGTTTCCCTGGGCGGCCGGCCGACCATGATTGCATGTGCCATGCAAATGGAATCTCGCGAGATCATTACCAAGGTATTGTTCTTCAAGTTTCGAAAAGAAGACATCAGGTTGTATAACGCCGCTACCCGCCGAACGTTGAATCGACGCGCCTATAACGTGGTCAAGGATATTATTCAGTCCGAGGTCGACAAGAGTCGGTTGGCTTACTTCAAGACCCCGCTGTAAAGGTGTGCGAGAACTTCGGAGGGCGAAGTTCTCGCCTTTGTGTCCGGCAAAAAAAAGTATCCCGTGGCGCCGTTACGGCACCAGATACCCCTTCACCCCGGTGAAGATAATTTGCGCCGCCAGTGCGCAGACGAACAACCCCATCAAGCGGCTGACAATCTGCAAACCCTGGTCACCGAGAATGCGCTCGATGCGGTTGGACAGGTAAAGCACCACGCCGACCGTGAAACTGGCCAGGGCAATACTGATGATCGCGGTGAGCTTGTCGTCCCAGTGCGGCTGGCTCACGCCCATCACCAGCAAGGCGCCGATGGTGCCGGGGCCGACCGTCAGCGGGATGGTGAGCGGGACGATGGTCACGTCCTGTTGCACGTTGTCGGTCTGCACCGCCGACTTGCCTTGGGCCATGCCCAGCGCCGAGATAAACAGCACGCTGCCGGCACCGATGCGGAACGCGTCCACGGTGATGCCGAACACACTGAAAATCACCCGTCCGAACAAATACAGCAAGACGCTGGAGACCAGCGTGGCGGTCGCCACTTTCCAGGCCAGCCGGCGCTGTTCCTTGCGCGAATAGCCGCGGGTCAGGCTGATGAAGCAGGACAAAACGAAGAATGGGCTGTAGAGCACCAGCATCTTCAGGTAAACGCTGAACAACACGTGGAGCATGGTGCAAGCTCACTGGCGAGGGAAGTCGAGGGGGAGTCTATCAGGCGCTGCGGGGTCTGTCGGCTCAGGACGTTTGCGTCGCCGCCCGGATCTGTTGATCGCGCTGGGCAACCCAGTGTTCGATCAGGTCGCGCAACTGCGACAGCTCGACCGGCTTGGCCATGTGCCCGTCCATGCCGGCCTGGCGCGCGCGCTCTTTATGCTCGGCGAGGATGTGTGCGGTCAGCGCCACCACAGGCGTGCGAACCCGCTGGTTGCCGACTTCCCAGGCGCGCAATTGCTGGGTAGCCGAGAAGCCGTCGAGGATCGGCATTTCGCAATCCATCAGCACCAGGTCGTAACGCTGGGCTTTCATTGCCTGCAAGGCTTCTTCGCCATTGCTGGCAGTATCCGGCTGCAGGTTGAGTTTGCCGAGCATGCCGCGAATGACCTTGGTCGAGATGCTGTTGTCTTCGGCCACCAGGATGCGGAAATCGCTGGGTACCTTTACCGGCAGGGTTGGGCCGGTGGGCAGGTTCGGCGAGACGCTGAGGCCTTTGTTTCGTTGAGTCAGCTCATCCGCCAGCGTGGTCTTGAGGGTATAGCCGGCCACCGGTTTGGCGAGGATGCGTTTGATCCCGGAGTTGCGCGCAATGATCTTGCTCGGTGCATTGCTGATGCCGGTGAGCATGATCAGCAGGATGTCGTGATTCAGGCTCGGGTCTTCCTTGATCTTCGCCGCCAGTTGCATGCCGGTCATGCCGGGCATGTTCTGGTCGAGCAGGACCACGTCGAAGTAGTCGCGCAGGTGCGCCTTGGTGCGCAGCAACGCGAGTGCCTCTTTACCGGATGCTACGGCACTGACATTCAGGCCCCAGGCGCTGCACTGTTGCACCAGCACTTTGCGACACGTGTCGTTGTCGTCCACCACCAGCACCCGTGCACCCTGCAGCGGGCCATCGAGGTCGGAGGTCGGGTGTTCGAGGCGGTCCGGGTCCAGTGGCAGGGTCAGCCACAAGGTACTGCCCTGGCTGCTGCCACTCTTGATGCCAAACTCTCCGTTCATCAAGCGAATCAGCTGACGGGCAATCACCAGCCCCAGATTGCCGCCCAAACGAGTGGCCGAGAGGAAATTTTTGCTGTGCAGTTCGGCGTGCATCAGCGCATCGCGTTCTTCGGCGTCCATGGGTTCGCCACTGTCTTGCACGGCGATGCGCAAACGCGGTTTAGCGCTGCGTTCGTCCAGGGCGACGACGATCAGGATCTCGCCTTCATCGGTTTTCTTCAGGGCGTTTTCCAGCAGGCTCAGCAAAGTCTGGCGCAATCGCGTCGGGTCACCGCTGATGACCCGCGGGACTTGCGGCTGGATAAAGCTGATCAGCTCGACGTTCTGCTGTTCGGCCTTGGCGCGGAAGATACTCAGGCAATCTTCGATCAATGCGTTGAGATCGAACTGCACATCGTCCAGTTCGATCTGCCCGGATTCGAGCTTGGAAATGTCGAGAATCTCGTTGATCAGGGTCAGCAGTTCGTTGCCGGCGCTGTGAATCGTTTGCACATAGTCGCGCTGCTTGACCGACAGCGGCGTGCCGAGCAGGAGCTCGGTCATGCCCAGCACGCCATTCATCGGGGTGCGGATTTCGTGGCTGATCTTGGCCAGGAATTCGGCCTTGGCATTGATCTCGGCGTTGCTGGCCGCGAGGTCACGGCTGACGCTGAAACGGTCCTCGGTGATGCTGCGCTGGCGTTCGCTCAGGGCAATGCTCATCAGCAGGCCGCTGATGCAGATGAACCCCAGCAAAATGGTGATCAGGCCTTGCGGTTCAATCAGGGTCAGCCCCAGCAGGGCCGGGAGGATAATCAGCGTCCCGAGGTTGAACACCACCATGGCTGCCACGAACAGCCGCGCCGGGCGATAGCCTTTCTGCCAGTGAAAGGCGCTGACGAACAGCATGGTCAGACCGGCGAGGGCGACCAGCGCGTAGGTAATGATGTTCAGCGGCAGCGTATTGACGAACAGCAGCAACAGGCTGCAGACCATGATGAACAGGATGTCGCCCAGCAGCAGTTTGTTCAGCGGATGCGGGCCGAGTGGGGCAAAGAAGCGGTAGGCGAACATCAGGCCGCACGGTGCGGTCATCAGCAAGGCGAGGTACGCGCCGGGCGTTTGTATCGCGTGCCAGTTCGGCAGCCATGGCCCCACCAGGTTCAACAGCAGCGCCAGGCTGAGCATCAACAGCGCTTCGCAGCTGGCCAGCCAGAGGCTGCTGCGCGAACGGGTGTAGGCGTAACGAATGAGGTTGTGCAGGATCAGCATGCCGATGCAGCCGAACAGCAGGCCGTAGATCAGCGTCTGATTCTGGTTGGCCGCCGTCGAGACTGCCGATTGCAGGGTGATAAGAGGCCTCAACTGGTGGTCGGAAACCAGTCGCAGGTAAACGTCGAGGGGTTTGTCGCTTTGCGGCAACGGCAACATGAAATCACTGCTGGGCAGTGGTCGCTCGGCCTGGGGCTGCTGGGTGCCGGTGTTCAGTTGCTCGATCAGCGTGTCGCCGTCCAGCACATACAGATGAAGGTGCGACAGATCGGGAGCGAATACCCGCAGCAATTGTTCGTGCTTGCCCGGCGCGAGCCTGAAGCGCAGCCATAACGCGCCCTCGGGCTCGGCCGCGGTGAGGCGGTCGAGTTCGATGGGACTGAATTGATTGGTGTAGCGAGCAGAACGGATGTCGCTCAGCTGCAGGTCGCCCTGTTCGTCGAGCAATACCGCCCAGCCACTGCCTTGCGCGGCCTGGGCCGGGAGCATGCAGAGCAAGGTCAGCAGTGTGACGGTTAAACCTATGGCAATCCTGAGCCAGCGCACGGCGAAATCCCTTCGTAGGTTGATGCCAGAATATAACTATGCGCGGCGCCCGAATAGTCCGGCAAGGGCCCAACACCCTTGCCTCGCCGAATGGCGGGTCTATTCCTGATTTTCACCACGCTCGCGGGCAATGGCACGGTAGCCAATGTCCTTGCGATAGAAACAGCCTTCCCAATCGATTTTGGCCGCCAGCTTGTAAGCCTGCTGCTGAGCAGCATCGACGCTGGCACCCATGGCGGTGGCGCACAGTACCCGACCGCCGGCCGTTACCACTTGACCGTCCTTGAGTGCAGTCCCTGCGTGGAAGACTTTGCCTTCCAGTGCCGCGGCTGCATCCAGACCGTTGATGGCCACGCCTTTAGCGTAGTCGCCCGGATAGCCGCCAGCGGCCAGCACGATACCGACGCTCGGACGTGGATCCCATTGCGCTTCGACCTTGTCCAGGGCTTGCGCCAGGGCTGCTTCGACCAGCAACACCAGGCTCGACTGCAAGCGCAGCATCACCGGTTGGGTCTCAGGGTCGCCGAAACGGCAGTTGAATTCGATAACTTTTGGGTTACCAACCTTGTCGATCATCAGGCCGGCGTACAGGAAACCCGTGTAGACGTTGCCTTCCTCGGCCATGCCGCGCACGGTCGGCCAGATCACCAGGTCCATGACGCGCTGGTGCACTTCGCTGGTAACCACTGGGGCCGGGGAGTAAGCCCCCATGCCGCCGGTGTTCGGACCGGTGTCGCCGTCGCCGACGCGTTTGTGGTCCTGGCTGGTGGCCATCGGCAATACGTTCTTGCCGTCGACCATGACGATGAAGCTGGCTTCTTCGCCGTCGAGGAACTCTTCGATCACGACGCGAGAACCGGCGTCGCCGAACGCATTGCCCGCCAACATGTCGCGCACGGCGTCTTCGGCTTCAGTCAGCGTCATGGCAACGATCACGCCTTTGCCGGCGGCCAGGCCATCGGCCTTGATCACGATCGGCGCGCCTTTTTCACGCAGATAAGCCAGGGCGGGCTCGATCTCGGTGAAGTTCTGGTAGTCGGCGGTTGGAATCTTGTGGCGAGCCAGGAAGTCCTTGGTGAAGGCTTTCGAACCTTCCAGCTGCGCGGCGCCAGCGGTCGGGCCGAAGCAATCGAGGCCGCGAGAGCGGAACAGATCGACCACGCCAGCGACCAGCGGCACTTCCGGGCCAACGATGGTCAGGGAAACGTTTTTCTCGGCAAAATCAGCCAGCTGCTCAAGGGCCAGTACGTCGATGGCAACGTTCTCGCACTTGGCTTCAATGGCGGTGCCGGCGTTGCCGGGGGCCACGAAAACTTTCTGCACACGCGGATCCTGAGCCACTTTCCAGGCCAGGGCGTGTTCACGGCCACCGCTGCCAATGATCAAAACATTCATTTCAAAAACCTCGGATGACGCTAATTCTGGAGGCAGCACTAAAGCTGCTTTTCTGTGGGAGCTGGCCTGCCGGCGATGCAGGCGACTCGGTTCATCAATTAGACCGAGGAGATGCTATCGCTGGCAGGCCAGCTCCCACATTTGGATCGAGTTGAATCAGTGACGGAAGTGGCGCATGCCGGTGAAAACCATGGCGATGCCGGCTTCGTCAGCAGCGGCAATCACTTCCGCATCACGCATCGAGCCGCCTGGCTGGATCACCGCAGTGATGCCGACCTTGGCCGCGTTGTCCAGGCCGTCGCGGAACGGGAAGAACGCGTCGGAGGCCATCACCGAGCCTGCCACCTGCAAGCCCGCATGTTCAGCCTTGATCGCAGCGATACGCGCAGAGTTTACGCGGCTCATCTGGCCAGCGCCGACACCGATGGTCTGGCGGTTCTTGGCGTAGACGATGGCGTTGGACTTGACGTACTTGGCGACTTTCCAGGCGAAGATCAGGTCGTGGATTTCCTGTTCGGTCGGCGCGCGCTTGGTCACGACTTTCAGGTCGTCGGCGCTGATCATGCCGATGTCGCGGCTCTGCACCAGCAGGCCACCGTTGACGCGTTTGTAGTCCCAGGCAGCGGCGCGATCAGCCGACCACTCGCCGCAGGCCAGCAGGCGCACGTTGGCTTTGGCCGCCACAATCGCGCGGGCTTCTGCGCTGACGCTTGGGGCAATGATCACTTCGACGAACTGACGCTCGACGATGGCCTTGGCGGTTTCTGCATCCAGTTCGCGGTTGAACGCGATGATGCCGCCGAATGCCGATTCAGTGTCGGTGGCGTAAGCCAGTTCGTAGGCCTGACGGATGCCGCCTTCGGCGTCCGGGCTCACGGCCACGCCGCACGGGTTGGCGTGCTTGACGATCACGCAGGCGGGCTTGACGAAGCTCTTCACGCATTCCAGCGCGGCGTCGGTGTCGGCCACGTTGTTGTACGACAGCTCTTTGCCTTGCAGTTGGGTCGCGGTGGCGATGCCGACTTCGGCCGGTTTGGCTTCCACGTAGAACGCCGCGCTCTGGTGCGGGTTCTCGCCGTAGCGCATTTCCTGAGCCTTGACGAACTGGCTGTTGAAGGTGCGCGGGAACTCGCTGCGACCTTCGGTGCTGAGGGTTTCAGCCGCCTGGTTAACGGTGCCCATGTAGTTGGCGATCATGCCGTCGTAGGCAGCGGTGTGTTCGAAGGCCTTGAGCATCAGGTCGAAACGCTGAGCGTAGGTCAGGCCGCCGGCCTTGAGGCCTTCCAGCACGTTGGCGTAGTCGCTGGCGTTGACCACGATGGCCACGTCTTTGTGGTTCTTGGCAGCCGAGCGAACCATGGTCGGGCCGCCAATGTCGATGTTCTCGATAGCGGTCGGCAGGTCGCAGCCAGGCTTGTTGATGGTGGCTTCGAACGGGTAGAGGTTGACCGCTACCAGGTCGATCGGCTTGATGCCGTGCTCGTTCATGATGGCGTCGTCGATACCGCGACGACCGAGGATCCCGCCGTGGATTTTCGGGTGCAGGGTTTTCACCCGACCGTCCATCATTTCTGCGAAACCGGTGTAGTCCGCGACTTCCACTGCGGCAACACCGTTGTCGCGCAGCAGCTTGAACGTTCCGCCGGTGGAGAGGATCTCGACGCCCAGGGCTTCAAGCTCTTTGGCGAATTCGAGGATCCCGGTCTTGTCGGAAACGCTGATCAAGGCGCGGCGGATCGGCAGGCGGGTAGTCTGGTCGGTCATTTCAATTTCCATCAAAAGCAAAGGAGTCAGCAAAAAAGGCGACCGTTTTTACGCGGGCGCCTTTCTGGTTTGATTGAATGCTTACAGCAAATCGTACTGCTTGAGTTTCTTGCGCAGCGTGCCTCGGTTCAGCCCGAGCAGCTCGCTGGCCTTGGTCTGGTTGCCCTTGACGTAGTTCATCACGCACTCGAGCAGGGGAGCCTCGACTTCGGACAGCACCAGGTTGTACACATCCGTGACGGCAGCGCCCTCAAGGTGGGCGAAATAATTGTGCAGCGCCTTCTCGACACTCCCGCGAAGGGTCTGACCTTCTTCGCTTGGCGTATTGAGGTGCTGTTTCAAATTCACATTGTCGCTCACGGGTGTTGTTCCACTCACTAAAGTCTCGGTCATCATCGTCATGCGGCCACCCACTCTCCGTCCCCTGCCAGGCTCTTATAACGTTCGGCGAAGAAGCCCTGAACGTTGGCGCATTGTGCTTCCGTATCTTCCAAACGATTGAACTGGGCGCGAAACTCCCTGGCGCCCGGCAAGGTTGCGAGATACCAGCCCACATGCTTTCGAGCAATGCGTACGCCCATCACGTCTCCGTAGAAAACGTGCAGTGCAGCCAGATGCTCTAGCAGAATGCGTTCCACCTCGATCAGCTCCAGCGCCGGGAGTTTCTCGCCGGTACGCAGGAAATGATCGATCTCACGAAAAATCCATGGCCGCCCCTGGGCGGCCCGGCCTACCAACAGGCCATCGGCACCGGTCGCGTCGAGCACGTACCGGGCCTTCTCTGGTGAATCGATATCGCCGTTGGCAAAGACCGGCATCGACACCGCCTGCTTGATCGCGGCGATGGTGTCGTACTCCGCTTCACCGGTGTACAGATCGGCACGGGTGCGGCCATGCACCGCCAGCGCCGTAATGCCTGCCTGCTCGGCGATCTTCGCCACGGTCAGGCCGTTCTTGTTGTCCCGGTCCCAGCCGGTACGGATCTTCAGGGTGACCGGCACATCAACCGCGGCCACTACGGCCTGCAGGATCTCGGTCACCAGTGCTTCATCCTTCAACAGTGCGGAACCGGCGGCCTTGTTGCAGACCTTTTTCGCCGGACAGCCCATGTTGATGTCAATAATCTGTGCGCCCAGTTCGACGTTGGCCCGGGCGGCATCCGCCAGCATCTGTGCATCACCACCGGCGATCTGTACCGAGCGTGGCTCGGGATCACCTTCGTGGATCATGCGCATGCGCGACTTGCGGGTGTTCCACAAACTCATGTCGCTGGTGACCATTTCCGAGACTACTAGCCCTGCGCCCAATCGCTTGCACAGCTGACGAAAGGGTTGATCGGTGACGCCCGCCATGGGGGCGAGGATCAAGCCGTTGTGCAATGTGTATGGACCGATGCGTACCGCCGACATAGGACTTCCCTGTTGTGGGGCCGGATCATGAGAGTTCGAAAAAGGGTTGGCATGATACCCGCTCTCGATGACTGGATAAAGGCTGAATTGAACAAAATCTGAACAGTTATTCTGTTATCGCCAGCGGTTTGGTCTGAGCGGTCTCTGTCAGAAATGTGCCGTCAAACCGGTAACACTGAACCGTTTCACTCGGGCGAGTGGAAGCTCAGGCTGTAATTCACGGCTTTCGCGCCGGGGTCGAGAATATCCAGTGCGATGTGGATAGGCGTTTGTGGTGGCATTTCAGCCATGCCTTCGAGATCGCCGTTGAGGTACTCGCCGGGCTTGAAGCGACGGCTGGCGATCAGGTGACCATTGAGGTCGGCGAAGCGCAGTTCCAGCAACGGGAACGGCTGGGAGAACGGGGCGCGGTTGTAGATGATCGCGTCGACCACCAGCGCGCCGCTGAAGTCCGGGTGGCTGCGGACCACCAGGTTGCTGCTTTTGATCTTCGCGATGTCGACTTTGGACGGCACAGTGCAGCCGATTTGCGGGCACAGTTGCTGGAACCACGGACGGTACTGATCCTGCCGCGCCAGTTCGTCGAAGTGGTAGGCAATGTACTGGCCGGCGAGCGCGGCGGCACCCAGCACAATCAGCAGGAGCCAGAAGAGCCGCCGACCCCAGGGTGAGCGGCGCTTTTGCCAATCCAGTTGCAGCGGGTCGTCGGTCAGGTCGTGCAACGCTTCCACGCGCATCGCCGGTTCGCGCTTTTTGCGCAAGGGCTCGATCGAAGGCAGGTCGTCGTCGATATCGTCAGTCGCCGACAGGCGCTCATGATGCAGCGGGGCGTCGAGCGGGTCGTGCAGGCGCAACTGGGGCGGCACGGGCTCATCGTCCAGATCCACCGGTTCCAGGGACAGCGAAGGCTCGGTGCGCTCGTGGATGCTCGGCTCGAGCTCCAGTTCCGGCAAGTCATCTTCAGCCGCCTGCGCACGATCGGCAGCCGATTCGCTGAAGAGGCTGTCGGACCAGGGCTCTTCGGTCTCGACGTGATCGCGGCGCGCGCTCAGGCTGTCTTCGCGGTGCCGGCCGAATTCCGTGGTCGGCTGGATTTCCCGTTGTTCGAGTCGGGCGAGTTCTTCGTCCAGGTCGAGGGTGTCCAGATCCAGTTCGGCGGCGGTCCATTGCTTTTGGCTGATGGCGCGCTGCGCTGGCGCTTCGGCAATGGCCGGGGCCACCGGCGCGGGCGCATCTTTGCCAATCCGTTGCTCAAGCAACTGCTTGGCGGCGTTGAACACCTGCAAGCACGAGCCGCAACGAACCACTCCGCGGGCCACGCTCAATTGAGAGTGGCTGACGCGGAAACTGGTTTGGCAATGCGGGCACTGGGTGACGAAGCTGTCGGTCATGCGGCGATCCGGTTTATGCAGGCGTCCATTCTAGCGCCGACGGCCAGTGATGCGCACCCAGCCATCGCGATTGGCGATCGGGTCCAGATCGAAGTCTTGAGCGTAGGCCTTGGCGACGTCTTCACCTTGCTCGGCAAGGATGCCCGACAAGGCCAGACGGCCGCCCGGCTTGACCAGGCTGGACAATTGCGGCGCCAGGGAAACCAGCGGGCCGGCCAGAATATTGGCGACCAATACGTCGGCTTGAACCTGCGGCAGATCTTCCGGCAGGTACAGCGGGAACAGTTCTTCGGCAATGTTATTGCGCCCGGCGTTGTCGCGGGACGCTTCCAGCGCCTGCACGTCGATGTCGGTGCCGACCGCTTGCTTGGCACCCAGCAGCAGGGCGGCAATCGCCAGAATCCCTGAGCCGCAACCGAAGTCCAGCACGTTGCAGTCCTTCAGGTCCTGGCCGTCGAGCCATTCCAGGCACAGCGCGGTGGTCGGGTGCGTGCCGGTGCCGAACGCCAGGCCCGGATCCAGCAGCAGGTTCACGGCGTCGGGCTCAGGCGCGGCATGCCAGCTCGGAACGATCCACAGGCGCTGGCCGAAACGCATCGGCTGGAAACCGTCCATCCAGCTGCGCTCCCAATCCTGGTCTTCGATGATTTCGCTGTGATGCTCGGGCAACGGGCTGCCCGTCAGCAACTCAAGGTGGGCCAGCACGCTGGCGGGCTCGGTGCCACCTTCGAACAGCGCCAACAGGTGCGTGTGCGACCACAGCGGGGTGGTATTGAGTTCCGGTTCGAAGATCGGCTGATCTTCAGCGTCCATGAAGGTCACCGACACGGCGCCCACTTCAAGGAAAGCGTCTTCGTAGGTTTCGGCTTGTTCTGGGCTGATGGCGAGACGGACTTGCAGCCAAGGCATGGCGGGCACCTTTGAAAAATATTGATTGCAGCCTAGCGGGCTGCGAGAAGCGCGCAAGTTTACGCGAGCGCGCGGCATTTGTGGGAGCGGACAGCGCCGAATGCCACTCAGATGAAACGCAACACCCCTGTAGCAGCTGCGGATGATATGAAATGTCCAGAAACAACAAAGCCGCCCGAAGGCGGCTTTGTTGATGGGCTAAAGCTTAGTGCTTGTCGCCAGCCAGCTTGTGTTCCAGGTAGTGGATGTTGATTCCACCTTTGCAGAAGCCTTCATCGCGGACCAGGTCGCGGTGCAGCGGGATGTTGGTCTTGATCCCGTCGACAACGATTTCGTCCAGCGCATTGCGCATGCGCGCCAGGGCTTCGTCACGGGTTGCGCCGTAGGTGATCAGCTTGCCGATCAACGAATCGTAGTTCGGCGGAACGGCATAACCGCTGTACAGGTGCGAATCGACGCGAACGCCGTTGCCGCCTGGCGCGTGGAAATGCTTGACCGTGCCTGGGCTTGGCATGAAGGTTTTCGGGTCTTCGGCGTTGATCCGGCACTCAAGTGCGTGACCGCGGATGACGACGTCTTCCTGGGTGTACGACAGCTTGTTGCCAGCGGCGATGCTGAGCATCTCCTTGACGATGTCGATGCCGGTGACCATTTCCGATACCGGGTGCTCAACCTGAACGCGGGTGTTCATTTCGATGAAATAGAACGCGCCGTTCTCGTACAGGAACTCGAAAGTGCCTGCGCCACGGTAGTTGATGTCGATGCACGCCTTGACGCAGCGAGCGAGGACTTCGGCGCGAGCTTTCTCGTCGATGCCCGGTGCCGGCGCTTCTTCGAGAACCTTCTGGTGACGACGTTGCAGCGAGCAATCGCGGTCGCCCAGATGGATCGCGTGACCCTGGCCATCGGAAAGCACCTGGACTTCCACGTGACGTGGGTTGGTCAGGAATTTTTCCAGGTAGACCATCGGGTTGCCGAACGCCGCGCCTGCTTCGGAGCGGGTCAGTTTCGCCGAGGAGATCAGGTCTTCTTCTTTATGCACAACGCGCATGCCACGACCACCACCGCCGCCAGCGGCTTTGATGATCACCGGGTAACCGACTTCGCGACCGATGCGCAGAGCGGTTTCTTCGTCTTCAGGCAGCGGGCCGTCGGAACCCGGAACGGTTGGAACGCCTGCAGCGATCATGGCGTGCTTGGCCGATACCTTGTCGCCCATCAGGCGAATGGTGTCGGCTTTCGGGCCGATGAACGCGAAGCCGGAGTTTTCCACCTGTTCGGCGAAGTCGGCGTTTTCCGCAAGGAAACCGTAGCCTGGGTGAATGGCGGTAGCGCCAGTCACTTCAGCGGCAGCGATGATTGCCGGAATGTGCAGGTAAGAGTGGGCGGCCGAGGCCGGACCGATGCAGACGGATTCGTCTGCCAGGCCCAGGTGCATCAGCTCTTTGTCAGCCTTTGAGTAAACGGCGACGGTCTTGATGCCCATCTCTTTGCAGGCGCGCAGGATGCGCAGGGCAATCTCACCGCGGTTGGCGATCAGAACTTTTTCCAACTTCGCAGTCATCAAAGTCTCTCCGCGGTTCAAACGATGGTGAACAGCGGTTGGTCGTACTCAACCGGCTGGCCGTCTTCGACGAGGATGGATTCGATCACACCGCTGGTTTCAGCTTCGATGTGGTTCATCATCTTCATCGCTTCAACGATGCACAGGGTGTCGCCTTTCTTCACGGTCTGGCCCACTTCAACGAAGGACGGCGAGGACGGCGAGGATTTGCGATAGAACGTGCCGACCATCGGCGAACGGGCAACGGTGCCGTTCAGCACTGGCGCGGCCGGAGCAGCAGGAGCGGCAGCGGCAACCGGGGCAGCCGCAACAGGCGCAGGCGCCGGAGCATGCATCGGAGCCGGTGCGTAGTACTGCTGGGCCGGGGTCTTGCTATGACGGCTGATGCGTACGGACTCTTCGCCTTCCTTGATCTCGAGCTCGTCGATGCCGGACTCTTCCAGCAATTCGATCAGTTTCTTAACTTTACGGATATCCATGAATCATCAACTCCCAAGGGTCGGTCAGGGGCGTTTAACGCTTGTAGTTCAAGTCGTTGCCTGTGTTTCAAGCTGTTCTAGCGCGGCCTCCAGGGCCAGTCGGTAACCGCTGGCGCCAAGGCCGCAGATCACTCCCACCGCAACGTCGGAGAAGTAAGAGTGATGGCGGAAAGGTTCGCGTTTGTGCACGTTAGACAAATGCACTTCGATGAATGGGATGCTCACCGCCAGCAGCGCGTCACGTAATGCGACACTTGTGTGCGTAAAAGCTGCTGGGTTGATCAGAATGAAGTCCACGCCTTCGCTGCTGGCAGCGTGGATGCGGTCGATCAATTCGTACTCGGCGTTGCTTTGCAGGTGCAGCAAGTGGTGGCCGGCTTCACGGGCACGGCGTTCCAGGTCCTGGTTGATCTGCGCCAGTGTCGTGGCGCCATAGGTGCCCGGTTCACGGGTGCCGAGCATGTTCAGGTTGGGTCCGTGCAGAACCAGTAGCGTTGCCATCTGCTGTTCCTTGTTATCTGTGTGCAATTGTCAGAACCCGGCGACTATGCCGCAAAGCCTTTGTGACTGTCCAGTTCTATGCAATAGCCAGCACGATGGCCGATGTTTGCGCGAAATATATGACCGAGTGATTAAATCCGGTCATTTGCTTTCGCGACACGTTCGGCGAAGTCCGTGGCGTTGATCTCGCCGATCACCCGCACATCCGCACGTTCGACGCCGTCCTTGCCGAAAAACATCAGTGCCGGAGGGCCGAACAGTTTGTAGCGATCGAGCAGGGCGCGTTGTTCGGCGTTGCTGGCCGTGATGTCGAAGCGGATCAATCGATAGCCTTTGAGGCGCTCGACGACCTTGGCGTCGTTGAGCACCTCATGTTCGATGACTTTGCAGCTGATGCACCAGTCGGCGTACCAGTCGAGCAGCAGCGGCGTGCCGGAGGTTTTGGCGCTGGCGAGGGCGCGATCCAGTTCGGCCGGCGTGCTGATGGTTTGCCAATTGTTGCTGTCTTGCGCGGGTTCGCGGCTTGTGGTGATACGCGGCTGGCCAATCGGGTTGAGCGGATCGGTCTGGCCGCTGAAGGCACCGTACCAACAGGCCAGCGCGTAAAACAGCAGGAACATCCCGAGCAATTGCCCCAGGCGTTTTCGCGGTGGTTTGTAGACGAACTCCAAAGCGCCCATGAACAACCCGACGCCGCCGGCCAGCAAGCCGATCAGCAGCAAGGTGATCTGGCCCGGCATGACTCGGCTGAGCAGACCGATCGCCAGCCCCAGCAACAACACGCCAATCGCGTTTTTCACATAGATCAGCCACGGCCCGCTTTTCGGCAGCCAGGCGGCGCCGCCGGTGGCCACCAGCAACAGCGGTGCGCCCATGCCGAGGCCCAGCATGAACAGTTTCAATCCGCCGCCCAGTGCATCGCCGCTGGCGCTGATGTACAGCAGCGCGCCGGCCAGTGGTGCCGAGACGCAAGGCGAAACCAGCAGGCTGGACACCACGCCCAGTACCGCCGCGCCCCACAATGAGCCGCCTTCGGTGCGGCCGGCGATGCGGTCCAGCCGACTGCTGATAGCGTGCGGCAACTTGAGTTCGAAGACGCCGAACATCGCCAGGGCAAACACCGCAAAAAACAACGCGAACGGCACCAGCACCCAGGCCGATTGCAGCCGCGCCTGAAGATTGAGCTGCGCGCCGAACATACCCATCAACGCGCCGAGCAGGGCGAAGCAAGCGGCCATCGGCAGCACGTAAGCCAGGGACAAATTGAAACCGCGCAAACCACCCACCTGGCCGCGCAGCACCACGCCAGACAGGATTGGCAGCATCGGCAGTACGCAAGGGGTAAACGTCAGGCCTAGACCGGCAAGGAAGAACAGCGCGAGTTCTCGCCAGCCCCAACTTGTGGTGGCGCTGCCGGTGCCGTCGATGCTCAGGCGTTCGGTCTCGGGCGGATAGCACAGGCCTTTGTCGGCGCAGCCCTGATACGTCACCGCGAGGGTGAAGGCACGTTGATCGGTGCGCGGCAGTTCAACATCGAGAATGCCGTGGTAAACCTCTACGTCGCCGAAGTACTCGTCGTGCTTCTGTTCACCCTTGGGCAGTTGCGCCGCGCCCAGGCTGACATCGACGGGATCGGCGCGAAATTGAAAGCGATGGCGGTAGAGGTAGTAACCCTCGGTCGCGACGAAACGCAGCTTGATCGATTGCGGCGTGCTGTCGACCAGGCTCAGTTGAAAGGCTTCGCGCACCGGCAGGAAGTCGGCGCTGTTGTTGATCGAGCCCAGGGTGGCGCTGGGCCGGCTCTCCATCAAGCCGGCGGCGGTGGCCGGCAGGGCGAGCATTAGAAACAGCAGGCAAAGCAAACGGCGCATGACAATCTCGCGTATCGAAAGTGAGGGCATGATAGCGGACAGTCGTGCGGATTGCCCCGACCCTGTAGGAGCGAGGCTTGCCCGCGAAGAACGATAACGCGCTTTGCCTGTAAGACCCCGTCGCCTGGTTCGCGGGCAAGCCTCGCTCCTACAGGGTTGTGGCGGTCTGTCAGACGCGGAAGGCCTGGACGGCTGTGTGCAGTCGTCCGCCGAGCACAAGAAGATTCTCCCCTTGCTCACGCCCCTGGCCAATGCGCAGCAGGTTATCCCCGCCCAATTGATGAATCCGCTCACTGTGATCGCGGATTTCGCTGACAGCGCCGCTCTGCTGGGCGGTGACATCGGCGATGCGCACGGCGGTATCGGAAATGGTCTGGATCGCCCCGACGATTTTATCCAGCGCGCCGTCGGCCGCTTGCGCCTGATTGGCGGTGGCCTCGGCATGTTCGACTTGCGCGCGCATGCCTTCCACCGATTGCCGCGCGGCGGTTTGCAGGCCGGCGATCAGCGTCTGGATCTCCGCCGTGGCGCCGGCGGTGCGTTGCGCCAATGAGCGAACTTCCTCGGCGACCACCGCGAACCCCCGGCCCATTTCCCCGGCGCGGGCCGCTTCGATGGCCGCGTTCAGCGCCAACAGGTTGGTCTGGTCGGCAATCGAACGAATCACCGTCAACACGCCGCCAATGGTTGCCGACTCCTCGGCCAGGTGTTCGATCATCTGCGCGTTGCCTTGCACTTCGCCCACCAGCGCATGCAGGCCGGTCAGGCTCAGGCCGATGACTTTCTGCCCGTGCTCCACCGCCAGCCCGGCATGGCGACTGGCATCGGCAGCCTGGCTGGCATCACCGGCGACTTGCTGGATGGTCGCTTCCAGTTCGCCGAGGGAATCGCGGATCAGTGCGGTGTCGCCGGCCTGATGTTCGGCGCCGCTGTGCAGGTCGTTGCTCAGCTCGGCCAGGGTGCGGCTGCTGCCGGCGACCTGCTCGGCGTTGAGGCGAATGGTCCCCACCAAGTCCACCAGGTAGGCGCGCAAGCGATTGAGCGAGGCTTGAATGTCATGCAGTTCGCGATTGGTCTTGCCCAATTCAATGTCCCGGCTGAAGTCGCCTTCGGCCCAGGTCGAGAGCGCCGGCGCCAGGTTGGTCAGCGTTCGGGCCAGGCGTCGTTGCAGGGTGTCGATGAGCAGCGCGATCAACAGAATCAGGCCGATCATCAGCCCTTGCATTAGCCGCACTTCGCTCTGGATCTGCCCGTGCTGGGCGCGAACCACCGGTTCCAGCCCGGCGATGGCCTGCTGCACGGCGGTGATTTTCAGGTGAGTCGCGGCGCTCAGGTCGGCGCGTTTCTGAATCTGATCGCGGGTGCGCGTCAACTCGGCCGGGTAGCGGGTGAGGAGGCTGTTGAGTTCACGCTTGAGGCCGACACCCGCATCTTCGGCGGCGGCTTTTTCAGTGTTCTCCAGGCCCATCAGCGCGGCGAAATCATCGGTGCTCGATTCACTGCTGCTGGTCACGCCCAGCAACGGCAAGGCGTCCAGAAGTCCAGCCTGGGAGCGGATGTTGCTGACTTCGCGCTCGACATCGGCCGCCAGTTCGCTGCGACCGCTGCTGACCAATTTGTCCCGGGCCAGGGACAGCTTGCCCAAGTGCTGCGACGCGGTGAGCAATGGCGTCAGGTACGCAGCATTGCTGCTGGCGTATTGGCTGAGCTGATCGAGACTGGCGCCCAGTTCCCGCTCGGCTTGCAGCAGCAAAGCTTGCGGGTCGCCTGCGAGTTTGCCAGCGGCCAGCAGGTCGGTTTTGCTGAATTCGTCGAGGTTGGTCAGGCTCGGGCGCAGGGTTTCGGCCAATGCCGGTGGCAATTCACCGAGTTCCTTTTGCAGGCTGTCGATGGCCTGGCTGGCGCTGCTCAGGCGCAGGGCATCGCCGCTGGCGAGGTAATCCTCGATGTTGCGCGCGACTTCGTTTTGGAATTGCTGGGACAAACCCAGGTAACGCTCCATCAACAGGTACGGGCGCTCCAGGGCTTTTTGCGACCACCAAAGGGTCACGCCGAGGGCCACGCAGACGGCGACTAAAAGGAGGGTATTGAGATTGGTCAGCAGCTTCAGGCGCATCGCGGGTCTACCAACGGCAGAATGGTAAGCGCCTGAAGTTATTGCGTTTCTGTTACAGGGTTATGACCGAGAGGGTCGTTTCCGATGAAAAGGTGGCACTTTGCTTTGACGTCCGCGCGGCTTGTACGCGATTGCGTCCGGCGTGCTTGGCGCGGTACAGCGCTTCGTCTGCCTGGCTGGCCATCATCAGACCGTCGGTGTTTTCGCACAGCTCGACCACCCCGGCGCTGAACGTGCACCACAAGTCCTGGGGCTGGGCAGGGTAGTGAATTTCGGCAAAGCGCTGACGGATTTCATCCAGGACTTTGTAGGCCGATTCGAGATCGGTGTCCGGCATGACGATGGCAAACTCTTCACCGCCGTAACGGCCAATGAAGTCGGTCTTGCGCAGCCGTTGCTTGAGGAACAGCGCCAGGCTCTTGATCACCCGGTCGCCCATGGGGTGGCCATGGCTGTCGTTGACCCGCTTGAAATGGTCGATGTCGAGCATCGCAAAGCTCAGCGGCTTGT
This sequence comes from Pseudomonas sp. LBUM1661, assembly GCF_059695925.1. Lineage (NCBI taxonomy): Bacteria > Pseudomonadati > Pseudomonadota > Gammaproteobacteria > Pseudomonadales > Pseudomonadaceae > Pseudomonas > Pseudomonas sp. LBUM1661. The sequence continues at coordinate 680,878 of NZ_CP166794.1, forward strand.
CTTCGCGGCGAGCGCGGAAGCTGCAATCTTCGAGCAACTGCAGAATGTGCGTGTGGTTGTACAGCCCGGTGAGGCTGTCGCGGACCATCCGAGCCTTGAGATTGCGTGCCCGTGCCGCGCGGTTGCGTACGGTGGTGATCAGGTGGCGCGGCTTGATCGGTTTGGTCAGGAAGTCATCGCCGCCCTCGCTCATGGCATCGAGCTGCTTGTCCAGGTCGTCTTCGGCCGACAGGTAAATGATCGGCACGCTGACATAACGATCGTTATGGCGGATCACCTTGGCCAGTTCGGTACCGGTGCAGGCTGGCATGTACATGTCGAGGATAATCAGGTCCGGCTGGAAATCCGCCAGCTCGGCCATCGCCTGAATCGGCTCGATCAAGGTCCGGGTGACGATCCCGGCGCTGTTCAGCAGGCGCTCGGTGTGCAGCGCCTGGGCGCGGGAGTCGTCGATGATCAGCACTTTATACGGTTCGTACTGGGCGACGCAGGTCAGGACTTCGATCTTCTCCAGCAGGCTCGAGGCTTCGAGGGTGCCGGTCAGGAACTCCTGGCCACCGGCACGCACAGCGGCGAGACGGGTCGGCGTATCAGTTTCGTGCAGGCTGAAAAACAGCAACGGCAAAGGCTCATCCAGACCGACCTGGGCTTCGGCGGCCAGTTTCAGGCCGATACCGGTGCCACTGAAGTCCACGTCCATGACGATCGCCGCCGGCAAACGCTCGACCATCGAGGAGCGAAACGCGGATACGCTGTCCAGGGACTGGGCGCTGAGGCCGAAGAATTCCAGTTGCTTGGCCAGGCGCTCGGCGCGCTCGTGATCCTGCAGCATCACATAGATCGGTTTGCGCAGCGGCGGCAGGAAGGTGTGCTCGAACTGGTCGCCATGACGCAGGCCGGTGCGCGACAGGCGCTGCATCAAGCGATTGAGGTCAGTGATCAATCCGCTGCTCAGGCGTCCGCGATTGGCGTCGACAGCCTCCAGCGATTGGCCGATGTGGCGCGCCAGTTGGGAGTGTTCCGGTTGTTCGAAGCGCTCGGCGAAACGCAGCAGGCGCAGGTTGGCCTCGCTCAGTTCCGATAGGTCGGTGGTGGACCACTCACTGCGTTGCAGGCGTTGCCAGATCTCAAGAATTTGACGTGCCTGATGAATTACCCGCTGGGCAAAGTGGTGCTTGAGGCGCTCACGGCTGGGGTCTTCTGGCTCGGTCATATCCTGACTACTAGTTAGGGTGCATGCTGAGGTCGACTGGTGGCTCTATGCTAGCACCTCTTTTGTATTGGATGAGTGTCGTACGTCAATAATCTGCAAAGCGATGCCATTCAGTTTCTGACCGAGCGGTCTGAATAGTGTCGTCATCACGCTGCATAGGCCCTGTGGGCCGGGGTTTCGGAAGCTTCCTGCGTCATTTCAAGGAAACGGCTGAGTGAGTTTCGGGTCTCGTCTGTCAGGGATTTCTGATTTTTCGCGGGTGTGATTCGAGCGGGATTTTTGGCGGGTAGGGGTCAGGGATTCCCCTATAGGCCGTTGGCAACATCATGGCGCCAAGACGTTGGTTTCCGACTGATTTGCTCAAGTCTTTGGCGTACCTACCCGCCGCACCTCTATTGACGCTTCACGAAATGCGGCAGATTTCAATGAGCCTCATCGGCGTTATCGCTTGAATTCATCAGCAACGGTTGCCGCGGGTTCAGTCATGATTTTTCCGGATAAACCCAACGACGGGTGCCGGCCAAAGGCACGTTGTTGTATGGTTGTGGTCGAACCGATGAACTCAAGTGATTGAAAGGATATCGCCATGCTGGACTGGAAGAACCGCGCGGGCAGCGCGCCTGAACGTGCCGCCGAACCGAAGTCGGCCACCCGCAGTTATGTTGGCGGCCTGTTGTTCAGCCGGGCGCTGGCCACTCTGATCGGCCTTTATCTGCTGGTAGCGATTGCCCTGGGCTGGTACTGGAGCCAGGAGCCTGCGCTGTTCCCGGTTCAGCAAAATGCCCAACTGGCTGCCGAGAAAGAAGGCAAACAGATGGTCATCGGCTACACCACGGTCGAAACCCTCAAGACCGTTGCCGGTACGTTGCTGACCAAGCCCGGTGGCTATATTTCCAACGACCGTTTCCCGCCGGGCCTGTGGATGGACAATACGCCGAGCTGGGAATATGGCGTGCTGGTCCAGGTTCGCGATTTGAGCCGTGCCTTGCGTAAAGACTTCGCCCGTTCCCAGTCGCAGTCCACCGAAGACGCGGACCTGGCCAAGGCCGAGCCGCGTTTCAACTTCGACAATAAAAGCTGGGTGCTGCCGTCCAGTGAGTCCGAGTATCAGGAAGGCATCAATTCCCTGAGTCGTTATCAGGCGCGCCTGTCCGATCCGAACCAGAAGAGCGCGCTGTTCTATGCCCGCGCTGACAACCTGAACAACTGGCTGGGCGATGTGGGCACCCGTCTGGGTTCGCTGTCGCAACGGCTGTCGGCCAGTGTCGGTCGGGTCAAGCTCAATACCGCCCTGAAAACCGAAGTCGTGGCCCCGGGTCAGGTGCCGCAGGTTGACGAAGAAATCGTCGAAACCCCGTGGATGCAGATCGACAACGTGTTCTATGAAGCCCGCGGTCAGGCGTGGGCCTTGTCTCACCTGCTGCGCGCCATCGAAGTCGACTTCGCCGATGTACTGGCCAAGAAGAATGCCACGGTCAGCGTGCGCCAGATCATTCGTGAACTGGAAGCGTCGCAAGAACCGGTGTGGAGCCCGATGATCCTCAACGGCAGCGGTTTCGGCGTGCTGGCCAACCACTCGCTGGTCATGGCCAATTACATTTCCCGGGCCAACGCCGCGGTGATCGATTTGCGTCAACTGCTCAATCAGGGCTGAGTCATGGTCGATAACGCCAGGGAAGCCGCCCATCGTGCGGCTTCGGATGCCGAACAGATCGCCTGGGTCGACGAGCAGGACAACCTGCTCGGCGCCCTGGTCCGTGCCGACCTGCGCGAGCGCGGGCTGATCGGCCGGGGCACTTATATAATGCTGTTCAATTCCGCCGGTGAGCTCTGTGTGCATCGGCGCACCCTGAGCAAGGCGATCTATCCGGGGTACTGGGACGTAGCGGCGGGAGGCATGGTGCTCGCCACTGAAACCTACGCCGAATCGGCGGCTCGGGAGCTGGAAGAAGAGTTGGGGGTGAGCGGCGTGGAACTGACCGCTCACGACCACTTTTTCTTTGAAGACACGGGCAACCGGCTGTGGTGTTCGGCGTTTTCGGCGGTGTGGGACGGTCCGTTGATCCTGCAACCTGAGGAAGTGCTCGAAGCGCGCTTTATCCCCATTGATCAGGTCATGCTGGAAATCCAGCAAAAGCCTTACTGCCCGGACTCTCTGGCTGCGTTGAAGCGCTATTTGCGGTCTCGTGGTCAGGACGTCGCAAAAGAGGCATAAATTGGCGCCGATTGGCTCTTAGCAAGTCGGCTTTTTGCCGTTACACTGCGCGACCTTTTCAAACTGAACCGGCATTGCTTTTCTGTAGGAGCGAAGCTTGCTCGCGAAGGACGCAGAGACGACGCGTACATTCTGAATGCACGCGTTTTCGTTGAAGTCCATCGCTGGCAAGCCAGCTCCCACAAGGTTGTACCGGTTCAGTAGCGCTGCCCCTGCCTGAGTGGGGCTTCGCGGTCGATGGCGCCTGCCCAGGTGCCGCGACCAGTCTTTGTCCTCCCAAGAGGATTGCCGGTGGCCAAAAAAGCCGCATCCTTCGCCGCCCTTGGTGGCCTGGTATTTTCCACCGACGCAGGTCGTCATTGCCCGGATTGCAGTAAGCCGGTGGACGCCTGTATCTGCAAACAGACCGTTATCCCGGCCGGCGACGGCATCGCTCGCGTGCGTCGCGAAAGCAAGGGCCGTGGCGGCAAGACGGTGACCACTATCACCGGCGTGCCGTTGGCCGAAGACGCGCTCAAGGACCTGGCCACCACGTTGAAGAAACGGTGCGGCACCGGTGGAGCGTTGAAAGACGGAATCATTGAAATCCAGGGCGATCATGTCGAGCTACTCTTGGGCGAGCTGATCAAACTCGGTTTCAAAGCGAAGAAGTCCGGCGGCTAGCAGCCTCTGTGAAAACCACCCTCGGCTTGATCCAGTCCTGACAGCAGGCCTGGCGTCGCCTACATGGTTTTCACAGAGCCTGTTCTGACTGGTTTCTAAACTCACTGCGGTCGGCGAGGTCTATCCCTCGTTGACGAACCGTCATTTTCATTCTTTAGACTGCGCCGGCCTGAACTCAGGCGACGCACTATGACTTCTTTATAGGGGACTTCGATGTCCGTACGACGCACACGTAAAGACGATGGCAGCCAATGGACCGTTGCGGACAGCCGCAGTGTCTACGGGATTCGCCATTGGGGGGCCGGGTATTTCGCGATCAATGACGCCGGTCGCGTCGAAGTTCGCCCGAACGGTCCGACCAGTTCGCCTATCGACCTCTTCGAGCAAGTCGACCAGCTGCGCAAGAGCGGCTTGTCCTTGCCACTGTTGGTGCGTTTCCCGGATATCCTGCAAGACCGCGTGCGTCAGCTGACTGGCGCGTTCGATGCCAACATCGAGCGTCTGGAATACCAGAGCAAGTACACCGCGCTGTACCCGATCAAAGTGAACCAGCAAGAAGCGGTGATCGAAAACATCATCGCCACCCAGGACGTGTCCATCGGTCTGGAAGCCGGCTCCAAGCCTGAGCTGCTGGCCGTGCTGGCCCTGGCGCCGAAGGGCGGCACCATCGTCTGCAACGGCTACAAGGACCGCGAGTTCATTCGCCTGGCGCTGATGGGCCAGAAGCTCGGTCACAACGTGTTCATCGTGATCGAGAAAGAATCCGAAGTTGAGCTGGTGATCGAAGAAGCGGCGTCGCTGAAGGTCAAGCCACAGGTTGGCCTGCGCGTGCGTCTGTCGTCCCTGGCCTCGTCCAAGTGGGCTGACACGGGCGGCGAGAAATCCAAGTTCGGTCTGTCGGCGGCGCAATTGCTCTCGGTGGTCGAGCGTTTCCGCGCGGCGGGCCTGGATCAGGGCATTCGCCTGCTGCACTTCCACATGGGCTCGCAGATCGCCAACCTGGCGGACTACCAGCACGGCTTCAAGGAAGCGATTCGTTACTACGGCGAACTGCGTAACCTCGGCCTGCCGGTGGACCACATCGACGTCGGTGGCGGTTTGGGCGTCGACTACGACGGTACCCACTCGCGTAACGCCAGCTCGATCAACTACGACATGGACGATTACGCCGGTGTCGTGGTCGGGATGCTCAAGGAATTCTGCGACGCGCAGAGCCTGCCGCACCCGAACATCTTCTCCGAGAGCGGCCGTTCCCTGACCGCGCACCACGCCATGCTGGTGGTGCAAGTGACCGACGTCGAGAAGCACAACGACGACGTGCCGCAGATCGAGAACAAGGAAGCGCTGCCGGAAACCGTGCAGTGGCTGGTGGACCTGCTGGGTCCGACCGACATCGAAATGGTCACCGAGACCTACTGGCGCGCCACGCACTACATGAGCGACGTGGCCACCCAATACGCCGATGGCAAGCTGACCCTGGCCGAGAAAGCCCTGGCCGAGCAATGCTACTTCGCCGTGTGCCGTCGCCTGCACAACTCGTTGAAAGCCCGTCAGCGCTCCCACCGCCAAGTGCTCGACGAACTCAACGACAAGCTCGCCGACAAGTACATCTGCAACTTCTCGGTGTTCCAGAGCCTGCCGGACACCTGGGCCATCGGCCAGGTCCTGCCGATCCTGCCGCTGCACCGTCTCGACGAAGAGCCGCTGCGTCGTGCGGTGCTGCAGGATCTGACCTGCGACTCCGACGGCAAGATCAAGCAATACGTCGACGAGCAGAGCATCGAGACCAGTTTGCCTGTGCACGCGCTGAACGAGGGTGAAGACTACCTGCTGGGGATCTTCCTGGTCGGCGCTTACCAGGAAATTCTCGGCGACATGCACAACCTGTTCGGTGACACCGACTCGGTGAACATCTATCAGAATGCCGACGGCAGCGTGTACCACGCGGGTATCGAAACCCACGACACCATCGAAGACATGCTGCGTTACGTGCACTTGTCGCCAGAAGAACTGATGACTCACTACCGCGACAAGTGCGCCAGCGCCCGCATCACGGCCGCCGAGCGCACCCAGTTCCTCGACGCCCTGCGTCTGGGCCTGACCCGTTCGTCTTACCTGTCTTCTTGAGGTAAGTCGTCACTGTCATCAGGTTGTCTGAAAATGTTCCGCACGCTGCGGAAATTTCAGATGACCTGGTGCGGTGTCTCTCTCTTTCCACGCGATACTTCCCACACGCCCGGCTATCCAAGCCATATGGTCTTCTTTTCACGTAGGCCATTTCCTAAGTTGTACTTCGGCACTCTACTCGGCCATGTCTCTCAGCGAGAATCCCCGGTCGCCCCTCCTGTAGAGAATCGCCGATGTTCGATCCAGTCAACGAGCCTTCATTTCGTCTGGATGTAGCAGGTCTGCCCGACGCTTTTGAGGTCCTGGCCTTTACCGGTAGAGAAGCCATCAGCGAGCCGTTCGTGTTCGACGTCGATCTGTTGATCAAAGACCCGGCACTCGACCTTGCGCGCCTGCTCTATCGTCCGGCCTTTTTGCACATCGGGCCGCAGGGCAATGGCTTCCACGGACAACTGCATGAACTGGTCCAGCGCGAACATGGCCCGACGGTCAGGCTTTGCCACGTGCGGCTGGGCCCCAAGTTGACGTGCCTTTCCCAGCGCTTCAGCCAGCGAATCTTCAGCGCCCGTTCGGTGCCACACATCCTCGACCAGGTGCTCAGGGAACACGGCATTGCCGGCCAGGCGCGGCGCTTTGAGTTGAGTGGCGATTACCCACCCCGTGATTTCTGTACGCAATACCGGGAATCGGACCTGCAATTTCTCCAGCGCCTGTGCGCCGAGGAGAACATTCGCTACCACTTCGAGCACGGCGCTCGCGGGCACTGTGTGGTCTTCGGTGCAGGGCAGGGGAATTTTCGCCAGGGTGAAGATGCGCTATTCCAGATCGAAGGCGAGCAACCGGCGGTGCGTCAGTTTTCGCTTCAGGGCTGCGCCGATGCAACGGCGCAAAGTGCTGAAGGCCACACGGACCTGACGACACTGCGCAGTGGTCGGCTGATGCGCTTGTCCGGCCATCCGTTGACCGAGTGCAATCGTCTCTGGCTGCTGACCCACCTCGAACATCGGGGCAACCAGGAGCCGGGCACTCCCTACTGCAACCAGATTCGTGCCATCCACTGGGAAGCGCCTTTCGTCACGCCTCAACCTGCGCTCAAACCGAGGATGCTCAGCCTGCAACGGGCCTGGGTGGTCGACGTCGATGAATCGAACCCCGATCCGTCCAGACCGGTGGCTGTGCAGTTTGATTGGCTCTATCAGGGTGAGGGCGCGATACCCAGCCACTGCTGGCTGCCGTTGGCCGCAGAGCTCGCAGGGGCAAGCGTTTCGCCGTTGAATGAAGGGACCGAGGTGGTGGTGAGTTTTGTCGAGGGTGATCCGGATCGACCGCTGATCAGCGGCGTTCTTCATCATCCGACGCCTGTCGAAAAGGCTGAGGTGCCCGCGATCGAGGCGGTCCAGGTTGTCGAGGGCCTGTCGCAATGGCTGCGATCGGGTGAGCCCTTGATGCTGCTGTGTCTGATGCCCGGTGGTGGCAGTTTCAGCCATTGCACGCAAGCGCTCTGCACCTGCCGGGTGGCGATGGAATTTGGCCGGAGCGGTGCGGCATGATCGCCGGGCCGCCGCAATGGCTATTGCTGGATGTGCCGGGTGCACCGCAGGCGGGTGCGCTGCTGCAACAGATGCAGGCTCGGTGGTTCTGGTTGTTCGAAAGCACAGAGCTGCATGCATTGCGCGAACAAGGGCCAGCCTTGGTCGACCTGCGGACATGCCCTGCGTTGTTTGAGTTGTGCCACAGCGAAGCGCACATCTGGCGTGGTTTGTTGCTGCTCAGCGAGGCGTCGTCATCACAGCTGCTGGCGCATTTGCGCCGCATGCTCACGGTCAGTGTCGGCCTGCATCACCGGGCCTTATTGAGTTACTACAACCCACACACGGCCAGTTACTTTTTTGATGCTTGCGATGCCCGGGAACTGAGTCGCTGGCTCGGCCCGATCAGTCAGTTGCGCTGGTTTGGCGGGACCTGGGCCGACCGCGCGATCGGCAGTGAGTGCTGGCAGCAGTTGCTCAATCCGGGGCTTGCCGTCAGCCCGTTAGGGATCGAAGAAAGTCTCAGCCCTGGTCAACGGGAAAAACTGCAAACCTGCCTGCTGGAGCAACATACCTGGCGTTGGAACATCTCTACCGCGACTGATTACAACACCCTTTGGTCCCATGTGCAGGAAGGGCTGGTGCTGGGTTTCAGCGAACGTTCGGTGCTCGACGACTGGTTATGGTTGCGCTTGCAGCACCCCAGCGCTGTGCTGGTGCAGCCGTTGACGGGCGCCACCCAACAGGAGCGTCTCGATGGGCTGCGCGATGTGTGGCAGAACGGTCAAGCCTGAAGGCGAGGTCAGTGGGCTCGTCCGGCGAACCAGCCGTCGTTCTTGCGCAGGTACCAGGCGAACGTGCCCAAGGTCAGGCTGCGCAGCAACATGAACAACAAGAATGTTATCCACAGTCCATGGTTGCCAAGACCTTGCAGCACCCAGGCGAACGGCAGCAGCAGAACCACCGTCAGCAGCATGCCGTTGCGCATTTCCCGGGCGCGGGTGGCGCCGATGAACAGCCCGTCGAGCAGGTAACTCCAGACCGCAATCAACGGCAGTGCGGCGAGGTAGGGCAGGTAGATGAACGCGGTGTCGCGCACGCTTTGAATGTCGGTCTGCATCTCGATGAACAGGTGCCCGGCGAACAGGAACAGCACGGCAAAGCCCAGGCTCGCCAGCAACGACCAGCCGCAAGCCACCACCAATGAGCGGCGCAGTGCCTCCCGGTCACGCGCGCCGATGGCATGCCCGCACAACGCTTCCACGGCGTGTGCCAATCCGTCGAGGGCATGGGCGGTCAGCAGCAGGCCGTTGAGCAACAGCGCATTGGCGGCGACGGTGGCATCACCCAACCGCGCACCCTGCACGGTGATCAGGAAAAACACCGATTGCAGCGCCAGGCTGCGGATGAAGATGTCGCGGTTGACTGCCAACAGCGGTCGCCAGCTCTGCCACAGGGCCAGTGCGGCCCAGGCGATGTGGCCGGGGTAAGCGCGCAGGGCCTTGCGGGTCATCAGCAGGCCGATCAGGGCGCCGGTCCATTCGGCGATCACCGAGGCTCGGGCAGCACCGACCACGCCCCATTCCAGACCGAGGACGAACCACAAATTCAGCGCGATATTGACCAGGTTGGTACTCAGCAGAATCGCCAGCGGCGCCCGGGCGTTCTGCGTGCCGAGGAACCAGCCGACCAATGCGTAACTGGCCAATGCGGCCGGCAGGCCGAACAGCCGGGTGTGGAAGAATTCGCGGGTCAGCTGATCCAGTTCCGCCGAGGGTTGCATGAAGTGCAGCGCGACGCCGCTTAATGGCACCCCCAGCGCTCCCAACACCACGGCCAGGCCCATGGCCAGTAACAGGCCTTGCAGCAAAATCTGCCGCAGCGCCGCACCGTCCCCGCGTCCGGCAGCCTGGGCGGCGAACCCGGTGGAACCCATGCGCAGAAAACCCATGGCCCAGGCCAGAAACGTATACAGGCTGGCCCCGACCGCGACGGCACCCAATTGATGGGCGTGGGGCAGGTGACCGATGACGGTACTGTCGACCAGCGCCACTAGCGGTACGGAAATGTTCGAGAGAATCATCGGCGCGGCCAGCGCCCAGACCCGACGATGGGTCGGGCGGTCGCGCCAGTCGGCAATCAGGTTGGACATGCAGGCTCCTTGGGGAGCGGGCATTGTAGCGGTAGGTGAGCGCAATCTAAAAAGCATCGCCGCTCCCACAAGGATTTGTGGTGTCAGTGAATAATCCAGCTCAACAGCCAAAGCCCCAGCAGCAACCAGATGATCCCCATGATGATCGATGCATTCATGAACGCCCGAATCGCCGACCACAACAGCATCAACCCCAGGATCAACGCAATGATGTTGATGATCGATGTATCCATGCCCAGCGCACGGGACATCCCTTCGACAAAGTTGCTGCCCGCATGGCTTAGCAGATTGAACAAGCCACTGAGGCCGTCAACGATAAACCGGATGACCGAACCGAGCGCCTGGCCGAGCCATTCGAAAAAGCTTTCTACCTGCATGTGAGGATCGTCCTGATGAGTGTGATGGCGATTGGGCCATTATCGCGATGTCGAGTTCCCTGATACCAGGATCGTTTGAGTATGGCGCAAAGATTCCCGTCTGTTTATGAACCCTGTAGGAGCGAGCTTGCTCGCGAAGAACTCAAGCGCACACGGTTTATCCAGGATGTACGCATTATCGTTAACGTCCATCGCGAGCAAGCTCGCTCCTACAGGAGAAGCTTGCCATCCCCGGCCATCCCCCCGAAGCTATACGCCTTCAGGAGAGCCCGATGAACCTTGTTGAACTGACCGAACGCCTGCACGCCATCCGTGACCGCAATGACTGGCGGCAATTTCACAGCCCGAAAAACCTGGCCATGGCCGCCAGCGTGGAAATGTCCGAGCTGGTGGAAATCTTCCAGTGGCTGACCGAAGATCAGTCACGTCAATTACCGGCGGACAAACTTGCTCACGCCGGGCAGGAAATCGGTGACATCGTGCTTTATCTTTTGCTCCTGTGCAGCGAGTTGGGGTTGGACATGAATGAAGTGGTGCGCAGCAAACTCGCGGACAGCGAACGGCGGTTCAGCTGATGAGCGACCGTCATTTCGATCAACTGGCGACCCGCTTTGCCGAAAAAATCTACGGCGGTGCCAAAGGTGCGATCCGTCTGGCGGTGCTTCAGGCTGACCTGGCTGAAACCCTGCCGGACCGACCGCTGCGCGTACTCGACATCGGCGCCGGCCTTGGCCACATGTCGTTGTGGCTGGCCCAGCGCGGTCATGACGTCACACTGGCCGAACCTGCCGGGCCGATGCTCGACGGCGCCCGCCAGCGCTTCGCCGACGCCGGGCAGACCGCCACGTTCATTCAGGCGCCATGGCAGGATCTGCTCGGTCAGCTCACCGAACCCTACGACCTGGTGCTGTGCCACGCCGTGCTGGAATGGCTCGCCGAACCCCACGCGATCCTGCCGGTTTTGCATCAGCTCACTAAAAAAGACGGCTGGTTGTCCCTGGCGTTCTACAACCGCGACGCGTTGATTTATCGCAACTTGCTCAAGGGCCACTTCCGCAAGATGCGCAAGAACGACATGGCCGGCGAGAAGCAGAGCCTGACCCCGCAGCAGCCCCTCGATCCACGAGAACTGGCGGCGCAACTTGAAGGCCTGTGGCAGGTCGAAACTCAGAGCGGGGTGCGGGTTTTTCACGACTACATGCCGGTGGAATTCCAGGCCCGCGCCGAACTGGTGGACTTGCTCGAAATGGAACTCGCCCACCGTCGCCACCCAAGTTTTGCCGGACTTGGGCGCTATTTGCACTGGATCTGTCGGCCGGTCTGATCGGAGCGCGAAATGAAAACTCGTTCAGGGTTACTGGTGATCTGTCTGGGGTTGGCGGCCTGTCAGGGCAGCAACCCTTATGTGGCGACCTCCAACCCCCTACCACCGGCGCCGCCTCAAGCGGCCAGTACCTTCGACCGCAGCGCATATCCGGCACCGCCGCGCGACTACGGGCGTTATCGCAGCTGGGCCTGGCTCAACGGGCAGCTGCCGCCGGGCACAGCGTGGGCGGATTCGGCGCAAGTCGCCGAAGCGGTCAGCAATGCCCTCGATCAACGGGGCCTGCGCCCGCTGCATGACAACCGCCCGGCGGACCTGTTTGTCAGCGCCGATCTGCATCTGGAAACCCGCTTGCGCCAGGTTCAAGACGACTACGGTTACTACGGCGGCGGTTATGGCGGTTACAACCGCTATGGCAGCGGTTATGGCATGTACAACACGGTGCCGATTGTTCGCACTTATCAGGAACAGGTTGTGGTAGTGCGGGTGGATATGTTTGATGCCGGCACTGGCCAACCGGTGTGGAGCGCCAGCGCGGAAACCAGCAATCGCGGCAGCCAGAGCGAGCGCGCCGATGCGATCAGGAAGGCTGTAGAAAAGGCAATGTCGGCGTATCCTCCTGGTTAGCTTCTGTCGTCAAGAAGCATTGCGCAGGTTCATGTCTTCTATCGGAGAACAATCATGTTCCGCCGTCTCGCTTTACTGGCTGTGGCCGTGCTGCTCAGTGCCTGCGCCGCCAACCAGGTCAATCATGACTTTGATGCCAGCCGCGACTTCGCCGCTTATCGCAGCTGGAGCTGGAAAGAACCTGCCCTGCAATATCGTCCCGATGATCCACGGATCAAGAGTGACCTGACCGAACAACGCGTTCGCCAGGCGGTTACCGATCAATTGGATCAGCGCGGCCTGCGCCCGGTTGCCGGTGGCGGCAAGGGTGATTTGAGCGTGCAGACTTACCTGATCGTCGAAGAGCGCCAGCAGCAGGTGACCACTAACTACGGCGGCGGTTGGGGGAATCCATGGAACGGTTATTGGGGCGCGCCGATGTATAACGAAACCCGCAATATCAGCTACAAGGTGGCGACTATTCAGATTGATTTGCTTGATGGCAAGGATGGCAAATTGGTGTGGCGGGGCAGTGATGAGCAGATGCTCAGTCGCACAACGAACCCGTCTGATCGCAGTACGGCCATCCGCGAAACGGTTGGGCGGATATTGGCTAACTATCCTCCGAAGTAGATGGCTGGCGGCCTGATAGCCGACCAAGTTCTTGGTTGATTTGTGTGTAGATCCGTTGCTGCGGTAACGGCGGCTTGGGGTTCCGCCCTTACGGCGACTCACTTTTTTTTCAAACGCCAAAAAAAAGTAAGCAAAAAAAGGCTCGCCCCGAGCGTCCGGCCCCTCGCTTAGGCTCGGCGTTCCTTCGTTCCGGTATTCATCCGGGGACACTGCCCTCCGGTCTGCTTCGCGACGACCTACATGCAGCGTGTTCGACTGCGTCGAACGGCGCTGCGCGCCACTCCCCGGATGAACACCTCCACTCAGCCTCCCGAAGGGGCGGGTGGATCAAGATCAAAAACTGAAGGCGAGCTAACGCTCGGCCTGATGAGTGGTGAGAAGCGAAGCGGTACGGCGCTCTGCTTTTGATTTTCTGTAGGCGCGAGGCTTGCCCGCGAAGGCGCCCTTCGTTCCGACCAATTGCACACAGATGCACACCGCTCAAACTGTGGGAGCTGGCTTGCCTGCGATGGCGTCATTCGAACCGGTTAATCGCTCGCGGGTACACCCGGTCCAAATGTGGGAGCGGGCTTGCCCGCGAAGACGGCCTTCGTCCCGACCAATTCCTCACAGATGCACCCGCTCAAACTGTGGGAGCTGGCTTGCCTGCGATGGCGTCATTCGAACCGGCAAATCTCTCGGGGTACACCCGGTCCGAATGTGGGAGCGAGCCTGCTCGCGAAGGCGGTCTGACAGGCGCCAAAATCACCCCGCCAAACACTCAGGCCACCGGCCGCCAATGCCCAACCATATGCTCAAGATCCCCCGCCCCCACCAGCTGCAAATCCCCACTGGACCCTGCCGCACTGGCCATTAACGTCACTTCGCTCGGCAACCGCACCGGTTTGCGGAATTGCACTTCAATCTCGACATTCGCCGTCGGCAGATGGTCGGCAAGCGCCGCCAGGGTGCGTGCCTTGTTCCACAACCCATGGGCAATCGCCGTCGGGAATCCGAAGAGTTTGGCGCTGGCGGCACTCAGGTGAATCGGGTTGTAGTCGCCGGACACTTTGGCGTATTGCCGACCAATGTCTGACGGCGCTTCCCAGCGGGCGACTTCGGTCATGGCCAGTGTCGAGGCCAGCACTTCTTCGATGGGTTCGCCGTCGAGTTTTACCCCGCGGCACAACATCCGGCTTTCTGCTTCCCACAGCGGCCCCAACTGATCGTCAAGCGTCGTCACCAGATCGAACGTCGCACCTTTGGCGTGGGGTTGCAGGTTTTGCACGTGCACGCTGATCCGCGCGCGATTCACTCCGCCCATGGGTCGCAGAACGCGGATGCGGTTGCTCAGGTGGATCAGCCCCAGCAGCGGGAATGGAAACTCCTTGGCGGTGAGCAGTTGCATCTGCAAAGCAAACGCGAGGATGTGTGGATAAGTCGGCGGCAGCAGGCCGTTGTCGGTAAAACCGCAGACGTTGCGATACGCCGCCAAACGTTGCGGATCAACGTTGATCCAGCAGCGCAAGCCGGAATCGGGCAGGGTAGTGCCGGTGATTTTGCGGCGCGTCGCGGCCTTGGCGTACAGCGTCGGCAGGCTCGGTTCGCGGTTGAGTGTGTGCCAGTCGATGATCATGCCTAAGCCCCCAAAACACTTTGTCCACAGACTCGCAACGCTTGCCCGGTGAACGCGCCGGTGCCCGGTTGCGCCAGCCACGCCACCGCTTCGGCGACGTCTTGCGGCAAGCCGCCCTGGCCCAACGAACTCATGCGCCGACCCGCTTCACGCAAGCCGAAGGGCAGGTGCGCGGTCATTTGGGTTTCGATGAAGCCCGGCGCGACCGCATTGATGCTGATGCCGCGTTCCTTGAGCAGCGGGGCCCAGGCCTGGGCCAGCCCGATCAGCCCGGCCTTGCTCGCGGCGTAATTGGTTTGCCCGCGATTGCCGGCGATACCGCTGATGGACGCCAGCAGAATCACTCGAGCGTTGTCGCTCAGCGTGCCGCTGTCGAGCAGGGCCTTGGTCAGTACTTGCGGTGCGTTGAGATTGACCGCGAGCACCGCGTCCCAGAATTCCGGGGTCATGTTGGCCAGGGTTTTGTCCCGAGTGATGCCGGCGTTGTGCACCACGATGTCGAGGCCGTCGGGCAATTGTTCGATGAGTTGTGCGGCGGCGTCTTCGGCGCAGATGTCCAGGGTGATGCTGCGTCCGCCGAGGCGGGCGGCGAGGGCTTCGAGGTCGGTCTTGGCCGGTGCCACGTCGAGCAGAATGACCTCGGCACCATCACGGGCCAGGGTCTCGGCGATGGCGGCGCCGATGCCGCGCGCCGCGCCGGTGACCAGTGCCTTGCGGCCGGACAGTGGGCGAGTCCAGTCCGTCACTTGGGTGTCGCAGGCCTCCAGGCGAATCACTTGCCCGGAGACGAACGCGCTTTTCGGCGAGAGGAAAAACCGCAACGGACCTTCCAATTGATCCTCGGCACCGTCGCCGACCTGGATCAGCTGCAAGGTGCCGCCGCTGCGCAGTTCCTTGGCCAGTGAACGGCTGAAGCCTTCCAGCGCGCGTTGGGCACTGGCGGCGAACGGGTCGCTCAAGGTCTGCGGCGCACGCCCGAGAATCACCAGGTGCGCGCTGTGATCGAGATTTTTCATCAGCGGCTGGAAGAATTCACGCAGCTGTTTGAGCTGATCGGTCTGCACCAGGTCGCTGGCATCGAATACCACGGCTTTGAGCTTGGGGCCGTGGCCGGGAATCCAGGCCGTCGCCAGTGAAGGCTCGGCGCCGTAACTGTAAATCGCATCGGTCAGGCGGTTGGCGAAGGCGCTGACTTTCTCCGCCAGCGGGCCGCCGCCGATCAACAGCGCCCCTTCGACGGGACGCAGCCGGCCGGCTTGCCAGCGCTCCAGCCGAACCGGCGACGGCAGACCCAGGGCCCCGACCAAACGATGGCCGATGGACGAATTGGCGAAGTCGATATAGCGGTCAGACATGGAACGCGCTCCAGCAGCTGGGGTTCAAAGTGTGGACCACGAATGGCGATCAGTCGTTCGATCCATGAGATTAGGCCTACGCTTGATCAAAACAGATTAGTTTGATCGGTGGATTTGTGTGGCAATGCATTCACTGTGGGAGCGGGCTTGCCCGCGATGGGGCCGGCACATTCAATATCCGTGTTGATTGAGCCAACGCTTTCGCGGGCAAGCCCGCTCCCACAGGGATTGCGTCGACTTTCAGATAGTTCATCAGGAGCTTTTCATGACTCAGCTGCGCCGCGTCGCGATTATCGGCGGTAACCGTATTCCCTTCGCCCGTTCCAACGGGCCGTATGCCACCGCCAGTAACCAGGCGATGCTCACCGCAGCGCTCGAAGGCTTGATCGAACGCTTCAACCTGCATGGCCTGCGCCTGGGCGAAGTGGCGGCGGGGGCGGTGCTCAAGCATTCTCGGGACTTCAACCTGACCCGCGAATGCGTGCTTGGCTCGCGACTGTCGCCGACCACCCCGGCCTACGACATCCAGCAAGCCTGCGGCACCGGCCTTGAAGCGGCGTTGCTGGTGGCGAATAAAATCGCCCTCGGCCAGATCGAGTGCGGCATTGCCGGCGGTGTCGACACCACGTCCGATGCGCCGATCGGTATCAACGAAGGCCTGCGCAAAATTCTCCTGCAAGCCAATCGCGCCAAGACCACCGCCGACAAACTGAAAACTTTTTTGCAGGTGCGTCCGCGTCATCTGATCCCGGAGTTTCCACGCAACGGCGAACCGCGCACCGGCCTTTCGATGGGCGAACACTGCGAGTTGATGGCGCAAACCTGGAACATCCCGCGCGCCGAGCAGGATCAACTGGCACTGGAAAGCCACCAAAAACTCGCCGCCTCCTACACCGAAGGCTGGCACAACGATCTGATGACGCCGTTCCTCGGCCTGACCCGCGACAACAACCTGCGCCCGGACCTGACCCTGGAAAAACTCGCCTCGTTGAAACCGGCGTTCGAGAAAAGTGCCAAGGGCACCATGACCGCCGGCAACTCCACGCCGCTCACCGATGGTGCGTCACTGGTGCTGCTGGGCAGTGAAGAATGGGCGAAGGAGCGCGGCTTGCCGATCCTCGCGTACTGGCGAGATGGCGAAGCGGCGGCGGTGGATTTCGTCAACGGGGCCGAGGGCCTGTTGATGGCGCCGGTTTATGCAGTGCCGCGCTTGCTGGCGCGTAACGGCCTGACGTTGCAGGACTTCGATTACTACGAAATCCACGAAGCCTTCGCCGCGCAGGTGCTCTGCACGTTGAAGGCCTGGGAAGATCCGCAGTATTGCAAAACCCGCCTGGGCCTCGACGCGCCGTTGGGTTCCATCGACCGCAGCAAACTCAATGTCAAAGGCAGTTCACTGGCGGCCGGGCATCCATTTGCCGCTACGGGTGGGCGCATCGTCGCCAACCTGGCCAAGTTGCTCGACGCGGCAGGCAAGGGTCGAGGTTTGATCTCGATCTGCGCCGCCGGCGGCCAGGGTGTGACGGCGATTATCGAGCGCTGAGCAGTTCGGCGTCCTGCTGCACGATGCGTTTGCGGTTGGCGTAACTCTCGGCCATCACCGAGCAGACGATCAGCTGCAACGGGTGGTAGATCATGATCGGCAGCAGGATCAGCCCCAGGCCGGGGTTGGCACCGAAGATCAACGCGGCCATCGGCGCACCCGCCGCCAGGGATTTTTTGCTGGCGCAGAACACCGCTGCGATCTCATCGGCCTGGCTGAATTTCAAGGCGCGGGCGGTGCGGGTGGTCATCCACAGGATCACCGCCAGCAGCACTGCGCTGCCGATCAGCGCCGTGAGAATCACGCTGTCGCCCTGTTGCTGCCACATCCCCGACACCATCGAATTGCAGAACGCCGCGTACACCAGCAGCAGGATCACCAGCTTGTCGACGACGTTGGTGTAGCGCTTGTGCCGGGCGAAAAACTTGCCGAAAAACGGCCGCACCAGTTGCCCGAGCACCAGCGGCAACAACAGCATGGCGCAGAGGTCGAGCAGGGTTGAGCCGAGGTCGATGCCACCGGCGCCGCTGCCGACCACGACACTCACCAGCAACGGCGTAATGAAAATTCCCAGGACGCTGGACAGGCTCGCGTTGAGAATTGCTGCCGGCACGTTACCGCCCGCGCTGCCGGTCAGGGCCACGGAAGACGAGATGGTCGAGGGCAGGGCGCAGAGGTAGAGGAAACCGAGCATCAGCAGCGAAGGAACATGCGAACCCAGCAGCTTGTCGCTCACCAGCCAGATCAATGGGAACACCGCAAAGGTGAAACCCTGGACCATGACGTGCAGCTTCCAGTTTTTCAAACCCTGGCTGATCTGCTCGCTGGAGAGGTTGACCCCGTGCAGGAAGAACACCAGGAACACACCGATGTTGATCACGTACTCGGCATGCATGCCGCCACCGGTGGCGCCGAAGCTCGGGAAGAAATACGACAGCAGCGTGGCGATCAGCATGCCGCACAAGAACCAGTCGGTGACGACGCGTTTGAGGTGTTTGAAGGCATGCATGACAGGCACCGAATACATTTGTAAGAAATGGTGACTTAGCCTAACGTCGGCCTTATCAGTCGTCTTGCGACATAAGGCCAATGAATGCCGACTAACGGACAACTTTCCCTAGAACGGACGATTCCGACCCTGTCGGCGTTGCCGCGTGCGTTGTATGCCCGGGCCGAAAGCCTGAACGCCGGCTCGTGGACACCGCCGCATCGTCACGACTGGGTGCAGTTTTCCTACGCCATCAGCGGCGTGCTCGGCGTGCACACGGCCGAGGGCAGCTTCTTTGCACCGCCGCAGTGGGGGATCTGGATTCCGGCGGATCTGGAGCATCAGGTCGTGACCTCGATGCGCGCCGAAATGCGCAGCCTGTATGTGCGCCGCGAGGATTGCGAGTGGGCGGACGGGCGTTGCCGGGTGCTGGAAGTGACGCCGTTGGCGCGGGAACTGATCAAGAGCTTTTGCCTGCTGCCCGTGGAATATCCGCAGGGCGACAGCGCGGAGTCGCGGCTGGTGAATGTGCTGCTGGATCAGTTGGCGAATCTGCCTGAGGTCGGGTTTTCCCTGCCGCTGCCACGTCATCAGCGGTTGCTGGGGTTGTGCAACGAACTGATCGAAAGCCCGGAGCGCAACGTGACCTTGCAGGAATGGGCGCAGCGGTTGGGGACGTCGGAGAAGACCTTGATGCGCTTGTTTCAGCGCGAGACAGGGTTGAGCTTTCGAGGGTGGCGGCAGCGCATGCGGCTGCTGTCGTCATTGAGTTTGCTGGAGGAGGGCGACAGCGTGACCAATGCCGCGCTGTCTTGCGGGTATGACTCGACATCGGCGTTTATAGCGGCGTTCAAGAATTTGTTCGGGTTTACCCCGGGAGAGTTGTTCAGGCAGTGACGGCCTCTTCGCGGGCAAGCCTCGCTCCTACAGGGAATCTCAGTGAACACAAAAATGTGCCTGCCATCGATTCTCTGTAGGAGCGAGGCTTGCCCGCGAAGAGGCCGCCGGGGGTTTAGATCAGGTCCTGAACCGTCGAACCAACCCATCCAGCTCATTCGACAACCCGGCCAGGCTCTGCGAATCCAGCCGCGCCGAGTTCGCCAGTTCCGCCACCAACTGCGCATCACCATGAATCTGGCTGATGTGCCGATTGATGTCTTCCGCTACCTGGTGCTGTTGTTCCGCCGCCGTGGCGATCTGCGTGTTCATGTCGCGAATCACATCCACCGACTCACGAATCAAGCCAAAGCTGCTGCGTGCCTCGCCGATGCGGGTCACCGATTGCTGGGACACTTCCAGGCTGGCGTGCATCTGCTGGGTAACCTGGCTGGTGCGCTTGGCGAGGTTGCCAAGCAGTCCGTCGATTTCCGCCGTGGAGTCCGCCGTGCGCTTGGCCAGCGCCCGCACTTCATCCGCCACTACGGCAAAACCACGTCCTTGCTCACCGGCCCGCGCGGCTTCGATGGCCGCGTTCAGCGCCAGCAGGTTGGTCTGTTCGGCAATCGAGCGGATGGTCCCGAGGATCGACTGGATGTCGTTGCTGTCGCGTTCCAGCTGTTGCATCGACTGGGCCGACTGTTCGATTTCCTGGCTCAGGCGATCGACGCTGGTCACTGCCGCATCAATCTGCTGCTGACCTTCGCGCGCCTGGCGCTGGCCACTGTCGGCGGATTCCGCGGCCTGGCTGCAAGAACGAGCCACTTCGTTGGCGGTGGCGACCATTTCGTGGAACGCCGTGGACACCATGTCCACCGCTTCACGCTGGCGCCCGGCCGCTTCGGCCATGTCGCTGGAGACCTGGGTCGAGCTCTTGGAGGTGGCGAGGATCTTGGTCGCGGCGCCGCCGATGCTCTGGATCAGGTTGCGAATCGCCGCCAGGAACTGGTTGAACCAGTTCGCCAGTTGCGCGGTTTCGTCGCTGCCACGGATTTGCAGGTTCTTGGTCAGGTCGCCTTCACCTTGCGCGATGCCTTCCAGGCCGCTGGCCACGCTGCGGATCGGGCGCACGATGACGCTGGCGAAACTGGCACCGACGATGGCGAAGAGCACGGCCAGCACGGCAGCGATGATCGCGATCAGCCAGGTCAGCTGGGTGGCCGAGCTCATCACGTCGGTCTGCTTGATCAGGCCGATAAAGGTCCAGCCCAACTGCTCCGACGGCCAGACGTTGGCCATGTAGCGTTCGCCATTGAGTTCGACTTCCACCAGGCCTTTGCCGGCCTTGCCCAGTTGCGCGTAGCCTTCGCCGAGGCTGCTCAAGGCTTTGAAGTTGTGTTCCGGTTGCTTCGGGTCCACCAGCACGGTGCCGGTGTTTTCCAGCAGCATCAGGTAGCCGGTTTCACCGAGCTTGATCTGTTTGACGATTTCGGTGAGCTGCTTGAGCGTCACGTCGATGCTGACGACGCCGCCATTGGTCCCCAGTTTGTTGTCGATGGTGCGCACGGTACTGACGTAAGTCGCGTCATCCTGAGCCCAGTAATAAGCCTCGGTGCGAAACGGCTTGCCCGGCTTGGCTTGGGCAGCTTTGTACCAGGGGCGCTGGCGCGGGTCGTAGTTGTTCAGCTTGGCATCGTCCGGCCAGGACACATAACCGCCCGCCGCCGTGCCGAGAATGGCATAGGCGTAGGACGGGTGGCTGTTGCCTAGGTTCTGCAGGAGGGCGAAGACCTTTTTGTCCGCCTCGCCTTGGGGAATACTTTCGGCGTTGGCGCTCATGTAGGTCTTGAGGCTGTCGTCGGAATTCTTGATCAACGGTTGGGTCGCCAGGTAATCGACGTTCTGACTGATGCCGTCAAAGAATATCTGCATGGCATTGCTGACCTGACGAATCTCGCGGGCACTGCCGTCGACGAACGCGTCCTTGGCATCACTGCGCAGGTTCAGCACAACGAGCGTGGCGACCAGCACCACCGGCAAGCAGGCGATGATTGCAAACGCCCAGGTCAACTTCTGTTTGATGTTCATCCGCGCTCCAGATTTTCTTGTAGGCCCACGCAGTGCAGATGACTCGCGGATTATTGGCAGCTGTAAACGTTTTTGATCACCAGGGTCCTTGGTGCGCCATCGTTGTTTTCTGTCGAAACGATTGTCGGACAAATCACTCTGTCACTGAGGACTTCGGCTGCTGGAGACGGAAATTGAGGACTATTGAGAAAAATCCTACGAAGGGTATGAATTGGAGTGTCAGCTTCTGTCGCAAATGCCCGCAAAGGCCTACAGCAACAGGTGACATTAGGTCAGCTATGATCCTGGACGGATAATGACGGGTGTCGGGTTTGCCGGGAAATTCCGGCACATTGTGTGCTTATTGATGTTCATGGGAGCGTTCATAGGTCGGCAACCCCTCCCCCGAATGAGTGGATTGCCGTATAACGAATGACTTTCGCGTGTTTGGTAATAAAGGACCCACAATAAAAGCTGATGAAGACTCCAAAACGCATTGAACCCCTGATCGAGGACGGTCTGGTCGACGAGGTGCTGCGCCCACTCATGAGTGGTAAAGAAGCAGCTGTTTATGTGGTGCGCTGCGGTAACGAGCTACGTTGCGCGAAGGTCTACAAGGAGGCGAATAAACGCAGTTTCCGCCAGGCGGCCGAGTATCAGGAAGGCCGCAAGGTACGCAACAGCCGGCAGGCCCGGGCCATGGCCAAGGGTTCCAAGTTCGGCAAGAAAGAAACCGAAGACGCCTGGCAGAACGCCGAAGTAGCGGCGTTGTTCCGTTTGGCCGGTGCTGGCGTGCGGGTTCCCAAGCCTTACGACTTCCTGGAAGGCGTGCTGCTGATGGAACTGGTGGCCGACGAGTACGGTGATGCCGCGCCGCGTCTGAACGACGTGGTGCTGGAACCGGACCAGGCGCGCGAATATCACGCGTTCCTGATCTCGCAGATCGTGCTGATGCTGTGTACCGGTCTGGTGCACGGTGACTTGTCCGAGTTCAACGTGCTGCTGACTCCGACCGGTCCGGTGATCATCGACTTGCCACAAGCGGTGGACGCGGCGGGCAATAACCACGCGTTCAACATGCTGGAGCGGGACGTGGGCAACATGGCGTCCTACTTCGGGCGGTTTGCGCCGGAGTTGAAAAAGACCAAGTACGCCAAGGAAATGTGGGCGTTGTACGAAGCCGGCACCTTGCACCCGGCCAGCCTCTTGACCGGCGAGTTCGACGAGCCGGAAGAGATCGCCGACGTTGGCGGGATCATGCGCGAGATCGAGGCCGCACGCCTCGATGAAGAGCGCAAGCAAGCGGTGCGCGCCGCTGATGACGCGCCCCCCGGCAAAACCGAAGAACCGCCTCCGCCCTGGATGCAGTGATCGGTTAATCCAAAACCCGGCTTCGGCCGGGTTTTTTGTGGGAGCGGGCTTGCTCGCGAAGAGGCCATCACCTCCAACTTCAGGTCGCCTGACAGTCCGCTTTCGCGAGCAGGCTCGCTCCCACATACTGGCCGCACTCGTAACACTCCACACTCAAGGATTGAATGTGAACTCCACCCGCAACGCCCAACTGATCATCGCCGCCCGTCTGATCTCGGATTTCGGTGCCTTCCTCAACATGGTCGCCCTGGCCACTTACGTCTACCTGCTCAGCAACAGTGCCATGAGCGTCGGCATCTTCCTCGCGAGCCGCGTGGGCGGAGGCATTTTCGCCAGCCTTATCGGCACGACTTTTTACCGGCGCTGGGCCGGGCGCCTGCCGCTGATGGCTTTTGACCTGTTGCGCGCCGGGCTACTGGGACTGTTGCTGGTGTTGCCGGTCGCGCAACAAGCGCTGTTGCTACCCGTGATCGCCTTCGGCCTGGGGTTTGGCAATTCCATGTTTGCGATTGGCCTTAACAGTCAGTTGCCTAACTTGATCGACGGCGAACACTTGCTCAAGACCAACGCCTGGATCACCTCGGCGTCCTCAGCGGCCATGGTTGGTGGGAGTCTGGTGGCAGGACTGTTGGTGGCGGCGTTCGGCTTTGAAACGGTGTTCGCGTTGAACGTGGCCACGTACCTGCTGGCCGCGCTGTTCATCGTGCCGCTGCGCTTTTCCGAACCCACACCCAGTGCCGAGTCAGCCAATGAGCGGGGAGAGTGGCAAGCCCTGCGCCAGGGGTTGCGAAGTACACCGGTGGTGGCCGCGATGCTCGCCGTCGCCATGGCCGACACCCTTGGCAGCGCTGCGCACAACGTCGGTTTCCCGATCATTTCCAGGCTGCTCACACCCGAGTCCGCCAGCACCACGCTGGGCCTGATGCTGGCGGTCTGGGCCTGCGGAAAACTCATCGGTGCACGGATCGCCAGCCGCCTGAAAGGCTCGGACAACGTGAACCTGGAGCGGCGATTCTTCTTCGGCGTTTTGCTGATGTCATGCGGCTTCATCCTGATGTTCCAGCAGCACACGCTCTACGGTTTGCTGCTGTTTGTGTTGCCGGCGGGATTGGGCGACGGCTTTTCGGAAGTCGGCCTGATGTCACGTTTACAACGCGAACCGGACAGCCTGCGCCTGCCGATTTTCAGCTTCCTGACGCTGTTGCAAATGACCGGATTCGGCGTCGGCATGCTGATCGCCGCGCCGTTCTATTCGTGGTGGACGCCGGGTGCCGTGGTGCTGCTGTTCCACGGCATTCCCCTCACCACGTTGCTGGTGGTGAAGGGGTTGGCCATCAGGGGCGAGCGGGTGCGGCGCAGCAGCCAGACTCAAGGTTCTTGAGAATCGGGCAGTCCGGGCGATGGTCGCCGTGGCAGTGCTCGACCAGGTCCTGCAGGGTGTCGCGCAACTGACCGAGTTCGAGGATTTTCTGGTTGAGCTCGTCGATGTGCTGGCGGGCCAACGCCTTCACGTCAGCACTGGCGCGCTGGCGGTCCTGCCAGAGGGTCAGGAGTTTGCCGACCTCTTCCAATGAGAAACCCAGGTCCCGCGAACGCTTGATGAACGCCAGGGTGTGCAGGTCATCGGCGCCGTACACCCGATACCCGCTGTCAGTGCGATGAGCCGCCTTGAG
Organism: Pseudomonas sp. LBUM1661; assembly: GCF_059695925.1. Taxonomy (NCBI): domain Bacteria; kingdom Pseudomonadati; phylum Pseudomonadota; class Gammaproteobacteria; order Pseudomonadales; family Pseudomonadaceae; genus Pseudomonas; species Pseudomonas sp. LBUM1661. The sequence continues at coordinate 705,205 of NZ_CP166794.1, forward strand.
CAAACCGATGGACTCGTAATAACGGATCATCTTTGCGCTCAGGCCGCTTTCACGGGCCGCTTGGCCGATGTTCATTGGGTGTCCTCCAGATCCTTGGGTTTCCAGGTTTTCAACAGTAGCGCATTGCTCACCACACTGACGCTCGACAATGCCATAGCGGCGCCGGCCAGCACCGGGTTGAGGAAGCCAAAGGCTGCCAACGGAATGCCGATCAGGTTATAGACGAAGGCCCAGAACAGGTTCTGCCGAATTTTTGCGTAGGTCTTGCGACTGATCTCCAGCGCCGCCGGCACCAGCCGTGGATCGCCGCGCATCAGGGTGATCCCGGCCGCATGCATGGCCACGTCGGTGCCGCCGCCCATGGCGATGCCAATATCGGCAGCCGCCAGGGCCGGGGCGTCGTTAATGCCATCGCCGACCATCGCGACCACGCCGGTTTTCTTAAGTCGCGCGACGGTAGCCGCTTTATCGGCTGGCAGCACTTCGGCGTGGACATCGCTGATGCCCAGCGCCTCGGCAACCACTTTGGCGCTGCCACGGTTGTCGCCGGTCAGCAGGTGGCTGCTGATGTTCCGTGCACTGAGTTGTTGCACGGCTTGCAGGGCGCCGGGTTTCAACGTGTCACCAAAGGCAAACAGGCCCAGCACTCGCGTCTCGGGGCTTTGCTCGATCAGCCAGGACAAGGTCCGGCCTTCGGTTTCCCAGGCGGTGGCGGCGTCCGCCAATTCACCGGCGTTCAAACCGCTTTCTTCCAACAGGCGCCGATTGCCCAGGGCCAACCGACGACCGTTCAACGTGCCCGCAATACCGCGCCCGGTCAGCGATTGGCTATCGCTGACATCGGCCACACTCAAACCGCGTTCGGCACACGTATCCAGAACCGCCTTGGCCAGCGGGTGTTCACTGCCGCGTTGCAGGGCGCCGGCCATTTGCAGCAGGGCGGCTTCGTCAGCGTCGATGGCGCTCAGGTGAGCAATGCGTGGAGCCCCCGAAGTCAGCGTGCCGGTCTTGTCGAACACCACCGCGCTGACTTCATGCGCACGTTCCAGCGCTTCGGCGTCCTTGATCAAAATCCCGTAGCGTGCCGCGACGCCGGTGCCGGCCATGATCGCGGTCGGCGTCGCCAGACCCAGTGCGCAAGGGCAGGCGATCACCAGCACCGCAACGGCGTTGATCAACGCCGTTTCCATCGGCGCGCCGTACAGCCACCAGCCGATCAAAGTGGCCAAGGCCAGCAGCAGAACCACGGGCACAAAGACCTGGCTGACTTTATCCACCAGTTTCTGGATAGGCGCCTTCGCGGCTTGAGCGTCCTCCACCAGACGGATGATCCGCGCCAGCACGGTTTCCGCGCCGAGCGCCAGGGTACGCACCAGCAATCGGCCTTCACCATTGATCGCGCCGCCGGTGACCTTGTCGCCAGGTTGTTTGGGCACCGGCAGGCTTTCGCCGCTGATCAACGCTTCGTCGGCGTGGCTCTGGCCTTCGACCACTTCACCGTCGACCGGGAAGCGCTCGCCGGGTTTGACCATCACCAGGTCGTTGAGGCGCAACGCGCTGATGGCGACATCCTGTTCGCGGCCGTCGATCACCTGAATGGCTCGCTCCGGGCGCAAGGCTTCGAGGGCGCGAATGGCGCTGGCGGTCTGGCGCTTGGCGCGGCTTTCCAGGTATTTGCCCAACAGCACCAAGGCGATCACCACTGCAGAGGCTTCGAAATACAGGTGCGGCATGCCCCCGGCGGCGGTGGCCCATTCGTAAAGACTCAAGCCGTAACCGGCGCTGGTGCCGAGGGCGACCAGCAAGTCCATATTGCCGGCCCCGGCGCGCACGGCTTTCCAGGCGGCCACATAAAAGCGCGCACCGAAGATGAATTGCACCGGCGTGGCCAACGCAAATTGCACCCAGGCCGGGAGCATCCAGTGCACGCCGAACGGTTGCAGCACCATCGGCAGCACCAGCGGCAAGGCGAGGGCGATGGCCATGATCAAGGCCCAACGCTCGCGATGCAGGCGGGCTTGTTGGTTGTCGGTTTGTGGGTGTTCGACTTCCCAGACGCTGGCGCTGTAGCCAGCTTTGGTCACGGCCGCGATCAGGATTTGCGGATCGACCTGGCCGAGCAGTTCGAGGTGGGCGCGTTCGTTGGCCAGGTTGACGCTGACGCTTTTCACCCCCGGCACTTTGGCCAGCGCACGTTCGACCCGGCCGATACACGACGCGCAGGTCATGCCGTCGATGCTCAATTCCAGGTTCTGTTGCGGCACGCTGTAGCCGGCTTGCTGCACGGCGTCCATCAACGCTGGCAGGCTGTCGCTGGGGGCTTGAACCCGGGCCTGTTCGGTGGCCAGGTTGACGCTGACAGCACTGGCGCCGATGACTTTGCTCAAGGCACGCTCGACACGCCCGGCGCAACTGGCGCAGGTCATGCCGGCAATCGGCAGATCGAAAGTGGTGGATTCGGACATCGGTCACGCTCCCTGTAGAAGATGTCTACAGGATCAACCTTGCCATGCGGGCAAGGTCAAGCGCCAATCAACAGTCACCAAAAATCAAAATGTGGGAGCGGGCTTGTCCGCGAAGGCGTCGTTACATCCAACATCAATTTGTCAGACAGACCGCTATCGCGGGCAAGCCCGCTCCCACAGGGGGATCAGTAGTCGAGGGCGGTGGGCTTGAGGTACATCCCTTCCTGCGTCATCGCAATCCGGAACTTCAGCACATCCCCGGCCTTGAGCGTGATGTTCTGCGAACCCGGTGCGAGCATGCCCGGATTGCAGCCTGGTGCCTGCCCCGGCAGCAGCTTGAGGCGCAAGGACACATTGCCCGGCGGCAAATTGAACGAGGTGCTTTGTTCCTGGAACAACCGCGCCGACAACTGATCCTGGATGTACACACCGATCTCGCAGTTGGTCGACACTTCCAGGCGCTCGCGGGAAATGATCAGCACGCCATAGTCCTCCCCGGCAGCGTTGACCGAGGGCACGGTGGCGAAAAGGCTGAGGAAGCCAAACAGGCTGAGAGCTGACCAGCGCATGGCTGAATCTCCTGAGGTCGAGTCATTGATGCACGCAGCTTGGCCGAGCGCGACGCCGATTGCCAGCCCGGCAGTTTGCGGCAGAACTTGACCTTGCCATGGTGGCAAGCTCGAGACTGCAGGCAACCTCACTCAAGGAGTCACCCCATGCAAGTGTTCAACGTTGAAGGCATGTCCTGTGGTCACTGCGTCAAAGCCATCACTCAAGCGCTGCAAGCCAAGGACCCGGCCGCCAGTGTGCGGGTCGATCTGGCGGCGAAAGAAGTCGGCGTCGAGAGTGCGCTGACGACTGACCAGGTGATCGCCGCCATCACCGAAGAAGGCTACGTCGCCAAAGTCGCCTGAGGTCAGGCGCAATCCCTGTGGGAGCGGGCTTGCTCGCGAAAGCAGACGTTCAGTCACCTCATTGCTGGAACTGCCGCCGCCTTCGCGAGCAAGCCCGCTCCCACAGGTTTTGTGTTTTTAGCAGGCAGGCACTAGTTGCCGGAGGTTTTTATTAGTTAGCGACCTATCGGAATGTTCAAGGCGTCCCTGCGCGGCTAGACTGTCGGGCTGCCGACCTCTGTCCAACGGGATGCCCGATGAACTTCCGCACCATTCTGATTCTTGGCGCCCTGAGCGCGTTCGGTCCGCTGGCGATCGATTTCTATCTGCCAGCGTTCCCGGCGATGGCGCTCGCGTTCGGCACCGATGAAAAACACGTTCAGCTGACCCTGGCGGCGTATTTCCTGGGATTGTCCCTCGGTCAGCTGGCTTACGGCCCGGTGGCGGATCGTTTCGGGCGACGCATTCCCTTGCTGACCGGTGTCGGTTTATTCACCGCTGCGTCCGTGGCCTGCGCCTTTGCGCCGAATCTTGAATGGCTGATCGGCGCGCGTTTCATTCAGGCCTTGGGTGGTTGCGCGGGGATGGTGATCTCGCGGGCGGTGGTCAGCGATAAATGCGATGCGGTCGGTTCGGCGAAGGTTTTCTCGCAATTGATGCTGGTGATGGGGTTGGCGCCGATTCTGGCCCCCATGCTCGGCGGACTGTTGGTCAACACCACGGGCTGGCAGTCGATCTTTCTCGTGCTGACCGGTTTCAGTGCACTGGCCGGGCTGGCCGTGGCGCTTGGGCTGCCGGAAAGTCTGCCGGCCCATGTGCCGCGTCAGCCTTTGTCGGGGGCGTTGCGTCAGTACGGTCGGCTGTTGTCGGACCCGATTTACCTTGGCCACGCCTTGACCGGTGGCATCGCCATCGCCGGGATGTTTGCCTACATCGCCGGTTCACCCTTCGTCTTCATCAAACTGTACGGCGTGCCGGCCGAGCATTTCGGCTGGCTGTTCGGCACCAACGCGGCGGGGTTCATTCTGGTGGCGCAGGTCAACGCGAGAATGCTGGCCAAGCGTGGCCCGGCGTTTCTGTTGGTGCGCACGGTATGGATTTACGTCGGTGGCGGCCTGGCGCTGCTCGCCGTCAGTTCATTGCACACCGAGCAGCTATGGCCATTGCTGATTCCACTGTTTGTCTGCATCGCCAGCCTGGGTTGCATCCTCCCCAATGCCTCGGCCTGCGCGATGAACGGCCAGGGCGCGCGGGCCGGCAGTGCGTCGGCGATGCTCGGTTGCCTGCAATTCAGCGTCGCGGCTGGGGCTGCGGCGCTGGTGGGGGTTTTACACGATGGCAGCGCCGTGCCGATGGCCTTGGTCATCAGCCTGTGCGGAATTCTGGTGGTGAGCGTCGCGATGCTCACCCGGCGTTTGCAAAATGCCCGGGCACTGGCACAAGCCCAGGTCTGAGGAGGGACTCAGCCAGCAGCGCGCTGCTGCTGGACGGGAATTTGATGAGGGGCTTGCAGGCGCGCTTCAAGGGTGCGGGTGAAGGCGCGAGCTTCGGCTTCGCTACGGAACGTCACAGCATGCTGATCCAGGCGGACTTGCCAGCAGGATGTTGCCACTTCTTTTATCAGGATCTTCATTGCTGATCTCTCCTCTCGTAAAAGATGCTCTGTAAAGTTGGTGCCGCGGAGTTTCGATTGTAGACCCCGAATACGATCACCATTGTGACAACGGTCAACTCTCGGACTGACGGTGTCGTCCGGGCGGACGACACTGTTTCAATCTATTTCAGAACCCTTCAAGCACGATCTTGCCCTTGGACTTCCCGCTTTCCAGCAGCTCATGAGCACGCCGCAGGTTGGCCGCGTTGATGGTCCCGAAGTGCTCGCCCACCGTGGTTTTCAACGTCCCGGCATCAATCAGCCCGGCCACGCGGTTAAGCAGATTGTGCTGCTCGATCATGTCGGCGGTTTCGAACAGTGAGCGGGTGTACATGAACTCCCAGTGCAACGACAGGCTCTTGCGCTTGAGCTTGGTCACGTCCAGCGCCTTCGGATCATCGATCAAGGCCAGCTTGCCTTGCGGGGCCAACACCTCGACCAATTGGTCCAGGTGATGATCGGTCTGGGTCAGGCTGGCAACGTGGGTCACCTGATCGAGGCCGGCGCGTTTCAACGCTTCGCTCAGCGGCTGGCTGTGATCGATCACCAGGTCGGCACCCAGTTCACGCACCCAGCTCTGGGTTTGCGGGCGGGACGCGGTGCCGATGACCTTCAGCCCGGTGAGCTGATGGGCCAGTTGCGTGAGGATTGAGCCGACACCGCCGGCCGCGCCGACGATCAGCAGGCTCTGGCCTTCATCGGTGTTGCCTTCGCGCACTTGCAGGCGTTCGAAGAGCAGTTCCCAGGCGGTAATGGCCGTCAGCGGTAATGCGGCGGCCTCGGCGAAACCGAGGGTTTTCGGCATATGGCCGACGATCCGCTCATCCACCACGTGCAGTTCACTGTTGCCGCCGGCGCGGGCGATGGAGCCAGCGTAGAAGACCTTGTCGCCCGCCTTGAACAGCGTCACCTCACTGCCGACCGACTTGACCACCCCGGCCACGTCCCAGCCCAGCACTTTCGCCGCGCCACCTTCAGGCTGGACGTTCTGGCGAACTTTGGTGTCCACCGGGTTCACCGAAATGGCTTTGACTTCGACCAGCAGGTCACGCGGGCCGGCCACCGGTTCTGGCAGTTCGATGTCTTGCAGGGATTTCTCGTCGCTGATCGGCAGGGAGGCGTAGTAGGCAATGGCTTTCATAAGAGAGCTCCGAAAAAGTAATAAAGGAAGGATCAGGCCACGGTACGCAGGCGCTTGAGATCGAAGTGTTCGAGAAAGTCCCCGGCCTTGGCGCGAAAGTTCTGGATATGCGCGCTGGCGTCATGGGCTTGCAGGGCTTCGTCGCTGCTCCACTTTTCGATCATGTAGAAAGCCAGAGGATTGGCGAGGTCCTGGTGCAGGTCGTATTGACCGCAACCGGCTTCGGCGCGGGTCGGTTCCAGCAGCGCGCGCAGGTGCTGTTCGAGGGCGGCTTGCTGGCCGTCTTTGGCGATGAGGGTGGCGATGGCGGTAAACGGCTGGGACATGGTCGACTCCGGGAATGGGATGATTTCGATGGGACAGATGATTGGTTATTTCTCTGCAAGATAAAACCCGCTAAAAGAGCAGTCTCTTTCAATATTTTTTTGATAATCAGGGCTGAAGATGCTGCGTTTCGATGATTTGCAGTTGTTCGTCCGGGCGGCGGACCTGGGCAGCCTGTCGGCGGCAGCGCGTGGCATGGACATGTCGCCGGCGGTGGCCAGTGCGGCGTTGAAGCGTATCGAACAGCAACTGGGCGCCCGCTTGCTCGCCCGTTCGACCCGCAGCCTGCGCCTCACCGCCGAAGGCGAGGGATTTCTCGAGTACGCCCGGGCGGCTCTGAGCAATCTTGATGAGGGCCGTCGTTTGTTGGCCAGCGGCCAGGACCAGGTCAGTGGGGTTTTGCAGCTGTCGGCGCCTTCGGACTTCGGTCGCAACCTGCTATTGCCATGGCTGGACGAATTTCAGCGTGAGCATCCCAAACTCACCGTGCGCTTGCTGCTCGGCGACCGCATTGCCGACCTGTTCCGGCAACCGGTGGACATTGCCCTGCGTTACGGCGAGCCGGAAGACTCAAGCCTGGTGGCGTTGCCCATCGCGCCGCACAACCGTCGCGTGCTCTGCGCATCACCCGAATACCTGGCCCGGCAGGGCGAGCCGCGGCAACTGGAGCAACTGGCGCAACACAATTGCCTGTTGTTCATGCTCGGCAGCCGCGTCCACGATCACTGGAGTTTCCACGACGGCAAGCGCGAAGTCAGCCTGACCGTCAGCGGTGATCGTTTCAGTGACGATGCCGATGTGGTGCGTTTGTGGGCGGTGGCGGGTGCCGGGATCGCCTACAAATCCTGGCTCGATGTCGCCGCCGATGTAATGGCTGGTCGTTTGAAAGTGCTGATGCCGGAGCTGCTGTGTGAGCGCGCACCGCTGAATCTGCTGTGCGCCCATCGCGCACAATTGAGTAAGCCAGTGAACCTGTTGCGGGAAATGCTTGCCAGCCGATGCGCTCGGTTAAGCAGTCATTTTCCCCTGTTATCGGGTATCGATCATTAGTCGCAGGTAAAAAGCGAAATTTCACTCAGGAACTATCAGCAGCAATGGTTTTCCGTGGGCAGGAACCGGCGGTTAACCCGCTTATACTAGCGCCCGCCTCATGCACGCACCGTCGATCTAGCCACCTGGCGCTTCGCAACCGCTGCGAAGCAATGGCCTGTGTGAGGGAGAGGCTTTGCTTAGGTTTATGGCGGATTGCACGTCTTGGCCGACGACACATAACGGGTCAAGATGTCTCTGAGCAGTAGACGAAACGATTCAACAGGGAGTGAATACATGGAACATGCACCTTGCATCAGTCAGATCGCCACGTTGCTGGCTGACCCAAAGCGCAGCGCAATGATGTGGGCCTTGATGGACGGCTCGGCGCGGCAAACCGAAGAGCTGGCCTTATTGGCCGGGCTGTCACCGTCTTCGGCCAGTGCACACTTGGGGCGTTTGTCCGCTGGAGGTCTGTTGAAGGTCGAAGCCCGTGGCCGCAAGCGGTTCTTTCGACTGGCCGCGCCCGAAGTCGGCGCCGCGATAGAAGCACTGGCCAGCGCCACGCTGGCGAGCACGCCACGAGAACTCCCGGATGTTTTCAAGCGCACGGCCGCCGTTGTCAAACCTCAGGCCGCGCCTTCTTCATTGTTGCGTGCCAGGCTCTGTGATGATCATTTGGGCGGCACCCTGGCCGCCGATCTCTACCAGCGTCTGCTGGATGCGGGGTGGATCGAGCAGTTCGATCAGCGGGTCATGATCACGCACAAGGGCGCCACGCAACTGGCGACACGCGGTGTGTACATCCAGGCGCTGGCCCATCGCAACAGCAAGGTCGCCTGCGCGTGTCCTGACTGGAGCGAAAGACGCCCGCACATGGGCGGTTCTCTGGGGGCGGCGTTGCTGCAACTGTTCATGCAGTCCGGCTGGTTGAGCCTGCCCAACGATTCGCGTGCCTTGCAGATCACCGCTGCGGGGCAGCGTGAAATCCATCGATTCGCCAAGGAAACCGAGCTGGAAATGGCATTGTAGACACCTGCGCGATCGACGTCCGGGCGCACCGGCGTCGTTCAGGGTTGTGGCCAGGTCGCATCCAGCAACAGCCCGTGGCGGCTATCGCGCACACTCGATCCAGGGACTTTCGGATTGGGGGGATGTGGTATGGAAACACGAGGCTTCAGCGCGGCAGAACGATTGGAACGGCTGCCCATCAGCGGTTATCACCGGATTATTTTCATCATCATTGCCTTGGCGTTTTTCTTCGACTCCATGGACCTGGCGATGATGACGTTCCTGCTCGGCTCGATCAAAACCGAGTTCGGCCTCAGTACGGCGCAGGCCGGGTTGCTGGCGAGTTCGAGTTTTTTCGGCATGGTGGTGGGAGCGTCGTTGTCCGGCATGCTGGCCGACCGCTTTGGACGCAAACCGGTGTTCCAGTGGAGCATTGTGTTGTGGGGCATCGCCAGTTACTTGTGCTCCACGGCGCAGAACGTCGAAACCCTGACCTTGTTCCGCATCCTGTTGGGGATCGGCATGGGCATGGAGTTTCCCATCGCTCAGTCGATGCTTTCCGAGCTGATTCCAGCCAAAGGGCGCGGGCGCTATATCGCGTTGATGGACGGTTTCTGGCCGCTGGGTTTCGTCGCAGCCGGGGTGCTGTCGTACTTCCTGTTGCCGGTGATTGGCTGGCGCGACATCTTCCTGGTCCTGGCGGTGCCGGCGGTGTTTGTCCTGGCGATCCGCTTTTTCATTCCGGAATCTCCGCGCTGGCTGGAACAGGCCGGGCGGCATGCGGCAGCGGACAAGGTGTTACTCGGTATCGAAAGCAAGGTCCGAGCCTCGCTGGGACGCCCGGACTTGCCTGAACCGATTCGATTGCCGCACGTGGCGAGTACGCCGGGCACCTTCTTTTCCGCGTTGCAGCAGATCTGGTCGCCGCTGTACCGACAGCGCACGATGATGATCTGGAGTGTCTGGTTCTTTGCCTTGCTCGGTTTCTACGGCCTGACGTCGTGGCTCAGCGCGCTGCTGCAACAGTCGGGTTTCGCCGTGACCCAGTCGGTGTATTACACCGTATTGATTTCCCTCGGCGGGATTCCTGGTTTCCTGATGGCGGCCTGGCTGGTCGAGCGTTGGGGGCGTAAACCGGTGTGCGTGGTGACACTGCTGGGCGGCGGGGTGATGGCATTTCTTTACGGTCAGAGCGCGGTGTTTGGCGGCAATGTCAGCCTGCTGATCGCTTCCGGGCTGTTGATGCAATTCTTCCTGTTCGGCATGTGGGCGGTGCTCTACACCTATACCCCGGAGTTGTACCCGACGTCGGCGCGGGCCACGGGCTCGGGCTTCGCTTCGGCGATTGGCCGAGTGGGTTCATTGCTGGGGCCGTTGGTGACCGGGCTGGTGTTCCCGATGACCGGGCAGGGCGGGGTGTTTGCGCTGGGGGCGATGTGTTTTGCGATTGCGGCGGGCGTGGTGTGGGTGTTCGGAATGGAGACGCGGGGCAAGACACTGGAAGAATTGAGCGAGGCTTCGGTAGTCGGTTGAACGCATAACCTGTGGGAGCGGGCTTGCCCGCGATAGCGGATTGTCAGTCAACGTGATGTTGAAGCTGATGGCCTCATCGCGGGCAAGCCCGCTCCCACAGGGGGGGCGGTACTGCTTACGGTTTTACCAATCTGGCATCCAGACTGTTCTGTGCCAAACGCTTGGCCTGATCCTGGGTCATGCCCAAATCGGTATACAACGCGTGGAAGTTCTCGGTGACGTAGCCACCGAAGTACGCCGGGTCGTCCGAATTCACCGTCACTTTCACGCCACGCTCAAGCATGTCGAGGATGTTGTGCTGGGACATGTGATCGAACACGCAGAGCTTGGTGTTCGACAACGGGCACACGGTCAGCGGGATCTGCTCGTCGATGATCCGCTGCATCAGGCGCTCGTCTTCGATGGCGCGCACGCCATGGTCGATGCGCTGGATTTTCAGCAGGTCGAGGGCTTCCCAAATGTACTCGGGCGGGCCTTCTTCGCCGGCGTGGGCGACGGTCAGGAAACCTTCGTGACGGGCACGATCAAATACGCGCTGGAACTTGCTTGGCGGGTGACCCATCTCGGAACTGTCCAGACCGACCGCCACAAACGCATCACGGAATGGCAGCGCCTGGTCGAGAGTTTTTTCGGCTTCTTCTTCGCTCAAGTGGCGCAGGAAACTCAGGATCAAACCGCTGGTAATGCCCAGTTGCTGCTCGCCATCTTTCAACGCGGCGGCGATGCCGTTGAGCACCACTTCGAACGGCACGCCACGGTCGGTGTGAGTCTGCGGATCGAAGAACGGTTCGGTGTGAATCACGTTCTGTGCCTTGCAACGCAACAGGTAGGCCCAGGTCAGGTCGTAGAAATCCTGAGAGGTGCGCAACACGTCGGCGCCCTGGTAGTACAGGTCTAGAAACTCTTGCAGGTTGTTGAAGGCGTACGCCTTGCGCAGGGTTTCGACATCGCTCCACGGCAGGGCAATCTTGTTGCGTTCCGCCAGGGCGAACAGCAGCTCGGGCTCCAGCGAGCCTTCCAGGTGCAGGTGCAGTTCTGCCTTGGGCAGGGCGTTCAGCCAGTCGTACATAGTTGAAATCTCATCAGGTGCAATGGCGGCATTCTACAGATGCTTGCTGCAACAATTGGTAAAACCTGACCAGCAGGTTCATCAACGCGTTTCCTGTTCCCGTCGATAGGCGTAGGTATCGGCGAAGCGCGAGAGCAGGAATTGTGCGCAGGTGGTCGCAGGATATTTCGCCGGGTGCTGTTCATCCTGGCAACCGGGCAAGCATTCGATGGCGGTGTCGGGATGCGGCTCGGCGAAGAACGGCATCGAATAACGGTCCACGCCCAGCGGGCTGATCACCCGGTGCGGCGTCGACAGGTAACGGTCGTTGCTCCAGCGCGCCATCATGTCGCCGAGGTTGACCACGAACGTGCCGTCGATGGGCGGCGCGTCGATCCATTCGCCTTTTACGTTGCGGACTTGCAGACCACCGGCGGCGTCTTGGTACAGCAACGTGATGCAACCGTAATCAGTGTGAGCGCCGGCGCCTTGCTGCTCTGCGGAACTGGCGGTGTGACGCGGCGGGTAGTGGATCATCCGCAGCACGCTGACCGGAGCAACGAAGCGAGTGTCGAAGAAGTCGCGTTGGATTCCCAGTGCCAGCGTCATTGCGCGCAACAGGGTTTGGGCGAGGGCCTGCATGTCGACGTAGTGCTGCTCCATCAACGCTTCCCAGCCGGGCAGCGACGGATGACGGTTGGGGCCACGCAGCGGTTTTTCCGCCAGCACGTCCGGGTGGTCGGCCGGCAGGTGCAGGCCCATGTCGAAGGTTTCTTTCAGGTCGCTGGGTTTGCTCGGGTCGAGTTGCTCGGTGGCGATCGCGCCGTAGCCGCGGTGGTGACGGGTCTGGGTGATGTCGATCTGGAGTTTTTCGGTGGCGGGCAAGGCAAAAAAGCGTTTGGCGCTGTCGAGCACGGCGTCGATGCGCGACGGGCTGATCGGGTGACCCTTGATATAGAAAAAGCCCCATTCACGGCAGGCGTGGTCGATTTGCGTGGCGACGGCTTGCCAGGCGGATGGGTCATCGCTGTAGAGCGGGGCGATGTCGATGATTGGCAGACTGGTCATACTCAACCCTAAAAGCGCTGAAGGTCCTGTGGGAGCGGGCTTGCCCGCGATAGCGGTGTGTCAGTTACATCATTGCTGGATGTGCCGCCGTCATCGCGGGCAAGCCCGCTCCCACAAGGGGTTTGGATTTGGTGCGGGAATTACTTGGGAATGTCAGCCTTCAGGCCTTCGACGTAGTAATTCATCGATGCCAGTTGCGCATTGGTCGCGCTGACGCCGGCCGGGATTTTCTCGACGCCCGCCTGATCCTTGATCGGCCCGGTGAACGGGTGGAAGGCGCCACTCTTGATATCGGCAATGATCTGCTCGGCTTCGGCTTTCACCGCAACCGGCACCAGATCGCTGATCGGCAGTTCAACCGTGCTTTCCTCCAGACCGCCCCAGTAATCCTGCGATTTCCAAATGTGGTCAAGCACGCTTTGAGTCGCCTGAATGTAGTGTGGCCCCCAGTCATTGACGATCGACGTCAGCACCGCTTTCGGCCCGAAGTGCGCCATGTCCGAAGCGTAGCCCACCGCATACACACCGCGACGTTCGGCCGCCTGGATCGGCGCCGGGCTGTCGGTGTGCTGGAAGACCACGTCCACGCCCTGGTCGATCAGCGCGTTGGCGGCATCGGCTTCCTTGCCCGGGTCGAACCAGGAGTTGACCCACACCACTTTGATCTCGGTGCCAGGGTTGTACTTGTTCAGGGCCAGTTGAATGGCGTTGATGTCGCGGATCACTTCCGGAATCGGGAAGGACGCGACATAACCGATCTTCTTGGTCCTGGTCATTTTCGCCGCGAGGAAACCGCCGACGTAGCGACCTTCATAGGTGCGCGCCAGGTAGGTGCCGAGGTTCTTGTCCTGCTTGTAGCCGGTGGCGTGTTCGAAGGTCACGTTGGGAAATTGTCTGGCGACCTTCAGGGTCGGGTTCATGTAGCCGAAGGAAGTGGTGAAGATCAGGTCGTACTTGTCCTTGGCCATGTTGCGGATCACCCGCTCGGCGTCGGCACCTTCGGCGACGTTCTCTACGTAGTTGGTGGTGATCTGGTTGCCAAACTTCTCCGCGAGCGCTTTGCGCCCCTGTTCATGCTGATACGTCCAGCCGTGGTCACCGATCGGGCCGATGTAAACGAAGCCGACTTTCAGCGGGTCGGCGGCACTGGCGGTCAGGCTGGCGCTCAGACCGATTGCCGCCGCAATGGCGCCAAGCAGCTTCTTCAACGGACGTTTGTGCATGAATTCGAACTCCATGTTGTTGTGAGGTTGGCAGGGGCAATGCAAATTACTGACCAACAAGACAACAAATGGCTCGAGACCGCGTAACGGCTATCGCGGGCAAGCCCGCTCCCACATGGCCTGCGCAAATCCTGTGGGAGCGGGCTTGCCCGCGATGAGGCCTCGAAGGCCAATAAAAGTGCATGGCCGGGCACAGCCGCCACCCACTGGTGCGCTAAGGTGTAACGAAACGTTAGCGCCGCCCCGCAGTCAGTAGCTCATCACTCTGATTCGCCCCACTCGGCAAAAAGGCTCGCCATGCTCACATTCCTCAAGCAAGAAAGTTTTCTGCTGCTGGCCCTGGTCGCTGCCGTCGTTGCCTATCCGATGGAGCACTGGATGCTCAGCAATGGCCAGCCCATCGCGCTGGTATCCGGGCTGGTGTTGATTGCTTTCATCGTCGCCGCCTCCATGCGCGTCGCCCATCAGGCTGAACTGCTCGCCGAAAAAGTCGGTGACCCCTACGGCACGATGATCCTGACCCTCGCCGCCGTGCTGGTGGAAGTGGTGATCCTGGCGATCATGATGAGCAACGAAGCCTCAAAGACGTTGGTGCGCGACACGATTTATTCGGCGGTGATGCTCGACATCAACGGCATCCTCGGCCTGGCGGCGTTGATGGGCGGGATCAAGCACGGCGAACAGTCCTACAACGATGACTCGGCGCGCAGCTACAGCGTGATGATCCTCACCGCCATGGGTGTTTCCATGGTGGTGCCGGAATTTATTCCCGAGGCCAACTGGAAGCTGTATTCGGCCTTCACCATCGGCGCGATGGTCGTGCTCTACACCTTGTTCCTGCGCATGCAGGTCGGCCCGCACAGTTACTTTTTCAGCTACAGCTACCCGGAAAAACGCCGTAAAAAAGAACCTACCGAAGAACCGCAGCCGATCAATCTGGCCCTGAGCATCGGTACGTTGGTGTTTGGTGTGGTGGTGATTGGCGCATTGGCCGAAGTGATGTCCAAGACCCTTGATCTGGGGCTGGAAGGGACGGGCGCACCGCCGGTGATCACGGCGATCCTGGTGGCGGCGATTTCCGCGGCGCCGGAGATTCTCACCGCGTTGCGCGCGGCGTTGGCAAACCGCATGCAGTCGGTAGTCATTTTCCAGACAGACCCCATTTCAGTGTCAAATTCCATAAGGATCTTGATCTGCCTTGGGAAACCTTAGAAAAGGGCTTTTGATTGGGAGTGCTCTAGGCTTGATCGTCCTGACAAACCACCAGCTTAAGCATTCTGGAGCGTCAGTTCAGTCCATTGCTTCCCGGCGTGCCGTTTTTTTATGAACGCTTATCTCTGGTGGAGACGTCGCACGGTGTGAAGGCACGGATGCATGGGCTTGGAAGCTTTAACACTCCACCTCGCGCATCAGACCGAGCCGAATACGCCGACCTACGTTCATCGAATCGAGCGGAAAGCGCTTGCGCCTGAGGGTGCAACGGGGACGGTTTTGGCTCGACTACCTAGACACGGCTCGCTAGCTTCCGCCAAAAATATTATCAAATAAATGGTGAAATGATGATTAAAAAAAATGTGAACGTTAACCACATAAGCACGTATTCCTTTCGCGCTGAATGCCGCGACGATGTTCTTAGCTTTCTAGCGTTGCCTGAAGCCACTTCGCTGAAGAAAATCACGATCGTCCCAGATCCTATTTTTCCAGACGTGGAAGTCGAAATTGAAACCAAACTCACCGTTCAGGAAGTCATTAGCGCACTAGAAATGGTAGAAGATGGTCATGTGATGGTCGAGACATTGGAAGCATGTGCGCTAGTATCAAATGACATGGATTAAGATCCATATTGTGGATAGCAGAATTTCATTATTCTAGAAAAAGCATCAGTTCAGCGTTTCGACTCTGCCAATCCTAGCGGTGCTCGGCTTCATTTACGTTGTAAACTGCCTTAAGACTTAGAGACTTAGAGACTTAGAGACTTAGAGACTTAGAGACTTAGAGACTTAGAGACTTAGAGACTTAGAGACTTAGAGGCATAGAATGGGTGGTTAATCGCACTTGCTTGGCGAGTTGTTTCCATGCAAACAGACGGTTGTGAACATCTATGTGAACCGCGTGCTTCGATTGGATCGGCAAAGATCGGCAATAAGAAGTCGGTGAAATTTAATTGCCTCAAGTCTTCTCCCCGATGAATTAGGAGGTACTTGGCCATTGCCGACGAGGGAAGTCAACTCTGATGGGATGGAAAAAGGGGAGAATATATTATCATTGGGAAAAAAATCCGCCCCTTCATCCTTAAGTTATATGTGTTTTATTGTTCAATATCGTCTATCAGCCCCACGCTCAGCCCGTTTTCGCCAGTGGAACTGTAGTGAGCAACGATATAAGCCTTATACCGATTGATAAAAGTATCAGGAACGTCGTTGTCTACCAAAATAATCTGGCATGGGACGTCTTTTTCTTCGGCTCTGGTCGCCACACTGAGCAGATACTCATAGATGTTTTGATACTTCAAGGGGTCGGAAATACCTTCGCGGGTATCCTCCTGTACGTTAGTTTGATCCTGGTATTTCTCTTTGGTCGTTTTTCCCAGATACTTTCCTACGGTGTCGATCATCAATAATCTAGGATGGTTTATTTCTGAATCAACCGCATACTCTAGGAGAGAAATCATAAAGCCAACGGAGGATATTGTTCTAAGTCCTCCCGAAGTTATGTTCAGGTAGTCGCGATCTCGGATAATAGGCGCGAAGCTTTTGGGGCTGATGCTAATCCCTTCTTGTCTTTTAATGTTTACTTTCTTGAGGTATTTGCTCAGGTAATCTCCGAGCGTCTCTAACACCTCTGCAACACTGGGTGCTGTCTCCCGAAGTTCAGCTAGGCGTTCGTTTAGTTGCTTAATTATGAGGTTTAAGTTTTCGTAAGCATCATGGATTTTTTGCTGTTGATTTCTAACGCGGATGTTATTAACTAGGAAGTCACGAGCTTTTTTGTTGGATGCTATTTCCTTAACTAGAGTATCTCGTTGCGTGAGATATGGCGTGATCATTGCCTGACTTTCGGTGTCTAACATTTCTCTGGCGCGCGACAGGTCCGAATTATATGCTGCATGGTCTTTAGACAAGTCGCGCGATTTAGAAGATAGTTCATCAATGAGCGACTGTATGCTTTTCTTCTTCTTCTGAATGGAGTTCAGCTCATCTGACAAGGTGTCTCTGTTAACTGGTTGAAAGCTATTCGTTGCGTGCGTTGGCTCGATGGGCGCGTCGCAGACAGGACAAGGGTTAGCGTGCGATGTGGTTTGTCCAATTCTAGTTTGCGCATGAATAATGCCATTTATTTTCTCGATGTCATTTTCATAGTCATTTTTCAAACGTGAGTATTTTTCTATTTGTGCTCTCGTTTTGATAATTTCTTGCGTTGCATGTTTTTCATTCAGTGATAGTTCGTTGAAAATAGCTTTAAGTTCAGTATGGTTTTGAGAGCTGGCGACCATAGATTTGTTGATTTTTGTAAATTCAATTTCTAATGTATCTATTATTTTGTCTATTGTTGTAATCGAATCATCAATGGAGGTTTGACTGTCGTAACCCGTCTCTCTCAAAAACTCAGAAACGGATGTATATTTGTTGAGGAGTTTCTTGCTTTCGCGAGTTTGTTCTGCAATTTGGACTTCTAGCTCTGCTATGCTTGAGTCCAGCACATTAAAAATGTATTTAATGACTTCACGATTGGTAGTGGATTTTATCCAGTTATTCAAATCTAAGAAGCTCTTGCTTCCGACATCGTCTTGGTTGACGTACACATATTTAAATAGATTTCGAAAGCTGAGCCGTTTTACTTCAGAATCTGCTTTTGACGGTGAAACTTTAATTTTCACTTTCGGGAAGCCTAAGCTATCCAACAAGAAATCGGAAAAAAAACCATCAGGAGATTGTGTGTCTGTAAAATTAGGTGAATATTTTTTTGGAAAGAAATCTGCGCATTTTTCAAACACACATGGATAGACTTCTATGTATTCTTTCGGGTCATAAATGTTGCGCTTTATAGTGAGGGAGGCACCATTTATTTCCAGCTCTAGGGCGGCATATTCAATGGATGCCTTAACTTCATCCGAGAGTTCGATGCTGCTGGCGCCGAGTAAATAGTTTATAAACTCTAAAATACTCGACTTGCCTGTATCTGAATCGCCATAAATAATATTTACACCTGGAAAAAATGGTATTGAATATATTTTTCGATAACCTACAAGATTCAAGCCGCTAATACTAATGTGAGATTTCAATTTCAATTCCTTTTGAAAGCTTCATTGAGAAATGAATAAAGTTTGCTAGTTGTTTGCGTTTGCAAAGCTGAGAGGCTGTCTATTAACTCTTGAACTGAAGAGAAGTAGTTTTGGCTATCTTGACTGGCTGAGGTCGATTGCGAGTTCGCTACTGCATCGTGGAGGGTTGGGCTAATCAAGCTTTCTACAAAAGAACTTCCTGTCGGGCTCAGTAAGTACTTAATTGAATTCGGATCTGTTTTGTCATCGCATGCTAACATTCCACGTGCCGCTAATTCTTTGATTAAAGCTTTAAGCTTAGATCGGTCAAAGAGTATGTCCACGTTTGTTGATAAACTCTCAATTGTGTAGGTGTACTGAGAGTTGATTGGTGCAAATTTTTTTCCTGCTAATCGCAGTATTTCGTTTATCTTTGATGGGTTTTTTGTAAGATATATAAATACTTGAATTTTTTCGAAGTCTAGCACTGCATTTTTCTTGGAGGACATTCCCAGTTTATAAATTATCAGTGCAAGCAAGGAATAATTTAGCGAAAAGTCATCGTCTAACAGTAGGTATGGTAGTGTTTGGTTCATTGTGAGGGCCCTTTTTTCGCCAGTACATCCTCAAGGCACGTATTCGCTGACCATACAACATCAATATCCTCTTTGTTGGCAAGTTGGTGGATCATGCCTTTTTTGTGAACACCATCTAGCTCAGCCAACAAAGTTTTCAGGTATGAACCGTCTTCGCTCATTATTTTGGCATGAACTCTTTGCACAAACTGATCTGGAGTAGTCTTATTCGCAATATGGTGTTCGTGTTCTTGACGATAAATTTCTCTTACTTTTCCATATAGTACGCTTAGAAGTTTTTTGTCATGGTCGCTGGTAAACAGTTTTCTGGCTTCTTCCGCATTGAAGAAGTATCCCTTTGCGTTGCCTGTAATGCCCTCATGAACGTCTGCTATGACCATCTTAAGAACAAAAAAATGATCATCATATTGATTGTTGTCTTTAAAGTCCTGCACCGCGAGCGGAGCTTTGTATGCCGCTTCAAATTCCAGAATATACTTAACTACCGCTTTATAGACTGTTTCTTCTTTACTTTTAGGTTTGCAGATGCTGGAGTGATCTTCATCCACCGCTCTAGAGTCTTTTTTCAGACTTTCAATTGCTAGTGCGCTTTTTTTGTCAACAAATTTATCATGGGCACCGTAGATGTACTTCGTAGGGGGCGGGGTGGACGTATTAATCCAATCGCGGCTGAACTGGTAGACCGCGTCACTCAAAACATTAAGATCACTAAGTTGGACGTTCGAGGATATAAAGGACGCCATGTTTGCGATTTTCGCCCCCGTGTGGGGGACTGCCAGAGAGATGAACCCCTTAACAGCCGTTGATTGGGTTTCCTCTAACTGGCCAAGGATGCATGCTTTGGATACCAGGCCGCCCATGCTGTGTGCTATGACCATGACTTTCTCGTAATCACCGAGATTGACTTCAAATTCTGTACGTAGCAGTTGAGCGATTTCAGTGATCGGAAGATTTGTTCTGATACTCTTTCTTGAGCTAAACAGACGCGCAAATAAACCTTTGGTAACACCGTACGATGAGGTGAATGTGGTGAAATAATTGAAACAACCGATATCGTAACGGTCGATGAGCTGTGGGTCGGCCGCTAAAAGATTTGGAAATGAGACGTTATCGTCAAAAGACCAGGTTTCTTGTCCTCCTTTTAGCCCGTGTACGAAAATCACCGCGTTGGGTTTGTTCTCTTTTTTTACCCATGTGATCATGCTCATCTGGATGTCCTTTTCCTGAGTGGACGACGGCCGTAGCCACGAATATTGATGCGAGTCGGCAGATAAATTGTTTCTGGAGGCTGTGTTGGCGAGTTCGCCTTAACACGTTACCGGCCATACGAAGGCACGAGCATAGTGCTCTTTGGGGGCGAATTGCCATCAGAGAGTCGAGTCGCCATCTGGATTTTTCTCGCTATGACCACTTTGACTCGTCACGCGTATCTGATTCTGCATCAAATCATTCATGCTAGTGATTATCGCGCTCACCTCAGTTGAGCCCATATGGCCATTGGGACCAAGATTTTTATCAGACCTGGCTCGTGGGGTTGATGTCGAGCTGCGCGACTCGGATTGCGAGCTACAGGGTCAAGCACTGTGCTGGAAGGCCATCTGCTGCACATACGTTCTTTTTGAAAGGAGCAAGGATCTCGGCAGCTTGAATCCGACTGGCAGGCCGAATAGCGTCACTTAGAGCACACACCGTCCTTTGATCACTTGGGGAATGTCCGGTGGTTGAGCCTCACAATCGCATGGTGAGTGACTGTGAACATTGCTACTCAGCAACCAGTGGGTCAATAAGTTCAGCCCCCTGATTCCGCACGTTGCCCACCTCCCTGCCAACCGGATACCAGACGAACTCCGAAACATCCAGGCAGCACTCCCTGGCAAGCTCCTCAGCGCGTAGTGCTGAGGTATTCGGATCAACCCACTCCCGAGCATGCTCGGGCCTCAGGACAACGGGACGGCGGTCATGGATGTCGACCATTCCTTGGTCGCTATCAGCCGTGATAATCACAAAACCGTCTCGCTCGTCCGGTTCTAGCCCAGGTCGAACGTGGCCGAGTGCAGCGAAGAACATCGGTCGCTCATCCCTGAGCCTGATGAAATACGGCTGTTTCTTTTTCGGGTCTGTTGGGTCTTTCACCCACTCGAACCAGCCATTTGCCGGCGCAAGCATCCGGCCATGTGGCCAAAGCTCCTTGAAGAACTTTCCTGTCATCACGGTCTCGACTCTGGCATTTATTGGATCAGGCCGCTTCCCCTTTGCCCAGAATGGCGACCATCCCCAGCGCACCTTGTCGATGCTTAGCCCGTCCTCCACCGGCCGAATAATCTCCACGCGGGTCGTTGGAGCAACGTTGTAGCGCTCTATAGGCCAGAGGTCGTAGCCGTTGATGATGAGCTGCTTAGGCGCCAGCTCCTTGAGGTAGTGGTCCATGGACTCGTAGATCGAATAACGCCCGCACATGCGGTCACCCGTCGAAATTTTCTTCATATGAGATTGACCTCAAGCGAGGCAAATCGTTAACTGTATACATATACAGTAATCCAGCGCAGAGCGTGTCTCATGAGCATCACCTTCCTAGGACCGCTATCGTCTGGCGGCGAGAAGCTCCCTTTCTATTCCTTCCAGGTACCGGCGGGTTTTCCATCCCCTGCGGCCGATCACATTGAAAAGCACATCTCACTCGATGAACTGTTCAACATCCGGGCGCCTCATGTGTATCTCGTCAAGATCGAGGGCGACAGCATGCAGGGAGCCGGCATCTATGGGGGAGACCTGGTGATCGTCGACCGTAGCGTGTACGCGGAGCACGGTGACATCGTGATCGCAGCGCTAAATTCAGAGCCCATTTGCAAGCGTCTGCATATGCGTCAGCACGAAGTGATTTTGATGTCCGAAAATCCGAAGTACCCTGCGCGGCACGTTATGGAGGGCGACGAGCTATTAATCTGGGGTGTGGTGAAGTACAGCGTGCGCACTCATGAAAAAACCTGAACCGGTCTTCGGACTGATCGACTGCAACAGCTTTTACGCGAGCTGTGAACGTGTCTTTCGGCCGGATCTTGCAAAGACGCCCATCGTGGTGCTGTCAAATAACGACGGCTGCGTCATCGCGCGTTCGTATGACGCGAAACCCTTCGTGAAGATGGGGGCGCCATACTTTCAGATCAAAGACCACCTTCGTCGTAACGGCGTGGTGGCATTCAGCAGCAACTATGCGCTTTATGGAGACATGAGCGAGCGTGTGATGACCATCATCGAGTCACTAGTACCTGCACTTGAGGTTTACAGCATCGACGAAGCGTTTGCGGATCTCACGGGGATACCCGGTGATCTGACAGCATTCGGTCGCAAAGTCCGCGCAACGATTTTCAAGCAAACAGGCATACCTGTTGGTGTGGGAATTGCTCGTACCAAAACCCTTGCGAAATTGGCCAACCACACCGCTAAACGTCTGCTCGATAAGACGGGCGGAGTGGTGGACCTCTGCGATCAGTTCAAATGCGATTGGACGCTGCGCAACACAGATGTGAGTGAAGTCTGGGGCGTTGGAAAACGAATGAAGGCACATCTTGAATGTCTGGGCATCAGGACGGCCATGGATCTAGCCAAATCTGATCCAAGGATGCTTAGGCAGAAGTTCAGCGTGGTCATTGAGAAGACCGCTCGCGAGCTTGCCGGTACTCCTTGCCTGGAGCTTGGGGAGGCCGACCCACCGAAACAGGAAATCTGTTGCAGTCGAATGTTTGGGACTCGCCTAACAAACATCGAGCCAATCAAGGAGGCGGTGGCGACATACACCCAGCGTGCTGCCGAGAAGCTTCGGGCGCAGAACTCTCTCTGCAAAAAGATACGAGTCAGTATCCGCACTGGAATGTTCAACCCAGAAGAAGCGAAGTATGCAAACGGCGCATTGGTCGAGCTACCGTATCCCACCAATGACGTAAGGTTGATGACGAAGGCCGCAACTGAGGCAGTCAATCGGCTGTTCCGGTTTGGGTTCAAATACAGCAAAGCAGAGGTGTTACTCATGGATCTGCGCCAGCCCGGTGAGTTTACCGATGACTTGTTCGCCTATTCGCAACCTACTGCGGTGGGCAAGGTGATGGGTGTTCTTGATGAAATTAATGGCAGGTGGGGGCGAGGGACATTGCGTGCAGCAAGCGTTCCAGCAAATCCACAATGGTCTATGCGGCGGGATTTGATGAGCCAAAGCTTTACTACAAAACTCGATCAGTTATGGATCGTCAAATCTCTATGAACTAGAGGCGTTCGAGTTGCTTAAAGCCATATTGAATATGTCTCGATGGCTCGCTAATCATCGTACCCAGACATATAGAACGAGACCCCCAAGCGGCGTGTTAGGGTTTCACACGCAGCGGTGCAGGCCGCCTCGTTCAGGTATCGAGACATTGAACTATGCATCCCCTGTAGATGTAAAACTGCATAATCATCGTATGTTTTAACTAGCCCGCTCCGAATCATATGCTGAACTATTGGGTGTGTGACCTGAAAAGTTTCTGAATGCGCACCGCCACAGGGCCAGCTAGGTTCACCATGAGCTTTACGGAAATCAATCGCAGCATTATTGCCATCTTTTATTGCTGCTTCTATAGCCTCTGAAATTTTTGCATCAATCTTTGAATCAAATACTGTCAGATTGTCTACCGCTGGGACTATGGCATTAGGGTGATATTGCTCTATTTCTTCTATGGTCAATGGCTGGTCTGCCGGAGAGAGCAATTCATCTGTGATTATGATTCTTGCGTCTAAAAGTCCCAGTTGAGAGAAAGCTAATCCCGAGCAATTTGAGTGCGCATGATAAATTCCAGTTGCCAGATTCTGAATGGATTCTGCGTAATCCCGTCTATCGATTATAAAGTATACTTTTGATATATGGCAATTTTCTACGGCAGTACCGAATAATCGAATAGCTGGCAAACGCAGTTTATGAAATGAAAAGCTCAATGCGTTGTAGAGAGTAATGGGGTTTTTGGTCTCGATCGAGGTAGGCTGCCAGTACAATATCGGGCTATCGTAAGTGACCTCTGATGGTTGTGGGCGATTTTGGGTGTCAGCAATAGCATCGATTTCAGATTGGATGTATTCGATAGCGGTATCCTGACCGATATCCAGGTCACGTAAATCGTCAGTCTTTAACTCCATGTCATAGTTTCTAATTATAGATTGAGGTTCCTCCAGCGCTCCCGCAGTGATCAGTTCTGACTTGAGCAAGGCAATCGCCATTGGCTTGTATGGCAACCTCTCACGCATAATGTATTTGCCGGTAGGGTAGATGCTACCCGCTTTGAAGAGCAATGCAGCGCTATAACCGTAGCCGCTGCAATCCCCGTGTACTAGAGGGTATAGCGGAGATAACCCACCAAATTTCATTACGGAGTATAAGGCAAGGAAGGCTTCCCCTTCGTAGTCCAGTAGCAGTATTTCCGCCGCCTCGTAATACCAAGCTGGAGCGGTTCTGCAATCAGTGTCCACGTCAAGGTCATTAAAGTGATGTAGCATCCATTTAGAGCTACTCATCCTCTTCGCTACCTTGCGTGGTCAAGAAGAAGTACAAGCCCAAATTCTGTGGCGCCATGTGCCCGGTCATACGACTGATTTTTTGGTTGATGTCTGAGTGTTTCAATGGGAGTCGGAAGGCGAGGAGGCGTTTTGATTCGAGTTCTTCGATGGAACTCCGGGTATCATGCGTCTGCGGGTTTTTTGGGACTGTCATGTCAATCGCTCATTGGTTAGCCAGTATACTTTTGAATGAAAGTTCAGTGTGCGCGAATCGTCAAGGTGTACCCAAAGCCGAAAAAACAGGAGATGATGTTTTCTGGTTTATTAATTGGTTGATAATCTTGTTGGTTTGAGTTTTGTCATGATATGTAACTAATTGATCTGCATGATGGTAGCGCTTATCTCGATGCGCGAAAAATGAGGGGCGTTTATTAGACAAACAATTTGCGCTGTTATTGGGTGCGCAATAAAAGACAGATTATTCCAAATTTCCCGATAGTCGGTGTCGTGAGAGGTGCAAGCCAAGTTATCCGATTGAACATTCTTGAAATTTTTCAAGCTATGGTCTTGTATTGCTCGTAGCTATTAAGAACGGGCACGAAGCTATGTTAATCAGAAGTGAATATTCTCGGTATTCTAGGTTTTTCTTTACAGAGTACGAGCAAAGCGGGCCTTTCATTGATGACGAACATTGTGGCTACAGCATCTTGCAGGCTGTTCAGTGGCAAACTGCGGACGGAAAACCGTTAATGGTCAGGAGCATTCAGCGGATAGGAGTGGCGTGGTGTGCGCTGAGTGAGCCCAATTTGTTCCTGTGGCTGGAAGACGCTTTAGCCAGAGGAGTTTTGTCTCCAGTGCTGTTTGTCTGTGCGCGATCGGGTAGCGTAACGTTGGTGGTTGATGCTGGAAGTGAGCTGGTTAGATTGGAGGAGTTTAAACGGGAATGGGATGACGTTTTCGGCGTCGCAGAAGACCCGTGTTGGTGGAACGTCATCATTAAAATTTTTGATAGGGAGACGTTTCAAGCGGAAATGATGCCAGTGGTAACCGATGAGTATGTGAGGAACATAAATCATCACTGGAAGCTCGGAGTTCGCAGTTACGTGCCCGCAGGGCTAGTTTCTCCTGAAGACGTTCGCCCTGATTATTTTATTCCGTGATGTTCGTTCGACAAGCCAAAGCTACGCTATAGGCGAATGTATAGACGCTGGACCGCATTGACGCTGAGCACGTTCGGATCGCTTGGACAAAGGCGCTTGAAAGGCGCTCAACTGATGCCGAGGGAGCTATCACAATGGCTCGAACGCTCCTGAAGTCGGTATGCAAACACATTCTTGACGAAGCCGGAACGAGCGACCATGAGACGACTACTGACCTGAACAAGCTCTACAAGCAAACTGCTACGCTTCTAAATCTGACGAAGGCACAGCATGATGAGGTTGTGTTCAAGCAAATCCTTGGTGGCTGCACAGCAGTTATAGAGGGGTTGGGGGCGCTTCGGAATCGTTTGAGCTATGCCCACGGAAAAGGAAAGGGCGGGGCGAAGGCCGCCCCACGCCATGCTGAACTGGCAGTGAATCTTGCCGGCTCGACTGCGTTTTTTTGCTCGCCACATGGGAGGCAAAGAACGGTGATTGAGTGGGGCATTGCTCAATAAGGGGGCGGATAAATAACTTCAGCGAAGGGAGTTGCCAATTGCTGTCAGCAGCCACGGGCAGAAATCGACCCAAAACAGCAATTCGAGTGCACCCAACCAACCCCAAGGTGACAGTCAGGCATTGGCTAATATGCAGTTGGTGGGCGGCATAATAAAAATGAGTAGCTATTCTTGATTTGATAGTAGACTCTTTTTGAAACGCCTCAAAGGTGGGCGCTTGAGATATGAAACATTGGAGCAGGGGGGATATTAATTTGGAAGGTGGCTATCCGTACTTTATAATTTAATGCTAGAGCGGGGTTGTTGCTATATGGAAGGTTGAGTATAGCGCGTCTGGGCTTTTAAATATTAATGTTATACTTTGCGAGTGAGTGTGGAAATGAATCTTACATTCGAAGAAACATCGATACAAGCATTGTTGGGCGCGCCTGATCAGCTAGATACTCTGAATTTCGGCATAATTGGCTTTAACGACGCTTCGGAAGTTGTAATCTACAATGCTTTTGAAGCTAAAAGCGCTGCCTTACGACAGGAACGTGTTTTAGGTAAGAATTTATTTTTGGAAATTGCGCCATGCATGAATAACGCTATGGTCGCTCACAGATTTGAGAATGAAACTGCGTTAGACGTGATCATTTCTTACGTTCTGGCGCTTAGAATGCGGCCAATCCCCGTTAGGTTAAGACTGCTTAAAGAAAGTGATGCTAGCACCCGCTTTCTATTAGTTGATCGGGCAGCTTCAAAATGATTAGTGATGAACAAGACAATGGTTCAATTGAATCAGAGTATGAGGCACTAGTGTCATTTATGTATCTATCGCCCGTAGGGTTGGTAAGAACCGACCCATACGGCAAGATTGACATGCTCAATCCCATGGCAACTCAATTGTTAATGCCGTTAGTTAAGTCCCTAGGACTTGAAAACTTATTTGAGACGCTTGCTTCAGTGGCGCCTGAGTTACGTAACCTTGTAACGAGTTTTAGAGAGTCGTGCGGATCAATATGTGTAAATCATAGAATCCACGTGTCGTCCGCAGCC
Source organism: Pseudomonas sp. LBUM1661 (assembly GCF_059695925.1). Lineage (NCBI taxonomy): Bacteria > Pseudomonadati > Pseudomonadota > Gammaproteobacteria > Pseudomonadales > Pseudomonadaceae > Pseudomonas > Pseudomonas sp. LBUM1661. Next base: position 731,663 of record NZ_CP166794.1, read on the forward strand.
GACGGAGGTATTGTACTCGCGTGTACTATTGTAAAGGTCAACGACGAGGTACTGATAACAGTTCTGACTGATATCTCTTCTCAAGTTGCAACTGAAAGGAGACTAAGGCAGACAGACTCATGGCTGGACGCCATCTATACGATTGTTAACGATTTCGCAGTCCTCGGCTTGACCAAGCAGGGAGTAATTAATAGTTGGAGCCCTTCGGCAGAGCGTTTAACCGGTTACACGGAATCCGAGGCTATTGGTGAGACGTTGGGCCGCTTCTATAGCTTGTCCGCCTTGGAAGTTGATGTTTTGAAGGAACAACTTACATTTGCACGTGAAGAAGGTTGGCATTCACGAGACTATCTTTGCCAGCACAAATCAGGACACAATTTTTTTGCTCAAGCAATGATTGCCGTTTTGCGCGACGAAAGTGATGAGTTTTCTGGCTATACCGTTGTATTTCGAGATATCACTGAGCGAAAAGTGTCGAGTGATAATCTGGCCAATTTGCTCACTAAGGACCACCTCACAGGTGCAGTTAATCGCGCTCACTTTTTCAACTTGGCAGAGAAAGAGTTAGCTCGGGCAAGTCGATACGAGCACTCAATATCGATAATCATGCTAGACGCCGATCATTTCAAGCAAGTTAATGATAGCTGGGGGCATCCCATTGGCGACGAAGTTCTTAAGTCTATAGTCAAAATTGCCGAGGGAGTTCTTCGCCCCGGAGATACTATAGCTAGGTTTGGAGGCGAAGAATTTATTATCATGTTGCCTAAGAGTAATAGCGTCGAGGCTTCAGTGATTGCTGAGCGACTAAGGAGCAGCATTGAAGTATCTAGTGTCGATGCTGGTGATGAAGAAATCAAAATCACAGTCAGTATTGGGTGTGCCTCGATGAATGAATCGCGATCCACTCTCAAGCAGTTGTTAGTCTCAGCCGATAGCGCGCTCTATCAAGCAAAATCCAGGGGTAGAAACTGTATAGTTGATATTGATGACTGCTAATTGATGGCATCCTGTTGGTTAACAAGAGATAGGTCGCAAAGCCATAGCTGAAGATATCGAGGATATGTGCCATCTGTTCCCTATACTGAAAGAAAGACGTAAGCAGCAGGCTGACGCCATGTCTGGCGGCGAGCAACAAATGCCGCCCATTACCAAGGCCATGATGTCCTGTCCGAAGTTTTTGATTTGGGATGAGCCGACAATGGAGATTTAACCGAAAATAAACGAGGCTGTGCCTAGATACCCTTCGATAGATCCTATCGCGTAATACGCCTGTCCCGCTATTGGAATAGAACACAGTGGAAGCCATCCAGATGGCGACCCAGGTGTTTAAGCTTCGCGTAGGGACATCGTTTCCGTGTTGGCGGGGAAAAGCGTGACCGAAGAATCTTTGAAAGACATCTAGCTAAGCTCGTTCAGGAGTTTGGAAAGACACGGATCTCTCTATGCATCACTCACCTTTGCGTTTTCTACTGTCCAAGTAGGGGCGGGCCGCTCATCAGAAGGGCCTATTGCCTTGTGTTCCACCTTTCAATTCAAGCCGCAAGTTCAAGCTGTTTGTCGATGTGAATCTTTCGGGTATGAATCTAATTTGGGTAACTTGAATGGCCGCTTTGGGCTGTTTCTGTCTGTCATCACTGTCTATATTATTGAGTCAAAAGCGGAACTATTTTGAGGGTGTTCAATTCGTAAAGCGTTTTTTGCACCACAATGACACCAGAATGCCTGTGGCAATCGACACCATTGGAATGCTTGAAGCAAGGCTCAGTGTTGGAAACACCAACAATATTTGCGAGTCGTTACCGCCGAGCATCATCGAAGCCCCAATCCCCATCAAAATACCCGCCAACAAATGAACGCCAGCCTTTGATGGGGTAATGGCCTCGAAACGGAACATTTTCCTGTACACGGTAAAACTCAGCATGCCTGCCAGCAACATGAAAAACACAGCAATACGCCGGGCGCTGATTGCCATATCGGCTTGCCAGAACAACTGTGAAACGTTGTAAAAGAACACACTCGGTGTCCATAACGGCTCGAACGTATAGAGCGCACTCGTCAACGCACCCAGCAGCATGCTGGAGAAAACCAGGTGTTTATTACCATGTATACAGACCAAAAAAATCAGCACCAGCGCCACTACAGCGATCAACAGCCAGTAATGGCGGCTGGAAATTTCCGGCATCAGAATGGTCTTCTGTTCGGGCATCATGCGCATGTAATACCAGAGCACGATCCCCAAGACCCAGCCGAACATTGTGAACAGTTTATTGAAATTGCCACAGGCAAACCTGGTCAGCGTACCTACGCTGCAACCGTTGTTCACCACCGATGCCACCCCGAACAACAAGCCTCCCAAAACCAGTAAAGGATAGGAAATACCCGGCGAGTACAGTGGCAGGCTGACCTCGGAGAAACGATAGAGCGGGGCCAGCAGCAACCCGAACAATCCACAAGATGTCAGTGCTACAAACAACGTCGGGCGCCCCGCCAGCAATTGTTCGCTCGCTTTGACAAGGCACATGCCCATGCGCTGCGAAACCCAGCCAATCAGGAACGCTAATACCAACGCCATCAATAAAGAGAAAACCATGTTCGTGCGCCACCGCTGATTTGGACCGGGCCTTACCAAGCATTAGCGTAGCCCTCGATCAGGCTACCTGTGTATCGGGCACAGTTGAAAGCTGACGGTCGCTTTGTATCGCCCTCTGGTTTCGTAGAGATTGAATGACTGCGCCTGGCCGATTGCAACCCTTCGTCAGAGGCAGCAATCGACCCTGAGCGACCGTCACTTCAAGCAAAGATGAATTGATGATGGGCAAACAGGTAGTACAGCATCGGAGCCACGATGGTGTGAATTTCGTCGGTGTTATGATCCGATCGTGTGTTTCTTGCCAAGAGATTGCCCATGGATCGCTTGTCTACCTTGTTGTCGCAGTTCGGCGTGCGCGCAAACCTGTTTTTCAACGGCAAACAGTGCGGCTTGGCGTCTTACGACGGCGCTGAAGGACGTGGCTATATCCACCTACTACAGGCTGGCAGTGTTAATTTACTGGGAGCCGATGGAGGGGGGGTACTGCTGACCCGGCCCAGCCTGATTTTTATGCCGCGTCCCAGCCGGCATCAACTGTTTGCCGGTGAGTCCGAGGGCGCTCAGTTGTTGTGTGCATCGATGGAGTTTGGGGGGGGGGCGATAACCCGCTGTCGGCTTCATTACCCGACTGTCTGGTGCTTTCCCTGGATGACCTGCCAATGCTGGCCGATACGCTGAAATGGATGTTCCGCGAGGCGGCGGGCTCGCATTGTGGTAAGGAGGCAGCGCTGGAACGGTTGTTCGAACTGCTGGTCATCCTGTTGTTTCGACATCTACTTGATCACCGCCAGTTGCATACTGGGATGATGGCTGGACTGGCTGACCCGAGGTTGTCGCGCTCTCTTTCGCAGATTCACAACGCACCTCATCTTGCTTGGTCAATTGCGGGACTGGCGAGCGAATCGAACATGTCTCGCGCGGCTTACGCAGTGCATTTCCGGGCTGTTATCGGGCAGACGCCCGCCGATTATCTGTTGAGTTGGCGTATCAGTCTGGCGCAGAAGCGTCTTCGTGAAGGCCGGTCGATTACACTGATCGCCGCCGAAGTCGGTTATGAAAGTCCCTCGGCACTTGCACGCGCGTTTCGACGCAAGACTGGCTACAGTCCTCAGGAATGGATTAAAGACTTGGCAGGCGGAGAAAATCGGGCATTGACCTGAACGTATCGAACTGCTTCAGGCCATTCCGTGGGCAGTCATCGGCTCAACGGCGTTCTATCGCCGTCAGAGAATGGCCGGCCACAAATATCGAGGCGGCAAGTAACCCGATGTCTTTGAGTAAAAACTGGCCTGGAACGACTGAAATAGCGGGAAAACCGAGGCCGGGCTCGATCACGCCGGGGGTCGAGAACATGAAGCTCAATGTGGTGAAAAACAGCCCGGCAGACAGCGCGCCACCTATCAAAGAAAGCTTCGGTGAGAGCAAGCGACCTGCAATCAGCGTACCGATCGAGACCTCCAGGACGCCAAGCAGATTAGAGAAGGTGTCGACACTGAAAATGTTGTAAACCCAACCCACGAAAGGGCTGTTGCTCACCAGAGGAACCAGCCCGAGCGCTTCGTAGTGCGTGAACTTCATCCCGCCGAACCAGAAGTAAATGACGGATAGCGCAAAATAGGCTCCATAGATACCAAGCGCCATGGTTTTTAACCCAAGCGTTGAACGGGGTTGGGCGCTGTTGGTTTCGTGGGTCTCGATTCCGAAGGTTTTCATGATCAATGCTTCCAAGAGTGTGGTGAGGAACGCTAATCAGCAACCCTGCGCGGTGTGCGATTGGAGTAGAGACAGTGTCGCCTTTGCTTTCACGCTCGTGGCGTTTGAACGTATTGCGTTCGGTGCAGATCGTCTTGACTCATCCAGGTCTAAAACGATCGCTGTGTTGTAAAGCGTCACCATTAAAACGGCCTTGGCACTTTGAGAGCGTTGCGGTATGCGCCCCCAATCGCCCGCCTCAGGGTTGCACTGATGGCTAAAGCGGATTTCTACCTGTAGCGACTGACTAAAATCGATCCATAGCTGTCGGTCAGCAAGGGCGGAACTCAGCAAAATCTGTCGCTGGCGATAATGCGCAAATAGAACCACAAGTTGACGCAAACATGTGTCTACGCAATCAGGGATGATAAAAATGAAGTAAACGGTGGCGGAGACTGCAAATGTGCCATCGGCCTAAGCCCGCTTATGTTCCACATCATAGGTATGGATATGTCACTTTGACTCAGGAGTTCCAAAATCTAGCTTTTGACATAGGTGGCTACCGACTTGCGAATCTGTTCCCTCGCTTCATCTGCGCTCCCCCAGCGGCCCATCTTCACCCACTTGCCCGGCTCCAACACTCTGGAGTTTTCGAAATAATGCTGGATCTGGGCGAGCAGTAGTACGGGAAGGTCTTCCCATTCCTTCACGTTGCTGTACAAGGCGCTAAGCTTCTCGTGCGGGACCGCTATTATATTGGCTCCCGGGCCGGTTTCGTTCGTTGTGTACATAACACCAACTGGTCGACTGCGAACAACAACGCCAAGCGATACTGGGTAAGGGCAAATCACCAGTACGTCCAGAGGATCGCCATCATCACATAGCGTATTTGGAATAAATCCGTAGTACGCCGGATAGAGCGTTGCTGTACTGAGGAAGCGTTCGACGAAAATCTGCCCACTTAGTTTATCCACCTCGTAATTAACTGGAGAATGGTTTGCAGGGATATCGATGACCGTAAAAAAATCATCGGGAATTTCGTGACCTGCTGAAAAATCTTCATAACTCATATTCGTACTCCAATGACTTAAGAAGACTACCCATTAATCCCATTCAGTTTGCAATACTCCTCCCACTCCATTTCTACCATTTCTGCCACCTCTCGATGAAACTCCAGGGTCAAATTTTTCAGTTCTTCGGGCGACTCTGAAATCAATGTAAGCGTTAGCTCCCATACCTCGATCCCCAGCCGCATGGCCTCTTGTTCAAAGGCCGACTCGATGCAGAATTTTTTATCGTCCGGACTCAGTCCTTGGACGGCGTCGTTGAGTGATGAGTCGCCATTGAAGAACTTCGACAGCGCTAATTCTCTTCGCAAGTCATCCGAGTTCATCAGCTACTCCGGCCCTGTGAGTCGTCTGGGCATTTTCTTCCCAGTGTGAGGACGCCTTTGCCACGGTCATGCAATCTGCGGCTCATCGAACCAACCGCGGATCGTTTGGTAAAAAAACAGATGCATTGTGTCCCACCAACGTTTCCACCAAACACCCGGTTCACCGTCTTCAAGTGCTACCAGTGGTAGGCTGCCCAGTTTTTGCTCAGCATCGTACAGATCCAGTCTTCCAACGACGGTGCCAGCAGAGATAGGCGCTTCAAGTGGTCCGTCAATCTCCAGACGTGTCTCTACTTCACGATTTTCATTCTTGGGTAATGTGAGGGTCATATCGTCCAACAATCCCAAGGCGATCAATCGTTCTTTACCCTTCCAGAGTGCAGACCACGTGAGTATTTCCCCTGCTTTTTTGTAGGTTTGGGTGTCGTAGAAGCGAAAACCATAGCCCATGAGCTTTTCCGTCTCTGCCGTGCGTTTATGCGCGCTGCTGGCGCCAAATATCACACTTATCAAGCGTCGCCCAGCTCGGTGCGACGAAGCCACCATGCAATAACCAGCGGCCTCAGTATGGCCAGTCTTCAATCCGTCAAAGCTTGAGTCGCGCCATAAAAGTAGATTGCGGTTGGCTTGTCGAATGCCGTTCCAAGAAAAGTGTTTTTTGGAGTAAAGCGCGTAAGAGTTAGCCTCTTGGCTGATGATTGCCCGCGCCAACAAAGCCATATCGCGGGCAGATGAATAATGCTCTGGGTCAGGCAGCCCGGTGGAATTCACAAAGTGCGTGTTACTCATGCCGAATACAGATGCAGTCGAATTCATCATCCCGACGAAGGCGCCCTCACTTCCAGCCACATGTTCGGCGAGTGCAACGCTTGCGTCGTTACCAGAGTCAATGATCACACCGCTCAGCAAGTCGTGAACAGAAACCGAACTGCCCGGGTCGAGAAACATTCGTGAGCCACCCGTGCGCCAGGCGTTTTCGCTAATAGAGACGCTGTCATCATCTTTCATGCGCCCGGCCTTGATCTCACGTGTGGCGACAAACGCCGTCATCATTTTTGTCAGGCTTGCAGGAGGTAGTCGCTTATCGCTGTTGTGACTGGTAATGACGCTTCCCGTAGCCGCGTCGATCAGAATCCAGGCTTTAGCCCCGAGCTTTGGCGCGGCGGGGATCATCGCTCTTGGCGCGTTAGTTTCAGCCAGCGCATGGTTAGCGAAGACTACATGCATCGTTAGACAGAACACGGTTAGCACAAGCGGGGACAACAGGTATTTCACAAGGAAGAGGCCCTAGATCAACATAAAGTGGTGTCAAGCTAGCCCTCAGGGCGTCGAGCCTCAAAATTAAGCTGGATTAAGTTAAATTTAATGTGCAGGTATCGATAGATCCGCAAATCAACCGGAAACCGTCGGGCAGATAATCAAGACACGGGTACCGCTATGCATAGCGGCAGGCTGAATATCCAACGTATAGCCGTGCAATTTCACGATGGCCGCGACCAGGGATAATCCGAGGCCATGGCCGGGTTGCATTCTGCTAGCGTCCCCTCGGTAGAGCCTGCGAATGACGTGTGTACGGTCTGTCTCGGGTATGCCAGTGCCATCGTCAGCAACTTCAACGATGACCGTTGAATCCTTGATACTTCCCCGCAATTTGATGTGCCCTCCCTCCGGGGTGAATTTGATGGCGTTATCGAGCAGGTTGACCAAGGCTTCAAACATCAACGAAGAGTCGCCATACAGTTGAGGCAGGTTATTGGTAATTTCCAGAGAGAGCGTCTGAGAGCGGTCGAGTGCCAAAGGCTCATAAAATTCATGCGCTTGCTGTAACAGCGCCATAATTTTGAAAGGTGCAAATGCCGAGCGGCGACGAATGTCGTCGAGTTCAGCAACCCGAAGCAATCCTTGAAAACGCACCATGATCGATTCGCTTTCCTCAAGGGCTTGGTTCAAAATTTGCTCGTGATCGTTGTCTATAGGCAGTTGCTGGAGCTGATAAAGCCTTGCACGCAGCCGAGTTAGTGGCGTACGCAAATCGTGAGCGACACCATCACAAACACTTTTGACCTCATGCATCAGTTGCTCGATATGATCGAGCATCGTATTCACGGCATTTGCCAGCATATCCAATTCATCGCGACGGGCGGATAAGGGTAAACGCTCCGACAAGTTGCCTGAAACGATGCTCTCGGTACAAAGCTGTAGGCGTTTGACACGGCGTAAGGGCAGACGCCGCAACAAGTGCCAACCAATCAATCCGGGGATGAGTGTTAACGAAAGTCCCCACATCAATGCCTGCTCGATAATCCCGCCAACGGCCAAGATCGAGCCACCGTCACGCGCCAGAATAAGAATATGCCCGTCAGGGCGGCGTGCTAACAGGGCATAACTGCTTCTGGTTTCTTTGTCAGGTAACGCAATGCTCAGTCCGCGCTCAAGATAATGAACCTTGCCATCATCGGGCAAACTGGAGCGCAGTTTGAGCAGGTCTCCTGCAACGTGTTGTCCGTCGGAAGTGAACAATCCGTAAGCATCGATCCCGGGCGTTGAGTAGGCTTCACTGGCAGCCAGTTCTTTCACCAGTTTTTTGTCATCGATTTTTTGATAGTAGTGGGCACGCTGCAATAATGTCCGCTCTGCAACGGTGCCCAGGTAGTGGGAGATTTCCCAGTACAACACGCCGGTGAAGAGTGCCCCCCAAACCACAAAAAATATGGCGTAGAACCCGATCAATCGACTACCGGATGAGCGCCACTCCTCAGTTTTTGGTAGCAAGGACATAGCCGGCACCGCGTATTGTATGAATGACGGGTGTGCCTTCGTCGCCTTCAAGCTTTTTGCGCAGCCGACCAATGTGAACATCGATGATGTTCGTCCCAGGATCGAAGTGATAACCCCAGACCTCTTCAAACAGCATGGTCCGAGTGACCAACTGGCCGGCACTGCGCATCAGGTAATTGAGCAGCTTGAACTCGGTCGGTAGCAGCAGAATGTGTTCATCATTTCGAGTCAGTTTGTGTTCGACCAGATCCAATCGCAGGTTTCCGCAACAAAGTTGCGGATGGCCTGCGTCTACACTGGTGCGCCTAAGCAATGCGTCAAGACGCGCAACCATCTCGATAGCAGAAAAGGGTTTGGTCAGATAATCATCGCCGCCCGCACGCAGACCCTGAACGCGCTCATCGACGTCTGAAAGTGCACTGATCATCAGGACAGGTGTTTGAATCCCAAGACTACGCAACGTACTGACAATGGTTAGGCCATCAAAATCGGGAAGCATTCGATCCAGGGTAATGGCGTCATAACCTCCCGCAATCGCCAGTGCTAATCCGTCGCGTCCAGTTGCGGCCCATTTCGCACTGAAACCATGGCGTTGGAGTTCAGTGATGATGACTTCCGCCGTCACCTTGTCGTCCTCTATGACCAATGCGCAATTCATACCTTCCTCCGCTTCAGCCTGCTCTTAGCGCTTGCGACTCAATGCCGCCTTGGCAGGTCCACCTTAGTGACCAGCGCAGCGGCCGAAGATTAAATTTTCTTAACCCACCTTAACCTTGATGCATGCCAAAGCACCGATATATTCGAAAACTGATGCGCTCCGCACCGAGAGGAGGGAAAACATGACCCCTTATTTGGCGTTCTTTTTGTTAGCCTTTGGTTTGATGTGTACCTACGCAAGTTGGGTCACTGCATGAAGCATTCAGGTGTACCTGATGTAGATCTGGGGCTATCAACCAGCCTCTTGCAACCAACGAATTCATGCTGATGTCAATTGTATAAGGATGCGGATCAATGCTCGGTTTCAGCCTTTGGAGCCCCCTATGACTCGGCAAAAAGAGTTTTTAGCAAAAGCGTTGGAAATACATCATGAGTACCAACAGGCGACAGCTGTCATCCACGCCATGATGAGTAAAAACATGGCCGTAGGTTCCGAGTGGGATGCTGCTGTCGCCAGGCAGCTCGCAGCTCTTGACACTTGGATGGAGCTTCCTAGAGGTTACGGAGACTTCCAGGCTGTCGACTGACCTTCATTTCAATAGATTTCCAGATCATGGCGTCTACCACAGGTGTGCAGTTCCAGGGGGGAGTGGGCGCGCTGAGTCTGCGCTTCGTGCGATATACGTCCCATTCACCTGATTCACTAAAGGAGTCGCAACGGGGCCCCGCAACTAGTCGACCTATTTCTCCCGCTTGAGGTATCTTGCTACGCCACAGACGCTCGAATCGTTTGCGCGAATTGGAGAGGTTGGCTTTGTCTATCGGTGAGCAAAAACTTGGGAGGGGAATGGACGAAATATTTGTCGTGCAAAAACGTCCATTGCTTACGGACGATGGGCCTGTTTATCGAGACGCGGCGAACAATTCCAACACGGATTTTTATTACCGGATCGTCAACACGGTTACGGGTATCTTCGTCAGTGAAAAGTACCTAGTGTGTGAAGAAGCAGAGACCGTATGCCAAAGTTTAAATCTGATGGGGCGCGATGACCTTTCTCGTGATCCGTCCTAACCTTTGGTCGCTGGCAAAATGCGCTCATAAATGTCGATAGGCGTTTTTTCAGTCTGCCAAGTCGTTTACCTGTCTTTCCAAATCCGAATTCGGATATCCAGGCATTAGCCCGTCTCGCAACTCCACATCTGTATGAAAGGCTGGCTGTTGGTCGGTATTCCAACCCACCGGCTCATGAAGTTGCACGCCCCATTAATGCACAATTGGTAGTCTCCAGCCTCCGGAGTACGCCCCAAGCGCAGAGGTTGCAGCGGTGGCAGCTGACGTTGGTAGTGCCAACTGCCATTTTCCAGTCGGGCGTCCTCAGGAACTTCCATTCCCGCACCATTGCCCCGGATTCTGGCTTCCTTCAACACAAGGCCTTGCTTGGTGACGCGGTAGTCCTCCTCCCAACGGATCTTCTCGATAGTGTGGTCCCACGCCAGCGTGAACTGCGAAATGGGCAACTGCGCCCAGACGACGCCAGCGAGACCCAGACACAATCCAATCATGCGTTAGCCGTCCCGACCTGCTTCGACCGCCACACGTGTTGAAGGATCACCAGCAGCCCAAGTGCAAAGCCAATTTCATCGGTCAGCGGCAACGCCACGATTAACAATGCTCCCGCGCCAACACTCAACAAGCGTTCCCATAGCGCCATTTTTTGTTGCAGGTATCCCGTTGATGCCATTCCCCAGAGACCGACCGCCAACGTTGTCTTGATCAACATGTAGGCAGTCATCCATAAATTGCCACCTTGCAACATGAGCGCCGGGTTGTAGACGGCCATGAACGGAATGATGAACCCAGCGAGCGCAATACGGACCGCCCATAAACTGATCTTGAATCCGGTCTCCTTCGCAATCGGTGCTGCGGCAAAGCAGGCGAGGGCCACCGGTGGCGTTAGGTCGGCTAGGATGCCGAAATAGAACACGAACATGTGTGACACGATCAGGGGCACACCCAGTTCCAACAGTGCAGGTGCTGCGATTGAACTGGTGATGATGTAGTTGGGGATGGTCGGAATGCCCATGCCCAGCACCAGGCAGGTGATCATCGTCAGCACCAGTGAAAGCAGCAGGTTGTCCCGGCCAATGGCCAAAATGTAACCCGCAAAGGTTGAGGCGACGCCTGTCAGTGACACTACGCCGATGATGATGCCCACCAGCGCACAAGCAATCCCCACCGGTACTGCATGTCGCGCACCTTCGACCAGCGCATGCAGGCAGATCGTCAGCGTTTCCCGGCCACCTTTTATGAATCCGCACACCAATACCAGCACCGCGATGACTAAAAAGATAACGCCGATTCCCAGCTGGAAGAATCCGGTGCACAGAACTCCGAGGGCGATCCAAAACGCACAACGCAAGCCAAAATTGTGCACTCTGAGAATGATCGCCGAGCCGAGAATGACGATGGCCGTCAGTGCCAGCCCCACCATGCCGGAGAACAGGGGCGTGCGACCGGAAAACAGCAGGTAAACCAGAACCAAGAGAGGAGTCAGCAGGTACCAGCTCTTCTTTACCGCGCCCAGTGCACTGGGGCATTGGTCCTTGGGCAGGCCTTTGAGGTTCGAGCGCTTGGCTTCCAGATGTACCATCCAGAACACGGATCCGAAGTAAAGAATAGCGGGAATCAACGCTGCCTTGGCAATCTCCACGAACGGCACGTTGATAGTTTCAGCCATGATAAAGGCGACGGCCCCCATCACGGGCGGCATCAACTGGCTGCCCATGCTGGAGGTCGCTTCGACCCCGCCGGCAAACGCCGCTCGGTAACCGAAACGCTTCATCAACGGGATAGTGAATTGCCCTGTCGTCACGACGTTGGCAATCCCGGAACCGGTTATGGTCCCCATCAGTGCCGACGAGGCGACTGCGACTTTGGCCGGACCGCCCAGCTTGTGACCGAACAACCCCATGGCGAAATCTGTGAACAACTTGATCATGCCAGCCTGTTCCAAAAAGGCACCGAACAGGATGAACAGGAAAATGTAGGTGGCCGACACGTAGGTTGGTGTTCCGTACAACCCTTCTGTACCAAATGAGAGTTGGTTGATGATCTGGTCAAATCCATATCCCCGGTGTGCCAAGTCGCCGGGCAGATATTCGCCTAACAAGCCATAAGCCAAGAACAGGCCGCAGATGATTGGAAGCGCAATTCCCATTACCCGTCGGGCGGCTTCGAACACCAGTGCGATCAGCACAAGCCCAATCACTGTGTCTGCTGTCGTCAGATCGCCGGAGCGCTGAATCAGGTCAGCCTCGAACACCCACTGATACAAGGCCGTGGCAATCCCAGCCAGACTGAGTACCCAAGCCTGCGGTTGCCAGGGACGATCCTTGCCGTAAGCGGGGTAGCTCAGAAAAACTACCCAAAGCAAAAAACCGACGTGTACGGCGCGTAAAACCTGACTTGAGATGGGTGCAAACGCTGCGGTGACAATCTGAAAGATCGAGAACAGCAACGCCACGTAAAACAGGGTTTTTGGCCAGTCTCGCGGATTTGCAGAGATGCCCTGATGATCTTCACTCATTAGCTGCCTGCCTCATGACCACATTGAAAAGAGCGAAAGAAGGCGTAGCGGTCCTGCCGCCACGCCTTGTGTCATTACAACGCGCCCTTTTCCTTGTAGTAGCGTTCCGCGCCCGAGTGCAGTGCTATCGGCAGGTTTTTAGCTGCATTTTCCAGCTTGATGTCCTTGGCCGCTGAATGAGAGTTGCCCAAGCGAGTCAGGTTTTCGAACAACAGCTTAGTCATTTCATAAGCCACTTCATCGGATACATCGGCACGCGTTACCAGAATATTGGTGATCGCAACCGTAGGTACCGCTTCAGGTTGCCCATCATAGGTATTGGCCGGAATCATCGCGCCCTGATAGGCGGGGTTGCCGATTTTTGCGACCACCTCAGTCGGGATTGCAACGTAGTTCAACGGCATGACAGAGGACAAATCGCGAATAGCCGCCATGCCCAACCCGGAAGATTGCAGGGTGGCATCCAACTGCCGGTTCTTGATCAATTCGACCGATTCGGCAAAGGGCAGGTATTGCACTTTACCCATGTCTTCATAGGTCAGGCCTGCGGCTTTGAAGATCGCTCGCGCGTTCAGTTCAGTGCCTGACTTTGGCGCTCCTACGGAGATGGTCTTGCCTTTAAGGTCCGCCAGAGTTTTGATTCCTGACTCTTTGCTGGCCACTATTTGAATGTAGTTAGGGTAAGCACCCGCGATGGCGCGCAATTTGGTTAACGGCGCACTGAAACCGGCGTCTTCCACGCCGTTCTTCGCATCGGCTACGGAGTCCCCCAGTGCGAGTGCCAACTCTCCACGACCTGCTTGCAACAGGTTCAAATTTTCCACCGAAGCTTTTGTGGCCTGAACCGAAGTCTTCACGCCTGGGATGCCGTCGTTATAGATCTGTGACAGGCCAACACCAATTGGGTAGTAAACCCCACTGGTTCCCCCCGTTAGAATGTTGATGAATACTGGAGCGGCCTGAACTGCGGTGGTGACAGCCAACGTAGCGGCGGCTAACAGGGCAAAGCGGCTTATTACTCGCATGGGAAATCTCCGTCTTGTTTTTGTCTGTATGCAGAGTGATTCCACTGTAGTTGATTCAGGCGCGGACAGCGGTGGATTGAGCCAATCTCGGCGGTGGAAGTCCTGATAAAGGCTTGCAGTGACGGGATGGTTCTCCGCATTGGCGCTAGAGCCGTTGGACGACAGCGCATATCCGGTTAGTCTTGCCAGCACCACAGTCCTGAAACTCAATGGGAATTCGCTCGGGTGATCAAACCGATAGTGCTACTGCGCCGCCGCTTCGCCTCCATACGCTGGCGCACACGCGTGACGCTTTGGGCGGCTGCGACCCTGGCGGGCCTACTTGTCGTGATGTTTGCTCGGTTGGCTGATCTGGCACTGACGCAATTTGCGCAACAGACTGCCGAACGGCCCTGGTTGCCGTTTATTTACACACCCTTGGTCGGCATGTTGGTAGTGTGGTTGACCACTCGTTTTTTTGTCGGCTCCCAAGGCAGCGGCATTCCCCAGGTGATTGCCGCCACGCGCCTGGCTCATCAGGGCAAACCCGTCGACAAACTGGTGTCGCTGCGCATTGCCTTTGCCAAGATAGGACTTGGCACACTGGCGCTGACCGGTGGTTTTTCCGCAGGACGCGAGGGGCCGTCGGTACAAGTCGCTGCTTCGATCATGCATTTCTTTCACCGCTATCTGCCCAATGCGCGAATCATCCGCAGCGAGGACCTTATTCTGGCCGGAGGGGCGGCAGGCATCGCGGCAGCCTTCAATACACCACTGGCCGGTGTGGCGTTTGCCGTCGAAGAGCTGGGGCGCAAACTTGAGACCCGCACCAGCGGAGTCTTGCTCAGCACGATCATCCTGTCGGGGATGGTCGCCATCGCTTTGCAGGGCAACTACAATTATTTCGGTCACTTCGACATACACGAAATCGGCCTGGATATCATTGCCCCGGTGCTGGTGATCGGAATTGGCTGCGGGCTGCTGGGCGGCCTGTTTAGTCGGATGTTGCTGTGGCCCCAGCGCCATCATCGATTCGTCCTCTGGGAATGGCGGCGCACGCATCCTGTATGGTTCGCCGGCGCGTGTGGAATGATCGTGGCAATACTGGGCTGGTTGAGTGGCGGTATGTCATTTGGCAGCGGCTACGGGATCACGTCGCAGATCATCGTGTCCGATGTCGGCCTGCCATGGCACGCACCGATCACGCGTTTTCTTGCGACGGTAGTGACTTACTTCTCCGGTATCCCGGGCGGCATTTTTGCCCCGTCCCTGGCAGTCGGCGCCGCTGTAGGAGCCAACGTCGCGGACTTCTTTGGTTTGGCGACGCAGCCTATCATTGCGTTGTGCATGGTCGGTTTTCTGGCCGCAGTAACACAGTCCCCGATCACTTCCGCAATTATCGTGATGGAGATGATCGACAGCCATGGGATGGTGGTCAGCCTCATGGCAGTCGCATTGATTGCTAAAGCGGTCAGCGCACGGATGGGGCCCGAGTTGTATCAGCAGCTGGCTCGTGGCTTTCTGCAATCGCCGGATAATGACGTCACAACCCGAAAGACAAATCCTTAGGGTGTTCTAGTGGACCAGTGTTCGGGCCAGTGCACTGAGCTTCGCCTGGTCTTCCGACAATGTGAGCGCATGTTCCGCTCGTTGGAGCAGTAGACTCATATGTCTGGTACAGGCACTTTTGAAAATATCCGGATTTATCTGCGCCAGACTGATCAGGGCCTTCATCAGTCGGACGTCCACTTCAATCAAGCTCGCACCATCTCTGGCGATGGGAGCGAAAAAATCGTCGAACAGGTCACCGACATCCAGTCCGTGCAGGAAGACTCGCTCGCACCCTGAACCTATTTCCGCCATCTGTTCTGTTGGTTTACCCCAGCAGGTAAGGCTCCTGACCCCGCGTCCCAGTACGTCAATTGCAGTTCCAGGATCATTGACCGCAGGCGACAAGGCTCGTGAGGCGATCTCCGACAGTACCGAAAGCCCGAACCGTGGATCGTGTTCAAAGGTTCGGCGTACGCCAATGGTCAAGGCACCCAGGATTTTTTCAGCGCAGGCCCCCGGATCTCCGATGTGTTCATTGCTTAAAATCACGACCTGGGCCAGACGCATGCCTTCATGCACAAAGCTGCCGGGAAGAATATCGAGATAAATCTGCGTCTCATGCTCTTCAGCAATCGCACCCAACGCATGCACATCGACGTGTTGGACATACCCGGTCTGAAGACTCGTAATGGCTTTCGCTGAGCACGGAACACTCCCATCGGCAGGGTAGGCGACGCCCCCCAGATAAGGCCATTCGACCCGATTTTTTATCGCATGGATGGTGGCCGCTTCGACGCGATCAATGGTTTCACCCACCCGCCCCAATCTCGATAGGTGATCGATCCAACGCAGAAGTGTGTACACGATCAGAATCACCACGCCGATGGTCACTGCAAAAAGCAGAACCCTTCCTTGCGCGCCATAGGCTCCAGTACTTAATGCAATGATTCCCACCAAGCTAAACAGAAATGAACCGA
The DNA here is from genome assembly GCF_059695925.1 of Pseudomonas sp. LBUM1661. Lineage (NCBI taxonomy): Bacteria > Pseudomonadati > Pseudomonadota > Gammaproteobacteria > Pseudomonadales > Pseudomonadaceae > Pseudomonas > Pseudomonas sp. LBUM1661. Next base: position 747,892 of record NZ_CP166794.1, read on the forward strand.
TAAACGTGGCGAGGGCATTTTGGGTAGTGCGGTCTTCCATCACCAGTGTGGTGGCGCGAGGTGTTACGCCACTGCTAGCGGCGCCGTAGGCCGTCACCATTGTGCTGAGCGAAAAGGTGGTCACGGCGAGCATGCTGGAGGCGATGATGCCCAAAATCTTGTCAACAGCGTCAGCGCCGATACGCGCTGGCAGTGAGGCGGGAATGTAGTCATTGAAGACAACGGCGAGCAATGCGGTCGCCACACCCAGTACAGAAAATAAACTGGCTCTGAACCAGAGCCGTTTCGTCATCTGATGTAGCAGCCAGCGCCAACGAGCGATCATCTTCAATACCTTTTATAGCGAAGTCACTGGTCCACGATTCAAGTTCGGTCTGCCAATGCAACAACTCGATCACCTTTGATGGAGTGACATTGCCGGCGGAAGGTTCATTGGCGGAGTCATTTGCTTCCCGCTGTTAAGCTACCTATCATCGAGCCGGGTGCGTTGCTGCATACGGCACATCGCAGGTTAATGCTCAAACGTTGGTCGGGCCGCCAGCGGAGAGTTAATGTGCCTGATAAAAACTTGGCGTCACCCTCGATTCCACGTCCCCAAGAGTTGACCGTACGCGCGCTGACAGCGATTGAGCGGTTTACCCATATCGAAGCCGTCAGCGGTGTCGTTCTATTACTCGCGGCATTGGTAGCACTGATCTGGGCGAACAGCCCGATTGCCGACTCCTACGAACATTTCTGGAACACCCAACTCACTTTAGGGCTAGGTGAATTCAAAGTCGTTTGCTCACTACACTTCTTAGTCAATGACGGCTTGATGGCAGTTTTCTTCCTTGTTGTTGGGGCGGAGATACGCCAGGAGATTCATGACGGCGCGCTTGCGAACTTCAAGTTGGCGACCCTGCCTCTAGGAGCCGCATTGGGCGGCGTCTTGGTGCCGGCGACCATCTACACGCTGTTCAATCATGGAACCGAGGGCAGTGCAGGTTGGGCCGTGCCGACGGCCACTGATATCGCATTTGCAGTGGGTGTTCTCGCACTTTTGGGGAAGTCGATCCCGGGTGGTATTCGCGTGCTGCTGTTGGCACTGGCCATCATCGACGACATAGTCGCCATCCTCATCATCGCCGTGTTCTATACCTCAAGCCTGGATTATATCGGTTTGGTGGTGGCGTTGAGTGGACTGGTATTGGTGCTGGCTTTTCAGCGAATGGGTATCAGCAAGGCCTACGCGTACATACTGCCTGGCGCCATTGTGTGGTTTGGCCTCCTGAAGACGGGGGTGCACCCAACGCTCGCAGGTGTAATTCTTGGGCTGATGACACCGACCAGCTCCAAGCCCACAACGGAGCGCCCGCTGGACACCATCGGGCGCACGTTCCATGAACTGATGGATCGACTTGCCCAGTCCGGGAATAGTCCGCAGGCCGTGGCGACACCGCTGAAACAACTCCGACAGGCCGAGCGGGAAATACTGCCCCCAGTGCAGCGCGTACAGGCAGGACTGCATTCATGGGTAGCTTTTGGGGTTATGCCTCTTTTCGCACTGGCAAACGCTGGGGTGAGTCTAGAGGGCAACAGCCTGGAAGATGCTGTCTCACTGAATGTATTCATTGGGGTTGTATTGGCACTGGTACTGGGCAAGCCTCTCGGAATCGTTTTGGCCAGCGTAACCCTCGTTAAACTCAAAATTTGTGAGCTACCTGAGGGCGTGACCTGGGCGGGTGTCGGCCTGGTGGGACTGCTGGCGGGTATCGGATTCACCATGTCCATTTTCATAGCGTCGTTAGCGTTCCCTGATCCGGCGTTACTCTCAACGGCGAAACTTAGCGTGCTCGCGGCGTCTGGCTTAGCCGCACTCATCGGATTGATTTGGGGGAAGCTGAAGTACTAAGCACATTTACTATGTGCCAGTTTGCAACGATGCAATCGCCACCCGGCAACGGCTGACTTGCTATTGCTCGGTGGCGATTACAAGCATGCCCAAATTCATACAAGTGGCGCAAAGCCCTCCTAAATACGGTTCAACGACTGCTGATGGGGGCAGTGGTGCTTTTTCCAAACGCCGAGCTTATGGTGACTGTTGGGCTCGGCGACGGACCGCTACCGGTGGTCGTCACCGACACCCGCCAGCGCGCACCCGTGCCGGTCGGGGTTAGAGTGGCCGTGCCGAGGCTCAGCGGCCCGGCGGTGGTCGAGGCCGTCGCCGTGATGCTGTTGCCCGTGCCTCGCGACGTCGTGCCTGCCAGGTCCCAGGTGTAGCGGCTGTTGCTGCGGGCGGTGACGGTGGCGCTGGTGACAACCAAGTCTTCGTTGACTGCTGCCGGTGCCGAGACCACCACGGACACCATTGCCGGTTCCGAGACGGCGTCCTTGGCGTCGCTGGCCTGATAGGAGAAGGTCGCGGTGAATGGCGCAGTGATGCTAGGCGGTGGCGTGTAGATTACATGCGCACCGTCTGTGATGACCGTGCCCATGCCCGAATCCGGCTGATTCAGGCCTACCACTTTGAGCGGTAGGTTACCGTCCGGATCGGTGTCGTTGGCCAGCACATTGATGGTCACCGCTTGGCCGTTGGCGCTGGCGGCGCTGTCCGGGTTGGCGACGGGTTTTTTGTTCGAACCCTGATCGTCATCATCGTCATTGTTCTTCGCGTCGCCAGTGCGGAAGGTCGGCAGCGCGGCGGAGTTGACGTAGGTGACACCGTCCCATCCAGGCAGAGGCGTCGGCATCAACTGGAACTGCCCGGGATGCTCGATATCCCAACGCAGCAGCATCGAAGTGTCCTCGTGCTGAGTGTTGTGGCAGTGTTCCATGTAGGTCCCGGCGAATTCACGGAAGTGGATCGCCATTTCCACATCGACCGAACTGTCGATGCCCTGGCCGATGCGGTACACGTCCTTGCGTGCCCATTTTTCCCATTCCGGTGGTGCCTTGCCGTCGCGGCTGAGGATGATGCCTTCTTCGAAATGCACGTGTACTGGATGGTTCCAGCCGTTGCCGCCGTTCTTGATTTTCCACACTTCCAGCGTACCGTCGCCGACGTAGCCGCCATCGGTCGGGCCGTTGGCCAGTTGCGGGGCCGCGTTGAGCCGGCGTGGGTCCATGCTGTAGCCAAAACCGCCGTCGGTCTTGATGGTCCACGGAGCTTCGTCTGTGCCGTCGGAGCGGCCGAAGACGAACTCGCGGTGCCGCGCCAGTTTCAGCTTGGCCTGCACGGCTGGGTCATCGCGGTCGAGGGTCAGCGGGATCATGACTTTGCCGGCGGCTTTGCCCGGTTTGGCGGGCTCATATTCGGCAGGATTCATGCTGACATCTGTACCGGTGTAGGGCTGCACGATCATTTGCATGAACTTGCCCACTACCGGATCGCCCTTGTCCCACTCCGGACCTTTGCTGCCTTGCTTGATCACCGCTTTGTACTTCTCGGACAGCACGTCCGCGAGGCTCAGGGCGTTCTTCTCTGGACCCTTGCCGGTCTTGTGTTCCATCAGATTGACGAAGTACAGCTTGTCGCCGGTCTTAATCCCGTTTTTCGCAAAGTTGACGATGATGTCGAAGCGCTCGGCAATGCCTTGGGTGGGCAGGATCGCGTTGTGGTTCTGCTTATCCCCATCGCCGTCCAGATCCATGCTTCCGTCGAACGGCACAGCGTGTTCCATGATGTTGCCGTCGTTGCCGATCAAGTGAAAAGGCACGCGGGTATAAGACAGATTCGAGCCGGCCGGCCCTGGAAATTCGCCACCGTTGCCGGCGACTTCACGTACCAAGGCAATCCTCAAATAGCGCGACACCGAGCCGTTGAGAATGCGAAAACGGTAACTGCGTGCCCGTACCTTCAAGCGTGGCTGGTACTGCCAGTTGACCAGGATCTGATCGCCGAGAAAGCCGTCGGTATTGAATGGGTTGAACCACAACTGGCCGTTGGCATCCCAGGCCTTGTCGGCGACCACGAGGTTGACGTCGTAGTCGCGGTTGCCCCAGGGCATTGCCGAACCGCTGGGCAGGCGCAGGTTGACGCCGTCCTCGATAGCTTCGTTGCCGCGATCCAGAGCGCTGTAGTAGTTCATCATCACCGCGTTGCCCTTGTAGACGTTCTGTGCGGTGAAATCGAGCATGTGGTCGTGGAACCAATGGGTGCTCATGGTTTCGCGCCAGTCGCCACGAATCTTAATCGTGCCGTTTTCGCAGGTCTTCAGACCGGGGCTGGCGTCGTTGACGAACAGCTTCTCACCCGGTGCGCATGGGAACGCCGCCCGCGGGTCCTGCGCTTTGGTGTTGATGGTGTCGTAACCGGCCAGCTGTAGCGGCCAGCGATAGTCGTAGTACTGCCCCGGAAAGAAAAACGCGTTGGTGTAGCCGTCGCTTTCGGCCGGGGAGTGGCCATTGTGTTCGTGGGTGCTGATGGTGTGCAGGCCGAAGCCCATGTTGGCGGCCGGGTCTATCGGCAGGGCGTTGTAGTGACGCATCAGCACCGGTTGGCCGTAACGCACCATAAGCAATTTGGGCGGAAAGGTGCCGTCGAAGGTCCACAGTGCATTGTGATTCTGAACCGGCATGCTGGGGTGGAAACGGGTATCGATGCCTTTGGTCGTGCCCGTCGTGGTCGGAATGTCCGAGGTCTGGTAGTAGAGCCCGCCTGGCCCGAACTCACCGACGGCATAGTTGTGCAATTGCCGGCGGTCACGCATGCCGCTATTGAGCTTAGCGCCTGCTTGCACGGTTTTGAAGGCGACCTGTGGATAGAACTCGTTCCAGCGTTGATGCGACCAGCCTTTTCCCGGTGGCCGGCCCTCGGCCGGCGAACCCACCGGATGGCGGTTGAGGAAGGTTTCGATCTGCGCCTTCCAAGGGTTGCGGTCCAGCACGTTGGAGAACTGCGATGGAAACGGGTACAGCCCGGGCTGGCGCATGAAGGCTTCCAATGCCGAACTCGAAGGGCCGCTGCGGGCGACACTGTTCGGGTCTTGCTGCGGCAATGGGCCGACGGTGGGTACCGGGAATGTCAGTGGTGGTGCAGGCAGGGTGGGGTCGAGTTTTTCCGTACCGAACTCCTCGAACAGCAGCAATTGCTGGGTGTAAGGCTGGGCGCCGAACAACGGGCTGGGCTTGCCGTTGGTAGGGAAATTGAACGAGGTCTGAACGCTCGGCGGCAGTACGTTTTCGGCGCGCGGTGTGTTTCGGTCGCCGTACACGCCGTCGGGATAGGCGATTGCTCCCTGGTTGGCTTCGGGCAGGCCTTTGATGGCGTCCAACTCGGCAGCCGCTGCCAGCGGGTCGGCGGGAGGTGTGTAGTATGCTGATGGGTCTGTCGTTGGCGGCTCGCTGACATCGTCAAGCGGTACCGCGTTGGCCGTGGCCAGGGTCACGAGCATCGCAGAGGTAAGGCCTGCCCTGCGTAAATAGCTCACTGAGTGGATATGTTGTGTAGCAGATTTCATTTTATTCCCCTCGCGTCATGCCTATCGGCGAAACCCGCCATCCTGTTCAGTGACGGCAGATGCTGCGGTAGTGGGGAAATTGCAACTGTTAGGCCATCATCTGGCCTCGAAAAAAAAGTACTAATGAATTAGTAAGTTGTTTCAGAGTGTTTCTGCGCGCTTACAGAACATGATGGGGCATATTCCTATATATTGGTGGGTCTTCCCCAACCAATGGGGGTAGTTCCCCATTTTTGGAAAAAATGATCAGTCTACAAAGCTCGGGGGAATCTGCTTGAAATTCTTCCCAACCCGCGATCCCCTCTAAACCTACAATTTCAATTGGAGCTGGGATTTGTCGGCGCAATGAATTAGCGGTTTTTTAGTCTGCTCATCGCAGTGGTGTAGCGACAGTTAGCTGTCGGAGCATTTTTCATAGATGGATTGCTTTGCTAAACGTGCTTTGGCAATATCGGCGACCTGTGCTCCTCAGTCGGTTCTCCATCCCTCTCATTTGGGAACTGTGTAGTAGGGGAGTACAGGCAAGCCCGGCCCTGTGCCGGGTTTTTTATTTGTAGGAAACATTACTCAATAACGTTGCAGATACTCTCCACTCGTTGGCTATGAGTTGGATGGTCGGTAGCGCTCTGAAGGCCTGATTGAAAGGCTTCGCAGCTTAAATCTGGCAGGCTATTTCTATGTCCATCGCGGCAATGCGGCTCATCGGCTTCATCCTAGGCATTTTTCTAATCACGCTGGCCGTAAGCATGGCTATTCCCATGATTACGCTGGTGGCCTATGAGCGTAGCGACGATCTGTCGGCCTTTCTCTGGTCGAGTTTGGTTACCTTCATCTGCGGCCTTCTTTTGATCGTGCGTGGGCGCCCTGATACTGGCCAGCTCCGTCCGAGGGATATGTACCTTTTGACGACTGGCAGTTGGGTGGTGGTCTGTACCTTCGCTGCGTTGCCAATGGTGTTTATCAGTCACATCAGTTACACCGACGCTTTCTTCGAAACGATGTCCGGCATCACAACCACGGGCTCAACTGTCCTGAGTGGTTTGGATACCGCTTCACCGGGATTGTTGATCTGGCGCTCGATGCTGCACTGGCTGGGGGGTATAGGCTTCATCGGCATGGCGGTGGCGATCCTTCCACTGTTGCGAGTGGGTGGCATGCGTCTTTTCCAGACAGAGTCCTCAGACTGGTCGGAGAAAGTGACACCGCGTTCTCATGTGGCAGCCAAGTACATCCTCTTTCTCTATCTGGGACTTACTGGCACCGGGGCTCTGGCACTCTGGATCGCTGGGATGACGCCGTTTGAAGCGGTCAACCACGCAATGTCTTTGATCTCTACTGGCGGATTTTCCACTTCGGACGCCTCGCTTGGGCATTGGACGCAGCCAGCGATTCACTGGGTAGCGGTGGTCATCATGATTCTGGGTAGCCTGCCCTTTACCTTGTACGTCGCAACATTGCGCGGCCATCGGCGTGTGTTACTGAACGATCATCAGGTGCGCGGGTTTGTTGGGTTCCTGATCGTTACCTGGTTGGTAGTGGGAACCTGGTTGTGTTTCCACAGTGATTACACCTGGTGGGATGCCTTTCGCATCGTGGCTGTCAATGTGACCTCGGTCGTTACGACTACCGGCATCGCGGTAGGTGACTACACATTGTGGGGCAGTTTTTCCGTGTTGTTGTTTTTCTACCTGACCTTCGTCGGGGGATGCTCCGGCTCAACCGCCGGTGGCCTTAAAATTTTCCGCTTTCAGGTTGCCGCTGCGCTGCTCCTGAGTGGCTTGAAACAACTGATTCATCCCCGTGCGGTGATCCAGAAAAAGTACAACGGCCATTCCATCGATGAGGACGTCTTGCGTTCGCTGTTGACCTTCTCGTTTTTCTTCACAATTACTATTGCTGTGATCGCTTTGGGGTTAGCGTTGATTGGACTGGATTGGACGACTGCCTTGAGTGGGGCCGCCACCGCAGTATGCAATGTTGGGCCGGGGCTTGGCACGGTCATTGGGCCTGCGGGCAATTTTGCTTCGTTGCCTGACGCTGCTAAGTGGCTGCTGACCGTCGGCATGCTGCTTGGGCGGTTGGAAATTCTGACGGTGCTGGTGATTTTGACACCTGTGTTCTGGAGATATTGATCGCTTCGCCTTTGACTCGCCAGGAAGCCCGTTTACCACGTCCTAGCGTCCGGATTCGCAATACCAGTTGTGACAATTTCATCGGGTGCGTTAGCGAGAAGCTCAACTTAGTCCAGCTATCCAAATCTTTTAATCTTCCAATTGGTTTGCCTTGATACATTGTGTATTGCTGCGCAATACTGGGCCAAGACCAAAGGATTTGGTTCCCCTTCGACAAAAAGCCCGCCATACGCGGGCTTTTTGTCGTCTGGATATTCGTTAGCCTGTCGGCAAATACTGAATCGCCCCCGCTTCGCCGGTTCTGACGGGCAGCTATTGGTCGATTCTGTTGAAAAAGTAGCTCCCCTCTCTGGCCTGCGGCAAAATCTCTACATTGGCCAGCAAGGAAGCACGCAAATGATGGGACAGTTATCGAGTGGGCAGGACCGACTGTTTTACTCGTTCAACCTTGAAGATCACATCCCAGCCAATCACCTTCTGCGCGGCATTGATCAATGTCTTGATCTGAGCGACTTGCGCCATTACCTCGCCGATTTTTCGAGCCCGATTGGGCGTCCGTCGATTGACCCTGAGCTGATGATCCGCATGCTGATCGTAGGCTATTGCTACGGTATTCGCTCCGAGCGGCGGCTGGCTGAACAGGCGCTGCACTCAATTGGCGGCTTGTACGAAGTTGAGCGCCAAGCGCGAGGCATGATCGATGAGGATTGCTGGCGAATACGGCAGGAAAAGGCAGTACCGATAATCAAAACATCGTATGCCCGGATGTAAGCCCAGCGGGATCTGGTGCCAAATGAATCAGTGACAGCCAAAGCCTTGGATTACAGCCTTAAACGCTGGATAGCGCTGACGCGCTACCTGGACGATGGGGCTGTGCCCATCGACAACTACCAGGTCGAGAACCAGATCCGGCCGTGGGTCCTTGGGGGTTCTAATTAGTTGTTTGCCGGATCGCTACGCAGCGGAAAAAGGGCGGCTGCGATTATGAGTTTGATCCAGTCGGCGCAACTTAATGGACATTATCCATATCCCCACCTGATGAATGTTCTCACTCGACTACCGACGCAGCGGGCGAGTGATATTACCGAGCTGCTGCCACATAAATGGCCATCAGTTTAAGCACGTAGATTTCGGGGACACTTAGCTACCGTAGCGAACATCCTGATTGGCCATGTCCTAAGATTTACTGCTGCGTTGGCATGCTGCGATCTGTGTCGTAACGGCCATGATTCAGGTCGTATCTGGATGCACCTGAATCTTACCGGTCAGTATAGTCATCTCCGTCGCTATGCCGGAGTGCCGCAACATGGACAACACACGTGAGCGCTTGATTGATTCAGCGCTGAAGCTGTTTCTGTCACAAGGTATATACATTACTGGTGTGATGGCCATCGCCGCGATGGCGGGTGTTACCAAGATGACGCTCTACAGCCATTTCGCCTCCAAGGATGCGCTGATAGTGGCTTGCCTTGAGGAGCGTGACCGACGCTGGCGTGAAGAGGTAGCGCGCACCTTGGCAGGGCATCCTGACCCGGTCAGTGGCATGCTCGCTTTTTTCGATTTGTATCAACGCTTTCTTTTGCAAGATAGCGGGCGCGGGTGCCTGTTCGTCAACAGTGCGGCTGAGTTTCCCCAGTTTAGCCATCCTGTGCATTTGGCAGTCAGCAGGCATAAGCAAGGGATACGCGAAAATCTTACTGCATTGGCAATGAGCGCCGGAGTAAGCGACCCTGACGTAGTTGCTGAGGGGCTGTTTATCTTGCTGGAGGGCAGTTTTGTCAGCGGCGCCATGGGCAAGGAAGTTCGGGTATTCGACACTGCGCGGCAACTAGCTCATTGCTGGATCCAGAATCAGGGCCAGCAGGAGCAGAGCGTATGACCCTAGGCTTGTTAGCGGCCATTGCCGCCACTTTTTCCTGGTCACTGCTCTACATCTTTCCAGGACTAGTCGGCGATTACAGCCTTTTTGACCTGGCTGTGGTGAGCTATGCCTTTGCCGGTTTGGGTAGCCTGCTAGTGCTTTTTGTTTACCGTAGCGAAGTGCGGCAATTGCGGTTGAGCGATTGGGCATGCGCTGCGCTACTGGGCTTCTTAGGGTACATCGGCTACTTCTTCCTGATAACCACTGCGGTCTTGGCTGCTGGGCCGGTGATCCCTCCGGTTATGATGGGGTCCGTACCTATCGTGCTAGCGATTGCCGGCAACATTAGAAGCTCCAGCGTGCCTTGGCGCGCCATTTCTGGGCCGCTGCTGGTGGCGGCTTTAGGCATAAGTTTGGTCAACTTTAGCGTGTTTGATTTAAGTAACGCGACGGTGGTGTCCCCGACAACCTCGATAGTGTTTGGACTACTAGCATCGTTGATGGCAATCGGATTTTGGACTGGTTTTGGCCTAATAAATGAAAGTGCTTTGGCTCGACGCCCAAGCATGTCGCCCATATTGTGGTCAGCCATGCTGATCTTCATGTGCAGCGTCGAAATGCTGGCCTTCATCCCAGTTGGGCTGTACTTGAAACTGTCCCACTTCGCCAGCCATCCGAGCGGGTTAGCAGGTACTCAGGCGCTAATAGTCTGTGGGTTGATTCAGGGGTTAGGGGCCACCCTTGCAGGTGCCTGGGCATGGTCAATCGCAACTCGGCGCCTACCTCTGGCGCTAAGCGGGCAATTGATCGCCAGCGGAACCATTTATGCGACTGCGATGGGCCTGCTCATCAACCATCGCTGGCCCTCTCCTATGGAAGCGCTTGGGACAGCATTGCTTTTTGTTGGGGTGGTGTGGGCTATTCACGCCTTTTACCGCAGGGCAACACACATCGGCTTAGTGTAATAACTACCCCTAGTTGAAACTAATGCGACTGTGCCGGTATGGGTGAGTCCATTTCAGGTGTCCACTTTGGATTGATTTGGCATCATTGCCCTAAGTGCTGGGGTCGGGAAGGTGTGTTGGGCGGACGGTTACGATCAGTCACAGTGCGTGGACGCAATCCGAGCCAAAGCCGTCGCTCAGCCCTTGCGCAATGCTGCCTCGCTTTGAGTGGGGGGAAAGTGTTTACCTGACCTTCTAGCTTGCCTAAGATGAAGCCGGTTGTCTTGCGGATCAATGCGATGATGAAACTGATGTCACACTGAACCTATATCGGAACAACAGCTCGTAATTCAGAGCCATGACTGGTGTACCTCGATGATGAACAACCTAGACGACTATCGCTTCCAGTCCCACGAGCTTTTGCTTGAGCTTGATGCAGCCACCACCAATCTTATGATGCTCGTATCGGCACGACAGTTGGAGGGGACCTTGTGGAATGAAGCTACCTATCGCCAGAAGCTGGCGTATGAGGCGTGGGCTACTTTTCTTAACTCCCCCAAAATTGATCCGATGCCTATGCTGGATGGGCGAGCCGCAGGTAGCTATGGACCGTCGGCGGACTGAGAAGTCTTCTATTAGTCAAAGATGTCTAAGACGAACACTTAAAGCTACCTATCTCCGGTGACCGAACTTTTTGCAGATGGTGTCCAAGTCATCCCATGGGTTCCGTAGTTGTCCTGCATAACCACAGCCTGAGGAATGTACAAACGCTGCACTACGATCAATCTCTTTCTGCTGTGCTTGGCACGTGCGGCATGACACGACGCCGTTAGTGATATGCCAGCGGCCATTCCAATCAATCAAATCCTCGTTTGCCGTCATAGGTCACCACTCAGATCTTTACACCCTTACTGGATCGATTGGCAGATTCTGGTCGAAATTCTAGAGTTTGTGCGCAGTGCTATGGAGGTCCCACGGTGGTCGCAGTCAGGACATTGAGCTGAATAGTTGCTCTGAGTTTTTCAATTCGCACGCAGCCTCCGCTTCATCTCGCGTCGGAAATGACAGGTGAAGACGACACTTTTCCTTGTTGTCGTAGATGCTGTAGCCACAAGGCGCCATGCTGGAGTAGAAGCGAGCACCATCACGTACCGATCCAGTCTCGGTAGGTATCGCCGGAACGACAACAAATCTCGATACCATGTCATCACCTATATTTTTATCCTCGCTTAAGTTTTAGCGGCATATAGCTAGTACATCAAACCTTTCTCAATTGGAGTCGACGGGTGGGTGCCTTGCCCTGCAAGATGGTGTATCGCCCTGACAGTAATCCCGACCTGAAACTCTAAGGGTTGCATCGCTCGCTTGGCGACCGGCGTACAGGCCCATAGCTGCCGGTCAGCAATAGCTGAAATTGGCCGATTGCTGTATTTCAATAGAAGTCATTCAGATGTCATGAGTACCGCTAACGTCATGTTAATGAACTCTTCGTTCTTGCTGATCGTTGCCAGCGCACTGCGCACATTGCCTCCAACCTCATCTGAGCCGCGCTCCTCGACCCACAGCGTCAGTTCCAAAGGGCTAGCTGGTTCTGATCGATCTTGCCTGATGGGGAAGGGTGTAGGTCTGCGACAACGCTGGCCACTGATGACGGCTGAGCAGATCTTCCATTGCTACACGTACCGTGAAAATGATGAGTATCGCGCTGAGCTTAAAGAGTTGCTGGAGAATTTGCTGAAGCTAGTCGCGCGAGTTTCGCGATGGCTAATCCATGGCGGAGGTCTGCTTTCGGCCAATTCGGAGAATTGGCCTTTTTGTCGCTTTCCTGTCAGGGGGCGTCTGCTCAACTACTTGTGAAAATGATCAACTATTCTGTGAAGCTACAGCTGCCCGTCCGGAGGACTGCAATCAACCCGTGTGGCCTCTTGGTCATATTGCGTGAAAAATAAACGCGCGAGTACGCACAGTAGTTCGGTATTGATGAGCGAACTCTGCGTTAAAGGCGGTTCATAAAACATGAAAGATGTACTCGGCGGACTCGTTGGCAGCCAGAGACACGTCCGATGCGGTCAATCGCTCGCGCAGCGATAAATCATCGACCCGCACCTGCCACTCGCAGCTTGGATCTTCCTCAAGAGTACTTTTGACGCGGTGTATCGCTTCGAGCAGTTTTTCTCGTGGTGGAAAGTAAACGGCCAGCGCGTTGTCTTTCCAACTCGCCACATTCAGGCCCAGTTGCGCGCAGATGGCGATTTTGCTTGATGCATCGGCTCTGTCTGCTTGTCGAGATTGATTGACGAGTGCTTCCAGAGCCGGATCTGTACGCCCATCTGTGCAGAGAATGTCGTCGCTCTCCCACGCCTGTGGCGGGCACGCTTTGTTATCTTGACGTAACGCGATGAATGGGTTGATTTCCATCGGATAAATGCGGCAAACCAGGGGGCGTTCTTCGTAGATGCCGCAAAGATTGTCAGCTCTGAGATTAGGGCATTGCTCAAGTGCTTTGCCGGCAAACACAGCGATGACCTGTATCTGGGTCTTACCACAATTTACACTTACAGATCGGCCTTTGGCGTGGGCAAACTCCGCTGATGAATGAGGCCAACTTGATTCATCAAAGGCCTCAAGAATCACCGCGATGTCGTGACCGCGGTTTAACCATTGTTGTGCCTCAGCCAATGTCAGCGGTATCAGTCGGCCCTTGCAGCAAATACCGCAGCCTACACAGGAGAATCGTACGATGTTGCTTTGCATATTTTTCACCGGTATGTAGAAATTGGTTGAAGATAGATCGGCTGTATTCGCTTATTTAGTTGCGTATTGCCTACGCAATGCGCGTGCGTGCCCTGCGCTTGCCCACATGAGGCAGCCTCAGGATTGTTAACCAGTACAAAGGCGTGCTCTTGGAATGACGGCGAACTTCACGCTGATGTGGGCGATAACTACTCGCAAACTCCTGCTAGAGAGTTCCCCATACGTGAATGGATCACCGGATGCCCAGTCTGCGATCCAGCGAAAGTGCTCCTGCACCACGTGCGATGATGATTAGCAGCAATCCCGCCCAAGACAGGTGCGTCGGCCAGGCATCGGGGTAAACGAAAACCTCAATGACAAAGGTCATACCCAGCAACGCCAAGGCGGATAGACGGGTGAACAGCCCGAGGACCAACAGCAGTGGAAATAGGTGCTCGCTGTAGGTCGAAAGGTGTGCTGCCAGTTCTGGAGAGATCACAGGCAAGGCGTATTCCGTACGGAACAGTTCGTAGGTACTCGGCGTAATCGTCAGAACGTCGCTGACTTTAGTGCGCCCGGACATGAAGAAAATGGCGGCGATGGCGATGCGCGCCACCAACACCAGAAACGAATCGCTGATCAGATTGCCCAAACGGGTTGCAAAGCGATTCCAGAGGCCACGCAGGGAATTGTCGGCGGCAGGTGAGCGGGTGTTGATGGTATCCATGCTGTGCTCCGTTGATGGCTTCAGTAACTAGTTGTCAGGAGTTCCGCCGTTACAAACGCGTCAGCACTCACAAGGCGAATAATGAGGTTTTCCAGATTCAGGTCAGACTCGACATCAATGGCCCAGTCGGCGGCGACATCGAGGGGCAGGTGAGCCGCGCAGGCGTCGAGAAAGGCACAGTCTGCGGCGCTGGCAGCTTGCCAATACACGCGGCCGGCCTTGCGTGTCAGTAGTGCACCTTCACCTTGCCATTCGAGTTTTTCAGGCATTTCCCGTTGTTCACGATTGACGCACCAGATCGTGTAGGCGGGACAGTCCGGCAACCAGACCCAACGGGCGGTGTCCCGTGGTTTAAGCCGCAAGTTGCCCAATTCCGTAGCGGGAATCTGCGCCAAGTCGTTCAGCCCAAGACCAGGCTCATCAGCGGCGCAATGAACCTGTGTCCAGAGCAGGTCCAGACGGGCGACGTCGCCCAGATACGGCATGTCTTGCGCGTGCTCGAATTTGTCGAGAAAGTCGGGGAAGCCTGCTCCGTAATTCAGTAAACGTGCATCTGTTGGCGGTGAAAGCCGGGCATGTATGGCGGCGGCGCTTTTAAGCCAGTCAGTGCCCACCAGGCGCTCTACGGTAGGGAAGTTGGCTAGCAACGCATCCGTCGTGCCTTTGAGTACGGTATTGCGATAGACCGCAAAGCCTGGTTGTTGGGTCAGCGAATCCATCGTGGATGATCCAGTGCCGTATAACGCATCGACGAAGGCATCCTGAAAGCTTGCGAGAGAGGGCTTCATATCGCCACCTTCATTCGCTGATTTTGCCCAAGGTTCAATAACGTCTGCGCTCGGTTGCGCTCGGCCAGTAAAACGTCGAAAGCGGGGATATGGTCGTCGCGTTCGATCAGTGTCGGACGCTGGCCGATCCGCTCGATCAGCCGCTGGTAGAGCGACCAGACATCTTCGGCGACAGGGGCATCATGGCTGTCGATCAGTAACGAGGATTCACCCGGATCCTTGGTGAACCCCGCCAGATGAATCTCCATGATGGCGTCGGCCGCAAAGGCATCCAGATAATCGGCGGCGTTAAAACCCAGGTTGTGCGCACTGATGTGCACGTTGTTGACGTCCAGCAACAAGCCGCAGCCAGTCACCGTGCTCAATTCGGTGAGAAATTCCAGTTCGCTGTAGTCATGCCCGTCCAGGTGCAAATAATGGGTCGGGTTTTCGATGGCAATGCGACGTCCGAGGGCGTCTTGTGTGCGCTGGATATTGCTTGCTATACGTTGTAACGCTTCATTTGTTCGGGGAAAAGGCAACAGGTCGGGGTGGTATTGGTCGCGCCAGGCTGACCATGCCAGGTGCTCGGAAATCAGTGCCGGTTGAACGCGATCAGCGAGCTGTTTCAGGCGCTTCAAGTGCTCCGGGTCCGGCGGGCAATCGGCCGCCAGCGAAAGTGACACCCCGTGCAACGACAATGGGTGCCGCTCGCCAATGGCCTCCAGCCATGCCAGACGGGGGCCGCCACCAACCATGTAGTTTTCCGGATGAACTTCGAACCAGAGACCTTCGACCGTGCAGTCGTGGGCATCTTGGTAATGGTTCGGTTTGAGGCCAAGTCCGGCCCCGATCTGGAATGCCTTGTTCATGATAAGTACGTGCCCCGTGGCGTTGACGTTACATTGGTGTGAGGGTGCCGGTGCCTTTTGGTGTCTTGATGGTGGTGCAAGTGCCAGCGGGAACGTTTTTCCAGGCATTCGGCTGGTAATCCATTTTTGCCGTACCTGCGCATGTGGTACCTGCACCGGCCTTGCAATCGTTGTGACCGGCCATGGCGACGCCGTAGCATTTTTCCATGGCGCCTGCGGCGGCTGGGGTCTCGGCGGCAATGGCGCCGGCAGCAAAGGAGGAAAAGGCAACGGCGATGGCAGCAAGCTTCAGATTGTTCATGGTTATTCTCCGGGATCATGAGGGAGGGTCGTCGCATCAGTGCAGGAGTGCGCTGTGCTTCAGATCCGAAAGGTAGTTCGCTGAGTTTTCAAATCCGGTTACAGCCATCGCAAAATATTTTTTAGAACCGCAAAATGAATCTGCTTGTTGCCTTATGCCTTTGGCGGCAAGCATGATCCATCGCCCGTTATTGGCGCTGGCGTTATGCAAGTACAGAATATTTTCATCCTCGTGTAACCAGAGTGGACGATGGAACGAACTACACATAACGACGCATTGCGCAGCCGGGAAATTCATCTTCAGACTTTGTTCCTCGCGGGCCTGGGTGGAGACGAGCGGGCTTATGGCACTTTCCTCAAGGAGCTGAGTGGTCATATACGCGGCTTTGTTCGAACCCGACTTCAGCGGCAACCGGGTGAAGTCGAGGATTTGCTGCAAGAGGTTTTGCTGGCCGTCCATAACGGTCGACAAACGTACCGTGCGGACCAACCGCTGACGGCCTGGGTGTTTGCCATTACCCGCTACAAACTCACGGATTTTTTTCGTGGCAGGTCGCGCAATGAAGTGCTCAATGACTCGCTCGACGATGTGGCGGAGCTGTTTGCCGAGCCTCATCTGGAGCCGGAGCAGGCCCATCGCGATCTCGGCAAGTTACTTGAGCAACTGCCTGAGCGGCAGCGCTTGCCGATCCAGCAGGTGAAGCTTGAAGGCTTATCGGTCGCCGAGTCCGCGCAAATGACCGGGCTTTCGGAGTCAGCGGTAAAGATTGGCATCCATCGCGGGCTTAAGGCGTTGGCCGACAGGATTAGAGGTACACGATGAAAACTGACGATCTTATTTCCATGCTGGCGACCGGTGTTACACCGGTCGACCGGCATGCGCTCGCCAAGCGTTTCGGCGTCGCGGTGCTGGTCGGTCTGATAACGGCCTTCTTGCTGGTGATGGTCATGTTTGGCGCACGTCCGGATCTGGCCGAAGTGGCGGCAACTCCGATTTTCTGGGCAAAGATTGCCTTACCCCTGTGCCTGATGGTCGGCGCGTTGAGCCAGGTTGTGCGCCTGGCGAGGCCCGGACTTACGCCAGGCGCCGGACAACTGCTGGTCATTACTGCGGTTGCAGCGGTGTGGGCCGGCGCCCTCTATGTCCTGATGACAGCAGCCCCGGACGTGCGTGCTTCGATGATCTTCGGTAAAACCTGGCGCGTGTGTACGCTGAACATCACCTTGCTTTCGATTCCGGGGTTCTTTGCGGTCTTTTGGGCGCTGCGCGGGTTGGCACCCACTCGCCTGAGACTGGCCGGCGCCTGCGGCGGACTGCTTTCAGGGGCGATGGCTACCATTGCCTATTGCCTGCATTGCCCTGAAATGGAAGTCCCGTTCTGGGGCGTCTGGTACTTGCTTGGCATGTTGATACCAACCGTTATCGGTGCGCTGCTCGGACCGCGCTGGCTTCAATGGTAGTGGGGTTGAAAATCGCTGGTTATACAGCGACTCCACCACTGACTCTATGCATGGTCAATTCACAGCCTAGGCGGCATAAAGGCTTTATCCAGACGCCGATGAATTAGAGATACGATTGTCAGCAAATCTTCTGCGTCGTCTTTCGTCATATTCCAGTGTATTCGAGCCTCGTGAGCAACAGGGTTTCGAAACATGCCAAAAGTACCTCGAACCAAATTTGCGAAGCCGCTCTGCTCGCTTTTCTCACTAACTGTGGAGCGTGGATTGATGGCTAAAAGTGGCGGATCGCCCCCTAGCACTCGGTCCACCAACGGGGCTCCATCATCCGTCAGGCCTGTACGTTCTCTCATCTTTGCTGCAACGCTTTTCACGGCTTCCTGAACAGCGTGGAAGTAGTTGTCTGCTAACAGTTCCGAGCGACAAAACCTCAGAACGTCTGGATGCACTCCTCGACTTTCGAGATCTGCACGTAGATCGCGCGCTCTGCGCTGGGCCTCTGGCAGAGTCTGCACTGCCTCTGCTGAAGTCAGATTACCCGCTTGATCGACCATCAGTGAAGCAAATGCGAGCGCTTGGTTGACGAGTGCGCGCATGGGCTCGAAGCGTTCAGGCGATCGGTTATATCGGGCTGGTTTCATGGCGAGGCGAATAAATTCCAACACGTGAGTACGGTTACGTTTTGCATTTTGGCTTTCGACAAATGCGTTATAAATCCTAATGCGTTTTGTGATTTTTCCTGGATCGTTCATCCTGGCTGAAACAAGGAAAAGCTCTATTTCCGGACCAGTGAGGCCCGTTTCTGTGTCGCCTAAGGCATTTGCGATCGCTTCGAGTTGATCTTGGGAGAATAGGGCCATTTTTTTCATCCGTGATGCCAAAATATGAACGGGCCACACGGGCACCGTGCCTGTGAAACGAAGCCTAGCAAAAGAGAGTATCTCCTAGCGTTTCTTGCGTTGTGACTTTTAGCCCTCCATCAAGTCGCCTCAGTGGTTCAGTTAGAATGCGTCGAACAAGTCCGATCAATTGGGCTGCCGCTTCTGTAGGCAGCGGTATGGTCCTGAGTTTTCACCACTTAGTACTGGTCATCCAGCCAAAGCAAGCGAGACACCTGCATGAAAGATAATTTGAGTGAAGAAGAAATGCGTCATGCGCTTTTCGGTACTGCGAACAATGAGGCTGCACCAGAAGCCCAGGATCTGAGGGTTACGTCTGATCAGCAGCACGTATCGAAAGCCCGGCCGGCTTCGACTTCTCGCTCTCCGAAATTGAAGGTGACGCTTCGTGTAACGGCGGAATTTGAGGGCAAAGCCGAGACGCTCGTCTATGAGGCGAGTACGCTCAGTACCCTTATTGCCGAACAGCAAGCGAGGGCGGAGGCGAAGAAACGCAAGTTTAAGTACTTCGAACTGGTTTCGATTGAATCTGTTTAACTACTTTGCTCGCATCGCCTTCAATTCTCGTTTCAACCAGCAGCTGCGACAAGGCCCGTCGAAACATTATTGATGCACTGTTGAGTACCAAGCAAGGTAGTGGAAAAGCTGTATATCGTCAGGGCAATGGCCGAAACCATTCAAGCGGTTGGCTTCCATAGAAAGGTCGGATGGGAATTTTCCAATCTCGCCGCAGTCATTTAGATAACATCAACTGAAAACGACTTGCGGGTTTCCATTTTGCCTTTGTTTGTTCAGAACGCAGTCTCCGGTATCGGGCGGTGCTCAGGATAGATGCAGTAATGAGCCGCGCAAGACCTGCTAGATTACCTTTACCATTTGGCTGGAGCAGCTTTCACGTTGCGCGAAAGCAAACTTGACTAGCAGTGACCATTCGACCTGAGGAGCATTACATGTCCAAGCTTTCAGAATATCGTCAGTTAGAAAAACATTTGGCCGAGCAGTTAGAGGCCCTTGAAGCACTGAAGGGCGACGCCGGGCTGAAAAAAGAAATTGAATTTGAAACGAAGCTTCGCGACTTACTTGCGAAATATGGCTTCAGTCTCAAGGACGTCGTTAACCTTTTGGACCCAAAAAGCTTACGTCGGGGGGCTGGCGCTGCCGCTGATGCGCCGAAAGCTGGGACTCGGAGAGCGCGCGAGGTGAAAATCTATGAACATCCAAAAACGGGTGAGCGCGTTGAAACAAAAGGTGGTAATCACAAGATTTTGAAGCAGTGGAAATCTGAGCATGGGTCTGCGACCGTCGAGTCGTGGCTCAAAAAGTAAAAACTACGACAAGTCTTGAAGGTCCTACGGGGCCTTTTTTCTCAGTCGAAACCGGGCTGGTTTCGACCGTTCGCACCCGTCCCGCCGCTCCACCTTTGTTGTGCTCGGACGTTCAGGTATGGATAGCCATGCAAGCAGGGTCCACGGCCTCCTACCAACAGGGTTTATAGGGAACTATAGAGCGAATATAGAGCGAATATAGAGCGATTATAGAGCGATTATAGAGCGATTATAGAGCGATTATAGAGCGATTATAGAGGGGGCTGGAGAGAGCTTTTTCTCGACACTGGCCCGTTAACTCTGAGCAGTTCATCACTGCTTGCAGCTTTGCGTTGCTCAACTCCTACCATGGCTGAGCGCCAACCTGGCAAGGGACGTGCTGGATTAGATTCACTTTTGAATAAGCTACCATAACGATGCGGCTGCTACGGGCAAGCTATGTGGTCGGGTATTGGAAGGTAAAATACGGCTTGGTTCATCGACTCATTAGAGTTCCAGCCCCACCGATTGCATTTGTTCCCAATGAGCGTCTCGATTGTTTGCAGGAGTTTCCCGTAGAAGATCATCCAGTGATAGCTTCGAGCTAGGTCGCTCGACGGTTGGAAGAGGCCGTTCCACTACGCAGGATGGCTGCTTAGGCAATGGCTTTTCTTCGGATATAGCCTGCGGCTTTTCTCGCGACATCTATTCCTCCGAAATCAACGCGTAAGACTAAAAATGGACGACGCCACGGCCGCGATGCTCAGAAAACCTGGCCACGCGTAGCGGTTACAACCATGCTTAGGAACGCCCACCGTCATTAATGCAATATTTCCACCATGCATCAGCAGGCGCCGGGCAGCGTTCTATCAGCATAGTCCTTTCATGGGGATCAACCTGATGCAAATGCATCGTTGGTGGTTACGTGCTTCCTGGTCACTACCATTTCCCAGTGTGCATCCGTGAGCTGCCGAAGTCCTCATTTTTAAGTGTGTTCTCGCGATTGCTGGCGGTACGGGTGAAAGTGAACTTAGCGCTGCCTCATAGGTGGTTCATCCGCAATATTTGCTGATTATCGTTTACTTCTGGTGCCCCAACTTTAGCCCGTGGTTTAAAGGGTTAATAGAGAGGCTCATCTACAATAAAACCGTATGGCTCCAATAATGTATCCAGTGCGCCGCACGTGCGATATTCATATAAAAGCTCAGCGCGGGTAAAGCTTAGTGCGACAGCGATACAAAATTGTTCTTTGTCTAACGATGCAGGTTCATACGGCCAAATTTGTATGTTGGAAACTGTTTTGTCTGTAGGCTCGAAATCAGAAATAATTTCGACAGTCTTTTCGATTTCCCTCCATTTTTCAATGGAGGCAGCATAAGTTTTTTGATGTCTGTCTGTCAGCATAGTGTGCTCATCAAGATAAGTACTGCCAGCTTTAGCTAATAATTTGATGGGTGCCCTTCTAACGTAATGCTCAAAGAGTCTCGGAGATGATACGAGATTCCGCACTTCGTGGAATGGGGCTTTGCCAAGGCTGAACTCATATTGCAGTTCTTTTCGGAGGTGGCTCAATAATTGCGGAGTGTTAGCCATAACTAAAATTTTATTCATATTTAACCTTGTTAAACGGCAGTTCGCGAAGTTATGGGGTAAGGCCATGTTCTACTTTGCCGATGAGGCTTATGACGGCTGAACAGCCCTCGCTCGTTTGCATGATTTCGTATGGCTTTTTGTAACCAAGTATCATCAGCGGTTTTTTGAGCCATTCCAGAGCCCAATGGGGATTGGAGCCGAAAAGTCCCAATACGGACTCAATTGCCTCTGCCAAGATGGGGGAGTAATCATCAGTAACCATGGTTGGATTGCTTAAGTCAGCAGCAGTTGTCAGTTTGTGAGCGTCACATCGAACTTGATTCCAGCCTTTGATGGTTAGGAGCGCTCCCGCTTTTCCGCATACTTCACATGTTAGCTCTGAAATTAGTTCGGCGATACCAGTTGCCGCAGTTGTATAGTCGTTGCCGTGAGCACAGTAGATGCGGAGCAAGCCAAATTTTTCTTTAACCTGCACTACAGAAACCTCCAAGTAGTTTGTGGTTGAAACTCTGTTAATCACGTTGAGCGTCGCACTAATTATCTCAAACCATCCATCGCCGCACTCAAACAAAAAATGATCGCTGTTATCCATGTGGTTGCGAAGCAAGGATGGGTACCTTGCGCATAGAGCTTTATCAAGTTGTGAGTCCATTTTTTGGGGCTTCCTTCAGAATGTTTGCAACTGTGCTTGCTCAAAAACAGATTTAACAGATAATAATTTTTCCCATTGGAGTCCCACTGGATAGCGAATCCCGCCTTTAACTTCATAGGCGAATTCAGTCTTGTTTAAACCGGATCCACAAGACTCTTCATAAGAGATTAGCCTCAGGAGCGGTTGCATTTGCGTGTGTGTTGATTGATTTAGCCACCCTGGGGAAACCAGCTGAATGTCCTCGATGAAATATTCAGGGTCGTTCTCTTCGAGGTGTTTTTTCAGCAACGAAATGGATGAGATAAATCTAAATTCGACTCTAGCTTTACTAGGTTCGGCAGAGGACCGAAATCCCCAGGACACATGGAACCAAGGCAAATTCAAGGACAGCATCACCATATCCCACTCGATGGTGTTTCCATCAAAAAAGGGAGGAGAGGGAATACGCGATTCCCGAAAGGTCTCAAACATATAATATTCCAGAAAATATGCCCTATGGGGCATGGCTCGTTCTGCGGCATTGTGGCCCTATGGCTGTTATTTGCCAAGGGAAAAAATGAAGCAGAAACATACCTTTGGTCGAGCGTTGCAGGCAGTGCGTGTTGCTCGTGAATTGCCTCAGGATGCGCTTGGTCTCGCACAGTCCAACATCAGCAGGCTTGAAAGTGGGGCAAAAGCACCCTCTTGGGCGCGTGTTGAAGAATTGGCCGATTTGCTGAATGTTCATCCTTTGACGCTCTTCACGTTAGCCTACGGCAGTCAGGCAGATCCTGAGGTCCTCCTGCGTATGGTGAGGAAAGAACTGGATGAACTGAAAGCTCGGTGAGTGTCTACCGTTGGCTGAATTGAGGTGATTCCATAGTTAAAAGTCGGTTTGCGTTAAGGCCTGAACTGGGCCGTAATAATCGCAGCTTAAGTAAAGAGGACGTAGTAATTGACCCAAGCGAACGAACCTGTCTGGCTCAAAATAATGGAGCATGGGGCCTCCGGAGAAGCTCGCACAAAGGCATTCCTTCTTGATCGTTTTTGGGTGTTGGAGCGATCCGTTGACATTGATGGTGCCGACTTTCTGATTCAGTTGCGCTCACTCTCTACTCGCTTTACCGATTCTGCACCTCCTCGGGTTGGGATAGTGCAAGCCAAGTACTACCAAGACCAGACTACGACTCAGTACATTCCATGTCGGTACGTGGTTGATGATAAAGGTCGGCCGCTTAAAGGTTTCTTCGCTGTATTGCATGTAGGGCAGGAGGACCAATCAGAAATGTATTTGTTGTCCTCCGCTGAGATAGTGGCGACTTTGGACAGAGCTAAGGGTGACCCAGAACGTTACATTGCAGGCAAGAAGGCATTCAATGAGAAATTTAAAGTTTTAAATCGGCGACAAGCGTTGGACAAAATTCAGCATGAGTTGGCGGATCGCTCATCTTTGGAGTCATTAAGATTTCTTGATCGCGTCAATATTCCGTATCGAAAAATTGAGCGAAGCGATATCGACTTTGCATATACTTTGCCAATTCCTAATACTCAGGCAGACATTTCTGAGGCCTTTTATGATTCGAGGGAAAGCCTGCGTCCATTGTTGTATGATATGGAGGAAGCGCTAGTCGCGATAGATAATATTCTCAAAACGACCGATCCGCGAGCTGCTTTGCAAGAACTGGAAAAGCTTCAGGAGTTCAGAGCCAGTCGTCAAATTTATGATGGTCTCACTTTTACGGCCCGAAAATGCGATCTTGACTGGGAGTATCTGAAAGAAGCTGTCTCAGAGCACGATAAAGTTATGGATGAACTTGATAAGCTTGACAGGCGAGCAGCGTTTCTTGACCTTTCCTCGCGCATTAAGCATGATTTGATAATCAAAGTTACCAATATTTTTGACGACGCCAAACTAGGCCAAAGATACTATGCGCAATTGAGGTTTGATGTCGAAAGCCTGGCTTACCAACGCATAAAGTTAGAACTATTAGATGCGAAAGAGTCCGCTCCAACTAGTGATTTCTCAGCATGGATTTCGGTAGATGGGATAATGAGTCGTAAGCGCAAGGTATCAGCGTCAGATGTTGCTTATACCTTATGGCATGATTTAACGACCCAAATTCTTGACTTTCTCGGGATAAAACTATTTGAAGACGAATGATTTGTGTTTGATGAATGAATACGGCTGCGTGACCGAAAGCGTCCCTGGGTCCAATCAAGCACCTTCGGCTCCTCAACAGCGTACTGGATACTCCATCATTGGCGTTACCAGGGAATGGATATTGCGCTAGTCCCGTTCCTCCCAATGAACTGTGATGGAGCACCGTTTTTAATCTCCCCTTGTCCATTGATGCGAGTGGTCGACGTCATTAACACACAAGCTTTAATTGCCCGCGTAATACCCACGTAATGCAGGTTTAGGCACTGAATTTCATTCGCAAAGATAATCTGACCATACGTATTCGGAGGGTAAAGACGAGTCGGGATTACGTGATCGTAAAGATCGGCATGGAAAACGATGTCGAATTCCAGCCCTTTCGCCTTGTGCAATGTCATGATCTGAACGGCATCGCGACTCGGGCTTTGAAACCTGCGAAGCTTGTCGGCATTCGCGCAGATAGCCCTAAGTTCCATTGTGCCCGCTGGCGAGGACTGCCGTCCCGTTAAATGTATGGCCGCGTCGAGTACGGTCGTCACCAGGTCGCCCTCTACGCAAGACCGGCAACTTAGAATTGCCCGGCGGAGCGCACGTCGCTCTTGAGGGGCAAACTTGACTCCACCGGCTCGCTCAATCAGTGTTTCGGCGGTCAACTGTTGGTCGTAGCGCAATCTCAGTAGATCCGAGTAAATGCTTGCCTCGGCCGACGGTGTGGCTTCGAAGGGGAACTCCTCTACAAGATGGTGGGCAACATTCAAGTGGTCAGCAATCAATTTAGCTGAGTGCTGATGTCGGCACAAAACGGCGACCCTTCCGCCCGACTCCACTTGAAAGTGACGCATGAAATTAGGAATAGCTGTCTCCAACCAAGCGCCCATCGCACGCTGGTTCCCATCGATCGTCTTGATAAACACCCGCGAATCGTTCGTGGGCGCGATCTGGTGATTTGGATTGAGCAGGCGAAGTGCAAAGTCGCTAATTGACGGATGACTGCGAAAGTTGATGGTGATGGCGAAGGAAGCAAAGCCGCTGCCCGGAGTCGTAAGTGCTAGCAGGTAACGCGGATCCTTGTGAGCGAAAACATAAATAGACTGGTCGCCGTCGCCGACCGCAACGGCGGTCAACCCCAGAGCCTTGAGCTTCAAAAAGAGGTGGTGCTGAAAATAGCCGCTATCTTGGTACTCATCGATAAACACGCCGCGATACCGCGCCGTGAGGTATTTCCGGCAAGCAGGGGACTGATCGATCACGTAGCTTGCAAGCATACCCACGGCCTCCAAGGGGACAAATCCCTGTGCAAGTGCTGCATGCATGAACTGTAGAAACTCGGCCGTGTTTGCAACGGACCCGTTCTGAATTGGTGTTGCCGGCAGCATGCGCCTCACCGATTCAGGTAGCTCTCCAACCTTGACCGTTTCCAATTCAGCGGCCATAGGCATCAACTGTCGCGCGAACGGAAAAACGATTTCGCGTAGGCAAAAATCGTCGATCGTTCCGAAGAAAGAGCTTTTAACGTCGAAGGCGTCTGCCTTGCATCGGCGTTCCAACTCATCGCTCGCTTTGTTCGTGAAGGAAATGGCGATGATGCCCTGATAGGGGCGCAGTTCGGACACCAAACTTCGGACCTTGCATGACAGGACGCTGGTTTTTCCGCTTCCGGGGCGGGCGACGATAACAATGTCGCCCTCGCATTGAATGGCTTGGGTTTGTTCCAAGCTAGGCGTAAAAATAGTCATTTCTAGGCCTGCGCAGCTGCGTTAATACAATGAATGAGCGGTTTTAACAGATGGCTATCTTCTGGGGCACGGAGCAGAGCACCGCAGTGCTCAATGAACTGCTGCATGCGGATGGCTTTTTTGCCTTGTAGGTAAGTGATAGCTTCAGCCAACTGATGGCCTTTAAACCCAGTTAGTAGCGTCGGGAGTTCGGTTGCTATGTCGTGCTCTAGATCGATCCGCGAGAGAAAGATCCCTGAAGGGGCTGCGGCAGCACTCACCGCGTGCCAGTTGCCATCTGCCAAAGAGGCGGCTTGATCGTAAGGCGCTGGGCGATGTGGCTGGGGAGGTAAGCCAGCCATCGCCAGAGCGCGATTGATGCCCGCCACTTGGCGCCAAGTCACTTGCGCCCCTTGGGGGCCAAGCGAGATATTCGAGATGTCGTTGTCGGTCCGCATGGACCATGGAATTTCCAGCGCATTCAACACGCGCCTGTAAACCTCGAACGACACGCCATCAACAGAAAGCAGGGACACGTTGCTCTGATCAAGATCGATGCTGTGCGCTCGTGCTAGGGCGTTGTAAAAAAGCATTTCCGATGGCCCTTCGACCAGCATGACCGCCGAGGCAAAAAATGCTTCCGCTGGAAGAATGCTCATTCGGTAGCCTAGCCCCGTCCATGCACTGTCAATGCAATTGGAGCATCCCTGATTTGCCGCGCGGGAGGCGCCGTTGTCACGCAGGAGGCGCACAATCGAGTCGGGTCGGTAGCTTGCAGCGATCTGTGGAGAATGCGAAGTGACAATTGTCTGGCCAGGCAGCGCGCTGATGAGATAGCTCGCAAGCTTGCGTTGCTGGTGTGGGTGCAGGTGCGCCTCGGGCTCCTCGACGCAGTAGATCACCACCTCGCTGTGCTGATCGTACTCCAGCACGCTCTTGGCCTTCCACAAGGCCAGGAGGATCTGATTGTTACGACCATCGCCCCCGAGCATCACGCGCGAGCCGTTGGTGCTTGCGCCCAGCTCTAGCTGTTCGATGAACTGCTCAATGCCGATCGCACCGGTATCTAGAGACACGTTGTAACCAGCGTGATGGTGGGAGAGCGCCTTCAATTCGTCGTTCAGATCTTTGGTCGCTTCCGCAACGTAGTGCAGGTTCTTCACACCCTTATTCACGGATTCCAGCAGCTCGCTGAGCGCCACCAGTTGCGTAGCGTCCGCGTCAGTCTGAGTCTGGTTGCGCGCAGCCTGCGCGAGACGCAGTAGGTGCTGTTTTTCCGAGCGGATATATCGCAGCAAATCCCGCTGGGAATGGATGTACTTGAGGTGCAGATACTTCAGATAATAGCGGCTAGGAATAACCTCCATCTTGGCGAGGTCATGCCCGGCAGCGATTTCGTAGCTGTGATCCGCACTGTAGGCGCGAAATTCAAGGAAAAAGTGGCCACTAGCGCTGACAAGGCCCTTTAGCTGGGAAAGTACAGCGTCCTGGGTCACTTCAGAGAATGCAATACGAATGGAAAAGGAGTCGGCCTGAGTGCCATCCTGGGCGCAATGGAAATCGCGTGTCGAAGGTTCGATATCTGCGTCCGATAGGCTCTTGTCCAGTAAGAGCCGCAACGCATGAATCATGTTTGTTTTGCCTACGTCGTTGCTTCCGATCACCAGACTGTTCTTGGCAAAATTTATGTGCGCGTCTGCGAAGTTTCTGTACTTTTTCAGTTCGACGAAGTCAATTTTCATAATCGTAGTGGAGCCTGCGCGCCTTTGTTGTTGTAGGCCCTTTCAACGATGGAGTCCTGAAACTCGGATATCCGTAATTCTGGGCAATTAGTAGCGCCATGCTAGACCACGTACGGCACAGTAACCAACCACGCACACTAAAAAGCCCAATTCATTTTTCGCCTGGCAATTTGGATTGCGGGTCCCCACTATGAATAGCGCAAAAGCAGTTGTTCGTAAGATATTGGTCCGCGAATTTTTACGAACGCCACTGAGAGCCGAGCCGCAACTGCACATCTAGCCCTACGTGCACCACTGCAAGCTGATGAGAACGTCCAGACGTCACCGATGTCTAGGGTGTGGGCCCAAGGAGTTAACTGATGGCGAGCAGTTTTTTTGCATTATTCGACGACATAGCAACGCTGCTGGACGACATCTCCGTGATGAGCAAGGTGGCGGCAAAGAAGACGGCGAGCGTCCTCACCGATGACTTGGCAGTGAATGCGGAGAAGGTGGTTGAGCTTAAGGCTGATCGCGAACTGCCTGTAGTGTGGGCCGTCTGCAAGGGCTCGCTGGTAAACAAGGCCATCCTGGTCCCCCTGGCGCTTGGGTTAAATTACATCTCCCCAGTGATCGTGCACGGGCTTCTGGTCGTCGGTGGCATATACCTCTGCTATGAGGGCATCGAGTCTTTGATTGAGAAGCTCACCCCCAAAGACAAAGGGGATGGTGCGCGCAAGGTGAAGGTGCTCAGCGAAGAAGAGGCGAAGAGGTATGAAGCTAAGAAGATCAAAGGCGCTATCACCACGGATTTCGTGTTGAGCGCTGAAATCGTAGTCATCACGTTGAATGTTGTATCTGAAGCGCCTTTCCTTCAGCAAGTCGCTACGCTGAGCCTGATCGCCCTATTGGTCACGTTTGGTGTGTACGGCCTGGTCGCCGGCATTGTGCGGATCGATGACTTGGGGTTGCGCATGAAGAAAGTCACCACCCATGGCGTCTTCGCGCAAGCGGTACGAAGCGTAGGGGGAGGGCTTATTGCTGTCGCACCGAAGCTAATGAAGTTGCTGTCATGGATAGGAACAATAGCGATGTTCTTTGTTGGGGGCTCCTTTATCAGTGAAGCAGCTCTTTCCTTGCCAGATTGGTTTTTGAACGCCGATGTGAAGTCGTACCTGCACGGATACATCGCCCAAGCCGTTATGGGCTTAGCAGTGGGTGCTGCGGTGTCTTGTACGGTAAACGGTATCAAGTACGCGAGATCGTCCACCAACGAAGACGCATAGCACTTACATGCAAAGACTCAGAGGTGAGAGGACGTTCAATCGAAGATATTCATCTTCGCCCGGATGGCGGCCATGTCCTTCTCAATGTCAGTAAGCTCTTTACTGCGTAGCGCTTGATTCCCGTAAGCCTTCCTTTGATCATATTTCAATCTTTGAAGCTTATCTTCCGCGTCACCTATTTGCTGCATATTAGCGAAGGCCCTGTCCACAGATTTCCAGAAATCTATGGCTTCAAACACATCATCAAAGTAGTGCCAGATTGAATCGCCTAATTTGTGTCCGGTTTTTTTTCTAATCCTATTCTCTATGCTTTTAACTACCGGCACCGTGAGCATATCCATGGTTGGGCGGTTGCTTCCGAATAACTTCTTGAGATGTTGTAGGATTTCAAGGGTTATGAAACGGTGGCGAAACATGGAGAAGCATACCCTTACATCTGTTAGTCCAGCTCGTTTCGCCACCCGGCCAAAGTCTTTAGCCATTGAATCTGCGCTGAGGGGAAGGCCGGTTTCTGTCAGGAAAAAAGACGTTGATGAGATCGGTTTGTTCGTAGCTGCTCCGTATTCAGTAATAAAGTTTTCTCGTGCATCGAGATAATATTTGACGGTCAAGGCACCATCATTTGTAGTCTTGAATGGCCGTAATACTACCGAATCTGTACGTAGCTTTTTTGTCGGTATATAAAGAATTAATGAGTTGACCACATTCAGGTTGTCATCCAGTGGCATCTCGGCAAGTTCGGATGGTCTAAGCCCGAGACGCTTAAAGGCCCACAGGGTCATGACGCGCCTTTGATACAAATAAGCTTGTTGGATTAACGTTTTTTTGTCCGAGTTATTATATCGATGTTTGTAAATGCTGGGATACAACTCTGGGTCGCTTTCTAGGAAGGTCTGATCTTCAATAGCTTGAATAGATTTTCGAGGTATTGCTTCTTTTTTATGGAGTGGAGAGTTGGCCGTTAAGAATGAGTCGTGATGCAAGTATGTCTTTCCATGCTTATTCTTTTTTTCGACTACGCATATATTCGGCGAGCCAGCTTTAAACCCTACCAGATTGCTGTGATTGGTCGGGTTGCCATGAAGTTGAATCCATGAAAGGAAAACGATAATATTGCTGAGGATAGAATTTACATAATCGTTTTGTTTCTTCAAGCTGCCGTTTTCTAATTTTTCAGCTGCGAGCGTGAATGAAAGTTCATTCATGTGCTCGTCGTTGAAGTCGACGAGAGATATCCCTTTATCATAGCAGTAACGCACATAAGGGGTCATGCCGACACAATATTGTTTTAATGTTTTGCCCGTAGTTCGTGTTGCCGAGTCAGTAAGCCAATAGTTTACTAAGGTGCACGGCTTTCCATTTGGCCAAGCTAATAAAGCAAACCATGGTTTCGTTTGAGATCCGCTTCTTCCGGTTCGTGGCAGAAGACAATTCTGATATTCCGAATAGAGCTGCCGGCCCATTATGTGTTTGCCTTTACGATTGTTAGCTTTGGTGTAGGTCTGTCTGGCTCGGATGAGATAATTTGCTTATAGGTAGACCATGATTTTTTGAGAGCTTTTTCTAATCTTTTGTAGTCAAGTTCGAGATTGCCGCTGGTTTTCAAGATTCCCTGAACATCTCTTCTGAGTTGCAAGTAAGCATTTGCGCACAGGTTAGCGTGCCATAGCGCGTTTCGGTGCGCGAGCTTATAATCAATAGGAGTGTCCGATGCACGTGCCGTTTTTGATTTTCCTGACCTGGCTAACAGAAGTGAATACGCTTTCTCGCGAAGAGATAGAAAGTATGACCAATTGTCATTAAATGTGTGACTTCTAAAGTGGTCGTTGGGAGCGGTTTTTAGGCACGTTTTCAATGTGTTATATGAGATTCCGGTAAATAAGTTTTCAATTTCAAGCGAGCAGAAAGATTTAGCGTCTTGGAGTTGCTCTGGTTCGATTGCTTTCGTATTCTTTTTTTCATTTAGAATGTCTTGGAGCCAATTGATGCGGTTCGTGGCATTCTGTAGTTTGCTCAAGCTCATTTTAACCATCCTTGCCAATAATAACGGCGAGATCAGTAAACTCTGTATCCCCTGGAATAATTGTTCTTATTTTTATTGGTTTTGCGGAGAGATGTCCTGACGCTACAGCATTTCTCACATAGGATGAGAATTTATCAGGCGCTAGGCCTGAGATTGAATCCACTTTTAGCTCTTTTAGAATTTTGCGATATGTAGCGGCGGTTGGAGAGTCGATTCCGTTTCCTCTAGACAACTCGATGTCAATTATCTTGTTTTCGATATACCTTGCTTCCAAATCCGACAATTCTGCTCCATCTATATTTGCATCGGTGTAGGCTCGCGTATAATCTGCGTTTCGATGGGCAGCCATCCAAGCTGCCAACTCATCACCGTGATATTTTTCATCCCAAGACAACGTTAAGAGGAAAAACTTGCGAAGCTCATGAATTCGAAAGTATTGTCTACGGCCGTGCTTATCTAAAGGTATGTTTAAATGATCGCAGAAATAGTCCATGCATCTTGTGATAGCTTTTCCCAATGCGCCGCTTGAAGTTCCTTTGATGGGCGGGGACATACCATCATTCCATGAGGGGAAATAGAGTAGCCGGGTTGGTTTGGCATCCAGGCCGAAAAAGTGCTTGGCTGTAACAATACCAATTTTTTGTAGCAGAAATACTGCTTTGTAGGTTAAATAGGGTATGGGTCGGTCGACTTCTGTTGAATAACCAAGTACTGCTGATTTTTCATTCGGGACCGTAAGCCAGCAGCCGTTTGTTAGATTATTACGAAGGACGCAGTTATACGGAATTGTCGCTATCTCTCCCTCACGCATTGGTTTCATCATGCCGAGTGCGTAGGTGCATGCGCCGATTAAAATGTAAATTGCTTGTACTAATGTGAGGTTGCCCGGGACAATGTCGCGACTATCTTTTTTATTGGCGAAATTTAATCCCGCAAATTCAATGATGCTAGGCGACCTCGAATTGTCGGCTAGCGTAACATTATAATTGGCAATAAGAGCATCAAAAGTTTGTTTTTTCTCTGCCGCTAAAACATTGTAATCCTCGCCCTCCATTTTCTTATCTATTGTGTTGGAATTTGTTAAGTGCTGGCTATATATGTCTATCAGATCATCGCCGAAGTTTATGATCCATCTCGCGGCTTCATTCAGGACTGCAAGTCCATCATTGATTTGTATAAGTCTCTGATGTTGAGAAGGTGCTAGGTTTTGGTTTAGCTCGTGAACTACATCTTTTGCTGCTCTTTCAATATATGGAATGCACGTATGCTCAATTTGGTGCCCCGCTAGGAAGTAGTCGAAAAACAAGCGATGTGCAAGCATGTTGCTCTCTGAAACCCGGAGATCTTCCACTTCATCCATGGGGCGAGCGTTCAACGTTGGATGATTGGTTAGAGTTCTGCCGCATAGCAATAGTGGCTCAGAAGCCAATCCCTCTTCAAACTGTCTCAGAAATGCTCTCACTTTTTCGCTGCGAAAGCCTTCTTGCGTGTGCTGAATTAAATTCGCTAGGAATACTCTACACACAAGCGATTCAGGTTTTGGAGTGTAATCTTTATATAATCCTTCGGACCTCAATTTGTTTTTTATTTTGACAGTTGTTAGAGCGTCTACATATGGCAAAGCAGATAGAGCCTTTTTGGTTGGCTTCCGATTAAATGTAAGCTTGTGAAGAGCTGTAAACAGTCTGGGAGTTATTTCAAGAGCCTCTGACCAATTATCTAGAGAGAGTTGATAAGTTAATTCTTTGATGTCTTCTGAATCCAGAAGGCTGAAGCCGAACTTCTGCGGTTCGAGTGTATCGACGCGTAGATATATCCATGATGTCAGGTTCAGTCCCCACCGGACAGCCGCTTGCCAACTTGTAGGTCCTGGTGAGTAACCGAGTAACCCGGACCGAAGGGCGAAAGCCCATCGTTGCAAACCATGCAGGGGTACCGAATTCTCTGGATCTGTGAGTAGTGTATTGTTCGGTAGACGATGTGCAAAATTTACATTTATGGTTCCTTTCCATTCGCCATTTTCCAAGTACTCATGGCTAGCGTTTTGGGTTTTCCATACATGCGAGCCAATGTCCCCTTCCAGCAACCAGTCCGCTTTAATGTCGTTCACTGTGGGTTTCGGAGCGTAGAGCGCACGGGCAGCGTCGATAAGTTTCTCGACGTCATTGTGCGAGTACTCACGAGTGGTGTATTTGGCCATCGTCAGAGCCTGTCAGCGTCGATAATTTTAGAGTTATATGTTTCTACAAGCTTGCGCGACTTCTGCCAAATAAATTTTAGTTGAGCCATGGATGTTCCACTAAGTAAATCGTGGATTGATTCATCGATGAAACTTTCATCCGCGGAATGCACTGCGCTTGAAATTAGCTGAAATAGACCCATTAAATATTCCGGCTCAAGATCATTGTCTCGGTGAGGTCCTGGCTCCTCCGAACTCTTATATTTTACACAAAATACTTCTAGCGATGCTATCGCTTCAGGGGACAGGCAGAGATAGAGATCCTTATTTTTCAAAGGCCCGTTTTGGTTCTCGCCTGAGCCAAAGTCTTTAGAATAAGTGTGGTGGAATGCGTCTGAGAACGGATTGCCGTATTTGTCCTCAGTTAAAATCTGAACGATGAACGCATGCAACTGTTCGACGGTTTCAAAGTCCGAAGCTGCTAATTGCCAGTCTGCCCCGGCTGTTGCTAGCACTATCGTTTTTTGTTGAAATTTTCTAACGATGCGGGCGTGCATTCGGCGTAGCAGCCATGGTGGTAGGTAACAGGCTAAAACAGTATCAACCGTATTACCCATCACGCTCGCCATCGCGGCTACTGAAGTGGTTTTAATCCAAACAAGAATACCCTGAGTATTACGTATCCTGCTCAGACTTAACGTGTCACGGGCGATACCAGCCGCTTCGAATTGCGTTTGTTTCAGAGAAAAAAGGTTCGTGCATTCATTTGAATTCAGTCCGTTACATAGTTTGCCGACACGGCCGTAGCCATTTCTGGTCGCAACTAAAAACAGCTTTCGAGAGGTAGATGGCAGACTTCTATCGGTTTTGATCCGTAGGCGGCGGTTATTCTCCCATACTTTTTCAATCACATCTGAGGCGAGTCCCGTGAGCATGCCTCCCTTGCGATCGTGTGCTCGTCGTTTATCGACCGTAAATGTATAATGACTTCCCGACGTCGCTGCAACTGATAACAAAAGTTTCCCATTCTTGTCATACAAATCGGCGTCTTCTAAAGCGTCAGGGTTAAACTTCGGCTGTTCATGTATCAATATGGCAGCAGCTACCGAACAGTCCATTGTACTGAAGAATCCCAACGATCTCCCAAGGATTTCAGGGAACTGAGCCCCAACAAGTGTGTTAGCAGTTTCGTTGATGAGCTTTTCTTTTATTATTTTTTGAATTCTGTGGCAGGTGGTTATGGGGGCTAAGAAGGGTATGCTTTTAAGACTTACCCAGTTAAGCTCATTCAGACTATCTGTTTCAAGAAAATAATAGTTTACGGCGGCAAGAAAAAAAGCGAGTCCTCGTTCTGTGCGCGGGTCAGCGATATGAGTTGTTTTTCCATACCGGGCCTTATGCCACTTTGGATCAGCAAGAGCGCTAAGTAATTCTGTACGGGATATTTGACTGGATAACGATTTACTTAGATCATGGGTATTAACCATATCCTCCCAATAATCTACGCAAATTTTATGCGTTGCGGCTAATCGGTCACTGAGGCTCTTGGCTATATCGTCGAAAAAGGTCTCACTATCCTCTGTATACGAAAGATCCGTGATAAATGACTTAGGCCAAGCTAAGTCCTCAACCGCCTCAGGTGGAGGCACTGACTCATATTTCTCACCAAGAACGAGGTTCGCAGCAGATTCGTTCACTGGCGTACTGGCCGGAAGTGATGCAGCAGGAACAGGGCAGGAGGGGATAACACCATCTCGCATCAGCCGTAATAAAAGGAGGCGGATATTGCCCCAAGTCGCACGGCAGGATTGCACAGTTCTTCCTGCATCAGCGGCACCTTCACCGTAGTGATGACAGTACAAGTTGAAAATGGTCATGGGCCACTGGTCTTTGACGGGCCAGTTTGGGGAGTGGCGTTTCAAAAAGCCTAATACCGAGGCAGCAGCATTTATGTAAGACCCTTCGGTGTAGAACGCCATGCCAGCTGTTAACCCTACCAAGGCTTCGCCGATCCTGCTCAGGTCGGCACTGGAGGAGTTGGCTGGCCCCGTGATGATTCTCTTGCTATGCCCGCCTCTGAAGCGGACATCATCTCGGAGCAAGATCAGCCTGTTGTCTTCGATGACAAACCTCATACGCCCACCACCCCAGAGACATTAGGGTAAACCTAGTAGGTGTTTGGACGGTGTCAAAAGCCGGTGTCACAGATAATTCTATCTATCTGAAAACGTTGATAAAAAAATAGACAGACGGTTGACAGTACGGAAAAGACTTAACATCGCCATGGGTGCGTCGCTGTCGACGGTGATCCTGACGGTGCCGGTGATGGAAGCGATGGCGCTCTACACCGGCCAGCCGTTCCAGATGGCCATGACCCCGGTGCAGACGGTGATGATCTTTCTGACCCTGATCGTCAGCGCGATCAACCTCAACGACGGTGAAACCAACGCCATCGAAGGCATGACCCACTTTGTGCTGTTTGCGACGTTCATCATGTTGTCGCTGCTCGGTCTCTGAACCCAACACAAAACCACTGTGGAAACCGGATCAAAAATGTGGGAGCGGGCTTGCTCGCGAAGGCGGTGTGTCAGTCAACGATGATGTTGGCTGCTTGACCGCTTTCGCGAGCAAGCCCGCTCCCACATTAGAGCTCTGTCGACTCAGGTACCGGCGATCAACTGCCGGGCCGCCTGGCTGTGATCGGCGATCAGGCCTTTGAGATCCAGCCCTTCAACCTGCCCATCAATCACCCGCCACTTGCCGCCAATCATCACCCGATCCGCCCGATCCGCGCCGCACAACAGCAACGCCGACACCGGATCATGACTGCCGGAGAAACGCAGCTCATCGAGCTTGAACAACGCCAGGTCCGCCTGCTTGCCCACCGCCAGCTCACCGATATCGCTACGCCCCAACAAACTTGCCGAACCCTTGGTCGCCCACCCCAAGACCAACTCCGGAGTGATCTTCTCCGCGCCGTAACGCAGCCGCTGAATGTAAAGCGCCTGGCGGGTTTCGAGCATCATGTTCGAGGCATCGTTGGACGCCGAGCCGTCCACGCCCAAGCCCAGCAACGCGCCCGCTGCGGTCAGATCCAGCGTCGGACAAATGCCGGAAGCCAGGCGCATGTTCGAACTCGGGCAATGGCAGATCCCGGTGCCGGCCGCACCGAGGCGGGCGATTTCGTCCGGGTTGAAATGGATGCCGTGGGCCAGCCAGGTGCGCGGGCCGAGCCAGCCGACGCTGTCCAGGTAATCCACGGTGCGCAGGCCGAAGCGTTGCAGGCAGAAGTCTTCTTCGTCGAGGGTTTCGGCCAGGTGCGTGTGCAGGCGCACGTCGAGTGTGTTCGCCAATTCGGCACTGGCCGACATGATTTCCGGTGTGACCGAGAACGGCGAGCAGGGCGCCAGGGCGATCTGGATGTGTGCGCCATCACCGCGTTCGTGGTACTTGGCGATCAGGCGCTGACTGTCGGCGAGAATCACTTCGCCTTCCTGCACGGTCTGCTGCGGTGGCAGGCCGCCGTCCTTTTCGCCGAGGCTCATGGAACCGCGCGTGAGCATGGCGCGCATGCCCAGTTCGCGCACGCTTTCGACTTGCACGTCGATCGCATTTTCCAGGCCTTCGGGAAACAGGTAATGGTGATCGGCGGCCGTGGTGCAACCGGACAGCAGCAATTCGGCCAATGCGACTTTGGACGCTAGAGCGAGTTTTTCAGGGGTGAGGCGCGCCCACACCGGGTACAGGGTTTTCAGCCACGGGAACAGCGGCTGATTGACCACCGGCGCCCAGGCGCGGGTCAGGGTTTGGTAGAAGTGGTGATGGGTGTTGATCAGGCCCGGCAGGATCACATGCTCGCGGGCATCGAAGACGTGTCCACAGGGCGCGGAAGGTTGCTGGCCAGCGGCGAGCACCTCGACGATCAAGCCGTCTTGCAGCACCAGGCCGCCACGGGCATCGAGCGCGTTGGCCGTGAAAATGGCGAGGGGGTTTTTTAACCAGGTACGGGTCGCAGGCATGTTGGCCGGCTCCTCTGAAAGTGGGGTTCAGGGTTGCCAGCTCAGTGATTACCCTGTCTGCTGATCCAGGGTCGCCGGGGAGGCGAGGTGCGAAGTTTCGAGCAAAAGCGCGTTGCGGGCAAGCCCGAGCCGACCAGCTGGTGCAAAACCCCTGTAGGAGCCGAGCTTGCTCGCGAAGGCGGCTCAACATTCAACAGAAGTGGTGACTGACACGCTGCCTTCGCGAGCAAGCTCGGCTCCTACAGGTAGTCGGGGTTCAGGTTTTATTGCGTCAGGACTTGTCTGATTCCTGTGGGTGCGCTATCAACGCATTGGCTGCACCCACCTACCTGTTTGGAAG
Source organism: Pseudomonas sp. LBUM1661 (assembly GCF_059695925.1). Lineage (NCBI taxonomy): Bacteria > Pseudomonadati > Pseudomonadota > Gammaproteobacteria > Pseudomonadales > Pseudomonadaceae > Pseudomonas > Pseudomonas sp. LBUM1661. Next base: position 784,992 of record NZ_CP166794.1, read on the forward strand.
TGCCTATGACCTTTGAAGTCCCAGCTCACGGCGGCAAACCTGCCAGTCGCATTCGTCAGAAGAACGAAGAGACCATCATCAAAGCCGCCGAAGACGAGTTCGCCCGTCACGGGTTCAAAGGCACCAGCATGAACACCATCGCCCTGAATGCCGGGTTGCCGAAAGCGAACCTGCATTACTACTTCACCAACAAACTCGGTTTGTACGTGGCGGTACTGAGCAACATCCTCCAGTTGTGGGACAGCACCTTCAACACCCTGACCGCCGAAGACGATCCGGCCGAAGCGTTGACGCGTTACATCCGCGCCAAGATGGAATTCTCCCGTCGCCAGCCGCAGGCCTCGCGGATCTTCGCCATGGAAGTCATCAGCGGTGGCGAATGCCTGACCGAGTATTTCAACCAGGACTATCGCGCCTGGTTCCAGGGCCGCGCGGCGGTGTTCCAGGCGTGGATCGATGCCGGCAAAATGGACCCGGTCGACCCGGTGAACCTGATCTTCCTGTTGTGGGGAAGCACCCAGCATTACGCTGATTTCGCCACCCAGATCTGCCGTGTCACCGGGCGCACCAAGTTGACCAAGCAGGACATGGAAGACGCCGGGAACAACCTGATCCGCATCATTCTCAAGGGCTGCGGCCTGACGCCGGTTCTCTGAGACGCTTATGCCTTTTACCCTCAGCGGTTTTTGTGAATACCGCGAAGACATTCGCAAAAGCCGCTTCATCACCTTCGCCGCGCCGATCAGCAACCCTGCTGAAGCCCAGGTGTTCATCGAACAGCACAGTGACCTGAACGCCTCGCACAATTGTTGGGCGTGGAAATGTGGCGACCAATACCGCAGCAACGATGATGGCGAGCCTGGCGGCACGGCGGGCCGGCCGATCCTGGCCGCGATCGAAGCGCAGGATTGCGACCAGGTCGCGGTGCTGGTGATTCGTTGGTATGGCGGCATTCAGCTGGGCACCGGCGGCCTCGCGCGGGCGTATGGCGGCGGTGCCAATAAATGCCTGCAAGGGGCGCCGAAGGTTGAGTTGATCAGTCGGGTGCCGGTGCGTTGTGCCTGTGCGTTTGGCGAGTTGGCGCTGGTGAAGCTTCGGGTGGCGGAACTCGGCGGCCTGGTTGTGGAGGAAACGTTCACCGCCAACGGTGTCGAGCTGCAATTGGCAATTGGCGACGCGCAGATCGAAACGTTGCAATCACAACTCGCGGATTTGAGTCGTGGGCGCATTTTGTTGCAGCGCTAAAAAGGCTGCGATCTTTTGGGGCATGAGTGATTTTCTGCGCGCTCCGCACTTGCCCACATCTGCTGTGCACCCGGCTGTGGATAACCTGAGCACATACGGCTGTAACCCTTCTGTCATGCGGCTTTGAAGGCTTTGTTCATTTTTCGTCCAATCCGCTATCGAAAATGCCAAATCCACTTAAAAACATAGAGTTAGAGCGGTTTATCACCTTTAGGAGATAGCCGCTCGGTGCTTATGCCCGACCTTTGAGCTTGCACACAAATACTGTGGAGCAACCTGTGGATAACCCGTTCATGCCTGTCGCCGCCCCGTATCCGGCATGGCTTGCGCGGGGTTGCTCGTTTTTTGACCAGATTGTTACGGGCAAAAACCGAGCCTGATCAACGGCTTTGCTCTCTATTGGTGCCTGAGTCTGAATCGACACCGCGCCAAGCCGCGCGCTCAATGCCTTTGTATATAAGGCTTTGCAACTTTCCTGACTCAATGGCCAGGAAATTGCTTTATCCACAGGCATTAACTCAGTCGAGCCGAGCCTGTCATGCCCAACCCCGTGCCGATCCCCAATCAAACGCCTCGCCTGCAACTGCGCAACATCAGCAAACGCTACCCCGGTTGTCTGGCCAACGACGCCATCGACCTGAGCATTGCTCCCGGTGAAATCCACGCCCTGCTCGGAGAGAACGGCGCGGGTAAAAGCACGCTGATGAAGATTATCTACGGCGTCACCCACGCCGATTCCGGGGAAGTGCTTTGGCAAGGGCAACGCGTCTCCCTGCGCAACCCGGCCCAGGCGCGAAGCCTGGGGATCGGCATGGTGTTCCAGCATTTCTCGCTGTTCGAAACCCTGAGCGTGGCGCAGAACATTGCACTGGCAATGGGCGCGGCGGCCGGTACGCCGACACAGCTTGAGCCGAAGATCCGTGAGGTGTCCCGGCGCTACGGCATGGCGCTGGAACCGGAGCGACTTGTCCACAGCCTGTCCATCGGTGAACGTCAGCGGGTGGAAATCATTCGTTGCCTGATGCAGGACATCCGCCTGCTGATTCTCGATGAGCCGACCTCGGTACTGACGCCGCAGGAGGCCGACGAATTGTTCATCACCCTGCGCCGGCTGGCGGCCGAGGGCTGCAGCATTTTGTTTATCAGTCACAAGCTCGGTGAAGTCCGCGCGTTGTGCCACAGCGCGACCGTACTGCGCGGCGGTCGGGTGGCCGGGCATTGCGTGCCGGCCGAGTGTTCGGATCAGCAACTCGCACGGTTGATGGTCGGTGAAGCGGCCGAGCTGATAGCGGACTATCCGAAGGTCACGGGCGGCGATACTTTTTTGACCGTGAGTGGCTTGTCCTGGCACAACCCGGACCCGTTCGGTTGCTCGTTGAAAGACATCGACCTCGACGTGCGCAGCGGCGAAATCGTCGGTATCGCTGGCGTGGCCGGCAATGGTCAGGATGAGTTGCTGGCCTTGCTCAGCGGCGAAGAACGCCTGCACCGCATCGAGGGCAAGACGATCAGTTTCGGCGGCCAACCCGTAGCGCACTTACGCCCGGATGCTCGACGCAAACTCGGACTGGCCTTCGTCCCCGCCGAACGTCTGGGGCATGGCGCGGTGCCGGAATTGAGCCTGGCGGACAATGCCTTGCTCACCGCGTTTCAACAGGGACTGGTCAGCAACGGCCTGATCCAGCGCGGCAAGGTTGAAGCCCTGGCCGAGGACATCATCCGCCGCTTCGGGGTCAAGACGCCCGATACACAGGCTCCCGCCCGCAGCCTCTCCGGCGGCAACTTGCAGAAATTCATCCTCGGCCGGGAAATCCTCCAGCAGCCGAAACTGTTGGTGGCCGCGCACCCGACCTGGGGCGTGGATGTCGGTGCGGCCGCGACCATTCACCGGGCGCTGATTGCCTTGCGCGATGCCGGCGCGGCCATCCTGGTGATCTCCGAAGACCTCGACGAACTGTTCCAGATCTGTGATCGGCTCGGCGGGTTGTGCGGCGGTCGACTGTCGCCGCTCAAGGCGACCGCCGACACCCGGCTCAGCGACGTCGGCGGCTGGATGGCCGGCCAGTTCGATGCCCCTCAATCACCTGCTTCCGCAATGGTTTAACGGAGTTACCCATGCTGCTTTCCCTCGAACCCCGTGGCCAACAATCGCGCCTGATGCTGTGGTGCTCGCCATTACTGGCGGCGGTCCTGACATTGGGCTGCGGCTCGTTACTGTTTATCGCGCTGGGCCACGACCCGTTGCTGACCTTGCACACGCTGCTGATCGCACCAATCAGCGACGTGTATGGCGTCTCTGAATTGTTGGTCAAGGCGTTGCCGATTCTGCTCTGCGCGTTGGGGTTGGCCGTGGCCTATCAAGCGCGGATCTGGAACATCGGCGCCGAAGGCCAGCTGCTGCTCGGCGCGTTGGCCGGCAGTGCGCTGGCCGTGAACATCATCGATGTGCAAAGCCGCTGGGCGCTGGTGTTGATCCTGCTCACCGGCACCCTGGCCGGCGCGGCGTGGGCCGGGTTGACGGCGTGGTTGCGCACGCGCTTCAACGCCAACGAAATCCTCACCAGCATCATGCTCAATTACATCGCCCTGAACCTGCTGCTGTTCTGTGTGCACGGGCCGTTGAAGGATCCGGCCGGGTTCAACTTTCCGGAGTCGGCGATGTTTGGCGATGCCAGCCGGTTGCCGTTGTTGATGGAGGACGGTCGGGTTCACGCCGGTGTGTATTTCGCCTTGCTCGCGCTGGTGGCGGTGTGGGTGCTGCTGCAGAAAAGCTTCGTCGGGTTCCAGATCAAAGTGCTCGGGCTGGACAAGCGAGCAGCCGGTTTTGTCGGCTTTCGCGAGAAGCGCCTGATTTGGTTGGCGCTGTTGATCAGCGGCGGATTGGCCGGTTTGGCCGGCGTCTGCGAAGTCACCGGGCCGATCGGCCAATTGGTCCCACAGGTTTCTCCGGGCTACGGCTATGCGGCCATCACCGTGGCATTTCTCGGGCGGCTGAATCCCATCGGTATTTTGTTTTCCAGCCTGTTGATGGCGCTGCTGTACATCGGTGGCGAGAATGCGCAGATGAGCATGAATCTGCCGCAAGCGATCACTCAACTGTTCCAGGGAATGATGCTGTTTTTCCTGCTGGCCAGTGACGTGCTGATTCTCTACCGACCGCGTCTGAACCTGCGCTGGGCTCGCCGTGCGCCAACCGCCGCCGTACGCGCAGGAGCGCTGTGATGGATATCGATCTGCTGAGCAATATTTTCTACGCCATGGTCCGTTGCGGTACGCCGTTGCTGTTGGTCGCTCTCGGTGAATTGATCTGCGAGAAGAGCGGCGTCCTGAATCTGGGGCAGGAAGGCATGATGCTGTTTGGCGCGGTGATCGGTTTTATCGTCGCGCTGAACAGCGGCAACCTGTGGCTCGGTGTGTTGTTGGCGATGCTGGCCGGGATGCTGCTGTCGTCGCTGTTTGCGTTGGTCGCGCTGGTGTTCAACGCCAATCAGGTGGCCACCGGGTTGGCGTTGACGATCTTCGGCGTGGGTCTGTCGACGTTTGTCGGCGCGGCGTGGGTCGGTAAACCGCTGGCGGGTTTCGAGCCGGTGGCGATTCCTTATCTGAGTGAAATCCCGCTGATCGGGCGGATGCTGTTTGCTCAGGATTGGCTGGTGTACCTGTCGTTCGCATTGTTTGCGCTAGTGGCTTGGGTGATTCTGAAAAGCCGTGTCGGGCTGATCATTCAGGCCGTCGGGGAAAACCCGGATGCGGCCAGTGCGATGGGTTTGCCGGTGTTGGCTGTGCGTACTTTGGCGGTGTTGTTCGGGGGCGCGATGGCCGGATTGGCCGGGGCTTATTTGTCGCTGGCCTATACGCCAATGTGGGCGGAGAACATGAGCGCCGGGCGCGGCTGGATTGCCCTGGCGCTGGTGGTGTTTGCCAGTTGGCGGGTGTGGCGGTTGCTGCTGGGGGCCTATCTGTTCGGACTCGCCAGCATCCTGCATTTGGTGGCGCAGGGGTTGGGGCTGGCGATTCCGTCGAGCCTGCTGGCAATGCTGCCGTATGTCGCGACAATTGTGGTGTTGGTGCTGTTGTCGCGCGATGCGCTGCGGACACGGTTGTATGCCCCGGTGTCGTTGGGGCAGCCGTGGCAGGGCGGGCATTAGGTGGTAACCGGGCGGGCCTCTTCGCGGGCAAGCCTCGCTCCTACAGGGTTTGCGTTCCCCCTGTAGGCGCGAGGCTTGCCCGCGAAGGCGCCCGAACAGGCAACACCTGAACAACGCCCCACGCCAATTCAAAGAACAGGAAAATCACCAACAACGAACTCGCACCATGAACCAGGGCATACAGCAACCAAGCTGAAAACAGGAATCTGCCCGCCGCGTCATACCGACCGTAAATCTGCTGCGGATCGCGAATCCGCAGCACCGCCCACACGCACACAATCGAGCCCAACAGATTCGCCATCAGCATGTGCATCGGCTCGAACGCCGGCAACTCGCCCGGCAAGTTGAACGCCTGACTCACACTCGATAACAACCCATGCAACGCCGCAAAACTCCACGGCGTGGCAAACGCCGCCGTGACGATCAGGTCGTACCACGCGCTGCCGCGCACCAGTTGACGATATTGCGCAGAAGTCCACATCGGTCTTGCTCCAAAGAATCAGGGAGCAACAAGGCTAAAGCCTGGAGTATGCTCCAGGGTCAAGCCCTCTCGAGACGTCATGATGCGCATCGGTGAATTAGCCCTGGCCAGCGCCGTCAGCCGCGACACGCTGCGCTTCTACGAGCAGCGCGGATTGATCGCGGCGCAACGCAGCGCCAACGGTTATCGCGACTATCCGCCGGACATGGTGCAACTGGTGCTGTACATCAAGACCGCTCAACGGCTGGGGTTTACCCTCGGCGAGATCGGCAACAGCGTCGCCGCGTTGTGGCAGTCGCCCGATCCGGACAGCGCCGTCACGCAATTGCTGCAAGACAAGCTCAAGCTGATTGAAAGCCGCATGGACGAACTCGGTGCGCTGCGTCAGGAGTTGCAGCAACGCATCGGGCAACGTTGCCCATTGAATCCGTGATCCTCATTTATCAAGGAAGCCACTTATGTCTACGGTAAAAACCGCACTCATCATCGGTGCCTCCCGGGGCCTGGGCCTCGGCCTGGTGAAAACCTTGCTGGCCGACGGCTGGCAAGTCACCGCCACCGTGCGCAACCCGCAAAACGCCGAAGCCTTGCAGGCCCTGGGCAAGGTGCGGATCGAGAAACTCGACATGGACGATCAGCAGGCGGTCATTGCCCTCAGTCAACAGCTCAAGGGCGAAGTGTTTGACCTGTTGTTCGTCAATGCCGGGGTCAAAGGGCCGGAGGTCCAGACGCCGGGTGGCGCGACGCTGGCCGAAGTCGGTCAGTTGTTTTTCACCAACGCGGTGGCACCGATCAACCTGGCCCAGCGTTTCGCCGGGCAGATTCGTGCGGAAACCGGTGTGCTGGCGTTCATGAGCTCGGTGCTCGGCAGTGTGACCATGCCGGACGCCCCGGAGCTGGCGTTGTACAAGGCCAGTAAAGCCGCGCTGAATTCCATGACCAACAGTTTCGTCATGCAATTGGGCGAACAGAAACTTACCGTGCTGTCGCTGCATCCGGGTTGGGTGAAGACCGACATGGGCGGTGAAGGTGCGGATATCGATGTGGACACCAGCACGCGCGGGTTGGTTGATCAGGTGAATGCGTATACCGGCAAGGGTGGGCATCACTTCGTGAACTACCGGGGTGAAACCATTCCCTGGTAATCACCGCCATCCCTCTGTAGGAGCAAGCTCGCTCCTACAGTTTTCAGCGCGTCGCGGCCAGGCTCTCCAGGAAACTTTCCAGCACCAAATGCGGGCGACGACCCTTGCGGGTGACCGACGCGAGGCTCAGGTCATAAAACCGCGCTGTTGGTTTCAGCGCGCGCAGTCGGCCTTGCTGCACCCAAAGGGCGGCGTAGTGATCCGGCAGGTATCCGATGTAGCGCCCGGTCAGGATCAGGAACGCCATGCCTTCGCGGTCGGAAGCGCTGGCGGTGCAATTGAGCGCCTGATAATGGGCCTGGATTTCCGCCGGCAAACGGAAGGTCGGGGCGATCGCGTCCTGGCAATTGAGGCGCTCGTCGTCCAGTTGTTTGTCGTCGACATAAAACAACGGATGCCCGACCGCGCAATACAACAGCGAGCGTTCGCTGTAGAGCGGCTGATATTCCAGCCCTGACAGTGCGCTGGCTTGCGGCACCACGCCGACATGCAAGCGACCATCGAGCACGCCTTGCTCGACTTCGTTGGGCGCGATCATGCGGATCTGAATCTGCACGTCCGGGCCGCGCTCCTTCAATTGCGCCAAGGCGTGGGTGATGCGCATGTGGGGGAGGGTGACCAGGTTGTCGGTCAGGCCGATGGTCAACTCGCCGCGCAAATGCTGGTGCAGGCCGTTGACCTCGGTGCGAAAACTTTCCAGCGCACTTAACAGCTGCAACGCCGATTGATAGACCTCGCGACCTTCTTCAGTCAGGGAAAAACCGGCGCGACCGCGTTGGCACAGGCGCAAACCGAGGCGCTGCTCAAGGTCGCTCATCTGCTGGCTGATGGCCGAACGGCCGATCCCCAGCACCGATTCCGCCGCGGAGAAACCGCCGCATTCCACGACACTGCGAAAAATCCGCAGCAGGCGGATATCAAAGTCGCTGACTTGCGCCAGTGGATCGGGTCGACGGCTGCTCATAGTTTAGTGAATGCCTGACTGAACATTAGAAGAGTTGGATTTCACCGACTTTATCCCCGTGGCAATTTAGCTGCAAGAACGCTTTTCATCTCCATGCCGCTCATTGCCCTGCGAGGTTTTGCCCATGAACTTGCCCGAAAACGCCCCGTCTTCCCTGGCCAGCCAGCTCAAGCTCGATGCTCACTGGATGCCTTACACCGCCAACCGTAATTTCCAGCGCGACCCGCGACTGATTGTGGCGGCGGAAGGTAGCTGGCTGATCGACGACAAGGGCCGCAAGGTCTATGACTCGCTGTCCGGACTGTGGACCTGCGGCGCCGGGCACACTCGCAAGGAAATCCAGGAAGCGGTCGCCAAGCAATTGGGCACCCTCGATTACTCGCCGGGCTTCCAGTACGGCCACCCGCTGTCGTTCCAACTGGCTGAAAAAATCACCGACCTGACTCCGGGCAATCTAAACCACGTGTTCTTCACCGACTCGGGATCCGAGTGCGCGGACACCGCGGTGAAGATGGTCCGCGCTTACTGGCGTCTGAAAGGGCAGGCCACCAAGACCAAAATGATCGGTCGTGCCCGTGGTTATCACGGCGTGAACATCGCCGGCACCAGCCTCGGCGGTGTGAACGGCAACCGCAAAATGTTCGGTCAGGCGATGATGGACGTCGATCATCTGCCGCACACCTTGCTGGCGAGCAATGCTTATTCCCGTGGCATGCCGGAGCTGGGCGGTATCGCCCTGGCCGATGAGCTGCTGAAGTTGATCGAACTGCATGACGCGTCCAACATCGCCGCCGTGTTTGTCGAGCCCTTGGCCGGTTCCGCTGGCGTGCTGGTTCCGCCACAGGGCTACCTCAAGCGACTGCGCGAGATCTGCGATCAGCACAACATCCTGCTGGTGTTCGACGAAGTGATCACCGGTTTCGGTCGTACCGGCAAAATGTTCGGTGCCGATACCTTCGGCGTCACCCCGGACCTGATGTGCATCGCCAAGCAAGTCACCAACGGCGCGATCCCGATGGGCGCGGTGATTGCCAGCTCCGAGATCTACCAGACCTTCATGAACCAGGCGACGCCTGAGTACGCGGTGGAATTCCCGCACGGCTACACCTACTCCGCGCACCCGGTGGCGTGCGCCGCTGGCCTGGCCGCACTCGACCTGCTGCAAAAGGAAAACCTGGTGCAGAGCGTGGCCGAAGTCGCGCCGCATTTCGAAAATGCGCTGCATGGCCTGAAAGGTTCGAAGAACATTATCGATATCCGTAACTACGGCCTGGCCGGTGCGATCCAGATCGCGCCACGTGACGGTGATGCCATCGTGCGTCCGTTCGAGGCGGGCATGGCGCTGTGGAAAGCCGGGTTCTATGTGCGCTTCGGCGGCGATACCCTGCAGTTCGGCCCAACCTTCAACAGCAAGCCACACGACCTTGATCGCCTGTTCGACGCGGTCGGCGAAGTGCTGAACAAGATCGACTGATTTTCTCTATAGAGGCGCCCTTCAGCGGGCGCCTGTGAACAATTTTTCAGGAGCGTTACATGAGTCTTATCCCGCATTTGATCAATGGCGAACTGGTGACCGAAGAAGGTCGTACCGCTGACGTGTTCAACCCGTCCACTGGCCAGGCGATCCACAAGCTGCCATTGGCCAGCCGCGAAACCATCCAGAAAGCCATCGATTCGGCCAAGGCTGCATTCCCGGCCTGGCGCAACACGCCACCGGCCAAACGTGCGCAGGTGATGTTCCGCTTCAAGCAGCTGCTGGAACAGAACGAAGCGCGCATCGCGGAACTGATCAGCGAAGAACACGGCAAGACGCTGGAAGATGCTGCCGGTGAACTGAAACGCGGTATCGAGAACGTCGAGTTCGCGTGCGCCGCACCGGAAATTCTCAAGGGCGAGTACAGCCGTAACGTCGGCCCGAACATTGATGCCTGGTCGGACTTCCAGCCGCTGGGCGTGGTCGCTGGTATCACTCCGTTCAACTTCCCGGCGATGGTACCGCTGTGGATGTATCCACTGGCGATCGTCT
>NZ_CP166794.1:800000-1530000 GCF_059695925.1 Pseudomonas sp. LBUM1661
AATCGACGCAGGGTTAGTCGGTCCCTAAGGCGAGGCTGAAAAGCGTAGTCGATGGAAAACAGGTTAATATTCCTGTACTTCTGGTTATTGCGATGGAGGGACGGAGAAGGCTAGGCCAGCTTGGCGTTGGTTGTCCAAGTTTAAGGTGGTAGGCTGAGATCTTAGGTAAATCCGGGATCTTAAGGCCGAGAGCTGATGACGAGTTACCCTTTGGGTGACGAAGTGGTTGATGCCATGCTTCCAAGAAAAGCTTCTAAGCTTCAGGTAACCAGGAACCGTACCCCAAACCGACACAGGTGGTTGGGTAGAGAATACCAAGGCGCTTGAGAGAACTCGGGTGAAGGAACTAGGCAAAATGGCACCGTAACTTCGGGAGAAGGTGCGCCGGTGAGGGTGAAGCATTTACTGCGTAAGCCCATGCCGGTCGAAGATACCAGGCCGCTGCGACTGTTTATTAAAAACACAGCACTCTGCAAACACGAAAGTGGACGTATAGGGTGTGACGCCTGCCCGGTGCCGGAAGGTTAATTGATGGGGTTAGCTAACGCGAAGCTCTTGATCGAAGCCCCGGTAAACGGCGGCCGTAACTATAACGGTCCTAAGGTAGCGAAATTCCTTGTCGGGTAAGTTCCGACCTGCACGAATGGCGTAACGATGGCGGCGCTGTCTCCACCCGAGACTCAGTGAAATTGAAATCGCTGTGAAGATGCAGTGTATCCGCGGCTAGACGGAAAGACCCCGTGAACCTTTACTATAGCTTTGCACTGGACTTTGAATTTGCTTGTGTAGGATAGGTGGGAGGCTTTGAAGCGTGGACGCCAGTTCGCGTGGAGCCAACCTTGAAATACCACCCTGGCAACTTTGAGGTTCTAACTCAGGTCCGTTATCCGGATCGAGGACAGTGTATGGTGGGTAGTTTGACTGGGGCGGTCTCCTCCTAAAGAGTAACGGAGGAGTACGAAGGTGCGCTCAGACCGGTCGGAAATCGGTCGTAGAGTATAAAGGCAAAAGCGCGCTTGACTGCGAGACAGACACGTCGAGCAGGTACGAAAGTAGGTCTTAGTGATCCGGTGGTTCTGTATGGAAGGGCCATCGCTCAACGGATAAAAGGTACTCCGGGGATAACAGGCTGATACCGCCCAAGAGTTCATATCGACGGCGGTGTTTGGCACCTCGATGTCGGCTCATCACATCCTGGGGCTGAAGCCGGTCCCAAGGGTATGGCTGTTCGCCATTTAAAGTGGTACGCGAGCTGGGTTTAGAACGTCGTGAGACAGTTCGGTCCCTATCTGCCGTGGACGTTTGAGATTTGAGAGGGGCTGCTCCTAGTACGAGAGGACCGGAGTGGACGAACCTCTGGTGTTCCGGTTGTCACGCCAGTGGCATTGCCGGGTAGCTATGTTCGGAATAGATAACCGCTGAAAGCATCTAAGCGGGAAACTAGCCTCAAGATGAGATCTCACTGGGACCTTGAGTCCCCTGAAGGGCCGTCGAAGACTACGACGTTGATAGGTTGGGTGTGTAAGCGCTGTGAGGCGTTGAGCTAACCAATACTAATTGCCCGTGAGGCTTGACCATATAACACCCAAGCAATTTGCTGACCCTTCTTTATAAATGAAAAGGGACACCAGATTGCGGTGTGTGAAGACGAAACGAACCGAAAGTTCGAGATCTTGCAAAACACCGAAAGCTATCACTTACCCAATTTGCTGAAGCGCGGCCAGCCGGCCACGACTCGGTACCCGAATTTCTTGACGACCATAGAGCATTGGAACCACCTGATCCCATCCCGAACTCAGCAGTGAAACGATGCATCGCCGATGGTAGTGTGGGGTTTCCCCATGTGAGAGTAGGTCATCGTCAAGATTAAATTCCGAAACCCCTATCTGCGTATGCAGGTAGGGGTTTTGTTTTGTCCGCAGGAAAGTTCGTACAACAACATCGGACGGCTCCCGGCTGTCACCGTCTCCCGACAATGCTAAGGTTCGGCCCTAGCTTTTGTATTTTCCCAAGGAAGCCTTTATGCCGGACGCGACGTCCCTCAGTGCTGGTTTTATGGTGGTTCATGGCAACCGCCTGGACGAGTTGCGCAGCTTGGTGGTCAGCTGGATGCGGCGCTACCCGCTGGCTCCCTTGGAAAATGAAATCGCCCTGGTCCAGAGCAATGGCATCGCCCAATGGCTAAAGCTGGCACTGGCTGAAGACCCGGAAGATGACGACATGGGCGGCTGTGGAATCGCCGCAGCCATCGACGTGCAGTTACCGGGTAGCTTCATGTGGCAGCTCTATCGCATGGTGCTTGGGCGTGACGAGATCCCGGTCAAATCGTTGCTCGATAAAGCCCCGCTGACCTGGCGTCTGATGCGTCTGCTTCCGCAGTTGATCAACCAAGCGCACTTCGAACCCTTGCAGCGCTTCCTGACCAATGACACCGACTTACGTAAACGCTATCAGCTGGCTGAGCGGCTGGCGGATTTGTTTGACCAGTACCAGGTGTACCGGGCCGATTGGCTTGAAGACTGGGCAGAAGGTCGTCATCAGTTACGAAATGGCAGAGGCGAAGCGAAACCGCTGACCCCGGCCAACTGCTGGCAGGCCGAGTTGTGGCGTGCGCTGTTGCTGGATGTGGGAGAACAAGGCATGGCGCAAAGCCGTGCTGGCGTCCATCAGCGGTTTATCGAACGCATCAACAGTCTCTCCGTCGCACCCAGTGGATTACCTTCGCGAGTGATCGTTTTCGGGATTTCATCACTGCCTGCCCAAGCCCTGGAAGCACTTGCAGGACTGGCCCGGTTCAGTCAGGTTTTACTTTGCGTCCACAACCCCTGTCGTCACCATTGGGCAGACATCGTCGCCGATAAAGACCTGTTGCGGCATCAATACAAGCGCCAGGCCCGCAAGGCCGGAATGCCGGTTGTACTCGACCCGCAAACCCTCCATCAGCACGCTCACCCGCTGCTGGCGGCATGGGGTAAACAGGGGCGGGACTACATCAATCTGCTCGACAGTTATGACGATCCCAACAGCTATCGCTCGGCATTTCGCGATGGGCGTATCGACCTGTTCAGTGACAGTCAGCCGCAGAACATGCTCAATCAACTACAAGACGACATTCTTGAACTGCGTCCCCTGAGCGAGACTCGCGAGCGTTGGCCCGCTGTCGATCTGCCAACGGACGAGTCGATCCGTTTTCACATTGCCCATAGCGCGCAGCGCGAAGTCGAGATCCTCCACGATCAGTTGCTCGCACGCTTCAGCGCCGATCCGCAGCTACGTCCTCGCGATGTGATCGTGATGGTTCCGGACATCGACAGCTACGCCCCGCATATCCGTGCGGTATTTGGCCAACTGGATTACAAAGACCCACGTTTCATTCCCTTCACACTTGCAGATCAGGGCCAACGCGGCCGTGATCCGCTGCTGATTGCTGTGGAACACCTGCTCAAACTGCCTGACAGTCGTTTTCCTGTCAGCGAGATACTCGACTTGCTCGATGTTCCCGCGTTACGCGCCCGCTTCGGTGTAGAGGAGCGTGACCTGCCAACCCTGCACCGTTGGATCGAAGGTGCCGGCATTCGCTGGGGGATGAATGCCGAGCAGCGCGCCGGGCTAGGACTGCCGGAGGAGCTGGAGCAAAACAGTTGGCGTTTCGGTCTGCGACGGATGTTGCTCGGCTACGCGGTGGGCAGCGCAAATGCCTGTGAAGGCATCGAACCCTACGACGAGATCGGTGGGTTGGATGCGGCGCTGATTGGTCCTTTGGTCGCGCTGCTGGATGCGCTGGAAATTGCCCATCGAGAGCTCACCCAACCTGCCCCCCCCACGCAATGGGGCTTGCGATTGCAAGCACTGGCGCAGTTGTTCTTCCAGGCCAGCAATGAGCATGATGATTACTTGCTGGCCCAACTCGAAGAGCTGCGTGAAACCTGGCTGGAGACGTGTGAATCAGTCGGCTTGCACGATGAGTTACCGTTAACCGTCGTTCGTGAAGCTTGGCTGGCCGGTCTGGATCAAGGTCGCCTGTCCCAGCGTTTTCTTGCTGGTGCGGTTAACTTCTGCACGTTGATGCCCATGCGGGCCATCCCGTTCAAGCTGGTCTGCCTGCTCGGCATGAATGACGGGGATTATCCGCGCGCGCAACCGCCACTGGACTTCGACCTCATGGGCAGCGATTACCGCCCGGGCGATCGCTCCCGGCGCGAAGACGACCGCTATCTGCTGCTCGAAGCGCTGTTGTCAGCGCGTGACCAACTTTATATCAGCTGGGTCGGCCGCAGCATTCGCGATAACAGTGAGCGCCCTGCGTCTGTGCTGATTGGCCAATTGCGTGACCATCTGGCCAGCGGCTGGCGATTGCCTGATACAGACGAAGACTTGCTTGAGGCCCTGACTCAAGAACACCCACTGCAACCCTTCAGCGCCCGCTACTTTCATGAAGGTGATGAACTGTTCAGCTACGCCAATGAATGGCAAGTGCTGCATCAGACCACTGAGCCTGCGACTGAGACCGAGGTGCTTGACGCCTATGTTCAGGAGGAACCGCTGAGCCTCGGTCAGCTGCAGGATTTCTTGCGTAATCCTGTGCGACATTTCTTCAGTCAGCGGCTGAAAGTATTCTTCGAAGCAGCAGACGTCCCCTTGGCCGATGAAGAGCCATTCGTACTCGACGCGTTGCAACGCTATAGCCTCAGCGACAGTTTGCTGGAGGCCGCGCTGGGTCATCCGGATCAGGCGGATCAGGCGCTGGAAGCACAGGCCAAACGCCTGCAAAACAGCGGCCTGTTGCCAATGGCCGGATTCGGTGAATGTCTGCAGCGAGAATTGATAGAACCGTTGCCGGATCTGCTGCAACGCTATCAACAACTCCTGGCGTTATGGCCAACACCACTGACCAGCGCGCTACCGGTGAATCTTGAACTTCAAGGCCTGCGCCTGGAAGGTTGGCTCAGCGGCCTGCATCAACGGGCGGATGGTGGATTGCTCTCGGTCACGACGATCCCCAACAGCATAGGCTCGATCAAGTCTCGCAAATGGCATCGCCTGACGCGGCCTTGGGTCAATCATCTGGTTGCGTGTGCCAGTGGTATGGCAATGACCACTGCGTTGGTGGCCAGTGACGACAGTCTGCTGCTTGGCCCGATGGAAGAGAGCACCGCAACGCGGATTCTGGGCGACCTGCTGATGGCTTGGAACACGGGCATGCGGCAACCACTGCCGGTTGCTGTGAAGACCGCCTTCGCATGGCTGGGGCAAACCGATCCGGTGAAGGCCGAGGCTGCTGCCCGTAAGGCTTATGAAGGCGATGGTCTGACTACCGACGGCGAACGTCGAGAAAGCCCGGCACTTAGCCGTCAGTTTGCCGACTACGATGCACTGATCGCCGAGGAGACTTTCGCCGAATGGTGCGACGCTTTGTACAAGCCCCTGCTTGAAGCCTCATGGCGTTCATCGACCAGCGAGGAGGCACGCTCATGATCACAAAAACACCGCTGGCCCTGGCATTCCCGTTGCGCGGTAGCCAACTGATCGAAGCCAGCGCCGGGACCGGCAAGACCTTCACCATTTCTGCGCTTTATCTGCGCCTGGTCCTTTGTCACGGTGGGGAGTCGACCGGTTTCGGGCGTGAACTGTTGCCGCCGCAAATCCTCGTTGTGACGTTCACCGATGCGGCGACCAAAGAACTGCGCGAACGCATTCGCACACGCTTGGCTGAAGCCGCACGGTTTTTCCGCGATGAGACACCGGCACCGGATGGCTTGATTGCCGAACTCCGTGACGAGTACCTTCCCGAGCAGTGGTCCGGGTGCGCAAACCGTTTGGACATCGCCGCGCAGTGGATGGACGAAGCGGCTGTCTCGACGATCCACAGTTGGTGCCAGCGCATGTTACGCGAGCACGCCTTCGACAGCGGCAGCCTGTTTACTCAAACCCTGGAAACCGATCACAGCGATTTGCTCGGCGAGGTCCTGCGCGATTACTGGCGACTGTTCTGTTACCCGATGCAAGGCGATGCGCTGAACTGGGTACGCGGCAACTGGGGCGGCCCGGCGGCATTGCTGCCACGAGTGCGCGGGCTGTTCGCCAGTGAGCGCGACAGTGTCGAAGGTAAGCAGCCCGCCGAACTGATCACCGAGTGCCTGCTTGAGCGAAGGGCCGCCTTGCTCGAACTCAAGATGCCGTGGCGTCAGTGGGCGGACGAGTTGCTAGCCATCTGTCACGAGGGCGTCGCGAGCAAGAACGTTGACGGGCGCAAGATGCAGGCGCGTTACTTCGAGCCCTGGTTCGAAAAGATCAAAGCCTGGGCCGAGGACGAATCCCTCGAGCAACTGGATATTGGGACCGGCTTCACTCGCCTGACCCCCGATGGCATGGCTGAAGCCTGGAAGAAGGGTGAAGTGCCCAGTCATCCAGGGCTGGACGCCATGCCCGGCCTCAAGGTCAGTCTTGATGGATTGCCGACGCCCGATGCCGCTGTTCTGCAACACGCGGCACAGTGGGTCGGTGCACGGTTCGAAGAAGAAAAGCGTCGTCGCGCGGAAATGGGTTTCGACGATATGCTGCTGCGCCTCGATGCGGCGCTGCAGTCCGACGGCGGCGAGCGCTTGGCCACATTGATCCGTGAGCAATTTCCGGTGGCATTGATCGATGAGTTCCAGGATACCGACCCGGTACAGTACCGGATCTTCGAAAGCATTTATCGCATCGAAGACAACAACCCGGAGAGCGGTCTGTTCCTGATCGGCGACCCGAAGCAAGCGATTTACGCCTTCCGTGGGGCAGACATTTATACCTACCTGCGCGCCCGCCAGGCCACCACCGGCCGCCTGCACACCCTGGGCACCAATTTCCGTTCCAGTCATGGCATGGTCAGTGCGGTGAACCATGTCTTCGAGCGTGCCGAGTCTCGTGAGTCCGGGCGCGGCGCGTTCCTGTTTCGTGAAAAGAATGGCGAAAACCCCGTACCGTTCCTGCCCGTCGAATCCCAGGGACGCAAAGAGACTCTGTACGTTGATGGCGAGCGGGTTGCCGCGCTGAACATCTGGCATCTGTCCGCCGAGCAGCCTCTGTCCGGTGCTGTGTACCGACAACAATTGGCGGCCACCTGTGCCGGTGTCATCACCGACTTGCTCAATGGCGGGCAACAAGGTCGGGCGGGTTTCCTGCAGGACGGCAAGGACTTTAGAGGCGTGCTGCCCGCCGACATCGCGATCCTGGTACGCGACGGTAAAGAAGCCCAAGCCGTGCGTGGCGAGCTGTCCGCCCGTGGCGTGCGCAGTGTTTATTTGTCGGACAAGGACTCGGTATTCGCCGCCCAGGAAGCCCACGATCTGCTGTCCTGGCTCAAGGCCTGCGCCGAGCCGGATGTCGAGCGGCCGTTGCGAGCCGCGTTGGCCTGCATCACCCTGAACCTGTCGCTGGCAGAACTGGAACGCCTGAATCAGGACGAATTGGCTTGGGAAGCGCGGGTCATGCAGTTCCGTGGTTATCGCGAACTCTGGCGCAAACAGGGCGTATTGCCGATGCTGCGGCGTTTGCTGCATGACTTCCAGCTACCTCAGGCATTGATCGCGCGCAGCGATGGCGAGCGGGTGCTGACCAACTTGCTGCACCTGTCCGAACTACTGCAACAAGCCGCCGCCGAACTCGATGGCGAACAAGCGCTGATCCGGCATTTGTCCGAGCATCTGGCGTTGTCCGGGCAGGCTGGAGAAGAGCAGATCCTGCGTCTGGAGAGCGACGAACAACTGGTCAAGGTCGTGACCATTCACAAGTCCAAGGGGCTTGAGTATCCCTTGGTGTTCCTGCCCTTCATTTGCTCGGCGAAACCTGTGGATGGCAGCCGTCTGCCGTTGCATTACCACGATGCCAGCGGCAAGGCCCAAGTGACTTTGACGCCGACACCCGAGTTAATCGCCCAGGCCGATGATGAACGTCTCGCCGAGGATCTGCGCTTGCTCTATGTGGCCCTCACCCGGGCGCAACATGCTTGCTGGCTCGGCGTGACGGATCTCAAACGCGGCAATAACAACAGCTCGGTGCTGCATCTTTGCGCGTTGGGTTACCTCTTGGGCGGTGGAGCGCCACTCACCGAGTCGGCAGGGTTGAAGCGCTGGCTGGAAGACTTGCAACAGGACTGCCCGGCGCTGAGCTACGGTGAACTGCCTGAAGCGACCGCCGAGCACTACCATCCACCGCGTAACGAAGCGACCTTGCTCGCTCCGCTGGTTCCCAAGCGTAAGGCCAGTGAAAACTGGTGGATTGCTTCCTACAGTGCCCTGCGCATCGGCGAGAGTATGAGTGTCGGCGCGGATGAAGCGCCGGAGAACCCGCAAGCGCAAAAGCTCTTCGATGATGAACGTCTCGACCCGCAAGCACCACGGGAAGTGGTTGCCGGTGGCGCTGATATCCATCGATTCCCGCGTGGCCCGAACCCCGGCACCTTTCTCCATGGTTTGCTTGAATGGGCTGGTGACGAAGGTTTTGCCGCCACACCGCAGTCGGTCGAGGACGCCATTGGCCGCCGCTGCAATCGCCGTGGCTGGGAAGGCTGGATCACCACGCTGAGCGAGTGGCTGCAACACCTGCTCAAATCCCCGCTGCATATCGGTGCAGGGCAGGCTCCCGTGGTGTTCGAACAATTGACCCACTACCGCGTCGAGATGGAGTTCTGGTTCGCCAGCCATAAAGTCGATGTACTCAAACTCGATGAGCTGGTGCGCCAATACACCCACAACGGTGTGGCCCGAGTAGCGGCCGAACCGGTGTTGCTCAATGGCATGTTCAAGGGCTTCATCGACCTGACGTTCGAGCACGACGGCCGCTACTACGTCGCCGACTACAAATCCAACTGGCTGGGCGTCGATGACACGGCCTATACCGACCAGGCCATGGAACAGTCGATTCTCGACAACCGTTACGACCTGCAATACGTGCTGTACCTGTTGGCCCTGCATCGCCAGCTCAAGGCACGACTGGTTGATTACGATTACGACCGGCATGTCGGGGGTGCATTGTATCTGTTCCTGCGGGGGACGCGCGCTTCCAGCCAGGGCGTGTACTTCGCCCGTCCGCCAAGAGAATTGATCGAGCGTCTTGATCGGCTGTTCCAGGGCAAGCCAGAACCCAAGGCTGAACCCGCCTGGGAACAGGGAGTACTGCTATGAGTCGCACCTTCGCTGATTTGCTGCCCACGTCACTGGCGGACGAAAGCCTTGCGGATCTGGCGCCGTTGAGTCGCGCCGATGACCTGCTGCTGTTGCTCACGCGGTGGGTCGAACGTGGTTGGCTGCGAGCGCTGGACAAAGCCTTCGTCGCCTTTCTGCATGAACTCGCGCCTGGCGATGATCCGCTGGTGCTGCTGGCGGCGGCGTTGACCAGTCATCAACTGGGCCATGGCCACGTCTGCCTGGACGTGTTCGAAACCCTGAAAGAGCCGGACTTCGCTTTGTCGCTTCCGCCGGAAGGTGATCTGCACAGTGGCGCGATGTTGTTACCGTCGCAATTGCTTGAGGCGCTGGACGGTGCCCATTGGTGCAAGGTGCTGGCCACCAGCAGCCTGGTCGCTTTGGCGGTTGATGGTCGTGAGGCCGCGCAGCATCGGCCATTGGTGCTGTCCGGCAAACGCCTGTACCTGCGCCGCTACTGGGCTTACGAGCGGCGTATCGACAACGCGTTACGCCAGCGCCTGGCCGAACACGAAACAACACCGAATGATTTGTCCCAACGCCTCACCGGTCTGTTCGGCCCAGCCAAGCCTGGTGAAGTCATCGACTGGCAGAAACTTGCCTGTGCCCTGGCGACTCGCAGCGCGTTCAGCATCGTTACGGGGGGGCCGGGGACCGGCAAGACCACGACGGTCGTACGTTTGCTGGCCTTGCTCCAGGCGCCGGCTGTAGAGGCGGGCAAACCGCTGCGCATTCGTCTCGCCGCACCTACCGGTAAAGCCGCTGCACGGTTGACGGAGTCGATCAGTCAGCAGGTCAGGACGTTGAAAGTTGCAGACGCCGTGCGGGAAAAAATTCCATCTGACGTCACCACCGTGCACCGTCTACTCGGCAGCCGCCCCGGCACCCGACATTTCCGACATCACGCTGGTAATCGCTTGCCACTGGATGTGCTGGTGGTGGACGAAGCGTCGATGATCGATCTGGAAATGATGGCCAATCTTCTTGATGCGATGCCGGCTCATGCGCGGCTGGTGTTGCTCGGGGACAAGGACCAACTGGCGTCCGTGGAGGCCGGTGCGGTGCTGGGCGATCTGTGCCGCGACGCCGAGGCGGGTTGGTATAGCCCGCAGACCCGCCAGTGGCTTGAGACCGTCAGCGGTGAAAGCCTGGAGGCCAGCGGTTTGCAGGAAGATACCAACGGTACTCATCCACTGGCCCAGCAAGTGGTGATGCTGCGTCACTCTCGACGGTTCGGCGAGGGCAGCGGCATCGGCCAGCTGGCGCGCTGGGTCAACCAGCAGCAGCCTGAGGAGGCCCGCAAGTTGTTGGCGGCACGAAGCCACGACGACGTGTTTTCCCTTCCCCTCAAAGGCGAACAAGATCGAGCGCTTGAGCGCTTGTTGCTCGACGGTCATGGTGAAGGACCGCGAGGCTATCGGCATTACCTGGGTCTGCTGCGCAGCCTGCGGCCGTCACTCAATAGCACGCTTGATGATCCATGCTGGACCGATTGGGCTCGTCAGGTATTGCAAGCCTTCGACGCCTTCCAATTGTTGTGCGCTGTGCGCAAAGGGCCTTGGGGCGTGGAAGGGTTGAATCAGCGAGTGACCGAGGCGTTGCTCAAAGCTCGGCTGATCGATAGCGACCAGCAATGGTACGAAGGTCGACCCGTGCTGATGACGCGTAACGACTATGGCCTGGGTTTGATGAACGGCGACATCGGTATCGCGCTCAAGCTGCCCGAGCGCGATGGCCCCGAGGCAGGGAAGCAGGTGCTGCGTGTAGCGTTCCCGCGCAATGATGGCCAGGGCGGCGTACGGTTTGTTCTCCCGAGCCGGCTCAACGATGTCGAAACCGTGTATGCCATGACGGTGCACAAGTCCCAGGGTTCGGAATTTGCCCACACGGCGTTGATTCTGCCGGAGGCCCTGAACCCGGTACTCACCAAGGAACTGATCTACACCGGGATTACCCGGGCGAAAAACTGGTTCACCCTGATCGAGCCGCGTTCCGGCGTGTTCGAAGAGGCGGTGCGACGCAAGGTCAAACGCTTGAGCGGGTTGATGCTTGAGTGGGAGGAGGGGGGCGAACCGCGCCGACCGAACGGAGAATCGCCAAGCGTCTAATACTAGGCGAACAATCTTTTAACTAATTTTTGGGGATTGAATGCCCCGGCAGATCAGAGCGCAACGATTTCGAAATGAGAAAAATAATAAATTATTGCCGAAACCACTTTTGGAAAAAATGGCTTCGCAAGCACAAGTGCAAAGTGGCGGGCGGGGTTGCATCGCTTCCAGCAAAAACCACATTGATACTGGAAGAAAATGTTTCGCTCGGTGGTGTTATTGTCGATGCCAAAAAACTGAGCATCGGCGCTCATACCTATATCCGAAGTGGTTGTGTGTTGTCTGCTGTTTCCTCGATCGGACGATTTTGCTCGATTGGCAACAACTGCTTTATCGGACAGGATAAAAATACTCACCCTTCAGACTGGGTCAGTTCGCATCCCTTTCAATTTACCAATACCGCTCTGTCCTTCGAGCCAGAAATTGTTGATGTAACGATTGGCGACGATGTATGGATCGGGCATGGCGCCATGATTATGGAAGGTGTCACGGTGGGCACGGGCGCCATCATCGCCACCCGCGCACTGGTCATTCACGATGTACCGCCCTATGCGGTTGTCGCCGGGTTTCCAGCGAAAGTGGTCAAGTACCGGCACCCGCCAGAGGTTGTCTCGCAATTGTTAAGCAGCAAGTGGTGGGAGTGTAATGTCGATTTTCTCCTGAGCTTGCGCCTGGATGATCCCCGTATCTCTTTGCCGATGATTGCGGATTCGCGTGATGCCAATCTGGCGACTTACAAACAGATGGAAGTCACCAGGAAGGGCTGTCGATTGGTTGCGGCCAATGAACATTGAAAGCTCAATGTTCAATCTGCAAACCGAAGGTCCCGCGTTTCACCCAGCAACAACGGACCATTAAGGTCTGTGACTTCCCTGATGTAATCCCACAACAAGGTAATCCGCTTAAGCTTCCTCAGATCCTCCCGGCAGTACATCCAGAATTGTCGGGTGATGTTGATCTCTTCCGGCAATACCGGCAGTAGCCGCGAATCCTGGGCCGCCAGGAAGCACGGCAGAATCGCCAGCGATCGCCCCTGCTGCGCCGCCACGAATTGTGCGATCACGCTGGTGCTGCGCAAATTGGCCGTTGCGCCCGGCAGCACATTGGCCAGGTACAGCAGCTCCGAGCTGAATGCCAGATCGTCGACGTAACTGATGAACGAATGTTTGGCCAAATCGGCCGGACGGCGGATCGGTGGGTGTTTGTCCAGATAGTCCTGGGTCGCGTACAGCTGCAATTTGTAGTCACAGAGTTTGCAGCAGACGTAAGGCCCGTGTTCCGGGCGCTCCAGAGCGATGACGATGTCGGCTTCGCGCTTGGACAGGCTGATGAAGTGCGGCAGCGGCAGGATGTCCACCGAGATGGCTGGGTAGGCGTCAACGAAATGGCTCAACTGCGGGGTGATGAAAAAGCTGCCAAAGCCCTCGGTGCAGCCCATGCGCACGTGCCCGGACAACGCCACGCCAGACCCTGACACCTGCTCGCACGCCATGTGCAGGGTGCTCTCGATCGATTCCGCGTAACCCAGCAATCGCTGACCCTCAGCGGTCAAAACGAAACCGCTGGTCCGGGATTTTTCAAACAGCAACGTGCCCAATGCCGCTTCCAGCGAGCTGATGCGTCGCGAAACGGTGGTGTAGTCCACCGCCAGGCGCTTGGCCGCGGTGCTGGCCTTGCGGGTGCGGGCGACTTCGAGGAAAAACTTGAGGTCATCCCAGTTCAACGAACCTAAAGACGTGATGTTTTTTTGCATGATGGACCGGCTTTTATGTGCGTTCTTATTAGAAGTTTGCACATCTATACTCCAAAAACAGTCCGACAACCAATTCGCGACACACGCTTCATCGCAAGGCGATTGTCTCGCCTTGGCTCCCAAGATAGCTCTCTTAATAAGAACAACGTCCCGGAGACCGAACATGAACGCATCGCTCACGCCAAACGAAACCACTGTCCAAACGGTAAAGCTGTTGATCAACGGTGAATGGGTCGAGTCCCAGACCACCGAGTGGCACGACATCATCAACCCGGCGACCCAGCAAGTGCTGGCCAAGGTTCCGTTTGCCACGGCTTCTGAAGTCGACGCCGCCATCAGCGCTGCCCATCGCGCCTTCCAGACCTGGAAGCTGACGCCGATCGGCGCGCGGATGCGCATCATGCTCAAGCTCCAGGCGTTGATCCGCGAACACTCCAAGCGCATCGCCGTGGTCCTGAGTGCCGAACAGGGCAAAACCATCGCCGACGCTGAAGGCGATATTTTCCGTGGCCTGGAAGTGGTCGAACACGCCTGCTCCATTGGCAGCCTGCAAATGGGCGAGTTCGCCGAAAACGTTGCTGGCGGAGTCGATACCTACACCCTGCGTCAACCAATCGGCGTGTGCGCCGGCATCACCCCGTTCAACTTCCCGGCGATGATCCCGCTGTGGATGTTCCCGATGGCCATTGCCTGCGGCAACACCTTCGTCCTCAAACCGTCCGAACAGGACCCGATGTCGACCATGCTGCTGGTGGAACTGGCGATCGAGGCTGGCGTTCCGGCAGGCGTGCTTAACGTCGTGCATGGTGGCAAGGACGTGGTGGACGCGCTCTGCACGCACAAGGACATCAAGGCTGTTTCCTTCGTCGGTTCGACGGCGGTCGGTACCCACGTTTACGACCTGGCCGGTAAACACGGCAAACGCGTGCAATCGATGATGGGCGCGAAGAACCACGCCGTGGTGCTGCCGGATGCCAACCGTGAACAAGCGCTGAATGCGCTGGTGGGCGCCGGTTTCGGTGCGGCCGGGCAACGCTGCATGGCGACCTCGGTGGTGGTGCTGGTGGGCGCGGCCAAGCAATGGCTGCCAGACCTGAAAGCGCTGGCGCAGAAACTCAAAGTGAATGCCGGCAGCGAAGCGGGTACGGACGTGGGTCCGGTGATCTCGAAAAAAGCCAAGGCGCGAATTCTCGATCTGATCGAAAGCGGCATCAAGGAAGGCGCCAAGCTTGAGCTGGACGGTCGCGATATCACCGTTCCTGGCTTCGAGAAGGGCAACTTTATCGGCCCGACCCTGTTCTCCGGCGTCACCCCTGACATGCAGATCTACACCCAGGAAATCTTCGGCCCGGTGCTGGTGGTGCTGGAAGTCGCGACCCTCGATGAGGCCATCGCACTGGTCAACGCCAACCCGTTCGGCAACGGCACGGGCCTGTTCACCCAGAGCGGTGCGGCGGCGCGTAAATTCCAGACCGAAATCGACGTCGGCCAGGTCGGTATCAACATCCCGATTCCGGTGCCGGTCCCGTTCTTCAGCTTCACCGGTTCGCGTGGTTCGAAACTCGGCGACCTCGGCCCGTATGGTAAGCAAGTGGTGCAGTTCTACACTCAGACCAAGACTGTCACCAGTCGCTGGTTCGATGACGACAGCGTCAACGACGGTGTGAACACCACCATCAACTTGCGTTAAGGAGCCGGACATGAAAATCGCTTTTATCGGTCTCGGCAACATGGGCGCGCCGATGGCGCGCAACCTGATCAAGGCCGGCCATGCACTGAACCTGGTCGACCTGAACAAAACCGTTCTGGCCGAGCTGGAGCAATTGGGCGGCAGCATCAGCCCTTCGGCACGTGAAGCGGCACAAGGTGCCGAACTGGTGATCACCATGCTGCCCGCCGCTGTGCATGTGCGCAGCGTCTGGCTGGGTGAAGACGGTGTGCTGGCGGGCATCGGCAAGGGCGTGCCAGCAGTCGATTGCAGCACCATCGATCCGCAGACCGCACGTGATGTCGCCGCGGCGGCCGCCAAGCAAGGCGTGGCCATGGCCGATGCGCCGGTCTCCGGTGGTACCGGCGGTGCAGCGGCGGGGACACTGACCTTTATGGTCGGCGCCACGCCTGAACTGTTTGCCACCCTGCAACCGGTCCTGGCGCAAATGGGCCGCAACATCGTCCATTGCGGCGAAGTCGGCACCGGGCAAATCGCCAAGATCTGCAACAACCTGCTGTTGGGGATTTCCATGGTCGGCGTCAGCGAAGCCATGGCGCTGGGCGACGCGCTGGGCATCGACACCAAGGTGTTGGCGGGAATCATCAACAGCTCCACCGGGCGTTGCTGGAGTTCGGAGATGTACAACCCGTGGCCGGGCATCGTCGAAACGGCGCCGGCCTCGCGCGGTTATACCGGTGGCTTCGGTGCCGAACTGATGCTCAAGGATCTGGGGCTGGCCACTGAAGCGGCACGTCAGGCGCACCAACCGGTGGTGCTCGGCGCGGTGGCCCAGCAGTTGTATCAGGCGATGAGCCTGCGTGGGGAGGGTGGTAACGACTTCTCGGCGATCATCAACAGCTATCGCAAACCGCAGTAAGGTTTGTTCCGGTAATTGTGGCGAGGGAGCTTGCTCCCGCTGGTTCGCGAAGCGGCCCAAATCCAGTGAGTGCGGTGTTTCAGATAAAACGCGTTTGCTGACTTTACGACTGCTGCGCAGCCGAGCGGGAGCAAGCTCCCTCGCCACAAAAGCTCTTAGCCTCGGGTGAGGCATGCTCCATCCAAGTATTTACCGGGAGATCACGTCGGGTGATCGCCCGGTTTTTTGCATCAGGCAAACACGAAATATTTGCGCACGGTTTCAACCACTTCCCACGTGCCTTTCATCCCCGGCTCTATGACGAAAATATCACCGGCGCGCAGGTGGATCGGCTCTTTGCCTTCCGGGGTGATGATGCAGTAGCCCTCGCGGAAATCGCAGTATTCCCACTTCACGTATTCCACGTACCACTTGCCCGGCGTGCAGATCCAGGTGCCCATGATCTTGCTGCCGTCTTCGCTGGTGTAGGCGTTGAGGTTGACGGTGTGCGGGTCGCCTTCGAGTTTTTCCCATTTGCAGGCGTCGAGCACTGGCAGCGGGTGAGTGTCGCGAAGAACGGTAATCGGTGCGGACATGATGACTCCGAGCGTTAAGGAGAACTGAAGTGGCACCGTATAGGGCTTGGCCCGGCTTCAGTTGTCTGTGCTCGACACTGAGCTATCCAGAAACGCTGTGAGCGTGGTCGGTTTGTCCGTTGAAACCAGCGATGGGCGTGTTGAAATTTCCTCTCTATAAATGGCCCATTCCTGGTGGTTTGTGCGAAAGCTCCAGGTCTTTGTGAATGTTTTTGCAAGAAAATGCACAGGGTTCACTCGTATCATTCACTTCGGAAAAGGCCGAGAGCGTTGCAATGAAAAAAACAATGTCGTGGTGGGACATCAGCCCGCCCTTGAGTACCGCAACACCGACCTGGCCCGGTGACACGCCTTTTCAGGAAGAGCGCGTCTGGAGCCTCGGGCCAGAGTGCCCGGTGAATGTCGGGCGCATCACGCTGTCGCCGCACACCGGCGCCCATGTCGATGCACCGTTGCACTACAGCGCCGATGGCGCCGCCATTGGCGAGGTGTCGCTCGACGTCTACCTCGGACCTTGCCGGGTGGTGCATTGCCTGGACAGCGGTCGACTGGTGCAGCCCGGGCAATTGCTGGGGCACCTGGACAACCTGCCCGAACGCGTTCTGCTGCGCACGTATCGACAAGCGCCGCTGACCACCTGGGACCCGGATTTCACCGCGGTGGCCAAAGACACCGTCGACCTGCTCGCCAGTCTCGGCGTACGCCTGATCGGTATCGACACGCCGTCGCTGGACCCGCAGCAATCCAAGACCATGGAGGCGCACAACGCGGTGGCCCGCCACGGCATGGCCATTCTTGAAGGCATCGTGCTCGATGACGTCCCGGAAGGCGATTATGAATTGATCGCGCTGCCGCTGCGCTTTGCCAACCTCGACGCCAGCCCGGTCAGGGCCATTTTGCGTCCACTGAATTCACCGTTACGTGAGGAGCCTGTGCAATGAGCCAATGTCCCTATTCACCGGGCAGCCAGACAGACGAATGGCATAACGCCGAACTGAATTTTTCCGACTCCATGAGCTACGGCGACTACCTGGACCTGGGGCGCATTCTCAGTGCGCAACACCCGTTGTCGCCCGACCATAACGAGATGCTGTTCATCATCCAGCACCAGACCTCCGAGCTGTGGATGAAGCTGATGTTGCACGAGCTCAAGGCGGCCCGCGAACACGTGCGGCTGGGAGAATTGCCACCGGCCTTCAAGATGCTGGCGCGGGTCTCGCGGATTTTTGATCAGCTGGTGCATGCCTGGACAGTGCTGGCGACCATGACGCCCACCGAGTACCACTCGATCAGGCCTTTCCTCGGGCAATCGTCGGGTTTCCAGTCGTTTCAGTACCGCGAGATCGAGTTCATTCTGGGCAACAAAAGCGCGACCCTGTTGCGCCCCCACGCCCATCGTCCGGAGCTGTTGCAAGAGCTCGAAAAAGCCATCGCCACGCCGTCGCTGTATGACGAAGCAATCCGCTTGATGGTCAGCGCCGGCCTGTCGATTGATCCGCAGCGTTTCGAGCGTGACCCGACCAGCCCGACGCAGCATGACGCCTCGGTCGAGGCTGCCTGGCGCGTGGTCTACAAGGACCCTTCGCGTTATTGGGACCTCTACCAACTGGCCGAAAAGCTCATCGACCTTGAAGACTCTTTCCGCCAGTGGCGCTTCCGCCATGTCACCACGGTGGAGCGGATCATCGGCTTCCAACCGGGCACCGGCGGCACCGAAGGGGTTGGTTATCTGCGCAAGATGCTTGATACCGTGCTGTTCCCGGAATTGTGGCGGGTACGATCCACGCTCTGATCCGCCAGGCATAAAAAAGCCCCGACATTCATTGAATGCCGGGGCTTTTTGTTGAGCGTCGGATTATTGCGCGACGGGCAAGCCGCGATCCCGCGCCACACGCATCCGATAGAACACGTAGATGATCAACACCCAGACCGGGATGGCGATGACCGAGGCGCGTATGCCCGGAATCATCCACATCACGCAGATGATCATGGCCATGAACGCCAGGCACAGGTAGTTGCTGAAAGGAAACCAGAACGACTTGAAGCTCGGCACGATGCCTTGTTGGCCCATGATTTTGCGAAACTTCAGGTGCGTCAGGCTGATCAGCGTCCAGTTGATCATCAGCGAAGCGACCACCAGGGCGAACAGCAACTCCAGCGCTTCATGCGGGGCCAGGTAGTTGACCAGCACCGACAGCATGGTGATCAGCGCCGAGATACCCAAGGCCCGCAATGGCACGCCTTGTTTGTTCAGCTTCATCAGCGACTTCGGTGCATCGCCCTGTTCGGCCAGGCCGTAGAGCATGCGGCTGTTGCAGTACACGCCGCTGTTGTAGACCGAGAGCGCGGCGGTCAGCACCACGAAGTTGAGGATGTGCGCGGCGGTATCGCTGCCGATCAACGAGAAGATCTGCACGAACGGACTGCCGCTGTAGGCATCGCCGGACGCGCCCAGGGTTTGCAGCAGTTGATCCCACGGGTACAGCGACAGCAGCACGGTGAGTGCGCCGACGTAGAAGATCAATACGCGATAAACCACCTGGTTGATCGCCTTGGGAATCACCTTCCTCGGTTCGCTGGCTTCAGCGGCGGTGATGCCGACCAGCTCCAGGCCGCCGAAGGAGAACATGATGAACGCCATCGACATCAGCAAACCGCTGGTGCCGTTGGGGAAGAAACCGCCGTGGCTCCACAGGTTACTGACCGAGGCCTGCGGGCCGCCGGAGCCGCTGAACAGCATGTAGCAGCCCAGGACGATCATGCCGACGATCGCCACCACTTTGATGATCGCGAACCAGAATTCCATCTCGCCGAAGACTTTGACGTTCATCGTGTTGATCAGGTTGACCAGCACGAAGAACACCGCCGCGCTGACCCAGGTCGGGACTTCCGGCCACCAGAACTGCACGTATTTGCCGACCGCCGTCAACTCGGCCATGCCCACCAGCACGTACAGCACCCAGTAGTTCCAGCCGGACAGGAAGCCGGCATAACCGCTCCAGTATTTGTGGGCGAAGTGGCTGAACGAACCGGCCACCGGTTCTTCGACAATCATCTCGCCCAACTGGCGCATGATCAGGAAGGCAATGAACCCGGCAATCGCATAGCCGAGGATCATCGACGGCCCGGCCGACTTGAGCACGCCGGCGGAGCCCAGGAACAGCCCGGTGCCAATTGCCCCGCCCAAGGCGATCAGTTGAATATGACGATTTTTCAACCCCCGCTTGAGCGTTCCCTGTTGCAAGATTTCATCCGCCATCTCGTTCCCTTCTGGTTATTGTTGTCAGGCCTGATTTGAAAGATCAGATATTACTCTCGGTGAACTTTTCGTAATACAGGTGAACGTCTTCCAGTGCCTGGGTTTGCAACCAGCTCTTGATCGATTCGACCATCGGCGGTGGTCCGCAGACGTACATATCGACCGGTGCATCGCGCAGTTCGCTGGCGTCGAAATGCTCGGCGATATAGCCGCGTTTTCCGGTCCATTGCGGCGACGGATCACTGACGACTTCGGTGTAGCGAAACCCCGGAATGCGCTCGGCATAAGCCTCGATGCGTGCGCGCTCGCACAGATCGGCAGCATCCCGTACGCCGTAGTACAAATGCACCGGCTGGCCACAGCCACGTTCGGCAAGGTCGTCCAGCATGCCCAGCAACGCGGAAAGCCCGGTGCCGCCCGCCACCAGGATCAGCGGCTTGGCGACATGCCGCAGATAGAAAGCGCCCAGCGGTGCCTCCAAGACGATTTCGTCGCCCACCTGGCAGCGTTCACGGATGTAGTTGCTCATCACCCCATCGGGCAACAGGCGAATCAGAAATTGCAGTTGATTGCGCGTACTCGGCCGATTGGCGAACGAGTAGGAGCGTTTGCTTGCAGTCCCGGGAATCAGCAATCGGGCGTATTGCCCCGGCAGGAAATCCAGTGGATTTGTCGTGCCCAGATCCAGATACAGGATCGCGGTACTGGCTGAGACTTGCCGGACTTCAGTCACCGTACCGCTGAGTTGCTCGGGCCCCTTGGCGTTGCACAGGCTGGAAGCGAAGTCGAAGTAAAACGCCGCGTCGGATTTCACCCGCGTCTGGCAGGTGAGCATTTTGCGTTGTTGCAGGTCCTGGCTGGAGAGCGCTTCTTCATCCACATAATCCTGGCTGTAATCACCCGATTCGCAGCGGCCCTGGCAGGTTCCACAGACGCCTTCGCGGCAATCCAGAGGAATGTTGATGCCGTTGCGCAGGGCGGCGTCGAGCAGTATTTCGTTGGGCTGTACGGGAAAGAACAGCGTTTTGCCATCGGCAAAGCTGAACGCGACCTTATGGTTCATGCCCCGGTCTCCATGGTTCAGAGGTGGTAGAAATCGAGCACCGAGTTGATGGTGTCGTTGAGCAGCAGGACATGCTTGCGAGCGATCAGCCAGCTGTCGGCGTGAGGCTTGAGGCGATAGGTCGCGCGGCCGTAGAACTGCTCGGACGTGGCCAGTCGATAGAACAGCGTGTGCCAGTTCAGACGCACCTCCAGGTCGCCGTTTTCGAGTTCGCTGATCCGCACGTTGTTGATCAAGTGCAAGGTGCGTGGCATCGGCGTCGAGGAGGCGGACTTGCCCGTGCGCAGGCGGAACACGCGGTCCTCCAGGCCCGAGCGGTTGGGGTAATAGATCAGCGACATCTCGCGCTTGGGGTCGCGGGTGTAGACGTGTTCCGAGTCCCATTGCGGCAAGTGGAATTCACTGTGCTCGTCGAACAGCTTGATGTACGCGTCCCAGTCCTGGGCGTCGCACAGCTCGGATTTGCGATAGAAAAACTGCTCGATCTGATACTGCAATTGCGCATTCATGTTCACACCTCACGGAGCTTCAGGGATTTCGCGTCCAGGCCATCCAGCAGGAATTTCTGCCAGTGGCTGTGCTGGTTGACGTAGAGCCCTTCGTGGGTGAATTCGGTGCCGGTCATGGCCGGGGCGATGCCGATCGATTCGCTGTTGGGCGTGGTGCCGGTGGCCCATTGGTGACTGCCCCGGGAAATATCGCTCCAGCGTTCCAGGCGCGCCTGGAAACCACGCTGCGCTTCGCGAAACTCCACCAGGTCATCCGGTGTGCCAAGACCCGAAACGTTGAAGAAGTCTTCGAACTGACGAATGCGGTTTTCGCGATCGGCGTCCGATTCGTTTTTGACACCCAGGCACTGGCTGATGATCTCGGTCTTGTTCCAGGCCACCGGACGGATGATGCGCAGTTGCGAGCTGATCTGATCGAGAAAAAACAGGCTTGGATAAATGTTCAGGTTGCGCAGGCGATGCATCATCCATTCGGCCTTTTCCTGGCCGTGTTCTTCGATCAGGCGCGGCATGATCGTGGCGTAGCCGGAGCGCACTGACGGGTTCGGCATGTCACTGAACAACAGGCTGTGGCCATTATCGAAGGCGAACCAGCCGTCATCGGTATTGGCGTCGCCGGCACCGAGTTTGCTGTAGTCGAGGGTGCTGCCGCTGCTGGTGCCGTTCTCGCTGTTGACCTGCTGGCGATGCTGCACGGTGGCCACGTAGTTGTAGTGCACGGTGCTGACGTGATAACCGTCGAGGCCGTTTTCGTTCTGCAATTTCCAGTTGCCGTCGTAGGTGTAGGCCGACTTGCCGGGCAGCACTTCCAGCTCGCCGGTCGGCGACTGGGCGACCATCATGTCGAAGAACACTTTGGCGTCGCCGAGGAAGTCTTCCAGGCTGTTTTCGGCGTGCACATCGAGGCTGATAAACACGAACCCTTTGTAGCTCTCGATGCGTGCTTTTTTCAGCCCGCGTGTGGCCTTGTCGAACCCTTCCGGGTATTCGCCGGGCGCCTTGACCTTGACCAGCCGGCCGTCGCTTTTGTAGCACCAGGCATGGAACGGGCAGGTGAAGGTCGACTGGTTGCCCTTGCCGACACGGGTCAGGGTGGTGCCACGATGCTGGCAGGCGTTGATCAGTGCATTGAGCTGGCCGTCACCGTCACGGGTGATGATCATCGGCTGACGGCCGGCGCGCATCGTGACGAAATCGTGGTTATTGGCCAGCTCGCTTTCGTGGCAGGCGTAGATCCAGTTCTTTTCGAAGATCAGTTCCATCTCCAGGTCGAACAACTGCGGTTCGGTGAAAATATCCCGGGCGATCCGGAACACGCCGTCTGCCGGACGGAAGTCCAGGCAGCCTTGAATAAATGCTTTCCACTGCTCGACGTTTTTTTCGCCACTCATGAGGGTGTACCTGTTTTTATTAGGGCTAATCGGGTGTGCTCATTAGAGGGAGTGGGGCGGGGCGGGTCTATCCGGTTTGTCGACGAAGGCAGTCCATAAAATTGGTCGGGTAACACGCGTGTGGCGTGCTGGGCAGCGAATACCCAGTCGCCACACCGAGCGATAAACGGCTGCACCTGTTTGCAGCAATCAGGTACTGTTTTGCCAGACGTCGAGTGCTGTTCGATGGCCGCTTCCCGGCTTAAAGTCGGGTGCGTTATCCGTTTAGTTGAGGATTGCTATCCGCTGAGTGGGCACCGCCGATTTGTGGCTTGGAACTTGCTCTTTTCAAGCCTGATACGCGCCGTCAGAGCGCGCTGAACAATACCGCCGTGGGTGCACTGTGATGAGTAGCAAAACTGATCCGCAGTTTCGCGACATTCGTATTGATAGCTGTGACGTCGAGGGTGCGCGGAACTGGATGTCCGGTATTTGCGGCCCCCATCGACTCGTGACGAGTACACCGGAGCGAATCCGCTTTCACCACAGCGCCAATGTGTTCAAGTCGATGGCCACGACACTGGGCACGATCGAGTACGGCACCGACGTCACGGTCGATATCGAAGACCCCGAGCACTTCAGCAGTTACAGCCTGAGTCTGCCCCTGGTGGGCGAGCAGGAGCTGAGCAAGAACGGCTGCGTGTTGAAGTCCAATCGCGATCAGGGGGTGATCATTTCACCGAACGAAAACCAGCTGCTGGCGATCTCCGGCGATTGCCGAAAAGTCCAGGTGGTGATCACCCGCGCGGCGATGAGTGAATCCCTGGAAGGCCTGTTGCAGCGGCCACTGGATGCGCCGTTGCGGTTTGAGTCGGTGATGGATGCGGTAGACGGGGCATCGGCTTCATGGTGGCGCATGGCGCGTTATTTCATCGCTGAACTGGAACGCAGCAGCGAGCTGTATGACCAGGTGGCCTTTACTCGGGACGTCGAAAGTTCATTGATCAAAGGCTTGATCCTGGCGCAGCCGAACAATTATTCCGAAGAACTGCGGGATGTGTTGGGCGTGAAGTTACCGGGTTATCTGATCAGGGCTCGGCAGTACATTCACGATAATGCCCGGGAAGCGCTGCACCTTGAGGACATCGAAGCGGCGGCCGGGGTTTCGCGGTTCAAGTTGTTCGAGGCGTTCAAGAAGTACTTCTCGTTGTCGCCGATGGTCTACCTGAAGAAGTACCGCTTGAGCGGGGTGCGTCAGGACATTCTTGAACATGGCTCTGCGCGCAATATTTCGGAGATCGCCATGGGGTGGGGGTTTACGCACCTTGGGCGGTTTTCTGCGGAGTATCGGAAGTTGTTTGATGAAACGCCGAGTATGACGTTGCAGCGGAATGAGGCTCGGCGGATGCGGTGATTTTTGTTCTTGTTGGCCTCTGGGAAAGGGGCGATAGATCTGAAGCCAAAGCAAAGCAACGGCAACCGCAAGATCAACAGCATCGCGATCAGGTCACGGGGAACGCGTGCACAGAAATCAGGCCGGCCTGCAGGCCGCCGTGTTTTTGATCTTGATGCACCGCCGCCTCGAGAGGCCGAGTGGAGGTTCTGCGCAGTGGGCAACCCGGCATGGATGCCGGGTTAGCCGCCCCCGGCCATGGATGGCCGATGGCGGCGGGCCCACGGAGCAGGACCGGAGCGAGGCACCGAACGAAAGGGGCAAGAGCCCTTGGTTACTTGGGGCTTTTCCAAGTAACTCGCCGTAAGGGCGAAACCAATAGCAGCCGTTACCGAAGAAACGGATATACACTCCAACCAAGCCTACTTACGCACCACCAAATCCAGCAACCCCTCCCGTTCCTTGATCTTCTGCAAGACAATTTCCGAGCGAATATCAGTAACCCCCGCCGTACGATTCAACTGATTGACGATGAAATCGGAGAAGTGTTTGAGGTTACGCGCCTGCACCCGCAACACATAGTTGCTGGCCCCGGTGATCACATAAGCGGTGACCACCTCCGGCCACAACTGGACCTTCTTGATGAACGTCTCGTGCCAGTCCTCGACGTCCTGTCGCAACGACACATGAACGATGGCTTCCAACTCAATGCCCAGCCGCTCGGCATTCAGCACGGCGCGATACCCCGTGATGATTCCCTCACTTTCCAGCAGGCGCAAACGGCGCAAACAGGCCGACGGCGACAGGGCCACTTTCTCCGCCAGTTCCTGATTGCTGATACGGCCATCCTGTTGCAGTTGATGGAGGATTCGCAGGTCTGTCGCGTCGAGATTCATGGTTGGTGTAAATCCGCGTTTATGGGCGTTGGATTCGAATTTTCTGCGAGATAACTACTATACGGGCGGCTACTTTGCACGAAAATTCTCCAAAGCTTCGTTCATTATTTCTCCACGAAATAGGCGCTGGCAGCGCCTGAGACACGTCACGTCATTCAACAAACAGGACATTCAATGACTACAAGAAACGATTGCCTGGCGCTCGACGCACAGGACGCACTGGCTCCCCTGCGTCAGCAATTCGCGCTCCCCGAAGGCGTGATTTATCTGGACGGTAACTCCCTCGGCGCACGGCCGGTCGCGGCATTGGCGCGGGCTCAAGAGGTGATTGCGAACGAGTGGGGCAACGGCCTGATCCGCAGTTGGAACAGTGCGGGCTGGCGCGACCTGTCTGAGCATCTGGGCAATCGGTTGGCGGGGCTGATTGGCGCCCGCGACGGTGAAGTGGTGGTCACCGACACCACCTCGATCAACCTGTTCAAGGTACTCAGCGCCGCCCTGCGCGTGCAGGCCAAACGGTCGCCGACGCGCCGAGTGATCGTCACCGAAAGCAGCAACTTCCCGACCGACCTGTACATCGCCGAAGGTCTGGCCGACATGCTGCAGCAAGGCTACACAGTGCGTCTGATCGATAGCCCGGAAGAACTGCCGCAAGCGATCGACCAGGACACCGCCGTGGTCATGCTCACCCACGTCAACTACAAAACCGGCTACATGCACGACATGCAGGCCCTGACCGCGTTGGCCCACGAATGCGGCGCGCTGACCATCTGGGACCTGGCGCATTCCGCCGGTGCGGTGCCGGTCGATCTGCATCAGGCGCAGGCGGATTACGCCATCGGTTGCACTTACAAATACCTGAATGGCGGCCCCGGTTCGCAGGCGTTTGTCTGGGTCAATCCGCACCTGTGCGATCTGGTGGCGCAGCCGTTGTCCGGCTGGTTCGGGCATTCGCGGCAGTTCGCCATGGAGTCTCGCTACGAGCCCAGCAGCGGCATCGCGCGCTATCTGTGCGGCACGCAACCGATCACGTCATTGGCGATGGTCGAGTGCGGCCTGGATATTTTCGCCCAGACCGACATGGCCAGCCTTCGCCGAAAATCCCTGGCCCTGACCGACCTGTTCATCCAGTTGGTCGAGCAGCGTTGCGCTGCCCACGAGCTGACCCTGATCACGCCGCGCGAACACGCCCGACGTGGCAGCCATGTCAGCTTCGAACACCCCGAAGGGTATGCGGTGATCCAGGCCTTGATCGCCCGTGGCGTGATCGGTGACTACCGCGAGCCGCGGATCATGCGCTTCGGCTTCACCCCGCTGTACACGACCTTCACCGAAGTCTGGGACGCGGTGCAGATCCTCGGCGAGATTCTCGATCAGAAAACCTGGTCGCACGCGCAATTCCAGGTCCGTCATAGCGTCACTTGAACCTCCGCGTCATCACCGGTATCCGCTGAGTATTTTCTGATCCGTGTCCTGCTGTGTGTGGCTGATCCCCACGCGTAATCCAAACGATTTGCTCTCTTCAAGAAAGACAATATTCAGAGGACAGAAAAATGACCGATAACAGCGGTTTTGAACGCATATCCAAGCGTGAACACGGCCTCAGGCGCCAGCTCACGTCGGGCCAGATGAGCATGATCGCCATCGGCGGCGCGATCGGCACCGGGCTGTTCATGGGCAGCGCCTACGCCATCGGGTATGCCGGGCCGAGCGTGCTGCTCAGCTACGCCATTGGCGCGATCATCACCTTGCTGCTGATGGGCTGTCTGGCGGAAATGACCGTGGCCCATTCGACTTCGGGTTCGTTCGGCGCCTATGCCGAATTCTATGTCAGCCCGTTGGCCGGGTTCCTGGTGCGCTATGCCTATTGGGCGGCGATTGTGCTGGCGGTCGGCACGGAAGTGACGGCGGTGGCGATGTACATGAAGTACTGGTTCGCCAACGTGCCGGAGTGGATCTGGATTGTCTCGTTCTCGAGCATTCTGATCGTGCTCAACGCCATCAGCGTGAAGACGTTCGGCACATTCGAATACTGGTTCTCGACCATCAAGATCGGCGCGATTGTCGGCTTCATCATCCTCGCGGTGTACGTGATCTACGGCACCGGCAACCCCGATTACGGCATGCACAATTACACCGCCCACGGCGGCTTCTTTCCCAATGGCCTGCAAGGGATGTGGGTCGCGGTGATCGTGTCGATTTTCAGCTACCTGAGCGTGGAAATGATCGCGGTGGCCGCCGGTGAAGCGAAGGATCCGGAGCAAGCGGTGAAGAAGGCCTTTCGCGCGACCATCGTGCGGCTGGTGGTGTTTTACCTGCTAACCCTGGCGTTGATGTTGGCGATTGTGCCGTGGGTCCAGGCCGGTCACGCGCAGAGCCCGTTCGTTACGGTCATGCAAACCATCGGCATACCCGGCGCCACCGGGGTGATGAATTTCGTGATCCTGATCGCGGCGTTGTCGGCGATGAACAGCCAGCTCTACATCACTACCCGCATGATGTTCAGCCTGTCCCGTGGCGGCTATGCACCGAAGTCCATGGGCGTGTTGAGCAAGACTGGCATCCCGCTGAACGCCTTGCTGTTGTCGAGTTCGGGCATTGCCCTGGCGACCCTGCTCAACATTCTGTACCCGGAAAGTTCGTTCACCCTGATGATGGCGATCTCCATGTTCGGCGCCATTTTTACCTGGTTCATGATCTTCCTGACCCACTACTGTTTCCGTCGCTACCACCAGCGCAACGGCGAACGGAAACTGTCTTTCCGCATGCGCCTGTTTCCGTACACCACGTTGTTGGGTTTGGTGCTGATGGGCGCGGTGATGATCACCACTTACTTCACCGAAGCGTTCAAGATGACCTGGGTTTTCGGTATGCCGTTTCTGCTGATTCTGTCGATTGT
This sequence comes from Pseudomonas sp. LBUM1661, assembly GCF_059695925.1. Classification (NCBI taxonomy): domain Bacteria; kingdom Pseudomonadati; phylum Pseudomonadota; class Gammaproteobacteria; order Pseudomonadales; family Pseudomonadaceae; genus Pseudomonas; species Pseudomonas sp. LBUM1661. The sequence continues at coordinate 827,599 of NZ_CP166794.1, forward strand.
CTACGGGCTCTTTTTCAGAAAAACCAAGAGGGTGGAGGCCTTGCATCCGCTGCCAAAGGTATAGGCCGGGAGCGACTCGGCGGGCCGACGGTTTTCAATGGCGCTCGGTCTGCAATGCGTCAAACAACGCTCTGGCATAACCGGGCAGATTGTCGAATGAGCGGGCACAGAGCAGCAGCTTTCGCTGTGCCCAGCCTTCCTTCAGCGCAACGCTCTTGAACGGTTGATCGGCCGCCCCGCGCTGGATCGCCGCCAGCGGCACAATCGCCAGCCCGGCACCTCGAGCGACCATGCGCATCACGCCATCGAAGCCATCGGCGCGGATGCGTATCTGCATGCGCGAACCGGTGTGCAGCGCCTGTTCTTCCAGGTACACGGCCAAGGCGTTGTTGGCATTCAGCCCGACGTAATCGTGATGCAGTGAGTCGGTGAAACTCACGGATTCGGACTGCGCCAGTGGATGATCGCGGGGCATGATCAGCACCAGTGGATCGTCGCGAAACGGGCGGGTCTGCAGGGCATCGGTGTCCACGGCATCGGTGATGATGCCCAGGTCCGCCGCGCCCTGGCGCAAGGCGTGGGTGATGCGCGCGCTGGGCAGTTCTTGCAGGTCGATGTCGAGGTTGGGGTGGCTGCGCAGGAAGTCGGCGAGCAACTCCGGCAGGTACTCGGTGATGGCCGTGGTGTTGCACAGCAAGCGCACCTGGCCTTTGACGCCGTTGGCGTATTCGGCCAGGTCCTGCTGCAGGCGTTCGGCTTGTTGCAGCAGGAGTCGGGCGTGTTGGGCGAAGGCTTTGCCGGCCGGAGTCGGCGTCACACCGCGCCGACCGCGTTCGAGAAAATCAATGCCCATCGATGATTCCATCGCGCGGATTCGTGCACTCCCGGCAGCGAGGGACAGGTGACTGCGTGCGGCGCCGGCGGTGATGTTGCCGCTGTCGAGGATGTTCAGGTAGAGGCGCAGGTCGGTCAGGTCGAAGTGCATTATTACTGCCCCGGGATGTGTGTTGTCTGAATGGGCGCCTTCGCGGGCAAGCCCGCTCCCACAGGTGGTTTTGTTTGCCGCAAATCGAGTGTCCGCTGAAGATCAAATGTGGGAGCGAGCCTGCTCGCGAAGGCGTCAGTCATAACGACGGAAATTCAAGCCTCTGCCAAAACAAGAGGCACCTTCAGTATATGGCAGATTTTCAACCGGCCCTTCCAGGCTCACCATAGCCCCATGAATACACTCGTTTCGTTCTACCAAAACCTCGGCCTGACCCTGTCATTGTTAGTCATCGTCACGTTTCTGCTGGCTGGCATGATCAAAGGCATCATCGGCCTCGGCCTGCCGACCATCGCCATGGGTTTGCTCGGTCTGGCTATGGCGCCGTCGCAGGCAGCCGCGCTGTTGATCATTCCCGCGACCCTCACCAATGTCTGGCAACTGGCATTCGGCGGGCATTTGCAAGGGCTGATCAAACGGCTATGGCCAATGCTGCTGACGATCTTCGTTGGCACCGGCGCGGGTACGTTATGGATCGGCATGGCCGGTGGTCATTGGGTGGTGCGGGGGCTGGGCGCGGCGTTGCTGGTTTACGCCTTGAGCGGATTGTTCTTGCCGACCCTGCGCGTGGGTGGTCGCAGCGAGCGCTGGCTTGGTCCGCTGTGCGGACTGCTGACTGGCGTTATTACCTCGGCCACCGGTGTCTTCGTGATTCCGGCGGTGCCTTATCTGCAAGCGCTGGGCTTGAGCAAGGACGAACTGGTGCAGGCGCTGGGGCTGTCGTTCACCGTCTCGACCCTGGCCCTGGCCGCCGGTCTGTTATGGCGCGGTGCCTTGGGCGGGGGCGAGTTGAGTGCGTCGCTGCTGGCGCTGATCCCTGCGGTGCTGGGGATGTTGCTGGGGCAATGGCTGCGCCAGCGGATCAGCGCCGTGCTGTTCAAGCGGGTGTTCTTCATTGGCCTCGGTGTGCTCGGGGGCCACTTGCTGATCAGCGGGTAGCGGACGACGGGCTGAGCATGTCGATGTCGCGGATATCGAAGTCCTGTTCCAGATACTCCATGCGCATGTCGCGGAACTGCTGCATGTGCGGCAGGTTCGAGTGCACATCGAGGTCGGCCTGGGAGGCCCAGATCTCGTAGAAGATAAACAGCGTCGGGTCCTGTTTGTCTCGCAGCATGTGGTATTCGATGCAACCGGGCTCGGCGCGACTCGCTTCGACATGGCCGCGGAAGAACGCTTCGAAGGCGTCGGATTTCTCCGGGCGGGTCTTGGCGTGCAGGATGAAGCCTTGCAATTCACTCATCAGAAATCTCCTCAAGTTCAGAATCGGCGCAAGTTTATGGCAACAATCGCCTATCGATTCGTGCGTATTGGTCAAATGAATTTTGTGAATTCGGCGCTTATTCCACGCGAGGCGGATCGTTACTCTGCCGCCATCGAATTCCAACCCTTCCGAGATTTCTCATGAAAAAAGTTCTGTTGCTCAATGGCGGCAAAAAGTTTGCGCACTCCGATGGCCGTTATAACGCCACGTTGCACGAGGCGGCACTCAGCGTGCTGGATCGCGGCGGCGTCGATGTGAAAGCCACCTTCATCGACGAAGGCTATGACGTCGCCGAAGAAGTCGCCAAGTTTCTCTGGGCCGATGTGATCATTTATCAGATGCCAGGCTGGTGGATGGGCGCGCCGTGGACCGTCAAGAAGTACATCGACGAAGTCTTCACCGAAGGCCATGGCAGCCTCTACGCCAGTGACGGCCGCACCCGTTCCGATGCGTCGCAAAAGTACGGCAGCGGCGGTTTGTTGCAGGGTAAGCAATACATGCTATCGCTGACCTGGAACGCGCCGCAGCAAGCGTTCGACGACCCGACCGACTTCTTCGAAGCCAAAGGCGTGGACGCGGTGTACTTCCCGTTCCACAAGGCCAACGAATTCCTCGGCATGACCGGCTTGCCGACGTTCCTGGCGGTCGATGTGATGAAACGCCCGAACATCGAGGCTGATGTGGCGCGCTACGAGCAGCATTTGACCGAGGTTTTCGGTCTGCCGGCTTGAGGTTCCTTTTGCCCCGCATCCAGCTACTATCAAGCCAGTTTTTGAATGAGGGGCGTCCGTGAAAGCCAGATCCGATGAGTTGCAGATTTTCGTCTGCGTAATTGAATGCGGGTCGATTTCCGCTGCGGCCGAGCAGGTCGGGCAAACGCCTTCGGCGGTCAGCCGCACGCTGTCGCGGCTGGAGGCAAAACTCGACACCACGCTGATCAATCGCACCACCCGGCGCATGGACCTGACCGAGGAGGGCAAGTATTTCTTTGAGCACGCCAAGCTGATTCTCGATCAGATGGACGAGCTCGAAGAGCGCCTGAACTCACGCCAGCAAACCCCGTCCGGGCGCCTGCGGATCAACGCCGCCTCGCCGTTCATGCTGCACGCCATCGTGCCCTACATCGACGAGTTTCGCCGGCTCTATCCGGACATCCAGCTGGAACTCAACAGCAACGACCTGATCATCGATCTGCTCGAGCAAAGCACCGACATCGCCATCCGCATCGGAACGCTGGCCGACTCGACCTTGCATGCCCGCTCCTTGGGTTGCAGTCCGTTGCACATCGTCGCCAGCCCGGCTTATCTGGAAAAGCACGGCACACCGACCGCCGTGACCGACCTTTCCGACCATACACTGCTGGGCTTTACCCAGAACGAAGGCCTCAACCAATGGCCGCTGCGTTACGTACACGGTGATCGCTGGCCAATCCAGGCTTCACTCAGCGCTTCCAGCGGCGAGACCATCCGCCACCTGGCGCTGGAAGGTCAGGGCATCGCCAGCCTGTCGCATTACATGACCATCGAAGACATTCGTGCCGGACGATTGAAGGTATTGCTGGCAGAGTTCAACAGTGGTTATCGCCAGCCGATCAACGCGGTGTACTACCGCAACTCGCAGCTGGCTCTGCGGATCCAGTGCTTCCTAGACTTCATCCAAGGGAAATTGGCGGTGTATGCGAACGCTGATTTCAACGGCTGATTCGTGACCCCTGCGCAAGAGTGAATTGGGTCAACGGGGATTTTTCATCCGTGGTGACTGCTTGATACTCGTTGCATCACTTACTCACGCAGGGAGTTTCTCCATGAACGTATTCATTACCGGTGCAGCGGGTTTTATCGGTGGCTCTATCGCCACGGGCCTGGTCCAGGCTGGCCATCAGGTGACCGGCCTGGTGCGCAGTGCCGAACAAGCCAATGAACTGAGTGCGCTGGGCATCACCCCGGTGCTCGGCACTCTTGACGACAGCGCACTACTGGCCGAACAGGCCCGCGTTGCCGACGCCGTGATCAACGCCGCCAGCAGCGACCATCGCAGTGCGGTGGAAGCCTTGCTCAATGCGCTGCGCGGTTCGAATAAAGTGTTCTTGCACACCAGCGGTTCGAGCATCGTTGGCGATGCGTCGGGGGGTAAACCCAGCGACGTTATCTATTACGAAGACAGCCTGCCGGAGCCCACCGTCGACAAAGCCGCTCGCGTGGCCATCGACAATTTGATCCTGGCGGCAGCGAAGGACGGCGTGAACTCGGCAGTGATCTGCAACACCCTGATTTACGGCCACAGCCTGGGCGTGAAGCGCGACAGCGTGCAGCTGCCGCGCTTGCTCAAACAGGCGCGCAAAAGCGGTGTGGTCCGCCACGTTGGTACGGGCCAGAACATCTGGTCCAACGTGCACATCGAAGACGTGGTTGCCCTGTACCTGTTGGCGCTGACCAACAATGTACCGGGCACGTTCTACTTCGTTGAAAGCGGTGAGGCGTCGTTTATCGACATGACCACCGCGATTGCCCAAGCGTTGAATCTGGGCGAGCCGCAAGACTGGCCGCTGAAGGATGCCGAAGCCGAGTGGGGTTATGAAATGGCCAACTATGGTTTGGGTTCCAACAGTCGGGTGCGCGGTAAACATGCGCGCGAATTGCTGGGGTGGGCGCCGAAGCGGACGTCGGTGGTTGAATGGATTCGGGACGAGATGGTGTGAGTTCTCTGTAGACCGCGTCATCGTTCATCGCGAGCAGGCTCGCTCCCACATGGGTTATGCGTCGATCACATTACTTGGGGTCGACACAAATCCAGTGTGGGAGCGAGCGTGCTCGCGAAGGCGTTTGCGAAGTCTCAACAACTGGCCGGGCCGCCCTCAATTCCGTACCATCCGCCCCTTCTTTTCCGGCCATTTCCTGCGGCCTGTATTGTTGGGTAAACCATGAAGCCATACCGTCTGCGCGCCGATGTCCTGGCCGGCCTCACGACCTCTTTCGCCCTGCTACCCGAATGCATCGCCTTCGCACTGGTGGCCCATCTCAATCCCTTGATGGGGCTTTACGGCGCTTTCATCATTTGCACCCTGACCGCGCTGTTCGGCGGGCGGCCGGGCATGGTGTCCGGTGCGGCCGGGTCGATGGCCGTGGTGATCGTTGCGCTGGTAGTGCAACACGGCGTGCAGTACTTGTTGGCCACCGTGCTGCTGGGTGGGCTGATCATGCTGGCGTTCGGGCTGCTGAAACTGGGCAAGCTGGTGCGCATGGTGCCGCACCCGGTGATGTTGGGCTTCGTCAACGGGCTGGCGATCATTATTGCCCTGGCCCAGCTGGAGCACTTCAAGAGCGGTGAAACCTGGCTGAGTGGTACGCCGCTTTATGTGATGACGGGATTGGTCGCCGTGACGATGGCCATCGTCTATCTGCTGCCGCGCCTGACCCGCGCCGTACCACCGGCGCTGGTGGCGATTCTGGGCGTTGGCCTGGCGGTTTATCTCCTGGGTCTGCCGACCCGCACCCTGGGCGATATGGCGCACATCGCCGGCGGCTTGCCGACGTTTGCCCTGCCGGACATTCCCTGGAACCTGGAAACCCTGCGCATCATCGCGCCGTACGCGATCCTGATGGCCCTGGTCGGCCTGCTGGAAACCCTGTTGACCCTGAACCTCACCGATGAGATCACCGAAAGCCGTGGCTACCCGGATCGCGAGTGCGTGGCGTTGGGCGCGGCCAATATGGTGTCCGGTGTGTTTGGCGGCATGGGCGGCTGCGCGATGATCGGGCAAACCGTGATCAACCTCAGTTCTGGCGGCCGTGGCCGGTTGTCCGGTGTGGTCGCTGGGGTGATGATCCTGCTGTTTATCCTGTTCCTCTCGCCGCTGATCGAACGCATCCCGCTGGCCGCATTGGTCGGGGTGATGTTCGTGGTGTCGCAGCAGACCTTCGCCTGGGCTTCGCTGCGCGTGGTGAACAAAGTGCCGCTGAACGACGTGCTGGTGATCGTCGCGGTAACGATCATTACGGTGTTCACCGACCTGGCCACCGCCGTGCTCTGCGGGATCATCATTGCGGCGCTCAACTTTGCCTGGCAGCAGGCTCGGCAGCTTTACGCCGACAGTCATTTGGAGAACGACGGCAGCAAGCTTTACCGCGTGCATGGCACGTTGTTTTTCGCCTCGACGACACCGTTTCTCAATCAGTTCGATCCCGCCAACGACCCCTCCCAAGTGACCCTCGACTGTCGCCACTTGAGCTTCGTCGACTACTCGGCCATCGCCGCGCTGGATACGCTGCGCGAGCGCTATGCCAAGGCTGGCAAGCACTTGCGCGTGCTGGGGCTGTCTGAGCGCTGCAAGAAACTGCTGAAGCGCGCTCGTGTGCATCACGACTGAGTAATCGATCTTGTAAATACAGCCCCTCAATTTTCATAACCCACGCTCGCGCATACCTATGCGCGACATCCCGTACCTCTTCACGAAAATTACTTTCACCTCGTTTGAATATCACGCCTCGAAATGTTTTAAGAGTTTCACAAATTTTCGACGTGACCCTTTCGAGGAGTACCGCATGACCCTGTCCTTCGGCTATTGGCTGCTGGTGTATGCCGCCATCGCCATCATTGCGCTGATCGTTCTGATCGCCCGTTACCGACTCAATCCCTTCATTGTGATTACCCTGGTGTCCATCGGCCTGGCCTTGCTCGCCGGGATGCCGGCGTCCGGGGTGGTCGGGGCGTACGAGGCTGGCGTCGGCAAAACCCTGGGGCACATCGCGCTGGTGGTGGCGCTGGGCACGATGCTCGGCAAGATGATGGCCGAGTCCGGTGGCGCCGAGCAGGTGGCGCGGACCTTGATCGACCGTTTCGGTGAGAAAAACGCGCACTGGGCGATGGTCTGCATCGCCTTCCTGGTCGGCCTGCCGCTGTTTTTCGAAGTCGGTTTTGTGCTGCTGGTGCCGATCGCCTTTACCGTGGCGCGGCGCGTCGGCGTGTCGATTCTGATGGTCGGCTTGCCGATGGTTGCCGGGCTCTCGGTGGTGCATGCGCTGGTGCCGCCGCACCCGGCGGCGATGCTGGCGGTGCAGGTCTATCAGGCGTCGGTGGGGCAGACCTTGCTCTATGCGATCCTGATCGGCATTCCAACCGCGATCATCGCCGGTCCCTTGTACGCCAAATTCATCGTGCCGCGCATTCAACTGCCGGCGGAGAACCCGCTGGAACGGCAATTCCTCGACCGCGAACCGCGCGACAGCCTGCCGGGTTTTGGCATCACCATGGCGACCATTCTGCTGCCGGTGGTGCTGATGCTGATCGGCGGCTGGGCCAACCTGATCTCCACGCCGGGCAGCGGTTTCAACCAGTTCCTGCTGTTCATCGGCAACTCGGTGATCGCCTTGCTGCTGGCAACCTTGCTGAGCTTCTGGACCCTCGGCCTGGCCCAGGGTTTCAACCGCGAATCGATCCTCAAGTTCACCAACGAATGCCTGGCGCCGACCGCCAGCATCACCTTGCTGGTCGGCGCCGGCGGCGGCTTGAACCGGATTCTGGTGGACGCCGGCGTCACCGACCAGATCGTCAGCCTGGCCCAGGTCTTTCACCTGTCGCCGTTGTTGATGGGCTGGTTGTTCGCCGCGTTGATGCGCATTGCTACCGGTTCCGCCACGGTGGCCATGACCACCGCGTCGGGGATTGTCGCGCCGGTGGCCGTGGGCCTGGGTTATCCGCATCCGGAGTTGCTGGTGCTGGCAACGGGCGCCGGCTCGGTGATTTTTTCCCACGTCAACGACGGCGGCTTCTGGTTGATCAAGGAATACTTCAACATGACCGTTGCCCAGACTTTCAAGACCTGGACGGTGCTCGAAACCATCATCTCGGTGGTCGCCTTCGCGCTGACCGTGGGCCTTTCTTACCTGATTTAACCGGAGCCGCTCGCCATGGACATCCTTTACCAGATCCGCGCCCGTCAGGATTCCTTCAGCGCCGGCGAAGGGCGCATCGCCCGGCTGATGCTCGACGACGTCGGATTTGCCGCGTCTGCCAGCCTCGATGAGCTGGCACAGAGGGCCGAAGTCAGCACCGCCACGCTGTCGCGTTTCGCCCGCACGGTGGGCTGCCGCGACTTGCGTGACCTGCGTTTGCAACTGGCTCAGGCCAGTGGCGTTGGCAGTCGTTTTCTCAACCCGGCGGGCACGCCGGAGCAGTCAGCGTTTTACGGGCAGATCGTTGGCGATATCGAGACGACGCTGCGTCAGCACCTGTCGGCCTTCGACGAATCACGGTTCGCCGATGCGGTGAAACTGCTGGGCAAGGCGCGGATGATTCACGCCTTCGGCATGGGCGGTTCATCGACGTTGTGCAGCGATGAATTGCAAGTGCGGCTGGTGCGCTTCGGTTACCCGATTGCGGCGTGCCACGACCCGGTGATGATGCGCCTCACCGCCGCTAGCCTCGGTGTCGAACATGCCGTCATCGCGTGCTCGCTGACCGGCATCACCCCCGAACTGCTGGAAGCCGTTGAACTGGCCCGCAACTACGGCGCGCGGATTCTCGCCATCACCCGGGCCGACTCGCCGCTGGCGCAATTGGCCGATGTGCTGCTGCCGCTGCAAAGTGCCGAAACCTCGTTCATCTACAAACCGACGGCAGCGCGCTACGGCATGTTGCTGGCGATCGATGTGCTTGCCACCGAGCTGGCACTGGCTAATCCTGAAGACAATCAAGAACGTCTGCGGCGAATCAAACTCGCCCTGGACGACTACCGCGGCGGCGACGATCACTTGCCGCTGGGAGACTGACATGATGTACGACACGCTCATCCGCAATGCCTTGGTCATCGACGGCAGTAACAGCCCCGGTTACCCCGCCGACGTGGCGATTCTGAACGGCCGTATCGAGCGCATCGGCGACTTGCAGGATGCCCGCGCCACTGAAGAAATCGACGCCGCTGGCCGGGTGCTGGCGCCGGGTTTCATCGACGTGCACACCCACGACGACACCGTGGTGATCCGTCAGCCGCAGATGCTGCCCAAGCTCAGCCAGGGCGTGACCACGGTGATTGTCGGCAACTGTGGGATCAGCGCTTCGCCAGTCAGTTTGCGCGGTGATCCGCCAGACCCGATGAACCTGCTCGGTACCTCGGCGGCGTTTGTGTACCCGACATTCAGCGACTACCGCGCGGCCGTGGAAGCGGCGAACACCACGCTGAACGTGGCGGCGCTGGTCGGCCACACGGCGCTGCGCAGCAACCACCTCGATGACCTGTTTCGCACGGCGACGGCCGATGAAATCGCCGCGATGCGCGAACAACTGCGTGAAAGCCTTGAGGCCGGCGCGCTGGGCTTATCCACAGGCCTGGCCTACGCCAGCGCGTTCTGCGCCTCCACCGATGAGGTGATGCAGCTGACCGAAGAGCTGACGGCCTTCGGTGCGGTCTACACCACCCATTTGCGCAGCGAATTCGAACCGGTGCTGGAGGCCATGGACGAAGCGTTCCAGATCGGTCGACATGCGAAATCGCCGGTGATCATTTCCCACCTCAAGTGTGCCGGGGCCGGTAATTGGGGGCGCAGCCCGCAACTGCTGGCGGCCCTCGAACACGCGGCAAAAACCCACCCGGTGGGCTGCGATTGCTACCCCTATGCCGCCAGCTCTTCGACCCTGGACCTCAAGCAAGTCACCGATGCCCATCGCATCACCATCACCTGGTCCACGCCGCACCCGGAACTGGGCGGTCGCGACCTGATGGACATCGCCGCCGAGTGGGACGTGCCGTTGCTCGAGGCGGCCCGCCGACTGCAACCGGCCGGCGCGGTGTATTACGGAATGGACGAGGCGGACGTACGAAGAATCCTCGCGCATCCGCTGTCGATGGTGGGCTCCGACGGATTGCCTGAGGACCCGTTTCCTCACCCTCGTTTGTGGGGCGCGTTCCCCCGCGTGCTCGGCCATTTCAGCCGCGACGTAGGCCTGTTTCCGCTGCACACCGCCGTGCACAAGATGACTGGTTTGTCGGCGGCGCGATTCGGTTTGAAGGAACGTGGCGAAATCCGTGAAGGACATTGGGCGGATCTGGTGCTGTTCGACCCGGCAACGATTCGCGACGTGGCCGACTTCAATGACCCGCAACAGGCCGCCGAAGGGATTGACGGGGTATGGGTCAACGGTGTGTTGAGTTACAGCGACGGTCAGGCGAATGGGCGCAGGGAAGGGCGGTTTCTGGCGAGGGAAGGGGATTTGCGTGACGGTTTTCAGTAAAAATTCCGAGCGCTGCGCCACAGTGATGGCACATTGCGATTAAAGAAAGCCATCACCAAGCCGAATTGCTGACGTACAGCCCGGCTACACTCTGGGCCTTATCAGTCTGGGAGCAACTCCATGAGTTTCGGCAAAACCACCCCGATCCTGCGGATTTTCGATGAAATCAAAGCCGTGGAGTTCTACGTCGACTTCCTCGGTTTCAAGATCGACTGGCAGCACCGATTCGAGCCCAACTTGCCGTTGTACCTGCAAGTGTCGCGCGGTGAATGCGTGCTGCATTTATCGGAACACCACGGTGACAGCACACCGGGCTCGGCGTTGCGAATCGAGACCGACGAACTGGAGGCATTCCAGCAGCAACTGCTGGCCAAGGAATACCCATTCGCCCATCCACAGATTCAGGCGATGCCGTGGGGCAGCCAGGACATGACCGTGACCGATCCGTTTGGCAATCGGTTGGTGTTTACCAATGCGATTAGTGTTTGAGCGTTAGATAGCTTTCTCGGGCAAGCCTCGCTCCTACAGGGTACTCATTGAACCTGTAGGAGCGAGGCTTGCCCGCGAATGGATCGTTCATTCACCGCAAAGTGAACGTCAAACCCGGAAGTGGCTGACCATCATCTGCAACTGATTACCCAACCGTGCCAGTTCAACACTGGACGCGGCGGTTTCGTCGCTGGCGGCGGCGGTCTGTTCGGACACGTCGCGCACGTTGATGATGCTGCGGCTGATCTCTTCGGCCACGGCGCTTTGCTGTTCGGCGGCGGCCGCGATCTGCTGGTTCATTGACTGGATGTTGGACACCGTGCGGGTGATGTTTTCCAGTGAGACACCGGCCTTGCGGGTCAGCGCGACGCTGCTGTCGGTGAGGGTGCGGCTGTTGTTCATCACCGCCGACACTTGTTGCGTGCCGTTCTGCAGGCCGGCCACCAGGCCTTCGATTTCTTCGGTGGATTTCTGCGTGCGCTGGGCCAGGCCACGGACTTCATCGGCCACCACGGCAAAACCGCGACCGGCTTCACCGGCACGAGCCGCTTCGATCGCCGCGTTGAGCGCCAGCAGGTTGGTTTGTTCCGCCACGGCTTTGATCACGTCCATGACGCTGCCGATCTTGTCGCTTTCCTGCTGCAGCACACTCATGGCTTCGGTGGATCGCGCCACTTCGCTGGCCAAGCGTTCGATCTGGGCGATGGCTTCGTTGACCACCTTGTCGCCTTCGCGAGCTTCGCCATCAGCAGCGGCTGCGGCCAAGGAGGCCTGTTCGGCGTTGCGTGCGACTTCCTGCACGGTGGCTGTCATCTCGTGCATGGCGGTGGCCACCTGATCGGTTTCGATCTTCTGGCTGTTGACCCCGGCGCTGGTTTGCTCGGTCACGGCGGACAGCTCTTCGGCAGCGCTGGCAATCTGGGTCACGCCGTCGCGGATGCTGCTGATCAAGTCGCGCAGGGTCACGCCCATGCGCGCGATGCCTTGCTGCAACACGCCGAGTTCATCGCGGCGCGTCACCTTGACGTCATGGGACAGGTCGCCGCTGGCGATGCGCTCGACCACGGCCAGCGTATCGCGCAACGGGCCAGTGATCTGGCGGGTGATGATCACGGCCGCAATGATGCCCACCAACAACGCCAGCAAGGTGCTGATCAATTGCAGGGTACGGGCCTGGGCGCTTTCGGCGTCGCGACGGTCGATCTGGATCTGATACAGCTGATCGCTCAGGGACACGATGGCGGCGCCCTGGTCGGTCATTTCCTTGCGCGCCTGCACGGCGTCGTTGCTGGCGGCTTTGTAAGCCTGCAAGGCGCTGCGGTAGTTGCCCAGCGCCGTCTCCAACTGACGCAAGGCCTCTTGCTGGGTGTCGGCGAAATGCACGTTGAGGGCATTCAGGCTGGCAATGGCCGCGTCCAGTTGGCCGACGGCTTTTTGTTCGGTTTCGGCGTTGGTGGTGGCGGTGTAGCCGCGCACTTCGTAGCGGGCCAGCAAGAACGCTTCCTTGGCGGCGGTGATGGCCTGGAATTGTTCGAAGCGCTGATCGCTCAGCGGCATTTGCTGCACGTCGGTGTTGATGGCATTGATCAGCGTGTTGGCGGTCTCGGCGTTGGCGCCCATGACGTCGCGCGCGCTGTTACCGGTGCGGTAGGCGCTGCGCATTTTGTTCAGCGACGTCTTGTAGGCATCGATGACGGTGCCTTGTTCTCTGAGCAGCTTGAGGTTTTCCGGGCTCTTGAATTTCGCCAGCAAGGCTTGTTGCTGGGCGGAGAACGCGTCGAGGGTGGTCTGTACATTCTGCGCGGCCGTTTCGTCGCCGTTGGTCAGCATGTATTGCAGGCGAACCACCCGCAGCTTGGTCAGGCCGGCATTGAGCTGGGTGATGTCGCTCATCCAGTTGCTGCGGTCAATCAAGCTGCCCAGGCTCGTCCATCCCGTGAGGGCGAGGACGCAGGTCAGTGCCAGAACCAGGCCAAACCCCAGGCCCAGTTTAAGGTTCACGCTGATATTGCCAAACCAGCTATTCATCAAAATTCCTCCAGGAACGTTGTGTTTCTTGATCGTCGGTTGGCTGGAAGATTGTTGTTTTTGGGTGCCAGCAAGGTGTGTAGCAGGACTGTATCGGCCGGCTTTGCGAGAGCTGAAAGGTTTTTGTGGGCGGATCCTGTAACAAGGTTTTTGCGCGGGGTTTAAGCTTTTTTTCACAAGCGTTTCACTGCCTGCCCACGTACACCTCTCTACCCTCGCGGCATCGAATGACAGTGATGCATGCCGGCGAGGCGGCCTGATGTGGAATTGAGACTGAGTCTGTTCGGGATAAAACGCTCGATTGATCTGAGCCGGGTTGCCCGTTTTCGCAATACCGGGGTGGTACTGGCCTCGGCGCTGTTGGTCATTCCGCTGACGTTCTGGCTGTTGCGTCCCGCCCAGGTTCCGGACCTGGCTCACGGCAATGTAGCCGGTGCCCGGGCATTGGCGGCCGGTTGGGCCAAGGGCGACCTGATCGTGCTGGTGCGCCACGTCGAACGTTGCGATCACTCAAAAGCCGCCTGCCTGACGGGCGACGATGGCATTACCGGTCGCTCCCGTGGTGTTGCGGTGGAGGTCGGTGCGCGGTTCGAACAACTGGGGCTGAGCAAGGCCGATATCTACAACAGCCCGGTGATCCGTACGGCGCAGACGGCCGGCTACATGTTCAACAAGGTCGGCGTCGGTGAAGACTGGTTGATCAATTGCAAGGGCACCATGCTGCGCGACGCGTTGGCACACAAGGTGGCCGGCCGCAATTTGATTCTGGTGACCCACAGCGAATGCATGGCGCAATTGGAGAAAGACCTCAAGTTGCCGACCTCCACGCTGGGCTATGGCGCCTCCTTGTTCATCTCGGCCGAAACGCCGCAAGCGCCGCGCATGCTCGGTTTCATCGAAGCCTCGGACTGGCGCTCGGTGACCGGTCAATGACTTCACACTCTGGATCAGGACACACGATGCTGACTGCTACGCGCTACCGCTTTTACTGGGTGAACTTTGGTATTCCGCTGGCCTGCGCGGTCGTGGTTTTCCTGCTGTTCGACCTAACCAAAATCGACATCGCCTTCAACGATCTTTTTTATGATCCGGTCACGCAGACGTTCCCGCTGGACCATGTGCATCTGTTCGAAAAGATCACCCATAAATGGGCGCGGATCATCCCGAACTGGACCGGCGAGATCGCGATCATCGGCGCGCTGCTGTCGTTTCTCTGGCCACGTTTGAAGGCTGAAAAGCACTCGAAGATCATCGCGTTCCTGGAAAAAATCAAGGTTGCGCCGGTGCTGCGATTCGCCAGCAAACACCGTCGGGATTTCCTCTACGTGGTGTTCGCGTTTTCCATCAGCACCGGCGTCATTCATTACCTCAAGGGCCATACCAGTGTGTATTGCCCGATCGAAACGACGCAGTACGGGGGCAAGATCGAGCACAAGGAGTGGTACCAGAATTTTGACCTGCTGAAAGTGGCGGGTGACGGTCGTTGCTGGCCGGGCGGGCATGCCTCGGGCGGCTTTACCATGCTCGCGTTGTATTTTGTGGCGCGTCGCTATCGCTGGCGCTATTCCAAGGCGCTGATGTACGGCTCGCTGGGCCTTGGTTTCGTCTACGGGACGACGCGGGTTGTGCAAGGCTGGCACTACATGTCTCACACCTTCTGGGCCGGGATCTTTGTGTGGCTCGCGTGTTTGCTCACGGCGTTGGCGTTTTATGGGCGAGCGCGGCTGGAGCTGCCGGTGTTGCAGAAGGCCGATGAACCGGCGTTGGTGGTTCAGTCTCAGCCGGTCAATTGAGAGAGGTTTTGAACGGTGAAACCCGTAATCCGAGTGGGATGGCGGGTTTTTTATTGCCTGGGAAATCGCCATCGCGAGCAGGCTCGCTCCCACATTGGATCTTCAGTGATCGCAGATTTGTGTGCGACACGATCAAGTGTGGGAGCGAGCCTGCTCGCGAAGAACGATAACGCGGTCAACCAGACTTAACCTTGCGAAAGCGGCCGAGACCAGCGCTGCTCCAACGTTTCAAATCGATCATTGATCAACGCTGTCAGCACATGATCCTGCCAGCGCCCGGCGATGCTCAAATAGGCCTTGGCGTAGCCCTCGCGCTCGAAGCCCAGTCGTTCAAGCAATCGCGCACTGCGATCGTTCCCGGGAATGTAATTGGCCATGATCCGGTGCAGGTTCTGCTGCTCGAACATGTAGCGAATTCCCGTCTCCAGAGCCTCGTGCATCAAACCCTGTCCCTGATGGGACTCGTCAATGTGATAGCCGAGATAACAGGCCTGGAGCGCCCCGCGAACGATGCCGCTGAAGTTGCAGGCGCCGATCATCTGGCCGCTGTCCGGATCCAGCAGCGCAAAGTGCACCGCCAGGCCCGCTTCGAACGCACTGGCTTGCACGGCGAGGCGTGGGCGGATTTGCTCGGGGCTGAAGTAATCGGCGGGTCGCACCGGGGACCATCGGGCGAGGTGCCTCTGGTTACGTCGGTAGAAGTCGCTTTCAAGCGCAGCCTGTTCGGGGCTGAGGACGGCCAGCGTCAGGCGTTTGCAGCGCAGGGTCAGCAGCGGCATGGGCGCTCCGGGATACGAGGTTGAACGCAAGCGTTGCTCAGGCAGCGGAAAAACTCAAACAGCCAGTGGCAAGGTCACGATAAAGGTACTGCCTTTGCCGTCACCGTCGCTCGTACCGATGACCGTGCCGCCATGGGCTTCGACCAGCTCACGAACCACCGTCAGGCCAATACCGAGGCCGGCGCCGTTGAAGCCGATCGCATGCACGTCCTGCACAAACGGCTCGAAGATAAACGGCAAGGCCTTGGCGGAAATACCAATACCGCTATCGCAAATGTTCATCTCCAGCAAATCGCCTTCGGTGGTCACTGATAGCGTAACCGTGCCGCCCGCCGGTGTGTACTTGGCCGCATTGCCCAGCAGGTTGCCGAGAATCTGTGTGAGCCGTACCGGATCGCCGTTCACCGCCAGCGCGCACTCGGGCAACTTGGCGGTGAAATGCAGCTGCTGGGCGGTCATCACCGGGCTGCACACGACAATGGCCTCCTGAATGATCTGTGCCATATCGACGATGCGGCAATCCAGGCGCAGCTTGCCGGTGCTGGCGCGGGAAACATCCAGCAAGTCATCCACCAGGCGCGACATGTGCAGCACCTGGCTTTCGATCAGCGCCTGCATGCGCGGCAGCTCTTCACTCGGCACCCGCACCAGTCGGCTGGCAATCATGCTGATGGGCGTCAGCGGATTGCGCAGTTCGTGGGCCACCAGGGTGAGGATGTTTCGTTGCTGGGCCAGGCTGTGCTCGGCCGAGGCTTGCAGGTGTTGCGCACTGAGGACGGCCAGTACCAATTGTTCGTTGGCTTCGCGCATCTCCAGGTAGCGCCGCTGTTCATGGGCTGAGCGTTGGGGTTTTTCCGCATCCGACTGCGCCAGCAGAATGGCCAGGACCAATTGCTGATTGGCTTCGATCAATTGCTCGATCTGCTGGCTGTCCGCGAGCTGGGTGTTGGCGTCGCTCAACTCCTTGTTCAGCCCCGCCAGAACAGCGCGCGCCTCGACGGTTTTCTGACCGAGCAGGAACAGTTCGCGAGCGGCCGTGGCCATCGCTTGCTCGTTCTTGCCATTGGCCTCGTTCATGATGTTTGGCTCATCCGTCGTCTTTGCTCAAACGCTGCCGGGTTGGCCGACCCCCGAGCAAACCTTCCTGGTCCGGCAGCATTTCGCCGATTTGCAGACCGTTATTGTCGATGCGATACAGGCGCAACTCATCGGAGTGGGCGCTGGCCCGCACTTTGACCACGGCCATGATGCGCAATAAGCGGCTCTGCACTTCAATGTAGCGCTGAACGATGATCGCATCGGTAAGGAATGCCGTGCCGTACGGGCTGAAACGCAGGTCGGTGTAGCGGTCTTCAAGCTCGGAAGTCATCAACACGCTAACCCCGGCACTCGTCAACGCAGTGACCATGCGCGACAGCGACTCGCGAAAGTCCTCGCGGAAGGTCGGCGCCAAGGCCAGTTCGAAACCTGACAGTGAGTCGATCACCACGCGGGTGGCTTTGAGTCGCTTGATCTCGCTGAGCAGCAACTGGACGATTTCGTCGATCGACAGGTCCGGCGAACGGCTGTCTACCAGGCCGATCTGGCCGCTCTGGATCAGGTCAGCAAGAGTGGCATTTTGCGAGTGATTAGGCCGTTGCTCAAACACCGCGATTACGCCGGTTTCGCCATTGCGCGCGCCTTCGGCCAGGAAGGTCGCCGCCAGAATGCTTTTGCCCGAACCCGACGGCCCGGCGACCAACAGGGAATAACCGCGAGGCAGGCCGCCGCCGAGCATGTCATCGAGTTGCGGCACGCCCATTTTCAGGCGCTTGATGGGGAACTCCAGCGGCGCTTCAGCCAGGTTGGTCGCAGCGGGCGCAAAGACCTTGATTCCCGATGTAGCGATGCGGAAGGTGTGCAGGCCCGGCAGTGTAGGCTGGCCGCGCATCTTCATGATTTCCATCTTGCGCACCATCGAGTTGCGCTGAACACTCTGGCGCAGCCAGATCAGGCCGTCGGCCACGGTGAAAATCGGGTTGGTGTCGGTTTCGGTGAAGTATTCGCCGATCAGGAAGGTCGTCGCCTGCCAGGTGGTCATCAACATGCCCAGTTGCTGGACGAACTGCGGCAGGTTGTTGTTCGGGTTGTCCTGGGTCTGACTGGCCAGCACCACGGAGCGGAACGAGTCGACAAACACCAGCGCCGGGGAGTGAGCCTCCACCTCGCTGACAATGCGCCTCAGCACTTCGTCCAGATTCCCGGCCAGGGTGTCGTCGGCCAGATTGATATAACGGATCGACTGATTGATCGCTTCACTGTCGAAAAAGTCGAATTGCTGCTGATAACGCAGCATCTTCAGCGGCGGCTCGCCAAGCACCGTAAAGAACAACGCCGGGCGCTCAGGCGTTGCCAGGGCAAACATCATCTGATGCGCCAGCGTGGTTTTGCCGCAGCCAGGGGGGCCGGCGATCAGGTTGAACGAAAACTCCGGCAAACCTCCGCCCAGCACCTCGTCCAGTCCTGGCACGCCGGTGGCCAAGCGGTTGATAGTCACTTTGGTGCTCATGGCGAATTTTCCTGCGAAGGGGTGTCGCTCAAAGAAGGTTCCCACACGCCACGAAGCAAACGTGCGGTGAGCGAGGGCCCGATCAGCGTGGTCAGCAACTCGTAGAAGGTGGTCAGCAGCACTTCACCGAAAAACAATGCATCGGCTTTGCTTTGTTCAACGAGTACGGACTTGAGGGCAGTCAGATCCATGGCGGCCTGCACACTGTCATAAATGCCGGCCAGACGTGGATGAGTGGAGGCGCACAGATGTAGGCTGCGGCGGTAAAGCGCGGCAACCCCTTGATGGCCAATGATGGGCGTGAGGCCTGTGTCCATATCTTGCAAGGTTGAAACAATCGCTTGGGCGACCCTTGCAATGTCAGCGTTGGGGCCAACACGGTGCGCCAGAGAAGCTACGATCTGGCGGCTCTCTTCGCTTAGTGTGGACATGGCTAACTGATATCTGAAGGACAGGGGTTGATGGTACACCCTATGGAGATGTTGGGCGTGATTTGCGTCACTCGGGACAAAACGCAGGCAAAAAAAAGCCCGCGGGAGGGCGGGCAAACCGTAGTTTCTTGAATGAGCGAGCGCAATGTACCGATTGCTGAAGCACAGTGGGGTGAAGAAAAGTTCATATAGATGAACGACCACCGCGCCCCGGCACCTCAAGGCGTCTACGGCAAATGGTCTGCTGCAAAGTCAGCCTCCGAACGGGCTCGAAAGCGACCCTTGCGACAGGCCTGCTGGAATTGCTCGAAGTCCTGTTCATTCTGCTTTGAATAACCTTGCGCGTACTTGAACAGTGCATCGGCCAGCGCATCGCCCTTGCCAATGTAGCCGCTGATCTGCGCCGCGTGCCCGGACGATTTGGCATGCGCCCGGGCGAGGGCGCGGCCACAGATCCGTCCGTAGGCGGCGAAGGCATCCGCGTCGAAGGATTCGAGCTCGGCCGAGATTTTCATGTCGCGCAACTGGCGCACATAGAAGTGCCGACCGCTGGGGCCGGTCGTCCAGCCGAGGAACAGATCGCTAGCCGATTGCATCAATCGCTGGCAATCGACCACGCGCTGGCCGTTATGCCGTACCCGGGATTTGGTCTTTACGAAATCGGCGAGCACCGAACGACGCGCTTCCTTGAATTGCAGGAATAAAGGGAAATCCTGATCGTCGGTCAGCAGCGCCACCAGGCACCGAGTGCCGACGCTGCCCACACCCACCACTTTGAAGGCCATGTCTTGAACGTGAAAGCGAGACAACAACTCACGGCGGTCGGCTTGCAGCGTGCCAGGGTAGTCGCGCATGAACGCGTCGTAGAGCGGCCGCCAATCCGAGAGGCGCAGCCAGTCATCATCGGCATCCAGCAGTGTGGTGTTTTTGTGCAGATGGAAAATTTCCGGCAGGTCATCGCGAATGATCAGGCGGTCTTCCGCGTCACGTTCACTGATTTTCGGCAGCAGTTCGGCATGAGTGCGGCGTTCGGCTTTTTCGATCGCGCGTTCCACGTGTTCCAGATTGGTTTTGCTCGCCTGCTGCCGCAGATCGTTGTAAGTGATGGATTCGTACCAGGTCTCCAGTGAGCTTTGTTCGGCGCACTCAAGCATCGTCTGTTGATAGGCTCCGACCACATGACGACACACCGTTTCTTCAACCGACTCGCCATGACGCAAGTCGCGTACGGCAATCAGACAACTCGCCACCAGCCGTTTCAAATCCCACTCCCAGGGGCCGGGATGCGCTTCGTCGAAATCGTTGACGCTGAACAACAGATTGCGCTCTGGCGTGGCGAACCCACCGAAGTTCATCAGGTGACTGTCACCACAGATCGGCGAAACCAGCCCCATGTTCGTTGTGCCCGCCAGGTCATGGGCTTGCAGCAGCGCATTGCCACGATAAAAGGTGAAGGGCGACACCAGCATGCGCCCGTAACGCAGCTCGACCAACGACCTGATCCGGCCCTCGCTCGATGCCTTGATCAGCGGCAGTGGGTCGCGAACTATTTTTCCCATGGACGCCTGCGAACTGCGGGAGCAGTGCTTGCGGGCGTCCTTGCCTTGCTTCAAGCGGTCTTTGAGGGTGGTCATGTGGGCTCGGTTGATGGTGTGGGGCTTATGGGGATGGAGTGTAGAAGGGCAGTGGGACTTCATTCGAGTAGGTGCGTGTAAATGTCACGAATACGTTCGACTGACGTCACTTGAAAGCCGATCTCGCACTGCTAATCTTCAACAGTCGGAGCTGTCGACGAAAGACGACCTGTTGCCGCCCCCTCTTGATCCGGGTCACTCACGAGCGATCAAGACGCCCCTGCCCCCCACATTCTGTCGCTTCCAGGCGATACCTCCGACCAGCCAAATCTCTTCTTCACACTGAAGAACGTTGTTCGCGGAAACCCATATGGCGTTCATCTGGAGGTTTTCCCATGAAACTGCAGCTATTCAATGCTGCGATCATTGTCGCCAGCATGGCGGCCACCGGCTCGGCTCTCGCCGGTGAGGCATCGACAGCATCCACATCGAAATCCGACAAAACTCATTCCACCACTGCCGTGAAGCAGGAAATCAAGCTCACGCGCGTCACCCCCGAATACTGGCGCGTCACCTTCCACAACCCTCCGTACAACATCTACGGCCCTGAGACCATGCCGCAGTTGAACGAGGTCATTACCGCCATTGAAACCGATCCAAAGCTCGTGGTCGTCGTGTTCGACAGTGACGTTCCCGACTTCTTCCTGACCCACTACGACTTCGTGCCACCGCTTGAGGAAACGACCAGCCTCGCAAACGGCCCGACCGGTTTGCCTCCGCTGCCCGACATGCTGGTTCGACTGAGCAAGGCACCAGTGGTCTCGATTGTCTCAATCCGCGGTCGCGCCACCGGTGTCGGAAGCGAACTGGCCCTGGCCAGCGACATGCGTTTCGCCAGTCGTGAGAAAGCCATTCTGTCTCAATGGGAAATTGGCGCCGCACTGGTGCCTGGCGGTGGGCCCATGGCTCGCCTGCCACGATTGATGGGGCGTGGGCGCGCGCTGGAAATATTGCTCACCGGAAACGACATCAATGGCGAACTCGCTGAGCGCTATGGCTATGTCAATCGTGCGCTCCCTGACGCCGAACTCGACAAGTTCGTCGACACCATGGCCCGTCGCATCGCCAGGTTCGACAAACAGTCGATTGCCGACATCAAACACCTGGTCGACGCCGCCAGCCTTCCTCCGAACGAGGCCATCGCCGCCGAATGGGAAGGGTTCATCGGCTCGGTGAAGCGCTCGGGCGCGCAACAGCGGATCAAACAGCTGATGGAGCTTGGCTTGCAGACGAAGGCAGACGTTGAAAAACGGTTGGCTCACTACACGGGCATGCTGGGTGAAGAGTCGAAATAGTCCGGTATCAAGGCGATTAAAAAAGCCGTAAAGCTTGGGGTCTCCTAGCTTTACGGCGTTTTTGGTCTTCCGGGGAGGACTCGTTGATCGTTGATCACAACTCAGTCGATTTCAACGTGTGCTTGAAATGGTGCGCCCAAAGCTTCACTCCCAAATTTCCCGTGCGATCCAGCGATGACCCCACCGTCAAATCCGTCAGCAACGTCGGCTGCAACCCCGCATCGAACAGCGCAAATCCGGCCGCCAGGCAGCACGTCTCGGTTTGAAGGCCACACACCAAAACGCGATCGACCTTAAGGTTTTTCAGATAATCGAGGGTTTCAGGTGAAGGTGCGTAGCCGTACTTGATGAAGAGGCGATCGGCCGGGATCAGGCTGTCGTCGTCCGGTGCCGGGTGCCAGCCGAGTTGTTTCTGAAACGGGGTTATGGATTCGTCGTGGCGTTCGACGGTGGCGACGCTGGGCAGGGTGCCGATGAGTTTCCGGATACCGTCGATGAGCCATTGCGGTGGGGCGAAGCTGGGTTGCACGTCGATGATAAGGAGGGCTTGGCGCATGGGCTTCTCCGGGCGGGCAGAGTGTCTTGGTGTGATCTGGCTGGCCTCATCGCGGGCAAGCCCGCTCCCACAGGGGTAGCGGTGGGCGATGGATTGTCATACCCCAGATGCAACAAAACCCGCACTGGGCGGGTTTTGCTTTGCTTCGTATTTGGTGGAGCCGGGGGGATTTGAACCCCCGTCCGCCAGTACTCCGCTGTCGGTACTACATGCGTAGCCGTTTCTATTAAGTTAACCCTCAGCGACCCGAAGGGCAGGGTGCTTTGGGCGAGTTGTGTAAGTTTTAGCCGCTTCGTCCACAACGTACTGCACGGCGATTCTGTTCTATATGACAATCACTTCGGGTTTACAGACATCCCCTAGTGATTGCTGGACCCGAAGGTACCAGAAGGTAAAGGTCTAAGGCTGCTTACGCAGCGATAGATTCTTCCCCGTAGTATTTGTCATTGGCAACTATAAGTAGTTGCAACAGTGGATTTACGAGTTCTGTTACCAACTCGGCATGCACCTAAAGTTTCGCAACCGGCGTCGAATCCTAAACGGCCCCGAACTCATTGCTCGTGAATCAAAGTGAGCAACAAGCCTGTGCAGTGTACGACAACGCGGCCCAGAAGGCCAACCTGAAGGTTGACCACGAGCGATTGTGGATTGGGTTGATTGTTCAGTGTGTCATCGACAACGCCTGGGTGGCCTCAGTAGCGCATTTTTTGTCGTCCCCGGCGGCTTTTGATGCTTCGGCGCTGGCCAGCAGTCTTTTGATCTCCATTGTGGTGTTGTCGGAGGTCGCCGGCAGTGCAGTCACTTTGGCTTTGAGCTCTTGCAGCTTGCTCGTACACAGGTCGTTGTCCGCAGCAAATACGGGAGAGGCCAACATTGCAGCAGACATGAACAAACCAGCGAGTGCGGTACGTTTCATGGATAACTCCTTGTGCTGATGGTCTCGGTGCTGCCGTAAATCGGGCGGCTCGGCCGAGGTCTGAAAACAAGCCACGAGTGATCGGGCCTACTTAAAAGACCACGCCGATGCGCAGGAATTCGGTTTTTAGAGAAAGGCTATGAAAAAGCTATTTGATAGGCGTAATGGCACTAAGACGGGAATCCCGGCCACAGGCCTGTTGCTCTGTGAATCGTAGTGAGCAACAAGCCTGCGCGGGTGTGCGCGATCGTAGCTGGAACTATTGTTTGCCGCCGTCACTTGTCTTCTGAATGGACTGAATGGTTTGGGTGGTCTCGGCGATGCAATCATCAGTCCCTTTCTTGGTGCCTTTTGCATGATCGGCTTTGGCTTTCTCGACGCTCTCCATCACCTGTTCAGTCATCTCTGGAGGGATCTGTGCCTTGGCATTTTCGATGGTTTTCAAGTTGACCGCACAGAGGTCTTCGGCGGCAAACGAGGTGGACGCCATCAGCGAAGCAGTAACGAACAGACCTAACAGTACAGAACGTTTCATGTGTATCTCCTTGAACTGAGGGTCCAGGCATGGCTGGCCATCAGGACGGGCTGCCGAGTTTGGGATAAGCCCGGTATGTCCGGGCTTAATGAGTGGACTGCGGCTGCGCATCAGGGTTCTATTTTTCTTGCATAACCCTTGCCTGCGTTACCCGATCCACCAGATAGACTAGTCCGTGGTAGTCAATTCCGCCGTGCTGCGTCAGGCCAATTTCACAGGTCCGGCTGGTGGAAATCCCTTCGCTGCACTGCTGCACCGCGTCCTTGAGCGAACGCAGCGAATGCGCGTTCAACTCCGGCGTGGTGAAGCCCTTGTCACCGGCAAATCCGCAGCAATGAATGCCTTCGGGGATGACCACTGTTTTGCTGCATTTACGCGCCAGGTCGATCAACGCCTGGCTCTCGCCAAGGTGCTGAGTGCTACAGGTCACGTGCACCGCAATCGGTCCTTCCTGTGGCGTGAAGTCGAGTCTATCCATCAAGTGCGTGCGGATGAAACGCACCGGGTCGTACACGTCCAGTCGAACATCGCCCAGATCCTGGACCAGCCGCAACGTGCAGGGGCTGGTGTCGCAATAGATCGGGTCGAGCCCGCCGCGACTGGCATGCAGCAACGCGCCGATCAGTTCCTGGCGCTTGTGTTCGGCCTGTTCGGCGTAACCTTTGGAGGCGAATGGCTGGCCACAGCAGAGGCTGTCCTGATTGTCTGGAAAGACTACCTGGTAACCGGCTTTTTCCAGCAGCCCACGGGTTTTGTCGTACAACGACATTTGCTCTTTATCACCGGCCGCAGGGCCCATGACCCGCGAGACACATGCCGCCAGGTACACCACCCGAGGGCGTGCGTCCGACACGGTCGGGCTGAAGCGAATGGCTTTTTCCGGCTGCGGCATGGCGTTGGTCCATTGCGGGACCTGACCTTTGGACAGCTTCGTCAGCGTCGCCGAAAGCTTCGCCAACCGTGGCGCGCCCAGCAGCATCCGCGCGCCATTGGCGACATGCAGGGTGAAGCGCGCGCCTTGCAGCGCAGTGGCGAAATTGCCTTCCAGCCAGTTGGCGGTTTTCGTATGAGTCGCCTTACGGCTGCGAAGTTTTTTCACCAGCTCGCCGGTATTGATGCCTACAGGGCAGCGTTGCGCGCAGAGACCGGTGGCGGCGCAGGTGTCGATGCCTTGATATTCGTATGCGGCTTCGAGTTCACTGGTGTCGACGCCTGCGCGTTTCTTCGCCTGGATGTCACGCCAGATCACGATGCGCTGGCGCGGGCTCAGGGTCAGGCCTTTCGACGGGCAAACCGGTTCGCAGAAACCGCACTCGATGCACTTATCCACAATCTCGTCGGCGGCCGGCAGTGGTTTCAGGTGTTTGAGGTGGATCTGTGGATCCTCGCTGAGCACCACATCCGGATTGAGAATGCCGTTGGGGTCGAGCAGGCGTTTGAGCTGCCACATCAACTGGTAGGCATCGCTGCCCCATTCCAGCTCGACGAAGGGCGCCATGTTGCGTCCGGTGCCGTGTTCGGCCTTCAGCGAGCCGCCGAATTCCACCGCAACCAGTTGCGCCACGTCGTCCATGAACGCCTGATAGCGTGCGATTTCTTCCGGGTTGTTGAAGCCTTGGGTGAAGACGAAGTGCAGATTGCCTTCCAGGGCGTGTCCGAAAAGGATCGCCTCGTCGTAGTGATGTTTGTCGAACAGCTCGATCAGGCGGTTCACGCCGATCGCCAGTTGTTCCACCGGGAAGGTCACGTCTTCGATGATCACCGTGGTGCCGGTTTTGCGCACGGCGCCAACGGCGGGGAAAGTGTCCTTGCGGATCGCCCAGAGTCGGGCGTTTTCTACCGGATCTTCGGTGAAGTCGACTTGTTTCTCCACGGGGAACGAGGTCAACGACGCCATGATGTGCGCCAGTTGTTCGTGCAGCAAAGTGGGCGATGCGGCGCGGGATTCAATCAGCAATGCGCAAGCATTGTTCGACAGGTGTTGGACGAAAGCCGGCATCCCGGGTTTGTCCTGCACCGAGCGCAGACTGCGACGGTCCAGCAGCTCCACGGCGGACACCGGTTGGTTTTTCAGCACGGTGACGGCGTTGCAACAGGTTTCCACATCCGGGAACACGATCAGTGCCGACGCCTTGTTCGGGTGGTCGATCACCGTGTCGTAGGTCACCGCGCTGATGAAGCCGAGGGTGCCTTCGGAACCCACCAGCAAGTGGCTCAAGATATCCACAGGCTCGTCGAAATCCACCAGCGCATTGAGCGACAGGCCGGTGGTATTTTTCAGACGGTATTTGTGGCGGATTCTCGCGGCCAGTTCGGCATTGGCGCGGGTCTCGCGACCCAGCGTCGCCAGACGATCCAGCAGTTCGGAATGACTCTCGCGAAACGCCGCAACGCTTCCCGCATCTTCAGTATCGAGGCGACTGCCATCGGCCAGCACCAGACGAATACCCGCCAGTGTGTGATAGGTGTTTTGCGCCGTGCCGCAGCACATGCCGCTGGCATTGTTGGCGACGATGCCGCCGATTTTGCAGGCGTTGATCGAGGCCGGGTCCGGACCGATCTTGCGTCCGAACGGAGCCAGCCACGCGTTGGCTTGCGCGCCGATGACGCCAGGTTGCAGGCGGATTTGCGTACCTTGACCACGAATCTCGCGACCGTTCCAGTTATCCCCAAGCACGATCAGCACTGAATCGCTGATGGCTTGACCGGAGAGGCTGGTGCCGGCGGCGCGGAAGGTCACCGGGACGTGATCCCGTTGCGCCAGTTTGAGCAGCGCGACCACTTCATCTTCCGACTCGACGCGGATCACCAGCTTCGGAATCAGTCGATAGAAACTGGCATCGGTACCGAAGGCCAATGTCGACAGCGGGTCGTCGAAACGTCGCGCTTGAGGAATCAGTTGCTGTGCATCTCGCAGGAACGCCGTTGGTAGAGTCATTGGTCCTCCAGGATCAAAACCACCAGGTCTTTCGGACCGTGGGCGCCGTAGGCCAGGACTTGCTCGATGTCGGCGGTTTTCGACGGGCCAGACACCAGCAAGGCGTTGGTTGGCATGCCCTGGGCCCATTCGAATTCCTTCTGCACCTGATAGAAGTTGTCGCGAATCTCGCTGGCCTTGAGCAGGGCGAAATGCACCGGTGGCACCAGGCTCATCAAGCGCGGTTCTTCCCGCGTCGGCCAGAGAATCAGACTACCCGTGGCAGCGATAGCGCCGAGCGTGGTGGTCAGGCTGGCCGGGGTGTCGTTGAACAATTCGGCTTTCCATTCTTCAACCGGACGGTCGTAGGTTTTAAGCGTAGGCAGACCTGGGTTCTTCGCCCAGTGCTGAGTGACACGTTGACCATGAGGCGTCGTCGGTGCGATCAGCAAGCTTGGCAACTGACGATCGTGCAGCAACTGAGCCAGCAACTCGGGCCAACCTTGGCCGGACGTCAGATGGATTTCAGTGTGCACCGCTTCCATCAGTTTGCGCAGCTGCGGGATACGTTGCTCGGGCGCGTAGGTGTAGGGCGCGGTCACCAGTTCGACATCGAACGCGTCGGGTACCGGCGTGGTGCCGGTCAGACTGCTGCGCAATTTGCCGAGGATATTTTGCTTGGCGCTCATCAACGATCTCCCTGTTTGGCCAGATGCTCGCGGGCCATGTCATGCAGTGAGCGGGCAGCGGGTTTCGGTGCGCTGTGGTTTTGCGTCCACGGGCCGACATTACTCGGTGCGAGGGCACGCAGGCGCGTGGCGAAGAATCCGAACAGACGATACAGCGTCGGCGAGCTGTTGAGTTTGGCCCAGGCGTTCCAGATAAAACGTTCCTTGCGCGAGTATTTGCTGCCCTGACCGCGCATCACTTGATGTGCACTGTCCGGCGCTTTGACGTTCTCTTCCCGTAGGCGACGCAGCAGTGCAGGAATAGGAATTTTTACCGGACAGACTTCACCACAAGCGCCGCACAGCGACGACGCGCTCGGGTGGTCCGGGACTTTCGCCAGGCCGACCATGTGCGGGGTGATGATTTTTCCGATAGGCCCTGGGTAAACCTCCCCATAGGCGTGGCCGCCGATTCGGGTGTAGACCGGGCAGTGATTCATACAGGCGCCGCAGCGGATGCAGTTCAGGGTCTGGCGCAATTCGCTGTCGGCGAAGGCCTGGCTGCGACCGTTGTCGAGCAGTACCAGGTGCACTTCTTGCGGGCCGTCGAGTTCATCGGCCTTGCGCGGGCCGGAGATCATGTTGACGTAGGTGGTGATGGGCTGGCCGAGGGCCGAGCGGGTCAGCAACGACAACAGCGGCACCACGTCGCGCAGGTTTTCCACGACTTTTTCGATGCCGGTGACGGCGATGTGCACCGGCGGCACGGTGGTGGTCATGCGCCCGTTGCCTTCGTTTTCCACCAGCAACAGGGTGCCGGTTTCGGCCACGGCGAAGTTGACGCCGGAGACGCCGATGTCCGCTTCGAAGAATTTCTGCCGCAAGACTTTGCGACCGATCTGAATGAGTTGGTCAACGTCCTTGGTGTATTCCACGCCAAGTTTGTCGTGGAACAAGGACGCGACCTGACCGGCATTCTTGTGGATTGCCGGCATAATAATGTGTGAAGGCTTCTCGTGGTCGAGTTGGACGATGTACTCGCCCATGTCCGATTCCAGGCATTCAATGCCCTGTTCAGCGAGGAAGTGATTCATCTCCATCTCTTCGCTGACCATCGATTTGCCCTTGATCACTTGCCGCCCCTCGTGAGCGCGGATGATCGAGAGGACGATGCCATTGGCCTCGTCCACCGTTTCCGCCCAGTGCACTGTCACACCGTTGCGGGTCAGGTTCTGTTCAAGCTGCTCGAGCAGGTCGGGCAACTTGGATAACGCACGGGCGCGGACAGCATTGCCCAGCGCTCGCAAATGTTCTCTTTCATGGGCATCGCTGAAGGACGCTGCCCGTTTTGTCATCAGTGAATCCATCGCCGTGCGAAAGTTGTTTCGCAGTTGCTTGTCATCCAACGCCTTGTGAGCCCGGGTGCGAAAATCTTCTTCCACGGCAACCGTAGGAATAATCGCGGAAGCGTTCATTGAACACCTCCGGTGCGCTGCCAAAGGAAACTGGCCAGGTGTTGGCCACGTAGCGCTTCCTGCTGTTTCTCCAGCGAGCCGTTGATGTTCATCAGGCAACCGCAATCGGCACTGAGTACCTTGTGCGCGCCGGATTCCTTCAGCGAGCGGGTTTTGTCAGCCACCATCGCGCCGGAAATGTCTGGCATACGGACGCTGAATGTCCCGCCAAAGCCACAGCATTCACTTTCGTGGCTGTGATCGACCCGCTCCACGTTGCTCAGTTGCGACAACAACTCGCGACCGTGCAGGTGGGTGTTCATTTCACGGCGTGCCGAACACGACGTGTGCAACGCCACTTTGACGGGCTCGCCGCTGTCCTTGAGCTGCACCTTGCAGACAAACAACAGGAACTCGGCCAATTCATACGTCCGGGCGCCCAGCGCCTGGACTTGCTTCAACGTCTGCGGCTCGTCCTTGAACAAGTCGGCGTAGTGTTCGCGCAACATCCCGGCACACGATCCCGACGGCACCACCACCGGATAATCCTCGGCGAACAGCGCCAACTGCGAGCGCGCCACGGTCCGGGCCTGCTCGGTATAACCCGAGGTGTAGGCCGGTTGTCCGCAGCAGCTTTGCCCTTGCGGGTACTCGACACGGATGCCTTCGCGCTCCAGCAGGTGGATCGCGTCCATCCCGGCTTCCGGGTAAAACAGATCGACCACGCAGGTGCCGAACAGGTAGACCCGTGACGGTTTTTCGCTGGGGTATTGCCGAGGCTCGGGCAGTGGCGGGGCGACGCGGGTCGCGTTCGGCACAGCGTTGTAAAAAAGCTCGCTCATCAGGCGTGTCTCCGGGTGGTCCCGGTTATCCGTCCGTTGAGGCCGCTGAATATAGAGAGGGAAGCTTTCAGCAGCCTTACAGACCGGGTTGTGAATAGCTGACGCCGGATTCGTGGTCCGGCGTCGGTTTTTTCGGTGCTGCTGGTAGGCCTTAGTGCACCAGCATGCCGGTTAACCAGTAGGCCTGGATGTAGGTGATCAAGCCCACGATCGTTGCAAAGAACAGGCTGTGCTTGAGGGTGAAGCGGAACAGATCCGATTCCTTGCCCACCAAGCCGGTCGCGGCGCAAGCCACAGCGATTGATTGTGGCGAGATCATCTTGCCGGTCACGCCACCGCTGGTGTTCGCCGCTACCAGCAGCACATCGCTGACACCGATCTGGTGTGCGGTGGTCGCTTGCAACGAACTGAACAGTGCGTTGGACGAGGTATCGGAACCGGTCAGGAACACGCCCAGCCAACCAAGGAACGGCGAGAAGAACGGAAAGGCTGCACCGGTACCGGCCAGAACCAGGGCCATGGTCGAGGACATGCCCGAGTAGTTGGTGACGAACGCGAAAGCCAGCACCATGCCGATGGACAGAATCGGCCAGCGCAGCTCGTAGAAGGTCTCTTTCAAAGTGGTCAGACCAGTTCTGATGTTGATCTTCAGCACCAGCATCGAGATCAGCGCGGAGAAGAAAATCGCCGTGCCGGTCGCGGAAATCGGGTCGAGTTTAAACACCGCTGGAATCGCGGTCGGCGCGGTCACGATCGGTGCAACCTTGATCACCAATTGATCGAGGTGCGGGATGGCGATGTTAAATACCCAGCTGTACATCGAACCGCCAGCCGCAAACATCGCCTTGAACGGTTTCAGTGTCCAGATGGTGACCAGCACAGTGAGGATCAGGAACGGTGACCAGGCTTTGAGAATTTCACCAAAGCTGTAGGGCGAAGCCACGGTGCTGCGCGGCAGGCCGAAACCGCCGGCGCTGGCGGTCACCACCGACGCCGAGACGGCGCCAACGATGTGCTGGCCGGCGGCGCGTTTCGGCTGCCAGACCTTCAGGAACAGCGTCAGGGAAATCAGGCTGGCCAGGGCCGAGGTGATGTCCGGCAGTTCCGGGCCAATGAAGTTCGAAGTGAAGTACTGGGTGATGGCAAAGCTCAAGCCGGCCACCAGTGCGGCCGGCCAGGTTTCCCGAACGCCGCGCAGGCCGTCCATCATGAACACCAGCCAGAACGGCACGAACAGCGACAGCAGCGGCAGTTGGCGGCCGGTCATGGCGCCGATCTTGAACGCATCGATACCGGTCACCTGGCCGGCGACGATGATCGGAATACCCAGCGCACCGAAAGCCACTGGCGCCGTATTGGCGATCAGACACAGGCCGGCGGCGTACAGCGGGTTAAAGCCCAGTCCTACCAGCAATGCGGCGGTGATCGCTACCGGCGCACCAAAACCGGCGGCACCTTCCAGGAATGCGCCGAAGCAGAAGCCAATCAGCAGAACCTGCAAACGCTGATCGTCGGTGATCGACAGCACTGAGCTGCGGATCACTTCGAACTGACCACTCTTGACCGTCAGTTTGTAGAGGAAAACCGCTGCCACGATGATCCACGCAATCGGCCACAAGCCGTAGGCGAAACCGTACCCGGCGGCGGCGAACGCCATGTCGACCGGCATCTGGAACGCGAAGATTGCCACGGCAATGGACAAGGCCAGCGTAATACTGCCGGCCACGTGCCCTTTGAGCCGGAACACGGCCAGCGCGAGGAAGAAGAAAACGATGGGGATAACGGCGGCGAGCGCAGAAACGCCGAGGCTGCCGAGCGGGGTATAGAGCTGTTGCCAGGTTTGCATATGGGGTGGCCCCTAATTGTTGTTGGTCAGGCACTGGTCAGCGTTCTTGGATAATTGGTAATACCAATTTACAATCGCTGTTGGCTAGGGTAAAAGCGTTGTAGGCGGTGTGTCAATTTGCCGCCCTAAAACTTTTGTCGAATAAGCGCTGCGATGCGCGTGTGATCCGCTCGATGAAGTGCCGTCTGGTAGGTGCTGGTACAGCGCCGATAGGCCAGAATAGAGAGCCCGGCGAGTCGTCGGGATCGTGGAGAATTGAGTTATGGGGTTTGATCAAATTCGTCAGCGCCGTTTGTCTGACGATATTGTCGAGCAGCTTGAGGGGATGATCCTCGAGGGCACATTGAAGTCTGGCGAGCGTTTGCCGGCCGAACGTGCGTTGGCCGAGCAGTTCGGCGTGTCACGCCCTTCGTTGCGCGAGGCGATCCAGAAGCTGGCGGCCAAGGGGTTGCTGGTCAGTCGCCAGGGCGGCGGCAATTATGTGGTGGAGTCGCTGGGTTCGACCTTCAGTGATCCGCTGCTGCATCTGCTGGAAAGTAATCCCGAGGCTCAGCGTGACCTGTTGGAGTTTCGTCACACGCTGGAAGCGTCCTGCGCTTACTACGCGGCGTTGCGTGCTACCGACGTTGATCGCGAGCGACTGACAGCAGCGTTCGACGAATTGCAGGACTGCTATTCGCGTCATGACGAAGTGAGTCGGGCCGAAGAGGGCGCGGCGGACGCGAAATTCCACTTGGCGATCGCCGAAGCCAGTCACAACGCCGTGCTGCTGCACACCATTCGCGGGTTGTTCGATCTGCTCAAGCGCAACGTGGTGACCAACATTGGCGGGATGTACAAACAGCGCACCGAAACCCGCGACATGCTGATCACGCAGCACCGGGAGTTGTACCTGGCGATTATCGAAGGAAGGGCGGAGCAGGCGCGGGAAGTCTCCAGTCGCCACATTTTGTATGTGCAGGAAGTGCTGGAAGAAGTGCGTCAGGAGGTGCAGCGCATGGCCCGGGCGGAGCGGCGCAAGGGGATGTAGTCAGTAAGCATTGCGGTGATTGTGCGATCGCCTTCGCGAGCAAGCCCGCTCCCAAATTAGATCGATGTCAGGCATCAATTTATGTCCAGACAAAGTCCAGTGTGGGAGCGGGCTGCTCGCGAAGGCGGCTTCAGGCAGAAAAAAGATTAATCTTCCTTGCCCTTGTTGCGCACCGCACGCTGCAGCTCGCGACCGGCATCGCGTTCGCGTTCGGTATCGCGCTTGTCGTATTCCTTCTTGCCCTTGCCCAGAGCGATCTCGCACTTGACCATGTGCTTGCTCCAGTACCAGGACAGGCATACGCAGGCGTAACCTTTTTGCTGCACGGCAGTCGCCAGCTTTTCCAGCTCGCGCCGGTTGAGCAGCAACTTTCGAGTGCGGGTCGGATCAGCGATGACGTGCGTGCTGGCGGTCATCAGCGGCGTAATGTGGCTGCCGAGCAACCAGGCTTCGCCATCCTTGAGCAGTACGTAACTGTCAACCAGTTGCAGCTTGCTTGCCCGCAGACTTTTTACTTCCCAGCCGGCCAGGACCAGACCAGCCTCGAACTTATGCTCGATGAAGTAATCGTGTCGCGCCTTTTTATTTTGCGCGATGGTCCCTGTTGGGTGTTTCTTCTGTTTAGCCATAGGGGCGGCATTATAGGGAGTTGCACGCGAGTCTGCTACGGTCTCGCTACGTGCTTGAGCAGGTTGATTGAATCCCGGACAATGCGCCCTCTTTTTTGAACGCTTGGGCGTGATAACGATGTCGACGGACAAGGTTTCAGTCCACGGTAGTTGGGCTAGCCGCTGGGTCTTCATACTCGCCGCGACCGGTTCGGCCGTGGGGCTGGGTAGCATCTGGAAATTTCCGTACATGGTTGGCATTTATGGCGGCGGCGCCTTTGTGCTGATGTTCCTGGTGTGTATCGCGCTGATCGGTGTGCCGGTCATGTTGGCTGAAACCCTGATCGGCCGTCGTGCCCGGCAGAGCCCGGCCAACGCCTTAAAGGTGCTGGCGCTGGAGGCGGGGCATTCGAGCAGATGGTCCTGGGGCGCATTCGCCGGGATGATCACGGCGTTGCTGATCCTGTCTTTCTATAGCGTGGTGGGCGGCTGGTCGCTGGATTACATCATCGACATGGGCCGCGGTGACTTCCAGGGCGTGCCGGCTGACCAGATCAACGCGTACTTTGGTAATGTGATCGCCGATCCATGGCGCCAGATACTGTGGCACACGATTTTTATGCTGCTGTCTGCCATCGTCATCGCCAAGGGCGTGGTTGCCGGACTTGAGCGCAGCTTGCGGATCATGATGCCGCTGCTGTTTGTGATGATTCTGGTGTTGCTGGGCTACAGCATGACCACCGGCCATTTCATGGAAGGCGTGCATTTCATGTTCGACTTCCGCCCGGAAAAGGTCCTCGACGGTTTGCTACCGGCCATGGGGCACGCATTTTTTTCCCTGAGCGTGGGTGTCGGTTCGATCATGATCTACGGCGCTTACATGCCGAAGCACTCGTCAATTTCCAGCACTGTCGTCGGTGTAGCGCTGCTCGATACGTTTGTTTCGCTGGTGGCCGGATTGGCGTTGTTTCCGATTGTGTTCGCTGCTGGCCTGGACCCGAGCGAAGGCCCTGGCCTGATGTTTGTCACCCTGCCATTTGCCTTTGGTAACGTGGTGTTCGGCCAACTGATGGGCATGGTGTTCTTTATATTGGTAGCGATTGCGGCCTGGAGTTCGGCGATTTCCTTGCTCGAACCGATGGTGGCTTACCTGGTTGAGCGGACGAAAGTCCGTCGTGCCTGGGTCACTTTCTGGCTGGCATTCACGTGCTGGTTTATCGGCCTGGGCACGGTGTTTTCCTTCAATATCTGGAAGGAAGCCAAGTTTTTCGTGAACGAAGGCGGAGTGTTCCATCTCTATCAATGGGGCGCAGCCGGTGGCCTGCATTTCTTTGGTTTGGTGGACTTCTTCACCTCGCGAATCATGTTGCCACTCGGTGGTTTTTGTTTCGTGGTGTTTGCTGGCTGGGTGATGGGCCGTGAAACGGTACGCGACGAGTTGTCGATCCGTAGCCCGCTGCTATTCGCCCTGTCCCTGTTTTTGATGCGCTATGTGGCGCCCATTGGCATTCTCGTAGTGTTTGCCACCCAGCTGTGGAAGTGACGCTGACATGACGACACACATTCAACGATCTGCCTTGCTGCCGTATCCGGCGCAAGCACTGTATGACCTGGTCAACGACGTGGCGCGTTATCCGGAATTCCTGCCGTGGTGCTCTTCGGCTGAAGTCCTGGAAAGTTCTGCCGAACACATGCGCGCCAGCGTTGGCGTGGCGAAGGGCGGGCTTAGCCAGCATTTCGTGACGCGCAACACCCTGGTTCCCGGGCAATCGATCGAAATGAATCTCGAGGAAGGTCCGTTCACTCAGTTGCATGGCATCTGGGTGTTCAAGGCACTGACCGACAAGGCCTGCAAAATCAGCCTGGACCTGTCGTTCGATTACGCCGGACCGATTATTCGCGCGACGTTGGGGCCGTTGTTCAATCAGGCGGCCAATACGCTGGTGGATGCGTTCTGCCAGCGCGCCAAACAGATACATGGTTGAGGCCATGATTGAGGTCGAGGTGGTATATGCCGCTGTTGATCGTCAGGAGCTCCTGTCCGTGACGTTGCCGGCAGGGACGACCGTACGCACGGCGTTGCTGAAGTCAGGTATCGATCAGGCATTTCCAGAGCTGGATCTGACCAACTGTCCCGTCGGAATCTTCGGCAAAGTTATCGTCGACCCGGACAGTCGCCTGGTTCAGGCAGGGGATCGCATCGAGATTTACCGGCCGTTGCTGGTTGATCCGAAAGAGGTTCGCCGGCAACGCGCAGCCAAGGCTGCCGAGGCCAAAGCGCGCAATCAGTGACTGGTTGAAACACCAGGCAATAAAAAACCCGGACATGCCGGGTTTTTTATTGCGTCGCAAATTATTGCGGCGAGGTTTCCAGCGGTTCTGGACTCGGGACCGGAACGGTTTCTACGCCGTCGACGTCCTTCTGGATCTGGTCCAGCAACGAGCCTGGCTTGACCGGTTTTTCCGGTTTCGGCTTCTCGGCGTTTTCGCCAGGTTCGGTCACTGTTGTGCCGCTGTCCTTGCCGAGAATGGCTTCATCACGGCTCACGCCTGGCATGAAGTCACCAGAGAGGCTGACAAGCTGGTCATTTGGGTTAAAGATAACGCTAATGCGTTCCTGTTGGCGTTCACCGCCACCGGGTTGCAGGCTGTACAGATAATCCCAGCGATCGGCATGGAACGTGTCAGTCAACAGAGGGTTGCCCATGATAAACCTTACTTGCTTACGGGTCATTCCCGGGCGTAACTGGTCTATCATGTCCTGCGTGACGACATTGCCCTGCTGGATGTCGATTTTGTAAACCCCGGGGAATGAACAACCGGCGAGTGCGAGCAGTCCCACAAAGGTGAAACTGGTTAGCAAGAGCTTGGTGTTTTGCATCGGTGGGCGACTTCCACTATCTTGGCTGGGACAACGTAAACGCCGATCATACCCGCATTAAGAGAAGCTGCGAAGCAGCATCGCGAGAAAGCTGACCATGGTTGAAAATAGCGAACTACGCAAAGCCGGCCTCAAAGTGACCCTTCCACGGGTCAAAATTCTGCAAATGCTCGATTCCGCCGAGCAACGCCACATGAGTGCCGAGGACGTCTACAAGGCGCTGATGGAGGCTGGTGAGGACGTCGGTCTGGCCACGGTTTACCGTGTTCTGACCCAGTTCGAGGCAGCTGGCCTTGTGGTGCGGCACAACTTCGACGGAGGCCATGCGGTCTTCGAGCTGGACGACGGCAAGCATCACGACCATATGGTCAACGTCGAAACCAGTGAAGTGATCGAATTCTTCGACGAAGAAATCGAGCGCCTGCAGAAAGCCATCGTCGACAAGTACGGCTTCGAGATGGTTGATCACAACCTTGTGCTGTACGTGCGCAAGAAAAAGTAAGCATGTCGCGCGAACCTGAGGTTCGCGAAACGAGCGAAGGCGACCCCAGGGTCGCCTTCGTGCTTTCTGCCAGTCTTAAATTTTCGCGGTGACGACCATCTTCTTCGCGTGAGCCAGGGATTCCTTGGTGAGGTCGATGCCTCCGAGCATCCGCGCCACTTCTTCGACACGCTCGTTCTTGCTCAGCTTGGAAACAGCGGTGTGAGTCGCCTCTTCGCCGCGTACCTTGTGCACGAATAGATGTTGATGTCCCTGCGCTGCCACTTGTGGCAAGTGGGTCACCGTCAGCACCTGCCCGCGTTCCCCCAGTCGGCGCAGCAATTGGCCGACGATCTCGGCGGTCGGGCCGCCGATACCTACGTCTACTTCGTCGAACACCAGGGTCGGTACGCGAGAGGTCTGCGCAGTGATCACTTGAATGGCCAGGCTGATTCGCGACAGCTCGCCACCCGAGGCTACTTTGGCCAAGGCTTTTAGTGGCTGGCCGGGGTTGGCGCTCACCAACAGTTCTACTTGTTCGAGCCCATTGGGCAACAGTTCATTGCTGCTGTTCGGGCGCAATTCGATGGTGAAACGACCACCGGGCATGCCCAGTCGCTGAATTTCCTGCTCCACGGCACTGGCCAGGCTGTTCGACGCTTGATGGCGCAAGTCGCTTAGCTCGCGAGCCTTCTCCTGATAATGGCGGGCATAAGAGGCGAGCTCATCGCTCAGTCGCTCGATGGACTCATCGTTGGCATTCAGGGTTTCGATTTCATCCAGCAAGCGCTGCTGCATCTCGGCGACTTCGGTCGGCTGGATCCGGTGTTTGCGCGCCATGGTGTAGATCGCATCGAGGCGCTCTTCCAGGTATTGAAGGCGCGCCGGGTCGGCGTCGAAGTTATCAAGGAAGCGGTTCAGTTCGCCCACCGCTTCTTCAACCTGGATTTGCGCGCTGGTCAGCAGGCTACTGGCTTCGCCCAGTGCGCCGATCGAGTTGTTGACGCTCGATAAGCGGTTGAGGCTCGCCGTGAGGGCATTCAAGACATTGCCGGAATCGCTTTCGCTGCATTGCTCGACCACTTGCCGGCAAATGCCCAGCAGGGTTTCGGCGTTGGTCAGGTTCTTGTGCTCCTGTTCGAGTTGTTCCAGCTCGTTTTCGCCGAGGCCGAGGTTTTCCAGTTCTTCGAGTTGATAGCTGAGCAATTGGTGGCGAGCGCGTTGCTCATCGCCGGAATTGGAGAGGCGCTCGAGTTCCTGGCGAGTCTGGCGCCAGCGTTGGGCGGCCAGTTGGACCTGGCGGGCAAGGTCGGTGGCGCCGGCGTACTCATCGAGCAAGCGGCGGTGGGTGTCGGTCTTGAGCAGGGATTGGTGTTCATGCTGGCTGTGGATATCGATCAGCAATTCGCCCAGGGCCTTGAGGTCGCCAAGGGGGCAGGGCGTGCCGTTGATGTAGCCGCGCGAACGGCCTTCGGCGGTAATCACCCGGCGCAGGATGCACGGACCATCGCTTTCGAGATCGCGTTCGGCCAACCAGGCGCTGGCTTCCGGGATATCGACCAGGTCGAAGGTCGCCAGGATATCGGCCTTGTCTGCGCCGGGGCGGACCACGCCGCTGTCGGCGCGATCACCCAGGGTCAGGCCCAGGGCGTCGAGCATGATCGACTTGCCGGCGCCGGTTTCCCCAGTGATCACGCTCATCCCGCGATCGAGTTCAAGATCGAGATGTTCAACGATGGCGTAGTTATGTACGGACAGGTGCACCAGCATAGAGGCCGCTCCCAGGCTTTAGGTCTGGTTATTTATACAGTGTTTTGTTTCTGGCTGACAATGCCCTGCCTTAGCTCGATTTGCTTGATCCGACGAAAGCCTTGGTTCGGTGGGGAATGACAATGCAGCGTTTTTTGTAGGGTTAATCACAACAAACCCCTTGAAGCTCGATTTTGCGGCCCCATATAGCTGGGCAGAAGCGCGAGTTGAGCTCGCGGACGATATTGAAAGGAGAAATCTATGGCTGACGAACAGACAGTGGATACGCAAAATCTAGACGCCGAGGCTTCGGGTGAAGACCTGGCGGCACGTGTACAAGTGCTCGAAGAGCAGCTGGCAGGCGCACAGGATCAGGCTTTGCGTGTTGCCGCCGATCTGCAGAACGTCCGCCGTCGCGCCGAGCAGGATGTCGAAAAGGCTCACAAGTTCGCGCTGGAAAAATTCGCCGGCGACCTGTTGCCGATCATCGACAGCCTGGAGCGTGGCCTGGAGTTGTCCAACCCGGATGACGAAAGCATCCGCCCAATGCGCGAAGGCATCGAGCTGACCCTGAAAATGTTCCAGGACACCCTGAAGCGTTATCAGCTGGAAGCGATCGATCCGCACGGCGAACCGTTCAATGCTGTGCATCACCAGGCGATGGCCATGCAGGAAAGCGCCGACGTCGAGCCGAACAGCGTTCTGAAGGTGTTCCAGAAGGGCTATCAGCTCAACGGTCGCCTGCTGCGCCCGGCCATGGTTGTGGTCAGCAAGGCCCCTGCGCCAGTTTCGCCTTCGATTGATGAGCAGGCTTGAAATTAGCCGCAAGGCCCCCATTTATAAGTCAAGCGTTTAAGTGCTACCGCAGTTAGCCACCACTGCTGCGGCAACCAAATCCAAAGTTTCGGGAGAGTGAACATGGGCAAAATTATCGGTATCGACCTGGGGACTACCAACTCCTGCGTCTCCGTGCTTGAAAACGGCGTAGCCAAAGTTATTGAAAACGCCGAAGGCGCGCGTACCACGCCGTCGATCATCGCTTACGCCAACGATGGTGAAATCCTCGTGGGCCAGTCGGCCAAGCGTCAGGCTGTGACCAATCCGCACAACACCCTGTATGCGGTGAAGCGTCTGATCGGTCGTAAGTTCGACGAAGAAGTCGTACAGAAAGACATCAAGATGGTCCCTTACAAAATCGCCAAGGCTGACAACGGTGATGCGTGGGTTGAAGTGAACGGCCAGAAAATGTCGCCGCCACAAATCTCGGCTGAAATTCTGAAGAAAATGAAGAAGACCGCCGAAGACTACCTCGGCGAGCCAGTGACCGAAGCGGTGATCACCGTTCCGGCCTACTTCAACGACAGTCAGCGTCAAGCCACTAAAGACGCCGGCCGCATCGCGGGCCTGGACGTTAAACGTATCATCAACGAACCAACCGCAGCCGCGCTGGCTTACGGTATGGACAAGGCGAAAGGCGATCACACCGTGATCGTTTACGACTTGGGCGGCGGTACTTTCGACGTTTCGGTTATCGAAATCGCTGAAGTCGATGGCGAGCACCAGTTCGAAGTGTTGGCCACCAACGGTGACACGTTCCTGGGCGGCGAAGACTTTGACATTCGTCTGATCGACTACCTCGTTGACGAATTCAAGAAAGAAAGCGGCATGAACCTTAAAGGTGACCCGCTGGCCATGCAGCGCCTGAAAGAAGCCGCTGAAAAAGCCAAGATCGAGCTGTCTTCGAGCCTGCAGACCGACGTGAACCTGCCGTACATCACTGCAGACGCCACCGGTCCTAAGCACTTGAACGTGAAAATCTCCCGCGCCAAGCTCGAAGCGCTGGTTGAAGACCTGGTTCAGCGCACCATCGAACCTTGCCGCATCGCTCTGAAAGATTCCGGCATCGACGTTGGCGCGATCAACGACGTGATCCTGGTAGGCGGTCAGACCCGTATGCCACTGGTTCAGAAGCTGGTGACCGAATTCTTCGGTAAAGAAGCACGTAAAGACGTGAATCCGGACGAAGCCGTTGCCATGGGTGCTGCTATCCAGGGCGCCGTATTGGCTGGTGACGTGAAAGACGTTCTGCTGCTCGACGTCAGCCCGCTGACCCTGGGTATCGAAACCATGGGTGGCGTGATGACCGCGCTGATCGAGAAAAACACCACGATTCCTACCAAGAAATCGCAAGTGTTCTCGACGGCCGACGACAACCAGGGCGCAGTGACCATTCACGTGCTGCAAGGTGAGCGTAAGCAAGCCGCACAGAACAAGTCCCTGGGCAAGTTCGACCTGGCCGAGATTCCACCAGCACCACGTGGCGTGCCACAAATCGAAGTGACCTTCGACATCGACGCCAACGGCATTCTGCACGTAGGCGCCAAAGACAAGGCCACCGGCAAGACTCAGTCGATCGTGATCAAGGCCAACTCCGGTCTGTCCGAGGAAGAAATTCAGCAGATGATTCGCGATGCTGAAGCCAACGTCGACGCCGATCGCCAGTTCGAAGAGCTGGCAACCGCTCGCAACCAGGGCGATGCGCTGGTTCACTCGACTCGCAAAATGGTCGCAGACGCTGGCGATAAAGTGACTGCTGAAGAGAAGACTGCAATCGAAGCGGCTGTTGTTGCTCTGGAAGCCGCTGTCAAAGGCGACGACAAAGCTGCCATCGAAGCCAAGGTAGAAGAGCTGTCGAAAGTCTCCGCTCCAGTGGCGCAGAAGATGTACGCCGAACAGGCTCAGCCTGCTGAAGGCGCTGCACCGCACGAAGAGAAAGCTGAAAAAGCAGACGACGTTGTCGATGCCGAGTTCGAAGAAGTCAAAGACCACAAGTAAGTTGTTGGTCGCCCGGTTGACTGCCTTCAGGCGGTGACTGGTAGGATGTCGCCGCGCGGGAGCCTGCTCCCGCGTTGGCGTGTCTGGAGTACACGAATTTTTACAGCATGCGACAGCGTTCGGATGTTGACGGTATGGCCGAGGATGCTCCTGCTTTTCGA
This sequence comes from Pseudomonas sp. LBUM1661, assembly GCF_059695925.1. NCBI lineage: Bacteria > Pseudomonadati > Pseudomonadota > Gammaproteobacteria > Pseudomonadales > Pseudomonadaceae > Pseudomonas > Pseudomonas sp. LBUM1661. The sequence continues at coordinate 868,610 of NZ_CP166794.1, forward strand.
GCCGACAGTACCGCATCGAATCAAAGACCAGGATCGTTGAATTGACGTGAGTTGGGTCCGGGCCTGTATTGGGGCTCAACGAGTTTGGCAAGGCTCAGGAGAGGTTTGCCGGACGTCCTTAAGAGTGCAAAGACTTATGGCAAAGCGTGACTATTACGAAGTATTGGGTGTTGAGCGTGGTTCTAGCGAAGCAGACCTGAAAAAGGCCTACCGTCGCCTGGCGATGAAACACCACCCGGACCGTAATCCCGATGACAAAGCGTCGGAAGAAATGTTCAAAGAGGCCAACGAGGCCTACGAAGTGCTGTCCGATTCCAGCAAACGCGCGGCGTACGACCAGTATGGTCATGCCGGTGTCGACCCAAGCATGGGCGGCGGCGGTGCCGGGTTTGGCGGCCAGAACTTCTCCGACATCTTTGGTGATGTCTTCAGTGACTTCTTCGGTGGCGGTCGCGGCGGTGCTCGTGGCGGGGCTCAGCGCGGCAGCGACCTGCGCTACACCCTGGAGCTGAACCTGGAAGAAGCGGTGCGCGGTACCACCGTGAATATCCGCGTTCCGACACTGGTCAACTGCAAGCCGTGCGACGGCTCGGGTGCCAAGAAAGGCTCATCGCCGGTTACCTGCCCGACGTGCGGCGGTATCGGTCAGGTGCGCATGCAACAAGGTTTCTTCTCGGTGCAGCAGACCTGCCCGCGCTGCCATGGCCAGGGCAAGATCATTTCCGATCCGTGCAATTCCTGCAATGGCGAAGGCCGTGTCGAAGAGTACAAGACCCTGTCGGTGAAAGTGCCGGCCGGTGTCGATACCGGTGACCGCATTCGCCTGTCTGGCGAAGGCGAGGCGGGGGCTCAGGGCGGGCCGACGGGCGACCTGTACGTGGTGATCAATGTGCGCGAGCACGCGATCTTCCAGCGTGACGGCAAGCACCTGTTCTGCGAGGTGCCAATCAGCTTCGTCGACGCCGCATTGGGTGGTGAGCTGGAGATTCCGACCCTTGATGGTCGAGTCAAACTGAAAATCCCTGAAGGAACTCAGACCGGCAAGCAGTTCCGTGTGCGCGGCAAAGGCGTTGCGCCAGTGCGTGGCGGCGGTGCGGGCGACCTGATGTGTCGCGTGGCGGTTGAAACCCCGGTCAACCTGGGTCGTCGTCAGCGCGAATTGCTCGAAGAGTTCCGCAGCTCACTGGAAGACGACAACAGTCATTCGCCGAAAACCACCGGTTGGTTCGAAGGCGTGAAGCGCTTCTTCGGCGATCTGTAAGGAGTGAGCATGCGACGTATAGCTGTGATGGGCGCTGCTGGACGCATGGGCAAAATCCTGGTCGAGGCCGTGCAGCAGCGCGCGCCGTTGACCGGCCTGACGGCGGCGATTGTGCGCCCTGGCAGCACGCTGATTGGTGTGGATGCCGGTGAGCTGGCCTCGCTCGGACGTATCGGCGTGCCGTTGTCCGGTCATGTCGAGGCGGTGGCTGATGAGTTCGACGTGTTGATCGACTTTACGCTGCCGGAAGTCATGCTGAAAAACCTGGCGTTCTGTCGCAAGGCGGGCAAGGCCATGGTGATCGGTACGACCGGGTTGGACGCTGCGCAGAAGCAGTTGCTGGCCGAGGCGGGCAAGGACATTCCGATTGTGTTCGCGGCCAATTTCAGTGTGGGTGTGAACCTGTCGCTGAAGCTGCTCGACATGGCTGCTCGCGTGTTGGGTGATGAGGCAGACATCGAAATCATCGAGGCTCACCACCGGCACAAGATTGACGCGCCTTCGGGCACGGCGTTGCGCATGGGTGAAGTGATCGCCAGTGCGCTGGATCGCGATCTGCAGAAAGTCGCGGTCTACGGGCGTGAAGGCCACACCGGTGCGCGTGAGCGTGAAACGATCGGTTTCGCCACTGTGCGCGGCGGTGATGTGGTCGGCGATCATACGGTGCTGTTCGCCTGTGAAGGTGAGCGCCTCGAAATCACGCACAAGGCTTCCAGTCGCATGACCTTCGCCAAGGGCGCTGTACGTGCCGCGTTGTGGCTGGAGGGTCGTGAAGCAGGCCTTTACGACATGCAAGACGTGCTCGATTTGCGTTAAGATGCGCCCGAAATCGGGCTCAAGCCTAGCGTTTGAGCCCGGTTTTACCCCGCCAAGCGACGTCCTGTCGCATTCCCCGGCCTTTAAGGCTCATTGGCGGTAGACCAAAAATGCCTTTTTCTGTAAGCTACAGCTTTAGTGTGTCCACTAAAAGCGCGCAGAATTATTCGGTGAAGAAGCGGGGTGACGTGTCCATACGTCACTCCGCTTTTTTACAACCTGCGATCGCCCTTTCAGGCTTTATTTACGGGAGGTCTTCTTGACTAAGCCAGCCATACTCGCCCTTGCTGATGGCAGCATTTTTCGCGGCGAAGCCATTGGAGCCGACGGTCAAACCGTTGGTGAGGTGGTGTTCAACACCGCCATGACCGGCTATCAGGAAATCCTTACCGATCCTTCCTACGCCCAACAGATCGTTACCCTGACTTACCCGCACATCGGCAACACCGGTACTACACCGGAAGACGCAGAATCCGACCGCGTCTGGTCCGCTGGCCTGGTCATCCGTGACCTGCCACTGGTGGCGAGCAACTGGCGTAACACGATGTCCCTGTCCGACTACCTGAAAGCCAACAACGTTGTGGCAATCGCCGGTATCGACACCCGCCGCCTGACACGCATCCTGCGTGAAAAAGGCGCGCAGAACGGCTGCATCATGGCCGGTGACAACATCTCCGAAGAAGCCGCCATCGCCGCCGCCCAGGGCTTCCCTGGCCTCAAAGGCATGGACCTGGCGAAAGTCGTCAGCACCAAAGAGAAGTACGAGTGGCGCTCGACTGTCTGGGACTTGAAAACCGACAGCCACGCGACCATCGACGCCTCCGAGCTGCCGTACCACGTGGTGGCCTACGACTACGGCGTCAAGCTGAACATCCTGCGCATGCTGGTCGCGCGCGGTTGCCGCGTGACCGTGGTGCCGGCCCAAACGACCGCTGCTGAAGCGCTGGCCCTGAAGCCGGACGGCGTGTTCCTGTCCAACGGCCCTGGTGACCCGGAGCCTTGCGACTACGCGATCCAGGCGATCAAAGATGTGCTGGAAACCGAGATTCCGGTCTTCGGTATCTGCCTCGGTCACCAGCTGCTGGCCCTGGCCTCCGGCGCCAAGACCCTGAAAATGGGGCACGGCCACCACGGTGCCAACCACCCGGTCCAGGACCTGGACAGCGGTGTGGTGATGATCACCAGCCAGAACCACGGTTTTGCGGTAGACGAAACGACCCTGCCAGCCAACGTTCGCGCGATCCACAAATCGCTGTTCGACGGCACCCTGCAAGGCATCGAACGTACCGACAAGAGCGCCTTCAGCTTCCAGGGTCACCCTGAAGCCAGTCCTGGCCCGAACGACGTAGCGCCATTGTTCGATCGCTTCATCAACGAAATGGCCAAGCGACGCTAATCGCTCGCCTTGATGTTGCAGAGCTTGAGGGCGGTCCCGACACCGGCGGCCCCCTCAAGGCTTCACAGATTGAACAAGACGGCTTGCCGACTGACCTGCGGATTTGAGTGACAAACCCATGCCAAAACGTACAGACATAAAAAGCATCCTGATTCTCGGCGCTGGCCCGATCGTGATCGGCCAGGCCTGCGAATTCGACTACTCCGGCGCCCAGGCCTGTAAAGCCCTGCGCGAAGAGGGTTACCGCGTCATCCTGGTGAACTCCAACCCAGCGACCATCATGACCGACCCGGACATGGCCGACGCGACCTATATCGAGCCGATCAAGTGGCAGACCGTTGCCAAGATCATCGAAAAAGAGCGTCCGGACGCGCTGCTGCCGACCATGGGTGGCCAGACCGCCCTGAACTGCGCACTGGACCTGGAGCGCGAAGGCGTTCTGGAGAAGTTCGGCGTAGAGATGATCGGCGCCAACGCTGACACCATCGATAAGGCTGAAGACCGTTCGCGCTTCGACAAGGCGATGAAATCCATCGGCCTGGATTGCCCGCGCTCCGGTATCGCCCACAGCATGGAAGAGGCCAACGCGGTCCTCGAAAAGCTCGGCTTCCCGTGCATCATCCGTCCGTCCTTCACCATGGGCGGCACCGGTGGCGGTATCGCTTACAACCGTGAAGAGTTCGAAGAAATCTGCGCCCGCGGTCTCGACTTGTCGCCGACCAAAGAGCTGCTGATCGACGAATCCCTGATCGGCTGGAAAGAATACGAGATGGAGGTTGTCCGCGATAAGAAGGACAACTGCATCATCGTTTGCTCGATCGAAAACTTTGATCCAATGGGCGTGCACACCGGTGACTCGATCACCGTGGCTCCAGCACAAACCCTGACGGACAAGGAATACCAGATCATGCGGAACGCCTCCCTGGCGGTACTGCGTGAGATCGGCGTTGAAACCGGCGGCTCCAACGTTCAGTTCGGCATTTGCCCGGACACCGGCCGTATGGTCGTGATCGAGATGAACCCGCGTGTATCCCGCTCTTCGGCACTGGCCTCGAAAGCCACTGGTTTCCCGATCGCGCGTATCGCTGCCAAGCTGGCGATCGGCTACACCCTGGACGAGCTGCAGAACGAAATCACCGGCGGCGCGACGCCTGCGTCCTTCGAGCCGTCGATCGACTACGTCGTCACCAAGCTGCCACGCTTCGCCTTCGAAAAATTCCCGAAAGCCGACGCACGCCTGACCACTCAAATGAAGTCGGTCGGTGAGGTCATGGCCATCGGCCGGACCTTCCAGGAGTCCCTGCAGAAAGCCCTGCGCGGCCTGGAAGTGGGCGTTTGCGGTCTGGACGAAAAGCTCGACCTGAGCAACCCGGAAAGCATGAGCGTGCTCAAGCGCGAGCTGACCGTGCCGGGCGCCGAGCGTATCTGGTACGTGGCTGACGCTTTCCGCGCCGGCCTGTCGGTCGAAGACATCTTCGGCATGAACATGATCGACCCGTGGTTCCTGGTGCAGATCGAAGATCTGATCAAGGAAGAAGAGAAGGTCAAGACCCTGGGTCTGGCCAGCATCGACCGCGACTTGATGTTCCGCCTCAAGCGCAAAGGCTTCTCCGACATGCGTCTGGCCAAGCTGCTGGGCGTGACCGAGAAGGCGCTGCGTCGCCACCGTCACAAGCTCGAGATCTTCCCGGTCTACAAGCGCGTTGACACCTGCGCAGCCGAGTTCGCCACTGACACCGCCTACATGTACTCGACTTACGAGGAAGAGTGCGAAGCTGCGCCATCCGGCCGCGACAAGATCATGATCCTCGGCGGCGGTCCAAACCGTATCGGCCAGGGCATCGAATTCGACTACTGCTGCGTACACGCGGCACTGGCGCTGCGCGAAGACGGGTACGAGACCATCATGGTCAACTGCAACCCGGAAACCGTCTCCACCGACTACGACACCTCCGATCGCCTGTACTTCGAGCCAGTGACCCTGGAAGACGTGCTGGAAATATGCCGCGTCGAGAAGCCCAAAGGCGTGATCGTCCAGTACGGCGGCCAAACCCCGTTGAAACTAGCGCGTGCCCTGGAAGAAGCTGGCGTACCGATCATCGGCACCAGCCCTGACGCCATCGACCGCGCTGAAGACCGCGAGCGCTTCCAGCAAATGGTTGAGCGCCTGAACCTGCGTCAGCCGCCAAACGCCACCGTGCGCAGCGAAGACGAAGCAATTCGTGCCGCCGCCAAGATCGGTTACCCGCTGGTAGTGCGTCCGTCCTATGTACTGGGCGGTCGTGCGATGGAAATCGTCTACGAAGAAGAAGAACTCAAGCGCTACCTGCGTGACGCGGTGAAAGTGTCCAACGACAGCCCGGTGCTGCTCGACCACTTCCTCAACTGCGCCATCGAAATGGACGTGGATGCGGTGTGCGACGGTACCGACGTGGTGATCGGCGCAATCATGCAGCACATCGAGCAGGCCGGCGTTCACTCCGGTGACTCCGCGTGCTCCCTGCCGCCGTACTCGCTGCCTGCGCACATCCAGGACGAGATGCGCGAACAGGTCAAGAAAATGGCCCTGGAACTGGGTGTTGTCGGCCTGATGAACGTTCAGTTGGCGCTGCAAGGCGAAGACATTTACGTCATCGAAGTCAACCCGCGCGCTTCCCGTACCGTACCGTTCGTGTCCAAGTGCATCGGTGTTTCCCTGGCAATGATCGCGGCTCGCGTGATGGCCGGTAAAACCCTGAAGGAAATCGGCTTCACCAAGGAAATCATCCCGAACTTCTACAGTGTGAAAGAGGCGGTGTTCCCATTCGCCAAATTCCCTGGTGTGGACCCGATCCTGGGCCCAGAGATGAAGTCCACCGGTGAAGTGATGGGCGTGGGCGACACCTTTGGCGAAGCATTCGCCAAGGCTCAAATGGGCGCCAGCGAAGTGCTGCCGACCGGCGGTACCGCGTTCATCAGCGTGCGTGACGACGACAAGCCACTGGTTGCAGGCGTGGCCCGTGATCTGATCAACTTGGGTTTCGAAGTGGTCGCCACTGCCGGTACTGCCAAGCTGATTGAAGCGGCAGGCCTGAAAGTGCGTCGTGTGAATAAGGTGACCGAAGGTCGTCCGCACGTGGTCGACATGATCAAGAATGACGAAGTCACCCTGATCATCAACACCACCGAAGGCCGTCAGTCGATCGCTGACTCCTATTCCATTCGTCGTAATGCCTTGCAGCACAAGATCTACTGCACCACCACCATTGCTGCTGGCGAAGCCATCTGCGAAGCGCTGAAGTTCGGTCCCGAGAAGACCGTGCGCCGCTTGCAGGATCTACACGCAGGATTGAAGGCATGAGCATAACCAAGTACCCAATGACCGTTCAGGGCGCCAAGGCCCTGGAAGAAGAACACGCTCACCTGACCAAGGTCGTCCGTCCGAAGCTCAGCCAGGACATCGGTACGGCCCGCGAGTTGGGTGACTTGAAGGAAAACGCCGAATACCACGCTGCTCGCGAGCAGCAAGGTATGGTCGAGGCGCGGATCCGCGACATTGAAGGCCGCATGCAGAATGCGGTCATCATCGATGTCACGACCATTCCTCACACCGGCAAGGTGATTTTCGGCACCACCGTTGAAATCGCCAACGTCGAGACGGATGAAAGCGTCACTTACCACATCGTGGGTGAGGATGAGGCTGACTTCAAACTGGGCAAGATTTCGGTCGGTTCGCCACTGGCCCGCGCCTTGATTGCCAAGGAAGAGGGTGATGTGGTTGCCGTGAAAACGCCGGGTGGCGTTATCGAGTACGAGATTGTCGAAGTCCGCCACATCTAAACAACGGCGCCCGCTACGTGCGGGCGCCATGTTTTGGCAGCTGACTCAGATGTTGTGGGTGGGTGGCCTGTGGCTGTTACACATCGGCCTGCTGCCGGTGCTGGGCCAGATTGGCCTGGCGCCGCTGCTGATCGACGAAATTGCAGGCATGCTGAATGCGCTGATGGTGGGATTTGCCACAGCGTGTGTGATGTTCCAGGCTTTGGTGCTGATTCAGGCCGAGGGCCTTGCCAGTCTATGGCGCGATATTCGTGGGCAACTGCTGTTGATGGCCCTGTATGCGTGCGGGATGTTTTTCGCCGTGCGCTTCGGTTGGCCGGATGCGGTGCGTTGGCAGGTGTTCAGCTATCTGGTGCTGGGTTTTTCCGGGCTGGTGCTGGTGTTGCAGCCGGTGCCTGGATGGAGCGGCAGGGTGCGCGAAGCACACCCTTGACCCTTGTCATCACTTGAAGCGATGAACGTTCGACAGCTGCTTGTTGACGCTGAAGTTCTTGCGGTAAATCAGTGCCATCTTGCCGATGACTTGAACCAGATCCGCTTTGCCGACCTTGCACAGTTCTGCAACGGACGCCAGGCGCGATTCGCGATCGAGGATGTTGAGCTTGATTTTAATCAGCTCGTGATCCGCCAAAGCGCGTTCGAGTTCGGCTAACACACCTTCAGTCAAACCGTTGTCAGCCACGATCAAAACCGGTTTCAGATGGTGGCCAATGGATTTGTACTGTTTCTTCTGCTCTTGAGTGAGCGGCATAATCTGACCCCTGCGTCTGATCTTGTAAAAAGCGGCGGCCAGTTTACCCGAGCGAGTCCGGGACCGCCCAGTTAATCACGACCCGTTTTATTTTCGAGGTGGCCCGTGGCCCGTTCCAAGACAAGCCTTAAATGGCTGCAAAGACATGTCAATGATCCCTATGTGAAGCAGGCGCAGAAGGATGGCTACCGCTCGCGTGCGAGTTACAAGCTTCTGGAGGTCCAGGAGAAATACAAACTGATCCGTCCCGGCATGAGCGTTGTCGACCTGGGTGCGGCGCCCGGGGGGTGGTCGCAGGTGACTAGCCGCCTGATCGGGGGTGAGGGGCGTCTGATCGCCTCGGACATTCTGGAAATGGACAGCATTCCGGACGTGACTTTCATCCAGGGTGACTTCACCGAGGACGAAGTGCTCGCGCGGATCCTTGAAGCCGTAGGTAATTCGCAGGTGGACCTTGTGATTTCCGATATGGCCCCCAATATGAGTGGTACGCCTGAAGTGGACATGCCAAAAGCCATGTTTCTTTGCGAGCTGGCGCTTGATTTGGCGGAACGGATACTCAAGCCCGGTGGTAATTTCGTAATCAAGATTTTTCAGGGCGAAGGGTTTGATGTTTACCTGAAGGATGCTCGTCGGAAATTCGACAAGATCCAGATGATCAAGCCGGACTCTTCTCGTGGCAGTTCCCGCGAGCAATACATGCTGGCTTGGGGTTACCGCGGGCGTAGTGAGTAAAACGAGGTTTTTTTGGCGGGGCGATAGGTTTTTCGTATTTCGCCTCGTGAGCATTAGCGAATATCGTGTAGAAAGTGTTTCACAAAGGGTTACAGACGGCGCCTGCCAGAGTCGTAGGTAATGTAGTAAGTTAGGCCGGTGAATATCATGCGAAGCGCGCGCCATTAGCGGAGCTTGCTTCAGAGGGTAGTTAATTGAACGATATGGCAAAGAATCTGATCCTGTGGTTGATCATCGCGGCTGTCCTGGTGACGGTGATGAACAACTTCTCCAGTCCTAACGAGCCGCAGACCCTCAACTATTCCGACTTCATCCAGCAGGTCAAGGATGGCAAGGTCGAGCGCGTAGCCGTTGATGGCTATGTGATTACCGGCAAACGCAACGATGGCGACAGCTTCAAGACCATTCGTCCGGCAATCCAGGACAACGGTCTGATCGGCGACCTCGTGGACAACCACGTCGTAGTCGAAGGCAAGCAGCCTGAGCAGCAGAGCATCTGGACTCAACTCCTGGTTGCGAGCTTCCCGATCCTGGTGATCATCGCCGTGTTCATGTTCTTCATGCGGCAGATGCAGGGCGGGGCTGGTGGCAAAGGCGGGCCGATGAGCTTTGGCAAGAGCAAGGCGCGCCTGCTCTCCGAAGATCAGGTAAAAACGACCCTGGCTGACGTTGCCGGTTGCGACGAAGCCAAGGAAGAAGTCGGTGAGCTGGTCGAGTTCCTGCGCGATCCGGGCAAGTTCCAGCGCCTGGGTGGTCGTATTCCTCGCGGCGTACTGATGGTGGGTCCTCCTGGTACCGGTAAAACCTTGCTGGCCAAGGCGATTGCCGGCGAAGCCAAAGTGCCTTTTTTCACCATTTCCGGTTCCGATTTCGTCGAGATGTTCGTCGGTGTCGGTGCCAGCCGTGTTCGCGACATGTTTGAACAGGCCAAGAAACACGCTCCTTGCATCATCTTCATCGATGAAATCGACGCCGTCGGTCGCCACCGTGGCGCCGGCATGGGCGGCGGTCACGACGAGCGCGAGCAGACGCTCAACCAGTTGCTGGTAGAGATGGACGGCTTCGAAATGAATGACGGCATCATCGTCATTGCGGCCACCAACCGTCCAGACGTACTGGACCCTGCCTTGCTGCGTCCGGGTCGTTTCGACCGTCAGGTCGTGGTCGGTCTGCCGGATATCCGTGGTCGCGAGCAGATTCTCAAGGTTCACATGCGCAAAGTGCCAATGGGCGACGACGTCGCTCCGGCCGTCATCGCACGTGGCACTCCCGGTTTCTCTGGTGCCGACCTGGCCAACCTGGTGAACGAGGCGTCGTTGTTTGCTGCCCGCACTGGCAAGCGCATCGTCGAAATGAAAGAGTTCGAACTGGCCAAAGACAAGATCATGATGGGCGCCGAGCGCAAATCCATGGTCATGTCCGAGAAAGAGAAGCAGAACACCGCTTATCACGAAGCAGGCCACGCTATCGTGGGTCGCGTCGTGCCTGAGCATGATCCGGTGTACAAGGTCTCGATCATCCCGCGCGGTCGTGCGCTGGGTGTGACCATGTTCCTGCCGGAAGAAGATCGCTACAGCCTGTCCAAGCGTGCGTTGATCAGTCAGATCTGCTCGCTGTACGGCGGCCGTATCGCTGAAGAAATGACCCTGGGCTTCGATGGCGTCACCACCGGTGCCTCCAACGACATCATGCGTGCCAGTCAGATTGCACGGAACATGGTGACCAAGTGGGGCCTGTCGGAAAAACTCGGTCCGTTGATGTATGCCGAAGAAGAGGGCGAGGTGTTCCTCGGTCGTGGCGGTGGTGGTCAGAGTGCAAGTTTCTCCGGTGAGACAGCGAAGCTGATCGACTCCGAAGTCCGCAGCATCATTGACCAGTGCTACGGCACGGCCAAGCAGATCCTCACGGATAACCGTGACAAGCTCGACGCCATGGCTGATGCCTTGATGAAGTACGAAACGATTGATGCTGATCAGATCGACGACATCATGGCGGGTCGTACGCCTCGCGAGCCTCGCGACTGGTCGGGCGGCACCGGTACTTCCGGAACACCTCCGGCAGTGCAGGATCCGCGTCCGGAAACACCGATCGGCGGTCCGGCTGCTGACGTTTAAGGTTTGAAATGACTTCTGTTCAGTCCTCAACCCGGTTGCCTTGCGGCAACCGGGTTCTTGATTTGGCCCAGACGCATGTCATGGGTATTCTCAATGTCACTCCTGATTCCTTCTCTGACGGTGGCCAATACAGCCAGCTCGATGCGGCCTTGCGCCACGCCGAAGCCATGGTGGCGGCTGGCGCGACGCTGATCGATGTCGGCGGCGAGTCGACCCGGCCGGGTGCCAGGGCGGTTTCACCGCTGGAAGAGCTGGAGCGTGTAGCGCCCATCGTTGAGCGCATCAATCGCGAGCTGGATGTCATTATCTCGGTCGATACCTCTACGCCGGCGGTCATGCGCGAAACGGCGCGACTTGGCGCGGGGTTGATCAATGACGTGCGGGCGCTGCGACGCGATGGTGCTCTGGATGCCGCGGCGGCCACGGGTCTGCCGGTTTGTCTGATGCACATGCTCGGTGAGCCGGGCGATATGCAGGACAATCCGCACTATCAGGACGTTACAAGAGAGGTGGGCGAGTTTCTCGCCGAGCGCATGGCTCAATGTGCGTCGGTAGGGATTCCGGCTGAGCGGATCATCCTTGATCCGGGCTTTGGCTTCGCAAAAAACCTGCAGCACAATCTAAGCTTGTTCAAGCATATGCAAGCCCTGCATGCCTTGGGGCGGCCCCTGTTGGTCGGGGTTTCGCGAAAGAGCATGATAGGCCAGGCGTTGAGTCGCCCGGTCGGAAAGCGACTGCCTGGCGGCCTGGCGCTCGCGGCGCTGGCTTCGATCAAGGGCGCGCGTATATTGCGCGTCCATGATGTGGCCGAAACAGTCGATGTGGTGAGGATGATCGCCGCAGTAGAATCAGCCGAATAAGAATGATGGAGCGCTAATGACTAGAAAATATTTTGGTACCGACGGCATTCGTGGTCGCGTAGGCGAATACCCGATTACTCCTGACTTTATGCTCAAGCTCGGCTGGGCGGCGGGCATGGCATTCCGCAAAATGGGCGCCTGCAAGGTGCTGGTGGGCAAGGACACGCGGATCTCCGGTTATATGTTCGAATCGGCGCTCGAGGCCGGGCTGACGTCGGCAGGTGCTGACGTGATGCTCTTGGGCCCGATGCCGACGCCGGCCATCGCCTACTTGACGCGTACTTTTCATGCCGAAGCCGGCATCGTGATCAGTGCTTCGCACAATCCTCACGATGATAACGGCATCAAGTTTTTCTCCGGAAAGGGCACCAAGCTTCCGGATGAAATCGAGCTGATGATCGAAGAGTTGCTCGACACCCCGATGACCGTGGTTGAGTCGAGCAAGATCGGCAAGGTTTCGCGGATTAACGACGCTTCGGGTCGTTACATCGAATTCTGCAAGAGCAGCGTCCCGACCGGTACCAGCTTCGCAGGTCTCAAGATCGTGATCGACTGCGCTCACGGTGCGACCTACAAGGTGGCGCCTAGCGTTTTTCGTGAGTTGGGGGCTGACGTCGTTGTACTGTCGGCGCAACCTAACGGTCTGAACATCAACGAAAATTGCGGTTCGACCCATATGGGCCCGCTGCAGGCTGCGGTTTTGGCCGAGCACGCCGATCTGGGTATTGCGTTTGATGGTGATGGTGACCGGGTCCTGATGGTGGATCACACTGGCACTGTCGTCGATGGTGACGAGCTGCTGTTCATCATTGCTCGCGACCTGCATGGGCGTGACAAATTGCACGGCGGTGTAGTCGGCACGCTGATGAGTAACCTGGGGCTGGAGCTGGCCCTGGCCGATCTGTCGATTCCTTTTGTGCGCGCCAACGTCGGCGACCGCTATGTGATCGCGGACCTGCTGGAGCGCAACTGGGTCTTGGGTGGTGAAAATTCGGGGCATATTGTCTGCTTCAGTCACACCACTACCGGTGATGCGATCATTGCTGCGCTGCAGGTGTTGATGGCGCTGAAGACTCGCTCAGAATCGCTGGCTCAATCGCGTCAGGCGTTGCGCAAGTGCCCTCAGGTGCTGATCAATGTGCGTTTCGGCGGTGGTGCAAGCCCGCTCGATCATCCTTCTGTCAAAGAGGCCAGCGAGCGCGTTACCCAGGCGATGGCTGGCCGTGGCCGTGTGCTGTTGCGCAAGTCCGGCACGGAGCCGCTGGTGCGTGTGATGGTCGAAGGCGAAGACGAAACGCAGGTTCGTGGCTATGCCGAGGAGCTGGCAGAACTGGTTACTGAAGTTTCTGCCTGATTACGGCTTGCCAGCCATGATTGTGTTGGGTAACATCTGCGCCCACTTTGACCGACGAGGTACAGCATGCGTCGCCCTATGGTAGCTGGTAACTGGAAGATGCACGGTACCCGCGCCAGCGTCGCTGAGCTGATCAAGGGCTTGAGTAATCTCGCCTTGCCGAGCGGTGTTGATGTGGCAGTATTTCCGTCTTTCTTGCATATCAATCAAGTGATTGATGGTCTGGAAGGCAAGTCGATCAAGGTCGGCGCGCAGAACGCTGCGGTGGAATCCAGGCAAGGTGCGTTGACCGGTGAAATTGCACCGAGTCAGCTGGCCGAAGAGGGTTGCGCCCTGGTGCTCGTCGGGCACTCCGAACGTCGCCAGATCATCGGCGAGAATGATGAAACACTCATTCGCAAGTTCGAAGCGGCGCAGGCATGTGGCTTGATTCCGGTGTTGTGCGTAGGGGAAACCCTCGAGCAGCGCGAAGCCGGGAAAACTCTTGAGGTTGTCGGGCGTCAGCTGGGCAGTATCATTGAGAAGCTGGGTGTTGGTGTCTTTGCAAATGCAGTAATTGCTTACGAGCCGGTCTGGGCCATTGGCACCGGGCTGACTGCTTCGCCGCAACAGGCGCAGGATGTGCACGCAGCCATTCGCGCTCAGTTGGCGGCAGAGAATTCTGAGGTCGCACAAGGTGTGCGGCTTCTATACGGCGGCAGCGTGAAGGCGGCCAATGCGGTCGAACTGTTCGGCATGCCGGATATCGATGGGGGGCTCATTGGTGGAGCTTCCCTGAATGCAGATGAGTTCGGTGCGATTTGTCGCGCCGCGGGAAACTGAAAAAATGCTGGAAACAGTCGTAGTCGTTTTTCATCTGCTGGGTGCATTGGGCGTAGTTGCCTTGGTATTGCTGCAGCAGGGTAAAGGTGCGGATGCTGGCGCGTCTTTCGGAGCAGGTGCTTCAAATACTGTGTTCGGAAGCCAAGGTTCCTCTACCTTTCTTAGTAAGTTTACTGCTATACTTGCCGCCGGTTTCTTCATAACCAGCTTAGGGTTAGGTTACTTTGCTAAAGAGAAGGCTCACCAGCTGACTCAAGTAGGTTTGCCAAACCCGGCAGTGTTGGAAGTTCCAAAGCAACAACCGGCTTCTGATGATGTACCGGTGCTTCAAGAGCAAAAGTCGGCTACTCCAGCGACTGACGTGCCTCCAGCTCAAGAGCAAAAGTAAGAAGGGTTTCAAACGTAGTATTGCCGAGGTGGTGGAATTGGTAGACACGCAACCTTGAGGTGGTTGTGCCCATAGGGTGTAGGGGTTCGAGTCCCCTTCTCGGTACCAATTATCAGGAGAGCCCGCTGTTGCGGGCTTTCTTGTAGGTGGAAGGTTACATTGACCCTGTCAGGGATCGGTCGTATACTTCCGCCCCAGCTTTGTCGCGGGGTGGAGCAGTCTGGTAGCTCGTCGGGCTCATAACCCGAAGGTCGTCGGTTCAAATCCGGCCCCCGCAACCAGTTTAAGGAGCCCCTTTTAAGGGGCTTTTTGTTAGCTGGACACTTTCAACGCCGCTATTCGACGGCGTTTCAAGGATGGGCGTTTCGCCCATTTTTTTATTTTGCACAGCATGCACATACATGCACGAGGGGGTTCAGGTGTCGAGCAAGCTAGAAGAGTTGCAGGCCTTGCTGGCCCCGGTGGTCGTGGCCCTAGGCTATGAATGCTGGGGTATTGAGTTTTCGGCTCAAGGTCGCCACTCAATGTTGCGCGTTTATATTGATAAGGAAGGCGGCGTGCTGGTGGACGATTGTGCCATCGTCAGCCGTCAGATCAGCGGTGTCCTGGACGTTGAAGATCCAATCGCCGTTGAATATACCCTTGAAGTTTCCTCGCCTGGCATGGAACGCCCACTGTTCACTATTGAGCAGTTTGCAAAATTTGCCGGTGAACAAGTGAAGATCAAGCTGCGCTCGCCTTTTGAAGGACGACGCAACTTTCAGGGCCTTCTGCGCGGTGTAGAAGAGCAGGACGTCGTGGTGCAGGTAGAAGACCATGAGTTCCTGTTGCCGATCGATATGATCGACAAGGCCAACATTATTCCCAGTTTTGACTGAGACGCGGATCCCGCGGATCCAATGGCTTGCGAAAGGCGAGGCGTACGATGAGCAAAGAAGTACTGCTGGTTGTTGAGTCGGTATCCAATGAAAAGGGCGTACCGGCAAACGTAATTTTTGAAGCGCTGGAGCTGGCCCTGGCCACTGCTACCAAAAAGCGTTTTGAGGACGAAGTTGATCTGCGTGTGGAAATCAATCGCCACACCGGTGCTTACGAGACTTTCCGTCGCTGGACGGTCGTTGAAGAAGCTGACCTGGACGATCCGGCCATCGAAACCTGGCCGAGCAAGGTTGCAGAAACGCATCCTGGTGCTCAGGTGGGTGATGTCGTCGAAGAAAAAATCGAATCGATCGAGTTCGGCCGCATTGCTGCACAGACTGCCAAGCAAGTCATCGTGCAGAAAGTTCGCGAAGCCGAGCGCGCTCAGGTTGTTGACGCTTACCGCGAGCGCCTGGGGGAAATCATCTCCGGCACCGTGAAGAAAGTGACCCGAGACAACGTGATTGTCGACCTGGGTAACAACGCTGAAGCGTTGCTGGCTCGTGAAGACATCATCTCTCGCGAAACCTTCCGGGTTGGCGTGCGTCTGCGTGCGCTGCTCAAGGAAATCCGCACCGAGAACCGCGGCCCGCAGCTGATCCTGTCGCGTACCGCGCCGGAAATGCTGATCGAGTTGTTCCGCATCGAAGTGCCGGAAATCGCTGAAGGCCTGATCGAAGTAATGGCTGCATCCCGTGACCCGGGTTCGCGCGCCAAGATCGCGGTCCGCTCCAAGGACAAACGCATCGACCCGCAGGGCGCTTGCATCGGTATGCGCGGTTCGCGCGTCCAGGCAGTGTCGGGCGAGTTGGGCGGTGAGCGTGTGGACATCGTCCTGTGGGACGATAACCCGGCTCAGTTTGTGATCAATGCAATGTCGCCGGCTGAAGTGGCGGCAATTATCGTTGACGAAGATGCCCATGCAATGGACATCGCCGTTGGCGCAGACAATCTGGCTCAGGCCATCGGTCGCGGTGGTCAGAACGTGCGTCTGGCTAGCCAGTTGACTGGCTGGACCCTGAACGTGATGACCGAATCGGACATCCAGGCTAAGCAGCAAGCAGAAACCGGCGACATCCTGCGCAACTTCATCGACGAGCTGGAAGTCGACGAAGACCTGGCACAGGTGCTGGTAGATGAAGGTTTCACCAGCCTGGAAGAGATTGCCTACGTACCGTTGGAAGAAATGCTCAACATCGACGGCTTTGACGAAGAAACCGTCAACGAGCTTCGCGCTCGCGCCAAGGATCGTTTGTTGACCAAAGCCATCGCTACTGAGGAAAAGCTGGCAGACGCCCATCCGGCCGAAGACCTGCTCTCGCTTGAGGGTATGGACAAGGATTTGGCGATGGAACTGGCGGTGCGCGGCGTAATTACCCGCGAAGACCTGGCCGAGCAGTCTATTGACGATCTGCTCGACATCGACGGCATTGACGATGATCGTGCCGGCAAGTTGATCATGGCCGCCCGAGCCCACTGGTTCGAGTAATTAGGCGCGGCCTGAGGAGAGAAGTGCATGACGCAAGTCACGGTGAAACAACTGGCCGATGAGGTCAAAACACCGGTAGAGCGCCTGTTGCAGCAGATGCGTGAGGCAGGTCTGCCGCACACCGCCGCCGATGAAGGTGTGAGCGATAGTGAGAAGCAGTCTTTGCTGACTCACTTGAAGAGCAGCCACAAGGCGAAAGTGGAAGAACCGCGCAAGATTACATTGCAGCGCAAAACCACCAGCACCCTGCGTGTTGCTGGCAGCAAAAGCATTAGCGTTGAAGTACGCAAGAAGAAAGTCTTCGTACAGCGCAGCCCGGAAGAAATCGAAGCCGAGCGCAAACGCGAACTGGAAGAACGTCGCGCAGTAGAAAATGCAGCTCGTCAGAAGGCTGAAGAAGAAGCCAAGCGTCGCGCCGAAGAAGAAGTGCGTCGCCAGCCTGCTGCTGCGCAAAACGCTACTAACGACGCTGTCGCAGCTCCTGCTGCGGTTGCCGAGCCAGTGCGTGAAAGCGCTCCGGTTGTGGCGGCTGCACCGGCACCTTCTGCTGACGTTCGCAACAAGCAGAACGAACAGCGCCGTCCGGACAAACCACGTGCCGACGATAACAGTCGTCGTGGCAGTGGCGATGGTGAGCGCAAAAACGCTCCGCATCGTGCTTCGGTCAAGGAAAAAGCGCCTGCTCCACGCGTTGCCCCACGAACTACCGACGAAGAAAGCGATGGCTTCCGTCGTGGTGGTCGCGGCAAGGCCAAGCTGAAAAAACGCAACGCCCACGGTTTCCAGAGCCCAACCGGCCCTGTCGTGCGTGATGTGCAGATCGGCGAGACCATCACTGTTGGCGATCTTGCCCAGCAGATGTCGGTCAAGGCTGCTGAAATCATCAAGTTCATGTTCAAACTGGGTACCCCAGCGACGATCAACCAGGTACTGGATCAGGAAACTGCCCAACTGGTTGCTGAAGAACTGGGCCACAAAGTGACCCTGGTCAGCGACACCGCCTTGGAAGATTCCCTGGCCGAGTCCCTGAAGTTTGAAGGTGAGACGTTCTCCCGTGCGCCAGTCGTGACCGTAATGGGCCACGTTGACCATGGTAAGACTTCGCTGCTCGACTACATCCGTCGTGCCAAGGTAGCTGCTGGCGAAGCCGGTGGTATCACCCAGCACATCGGTGCGTACCACGTTGAAACCGAACGTGGCATGGTCACCTTCCTCGATACCCCTGGTCACGCCGCGTTTACCGCAATGCGTGCCCGTGGTGCCAAGGCGACCGACATCGTGATCCTGGTGGTTGCAGCGGACGACGGCGTAATGCCGCAGACCATTGAAGCCGTTCAGCATGCCAAGGCTGCTGGCGTTCCGCTGGTGGTTGCAGTGAACAAGATCGACAAGCCGGGCGCTGATCTCGATCGCATCCGCAGCGAACTGTCGGTTCACGGCGTGACGTCGGAAGAGTGGGGCGGCGACACCCCGTTCGTATCGGTTTCGGCGAAAGTCGGTACTGGCGTGGACGAGTTGCTCGAAGCTGTCCTGCTGCAAGCTGAAGTTCTGGAACTGAAAGCAACGCCTTCGGCCCCAGGTCGTGGTGTTGTGGTTGAATCGCGTCTCGACAAAGGTCGTGGCCCGGTTGCTACCGTTCTGGTTCAAGACGGTACCCTGCGCCAAGGCGACATGGTGCTGGTCGGTTCGAACTATGGCCGCGTTCGCGCCATGCTCGACGAGAACGGCAAGCCAATCAAGGAAGCTGGCCCTTCCATCCCTGTCGAGATCCTCGGCCTGGACGGTACCCCGGACGCTGGCGACGAGATGAGCGTGTTGTCGGACGAGAAGAAAGCCCGAGAAGTGGCTCTGTTCCGTCAAGGCAAGTTCCGCGAGGTCAAACTGGCCCGCGCTCACGCCGGCAAGCTGGAAAACATCTTCGAAAACATGGGTCAGGCAGAGAAGAAGACGCTCAACATCGTCCTCAAATCCGACGTCCGTGGTTCGCTGGAAGCGTTGAACGGTGCCTTGAACGGCCTGGGTAACGACGAAGTGCAAGTGCGTGTTGTCGGTGGCGGTGTCGGTGGTATCACCGAGTCCGACGCCAACCTGGCACTGGCCTCCAACGCTGTACTGTTCGGCTTCAACGTGCGTGCCGATGCTGGCGCTCGCAAGATCGTCGAGCAGGAAGGTCTGGATATGCGTTACTACAACGTGATCTACGACATCATCGAAGACGTCAAGAAAGCCCTCACCGGTATGTTGGGCAGCGATGTTCGCGAGAACATCCTGGGTATCGCTGAAGTGCGTGACGTGTTCCGTTCGCCGAAGTTTGGCGCGATCGCCGGTTGCATGGTGATCGAAGGTGTTGTTCACCGTAACCGTCCAATCCGTGTACTGCGTGAAGACATCGTTATCTTCGAAGGCGAGCTGGAATCCCTGCGCCGCTTCAAGGATGACGCTTCCGAAGTACGTGCCGGCATGGAATGCGGTATCGGCGTGAAGAGCTACAACGACGTCAAACCTGGCGACAAGATCGAAGTTTACGAGAAGGTTCAGGTTGCTCGCAGCCTCTAACTCGCGCACTTCAAGGGCCACGCAGGGCCTGCGCATGCAAATGCGCGGCTCCGCGTCAGGACTCTAAACGCAACGCCCGGTCTGGCTTTTGTCAGGCCGGGCGTTTGCCGCTTTCAGACCCCTCGGGTTTCACCGTGGGGCAGTAACAGGTAACAAGACATGGCAAAAGAATACAGCCGTACCCAACGTATCGGCGATCAGATGCAGCGTGAGCTGGCACAGCTGATCCGTCGTGAAGTCAAAGACCCGCGCGTCGGCCTGGTCACCATTACCGCTGTTGAAGTCAGCCGTGACGTCGGTCACGCGAAGATTTTCATCACCGTGATGGGGCAGGACACTGCCGAAGACATCGCGCAAAGCATCAAGGTGCTCAACTCTGCCGCCGGTTTCCTGCGCATGCAGTTGGCCCGTGAAATGAAGTTGCGCAGCGTTCCGCAGTTGCATTTCCACTACGACGAAAGCGTCGTGCGTGGCGCGCACCTGTCGGCCCTGATCGAGCGTGCGGTGGCTGAAGATAATCAGCACCCGGTTGCGGCTGAAGCCGAAGACGCCAAGGAGTAATCGGTGGCTCAGGTCAAACGTATCCGTCGTAATGTCAGCGGCATCATCCTGCTCGACAAGCCGCTGGGGTTTACCTCCAACGCGGCGTTGCAGAAGGTCCGCTGGTTGCTGAACGCCGAGAAGGCCGGGCACACCGGCAGTCTCGATCCGCTGGCCACCGGCGTGTTGCCGTTGTGCTTTGGTGAGGCCACCAAGTTTTCGCAATACCTGCTCGATTCCGACAAGGCTTATGAAACCCTGGCGCAACTCGGCAAGACCACCACCACGGCGGATGCCGAGGGTGAAGTTTTGCAGGAACGCCCGGTGACCGTTGGTCGTGTCGATGTCGAGGCTGTACTGCCGAATTTTCGCGGTCAAATCAGTCAGATACCGCCGATGTACTCGGCTCTCAAGCGTGATGGCCAGCCGCTGTACAAGCTGGCCCGTGCAGGCGAAGTAGTGGAGCGCGAACCGCGTTCTGTTACTATTGCGCGCTTGGAATTACTGGCCTTTGAAGGTGATACTGCGCGGCTTGCGGTGGATTGCAGCAAAGGCACCTATATCCGCACCCTGGTGGAGGATATCGGTGAGCAACTCGGTTGTGGCGCTTACGTTGCTGAACTGCGACGTACCCAGGCCGGGCCTTTCACGCTGGCGCAGACGGTCACGCTTGAAGAGTTGGAAGCGGTACATGCCGAAGGCGGCAACGAAGCGGTCGACCGCTTCCTGATGCCATCGGACAGCGGCCTGCTGGATTGGCCTCTGTTGCAGTTCTCGGAGCACAGCTCGTTCTACTGGCTCAACGGCCAGCCAGTACGCGCCCCGGATGCACCGAAGTTCGGCATGGTACGGGTACAGGATCACAACGGTCGCTTCATCGGTATCGGTGAAGTGAGCGAAGACGGGCGCATCGCGCCGCGTCGACTGATTCGGTCAGAATGACCGGACGAGGGTGGCTGTTAACAGGCACGGTCACTACTCATTTTTAGATACAGGGATTTGTCCCTGGCCTGTTGAAGCTGTTTCTTTGAAACAGTTTCCTGATAAAAGGATTGCCTCATGGCTCTCGACGTTCAAGAAAAAGCTCAAATCGTTGCTGACTACCAGCAAGCTGTTGGTGACACTGGTTCGCCAGAAGTGCAAGTTGCACTGCTGACCCACAACATCAACAAACTGCAAGGTCACTTCAAGGCCAACGGTAAAGATCACCACTCCCGTCGTGGTCTGATCCGCATGGTAAACCAGCGTCGTAAGCTGCTGGACTACCTGAAAGGCAAGGATCTGGGTCGTTACCAGGCTCTGATCGGTCGCCTGGGTCTGCGTCGCTAATAAGCGATTGCGCTATGAGGTTGGTTGTTTGCTGTGCGTCAGCGGGTTTCCCGCTGGCGCATGGCAGGCTCCCAGCCTCAAGTTTTATCTGGATACACGTTTTACCCTGGACAGGCGTTGGGCCGATTCCCGACATTGCCCAAGAATTTCGCAAGAAGACAAGTTCCCCAAGAGCCACAAAAGAAGGTAGGACACCGTGAACCCGGTAATCAAAAAATTCCAGTTCGGTCAGTCGACCGTTACCCTCGAGACTGGCCGTATCGCCCGTCAGGCCTCCGGCGCAGTATTGGTCACCGTTGACGACGACGTCAGCGTATTGGTGACTGTGGTCGGCGCCAAGCAAGCCGATCCAGGCAAGGGCTTCTTCCCTCTGTCCGTTCACTACCAGGAAAAAACTTACGCTGCCGGTAAGATCCCTGGCGGTTTCTTCAAGCGTGAAGGCCGTCCTTCCGAGAAAGAAACCCTGACTTCCCGACTGATCGACCGTCCGATCCGTCCGCTGTTCCCAGAAGGTTTCATGAACGAAGTGCAGGTTGTCTGCACCGTCGTTTCCACCAGCAAAAAGACCGATCCGGACATCGCTGCGATGATCGGTACTTCGGCTGCGCTGGCCATCTCCGGCATTCCTTTCGATGGCCCGATCGGCGCTGCCCGCGTCGCGTTCCACGAAAGCACCGGTTACCTGCTGAACCCGACTTACGAACAACAGAAAGCGTCGAGCCTGGACATGGTCGTTGCCGGTACTTCGGAAGCCGTGTTGATGGTTGAATCGGAAGCCAAAGAGCTGACCGAAGACCAGATGCTGGGCGCGGTACTGTTTGCTCACGACGAGTTCCAGGTAGTGATCAACGCCGTTAAAGAACTGGCCGCTGAAGCTGCCAAGCCAACCTGGACCTGGGCTCCACAGCCCGAAGCCACTGCTCTGCTGGGCGCTATCCGCGCCGAGTTCGGCGACGCGATCTCCCAGGCTTACACCATCACCATCAAGGCCGACCGTTACGCTCGCCTGGGTGAGCTGAAAGACCAGGTGGTTGCCAAGCTGTCCGGTGAAGAAGGCCAGCCTTCTTCCAGCGAAGTGAAAGCTGCCTTCGGCGAAATCGAATACCGTACCGTTCGCGAAAACATCGTAAACGGCAAGCCACGTATCGACGGCCGCGACACCAAGACCGTACGTCCTTTGAACATCGAAGTCGGTGTTCTGCCAAAGACCCACGGTTCGGCTCTGTTCACCCGTGGCGAAACCCAGGCCCTGGTTGTTGCGACTCTGGGCACCGCCCGTGACGCGCAACTGCTGGACACCCTGGAAGGGGAGAAAAAAGACCCGTTCATGCTGCACTACAACTTCCCTCCGTTCTCGGTAGGTGAGTGTGGCCGCATGGGTGGCGCTGGTCGTCGCGAAATCGGTCACGGCCGTCTGGCCCGTCGTTCGATTGCAGCCATGCTGCCTGCTGCCGATGTGTTCCCGTACACCATTCGTGTTGTGTCGGAAATCACCGAGTCCAACGGTTCGAGCTCCATGGCTTCGGTCTGCGGCGCTTCGCTGGCTCTGATGGACGCCGGCGTTCCAATGAAGGCACCGGTTGCCGGTATCGCCATGGGTCTGGTTAAAGAAGGCGAGAAGTTCGCCGTCCTGACCGACATCCTGGGTGATGAAGACCACCTGGGCGACATGGACTTCAAAGTAGCCGGTACCGCCAAAGGTGTGACCGCGCTGCAGATGGACATCAAGATCAAAGGCATCACCGAAGAGATCATGGAAATCGCTCTGGGCCAAGCCCTGGAAGCGCGCCTGAACATCCTCGGTCAGATGAACCAGATCATTGGCCAGTCGCGTACCGAACTGTCGGAAAACGCTCCGACCATGATCGCGATGAAAATCGACACCGACAAAATCCGTGATGTCATCGGTAAAGGTGGCGCGACCATTCGTGCGATCTGTGAAGAAACCAAGGCTTCGATCGACATCGAAGACGACGGTTCGATCAAGATCTTCGGCGAAACCAAGGAAGCGGCTGAAGCTGCACGTCAGCGCGTTCTGGGCATCACCGCAGAAGCCGAGATCGGCAAGATCTACGTTGGTAAGGTTGAGCGCATCGTCGACTTCGGCGCATTCGTCAACATCCTGCCTGGCAAGGACGGTCTGGTTCACATCTCGATGCTGAGCGACGCTCGTGTCGAGAAAGTGACCGACATCCTGAAAGAAGGCCAGGAAGTGGAAGTACTGGTACTGGACGTGGACAACCGCGGCCGTATCAAGCTGTCCATCAAAGACGTAGCAGCAGCCAAGGCTTCGGGCGTTTAAACACTCCCCACGCTTGACCGCTTCAACGTTGTAAAAAATGCCCCGCAGTGAAAGCTGTGGGGCATTTTTTTTGTCTGCACAAAACTGAAATGTCGGGTGAAGTTGCCGGCCCCCAAAGCCGGTGCTAGGTTTACCCCATCGCCCGTGTAGCTCAGCCGGTAGAGCAGCGCACTCGTAACGCGAAGGTCGCAGGTTCGATTCCTGTCTCGGGCACAAATATTCTTTTCATTGGGCTCTGGTGAGTTCTGTGTAGCCACCTAAACCGCATATCTGAAGCGGCTTTTGCTGCGTCCACTTTCGTCGACATTCGCGAAGAAACGTTACAGCTCCCGTTAGCTGCGGAGGCATGCTGACTATTGCGCAGAACGTTCGCCTACTAAAGGTTTGATTCTTCCTGTATTCATGGATAATCTCCGCACGGATGCGGTACACCAAAAGCGGATGACCTTATGAGCGGTAATAAAATCGAGTTTGCAAACACACTTCGTGGTTTTGCAGCTCTTTCTGTAATAGTTGCACACTACTTCGGTGTTTTTTGGATTGCCAGGCCAGCTGTTTCAGGGCTGATAAATGCACCGGAGCTCCCTCTAAGTGAGTTCGCGATACCGAGTTACATATCTCTTTTGAATACGTTCCCCCTTTTGAATTTTGGTGCGTTTGGAGTTGCGCTGTTTTTTATAATTAGTGGTTTTGTTATTCCCTTCTCTCTGGAGAAGCTTGATGGGAAAAGCTTTTTGATAAACCGGTTTTTCAGAATATTTCCAACCTACATCGTAGGGTTTTCCGTTACTCTTTTGGCGATATACTTATCGACATCATATTATGATGGTGCGTGGCCTTATACGAGTCGTGAAGTATTAGTTCACTATGTGCCTGGGCTTCGAGATATTCTATGGTCAAGAAATATTGATGGGATCGTATGGACGCTTGAAGTGGAGTTAAAATTTTATCTGGTGTGCGCTTTGTTCGCCGTTTTTATTAAGAAAGGATCAAGTTTGGTTTTTGTCGCTCCAATTATTATTGCGGTTTTATCAGTTTTTGTGGCAAGCCGCCTTGAGGTTCTCGGTACGACTAATGCTTGGCTTTATTTGAAGGCGCTGGTATTTGTTTATGCTTCTAAGTATCTAGTATTTATGTTTATCGGCGTTGCATTTCATTACATGAATGCAAACAAGATAAGCCAGGCAGCCGGATACTTTGTGGCGGGAGGGTTATTCATGGTTTTTGCATGTCTGTGGTATAGCGGACCTGCATCCGACTCGTTCTACCTTGTGTGGAGCTACGCTGCCGCGTTTCTTGTTTTTTCTTTTTCTTATGCGTTTCCTTCTATTTTTCGATCAAATCCGGTTTTTGATTTTTTTGCGAACATCAGTTACCCACTCTATGTCATACATGGTGTGGCCGGGTATGCTGCTTTACGTATCCTTCTGGGCGTGGGGGTTAAAGCGTGGGTATCTCTAATACTTGTGACGGTCTCAGCCTTTTTCTTGTCGTGGTTGGTTCATAAGTATGTTGAGTCACCATCGCAAAAACTTGGAAAGACAGTTGTGAATTACTTTCGAAACTTGAAATCTCGCAAACAAAAACAAGAAGCCCCAGTGCTTTAGATTTTTGTCGTGCGGTAAAAGGTTGGGTGGGCATCGGGGCGGGACTTCCTTCGCGGAAGTCCATAGGGGAGATGGAGTCGTCATTGGTGGGAATGACTCCGGTGCAACTCTCATCTCGGGCGTTACCCTGTTTTTCATTTCACCTTTCTGCTCAGATCTTCCACGGTACGTTTTAGCTGGCCCAGTTGATTGTCCTGATCACTGACTTCTCGCTTCAGGTTTGACAGGTCGCTGGAGCTCGAGCTGGAACTCGACCCGGCGCTGCGCTTGAGGTCTTCCACCTGGCTGGCGAGCTTGTTCAGGTCTTTATCCTGTTCCTCGACGGTACGCTTGAGGTTGGAAATTTCACTGGAACTTGAGTTGGAGCTTGTACCGCCATTGCGTTTGAGTTCTTCGATGAGGCGCGCTTGTTCGCTGACGGTTTTTTTCAGGGTGTCGATTTCAGCCGTGTTGGTTTTAACGGTGGTCATCAACTTTTCCACGTCGTCGACACTGATACGGCTCTTGGCCATTACGTCTTTACCGTAGGCGTTGTGAAAGGTGAGGAAGTTATCGCCGGAATTGGCGCTGTCGGAATTGTATTCCAGGCTGGCCTGAGCCGAATTGGGCAGTGCCAGGTTGCCAAGCAGCAGGGCGGCCATGCCGGTTGCAAACAGGGTAGACGAAAGCTTTGGGAAATTGCGCATCACCTGATTTCCTTGTGAAGTGCCTAGGTGGCACATCGCTATGACTTGGAATTTTCAAACTTGTTCCTGAGGTCTGTCCAAAATGTCGGGGCGACCGGTTTTTTGTTGATTTGATGTAAAGAGCCGTATAAATCGTCAGCCAAAGGTCCTATATTCGGACCTTGCATGAGCTCCACCCTGCAGTTTTCAAATGATCCCAGAATGGTTCTGAAGGCCAGACAAACCGGGCTTCACACGGTTTTTTGCGTCAGAGAGATCCTTGATGATCCAGATCCATCTTCCATTCCCCAGATCAGAGAGAACGACATGACCGTTAAAGAATTGACCCAAGAAGCCAGACACGAAGAAGCGCTGAAGAAGTACCTGCTGGATTCGCCCCAGCTAGCCGAAGAGATCAAGGACCTGCCCGCCGACGATCAGAAAGACCAGATCCAGTGGGCGTTCGAGGACGAAGCGGAATCGCAAGGCTTGCAGCCTTGGGAGCTGACGCTCAAGTACACCTCGACGCCTGAAGAGTTCGAGGCGGCGCGCCTGGTTTTGCATAAAGAGGCGGCCGAAGTGTTGGGCGTCGAGTGGGAAGAGTACTGCGAGATGAATAATCTGGTGGTCTGACAAAACTTGTAGGAGCGAGCTCGCTCGCGATGGACTCAAGAACGCCGCGTTTAGCCAGTAAACACGCGTTATCGTTAACGACCATCGCGATCAAGCTCCTCCTACAGTTTCATGTGATCAGAGGCTGAGGCGCATCGACAGATCGACAGCCTTCACATCCTTGGTCATCGCACCAATCGAGATGTAATCCACCCCGGTTTCGGCGATCGGCAGCAGCGTGCTTTCGTTGATCCCGCCACTGGCCTCCAGTTTTGCCTTGCCGGCGTTCAAACGCACGGCTTCGCGCATGTCATCCAGGCTCAGCTCATCGAGCATGATGATGTCGGCGCCGGCTGCCAGGGCCTCTTTCAGCTCTGACAGGCTTTCTACTTCGATCTCCACCGGTTTGCCCGGGGCAATCTTGTGCGCGGCACTGATGGCCTCAGGAATACCACCGCACGCGGCGATATGGTTTTCCTTGATCAGGAAGGCGTCATACAAGCCGATGCGGTGATTGTGGCAACCGCCGCAGGTTACCGCGTACTTCTGCGCCAGACGCAGGCCCGGCAGGGTTTTGCGGGTGTCTAGCAATTTCACCTGAGTCTCGCCGACGAAATCCGCCAGGTACTGCGCGCGTGTGGCCACGCCAGAGAGCAACTGCAGGAAGTTCAGTGCACAGCGTTCGCCTGTCAGCAACGAGCGTGCCGGACCTTCCAGGTGGAACAGCGCCTGATTGGGTTTCACTCGCTCGCCATCGCGCACTTGCCAGTGCACGGCAACCCGTGGGTCCAGTTGCCGGAAAACCGCATCGACCCAGGCGGTGCCGGCGATGACAGCCGCGTCACGGGTGATGATGGTGGCTTTGGCCAGGCGTTCGGCCGGGATCAACTGCGCGGTGATGTCGCCGCTGCCGATGTCTTCGAGCAACGTACGGCGCACGTTGGCTTCGATTTCGGCGGTCAAATCGGCGAGACGTAGATTCGGCATAACGGACTCCACAAACAAAGTGGCTCGATTATAGGGCCATGGCGTGGAGCAACCCAAGGCATCAGCGACCTTCCCATCGCTCTCAATCCTGCATTTGGTCGATTCACCTGAGTAATGGGCACTAAGCATGGGTCTGCATTAAACGTCTATTTTGACGTAAGCGCAGAGTCTGCTGGTACAGGTGTAACCTTTTGCAAGATAATCTGCCTTGCATTTGACGTCATGGCTTTGACGCGCTGGCTTTTTGGCTGGCGTTTTCGATCTTTCTTACCGAACCGAAGACTCACCGTTTCAGGAGGCTGGATGCACAACGACGGGAATGTAGTGCCTTTGCACAAGGCGGCTACCGACCAGGCGACCCACTCGCCGCTCGCCCGCCTGCCTGTGATTCTGCTTCAGGTCCGCGACAAGGCTGCGCAACAGCTCAGGCTGGCTTTGCAGGCGCTGTTCGATAATGCCGACGATACGCTGTTCGAAATGGCCGATCGGGCGCGCAATGACGTCGAACAGAACATTTTCTTCGAGGCCATGCGCGACTTGCGCCTCAAGCGTAAAAGCATCGAACGGGTTTTTCTCGAACACTTCTTCGAGGCGTTTGTCCGCCTCACCCAATACGACTCCACCCAGGCGGGCTTGCCCCAGGCCTTTGGCGTCGACACTTCGGCAGCACAAACTGGTGACGACCTTGAGCGCAACGTGGCGGTGGAGGCGATGGTCAGCAAAGTGCTCAATCGCGACGGGTTCGCGCTCAGCCAGCTGACCGATCGACTCAGCACTCTGCTGGGCCGGGAGCTTGTCGAGCAGAACAACCCTCTGGGGCCGGCAAAACTTTGCGAGTACTTCTTGCAGGCCGCGCGCAATCTGGGGGTTGAGATCAAGGTCAAGCTGATCATCCTCAAACTGTTTGAACGCTACGTGCTCAGCGATACCGAACAGCTCTACACCGAGGCCAATCAACTGCTGGTCGCCACCGGCGTGTTGCCTGACCTCAAGCCTGCCCCGGCGCGCCGGGCCACGGATCGCGCCGCCAGTGTCCGTGCTGAAACGGCACAGACCGGCACACGCACCGCGCAGATCGACGACAGCGTGCAGGAAGTATTCGCCGCGTTGCAGGCGCTGCTGTTGCACGTTCGCGGCAGCGTGGCGCCCACGCTTGAGGTCAGCGCCCAGACCCAGCCGATTTCCACTCGCGACCTGATGCGCCTGCTCTCGCACTTGCAGCAATACGTGCCGGCACCGGCCGCCCAGGACGACTTCGATCTGCGCAACCAGCTCGAACAACTGCTGACCCGGGTCAGCGTTAAAAGTGGCAAGTCGCGGGTGGTCGGGGTGGCCGACGAAGACGTGATCAACCTGATCGCCATGCTCTTCGAATGCATCCTCGACGACCGCAATCTACCGGATTCGCTCAAGGCGTTGATCGGCCGGTTGCAGATCCCCATGCTGAAAGTGGCGGTGCTCGACAAGAGTTTCTTCAGTCGCAGCAGCCACCCGGCCCGACGTCTGCTCAACGAAATCGCCTCCGCCGCCATGGGCTGGGGCGGGTGCGACGACCAAGAGCGCGACAGCCTGTACCTGCGCATTGAGCAAGTGGTGCAGCGCTTGTTGAATGACTTTGGTGATGACCCGGCGATTTTTTCCGAGCTGCTGGCGGACTTTCTTGCTTTTACCAATGACGAACGCCGGCGTAGCGAGTTGCTGGAACAGCGCACCCGTGACGCCGAAGAGGGCCGGGCCAAAACCGAGCTGGCGCGCCAGCGAGTCGAACAGGCGCTGAATCAGGCGTTGTTGGGCAAAGTGCTGCCACACGGCGTGGTGGCGTTTGTCCAGGACGCCTGGAGCAAAGTGCTGCTGCTGACGTGCCTCAAATACGGTGATCAGTCGGCCGAGTGGCACGCCGATGTCCAGACCATGGAACAGTTGATCTGGAGCGTACAGCGCCACGATGAACCCGACGCCAGCCTGCGCCTGTTGGCCCTGGTGCCGGGGCTGCTCAAGTCATTGCGTGACGGGTTGAGCAGTTCGGCGTTCGATCCGTTTGCCACCGGTGAGTTTTTCAGCGAGCTGGAAACTTTGCATGTTCAGCTGTTCGAATCGCCAGGACAAAAGCATGGACAGTCTGCCGATGTACCGGTGATGGTCGAAGTGCGTGAGGAAATCGTACTGCGCACCGCTGACGAAGGCCCGATTGAAACGGCTTCAATCCGTTTGCCAGCGGACGATGCGGGGTTGCTTCAAGTCGATCAGCTGCGTCCGGGCGGCTGGGTCGAGTTTCAGGAAGACGAGGAAAACACCCTGCGTTGCAAGCTGGCGGCAATCATCGATGCCACCGGTAATTACATTTTCGTCGACCGCACCGGCATGAAAGTGCTGGAGCGCAGCCGCACCGGCCTGGCCCTGGAATTTCGCCGTGGCGCGGTGCGTACGCTCGACGACACCTTGCTGTTCGACCGGGCGCTGGAGTCGGTGATCGGCAACTTGCAGCGCCTCAATCGCGGCAAGTGATCGCGCCCCGAGGGTCTATCGCGGCATACTGGGCACCACACAGTCGTCGTTGAAGGAACCTGTATGCAGTTGGACCTCGCGAGCGGTTGGTGTCAGGGCGTGTGTGTATGCCCCTCGCCCAACTTCAATGCGCGCCCCATGGGCGAAATTTCCCTGCTGGTGATCCACAACATCAGCCTGCCGCCAGCGCAATTCGCCACCGGCAAGGTGCAGGAGTTTTTCCAGAATCGTCTGGATGTCACGGAGCATCCCTACTTTGAAGGGATTGCTGAGCTGCGGGTATCCGCGCATTTCCTGATTGAGCGTGACGGCACTGTCACTCAGTTTGTCTCTTGTCTTGAGCGCGCCTGGCACGCCGGTGTCTCGAGCTTCGAAGGGCGGGAAACCTGTAACGATTTTTCCGTGGGCATCGAGCTTGAAGGTACGGATGATCTGCCGTTCACCGACGCTCAATATGACGCGTTGACGGCCCTGACCCGGCAGCTGCAAAGCGCTTTTCCGGGCATCACCGCACAACGCATCTGCGGGCATAGTGACATTGCACCCGGACGCAAAACCGATCCGGGGCCTGCGTTCGACTGGGCACGCTATCGCGCCGCCCTGGTTAAAGAGGAACAACAATGAGTTTTCTGGTGTTGCTGTTGGCGGTCTGGATCGAGAAGTTCTCGGCCCTGCGCCATCGGGTTCAGCGTGACGGTGGTTGGGTGCGCGAGTTGCACAAACTGGAATCCAGCCCGCGCCTGGCGAAAAGTCCGTGGCTGGTTTTGGTGGTGCTGGTGTTGTTACCGGTAGCGCTGCTGGGTTTGCTGTTGTGGGTGCTGGAGCCGGTGGCCTACGGTTTGTTGGCGTTGCCGGTGCACTTGCTGGTGGTGATTTACAGCCTGGGGCGTGGTGATCTGCTGGCCGGTCTCGGACCGTTTCGTGATGCCTGGCGCCGGGAAGACCTGCAAGCCGCCGCCCATGTGGCGAAACGCGACGTGGACATCTGCGCCGACAGTGGCGAGCAATTGCTCGAGCGGGTTGAGGGCCACTTGCTGTGGGAGGCTTATCAGAGTTTTTTTGCGGTGATTTTCTGGTACTTCCTGCTCGGTCCGGTTGCGGCGCTGAGCTATCGACTGCTGGCCCTGACCGAAGAACACGGGCAGAACCCGGCCGTGGTCGAACGCGCCGCGCAGCTGCGGCACGCCTTCGATTGGGTGCCGGTGCGTCTGCTGGCGGCGAGTTTTGCCCTGGTGGGTAACTTTGTCGCGGTGGGTCGCGTGATGGTGCACGAGCTGCTGAACTGGAACATCAGCGCCGCGCAGCTGATCGAAAAGGTCGGCCTGGTGGCCGGTGAAATTCCGGCCCCGGTGGTCGGGCCGGATGGCATCAACAACCTCGACCGGATCTGGGAGTTGCTCCTGCGAGCCGCGGTGCTCTGGTACGCCGGCTTTGCCCTGTGGACCGTCCTCATTCGCTAACCCTGTAGGAGCAAGCTCGCTCCTACAGGACCGCGTGTCTGCCGTTAACCTTAAGTTACAAAACCTCCCGCCGATTTACGTTATACAGAGCTGGCGCCGAATAGTGGCTATCTGCTGTCGACCCGCGCCTGCCAATAAAAATAAGAAATCAAAGGGAGACTTCCAGTGAAGAGCTTGCTCTATCCCGCTGTCGCGCTGATGAACCGCCTGAGCTTTGGTATGAAGTTCAGCCTGATCAGCGTGCTGTTCCTGGTGCCAATGCTGGTGACCAACTTCTATCTGGTGCGCGATTCCTATCGTGAATTCCACGGCACTCGGGTCGAGCTGCAAAGCCTTGATCTGCTGGGCAGCAGCTTGACGTTGCGGCGCGATCTGGAAACCCTGAACAACCTGGTGCAGATCAACGTCACCCTCGGCCAGTCCGGCAAGGCCGGCAATGTCGAGTCGCAGATCAACACCTTGGGGCAGAGCGTGTTGAGCCGTTTGCAAGGGTTGACGGCGATGACCACCGACCCCGAGCAAATCGCGGTTTTCGATACCAAGCGCGATGAAATGATCGCCGCGTTCAAGGCCCAGCAAGCGGAAAGCTCCCTGCAAAGCAAAAGCGGGATGATCGCCAAGTTGCTCGGCAACGCGCAGATTTTCAGCCAGATCATCGCCAGTCAGGCCGGCCTGAGCCGCGACACGCAGAGCGACATGCGCCAGCTGAGCGAACTCATCACCAACGTCACGCCACCCGTTACCCAGTTGCTGGGCGAAGGCCGGGCGATGGGCTCGTTTTCGCTGGGGCAAGGGTTTCTCAATTCGGCGTCGAGTACCCGTTTCGATGAGCTGCTGGCGCAGATCGAAAAACTCCAGGCCGAGTATGGGCTGAAGTTGCAGGATGCCCTAGGCACCAGCAAAGCCGCAAAAGAGGCCCTGGCGACCCAGGCTGAAAGCAGCAAGGCGTCGTTGAAAAAGGCCAGTGAGCTGTTCGAAGAGCAAGTGGTGATGGCGGACACGCTCGATACGCCGTGGCAGGGCTTTTACGATCAGGTCACGGGCCTGATGGACCAGACCTACCAACTCAATGAAGCGACCCTGAAGTTTCTCGGCACCCAGTTGCAGCAACGCCTGGAGCAGAACCGCACGCACATGGTGTTGCAGGCCGTGGCGCTGTCGGTGGTGTTTGTATTGATCTTTTATCTCTACGGCGGTTTCTACGCCTCGACCCGCACCACCCTCAAGCGGCTCGGCGCGGTGATGGACAAAGTCGCGGCCGGCGACATGACCGTGACCTTCAGTGCCAACAGCCGCGATGAACTGGGCGAATTGGGCGAGGTGTTCAACGGCACCGTGAAGAAAATCCATGACCTGATCGAACGGGTAGGGCAGACGGTCGGTGAAGTCGAGCGGCAGGCCGGTCAGGTCGAACATGTATCTGCCCGCAGCAACCAGGCCGTGGCGGGGCAGCGCTCGCAGATCGAGCAAGTCGCCACGGCGATGAACCAGATGTCGGCCACCTCGCTGGAAGTGGCGCGCAGTGCCGCCGCAGCGGTCAGCAGCGCCCACAGTGTCAACGACGAGACCATCAGCGGTCGCGGCCTGGTGCAATCCCAGCAGGGCAGCATCGCCGCGCTGGCCACTGAAATCGATCAATCGGTGCTGGTAATCAACCAACTGGCCAACGACAGCCAATCCATCAGCCGCGTGCTCGAAGTCATCAAAAGCATCGCCGAACAAACCAACCTGTTGGCCTTGAACGCGGCCATCGAAGCCGCCCGGGCCGGTGAGCAGGGCCGTGGTTTTGCGGTGGTGGCGGATGAAGTGCGGACCCTGGCCAAACGCACCCAGCAATCGACCGAAGAAATCGAGCAGATGATCGCCAAGCTGCACAGCGGTGTCGGCGCGGCGGTGAAGGCCATGGGCACCAGTCACCAGATGGCCAACGGCACGGTAGGGCAGTCGGAAAAGGTCCAGCAGGCGCTGGAAAACATCCTCGGTGCGGTCGGCATGATCGTCGACCAGAACCAGCAAATTGCCGCCGCGGTGGAGCAGCAGACGGCTGTGGCTCACGACATCGACCAGAACATCGTCGAGATCAACCGCGCCGGTGAGCGCACCGCCGAGGGCGCGCACCAGACCGAAGATGCCAGCCGTGCGCTGTCGGCGCAGGTGGTGGAGCTCAAACAGTTGATCAGCGCGTTCCGAGTCTGAGGCCACATGCTGAATCAACTGTGGGAGCGGGCTTGCCCGCGATTGCGGACTGGCAGACAACATCAATGTTGAAGCTGATGGCCTCATCGCGGGCAAGCCCGCTCCCACAGTTTTTGCGCACAATCTGTAGTATTTATTTCCTCATCAGGTCAGCAGATTCCTGATTTCCTCCGCAGTCTGGTTTTTGGTCTTCAATGAAGGAAGATCTGCTGACGGCATGGAGGAGGTCCGGTTATGTCTGCTGCAACCCTTGGAGTCCAGGGCCACTGCGCCCATTGTGGGAGCACGATGCTGCTCAAGCCCTGGCAACTCAACGCGATAGCAATCAACGAAGCATTCACCTGTTCCCACTGCGAGAAAGCCTTGCAGCTGAATGATCCGCAACAGATCAAGCGCTTCAAGTCCCTTGATTCCCTGGCATGGTTGCGTGCGAGTACCTTGATCATGGTCTGCACCGCATTGCTGGTGGCGTTGGTGTTGGAGTGGGTCGGGATGCTCAGCGTCATCGAGCAGCTGAATTTTTCGCTGCTGGCGATTTTCGTCTACTTCATCGTCATGCGGTTTGCCCGGCACCGGCAACACCTGACACTGACACTTGAAGCCGCCAAGGCTCACATCGACTGACTACCAGTTGAACAACTCGCAGGCATTGGCGGTGCTGGCGGCGGCCAATTGCTCAGGGCTGATCGCCATGATCCCGGCCAGCGCCGAGCAAATCGCCGGCAGATGCGCCGGGCTGTTGCGTTGACCGGGGAACATGGCGGGCGCCATGTCCGGTGAGTCGGTTTCCAGCACCACCGATTCAAGCGGCAGATCGGCGAGCACGCGGTGCATACGCAGCGCCTGTGGCCAGGTCGCGGCGCCGCCCAAGCCCAGTTTGAAACCGAGCTTGATGTATTCGCGGGCTTCTTCCTTGCTCCCGGCGAAGGCGTGGATGATCCCCGCGCGTTTCAAGCGAAACCGTTTGAGCGTGGCAATCACCGCCGCATGGCTGCGTCGCACATGGATCAGCGCCGGCAGATTGAAGTCCACCGCCAGTTGCAGCTGCGCATCGAACAGCGCCTGCTGACGCTCGCGGTCGAGGGTTTCGATGAAGTAATCCAGACCGATCTCACCCACCGCACACAGCTGCCGATGGCCGGCCAGCCGCGTCAGCCAATCGCCGAGTTTCGCCAGGTCTTCGGGGCGATGATCATCCAGGTACACCGGGTGCAAACCGAACGCTGCATGCAGGTCGGGATCACTTTGCACCAGGTCCCAAACCCGCTGCCAATTGCCCTGATAAACCCCCAGCACCACGATCCGCCGCACCCCGAGGGCGCGGCTTTCGGTCAGTAGCGCCTGACGATCCGCGTCGAAATCCGGAAAATCCAGATGCGTGTGGGTGTCGATCAGCTCCACGGTTCAGTCCTGGTGAATACGCTGCTTGAAGGTCCGCGCGATGGCCTGCACGCCGGGTTGGTAATCGGATTGCTCGATGGCGGCCAGGGCCAGTGCGAGCGCCTTGTCAGCGATCAACTGGTGTTGCTGGGCCATGGCGTTGACCGGCAGCGGCAGGAAGTCCAGCAACTGCGTGTCGCCGAAGGTGCCGAGGCGCAGCGGACGGGTTTTCAGCGGGAAGTCATGCAGGGCGTCGAACACGCCTTGCAGCAGCACGTAGGACGTGGTCACCAGCGCATCCGGCAAATGGCCCAGGCGCTGCAACAACTCTTCCATCAACTGTTTGCCGCACTCGCGGCTGAACGACTCACCGTGCTCGATCAGCACCTCGCCCTTGAACCCGGCCAGCGCCTCTTTGAACCCGCCGGCGCGCTCCTGGCTGATGCTCAATTCGGGGCGTGCGCCAATCAGCGCGATCTGTTTGGGCAGCGGGTCCAGTAGACTGCGGGTCAATTGCAGGCTGGCCTCGCGGTCGTCGCTGATCACCGAGCAGAAATGCTCAGGTTCCATGACCCGGTCGATGGCGATAATCGGAATGCCTTTGGCCTGCAACTGACGATAACTGTCGTCACCGGCCGGCAGGCAACTGGCAACGATCAGCGCGTCACAGCGGCGGGCACGAAACAGTTTCAGCAGTTGCCGTTCGCTGTCCGGTGCATCATCGGAGCTGGCAATCAGCAGCTGGTAGCCGCGAGCCCGGGCACCTTGTTCAAGCAGTTTGGCGATCCGCGCGTAACTGGGGTTTTCCAGGTCCGGCAAAATGAAACCCAGGGTGCGGGTGTGCCGACTGCGCAGCCCGGCCGCCTGGGGATTGGGCGTGAAGCCATGTTGTTCGACGACCGCGCGCACACGCTCAACGGTGGCACTGCTGATCCGTTGCTGTTCTGCCTTGCCATTAATGACGTAGCTGGCGGTGGTAACGGACACACCGGCCAACTGGGCGATATCACTGAGTTTCAACCCGGGATTTCCTTATTTGTTCGAGCTTGCCCCGACATTTTCGTCAATCCTACCCGATTCGGGCAGGCGACCATTGTCGCAACGCTCCGACAAGTTGGACTTCAAGGATGGGACATTATCGAGTAACGTGCCAATCTTTCTAGATTAAACGTTTCAGCAAGCGTATTTTCTACGTTATGGGCTCTTTGGACGGTTCTGCCGCGAAACCGCCAAAAGTGAAGACCAAGGGCCTAAGCTGAATCATTCAAAACAATACCTGGCGCCATCAGGTGCCAAAAAGGAGAAAGCATGCTCGAGCTCACCATAGAGCAGATATCCATGGGCCAGTCGGCGGTGGATAAGTCCGCAGCGTTGCATTTGCTGGCGCAGCATCTGGTCGCCGATGGCCTGGTCGCCGAGGGTTACCTCGCCGGTTTGCAGGCGCGCGAAGCCCAGGGCTCGACCTTTCTCGGTCAAGGTATTGCCATCCCCCACGGTACGCCCGACACCCGCGACCTGGTGTTTACCACCGGCGTGCGGCTGATGCAGTTTCCAGAAGGGGTCGACTGGGGTGATGGTCAGATCGTCTATCTGGCGATCGGTATTGCCGCCAAATCCGATGAACACCTGCGCCTGTTGCAACTGCTGACCCGCGCCCTCGGCGAAACCGATCTGGGTCAGGCCCTGCGCCGCGCCAGCTCCGCCGAAGCCTTGCTGAAACTGTTGCAAGGCGCGCCACAAGAACTGGCGCTGGATGCACAAATGATCGGCCTCGGGGTGTCCGCCGACGATTTCGAAGAACTGGTCTGGCGCGGTGCGCGTTTGCTGCGCCAGGCCGACTGCGTGAGCAACGGTTTTTCCGCGGTGTTGCAGCAAGTCGAAGCACTGCCGCTGGGCGATGGCCTGTGGTGGTTGCACAGCGAACAAACGGTCAAGCGTCCGGGCCTGGCCTTCGTCACCCCGGACAAACCGATGCGCTACCTCGGTCAGCCGTTGAGCGGGCTGTTTTGCCTGGCCAGCCTCGGTGAGGCCCATCAGGCCTTGCTCGAACGCCTTTGTGCGTTGCTGATCGAAGGCCGAGGCCACGAACTGGGCCGCGCCACCAGCAGCCGCAAAGTCCTCGAAGTACTCGGCGGTGAATTGCCAGCCGACTGGCCGAGCGCGCGTATTGCGCTGGCCAACGCTCACGGTTTGCATGCGCGGCCGGCCAAGATCCTCGCGCAACTGGCGAAAAGTTTTGAGGGCGAAATCCGCGTGCGCATTGTCGATGGCCAGGACAGCGCGGTATCGGTGAAGAGCTTGAGCAAGCTGCTCAGCCTCGGTGCGCGTCGCGGCCAGGTGCTGGAATTCGTCGCCGAACCGAGCATCGCTGCCGACGCCTTGCCAGCCTTGCTCGCCGCCATCGAAGAAGGCCTGGGCGAAGAGGTCGAGCCGTTGCCAGCCGTCAGTCAGCAGCGTGAAGTCATGGCCGACGTCGCCGAAGTGCTGCTGGCGCCAGCGTCCGGCAGCCTGGTTCAGGCCATCGCCGCCGCACCAGGCATCGCCATCGGCCCTGCGCACATTCAAGTGCTGCAAACCATTGATTACCCGCTGCGCGGTGAGTCTGCCGCGATCGAGCGCGAGCGTCTTCAACAGGCGTTGGCCGACGTGCGTCGCGACATTCAAGGGCTGATCGAGCGCAGCAAGTCCAAGGCGATTCGCGAGATTTTCATCACCCATCAGGAAATGCTCGACGACCCGGAACTGACCGACGAAGTCGACACCCGCCTCAAGCAAGGCGAAAGCGCTGAAGCGGCGTGGATGGCGGTCATCGAAGCGGCGGCCAAGCAACAGGAGTCGCTGCACGACGCCTTGCTCGCTGAACGTGCCGCCGACTTGCGCGACATCGGTCGTCGCGTGCTGGCGCAGCTCTGTGGTGTCGAGACCCCGAGCGAACCCGATCAACCGTACATTCTGGTGATGGACGAAGTCGGCCCGTCCGACGTTGCACGTCTCGATCCGGCCCGGGTCGCCGGCATTCTGACCGCCCGTGGCGGCGCCACCGCTCACAGCGCCATCGTCGCCCGCGCGCTGGGTATTCCGGCATTGGTCGGGGCTGGCGCTGCGGTGTTGCTGCTGGCGCCGGGCACGCCGTTGCTGCTCGATGGCCAGCGCGGTCGCCTGCACGTGGACGCCGATGCAGCGACGTTGCAGCGCGCCACCGAAGAACGCGACACCCGCGAGCAACGCCTGAAAGCGGCCGCCGAACAACGCCATCAACCGGCGCTGACCACTGACGGCCACGCGGTCGAAGTGTTTGCCAACATCGGCGAAAGCGCGGGCGTCACCAGTGCCGTGGAGCAGGGTGCCGAAGGCATTGGCCTGCTGCGCACCGAGCTGATTTTCATGGCCCACTCGCAAGCGCCGGACGAGGCCACCCAGGAAGTCGAATACCGACGCGTCCTCGATGGCCTGGCCGGTCGCCCGCTGGTGGTGCGCACCCTCGACGTCGGCGGCGACAAACCCCTGCCGTACTGGCCGATCGCGAAAGAAGAAAACCCGTTTCTCGGCGTGCGCGGCATTCGCCTGACCCTGCAACGTCCACACATCATGGAAGCGCAGCTGCGCGCGTTGTTGCGGGCTGCCGACAACCGTCCGCTGCGGATCATGTTTCCCATGGTCGGCAGCGTCGATGAGTGGCGTCAGGCCCGGGACATGACCGAGCGCCTGCGCCTGGAAATCCCGGTTGCAGATTTGCAACTGGGGATCATGATCGAAGTACCGTCGGCGGCCTTGTTGGCGCCGGTGCTGGCGAAAGAAGTCGACTTTTTCAGTGTCGGCACCAACGACCTGACCCAATACACCTTGGCCATCGACCGTGGCCACCCGACGTTGTCGGCCCAGGCTGACGGCTTGCACCCGGCGGTGCTGCAACTGATCGACATCACCGTGCGCGCAGCCCATGCCCATGGCAAGTGGGTCGGCGTGTGTGGCGAGCTGGCGGCCGATCCGCTAGCGGTGCCGGTGCTGGTCGGTCTCGGTGTCGATGAACTCAGCGTCTCGGGTCGCAGCATTGCCGAGGTCAAGGCGCGCATCCGCGAACTCAGCCTGGCCCAGACCCAAACCCTTGCCCAACAGGCCCTGGCCGTGGGCAGCGCGAATGAAGTGCGCGCATTAGTGGAGGCTTTGTAATGGCCAAGATCCTAACCCTGACCCTCAACCCGGCACTGGACCTCACCGTTCAGTTGCCGGTGCTTGCACCCGGTCAGGTCAACCGCAGCGACGAGATGCACACCCACGCCGCCGGCAAAGGCGTGAACGTGGCGCAAGTGCTGGCGGACCTTGGGCATCAGCTCACGGTCAGCGGTTTCCTCGGCGAAGACAACCTTCAGGCGTTCGAAACCCTGTTCGCCAAACGCGGATTTGTCGACGCGTTCATCCGTGTCCCCGGCGAGACCCGCAGCAACATCAAACTGGCGGAAAGCGCTGGGCGCATCACTGACATCAACGGGCCCGGCCCCTTGGTGAGTGAAGCGGCGCAGCAGGCGTTGCTTGATCGATTGGATCAAATTGCGCCCGGTCATGACGCGGTCGTCGTCGCCGGGAGCCTGCCCCAAGGCATCAGCCCGCTATGGTTGGAGGCCTTGGTTCTGCGCTTGAAAAACCTCGGCTTGAACGTGGCGCTCGACACCAGCGGTGAAGCGTTGCGGGCCGCGCTCAATGCCGGCCCGTGGCTGATCAAACCCAACACCGAGGAGCTGGCCGATGTGCTGGGTTGCGAGGTGGTTTCGGTCACGGCCCAGGCCGAAGCGGCGAGCCGCTTGCACGCGCAAGGCATCGAGCATGTGGTGATTTCCCACGGCGCTGATGGCGTGAACTGGTTCAGCGTCGGCTCGGCGATGCACGCGACGCCGCCCAAGGTCAGCGTGGTCAGCACGGTGGGCGCAGGCGATTCGTTGCTAGCGGGCATGCTCCACGGTTTGCTCAGTGCCGACACGCCTGAACAGACCTTGCGCACCGCCACGGCAATTGCCGCGATGGCGGTCACCCAGATCGGTTTCGGCATTGGCGATGCGGCGCAATTGGCGCAGCTCGAACAGGGCGTGCGCATCCGCACCCTGACAGAACAATAAGAGGGTTTGTCATGAAGTTAGCCATTGTTACGGCCTGCCCGAACGGCATGGTCACCAGTGTGCTGTGCGCGCGGTTGCTCGATGCAGCGGCTCAGCGTCAGGGCTGGAGCACCAGCGTCGAAGTCAATGATGCAGCGCATCCGGAACGGCAATTGTCGGCGGCCACGATCGAGGCTGCCGAATGGGTGTTGCTGGTGACCAGCACGCCTGTGGACATGTCGCGATTCGTCGGCAAACGCGTGTTCCAGAGTACTCCGGCGCAGGCCCTGCAAGATGTCGAAGCGGTGCTGCGCCGGGGTGCTGAAGAGGCTCAGGTTTACGTCGCCCCCGAAGCCGTCGTCGAGCCGGTTGTGGTCAGTAAAAATGCTCCACGCCTGGTCGCGATCACGGCCTGCCCAACCGGCGTCGCTCACACCTTCATGGCTGCCGAAGCCTTGCAGCAAGCAGCCAAGCGACTGGGCTACGATTTGCAGGTGGAAACCCAGGGCTCGGTCGGTGCGCGTAATCCTCTGAGCGCAGCGGCGATTGCTGACGCTGACGTGGTGCTGCTGGCCTGCGATATCGAAGTCGCCACCGAGCGTTTCGCCGGCAAGAAAATCTACCGGTGCGGCACCGGTATCGCTTTGAAGCAAGCCGAAGCCACGCTCAACAAAGCCCTCGCCGAAGGCCAGCAGGAAACGGCAGCGACCGGCGCCAAAGGTCCGGCCAAGCAAGAGAAAACCGGCGTCTACAAACACCTGCTGACCGGTGTGTCGTTCATGCTGCCAATGGTGGTGGCGGGCGGTCTGATGATCGCCTTGTCGTTCGTCTTCGGCATCACCGCCTTCAAGGAGGAAGGCACCCTCGCCGCCGCCCTGATGCAGATCGGTGGCGAGACCGCGTTCAAGCTGATGGTGCCGTTGCTGGCGGGGTACATCGCTTACTCGATCGCTGACCGTCCGGGCCTGGCGCCGGGGATGATTGGTGGTCTGCTCGCCAGTACGTTGGGCGCCGGTTTTATCGGCGGGATCATTGCCGGTTTCATCGCCGGTTACGCGGCCCAGGCGATCAACCGCTATGCGCGATTACCGCAGAGCCTTGAGGCGCTGAAACCGATCCTGATCATTCCCTTGCTGGCGAGCCTGTTCACCGGGCTGGTGATGATTTATGTGGTCGGCAAACCGGTCGCCGGGATGCTGGCGGGGCTGACGCATTTCCTCGACAGCATGGGCACCACCAACGCCATTCTGCTTGGTGTGTTGTTGGGCGGCATGATGTGCGTCGACCTCGGCGGGCCGATCAACAAGGCGGCCTATGCATTCTCGGTGGGGCTGTTGGCGTCGCAGAGTTATGCACCGATGGCCGCGACCATGGCGGCGGGGATGGTGCCGCCGATTGGTCTGGGCATCGCCACGTTTATTGCTCGGCGCAAGTTTGCCCAGACCGAGCGCGAGGCCGGTAAAGCGGCGTTGGTATTGGGGCTGTGTTTTATTTCCGAAGGGGCGATTCCGTTTGCCGCGAAAGACCCGCTGCGGGTGATTCCGGCGAGCATCGCCGGGGGGGCGCTGACCGGTGCGTTGTCGATGTATTTCGGCTGCAAACTGATGGCGCCGCACGGTGGATTGTTTGTGCTGGCGATCCCGAATGCGATCAACCATGCGCTGTTGTATTTGCTGGCGATTGTCGCCGGGAGTCTGCTGACGGCGGTGGTGTATGCGGTGCTCAAACGGCCTGAAGTCGTTGAGATGGCCATAGAACCCGTCAACGCCTGACACCTGACCTTGTAGGAGCGAGGCTTGCCCGCGAAGGCTGCTTAACATTCAACAAAGATGCTGACTGTGAGGCCGTCTTCGCGGGCAAGCCTCGCTCCT
This sequence comes from Pseudomonas sp. LBUM1661, assembly GCF_059695925.1. Classification (NCBI taxonomy): domain Bacteria; kingdom Pseudomonadati; phylum Pseudomonadota; class Gammaproteobacteria; order Pseudomonadales; family Pseudomonadaceae; genus Pseudomonas; species Pseudomonas sp. LBUM1661. The sequence goes on from NZ_CP166794.1 coordinate 910,433, forward strand.
ACAAGGGTCGTGTTTCACACGGGCGTCATGCGGCCATGTTTTAGTTTTTCCTTTTCAGGGAGAACACCATGAGCGAATTCGACCTCGGTCGCCGTCGTGTCATGCAAGCCGTTGGCGCCGGGCTGTTGCTTCCCGGTTTGGCGCCGGCGGTGATTGCCTCGGTCAAGGATCGGCCGCAACTCACCGATGGCGTGCAGTCCGGCGACCTGCTCGGCGACCGCGCGATGGTCTGGAGCCGCAGCGACCGTCCGGCGCGGATGGTGGTGGAGTGGGACACCCGCAGCCTGTTCAGCAATCCTCGGCGATTCGTCTCGCCGCTGGCCGATGCCCGCACCGATTTTACCGCTCGGGTCGAGCTCACCGGCCTGCCCGCCGACCAGGCGATTTTCTACCGCGTGCAGTTCGAAGACGCCCAGACCGGTGTGGCCAGCGAGCCCTGGTTCGGCCACTTGCGCAGCGTGCCGCAAAGCCGTCGCGACATCCGTTTTGTCTGGAGCGGTGACACCGTCGGGCAAGGCTTTGGCATCAACCCGGACATTGGCGGCATGCGCATCTACGAAGCCATGCGTCTGCGCCTGCCGGACTTTTTTATCCACAGCGGCGACAGCATCTACGCCGACGGCCCGGTGCCGGCGCAACTGCCCACCGAAAGTGGCCGTGTGTGGCGCAATATCACCAGCGAAGCCAAGAGCAAAGTCGCGGAAACCCTCGACGACTATCGCGGCAATTACCGCTACAACCTGATGGATGAAAACATCCGTCGCTTCAACGCCGAGGTTCCGCAGATCTGGCAGTGGGACGACCATGAAGTGGTGAACAACTGGTCGCCGGGCAAGCAACTGGATGAGCGCTACACGAATAAAGATATCCACAGCCTCGTGGGCCATGGGCGCCAGGCCTGGCTCGAATACGCACCGATGCGTTTGCAAAGCGCCGATGGCGGCGGGCGGATTTACCGCCAGCTCAGTTATGGTCCGTTGCTCGATGTATTTGTGCTCGACATGCGCGGCTATCGTGGGGCGAATGACGACAACCTCGGCGAGGTCAAACCCTTCCTCGGTCGTGAACAACTGGACTGGCTGAAGGCTTCGCTGAAAACCTCCAGCGCCCAGTGGAAGGTCATCGCCGCCGACATGCCCATCGGCCTCGGCGTGCCCGACGGTGAAGTCCGCCCCGGCGTGACGCGCTGGGATGCGATGGCCAACGGCGACCCGGGACCGGCGCAGGGCCGCGAACTGGAAATCGCTGAGTTACTCGGTTTTCTGCGGGCACAACAGGTGCGCAATTTTGTGTTCCTGACGGCGGATGTGCATTACTGCGCGGCGCATCATTACCACCCGGATCGTGCGGCGTTCCAGGACTTTGAGCCGTTTTGGGAGTTTGTGGCGGGGCCCTTGAATGCGGGGAGTTTCGGGCCTGATCAGCTGGATAAAACCTTTGGTCCTGAGGTGGTGTTCGAAAAGGCCCCGCCGGCGCAGAACGCGTCACCGTTTGCCGGGTTTCAGTTTTTTGGCGAGGTGAATATCGATGGGCAGACGGGGGAGATGAGTGTGGTGTTGCGGGATCTGGACGGGGTGTCGGTGTTTGAGCAGAAGCTGCAGCCGGTGTGAGATCGCAACACCTTTTTTATGATCGACACCAAACGAATGTGGGAGCGGGCTTGCTCCCACATTTAATTGTGGTGGGTCAGTAGACGTCGCGGCGGTAGCGGCCTTGTTCGATCAGGCGGTCGACCTCTGGAATGCCGAGGATTTCGTTGAGTACGTGGTCCACGCCGGAAGCCATCCCTTGCAAACTGCCGCAGATGTAGATGACGGCGCCGTCCGCCAGCCATTGCTTCAACACGTCCGCCGATTCGCGCAGCCGATCCTGCACGTAGATTTTCTCTTCTTGATCCCGTGAGAACGCGAGATCGAGGCGCTCCAGGTCGCCGGAAATCAACCAGTCTTCCAGCTCGTCGCGGCACAGGTAGTCGTGCTCGCGATGGCGCTCGCCGAACAACAGCCAATGCCGTTGCTGGCCGTCGGCAATCCGCGCCTTGAGCAGGCTGCGCAGTCCCGCCAGACCGGTGCCGTTGCCCAGCAGAATCATCGGCACTGGCTCGGTTGGCAGATGAAAACCGCTGTTGCGTCGAACACGCAGGCTGATGGTGCTGCCCACTGGCGCGTGCTCGGTCAGCCAGCCGGAGCCGATGCCCAGGCTGCCATCGGGATGCAGTTCCTGGCGCACGATCAGTTCGAGCACGCCATCGGCGGCAATCGAGGCGATGGAGTATTCGCGCATGGCCAACGGCACCAAGGCATTCACCAGCGCCTGTGCATGCAGACCGACCAGGTGCGTTCGGTTCTCGGGCAGTTGCCGAGTGGCCAGGGCTTGTTCCAGCGGTTGCGACAGGCCGTCAAGTTCAACCGTGGCGCGACCATCAATCCCCATGCCATCGAGGAAATGCTCGATCGCCCACGGGCAGTTGCGCGGCAACACTTCCACCAGATCACCGGCCAGCCAGCTACTGGTCGTCGGCGCGGTCAGGCTCAGCAGGTAAACACCCGAAGCACTGCTGTCAGGGTTGAGCAAATCACGACGGGTCAGCGTCCAGTTGTCATAGCTCGGCGCTTGCCAGGTGTCCACGGGCGCCTGTCCGGTCAGCAGACCGAGTTGCTGCTGCCAGTGACGCAAGGCGTAAGGGTCGCCGCTGTCGACTTCCACCGGGGCGAACAGCGTCTTGCCGCCGTGTTCGCCCAGCCAGCCGTGCAAGCGTCGGGCGAAGCCGCAGAAGTGTTGATACTGCCGATCACCGAGTCCGAGTACCGCATAGTTGAGGCTTTCCAGGCTCAAGGCCCGGCCCAGCACTTTGCGCTCAAAACCCCGGGCGCTGTCCGGTGCTTCGCCGTCGCCGAAGGTGCTGACCACGAACAGCGCATTGTTGGAATCACGCAAATCCTGTTCGCTGACATTCGCCAGCGGCGAGACCTTCACTGGCAGGCCGGCGGCTTGCAATTGGCCGGCGGTCTGCCACGCCAGTTGCTCGGCGAACCCGCTCTGGCTGGCGAAACCGATCAACCAGGCCGGCGCATCGCTGCCCGGTTGTACGAGGCCTTTGCGCGCGTCCTTGATCTGCTTTTTCTTGCGACGACGGTCGAGGTACAGCAACCAGCCCGTGACGAAAAACAGCGGCATGGTCAGTGCGCTGAGCGTCAGGATGATGCGCCCGACGATGCCGAAATAGCTGCCGACGTGCAGCGCATAAATACTGGTCAGCAGTTGCGCCTTGAGGCTCTTGTCGCTGTAACGGTCAACCCGTTTGACCACGCCAGTGGCCGGGTCGAGGCTGATCTGGTTCAGCGCGCGATCATGCGGCGAGGTGTTCAGCAGGTAGAACACGGTCGCCGGTTGCCCGGCCACCGGCGGCATGCGGATGTTGTAGGCGGACAGGTTCGGGCCGGCGGCGCTGTAGATGCTGCTCCACATCGCCGCGTAATCGGCGGTGGGCGCCGGACCACTCGGCGCAGGGCCACGGCCACCGCGAACGCGTTCGTTTTGCGGCGCATCGGACAGCAGTTGGGTCAGGCCTTTGTTGTACCACTCATACGACCAGGACAACCCGGTCAGCGCCGCCAGGAGGTAAAACACCAGGCACCAGGTGCCGGCCACCGAGTGCAAATCCCAGTTGAAGCTGCGGCCCTTTTTCTTCCAGTCGAGGGTCAGCCAGGCACGCCAGCTGTTCCATTGGCGCGGCCAGCGCAGGTACAGACCGGACAGGCAAAAGAACACCAGAATCAGCGTGCAGGCACCGGTGATCTGCCGACCCGTGTCGCCCATGGCGAGGAAGCGGTGCAGTTGCAACATGAAGCCGAAGAAGTCTTCGCCGACGGCATGGCCCATGAATTCGGCGGTGTACGGGTTGAAGTAACGCATCTCGCCACGGCGTTCACCCGGTGGCGGGGTAAAGGACACGCGCGCGGCGTTGCCGCTGTCGGTTTCGACCCAGATCATCGCGACTTTCTTGCCCGAGGCGCCTTCGATTTTCTCCACCAGTTCAACGGGTGGCAGCACACCGGCAACCTGTTTTTCGACCTGCAGCACCGAAGGATTCAAAGCCCGGAGGATCTCATCCTCAAACGACACCGTCGCCCCGGTGATGCCCATCAGGGCCAGGACCAGCCCGGCGCTGATGCCGAAAAACCAGTGCAACTGGAACAGGGTTTTCTTCAACACGTTGCTCGCCTTGTTCGTTCAAAAATAGTCATCACGGCGCGCATTATGCCGTGGGTTGTCGAGAAACATTCTTTCTTACGCACAAAAGCCCCGTTCATGTAGATGAACGGGGCCCGATTCCGTAGGAACGTGCTTGCTCGCGAAGGTCGTCAACGATGACGCGGTCAACCTGGCCCCGCGTCGTTCTTGAGTTTTTCTCGAGCGAGCTCGCTCCTACAGTGGTGGTTAGAAGTGGAAGTTGGTGCTCAGCAAAGCAGTACGGCCCGCCGCCTGGTTGGCGAAGTGAGTCGAGAAAGCCTTGTCGTAGTAGGTTTCGTCGGTCAGGTTCTGCACGTTCAATTGCAGGTCGATGTTTTTGGTCAGCTTGTAGGCGGCCATTGCATCGTAGCGAACGTAGGAATCAACCATGGTGGTGTTGGCTGCGCTACCGAACACGTCGTCAACATAGAACGCGCCGCCGCCGATGGTCAGCTTCGGCGTGACTTGGTAAGTCGTCCACAGGCTGGCACTGTTTTTCGGTGTGTTCGGCAGTTCGTTGCCATCGTTGGCTTTGTTGGCCGGCAAATCACCGCCATCCACTTGCTCGCTGTCCATGTAGGCATAACCGGCGAACACCTGCCATTTGTCGGTGAGCTTGCCGGTGGCCGACAGCTCGAAACCTTGAACGCGGGTTTTGCCGACGTTTTCGTACGTGGTGGTGTTGGTTTGCACCCGAGCGTTGTCTTTCTCGGTGCGGAAGATGTCCGCCGTCAGCGACAGACGATCGTTGAGCAGATCCCACTTGGTGCCGATTTCGTAGTTCTTGGTGGTTTCCGGCTCCATGTCGCTGCTCAGCAGGTTGCCGTTGCGATCAGGGGTGCCGCCCAGCGGGTTGCCATCCTGACCTTCGCCAAGCGTTGCGCCCGGTGGTGTGGCGGACGTGGCGTAGGACGCATAGATGCTGCCGTTTTCCGCCGGTTTGTAGACCACGCCGAACTGACCGGTAACGAACTCGCTGGTGTCGTCGCCCTTGGACGTGGTGCCACCGGCTGCGGTGTAGGTTTTGTACTCGGTGTCGAAATGGTCGTAGCGCAGGCCCATGTTCACCAGCCACTGCTCGGACAGCTCCAGGGTGTCGAACACATACAGCGCGTACGTGTCGGCCTTGGTGGTGGTGCCGGCGTAGTTACGCGAGATTGCACCGTTCCATGGATCGTTCGGGTTCGGGCCGGACAACGAGGTGCAGTTGAAGCCGCTCGGTGTGCCGATCAATCCAGGGTTGCAGTTGGTCGTTACAGCCGCTGTGCCCGGCGTGGTGTCGGTGTTGACGTTGTACGAAGATTTTTTGCTTTCTTCGTGGCTCAGCTCGACGCCCGTGGCGAAGCTGTTCTTGAACCCGGCGATGTAGAAATCACCAAACAGGTCGGTCTGGTTGGTTGTCGTCTCGGTATTGCTCACGCGAGTGTTGGCCCGGCGCCAGACGCTGCCATTGTTGACGTTGCCCTTGCTGTCGTCCGGCTGGGTCAGGATGTAATCCTGCATGCTGGTGCCGTGGCGCAGGGTGTTCTTGACGGTCAGCGCGTCGTTCAGGTCGTGCTCGATGGCGAAGGTCGCGGTGTCGACGCGAGTCTTGCGGAAATCACGATCATTGAGGCCGTAGAAGTTGCTGCTGTCGCCGCCGTCATCCGGCTTGTCCGGGTTGGACTTGGTGCGGGCAGCCGAGCCAGCAACCGGGATCGAGTAAGGAATGCCCGAGTCCGGGGTGTCGTTGCTTTCCAGATGGTAGTAGTCGAGGTTGACTCGAGTATCGGTGCCCAGGCCGAAGGCCAGCGACGGCGCGATGCCCCAACGGTCGTAATCGACGCTGTCACGGCCGGCGACGTTGCTTTCGTGGCTCATCAGGTTCAGGCGGCCAGCCGCGGTGTCAGTGAACTGGTAGTTGCCGTCGAAGGTGTAGCGCTGGGTCTGGTCGGAGCCCCAGGTGAAGCCGCCATCGAGCGAGTCACCCAAGTGAGCCTTTTTGCTCACCAGGTTGATGCTGCCGCCCGCCGCGCCACGGCCGCCGATAGCCGAGTTCGGGCCTTTGCTGACTTCGATGGATTCAACGGCGAAGATTTCGCGGCTCTGCGAACCGGTGTCGCGCACGCCGTCCAGGTAAGTGTCGCCCTGGGCATCGAATCCGCGAATGAAGGGACGGTCGCCTTGCGGGTTGCCGCCTTCACCGGCACCAAAGGTGATGCCGGGAACGGTGCGCAGCGCGTCCTGCATGTTGAGGGCGCCGGTGTCCTTGAGTACTTGTTGCGGAATGACGGTGATCGAGCGCGGTGTGTCCACCAGCGGCGCGGTGTACTTGGGCGAGGAGGCTTTTTCGACGTTGTAGGAAGTCTGGTCCTGAGCTTCGCCAGTGATCGCGGTAGCGCCCAGGGAAATGGTGTTGCTCGGTGCTTTCTCGTCGGTTTTTTCAGCTGCGAAAACCATGTGGCCCGCGGAGCTGGCAGTGATCGCCACGCCAATTGCAGAAGCGAGTAAACGCGGTGAACTGACCGGTAGTTGTGGTTGTTGGCGTGACATTTTTATTCCCCTCCCCAAGGATTTGAGGCCGCGGAATATAGGGTAAACGGGTATTTGTATCAATTGCGAAACGTTACCATTCGTGAAGAATTTACATTCTTTACAATTTGCCCTTACGGTTTTAGGTGTTTCGTTCGTCGCGGGGGTTTTACACGGGCAATAAGAATCAATACCATTGCCGTCCCTTTGCATTCAGGTGTCACCCATGCTGCTGCACATTCCCGGCGTATTCGCGAAAGAAGAAGTGCAGCGCATTCGCGAGGCTCTGGAGCAGGCCGATTGGGCCGATGGCAAAATCACCGCCGGTTACCAGTCGGCTAAAGCCAAGCACAATCTGCAACTGCCCGAGGGGCATCCGCTGGCCAAGGAAGTCGGCGCGGCGATGCTTGAGCGTTTGTGGGGAAATCCGTTGTTCATGTCCGCCGCGTTACCGCACAAAGTCTTCCCGCCGTTGCTGAACTGTTACACGGCCGGCGGCAGTTTCGACTTCCATATCGACAACGCCGTGCGTCAGCCCAAGGGCAGCATCGAGCGGGTCCGCACCGATTTGTCGGCGACGCTGTTTTTCAGCGAGCCGCAGGACTACGACGGCGGTGAACTGGAAATCCAGGACACCTTCGGCACCCAGCGCGTGAAGTTGCCGGCCGGCGATTTGGTCTTGTATCCCGGCACCAGCCTGCACAAGGTCAACGCGGTTACTCGCGGCACGCGGTATGCCTCGTTTTTCTGGACGCAAAGTCTGGTCCGCGAAGACAGCCAGCGTGCGCTGCTGTTCGAGATGGACGGGGCGATTCAACAGCTGACCCAGGACATGCCCGACCATCCTTCGCTGATCCGCCTGACCGGCACGTATCACAACCTGTTGCGGCGTTGGGTCGAGGTATGAGTTTCCAACTGCGCCGGGAGGAAGTGCTCGACGGTGATCGGCTCAAAGCCATGCTCGATGAAAGCCCCGCCCGAGCCGCCCAGGCGATTCTGATCGCGGCCCGCGAAGGCATGCTCGATGCCCAGGCCTTGCTTGGGCAGATTCTGCTGGACGGGCAGGGCATCGCGCAGGATCAGCCGCTGGCCGTACGCTGGTTCGAGATAGCCGCCAACGGCGGGCACCTGATGGCGCGCAACATGCTCGGTCGTTGTCATGAGCATGGTTGGGGCTGCGCGGCCAACGCCTCGGTTGCCGCCAGGCATTACCGCCAGGCGGCCGAGGCCGGGCTGGATTGGGCGATGTACAACTACGCCAACCTGCTGGCGACCGGGCGCGGGGTTGTCGAGGATCAGGCGCAAGCGCTGAACCTCTATCGCGATGCTGCGGAACTGGGCCACGCCAAGTCGATGAACCTGCTGGGGCGCTATCTGGAAGAAGGGCGGGTTTGTCCGGCTGATCCGCAGGCGGCGCGTGACTGGTATCGGCGCTCGGCGCTCGGCGGGGATTTTCGTGGGCAGTTCAGTTTTGCCGCGGTGCTGGCGGATGAAGGGCATATCGATGAGGCACTGGACTGGTTGCGCAAGGCACTGGCTGGCGGCAATCTGAATTTTCTGCGGGTGGCGAGTCAGACGTTATTGACGTCGACTGATCCAGGAATTCACGAACTGGCCACCGAGTATCAGCAACGTGCTCTAGAGCTGGCTGCTGGATAGATCGTTCCCACGCTCCGCGTGGGAATGCCTCAACGGACGCTCCGCGTTCGGCTTTGGATGGAACGCGGAGCGTCCCGGGCTGCACTCCCACGCAGAGCGTGGGAACGATCAGCGGGGGGATTTCAGATGTAAAAAAGCCCATGACAGGTCATGGGCTTTTTGTTATCCGCGTGTAGCGCTTACACGTAGAACGATTTCAGCGGCGGAAAGCCATTGAATTCAACGGCGCTGTAGCTGGTGGTGTAGGCACCGGTCGACAACCAGTACAAACGATCACCGATCGCCAGGTTCAACGGCAGGCCGTACTTGTAGTTTTCGTACATGATGTCGGCGCTGTCGCAGGTCGGGCCGGCGATGACCACTTCTTCCATCTCGCCTTTCTTCTCGGTCCAGATCGGGAACTTGATGGCTTCGTCCATGGTTTCGATCAAGCCGGAGAACTTGCCCACATCCGTGTACACCCATCGCTCTACCGCGGTACGGGATTTACGCGCGACCAACACCACTTCACTGACCAGGATGCCGGCGTTGGCGATCAGCGAACGGCCTGGTTCCAGGATGATTTCCGGCAGCTCGTCGCCGAAATCTTCCTTGAGGAAACGGATGATTTCTTCAGCGTAGGTTTCCAGGCTGTTGGTGCGGGTGATGTAGTTGGCCGGGAAGCCGCCGCCCATGTTGATCAGCTTCAGGTGGATGCCGTCTTCTTCTTTCAGGCGTTCGAAGATCACTTTGACCTTGGCAATCGCCGCGTCCCAGACGCTGATGTCGCGCTGTTGCGAGCCGACGTGGAACGAGATGCCGTAAGGCACCAGGCCCAGGTCGCGAGCGAGGATCAGCAGGTCCATGGCCATGTCGGTCTGGCAGCCGAATTTGCGTGACAAAGGCCAGTCAGCCGTGGTCGAGCCTTCGGTGAGGATGCGCACGTAGACTTTCGAACCCGGTGCAGCCTTGGCGATGTTGCGCAGGTCGGCTTCGGAGTCGGTGGCGTACAGGCGCACGCCCTTCTCGTAGAAGTAGCGGATGTCCTTGGATTTCTTGATGGTGTTGCCGTAGCTGATGCGATCCGGGCCAACGCCCTGGTTCATCACTTTGTCGAGCTCGTAGATCGAGGCGATGTCGAAGTTCGAGCCTTTTTCTTTGAGCAGGTCGATGATTTCGACGGCCGGGTTGGCCTTGACCGCGTAGTAGACCTTGGCGAATTCGAAACCGGCGCGCAGGTCGTCATAGGCCTGGCTGATCATCGCGGTGTCGATGACCACGAACGGGGTTTCTTGTTTGTCGGCGAACGCCTTCATTTTGTTGAAGGTATCGCGCGCGAAATAGTCTTCGACGTTGATCGACATGCTGGGAACTCCTACTGGCAAACTGAAATTAACAATGGGTGCAAATGAACGTCCTCCGTATCCCCACTTTGGTTCGCCTACTTCCCAAGGCATGTCGCCGAAAGCAAAAAGGCCATGGGAAGCGGTGCTTTCCCTTGGCCTTGCTGTCTCGTCGTCAGTACTTGAGCCGGATGGATCGTTTCCAGCATGGACGTTCGGCGCGAACTTTAGGGCGTGAGGGGCTTGAGATCAACAAAAAATGTCGCGTTTTTGCACGCATCCGTCGTGCGGTCCCGGACATCTACTGATGTAACGGACCTGCATGACAGTGTGATGTTCCCGTAGTAGGGATATTTGCGGGGTGTCTGCGGGGATTTGTGGTGCGCCCAATCGCGGGCAAGCCCGCTTCCACAGTGATTTCTGTCGTACACAAATGCTGTGTACACCAAGAACCCTGTGGGAGCGGGCTTGCCCGCGATGCGTCAGATCAGGCCACCGCAGCCTCTGCCGGGGAAACAATGCTGGTCTTGCCGCCACGGGACTTGCCGGAGCTCAGGTACTCGGCAATCGATTCCTGGGTCACTTCGCCGAGGAACACCCGCTCCGCGTCCATCACCGGCAACCACGAGCGGTTGAACTCGTACATGCGCGACAGCAGGATGCGCAAATGTTCGTCGAACGCCGCCGTGGCGTTGAACTCGCGCAGGTATTGCGCGCAGGTCCCGGTCTGACGGTGCAAGTCGCGACGGCGCACATAACCCAGCGCCTTGTTCTCACTGTCCGTGACCACCACATAACGACGGTCCAGTTCGTCCATCAACTCCAGGGCCTCGGCCACCGGCGTTTCCGGGCTCACCGACGGCGCGTTGTCCGCCGCGTCTTCGGCTTTCACCAACAACAGGCGCTTGAGCGTGCTGTCCTGGCCGACGAAGCTGCTGACGAACTCGTCCGCCGGGTGGGCCAGCAAGGTGTCCGGGTGATCGACCTGGATCAACTTGCCGCCCCGGAAAATAGCAATCTTGTCGCCGAGCTTGATGGCTTCGTCGATGTCGTGGCTGACCATGATCACGGTCTTGTTCAGCGCGCGCTGCATCTCGAAAAACTCGTTCTGGATCATCTCGCGGTTAATCGGGTCGACCGCGCCGAACGGTTCATCCATCAACAACAGCGGCGCATCCGCCGCCAACGCGCGAATCACACCGATCCGTTGCTGCTGGCCACCGGACAACTCACGCGGGTAGCGATTCAGGTACTGCTTGGGTTCAAGCTTGATCATGCTCATCAACTCGCGGGCGCGGTCGTGGCATTTCTGTTTGTCCCAGCCCAGCAGGCGCGGAACAATGGTGATGTTTTCCTCGATGGTCATGTTCGGGAACAGACCGATCTGCTGGATCACATAACCGATGTTCCGACGCAGGGTCACGGCGTCAAGGTCGGTGGTGTCTTCGCCGTTGATCAGGATCTTGCCCGAGGTCGGCTTGATCAGGCGGTTGATCATTTTCAGCGTGGTGCTTTTGCCGCAGCCCGATGGCCCGAGGAACACGCAAATCTCGCCTTCATTGACGGTCAGGCTTACCGAGTCCACGGCTTTCACATCTTTGCCGTTGCTTTGGAAGGTCTTGCTGAGGTTTTGAAGTTCGATCATTTCAGGAGTCCTTTTGGAGTCAGCGTGCGTTGCAGCCATTGCAGAAGCAGGTCGGCGAAGATGGCCAGGAGACTGACCAGCACGGCGCCGACGATCAGCATCGACATGTCGCTGCGGCTGATTGAAGCGAGAATAAGTACACCGAGGCCACCGGCGCCGATGGTCGCGGCGATGGTCATGACACCAATGTTCATGACCACGGCGGTGCGCACACCGGCGAGGATCACCGGCACCGCAATCGGCAGTTCAACCATGCGCAGGCGCTGGCCGAAGGTCATGCCGATGCCACGAGCGGCTTCGCGAATGCCCGGTTCGACGCCGGTCAGCGCCAGGTAGGTGTTACGCATGATCGGCAGCAGCGAGTACAGAAACACGGCGGTGATTGCCGGCATCGGGCCCAGGCCTTGGCCGAACTTGGAGTAGAACGGCAGCAGCAGGCCGAACAGCGCAATCGACGGCACGGTCAGCAGCACCGTGGCGCTGGCTTGCAATGGGCCGGCCAGTGTCGGAAAGCGCGTCATCAGGATGCCCAGCGGCACGCCAACCAGAATCGCCAGGGTCACGGCGATACCGACCAGGGTGATGTGCTGCCAGGTCAGTTGCAGGACCAGCGGCCAGTCGAGATGGGAAAAGGCGTTTAAAAATTCCATGTCTTCTCCTCCTCAGTTCAGGGGATGCTGGCGCAGGAAATCTGCGGCAACGGATGAAGGGCTTTCGTGGCCGACATCGACCCGTGCATTCAGCGCACGCATGGTGGCGTCATCGAACAGCTCGGCCAGCGGTTTGATTTCTTCCGCCAGTTTCGGATGGGCGTTCAGGTACTCCTGACGCACCACCGGTGCGGCGGTGTAGTCCGGGAAGTAATGCTTGTCGTCTTCCAGCAGTTTGAGCTTGAAGGCGTTCAAACGACCGTCGGTGGTATAGACCAGGCCGGCAAACACCTGACCATTGCGCAAGGCGGTGTAGACCAGCCCGGCATCCATCTGGCGGGTGTTTTTGCGGGTCAGATTCATGCCGTAGAGGTCGACCATGCCGGCCATGCCGTCGGAACGGTTGGCGAACTCGGTGTCCAGGGCGACGAGGTGGTTGGTCTTCGCCTCAGCCTGCATCACCGTGTTCAGCTCGCTGATGGTGTTGATCTGCGGATAAGCCTTCGCGGTGTTTTCCGGCAATGCCAGGGCGTAGGTGTTGCTGAACTTCGACGGGGTGAGCCAGATCAGGCCTTTTTTCGCGTCGAGTTCTTTCACCTTCGCGTAGGACTGAGCACTGTCGAGTTTGTCGGTGATGTGGTTGTAAGCCACCAGCGACACGCCGGTGTATTCCCATATCAGGTCCAGTTGGCCGCTTTCCTGAGCGCTGCGGGCGAGGTTACTGCCCAGACCGCCGGTCACCTGGGTGTCGTAACCCTTGGTGCGCAGGTACTGGGAGGTGATTTCCGCGAGCAGGGTCTGTTCGGTGAACACCCGGGCGCCGATGCGGATCACCGGTTTTTCAGCGGCTTGGGCAAATCCTGCGAGCAGCAGGGCGCAGCCTAATAACAAGCTAAGTCTTTTCATGATTATTCCTTTGCCGAGGCTTAAGACGGGCGCAGCCCGCGTTCGAGCCAGAGGCGGCTGGCAAGTGTCACCAGTCCGTCGAGCAGCAAGGCCAGCAGGGCGGTGCAGGCCGCGCCGAGCATCAGTTGCGGCTGATTGTTCAGGGCGATGCCGGGGAAAATCAGGCTGCCCAGGCTGTTGGCGCCGATCAGGAACGCCAGCGGTGCAGTACCGACGTTGATCGCCAGTGCGACACGTACGCCACCGATGATGATCGGCACGGCGTTCGGCAGTTCGACCCGCCATAGCACCTGAGTCGGCGTCATACCGATGCCGACGGCGGCTTCCTTGAGCGAACCCTGGACGTTTTTCAGGCCTTCATAGGTGTTGCGCACGATCGGCAACAGCGAGGCGAGGAACAGGGCGAAGATCGCAGGGCCGCTGCCGATGCCGAGGATCCCCAGGGCGATGGCCAGTACGGCGAGTGGCGGCACAGTGTTGCCGATGTTGAAGATCTGCATGAAGCGTTCAGCGCGGCCCACCATGGTCGGGCGGCTGAGGAAGATACCGGCGGGGATGCCCACAACGAGGGCGGCCAGCATGGAAACAAGGACGAGAATCAGATGAGCTTGCAGGTAAAACAACAAATCGTCGCGGTAATGTTCGATCGTGTTGATGCCAATCCAGTGGACCAGCAGGGCCAGGAGGGCGGCGACAACCGCACCTCCTATCAGCCCCTTGCCATAGCGAATAGCCACAGGCGGACTCCTTTTTTCTTTGTCGGCGAACGCAGTCCCGTGTGGCAATGCCATTCCTGGCTGCCGGGATAACAACGTTCGCGAGAAGCAGCTCTTCATGCTGATGAAACCGCATGAGATCGAGCCATAAGCGCAGCCTCGTCAGGCTAACTTGCAGGTTTTTCAAACCCTGCTACGAGAGCTGTAACAGGGGAGTGGACGTCTCTACCTTTTAAAAGGTTCCATAAATTACAGCATTTAGCCACCCTTGATGTCCGACAGCGTCCTTGTAGGAGCCGGCTTGCCGGCGAAGAGGGCCGATGGTTTGCAGGGGGCTGCTGGCCCCTTCGCTGGCAAGCCAGCTCCTACATCGGTTGCGTTTCGACGGGGCGAACGGTGGTCCGTAGGTCACGTTTTGGGCTATACTCGCCGCCCTTTTTTGAATCACCTGCCAGGCGATTTCCCATGACCAAACAGGCCGCCGAAGTCGCGAAACGCCGCACTTTCGCCATTATTTCCCACCCCGATGCCGGTAAAACCACCATCACCGAGAAGCTCTTGCTGATGGGCAAGGCGATTGCGATTGCTGGCACGGTGAAATCTCGCAAATCCGACCGCCATGCCACCTCCGACTGGATGGAAATGGAGAAACAACGGGGTATTTCCATTACCACGTCGGTCATGCAGTTCCCGTATCGCGATCACATGATCAACCTGCTCGACACCCCGGGCCACGAAGACTTCTCCGAAGATACCTACCGCACCCTGACGGCGGTCGACTCGGCCTTGATGGTTCTCGACGGCGGTAAGGGTGTAGAGCCACGGACCATCGCGCTGATGGACGTCTGCCGTCTGCGTGACACGCCGATCGTCAGCTTCATCAACAAACTCGACCGTGACATTCGCGACCCGATCGAACTGCTCGACGAAATCGAAGCAGTCCTGAAGATCAAGGCCGCACCGATCACCTGGCCGATCGGTTGCTACCGCGACTTCAAGGGCGTTTACCACCTCGCCGACGACTACATCATCGTCTACACCGCCGGTCATGGCCACGAGCGCACCGATGTGAAAATCATCGAGAAACTCGACTCCGATGAAGCCCGCGCGCACTTGGGCGACGAGTACGATCGCTTCGTCGATCAACTGGAACTGGTGCAGGGCGCCTGTCACGAATTCAATCAACAGGAATTCCTCGACGGCCAACTGACCCCGGTATTCTTCGGTACCGCACTGGGCAACTTCGGTGTCGATCACGTGCTCGACGCCGTGGTCAACTGGGCGCCGAAACCGCTGGCCCGTGTCGCCAACGAGCGTACCGTGGAACCGGTTGAGGAAAAATTCGCCGGCTTCGTGTTCAAGATCCAGGCGAACATGGACCCGAAACACCGCGACCGTATCGCCTTCATGCGGATTTGCTCCGGCAAGTACGAAAAAGGCATGAAGATGCGCCACGTGCGTACCGGCAAAGACGTGCGGATCGGCGATGCGCTGACGTTCTTCTCCTCCGAGCGTGAGCAACTGGAGGAAGCGTTCGCCGGCGATATCATCGGCCTGCACAACCACGGCACCATCCAGATCGGCGACACCTTCACCGAAGGCGAAGTCCTCGGTTTCACCGGTATCCCGCACTTCGCCCCGGAACTGTTCCGTCGCGTGCGCCTGCGTGACCCGCTGAAATCCAAGCAACTGCGTCAAGGCTTGCAGCAACTGGCCGAAGAAGGCGCGACCCAGGTGTTCTTCCCCGAGCGCAGCAACGACATCATCCTCGGCGCCGTCGGTGTGCTGCAGTTCGATGTGGTCGCCAGCCGCTTGAAAGAGGAATACAAGGTCGAGTGCTCCTACGAGCCCATCACCGTCTATTCCGCGCGCTGGATCGATTGCGACGATAGGAAGAAGCTCGAGGAGTTCAAGGTCAAGGCCGTGGAAAACCTCGCCATCGACGGCGGTGGTCACCTGACCTACCTGGCCCCGACCCGGGTCAACCTGGCGCTGATGGAAGAGCGCTGGCCAGACGTGAAATTCCGCGCGACGCGTGAGCATCACTAAGCGTCAAGCCGGAACACCGAAAAGCCCCGTTGCGAAAGCTGCGGGGTTTTTTTATTCCTGTAGGGCTCCCGCGATCTCAGTGTCAGGGCTTTCTGTAGGTCTTTTTCCCCGAGTTCGTAGCTTTACTCTGGTTTTCCGTTATCGGGTTTTTTACCCGCGACAACGAACTCGTCGACGTCTAGGGTTCAGAGAACAGTTCGCAAGGAGCGATTTTCCATGAGCAGGAGCACCCGGAACCCTTGGCATGACTAGTCGGCTCACGCACCTGATTCGACTGGATGGCTATTTCTGTCCGATGGCCTGGATGCTGGCCGCGTTGCTCTTCATCAATCGGTTGAGCGCCATGGTCAAGCTGTTCATGGCGCTGTACCTGCGTCAGGAACTGGGGCTGACGATTGAAACCGTTGGCTGGTTGTTATCCGGGTACGGGGGCGGGTTGCTGATTGGGTCGATGGTTGGCGGATTGCTGAGTGATCATTGGCCCACGGCGCGGCTCACCGCGGCGTTGTTTTTTGCCTCGGCGTGGGTATTGGTCTCGTTAGGGCTAGTCACGGACGTGTGGTTGCTGGCGGGCTTTTTGCTGT
The DNA here is from genome assembly GCF_059695925.1 of Pseudomonas sp. LBUM1661. NCBI lineage: Bacteria > Pseudomonadati > Pseudomonadota > Gammaproteobacteria > Pseudomonadales > Pseudomonadaceae > Pseudomonas > Pseudomonas sp. LBUM1661. The sequence continues at coordinate 926,708 of NZ_CP166794.1, forward strand.
TCAGCGGTGTGCTCGATGGTGCGATTCGCACGCTGCATCAGCGCTTGATCATGGAGTATTGCCCGGTCGCGCAGCGGGCTCGTGCGCAGTCATTGAGCCGTGTTGCCAGGAACCTGGGCATGGCGGGCGCAGGGGTGATGGGTGGGTTTCTGGCGCAGGCAGATTTTCGCTGGGTGTTTTTTGTCAGTGCGGCCATGACGCTGTTGGCGTTGTTCTGGTTTGTCCGGGTGACATTTCGTCGACCGGTTCTGCAGCCGGATGAAGGGCCTGACAGTGCGTCGGGCGCACGCGGACCTTATCGAGACAAACCTTTCCTCTGGTTGTTGGTGGGCGCCGTCTTGCTCGGCATTGCCTTTGACCCGGTCTACAGCATGCTGGCCAACTATCTGCACGATTACTACCAGTTGAATACCGACGTCATTGGGTGGCAATTCGCACTCAATGCCGTGCTGGTGGTGGTGCTGCAAATTCCGTTATCTCACTGGAGTGAACGGTGGGGCGTGCGCCGGCAACTGCTGGCGGGCAGTGTGTTGTTGGCTGGCGGGCTCGGGATGCTGCCTTTGGGTTCCGGCGTGTTGTACGTCTGCCTGTCGACCGTGATCTGGACGCTCGGCGAAGCGCTGTTCATGCCGCCCCTTAACGTGCTGGTGATGCAGCATGCGCAGGCAGGAAAAAGCGGGCAGTACTTTGGCCTTTTTTTCATGTGCTGGAGTGCGAGTGTGCTGATTTCGCCAGCGCTTGGCGGCCAGTTGTACGGTCATTTTGGTGGGCACAGCGTCTGGCTCGCCAGCGCGGCCATGGCGCTGTTGTCGATACCGTTGTTTTATCAAGCGACGCGTTTGTCGGAGCAGCAACGGCTGCTTTCATCTGCGCGCAGTGAGTCCGCGTCTCTTAGCTGATCCGGTTATAGCCATTATGCAAAACCATTCTCCCTCTCGGCGGCATTCTGTCCATTCGTTAGCGTCCTATCTGGAGAGCCGGGTGAATCGGAACTAGATTTACTCAACGCCAGACACGCACCCCCTGCTTCACTCAAGAAAGGATGGAATCGGCTATGAACATTTTTCAACGAATTGTGCTGTTGCTTAAGGTTTTGGTGATGCTGTCCGTGGGGATGTCGGCGGCGTGGGCCGAGTGCGAGGATCACGAAACGCAAGCGATGAACGGGCAAGCGGGGCATGCTGAGCTGATGCTCGCCAAATCCGAATCGGAGCCGGGCGATCAGGGGCAGGGTGGCAGTGAGGGCGATGACGACTCGACCACCGATGAGCCTGACAGCGACGATGATGACGACAGCCAGGCGTAAATGACGGACAAAAGAAAAACCCCTTCTCGGTGGAAGGGGTTTTTAGTCAACTCAGTCCCTGTGGGAGCTAGCCTGCCAGCGATTTCGGTGTGCCAGTCGACGCAAATGTTGGACTGATACTCCACTATCGCCAGCAGGCTGGCTCCCACATCTTTCCAGGGCCGTTTCTATGCCGCGCCGTCGAGGAATTGCTCGGCGTAGTGGCAAGCCACCTGGCGGCTGTCGAGCAGGCGCAGGGCCGGCTCTTCAGTGCTGCAGCGCTCGGTCGCGTAGGGGCAACGCTTGTGGAACGCGCAGCCCGACGGCGGGTTCAGCGGGTTGGGCAACTCGCCGACGATCTTGATTTTCGGTTTGTCCGGATCCGGGTGGATGGTCGGAGTCGCCGACAACAGCGCCTGGGTGTACGGGTGCAGGGGACGGGTGTAGATGTCCTCTTTCGGGCCCATTTCCACGGGGCGGCCAAGGTACATCACCATCACGTGGTCGGCGACGTGACGCACCACCGCCAGGTTGTGGGAGATGAACACGTAGGCGGTGTTGAACTCTTGTTGCAGGTCCATGAACAGGTTCAGCACCTGTGCCTGGATCGACACGTCCAGTGCGGAAGTCGGTTCGTCCGCCACCAGCACTTTCGGCTGCAGCATCATCGCGCGGGCCAGGGCGATCCGCTGGCGCTGACCGCCGGAGAACATGTGCGGATAACGCTGGTAGTGCTCGGGACGCAAGCCCACCTGCTTCATCATTGCCTGGACTTTCTCGCGACGCTCCGAGGCACTGAGGTTGGTGTTGATCAGCAGCGGCTCTGCAAGCTGATCACCGACTTTCTGCCGTGGGTTCAACGACGCGTACGGGCTCTGGAACACCATCTGCACGTCTTTGCGCAGTTGCTTGCGTTCAGCCTTGTTGGCGCCGGTGACTTCCTGCCCGGCGATTTTCAAGGAACCGGAGGACGGCTCTTCGATCAGCGTCAGGGCACGGGCCAGGGTGGATTTACCGCAGCCCGATTCGCCGACGACCGCGAGGGTCTTGCCGGCTTCCAGTTCAAACGACACACCGTTCAGGGCGCGTACGGTCGCATGGCCCTTGAACAAGCCGCGTGACACTTCGTAGTGACGGGTCAGGTCGCGGGCGGTAAGTACGACGGCCATTACGCCACCTCCTGATTCAGCGGGTAGAAGCAGCGGGCGAGGCTGTTGCTTTTCGGGTCGAGCGCCGGACGCTGGGTGCGGCAGTTGTCACGCACATACGGGCAGCGTGGCGACAGCAGGCAGCCTTGCGGACGGTCATAACGACCGGGAACGATGCCCGGCAACGTGGCCAGGCGCGACTCGCCCAGGCTGTGCTCCGGAATGGCCTTGAGCAGCGCTTCGCTGTACGGGTGCGCCGGAATGTCGAACAGCTGCGGCACATGACCCACTTCGACCGCTTGGCCGGCGTACATCACGCACACGCGCTGGGCGGTTTCGGCGACGACCGCGAGGTCGTGAGTAATCAGCACCAGGCCCATGTTCTGCTCTTTCTGCAACGCCAGCAGCAGGTCCATGATCTGCGCCTGAATCGTTACGTCGAGTGCCGTGGTCGGTTCGTCGGCGATCAGCAGTTTCGGCTCGCCGGCAATCGCCATGGCGATCGCAACGCGCTGGCTCATGCCGCCGGACAGTTGGTGCGGGTAGGCGTCCATACGGCTGGCGGCGCCGGGGATTTCTACTTTTTCCAGCAGCTCGATGGCGCGGGCGCGGGCTTGCTTGCTGGACATTTTCAGGTGCAGGCGCAGCACTTCTTCGATCTGGAAACCGACGGTGTAGCTCGGGTTCAGCGCGGTCATCGGGTCCTGGAAGACCATGGCAAGGTCTTTGCCGACGATCTGCCGACGCTGACGGTTGCTGAGCTTGAGCATGTTCTTGCCATCGAAATTCAGGGCGTCGGCGGTGACGATCCCCGGATGTTCGATCAGGCCCATCAGCGCCATCATGGTCACGGACTTGCCGGAACCCGATTCGCCAACGATGGCCAGGACTTCGCCCTTGTCCACGGTAATGTCGAGACCGTCGACCACCGGAACGGCGTTCTTGTCGCCGAAGCGAACGTTGAGATTCTTGATTTCTAACAGTGACATTTGAATCTCCTCAGGCGGCGTTCTTGAGTTTCGGGTCTAGCGCATCGCGCAGGCCGTCGCCCATCAAGTTGATTGCCAGCACGCTGAGCAAAATGGTCAAACCAGGCAGACTGACGACCCACCAGGCGCGTTCGATGTAGTCGCGAGCCGAAGCCAGCATGGTGCCCCACTCAGGGGTTGGCGGTTGTACGCCAAGGCCGAGGAAGCCCAGTGCGGCGGCATCGAGAATCGCCGAGGAGAAGCTCAAGGTCGCCTGAACGATCAGCGGCGCCATGCAGTTAGGCAGCACGGTGACGAACATCAGGCGCGGCAGAGTGGCACCGGCCAGGCGCGCGGCGGTCACGTAGTCGCGGTTCAGTTCGCCCATCACCGCGGCGCGGGTCAGACGGACATAGGACGGCAGGGACACCACAGCGATGGCGATCACGGTGTTGATCAGGCCAGGGCCGAGGATGGCGACAATCGCCACGGCCAGCAGCAGGGACGGCAGGGCCAGCATGATGTCCATCAGACGCATGATGGTCGGGCCAAGCAGGCGCGGGAAGAACCCGGCGAACAGACCCAAGAGGATCCCTGGAATCAGCGACATCACCACCGACGACAAGCCGATCATCAAGGACAGGCGCGAACCGGTGATCAAGCGCGACAGCAGGTCGCGACCCAGCTCATCGGTGCCGAGCAGGAATTGAATCTGCCCGCCTTCCAGCCAGGCTGGCGGGGTCAACAGGAAGTCGCGGTACTGTTCGCTCGGGTTATGCGGCGCAACCCAGGGGGCGAAGATCGCGCAGAAAATCACCAGCAGCATGAACATCAGGCCGGCGACGGCACCTTTGTTCTTGGAGAACGCTTGCCAGAACTCTTTGTAAGGGGACGGATACAGCAGGCTTTGATCGACTGTTACCGCTTGATTTGTAGTTGAAGCTGGAGTGGTCATGGTCATGATCTCAGCGCTGGTGACGGATGCGTGGGTTGGCAAAGCCGTAGAGGATGTCCACCACGAAATTGACCACAATCACCAGGCAGGCGATTAACAGGATGCCGTTCTGCACCACGGGATAATCCCGTGCGCCAATGGCTTCGATCAGCCATTTGCCGATGCCCGGCCAAGAGAAAATGGTTTCGGTCAGGACCGCGCCGGCGAGCAAGGTGCCGACTTGCAGGCCGACCACGGTCAGTACCGGAATCAGCGCGTTGCGCAGGCCGTGGACGAACACCACGCGCGACGGCGACAGGCCTTTGGCGCGGGCGGTACGGATGTAGTCTTCACGCAGCACTTCGAGCATCGACGAACGGGTCATCCGCGCAATCACCGCCAGCGGAATGGTGCCGAGCACGATGGCCGGCAGGATCAGGTGATGCAGGGCATCGAAGAACGCACCGACGTCATCGGCCAGCAGCGTATCGATGAGCATGAAGCCGGTCCGCGGCTCGATGTCATAGAGCAGGTCGATCCGCCCGGACACCGGGGTCCAGCCCAGCGACACCGAGAAGAACATGATCAGGATCAGGCCCCACCAGAAGATCGGCATCGAATATCCCGCCAGGGAGATGCCCATCACCCCATGGTCGAACAGGGATCCTCGCTTGAGTGCCGCGATCACCCCGGCCAAAAGGCCCAGGATGCCGGCGAACAACAGGGCGGCCATGGACAGTTCCAGGGTCGCGGGGAATAGAGACGTGAATTCGCTCCACACGCTTTCACGGGTACGCAGGGATTCACCGAGGTCGCCGTGGGCCAACTTGCCGATGTAGTCCAGGTATTGGGCATACAACGGTTTGTTAAGGCCAAGGCGTTCCATTGCCTGAGCATGCATTTCGGGGTCGACGCGACGTTCGCCCATCATCACTTCCACGGGGTCGCCAGGAATCATGCGAATCAACGCGAAAGTCAGCAAGGTGATGCCGAAGAACGTGGGGATCAATAACCCCAGTCGGCGGGCAATAAAACTAAACATCTTGTGGTGTACCTCATCAGCCGGTTAGGCGTGCCCGGCATTCCTGGGTCAGGAATGCCGGTAGTTTCTTATCTACTTCACCTGGGTGGTGGCGAAGTTATTAGTGGTGAGCGGGCTAATGTGATAGCCCTCTACGTTGTTGCGCATTGCGGTGAACATACGGGTGTGCGCCATGCTGATCCATGGCTGGTCCTGGTTGAAAATCTCCTGTGCTTGCTCGTAGAGCGCTGCGCGTTCCGCCGGGTTAACTTTAGCCCGAGCTTCATCGATCAGCGCCTGGAACTTCTGATTGCACCAGCGCGCGTAGTTTTCGCCGTTTTTGGCCGCCTCGCAACTGAGCATAGGCGTCAGGAAGTTATCCGGGTCGCCGTTATCACCCGCCCATCCGGCGGAAACCATGTCGTGCTCGCCGTTTTTCGCGCGCTTGAGCATTTCGCCCCATTCCATGACGCGAATATCGACCTTGATCCCGACTCGCGCCAGGTCCGACTGCATCATCTGCGCGCCCAGCATAGGGTTAGGGTTGGTCGGGCCGCCACCGTTACGGGTGAACAGGGTGAACGTGGTGCCTTCCGGTACGCCGGCTTCCTTGAGCAGGGCGCGCGCCTTGTCCAGGTCGTGGGCCGGGTTCTTCAGGGTGTGGTTGTAGCCCAGCAGGGTATCCGGGTACGGGTTGACCGCCGCCGTTGCATTGCCTTTGCCGAACAGCGCGTTGACGTAGGCTTCCTTGTCGAAGGCGATGTCGATGGCTTTGCGCACCCGCACATCGCTCATGTACTTGTGCGAGGTGTTCATGGCGACGTACGAAACGGTCATCGCGTTCAGTTCGTCGACTTTCAGGTTGGTGTCTTTCTTGATGCTCGGGATGTCATCCGGTTTCGGATACAGCGCGATCTGGCACTCGTTGGCCTTGAGCTTTTGCAGGCGCACGTTGTTGTCGGTGGCGATGGCCAGGATCAACGCGTCAGCCGGTGGCTTGCCACGGAAGTAGTCCGGGTTGGCCTTGAAGCGAACCTGGGCGTCCTTGTTGTAGCGCTGGAAGACGAACGGGCCGGTGCCGACCGGTTTGTTGTTGAGGTCGCCGGTCTTGTTCGCCTTGAGCAACTGGTCGGCGTATTCGGCGGAGTAGATCGAGGAGAAGGCCATGGCGATGTCGGCCAGGAACGGCGCTTCACGACGGGTCAGGGTGAACGTGACTGTGTTGTCGTCGATCTTCTCGACACTTTTCAGCAGTTCTTTAAAGCCCATGCTTTCAAAGTACGGGAAGCCCACGCTCGACAGTTTGTGCCATGGATGGTTTGGGTCCAGCTGACGCTGGAAGCTCCAGACCACGTCGTCGGCATTCATGTCGCGGGTCGGCTTGAAGTAGTCGGTGGTGTGGAACTTGACGCCTTTACGCAGGTGGAACGTGTAGGTCAGGCCGTCTTCGCTGATGTCCCAGGAGTCGGCCAGCGCCGGAATCACTTCAGTGGTACCGGGCTTGAAGTCCGCCAGGCGATTGAAGATGGTTTCGGCCACTGCGTCGGCTGTGACTGCAGTCGTGTACTGGACCATGTCGAAGCCTTCCGGACTGGCTTCAGTGCAAACCACCAGGGGTTTGGCCGAGACGCCAACAGCGACACTCAGCAACGCGGCCGCGATGGCCGCACGTAGGGGAAGCATTTTCATCAAGAACCCTCTGCAATCGGTTGAAAGGACAAAAGCCGAACGGCCGACTCATCACTGAATCAGCCGTTCGGCAGGTGCATTACAGGATGTTGAACGGGATGGTGGTCACGAGACGGAACTCGTTGATGCTGCCATCCGCCTGGAATTCGCTGGCACGGTGCGCGGTGTAGGTCGCGCGGATAGCGGTGGCCTTGAGTGGGCCGCTCTGCACAGCGTACGAAGCACCGATACCGTATTCGTAGTGGTGTTCGCCGTCCTGAACCTGGATACCGTCGTAACCCTTGCCTGCTACGCCTTGGTTGCCGTTGTAGTGAGTACCGTCGATGCCCCAGCCGCGAGCCTGGTAGATGTTGAACTTCAAGCCCGGCACGCCGTATTCGGCCATGTTCAGACCGTAGGCAACCTGGAAGGATTTCTCGTTCGGGCCGTTGAAGTCCGACAGCAGGGAGTTGGCCAGGTAGATGCCGTTGGTTTCGTGCAGGTAGTCGAAGTACTCGTTACCGTTCACTTCCTGATAGGAGAAGGTCAGGCTGTGGGCCTGGTGAGTCAGGCCGAACGACAGGGAGTAAGTGTCGTTATCGATTTCGCCCAGTTTGGCCGAACCTGAATCGACAGTTTTGTAGTAGTTCAGGCCGGTGGTCAGGCTCAGAACCGAGCTGTCACCCAGCACGTGGGTGGCGCCGAAGTAGTACTGGTTCCACAGGTCTTCAGCCTGGGTGCCCCAGAGGCTGGTGGTCAGGCTGGCGAATGGTGTGTAGGTGATGCCGCCGGTGTTGACGTGATCGGTTTCAGCATCGGAGTTGCCGTATTCGGAGCGGAACTTGCTCAGGCTTTCTTCGGTACGCGGCGAAACGCGGTCAAAGGATCCCAGGTCGAAGGCCAGGTTGTTCAGCTCTTCGCTGTGGATGGCCACACCTTCGAAACTCGAAGGCAACGGACGGTTGCCGATGACGTCGACCTGAGGGCTGCTGAAGTTCATGCGGCCTGCGGTCAAAGTGGTGTTGGAGACACGGGCCTTGACGTTGGCCAGGCCGACTTTGCTCCACTGACCTTGAGCGTCGCCGCCTTCTTTGGTCAGGGTACGGTTGTTGCCCGCGCCTGGACGAGTGCCCGGTGCGCCACCGTTGTTGGAGGCCAGGTTCTCGCGGTCACGTTCCAGTGCGATGGCGTTGTAGGCTGCCACTTCAGTGCTGAAACCCACGGTGCCTTCGGTGAAGCCCGAGTTGTACTTGATGATAGTGCCCTGGACCCAGTTGATTCGACGATCAGTCGGGGTCGCCACACCGTCTTTACGGTAAGTGAAATTGCCACCACGTTTCAGTTGTTCGTTGGCATACCAGTTACGGGTGCTGCCGGTAACCGTGCTGCCTTCGATAAAGCCGGTTGCATCGGCTTGAGCGCTTTTGGTGTTGACCGTAACCGGGGTGAATGCCTGGCTTTGGGTTTCTGCGTACGCCGAGGCGGTGACGCTGCTGATGGCCAGGGCCAATAACGCGGTGCTGCTCAGTTTCATGGGTGAAGCTCCTTACTTTCTTTTTTTTAATGCCGGTCTTTTTTGGTGATCCGGCTATTTGGTTTAGAACGCATTCAAGGCATCGCAAACGTTTGCTGTGGGCCGGATTGGCGATTTACGGCAATACGCTTGCGTGAGGGCGCAAAGCGCCCCCAGCGGTTCTGGGCTAATCGGTTATTTTTCTATGCTGACACCCGAGAACACGTTACGACCGAAAGGACTCACCTTGAATCCTTCGATTTTGGCGCTCAACGGCTGGTTGACCGTCGAGTGGGCGATTGGCGTCATCGGCACCTGCTGTTTGAGGTACTGCTGCGCCTGTTTGTAGAGCACGGTGCGCTGATCGCGGTCGGTAACGACTTTGGCCTGCTTGATGAACTTGTCGTACGCCGGATCACACCACATGGAGTAGTTGTTGCCGCCAATGGCGTCACAGCTATAGAGCGTGCCGAGCCAGTTGTCCGGGTCCCCGTTGTCACCGGTCCAGCCGATCAGGCTGATGTCGTGCTCGCCATTCTTGGTGCGCTTGATGTACTCGCCCCATTCGTAACTGACGATCTTGACCTTGAGGCCGATCTTGGCCCAGTCAGCCTGGAGCATTTCGGCCATCAACTTGGCGTTGGGGTTGTACGGACGCTGGACCGGCATGGCCCACAGGGTGATTTCGGTGCCTTCTTTTACGCCGGCGGCCTTGAGCAGTTCCTTGGCTTTTTCCGGGTTGTAGGCGGCGTCTTTAATGGTGTCGTCGTAGGACCACTGCGTCGGCGGCATGGCGCCAACCGCCAACTGACCGGCACCTTGATAGACGGCGTTGAGAATGCCTTGCTTGTTCACCGCCATGTCCAGCGCCTGGCGCACTTCGAGCTGGTCAAAAGGCTTGTGGCGCACGTTGTAGGCGATGTAGCCGAGGTTGAAACCGGGCTTCTCGATGAGCTTGAGTGTCGGGTCGTTCTTCAGCGCGGTGACATCGGCAGGGCGCGGGTTCAGGGTGATCTGGCACTCGTTGGCCTTGAGCTTCTGCACCCGTACCGAAGCATCGGTATTGATGGCGAAAATCAGGTTGTCGAGCTTGACCCGGCTCGGGTCCCAGTACTGCGTGTTGCCGGTGTAGCGAATGTTGGAGTCTTTCTGGTAGCTCTTGAACACGAACGGGCCAGTGCCGATCGGCTTCTGGTTGATCTCGCTCGGCTTGCCTTCGGCCAGCAGCTTGTCGGCGTATTCGGCGGACAGGATGGCGGCGAAGCTCATGGCGATGTTCTGGATGAACGCGGCATCGACGCTGTTGAGCGTCATGACCACGGTCAGCGGCCCGGTCTTCTCGACCTTGGCGATGTTCTTGTTCAGGCTCATCCCGTTGAAATACGGGAACTCGGTCGGATAAGCCTTACGGAAAGGTTGCTGCGGGTCGAGCATGCGATTGAACGTGAACAGCACGTCATCGGCATTGAAATCACGGGTAGGCGTGAAGTATTTGGTCGTGTGAAATTTCACCCCTTCGCGCAGGTGAAAGGTGTACTTGAGGCCGTCCTCGGAAATATCCCAACGAGTGGCCAGGCCTGGTACGACGTTGGTGGCGCCTTTTTCAAACTCCGCCAGTCGGTTGTACAGCGGTTCGGCGGCGTCGTTATCGGTCGAGGTCGTGTACTGCGCGGTGTCGAAGCCAGCGGGGCTGCCTTCGGAGCAGAACACCAGGCTGTTATTGGCGGCCTGGCTGACTGAAGCGGCGGCCATCAGGCCGGTGCCCAGCAATGCGGATAAAACCAAGGTATGGCGCATGACGCTCCCTTTCTTTTTCTTAGTGTTTTTCAATGAGCCATGGTCCCGTCCGCGGACGAGGGGGGCGTCACTGATCTCAAACCATGACATGCAGCAAACCGATGGCCCACGCATGCACTGGTCGGATCCCGACGGTATGAACCGTGGGTCCGGCAGTAAATGCGAAAAGCCTGAAAGACTCGTAGGAAAAGGCAATACGTCCTAACGCGCTGCTGTAGTACGCAGTGGATTTAGAGGTAGGCGGATTCCTGCGTTCTCGGTAGATAAAGCAACGGCGACGTCAAAAACGTCGCCGTTGCAACACCTTATTTGCTGACGCTGACGCCGTAGAAGGAGTTCAAGCCGAATGGGCTGATCTTGAAGTCCTGCACGTTGTCGCGCATGGGTTGGAACACCGTCGAGTGAGCGATAGGTGTCATTGGAACGGCGTCCTTGAGGACGTGTTGCGCCTGTTTGTACAGTTCGGTGCGCTTGCCCTGATCGGTCGTGCGCTTGGCTTCCTTGACGATGCCGTCGAACTTCTTGTCGCACCACTTGGAGAAGTTGTTGCCGCTGAGCGAGTCGCAGCCGAACAGCACGTTCAGCCAATTGTCCGGATCACCATTGTCGCCGCTCCAGCCAATCAGCATCGCCTGGTTCTCGCCGCCCTTGGAGCGCTTGATGTACTCGCCCCATTCGTAGCTGACGATGTTGACCTTGAGGCCGATCTTCGCCCAGTCGGACTGCAGCATTTCAGCCATCAGTTTGGCGTTCGGGTTGTACGGACGCTGAACCGGCATGGCCCACAGAGTGATCTGGGTGCCTTCCTTGACGCCTGCTTCCTTGAGCAGCTCCTTGGCTTTCTCAGGGTCGTACTTGGCGTCCTTGATGGTCGTGTCGTAGGACCACTGGGTCGGTGGCATGGCGTTGACCGCCAGTTGACCTGCACCCTGGTAAACCGAGTCGATGATCTGCTGCTTGTTCACCGCCATGTCCAGCGCCTGACGAACCTTCAGCTCGGCCAACGGGTTGGCGTCGGTGCGGCCCTTGAGTACTGGCATGACGTTGTAGGCGATGTAACCCAGGTTGAAACCAGCCTGGTCAGGCACTTTCAGCGTCTTGTCTTCCTGAAGCGCCTTCAGGTCGGCCGGACGTGGGAACAGAGTGATCTGGCACTCGTTCTTCTTCAGCTTCTGGATACGCACCGACGGGTCGGTGGTGATGGCGAATATCAGGTTGTCGATCTTGACGTCGTCAGGCTTCCAGTAGTCCTTGTTCCCGGTGTAGCGGATGTTGGAATCTTTCTGGTAGCTCTTGAACACGAACGGACCAGTGCCGACCGGCTTCTGGTTGATGTCGGCGGCTTTGCCTTCCTTGAGCAGCTGGGCAGCGTACTCGGCGGACTGCACCGACGCGAAACTCATCGCCATGTTCTGAATGAACGCAGCATCCACTTCTTTGAGGGTGAACTTGACGGTGTGATCGTCGACTTTATCGATCTTGGTGATGTTGGTATCCATCCCCATGTCGGTGAAGTACGGGAATTCGGTCGGGTACGCTTTGCGGAACGGATCATCCTTGTTAATCATGCGATTAAAGGTGAACAGCACGTCGTCGGCGTTGAACTCACGAGTAGGCTTGAAGTACGGCGTGGTGTGGAACTTGACGCCTTCACGCAGGTGGAAGGTGTACGTCAGGCCATCATCGGAGATGTCCCACTTGGTTGCCAGGCCAGGAATAACGGCGGTGCCGCCGCGCTCGAATTGAGTCAGGCGGTTGAACATGGTTTCTGCAGAGGCGTCGAAGTCGGTTCCGGTGGTGTACTGACCAGGATCAAAACCGGCCGGGCTCCCTTCGGAGCAAAACACCAGGTTAGTCGCCGCTTGGGCGAAAGGTGCGCTGGCTAACAAGCCCGCGCCGACTAAAAACGGAATGACCGCGTGTTTAAGCATGGTGGCCTCATGATTTGTTGTCATTTTTGGAATTAGAGGACGACCTCGTGAGTCGTGCCTGCGGATACTTATGCAGGGGCCGTACCCAATGCAAGATGCAGAGCGGCTACAAGCCTTAAACAGTGGCACGAACGTACCTTAATGTCGCATATGTATAAATTGACGCGCATTTGACCGTTTGCGCGTGTTTTTTTCGGTGCAAACCGCGCCCCCGCAAGGGGCAACCGGGGTGGCGCGCGCACCCGGTTGGGGCGGGGTGTTACTTATTTATACCCACCCCGTACAAAGGTGTGAGGCCGAACGTGCTGATCTTGAAATCGGTGACTTCTTTGCGCAAAGGCTGGAACACCGTCGAGTTCGCAATCGGTGTGATAGGTACTTGTTGTTTAAGGATTTGCTGTGCCTGTTGGCACAGTTTGACTCGCTGCTGTCGGTCAGTGGACACCTTGGCTTCCTGCACGAGTTTGCCGTACGCCGGGTCGCACCATTCGGCACGGTCATGGTGGTACCGGGTGCAACCCCGCTCCTACAGGGGCAGGTATTTTGGTGTTGTATAAAAAACGGCGATCACTGGGTGATCGCCGTTTTTTTGCAGAAAGTTAGCCAATCAAGGCATCAACACTTCAATCGACCCATCCGCGGTCATGCTGACCTGGCTGGTGCCCGCTTCGACTTCCGGGGTCACCGGGGCGGCATCCATGCTCGCGGCCTTCATCATCATCGGCCCACGCATGTACGGCTGTGGATAACCGTTGCTGTTCAGGTTCAGGTTGACGATTTTGTAGCTCTTGCCGCCGAGGGCGTCGGTGGCCAGTTGGGCGCGGGCTTTAAAGGCGGTAACGGCATCTTTGAGCAGCGCGTCTTCGCTGGCCTTGCGGGTTGGCGTGGCGATGGCGAAGTCCATGCCGCCCATTTTCAGGTCGGTGAGCAGTTCGCCAGTCAGTTTCGACAGGGCGGCGAAGTCGGAGCTTTCCAGGCGCAGTTCGGCGCGTTCGCGCCAGCCGGTGATTTTCTGGCCTTTGGTGTCGTAGATCGGGTAGCTGTTGCGGCTGCCCTGGCGCAGGGTGATGTCTTTGACCTGTTTGGCCTGGGCCAATGCCTTGTTCATGGTGGTGCTGACGTCGGCGGCGAGTTTGGCCGGGTCGGAGTTTTGGTCTTCGGTGTAGAGGGTCACGATCATCAGGTCGCGGGCCACTTCCTGACTGACTTCGGCGCGCAGGGAAATCTGGTTGTAATGAAGCTCGTCGGCGGCCAGGGCCGGGAGGCTGGCGACGGTGCCAACGCTGAGGGCAAGAAGGGCGGCGCTGCGGCGGAACGTGTGCATGAAAACTCCTTGGGCGATGCGCAGGTGTCAGGGTCCGAGCCTGCGTGAAACCATCAGACTCTAGCTTTAATGATCCGGTTCGCACAGTTACAACTTCTATACAGACAAACAGCAGGTGATCGCATCGCGCTCAATCGCGGGCAAGCCCGCTCCCACCGGTCCGTGTCGTGCACAAATCATTTGGTGACTCAAATCTGTGGGAGCGTGGCTTGCCCGCGATGGCGGTCTTATAGACGCCACTGACCTTTCTGCCCTGTGGCCGTTTGCCGCACTTTTGCCTGCCAGCCCCCGCGCTTGGTTATACTCCCGGCGATCCGCCTGCAGCGCTCATCAGGAGAGCTCATGCTCGCCGCCGTTCAAATCACTTCCGCCACCCGCCAGAACCTTTGGCGGCTGACGTTTATCCGCACGTTGGTGCTGGCCGCCCAGGCCGGTTCCGTGGGCCTGGCCTACTGGCTCGACTTGCTGCCGCTGCCCTGGTTTCAACTGGCCGCGACCCTCGGTTGCTCGATGTTGCTGTGCGCGTTCACGGCGATCCGCCTGCGCACCTCGTGGCCCGTCACCGAACTCGAATACGCCGTGCAATTGGCCTGCGACCTGTTTATCCACAGTGCCTTGCTGTATTTCTCCGGCGGTTCGACCAACCCGTTCGTTTCTTATTACCTGGTGCCGCTGACCATCGCCGCCGTGACGCTGCCGTGGCGTTATTCGGTGATTCTGTCCGGCATCGCGTTGACGATGTACACCCTGCTGCTGGCGCGCTTCTACCCGCTGCAAACCTTTCCGATCGCTCGGGAAAACCTGCAGGTCTACGGGATGTGGCTGAGTTTCGCCCTGGCGGCGGCAGTCATCACGTTCTTCGCCGCGCGCATGGCCGAAGAGCTGCGCCGTCAGGAAGAATTGCGGGCCATCCGTCGCGAAGAAGGCCTGCGCGATCAGCAATTGCTAGCCGTCGCGACCCAGGCAGCCGGTGCCGCCCATGAATTGGGCACACCGCTGGCGACCATGAGCGTGTTGCTCAAGGAAATGCGTCAGGACCATCATGATCCGATGTTGCAGGACGACCTGAGCGTGCTGCAGGATCAGGTCAAACTGTGCAAAGAGACCTTGCAGCAGTTAGTTCGGGCCGCGGAAGCGAATCGCCGTTTGGCGGTGGAAATGCAGGACGTCACCGACTGGCTCGACGAAGCGCTTAACCGCTGGCACCTGATGCGGCCGGAAGCCAGTTACCGCTTCCAGCGTCTCGGCCAAGGCGCCGTGCCACGTATGGCGCCGCCGCCGGACTTGACCCAGGCGCTGCTGAATTTGCTCAACAACGCCGCCGATGCGTGCCCCGAAGGGTTGCAAGTGACGCTGGACTGGAATGCCGAGGACCTGACCATCAGCATTCGCGATCACGGCGCCGGTGTGCCGTTGGCCATCGCCGAGCAGATCGGCAAACCGTTTTTTACCACCAAGGGCAAAGGTTTCGGCCTGGGCCTGTTTTTGAGCAAGGCCAGCGTGACACGCGCCGGCGGCTCAGTGAAACTCTACAGTCATGAGGAAGGTGGCACGCTGACCGAGCTGCGCCTGCCCCGTGTCGCCCGAGGAGACGAACATGAGTGACGAGATTCAAGTCGAAGGCGAAGGCGAAGAACTGCCGCATTTGCTGCTGGTCGACGACGACGCAACGTTCACCCGCGTCATGGCCCGCGCCATGGCCCGTCGCGGTTTTCGCGTGAGCACCGCCGGTTCCGCCGAAGAAGGCCTGACCATCGCCCAGGCCGACCTGCCGGACTACGCCGCGCTGGACCTGAAAATGGACGGCGATTCCGGTCTGGTGTTGCTGCCCAAACTGCTCGAGCTGGACCCGGAAATGCGCGTGGTGATCCTCACTGGTTACTCGAGCATCGCCACCGCTGTCGAGGCGATCAAGCGCGGCGCCTGCAATTACCTGTGCAAACCGGCCGACGCCGACGACGTGCTGGCCGCGCTGCTTTCCGAGCATGCCGACCTCGACACCCTGGTGCCGGAAAACCCGATGTCGGTGGACCGCCTGCAGTGGGAACACATCCAGCGCGTGCTCACCGAGCACGAAGGCAACATCTCCGCCACTGCCCGCGCCTTGGGCATGCACCGCCGCACGTTGCAGCGCAAGTTGCAGAAGCGTCCCGTTCGTCGCTGAACCTGCGCTGAACGAATGCCGGCCGCTCCTCGCGATAAACCGAACCGATCATCTATGATCGGTTCGTGTGTGTTCTTTTCTTTATCGAGCCTTATCCATGAATCAGAACGCTGAATATTCCGCGGTCAACGATGCTGTGCACGGGCAGTTTTTTCGCAAAGTCTGGGCGATGACCACGCCATACTGGCGCAGCGAAGAGAAGGGCAAGGCCTGGACGCTGCTGATCGCGGTGATTGTGCTGTCGCTGGTCAGCGTCGGTATCTCGGTGTGGTTCAACACCTGGTACAAAGATTTTTACAACGCGTTGCAAAAGAAGGATGAAGCTGCGTTTTGGCAGTTGATTCTGTATTTCTGCGCGATTGCGGCAGTGGCGATTGTCGGTGCGGTGTACCGGCTCTACCTGACCCAAATGCTGACCATCCGCTGGCGGGCCTGGCTGACCGAAAAGCATTTCGCGCGCTGGCTCGGCAACAAGAATTACTACCAGCTGGAGCAGGGCGGTTACACCGATAACCCGGACCAGCGGATTTCCGAAGACCTTAACAGCTTCACCTCGAACACACTGGAGCTGGGCATTGGTTTGCTGCGCAACATTGTCAGCCTGGTGTCGTTCTCAATCATTCTGTGGGGCGTGTCGGGCAGTATCGAAGTGCTCGGTTTTACCATTCCCGGTTATATGTTTTGGTGTGTGCTGGTCTACGCCGTGGTCGGTAGCTGGCTGACTCATTTGATCGGTCGTCGCCTGATCGGCCTCAACAACCAACAACAACGCTTTGAAGCCGACCTGCGTTTCTCCATGGTTCGTGTTCGCGAAAACGCCGAAAGCATTGCGTTGTACAACGGCGAGCCGAATGAAAACCGACGCTTGAGCAGCCGTTTCGGCCTGGTCTGGCACAATTTCTGGGACATCATGAAAGTGTCCAAGCGCCTGACTTTCTTTACCGCCGGTTATAGCCAGGCCGCCATCATCTTTCCGTTCATGGTCGCCGCACCGCGTTATTTCGCGGGCAAGATCGAACTGGGTGAGCTGATGCAAATCAGTTCGGCGTTCGGCAATGTGCAAGAGAGTTTCAGCTGGTTTATCAGCGCGTATCAAAACCTCGCTGCGTGGCGCGCCACCTGTGATCGTCTGTTGAGCTTCCACCAGGCGATGCGCGACAACGAAGAGCGGGTGCCGGCGATCGATGTGCAGAATCAAGGGGACGCGCTGAAGGTGCACAACCTCGGCCTCGACCTGGCGGATGGTCGTCACCTGCTGACCAACGCCGACATGACCGTGGAGGAGGGCGAGCGCGTGATGCTCAGCGGTCGTTCCGGCAGCGGCAAATCAACCTTGCTGCGAGCAATGGGGCATTTGTGGCCGGCGGGCCACGGCAGCATTCGCCTGCCGGCGGCGCGGTATCTGTTCCTGCCGCAGAAGCCTTATCTGCCGATTGGCACCTTGCGTGAGGCGCTGAGTTATCCACAGCCCGGCGAAACCTACCCGAACGAGCGCTATGTGCACGTGCTGGAAGCCTGTCGCTTGCCGCACCTGGTGGCGCGTCTGGATGAAGCCAATCACTGGCAGCGCATGCTGTCGCCGGGTGAACAGCAACGGTTGGCCTTCGCCCGAGCGCTGCTGTATGCGCCGCAATGGCTGTACATGGACGAGGCGACCTCGGCGATGGATGAAGAGGATGAAGCGTCGCTGTATCAGGCGTTGATCGATGAGATTCCGGGGCTGAGCATTGTCAGCGTCGGTCATCGCAGCAGCCTGAAGCGTTTCCATCCACGACATGTCCGCATCGACAATGGCCATCTGGTGGATCAGACCGTGACCGCCTGAACACCACACCTCTTGTAGGAGCGAGGCTTGCCCGCGAAGGCCATCACACGGTTCCAATCAGGGACCGGGTCATCGTTCTTCGCGGGCAAGCCTCGCTCCTACAAGGGCGGTGGGTGATCGTACAACCCGCTTGCGCTATGATGCGGTTTCAGCCGAATTTTTTCGAGAAAGACGTTCACCATGGAAAACCCGATCGACGCACCTCGCCTCCCTCGCAAGCGCCGCAGCCTCGCTCAGGAACTGGTGACCGTGCTGTCCGAGCAGATCCGCGACGGTCACCTCAAACGCGGCGACAAATTGCCCACCGAGTCGGCGATCATGGATGCCCATGGCGTCAGCCGTACCGTGGTGCGCGAAGCGATTTCCCGTTTGCAGGCGGCGGGGCAGGTGGAAACCCGCCACGGCATCGGCACCTTCGTGCTCGACACCCCGAGCCCGAGCGGTTTTCGGATCGACCCGGCGACCGTGGTGACCTTGCGTGATGTGCTGGCGATTCTGGAACTGCGCATCAGCCTCGAAGTGGAATCCGCCGGCCTCGCCGCGCAACGTCGCAGCCCCGAGCAGCTGGCGTTGATGCGTGCCGCGCTGGATGCATTGAATGAAAGTGCTTCTCACGCCAGCGATGCCGTGGCTTCGGACTTCCAGTTTCACCTGCAAATCGCCCTGTCCACCGGCAACCGCTACTTCACTGACATCATGACCCACCTGGGCACCAGCATCATTCCGCGCACGCGGCTGAACTCGGCGCGGCTGGCCCATGATGATCAGCAGCACTACATGAGTCGCTTGAGTCGTGAGCACGAAGAGATTTACGACGCGATCGCCCGCCAGGATTCCGACGCGGCGCGCGCGGCGATGCGCTTGCACCTGACCAACAGTCGCGAGCGGTTGCGGCATGCGCATGAAGAGGCAGAGGCGCAGCGGGGCTGAGATTTTCGTTGCCAGAAAGGACGCCTTCGCGGGCAAGCCCGGCTCCCACAGTGTTGTGTGTCGATCACAATAGTGCGAACACACACAAAACACTGTGGGAGCCGGGCTTGCCCGCGATGGGTCCAGCAGCCTTCAATCAGTCTTTCAGTTGATCTTCAAAATCGAACGATCCACTCGCACCGCCAACCCGACAACCCCAGGTTTGGCAGCAAACACCACATCCCCCTGCTCACCCACCACCGCCCGAGCAATCGGCACTCCCTTGGCCAACAACTCCAACGGCGCCCCCTTCATCGATTGCCCCGAAGCCAATTCCAGTTTCAATTTAATCGTCATCTTTGATCTCCTTATCAGGCCACGTTGCCAGTCGGTTGGTAATCCTTGAGCAGCAGATACGTGCTCCAGCCCCACCAATCGTCAACAGTGGCGGTGTCGTTCAGGTTGTTGACGTCCTTGCGCCGCAGCACCTTGCTGCCCTCAACCTTGAACAGTGGCGAGAAATTGCCCGTCGGGTTCAGCGTGGCTTGCAGATCCGGCAACTTTTTCAACGCTGCGAAGCTAGCGGGCGTCGGCGCGATACCGCTGAGGTACGCGGCAAAGATCTCATCCGCAGACGCCTGCACCGCTTGATTGACCTGGACGCGGTTGGCGTCGTCGATGGCATCGAAGTAACGCTTGTCCCCATACGCGCGCCACTGCTCACCGTTGGTATTACGCACATTAAGGCCGAACTTGCTGTCCTCATCGTGCATGAAACGGGTGATCAACGAACCCAGGTCGCTGGGCGTGACCACCGCCGCCAACTGCTTGCGCGGCACCCGCAAGTGGCCGGCGGAAAACAGGTCGGTCAGGTAATGATCGGCAAACGCGTTCATCGCGTAGGCCCGTTCCAACGACTGCTCATCGCCGCTATTGCGGGCCGCGACTGCTTGTTGCAACGCGGCCGTGTGCCCGGCGATGTACGCCAGCAGCGCCCACTCGGCAAAGTGATCGGCATTGTTGGCGGCCAGCTTCAGGTAACGCCCCAGCGGGAACAGCGCCGAGACGAAACTGCCTCCGCCGGTGATCGTGTTCCACTCTTCCGACAACGTATCACCCAGCGCGTCATAGGCTTCGTGAGGTTGTTTACCGTCGTTGATCGCCTGCTTCACTGCGGCGATCTCCTTTTGCATCACGCCGAGAATCAACCTGGCCTCGGCATTGGCAGCCGGCAGCACCGCCAGGGAGTTGAAGGCGTTGGTAAACCGCTGGATTCGATCAATGGCTGTCGTGCCTTCGCTGACCGGTTGATCGGGGATTCCATAGAAATCACCGCCCAGTGCAACGATTTGGCCATAGGTCAGTGCCAGCCCATTCGGCAGGTGCAGCTCTACCTGCGAAGCCGCAATGGCGGGCGCATCCTTGACGAAACGCAGCAGGGTGCTGTCACCGATGGCGGTGTGTTCACCACCCTCGAACCGTAGCTGTGGCGTGCTTTTCAAGGCTTTGCCATGAGCGGTGGAGGGTGATGCGGATTTTTTGGACGCGGGGTTATGCGAATCGGAGATCAGCAACAGCAGATGATGGCTGTCCCCGGAAATGCCAATGCCTTGCGCGGTAAAAAGCTCATCCAGTTCGGCAATGACCGGCGCCGGGTTTTCCTGCAGTTGAATGTGTAGACCTGACATTTCTAGCTCCTTGATATGTCGTCGGTATGTATCAATTAACTGTATGCATATACAGTTAATCCGAGCATAGAGGAGATTTTTCCTACGTCAAGAAAATACCTTTCCGACACAAAAACTGCAGGTGAGCGATGAAATGCAGTTGACGGTTATTATTTAAGTTGTACGATGACCTACAACTTCGGCGCAGGCTGAACGGTTTTCTCACATAACGTCGCTACTCAGGGTGTTCGAATAATGAATCCACAAGAACTGAAGTCCATCCTCTCTTCCGGTCTGCTGTCCTTCCCGGTCACCGACTTCAATGCTCAGGGCGATTTCCATCGCGCGGGCTACATCAAGCGTCTCGAATGGCTGGCCCCATACGGCGCCTCGGCATTGTTCGCCGCGGGCGGCACCGGTGAGTTCTTCTCTCTGGCGGCCAGCGAATATTCGGAAATCATCAAGACCGCCGTCGACACCTGCGAAACCAGCGTGCCGATCCTGGCCGGCGTCGGCGGTTCGACTCGCCAGGCCATCGAATACGCACAGGAGGCCGAGCGTCTGGGCGCCAAAGGCCTGTTGCTGCTGCCGCACTACCTGACCGAAGCCAGCCAGGACGGCGTTGCCGCCCACGTTGAAGCCGTGTGCAAGTCGGTGAAAATCGGCGTGGTGGTTTACAACCGCAACGTCTGCCGCCTGACCGCGCCGCTGCTGGAACGTCTGGCCGAACGCTGCCCGAACCTGATCGGCTACAAGGATGGCCTGGGCGATATCGAGTTGATGGTGTCGATCCGTCGCCGCCTCGGCGATCGCTTCAGCTACCTGGGCGGCTTGCCGACCGCCGAAGTTTACGCTGCGGCCTATAAGGCGCTGGGCGTGCCGGTGTACTCCTCGGCCGTGTTCAACTTCATCCCGAAAACCGCGATGGATTTCTACCACGCCATTGCCCGCGAAGATCACGCCACCGTCGGCAAGATCATCGACGACTTCTTCCTGCCGTACCTGGACATCCGTAACCGCAAATCCGGTTACGCCGTCAGCATCGTCAAGGCCGGGGCAAAAATTGCCGGCTATGACGCAGGTCCTGTGCGTGCACCGCTGACCGATCTGACGGTGGAGGAGTACGAAATGCTCGCCGCGCTGATCGACAAGCAAGGTGCTCAATAACACCCCCGATTAAACAAGGCCGCTGAGTGATCAGCGGCCTTTTGCGTGAGGAGATTTCCCAGTGGCTGATACAAAGCGTTTCGATAACTACATCAACGGTGAATGGGTTGCGGGTAGCGATTACTCCAACAACATCAACCCGTCCGAGTTGACCGACACCATTGGCGCATACGCCAAGGCCGATCTGGCCCAGGTTCACGCCGCCATCGACGCCGCTCGCGCCGCGTTCCCGGCGTGGTCGACCTCGGGCATCCAGGCTCGTCACGATTCACTGGATAAAGTCGGTACGGAAATCCTTGCCCGTCGCGAAGAACTCGGCACCCTGCTGGCCCGGGAAGAGGGCAAAACCCTGCCCGAAGCCATCGGCGAAGTGACCCGCGCCGGTAACATCTTCAAGTTCTTCGCCGGTGAATGCCTGCGCCTGTCCGGCGACTACCTGCCGTCGGTGCGTCCGGGCGTCAACGTCGAAGTCACTCGCGAAGCACTGGGTGTGGTCGGCTTGATCACGCCGTGGAACTTCCCGATCGCGATCCCCGCCTGGAAAATCGCCCCGGCCCTGGCCTACGGCAACTGCGTGGTGCTGAAACCAGCGGATCTGGTGCCGGGTTGCGCTTGGGCGCTGGCCGAAATCATCTCCCGCGCAGGCTTCCCGGCGGGTGTGTTCAACCTGGTGATGGGCAGCGGTCGAGTGGTGGGCGATGCGCTGGTGCAGAGCCCGAAAGTCGATGGCATCAGCTTCACCGGTTCCGTCGGTGTTGGCCGTCAAATCGCCGTCAACTGCGTGTCCCGCCAGGCCAAGGTTCAGCTGGAAATGGGTGGCAAGAACCCGCAGATCATTCTCGACGACGCCGACCTCAAACAAGCGGTCGAGCTGTCGGTGCAGAGCGCGTTCTACTCCACCGGCCAGCGTTGCACCGCTTCCAGCCGCTTCATCGTTACCGCCGGGATTCACGACACGTTCGTTGAAGCCGTGGCCGAGCGCATGAAGTCGATCAAGGTCGGCCACGCGTTGAAAGCCGGCACCGACATCGGTCCGGTCGTCTCGCAAGCGCAGCTTGAACAGGACATGAAGTACATCGACATCGGCCAGTCCGAAGGTGCGCGTCTGGTCAGCGGCGGTGGTTTGGTAACCTGCGATACCGAAGGCTACTTCCTCGCCCCTACGCTGTTTGCCGACAGCGAAGCGGCAATGCGCATCAGCCGTGAAGAGATCTTCGGCCCGGTGGCCAACGTGGTTCGCGTCGCGGATTACGAGGCAGCACTGGCTATGGCCAACGACACCGAATTCGGTCTGTCGGCGGGCATCGCTACCACGTCGCTGAAGTACGCCAACCATTTCAAGCGTCACTCCCAGGCCGGGATGGTGATGGTCAACCTGCCGACCGCCGGCGTGGATTACCACGTGCCATTCGGTGGGCGTAAAGGTTCATCCTACGGATCGCGTGAGCAAGGTCGCTATGCGCAAGAGTTCTACACCGTGGTGAAGACCTCTTACATCGGTTCCTGATACACCGCAATACCTGTGGGAGCTGGCCTGCCAGCGATGGCATCACCGCGATGTGACTGACACACCGAGTGGCTCGCATCGCCGGCAGGCCAGCTCCCACAAAAACAACACCGTTATTACCCGCATAAAAATAATCAGTGGGAGTACATCTACATGCAAGCGACCAAGCCGACCCACGTCCGCTATTTGATTTTGCTCATGCTGTTTCTGGTGACCACGATCAACTACGCCGACCGGGCTACTATCGCTATCGCGGGCTCCAGCCTGCAAAAAGACCTCGGCATCGACGCGGTCACCCTCGGTTATATCTTCTCCGCATTCGGTTGGGCCTACGTGGCCGGGCAAATTCCCGGTGGCTGGCTGCTGGACCGTTTCGGCTCGAAAAAAATCTACGCACTGAGCATCTTCACCTGGTCGCTGTTCACCGTGCTGCAGGGCTATGTCGGTGAGTTCGGCATGTCCACGGCGGTGGTGGCGCTGTTCATGCTGCGCTTCCTGGTGGGCCTGGCCGAAGCGCCGTCCTTCCCCGGTAACGCGCGCATTGTCGCGGCCTGGTTCCCGACCGCTGAACGCGGCACGGCTTCGGCGATTTTCAACTCGGCGCAATATTTTGCCACCGTGTTGTTCGCACCCCTGATGGGCTGGATCGTCTACAGCTTCGGCTGGCAGCACGTGTTCATCGTCATGGGCGTGATCGGTATCATCTTCTCGGGCATCTGGCTGAAAGTTATCCACAGTCCGCGCCAGCACCCGATGATCAACGAGGCCGAGTTCAAGCACATCGCCGACAACGGCGGCATGGTCGACATGGACCAGGACAAAGGCACAGGCAAAAAGGTCGACGGTCCGAAGTGGGACTACATCCGCCAGTTGCTGACCAACCGCATGATGCTCGGCGTGTACCTCGGCCAATACTGCATCAACGGCATCACCTATTTCTTCCTGACCTGGTTCCCGGTGTACCTGGTGCAAGAACGCGGCATGACCATCCTCAAGGCCGGTTTCATTGCCTCGTTGCCGGCGATCTGCGGCTTCATCGGTGGGGTGCTCGGCGGGGTGATTTCCGACTACCTGCTGCGCAAGGGCCATTCCCTGACCTTCGCCCGCAAGGCACCGATCATTGCCGGCTTGCTGGTTTCCAGCAGCATCGTGGCCTGCAACTACGTTGACGTTGAATGGATGGTCGTCGGCTTCATGGCCCTGGCCTTCTTTGGCAAAGGCGTGGGCGCGCTGGGTTGGGCCGTGGTGTCTGACACCTCGCCAAAACAGATTGCCGGTCTCAGCGGTGGCTTGTTCAACACCTTCGGCAACATCGCTTCGATCACCACCCCGATTGTCATCGGCTACATCATCAGCTCCACCGGTTCGTTCAAATGGGCGCTGGTGTTTGTCGGTTGCAACGCGCTGGTCGCGGTGTTCAGCTACCTGGTAATCGTCGGTCCGATCAAACGTGTGGTACTCAAGGAGCCGCCGGTCAGCGGTCCTGAAACCAACAGCAAATTATCTGAAGCGCATTCCTGAGGAGCGGCGTCATGCAGTTGATTGAACATTCCGACTCGCCGCGCTACATCCGCCTGCACGAGCGGGACAACGTGGTGATCGTGGTCAATGACCAAGGCGTGCCGGCCGGCACCGAATTTCCGGACGGCCTGGTCACCGTGGACTTCGTGCCGCAGAGCCACAAGGTCACCCTGGAAGACATTCCCGAGGGCGGCCAGGTGATTCGTTACGGGCAGACCATTGGTTACGCGTTGCAGCCGATTCCACGCGGCAGCTGGGTCAAGGAAGATCAACTGCGCATGCCCACCGCGCCACCGCTGGACAGCTTGCCGCTGTCCACCGAAGTGCCGGCGGCGCAGGCACCGCTGGAAGGCTTCACGTTCGAGGGTTATCGCAACGCTGACGGCACCGTCGGCACGCGCAATATTCTGGGGATAACCACCACGGTTCAATGCGTCACGGGTGTGCTGGATCATGCGGTCAAGCGCATCAAGGACGAGCTGCTGCCGCAGTACCCGAACGTCGATGACGTGGTGGCGCTGACCCACAGTTATGGCTGTGGCGTGGCGATCACCGCCGCTGACGCGTACATCCCGATCCGCACGGTGCGCAACCTGGCGCGCAACCCGAACCTGGGTGGCGAAGCGTTGGTGATCAGCCTGGGCTGCGAGAAATTGCAGGCCGGGCAGGTGATGCATGAGAACGACAGCTCGGTGGATCTGAGCGAGCCGTGGTTGTACCGCTTGCAGGATTCGAGTCACGGTTTCACCGAGATGATCGAGCAGATCATGGCGTTGGCCGAGACCCGATTGAAGAAGCTCGATCAACGTCGCCGGGAAACCGTACCGGCGTCCGAGCTGATTCTCGGCATGCAGTGCGGCGGCAGCGATGCGTTCTCCGGGATCACCGCGAACCCGGCGCTTGGCTATGCCTCGGACCTGTTGCTGCGCGCGGGTGCGACGGTGATGTTTTCCGAAGTCACCGAAGTGCGCGATGCGATTTACCTGCTGACCTCCCGGGCGGAAACCAAGGAAGTCGCCGAGGAACTGGTGCGCGAAATGGACTGGTACGACCGCTACCTGGCCAAGGGCGAAGCGGATCGCAGCGCCAACACCACGCCGGGGAACAAGAAGGGCGGGTTGTCGAACATTGTCGAGAAGTCGTTGGGCTCTATCGTCAAATCCGGCAGCAGCGCGATCAACGGGGTGCTTGGCCCTGGCGAACGTTTCAAGCGCAAAGGGCTGATCTTCTGCGCGACGCCGGCCAGCGATTTCGTCTGTGGCACCTTGCAACTGGCGGCGGGGATGAACCTGCATGTGTTCACCACCGGCCGCGGTACGCCGTATGGTTTGGCGATGGCGCCGGTGGTGAAGGTCTCGACCCGGACCGAACTGGCGCAGCGCTGGCCGGACCTGATCGATATCGATGCCGGGCGGATTGCCACCGGGCGGGCGTCGATTGAAGACCTTGGCTGGGAGTTGTTCCATTACTACCTGGACGTCGCCAGCGGCAAGAAACAGACCTGGGCCGAGCAGCACAAACTGCATAACGACATCACCTTGTTCAACCCGGCGCCGATCACCTGAGACTGCGTTATCGTTCATCGCCAGCAGGCTGGCTCCCACAGGGGTTTTCGTCGTGCACAGATTGTGTGTTTGGGGCAGGACAAATGTGGGAGCGAGCCTGCTCGCGATAGCGGTCTACCAGACGCCAACGTCCCGGGTGGCTTATCATTAGCCGCCTATCGACGCTCACCCAAGGTTCCCCCCCGGCATGCTGGCTATCTTCCTCGAAACCCTGAACATCACCGCGCCGGTGTTTGCCATGCTGTTTCTGGGGGTGCTGCTCAAGCGCATCAACTGGATCAACGACAACTTCATCCACACGGCTTCGGCCCTGGTGTTCAACGTCACCATGCCGGCGTTGCTGTTCCTGGGCATCCTGCATGCCGACTTGCACGCTGCGTTGCAACCGGCGCTGCTGATCTATTTCTCGATAGCGACGCTGCTGTGTTTTGCCATCGCGTGGGGCTGGGCGATCTTGAAGTGCCCGCGCGAAGACCGGGGGATCTACACCCAAGGCGCCTTTCGCGGTAACAACGGCGTGATCGGCCTGGCACTGGCAGCGAACATGTATGGCGACTACGGGATTTCCCTCGGGGCGATCCTCGCGGCGCTGGTGATCCTGTTTTACAACACGCTCTCGACCATCGTGTTGGCGGTGTACAGCCCGGTGATCAAGTCCGACCCGTGGAGCATCTGCAAGAGCGTCATGGTCAATCCGCTGATCATCAGTGTGTTTGCAGCGGCGCCGTTTGCCTACTTCAAGCTCAGCTTGCCGGGATGGCTGGAAACCTCTGGCCAGTACCTGGCGCAAACCACCTTGCCACTGGCGCTGATCTGCATCGGCGGCACGCTGTCGCTGGCGGCGTTGCGCAAAAGCGGCGACATGGCGTTGAGCTCAAGCCTGGTGAAGATGATCGGCCTGCCGGTGCTGGCGACGCTGGGCGCGTGGTTGTGGGGCTTTCGCGGGGCGGAGTTGGGGATTCTGTTTCTGTACTTCGGCAGCCCGACGGCGGCGGCCAGTTTTGTCATGGCCCGTCAGGCCGATGGTAATCATGAACTGGCGGCTGCGATTATCGTGATTACGACGCTGATGGCGGCGGTGACCACCAACATCGGGATTTTTGTGTTGCAGTGGGGCGGGTGGATTTAGCTCAGGGATTTTGGGTTGTTCTTCCGGGCCTCATCGCGAGCAGGCTCGCTCCCACAGTGATCTTGGGTGTTCACACAATTTGTGCAACAAAGGAGATCCCCTGTGGGAGCGAGCCTGCTCGCGATGACGGTAGATCTTTCACCGCAACCTTCGAATATTCATTCCGGCTTCTGATAGCTATCAATCACTTCCTGCGCTGCCCGAAACGCATCGATCGCCGCCGGCGCACCGGCATACACCGCGCAATGCAGCAATGTCTCGCGTATCTCTTCCACGGTGCAGCCATTGTTCAACGCGCCGCGCACATGGCCTTTCAATTCCTGCGGGCACTTCAACGCGGTCAGCGCGGCGAGGGTGATCAGGCTGCGGGTTTTCAGCGGCAACCCTTCACGGTTCCAGACGCTGCCCCACGCGTGCTCGTTGACGAAATCCTGCAGCGGCTGGCTGAACTCGGTGGCGTTGCCCAGTGCGCGGTCGACGAAGGCATCGCCCATCACTTGGCGGCGGACTTCAACGCCAGGCTTTTTATTCTCGGTCATGCAATTCCCTCTTGTGGTGTTGGCGACGCCAGGCGCGCAGCGACGTGAACAGCAAAAACGCCACCAGCGCCGGCAGGACGAAAAACAGCATCAGGTGTTCAAGCTTGCCGGCCAGCGGCATGCCGGTGGTGAATGACACCACGTGCAGACCGTAAGCCAGATACAAACCCAGGAACAGCAGACCTTCGGCGCGGGTCACCCGGTAACCGGAATAGAACACCGGCAGGCACAGCGTCGCGACGCCGAGCATCACTGGCAGGTCGAAGTCCAGGGCGTTGGGCGAAACCGACAACGGCGCCGGGGCGACCAGTGCAGTGAAACCGAGCACGCCCAGCAGGTTGAACAGGTTGCTGCCGATCACGTTACCGACGGCGATCTCCCGCTCACCACGCAACGCGGCGATCAACGAGGTGGCCAGTTCCGGCAGGGACGTGCTGACGGCGACGATGGTCAGGCCGATGATCCGTTCCGACAGCCCCAGGTCGGTGGCGACCGCCACCGCCGCGCCCAACAGCAAGTGCCCGGCGTACACCAGTATCGCCAGTCCGGCCACGATCATCAGCAGGCTGCTGATCCAGGGCGCCTGCGGGGTATCGTGGGTGGTCGATTGCGGACGGGTCGAGTGCCGCGACTGGCGCAGCAGCAAGCCCAGATACAGCGTCATGGCCGCCAGCAGTAACACGCCATCGGTTCGGGTCAGCTCTTCATTCCACGCCAATACGAACACCAGCAGGCTGGCGCCGATCATCAGCGGAATATCCAGGCGCACCAGTTGCCGCGACACCCGCAGCGGGATGATCAGTGCCGAGAGGCCGAGGGTCACGAGGATGTTAAAGATGCTGCTGCCGATGACGCTGCCGACGGCGATGTCAGCGTTTTGCGCCAGGGTCGCTTGCAGGCTGACAGCCATTTGCGGCGCGCTGCTGCCGAGGGCGACGATGGTCAGGCCGATAATCAGTGGGCGCACGTGCAACCGCGCGGCCAGGCGCACGGCGGCGCGCACCATCAGCTCGGCACCAGCGATCAGCAGGACCAGGCCGCTGAGCAATTCGATCAGGCTGATCAGGGGGATGTCGGTTAGTCCGAAAATGGTCGGGGCTCCGTCTGTCAGTCGTCGAGGGCTTGCACGCGTACCCGTGCGGTGCCGCTCCTGAGCATACCCAGTTGTTCGGCGGCCTCGTGTGAAAGATCGATCAGGCGCCCGCGGGTATGTGGCCCGCGATCGTTGATGCGCACCACGCAGGATTTGTCGTTATTCAGGTTGGTGACCTTCACCCGCGTACCAAAGGGTAGCTGGCGATGGGCGGCGGTCAGGGAGTTCTTGTTGAAACGCTCGCCACTGGCGGTGCGCTTGCCCTGGTGTTTGGCGCCGTAATAGGACGCCATGCCGGTCTTGTCGTAGCCGTGCGGATCGATGACATCGTTGCTGGCACAACCGGCCAGTAAAGAAAGCAGGGCGCAGGCACTGAGCAGACGCTTCATAAACGGTTTCCCTGAAACAAATGTGGGAGCCAGCCTGCTGGCGATCGCGGAGTATCAGACACGGGTATGTTGAATGTCAGACCGCTATCGCCAGCAGGCTGGCTCCCACAAGGGGTGGAGCCAGATTTGACGGCTGGCTCCATGCTCATCAGCCTTCGAGCTTGCTTTTCAGCAGTTCGTTGACCTGTTGCGGGTTGGCCTTGCCTTTGGAGGCTTTCATGGCCTGGCCGACGAAGAAGCCGAACATCTTGCCGCGTTTGGCTTCGTCTGCCGCGCGGTATTGCTCGACCTGCTCGGCGTTGGCCGCGAGCATTTCGTCCAGCACCGCCGAGATCGCCCCCGTGTCGGTCACTTGCTTCAAGCCGCGCTTGTCGATGATCTCGTCCGCGCTGCCTTCACCGTTGGCCATCGCTTCAAACACCACCTTGGCGATTTTGCCGGAGATGGTGTTGTCCTTGATGCGCAGCAACATGCCGCCCAGTTGCTCGGCCGAGACCGGCGACTGATCGATGTCCAGGCCCTGTTTGTTCAACAGGCTGCCCAGTTCAACCATCACCCAGTTGGCCGCCAGCTTGGCGTCGCCGCTGATGCTCACGACTTTCTCGAAGTAATCGGCTTGCTCGCGGCTGGTGGCCAGGACGCTGGCGTCGTAGACCGACAGGCCGAACTGCTCCTGGAAGCGCTCGCGTTTCTGCGGCGGCAATTCCGGCAGGGTGGCGCGCACGTCGTCGAGGAACGAGTTCTCGATGACCACCGGCAGCAGGTCCGGATCAGGGAAGTAACGGTAGTCGTTGGCTTCCTCTTTGCTGCGCATCGGACGGGTTTCGTCCTTGTTCGGATCGTACAGGCGAGTCTGCTGGATCACCCGGCCGCCGTCTTCGATCAGCTCGATCTGACGCTGCACTTCGGTGTTGATCGCCTTCTCGATGAAACGGAACGAGTTGACGTTCTTGATCTCGCAGCGCGTGCCGAATTCAACCTGGCCTTTCGGACGGATCGACACGTTGCAGTCGCAACGCAGCGAACCTTCGGCCATGTTGCCGTCGCAGATGCCCAGGTAGCGCACCAGCGCGTGGACGGCCTTGACGTAAGCCACGGCTTCCTTGGCGCTGCGCATGTCCGGCTCGGAAACGATCTCCAGCAGCGGTGTGCCGGCGCGGTTCAGGTCGATGCCGGTGGCGCCGTTGAACTCTTCGTGCAGGCTTTTACCGGCGTCTTCTTCCAGGTGCGCGCGGGTGATGCCGACGCGTTTGACCGTGCCGTCTTCCAGCGCGATGTCCAGGTGGCCCTTGCCGACGATCGGCAATTCCATCTGGCTGATCTGGTAGCCCTTCGGCAGGTCCGGGTAGAAATAGTTTTTGCGGGCGAACACGTTGTGCTGGCCGATCTCGGCATCGATGGCCAGGCCGAACATCACCGCCATGCGCACCGCTTCCTGGTTCAGCACCGGCAGTACGCCGGGCATGCCCAGGTCTACCAGGCTGGCCTGGGTGTTCGGCTCGGAGCCAAACGTGGTGGAACTACCGGAAAAGATTTTCGACCGGGTGGTGAGCTGGGTATGAATCTCCAGCCCGATCACGACTTCCCATTGCATGTGTTTCTCCTCAGAAGCCGGTTGGGGTGCGGGTGTGCCAGTCAGTGTTCAACTGATACTGGTGCGCAACGTTGAGCAAGCGGCCTTCCTGGAAATACGGAGCGAGCAATTGCACGCCGACCGGCAGGCCATCGACGAAACCGGCGGGCATGGACAAGCCCGGCAGGCCGGCGAGGTTGGCGGTGATGGTGTAGACGTCTTCCAGGTACGCAGCGACCGGGTCGCTGTTCTTCGCGCCAAGTTTCCACGCCGGGTTCGGCGTGGTTGGGCCGAGGATGATGTCGACCTCATTAAAGGCAGCCATGAAGTCGTTCTTGATCAAGCGACGAATCTTCTGCGCCTTCAGGTAGTAGGCGTCGTAGTAACCGGCGGACAGCGCGTAGGCGCCGACCATGATCCGGCGTTGCACTTCCGGGCCAAAACCTTCGCCACGGGAACGCTTGTACAGGTCGATCAGGTTTTTCGGGTCTTCGCAGCGGTAGCCGAAGCGCACACCGTCGAAGCGCGACAGGTTGGACGAAGCTTCTGCTGGCGCGATCACGTAGTACGCAGGAATCGCGTGCTGCATGTTCGGCAGGCTGATTTCCTTGACCACGGCGCCGAGCTTTTCCAGCTCTTTGACGCTGTTGTGGATCAGCTCGGCGATGCGCGGGTCGAGACCGGCACTGAAGTATTCCTTCGGCACGCCGATGCGCAGGCCTTGCAGCGAACCGTTGAGGCTGGCGCTGTAATCAGGCACGGGCTCGTCGATGCTGGTGGAGTCTTGCGGGTCGAAACCGGCCATGCCTTGCAGCAGGATGGCGCAGTCTTCGGCGGTGCGCGCCAACGGGCCGCCCTGATCGAGACTGGAGGCATAAGCGATCATGCCCCAGCGCGAAACGCGACCGTACGTCGGTTTCAGGCCGGTGAGGTTGGTCAGTGCAGCGGGCTGACGGATCGAGCCGCCAGTATCGGTGCCGGTGGCCGCCGGCAACAGACGCGCGGCAACCGCCGCCGCCGAGCCGCCGGACGAACCGCCCGGAACGTGTTCCAGGTTCCACGGGTTTTTCACCGCGCCGTAGTAGCTCGACTCGTTGGCCGAACCCATGGCGAATTCGTCCATGTTGGTCTTGCCCAGGGTCACGGCCCCGGCAGCGGCCAGCTTGGCAACCACGGTGGCGTCGTACGGGGCTTTAAAGTTGTCGAGCATCTTCGAGCCGCAGCTGGTGCGGATGCCCTGGGTGCAGAACAGGTCTTTGTGGGCGATCGGCGCGCCGAGCAGGGCGCCGCTTTCACCGTTGGCCCGGCGTGCGTCAGCGGCTTTCGCCTGCTGGAGCGCCAGGTCTTCGGTGAGGCTGATGAAGCTGTTGAGCTGCGGGTCGAGCTGGGCGATGCGCGCCAGCAGGACTTTGGTCAGCTCTTCGGAAGAAAACTTTTTATCGGCGAGTCCGCGGGCGATCTCGGCCAGAGTCAATTGATGCATTGCAGGCTCTTTCCCTTTAGTCGATGACTTTCGGAACCAGGTACAGGCCGTTTTCGACCGCTGGTGCGATGGACTGATAGGCCTCGCGATGATTGGTCTCGGTCACGACGTCTGCACGCAGGCGCTGGCTGGCTTCCAGTGGGTGGGCGAGCGGCTCGATACCGTCGGTATTGACCGCCTGCATTTCGTCGACCAGCCCGAGAATGCTGTTCAGGGCCGAAGTGATGTGTGGAAGATCGGCATCATTAAGGCCCAGACAGGCCAGATGAGCGATTTTTTCCACGTCGGAGCGTTCAAGCGCCATGGGAATCTCCAGTGGAAAACAGAACGGACGGCGTCCGTGTGTTAGATTGTCGGAACACTACCGCATTTCTACGGTCATAAGGCCGCGATTGTGGGGGTTGGTGCACAGAAAAGCGGCCAATTTAACATATTGGCGCCTTGCCCAAAATCCCTGTCGTTGTTAGAGTTTGCCGCACTTTTTTACCCACGCGTTGCCTAGGGTCCTTTCCCCATGTTCAAGAAACTGCGTGGCATGTTTTCCAGCGATCTTTCCATTGACCTGGGCACTGCCAACACCCTTATTTACGTGCGCGAGCGCGGAATCGTTCTGAATGAGCCATCGGTTGTGGCTATTCGGACACACGGTAACCAGAAAAGTGTCGTTGCTGTCGGCACCGAGGCCAAGCGCATGCTTGGCCGTACGCCGGGCAATATTGCTGCCATTCGTCCGATGAAGGATGGCGTGATCGCCGACTTCAGCGTTTGCGAAAAGATGCTGCAATACTTTATCAACAAGGTTCACGAAAACAGCTTTCTGCAGCCTAGCCCTCGTGTGCTGATCTGCGTTCCATGCAAATCCACCCAGGTTGAGCGTCGTGCCATCCGTGAATCGGCCCTCGGTGCCGGTGCCCGTGAAGTGTTCCTGATCGAAGAGCCAATGGCCGCTGCGATCGGTGCCGGCCTGCCGGTTGAAGAAGCACGCGGTTCGATGGTGGTCGATATCGGTGGCGGTACCACTGAAATCGCCCTGATCTCCCTGAACGGTGTGGTTTACGCTGAATCCGTACGGGTTGGCGGCGACCGCTTCGACGAAGCGATCATCACCTACGTGCGTCGCAACTACGGCAGCCTGATCGGCGAATCCACCGCCGAGCGCATCAAGCAGGAAATCGGTACAGCCTACCCGGGCGGCGAAGTTCGCGAAGTCGACGTTCGTGGCCGTAACCTGGCCGAAGGCGTTCCACGCGCATTCACCCTGAACTCCAATGAAGTGCTGGAAGCTCTGCAAGAGTCCCTGGCCACCATCGTTCAAGCGGTGAAAAGCGCACTGGAGCAATCGCCTCCGGAACTGGCGTCCGATATCGCCGAGCGTGGTCTGGTCCTGACCGGTGGTGGCGCCTTGCTGCGTGACCTCGACAAGTTGCTGGCCCAGGAAACCGGTCTGCCGGTGATCGTTGCCGAAGACCCGCTGACCTGTGTGGCTCGCGGCGGTGGCCGTGCATTGGAAATGATGGATAAACACACCATGGACCTGCTGTCGAGCGAGTGATCGCCCGATGCATCTATGCTGTTGAGCGCGCAGGCAGCACTTTGCAGTGCTGCCTGTTGGCGTTTATCTTCTGTCAGTCTGCATCCAGGCCGGTTTGATGCCGTATGAATAAAGAGAACATTTGCCTGAGAGGAGCGGCTTATTAAACCGCTTTTCACCAAAGGGCCTTCACTGGGCGTGCGCTTGTTGGTGCTGGTCGTGCTTTCGGTCGCGCTGATGGTGGTCGATGCCCGCTTCACACTGCTCAAGCCAGTGCGTAGCCAAATGTCGCTGGTGCTGATGCAGTCTTACTGGATCACCGACCTGCCGCAGCGGCTATGGCAAGGTGTGGCCAGCCAATTCGGCAGCCGGACCGAGCTCGTCGCCGAAAACGAAAAACTCAAGACCGAAAACCTGCTGTTGCAGGGGCGCATGCAAAAGCTTGCCGCCCTCACCGAGCAGAACGTTCGGCTGCGCGAGTTGCTCAACTCTTCGGCGCTGGTCAACGAAAAGGTCGAAGTGGCCGAATTGATCGGCATGGACCCCAACCCCTTCACCCATCGCATCATCATCAACAAAGGTGAACGCGACGGTGTGGTCCTCGGCCAACCGGTGCTCGATGCCCGTGGCCTGATGGGCCAGGTGGTGGAATTGATGCCGTACACCTCCCGCGTCCTGCTGCTGACTGACACCACCCACAGCATTCCGGTGCAGGTGAACCGCAACGGTCTGCGCGCGATTGCCAGCGGCACCGGCAACCCGGAACGCCTGGAATTGCGTCACGTCGCCGACACGGCCGACATCAAGGAAGGCGATCTGCTGGTCAGTTCGGGTCTCGGTCAGCGGTTCCCGGCGGGCTACCCGGTGGCGACGGTCAAGGAAGTGATTCACGATTCCGGTCAGCCGTTTGCCATTGTCCGTGCCGTGCCGACCGCCGCTTTGAACCGCAGCCGTTACTTGCTGCTGGTGTTCAGTGACGGCCGCACCGCCGAAGAGCGCGCCAACGAAGCCGCCCAGGCTCAGGAAGCGCTGGACCAGCACGGCGGTGGCCCGATCATTCCGGCGACCGTACCAAAACCTGCGATCGTCCCGGCCGCTGTTGCCGCGCCCGCTGCACCAACTGCTCCTGCCGCAGCCCCTGCGACTGCAACCCCGGCCAAACCCGCTGCCACGAAACCTGCCGCTGCCAAGCCGCCCGCAGCGCAACCCGCTGCCGTGAAGCCTGCTGCCAAACCGCCTGTCTCCGCGCCGGCTACCACTGGGGGACGAGAATAATGGTCGGTGCTACCGCATCCCGAAACGGCTGGATCGTCTGGCTGACCTTCGCCATCGGCATGCTGCTCAGCGTTTCGCCGCTGCCGCAATTCATGGAAATCCTCCGCCCGTTGTGGCTGGCCTTGCTGCTGGCCTTCTGGGCATTGGCCATGCCACAGAAAGTCGGCATGGTCACCGCGTGGTGCCTGGGCTTGGCCGAAGACGTGCTCTACGGCACGCTGCTGGGGCAGAACGCACTGATCCTGACACTCATCACGTTCCTGGTGCTGTCGCTGCAACAGCGCCTGCGCATGTTCCCGATGTGGCAACAGAGCCTGGTGATCCTGGTGATTTTCGGCCTCGCGCAACTGGTTCAACTGTGGCTCAGCGCGTTGACCGGCAACCGTCAGCCGACGCTGGCGCTGGTCCTGCCGGCACTGGTCAGTGCATTGCTCTGGCCCTGGATCAGCTACGGTTTGCGTGGTTTGCGTCGCCACTACAAAATCAATTAATTCGGTCAGGCATTTGCCCGCACCTCGACAGGGAGATGTCTTGATGAAACAGCTATACCTCGCCTCAGGCTCGCCGCGTCGACGTGAGCTGCTCACGCAGATCGGCGTGCCGTTCACCGCCATCAGTGCGGACATCGATGAAACCCCTTTAAGCAATGAAACCCCTTCGGCCTATGTCGAGCGTCTGGCGCGCGGCAAGGCTGAGGCCGGACGCGGCGCGGTTGTGTCCGACGCAGCGTTTTGCGTGCTGGGTGCAGATACCGCCGTGGTGCTGAACGGGAAAATTCTTGGCAAGCCGGTGGACGAAGCCGATGCGTGCGCCATGCTTATGATGTTGGCCGGTCAAGAGCATGAAGTGCTGACGGCCATTGCCGTGCTGGATGGTGAACGTTGCGAGTCACGGGTTGTGCGAAGTCTGGTGCGTTTTCGCCCCATTGCGCGCGATGAAGCGACGGCCTACTGGGCCAGTGGCGAGCCGCGAGACAAGGCCGGTGGCTACGGGATTCAAGGACTGGGTGCGGTGTTTGTTGCCGGGCTCAATGGCAGTTACTCGGCGGTGGTCGGACTGCCGCTGTGCGAAACCTCGGAGCTGCTCGGCCATTTCGGCATACCCTGTTGGCAAACCCTTAACGCGCGCTGAGCGCCGTACTGACAAGATGCGGCCATTATCGTGAACATGCCTGAACGAGACCCTGCCATGAGTGAAGAGATCCTGATCAACATCACGCCGATGGAATCGCGCGTGGCGGTGGTTGAAAACGGTGTTCTGCAAGAGGTCCACGTCGAGCGCACGCAAAAGCGCGGGATCGTCGGCAACATCTATAAAGGCAAAGTCGTGCGGGTTTTGCCGGGCATGCAAGCGGCATTCGTCGACATCGGCCTGGACCGCGCCGCGTTCATTCATGCCTCGGAAATTTCCCTGCGCGAAGGCCCTGCGGTGGAAAGCATCAGCTCGCTGGTTCACGAAGGCCAGAGCCTGGTGGTGCAAGTCACCAAAGACCCGATTGGCTCCAAGGGCGCGCGCCTGACGACGCAGCTGTCGATTCCCTCGCGCTATCTGGTGTACATGCCGCGCACGGCTCACGTCGGCATTTCCCTGAAGATCGAAGACGAAGCCGAGCGCGAACGCCTCAAGCAAGTGGTCACCGATTGCGTGGCCAAGGAAGGTATCAAGGAGGCCGGCGGTTTCATCCTGCGTACCGCCGCCGAAGGTGCCGGCGCCGATGAAATCCTCATGGACATCCGCTACCTGCGCCGCCTCTGGGACCAGATCAACGAGCAGATCAAAACTATCAGCGCGCCGAGTGTGATTTACGAAGACCTCGGCCTGGCGCTGCGTACCCTGCGCGACCTGGTGAGCCCGAAGATCGAGAAGATTCGCATCGATTCCCGGGAAACCTTCCAGAAAACCACGCAATTCGTTGCCGAACTGATGCCGGAAATCGCTGATCGTCTGGAGCATTATCCGGGCGAGCGGCCGATTTTCGACCTGTACGGCGTCGAAGACGAAATACAGAAAGCCCTCGAACGCAAAGTTCCGCTGAAGTCCGGCGGTTACCTGGTGGTGGATCCGGCGGAAGCCATGAGCACCATCGACGTCAATACCGGGGCATTTGTCGGCCATCGCAATCTTGAGGAAACCATCTTCAAGACCAACCTCGAAGCGGCGACCGCCATCGCGCGTCAGCTGCGCCTGCGCAACCTCGGCGGGATCATCATCATCGACTTCATCGACATGGAAGATGAAGAGCACCAGCGCCAGGTACTGCGCACGCTCGAGAAGCAACTGGAGCGCGATCACGCCAAGACCAACATCATCGGCATCACCGAGTTGGGCCTGGTGCAGATGACCCGCAAGCGCACCCGCGAAAGTCTCGAACAAGTGCTGTGCGAACCGTGTAGCAGCTGTCAGGGACGTGGCAAGCTGAAGACGCCGGAAACCGTTTGCTACGAAATTTTCCGCGAAATCCTCCGTGAGGCGCGTGCCTATCAGGCGGAAGGCTATCGTGTATTGGCGAACCAGAAAGTGGTCGACCGTTTGCTCGATGAAGAATCGGGCAACGTCGCCGAGCTGGAAGGCTTTATCGGACGCACCATTCGGTTCCAGGTGGAAACCATGTATTCCCAGGAACAATACGACGTGGTGTTGCTCTGAATCCCTGCGTTGCAACCCGACTAAAACGGCTGGCTTCAGCTTTTTGCACTAATTTCGCCATGGGAGCCAACTGACATGGAACGTCTGACACGCATTTTGGCCGCACTGACCCGCTGGGGTCTGGGCCTGTGCGCGTTGGTCTTGGTGTTGATGGCGTTGTACGTCAGCCTCGGCCGAGAGCTGACGCCGTTAGTGGCCGAATACCGCGCCGAAGTGGAAATCAAGGCCAGCGCGGCCTTGGGCATGCCGCTGCATATCGGCGAACTGGAAGGCAACTGGAGCGGTTTTGCACCGATCCTGCTGGCTCACGAT
This sequence comes from Pseudomonas sp. LBUM1661, assembly GCF_059695925.1. Classification (NCBI taxonomy): domain Bacteria; kingdom Pseudomonadati; phylum Pseudomonadota; class Gammaproteobacteria; order Pseudomonadales; family Pseudomonadaceae; genus Pseudomonas; species Pseudomonas sp. LBUM1661. The sequence continues at coordinate 964,592 of NZ_CP166794.1, forward strand.
GTGATGGTCGGGGAGGGCGCCAATACCCTGCGCCTGGACCAGGTACGTGCGGTGCCGGATCTTTGGGCCAGCCTGCTGGCGCGCGAAGTGCGCATCGCGCACCTGGAACTCAACGGCCTGAAAATCAGCCTCAAGGAAGGTGAAGACGGTCACTGGGCGCTGGAAGGTTTGCCGGTGCAGCAAGATCAGCCGCTGGATCCGGAGCAGTTGCTCAATCGTATGCAAATGGTTCAGCAGTTATCGGTGCTCGACAGCCAGGTCACCTTGCAGCCGTTGGATCATCCGCCGCTGACCTTGACCTACGTCGGTCTGAACCTGAAAACCGGTGCCTCCCGTCAGCGCCTCGACGCTCGGTTGACCTTGCCCGACGGCCAGCCGGTGGCCATGAGTCTGCGCACCCGGATACGCGCCAGCGAGTGGAAGGACGGCGCGGCGGATGCGTACGTGAGCCTGCCGCAAAGCGATTGGTCGAAATGGTTGCCCGGGCGTGTGACCCGGCAATGGAATTTCTCCGAGATCAAGGCCGGTGGCGAGCTCTGGGTGAACTGGAGCAAGGGCGCCCTGCAAAGCGCTGCAATCCGCTTGAATGCGCCGCAACTCAAGGGCGCCTACGCCGAGCGCAAGCCGATCCAGATCAACAATCTGGCGCTCAACGGTTATTTCCAGCGCAGTGCCGAAGGCGTGCTGGTGACCCTGGATTCCCTGGCCATGAACCTCGGGGAGACCCGCTGGGAATCGCACCTGCAACTCAAGCAAAGCGCCGCCACCGACAAAACTGAAGAGCTCTGGCACCTGCAAGCCGACCGCTTGGACCTGACCCCGCTCACACCGTTGCTGAATGCCTTGGGGCCGCTGCCCGAAGGCGTCGCCACCGCCGTCGAGCGACTCAAGGTCACGGGTGGTTTGCGCAACGTACTGATCGACTTCCGGCCCAACGCCACCGACGACAGCAAGTTCAGCTTTGCCGCGAACCTCGACCGGGTCGGCTTCGACGCCTATCACGGCGCGCCGGCGGCACGCAATGTCAGCGGCAGCATCAGCGGCGACCTCGGCAAGGGCGAACTGCGCATGGACAGCAAAGACTTTGTCTTGCACCTCGACCCGATCTTCGCCAAGCCATGGGAATACCTCCAGGCCAACGCAACATTGACCTGGAAGCTCGACAAAGAAGGCTTCACCCTGATCGCGCCGTACCTGAAAGTGCTGGGTGAAGAGGGCAAGATTGCCGGCGACTTCCTGATCCGCCTGCATTTCGATCACACCCAGGAAGACTACATGGACCTGCGGGTCGGCCTGGTGGATGGAGACGGCAAGTACACGGCCAAATACCTGCCGGCAATGCTCAGCCCGGCGCTGGACGAATGGCTGCGGACCGCGATTCTCAAAGGCGCGGTGGACCAAGGCTTCTTCCAGTACCAGGGTTCGCTGAACCACGGCGCCGAGGACACCGCCCGCAGCATCAGCCTGTTCTTTAAGGTTCACGATGCCGAACTGGCCTTCCAGCCGGGCTGGCCCCATGTCAGCAAAGTCACGGGTGACGTGTTCGTCGAAGACAGCGGCGTGCGGATTCTGGCCAGCAAGGGCCAATTGCTCGATACCCAGGTCAGCGACATTTACGTCAATATTCCTCACGCGCCTGCCGGGCAAAGCGTGCACCTGTTCCTTGATGGCGGATTCGCCGGAGGACTGGGCGATGGCCTGAAAATTCTTCAGCAAGCACCGATTGGCACCGCCGACACCTTTGCCGGTTGGGAAGGCGAGGGTGATCTGCAAGGCAAGCTGAAGCTCGATGTTCCCCTGGTCAAAGGCGAGCAGCCGAAGATTTTGGTCGACTTCAAGACGGCCAAGGCGCGGCTGAAGCTGGCCGAACCCCCGCTGGAACTGACCCAGCTCAAAGGTGATTTCCGCTTTGACAGCGCCAAGGGGTTGAGTGGGCAGAACATCACCGCGCGGGCTTTCGATAAACCGGTCACCGCACAGATTTTCGCCGAGGGCAGCCCGGGTAATATCAAGACTCGCGTCACGGCATCGGGTCAGGTCGAGGTCAAGAAGCTCACCGACTGGTTGAGCGTCACTCAGCCGTTACCGGTGTCTGGCTTGATCCCCTATCAGCTGCAACTGAGCCTCGATGGCGCCGACAGCCAGTTGATGGTCAATTCAAACCTCAAAGGCGTGGCCGTGGATTTGCCGGCACCGTTCGGCATGGCGGCGGACGTGGGCCGCGACACCTCGTTCCGCATGACCCTGCAAGGGCCGGAGCGGCGCTACTGGGTCAACTACGGTGAGTTGGCGAGCTTCACGTTTGCAGCACCGCCCGGCAATTTCGCCGAAGGCCGCGGTGAATTATTCCTTGGTGGCGGCAACGCCGTATTGCCCGGTGCCAAGGGCCTGCGCGTACGTGGTGTGCTCTCGGAACTGGATGTAGGGCCCTGGAAGGATCTGGTGGACAAATATGCCGGCCAGGATCCGGGCGGCAGCGCCAAGCAGTTGCTCAGCAGTGCGGACTTCAAGGTCGGCAAGCTCAGCGGTATCGGCACCACTCTCGATCAGGCGTCAGTGCAGTTAAACCGCAAGCCAAGCGCGTGGGCCTTGCAGCTCGACAGCCAGCAGGTCAAAGGCACGGCGAACATCCCCGATGCGAAAGCCACGCCGATTGCAATCAATCTGCAGTACGTGCGTTTACCGGCGCCGGATCCGACCGTGCTGGCCGACGAAAACTCGCCGGATCCGCTGGTCAAAGTGGACCCGACGAAAATCCCTGCGATGGATATCACTATCAATCAGCTGTTTCAGGGGCAAGACCTTGTTGGCGCCTGGTACCTGAAAGTCCGTCCGACGGCCAAGGGCATTGCGCTCAATACGCTGGACCTTGGCCTCAAGGGCATTCTCTTGCAGGGCAGCGGTGGTTGGGAGGGTATTCCTGGTTCATCCACCAGTTGGTTCAAAGGCCGGATCAGCGGCAAGAACCTTGCCGATGTGCTGAAGGGCTGGGGCTTTGCGCCGAGTGTCACCAGCGAAGACTTTCATATGGATGTCGATGGTCGCTGGCCGGGTTCGCCCGCGTGGCTGGCCTCCAAACGCTTCTCCGGCACCCTTGATGCTTCGTTGAATAAAGGCCAGTTTGTCGAGGTCGAGGGCAGCGCCCAGGCGTTGCGGGTATTCGGCCTGCTCAACTTCAACTCCATCGGCCGCCGTCTGCGCCTGGACTTCTCCGACCTGTTCGGCAAAGGCCTGAGCTATGACCGGGTCAAAGGTTTGCTGGAGGCGACCAACGGGGTATACATCACCCGCGAGCCGATCTTGCTGACCGGACCATCGAGCAACATCGAGCTCAACGGCACGCTGGACCTGGTGGGCGATAAGGTCGATGCCAAGTTGCTGGTGACCTTGCCAGTGACCAACAACCTGCCGATTGCCGCACTGATCGTCGGCGCACCGGCCATCGGCGGCGCGCTGTTCCTGATCGACAAGCTGATCGGTGACCGCGTGGCGCGTTTTGCCAGCGTCAAATACACCGTGAAAGGCCCTTGGAAAGAGCCGAAAATCACCTTCGACAAGCCTTTTTGAAAAGCCCCTTTCCACGCCTATGGAGTAGCATGGGGCTGGGCTCTGATGCCCCGCCCCCGATTCCTGTAGGAGCGAGGCTTCCCCGCGAACCGACGCACCGCGGTGTGTCAGGCAAGATGCCTTCGCGGGCAAGCCTCGCTCCTACAGGGATGTATTGATTCCCGATAAGGAAACGGCCATGTCATTTGCGGTGATTCAAATGGTCAGCCAAAGCGATGTGCTGGCCAATCTGGCCCAGGCCCGTCGTCTGCTTGAACAAGCGGCCGCGGGTGGGGCGAAGCTGGCCGTGCTGCCGGAAAACTTCGCCGCCATGGGCCGTCGCGACATCGCCGACATCGGCCGCGCCGAGGCGTTGGGCGACGGTCCGATCCTGCCATGGTTGAAACAGACCGCCCGCGACCTCAAGTTATGGATAGTGGCCGGCACATTACCGTTGCCGCCAGTGGATCAGCCGACGGCCAAAGTGCATGCCTGCTCATTGCTGGTGGACGATCAGGGCGAGACGGTGGCGCGCTACGACAAGCTGCACCTGTTTGACGTGGACGTGGCGGACACTCGCGGGCGCTATCGCGAATCCGATGACTATGCTTATGGCAGTGGGGTCGTGGTGGCGGACACGCCCGTTGGTCGGGTTGGCCTGACGGTGTGTTACGACCTGCGCTTCCCCGAGCTCTACAGCGAATTACGCGCTGCCGGGGCGGAATTGATCACCGCGCCGTCAGCGTTTACAGCGGTGACCGGTGCGGCGCATTGGGATGTGCTGATTCGCGCGCGAGCCATCGAGACTCAATGTTACGTGCTCGCGGCCGCCCAGGGTGGGACTCATCCGGGACCGCGAGAAACCTGGGGCCATGCCGCAATCATCGACCCGTGGGGTCGTGTGCTGGCGCAACAGGATCAAGGCGAGGCCGTGCTGCTGGCCGAACGCGACAGCAGCGAACAGGCGTCCATCAGGGCGCGGATGCCGGTGTCCAGTCACCGGCGCTTTTTCTCGCAGGGCGCCCAGCGACCTGCCTCAGAACGACGAATTTAAGGCGTAAAGCATATGAGCGAGTTGTTGTCCTCAGTCAGTGAACACCTCCTGGCGCCCGGCGGCGTAACGATCGAGAGCCTGCAAGGCGTGCTCGGCGATCTGGCCGGACCGGGCATTGATGCCGCCGACCTGTATTTCCAGGGGCAGATCTCCGAGTCCTGGGCGCTGGAAGACGGCATCGTCAAGGAAGGCAGTTTCAACCTCGACCAAGGCGTCGGTGTGCGGGCGCAATCGGGTGAAAAAACCGGTTTTGCCTACAGCAATGCGATCACCCTGGAAGCCTTGGGCGCGGCGGCTCGTGCCGCCCGTTCGATCTCCCGCGCCGGGCAAAACGGCTCTGTGCAGGCGTTCACCACTCAGGATGTCGCCCAGCTATACGGGCCGGATAATCCACTGGAAGTGATGACCCGCGCCGAGAAAGTCGAACTGCTCAAGCGCATCGACGTCGCGACTCGCGCCCTTGATCCGCGTATCCAGCAAGTCACCGTGAGCATGGCGGGTGTCTGGGAGCGCATTCTCGTGGCGTCCACCGACGGCAGCCTGGCGGCGGATGTGCGGCCGCTGGTGCGTTTCAACGTCAGCGTGATCGTCGAGCAGAACGGCCGTCGTGAGCGCGGCGGGCATGGCGGCGGCGGTCGTACCGATTACCGCTATTTCCTCGGCGAAGACCGCGCCATGAGCTATGCCCGCGAGGCGCTGCGTCAGGCGCTGGTCAACCTTGAGGCCATTCCTGCGCCGGCCGGTACGTTGCCGGTGGTGCTCGGTTCCGGCTGGTCCGGCGTGTTGCTGCACGAGGCGGTCGGCCATGGCCTGGAAGGCGACTTCAACCGCAAGGGCAGCTCCGCCTACAGCGGGCGCATGGGCGAGAGTGTAGCGTCCAAGCTCTGCACCATCGTCGATGACGGCACCCTCGCCGGGCGTCGCGGCTCCTTGAGCGTAGACGACGAAGGCACCCCGACCGAGTGCACCACGCTGATCGAAAACGGCGTCCTCAAGGGATACATGCAAGACAAGCTGAACGCCCGTCTGATGGGTGTGGCCCGCACCGGTAACGGTCGCCGCGAATCCTACGCGCACCTGCCGATGCCACGCATGACCAACACCTACATGCTGGCGGGCGAAAGCGACCCGGAAGAAATCATCAAGTCGGTCAAGCGCGGCATCTATTGCGCCAACCTCGGCGGCGGACAGGTGGACATCACCAGCGGCAAATTCGTGTTCTCCACCAGCGAGGCGTACCTGATCGAAGACGGCAAAATCACCGCCCCAGTCAAAGGCGCGACGTTGATCGGCAACGGCCCGGAAGCCATGAGCAAAGTGTCGATGGTCGGTAACGATCTGGCGCTGGACAGCGGCGTGGGGACGTGTGGCAAGGATGGGCAGTCGGTGCCGGTGGGTGTCGGCCAGCCAACGCTGAAAATCGATGCGATCACTGTGGGTGGCACAGGATCTTGAGGGCTCTTGAATAAGTGAAGCTTCGAGTGAGTTGCGAGGCAACTCACTCGATTCGGGACTTAACGCAGACCGCGTTGAGTCTCGTCCAGCTCACGGATGTACTTGAAGATTTTACGGCTCGATGCCGGTGGCTTGTTGGTCGCCAGTTCGTGCTGGGCCTGACGGATCAGGGAGCGCAATTGCTGGCGATCAGCCTCCGGGTAGTCGACAACGAACTTCTCCAGGACTGCATCGTCGCCCGCGATCAAGCGATCGCGCCAGCGTTCCAGGCCATGGAAACGTTCGTTGTACTGCCGAGTGGAGGCATCGAGTTGATCGAGCAGAGTCAGAATGGCGTCAGTGTCCTGATCGCGCATCAGTTTGCCGATGAACATAAGGTGCCGTTTACGCGCGATATTCGCGGTGTGCTTGGGCGCATCGGCCAGTGCCCGGCGCATAGCGTCGGTCAACGGCAGTTTTGCCAGCAAGTCAGGCTTGAGCGTTGTAAGGCGTTCGCCGAGGTCAACCAGAGCATGCAGCTCGCGTTTAACCTGGGATTTGCTTTTTTCTCCCGTATCGAGGGAGTCGTCGTAAGAATCAACCATGGTGGCCGTCCGCAAAGAAACGCCGCCATGATAACCAGTCGGGGGCCGCTTGTCCGGCCCGGTCGCTCGAAGGCCCTCGCCGAAAGCAGAATTTGAGTGGAGAACAGCATGAGTGCAGTTGAAAGCGTCGGCCCACAAGCGTTGCCGGCACTGCAAGAGCAAGTCGAGCAGATCATCGCTGAAGCCAAGCGCCAGGGCGCCAGTGCCTGTGAGGTGGCGGTGTCCCTGGAGCAGGGCCTGTCGACCTCGGTGCGTCAGCGTGAAGTCGAAACCGTCGAATTCAACCGCGATCAGGGCTTTGGCATCACCTTGTACGTCGGTCAACGCAAGGGTTCTGCCAGCACCTCGGCCAGTGGTCCTGAGGCCATTCGCGAAACCGTCGCGGCGGCGCTGGCCATTGCCAAGCACACCTCGGAAGACGAAGCCGCAGGCCTGGCCGATGCCGCGCTGATGGCCAAGGACCTGCAGGATTTCGACCTGTTCCACGAATGGGACATCACCCCGGAACAAGCCATCGAAATGGCCCTGGCCTGTGAAGCGGCGGCGTTTGCCACCGACAGCCGGATCAAGAACGCCGACGGCACCACCCTCAGCACGCATCAGGGCTGCCGCGTCTACGGCAACAGCCACGGTTTCATCGGTGGTTATGCCTCGACGCGCCACAGCCTGAGTTGCGTGATGATCGCCGAGGCCGATGGCCAGATGCAGCGCGATTACTGGTACGACGTAAACCGTCAGGGCACCTTGCTGGCCGACCCGGTGAGCATCGGCCAGCGTGCCGCGCAACGGGCGGCGAGCCGTTTGGGCGCGCGTCCGGTGCCGACTTGTGAAGTGCCGGTGCTGTTTTCTGCGGAGCTGGCCGGTGGTTTGTTCGGCAGTTTCCTCTCGGCGATCTCTGGCGGCAGTTTGTATCGCAAATCGTCGTTCCTTGAAGGCACGCTGGGCCAGAAACTGTTCCCGGAATGGCTGACCATCGATGAGCGTCCGCACTTGATGCGTGCGATGGGCAGTTCGGCCTTCGACGGTGATGGTCTGGCGACCTACGCCAAACCGTTCGTCGAAAAGGGCGAGTTGGTGTCGTACATCCTTGGCACGTACTCCGGCCGTAAGCTCGGTATGCCGAGCACCGCCAACGCCGGTGGCGTACACAACCTGTTCGTCACCCATGGCGATGAAGACCAGGCGGCCCTGTTGCGCCGCATGGGCCGTGGGTTGCTGGTGACGGAGTTGATGGGCCAGGGCCTGAACATGGTCACCGGTGATTATTCCCGTGGTGCGGCGGGTTATTGGGTCGAAAACGGCGAAATCCAGTTCGCGGTTCAAGAAGTGACCATCGCCGGCAACATGCGCGACATGTTCAAGCAGATCGTTGCGGTGGGTAATGACCTGGAACTGCGCAGCAACATTCGCACCGGTTCAGTGTTGATCGAGCGGATGACCGTGGCCGGTAGCTAACGCTTACCGCTACACAAAAAGGCGCGCTACCCGATTGGATAGCGCGCCTTTTTTATTGAGCCTTGCACAAATCCTTGTGGGAGCGTGTGTGTATTGCCGGGGTTGTTTTGGTTCTCATTATCATCTAATAATAAATCTCATTACCGAATGAGCCCGGATCATGAGTTCTGCCTTGCACGAGCAGCCTTACCTCGAAAGCTGGCGCTGGATGAGTCGCCAGATCCGTTGCGCGATGGATCCCGACGAGCCCCGCCTGATCGAACATTACCTGGCTGAAGGCCGGTATCTCGCCTGTTGCACGGCGACCTCACCCTGGACCATCGCCGAAACCTCCTTGCGTTTATTGCTCGACACCGCCGCCGATGTCGCGCTGCCCTGGCACTGGCGCACTTACTGCCTGGATCAGGCCTGGCGTCCATTGCGCGAGCTCGAACGCCTCTCTCTGTGCAAATGCCGCCTCAAGCGCTGGCAAAGCTACACCTGGCAACTGGCGACCTGCGAGTTGCAGCCCTCGATTCCCCTAAACGAACTGGTGCAAGGATTTTCTGATGAACAAGACTCGTATTGAGCGCGACAGCATGGGCGAGCTTAAGGTCCCGGTAGACGCCCTCTACGGCGCACAGACCCAACGTGCGGTGGATAATTTCCCGATCAGCGGCAAACCGATGCCGGTGCAATTCATCCGCGCGTTGATCCTGGCCAAAGCCGCTGCCGCCAGGGCCAACGTCGAGCTCAAGCAAATCAGCGAGTCCCAGGGCAACGCCATCGTTGATGCAGCGCTGGACCTGCTCAAGGGCGATTTCATGCCGCATTTTCCGGTGGACATCTTCCAGACCGGTTCCGGCACCAGTTCCAACATGAACGCCAACGAAGTGATCGCGACCCTGGCCAGCCGTCTGCTCGGCGAGCCGGTGAACTCCAACGACCACGTCAATTGCGGTCAGAGCAGCAACGACATCATCCCGACAACTATCCATGTCAGCGCCGCACTGGCGTTGCATGAGCAACTGTTGCCGGCGCTGGTGCGTCTGGTGCAGGTGATCGAGCGCAAGGCTGAAGAGGTTCATCACCACGTCAAAACCGGCCGCACGCACTTGATGGACGCGATGCCGGTGCGCATGAGCCAGGTACTCAACGGTTGGGCGCAGCAGCTCAAGGCCAACATCGGCCATCTGCAGGATCTGCTGCCGAGCCTGCAATCCCTGGCGCAGGGCGGCACGGCGGTGGGCACCGGGATTAACGCGCACCCGCAGTTTGCGGCGCGTTTCAGTCAACAACTGAGCGAGCTGACTCACGTTCAATTCACCCCAGGCAAGGATCTGTTTGCGCTGATTGGCTCTCAGGACACCGCCGTCGCCGTTTCCGGGCAGCTCAAAGCGACAGCGGTCTCGTTGATGAAAATCGCCAACGACCTGCGCTGGATGAACTCCGGCCCGCTGGCCGGTCTCGGTGAAATCGAACTCGAGGCCTTGCAACCGGGTTCTTCGATCATGCCGGGCAAGGTCAATCCGGTGATCCCGGAAGCCACTGCCATGGTCGCCGCGCAGGTGATTGGTAATGACACGGTCATCACCATCGCCGGGCAGTCGGGCAATTTCGAACTGAACGTGATGCTGCCGATCATCGCGCAGAACCTGCTGAGCAGCATCGAATTGCTGGCGAACTCCAGCCATCTGCTGGGCGAAAAAGCCATTGCCAGCTTCAAGGTCAACGAAGCCAGGCTCAAGGAAGCGCTGTCGCGCAACCCGATTCTGGTCACGGCACTCAACCCGATCATTGGTTACCAAAAAGCCGCGGAGATTGCCAAGAAGGCCTATCAACAAGGCCGTCCGGTGATCGATGTCGCCCTGGAACACACCGACCTGTCGCGCAGCCAACTGGAAGAGTTACTCAACCCGGAAAAGCTCACCGCAGGCGGCGTGTAATCCCCGCAACCGCTTTGGAGGCTCACCATGGAGCACTGGAAACGCACGATCGAACGGGCAAATCGCTGTTTCATGCTGGGTGAACTGGTCGATGCCCGCGAGGCTTACTTGCAGGCACTGGCCCTGGCCCAGGTGTTGTTCGAACGCTGGGCGGATGCCGACGAAGCGGTGGCGGCTTGCGTGATTTCCCACCACAACCTGGCCGACCTGCATTTGCGCCTGAACCAACCGGAGGAGAGCGCCGAATACCTGTGCGCCATCCATCAACGCTTGCTGCAGACCATGCAGGACCCACGACTGGCGCCGGCACTGCGTGAAGCGGCGCTGCGCCAGAGCAGCAAAACCTACGTCGAGTTGCTGAATTTCATCAGCGAACACGGCGAGTACCCGCGCACCCATCGGTTGCTGCACATCGATGCTGCCTCGCCTGCGGCCCTACAACATGGAGTTCATTGAAATGGCTTTTACCTTGCCTGCCTTGCCTTACGCTTACGATGCCCTGGAACCGCACATCGATGCGCAGACCATGGAAATCCACTACACCAAGCACCACCAGACCTACATCAACAACCTCAACGCGGCGGTCGAAGGCACCGAATTTGCCGAATGGCCGGTGGAAAAACTGGTGGCCGCTGTGCAGCAACTGCCAGAGAAGCTCCGCGCTGCGGTGATCAATCAGGGCGGCGGTCACGCTAACCATTCGCTGTTCTGGGAAGTGATGGCACCGCACGGTGGCGGCACACCTGAAGGCGAGCTGGCCAAGGCCATCGATGAACAATTGGGCGGTCTCGACAGCTTCAAGGAAGCTTTCACCAAAGCCGCGCTGACCCGCTTCGGCAGTGGCTGGGCCTGGTTGAGCGTCACGCCGCAAAAGACTCTGGTCGTGGAAAGCAGCGGCAATCAGGACAGCCCGCTGATGAACGGCAATACGCCGATCCTTGGCCTGGACGTCTGGGAGCACGCCTATTACCTGCGTTATCAGAACCGTCGCCCGGAATACATCAACGCGTTCTACAACGTGATCAATTGGCCCGAAGTCGCCGCGCGCTATCAGGCTGCGCTGGTTTGAGTCTTCCATAAAAAATCTAAGGCTGACTATGGGCACTGAAACACTGGCGATCGGAAGTGGACGAATGTTTCGTTACGCGTTCGGATCGCTTTTACTGCTGGCGGGCATGAGTCTATTGGTTGCCCAGGGACTGGCGTGGCTGGACCTTGAGCCGAAACTGCTGCGTGCTTTGCAAGGCGGGGCGATCTGCGCCTTGGGTACGGCCTTGGGCGCGGTGCCGGTGTTGGTGATTCGGCGCATGCCGCAGGCGGTCAGCGATACGCTGCTTGGTTTCGGTGCCGGGGTGATGCTGGCGGCGACCGCGTTTTCGCTGATCGTTCCGGGTATCTCCGCCGCTGAAGGCCTGGGCCTGACGCCTTGGGCGGCCAGCGGCCTGATCAGCTTCGGCATCATGCTCGGTGCGTTCGGGCTGTATCTGGTGGACCGCAAGGTCTCCGGGGCCAGTCCGGAAATGCTGGTGGGCACGCTGGAGCGACCGGTGATACCACCGAGGATCTGGTTGTTTGTGTTTGCCATCATTGCCCACAACATTCCAGAGGGCATGGCGGTTGGTGTCTCGGCCGGTGGCGGCATGCCGGATGCCGACAGCCTGGCCATGGGCATTGCCTTGCAGGATGTGCCGGAAGGGCTGGTGATCGCGTTGGTACTGGCCGGGGCCGGGATGTCGCGGGTCAAGGCGTTCCTGATCGGTGCTGCGTCAGGGGTGGTCGAGCCAGTATTCGCCTTGTTGTGCGCATGGCTGGTGAGCCTGGCCGAACTGCTCTTGCCCTTGGGCCTGGCACTGGCGGCCGGTGCCATGCTGTTGGTAGTGACCCACGAAGTCATTCCCGAATCGCGCCGCAATGGTCACGACAAACTGGCCAGCCTTGGGCTGCTGATCGGGTTTTGTTTGATGATGGTCATGGATACCGCATTAGCTTAACGCGGACGTTTGTAACGGCGAGGTTTACTCGCCTTCGCCGAAGTAGTCGTTGATCAGCGCTACCAGCGCCTGTAGCGCCTCATCAGCCCTTTCGCCTTCGGTGATCAAGTGGATCTTGGTGCCCTTGCCCGCCGCCAGCATCATCATGGCCATGATGCTTTTACCGTCGACCGTGGTTTCCGGCGTGCGTCCTACCCTGATTGTGCAATCCTTGAACTCACCGGCGACACCGACGAATTTGGCGGAAGCACGGGCGTGCAGGCCCAGTTTGTTGATGATTTCGATTTCCAGAGCAGGCATCGCGATGTGAATCCTTTAGCTGAGGTCGCGGTGGCGGACCTGGACGTTCTTCAGGGTTTTTTGCAGGGTCTGGCCGAGACGTTCGGTCAGGTAGACGGAGCGGTGATGCCCGCCGGTGCAGCCAATGGCAATGGTGACATAAGCACGATTACTGGCGGCAAAGCGGGGCAGCCACTTGAGCAGGTACGTGGAGATGTCCTGGAACATCTCTTCCACGTCCGGCTGTGCGGCCAGGTATTCGGCCACCGGTTGGTCGAGCCCGGATTGCGCGCGCAGTTCTGGCTTCCAGTACGGGTTCGGCAGGCAGCGCACGTCGAACACCAGGTCGGCGTCCACCGGCATGCCACGCTTGAAACCGAAAGACTCCACCAGGAACGCAGTACCGGGTTCCGGCTGGTTCAACAGGCGCAGTTTGATGGTGTCGCGCAGCTGGTAAAGGTTCAGGTTGGTGGTGTTGACTTTGAGATCCGCGAGGTCGGCAATCGGGCCGAGCAGGCTGGTTTCATCGTTGATCGCCTCGGCCAGCGAGCGATTGGCGCTGCTCAGCGGGTGGCGACGACGGGTTTCCGAAAAGCGTTTGAGCAGGGTTTCTTCGTCGGCATCCAGGTACAGGACATCGCACTGGATATGCCGGCTGCGGACTTCTTCGAGCAGTTCCGGAAAGCGCGACAGGTGACTTGGCAAGTTGCGTGCGTCAATCGACACGGCAACCAGCGGTTGTGCCAGTTCGGTGTGAATCAACGCGCGTTCGGCCAGCTCCGGCAGCAAGCCGGCGGGCAAGTTGTCGATGCAGTAGTAGCCGTTGTCCTCAAGGACATCGAGCGCGGTACTTTTACCTGAGCCGGAACGGCCACTGACGATGATCAAACGCATGATTACTGACCGTTTTGCTCGTCCAGGACAACCTGATACAAGGCTTCATTGCTCGGGGCGCTGCGCAGTTTTTCGCGCACTTCCTTGCGATCGAGCATGCTGGCGATCTGGCGCAATAGCTCCAGGTGCGCATCGGTGGCGGCTTCCGGCACCAGCAGAACGAACAGCAGGTCAACCGGGGCGCCGTCGATGGCGTCGAAATCAATAGGGGCGTCGAGGTGCATCAAGGCGCTGATGGGTGCGGAGCAACCCTTCAGGCGGCAGTGGGGGATGGCGATGCCGTTACCAAAACCGGTAGAACCGAGTTTTTCACGGGCGACCAGACTCTCGAAGACATCCTGCATGGCCAGATCCGGCACTTCGCGATGGATTAGGTTGGCAATTTGCTCGAGGGCTTTCTTTTTACTGCCGCCCGGCACGTTCACGAGGGAACGGCCGGGGGTCAGGATGCTTTCAAGTCGGATCATGAGTTGGGAGTGTTAACGACCGGTCGCACCCTGGAGGAGGCTCTGGGTCTTTTCCTTATGCTTTTTGAGTTGTTTATCCAGCTTGTCGGTCAATGCGTCGATCGCTGCGTACATATCGGTATGTTCCGCGTTAGCGACCACTTCATTGCCGGGAATATGCAGCGTGGCTTCGATTTTCTGCTTGAGCTTTTCGACCGTCATCGTCACTTGGACGTTGGTGATCTTGTCGAAATGCCGTTCCAATCGTTCGAGTTTTTCGCCGATGTAGGTGCGAAGAGGTTCGGTCACTTCCAGTTGGTGTCCACTGATGTTGACTTGCATACAGCTTCTCCTTCGTTGCCAGTGCATAAAGCGGCAGGCAGAAATGCCTGCCACTGGAACGCTGTGGCGTGGCTCTACATCAACCGCTTGCGTTCGCTCGAAGGCGCGATTCCTAAGGACTCGCGGTACTTGGCGACGGTGCGGCGAGCCACCTGAATGCCTTGTGCCTCCAGTAAACCAGCGATCTTGCTGTCACTCAACGGCTTTTTCTGATTTTCCGCAGCAACCAGTTTTTTGATGATCGCGCGAATCGCCGTGGACGAGCATTCGCCGCCCTCGGAGGTGCTGACGTGGCTGGAGAAAAAGTATTTCAGTTCATAAATACCGCGAGGGGTATGCATGAATTTTTGCGTGGTGACCCGGGAAATCGTCGACTCGTGCATGCCGACCGCTTCGGCGATGTCATGCAGCACCAGCGGTTTCATGGCTTCGTCGCCGTATTCCAGGAAGCCGCGCTGATGCTCGACGATCTGGGTGGCCACTTTCATCAGGGTTTCGTTGCGGCTTTGCAGGCTTTTGATGAACCAGCGGGCCTCTTGCAGCTGGTTGCGCATGAAGGTGTTGTCGGCGCTGGTGTCGGCGCGGCGCACAAACCCGGCGTACTGCGCGTTGACCCGAAGGCGTGGCACCGACTCCTGATTGAGCTCTACCAGCCAGCGCTCGTTGTCCTTGCGCACGATCACGTCGGGCACCACGTATTCGGCTTCACTGGACTCGATTTGCGAGCCGGGGCGCGGGTTGAGGCTCTGCACCAGCTCAATCACCTGGCGCAGTTCATCTTCCTTGAGCTTCATGCGCCGCATCAATTGGCTGTAGTCGCGGCTGCCGAGCAGGTCAATGTAATCGGAGACCAGACGCTTGGCCTCGGTCAGCCATGGGGTCTTGGCGGGCAACTGGCGTAATTGCAGCAGCAGGCATTCACCCAGGTTGCGGGCGCCGATGCCGGCAGGTTCGAATTGCTGGATGCGGTGCAGGACGGCTTCAATCTCGTCCAGTTCGATGTCCAGTTCCGGATCGAAGGCTTCGAGGATTTCCTCGAGGGTTTCGTCCAGGTAGCCCTGATTGTTGATGCAGTCGATCAGGGTCACGGCGATCAGGCGATCGGTGTCGGACATCGGTGCCAGGTTCAGTTGCCACAGCAGGTGGCTTTGCAGGCTTTCGCCGGCCGACGTGCGGGTGGTGAAATCCCACTCGTCGTCATCGTTGCTCGGCAGGCTGCTGGCGCTGGTCTGGTAGACGTCTTCCCACGCGGTATCGACCGGCAGTTCGTTGGGAATGCGCTCGTTCCAGTCACCTTCCTCGAGGTTATCCACCGTCGGGGCGGTTTCCTGGTAAGAGGGTTCCGAAACATCGGCGTTGGGTAGTTGTTCGGCTTTGTCGGCCAACGGGTCGGCGTTATCGAAGTCGTCGCCTTCTTCCTGGCGTTCGAGCATCGGATTGGACTCCAGGGCCTCCTGGATTTCCTGTTGCAGGTCCAGGGTCGACAATTGGAGCAGGCGGATGGCCTGTTGCAGCTGCGGTGTCATCGTCAGCTGCTGGCCCATTCTCAAGACTAGCGATGGTTTCATGGCAGGGGCTTAACACCTTATTCGCCGGCGCACATGCGCCATCCACTACAGAGCGCCGGAGCGCCAAACATAAGCAAATTATATGCCCGAAACTGCAGCGTTTGCCTAGAGCGCCGTAACAATAAAAAGCTGCAAAGTTTTATTGACACATTGAACCGACTGGCTTCGGAAAATCTTTGAAGCGTCGCGTTTGCCTAGAGCGCCGTAACAATAAAAAAAAGTTGATTTTTTATCGAGACAAGCGCTCGGTCGACTGGCCACGCACCCCGGCGTTTACAGGCGGAACTCATGGCCCAGGTACACTTCCTTGACCAGTTCGTTGGCCAGGATGGTGGCAGAGTCACCTTCGGCGATCAGTTGGCCATCGTTGACGATGTAGGCGGTTTCGCAGATATCCAGGGTTTCACGGACGTTGTGGTCGGTGATCAGCACGCCAATGCCCTTGGCCTTGAGGTGGTGGATGATCTGCTTGATGTCGCCCACCGAAATCGGGTCCACACCGGCGAAGGGTTCGTCGAGGAGGATGAATTTCGGGTTGGTGGCCAGAGCGCGGGCGATTTCCACACGGCGGCGTTCACCACCGGACAGGCTCATGCCAAGGTTGTCGCGGATGTGGCTGATGTGGAATTCCTGCAGCAGGCTTTCCAGCTCCTTGCGACGACCGGCCTTGTCGAGTTCCTTGCGGGTCTCGAGGATGGCCATGATGTTATCGGCTACCGAGAGTTTGCGGAAGATCGACGCTTCTTGCGGAAGATAGCCGATACCGGCCTTCGCACGACCGTGCATCGGCTGGTGGCTGACGTCCAGATCGTCGATCAGCACGCGACCCTGATCGGCCTGTACCAGGCCGACAATCATATAAAAACAGGTGGTTTTGCCGGCGCCGTTCGGGCCAAGCAGGCCGACGATCTGACCGCTGTCGATAGACAGGCTGACGTCACGCACGACCTGGCGGCTCTTGTAGCTCTTGGCCAAGTGCTGAGCTTTCAGAGTTGCCATTACTGGGCCTTTTGCTCGTCGGTTTTCTTCTTCGGCTGAATCACCATGTCGATGCGCGGACGCGACTCGGTGACCTTGTTGCCTGTAGCGCGACCGGCGCTCGCAAGCTTTTTAACGGTGTCATAGACGATTTTCTCGCCTTGGGTGACGTTGTTGTCCTTGTCGATGACTTTGGCGCGATCGATCAGGACGACGCGGTTTTGCGAGGCGTGGTACTGGATAGTCACCCCGTAACCCTGCACAGGCTTGGTGTCGCCCGCAGTTTGCAGCTGCTCGAAATAGGCGAGGTTGCCGACCGAGGTCACGACGTCGATGTCGCCGGTCGGGGTGCGGGTGATCGTCACGGTGTTGCCGGTGACTTTCATCGAGCCCTGGGTAATGATCACGTCGCCTTTATAGGTGGCAACGCCATTCTTGTCGTCCAGTTGGGCATCGTCGGCCTGAATGCGGATTGGCTGCTCTTGATCGTTCGGCAGAGCCCAGGCGCTCACGCTTCCCAGTGCTGCGCCCAGACTGAGCAAAATAGGGAGGGTTTTAACGAGCCTCATACTGTCCTCTTACGTTCGATAGCAGGTGTATCCTGCTTTCTTTCAAGTACGCTTTCATGCCGTTGCCTGTCGATACACCGCCAGCGCCGTCGATTCTAACGGGTTGATCGGTCTGCGCATATTGCTGCTGCGGGAACACAGTCATACGGGTGGTGGTAATCAGGGTCTTGCGGTTTTTCTCATCGAAACGCGTAATGCGAACCGAGTCGATCAGTTCGACTTGAGTGCCGTCCGGATTGACTTCGCCGCGTTCACTCTGGACGTGCCAAGGGAATGCGGTACCGCGAAACATGTTCAGGTCCGGATTGGTCAGCAACGTCACTTCGGTCGCTTTCAGGTGTTCGACCTTGTCGGACGTCATTTCGTATTGCAGCCCGCCGTCGGGCAAGTACTGCACGCTGTGGGCGTTGATGGCGTAATAGTCGATCGCGGTTTCATCGACCTTGGCCACAGGCTTGTCGAGGAAGCGTTCGGGGCTGATGTTCCAGTAGCCGACCGCCGCGAATATCGCTGCGATGCAACCGAACACCAGGATGTTGCGAAACTTTTTGCTCAGCATAGTTGGCTCACAGGTACGCAGCGTTGGCCGCATCGAGGCGGCCTTGGGCGCGCAGGATCAATTCGCAGAATTCGCGAGCGGCACCCTCGCCACCGCGGGCCTGGGTGATGCCGTGGGCGTGTTCGCGCACGAAGCTGGCGGCATTGGCCACCGCCATGCCCAGGCCCACACGGCGAATCACCGGCAGGTCCGGCAGGTCGTCGCCGAGATAAGCCACTTCTTCATAGCTTAGATTGAGCTGGGCAAGAAGCCCGTCGAGTACCACAAGTTTGTCTTCGCGTCCCTGGAACAGGTGTGGAATGCCGAGGTTCTTCGCGCGTCGCTCCACGACCGGGGTCTTGCGACCGCTGATGATAGCGGTCTGCACGCCGGCTGCCATCAACATCTTGATGCCCTGGCCGTCGAGGGTGTTGAACGTCTTGAATTCACTGCCGTCTTCGAGGAAGTACAGGCGTCCGTCGGTCAGCACGCCATCGACGTCGAAAACCGCCAGTTTGATGTGCTTGCCGCGTTGCAGCAGATCGGTGCTCATTACATGACTCCTGCGCGCAGCAGATCGGACAGGTTGAAGGCGCCGATCGGACGGTCCTCCTTGTCCACCACCACCAGCGCGTTGATTCGGTGGTCTTCCATGATTTTCAGGGCTTCGGCCGCCAGCATGTCGGGGCGCGCAGTCTTGCCGTGAAGGGTCATGACTTCGTCGATGGTCGTGTGATGGATATCGACGGGGCGGTCCAGCGTGCGACGCAAATCGCCGTCGGTGAAGATCCCGGCGAGTTTGCCATCGGCTTCGAGGATTGCCGTCATGCCCAGGCCTTTGCGGGTCATTTCCATCAGCGCGTCCTTGAGCAGGGTGCCGCGCGGGACTTGCGGCAGCTCTTTTCCGGCGTGCATGACGTTTTCCACTTTCAGCAGCAGGCGTCGGCCCAGTGCGCCGCCCGGGTGGGAAAAGGCGAAATCTTCAGCGGTAAAACCACGGGCTTCCAGCAACGCAACGGCCAGGGCGTCGCCCATGACCAGGGCGGCGGTGGTCGACGAGGTCGGTGCCAGGTTCAGCGGGCAGGCTTCGTGCTCGACGTGTACGTTCAGGTTCACTTCGGCGGCCTTGGCCAGCGGTGAATCGGGGTTGCCGGTCACGCTGATCAGTTGAATGCCCAGGCGCTTGATCAGCGGCAGCAGGGTGACGATTTCATTGGTGGAGCCCGAATTCGACAGCGCCAGAATGATGTCGTCGCGGGTGATCATGCCCATGTCGCCGTGGCTGGCTTCGGCCGGGTGCACGAAAAAGGCCGTGGTGCCGGTGCTGGCCAGGGTGGCGGCGATCTTGTTGCCGATGTGCCCTGACTTGCCCATGCCGACCACGACGACGCGGCCCTTGCTGGCCAGAATCATCTCGCAAGCGCGTACGAAATCTGCGTCGATACGGGGCAGCAAGCCTTGGACGGCTTCCAGTTCGAGGCGGATGGTGCGTTGTGCAGATTGAATCAGGTCGCTGGATTGGCTCATGTTAGAAATCGTATAGCCTGAAAAGGCGGCGATTATAACGGTAATGATCGAAACCCTCACGCAAGTTCGTCGCGCATTGTAATTCGCTGTTACTTAATCCCTCTGAATGAAGCGTTTTGCCTGTCATATTGCTGAATATGGCCCGGCTTCGGCCTTTGGCGCCAGGCCTGTGCAGTGATATAGTTCGCCGCCAGTTCGGCCTGCCCGGGAGGTATGTGCTTTCGAGAGAAAGTCAGGCGTCCGAGTGAGAGGCTGCATCGCAAGGAGTTTAGATGAGTGCCGATAAAGCCTACGCGGTCGAGCTGAAGGGACTGACCTTCAAGCGCGGCGCGCGCAGCATTTTCAATAACGTCGATATCCGTATCCCGCGCGGCAAGGTCACCGGCATCATGGGACCTTCCGGGTGTGGCAAGACCACGCTGTTGCGGCTGATGGGCGCACAGTTGCGGCCCACCAAGGGCGAAGTCTGGGTCAACGGCCAGAATCTGCCGAAACTGTCTCGCAGCGACCTGTTCGATGCGCGCAAGCACATGGGCGTGCTGTTTCAGAGTGGCGCGCTGTTTACCGACCTCGATGTGTTCGAGAACGTCGCCTTTCCGCTGCGCGTTCATACCGAGCTGCCGGAAGAAATGATCCGGGACATCGTCCTGCTCAAATTGCAGGCCGTAGGCTTGCGCGGTGCCATCGACCTGATGCCTGACGAATTGTCCGGCGGCATGAAGCGCCGTGTCGCGCTGGCCCGGGCGATTGCACTCGATCCGCAAATCCTTATGTATGACGAGCCCTTTGTCGGCCAGGACCCGATCGCCATGGGCGTGCTGGTGCGCCTGATCCGCCTGCTCAACGATGCGTTGGGCATCACCAGTATCGTGGTCTCGCACGATTTGGCCGAGACCGCGAGCATCGCCGATTACATCTATGTCGTCGGCGAAGGCCAGGTGTTGGGGCAGGGCACGCCCGAGGAGCTGATGAACTCGCAGGAGCCACGCATCCGTCAATTCATGACAGGCGAGCCCGACGGTCCGGTCGCATACCACTTTCCAGCGACGGATTACCGCGCAGATCTTCTGGGGAAGCGTTGATGCGCAAGATTTCACTGATAGAACGCGTTCGCCGCTTCGGCCACGCCGGCATTGATGTGCTGGGGGTGTTCGGCCGTTCGGCGATCTTCCTGTTTCATGCCTTGCTCGGTCGTGGTGGCATCGGCGGCGGGTTTGGCCTGCTGGTCAAGCAACTGCACTCGGTAGGCGTAATGTCCCTGGTGATCATTGTGGTCTCCGGGGTGTTCATCGGCATGGTGCTGGCGCTGCAAGGGTTCAACATCCTGTCCAGCTACGGTTCGGAGCAGGCGGTCGGGCAGATGGTGGCGCTGACCCTGCTGCGTGAACTGGGCCCGGTGGTCACGGCCTTGCTGTTCGCCGGGCGTGCGGGTTCGGCCCTGACCGCTGAAATCGGCAACATGAAATCGACCGAGCAGTTGTCCAGCCTGGAAATGATTGGCGTCGACCCGCTCAAGTACATCATTGCCCCGCGCCTGTGGGCCGGCTTCATTTCCCTGCCGGTGCTGGCGATGATCTTCAGCGTGGTGGGTATCTGGGGCGGTTCGTGGGTGGCCGTCGACTGGCTGGGTGTCTATGAGGGTTCCTACTGGTCGAACATGCAAAACAGCGTGACGTTTACCGACGATGTGCTCAACGGCATCATCAAAAGCGTTGTTTTCGCCTTTGTCGTGACCTGGATCGCCGTATTCCAAGGCTATGACTGCGAGCCCACTTCCGAGGGGATCAGTCGTGCCACTACCAAAACCGTGGTGTATGCCTCTTTGGCTGTGCTCGGCCTGGACTTTATTCTGACCGCCTTGATGTTTGGAGATTTCTGATGCAAAACCGCACCCTGGAAATCGGTGTCGGCCTTTTCTTGCTCGCTGGCATCCTGGCTTTGCTGTTGCTGGCGTTGCGGGTAAGTGGCCTGTCCCCGAGCGCGACCACCGATACGTATAAACTTTATGCCTACTTCGACAATATCGCAGGTTTGACGGTCAGAGCTAAAGTGACCATGGCCGGTGTGACCATCGGCAAGGTCACGGCGATCGATCTGGACCGCGACAGTTTCACCGGTCGAGTGACCATGCAGCTGGAAAAGAGCGTCGATAATCTGCCGAACGACTCCACTGCATCTATCCTGACCGCTGGCCTGTTGGGCGAGAAGTACATCGGTATCAGCGTGGGCGGCGAAGAAGCCTTGCTCAAGGATGGTTCGACCATCCACGACACCCAGTCGTCGCTGGTGCTCGAGGACCTGATCGGTAAATTCCTGCTCAATACCGTTAGTAAAGACGCCAAATGAGGAGCTTTTGAATGATCTCTACCTTGCGACGTGGCCTGTTGGTATTACTCGCGGCCTTGCCGTTGATGGCTAACGCCGTGGCGGCGCCTTCCGCGCATGATCTGGTACAGGACACCACGACCCGGATGCTGGCCGATCTGGCGGCGAACAAAGAAAAGTACAAACAGGATCCGAAAGATTTTTATACGGCACTGGATACGATCGTCGGGCCCGTTGTGGATGCCGAGGGCATCTCCAAGAGCATCATGACGGTCAAGTACTCGCGCAAAGCCACGCCTGAACAAATGAAGACCTTTCAGGAAAACTTCAAGAAGGGTTTGTTCCAGTTTTATGGCAACGCCTTGCTCGAGTACAACAACCAGGGCATCACCGTTGATCCTGCCAAGGATGAGTCGGGCGACCGTACAAGCGTTGGCATGACGGTCAAAGGCAGCAGCGGCGCGATCTATCCTGTGTCCTACACACTGGAAAAGATCAATGGCGAGTGGAAGCTGCGTAACGTCATCATCAACGGCATCAACATCGGCAAGCTGTTCCGCGATCAGTTCGCTGATGCGATGCAGCGCAATGGCAACGACCTGGACAAGACCATCAACAATTGGGCCGGGGAAGTCGCCAAAGCCAAGGAAGCCACCGAGAAGCAACCGCCTGCGAAGCAAGCCCAATGAGTGTGTCGGCCATTCGCATGAGCGATGCCGGCGAGCTGATGCTCAGCGGGATGCTGGATTACCGCACCGGCCCGGGCCTGCGCAAGCAAGGTCAGGCGCTGATCAATTCCAGCAAAGCCGCTACGCTGGTGGTCGATTGCACGGCGGTATTGAAGTCCAGCAGCGTCGGCTTGTCGCTGTTGCTGTGCTTCATGCGTGATGCAGAGGCGGCCGGCAAGGCGTGGAGCATCCGTGGGATGCCAGAAGACATGCGTGAAATTGCTCAGGTCAGCGAGCTGACCGAGCTGTTGGCGCATCCCTAACCCGCATCTATAAAGTAGCCCCCCGTCAGAGTCCTGCTTCCCGGGGTTCGCAGGCGCGGGGCTTTTTTGTATGATGTCCGACCCGCGCGCACAGGGCGCCGATTGAGGTTGAGCATGCAGGCCGTAGAAGTGAAGAGCTTCCTTGAAGGAAAGCTGCCCGGAACGCTGGTAGAAGTTGAGGGCGAAGGCTGCAACTTTCAGCTGAACGTGATTAGCGATGAACTGGCGGCGTTGAGCCCGGTGAAGCGTCAGCAGCAGATCTATGCCCATTTGAACCCATGGATCACCGATGGCAGCATCCATGCGGTCACTATGAAATTTTTCAGCAGCGCGGCCTGGGCCGAGCGCACCTGAGCCCAAGGGCGTCGAGATTCTTATGGATAAATTGATTATTACCGGTGGCGTTCGTCTTGATGGCGAAATCCGCATCTCCGGGGCAAAGAACTCTGCCTTGCCGATCCTGGCAGCAACGCTGCTGTGCGACGGCCCGGTTACCGTTGCCAACCTGCCGCACCTGCACGACATCACCACCATGATCGAGCTGTTCGGTCGCATGGGCATCGAGCCGGTGATCGACGAGAAACTCAGCGTCGAAATCGACCCGCGCACCATCAAGACCCTGATCGCTCCGTACGAACTGGTTAAAACCATGCGTGCGTCGATCCTGGTGCTGGGCCCGATGGTTGCCCGTTTCGGTGAAGCCGAAGTCGCACTGCCTGGCGGTTGCGCCATTGGTTCGCGTCCGGTCGACCTGCACATCCGTGGTCTTGAAGCCATGGGCGCGGTCATCGACGTCGAAGGCGGCTACATCAAGGCCAAGGCGCCTGAAGGCGGTTTGCGCGGCGCGCACTTCTTCTTCGACACCGTCAGCGTGACCGGTACCGAAAACATCATGATGGCAGCCGCTCTGGCCAAGGGCCGTAGCGTCCTGGCCAACGCCGCTCGTGAGCCTGAAGTCATCGACCTGGCGAACTTCCTGATCGCCATGGGCGCGAAGATCACTGGCGCCGGCACTGACACCATCACCATCGATGGCGTCGAGCGTCTGCACCCGGCCACTTACAAAGTCATGCCTGACCGTATCGAAACCGGCACCTACCTGGTGGCGGCGGCGGTAACGGGCGGCCGCGTGAAGGTCAAGGACACCGATCCGACCATTCTCGAAGCCGTTCTGGAAAAACTCCGTGAAGCCGGTGCCGAAATCACCTGCGGCGAAGACTGGATCGAGCTGAACATGCACGGCAAGCGGCCGAAAGCCGTCAACGTGCGGACCGCTCCGTACCCAGCGTTCCCGACCGACATGCAAGCGCAGTTCATCTCCCTCAACGCCATTGCCGAAGGCACGGGCGCAGTGATCGAGACGATCTTCGAAAACCGCTTCATGCACGTGTACGAACTGCACCGCATGGGCGCCAAGATCCAGGTCGAAGGCAACACCGCCATCGTCACCGGTACCGAAAAGCTCAAGGGCGCGCCAGTCATGGCCACCGACCTGCGTGCTTCGGCCAGCCTGGTGATCTCGGCGTTGATCGCCGAAGGCGACACCCTGATCGACCGCATCTACCACATCGACCGTGGTTACGAGTGCATCGAAGAGAAACTGCAGATGCTCGGCGCCAAGATCCGCCGCGTACCGGGCTAGTTTCTGCTGCATGGGCGCAAGGACGCGCCCGTTGAATTGTTCAAAGTCGAGCCTGTTTCAGGCTCGATGTGTGTCCGGCGCCATTTGCGACCGGGCATGAGTACCTTGATAAGGACTGACGTTTCCCATGTTGACCATCGCACTGTCCAAGGGCCGCATCCTTGACGACACCCTGCCGCTTCTGGCTGAAGCGGGCATCGTGCCGACCGAGAATCCGGACAAGAGCCGCAAGCTGATCATCCCCACGACCCAGGCCGATGTACGCCTGCTGATCGTGCGCGCCACCGATGTGCCGACTTACGTCGAGCATGGTGCCGCGGACCTGGGCGTCGCCGGTAAAGATGTGCTGATGGAATATGGCGGCCAGGGTCTGTACGAGCCTTTGGACCTGAGAATTGCCCTCTGCAAGCTGATGACCGCTGGCCGTGTCGGCGATGTCGAGCCCAAGGGCCGCTTGCGGGTGGCGACCAAGTTCGTCAACGTTGCCAAGCGCTACTACGCCGAGCAGGGCCGCCAGGTCGACATCATCAAGCTCTACGGCTCGATGGAACTGGCGCCGCTGATCGGTCTTGCGGACAAGATCATCGACGTGGTCGACACCGGCAACACCCTGCGCGCCAATGGCCTGGAACCCCAGGATTTCATTGCCGACATCAGCTCCCGGCTGATCGTCAACAAAGCTTCGATGAAAATGCAGCACGCCCGTATCCAGGCGTTGATCGACACCCTGCGCAAGGCAGTGGAGTCTCGACACCGCGGCTGATTCACCTGCGCGACGTTAAGTCGCGCCCGTCTATCCGCCTCATAGCCAGAATTCTCAGGTGCCCAAGCGGATCGATGGTAGCTTCGGGTACCTGAGTTTTCGCCATTCCTATGAGGCTCTCGCTATGACCGCACCGACTGCAATTCGCCGACTCAACGCTGCTGACCCGGATTTCGCGCATCATCTGGATCATCTGCTGAGCTGGGAAAGTGTGTCTGACGACTCGGTCAATCAGCGGGTGCTGGACATCATCAAGGCTGTGCGCGAGCGCGGCGATGCGGCGCTGGTCGAATTCACCCGACAGTTCGACGGGCTGGACGTTGCGTCCATGGCCGACCTGATCCTGCCGCGCGAACGCCTGGAACTGGCGCTCACGCGCATTACCGTGCCCCAGCGCGAAGCCCTGGAAGTCGCCGCGACCCGCGTGCGCAGCTACCACGAAAAACAGAAACAGGATTCCTGGAGCTACACCGAAGCCGACGGCACGGTGCTGGGCCAGAAGGTCACGCCGCTGGACCGCGCCGGACTGTATGTGCCGGGCGGCAAGGCGTCGTACCCGTCCTCGGTGCTGATGAACGCAATTCCGGCCAAGGTCGCGGGCGTGACCGAAGTGGTCATGGTCGTGCCGACCCCGCGTGGTGAAATCAACGAGCTGGTATTGGCCGCGGCATGCATCGCCGGGGTCGATCGCGTGTTCACCATCGGCGGCGCGCAAGCGGTCGCCGCGCTGGCCTACGGCACCGAAAGCGTGCCGAAGGTCGACAAGGTGGTCGGCCCGGGCAACATCTATGTCGCCACTGCCAAGCGCCACGTGTTTGGTCAGGTCGGCATCGACATGATTGCCGGCCCATCGGAAATCCTCGTGGTTTGCGACGGCAAGACCGATCCGGACTGGATCGCCATGGACCTGTTTTCCCAGGCCGAACATGACGAAGATGCCCAGGCGATTCTGGTCAGCCCGGACGCCGAGTTCCTCGACCAGGTCGCGGCCAGCATCGCCAAGCTGCTGCCGACCATGGAACGCGCCGAGATCATCCAGACCTCGATCAATGGTCGCGGCGCGCTGATCAAGGTCCGCGACATGGAGCAAGCCATCGAAGTGGCCAACCGTATCGCGCCGGAGCACTTGGAGTTGTCGGTGGCCGATCCGCAAGCCTGGCTGCCGCAGATCCGCCACGCCGGCGCGATCTTCATGGGCCGTCACACCTCCGAAGCCTTGGGCGACTACTGCGCAGGTCCGAACCACGTATTGCCGACGTCGGGCACCGCGCGGTTCTCCTCGCCGCTGGGTGTGTATGACTTCCAGAAACGCTCGTCGATCATCTTCTGCTCCGAGCAGGGTGCGTCCGAACTGGGCAAGACCGCTTCCGTGCTGGCCCGTGGCGAGTCGCTGACCGCCCACGCCCGCAGCGCCGAATACCGCATCGTTGACGATCAAGAGGGAAACTGAACATGAGTAAATTCTGGAGCCCGTTCGTCAAGGATCTGGTGCCTTACGTGCCGGGTGAGCAGCCGAAACTGGCGAAACTGGTGAAGCTCAACACCAACGAAAACCCGTACGGTCCGTCGCCCAAAGCGTTGGCGGCGATGCAAACCGAACTGAACGACAACCTGCGTCTGTACCCGGACCCGAACAGTGACGTGCTCAAGCAAGCCGTGGCCACGTACTACGGCGTGCCGGGCAATCAGGTGTTCCTCGGCAACGGTTCCGATGAAGTCCTGGCGCACATCTTCCACGGTCTGCTGCAACACGATAAGCCGCTGCTGTTCCCGGACATCAGCTACAGCTTCTATCCGGTGTACTGCGGTTTGTACGGCATCAAGTTCGACGCGGTGCCGCTGGACGAGCAGTTCCAGATCGACCCGGCGGATTACGCCAAGCCCAACGGCGGGATCATTTTCCCGAACCCGAACGCGCCGACCGGTTGCCTGTTGGCACTGGACGCGGTCGAACAAATCCTCAAGGCCAGCCCGGATTCGGTGGTGGTCGTGGATGAGGCGTACATCGACTTCGGCGGCGAAACGGCGATCACGCTGGTGGACCGTTATCCGAATCTGCTGGTCACTCAGACACTGTCCAAGTCGCGCTCGCTGGCCGGTTTGCGGGTAGGGCTGGCGGTGGGGCATCCGGACCTGATCGAGGCGCTGGAGCGGATCAAGAACAGCTTCAACTCCTACCCGCTGGATCGCTTGGCGATTGTCGGGGCGGCGGCGGCGTTCGAGGATCGCGAGTACTTCGACAAGACGTGCCGACTGGTGATCGAGCACCGTGACAAGGTGGTCGGGCAGTTGCAGGCGAAGGGTTTTGAAGTGTTGCCGTCGGCGGCGAACTTCATTTTCGCCCGGCACCCGCAGCACGATGCGGCTGGCCTGGCGGCGAAGTTGCGTGAGCAAGGGGTGATCGTTCGGCACTTCAAGCAGGAGCGGATTGCCCAGTTCCTGCGGATTTCCATCGGCACGCCAGAGCAGAATCAGGCCCTCATCGACGGCCTCGACCACCTCTAAACCGCATCAAACCTGTGGGAGCGAGCCTGCTCGCGATGAGGCCATAACATTCAACATCATCGTTGACTGTTAAACCGCAATCGCGAGCAGGCTCGCTCCCACAGTGGTTTTGTGTCGAGTGGTTACTCTTCTTCTTTCTCTTTGACCGGTGCCGGTGCCGGTGCCGGTGGCGGACGCAAGCCGATTTCTGCGGTGAGCTTGAGTTCTTTGCCGTTACGCATCACCTGAATCGTGACCTTGTCGGTCGGTTTGATCCGCGCGACCTGGTTCATCGAACGACGACCATCGCCGGCCGGTTCGCCGTCGATGCTGAGAATCACGTCACCCAACTGCAGCCCGGCCTTCTGCGCCGGACCGTCACGGAAAATCCCCGCAACCACAATGCCCGGACGCCCCGACAGACCAAACGACTCCGCCAGTTCCTGACTCAGCGGCTGCACTTCAATGCCCAGCCAGCCACGAATCACCTGGCCGTGCTCGATGATCGACTTCATCACTTCCATGGCCAGCTTGACCGGGATCGCGAAACCGATGCCCTGCGAACCGCCCGACTTGGAGAAAATCGCCGTGTTGATCCCGGTCAGATTGCCGTTGGCGTCGACCAGCGCACCGCCGGAGTTGCCGGGGTTGATCGCCGCGTCGGTCTGGATGAAGTCTTCGTAGTTGTTCAGGCCCAACTGATTGCGCCCGGTGGCACTGATGATGCCCATGGTCACGGTCTGGCCGACGCCGAACGGGTTGCCGATGGCCAGGGCCACGTCGCCGATGCGGATGTTGTCGGAGCGGCCGACGGTGATCGCCGGAAGATTCTTCAAGTCGATCTTAAGAACCGCGAGGTCGGTTTCCGGGTCGCTGCCGATCACGCGGGCCAGGGTCTCACGACCGTCCTTGAGCGCGACGACGATCTGGTCGGCGCCGCTGGTCACGTGGTTGTTGGTCAGCAGGTAGCCTTCCGGGCTCATGATCACGCCGGAGCCGAGGCTCGATTCCATGCGTTTCTGCTTGGGCGAGTTGTCGCCGAAGAAGCGCCGGAACTGCGGGTCTTCGAACAGCGGATGATTCGGCTTGTTGACCACTTTGGTGGTGTACAGGTTGACCACCGACGGCGCGGCCGTCGTCACCGCGTCGGCATAGGACACTGGGCCCTGTTGCATGGTGGTGGTTTGCGGCGCTTGCTGCATGTTGACGTCGAGGCTTGGGAGCCCGACCCACTGCGGGTAACGCTGGATGATCAACAGAGCGATAAGCACGCCGGCCAACAGCGGCCAGCCGGAAAAACGCAGCGCCTTGAGCATTAAGCACGTCCTGAAAGGTTGCAGGCGGTATGAGACCGCCCATAATGTCGCGCATTATACGAGGCCGCGCGCGCCTCTGAACGGGATATTTAGGAGTCTTTTATGGCCGTCGCCCTGAGCACCCTGGTCGAAGAAGCCGACCGTTACCTCAACAGTGCCAAGATTGCCGATTACTGCCCCAACGGCTTGCAGGTTGAAGGCCGGCCGCAGGTGATGCGCATCGTCAGTGGCGTCACCGCCAGCCAGGCCTTGCTCGACGCCGCCGTGGAAGCCAACGCCGATCTGGTGCTGGTGCATCACGGCTACTTCTGGAAAGGCGAGAACCCGTGCATCACCGGCATGAAGCAGCGTCGTCTGAAAACGTTGCTCAAGCACGATATCAGCCTGCTGTCCTACCACCTGCCGCTGGACCTGCACCCGGACGTCGGCAATAACGTGCAACTGGCGCGTCAGTTGGACATTACTGTCGAAGGTCCGCTTGACCCGGATAACCTCAAGGTTGTCGGCCTGGTCGGTTCATTGAACGAACCGGTGACGCCACGGGATTTTGCCCGCCGCGTGCAGGAAGTCATGGGCCGCGAGCCGTTGCTGATCGAAGGCAGCGAGATGATTCGCCGGGTCGGCTGGTGCACCGGTGGTGGCCAGGGTTACATCGATCAGGCGGTTTTGGCCGGCGTCGATCTGTACCTCAGTGGTGAAGCCTCGGAGCAAACCTTCCACAGCGCCCGGGAAAACGACATCAGCTTCATCGCCGCCGGCCACCACGCCACCGAGCGCTATGGCGTGCAGGCACTCGGGGATTACCTGGCACGGCGGTTTGCCCTCGAACATATCTTCATCGATTGCCCCAATCCCATCTGAATCACCCCCTATCCACTGTGGGAGCGAGCCTGCTCGCGATGGCTGCGTCACATTCGACATTGAGGTGACTGGCACACAGCTATCGCGAGCAGGCTCACTCCCACAGGACCCGGTACACCCGAACGGGCAGGTATATTCATATACCCTTTCGATCTAGCTCACGTCCTGATTAGAAGAGGTCGCTGTGCTAGGATTCCTCGCTCGAACACGGCCCGCTGGCCGTCCATAAGATCGTTTTCGTGAGTAGCCATGGTCGACAAACTGACGCATCTGAAACAGCTGGAGGCCGAAAGCATCCACATCATCCGCGAGGTCGCCGCCGAGTTCGATAACCCGGTGATGCTGTACTCCGTCGGTAAAGACTCCGCCGTGATGCTGCACCTTGCGCGCAAGGCATTCTTCCCGGGCAAGCTGCCGTTCCCGGTGATGCACGTCGACACCCGGTGGAAGTTCAAGGAAATGTACGCGTTCCGCGACCGCATGGTCGAAGAACTGGGTCTGGACCTGATTGTGCACGTCAACCCCGAGGGCGTTGCGCAGGGTATCAACCCGCTGACCCACGGCAGCGCCAAGCACACCGACATCATGAAGACCGAAGGCCTCAAGCAGGCCCTCGACAAGCATGGTTTCGACGCCGCTTTCGGCGGTGCCCGCCGCGACGAAGAGAAATCCCGTGCCAAAGAGCGCGTGTACTCCTTCCGCGACACCAAGCACCGCTGGGACCCGAAAAACCAGCGTCCGGAGTTGTGGAACGTCTACAACGGCAAGGTCAACAAGGGCGAATCCATTCGTGTGTTCCCGTTGTCGAACTGGACCGAGCTGGACATCTGGCAATACATCTACCTCGAAGGCATCCCGATCGTGCCGCTGTATTTCGCCGCCGAGCGCGACGTCATCGAGATGAATGGCACCTGGATCATGATCGACGACGAACGCCTGCTCAATCACCTGAGCGACGAAGACAAGGCGCGCATCGTCAAGAAGAAGGTCCGTTTCCGTACGCTCGGCGATTACCCGCTGACCGGTGCGGTCGAGTCCGAGGCCACCAGCCTGACCGACATCATTCAGGAAATGCTCCTGACGCGAACTTCCGAACGCCAGGGCCGGGTCATCGATCACGATGGCGCAGGCTCGATGGAAGAAAAGAAACGTCAGGGTTATTTCTAAGGGGTTGTCATGTCGCACGTATCTGATTTGATCAGCGAGGACATCCTCGCCTACCTGGGCCAGCACGAACGCAAGGAAATGCTGCGCTTCCTGACCTGTGGCAACGTCGACGACGGCAAGAGCACCCTGATCGGGCGCCTGCTGCACGACTCCAAAATGATCTACGAAGATCACCTGGAAGCCATTACCCGCGACTCGAAAAAAGTCGGCACCACCGGTGATGACATCGACCTGGCATTGCTGGTCGACGGCCTGCAGGCCGAGCGGGAGCAGGGCATCACCATTGATGTCGCCTACCGTTATTTCTCCACCGCCAAGCGCAAATTCATCATCGCCGACACCCCTGGCCATGAGCAGTACACCCGCAACATGGCCACCGGTGCCTCCACCTGTGACCTGGCGATCATCCTGGTCGACGCCCGTTACGGCGTGCAGACCCAGACCCGTCGCCACAGCTTCATCGCCTCGTTGCTCGGCATCAAGCACATCGTGGTCGCCATCAACAAGATGGACCTCAACGGCTTCGACGAAACCGTCTTCGAGTCGATCAAGGCCGATTACCTGAAGTTCGCCGAAGGCATCGCCTTCAAGCCGACCACCATGGCGTTCGTGCCGATGTCCGCTCTGAAGGGCGACAACGTGGTGAACAAGTCCGAGCGTTCGCCGTGGTATACCGGCCAGTCGCTGATGGAGATTCTCGAGACCGTCGAAATCGCCAGCGACCGCAACTACACCGACCTGCGTTTCCCGGTGCAGTACGTCAACCGTCCGAACCTGAACTTCCGTGGTTTCGCCGGCACCCTGGCCAGCGGCGTCGTGCACAAGGGCGACGAAGTCGTTGTGCTGCCGTCGGGCAAGAGCAGCCGCGTGAAATCCATCGTGACCTTCGAAGGTGAGCTGGAACACGCAGGTCCAGGTCAGGCGGTAACGCTGACCATGGAAGACGAAATCGACATCTCTCGCGGCGACTTGCTGGTGCACGCCGACAACCTGCCGCAAGTGACTGACGCCTTCGACGCCATGCTGGTGTGGATGGCTGAAGAGCCGATGCTGCCGGGCAAGAAATACGACATCAAGCGCGCCACGACTTACGTGCCGGGTTCGATCACCAGCATCGTCAACCGCGTTGACGTGAACACCCTGGAAGAAGGTGCGGCCAGTTCGTTGCACCTGAACGAGATCGGTCGCGTCAAGATCAGCCTCGACGCGGCCATCGCGCTGGACGGTTACGCAAGCAACCGCACCACCGGTTCGTTCATCGTCATTGACCGTTTGACCAATGGCACCGTTGCCGCCGGCATGATCATCGCTCAGCCGTTGAGCCATGGCACCAGCACACACCACGGCAAACTGGCTCACGTTGCCACCGAAGAACGCGCCCAGCGCTTCGGCCAGCAACCGGCCACCGTGTTGTTCAGCGGTTTGTCGGGCGCCGGTAAAAGTACCCTGGCCTACGCGGTCGAGCGCAAGCTGTTCGACCTGGGCCGTGCGGTATTCGTACTCGATGGCCAGAACCTGCGTCACGACCTGAACAAAGGTCTGCCACAGGATCGCGCCGGACGTACCGAGAACTGGCGTCGTGCGGCGCACGTTGCGCGTCAGTTCAACGAAGCCGGTTTGCTGACGCTGGCGGCCTTCGTGGCACCGAGTGCCGAAGGTCGTGAGCAGGCTCGAGAGCTGATCGGCAAGGAGCGTCTGCTGACGGTCTACGTCCAGGCCTCGCCGACGGTCTGCGCCGAGCGTGATCCACAAGGCCTGTACGCGGCGGCCGGGGATAACATCCCGGGCGACTCCTTCCCGTACGACGTGCCGCTGGACGCCGACCTCGTGGTCGACACCCAGTCGCTGTCGCTGGAAGAAAGCGTCAAGCAAGTGCTGGATCTGCTGCGCAAGCGTGGCGCGATCTAAGCGTTAGCCGCAAACAAAAAACCCGCCGATGAGTGATCATCGGCGGGTTTTTTATTGAGACCTACACGGTTAATTGTGGGAGCTAGCCTGCTAGCGATTACGGTGAATCAGTCAACAGATCCGCTGGAGGTGGATCCGCTATCGCTAGCAGGCTAGCTCCCACAGGGGATCAATGTTTGCCTGGGTATTCGCGATGCATCTGCGCCAGCAACGCATCCTTGTCTTCCCACAGCTGATTGATCCAGCCCTGAAACTGCAAGCGATACTCGCCATCCTGGTCGTAATTCTTGCCAATGAACTGCGGCGGAATCTTCAACTCCTGAAAATGCACCACCACATCTTTAACGTTCCCGCAGAGCAAATCCCAATACCCCGGACGCCCGCCCGGGTAGTGAATGGTCACGTTGACGATCGATTCCAGCTGCTCGCCCATCGCATCCAGCACAAACGCAATGCCGCCGGCCTTGGGTTTCAACAAGTAGCGGAACGGTGATTTCTGCTGCGCATGTTTGCCCTCGGTGAAGCGCGTGCCTTCGACGAAGTTGAAAATCCCCACCGGGTTATTGCGGAACTTGTCGCAGGTCTTGCGGGTGGTTTCCAGGTCTTTGCCTTTCTTCTCCGGGTGCTTTTCCAGGTACGCCTTGGAGTAGCGTTTCATGAACGGAAAGCCCAGGGTCCACCAGGCCAGACCAATCACCGGGACCCAGATCAGCTCTTGCTTGAGAAAGAACTTCAGCGGCTGGATACGCCGGTTGAGCACGTATTGCAGCACCATGATGTCGACCCAGCTCTGATGGTTGCTGGTGATCAGGTACGAGTGCTGATAGTCCAGCCCTTCAAGGCCGCTGAGGTGCCAGCGGGTGCGGCAGACCAGGTTCATCCAGGCCTTGTTGTTGCTGATCCAGGCTTCATGGGTATGGCTCATCAGCCAGCGCGTGAAACGCTGGGTGAAGGCGAAGGGCAACACTTTGAAGATCGCCACGCAGAACAGAAACGAGCACAGCAAAATCGTGTTCAGTGCCAACAGCAACGAGGCAATCACGCCTCGCAGCGGTGCAGGGAGGGAAGCCAGCATTTAAAGATCCAAAGGTCGGTTGGCAGCTTGAATCGCGGTCAACGCGATGGTGTAGACGATGTCGTCGACTTGCGCGCCGCGCGGCAAATCGTTCACCGGTTTGCGCAGGCCTTGCAGCATCGGCCCGAGGCTGACGCAGTCGGCGCTGCGCTGCACGGCTTTGTGGGTGGTGTTGCCGGTGTTCAGGTCGGGGAACACGAACACCGTGGCGCGACCGGCCACCTGGCTGTTCGGCGCCAGTTGCCGCGCCACGGTTTCGTTGGCGGCGGCGTCGTATTGCAACGGGCCGTCGATCAGCAGCGAGTGCTGTTGTTCGTGGGCGAGCAGCGTCGCTTCGCGCACCTTCTCGACTTCTTCGCCGCTGGCCGATTCACCGCTGGAGTAGCTGATCATCGCCACGCGCGGGGTGATGCCGAACGCTGCTGCCGAATCGGCGCTTTGCAGGGCAATTTCGGCCAGTTCGCTGGCGCTCGGGTGCGGGTTCATTACGCAGTCGCCGTAGACCAGCACTTCCTCCGGGAAGAGCATGAAGAATACCGACGACACCAGCGTGCAGCCCGGCGCCGTTTTAATCAGCTGCAAGGCCGGGCGGATGGTGTTGGCGGTGGAGTGAATGACGCCGGACACGAGGCCGTCGACTTCATCCAGCGCCAGCATCATGGTGCCGATCACCACGGTGTCTTCCAGTTGCTGCTCGGCCATCGGCGCGTTGAGGCTTTTGCTCTTGCGCAGTGCAACCATCGGTTCGACATAACGTTCGCGGATCAGGTCCGGATCAAGAATTTCCAGTCCTGGCGGCAGCTCGATATCGTGGGCACGAGCAACGGCTTCGACGTCTTCCGGTTTCGCCAGCAACACGCAGCGGGCAATGCCGCGCGCCTGACAGATCGCCGCCGCTTGCACGGTCAGCGGCTCGCTGCCTTCGGGCAGGACGATGCGCTTGTTGGCGGCCTGGGCGCGCTGGATCAATTGATAGCGGAACACTGCCGGCGACAGGCGCATTTCCCGTGGCGTGCCACAGCGCTGGTGCAGCCAGTTGGCGTCGAGGTGGCTGGCGACGAAATCGGTGATGATCTCCGCGCGCTCACGGTCGTCGATCGGGATTTCCTTGTTCAGGCCGTTCAACTGGTTGGCGGTTTCGTAGGAACCGGTGCTCACCGACAACACCGGCAAGCCCGCCTGCAACGCGCCACGGCACAGGTCCATGATGCGCGGGTCGGGCAGGGTGTCGCTGGTCAGCAACAGGCCGGCCAGCGGTACGCCGTTCATGGCCGCGAGGCTGACGGCGAGGATGATGTCATCGCGATCGCCGGGGGTCACCACCAGCACGCCGGGCTTGAGCAGCTCCACGGTGTTACGCATGGTGCGGGCGCAGATGATGATTTTGGTCATGCGCCGGGTTTCGTAATCACCGGCATTGAGGATTTGCGCGCCCATCAGGTCGGCCACGTCGCGGGTGCGCGGCGCGTTCAGTTCCGGCTGGAACGGGATGCAACCCAACAGGCGGAAATCGCCGCTGCGCAGTAACGGCGAATGCTCTTTCAGGCGTGCGGCGAAGGCGTCCATGCTTTCGTCGGTCTTGACCTTGTTGAGAATCACGCCGAGCACTTTCGGGTCTTTCGGCCCGCCGAACAATTGCGCCTGCAATTCCACGCGGCCCGAGAGTTCGGTCAGCACTTCGTTTTCCGGTGCCGACACCAGAATCACATCGGCGTCGAGGCTCTTGGCCAAATGCAGATTGACCCGTGCGGCGTAACTGGCGCTGCGGGTCGGGACCATGCCCTCGACAATCAGCACGTCCTTGCCGATGGCGGCTTGCTGATAAAGGGTAATGATTTCTTCAAGCAGCTCATCCAGCTGACCGTCACCGAGCATGCGCTCGACATGCGCCAGGCCCAGCGGCTGGGGCGGTTTCAGACCGTGGGTGCGCGCCACCAGCTCGGTGGAGCGCTCAGGCCCGGTATCACCCGGATGGGGTTGGGCAATCGGTTTGAAAAAACCGACTTTGAGGCCGGCCCGCTCAAGGGTACGTACCAGCCCGAGGCTGATGGAGGTCAGACCCACACCAAAATCGGTGGGCGCGATAAAAAAAGTTTGCATGCGAATTCTCTGGAGGTGCATGGCAGTGGTGAACGCCTATGACTGGCCTTCTACCGAAATTCAGTCGCCAAGGTTATCGCTAACCGAGCCTTGTGCGCACCAACCGCAATCAAAGGGCTGACCTATTTTTTCATTGCGCAGCAACGGCTCCAACACCCAGGCCCGGGATTGCCAGGGCGGCTGGTGGCGCAGGTGCTGTGTGTGGCCGCAGGAAAGCTCGGCCACCCAGTGGCCGTCCTCGTCTTGATGGAAGCCTGTGATCGTCGCACCCCGTCTGTCCGGGTTGTGTTCGCTTTCGGACGATTGCTTCGCTAAACTTGGACATTCTTCATTCTTATGCAAAAGGTCTCGCCCCATGCTGATCGCCGCCAATAAGGCTGTCTCCATCGACTATACCCTGACCAACGACGCTGGTGAGGTCATCGACAGCTCCGCCGGCGGCGCGCCGCTGGTCTACCTGCAAGGCGCAGGGAACATCATTCCGGGCCTGGAAAAGGCGCTGGAAGGCAAAGCAGTCGGCGACGAGCTGACCGTAGCCGTTGAACCTGAAGATGCCTACGGCGAATACGCTGCCGAACTGGTCAGCACCCTGAGCCGCAGCATGTTCGAAGGCGTCGACGAACTGGAAGTGGGCATGCAGTTCCACGCTTCCGCGCCGGACGGCCAGATGCAGATCGTCACCATTCGCGATCTGGACGGCGACGACGTCACCGTCGACGGTAACCACCCGTTGGCCGGTCAGCGCCTGAATTTCCAGGTCAAGATCATCGACATCCGTGATGCCAGCCAGGAAGAAATCGCTCATGGTCACGTCCATGGCGAAGGTGGCCATCACCACTGATTTTCTGCGCTAAGCTTCGAGAACTGGAGAGGCGCCCGAGGGGCGCCTTTTTTAGTCCGCGGCTGTCCTCGGCGGCGCCGCCAAGAGGCTGTTTCGAGAAGAACACGGGAATTTGGAGTTCGTCATGAGTGCTTTTCACGACCTTACATTGACAGCCCTGGATGGTCAGGAGCTACCGCTGGCTCCTTTTAAAGGGCAAGTCGTGCTGGTGGTCAACGTGGCCTCCAAATGTGGTTTGACCCCACAGTACGCAGCGCTGGAGAACCTTCACCAGAAATTCAAGGGTCAGGGTTTCAGCGTGCTGGGCCTGCCGTGCAACCAGTTTGCCGGTCAGGAACCGGGCACCGAGCAAGAGATCCAGGCGTTTTGCGAGCTCAACTATGGTGTGACCTTTCCGTTGTCCAGCAAGCTGGAAGTCAACGGTCATGATCGTCATCAGTTGTACCGTCTGCTGGCGGGCGAGGGCGCCGAGTTCCCGGGTGACATTACCTGGAACTTCGAAAAATTCCTGCTGGGCAAGGACGGGCGTGTACTGGCGCGGTTCTCGCCGCGCACGGCGCCGGATGATCCGACGGTCGTTCATGCGATCGAAAAAGCGCTGAGCTGACATCCCCCTGTAGGAGCGAGGCTTGCCTGCGAAGGCGTCAGATCAGTCAGTAATGATGTCAACTGACTGAAAGCCTTCGCGGGCAAGCCTCGCTCCTACGATGCTTTCTGTCTTTTGATCCTTAATCACCAAAATCAATAGTGCTGTTCAAGGCGCTCCCGTCTCCATATTATCCCTGTCATAAAGTCATTCCCCGTGGAGCGCCCTCATGCCTGTCAAAGCCCTGTTCAAACCGTTCCACCTCGGCACCCTCGAATTGCCGACTCGCGTCGTCATGGCGCCGATGACTCGCTCGTTTTCGCCGGGTGGCGTACCCAATTCCAAAGTCATCGAGTACTACCGTCGCCGCGCGGCTGCGGGCGTTGGCCTGATCATCACCGAAGGCACCACCGTCGGTCACCAGGCTTCCAACGGCTACCCGAACGTCCCGCATTTCTACGGTGAAGCGGCATTGGCCGGCTGGAAGAAAGTGGTCGACGCGGTCCACGCCGAAGGCGGCAAGATCGTTCCGCAGCTGTGGCACGTCGGCAGCGTGCGCCGCATCGGCACCGAGCCGGATGCCAGCGTGCCGGGTTACGGTCCGTCGGAAAAATTGAAGGACGGTCAGGTTGTGGTTCACGGCATGACCCAACAGGACATCCAGGACGTCATCGCCGCATTCGCCC
The DNA here is from genome assembly GCF_059695925.1 of Pseudomonas sp. LBUM1661. Taxonomy (NCBI): domain Bacteria; kingdom Pseudomonadati; phylum Pseudomonadota; class Gammaproteobacteria; order Pseudomonadales; family Pseudomonadaceae; genus Pseudomonas; species Pseudomonas sp. LBUM1661. The sequence goes on from NZ_CP166794.1 coordinate 1,002,488, forward strand.
AGGCGGCCAAAGACGCCCAGAGCATCGGCATGGACGGCGTGGAAATCCACGGTGCCCACGGTTACCTCGTCGACCAGTTCTTCTGGGAAGGCAGCAACCAGCGCACCGACGAATACGGTGGCGACCTGGCCAACCGTTCGCGTTTCGCCATCGAGTTGATTCAAGCGGTGCGTGCGGCCGTCGGCGAAGGCTTCCCGATCATCTTCCGGTTCTCCCAGTGGAAGCAGCAGGACTACACTGCGCGCCTGGTGCAAACCCCGGAGGCATTGGGTGAGTTCCTCAAGCCGTTGTCCGACGCTGGCGTGGACATTTTCCACTGCTCGACGCGCCGTTTCTGGGAGCCGGAGTTCGACGGTTCCGAGCTGAACCTGGCAGGCTGGACGCGCAAACTGACTGGCAAGCCAACCATTACCGTAGGCAGTGTCGGTCTGGATGGCGAGTTCCTGCAATTCATGGTCAACACCGACAAGATCGCCCAGCCGGCCAGCCTGGAAAAACTGCTGGAGCGGTTGAACAACGATGAGTTCGACCTGGTTGCCGTGGGGCGTGCGTTGTTGGTTGACCCGGACTGGGCGCAGAAAGTGCGTGACGGTCGTGAGGAAGACATTTTGCCGTTCAGCCGTGAGGCGTTGATGACGCTGGTTTAAGCGACGTCAGGTCTGGCCCCTTCGCGAGTAAGCCCGCTCCCACATTTAACCGCATTCTTCAGGTAGAACTCGGTCAAATGTGGTAGCGGGCTTGCCAGCGAAGGCTGACTCAATAACACCAAAGTTTCAGGGTACAGTCGGTGCGTTCGGCATCACCGGCTCCCCAACGCAAGCCCCGCGCAACTGCCCCTCGAACTGCTCGATAATCGCCGCCCAACCCTGCCGACTCGCATGTTGGCGCGCATTGAGCCGCACGCACCGCAAGGTTTCGTCCTGTTCCAGCAACCACACAGCGGCATCGCAGAACGCCGCTTCATCCCCCGGCATCGCCAGCACGCCGTTGTAACCATGGCGAATATGCTGAGCGGCGGCCGCTTGATCGTACGCCACCACGCCCAGCCCCGACGCCAGCGCCTCCAGCACTACATTGCCGAAGGTTTCGGTCAGGCTCGGGAACACAAACATATCTCCCGACGCATAGTGGCTGGCCAAGGCTTCGCCGCGTTGTGAACCGCAGAAAATCGCCTCGGGCAGTTCCTTCTCCAGGAACAGTCGTTGCGGACCGTCGCCGACCACAATCAACTTGATGGTTCGCTGTGGATAAGTCGCTTTCAGCGTGTCGAAACAGCGCTTGAGCAAGCCTAGATTTTTCTCCTGAGCGAGGCGTCCTACGTGAATCACGGCGATGTCATCGTCCGCCAGGCCCCACTGTTCGCGCAGCGCTTTCAAGCGTTTGCTCGGGTGAAACAACTGGCTGTCGACCCCTCGGGACAGTAACGCCAGGCGTTCAAAATGCCGGCGTTCCAGCTCCAGGCGCTGGCTGACACTCGGCACCAGGGTCAGGGTCGAACGATTGTGAAACCAGCGCAGGTAGTGGGTCAGCAAACGTGCGAGCAACCCGAGCCCGTACTGGCTGGAGTACTGCTGGAAATTGGTGTGAAAGCCGCTGACCACCGAGATGCCCAAGCGCCGAGCCGCGCGTAATGCCGACAAGCCCAAAGGGCCTTCGGTGGCGATGTACAGCACGTCCGGGCGATGGCGTTTCCAGCGCCGCAGCAGCTTGTGCATCGACGACTGACCCCATTGCAAACCGGGATAACCCGGCAGCGGCCAGCCCCGGCACAGCAGCAGTTCATCGTCGCTGCCCATCTGCTGGTCGCAACCCTGACGAGGCCGCACCAGCTCCACTTGATGCCCGCGCGCGCGCAATCCATCGCACAAGCGGCCGAGGGTATTGGCCACGCCGTTGATTTCGGGAGGGAAGGTTTCGGTGATCAGGGTGATATGCAGAGCTGTCGTCATGACCCCAGTGTCGACTGGGGCCATGTCGTCGTTGTGACGATAGGATGATGGATTTGTGACCGGATCAGCGTTGCGCCACCACCAGGCTTTCGGCACCGCGCTCACGCACCCAGAACAAGGTCGCCCCGGCCACGGCGGCCGGCATCATCAGGATGTTGACCACGGGAATCAGCAGCACCAGATAGACACTTCCGCCGAAGCTCATGCTCTGCCAGCGCTTCTCGCGCAGCCAGGCGAGCATCTCGTTCCAGCCGAGTTTGTGGTTATCTGCCGGGTAGTCGATGTACTGGATCGCCATCATCCACACCCCGAACAGCAGCCACAGCGGCGCGGCAATGATATTCACCACTGGAATGAACGAGAGGATCAGCAGCCCAAGCGCTCGCGGCAGGAAGTAACCGAGTTTGCGCATCTCCCGGGCGAACGTGCGCGGGATCATGGCGATCAGCTCGCCCCAGCTGAAGGACGGGAAGTCGTCGGTGCCACGCACCACCACTTCGACTTTCTCCGCGAGGAAGCCGTTGAACGGCGCGGCAATGACGTTGGCGAGCATGGTGAAGGTGAAAAACACCATCAACACCACCAAGACGACAAAAATTGGCCAGAGGACGTAACTGAGAAAACTCAACCAATCGGGCAGGGACGGCATCAGCGTATCGACCCACAGGCTGAATTGATGGCTGGCCAGGTAGATCAATCCGACGAACAGCACCAGGTTGATCGCCAGGGGCAGCAACACGAACAAACGCAGGCCTGGGCTCAGGACCAGCTTGAGGCCTTCGCGCAGGTATTGCGGGCCGGACAGAACGGGGGCGGGCATAACGTGCTCCGAACAAAGGGAAATCGCGCCGACCTTACCGGCTTTGCCAGAGGGGCGATAGCGCGGTTTGGGTATCGACATTAACTGTAACAAAGGCGTCTATAAATGCATCGCAACGGGATAGAGACCGCCTATGAGCTGGATTGTTAAACCGTATTTCCTTAATCTTCGCCCCCTCGATACGCTGCACCCAATCTTTTTACAGGACGGTCGAGTTCAAGCCCTTCCCCAAGTGCTTTCAACGGTCCTTTTTTATTCCCGCCGGCAACCCGGCGTTCCGCCCCAGATGGTTGGGCCGGTCAACAGGAGCAGGTCATGTCTGAAGTCCGTCATTCGCGAGTGATTATTCTCGGTTCCGGCCCTGCCGGTTACAGCGCCGCGGTCTATGCCGCCCGTGCCAACCTCAAGCCACTGCTGATCACCGGCATGCAGGCCGGCGGTCAACTGACCACCACCACCGAAGTCGACAACTGGCCTGGCGACGTCCACGGCCTGACCGGCCCGGCGTTGATGGAGCGCATGAAAGAGCACGCCGAGCGTTTTGAAACCGAGATCGTCTTCGATCACATCAATGCCGTCGACTTCGCTGCCAAGCCATACACCCTGACTGGCGACAGCGCGACCTACACCTGCGACGCCCTGATCATCGCCACCGGCGCCAGCGCGCGTTACCTGGGCCTGCCGTCGGAAGAGGCGTTCATGGGCAAAGGCGTTTCGGCCTGCGCCACCTGCGACGGTTTCTTTTACCGCAACAAGCCAGTGGCTGTGGTCGGTGGCGGTAACACGGCTGTCGAAGAAGCGCTGTACCTGGCCAACATCGCCAGCACCGTGACCCTGATCCACCGTCGCGAAACTTTCCGCGCCGAGAAGATCCTGATCGACAAGCTGAATGCCCGCGTGGCTGAAGGCAAAATCATCCTGAAGCTGAACGCGACCCTGGACGAAGTCCTGGGCGACAACATGGGTGTGACCGGTGCTCGCCTGAAGAACAACGACGGCAGCTTCGACGAGCTGACCGTCGACGGCGTGTTCATCGCCATCGGCCACACCCCGAACACTTCGTTGTTCGAAGGCCAGTTGACCTTGAAAGACGGTTATCTGGTGGTGCAAGGCGGCCGTGACGGCAACGCCACAGCGACCAGCCTCGAAGGCATCTTCGCTGCCGGTGACGTGGCTGACCACGTTTACCGTCAGGCCATCACCTCGGCCGGCGCCGGCTGCATGGCGGCACTCGACGCTGAGCGCTACCTCGACGACCTGCAGAACGCTTCGTTCTGATTTCGCTGAAATGAAAAAACCGGCTTCGGCCGGTTTTTTTGTGCCCAAAAAATGCGTTCACCACATCCCCTGTAGGAGCGAGGATTGCCCGCGAAGGCGTCGTGTCAGTCGACATCAGTGCTGAATGTTAAATCGCCTTCGCGGGCAAGCCTCGCTCCTACAGGATGTGTGTTGATCAGCCGCGAAAGCGTTCCTGTACGAAGTCCATGAGCTTCAGCGATTGATAGATCGCATTGGCAGCCACCCGCCCGAACGGCCCGCCGTTCCAGTCCAGCAAGTACGGCTTGAACACTTCATAACGGGCACTTTCCCCGCACACCGCTTCGGCGATGACCCTGCCGCCGATCGAGCCGGTGTTCAAACCATGTCCGCCAAACGAGGTGCAGGCCCAGACGCCGGGTTCCAGCAATCCCAGGTTGGGCATTTTGTTGGTGGAGTAACCCATCAGGCCGGACCAGGCGAGTTCGATCTTGACCGGGGCCAGTTGCGGGTACACCGCGACCATATCCGCCTTGAGCATCGTGGCCAGGGCTTTTTCGTTTTGTTCGTTACGGGTGGTGATGCGTCCGCCCCACAGCAGCCGATCACCTTCGACCACGCGGTAATAGTCCGAGGCGCGGCGATCGTCGGAGAAGGCGGCGCCGGAGTCGAGGACGTTTTTGATCGAGTCGCCCAGGTGCTCGGTCAACACCACGTAGGTGGCGATAGGCAGGTAGGCGCGGCTGAGTTTTTGCAGCTCCGGCCCGCCGTAACCGCCGGCGCAGAACACCAGGTCCTGGCAACGCACCGTGCCGTGAGCGGTCTCGACGATTTTGTGCGCGCCTTTGCGATGCCAGGCGAGCATTTTGGATTGTTCGAAAACTCGACCGCCAGCCGCTTCGATGGCGAGGGCCAACCCCAGGCAATAATTCAGTGGGTGAAAGTGCAGGGCGTTCGGGTCCTCGATGCCCTGGAAATAGCGCAGGGTGTGTGCTCGTTCGCGGACCTGGGCCGTGTCGAGGAAGTTGAGTTCATACCCGAAGTCGCGGCGCATGGTTTCAATGTGGTTTTTCACGCTGGCGCTGTCGTCGTACCGCTTGACCCGAATCGTGCCGGCGGATGGATCGCACCCCGCCAGCGCCAGTTCGGCAATGTTGCGACGGACGATCTCCACGCCCTCGACCGACATCTGGAACAGCGCCTTGGCCTGTTCCAGCCCCAGTTTCTTGCGAATCGCTCCCGACCCTTCAGCCCAGCCTGGCGAGACCACGCCGCCATTACGCCCGGACGCGCCCCAGGCGACTTGATGGGCTTCGAGGATGATTACGCGTTTGCCGCGTCGGGTCAGTTCCAGGGCGGCCGTGAGGCCGGCGATACCGGCGCCGATGATGCAGACATCGCAGTTTTTGTCCGCGGCCAGTTGCGGCCTGGCCGGGCGGGGCTGCGAGGTTTGGGAATACCAGGTGCTGGGAAAGGACATGGTCAATCCTTGAGAAATGGCCAGTAAATCAAACATTGTAGGAGCGAGCTTGCTCCGGGCGGCGTTCCGACGAAAAACGTAAGGGCGACGGCGTGCATTCAGACAGCACTCGTTATCGTTGACGTCCATCGCGAGCAGGCTCGCTCCCACAGTGGAAAGGCGTACTACTTGATGGTTGAGTAGTCCACGCCGTACCACTTGTCCGAGAGCTTGGTCAGTGTGCCGTCCTTGTGCATCTGGCCAACGATTTCATTGAGTTTGCTGGTCAGCTCCGGGTCACCCTTGTCGGTGGCAATGGCCAGTGGTTCGTAGAACGCCACGGCATTGTCGACGGCGCGCAGCGGGTAGCCTTTCTTGACGGCTGCGTCGAGCGTACTGCGTTGCGTGAGGATGCCGTCCAGGCGAGTGCCGTCGCCCAGGCGCAGATCATCCAGCGGCCCGACGGAACCGGAGTAGGTTTTCATTTTCTTTGTCTTGACGTCGTAGACCACCGGCGGCACATCCGTGGTTTCGATGGCCAGCGCCTGGTTGAGGAAGTCCTCGGACGTGGTGCCGCCTTCGACGCCGATGGTCTTGTCATTCAGCGCTTTGTGGTCGGTGAGCGTGGACTTGTTGTGAACCGCAAACACGTACGGCACGTAGTAATAGGTCGCCGGGAAATCGAGGATTCGCGCGCGACTTTTGGTGGCGGTCATCGAGCCCACGGACATGTCCCAGCGCCCGTTCCACTTGCCCGCCGTGATCACATCCCAATCAGGCGTGATGAACTTGACCGCGACGCCGAGACGCTTGGCGATCTCCTTGGACACGTCGATATCAAACCCGTCGATTTCATTTTTGTCGTTGATAAAACCCTGGGGTGGCCAGGTCGCCGACGTGGCGACGGTCATGGTTTTGCTGCTCTGGATTTTATCCAGGACGGCACCGGCATTGGCGGTGCCGACGAACACCAGCGAGAGTGCGGCTGCGATTACGTGTTTTTTGCTGACCATGTCCATCTCCACTTATGGTTATTGTTATGAAGGGCAAAACGGTGCTCAGTGACCAATGATCTGTGACAGGAATTTCTGTGCGCGTTCGGTTTGCGGGTTGTTGAAAAACTCGGCGGGGGTGGCTTGTTCGATGACCTGGCCCTGGTCCATGAACAGCACGCGGTCGGCGACCTTGCTGGCAAAACCCATCTCGTGGGTCACGCAAATCATGGTCATACCGTCGGTGGCCAGTTCGCCCATGACGTCCAGCACTTCGTGGACCATTTCCGGATCGAGGGCTGAGGTAGGTTCGTCGAACAGCATCACTTTGGGGTTCATGCACAGCGCCCGGGCAATCGCCACGCGTTGCTGCTGGCCACCGGACAGTTGCGAGGGGTACTTGTGCGCATGCTCGGCAATGCGCACCCGTTCCAGGTAAACCTGAGCGCGTTTTTTGGCCTCGGCGCTCGACACGCCCTGCACCAATTGCGGCGCCAGGGTCAGGTTGTCCAACACGCTCAAATGCGGGAACAGGTTGAAGCTCTGAAACACCATGCCGATTTCCCGGCGCACCGCGCTGACACTTTCTGCCTCGCTGGTGAGGGTGATGCCGTTGACCTGAATGTGGCCTTTCTGGAAGTTTTCCAAGTGGTTGATGCAACGAATCATCGTCGACTTGCCCGAGCCCGACGGCCCGCACACCACCAGGATTTCGCCGGTGGCGACGTTCAGATCGACATCGCGCAAGGCGTGAAAATCGCCGTACCACTTGTTCAGGCCGGTGATCGAAATCATGGAGGGACTGGCCTGTGAAACAGGCGCCAGGTCGAGTCGTTCAGCGGTAGTGGTTCGAGTCATCACGCATCAACCCCTTGCGATGGATCGGTTGACCCGTTTTTCGATCCGCGCTTGCACCCGTTCGAGGATGAACGACAGGGCCCAGTAAATCATCGCGGCGGTGATCAGCATTTCCAGGTGGCGGAAGTCCGCGCGACCCTGGGTCTTGGCCAGGTACATCAATTCCCACACGCCGATGACCGACACCAGCGAACTGTCCTTGAGCATGGCGATGAACTGGTTGCCGGTGGGCGGGATGATCACCCGCAAGGCTTGCGGCATGATCACCCGGCTCAAGGTCTTGAACGGGCTGATGCCCAGGGCGCGTGAGGCTTCCCACTGGCCGACCGGAATGCTCTGGATACCCGCGCGGAAAATCTCGGTCATGTAGGCGCCGTAGCACAGGGACAATGCGAGGATGCCGGCAGGCACCGCGTCGACCACATAACCGAGTTGCGGCAGCCCCAGGTAAATCAGGTAGATCTGAATCAGCAGCGGAACACCACGAAAGAACGAGGTGTAGAACGAGGCAATGGCGTTGGCCAGGCCGTTGTTCGACAGCTTGGCCACCGCGCCGATCAACGCCAGCACGAAGGCAATCACAATCGCAATGGCGGAGATGTACAGCGTGGTGGCGGTGCCCTGGATAATCAGGAAGCCGATCTTGTCGAGAATGAAGCTGTAGGAGAGGTCGAAGGTGTCGAAGAACGCCAGGAACAGGATCAGCAGTTCGATCCAGACCACGGTGGTCTGCACCTTGAATTTCAAGCGTCCGAGGACGTGGAAGTTCAGCGTGCCCAGAAAGGCGATCGCCAGGCCGATGGCGATGTTGCGTGCGGGCAGGCTGTCGGGGGCATCGCCCAGCAATGGCTGCAGGAAATGGCTGAGGGCGCTGTTACCCAGGTTCATCAGGTAGGCGCCGAGAAACAACACCACGGCGACGCCAAGCAGGAATTGAGGATCATTGGACTTTTTTTTATAAATTATATTGTCGTGATACATGAATGCCTCAGGCTTGTCGGTGGTCGTGATCTCGCTAAATAAAATGAGGGTGTTTGGCAAATTTCGAACGGTCAGGCGAACTGTTTTTTATTTTATGCAGGCGCCAGGCTTGCCGGCGAAGGCGTCCTTGAGATCGCCTTCGCCGGCAAGCCTGGCTCCTACAGTTTCGTTTTCCGTTTTCCGTTAATTGATCGGCATGAGTCGGGTCTTTGGTCAGTATTGCGACGCCAAATCGGCGACTACAAGCGAACATAATTCGCTATGTCAGTCCCTGATCGTAGTTTGCTTTTCAGGAAAGTTTCGCCAGACACGCTTCTAATATGTCCAGCCCTTCCTCCAGCACCACCGCTTCGGTGGTCAGCGGTGCCAGGAGCCGAATGATGTGGCGCGACTTGCCGCTGGGCATCAGCAACAAACCGGCGTCTCGCGCCAGCGCCAGCAGTTGGGTCAGTTGTGCCGATGCCGGTGTGCCGTCGGCGTTGCTCAGCTCGATGCCGCGCATCGCACCCACGCCAGTCAAACGGCCCAGATACGGCGACAGCTTGCTGGCGCGCCAGGCTTGGTAACGGCTGACGATGGCTTCTTCCTGTTGCGTGCCCCAGGCTTGCAGATTCGCGTCAGTCATTTCATCCAGAGTCGCCAACGCGGCGGCGCAGGCAATGGGATTGCCCGAATAGGTGCCACCCAACCCGCCCTTGGGCAAGGTGTCGAGCAGCGACTTGCGTCCGACCACCGCACCCAGCGGGACACCGCCGGCAATGCTTTTGGCCAGCAGGATCAGGTCCGGCTCGATACCCAGTCGTGAGAACGCGAAACGCTGGCCGGTGCGGCCGAAGCCGGACTGGATTTCATCGGCGATCAGCAGGATGCCTTTCTGGTCGCAGAAGCGCCGCAGTGCCTGGGCGAATTCAATGTCCATCGCCAGGAAGCCAGACTCGCCCTGCACCGGTTCGAGGATAAAACAGGCGACGTCATCGACATCGATTTCGACGCTGAACAGTCGATCCATGGCCTTCAAGGCGTCGGCGCAGGTCACGTCATTGTCTTTGCTGGGATAGGGAAGGTGGTACACCGGGCCCGGCAGCACGCCGACTTTCTGTTTGTAGGGTGCGACTTTGCCGTTGAGGTTGAGGGTGGCCAGGGTGCGGCCGTGGAAGGCGCCGTCGAAGGCGATCACGGCCGTGCGGCCGGTGGCGCCACGGACGATCTTGAGGGCGTTTTCTGCCGCTTCGGCGCCGCTGTTGGTGAGCATGCCGCTGACCGGGTAATCCACCGGGATAAACGCCGTCAGGCGATCCATCAGTTCGATGTAGGGCACATGCGGGGCGGCGTTGAACGCGTAGTGAGTCAGCCGGGTGGCTTGTTCGCGAATGGCCTCGACGATGCGCGGATGGCAATGGCCGAGGTTGAGCACGCCGATGCCGCCGACAAAATCGATGTAGCGTTTGCCATCGGTGTCCCAGACCTCGGCATTTTTGCCGTGGCTGAGTGTGACGGGGTGAACGATGTTGATCGACTGGCTGATGGTTTCGCTGCTCATGGATACCTGACTCAGAAGAAGGGTTGCTTCTTTTTATCTAAGCCGTGAGCAGCGGTACCCGGCAAACGAAATAAAGTCGCCGGGTCAATCTTAAAAGTCGGGATGTGCCTTGGAAGATCTTTTAAGTTTGAATCAGCGGCGAGTCAGCGGTTGCTGAGAGAACTTCACACCGGCCAGACCATGAGCAATCAACGCGCGGATGTTGCCGTGGTCGCTGCCCTCGGGCGTCGCCACCACCGAGCGGTAATGCTCGCCGAATGCCAGCAGCGCTTCTTCATCGCTCAAGCCTTCCAGCAGCGCCAGACCCAAGGTCTTGCACGAACCTTCGTTCTGCCCGGCGGCGTTTTCCACGCTGCCATTGGTGAACGCCTGGGGCTGGTAATCGTAACCGGCGGCGATGAACGCCAGGGTGTCGGCAAATACGTGTTCGCCGCTCTGGAGGCTGGCGCGCAGGGTGTTCAAATCACTCATTGGGTTTTCCTTTGGCGAACGCCGCTTGTTGTTCGGCGTTGGCTTCTTGCTGGTATTGGGCTTTCCACTCAGCGTACGGCATGCCGTAAACCACTTCGCGGGCATCGTCGAGGCTGACCTCGATCTGGCGTTCATCCGCCGCGGCCTTGTACCACTTGGACAGGCAGTTACGGCAGAAACCGGAGAGGTTCATCAGGTCGATATTCTGCACATCCTTACGGCTGTCCAGGTGTGCGACCAGTCGGCGGAAGGCGGCGGCTTCGAGTTCCAGGCGTTGTTGCTCGGTCATGGGAGTCTCTGCGAGATAGCTTCAAGCGGCAAGCTTCAAGCTGCAAGTTGGATGGCGGTGGCCTTTAGCTTACCGCTTGAAGCTTGAAGCTTGAAGCTTGAAGCTTGAAGCTTAGCGGCTCGCGGCGAGCGTAATCGACACCGACTCGGCGAAACGCAAGGCGTGGGGCTTGTCGACTTCGACCTCGGCGTACAACACCGACGCGTTGGCCATGACCAGGTCGAGAATCTCCTGGGTCAGGCGTTCGAGCAGGGCGAAGCGATTGCCTTCCACGTGAGCGATGATCGCCTTGGTGATGGTGCGGTAATTCAGCGCGTGATCGATGTCGTTGTCACGCACCGCTTCCTGGGCCGCATACAGGATGGTCAGGTTGATCAACACATCCTGCTTGTTGAGGATTTCATCCTCGTTGATCCCGATAAAGGTCCGCAGGCACAGGTCCTTGACCCGGATGCGTGCCGTTCCTGGTTGAAGTTGTGGCATTGCTACTTGCTCCGTCCGATCAATTGCAGGAACTCCTGGCGGGTGTTGCTCGAGTCGCGGAAGGCGCCGAGCATGACCGAGGTGTTCATGGTCGAATTCTGTTTCTCGACGCCGCGCATCATCATGCACATGTGCTTGGCTTCGATGACCACCGCGACGCCCGCCGCGCCGGTCACTTGCTGCACCGCATCGGCGATCTGCCGGGTGAGGTTTTCCTGGATTTGCAGGCGACGGGCGAACATGTCCACCAGCCGCGCAATCTTCGACAGGCCCAGCACCTTGCCCGTTGGAATATAAGCCACATGGGCCTTGCCGATGAAGGGCAGCATGTGATGTTCGCAGAGCGAGTACAGCTCGATGTTGTCGACGATGATCATTTCATCGTTGTCGGACGCGAACAGCGCACCGTTGACGATCTCTTCGACACTTTGTTCGTAACCATGACACAAGTACTGCATGGCCTTGGCCGCGCGTACCGGGGTGTCGAGCAGGCCTTCGCGGTCGGGATTTTCACCGAGGCCGATGAGGATTTCACGATAGCTCTGGGATAGGGCGTTCTGGGGCAGGGATAACGTCATGGAACATCCTCGCGGGGCAGCTTATTTGACGTGCCGTCCGCCGTTGACGGTCAGGGTCGTGCCGGTGACATAAGGGTTGTCGAGCAAATAACGCAGGCTCTGGTAGATCACTTCAGCGCCGGGTTCGATGCCCAGCGCGGACTTGGCCAGCGTCTTGGCGCGGTAGGCCGCGTCATCGTCGGGATTGAACATTAGCAGGGCTGGCGCAATTGCGTTGACCTTGATTGTCGGCGCGTATTTCGCGGCAAAGGACAGGGTCAGGCTGTCGAGCCCGGCTTTGCTGGCGCAGTAGCCGATGTGCTGGCTGCTGCCCTTGCGCGTCACGTCGTCGCTGATGTGCACGATGTCGGCGGGGCTTGTGCGTTGCAGCAAGTCCGCACAATGCAGGTTGATCAGGTACGGCGCAAGCATGTGCACGTTGAACATGCGTGTGAACGCCGTGGCGTCGGTGTCCGGCGTTTCGGCCAACCATTCGGAGGCGTTATGGATGATTGCCCGCAGGCTGTCGGTGTGGGTTTTCAATTCGCTGATGAAGGCGAAGATCCCGGCTTCAGTGGAGAAGTCGGCAAACACCGCGGTCGCTCCCAGGTCGCGCAGGGTTTGCACGCCGGGGCGCTCGCTGCGGTAGCTGAAGATCAGCGGATGGCCGTCTTCGAGCAAGCGCTGCGCGCAATGCAGGCCGACACGCTGGCCGGCACCGGTGATGAGGATCGGAGCTGCGGAAGAGGTCATGAACGGCTCGCGTCGCGGTGAGAGCAAAACTATACCAGCGACGGTCGATGTTCACCTACGTCCTGTAGGAGCGAGGCTTGCCCGCGAAGAACGATGACGCGGTTTGACCGATGGACCGCGTTGCACCATTCGCGGGCAAGCCTCGCTCCTACAAGGGTTATTGATTCTGGGTGGAGGGCTCGGCGGGCAATCGACGTGCAGGCGTGCTATTCAGCCAGTTGGCCAGCAGGCGGGTCGACAACGGGATGAAGAAGTAGACCATCAGCGGGGTCAGGCACAAGGTGCTGATGAGCACGCGAGGCAGCAGACTCATCTCGCCGAGCAGTGGCCCGAGCACAACGTTGAACAGCAGCGAAACCGGGAAGAACGCCAGCCAGATCGCCACGGCCTGCTTCCAGCGTGGTGGACGTTGCCCGGCAGCGCCGAACCAGCCCTCGATACCGCTGACCCGATGCTCGATAGGGTGAGCAAACAGATCGCTGCCGCGCCCGAGCCAGGCTGTGCGCGAGACGGAATGCTCCCAGGCGTGCAGGGTCTGCTCGTCGGCAAAGCGGAAGATAATCTGGAATTCGTCATCATCGGGCGGCGGGGCGAGCACGCCAGAGCCGAGATAACCGGGAAAGTCGGTGGCCAGTTGTTCGCCCTCGCGCAGCCAGGCGATCAAGTCCTGATAACGTCCATCGGCGACGCGGCGGGCAACCATCAGCGTGACGGGTGAGGTAGACATTGTGTATCTCCATATGACAAACGCGTCACTCCGGGTAGGAGCTCCGCCAGGCGCAGCGCCGGGGTGGTGGGCTGCGTCTTGGGACTAGCAAGGATTATTCCTGATTCGGCCTGTGGCGTCAGTGACAATCGGTGCCGATCAATGGGTTGAAGGGTGATGGGGCAAGAGGGGTAGAATGGGATCCAATTTATACAAGGACGTATGCCGACAAAATGCCTGTCCTGACTGACGCTAATCCAGGTGTGCCAAACGCTGCCTCTCTTGAACGGGAAGAGCTTTTTCCGATTCGTGAGGTGGCGCGCCTGACCGGGGTCAATCCAGTCACGCTACGCGCATGGGAGCGTCGTTATGGTCTGATCCAGCCAACCCGCACTGAAAGCGGGCATCGGCTGTACTCGATGACCGATATCGATCGGGTCCGCAGCATTATCGGCTGGATCGATCGCGGCGTTGCCGGCAGCAAGGTCGGCAAGATATTGGCCAGGTCCGAACCGCTCAAGACGCTGGCGCAGATCATTCCCACTGAACGGGTGCAGGCTGACTACGCGCAATGGCAAGGGCAGGTTCAGGCGGCAGTGAATGACTTTGACGAGGTTCAATTGGAGCAGGTCTATGGACAGATCTTTTCCAGTTACCCCCTGACGGTGGTGTTTCAGGACATCCTGATGCCGCTCTGGACCCGATTGTTGCAGCGCCAGGAAGCGTTCGGTCAGGCCAGCGCGTGGCTTTTCCTCGATGGCTTTTTGCGTTCCCGGGTGTTGCAGCGCCTGCTGCTGGTGCGTGTGATGCAGCCTCGGCGAGTGATTGTCTGCGCCTTGGCCGATCAGTGCCGAGAACTCGACGTGCTGGTCACGGCGCTGTTTCTGAGCAGTGTCGATTCGGCGATTCAAGTGCTGGCTATCGGTCAGCCATTCGAGGAATTGACCTTGCTCTGCGAAAGGATCAAGCCCAAGGCGCTGGTGCTGATTTCCAATCACGCGCCGACCACCGAATTGCCACGGCGTTTGAATCGCCTGGCCATGAGTCTCGATTGTCAGTTGATGTTGGCCGGTGATGCGTCCGACCTGGCGCAGGAAAGCCTGGCCGGTTCGTCGATCGGTTGCCTGGGGCGCGAAGGAGTGGTGATGCGTCAGCGTCTGAAACAGTTACTGGCCGGTAACCTGGACACTTGAAATTCAGAGGTGCATGGCGGGATGAGTCAGGCGATGCTGCTGGAGAATGTACTGGCGCAGGCGCTCGGTTTCGTCCTTGTCGCTCTGGCTCAGCTGGTAGGCATAGAAACCCTGTTCGGTTTCTTTCTCGAACGTGCCGCGCAATGCGATTCGCTCATAGCCTGAAGGGCTGAACCACAAGGCGAAATGTTTCGGTGGTTTGGTCCTGTTGCGAACTTCCAGCAAAACCCCTTTGAACGACACTTCGTGCACCCACATCGTGCCGGGTTGGCCGCTGGCGTTTTCCAGTGCCACCGGCTCTTCGAGCACCAGCCGCCATGGCCGGACCGACGGCCCGTCTTCATAGATGCTGGGGACGCCGAGGCGCAAATGCAGCGCATGAAACTCGTCTTCCACCAAGTGCAGCGGGAAGGTCATTTGCTGGTTTTCAAAGTTGGCCTGGATAGTGACTTGCTCATGCGCGGCAAGGCGCGTAAGCAAATCACGGATCTGCGAGCCACCGTTGACGAGCAGGCTCGACGTCGCATCCCGCACATTGAGTTGCGGGTTGTGTTGCATGGTCTGGATAAAATCCAGCTCATCCTGTGTCAGGAGTGCGTCGCGCTGCATGATCTGCTCGAAAGAAAAAGTTACAAACCCATCGGTGATTGTAGTTAATGACAATTAATTAGCGGTTTTGTTTTTGCCGTTCGTCGCTTTTAAAGCGGCAAGTTCCGCCTGGACTTCTGCGAGCTGCGCTTCGAGCTGCGTAACTCGCTGCTGTGCCTTGACCTGCACGCTGACGTCTTTCTGTACCCCGACAAAATAGGTCTGCCCATCACTCGGGTTTTTTACCGTCGAAAGGGACAGCTCGTTCCAGAACGGCGTTCCGTCCTTGCGGTAATTCCTGAGGATTTCCCGACAGGAGTCGCCCTTTTGCAGCGCCTCGCGAATCAACGGGAGAGCCTCCTGGTCACGGTCTCCGGATTGCAGGAAACGGCAATCCTGGTAGAGGATTTCTTCACTGGTGTATCCGGTGAGGCGCTCGAACGCCGGGTTGACGTAAATCAGGATGTTGTCTAGCTCGCCTTCCTTTTCGGCAATCACGACTCCATCATTGGAGGCGTTGATCACCATTTGCAGCAATTGGGCGTTGATCATCAGAGAATCCTTTCCACGTTGATTGAGCGGTGCATGCTGGAAGCACATCAGGCACTGGCCGTCAGCGCTTATTGAGAGCGTATCGCATCTTCTGGGCTGCGGCTGTTAATATCTCCGTCTTTTTACTCAGCTTCAGGATCAGATTGATGAAAGTCGCCATCCTTTCCGGCTCGGTGTACGGCACGGCTGAAGAAGTCGCTCGCCATGCCGCGAGCATTTTGCAAGCCGCAGGTTTCGAAACCTTTCACAACCCGCGCGCAAGCCTCGCCGATGTGCAGGCCTTCGGTCCCGAAGCTTTTCTGGCGGTGACGTCCACCACTGGCATGGGCGAATTACCGGACAACCTGCAACCGTTGTATTTCTCGATTCGCGACCAGTTGCCGGCCGCCTGGCGTGGTTTGCCGGGCGCCGTGATCGGCCTGGGCGATGCGAGTTACGGCGACACGTTCTGCGGTGGCGGCGAGTTGATGCGCGAATTGTTCGGCGAACTGGGCATCCGCGAAGTGCTGCCGATGCTGCGCCTCGACGCCAGTGAAAGCGTGACCCCGGAGACCGACGCCGAGCCTTGGCTGGCAGAGTTGGTCAGCGCGCTGCAGGGCTGAACGGCCGCTCGCGCAACGGGGCGGGCCCATGAAGTCGGCGGTGAAGAAGGTTCGGTGGCGGGGCCGGTCATGGTTCTGACAGGACCGCTGAACGTGTTCGCGGCGCCATTGCTGACGGCAATACTTTGACACGGATCCAAAGTGTCGGCGCGCTGACTCGCTAGGCCATCAAGCTGGCTGCCAATGCAACTACACGAACCTCGGGGGCTGACTAGACTGCTTTACGTGAGCAAAACAATAAGAACAGGAGTTCCTTGCCGTGAGCGTAGCCCCCGTCCAATCCCCCACCACTATCAAAGACCAGGTCAGCGCCGCCGAGTGGCAGACCCGTGTCGATCTGGCTGCCTGCTACCGTCTGGTCGCCCAACATGGTTGGGACGATCTGATCTTCACGCACATCTCGGCCAAGGTGCCGGGCACTGAAGACTTCCTGATCAACCCGTTCGGGCTGATGTTCCACGAGATCACCGCGTCGAGCCTGGTCAAGGTCGACCAGGCCGGTAACAAGCTGATGGACAGTCCCTACGAGATCAATCCGGCGGGGTACACCATCCATAGCGCGGTGCATGAAGTGCGTCACGACGTGGTTTGCGTGCTGCACACGCACACGGCGGCAGGCGTCGCGGTGTCGGCGCAGAAACAAGGCGTTTTGCCGATCAGCCAGCAATCATTATTTGTCCTGTCGAGCCTGGCGTATCACGCCTACGAAGGCGTGGCGCTGAACCACGAAGAGAAGGCGCGACTGCAAGCCGACCTCGGCGAAAACAATTTCCTGATGCTGCACAACCACGGCCTGCTGACCTGTGGCGGCACCATCGCCGATACCTTTCTGATGATGTTTACCTTCCAGCGTGCCTGCGATATCCAGGTGCTGGCGCAGAACGGCGGCGCCGAACTGATCGCCATCGAACCGCAGATTCTGGCGGGCGCCAAGGCGATGATTGCCGGCGTCACCAAAAGCGCTCAAGGGATGGGCGGTGCACTGGCGTGGCCAGCGCTGCTGCGCAAACTCGATAAACAAGACGCGGGATATAAACTCTGATGCCTCTCGCCGAGATCCCTCTGTGTGTCTGGCGCAAACGCGGCCAGACGTTCGTGTTCCGTGGCCACACTGTCCGCTACTGGACGGCGGGGCAGGGTGAACCGCTGCTGCTCATTCATGGCTTTCCCACCGCCAGTTGGGACTGGCATTACCTGTGGCAGCCGTTGACTCAGCGTTTTCGGGTGATTGCCTGCGACATGCTCGGCTTCGGTGACTCCGCCAAACCGGTGAACCACGAATACAGCCTGCTGGAACAGGCCGACCTGCAACAGGCGTTGCTGGAACACTTGAAAGTCGAGCCATCGGTGCATGTGCTCGCTCACGATTACGGTGACAGCGTGGCTCAGGAACTGCTGGCCCGGCATTACGAAGCGCGCATTCATATCGCCAGTTGCGTGTTCCTCAATGGCGGCCTGTTTCCCGAAACCCATCGCCCGATCCTGATGCAAAAACTGCTGCTCAGCCCCCTGGGATGGATGATTGGCCGCGCCTTTTCCCGGGACGGTCTGGTGAAGAGTTTCCGGCAGGTCTTCGGTCCGCAGAGCCGCCCCAGCGAAAGCGAGATGGACGATTTCTGGAGCCTGGTCGAGAGCAATCACGGGCCACGGATCATGCACAAACTGATCGCCTACATCCCCGAGCGACGTGCCCAGCGCGACCGTTGGGTCGGCGCGATGCAGCGTGATGAAGTGCCGCTGCGGGTGATCGACGGCGAGGTCGATCCGATTTCCGGCGGCCACATGGTCGAGCGCTATCGGGAGCTGATCCCGAACCCGGACACGGTCCTGTTGCCCGGCATCGGCCACTACCCGCAGACCGAGGCGCCGGGGCAGGTGCTCAAGCACTATCTGGCGTTTCGCGACCGACTGGTTTCCGCGCCGCGCAAGGCCGCGTGTTCCTGAATCGGGCCGAAAAGATCGCAGTCTCGTTGCACTCGACAGCTCCTACAGGGTGTACACCATCCCAATGTAGGCGCTGTCGAGTGCAACGAGGCTGCGATCTTTTACATTCACCCCTATTTCAAACTCATCATCCCCCAGCCTTATCGCGCACCATTCAGCCTCACCCCAGTTCATTGTGACCCGCAGCGCCGTGCCCGACACTGGACCCCATTGTCCCCTGGCCTGCTGGAGTCCCCCCAATGAATGAGTCTGTGCGCTTCGAAGATAAAGTCGTGATCATCACGGGGGCAGGTGGCGGCCTTGGCCGGGCGCATGCACTGCTGTTCGCCAAACAGGGCGCCAAAGTAGTGGTCAACGACCTCGGCGGCTCGGCTCAGGGCGAAGGCGCCAACGCGTCAGCGGCAGACCGTGTGGTGGCGGAAATTCGCGAAGCGGGCGGCATCGCCGAAGCCAACCACGACTCCGTCACCGACGGCGACAAAATCGTTCAGAACGCCCTCGACGTTTTCGGCCGTGTCGACGTGGTGGTCAACAACGCCGGCATCCTGCGGGACAAGACCTTCCACAAAATGGAAGACGGCGACTGGGACCTGGTTTACCGCGTCCACGTCGAAGGCGCCTACAAAGTCACCCGCGCCGCCTGGCCGCACCTGCGCGAGCAAAACTACGGGCGCATCATCTTCACCGCATCGACCTCGGGCATTTACGGCAACTTCGGCCAGTCCAACTACGGCATGGCCAAACTCGGCCTCTACGGCCTGACCCGCACCCTGGCCATCGAAGGCCGCAAAAACAACATCCTGGTCAACGCCATCGCCCCCACCGGCGGCACCCGCATGACCGAAGGCTTGATCCCGCCGCAGGTGTTCGAACAACTCAAACCGGAGCTGGTCAGCCCGTTGGTGGTTTACCTGGCCAGCCAGAATTGCCAGGAAACATCGGGACTGTTTGAAGTCGGTGGCGGCTGGATGGGCAAGGTGCGTTGGGAGCGTAGCCTGGGCGCTGGGTTTGATCCTCGTGTGGGGTTCTCGCCGGAAGATGTGGCGGCACATTGGGCGCAGATCTGTGATTTCGAAGGGGCGGCGCATCCGAAGGACAATATTGAAGCGTTGAAGGAAATGATGGGGAATTTGCAGAGGTATTCGATTTAATAGATGGAGATACCAAGCCGCAGCACTGTGCGGCTTGGTATTGAAAATTTAGACCACCTCAGACGTATCGTTTCTCTATGAAAAAGTCAGGGGCTTTCCAGTTTGGACCTTTGACCGTCTTGCCATTTTCGTCACTCATTAATACACCTTCCTTGAACAGCACGTTATAAGCTTTCACCAGTTCGCCTTTTAATATAACTTCTTGACGGAAGCATCCGTACATCCTATCCACCGCTGAGGCAGTTCTGAATAAAGCGAACACTGAAACAACATCTTCTACAGGTTCGTTTTTTATGATTTGCTCGACAGTACTCATTGTTCACGCCCCTTGATGTCTTTTTCGTATTCTCTTTGGTCTTGTGCATTCATCGCATTGATTGCTTCTTCGGTGTAAAGGAGTGAAAGCTCGCTTCCGAGTTGGTAATCCTCAAGCGTAGCTGTATGTGCATTGTTCCACGCTGAAGAGTCATCGGAAGGGGAGACGTCGTCGTTATAACCGAGTGCTCTGTATCGCTCCAGTTCCCGTATTTCATGGGTGTAGTAGCGCAGGTCAGCATCTGTTATGTCTAGTTGTCCGTTGAATATTTTGTCAAGACGCTTAATCATGATGTCGTTAGCGTCGGATTGCTCGAAACGAGCAGTATGTAATCTGACAGTGTCTATTCCTATTCGGGTGATCACTGCTGTGCGCCAGTTCAAGTGAACTATAGGCCCCCCTGCTTGCTCCGGATTGTAGTAGCGTCCACTGAATCCGCCTTTGACCGTCGCGCCCTCGTAAGGACTGTTGAATACGACATACAGCGGCGGAATACCCGACTCAATCGGGAATACATAGACGAATCCACCAAAGCTATAAAAATCCAGCGCCGGGGATGTATCTATTCTTCCGTCGACAGCGGTTATAGTCGTGCCGTTGTAGGCAACAATGCTCGGCTCTTGCGCAGGAAGAGTCGTTGACGCGTTTTCCGGCCGGACAATTGGTGTCCAGGTCATTCCGGTCGAAGCTGCATCCGGACTATAGGTCCTATAAGCATTCAAACCGGGATCGAAAGTGACTAGCCGCACCGGGACGTTGGAGGGCACCGTCGTTCCATTTGCGGCGGCAGCAAAAAACTCCGTTGTGTAATCCGTATTTCTGAAACCGATCACTACCGGCAGTTCGACGTTCCCATTGACTGCGGCAATCGCATGTAAGTCATCGAGATGGTTGGGCGTGAGGTCGGAGAGCGGCACACTTAAGGCGTGTAGGTCGCTGTTACCCAGTGATGAGGGGAATAGCAGCGTTGCAAACCCGCCAACTACCGCACCTGCCGATGTGACGGATGCTGCAATCACTCCCGCCACGGCTCTTTGTAGGGCAGTTTTAATGGCGAGGGAAATCGCCGCATCTGTAGCGAGTGTCCCTGCTGCAACAGTGAACACTGGGCCAGATGCTGCCACTGATCCGGATACGGGAAATGGTCGATTAATTTGAGCCGCGTCCAGTGACTCCATCGCTTTGAGTAGTGCTTCTTCCTCTGCTTGCTGTTGCTTTTCGAGGCGCAGTTGCTCGGCTTGTCGCTGAACCTCGGCCTCAGCTTCGAGACGTGCCTGTTCAGCAGCGATGTACCGAGCGGCGGCTTCAGCGGCAATTCGTGCTTGCTCGGCGGCCAACCGTTCGGCCTCTGCCAGCGCGGTTAATCGTGCCTGCTCTTGAGCATGTGCCAGTGCTTCAGCTTCTGCCTTAATGCGCGCTTGTTCAGACGCCTGCAAAACACTGAGGGAATGCTGCAGATTAAGAGATCGCTGATTTAGCGAGTGTATGGTTTGCGACAGTAACCTGACGTCAACAGCGGCTCTGAGTGATTGATTCAGGGCCTGCATGGCGATGCCGTTCGGTCCCGGCCACTTTTCCAGCGTCGTGGCTTTTACCATGAATTCGTTAGTATGCCGGTAGAAAGGATCTCCTCCGTAAAACGCATTGGCAGTTGCTATTTTATTATTATGTTCAGCGACTTTTATTTGCCAAAGCTTATTTAAAACGCCCAGTTCGCGGACTATTGAATGAATCGGCGGAACAGGATCAGTGGGGCCTTCAGATCTAACCGCTGCAAGTTCGGACTCAATGGAATTCGGTAGTTGACTGGCTCGGACCTGAAGTTCTTGCTCCAGTGCTTTGGTTGTGCGTTGGATCGTTACCATATTTTGATTGTAGGTCCCCACGAAGCCGTGACCGAATGGCCCTGCTCTATTGTCATTTGATGTTCGAGGGGCGGGCATCATGTGGTCGGGTGCAACACCTATTGTTACGACAGGCGTATCGATATTAAGAAAGCCTGGTCTGTTTTTGTCGTGCGGCCCTGGAGGCTTTTGCATATTCATATCCTTTGAATGTGCTTCATATTTTTAAAATGGGTGGCTGGTTGGTTGTCCGGAAAATGGATGCCAGTTGTCGTTTTGTGCCATTTCAAGCTACAGCGATATTGAAATTAATGGGTCTGAGAGACGTGTGAGTTTTTACTCGTGATGTCGAGAGGGGTTTCGACAAGGAAGGAACAAAGGAAAGATTATCCTTTGCTGAAAAAGATGTTTCCTATGCTGTTATAGGAAATTTCTTGTAGGACTGTTTTAAGTACCTGGCGCTAAAACTCGCCCATAAAAAAGGCCGCTGCAAACGCAGCGGCCAAAGTAAGACGATTGATCAGGAGCTATAAATCAACGTCAGTGAACACGGGGTGATGAGTCGAAATATTCAATTCATCTGAAATCTGTTGCCCATGGCGCGGGCGGGTCACGCGTCATTGCTTCGTGCTTTCAGGCCGTTCGCCTTGAAAGCCCGGTCAGCATAAGCGCTTGCCGGCAAAGGAAAAACAGCGATTCCAGACATGCACTGTTGCAGTCTGGGTAACAGTCCCGTCCTCGACGGACGCGGCAGGTGCGTGTTCACAGCGCCCGATGCGTCAGACTGATAACCCTCCATCCAGCCCGTCCATACCTCGCGCAAAACGCCGCCCCATGCGGGCAGTCATCCTTTAGAGGTACACCACGAATACCTCCTTGGTGCGCTTATCGCTCTCGGCGTGCGGCAGTAGGGTGTGGCCTTCTGTCACTCACCGGGGAAGACGCATGACAAAAACAACAATGCGCGCCATCTTCAAGCCGCAGGCGCTGGCCGCTGCGGTGGCCTTGGGTTGCTGTGCCCAGGCGCAGGCTGTTTCATTCAACATCGGGGAAATCGAGGGGCAGTTCGATTCCTCGCTGTCGGTCGGCGCGAGCTGGGGCATGCGTGATGCCGACAAATCCCTGGTGGGCACCGTCAATGGCGGGACCGGCCAGTCTTCGACCGGTGACGATGGTCGTCTGAACTTCAAGAAAGGTGAAACCTTCTCGAAGATCTTCAAGGGTATCCACGACCTTGAACTGAAGTACGGCGACACCGGTGTGTTCGTCCGTGGCAAGTACTGGTATGACTTCGAACTCAAGGACGAGGATCGCGAGTTCAAGCAGATCAGTGACAACGGCCGCAAGGAAGGCGCCAAGTCCTCCGGCGCGCAACTCCTCGATGCCTTCGTCTATCACAACTACTCCATCGCCGATCTGCCGGGCACCGTGCGTGCGGGCAAGCAAGTGGTCAGCTGGGGTGAAAGTACGTTCATCGGCAACTCGATCAACAGCATCAACCCGATCGACGTTTCCGCGTTCCGTCGTCCCGGCGCCGAGATCAAGGAAGGCCTGATTCCGGTGAACATGCTGTTCGCCTCCCAGGGCCTCACCGACCAACTCTCGGTGGAAGGTTTCTATCAACTGGAGTGGGACCAGACCGTTCTCGACAACTGCGGCACGTTCTTCGGCGTCGACGTGGCGGCGGACGGCTGCAACAAGAATTACACGGTTGCCAGCCCGGCGATCGCACCGTTGCAACCGATCGCTGCGGCGTTTGGCCAAGGCTTCGAAGTCAGTCAGGAAGGCGTGATCGTTCCGCGTGGCGGTGACCGCGATGCCCGGGATTCCGGGCAATGGGGGACCGCGTTGCGCTGGCTCGGCGACGACACCGAGTACGGCCTGTACTTCATGAATTACCACAGCCGTACCCCAACGGTCGGCACCGTCACCGCCGGCCTGAGTACGCTGGCGAGCATTCCGGGCATTGTCACCACCGCCAACCGTCTTGCACCGGGCAGCGGATCGGGCCTCGCCCAAAGTGTGATGCTCGGTCGCGGCCAGTATTACCTCGATTACCCGGAAGACATTCGTCTCTACGGCGCGAGCTTCT
Source organism: Pseudomonas sp. LBUM1661 (assembly GCF_059695925.1). Lineage (NCBI taxonomy): Bacteria > Pseudomonadati > Pseudomonadota > Gammaproteobacteria > Pseudomonadales > Pseudomonadaceae > Pseudomonas > Pseudomonas sp. LBUM1661. Next base: position 1,025,885 of record NZ_CP166794.1, read on the forward strand.
CCACCACTTTGCCCACGGGCACCGCGTGGACCGGTGAGATCAGCTATCGCCCCAACGCTCCCGTGCAGGTCAACACCAACGACCTGACCCTGGCCTTGCTCAACCCGATCGCCGGCGGCGCGGCATCGCCCATTGCCACCACGCCAGGCGCCGACAACAAAGGCTATCGTCGCAAGGAAGTGACGCAAGTCCAGAGCACCCTGACCCACTTCTTCGATCAGGTGCTCGGCGCCCAACGGCTGACGTTGGTGGGTGAAGCCGCGGTGGTGCGCGTCGGTGGGTTGGAGTCCCGGACCAAACTGCGTTACGGCCGCGACTCGGTCTATGGCCAATACGGTTTTGGTGGCGATACCGACGGTTTCGTCACCTCGACGTCCTGGGGTTATCGCGCCCGGGCCATCCTCGATTACGCCAACGTGATCGGCGGGGTCAACCTCAAACCCAACCTGTCTTGGTCCCATGACGTCGCCGGCTATGGCCCCAACGGGCTGTTCAACGAAGGCGCCAAGGCGGTCAGCGTCGGCGTCGATGCCGACTACCGCAACACCTATACCGCGAGCCTCAGTTACACCGACTTTTTCGGGGGTGACTACAACGTCCTGGAAGACCGCGACTTCCTGGCGCTGAGCTTCGGCGTGAACTTCTGATCTGGCTGAGAAGGATGATTTTAATGCGCAAGATGATTCTGCAATGCGGCGCCCTGGCCTTGAGCCTGCTGGCGGCCAACGTGATGGCGGCGGTGTCGCCGGAAGAAGCCAACAAACTCGGCACCAGCCTCACGCCACTGGGCGCCGAGAAGGCCGGTAACGCCGACGGTTCCATCCCGGCCTGGACCGGCGGCATCCCGAAAAACGCCGGCGCGGTGGACAGCAAAGGCTTCCTGGCTGACCCGTTCGCCAGTGAAAAACCGCTGTTCACCATCACCGCGGCGACCGTCGACAAGTACAAGGACAAGCTCTCGGAAGGCCAGGTGGCGATGTTCAAGCGCTACCCGGAAACCTACAAGATTCCGGTCTACCCGACTCACCGCACCGTGGCCGTGCCGCCGGAAATCTACGAGTCGGCCAAGCGCAGCGCGCTGAACGTGAACAGCATCAATGACGGTAACGGCCTGGCCAATTTCACCGGCAACCGTTACTACGCGTTCCCGATTCCGAAGACTGGCGTGGAGGTGTTGTGGAACCACATCACCCGTTATCACGGCGGCAACCTGCGCCGCATCATCACTCAGGTGACGCCACAGACTAACGGCAGCTACACGCCGATCCGCTTCGAAGAAGAGATCGCCGTACCGCAACTGATGAAGGACCTGGACCCGGAAAAAGCCGCCAACGTCCTGACCTTCTTCAAGCAATCAGTGACCGCTCCGGCGCGTCTGGCGGGCAACGTGCTGCTGGTGCACGAAACCCTCGATCAAGTGAAAGAGCCACGTCTGGCGTGGATCTATAACGCCGGCCAGCGTCGCGTTCGTCGTGCACCGCAAGTGGCCTACGACGGGCCAGGTACTGCCGCCGACGGCCTGCGCACTTCCGACAACTTCGACATGTTTTCCGGCGCACCGGATCGCTATGACTGGAAGTTGATCGGCAAGAAGGAAATGTACATCCCCTACAACAGCTACAAGCTCGACTCGCCGAGCCTCAAGTACGACGACATTGTAAAAGCCGGGCACATCAACCAGGACCTGACGCGCTATGAGTTGCATCGGGTCTGGGAAGTGATTGGTACGGTCAAGCCAAGCGAGCGGCACATCTACGCCAAACGCCACATGTACATCGACGAAGACAGTTGGCAAGTGGCGCTGGCAGACCACTACGACGGTCGCGGTCAGCTGTGGCGCGTGGCCGAAGGTCACGCTCAGTACTACTACGATCACCAGACCCCGGCCTACACCCTCGAAGCGCTCTACGACATCATCGCTGGCCGATACATTGCCCTGGGAATGAAGAACGAAGAGAAGCACAGTTTCGAATTCGGCTTCGAAGCCAAGGCTGCCGACTACACACCATCGGCCTTGCGTGCCGAGGGCGTCCGGTAAGGGTTTTGATACATTGATGATGCGCGAGGCGACCTTCGGGTCGCCTTTTTTATGGGTGCCAATCAGCGTGCTGAATACTTCTCAACAAGCGATCCGGAGAGGGCTAGGGTGGCCTCACAACTATAAAAAGGCACACCCGATGACCGCCATGAGTCTGTGTCTGGACCGCCCTGGTTTTTTACCTCGCTTGTCGTCCCATCACCTGTCGCGGCTGCGATTGAGCGAACCGCTGCTCGCCTCGACCGCCCGGGTGAAACTGCTCTGTGCGCCGGCCGGCAGCGGCAAAAGTGCATTGCTCGCCGAATGCCTTTTACAGGCACCGCCGCAGTGCGTTGTCCACTGGTTGCCATTGGCCGGTGCGACATTTAATTGCGCCGAGTTGTGTGGTCGCTTGGCGGAGGCGTTAGGGCTGCCGTCGAAAGATGAAGCGGCGCTGCTCAGGCACCTGGCCCGTGTGCAGGTGCCGACCTGGCTGTTTCTCGATGATTACTGCCGGGTCCCGAACCCTGAACTCGACACCTTGCTCGACCGGCTGTTGGCGGTCAGCAGCCCGGCACTCAGTTGGTGGCTGAGTGCCCGCCGACGTCCGCACTGCAATTGGCCTCGTTTGCTGCTCGATGATGAGTTGTACGAATGCGAGGGGCGAACGCTGGCGTTCACCGAGGACGAGATCGAGCAGGTGCTCCGCCATGTCGCCCAACCGGTGGCGACGAAGACTGCCAGAAAGGTTGTCCAGCGCAGTGGTGGCTGGTGCGCGGGTGTGCGGATTGCGTTACTCGAGGGCTGTCAGTGGGCGGGCGAACAGGACAAACAGGCGCGCTCGGCGACCTTGCTCAACTATTTGCAGCATGAACTGTTCAACGGCCTGCCACCGGAGCTGGCGGAAGCCTGGCAAGTGCTGGCCCATTTGCCGCGATTCAACGCCAGCCTGTGCGAACATCTGTTCGGCGCCGGAGAGGGCGCAAAGGGTTTGCACGCGTTGCAGGAGATGGGGTGTTTCATCGAGCCCTGGGACGACGCTGCCAATTGGTTGCGGGTCTTCGTGCCACTGGCGCAGGCGATGCGTGACGAACAACGCTCGGCGGGCCGTTCCTGGCATCGACGCGCCTGCCAATGGTTTGCCGCCGAGGAAGATTGGCAGGCGGCGTTCGAACAGGCGCTGTTGGCCGAAGAGTTCGAGGTGGCGGTCAGTCTGTTGCAGCACTTCAGCTTCGAACATTTGTTCATGGGCCAGAACGTAACCTTGCTGCTGAGCCTGCACGAGCGCCAAGGTGAAGAATTGACCCTCGGCTCGCCGCAACTGGTGGGGTTGATCAGCGCTACGCTGCTGTTCGCCGGACGCTTCGATCAGGCCGCGGTGTGCATCGAACAACTGGTGCGGTTCGCGCCGCAACCGACGGCGACATTGCAGCGGCAATTGTTGGCACGCTGGCAAGCGCTGCAAGGCTGGCTCCTGCATTTACAGGGACGCATGGCATCGGCCCGCGCGCACTTTATCGATGCGCTGAGCGAGCTCGGCACCGACGCCTGGCCGGCGCGACTGCTGTGCCTGTCCGGGCTGACCCAGCAAGCCCTGCTCAGCGCTGACCTCGACGCCGCCCAGGCGCTCAATCGTGAGGCGCTGTGCCTGGCGCGGGCGCAAGGCTCGCTGCTGTACGAAGGGTTGCTGGAACTCGATCACGCCCAGTTGCTGGAACAACGCGGCGCGCCGCGAAGCGCGGAGAGTTTGCTCGCCAATATTCATGAGTTACTGAGCCGACAAGCCAATCGTCCTGTGCCGCTGCTGGGACGAATTGCCCTGCGACGCGGGCGCTTGGCGCTGTGTCAGGGACAAGACGAGGAGGCCAGCGGGTTCTTCGAGTCCGGCCTCGAGGACTGCCTGCTCAGTCAGGACAAGCGCGCGTTGTATGGTTTTCTCGGGCAAGCGCAAATGGCCGCCAATCAAGGTGATTACGCCCACGCGTTTGTCCGCTTGCGCGATGCCGAACGGCTGATGCAACAGCGGCAGATTCCCGACACGGTCTATCGCGGGGTGTTGCTGCAGGTCAGCAGTCAGTTCTGGTTGCAGCAAGGGCGCCCGGAATTGGCACGCGAGGCGCTGAGTCGTGTGCTGCGCCACTACCGCGGACCTGACGCACGCCAGGCACCACCGGCCACGTTGGAGCTGATCGGGCGTATCGAATACCTGTTGGTGTTGGCAGAGACCTATCTGCAACTGGCGAAAAACCCGTTGGATCAGCTCAAAGCCTTGCTCGATCAAGCGCAACGCCATGCCCTGCTGGCGCTGGAAACCGAGTTGCACCTGGCGATCAGCGAAGTGGCCGACTTCACCGGCGAACCCGCGCTGGCCCGATCGGCACTGGAGGCAGGCCTGGAATTGGTGAACCGTTGCAACTTGCAGCAGGCCTTGCGCGAATTGCAGTTGCGCCAGCCACGATTGCTGCACGCCCTCGGGCATGTCGAATCGTCTGGCGATCCGCAGGAGATGGTGTTTGCTCAGAATCGGTTAAGTCAGCGTGAAATAGAAGTGCTCAAGTTGGTGGCTCAAGGTAACTCCAATCAACAAATCGCTGATCTTTTATTCATATCGTTACATACAGTAAAGACCCATGCGCGGCGGATCAACGGGAAGTTGGGGGTGGAGCGTCGAACCCAGGCTGTGGCCAAGGCTAAAGTGTTGGGGATAGTGATTTGAAGTTTAATGATTGCTCGTTTACGAATGCATACATGTTTCGGGGTGTACTTAGGTAGTTGAGTGTTTTATAAAGTAGGCGTCGGCCCTTCAATAGGTATTTAACGTGTTGAACGTATTTTGGCTGATCCCTGTTTATAGAAAGGATTCTATTGATGAAGAATTATTTGCTGGAAGAAGTTAGTGAAAGGTTGGGTTTGGTTTTCAAGAATATGGGGTATACGATTAACGTTGATGAAACGTATCTGACATCGATCGTGATCAATGATAAGGGCGAGCAAGTGGTCGATTACTCCGAAAGTTTGAGTTGGGCAATCATGGAGAAAGTGCAGGCGGATGAACTGCCGAAGTTTTACGATGATTTTGTAGGTGTCTTTTCTGAGCGTTGGACTTTTGATCCGGTTTATCGAATTGCCGAATTGGATATGATTGATATTAATAATGCCGGCAGTATCGTGGTCGAGTCCTACCGAAACAAATAATTGTTTTTGGTAGGTGCTCAACTATTTTAACGAGTTGGCGTGGGTGGTTCATACCCCATCCGCCAACTTACGGCCCGGGTCGCTGCCAATAATCGGTGCGCCGCCGGGCCGTTTTCGTCGGCATGGAACAGCGACGCCGGACCGACGATGGTCAGGACCGCCACAACATGTCCGACCGCGTTGAAGACCGGTGCCGACAAGGCATCCACGCCTGGCATCAACAAACCATGCACATGATGCAGACCGCGCTCGCGGATCTGTTCGCACAATGCCGCATAAGTTTCGTCGTCCACCAGGGCATGGGCGCTCGCGGCTTGCAGTTCCTGCTCGCGCAAGTCGATGGTTTCGCGCTTGGGCAGGTACGCGCCGAACACCAGTCCCGTGGACGAACTGAGCAACGGCAACACCGAGCCCAATTGCGTCACTACCGTCACCGCACGCACGGCCGGTTCGATATGCACCACGGTCGCGCCTTGATTGCCCCATACCGCCAAAAAGCAGGTCTCGTTCAAGTCATCGCGCAACTCGGCCAAGGGCAGGGCGGCGACTTTCAGCACGTCCATACTGTTGAGCGCGGCGAGACCGACGCGCAAGGCTTCGCGGCCCAGACCGTAATGGTTGGTGGCGGTGTTCTGCTCGGCAAAACCGCTGGCGATCAACGCCTGCAAATAGCGGTGAACCTTGCTCGCCGGCATTTGCACGTGTTCGGCCAGGCGCGACAGCGACGTCGAGGGCGACAACTCGGCTAATGCCTTGAGGATGTCGGTGCCGACCTCGGCCGAGCGGACTTTCTGTTTACCGTTGCTGAGCGGCTTTTCCATGGAGGCGGTGTGATCCCGGGACGAATGGGCGTCTTTATAGCTTGACGGTCAATACCAATCAAATTACGTTATGCGTAATCGAATTACGATAAAAATAACCCGGGCGTGCCGAGAGCTCTTCGACGGAGTGACAGGCCATTGCCTACTCCCTGTTCAGGAGGCTCCATGAACCTCGATTCAACGGCGCCCGCGCTGGCTTATCAGTCCGGCTTCGGCAATGAATTCAGCAGTGAAGCGTTGCCCGGCGCACTGCCAGTCGGCCAGAACTCCCCGCAAAAAGCCCCGTACGGCCTCTACACCGAATTGTTCTCCGGCACCGCGTTCACCATGGCTCGCAGTGAAGCGCGACGCACCTGGATGTACCGCATTCAGCCATCGGCCAATCACCCGGCGTTCGTCAAACTGGAGCGGCAACTGGCCGGCGGCCCGTTGGGTGAAGTCACCCCCAATCGACTGCGCTGGAACCCGTTGGACATCCCGAGCGAGCCGACCGATTTCATCGATGGCCTGGTGAGCATGGCCGCCAACTCGGGTGCGGAAAAACCGGCCGGGATCAGCATCTACAGCTACCGCGCCAACCGCTCCATGGAGCGCGTGTTTTTCAATGCCGACGGTGAATGGCTGGTGGTGCCGCAACTGGGGCGTCTGCGCATCGTCACCGAATTGGGTGTGCTGGAACTGGAACCGCTGGAAATCGCCGTGCTGCCGCGCGGTCTGAAGTTCCGCGTTGAACTGCTTGACCCGCAAGCGCGCGGCTACCTTGCCGAGAACCATGGCGCGCCGCTGCGTCTGCCGGATCTCGGGCCAATCGGCAGCAACGGCCTGGCTAATGCGCGGGACTTCCTGACCCCGGTCGCCCATTACGAACACCTCAAGCAACCGACCACGCTGGTGCAGAAATTCCTCGGCCAGTTGTGGGGCTGTGAGCTTGATCATTCGCCGTTGAACGTGGTCGCCTGGCACGGCAATAACGTGCCGTACAAATATGACCTGCGGCGTTTCAACACCATTGGCACGGTGAGTTTTGATCACCCGGATCCGTCGATTTTCACCGTCCTGACGTCGCCGACCAGCGTCCACGGCCTGGCCAATCTCGACTTCGTGATCTTCCCGCCACGCTGGATGGTCGCCGAGAACACCTTCCGTCCACCGTGGTTCCACCGCAACCTGATGAACGAGTTCATGGGCCTGATCAAGGGCGAGTACGACGCCAAGGCCGAAGGTTTTGTGCCCGGCGGTGCGTCCCTGCACAGCTGCATGAGCGCCCATGGCCCGGACGGCGAGACCTGCACCAAGGCGATCAACGCCGAACTGGCGCCGGCGAAAATCGACAACACCATGGCCTTCATGTTCGAGACCAGCCAGGTGCTGCGCCCGAGCCAATTCGCCCTCGAGTGCCCGCAATTGCAAACCCGCTACGATGCCTGCTGGGCCACGCTGCCCGCCACTTTCGACCCGACCCGGAGATAACCCATGACTCAGACAACCATCACTCGTAGCTGGGTTGCCTCCGCCAACGGCCACGCTGATTTCCCGCTGCAAAACCTGCCTTTGGGCGTGTTCAGTGTGAAGGGTTCCGCGCCTCGTAGCGGCGTGGCCATCGGCGAACACATCTTTGATCTGGAAGCGGCACTGGAGGCGGGCCTGTTCGACGGCCTTGCGAAAACGGCCGTCGAAGCGACCCGTGGCGGGCAGTTGAACGCATTCTTTGAACTCGGTCGCGAAGCACGAGTGGCGTTGCGCGAACGTCTGCTGGAGCTGCTGAAAGAAGGCAGCACCCTGCACGGCAAGATCGAAGCACAAGGTTCGAAGTTGCTGCCACTGGCGGCAAACTGCGAGATGCACCTGCCGGCGAAAATCAACGATTACACCGACTTCTACGTCGGCATCGAGCACGCGCAAAACGTTGGCAAACTGTTCCGCCCGGACAACCCGCTGCTGCCGAACTACAAGTACGTGCCGATCGGTTATCACGGTCGTGCCTCGACCATTCGCCCGTCCGGCACCGACGTGCGCCGCCCGAAAGGCCAGACCTTGCCTGCCGGTCAGACCGAGCCGACGTTTGGTCCGTGCGCACGTCTGGACTATGAGCTGGAACTGGGCATCTGGATCGGCCAGGGCAACGACATGGGCGACTCGATCGCCATTGGCGATGCCGCCGATCACATTGCCGGTTTCTGCCTGCTCAACGACTGGTCTGCGCGGGATATCCAGGCCTGGGAATACCAGCCACTGGGCCCGTTCCTGTCCAAGAGTTTCATCACCAGCATCTCGCCGTGGGTCGTGACCGCCGAGGCACTGGAGCCATTCCGTCGTGCCCAGCCTGCGCGCCCGGAAGGCGATCCGCAGCCGCTACCGTACCTGTTCGACAAGCGCGATCAGGCCGCGGGTGCCTTCGACATCGAACTGGAAGTGCTGCTGCTGACCGAAGGCCTGCGCGAGCAAAAACTGCCGGCTCATCGCCTGACCCTCAGCAATACAAAACACATGTACTGGACCGTGGCGCAAATGGTCGCGCACCACAGTGTCAACGGCTGCCAGTTGCAGGCCGGCGACCTGTTCGGTTCGGGTACGTTGTCGGGACCGGAAAACGGTCAGTTCGGCAGCCTGCTGGAAATCACCGAGGGCGGCAAAAAGCCGATCGAACTGGCGTCGGGTGAAGTGCGCAAGTTCCTCGAAGACGGCGACGAAATCATCCTGCGTGCCCGTTGCAGCCGCGAGGGATTTGCCTCTATCGGTTTCGGTGAATGCCGCGGCAAAGTACTGCCGGCACGCTAAGGAGATCGGGTCATGGAACTCTATACCTACTACCGTTCGACATCGTCCTATCGGGTGCGCATCGCGCTGGCGCTCAAGGGCCTGGATTACCAGGCACTGCCGGTCAACCTGATCGCGCCGCCCGGTGGCCAGCACCGGCAGCCGGCGTATCTGGGCATCAATCCGCAAGGTCGGGTGCCGGCGTTACGCACCGACGAAGGCGACCTGCTGATCCAGTCGCCAGCCATCATCGAGTACCTGGAGGAGCGTTATCCACAGGTGCCGCTGCTGTCCAGGGACCTCGTTGCGCGCGCGCGCGAGCGCGGCGTCGCGGCGCTGATCGGCTGCGATGTGCACCCGCTGCACAACGTCAGCGTGCTGAACAAACTGCGCCAGTTGGGCCACGATGAGCCGCAGGTGGTGGAGTGGATCGACCACTGGATCAGCCAAGGGTTGGCGGCGGTGGAACGGTTGATTGGCGATGAGGGTTACTGCTTCGGTCCGCAGCCTGGTCTCGCGGACCTGTACCTGATCCCGCAGCTGTACGCGGCAGAGCGATTCAACATTTCCCTTGACGCGTACCCACGAATTCGCAGGGTAGCGGCACTGGCAGCAACACATCCTGCCTTCATCAAAGCCCACCCGGCCAACCAGCCAGACACCCCATAAAGCCTCACACCGAACGAACTGTGGGAGCGGGCTTGCTCGCGAATGCAATCTGCCAGTCAACATCACTGCTGACTGACACACCGCTTTCGCGAGCAAGCCCGCTCCCACATTTGGCCGATGCCCTACACAAGATTCACAGTCAACACATAATCCCTGTAGGAGCGGGCTTGCCCGCGAAGAGGGGGTATCAGTCGATATTCATTTAGCTGACACGCCGCCATCGCGGGCAAGCCCGCTCCCACATTGGACCTGCGATCAATGGACGATTGAGTTGGGCGGCAGGTGCCCCAGCCGTTCAGTCAGGCGAATCCGCTGGATCGGGTCGTCGCTGAGCAGCAGGGCATGCTCCAGGTCGAAGCGCTCGGCGTTCGGGCAGTCCAGCCGTTGATACAGACTGGCCCGGGCCAGGTAGTCGGCCGCACTGGCGTTGCCCAGTTCCAGCACGCGTTCGGCGTCGATCAAGGCGCCGATGTAATCGTCGTGGGACAGGTGCAACTGCCGCAGGTTACGCGACAGCCGTTGCAGCATCTGCACCGGTTCGGCGGTGAGCAAGTGTTCGGCGCTGAGCTTCATGTTCGGGCCGTATTGGCGTTGCAGCAATTCCCGGCAATCGTTGGGGTACAGGCGACGGCCGCCGCAAGGGTCAAGCAAGTGATCGGCGCCCGGAACCCGCAGCAGGAAATGCCCCGGGAAATTGACCCCGACCAGGGGGATCTCCAGACCTTTGGCCAGCTCCAGCGCAATCAGCCCCAGAGCCAGCGGTTGGCCACGCCGGCGTTCCAGCACTTTGTTGACCAACGCCGCCTGCGGGCGCAACGGCGTGAAGTCGTCCTGGGCGAACCCCAGGTCATTCATGCGCCGTAACAGCGGCTGGGCCAATTCGCTCACCGGCAACATCGGCAAGCCATAGCTGACCCGCAGTTGCAGGTCCTTGAAGTCGTTGAGCACCGCCTCGGGATTCACCTCTTTGTCGTGTTCGGCAGCCATCCACAGCGCGGCTTCGAACAGCGCGGGCGGTGTACGTTGCAGACAGTCGAAAAAACGCTGACGGGGGGTCATCAAAATCTCCGGGCAATGCCTCGTTTTAGCCCCGTCTCCGAAATTCGTCCAGTGCCGCACACTGGCCCGCGCGGGTTATTTCCGAAAGCCTGCATGGCGGCGTCGCTTATTCCGGTGCGCTTCAGCAAATTTTGGGCGCAAGCCTATACTGGCGACTACAAGAAGTGATTCGGGAGCCCCACGATGTTCGCTCTCATGCAAAGCACTCGCCTTGAATCGCTGCATCTGAGCGTCGATCCGGTCACCGGGTTGAAGGCGGTCATTGCCATCCATAACAGCCGCCTGGGGCCTGCCCTGGGCGGTTGTCGTTACCTGGCCTACCCCAGCGACGAATCCGCCGTCGAGGACGCTGTGCGCCTTGCCCAAGGCATGAGTTACAAGGCAGCGCTGGCCGGGTTGGCCCAGGGTGGCGGCGTGGCCGTGATTGTGCGTCCCGTCCATGTGGAAAACCGAGCGGCGCTGTTCGAAGCTTTCGGGCGCTGTATCAATCAGCTCGACGGGCGCTACATCACCGCCATCGACAGCGGCACTTCCGTGGCCGACATGGATTGCATCGCCCAGCAGACTCAACACGTCACCAGCACCACGTCCGCTGGCGACCCGGCGCCCCACGCGGCGATGGGCGTGTTCACCGGCATTCGTGCCACCGCCATGGCGCGTCTGGGCAGCGACAACCTCGAAGGCTTGCGCGTGGCCATTCAAGGGTTGGGCAACGTCGGTTTTGCCCTCGCAGAACAACTGCACGCCGCCGGTGCCGAGCTGCTGGTCAGTGACATCGACCACGGCAAAGTGCAACTGGCGATGGAGCAACTCGGCGCGCATCCGATCGCCAACGATGCGCTGCTCAGCACACCTTGCGACATCCTCGCGCCCTGCGGTCTGGGCGGCGTACTCAACAGCCACAGCGTGACGCAACTGCGCTGCGCGGCGGTGGCCGGCTCGGCAAACAACCAACTGACCCATCTGGAAGTCGCCGATCAACTGGAACGTCGGGGCATCCTGTATGCACCGGATTACGTGATCAACGCGGGCGGACTGATCTACGTCTCGCTCAAACACCGTGGCGAAGCGCTGACGACCATCACCGCGCACCTGTCGAAAATCAGCTCACGGCTGACCGAAGTCTTCGCTCATGCCCAAGCGGAAAAACGTTCGCCGGCGCGGGTGGCGGATGAGTTGGCGGAGAAAGTGCTGTACCGATGAAGGAGTGGGGGCACTGGTCGAGGCGCAGGAGCAACCCGACGCCTGGTTTCTTGCGGGCATGAAAAAGGCCCTGAGCCATTCGACTCAGGGCCTATTCAATTCGGGCGTTGCTTACTTTGCTGTTTTGGCAGCCTTGGCTGGCTTTGTCGGCGCAGCGCTCGTCTCTTCTTCAACAGGTGCCGCCACTTCTACGGGGGCCGCTTTCTCAACGACTTCAGCCGGCGCATTGAGCAGTTCGGACAGGGCGTCCGGCTGGCTCTTGAACGCCTTGGCGAACACATCGCGATTCTTCGCCATGTAGATCCCGGCTTCTTCCACTTGCTGCTCGGTCAGGGACGGAACGGCTTTTTGCAACACTTCAGCCAGCAATTCGGCCAGTTCGAGCATTTTGTCATGACGGTCAGCTTCGGCTTTATCCATGAACAAGCGCTCCAGATCTCGGCTGCTGCGGTATACCACTTCGACGGCCATTCACCACCTCACATGCCTTCACATTAAGTTGTCTGTTCGACTACTGTATTTATATACAGCGAAAAGGATAAGCGAATCCCTTCGGTTTGGGTAGTGGCTTTTCAATGTAGACCGAATTCAGGGTTTGTCATGCAAACCGTGTCGCTCCAATCGCGGGCAAGCCCGCTCCCACAGGGAACAGCGTTAATCCTGTGGGAGCGGGCTTGCCCGCGAAGGCGTCGGCCCAAACACCGCCGACGTGCCTCCTTTCACCCAACCAACATCTCACCCAACAGCCTCTGGCCTTTTTTCTGCATGCAGAACAACCGTCACGTCCAACCCGCATCATCCGGTCGAACCGACCTAAGGAAGAATCATCGTGAAAATCAATTGGGCCGAGAAACTGCGGCAGAACGTGCACCAACTGGCCGAGTCCCTGGGCAACCTGTTCGTCGAGACCTTCCACTACCTGGCGCTGTTCGCCATCGGCGCGGTGACCGCGTGGGCGGCGGTGATGGAATTTCTGGGGATGATCGAGGAAGGGCACATCAAGATCGATGACATCTTGCTGCTGTTCATCTACCTGGAACTGGGGGCGATGGTCGGGATTTATTTCAAGACCAATCACATGCCGGTGCGTTTCCTGATCTACGTGGCGATCACCGCACTGACGCGGCTGCTGATCTCCAACGTCTCGCACCACAACCCGCCAGATCTGGGAATCATCTACTTGTGCGGCGGGATTTTGCTGCTGGCGTTTGCAATTCTGGTGGTGCGTTACGCCTCGTCGCAATTCCCTTCGGTGAAGATCGAACACCCGCAACGCAAGATCGGTGCGGGTTCCGGTGAACATCCCGAAGTAGAGAAGGGCGAGATTTAAAACCGCATCGCCGGACGGCTGTGGCGTTTGGCCGGTGGTGGCGGCAGGTTGCGATTGTCACCATCGGTCATGGCTTCGAGAATGGCCACGGCGCTATGGCCCTGTTCGATCGCAATGCCGAATTGAATGCTTTGCACCAGGCGTTTGAGGCGCTGGGGATCATTGCGTTGTTCGGCGCTGATCATCCGTTTGGCGACCACATGGCCGCTGTTGGACAAGGTCAGCATGATGCTGCCATCCAGGCCCTGAATGCTCAGGTTGATCTGGTAATCCGGTGCAAAGGCATCGGTAATGAGCTGAAAGGGGTTGTCCATGATGCGTCACCGCCTGATTGAACGTGCAGTAATTGACTGGCCATGATCGGGATTAGTTCGCAACACCAGACCATCGGCCATTCCGTAGCCATATCGCCATCATCGCTTTGGTTTTTGTACACAGGGGATGTAGCAAGGGGCATGCCGGAATAAACGCTAACCCTGTAGGAGCGAGCTCGCTCGCGATGGACGTCAACGATAACCCGTGTTCACTGGATAAACGCGTCGCCCTCAGGTTCATCGCGAGCCAGCTCGCTCCTACAGGTTTCTTGCCCGTTTCAGGGCATGAATGAATAGATGATCGCAGACAGTGCAATCAAACCGATCAACACCACGAACACGTTCGAGGCCTGCCCGGAGTACTGGCGCAAGGCCGGCACGCGGCGGATGGCGTACATCGGCATCAGGAACAACAGGCACGCAATGATCGGCCCGCCAAGGGTTTCGATCATGCCCAGAATGCTCGGGTTGAAGGTCGCCACGGCCCAGCAACTGAGGATCATGAACAACGCGGTCACACGGTTCAGCCAGCTTGCCGACATCACCCGGCCACGGCCGCGCAGGCTTTTCACGATCAGGCCCTGGAAACCTTCGCTGGCGCCGATGTAATGGCCGAGGAAGGATTTGGTGATCGCCACCAGCGCAATCAACGGCGCGGCGTACGCAATCACTGGCGTCTGGAAGTGGTTGGCCAGGTACGACAGGATCGAGATGTTCTGCGCCTTCGCCGCGGCCAAATCCGCCGGAGACAGCGCCAGCACGCAGCTGAAGCAGAAGAACATCACCGTCACCACCATCATGGCGTGAGCGATGGCGAGGATGCCGCCGCTCTTGCGCTCGGCTTGCTCGCCGTAGCGTTGTTTCTGATCGACGGCGAAGGCGGAGATGATCGGCGAATGGTTGAACGAGAACACCATCACCGGGATTGCCAGCCACAAGGTCTTGAAGAACAGCGGCAGCGGCATGCCTTCACTGGCAGTGGCGAAGAAAGCGCCGTTCCAGTTCGGCACCAGGCTGACGCCCAGCAGCAGTAACGCAGCGACGAACGGGTAAACCAGCACGCTCATGCATTTGACGATGACGTCCTGGCCGCAACGCACGATCGCCATCAGGCCGAGAATCAAGCCCAGCGACAGGATGGCTCGCGGTGGCGGCGTCATGTGCAGTTGGTGTTCCATGAGGCTGCTCAGGGTGTTGGTCAGCGCCACGCTGTACACCAGCAGAATCGGGAAGATCGCGAAAAAATACAGCAGCGTGATCAGCTTGCCGGCGCCGACGCCGAAGTGTTCTTCCACCACTTCGGTGATGTCCCCGGAACGGCCGGACAGCACGAAGCGGGTCAGGCCGCGGTGGGCGAAAAAGGTCATCGGGAACGCCAGCACCGCCAGAATCAACAGTGGCCAGAAACCACCGACCCCGGCGTTGATCGGCAGGAACAGCGTGCCGGCGCCAATCGCCGTGCCGTAGAGCCCGAGCATCCAGGTGGTGTCGTGTTTGCTCCAGCCCTGGGTGACTGTCGCGGCATCGCGTTTGAGTTCTACAGCAGGATTATCGGCAGCAGGTGTGCGTACATCGGTCATCGTTTTTTGGCCTCGTTATTGTTCTTGCTCGGGCTCACGTGTTGCGGACGGTCAGGGAATGCGCCTCAGCACTCCACCCAGCTCACCGCCAGGCCGCCCCGTGAAGTCTCTTTGTATTTGTCGTGCATGTCGGCGCCGGTATCGCGCATGGTGCGGATCACCCGGTCCAGGGAAATGAAGTGTTTGCCATCGCCACGCAGGGCCATTTGCGTGGCGTTGATTGCCTTCACGGCGGCAATCGCGTTGCGTTCGATGCACGGCACTTGCACCAGGCCGCCGACCGGATCGCAGGTCAGGCCGAGGTTGTGTTCCAGGCCGATTTCGGCGGCGTTTTCCAGTTGCTCCGGGGTGGCGCCGAGTATGTCCGCCAGACCGGCGGCGGCCATCGCGCAGGCTGACCCGACTTCGCCCTGGCAGCCGACTTCGGCGCCGGAGATCGAGGCGTTTTTCTTGCAGAGAATGCCGACGGCCGCAGCGCCCAGAAAGAAATTCACCACGTCATCGTCCGACGCATCGGGATTGAATTTCATGTAGTAGTGCAGCACCGCTGGAATGATCCCGGCCGCGCCGTTGGTGGGCGCGGTAACCATGCGTCCGCCCGCTGCGTTTTCTTCGTTCACGGCGAGGGCGAACAGGTTCACCCATTCCATGGCCGACAGCGTGGAGGTGATGACATTCGGCTTGCCGATTTCCAACAGGCTGCGGTGCAATTTCGCGGCGCGGCGCGGAACATTCAGACCGCCGGGCAGGATGCCTTCGTGACGCAAGCCTTGCTCGACGCACTCGCGCATCACCGACCAGATGTGCAGCAAGCCCTGACGGATATCGGCTTCGCTGCGCCAGGCCAGTTCATTCGCCATCATCAACTCGGAAACCCGCAGACCGTGTTGGTTGCAGAGCTTGAGCAATTCGGCGGCGCTAGAGAAATCGTACGGCAGCACCACGTCGCTGGAAGGCGCAATGCCGGACTCGGCTTCCGCTGCTTCGATGATGAATCCGCCACCGATCGAGTAGTACGTTTGCTCCGACAGTTCACCGGTTTCGCCAAAGGCTGTCAGGGACATGGCGTTGGGGTGGTAGGGCAAACTCTCGTCGAGCAGCAGGAGATCGCGTTGCCAGTTGAAGGCAATGGTCGCTTTACCGGCCAGGTTCAGTTGGCCGGTTTCGCGCAGGGTTTGAATTCGGCTTTCGATACAGGTCGGATCAATGCTGTCCGGCCATTCGCCCATCAGGCCCATGACGCAGGCGCGGTCGGTGGCGTGGCCGACGCCGGTGGCGGAAAGGGAGCCGTAGAGGCGGATTTCTACCCGCCGTACGTCATCCAGTAAACCTTGATCGATGAGCGCCTGGGCGAATGTCGCGGCGGCGCGCATTGGGCCGACGGTGTGGGAACTGGACGGACCGATGCCGACTTTGAAGAGATCGAAAACACTGATAGCCATGCTAAAGCCTATACAAGCAATGGAAGAGGAATCGCTGCCATGTTTTGTAGGACAAGCGCAATGTGGGCGATACTGCCCACCTAGGTCCTACGTGACCAACGAAACTTCCTAAGAAAGCCTTTAGCAGGACTAAACGATGAGTCGTCAATTGCACGCCCAGACCTATGTCTGGCTGCACGTGTTTTCCTGCGCCGCGCGGCACTTGTCGTTCACCCGATGTGCCGAAGAGCTGCACATCACGCCGGGCGCGGTCAGTCAGCAAATCCGCCAGCTGGAAGAACGCTTGGGTTTTCGCCTGTTCCATCGTCGTGCTCGCGGCGTGGAATTGAGCGCCGAGGGCCAGCGACTGGCCATCACCGTCAACGAGGCTTACGGCAGCATCGACGCAGAATTGCGACGACTGGACGCGGGAATGATCAGCGGGATTTTGCGGCTGCGCTCGATTCCTTCGTTCCTGAGCAAGTGGCTGACCCCGCGCCTGCCGCGCTTGCAGCAGCGTTTTCCGGACATTCAGTTGCGCCTGGTGGCCGAGGACAGCAGCGTGCCGTTGCATGAGGGCGACTTCGACCTGGCCATCGACCTGAACGACGGCAGTTATCCCGGTTTGTTATCCACAGCCTTGCTCGATGAGCAGATCTTTCCGGTGTGTGCCCCGAGCCTGTTGCGCGGGCGGCCACCGCTGCACGGCCCGGCGGACCTGGTGCATTTTCCGTTACTGCACGACATCACCGCCTGGCGCGGCAGTTATGAGTATGCGGAATGGGAGTTTTACCTGAATGCCATCGGCTTCGAAGGCGCGGACGTGCGGCGCGGGCACACCTTCAACCGCAACCACCTGACCATTGAAGCGGCGATTGCCGGGATGGGCGTGGCGATTGCGCGGCGGACGTTGCTCAACGATGAGCTGGAGCGAGGGACGTTGATCGTGCCGTTTGGCCTGGCGGTGCCCAATCACAAGCGCTACGTATTGCTGTATGCCCCAGGTGCGCTGAGCCATCCGGGCGTGCGCGCGGTGCATGATTGGCTGGTAGAGGAGGCGGGGATTTTTCGCAGTTTGCACCCGCTGGCGGAGCAGCAGATGTGAGTATTTGTGACAAAGAACCGATGCGACCCAACTCCCGACCTTAACAGCGCTTTTACCGGTTGTCCGGCTTTTTTTGCGAATCCATATTTATCTTTTTTTAGGGGTTGAATTGTTCGGCGCACAGACCGATTGTGTAAGTAAGAGGTCACGGTGATGACGCCCAAGGGCTAGCCGAAGGGCCTCTAGCGAGCTAGCTGAAATAAGGGATGAACTATGCAAATCCAAGTCAACAGTGATAACCATATTCAAAGCAGCATCCGACTGGAGGAGTGGGTACGTACTACCATTGAGAGCACGCTCGAACGATACGAAGAGGACCTGACCCGCGTCGAGGTCCATCTGCGGGACGAAAACGGCGACAAGCCCGGACCGCACGACATGCGCTGCCAGCTGGAAGCACGGCCAAAAGGCCACCAACCGATTTCTGTCACCCATAAAGCTGACTCCCTGGAACTGGCGATCGACGGGGCGGCCACCAAACTTGAACATGCTCTGGATCACCTGTTCGGCAAACTGCGGGGCAAACCACGTGCCGCGGTAGTGCCATTCGAGAGGGGGGCACACGCAGATGTGCTGCTGGAAGAAGAATTTCTCGAGAACGAACAGGCTGCGCAAAACGGCTGAAGCCTGATTTAATTTTTACCTTTCCACCGACAAACGGGTCTGCTTATGCAGGCCCGTTTTTGTTTGCGCGTTCAGTCATCTCCGCCCAAACGCACCTCTCTGTAGCAGGTGCCGAAGGCTGCGTTCGGCTGCGAAGCGGTCGTTAAGTCAGACGCCGCGGTGATTCAGGGAAATCGTGCACCCAGGTTTTGCGGCTGCTTCGTAGCCGAATGCAGCCTTCGGCAGCTGCTACAAAGGGGCGTTACGGCTGCCTGAGTGGCGATATCGTCGGAGTCTTTTGCGTATGAGAATATTTATCATTAATATTGCGGCCTTGTTGGCCCCGTGACTTTCGCGTGGCCTCACCCGGTTTCAAGGTCGAAACATGAAAGGCAAATCCACCACGCTCCCCGTTTCCCACCGACTGGCGGTCACCGCGCGGGTGCTCGCCGCCGTGCTGGGCGGTTATCTCGTTTCGGCGCTGGCCAGCGTCAGCCTGACAATGTGGTTGCCCATGGCCCGCGCCGAAGCCGTCGTGACCGGGATGATGAGCTCGTTTCTGGTCTATCTGGTCGCGGTGCTCTGGTGCTTTGCCTGCCGCACGGCGTGGCAGGCCTGGATCGGTTTGATGGTGCCGAGCCTGGTGCTGGCGGTCGCGTCGGGGCTGGCGTACTGGGTGGGCCACGCATGAAAGAGGGCTTTCGTCAGGCCATGGCCTGGCTGCACACCTGGGCCGGTTTGATCTTCGGCTGGCTGCTGTTTGCGATTTTCCTGACCGGCACACTGGCCTACTTCAAGGACGAGATCAGCCATTGGATGCAGCCGGAAATTCCCGCCCGGTCGGTGTCCTCCGAAGCCAGTCTGATTCTGGCACAGGGCTATCTTCAGCAGCATGCCACCGGTGCTTCGCGTTGGCTCATCGAGTTGCCGAGCGCTCGGCAACCTGGCCTGTCAGTGCGCTGGCAACAGTCGCCAGCCAAGCGCGGTGAACGCGGCCGCTTCACTGAAAAACTGCTCGACCCGCAAACCGGCGCTGAACTGCAGGGCCGCGACACGATGGGCGGCGACTTCTTTTATCGCTTCCATTTCCAGCTGCAGATGCCCTATCCGTGGGGCCGCTGGTTGTCGACGATCGCCGCGATGGTGATGTTCATCGGCCTGATCACCGGGATCATCACGCACAAGAAAATCTTCAAGGACTTCTTCACCTTCCGCCCGCGCAAGGGCCAGCGTTCGTGGCTGGATGGGCACAATGCGGTGGGTGTTCTGGTGTTGCCGTTTCACCTGATGATCACCTACAGCAGCCTGGTGATTTTTATGGCGATGGTCATGCCGGCGAGCATTCTGGCTTCGTACAAGGGTGATGCCAGCCAGTTTTACGCTGAGGTGTTTCCGGCTTCCAATACACCGCAAGCCGCTGGCCAACCCGCGCAGTTGGCGCCATTGGCACCGCTGCTGGAAAAAGCGCGCGAACAGTGGGCGGGCGGGCGAGTAGGGCGGCTGACGGTGAACAATCCGGGCGACGCGAATGCCTCCGTCGTGCTTGCACGTGACGGCAGCGACCGGGTGGTCCACGACTTTGGCAGCGCGGTGACGTTCAACGGCGTGACCGGCCAACTGCTCGGCACCACCCCGAAGCAAGCACTGCCAGTGGCGATTGCCGGGAGTTTCTACGGTTTGCACATGGGCCATTTCGCCGGGCCGGTGTTGCGCTGGTTGTACTTTATTTGCGGTCTGGCGAGCACGGTGATGATTGGCACCGGGTTGGTGATCTGGCTCGGCAAGCGTCAGCTCAAACATGCAAAAAGCGCTGTGATGCCGTTCGAGTTGCGCCTGGTGGAAGTGCTGAACATCGCCAGCATGTCCGGGCTGGTGATCGCGGTAGCGGCGTTCTTCTGGGCCAATCGCTTGCTGCCGGTCGAGATGGCCGGGCGGGCGGAGTGGGAGGTAAACAGCTTCTTCATGGTCTGGGGCTTGAGCGTGTTGCATGCCCTGATCCGCCGTGGCCGCACGGCGTGGGTCGAGCAGTTGGCGCTGGCGGCACTGTTGTTTTGCGCGGTGCCGTTGTTGAATGCCCTGACCACGCCGTATCACTTGGGCGTTACGTTGACGCAGGGCGATTACGCCTTGGCCGGTTTTGATCTGGCGTGTCTGGGCAGTGGGCTGTTTCTCGCCTGGGCTGCGTGGAAAATGCAGCGCTCGGCGAAGGCCGATACCGTTGTTCGCAAGCGTGCTCAACCGATCACGCTTGAGCGAGGAATCAACTGAATGTTGCTGGCACTGATGCTCTGCTATGGCGGTTTCACCGCGTTGTGTTTATCGATGGATCGGCATCACAGCGACCTGCTGGGCCGCAAGCCGTCGGCCCGGCGCCGGCAATCGATGAAACTCGGTGGCTGGCTGTTGCTGAGCCTGTCGCTGTGGGCGGCGGTGTCGGCGACCGGTTGGGGATTGGGACTGGTGGAATGGTTCGCGGTGTTGATGCTCAGTGCTTTGTTGCTGGTGCTGTTGATGCCGTATCGCCCGCGTCTGGCGTTGGGGTTGGCCGGTGTGAGCCTGCTCGCCAGCCCGGTTGCCCTGTTAGTGCAGGGCTGACCGGATGATCGCCAGCCCCCCGGAATCCCATGACGATGAACACCGCGGTGCGCGTGCGCATTTCCTGCAGGTGTTCCTGTCCCAGCGTTCGCAGATGGAAGCGCTGGTGAACCGTCGTGTCGGTTGCCGGGCGACGGCGGCGGACCTGGTGCAGGACTTGTTCCTGCGTTTCTGGCGTCGGCCGCTGGTGCAGGTCGAGGAACTCAGCACCTACCTGTTGCGCTGTGCCGGCAATATCGCCATCGATCACTTGCGCAGTGAAGGCACGCGGGTGCGGGTCAATGAAGGCTGGATGCCGGAGGCGCCGGACAGCCAGGGCAGTGAACCGCAAGCGGCGCTGGAGGCGGGCAACGATTTGCGGCATGTCGAAGCGGCGTTGCGCGCGTTGCCTGAGCGCACGCGGCAGATTTTTTTGCTCAACCGCATCCATGGTCGCAAGTACGCCGAAATCGCCAAGGCCATGGGCCTGTCCCAAAGCGCCGTCGAAAAACATATGATGCGCGCCCTCGAAGCCTGCAAGGCCAGCCTTCGAGAACCCGAACCGCGCACGCCAGGGAAAGCACCGTGAACACCATCGAACGCGTCACACCGACGCCGGCTCAGGAACAGGCGGCTTTTGCCTGGCTGAGTCTGTTGCATGACCAGCCCAGCAGCGGCGATCAATCCACGTTCAGCCAATGGCTGCAGGCCGATCCGGCCCACGCCGAGGCTTACGCCCAGGCGCAAGTGGTGTGGGAATTGAGCGAAGGGCCGGCACGGACCCTCGCCGATGAAGAGGCGTTGGCCTTGCAGGGTTATCTGAATGCGATGAATCGTTCGCGCCGCAGCAGCGTGCGGCGATGGTCCGGCGCGCTGGCGATGGCTGCGTGTCTGCTGTTGATGGTCAGCCTCGGTGCGGGCTGGCAGCCGACGCGCTGGATCGATGACCTGGGTGCGGATTATGTGTCGGCGCCGGGGGAAATTCGTACCGTCACGTTGGCCGATCAGTCGCAAGTGACCCTGGATGCCGACAGTGCGATTGCGGTGGATTTCAGCGGTGGCGAGCGGCATGTCCAGGTGCGTCGGGGTGCCGGATTTTTCAGCGTGACCCACACTGGCGAGCCGTTTGTGGTCGACGCTGAACAGGGTCAGGCGCGGGTGCTGGGCACGCAGTTTGAAGTGCGCCTGCAACCTCACGGCGCGCAGGTCACGGTGTTGTCCGGGCGGGTGGGCGTGACGGCGAGCAAAAACGCTGAGCAGCAAATCCTCACGGCTGGCCAGCAAGTGGCGTATGGCGATGGCTCGGCAGAAAAGCTCCATGCAGTCGACAGCGAAGCGCAGTTGGCGTGGCGTCAGGGTTGGCTCAATTACTACAAGGCGACACTCGCCGAGGTGGTGCAGGATCTTGGGCGTTATTACCCTGGGCGGATTGTGCTGCTCAACGATGAATTGGCGGCGCGGCGGGTCAGTGGCAGTTTTCCGAGCAAGGATCCGCAGGCGGTGTTGAGTTCGCTGCAAGGCGTGCTGGGGTTTGAGCAGCACAGCGTTTTGGGGCATTTGATTATTTTGCGTTGAGGCCACCGGCCTCTTCGCGGGCAAGCCTCGCTCCTACAGGATCACGCAATCCACTGTAGGAGCGAGGCTTGCCCGCGAAGGCGTCCGATCAAACCACACCGAACCCGAATAAAAATATTTTCAGATTTTTGATGAGGTAAACCCCGACCCCATCCGTGTAGTGACTGAAACTGCGAGTCATTCGCATTCCGTAGCGGTTCTACACAGGTCATGAGCAATGAAGTCCAGGGCAAAATCGGGTTCGGTCAAACAATGGTTGGGTGTTTCTGCATTGAGCTTTTCGGCGCTGGCCTTGCTGCCGCTGAGCGTGGCACTGGCGGCTGAGGCCGGCACTGCACAGCCGCGCACGCAGTTCAGCTTCGCGTTGGCCGCCAAACCGCTGCCCCAGGCCTTGAGCGATTTCAGCCGGATCACCGGCATCAGCGTGGTCTACACCGATGAAGCGCCTTACGGCCTCAATGCGCCGGCCGTCAGCGGACAGATGAGCGCCGAGCAGGCGATGCAACGTTTGCTCGGCGGTTCGGGCTTCACCTTCCGTCGTACCGATGGCCACACGTTGGTCCTGGAGCCGTTGCCGACCGAAGGCGCGCTGAACCTGGGCGCGACCACCATCACCTCGGTGATGGATCAATCCATGAGCTATCAGCCGCCGCCCACCAGTTCGGTGATGCGCTCTTCAGCCTTGCTCCAGGAAATCCCGCAAACCGTTAACGTCGTCTCCGCCCAAGTCATTCGCGATCAGGCGCCGCGTAACCTCGATGACGCACTGGCCAACGTCAGCGGCATCACCCAGGGCAATACGCTGGCGAGCACCCAGGATTCGGTGATGACTCGCGGCTTCGGCGACAACCGCAACGGCTCGATCATGCGCGACGGCATGCCCATCGTGCAGGGCCGTGGCCTCAACGCCAGTGTCGACCGGGTCGAGGTGCTCAAGGGCCCGGCTTCGTTACTCTACGGCATCCAGGACCCGGGCGGCGTGGTCAACATGGTCAGCAAAAAGCCCGAGCTTGAGCAGTACAACGCCTTGACCGTGCGCGGCTCGACTTACGGCGACGGCAAAAACGGCAGCGGCGGCGGCCTCGACAGCACCGGCGCACTCGGCACTTCCGGCCTCGCTTACCGCATGGTGCTGGACCACGAAGACGAAGATTACTGGCGCAACTTCGGCACCCATCGCGAAACCCTGGTGGCGCCATCGCTGGCCTGGTTTGGCGAAAGCACCAAGCTGTTGTTCGCCTATGAACACCGCGAGTTTCTGACCCCGTTCGACCGCGGCACGGTGATTGACCCGCGTGATAACCACCCGCTGGACATCTCCCGTGATCGTCGCCTCGACGAGCCGTTCAACAACATGGAAGGTCGCTCGGACCTTTACCACTTCGAGGCTGACCACGAACTCAACGACAACTGGAACGCCCACTTCGGCTACAGCTGGAATCGCGAAACCTACGACGCCAGCCAGGTCCGCGTGACCGCCATCGACACCGCCAAAGGCACGCTGACGCGGAGCATGGACGGCACGCAAAACGCAATCAGCACCGACCGTTTCACCACCGCCAGCCTCGAAGGCAACGTCAATGTGCTGGGCCTGCAACATGACCTGGTATTCGGCATCGATGACGAGTACCGCAAGATCTACCGCGAAGACCTGATCCGCCAGAAAAGCCTGAGCAACTTCAGCTACGTCAGCCCGGTCTACGGCCGCGAAGTCGCCGGCACCACGGTCAGCCCGGCGGACAGCGCGCAGACTGATTTACTGCGCAGCGATTCGGTGTTTTTGCAGGATTCGATCCACCTCACCGAGCAATGGATTCTGGTCGGCGGCGCACGGTACCAGGCGTACGACCAGTACGCCGGTAAAGGCGTACCGTTCCATGCCAACACCGATAGCAATGGCCAGAAATGGGTACCGCGCGCCGGCCTGGTGTACCGCTACACCGACGCATTGTCGTTCTATGGCAGCTACACCGAATCGTTCAAACCCAACTCGACCATCGCGCCATTGAGCGGCAGCAGCGTCGTGCTCGACGGCAGCGTTGCGCCGGAGGAAGCCAAGTCCTGGGAGGTCGGCGCCAAGCTCGACATGCCGGGGCGCATCACCGGTAATGTCGCGCTGTTCGATATCAAGAAACGTAACGTGCTGATCGCCAACTCTGAAGGCCCGACGACGATCTACAGCGCCGCCGGTGAAGTGCGTTCCCGTGGCCTGGAAGTGGACCTGAGCGGCCAACTCAGCGATCGCTGGAGCATGATCGGCAGCTATGCCTACACCGATGCCGAAGTCACCGAAGACCCGGTCTACAAAGGTAAAAAACTGCAAAACGTGGCGAAGAACAGCGGCTCGCTGTCGGCGGTGTATGACTTCGGCACTGTCGTTGGCGGCGACCAGTTGCGGGTTGGCGCGGGCGCGCGTTATGTCGGCGAGCGGGCGGGTAATGCCGTGAACGATTTCGATCTGCCGAGCTATACCGTGGCTGATGCGTTCGCGACGTATGACACCAAGGTCGAAGGGCAGAAGGTCAAGTTTCAGCTCAACGTGAAGAACCTGTTCGACCGCACCTACTACACCTCGGCGGCGAGCCGGTTCTTTGTGTCGATGGGGGATTCGCGACAGGTGATGTTGTCCAGCACCTTGGAATTCTAAGGGCAGACTGCGTCATCGTTCATCGCGAGCAGGCTCGCTCCCACAGGGGAATGCATTCCAAATGTGGGAGCGAGCCTGCTCGCGATGGCGGCCTGACATTTAGCGCAAAAACGCCTGCCGATACTCCCTAGGTGTCCCACCCAACGCCTGGCGAAACCGATGGGTAAAGTGACTGGCACTGGCAAACCCGCACGCCAGTGCAATCTCCCCCAACGGTTGCGACGTCGAGCGCAGCAACTCCCGCGCCCGGTTCAGTCGCCGCGCCAACACATACTGATGCGGCGGCAAGCCAAAGCTCTCCCTGAACATCCGCGCAAAGTGGTATTCCGACAGCGCACACAACCCCGCCAACTGCCCCAGGCTGATGGCTTCGGCCAACTGGCTGTCGATGAACTCCACCAACTGCCGCCGCTGATGCGCCGCCAACCCGCCCTTGAGCCGCAACCCTTCGCGCATGCCGACCTGGCTGAGCAGGGCGTGGCTGAGCATTTCATGGGCCAGGCTGCTGGTGAGCACGCGTTCGCCCGGCTCCTCCCAATTGAGCGTGATCATCTGCCGAAAGCGTCGGGCCTGCTGTGGGTCGTCGAGGAACGTGCTTTCGCGCAACTGCAATTCGCGCGGCTCGCGGTCCAGCAAGGTCACGCAGCCGAGGGCGAATTGTTCGGGGCTGAAATAAAGGTGGGCCAGGCGAATGTCGCCATTGATCACCCAACCAGACTGATGGTCAGCCGGCAGGATGCACAGTTTGTCCGGGCCGCCCTTGGTGCCGGGCTGACCGCGGCGGAAAGTGCCGGTGCCACCGGCGATGTAGCAGGACAAGGTGTGGTGGCTCGGCGCTTCGTAATCCTGGGCGTCGTGATGGTTGCTCCACAAGGCTGCAGCCATGCCGTCACCGAGCTCGGCGCTGAGCTCGAGGCGAGCATTGGGCGAGCGGTTGAGGGCTTGAAAGACTTGCAGGGTTTCCAGTGCGGGCATGATCGGTTCTCTCCAACGCCTTGCATCCTACTCCGTAGGCATACGGCTGCCAGCCCGTGGCCCGACAAAAGCGCAAGTTTATGCAAGTGCGCCAAGGCGTGGCGCAGGACACTGAACGCCTATTCAGGAGTCTGTGCCATGAACCTTACGTTGTATCTGTTGACCGTGCTGATCTGGGGCACCACCTGGATTGCCCTGAAATGGCAGCTGGGCGTGGTGGCCATTCCGGTGTCGATCGTCTATCGATTCGGCCTCGCCGCACTGGTGCTGTTCGTGATGTTGCTGCTGAGTCGGCGCCTGCAAGTGATGAACCGGCGCGGGCACCTGATCTGTCTGGCGCAAGGGCTGTGCCTGTTCTGCATCAACTTTATGTGCTTCCTGACCGCCAGTCAGTGGATCCCCAGCGGCCTGGTCGCCGTGGTGTTTTCCACCGCCACCCTGTGGAATGCCCTCAATGCGCGGGTGTTCTTCGGCCAGAAAATCGCCCGCAATGTGCTGATGGGCGGCGCGCTGGGCTTGTTCGGACTGGGGCTGTTGTTCTGGCCTGAACTGGCCGGCCATACCGCGAGTCCGGAAACCTTGCTCGGTTTGGCCCTGGCACTGCTCGGAACCCTGTGTTTTTCGGCGGGCAACATGTTGTCCAGTTTGCAGCAGAAGGCCGGGCTCAAGCCGCTGACCACCAACGCCTGGGGCATGGCGTATGGCGCGGCGATGCTCTCGGTGTGGTGCCTGGTCAAAGGCATTCCGTTCGATATGGAGTGGAATGCCCGCTACATCGGGTCGCTGCTGTACCTGGTGATTCCGGGCTCGGTGATCGGCTTCACCGCGTACCTGACGCTGGTCGGGCGCATGGGACCTGAGCGTGCCGCCTATTGCACCGTGCTGTTTCCGGTGGTGGCGCTGAATGTCTCGGCGTTTGTCGAAGGCTACCAATGGACCGCGCCGGCGCTGGTCGGGTTGGTGCTGGTGATGCTGGGGAATGTGCTGGTGTTTCGCAAACCCAAGGCGGCGATGGTGCAGGGCAATGGCAAGTTGGCGTGATCGTGTGTAACGCACGGGCAGGCGCCGAAACGCCTGCCCGTTTCGCTTAGCCTTTCCAGACTTGCGGGTTGACCAGATCCTGCGGTCGATCACCCAGCAAGGCGCTGCGCAAGTTGCTCAAGGCGCGGTTGGCCATGGCTTCGCGGGTTTCATTCGTCGCTGAGCCGATGTGCGGCAAGGTCACGGCGTTTTTCAGCTGGAACAGCGGCGACTCGGCCAGCGGTTCTTTCTCGTAGACATCCAGGCCGGCGCCACGAATCCGGTTGTTTTGCAGCGCTTCGATCAGTGCCGGTTCATCCACCACCGGACCACGGCTGATGTTCACCAGAATCGCGTTCGGCTTCATCAGCGCCAGTTCGCGATGGCTGATCAGGTGTCTGGTTTTTTCGCTGAGCGGCACCACCAGGCAGACGAAATCGGCTTCGGCCAGCAGTTGATCAAGCGTGCGCAACTGCGCGCCGAGTTCTTGTTCCAGTTCGGTCTTGCGGCTGTTGCCGCTGTAGATGATCGGCATGTTGAAGCCGAGCCGACCGCGACGGGCAATGGCCGCGCCGATATTGCCCATGCCGACGATGCCCAGGGTCTTGCCATGCACATCGCAACCGAACAACGGCGCACCGACAGTCGCTTGCCATTGGCCGGCCTTGGTCCAGGCGTCCAGTTCGGCTACACGGCGGGCGCTGCTCATCAGCAAGGCGAAGGCGAGGTCAGCGGTGCTTTCGGTGAGCACATCCGGCGTGTTGGTCAGCATGATCCCGCGTTCGTTGAAGTAGGCGACGTCGTAGTTGTCGTAGCCGACCGAGACGCTGGAGACGACTTCCAGTTTGGCGGCGTTTTCCAGTTGCGCGCGGCCCAGTTTGCGGCCCACCCCGATCAGTCCGTGGGCGTGGGGCAGGGCTTCATTGAATTGCGCGTTGATGTCACCGTTTTTCGGATTCGGCACGATGACGTCGAAGTCCTGTTTGAGGCGTTCGATCATTTCGGGGGTGATGCGGCTGAAGGCGAGGACGGTCTTTTTCATCGGAGGAGGGCTCGTCGGGCGGAGGTGAATGGTAAGCACGCTACATTCTTCGCGGGATTTGTGCGAGCCGAACGTCAACCGCTCAACGGCTGTTGCAAGCTTGAAGCTTGCGGCGCGCCATCCAGTTATACTGCCGCCTTTCGCGGCTCGCTCACCGGGCCCGACTTTATGTGTATCACCCGGAGCTTTCATGACTTCCCCGACACAACCGCCGGTCGCCGACGCCTTGAGCGACGACCCGGCAGACCTGCCAGACAGCGTCGACTCCAGCGCAGACAGCGAAACCAAAGCCGCGATCCCGGCGTTCAAGTTCCCGTTCAAACCGGGCGAACTGGCGGCGGCGAAGAACGCCAGCCAGCCTTGGTACAAAAATGGCGCGAAGAACGGCCACACCAAGACCCCAGGGGCTGCGCCTCCGGGTACTCGTCGTTCGATGGGTAAGCGCTAGGGTTTCAGCGTTGCGGTGGCTGGGCTGCCGTCATCGCGAGCAGGCTCGCTCCCACATTAGATCGCGTCCGTCTGGGCAACGCGGTCAACTGTGGGAGCGAGCCTGCTCGCGATGGGGCCATCACCATCAGCACGCCTTTCAGCTCAAGCCGCCCGCAACGATATAAACGCATAGTTCGCAGGCTCATCCGCCACCACTTGCGCGCCCGCCGCCAACACCTGCCCGGCAATGTCATCCCCCGACACATGAAACAGCCATTCGCTGGACCACTCCGGCAACGTCTGCCCGCTCAACTCATCAATGATCGTCGCGAACTCGGTCATATCCGGTAGATAAGCGGTAAAGCCATCGCCCTTCAACGCGGTCGTCCTGAACCCCATTAGCGCGCAAATCGCATCCTTGTACGGGATGTCATCGCGATCGGCCTGGCGCGAGCGTTCGATCAAACCGGCCAGTTCCTGATCCACCAGCTTGCCGCCCACAATCAGCTCCGGTCCTTTTTCCCACGACTCCGGCGGACATTCCTTCACGGCGGTGTTCAGTGGAATGTGCGGATTGATTTCCATCGGATAGATGCGGCACACCAGCGGCCGGCGCTCATAGATGCGGCAGAGGTTGTCTTCGTCAAGATTCCGGCAGGGACCGACGTTGTAGGCCGCAAAGGTGATGGCGACATAGGCCTCGGCGGCGCCGCTTTGAACCCGCGCCGAGCGGCGTTCGGCATGTTCGCGTTGTTGCACCGGCAGGCCCAGGCCATTGCCCAGGAAACCTTCCACCAACACGATCACCTGGCCTCCGTCGGCGGCCCATGAGCGGGCTTCAGGCAGGGTCAGGGGGACATGATGGTCATTGCAGCATTTGCCGCAACCTACGCAGGAAAACGTCGTATTCATTGAGCGGTCAGTCGCCTATCAGGGCCTGCAACGGCGACAGAATGCCGCCGCAAAGACCGCTGTCGAAGCAAATTATGCGCCAGACCCTTTGCGGGTCATTGGGCCTTGGCGGTCGGGCGGATGGAGTCCCATTCGGTGATGTAGGCGGTTTTGTCCTTCTTGTTATAGAGGCACAGCTCAGTGCCTTGCTGGCCTTTCATGTGTTTTTGCGGGTACTGGCCTTGCAGCAGCAATGCGGTGTAGCCCACCCGGTCATCGAACTGCGCGGCGTTGCCGACGGGTTTGGCGTTCTTCAGACCGCTGGCCTTGGTGCAACTGGCGAGCACGGCTTTATCGTAGGCGGCCCAGGCATCGGTGCTGGAGGCGTGGGCCTGGGTGGCGAGGGCGGTGAGGCAGAGGAAGGTCAGGGTGACAGCTTTCATGGGGTAGGCATCCTTGGGGTTATTGGAGGGAGTATGCCTGATGGTTTGATGGAGCAAGTGCGGGCCTCTTCGCGAGCAGGCTCGCTCCCACAGGGGGAATGCATTCCAAATGTGGGAGCGAGCCTGCTCGCGATGACGGTGTATCAGACTGGAACCGGCTCCCGACGGACCACGTACATCCCGGCACTTTCATACAGCCGCTGCGCCCGAAGGTTGTCTTCCAGCACCTTCAAGTCGACAAATCCTTCACGCCGCCGGGCAAACACGTTGAAAGCATGCAACAGCAACGCACGGCCTAAACCCAGACGCTGAGCCCGCGGATGCACCACCAGGCTTTTAATGTAGGCGCTGGTCCAGCACTGGCACACGCCGACGATGCCGTCTGCATCCAGGACAATGAAGCACAGGCTCGGATCGTATTCGGGGTCGGTTTCAAAACGCCGTTGCCAAACCTCCAACGCCGGCACGCGACCGCCACCTTCCTGAAAGCCCAGTTCCATCAATCGATGAACCTCGGTTGCCAGGTCGGGACGGTAGTCGCTGAGGACAATGCCCTGCGGCCAGGTGATCGCAGGCACAGCCTCAGCGAGGTTGCGCCGCATCAGAAAGCAGAAGTCCCTGGCCACTCAATGACCCTGTTCAGCGACCGCCCTGGCCGCTTCGATCAAACACTTGGTCAGCTCCGGCGAGGAGAATTTGGTCAGCACCGCATTCGCCCCGGCAAGACGCGCCTTTTCGCTGTTCATCGCGCTGTCCAGCGAGGTGTGCAGCAACACGTAGAGGTGCGAGAAGTCCGGGGTTTCGCGCAGGGTGCGGGTGAAGGCGTAGCCGTCCATCTCGGACATTTCGATGTCCGAGACTATCAGGTTGATCTGCTGGGCAGTGCCTTGCAGGTCCAGCAGGCAGTCAATCGCTTCCTTGGCGCTGCGGGCGGTGTGGCATTGCAGACCGAGATTGCGCAGGGTGTGCACCGATTGTTGCAGGGCCACCTGGCTGTCATCGACTACCAGAATCCGCGCGCTGCCGAGGACTTCGGCGTCTTCCATGCTCAGTTCGGTCGGGGCCATTTCGATCTGGGCCGGGGCGATGCCGTGGATGACTTTTTCGATGTCCAGCACCTGCACCAGCGTGCCGTCGACCGACGTCACCCCGGTGATGTACGAACGCACACCGCCAGAGCCAAAGGGTGGCGGACGGATGTCAGTGGTCAGGCAATGGACGATCTTGCTCACGGCCTGAACATGCAGGCCCTGCTTGGAACGGCTGACGTCGGTGACGATCAGGCAACCGCCATTCGGGTCTTCCAGCGGCCGCTCGCCAATGGCGCGGCTCAGGTCGATCACCGACAACGACGCGCCGCGCAAGGTGGCGATGCCTTTGACGTGCGGGTGCGACTCCGGCAGTTTGGTCAGCGGCGGGCAGGGGATGATTTCACTGACTTTCAGCAGGTTGATCGCCATCAGCTTGCCGCTGCGCAAGGTAAACAGCAGAAGCGAAAGTGAGTCTGCGCGGGCTTTGTTGGAGGACATAAAAACCTTCTGTGGAAAAAGGTGATGGGCGACCGCGAGGATCGCCAACAGCTATCGATGCCGGGTTATCGACTTGTTGGGGGCAGGCTTTAGTAATTCGGGTGAACGGTAGGACGCCTTCGCGAGCAGGCTCGCTCCCACAGGGGAATGCATCCCAATGTGGGAGCGAGCCTGCTCGCGAAGGGGCCGTCACTTCATCCCCAATCTCTTCGCCATCCGGCCAAGGTTCGCCCGATCCAGGCCCAGTTCACGGGCGGCACTCGCCCAGTTATCGTGGTGCCGTTCCAGGCAAGCGCTGATCAGTTGCCGCTGATAATTCTCGGTGGCTTCACGCAAATCTCCCGCCACCAACGGTATCGGCGCAGCGCTTGATTGTTCGGCGGCGACTTCAAGGCTGCCATTGGGCAAGTCCAGATCCGCCGCACTCAAGCTAAGAATTTTCGGTCGTTCCTTGCAGTTGCCCAACGCTTTCAGGGCGCTGCGGCCAATCAAATGTTCCAGTTCGCGCACATTGCCCGGCCAGTCATACGCCAGCAATGCCGCTTGGGCATCGCTGTTCAGGCGCAGGCTGTTGAGGCTCATGCGTGAGCGGTTCTGCTCCAGGAAATAGCCGCTGAGCAGCAGCACATCGCGCCCACGATCACGCAATGCCGGCACCAGCAACGGGTACACGCTCAGGCGGTGATAGAAGTCGGCGCGGTAGCGACCGCTGCGCACTTCTTCGGCCAGGTCGCGGTTGGTCGCGGCGATCAGGCGCACGTCGACCTGATGTTCCTTATCCGAACCCAATCGCTGCAACTGACCGCTTTGCAGCACGCGCAGCAATTTGGCCTGCACCGTCAGCGACAGTTCACCAACTTCATCGAGAAACAGGGTGCCGCCATTCGCCAGTTCGAACTTGCCACGCCGATCATTCATCGCCCCGGTGAAGGCGCCGCGAACATGGCCGAACAATTCGCTTTCCACCAGCGTGTCGGGCAGCGCGGCGCAGTTGAGGCTGATGATCGGTTTGTCGGCCCGGGGCGAGGCGGCGTGGATGGCCTGCGCCACCAGTTCCTTGCCGACGCCGGTTTCGCCGGTGATCAGCACGGTCAGGTCACTGCCGCCGACCAGATTGATCTCTTCGACCAGCCGTTTGTGGGCCTTGCTCTGGCCGATCATCTCGCGGTTTTGCTGGCCGCTGGCCTGACGGTAAACCTCGGCGCGTTGGTGCTCGTCTTCGGCGCGGTTGGCCAGGCGTTCGATGCGCTCGGCGGCGTTGACCGTGGCTGCGGCGAGGCTGGCGAAGGCTTGCAGGGCGTCCAGTTCAATCGGCTCGAAGCGTTCCGGATCGAGTGCGTCGAGCGTCACCAAACCCCACGGACGCTCATCGATAAACAACGGGCAACCCATGCAGTCGTGGACTTCCAGATGATCGTCGAGGCCATCGATCAACCCGTCGTAAGGGTCGGGCAAGTCGCTGTCGGCGGCGAAACGAGTCGGGCCGGGACTGCTGAGCAAGGCTTCAAAGCGTGGGTGTTCGCTGACCTTGAAACGTCGGCCCAGGGTGTCGGTGCTCAACCCGTCGACGGCCAGCGGCACCAGCCATTCGCCATCGAGGCGCAGCAGGGCAGCCGCATCGCACGGGAGCAGGGCGCGCATGGCTTCGAGCAGGCGCCGATAGCGCTCGCCTTCGGGCAGTTCGCGGGACAGGTCGGAGACCAGGGGCAGCAGGGCGGTCAGCAAGGATTTTGCAGTCATAGTGACTCCATGTAGTCGGTATGACTATAAAACAGTCTTGGTCGATATGACTATAAAGATATTAAGTTATTGATTTATATGGCTTTAATTGTTGGCACGAAAACTGATAAGTATGGGGCAGTCATTTGGTAATCCAAGAAGCTCAGGAGTCACTCTATGCTTAGCGTTCAAGACCGTGCAATCGTCAAATCCACCGTGCCGTTGCTGGAAAGCGGTGGCGAAGCGTTGATCACTCACTTCTACCGCATGATGCTCTCCGAGTACCCGGAAGTCCGCCCGCTGTTCAACCAGGCCCACCAGGCCAGCGGTGATCAGCCGCGTGCGTTGGCCAACGGCGTATTGATGTACGCGCGGCACATCGACCAGCTCGACCAGTTGGGCGACCTTGTGGCGAAGATCATCAACAAGCACGTGGCTTTGCAAATCCTGCCGGAACACTACCCGATTGTCGGCACCTGCTTGCTGCGAGCGATTTCCGAAGTGCTGGGCGACGAGATCGCTACCCCTGAAGTGATGAGCGCCTGGGGCGCGGCCTACGGTCAACTGGCCGAGATCCTGATCGGTGCTGAAACCAGCATCTACGACCAGAAGGAACAGGCACCGGGCGGCTGGCGCGGCGCGCGGGACTTCATCGTCGCGGCCAAGGTGGAAGAAAGCGCGGAAATCACCTCGTTCTACTTCGAACCGGCTGACAAAGGCCCGATTCTGGCGGCAGAGCCAGGCCAGTACATCGGCATGAAACTGATCCTCGATGGCGAAGAGATTCGTCGTAACTACTCGTTGTCGGCGTTGGCGAACAAGGGCCAGTACCGCATCAGCGTCAAACGTGAAGCCGGTGGCCGCGCCTCCAACCACCTGCACGATCAACTGCACGTCGGTTCGAGCATCCAGCTGTTCCCGCCCTCGGGCGAGTTCATCCTGACCGCCAGCGACAAGCCGTTGGTGCTGATCAGCGGCGGCGTCGGCATCACCCCGACCCTGGCCATGCTCGAAGCGGCGCTGGCCACCGAGCGGCCGGTGCACTTTATTCACTGCGCGCGTAACGGCAGCGTCCACGCCTTCCGCGACTGGATCGATGCGTTGGCCGAGCGTCACCCGCAACTCAAGCGCTTCTATTGCTACGCCGAAGATGATGGTGTGAGCCCGGCGGCAGACAAAGTTGGCCTGTTGAGCCAGGAGCAGCTCGGCGAATGGTTGCCGCAGCAGCGTGACCTGGATGCCTACTTCCTCGGGCCTAAAGGTTTCATGGCGGCGATCAAGCGTCACCTGAAGGCGTTGGGTGTGCCGGAGAAGCAAAGCCGCTACGAGTTCTTCGGGCCGGCTTCGGCGCTGGAATAACGGTTTGCGGCGACTCGGGAGACCGAGTCGCCTTCATCGCGAGCAAGCCCGCTCCCACATTGGATCTGCGTCGTATGCATGACTTATATACGACGCGGTCAAATGTGGGAGCGGGCTTGCTCGCGAATGGCCGCACCTCGGTCTAAATTATGAAAACCCGCAAAAGTTAATCCCTCCTTAACCGGCCTGTCGTCTATTCCCCCCGACATCCCCCAACACGCACCGGGCTCTCCAAGGTCCGAGCCTGCGTGTAGACTTGCGGGCAATCGATATTCAGAAGGGAAACGCGATGAGCGAGGAAACGATGCGGTTGGGACGTGAGCGGCGCTATCTGGTGCTGCTGGGCATCATCTGCCTGGGGCTGATCGGCGGCGCGCTGTACATGCAAATTGTCTTGGGCGAGGCGCCATGCCCGCTGTGCATCCTGCAGCGCTACGCATTGCTGCTGATCGCGATCTTCGCCTTCATCGGCGCAGCGATGCGCACGCGTCGCAGCATCACGGTGTTTGAAACCCTGGTGGTGATCTGCGCCCTGGCGGGCGTCGGGGTGGCGGGGCATCACGTCTTTACCCAGTTCTATCCGGCGGTCAGCTGCGGCATCGATGTGCTGCAGCCGATTGTCGATGGTCTGCCGCTGGCGAAGATCTTCCCGCTGGGCTTCCAGGTCGACGGTTTCTGCTCCACGCCGTATCCGCCGATCCTCGGCTTGTCGCTCGCTCAATGGGCGCTGGTTGCTTTCGTGCTGATCGTGGTGCTGGTGCCGCTGCTCATTTCGCGTAATCGAAAAGCGCTGCGCTGAGGTCATCCGCCCCCTCGTTACGTCACGCAAAAAAAACGCCCCGGTCCTCATTCAGAGGGCCGGGGCGTTTTGCATTTCGGTGGTCGGCAAAATGACCTTGATGCGCGACAAGTTCAGGTGCGGCACATGTGCGACATGTTGTCACAGCGCGAGTGTCGCAAGGCGTTTCAATGTGCCTGATTGGTGTACGGCTTTGCAACAGAACGGGTGTTTTTTAACAGCGGGCGATGTCAGTGCGGAAAAGCCGTAACAGGCAGTTTTAACAGGCCTCGGCGAATTGCCGGAGCCCTTGTCATATAGGGGCTTGAGCGAGGTCGGAGGACGGTGCAGAGCCTTCGATACTGTCTGAACTGCGTGTGGTAGACCTACTATTTTTGGTGTTTTTGTTGAGAATTAATTTCGATAACATGCCGGACTTTTGCAGAAACCGTTAATGATTGTTGCTGGAATGGATAAAAATTATTTCGGGATGAGACATGGTTTATGAATCGCTACGTATCTACAATCGCCACCACTGAATTCCCGGCGCTGCTCACCTTTACTCAGGTGCTTGAGCAGTAATAGGGCGTCGAGAGGCCGGATGGCTTCATGCGACTCCCAGGTGTCGGTGCCTTCCAACTATCCGCACCAAATGGAATTGGTCTGTAACAAGGCCTTTGACCACGAATTCGAATAAGAACTCAACGCTAGCCCAGGATTTGTCGAACAGCGTCTGACGCGCGACGGGCAGCCACTTATTCAATCCAAGAAAAATGCCAACCCTTGGCAGGGTGAAGTGTTGGCGATCAAAACCCAACTGCATTGCGCAAGCTGCTTTAGAGGTCGTGAGATGAGTAAAAACAGGTACCCCAGACTACTAGGCTTATTGCCGCTGCTCGGCACGCTGTTGCTGTCAGGCTGCAACATGACCTTGCTCAATCCCACGGGCCAGGTTGGCCTGGAGCAGCGAAACCTGATCATCACCGCAACGTTGCTGATGCTGTTGGTCGTGGTCCCGGTCATCGTCATGACCTTCCTGTTCGCCTGGAAATACCGCGCGTCCAACACCAGCGCGACCTACACCCCGAAATGGAACCACTCCACCAAGATTGAAATCGCGGTGTGGACCGTTCCGATCCTGATCATCATTGCCCTGGGTTACATCACCTACAAGTCGACCCACGAACTGGACCCGTACCGTCCACTGGAGTCCGACGTCAAGCCGATCACCATCGAAGTGGTCGCGCTGGACTGGAAATGGGTGTTCATCTATCCGGAGCAGGGCATCGCCACCGTCAACAAGATCGTGTTCCCGACGAATACGCCGGTCAACTTCAAGGTGACGTCGGACTCGGTGATGAACTCGTTCTTCATCCCGGGCCTGGGCGGCCAGATCTACGCGATGGCCGGCATGCAGACCAAGCTGCACCTGATTGCCAACCGTGACGCTGAAATGGAAGGCATCTCCGCCAACTACAGCGGCGCAGGTTTCACCGGCATGAAATTCAAAGCGATCTCAACGTCTCAGGAAAATTTTGACGCCTGGGTCAGTGAAGTCAAAAAGGCACCTAAACAGCTTGAACAAGCTGAATACGCAGCCCTTTCCAAGCCAAGCCAGAACAACCCAGTCGAGCTCTACTCCTCGGTCACGCCAAACCTGTTCCAGATCATCGTCGACAAGTACGAAGGCATGAAACCGGGTCCGAAAGTGAACCACGAGAAGAAAGAGAAGGAAGTGGCCGCCACGCAAGGGATGGACATGAACGCGCATTCAGCTGCCGGGGCAGAGGAGTAAACGATGTTTGGTAAATTAAGTTGGGAAGCGGTCCCGTTCCACGAACCGATCGTGATGATAACCATCGCCATGATCGCGCTCGGTGGTCTGGCGCTGTTCGCAGGAATCACCTACTTCAAGAAGTGGACCTACCTGTGGACCGAGTGGCTGACCTCCGTCGACCACAAGAAAATCGGCGTGATGTACATCATCGTCGCCATGGTCATGCTGCTGCGCGGTTTTGCCGACGCCATCATGATGCGTACCCAGTTGGCCATGGCCACCGAGGGTTCGCCTGGCTACCTGCCGCCTGAACACTATGACCAGATCTTCACCGCTCACGGTGTGATCATGATCATCTTCATGGCGATGCCATTCTTCACCGGCCTGATGAACCTTGCGGTGCCGCTGCAGATCGGCGCGCGTGACGTTGCCTACCCGTTCCTGAACTCCCTGAGCTTCTGGCTGCTGGTTTCCGGTGTGGTGCTGATCAACCTGTCCCTGGGCGTTGGCGAGTTCGCCAAGACCGGTTGGGTTGCCTATCCGCCGCTGTCGGGCCTGCAATACAGCCCTGGCGTGGGGATGGATTACTACATCTGGGCGCTACAGCTATCCGGGCTGGGTACGACGCTGACGGGGGTCAACTTCCTGGCCACCGTGCTGAAAATGCGTACCCCTGGCATGAAGCTGATGGACATGCCGATCTTCACCTGGACCTGCACCTGGGCCAACGTCCTGATCGTGGCTTCGTTCCCGATCCTGACCGCTACCCTGGCACTGCTGACGCTTGACCGTTACATGGATTTCCACATTTTCACCAATGAACTTGGTGGCAATCCAATGATGTACGTCAACCTGTTCTGGGCTTGGGGTCACCCCGAGGTTTACATCCTGATTCTGCCGGCGTTCGGTATCTTCTCCGAAGTCATCTCGACGTTCTCGGGCAAGAAACTGTTCGGCCACCACTCGATGATCTACGCATCGGGCGCCATCTCGATCCTGGGCTTCATGGTTTGGCTACACCACTTCTTCACCATGGGTTCGGGTGCCAACGTCAACGCCTTCTTCGGCCTGGCGACGATGCTGATTTCGATCCCGACGGGGGTGAAGCTATTCAACTGGCTGTTCACCATCTACCAGGGCCGTCTGCGTTTCACCAGCCAGGTTCTTTGGACCCTGGGCTTCATGGTGACCTTCGCCATCGGCGGCATGACCGGCGTACTGCTGGCCATCCCGGGTGCTGACTTCGTCCTGCACAACAGCCTGTTCGTGATCGCTCACTTCCACAACGTGATCATCGGCGGCGCGGTATTCGGCTACATCGCAGGCTTCGCCTTCTACTTCCCGAAAGCGTTCGGCTTCAAGCTGCACGAAGGTTGGGGTAAAGCAGCGTTCTGGTTCTGGATCACCGGCTTCTTCGTCGCGTTCATGCCGCTCTATGTACTGGGCTTCATGGGCATGACCCGTCGTCTGAACAGCTCCACCAACCCTGAGTGGGTGCCGTACCTGTACGTGGCACTGTTCGGTGCGGTACTGATCGCCTGCGGTATTGCTTGCCAGCTGATCCAGCTCTACGTCAGCGTGCGTGATCGCAACAAGCCAGAAAACATGTGCGAACACGGCGACCCGTGGAATGCCCACACGCTGGAATGGTCGACCTCTTCGCCACCGCCGTTCTACAACTTTGCCGTGCTGCCAAAAGCAGAAAGCATCGACCCGTTCACCGAGGCCAAGGAAAACGGTACTGCGTACCAGGCTCCGACTCGCTACGAGCCGATCCACATGCCAAACAACACCGCCACCGGTGTGGTCATGGGCGCTCTGCTGACCGTGTTCGGTTTCGCGATGATCTGGCACATTTGGTGGTTGGCCATCGTCGGTCTGGCCGGCACCGTGATCTATTTCGCGATCCACGCTGCACGTGATGACCAAGGCTACATGGTGCCGGTCGAGACAATCGAACGCATCGAAGCCGAGCAGCACAAGCGTCTGGTAGCGGCCGGGAAAATTCCAGCCACCGCCACCCGTGTTGAAACCTCGTTGGAACAGGCTTAAACCATGTCGAACTTAGTGACCAATGCTGGACACACCCATGTCGATGGACATGGGCACGATGACCATCACCACGACTCGGGCGAGATGACCGTATTCGGTTTCTGGCTCTACCTGATGACCGACTGCATTTTGTTTGCGTCGATCTTCGCGGTGTACGCGGTACTGGTTAACAACGTAGCGGGTGGCCCGTCGGGCCACGACATCTTCGAGCTGCCATACGTGCTGGGCGAAACCGCCCTGCTGTTGTTCAGCTCGATCACCTACGGCTTCGCCATGCTGGCGTTGTTCAAAGGCAAAAAGACTCAAGTGCTGGGCTGGCTGGCGATGACCTTCCTGTTCGGTGCCGGCTTCATCGGCATGGAAATCAACGAGTTTCACGTACTGATTTCCGAGGGCTACGGCCCTAGCCGCAGCGGCTTCCTGTCCGGGTTCTTCACCCTGGTCGGCACCCACGGTCTGCACGTGACCAGCGGTCTGATCTGGATGGCGATCATGATGTACCAGGTGCAGAAAAACGGCCTGACGGCGACCAACAAGACCCGTCTGAGCTGCCTGAGCCTGTTCTGGCACTTCCTGGACGTCGTGTGGATCTGCGTATTCACCGTTGTTTATCTGATGGGGACTATGTAAATGGCTAACTCAGCTCATTCCCACGCTGGCCACGATGACCACGACGCCAACCACGGCAGCGTCAAGTCCTACGCCATCGGCTTCATCCTGTCGGTGATCCTGACCGTCATTCCTTTCGGGCTGGTGATGTACCCATCGCTGCCGAAAGCCATGACCCTGTGGATCGTACTGGCCTTCGCAGTAATCCAGGTGCTCGTTCACTTGGTGTACTTCCTCCACCTGGACCGCTCCGCTGCCCAGCGTAACAACGTGATCGCGTTTGTCTTCGCCGCATTGGTGATCGTTCTGTTGGTAGGCCTGTCGCTGTGGATCATGTTCAGCATCCACACCAACATGATGGCGCACTGAGGAAACTCCGGATGTCCTTTAAGCA
Organism: Pseudomonas sp. LBUM1661; assembly: GCF_059695925.1. Lineage (NCBI taxonomy): Bacteria > Pseudomonadati > Pseudomonadota > Gammaproteobacteria > Pseudomonadales > Pseudomonadaceae > Pseudomonas > Pseudomonas sp. LBUM1661. Next base: position 1,065,772 of record NZ_CP166794.1, read on the forward strand.
CTTTATCCAAATCACCAAACCGGGGATCATTTTCGGTAACGTGCTTTCTGTGGCGGGCGGATTTTTCCTGGCCTCGAAAGGGCATGTCGATCTGGCCATCTTCCTGGCGGCGATGATCGGCACCTCCCTGGTCGTGGCCTCCGGTTGCGTGTTCAACAACTGCATCGACCGCGACATCGACCTGAAGATGGAACGCACCAAGAACCGGGTGCTGGTCCAGGGCTTGATCTCCCTGAAACTGGCCCTGGCCTTTGCGACCGTCCTGGGTGTTGCCGGCGTGGCGTTGTTGTACAAGGTGGCGAACCCGTTGGCCGCGCTGTTTGCGGTGATTGGCTTCGTCATCTACGTCGGTTTCTACAGCCTGTACCTCAAGCGCAAGTCGGTTCACGGCACGCTGGTGGGCAGTCTGTCGGGGGCGATGCCGCCGGTGATCGGCTACGTTGCCGTCACCAACAGCTTCGACATGGCCGCACTGACGTTGCTGGTGATGTTCAGCCTGTGGCAGATGCCGCATTCCTACGCCATCGCGATCTTCCGCTTCAACGATTACCTGGCCGCCTCGATTCCGGTGCTGCCGGTGAAGCGCGGGATTCAAGTGGCGAAGAAGCACATCCTGATCTACATCCTGGCCTTCCTTGTGGCGACCTTGATGCTGACCTTCAGCGGCTACGCCGGCATGAGCTACCTTGCCGTCGCCGCGGCCATGGGCATGTACTGGTTGTACATGGCCTGGACCGGCTACAAGGCAGTGGATGACACAGTCTGGGCACGCAAGCTGTTCGTGTTCTCGATCTTCACCATTACCGCGTTGAGCGTGATGATGTCGCTGGACTTCAAGGTACCGAGTGAGTTGTTGCTGACTTACGCGCCTTAAGCGTCGGACGCTGTAAAGAAAAACCCCGCCATCGAGAGATGTGCGGGGTTTTTTATTAGGGCGTTTCTGGTGGACCGAGTGGCCGCCTTCGCGAGCAAGCCCGCTCCCACATTTGATCGGCGGCGTCCCCAGTTTTCAGTAGAACGCTGAACCCCTGTGGGAGCGAGCCTGCTCGCGATGGCGTAGTGTCAGGCGACATCGATGCCGGATGTAGCGGCCTCTTCGGGAGCAGGCTCGCTCCCACATTGGATTGGCGTTGCCAGTAATTTTGAGTACAACGCTGAGCCCCTGTGAGAGCGGGCTTGCTCGCGAAGGCCGCACCGCGGTGTATCAGGAAAACTCAGCTATCGAGCAACCGGAAAAACCGCTCGCGCACTTGCAGGTTATCGCTATGGGCAACGTTAAAACGCAGGAAGTGGCTCGCGTTCGGCGCTTTGCTTAGCAGGGTGCCCGGCGCCAGTACGAGGTCGATGTCCAGGCCTTTTCTCGCCAGCGTTTCGGCATGAAATCCTTCGGGCAAACGCGTCCAGAGGAACAAGCCCTCATGCGGCAGCGAGGACACCGAACAACCTGCTTCCAACAACCAGCTTGTTACCCGACTGCTCGACTCATAAAGCCGATCGACTGTACGCCGGGTATGTTTGGCGTAGCTGCCGTCGCTGAGCATCGTGCAGATAATCTGCTCCGCCAGTTCCGAGGTCATGCCGCCACAGGTCATTTTCAGCACCACCATCCGCGCCGCAAGTTGCGGTGACAATACCGCGTAGCTGACGCGGCTGTTGGCGGTCAGGGTTTTGGAAAAACCGGAGACGTAAGTGACATTGTCCAGCCCGCCCGCGGCCAGGCGCGGCGTCCTTCGTTGCTGCAGGTCGCAGTACAAATCGTCTTCAAGGATGTGGAAACCATAACGGTGACTCAATTCCAGCAAGCGATAGACCTGCGCCGGGGAGAACGAGTGCCCGGTCGGGTTATGCAGCGCGTTGTTGGTCATGTAGAGAACGGGACGATGGGCGATCAGCAATTGCTCGAAAGCCTCCAGGTCCATGCCGTCACAATCGCGCGCGATAGTGATGACCTTGGCACCGTGCAACGCCAGGTTGGCGTGCATGGTGAAGTAGCACGGATCGTCGAGCAGCACCGTGTCGCCGGGTTTGACCAGCAGGCGCATCAGCATGTCGATGGCTTGCACGGTGTTGGCTGTGGTGATGATCTGGTCCACCGGCACTTCGATGCCCAAGGTCGACAGCTTGACCCGCAACGCCTCGCGCAGCGGCAGGTAACCACCGGCAACGCCGTATTCGCCCATGCGCAGGGAAGTGGCGCGCAAGGTGCCGCGCACGGCTTTGAGCAATTCGTCCGCCGGCAGCCACGAGGACGGCAGAAAACCGGCACCCGGGCGCAACGAACCATTGTCTTGCAGCACCGCGCGGCGGACCACGCTCAGGGTGTCTTGGGGTTGCAGGTCGGGGCCGGCATCGGTCTGGGTCGTGAGGCTGGAGCGGTGCACGAAATGCCCCGAGCCCTGGCGTGAAACCACCAGGCCCTTGGCCCGCAAGCGGTCCAGGGCATCGACCACCGTGGATTTGCCCACGTTCATCAAGTCGGAGAGTTCGCGAATCGGCGGCAGCCGGGAGCCGTGGGGCAGGCCGCCCTGGTTGATCGCCACGGTCAGCTGATCGACGATCTGCTGGACCAGCGGTACGCCGGGCTGAAATTCGATGGCGGCGATCACTGCACGCTGAACCTGCATTTTACTGGTCTCTCCGGCAGTAAAGTTCGTTCGATTCTATACGAACTTGCTCTGATCAGAACAAGTGTCGCTCTCTACTATCACCTTACAGACTTTCTTGATTGTCGGCGCACGTAGCCCTGCAATCGCTTGGTTTCAGAGGTGTTGCATGAGTGTCGAAACAACGGTCGCCATCGCCAAACCGGTGATCAACATCCGTCTGTTCACGATCCGGATCATCACGGCCGTGTCGCTGTTCGCGGTGTTGGGCAAGGCCAACGTCTGGCTCGACACGGCCACCAACAGCATTCTCGCCCTCGGTTATCGGGCCTTGCTGTTGCTGCTGCCGCTGACATTGCTGGTGCTGGGCCGCCGTTCCCTGAGCGTCACACTGCTGTGCGCTGCCCTCGGGCTGGTACTGCTGGCGGTCACCCGCAATCAAGGCATGGTGATGTTTGCTGCCGCGTTGTTCGCTTATGGCATCGCCATCGCCGGTTACCTGATCAAAAGCGAAGCCGCCCAAACCAAAGAGGGCGCCGCCTACAACCGTGTCGCGATGAACATGGGCAGCCTGCTGGCGGGGTTGATCCTGCTTTCGCCGCTGTTGACCCCCACGATGTTTTTCCTCGGCGCCGCGAGTTTCGTTCTGCTGTGCCTGCCCATTGCCATGGGGGCAACGTTTACCACTGATCCGGTGGTTGCCCGCCCGGCGAGCCAGGACGGCAGCGGCTGGCGCAACAAACTGCCGTGGGTGATCGCCGGCATCATCATGGGCATCAAGCTGTTCGGCGTGTTCTCGATCCTGCCGCAAGCCATCCTCCTCGAAACCGGTGAGTTGCCGGCCTGGTACGGCTTGATGCTGATCCTCAACAGCGCCGTGGTGGTATTCGCGCAGGTGCCGGTGATGAAGCTCATCGAGCGCACCGGGCGCTTCAAGGTGGTCGCGGTGATCGGGATTATCATCGGCGGTTTTGCGGTGCTCTCGTCGCCGGCCGCGTTCCACGTTGAAACCCTCGCCGGTGCGCTGATCTGGGTGGCGCTGCTGTCCATCGCCGAATGCGCGTTCAGCTACCTCGATTACTTCTCCGTCAAACAAAACAACATGTTCGTCAAGGAAGTCTCCCTCGGCGTGGGTGCCGGGCTGACGGTGCTGCTCATGCGCGTGGTGCCGCCGCCGTACAACGCGCTGGTGCTGGCCGCCATCGGCGCGGGCGGGATTCTGGCCTGGTACTGGCTCAACCGAAAATCCAACGCGTCACTGCACGACTAAGTCAGTGTTTCCGTTATTTTCTTCACAGGTCGGGTGCTTCATGAATACGACATCTTGCGTAGTGGTGGTCGGGTACAACGGCAATCGGGTTCACGATATCCAGAAGTTGCGCGACCTCTGCAGAAAACTCTATAACGCCCGACTGATCCTGCTGGTCGAGAAAATCCAACACGATGACGATCAGGTGGCCGACCACGTTTGCAGCACCTCACTGGCGCCGGAAGACGTAGCCAGCTCCCTCGAACTGGTGGCGGGTTGCCTGAATGCCGACCGCTGGAAGCTGATCGGCGTGCTGCCGTTCTCCGACCGCGGTGTGCTGCTCGGCGCGGCGCTGGCCACCCATTACGGTTTGCCCGGCATCACCCCAAGTGAAGCGCGAGCGGGGCTGGACAAGCAGATTTTCCGCAAGCTGGAAGCGGCCGCCGAGACGTCGCCAGACGATTACCGCCCGGTGTTTTCCGCGCGTATCGAGAGCGTGGCCGAGCTGCGCAAAAGGGTCGTCGAACTGGGCGGCAAAGCGTTTATCAAGCCAGCCTGCGAAGGGGCGAGCCGAGGCTGCCGGGTCATCCATCATCCGTCCGAATGCGACGAGGTCTGGCAGGCGCTCAAGCCGTATCGCGAAGGCGGCATCGTCCTCGAAGAGTTGATCCAGAACGCCCGGGAATACAGCTGGGATTACGTAGCCGGCAGCACCTGGGTCACCGAGAAAACCACCACCGAAGGCGCCTATCGCGCGGAGATCCAGCAAATCGTGCCGGCACCGCTGGCCGCCGACGGACAGGTTCGACTGGCGGCGGCTGGTCGACACATGTCGGGCCTGGTTTCGCTGGATAACGGCGCCTATCACAACGAGATTTTCCTGCGCCGCGACGGCCTGACCTCGGCGGTAGAAACCAACATGCGTCCCGGTGGCATGCACATCTGGGACCTCGCGCGCCTGGCGTTCGTCGACTTCGATCCGTGGGAACGCTGGGTCAGATGGGCGGTGGAAGGCACGACCGATCCTCACGATCCCGTCGCTCGCGGCTACTGCGGCATTCGCCTGCTCCGGGCACCGGCCGGCGGTCTGTTGCGCTACGTGCCGGACATCGAGTCCCTGGCCCAAGAACTGAACATCGAACTGGTGGAAGCGGTATACGCCAAGCGCCTCAGTGACTCGGTCACGGCGCTGGTGCAAGACAACACCTCGTTCATCGGCCACATCGTGTTGTTCCGCGAGGACTACGGACAGCTCAGTAACGACTTACTGCGTCTGGCCGAGGCGATCGAATCACGCGTCGAGGTCACCTGCCTGGCATCGGCCTCAAGAGCCGTGGGCTGAGCCTGCGGGATCAATGATTTTTTGCAGTATTGATTGAGAGGGTTTGGTAAATGATTGAGCGCATGAGCTGTGATGAACGTTTCATCACCCTGGCCAAAGAACTCGACTACGACATCTACGGCGAGAACACCGCCGGCGGGCATTATGCTCCGCTGGTCCGGCATCACGATGAGCTGTACATCAGCGGAATGGTGCCGCGCATGAACGGCAAAATTCAGTACCCCGGCCGAGTGGGGCTGGAGCTCAGCCTGGCGGATGCCCAGGCGGCCGCCAGTATCAGCGCGATGCGTGCGCTGGCGCTGATTGTCGATGCCATCGGTTCGCTGGATAAAATCAAGTCATTGATCCGGGTAACAGTGTATGTGAAGTCCACGGCGGACTTTGTTGATCTCAGCGAAGTGGCCAACGGCGCATCGGATGTATTCAGCCATGTACTGGGAGATGCCGGCAAACATACCCGGACAACCATCGGGGTGTATCAACTTCCGAAAAATGCGGCTGTTGAAGTGGACATGATTGCGGCACTGCGGCCATCGGCGTTATGAGTTTAAGGTGTTCGACTTTACAGTGTTTAGGGGTTGGCCTAAGGTTCGGTCACTAAAGTCGACAAGATAAGTTGGTGCGCGCGGATGAATAACGTTCAAGGTGGGTTTTTTTCATATAACGACTTTCGCCAGAGTTTGCAGCAGCCAGCGGTCAGTGCACGGGTGTGGAAGGGCGCTGAACTGACAGACATGCGTCAGCGCCTTGAGGCCAGTGAGATCGATATAGTCGCGCTGGCCCACGACAACAGTATCGAAGGGTGCAAGTTGACGCCCGGGATGGCGGTGTCGATGCAATGGTTGAAACCGGGCGCGGTGCTCAATGGGCACGCTCATGCGTGGTGGCACCTGTTCATCATCCAGTCCGGCAGCGGCGCGTTAAGCCTGGGCGATGCCGATGAAGTGAGCGTCAGCTCCGGCGATGTGTTGCTGGTGCCGGCCTGGACCCAGCACGGCTTCGTCAACACCAGCGCCACTGAACCGCTGGCCATGCTGAACATGAGCAACATGCCGCAAATGGCACAGCTCTCCAATTCCTGAACCGCCTGACCACTCTCATTTCCCTTCCGTTGCACACCAGGGAGTCCGCGTTCGCTGACTCCCTTTTTGTTTTTTTGTTGCCCCTCCAGAACCCGCCTTTTTCGAATGTCTGTATCGATAGAAACAGATAATTTCTGTATCTGTTCAGCGCTTGAGCAACTTACTACGATCGATTCCATGCAACGGATTAATGTGGTTAAAGCAAGGAACCGATCTATGGAAAGTACGAAGCTTAAACTCTATGTGGGTGTGGATTTTGTCAGTGCATTTGCGATGTCGGCATTTGTGGCGCTCAAGGAAAAGCAACTTCCGTTTGACTTGGCGACTGTCGATTTAAAGAGTCGTGAGAACTATCTGAGGCCTTATCAGCATTTATCGTTAACTTGCAAAATCCCGACTTTAGTTCATGGGAGTTTTGCAGTGTCGGAATCTTCGGCCATCGCCGAATATCTGGATGAACTCTCTCCCGGCCATAAAAAACTATACCCGCTGGACATCAAACAGCGCGCCCGTGCCCGTCAACTCCAGGCCTGGCTGCGCAGTGATCTGCTGGTCATTCGCAAAGAGCGCCCGGCGGACCTCATCTACTTCGGCAAGAAAGACAACCCGCTGTCCGACGAGGCTTTGGCCGCCGTCGACCGCTTGTTCTTCGTCGCCGATCGATTGCTGGAAGGGGGCGCTGAACACCTGTTTGGTGACTGGAGCATTGCCGACACCGACCTGGCAATCATGCTCAACCGGCTGGTCGCCAATGGCGATCACGTTCCCGCCCGACTCGCCGCTTATGTCCAGCGGCAGTGGGATCGCGACAGCGTTCGGGCATGGATGGATATAGAGCGAGTAACGCCCGCCATCCAGTAAGAACGGCCAGCCATTATCAGGAGCGCTGCCATGCAGGGAATGTCGGAGCAGGAAAGATACAAACCCTATAACTCACGCACCATTCGCGACACGCCGTACTGGCAGAAACTGACGCCAGCGTTGCAGGAAGCCATGACGGTGGTGGCCCGGGTCATGCCGTTTCGCACCAATGAATACGTCCTGGGCTCGCTGATCGACTGGAACAACATCCCTGACGATCCGATTTTTCGCATGACCTTTCCCCATAAGGACATGTTGCTGCCGGACGAGTACACGTCGCTCAAGCAGCTGATCGAGCAGGATGATGCGGTCGCCATCAAACGTCGGATCGAGGCGATCTGGCTGCGCATGAATCCGCATCCGGCCGGGCAACTGACGCACAACAGCGTGATGCACAACGGCAAAGTCCTGTCGGGCATTCAGCACAAATACCGCGAAACCGTGCTGTTTTTCCCCGGTGCCGGTCAGACGTGTCACGCCTACTGCACTTTCTGTTTTCGCTGGGCGCAGTTCATCGGCGAGGAAGAACTCAAGTTCAACGCCCGTGAATCCCAGGAACTGGTGAGTTACTTGCGTGAGCACACCGAAGTCACCGACGTGCTGGTTACCGGGGGTGATCCGCTGATCATGAACACCCGTTCGCTGGCGGGGTACATCGAGCCGTTGCTGGAACTGAGCCACCTGAAAAGCATCCGCATCGGCACTAAATCCGTGGCGTATTGGCCGCAGCGGTTTGTCAGCGACAAGGATGCGCCCGAGCTGCTCGAACTGTTTAAACGGATCGTCGCGGCAGGGAAAAATCTCTCGATCATGGGCCACTACAACCACCCGGTAGAGCTCCACCAGGACATTGCCCGCCAGGCCGTCGAACGCATTCGTTCGACCGGGGCGACCTTGCGCATGCAGGCGCCGGTGATTCGGCACATCAACGAAAATCCTGCCGATTGGGCTGCACTCTGGACCGAAGGCGTGCGGCTCGGGGCGATCCCTTATTACATGTTTGTCGAGCGCGACACCGGCCCCAGCCACTATTTCGCAATGCCGTTGGCCCGGGCGTTCGAAATTTTCCAGGCGGCGTATCGCACGGTGTCCGGGCTGGCGCGCACGGTTCGCGGGCCGTCCATGAGCACCTTCTACGGCAAGGTGCTGATCAACGGGATCGAAACCGTGGCCGGGGAAAAAGTCTTCGTGCTGCAGTTCCTTCAGGCGCGCAATCCGCAGTGGGTGCTGCGCACGTTTTGTGCGCGCTTCGATCCACAGGCGACCTGGTTTGATGAGTTGCGACCGGCGTTCGGCGAGCGCTCGTTCTTCTTTCAGGCCGAAGCTGTGGCCGCACCCGAATTGATACCGGTCCTGCTCGAAACGGCGTAGGACGATTCATCAGGAGATAGGGATATGAGTGGCATCCCGTTTGATCAACGCGAAGGATTGATCTGGCTCGACGGCGAGTTTGTCGAGTGGTCCCAGGCGCGGCTGCACGTGCTGACCCACGGCCTGCATTACGCAAGCACGGTGTATGAGGGGGAGCGCGTCTACAACGGCAAGATCTTCAAATTGCGTGAACACAGCGAGCGGCTGTATCGCTCGGCGCAGTTGATGGACTTTGCCATTCCCTATGCGCTCGCCGAACTGGAAGCGGCGAGCCATGAACTGCTCATGCGCAACAACGTGGTCGACGGTTATCTGCGGCCGGTGGCTTGGCGCGGCAGTGAAATGATTTCCACCTCGGCACGCTTCAACAGCATTCACGTAGCGATTGCCTGCTGGCAATGGCCGAGTTACTTCGACCCGGCGGCGCGCATGGCCGGCATCCGTTTGAAGACCGCCGCCTGGCGTCGTCCGCCACCGAGTTGCAGCCCCTTCGAGGCCAAGGCGTCCGGGCATTACCAGATAGCGACGCTGAGCAAGCACGACGCGGAAAACCACGGCTACCACGATGCCTTGATGCTCGACTGGCGCGGCCATGTGGCCGAAGCCACCAGCGCCAATGTGTTCTTCGCCAAAGACCGGACGCTGCACACGCCACTGCCGGAGTGTTTCCTCAACGGCATTACCCGTCAGACCGTCATCGACCTGGCCAAGGCACTGGATTATCAAGTGATCGAAAGAACCATTCTTCCTACAGAGCTTGGCGACTTCGACGAGTGTTTTCTGACGGGCACCGCCGCCGAAATCACACCCGTGCAAAGCATCGATGAACAGCACTATCGACCGGGCACTGCCTGCAGCGAATTCATTGCCGCGTACACCTCAACCGTAAACGCCTGATCAACCGCCAGGAATACCACCATGACCGATCAAGGGATTGCTGCGTCTGTACCTTACGTTTCACTGGGCCACCGCCATGAAGAACTGTCGGCGCAAGGCTGGACGGTGCTGACGCCCGACGAATTCGCCGATGATGTTGTAGGCACGCTGCAGGAGTTCGGCCCGATCATTCCGCAATTCAATGGGCAAATGGCGTTCGCCATCACCCGTAAACCGGGGTACGAAGATTTGCCGTACTCCCAGAGCATGAATGGCATCGGCCCGCACACCGAAGCGCCGGTGTATGGGCCGCCGCCGCGTTATCTGGCGTTGCATTGTCACCAACAGGCGACGTGTGGTGGCGGGCATACGGGACTGGTCGACGGCCTTGAGTTTCTGAGTTTTCTCGAACGCACCGATCCCGAGTTGCGGGAGTGGATCAACGACACGCCTGTCGAGTTCGTCGCCACCGCCAAGCCGGGCGAAGCTGCGCAGCGTCGGGTCAAGGAGTACATCCTGACGCCTACAGAGGCCGGGGATATTTTCCGTTTCAGCTACAACCAGTTTCACTACGGCGACGTGAATCCTTCCAAGGAGGACCTGCTTCACTCGCAGGTCGCCAATAACTCGTCGCCCCTGGCCAGGTTCGCGGTGCTGGGCGAAGCCTATTTCGTCGAGCACAACACCCCGGTGCTGATTCCCGACGGGTGCATGCTGATTTGGGACAACTGGCGAATGATTCATGCGCGCAGTCGTTACACTGACCCGGCGCGAAACCTGACCCGCTACTGGCTGGCCTGAATCATCCGTCGCCCAACATTCCATCGGCGTACCCCTCGGGGGTACGCGTCTTACAGGTATCGCGTCATGCAAACTGCAATCGAGATCGCCACAGTCGATCATCAACTGGTGATACGTCTGAATCAGGCGTGGACCAAACGGGCCACGGTCTGTTCACCGGACCGGGCCAGCGTCAGTGAAGCGTTCGACCCGACACGCCCGGATTATCCGGAGTGCATGGTGCCGTTTTTCCATCACCCGAAATTCCAGGCGCTGAGCGATGAGCTCAAGAGCACCGTGGTGACCTGGGGCTGGATCGGCTACAACCTGCGCACGGTGACCGCCGAAGAACACGTGGTGAACCCGGCGCTCAGCGTCATTGCCAATCAATACCTGGGCAAGGACGACTGGCATTTTCGCGAGGCGATGCAGCAGACCTTGATCGACGAGCACTACCACACGCTCATGCACTTGCGGGCCGTCGAACGGACCAAAGTGGAGCGGGCGCTCGATCAGGATCTGGACCTGCCGCCATCGGTGACTTACCTGCGCCTGGTCGCACTGCGCGAAGAATTGCCGGAACAATGGCAGCGTGACCTGGCGGCAATCACCTTTGCGGTGGTCGCCGAGATCAGCGTCAACGCCTATCTGGACCTGCTAGCCGACGACCAGAGCATTCAACCGCAAAACCGCCGCGTGGCCGAGCTGCACAACCGTGACGAGTATGCCCACAGCAAGATTCTCGCCGAGGTGGCGAAGGTCATGTACGCGAACATGCAGCCGACCCAGCGGGCATTTTTCGCACGCACGTTGTCGGTGGCGCTGAGTGCTTTTGTCGCTCAGGACTACTCAATGTGGGAGGCGATTCTGACGCAGCTGGGAGTCGAGGACGCCGCGCTGATCATCGCCGACACCCGGGAGAGCAACAAGAACGCGACGATCATGCGTGACTACAGCGGCCTGCATCGTCTGGCGCAGGACCTGGGTATCAGCGACCAGATTGATTTCGACTTCCGTCCGACCCTCAAAGCCACCGCCGCAGCCTGAGTCAGGAGGTGAATATGTCCGTTCCTGTGTACGAAGTGTTCGCCATCCGTGTCGGCGCCAACGCCCAGCGCACCGCCAGGGAGAATTTTCTCTACGACGCCTGCTGTGGTGATCCGAATGCGTCGATGCCGCTGGATTACTACTTCTGGGTCATCCGTAACGATCAGCATGTGGTGGTGGTCGACACCTGTTTTCAACCGGCCACGGCCGATCGGCGCAACCGTCAGATGTATCGCCTGCCGGAACAATCCCTACGTCAACTGGACATCGATCCGGCGCAGGTCGAGACCTTGATCCTGACCCATTTGCACTGGGATCACGCGGGCAACCTCGGGCTGTTTCCGAAGGCGACGGTGCATTTGCAGGAGGCGGAATTACGATTCTGCACTGGACCGAAAATGGCCCATCGCACGGTGAACAAAACCTACGAAGTCGACGACGTGATGTCGGCGTTGCCGCCGTTGTTCGAAGGGCGCATGCGTTTGCACACCGGTACTGTCGAGGTGATGCCCGGCGTGACGCTGCACCCGGTGGGCGGGCATACACCCGGCAGCCAGGTGGTGCGAGTCAACACCGAGCGCGGATGGATTGTTCTGGCGTCGGATGCTGCGCATTTGTGGGCGAACATCCGTCAGCGCAGTCCGTTTCCAATCCTGGATGATCTGGCGCAGACACTGGAGGCGTTCAGCCTGATCGACAGTTTGGCCGACAGTGAAGACCATGTGATCCCCGGACACGACCCGCTGATTGCCGAACGCTTCCCGCATTGGAACGACGACCCACACATCATTTGCCTGCACCAAAACCCGATCTGAAAATCACCTTCAACCTGTGGGAGCGTGGCTTGCCCGCGATGACGGCAGCACATCCAATACTCATGTGTCTGACACACCGTCATCGCGGGCAAGCCACGCTCCCACAGGAATTGCTTAACCCTGGTTTTTCAGCAGTTGGCCAACGGTCGCCAGGGCTTCATCGATTCGCGGTGAGTACGGCGCGCCGCAGCCGATGCGCACGCAGTGGCTGAAGCGCTTGGTGTTGGAAAAGATATCCCCAGGTGAAATCTGGATGCCGACTTTCAACGCCTCATGAAACAGCGCCATGGACGAATGGTGCCGCGGCAGTTCCACCCACAGCAACGTTCCGCCTTGAGGTTGGGTCAGCCGGGTGCCTTCGGGAAAATATCGACTGATTGAGGCACTCATCTGCTCGCGTTGTTGCGTCAGGATTTTCCTCAGTCGGCGTAGGTAACGTTCGTAGGACGGCGTCCTCATAAACGCACTGACCGCCAGTTGCGACAAGGCTTCGCATCCCCGGGACTGAGTGTGTTTGAGCATTTCCACGCGGTCGTGCCATTTTCCTGCGCTGATCCAGCCCAGACGCATGCCGGGCGCCAGGGTTTTGTTCAGCGATGCGCAATAAATCACGTTGTCGGTACGGTCCCAGTGTTTGAGCGTGGACAACGGTTGCTCGGTATCCACCAGGTCACCGTAGGAATCGTCTTCGATCAGCACGGTGTTGTGCTCGGCGCACAGTTGCACCAATCGTGCTTTGTTGGCGTCGGGCATGATGCTGCCCAGCGGATTTTGCAGGTTGGGGATGACGATCAGCGCGTGAACCCGTTCGGGACTTTGCAGCAGTTGTTCGAGGGCAAACAGATTGATTCCCGCGTGCGCCGTCGCCGGGACTTCCAGCACCCGCAGGTTAAGACTCTCGAGAATTTGCAGCAGGCCAAAAAAGGTCGGTGACTCCACCGCCACGGTGTCGCCCGGTTGTGTGACCGCACGCAAGGCCAGGTTGATCGCTTCGGTTGCGCCATTGGTGATCACAATCCGCTCCGCTGTCAGGTTGGCTTTGGCGGTCAGCGCCCGGCGGGCAAGGATGTGGCGCAACGCGCTGTTGCCGCAGGTCGAACCGGCCGCGCCGAGCAAATGCGTGTCGTGGCGCAGCGCCTTGATCATGTGGTCCTGAAGGGTTTTCAGTGGGTAGAGTTCCGGCGCGCAGTAAGCGCTGGCTAAATTGACCCTGATCGTCGCGCGCTGACTGGTCTTGAGTACCGATGACACTTGTGGGTGAATGCCGGCGTACACGCCCATGTCCAGTGGCGGGGGAGGTGCGAATGTGATGGGTTTGGCCACTGTGTCGGGCTGGCGAATGTAGTTGCCGGAGCGCGGTCGGGCTTCCAGCACGCCACAGTCTTCAAGCTCCCGGCAAACCTGCACCGCGGTCGACAGGCTGACCGCATGTTTTTCCATCATCAGTCGAATGGAAGGAAACCGTTCACCGGTTTTCAAGGTGCCGCTGCGGATGGCATCAAGGTAATGATTGGCTAACTGACGGTAGAGAGGAGGTGTGTGCATGGTGACCTCAGCAATCGCACCACCGAGGTCTTGGGCTGGAAAGTGAGTTGACGATCCCTGCAAGCGGACCCGTGATGCTGAAGGGTTAGGGAAAGTGTTTTTCTGCTGTTGATACTGGAAGAGTAATCGTGGTTTTTGTGGAAACGCAGGCAATAAAAAGCCCCGCTCTACGGCGGGGCTCTTGGGTCAGTGGCGCTGGACGCGCCGCTGGGAGGGCGGGTTACTGCGCGGCGATGCTGTAGCCGTCAAATGCAGTTTGCTGCTGAAGTGCGGTGATGATGTTCTTGCGGTTAACCGCTTGTTCGGTCCCGGCATTGTCCAGGAACGTTTCACTTTCCAGTTCTGCTTCTTCGCCTTCGCCGACGAAGGCGAAACCCAGGAATTCCAGTGCTTCACGGTCTACGTTCAGTCGCGAACGCGGGGTGCGCAGCGGCAGTGTGACGCTGATGCCGTCTTTGCTGATGGTGAACACTTCGACATCTTTCTTGGCGCGAGCCGCCTTGCTTTTGCCGCTGCTCGGGCTGCTGAGGGCCTGGTGGGTCTGGTTCAGCACTTTCAGCGCCAGACCGTAGACGATTTCCTGAAACGCCGGGTCGTCCTTGAAACTGGAGAGAATCCGGCTGATCGGGAATTTGCTGCTCAGGTCTTCCAGGGCCGCAATGTCGGCAGCCTCGGCGTCCTTGAGTTGCTTGAGTTCGCCCATCAGTTCGTAGGCTTTATCGTCGTCGAAGCTGTCGTGAGCCTGGCGAATCGCGGTGCGCAGCTCGCGAATCTGGTCGCTTTCCCGGGTGGACTGGAAAGCGTCCAGAACCATCTCGGCGATGGTCTTGGCCTGGGGCACGTGCTGTGAAAGATTGATGGAGTTTTCGTATTCCGCTTTGGACGACAAGGTGACTACGGATTCAGCGGTATTGGAATCGGACATTGAAATTTCACTACTTCTTTTAACTTGGATTGAGGCGAGAAAGCACAGGGCCTTTTCAGGCCGCCTAATCTATTGGACCGCGGCGGCGTTGTCACGGCCCAACAGGCCAACGGGCAAAAGATCGACCTCGCTCCTACAGAGGGGCATGACCATTCCCCAGCGAATTCACGTTCATCGAGCGTACCGCCCATTGCTCTGCTGTTTGCTGATCCACCGGTAACGAGAAACGGAAGGTCGCGCCGTGTCCTGGAACATCGATCAACTGGATATCGCGACCGTGCAATTGCAGGATGCGATGCACGATGCGCAGCCCCAGTCCGCCATCGCGCCGGGCACCGCCAATGTTGAACGGGCGCAGGAACAAGCCTTCGCGCAGTTCGACCGCGATGCCAGGGCCGGTGTCGCTGACGGTGACTTCGATAAAAGCGCCTTGAGGGCGCAGGCTGAGCTCGATCTCCCCGCCTTGAGGCGTATGGCGCAGGGCGTTGTCGAACAGGTTGGTCAGCACCCGCTCGATCAACCCGAGGTCGGCGCAGGCCGCCGCAACATTGGGTGCGAAGGTGGCTTTCAGTTCGACCTGGCGTGCCTCGGCCGTCAGTTCGAATTTCTGAAAGATGTCCTGCACCAGGTCGGTCAGCGAGAAGCGCTCCAGCACCGGTTGCACAAAGCCGTGCTCCAGTCGCACCAGTTCCAGCAGCGATTGCGCCAGGCCACCGACCTTGCGGCTTTGGTCCAGGGCAATGCCGAGGTAGCGGCGACGGTCAGCGGGGGACAACGTCGCGTCCTTCAGCGACAGGGTTTCCAGATAACCGTGCAGCGAGGCCAACGGCGTACGCAGGTCATGGGAGATGTTCGCCACCAGTTCGCGGCGCTCCTGATCCTGACGGGTCAACGATCGCCATTGTTCACTGAGGCGCGCTTGCATCTGCCGAAAGGCGGCATCCAATACGGCGATTTCATCCTGGCTGGCGGCTTTTTCCATCGGAACGGATGCCGGTGGCGCTTGCGGAACGCCGTCGATATCGAACTGACTGACGTTTTCGGTCAAGCGGCGTAGAGGACGGGTGATCAGGGCAAACGCCGTGAGGCCGGCGATCAGGCATAACAGCGCCACCAGCCCGATGGACCACAGGGCGGTATTGAGGGCCGCGCTGGTGGCGCCGCGCTCGGCGAAGCGGTCGTGTTCTTCACTGAGCAGTACCACATAGAGATAACCCGCCGGTTTAACGTTGACCTTCAGCGGCGCGGCGCTGAACACCTTGCGACCCTCGACGCTGCGCGGATCGTCGCCAAGAATCGGCAGGGTATCGCCGTTGAGCAGGCGCTGGACCGGTGCCAGGTCGACGCGCTCCCGACGTATCCGACCTTCGGGCGCCGCGCTGCCGACAATTTTGCCCTCGGTGTCCAGCAGGTAGACCTCGACACTCGGGTTGACCAGCATCAGTTGACTGAACAGGTTGCGCACGGCACCGGGCATCAAGCCTTGGGTGTCCATCAGCACGGTGTCACGGGCGATGTGTTGAGCGAGATCGCGCGACAGCCCTTGCACCACTTCCAGTTCATGCATCTGGTTGGAACGCACCTGCATCCACGCCGATGTGCCGCAGCACACCAGCAGCAACACGGCAAACACCAGCGACAGGCGTTGAGTCAGGGTCAGCCTCATGGCTGCTCCTCCTTGGCCGCGAATTTGTAGCCACGCCCCCACACGGTGAGGATGCGTGCCGGCTGTGCCGGATCGGCCTCGATTTTCGCTCGCAGGCGATTGATGTGGGTATTGACCGTGTGTTCGTAGCCTTCATGGCTGTAACCCCACACGGCGTTGAGCAGGTCCATGCGCGAGAACACTTTGCCGGGCTGGCGGACGAAGAAATACAGCAGGTCGAACTCCCGTGGCGTGAGGTCGAGGCGGCGACCGTCGAGGGATACGTCGCGGGTGATCGGGTCGATGGACAGGCCATCGGTGATCAGGCTGCCGGCGTCCATTTTCAGGTTGCGGGCCATGGCGTCGACCCGGCGCAGCAGTGCTTTGACCCGAGCCACCAGTTCGAGCATGGAAAAGGGTTTGGCCAGGTAGTCGTCGGCACCCAGTTCAAGGCCGAGAATCCGGTGCACTTCGCTGGAGCGCGCACTGGTGATGATGATCGGTGTGTAGCGCGCCATCGCCCTGGCGCGGCGGCAGATTTCCAGGCCGTCGACGCCGGGCAGCATCAAGTCGAGGATCAGCGCGTCCCAGCTTCCTTGCTGCAGCAATCGCATGCCCTCATCGCCATCGGCGCAGTGCACCACCTCGAACTGCTCATCGCGCAGATGCAGGCAGATAAGGTCGGCGATATGCAGGTCGTCCTCGACCACGAGGACGCGTTTGGTCTGTTCCATCAAGCTCAATCCTTCAGCGCAATGAGCGCATTGTGCGGGTTTTCCAGCGCCTGAGTTATCACGAATTATTTAACTCTTCGTGAGGATTTGGCGATCAACCCAAGCCTAGGCTGTGTTCCATGAAAGGCACCCTGGATTTTCGGAGCAGACCATGTTTTCACGACGGCAGTTTCTTTTAGCGAGCGGCGGGCTGGGGGTTGCAGCCCTGGCAATCGGTGTATTGCCAAAATTTGCCGCGAGTTCTGCGCTGATCAGCGAGGCGAGTGCGGCGCAGGTGTTCGAGGTGACGCACAGCGACAGCGAATGGCACGCCCTGCTCAGCGACGAACAGTACGAAATCCTCCGTGAAGAGGGCACTGAGCGGGCCTACAGCAGCGCGCTGAACAATGAACACCGTGACGGCACATTCGCCTGTGCCGGTTGTGACCTGCCGCTGTTTTCCTCTGCGACCAAATTCGACAGCCGCACCGGTTGGCCGAGCTTCTGGGCGCCCCTGGACAAGGCGGTGGCGACCCGTCAGGACCGGTCATTCGGCGTGGTCCGTGAAGAAGTTCACTGCCGTCGGTGTGGCGGTCATTTGGGGCATGTCTTTGATGACGGTCCCAAACCTACGGGTCTGCGCTACTGCATGAACGGCCTGGCGCTGAAATTCGAGCCTCTGGCGGCCTGATTCCTTTCACTCACTCATGCAGGTCGACGTTTATGTGGCTTCTGGTCCTCGCTTATCTCGGTGGTGTACTGACGATTGTCAGCCCGTGCATATTGCCGGTGCTGCCGTTTGTCTTCGCCCGCACCGGGCAACCGTTCATGAAGAGTGGCTTGCCGTTGCTGGCGGGGATGGCGCTCACCTTCGCGCTGGTTGCCACGCTGGCCGCGGTGGGTGGCGGTTGGGTGGTGCAGGTCAATCAGTACGGCCGCTGGCTGGCGCTGGTGTTTGTGGCCTTGTTCGGGCTGACGCTGTTGTTACCTCGACTGGCCGAGCGACTGACCCGACCACTGGTGGCGGCCGGCAGTCGATTGTCGGAAGCGGCGGGCGCCGATGCCCGGCCGCGTCCCGGCGCTTCGTTCCTGATCGGCGTCGCCACGGGCTTGCTCTGGGCGCCTTGTGCCGGGCCGATACTGGGCCTGTTGCTGACGGGCGCGGCGCTGCAAGGCGCAAGCATCGCAACCACCTTGCTGTTGTTGGCTTACGCAGCCGGTGCCGCCACGTCCCTCGCCGTGGCGCTACTGCTGGGCGGTAAGGTTTTCGCGGCAATGAAGCGGTCCATCGGCGCTGGCGAGTGGGTGCGTCGAGGTTTGGGCGCGGCGATGCTGGCCGGTGTGGCCGCGATCGTCCTTGGGCTGGATACCGGCATTCTGGCGCAGGTGTCGACGGCGTCCACGGGCGGTATCGAACAGGCCTTGGTCAACCGGTTGTCCGGTAAGTCACCGAGCGGTGGCGGGGCGATGATGGCGCAGAACGCGGCCCCCGGTAATGCGATGAAAGCGGCGGACAAAACACCGGGCACACTGCCGATTGAAGGCAACCTTCCAGCGCTGGACGGTGCAGTGCAATGGCTCAACTCGCCACCGCTAACCGCGCAGGCGTTGAAAGGCAAAGTCGTGCTGGTGGATTTCTGGACTTACTCCTGCATCAACTGCCTGCGCACATTGCCGTATGTGAAGGCCTGGGCCGAGAAATACCGCGATCAGGGCCTGGTGGTGATCGGCGTCCATGCGCCCGAATTTGCCTTCGAACGCAATGTAGGCAACGTCACCAAAGCCATGAAGGACCTGGGCATCAACTACCCGGTGGCCATCGATAACGACTACAAGATCTGGCGAGCTTTCAATAACGAATACTGGCCGGCCCACTATTTTGCCGACGCTCAGGGGCGCATTCGTTATCACCACTTTGGTGAGGGCGATTACGCCGAATCGGAGCGGGTAATCCAGCAACTGCTGCGTGAAGCAGGCTCGGCGAAGGTTGCAGACGGCCTGATCACTGCCAGCGCCGAGGGTGTTCAACTCGCACCGGACATGAGCGAAGTGCTATCGCCAGAAACCTATGTCGGCTACCAGCGTGCGGAGCATTTCGTGCCTGAAACCAGCCTGGTGCCGGACAAGGTGTCGGCTTACACCCCACCGTCCGATTTGGCACTCAACGACTGGAGCCTGGGCGGTCAGTGGAATGTCGGTTCGGAGCGGGCGATTTCAAGCGCGCCAGCCAGCCGTATCGTCTACCGCTTTCACGCTCGAGACCTGCATCTGGTGCTTGGCCCCGGACCTGACGGTAAACCCGTGCGCTTCAAAGTGCTGATTGACGGCAAAGCCCCCGGCGATGCCCACGGCACGGACGTGAAGGCCGATGGCAGCGGCAGCGTGACCGAGCAACGCCTGTATCAACTGGTGCGCCAAACCGGCGGTGTAACGGACCGGACCTTCAGCATCGAGTTTCTCGATCCAGGTGTGTCGGCGTATGCGTTTACGTTCGGTTGATCACTCTTTCATCTACTCAGGAGTCAGCACCATGAAATCCCTATTCACCTGGCGCCGCACCCTGTTGGGCGTGGCCGCTGCCGGGATCATCGGCCAATGCTCGGCGTTCTCTTTCGGTGCCGCAGACGCGGTCGTCATCCCACCACCGGCCATCGACGAAACCACCCTGGCCCATAGTGAAACTGCCGTGTTTGCCGGAGGCTGCTTCTGGGGCGTCCAAGGCGTCTTCCAGCATGTCAAAGGCGTGAAGAAAGCGGTCTCCGGGTATGCCGGCGGCGCAGCCAATACCGCTCAGTACGAACGCGTCAGCGACGGCAATACCGGCCATGCGGAATCGGTTGAAGTCACCTTCGATCCGGGTCAGGTCAGCTACGGCACCTTGCTGCAAATCTACTTCTCTGTGGCCCACAACCCTACCGAACTCAATCGTCAGGGCCCTGACAGCGGCACTCAGTACCGGTCGGCGATTTTTCCGAAAAACAGCGAGCAGCAACGCGTCGCCCAGGCCTACATCGCCCAGCTCGACGCCGCCCATTCCTTCAACAAACCCATCGTGACCAAACTGGAAACCTACAACGGGTTCTACCCGGCAGAAGAAGAACATCAGGACTTTCTGACCGAACACCCATCCTATCCGTACATCGTGATCAACGATCTACCGAAGGTTGCGCAGTTGAAGCAGCTGTATCCGGATCGGTATCAGGAGAAACCGGTATTGGTGAAAGCGGGGATGTAAGTGACGATAGGCTATGTCCTGCGTGGGCGCGCATGGAATGGGCTAGTGCTTACCCCACCTCTGCATGGCAAAGTCGACGAAGCGGCGCAGTTTCGGCAAACGGTAGCGATCCTGGGCGTACACCAGGTTCAGGGGGCGGCTTGGCAATTGATATCCGTGCATCACGGCCACCAGTTTTCCGTCCTTCAGGTCTTGCTCGATCAACGCATCGGGCAACATCACGATGCCCATCCCTGTTCGAGCCGCTTGATGCAGTCCTGCCGAGCTGTTTATCAGCATCGGTCCGCTGACCGCCACGCGGATTTCGCCTTCGGGCCCGGACAGGCGCCATTGTTTCGCGACCGAGTGCCAGTCATCCCCATCCGGATAGGCGAAGGACAGGCAGTCGTGGTGTTGCAGATCATCGGGGTGTTCCGGGATTCCGCGGCGCGCCAGGTACTCCTTCGATGCGCACATCGTCAGGGTGTAGTCGATGAGTGGCCGGGCGATGATGTTGGAAGGCTCTGTTTCCCCCAAACGAAAGGCTGCATCAAAACCGTTTTCGAGAAGGTCCGGCCGCGCATTGGTGAGCACCACGTCCAATTTGACCTGCGGATGGCGCAACGTGAACTCACTCAATGCCGGCGCCAGTTTCTCGGTGCCGAACGTCAGCGGGGCCGTGATGCGCAGGGTGCCGCTCGGCTCATCAAGTGCCTGTTCGGCCAGGCGCTCGGAGTCGGCCACCAACCCCAGCACTTCGAGGCAGCGTTGATAGTAGGCCGTACCGAATTCCGTCAACCGCTGGCGCCGTGTCGTACGGTTGAGCAAGCGCACGCCCAGCCGTTGCTCCAGCGCCCGCAGGTGATTGCCGACCATGGTCGTGGACATATCGCACTGAAAAGCGGCGGCGGTCATGCTGCCGGTTTCCACCACCCTGACGTAAACGGTCATTGCCTGGAATAAATCCATTATCAAGCTCAGCTTTAAAATGATTGAAGTGTTGCAGCGTTTATCCAGCTCAGGTGGCTAACCATACTGCAAAAACACCGACAATTGATGGAGCTTGATGTCATGACCGCCGCCTGCCTGATGACCACTTACCAACCACTGGCCCTGAGTTTCATCAAGGGCCTGGGCACGCGCCTGTGGGATCAGGCCGGTCGTGAATACCTGGACGCGGTGGCGGGCGTGGCGGTGACCAACGTTGGCCATTCGCACCCGAAAATTGTCTCGGCCATCAGTGAACAAGCGGGCCTGTTGTTGCACACCTCCAACCTTTACAGCATCGATTGGCAACAGCGGCTGGCGCATAAACTGACCCGGTTGGCGGGCATGGAGCGGGCGTTCTTCAACAACTCCGGTGCCGAAGCCAATGAAACTGCGCTGAAACTGGCGCGGCTGTATGGCTGGCACAAAGGCATCGAGCAACCGCTGGTGGTGGTCATGGAGAACGCTTTTCACGGCCGGACGCTCGGCACCTTGTCCGCCAGTGATGGTCCGGCGGTGCGCCTGGGTTTCAACGAGCTGCCGGGAGACTTCGTCAAAGTGCCATTCGGCGACCTCAAGGCGCTGGATAAGATTCAGCAAGCCCACGGCGCGCGCATCGTGGCGATCCTGATGGAGCCGATCCAGGGAGAAAGCGGCGTCCAACTGGCCCCGCCCGGCTACTTGAAAGCCCTGCGCGAACGTTGCGACCGGCGCTCGTGGCTGCTGATGCTCGACGAAATCCAGACCGGCATCGGCCGCACCGGCCAGTGGTTCGCGTTCCAGCACGAAGGCATCGTCCCCGACGTCATGACCTTGGCCAAAGGCCTGGGCAACGGCATCCCCATCGGCGCCTGCCTCGCTCGGGGCAAAGCCGCCGACCTCTTCACACCCGGCAGCCACGGCAGCACCTTCGGCGGTAATCCATTGGCGTGCCGCGTGGGTTGCACCGTGCTGGAGATTATCGAAGAACAAGGCCTCCTGGAAAACGCCAGGCTTCAGGGCGAACGCCTGCTCGCCCGATTGCACATCGAGTTGGCCGATGACCCGAACGTCCTGGCGATCCGTGGCCAGGGCTTGATGATCGGCATCGAACTCAAGCAACCGATACGCGACCTGACCCTGATCGCCGCACGGGATCACGGCTTGCTGATCAACGTGACCCGAGGCAAGACCATTCGCCTGCTGCCACCACTGACGATCGATGAGCGGGAAGTGGAGATGATTGTCAGGGGCGTGTGTCGGGCGCTGAAAATGGCCTGAGATCGTTTCAGTAGTGGTACCGGCACATCACGACGCGTATCTCACCGTCCTCAATTGCGTAGATCAAGCGATGCTCAGCGGTAATCCGACGGGACCAGAGGCCGCTCAAATTGTGTTTGAGCGGCTCAGGTTTACCCACGCCTTCAAATGGTTCCGGCTGGATCGCTTTAATCAACAAGTTGATTCGTTTCAGTCCTGCCTTGTCGTTTTGTTGGAACCATAGATAGTCATTCCAACCTTCTGTCGTGAACTCGATATTCATTCTTCGATGAGTTGCCTTGCTTTGGTTTTCCCGGCGCGAAGGTTGCCGATCGATTTGCTCAGGCGTTCGGCATTGGCTGGGGCGCGAAGCAGATAGGCGATACCTGCGAGTGGTTGTTACGCAGACGACGCATCTGCGCTTGCATTAAGTATCGCCGAAGGTTCTTCGAGACGTTTCCGTGATCGATGTAATCCCGATCCGATTTAAATGCCATCCCTTGGTTGTTTTCCCCGCCTATGCACACGTATGAAAGCCGTCACCTCAGAGCGGTCGATCAGTTGCAGCTTTGAACCGACAAACCCGTCGAACAGACGCTGATGCGCGGCAAACCCACTGGACCCTTCGCGCATGCGATAGCTGCCTGCCCAATCCACCAAGGCAATCAACAACTCGTCGTTCTCGTCGCGGTGTGCCTCGCGCTGGCGAATGTTGGCGACGCATTCTTCATCCGCAATACACAGCCAGATCAGCGCCGTGGCACGGTGGATAAGTTCACTGATCATCCAGCCGTAAACGCCCTCAATCACCCAGCGTTCAGCACTCGCCGCAACACGCGCCATCCCCAACGCCTCGGCCCGTGGACGGGCGATGCTGCCTTCGTCAGACAACCAGTGAATCGAATCAAGATCAACCCAAGGCACCTGCAGGTGCCCAGCCAATCGCTCGGCCAGCCAACTCTTCCCGGACCCCGAGTTCCCGATAATCAGAGTTCGAGAGAGGTTCATAAACACCACCGATCAAATGTGGGGGCGGGCTTGCTCGCGAAACAGGCGATACGGTCCACCAGCCTCACTCGTCAGTTTCAGGCGCCACCATCCGCGTCTTCGCCGAACCATCCGCATTCAGCTGATAAATCTCTCGCGGCTGGCCCTTTTCATTAAAGAACACCTGCCCGATCCCCGCCGAATTCCACAGCCGTTCGCCAGCCTCTGCATGTTCAGGGACATGCGGGACAATGCGCATGCGCCGTCGCTTGGTCAGCCAGTTGAGCGGCGAACGTGGCGAATAGAGCCAGCGGTTGAGGCGGTCGAACCATTCCAGCAATGCGGGTGGGAATTCGTTTTTGATGCCGCTGCTGGTGATCTGCCAGATTCGCGGACCGGCCTTGCGGTGTCGGATCAGTACTTCGTAGACGAAGGAATAATGCACATCGCCCGACAGCACCACGTAGTTTCCGGGTGTGCGCGAGTGTCGGAAAATATTCAGGATCACCTGGGCGGCGCCGCGATGGGCCATCCAGTTTTCGGCATCCACCAGCAGCGGATAACCGCACCAGCTGAACACGCGCTGCACGGTTTCGATCAGTTTGACGCCGAAGATCGGTGCCGGTGAAACGATGATCGCTGACGGGTGATCCAGCAGTTCCTGTTGCAGTTCGCTGAGGGCTTCCCAATCCAGCAATCCCGACGGTTGCTTGAGCGTCATCTCACTGCGCCAGCGCCGGGTGCGGGTGTCGAGCACCACCAACGCCGGGCTGGTGGGCAGCACGTAATGCCAGTTCTGGAAGGTCAGCAGCTCATCGATCAACGCATCCTGCACGTCGCTGTCGAGGTAGTGATCATGCCCCGTGGCACTCAACACGCGGGTTTTTTCCAGCACCCCGCCGAACGCATCCGGGTTGTTGCCCCAGCCCTGGCACAACATGTAGGCGATCAACGCGTTGCCGATGATGCGCTTGGAGAACGGATGGCCGTAGGCCGTTTCCTCCCATTGCGCGGAAAGATTCCAGTCATCCGTAATATCGTGATCATCGAAAATCATCAGGCACGGCAGGTGCGCGAACGCGCGGGCGACACCGCCAAGGCCAGCCTTGAAGCCATCGATGCGCGTTTGCTCAAGCGCATATCGCTCGCGTCGTTCGGGGATCAATTTGGGTGGCTTTGGCGCGATCAACGTCCAGGGCGTCGGCGACCACACCAGCAGGTACATGGCCATGACTTCAGCGAAGGTCACCAGATGGTTGTCAGCACTGCTGCTGGTGAAAATCGGCTTACGCACCCCACCGAAAAATCGCTCGCGCAGGGTTTCGTTGCTCTGTAGGGCCGGTAACAAATCCGCACGATGGTAGTAACTGGCTGCGTGTTCGTAGAGCTTGGCGCTGTCGCTGACCACCGCACCTTCGAGGTGCTCATCGAACAATCCGAGCCGCTCGATCAAGGCATGAATGGCCCGCAACATCGGCCCCGCGACATCATCGGCGTAGACCTGATCGCCGCTCATCATCAACAGGGCCGGACGCTTCGACACGTCGGGCTCGGACGCCAGCAAACGATCCACGCACAGCAACCCATCCGGCGCCGGGAAGTGCGGCTTGCGGCAGGAACCGTGCAGCAGTTGATCGATGCGCGAGTGCAACACGAAGTTCGGACGGCTTGCCTCGCCATACAGCAGATGCGGCGCCCATTCGGCGATGCCCGTGTCATCAATCAACAGGTCGTATTCGATCAACATGTCGCAGGGCAGGGCGGCCTCCAGCGGCACATCGATCAAATGGATAAACGCGTGAGTGCCAACCGGGATGACCGTGCACTGTTCAGCGTTCAAGCGGATATCGCCGATACCCTCCAGGCGTAACGTCAGCGATAGCGCCCGGGAACCCACCAGCCACAGCACCAGGCGCGTGGGCTCCAGGCGTCGCAACAGCGGGCCGACCAGAACCGGTGGCAGGACGTGGTGATCGTCGGACGGTGGTAGCGTGACAGACATCCGTAGACAAGACTCTTAATGCACTGAGGTGGGCGATCATAGCGCAGGTGGTGGCGGGACCGGTTATTGTGAGCGTGCCGCAACGTTTGTGGTGGTTTCGCGATATGTCATTTGGAGAGAGGGGTTCATGAACAAAATTATCCTGCCGGCACTGGCCATGTTGATGCTGGCGCAATCCCCGGCGTACGCCATCAACGACAAATACCGCAAACAACTGGAGCAATCCGGTTGCACGCAAGTCAGCGAAACCCAAGGCTGCGATATCCACAAGAGCAAGGCCGAAAATGCCAAGGCCGGGTTCACCAATCCCGCCGCGGACAGCTCAAACGTCCAGACGCCTTATGCCGGGCAATGGGTCGCCAAGAGCGATGCCGGCGCGACCGTTGCCACCATCCGCATCGATGCCAAGGAGCAGGTCTGGGTCAATGGCAAGCGTGTAAATGCGAAGCGCACCGATGGCACGCTGCAATTTCGCCAGGGCAAGCTCACCTTCACGATTCAAGGTGATCGACGGCTGATGGGAGAGGATTACTGGACGGACAGTGATGCGAAGACGAAAGGCCCGATTGAGATCGAGTAGCCACGCTGGCTTTTGCGAACGAACCCGATCCTGTGGGAGCTGGCTTGCCAGCGATGGTCGTTACCGATGACGCGTTTTCGATGGATAACCGCAGTGGCTGTGAGTCCATCGCTGGCAGGCCAGCTCCCACAGTGGATTGGTTGCGTACGCGGAATTCGGCTTCGACCCATGAACGTTGTGGGAGCAAGCCCGCTCCCACAGGTTCTTCAGCCAATCTCAAGACCGAGTGAGCCCTAAGCCTCCCAGCCCGCACCACTGACCGCCGCCTGCGCCAACGGGTGCAACTCCGCCCCCTGATGCTCCGTCTGCCACGCCAGCAACTCCTTGCGCATGCCGGGCGTCCAGAACATTTGCAGATGATTGCGCACGCTGAGCACCGCCTGTTGCTGGTCCGGTTCATTGGCGAAGTACTGGGCGATCTGGTTGACCATTTTGATCAGGTTGGCCGTGCTCATCGGCGTACCTCCGCTTTCGCCTGACGGCGGTCTTTGAGCAGACGGTGCTGTTCGTCACTGAAGGCCTGGAAGCGTTTTTGCCATTCCGAAGGGTGGTAGACGCGGCTGACTTCCACCGCCGTGACCTTGTACTCCGGACAGTTTGTCGCCCAGTCGGAGTTGTCGGTGGTGATGACGTTGGCCCCCGATTCCGGGAAGTGGAACGTGGTGTACACCACGCCCGGGGCGACCCGTTCGGTGACCCGCGCACGCAATACGGTCTGGCCGGCGCGGCTGCCGATGCCGACCCAATCGCCTTCGTTGATGCCACGGCTTTCGGCGTCGGTCGGGTGGATTTCCAGGCGGTCTTCGTCGTGCCAGGCAACGTTTTCAGTGCGCCGGGTCTGGGCGCCGACGTTGTACTGGCTGAGGATGCGTCCGGTGGTCAGCAGCAGCGGGTAGCGATTGTTGACCTTCTCCTCGGTGGGCACGTAGCCGGTGAGCATGAAGCGCCCCTTGCCGCGCACGAATTCCTCGATGTGCATGGTCGGCGTGCCGTCCGGTGCCGCAGCGTTGCACGGCCATTGCAGACTGCCGTGGCGGTCCAGTTCGGCGTAGCTGACGTTGGTGAACGTCGGCGTCAGGCTGGCGATTTCGTCCATGATTTCCGACGGGTGCTGGTAACTCATCGGGTAACCCAGCGCGTTGGCCAGGGCCACGGTGCCTTCCCAGTCGGCCTTGCCGCCCAGCGGTTCCATGACCTTGCGTACTCGGGAGATACGTCGTTCGGCGTTGGTAAAGGTGCCGTCTTTTTCCAGGAACGAGCTGCCCGGCAAGAACACATGGGCGAACTTGGCGGTTTCGTTGAGGAAAATATCCTGCACCACCACGCACTCCATCGCCGACAACGCCGCGGTGACGTGCTGGGTATTTGGATCGCTCTGGGCGATGTCTTCACCCTGGCAATACAAGCC
The DNA here is from genome assembly GCF_059695925.1 of Pseudomonas sp. LBUM1661. NCBI lineage: Bacteria > Pseudomonadati > Pseudomonadota > Gammaproteobacteria > Pseudomonadales > Pseudomonadaceae > Pseudomonas > Pseudomonas sp. LBUM1661. The sequence goes on from NZ_CP166794.1 coordinate 1,093,043, forward strand.
TTTGAAGCTGCCACCGAGGGCTGCCTCAAACATATTGGGAATACGCAGGCCCGGATCCGGTTGCAGGGTGACATTCCACGCCTGTTCGAACTGCGCCCGTACCACTTCGTTGGAAATGTGTCGGTAACCGGGCAACTCGTGGGGGAAGGAGCCCATGTCGCAGGAGCCCTGAACGTTGTTCTGCCCCCGCAGCGGGTTCACGCCCACGCCTTCGCGGCCGATGTTGCCGGTGGCCATGGCCAGGTTGGCGATGCCCATGACGGCGGTGCTGCCCTGGCTGTGCTCGGTAACGCCCAGCCCGTAATAGATCGCCGCATTGCCGCCGGTAGCATAGAGGCGGGCGGCGGCACGGATGTCGGCAGGCGCTACGCCGCAGATCTCGCCCAGGACTTCCGGCGAGTTTTCCGCGCGGCTGACGAACTCTTTCCAGTGGGCGAAATTGCCGTCCTCGCAACGGGCATTGATAAAGGCCTGATTGAGCAGGCCTTCGGTGACAATCACATGGGCCAACGCGTTGAGCATGGCGACGTTGGTGCCCGGACGCAGGGCCAAATGGTATTCGGCGCGGGCATGCACCGAGTCCACCAGATCAATGCGGCGTGGATCGATGACGATCAGCCGCGCGCCTTCACGCAGGCGGCGTTTGAGTTGGGAGGCGAACACCGGGTGGGCGTCGCTGGGGTTGGCGCCCATCACCAGGATCACGTCGGCCTGCATCACCGAGTCGAAACTCTGGGTCCCGGCGGACTCGCCCAAGGTTTGTTTCAAGCCATAGCCGGTCGGCGAGTGACAGACCCGCGCACAAGTGTCGACGTTGTTGTTGCCGAACGCGGCACGCACCAGTTTTTGCACCAGGTAGGTTTCTTCGTTGGTGCAGCGGCTGGAGGTGATGCCACCAATGGAATCGCGGCCATAGGTTTGCTGCAACCGGCGGAACTCGCTGGCGGCGTAGGTCACCGCTTCATCCCAGCTGACTTCCTGCCACGGGTCGCTGATGTGTTTGCGGATCATCGGTTTGGTGATGCGATCCGGGTGGGTCGCGTAGCCCCAGGCAAAGCGCCCTTTGACGCAGGAGTGGCCGTGGTTGGCGTGGCCGTTTTTGTCCGGAACCATGCGCACCAGTTGGTCGCCTTTCATCTCGGCACGGAACGAGCAACCCACGCCGCAATAGGCACAGGTGGTGATGACGCTGCGTTCGGGTTGACCGAGTTCGACCACACTTTTTTCCATCAGGGTCGCGGTCGGGCAGGCCTGCACACAGGCGCCGCACGACACGCATTCCGAGTCGAGGAAGTTCTCGCCACCGGCGGCCGAAACACGGGATTCAAACCCGCGCCCGGTAATGGTCAGGGCAAAGGTGCCCTGGGTTTCTTCGCAGGCACGCACGCATCGGTTGCAGACGATGCACTTGCTCGGGTCGTAGTCGAAATAGGGGTTGGACGTGTCCTTGACGTCGGCCAGATGGTTGTCGCCTTCATAGCCGTAACGCACCTCGCGCAGGCCGACCTGGCCGGCGACGGTTTGCAGCTCGCAGTTGCCGTTGGCCGAGCAGGTCAGGCAATCCAGCGGGTGATCGGAGATGTACAGCTCCATGACGTTGCGCCGCAGCGTGGCGAGCTTCGGCGTCTGGGTGTGCACGCTCATGCCTTCAGTGACCGGCGTGGTGCAGGACGCGGGGTAGCCGCGCATGCCGTCGATTTCCACCAGACACATGCGGCAGGAGCCGAAGGCTTCCAGGCTGTCGGTGGCGCACAGTTTCGGAATGGTGGTGCCCAGCAGCGCGGCGGCGCGCATCACCGAAGTGCCTTCAGGCACGCTGATGCTGCGGCCGTCGATGTTCAGCGTGACCTGCACGTCGCTGTCCCGGGCCGGCGTTCCAAGATCGATATCGGTTTTCGGGTCGAAGAGGGTGATCATTGGTCGGCCTCCGAGGCTTGCAGACCGAAGTCGGCGGGGAAGTACTTGAGGGCGCTGACCACCGGAAAGGGGGCCATGCCACCCAAGGCGCACAGCGAACCGTATTGCATCGTGTCGCACAGGTCCTTGAGGATGATCGCCTGCTCATCGCGACCGCTCTGGTCCGGTGCGGCCAGCATTCGGTCGATCACCTCGACGCCACGGGTTGAGCCGATGCGGCACGGCGTGCATTTGCCACAGGATTCCTCGGCGCAGAACGCCATCGCGAAACGCGCCATCTGAGCCATGTCCAACGTGTCGTCAGCCACCACCACACCACCGTGACCGAGCATCGCGCCGATAACGGCGAAGGCTTCGTAATCCAGCGGCGTGTCGAATTGCGACGGCGGCACCCAGGCACCGAGCGGACCACCGACCTGTGCAGCCTTCAGCGGTCGGCCACTGGCGGTTCCGCCGCCGTAGTCTTCCACCAGTTCCCTTAGCGTCAGGCCAAAAGCCCGCTCCACCAAACCGCCGTGACGAATATTACCCGCCAATTGGAAGGGCATCGTGCCCAGGGAACGGCCCATGCCGTAGTCGCGATAGAACTGCGCACCCTTGGCCAGAATCAGCGGCACAGAGGCCAGCGTCAGTACGTTGTGCACCAGCGTCGGCTGGCCGAACAGCCCCTTCAAGGCGGGGATCGGCGGCTTGGCGCGGACGATCCCGCGCTTGCCTTCGAGCGAGTCCAGCAGCGCGGTTTCCTCACCGCAGATGTAAGCGCCGGCACCGACGCGCACTTCCATATCGAAGGCCTGGCCGCTGCCGCCGACATTGGCGCCGAGGTAACCGGCGGTCCGGGCGATGTTCAGTGCTGCACGCAATGTGGCGACGACATCCGGATATTCCGAGCGCACATAGATGTAGCCGTAACTGGCGCCGACAGTGATGCCGGCAATGGCCATGCCTTCGATCAGCAGGAAGGGGTCGCCTTCCATCAACATCCGGTCGGCGAAAGTGCCGGAGTCGCCTTCGTCGGCGTTGCACACAATGTATTTCTGCGCCGCCTGGGTGGCGCGCACCGTGCGCCACTTGATCCCGGCCGGAAACGCCGCGCCGCCACGGCCACGCAGGCCTGAGTCGAACACCGCCGTCGCTGTCTCATCGCCGCCCATGGTGACGGCCCGTTGCAAGCCCTCGAAACCGCCGTGGGCCCGGTAATCGTCCAGCGACAACGGCCGGGTAATACCGGCGCGGGCGAACAGCAGGCGTTGTTGAGTTTTCAAATAAGGTATTTCTTCCACCAGACCCAAGGCCAGTGGATGAGCAGACGGATCGCCAAGCAGGGCTTCGAGCACGGACGGCACATCGTCAGCCGTCAACGGGCCGAAGCCGATCCGGCCTTGCGGGCTGTCCACCTCCAGCAGCGGTTCCAGCCAGTACAAGCCGCGGGAACTGGTGCGTTGCAACTCCAGCTGTAAATTGCGCTCCTGAGACTGAGTGATAAGGGCGACAGCCACCTCATCGGCACCCACGGCACGGGCCAGGGAGTCACTAGGTAAGTAGAGGCTCATACGTCCTCCCGACAAGCATCAAGCAGGGTATCCAGACGCTCGGCACTCAGCCGCGCATGCACCCGGCCATCCAGTTCCAGAGCGGGCGAGCAGGCACACGCGCCGAGGCAATACACCGGCCGCAAACTGATGCTGCCGTCGGCGCTGCTGCCGTCATCGTCCAGTTGCAGACGTTCGCGCAACTGCGCGGCCAGCTGCTCGGCGCCGCGACTCTTGCACGACTCAGCCCGGCACAGACGCAGGATATGCCGGGCCGGCGGCGCGGTACGGAAGTCATGGTAAAAGCTGATCACCCCACGAATCTCCGCCTGACTCTGATTGAGGGCGTGGGCAATCTCCGGGACGGCCGCATCGGGGATGTAACCGATGCGTTCCTGAATATCATGAAGAATGGGCAACAGTGCACCCGGGGAGCCCTTGTGGCGCTCCAGCAGGTTGTTGACCAAAGGCACGTGCAACATCTCATCAGGCATACAGCATTCCTCACGGTCACGGACAAACCAGGCGGTTGTCGTTTGTCCGAAAGTGTCGGCTGCGGCACTCACACCACGTCACGGTATCGTGGCAATTTCAGGCCGTTGGCCAGGGCACCCTTGGCGGGCATCTTGTTGTGCCCGGCGCGATCTTCGTCGCGCCTCTATTGGGCATAAAGGGCAGCTTGCCACGCGGCTATTGATCGAACTGCACCAAAGCGACGTGTTCGGTTCTGCCTACGACTCTCCATTAAGTCTAGATGAGTGGGGCGCGGGGCGTTCACTCACTGGCGCAATGCCCTTCGGGCTTGTCGATGAGTGATGTATAGCAAGCATTGCAGGTTAGAAGAAGCATCAGATCGGTGGGTAATTCCAGGGAGCAGATGCGTTGATATTTCGCCGGTGGTGTGGGGGCTGGCTTTGAAGTCATACTCAAGCTGTTCATTTGAAAAACAGGGAAAGACCGATGATTGATTTCAACAACAAAGGATTCTTCAAACTCAAGCAAAACAACGAATACGCCGAACGCGTATCCGACCTGTTGATCGAAGGCGAACACGTCATCGACGCCTACAAATCCATGCGCGACGGCGTAGTGTTCACCAACAAACGCATCATCGCCGTCAACGTCCAAGGCCTCACCGGCAGCAAAAAAGACTTCACCTCGCTGCCGTACAAAAACATCGTGGCGTACTCGGTAGAAACCTCGGGTACGTTCGACCTGGATTCGGAACTGGAGATTTACTTCTCGTCGTTGGGAAAGGTGAAGTTCGAATTCACCGGCAGGACATCGATGGTGGAAGTCTCAAAGCTGATTTCCCAGCATCTGCTTTAAACCGGATCTGTAGGAGCGAGGCTTGCCCGCGAAGGCGATCTCACGAACGCCATCGCGGGCGAGCCATGCTCCTACAAAAAGCGACTTCGCAATCCCACAGCTTCAGCCACTACTTTTCCTGTTTCGCCGCCGCCCGCTTAGGCGTCGGCGTAAGCGGCGTATTACGCTCCCGCTCCAACACCTTCATCACATCATCCACCACAGCCTTACTCATCGACGTCAAATAATGCGCAGCCCAGGCATGACGGTCAGTGTCCTTCTCATAAGCTGCATCCACGCAAAGCGATTTGGCGAGGAACAGAAAATCAGAGGCCATTGCCAATGCATCGGCGAGAGGAACGCCGCGAGTGACATGGAACAGCGCTTGATCCGCGCAGTAGATCGCGGGTGTCAGGCCGATGGTTTTGAGTTCTGGTTGTTCAGTCATTGGCCACCTCCGATGATGGAGATGTGGTGGGAGACGGGGAGCGGTGGGGCGTTACGCATTTGGGAATTGCGTAGAGGGAAAAGCCAAATTTCGTACGGATTTGTTCTAGTCATGGGTCAACGTCCTTGATTTGAGGAGCTGCCACGAGCCTTCTCACGGGCTTGGGTGACAGCCGTGCGCGGGGTGAGAAACCGGCAATCAAGGCAACCGGTAGACCCGAAGGTCTCCCACGCACAGCCGCCATAAAGCCATATCGCAGACGAAAAAAAACGCCACGATAGGTTTTGGGGCGCTTTGCGCCTTGATTGTTTCGGGCTCTCACACCCGGCCGCTGAATTGGCAGCGACGGTGGGAGGGTATCGTGGAGGCCTCGTTCCTGCAACCTTCGAAAAGGCGTTAATCCAAGCCGCTAGGTAAAAAGATAATGAAGACGGAAACGTCCGACATCCACCAGTCAATACAAAGTAGGAGAGATCTGAATCTTGAATTTAACGATATCTAATTGAGCGATTGTTAGTTCCGAAAGCCGTACATTCTCTCCTGAAAAATTGATAAACAACTTATTGCCAAGGAGCGGTCGTATGTCATTTGACGCTTTTATCAAAATCGAAGGTATTCCAGGCGAAGCTCTTGATGAGCAACATAAGGACTGGATAGAAATTACCGGGTACAGCTTCGGCACTCACCAAGGCACTTCGGCTACAGCCAGCTCAGCAGGTGGCGCCTCATCGGGGCGCACGACTGTTAGCGACTTCACTTTCACCAAGAACCTAGACAAATCCAGCTGTAAGCTCATAGAAACCAGTTGTGCGGGTGACCACCTGAAAGAGGTTGTACTGAAACTGCATCGCGCCGGAGGCGAGAAGCAAAAGTACTTTGAGGTCACGCTGGAAGAAGTCATCGTTTCAAGCTACGCACACATTGCAAATGATGGCGTGCCTACTGAAAGCATTAGCTTGAATTACGGACGTATTAAAACGATCTACACCCAGCAAAAACGAGCGGATGGTGCCGGCGGAGGTAACGTAGCGGGCGGTTGGGATCGCATCAGCAATAAAAAATACTCCTGAGGTCGCCATCAATGCCAGAGACCTTTATAAATCCAAGAATGCAGCCTTATTCATATTTGAAGTCGACATTGCCGCTTGGCAAAAACTCAATGTCAAAGTTTGATGTATTAAATGCTCATGTTATCAATACAGTAGTGCTGCCAGGCGAGCTAATAGTTGTAGGTGATAATTCGACACCTTCCTGTACGGCCGAAGATGCGTTCTACATGAAGAAGGCATTTGAAGTTCATTCAGTATTAATGGTCAATGGAATGCAAGGTGATGGGTTTTTGGTTGAAAATCATACGATTATATCAACAGTGCTTGGGTATTCGTCTATAGGGGTAGGTAGCGTTGGCGCTGCCTGGAGTAAACACCTTGATGGTATCAAGCAAATCCTTGAAGACATTGAAGCAGTTCATCGCGATCATCTCAGAAGTGGAACAACTCAGACACGATCTGGTTTTTTAGCAAAGCGCGAGGTGTTATTTGAAAAACTTGATGATCAACTGAAAGGTTTTGCCAAATATGGTTCAGGCCTGCGCAACCAAGGCTCTATAAAAAATATGCTTGGGATATCCACGAAAAGCTATTTGCACTCAGGGGTGATAGCAGGTTACGCAGAAACTATTAACGGCGTGGCGAAAGCTTCGAGTCTCATGAAAAAAGGCACTTACCTGGGTATCGGGATTAGTGTGGCTGTAGCTGGATCATCTATCTACACCGCGTGTACGACTGGGCGAGAAACGCAATGCAGAAAAGCTAAGTATGTTGAAGGTGGCAAATTGTCTGGAAGTCTTGCCTTAGGAGCTTTGGGAGGCAATATCGGAAGTGTTGCGGCCACATTCGGATGTGCTGTGGCTGTTGGATTCGTTACAGCGGGGGCCGGATTGCTGGGGTGTGCTGTGGTTGGCGGCGGGCTCGGCGCGTGGGCTGGAGGCGAAGTTGGCGGGAGTGCTGGAGAATGGGTGGGTGAAGTGGTTTATGAGTCCTTGCCACAATGAGTGATTTCGCGTTGGCAGGTATCGTAGCATTTATAATTTTTTTTGGATTGCTGGCTTCTTGCTGGATATATGTGTCCTCTTATCTGTATACGGAATTGATAGAAAGTTATCTAGATAGGAGTAAGTTTGTAGAAAGTAATCGTAAGGCTTTGTCTGGGTTGGGGTTGCTCGGTAAAGCTGTCAGAAACGGTTCAATGGCATTGATGTTTTTGTTTCCTAGGCTCTGCGAAAGACGTGGTTTAATAGAAAAAAATGAGTTATTGAATTTGCCAGTGCACCTGAAGAGAAAGTTATTGGCACCATGGATTACTGGCGGAGCATTATTCTTTGCGATGTTCATTTTTTGGCTTCTGGTCGTTTGATTCTAAGGCGCGGACTGATGGCTCGTGGAAAAGTGAAGCCAATAGCAAGAAAATGCAGATCTTGCGGCGCAACAAATGAAGCAGGTCCAAGAGGAATTAAAAGCAGTCTCTGCTATGGATGTAGAAAATCAAAGCATGAACCAAGAGGAACAACTGTGTCGAAGGGGGCCAAAGTCCGATTGGCGGTTGTACTCAGCGTTATTTCCTTAATTTTTTTAATGTTGGCCGGTTATGCAGTTTATTTTAAATACCTCGTGCTGCCTTATGGAAGTCGTGGGCAATCCAGGTTGTTGGAGTTCAAAGGTTTGGAAGTTTTCGTGCCAGCGCTGGCGCTGATTCTGCTATCGGTTAGTATGTTATCTGTCGTTGCAGTAAATCATTGCTCTAATGAAAATGTGTACAAGAAAATAATGAAAGTCAGTCTGTGTGCAGGCTTGTTTTTGTATTCAATAATTATTTTCGTTGGCAACGAATTGCACTATAAATTATTTAATTAAAATGGGCGCCATACGTGTGTTGGATGTCTGCTGATCTGATGCGATTGTTGTGGCGCGGTTACCCGATCTTGAGGTTGAAGACGACCATTGCAGTTGGGGGGTTACCCAGGGTGGCTCCCAGAATCCAAAGATCCCAGCAGCTTCATTCACTGGATATCTATCAAATAATGCTTGAGTGCGAGTAGCGGCGCATCGAGTTGCTCCATCGTCCGTGCAGCGCTGAAGTCTTCCGACAACCTATGCAATTCGCGGCCTAAGACTGTGTCCGCACCGCCGATAGCGCTCAGCGCCAACTTCAGGCATTCATCCACTTTACTGTGGATCGCCTCGACATCCCCCCGACGCACCAGCAACCCAAAAACCTCCCGTTCGTAATCACTCATCATCAGGTCATCCCGAAGAATTGGACTTGAATCTTCAGTCTCATAAGCGAGCTTGAGGCAGAACAGGGCGACGGTTTCCAGCAGCAGTTCCATGGGGTGAGTCCTTGGGAGGTATCGGGCCGGCCTAGTGTGCGAAGATCAAAAGATCGCTGGCAAGCCAGCTCCTACAGGACGGCGGTGGGGGGAGGGCACTTTTCTACAGACGAAAAAAAAGGCCTTGCAAAGCAAGACCTTTCTTAATTTTGGTGCCCCGAGGGAGACTCGAACTCCCACTTCTTGCGAAAACGGATTTTGAATCCGCCGCGTCTACCAATTCCGCCATCAGGGCTCAATGGCGGCGAAGTATAGAGATGAGATTACCGTCGGTCAATCAGGTACATAGAGAATTTTCACTATTTCGGCTAGACTTCCGGCCCCTGCTAGACGACACCCCATCATGCGCGTTGCTGACTTTACTTTCGAACTCCCTGATTCGCTGATCGCTCGCCACCCTTTGGCTGAGCGTCGCAACAGTCGCCTGTTGACCCTGGATGGGGTCAGCGGCGCCCTGGCACACCGTCAATTCACTGATCTGCTGGAGCATTTGCGCCCTGGCGATTTGATGGTGTTCAACAATACCCGGGTGATTCCGGCGCGGCTGTTTGGCCAGAAGGCTTCCGGCGGCAAGCTGGAAATCCTGGTGGAGCGGGTGCTCGACAGTCATCGCGTGCTGGCCCATGTGCGTTCCAGCAAGTCGCCCAAGCCCGGGTCGAAGATCCTGATCGACGGCGGTGGCGAGGCCGAGATGCTCGCGCGTCACGATGCGTTGTTCGAGCTGGGGTTCGCCGAAGAGGTGTTGCCGCTGCTCGATCGCGTCGGGCACATGCCGTTGCCGCCTTATATAGACCGCCCGGATGAAGGCTCGGACCGCGAGCGTTATCAGACGGTGTACGCCGAGCGCCTGGGTGCGGTGGCGGCGCCGACGGCGGGGCTGCATTTCGATCAGCCGCTGATGGAAGCGATTGCCGCCAAGGGCGTCGAAACGGCGTTCGTGACCTTGCATGTTGGCGCGGGCACATTCCAGCCGGTGCGGGTCGAGAAGCTCGAAGACCACCACATGCACAGCGAGTGGCTGGAAGTCAGTCAGGACGTGGTCGATGCCGTCGAAGCCTGTCGCGCTCGCGGTGGTCGCGTGGTGGCGGTGGGGACCACCAGCGTGCGTTCACTGGAAAGCGCCGCGCGCGATGGCGTGCTCAAGCCGTTCAGTGGCGACACCGATATCTTTATTTACCCGGGCCGGCCGTTTCATGTGGTCGATGCCCTGGTCACCAACTTCCATTTGCCCGAATCCACGCTGTTGATGCTGGTTTCGGCGTTCGCCGGTTATCCCGAAGCCATGGCTGCCTATAAAGCAGCGGTGGAGCATGGTTACCGCTTTTTCAGCTACGGTGATGCGATGTTTATCACCCGTAATCCTGCGCCGACTGCCCCTAAAGAATCGGGCCCTGAGGAAACTGTATGAGTCGTATGTCGTTTGAACTGCTGGCCACTGACGGCAAGGCTCGTCGCGGTCGTTTGACCTTCCCGCGCGGTACCGTCGAGACCCCGGCCTTCATGCCGGTGGGCACGTACGGCACGGTCAAGGGCATGTTGCCGCGGGATATCACCGCCACGGGTGCGGAAATCATTCTGGGCAACACCTTCCACTTGTGGCTGCGTCCTGGCACCGAAGTGATCAAGAAGCACGGCGACCTGCACGATTTCATGCAGTGGAAAGGCCCGATTCTTACAGACTCCGGCGGTTTCCAGGTGTTCAGCCTCGGCGCCATGCGCAAGATCAAGGAGGAGGGCGTGACTTTCGCCTCCCCGGTCGACGGCGCGAAAGTGTTCATGGGTCCGGAAGAGTCGATGCAGGTCCAGCGTGATCTGGGCTCTGACATCGTGATGATTTTCGACGAATGCACCCCGTACCCGGCCGACGAAGACGTCGCTCGCGTATCGATGGAGCTGTCGTTGCGCTGGGCTCAGCGTTCGAAAAACGCTCATGGCGATAACACGGCGGCGTTGTTCGGCATTGTGCAGGGCGGCATGCACCAGGACTTGCGCATGCGCTCCCTGGAAGGCCTCGACAAAATCGGCTTCGATGGCCTGGCCATCGGCGGTCTGTCGGTGGGCGAGCCCAAGCACGAGATGATCAAGGTGCTGGATTACCTGCCGGGTCTGATGCCTGCTGACAAACCTCGTTACCTTATGGGCGTTGGCAAACCGGAAGATCTGGTTGAGGGTGTGCGCCGCGGTGTGGACATGTTCGATTGCGTGATGCCAACCCGTAATGCCCGCAATGGGCATCTGTTCATTGATACAGGCGTGCTGAAGATCCGTAACGCGTTCCATCGCCATGATGATTCGCCGCTGGATCCGACCTGCGATTGCTACACCTGCCAGAACTTCTCCCGTGCTTATCTGCACCATCTGGACAAGTGTGGCGAAATGCTGGGTAGCATGTTGAATACCATCCACAATTTGCGCCATTACCAGGTGCTTATGGCTGGTTTGCGCGAGTCTATTCAACAGGGTACATTGGCGGCCTTTGTCGATGCCTTCTACGCCAAACGCGGGTTACCTGTTCCGCCTTTGGACTGAGTTTTCTGACCCCAAGATTCAACATTTGCAACTGGAGTGCTAAATGAGCTTTTTTATCTCTAATGCCATGGCTGACGCTGCTGCACCTGCTGCAGGCCCAATGGGCGGCGGCTTTGAGTGGATTTTCCTGGTCGGTTTCCTGGTCATCTTCTACCTGATGATCTGGCGTCCACAGGCCAAGCGCGCCAAAGAGCAGAAAAACCTGCTGAGCAGCCTGCAGAAAGGCGACGAAGTTGTGACCACCGGCGGTATCGCCGGCAAGATCACTAAAGTGGCCGACGATTTCGTTGTTCTGGAAGTTTCCGACACCGTCGAAATGAAATTCCAGAAAGGCGCCATCGCCGCCACGCTGCCAAAAGGCACGCTGAAAGCGATCTAAGTTTCAACTTCTACTCAATCGACGGGGCGCGCAAGGCGCCCCGCGTCATAAGCGGGCGGCGTGATGCTGAACAAATACCCTCTGTGGAAATACATTCTGATCCTGGCGGTGCTAGCGGTCGGTCTGATTTATTCCGCTCCCAATCTATATCCTGATGACCCGGCCATTCAGGTCAGCGGTGCAAGCACTTCGCTGCAGGTCACTCAGGCTGATCTGGACCGTGTGAGCGCAGCGCTCAAGGAATCCGGGATCAACGTCAAGGCGGCCACCCTGGCGGCGAACGGCAAGGGCGGTTTGATTCGTCTGACCAAGGCTGAAGACCAGCTGCCTGCCAAAGACGTCGTGCGCAAGGCATTGGGTGATGACTACGTCGTTGCACTGAACCTGGCACAAACCACCCCGCAATGGCTGCGCAGCCTGGCCGCGCACCCGATGAAGCTGGGCCTGGATTTGTCCGGTGGTGTGCACTTCCTGCTGGAAGTGGACATGGACAAAGCCCTCGACGCTCGCTTGAAAGTGTACGAAGGCGATGTGAAGAGCCTGTTGCGTAAAGAGAAACTGCGCTATCGCAGCCTGCCGCAACTCAACGGTGCCATTCAGCTGGGCTTCACTGATGAAGCAGCCCGCGAACAAGCCCGTGCGCTGATCCGCAAGAGCTTCAACGATTTCGACATTGTTCCGGCCGACCTCAATGGCCAACCGGTACTGCGTCTGGCGATGACCCCGGCCAAGCTGGCGGAAATCCGTGAATACTCCATCAAGCAGAACTTGACCACGGTACGTAACCGCGTCAACGAGCTGGGTGTTGCCGAACCGATCGTTCAGCGTCAGGGCGCCAACCGCATCGTGGTTGAGCTGCCGGGCGTGCAGGACACCGCCGAAGCCAAGCGTATCCTCGGCAAGACGGCCAACCTTGAATTCCGTCTGGCCGCTGAGCCGGGCGCTTCGAAAGCCACTTCCGAAACCTTCGAGTTCCGTGAAGGCAATCGTCCGCCAGCACAGATCGAGCGTGGCTTGATCATCACTGGCGATCAGGTGACTGATGCCAAGGCTGGCTTCGGCGAGCACGGCACGCCAGAAGTGAACATCCGTCTGGATGGCCACGGTGGCGAGCTGATGAGTCGTGCGACTCGCAGCAACGTCGGTCGCAGCATGGCAGTGATCTTTATCGAGCAGCGTCCGGTTACCTCTTACGTCAAGCAAGTGGTTAACGGCGTCGAGAAAGAAGTGCCGGTCCAGACGTTCAAGGAAGAGAAAAAGATCATCAGCCTGGCGACCATCCAGTCGCCGCTGGGTGCTCAGTTCCGTATCACTGGCCTGAACGGTCAGGGCGAGTCGTCCGAACTGGCGCTGTTGCTGCGTGCCGGTGGTCTGGCGGCACCGATGTACTTCGCTGAAGAGCGCACCATTGGTCCAAGCCTGGGTGCCGACAACATCATCAAAGGTATCGATGCATCGCTGTGGGGCATGCTGTTTGTCTCGCTGTTTATCATCGCCATCTACCGCTTCTTCGGCATCATCGCCACCGTCGCGCTGGCGGTGAACATGGTGCTGCTGCTGGCATTGATGTCGCTGCTGGGTGCAACGCTGACCCTGCCAGGTATCGCCGGTATCGTCTTGACGATGGGTATGGCCGTCGACGCCAACGTGCTGATCTTCTCGCGGATACGTGAAGAGATCGCGGCGGGCATGAGCGTACAACGGGCAATCAACGAAGGCTTCGGCCGGGCATTCACCGCGATTCTCGACGCCAACCTGACAACCTTGTTGGTCGGCGGGATTCTCTTTGCGATGGGCACAGGCCCGGTCAAAGGTTTCGCAGTGACCATGTCCCTCGGGATCTTTACCTCGATGTTCACGGCCATCATGGTGACCCGCGCGATGGTCAACCTGATCTTCGGCGGTCGTGACTTCAAGAAGTTGTGGATTTAAGGGGCTGCCATGTTACGTACAATCAACTTCATGGGCGTTCGCAACTTTGCGTTCGGCGTCACATTGTTCCTTACCGCACTGGCCTTGTTCAGTGTTGCCACCAAGGGCATGAACTGGGGCCTGGACTTCACCGGCGGTACGCTCATCGAGCTGACCTACGAGCGTCCGGCCGATGTCACCAAGGTGCGTGAGCAGCTGGTGACATCGGGTTATCACGAGGCCATCGTTCAGAGCTTCGGTGCGACTACCGATTTGCTGGTGCGTATGCCTGGTGAAGACCCGCAACTGGGTCATCAGGTAGCTGAAGCGCTGCTGAAGGTCGGCGGCGATAACCCGGCGACGGTCAAGCGCGTCGAGTTCGTCGGCCCGCAGGTCGGTGAAGAGCTGCGCGACCAGGGCGGCCTCGGCATGCTGATGGCGCTCGGCGGCATCCTGATCTACCTGGCTTTCCGCTTTCAGTGGAAGTTCGCGGTCGGTGCCATCGTTTCGTTGATCCACGACGTGATCGTGACCATCGGTATCCTGTCGTTCTTCCAGATCACCTTCGACCTGACGGTGTTGGCGGCGGTGCTGGCGATTATCGGTTACTCGCTCAACGACACCATCGTGGTATTCGACCGGGTTCGTGAGAACTTCCGCGTACTGCGCAAAGCGTCCTTGATCGACAACATCAACATCTCGACCACGCAAACCCTGCTGCGGACCATGGCGACGTCGATCTCCACGTTGCTGGCGATCGCAGCCTTGTTGTTCTTTGGTGGCGACAACCTGTTCGGCTTCTCGATTGCCCTGTTCATCGGTGTTCTGGCGGGTACCTACTCGTCGATCTACATCGCCAACGTCGTGCTGATCTGGCTGAACCTGAGCACTGAGGACCTGATTCCTACAGTGGCTACCGATAAGGAAGTCGACGACCGCCCATAACGGCTATCGTTTTTCCAGCTGTCGGCCGAAAAGGCGCGAGTATTGAACTCGCGCCTTTTTTTGTGCTCCAAGGCTGGGAGAAGCGCGGGCTTTGACCCGCATGTGATGGTCAGGAGGTTCATGTGAACAAGTCGTTGCTGGTTGGTGCGGTACTGGGTGCTGTCGGTGTGACTGCCGGGGGCGCTGTTGCCACCTACAGCCTGGTTAAAAGCGGCCCTGAGTATGCGCAAGTATTGGCCGTTGAACCGGTTAAAACACAGATCAAGACGCCACGTGAAGTCTGCAAGGACGTTGCAGTAACCCGGCAAGCGCCGGTCAAAGATCAACACCAGATCGCCGGTACGGTGGTCGGTGCGCTCGCTGGTGGTCTGCTGGGTAACCAGATCGGCGGCGGCACCGGCAAGAAAATTGCCACGGTTGCAGGCGCGGTCGGTGGTGGTTACGCCGGCAACAAGGTTCAGGAAGGCATGCAGGAGCGTGACACCTACACCACGACCCAGACTCGCTGTAACACCGTGAATGACATCAGCGACAAAGTTGTCGGTTACGACGTGCGTTATTCGCTGGATGGCAAGGAAGGCAAAGTGCGGATGGATCGCGATCCGGGCAACCAGATTCCGGTCGACAAGGAAGGTAAGCTGATCCTGTCGCAGAATGAGCCGTCTCAATAAGCCGCTGAACTACAGATTCAAAAGAAAGCACCCTGCGGGGTGCTTTTTTGTACCCAGGATTTTTGGCTCACCACTGATCCCCTGTGGGAGCGAGCCTGCTCGCGATAGCGGTGTGTCAGCCACCATCAATGTTGAATATGGCTCAGTCATCGCGAGCAGGCTCGCTCCCACATTTGGTTTGTGGTGTTTTTAGGGGTGAATTTCCAGGCATAAAAAAAGCACCCCGAAGGGTGCTTTTTTGTGGCTGAGCGCTTAGCGCTTCAGCGAGGCCGGCAGGTGCGGCTGGATGGCCGTCAGCACTGCCTTGAAGCACTTGGTGTTACCGGCAACGACGTGGCCTTTTTCAAGGAAGTCGTGACCGCCGGTGAAGTCGCTCACCAAACCGCCGGCTTCCTGGATCAGCAGGGCGCCTGCAGCCATGTCCCACTCGGACAGGCCCGACTCCCAGAAGGCGTCGAAACGGCCGGCAGCCACGTAAGCCAGGTCCAGGCTCGCCGAGCCAGCGCGGCGGATGCCGGCAGTCTGGCCAACCAGGGCGCGGAACATGCCCAGGTAGTTGTCGAGGTTGTCCATCTGGTCGTCACGGAACGGGAAGCCGGTACCCAGCAGGGCGCCGTCCAGGCTGGTGCGACCGCTGACGCGCAGGCGACGACCGTTCAGTTGCGCGCCGCGACCACGGCTGGCGGTGAATTCTTCCTGGCGAACCGGGTCCAGAACAACAGCGTGTTCCAGGCGACCGCGGTATTTGCAGGCGATGCTGACAGCGAAGTGAGGAATGCCGCGCAGGAAGTTGGTGGTGCCGTCCAGCGGATCGATGATCCACAGGTACTCTTCGCCTTCGATGCCACTGCCGGCGTGCATGCCGGTTTCTTCACCGAGGATCGAGTGGTTCGGGTAAGCCTTGCGCAGCGCGTCGATGATTTTTTGCTCAGCGGCGCGATCCACCTCGGATACGTAATCCTTGGCGTCTTTTTCGTCGACCTTGATGGTATCCAGGCGCTCGATGGAGCGGAAGATCAATTCACTGGCGCTGCGGGCGGCGCGCAGCGCGATATTCAGCATGGGCTGCATGGATGTGTCACCTAAGGTTGTTAAAGAAAGCCGGGCATTCTATCAGAAAGTTTCTACAGGAGAAGGTCGGTGTTCGCTTTCATAGCTTAACGGTAGGTTGAGCTGTAAGATTCTGCTCCCCATTAAAGTGTTCGAGAACGCCTCCCGTGCTGCAAAACATTCGTGTCGTCCTGGTCAATACCAGCCATCCCGGCAATATCGGCGGTGCTGCGCGTGCCATGAAGAACATGGGCCTGTCGCGGCTGGTGCTGGTCGAACCGCGTTTGTTCCCGCACCACGAAGCCGATGCGCGTGCGTCCGGCGCCGGGGACATCCTTGAAAACGCGCAAGTCGTCGCCACCTTGGAAGATGCCTTGGTCGGCTGCAATCTGGTGCTCGGCACCAGCGCTCGTGATCGCCGGATTCCCTGGCCGCTGCTTGACCCCCGTGAATGCGGTACGAAAGTGGTCGAGGAAGCTGCGCAGGGCGCCGAGATTGCCTTGGTGTTCGGTCGTGAAGATTCCGGTCTGACCAATGAAGAGCTGCAGCGATGTCATTATCACGTGCACATCCCATCAGACCCTGAGTTCAGTTCGCTGAACCTTGGGGCGGCGGTGCAGGTGTTGAGTTATGAAGTGCGCATGTCCTGGCTGGCGGCCCAAGGGCAGCCGAGCAAGGTCGAGAAGGAAGAAGTGGCCTCCGTCAAAAGCGCTGAGCTGGCGACCATGGATGAGCTGGAGCGATTCTATGAACACCTTGAGCAAACCCTGGTGGCCATCGAATTCCTCGACCCGGAAAAGCCGCGGCACTTAATGGCGCGCCTGCGTCGGTTGTACGGACGAAGCTCGGTCAGCCGGGCGGAAATGAATATATTGCGTGGCATCCTCACGGAAACCCAGAAAGCGGCCCGTGGCGAGCTTCTAAAGCGGAAGGATTAATGATGTTCGAGCGTTTGCGTGAAGATATCCAGAGTGTTTTCCATCGTGACCCGGCGGCGCGTAACGCTTTTGAAGTTCTGACTTGCTACCCCGGCATGCACGCCATCTGGATCCACCGCCTGTCGTCGGCCCTGTGGGGCATGGGCTGGAAGTGGCTGGCGCGGCTGGTGTCGAACTTCGGCCGCTGGTTGACCGGGATCGAGATCCATCCGGGGGCCAAGGTCGGTCGGCGCTTCTTTATTGACCATGGCATGGGCATCGTCATCGGTGAAACCGCCGAGATCGGCGACGACGTCACTATTTACCAGGGCGTGACCCTGGGCGGCACCAGTTGGAACAAGGGCAAGCGTCACCCGACCTTGGGTGACGGCGTAGTGGTCGGGGCGGGCGCGAAGGTGCTCGGTCCCTTCACTGTCGGTGCCGGTGCCAAGGTGGGTTCCAATGCTGTCGTGACCAAGGAAGTGCCTCCGGGGGCGACCGTGGTCGGGATTCCGGGGCGGATCATCGTCAAATCCGACGAAGAGCAGGATGCCAGGCGCAAGGCCATGGCCGAGAAGATCGGTTTTGATGCCTACGGCGTGACTGAAGACATGCCTGATCCGGTGGCTCGCGCCATCAACCAGTTGCTCGACCACCTGCAGGCGGTCGATGGGCGTCTGGAGGGGATGTGCGGAGCGTTGAAGGATCTGGGCAGTAATTACTGTGCGAAAGACCTGCCTGAGCTGCGCGAAGAAGACTTCGCCTGCGTGAAGGACAAGGATCAGAGCCAGGCTAGCTGAACCGAGTCAACTTCATCGCGAGCAGGCTCACTCCCACATTGGATCTTCAGCGGGCACGGATTTGTGTTCGACGAAGGTCGAGTGTGGGAGTGAGCCTGCTCGCGATGAACGATAGCTCGGTACTGCTGGCTGTTAGCGGCCAGCCTTTGCTATGATGCGCGCGCTCTTTTGCGGGTAATCCTGACTAAAGTACTAGGTCTTATAGTTGACTTAAATACTCGGGAATTGCATACTCGCCCCATTCCGAACTCCGTGGTAATTGTCCATGCGACTGACTACAAAAGGCCGATACGCCGTGACCGCCATGCTCGACCTGGCGTTGCACGCGCAGCACGGGCCGGTGTCCCTGGCCGATATCTCCGAGCGCCAAGGCATCTCCCTGTCCTACCTCGAACAGCTCTTCGCCAAATTGCGCCGCAGCAATCTGGTGTCCAGCGTCCGCGGTCCGGGCGGTGGCTACCAACTGTCCCGCGACATGCAGGGCATCCAGGTCGCCCAGGTGATCGATGCGGTAAACGAATCGGTCGATGCAACCAAATGCCAGGGCCAGGGTGATTGCCATCAAGGCGACACCTGTCTGACCCACCACTTGTGGTGCGATCTGAGCCTGCAGATTCACGAATTTCTGAGCGGTATCAGCTTGGCTGACCTTGTCACTCGCCGTGAGGTACAAGAAGTAGCCCAGCGTCAGGATCAGCGCCGTTGCAACAGCAAGGCGCCACGCCTGGACAAGATTGAAGCGTCCGCCGTCGAATGACAGCCGAAGAGCTAAGCGGTACGCCAGCCAGCCTGATTTAGGAGATAGTCCATGAAATTGCCGATTTACCTTGATTACTCTGCGACCACCCCGGTTGATCCGCGTGTCGCGCAAAAGATGAGTGAATGCCTGCTGGTCGACGGAAACTTCGGTAACCCGGCGTCCCGTTCCCACGTGTTCGGCTGGAAAGCTGAAGAGTCCGTCGAAAACGCCCGTCGTCAGGTCGCTGACCTGGTCAACGCCGACCCGCGTGAAATCGTCTGGACCTCCGGTGCCACCGAGTCCGACAACCTGGCAATCAAGGGTGCGGCGCATTTCTATGCCACCAAAGGCAAGCACCTGATCACCACCAAGATTGAGCACAAGGCTGTCCTCGACACCATGCGCCAACTGGAACGTGAAGGTTTCGAAGTGACTTACCTCGAGCCTCAGACGGATGGTCTGGTAACCCCGGCCATGATCGAAGCTGCCCTGCGTGATGACACCATCCTGGTGTCGGTCATGCACGTGAACAACGAAATCGGCACCATCAACGACATCGAAGCCATCGGCGAACTGACCCGTTCCAAGGGCATCCTGTTCCACGTTGACGCCGCTCAGTCCACCGGCAAGGTCGACATCGACCTGTCGAAGCTGAAAGTCGACATGATGTCGTTCTCTGCCCACAAAACCTACGGCCCTAAAGGCATCGGCGCACTGTACGTGAGCCGCAAGCCGCGTGTTCGCATCGAAGCGACCATGCACGGCGGCGGTCACGAACGTGGCATGCGTTCCGGTACCCTGGCGACCCACCAGATCGTCGGCATGGGCGAAGCCTTCCGTGTGGCCAAGGAAGACATGGCTGCCGAAAACGTGCGCATCAAAGCCTTGAGCGACCGCTTCTTCAAACAGGTCGAAGGCCTGGAAGAGCTGTACATCAACGGCAGCATGACCGCCCGCGTACCGCATAACCTGAACCTGAGCTTCAACTATGTCGAAGGCGAGTCGCTGATCATGGCGCTCAAGGACCTGGCGGTTTCGTCCGGTTCGGCCTGCACCTCGGCATCCCTTGAGCCTTCGTACGTACTGCGCGCCCTGGGCCGCAACGACGAACTGGCACACAGCTCGATTCGCTTCACCTTCGGCCGTTTCACTACCGAAGAAGAAATCGACTACGCCGCGCAGAAAGTCTGCGAGGCCGTTACCAAGCTGCGCACCTTGTCGCCGCTGTGGGATATGTACAAAGACGGTGTCGACATTTCGAAGATCGAGTGGGCGGCACACTGATTTCAAGTCGCCGCAAACCGGCCCTGTAAACCCAGGTTTCAGGGCTCAAGAGCGACTCTCTGATGAGTGAGGATTAAGAATCATGGCTTACAGCGAAAAGGTCATCGACCACTACGAAAACCCGCGCAACGTCGGCAAGATGGACGCGGAAGACCCTGATGTCGGCACCGGCATGGTTGGCGCTCCGGCGTGCGGCGACGTGATGCGCCTGCAGATCAAGGTCAACGAGCAAGGCATCATCGAAGACGCCAAGTTCAAGACCTATGGTTGCGGTTCGGCTATCGCCTCCAGCTCCCTGGCGACCGAGTGGATGAAAGGCAAGACTCTGGATGAAGCAGAGACCATCAAAAACACTCAGCTGGCTGAAGAACTGGCCTTGCCGCCAGTAAAAATTCACTGCTCCGTACTTGCTGAAGACGCTATCAAAGCGGCCGTTCGCGACTACAAGCAGAAGAAAGGCTTGATCTGACTTTCAAGATTTGGCGACGAGTAAGGAGTCACCGATGGCTATCAGCATGACAGAAGCGGCTGCTCAACACGTGCGACGCTCCCTCAACGGGCGCGGCAAAGGTGAAGGGATTCGTCTGGGTGTCCGCACCACAGGCTGTTCCGGCCTTGCCTACGTGCTGGAGTTTGTCGACGAGGTGGTTGCAGAGGATCAGGTGTTCGAAAGTCACGGCGAGAAAGTGATCATCGACCCGAAAAGCCTGGCCTACCTGGACGGCACCGAACTCGATTTCGTCAAGGAAGGGTTGAACGAAGGCTTCAAGTTCAACAACCCCAACGTGCGCGGTGAATGTGGCTGCGGCGAAAGCTTCAACATCTGAGGCTGCTCGTGGGTACTCCTTGTCATTTCGCTTTATTTGAGCTGAAACCGAGCTTCCGTCTGGATCTCGATCAGCTGGCCACGCGCTACCGTGAGTTGGCGCGCGGTGTTCATCCGGACCGCTTTGCAGACGCTTCCGAGCGCGAGCAGCGGCTGGCGCTAGAGCAATCCGCGAGCCTCAACGAGGCCTACCAGACGCTCAAAAGTCCCCCGAAGCGCGCGCGATACTTGCTCGCATTGGGCGGTGGCGAGCTGCCGCTGGAGGTCACGGTGCATGATCCGGAGTTTCTTCTGCAGCAGATGGAGCTGCGTGAAGAGCTCGAAGACCTGCAAGACAGTGCCGACCTGGCCGGTGTTGCAGTGTTCAAGCGTCGCCTGAAGAAGGCTCAGGATGAGCTGAACGAAAGCTTCGCAGCCTGTTGGGATGATGCAGCGCAACGTGAACAGGCCGAACGCCTGATGCGGCGCATGCAGTTCCTCGACAAGCTCACCTACGAAGTGCGCCAGTTAGAAGAGCGCCTCGACGATTAACCCAGTGCCGCTCCGGTCGCACGCCTGATATACAGATAAGTCCTGATAACGATGGCCCTACTGCAGATCGCCGAACCCGGCCAAAGTCCTCAACCGCACCAGCGTCGTCTGGCTGTGGGGATCGACTTGGGCACTACCAATTCGCTGGTCGCTGCGTTGCGCAGTGGTCTTTCCGAGCCTCTGGCCGACGCTGACGGGCAGGTCATCCTGCCGTCCGCCGTGCGCTATCACGCCGATCGCGTCGAAGTTGGCGAGTCGGCCAAGCTGGCGGCCGCCACCGATCCCTTGAACACCGTGCTGTCGGTCAAGCGCTTGATGGGTCGTGGTCTGTCCGACGTCAAGCAATTGGGCGATCAACTGCCGTACCGCTTTGTCGGCGGCGAGTCGCACATGCCGTTCATCGAAACGATTCAGGGCCCGAAAAGCCCGGTCGAAGTCTCCGCCGATATCCTCAAGGTGCTGCGTCAGCGCGCCGAAGCGACATTGGGCGGCGAGCTGGTGGGCGCGGTGATCACCGTTCCGGCCTATTTCGACGATGCTCAGCGTCAAGCCACCAAGGATGCGGCCAAACTGGCCGGTCTGAACGTGCTGCGTTTGCTCAACGAGCCAACCGCTGCCGCCGTGGCGTACGGTCTGGATCAACATGCTGAAGGCCTGGTTGCCATTTATGACCTGGGCGGCGGCACTTTCGATATTTCGATTCTGCGCCTGACCGGCGGTGTCTTCGAAGTGCTGGCGACCGGTGGCGACAGCGCCTTGGGCGGCGATGACTTTGACCACGCGATCGCTGGCTGGATCATCGAGAGCGCCGGTTTGTCGGCTGACCTCGATCCGGGTGCGCAACGTCATCTGCTGCAAACCGCTTGTGCGGCCAAAGAAGCCCTGACCCATGCTGCGGCTGTCGAGGTCGCTTATGGCGACTGGAAAGCCGAGCTGACCCGCGAAGCCTTTAATGCGCTGATCGAACCCATGGTTGCCCGCAGCCTGAAAGCCTGCCGCCGCGCTGTGCGTGATTCCGGTGTCGAACTGGAAGAAGTGCACGCCGTGGTCATGGTCGGCGGTTCGACTCGCGTTCCTCGCGTTCGCGAAGCGGTTGCCGAAGCCTTCGGTCGCGAACCCCTGACTGAAATCGATCCGGATCAAGTGGTGGCCATTGGTGCTGCGATCCAGGCCGATACGCTGGCTGGCAACAAGCGCGACGGCGGCGAACTGCTGTTGCTGGACGTGATTCCGTTGTCCCTGGGGCTGGAAACCATGGGCGGCCTGATGGAAAAGGTGATTCCACGCAACACCACCATCCCCGTCGCTCGCGCCCAGGACTTCACGACGTATAAAGATGGCCAGTCGGCCATGGCGATCCACGTATTGCAGGGTGAGCGCGAGCTGATCAGCGACTGCCGCTCCCTGGCGCGCTTCGAATTGCGCGGCATTCCAGCGATGGTCGCCGGTGCGGCGAAGATTCGCGTTACCTTCCAGGTCGATGCTGACGGCTTGCTTAGCGTTTCGGCCCGCGAACTGGGTTCGGGCGTCGAGGCCAGCATCCAGGTCAAGCCGTCCTACGGCCTGACCGACGGCGAAATCGCCAAGATGCTCAAGGATTCGTTCCAGCATGCCAACGACGACAAAGTCGCTCGTGTGCTGCGTGAGCAGCAGGTCGATGCCCAGCGCCTGCTCGAAGCGGTGCAAGGCGCCATCGATGCCGACGGCGAACGCTTGCTCGACGCCGAAGAGCGCATGGTCATCGACTTGCAGATGCAGGAACTGAGCGAACTGATGAAAGGTACCGATGGTTACGCCATCGAGCAGCAGACCAAGCGTCTGTCGCAAGTGACCGATGCCTTTGCTGCCCGCCGCCTGGACTCGACGGTGAAAGCCGCTCTGGCGGGGCGCAACCTGAATGAAATCGAGGATAACTGATGCCGCAGGTCATTTTTCTGCCACACGATAAGTTTTGCCCGGACGGCATGGTTGTGGAGGCCGAGCCCGGTACCTCCATTCTCGAACTGGCCCACGAGCACCATATCGAGATGGAAAGCGCCTGTGGCGGCGTGTGTGCCTGCACCACCTGTCACTGCATCATTCGTGAAGGCTTTGACTCGCTGGAAGAAGCCGACGAACTGGAAGAAGATTTTCTTGATCGGGCCTGGGGTCTGGAAGCGCAATCGCGTCTAGGCTGTCAGGCGATCGTCGGGACTGAAGACCTGACCGTCGAAATTCCGAAGTACTCGCTCAACCATGCCGCCGAAGCGCCGCACTGATTCAAGGGAACCGACATGAGTCTGAAATGGGTTGATGTGCTGGAAATCGCGATCCAGCTGGCTGAATCCAAGCCGGAAGTGGACCCGCGTTACGTGAACTTCGTCGATCTGCACAAGTGGGTGCTGGCATTGCCGGAGTTCAGCGATGATCCGACACGCGGTGGCGAGAAGGTGCTTGAAGCCATTCAGGCCGCCTGGATCGAAGAAGCAGACTGAGTCTGCACCGTACGCAGTTAGGCAATACCCAAGAACCCGCGTATAATTCGCGGGTTTAATTTTTCACAAATTACCGTTTCTGGAGTTACACCATGGCTGTTCAACGTACT
The DNA here is from genome assembly GCF_059695925.1 of Pseudomonas sp. LBUM1661. Lineage (NCBI taxonomy): Bacteria > Pseudomonadati > Pseudomonadota > Gammaproteobacteria > Pseudomonadales > Pseudomonadaceae > Pseudomonas > Pseudomonas sp. LBUM1661. The sequence continues at coordinate 1,116,802 of NZ_CP166794.1, forward strand.
TTCTCCATCATCAAGCCTGACGCTGTTGCAAAAAACGTTATCGGCGAGATCACCACTCGTTTCGAAAAAGCTGGCCTGCGCGTTGTAGCTTCGAAACTGAAGCAACTGTCCAAAGCTGAAGCTGAAGGCTTCTACGCTGAACACAGCGCTCGTGGTTTCTTCGGCGACCTGGTTGCTTTCATGATCTCCGGTCCGGTTGTCGTTCAGGTTCTGGAAGGCGAAAACGCTATCGCTCTGAACCGTGAGCTGATGGGCGCTACCAACCCTAAAGAAGCTGCTGCCGGCACCATCCGCGCTGACTTCGCTGATTCCATCGACGCCAACGCTGTACACGGTTCGGACTCCGAAGCCGCTGCTGCTCGCGAAATCTCGTACTTCTTCGCAGCTACTGAAGTAACCACTCGCTAAGCATTGGCTTAAGAGTGAAGGTGAATCCATGACTACATCGACTGTTAAAACTAACCTGCTGGGTCTGACTCAGCTGGAAATGGAAAAATTCTTCGACTCAATCGGGGAGAAGCGTTTCCGTGCCGGTCAGGTAATGAAATGGATTCACCACCTTGGCGTCGATGATTTCGACGCCATGACGAACGTCAGCAAGGCCCTGCGCGACAAGCTCAAGGCCATTGCCGAAGTTCGCGGCCCCGAAGTGGTCAGCGAGGACATCTCCACCGACGGCACCCGTAAGTGGGTGGTGCGCGTGGCGTCCGGCAGCTGCGTCGAGACCGTTTACATTCCCCAGGGCAAACGCGGCACTTTGTGCGTTTCGTCCCAGGCAGGCTGTGCCCTGGATTGCAGTTTCTGCTCCACCGGCAAGCAAGGTTTCAACAGCAACCTCACCGCCGCCGAAGTCATCGGCCAGGTGTGGATTGCCAATAAATCGTTCGGCAGCATCCCGGCGACCGCCGACCGTGCCATCACCAACGTGGTGATGATGGGCATGGGCGAGCCGCTGCTGAACTTCGACAACGTCGTGGCCGCCATGCATCTGATGATGGATGACCTGGGCTACGGGATTTCCAAGCGCCGCGTGACCCTGTCCACTTCGGGCGTGGTGCCGATGATCGATGAGCTGTCCAAGCACATCGACGTCTCCCTGGCGTTGTCGCTGCACGCACCGAATGACGCATTGCGTAACCAACTGGTGCCGATCAACAAGAAATACCCGCTTAAGATGCTGCTCGAGTCGTGCCAGCGCTACATGTCGTCCCTGGGCGAGAAGCGCGTGCTGACCATCGAGTACACCTTGCTCAAGGACATCAACGACAAGGTTGAACACGCGGTCGAGATGATCGAGTTGCTCAAGAACATCCCGTGCAAGATCAACCTGATCCCGTTCAACCCGTTCCCGCATTCCGGTTACGAGCGTCCGAGCAACAACGCGATTCGCCGTTTTCAGGATCAGCTTCACCATGCCGGCTTCAATGTCACCGTGCGCACCACCCGCGGTGAAGACATCGATGCCGCGTGTGGCCAATTGGTAGGGCAGGTGCTGGATCGCACCCGTCGCAGCGAACGTTATATCGCCGTGCGCGAGTTGAGCGCCGAAAACGATATCGCACAGAACGCTGCGAACAATAATTAAGAGAGGATCTCTATGTCCCTGCGCTTCGCGCTGCTGTTGCTGTGGGCCAGTCTCTGTACTGGTTGTGTCCTGTCGGGCGATTTCAACCCGATGAAGACCAGCAAGGGCCGCGATGAAGCGCGTGCCGCTTACGTGCAATTGGGGCTGGGGTACTTGCAGCAAGGCATGACGGAACGTGCCAAGGTTCCACTGAAGAAGGCGCTGGACCTGGATGAATCCGATCCGGACGCCAACGCGGCGTTGGGCCTGGTCTTCCAGGCCGAGATGGAGCCGGAGTTGGCAGACCAGCATTTTCGCAAGGCGCTGTCCTCCCGTCCTGCCGATGCGCGAATTCTCAACAACTACGGTAGTTTTCTCTACGAAGAAAAACGTTACAAAGAGGCTTACGAGCGCTTCGAACAGGCCGCCGCCGATACCCTGTATCCTGAGCGTTCGCGAGTGTTCGAAAACCTTGGCATGACCGCTTCGAAGCTTGGTCAGCGTGATCTGGCCCGGCAGCAACTGGAAAAAGCCCTGCGTCTGAATCGCCAACAGCCGCGTGCATTGCTCGAAATGGCTGAGTTGTCCTTCGAAGACAGGCATTATGTGCCCGCGCGTGACTATTACGATCGTTTTAGCCTGCTCACCGAGCAAAATGCACGTAGTCTATTGCTCGGCGTTCGGCTGGCAAAAGTGTTTGAAGATCGCGACAAGGCCGCCAGTTTTGGCCTGCAACTAAAACGACTCTATCCCGGTACGCCGGAATATCAGCAATACCTGTCGGAGCAATGATGAAAGCGGCGCATCCCGAAGTTGTAGCAGCGAATCGCGTTAATCCCGGTGAGACTTTACGCCAGGCCCGCGAAAGCAATGGCTGGTCGCTGGCCGAAGTGGCCCTCAAGCTCAACCTCACCGTCAATTCCCTGAGCAATCTGGAAGCCGGCGCTTTCGACAAGCTGCCTGGGCATACCTTTGCCCGCGGTTATATTCGCGCGTACGCCAAATTGCTTGGCATGGACCAGACCGTTCTGGTCCAGCAGTTCGACCAATCCACCGGCACCGACTCCCAAGGTAGCAACGTTCATAGCCTGGGTCGCATCGAAGAGCCGGTTCGGGTGTCCCACACTATTTTGCGAATTGTCAGCCTGTTGTTGCTGATCGCGGTGATTGGCGGTGGTTTTGTCTGGTGGCAGGATCAAACCTCATCACGCAGCAAAGACCCGATCAGCCTGAGCCCGGAACACGTTGAAGTCGAAGGCGCCGACGGCACCACCCAGATCCATCCGCTGGACGAGCCGGAAGACCAGGCTGTCGCGGAAGGTCAGGCTGAAGGCTCGACGTCACTGGCATTGCCACAAGCCGAGAACTCCACTGAAGCACCGGCCGAGGCTGAGGCCACCGCGCCTGCCGCTCCGATTGCAGCCGCTGCCCCGACGCACAGCACTGCCCCAGCGTCTGCTGCCCCGACGCACAGCGCGGCGCCAGTAGTTGCCACGCCAGCAACACCGGCGCCGGTAGCGCCACCAGCGTCTGTGACCGCTCCGGTTCCGACCATTCCCGCTCCAGCAGCGGCGCCGGTAGCCGGCCAAGGCCAGGTGCAGCTGCAATTCACGGCTGATTGCTGGACGCAAGTGACCGACGGCAGCGGCAAAGTGCTGTTGAGCGGTCTCAAGCGCAAAGGCGAAAACGTATCCGTCAGCGGCAAACCGCCGTTCTCCGTGCGTCTGGGCTTCGCCCGTGGCGCCCAGGTGAGCTACAACGGTCAGGTAGTCGATGTCGCTCCGTTCACCAGTGGCGAGACTGCTCGCCTGAAGTTGGGTCAATAAGTCATGCACGGCGAATCTCCAATCAAACGTCGCGAATCTCGCAAGATCTGGGTCGGTAACGTGCCTGTTGGCGGCGATGCGCCTATCGCTGTGCAGAGCATGACCAACAGCGACACCAATGACGTGGCCGCTACCGTGGCCCAGATCAACCGTCTGGAAGCCGCTGGCGTCGATATCGTGCGGATTTCCGTGCCGGACATGGACGCCGCCGAAGCCTTCGGCAAGATCAAGCAACTGGTCAAGGTGCCGTTGGTTGCCGACATCCACTTCGACTACAAGATTGCACTGCGTGTAGCCGAACTGGGCGTCGACTGCCTGCGGATCAACCCGGGCAACATCGGACGTGAAGATCGCGTGCGCGCGGTCGTCGATGCCGCCCGTGATCGCGGGATCCCGATCCGCATCGGCGTCAACGCCGGTTCCCTGGAAAAAGACCTGCAAAAGAAATACGGCGAGCCGACCCCGGCCGCGCTGGTCGAGTCTGCCTTGCGTCACGTCGAGCACCTTGAACGCCTGAACTTCCAGGACTTCAAGGTCAGCGTGAAAGCCTCCGACGTGTTCATGGCCGTCGCCGCTTACCGCTTGCTGGCCAAGGAAATCGTCCAGCCGCTGCACTTGGGCATCACCGAAGCCGGTGGTTTGCGTTCAGGCACAGTGAAATCCGCCGTAGGCCTCGGTATGCTGCTCGCCGAAGGGATTGGCGATACTATTCGCATCTCGTTGGCGGCCGACCCGGTCGAGGAAGTGAAAGTCGGCTACGACATTCTCAAATCCCTGCACCTGCGTTCCCGTGGCATCAACTTCATCGCCTGCCCGAGCTGCTCGCGTCAGAACTTCGATGTGGTCAAAACCATGAACGAACTGGAAGGGCGCCTCGAAGACCTGCTGGTGCCGCTGGATGTCGCGGTCATCGGTTGCGTGGTCAACGGGCCGGGCGAAGCCAAGGAAGCCCATATCGGCTTGACCGGCGGCACGCCAAACCTGATTTACATCGACGGCAAGCCGTCGCAGAAATTGACGAATGACAATCTGGTGGATGAGCTTGAACGCTTGATCCGCCAGAAAGCGGCCGAAAAGGTCGAAGCCGACGCGGCAGTAATCGCCCGCGGCTGATCGAACGAATTTAAGGATTTATTGTGAGCAAGTCTCTGCAAGCCATACGTGGCATGAACGACATCCTGCCCGAGCAGACTCCCCTGTGGCGTCATTTCGAGGGCACTGTATCGCGTCTGCTGGATAACTACGGTTACAAGCAGATCCGCATGCCGATCGTTGAATTCACCGAGCTGTTCAAGCGCTCCATCGGTGAAGTGACCGACATCGTCGAAAAAGAGATGTACACCTTCGACGACCGCAACGGCGATTCCCTGACCCTGCGCCCTGAAGGCACGGCGGCCTGCGTGCGTGCGGTGCTCGAGCACGGCATCACCGGCGGTGGCCAGGTGCAGAAACTCTGGTACATCGGCCCGATGTTCCGCCACGAGCGTCCGCAGAAAGGCCGTTATCGCCAGTTCCACCAGATCGGTTGCGAAGTGTTCAACCTCGACGGTCCGGACATCGACGCCGAGCTGATCGTGCTGACCTGGCGCCTGTGGGGCGAGCTGGGTATCCGTGACGCGGTCAAACTCGAACTCAACAGCCTGGGCACCAGCGAATCCCGCGGTCGTTATCGCGATGCGCTGGTCGAGTTTCTCTCGGCGCACCTGGACAAGCTTGACGAAGACAGCCAGCGCCGTCTGAAGACCAACCCTTTGCGGGTTCTGGACACCAAGAACGCCGACACTCAAGCGGTCCTGGTCGACGCGCCGAAAATGGCCGACTACCTCGATGAAGAGTCCCGCGTGCACTTCGAGGGCCTCAAGGCTCGCCTGGACGCTGCCGGCATTCCTTACGTGATCAACCCGAAGCTGGTTCGCGGGCTGGATTACTACAGCAAGACTGTTTTCGAATGGGTCACCGACAAGTTGGGCGCCCAAGGCACCGTGTGTGCCGGTGGTCGTTACGACGGTCTGGTTGAGCAGATGGGCGGCAAGCCGACCCCGGGCGTTGGTTTTGCCATGGGCATCGAGCGTCTGGTGCTGTTGCTGGAAACCCTGGAGCAAATCCCGCAAGAAATTTCCCGTCAGGTCGACGTCTACCTCTGTGCCTTCGGTGAAGCCGCCGAGTTGGCCGGTCTGACCCTGAGTGAACGTGTGCGTGATCAATTGCCCAACCTGCGCCTGCAAGTCAATGCCGGCGCCGGCAGCTTCAAAAGCCAATTCAAGAAAGCCGACAAGAGCGGTGCGCTGTACGCACTGATCCTCGGTGACGACGAAATGGCCCAGCAAGTGGTAGGTTTCAAACCCCTGCGTGGCCAGGGCGAACAACAAAGCATTGCCTGGGATGCGCTTGCTGCACACCTGGCCACCTGCGTCGTGCAGGGTTGAAGCTGTCAAACAGCCGATTTAGCGATTAAGGAGTATTGGGGTGTCGAGTACCGAAGACGAACAGCTGTCGGATTTGAAGGACTGGTGGACACGCAACGGCAAGCCCCTGGTCACTGGCGGCCTGTTGGCGCTGGTCATCGTGTTCGGCTGGCAGGCCTATCACAAGTATCAGAGCAATCAGTCGCAAGGCGCCTCGATTCTCTATCAGCAATTGCTGGAAACCACACTGACGCCTGATGGCAAACCAGATGCCGCCCGTGTTGCGGACCTGGCCGGCAAGCTCAACAGCGAGTTCGGCGGTACTGCCTATGCGCAATACGGCAGCCTGTTCGTGGCGAAAGTCGCGGTCGACAGCGGCAAGCTGGATGACGCCGCCACCGAGCTGAAAGCCATCGTGGCCAAGCCGGCCAACCCGGCGCTGGGCGAAATTGCCCGTCAGCGTCTGGCGCAGGTACTGGCCGCGCAGAACAAGGCCGATGAAGCCCTGAAACTGCTCGAAGGCGATGCCGACACGGCGTTCCTGGCGACTCGCGAAGAACTCAAAGGCGACCTGCTGGTGCAGCTGGGTCGTACCGACGAAGCGAACACGGCGTATCAAAAAGCCAAGGCCGCGCTGTCGGATGAAGCGGCGGTCGGTGGCCTTCAAATCAAGCTGGACGACCTGGCCAAAGGGGATGCGTGACGTGATTCGTTGGAAACATGCAGCATTGCTGGCTCTGGCCATATTGGCCGCGGGTTGCAGCAGCAACAGCAAAAAGGAATTGCCACCGGCCGAGTTGACCGACTTCAAAGAAGAAGTGGTTTTGCAAAAGCAGTGGAGTCGTTCGATCGGTGACGGTCAGGGCGAAACCTACAACATGCTGGTTCCGGCGATCGAGGGCGATACCATCTATGCCGCCGACGTCACCGGCGTGGTGATGTCGATGGATCGCAGCAACGGCGACGTCAAATGGAAGAAAGATCTCGATCTGCCTGTTTCCGGCGCCGTTGGCGTGGGTTACGGTCTGCTCCTGATCGGTACAACCAAGGGCGAAATCGTTGCGCTGGACTCCATCAACGGTGAAGAGAAATGGCGCGCTCGCGTGTCCAGCGAAGTGCTTGCACCACCGGCCAACAACGGTGACGTTGTGGTGGTTCAGACTCAGGATGACCGTCTGATCGGTCTGGATGCCGCGACCGGCAACCAGCGCTGGTTGTACGACAGCACCCCGGCAGTCCTGACCCTGCGCGGCACCAGTGCACCGATCGTCACCAACCGCCTCGCGGTGGCTGGCCTGTCGACCGGTAAAGTGGTTGCTCTGGATATCACCAACGGCGTGCCGGTGTGGGAACAACGCGTAGCGATTCCACAAGGTCGTTCGGAACTGGAGCGCGTCGTCGATATCGACGGTGGCCTGCTGCTGTCCGGCGAAACGCTGTACGTCGCCAGCTACCAGGGTCGCGTTGCGGCACTGGACCTGCAAAGCGGTCGTCAGCTGTGGCAGCGTGATGCTTCCAGCTATGCCGGTGTCGCCCAGGGTTTTGGCAGCGTCTACGTGAGCTTGTCTTCGGGCACTGTTGAAGGCGTCGATGAACGTTCCACCACAGCCTTGTGGAGCAACGATTCGCTGGCTCGCCGTCAATTGTCGGCTCCGGAAGTATTTTCCAGCTACGTTGCAGTTGGCGACATGGAAGGCTACCTGCACCTGCTGAGCCAGGTGGACGGTCGTTTCGTCGGCCGCGAACGCATCGACAGCGACGGCCTGCGTGCCCGTCCGCTGGTGGTGGGTGACACGATTTATCTGTATGGCAACAGCGGCAAACTGGAAGCCCTGACCATCAAGTAAAGGTTTGACTATGCTTGGGTTAAACCCCAAGCGGCTTCACCTGTGCAGGACTGTATGAGCGAGCTTGCTCGCGATGGGCGTCAACGAATACGTTGGCGACATGGTTAAACGCGGTGTTTTTGCGTTTTTCGCGAGCAAGCTCGCTCCTACAGAAAAGCACGCAGTGATTGCCCCGAGCACCAGCCGCTGCCTCGCAGCGGCTTTTGTATTTTCTGAAATAACGAAGTGGAGAGCCGCATGGTTCCCGTAATCGCCCTGGTGGGCCGACCGAACGTCGGCAAGTCCACCTTGTTCAACCGCCTGACCAGGACGCGTGACGCCATCGTCGGCGACTTGTCCGGTCTGACCCGTGATCGCCAGTACGGTGAGGCCAAGTGGCAAGGGCGTTCCTACATTCTGGTCGACACCGGCGGTATCTCCGGTGACGAGCACGGTATGGACGAAAAAATGGCCGAGCAGTCGCTGCTGGCCATTGAAGAAGCGGATGTCGTTCTGTTCCTGGTAGATGCCAAGGCCGGTTTTACCGCCGCCGACCAGATGATCGCCGAGCATTTGCGCAAACGTAACAAGCGTTCCTACGTGGTGGCCAACAAGGTCGACAACATCGACCCTGAAATGGCCCGCGCCGAATTCGCCCCGTTGGGCATGGGCCACGCGATTCCGATCGCCGGTGCGCATGGTCGTGGCATCACCCAGATGCTGGAAATCGCCCTGAGCGACTTCCCGAAAGACGATGACGAGCTGGAAGAAGGCGAGGAAGAGATCGTTGCCGAAGGCGAGGAAGCCAAGCGCATTCCTGGCCCTAGCGAAAAAGACGGGATCAAGATCGCCATCATCGGCCGCCCGAACGTCGGCAAGTCGACCCTGGTCAACCGCATGCTCGGTGAAGACCGGGTTATCGTCTATGACGAGCCCGGCACCACCCGCGACAGTATCTACATCCCGTTCGAGCGTAACGACGAGAAGTACACGCTGATCGACACCGCCGGTGTGCGCAAGCGCGGCAAGATCCACGAAGAAGTCGAAAAATTCTCCGTGGTCAAAACCTTGCAGGCGATCAAAGACGCCAACGTGGTGATCTTTGTGATGGACGCCCGCGAAGGCGTGGTCGATCACGACCTCAACCTGCTGGGCTTCGCCATTGAGTCGGGTCGTGCGCTGGTCATCGCGATCAACAAGTGGGACGGCATGACGCCGAGCGAGCGCGACTTCGTGAAGGTCGAGCTGCAACGTCGACTGTTCTTCGTGGACTACGCCGACATTCACTTCATCTCGGCCCTGCACGGCACGGGCGTGGGCAACCTCTACGCCTCCGTTCAGAACTCGTTCAAGTCTGCGGTCACCCGCTGGCCAACGAACCGCCTGACCACGATTCTGGAAGATGCGGTAGGTGAGCACGCGCCGCCGATGGTCAACAACCGCCGGATCAAGCTGCGTTATGCCCACTTGGGTGGCGCCAACCCGCCGATCATCGTGATTCACGGTAACCAGATCGAGAAGGTGCCGAAGTCTTACGTGCGTTACCTGGAAAACACGTATCGCCGTGTCTTGAAACTGGTCGGTACGCCGATCCGCATCGAGTTCAAGGGCGGCGAGAACCCGTACGAAGGCAACAAGAACTCGCTCACCGATCGCCAGGTCAACAAGAAGCGTCGGATGATGTCGCACAACAAGAAAGCCGACAAAAAGCGCCGCGACAAGCGCTGATTGAATCCCGTAGGAGCGAGGCTTGCCCGCGAAGAACGATAACGCGGTGTTCCGATACACCGCGGTGTGGCTTTCGCGGGCAAGCCTCGCTCCCACGGGATCGGGTTAAAGAAGGGCGCTGATGGCGCCCTTTTTTTATGGGCGCCGGATGGGCTATCCTCGGACGCTCCCGCGCCGCCGTTAGAGCCGGGTGTAGAGCAGGGACTCAACGATGATCACCAGTAAGCTGCCGAATGTCGGCATCACTATCTTCACTCAGATGTCTCAGCTCGCGGCACAAACCGGGGCGTTGAACCTGTCCCAGGGGTTTCCCGATTTTGATGCCCCGCAGGCCCTGTGCGATGCGGTCGGTCGGCACATTGCCAACGGTCACAACCAGTATTCGCCGATGACCGGCCTGCCAGCGTTGCGTCAGCAGATTGCGGCGAAGATTGCCCGCCACTACGGCGTCAATGTGGATGCCGATCACGAAGTGACGGTCACCCCCGGCGCGACCCAGGCGATCTTCTGTGCGATTCAGGCGGTGATCCACAGTGGTGATGAAGTCATCGTGTTCGATCCGGCCTACGACAGCTACGAGCCTTCGGTGGAGCTGGCCGGTGGTCGTTGCGTGCACGTGCAACTAGGCCTGAACGATTTCTCCATCGACTTCCAGAAGCTCGGCCAAGCCATTACCCCGCGCACGCGGATGATCATCCTCAACACCCCGCACAACCCCAGCGGTGCACTGATCAACCGTGCCGAGCTGGAGCAATTGGCGGCGTTGATCCGCGACCGCGACATCTATGTGGTCAGCGACGAAGTCTACGAACACCTGGTGTACGACGGTGTGCCGCACGCCAGCGTGCTCAATCACGAAGAGCTGTATCAACGCGCCTTCGTGGTCAGCTCCTTCGGCAAGACCTATCACGTCACCGGCTGGAAAACCGGCTACGTGGTCGCGCCACCGGCGCTCACCGCAGAGCTGCGCAAGGTTCACCAATACGTCAGTTTCTGCGGCGTAACCCCGCTGCAATATGCGTTGGCCGACTTCATGGCCGAGCACCCGGAACATGTAGAACAGCTGCCGGCGTTCTATCAGGCCAAGCGTGATCTGTTCTGCGATTTGCTGACGCCATCGCGCTTCAGTTTTACCCGCGTGACCGGTACCTATTTCCAGTTGGTCGATTACTCGCAGATCCGCCCGGACCTCAACGACGTCGAGATGGCGCTGTGGATGACCCGCGAACATGGCGTGGCAAGCATCCCGATCTCGGTGTTCTACCAGACCCCACCCGAAGGCCAGCGCCTGGTGCGCTTGTGCTTCGCCAAACGTGAGGAGACCCTGCGTGAAGCGGCGGAAAAACTATGCGTGATCTGAGTGCACTGCCCAATCTGAACATCGCGCTGATCCAGACCACCCTGGCCTGGCATGACCGCCAGGCCAATCTGGAGCATTTCGAGCAACTGTTCGAGCAGGCTCGCGGAGCTGATCTGATTATCCTGCCGGAGATGTTCACCACCGGTTTTTCCATGGAGTCGGAAACCCTCGCCGAGGCGGAGAACGGCCCGACCAGCAAATGGTTGCGCGCTCAGGCGGCGAAGCTGGATGCCGTGATTACCGGCAGCCTGATCGTCCAGGCAGCTGACGGCAGCCACCGCAATCGCCTGTTGTGGGCGCGACCGGACGGGGAGGTGTTGCATTACGACAAGCGCCACCTGTTCCGCATGGCCGGCGAGCACAACCACTACACGCCCGGCGAACGTCAGGTGCAATTCGAGCTCAAGGGCTGGCGAGTGCGGCCGCTGATTTGCTACGACCTGCGCTTTCCGGTGTGGAGCCGCGATGCTCAGGACACCGATCTGCTGCTGTACACCGCCAACTGGCCGGGTGCACGGCGTCAGCACTGGAACCGTTTGCTGCCGGCGCGGGCGATTGAAAACCTTTGCTACGTGGCGGCGGTGAACCGCATCGGAACCGATGGCAAGGGCTTCGCCTATACCGGCGACAGTCAGGTGCTGGATTTCCAGGGCGAGACGTTGCTCAGCGCGGGGGAGGCGGACGGGGTGTTTCAGGTGGTTCTGAATGCTGCCGACCTTCAAGCTTATCGCACGCGGTTTCCGGCGAATCTGGATGCCGATACGTTTGAGTTCACCTGAGATCTCCGGTGTCTGATATGGCCTCATCGCGAGCAGGCTCGCTCCCACAGTTGATCAATGTGAACACAGATTTTGTGTCCACCAAAAACCCATTGTGGGAGCGAGCCTGCTCGCGATCAGGCCCGGTCAGGCAGCACAAAAACACCACGCAAACAAAAAGGCCCCAAGGTTCACACCAAGGGGCCTTTGGCATTTCAGCGAAGGCTTACGCCGCTTTCGCTTCCGGCTGGCTCAGCGAGCGATTCAGCGCGCTGAACAGTGCCTTGAAGCTGGCCGTCGTGATGTTCTCATCGATACCCACACCGTGCACCGCACGCTCACCGTTCACGCGCAGTTCAATGTAGGCCGCCGCTTTGGCATTGGTGCCCGCGCCGATGGCGTGTTCGTTGTAGTCCATGATTTCCACCGGAATCGGCAGGCCGGCCACCAGTGCTTCAAGGGCGCCGTTGCCCTTGCCGCGCCAATGCAGGTTGGTTTCGCCCTGGCCTTGGCCGGAGACTTCCACTTCCACGGCGCTGTGGCCGTTTTCTTCCTGCAGGCGATGGCTGACCAGCGCGTACGGGGTGTTGGCCTGCAAGTATTCGCTGTGAAGCAGCGCGTGGATCTGCTGGGCAGTCATCTCCAGGCCCAGGCGATCGGTTTCACGCTGCACGACCTGGCTGAATTCGATCTGCATGCGACGCGGCAAGTTGATGCCGTATTCCTGTTCCAGCAGGTAGGCGATACCGCCCTTGCCCGACTGGCTGTTGACGCGGATCACCGCCTCGTAGCTGCGGCCGATGTCGGCCGGGTCGATCGGCAAGTACGGCACTTCCCACAGGGCGTCCGGTTTCTGCTGGGCGAAGCCCTTGCGGATGGCGTCCTGGTGGGAGCCGGAGAACGCGGTGTGAACCAGGTCGCCGACGTACGGGTGACGCGGGTGCACCGGAAGCTGGTTGCACTCTTCGACGACTTTGCGCACGCCGTCGATGTCGGAGAAGTTCAGCTCAGGGTCGACGCCCTGGGTGTAGAGGTTCAACGCGACGGTCACCAGGTCGACGTTACCGGTGCGCTCGCCGTTGCCGAACAGGCAGCCTTCGACACGGTCCGCGCCGGCCATCAGGCCCAGTTCAGTTGCCGCAACGCCAGTGCCACGGTCGTTGTGGGTGTGCAGGCTGATGATCACGCTGTCACGACGGTTGATGTGACGGCCGAACCATTCGATCTGGTCGGCATAGATGTTCGGCGTGGCGCATTCGACGGTGGCTGGCAGATTGAGGATCATCTTGTGTTCAGGCGTCGGGTTCCAGACTTCGATCACTGCGTCGCAAACTTCCTTGGCGAACTCCAGTTCGGTCGCGCTGAAGGTTTCCGGCGAGTACTCGAAGGTCCACTCGGTGTCCGGCTGCTGGGCGGCGTATTTGACAAACAGCTTGGCCGCGCTCACGGCGATTTCCTTGATCCCGTCCTTGTCCTGGTTGAAGACAATGCGGCGGAAGGAAGGGGAGGTGGCGTTGTACAGGTGGACGATGGCTTTTTTCGCGCCGCGCAGGGATTCGAAGGTGCGCTCGATCAGGTCTTCACGACCCTGGGTCAGCACCTGAATGGTGGTGTCGTCCGGGATGTGGTTGCCTTCGATCAGGGTACGAACGAAGTCGAAGTCGGTTTGCGAAGCGGCCGGGAACGACGCTTCGATTTCTTTCACGCCCACCGACACCAGGGTTTTCCAGAAACGCAGCTTCTTCACCGCGTCCATTGGCTCGATCAGCGACTGGTTGCCGTCACGCAAGTCCGAACTGCACCAGATCGGTGCTGCGGTGATGGTCTTCGACGGCCAGGTGCGATCCGGGATATCGATGGTCGGGAACGCGCGGTATTTCGAAGACGGGTCTTTGAGCATGCTCATCGGGAAATCCTTATTGTGTGGGCCGAAAAAAGGCGGCCTGCCGGTGGATCAAAAGTTAAGAGGATAAAGCACAGGACGAGGCACCGCGATTCAGCCCGGCAGTCGTGCACTGACAAGGCACAGACTGCGGTGCTGGCGAAGCTGAATGAGGGTGTGAGAGGTTTTCATGCCTTCAACCCTAACCGCGAGGGGGAAGGATGGCAAGCAGTCGAAAAAAATTGAGAGGAATCCTCGTAAAAGCGTATTTGCCGCGATTTTATTGTTCTTGAAGACGCTGATTCTTCGGATGTTTGCGCGAGGTTTGAGCGATGCGCAATCGAAGGATGCGGCTGATGGGCCGTACCAGCCCAGCTATTCTTAAAGCCTCAACAGGCGACTGGCAGGCAGGAGTCGGCAATGAACGAGTCGGATTGGAAACTTTATAGCGCGCTGCGTCCTATGGCCCATGAGCGGATGTGTGTCCGGATCATGGAAGAGGTCGAGCGCACGGTGCTGGATAAAAGCCTGGCACCTTATGAGCGGATAGAGGCCAGCGAAGAAAGGCTGAAGGCCGGTCAACAGGAGCTGTATTGGGCGTTTGGAGTTTTCAGTCATTCACGCAATGAGGCGCCTGCTCATTTGTTGGGGTTGTGTACCCATGAATTGATCACGCCGCAAGAGTTGGCTGGCTTCTCGGAGGAAACCCAGGCATGGATCAAAGAGCGCCAGGCGCACAGGGAGATTCATGGGATTGAGGATCTTGAGGCTGAATAAGCGGCTTGCGGGTTATTTCGCGCCGCCTGCGAGGCCGCCTTCGCGGGCAAGCCCGCTCCCACAGGTTTTACGTACACCATAGATCATTGTGGGAGCGGGCTTGCCCGCGAAGAGGCCGGTAGCCTCACCGCAGATTCAAGGCTGAAAGGCACCAATGAAGATCGCCGGGTCCACCCGTGCATCATTCAGGCTGATATTCCAGTGCATATGCGGCCCGGTCGCCCGCCCGGTCGAACCCACCTTGCCCACCACTCCGCCACGAGCCATTTGCTGCCCGACCTGCACATCAATCTTCGACATGTGGCAAAACATGCTGATAAACCCTTGGCCATGGTCGACAAACACCGTGTTGCCATTAAAGAAATAGTTGCCGATCAGAATCACCTTGCCCGCCGCCGGGGTCTTGATCGGTGTGCCTGCGCCCACGGCGAAATCAAGGCCGGAGTGAGGATTACGCTCTTCACCGTTGAAGAAGCGGCGCACGCCGAACTTGCTCGACAGCGGCCCGTTGACCGGTTTGTCCAACAGCAAATTGCTCGGTGTGTTCGGGCTGAAGGTGCGGTAGGCCGCAATCTGCTCGGCCAGTTCGCGCTCGATGCGCTTGAGGTTTTCCGGGTCTGGATTGACCTGCTGCGTATTCTTCAGGGTGATGCGCTGTTCCGGGTATTTTTTGTTGCCGACGGTGAAGCTCAGATTACGCCCGCCACTGCTGACCTGCTGTGTCCCCGGCTTGACCGTCAACGGCACGCCGACAATCGCCAGCCAGTTGTTCTGTTCCTTGACCACCAGCACCGGTTTGCCCTGATAGCTGGCCTTTGGCGCCTGGGCCGCGGAACCCAGGTCCACCACGGCCACGCCGCCCGGCACCGGTTTGTTCAACAGACGGGTGATGTAGCTGTCGGCGTGGGCGTTGAAGGTCAGGCACAGCAACAGCAGCGGAGCGAAAAAACGCGGCATGGATCAATCCAGTAAAGAAAGGGTGACGGGCGTCAGGTGATTGTCTTCGACCCGCACTTGCAGTTCGCCTTCACCGAGTTTGGCTTTCAGGCGTTGGCCGGTGTGGGTCTGCGCGGCGTTACGGATCGCGTTGCCGCGTTCGTCCAGCAGAATGCTGTAGCCACGGCCGAGGGTCGCCAAGGGGCTGACCACATGCAACGTCTGCATCTGGCTTTGCAGTTGCAGGCGGCGGCCCTTCAAGCCTTCGCGCATGGCGCGGGGCAAGCGTTCGGCGAGGCTGTCGAGGCGCTGGCGGAGCATCGCCAGTTGCCGCCCCGGATGCTGCCCGGCGAGGCGGGTTTCAAGGCGAATCAGTCGTTCGCGGCGGGTGTTGAGGCTGCGTTCGAAGGCGCGGCGCATGCGCATGTCGAGGTCATCCAGGCGCTGCGCTTGCTGGCGCAGGCGTTCACCGGGATGGCGCAAGCGACGGGAAATGCCTTCCAGGCGCAGGCGATCACGCATCAAACGGTCGCGCATGCGCATCACCAACCGTCGATGCAGGCTTTCGACCCGACGCACCAGGTCGCTGGAATCCGGTGAGAGCAATTCGGCGGCGGCGGAGGGCGTTGGAGCGCGAACGTCGGCGACGAAGTCGCTGATCGAGACATCGGTTTCATGGCCGACGGCGCTGACGATCGGCGTCACGCAGGCATCCACGGCACGGGCCACGGCTTCTTCGTTGAAACACCAGAGGTCTTCCAGCGAACCGCCGCCACGGGCCAGGATCAGCGCGTCGAAACCTCGGGCATCCGCCAGTTTCAGTGCGCGGACAATTTGCGCGGTGGCCTCGCGCCCCTGCACGGCCGTGGGGATCAGCGTCAGTTGCACCTGCGGCGCACGGCGGCGGAACACGCTGATGATGTCGCGGATCACCGCGCCGGTGGGCGAGCTGATGATGCCGATGCGCTGCGGGTGCGCCGGCAGCGGCACTTTGCGCTCGGCACTGAACAGGCCTTCGGCGCTGAGCTTTTCTTTCAGGGCATCGAAGGCCAGACGCAGGGCGCCGTCGCCGGCCGGCTCCACGGTGTCGAGGATCAGTTGATAGTCGCCACGCCCCTCGAACAGCGAGACCTTGCCGCGCACCTTGACCGCCAGACCGTCCTTCAACGCCTGGCGAACCCGCGCCGCGTTCTGCCGGAACAATGCGCAACGCACCTGGGCGCCGCTGTCCTTGAGGGTGAAATACACATGGCCAGACGCCGGGCGGGCGAGGTTGGAGATTTCGCCTTCGACCCAGATGTTGCTGAACACGTCTTCGAGCAACACCCGCGCGCGGCCGTTGAGCTGGCTGACAGTCAGGACTTCACGGTCCAGGCCGAGTCTTGCAAAGGGATCTTTAATCATGGGGCGCAGTTTAAAGGCATTCGCCCGCGAATCTCCATGAGTCAGCGAAAATCCCTTGTGGGAGCGGGCTTGCTCGCGAATACGGTTTAACATCCAGCCGCTACATCGACTGACACATCGCTTTCGCGAGCAAGCCCGCTCCCACAGGTTCGACGTCGTCAGCAATATTCAAGGAAGACATTGAGATGAGCGTGCTTGAGTTGTTAAACCAATGGCCATTCGGGGCGGTGGGTTGGCTGGTGATCGGGTTGGGCATTGCCCTGGCCTACATCGTGTTTGGCATCGCCGGTTTCGGCACGGCGCTGGTGGCCGGGCCAATTTTGATTCTGTTCATGCCGCTGTCGAAGATCGTGCCGCTGCTGGTGCTGCTGGATTTCGTCGCGGCGTTTGGCAATCTGCTGCCCTCGCGGCGCGATGTGGCCAGGCTGGAGTTGCTGCGATTGCTGCCGTGCATGGCGGTGGGTTGCACGTTGGGGGTGATTTTTCTGCTGAACCTCAAATCCGACCTGTTGCTGCTCTTGATGGGGCTGTTTATCAGCGCCTATGCGGTTTATAGCCTGTGGGTCAAAACCCGTCCGACGCAATTATCAGCGGGTTGGGCGTTGCCGATGGGCACGGTGGGCGGGATGTTCGGGGCGCTGTTTGGCAGTGGCGGCTTTTTGTATGCGATCTATTTGAACAGTCGCTTGCCCAAGGACGCGGCCCGGGCGACGCAAAGTGCGTTGATCAGTTGCAGCACGGTGGTGCGGTTGAGCCTGTTTGCTATCGCGGGTGTTTATGCCGAGCTGCCGTTGTTGATGCTGGCGCTGTGTTTGTTGCCGGCCATGGTGCTGGGGCTGTGGATCGGCCGGCGGTTGACCTTGCGCCTGTCCCGCGAAGCGTTCGTGCGGCTGGTGACGTGGTTGGTGCTGGCGAGCGGGATCGCCTTGATCGGGCGCTATCTAAGCAGCTAACCAAGGCCCGCTCTTCGTAGGAGCCAGGCTTGCCCGCGAAGGCGATCTCGAGGACGCCTTCGCGGGCAAGCCTCGCTCCTACAAAAAAAGTCCGCGTACAGACGATGGTCAGTCGTTGTACTGGCTCAACAACCGTTCCAGCCGCGCGCTGAGGCGGCGTTTGATTTCGGTTTCGATGTGCGGGGCGAAGTCGTCGATCACGTCTTGCATGATCAATTGCGCGGCGGCGCGAAGTTCGCTGTCCAGGTGCAGCAGGTCGTCGGGGTTCTTGCTGACGACCGGAGCCGGTGGGGCGGCCGGGGCGGGTGGTGTCGGTTCGACAGGCTGGGGCGCGGCGGCGACCGTATCGAACAACATCGGAATCTGTTCCTGATCACCGTCCTCGACCGTGTCGGTCAGCAGCGGTGGTTGCAGGTTGTCATCGCCGAGCAGTTGGCGGATCGACTCAAGGTCATCCAGCAGGTGCGCGGACTGTTGTTGCGGTTTTGGAGTGTCCATCGGAATGCTCAGAGTCGCTGTAAACGGTGATCTTGCAGAGGATAGCCCTGTTCGCGGTAGAAACGGAAACTCTCCCGCGCGGCCTGTCGAATCGTCGGATCTTCCACCACCACTTCCGCCACGCGGGCGAAACGCTGGGCGAAGGCCGGGACTTTCAGGTCGAGGTTGACCAGCAGGTCCTGATGCTGACCGCAGTCATCGCCAAGACCCAACACAATCAAACCATCCGGTTCGCTTTCGGCGGGGCCGTGGGGCACGAAACTTTCGCCCTTGAAGGCCCACAGGCGCGCATCGAGATTCTCGCGCTGGGCGGCATCGCTGCAATGCAGGTAGATGCGATGGCCCATGCGCCAGGCTTTTTCGGTGAGCTTGCAGGCGAAATCCAGCCGTGCCGAAGGATCGGCGCTGGGCAGGATATAGAAGTCGACTTTGGTCATTGCGGTTCCTTGACCGAGCGCGGCGCTGCCCGCAAGCAACGCCGCCCAGGGTCATCGGTTTCAGGCTTTGGCGCGATCCAGCAGGTATTGAGTCAGCAGGGGAACCGGACGGCCAGTGGCGCCCTTGTCCTTGCCGCCGCTGGTCCAGGCCGTGCCGGCGATGTCCAGGTGCGCCCAGTTGAGGTTCTTGGTGAAACGCGACAGGAAGCAGGCCGCCGTGATGGTGCCGGCTTTCGGGCCGCCAATGTTGGCGATGTCGGCGAACGGGCTGTCCAGCTGTTCTTGATACTCATCGAACAGCGGCAGTTGCCAGGCGCGGTCGTCGGCGGACTGGCCGGCGCTCAACAGCTGGCCGATCAGTTCATCGTTGTTGCCCAGCAGGCCCGAGGTGTGGGAACCCAATGCGACGACGCAAGCGCCGGTCAGGGTCGCGATGTCGATCACCGCTTGCGGCTTGAAGCGTTCAGAGTAGGTCAGGGCATCGCACAGCACCAGACGGCCTTCAGCGTCGGTGTTGAGGATTTCCACGGTCTGGCCGCTCATGGTGGTGACGATGTCGCCCGGGCGCGAAGCGTTGCCGCTCGGCATGTTCTCGGCGCAGGCCAGGATGCACACCAGGTTGATCGGCAGTTTCAGTTCGAGCACGGCACGCAGGGTACCGAAGACGCTGGCAGCGCCGCCCATGTCGTACTTCATTTCATCCATGCCGGCGCCCGGCTTCAGGCTGATACCACCGGTGTCGAAGGTGATGCCTTTGCCGACCAGTGCGTACGGCTTCTCGGATTTCTTGCCGCCGTTGTATTGCATGACGATCAGGCGCGGCGGCTGGGCGCTGCCCTGGCCGACGGCGTAGAACGAGCCCATGCCCAGGTCCTTGATCTTCTTCTCATCGAGGACTTCGACTTTCAGGCTCTTGAATTCTTTGCCCAGGTTCTTGGCTTGTTCGCCCAGGAACGTCGGGTGGCAGATGTTCGGCGGCAGGTTGCCCAGGTCGCGGGTAAACGCCATGCCGTTGGCGATAGCGGTGGCGTGGGCCACGGCGCGTTCGATTTCAGCCTGTGCCGCCTTGATGGTCACCAAGGTGACTTTCTTCAGGGCGCGCGGCTCGGCTTTCTGGCTTTTGAACTGGTCGAAGGTGTATTCGCCGTCCACCAGGGTTTCGGCCAGCAGGCGAGTCTTGCCGTAGCTGTCGCGGCCCTTGACCACGACTTCGTCCAGGGCCAGCACTGCATCGCTGCCGCCCAGGCTTTTCAGGGTGTTGAGAATACCGGCGACGATTTTACGGAACGGGCGATCGCCCAGCTCTTCGTCCTTGCCCACGCCCACCAGCAGCACGCGTTCGGCCTTGAGGTTAGGCAGGCTGTGCAGCAACAGGCTTTGGCCAACCTTGCCGGCCAGGTCGCCGCGCTTGAGCACAGCGCTGATGGCGCCGCCGCTCAGTTCGTCGAGTTGTTTGGCCACGGCACCGAGCTTGCGGCCTTCGCCGACGGCGACGACCAGCGTGGCGGTTTTCAACGTTTCTGGGCTAACGCTTTTTACAACCAGTTCCATGTCCGGGTCCCTGAATGATTGGGTCAACACGCAAGTGCTCGAGGAAATGCCTTCGAGCTTGCTTATAAACAGAAAGACGCAAGTCACGGCTTGCGACAAAGGCCGCAGTTTGAACCTCGCTACCAGCGCCTGACAACCCTCGGTTGTACGATCTTCAATGATTACCGGCCATTGTAGGAGCTGGCTTGCCGGCGAAAAACCCGAGAGCGCTGTGGGGGGTCAGGATTTACTCGTTATCGTTGACGACCTTCGCGAGCGAGCTCGCTCCTACAGTCCTCATGCCAATGCATTGCGCAGTGACAGGTGCACCCAATCACAGGATAATGCCCATCTTTTTCGGCAGCCCTGTCCTGCGGGCTGTCTGATACGTTTGCTTGTTTGGCCGCCTTAGCCTGACAACCCTGGAGTGTCTGGTTTGATTGTCTTCCGTTATTTATCCCGCGAAGTCCTGTTGACCTTGAGCGCCGTCAGCGCCGTGCTGCTGGTCATCATCATGAGCGGTCGCTTCATCAAATACCTCGCCCAGGCGGCTTCGGGCCTGCTGGATCCGGGTTCACTGTTTTTGATCATGGGCTTTCGCCTGCCGGGTTTCCTGCAACTGATCCTGCCATTGGGGTTGTTCCTGGGGATTCTGCTGTCGTATGGCCGGTTGTACCTGGAAAGTGAAATGACCGTGCTGTCGGCCACCGGCATGAGTCAGCAGCGTCTGCTGGCCATGACCTTTTTCCCGGCCACCCTGGTTGCGCTGGTCGTGGCCTGGCTGAGCCTGAGCCTGGCGCCGCAAGGGGCCAATCAGTTCCAGTTGCTGCTGAACAAGCAGGACGCGCTGACTGAATTCGACACCCTTGAGCCGGGCCGCTTCCAGGCGCTGCGTGACGGAACACGGGTGACCTACACCGAAACGCTGTCGGATGACCGCATCAATCTCGGTGGCGTCTTCATCTCGCAAAAGAACGTCAATTCGGACAATAAGGACCGCGGGATTTCCGTGCTGGTGGCCGAGAGAGGTCGCCAGGAAATCCGTCCCGACGGTAACCGCTACCTGATTCTCGACAACGGCTATCGCTACGACGGTAATCCGGGGCAGGCCGACTACCGGGCGATCAAGTACGACGAGTACGGCGTATTGCTGCCTAAGCCGGACGTCAGCGACGAAGTCACGGATCGTGATGCCCTGACGACCCGTTCCTTGCTGGACAATGACGACATCCGTTCGAACGCCGAATTGCAGTGGCGCCTGTCCCTGCCATTGCTGGTGTTCATCGTGACCCTGATGGCGGTGCCGCTGTCGCGGGTCAATCCGCGTCAAGGCCGTTTCCTCAAACTGCTGCCGGCGATTCTTCTTTATATGGCTTACCTGAGCATCCTGATTGCCGCTCGCGGCGCCCTCGAAAAGGGCAAGATTCCGCCCGCGCTGGGCTTGTGGTGGGTGCATGCAATCTTCCTGGTCATCGGCCTGGGTCTGCTCTATTGGGAAACCCTGAAGTTGAAGCTGGCGAGTCGCCGCAGCGCGCTGGAGGTGGCCCGTGGTTAAGCTCGATCGCTACATCGGTAGCAGCGTATTCGTAGCGATTCTGGCGGTGCTGGGGATCATTCTCGGTCTGGCGACGCTGTTTGCCTTTATCGACGAAATGGGTGAAGTCAGCGATACCTACACCTTGGTCGATGTACTGAGTTATGTCCTGCTGACCGCGCCGCGTCGCCTTTACGACATGTTGCCGATGGCGGCGCTGATCGGCTGCCTGATCGGCCTCGGCAGCCTGGCCAGCCACAGCGAACTGACCATCATGCGCGCTGCGGGTGTGTCGGTCGGGCGGATCGTCTGGGCGGTCATGAAGCCGATGCTGGTGCTGATGGTGGTGGGGCTGGTCATTGGCGAGTACATCGCGCCGGCGACGGAAGTCACGGCTCAGGCCAATCGCTCCCTGGCCCAGGGCAGCGGCGATGCGCAAAGCGCCAAGCATGGTCTGTGGCACCGCCAGGGTGACGAGTTCATTCACGTCAACTCCGTGCAGCCGAACGGCTTGCTGTATGGCGTCACCCGTTATCGCTTCGACGATCAACGCCACATGCTGTCTTCGAGCTTCGCCAAACGCGCGGAATTCGACAAGGATCACTGGCAGCTAAGCGACGTCACGACCACCCTGTTCCACGAAAAAAGGACGGAAGTGGTCACCGCGCCGGTCGAGCGCTGGAACGTGGCGCTGAGCCCGCAATTGCTCAGTACCGTGGTGATGTCGCCCGATTCGCTGTCGATTACCGGTCTGTGGGGCTACATCCACTACCTGGCTGACCAGGGGCTGAGCAATGGTCGCTACTGGCTGGCATTTTGGGTCAAGGTGTTGCAACCGTTTGTCACCGCTGCGCTGGTGCTGATGGCGATCTCCTTCATCTTCGGTCCGCTGCGCTCGGTCACTCTCGGTCAGCGCGTGTTCACCGGTGTGCTGGTGGGCTTTACCTTCCGTATCGTCCAGGATCTGCTGGGGCCTTCGAGCCTGGTGTTCGGCTTCCCGCCGCTGGTTGCGGTGCTGTTGCCGGCCAGTGTGTGTGCCTTGGCCGGGCTCTGGATGTTGCGCCGCGCCGGTTGATCCCGGGCATTTTCCGGCCTGGCTGATGAGCAAAAACGCCCCTGTCGCAAGACCGGGGCGTTTTTGTACGCGCCGTCTGACCTGCGAACGTGACGCTTGCGCCGTGGATCAGGTACAATTCCCGGCTATTTTTCGGCGGGCTATGCCTGCAGCCTTTTTGAGTGTTGATCCGTGAGTGATTTGAGTCATATCCGCAATTTCTCCATCATCGCCCACATTGACCATGGCAAGTCGACGCTGGCCGATCGCTTCATCCAGATGTGCGGCGGCCTTGCCGAGCGCGAAATGGAAGCCCAGGTGCTGGACTCCATGGACCTGGAACGTGAACGCGGGATCACCATCAAGGCCCACAGCGTCACCCTGTATTACACCGCCAAAGACGGCATCAAGTATCAGCTGAACTTCATTGACACCCCGGGCCACGTTGACTTCACCTACGAAGTCAGCCGGTCGCTGGCGGCTTGTGAAGGTGCGTTGCTGGTGGTCGATGCCGGTCAGGGCGTTGAGGCGCAGTCGGTTGCCAACTGCTACACGGCGATCGAGCAGGGCCTGGAAGTCATGCCGGTCCTGAACAAGATCGACCTGCCACAGGCCGATCCGGACCGCGTCAAAGAAGAAATCGAGAAAATCATCGGCATCGATGCTACCGATGCGGTCGAGTGCAGCGCCAAGACTGGCCTGGGTGTCGACGAAGTGCTCGAGCGTCTGGTCGCTACCATTCCTGCGCCAACCGGTAACTACGAAGATCCGCTGCAAGCGTTGATCATCGATTCCTGGTTCGACAACTACCTGGGCGTTGTCTCCCTGGTACGTGTACGTCACGGTCGTGTGAAGAAGGGCGACAAGATTCTGGTCAAGTCCACCGGCAAGATCCACCTGGTGGACAGTGTCGGTGTCTTCAACCCGAAACACACCGCGACCGTTGACCTGAAGGCCGGTGAAGTAGGCTTCATCATCGCCGGTATCAAGGACATCCACGGGGCGCCGGTCGGTGACACCCTGACCTTGAGCTCCACCCCCGACGTTGACGTACTGCCAGGTTTCAAACGCATTCAGCCGCAGGTTTACGCGGGCCTGTTCCCGGTCAGCTCCGACGACTTCGAAGATTTCCGTGAAGCGCTGCAAAAGCTCACGCTCAACGATTCGTCCCTGCAGTACACCCCGGAAAGCTCCGATGCCCTGGGCTTCGGCTTCCGTTGCGGGTTCCTCGGCATGCTGCACATGGAAATCATCCAGGAGCGCCTGGAGCGCGAGTACGACCTGGACCTGATCACCACCGCGCCGACGGTTATTTTCGAGCTGTTGCTGAAAACCGGTGAAACGATTTACGTCGATAACCCGTCGAAGCTGCCGGACCTGTCCTCGATCGAAGACATGCGTGAACCGATCGTGCGGGCCAATATTCTTGTGCCGCAAGAGCACCTGGGCAACGTCATTACCCTGTGCATCGAGAAGCGTGGCGTGCAGCACGACATGCTGTTCCTCGGTACTCAGGTCCAGGTGACCTACGATTTGCCGATGAACGAAGTGGTCCTGGACTTCTTCGACCGTCTGAAGTCGACCAGCCGTGGCTATGCGTCGCTGGATTACCATTTCGATCGTTATCAATCGGCTAATCTGGTGAAACTGGATGTGCTGATCAACGGTGACAAGGTCGACGCCCTGGCGCTGATCGTGCACAAGGATAACGCGCACTACAAAGGTCGCCAGTTGACCGAGAAGATGAAAGAGCTGATTCCGCGCCAGATGTTCGACGTCGCGATCCAGGCCGCCATTGGCGGGCAGATCATTGCGCGGACCTCCGTCAAGGCACTCAGAAAGAACGTATTGGCCAAATGCTACGGCGGTGACGTTAGCCGTAAGAAAAAACTGCTGGAGAAGCAAAAGGCCGGTAAAAAACGCATGAAGCAAGTCGGCAACGTGGAAATTCCACAAGAAGCCTTCCTTGCAGTGCTCAGGTTGGATAGTTAGGTCCTATGTCACTAAATTTCCCGCTGTTGCTGGTCATCGCCGTGTTCGTCTGCGGCCTGTTGGCGTTGCTCGATCTGGTTTTCCTGGCGCCGCGTCGGCGTGCTGCCATTGCCTCCTATCAGGGCAGCGTCAGCCAGCCTGACGGGTTGGTGGTCGAGAAACTGAACAAAGAGCCGCTGCTGGTCGAATACGGCAAGTCGTTCTTCCCGGTGTTGTTCATCGTGCTGGTCCTGCGTTCGTTCCTGGTGGAACCGTTCCAGATTCCGTCCGGCTCGATGAAACCGACCCTGGACGTTGGCGACTTCATTCTGGTGAACAAGTTTTCTTACGGGATCCGCCTGCCGGTGATCGACAAGAAAGTCATCGAAGTCGGTGATCCGCAGCGCGGCGATGTGATGGTGTTCCGCTACCCGAGCGATCCGAACGTCAACTACATTAAACGTGTGGTGGGCCTGCCGGGTGACCAGATTCGTTACACCGCTGACAAGCGTCTGTTCGTCAACGGCGAGTCGATCGCCGAACAACTGGTCGGTTCCGAGCCGGGCACGTTGGGCAGCGCCGAGCTCTACAAGGAAAAACTCGGCGTCGCCGAGCACCTGATCCGCAAGGAAATGAGCCGCTATCGGGCATCGCCGGACCGTACCTGGACCGTGCCTGCCGGGCACTACTTCATGATGGGCGACAACCGCGACAACTCGAATGACAGTCGCTACTGGGATGATCCGAGCATTCCCAAGGATCTGCTGGGCATGGTTCCCGACAAGAATATCGTCGGCAAGGCCTTCGCAGTCTGGATGAGCTGGCCGGAACCTAAACTCAGTCACCTGCCGAATTTCTCGCGGGTTGGCCTGATCAAGTAATCACACACGGCGCTGTTGAACACAGCGCCGAATGCATTTCTGGAGTCGGCACAATCGGCACCGGAAGCATGAAAACAATGATATTCAGGACGTAATTTTTGAACACAGCGTTAAGTGTCCCAAGCCTGCGCCGCACCACGGCGATGGCGGTGGAATCCAACCACGAACTCAGCGTGGGTAAACCGTGAGCGTCTCCTTAAGCCGTCTCGAGCGTCAGCTCGGCTACACCTTCAAGGATCAGGAACTGATGGTCCTGGCCCTGACTCACCGCAGCTTTGCCGGGCGTAACAACGAACGCCTGGAATTCCTCGGTGATGCCATCCTTAACTTCGTCGCCGGCGAGGCGCTGTTCGATCGCTTCCCGCTGGCGCGCGAAGGCCAGCTGTCGCGTTTGCGCGCCCGCCTGGTGAAAGGTGAGACCTTGGCCGTACTGGCCCGCGGTTTCGATCTGGGCGATTACCTGCGCCTGGGTTCCGGTGAGTTGAAAAGCGGCGGTTTCCGTCGCGAGTCGATTCTGGCCGATGCCCTGGAAGCGCTGATTGGTGCGATCTACCTGGACGCCGGCATGGACATGGCGCGCGAACGCGTGCTGGCCTGGCTGGCCGGTGAGTTCGAAGGCCTGACGCTGGTCGACACCAACAAAGATCCGAAAACCCGCCTGCAAGAGTTTCTGCAGTCGCGGGGCTGTGAGCTGCCACGTTACGAAGTGGTGGATATCCAGGGTGAACCGCATTGCCGGACGTTCTTCGTCGAATGTGAAATCACCTTACTGAATGAAAAAAGCCGAGGTCAGGGTGTGAGCCGTCGTATTGCCGAACAGGTAGCGGCCGCCGCAGCACTGATTGCCCTGGGCGTGGAGAATGGCCATGACTGATTCAACTGCAACTCGCTGTGGCTATGTCGCCATCGTCGGCCGTCCGAACGTGGGCAAGTCCACGCTGCTGAACCACATCCTCGGTCAGAAGCTGGCGATCACCTCGCGCAAGCCTCAGACCACTCGCCACAACATGCTGGGCATCAAGACCGAAGGCGCCGTGCAGGCGATCTACGTCGATACCCCGGGCATGCACAAGGGCGGCGAAAAGGCCCTGAACCGCTACATGAACAAGACCGCTTCGGCCGCGTTGAAAGACGTCGACGTGGTGATCTTCGTGGTGGACCGCACCAAGTGGACCGACGAAGACCAGATGGTCCTCGAGCGCGTCCAGTACGTGACCGGCCCGCTGATCGTGGCGCTGAACAAGACCGACCGCATCGAAGACAAAGCCGAGCTGATGCCGCACCTGAGCTGGTTGCAGGAGCAGCTGCCGAACGCGCAGATCATGCCGATCTCGGCCCAGCACGGGCACAACCTCGAAGCGCTGGAGCGGGTGATTGCCGGTTACCTGCCGGAAAACGATCACTTCTTCCCGGAAGACCAGATCACCGACCGCAGCAGCCGCTTCCTCGCCGCTGAACTGGTGCGCGAGAAAATCATGCGCCAGATGGGCGCCGAGCTGCCGTACCAGATCACCGTGGAAATCGAAGAGTTCAAGCAGCAGGGGAAAACCCTGCACATTCATGCGTTGATCCTCGTGGAACGTGACGGCCAGAAGAAAATCATCATTGGCGACAAGGGTGAGCGGATCAAACGCATTGGCACCGAGGCGCGCAAGGACATGGAGCTGCTGTTCGACTCCAAGATCATGCTCAACCTCTGGGTGAAAGTGAAAGGCGGCTGGTCCGACGACGAGCGCGCGTTGCGTTCGCTGGGTTACGGCGACTTGTAACACCGGTTCCTGATACACCGAAGTACCCTGTGGGAGCGAGCCTGCTCGCGATAGCGGTCTGCCAGTCAACATCAATGTTGAATGTCAGGTCCTCATCGCGAGCAGGCTCGCTCCCACATTGGTTTTGGGTGGTTTATAAATCTGTGCTGACTCATTGAGAACGCTGACCTCCATGTCCCAAACCCCTCCCATTGGCCAACTCGCCTACGTGCTCCACAGTCGTGCCTACCGCGAAAGCAGCGCATTGGTGGATTTCCTCACGCCGCAAGGTCGGCTGCGGGCGGTGTTGCGCAGTGCGCGGGGCAAGGCCGGGACGTTGGCACGGCCGTTCGTGCCGCTGGAAGTCGAGTTTCGCGGTCGCGGTGAGCTGAAGAATGTCGGTCGCATGGAAAGTGCCGGCATTTCTACCTGGCTCAATGGTGAGGCGCTGTTCAGTGGCCTCTACCTCAATGAACTGCTGATTCGCCTGTTGCCCGCTGAAGATCCGCATCCCGCCGTTTTCGATCACTACGCCGCGACCCTGCTGGCACTGGCCGAAGGCCGTCCGCTGGAGCCGTTGCTGCGCTCATTCGAATGGCGGCTGCTGGATGACCTGGGTTACGGCTTCGCCCTGACCACCGACATCCATGGCGAGCCCATTGCCTCAGACGGCCTCTATCGTTTGCAAGTGGATGCGGGTCTGGAGCGGGTTTACCTGCTGCAACCCGGTCTGTTCAACGGCACCGAGTTGCTGGCCATGTCCGAAGCCGACTGGACCGCACCCGGCGCACTGTCTGCCGCCAAACGTTTGATGCGCCAGGCACTGGCTGTGCATTTGGGTGGTCGTCCCTTGGTCAGTCGCGAGTTGTTTCGCAAGCCCTGATCACCCCGTATGCTGTGCACCGAACTTTCCCATCTTCAGGAGCGCTTCCGTGACCACCAGCAATCGCATTCTTCTTGGCGTGAACATCGACCACGTTGCCACCCTGCGTCAGGCCCGGGGCACGCGCTATCCGGATCCGGTCAAGGCAGCACTGGACGCGGAAGAGGCGGGCGCTGACGGCATCACCGTGCACCTGCGCGAAGACCGCCGGCACATTCAGGAGCGCGACGTGTTGCTGCTCAAGGACGTCCTGCAGACCCGCATGAACTTCGAAATGGGCGTTACCGAAGAAATGATGGCGTTCGCCGAACGCATCCGTCCGGCGCACATTTGCCTGGTGCCGGAAACCCGCCAGGAGCTGACCACCGAAGGCGGCCTGGACGTCGCGGGGCAGGAAGCGCGGATCAAGGCTGCGGTGGATCGCCTGGCGAAGATCGGCTGTGAAGTGTCGCTGTTCATCGATGCTGACGAGCGCCAGATTGCGGCGTCCAAGCGCGTCGGTGCGCCGGCGATCGAGTTGCATACCGGCCGTTACGCAGACGCCGAGACGCCGACCGACGTGGCGGAAGAACTCAAGCGTGTTGCCGATGGCGTGGCGTTTGGCCTGGCCCAGGGTTTGATCGTCAATGCCGGCCACGGCCTGCACTATCACAACGTTGAAGCCGTGGCGGCGATCAAGGGCATCAACGAATTGAACATCGGCCATGCGCTGGTGGCCCATGCGTTGTTTGTCGGGTTCAAGTCGGCGGTATCGGAAATGAAGGCGTTGATCCTGGCCGCAGCAAAAGCCTAAAGCCGACCACAAAACCCTGTGGGAGCGAGCCTGCTCGCGATAGCGGTGTTTCAGTCGACATCAACTTTGACTGATACACCGCTATCGCGAGCAGGCTCGCTCCCACATTTGATTTTGGTTGTCCGGATTAGAGCGGTGGGGTTTCCTGATTCGGCTTGGTCTTGTCGACCCCCGGCACGTGCAGGTTGCCTTCGGCCACTTGATCGCCTTCCAGCTGCGGCTGCGTGACCCAGGTCAGGATGTCGTAATAGCGACGGATGTTCGCCACGAAATGCACCGGCTCACCGCCCCGGGCGTAGCCGTAGCGGGTTTTGCTGTACCACTGTTTCTGCGACAGGCGCGGCAGGATCTTCTTCACGTCCAGCCACTTGTCCGGGTTCAACCCTTCCTTCGCCGCCAGTTTGCGCGCGTCATCCAGGTGGCCGCTGCCGACGTTGTAGGCCGCCAGTGCAAACCAGGTGCGATCCGGCTCCTGAATCGACTCGTCCAGCTGATCCTTTATGTAGGCCAGGTACTTGGCGCCGCCCATGATGCTTTGTTTCGGGTCGAGTCGATTGGACACGCCCATGGCCTGGGCGGTGTTCTGGGTCAGCATCATCAGCCCGCGCACGCCGGTCTTCGAGGTGACGGCCGCTTGCCACAGGGATTCCTGATAACCGATCGCTGCCAGCAGGCGCCAGTCGACTTGCTCTTTCTTGGCGTATGCCTTGAAGTGCTGTTCGTACTTGGGCAGCCGTTGCTGCAAATGCTGGGCGAAGGTGGTGGCGCCCATGTAGCCGAGAACATCGACGTGGCCGTAATAGCGGTCCTTCAGGCGTTGCAGGGTGCCGTTCTTCTTGACCTTGTCGAGGTAGCTGTTGATCTCGTTGAGCAGGCTGTTGTCTTCGCCTGCGGCCACGGCCCAGCTTTGATTGCTGGCATCGCCGAGGTCAAAGGCGACCCGGATGTTGGTGAAATACACCTGGTTCATCGCGACTTCGTTGGAATCGACCAGCGTCAGGTCGATCTGACCTTCATCCACCATCCGCAGTAAATCGACGACTTCAACCGCGTCGGACTCTTCGTATTCAATGCCGGGATATTTCTTTTTCAGCGCCGCCAACTGTTCGGCGTGGGTGCTGCCCTTGAGCACCATGATCTTCTTGCCGACCAGATCGCCCGCATCCGTCGGCCGCGATTGGCCGTTGCGGTAGATGATCTGTGGGGTGACTTCCAGGTAAGAGTGGGAAAACCGCACCTGCTTTTTGCGTGCCTCGCTGCTGACCAGGCCGGCCGCAGCGACCACCGGCCCGTTGGGCTTGCCGACCTGATTGAACAGGTCGTCGAGGTTGTCGGCGGTTTCGATTTTGAGTTCGACCCCCAGATCGTCGGCGAAGCGCTTCACCAGCTCGTATTCGAAGCCGGTTTCACCGTTGCGATCCTGAAAGTAGGTGGCGGGGCTGTTACGGGTAACCACCCGCAGCACGCCATCCTCCTTTACGCGCTCCAGCGTGTTGGGTTTATCAACACAGCCACTGAGCACCAGGAAGAGTCCGGTTGCGATCAGCCATTTGGCGTACCGCGGACGCAAAGCCGTTGGGGAAAACATCTGCGCAGTATACGCAAAGGACCACGAGCGCCATATCTCGACAGCGAAGGGCGGTTCTGCTAGAGAGCGAAAAACCCGGCCGGAGCCCGCAGGAATAGGCTTTCACCGCATTTTTTGACAGTAAAAATAACCCTCGGCGGCGATCTGTTTAAGGCGCAAATACCCGGCCCGACGTCCGGGTGCAGCCGCCCGTACCGTTTCGGGTGATGTCGCGGGCTGTTTAGGCTAGAATGCACGGCCTCAAAGCACACCCCTTCCCGAGGCTGTCCCGAAGATGTTGATCCTGCGCGGCGCTCCTGCCCTTTCTGCCTTTCGCCACAGCAAACTCCTTGAGCAACTGAGCCAGAAGGTCCCGGCTGTCAGCGGCTTGTATGCTGAATTCGCTCACTTCGCCGAAGTCACCGGCGTCCTGACCGGCGACGAACAGCAGGTGCTCGCGCGCCTTCTGAAGTACGGCCCAAGTGTTCCAGTACAAGAGCCGACCGGTCGTCTGTTCCTCGTGTTGCCGCGTTTTGGCACCATTTCGCCGTGGTCCAGTAAAGCCAGCGATATCGCTCGCAACTGCGGCCTGGGCAAGATCCAGCGCCTGGAGCGCGGCATCGCGTTCTACGTGGCCGGCCAGTTCAGCGACGCCGAAGCGCAGCTGATCGAAGGTGCCTTGCACGACCGCATGACCCAGATCGTCCTCGCCAGCCTTGAACAAGCCGCCGGCCTGTTCAGCCACGCCGAGCCGAAACCGCTGACCGCGATTGACGTGCTGGGTGGCGGCCGCGCCGCGCTGGAAAAAGCCAACACCGAGCTGGGCCTGGCCCTGGCCGAAGACGAGATCGACTACCTGGTCGCCGCCTTCGTTGGCTTGAAGCGCAACCCGCACGACATCGAACTGATGATGTTCGCCCAGGCAAACTCCGAGCACTGCCGTCACAAAATCTTCAACGCCAGTTGGGATATCGACGGTCAGAGCCAGGAAAAAAGCCTGTTCGGCATGATCAAGAACACCTACCAGATGCACAGCGAAGGCGTTCTGTCGGCTTATAAGGACAACGCTTCGGTGATCGTCGGTAACGTCGCCGGCCGTTTCTTCCCGGACCCTGAAACCCGCCAGTACGGTGCGGTGCAGGAACCGGTGCACATCCTGATGAAAGTCGAAACCCACAACCACCCGACCGCGATTGCCCCGTTCCCCGGCGCATCCACCGGCAGTGGCGGCGAGATTCGCGACGAAGGTGCTACCGGTCGTGGCGCCAAGCCAAAGGCTGGCCTGACCGGCTTCACCGTATCCAACCTGCAAATCCCGGGCTTCGAACAGCCGTGGGAAGTGCCGTATGGCAAGCCTGAGCGCATCGTTACCGCGCTCGACATCATGATCGAAGGCCCACTGGGTGGCGCCGCGTTCAACAACGAATTCGGTCGTCCAGCCCTGACCGGTTACTTCCGGACCTTCGAACAGTCGATCACCACCCCGCGTGGCGACGAAGTTCGTGGTTACCACAAGCCGATCATGCTGGCCGGCGGCATGGGTAACATCCGTGCCGAACACGTGCAGAAAGGCGAGATCACTGTTGGCTCCAAGCTGATCGTGCTCGGCGGCCCGGCGATGCTGATCGGCCTGGGTGGCGGCGCCGCTTCCTCCATGGCCACCGGCACCAGCTCGGCTGACCTGGACTTCGCCTCGGTACAGCGCGAAAACCCTGAAATGGAACGCCGCTGCCAGGAAGTCATCGACCGTTGCTGGCAGTTGGGTGACAAAAACCCGATCAGCTTCATCCACGACGTCGGCGCGGGCGGTCTGTCCAACGCCTTCCCGGAACTGGTCAACGATGGCAACCGTGGCGGTCGCTTCGAACTGCGCAACATTCCAAACGACGAGCCGGGCATGGCCCCGCACGAAATCTGGAGCAACGAATCCCAGGAACGCTACGTTCTGGCGGTCGGCCCGGCGGACTTCGAACGCTTCCAGGCGATCTGCGAACGTGAGCGTTGCCCATTCGCCGTTGTCGGCGAAGCCACTGCCGAACCGCAACTGACGGTCACCGACAGTCACTTCGGCAACAGCCCGGTGGACATGCCACTCGAAGTGCTGCTGGGCAAAGCCCCGCGCATGCACCGTTCGGCCGTTCGTGAAAACGAACTGGGCGACGATTTCGATCCGTCGACGCTGGACATTGCCGACTGCGTTGAACGCGTCCTACATCACCCGGCCGTCGCGAGCAAAAGCTTCCTGATCACCATCGGCGACCGCACCATCACCGGCCTCGTGGCCCGTGACCAAATGGTCGGCCCGTGGCAGGTTCCGGTGGCCGACGTTGCCGTCACCGCCACCAGCTTCGACGTCTATACCGGTGAAGCCATGGCGATGGGCGAGCGTACTCCGCTGGCATTGCTGGACGCTCCGGCGTCGGGCCGCATGGCCATCGGCGAAACCCTGACCAACATCGCCGCTTCGCGCATCAACAAGATCTCCGACATCAAGTTGTCGGCGAACTGGATGTCGGCGGCTGGTCACCCGGGTGAAGACGCGCGTCTGTACGACACCGTGAAAGCGGTCGGCATGGAATTGTGCCCGGACCTGGGCATCACCATTCCAGTGGGCAAGGACTCGATGTCCATGGCCACGCGCTGGAACGACAACGGTGAAGACAAGACGGTCACCTCGCCGATGTCGCTGATCGTGACCGGTTTCGCGCCGGTGGCTGACATTCGTCAGACCCTGACGCCGGAACTGCGCATGGACAAAGGCACTACCGACCTGATCCTGATCGACCTCGGCCGTGGCCAGAACCGCATGGGCGCCTCGATCCTGGCCCAGGTTCACGGCAAGCTCGGCTCGCAAGCGCCGGACGTCGATGATGCCGAAGACCTGAAAGCCTTCTTCGCGGTGATCCAGGGCCTCAACGCCGACGGTCACTTGCTGGCTTACCACGACCGTTCCGACGGTGGTCTGCTGACCAGCGTGGTGGAAATGGCCTTCGCCGGTCATTGCGGCCTGAGCCTGAACCTCGACGGTCTGGCAGAAACCTCCGCCGACATCGCCGCGATCCTGTTCAACGAAGAACTGGGCGCCGTGATCCAGGTTCGCCAGGACGCGACCCCGGACATCCTCGCGCAGTTCAGCGCTGCCGGTTTGGGCGAGTGCGTGTCGGTGATCGGTCAGCCGATGAACAACGGCCAGATCAACATCACCTTCAACGGCGAAACCGTGTTTGAAGGTCAGCGTCGTCTGCTGCAACGTACCTGGGCTGAAACCAGCTACCAGATCCAGCGTCTGCGTGATAACGCCGACTGCGCCGAGCAAGAGTTCGACGTGCTGCTGGAAGAAGACAACCCGGGCCTGAGCGTCAAGCTGAGCTACGACGTCAACCAGGACGTCGCCGCGCCTTACATCAAGAAAGGCATCCGCCCACAAGTTGCCGTACTGCGTGAGCAGGGCGTCAACGGTCAGGTGGAAATGGCGGCCGCGTTCGACCGCGCGGGTTTCAACGCGATCGACGTGCACATGAGCGACATTCTGGCCGGCCGTGTCGACCTGAACGAGTTCAAAGGTCTGGTGGCGTGCGGCGGTTTCTCCTACGGCGACGTGCTGGGCGCCGGCGAAGGCTGGGCCAAGTCGGCACTGTTCAACAGCCGCGCTCGCGATGCGTTCCAGAGCTTCTTCGAACGAACCGACAGCTTCACCCTCGGTGTGTGCAACGGTTGCCAGATGATGTCCAACCTGCACGAGCTGATCCCGGGCAGCGAGTTCTGGCCGCACTTCGTGCGTAACCGTTCCGAGCAGTTCGAAGCCCGTGTGGCGATGGTTCAGGTCCAGGAGTCGAACTCGATCTTCCTGCAGGGCATGGCCGGTTCGCGGATGCCGATCGCCATTGCTCACGGTGAAGGTCATGCCGAGTTCGCCAGCGAAGAAGCGTTGCTGGAAGCGGATCTGTCGGGTTGCGTGGCGATGCGTTTCGTCGACAACCATGGCAAGGTCACCGAAAGCTACCCGGCCAACCCGAACGGCTCGCCGCGCGGGATCACCGGCTTGACCAGCCGCGACGGTCGCGTGACCATCATGATGCCGCACCCGGAGCGGGTGTTCCGCGCGGTGCAGAACTCGTGGCGTTCGGAAGACTGGAACGAAGACGCACCTTGGATGCGTATGTTCCGTAATGCTCGCGTTTGGGTGAACTAAGGGCCGTGTATAAGCTCAGTTTTTTTGTTCCGGCCAGTCATGTCGAGGTGGTCAAAGGTGCTGTGTTCGCTGCCGGTGGTGGGCGGATCGGGGCTTATGATCACTGTGCATGGCAGGTGTTGGGCCTGGGTCAGTTTCGTCCACTGGAGGGCAGTCAGCCGTTCATTGGCCAGGCGGGGCAGGTCGAGCAGGTTGAGGAATGGAAGGTTGAGCTTGTGGTGGCGGATGAGTTGATTCGCTCGGTGGTGGATGCTTTGAAACAGAGTCATCCCTACGAGACGCCAGCTTACGAGGTGTGGCGGTTGGAGGATTTCTGATCCACTTGCCGCTGTAATAAAAAACCCGCTGATTCGTCAGCGGGTTTTTTATTGCCCCCGATTTTATGTGTGTATGAAGATCAAACTGTGGGAGCTGGCTTGCCAGCGATGGCGGCCTGATAGCCGACCATTCTCCTGCAGATGTACATAGTCGAAATGTGGGAGCTGGCCTGCCAGCGATGGCGGCCTAGTAGCCGACCATTTTCTTTTGGGTGTACATATCCGTTGCTGCGGTAACGGCGGCTGGCGGTTTCGCTCTTACAGCGAGTCACTTTTCCAAACGCCGAAAAGTAACCAAAAGGCTTTGCCCCTCCATTCGGTGCCTCGCTGTGGCTCGGCATGCCGTAACGAAGGCATTGCTCCGGGGGCCCGCCGCCATCGGCCATCCATTACCGGGGGCGGCTACCGCGGCATCCTTGCCGCGGTGCCCCCTGCACAATGCCTGCGTTCGGCCTCTGGGAAAGGGGCAACAGATCAAGATCAAGTTCAAAAGCCACAACCACAACCACAGCCACAGCCACAGCAACGGCAACGGCAAGATCAACAGCTTCGCGAGCAAGCCAGCTCCCACAATGAATCGTTGTACAGCCACTCATCAGGCCAAGCGTTAGCTCGCCTTGGCTTTTGATCTTGATCTGAGCGCCCCATCGAGAGGCCGAGTGGAGGTTCTGCGCAGTGGGCAACCCGGCATGGATGCCGGGTTAGCCGCCCCCGGCCATGGATGGCCGATGGCGGCGGGCCCACGGAGCAGGACCGGAGCGAGGGCATGCCAAGCCTAGGCGAGGCACCGAACGAAAGGGGCAAGAGCGCTTGGTTACTTGGCGCTTTTCCAAGTGACCCGCCGTAAGGGCGGAACCAATAACAGCCGTTACCGAAATAACGGATATGTACTCAAATCAAAAAAACCCTAAACCTTGGCACTCACCTCACTGCGATTAACCAGCACCTCCAGCGCATCACTCAAACTGGCTGCCTTATCACCCACCAACAAATGCCAAACACCACCGTCCAACTGACTCACGCCCTGGCACCCCAGCGCTTTCAAATCGCATTCCGACAACGCTCTGCCATTCGCCAGTTGCAGCCGAATCCGGGTCATGGCGATGCAATCCATCTGCAACACATTCTCGCCACCCCCCAACGCATTCAGCCATTGCTGCGCTTCGGACGCCGCCACTGCGGCAGGTTTCGGCGCATCGACAGCCGCGGGAGGGGTGGAGATAAGGGCGCGGCCCAAAGCAGGCATCGCCAGACGGATCTCATCGGCAATGCTGTCGGCCATCGGCCCGACCACCACCTGCAAACTCCCACCCTTGCCCGGACGAACCACGGCCATCGCACCCAGCGCTTTCAACTCTGCATCGGATGCCTTGTTGCGATCCACCATGTCCAGCCGCAAACGCGTGGTGCACGCACCCACCGTAATCAAATTGTGCGCACCCCCCAGCGCCTTGATGAAAGCCCCGGCCCGTTCGTTTTCCGCCACGACCACTTTGTCACCCGCCGGAACATCTTCACGCCCCGGCGTCTTGAGGTTGAACCGGCGAATGCAGAAATCGAACACCACGTAATAGATCACCGCATACGCCAACCCCACCGGAAGCACCCGCCAGCCGTTGGTGGATTTCCCCCAGCCGAGGATCATGTCGATGAAGCCACCGGAGAAGGTGAAACCGAGGTGGATGTTCAGCAGGTTGGTGACCGCCATGGACAAGCCCGTCAACAACGCGTGCAGCAAATACAGCAGCGGCGCGAGGAACATGAAGGCGAATTCGATGGGTTCGGTCACGCCGGTCAGGAACGAGGTCAGGGCCATGGAGAGGAAAATCCCGCCCATGACTTTACGGCGTTCCGGCAGTGCGTTGCGGTACATCGCCAGGCATGCGGCGGGCAGGCCGAAGAGCATCACCGGGAACATGCCGGTGGTGAATTGGCCGCCCTTGGGGTCGCCGGCAAAGTAGCGCGAGATGTCGCCGGTCACCAGGGCGCCTGTGGTCGGGTCGGTGAAGTTGCCGAAGACGAACCACGCCATGTTGTTGATGATGTGGTGCAGGCCGGTGACGATCAGCAGGCGGTTGAGCACGCCGAAAATAAAGGCCCCGAGGCTGCCGCTTTCCAGCATCAAGACGCCGAAGTCGTTGATGCCGTGCTGGATCGGCGGCCAGATCAGGCCGAACACGACGCCCAGGCCTACCGCCGCGAACCCGGTGACAATCGGCACGAAGCGTCGACCACCGAAGAACGCCAGGTACTCCGGCAGCTTGATGTCCTTGAAACGGTTGTACAGCGCGCCGGCCATCAAGCCGCTGACGATCCCGGCGAGCATGCCCATGTTGATGCTCGCGTCGAGCACTTTGAGGGTGGAGATCATCACCAGGTAACCAATGACGCCGGCGAGGCCTGCGGTACCGTTGTTGTCCTTGGCGAAACCGACCGCGATGCCGATGGCGAAGATCATTGCCAGGTTGGCGAAAATCACTTGGCCGGCGTCGTGGATGATCGCGATGTTCAGCAGGTCGGTATCGCCCAGGCGCAGCAACAGCCCGGCAATCGGCAGGATCGCGATCGGCAGCATCAGCGCGCGACCGAGGCGCTGCAGGCCTTCGATGAAGTAGTGGTACATGGCGGATCTCCCTGGATTTTTGTTGTTGTGTTCAGCTCAGAGGCCATTGTTGATGACAGGCGTGACGCACCGCGCTGGCGCTGCTCAGCTTGAGCAGGTCCAGCGCAGTGCGTCGGCATTCGGCGGCGTCGAGGTGGCGCACGCGGTCCTTGATTTCACCGATTTGCACCGGGCTCACCGACAACTCGCTGACGCCCAGGCCAATCAGTACCGGCGTGGCCAGCGGATCAGAAGCGAGCGCTCCGCAGACGCCGACCCAACGCTGATGCACCGCTGCGCCGGCACAGGTCTGGGCGATCAGTCGCAGCAGGGCCGGGTGCAGGGCGTCGACCCGGGAGGCGAGGCCGGCGTGGTCGCGGTCCATGGCCAGGGTGTACTGGGACAAGTCGTTGGTGCCGATCGACAGGAAGTCCGCATGCTCGGCCAGTTGTTCGGCCAACAGCGCGGCGGCCGGAACTTCGATCATCACGCCGAGTTGCGGGCGCTCACTCACACCGAGTTCAGTGCACAACGTATCGAGGCGTTGGCGGATGTGCAGCAGCTCATCGACTTCGGTGACCATCGGCAACAGAATCCGGCATCGCGACAGCGGGCGCACATGCAGCAGCGCGCGCAGTTGCTGATCCAGCAGTTCCGGCCGCACCTGGGCCATTCGAATGCCGCGCAGGCCGAGTACTGGATTGGCTTCCACCGGCAGTGGCAAATAGTCGAGTTGCTTGTCGCCACCGACGTCGATGGTGCGGATGATCACCGACTTGTCACCCATGGCATCGAGCACGGCTTGGTAGGCGGCGCATTGTTCCTGTTCATCCGGCGCGGTGTTGCGATCGACAAACAGAAACTCGGTGCGCAGCAGGCCGACGCCATCGGCGCCATTGGCCAGGGCATCAGCCGCGTCGGCGCTGGAGGCGACATTGGCGGCGACTTCGATCTGCACACCGTCACGCGTCAGCGCCGGGATGTGCGCCTGAGCCTGTTGCTGGGCGCGGCGAATTTGATGGTCGAGTTGTGCCTGATGCACGTGCGCCAAACGCTCGGTATTCGGCATCAGTTCGAGGCGACCGCCGTCGGCATCCAGCACCACCGATTGACCTTGCTCTTGATCGAGCAGCGTCGAACCCAGGGCCACCAGACAAGGCAGGCCTTTGCCGCGAGCGAGGATCGCAACGTGCGACGTCGCGCCACCCTCAGACATGCACAGCCCGGCCACGCCTTGCTGGCTGAGTTGCAGCAAGTCGGACGGCGTCAACTCGTGGGCCGCGACGATGGCGCCGGCCGGCACCTCGTAATGCCAGGTTTCACCGAACAGTGCGCGCAGCACCCGTTGCTTGAGATCGCGCAGATCGTTGGCGCGTTCGGCCAGCAACGGGCTGCCGAGTTGCAGGAGGATGTCGCACTGCACATCGATGGACTGACTCCAGGCGTGGGTCGCGGCGGTGCCTTGGTCGATGGATTGATGGGCGGCGTCCAGCAGCGCCGGGTCTTCAAGCAACGCGAGGTGCGCGGCGAAGATCGCTTCTTCGTCGGTGTTTTTGTGTTTCCTGGCTTGGGCCAAGGTCTGGTCGATTTCGCTGCGCACGACGGACAGAGCGGTATCGAGGGCCAGCAGTTGCTGCTCGGGATCATGATCGCCGGCGTCCACCGGCAGGCTGATCGCGTTCAAGCGAAACAACGGCCCGCCAACCAGACCGGGGGCGGCGCAGACACCGTGCAACACGCCTGCTTCGGCATCCCGATTACGTCGGGCCATTGGTGGCGCGGCGGCGTGACTGTCTTCGGCCAGGGCTGTGGATAAGGCGATCAACAACGCTTGGAGCGCGGCTTCGGCGTCCGGGCCCTGGCAACTGATCTGCACTTCATCCTGCTCGCCGATGGCCAGACCCATCAACCCGATCAAGCTGTCACAGGTGGCGGATTTGCCAGCGAAATGCAGTCGGGATTTGCTTTTGAAACCGTGCGCGGTCTGACGAATCAGCGCTGCCGGGCGGGCATGCAAACCGCCTCGATGGGCAATGCGGATGTGGCCGACAATTTCCTCGCCCGACGGCTCTGTTTCCTCCGCAGCGCCCGGGGCGTGTCGGCGAATGATGTGCAGCAATGGCTCGCCGACTTTCACCGATTTCAGCGTGATTGGCCGCGCCTGGAAATCCTCGCTGTTGGTCAGGATCATCAGGCTGACCAGGCTTTTGCACTGCTGCGCGACCTTGTCCAGGTCATAGCGCAACAGCGGCTGGCCGTTGGCGACGCGCGCGCCTTCCTTGACCAGCATCGAGAAGCCGTCGCCCTGCAACTCGACGGTGTCGAGGCCCAGGTGCAGGAGCAATTCGGCGCCGTTGTCGGCACGCAAGGTGACGGCGTGGCCGGTGCGGGCTACGTGCACCACGACGCCGGCGCAAGGGGCGTGAAGGGTGTCGTTCAGCGGGTCGATGGCGATCCCGTCGCCCATGGCGCCACTGGCGAACACCGGGTCGGGGACTTTGGCGAGCGTCAGCACCGGGCCGCTGAGCGGGGCGCTGAGGGTCAGCTCTTTATTATTGTTGTGCATGGCTCGGTCTCATTAAAAATACAGTTCAGATCAACGCCCCCCTGTAGGAGCGAGCTCGCTCGCGAAAAACCTGAGAGCAACACGTGCATTCAGGAAGAGCGCGTTATCGTTAACGTCCTTCGCGAGCGAACTCGCTCCTACAGGGTTGATCAGTGGGTGCGGGTGACTTTGCTCAGGTGCCGTGGTTGGTCCGGGTCCATGCCTCGGGCGACGGCCAGACCGGCGGCCATGACGTAGAAACTCTGTATCGCCAATATCGGGTCGAGGGCTGGGTGCTCGGCGCGAGTCAGGGTGAGGTCGCGTTCGACGACGTCATCCGGCGCGGCCAGCAGCACCCGTGCACCGCGCTGACGCATGTCGGCCGCGAGGCTGAGCAAACCGGCTTGCTCGGCACCGCGTGGGGCGAACACCAGCAGCGGATAGTGCTCACCGATCAACGCCATCGGGCCGTGACGGACCTCCGCGCTGCTGAAGGCTTCAGCCTGGATCGCCGAGGTTTCCTTGAATTTCAACGCGGCTT
This sequence comes from Pseudomonas sp. LBUM1661, assembly GCF_059695925.1. Lineage (NCBI taxonomy): Bacteria > Pseudomonadati > Pseudomonadota > Gammaproteobacteria > Pseudomonadales > Pseudomonadaceae > Pseudomonas > Pseudomonas sp. LBUM1661. The sequence goes on from NZ_CP166794.1 coordinate 1,157,314, forward strand.
CCTGGGCGATGGCGAAACCGGCGCCACGGCCGATCACCATCAGGCGTTGGCAATCACGCAGCGCATCGATGGCCAGGCTCCAATCCTGTTGCGCCGCGTCGCGCAGGCCTTGCGGTAGGGCGAGGCCCGCTTCCAGCAGTTCCGCATCTTCCTTCCAATGGGCGATCAGACGGGCGCTGGCGCTGAGGGTGGCGATAAAACTCTTGGTCGCGGCGACGCTGCTTTCGGTGCCGGCGCACAGCGGCAGACTGAATTCGCACGCCGCTTCCAAAGGCGAGCTCTCGGCGTTGACCATGGAAATGCTCAAGGCGCCACGCTTGCGCAGCAGACGCATACTGTTCACCAGATCCGGACTTTGCCCCGACTGCGAAAACGCGAAGGCGACCTGCCCACTGACTTTCAACGGCGCCTGCTGCATGGTCACCACCGACATCGGCAACGACGCCACCGGGAAGCCCAATTGCTGCATGGTCAAGTAGGCGAAGTAACTCGCCGCGTGGTCGGAACTGCCGCGCGCGACGGTCATTGCCACTTGCGGCGGCTGACGGCGCAGGCGCCCGGCGATCTCGATCATCTGCGGGTCGAGTTGCTGCAATTGGGCTTGCACGGCCTCGAACGAGGACAGCGCCTCTTCAAGCATTTTTGAAGTCAATGTCTTCTCCTTCGACCATGACGGCGGTGAGTGTGAGTGAGCGATCCAGCCGCACGCAGTCGGCCCAGGCGCCGGGTTGCAGGCGACCGCGTTCGCTGATGCCGAGGTAGTCGGCGGGGAATTGCGAAAGACGTTGCGAGGCCTCGGCGATCGGCAAACCGATCTTCACCAGATTGCGCAGCGCCTGATCCATGGTCAGGGTGCTGCCCGCCAACGTGCCGTCGGGCAGCCGCACGCCGCCCAGGCATTTGGTCACGGTGTGGCTGCCGAGTTTGTACTCGCCGTCGGGCATGCCCGCCGCGGCGGTCGAGTCGGTGACGCAATACAGGCACGGGATCGACCGCAGGGCCACGCGGATCGCGCCGGGGTGCACGTGCAGCAAGTCCGGAATCAGTTCGGCGTATTGGGCGTGGGCCAGTGCCGCGCCGACGATCCCTGGTTCACGGTGATGCAGCGGGCTCATGGCGTTGTAGAGGTGGGTGAAACTGCTGGCGCCGGCCTCAAGCGCGGCGACGCCTTCTTCATAGCTGCCGAGGGTGTGGCCGATTTGCATGCGCACGCCGCGTTGGCTGAGGGCGCGGATCAAGGCGTCGTGGCCGGCGATTTCCGGGGCAATGGTAATCACCCGGATCGGCGCCAGCGCCAAGTATGCTTCGACTTCGGCCATCAGAGCGGTGTGGGCGAAATTCGGTTGGGCGCCGAGTTTGCCAGGGTTGATGTACGGGCCTTCCAGGTGCACACCGAGCACTCGGGCGCAACCTTGCGGGCGCTGCTCGTAGAACGCGCCGACGTCCTTGAGCACGCGGGAGATCTCTTCGCCCGGCGCGGTCATGGTGGTGGCCAGCAGCGACGTGGTGCCGAAACGCACGTGAGTTTTGGTGATGGTTTCGAAGGCGGTTGCGCCTTCCATGATGTCTTTGCCGCCGCCACCGTGAACGTGCAGATCGATGAAACCCGGCAGCAGGTAAGGCAGGTCGTTGTCCGCCGGATCGCACGGCTGGCCGTCGATGGCCACGACCTTGCCGTGTTGGTGAATCAGCCGGCCGCGTACCCAGCCGTTGGCGGTGAGGATGTTGTCTTCGGACATGATCGGTTCTCAGTACTTAGCGGCGAAGCTCTGCGACAAAGTCGTAGTAGTCGTTGCGGCAATAGGTGTCGGTGACTTCGATGGGCGTGTTGTCTTCCAGGTAGCCGACCCGGGTCATCAGCAACATCGCGGTGCCGGGGGCGATGCCCACCAGTGCGGCGAACTCGTCCGAGGCGTTGACTGCCTGTATGTGTTGCAGCGCGCGGACGATCGGTTTGCCGATGCCGTCGAGGTATTCGTAGAGGGAATCACCGACCGCTTGCGGCTTGGGAATGATCGAGGCGGGCAGGGTGCTCATTTCGATCGCCATCACCGTGTCGTCGGCTTTGCGCAGGCGTTTGAGCCGCGCAACCTTGTCGTTGGGCGAAAGGCCGAGGCGAATCAGTTCTTCGTGGGTGGGCGGGGTGATTTCTCGCTCCAGCCATTGCGAGCCGGGGACGAAGCCCTTGAGGCGGAGCATTTCACTGAAACCCGAAAGGCGCGACAGCGGTTGTTCCAGGCGCGGGGTGATGAACGTGCCGGAACCCTGGTTGCGGCGGATCAGACCTTGTTCGAACAGCACTTCCAACGCCTTGCGGGCCGTGACGCGGGAGATGCCCAGCACTTCGCTGAGATTGCGCTCCGAGGGCATGGCCTGTTCGGCTTTCCACTGGCCGGCATGGATCGCCGCTTCCAGGTTGCGCGCCAGTTGCAGGTACAACGGCGTGGGCTGGGTGTCGTCAGGACGTAGGGCTTGAAGGTCATTCATGTAGGTTTGGTCCGATGCGGATATAGGATTGTTGTCGCCCGGTTGTGAGGTGAAACCTAATACCACTTAAATACCATGTCAATGAGACCACTTTGCTGTAGGCGTGGAAAAGCTTGCCGTTAAGGGCTGGCTGCGGTGGGGTCGGTCTTAAGTGGTATTAGAGGTGGGGATTTCGCAAGCAAAGATCGCAGCCTGCGGCCGCGTCTTCGGGGGGAACTGGTATCTACCCCGGTTGGCGCCGCGGCAAGCAGAGATTTTTTGAGTTTATTTTTTGATGAGCGACCGAAGGTCGCTCAGGCATAGATGGGTAAACGTCCAACTTTGTGGGGTCAGTTCAGAGCGTGGGAACGATCAGTTCGGGAGTTACGGACGAATCTCGATCATCGTGCCGTCCGGCACCAGGCCCCAGACTTCGCGCATGTCCATGTTGCGCATGGCGATGCAGCCGTCGGTCCAGTCCAGGGTGTGGAACAGGTTTTCCGGGTAATCATAAGTGTCTGGGGTGCCGTGAATCATGATCATGCCGCCAGGGTCGACGCCTTCACGTCGGGAGCGCGCAGAATCGGTCACGTTCGGGTAGGAGATGTGCATGGCCAGATTGAAGCGGTCGCTGACCTTGCGCCAGTCCACCCAATAAAAGCCTTCCGGCGTGCGTTTATCGCCTTCCATCAGCTTGGCGCCCCGGGGCTGTTTGCCCAGGGAAATGCGGTAGGTTCGCAGCGGCTTGCCATCGGCGATCAATTGCAATTGATGGGCGGATTTGAGCACCAACACCTTATCGATGGGTTTGCCGTCCAGCGTCACCACGGTGGAAGCCTGGGAAAACGCAACGAACGACAAGCAAAACAGGGCAAGCAACCAGCGCATTGAAACGATATCCCTAGAGGTGTCGCGACTATTTATTTATAGATGGTTTTTTACTAATAAGAGCTTAAGTAATGGCAGGCTGAGCAAGCGGCGGGATCGATTCGGACCGCACGGGGTAGACCTCGGTCCGCCGGTCAGCGAAGAAGCATTCTAAGGTACGGCCCACCGTGCGGAAAGCCAGGTCGGACCAAGGGATGTCGGCTTCTTCGAAAAGCTGCACTTCCAGGCTCTCGGGGCCGGCGGAAAAATCCAGGTCCACCAGCTCGGCGCGAAAGAACACATGCACCTGGCTGATGTGCGGCACGTCGATCAAGGTATAGATGCTCAGGTTGCGCACCCGGGCGCAGGCTTCCTCGGCGGTCTCGCGAATGGCCGCCTGCTCGATGGTCTCACCGTTCTCCATAAAACCTGCGGGCAGGGTCCAGTAGCCGAGCCGTGGCTCGATGGCGCGACGGCACAGCAGCACCTTCGAGCCCCAGGTCGCCACGCAACCGGCGACGATATTGGGGTTCTGGTAGTGAATGGCCTGACAGCTGTCACAGACAAAACGCAGGCGCGAATCGCCTTCGGGAATGCGCTGGGTCACCGGGTTGCCGCACTGACTGCAAAATTTCATGCTTGGGTTCCTGAATGCTGCGCCTATCTTGGCGTGCGGCGGTGTCTGTCGGCAAGTTGTCGTTTAGCGACATGGAGCAGTTATGGGGTTGGGCGGTCGGTTCGATTGGTGCATGATGCGAGGTAGAGAATAAGTCGAGAAGTCTCATGCTGGACGAGCTACTGCATCGAGTAAGCAACCACACCCCAAGCACAATGGAAACCGACAAACGTTTCCCTGAGGCCGCGGTACTGGTCCCGATCACTCGCAGTGATGAACCGGAACTGGTTCTGACCCTGCGCGCCAGCGGGCTCTCGACCCATGGCGGCGAAGTTGCCTTCCCCGGCGGGCGCCGCGACCCCGAAGACCCTGACCTCATTTTCACTGCCTTGCGCGAAGCCGAAGAAGAAATCGGCTTGCCGCCCGGGCTGGTGGAAATTATCGGCCCGCTCAGCCCGCTGATTTCCCTGCATGGCATCAAGGTCACGCCGTATGTCGGGGTGATTCCGGATTTTGTCGAATACCTGGCCAACGATGCCGAGATCGCCGCGGTGTTCAGCGTCCCGCTGGAATTCTTCCGCAAGGACCCTCGGGAACACACGCACCGCATCGATTACCAGGGGCGCAGTTGGTATGTGCCAAGCTATCGTTATGGCGAATACAAAATCTGGGGCCTGACGGCGATCATGATCGTCGAGTTGATCAACCTGCTCTATGACGCCAAAATCAGTCTGCATCAGCCGCCCAACAGTTTTATCAACACCTGAAGCCATCGCGCGAATGGCCAGAACCCGCGGCAACCTGAGCCTTGAGGACAATACGATGAAATACCGCCTGGGCGACGCCCGCGTCGATGCCCATCCGCAGAGCTGGATTGCACCCAATGCCGTGCTGGTGGGCAAGGTCAAACTGGAAGAGGGCGCCAACGTCTGGTTCAACACCGTGCTGCGTGGCGACAACGAACTGATCCTGATTGGCAAGAACAGCAACGTTCAGGACGGCACGGTGATGCACACCGACATGGGTTACCCGCTGACCCTCGGCACCGGCGTGACCATCGGCCACAACGCCATGCTCCATGGCTGCACCGTGGGCGATTACAGCCTGATCGGTATTAATGCGGTGATTCTCAACGGCGCGAAAATCGGCAAGAACTGCATCATCGGCGCCAATTCGCTGATCGGCGAAGGCAAGGAAATTCCCGACGGTTCGCTGGTCATGGGCTCGCCCGGCAAGGTTGTGCGTGAGTTGACCGAGCAGCAGAAGAAGATGCTCGAAGCCAGCGCCGCGCACTATGTACATAACTCACAGCGTTATGCCCGCGATCTGGTCGAGCAGGAAGAATGAACGCCACCGAACGACCGGTACTTTCTCCCTGCGTGAGCATCTGCGCGCTGGATGAGGATGATATTTGCACCGGGTGTCAGCGCTCGGTGGACGAGATCACGCGCTGGAGCCGGATGGATAATGAAGAGCGCCGCAAGGTGCTGGGCTTGTGCCACGAGCGCGCCAAGTCCAGCGGAATCCTTTGGATGCTAGGCAAAACCCCAGATCTGTAGCAGCTGCCGAAGGCTGCGTTCGGCAGCTGCTACAGGTCCGTGTTAGAGGTTGGTGTTTGTGTTGGGGTGAAATACCCTGTGCGCCAAATTGACAGGTATTCCCGCGCCCCATGCTCTTCCTGATCGCTTACATCAGCAGTGTCGTGCTGATCAACTACGCCTTTTCCACCGCGCCGCACCTGGACATCATCTGGTCAGCCTGGGGCGGTTTGGTGTTTATCTTGCGCGACATGGTGCAAACCCGTTTTGGCCACGGCGCCATTGCGGCGATGCTGGCGGCGCTGGTGCTTTCCTATGTAACGTCCGATCCGTCCATCGCGTTGGCCAGCGCCACGGCGTTCGCGGTGTCCGAGTGCATCGACTGGCTGGTATTCAGCATCACCAAGCGCCCGCTGCACGACCGCCTGTGGATAAGTTCGGCCCTGAGCATTCCCCTTGATACCTTCATTTTCTTCGGCATGATCGACGCGTTCACCCCCGGCGTCATCCTCACCGCCATGGGCTCGAAGTTCGCTGGCGTGACGGCCGTGTGGCTGATCATGGCGTGGCGCTTGCGCAAGCAAGCCGTCGTCAGCTGAAGCCAAACCCGCAGGTTCATGTAAAATGCCGCGCTTTCTCCCCATGGGAAGCGCGCTTCCCTCGATGATCCGCTCCTTTGAGGACCTGAGATGACCCGTATCGGAACTCCATTGTCGCCCACCGCGACCCGCGTATTGCTGTGTGGCTGTGGCGAGTTGGGCAAGGAAGTGGTGATCGAGCTGCAACGCCTGGGCGTTGAAGTGATTGCCGTGGATCGCTACGCCAACGCGCCGGCCATGCAAGTCGCCCATCGCAGCCATGTGATCAACATGCTCGATGGCGCCGCCCTGCGCGCCGTGATCGAGGCCGAAAAGCCGCACTTCATCGTGCCGGAAATCGAAGCCATCGCCACCGCCACCCTGGTGGAACTGGAGGCCGAAGGCTTCACCGTGATCCCGACCGCGCGCGCCACGCAGCTGACCATGAACCGCGAAGGCATCCGTCGCCTGGCCGCTGAAGAGCTGGACCTGCCGACCTCGCCGTACCACTTCGCCGACACCTTCGAGGATTACAGCAAGGCCGTCGAAGACCTCGGCTTCCCGTGCGTGGTCAAGCCGGTGATGAGTTCGTCGGGCAAGGGCCAGAGCCTGCTGCGCAACGTCGACGATGTGAAAACCGCCTGGGATTACGCTCAAGAAGGCGGCCGTGCCGGTAAGGGGCGCGTGATCATCGAAGGTTTCATCGACTTCGACTACGAAATCACCTTGCTGACCGTGCGCCACGTCGGCGGCACTATGTTCTGCGCGCCAGTCGGCCACCGTCAGGAGAAGGGCGACTACCAGGAATCCTGGCAGCCGCAAGCCATGAGCCCGGTTGCCCTGGCTGAATCCGAGCGCGTTGCCAAAGCCGTGACCGAAGCCCTGGGGGGCCGTGGTCTGTTTGGCGTCGAGCTGTTCATCAAAGGTGATCAGGTGTGGTTCAGCGAAGTCTCGCCGCGCCCACATGACACCGGTCTGGTGACCTTGATTTCCCAGGACCTGTCGCAGTTCGCCCTGCACGCACGGGCGATCCTCGGCCTGCCGATTCCGTTGATCCGTCAGTTCGGGCCTTCGGCGTCGGCGGTGATTCTGGTGGAAGGCCAGTCGACCCAGACGGCGTTCGCCAACCTGGGTGCGGCGTTGAGCGAGCCGGATACCGCGTTGCGTCTGTTCGGCAAGCCTGAGGTCAATGGCCAGCGCCGGATGGGCGTGGCACTGGCTCGCGACGAGTCGATCGAAGCCGCGCGCGCCAAGGCCACCCGTGCGTCGCAGGCGGTGGTTGTCGAACTGTAAAAACCCTCTCGGCGGGCCTATACCTACTAGGAGCAAGGCTCGCCCCACAAACCTTGTAGGAGCGAGGCTTGCCCGCGAAGGCGATTGCACATTCAGCATCATTGTTGGCTATGAAATCGCCTTCGCGGGCAAGCTTCGCTCCTACAGGGGGAGTTGTTTGAAATTGGCATTGGATTCCCGCGCAATATCCTTCATTTAAATGCATCCAGGCCTGTCGCCATGAATTCGCAAAGCATCATTGTCCCGAAAATCTCCACACTGCCGGTGCACGAGCCCCGGGCACGGGCGATCGTGCGTTGGCTGGTGCGCAAGAACATTATCAAGGAAGAACTGACCACCTGCGGGCGCACCGGCAATCGCATGGCTCACGCCATCGGCGACGGTGCCCGTGCCGTGGTCCTGCACCCGGAAGCCCTGCCGTTCGGTGAGCCGATCAACGGCCTGGAAATCATCACCAAGCGTTGCATCTATACGCCGGCCAAGGGTTTCCTCGGCGAAGCCGGCTGCGCCGAGTGCCGCAAGGAAATCGGCGAAGCGCTGTTCGAAAGCCTGGAAGAGTGGATGCCAGGGCGCACCGATAACTTCACCTGCCCCGAATGCGGGCATGAAGATGACATCAACGGCTTTCTGTTCTTGCAGGAATGCGGCTTTTCCAACTTGGGGTTCATTTTCAACAACTGGGCCGAGGCCGGGTTCAAGCAGAGCTTCATCGACGAGTTTGCCGATTGGCTCGATCAACCCGTCAGTTGGGTCAAAGTCGAACTGTAATGACCGCGTTATCGTTCATCGCTGGCAGGCCAGCTCCCACAGCATCACCGCGAATCTGAACATCTGTAGGAGCGAGCTCGCTCGCGATGAACGCGCAGGCGACGCTTGTTCGCAGACAATACGCGTCATCGTTCACGGCCATCGTCGGAACGCCGCCCGGAGCAAGCTCGCGCCTACAAAAAAACAGCCATCCCATCCCGTATGTCAGTAATGCCAATAATAGACAGAGTTTTACATTGAACCCGAGGGGGTGTCTGACTATAATGGCGCGCTTCCATTTTCCCGCTCGGGAGCCCCCGCGATGCTGCGTATCAGCCAAGAAGCTCTGACATTCGACGACATTCTCCTAGTGCCCGGTTATTCCGAGGTACTTCCTAACGAAGTCAGTCTCAAGACCCGCCTAACCCGTGGCATCGAGCTGAATATTCCTCTGGTTTCTGCCGCAATGGACACCGTTACTGAAGCCCGTCTGGCAATCGCCATGGCTCAGGAAGGTGGCATCGGCATCATCCACAAGAACATGACCATCGAGCAGCAAGCTGCCGAAGTTCGCAAGGTCAAGAAGTTCGAAGCCGGCGTCGTCAAGGATCCGATCACCATCGAGGCTGACGCCACGGTTCGTGATCTGTTCGAACTGACCCGCCTGCACAATATCTCCGGCGTTCCGGTACTGCACAATGGCGACCTGGTCGGCATCGTCACTTCCCGTGACGTGCGTTTCGAAACGCGTCTGGAAGCCACCGTACGTGAAGTGATGACGCCTAAAGAGCGCCTGGTCACCGTACGCGAAGGCGCCAACAAGAACGAAGTCCGCGAGTTGCTGCACAAGCACCGTCTGGAAAAAGTCCTGATCGTCGACGCCAAGTTTGCCCTCAAAGGCATGATGACAGTCAAAGACATCGAAAAAGCCAAGGCGTACCCGCTGGCCAGCAAGGACGATCAAGGTCGTCTGCGCGTTGGCGCTGCCGTCGGTACTGGCAAGGATACCGGCGAACGTGTGACTGCACTGGTCAATGCCGGCGTTGACGTGGTGGTGGTCGACACGGCTCACGGTCACTCCAAAGGCGTTATCGATCGCGTTCGCTGGGTCAAGGACAACTTCCCGCAAGTGCAGGTCATCGGCGGCAACATTGCCACCGGCGCAGCGGCCAAGGCCCTGGTCGAAGCGGGCGCGGATGCGGTCAAGGTCGGTATCGGCCCGGGCTCGATCTGCACCACCCGTATCGTCGCCGGTGTCGGTGTCCCGCAAATCAGTGCCATCGCCAACGTCGCCGCCGCCCTTGAAGGCACTGGCGTTCCGTTGATCGCCGACGGCGGCATCCGTTTCTCCGGTGACCTGTCCAAGGCCATCGTGGCCGGTGCTTCCTGCGTGATGATGGGCTCGATGTTCGCCGGTACTGAAGAAGCGCCAGGCGAGATCGAGTTGTTCCAGGGTCGTTCGTACAAGGCTTACCGCGGCATGGGTTCGCTGGGCGCCATGTCCCAGGCTCAAGGTTCCTCCGACCGTTACTTCCAGGACTCCTCCGCGGGTGCCGAGAAGCTGGTGCCGGAAGGTATCGAAGGGCGTGTTCCTTACAAGGGCTCCCTGAGTGCCATCATCCATCAACTGATGGGCGGCCTGCGTTCCTCGATGGGTTACACCGGCAGTGCCGACATCGAAGAAATGCGCACCAAACCTGAGTTCGTGCGGATCACCGGCGCTGGCATGGCCGAGTCCCACGTCCACGACGTACAAATCACCAAAGAAGCGCCAAACTACCGCGTAGGTTGAGGCTTCAAGCAAAAAAGTTAAGTAACCGGGGCTGTTTTATTCAGCCCCGAGTTGTTTCTGAATCACGACTGTTTCTGAATGACTTAGACGAGACTGAATCATGGCCCTCGACATCCACGCTCACCGCATCCTGATCCTCGACTTCGGTTCCCAGTACACCCAGCTGATTGCCCGCCGCGTGCGTGAAATCGGCGTGTACTGCGAACTGCACCCGTTCGACATGGATGACGAAGCGATTCGCGAATTCGCTCCAAAAGGCGTCATTCTCGCCGGCGGCCCCGAGTCCGTACACGTCGCCGACAGCCCGCGCTGCCCGCAAGCGGTGTTTGACCTGGGCGTACCGGTCTTCGGTATCTGCTACGGCATGCAAACCATGGCTGAACAGCTGGGTGGCAAAGTCGAAGGTTCCGAGCTGCGTGAATTCGGCTACGCCCGTGTTGACGTGGTCGGCAAGAGCCGCCTGCTCGACGGCATCGAAGACCACATCGACGCCGACGGCCTGTTCGGCCTCGACGTGTGGATGAGCCACGGTGACAAAGTCACCAAGATGCCACAGGAATTCCACATCCTGGCCAGTACCCCGAGCTGCCCGATTGCCGGCATGTTCGACGACGCTCGCGGCTACTACGGCGTGCAGTTCCACCCGGAAGTGACCCACACCAAGCAGGGCGGTCGCATCCTCTCGCGCTTCATCCTCGACATCTGTGGCTGCGAAGCGCTGTGGACACCGTCAAAGATCGCTGAAGACGCCATCGCCAACATTCGCGCCCAGGTCGGCACCGACAACGTACTGCTCGGCTTGTCCGGCGGCGTTGACTCTTCCGTAGTTGCCGCACTGCTGCACAAAGCCATTGGCGACCAGCTGACCTGCGTCTTCGTCGACAACGGCCTGCTGCGTCTGCACGAAGGCGAGCAAGTGATGGCCATGTTCGCCGAGAACATGGGCGTCAAGGTCATCCGCGCCAACGCTGAAGATCAGTTCCTCGACAATCTGGCCGGCGAAAGCGACCCGGAGAAGAAGCGCAAGATCATCGGCCGTACCTTCATCGACGTGTTCGATGCCCAGTCCAACAAACTGGACAACATCAAGTACCTCGCCCAAGGCACCATCTACCCGGACGTGATCGAGTCGGCTGGCGCCAAAAGCGGCAAGGCTCACGTGATCAAGTCGCACCACAACGTGGGTGGCCTGCCGGAAGAAATGAACCTCAAGCTGGTTGAACCCCTGCGCGAGCTGTTCAAGGACGAAGTCCGTCGTCTGGGCCTGGAACTCGGCCTGCCGTACGACATGGTCTACCGTCACCCGTTCCCGGGCCCGGGCCTGGGCGTGCGGATCCTCGGTGAGGTGAAGAAGGAATACGCCGACCTGCTGCGTCGCGCCGACCACATCTTCATCGAAGAACTGCGCAAGGCCGACTGGTACCACAAGGTCAGCCAGGCCTTCGTAGTGTTCCAGCCGGTGAAATCGGTTGGCGTGGTCGGCGATGGCCGTCGTTACGCGTGGGTCGTGGCCCTGCGTGCCGTGGAAACCATCGACTTCATGACCGCGCGTTGGGCACACCTGCCTTACGAACTGCTGGAAACCGTCAGCGGCCGCATCATCAATGAAATCGAAGGCATCTCCCGCGTCACTTACGACGTGTCGAGCAAGCCGCCAGCGACCATTGAGTGGGAATGATCGGGCGCCAGCCTTGAACGCTGATGCATGAACAAGCCGTGTGAAATTTCGATTTCACACGGCTTTTTCGTTTTTGCGTTACAGCGGTTTCGACCAGCCGGCCAGCGTCAGGCCCACGGTGTCCAGAGCCTGTAGCAACGCCTTGATACTGGCGTAGCGTTTGCCGCTCACCGAAGGCCAGTTCGGGCGTTCGATGTAGTAACTGCCGTCAGCGCTTTCGATGAGCGTGCGCACGAGCGCCTTGCTGCGGCTGCGATGAACCAGGAAGGTCATGTTGGGTTGTAGTTTCAACGTGTACATTCCTTGCCGAGGCAAGGCCGCTTCGATTTCCGACATGGTTTGTGCGGTCCACGGCGATGCCATTCGCAGGCGCAAATCACCTCTGACCAGGGCGTTGCGATCAGCCGCGGTACCGCCCAAGGGCAGGATTCTTCCGGGATCGGGCTCGATGCCTGTCGAGATGCCTTCGGCGACGTCTTCAGCGCGTATGCCGATGGCTTCTTCCAGTTCACTGACCCCCGCAACGCCTTCGAACGTGTTGGAGTGCGAGTTGCCCATCAGTGCCACCCATTTGTGCGCCCCCCGCAGCGCCTGGTCGCGGCGAATGACCGACCTGGCAAAGTAGTTCATCATTTTCTGCCGCGCGGTGGGCTCAATGGCAGGCTCCAGCGACCCGACACGTTCCATGCCGTTGAGCCGGTAACTCGCCATGCAATCGATGGCCTGTACGCGAATCTTGAATCGATGCGCCTGTTTGACCAGTTCCAGGAATGTGTCGCGACCCAGTGGGTCGGTCATGTTGCCGACATCAAGCGCGTTGAGGTAGCTCTCCAGGTCTTTGGCCATCACGCCTGTTTCGAAGAACGAGTCCAGCGCCGCCTGATGGAAGTCTGTCAGCAGATGCTCCATGTACAGCGTCTTCACGTTTTTGCTGGCCAACAGTTCCATGTTTTCGATCAGCCATTGTTTGCTGCCGATGGCGCTATGGCTTTCGCCGATGATCAACCCTCGGGCATGTTCCAGGATTTTCTCGATAATCTGCTCGGCACGGGCGTCAGGATTGAAGGCTGGAATCGGCGGGCGCCCGGGCAGTTGAAGCTCGGCATAAAAACGCAGGGCATCGCGATACAGGCGCTTTCTGATCACCTTGAACTCCCGGTAGGGATCGTGCTCGTTGAGGCTGTCGTAGAAGTCTCGCAGCGACGCGTCGTCCAGTCCGGTCGCGCCGTCTTTCAAGGCGGTCTTGAGGTGCTCGGGCATGTCGTATTCTGAAGCGGGCACCTGTAAACCGGGTGTCTTGCCCCCACCGTTGAGCCCGCCGCGTGGCATCGTTTCCCATTCGCCCTTAGCGTTCAGTCGCACCGGGATCGAGTCGGAGAAAGCATGGGGGTTTTCCGGGTTGACGACCGCCCAATGCCCGCCACCCTTGAGGTCGGCCTCCCAGCGCACGTAGTACGGGGTGTGGTCCAGCATGATCGCGGTTGAAGGGTTGGCCTTGAGTCGATAAATGCCCCGGAATTTTCCAGGCTCGGTCACCAGTGTTTCACCTTCAAGCAGTTCGTTGGCTTGCCAGTTGGACGGGATGGTCGGTCGCGGGTGCGTTTGCGCCAGGTCTTGCAGTGGCGGCCAGCCCATTGGCCGCATGCCTTTGGCGATCAGTGCCTGTTTCAGTTCCCCAAGGTTATCCACCGTGATGGAGTCGTAGGCTGGGCCGAGCGGCGTATCCAGGCTGATTCTCCCGCCGGGTGTCGAGCGGATGACGCTATCAGCCATTCGTCCATCGGCGTTGCGATAAACCACCAGCACGCTGCTTCTGTAGCGCTGAAAGGTGAACATTCCCTGCTCAGACAATAACGCCCTCAGGTTTTGCGGGGACCGGTACGCCCACGGCGTTTCCAGCTGCAACCGCCAGTCGCCCTTGATCAACTCATGGAGGTTGTCGAGCTCGGGCGAACCCACCACTTCTTCGACAGGGGAGTCGGGATAATCCGCATATTCCACCCACAGGCCGGGATCAGAGCCGATAGTGTGTGCCCGTCCTGGGGTGACGTCATCGATGCGTACGCTCAGCGCGTCGGTCTGTTCGCTGATGCCCTGGTAGCCTCTGAACGTGGCCATGTTTTGCTGGTCGACCAGGGCAATCCATTTGCCCGGGCCTTTCAATGCCTGATCGAAACGAATGACTTCGCTGGCAAAAAAGCTCCTCGACATTTGATTGTTCGGGACCGGATGCAGCGAGTCCTTATTGATGTTGTAGGTCGTCGACAGGTCGATGGCTTGCACCCGGACTCGCTCGGCATTGGCGGCCTTGACCAATGACAGGAGGTTGAATTTGCCTTCGGGGTCGTTACCGGCCTTGAAGTCGAGTCGCTTCAAGTAGTTTTCCAGCTCTTCGGACATATCTCCGGTGCGAGCGAACGCATCCAGGTCGAGCTGATTGACGTTGGCCAGCAACTCCTGGAGGTACAGGGTTTTCAAGCCACTGCGGGCCAGTTTCGGCATCTCTTCGATCAGCAGTTTCTTGCTGCCAATACTGCCTCGGTTTTCGCCGATGACCAGCCCGGGTTTTTCCGCCAATGCGCTTTCAAGCAGCTCGCTCTGGGTCCGCAAGGGCCACGTCGTCGATACGGGCAATCGAGCGGTCGGCGGATGAAGTTCGTACCAGGCGTTTGCATCGCTGATCAGTACTCTGCGAGGTTCCTCCTGAGCCAGTTCGAACTCACTGATTGTTTCGATCGCTTCGTCCACCGGGGACATGAACACGCTGCGGGCGGCCTCAGTGTTGACGTCGGAGTCGAGCACACTGCGCACGTCGACACCGCCAACCGTCCATATCCGTCTGAACCGTGCCTGGACGTCGGCACCACCCAGTGCCCACTCCCTCATTTGGGGGTCGTCGAGTCCGGGAACATGAACGCCGGCGGGGCGCGCCCATTCCTCGACAACAGGTTCGCCGGTTGCGCCTTCGACGGTTACCGGTGGCACGTCCATGCCGCCCTGCAACCCCAGGCGCGGAATGACTTCCCACTTGCCTTCGGCGCTCAAGCGCACGGGAATCGAGCCCGAGAAGGCATTTGGGTTGGTCGGGTCGATGATGGCCCAGTTTCCGCGACCGTTGAGTTCGCTCTCGTAACGCACGTAATAGGCGCTGTCGTTGAGCGTGATCGCGGTAGAAGGGTTGGAGGCGAGCTGGTGAATACCCTGGAATTTGCCGGGTTCAAGGATGAGCGTGTCATCACCCAACGGTATGTCGATCTTGAAGTTATCCGGCACTGATGGGGTGCTGTCGGTGGGTAAACCGGTAGTCATCGGTGTTTTCTCAACGGCTACCGCCCCGGCACCTTCGGCCGGCTGCGTCGATTCAATCAGATCGGCCATTTCCTTGGCTTCAGCGGCGTCAATCTCGGGGCCGACGTCTGCGAGCGAACCCGGTCCCTTGAGGACGAGCAAATTGAACAGCACATCAATGCCGCTGAGCACCGCGCCCAGGATACCGGCCTTACGTTTTTCAGCCGTTTTTGCGTTGACCGCCTGATCGATGTTCAAGCCCAGGTTAGCGATGCTGGCCCCGATCACTGGCAGAGCGACCGGCCAGCCGACGACCGCCATCGGGCCGAAGACTTTCACGCCGGCGCTGAGGTAACCGATCCAGAGTTGCTTGCGCAGATCACCATTGGAGGTCAACGAGAGCTCGGCCTCGGCGAACATCGCGTCTTTGGTCGAGTCGCGCAGCCAGGTGAAGGCGTCGCCGGTGACGGGCTGGTTTTTCTGGTTGATGAGGTGATGGTCGTATTGGCTCCAGGTGCTGACGAGCTGGTTCAGGAGATCGTTGAGGTTCTCGGTGATGGCCTGCCGGTCGGCCAGGGAAAAATGCGTCATGAACGCCCGGCGCGCAGGCGCCTTGTTCATTTGCAGCAACATCCAGTAGTGCATGTCCGTTGCGGTTTCCATGATCTGAAAGGCATCGACTTCGCCGGGCAGGTAGACAATCTGCCGGCCCTTGGCGGCGACAAATCGAAGCGCGTTGACCGCGACGTAGCCTGCGACATCGAGGGTGCGAACGCTGCCGGTGCAAGGGTGTTGTGCCTGCAGCATCGGCAGGCTGACCGGCCAGGTAATCGGGCCGATGACGGCTTGGGTGACGAACTGAAAATCCTCGTCGCTTAACTGGCGTTTGTCCCGCGCCTGCACGGCTTTGATCAGGAAATTGCACTTGGCCAGGGTGCGGAAATCGGTGCCGGAATCATTCCAGAAGGCTGTCAGTCGCTCGGTGTATAACGAGCTGAAGTCAATGCTCCAGAAGTCCTTCAACACCTCGTTGCCATGCAGGCGCACTTCGTTGGTTTCATTGAAGGTACCGGCGTTCGGGCCTGCGGTATAAAAGCCTCCGTACACGTCCAGTAAATCGGCGTTGTCCTGGTCTCCCACACGAAAGCGCTGGATCACCAGTTGCGTCAGGGTCATGGTCGACGTTGGCGTTGCATGAACGTGCTCCCAACCGGTGAAGGCTGTCGAGCTGCTTTGCGAGGCGTCAAAGCGGTGGAAATACACCTGATCCGGGTCAAGGCCGGTGATGGCGTATTTCTTCAGCACATCGCTGGCGACCTCATGCGCCGTGTCTTGCAGGCTGGGGCAGGTCTGGATGACGGTGGTGGCGATTGCCTTGAGCGCTGCCTTGTCGGCGGCATTGGGCAATGGGCGGGTGTCTGTCGTGTTCATGCGCTCTATCCTTGAGAGATGGGCCGTCGAGATTGGCCCGATTGCTCAAAGAAGGTGCACTACATAGTTATGCTTTTTGGCGCTCCGCGAGGGTGTAGTGTCAGCGTCTGGCCACATCGGAAAAGTAGAACTTGTCCAGCGTATGCCGAGACTCGGTGTACTCGAATTGTCGACCGTCCTGGAGGAAGGTCTGGTTGCTGACCACGATCACATGGCTCTGGCCGTCGAGGTCCAGGTGTTGCTGGTCGTCCTTGCTGCGCGGTACCGCTTCGATGGTGCGCTGGGCATAGGCGATCTGCAATTGCAGGGTCTGCTCGATGAAGGCGTAGATCGAGTGTTCGGCGATGTCACGGGACAGGCCGGGAATCACATCGCTGACGAAATGGTTGATGTCGAGGATCACTCGTTTGCCGTCGATCCGCCGCACCCGTTTGATCCGCGTGATCAGGCTGCCTTCCTGCGCCTTGATGTGTTCCAGCAGGGGACCTTCAAGGGGGATTTGGGTGAACTCGACTACGTCGGTGCTGACGTCGTTGCCCAGCCGTGGGTAGGTTTCCTGGAAACTGACGATGCCGCCGAGCTGGAATTCGATCGGGTTGGTCGACAGCACAAAGGTGCCTTTGCCGTGGACTTTCTGGGCAAAGCCGCGCTCCTGCAGTTGCTCGATGGCCTTGCGCACGGTGCCGCGACTGGCCTGATAGCTCTCCATCAATTCGGTTTCGGAAGGCAACCGGGCGCCGCGTTCCAGACGTTCGGTGGTAATGCTGGCAAGCAGATCGCTGTAGATCTGGTTGTATTTACTCATGGGGATGGCTCTGTGCCGCGCTGTACTCAAGGTTTTGAACCTTAAGGGCAGGGTCGGGGTTTGTCCATGATGCAGTGTGTAGCAGCTGCCGAACGCAGCCTTCGGCAGCTGCTACAGGGAGTTTTGTATCGGTTGTTGGATAAACAAAAATGAAACTCGTCTGTACGAGTTGTTGCTTTAACTCGTACAGACGAGTACTTTTCGCTTCGGCGTGCTGCCAAAAACAAAAAACCACAGCGGAAAAACAAGCATGAGCCACGACTATCCGAATATCGTCACTGAGCTGCTGCACAGCCTCGGTGGCAGCGACAACCTCGAGCAGGCCGCGCACTGCGTCACGCGCCTGCGCCTGGCCCTCAAGGACCCGAGCCTGGTCAACAGCGCCACCTTGAACCAGATCGACCTGGTCAAAGGTTCGTTCTTCACCGGCGGCTTGTTCCAGGTGGTCATCGGCCCCGGCGAAGTGGAAAAGGTCTACGCCGAACTGCGCCGCCAAACCGGACTCGCGGCGTCGACCATCGCCGACGTCAAACAAAAAAGCGCCGACAAGATCAACGCCATGCAACGGTTGGTGCGGGTGTTTTCCGACGTGTTCATGCCGATCCTGCCGGCCCTGATCATTGCCGGCCTGCTGATGGGCATCAACAACCTGATCGGCGCCAAAGGCATGTTCATCGAGGGCCAGACCCTGCTGGACGCCTACCCGAAACTTGACGGGCTCTGGAGCCTGATCAACCTGATGGCCAACACCTCGTTCGTGTTCCTCCCGGCGCTGGTGGGCTGGTCGGCGGCCAAGCGGTTCGGCGGCAGCGAAATTCTCGGCATCGTGCTCGGCCTGATGCTGGTGCACCCGGACCTGCTCAATGCCTGGAACTACGGCAAGGCAGTGGCCGGGCTGGATGGCCAGCGCCTGCCGTACTTCGACATCCTCGGTCTGTTCCAGATCGAGAAGGTCGGTTATCAGGGGCAGATTCTGCCGATCCTGCTGGCGGCCTACGTCATGAGCACTATCGAAAAATGGCTGCGGGCACGGGTGCCGAACGCGGTGCAATTGCTGGTGGTGCCGATCACCACCATCGTCGTGACGGGTGTGTTGGCGCTGGCCGTGATCGGCCCGGTGACCCGGCACCTGGGGATTCTGATCACCGAAGGCGTGGTCATGCTGTTCGACCTGGCGCCGATGGTCGGCGGGGCGATATTCGGTTTGCTCTACGCGCCGCTGGTGATCACCGGCATGCACCACATGTTCCTCGCGGTCGACTTGCAACTGATCTCCACCCAGGGCGGGACGTTCATCTGGCCGATGATCGTCATGTCCAACCTCGCCCAAGGCAGTGCCGCCCTGGCGGTGTTCTACATGACGCGCAATGTGCGCGACAAAAGCATGGCCTCGACCTCGGCGATTTCCGCTTACTTCGGCATCACCGAACCGGCGATGTTCGGGGTCAATCTGCGCTACAAGTTTCCGTTTTATGCGGCCCTGATCGGCTCGGCATTGGGCTGCATTTTCCTGTCGCTGAACAAGGTCCAGGCCTCGGCAATCGGTGTCGGCGGGTTGCCCGGTTTCATCTCGATCATTCCGCAGTTCATCCCGATGTTTGTGATCGGGATGATCATCGCCATGGTCGTGCCGTTTGTTTTGACCTGTGGGTTGAGCATGAAGATTGTTCGGCCTGGGTATCGGGTTGCCTGACAAACCGCATTCGCGAGCAAGCCCGCTCCCACAGTTGACCGCATTCCAAATGTGGGAGCGGGCTTGCTCGCGAAGGGGCCATAACGGTCACCGCATCAACTTACTGAAGGAATAGTGCCATGCAAGACTGGCAACGCTCGGTGATCTACCAGATCTACCCGAAAAGCTTTCACAGCCACGCCGGCAACCCCACCGGGGATTTGCTCGGCGTCGTCGCCAAGCTCGACTACCTGCACTGGCTGGGTGTCGATTGCCTGTGGATCACGCCGTTCCTGCGCTCGCCGCAGCGCGACAATGGCTACGACATCAGCGACTACTACGCCATCGACCCGAGCTACGGGACCATGGCCGATTGTGAGTTGCTGATTGCCGAGGCCGGCAAGCGCGGGATCAAGTTGATGCTCGATATCGTGGTCAACCACACGTCCATCGAACACACCTGGTTCCAGCAAGCCCGCAGCAGCCTCGACAACCCGTACCGCGATTTCTACATCTGGCGCGACCAGCCGAACAACTGGGAATCCAAGTTCGGTGGTTCAGCCTGGGAGTACGAAGCCCAGACCGGCCAGTACTTCCTGCACCTGTTCGATCACACCCAGGCCGACCTGAATTGGGACAACCCCAAGGTGCGCGCCGAAGTGTTCAAGATGATGCGTTTCTGGCGCGACAAAGGCGTGGGTGGTTTCCGTCTCGATGTGATCAACCTGATCTCGAAACCGGCGGATTTCCCCGAGGACAACAGCGACGGTCGACGCTTCTACACTGACGGCCCGCACGTCCACGAGTACCTGCAGCAAATGCACCGCGAAGTGTTCGAGGGTCACGACCTGATCAACGTCGGCGAGATGTCGTCGACCAGCCTCGACCACTGCATTCGCTACTCGCGACCCGAGTCGAAAGAGCTGTCGATGACCTTCAACTTCCATCACCTGAAGGTCGATTACCCGAACCTGCAAAAGTGGATTCGCGCCGACTTCGACTTCCTCGAACTCAAGCGCATCCTCTCCGACTGGCAGACCGGCATGCAGGCCGGCGGTGGCTGGAATGCGCTGTTCTGGTGTAACCACGATCAGCCGCGCGTGGTTTCGCGTTTCGGCCATGACGGCGAGCATCGGGTGGTGTCGGCGAAGATGCTCGGGACCGCGCTGCACTTCCTCCAGGGCACGCCATTCGTGTACCAGGGTGAAGAACTGGGCATGACCAATCCGGGCTTCGATCACATCGACCAGTACCGCGATGTCGAGACCCTGAACATCTTCCGCCTCAAGCGCGAGGCGGGCGCGAGTGACGCCGACAACATGGCAGCGATCATGCAGAAGTCCCGCGACAATGGCCGCACGCCGATGCACTGGAATGCCGAACCGAACGCCGGTTTCAGCGCTGGCGAACCGTGGATCGGCCTGCCGGCCAACGCTGCGCAGATCAACGTGGCGACCCAACTCGATGACCCTGATTCCGTTCTGCATCACTACCGTCAATTGATTGCCCTGCGTCGCCGTGAAGCGCTGATAGCCGACGGCGTTTATCGGCAACTGTTGCCCGAGCACCGGCAAATCTGGGCGTATGTTCGGGAAGGCCAGGGCGAACGACTGCTGGTGTTGAACAACTTCTACGGCACCGCATGTGAAGTCGAACTGCCGGAGGAAGTCATCAACGAAGCGATGGGCCAGCGCCTGGTAATTAGCAACTACCCGGACTGCCCGCCGCGAATTCGGCAGGTCACTTTGCGGCCTTATGAGTCGTTCGTGCTGCACCTGACTAACCACTAAAGCTCAACCAATAAAAGCACCGATTTAAAAAAACACGCAGAACGCTGCGCGGGGGAGTTTTGCGCGCCGAATTTGCCGAATCACACAATAAAAATAATGGGATGGCTCTTGAAAACAACACTAAATCGCAGCCTTGCAGCCGCGTGTGTATGCCTGGCGTTGCCACTGTCGGCCCAGGCGCTGGAGTTCGGCGGTTACTTGCGCAGCGGGGTCGGGACTTCGACCGACAGCGGTAAACAGCAATGTTTTCAATTGCCAGGCGCGCAATCCAAATACCGTCTGGGCAACGAATGCGAACAGTACGGGGAGTTGGAGTTGCGCCAGGATCTGTTCACGCTCGACGACGGTTCAGTGCTTAGCGTCGACGGCATGGCGTCACTGTATAACCAGTACGACAAGGACCTGACCTTCAACGGTGACAATGGCTCGGTGCGGATGCCGCAGCTGTATGCGCAATGGTCGAACATGCCCAGTCTCAACGGCGGTTCGCTGTGGGCCGGTCGGCGTTATTACAAGCGGAACGATATCCACATTTCCGATTTCTACTATTGGAACCAGAGCGCTACCGGCGGCGGTATCGAGGATGTGCTGATCGGCGATCTGAAATACAGCTACGCCTTCTCGCGCAAGGACAACCTGTACCAGAAGGACTACATCAACCGCCACGATTTCAACGTGGCCGGCTTCAACACCAACCCCGGTGGCGCGCTGGAATTGGGACTGAGCTACATCGACAAACCGGACAGCCGCGACGCGCATCGCGGTTGGGCGATCACCACCCAGCATGTGCAACAGGGCTTTCTGGGCGGCAAGAACAAACTGGCCTTTCAGTACGGCGAAGGTCCCGGGACCGGGTTGGGCTATACCGGTAACGTGAAGCTGGACGACAGCAACAAAAGCTACCGTGTGGTGGAGTTCTTCGACTGGCAAGTGACGCCGCGTTTTGGCGGGCAAATCGAGGCGGTTTATCAGAAAGACATTCGCGCGGATGGATCAGGCCAGAACTGGCTTTCCCTGGGCGTTCGTCCGGCCTACGCGATCAGCGAGCAGTTCAAACTGGTGACCGAGCTGGGCCACGATCAGGTGGAGGCCACGGGCGGTACGCGCAAGCTGAGCAAGTTCACGTTTGCGCCGACCTGGTCGCCCAAGGGGCCGGAATTCTGGCAGCGTCCCGAGGTGCGTCTGTATTACACCTATGCCCGCTGGAACGAGGCGGCCAAACGGGCGGCCAATGAACTGGCGGCGGGTTCGGCGTTGTCCGACACCGGCGCTTTCGGCACGGCGCGCCACGGTTCGAACGTCGGATTGCAAGTCGAGTACTGGTGGAAATAAGCGATGCTGTCGGAGCCTCGCGCTCCATCGGCACTTCAAAGAACAAAACAGCAGGTGACGTCATGGCCACACCCCAACAATTGCAACTGCTCGCGCCTTTGTCCGGCGTACTGATGCCACTGGACCTGGTGCCGGATCCGGTTTTTTCCAGCCGCGTGATCGGCGACGGTCTGTGCATCGACCCGACCTCGCAAACCCTGTGCGCGCCGCTGGCCGGGGTGATCAGCAATGTGCAGGCCAGCGGGCATGCCGTCAGCATTACCGATGACCACGGTGTGCAGGTGTTGATGCACATCGGCCTCGACACGGTGAACCTGGCGGGCAAAGGTTTTACTCGCCTGGTGGAGGAAGGTCAGCGGGTAGAGGCCGGGCAGGCGTTGATCGAGTTCGATGCCGATTACATCGCCTTGCAGGCGCGCAGTCTGTTGACCTTGATGCTGGTGGTCAGTGGCGAACCGTTCACCTGGCTGGCGCCGGAAACGGGTGGTGTTGAAAGCGGCCAGCCGCTGCTGAGCCTGAATCTTGCCGTGCAGACAACCGATGAGCCGGTGCCGGAGGAAGGCGAGGCGCTGTTCTCCAAACCGCTGACGCTGGCCAACCCGAACGGCTTGCACGCACGTCCAGCGGCGGTGTTCGCGCAAGCGGCGAAAGGTTTTTCGGCGAGTATTTGCCTGCATAAACAGCAGGACAGCGCCAACGCCAAATCCCTGGTGGCGATCATGGCGTTGCAGACGGCGCAGGGTGATGTCGTGCAAGTCAGCGCGGTGGGGCTGGATGCTGAAGCTGCAATCAAGACGCTGGCGCAGTTGCTGGTGGATGGCTGTGGCGAAACGGTGACGGTGGTGGCGGATGCAGCGCCGGTCGAGGCCTCGACGCTGACGGTGCTGCGCGGGGTGTGTGCATCGGCGGGGTCGGCGTTTGGTCAGGTGGTGCAGATTAGCGAGACCAAGCTTGAGGTGAGCGAACCCGGCGCAGGTTCACAGATTGAGCGCGAGCATCTGTCTCGCGCGTTGGCGGAGGCGCTGCTGGCCTTGCAGCACTTGCGCGACAACGCCACCGGCGATGCTCAGGCAGACATCTTCAAGGCGCACCAAGAATTGCTCGAAGACCCGAGCTTGCTGGATCAGGCCCAGGCGCTGATCAGCGAAGGCAAGAGCGCCGGGTTTGCCTGGCGGGCGGCGACCGAGGCGACGTCAGCGCTGTTCAAGGGCCTGGGCAGCCCGTTGCTGGCGGAGCGCGCGGCAGACCTCGCCGACGTCGGCCAGCGGGTGCTCAAGTTGATCCTCGGGGTGGAGGACCGCGTCATGGCGATGCCAGACGACGCCATCCTGATTGCCGAACAACTGACGCCGTCGCAGACCGCCGGGCTCGATACCCGCAAGGTGCTGGGGTTCGCCACGGTCGGCGGCGGCGCCACCAGCCACGTCGCGATTCTGGCGCGGGCCGCTGGGTTGCCGGCGATCTGTGGCTTGCCCGCGCAAGTGCTGGCGCTGGCCGACGGCACACGGGTTTTGCTCGACGCCGATAAGGGCGAGCTGAATCTGGCCCCGGACCTGGCGGCCATCGAGCAGCTGCAAGCCCATCGTCAGCTGCGCCAGAAGCGTCAGCAACATGAACTGGCGCACGCCGCGCTCGCTGCCTGTACCCAAGACGGTCATCACGTCGAGGTGACGGCCAACGTCGCGTCGCTGAGCGAAACCGAGCAGGCCATGACCCTCGGCGGTGAAGGCGTCGGGCTGTTGCGCTCGGAGTTCCTGTACCTGGATCGCAATCACGCGCCGAGTCATGACGAACAGGCGTCCACTTACAGTGCCATCGCCTGCGCACTGGGGCCGGCTCGCAGTCTAGTGGTGCGCACGCTGGATGTCGGTGGCGATAAACCGCTGGCCTACGTGCCGATGGCGAGCGAAGCCAACCCGTTCCTCGGCATGCGCGGGATTCGCTTGTGCCTGGAACGCCCGCAGCTGTTGCGCGATCAGTTCAAGGCCATCCTCAGCAGCGCCGGCCTGGCCCGTCTGCACATCATGCTGCCGATGGTCACGCAGCTGTCGGAGCTGCGACTGGCGCGGCAGATGCTGGAAGAGGAAGCGCTGGCCCTGGGCCTCACTGAATTGCCGAAACTGGGGATCATGATCGAAGTGCCTGCGGCGGCGTTGATGGCCGATCTGTTTGCGCCGGAGGTGGATTTCTTCTCCATCGGCACCAACGACCTGACGCAATACACCCTGGCCATGGACCGCGACCATCCGCGCCTGGCCAGTCAGGCCGACAGTTTTCACCCGTCGGTGCTGCGACTGATCGCCAGCACCGTGAAGGCGGCGCATGCCCATGGCAAATGGGTCGGCGTGTGTGGCGCCATGGCCTCCGAGACGCTGGCGGTGCCGCTGTTGCTGGGGCTTGGAGTGGATGAGCTGTCGGTGAGCGTGCCGTTGATTCCGGCCGTCAAAGCGGCGGTGCGCGAAGTGGATCTGGTCGATTGCCAGGCCATCGCCCAGCAGGTGCTGGGGCTGGAAAGTGCCGAGCAAGTGCGCGATGCCTTGCGCCGGCATCATGAGGCGACGGTCAATACTTCACGGGTTCTGGAGAACTGAGCATGTTCGAGAAAATGCAGCGAGCGTTCTGGAAAGCGTTGACGCCGGATCTGGTGGTGGATGAGCCGAAGGCGGTGGCTCAGGCGGTTTCGGGATTGGCAGCGGAGGTCGTGGCGGCGCTGGGCGGTGTGGATAACCTCAAGTCGCAGCAGCCTGTAGCGCTGACCCGTGTACGGGTGGAATTGCGCGATGTGGCGCGGATGGATCGGCAAGCGTTGACGATGGCGGGTGTGCCAGGCGTCATGATGCTGGACGCTGGGGTGGTGCATCTGATCACAGGCCTCCCACACTGATCGTTCTCACGCGGAGCGTGGGAACGATCACTGTGACCAGTCGCCGCGCCGCCCTTACTGTTTCTCAACCGCAGGTGTATCGTATTCGCCTTTTGCAGGCCCCCGTGCCTGGTGCTGATACGTGAGGTAGTTGAGTTCATGTCCTTTACCCGTCGACAAATACTCGGTGGTCTGGCCGGTCTTGTGGTGGTTGGCGTGGGGGCCGGTGGCGCGTCGCGTTACTGGCTGGGCAAGAGGGCCGACGCGGACGCCGGTCACGACTACGAACTGATCGCCGCGCCGCTGGACGTCGAACTGGTGGCCGGGCACACGACCGAAGCCTGGGCCTTCGGCCCGTCGGCGCCCGGCACCGAGTTGCGCGTGCGTCAGGGCGAATGGCTGCGGGTGCGCTTCATCAATCACCTGCCGGTCGCGACCACCATCCATTGGCACGGCATTCGTCTGCCGCTGGAAATGGACGGCGTGCCCTACGTTTCGCAGCTACCGGTGTTGCCGGGCGAATACTTCGACTACAAATTCCGCGTGCCCGATGCCGGCAGCTACTGGTATCACCCGCACGTGAACAGCAGCGAAGAACTCGGCCGTGGCCTGGTCGGCCCGCTGATCATCGAAGAGCGCGAGCCCACCGGTTTCAAGTACGAAAAAACCTTGAGCCTGAAGAGCTGGCACGTCGATGAAGAGGGCGCGTTCGTCGCGTTCAGTATTCCGCGTGAAGCGGCCCGTGGTGGTACAGCGGGACGACTGTCGACTATCAATGGCGTCGCGCAAGCGGTGATCGACTTGCCGGCCGGGCAGATCACCCGTGTGCGCCTGCTCAACCTCGACAACACCCTGACCTATCGCCTGAATATTCCCGGCGTCGAAGCGCAGATCTACGCGCTGGACGGCAACCCCATCGAACCGCGCCCGCTGGGCAAGGAATACTGGCTCGGCCCCGGCATGCGCATCTGCCTGGCGATCAAGGCGCCACCGGCCGGTGAAGAGCTGTCCCTGCGCAATGGCCCGGTGCGGCTGGGCACGTTGCGTTCCGTGGCGAACACCGAGGCACCGACCGAGTGGCCGCCCGCGTTGCCCGCCAACCCGGTGGCCGAGCCGGACCTGGCCAACGCCGAGAAACTCAACTTCAATTTCGAATGGGTGGGCTCGGTGTCAGTCAACGTCGACAACGGCAAGCCGCCGAGCCTGTGGCAAATCAACGGCAAGGCCTGGGACATCACCGACAAGACCTGCGCCGACCGCCCGATTGCCAAGCTTGAGAAGGGAAAGAGCTACATTTTCGAATTGAAGAACATGACTCAATACCAGCACCCGATCCACTTGCACGGCATGAGCTTCAAGGTCATCGCCTCGAACCGGCACAAGGTCATTCCGTACTTCACCGACACCTACCTGCTGGGCAAGAACGAGCGCGCGCAAGTGGCGCTGGTGGCGGATAACCCAGGAATCTGGATGTTCCATTGCCATGTGATCGATCACATGGAAACCGGCCTGATGGCCGCCATCGAGGTGGCGTGATGCGCCAGATACGCCCGACGGCAATCATCGACCGCAGCCGCGATCGCGACTTTATGCGTGAGGCGCTGGCTCTGGCCGCCCAAGGTGCGGCGCTTGGCGAAGTGCCGGTGGGCGCAGTGATGGTGCAGAACGGGGAAATCATCGGCCGGGGCTTCAATTGCCCGATCAGCGGCAATGACCCGAGCGCCCATGCCGAGATGGTCGCGATCCGCGCTGCGGCGTTGGCGGCCAGCAACTATCGCCTGCCCGGCAGCACGCTGTACGTGACGCTTGAGCCGTGCAGCATGTGCGCCGGGTTGATCGTGCATTCGCGGATTGCGCGGGTGGTGTATGGCGCGCTGGAGCCGAAAGCCGGGATTGTGCAGAGCCAGGGACAGTTCTTTACCCAAGGGTTTTTGAACCACCGGGTGTTGTTTGAGGGCGGTGTGCTGGCGGAGGAGTGCGGCGCGGTGCTGAGCGAGTTCTTCAAGGCCCGACGCGCGAAACCGTCAGACTAAACACAAACCCCTGTGGGAGCGAGCCTGCTCGCGATGGTGTATCAGACACGCTGATGTCGTCTGACACACCATCGCGAGCAGGCTCGCTCCCACAGGGGATCTCTATTTACTTACGGGCCACGATCACCGCACGCATCGGCGCTGGCAGGCCTTCAATCGTTTTGCTGTGATCTTCGGGATCAATGAAGTCGCTCAGCGATTGATACTTCATCCACTCGGTCCCGCGTTGTTCCTCGACGGTGGTCACGCTGACATCCACACAGCGAACATCGGTAAACCCGGCACGGCGCAGCCACAATTCCAGGGCGGGCACCGACGGCAGGAACCACACGTTACGCATCTGCGCGTAGCGGTCTTCCGGCACCAGAACCTGCTGCTGATCGCCTTCGATCACCAGCGTCTCCAGCACCAGTTCCCCACCCTTGACCAGGCAATCCTTCAGCGCCAGCAAATGCTCGATCGGCGAGCGGCGGTGATAGAAAACGCCCATGGAAAACACCGTGTCGAAGCCTTCCATGTTCGGCGGCAAGTCTTCGAAGGGAAACGGCAGGTGCCAGGCATTAGGCTCGGACAGGTAACGCTGCACCGCCTGGAACTGGCAGAAAAACAACCAGTTCGGGTCGACGCCGATCACGCTGTCGGCACCGGCACCGAGCATGCGCCACATGTAATAGCCGTTACCGCAGCCGACATCGAGGATGCGTTTACCCTTCAAGTCCAGGTGCGGCGCGACCCGGGACCATTTCCAGTCCGAGCGCCATTCGGTGTCGACATGCACGCCGAACAGGTCGAACGGCCCCTTGCGCCAAGGCGACAAGCCCATCAGCGCGGCACGCATCTGCACGCGGGTTTCAGCGTCGCAATCGGTGTCCAGCGTCAGGCCATTGAGCAGATCGACTTCAGTCGGCTGAATTTTCGGCAACGCGTCCAGCGCACTCTGCCAGCGCTCCAGGTCGCCATGACCCTTTTCCATTTTCTTGTCGAGTTGCGCTTGCAGGGTGTTGGCCCAGTCGGCCAGCGGAGTACCGGCCAGACGGCGGGCGAGGGGGGACAGATCAATCATGGCAAGGCAATCAACGAGGCGAAGTTAAGACACTGGAACCACGGCACGACTTTCGAAAACCCGGCGGCCAACAGGCGCTCGCGGTGTTCTTCGAGGCTGTCGGGCTTCATGACGTTTTCGATGGCGCTGCGCTTCTGGGCAATTTCCAGTTCGCTGTAGCCGTTGGCGCGTTTGAAGGCCACGTGCAACTCGGTAAGCAGCGCGTGTTCTTCGGGATCGGTGAAGCGCAGCTTCTCGGAGAGGATCAGCGCGCCGCCGGGCAGCAACGCCTGGCGGATGCGGCTGAGCAACGCCGTGCGCTGGTCCGGGGCGATGAATTGCAGGGTGAAGTTCAGCGCGACCACCGAGGCCGGCTGGAACTCGAGGGCGAGGATGTCGCCTTCGATCACGTCGACCGGCAGCAGCTCCTGGAACATCGAATCCTGACCGTTGAGGTACTCGCGGCAGCGTTCAACCATCGCCGCCGAGTTATCCACAGCGATGACGCGGCAACCGTCGGTACGCACGTGACGGCGCAAGGCCTGAGTCACGGCGCCCAGCGACGAACCGAGGTCGTAGAGCACGCTGTTGGGCTGGGCGAACTGCGCGGCGAGCACGCCGAGGTTTTCGACGATGGTCGGATAACCGGGCACCGAGCGCTTGATCATGTCCGGGAATACCCGCACCACGTCCTCGTTAAAGGCGAAGTCGGGCACCTGGGCCAGAGGCTGGGCGAAAAGGCGATCGGGTTCTTTGCTCACGGCAGTTCCAGCGGCTTCGGTTGAAAAGGCCGGCATTTTAGCCAACTTGGCGCGTGGATGCGCGGGTTGTCTGATAAACCGCCGGGTAGGCCCTGGATCTTCGCCGTCAGAGATATTGCTATCGCGGGCAAGCCCGCTCCCACAGGTTCAGCGCAGTTCGTGTGGGAGCGGGCTTGCCCGCGATGGGTTCAGCGCGGTTTCGGAGTGAACGCCGACGCCGTGATGCCCCACTGCCCCAGCCAGTAGCTGAGGATGATCACGTAAGGCGCGGCATGAAACGGCGAAACAAACCGATTGATGCCAATCACGCTGTCCGAGAACACAAACGCCACCGCACCGGCCGCCGCCAGCAGCGCCGAGCGCTTGGGCACGTCGGTGCCAAGCCGGGCCAACGCGCGCCAGAGCATGGCGCTGATCGCCAGACCGTAGACGATCACCGGAATCAGCAACGGCCCCAGCCCGTGGGAAATCAGGATCCCCAGCAGCAGGGCTCCGACGCCGAGCGCGAGGATCAGCGGCAACACCGCCAACCGCCGACAATCGCTCAAATAGGCCTTCAGATACGCCAGGTGAGCGACCAGAAACGCCCCGAGACCGAACACGAACAAATCTTGCGGTAACGCCAGCAGCACGTCGCCCAGCAGGGAAAAAATCAATCCAAGACTGATCCAGCGCCGGTATTCGCTGGGCGGTGCGTCGTGCAGCCAGCCGAGCAGCGCCAGCACCGGCAGCGGCTTCACCATCAGGCACAGCAGCGTGGCGTGCACGCTGAGGCCGTAAAGGAAGGTCACCGCGCCCATCAGCGCCAGGATCAGCCAGCCCACGATCAGTTGACCGAGATCGCGCAGTCGAAGGTTTCCACTGGCAACACTTCCGGCGCCCAGGGCTGTTGGGACGTCAGGCGCAAACGCCCGGTTCCGGTAGCGAAGGCCTGGAAGCGCCAGGTCGAGATCCCGGCCGCACCGACCACGCCGGCATCTTCCGGATTGCTGTAGACCTCGGGGCTGAGCGCGCGCAACACGCCGCCGGCCGAATCCTGGATCGCCCAGCGGTAACCCGTGGTCGGGTTGCTGGGCAGGGTCAGGATCAGGTTTTGCCCGTTGTGCAGTTTCGCCGGGCATTCGCTTTGTTTTTCCACGGTCACGTTCTGTTTCGGTTGCGTGGCGCAGGCGGCCAGCAGGGCGAGGCTGAGGGGGACGAACAGGCGGGTGGGGGACATAAGATCAGCGGCTCCGGCATTCACGACGAACGGCGAGCATAACCGAAGATGCGACAAATTGTGACAGCCGCCGGGGTCGGCGTTGTGAGTGCCGACGTCATCGCGGGCAAGCCCGCTCCCACAGTGATTGAGCGTGTACACAAATTTTGTGTTCGACTCAATTCCCTGTGGGAGCGGGCTTGCCCGCGATGGCGATCGAATGGACGCTACTTCACTTTCAGAAAAGAATCTTCGCCACATCCGCAAAACGCTTGGCGAAGTGCACGGTAATGCCTTCTTTCAAATAGTCCGGCAGTTCTTCAAAGCTCCCACGGTTAGGCTCCGGCAAGATCAATTCGAAGATCTTCTGCCGCCGCGCCGCGATCACTTTCTCGCGCACCCCGCCAATCGGCAGCACATGCCCGGTCAGCGTCAATTCGCCGGTCATCGCCACGCCTTTTTTCGGCGGCTGGTTCCGCGCCAGAGACAGCAGGGCGCTGGCCATGGTCACACCGGCGCTCGGGCCGTCCTTGGGCGTCGCGCCTTCCGGTACGTGCAAGTGAACGAAGGCTTCGTCGAAGAACTTCGGATCACCGCCATACGACTTCAGGTTGGAGCTGACGTAGCTGTAGGCGATTTCCGCCGATTCCTTCATCACATCACCCAGTTGCCCGGTGAGTTTGAAGCCACGGTTCAACGTGTGGATGCGGGTCGCTTCGATCGGCAAGGTCGCGCCGCCCATGCTGGTCCAGGCCAGGCCGGTGATCACACCAGTGCCGGAGAGTACTTGCTCGTTACGGAACACCGGATGCCCGAGTGAGGCTTCAAGGTCTTTCGGGCCGAGTTTGATCACGGCTTTCGGTTCGTCGATCAACTTGACCACCGCTTTGCGAACCAGTTTGCCCAGTTGTTTTTCCAACTGGCGCACGCCGGCTTCACGGGCGTAACCGTCGATCAACGCTTTGAGGGCGCTGTCGCTGATGCTCAGGCTGCCTTTCGACACGCCGGCCTTTTCCAGTTGCTTGGGCCACAGGTGACGCTTGGCGATGGCGATTTTTTCTTCGGTGATGTAACCCGACAGGCGGATCACTTCCATCCGGTCCAGCAACGGGCCGGGGATCGAGTCCAGGGTGTTGGCGGTGCAGATGAACAGCACTTTCGACAGGTCCAGACGCAAGTCCAGATAGTGGTCGAGGAATTCGACGTTCTGTTCCGGGTCGAGGGTTTCCAGCAGCGCCGAGGCCGGGTCGCCCTGATAGCTTTGGCCCATCTTGTCGATCTCGTCGAGCATGATCACCGGGTTCATCACTTCGACATCTTTCAACGCATGCACGAGTTTGCCCGGCTGCGCGCCGATGTAGGTGCGGCGGTGGCCCTTGATCTCGGCTTCGTCGCGCATGCCGCCGAGGCTGAAGCGGTAGAACGGCCGGCCCAACGATTCGGCGATGGATTTACCGACGCTGGTCTTGCCCACGCCCGGCGGGCCGACCAGCAATACGATGGAACCGCTGATCTCGCCTTTGTAGGCACCGACCGCGAGGAATTCGAGGATGCGGTCCTTGATGTCGTCGAGGCCGGCGTGGTGTTTGTCCAGCACCTTGCGCGCGTGTTTGAGGTCGAGTTTGTCCTCGCCGTACACGCCCCACGGCACCGAGGTCGCCCAGTCGAGGTAGTTGCGGGTGACCGCGTACTCCGGCGAGCCGGTCTCGAGGATCGACAGCTTGTTCATTTCCTCTTCGACGCGTTTTTGCGCCTGGGCGGGCAACACTTTGCCTTCCAGGCGTTGTTCGAACTGTTCGATGTCGGCGCTGCGGTCGTCCTTGGTCAGGCCCAGCTCTTGCTGGATGACCTTGAGTTGTTCCTTGAGGAAGAATTCGCGCTGATGCTCGCCGATCTTGCGGTTAACTTCGGCGGAAATCTCTTTTTGCAGACGTGCGACTTCGACTTCCTTGCGCAGCATCGGCAAGACTTTTTCCATGCGCTTGAGCATGGGCACGCAGTCGAGCACTTCCTGCAGTTCGTTGCCGGTGGCGGAGGTCAGGGCGGCGGCGAAGTCGGTCAGTGGCGACGGGTCGTTGGGGCTGAAGCGGTTGAGGTAGTTCTTCAGCTCTTCGCTGTACAGCGGGTTGAGCGGCAGCAGTTCCTTGATCGCGTTGATCAGCGCCATGCCGTAAGCCTTGACCTCGTCGGTCGGCTCGGTGGGCTGGTGCGGGTATTCGACTTCCACCAGGTACGGTGGGCGGTGGTGTTTGAGCCAGGTGCGGATGCGCACGCGCGTCAGGCCCTGGGCGACGAATTGCAGTTTGCCGTTTTCGCGGCTGGCGTGGTGGACCTTGACCAGCGTGCCGTAGAGCGGCAGGGCCGAGGTGTCGAAGTGGCGCGGGTCTTCCTGGGGCGTGTCCATGTAGAACAGGGCCAGGGAGTGGTGATCGGATTTGCTCACCAGATCCAGGGTTTCGGCCCAGGGTTCTTCGTTGACGATGACCGGCAGCACTTGGGCCGGGAAGAATGGGCGGTTGTGGATCGGGATGATGTAGACCTTGTCCGGCAGGTTCTGGCCTGGCAGGGCGAGGCCTTTGCCGGTGGAGTGGTGTTCGGCGTTCTCTGGGTCGGCGTATTCGCTCGGGTCTTCAGGGAATTCTTGCTGGTCGCTCATGGGGCACCTGCGCAATGGGGTATGGGTCTTAGATGGGGCAGGTGGGGGGTGGTTTCAATGGCTCCGGATATTTCTGGGTGTGTGTTCAGGGTTTGGACAGGTCTTGGCGGCCTTCGGGCCGACCATGCTCTTGGTTGATTGAGTACATATCCGTTGTTGGGGTAACGGCGGCTATGGGTTCCGCCCTTACGGCGGGTCACTTTCGAAAATCCGGAAGCCGGCCCAGTCGAAAGTAACCAAAGCGCTTCTGCCCCTTTCGTTCGGTGCCTCGCTGTGGCTCGGCATGCCCTCGCTCCGGTCCTGCTCCGTGGGCCCGCCGCCATCGGCCATCCATGGCCGGGGGCGGCTAACCCGGCATCCCTGCCGGGTTACCCACTGCGCAGAACCTCCACTCGGCCTCTCGAGGCGGCGGTGCATCAAGATCAAAAGCACGGCGGCCTACAGGCCGGCCTGATTGGGGAGTACGCATTCCCCTGTAGGAGCGAGCTTGCTCGCGAAGAACGTCAACAATGACGCGTTTTAACAGGATAAACGCGGTGCCTGTGTGTCCATCGCGAGCTCGCTCCTACAGGGAGGGGCGGTGATTTCGGACATTGCGTTCGCTTTTGATCTTGCCGTTGCTTCGGCTTTTGATCTTGATCTGTTGCCCCTTTCCCAGAGGCCGAACGCAGGCGTTGCGCAGGGGGTACCGCGGCAAGGATGCCGCGGTAGCCGCCCCCGGCCATGGATGGCCGATGGCGGCGGGCCCCCGGAGCAATGCCTTCGTTAAGGCATGCCGAGCCTTAGCGAGGCACCGAATGGAGGGGCAAGAGCCCTTGGTTACTTGGGGCTTTTCCAAGTGACTCGCTGTAAAAGCGAAACCGCCAGCGGCCATTACCGCAGGAATGGATATGTACACCCACAAAAAAAGGCGACCCCCACACAGGAGTCGCCTTTGCTTTTACCGCCGCTAAAACTTACTCAGACAGCTTGTACGCAATCACGTAGTCACCCTGTTTGGTGCCCAGCGAACCATGACCGCCCGCAACGACCAGCACGTATTGCTTGCCGTCTTTGCCGGTGTAGGTCATCGGTGTGGTTTGCGCGCCTGCTGGCAGCCGGCCTTCCCACAGTTGCTTGCCGTTTTTCACGTCGTAGGCGCGCAGGTACTGGTCGAGGGTGCCGCTCAGGAAGCCGACGCCACCGGCGGTGGTGAAGGTTCCGCCCAGGCTTGGCACGCCCATGCTCAGCGGGATCGGAACCGGTGAGCTGTCGCGCACGGTGCCGTTTTTGTGTTTCCACAGGGTTTTGGCGGTGGTCAGGTCGATGGCCGCCACGTAGCCCCAGGCCGGCGCCTGGCACGGCAGGCCCATGGGCGACAACAGCGCTTCGAGGACGACGCCGTAGGGCGCGCCTTTGTTGGGTTGCACGCCTTCGGTTTCGCTTTTGCGCGGACCTTGGGCGGCGATTTCGGCGGCCGGGATCATTTTCGATTTGAACGCCATGTAGCTCGGGTTCACGAACGCGATTTGACGCACCGGGTCAACCGAGATGCCGCCCCAGTCGAACACGCCGAAGTTGCCGGGATAAACGATCGAACCTTGCAGCGAGGGCGGAGTGAACGGGCCGTCGTAGCGCAGGGATTTGAAGTCGATCCGGCAGATCAGTTGGTCGAACGGGGTCACGCCCCACATGTCGCGTTCTTGCAACGGCGGCGGCATGAGGTTCAGGTCGGATTTCGGTTGGGTCGGCGAAGTGTGGTCACCTTCGACAGCGCCTTGTGGCACGGGCACTTCGTTGATTGGCACGATGGCCTTGCCGGTACTGCGGTCGAGTACGTAGATGCTGCCTTGCTTGGTGGACGCGAGTAGCGCTGGCTTTACGCCGTCAGCGGTTTTCAGGTCCATCAGGGTTGGCTGGCCGCCGACGTCCATGTCCCACAGGTCGTGGTGGGTGAACTGGAAGTGCCAGCGCACTTTGCCGGTGCCGATGTCGAGGGCGGTCAGGCCGGCGGCGTGCAGTTCCGATTCAGGGGTGCGTGCGCCACCGAACTGGTCCGGGGTCTGGTTGCCCATCGGCAGGTAGAGCATGCCGAGTTTTTCGTCGACGGCGAACATGGACCACATGTTCGGCGAGTTGCGGGTGTAGACCTTGCCATCAGCAATTGGCGTGGTGTCGTCCGGGTTGCCGCTGTCCCAGTTCCACACCAGTTTGCCGGTGTGCACGTCGAACGCGCGGATGACGCCGCTTGGCTCGTCGGTGGAGACGTTATCGGTGACGTGACCGCCAATCACCACCAAGTCCTTGGTGACGGCCGGTGGCGAGGTGGAGTAGTAACCACCGGCGGTGAAGCCGCCGATGTTGGCGCTCAGGTCGACCTGGCCGCCGTTGCCGAAGTCTTCGCACATTTTGCCGGTGTCGGCGTTCAGGGCGATCAGGCGGGTGTCGGCGGTTGGCAGGAAGATCCGGCGTGGGCAGGCGCTGGTAATGGGCGCACTGGCGCTGCCGGTCGGGCTCTGCTCGGAGGCATAGGCGGCGTCATCGTGATACGACACGCCACGGCAGGTCATGTGCGCCCAACCCTTGAAGTTCGCCGCGTTTTGCGTGGAGAGCTTCGGATCGAAACGCCAGATTTCCTTGCCGGTGTCCGGGTCCAGGGCAATCACCTGGCTGTGCGGCGTGCAGACGTAGAGCATGCCGTTGACTTTCAGCGGGGTGTTTTCTGCGGTGGTTTCGCCCGGGTCGTTCGGCCCCGGCAGGTCGCCGGTGCGGAAGGTCCAGGCCGGTACCAGCTTGTTCACGTTCTGCGGCGTGATCTGCGCCAGTGGCGAGTAACGATCGCCATGGGCGCTGCGGCCGTAGGAGTTCCAGTCACCGTCGGGCATGGCCGGGGCGGTGTTGGTCATGCCCGGGACGCTGTCGCGATCCAGTTGGCCTTTGATCTCACCAGGGTTGGTGAACTGGCTGGCCAATGCCGTAACGCCAGCGAGCACCACGGCTACGCTCAGCGCGCCAGTGCCCATCGGGGCCGCGCCGTTCAGCAGCAGCGGACGGCGGAACCATGGCAACAACATGACGAGGCCCAGTGCAAACAACAGCGCCAGACGCGGCACCAGTTGCCACCAGTCGAGGCCGACTTCCCACAGGGCCCACACGGTACTGGCGAACAGCACCAGTGCGTACAGGCCCAGCGCCGCGCGGCGAGCCATGATCAGCAGCACGCCGGTCAGCGCCAGGCCGATACCGGCCAGCAGGTAATACAGCGAGCCGCCGAGCATGCTCAGCTTGATCCCCCCGGCCAGCATGGCCAGGCCCATTAGCAGAAGCAGGATACCGAGCAGGCTCGGCAGCAGACGGCTTCGACTCAAAGCACCATCAGTGCTCATAGTGTGGTTCTCCGTGACGTTTCAAGTAGTCCCGCGCAAGTTCACTGTAGATGATGATCCTGAGCGGGCATGGTTCAGATAAAAGCTGTGTGGTTGATGCGGTCCTTGTGGGAGTGAGCCTGCTCGCGATGGCGTCTTAACCTTCAGCATTGATGTCGACTGACACACCGCCATCGCGAGCAGGCTCGCTCCCACAGGTTTTTTGCAGGAGTCTTAAAAGGACGACTGGATCTTGATGCCGCCAATCAGTGCGTCATCGACCTTGTCCACGCCACCGGGGTGGCGGATGTATTGCAGGTTCGGGCGCACGGTCAGCCAGTTCGTGACATGCACGCCGTAATAGAGTTCGGCGCTGTATTCGGTGTCCTGCGGTGGCAGGAACGACGGGTCGTCATAGTCGAAAACGGCGCGGGCCTGATTGGTCGCTTCGGCGTTCTTGCGATAGGCCGGGTTGACGTGGACGCGGGCCAAGGCGAAGCCGATGTCATCTTTGGCGCGGGCATCGAGCAGGCCTTTGTAGACGACCCCGGCCTGGACATAGTTGTCGATGGCGTTGGTCTTCTTGTCGTGCATCGTGCCGTTGGCAAACACGCTCAAACCGCGTGAATTGTCGCTGGCACGGCTAGTGATTTGCTGCTGAATACCCAGCCAAACGCCGTGCTTGCTCGACGCGCTGCGGTACGCCTCGCCACTCAGGGCGGCGGGCTGGCCGTTGCTGTCTTTATAGGCGTCGGTGGCGTTGGCGCTGCTGTAGTAATAACCGGCGCGGTATTCGCCCGGCAGGCCATTGAGTTTCGGCGTCCAGACCAGTTCCACCGGCAGGATCGCGCCCTCGGTGCCGCTGCCGCTGAGCTTGAAGCCATTGCCGCGATCAAGGTTCGACGGGTTCTGCTCATACGCGCCGACTTGCGCATACAGCTCGGGCGTCAGGTGATATTTGACCCGCAGCGCCCACTGGCTGACCGGCCAGTTGTACCAGATGCCACCGACCCAGTTGCCGACCTGGGAGCCGCAGAACGCCAGGTTCTGGAAGTCGCAGGGGAAGCTGTTGAAGTCTTCGCCTTCGCCAAAACGACCGACCTTGATGTCGAGCTTTTGATCGAAGAATTTCTGCTGATACCACATCTGCGTCAGGCGCCAGGTCTGGCCACGGCCCCAGACTTCCTGGGCCGAGGTGAAGCCGCCAACGCGCGGATCGTTGATCCGGTCATTGCTGATGTTGTTGCCGTTGCGCTCGGTGATGGTCAGCTGAAATTCGGCGTCGTCCCAACCGAGGATTTTCTGCAAGTCCAGGTGCGTGCCGAGGCCAAACTGGTCGCTGTAACGGGCGGTGCGATCGTGGTCGTA
Organism: Pseudomonas sp. LBUM1661; assembly: GCF_059695925.1. NCBI lineage: Bacteria > Pseudomonadati > Pseudomonadota > Gammaproteobacteria > Pseudomonadales > Pseudomonadaceae > Pseudomonas > Pseudomonas sp. LBUM1661. The sequence continues at coordinate 1,194,472 of NZ_CP166794.1, forward strand.
GCCGCCGTGCAGGTTGCTGCCCATTTCACCGGTGTAATCGACTTTGAAGTCGTAGCCTTTTTCCGAAAGTTCGGTGCGCTTGCCGTTCCAGTCGCCGAGCATCCACGGCGACTCGCTATCGAAGGCCGCAGCGGCCTGGGTGCAAGTGGCGAAACCCAACGCGGTTAATCCACCGATGAGGTTCAGGGCTTTTCGGCTGGCAATAGCTGGTAAGACAGCGCTATCTCGCGAAGTTTGAAAATAAGGCATAAGAGAAGGAATTCTTGATCTTTTTCTGGGGGATGAACTGAACACAACAGGAATGATGCAGCTAGCGGAAGCGTTTCAGCTTGGCGGGCGTAAGGATAATGTCCTGTTACAAATAGAGAAAGGGCTTTTACTGACATGGATCATTTCGGATTTGGTAACAGTCCCCGGCTGCGATCTTTTGCGTTTCACCTACATTTAACAGACCCGCACACTGATCGCTTCCCCCCAACGAAGCCCTCGGCTAAGGTGCGCGGCTTCCAATCCCTACTTCGCTCAAAGGCCCGGCATGACCGAACAGAACAACAACCCGCTGCACGGCGTGACGCTGGAGCAAATCCTCAACGCCCTGGTTGAACACTACGAATGGTCCGGGCTGGCCGAACGCATCGACATTCGCTGCTTCAAGAGTGACCCGAGCATCAAGTCGAGCCTGACCTTCCTGCGCAAAACCCCATGGGCGCGGGAGAAGGTCGAACGCTTGTACGTGAAGTTGATGCGCACCAAGCGCCCGCTCTGAACATGCTCACCCAACCGACGCCAGGTGCTGCCGCGAGGCGTCGTTTTGTGGCGGTGGCGGCGGTGCTCGGCTGGGCCGGTTTGAGCATTCAGCTGTACCTGATTTTCTACTCACGCTGGACGCTGGCCGCCAGCCTGATGGGCGGGCTGATGAGCTTCTTCAGCTATTTCACCGTGCTGAGCAATACCCTGGTGGCAACCGTGCTGACGTGTGAACTGACGTCCCGTGAATCGGCGGCGCGACGCTGGTTTTTGCAGCCGTGGGTCAGCAGTGGCGTTGCCGTGAGCATCGCCGTGGTCGGCTTGGCGTACAGCGTGTTATTGCGCCATTTGTGGCACCCCGAAGGCTGGCAATGGCTGGCCGATGAGCTGATGCACGACGTCATGCCGCTGCTGTTTTTGATCTATTGGTGGTGCTGTGTGCCCAAGGGCACGTTACGGTTAAAGCACCTCGCGTTGTGGGTCATTTACCCGGTGGTGTACTTCGCGTATTCGCTGCTGCGCGGGCATTTGCTGGCGACGTATCCGTATCCGTTCATAGATGTGGAGAAGCTGGGTTATCCACAGGTGTTTATCAATGCGGCGGGGTTGTTGGCGGGGTTTGTGGTGATTGCGCTGGTGGTGATTGGGTTGGATCGGTGGCGCGGGCGTCGTGGTACGGATTTGGATTTGTAGCGTTTGCGATGCCGTCTTCGCGAGCAGGCTCGCTCCCACATGGGATTGGCGTACACCAGATCCTTGTGGGAGCGAGCCTGCTCGCGATGGGGCCCTAAAGGCTGTCATTCATCCACGCTGTCATCCAACCGCCAGTAACCCACCGCTTTGACGAACTGCTCATCCAGCCCATGCTCATCCAGCAGCACTCGGCGGATCTGCCGCGATACTTTGCTCTCGGTCGCCACCCAGGCATACAAGCTGCCAGCAGGTACCTTGACCTGGCGCACAGTCGCCAGCAAGTGATCCTCGCCACCTTCACGCAACACCCAGATCACATTGACCTCGGCGGCGCTCTCCAGCACTTGCTGCTCCTTGCCGTTCTCCACTTCGACGATCACCAACGCACGCCGGTTAGCCGCCAGACCTTCCAGGCGCCGAGCGATGGCGGGCAGGGCGGTTTCGTCGCCGATCAGCAGGTAGCTGTCGAACATGTCCGGCACGATCATCGAACCCCGTGGCCCGCCGATGTGCAGGAACTGCCCCGGTTTGGCCTGCTCGGCCCAGGTCGCGGCAGGGCCGTCGCCGTGCAGCACGAAGTCGATGTCCAGCTCCAGCGTGTCGAGGTCGTAACGACGCGGCGTGTAATCGCGCATGGCCGGCATCGGTCCGTTGTCTTTACCGGCACCGAGGACCAGGGTGTCCAGCGCGGCGTGTTCCGCTGCGTTCTGTGGGAACAGCAGCTTTACGTGGTCATCGGTGCCCAGGCTGATGAAACCTGCCAGCTCCGGGCCGCCCAAGGTAATCCGGCGCATGCGCGGGGTCAGGTCGACCACTCGCAGCACTTCCAGACGACGGCGTTTGATCTCGTGCATGACGCGGTGAATGGTTTGGATCACTTCAGTCATTCGGCGTTCTCCTGGGCAGTTTGAACGGCAGGGCCGTCGACGATGGCTTTGGCCGTGTTGTTGAGCAGAGCGGCGACACGCCGGATTTCTTCCGCGCTCCAGCGGCCATGGTGCAGCTGCAGCGCGTGCCGCAGGTTGTGCACGGCTTCGTGGATTTCGGGCGGGCGATCATGACCGCGCAGCGAGCGTTTGCTGACGTCGATGCGCATCCGCACACCTTCAAGGGCAATCGCCTGTTCGCTCAGCGATTGACGCCCGGCGTCGGTAACGGCGTAGCGTTTTTTCCCGCCTTCGGCATCGCCCTGGATCATTTCGCTTTCTTCCAGGAACGTCAGGGTCGGGTAGATCACGCCGGGGCTGGGGCTGTAGGCGCCGTCGAACATGCCTTCGATCTGGCGGATCAGGTCGTAGCCGTGGCACGGCTGTTCAGCGATCAGCGCCAGCAGCAGCAATTTCAGGTCACCGGGGGCGAACACCCGTGGTCCGCGGCCGCCGCGCTCGCGACCGGGGCGTTTCTCGAAGCCGTCGCGGCCGTCGCCGTGCTCGCGGTGGGGGGAATGATGGTCTCTCATTTTTTCCTTCTCTCGTCGTGTTTAGATACAACTTAAGATATATCTTAAGAGGTTCGCAAGGCCCCCCGACCAACGGCTGATCACAACACCAGACGAAAACGTCACTGAAAATGGCGCTTTCGCCGCTCCAAAATCAGCTTTTAAAACGGGCCAACAAGTTGAAATTAGTGTTAACTCTCTAAAGTGACGATTCACACCTTAATTCATTAGCTTTGTAATATCCCTCCTACAGAAATGGCAGTGTCGTTGTCGGCCTTTATTGCCAGTGTATTGGCTTTATGTAGTCTTGTTCTGACAGTCGAACAGTGACTTTATCAATACTTCAGTATTTTTCTTTCCGCGGTCGTGGCACTTTGGCTACGCGCTTTGAGGAACTTTCCTGCTTACTTTCAAGATTATTTGGTCGATCATCTTTCGGCGTTGAAAGTTGCACTGGAACATCACTGCTCGTGACTGTTGTGCTCCAATGGAACTTTCAATACTTAGACCCTTTTTATTGAAAAGACAGGTACTGAAAGATGTTCAAGAAAATCGCGTTTGCTGCTCCTCTGGCTCTTCTGGCACTGAGTTCCTCGATGGCGTTTGCGGCCACCGAAGCCAAGCACTCCATCAGCATTGTTGCCCACGTGCCGTCTGACGATTTCTTCGCGGTGCCAGTCGATGCGGACCTGGTCAACAAGGATCAGGACATGAGCTACAACCCGTCTACCGGCACCATGCGCACTGTCGACGGGCACTTCGACGTTCTGCACACCGCCGGCAAGGTTCACGCCCGCCTGGAAGGCTTGCCGAAGCTGATTGCCGGGAACAAGACCATCGACTTGAAAGTCGAGCTCAACGGCAAAACGCTGACGACCACTTCGCAGGAAGTCGTTGGCGAAGCTGAGTCCAACGTCCGCTATCGCGCACCGTTCAAAATCAGCGCGACTGGCGCCAAGCCTGATGCCGGTGATTACACTGGCGTCGTCATGCTGGTTGTTGAACCTTCCGTCTAAGCAACATCTGCGACGGCAAAACGTTTACTTATTCAAGTAGCGTAACCGGTCGGCAAGCTGTTTCGGTTTGCCGGCCGGGCTTTGACTTTCTTGTAATCAGAGTACTTGTTCATGTTCCCGATGACGCCCATCGCGGCAGCGCTTGCGTTGCTGTTATGTAGCAGTGCATTTGCGGCGCCCACTTCTGTTGATAACACGCCTCGAAGTTTGCTGGCCCAGGCCAAAGGCTTGCCGGCGGAGTTCGAAGAGCACTTTTTCGATGTGCCGCTGGCGGTTCGGGTCGAGCTCGATCAACAACCCCTCGGCGAGGCGATGATTGTGTTGTCCCGCGATGACCGGGTCACTTTGCTCGAATTCACCGACACCAGTGACAGCCGTTTCAGTGCCAGCGAACGCGAGACCTGGGCCGGCGTTCTGAAACCCGGCGCGGCGCTGGGTGGTTGCGCCGGTCAATGCCCGGAACAGATGTTGGCGGTTCACTACAACCTGGAAAACTCGTTGCTGTCGATCGTCACCGAAAATGCCGAACGCGACAGCGAAGCCAAGCGGTTCTACGACCAGCCCGAAGGTGGCAGCAGCGGCCTGATGGTGCGCAACCAGCTCAACCTCAACGGCGGCCAGGACCAGGACCTGGGCGGACGTTTTGGCCTGGAAGCCAGCGGCAGCCTGGGCAACTGGAGCCAGACCTTCAACATGCAACTGGCACGCCTTGGCGGGCCGGACACCAAGACCTATCACGCCGTACACGAGCTTTACACCCAGCGCGAACTGCAAGGCAGTTTTTTCCGCCTGGGTTACTTCACCCCCAATTCCGAAGGCCTGACCCGTCAGCCGCGTTCGTTCGGCACCAGCCCCGACACCGCCGTGGGCGTGATGTACGGCAGTTCCGACAGCCTGGCGATCGACAGTCCGAAACCCAGCGTTTATCCGGTTTACGTCACCGCCAATCGCCAAGCCTCGGTGGAGATCTATCGCGATGGTTTGCTGATCAACACCCAATCGGTGCCAGCCGGTTTGCAAACCCTCGATACCCGTCCATTGCCCGGCGGTATCTACGAAGTGGAAGTGCGCCTGATCGAAGACGGCCAGACCACCTCGACCACCCAGGAACTGATCTACAAGCCGAGCAACTGGCGCAACTTTGAGGAGCGCTGGCGCTACAACCTGTTCGCCGGGCAAGAAAGCAAACTGCTGAGCAATTGGGATCAACAAGACAGTGGTGACACAACGGCGGGCGCTGCGATCAACTACCTGCTGCATCCGCGGGTGATTCTCGGGCTCTCGGCGCGTCAGGTTCGCGACACGTTGCAGTACGGCAGCTCCATCGACTGGAGCCTGGCCGACAGCGTCAACTTCTACGCCAACCTGTACCAGACCAAAGACCACGGCACCGGCGCCGATCTGCAAGCGCTCTATAACTATGGCTCGGGCAGCGTGGTGGTCAGCCACAACCGCAGCTGGCTGGACACGACTAACACCTACGACACCCTGCCCGACGGCACCCGCGTGCGCCAACGCAATGTGTTCACCGGCGAGACCAGCAATTCATCGCTGGCGCTGAACCACCGGATCAGCCGCAAGAGCTCGCTCAATGCGCGGGTCTCCCACAGCGAGGGTAACGTCGAAGGCGTCGGCGTGGACCTGGGCTGGACGCAACGCACGACGGTGCTGGGCAGCGATGCCAACTGGCGGCTGTCGCTGTTCGATCGGCCGGGCAGTTACAGCAGCGGCGATGCGCGCAATCGCGGCGTCGACCTGAGCATCAACATGGCGCTCGGCGGTCCCGGCCAGCAGATTTCCGGCAGCATCGGCAGCCGCACCGCGCGTGATGGCAGCCGCGACACCAATGCATCGCTCGGTTATCGCAAAGACCTGAAAGACCATGTGTTGCAGAGCGTTTCGGTGACCGCGCTGACCGACACCTACGGCGTTGGTCTGTCGAGCCTGGCGAACTTCCGTACCGGTGCGATCAACGGCGACGGGTTTATCCAGCGTTCATCGTTCAACGGCAATTTCACCGGTGGCTTGAACCTGGACAGCACGGTGGTCGTCGGTGGTCAGCGCGTGGCGCTGACCAGCCAGCATCAAGGCCGCGTCGCCGGGATGATCGTCGATGTCGAGTCCGATATCGATGGCATCGCACTGCGTGCCGACGATCTCAGTGGCGGCAGCGCGGCGCTACGGCCGGGGCGCAATTTCATTCCGCTCACGGCTTACAAAAACAGCTCGGTGAGCTTCGACTTCGAAGGCAACGACGCCCCGGCGGCCAGCATCGAGCCGTCCCGCACCCGCTATCACCTGAACAAGGGCGGCGTCGAATATCGCAAGGTCTACGTAATGAAAACCCTGACCGTGCTCGGTCGCCTGGTCGACCCGCAAGGGCGGCCGCTCAAGGGCCACCACGTGATCAACCACGCCAGCCGTGGCGTGAGTGAAGTCGACGGGTTCTTCTCGATGGAAATGCACGCGGGGTCGCCGACGCTGCAAGTGCGTTACGCCGACCAGTTGCTGTGTCAGTTCCGCCTCGATACCGACAAGCACCGCAGTGAAAACAACGTGTTGATGATCGGGGATCTGCGCTGTTCGCCGGATACCTTGGCGGATGCCTCAGTGAATCGACAGGAGGCAGGCTGAATGGTGAATCGCAAGACGTATCTGCCGCAGTGGCTGTGCTTGCTGGCGCTGTTCCTGGCGCCCGCGGTCCAGGCCGCCTCCCGGGAAATCAGGGCGTTGTTCACGCCTGATCCGAACAATCCGCAAAGCGACAAGTTCGTCAACAAGACCCCCTCCAGCGGCTATTGCGCGGCTCATGCCGATCAGTGCGAGGACCACAACATCTTCAGCTTCCGCCTGCCGGTGCGTGTCAATTCCGTCAGGGTCATGCAGCCCAATGCATCCCCACGTAACAGCGCCATGTTCAAGGTTCCGTCGGGTTGGAGTGGACTCAACGTGACGAACACGCAGACCGGGGAAACGCAAAGGCTCGAGGTGCGTATCGCCGGCGTTGTCATTGTGATCTGGGATTCGGAAATCTGATGGGCTGCGCATCGATGATTCGAGCCAGCGGTGTGTTCAATGTTGTGGGGTTCAAGGTTATGAAACGTCTGTTGCCAGTAATGGGTTTGATTGGGTTTTGTGCAGGTGTGCAGGCGGGGCCGCAGATCAACGTCGGCACGGTGTACGACTATCTGGACGGTGACAAAAGCACCTACCTCAAGCGGGTGTTCAACAGCGGCGACAGCACGGCGTTCGTCAAGGTCAACATCCTGGAAATCGTCTACGACGCCGAGGGCACGCCCAGTGAAGTACCGGTCATAAGCGAGCCGGGTGCGACCTCGCGCGACGGGCTGATGGCCAGTCCGGCACGCCTGATCGTTCCGGCCAACGGCATGCAGGGCACGCGGCTGTTGTTCATGGGCGCGCGGGACACCGAGCGATATTTCCGGGTGCGCTTCATCCCGGTCGTGCCAGAAAAGGAAGACGAATTCGCCGTGTCCAGCGAAGAGCGCGAGGACTACAAAAACAACCTGTCGGCCGGCGTCAACGTGATGACCGGGTTCGGCACGGTGTTCTTCGTCAGGCCAAAGGATAGCCGCTATGACAGCGTGATCGAGAACGGCGCCAGCACCTATCGCATCCGCAACAACGGCAATACATCGGTGGTCGTCGACGAATTTCGCAACTGCTCGATCAAACAGGAAAACGAGTGCGAACCCACCACCAAGCATCACATCCGCGCGGGAAAGGAGTTCGCGTTCGACAAGAAGCCCGGACGTGAATACCGCTTCAACCTGGTGGAAGGCACTTCGAAAAAGACCCTGCGCATTGCCAGCCAGTAACGACCGGCACACGCGAGTGGCCACCGTTGCTCGCCGCTTTTTCTGACGCAACAGGTACCTGAAAAATGATCAAGTTATCGGCCATCGCCTTGTGGACAGGCGTCACGGCACTGATGAGTTCCCCGGCATTCGGCGCACGGGAGGAGCACCGCTTCGAAGTGTCGGTGGATATTCCGACCCTGGGTTTTTACGTGATACCGGCCGAGTCGAACTGGATTCATCTCGAGCAGACATTGCCCTGGAACATCAACACCAAGACGTTGGAGGGGCTGCGCAAGAACTTCGACGTCAAGCATGACAGCAGCGCCATCAATGCGCGGTTGGACAGCGAGCCCTATCTGTCCAACGGGCGTGACGAGCAGAACATTGACTTGCTCGTCAGCTTCAACGGCAAGGAACTGAGCCATGACCCGCAACCCCGTGAAGTGCTGACGCGCGCCCAGGCTGTCGCGGGCGGGCGCTTTCCCCTGCAGATCCAGCCGAAAGTGCCCGCAGGCGGGTACAAGCCAGGTCGGTACTACGGCAGCGTGCAACTGATCTTCAGTGCCGCGGCACCTTGAACCGGTCCTTCCCGGAATGAACAGGGTTATTGGAGAAAGGTATAGATGAACGTCTCACGTGGGTTATGCGGTGCTTTTATGGTTTGGCTACTTGCCGCCGGGCGTTTGAACGTACAGGTCTGCAATGGGTTTCGCCGGCTGTCGTTGCATTCCGTCGCGGCACTGCTGTCTCTGGTGTTTTCGGTGCGGGCAGAGGCCGCCTCCATAGAGGTTACGGCATCATTTACGCCTGATCCTGGCAACCCGATGCGAAACGAATTCACCAATACAACGCCTTTTAGTGGGCATTGCGCGGTCTACCCGACATTTTGTGAGGAGTTGTCCCTCTTCACTATTTTGGTTCCGATCGAATTCAACTCCACTCGCCCGATCGAAGCCGGGCATGACGATATCCGTAAGGGCGCAATGTTCAAGGTCCCGACGGAGTGGAAATCGCTACAGGTGACGCATCTGGAGACTGGGGAACAGTCGACCGTGGAGGTGCGTATCGCCTCGATTGGTGCCCGGTATTATCTGCCCGATACCGTTCAAAACGTCATTGGTCAAGGCGCTCCAGCGAGTAATCCGCTCGCGCATCAAATGCTCTGGGGTGGGTATAACTGGACGTTCCCCGTGGCGCCCTGCGCCTACACCGGAGGCAGCTTTGTCGAGCCTACCTGGCGATCGTTCTTTTGGTTGACCGCGCCCGGCGGCGCCTGCGCGCCAACGGCGGCATATCGGATCGAAAGTCTGCGCTATGACTCGTTTCAGATCGGCTACGAGCTTCGCACGCCCGAGCCGCTGAAAATGTCCAGGGGGACGTACTTGGGCAGCTACACCTACGGAGTAGGGCCGGGTCGCGATTTTGATATGGGGGATCTCATGCTGCCGGACGATGACAGCTTGACGATCAACTTTACCCTCGATGTCAAACACACCTTTAAAGTCGACATTCCTCCCGGTGGCGATAAAGTCCAGTTGGTTCCGGCGGGTGGCTGGCAAAGCTGGCTGCAGGCCGGACGCCGGCCGGTGCGCTTGCTCCGTGACCAGACCTTCAATATCTCGGCCTCAACGCGATTCAAGATGCAGTTGAGATGCGGAGTCAGCATCGATCAGACCGATTGCGTGATTGTGAACCACGCGGCGAACCGTCGAGTCAGGATGAACGTCAGCGTCAGCTTGCCGAACGGCTTGACCGATCCTTCCGGTCAACCGGTCAGGCGCCAGCGGTTGTTGCCGGGCCCGGAAAATGCGCAACAGTTTCAGCCCGGTTTCTTTGTGGACCGAGCACCGGGGATTCTGCATTTCGAGATCGAGCCACAGAACATGGAATTCATGCTGCAACCCGGTGTTGCAGGCACGTATTCCGGGAGCGTCTTTATCATCTGGGATTCGGAAATCTGATGGGCTGCGCATCGATGAGTCGAGCCAGCGGTGTGTTCAACATCCACAGTGCTACGGCACCTTGAATCGGTCTTTCCCGGAATGAACAGGGTTATTGGAGAGCGGTATAGATGATCGTCATACGTTGGTTATGGGGCGCTTTGATGGCCTGGATGCTGGCCGCCCCAGCCGGAGCCGAGCAGGTGGAAATCACTGCGTTGTTCAAACCCGATCCGGCCCGTCCGCAAGTGAACAGGTTCTTGAACACCACGCCGGCCAGTGGTTATTGCGCTCACTATCCGGAGCAGTGCAGGGTCAATCAGATGTTCAGTCTGCAGGTGCCGATTCAATTCGATTCCAGGTCGGCAATTGTGGCCAATCACGCGTCTGTGCGTCAGGGCGCCATGCTGAAGGTGCCCGCTCAATGGCAGGTGCTGACGGTCGTCCATGAAGTGACCCAGCAACCGCAGACGGTGAGGGTGCGGATTGTCGGTATCGGCTCTACCTATGAAACCGAGGATGTCATGCAACTCGTAGGCGGCGCCGCGGATTATCGTGCCGCGCACAACAATCTGTGGGGGGGGGGAAGTTGGGTCAATAGTCCTGCACCTTGCCTCTATAGCGGGGTTGGCTGGTACGACACTCGCAACTATGGTTTTTTCTGGAAAACCCCATCAGAGGCCGTGTGTGCAAAACAAGCCAAGTTCAATGTGCCGTGGCTGCGTTTCAAGCACCTCGACTTTGCCTATGAACTTGAAACGCCTGACCCCTTGGCCATGACGTCGGGGCATTACCTGGGCTCGCTGACGTACACCGTCGGTCCCAACGGAGATTTCGATTTTGGCGATGTCATGGTGCCGACCAGTTCAACCTTGACCCTGAACTTCAACCTCGACGTGCAGCACACCCTCAAGGTCGATATTCCCCCTGGGGGTGACAAGGTCCAGCTGGTACCGGCCGGCGGCTGGCAGAGCTGGCTGCAAGCGGGGCGCAAGCCGGTGCGATTGTTTCGTGACCAGACGTTCAATATCTCGGCGTCGTCGCGCTTCAAGATGAGCCTGGAGTGCGAATTCGTTCAACTGTTCAATTGCGCGATCCGCGACCCGGTGTCGCAACGTACCGCCGTGGTGCAGGTGAGCGTCAGCCTGCCCAATGGCCTGACGGACCTCAACGGGCAGCCGGTCAATCGCCAGCCAATACGCATCCATCTGGGTCAGGAGCGTCTGGTGTTTCAACCGGGGTTCTACGTCGATCGGGCGCCCGGCACCCTGCACTTTGAAATGTCGCCTTTTTGGGTGGACGAGATCGTGAAGTCCGGTGAAGGAGGCAGTTATCGCGGCAATATCGTGGTGATCTGGGATTCCGAAGTGTGAGGGGGCTGATGCAGCGTGACGGCATTTGTGCCGTCAGCTGCATCAGCCGGGGTTATTGACCGGCTCGCTTCAAGGCTTCACGGGTCAAGCGTCTCGACAACTCTTTCTCCTCGTCACCCAAGTCGACGAGCAACCTGTCAAAGATCGCCTCGCTGATCGGTTCATCGGCGAAGACCACCGTCGCGGGCACCGGCAGATCGTTCATGAGTTCATTGAGGTGACTGCGCAATTGGGCTCGCTGACGGTCCGATGTGGATTCGACCCATTCGAGCTGAGTGGCGCGCAGGGTCTCAAGCACCTCGGATTTGTGCTGATACTGGCGTTTGTTCGCTTCGATCTGCCCCGGGTATTTTTCTCGCAGATAGTCCTCCCAAAACGCTTGCTCAAGCATCTTGCTGACCAGGCCATCACCTTCGCCCAAAGCCAGAACCGTGTCGTACGCCTGATCGATCATGGCGTCAGTGACACCGGACACCGGCCGGTACAGCATGCCTTCGGATTGCCAAGGCAGTTTCAAGCGATCGGCCAGGCCCGTCTGGTAAGCCAGATAGACTTCGACATCGTCCGGGTCGCCGCCGCGACTGGCAATATCGGCGCGGGCAATCTCGTTGACGTGCTCCAGCCGCGCGGCGCCTTTGGCCAGGGTTACCAGTTTCTGCTCCAGCTCCACCGGGTCCGTGGAGTACGACCAGGCCTCGGAAGCCAGCACCTGAACGCCCATGTTGTTGAACAACTGCGCCCCGGCGTCGGCACAATCGACCGGCGCGATGGCCATGGTGTAGAGCTTTTCGCGCAGGGCGGTGTCGATGTAAACCGCGTCGAGCATGCGCACCACGCGTTGCATCAACTGCCGGCGGGGCTCTCCACCGAGGCGATAGTCGGCAGAACTTCTTGTGTCGTGGACCACGGTCAGGAACCGATGGGATTGCGGGTCGTCGGTCAGTTCAAGCCAGTGTGTCGCCCGTTCTATTCCCCAACCGGGCACGTCGGCCCAGTTGTTCGGGTTGGTGGCGTTGATGACCACGTTGATCGGGCTGGTGGACGCCACGATGGGCTCTGGCGGCAGCTTCAGCGAGCGGCGGATTTCCTGGTACCGAAGCTGGTTCGGCTCCGTCAGGCTACCGACATCCAGCCGCGTCCGCGCCACGACCCAGGCTTGTGGTGACCCAGGAACGACTTCGGGAATCAGGCTGATCGGATTTTCCCGCAGGTCCAGCAGGAAACCGCGTGGTCTGGTTTTGGCCAGCGTGCCTTGCGGCCATGTCGTCAGTCCGGTTTTTTTCATCGCGACCACTTTCAGCCTGGGCATGCGGCTGATGTCTGGCAGCAACGCCAGCGGGTTGCCGTCGAGCCTGAGGATTTCCAGGTAGGTCAGGTGCTTGAGTTGTTCGACGGCGCTCGCGTCCAGCACGATCAAGTTATCGCTTAATTGCAGCCGTTCCAGTCGGTGCAGTGAGCCGATGTTTTTCGGCAGGCTCGTCAGCTCGCAGTCTCTGGCGCTCAGTTGGCGAAGGCTCGGGAACGCTTTGAGCAGTCCGTTCGACTCGCTGGAAAACCGCGTGTTGTCTAGTTTCAGGACGGTGATTTTATCGAGGAATTTTTGCAGCTCCGCTGGGCGCTTTGCCCACCAGGTTTGCAGGTTCAGTGGGAGCATTTCTCTGGAGAGGTCCAGCGAATAGCTGTCTGGGTCGGTGCGGCTGCCGATGTCGGTTTTTTTTCGCTCGAAGCTTTCCAGGAGTCGCTCGGCGATATGGAGACCGCCGCCATCACGATAGTCATTGCTGCCGGGGCCCCATGAGGTTTCTTGCTGGTAGTCCCAGCGATTGAGAATGCCGCGCAGTTCATCAAGTTCGTTTTCTCGTTGCTCGATGGCTTTCATCGGCTCGCCTTTGGCAATCAAGGCATTGGCGAAGGCGTCGACCTCGTTGTCGCTGAAGTCCGGATGCAGGTCCAGGATGCGCTCTTGCAGGGTTTCGCCGTCTTTGCTGGTGAACGCGCCGCGCACCAGTAAAACCGTCTGGTGCTCGGGCACGGCACGGATCGGCGGTGTGGCGAGAATCGTCCGACGTTCGCCAGTGGGCTCAAGCTTGACCATGACCCACTGCCTGAACAACTCGGCGTCCCCCGGCTTGTAGCCCAGTGCGTTATGGCCATTGCGTTCGGTGGCGTAGAGCAGGGCTTCGAAGAAGCCCTCCGCAGCATGGATTGGTTTATCCGCCCCATCGCGTACCTCATATTTCCCCGCGTCGCCATGAATCAAAACCCGGACTCGCGTTGCATTTTCAGGCCCCGCGCTACACCGCACCTCACCCTCGAAGGTCCCCTCACGAATTTCAATACGCAGGTCGCCGAAGGTGTCGCTGTTGATGCGCAAGGTGCCCAGCACCAGGCGTTCGGTGTCGATGTTGCTCAAGGCGTCATCGTACAAACCGTGGGCCGCGCGCACCGATTGCGTCTCGAATTGCAGTTCCCGCGCCTGGCTTTTCAGGCGCAGCGGCAGACGTTTTTTCTGTTCGATCTGCTGGCGCTCTTTAGCGCTGGCGTTGGCGAGAATTTTTTGCGCCACCGTATCAGGCAATTCCGCAAACTCGCTGAACAGCGAGGACATGTCGGCGGGTAGCGGGGTAATCGGGGACACGGGTGATCCGAGCCGTTGCAAGGTATCGGTCAACAACGGCGGCAGCGGTGCGCTGTCCATGTGCATCCGGCGCAGCGCGGCTTCGTCGGTGCCGCTGATCTGGCGAATCTGTTCCAGCTGCTCGTCGCTGAAGGCATCGGTGGTGTGACCGAGGCGTCGCATCAAGGTCGGGCTTTGCCACTCGCGCGGGTTTTCCGTTTCGCTGACCCACGCGCCTTGGCCGTTATGCCGCAGGGTTGGCGAATAGGCTTCGGGTCTTTGCGGATGCCGGATGCGGTGCTGCCCGGTGGACGGGTCTTCTCGCACTTCGAAGTGTTGATTGTCCAATCGCAGGATGCGTTGTTCCTGATGCTGGTAAATGCCCAGTGCATCGGGTTTCGCGTCTGTCGGCAAGGCTGATGCGTTCAGCTCATACGGTGCCAGATCGGGGTTCCACAAACGGGCCTGCCCATTAGCCAGGTTCACCGGTTTCAGGCCTTCGAAAAATGGTGAGAGTTTGGCCCGTGCGATATTGCCAATCGCCGCTCCCGCAGCGAACGCGCCCAGCTGCACGACACTTTCCAGCACGCTGATGGTCTGCTCGCCCGCCTCGGCCAAGCGGCCTTCGGCCAGATCGACGAGACCCTCGACCACTTCGTCGGTCAGTTGATACGCCGTGTAGGCCAACATCAACGTGCCGAGGCCTGGCACCAACGGTGTCGCCACCAGCAATGCGACGTTGAGTATGTCCGAGAGTATTTTTTCCAGGTTATCCCACCAGGCCCAACGCGCCATGCGGTCGGCGTAGGCGGTGGAAATCGCGATCTCACGGGCATCGTTGAGGATCTTGTTGAGTTTCTGGCGGTAGAAATAGCCCCACAGATCGTTGTTGAAGCGGGTCTGGCGATCGTCCTGCACCTTCGTCAACGTGAATTGCAGGTTGGGGTTATCCACAGGTGTTTCACGCCAACTCGGCAGGTTCGATCCCGCCGTGGTTGGCTGCCATTTGATTTTGCTCAGACGCTCATTCAACTCGGCAAAGAAATGCCCGCGCTGCTGATGATCGACGAATTGGCTGAAGAACTGCTGGTAGCTTTCGGTGGAGGATGTGTCCCGCAACTGCCGCGTCAGTTCGGCCATGAATTCCAGCGGTGATGCGTATTGTTTGAGCGGGTGCTGCGGGTCATGGGGGACGTACGCAATCACCGCAGCGGTGGCACTGGCAGTGAATACGTCGGGGGCGAGCAGGACCACACCGGTCAGCGAGGCATCCATCATCGACAGGTTGTAATAGCCGACAGGTTGCCCCTGCCATTGCAGGTTTCTGCGGTCATCGAGCATGCCCTGCACGACGTCGTATGCGTCCTGGTCGATGTCGTTGTTCATCAGCGCCATTCGCGCCGCGACATTCAGTGCACTCTTCTGGCTGAGGGTGACTTTGTGGCGCAGGACGTTGCTGGCGACGGTGTTGGTCGGCAGTAAAAATTCATTCAGGTGCTGTTCGTATCGGGCGCCAATGTCCAGTTCGCGGCACAGTGTCTTGAACTGATCGATGCTCAGTTTGTGCTTGAGCTGTTTAACCCCGAAATGCCCGCGGGCGTCGGGGCGGGTGATGAATTCCGAGTCCTGGCTGAATGCCTCATCGCGCGAAAAGTTATGCAGCGCAGCCTCCAGCAACGACACCGTTCGACTGGTCGTTCCTGCGGAAAAGTCATGCACCCACCACGAGGTTTTCACGGGGGCATACAGGCGCAGCCAGGTTTGCTCGACGTCGTCTTCGACACCGAAGCGCTCTTTCAACTTTTGTTGCAGCAAGGGTTTGACGAAGGCGTAAACATCCTGAAGATCGCTCAGCGCCTGATCCACGTTGTTCTGTGCGGTCCAGTTGAGTTTGAGGTCATTCTTCAAGCGTCGGTGGTCCGCCGACGTAGCAGTTTTATACCAATCGGGAATCTGTAACCTGGCGTTTTTCAAGGCGCTGATTCTTTGCGCGGAAGAATTCGCCAACCACGGCGGTATCGCCCTTTTGATCAATTCGTAATGGACACTTTCCGGGGCTGAGGCCGATGAATCCTGACTCGATGTTTGAAGATTTGCAGGGGAACCTGGCATTGCTTGATCGTCCGTGATGGGTGTGAGTCCGCTGACCTTGTAGGGGCGTGCTTGCTCCGGGCGGCGTTCCGACGATAGACCTGAGGGCAACGCGTTTATCCAACAAACACGCGTTATCGTTAGCGTCCATCGCGAGCGAGCTCGCTCCTACAGATTTCCTTTATTGCCCGGCTTTTTTCAGCGCCTTGCGGGTCAACTGTCTGAACAGTTCTTTTTCGCCGTCAGCAAGGTCGACGAACATCGCGTAGTACTTCTCGTCGCTGATCGGCTCATCGGTAAAGACCACCGACTCCGGCACCGGTAGATCGTTCATGAGCGCCATGAGCTGGTTGCGCCGGTCAGCTCGTTGCAGGTCCGACGAGGATTGGAGCCATTCACGCTGGGTGGATCGCAGGGTGTCCAGTGCGTCGGATTTGCTCTCGTACTGTTGTTTGTTGGTGTTGGTTTGTATCGGATAGGTTTCTTCCAGATAGTCCTGCCAAAACTGCTGTTCGAGCATTTTGTCGACCAGGCCGTCGCCTTCGCCCAAGGCCAATACCGTGTCGTACGCTTGATCGATCATGCGGTCGGTGACGCCGGACGTCAGCCTGTACAACATGCCTTCCGATTGCCAAGGCAAGTTCAAGCGATGGGCCAGGCCGGTCTGGTAGGCCAGATAGACTTCGACATCGTCAGTGGTGCCTCGGCGGTTGGCGACATCGGCGTGGGCAATCTCGTTGACCTGCTCCAGCCGTGCTGCGGCTTTGGCCAGGCTGACCAACCGCTGTTCCAGCTGCGCGGGATCGGTGGAGTATGAATACGCTTCTGAAGCGAGCACCTGAATGCCCATGTTGTTGAACAGTTGCGCCCCGGCGTCCGCACAATTGACCGGGGAAATCGCCATGGTGAAGAGCTTTTCCCGCAACTCGGTATCGATGTACACGGCGTCGAGCATGCGCACGGTGCGATGCAGCAGTAGCTCGCGGGCCGGACCACCGGCGCGGAAATCGGCAGATCTTTTGGTTTCAGTCAGCACTTCCAGGAACCGCTGGGACCTGGGGTCGTCGCTCAGTTCCGGCCAGTAGACGGTTCGCTTCGATCCCCAACCGGGCACATCGGTCCAGAACTCCGGGCGGGTCACGAGGATGTCTACGGCTGCCCGATTGTTGGAGGTCATGCTGGGCTCCGGCGGCAGTGCCAGTGCGCGACGGATGTCCTGAAAGTGCAGCTGGTTCGCTTCCGACAGGCTACCGACATCCAGTCGGGTACGCGCCACGACCCAGGCTTTCGGTGAGCCGGGAACGACTTCGGGAATCACGCTGATCGGGTTATCCCGCAGGTCCAGCAGGAAGCCGCGAGGTCTGGGTTTGGCCAATGTGCCTTCGGGCCATGTGGTCAGCCCGGTGTTTTTTACCGACACGACTTTCAGCCTCGGCATGCGACCAATGTCCGGCAACTGCGTAAATGAATTGCCGTCGAGTCTGAGTATTTCCAGGTAGGTCAGGTGCTTGAATTGTTCGACGGCGTTTGCGTCCAGCACGATCCTGTTGTCACTCAGTTGCAGCCGCTCCAGACGCGGCATGGCCCCGATGCTTTTCGGCAGGCTCGTGAGGTCGCAGCCTCTGGCACTGAGTTCACGAAGGTTCGGGAAGGCTTTGAGTAATCCGTTCGACTCGCTGGAAAAACGAATATTGTCGAGTTTCAAAAGGGTGATTTTATCGAGGAATTTCTGCAGCCCCTGCGGGCGTTTCGACCACCAGGTTTCCAGGTCCAGTGACGGTCCCTGTATGGACAGGTCCAACGCGTAGCTGTTCGGGTCGGTACGACCGCCCAGGCCAGTGTTCGCTCGCTCGAAGCCTTTGCCGAGGGCTGAGGCGATATGCAGGCCGCCGTTATCGCGAAACGCGTTGTAGGCGCTTTTTTCGTGCTGTTTTTTCCAGCGCGTCAGGATGTCGACCAACTCGGCGAAATCATTTTCTCGTTGCTCGATGGCGAGCAGCGGCTGGCCTTGAGCGATCAACGCATCGGCGAAGGCATCGACCTCGTTGTCACTGAAGTCCGAGTGCAGGTTCAGGATGCGCTCGTGCAGGGTTTCGCCAGCCCTGCTGTTACAGGCGCCGCGCAGCAGCAAGACGGTCTCATGCACGGGCAGGGCGCGGATGGGCGGTGTGGCAAGGATTGTGCGACGTTCGTTGGGCGCAGCAGTTTTAGCCATGACCCATTGCCTGAAATCTGCGGCGTCTCCTGGCCTATAGCCCAGCGCGAACTGTCCATTCTTTTCGGTGGCCTGAAGCAAAGCTTCAAAAAAAACATCCGCTGCATGGATCGGCTGGTCAGTGCCATCGCGCACCTGATATTTCCCTGCCTCGTCGCGAATCAGAACCCGGACTCTCGCTGCATTTTCGGGCCCGGCGCTGCACCGCAGTTCACCGTCAAAGGTGCCCTCACGAACTTCAATGCGCAGGTCGCCGAACAGGTCGCTGTTAATGCGCAAGGTGCCCAGTACCAGTCGTTCGGTGTCGATATTGCTCAAGGCATCGTGGTACAGGCCCTGGGTGGCGCGGACCGATTGCGTCTCGAATTGCAGTTCCCGCGCCTGGCTTTGCAGGCGCAATGGCAGGCGGTTGTGCTGCTCGATCTGCTGGCGCTCCTCGGCGCTGGCGTTGGCCAGGATTCTTTGCGCTACCGTGTCAGGCAACTCGGGAAATTCGCTGAACAGCGAGGACATCTCGGCGGGTAACTCGGCAACCGCAGGCGCGGCCGATCCGAGGCGTTGCAGGCTATCGATCAGCAATGGTGGCGGCGGGGCGTTGTCCATGTGCATCCGGCGCAGCGCCGCTTCCGGGATGCCGCTGATCTGGCGAATCTGTTCCAGTTGCTCATTGCTGAATTCGTCAGTGGCGTGACCCAGTCGGCGCATCAGTGCCGGGCCTTCCCACTCCCGCGGGTTCTCCGTTTCGCTGATCCACGCGCCTTGGCCGTTGTGCCGCAGGGTCGGTGCGTAGGCGTCGTCTCGCTGCGGATGCTGGATGCGGTATTGCCCGGTGGCGGGATCTTCTGCCACGTTGAAGAGTTGGTCGTCGAGCCGCACGATTTGCTGGCCTTGATGCTGATGGATGCCTAACTGATCCGGCCGGATTTCCGTCGGCAGCGCCAAGTCCGATTGCTGATAAGGGGTGAGGTCAGGGTTCCACAGGCGCGTCTGGTCATCAGGCAATTGCACCGGTTTCAGGCCTTCGAAAAACGGCGAGAGTTTCGCTCGTGCCACGTTGCCAATCATCGTTCCTGCGGCGAACGCGCCCAGCTGTACAACACTTTCCAGTACCCCGATAGCCTGCTCGCCGGCCTCGGCCACGCGGCCTTCGGCCAGATCGACAAGGCCCTCGACCACTTCGTCGGTCAGTTGATACGCGGTGTAGGCCAGCATCAACTCGCCCAGGCCGGGCAGCAACGGCGTCGCCACCAGCAACGCAACGTTGAGAATGTCCGAGAGCATTTTTTCCAGGTTGTCCCACCAGGCCCAGCGGGCCATGCGGTCGGCGTACTCGGTGGAAATCGCGATTTCCCGGGCATCGTTGAGAATCTTGTTCAGCTTCTGGCGGTAGAAGTATTCCCACAGATCGCCGGTGAAGCGGGTCGCGCGATCATCCTGAATCTTCGTCAGGCCAAATTGCAGATTGGGGTTATCCACAGGCGTTTCGCGCCAGCTGGGCAGGTTTGATCCCGGCGCGGCCGGCTGCCATTGCACTTTGCTCAAGCGGTCATTCAACCCGGCAAAAAAATGCCCGCGTTGCTGATGGTCGACGAACTGGCTGAAGAACTGCTGATAAATTTCGGGGGATGAGGTATCGCGTAACTGCCGTGTCAGTTCAGTCATGAACTCCAGCGACGACGGGTATTGCTTGAGCGGGTGTTGCGGGTCGTGGGGGACATAGGCGAGCAGGGGAGCAGGTTCGCCGTTGGCAAGTGTTTCGGCAGTGATCACGACAATGCCGGTGAGCGCTGCGTCCATCATCGCCAGGTTGTAATAGGCGATGCGTTGACCGTTCCATCGCTGAATCTCATGGTCGTCGAGCATCCCCCGTACCAGGTCAAAGGCATCCTGGTCGATGTCTTTTTTCATCAGGGCCATGTGGGCCGCGACGGTGAGTGCGTGCTTCTGGCTGAGGGTGACTTTGTGGCGCAGGACGCTGCTTGCCACAGGGTTTGCCGACAGAAAAAACTCGTTCAGATGCTGTTCGTATCGGGCACCGATGTCCAATTCGCGACAAAGGGACTTGAACTGCCCGATGCTGATTTTTTGCTTCAGGTGTTTTGTTGTGAAATGACCAAGGGCATTGGGGCGCGTAATGAATTCAGAGTCGTCGGTGAAGGTCTCGCCGCTGGAAAAGTTATGCAGCGCGGCATCGAGCAAGGAGATGGTACGGCTGCGAGTGCCTGATCCGAAGTCGTGCACCCACCAAGACGAATTCACCGGTGCGTACAAGCGCAGCCAGGTTTGCTCGACGTCATCCTCTACACCTAAGCGATCTTTCAAGGCTTGTTGCAACAAGGGTTTGGCGTAGGCGGCAACGTCTTGCAGATTGCTCAGCGCCTTATCGACGTGGTTCTGCGCGTTCCAGGCCAACTCCATTTCATGTTTCAGGTTTTGGTGGGCCTCGGTCGACGCATTTCTGTGCCAGTCGGGCAACGTCACTTTGACGGTTTTCAGGGCTTCGACGCGCGCAGGTGAGGTGTTCAGCAGCCAGGCAGGAATGGCCTTTTTGACCAACTCATAGTGAACACTGTTATCGGGATCGGCGGAAGGCGCCTGATCTGACCGATCCAGTGTCTGGGGTATTTTGTACATCGTTTGATCGTCCATT
Source organism: Pseudomonas sp. LBUM1661 (assembly GCF_059695925.1). Classification (NCBI taxonomy): domain Bacteria; kingdom Pseudomonadati; phylum Pseudomonadota; class Gammaproteobacteria; order Pseudomonadales; family Pseudomonadaceae; genus Pseudomonas; species Pseudomonas sp. LBUM1661. The sequence goes on from NZ_CP166794.1 coordinate 1,215,073, forward strand.
GATCAAGAGTGGAGCGACCAGACTAGGTAAGCGGCTTGCCCAAAAAAAGCTCAAAAACCTGCTTGAAACGGTGCTTGTTCTCGCGTCGAACCCCGCAAAATCAAAGAGTGAAAAATACATAATTACCGCCAAGGCAAACGCAATATGTAGCCGCTGGCGAAGCCTGCGTTCGGTTCTGTAGCAGCTGTCGAGCTGCGAGGCTGCGTTCGGCTGCGCAGCAGTCGTAAACCCTGAGTGCACGTGGGTCTGAGGTACCGCATCGTCTGATTTTACGACTGCTGCGCAGCCGAACGCAGGCTTCGCCAGCTGCTACAGGGAACGTGTGACGGCGATGGGAGGTGTAGCGGCGCCGTTTAGTGTTCAGCCGTTGCTACGACGGGCTGCTCGCACATGGTGTGCGTGCCCGGTTGCAGATACGGCGACAGAATCGGCGCCATGCCCTTGAGCACTTGCACCGGCAGCGCCGAGGTGAACTTGAAGTTCTCCGCCGAGCGCCCCGGCACGAACGCGGTCAGGGTGCCGAAGTGGGTATCGCCGATGTAGAACACGAAGGTGGCCGTGCGGTTGATCGATTTGGAGCTGAGAATCCGCCCGCCGGAACCGATGGCTTCGATGCGGTTGTCACCGGTGCCGGTCTTGCCGCCCATGGCCAGCGGGGTGCCGTCGGCTGTTTTGAAACTGCCGGACACGCGTTTGGCCGTACCGGCATCCACCACCTGGGAGAGGGCTTCGCGCATCGCCGAGGCCACTTCGGATGGCATGACCCGCTTGCCGACATCCGGGTCATTGACCAGTTGGGTTTCATACGGCGTGTTTGCCGCAAAGTGCAAGCTGTCGATGCGCAGTGTCGGCATGCGCACACCATCGTTGAGAATCGTGCCGATCAACTCCGCCAGCGCCGCAGGACGGTCGCCGGAGCTGCCGATGGCGGTGGCCAGCGAGGGCACCAGATGGTCGAACGGATAGCCGACTTTCTGCCAGCGCTGATGAATGTCGAGGAACGCCTCGATCTCCAGCATGGTGCGAATACGGCTGTCGCGGGCGCCCTTGTGTTTGCTCTTGAACAGCCAGCTATACACCTCCTGGCGTTCGAACTGACTGGCTTTGACGATCTGGCTGAACTTGGCGTCGGGGTTGTTCAGCAGGTAGCCCATCAACCACAAATCAAGTGGATGGACCTTGGCGATGAAGCCTTGGTCCGGCAGGTCATACATGCCTGGCCGGTAATTCTCGTAGAGACGTTCCAGACGTTCGTCGGTGAGTTTTTCGGTGAGCTTGGCGCCTTTGAGGTGCGAACGCACGAAGCTGTTGAAGCTTTCCTGGCTGGCCTGTGGCAGCAAATAGCGGTGTACCGCAGCCATGCGAATCGGCGTCGGGCGCATGCTGTCGAGGAAGGTCTCAAGCCGCGCCTGGGTGTCCTTGTTTTTGTACTTTTTCCAGAACTTCAGCAGGAACGATGTGCCTTCGCGGTCGGCGAACGAGGCCAGGTATTCCTGACGCCTTGGGTCGCGGTCGTCCTTGAGCAGTTCGGCACTGTTGTTGGGACCGGAATAGGTGGTGTAGCGCACCAGGTCACGCATCAGCCGAATGAACGGCAGGTTGATCGACTCTCGGATTGCATCGCGCAGGGTCGGCAAGCGGCCGTTGTCTTCGTTGCGAAAGTTATGGAACGTGTGCAGCCCGCCACCGGTGAAAAAAGCCTCGCCGGGGCTGGCGGAATATTTGCGGTCCAGGGCGGCCCCCAGCATCGTCCGCAGGTCGCGATCCTTGTTCTGGATCAGGTAATCGACGGCCCAGCGGCTCAGACGGTCCTGATCCGGAACGTCGACTTTTTTCAGTTCCGGGACGGTCATCGCGGCGTATTTGTCATGCAGTTCGGCAATGATCTGCAAGTAGGTGGTCAGCACGCGCATTTTGGCGGTGGAGCCCAGTTCCAGTTTGCTGCCTTCGTTGATATCGAATGGCTGATCGGTGCTGTCGGTCTGCACCCGCACCCGCGAGCCGTCCGGAGTCAGTTCGAACAGCGTGAAGCTGTAGCGCACTTGCGTGGTACTGGTGGGGGTGAGCAGGCGTTCGCCGATCAGGCCGATTTCCGCCGCAAACGCCGGGTCGGCCAGGTGCTTGAGGTATTCGGTGGCCTTGGTTTGCAACTCGCCTTGCAGGGTGCTGGTGGCCGAGAGGTCGAGGCGGTCGAGGTCGTACAGTGGACGGTTGAGCAAGCCGCCCAAACGGCTGCGCGCCACACTGATGCCCTTGTTGGTTTCGATCGGCTGGATGGTTGGCTGGGTTTGCCAGTCGCGATAGGTCACTTTGCTGGCCAACGCCGCTGCCGCCAGGGGCGCATCGATCACGCCGTTCTGCGCCAGCAGGCGAATGTGGCTGTCGGTGAGGTCGGCCAGTTCGTCGTGACCCTTGGTCAGGTAATGCGAAGGGCGGCGCTGGGCAATCATCAATGAGAGCATTTCACGCAGGGCCAGGCCTTTTTCGGCCATGCTTTTCGGATCGGTCGCGGTGCTGGCCAGCCGTTCGTTGGCCTTGTTGAAGTCGGCGCCGTACCAGACGCGCAGGCCTTCGGCCATGCCATGCACTTCACCGTGACCCGGTACGGCTGACAGCGGCACGCTGTTGAGGTAGTCGCGAACCACGTTCTGCCGCGCTTCAAGGGTTTGCGGCCCAGCCTGATAAGCCCGCACGCTGGCGGAAATCATCTGGCGTATTTTTTCCCCTCCCGACACCGTCAAGCCATCGGGCGAATGCCGGTACTTCTCAAGTTGCGTGGCCAGGGTGCTGCCGCCCGCCGACTGGCCGGGCAGGTGCATCAGCTTGGCGACCTGGGACCAGGCGGCCATGCCGAACCGTGGCCAATCCACCGCAGGGTTGGCCAGCGGCTGACGCGGATCGAGCAGGAAGCGGTTTTCGATGAACAGCAAGCTGTTGACCACCACCGGCGGGATCGCTGCAAAGCTGGAATAGAGCTGTTGTGGGTATTTGTACTGGTACAGCGGTGCCGCGCGGCAATCGGTGATCAATAACCCGGCCTGGATTTTCTCGGCATAGGGCACGAAAAAACCCTTGTCGCTGTAGTTCATCAGCGCCGGGGAAAAGCGTGTTTGCGATGAAATGACGTAATCACGCTTGAGCAGCCGTGGCAGGAATTCATCCAGGGAGCTGTAGCCCAGTCGCAGATCGAACGGCCCTGCACCGGGGTAGCGAATCGCGTCGCTGGGGCCGGGTTGCATGTCGTAACTCAGGGACTCGGCATATTTGCTGACTTCCCGGGCTTGAAATTTCGAGGTGCGCATTTCCTTGGCAGCGGCCAGGCCCAGGACAATCAGAATAATCAGCAGCAATAACCAGAACGCCTTCCAGCCGTGCTTGGTGCGAAGGGTTTTTTCAGGTAAAGGCGCTTCATCCACACGTTCAGTCGGAACCACGGTTTTACTCGAATCGGTTTGCCATAAAGCGCCCATAGTCGATTGATCCATTCACGCAGATTGATCGGACTTGTCTGAAGCTTAGACGGTGGATGGCGATGGTGAAAAAATTGTGAGGATCCAAAGTTGGGATTCGGGTACCTATCCGTTTTTCGGTAATGGTTGTTTTTTGATCGTGTACATATCCGTTTCTGCGGTAACGGCTGCTGGCGGTTTCGCTCTTACAGCGAGTCCCTTTTTCAAACGCCAAAAAGGAACCAAAAGGCTTTGCCCCTCCATTCGGTGCCTCGCTAAGGCTCGGCATGCCCTCACTCCGGCATTGCTCCGGGGGCCCGCCGCCATCGGCCATCCATGGCCGGGGGCGGCTACCGCGGCATCCTTGCCGCGGTACCCCCTACGCAACGCCTGCGTTCGGCCTCTGGGAAAGGGGCGGCAGATCTGAAGCCAAAGCAAAGCAAAGCAACGGCAAGATCAACAGCATCGCGATCAGGTAACTGGGGAATGCGTGTGTAGAAATCAGGCCGGCCTGCAGGCCGCCGTGCTTTTGATTTTGACGCACCGCCCCATCGAGAGGCCGAGTGGAGGTTCTGCGCAGTGGGCAACCCGGCATGGATGCCGGGTTAGCCGCCCCCGGCCATGGATGGCCGATGGCGGCGGGCCCACGGAGCAGGACCGGAGCGAGGGCATGCCGAGCCTTAGCGAGGCACCGAACGAAAGGGGCAGAAGCGCTTTGGTTACTTTCGACTGGGCCGGCTTCCGGATTTTCGAAAGTGACCCGCCGTAAGGGCGGAACCAATATCAGCCGTTACCGCAGCAATGGATATGTACAAAGAAAGCCTGAAACAACCGACCCAGAGCCCTACACAGTACTAAAGACCCCACACAGAATCATGACGATGCACCAAAGCCGTGCAATACTCCCCAGCGCTTCAAACAGCGACAAATCCTACAAATCCCAGACAATCTATCTCTGCAAACCCCCGCTTTACCGAGATTAACGACTGAATTTTGTGGTTTATAGAGTGAAAATCTCTGTCGCCAGCTTTTTATACTGCACGCCCCGCTGATCTTGCAGGTTTTGTCCTACAAGACGGGTTTGCCCACAAGGCAGCCCGGTATCAGGAAGCGCCGGCTTACCCGCCTGCGATTCATTGACTCGGTGGTCATACCCAATAACAAGACGAGGTTGTACCCCTATGCCAGTTGGCAACCACCTGCCCCAAGGCGAAACCGCTCAAGGCGGCCCGCTCAAACGCGAACTCGGCGAACGGCATATTCGCTTGATGGCACTCGGTGCCTGTATCGGCGTCGGCCTGTTCCTTGGATCGGCCAAGGCCATCGAAATGGCCGGCCCGGCCATCATGCTGTCCTACATCATCGGCGGTCTGGCGATCCTGGTGATCATGCGCGCCCTCGGCGAAATGGCCGTGCACAACCCGGTCGCCGGCTCCTTCAGCCGTTACGCGCAAGACTACCTCGGCCCCTTGGCGGGCTTCCTGACCGGCTGGAACTACTGGTTCCTGTGGCTGGTGACCTGCGTGGCGGAAATCACTGCGGTGGCGGTGTACATGGGCGTCTGGTTCCCCGACGTGCCGCGCTGGATCTGGGCACTGTCGGCCTTGATCAGCATGGGCACCATCAACCTGATCGCCGTGAAGGCCTTCGGTGAATTCGAATTCTGGTTCGCCCTGATCAAAATCGTCACCATCATTGCCATGGTGATCGGCGGCATCGGTGTGATCGCCTTCGGTTTTGGCAACGACGGTGTGGCGCTGGGCGTTTCCAACCTGTGGGCTCACGGCGGCTTCATGCCCAACGGCGTGCAAGGCGTGTTGATGTCGCTGCAAATGGTCATGTTCGCCTACCTCGGCGTCGAGATGATCGGCCTGACCGCCGGTGAAGCGAAGAACCCGCAGAAAACCATTCCTAATGCGATCGGCTCGGTGTTCTGGCGGATTCTGCTGTTCTACGTCGGCGCGTTGTTCGTGATCCTGTCGATCTACCCGTGGAACGAAATCGGCACCCAAGGCAGTCCGTTCGTCATGACGTTCGAGCGTCTGGGCATCAAGACCGCCGCCGGCATCATCAACTTCGTGGTGATTACCGCCGCGCTGTCGTCCTGCAACGGCGGCATCTTCAGCACCGGGCGCATGCTCTACAGCCTGGCGCAGAACGGCCAGGCCCCGGCCGGCTTCGCCACAACTTCGAGCAACGGTGTGCCGCGTCGCGCCTTGCTGCTGTCGATCGGCGCCTTGCTGCTGGGCGTACTGCTCAACTACCTGGTGCCGGAAAAAGTCTTCGTCTGGGTGACCGCAATTGCCACCTTCGGCGCGATCTGGACCTGGGTGATGATCCTGCTGGCCCAACTCAAGTTCCGCCAAGGCCTGAGCGCCAGCGAACGTGCCGGCCTGAAATACAAAATGTGGCTGTACCCGGTCAGTTCGTACCTGGCGCTGGCATTCCTGGTGCTGGTGGTCGGCCTGATGGCGTACTTCCCGGACACCCGCGTGGCGCTGTATGTCGGCCCGGCGTTTCTGGTGCTGCTGACAGTGTTGTTCTACGTGTTCAAGCTGCAACCGACCAATGTGTCGCAAGGTGCGGTGCGTTCGGCTTCGTAAGTCGTAACGCCTGAAACGCAAAAGCCCCGGTCGTGATGATCGGGGCTTTTTGTTGAGGCACGCTTTACTGCGGCAAGGCGCTGGCGACTCGAACCGGTGCGGTCAACCGCTTGTTGAACTCCAGCCACGCGCCCAGCAACGCCATCAACCCGGCCCCCAGCAACGCCGTGAAAATCTGCATCGCGAAGGCATCGTCGGTCAGCGCGTTGAGCATGTCCGCCAGCGGCGCCAGCAGCACCCCGAGGCAGAAGATCTCCAGGGAAAAACGTCCCATGCGGCAGCATTGCTGCGCCAGCCAGTTCTGCGTCCATCCGGTGTCTGGAAGCAGTTTCGCGGTGACGTAAGCCAGTGCCAGGAAATGCACCAGGCGCACCGGCGACAGGTCGGTCTTGCTGATCGGGTACAACAGGTTGCTCAGGCTGGCGGGCATCAAGGCGTCATGAATCGGCGGCCAGCGCCATGCCACGGTAATCACCCCAGCGACCACCACGTACACCGCCGCGCTCACAAACAACGGCTGGCGCGCCAGCGGGCGAGTGTCGGACAAGCGTGGCCGGGTGCCGTGAATTGCCGCCGCGCCGCCGAGTACAAACAGCAGCTGCCAGGCGACGGGGTTGAAGTACCACACGCCGTCCTTGATGGCGGCCAGGTTCCAGCCAAACAGCGGCACCATCAGGTACACCGCCAACGACATGACCACCACCACCCAGGCCTTGCGCACCAGCAGCGGCAGCACCAGCGGCAGGCCCGCCAGCAACAAAATGTACAGCGGCAACGGGTCCATCAGGTTCGGCTTGAAGCGCAGCAGGAGCTCATCGATCAAGGCCTGCTGGGGTTCGCTGATGAAGTGATGCATGCCCATTTCTTCGACCAGGTCGCGGGTTTCCACGTGGCTGTTGGCGAAGAACACAATGCCCATCAGCATCGCCAGCAGGAAAATATGCACCACGTAGAGCACCCACGCGCGCCGCAGGATTTTGATGCAGGCGATCAGAAAACCGTCGCGGGCGAGGATTTTGCCGTAGGCCAGGACGGCCGCATAACCGGCCAGGAACACGAAGATTTCGGCAGCGTCGCTGAAGCCGAAGTTACGCAAGGTGATTTGACCCAACGGGTTGTGGGGCACGTGATCCCAGAAGATGAAGATCAATGCCAGGCCCCGGAAAAAATCGATCCGGTGATCGCGCTCAAACGTCATGACGGCGGGCTCGTGAACGGGTGTTGAAATAAGGAGTAGCCGAAGGCGCCGGTGAGTGCGCGCCGTGCATCGGGCGGCGCGCAGGGTGGCGTGATTCGCCGGCAATTGCAAAGTCTGGATATTACGGGATGTCTCATGGCATCGCATTGCGCGTTAACCGCTGGTCTGAAAGGCCATCAGACCTGTGATTTCTGACAGTAGACAGGTTCAAAGCCTTATGACGGGTTCGTGCCACGCTCGGAGCAGGAGGGTCACCATGCGACTCATGTGGAAAGGGTTTTCCAGCTACACCGTGATCGGGGTCGCCAACACGCTGATTCACTGGCAAATCTTTTTCCTGCTCAGCGTCGCGGCTGGTTGCAGTCAGGCACTCAGCAACCTGGCCGCCTTCTGCGTGGCCGCCTCGTTTTCCTTCTACATGAACGCGTTGTACACCTTCGACGCCAAGGCCTCGGTCGGCGGTTATCTGCTGTTTCTCGCGGCCATGGGCGCGTTGAGCCTCGGCGTCGGCCATGCAGGAGACGTATGGCGACTGCACGGTCTGCTGACAGTGGCTATATTTTCGGCGTCGAGCCTGGTGTTGGGCTTCCTGTTTTCAAAGTACGTGGTGTTTCGCGAGCGTGACACATGAAAGTCTCGTTGATCGTTCCAGTATTCAATGAAGAACAGGCGATCAGCCTGTTTTATCTGGCGGTGCGGCGTGAGTTGAAGCTTGAAAACGGTGAGGTCGAGATCGTGTTCATCAACGATGGCAGTTCCGACCGCACGGCTGAGCAGGTCAAAGCCCTGGCGCAGGCCGATGAACAGGTCATGCTGATTAACTTCTCACGTAACTTCGGCAAGGAACCGGCGCTGTTCGCCGGCCTGGAGTATGCCACCGGCGATGCGGTGATCCCCATGGACGTGGACCTGCAGGATCCGATCAGCGTGATCCCGCGCTTGATTGAAGAATGGCAGAAAGGCGCCGACGTGGTGCTCGCCAAGCGCCGCGACCGGACCGCCGACAGCTATTTGAAACGCTACAGCGCGGCGATGTTCTACCACTTGCTGAACCGTATTGCGTACACCCGCATCGAAGAGAACGTCGGCGATTTTCGGCTTATGGACCGCAAGGTGGTCGACGTGATTCGCGCACTGCCCGAGCATCAGTTGTTCATGAAGGGCGTGCTGTCGTGGGCCGGGTTCAACACGGTGGTGGTGGAGTACGAACGTGCCAGGCGGGTGGCGGGATCCAGCAAGTTCAACGGCTGGAAGCTGTGGAACCTGGCGCTGGAAGGCGTGACCTCGTTCAGCACGGTGCCGTTGCGGTTGTGGACGTACATCGGTGGCGGGATTTCGATCTTCGCGGTGCTCTACGCGGTGTACATGGTGCTGGACAAGATTTTCTTCGGCAACAGCGTGCCCGGTTATCCGTCGTTGATGACCGCCATTCTGTTTCTCGGCGGCGTACAACTGATCGGCATCGGCATCCTCGGTGAGTACGTCGGCCGCATCTACATCGAGGCCAAGCATCGACCGCGCTACGTGGTCAAAGACATCGTCGGCGGCAAAGACCGGCGCGGTCTTTAGCATGGGCCGGTTCAGCGACTTTCTCAGCAAAGAACTCGGACGCCGGCAGGTCTGGCTGTTTTTTCTGTTCGCGACCCTGGTGTACGTCCTGCCGCTGATCCTCGCGGACTATCCCTATATCGATGACAATTGGCGCTCGCTCTCGGCCGGTATGGCCTGGGCGGAGCAGGGGCGGTTGTTCACCGAACTGTTCTACAACCTGCTCACCTTCAGCGCTGGCGCTCCGAACATCTTTCCATTACCGCTGTTGATCGCCACGCTGGCCATAGCCTCGGCATTGACCAGTCTGACGTTTCATTATTTTCGGCAACCGACCGTGTCTTGCTGTCTGGTGGTGTTGCCGCTTTGGTACAACCCGTTCTTCCTGCAAAACCTGTCCTACCAGTACGACGGCGCCGCGATGGCCTTGAGTGTGGTGGCGGTGATCTATGCGATGACGTTTCGGCATCCATCACGCATTCTTCAATGGCTGGTGCCGTCCTTCCTGATTGCGCTGGCGCTGGGTCTCTATCAGGTGAGCTTCAACGTGTTTTTGGGCTTGTGTTGCCTGGAGCTGCTCAGGGGCGCGAATGAGCGATTGCCCTGGTCGCAATGGCGCGACGTGATCGGCTGGAAAATCGCCCAGACGGTTCTGGCCTGGCTGATCTACGCCGCCAGTGCCTACCCGTTCATGGCGCACAATCGCACGTTGCTGTTGAACTGGACGGCGGCGCCGCTGCTGCAAATTCAAACCAACATCGCCAGGGTGTTGGAAAAAGTCGTGCTGCTGTTTCATGGTGGATTTGCCTGGGTGTTTGCGGCGCTATTGTTGTGTGCCATTGCCGGCGCCGTGCGCCTTGGCCTGAATGTGCTGGAGCGTCAGGACACCGGGCTGAGGAAATGCCTGATCGGTCTGCTGTGTTTACTGACCTTGCCGGCGGTGATTTTGCTGGTGTCGGGTGTCGCGCTGATTTTTCGGGATTTCAATGAAGGCGCCAGGACGCTGATGGGCTTCGCGGTCCTGTTGGTGCTGTTGTTCTATTTGAGTCACTTGGCGCTGGCACGCATCCACGAGCGGCTGCCGCTGTTGTTGCTGATTCCACTGCTGGCGATGCTGTCGTTGTCGTATGCCTATGGCCGGGTGTTGACGCTGCAGAAAACCTTCGCGTCCAGTGCGCTGCTGAACCTTGAATACGACATTGCGTCCCATCGAGAGCTGCGTGAGGCAAAGCGTATTTACCTGTCAGTGACCTATTCCGATCACTGGTTGGTGGGGGCGGCGGGGTCGTTCAAGCAGATGCCGGTGTTGCACTATTTGCTCAACATCGACTTTTTCATCCTGGCCGAGAGCTTGCCAAAAGTGGGCATCACCAACGTGGTCGCGGAGAAGGAACGACGTAACGCGACCAGAGTGGGGTATCGGGGTTATCCACCGCTGCTGGAAAACCCGTACTACCGGATTTTCCTGCTGGGCGATTACGGTTTTATCGTCATCAAAGAACCGGCCCCGATCAAGACGCTGCGCTGGTGACGCGCGATGAAAGGAGCCGTCAGGGTCAGGCCGCTGCCAATTCATTCGGCTCGAAACTGTCCGCCCGCGCCATCTGCCACATCCGCGAATAAAACTCGCCGTTTACTTCACCGGTGAGCAATTCCCCCGGTTTCAAAAACACGTGCAGCTGCGAGAACAGTTTGATCTCGGTGGCCGACATGCGTCTTACCAAATGTTTGGCCGACAACTGCGACGGATGATCGAGGCCGGCAGCGGCGAGCATTTCGGCCAGAGCCTTGAGCGTGTTGCGGTGGAAGTTGAACACGCGCTGGGCCTTGTCCGGCACCACCAGCGCGCGTTGGCGCAGGGTGTCCTGGGTGGCAACGCCAGTCGGGCATTTATTGGTGTGGCAGCTTTGCGACTGGATGCAGCCGATGGCGAACATGAAGCCGCGCGCCGAGTTGGCCCAATCGGCGCCGATGGCCAGGACGCTGGCGATGTCGAAAGCACTGACGATCTTGCCGCTGGCACCGAGCTTGATCTTGTCCCGCAGGTTCAGGCCGAACAGCGTGTTGTGCACGAACAACAAGCCTTCGCGCATCGGTACGCCGATGTGGTCGGTGAACTCCACGGGGGCGGCGCCGGTGCCGCCTTCCTTGCCGTCGACCACGATGAAGTCCGGGAGGATCCCGGTTTCCAGCATGGCCTTGGCGATGCCCATGAATTCCCATGGGTGACCGAGGCAAAACTTGAAACCCACCGGTTTGCCGCCGGACAGTTCACGCAGTTGCTGGATGAAATGCATCAGCTCGATCGGCGTGGAAAACGCGCTGTGCCGCGACGGCGAGATGCAGTCTTCGCCCATCAGAATGCCGCGGGTTTCGGCGATTTCCTTGGTGACCTTGTGCTTGGGCAGGATGCCGCCGTGGCCCGGTTTCGCGCCCTGGCTCATCTTGATTTCGATCATCCGCACTTGTGGCGTTTGCGCCTGGGCGGCGAAGCGTTCCGGGTCGAAGCGGCCGTCGGCGGTGCGGCAACCGAAGTAGCCGCTGCCGAGTTCCCAGGTCAGGTCGCCGCCGTTTTCCCGGTGATAGGCGCTGATGCTGCCTTCACCCGTGTCGTGGGCGAAATTGCCGAGTTTGGCGCCCTGGTTCAACGCGCGAATGGCGTTGGCGCTGAGCGAGCCAAAACTCATGGCCGAAATGTTGAACACCGACGCCGAGTACGGCTGAGTGCACTGCGGGCCGCCGACCGTCACGCGGAAACTGCTTGGGTCGCTCAATGGCGCCGGGCGCATGGAGTGGCCGATGAATTCGAAACCTGACTGATACACGTCGATTAACGTGCCGAAAGGTTTGTCGGCGCTTTCGTTCTTGGCCCGGGAATAGACCAGCGAACGTTGGGCGCGGGAGAAGGGCAGGGCGTCGCTGTCGGATTCGAGCAGGTACTGGCGGATTTCCGGGCGGATGCCTTCGACCAGGTAGCGAATGTTGCCGAGGATCGGGTAATTACGCCGCACGGCGTGAGGGCTTTGCAGCAGGTCGAACAGGCCCAGCAGGCTGAGGACGCCCGTCACGGCGGTGATTGGCCAGAGCCAGTCGTGTTCGAGGAAGGGCAGGCTGGCGAGGGTGAACATCACACAGACGGCAAAGAAGGCGTAGCGGCTCAGGAGTGACAGGCTCATACGGGTTCCTTGGGTTCGGACTCAATAATTTTGGCTACACACAAACCACTGTGGGAGTGGGCTTGCCCGCGAAGGCGGTGTGTCAGCCGACATCAATGTTGAATGTGATGGCCTCTTCGCGAGCAAGCCCGCTCCCACATAAAAGCGGCTCAGCGCTGTATCAGGCATTTTGGGCCTGGAGAAAGATGGAAAACAGCTCGGACTGGGATTTGATCCCCAGCTTGCTGTACATGTGTTTCTTATGGACTTTCACGGTTTCAACTGAGATTTCCAGCTTGCGAGCGATTTCCTTACTGGAGCAACCGCTGAGCATCAACCGCCCGACGTCCAGCTCCCGGGCGGTCAATTGCGCGCCTTTGAGTTGTTGCACCGAGGCTTCGAGCTGAACCCGCCAGTCGCCCTGGATCGGCGCCGGTGCGAGAGCCACGACTTCGTTGATTTCGTAAGGCAGGCGCTGGCGTAACAGGCCAAGCACCCAGGGCTGGATCAGCGACAGCAAGGCAATCTGCTGGCCGCTGAAGCGCTGCTTGCTGCCCAGTGACAGGCACAGCGTGCGATCGCCTTCGAGCTGGCAATTGAACTGGATTTCGTCGGCCACCACATTCAGACGAAAGTAGCGTTGGTAATACTCGGTCAGCTCGAAATGCTCCGGCGCGACCTCCGACAGGCGATACAGCCCGGTGCGCGATTGCTCGCGGCAGGCGATGTAGAACGGATCAAGCAGGTACAAGCCGCGCAGGTAATCCTGGAACAACTGATCGGGGCTGCCGTCCGCTCCGGGACATTCGGCGAACACCTGCGGGTGCTGATCGGCGCTGAAAAGCAGCGCCACCCAGCTGTCGAAGGTCACGTACTGGTCCAGCAACCGGACCAGTTGCGTCCAGAAATTCGGCTTGTCCAGCGCATCGATCAGTTGCCCGACCGAGCGGTGCCAGGCGATGTCGTCTAACGAGAGTGTCATGCCTCTACCCCTATCGGGTTACCCCAGCCGCGTAATTCCCTGGCCGGTTGCTTGCTGCGCATACTGGCGCACAGACACCGACCGGGCAATCTTTCTGGACCCGGGCCATAACAAGGAATACCCATGAAGGTCGAACTCGCCCAATTGGCAGGTCGTGACAATGACACGGCTTACAACCTCGAACGTGCCCTGGCGGCGATTGCTGCCTGCGCCGCCGATACGCAGCTGATCATGTTTCCGGAAAGCCACTTGATGGGCTTTCCTTCGGCCGACACAGTGGCTGCGATCGCTGAACCCCTGAACGGCCCGACCGTCAGCGCGATTGTCGCCGCCGCCCGTGAACGCAACATTGCGGTGGTCATCGGTACGGCCGAGAACGATAACGGCCGCTTCTTCAACACCACGCTGCTGATCACGCCCGAAGGCATTGCCCTGCGCTACCGCAAGACTCACCTGTGGGCCTCGGATCGCGGCGTGTACGAGCCGGGCGATCGTTACGCCACCTGCCTGTGGAACGGGGTGCGCGTGGGCCTGCTGATTTGCTACGACATCGAATTCCCGGAAACCGCCCGCGCCCTGGCGCAGTTGGGCGCCGAATTGCTGATCGTCACCAACGGCAACATGGACCCGTACGGCCCGACCCACCGCACCGCGATCATGGCCCGCGCCCAGGAAAACCAGGCGTTTGCGCTGATGGTCAACCGGGTGGAAGAGGGCGATGGCGGATTGCTGTTCGCCGGCGGCAGTGCGCTGGTGGATCCGCTGGGCACGCTGTTGTTCGAGGCCGGGCGGGAGGAAGGGCAGTTTGCGGTGGAGCTGGACCTGAAGCAGCTGACGGCGGCGCGGCAGGATTATCGGTACCTGGATGATCAGCGGCTGAAGTTGCCCGGTGAGTTAGTCGAACATGCGTCGGGATTGCGCGAGCTGCTGATTCCCAAAGGCTGATCCGGATTCTGTGTCGATCGGGCTGACGCCATCGCGGGCAAGCCCGCTCCCACAGTGATCTTCAATGGATTCAGATTTTGTGAACAACACACATCCTGTGGGAGCGGGCTTGCCCGCGAAGAGGCCCTGACACACGACACACCTTTTTGACCGTTGAACCCAGAACAACAAACAACGCAACACCCGTAATTTGCGCCGAACTCGGCTCTGCCATAAATCTAATAAATTCGGAGTAGTCGCTCATGGCTCGTTTGCAACGCACCCTGTCATTGGGTTCGGTGGTGCTGTTCGGCATCGCCTACATGACACCGATCATTGTGCTCGGCACCTTTGGCATCCTCGCTCAATCCACCGCCGGCATGGTCCCGGCCGCTTACCTCGCGGCGCTGGTGGCGATGTTCTTCACCGCCATGAGCTACGGCCGCATGGCCGCGGCGTTCCCGGTAGCTGGCTCGGCCTACAGCTATGTGCGCAAGGCGATCAGCCCGAAACTCGGTTTCATCGCCGGCTGGGCGGTGTTGCTCGATTACCTGTTCCTGCCCATGGCGATTTGGCTGATCGGTGCCGCCTACCTCAACTCCGCGTTCCCGGCCGTGCCGCAGTGGATCTGGGTGCTGGCGTTCATCGGCATCACCAGCGCGATCAACATCATCGGCCTGAAGCTGGCCAACGGCATCAACGCGCTGCTGATGCTGGTGCAGTTCCTGGTGCTGATCGCGTTCGTCGCGCTGTGCGTGCACTACGTCGGCGGCGATGCGAGCACGCCGTTGTGGTCGATCAAACCGTTCTTTAATGGCGACATGCAGATGCCGTTGATCATGAGCGGCGCGGCCATCGCCTGTTACTCGTTCCTAGGTTTCGACGCGGTCAGCACCCTGACCGAAGAAACCCGCGACCCACGTCGCACCATCCCACGGGCGATCATGCTGATTACGTTGATCGGCGGGCTGATCTTCGTCAGCGTGTCCTACTTCGTGCAGATCGCCCACCCGTCGTTCCAGTTCGACAGCGTCGATTCGGCGGCTTATGAAATCGCCCGCAACATCGGTGGCGACCTGTTCGTGACGATCTTCCTGATCGGCCTGATCGTCGGCCAGTTCGCCTCGGGCCTGTCGGCGCAGGCCAGCGGTTCGCGGTTGCTGTTCGCCATGGGGCGCGACGGTGTCCTGCCAAAATCTTTTTTTGGCAGCTTGCACGAACGCTTTGGCACGCCGGTCAACAGCATCCTGCTGTGCGCCGTAGTGGCTTTGCTGGCGCTGAAACTGGACGTGACGACGTCGACCTCGTTCATCAACTTCGGCGCGTTCCTCGCGTTCAGCCTGGTGAATTTGTCGGTGATCTTTCATTACTGGATCGGCGGCGAGAAGAAAGGCCTGCGCGAGTTCGTGCTGTTCCTGCTGTTCCCCTTCATTGGCCTGGCAGCGGACTTGTGGTTGATGGTCAGCCTCGATCACCTGGCGATTTACCTGGGCCTGAGTTGGCTGGCGATTGGCGTGGTGTACCTGGCGGTGCTGACCGGCGGTTTCCGTCGCCAGCCACCGGAAATGGATTTCCAGGAAGCCACTTGATCGGCTGACCCGTGAAGAACCTTGTGGGAGCGGGCTTGCTCGCGAAGGCGGTGTGCCAGTTGACCTCCTAAGTGACTGACACGGCCCCTTCGCGAGCAAGCCCGCTCCCACATTTGGACTGTGTTCAGGCGGCGGGTTTTGTTTGGTGCACGGGCAACTGGACCCTGAAGGTTGTGCCCACACCCACTTCACTGCGCACCGAAATATCCCCCCGGTGTTTCTTCACGATGCCATAGGACAGGGACAACCCGAGCCCTGTCCCCTGGCCCACCGGTTTGGTGGTGAAGAATGGATCGAAGATTTTCTTCAGGTGCTCCGGGGTAATGCCGGCGCCGGTGTCGGCGACTTCGATCCACACCGTTTCCCCCTCAAGCCCGGTGCGCAAGGTCAGGGTGCCGCGCTCCGGGCCAATGGCTTGGGAGGCGTTGACGATCAGGTTCATGATCACCTGATTGATTTGCGATGGCAGGCATTCAATCTCGGGCAGCGGCTGATAATCTTTCACCACATCGGCCTTGTACTTCAGTTCGTTGGCGACGATGTTCAGGGTCGATTCGATGCCTTGCTGCACATTCGCCCACTGCCACTCCTGGCTGGAGTCCGCGCGGGAGAAGTCCTTCAGGTCCTTGACGATCTGCCCGACCCGGCTGATGCCGTCCTTGGATTCCTTGATCAGCAGTGGAATGTCTTCGCGCAGGAACTCCAGTTCGACCTTATCGCGCAGCCGTTGCAAACGCTCGACAAGCTCAGTGGAACCGATCGCTTCTTCCGCGTCCCGGTACGCGTCGAGCATTTCCTGCAATTGCTTGAAGTAGCCATCGAGGGAACCGAGGTTGGAGGAAATGAAGCCAATCGGGTTGTTGATTTCATGGGCGACGCCGGCCGCCAGTTGCCCTAATGAGGCGAGTTTTTCCGATTGCACCAATTGCGATTCAAGCTGTTTGCGCTCGTCGATTTCCCGCTGCAACTCAACGCTGGTTTCGGTGAGCTGCCGGGTTCGGCGTTCGACCATCTGCCCTAAATCATCCATCTGCACACTGGCCCGTTCGGTCATGTCCCATTTGGTAAGCAAGGTGTTGGCCATCTGCTGCACTTCAATGTTGTCGAACGGCTTTTTCAGAATCAGCAGGCGGTCGTGGGCCTGCAGACGGTCGAGCAGTTCATCCCAGGAATAGTCGGAATAGGCGGTGCACACCACCACTTGCAGGCGCGGGTCTGCCTGCCACAAGTGTTCGATGGTCTGCGCGCCGTCCCAGCCCTCGGGCATGCGCATGTCAACGAAAGCCAGGGCGTAGGGCCGATGCTCCTGCAAAGCCCATTTGAGTTTGCCCAAGCCCTCTTGTCCGCCGTACGCCGAATCCAGTTCGAACAGGAGGCTGGTGGACTTCACCTCACTGCCGAACAGCGCGGCTTCCATCTCGTCCAGTTCGACCGTCGGCACCGGCGTCGGTGTGAGAATCTTGCGGAAATCCACATGGATGGACGGCGTGTCGTCGATCAGCAGAATGCGTCGGTTGGACGGCGCGTTCATGCGTCCTCCGTGACGGTTTTCAGCGGGATCTGCAAGGTGAACAACGCGCCCTTGCCGGGGCCGTCGCTATGGGCGGTAAGGTGGCCGTTCATCTCGATGGCGGCCAGGGCGCAGCTGTGCAGGCCGAAGCCGTGACCCTCTTTGCGCGTGGTAAAACCATGGGCAAAGATCCGCGTCATGTTTTCCTCGGCAATGCCTTCGCCGTCATCCTTGACGCTGACTTGCAGGGTCGTGTCTTCGACGATTTTTACCCCGAGGGTCATTTGCCGTGGGCGATCGCTGAGCTCGGACATCGCGTATTTGGCGTTGCTGATCAGGTTGATCAGGATCAACAGCAATCGGTGCTTGTCGCCCATCACCTGTGGTACGTCGCTGTAATCCTTGACCACCCTGACGTGGTGCCGGGTCAGGGCACCGGAGTTCATCCGTAACGCATCCTCAAGCAATTCACTGATGTGCAGCGGTTCCATCAGGCTGTTGGCACCTGCGTAGGACTGCTGGGTGGCGACGATGTCCTTGATGTGGTCGACGCTTTTGCTGAGCTGGGCGAGCTCGTCGGTCATGCTCTGTTGTTCGAGGGCAATGGCCTCCACCAGTTGATTCAAGTAGCCGGGCAGCAATTTGCCTTTCTCATCCTGAGTCAGGAAGGTCCCGAGGTCGCCTTGATGCTGGTTGATCAGTTGCATCGCCTTGCCCAGGCCCTGCGCCTTGCTGGCGCGGACTTTGCGGCTGACCAGGTCGGCCGAGATGTTCACGCTGTTGAGCACGTTGCCGACGTTGTGCAGCACATTGGTGGCGATCTCCGCCATGCCAGCCTGGCGCGCGGTGTCGAGCAGTTCGCTCTGGGTATCCCGGAGTTCACGGGTACGCTCTTCAACCCGCAGCTCCAGCTCGTCGTTGGCGGTTTTCAGGGCTTTGTTGACGCGACTGATTTCGGTGAAGCTGCGCATCAGGTGAACTGCCAGGTACACCAACAGCAGCACCAGCAGCACCGAAAACACCAGCATGTAGAAGTGATAGCGCTGGTCGACTACATCGGCCCGCTGCTGGTCGGCGTTCAGCAGGCTGGTGATGTCGTCCAGGTCTTCGGCCACGGGAATGGCTTCGATGTTTTCCAGTAAACGGTTGACCACCGGTTGCTCACGCATAATCAGACTGATGTGGTTGCTCAGAACATCGAGCGGACTGTGGAACTGCTCCGGCAGACGCAGTTTGTTCACCCCCAGTTTGTTCAAACCCACCAGGATTTCAGCCGCCTTGTCATCCGAGGTGACCATGGAAAACTCCATGGTGCTGAGCACCAGGTCATAGGTGTCCGTGGCGATGTTCTGCAGTTGCAGTTTGTCGCCGTCCTGCAGTTGGGCCAATGGTTCCTGAATGTCGTCTTCGGCGGTCGGCAGGAATGCCAGCGAGTTGCGCAGCACCGCGTTATGGGATTTGAACTGCTCTACCAGGCGAGTCTTTTCCTGGATGGCGCTCAGGTAGGCGTCATGGCCGGCACGCCAGACGGGCGTGTCGTTACGGCCGTGGTTCGACTCCATCGTATCGAACCGTTCCCACAGTTGCGTCATCTCGGTCAGCGGTGCGACCAGGGGATCGTAGTTGTGACTGATGGCGATCCTGGCCTTGAGAATCTCGGTTTCCCATTGCGCGTTCAGCTGTTTGATCCGCCCGATCAGGTCCCGGGATTCGGCGTAGGTCGACGTCTGGTTCGAGTTCGATTTGAGGTACAGGAACAGCAGTGTCGAAGCCAGCAGCATGGTCACGAAACCGAGTAGCACCAGGTTACGGCGGCGGGACGTTTTCATAAGGGTTTGCCTGCCCATTCACCGGTGAGGGTCTTGAGGAACTGGATGATCAGGGTCTTGTCCTCGTCAGAGGGAATGCGCCCGAGCTGGAACTTGAACATCACGTCCACCGCGTCCTCCAGGGTTTTCGCCGAGGCGTCGTGAAAATACGGCGCGGTGACCGCGACGTTGCGCAGGCTCGGCACCTTGAACACGTTGCGATCCTCTTCATCCTGGGTCACCAGGTAACGTCCCAGATCGGTTTGGGTCGGGTTGCCCCGCGTCTGGAAGTAGTCGCCCAGGACCCCGAACTTCTGGAACATGTTGCCGCCGATGTTCACGCCTTGATGGCAGGCAATGCAGCCGTACTCCTTGAAGCGTTGGTAGCCGTACTTCTCTTCGGTGCTGAGAATGTCGGTGTTGCCTTGCAGGTATTGGTCGAAGCGCGAATTGGCGCTGATCAATGTGCGCTCGTAGCTGGCCAGGGCGTTTTGCACATTTTTCATGGTCACGCCGTCCGGGTAGGCGTTGCCGAACGACGCCTGGTAAGCCGGATCGGCAGTCAGTGTCTGCACCACGTGCTCCCAGTTGCTGCCCATTTCGCTGGGGCTTTGCACCACTTCATGGATCTGGGTTTCCAGGGTGCCGGCCCGGCCGTTCCAGAATTGCCGGAAGTTCAGGCTGGCGTTGAACACGCTGGGAGTATTGACCGCCACCGGAAGGCCGGCGAAACCAATGGAAAAGTCCTTGTCGTCGGCGCCGCCGTTTTCCAGGCGATGGCAACTGGCGCAAGATAGACTGCCGTTGACCGACAAGCGGGGTTCGTTGAACAACTGGCGACCGAGTTCGACCCGCAACGGGTTCTGCTGTGGCACCGCCGGAAGCGGTTTGAGCGGTTCATCCAGTGGTGCGCCGCTGGCGTTCAGGCAGAGTCCGAGTAGCGGCGCCATGAGCAGGCGGTGGAAGGAGGACGACATCTTATGATTCCTTGGCGAATGGCCGGTGTGTCGTTTCGCATCGTTCACTTGACTGCGCAGGGAGGAAGTTTTACGGACCTCAGATACTGCACGAAGACGTCCGGCTCCACGGCTTTGCTGAAGTAATAACCCTGGCCCTCTTCACATTGATGGGACTTGAGGAAATCCAGTTGTTCGAGGGTTTCCACCCCTTCGGCGATGATGGTCAGGTTGAGGCTGCGGCCCAGGCTGATGATCGCGCTGACCAGGGCGGCGTCATTGCTGTCGTTGCTCAAGCCGCGAATGAACGACTGGTCGATTTTCAGCACATCGATGGGAAAACGCCGCAGGTAACTCAGGCTGGAATAACCGGTACCGAAGTCATCGATGGCCAGGCGCACCCCCATTTCCTTGAGGCGGGTCAGGGCGTTTACGGTGGTGTCGATGTTCTGCATCAACACGCCTTCGGTGATTTCCAGTTCCAGCAACGCCGGTTCCAGGCCGGTTTTTGCCAGTGTCTGTTCGATGCCATCGACAAAGTCGCGCTGGCGGAAATCGATCGCCGACATGTTCACCGACATGCAAATCTTCGGCAGCCCGGCAGCCTGCCAGGCGCAGGCTTGTCGACAGGCTTCGGCCAGCACCCATTTGCTCAGCGGCACGATCAGGCCGCTGTCTTCGGCGACACTGATGAACTCCGACGGGTAGACCAGACCTTGCCCTGGCTTTTGCCAGCGAATCAAGGCCTCGGCACCGACCACCTGGCCGCTGCCCAAGTCCAGTTTGGGTTGGTAATGCAGGACAAACTCGTTGCGCTCAAGGCCCAAACGGATGCCGGTCTCGATGCTTTGCTGATCCCGGGCGCGCTGGTTCATTTCGTCGATGAAAAAACTGAAATCGTTCGGGCCGCTTTCCTTGACGTTGCGCATCGCGGTTTCGGCTTTTTTGATCAGCGCGATGGCATCGAAGCCGTCGTCGGGATAAATACTGATGCCCAGGCTGGCGGTCACGCTCAGGTCATGCCCGGCGATGTGCTGGGGCGCGCGAATGGCGTGCAAGAGTTTTTCGGCGATGCCCTTGGTCTGTTGGGGGTGGCGGATGTCGCCGAGGATCACCACGAATTCGTCAGAGCCGTAGCGAAACACCGAATCGGACTCACGCACCGTCGCCACCAGATTGCGCCCGACCTGTTTGAGCATCTCGTCACCGGCCGGATGCCCCAAGGCATTGTTGATGCGCTTGAAGCGATCGAGGCCCAGAAACATCACCGCCAATTGCTTGTCATGGCGTCGAGACAAGGCCAGGGACTGGTTCAAACGGTCACCGAGCAAGGTGCTGTTGGGCAATTCGGTCAACACGTCGTACTGCAACAGGTGCGAGACTTTGAGCAGTTCGTGGACCCGCGCCTCGATGGTCTGCTCCAGGCTGAGCAGCTTCATCGCCGCGTCCTGGGCCATCTGCCATTTCCAGGTCAGGGCACTGGCCATCTGGCGGATTTCCAGGCTGTCGAAGGGTTTTTTCAGCACCAGCAACTGGTCGCCGAACTCCAGCCGTTCGGCCATGGCTTCCCAGGTGTAATCGGAATAGGCCGTGCACAGCGCGATTTGCAGGTGCGGGTCGGCCTTCCACAGTTGTTCGATGGTTTCCAGGCCATCCCAGCCCGGAGGCATGCGCATGTCGGTGAACACCAGGGCGTAGGGGCGACCTTCGGCCAGCGCCTGCGTGACCAGTTCGAGGGCTTCCTGGCCCTGATAGGCCGAATCGAGCTGGAACGTCAGCCGGTCAAGCTGCATTGTGCCGAACAAGGCTTCTTCAGCGCCGGCCAGGCTCTGTTCATCCTCGGTTTCAGGGCTGAGGATCTTGCGAAAGTCCTGATGGATCGAAGGCGTGTCGTCCACGATCAGAATGCGCCGATTGGTCCGCACGAAAGGCGTTTTCATTCCTTGTCCTCCGTGGAGCGTGGCGGGTTGTCCAGAATCGGCCCGATGTCGCGGTGGGCGGGCACGATGCTCCCGGCCTTCAACAGCTCGGCGGCCTGCTGGCTGCTGACGGCTTTGCTGAAGAAGTAACCCTGGGCGTTCATCGGCGAGCCGGTGGCCATCAGCGAACTGCGCTGTTCCTGGGTTTCGACACCTTCGGCGATGATTCCGATCCCTACTTCCCGAGCGAAATTAATAATCGCGCGCAATGTGTTGGCGCTGGCCGGGTCGCGAGCGGCGGTGTCGATGAAGGCCTGGGCGAGTTTCAGGTGATTGACCTGGTAGGTCTTGAGGTAGTCGAACGAAGAATATTCAGTGCCGAAGTCGTCGATGGCGATCTTCACCCCCAGCTCACGCAGGCGTGGCAGCACATCGTTGTGGGTCCATTTGGTCTGGGCCAGCGTCGCCTCGGTGACGTCGAAACGCAGGTCCCACGGGCACAGTTCCCAGCGTGCGGTGGTGCGCAGCACGTCATAGATCAGTTCGGGACCACTCTTGAGTTGGGCCAGCGACAACTTGATCGCAATCACCGGCGGCGCCATGCCTTCGTCGCGCCACTGGCGCATCTGTTGGCAGGCGCGATCCAGCACCCAGTGACCGAGGGCAACGATGGTGCCGGTCTTCTCGGCGGCGGGCAGGAACGCCGCGGCGTCGAGCAGACCGCGCTCGGGGTGGTTCCAGGTGACCTGCGCTTCCATGCCGAGGATCTTGCCGCTGCTCAGGTCGACTTCCGGCCAGTAATGCAGTTCGAGTTCGTTGTGTTCAATGGCTTCGCGTAAATCACTGGCGATGGCCATGCGCTCGACCACCTCCTGATTGATCTCCTCGGAGTGGAAGTGGTACTGGTTGCGGCCCTTCTCCTTGGAACGGTAAAGCGCCATGTCGGCCTGGGTCAGCAGCCCGTCGGCGCTGGTGCAGGCCGCGCTGTAACTGCTGATGCCGATGCTGACCGAAACCCGCACGTCGTTGCCGCCCAGGGCGTAGGGCAGCACCAGCGCATCGCGGACCTTGGCGGCGAGGGCCGCGGAGTGGGTCGGGTCGCTGACGTCCAGTTGCAGTATCGCGAATTCGTCACCGCCGAGGCGGGCGACGACATCGTTTTCGCGCACGCAGGATTTCATCCGCCGGGCGACTTCTTGCAGCAACAGATCGCCCACCGGATGCCCGAGGGTGTCGTTGATCCGTTTGAAGTGATCCAGGTCCAGATAAAAGATCGCGAACGGTGTCGCCCCTCGACGTGCAGCGGCGAAGGCCTGGTGCAGCCGTTCGATCAGCGTCGCGCGGTTGGCCAGCCCGGTGAGCCCGTCGGTGCGCGCCAGCAGGGCGATTTTCTCTTCGGCCACCTTGCGCTCGGTAATGTCGATAATGATGCCTTCGACTTCGAGCAAACGGCCTTCGTCATCGCGCACCGGGATATAGCGGTTTTCCACCCAGCGCCAGGCACCGGCGCCGGTGCGCATGCGAAACTCGATGGACGCCCCCGCCGCATGGCGGTCCAGCACCCGGGCCATGGCGGTGTCGACTTTCACTTGGTCGTCGGGATGGACCAGCTCTTGAGACCAGTTGGCCGATGCCACCAGGTTTGCGGCGATGTGCCCGTACTTGGTGATGTTGTGGGAGATGTACATCAGCGGGAACGACGGTTCGCCCCGCAGCCGATACAGAATGGTCGGACTGTTTTGCACAATGATGTTGGCGTCGGACAGCTCCCGGGTGCGCTCCTCGACGGCTTGTTCGAGCAGCGACATCTTCAGCGCCGCGTCTTCGGTCATTTGCCATTTGGCGGTCAATGAACTGGCCATTTGACGAATTTCGATGGCATCGAAGGGTTTTTTCAGAATCAGCAGGCGATCACCCAGCTCCAGGCGCTCATCGATGTCTTCCCAGGAATAGTCGGAATAGGCGGTGCAGAGCGCCACTTGCAGTTTGGGATCGACCTGCCATAGCCGCGCGATGGTTTCCAGCCCGTCCCAGCCCGGTGGCATGCGCATGTCGATGAAGGCCATTGCGTAGGGCAAGTCGTTGGCCAGCGCCGTCTCGACCTTATCCAGGGCTTCGAGGCCCTGGAACGCCGAGTCGAGCACGAAACTTTGCAGCGATATCGCCGCCGGGGTGCCGAACAGGGCGTTTTCGGCACTGGTCAGCCTGGCGTCATCGATCGATGGCGGGCTAAGGATCTTGAAGAAATCCTCATGAATAGAGGCGGTGTCGTCGACGATGAGAATCCGACGGTTGGTCCGCGCCAGCAGCGTATTCATCGACATACGCGGCGACCAGCGGTTTGGTGCGGTGTGCTCATAGGGGGCATCCTTTCCCTGATCACCTGGCCGAACGTACAGATTATGGATCCGAGTGATCAGAGCATAGTCCTCTGACTGGCACTTCGCTCATCCGAATGAGGCGAATGAATTCCCGGGACCGCCTGAAAATCATCTAGCCTGTAGTTCAGGCTCCAGCAATAGGGGATGTTTGCCCGGAGCCTGACACGAAGCTGTAGCTGTTTCACTTGAGGTGACGCCATGGAAGAGCAACTCCCCACGACTTTGACCGATAAACCCAAGGTGTTGCTGGTCGATGATGAGGAGTCAATCCTCAACAGCCTGCGTCGCCTGTTACGCGGCCAGCCCTTCGAAGTGCTGCTGGCCACCAGCGGTGCCCAGGCCCTGGAGATCATGGCGCAACAGCCCATCGACCTGGTGATGAGTGACGCGCGCATGCCCAACATGGACGGCGCCACGTTGCTGGGGCATATCCATCAGCGCTACCCGACCACCACGCGCATCCTGCTGACCGGTTACGCCGATCTGCCGACGATCATCAAAGCCATCAACGAAGGGCAGATCCACCGCTACATCAGCAAGCCCTGGAACGACGATGAAATACTCCTGACCTTGCGCCAGGCCCTGGCTCACCAGCACTCGGAGCGCGAGCGCGAGCGCCTGGAGTTGCTGACCCGGCAGCAGAACGATCAATTGAAGTCGCTCAATACCACGCTTGAAAAGCACGTCGCCTCGCGCACGGCCGAACTCCAGCAGACCGCTGACATGCTCGACCTGGCCTACGAAGAGCTCAAGCACAGCTATGTCACCGGCACCGAGGTGTTTTCGTTGCTGGCCAACCTGCGCTTGCCGCCGGCCAAACAGACCAACCGCCAGGTCATCGAGCTGGTGCGGGTGCATTGCAAACTTCATGGGCTGGACGAAGCCACCAGCCGCGACCTGGCCATGGCCGCCGCGCTCTACAACATCGGCAAGCTGAGCTGGACCGACAGCATGATGACCGCGCCTTCGGACCTGCTGCACCACAATGACCGCGAGCGCTATCGCAGTTATCCGAAACAGAGCGAGTCGCTGTTGATGACTCTCGACCCGATGAAGGACGCCGCCCGTCTGATTCTTCACCATCAGGAGCGCTGGGACGGCAGCGGTTTCCCCGATCGGCTCAAGGGCGAAGCGATTCCGTTGGGTTCGCGGCTGTTGAAACTGGCCGTGGATTTCATCGAGTTGCAGCGCGGGCTGATCCTCGAACGGCAAATGAACAGCGATGAAGCGCTGGTCTACATCCGCAACTATGCCGGCAAGCTTTACGACCCCGAGATGGTCGAGGACTTCATTCAGGTCTGTGCCGCGTACCAGAGCGATGTTTCGCTGGCCGATCCGTCGGTCAAGGTGCTGACCACGCGGGAAGTGGCGGCAGGCATGATCCTGGCGCGCAATCTCAACGCCGACAACGGCATGCTGCTGCTCAATGCCGGCAAGGTGCTGAACGGGCCATTGGTGGAGAAGCTGATTGCGTTTGAATCCATGGAAGGCGCGAAATACAGCATCTTCGTCAAAATCCCGGACGAAGAAGGCGCAATTCTCGAAGCCGGCTAATTCTTCCAGACTGCACTGCCCCCCTGTAGGAGCGAGCTTGCTCGCGATGGTCGTCAACGATGACGCTGGCGTCCTGACGCTCCGTGGCGTTCTCGGGTGCATCGCGAGCAGGCTCGCTCCCACAGGGACCGGGGGATGCGCCGCCGCTTTTTTCGGGGTGACGACGCCCCTTCGGCCATGTGATCCTTGGCGCCCTTCACCCTAGGCCGATTCAGATCCATGACGCTTTCCTCCACAACATCACTCCCTCTTATTCGCATCGCCGCCGCCCTGTTGATCGGCCCGGACGGGCGCACGCTGCTGGTGCGCAAGCGCGGCACCGAAGCCTTCATGCAACCCGGCGGCAAGATCGAAGCCCATGAGCAACCGGCTCACGCCCTGGCCCGCGAACTGGAAGAAGAGTTGGGCCTGGTTATCGATCCGGCGCACGCCACCTACCTCGGGCAGTTCTCGGCACCGGCGGCCAATGAGCCGGGTTTTGTCGTACAGGCCGAACTCTTTCAGCTGACCATCGATTCAGACGTCACCCCGGCAGCCGAGATCGAAGAAGTGCGCTGGATCGACCCGGCCACCGACGGCAATCTCAGTCTGGCGCCATTGACACGGGACCTGATCCTGCCGTTTTATCGAGCTTCGCTGATCGCGACTGCCTGATCATTTACGCAAAGGAACCGCCATGATCCCGCTTCAAGACTTGCTGATCTTCGCCGCGGCCGCACTGCTGATGGTGCTGACGCCGGGGCCGAACATGATCTACCTGATCTCCCGTTCGATCTGCCAGGGGCGCAAGGCCGGCGTGACCTCGTTGCTCGGTGTGGTCGCCGGTTTTTTCGTGCACCTGTTCGCGGCGGCGGCCGGGTTGACGGCGGTGTTTCTGGCGGTGCCGATGGCCTATGAAGTGCTGAAGTGGGCTGGCGCGCTGTACCTGTTGTGGCTGGCCTGGCAGGCGGTCAAACCAGGCGCGCGTTCACCCTTCGAAGCGCAGCAGTTGCCACCGGATTCCTCGCGCAAACTGATCACCATGGGTTTTTTGACCAGTGCGCTGAACCCGAAGATCGCGGTGTTTTATCTGTCGGTGTTTCCGCAGTTCATCACGCCTGAGCACGGTTCGGTGTTCACCCAGAGCATCGTGCTGGGCCTGACCCAGATTGGCGTCAGTTTCAGCGTTAACCTGCTGATCGCGCTGTTCGCCGCCGGCATCGCCTCGTGGTTCGTCAACAATCCGACCTGGCTCTCGGTGCAGCGCTATTTCATGGGGTTCGTACTGTCTGCGCTGGCGGTGCGGCTGATGATTGAACAACGTCGGATGGCGTGACCATGTGGATTGAACGACTCGATGCCAGTCATGCCCTGGATTATCGGGCACTGATGCTTGAAGCCTACGACCTGCACCCCCAGGCGTTTACCTCCAGCGTGCGCGAACGTGCGGCGATGCCGTTGAGTTGGTGGGAATCGCGCCTGACCAGCAAGCTCGACGTGGTGCTCGGGGCGTTTGAGGAGGGGCAACTGGCGGGCATCGTCGGCCTGGCTTTCGAACCTCGGGAAAAAGCCCGGCACAAGGCGACGCTGTTCGGCATGTACGTGTCCGGCAAGGTCCGCCAGCGCGGGCTCGGTTATCAACTGGTGCAAGCCGCTTTGGCTGAGGCGAAGACCCGTCAAGGCTTGAGGCTGATCCAGCTGACCGTCACCGCCGGCAACGAAGCGGCGTTCAACCTCTACCAGCGCTGCGGTTTCATCCAGTTCGGCCTCGAACCGCTGGCGGTGCGGGTCGGCGAGGACTACTTCGACAAAATCCACATGTGGCGTGAACTCTAAGGATCACCGCTCCTACAGGTCTGTGGTGAGCTAGCGGACGGCGCTGACACCGTCGAGTGTCGAGAACGATGTGTCCTTGGCCGTCAGCAAAAAGTCGCGCATGTACGGCGCATCCAGCATGTCGGCGCGGATCCCGGCATACAGCGTCGCAAACAATCCTTTCTCACCCAGACGCTTGCCCTTCACGTAACCCCGTGAGCTGTATTCATGCAGCGCCCAGTGCGGCATGCCGCAGACGCCGCGACCGCTGGCCACCAACTGCATCATCATCACCGTCAGTTCCGAAGTGCGGACCTGGGCCGGTTCGATGTCGGCCGGTTCGAGGAAGCGGGTGAAGATGTCCAGCCGATCACGCTCCACCGGGTAAGTGATCAGGGTTTCGGTGAGCAAATCTTCGGGAACGATGTAGGCCTTGTTCGCCAAACGGTGCTGGTTCGCCACCGCGAGCATCGCTTCGTAGGTGAACAACGGCACGTAAGTGATCCCGGCCAGTTCCAGCGGATCGGACGTCACCACCAGGTCCAGATCGCCCCGGGCCAGGGCCGGCAGCGGGGCGAAGGAGAACCCCGACGCCAGGTCCAGCTCGACTTCCGGCCAGGCATCGCGGAACTGGTCGATGGTTGGCATCAGCCACTGAAAGCAACTGTGGCACTCGATTGCCATGTGCAAGCGCCCGGCGGTGCCACCGGCCAGCCGCGCGATGTCGCGCTCGGCGCCACGCAGCAGCGGCAACGTGGCATCGGCCAGTTGCAGCAGGCGCAAACCGGCGCTGGTGAAACGCACCGGTTTGGTCTTGCGCACGAACAGTTGCATGCCCATGCGTTCCTCAAGTTCCTTGAACTGATGGGACAGGGCCGACTGGGTCAGGTGCAGGCGGTCAGCCGCATCCACCAGGCTATCGGCTTCACGCAAGGCGTGCAGGGTCTTCAAGTGACGGATTTCAAGCACCGGGGTCTCCATGAGGAAAACTTGTGATCAACACGAAAAGGTTGAGTTTGTCTCATGTTGAGTGGGCTGTCGATAATGGCGCCATCTTTTACAGGGAGGAAACTCACCATGGCCTTGGCCCACACCCTCGGTTTTCCACGCATCGGCGCTGACCGCGAACTGAAAAAAGCCCTCGAATCCTACTGGAAGGGCGATCTCGATCAGGACGCGCTGAACAGCGTCGGCCGCCAATTGCGCGCCACTCACTGGCAATTGCAGAAAGATGCCGGTATCGACCTGCTGCCCGTGGGCGATTTCGCCTGGTACGACCAGGTCCTGACCCATTCCTTGACCTTCGGTGTGATTCCCGAGCGATTCGACAGCGCCAAGGACCAACGCGGCCTGCCGACCCTCGACACCCTGTTCGCCATGGCCCGGGGCGCCACGGCGACCTGCGGCGGCGGGGACCACGCCAAGGCGCAATACGCCCAGGAACTGACCAAGTGGTTCGACACCAACTACCACTACCTGGTCCCGGAATTCAGCGCTGACCAACAGTTCAAGCTGAGCTGGGAACAACTGTTTGATGAGGTCGACGAAGCCAAGGCCCTGGGCCACACCGTCAAACCGGTGATCATCGGCCCGCTGACTTACCTGTGGCTGGGCAAGGCCAAAGGCAACGACTTCGACAAGCTCGACCTGCTGGAACGCCTGCTACCGATCTATGGTGAAATCCTCGGTCGTCTCGCCGCTCAAGGCGTGGAGTGGGTGCAGATCGACGAACCGATCCTGACCCTCGACCTGCCGCAGGAATGGAAGAACGCCTTCGAACGCGCTTACCACATCCTTCAATATTCGCCGCTGAAAAAACTGGTAGCGACCTACTTCAGTGGTTTGCAAGACAACCTTGGATTGGCCGTCGGCCTGCCGGTGCAAGGTCTGCACATCGATGCAGTGCGCGCCCCCGACCAATTGCTGCACGTGCTCGATCGCCTGCCGACCTACAAGGTTCTCTCGGTGGGCCTGGTCAACGGTCGCAACGTTTGGCGTTGTGAGCTGGAGCCGGTGCTGGCCCAGCTGCAATTTGCCCAGGAACGCTTTGGCGACAACCTGTGGGTCAGCAGTTCCTGTTCGCTGCTGCACAGCCCGGTGGACCTGGAGCGCGAAGACAAACTCGATCCGGAACTGAAAAGCTGGCTGGCCTTTGCCGTGCAAAAGTGCGGCGAAATCGCCGTGCTGCGCGATGCCCTGAACGACCCTCAAGCGCCGAAAGTGCGAGCCGCCCTGGCCGAAAGCCGCGCCATTCAGGTCAGCCGCGCCGAGTCGCCACGCATCCACAAAGCCGAGGTGCAGGCGCGTATCGCTGCTATCGGTGCAGCGGACAGCCAACGTCAATCGCCGTTTGCCAAACGCATCGAGCAACAACGCGCACGCTTGCAACTGCCGGCATTCCCGACCACCACCATCGGCTCGTTCCCGCAGACCGGTTCGATCCGTCTGGCGCGCCAGGCCTTCAAGCAAGGCAAGCTGTCGGCCAACGATTACACCGATGCCATGCACCACGAAATCCGCCACGCCGTGCAAATCCAGGAACGCCTGGGTCTGGACGTACTGGTGCACGGTGAAGCCGAACGCAACGACATGGTCGAGTACTTCGCCGAGCAACTCGACGGCTACCTGTTCACCCGGTTTGGTTGGGTGCAGAGCTACGGTTCCCGTTGCGTGAAACCGGCGATCATCTACGGCGACCTCAGCCGCCCGAAAGCCATGACCGTCGATTGGATCACCTACGCCCAGAACCAGACTGACAAAGTCATGAAAGGCATGCTCACCGGTCCCGTGACCATGCTGATGTGGTCGTTCCCGCGTGAAGACGTGTCGCGCAAAATCCAGGCGCAGCAACTGGCGTTGGCCTTGCGTGACGAAGTGCTCGACCTGGAAAGCGCCGGCATCAAGATCGTGCAGATTGACGAAGCCGCGTTCCGCGAAGGCTTGCCGCTGCGCCGGGCGCAATGGCAGGAATACCTGGATTGGGCGGTGGAAGCCTTCCGCTTGACCGCCAGCGGTGTGCGTGACGAAACCCAGATCCACACCCACATGTGCTACAGCGAATTCAACGACGTGATCGAGGCCATCGCCGCAATGGATGCCGACGTGATCACCATCGAAACCTCGCGTTCGGACATGGAGTTGCTGGAGGCGTTTGAAGCCTTCGACTACCCGAACGACATCGGCCCGGGCGTCTACGACATCCACTCGCCACGAGTGCCGGACACCGCCGAGATGGTCAAGTTGATGAGCAAAGCGGTGAAGCGCATTCCCGCCGAACGCTTGTGGGTCAACCCGGACTGCGGCCTGAAAACCCGTGCCTGGCCGGAAACCGAAGCGGCACTGGTCAACATGGTCGCGGCAGCCCGTCAGCTACGCAGCCAACTGGCCTGATCCCCAATCCCTGTAGGAGCGAGCTCGCTCCTTCAGGGTTTTGCGGTGTTCAGAGCGCGGAAAAGTGTTGGATCCCCAGCGGTTTGCCGATGTCTCCACGCCAGATCGATTCAACCTGAGCACCACTACTGGCCTGGGCCTGTTGCCATTGCAGGCCCAGGTTGCGTTGCTCGGGCAACTTCAAATGACCTTTGACGAACTCGTTGAACGCAGGCTTGGCCGAGGTGTAGTGAAAGTGCGCATACCATAAGGGTTGGGCCGTTTCTCCGCGCAGATCGCGCACTTCATACTCCTGCAAAAAATCCCTGCGCCCGTCCGCGCGCTTGCCCAAATCCCGCAGCCCGCCTTCCTTGCGGATATCCACAACCTGTTGGCCCAGCAGATAGTCCAGATAGCCCTCGGTCGGGGTTTTGCTGTTCATGCTTTGATCAATTCGCAGCGTGCGCCCGATACGCAAAAAATCATCCGCCCGGCCACGCAATTGCAGCGCAACCGGCTCCGTCGGCGACAGCCGTTCGATGGCCTGGGCGCGCATGGTCAACTCCGCGGCTTCGCTGCTCATCATGTGCTCCAGGTCGACGGGCAGCATGTTTTGCCGCGCATAACCTTCGACTTGATTTTTATACGCATCGACGCCAGCCAGTCTTTTGCGGGCTTCCGTCAGCAGCGGCGTGACATCGGTCGGCAGTTGCGGTTGCGCGGAACCCACCGGCTCACTGAGGTGGTACTTGCCGCTGGAGCGAGGCAGCCAGGTTTCCGTGCGGCCGTCGACACCCTCAATGGTGAAGCGCTTTTGCCGGGTCGCGGCATCGGTACTGGCAACCCCGATCAGCAGTTGATTGTCTTCGGTTTCGAAAAGTTGTTTGCCACTGGCGCGTTCCCCCGGTGTGTTGGCGGGGCGATTCCTGATGGCTTGGCGGGCGAAGTCCTCCACCTTCTCCAGGTTGTCGAGAAACGCCGCGACCTGTTCCAGATCCAGATGCTGCGGATAACCCAGGGCCCACGCGCTGAGGTTGCGGCGGAACTCGGCATACGTGGCCAGGCAGTCTTCGAGCACTTTGTTGCGTTGGGTGAAGCTGGCGCGCACTTCCGGCAGATGATGCTGGGTCAGCAAGGCGCGTCCGACCTGGGTGCGCGTCTTCTTCATCTGCACATGAAAGTAAACCCAGGACAGATCGGTGACGGCTTCATAGTGAGTGATGATTTCCAGCTCGTGCGCCGTTTTCAGGTAGTAATAATTGGCATCGCTGAACTTGTCGCTCAGGTTCGCGATGTCTTCGGCCATCTTCGATTTTTGCGCGCGATTGGTGATCCGGCGATTCCAGCGATGAGCCTCCTGGACCGTCTCATGCAGTTGATCGAAGTCCTTGAGGAAGTCTTTGCGTACCTCCTTGCGTTGCGCCATCAGACGCAAGTGCGCGGCCGTATGAGTGGCCGGTGTGGTATCAGAACGGGCAATCAGTTGGTCGATACGATTGAGGTGTTCCACCAGAAGATCTTTGGTCAGCATCACTCGGCGTATCGAGCGGTCGACGATTATCCAGGCGCAGCGACTTTGAATGTCTTCGATCATGGTGCGCTTTCGGCCATGGCTGAACGGCATCAGTTCTTCCAGGTTCAGGTACTGGTTTTGTGCAATCTCGATGTCGTTCGCGCAGGCCAGATCAACACGGGCTCGCTCGGGTTGGCGTTGACCGGGTTCCAGGGCGAAGTACTGCTCCAGTGCGGCATTGGTGCTGCGAGTCTGGGTGTCGAGTCGCCGGGAGTACGCATCGGCGGTGTGGGTCAGGGTCAATTGGCGACGCAGGGCACGATCGGTCCACCAGCGCGGCAACCAACGGCGAATCGCGGCGGGCCACAGCGGGTCCAGCCCGTCGGCCATGTGCCCGAGCACCGCGCCGCCACCGACGCCGCCACCCTCGATCACGGTGCCGTACACCGCGTAGTGGGTATTCCAGTTTCCAGCCTCATCAAGGGCGATCGGTTGTTTGTACGGGCGCGCCCAAGTGCCGTGCAGACGCCAATGCCGTGCATCGCTGCTCAGATCAATGCGATAGAGGCGTCCCTGGCTGATCATGAAGTTACCTTCGGCGTGTCGATAGACATTGCGATAGACCCCGTGAATCTCCGGTTGCAGGCCGGCGAGGGAAATCTCGTGCTCGTATTCGTAGCCTCTGAAACGATCGAGGGTGTGCCGGGCCTGTTGTTGCGTTGACGCCTGCAAGGCCCCGGCGCTTTTGGCCACGGTGCGCAATTGACGATGGCGCGTGGCGGTGCGAGCAGCACTCGGCGTTGCGGCGACGCCGGGCAACACATCCATCGCCGCGTCAATCAAGGACAACAGCACCGCTTCAACTTCGGCCAGACCATGACCGACCTGCCCACGCAGGAACGCGGCAACCGCCAGATTGGCGCTGCCCCAGGCGTCGTACAACGCCACGGCAGTCCCCACGAACGGCACCATGCCGAAGGCCATTTTCAGGTAGTTGAACATGGCGCCGGACTGCAACGCGACGTGCTCAAGGAGCAAGGCATCGTTGGACCGCGACGTCGCGCGATGGGCTTCGAGCAAACGGCCCATGTGCACATTGAGCAGGTGTGCCGCCAATGAGGTAGTCGCGGGCCAGGCCATACCTGTGCCAATCAGGGCGTCGAAGTTTTTCAACAGGGCTTGATTGATCCGGCTGACGTGCCGGGCGATATCACCGGTCAACGCGCGGTCGGCCAGGTAGTTGACCATTCGTGTGTGCAGACACAAGTTGAACAGGGCGTTGCGCGCCTCTTCGAGGCTGTCGTACTGGCGCAGGAATTGATCGTCGGGGCTGTCGGGCAAGTAGAGCAGGGTCAGGCCGCTGACCTGCTCCTCAATGAAGGTCACGCCGGCCAACGTGCTGGGTCCCTGGTTTTGCGTGTCTTCGCCGCCCACGGTCAGGTGCGCCGGCAGCAGCACGATTCGCTTGCCACTGGTCGCGTAGGCTTCGCGACTATGGGCCTCGATGGCGATTTGCAGCACGTGCAGGCCATCGGCGCTGATCTGTCGTTGCAACAGGGCGAACTCGCCTTGCAGCTGGAGCATCAGGCGCCACGGTTCGCTCAGGCATTCGCGCCGGTATTCATTGCTGAAGGTCGATGCAGTCGAGGTACCGAGGAAGGTCTCGCGGATCAGCGTTTCATACTTGCCGGACAGGTCCAGCTCGGTGACCAGCGTGCGCAGCCAGGGTTGAGTGATGGCGGTTTTGATCTTGTGGTGTTGCGTCTGGTCAGCGCCGCTGATCTCGACTTGCATGAACGACAGTCGCCACCACATCCCTTGATCGATGTTGCTTTGCGCCAGTTCGGCCAGTGACAGCGTGCTGCGCTGTTGACTGGCGATCAGCACATTTTGCTGCGGCGTGCCCGGCGCGGCGCTGTCAGTCACGACTTTCTGCCAGGTGGTTGAATCGGGCACATCCAGCAGCACCTCCACGCTGTGCGTGAGGCCGAATTCCAGACGCAGGCGGGCATCGATGGCTTTTTGGCTGAAGGCTTCCCGCGCGGGTAGCTCGCGCTCAAGCATGTCATGGGAACGCTGCATCGCCCGGATATAGGACTTGAACAACCCCGTGAATCGCTCGCGTTGCGCGCCGGACGGTGCGTCGAGCCACGATGGCAATTGACCTGCCAGCGCGCTGCTGCGATTTTGCTCGACGATCTGCGCGTAAGCCCGTTCCCTGGCGGCGGCGATGGGCACAGTCAAGCGGGCGAGGGTCTTTTCCCTCAGGTTATCCAGCCCCGCCGCACGCTGGCTGATATGGGACGGAAGGGGATTGTCGGTGATCAGTCGGGTTGCCTGTTGTTCGCAGGTGTAGAGCTGGGCCTGCAACGCGTATTCGAACGGGTCGCCGGTCAGTGCCGAGAAGTGCAATGCACGGGTCGGGTCATTGGCCGCCAGTTTGAACAGCGTCTGCTCCAGCGCCTGACGTGAGGAGAAACGTTGCAGGCCACCGAAGCGTCCGGGCCAGTAGAGCAACAGAGACTGGGTCGACGTTGGCAGCAACGCAGACGGCTGGGCAAATACCAGCACACCGTCCAGTTCCTGGGTTTGCGTGCGGGTGGTTTCGCCCTCGGTGTCGGTGGCCGACAGCGTCAGCCGGGCGACGACCCGCTCTTGTGGGCGGGTTTGAGTGGGGGCATCGAGCACGCTTGTCAGCCATTGATGCTCATCGCTGCTGATCTGCTTCAGGCTCAATTGCAGCTCGGCCTCGGCGCGCAGCCCGCTCAGGCGTGCCTGGTACAGCTCGGCGTAGTGCGGGTTTGGCTGGTGACGCAGCTCCAGCATCTTCAGCGCGTCGGTCTGCAACAGCGCGGTTGCGGCGGCGCTGCTGGCCTGTTCGGCGGTTGCGAGCGTGTCGAGTTGCTGTTGCAGCCGTTGCAGGCGCGGGTCGTTGGGGGCGCCTTGAAAGTCCGGGCCGAGCAGGCTCTCCAACGCCATTTGCTGTTGCGCCAGGGCACTGTGCCGCATGCCCAATGGAATGTCCGGGGTCAGCAGGCCGAAGGGTGCACTGTTGTCGTTCGTATCCGCCATCGGCAGGTCGGGCGGCGGGGCAAAAACCGTTGCGTTGCGTTGCCGGTCCAACGGCGCGATGGACAAGCGCGACAGCAGCGATTCGGCAGCGGTGTGCAGAATGGGCTTGGCGAGGGCCGTGTAGCCGACGCCGGGGGTGTCTGTTTCGAGCCGGGATTGGCCGAGCAACGGCGGCTGATGTGCGATCAGCCAGCGCTCCAATGCGTCACGGGTTTCAAAGGTGCTCCAGGCCGGTTGCCCTGAAGGCAGGTACAACAATCGCGCTGCCGGCCGGGGTGAATCGAGGCCGATGACCAATGCCCCCGACAGCTCGACCCGCCGACCCTCCGTGGTCGTTAGCGCGGGTTGGCTGACCTGGATGTCGGGCTGCCCTTCCGACAGGGCTGGATCGATGAGCGCCTGCAGCGCTTTGATCTGTGCGCCGCTCAGGTTGCCCTGGGCGAAAGCCACTTGGCTCGAGGCCTCGAAATGCTGACGGTACAAGCGGGCCGCCTGGGCCCGGCGTGAAAGGTCGGTGCCATGCGCACGTGCGCTCCACCAGTTGGCATCGAGTGGCGACTGCGGGTTCTGCGCCATGAGTTCGAGCCATTGCTCGCGGCAATCATTGCCGCGCGCCGAAGTGCTCAGGAGCAGGCTTTGATCCGGGTTGGGAGCCAAAGAGTGGACGAGGCCAAAGTCGGCCGGCAGGGGCGTGGGTTCGTCGAGCATGGCGACGGGTCTCCAAGGGGGCAAGGGCCGGGCTTTGCCGGCGTCCGGGCCATTAGAGGTCAGTCTTGGGAAGGGGTGGCGGTACATAGTTATCGCGTTGTGCCGTTTCAATAGTCGATGACCGCTCGGCACTCTTCATCAAACTGTCATGGAACTGTGGCAGCGCGCTTGAACAAACTTCATCAGACTCGCGCTCTACTGGGGTTCTGCGTTTTGGTGTTTCTTCATGCGTGCTTTTTGTTTATCAACAGTCTTTTTCATGGCCACGTTGTTGTTCGGCCCGCCGTCTTTCGCGGCCTCTCGTTGTGATGTCAATGTTCCGACCGAACGGGTCGATCTGGCGCAGGTGAGCCTGGCGTACCAGAGTATCGGCCGTGCGTCGGACCCGGCGCTGTTGCTGGTGATGGGCCTGGGCGGGCAGTTGATTCACTGGCCGGACGAGGTGGTGGTCGCGTTGTGTCAGCAGGGTTTTCGGGTGATTCGCTATGACAATCGCGATGTCGGCCTCTCGACCTGGCGGCAAGCGCCGGTCGATGCCAACCTGACCTTCGAAGTGTTGCGCTACAAGCTCGGTTTGCCGGTGTCGGCGCCGTATACCCTGACGGATATGGCTGATGATGGCTTCGGGTTGATGGACGCGTTGCACGTCGAGCAGTTCCACGTGCTGGGCGCCAGCATGGGCGGGATGATTGCCCAACATATGGCGGCGATGGCGCCGCAGCGGGTCGAGAGCCTGACCTTGATCATGACCACTTCGGGGGCCGAGGGCTTGCCGGCGCCCAGTGCGGCGTTGGTGCAGTTGCTGTCACGCCGTGGGGCGCCGAATCGTGAAGTGGCCCTGGAGCAGCAGGCTGATCTGCTGGCGGCGCTGGGCAGCCCGACGGTGAGTGATGATCGGCAGGCGTTGTTGCATCAGGCGGCGCTGTCTTATGACCGGGCGTTCAACCCTGAGGGGGTGAAGCGGCAGATCATGGCGATTCTTGCCGAGCCGAGTCGGGTGGCGTTGCTGAATCAATTGCGGGTGCCGACGCTGGTGGTGCATGGCACGGCTGATCCGTTGTTGCCGGTGATGCATGGGGTGCATTTGGCGGCGCATATCCGCGGTAGTCAGTTGAGGTTGATTCCGGGGTTGGCGCATCGATTCCAGGAGGCGTTCAAGGCGCCGTTGCTGGCGGCGGTGTTGCCGTATTTGCAGGCTCATCGTGAAGACACTTCGCATTGGGCGCAGATTGATTCTGTGGCTGAGCATAATCTGCTGTAACACCATAAATCCCTGTGGGAGATGGCTTGCCTGCGATGGCGGCCTGATAGCCGACCATGTTCTTTCAGGTGTACATATCCATTGCTGCGGTAACGGCCACTTACGGTTTCGCCCTTACGGCGACTCACTTTTTTGACAAACGCCTCAAAAAAGTAAGCAAAAAAAGGCTTGCCCCAGCGTCCGGCCCCTCGCTGGGGCTCGGCGTTCCTTCGCTCCGGTATTCATCTGGGCGCATCGCCTCCGGTCTGCTTCGCGACGACCTCCTCTCGATGTGTTCGACTGCGTCGAACGGCGCTACGCGCCTGCCCCCAGATGAACACCTCCACTCAGCCTCCCGACGGGGCGGGTGGTTCAAGATCAAAAGCAGGCGAGCTAACGCTCGGCCTGATGAGTGGTGAAGAGCGGCGGGTGTGCCCTGTTTTTGCCTTTGTAGGAGCGAGGCTTGCCCGCGAAGGCGGCCTTCGACCCGACCCATTCCCCGCAGCTGTACTCAGTTCAACTGTGGGAGCGAGCCTGCTCGCGAAGAGGTCGTCACATCCAACATCAATGTCGCCTGACAGCGCGCTTTCGCGAGCAAGCCCGCTCCCACAAGTGATCTGCTGCGCACTCAGGTCTGTCGGTGTATCGTTCGAACTTTCCGGCGTGTTTCAGTCTGCGAGGTGTGTGATGAGTGCCCCCTTGAAAATCGATTTCGTCAGCGATGTGTCCTGCCCCTGGTGTGTCGTTGGCCTGTATGGCCTGACTCGGGCCTTGGAGCTGTTGGGTGACGAGGTCCAGGCCGAGATCCGTTTTCAGCCGTTCGAGCTGAACCCGAAGATGGGCCCCGAAGGGCAGAACATCACTGAACACATCATCGAGAAGTACGGCTCGACGCCAGAGCAATCGCAGAAGAATCGCGAGATGATCCGCGCACGTGGCGCCGAGGTCGGGTTTGCCTTTCGCACGGACGGCAACAGCCGCATTTACAACACCTTCGATGCTCACCGTTTGTTGTACTGGGCGGGGCTGGAAGGGTTGCAGTTCAATCTGAAGGAGGCGTTGTTCAAGGCGTATTTCACCGACGGCGGCAATCCGTCCGATCACCGTCAGTTGGTGCAGATTGCCGAAAGCGTCGGGTTGGATCGGCAACGGGCCGAGGCGATTCTGGCGTCCGACGAGTTCGCCAAAGAGGTGCTGGACGAAGAGCAATTGTGGCTGTCCCGTGGGGTGAGTTCGGTGCCGACGGTGGTGTTCAACGGGCAGTACGCGGTCAGTGGCGGGCAGCCGGTGGAAACGTTTGTCGCCGCGATTCGGCAGATCATGAGTGAAGCGAAAGGCGGCACGGTAAGCTGAACCCCTTGAGTTGATCGTTCCCACGCAGAGTGGGAACGATCATCTGCTGCGGTCAGCGCACAATCTTGTCCACGTGAATCCCCAGTTTTTTCAGCCGATACCAGAAGCTGCGCTCGGAAATTCCGATCAGCTGCGCCGCCGCGGCCTGCACACCGTTGCTTTGTTGCAGGGCCGCCAGGATGTAGGCCTTCTCGACTTCCGCCAGCGCCGCTTCCAGGTCCGAAGGCACGTTGCTGCCCTCGCTGAAAATCGCGCCACTATCGGCGGGCCGTGAGGCAAACAGATAGGCCGGCAGGTCATCGTCTTCGATCACCGCCCCCGAAGCGACGATGGTCGCGCGCTCCACGCAGTTCTGCAGTTCGCGAATGTTCCCCGGCCACGAGTAATTGGCCATGGCCTGCAATGCCGCCGGGCTGAAACCGGTGATGCGTTTGCCCGCCGTGGCGCCCAGGGTGTGGGCGAAATGTCGGGCCAGCGGGGCGATGTCTTCGACCCGTTCACGCAGGGCGGGCAGGGGAATCGGGAACACGTTGAGGCGATAGTACAGGTCTTCGCGAAACTCCTTGTTGGCCACCGCCTCCAGCAGGTTTTTGTTAGTCGCGGCGATCACCCGCACATCGACCTTGCGCTCGCGTGGGTCGCCCACCGGTTCGATCACTCGTTCCTGCAACGCCCGCAGGATTTTCGCCTGCAAGGCCAGCGGCATCTCGCCGATTTCATCAAGGAACAGCGTGCCCTTGTCGGCCTGCAGGAAACGCCCGACCCGATCCGCCACGGCGCCGGTGAACGCGCCTTTGCGGTGGCCGAACATTTCGCTTTCCAGCAACCCTTCTGGGATCGCCGCACAGTTCACCGCGACAAACGGTTTGTCCGCGCGATTACCGTGTTTGTGGATCGCCCGGGCGACCATTTCCTTACCCGTGCCGCTTTCGCCGGTCAGCAGAATCGTCGCGTTGCTTTCGCGCACTGAATCGATCGCGTGCAGCACCCGCCGAAAGCTCGGGCTGTCGCCGATCAGGCTGTCGATCTGCTGGTGCTCGTCGAGTTCGGCGCGCATGCGCTGGTTGTCTTTGAGGATGTCG
Organism: Pseudomonas sp. LBUM1661; assembly: GCF_059695925.1. Lineage (NCBI taxonomy): Bacteria > Pseudomonadati > Pseudomonadota > Gammaproteobacteria > Pseudomonadales > Pseudomonadaceae > Pseudomonas > Pseudomonas sp. LBUM1661. The sequence continues at coordinate 1,254,780 of NZ_CP166794.1, forward strand.
CGAAATTGCAGGGCTTTGCTGACGGTGATGTCCAGTTCGTCGATGTCGAAGGGCTTGGCGATGTAGTCGAAGGCGCCGTTGCGCATCGACTGCACGGCGTTTTTCACGGTGCTGTAGGCCGTCATGACGATCACCGGCAACTGCGGAAACCGTGTTTTGATTTCCGCCAGCAATTGCGGGCCGTCCATGCCGGGCATGCGCCAGTCGCTGATCACAAGGTCGATGTCTTCGCACTCCAGCACCTTGAGCGCATGCAGGCCATTGCCGGCGGTGAACACCACAATGCCGTTCTGACTCAGTGCCGAGGCCAGCAGGTCGCAGAGCTTGGGCTCGTCGTCGACCACCAGTACGTTATGTGTCATCGCTGCCCTCGTCGAAGTCTGCACCGTTGGCCGGAATGTACAGGGTGAAGGTGGCCCCGGCGTCTTTTTCGCTGACGCACTCGATGCGTCCGTCATGACTCTCCATGATCGAGAAGACCTTGGCCAGACCCAGCCCGGTGCCCGACGCCTTGGTGGTGACGAACGGCGTAAAAATCCGTTCGAGCATGTCCGGTTCGATGCCTTGGCCGGTGTCGGAAAAGCTGATGACGGTGAACGACGCATCGCTGCTGATCGCCACGGTCAGGCGTCCGCCGTCGGGCATCGCGTCGATGGCGTTGACGATCAGGTTCAGGCCAGCCTGCTTGAGTTGCCGAGCGTCGGCATACAGGGTCGCGGCGGGGGCCTGATCGTCGATGCGCACATCGATGTTGTGGCTGGCCAGTTCCGGGGCGCAAAAGCCGATCAATTCATCCACCAGCGGCCGCGCCAGCTGTGTCGAACGCATCGGCGCGCTGGGTTTGGCGAAATCGAGGAATTCGGTAATCAGGTCGTTGATGCGGCTGACTTCACTGACCACGTATTCCAGATGACGCTTGTCGGTCTCGGGCAAATCGGCGCGCCGGTGGAGTAATTGCGTGGCGGTCTTGATGATGCCCAGCGGGTTGCGGATTTCATGGGCCAGGCCCATGGCGACTTCACCCAGCGCATGCAGGCGGTCGCGGCGGCGCAGTTGCGATTCCAGGTGTTGCAACTCGCCGAGGCGTTCGCTCATGTGGTTGAAGGTGCTGCTCAATTCCGCCAGTTCGTCGCCGCCAGTGACCGCCAGGCGTTGGCGGTAATCCCCGGCGATTACCGCTTGCACGCCTTTGGAGAGTTCGCGCAATGGCTGGGTCAGGCGCTGTGACACCAGCCAGCCCACCGCCAGTGACGCGGCCGAGCTGAGCAGGAAAATCAGGATGAACAGGTTGCTCTGGTTCACCAGCCCGACCAGGCTGGTGTGGCGCAGCAGACCACTGAAAATCACCCCTTGCAACTCGCCGTTTTCGTTGAGAATCGGTCGGTAGATACCGCTGTAGCGGTTGGTGAATTGCTCGATCGGCTGCTTGGTGTTGCGCAGGATCTGTTCGATTTTTTCCGGCACGGCCGCCGGATGATCCTCGAATCGCTGGGTGGAAAAAATCTCCGAGAAGTCATCGGCCTTGGCCAGGTAGAGGCGCAGGTCGAGGGAATGCACATCGGCCACGCTGGTGAGGAAACTGCTGTCGAGGTAGGTCGCAATCACCAGTTTGTAATCGACACCGTCCTGATCGGTCTCGAAGGTCGAGACCACCGTGCCGGTGGCGACGCCGCCGACTTGCAAGGTCTGCAACACGGCTTTGGGGGCGGTGCTGATCTGGCGGACGATGTCGTCGGTGGCGGTGCTGAACAGCACTTTGTGGTCGCTGTTGCGCACCAGCGCGACCACGTCGATGCCCATGGCTTCGGCGATGTCGGTGGTCAGTTTGTCGCGTTGACTCGATTGTTCATCGGTTGGCGGGCGCGTATAGCGCAGGAGCAACTGTGCGACCCGGGCGTTATCGCGCAGGATCTCGGTGATTTCGTCCTCGACGATCTTGGTTGATTCCTGCAGCCAGATCCGTACGTTGCTGTCGAAAATCCGGGACAGGGTGGCGGCCGCCAGTTCGGCGGCGATCATCGTCGGAATCACGCTGACCAGCCAGAAGGCCAGCACCAGCTTGCGCTGCAGGCTCCAGCCGGAAAGGGCGAAAGGTCGGGCGTTGGCGTGTCGGTCTCTGGTCATCATGCTTCGCTTATTGCAGCAGCCATGGCAGGGTCGGATCGGTCCGGGCGGATAAACATGTTCAGCCCTCGCAACAGGCCGTCGAGTACGCGGTTGCGATGGCGGAAAAACACGGTGTTGCCGGTAAACGAGCAACCCAGGCGCAGCTTACTGGCATAGCCGGCCTGACCGCACGCGTAGATCGGGATACCGTGTTCAATACAGTAGCCGACATTGGCCAGCCAGCTGCGAACGTACAGGTTGTGCTCGCGGGTCTGGCTCAGGTCGTGGGCGAAAAACTTGTCCACCAGTCGCTGCTCATCCAGCAGCACCAGGTTGAACGCCACCAGTTCATCGCCGAGCCAATACAGCACGCAAGCGGCTCGCTCGTCGAGCTGTTCCAGGACTTGGCGGAAATAGGCGGGCGGCAAACGTTCGAAGGTCAGGTCGCTGCGGGCGAGGGTGGCGTCGTAGAGCGGCATCATCCGCGGCAGCAGGTCATCAACAGAGCGTCGCCACTCGATCCTCGGACCTTGCCCGCGCAACGTGCGGCGCAGGTCTTTGCGGGTGGATTTGCCGAGGGTGCCGAGGTAGGCGTCCACGGAGCCAAAACTGATCGGCAGTTCCGCGCTGGGCAGGCCGGGCATGCTTTGCAGACCGGCCTCATGACAGACCTGCAACCATTGCGCATCACGATGTGAGGCATCCTTGACCGCGAGCAGGCCGATACCGGCCTGATCGGCATCGTTGCGCGCCAGGGTCAACAGTCGCTCGAGCAGGACCGGGCGCCGGGCGGGTTCGATGTGTCGGGCCGTTCCGACATGGCATTGCTCGGCCACCGGAGAACCGAGGGCGTAGAGGCGCACCTCGAGCAGGCCAGGCCACCAGCGGCGCAAGCGTTCGCTGACGCGTTTGCCTAACCCTTGAACCGTGGTGTCCAGCGCATAGGCGGTGGTGAACGCCACCGCTGCGGCGACCAGCACCTGCTCTTCATACAGCGCCAGATAGCGCCACTGAAAATCGGCAATGCCCGCCTGTTCAACGGCCCGGTAGTAATCCCAGTCCTCCAGTTCGGCGGGGAAACAGGCATTCCAGGCACTGCGGTCGATGGCCTCGATCGTTGAAAAGGCAAGGGCTGCGATCACATCGTTTCCTTAAAATTACTCACCACTGCGGCCGTCCGCCGCTACGCCGTTGCACGATCCCCGTAGCAGCTGGCGAAGCCGGCGTTCGGCATTGCTGTCAGGCCAGCTGCTGATAATCCTGGCGTATGGGTTGCGGGACGGTCCCTTGTTGCGCGAAACGGTGCTGGATGAAGTCCGCGCTCAACTCCACCACGCGGCGGTATTGCAGGTCGACGGTGATCATGTGATAGCAGTCGTCCAGCAGGATCTTCACCACCGGGCCGCCCAGCTTGCGTTCGACATAGTCGGCGTTCCAGCGGCTGGTGATGTCGTCTTCGCGCGAGTGCAGGACCAGTGTTTGAGTGGTGATCTGCGGCATGCGTTTTTTCACCGCCGCCACCAACCGGTGCAGTTCCCGAACACTGACGCCGGACATCGTCAGCAGCCCGGCGTTGGTGCTTTCACCGGCCTTCATCTGCCGCTCGACGAGGGCCCGCAAGCGTTCATCCTTGATACCGAACGGGGATTTTTCGTTGAAACGGCACAGGTGCACGCCAAACGGAATCGCCATCAGCAACGGCGTGAGCACCGCGACCTTGGGCATGTTCCAGCCGTCGTAACGCAGCGTGGTCGAATACAGCAACAAGCCTTCGATCTGCCCCGGATGCTCGGCGGCCAGGTACATCGACAGCACCGCGCCCATGGACAAACCGCCGACAAACACATGCTCGTGTTTGCGGCGTACGCCGATGAAGGTCTTACGCGCGCTCTCGTACCAGTCGCGCCACCCGGTGGCTTGCAGGTCGGCGTTGTCCCCACAGTGCCCGGCCAGGGTCGGCACGTAGACCGTGCACCCAGCCTTGGCCAGTCCGGTGGCCACCCGGCGCAATTCGGTCGGCGTACCGGTGAGGCCGTGGATCAACAGCACCGCGACCTCGCCGCTGCCGAGAACGAAACCGGCACTGCCTCCGCCCATGTCGATCGCTTCGGCCATCATCTTTGCATCGCTCGGTGCAGCAGACGGTCGAGCAGGGCGATGCCCAGATCGATTTCCGGGTAGCTGATTTCCAGCGACGGCGCGAGGGTGATCACGTTCTTGTAGTAACCGCCCACGTCGAGAATCAGACCCAGGCGTTTGCCATCGATTTCGATGTCGCCCTTCATGCCTTCCTCGACCATGAAATCGAGGGTCGCCTTGTCCGGGGTGAAACCGTCCGGGCCGCAGATTTCGCAGCGCAGGGCCAGGCCCAGACCATCGACGTCGCCGATGATCGGGTAGCGTTTCTGCAAATCCTTCAGGCCTTCAAGGAAGTATTTGCCCTTGTTCATGACCATCGAGCCGTAGTCAATTTCGCTGGTCATCTTGAACATTTCGAGGCCGACTGCGGTGCCCAACGGGTTCGACGCGAAGGTCGAATGCGTCGATCCGGGCGGGAAGATTTTCGGGTTGATCAATTCTTCCTTGGCCCAGATGCCACCCAGCGGGTTGAGGCCGTTGGTCAAGGCTTTGCCGAAAACAATCACGTCCGGTTTGACGTCGAAGTGCTCAATCGACCACAGCTTGCCGGTGCGGTAGAAGCCCATCTGGATTTCGTCGACCACCATCAAGATGCCGTGCTGGTCCAGCACATGCTTGAGCTCGCTGTAGAAATTCATTGGCGGAATCACGTAGCCGCCGGTGCCCTGGATGGGCTCGACGTAGAACGCGGCGTACTCGCTCTGGCCGACTTTCGGGTCCCAGACGCCGTTGTATTCGGTCTCGAACAACCGGGCGAAATTCCGTACGCAATGGCTGCCGTACTCTTCCTTGCTCATGCCTTTCGGGCCGCGGAAGTGGTACGGGAACGGGATGAATTGCGCACGCTCGCCGAAGTGGCCATAGCGGCGGCGATAGCGGTAGCTGGACGTGATCGACGAGGCGCCGAGGGTGCGTCCGTGGTAGCCGCCCTCGAAAGCGAACATCAGGCTTTTGCCGTTGGTGGCGTTGCGCACGACTTTCAGCGAGTCCTCGATGGACTGCGAGCCGCCGACGTTGAAGTGCACGCGGCCATCGAGGCCGAATTTTTTCTTCGCATCGACGGCGATCATTTCCGAGAGCTCGATCTTGCCCTTGTGCAGGTACTGGCTGGCGATTTGCGGCAGGGTGTCGATCTGCTGTTTCAGCGCGTTGTTCAGGCGCGGGTTGGCGTAGCCGAAGTTGACCGCCGAGTACCACATTTGCAGGTCGAGGTAGGCCTGGTCTTCGGTGTCCCAGACGTAGGAGCCTTCGCAACGGCTGAAGATTCGTGGCGGTTCGATGTAGTGAACGGTGTCGCCGTAGGAGCAGTACCTGGCTTCTTTTTCCAGAAGGACCTGGTCTTCAGGCGTGGCGATTCGAATATCAGACATGGTGGAAGAGTTCCTGTGTTTCTGCGTTGAAGGAGGTGGCGTTGGCGGCGCTGGCGTTTGGCAACAAGGCCAGCAGCGCAGGCAGTTCGGCGAAGCTGTCGAAGCGCGCATAGGCGATGCCATTGCGTTCGCAGTGCTCGGCCAGGCGATCCTTGGCGAACACGAAATCGGCGGTGGCGGCCACGCACATGTCGGACTGGCCATCGCCGATCACCAGCACCCGTTTGGTGCCGGGGGTGGATTTGCATTTGCAGTTGCCGGACGCGGCGCGGCAGGCGTCGCTTGAGTGCGGGAAGTCGATGCGCCAGCGCTGGTGGTCAACCTGGCGCAAGCGGTTGGCGAGGATCGGCAAGAGGCTGACGTAGTGGCGCGCCAGGATCCGCGCGATGCCTTGTTCGATGCCGTCACTGACCACTTCAAGGGAAGCGCCGAGGCCGATCACGTGGTCGACGAAGTCAGGGAAGTCCGGATCGATGTCGATGCTGTCGAAGAACCCGAGCAGCTCGGCGGGCGTGGCCTTGACCAGCGAGAGCTGGCGGCTGAGGCATTCACGGGAACCGATGTCGCCCGCCAGCCACTCGTTTTCGATCGCTTCCCAACTCGGGTCGGCGAAACGCTGGAGGATGCTGTCGATCACGTCGGTGCGGGTGATGGTCCCGTCGAAATCACACACGATATGCCAGTCAATCATCTGCTGTACCTTCTTGTAAAAAGTGTGCGCAGGTTGTGCTGCCTGCGCTGCAAAAGGGGTAGAGCAGGGAGTGTGCCAATCGGGTTAGGCCCAGCAGGGCTGGGGTTTTGGCGGGATTCGCGGTGGGCGAAGCTACAATTTTTGTAGGTCGCTACAATCAACATGAGTGCTTGCGCGAGGGGCGGGGATTGATGCGCGCACACCCCTGACTGGCGCCATCGCGAGCAGGCTCGCTCCCACAGGGGGAATGCATACCAATGTGGGAGCGAGCCTGCTCGCGAAAGCGTCCTTGAATTCGACAGACATCTACTTCTCTTCACCCTCGGCGAGCAACGCAATCCCGCCCATAATCACCGCCACTCCCACCCAGTGCAGCACGCTGATCTGCTCGCCCAACCCCAGCCACGACCCCAACAAAACCCCGACAAACACCAGCGAGCTCAGCGGAAAAGCCAGGGACAAACTGCTACGCCGCAGTATCAGCATCCACACAAAAAAAGCGCCGATGTAGCAGGCAATCGCCAGCCACACGCCGGGGGTGACTGCCACCGCCAGCAGCCATTGCACATTGAAATCCATCTGCCCCAGTTGATCTCCGCCGACCTTGGTCGCGATCTGGCCGGCACTTTCAAAACCGATCAACAGCGCCCAAAGCACCACGGTGCCGAGGCGCTCGTGCAGCCAGTCGGTCTTGCCTTTGAGCATCGATTGAGCCTCATGCATGGGCGACACACACGAGCATGACGCCCGCCGTAATCACCAACGTGCCAAGCCAGCGCCGCCGGCTGACGGTTTCACCTAGGATCAGTTTTCCGGCCAGCACCACGCCGCAATACGCCAGCGCCGCCGCCGGAAACAACAGGCTCAGCGGTGCCCGGGACAAGGCTTCGAGCCAGACGAAAAACTCGATCACGTAGGCGCCGATGCCGCACCACAGCAGCGGCGCGTTGAACACCTGGCCCCAGAACGCATTCAGCCGAAAGCCGCCTTCAAGCTCGGGCAGGCGGTCCAGACCGAGCTTGAAACAGAGCTGACCGATGACGTCCAGCACAATGGAAAACGCCACCAGGACAATCACCGTGAAGGTCATGGGAACAACTCCTCGAACAGCTCGATCAGCGCCTGATTGGTCGCCGCGTTGCGCAGCAGATCGGTGTGGCTCCAGCGTTCGGCGGGCGGCTGGTCGGACTTGGCTTCCCAGCGTTTGAAGGCGTTGCTGAAGGCCGGCGGGGCGTATTCGCCGCAGATGTCGATGCCGATGATTCGTTTACCGGCCGCCAGCATGCGTATGGCGTGCAGCAGATGACTGAGGCGCATGCCGCCCTGATCCCAATTGGTCGCCGCGTCTTCGCTGGCCAATACGTCCTTGTCGAGGGTGATCCACACCGCGTCGGTGGGCAGGCTGGCGATCATCTGTTGAAGAAACACCGGCCAGTCCAGCTCGGCCAGGTTGCGCCAGTGCAGCAGGTTTTCCTGCTGCTGATGCCCGGCACCATCGCCAACCCGGCCCCAGACCTTGGAGGGCGGGTGCTGCCACGGGAACAGCTGCAACACTCCACGCCTGAGGGCGCTGAGGTTGCCGCCCTTGAGCTGCGGATTTTGCAAGTCGTCGCTGCACGGGCCGAGCGTGACGATGCGCCGGATGTTCGGCAGTTTCAGCGCCTGGTTGACCCACGAACCGCAATGCCGACGTGGGGCGAAGTGGACCCAGTCGGGGTGATTGTCGAAGTGGATCAGGCTCACCGGTTCCGGCAAATCGCTCAGGAAGGCCGGTGTCAGGTGATGGTAGTCACCGGAACCCACGAAGAAGATTTCAGGCTGCGGGCCGCTGTGGCGCGGGCGTTGCTGCAGGCGTTCAGCGAAGCGCCGCCAGGTTCGTTCGCTGGACCAGAGCCGCAGTTTCGGGCCGAGGTCGAGCAGGTCCAGGCGTTTGGCACGACCGCTGTCGAGCAGCTGCGCGATCGGTGCCTGAGCCGTCAGGCTGTGGTCGAGATCTAAAATGTTCAAGGTCGCAATTCACCCTTGGCACACCCTCCCAGACACCGGCTCCATCCATCATGAAGGCCGGCCGAGAGGGCTTTTAGGGGTAAATGCAAGGGCCGGGCCAGCAGTTGACGATCGTTCCCACGCGTGGGAACGATCAGAGGGTGGTCAGGCGTGGAAGCGAACCCAAACCGTGACCAACACCGTCGCCGCCATCAACCACGCCACCGCCGCCACGGCCAGTGAAGCCTCCAGCCGCATCCGGTCGACCATCACGTACAACGTCGCCAGGTAGATGAAGTACGGAATGATCGACCACATGCCAAACACGATGGTGGTCTTCAAATCCTCCAGCGAGCGCCCCTTGCCGACGATGTAATGCGCAATCAGGGCAAAGGTCGGAAACAGCGGCACCAGTCCGGCGATGTAGTAGTTTTTGGTCTTGGCCAGGGCGGCGAGGATCAGCACCACCGCCGCGCCCAGGGTGGCTTTGAGAATCAGGTCCATCAGTGGCTCAGCCCGTACTTCTTCACCTTATCGAACAAGGTGGTCTTGGCCATCCCCAGTTCCAGGCTGGCCTGGGTCAGGTTGCCGCCGCTGCGCTGTAACGCATCGCTGAGCAGGTTACGTTCAAACGCTTCCACCGCTTCGGCGAACGCCAGGCCCTGATTGCTGCCGCTGGCACCGGATTTCTTGAACGCTGGCAGACCGAGGGCGAAGCGCTCGGCGACGTTGCGCAGCTCACGCACGTTGCCCGGCCAGTCGTGGCTCATCAGGTTCGATAAGGTCTGGTTATCCAGGTCCGGCACGGCGCGGTCGAAACGCAAGGACGACTGCTGCAGGAAGTGTTCGAACAGTTGCAGGATGTCTTCGCGACGTTCGCGCAGTGGCGGCAGTTCCAGGGTCACTACGTTGAGCCGGTAATACAGGTCACTGCGGAATTCGCCGGCCTTGCTCGACTCGTCGAGATCGGACTTGGTCGCCGCGATCACCCGGCAATCCACCGCCACGCTCTGGTTCGAGCCGAGGCGTTCGAGGGTGCGTTCCTGCAACACCCGCAGCAATTTGATCTGCAAGGGCAGGGGCATGCTTTCCACTTCGTCGAGGAACAACGTGCCGCCGTCGGCGTGTTCGATCTTGCCGATCCGCCGCTTACCGGCGCCGGTGAAGGCATTGGCCTCGTGGCCGAAAATCTCGCTTTCGAACAAGTTCTCTGGCAAGCCGCCGCAGTTCAGCGCGACGAACTGTTTGGTGTGGCGCCGACTGAAGTCGTGCAGGCAGCGCGCAACCAGTTCCTTGCCGGTGCCGGTCTCGCCTTCGATCAACACGTTGGCCGACGTATCGGCGACGTTGACGATCAATTCGCGCAGGTTCTGCATCGCCGGCGAGCGGCCGATGATCCGGCCTTCGAGGGAATCGCGCTCGGCCAGTTGTCGACGCAGCGACGAGACTTCCCGCGCGAGACTGCGTTGCTCCAGCGCGCGGCGCGCCACGTCCACCAGGCGTTCGGGGGAGAAAGGTTTCTCCATGAAATCGTAGGCGCCTTTCTGCATCGCGCCGACGGCCATGGAAATGTCGCCGTGGCCGGTAATCAGCACCACCGGCAGGCTGCGGTCGCGGGCCTTGAGCCGGGTCAGCAGTTCCAGGCCATCGATGCCCGGCAGGCGGATGTCGCTGATGACGATCCCGGCAAAGTTGTCGCCAACGCGCTCCAGCGCTTCTTCTGCGCTGCCCACGCCCACGCAGGGAATGTCTTCGAGGGTCAGCGCCTGTTGGCAGCCGAGCAGCACATGGGGGTCGTCTTCGACGATCAGCACACTAAGGTCGTTGTTCATATTGGCTCGGCGGAAGTGAGGCTTACCAACGGTAAACTGAGGACGAAGGTGGTACCACCGCTGGCCGGGTGTTCGACACCCAGGTGCCCGCCGGTGGCGGCGGCCAGGCTTGCCGACAAGGTCAAGCCGAGGCCCAGGCCTTGTTCGCCGGGTTTGGTGGTGAAGAACGGTTCGAACAGATGCTTGCGCGCTTCGGCGTCGATGCCGTGGCCGTTGTCGCGCACCCGAAGGCGATATTTGCCATCGAACACTTCGCCTTCAAGCCATAACTCCGGCAGCGGTTGCGCCTGCATCGCGTCGAGGGCGTTGCCGATCAGGTTGACCAGGATCTGCTCCAGACGGGTCTGGTCGATCTGCACCTGCACATCGGCAAAGTCACGATGCAGTTGCAGATGGATGCTATCCACCCGACCCCCGAGCAGTTGCAACGCGGCATCCACCGCTTTGCCGAGGCAGGCCTGGCCTTTGTCATCGCCGCGACGGGCGAAGGAGCGCAGGCTGGCGGTAATCCGGCCCATGCGGTCGATCAGTTCGTTGATGGTCTTGAGGTTGGTGCTGGCCACGTCCAGCTGACCGCGCTCGAGAAAACGCACAGTGTTGCCGGACAAGGTTCGCAGCGCCGCCAGCGGCTGGTTCAATTCATGGGCAATGCTGGTCGACATCTGGCCGATGGCGGCGAGTTTACCGGCCTGCACCAGTTCATCCTGAGCCCGGCGCAACGTCTCTTCAGCCTGACGGCGTTCGCGGATCTGGCCCTTGAGCCGTTCGTTACTGGCGCGCAGGTCGGTGGTGCGTTCGGTAATCCGACGCTCCAGTTGATTGTTGGCTTCCTGCAAGGCTTCGCGGGCGGCGAGGCGGGTGGCGATCACCTTGCGCCGCTCGTTCCAGGCGATCAGCAGGAACGCCACCAGGGCAAATGCCACCGCCACCAGAATCCCCTGATTGATCGCCTCGCGGCGCAAATCCTGGAGGGGCGTGAGCAGGGTGAAATGCCACGGGGTGTCGCTCAGCGGGCGGGTTTGCGAGAGGTAGCTGATGTCCTCTTCGTCGGATTCCACTTCGCTGTTGGCGGGGAACGTCAGTTTCTCCTCGCCTTCGGCCAGTTTCTCCCGGGCCAGCGGTTGCAGTTCGTTCAGCGGGAACCAGTAATACTGCAGGCTGCGGGCGAGTTTCTCCTTGGTGTCGTCGCTCAGCGGAACAACCGATTTGAGTCGCCGCGCCGGGTCGCTGGAGAGAATGATGATGCCGTTCTCGTCGCTGACGAACGCTTCAAGGCGCGCCCGCTGCCAGCGTTCTTCCATGGCTTCGAGGCGGACCTTGACCACCGCGACGCCGATGATCTTGCCGTGCTCTTCCAGGCCGTGGGCCAGGTAATAACCGGGTTCGCCGTTGGTGCTGCCGATGCCGTAGAAGCGTCCCGGCTGACCGCGCACGGCGTTCTGGAAATAGGCGCGAAAGGACAGGTCTTCACCGAGGTAACTGTCGACATCGCGCCAGTTGCTGGTGGCCATGACACGGCCGGTGGTGTCCATCACGTAGATAGCCCGACTGCGGCTGCGCCGGTTCAGGCCTTCGAGGTAATCATTGACCGTCTGTCGGTGTTCCGGCGTCGGGTCGGCCAACAGCTTTGAAACGCTGGTTTCGAGTTCCAGCAGGCTGGGCAGGTAGGTGTACTTGCTGATCTCGCTCTCGACGGCGCGGGCGTGCAGTTCCAGCTGTCGCTGGCCGTTCTCGCTGAGGCTGCGGATGCCGTAGTGCTCACTGACCCAGAAGCCGATGTAGCCCAATCCGATCATCAGGGCGATGACCAGCGGCGGCAGGAACAAATGGCGAATCAGACGGGGTTTCACGGCGAGTGATGGCGGCGCGGCGCGATAGAGAGTGGGGTCGCATTTCATCACAGATGCCTTGGGTCAACCACAACACTTGCTTGTGAATCGTCGCCGACCCTTGTGGGAGCGAGCCTGCTCGCGAATGCGCTAGGTCAGTCAATGTCGATGTTGACTGTTAAGCCGTCATCGCGAGCAGGCTCGCTCCCACAGGGTGGGAGCGGTGGCAGGACTTAGTGCTGCAGAATCTTGTTGAGGAAGTGCTGCGTACGCTCGGCGCGGTGGCTGATGTCGCCGAAGAAATCCTCTTTCTTGCAGTCTTCGATGATCTTGCCCTGGTCCATGAAGATCACGCGGTCCGCCACTTTGCGGGCGAAGCCCATTTCGTGGGTCACGCACATCATGGTCATGCCTTCATGGGCCAGTTGCACCATCACGTCGAGCACTTCGTTGACCATCTCCGGATCGAGCGCGGACGTCGGTTCGTCGAACAGCATGACGATCGGGTCCATCGCCAACGCACGGGCAATCGCCACACGCTGCTGCTGACCGCCGGAGAGTTGCCCCGGATGCTTTTTCGCGTGGGCCGAAAGACCGACGCGTTCGAGCAGTTGCAGGGCTTTCTTGGAGGCCTCGTCCTTGCTGCGACCCAACACCTTGACCTGAGCGATGGTCAGGTTGTCCATGATGCTCAGGTGCGGGAACAGTTCGAAATGCTGGAACACCATGCCCACGCGCGAACGCAGTTTCGGCAGGTCGGTCTTCGGGTCGGCGATGGACGTGCCATCGACCACCACGTCGCCTTTCTGGAACGGTTCCAGGGCGTTGACGCATTTGATCAGGGTGGATTTGCCGGAGCCGGACGGTCCGCACACCACGATCACCTCGCCTTTTTTGACCTCGGTGCTGCAATCAGTCAGTACCTGGAAGTCCCCATACCACTTGTTGACGTTCTTGATAGAGATCATACGGCGAACCTTTTTTGCAGACGCTTGACCAGCTGCGAGGCGGCAAAGCTGATGATGAAGTAGGTGAAACCGGCAAAAATCAGGAACTCATTGGAGCGCCCGATGATGTCGCCACTGGCGCGCGAGGCATTGAGGAAGTCCACCAGGCCGACCGCATAGACCAGCGAGGTGTCCTGGAACAGGATGATGCTCTGTTGCAGCAACAGCGGGGTCATCTTGCGGAACGCTTGCGGCAGGATGATCAGGCGCATCATCTGGCCGTAGGTCATGCCCAGGGCCTGGGCGGCACCCATCTGGCCCTTGGGAATCGACTGTACGCCGGCCCGGACGATTTCGCAGAAGTACGCCGCTTCAAACATCATGAACGCCACGATGCACGAGGCGAACGCGCCGATCGGCGTGTCTTCGCCGGTGATCCAGCGCAGCACGAACGGCACCGCCAGGTAGAACCAGGTGATGACCAGCAGCAGCGGGATCGAACGGAAGTAGTTAACGTAGGCGCCGGCAATGTTCGACAGCAGTTTGCTGTGGGACAGGCGCATCAGCGCCAGGATAGTGCCGAGGATGATCCCGCCGACGACGCCCAGCGCCATCAGTTGCAGGGTCATGACCATGCCGTTCCACAGGCCCGGCAGGGACGGGATGATGCCCGAGAAGTCGAATTCCATCATTTACCCCCCACGGAGATCAGGCCAGGCACGGCGACTTTCTTCTCGACGCCGCGCATCAGCAGCATCAGGCCCATGTTCAGGGTGAAGTAGATCAACGTGGCCAGGGTGAACGCTTCGAACAGGTTGGCGGAGAACTCGGCGGTCTGTTTGGTCTGTGCAAGCAGCTCCATCAGGCCGATCAGCGACGCCACGGAGGAGTTCTTGAAGACGTTGAGGAATTCCGAGGTGAGCGGCGGAATGATGATCCGGTACGCCTGGGGCAGCAGCACGTTCCAATAGATCTGCGGCAGCTTGAAGCCCATGGCGCGAGCGGCCGCTTCCTGGCCACGAGGCAGCGCCTGGATGCCGGTGCGCACCTGTTCGCAAACCCGTGCGGTGGTGAACAGGCCCAGGCACACGACGACGCTGAGGAAGGCCGAGGTGGTCGGGTTCAGGTCCTGTTTATACCAGTCCTGCAGGTTCTGCGGCAGCAGATCGGGCACCAGGAAGTACCAGATGAACAGCTGCACCAGCAGCGGCACGTTACGGAAGAGTTCGACGTAGCAGGTCGCGATGCCCGACACGATACGGTTCGGCACCGTACGCATGACACCCAGCACCGAGCCCAGCAGCAGCGCGATGATCCAGGCAGCAACGGCAATGGCGATGGTCCAGCCCAAGCCGGAGAGGTACCAGTCGAAATAAATCTCGCTGCCCACGCCGGTGGACTTGAAGAACACGCCCCAGTCCCAGTTGTAATTCATTAGGGTCTCCCCTCAGATCGTTCGATGTACAAATGCCCGCCTGGGGAAACTCCGTTCCCGCCCGATTGAAAATCAGGCACACACGAGCGGCTCGACAGCCACCGGTTCGAGTGTTTCCAAAAATGCCAGCAGGGAGTGACAACCTCCTGAAAGGGCAGAGGCCCTCTCAGGAGATAAGGTTAGTCAGAAATCAGGACTTCTTGTCGTCAGCCGCTTTATCGGTCGGATTAGCGATCAAAGCCTTGAGCTCGTCGCTCATCGGGAAGTTCAGGTTCAGGCCTTTAGGCGGGATTGGCTGCATGAACCATTTGTCGTAGATCTTGTTGATCTCGCCCGACTTGTAGGTCGCGATGATGGCGTCGTCGACCGCCTTCTTGAACGGCTCGTCGCCCTTGCGGACCATGCAGCCGTAGATTTCGTAGGACTGTGGAGTACCGGTCACGGCCCAGTCATCGGCCTTCTTGGCTTTGGCGGCTTCACCGGCCAGCAAGGCGTCATCCATCATGAACGCAACAGCGCGGCCCGATTCCAGCATCTGGAACGACTCACCGTGGTCTTTGGCAGAGATGACATTCATGCCCATCTGCTTGTCGGCGTTCATCGATTTGATGATGCGCTCGGACGTGGTGCCCGCGGTGGTCACGACGTTCTTGCCTTTAAGGTCGTCGAAATCCTTGTACGCGGAGCCTTTCTTGGACAACAGGCGGGTACCGATTTCGAAGATGCCGACGGAGAAGGCAACTTGTTGCTGACGCTCGACGTTGTTGGTGGTGGAACCGCACTCGACGTCCACGGTGCCGTTCTGCACCAGCGGGATACGGGTTTGCGAAGTGACCAGGTTGTATTTGACCTGCAGGTTCGGCAGGTCCAGGTCTTTCTTGATGGCTTCGACGATTTTCAGCTGGATATCGTGGGAGTAGCCAACCGGTTTGCCGGAAGCGTCTGCGATATAGGAAAACGGAATGGATGCGTCACGATGCCCGAGGGTGATGACGCCGGACTCTTTGATCTTCTTCAGTGTGCCGGTGAGTTCGGCAGCGAAAACTGGAGTGCTAATCAGAGCGGCAGCAATGGCTGCGCCCAGGATGTGGGGAACGATGCGCATCAAATTTTCCTCGACATTGTTTTTTTTATGGAGCCAGTTCATCGGCCCTTTTTGTGCTTCGAATGTCTGCCGGCTCCTGAAGGGTTGGCGCAACAAAGCATTCGTCCAAGAGTGTAGAGCATGACTCGTGCCAGGCCAGGCCTGACAGATCAACTTATTGATTTATAAGGGGATTAAATATTTGTGGCGCCGAATTGGCCACTGGATAATCCGGTTAACCGAACCGACCGGCAGGTCGCGTTCGGAAAACCGAATGAAATATCGACGTTAGCCTGATATCAGGTGTATTTGCGCTTGTCCGGCGCTGGCGGGAAGTACTGGTACAACCAGGTTTCGCTCAACGTGCGGTCATTTGTGCGGATGAACAACCGCAGCTCCACCGGCTCTACGCTGTCGTTGGTCGGGTACCAGTCGAAGGTGATGCGGTAGCCCTTGATGTCATCGAGCACCAGCACGTTGAAGTCCTTGACCTGACCGTTCGAGCACGTGACCACCGGCTCGATCCCGGCGCCCTCGGGCAAACGGTCCAGACCGCCGCCCGTGAAGTCCACGGCGAAACGCCGCGCCCAGACTTCCGGATAATGCTCGCCCGGTGCCCAGCCTTCGATGAAACCACCCATGCCGGAACGGGTCGCGTTGACCCGGGCCAGCGGCGTGCCGACCGGTGGCAAGGCGCTCCAGTAGAGCTTGTAGCCGTAGTTCAACGAGTCGCCGGCAGCCACCGGTTTTTTCGGGGTCCAGAACGCGACGATGTTATCCAGGGTTTCGCCGGTCGTAGGAATTTCCAACAGATCGATAGAGCCTTCGCCCCATGCGGTTGTAGGTTCTACCCACAGGCTTGGGCGCTTGCTGTACCAGTCGACGGTGTCCTGGTAGCTGTCAAACTCGTGATCCGTTTGCACCAGGCCGAAGCCTTTCGGGTCAGTGTCGGCAAACGCGTTGAATTGCAGGGTGGCCGGGTTGTTCAGCGGACGGCAGATCCATTCGCCGTTGCCGCGCCACATGGCCAGACGGTCGGAGTCGTGGATCTGCGGGTGAATGGTGTCGCACATGCGCCGCTCATGGGTGCCGCAGCTGAACATGCTGGTCATCGGGGCAATGCCCAATTGTTCGATGGCGGTGCGCGCATTGATGTGGGCGTCGATGGCCATGACCACCTGGCTGGCCTGGCAATCGATGTCGAAACGGTAGGCGCCGGTGGCACTCGGCGAATCCAGCAGGGCATAGACCACGAAGCGGGTGCTGTCCTTGTCCGGGGTTTCGAACCAGAACTTGGTGAAGTCCGGAAATTCCTCACGCTTCTTGGCATAGGTATCGATCGCCAGGCCGCGCGCCGACAGGCCGTACTGGCCGCTGGCGTCTACCGCACGGAAATAGCTGGCGCCGAGGAAGGACAACACATCGTGTTTATCCAGCTCGGGAGCCTTGAACAGCTTGAACCCGGAAAACCCCAGGTCGGCGCCGAGCTGCTTGGTGTCGACCGTGGTTTTTTCATAATTGAACAGCGACGGGCGGAAATGCACCTCCCGCGCCTGACGCGTCTTGGGATCGACGCTGTACATGCGCACCGGCTGCTTGAACCCCATGCCGACGTGGAAAAACTGCACATCCAGCTGACCGTTCAGATCATTCCACAGGGAATGATTGCCGTCGTAGCGGATCGCGTTGAAGTTCTGCGGCGTCATGGTCGCCAGCGTCGGCGGCAGCACCTGCTTGGTGTCTTGATATCGATTGCCAGCGAGCTGCTTGGCTTGAATCTTCAAGGCTTCGAAGTCGAAGGCCTGGGCGTCGCCGTCGGCCGCGCCATTACCGGCCCAGGCACGAGCGGCCAGGAGGCCGCTGGCCGAAAGACCGGTGTAGGCCGCAATGGCCATGGACGCTTTGAGCAAATTCCTGCGGTGCATAAGTATCAACCTGTCGTGAACAATCCCGCGCCGTTCCTGGCACGTACTGGATCAAAAATAACGGTTCGGACATGCCTTCGGCCAAACGCAACGGACTCTAAACAGATGCCAAATAGCTTAAACCGTTCGGTTGCGGAGGAAAAATGATTGATATCAACGTGACAGCGCGGCAATGAAACAAGAAATGTCGGTGAAGTTTTCCGACAGGACTTTCTGATTTATAGGGCATATCTGCTTTTTTCGACTAATTACTCTAAAAACGCTTTTCAGCGCCGATTTACTTCCTATTCTATGGGCATGACCGGTTTCGGCCCTTCAGGCCGGTGGGTTTCAGCGGGCACAGAGCGACCGCTGAAAGTAATAGGGCGATGCAGGTTTTTCAGATTTCTTTGACGTATAGAAGGACATCGTCCATGTCGAAAGTACAAGGCATCACTGAACTGTTGGGAATCTTTCCATGCCTGGTGACAGGGCGGCGCAGGCGTCGGCTCAATTCGGAGGAAATGAAATTGGTGGAGCGGTACCGGGAGTTGTCGGAGAGCGACCGGATTGCGATGCGGTATCTGGTGGATGCGATGAGGAGTGTTTCAAGGTTTTGAGGAGGCGAAGGACCTGGCCGTGGCGCTGTGTTGCGGCCGCGGTCTGTATCAGCTGACGCAGCCTGCGTTCGGCTGCGAAGCAGTCGTAAAACCTGAGCGCACGGTCTTCCTGAAGCACCGCGCCGTCTGATTTCACGTCTGCTGCGCAGCGGAACGCAGGCTTCGCCAGCTGCTAAAAAGTGCGTGTCTGTGCTGAGGTTTTCTTAATAGGTTGTAGGAATTGGTGTTCTGTCGAGAAGGGCTGATCTGTAGGAATTTCCTGTTTTTGCATGAAGTGCAGTGAAGCAGCGCCGCACCTGAAGTTTTTCCTATAGTTTTTCTGCTTTCAGTCATGAACTGCAGGTTTGCTACATGTTGATCGAGTTTTCGGTTTCCAATTATCGCTCCTTCCGTGAGAAGCAAACCCTGTCCATGGCTGCGACGCCGCGCCTGAGCAAAAAACGCAACGTATTCAAACCACCCGTAAAGGGAGAAAAGCTGCCGGACTTGCTGAAGGTGGCCGCGATTTACGGACCCAATGCGTCCGGCAAATCTTCGATGATTCGGGCGATGGGAATCATGGGGCATTTACTCGCTTCTACAGCGACTTCAAATGATGAACCTCTGCCGGTTTCACCGTTTCGTTTTGACCCGCAGCTCAAGGACGAACCCAGTTTCTTTGAGTACAACTTCATTCAAGGCAGGCTCCGCTATCGGTTTGTTCTGCGCATGACGGCGCAGCGGATAACTGAGGAGCAATTGGTTTCATACCCCAATGGCAAAGAAACGCTGCTGTATGAGCGTCGCTTTGATGATGAAAAGGAGCGGTATGTTTTTGGCTCAAGCCTTGAAGGTGGCGGAGAAGTTCACAACGCCTGGCGGGGACAGTGGGTTGGACACTCAACTGATCTTTACCACTCACGACACACATCTAATGGACGCCAAAACGCTTCGGCGCGATCAGTTCTGGATCACCGAACGAGATGCTAACGGCGCAACCGGTCTTTTCTCTGTACACGATTTTGAAGGACGGGAAGGGGAGGACGTCGAGAAACGCTACTTTGAAGGTCGTTATTGCGGGTTGCCATTGATAAGGCGGGGTTGACCATGGCGCGTTCGATACGGCTGTTTGATCGAAAGGCTCCGCGGTTCAAGCCTCAACCCACAGTGTTTCCCTTTCCATGCCTCAAGCAATCTAGCATCACGAACCCTGCCCGCATCACTGCGAGCAGGGCAATCGCCGTTACCGACTAAACTTCCAGGCATCCCCCGCAGGCGCCGTCCCGTGGTCATACGGCTTGGCAAGCCACATATAAAGCAGCCCCAACCCAATCACGATCGCAGTACTCAGCACCATGGCATAGTTGATGTACCACGCCGCATCCGGCGTGCGTGGCCAGGCCATGTTGATAATCGCGCCAACACCGTAAACCAGCGCGCCGATGTTCACCGCCCAGCCCCAGGCGCCGAGGGTGAATTTGCCGCTCGGTTTCCAGCCTTTCATGCGTGCATAAAGGGCCGCGAGGACGATCATCTGGAAGGCCAGGTAGATGCCGATGGCCGCGAAGCTGACGATGGTGGCCACCGCGTCCTGCAGGAAGAAGCCGAGGATGATGATCAGCGCCGGCAGTACGCCGGAGACGAACAGTGCAGCAACCGGCACCTGGGTCGTAGGGGAAATCTTTTTCAGCAGTGAACTGCCGATGACCATTTCATCCCGGGCGTAGGAGTACAGCAGGCGACTCGCCGCTGCTTGCAGGCTGATGACGCAGGAGATGAAGGAAATCATCACCACGCCCATCACCACTTTCGAACCGACCGGGCCGAAGGCGTTGTTGAGGATGGTGGTGACCGGGTCTTTGTCGGTGCCGTTGATCACGGCTTGCATGTCGGGCACGGCGAGAATCAGCGCCAGGCACGCGAACATCGCGGCGATACCGCCGATGTAGATGGTCATGCGCATGGCCACCGGGATCTGCTTGCTCGGGTTCGGGGTTTCTTCGGCCACGTCGCCGCAGGCCTCGAAGCCGTAGTAGAGGAACATCCCCGCCAGCGAAGCGGTGAGGAAGGCCGGCAGGTAAGAGCCGTCGATGCTGATGTCGAAGGTGTTGAACAACACGCTGATCGATTGATGACGCTCGAAGATCAGCAGGTAGACGCCGACAATCACGGCGCCGACCAATTCGCAGAGGAAACCGAACATGGCGATCCGTGCCAGCACTTTGGTGCCGCTGAGGTTGACCAGGGTGGCGAACAGCGTCAGGAACAGCGCAATGACAATGTTGGTGTTGTTGCTCGGTTCAAAGCCCATCATCGCGGCCAGGTACGGACCGGCACCGACCGCAACAGCGGCGATGGTGACGCAAAGGGCGATGGAGTAGATCCAGCCGACCATCCACGCCCAGCGTTTGCCCACCAGGCGGCGGGCCCACGGGTACACGCCGCCGGAAATCGGGAACTGCGAGACCACTTCACCGAAAATCAGGCACACCAGCAACTGGCCGCAGCCGACCAGTAAATAGGCCCAGAACATCGGTGGCCCGCCAGCGGCGAGGCACAGGCCGAAGAGGGTATAAACCCCTACGACCGGCGAGAGGTAAGTGAAGCCCAGGGCGAAGTTTTCCCACAGGCTCATGCTGCGGTTGAAGTTCGAGGTGTAACCCAGTTTGCGTAGTTGCTCGGCATCGCTGTCGACGACGGCTGTGGAGAGTTCGGGTGATGCACTCATGTGTGTTCGCTCCGGAAAATCGGCAGATTTCGGATGTCCGAAGCCGTGACGGGGCCTTGGGGGCGCCGCCCGAATCGGTGGTTATTGTTTTGGCTGCTTTGGGGTGGAACCTGGTGGTGCGTACTGCCGGTTTCGGCCTTGAAACCGAGGTGACGCCATCGCCAGCAGGCTGGCTCCCACAGGGGAAATGCATTCCAAATGTGGGAGCCAGCCTGCTGGCGATGCTTTTAATGCTTGAACATCACATGCCGCACGACGGTGTAGTCCTCCAACCCATACATGGACATGTCCTTGCCATAACCGGACAATTTCTGACCGCCATGGGGCATTTCGCTGACCAGCATGAAGTGGGTATTCACCCACGTGCAGCCGTACTGCAACCGCGCTGAAAGGCGATGCGCGCGACCGACGTCCGCGGTCCAGACCGATGACGCCAGCCCATAGTCCGAATCGTTGGCCCAGCCCAGTACCTGGGCTTCATCGGTGAACTTGGTCACCGACACCACCGGCCCGAACACTTCGCGACGGACGATTTCGTCGTCCTGTTGCGCGTCAGCCAACACCGTCGGCTCAAAGAAGAAACCATTGCCTTCAACAGCCTTGCCACCGGTGATCAAACGGATGTGCGGCTGCGCCACGGCACGTTCGACGAACCCGGCGACGCGGTCGCGATGTTGTGCGGTGATCAACGGCCCCAGTTCGGTCGATGGATCATCCTGCAAACCGTACTTGATGCTGCTGACCGCTTCGCCGAGCTTTTCGACGAATTTTTCGTAGATGCCGGCCTGGGCGTAGATGCGGCAAGCAGCCGTGCAGTCCTGGCCGGCGTTGTAGAAACCGAAGGTGCGAATGCCTTCCACGGCCGCGTCGATGTCGGCGTCGTCGAAGATGATCACCGGGGCCTTGCCACCCAGTTCCATGTGCATGCGTTTGACGCTGTCGGCGGTGCTGGAAATGATGTTCGAGCCGGTGGCGATCGAGCCGGTCAGCGACACCATGCGCACTTTCGGGTGCGTGACCAGTGGGCTGCCGACCGTAGGACCACGGCCGAACACCAGGTTGAGCACGCCGGCCGGGAAAATCTCCGACGCCAGTTCGGCCAGGCGCAGGGCGGTCAGTGGGGTTTGTTCCGACGGCTTGAGCACCACGGTATTCCCGGCGGCGAGGGCCGGGGCGATTTTCCAGGCAACCATCATCAGCGGGTAGTTCCACGGCGCGATGGAAGCGATCACGCCGACCGGGTCGCGGCGGATCATCGAGGTGTGGCCGGCCAGGTATTCACCGCCGGCCGAACCGCTCATGCACCGGCTGGCACCGGCGAAGAAGCGGAACACGTCGGCAATCGCCGGAATCTCGTCGTTCAGCGCGGCGCTGTAGGGTTTGCCGCAGTTGTCCGATTCCAGTTTGGCCAGCTCTTCACCGTGGGCTTCGATGGCGTCGGCGAGTTTGAGCAGCAACAGCGAGCGCTCTTTCGGTGGGGTTTGCGACCAGCTGTCGAACGCCGCATCGGCAGCCCGCACGGCGGCATCGACCTGGGCTTCGCTGGCTTCGTTGATTTCGATCAACACGCGGCCGAGGGCCGGGTTGAACACCGGTTGGGCGGGGCCGTCGCCGTCGATCAGTTGGCCGTTGATCAAGAGTTTGGTTTGCATGGCATTGTCCTCATTGCAGCTTTTATTTTTCTGTCGGAACCGAAAAACCTGTGGGAGCGGGCTTGCCCGCGATAGCGGTGGATCAGTCAACATCATCGTTAAATGTGACGCTCCCATCGCGGGCAAGCCCGCTCCCACAGGGGACAGTGGTGTCTGTTATGAATTTACTTCCCGCCACTGCCCGCAACGCTTTCGCCGCCACGGGTCAGGTAATAGGCGCCGAGAATCGGCAGCATGGTCACCATCATCACCAGCATCGCGACGACGTTGGTCACCGGCACGTCCCGTGGGCGGCTGAGCTGGTTAAGCAGCCACAGCGGCAGGGTGCGTTCATGGCCGGCGGTGAAGGTGGTGACGATGATTTCGTCGAACGACAGCGCAAACGCGAGCATGCCGCCGGCCAGCAACGCCGAGCCAAGGTTCGGCAGGACGATGTAGCGGAAGGTCTGCCAGCCGTCGGCGCCGAGGTCCATCGAGGCTTCGATCAAACTGTGCGACGTACGGCGCAAACGGGCGATGACGTTGTTGTAGACAATCACCACACAGAAGGTCGCGTGACCGACGATGATGGTGAACATCCCCGGCTCGATGCCCAGCGTCTTGAAGGTTGCCAGCAAGGCGATCCCGGTGATGATCCCCGGCAACGCAATCGGCAGGATCAGCATCAGCGAGATGCCTTGCTTGCCGAAGAAATCCCGCCGGTACAACGCCGCCGACGCCAACGTGCCGAGAACCAGCGCAATCAACGTCGCGACGGAGGCAATCTGCAGCGACAGCTTGATCGCTTCCAGGACGTCGGGCCGCGAGAAGGCCACGCCAATCCACTTCAGGGTGAAGCCCTTCGGCGGAAAACTGAACGCCGCGTCTTCGGTGTTGAAGGCGTACAGGAAGATGATCAGGATCGGGAAGTGCAAAAACACCAACCCGCCCCAAGCTGCGATTTTCAGCCCGATAGACGCTTTTTCAGAGTGCATCGAAGGCCCCCAGTCGTTTGACGATGGACAGGTAAATGGCGATCAGCACGATCGGCACCAGCGTGAACGCTGCGGCCATCGGCATGTTGCCGATCGCACCTTGCTGGGCGTACACCATGCTGCCGACGAAGTAGCCCGGTGGGCCCACCAGTTGCGGGACGATGAAATCGCCCAGGGTCAGCGAAAACGTGAAGATCGAACCGGCAGCGATGCCCGGAATCGACAGCGGCAACGTCACCTGCATGAAGGTCTGGCGCGGCTTGGCGCCGAGGTCGGCAGAGGCTTGCAGAAGCGATGGCGGCAGGCGCTCAAGCGACGCCTGGATCGGCAGGATCATGAACGGCAGCCAGATGTAGACGAACACCATGAAGCGCCCCAGGTGCGAGGTCGACAAGGTACTGCCACCGACACCCGGAATACCCAGCACGAACTGCAGCACCGGCTCCAGCCCCAGGTGCTGAACGAACCACTGCGCCACGCCGCCCTTGGCCAGCAGCAGCGTCCAGGCATAGGCCTTGACGATGTAACTGGCCCACATCGGCATCATCACCGCGATGTAGAAAAACGCCTTGGTCTTGCCGGTGGTGTAGCGCGCCATGTAGTAGGCGATCGGAAATGCGACGATGGCGCTGGCGATCGACACGGCCACGGCCATGCTCAAGGTGCGCAGGATGATGTCGAAGTTCGACGGCTGGAACAGCGCGGCGAAGTTCGCCAGCGTCAGGTCCGGCGTGACCGCCATGGTGAAGTCGTCGAAGGTGTAGAAGCCTTGCCACAGCAGCACCAGCAGCGAACCTAAGTAGATCGCGCCGAACCACAGCAGCGGCGGCACCAGCAGCAGCGACAGGTAAAAGTTCGGTCGGCGATACAGCAGGTTGGCGAACCTGCGCAGCGGCGAGCCGCCCGCCGGGGTATGAGGGATAGCCACGCTGGTCATCTCACACCCCGCCGACAGTATTGTCGTGCAGCGGGATCATGGCTTCCCGTGCCCAGCGTGCGCTGATGCGTTGCCCGGTCTGATGTTGCGCGCTGACGTCCAGCCACTGCACGTTGGCCTGGCTGATGTTCAGGGTCTGGCCGTTTTCCAGTTTCACTTCATAGCGCGTGGCGCTGCCTTGGTACTGGATGTCGTGGAGCAGACCGCTGACTTCGATCTCGTGACTGGCCAGCGGACCTTCGGCAAAACGCACGTGTTCCGGGCGAATCGAAAACGGCTGTGGATTGCCGCTCAGCTGCTTCGCCAGATCGCCGCGAATCACGTTGGAGGTGCCGACGAATTCAGCGACGAAGGTGGTCGCCGGTTTCATGTAGAGATTGCGCGGCGTGTCGACCTGTTCGATACGCCCCTTGTTGAATACCGCGACGCGGTCGGACATCGACAGCGCTTCGGTCTGGTCATGGGTGACGAAGATGAAGGTGATGCCGAGTTGACGTTGCAGCTTCTTCAGCTCGCTTTGCATTTGCTCGCGCAGCTTCAGGTCCAGCGCCCCGAGTGGTTCATCGAGCAGCAATACGCGTGGGCGATTGACCAAGGCGCGGGCGAGGGCCACACGCTGGCGCTGACCGCCGGACAGTTGCACCGGTTTGCGCTCGCCATAGCCGCCGAGGGCAACCATGTCGAGGGCTTCTTCGGCGCGCTTGTTGCGCTCGGTCTTGCCGACGCCTTTGACTTTCAAACCGTAGGCGACGTTGTCGAGGACGTTCATGTGCGGGAACAACGCGTAATCCTGGAACACGGTGTTGACGTCACGCTGGTACGGCGGCAGCCCGGCGGCTTCCTCGCCGTGAATTCGGATGGAGCCTGCGCTCGGTTGTTCGAAACCGGCGATCAGGCGCAGGCAGGTGGTTTTGCCCGAGCCGGAAGGGCCCAGCATAGAGAAAAACTCGCCGTCCTGGATGTCGATGGAAACCCGGTCAACGGCTTTGACTTCGCCGAACTGACGGGAAACGTTGGTGAACTGGACTGCAAGCGTCATGGTGCGGTGCTCCAAAAAGGCGAGGGCCGTCGCAGCGGCCCTGCCTGGACTTCTGACTTCAGTGATGATCGTTCCCACGCTCTGCGTGGGAATGCAGCCCGTGACGCTCTGCGTCACCTCTGCCACGAATGGACGCGGAGCGTCCGTTGATGCATTCCCACGCGGAGCGTGGGAATGATCGGTCGTGCGTGGCTGGGTTATCTGCCACCCATGATCGCGATGTAATCCTGGGTCCAGCGGCTGTACGGCACGAACTTGCCGCCTTCGGCCTGCGGGGTTTTCCAGAAGGCGATCTTCTCGAACTGGTCAAAACCGTTGGTCTTGCAGCCCTCGGCACCCAACAACTCGCTTTCCTTGCACCCTGCAGGAACCGCCGGCAGCGAACCGAACCATGCCGCCAGGTCACCCTGGACTTTCGGTTGCAGCGACCAGTCCATCCACTTGTAGGCACAGTTCGGGTGCTTGGCTTCGGCGTGCAACATGGTGGTGTCGGCCCAACCCGTTGCACCTTCTTTTGGAATAACCGAGGCAACCGGCTGCTTGTCCGCCACCAGGCCGTTGACCATGTAACCCCAAGTGCTGGACGCCGCCACGCCTTCGTTTTTGACGTCACTCATCTGGACCGTTGCGTCATGCCAGTAGCGGTGGATCAAGGGCTGTTGCTTGCGAAGCAGGTCCAGTACCGCTTTGTATTGCGTTTCGTTGAGCTGGTACGGGTCTTTGATCCCCAGTTCCGGCTGTTTCGCTTTGAGATAGAGCGCCGCATCGGCGATGTAGATCGGGCCGTCGTATGCCTGGACCCGGCCCTTGTTGGACTTGCCGTCCGGCAGGGTTTGCTCTTCGAACACCACACTCCAGCTGTCCGGCGCTGTTTTGAAGATATTGGTGTTGTACATCAACACGTTCGGCCCCCACTGATACGGGGTGCCGTAGGTCTGATTGTTGACCACGTACCACGGCGCATCTTTCAGGCGCGGGTCGAGGCTTTTCCAGTTCGGGATCAACGCGGTGTTGATCGGTTGCACGCGCTTGCCGACGATCAACCGCAATGAGGCATCGCCCGACGCTGTCACCAAGTCGTAACCGCCCTTGGACATCAGGCTGACCATCTCATCGGAAGTCGCCGCAGTTTTCACATTGACCTTGCAGCCGGTTTCCTTCTCGAAACCGGTCACCCAATCGTAAGCCTTGTCGCTTTCACCACGTTCGATGTAGCCGGGCCACGCCACGATATCCAACTGACCTTCGCCGGCGCCGACAGCTTTCAGCGGCTCGGCGGCCTGGATACTGGCACTGGCGAGCAATGCAGTGGTGATTGCACTGAGCAGTGCGGTCTTGTGCACGAACATGGGGGTTCCCTCTTCTTTAATTATGGTCGGGGCAGTTGTGAACGTGGTGAAGCATGCCGCTGGCGGCTTGTTATTAGCGTAGTCAGAGATGCTGTCCGTGGCGGGCCATGATGTGCCGCACCACGCTGTAGTCCTGAAGCGAATCGCTGGATAAGTCTTTGCCGTAGCCCGAACGCTTCAGTCCGCCGTGGGGCATTTCGCTGACCAGCATGAAATGGCTGTTGATCCAGGTGCAGCCATACTGCAAGCGCGCCGCGACCTGCATGGCTTTGTCGAGGTTCTGGGTCCAGACCGACGAGGCGAGGCCGTACTCCGAGTCGTTGGCCCAGTCCACCGCTTGTTCGAGTTGATCGAAACGGGTCACGGTGACCACCGGCCCGAACACTTCGCGCTGGACGATCTCATCGCTCTGCTTGCAACCGGCCAGCAAGGTCGGCTGGTAATAGAAGCCGGCGCCGGAGTGCACCGCCGCACCGGTCACCCGTTCGATGTGCGGCTGGCCAAGGGCGCGTTCGACGAAACTGGCCACGCGATCGCGCTGGCGGGTGCTGATCAGCGGGCCGATTTCGTTGTCGGCGTCGCGCTTGCCAGCGAAGCGCAGGCTGCTGACCGCCGCGCCGAGTTCGGCCACCAGGCGGTCGTGAATCCCGGCTTGTGCATAAATCCGGCAGGCGGCGGTGCAATCCTGGCCGGCGTTGTAATAGCCGTAGGTGCGCACGCCTTCGACCACGGCTTGAATGTCCGCGTCATTGCAAACGATCACCGGGGCCTTGCCGCCGAGTTCGAGGTGCGTGCGTTTCAGGGTTTTCGCCGCGGCCTGGAGGATTTTTTGCCCGGTGACGATATCGCCGGTCAGCGAGACCATGCGCACTTTCGGGTGACTGACCAAGTGGCTGCCGACGCCTTCGCCGCCACCGCAGACGATGTTGATCACACCGCGCGGCAGAATCTCGGCCAGCGCCGGTGCCAAGGCCAGGATCGACAGCGGCGTGTGTTCCGACGGCTTGAACACCAGGGTGTTGCCGGCGGCCAGGGCCGGGGCGATTTTCCAGGCGGCCATCATGATCGGGTAGTTCCACGGCGCAATCGATGCCACCACACCAATCGGATCGCGACGAACCATGCTGGTGTAACCCGGCAGGTATTCGCCGCTGAGCTGGCCGGTCTGGCAGCGCACGGCACCGGCGAAGAAGCGGAAGACGTCGACCGTCGCGCTCAAATCGTCCTGACGGGCCAGGTGCAACGGCTTGCCGCAGTTCAGCGATTCAAGGCGGGCGAGGAGGTCGGCGTTTTTTTCGATGGCGTTGGCGATGTCCAGCAACAGGTTCGAACGTTGCTGCGGCGTGGTCCGTGACCAACTGGCAAAGGCACGATGGGCCGCCAGAATGGCGGCTTCGACTTGCTCGGTGCTGGCTTCGGCAATGTGCGTCAGCACTTCACCAGTGGCCGGGTTGAGGATCGGTTCGACAAAACCCTGGCCCGCGACCAATTCGCCATCGATCAACAACGCGGTGAACAACGGGGTCTGCGCGCCAGCCATTTTTCGGGTTCTCTTTTCTTGTGTGGCCATGCTGCTCCCTGTGACTGGGGCCCGGCCGTCTTATATAGATACAACAAGACTAGTGCGCCGGTCCGAGGTCGACAAATACTAAATACTGAAGGTGGCATTCGATTAAATAGATGGCTTGCGTCCGCCGTGCGGTTGCTCTCGGGCGACGGTCAGGAACGGGTCCACCAACGCCGGGCGCGCGGTGCCACGACGCCAGGCCAGGCCGACGTCAAGGGTCTGGCTGAGGTCGGCAATCGGCCGGGCTTCGATGATGTCGCCTTCCAATGACCACGGGCGGTAGGTCATGTCAGGCTGGATCGACACGCCCAAACCTGCTGCCACCAGGCTTCGCACCGCTTCCGTCGAGGCGGTTCGCAAGGTGATGCGCGGTTGCAGCGACGCCGCCGACCACATGCGCTGGGCGTTGCGGTCCATCTCATCGACGTTCAGCTGAATAAGCGGCTCGCGGGCCACATCGGCCAGGTTGATGCTGTCGTGCTCCAGCAAGGGATGCTGGGCCGGCAGCCACAGTCGATGCGGCGAATGGGTCAAGACTTCAGTCTGCAAGGCGTGACGGTCTTCCAGGTTGGAGAGGATCAGCACGCCGACATCGATTTCGCCGCTGACCAGCAAATGTTCGATGTACGGCCGCTCGTCTTCCATCACGCGGATTTCGACGTTGGGGTAGGCGCGCTGGAAGCGGGTCAGCAAATCCGCCAGGTAGTAACCGGCGACCAGGCTGGTCACGCCGATGATCAACTGCCCGGCCACCTGGTCGGTGCTCTGCTGGAGGCTGCGTTTGGCATTGTCCACGGTGGCCAGAATCAAGTGCGCCTGACGCAGGAACTGATGGCCCTGGTGCGTCAGCGTCATGCCCTTGGCGTGGCGATTGAACAGGCCGACGCCGATTTCCTGCTCCAGTTGCTGGATCGCCAGGGTCAATGTCGACTGTGAAATGAACGCGGTTTGCGCGGCGGCGGAAATCGAGCCGGTCTCGGCCACGGCGATGAAGTGACGGATCTGACGCAAGGTCATCATGGGGCAGTACCGGTAGTCGGTTTTATAGATTTACTCGAGTGTATATCTATTTTTCTGAAGTGCTGCAGTCGGCCCCATGAAGCTGCGCAACATCTCGAAGCACTCTCACGCCCGGAGACCGGGCACTTTCGATCTAGGCTGGAGGCCTTAAGGTCGGTTACACCCATTTCGTGGAGGCAACAAATGAACACCCGTGGATTGCTCGATCAACTACTCAAGTCCGGTCAGGACATGTTGCAGAACAAGGCGGGCGGCTCGCAGAACAAGTCTTCCGGGGGCGGGCTCGGTGGATTGCTCGGTGGCAGCGCTGGCTCGGGTGGCCTTGGCAGCCTGCTCTCGGGCGCGGGCGGCGGTGCATTGGCAGCCGGCGCCATGGGCCTGCTATTGGGCAGCAAGAAGGGCCGCAACGTCGGCGGCAAGGTCCTGACTTACGGCGGCCTCGCCGCATTAGGCGTGATTGCCTACAAGGCTTACGGCAACTGGCAGGCCCAGCAAGGCACTGCGCCGACGGGCGAACCGCAAACGGTCGATCGCGTGCCCGCAGCGCAAGTCGAACAACACAGCCAGGCCATTCTCAAGGCCCTGGTGGCCGCCGCCAAGGCTGATGGTCATGTCGATGAGCGCGAACGTGCGTTGATTGAAGGCGAGTTCACCAAGCTCGACAACGATCAGGAACTGCAGCACTGGCTGCATGCAGAACTCAACAAGCCGCTTGACCCGACCGATGTGGCGCGCGCCGCCAGCACACCGGAAATGGCCGCTGAAATGTACATCGCCAGCGTGATGCTGGTGGACGAGGAGAATTTCATGGAGAAATCCTACCTCGATGAACTGGCGCGCCAGCTCAAGCTTGAGCCGGGGTTGAAGGCGGAGCTGGAGAAGCAGGTGCGTCAGGCTTCTTTGTAACCCTTCAGGCCGCCTTCGCGAGCAAGCCCGCTCCCACATCCAATCTCCAGTGAGCACAGAATCTGTGTACGACGCTGATCAAATGTGGGAGCGGGCTTGCTCGCGAAGGCATTTCCAGCCCCGCCACAGCCCTCAATGACCCAACTCCGGCTATTTCTGCCAGAGATGAAAAATGCTGCACAACCCTTGATAGATGCATCCCCACCCTCGGCTATACTCCGCAGCATTTGATCGGCCCCGAGGAATGACTGTGAAAAACTGGACGTTGCGCCAACGGATCCTGGCGAGCTTTGCAGTAATTATCGCCATCATGTTGCTGATGGTCGTCGTCTCTTATTCGCGGCTGTTGAAAATCGAAGAAAGCGAAGCCAGCGTTCGTGAAGATGCGCTTCCGGGGTTGTTTTACAGCTCGATGATTCGCGGTGCCTGGTCTGACAGTTATCTGCGGATACAGGCCATGCTTGGCCTTGAAGAAGGTCAGGGCTTCAACACCAAGGATGCCTCGGATTTCAATGCCTATGCCGCGCGTCTGCAAGAGCAGATGGAATTCTATCGCCAGACAATCGCCGACGATGATGACAGGATCGAGTACGCCGCGTTCCAGAAATTCCATGAGCAATACCACCGGATTCTGAATGACGTGATCGAGCTGCATAAGCGCAACCAGGATGCCGATGCCATCAAGATGTTCAACGAAGACTTGACGCCGGCCTGGACGGCCGGCCGAATGAAGCTCAATGACATCCTGCTTCATAACAAGGCCGTGGCCGACAAGGATATTGCAGCCATTGACGACGCCGTCGTCACCGCCAAAGCCATCATGGGCATTTCCCTGCTGGTCGCGGTACTGGCCGCCGGCCTCTGCGGTTTGCTGTTGATGCGCGCGATCATGGCACCGATGAACCGCATCGTGCAGATCCTCGAAATCATGCGCACCGGCGACCTCAGCGGCCGTCTGAACCTGGAGCGCAAGGACGAATTCGGCGCCGTGGAAACCGGCTTCAACGACATGATGACCGAGCTGACGTCCCTGGTGTCGCAGGCCCAGCGCTCCTCGGTGCAGGTCACTACCTCGGTCACCGAAATCGCCGCCACCTCCAAGCAACAACAGGCGACCGCCACCGAAACCGCCGCCACCACCACTGAGATCGGCGCGACGTCCCGTGAAATCGCCGCCACCTCCCGTGACCTGGTGCGCACCATGACCGAAGTTTCCACTGCTGCCGATCAGGCCTCGGTGGCCGCCGGGTCCGGGCAGCAGGGACTGGCGCGGATGGAAGAGACCATGCACTCGGTGATGGGCGCGGCGGATCTGGTGAACGCCAAACTGGCGATCCTCAACGAGAAGGCCGGCAACATCAATCAAGTGGTGGTGACCATCGTCAAAGTCGCCGACCAGACCAACCTGCTGTCGCTGAACGCAGCGATCGAGGCCGAGAAGGCCGGTGAATACGGTCGCGGGTTTGCCGTGGTCGCCACCGAAGTGCGCCGTCTGGCGGACCAGACCGCTGTCGCCACCTACGACATCGAGCAGATGGTGCGCGAGATCCAGTCGGCGGTGTCGGCCGGGGTCATGGGCATGGACAAGTTCTCCGAAGAAGTGCGCCGCGGCATGTCCGAGGTGCAGCAAGTCGGCGAGCAGCTGTCGCAGATCATCCACCAGGTACAGGCGCTGGCGCCGCGGGTGTTGATGGTCAACGAAGGCATGCAGGCCCAGGCCACCGGTGCCGAGCAGATCAATCACGCGCTGGTGCAGTTGGGCGACGCCAGCAGCCAGACGGTCGAGTCTCTGCGCCAGGCCAGTTTTGCCATCGACGAACTGAGCCAGGTGGCCGTCGGGCTGCGTAGCGGCGTTTCGCGATTCAAAGTCTGATGAGCGAACTCACGGCCAAACGCACCGCCGTGAAACCGGCGGCGCAATCGTTGTTCCTGGTGTTCCGTATCGGCAGCGAGCGCTATGCCTTGCAGGCGATCGAGGTGGCGGAAGTGTTGCCGCGCCTGCCGTTGAAACCCATCCCGCGTGCGCCCGGCTGGGTCGCCGGGGTGTTCGGCTATCGCGGCGCGGTGGTGCCGGTGATCGACCTCAGCGCGCTGACCTTCGGCCAACCGGCGCAAGCCCGGACCAGCACACGATTGGTGCTGGTCAATTACCGCCCGGATCAAACCGCGCCGGCGCAACTGCTCGGGCTGATTCTGGAGCAGGCGACCGATACCTTGCGCTGCAACCCGGCGGACTTCCAGCCCTATGGCCTGGACAACCGCGAGGCGCCGTACCTGGGGCCGGTGCGTGAGGATGCCCAAGGGCTGTTGCAATGGGTGCGGGTCGCCGACTTGCTCGACGATCAGGTCCGCGCGCTGCTGTTTCCATCGCCGCCCATGGACCTGGCGTTGCTTGAGGAGCGGCCATGAGCAGCGACCAGCGTTTTTTCGATTTCCTCAAAGAGCGCATCGGCCTCGATGTGACCTCGGTCGGCCCGGCGATCATCGAGCGTGCCGTGCGCCAGCGCAGCACCGCGTCCAAGGCACTGACGGCCGATGACTATTGGCACACCTTGCAGGGTTCGCACGACGAGCAACAAGCGCTGATTGAAGCGGTGATCGTTCCCGAGACCTGGTTTTTCCGTTACCCGGAATCCTTCGCCACGCTGGCGAAACTGGCCACCAAACGGTTGGCCGAGATCAACCACATGCGCGCGCTGCGGATTCTCAGCCTGCCGTGTTCCACCGGCGAAGAACCGTATTCCATCGCCATGGCCCTGCTCGATGCGGGGCTCAAGCCGCATCAATTCAAGGTCGACGGGATGGACGTCAGCCCGCTGTCGGTGGAAAAAGCCCGGCGCGCGCTGTACGGCAAGAATTCGTTTCGTGGCCAGGACATCGACTTTCGCGAGCGGCATTTCACCGCAGAAAGCGACGGCTATCGCCTCAGTGGACGCGTGCTCGAACAGGTGCGTTTGCAGGTCGGTAATCTGCTCGATCCGGCGTTGCTGGCTGGCGAGCCGCCTTACGATTTCGTGTTCTGCCGCAACCTGCTGATCTATTTCGATCAGCCGACCCAGCAACAAGTCTTCGAAGTGCTCAAGCGCCTGACCCATGTCGACGGCGTGCTGTTTATCGGCCCGGCCGAGGGCAGTTTGCTGGGGCGTTTTGGCATGCGCTCGATCGGCATCCCGCAGTCTTTTGCCTTCAGCCGTCAGAGCCTGGCGGAGCCTGAACCGCTGCCAGTCTTCGTTGCGACCCCGTTGCCCGTGCGCCAGCCGGTGCGCAACGTGGCCCCGCCGCCGGTGCGCAGTCGCCCGTTTGCAACGGTTGCACCGCTGCCCGTCACCCCGAAAACTTCGGACGCCGCGACATTGCTGGCCAACATCGCCGCCCTCGCCAACGAAGGCAAAAGTGCCGAAGCCCGCGCTGCGTGCGAACGCTATTTACGCAGCCACGAACCGGTGGCTCAGGTGTTCTATTGGCTGGGGCTGCTCAGCGATGTGGCCGGCAGTGCGCTTGAAGCCCAGGGTTTTTACCGCAAGGCGTTGTACCTCGAACCGCAACATCCCGACGCGTTGATGCACCTGGCCGCCTTGCTGCAATCCCAGGGCGACACGGCGGGAGCCAGGCGCTTGCAGGCCCGCGCCGCCCGCAGCGAGCGCGCCGCTGACAGTGAGCGTAAACGATGAACGCCGCCGACACTTTTAGCCTCACCCATGATGATGCCGAGGCCATCGACGACTGCTGGAACCGCATCGGTATCCACGGCGACAAGTCCTGCCCGCTGCTGATCGAGCATATCCATTGCCGCAATTGCGCGGTGTATTCGGCCGCCGCCACGCGTTTGCTCGACCGCTACGCGTTGCAGCAGGAAGACCGCGGGCAAGTGTCCACCGTGGCCGAGAGCGAGGTGAAAACCCGCTCGCTGTTGATGTTCCGTCTCGGCGAAGAATGGCTGGGCCTGGCGACTCGCAGTCTGGTGGAAGTGGCGCCGTTGCAGGCGATTCACTCCTTGCCTCATCAACGGTCCCGGGCCTTGCTCGGGGTGGCGAATGTGCGCGGCGCCCTGGTGGCGTGCCTTTCTTTGGTTGAGTTGCTCGGGCTTGATGGCGTCAGCAGCGTGGCGTCCGGCGCGCGGGTCAAGCCGAGGATGCTGATCATTGCGGCCCATGGCGGCCCGGTGGTGGTGCCGGTGGACGAAGTGGACGGGATTCATGCCATCGACGAGCACATCCTCGAGGCCGCCTCGCGGTCGGGCACTCAGGCCAGCGCCAAGTACACCCGTGGCGTATTGCCGTTCAAAGGTCGCAGCCTGCGCTGGCTGGATGAAGAACAGTTGCTGTCCGCCGTGACCCGGAGCCTTACATGACCCCTGAGCAAATGCGCGACGCCTCTTTGCTGGAGCTGTTCAGCCTGGAAGCCGAGGCTCAGACCCAGGTGCTGAGCGCGGGTCTGCTGGCGCTTGAGCGCGATCCGACCCAGGCCGACCACCTCGAATCGTGCATGCGCGCGGCGCACTCGCTCAAGGGCGCGGCGCGGATCGTCGGGGTCGATGCCGGGGTCAGCGTGGCCCATGTGATGGAGGATTGCCTGGTCAGTGCCCAGGAAGGGCGCCTGTACCTGCGACCCGAGCACATAGACGCGTTGTTGCAAGGCACCGATCTGCTGATGCGCATTGCCACGCCGAACAACAATCCCGTGACAGCGGACATCGAGGCCTACGTGGCCCTGATGGCGCGGTTACTCGATCCCTTGGCGCTGGCCGCGCCGATCAGTACGCCGATCGCACCCTTCATGTCCGCGCCCGAGCCCGAGGCGCCCGCACCCGTTGTTGAAGTGCCAACACCGATTGCCGAGCCGAGCAAGACCAAGCGCACCACCGAAAACGGTGAACGCGTGTTGCGGGTCACCGCCGAGCGATTGAACAGCCTGCTCGACCTGTCGAGTAAATCCCTGGTGGAAACCCTGCGGCTCAAGCCGCACCTGGCCACCATGCAGCGCCTCAAACGCATGCAGAACAACGGCCTGCGGGCGCTGGAAAACCTCAACGTCCACCTCAAGGATCATGCCTTGAGCCTGGAAGCCCAGGAAGCCCTCGAGGACGCCCGCCGGTTGCTGGCGGAATCTCAGCAACTGCTGGTGGAAAAAAACGCCGAGCTGGATGAGTTCGCCTGGCAGGCCAGTCAACGGGCGCAGGTGCTGTACGACACGGCGCTGGCCTGTCGCATGCGGCCGTTTGCCGATGTGTTGACCGGGCAAGTGCGAATGGTCCGCGACCTCGGCCGCAGTCTTGGCAAGCAAGTGCGGCTGGAGATCGAGGGCGAAAAGACCCAGGTCGATCGCGATGTGCTGGAAAAACTCGAGGCGCCGCTGACGCACCTGCTGCGCAATGCCGTCGACCATGGCATCGAATCCCCGGAGCAACGGCTGCTGGCTGGCAAGCCGGCTGAAGGGCTGATTCGCCTGCGCGCCTCGCATCAGGCGGGGTTGCTGGTGCTGGAATTGAGCGATGACGGCCATGGCGTCGACCTGGAAAAGGTCCGCCGCAGCATCATCGAGCGCCAATTGTCGCCGACCGAGACCGCCGCGCAGTTGAGCGAAGAGGAACTGCTGACCTTCCTGTTCCTGCCGGGCTTCAGCCTGCGGGACACGGTCACCGAAGTCTCCGGGCGCGGCGTCGGCCTGGACGCGGTTCAGCACATGGTCCGCCAAGTGCGCGGCGCGGTGGTGCTGGAGCAGACGGCGGGCGAGGGCAGTCGCTTCCATCTCGAAGTGCCGCTGACCCTGTCGGTGGTGCGCAGCCTGGTGGTGGAAGTCGGTGACGAGGCCTATGCCTTCCCGCTGGCGCACATCGAACGCATGTGCGACCTGGAGTCGGCGGACATCGTTCAGGTCGAAGGTCGCCAGCATTTCTGGTACGAAGGCCGGCATGTCGGGCTGGTGGCGGCCAGTCAACTGTTGCAGCGCCCGGCGAGCCAAAACAGCCCGCAAACCCTCAAAGTCGTGGTGATCCGCGAGCGCGAGGCGATCTACGGCGTGGCGGTCGAGCGTTTCATTGGCGAGCGCACGCTGGTGGTATTGCCGCTGGATGAGCGTCTGGGCAAGGTGCAGGACATTTCCGCCGGGGCGTTGCTCGATGATGGCTCGGTGGTGCTGATCGTCGACGTCGAAGACATGCTGCGTTCGGTGGACAAACTGCTCAATACCGGGCGTCTGGAGCGGATAGCCCGCCACAGCAATCAGGTCGTGGAAGCCGCGCGCAAGCGGATCCTGGTGGTCGACGATTCCCTGACCGTGCGCGAGTTGCAGCGCAAGCTGTTGCTCAACCGCGGCTACGACGTCGCGGTCGCGGTGGACGGCATGGATGGCTGGAACGCCCTGCGTTCGGAGGATTTTGATCTGCTGATCACCGATATCGACATGCCGCGCATGGACGGCATCGAACTGGTGTCTTTATTGCGCCGAGACAATCGATTGCTATCGCTACCGGTTATGGTGGTGTCCTACAAGGATCGGGAAGAGGACCGTCGTCGTGGACTGGACGCCGGAGCCGACTATTATCTAGCCAAAGCCAGTTTTCATGACGACGCCCTGCTCGATGCAGTGGTTGAGCTCATCGGAGGAGCGCGGGCATGAAAATCGCAATCGTCAACGACATGCCCATGGCCGTAGAGGCCCTGCGCCGCGCTTTGGCCTTCGAGCCGGCGCACGAAGTGGTCTGGGTCGCCAGCAACGGCGCCGAGGCGGTGCAACGTTGCGCCGAATTCACCCCGGACCTGATCCTGATGGACTTGATCATGCCGGTGATGGACGGCGTCGAGGCGACCCGGCGGATCATGGCCGAGACCCCGTGCGCCATTGTCATCGTCACCGTCGACCGACAGCAGAATGTGCACCGGGTGTTCGAGGCCATGGGCCATGGCGCGCTGGACGTGGTCGATACGCCGGCGCTCGGTGCCGGCAATGCGCAGGAAGCGGCCGCGCCGTTACTGCGCAAAATCATCAACATCGGTTGGCTGATCGGTGACCGTGGCAATCGCGAGCGCTCGGCACCGGCGCCGCTGCGCAGTTCGGGTTCGCGCCAGCGCCTGGTGGCCATCGGATCGTCCGCTGGCGGCCCGGCAGCGCTTGAAATACTGCTCAAAGGTCTGCCGCGGGATTTTTCGGCGGCGATCGTGCTGGTGCAACACGTCGATCAGGTGTTCGCCGCAGGCATGGCCGAATGGCTGAGCAGTGCCAGCGGCCTGAATGTTCGCCTGGCTCAGGAAGGCGAGCCACCGCAAAGCGGCACAGTCCTGCTGGCCGGCACCAACCACCATATCCGTTTGTTGAAAAACGGCACGCTGGCCTACACCGCCGAACCGGTCAACGAGATCTATCGGCCGTCGATCGACGTATTTTTCGAAAGCGTGGCCCATTACTGGAGCGGTGACGCCGTGGGTGTTTTGCTCACCGGCATGGGGCGCGATGGCGCACAGGGGCTTAAACTCATGCGCCAACAAGGTTACCTGACCATCGCTCAGGATCAGAACAGCAGCGCTGTGTACGGAATGCCCAAAGCGGCAGCGGCCGTCGACGCTGCCGTCGAAATTCGACCACTGGACAAGATAGCGCCACGATTGCTGGAGATATTCCCCAAATGATCAATTTTCACAGCAATCCTGGCCCAAGTAGTACTCAGGTGACTGCACATGAATGACTTACAGATCGACGGCTTCAAAACCGACGAAAACGCCGCGATGGTGTTATTGGTGGACGATCAGGCGATGATCGGCGAGGCCGTGCGACGAGGGCTGTCGAACGAAGACAATATCGACTTCCATTTCTGCGCCGATCCGCATCAGGCGATCGCCCAGGCGATCCGCATCAAGCCGACGGTGATTCTTCAGGATTTGGTGATGCCCGGTCTCGACGGTTTGACGCTGGTGCGCGAGTACCGCAATCACCCGGCGACCAAGGACATTCCGATCATCGTCCTGTCGACCAAGGAAGACCCGCTGATCAAGAGCGCGGCGTTCGCGGCCGGGGCCAACGATTACCTGGTGAAACTGCCGGACAACATCGAACTGGTGGCGCGCATCCGCTATCACTCGCGCTCTTACATGACCTTGCTGCAACGTGACGCGGCGTACCGGGCGTTGCGGGTCAGCCAGCAGCAGTTGCTCGACACCAACCTGGTGCTGCAACGCTTGATGAACTCCGACGGCCTGACGGGGCTATCCAACCGCCGGCATTTCGATGAGTACCTGGAACTGGAGTGGCGACGTTCACTGCGTGACCAGAGTCAATTGTCGTTGCTGATGATCGATGTCGACTACTTCAAGTCGTACAACGACAGCTTCGGCCACCTCGAAGGCGATGAAGCCTTGCGCAAAGTGGCCACGGCCATCCGTGACGCCAGCGCCCGGCCTTCCGACCTGCCGGCCCGTTATGGCGGCGAAGAATTCGCCCTGGTGCTGCCCAATACATCGCTGGGCGGTGCCCGGCTGGTGGCGGAAAAACTGCGCCAGACCGTGGCGGCGCTGAAGATCCCGCACATTTTCCCGGTAGAAGGTTCGATCCTGACCATTAGTATCGGCTTGTCGACCATGACCCCTCAACCGGGCGCCGATTGCCGTCAACTGATCTCGGCGGCAGACAAAGGGCTGTACCTGGCGAAGAACAGTGGGCGCAATCAGGTCGGTATCGAGTAGGAGCGAGCTTGCTCGCGATGGTCGTCAACGGTGACGATGGCTGCCTGAGTAAACGCGGTGCTAACGGATTTCTCGCGAGCAAGCTCGCTCCTACAAGAGCGGGCAGGCCTTTTCAGCCAAGCGGACTGCCGTTTCAGGCCGTTTGCCGGTATACTCGCCGGCTTTCAAAAGTTCGCCAACGAGTGCTGCCCGCCATGGAAATCAACCCGATCCTTAACAGTATCAAGGACCTGTCCGAGCGCTCCGAAACTATTCGGGGGTATCTTTGACTACGATCAAAAGCATGAGCGTCTGACTGAAGTCAATCGCGAGCTTGAAGATCCGAATGTCTGGAACAACCCGTCGTACGCTCAGGAACTGGGCCGCGAGCGGTCCCTGCTGGCGCAGATCGTCGAAACCCTCGACGAAATGCACACGGGCCTGGCCGACGCCAAAGAATTGCTGCTGATGTCCGCCGAAGAAGAAGACCAGGCCGCCGTCGATGACGTCGCGACCGAAGTCGAGCGTCTGCGCGAATCCCTGGAAAAACTCGAATTCCGTCGTATGTTCAGCGGTGAAATGGACGCCAACAACGCCTACCTGGACATCCAGGCCGGCTCCGGCGGTACCGAGGCCCAGGACTGGGCCAACATCCTGCTGCGCATGTACCTGCGCTGGGCCGACAAACGCGGTTTCGACGCGACCATCATGGAGCTGTCGGCCGGTGAAGTCGCCGGGATCAAGGGCGCCACGGTCCACATCAAGGGCGAATACGCCTTTGGCTGGTTGCGTACCGAAAT
The DNA here is from genome assembly GCF_059695925.1 of Pseudomonas sp. LBUM1661. Lineage (NCBI taxonomy): Bacteria > Pseudomonadati > Pseudomonadota > Gammaproteobacteria > Pseudomonadales > Pseudomonadaceae > Pseudomonas > Pseudomonas sp. LBUM1661. The sequence continues at coordinate 1,294,328 of NZ_CP166794.1, forward strand.
CGGCGTGCACCGTCTGGTGCGCAAAAGCCCGTACGACTCCGGCAACCGTCGCCACACCTCGTTCTCGGCCGTGTTCGTGTCGCCGGAAATCGATGACAACATCGAAATCGACATCAACCCGTCGGACCTGCGCATCGATACCTACCGCTCCTCGGGTGCCGGTGGTCAGCACGTAAACACCACCGACTCGGCCGTACGGATTACGCACGTACCGACCAACACCGTGGTCAGCTGCCAGAACGAACGCTCCCAGCACGCCAACAAAGACACCGCGATGAAAATGTTGCGGGCGCGCTTGTACGAGCAGGAAGTGCAGAAACGCAACGCCGCCTCCCAGGCCCTGGAAGACACCAAGTCGGACATCGGCTGGGGTCACCAGATTCGCTCTTACGTGCTCGATGCGTCGCGAATCAAGGATTTGCGCACCAATATCGAACGCAGCGACTGCGACAAGGTACTCGACGGCGACATCGACGAATACCTGGTAGCAAGCCTGAAACAAGGCCTGTAAGACATGCAATACCGGATCGGCTGACACACTGCGATCCCTGTGGGAGCGGGCTTGCCCGCGATCCCCGGCCGCAGGCCGGGGACAACGAACCTGTGATGGAATATTTAAAGACATGAGCGACCTAGAACTCGACCCGCAAGCCCTGCAACAGGAAGAAAACTCCCTGATCGCCCTGCGCAAGGAAAAGCTGGCTGCCGAGCGCGCCAAGGGCAATGCCTTCCCGAACGACTTCCGCCGTGAAAACTACTGCGAAGACTTGCAGAAACAGTACGCGGACAAGACCAAGGAAGAGCTGGCAGAGGCTGCAATCCCGGTCAAGGTTGCCGGTCGCATCATGCTCAACCGTGGCTCGTTCATGGTGATCCAGGACATGACCGGTCGCATTCAGGTCTACGTCAACCGTAAAACCCTGTCCGAAGAAACCCTGGCCTCGGTGAAAACCTGGGACATGGGCGACATCATTGCCGCCGTTGGCACCCTGGCGCGCTCCGGCAAGGGTGACCTGTACGTCGAAATGACTGAAGTACGCCTGCTGACCAAATCCCTGCGTCCGCTGCCGGACAAGCACCACGGCCTGACCGACACCGAACAGCGCTATCGCCAGCGTTACGTTGACCTGATCGTCAACGAAGAAGTGCGCCAGACCTTCCGCGTACGTTCACAAGTGATTGCGCACATCCGCAGCTTCCTGATGCAGCGTGACTTCCTCGAAGTCGAAACGCCGATGCTGCAAACCATTCCGGGTGGCGCGGCGGCCAAGCCGTTCGAGACTCACCACAACGCGCTGGACATGGAAATGTTCCTGCGTATCGCGCCTGAGCTGTACCTCAAGCGGCTTGTGGTTGGCGGCTTCGAGAAAGTCTTCGAGATCAACCGCAACTTCCGTAACGAAGGCGTTTCGACCCGTCACAACCCAGAATTCACCATGTTGGAGTTCTACCAGGCGTACGCCGACTACGAAGACAACATGGACCTGACCGAAGAACTGTTCCGCGAACTGGCGCAGCTGGTGCTGGGCAGCACCGACGTGCCGTACGGCGACAAGGTGTTCCACTTCGGCGAACCGTTCGTGCGTCTGTCGGTGTTCGACTCGATCCTCAAGTACAACCCTGAGCTGACCGCTGACGACCTGAACGACATCGACAAGGCGCGTGCCATCGCCAAGAAGGCCGGTGCCAAGGTGCTGGGCTTCGAAGGTCTGGGCAAACTGCAGGTGATGATTTTCGAAGAGCTGGTCGAGCACAAGCTGGAACAGCCGCACTTCATTACCCAGTACCCGTTCGAAGTGTCGCCGCTGGCCCGTCGCAACGACGACAACCCGAACGTCACCGACCGTTTTGAACTGTTCATCGGTGGTCGTGAAATCGCCAACGCCTACTCCGAGTTGAACGACGCGGAAGACCAGGCCGAGCGCTTCATGGCGCAGGTGGCCGACAAGGACGCCGGCGACGACGAAGCCATGCACTACGACGCCGACTTCGTTCGCGCGCTGGAGTACGGCATGCCGCCAACGGCCGGTGAAGGCATCGGCATCGACCGTCTGGTGATGCTGCTGACCAACTCCCCGTCGATCCGCGACGTGATCCTGTTCCCGCACATGCGGCCGCAAGCGTAAGTGTTTCAATTAAAAAGCCGCCTATTCAGGCGGCTTTTTATTGCCTGTCTGGTACAAACGTATCAACTTGATGCTTTCATCTGAGAGGAAAGACCTGTCGTGAATCATGCAATTGCTCAAGAAGGTGCAGCGGGTGTCGCCACTGCGGTCGCTGAAAGTGTTCAGTACCAGGGCCGCAAGGCCAGCCGACAGGGCAGTGAGCAGCGTCGCCAGGACATTCTCGATGCAGCCATGCGCATTGTCGTGCGCGAGGGGGTCCGGGCCGTGCGTCACCGTGCGGTGGCGGCAGAAGCCGGTGTGCCGTTGTCGGCCACCACTTACTATTTCAAGGATATCGATGACCTGCTCACCGATACCTTCGCCCAATACGTGGAACGCAGCGCGGCCTTCATGGCCAAGCTGTGGGCCAACAACGAGGGATTGCTGCGGGAAATGGTCGCCTATGGCGATGGTAGCCCCGAGTCCCGTTCACAGCTGGCGGACGACATTGCGCGGCTGACGTCCGATTATGTACACCGCCAATTGCAGAACCGTCGCGAGCATTTGATGGCCGAGCAGGCGTTCCGTCAGGAAGCGCTGTTGAACCCGCGCCTGGCGGTGTTGGTGCGCTCGCACCAGCAGATTCTCCTGCAGGGCACCTGCCATTTTTTCGAGGTGCTGGGTTCCCGCGAACCACAACAGGATGCCAAAGTGTTGACGGCCATTATCGGACGGATGGAATATCAGGGCCTGCTCAACGACGCCGAGCCTGTTGCCGAAGCCGAAATGCTCGGCATCCTCACGCGCTACATGCACCTGGTGCTGGCGTCGGTGTAATCCCGGGTGCACCGCACCCCTGTAGGAGCGAGGCTTGCCCGCGAAGGCGGCTTAACATTCAACATCAATGTTGACTGACATATCGCCTTCGCGGGCAAGCCTCGCTCCTACAAGGTCGGTGACCATTTGGGGCGGTGTGTTCATAGGGAGTGTTGAATGAAAGCCTGGCGTGTCGTTGTGATCGCCTTGTCGTTCCTGCTGCTCAGTGGCTGTCTGGTGACCTTCAAGGAACCTCTGCCCGACAGCGACCCCGCGCCCAAAGGGTTACTCGGCAAATGGACCAGCACCAACGCCTGGGGTGAGCCGCTGAACCTGGAACTGACGCGCATCGGCGATCATCACTACCAGGCGGTCAGCTACTTCAAGGCTAAACCCAAGGAACGCGAAGCCTATCCGTTCACGGTGACGCGCCATGGCAGCCGTTGGTACCTGTCGGCGAAAGTGCCTGCGCAGTTCGGCGGGCATTTCACGATCGCCGGTTTCGAACTCACCGATAAACACGAATTGGTGGTCTACAACCTCGACCTCGAGCAGATCAACCAGGCGTTGAGGCAAAAGGTCCTGAGCGGCGAAGGCTTCCAGACCGACGACGGCGACGGCGTGCTGATCAACACCAGCATGGATCAGGTGTTCGCCTACCTCGACGATCCAGCCAATTCCGATGTGTTCGTCGAGGCAGTGCGCTACCAGCGCCCGGCCAAAGCCAAATAATCCCAGTACGTAACGGTTTTTCTACAGGAGTTTCGGGTGGACGATTACCAGCAGTCGATACGCATTTTGTCCGATCGCATTGTGCTGGCACAGACGCCGATCCGCGTCCTCGATGCGGTCAAGTGGGACGACAGCATCCGCAAGGGTTTCCTCAAGGCCAAAGGCAAGGAAATGCCGGCGGTGGATCGCGACTATTACCTCAACCGGCCGCTGTCCTTCGACTCCAGCAAAGTGAAACTGGAATTCCAGAACATCGAGCGCGACATCACCCGCCAGCTGGGCCAGTTCAACCCGGTCGGCCAGATCATGCGCCGCATGTGCAAGGAATACCGGATGGTGGTGCGCATGCTCGAAGCGCGCGGCACCGAGGATTTCGGGCTGATTTCACAGGAACTGTACGGCGCCGCGTCCGACGCGTTCCACGCTGGCGACCCGACCCTTTCCGACTTGGGCTTGATGCTCTCGGATTACCTGAACAACATCGATGGCCGTGGCGACCTGAAGGACGAACCGAAAATCCTCACCGCCAAGGAAGCCGTCCACCTGCTGCAAACCCGCTTGAACAAGGTGTTCGGCGAGGCCGAGGAAACCATTCGCGTATTTGAGTCCGACGGGATCGTCGCCGATGCGGCGGCCGGCGCCGACTACATCAAGATCCGCGCCGACGCGATGTTCAACGACCGCGACGTGCGCGCCCTGGAAGTCCACGAGGGGCTGGTGCATGTGGGGACCACGCTCAACGGGCTGAACCAGCCGATCTGCACCTTCCTCTCCAAAGGCCCGCCGTCGTCGACGGTGACCCAGGAGGGCCTGGCAATCCTGATGGAAATCATCACCTTCGCCTCGTACCCGAGCCGCCTGCGCAAACTGACCAACCGCACCCGCGCCATTCATATGGTGGAGGAGGGCGCGGACTTCTTGCAGATCTTCGAGTTCTTCCGTGAGCAAGGTTTCGAAATGGCCGAAAGCTACGGCAACGCCAGCCGGGTTTTCCGTGGCTCGGTGCCGACCGGTCTGCCATTTACCAAAGACTTGTCCTACCTCAAGGGCTTTATCATGGTTTACAACTACATTCAGTTGGCCGTGCGTAAAGGCAAGCTGGAGCAGATACCGCTGCTGTTTTGCGGCAAGACCACGCTGGAAGACATGCGCACCTTGCGCCAGTTGGTCGATGAAGGCCTGGTGGTGGCGCCGAAATATCTGCCGGACCAGTTTCGTGACTTGAACGCATTGTCGGCGTGGATGTGCTTCTCCAACTTCCTCAATCACCTGAGCCTGGACCGGATCGAAGCGGATTACTCCAACATCCTCTAAGGCCGGTGGGGACCATTGTGGGAGCGGGCTTGCCCGCGATGGCGGCTTAACATTCAGCATTCATGTTGGCAGTGACACCGCTATCGCGGGCAAGCCCGCTCCCACAGGTTGATTTTTTGCCACAGGATCCTGTGCCAACCCATTTTCGCGAGGTTTCAAGGGATGAGAATCCTCGGTATTTTTTTCCTGCTCTTGACCCTCGGCGGTTGCAGCTCGCTGCTGTTCTATCCCGAGCCCGGCCAGTTGTTCACTCCGGAAAAAGCCAAGCTCGAATACCGCGACGTCACCCTGATCACTGCCGACGGCCTCAAGCTGCACGGCTGGTGGTTGCCGGCGAAAAAAGGGGTCGAGGTCAAAGGCACGGTGCTGCACCTGCACGGCAACGGCGGCAACCTGCCGATGCACTTGGGCGGCAGTTGGTGGTTGCCCGAGGAAGGTTATCAAGTGCTGCTGGTGGACTATCGCGGATACGGTTTGTCCGAGGGCGAACCGTCGCTGCCGGCGATTTATCAGGACATCGATGCGGCGTTCAAATGGCTCGACCAGGCGCCGGAGGTCAAGGGCAAGCCGCTAATCCTGCTGGGCCAGAGCCTCGGCGGTTCAATGGCCGTGCACTACCTCGTCCAGCATCCCGAACGACAGAAGCAACTCAAGGCCTTCGTCCTCGACGGCGTACCCGCCAGTTACCGCAGTGTCGGTCGTTATGCGTTGAGCAACTCGTGGGTGTTCTGGACGTTCCAGGTCCCGCTGTCGTGGCTGGTGCCGGACGGCGACAGTGCGATCAACTCAATGGCGCAGCTCAACGGCGTACCGAAACTGATCTACCACAGCATCGACGATCCGATCGTGCCCCTTTCCAACGGCATCCGTCTGTATCAAGCTGCGCCGCCGCCGCGAGTGCTGCAACTGACCCGTGGTGGTCATGTGCAGACGTTCGCCGACCCGGTCTGGCGCAAAGTCATGCTGCGCTATCTCGACGATCCGCAGCATTTCAACGGCCTGCGCCGCCTGGGTGAAATCCCCAACTACCCGGCGCCCACGAATTCAAAAAATGAACCACCAGAGAGTCCGCAATGAGTGAAGAACGTAACGCCATCCCGCTGATCATCACCGGTATCTGCAGCATCCTCGGCACTGTTGGAGCCCTGTGGTTCTACGGTTACCTGCACTTCGCCAAGCCTGAGGATGCGTTGCTGCTCAGCGACTTCACCATGCTCAAGACCGTGCCGGGCGAAGAGTACAAAATCTCCCTGGAACCGGCAGCCCAAGTGGCCCAGTGCATCGATGGCGTGCTGGTGATGTTCGACACCGAGCAGAAGGGCCTGAGTGGTGTGTTGGTCAATAACAAGAAAAAAGCTGTGCGCTGCATGGGGCAGGACACTCCGCAGAAGCTTGAGCAATAACCAGAATTAACCTGCAACACAAATCAAATGTGGGAGCGGGCTTGCCCGCGATGAGGCCGGCACATTCAACATCTTTGTTGAGTGACAGTCCGCTATCGCGGGCAAGTCGAATCGTCGCACCGCCGCTCCCACAGGTTCAGTGATCGCCATGTAAAAAAGCCCCGCCTGATCAGATCAGGCGGGGCTTTTATGCATCAGCGATTCGAGCTTAGTTCGAGCTCACCGCCGAACGCGGGATCACCGGCTGGTTGTCGTTGGAAATAGTCACTTCCACCCGACGGTTCATCGCCCGGCCCGAGACGCTGGCGTTTTCCGCTACCGGGTATTCCTTGCCATAACCCTGGGCGACGATGCGCGCTGGATCAACGCCCATTTTCACCAGGGCCATGCGCACGGAACCGGCGCGGCGCTCGGACAGCGACTGGTTGTGGCTCGCGGTACCGGTGCTGTCGGTGTAACCCTCGACGATCACTTTGCGATCCGGGTTTTCCGACAGGAACTGCGCGAGTTTGTTGATGTTCACCAGACCGCTGGACTTCAGATCAGCCCGGTCGGTGGCGAACAGCACGTCACCGAAGGTCACCAGCGTACCGCGATCGGTTTGCTTGGCGTTCAGGCTGTCCTGCAACTGCTTGATCTGCTGATCGCGAGCATCCAGGCGGGCCTGGGCACGTTGCGCGGAGGCATTTTTCAGATTGGCCTCAGCGGTGCGCAGGGCGATGGTTTGCTTCGCCACTTCAACACGCTGATTGGTCAGGTAAGCCAACTGATCGACCTTGGCCTGGTCTTCTTTGTCCTGATAGGCCTTGTCGGCTTTGTCCAGGTAATCGCTGGCGTCTTTGGTTTCCAGCGCCGCAACCTTACTGGCCTGCGGGTTGGCTTGCAGGCCGGTGTAGTTGGTGCGGGCCTGTTCCAGGTTCGCGTTGGGCGGGGTGGAGCAAGCCGCCAGTGCAACGCTTGCCGCCAGAAGAGCCGGGATCATCAATTGTTTACGCATCATGGTTTCGTCCTTTTAGTCGAGTAAGAAATACGTCGTGTCGCGCCGTTACTGAACGGTGCGCTGGCTTTCCTGACGCAGTTCCTGAACCCCTTTCTGAGAGTCCTTCACAGCTTGTTCGGCTTTTATCGCCTGGGCTTTGCGTTCCGCCACGCGAGCGTCCCACTCGGCCTGTTCGGCCAAGGTCTTGGCCTGGTCGAACTTTTTGTCGTGCATGGCGAGTTCGGCTTGTTTGAGCTTGTCCTGGGCGGACTTCATTTCCACGGCGGCGAATTCGGTACCGCCAGCACTGACGGCACTGTTGACCGCCGATTCAGTCACGGCGAATTGCTCGGTCGGCGGGTGACCGGCACAACCGGCCAGAACCAGGCTGCTGCCGAGTGCCAGGGCGGCCAGTTTCAAACCGCGCAGGTGGGTAAACGAGGATTGGGCAGTTCGGGTCTTCATGGTCTTCAACTCCATTGGGCTAACTCCTGAAAAACTTAAAAATCCATCCTGGGTATGGAGCCGTAACCGTCAGTTTCCGTGGTGTTTTGAAACGGCCGTCCCAGGCGTGGTTACTGGCTGTGACCCGCGGCGTTTTTCAAAAGTTCAGAGAAGATGGCCCGATGCCCGAAAATACTTTGACCGAACGGACAAGGCTCTAGATCGGGTTTTTCACGATGCGCAACGGTGTTCCGACCTTTTTTTGATCGGGAATACGCCATTTTTGGAGGGGACTGGAACCCATGTGGGAGCGAGCCTGCTCGCGAAAGCGGTCTATCAGTCAACATTCATGTTGAATGTACTGACGCCTTCGCGAGCAGGCTCGCTCCCACAGGGATCAATGTTTTGGTTTGTCGTCACCGGCCGACAAATCATGCAAATGCCGACGGGACAACGCGAGAAAACGCGGCGTCGGGCCGACGTCTTCGTACAGTGGATCACCTTCTTCGTCGGTCGCCACGACGGTCGACCCCTTCACATACGGGAAGCTTTTCTCCAGCTCTTCCAGCGCGGCGCCAATCAGTTCGCCGAGCAGTTCTTCAGGCTGGCGCTTGGGGTACATTTCGGTAATCGCCGCCAGCCGTGCGGCGGCTTCCACGTCCAGATGAATCGTGTAGCCCGTCGCGGTCAGGCGACCCTTGGCGTTTTCTTCCCAATGCTGGGCAAGCTCGCGGATTTTCATAATGACCTCAATGCGCTCCTGCTCGTGGCAGGCAGTGTGGTGTCCGGCGGTGGCCGGTTGAGCCGTTGTACGGCTTACTCTTCAGACTAGCTTCAACGCCCAGGGTTTAAAGTCCCTTCGTCGTTTGCTTGTAAGAAGCGCTGTAGAGCGGCACTCTTTATGCTCATAGCCGCCCGGATTTTTTGCTGGAGAACTGCTGATGACCGATATTGATGCACGCTTGCGCGAGGACGTTCACCTGTTGGGTGAGCTGTTGGGCAATACCATTCGTGAACAGTACGGGGACGGCTTTCTCGACAAGATCGAGCAGATCCGCAAAGGCGCCAAGGCCGACCGTCGCGGTTCGATGGACGCCGAACTGAGCGCCAGCCTCAACCAATTGAGCGAAGACGAGTTGCTGCCGGTTGCGCGGGCGTTCAACCAGTTTCTCAACCTGGCGAACATCGCCGAGCAGTATCAGCTGATTCATCGTCGCGACGAGTCGCAGCCCGCGCCGTTCGAAGCGCGGGTGCTGCCGGAACTGCTCGCCCGCCTGAGCGCCGAAGGGCATGGCGCTGACTCCCTGGCCCGGCAATTGGGGCGACTGGAGATCGAGTTGGTACTCACCGCGCACCCGACCGAAGTGGCGCGCCGCACCCTGATCCAGAAATACGATGCCATTGCCGCGCAACTCGCCGCCCAGGACCATCGCGACCTGACCACGGCCGAACGCGAGCAGATCCAGGCGAAACTGCAGCGCCTGATCGCCGAAGCCTGGCACACCGAAGAAATCCGCCGCACCCGCCCGACGCCTGTGGACGAAGCGAAGTGGGGCTTCGCGGTGATCGAACATTCGCTGTGGCAGGCGATCCCGAATTATTTACGCAAGGCGGATAAAGCCCTGTACGACGCCACCGGCCTGCACTTGCCACTGGAGGCGGCACCGATTCGCTTTGCCTCGTGGATGGGCGGCGATCGGGACGGCAACCCCAACGTTACCGCTGCCGTGACCCGCGAAGTGCTGTTGCTGGCGCGCTGGATGGCGGCGGATTTGTACGTGCGCGATGTCGATCACCTAGCGGCCGAATTGTCGATGCAGCAGGCCAGCGACGCGTTGAAGGCCAAGGCCGGGGACAGCGCTGAACCGTATCGCGCCGTGCTTAAACAGTTGCGCGAACGCCTGCGCGCGACCCGTAACTGGGCTCACGCCTCGTTGACCACCACCACACCGGCACCGGCCGACGTCCTGCAAAACAATCGCGACCTGCTTGATCCGCTGGAGCTGTGCTACCAGTCGTTGCATGAGTGCGGCATGGGCGTGATCGCTGACGGGCCGCTGCTCGATTGCCTGCGGCGGGCGGTGACGTTCGGGCTGTTCCTGGTACGACTCGACGTGCGTCAGGACTCGTCGCGGCATTCAGCCGCGATGACCGAAATCACCGATTACCTGGGCCTCGGTCGCTACGAAGACTGGAGTGAAGAAGAGCGCATCGCCTTCCTGATGCGCGAACTGAACAACCGTCGGCCGTTGCTGCCGGCGTACTTCAAACCTTCCGCCGACACCGCCGAAGTGCTGGCGACCTGCCGGGAAATCGCTGCGGCACCGGGCGCGTCTCTGGGCTCCTATGTGATCTCCATGGCTGGTGCCGCTTCCGACGTGTTGGCGGTGCAATTGCTGCTCAAAGAGGCCGGCGTATTGCGCCCGATGCGTGTGGTACCGCTGTTCGAAACCCTCGCCGACCTCGACAACGCCGGGCCGGTGATCGAAAAGCTGTTGCTGCTGCCGGGTTATCGCGCGCGTCTGCAAGGGCCGCAGGAAGTGATGATCGGCTATTCCGACTCGGCCAAGGACGCCGGCACCACCGCGGCGGCCTGGGCGCAGTATCGGGCACAGGAGCGTCTGGTCGACATTTGCCGCGAGCAACAAGTGGAACTGCTGTTGTTCCACGGTCGCGGCGGCACCGTGGGCCGTGGCGGCGGCCCGGCGCATGCGGCGATCCTGTCGCAGCCACCGGGTTCGGTCGCGGGACGTTTTCGCACCACCGAACAAGGGGAAATGATTCGTTTCAAATTCGGCCTACCGGACATCGCCGAACAAAACCTCAATCTGTACCTCGCGGCGGTGCTGGAAGCGACGTTGTTGCCACCGCCGCCACCGACGCCTGAATGGCGCCACTTGATGGACGAATTGGCCGCTGACGGTGTCAGCGCTTACCGCGCCGTGGTCCGGGAAAATCCGCAGTTCGTCGAGTATTTCCGCCAATCCACCCCGGAACAGGAGCTCGGACGCCTGCCATTGGGAAGCCGCCCGGCCAAGCGTCGCGCCGGTGGCATCGAAAGCCTGCGGGCGATTCCGTGGATTTTTGGCTGGACCCAGACACGCCTGATGCTGCCGGCCTGGCTTGGCTGGGAAGCAGCGTTAAGCAAGGCGCTGGAGCGTGGTGAAGGCGAGCTGCTGGGGCAGATGCGCGAGCAGTGGCCGTTCTTCCGCACGCGCATCGATATGCTGGAAATGGTCCTGGCCAAAGCCGACGCTGATATCGCCCAGTCCTACGATGAACGTCTGGTTGAGTCGGATTTGTTACCTTTAGGTGTGCATTTACGCGACCTATTGTCGCAGGCCTGCTCCGTGGTCCTCGGGTTGACCGGTCAGTCGCAGCTACTGGCACATAGCCCAGCCACCCTCGAATTCATCCGTTTGCGCAACACCTACCTCGACCCTCTTCATCTATTGCAGGCTGAATTGTTGGCGCGCTCGCGGCAACAGGAAGTGGAGCAGGGCAGCCCGGTAGAACAGGCATTGCTGGTGTCTGTAGCGGGGATTGCCGCCGGTTTGCGTAATACCGGCTAAGGTTTTTGTCGTGGGGGCAGGCACTCGATGCAAGGGCCGGGTGCCGGCCGGGGGAGAGGTTGGAAAGTGCTGCCAGGCGACAGTTAATGATGGGGTTGCGACTTGGGGTACCTCATTAAAAGGTCACGCAAGGCGCGGGTTTCTCCGACTTTCGGCGGCTTGTGTGGTCCGGGCCTGCTGTGTATCTTGAGCAGCCTTTGGCCGTTTGGGCGGTCACGACCCTGTTTTTGAGATTGGCCCCACGAGGCGAATCCGTTGTTATTAAATAAAAAATTGAGGAGCACATCGATGCGCGTCATTCTGCTGGGAGCTCCCGGGGCCGGTAAAGGTACTCAGGCAAAGTTCATCACCGAAAAATTCGGCATCCCGCAAATCTCCACCGGCGACATGCTGCGTGCCGCGGTCAAGGCCGGCACCGAGCTGGGCCTGATCGCCAAGAGCGTCATGGACAGCGGTGGTCTGGTTTCCGATGACCTGATCATCAATCTGGTCAAGGAACGTATCAGCCAGGCCGATTGCGCCAACGGTTTCCTGTTCGACGGTTTCCCGCGCACCATTCCCCAGGCAGAAGCCCTGGTGAAGGCGGGCGTTGAGCTGGACCACGTCGTGGAAATCGACGTTAAAGACGAAGACATCGTCCAGCGTATCGCCGGTCGTCGTGTTCACGAGGCGTCCGGCCGCGTGTACCACATCGTCTACAACCCGCCGAAAGTGGCCGGTATCGACGACATCACCGGTGAAGAGCTGGTGCAGCGCAAGGACGATACCGAAGAAACCGTGCGTCATCGTCTGTCGGTCTACCACGCCCAGACCGAGCCACTGGTGAAGTTTTACCAGGAGCTGTCGACGGCTCAAGGCAAACCGAAGTACAGCCACATCGAAGGTGTTGGCTCGGTTGAAGCGATCACCGGCAAGGTGCTTGAAGCGCTGAACTGAAAAGTCTGAAACGCTTCATCTTCTACGGCCCGCTTGCGGGCCGTAGTTGTTTATACTGGCGCACTTTTTCTGAACCTCTCTTACGGAAACATCGATGAGCACCTTGCTGGCCCTGGACACCGCGACTGAAGCTTGCTCCGTTGCCTTGCTGCATGACGGCAAAGTCACGAGCCATTACGAGGTGATCCCGCGCCTGCATGCGCAGAAGCTGTTGCCGATGATCCAGCAGTTGCTGGCCGATGCGGGCACCACGCTGCAAGCGGTCGATGCCATTGCGTTCGGTCGTGGGCCGGGCGCGTTCACCGGTGTGCGGATCGCCATCGGCGTGGTGCAGGGCCTGGCGTTTGCGCTGGATCGCCCGGTACTGCCGGTGTCGAACCTGGCTGTGCTGGCGCAGCGCGCGTATCGCGAACACGGCGTCAGCCAGGTCGCGGCGGCCATCGATGCGCGCATGGATGAGGTGTATTGGGGTTGCTACCGCGAAACGGCGGGGGAGATGCGCCTGGTCGGCAAAGAGGCGGTATTGCCACCGGAAGTCGCGGCATTGCCGGCCGATGCCAGCGGCGAGTGGTTCGGCGCGGGCACCGGTTGGGGTTATGCCGAGCGCATCGCCGTCAGCCTGAGCGGGCAGGATGCGGGCATGTTGCCGCATGCCGAAGACCTGCTGACCCTGGCGCGTTTTGCCTGGGAACGCGGTGAAGCGATCGTGGCGGATGAGGCGCAGCCGGTTTATTTGAGAGATAAGGTGGCGACACCTAAAGCGCGTTGATCTGCTACACCGAGGTGTTTCATTCGCGGGCAGCCTCGCTCCTACAGGGTTAGCGCTAACCTTGTAGGAGCGAGGCTTGCCCGCGAAGGCGATCTAGCCGATATAGCCAATCGTCGATTTATCCCCCCACTTTTAAACCTTTTCGCTTTTCTGTGTTCTAGTTATCACTCGGCCGTTTGCGCAGCTCCCTTAGCGCCACTAAACTGCCATCATTGATACCGGACATGTACTCATGCGTATAGACGGCCTTTCTTCTCAGTCCTACCCCATCAAGCGCCAGCCTCGCAAAGGCCAAGTGGTGGAGGACGAGTCCGTCGATATCGACGGCGAGCTGGAAATCCCCTCCGAAGAGCAACTGGCCGCCCGCGCCGCCAAAGCCTCCGCGCAACGCTTGAGCAATCTCCCCGCCCGTCAACAAGACATGCTTTACCACCGCGCCATGAGCAACAGCGTGGCGAAAGCCCTGGCCAGCTACCTGAGCACCGCCGGTTTTGTCGATTGGGATTCGGATGTGCTGGGCCTCGACCTGTACATCTGATGATGCTGCCTTACTTCCTCGGCTGCCCGTCGTGGAGTGAAAACGCCTGGCGCGACTACCTGTATCCGCAAGACGCCAAACCCAGCGACTTTCTAAATCTCTATTCTCAAGTGTTCAACGCCGTGGAAGGCAATACGACCTTCTACGCGAGCCCGTCTGCCGTCACCGTGCAGCGCTGGGCCGAGACCATGCCCGAACACTTTCGCTTCACCGCCAAGTTCCCCGGCGACATCAGCCACAGCGGTGACCTGCGCGAACAGCTGACCGCCGCCGAAACCTTCCTGCAATTGCTCAGCCCTCTGGGTGAGCGGGTTTCGCCAGTCTGGCTGCAACTCTCCAAGAGTTTCACACCGCAACGACTGTCGGAGCTGGCCGGATTCATCGACGTGATGGACCGACCGCTGGCCGTCGAAGTGCGGCATGACGCCTTCTTCGCCAAGGGCGATGCCGAGCGCCAGCTCAATCGCCTGTTGCTGGACCGCGGCGTCGAGCGCATCTGCCTCGATCCGCGTGCGCTGTTCAGCTGCACATCGACCGATCCGTCGGTGCTCCACGCGCAATCGAAAAAGCCCAGGGTTCCGCCCCGTCCAGCGGCGTTCACCCAATTTCCGCAGGTGCGCTTCATCGGCCACCCGCAGCTTGAGGCCAATGATCCGTTCCTGGTGCCGTGGGTGGAGAAAATCGCCCTGTGGATCGAAGAGGGCCGCACGCCGTATATCTTCCTGCACACCGCCGACAACCTGCTGGCCGCCAGGCTGGCGCAACGTTTTCACGCAAAACTGATGCTGCGTTTGCCTGGCTTGCCGCCGCTGCCTGAGCTATACAGAGAGCCCGCCGCGGAGCAACTTGGCCTGCTCTGAAGCGGATTCGTTCCCTTTTTCAGGAGCCTGCCAAATGGATGCGCAAACCCTTCGAGCCCAGGCGTTCAAAGCGCTGCATGAACGCGACGGAGCTTTTGTGATTCCCAATCCCTGGGACGCCGGCTCGGCGAAAATGCTCGCCAGCCTTGGCTTCGAGGCGCTGGCGACCACCAGTGCCGGTTACGCCTTTTCCCAAGGACGTCCCGACGGTGCATTGAACCTCGACGAGACCCTGGCGAACGTTCGCTCGATTGTCGCGGCCACCGATTTGCCCGTCGCGGTCGATCTGGAAAACGGTTTTGCCGACGATCCCGCCGAATGCGCCCAAAGCATCTTGAAGGCTGCAGCCGCAGGCGCCGTTGGCGGTTCGATCGAAGATGCCACCGGGCGTGAAGACCGCCCGATCTACTGCTTCGAACACGCAGTGGCGCGCATTGAGGCGGCGGTCGCTGCGGCGCGCAGCTTGCCTTTTCCGTTCACGCTGACGGCGCGCGCGGAGAATTTTCTGCACGGCATTCCCGATCTCGCCGATACGATTCGCCGTTTGCAGGCTTTCGCCGAGGCTGGTGCCGACGTGCTCTATGCGCCAGGACTGCGCAGTGCTGAAGATGTCTTGGCGGTGGTGCGCGCCGTGGCGCCGAAACCGGTCAATGTGTTGATGTCCGGTGGGCTCAAGCTGACGGTCGAGCAGTTGAGTGAAATGGGCGTCAAACGCGTCAGCGTCGGGTCGGCCCTGGCCCTGGCGGCGTATGGCGAGTTCTTCCGTGCGGCCGAAGAGATCCAGCAATCGGGCACGTTCGGCTTCACCTCCCGGTCCATGCCTTACCCGAAAGCCAATCAATTTTTCAAAGGCTGAACATGCGGTTCCTCAGGGTTTTGCTGGTGCTGGTTTTGATCATCGGCACGGCGGCGGTGAGCGTCTGGCGTGGCTGGGTCTCGTTGCCGCCGCAGTGGAATCCTTGGGCGCCGCTGGACGTGAAGGCCGCCCCCAACCTGCTGACCCGCTACAAACTGATGCGCCTGCGCGACGATCCGCAGTTGTGCGATCAGGCCTTGCGCAGTTCCGGGCTACGCGTGACGCACCTGGCCGACAGCCCTGACGCGAAGTGCCCGTTGACCAACACCCTGCGTGTGCAGGGCGGCGAGGTGGCCCTGAGCAGCAGCTTCCTCGCCAGTTGTCGCTTGGCGGTATCGTTTGCGCTGTTCGACCGCCACGCGCTGCAACCGGCGGCACAAGCGGTCTATGGGCAGGCGGTGACGCGTGTCGATCATCTCGGCAGCTTTGCCTGTCGCAATGTCTACGGCCGCGAGAACGGCAGGCTCAGCCAGCATGCCAGCGCCAATGCGCTGGATATCGCCGGGTTCAGATTGGCCGATGGCCGAACCATCAATGTGCTTAAGGACTGGCCCAAGGATAATCAGGACGCACGGTTTCTCCGTCAGGTCCGCGATGGCGCCTGCGACATGTTCAGTGTGGTATTGAGCCCGGATTACAACGACGCCCACCGCAATCATTTTCATGTCGATGTCGGGCCGTGGTGGGTGTGTCGCTGAGGTTCAGGCGGCGATGCGCAGGTTTTGCAGGATGATCGGGCGGGCCCAGCCGTTATCGAAATCGAGTTGTTTCTGTTGCTCCACCAGTTCTTCGGGCGAGAACGGCGGGAAGGGCTTGTCCAGCAGATGCAGTTCGAACTCGGCAATCGGCAAGTGCAACGGGCGCGGTTGTGGCGCCGGGCCGGCTTCCGGCACAGGCTGGCCGGCGGTCAGGACGAGCGGGCGTACCCAGCCACTTTCGAAGTTCTGTTGTTGCTGTTGAGCGACGATTTCTTCCGCCGGGAACGGTGGGAAAGGTTTGTCGGCCAGGTCCATTTCGAACTCGGCAATCGGCAGGAACAGCGGCTCGGGCGGGCGGACTTCGTTGTCTTTCACGTCACATTCACGCTGGGAAACAATGTGCGCCAGCAGGTCGCTGCCAACCGTTGGTTCAACCGGGCTGTCGAGATCGACCGGGGGAAAGTTGAGCGATTCCGGCAGCACTTCACCCGACTGATCGGCCAGCGCACGGGCAAAGAAATCCTGCCAGATGTGACTGACGCCGCTCAGTGCCTGGGTATTTCGCAGGTTGTAATCGCCGTAGGGCGAGATAAAACCTGTGATTGTGGGTTGAATGTCTGACATTTCTCTCGGTCGACGCTCAGCTCTGGCAAAATGCTCGATAGTTTTGTTATCGGCCGTTTTTGCCGATCATTAATTTTTTGAGCGTGTTTTCCCATGATTGAGCAACCTGCGGCCTGCCGCATCCATGTCGAGGCCTTGGGCGCGACGTTTCAGCCACAGGCCGAGCAATGGGCCGAGCGCCTGGGCTTGCCCCTGCAGGTGGATGACGGCGAGTTCGCCTTGCAGGTGGGCGACCAGGGTTTGCAGCTGCAACAGCTGGGTGCTGATGCGCCGGGGCCGGTGCGGGTGGACTTCGTCGAAGGTGGTGCGGCCCATCGTCGGTTGTTCGGGGGTGGCACGGGGCAGATGATCGCCAAGGCGGTGGGCATTGCCCAGGGTGTGCGTCCCCGGGTGCTGGATGCCACGGCAGGGCTGGGCAAGGATGCGTTCGTGCTCGCGAGCCTGGGTTGCGAGATGAGCTTGATCGAGCGTCAGCCGTTGATCGGCGCCTTGCTTGAAGATGGCCTTGCACGCGGCGCGGAAGATTTCGACGTGGCGCCGATCGTGGCGCGCATGCGTTTGCTCAAGGGCAATTCGATCGAGGTAATGCGTAACTGGGAAGGCGAGCCGCCGCAGGTGATCTACCTCGACCCGATGTTTCCGCATCGGGAGAAAACCGCGCTGGTGAAGAAAGAAATGCGCCTGTTCCGGCCGCTGGTGGGCGATGATCCGGATGCGCCGGCGTTGCTCGCAGCGGCGTTGGCCCTCGCCAGCCACCGGGTGGTGGTCAAGCGCCCGCGCAAGGCGCCGTGCATTGAGGGGCCGAAGCCGAGTCATGCGCTGGATGGCAAATCCAGTCGGTATGACATTTATCCGAAAAAAGCGCTCAAGCCTTAAGACCGAGTCGCCTGCTTCGCGAGCAAGCCCGCTCCCACATTTGATCTGCGTCGCATGGAGTTCAAATGTGGGAGCGGGCTTGCTCGCGAAGGGGCCATACCAGACAACCAAAACCCATCGGGCTCACTCAGGCCGATAAGCCCGCATAAACAACCCCACCACTTCCCGCACATGTCTCTCGGCCGCTTCGCCAGTCAATGGTTCGCCGCAGCCATAAAGCAACCGAAAATTCCCCGCCCCTTTAAGCAGACAGAAAAAATGCTCAGCCGCATTGTGCGGTTTGTCGATGCTCAGCGCGCCGCTCTGATCAACCTTGGTCAGCAAGCGCTCCATGCCGTGCAGCATGCGCTCAGGCCCGGCCTCGAAGAAGATCTGCGACAGTTTCGGGTCTTGGCTGCCCAGCGTCATCATCAACCGGTGCAGGTTGACCGATTCGTCGCTGTTGATCAGCTGATGAAAGCCGCGCGCGATGTTCAGCAGCACGGTTTCCACCGCAATGCCGTCCGGCAACTCGAAAAACAGCGTCGGCAATTGCTCTTCGCACTTGGCCACCACGGCGGCGGAGAACAGTGTCTCCTTGTCGTTGAAATGGCTGTAGACCGTCAGCTTCGACACACCGGCCTCGGCGGCCACGGCGTCCATGCTGGTGTTGGCATAGCCTTGACTCAGAAACAGAATTTTCGCCGCATCGAGGATCGCCTGGCGCTTGGCCAGGTCCTTGGGGCGGCCCGGACCGTTAGGTGCTGAAGGATTGTTCGACATATTCGCTTTTATTACTGGACTGGTGAGTTTGCTATTAATAACATACTGGTCAGTATAATTATTCCAAGCACCATTAGCGAAAGGCCCTTCACCATGTTCCGCTATGCCTTGCCCCTCGCGTTGCCAGTCAGCCTGGCATTTTTATTGACGGCGTGTGGTCACGAAGAGGCGCCGCAAGTCACGGTCCGGCCGGCCATGGTGGTGCAACCAGAGCCTTCGGCCCAGGCCATGGAAAGCTTTCCCGGTGAAGTCCGCGCTCGCTTTGAGCCGGACCTGGCGTTTCGCATTGGTGGCAAAGTCAGCCGACGACTGGTCGAGGAAGGGCAGCGGGTCAAGGCTGACCAGCCTCTGGCGGAGCTCGATCCGCAGGACGTGCGCCTGCAACTGGAAGCCACCCGTGCCCAGGTCGCGGCGGCCGAAGCCAATTTGAGCATGGTTCGCGCCGAGCGCGATCGCTACAAGACCCTGATGGACCGGCAGATGGTCAGCCGCTCGCAATACGACAATGCCGAAAACCTCTACCGATCCGGTGAAGCGCGCCTGAAGCAAATCAAAGCCGAGTTCAACGTCTCGACCAACCAGGCGAGCTACGCGGTGCTGCGCGCGCCTCAGGACGGTGTGGTGGCCAAGCGGGCGGTGGAAGTCGGGCAAGTAGTGGCAGCAGGGCAAACGGTGTTTACCCTGGCGACCGATGGTGAGCGCGAAGTGTTGATCAGTCTGCCGGAACAGAGCTTCGGCCGTTTCAAGGTCGATCAGCCGGTGTCGGTGGAACTCTGGACCCAACCCGATCAGCGTTTCGCCGGACGTATCCGTGAGCTGTCGCCCGCAGCCGATCCAAAATCGCGCACGTTCGCTGCACGCATCGCCTTCACCGCCGGCAAAGTCCCCGCCGAACTCGGCCAGAGCGCCCGGGTGTTCGTGCAGACCGCCGATGTGGTGCCGCTGTCCGTGCCGCTTTCCGCACTGACCGCCGAAAACGGCACGACCTACGTCTGGGTCGTCAGTGCCAACAACACCTTGAAGAAGACCCCGGTGCGCGTCGGCGCATTCGGTGAGAAAACCGTGCCGGTGCTCGAAGGCCTGAACGCCAGCGACTGGGTGGTGGCCGCCGGTGTCCATGTGCTTCTCGAAGGGCAGCAGGTGCGCCCGGTGGATCGCTCCAACCGCGTGGTCAATCTGGCCGACAAGGAGTAATCCCCGATGGGTTTCAATCTTTCCGAATGGGCGCTGCGTAATCGCCAGATCGTTCTGTTCCTGATGCTGTTGCTGGCCATCGTTGGCGCACTTTCCTACACCAAACTCGGCCAAAGCGAAGACCCGCCATTCACCTTCAAGGCCATGGTCATTCGTACCAACTGGCCGGGCGCGACGGCACAGGAAGTGTCGCGTCAGGTCACCGAGCGCATTGAAAAGAAGCTGATGGAAACCGGTGAGTACGAACGCATCGTGTCGTTCTCGCGCCCGGGCGAATCCCAGGTCACGTTCATCGCCCGCGATTCCATGCACTCGGTGCAAATCCCGGAGCTCTGGTATCAGGTCCGCAAGAAGATCAGCGACATTCGCCACACCCTGCCACCGGGTATTCAAGGACCGTTCTTCAACGATGAATTCGGCACCACCTTCGGCAACATCTACGCCCTGACCGGCGATGGTTTTGACTACGCGGTGCTCAAGGATTACGCCGATCGCGTGCAGATCCAGCTACAACGGGTCAAGGATGTCGGC
Organism: Pseudomonas sp. LBUM1661; assembly: GCF_059695925.1. Classification (NCBI taxonomy): domain Bacteria; kingdom Pseudomonadati; phylum Pseudomonadota; class Gammaproteobacteria; order Pseudomonadales; family Pseudomonadaceae; genus Pseudomonas; species Pseudomonas sp. LBUM1661. The sequence goes on from NZ_CP166794.1 coordinate 1,314,337, forward strand.
AAGGTCGATCTGCTCGGGTTGCAGGACGAGAAGATCTGGATCGAACTCTCCAACGTCAAACTCGCCACCCTCGGCTTGCCTTTGGCGGCGGTGCAGCAGGCGCTTGAAGAGCAGAACTCGGTGTCCACGGCCGGGTTCTTCGAGACCACCAGCGAGCGTTTACAGCTACGGGTGTCGGGCAATTTTCAGACAGTCGACGAGATCAAGAACTTCCCGATCCGCGTAGGCGATCGCACTTTCCGTATCTCGGACGTGGCCAACGTGCGCCGTGGCTTCAACGACCCTCCGGCACCGCGCATGCGCTTCATGGCCGAAGACGCTATCGGTCTGGCCGTGGCCATGAAGGACGGCGGCGACATTCTGGTGCTCGGCAAGGCGCTGGAAATCGAGTTCGCCCGAATCCAGAAAAACCTGCCGGCCGGCATGCAACTGCGCAAGGTCTCCGACCAGCCCGCGGCGGTAAAAACCGGCGTTGGCGAGTTCGTCCAGGTGCTGGTCGAAGCCCTGGCGATCGTGCTGTTGGTGAGCTTCTTCTCCCTCGGCGTGCGCACCGGCATGGTCGTGGCGCTGGCGATTCCGCTGGTGTTGGCGATGACCTTCGCCTGCATGTACTACCTCGGCATCGGCCTGCACAAGATTTCCCTCGGCGCGCTGGTACTGGCGCTGGGCTTGCTGGTGGACGACGCGATCATCGCCGTGGAAATGATGGCGATCAAAATGGAGCAGGGCTTCGACCGGATCAAGGCGGCCAGTTTTGCCTGGACCAGCACCGCGTTCCCGATGCTCACCGGTACGTTGATCACGGCGGCGGGCTTCCTGCCGATTGCCACCGCGCAATCGGGCACGGGCGAATACACCCGTTCGATCTTCCAGGTGGTGACCATTGCGCTGCTGGCGTCGTGGGTGGCGGCGGTGGTGTTTGTGCCTTATCTGGGGGAAAAACTCCTGCCGGATTTGGCGAAGATTCATGCGGCCAAACACGGTTCTGATCAGCCAGACCCGTACGCCACGCCTTTCTATCAGCGGGTTCGGCGTCTGGTGGAGTGGTGCGTGCGTCGGCGTAAGACAGTGATCGCGGCGACGGTGATTTTGTTCATCGCTTCGGTCGTCCTGTTCCGTTTTGTCCCGCAGCAATTTTTCCCGGCATCAGGCCGACTGGAGTTGATGGTCGATCTGAAACTGGCCGAAGGTGCATCCCTGAGCAACACCGCCGATGAGGTCAAGCGCCTTGAAGCACTGCTCAAGGATCACGCCGGCATCGACAATTACGTGGCCTACGTCGGCACCGGTTCGCCGCGCTTTTACCTGCCGCTGGATCAGCAACTGCCTGCGGCGAGCTTCGCGCAGTTTGTCGTCCTGGCCAAAACCATTGAGGACCGCGAACCCCTGCGGACCTGGCTGATCGAAACCCTCAACGAACAATTCCCGGCCCTGCGCTCGCGGGTCACGCGCCTGGAAAATGGTCCGCCGGTGGGTTATCCGGTGCAGTTCCGGGTGACCGGTGAGCACATCGAGGAAGTCCGTGCGCTGGCGCGCAAAGTCGCGGCCAAGGTTCGTGAGAATCCTCATGTGGTCAACGTTCACCTGGATTGGGAAGAGCCGAGCAAAGTCGTCTACTTGAACGTCGATCAGGACCGTGCCCGGGCACTTGGCGTGAGCACGGCGAACCTGTCGAAGTTCCTGCAAAGCTCGCTGACCGGTTCCAGTGTCAGCCAGTACCGCGAAGACAATGAGTTGATCGAGATTCTGTTGCGCGGCACGTTGCATGAGCGCACGGAGTTGTCGTTGCTGCCGAGTCTGGCGGTGCCGACTGACAACGGTCGCAGTGTGGCGCTGTCGCAGATCGCGACCCTGGAATATGGCTTTGAAGAGGGCATTATCTGGCACCGCAACCGTCTGCCGAACGTGACGGTTCGCGCCGACATCTACGGCAAGGAACAGCCGGCGACGCTGGTGCAGCAGATTATGCCGACCCTCGATCCGATTCGCGCCGAGCTGCCGGATGGGTATTTGCTGGATGTCGGCGGTACCGTTGAGGACTCGGCTCGCGGGCAGAATTCGGTGAAGGCCGGTGTGCCGTTGTTTATCGTGGTGGTGTTGACGTTGCTGATGCTGCAGTTGCGCAGTTTCTCGCGCACGGTGATGGTGTTTCTGACGGCGCCGTTGGGCTTGATCGGGGTGACGTTGTTTTTGATGGTGTTCCGTCAGCCGTTCGGGTTTGTGGCCATGCTGGGGACGATCGCATTGTCGGGGATGATTATGCGTAACTCGGTGATTCTGGTGGATCAGATCGAGCAGGATATTGCGGCTGGGCTTAAGCCTTGGCAGGCGATTATCGAGGCGACGGTGCGGCGGTTCCGGCCGATTGTGTTGACGGCGTTGGCGGCGGTGTTGGCGATGATTCCGTTGTCGCGCAGTGTGTTTTTCGGGCCGATGGCGGTGGCGATCATGGGTGGGCTGATTGTGGCTACGGCGTTGACGCTGCTGTTTTTGCCGGCCTTGTATGCGGCTTGGTTCAGGGTCAAGAACGAGGTCGCTTGACCCTGGCGGCCTTCGGGCCGACCAGGTTGTTGGTTGATCGGGGGCATATCCTTTTTTGCTTTGATAGCGGCTTTTGGTTCCGCCCTTACGGCGGGTCACTTGGAAGAGCCCCAAGTAACCAAGGGCTCTTGCCCCTCTTGAGATCGGTACTCGGCATGCCCTCGCTCCGGTCCTGCTCCGCATCGGCCATCCCTGCCGGGTTGCCCACTGCGCAGAACCTGCGCTCGGCCTGATGGGGGGTGAAAATCAACAGCGTACGCCGCTCTGCTTCTGATTTTCTGTAGGAGCGAGGCTTGCCCGCGAAGGCGGCTTCACATCCAACATCAATGTGGCTGACATACCGCTTTCGCGAGCAAGCCCGCTCCCACAGGGTTTTGCGCCAGGCCTTAGAGGGTGCCGAATACTTTCTTGGCCAGACTGGTCGCCGCCGCTGCCGGGTCCTGGCGAATGGTTTCTTCCTGTTTACCAATCATCTCGAACAAACCGTTCAACGCTTGCTCGGTGACGTAGCTCTCGATGTTGGCATTTTTCGTGTCGATCACGCCCATGGTCGCGGCTTGGCCGGCGAACGAGTTGTACTGCTTGGCCAGGCCGACCTGGTCGGTGGCTTGCTTGACGATCGGCAGGAACTTGACGCGGATCTGTTCGCGACTGGTTTTGCTCAGGTACTGGGTGGCGGAGTCTTTGCCGCCGCTGAGAATCCCCTTGGCGTCTTCCACGCTCATCTTCTTCACCGCCTCCACCAGGATCGGCTGAGCCTGGGTCACGGCGGTTTCGGCCGCTTTGTTCATGCTGGTTTCCAGCTGATCAACCTGATCGCCCATGCCGAACTGTTTCATTTTGCTGGCGACTTTGCCCAGTTTGCCTGGCAGTTCTATTTTCACGTCCGGGTTGTTGCTGAATCCGCCTGGCGTACCGAGTTGTTTGACGGCCAGTTGCGCGCCTTGGGTCAGTGCATCCTTGAGGCCACCGGTGGCGTCTTTTTGCGACAGGTCGCTGAGCGACAACGCCAGGGCACTGGCGGAGATCATCAAGCCTGCGCACAGGCCGGCAAAGCGAAGGGTAGGGCGGAGCATGGAAGTTTCCTTGTTTGAATGAGGAAATTAGCGGACGGCGTCGACGCGGATTTTCAGTGGCTGTGGATCCTTGCCATCAAGTTGCACGGCGTGATGCCCGGTGGTGATGAACATCAGTTTACCGTCGACTTCGATGCGCGCGCTGATCGAATAGCGATGACCAGGTTTGACCTGTGCCGGATCGTAACTCAGGTGAAACGGCAGCGGCACCTGGCCTTTGACCTGACCTTTCTGCTCATCGAGGACTACGGCTGGCGCATCAGCCAGGGACACGTCCTGCAGGCTGACGCTCAGGATGGCGGTTGGCGGCAGGGCAATTCGCTGCAGGTAGAAGACTTCGCCATCGAGGCTGGTTTTGGCGGCGGGTGGTATGGACTGGCAGGCTCCGAGCAACGCAATAAGCCCCAGAAGCGAGAGTTTTTTCATGAATTAAATCCTTGTTGACGCCGGATGAGGTGGGCAAGCATATCGCTTGGGTGCCGAACCCCATGTAGGGAAAGTCCTGCGTTGAGTAGCGAATTTATAACCAGATGGATAAGAAGCTTCCTTGCTTCTGTAAGACCCTTGTCTCGATGTCTCAGACCGGCGTGACCCACTCCGCCGCATCTTCACTGCGATGCAACGCCACCTGACGGATCGACAAGCGAATCTCCGCTGGCAATACCCGTTTCGCCACGCCTTCGGCGAGTTCGCCCAGCAGTTCGTGGTAGCTCAGCTTGCCGGCTTCATCACGCTTGAGCACGTCGAGGTCGAGCATCGTCTGGATGAAGTGGCGGAACAGGCTCTTGTCGAAAAACTCCGGGGCGTTCAGGCCATGCAGGATCGACAGGCGTTGAGCCATGACCGTGCACAGGTCTTCCAGCTCTTCGGCGCTGAGGCTGTTCTGGCCGCTGTTGAGCAGCAGGGATACGGTCATGTAGAAACGCTGCAGGGTCTGGGCGATGCTTTTCGACAGCAGCGTCAGCAGCACAAAGTGCCGCGAACTCGGTGCCGGGCGCAGGTACACGTCGTTCTCGAAACGCAGCAGGCCTTGCTCGACGAACGCTTCCAGCCATTGATCGATCACCGCATCCAGGTCGTCCAGCGACCAGCGAATGAACAACTCCGCTTGCAGGTACGGGTACAGCGCGCGGGTGTAGCGCAGGATCTGTTCACGGCTCATGCGCGACGCGCTCTGGAAGAAGCTCGCCAGCAACGCCGGCAGCGCGAAGATGTGCAGCACGTTGTTGCGGTAGTAGGTCATCAAGACGGCGTTCTGCTCGTCCAGATACAGAATCTTGCCCAGCGCATCGCTCTGCTCGGACAACAGGTCCATGTCCTTCACATGTTCGATCAACGCCCGGCCATCACCTTCCGGTAGCGTGGTGTGCGGCGAGTACGGGACCTTGCGCAGCAGCGCCAGGTACAGATCGAGCACCCGCGCCATGGCGCGATCATCCAGCGCGAGACGACTGGTAGAAAGCAGCGCCAGGGCCACGAGGTTGACCGGGTTGATCGCCGCCGCTTCGTTCAAATGCTGTGCGACTTTCTCGCCGAGGCGGTGGGTGGTTTCGTTGAGCCAGGCCGGTTTGAACTGCGGACCGAGTTCCTGTTGACGCCAGTCTGGCTGTTCGCTGTCGAGGAATTCCGCCAGTTTGATCGGCTCGCCGAAGTTCACCGCGACCTGGCCGAAGCGCTGCTTGAGCGCGCCGATGACTTTGAAAATGTCGAAGATCGACTCTTTCTTCTTGGTCGCGCCGCGCAGTTCGCCGAGGTAGGTCCGGCCTTCCAGCACGCGTTCGTAGCCGATGTACACGGGGATGAAGACGATCGGCATCCGCGAGGAACGCAGGAAACTGCGCAGGGTAATCGCGAGCATCCCGGTTTTCGGTTGCAGCATGCGCCCGGTGCGCGAGCGGCCACCCTCGACGAAGTACTCCACCGGGAAACCCTTGGTGAACAAGGTGTGCAGGTATTCGTTGAACACCGAGGTGTAGAGCGGGTTGCCCTTGAACGTGCGGCGCATGAAGAACGCGCCGCCACGGCGCAGCAGGCTGCCGATCACCGGCATGTTGAGGTTGATCCCGGCGGCGATGTGCGGCGGGGTCAGGCCGTTGCGGAACAGCAGGTACGAGAGCAGCAGGTAGTCGATGTGGCTGCGATGGCACGGCACATAGATCACTTCGTGACCCTGGGCAACGTTCTGCACGCCTTCGATGTGATTGACCTTGATGCCGTCGTAGATCTTGTTCCAGAACCAGCTCAGCACCACTTCCAGGAAGCGGATCGCGGTGTAGGTGTAGTCCGAGGCGATTTCGTTGCCGTAGCGCAGGGCCTGGGCCTTGGCTTTCTCCGGGGAGATGTTTTCGCGCTCGGCCTCGTCGAGGATGGCTTGCTTGACCAGTGGCTGGTTGAGCAGGCCTTTGACCAGGTTGCGGCGGTGGGAAATGTCCGGGCCGATCACAGCGGCTTTCAAGTTGCGGAAGTGCACCCGCAGAATCCGCTGGGCCATGCGCACGGTGCGCTCGTGGCCCTTGTTGTGGTCGATCAGTTCGCGCAAGTGGATCGGCGCGGAGAACTGCACGCGGGTCTTGCGCCCCAGCACGATGATGCTGAGCAAACGGCGCAGGCGTCCGGTGACCGCCCAGCTGTCGGCGAAGAGCAATTTCCACGGGCTCGATTCGCTGTCCGGCGACTGGCCCCAGAACACGCTGACCGGAATGATCTGCGCATTTTCAACGGCGTTCTGGCTCAAGGCGCTGACCAGTCGGGTCAAGGTCGGCGGCGCACCACGCTTGTCCTGGCGGCCGAGCCAGTCGGGCTCCGGCGTCAGGTAAAAGAACGCGGCGGGTTCTACCAGGTTTCCGACCGACACTGGCAACACCGGGCGGGGCAGGCCAGCCTTGCTGCATTCGGTATCGACCACGGCGAGGTCGGTCAGCGAAGGGTTTTGCAGGACGTAGAACACCGGACGACTGCGGTCGAGGTTGAGGGTGAACGACGACTGATTGATCGTCTCCGAGCGAACCCAGAGGTACAACAGTCGGCGCAGGGTGCCAAACACCAGACGGCGGAGCGGGGAACGGGTCATACGGCTTCTGCTTGAGTGGATATAACCGAGCGTTTGCTCGGGCGGTCGTAGGGGGCTTTCTCAACCAGTTTCCGCGCCTCGTTGTCGCCTTAAAGCGGGCCAGGCAAGGCGCAGGCCGCTGGGAATGGTTGTTCCCTTTCCAAGGCCTGCAACGCAGCCTGGCCCGCTTTAAGGCACAACCCGAAGGGCCGGGCCTGCTGTTGTGCAGGGCTGCGTTGCTCGAAGCTTATTTGGAATGACCAAACCACGCTTCTCGCGCCTTGCCCTGCACAACAGCAGACCCGGCGCGATGCGGAAACTGGTTGAGAAAGCCCCCTAGTGTGCCGTATTCGCCGAAAATCGGCAAAAAAGCGCCTAAGTAAAGTGAGTTGTGAGTTTTGACGGCTGTCATATACTCGGCCGTTCAAAATAAAAACAAGGGGGTACTGATTCATGGCTACGCGCGAAACCGGCAATGTGAAGTGGTTCAACGACGCCAAGGGCTACGGCTTCATTCAGCGCGAGGACGGGGTGGACGTGTTCGTGCACTACCGCGCGATCCGCGGCGAAGGGCACCGCTCGCTGGCTGAGGGCCAGCAGGTTGAGTATGCCGTGGTGACCGGCGAGAAGGGCTTGCAGGCTGAGGACGTTGTAGGCTTGTAAACCCGATCTTCAGATCACCCAAAACAACTGTGGGAGCGAGCCTGCTCGCGATAGCTGACTGACATTCAACATCAATGTTGACTGAAAGGACGCTATCGCGAGCAGGCTCACTCCCACAATGGATGTCCCTGTGGCCCTGCCATTTGGGCATTCAACAGGTACAGCGTTCAGGTTTTAAGCGGTTTTCCAGGTGATTTCTTCTTCGCCATCGGCGCTGATGCGCATCCAGCGATCGGCCGTCTCTTCACCTTCTTCCTCGACCCAGCTACCCGGCGCACAGCGAACTTCGACGTTCAGTGCGGCGAAGGCGGCGCGGGCGCAGGCAATGTCGTCTTCCCACGGGGTCTGGTCACTTTCCAGGTACAGGCTGTTCCATTTTCCTACGGCTTTCGGCAGCCAGGTGACGGGTACGTTACCGGCCTTGCACTTATAGGTCTGGCCTTTCTGAACCCAGTCGGTGCACGGGCCCAACGCGGCGCCCAGCCAGGCGGCGACGGCTTTGTAATCGACGTCGGCGTCTTTCAGGTAAATTTCGATATCGGGTTGGCGCATGGATGTCCTCACTGCGGGTCTGAAAAATCCATTCGCGGATTTAGCCGGCCTCAAGCCATTGCTCAAGGCCAAAAAATTAAAAGTTATTGAAGAACGAAATAATCGTAGCGCATCGACACGGTGACCTCGAGCGGCTCGACCTGCTCGATGACCGCCGCCCGACGTTCAGCGCTGGCGCGCCAACCGTGAGGCGTCATGGCCAGCAGGTTCGCACGGTCCTGACCCTTGTCCAGCGTCAGTTTGAATTCCAGCGTTTCACTGTGCTCCAGCGCCATGCCTTCCGGCACCAACGCCAAGTGCTTGTCGTCTGTGTATTCACGGACTTCGTCGTACAAACGCTCACGCAATTCCATCAGATGGCCGCTGGTCGGCCCGACTTTCATCAAACCGCCACCAGGGCTGAGCAGGCGTTTGGCCTCCTCCCAGTCCAACGGGCTGAAGACGCTGGCGAGGAACTGGCAGCTGCCAGAGGCCAACGGCACCCGCGCCATGCTGGCGATCAACCAGGTCAGTTGCGGGTTGCGTTTGCAGGCGCGTTTGACCGCTTCCCGGGAGATGTCGAGGGCGTAACCATCGGCATGAGGTAACGCTTCGGCGATTTGCGCGGTGTAGTAACCCTCGCCACAGCCAATGTCCAGCCAACGCTGCGGCGCGTACTGCGCCGCCAGTTCAGCCAGGCGCTTGGCCACCGGCGCGTAATGGCCGGCGTTCAAGAAGTCGCGTCGGGCTTCGACCATCGCCAGGTTATCCCCAGGGTCGCGGCTGTTCTTGTGCTGCACCGGCAACAGGTTCAGGTAACCCTGGCGCGCGCGGTCGAAGCGATGCCCGGCGGGGCAGGCCACGCCGTTGTCGACCGCGTTCAGCGGTTCGCTACAGATAGGGCAAGCAAGCATCAGGCGAGCAACTTGATCAGGGTCTGGTAGTAGATTTCGGTCAGCACGTCGAGATCTGCAGCCAGCACACGCTCGTTGACCTGATGGATCGTCGCGTTGACCGGGCCGAGTTCAACCACCTGAGTGCCCATGGTCGCGATGAAGCGCCCATCGGAGGTGCCGCCGCTGGTGGACGCCTTGGTTTCGCGACCGGTGATGTCCTTGATGCTCGATGCCACGGCATCGAGCAGCGCGCCCGGCTCGGTCAGGAATGGCAGGCCGGACAGCGCCCAGTCGATGTGCCAGTCCAGACCGTGCTTGTCGAGGATGTCGGCGACGCGCTTTTGCAGGACTTCAACGGTGGATTCGGTGGAGAAGCGGAAGTTGAACACCGCCACCAGGTCACCCGGAATTACGTTGGTCGCACCGGTGCCGGAATTCACATTGGAGATCTGGAAGCTGGTCGGCGGGAAGAAATCGTTGCCGTGGTCCCAATGCTCGGCGGCCAGTTCGGCCAGGGCCGGGGCAGCGAGGTGGATCGGGTTCTTCGCCAGGTGCGGATACGCCACGTGGCCCTGCACGCCGCGCACGGTCAGCTTGGCGCCGAGGGAGCCGCGACGGCCGTTCTTGACCACATCACCGACCAGGGTAGTGCTCGACGGTTCGCCGACGATGCACCAGTCCAGACGTTCCTTGCGCGCAGCGAGGCGTTCGACCACCGCCTTGGTGCCGTGGTGCGCCGGGCCTTCTTCGTCGCTGGTGATCAGGAAGGCGACCTTGCCTTTGTGATCCGGGTAGTCAGCGACGAAACGTTCGGCGGCCACGGTCATCGACGCGAGACTGCCTTTCATGTCGGCGGCGCCACGACCGCAGAGCATGCCGTGTTCGTCGATCAAGGCGTTGAACGGGTCAATCTGCCACGCCGCCACCGGACCGGTTGGCACCACGTCGGTGTGACCGGCGAAGCACAGCACCGGACCGTCGTGTTTGCCGTGGGTGGCCCAGAAGTTATCCACATCTTCGATGCGCATCGGTTCCAGTGTGAAACCGGCATCGCCCAGGCGCTGCATCATCTGCTTCTGGCAATCGGCGTCGACCGGCGTCACGGACGGACGGCGGATCAGGTCGATGGCGAGTTGAAGGGTCGGCGAAAGGTCGGCGTGGGCCGTCATGGAAAACTCCGGAAATCTTGAATATGGGCGCGGACTAAATGTGGGAGCCAGCCTGCTGGCGATGGCGGTGTGTCAGTCAACATAAACGTTGATTGTTACATTGCCATCGCCAGCAGGCTGGCTCCCACAGGGATGGATATCACGCCAAGCCCTGCAAAATGGCGGTTATCTTAAAGCAAAACGGCGACCATTGGCCGCCGTTTAGTGCATCTGTAGAGATTTAGACTGCCGGTGCCGTCTCTGTCGCGACCACCGGTTTCGGCAGCGAAGACAGGAACGCCATGATCAGCGCCGCCAGGTACGGCAGCGACTGCACCAGCAACATGGTCACCCAGAAGCGCATGTCGTTGCTCGGCATGCCGTTCACCAAGTAAATCCCCAGTGCCGCGCCCCACAACAGCAGCATGATGAACACCTCTTCGCGCGCCTCCGAGATCGCCACCCAGAAACCGTGGTTATCGGCGTTCTTCGGTGTGCGGAAAAACGGAATGCTGCTGGTGAAGAAGCCGTACAGCACCGCTTTGGCGATGGTGTGCGACAACGCCAGGCCGGCCAGTGCCGCGCAGAACGCATCCTTGAGGTTGACCCCCACTGCACGACGGTAGAGGAAGATGATCTTGCCGACCTTGAACACGAACAGCGCCAGTGGCGGGATCGCGAAAATCAGCAACGGCGGATCGACCCGCTGCGGCACGATGATCATCGCCGCCGACCACAACAAGGCGCCCACGGTGAAGAAGATGTTCATGCCGTCCGCGACCCACGGCAACCAGCCCGCGAGGAAGTGGTAACGCTGGCCACGGGTCAGCTCGGTGCCCTTGCCGCGAAGCAAGCTGGTGGTGTGACGCTTGATGATCTGAATCGCGCCATAGGCCCAGCGGAATCGCTGTTTCTTGAAGTCGATAAACGTATCGGGCATCAGGCCTTTGCCATAGCTGGTGTGGTAATACGCCGCCGACAGGCCTTTCTCGAACACGCGCAGACCCAACTCGGCGTCTTCACAGATGCACCAGTCGGCCCAGCCCAGTTCCTCGAGCACAGAGCGTCGGGTCATCGTCATGGTGCCGTGCTGGATGATCGCGTCACGGTCGTTGCGGGTGACCATGCCGATGTGGAAGAAGCCTTTGTATTCCGCGTAGCACAGCTTTTTGAAGGTGCTTTCGTTCTGGTCGCGGTAATCCTGTGGCGACTGCACCACGGCGATTTTCGGATCGGCGAAGTGCGGCACCATGTGCTTGAGCCAGTTCGGGTCGACGCAGTAGTCCGAATCGATCACCGCAATGACTTCGGCATCCTTGGCGGTGTGCGGAATCAGATAATTCAGTGCACCACCCTTGAAACCGGCCAACGGCGCGACGTGGAAGAACTTGAAGCGCGGGCCGAGGGTTTCGCAGTAATCGCGCACCGGTTCCCAGACCGCCGGGTCCTTGGTGTTGTTGTCGATGATCAGGACTTCGAAGTCCGGATAGTCGAGGTTGGCCAGGGCGTTGAGGGTCTGTTTGACCATCTCCGGCGGCTCGTTGTAGCAAGGGACGTGGATCGATACCTTCGGTCTGTAGTCCGATTCGCCGACCACCGGCAGGAATTCACGCCGGCGCTTGTGGGTCCAGACCGCCTCGGCCAGTTCATGCGCCTCGGTCAGTAGCACGATAAAGACCCCGAGTGCGCCGAGTGCGAGTAGGCCCCCGACCGTCAGGCTGAACCAGGTGCTGTATTGCAGGCTGTAGTCGTAACCGATCCACACCAGCACCGATCCGCAAAGGAAGGCGATAAAGGTCAGGAAGGTACGGCCGCGTTGGCGCAGGGCCGAGCCGTCGATCATCAGCAGGGTCAGGGACAGCAGCGCCAGAACGACCGAGCCGACCGCCAGCACGCGCCATTGCGGGATCGCAACGACCGGGCCTTCGAAGTTGAATTTCTGCTGGCGCGCGGCGTTGAAAACACCCCAGTAAGCGCCCACCGAACCTTCGTCGCTGGCCTTCCACGGTTGGTCAAACGCTTCGATCACGAAGTAGTTGAAACCCTGGCGGTTGAGCTTGTTGACCAGTGTGCGCAGGTAAATCGCCTGGTCTGCCGGCGATGCATCGGCACCGCCACGCATGCGGCCGTTGCTCGGCCAGCCGACTTCCGACAGCAACAGCGGTTTTTTCGGGAACATTTTTTTCAGATCGCGGGCACGGTCCAGTACGAACTGCCCGGATTGCTCCATCGGCACATGTTCCCAGTACGGCAGGACGTGGGCAGCGATGAGGTCGACGTGCTTGGCCAGGCTCGGGTTTTCTTCCCATACGTGCCATTGCTCGGACGTGGTCACCGGCACTTTCACCGCCGCGCGAACGCGATCCAGAATAATGCTGAGTTCTGCAGCGGTAATTTCCTTACGGAAGATCGCCTCGTTGCCTACAACCACGCGAACCACGCTGCGGGAGGTGTTGGCGAGTTCGATGGCGCGCAGGATCTCACGCTCATTGCGTTCCTCGTCCGGGCTGATCCAGATACCGAGGGTGACCCGCAGACCGAATTCTTCCGCCAGTTTGGGGATGTCTTGCAGGGAGCCGTCGACCGAGTAAGTACGGATGTTGTCCGTCAGCTTGCTCATGATCTCCAGGTCGCGACGCATTTCATCGTCGGTCGGGTACTGCTCTTTTTGTGGGTACTGACCCTGTTGGAACGGCGAGTACGAAAAGCCGGAGATCTGCTCAGGCCAGTTGGGAGCGGTGACCGGGCGATTGATCAGCGCCCAGAAGCCGGTAAACAAGGCTGCGATGGCAAGCACCACGACCAGGTTGAGTCCAAATTTACGCGATGACATAGTTATTTCAGGTTCCAAAGGCTGTGGAACGAAGGACCGGTCGGCGTGTGCCAAGGGGCGCGCATCCTACACCGGGCATTCCTTGAGCGTATAGCTGGCAGGGAAATGCCCTACGTTTGGCAATCCCGTTTCGCATAAGTTCTTTCACTTGTCGCGGTAACTTAGATCTTGTTGCAGTACTAGCCCTATAATGCGCGCCGGTTTTTGGGGTAATGGTCATGAGTACAGAAGATCCGCGGTTTGCAGGCATCGCCCGTTTGTATGGCATCGACGGACTTGAGCGCCTGCGCGCAGCCCATGTGGCGATCGTCGGCGTCGGTGGCGTCGGTTCCTGGGCGGCAGAAGCCATCGCCCGGTGTGGCGTGGGCGAGATTTCGCTTTTCGACCTGGATGACGTCTGCGTTAGCAACGCCAATCGTCAGTTGCACGCGCTGGACAGCACCGTCGGCAAACCCAAGGTCGAGGTGATGGCCGAGCGTTTACGCGGTATCAACCCGGACTGCACGGTGCACGCGGTGGCGGATTTCGTCACTCGCGAAACCATGGCCGAATACATCACGCCAAACATCGACTGCGTGATCGACTGCATCGACAGCGTGAATGCGAAAGCGGCGCTGATTGCATGGTGCAAACGCCGCAAGATCCAGATCATCACCACCGGCGGCGCGGGCGGGCAGATCGACCCGACGTTGATCCAGGTCTGCGACTTGAACCGTACCTTCAATGATCCGCTGGCCTCGAAAGTGCGCTCGACGTTGCGCCGCGACTACAATTTTTCCCGCACCGTGACCCGCCATTACAGCGTGCCGTGCGTGTTCTCCACCGAGCAGCTGCGCTACCCGAAACCGGACGGCAGCATTTGCTTGCAGAAGAGTTTTGTCGGTGATGGCGTGAAGCTCGACTGCGCCGGAGGCTTTGGCGCGGTCATGATGGTGACGGCGACGTTCGGCATGGTCGCGGCGACCAAGGCTGTGGATAAGATAGTGGCGGGTGTGCGACGGCCAGCGGATCGCATCAAGCCTCAAACTTAAGAGTTGTCGCTAAGGGCCTCATCGCGGGCAAGCCCGCTCCCACAGGGATTGCGCAAAACCTGTGGGAGCGGGCTTGCCCGCGATGGCTGCGAAGCAGCCTTTCAATGAGCCAACTCTTTCATCCGCTGTAACACTGCATTGAGGCCATTACTGCGCGACGGCGACAATTGCCGGCTCAGCCCGAGCTGATTGAACCACTCCGGCAAATCCACCTGCTGCAACTCCGCCGCCGACAACCCGTTGACCCGCGCCAGTAGCACTGCGACCAACCCGCGAATCAACCGTGCATCGCTGCTCGCGGCGAACTGCCAGTGGCCATCCTGCAAGGCACCGACCAGCCAGACCTGGCTTTCACAGCCGTGCACGCGGTTGGCTTCAACCTTATCCACATCGCTCAAGGCCGGCAGGCGATCGCCCCATTGCATCAAAAGGCGCGCCCGTTGTTCCCAGCCCGCGGCATTCTGAAAGGTCTCGAGTGCCGTGACGGCTTGCGCAGGCAAACTCATCGCAACAACTCCAGCGCCTGATCCAGCGCTTCAAAAAAGCGTTCCAGATCCTCGGAATCGTTGTACAGCGCCAACGAAACCCGAATCGCCCCGGCCAGTTCGAAGCTTTTCAGCAGCGGCATGGCGCAGTGATGACCGGCCCGCACCGCGATCCCCTGTTCGGTCAGCAAGTGCGCCAGATCAGAGTTATGCACACCCTCGACGACAAAACTGGCCAGCGCCAGTTGCGGTTTGCCCAGCAACCGAATGCCGTTGCGCGCCTCAAGGCCCTTGAGCAGATAGTCATGCAACGCCGCTTCGTGGGCAGACACCGCGTCCTGATCGAGCCCGGCGAGGTAATCCAGGGTCGCCCCCAGACCAATCACCCCGGCGATTGGCGGCGTACCCGCCTCGAAACCCAGCGGTGCCGGGCGAAAACGTGCGGCTTGGTAATCGGCGTCGAGCACCATTTCGCCGCCGAACTGCCAGTGGCGCAGTTGTTTCAGCGCGTCATTGCGTCCGAACAGCACGCCGAGGCCGTCCGGGCCGTAGAGCTTGTGGCTGGAAAACACATAGAAGTCGCAGCCGAGCGCCTGCACGTCATGCCGGCCATGGACCACGCCTTGGGCGCCATCGACCACGGTCAAGGCGTTATGCGCCTTGGCCAGCGTCAACAGCTGCGGCAATGGCTGCCAGGCACCAAGTACATTAGATAACTGGCTGACCGCCAATAGACGAGTTCGCGGGCCGATCAACGACGCGGCGACGTCCAGATCAATCAAGCCGTCCACATCCAGCGGCAGGATCACCAGTTTCAGGTCGCGACGCTGGGCCAGTTGCTGCCACGGCAGCAGATTGGCGTGATGCTCCAGGGCGCTGATGACAATTTCATCGCCCGGATTGAACAGGTGTTCAAGGCCATAGGCCAGGAGGTTCAGCGCGCTGGTGGCGCCGTGGGTAAAGATGATTTGCCCGCCATCGCCGGCATTGAGCCAGTGCGCGACTTTGCTGCGGCTGTTCTCGAACGCCTGGGTGGCATGGGCGCCGGGCAAGTGTTGCGCCCGATGCACATTGGCCGCGCCGTTGGCGTAGTAATGCGTCAGGGCATCCAGCAGGGCTTGAGGTTTTTGCGTGGTGGCGGCGTTGTCCAGATAGGTCTGGTCTTGCCGTTGCAGTGCGGCGATGGCCGGAAAATCGGCGCGCCAGGGAGAGGCAATCATCATGTCATTCGGCCCTAATGAACATGAGCGAGTGTACGCCTGACCTCCCTGACCCTGTAGGAGCGAGGCTTGCCCGCGAAGGCGTCGTCACTGACGACAAAAGCTTCGCGGGCAAGCCTCGCTCCTACAAGTGCAGGGTGCAGGTGGTCGTGTGACGCTCTGCTTAGTTGTGAGCGTGCAGCGCTTCGTTCAGCTCGATCGCCGATTTGTGGGTTTTGCATTCCACGGCACCGGTTTCCGAATTGCGGCGGAACAGCAGGTCAGGCTGACCGGCCAGTTCACGCGCCTTGACGACTTTGACCAGCTTGTTGTGCTCGTCCAGCAGCGCCACTTTGGTGCCAGCGGTCACGTACAGGCCCGATTCAACGGTGTTGCGGTCGCCCAACGGGATACCGATACCGGCGTTCGCGCCGATCAGGCAGCCTTCGCCGACCTTGATTACGATGTTGCCGCCACCCGACAGGGTGCCCATGGTCGAGCAACCGCCGCCCAGGTCAGAACCCTTGCCGACGAACACGCCAGCCGACACGCGGCCTTCGATCATGCCCGGGCCTTCGGTGCCGGCGTTGAAGTTGACGAAACCTTCGTGCATCACGGTGGTGCCTTCGCCCA
Source organism: Pseudomonas sp. LBUM1661 (assembly GCF_059695925.1). Classification (NCBI taxonomy): domain Bacteria; kingdom Pseudomonadati; phylum Pseudomonadota; class Gammaproteobacteria; order Pseudomonadales; family Pseudomonadaceae; genus Pseudomonas; species Pseudomonas sp. LBUM1661. Next base: position 1,330,422 of record NZ_CP166794.1, read on the forward strand.
CGTAGGCGCCCAGGCGGATACGCGCGGCGTCAGCGATACGCACGCCGGCCGGCACCACGTAGTCGGTCATTTTCGGGAACTTGTCCACCGAGAACACTTCCAGCAGCTCGCCACGCAGACGGGCTTCCAGCTGATGCTCGGCCAGTTCGCTCAGGTCGATCGCGCCCTGGCTGGTCCAGGCCACGTTCGGCAGCAGCGGGAACACGCCGGCCAGGTTCAGGCCGTGCGGCTTGACCAGGCGGTGAGACAGCAGGTGCAGCTTGAGGTAAGCCTCAGGCGTGGAGGTCAGTTGAGCGTCTTCGGCCAGAATGGTCGCGACCAGCGGCTTGTGGCTCTCGGCCAGACGGGTCAGCAATGCGGCCTGGGCAGCGTCGACGCTTTTCAGCGCTTCAGCCAGTTGCGACGCCTGGGCGGTGCTGAACGCGATGGCCTGATTGCCTTCGGTGTAGCCCAGGACCGGCGCGATGGCAGCGACCAATTCGGCCGATGGATTGAGCAGTGGCTGCGCGTAAAACACTTCCAGCCATGCGCCTTGACGGTTTTGAGTGCCGACACCAAAGGCCAGGCTGAACAGGGTAGTGGACATGTTGATACCTCTAACAAAATGGAACGGGCTGCCTTACTTGAGCGCTGCCGCGTAGATATCTGGCTTGAAGCCAATCAGGGTTCGGTCACCGAGATCAAGCACCGGGCGCTTGATCATCGAGGGTTGCGCGAGCATCAGTTCGATGGCTTTCGGCTGGTCGAGATCGGCTTTGCGTTCGTCGTCGAGCTTGCGAAAGGTCGTGCCTGCACGGTTCAACACCACTTGCCAGCCGTGCTCGTCGCACCATTGGGTCAGGTGTTCACGGTCGATTCCGACCGCCTTGTAATCATGAAAGTCATAGCTGACAGCGTGTTCATCGAGCCAGGTGCGCGCCTTTTTCATGGTGTCGCAGGCTTTGATGCCGAAAAGGTGCAACGTTTTACTTGAAACGGTCAAGGAATTGCCCCCTTTACAGGTGCTGGAAAAAAAAGGTGAAGGATTATGCCATGACCGGACGGTTTCGCGTCGGTCGAGGTCGATTTCCCGCCGCAAAACCTGTGGGAGCCAGCCCGCTGGCGATCGCGTCGGATCAGCCGCATCAGTGTCGAATGTGCAGCCGCCATCGCCAGCAGGCTGGCTCCCACACGGATAGCTGCGACATTGGTGCAACGGTCAGGGGCAGTCTAAGCGGCTAACATGTCACTTCAATGCTGTCGATTGTCCGGGAACCCCGCTCTATGCAAACCGCCTACACCGTCCTGATCCTGTTGATGCTGGTTGGCGTTTCACGCCTGCTCGGACGGGTGATTCCCTTGCCGTTGCCACTGGTGCAAATCGGCGCCGGCGCATTGCTGGCCTGGCCGACGCTTGGGTTGCATGTGGCGCTGGACCCGGAACTGTTTCTTTTTCTGTTCCTGCCGCCGCTGCTGTTTTCCGATGGCTGGCGCATGCCCAAGCGTGAGTTGTGGCGTCTGCGCGGGCCGATCCTGACGTTGGCGGTGGGGCTTGTGCTGTTCACCGTGGTCGGCGCTGGATACTTCATTCATTGGCTGATACCGAGTATTCCGCTGCCGGTCGCCTTTGCCCTGGCGGCGGTGTTGTCGCCAACGGATGCGGTAGCGGTCTCGGCGATTTCCCAGAACCGCTTGCCGACGCCCTTGATGCACATGCTCCAGGGTGAGGCCTTGATGAACGATGCCTCAGGCCTGGTGACGTTCAAGTTTGCCTTGGTCGCGGCGGTCACCGGCGCGTTCTCGCTGGCCAACGCCAGTGTGACGTTCGTGTTGGTGGCGGTCGGCGGCCTGGCCGTCGGTGTGGCGTTGAGCTGGCTGGTCGGCCGTCTGCGGTCGTGGATGATTGCGCGTGGCTGGGATGACCCGGCCACTCACGTCGTTTTCATGTTGTTGCTGCCGTTCGCCGCCTATGTGCTGGCCGAGCGCGTGGGCGCGTCGGGCATTCTGTCGGCGGTGGCGGCGGGCATGATGCAGAGCTGGCTCGACCTGCTGCCGCGTCAGACCAACACCCGCTTGCTCAATCGCAGTGTCTGGTCGTTGCTCGAGTTCGCGTTCAACGGCTTGATCTTCCTGCTGCTGGGCCTGCAATTGCCGGACATCATCAAAGCCGTGGCCAGCCACGAAACCTCCTTGTGGCCGACGCTGCTCTATCGCTGCCTGGATGTAATCGCGATTTTCCTGGTGCTGCTGGTGCTGCGGTTTGTCTGGGTGCAGAGCATCTGGCGTCTTTCAATTCTGTTGCGACGCTGGCGCGGCAAGGGGGCGGTGACCCAAGTGCCCACCGCGCGCTCCTGCTGGCTGCTGACTGTCGGCGGGGTGCGCGGCGCGGTGACGCTGGCGGGTGTACTGTCGGTGCCGCTGTTGATGGGCGGCGATGCATTTCCCGAGCGGGACTTGCTGATCTTCATCGCCGCCGGAGTCATCCTGCTGTCGCTGATTGCGGCGTGCATTGCGTTGCCGATGTTGCTGCGTGGCATCGAGAAAAGCCCCGATGACAAGCGACGCAATGAAGTGCGCGAGGCCTGGCGCAAGACGGCCGAGGCGGCCATTCATGCGCTTGAAACCGAGGAGGTCAACCCTCAGGACGCCGCCCAGGCTGCGCTGGCGACAGAGCTCAAGGCGCGGATCATGTCCGAGTATCGTCATCAACTGGAGGTGTTCAACGATTCGGCGGAGGCCCAGGCATTGGCCTTTCAGATGGACTTGCTGGAGCGGCGCCTGCGCTTGAAGGCGCTGCGGGCGCAGCGCCTGGAGTTGTACAGCCTCAGCCGTCATCACCAGATTGGCGATGACGTGTTGCGAGAAGTGCTGGGTGAACTGGATTTGAGCGAGGCTAACTTGGGGCCGGTCAAGTAAGCGAACACCTTTGCCTGATTGCAAATAGAAGGCTTACGCACTCGCGGTGTCGGGGTACGGATAAATGCTGGCCATGAAGGTTTTATCGGTTTCGCTGATGACCGAATTGAAATCGATCTTGAAGTCGCCTTCGGTGAGCACCTGAAGGATTTCGTAGTGCATGATCGACAGAGGGTCGTAGGTTGAGTAGTTGACCTCACTGGCATCTAGTTTATTAAGTATCTGTTGGTCGACGACTTCTTGAGTCATGCCATACATCAAATAGTGGCGGTAGGTTTGCGCCGTGTTCCAGGGGATGTTCGCTTGCGGGTGCTGGTGTTCATGTTCCGCACCCAGCACGTGGCCGAACTCGTGGATGACACTGGCGGCGAAGCGTGGCCAGAGGATGTCTGATTGCAGCCCCATGGTCTCTGTCTCATCTTCCAGAAGGGCGTCGGTACCAATGTAGGACCAGAATGAATCGGCGGGCATGATCCGGATATCGCCCTCTGTGCCTTCGACGAAGTTGAACTTCAGGTTGATATGCGGGAGCCAGGTTTGAGCGGCTGCTTTTACCGCGTCCTTGAAGTCCTGGTTACCGCCCAGAAAAGCAATTTTCAGTGTGCGACCTGGCGCCCAGAATTTGGTGTGCTTAACGACGCCTCTCTTTTTGCGGTTAGCGGATGACGTCGTGGCATTTGCAGCGTTTTCAGACAGGGCAGCGTTATAGGACGCATTAATGTCTGCTGGCTTTTTAATGAGGCAAGGCGATACGTTGTTCATGAGTAAGACATCCCTGTTTGTTGAGTTAATGAGTTGGAATCTTATGGGTAAGCCTTTTTAATGAGCGCGATATCACCTTCGCTTATCCGCCTGCTTGCGGTTTGTTGCCAGTCGCCGATGGTGAGAGCATTAAGCACGTCATAGTGCATGACCGACTGTCTGTCATAAGGCGTGTAGGTTCGATCCGGAACACGCTCCAACGGTAAGACGTTGGTGTCGACATCCTGTCTGGAAAAACCTACCGCTCTTGCATAATGGTCATATGTCTTTTCCAGGTCCCAAGGGATGTTGGCATCGGGATGTTGGTGTTCGTGGTACAGGCCTAGCGCGTGCCCAAACTCATGGGTGACTGTCCATTCGTAATGCGGCGAGGAGAAGTCGACTCCCAGATACATTGAGGCGTCGTGAGGGCTGCCTGTGAGTGCGTCTGTGCCGATTTTTGAGCTTCCGCTATTGTTGAATAATGGCTGGAAATTAATCCGGATATCGCCCAGGAATTCCTCAGAGTTATAGAGGTCCTCTTCATCTATTTCCAGGAACTCGAATTTTAGATTGATGTAAGGTAACCATTTTAACGCGCCATTTTTTACAGCCTCGAATGAGTGCTCGTCGTATTTGAAGACGAGAATTTTAAGGGTTCTTCCAGGGTTCCAGAATTTGGTGTGCTCGCCGACGCCGCGCTTGTTTCTGTGCCCACTGTGCTGTGTGCCATTACTTGGTCGCTCACTGATTGCGGCGTTATATGAATCGAGAAGATCTGTGGGTGCAATGCTTTTGCAGTATGTAAGTGTATTCACGTTTTATAAGTGTCCAATGATTAAATGGACTTTTAAAGTATTTAGATGTCGTGAGTTTGTCCAGTTGTGTGGTTGTTCAAGTTGTTGCGATAGTTATGTGTGATGGAGGTTTTAAGTCGGGTGTTAAGTACCCTGCACCGCGTTGCACGGTGCAGGTGCGATAACAATTACTTACTGCGAGTGACGATGAAATCGTGAATCCGCTTGGCGGCTTCCACGCATTCCGCCAGCGGAGCCACTAGTGCCATGCGCACCCGTCCGGCCCCCGGGTTGAAGCCGTCGACTTCACGGGACAGATAAGATCCCGGCACCACCGTCACATGTTCTTCAACAAACAGATCACGGCAGAACGCCTCGTCGTCACCTTCAACATTTGGCCACAAGTAGAAACCGCCGTCGGGACGCTGTACATCCATGACCGGGCCGAGAATCTCCAGCACCGCGTCATACTTCTCGCGGTACAGCGCACGGTTGGCGCGTACATGCACTTCGTCATTCCAGGCGGCAACGCTGGCCAGTTGCGTCTGAACCGGCATCGCGCAGCCGTGGTAGGTGCGATAGAGCAGGAAGCCTTTGAGAATGTCCGCATCGCCGGCCACAAACCCCGAGCGCAAGCCCGGCAAGTTGGAGCGCTTGGACAGGCTATGGAATACCACACAACGCTTGAAGTCCTTGCGACCCAGTTCCACGCAAGCACTGAGCAGGCCGGCCGGTGGGGTCTGTTCGTCGAAGTACAGTTCGCTGTAGCACTCGTCGGCGGCGATCACGAAATCGTATTCGTCGGCCAGGGCGATCAGCTTTTTCAGGGTATCGACCGGGATCAGCGCGCCGGTCGGGTTGCCTGGGGAGCACAGGAACAGAATCTGGCAGCGTTTCCAGATGTCTGGCGAGACGGCGTCGAAATCCGGGTTGAAGCCGTTTTCGTCCAGGCACGGCAGGTAGTGCGGCTTGGCCCCGGCAAGGAACGCCGCGCCTTCGTAGATTTGATAGAACGGGTTCGGGCTGACCACCAGTGCATCATCGCCACGGTTGACCACGGTCTGGGTGAAGGCAAACAGCGCTTCGCGGGTGCCGTTGACCGGCAGCACGTTGCGCGCCGGGTCAAGCCAGCCGTTCGGAACGTTGAAACGCCGTTCGCACCACGCAGCAATGGCTTCACGCAGGGCCGGGATGCCGAGGGTGGTCGGGTACACGGCCATCTGATCCAGATTGCTGGCCAGGGCTTCGGCGACGAAGCTTGGCGAACGGTGCTTGGGCTCGCCGATGGACAGCGCGATGGCGCGTTTTTCCGGGTTTGGCGTGACGCTGCCGAGCAGGGCGCGGAGCTTCTCGAACGGGTAGGGCTGCAACTGGTCAAGAGCGTTGTTCATCGATGGATCTCGTTCGGTGTGGGCAGCTCTGTAGGCGCTGCTTGCCAGCGGAAGCGGTGGGTCGGACGACACATTCAGCGCCTGAACGAACGACTTCGCTGGCAAGCCAGCTCCTACAGTGGGCAGGTAGTTTGTGGATTCATATACTCAGTCGCGACAGCGCGATCCCGGGTTCATGGCTGACGCTCAGTTGTTCCACGATCGCATCCTGCAAGCGGCTGCACAGCAGCGGGTCGGACAACGGCTGGTTGTTCGCGTCGGTGATGAAGAACACGTCTTCCACGCGCTCGCCGAGGGTCGCAATCTTGGCGTTCTGCAGCGACAGATCGAACTCGAGGAAGATCGTGCCGATGCGTGCCAGCAGGCCAGGGCGGTCGGGGGCGCTGAGTTCCAGCACCGTCACCGGGCGCTGGGCGTCGTTGTGGATCGTCACCTGTGGTGCAAACGCGAAATGCTTGAGCTGGCGCGGCACCCGCCGCTGAATGATCGTCGGGTAATCGTCCGGGTTGCGCAGCGCTTCGGTCAGGCCTTCGCGGATCTGTTTGACCCGCGCCGGGTTGTCGCCAATCGAGTCGCCGTCCGTGTCGAGCACGATGTAGGTGTCGAGGGTGAACTGGCTGCTGGAAGTGATGACCCGGGCGTCGTGAATGTTCAGGTTGAGCTGGTCCATCGCGGCCACGGTCACGGCAAAGAAGTCGTGCTGGTCCGGCGCATAGATGAAGATCTGCGTGCCGCCCTCGAATTCGCGCTGGGTGGTTTCCTTGATCAGCACCAGCGGCCCGCCGTCGGCCGGCTGCTGGAGAATCGCGTCGCTGTGCCAGGCCACATCGCCAGCGGTGTGGCGCAGGAAATAGTCATCGCCCAATTGCGCCCACAACTGTTCGACGTCGTCCGGATCGGTGCCGCCGCGTACGAGGATGTCCAGCGCGGCACTCTGGGTCTGGCGGATCTGCTCTTCGCGGTCCACCGGGTTTTCCAGACCGCGCCGCAAAGCACGCTTGGTCTCGGTATAGAGCTGGCGCAACAGGCTGGCACGCCAGGAATTCCACAGCGTCGGGTTGGTGGCGTTGATGTCGGCGACAGTCAGCACGTACAGATAATCGAGGTGGGTTTCATCGCCGACGATCTGCGCGAAATCGTGGATCACCTGCGGGTCGGACAAGTCCTTGCGCTGGGCGGTGGTCGACATCAGCAAATGGTTCTGCACCAGCCAGACGATCAGGCGGCTGTCCCACACCGGCAACTGGTGGCGCTGGCAAAAGGCTTCGGCATCCACCGCGCCGATTTCCGAGTGATCGCCATGCCGGCCCTTGCCGATGTCGTGGTACAGGCCTGCCAGGTAGATCAGCTCGGGCTTGGGCAATTTAGCCATGAGCTTGCTGGCCAGCGGGAATTTTTCCGACACTTGCGTGTACTGCAACTTACGCAGGTGTTTGATCAGGTTCAGGGTGTGAGCGTCGACCGTATAGATGTGAAACAAGTCGTGTTGCATCTGCCCGACAATGAAGCCGAACTCGGGCAGATAGCGCCCGAGAATGCCGTAGCGATTCATCCGGCGCAGATTGCGATGGATGCCGATCTTGCACTTGAACAGTTCGATGAACAGGCTGGTGTTGCGAATATCGTTGCGGAAGTCGTCGTCGATCAGATGCCGGTGTTCGCGCAGCAGACGAATGGTGTCGGCGCGCACGCCTTTGATTTCCGGCTGCTGGGCCATCAATACAAAGATCTCGAGCATGGCGAACGGCGTACGGCGGAATACGTTGTCGTTGCGCGCCTCGATGTAGCCGTCGTGCAACTGGAACCGCGAGTTGATCGGCTGCGGCGGTACTTCGTCTGCCGGCGCGAGGATCAGTTCCTCGAAGTGCTGGATGATCAGGTCGCTGAGCTGGGCAATGCTCATGACCACCCGGTAATACTGCTGCATGAAGTTTTCGATGGCCTGCTTGGCATCGTCACCCTTGAAGCCCAGCAACCCGGCGATGGTGCGCTGGTGATCGAACAGCAGGCGGTCTTCGGAGCGGCCGGCGAGCATGTGCAGGGCGTATCGCACCTTCCACAAAAATTCCTGTGATGAGGCCAGCAAGGCGTTTTCGCTCTCTACCAAAAAGCCTTCGCCAGCCAGGGCTCGCAGGTTCAGGGTGCCGTACTCGCGACGGGCCACCCAGAGAATCGTCTGGATATCCCGCAGGCCGCCGGGCGAGCCTTTGACGTTGGGTTCCAGGTTGTATTCAGTGTCGTTGTACTTATGGTGACGGGCCTTCTGCTCGGCGCGCTTGGCCAGGAAGAAATCCTTGCTCGGCCACATGTGCGCGGTGCTGGTGACGTCCAGCATGCGCTGGCGCAGGCGCTCGGGGCCGCAGATGGTGCGGCTTTCCATCAGGTTGGTGACAACCGTCAGGTCGGCGCGGGCCTCGACGGCGCATTCGTCCACCGAACGAACGCTCTGACCGACTTCCAGGCCGATGTCCCACAACAGCGTCAGAAAACGCTCGATGGAATCACGGAAAATTTCGTGATCGGCGCTGTCCAGCAGGATCAGCAGGTCGATATCGGAAAAAGGGTGCAACTCGCCGCGACCGTAGCCGCCGACCGCGACCAGCGCGATGTCGGCGTCTTCACTCCAGTCGAACTGCTCCCAGGCCTTTTGCAGGATGTTGTCGACGAACCAGGCCCGATCCTCGATCAGCCGGCGAATCTCGCGGCCACTGCGAAAGCGCCCGTCGAGCACCTCGCGGGCCTGGCGAATCGCCTTCTTGAAGGCCGCGATCGGGCTTGCCTTCAGGGCCAGTTCAGCCTGGAACTGGCCTCGGTCGAAGAGTTCGGGATCCACCTGCGGCATCGATTGGCTTTCCTGTCTTTAAAGGCTGGGGAGCGGTGCGGCTCGGATCAGGCCGAAACGCGCGGGATGGTGTCATCGGCGCGCAGGGTGAAGATCTCGTAACCGGTGTCGGTCACCAGCAGGGTGTGTTCCCACTGGGCAGAGAGCTTGCGGTCCTTGGTGATCGCGGTCCAGCCGTCGCCCAATACCTTGGTGTCGGCCTTGCCCTGGTTGATCATCGGCTCGATGGTGAAGGTCATGCCGGCTTTCAGTTCCATGCCGGTGCCGGCGCGGCCGTAGTGCAGGATCTGCGGCTCTTCGTGGAACACCTTGCCGATGCCGTGGCCGCAGAACTCGCGAACCACCGAGAAACCGTTCTTTTCCGCGTGCTTCTGGATCACTTCGCCGATATCGCCCAGGCGGCAGCCGGGTTTGACGATCTCGATGGCCTTGTACATGCATTCCTGGGTCACTTGCGACAGGCGCTCGGCCCAGACCGGCACGGTGCCGACATGGAACATGCGGCTGGTGTCGCCGTGGTAGCCGTCCTTGATCACGGTGACGTCAATGTTCAGCGTGTCGCCATCCTTCAGCGCTTTCTCGTTCGGGATGCCGTGGCAGACCACGTGGTTGATCGAGGTGCAGATGGACTTAGGGAAACCCTTGTAGTTGAGCGGGGCGGGAATGGCTTTCTGCTCGTTGACGATATAGTCGTGGCAGATGCGGTCCAGCTCTTCGGTGGTGATGCCCGGCTTGACATGTTCGGCGATCATTTCCAGCACATCGGCGGCCAGTTTGCCGGCGATCCGCATTTTTGCGATGTCCTCTGGGGTTTTGAGGGTGACGGTCATACAGGCTCTCTCTGCGCTCGATGGCGCTTTCTAAAACGAAATGGGCGTTGCGCGCTCGAATCTTCGCAGCCCTTAAAAACGCGATTCTACCAGACGATCAGGGCAAATCTGAGTCCCTGTGCGTCGCTTCTCTCTATAGAATGGTGCATTCTGGGCCGATTCCAAGGGGCAGGGCAAAAGCGCTCACCAGGATTTCAGAATCCGGGTTCCGTTTTTTCCTGCCCTGTGATATAAAATGCGCCGCTTTCCGGGGATCCCCTGAAAAGCCTAAATCCACACACGTGTCGACACGATGACCTGGGTGCCTTCAGCTGATGCTGCTGGTTGGTCATTGGGATACGTGGAGGCCAAACCCGACTTATTAAGGAACTATCATGTCCCAAGTCAACATGCGCGATATGCTGAAGGCCGGTGTGCACTTCGGTCACCAAACCCGTTACTGGAACCCGAAAATGGGTAAATACATTTTCGGCGCGCGTAACAAGATCCACATCATCAACCTTGAAAAAACCCTGCCAATGTTCAACGAAGCTCTGACTTTCGTAGAGCGCCTGGCCCAGGGCAAAAACAAGATTCTGTTCGTCGGCACCAAGCGTTCCGCTGGCAAGATCGTTGCTGAAGAAGCAGCACGTTGCGGTTCGCCGTACGTCGATCACCGCTGGTTGGGCGGCATGCTGACCAACTTCAAAACCATCCGTGCTTCCATCAAGCGTCTGCGTGACCTTGAAGTGCAAGCCGAAGACGGTACTTTCGCCAAGCTGACCAAGAAAGAAGCGCTGATGCGCACTCGCGATCTTGAGAAGCTCGATCGTTCCCTGGGTGGTATCAAGGACATGGGCGGTCTGCCAGACGCTCTGTTCGTTATCGACGTTGATCACGAGCGCATCGCGATCACCGAAGCCAACAAGCTGGGCATCCCGGTTATCGGCGTAGTCGATACCAACAGCAGCCCGGAAGGCGTTGACTACATCATCCCAGGCAACGATGACGCAATCCGCGCTATCCAGCTGTACATGGGTTCGATGGCTGACGCAGTCATCCGCGGTCGCAACCACGTTGCTGGCGGCACCGAGCAGTTCGTTGAAGAAGCTCCGGTAGCAGCAGCTGAGTAATTGACGCCTTGGCGTTGACTCAGTAAGCAAAAAGGGGGCTTGGCCCCCTTTTTGCCACCTCGAAAACCATTAGTTGGCAGCGCAGCTACAGCCTTTGTAACGTGCAGCGGCTAACAAGGGTGGTTCGGGAAGAATTGAACGCCCGTTCGATCGGGTGGAATGGTTGATAACCTATCCAAGAGGATTTTTGAAATGGCAGAGATTACTGCAGCGTTGGTCAAAGAACTGCGCGAGCGTACCGGCGAAGGCATGATGGACTGCAAGAAAGCCTTGACCAAGGCTGGCGGCGACATCGAAAAAGCCATTGATGACATGCGTGCTTCGGGCGCCATCAAGGCTGCCAAGAAAGCGGGCAACGTTGCCGCTGAAGGCGCTATCGCTCTGAAAGAAGACGGCAAGTCCGCCGTTCTGCTGGAAGTGAACTCGCAGACCGACTTCCTGGCTCTGCAGGACGACTTCAAGGCATTTGTTGCTGCAAGCGTTGAAAAAGCGTTCGCTGACAAGCTGACTGAAGTGGCTCCGCTGATCGAAGCTCAAGAAGCTGATCGCCTGGTACTGGTCGGCAAGGTTGGCGAAAACGTCAACATCCGTCGTCTGGCACGCGTTGAAGGTGACGTTGTTGGTGGTTACCTGCACGGCAACAAGATCGGTGTTGCAGTTGTCCTGAAAGGCGGCACTGTAGAGCTGGCCAAGGACATCGCCATGCACGTAGCGGCGACCAACCCTGAATTCCTGCTGCCATCGGAAGTTTCCGCTGAAGCGGTTGAGCGTGAGAAGGGCGTATTCCTGACTCTCAACGCTGACAAGATCGCCGGCAAGCCGGAAAACATCGTTGAAAACATGGTCAAAGGCCGTATCAGCAAGTTCCTGGCCGAAGCCAGCCTGGTTGAGCAGGCGTTCGTCAAGAACCCTGAAATCAAGGTCGGCGAACTGGCCAAGAAAGCCGGTGCTGAAATCGTTTCGTTCACCTACTTCAAAGTAGGCGAAGGCATCGAGAAGCCGGTCGACAACTTCGCTGAAGAAGTTGCTGCCCAGCTGGCTGCCGCCAAGCAATAAGACGGTTTTTAACTGTCGCCCTGAAGAGGCTGCCCGCTTACGCGCGCAGCCTCTTTTCAGATGGGGTACCAATTTTTTATTGGTTTCCGTTTGGAACTGGCTTACAAAGCCATGTTCCGATGGCGCTGAAGCAGCGCCAAGCTAGAGTGAACGCCAGCTGTAAACAGCTCGCAAAGAATTTTTAAATACGCCGCAGGAGAGATTCGCAATGGCTCAGCAGGGCAGTGGTTATCAGGCTCGCTATAAACGCATTCTACTCAAGCTTAGCGGCGAGGCCCTGATGGGCTCGGAAGAGTTCGGGATCGATCCGAAAGTTCTGGATCGCATGGCGCTGGAAGTCGGCCAACTGGTCGGTATCGGCGTCCAGGTCGGTCTGGTGATCGGCGGCGGCAACCTGTTCCGTGGTGCAGCGCTGAGCGCCGCCGGCATGGATCGGGTTACCGGCGACCACATGGGCATGCTGGCTACTGTGATGAACGCCTTGGCCATGCGCGATGCGCTGGAACGTGCCAATATCTCGGCCATCGTGATGTCGGCCATTTCCATGGTGGGCGTGACCGATCACTACGACCGTCGCAAAGCCATGCGTCACCTGAACGCCAAGGAAGTCGTGATTTTCGCGGCCGGTACCGGCAATCCGTTCTTCACCACGGATTCGGCAGCCTGCCTGCGTGCAATCGAAATCGATGCCGATGTCGTGCTCAAGGCGACCAAGGTCGATGGCGTCTACACCGCTGACCCATTCAAAGACCCGCATGCCGAGAAGTTCGATCATCTGACTTACGATGAAGTGCTGGATCGCAAGCTGGGCGTAATGGATCTGACGGCCATTTGCCTGTGCCGCGACCACAAGATGCCGCTGCGCGTCTTTAACATGAACAAGCCCGGCGCCCTGCTGAATATCGTACATGGCGGCGCTGAAGGGACCCTGATCGAGGAAGGCCAACAATGATCAACGAAATCAAGAAAGACGCTCAAGAGCGCATGAAGAAATCCGTGGAATCGCTGGCGCACAACTTCGGCCGTATTCGTACCGGCCAGGCGCACCCCAGCATTCTCGAAGGCGTGATGGTGCCGTACTACGGTTCCGACACTCCGATCAAGCAAGTGGCGAACATCACCGTCAAAGACGCCCGTACTCTGCAAGTCGTGGCCTTCGAGCGCAACATGCTCGGTGCTGTCGACAAGGCCATCGGTAGCGCGGGTCTGAACCTCAACCCGACCAACCTGGGCGAGTTGCTGCTGATCTCCATGCCGGCCCTGACCGAAGAAACCCGCAAGGGCTTCACCAAGCAGGCTCGCGATGTCGCTGAAGATGCCCGTGTTGCCGTGCGCAACATCCGTCGTGATGCGAACAGCCAGCTCAAGGATCTGGTCAAGGAAAAAGAGATCAGCGAAGACGAAGAGCGTCGCGCTACTGGCGAAATTGACGATCTGACCAAAAAGTACGTGGCTGAAATCGACGCGAATTTGGCACAGAAAGAAAAAGACCTGATGGCCGTATAAGGGTCGCGTTTTAATGGATAAGACTAAGCAGACTGCACCGTCCGCGGTGCCGCGCCATGTCGCGATCATCATGGATGGGAATAATCGCTGGGCGAAAAAACGCTTTATGCCGGGTGTCGCCGGGCATAAAGCGGGTGTGGATGCCGTTCGCGCGGTGATCGAGGTGTGTGCCGAGGCCAAGGTCGAAGTATTGACCCTGTTCGCGTTCTCGAGTGAGAACTGGCAGCGCCCGGCCGATGAAGTCAGTGCCTTGATGGATCTGTTCTTCAAGGCATTGCGTCGTGAGGCCAAGCGCCTCAACGACAACAACATCAGTTTGCGTATCATCGGTGACCGTTCACGCTTTCATCCAGAGCTTCAAGCTGCCATGCGCGAAGCCGAAGCCATGACCGTGGGCGCCAATCGCTTCGTCCTGCAGATCGCCGCCAACTACGGCGGTCAGTGGGACATTGCGCAGGCCGCGCAGCGTCTGGCCCGGGAAGTTCAGGCCGGGCACCTGCGTCCGGAGGACATCACCCCGGAACTGTTGCAAACGTGTCTGGCCACCGGCGATCTGCCGTTGCCGGACCTGTGCATCCGTACCGGTGGCGAACATCGCATCAGTAACTTCCTGCTGTGGCAACTGGCGTACGCCGAGTTGTACTTCTCCGACCTGTTCTGGCCGGACTTCAAACACGATGCCATGCGTAACGCGCTGGCCGATTTCGCTTCTCGTCAGCGCCGCTTCGGTAAAACGAGCGAGCAGGTCGAGTCTGGAGCCCGGGTTTAATGCTTAAACAACGAATCATCACCGCGCTGATCCTGCTGCCGATCGCCTTGTGCGGGTTTTTCCTGCTCGAAGGCTCTGGTTTTGCGCTGTTCATCGGGCTGGTCGTGACCCTCGGTGCCTGGGAATGGGCTCGCCTGGCGGGCTTCACCGAGCAGCCGATCCGCGTCGCCTATGCGGCGGCGGTCGCGTTGATGCTGTTCGTCATGCATATCCTGCCGGGGCTTGCGCCTTGGGTCCTAGGGGCTTCGGTGCTCTGGTGGGGCGTTGCGACGTATCTGGTGCTGACCTATCCGCGCTCCAGCGAACGATGGGCCAGTGCGGCCTGTAAGTTAGTGATTGGGCTGTTGATTCTGTTGCCGGCCTGGCAAGGTCTGATCGAGATCAAGCAATACCCTTTGGGCAACTGGTTGATCATGGCGGTGATGGTGCTGGTCTGGGGCGCCGACATCGGTGCGTACTTTTCTGGTCGAGCGTTCGGCAAGCGCAAGCTGGCGCCGCACGTCAGCCCGGGGAAGAGCTGGGAAGGCGTTTACGGCGGGTTGCTCCTGAGCCTGGTGATCACGGCGATCGTCGGTCTGGTACGCGACTGGAGTTTCGGTCTGCTGGTGATGGGGCTGATAGGCGCAGCGATCATCGTATTCATTTCGGTTGTCGGTGATCTCACCGAAAGCATGTTCAAGCGTCAGTCCGGGATCAAGGACAGCAGTAATCTGCTGCCGGGTCACGGTGGCGTACTGGACCGTATCGACAGCCTGACCGCCGCGATTCCCGTGTTTGCCGTGCTGTTGTGGATGGCTGCACCGTGAGCCGCCCACAGCAGATTACCGTTCTGGGGGCGACCGGCTCGATCGGTCTGAGCACCCTGGATGTCATCGCTCGCCATCCCGACCGCTATCAGGTTTATGCCTTGAGCGGTTTCACGCGTCTGAGTGAATTGCTGGCGCTGTGCGTGCGTCATACGCCGCAGTTTGCCGTCGTGCCTGAGGCTGGCGCGGCCCGTGGCTTGCAAGACGATTTGCGTGCGGCGGGCCTGTCGACGCGTGTGCTGGTAGGCGAGGAAGGCCTGTGTCAGGTGGCGTCCGATCCTGAGGTTGACGCGGTCATGGCGGCCATCGTCGGCGCGGCGGGCCTGCGCCCGACCCTGGCGGCGGTCGAAACCGGCAAGAAAATCCTCCTGGCCAATAAAGAAGCACTGGTGATGTCCGGTGCCTTGTTCATGCAGGCCGTGCGAAAAAGCGGGTCGGTGTTGCTGCCGATCGACAGCGAGCACAATGCGATTTTCCAGTGCATGCCACAGGATTTCGCCCGTGGGTTGGGCGCGGTGGGTGTGCGTCGGATATTACTCACAGCCTCTGGCGGTCCGTTCCGACAGACGCCGATGGCTGAGCTGGCGCATGTTACCCCGGACCAGGCGTGTGCCCATCCCAACTGGTCGATGGGGCGCAAGATTTCGGTCGACTCGGCCAGCATGATGAACAAAGGGCTGGAGTTGATCGAAGCCTGCTGGCTGTTCGATGCCAAGCCGTCGCAGGTTGAAGTGGTCATTCATCCGCAAAGCGTGATTCATTCGCTGGTCGACTATATCGACGGTTCGGTGCTCGCCCAGTTGGGTAACCCGGACATGCGCACGCCGATTGCCAATGCCCTGGCCTGGCCAGAGCGTATCGATTCGGGTGTGCCGCCACTGGACCTGTTTGCCATCGCGCGCCTGGATTTCCAGGCGCCCGATGAAGAGCGATTCCCTTGCCTGCGCCTTGCGCGTCAGGCCGCCGAGGCTGGCAATAGCGCGCCGGCCATGCTTAATGCGGCAAATGAAGTGGCTGTTGCCGCGTTTCTCGACGGGCGGGTTCGCTACCCCGAAATCGCGAGTATCATCGAAGAAGTGTTGAATCTCGAACCCGTGGTCGCGGTGGATGATCTCGAGGCCGTGTTTACGGCCGACGCGAAAGCGCGAGAACTGGCCGGGCAATGGTTGAGTCGTCACGGGCGGTAAGTGCTGCAATACGTTGGCCCATGCAGCACTGGATAGGATTGCGGAGAAAGTAGATGAGCGCGCTCTATATGATTGTCGGCACCCTGGTGGCTTTGGGTGTGCTGGTTACCTTCCACGAATTCGGCCATTTCTGGGTCGCACGTCGCTGTGGGGTCAAAGTGCTGCGTTTCTCCGTGGGCTTCGGTATGCCGTTGCTGCGCTGGCACGACAAGCAAGGCACTGAGTTCGTCGTCGCCGCCATCCCGTTGGGCGGCTACGTGAAAATGCTCGACGAGCGCGAAGGCGAAGTGCCGGCCGACCAGCTCGATCAATCGTTCAATCGCAAAACTGTCCGTCAGCGCATTGCTATCGTTGCCGCTGGCCCGATTGCCAACTTCTTGCTGGCGATGATTTTTTTCTGGGTCCTTGCCATGCTCGGCAGCGAGCAGATACGCCCGGTCATCGGCGCCGTCGAGTCCGGCAGCATTGCCGCCAAGGCGGGTTTGAGCGCAGGCCAGGAAATCATTGCCATCGATGGCGAACCGACTTCCGGTTGGTCGGCGGTGAATCTGCAACTGGTCCGTCGTCTCGGCGAGAGCGGTTCACTGCAGTTGCTGGTCCGCGAACAGGGCTCCACCGCTGATTCGCCCCGCGAGCTGGCGCTGGATAAATGGCTCAAGGGCGCTGATGAACCGGATCCGATTCGCTCGTTGGGTATCCGCCCTTGGCGTCCGGCGCTGCCACCGGTCCTGGCCGAACTTGACCCGAAAGGCCCGGCCCAGGCTGCTGGCCTGAAAACCGGTGACCGGTTGTTGGCGCTCGATGGTAAGTCCGTCGATGACTGGCAGCAGGTTGTCGACTCGGTCCGTATGCACCCGGATACCAAAATCATGCTGCGCATCGAGCGTGATAGTGCTCAAATCGACGTCCCTGTGACGCTGGCTGCTCGCGGCGACAAGAAAGCGCCCACGGGTTACTTGGGGGCTGGGGTGAAACCAGTCGATTGGCCGCCGGAGATGATTCGCGAGGTCAGTTACGGTCCTGTGGCAGCGATTGGGGAGGGTGCTCGACGCACCTGGACCATGAGCGTACTGACCCTCGATTCACTCAAGAAAATGTTGTTCGGTGAGCTCTCGGTAAAAAACTTGAGTGGACCGATAACCATTGCTAAAGTGGCGGGCGCTTCTGCCCAGTCGGGTGTCGCTGATTTCCTGAATTTCCTTGCTTATCTGAGTATTAGCTTGGGGGTTCTGAATTTGTTGCCCATTCCTGTACTGGATGGGGGGCATTTGTTGTTTTATCTGATCGAGTGGGCGCGTGGTCGTCCCTTGTCGGATCGGGTGCAGGGTTGGGGGATACAGATCGGTATCAGTTTGGTGGTCGGGGTGATGTTGCTTGCTCTGGTCAATGATTTGGGCCGTCTGTAACACTTCGCTGAATTGCGAATCTGCCGCATTTTGCGGCAGTTTGTTTATTGCCAGTTGGAATAAGAAAGGACTTCATGAAACGTCTGCTGCTAACTGCGGTTCTCACCGTATTGATGATCGCCGAAGTTCACGCCGAGTCCTTCACTATCTCTGATATTCGCGTCAATGGCCTCCAGCGGGTCTCCGCGGGTAGCGTCTTTGGTGCTTTGCCGTTGAACGTCGGTGAACAGGCGGATGATCGACGCCTGGTGGAATCCACTCGTGCGTTGTTCAAAACCGGTTTCTTTCAAGATATCCAGCTGGGTCGCGATGGCAACGTCCTGGTCATCACGGTAGTCGAGCGGCCGTCGGTCGCCAGTATCGAGATCGAGGGTAACAAGGCGATCTCCACTGAAGACTTGATGAAGGGTCTCAAACAATCCGGTCTGGCCGAAGGCGAGATCTTCCAGCGTGCCACCCTCGAAGGTGTGCGTAACGAGCTGCAGCGCCAGTACGTCGCTCAGGGTCGCTACTCGGCCACGGTCGACACCGAAGTGGTGCCGCAGCCGCGTAACCGCGTCGGGCTGAAGGTCAACATCAACGAAGGCACCGTCGCTGCTATCCAGCACATCAACGTGGTGGGTAACACCGTCTTCCCTGACGAAGACCTGATCGACCTGTTCGAACTGAAGACCACCAACTGGCTGTCGTTCTTCAAGAACGACGACAAGTACGCCCGTGAAAAACTCTCCGGTGACCTGGAGCGTCTGCGTTCCTACTACCTGGACCGTGGCTATATCAACATGGATATCGCTTCGACCCAGGTGTCCATCACCCCGGACAAGAAGCACGTCTACATCACCGTCAACGTCAACGAAGGCGAGAAGTACACCGTTCGTGACGTCAAGCTGAGTGGCGACCTGAAAGTCCCTGAAGACCAGGTCAAGTCCCTGCTGCTGGTCCAGAAAGGCCAGGTGTTCTCGCGCAAGCTGATGACCACCACGTCCGAACTGATCACCCGCCGCCTGGGTAACGAGGGCTACACCTTCGCCAACGTCAACGGCGTGCCTCAGCCCCACGATGAAGACCACACGGTAGACATCACGTTCGCCGTCGATCCGGGCAAGCGTGCCTACGTCAACCGCATCAACTTCCGTGGCAACACCAAGTCCGAAGACGAAGTGCTGCGCCGTGAAATGCGCCAGATGGAAGGCGGCTGGGCTTCGACCTACCTGATCGACCAATCCAAGACGCGTCTTGAACGCCTGGGCTTCTTCAAGGAAGTCAACGTCGAAACGCCGGCCGTGCCGGGCGTCGACGACCAGGTTGACGTGAACTACGCCGTTGAAGAACAAGCTTCCGGTTCGATTACCGCCAGCGTCGGTTTCGCCCAGAGCGCCGGTCTGATCCTCGGTGGTTCGATCACCCAGAACAACTTCCTGGGTACGGGTAACAAGGTCAGCATCGGCTTGACCCGCAGCGAATACCAGAGCCGCTATAACTTCGGTTATGTCGACCCGTACTGGACCGCTGATGGCGTGAGCCTGGGTTACAACGCGTTCTACCGCACCACTGACTACAAAGACCTCGACGTCGACGTAGCCAGCTATGCCGTAGACAGCCTGGGTGCAGGCGTGAGCGTCGGATACCCGATCAGCGAGACTTCGCGTCTGACCTTCGGCCTGACGGCACAACAAGACACGATCAAGACGGGCGTATACACCGTTGACGAAATCTTCGACTTCGTTAACAAGGAAGGCGACAAGTACCTGAACTTCAAGGCGTCCGCCGGTTGGTCCGAGTCCACCCTGAACAAGGGCGTACTGGCGACCCGTGGTCATTCCCAGAGCCTGGTGCTGGAAACCACCACACCTGGCAGCGACCTGTCGTTCTTCAAGCTCGACTACCGTGGCCAGTTGTTCCAGCCGCTGAGCGAGAACTACACCA
Organism: Pseudomonas sp. LBUM1661; assembly: GCF_059695925.1. Classification (NCBI taxonomy): domain Bacteria; kingdom Pseudomonadati; phylum Pseudomonadota; class Gammaproteobacteria; order Pseudomonadales; family Pseudomonadaceae; genus Pseudomonas; species Pseudomonas sp. LBUM1661. The sequence goes on from NZ_CP166794.1 coordinate 1,349,686, forward strand.
TGCGCCTGCACACCGAATTGGGTTATGGCGACGGTTACGGTTCGACCGATGGCTTGCCGTTCTATGAAAACTACTATGCTGGTGGTTTCAACTCGGTTCGTGGCTTCAAGGACAGTACTCTCGGTCCTCGCAGTACGCCAAGCCGCGGTGCGGATGTGACGGGTAACTCCGGTACGCTGGCCGACCCGGACCAGGATCCGCTGCCGTTCGGTGGTAACGTCCTGATCCAGGGTGGTGTTGAAGTCCTGTTCCCGCTGCCATTCGTCAAGGATCAGCGTTCCCTGCGTACGTCGGTATTCTGGGATGTGGGTAACGTATTCGACTCCAAGTGCGAAAAAACGACCAACGCCAATGTCGGTTCGACTGCCGATACAAAGTGCAACGACATTAGCCTGAGCAACATGGCAAGTTCCGTCGGTGTGGGTGTGACCTGGGTCACCGCACTGGGTCCTCTGAGTTTCGCCTTGGCCATGCCGGTCAAGAAACCGGATGACGCTGAGACTCAAGTGTTCCAATTCTCCCTCGGCCAGACGTTCTAAGCGTCTGACCCTAGATAACGACAATGAATTTGTAGGAGTGCATCGTGCGTAAGTTGACTCAATTGGTTCTCCTGGCGACCGTACTGGTAGCAGGTCCGGCTTTTGCCGACATGAAAATCGCCGTCCTGAACTATCAGATGGCCCTGCTGGAGTCCGACGCTGCCAAGAAATACGCCGTGGATGCCGAGAAGAAGTTCGGTCCTCAGCTGAGCAAGCTCAAGACCCTGGAAAGCAGTGCCAAGGGCATCCAGGACCGTCTGATGGCCGGTGGCGACAAGATGCAGCAAGGCGAGCGTGAACGCCTCGAACTCGAATTCAAGCAAAAGGCCCGTGACTTCCAGTTCCAGTCCAAGGAATTGAACGAAGCCAAAGCCGTTGCTGACCGTGAAATGCTGAAGCAGCTCAAGCCGAAACTGGACAGCGCTGTGGAAGAAGTCATCAAGAAAGGTGCTTTTGACCTGGTCTTCGAGCGTGGCGCAGTGATTGATGTCAAGCCTCAATACGACATCACTCGCCAGGTTATCGAGCGCATGAATCAGCTGAAGTAATATGACAGCGACTATAAAGCTCGGCCAATTGGCCGAGTTCCTCGGCGCCACCCTGCGTGGCGACCCGGAGAAAGAAATTACTGGGCTAGCCACTTTGCAAGAGGCTGGCCCAGCTCAGTTGAGCTTTCTGGCAAACCCTCAATACCGTAAATACCTGGCCGACAGCCATGCCGCAGCCCTGTTGCTGAAGGCCGCTGACGCCGAAGGTTTTGCCGGTAATGCGCTGGTGGTGCCTGATCCGTATCTGGCTTATGCGCGGGTTTCTCATCTGTTCGATCCCAAGCCCAAGGCGGCTGCCGGTATTCATCCGACAGCGGTGGTGGCAGAAGACGCAGTGGTGGATCCGGCGGCAAGCATTGGTGCCTTTGCGGTCATCGAAAGCGCTGCGCGCATTGCGGCGGGTGTGACCGTTGGCGCGCATTGCTTCATCGGTGCCCGCTGCGAGATTGGCGAGGGTGGCTGGCTGGCCCCTCGCGTCACGCTGTACCACGACGTGCGCATCGGCAAGCGGGTGGTGATTCAGTCGGGTGCCGTACTCGGTGGCGAAGGTTTCGGTTTCGCCAACGAGAAGGGTGTCTGGCAAAAAATCGCCCAGATCGGTGGTGTCCTGGTGGGTGACGACGTGGAAATTGGCGTAAACACCGCCATCGACCGCGGAGCGCTGGCCGACACGATCCTGGGGAATGGCGTTAAGCTCGACAATCAGATTCAGATTGCCCACAACGTCCAGGTCGGTGATCACACCGCTATGGCAGCGTGCGTGGGGATTTCCGGCAGCACCAAAATCGGCAAGCATTGCATGCTCGCCGGTGGCGTAGGGCTGGTGGGGCACATCGAAATTTGCGACAAGGTTTTCATCACCGGGATGACCATGGTGACCCACTCGATTACCGAGCCGGGTTCCTATTCTTCCGGTACAGCCATGCAACCGGCTGCCGAGTGGCGCAAAAGCGCGGCACGCATCCGTCAGCTCGATGACATCGCGCGGCGTCTGCGACAGCTGGAAAAGCGTGTAGGGGAAGTGACCCCTGACGGTAATGCTTCATCAGATGGCTGATACCATTTCCATATCAAGTGTGCACAGCCGTTAGACTGCCTCCTTGATTTGCTAGAGGGGTGCGCGTCAGTCGCGCCTCCCAATCTTTACATAGGCTTCCCCCCGAAATGATGGACATCAACGAGATTCGCGAATACCTGCCCCACCGTTACCCGTTCCTGCTGGTGGACCGAGTCGTGGAACTGGATGTGGAAGGCAAGCGCATTCGCGCCTACAAGAATGTCAGCATCAACGAACCGTTCTTCAATGGTCACTTCCCTGCGCATCCAATCATGCCGGGCGTGTTGATCATCGAAGCGATGGCTCAGGCTGCCGGTATCCTTGGCTTCAAAATGCTCGACGTGAAGCCAGCCGACGGGACGCTTTACTACTTCGTCGGTTCCGACAAGCTGCGCTTTCGCCAGCCGGTCACCCCGGGTGATCAGTTGATCCTCGAAGCCCGCTTCATCAGCTGCAAGCGCCAGATCTGGAAGTTCGAGTGCCAGGCCTCGGTCGATGGCAAACCCGTCTGCTCCGCTGAGATCATCTGCGCGGAACGCAAACTATGAGTTTGATTGACCCTCGCGCAATCATCGATCCGACGGCCATTCTGGCCGACGACGTCGAGGTCGGCCCTTGGTCGATCGTCGGCGCAGGTGTGGAAATCGGCGAGGGAACAGTGATCGGGCCGCATGTGATTCTCAAAGGCCCGACCCGAATCGGTAAGCACAACCGCATCTACCAGTTTTCTTCGGTAGGCGAGGACACGCCCGATCTGAAATACAAGGGCGAAGAAACTCGTCTGGTCATTGGTGACCACAACGTCATCCGTGAAGGCGTGACGATTCACCGTGGGACCGTTCAGGACCGTTCGGAAACGACCTTGGGCGATCACAACCTGATCATGGCCTATGCCCATATCGGTCACGACAGCGTCATCGGCAACCATTGCATCCTGGTCAACAACACCGCGTTGGCCGGCCATGTGCACGTTGAGGACTGGGCGATCCTGTCGGGTTTCACCCTGGTCCACCAGTATTGCCATATTGGCGCCCACAGCTTTTCCGGCATGGGGACCGCCATTGGCAAGGACGTTCCAGCGTACGTCACGGTATTTGGCAACCCGGCCGAAGCCCGCAGCATGAACTTCGAAGGCATGCGCCGTCGTGGTTTCAGTGAAGACGCGATCCACGCCCTGCGTCGTGCCTACAAGGTGGTTTATCGCCAGGGCCTGACGGTTGAGCAGGCGCTCGCCGAACTGGCCGAACCCTCGGCGCAGTTTCCGGAAGTCGCGGTGTTCCGTGATTCCATCCAGTCTTCGACCCGCGGCATCACTCGTTAATCATGGCTAATATGCGTATTGCGCTGGTGGCAGGTGAGGCTTCCGGTGACATTCTGGGCGCGGGTCTCATGCGCGCGCTGAAGGCTCGCCATCCTGAAGTCGAATTCATCGGTGTCGGCGGTCCGCTTATGCAGGCCCAGGGGCTGACCTCCATGTTCCCTATGGAGCGCCTTTCGGTCATGGGCCTGGTGGAAGTGCTGGGCCGCTTGCGCGAATTGTTGAAGCGGCGCAAGCAACTGATCGCGGACCTCATCGCGGCGAAGCCGGACGTGTTCATCGGCATCGATGCCCCGGACTTCAACCTCAATATCGAGCTCAAGCTGCGTCAGGCCGGGATCAAGACCGTGCACTACGTCAGCCCGTCGGTCTGGGCCTGGCGGCAGAAGCGCGTGCTGAAGATTCGCGAAGGCTGCGACCTGATGTTGACGCTGTTTCCGTTCGAAGCAAAGTTCTATGAAGAGAAGGGCGTGCCGGTGCGGTTTGTCGGGCACTCCCTGGCCGATGCGATTCCACTTGAAGCTGATCGCGCCGCCGCTCGGACCGAACTCGGTTTGCCTGATGGGCCGCTGGTGGCACTGATGCCGGGCAGCCGTGGCGGCGAAGTCGGCCGTCTCGGTGCGTTGTTCCTCGATACCGCCCAGCGCCTGCGGGCCTTGCGCCCCGGCGTGCGGTTCGTCCTGCCTTGCGCCAGCCCCGAGCGCCGTAGGCAGCTTGAGGAGATGCTGGCCGGTCGCGATCTGCCGCTGACCTTGCTTGATGGCAACTCTCATCTGGCCCTGGCGGCCTGCGACGCGGTGCTGATTGCCTCCGGAACGGCGACCCTTGAGGCGCTGTTGTACAAGCGGCCGATGGTGGTCGCTTATCGCCTGGCGCCGCTGACGTTCTGGATTCTCAAGCGCATGGTGAAAAGCCCGTACGTCTCCTTGCCGAACCTGCTGGCCCAGCGCTTGCTGGTGCCGGAATTGTTGCAGGACGATGCGACGGTCGAGGCCCTGGCCCAGACCTTGTCGCCGCTGATCGAGGATGGCCAGGAGCAGACCCGCGGTTTCGACGAAATTCACCGGACCTTGCGTCTGGATGCCTCCAACCAGGCTGCGGACGCAGTGCTGAATCTGATTGGCCAAGTACAATGAGTAAAACAAGCATGCAGATGGGGCTGGATTTCACCTTGGTCGCTGAAGTCGAAGAATTGGTTGCCGGTGTTGACGAAGTCGGACGCGGCCCGCTCTGTGGTGCGGTCGTGACGGCGGCTGTGATTCTCGATCCGAGCCGTCCGATCCTCGGTTTGAACGACTCGAAGAAGCTCACCGAAGCCCGTCGCGAAAAGCTCTACGACGAAATCTGCGAAAAAGCCCTGAGCTGGTGCATCGCCCGCGCCGAAGTCGAAGAAATCGACGAGCTGAACATCCTTCACGCCACCATGCTGGCCATGCAGCGCGCCATCGAAGGCCTGCACATTCAGCCGAAACTGGCGATGATCGACGGCAACCGCTGCCCGAAACTGTCGATGCGCGCTGAAGCCGTGGTGCAGGGCGACGGCAAAGTGCCGGCCATCGCCGCGGCCTCGATTCTGGCCAAGGTCAGCCGCGACCGCGAGATGGCTGCGTTCGAACTGATTTATCCGGGTTACGGCATCGGCGGCCACAAAGGCTACCCGACGCCCGTTCATCTGGAAGCGCTGGCCCGCCTGGGGCCAACGCCGATTCACCGCCGCTCGTTCGCCCCGGTACGCCTGGCGTACGAGGCGCGGGAGAACCTGATCGAGAGTTAGTCGCAAGGCTGATGTTTTTGCCAAGGCCCGGTACAATCCGGGCCTTGTTGTCTTCACGTTTCTAGTTTCTAGACAGGATCACTATGCCGGCTTCATTCGTTCATCTACGCCTGCACACTGAATACTCCCTGGTCGACGGTCTGGTGCGGATCAAACCGCTGGTCAAGACCCTGGTCGGCATGAATATGCCTGCCGTAGCGGTCACTGACCAGAACAACATGTGTTCCCTGGTCAAATTCTATAAAGCCGCCATGGGGGCCGGAATCAAGCCGATCTGCGGCGCCGACCTGTGGCTGTCGAACAAGGACCCGGACAACGCCCTGAGCCGGATCAGTCTGCTGGCGATGAACGCCGTCGGTTATCGCAACCTGACCGAACTGATCTCCCGGGGCTTCATCGACGGCCAGCGCAATGGCTCGGTCATCATCGAGCGCGAGTGGGTGGCCGAGGCCAGCGAAGGCTTGATCATGCTGTCGGCGGCGAAAGAAGGCGAGATCGGCCTGGCCATGCTCAGTGGCAATCCGGCTGAAGCGGAAAACCTGGCTCGCGAATGGATGACGGTGTTCCCGGATCGCTTCTATCTGGAAATCCAGCGCACCAATCGCCCCAACGATGAAGAACAACTGCACGGCGCCGTGGCCCTGGCCGAGAAAATCGGTGCGCCGCTGGTGGCCACCAACGACGTGCGCTTCATCAAGCAGGAAGACTTCGCCGCTCACGAAACCCGCGTCTGCATCGGTGAGGGCCGCGCCCTCGACGATCCGCGGCGTTCGAAGAATTACAGCGATCAGCAATACCTCAAAAGCGCCGAGGAAATGGCTGAGCTGTTCAGCGATATTCCCGAGGCACTGGCGAACACGGTCGAGATCGCCAAGCGCTGCAACATCGAAGTGAAGCTGGGCAAGCACTTCCTGCCCAACTTCCCGATCCCCGATGGCATGACCATCGACGAGTATTTCCGCAAGGTGTCCTTCGATGGTCTGGAGGATCGCCTCAGCGTTCTGCTGCCCAAGGACACCACCGAAGACTACGAAGCCAAGCGCCAGGTCTACGTCGACCGGTTGAATTTCGAACTGGATATCATCATCCAGATGGGCTTCCCCGGTTACTTCCTGATCGTTATGGACTTTATCCAGTGGGCCAAGAGCAACGGCGTACCGGTAGGTCCGGGCCGGGGGTCGGGTGCCGGGTCGCTGGTGGCCTATGTGCAGAAGATTACCGACCTCGATCCGCTGGAATATGACCTGCTGTTCGAACGTTTCCTTAACCCGGAACGGGTATCCATGCCCGACTTCGACGTCGACTTCTGCATGGACGGTCGTGACCGCGTTATCGAATATGTGGCCGAAAAATACGGCCGCAACGCGGTTAGCCAGATCATCACCTTCGGTTCGATGGCGGCAAAAGCGGTGGTCCGCGACGTGGCGCGGGTGCAGGGCAAGTCCTACGGACTGGCGGATCGTCTGTCGAAGATGATCCCGTTCGAAGTCGGCATGACCCTGGAAAAAGCTTACGAGCAGGAAGAAATCCTCCGTGACTTCATCAAGGTCGATGAAGAAGCGGCAGAAATCTGGGAGATGGCGCGCAAGCTCGAAGGCGTTGTGCGTAACGTCGGCAAGCACGCCGGTGGTGTGGTTATCGCTCCGACCAAACTGACTGACTTCTCGCCGATCTATTGCGACGAAGCCGGCGATGGCCTGGTAACCCAGTTCGACAAGGACGACGTTGAAGCGGCCGGTCTGGTGAAGTTCGACTTCCTCGGTCTGCGGACCCTGACCGTTATCGACTGGGCGCTGAAAACCATCAACCGCGACCGCGCCAAGGTCGATCAGCCGCCGCTGGACATCGCGTTCATCCCGCTGGATGACAAGCCGACTTACCAGTTGCTGCAAAAAGCCGAAACCACGGCGGTGTTCCAGCTTGAGTCGCGAGGCATGAAGGAGCTGATCAAAAAGCTCAAGCCCGACTGCCTGGAAGACTTGATCGCACTGGTGGCCCTGTTCCGTCCGGGCCCACTGCAATCGGGCATGGTGGACGACTTCATCAACCGTAAGCACGGTCGCGCCGAACTCGCGTACCCGCACTCGGACTACCAGTACGAAGGCCTCAAGCCGGTATTGGCACCGACTTACGGCATCATCCTGTACCAGGAACAGGTGATGCAGATTGCCCAGGTCATGGCCGGTTACACCCTCGGCGGCGCGGACATGCTGCGTCGGGCCATGGGTAAGAAAAAACCCGAAGAAATGGCCAAGCAGCGCGGCGGTTTCATTGAAGGTTGCGCCACCAACAATATCGACGCCGACCTGGCCGGTAACATCTTCGACCTGGTAGAAAAATTCGCCGGTTACGGTTTCAACAAGTCTCACTCGGCCGCTTACGGTCTGGTGTCGTACCAGACGGCGTGGCTGAAAACCCACTACCCGGCGCCATTCATGGCCGCGGTACTGTCGGCGGACATGCACAACACCGACAAGGTCGTGACCTTGATCGAAGAAATTCGCACCATGAAGCTGCGTCTCGACGCGCCGGATGTGAATACTTCGGAGTTCAAGTTCACGGTGAATGACGAAGGCCGGATCATCTATGGCCTCGGCGCGATCAAGGGTGTGGGAGAAGGGCCGGTCGAAGCGATTACCGAGGCGCGTCAGGACGGCCCGTTCAAGGATCTGTTCGACTTCTGCGCCCGGGTCGACCTCAAACGTATCAACAAACGCACCCTGGACGGTTTGATCCGCAGCGGTGCGCTGGATCGTCTGGGGCCGTATTTCCATGATGAGCCGAAAGCTTATCAAGCGAACATCGACCAGAACCGCGCCGTCTTGCTGGCGGCAATGGAAGGGGCGATCAAGGCCGCCGAACAAACCGCACGGACCCACGACAGCGGCCACGCCGACCTGTTTGGCGGTCTGTTCGTCGAGGCCGACGCCGACGTCTACGCCAACCACCGCAAGGCCAAGGAACTGACCCTCAAGGAACGCCTGAAAGGGGAAAAAGACACCCTGGGCCTGTACCTGACCGGTCACCCGATCGACGAGTACGAAGGCGAGATCCGCCGCTTCGCCCGTCAGCGCATCATCGACCTGAAGCCGGCTCGCGATACCCAGACGGTCGCGGGCATGATCATCGCGCTGCGCGTGATGAAGAACAAAAAGGGCGACAAGATGGGTTTCATCACCCTCGACGACCGCTCGGGCCGGATCGAAGCGTCGCTGTTCGCCGAGGCATTCCATTCCGCGCAGTCGCTGTTGCAGACCGACGCGATGGTGGTGGTCGAAGGCGAAGTCAGCAACGACGACTTCTCCGGCGGCCTGCGGCTGCGGGTCAAGCGGGTGATGAGCATGGAAGATGCGCGCACCAACCTGGCCGAGAGCCTGCGCTTGAAACTGCAGACCAAGGATTTGAAGGGCGATCAGCTACGCTGGCTGGGGGAGTTGTTCAAGCGTCACCGTGGTGCGTGCCCGATCACCATGGAGTACACCAGCCCCGATGCCAAGGCCTTGCTGCAGTTCGGCGAGACCTGGCGGATCGACCCGGCGGATGCGTTGATTCAAGCCTTGCGTGACCAGTTCGGGCGAGACAACGTCTTCCTCCAATACCGTTGACGGTCAGGTGCTGTAGAAGCGCCTGATCTCGACCTGAATTTTTAATCTCGACCTGAACGCGCCTCTCCCTTAAGGTAGGGCGCGAATAGACAACCGGCCGGCCCAAGCTCCCTTGGATGTCGACCCAAGACGGACGCCTATGAACCCGAATTTTCTAGATTTCGAACAGCCGATCGCCGACCTGCAAGCCAAGATCGAAGAGTTGCGCTTGGTCGGTAATGACAATTCGCTGAATATCGGCGATGAGATCTCCCGCCTTCAGGACAAAAGCAGCACGCTGACCGAAGACATCTTCGGCAAGCTGACCAGCTGGCAGATCGCGCGTCTGGCGCGTCACCCGAAACGTCCATACACCCTGGACTACATCGAACACATCTTCACTGAGTTCGACGAACTGCACGGCGACCGTCACTTTTCCGACGACGCTGCCATCGTCGGCGGCATCGCGCGCCTGGACGACCAGCCGGTGATGATCATCGGTCACCAGAAAGGTCGTGAAGTGCGCGAGAAGGTTCGCCGCAACTTCGGCATGCCGCGTCCGGAAGGCTACCGCAAGGCGTGCCGCCTGATGGAAATGGCCGAACGCTTCAAGATGCCGATCCTGACCTTCATCGACACCCCGGGCGCTTACCCGGGCATCGACGCCGAAGAGCGCAACCAGAGCGAAGCGATTGCCTGGAACCTGCGCGTCATGGCCCGCCTGAAAACCCCCATCATCGCCACCGTGATCGGTGAAGGTGGTTCCGGCGGTGCGCTGGCGATCGGCGTTTGCGATCAGTTGAACATGCTGCAGTACTCGACCTATGCGGTCATTTCGCCAGAAGGTTGCGCTTCGATTCTGTGGAAAACCGCCGAGAAAGCCCCGGACGCCGCTGAAGCCATGGGCATCACTGCCGAGCGCCTCAAAGGCCTGGGCATCGTCGACAAGGTGATCAGTGAGCCGTTGGGCGGCGCACACCGCAATCCAGCTGCTGCGGCTGCATCGATCCGTGCCGAGCTGAGCTCGCAACTGGCGATGCTGAAGAAATTCGATAACGAAGCGCTGCTGGCCCGTCGTTACGAGCGCCTGATGAGCTACGGTCTCTGATCTGACGCTGCTTCGGCAAATGACGCAAAACCAATGTGGGAGCGAGCCTGCTCGCGAAGGCGGTATAACAGTCAACAGATGTGTTGAATGTTAAGCAGCCTTCGCGAGCAGGCTCGCTCCCACATTGGGTCTATGTGATGCGACTGATGCCATGAATCCTTCGAAGATTGATCTGCCTGCCAGACTCCTGCTGAACCTGAGCCCTTGGCGCAATGCCAAGACCTGGCGCATCGCCTTCTCTGGTGGTCTCGACTCCACCGTCCTGCTGCACCTTCTTGCACACCTCGCAAAAACCCGATCCCTGCCGGCGCTAAGCGCTATCCACGTCCATCACGGCCTTCAAGCTGCGGCCGATGCGTGGCCGGATCATTGTCAGTCGGTGTGTGAGGCGTTGGGAGTGCCGCTGCAGGTGGTTCACGTTCAGGTTCAGCCCGGCGCCAGTCTTGAACGTGCAGCCCGGGATGCGCGATATGGTGCGTTCATTGAGGCAGCGCAAGCCAATGAAGTGCTGATGACAGCCCAGCACCGCGACGACCAGGCCGAAACCTTGCTGTTTCGGCTGATGCGTGGGGCAGGGGTGAGGGGGTTGGCTGGAATGCCACGGCAACGTCCATTGGGCAAAGGGCACTTGCTTCGGCCATTGCTGGATGTCACGCGGGCGGAGCTTGAAGCCTATGCCGCCGAGCATCAGCTGAGCTGGATCGAAGACCCGTCAAACCAGGATCGGCAGTTCTCGCGCAATTACCTGAGGCATCAAGTGTTCCCGGCATTGACCGAGCGCTGGCCGCAAGCCGTGGCGACCATTGCGCGCAGCGCCGCGCATCTGAGCGAGGCGCAGGGCTTGCTCGATGAGTTGGCGCACATCGATCTGGCCCGCGCCCGCACGGTCGGTGAGTTCGATTGGTTGGGATTGCCGTCGCTGGAACTCACGTGTTTAGTCACACTGTCCGCCGCCCGCCAGCGCAACGCATTGAGTCACTGGCTCGAACCCCTGACACGACTTCCAGACAGTGACCATTGGTCGGGTTGGGAAGATTTGCGCGATGCCACCGGCGATGCCCGTCCGATCTGGCGGCTGGCGGACGGCGAACTGCATCGGGCGGGGGGGCGTGTCTGGTGGTTGTCGGGCGGCTGGTTGAGCACGCCACCGGCCGCCGGAACCTGGGCTGACCCCTCGTTATCGTTGACGTTGCCGGATAATGGCGTGCTCACACTCACCGGCCAAATCCCCGGCGGGCCGCTGCGGATCCGCTATCGTGAGGGCGGCGAAATCATGGCGTTGCCTGATCGCGGCCATCGAGATCTCAAGCGTTTGCTCAATGAACGAGGCGTGCCGGGTTTCGCCCGTGGCAGATTGCCGCTGCTCTACCGGGGCGAGCAATTGCTGGCGGTGGCCAACCTGCGGGGCTTGAACGGCAGTGTGCAGGATGGCTGGCATTTGCATTGGCAGCCATCGAACGAAGATCAAGGTTTGAGCTGAAAGGGGCTTTCCGGTAGACTACGCTCCCTTCTTGATACAACTTCTGTGGATTCGCCTGAATTGCAGGAGTTGCCGATTACCAAGCAGTCTTTGCTGGGCGATTCCAAAAAATGTGTAGCGAGCAACGTACCGGTGTTTCATCTTCCGGTCTGTCCCAACGCGGCGGTTTTTTTGAAAGGTGCACTGTGATTAATGCAGGTGATCGGGGGCTTCGGCCTTCCTTCGCTTTCCCCGGCGGCTCGGACCGCTTTAACGCAGACTTCTAGGGTTTTTCATGACGCGCTACATATTCGTCACGGGCGGTGTTGTTTCTTCATTGGGGAAAGGCATTGCATCGGCTTCATTGGCGGCGATCCTGGAGGCGCGGGGACTTAAGGTCACCATGCTGAAGCTGGACCCGTACATCAACGTCGACCCGGGCACCATGAGCCCGTTCCAGCACGGTGAAGTGTTCGTCACCCACGACGGCGCCGAGACCGACCTGGACCTGGGCCACTACGAGCGGTTCATCCGCACGACCATGACCCAGAACAACAACTTCACCACCGGCCGTGTCTACGAACACGTCCTGCGCAAAGAGCGCCGTGGTGATTACCTGGGCGCCACCATTCAGGTGATCCCGCACATCACCGACGAAATCAAGCGCCGCATCATCAAGGGCGCCGGCGATGCCGACGTGGCCATGGTCGAGATCGGTGGCACCGTGGGTGACATCGAATCGCAACCGTTCCTCGAAGCGATCCGTCAATTGCGTTTCGAAGTCGGCGCCAAGCGCGCGATGCTGATGCACCTGACACTGGTGCCGTACATCGCCACCGCCGGCGAAACCAAAACCAAGCCTACCCAGCACTCGGTCAAGGAACTGCGCTCCATCGGCCTGCAACCCGACGTGCTGGTCTGCCGCTCCGATCACCCGATCGACATTTCTTCGCGTCGCAAGATCGCCCAGTTCACCAACGTTGAAGAACGTGCGGTGATCGCGCTGGAAGACGCCGACACCATCTACAAGATCCCGGGCATCCTGCACTCCCAGGGCCTGGATGATTTCGTTGTTGAGCGTTTCGGCCTGCAATGCGGCGGTGCCGATCTGTCCGAGTGGGAAGCCGTGGTCGACGCCAAGCTCAACCCTGAGCACGAAGTCACCATCGCCATGGTCGGCAAGTACATGGAGCTGCTGGACGCCTACAAGTCGCTGATCGAAGCGATGAGTCACGCCGGCATCAGCAACCGCACCAAGGTCAACCTGCGCTACATCGACTCCGAAGACATCGAAAACCAGGGCACCGCGCTGCTGGAAGGTGTCGACGCGATCCTCGTACCGGGCGGCTTCGGTCTGCGCGGCGTGGAAGGCAAGATAACCGCCGTTCAATTCGCTCGTGAAAACAAGGTTCCGTACCTCGGCATCTGCCTGGGCATGCAAGTGGCCGTGATCGAGTTCGCTCGTAACGTGCTGGGCTGGAAAGACGCCAACTCCACCGAGTTCGATCGTGCCAGCGGTCACCCGGTCGTGGGTCTGATCACCGAGTGGGAAGATGCCACCGGCGCCGTCGAAACCCGTACCGAATCGTCCGATCTGGGCGGCACCATGCGCCTCGGCGCCCAGGATTGCCTGCTTGAGCCAGGCTCCCTGGTGCACGATTGCTACGCCAAGGACGTGATCGTCGAGCGTCACCGTCATCGCTACGAAGTGAACAACAACCTGCTGCCGCAAATCATGGAAGCCGGCCTGAAAATCTCCGGTCGCTCCGGTGATGGTGCGCTGGTCGAAGTGGTTGAAGCCCCGGATCATCCATGGTTCGTTGCTTGCCAGTTCCACCCTGAGTTCACGTCGACACCCCGCGACGGTCACCCGTTGTTCAGCGGTTTCGTCAAAGCAGCTTTGGTTCAACACCAGAAGAAGGCGTAATTCCAATGGCGCAGAAGATCATCCGTGTAGGCGACATCGAGATTGCCAACGACAAGCCAATGGTGCTTTTCGGTGGCATGAACGTACTGGAAAGCCGCGACATGGCGATGCAGGTCTGTGAAGAATACGTCAAGGTGACCGAGAAACTCGGTATCCCTTACGTGTTCAAGGCCAGCTTCGACAAGGCCAACCGTTCCTCCGTGACCTCTTACCGTGGCCCCGGCCTGGAAGAGGGCATGCGGATTTTCCAGGACATCAAGCAAGCCTTTGGCGTGCCGATCATCACCGACGTTCACGAGCCTGATCAGGCCGCGGTCGTTGCTGAAGTCTGCGACATCATCCAGTTGCCGGCCTTCCTGTCGCGCCAGACCGATCTTGTGGTCGCAATGGCCAAGACTGGCGCGGTGATCAACATCAAGAAAGCCCAGTTCCTCGCACCGCATGAGATGAAACACATCCTGAGCAAATGCGTGGAAGCGGGTAACGATCAGTTGATCCTCTGCGAGCGTGGTTCGAGCTTCGGCTACAACAACCTGGTCGTCGACATGCTCGGCTTCGGCATCATGAAGCAGTTCGAATACCCGGTGTTCTTCGACGTGACCCACGCGCTGCAAATGCCCGGCGGTCGCTCCGATTCCGCCGGTGGTCGTCGCGCCCAGGTGACCGACCTGGCCAAGGCCGGCATGAGCCAGTCCCTGGCCGGTCTGTTCCTCGAAGCCCACCCGGACCCGGACAACGCCAAATGTGACGGCCCATGCGCCTTGCGTCTGGACAAACTGGAGCCATTCCTGGCCCAGCTCAAAGCTTTGGACGAACTGGTGAAGAGTTTTCCGACGGTAGAAACCGCGTAATCCTCATTTCTCCGGTAAAGTACCGCACGAATTAATGCTCAGGCCCTCGGGCCTGAGCCTTATCGTCCGCAAGTCTGCCTGCTGCACATCACTTGCCGGCGATACAAGATTTCCTTCAGCTGCGTCGTTTTCGTCAACTTTGGAGTGTTTACAACAATGGCAAAAATCGTCGACATCAAAGGTCGTGAAGTTCTCGACTCCCGTGGCAACCCCACCGTGGAAGCGGACGTGCTTCTCGATAACGGCATCATCGGCAGTGCTTGCGCGCCGTCCGGTGCTTCCACTGGCTCGCGTGAAGCGCTCGAGCTGCGTGATGGCGACAAGAGCCGTTACCTGGGCAAGGGCGTTCTGAAAGCCGTCGCCAACATCAACGGCCCGATCCGCGACCTGTTGAAAGGCACAGACCCAAGCGACCAGAAAGCGCTGGATCACGCGATGATCAAGCTCGACGGTACTGAAAACAAAGGTTCCCTGGGCGCCAACGCGATCCTCGCCGTTTCCCTGGCCGCGGCCAAGGCAGCAGCACAGGACCAGGACCTGCCGCTGTACGCTCACATCGCCAACCTGAACGGCACTCCGGGTGTTTACTCGATGCCGGTTCCGATGATGAACATCATCAACGGTGGCGAGCACGCCGATAACAACGTCGACATCCAGGAATTCATGGTGCAGCCGGTTGGCGCCAAGTCTTTCTCGGAAGGCCTGCGCATGGGCACCGAGATTTTCCATCACCTCAAAGCTGTGCTGAAGGCCCGTGGCCTGAGCACTGCCGTGGGTGACGAAGGTGGTTTCGCACCGAACCTGGCTTCCAACGAAGACGCGTTGAAAGTGATCTCCGAAGCCGTGGCCAACGCCGGTTACACCCTGGGCACCGACGTGACCCTGGCGCTGGACTGCGCGGCCAGCGAGTTCTACGAAGACGGCAAGTACAACCTGTCCGGCGAAGGCCAGGTGTTCACCGCTGAAGGTTTCGCCGACTACCTGAAAGGTCTGACCGAACGTTACCCGATCATCTCGATCGAAGACGGCCTGGACGAGTCCGACTGGGCTGGCTGGAAAATTCTCACCGACAAGATCGGCGAGAAAGTCCAACTGGTCGGCGACGACCTGTTCGTGACCAACACCAAGATCCTGAAAGAAGGCATCGATAAAAAGATCGCCAACTCGATCCTGATCAAGTTCAACCAGATCGGCACCCTGACCGAAACCCTGGAAGCCATCCAGATGGCCAAGGCCGCTGGTTACACCGCCGTGATCTCGCACCGCTCCGGCGAAACCGAAGATTCGACCATTGCCGACCTGGCCGTGGGCACCTCGGCTGGCCAGATCAAGACCGGCTCCCTGTGCCGTTCCGATCGCGTTTCCAAGTACAACCAACTGCTGCGTATCGAAGAGCAGTTGAATGGCAAAGCCAAGTACAACGGTCGCAGCGAATTCCGCGGCTGATTGAGTACAGCGAAAAAAAGACAAAGGATTGTGTCGGAAAAATCGCAACAGCGACGGTTTTGCCACTAATCTGATGCCTTAAGTGCACAAGCCTGGTTCTTCCAGGCTTCGTGCTATCAGAAGCTTCACGTTTTGGCTTGGCTGTTTTTTTCACTGGATACCCGATATTCGATGCGCAGTCCCAATTGGTTGTTCCTCGTTTTGCTCCTGCTGCTGGCTGGCCTGCAGTACCGCCTGTGGGTGGGTAATGGCAGTCTGGCGCAAGTGGCCGAGCTGACTCAGCAGATTGCGGATCAACACGCCGAGAACGAAGGGTTGCTGGAGCGCAATCGGGTCATGGACGCCGAAGTCAGTGAGTTGAAAAAAGGCATGGAGACCGTTGAAGAGCGGGCTCGTCATGAGTTGGGCATGGTCAAGGACGGTGAAACCCTTTACCAGTTGGCTCAATGATCCAGTCGTTACCGGCCTTCTGGGCCGTGATTCCTGCCGCGGGCGTCGGTGCCCGTATGGCCGCGGACCGTCCCAAGCAATACTTGCAACTGGGCGGGCGCACTATTCTCGAACACAGCCTCGGCTGTTTCCTTGATCATCCTGCTCTGAAGGGGTTGGTGGTCAGTCTGGCTGTCGATGATCCTTATTGGCCGAACCTGGCGTGTGCTGGCGATTCGCGTATTCAGCGCGTTGATGGCGCCGACGAACGTTCCGGGTCGGTGCTCAATGCGTTGCTGCATTTGCATGCGCAAGGCGCCGACGATGAGGATTGGGTGTTGGTCCACGATGCCGCGCGGCCGAACCTGAGCCGTGATGATCTGGACAAGTTGCTCAGTGAATTGGCGGATGACCCGGTTGGCGGTCTGCTGGCGGTTCCCGCACGCGATACCCTCAAGCGGGTCGACAAGCAGGGTCGTGTCGTCGAAACCGTGGACCGCAGTGTGATCTGGCAGGCTTATACGCCGCAGATGTTTCGCCTCGGCGCGTTGCATCGGGCATTGGCGGACAGCCTGGTGGCTGACGTTGTCATCACGGATGAAGCCTCGGCGATGGAGTGGTCTGGTCAGTCGCCGCGCCTGATTGAAGGGCGATCCGACAACGTCAAAGTCACTCGTCCCGAAGACCTCGAATGGCTGCGGCAGCGTTGGGCTAATCGCCGCTGACTGCGTTGGCGTCTGTTGAATCGCCATCGCGAGCAGGCTCGCTCCCACCCTTGATCGGCACCGAACACAGACTTTGTATTCACTGAAGATCCACTGTGGGAGCGAGCCTGCTCGCGATGGCAGTAGCCCGGTCAGCCAACAATTTGCTGACAACCACTCAATCTTTTAGCAGCGATATTCCGGCCTCTCAGCCAACCCTTCTTTCAAGTAATCCACCAGTTTTCTCACCTTCGGCGACAAATGCCGCTGCTGTGGATACAGCGCCCAAACAGCAGTGTTCGGCGGTTGATGCGCTTCCAACAGCGAAATCAACGCACCGCTGTTCAAGTGCTCCAACACGTAATAGTCCGGCAACTGACATAGCCCAACCCCTTGCAGCGCCGCATCCAGCACCGCTTGCCCACTGTTGCAGCGCCAGTTTCCCTGTACCCGTTGGGAAAACTCTCGCCCGTTCTGTTCCAGTTGCCACATGTCCGAGCTGCCAATGAGGCAATTGTGACGGCTCAGTTCCGACAAGCTGTGTGGGCGACCGTAGCGTTCCACGTAGGACGGCGATGCGCACAGGTACATGCGCCGTGGCGCCAGGCGTGTTGCCACCAAGCGCGAGTCTTGCAGACGGCCCAGGCGGATCGCCAGGTCCAGGCCCTCATGTACCAGGTCGAGTGGGCGGTTGCTCAGCTCAATGTCGATTCGCAGTTGCGGATAGAGTCCCATGAAGCGCGTCACCAGCGGCACGATAAAGCGCTCGCCATAGGCCACGGCGCAGGTCATGCGCAGCATGCCTTTCGGCTCGCTGGTCAGGTCGCTGACCGCTCGCAGCGCCTCTTCGCGCCCGTCCTGCAACCGTTGGCAATGCTGCAGAAACGTTTGTCCGGCCTCGGTCAGCGTGACCCGACGGGTACTGCGATAGAGCAGCCGGGTTTGCAGGCGTTCTTCCAGGCGTACGATTTGTCGACTGACATGGGAGGACGAAACCCCAAGTCGCTCGGCGGCCGCGGTGAATTGGCTGCACTCGGCCACGGCGACGAACTCGTCGATGCCTTCCCAGCGGTTATCGGACATGAAGATTATCCCTGTGCAGCAATAATATTTTGCATTTGTTCCGATTATTCATCGTACAGCTGTGTATTACACTCCTTGTCTCGTTTTTATTCACTGGAGAATCAGCATGATCAAGTCGCGCGCCGCCGTTGCCTTCGAGGCCAAGAAGCCCCTCGAAATCGTTGAAGTCGATGTGGCCATGCCCAAGGCCGGTGAAGTGTTGTTGCGAGTAGTGGCTTCCGGTGTTTGCCATACCGATGCCTACACCCTGTCCGGTGCTGACCCGGAAGGCATCTTCCCGTCGATCCTCGGTCACGAAGGTGGCGCGGTGGTTGAAGCCATCGGCGAGGGCGTGACGTCCGTTGCAGTCGGTGACCATGTGATCCCGCTGTACACCCCGGAATGCGGCAAGTGCAAGTTCTGCCTGTCGGGCAAAACCAACCTGTGTCAGGCCATTCGTGCGACTCAGGGTAAAGGCCTGATGCCGGACGGCACTTCGCGCTTTTCCTACAAGGGCCAACCCATTTTCCACTACATGGGGACCTCGACGTTTTCCGAGTACACCGTGTTGCCGGAAATCTCCGTCGCCAAGATCCCGAAAGAAGCACCGCTGGAAAAAGTCTGCCTGTTGGGCTGCGGTGTCACCACCGGCATCGGCGCGGTCATCAACACAGCCAAGGTGAAACCCGGTGATACCGTGGCCATTTTCGGCCTCGGCGGTATCGGTCTGTCAGCGATCATCGGCGCGGTGAAAGCCAAGGCAGGTCGCATCATCGCCATCGACATCAACCCGGCCAAATTCGAGATCGCCAAGCAACTGGGTGCAACCGACTGCGTGAACCCTAAAGACTTCGATCGTCCGATCCAGGAAGTCATCGTCGACATGACCGATGGCGGCGTCGACTTTTCCTTCGAGTGCATCGGCAACGTGCAATTGATGCGCGCTGCACTGGAATGCTGCCACAAGGGTTGGGGCGAGTCGGTAATCATCGGCGTTGCCGGCGCGGGCCAGGAAATTTCCACCCGTCCGTTCCAGTTGGTGACGGGGCGCGTCTGGCGCGGTTCGGCGTTCGGCGGTGTGCGCGGCCGTACCGAGTTGCCGAGCTACGTCGAAATGGCCCAGACCGGCGAAATCCCGCTGGATACGTTCATCACCCACACCATGGGCCTGGAAGATATCAACAAGGCATTCGACCTGATGCATGAAGGAAAAAGCATCCGTTCCGTCATTCATTTTTAAGAGCAGCGCCATGCTCGAAGCTTCAAGCTGCAAGAGCGTGCGCCTCTGCCTCCTCTTGCAGCTTGAAGCTTGGGGCTTGCAGCTGGGAGCATTCCCATGACTTTGGAAAACATCTCCTGCCAGAAAAGCTTTGGCGGCTGGCACAAACGCTATCGCCATCGCTCCGATGTGCTCGGCTGCGACATGGTGTTTGCCGTGTACCTGCCGCCGCAAGCGGAGCAGGGCGGCAAACTGCCGGTGCTGTACTGGCTGTCCGGCCTGACCTGCACTGACGAAAACTTCATGCAAAAGGCCGGCGCCATGCGCATGGCCGCCGAGCTGGGGTTGATCATCGTCGCACCGGACACCAGCCCGCGTGGTCCTGATGTCCCGGGTGATCCGGAGGGTGCCTGGGACTTCGGTCTCGGTGCCGGGTTTTACCTGAATGCCACGCAGGAACCGTGGTCCCGACACTATCGGATGCATGACTATGTCGTGCAGGAATTGCCGGCATTGGTTGAAGCGCATTTCCCGGCCTCGGACAAACGTGGCATCAGCGGCCACTCGATGGGCGGCCACGGTGCATTGGTCTGCGCGCTGCGCAATCCGGGACGTTATCTGTCGGTGTCGGCGTTCTCGCCGATCAACAATCCGATGGATTGCCCATGGGGTCAAAAGGCCTTCTCGCGCTACTTGGGTGAAGACCGTTCGAAATGGCGCGAATGGGATGCCTGTGCGTTGATTGCCGAAGCAGACGAGAAGCTGCCGCTACTGGTCGATCAAGGCGATCGTGACGATTTCCTCGCCACACAGCTCAAGCCTGAAGCGTTACAACAGGCGGCCAAACTGGCAGGTCATCCGCTGACGTTGCGTCTGCAACCCGGCTACGACCACAGCTATTTCTTCATCGCCAGCTTCATCAGCGACCACTTGCAACATCACGGACGCGCCCTAGGCCTCTAATGCAGGTAGAATCACGCCCTGACAAAAATCGGGGCGTTTTTTTATGCGTATTGGCCACGGCTATGATGTGCACCGTTTCGCTGAAGGCGATTTCATTACTCTGGGCGGCGTGCGGATTGCACACGGCTTCGGGCTGCTCGCTCACTCCGACGGTGACGTCCTGCTGCACGCCTTGAGCGATGCCTTGCTCGGCGCTGCCGCGTTGGGTGATATCGGCAAGCACTTCCCGGACACCGACCCCACTTTCAAGGGCGCCGACAGCCGTGTGCTGTTGCGTCACGTCGTTGCACTGATCCACGCCAAAGGCTGGAAGGTCGGCAACGTCGATAACACCATCGTCGCCCAGGCGCCGAAAATGGCCCCGCATATCGAATCGATGCGCGCGCTGATTGCCGCGGATCTTCAAGTTGAGTTGGATCAAGTGAACGTGAAAGCTACCACCACCGAAAAGCTCGGCTTTGTCGGTCGCGAAGAAGGCATTGCCGTGCATTCCGTTGCCTTGTTGCTGCGCGCATGAACGAACTGCAATTGCTCGGCCCGCGGGCCTATGGTGAAGCCCTCGGCACTGCGGTACTCAAAGCGGTGGCGGAAGATTTTCAGGTCGATGAAGTCCTCAATATTCCCCTCAGCGGCGATGGCGAACACTTGTGGATCTGGGTGGAAAAACGCGGTCTGAATACCGAGGAAGCGGCACGGCGAATCGCCAAGGCGGCGGGCGTTCCATTGCGCACGGTGAGTTACGCGGGCCTCAAGGATCGTCAGGCACTGACGCGCCAGTGGTTCAGCGTACAACTGCCGGGCAAGGCTGACCCTGATCTGTCGGCGGCAGAAAACGAAACGCTTAAAGTCCTCAAGACCGGCCGGCACAAACGCAAGCTGCAACGCGGTGCCCATTCGGCCAACGGTTTCACGTTGCGCCTGACCCAGTTCGCGGGCGACAAAGCGGCGATCGAAGCGCGTCTACAACTGATCGCCAAGCAAGGCATCCCCAATTATTTTGGCGCCCAGCGCTTCGGGTTTGACGGCGGCAACGTGGTCGATGCCCGTGCCTGGGCGGCGCGCAAGGCCCTGCCGGAGCAGCGCAACGTGCGTTCCCGGCTGCTGTCCACCGCCCGCAGTTTCCTGTTTAACCAGGTGTTGGCGGCGCGTGTGGCGGATGGCACCTGGCAGCGCGCCCAGGTCGGTGATTTGCTGGCCTTCACCGACAGCCGCAGTTTTTTCCCGGCAGGTGAAGCCGAGTGCAGCGACCCGCGCCTGGCGATTCTCGACCTGCACCCGACCGGCCCGCAGTGGGGCGGAGGTGACTCGCCGGCCACGGGCGCTGTCCATGAACTGGAGCAGGCAATCGCCGCTCGCGAAGCAGACCTTCGCGATTGGTTGGTTAACGCCGGTATGAGCCACGAACGTCGCATCCTGCGGCTGCCCATTGGTGGGTTGACGTGGCATTATCCCGAGCCTGACATTCTGCAACTGGAATTCGTCCTTCCGGCCGGATGCTTCGCCACTGTATTAGTGCGCGAACTTGTCGATCTGGTGCCGGTGGGGCAGACGGACAGCCCATGCGTATTCTGATTTCTAACGACGATGGGGTAACCGCACCCGGTCTCGCCGCGCTTTATGCTGCGCTGGCGGATTACACCGAGTGCGTGGTTATCGCCCCGGACCAGGACAAAAGCGGCGCCAGCAGCTCGCTGACGCTCGACCGTCCGTTGCACCCGCAAACGTTGGCCAACGGCTTTATCAGCCTCAATGGCACGCCGACCGATTGCGTGCACCTGGGCCTCAACGGTTTGCTGGAACGCGAACCGGACATGGTGGTTTCCGGGATTAACCTGGGCGCCAACCTGGGGGACGACGTGCTGTATTCCGGCACCGTGGCAGCGGCCCTTGAAGGGCGTTTCCTGGCGCGCCCTTCGTTTGCCTTTTCGTTGGTCTCACGACAAGTAGAGAACCTTCCCACGGCCGCTTACTTTGCGCGCAAACTGGTCGAGGCCCATGCTGACCTTGAGCTACCACCGCGCACGGTATTGAACGTGAACATTCCCAATTTGCCGCTGGACCATATCCGCGGCATCCAGCTGACCCGCCTCGGGCATCGCGCCCGCGCCGCAGCACCGATGAAAATCGTCGATCCGCGCGGCAAATCCGGTTACTGGATTGCGGCTGCGGGGGACGCCGAAGACGGTGGCCCGGGTACCGATTTCCATGCGGTGATGCAGGGCTATGTTTCAATCACTCCACTACAACTGGATCGCACCTTCAATGATGCCTTCAGAAGTCTCGATGGCTGGCTGGAGGGGCTGCGCTAATGGCTCGTGAACAAGACGATATGCTGCGTCGCGGCATCGGGATGACCTCTCAACGAACTCGCGAGCGCCTCATTCAGCGCCTGTATGAAGAGGGGATTTCCAACGCGAAGGTGCTGGAGGTCATCCGCCGGACACCGCGTCACCTGTTCGTCGACGAGGCGCTGGCTCACCGCGCCTACGAAGATACGGCGCTGCCGATCGGTAACAACCAGACCATCTCCCAGCCTTATATGGTCGCTCGCATGAGCGAGTTGCTGCTGGAGGCCGGTCCTCTGGACAAGGTCATGGAGATCGGCACCGGCTCTGGCTACCAGACCGCCGTGCTGTCGCAACTGGTTGAACGCGTCTTTTCCGTGGAACGCATCAAGGTTTTGCAAGACCGGGCCAAGGAACGCCTGGTGGAGTTGAACCTGCGCAACGTGGTGTTCCGCTGGGGCGATGGTTGGGAAGGCTGGCCGGCACTGGCGCCGTACAACGGCATTATCGTGACCGCGGTGGCCACCGACGTTCCGCAAGCGTTGCTCGATCAATTGGCGCCGGGAGGCAGGCTGGTGATCCCGGTCGGGTCCGGCGAGGTGCAACAATTGATGCTGATCATTCGCGAGGAGCAGGGCTTTTCCAGGCGTGTTCTGGGGAGTGTGCGCTTCGTGCCATTGCTCAATGGGCCACTGGCCTGAGCATTTGTTTCAACGCGCTGAATTCTCGTCGATTGCCCCTGTCTTACAGCGGCATCGATCAGTTAAACGGGATTTATCGTCAGGCAGCAAACGTGTGCGCGAAGCCATTTCGCGGCATTAAAGGTAAAGCCTGTACGGCCCGTTATACTGGCGTTATTTCTTGCCGGAACTCGGCAATCCACATTTTCAGCCACCACAAAGGGAGCGGCGGGTGAGTCTCACAGTCATTGCGCAGCGAATAGGTATAACGAGCTTTCAGCGCCTGGTGACTGGCCTTGTCTTGAGCACCTTGCTGGTCGGTTGTTCTAGTAACAAATCGAGCGACGTGCGCGTTGTCGATCGCAACAATGCCGTCGCCCAGCGTCCGGCAGTGACCACGGGTCAGTACGTCGTTCGGCCGAAAGACACCTTGTTCTCGATCGCCTTTCGCTACGGCTGGGACTACAAAGCCCTCGCCGCACGGAACAATATTCCTACGCCTTACACGATCCATCCGGGTCAGACGATTCGCTTTGATGGTCGCACCGGTTCAACGCCAACGACGGTGGCCAGTGCGCCGGATTCAACACCTTCATCGTCGCTGAAAACCACGGTAATTCGACGCCAACCAAATGGCGCTACGACGAGTACAACTGCGGTTGCACCGTCCGTCGCCAACAAGCCAGCACCCGCTCCGATGCCTCCGGCAGGCCCGGCCCCGACCGGCTGGGGGTGGCCTTCTAATGGCATTCTCATTGGTAAATTCTCTTCAAACGGCAGTTTGAATAAAGGAATTGATATCGCCGGAGATTTGGGACAGCCTGTTTTAGCAGCGTCTGATGGGACGGTGGTATACGCCGGGAGTGGCTTAAGGGGCTACGGCGAATTAGTCATCATCAAACACAGCGATACCTACGTCAGTGCCTACGGACATAACCGCAGGCTGTTGGTTCGGGAGGGGCAGCAAGTCAAGGTCGGACAGACAATTGCCGAAATGGGGTCAACGGGGACAGATCGGGTGAAACTGCATTTTGAGATTCGCCGCCAAGGTAAACCTGTAGATCCGCTGCAATTCCTGCCACGTCGTTGATCGCTTACCAGCCTGTTCCGTCACGTAGAGGGAACAGGCTCCAGCGTTGCCAAGGATAAAGGCGTCGCTTGAGCCTGAGGTCGAACTCACCAAAGGACTATAACAATGGCTCTCAGTAAAGAAGTGCCGGAGTTTGACATCGACGATGAGGTTCTCCTGATGGAGACCGGCATCGGCACGGATTCGATGTCGAATGATGAAGGGGCTGCTCCACCTTCCGTTCGTGCCAAATCCAAACACTCCGCTTCGTTGAAACAACACAAGTACATTGACTACACGCGGGCGCTCGACGCCACGCAGCTGTACCTCAATGAAATCGGCTTTTCCCCTCTGCTGTCCCCCGAAGAAGAAGTTCATTTTGCGCGCCTGTCGCAAAGTGGAGATCCGGCCGGGCGCAAGCGCATGATTGAAAGCAACCTGCGGCTGGTAGTGAAAATCGCCCGGCGTTACGTCAATCGTGGGCTGTCGCTGCTGGACCTGATCGAAGAGGGCAACCTCGGGCTGATCCGGGCGGTAGAGAAGTTCGACCCCGAACGTGGCTTCCGCTTTTCGACCTACGCAACCTGGTGGATTCGTCAGACCATCGAGCGCGCAATCATGAATCAGACCCGGACTATCCGGTTGCCGATCCATGTGGTCAAAGAGCTCAACGTGTACCTGCGGGCTGCACGGGAGCTGACGCAAAAACTCGACCATGAACCTTCACCCGAAGAAATCGCCAACCTGCTGGAAAAGCCAGTGGGTGAGGTCAAGCGCATGCTTGGCCTGAACGAACGGGTTTCTTCGGTCGACGTCTCGCTGGGTCCGGATTCGGATAAAACCCTGCTGGACACCCTTACCGACGACCGTCCCACCGATCCGTGCGAACTGCTGCAGGATGACGACCTGTCCCAGAGCATCGATCAATGGCTCTCGGAGCTGACCGACAAGCAACGCGAGGTGGTTGTACGCCGCTTCGGCCTGCGCGGTCACGAGAGCAGCACGCTTGAAGATGTAGGCCTGGAAATTGGCCTGACCCGGGAACGGGTCAGACAGATTCAGGTGGAGGGCCTGAAGCGTCTTCGCGAGATTCTCGAGAAGAACGGTCTGTCGAGCGAGTCGCTGTTTCAATAAGCCATTCGCCCAGTCAGCAACAAAAGCCTCGACTGATCGGGGCTTTTTGTTGTCTGGAGGTTGGGATGGGAATCCCCTCGGGTTTGTAGTCTCGCGCTGTAAGTCTTTGCTTACTCTTTCGTAAGTGTTCGTTATTTTTACAGGGTGGCAGTCGTCCATGGTCTGTAGGCGGACAACTTATCTCTTTGATTAGCATGATTATTTTTTTAGATTAACAGCTTATGACAGTCTGTTTTTGCCCTGAGGTGCGATTGCTCTCGGCCGGGAACGCTCTAGTATCTGGGTTGTGTCGACGGACAGACACGCCCTTCAAGGATGAGGGGAAAGGATATCGCAGGAAGCGATTCATCAGGACGATGAAAAGGAACACAGGGAATAGGGAAAAATGTGGGCGGGTCAAACCGCCCCTTTTTTTGCCTGCTGGAAAGTCAAAAGATCTTTGAAAACAAAAAAGGCCCTTGTGGGGCCTTTTTCCTGGAGCGCGCGGGTAATCAGCGTTCGAGGTCTTTGATCTTGCCTTTGACGCCATCCCACTCTTCGGCATCGGGCATCGATTCTTTCTTCTCGGTGATGTTCGGCCAGATTTCCGCCAGCTCAACGTTCAGCTGAATGAATTCCTGCATCTCTTCCGGGACTTCATCTTCAGAGAAGATGGCCACGGCAGGGCATTCTGGTTCGCACAGTGCGCAGTCGATGCACTCATCCGGGTGAATCACCAGGAAGTTCGGGCCTTCGTAAAAGCAGTCCACCGGACAGACTTCTACGCAGTCGGTGTACTTGCACTTGATGCAGTTGTCGGTGACGACGAAGGTCATTTCTACTTTTCTCCTCAGGCGGCGGCAGCGGAGCCCCTTCAGGACGGGGTCGCCAGGTTCGGGAGCGATAGTCTGCAGGCCAGGCTATTAGCCTGCAGCATCCCAAACCGCGCGAGATTCTAACAGCTTGCAGGCAAGTGCGTTAGATCCGTGTCTTTAATGTATAGAGCATTTCCAAAGCCCTGCGTGGCGTCAAGTCGTCCAGGTCGAGCTTGGCCAGTTCATCCAGCACGGGATGCGGCAGGCTGGCGAACATGTCGCTCTGCTGCGGCGCGGCCGGTTTGCCCTTGGTCGGCTTCGGCACTTCATGTGGCAGGGCGGTGGCTTCCAGCCGGCCCAGGTGCTCGCGGGCGCGCACGATCACTTCAGTTGGCACGCCGGCCAGTTGCGCCACCGCCAAGCCGTAGCTCTGGCTGGCAGGCCCCGGCAGCACGTGGTGCAGGAACACGATGCGTTCATTGTGCTCGGTGGCATTGAGGTGGACGTTGGCCACCAGTGGCTGGGCTTCCGGCAGTACCGTCAGCTCAAAGTAGTGGGTGGCGAACAGCGTGTAGGCGCGCAGAGCCGCGAGGCGTTCGGCCGCCGCCCATGCCAGGGACAGACCGTCGAAGGTGCTGGTGCCGCGCCCGACTTCGTCCATCAGCACCAGGCTGCGCTCGGTGGCGTTGTGCAGAATATTGGCGGTCTCGCTCATTTCAACCATGAAGGTCGAGCGCCCGCCCGCCAGGTCATCGCTTGAACCGATGCGGGTAAAGATCCGGTCCACCAGCGACAGTTCGCAACTGGCCGCCGGCACGAAGCTACCAATGTGCGCCAGCAACACGATCAACGCGGTCTGACGCATGTAGGTGGATTTACCGCCCATGTTCGGACCGGTGATCACCAGCATGCGCGTATTGTCGTCGAGGCTCAGGTCGTTGGCCACGAACGGCGTGGTCAGTACTTGCTCGACCACCGGGTGACGACCCTGGGTGATGCGCATGCACGGCTGGTCGACGAAGCGCGGGCAGTTCAGGTCGAGGTTCAGCGCGCGCTCGGCGAGGTTGCTCAGCACGTCCAGTTCGGCCAGTGCGGCGGCAGTGTCCTGCAGCGGTGGCAACTGCGCGATCAGGTCTTCGAGCAGCGCTTCGTACAGCATTTTCTCGCGGGCCAAAGCGCGGCTTTTCGCCGACAGCGCCTTGTCTTCGAACGCTTTGAGTTCCGGTGTGATGAAGCGCTCGGCACCTTTAAGGGTCTGACGGCGGATGTAATCGGCGGGTGCCGATTCGGCCTGCTTGCTCGGCAACTCGATGAAGTAACCATGAATGCGGTTGTAGCCGACCTTCAGGTGCGACAGACCGGTGCGGGCCTTCTCGCGCGCTTCGAGGTCGATCAGGAATTGACCGGCGTTTTCGCTGAGCGATTGCAGGTCGTCGAGTTCGCTGTCGTAACCGGTTTTCAACACGCCGCCGTCACGGATGACTGCGGGCGGGTTGTCGATAATGGCTTTTTCCAGCAACGCCGCGAGTTCCGGGTAGGTGCTGGTGGTCTTTGCCAATTGAATGATGTGCGGTGCTTCCAGCTCGGTCATCGCGACTTGCAGTTCTGGCAGCGCGCCGAGGGCGTCGCGCAGGCGGGCGAGGTCACGAGGACGGGCATTGCGCAGGCCGATCCGCGCCAGAATCCGCTCGATGTCACCGATTTCCTTGAGCTGCGGTTGCAGCTTTTCGAAACGGTAACCGTCGAGCAGGCAGGTGATCGAGGTCTGGCGCGCCAGCAGCACCGTCAGATCGCGCAGCGGGCGGTTCAGCCAGCGGGTCAGCAAACGGCTGCCCATGGCGGTCTGGCAACGGTCGACCACCGATTGCAGGGTGTTGTCGCGACCGCCGGCCAGGTTGGTGTCCAGTTCCAGGTTGCGACGGCTCGCGCCGTCCAGCACCACGGTGTCGTCCAGGCGTTCATGCCGCAGGCTGCGCAAGTGCGGCAGGGCGGTGCGTTGAGTTTCCTTGGCGTAGCTCAGCAGGCAGCCCGCGGCGCCGATGGCCAGGGTCAGGTTCTCGCAGCCGAAACCTTTCAGGTCCTGGGTCGAGAATTGCTGGCAGAGACTTTTCAGTGCCGAGTCGCGTTCGAAATCCCACGGCGCACGGCGACGAACCCCACGGCGCTTCTCCGCCGGCAAATCCTTCGGCCAGTCGTCCGGGATCATCAGCTCCACCGGATTGACCCGCTCCAGTTCCGCCAGCAGGTTTTCCCAACCCTTGATTTCCAGCACGGTGAAGTTGCCGCTGGTGATGTCCAACACGGCCAGGCCGAACAGGCGCTCGTCACCCAGCACCGCAGCGATGAGGTTATCCCGACGCTCATCCAGCAAGGCTTCATCGCTGACCGTACCCGGCGTGATGATCCGCACCACCTGACGATCTACCGGCCCTTTACTGGTCGCCGGATCTCCGACCTGCTCACAAATCACCACCGACTCGCCGAGCTTCACCAGTTTCGCCAGGTAACCTTCCGCAGCGTGGTAAGGAATCCCACACATCGGAATCGCCTGGCCGGCCGACTGCCCACGGGCGGTCAGGGTGATGTCCAGCAACTTGGCGGCCTTCTTCGCGTCTTCATAGAAGATCTCGTAGAAGTCGCCCATGCGATAGAACATCAGCTGGTCAGGGTGCTGGTTCTTCAGGCGCCAGTACTGCTGCATCATCGGCGTGTGAGAGGACAGATCGGAGAGTGCTTTATTCATCGGATATCAGGCAAATTCGTTGAAAGGTGTAGGGCAAAGGAGGGACGTTGGCCCGGCTTTTCCGCGATGGGCGCAAGGTTAACATGGCCGGTCCACCCGACGCAGGCATGAAAGCCGCGCGATACATTTCTGCTGTTTATGCACTGGATATGCAAAACAGCATTTGTCATGGATAAAAAGATCAAGCACTATGCGCGTTATGCAAAAACGCAATGTTTCTACTGTCTTAAGAGCGCTGCTCGATCAGCACGGGATCTCCCCCACGGAGCTTCACCGTCGCACCGGCGTGCCTCAATCCACACTCTCGCGCATTCTCAGCGGCAAGATCGTTGATCCCTCGGACAAGCACATCTCGAAGATCGCCGAGTACTTCGCCGTGAGCACCGATCAGTTGCGAGGCCGCGCGGATGTCGCGTCCGCCGCCAATATCGGGCGCGACGCCGTGCATTCGGAGCTCAAGGATATAAGCCTGTGGGATGACGATACGCCTGTCGATGACGACGAGGTCTCGGTCCCCTTTCTGCGCGAGGTTGAATTGGCTGCGGGATCAGGAAGGTTCGTCATCGAAGAGAGCGAGCGCTCTAGCCTGCGCTTCGGCAAACGCAGCTTGCGCCACAACGGCGTGCAGTTCGACCAGGCCAAATGCGTGACGGTGCGCGGCAACAGCATGTTGCCGGTGCTGCGCGACGGCGCCACCGTGGGGGTGAACGCCGGCAAGTGCGGGATCGGCGATATCGTTGACGGTGACCTTTATGCCATCAACCACAACGGCCAGTTGCGGGTGAAGCAGCTGTATCGTTTGCCCACCGGGATTCGCCTGCGCAGCTTCAATCGCGATGAACATCCGGACGAGGACTACACCTTCCAGGAAATCCAGGAAGAGCAGATCGTCATCCTCGGTCACGTCTTCTGGTGGGGCATGTACGCCCGTTAACCTGATCCCTGTCAGATAAAACCCGCCAGCTGGTGGGTTTTTTTTCGCCTGCGGAAAACCGCCAACACCTTTGTGTACGGAGCTTTAATGCGTCAGCGCATTGAAGGTGCATAAATAAATGCATTTATGCATTGACTGTATATGCATCCATGCATATTCTTTGTCTCAAGCCGCTCGACAAAGCAGCTCGAAACGAAGCTCTTCAGTTCTACGGACAAAGGCAGCGATGAATCGGCCTCAACGGTTCAGAGGGTTGGCAACTGACCCGGGTGTGCAGCGTAAAGCACCAAAAGCAGTTATCCGGCGGGCAGGGACCGCGGTCGGAAAAACAATGCAAGGAGCGCATTGCTGAAAAGCCCGGCACCCCCGGGCTTTTTGGAATGCCTACCTGACGCAGGCAGATATCGACATAAATAAGGACATGACTATGAAAAAGTACGCACGTGTTTTCAGCGGTAAAGTCGACAACATCTTCGAAACGAACAACCCGATCACCGATGAGTTCCCGTCTGATCAAGTTTGGGTCGATGTCACCGCATTGCCCAAGATCGACTATTCCTGGAACGCGGTTAATACCGACGGCGTCTGGACTTTCAGCGACAGCGATCCGTGGGGGCAGCCCTCCTGGTTGTCCATCCAACTGCGAAGCGAAAGAGCGCCACGGCTCGACAGGGCCAACGCCACACTGGCTTCCACCGCGTTGCAGTACAAAGTTGAACGGGGTCTCGCAACGCCAGCAGATGAAGCCGCTTTGCTGGCATACAAACAATTCTTCATCGATATGAGCAACGTTAACAAACAACCCGGCTACCCACTGACAGTCACCTGGCCTGAACTTCCATAAACACGCCTTGATTGCAAATCACCCAGGAGGGCGAGACATGACAAACGAGCAACTGGTGTTGCTGGACATGCCGATCTGGCTGGTCATCGTCCTCGCCCTGGTGGGTGGGGTGTCCGGCGAAATGTGGCGTGCCGACAAGGATGGCGCGCAAGGCTGGTCACTGCTGCGGCGTCTGGCGTTGCGCTCGGGGGCCTGCATGGTCTGCGGCGTCTCGGCCATCATGCTGTTGTACGCCGCCGGCATGTCGATCTGGGCTGCTGGCGCATTTGGCTGTCTCACGGCGATGGCCGGGGCCGACGTTGCCATTGGCCTTTATGAGCGTTGGGCCGCCAAGCGGATCGGTGTTTGCGAAGTGCCGCCACGAGATAACCGTCAGGATCACTGAAACCAAAAGTCCAATGGAGTGGCGAACAGCGGTGCCGACCGGCATCCGACCCGCAAGGACGCGGGTTTCCTATGGGCAGCATCTTTTACTTAAACCAGCCCCTATGACCCTTACGCAACAACAGTTACAAAGCGTTATGCCGAACGCTCGCTCTCAAGCGGGCGTTTTTATTTCATTCCTCGACACTGCCATGGTGCACCACAACATAAACACCCCCAAACGCATCGCCGCTTTTCTCGCGCAAGTCGGCCACGAATCGGGGCAGTTGCTATACGTGCGTGAATTAGGCAGTGACCCATACTTGAACAAATACGACACCGGGACTCTGGCCACCCGTTTGGGCAATACGCCAGAGCCCGATGGCGACGGTCAAAAATACCGGGGTCGTGGCCTGATCCAGATCACCGGTCGTGACAACTATCGACAGTGCAGTCTGGCGCTGTTTGGCGATGAGCGACTGCTGAATCAACCCCAACTGCTAGAGCAACCCCAGTGGGCTGCCGAATCAGCCGCCTGGTTCTGGAAACACAACGGCTTGAACGAACTGGCCGATCGCGACCAGTTCAACAGCATTACCCGCCGGATCAATGGCGGTCTGAATGGGCTGCAAAACCGGCTGCAACTCTGGGCGCGGGCGCGGGCAGTGCTATGCAAGCCATCGCTCTGATCCTGGTTTTACATCGGGTCTTTGCCGATGTTGTGTTGCCAGCCGTGTTGGCCAGTAGCTCGGCAACCCTGCACGCCTGTGCGGCTTGCAGCAGAGCGCCCGCTCGCTAACATTTTGATCGATCCTGCGCCTTGCAAGCGTCATACGCTCGTGTACGGTAGTCCCATTCCGCTCGCTCAGGAGATGACCGTGAAAGAAATCACCCAACTGGCCGCTGAACTTGGCAGGCGCTTGCAGGTTCTCAATGCCCATGTCACCGCTGCAGAATCTTGTACCGGCGGCGGGATCAGCGAGGCGATTACCCGCATTCCGGGCAGTTCGGCGTGGTTCGAGGCCGGTTATGTCACCTATTCCAATCGTCAGAAAACCGAGCAATTGAATGTCCCTGCCGAGTTGTTTTCAACGGTGGGGGCGGTCAGTCGCGAGGTGGTCGAGGCCATGGTCCGCGGTGCCCAGGAAAAAAGCCGGGCACGGTTTGCCGTGGCGGTCAGCGGCGTGGCCGGGCCGGATGGCGGTTCGCCAAGCAAGCCGGTGGGCTCGGTTTGGCTGGCCTGGGGCGTTGGCGAACAAGTGTTCAGCGAGGTTCAGTACTTCTCCGGTAACCGCGACGAGGTCCGCCGACAAACGGTGAAGGCCGCGCTAGAGGGGCTGCTGCGACATGCTGCTGGAGAAATCTCAAATCAGGGGTAGGCGATCCTGAAACGCTGTGGAATAATACTGGCTACTTATACAGGTGTTGGCCGTCAGGCCTTATTGATTACGTGAGGACTTTAATGGACGACAACAAGAAGAAAGCCTTGGCTGCGGCCCTGGGTCAGATCGAACGTCAATTCGGCAAGGGTGCCGTAATGCGTATGGGCGATCAGGACCGTCAGGCGATCCCGGCTATCTCCACTGGCTCTCTGGGTCTGGACATCGCGCTCGGCATTGGCGGTCTGCCAAAAGGCCGTATCGTTGAAATCTACGGTCCTGAATCCTCCGGTAAAACCACGCTGACACTGTCGGTGATCGCCCAGGCTCAAAAAGCCGGCGCGACCTGCGCATTCGTCGACGCCGAACACGCACTCGACCCGGAATACGCTGGCAAACTGGGCGTCAACGTCGACGACCTGCTGGTTTCCCAGCCGGACACCGGCGAGCAGGCCCTGGAAATCACCGACATGCTGGTGCGTTCCAACGCGGTTGACGTGATCATCGTCGACTCGGTGGCCGCTCTGGTTCCAAAGGCTGAAATCGAAGGCGAAATGGGTGACATGCACGTGGGCCTGCAAGCCCGTCTGATGTCCCAGGCGCTGCGTAAAATCACCGGTAACATCAAAAACGCCAACTGCCTGGTTATCTTCATCAACCAGATCCGTATGAAAATCGGTGTGATGTTCGGCAGCCCGGAAACCACCACCGGTGGTAACGCGCTGAAGTTCTATGCCTCGGTTCGTCTGGACATCCGTCGTACTGGCGCGGTGAAAGAAGGTGATGAAGTCGTTGGTAGCGAAACCCGCGTCAAGGTTGTGAAGAACAAGGTGGCTTCGCCGTTCCGTCAGGCCGAGTTCCAGATTCTTTACGGCAAGGGCATCTACCTCAACGGTGAGATGATCGACCTGGGCGTTCTGCACGGTTTCGTTGAGAAGTCCGGCGCCTGGTATGCCTATGAAGGCACCAAGATCGGTCAGGGCAAGGCTAACTCGGCCAAGTTCCTGGCAGACAATCCGGAAATTGCCGCCAAGCTCGAGAAGCAGCTGCGCGACAAGCTGCTGACTCCAGCGCCGGACGTTAAAGCATCGCCAGTCAAAGAGACTGCTGATGACCTGGCTGACGCTGATATCTGATTGATCCGATGACCGCCGTACTCGATACACTCGTCGCGGTGCGGCGAACCGCAATGGACCTGCTCGCACGACGCGAGCACGGTCGGGTCGAGCTGACGCGTAAATTGCGTCAGCGCGGCGCTCTCCCTGAAATGATCGACACTGCACTCGACCGCTTGACGGAAGAGGGCCTGCTGTCCGAGTCCCGTTACCTCGAAAGCTTCGTTTCCTACCGTGCCCGTTCCGGCTACGGCCCTTTGCGTATTCGCGAAGAGTTGAGCCAGCGGGGGCTGCAACGCACTGACATCGAACTCGCTTTACGCGAGAGCGGGATCAACTGGCAGGAACAACTGGAAGACACCTGGCGACGTAAATTCTCCGGGCATTTACCGATAGACGCCCGGGAACGCGCCAAGCAAGGGCGGTTCCTGAGTTATCGGGGATATTCCATGGAAATGATCAGCCGCTTGTTCAGCGGCCGAGGGATGGACGATTGAATGAAACGGCTCGCTATTTCGATAGCGGGCCGTTTTTTTTGCATCACGTAACCTTTGACGGTTCCCGCGTGCGCTGTTGCGCCTGGGGTTTGGGCTGTGCCCAGTTTTCCGGCAGGTTGATGTAGTCCACCAGTTCCCGTAGGCGTCCATGGTCTCGGGCATTAAAGGTGAAGGCCAATCGCGCCAGATGGCTGAACTGCGGTTCGTCATGCTCCTCGCCGCTGTAGACGTGTTGATGGAAATGATCGCTCAGGCACAGGTCGGCAAATGCCTCCTGCATGTGTTCGAGTGCCTGGTCGCTGAGCTGGTGATTCATCCGAATGACGAACTGATGCTTGAGCCAGCGGCTGGAATGGAAATTACGGTAGAACTGGTTGATCTCCTCCACAGCTTCTTCGGCGCTGTAGACCAGGCTTACGAGCTTCATGTCGGTCGGCAGGATGTAGCGATTTTCCTCCAGTTGATGGTGAATGAAGTCCAGCGCACCTTGCCAGAACTTGCCGCCTGGCGCGTCCAGCAACACCACCGGCACCAATGGGCTTTTACCGGTCTGGATCAGCGTCAGCACTTCCAGCGCTTCATCGAGGGTGCCGAAACCGCCGGGGCACAGGACCAGGGCATCGGCTTCCTTGACGAAGAACAGCTTGCGGGTAAAGAAAAAGTGGAAGGGCAGCAGGTTGGTGGTGCCATTCACGGTGGGATTGGCATGTTGCTCGAAGGGCAGGGTGATGTTGAATCCCAGGCTGTGTGCCAGGCCGGCACCTTCGTGGGCTGCGGCCATGATGCCACCACCGGCACCGGTGATGACCATCAGGTCCGAGCGCGCCAGCGCGGCACCGAGTTCTCGGGCCAAACCGTACAACGGGTGTTCTATCGGCGTTCGGGCGGAGCCGAAAACGGTGACTTTGCGTCGTCCCTTGAACTGTTCCAGTACCCGGAAGGCATGTTCCAGTTCACGCAGGGCTTGCAGGGTGATCTTGGCGTTCCAGCGGTTGTGGTCTTCCTGGGCCATGCGCAGCACGGTCAGGATCATGTCGCGGTAGATCGGAATGTTCGGGCTGTTGGGTGAAACCAGGTTGAGTTGCTCTTCGACCTTGCTGGTGAGGTCGTGGCCGCTTTCTTCAAAATGACGGCTCAGGAGGTCATTCGGTTGGTAAGGCATTCAACTTCTCCTTCTGCACAGAACCCTTGGCCCCGACAACGCAGTCGTCAGCGCCGCGACACCTCGTGTGTCGCTGTCTGCCCAGGCCCGTGCCTGGGCGATCCACTTGACTCGGGTTGCAATCGAGTCATCCATACAGGCTCTGTTTTTCCCTTGGATGAAAGAAACGTTCGCACAACAGGACGTGCAACAGGCAGCCCCTTTTCTGCCCGCAAAAAGTGAACAGGAACACTATGAATCTAGACCCTCGCAGGGTTTTGCGCTGACTCGATCATTGCGCCGCAAAGTCTTTCCTGGCAACCGCTTATTGACGATTTGCAAGGTGATTTCACCGCTCGTCTGAAGGCTGGCCGAGTGTCCGCCACTCTGATTTACTAAGTTACAGGCGTGACACGACAACTTTGCGTCAAAGGCAGGGCGCACGGTACAAGCGGTTTCAAGGATTTCTCGCTCGTCACGAGTGAAGTGCAAGGAGGCGGGAGCCATGGCCAGAGTCATTCTGGAGATAGAGATCGATACGCAACTGTATCGATTGCTGAAGTCTTCAGCCGAGACCAATCATTTGAGTCTCGAAGAGGAGTGCTGCCGGCGTTTGGAGGGTGCCGAGCGGCGTTCGCGTTACTTGCAGGCGTTATTGGCAGAACTGCGCGCCGAGGATGAACAGCGGCGCGCCAATCCCCAGTGATTACTTCTTCTTGCTCGGGGCCGCTTTCGGGCAGTCCGATTCCTGATAGCTGGCGGAGCCCACTGAACGGTTGGTCTTCACCTCAGTGAAGTCGTAACGCATCACCGCGCCCTTGGCCATCAGTTTGCGGAACGATGGGTTGTTGCAGACAGAGGCGCCCAGCTGGAAATACACAGCTTTCGGGTCGGCACGCATCTTGTTGGCGTGGCTGCTTTGTACGCTCAGGTGGTTGATCAGCGTATTGCCTTCGACGGTGTAGCCCTGATCAAGAATGTCTTCGTTGATCGCCCGTGGAGTGCCAACACTGCTTTGTGTGGCGACGTTTCGCAGCTCTCTGTTGAGATTCTGCTCACTCAAGGACGCAGCCTGAGCGTTGAAAGACGACGCCAGCAAAATGGCAGCGGTGGGAACGATAAGGCGCAGCATGAAACTCTCCTGGTTCAGTGACTGGTGGTTCGACCAGCCACATGACTGTGCGTTCAGTGGCGGCGAATTATAGGGGAGGAGGCCTGGACGGTACAGGCTTGCGCCGGCTGCTCTGATAAACTGCCGGCACTTTCTGCCTGCCGAGTGTTTTTCGTGAACCCTGAAACGCCACCCTTTGCTGCCAATGCCGTCGCCCGCCTACGCGATCAGCGAGAGGAAGAGGGCATCAAGCCGATTCAGGCCCGTGGCTGGAGAGCGCCCCGTTGCCGTGAATGCCGCGTGATCGAGAGCCACTGCCTGTGCGCCTGGCGCCCGCGGGTCGAGACCCGCTCCGGCGTGTGCCTGATCATGACCAACAAAGAAGTGTTCAAACCGAGCAACACCGGTTGGTTGATTGCCGATGTGGTGCGTGACAACCATGCGTTCATCTGGTCGCGAACGGAAACTGACCCGCAGTTGCTGGCATTGCTCGCCGACCCTCAATGGCAACCGTACCTGGTCTTTCCAGGCGAGTACGTCGAGCCTGAACGGGTGACTAATACGGTCGAAGTCGATACTGCCAAGCGTCCTTTGTTCATTCTGTTGGACGCGACCTGGACCGAAGCCAGAAAGATTTTCCGCAAAAGTCCTTATTTTGATGCGCTGCCGATCCTGAGCCTGCTGCCCGAGAAACTCTCTCGTTACCGGTTGCGTCGGTCTACTCGCAGCGAACACCTGTGCACGGCCGAAGTCGCTGCCTTGTGCCTGGATCTGGCGGGAGACATCGACGCCGCATCGGCCCTGGACGCCTATTTCGACGTGTTCAGCCAACATTACCTCGACGCCAAGCATCAGCTTGAAATGAACGTTTCTACCCCGGCACACGTCGAGCTGATGCCGTTTGTGCAGAACGGCGCCCCTGCCATCTGCTGATTGTCGCCCATACTGCAAAGCACTGTACTGGCCATGCACCTTGACCACCCCGGCTTCGCTGGGCATGCTTGGCGCCGATTAGGGCGCGGCCAAAGTTTGATACGCCGTATTTTTTCGTGAATAGCCACGTAATTGGCGTTGAACGTGCCCTGCTGGTGTGGCTCCGTGGCTGCACCTAGAGTTGTTTGAAAAACAGGATCATTTGAAAAATGGCCACATACGAAATCCTGATTGCCGATGACCACCCTCTTTTTCGTAGCGCCCTGCATCAAGCGTTGACCCTGGGCCTTGGCCCGGATGTCCGACTGGTGGAAGTGGCAAGCATTGCCGAACTGGAAACCCGCCTGGACGAAAAAGGCGACTGGGACCTGGTGCTGCTGGACCTGAACATGCCGGGGGCCTACGGTTTTTCCGGGTTGGTGCTGTTGCGCGGTCAGTACCCGCAGATTCCGGTGGTGATGGTGTCGGCCCAGGAAGAGGCCTCGATCATGGTCAAGTCCCGTGAATTCGGCGCCAGCGGTTTCATTCCCAAGTCCAGCGACCTGAGCGTCATTCAAAAAGCCGTACGCGCGGTACTCGAGGGTGACGTCTTCTGGCCACCCCAGGCGTTCGAAGCGGTCAGCGTGTCTGCTGAAGCCAAGGCTGCCAGTGAAGGCCTTGCGAGCCTGACGCCCCAGCAGTTCCGCGTGTTGACGATGGTCTGTGAAGGGTTGTTGAACAAGCAGATTGCCTACGAGTTGAGCGTGTCCGAAGCGACTATCAAGGCCCACGTCACGGCGATTTTCCGCAAGCTCAATGTGCGGACCCGAACGCAGGCAGCGTTGCTCTTGCAACAACTTGAGTCAATTTCGAACTAAACAAGCGCTGCGTATTCACGCTTTTTTGACTTTGCTTGATCTAGCTTTCCCACTCCTTTTTGGTCAGTTGCCTATTCTATGTCTCCTTTCAAAGGCCAGACCGGCCTAAAACGCATCCTCAACGCCTCTGGTTATTCACTGGACGGCCTGCGCGCAGCCTTCACGGGCGAAGCCGCTTTTCGGCAACTGGTGTTACTCAACGTCATCCTGATCCCGATTTCGTTCTTCCTGAACGTCAGTCGTGTCGAGCAGGCACTGCTGATTGCCGTGTGCTTGCTGGCGTTGATCGTCGAGTTGCTCAATTCGGCAGTGGAGGCGGCCATCGACCGCATTTCCCTTGAATTGCACCCGCTCTCCAAGAACGCCAAGGACATGGGCAGCGCCGCGCAACTCGTGGCGTTGACCATGATCGCGCTGGTGTGGGCGGTGATCCTGCTTTAAGCGATGGTGGGCAGGACGATCTCGTCGCTGCGCTGAACCCCGGCGGTGAAAGCGCGGCACAGATCAAGGAACTCACGCATCGCCGAGGTCTGGTATTTCTG
This sequence comes from Pseudomonas sp. LBUM1661, assembly GCF_059695925.1. Classification (NCBI taxonomy): domain Bacteria; kingdom Pseudomonadati; phylum Pseudomonadota; class Gammaproteobacteria; order Pseudomonadales; family Pseudomonadaceae; genus Pseudomonas; species Pseudomonas sp. LBUM1661. The sequence goes on from NZ_CP166794.1 coordinate 1,388,095, forward strand.
TTTGTGCCAGATGAAATAGAACTGCCGCGCCAGGTCCAGATCCGGTGTCTCCACCGGCACCAGACTGCCACGGCGGAACGCATCGCGCAGTGCCAGGCGCGAAATGCAGCCAATGCCCAGGCCTGACTCCACAGCGCGTTTGATCGCTTCGGTGTGTTCCAGCTCCAGGCGGATGTTCAGCGCGCTGCGGTGGTGACGCATGGCCTGGTCGAAGGTCAGGCGTGTGCCAGAGCCTTGCTCACGCAGAATCCAGGCCTCGTGGGTCAGCTCTTCCATGGTCGCTGAGCCACGTTTGGCCAGCGGATGCTGCGGGGCACAGAACACCACCAGCTCATCCTCGACCCAGCTCTGGACTTCAATGTCCGGGTGACTGCAATCGCCTTCAATCAGACCCAGATCAATTTCATAGTGAGCGACTTGCTGCACGATGTTGGCAGTGTTCTGCACGTGCAGCTTCACCTGGCTTTCCGGATGGCGCTGCATGAAGCTGCCGATCAGCAAAGTGGCCAGGTAATTGCCGATGGTCAGGGTCGCGCCGACCGCCAATGAGCCGAAACCGGACTTGCCGTTGAGCAGGTCTTCGATTTCCTTGGCCTGGTCGAGCAGCGCCACCGCTTGCGGTAGCAGTTGTTTGCCAAGGGCGTTAAGGCTTAGCCGTTTGCCGGCGCGGTCGAACAGCTGACAGCTGGACTGGCGCTCTAGCTCGGTGATCGAGGTGCTCGCCGCCGATTGCGAAAGGTTGAGCAGACCCGCGGCACGGGATACGCTTTCCTGCTGGGCGACGGCGACAAATACTTGAAGTTGACGGAGAGTAAATCGCATATCTATATAACCGATAACCCTTATCTTAATAATCCATTTAACAGATATTGTCTCTGCTATTAGAATGCGATGCAATTGCGCACAGCGGCGCAGGCAAAATCTCCAGGAGTCCCACGTACATGAGCAACATGAACCACGAGCGTGTCCTCAGTGTTCATCACTGGAACGACACTCTGTTCAGCTTCAAGTGCACCCGTGATCCGGGCCTGCGCTTCGAGAACGGTCAGTTCGTGATGATCGGCCTGCAACAGCCCAACGGCCGCCCGCTTATGCGTGCCTACTCGATCGCCAGCCCGAACTGGGAAGAGCATCTCGAGTTCTTCAGCATCAAGGTGCCTGATGGCCCGCTGACTTCCCAGCTGCAGCATCTGAAGGAAGGCGACGAGATCATCATCAGCAAGAAGCCTACCGGCACGCTGGTGCTGGATGACTTGAAGCCTGGCAAACATTTGTACCTGCTCAGCACCGGTACCGGTCTGGCGCCGTTCATGAGCGTCATCCAGGACCCGGAAACCTACGAGCGTTTCGAAAAAGTGATCCTGTGCCACGGCGTGCGTTACGTCAACGAAGTCGCCTACCGCGAGTTCATCACCGAGCACCTGCCGCAGAACGAGTTCTTCGGCGATGCCCTGCGTGACAAGTTGATCTACTACCCGACCGTGACCCGGGAGCCGTTCGAGAACGAAGGTCGCCTGACCGACCTGATGCGCAGCGGCAAGCTGTTCAGCGACATCGGCCTGCCACCGATCAACCCGCAGGACGACCGCGCCATGCTGTGCGGCAGCCCGAGCATGCTCGACGAGACCAGCGAAGTGTTGAACAGCTTCGGCCTGAAAGTCTCGCCGCGGATGCGCGAGCCGGGTGATTACCTGATCGAGCGTGCGTTCGTCGAGAAGTAAGAAGCCGCTGCACTGCTCTACCTGTGGGAGCGAGCCTGCTCGCGATAGCGGAGCGTCAGTCAACGTCATCGTTGAATGTTACGCCGCCATCGCGAGCAGGCTCGCTCCCACATTGGTTTGGTGGTGACCATAAAAAGCCCGCGTTGCCTGTAAAGGCAGTGCGGGCTTTTTCGTTTCTGGCGTTCAGGTGTTCGCGGGGATGACTTCGAGGACGCGGATCGACTCGGGTGTCGGGTAATGCCAGCGCACGTCGACATCCCAAAGCTGCGCACCATATTCGCGTTCGGGTGTAGGCATCTGGTACGCCGGGCGTGGGTCTTGTGCCAGGCATTGCTCGATCAGCGCCACCAACGGCTCTTCAAGGCGCTGAGCGTGGCCGTGAGCCTGTTGCAGCGCTGAGTCCGTCCACTGCACGGGAATCAGCTGCGGCGCGGCACTGGCGATGGTATTGGAGGCACTATCGATGATGTCGGCGTACGGCACGTAGGGTTTGATGTCGAGAATCGGTGTGCCGTCCAGCAGGTCGATGCCGGAGATAAACAAGCGATTGGCTTCGACCTTGTCCAGCTTGACCACTGACTGGCCAATGCCATTGGGCCGATGCGTGGCGCGCGTGGCGAACACGCCCATGGATTTGTTGCCGCCGAGGCGCGGCGGGCGGACTTTGAGCCGTGGCTTTTCCTCCAGCGCCTGATGGAACAGGAACAGCAGCCAGACGTGGCTGACCTGTTCCAGGCCTTGCACCGCGTCGCCCTGATCGAACGGCGCCACCAGCTCCAGGACGCCGCGCGCGGCCGGGGCCAGTTGTGGTTGGCGCGGGATGGCGAACTTCTCCTTGAAGCAGGAGCGTACGAAGCCGATGGGGGAAACGCTGTAGGTCATGGTCTGGAGGTCGAAGCAGGGTGAGGGCGGGCATGATAACCCGATCGACCGTTGCTTCGGTGGTGACTGTCAGGACGCCTTCGCGAGCAAGCCCGCTCCCACATTTAACTGCGTTCTCCTTAAAGAATGCGGTCGAATGTGGGAGCGGGCTTGCTCGCGAAGGCCGCTCCGCCGATTTCAGAGACTAAACCCTCCATCCAGCGGAATAATATTCCCGGTCATATAAGCCCCGGCGGTACTTGCCAAACTGATCGCCAACGCCGCCATCTCTTCCTCGCGCCCCCAGCGCTTCATCGGAATCAATGCCGTATCGTCCGCCAGCGCCTGCTCGTCGTTACCAATGTGCTGGGTCATCTTGCTCGGGAAACGACCCGGCGCGATGACGTTGACGTTGATGTGCTGACTCACCAGCTCCCGCGCCAGAATCCGCGACAGTTGGTGCAGGGCGGCTTTGCTCGGCCCGTAGGCATAAGCCTGTTCGCCAAACGAAGAAATCCCCGCCACCGAACCGATGTTGATGATACGTGCCGGATTGGCTTCGGAGCCCGCCTTGCGCAGCAGCGGCAGGAATTGCTGGATGCAGTTGAACACCGAGGTCACGTTGAGCTGCATGACCTTTTCCCAGCCCTTGACCGGGTAGCTTTCCAGCGGCGCGCCCCACGTAGTACCCGCGTTGTTCACAAGAATATCCAGATGGTCGATCTGTTCGCCCAGCCGCGTGGCCAAAAGCTGCACGCCTTCTTCAGTGGCCAGGTTGGCCGCCACGGCATGGCACTGGCCCAGCGCACTCAGTTCATCAGCGGTTTGCTGGCAGGCCTCGGCGTCCCGGGCGCAGACGTACACGGTCGCGCCGGCCTCGACATAGGCCTTGGCGATCATTTTGCCGATACCACGGGTGCCGCCGGTCACCAGAGCGGTGCGGCCTTGCAGGGAGAAGTAGGGGTGCATGGCGAATCCTGAGAACTGAAGGTCAATACACCCTAGTCGTCAGCCGCAGGAAGCGGAGCCACTATTTTTTCGAGGAATGTGCGTCTATACAGATGGGCTTGCGGCTGCGCTGTGTGGGGCCGGATTGCTGGCGATGGCGTTTTGGAGATCGCCTTCGCCAGCAAGCTGTGCTCCTACAGGGGCTGCAGTGTTATTGCGGGCGAACGCGCAGGGTCAGGCCCTTGAGGAAGTTGCGCAGCAACTGGTCGCCGCAGGTGCGGTAGTTGGTGTGGCCGAACTTGCGGAACAGCGCGCTCAGCTCAGGTTTGGACACCGGGAACTCGGCGGCCTTGAGAATGGCGTGCATGTCGTCTTCTTTCAGTTCGAAGGCCACGCGCAGTTTCTTCAGGATGACATTGTTGGTCACCGGCACTTCAATCGGCTGCGGTGGACGGCTTTCATCCTTGCCGCGCTTGAAGATCACCAGGCCATCGAGAAAGTGCGCCATGACTTCGTCCGGGCAGCGTACGAAGCCTTCTTCGTCTTCCTCTTTCTTGTCGAGGTAGGTCAACAGGTCTTCCAGGCTGACGTCCATGCCGCCGAGCTTGATGATCTCGATGACTTTCTTGTCGCTGATGTCGAGCATGTAGCGCACGCTGCGCAGTACGTCGTTATGAATCATGGTGTGCAGTCCTGATATTCAGCAGTGGGCGTCGCATAAGACTGCGACGCCGAAATGTGTGGCGGCGTGAAAAGTCTTAGAACTTCTCTTTGCCGGACAGGTAGCGCCATTGCCCCAAAGGCACTTTGCCGATGGATACACCGCCAATACGGATACGGCGGATGGCGACGACCTTCAGGCCGACGGCCTGGCAGAACAGGGCGATCACGCCCGGTTGTGGGTTCTTCATCGCAAAACGCAGGCGGTTTTCGTTCTGCCAGCTGGCTTTGACCGGCGGCAGTTCCTTGCCCTTGTAGGTCAGGCCGTGGTTCAGGCGGTTGAGGCCGTGAGCCACCATGTCGCCTTCAACCTCGACCACATACTCTTGCTCGATCTTGGCGGAGTCGGCGGTGAGCTTGCGCAGGATCTTCCAGTCCTGGGTGAACACCAGCAGACCGCTGGCATTGGCCTGCAGGTCGGTGCTGGCGGTCAGGCGCAGGAAGTGGCCCTTGAGCGGACGTTTGCTGAAGCGGTGTTCTTCGCTCAGGGTCTCGGCACTGATGGTCGCCATGGCCGTTTCCGCATCCATGCCCACGGGCACGTTCAGCAGGATGGTTACCGGTTCCGGCGCAGTGGCCTTGGCTTCTGGATCGAGCTCGACTTTCTGGGTGTCGACCTTGAATTGCGGCTCGTCGATGACTTCACCGTCCACGGTGACCCAGCCGCCCTCGATGAACAGCTCAGCCTCCCGACGGGAACAGCCGACGAGTTCGATGAGGCGTTTGGAGAGACGAATCGGGTCATTCATGACAGGGCCGTAACAAAAAAGGGGTGGGCATTGTACCTGCTGGGCGCCGGTTAAGTCCGGATCCATTTCGGTGTGGCCGCATTTCCTGTGGGAGCTGGCCTGCCAGCGATGCAGACACCGCGGTCTGTACAGAGACAGCGAGGTGATGCAATCGCTGGCAGGCCAGCTCCCACAGGGTTCCAGGGTCACTCAGCCGTGCTGTGATCGTTGTTGGGTTTGGCGCAAGCGCATGTGCAGCAGCGGATAAGGCTGGCCCATGCCGTCGACCTCCGAGCGGCCGATCACCTCGAACCCCTGCTTGAAGTAAAATCCCAACGCCTGCGGGTTTTGTTCGTTGACGTCCAATTGATCGGCATTCAGGTGTTCCATGGCATAGCGCAGCAACTGCTTGCCCAGGCCTTGGCCACGGTGGGCCGGGTCGATAAAGAGCATTTCGATCTTGCCCGCGGCGACACCGGCAAACCCGGTGATGCGCTGGCGCGGGTCCTTGGTGCAGATCAGCATGACCGCGTCGAGGTAGCGGGTCAGTACCAGGTTCTTCAACAATTCAATGTAGCTGTTCGGCAGAAAGTCATGGGTGGCGCGCACGGAGGCCTCCCAGACCTGAGTCAGTTCTTCGTAGTCGCTCTGTTTCGGCGTGTGGATGACCGAATGTTGGCGCATGGCTCGATGCCCCTTTTGCTATTAATTGTGCGAGTCCTTTCTCCCCCAAAACGATAGACGTAAAAAAGCCCCGCATCTCGTCAAGAGAGCGGGGCTTTGCGTATTTTTTGCGTTTAGATCTGTTCAGCCCACAGGTCGTATTCGTCGGCGTCGGTCACTTTGCACCAGACTTTATCGCCTGGCTTCAAGTTGCTGCCGTTGTCGATGAACACGTTGCCGTCGATTTCCGGGGCGTCGAAGAAGCAGCGGCCCACCGCGCCTTGCTCGTCGACTTCGTCGACCAGCACTTCGATTTCACGGCCGACGCGCAGTTGCAGGCGCGCCGAGCTGATGGCCTGTTGGTGGGCCATGAAGCGGTCCCAACGGTCTTGCTTGACGTCGTCCGGCACAATGGCCGCGTCCAGCAAGTTGGCCGGTGCGCCTTCGACCGGCGAGTACTGGAAGCAGCCGACGCGGTCGAGCTGGGCTTCGGTCAGCCAGTTCAACAGGTACTGGAAGTCTTCTTCGGTTTCGCCAGGGAAGCCGACGATGAAGGTCGAACGGATGATCAGGTCCGGGCAGATCTCGCGCCAGTTCTTGATGCGCGCCAAGGTCTTGTCTTCGAACGCCGGGCGTTTCATGGCTTTCAGGACTTTCGGGCTGGCGTGCTGGAACGGGATGTCGAGGTACGGCAGGATCTTGCCGGCGGCCATCAGCGGAATCAGCTCGTCGACGTGCGGGTACGGGTAAACGTAGTGCAGGCGAACCCAGACGCCGAGGGTGCTCAGGGCTTCGCAGAGTTCGGTCATGCGGGTTTTCACCGGCGCGCCATTCCAGAAACCGGTGCGGTATTTCACGTCGACACCGTAGGCGCTGGTGTCTTGCGAGATCACCAACAGCTCTTTGACGCCGGCCTTGACCAGGCGCTGGGCTTCGTCAAGCACGTCACCGACCGGACGGCTGACCAGTTTGCCGCGCATCGACGGGATGATGCAGAAGCTGCAGCTGTGGTTGCAGCCTTCGGAAATCTTCAGGTAGGCGTAGTGGCGCGGGGTCAGTTTGATCCCTTGCGGCGGCACCAGGTCGATCAGCGGGTTGTGATCCTGGCGCGGCGGCACGGCGTCGTGCACAGCGTTGACCACTTGCTCGTACTGCTGCGGACCGGTCACGGCCAATACGCTTGGGTGCACCTTGCGAATGTTGCCTTCTTCGACGCCCATGCAGCCGGTGACGATGACCTTGCCGTTTTCCTTGATGGCTTCGCCGATCACTTCCAGCGATTCAGCCTTGGCCGAGTCGATGAAGCCGCAGGTGTTGACCACCACGACATCGGCGTCCTCGTAAGTGGACACAACGTCATAGCCTTCCATGCGCAGCTGGGTAAGGATGCGCTCGGAGTCGACCAGTGCTTTGGGGCAACCCAGGGATACGAAGCCAACCTTTGGATTGGCCGGCGCAGGAGTGGTGGACATGTCTAACCTCGGTATTTGTGACGCCTCCAGCCGAGATCGGCAAGGCGACAGACGGACGCTATGTTGCGTCTCTGGTCAAAAAGTGCGCAATTCTAGCGATGAGAGGGGCGCTTGACCAGCTTTATGCAGGGAAATACGACGAGTGCTGCGCTATGCTTCGCGCCGTTACGCTTTACCGAATTTTTACAGTCAACAAAACGTCTGTAACCGTAAGTAAAACAGCGCATGCTGCACGGCAAAGCATAGTGCTTCTCATAAGAAGTCCGGGTCTGAGTAGTAGGAGTTTTGGATGGGGCAGGCAAGTAGTCAGACGGCGGGCGCCGAGCATTCAGCGGCAAAACCGATCGGCATGCTGGTCGCGGCGGTCGGGGTGGTTTATGGCGATATCGGCACGAGTCCGTTGTATACCCTCAAAGAAGTGTTTTCCGGTGGTTATGGCGTGCCCGTCAACCATGACGGGGTGCTGGGGATTCTGGCGCTGATCTTCTGGTCGCTGATCTGGGTCGTGTCGATCAAATACATGATGTTCGTGCTGCGCGCCGACAACCAGGGCGAAGGCGGGATCATGGCCCTGACCGCGCTGGCCCGGCGAGCGGCGGCGGGGTATCCAAAATTGAGGGCGCTGCTGGTGGTCTGCGGGCTGATCGGTGCGGCGCTGTTCTACGGCGACAGCATGATCACGCCAGCGATTTCCGTGCTCTCGGCGATTGAAGGCCTGGGCCTGGCATTCGAGGGCATCGACCATTGGGTGGTGCCGTTGTCGTTGGTCGTGTTGGTGGCGCTGTTCCTGATTCAGAGTCACGGTACCGCTCGGATCGGCATCCTGTTCGGGCCAATCATGGTCACCTGGTTTGTGGTGCTGGGGGCGCTGGGCGTCTACGGCATCATGCAACACCCGGAAGTGTTGAAAGCGTTGAACCCGGTGTGGGGCGTGCGCTTCTTCACCCAGCATCCGGGCATGGGCGTGGCGATTCTCGGTGCGGTGGTGCTGGCATTGACCGGTGCCGAAGCGCTGTACGCCGACATGGGCCACTTCGGTCGCAAGCCGATTGCCCGTGCGTGGTTCATTCTGGTGCTGCCGGCGCTGGTGCTGAACTACTTCGGCCAGGGCGCGTTGCTGCTCGGTGATCCGGAAGCCGCCCGCAACCCGTTCTATCTGTTGGCACCAAGCTGGGCTCTGATTCCATTGGTCGGCTTATCGACCCTGGCCACGGTCATTGCCTCTCAGGCGGTGATTTCCGGTGCGTTCTCCCTGACCCGTCAGGCGATCCAGCTCGGTTACATTCCGCGCATGCACATTCGGCACACCTCCAGCGCCGAACAAGGCCAGATCTACATTGGCGCGGTGAACTGGGCGCTGATGGTCGGCGTGATTCTTCTGGTGTTGGGTTTCGAATCCTCCGGCGCGCTGGCCTCGGCCTATGGCGTGGCGGTGACTGGCACGATGCTGATGACCACCATCCTGGTGTCGGCGGTGATATTGCTGCTGTGGAAATGGCCACCGGTCCTCGCTGTGCCGCTGTTGGTTGGTTTCCTGTTGGTGGACGGTCTGTACTTCGCTGCCAACGTGCCGAAAATCATTCAGGGCGGGGCGTTCCCGGTGATCGCCGGCATCGTGCTGTTTGTCCTGATGACCACCTGGAAGCGCGGCAAGCAATTGCTGGTCGATCGTCTCGACGAGGGCGGCTTGCCGCTGCCGATCTTCATCAGCAGCATTGCCGTGCAACCGCCGCATCGCGTCCAGGGTACAGCGGTGTTCCTCACAGCGCGGCCGGATGCCGTGCCTCATGCGCTGTTGCACAACCTGCTGCATAACCAGGTGCTGCACGAGCAAGTGGTGCTGCTGACGGTGGTGTACGAAGACATCCCGCGGGTGCCGGCGTCCCGGCGTTTCGAGGTCGATTCCTACGGTGAGGGCTTCTTCCGGGTGATCCTGCACTTTGGCTTCGTCGACGAGCCGGACGTGCCGCAGGCGTTGAAGCTGTGTCACCTCGATGACCTCGACTTCAGCCCGATGCGCACCACCTACTTCCTCAGCCGCGAGACGGTCATCGCCTCCAAACTCGAAGGCATGGCCCGTTGGCGTGAGGCGCTGTTCGCCTTCATGTTGCAGAACGCCAACGGCAATTTGCGCTTCTTCAATCTGCCGCTGAACCGGGTGATTGAGTTGGGTACTCAAGTAGAAATGTAAGCCCGCGACATCAAAAAGCCCCTGTTGCCATTGCGGCATCGGGGCTTTTTTTTATCCGGGATTTTCGTCTGGCCTTTGGGTACTCGGTCGCCGAAATTATTTATCGGGTTGCAGCAAGCTGAATTCGACGCAATACTCTGCGCATAACTGTGTGTTCATTTGCATGTGATTGTGAGAGGAGGTGAGTATGACGGCATTACTAGAGCGTGCTGACCAAGCGATATCCGTTACTGCAATGGTCAGGGGCTTCAGTGCGAGGCTCAAGGAGATTTCCAGTCGAGCCACCGAGCGCCTGGTTATTTTCAAAGACAATCAACCGGCAGCGGTCATTATCAATGTCGATGCGTATCAGGAAATGCTCGACGAGCTTGAGAATCTCAGGATTGAAGCCGTGGCGCGGGAGCGACTGATCGGTTTTGATCAAGCCAAGGCCATCAGTCATGACGATATGCGGGCACGGTACGCCAAGAAGGACTAAAGGAGCTGTGGATGGTTTGGGGGGTAATCTATCATCCGGAGGTTCAGAAGGATCTGGATCTACTAGGCGCTGCGGCGGCAAACCGTATTCTTGATGTCATCGAAGAGCGGATTATCAACGGCGAGCCGGACAAAAGCGGAAAACCGCTTAGAGCCAGCCTTGCAGGTTGTCGACGAATTCGAACAGGCGACACGCGGATTGTTTATCGAGTGGATGGAAAGGCAATCCAGGTATTGATAGTCGCCGTTGGCGCTCGACGTGACGAAGAGGTATACGACGCCGCAGAGCGTCGCCTCTAATAACAAAGCCCCCGCTTGCATTGCTGCAGCGGGGGCTTTTTATTGCCTGGCACTTGATTGAGCCTGCGAAGATCCCTGTAGGAGCAAGCTTGCTCGCGATGGCCGTGAACGGTAGCGCGTAAAACCGGGTGCCCTGCGGCGTGCTCTGGTTTTTCGCGAGCGGGCTCGCTCCTACAGGGGGGTGTATTCGCTGGAATGAAAAAGCCCCCGCGACCGTAAGGTGACGAGGGCTTTTTAGTGGGCGGGATCAGATCATTCCTGAGCCGCCGTCTCCTTCGCTTGACGCTTTTCGATCACATCCACCAGCCGCTGGGCCAGGGCAGGGTAGTTCTCATCGAAGTGGTGACCCCCCGGCAATTTTATCGCCTCGCCAACCGCGGTCTTGTCGGTACAGCCGCTCTCGTCGACTTCCTCTTCACCGTAGATGCACACCACTTTCTCCGGCGGCAGCTTGGCCATTTCCGGGCCGGTGGCGGCTTCTTTGCCGGCGTTGCCTAGCCAGCCTTCGACTTCGATCTCGAAGCTGCCGGTGCGGGCGAAGGCCAGCAGGATGATGGCGTCGACGCGCTGCTGTTCCGACGCCTCGAGACGGTTGTAGATTGCTGGCAAGACATCGGCGCCGAACGAGTAGCCGGTCAGGATGAAGCGCTTGGTGCCCCACTTCTGGCGGTAGTGTTGCATCAGCTCAGCCAGGTCCAGCGCGCTTTGCTCCGGGCTCTTGTGCTGCCAGTAGTAGCGCAGGGTGTCGATGCCGACCACCGGGTAGCCGATCTTCGCCATCTCGCCCGCGACGTCGCGGTCCAGGTCGCGCCAGCCGCCGTCACCGGACAGGAACAGGGTGACCGTGTCCTTGGCCTGGCCAGCCGGCACTTCGACCACCGGAATCTGCAGGCCGCCAGCGGCTTTGTCACCGCCGACGAGGAGCTTGCGCAGTTCGTTGTTCAGCACTTGCGGCAGGTTGATGTCGTAGTCGCTGATGCTGGTTTCGGCGTTGGGTTGGTCGCGTACGAAGCCGGCACTGGTGTCGTCCGGGTTGTCGTTCCACGCCACCAGCCAGTGACCGTGAGCGGCGCTTTTCGGCAGCAGGTGGGTGCAGCCGGGTTTTTCCAGGGCCAGGTCGACGGAGACCGCCTGGGCCTTGTCGTCCTTCTGCTCGGACAACCAGCGCCATGCGAGCACGGCGCCAGGGCCGATGCCGCTGACCAGGGTCGCCGGGCCCTTGAGTTCTCTCAAGGCCGATTGCAGGGCGCGACTTTGCAGCAGGCACTCTTTGGGCAGGATCACCTGGACGATCTGCGCCGAACCGGAGCGGCTCAGAGTCATCAATTGTTTGTCGCTGAGCTTCTGCTCTTCATTGACCGCCACCAGCACCTGCGCGCGTGGTGTGTTGCCGGGGATGACACGGGTCATCGCGGCGCCATCGGCCGGGGTCAGCCGTTCGAGGGTCGGTTCTGGCGCCGGGCGTTTCAGGTACCAGTAACCACCACCGAGAATCAGGGCCAGCACGACCAGCGTGCCCAGTACGTACCGCAAGGAGCGTTGAATCATCAGCGTTTCACCAATCCAGTCAAGCCGCCCGCAATCAGGGCAGCAGTATCGGCCAGGGCTACCAGCGGATCGAGTCCGGCGGGCACGGCCATATAACGGGGTTCCCAGTCAGGCTGGAATTTGTCTTTGAAGCGGCGCAAGCCTTGGAAGTTGTAGAGCTGCTCACCACGGCGGAAAACCATCGAGCCCAGGCGCTGGGTCAGCGGTGCGCCGCGACGGGGTTGTAGCCCCGACAACGGCACCATGCCCAGGCTGAAACGCGCGTATCCATGATTTTTATAATGTTGAATCAGGCCGACCATCATGAACTCCATGGTCAGCTTGGGGGCGTCCGGGTGCGCGCGCATCAGGTCGAGGCTGGCCAGTTCATGGCCGTACGTCTCGAGCAGGTTGGCGAACGCCACCGGGCGTCCTTCGAAGCGGATCACCGCCACGCGGAAATGTTTCAGGTACTCGTCACTGAAGCGGCCGAGGGAGAAGCCTTTCTCGCGCACGTTCTTGCCGGTCAGCCAGGCATTGGAAATCACCTTGAGCTCATCCATCGGCGCATGCCCCGGTTCGTGGATTTCCAGCGACAAGCCATCGCGGGTGCCACGGTTCCAGGTGTAGCGCAGGTCCTTCATCTCTTTGCCCTTGGCTTCGAGATCAAAGCGACGCAGATCGACCCGGGCTTCTTCGCCGAGCTTGATCGCGGTCAGGCCGATGTCCATGTAGTACGGCAGGTTCTCGGCGCGTACCTGATAGAACACCGGGCGGGCGTGGTGGATGTCGCAGAGATCGCGGAACTGCCAGATCATTTCCGCCCGTTGCTGGGTCGGGCCGATCGGGTCGTACAGGGCCACCAGGCTGCGGCCACGGCGGGCGTACATCAGGAACGCCTCGTCGTTAGGGTGAAACAGCAACGCCTTGTCACCGGTCAGGGCCAGGCCGCCATCCGGTTGTGACGAGGCCATGAGGATCTTTACCGCGCGGTCCAGTTCGTCGGGTGTCGGCAGATGGATCACCGGGCGCGCGGTCCGCAGCAGCCAGGTCAGGGACACCACCACCAGCAGCACCGCGGCGCCAAGCAGCGATCGCAAGCCGCGCGGGGCATCGGCGTCGAGGGTGAACTGCCACCAGAGCTGATGGCTGTACGGGACGTCTTGATAGGCGAACAGCAGCAGCCAGATCGAGGCACCGAGTACGCACAGGCTCGCCACCAGGTACAACGGCGAGAACGGCAATTCAGTCAGGCGGCTAGGGCGATAGAACGAGCGTCGGAACACGCCCAGCAGGCTCGCCGTCAGGGTCATCAGGCAGGCTTCTTCCCAGTCGAAGCCCTTGAGCAGCGAGAGCAGGGCGCCGACCAGCAGCAAAATGGTGGTCAGCATCCACGCCGCTGACAGTCGGCGACGCAGGCCTTGCGCGAGCAGCAAGCATAGAACGCCGACCAGGCTGGCACCGAAGTGCGAGGCGTCGACCAGTCGGTGCGGGATCAGGAAGCCGATGTGTTCCAGGCGCGTATCGATTTCCGGCGTCACGCCGGAGAACAGCAGCACCACGCCGGACAGAAACACCAGCACCGCCAGGATCGGCGCGGCCAAGCCTGATGCGGCGCGCAGCGACTGACGTGTCTGGAACACCCGCTGGCCTTCGTTGATCAACAGTAGCAAACACGCCACCAGCATCGGCAGCACCACGTAGATCAGGCGATAGAGCAGCAGGGCGGCGGCCAGTGGTGCGGCGCCGAGTGTGTCGGAAAAAGCCGCCAGCAGAATCGCTTCAAACACCCCGACACCGCCGGGGACGTGGCTGAGCACACCGGCCGCCAGGGCCAGCAGGTACACCAGCAGGAACGCGCCGAAGGGCGGTGCTTCGGGCAGCAATAGATACAGCACAGTCGCGGCGGCGGCCACGTCGAGGGCGGTGATGATCAGCTGCAGGAAGGTCAGGCGACGGCCCGGCAGGCGCAAGGTGCGGCGCCCGACCTTGACCAGCAGGTTGTCCGGGTAAGGTTGCTCGGGCAGGCGGCGACGGTAGATGCCGATGGCCAGTACCGAGAACAGCAACAATACCGCTGCTGCAACCCCGCCGAGCAGCGTCTCGGACAGACCCAGTGCGGCGGAGGCGGCAGGCAGGTCGCTGAGGGTCGCCAGGGCGGCCAGCGGTGGCAGGGCGCAACCGAGCGAGAGGCTGGCGAACAGCGTCATGTGGGCGACTTCAGTGGCTCCCAGTCCATGACGTGCATATAGACGGTAGCGAACCGATCCCCCCGAGAGCATAGAAAGACCGATGGCATTGCCGATGGCGAACGCAGTGAAGCCGCCCAGCGCCAGGGTTCGCGGTGCCAGCGTGACGCCGGCATAGCGGCTGGCGGACCATTCGTAACCCAGCAGAATGATGAACCCGACGATGGTTGCGCCCAGTGCGCCGAGCAATGCCGGTTTTGGAACGTCGAGAATCGAGTCGTGCAGAGCGTACAGATCGAGTTCGCTCAGCAGGTGGCGACAGGCAATCAGCGCAATAGCGAACAGCAACAAAGTGACTGCCAGGCCGATGGGCTGGCGGTATTTGCTGACCAGATCAAGCAAGCGCAGACGCTCGGCCTTGATCGGTTGTGTCGCTGTGACGGTGTCTTGTGGATCAGACGAGTTGGCGCGCATCAATCACCTCTTGGATTGTGCGCGACAGGATGGAGGTATCCAGCCAAGTTACCAATCCCTGTAGAAAAAAATAATCACAAATATTAACGCCTCTCGCCGGCATTCGGCGACGGCATGTCATCAGGCGTAGAGGCTTTTGCTTGCGAGTGAGCATAGTCTGAACTCAGCGCATTGGAGACCCGAACGGCTCGCTACACAGTGACAGATCATTGTTGCGAAAGGACTTTTTCAACAGATACAAAAAAGGCCACTCTTTCGAGTAGCCTTTTTTGATGTTTGGTTGCGGGAGCCGGATTTGAACCGACGACCTTCGGGTTATGAGCCCGACGAGCTACCAGACTGCTCCATCCCGCGTCTGTGTGGCGGCATTCTATAGAGATACGCCGGGGTGTCAACCGTTAATCCTGAATAGATTCAAATAAGCGTAAATGAATGGCGAACAGTCGCAGGGGAGCGCTAAGTTTCGGAATCAGAACGATTTCTCATTTCCGTGTGGGGCAGGGTGCCTGCGTCGTTTTGACAAAACAGACGCGCACAAAAAAGGCCACTCTTTCGAGTAGCCTTTATTGATGTTTGGTTGCGGGAGCCGGATTTGAACCGACGACCTTCGGGTTATGAGCCCGACGAGCTACCAGACTGCTCCATCCCGCGTCTGTGTGTCGGCATTCTACAGAGGATCGCAGGGGTGTCAACCTTAAATCCTGAGAAAACTCTTCAGGTTCAATCGCTTAGCTGTTCAAGCGGTAGCTTGATCGCCCTGAGACGCAAGCGTGGCAAGGCTTTCAGCTCTATTGATGGGGTCTGTTCGATTGAGAAAATAAATTCATCCGGGACTTTTCCTACGCGCGGTAAAGAACATTCAGACTACTGGTGCTATATACAGGTGTCAGTGAGATACTGCCGATCCGGCTCGCCATCAGGCCGTTTCTTCACCCTGAACAGCGCTTTTATATGACGCAGCGAAAAATCATCCACGTCGATTGTGACTGCTTCTACGCCGCTATCGAGATGCGTGACGACCCGCGCCTGGCCGGTAAACCCCTGGCGGTCGGCGGTTCGGCGGATCGGCGCGGCGTGATCGCCACCTGCAATTACGAAGCGCGGGCCTACGGCGTGCGCTCGGCGATGTCTTCCGGGCATGCCTTGAAGCTGTGCCCGGACCTGACCATCGTCAAGCCGCGCATGGATGCCTATAGAGAAGCATCGAAGGAAATTCACACGATTTTTCGCGATTACACCGACTTGATCGAGCCGCTTTCCCTGGATGAGGCCTACCTCGACGTCTCGGACAGTGCGCATTTCGGCGGCAGCGCCACGCGAATTGCCCAGGATATTCGCCGGCGGGTGTCCAATCAGTTGCACATCACGGTCTCGGCCGGCGTCGCGCCGAACAAGTTTCTCGCGAAGATCGCCAGCGATTGGAAGAAGCCCAACGGTTTGTTCGTTATCACGCCGGATCAGGTGGAGGACTTTGTCAGCGGTTTGCCGGTGAGCAAGCTGCACGGTGTGGGCAAAGTGACCGCTGACAAGTTGGGCCGGCTCGGCATTGTCGATTGCTCGCATCTGCGCGAGTGGGACAAGTTGGCCTTGGTGCGTGAATTTGGCAGTTTTGGCGAGCGACTCTGGAGCCTGGCGCGTGGGATCGATGATCGGTTGGTGCACAACGACAGCCGTCGGCAGTCGATCAGTGTCGAAAACACCTACGATGTGGATCTGCCGGATCTGGTGAGTTGCCTGGATAAATTACCCGAATTGCTGGAAACCTTGGCGGGCCGCATGGCGCGCATCGACAGCAGCTATCGGCCGGGTAAGCCGTTCGTCAAAGTAAAATTCCATGACTTCACCCAGACCACGCTGGAACAGGCCGGGGCAGGGCGGGATTTGGGCAGTTATCAATTGCTGCTGACCCAGGCGTTCAACCGAGGCGGGAAACCGGTGCGGTTGTTGGGGGTTGGGGTCAGGCTGGAGGATTTGCGGGGCGGGTTTGAGCAGATGGAGTTGTTTGAGCGGTAGTTTTTGCGGTATGCGTGAGGGCCTCTTCGCGGGCAAGCCTCGCTCCTACAAGGACTGTGCAATACCTGTAGGAGCGAGGCTTGCCCGCGAAGCTTTTGGCTTTTAATTCGGTCCCGGATCCGCCACCAGTCGCCCGGCATCCTTGGTCAGTGACTTGAGGAATTCGGTCTGCAGTTCAGGATCGTTTCGGGTCAGTTCGATCAGGCTTTGTTCCAGCTCGCTGGCTTCTTCTTCCAGACCCAGCTCCGACAGGCGTTTGACCCGGTGTACCCACTGGCTCACTTCGTCGTCTTCAAGGTCGTCGTAAATCAGTCCGTGAGCTTCGAGCAACTTGCCCCGCAAACCGCTGCTGACCGCCAGGGACGAGTCGGTGTGCACGTCGTCCTGGGCATCTGCGACACTGATCAACAAGCGGCTCAGATGATTGATGTCATGTTCGGCGAACGGGCTGTCCAGCAGGTTCATGCGCAGGACACCGTTTTTGTCGGTGGTCAGATCGAATGTTTCCTTGCCGGCCTTGACCACCACCGGACGCTCGCTCCAGGGCAGGCTCGAGTACTCGGTGCGCTTGTCGAGCTGGACCTCGTCGATGCCCGCCAGGTTCTGTTGCGCACGGCCGTGAGACTGTACGTTCATGAACGGGTTGACCCCGGCGAAACCATAGCTGAGCCAGTCCTTGGTCACGCTGTCCGGCAGGTTGCCGAGGGCAAACACATTGACCACGTTCGCGCCGACACCGGCCACGATAGCCACCATGCCCAGCGGGATCTCGTAGACCTCCCGCCAGGGTTGATAGGGCGTGTAGCGATCGTAGTGGCGCGTGACTTCGAATTCGGTGACTTCGAAGGTCTTCTGCTCGTGGATTTTTACCCGCCGTTGCGGCAACTCAAGCACCTTGGGCTCGCCGACATCGATCTGCAGGCTGTGATCGAGCAATTTACGCTCGACACGTTCCTCGTGCTCGCTGCGTTGCGACATGTGGTTGGCACAGCCGCTGACCAGCAGGGTGCCGCACAGGGCGGCACCACCGAGGCCTAAGGTGTTTCGCTTGAACATGACTTCTCTATCTGGTGTCAGCGGCGGATTCGGGCCTGGAGGAAAGACAACACGTCAGCGACCGGCAGCGCTTGCGCTTCAGGTTCGGTGCGGCTCTTGTATTCCAGATTGCCTTCGGCGAGGCCGCGGTCACTGACCACGATCCGGTGAGGAATGCCGATCAGCTCCATGTCCGCGAACTTGATGCCCGGGCTGGTTTTCTTGTCGCGGTCGTCCAGCAGCACTTCGAAGCCGGCTGCAGTCAGTTCTGCATACAACTTGTCGGTGGCTTCGCGAACCTGTTCGGTTTCGTAGCGCAGTGGCACCAGGGCAACCTGGAAAGGCGCCAGGGTGTCGCTCCAGATAATCCCGTTGGCGTCGTTGTTCTGCTCGATGGCCGCAGCCACTACGCGGGAAACGCCAATGCCGTAGCAGCCCATTTCCAGGGTGACCGGCTTGCCATTTTCGCCCAGTACTTCGCACTTCATCGCTTTGCTGTACTTGTTGCCCAGCTGGAAGATGTGCCCGACTTCGATGCCGCGCTTGATTTCCAGAGTGCCCTTGCCGTCAGGGCTTGGGTCGCCAGCGACGACGTTACGCAGGTCGGCAACGGTCGGAACCGGCAGATCGCGCTCCCAGTTCACGCCGAAGTAGTGCTTGTCGTCGATGTTGGCACCAATGCCGAAGTCGCTCATCAGCTCGACGGAACGGTCGATGATGATGGGCAGCGGCAGGTTCAGCGGGCCGAGGGAGCCGGCACCGGCGCCAATGGCGTCGCGCAGTTCGCTTTCGGACGCCATCACCAGCGGGCTGGCAACGCCTGGCTGGTTGCCGGCCTTGATTTCGTTCAGCTCGTGGTCGCCACGGATGATCAGGGCGATCAGCTTGCCGGCTTCTTCAGCATGAACCACCAGGGTCTTGATGGTTTTTTCGATCGGCAGGTTGAAGCCTTCGACCAGTTGCGCAATGGTCTTGGCGTTCGGCGTGTCGACCAGGCGCAGCTCTTCGGCAGGCGCCGGGCGAGACGTTTCGCGCGGTACGGCTTCGGCCTTCTCGATGTTCGCGGCGTAGTCGGAACCGTTGCTGAAGACGATATCGTCTTCGCCGGATTCGGCCAGTACGTGGAACTCGTGCGAGCCGGCGCCGCCGATCGAGCCGTTGTCGGCTTCAACAGGGCGGAACTTCAGGCCAAGGCGGGTGAACACGTTGCAGTACGCCTGATGCATGCGGTCGTAGGTGACCTGCAGCGACGGCTGGTCAGCATGGAACGAGTAGGCGTCCTTCATGATGAATTCGCGACCGCGCATCAAACCGAAGCGTGGACGGATTTCGTCACGGAACTTGGTCTGGATCTGATACAGGTTGATCGGCAGCTGTTTGTAGCTGCTCAACTCGTTGCGCATCAGGTCGGTGATGACTTCTTCGTGGGTCGGGCCTGCGCAGAAGTCGCGACCGTGGCGATCCTTGAAGCGCAGCAATTCAGGGCCGTATTCTTCCCAGCGACCGGATTCCTGCCACAGCTCAGCCGGTTGGGTGCTTGGCATCAACACTTCGAGAGAGCCGGCGGCGTTCATTTCTTCACGAACGACGGCTTCGACCTTGCGCATGACTCGCAAGCCCATCGGCAGCCAGGTGTACAGGCCCGAGGCGAGTTTGCGGATCATGCCGGCGCGAAGCATCAGCTGATGGCTGATCACGACCGCATCGGAAGGCGTTTCTTTCTGTGTGGCGAGCAAAAATTGACTGGTGCGCATGGTTGGCCGTTGTCGGTTGCTGATGACGGAAATGACGGGGCATTGTACGGGCGAGATCCGCTGGCGTACAGGCGTGCGGTCGGCTGCATGGCAGAAGGGCGGGAATCGTTCCGCCCTCCGGGATGCTTCCTACGTAAAGAGCCTACGACTCTTCCGCGACCTGAGTCGGAATCGGTTCCGGCGTGGGCGTCGGGCCTTCGCGGCGGCTCTCCTGATACCAGTGAAGGGCGATCAACAGCAGTGTCGGAACGCCGAGCAGGGCGGTGATCAGGAAGAAGTTGTGATAGCCGAACTTTTCCACCATGACCCCCGAGTAGCCGCCAATCAGGCGTGGCAGCAAGAGCATGATCGAGCTGAGCAGGGCGTACTGGGTGGCCGAGAACTTGAGGTTGGTGAGGCTCGACAAATAAGCGACGAACGCCGAGGTCGCGAGGCCTGAGCTGAAGTTGTCCAGGGAAATGGTCAGGATCAGCATGTTCAGGTTGGCGCCCATGCCGGCGAGCATCAGGAACAGCAAATTGGTGCCGGCCGAGGTAATGCCGCCGATGAACAGGATCGGCAGGATACCGAAGCGCACGATCAACAGGCCGCCCATGCCGGCGCCGACCAGGGTCATGATCAGGCCGAAGATCTTGCTGACGCTGGCAATCTGATCCTTGGTGAAGCCCTGGTCGATGTAAAACACGTTGGCCATCACGCCCATCACCGTGTCGGACATCCGATAGGTGGCGATCAGGCCAAGCAGCAGCAATGCCTGCCAGCGGTAACGCAGAATGAAGTCGTTGACCGGCGTCAGCACGGGCGCCAGGCCACGGCGGCCAATGGCCGACAGGCACAGGGCCGTGAGCGTGGTGTAGAGGATCGCCCGAAGGAACGCGCGGTCTTGAAGCAGCAGGTCGAGCAGGCTCACGCCTTCAAACAGTACGCTGGCGAAGTCGGTGTTGTAGAGCTGAGTGAACATTGCCGGTACCGACACCAGCAACACGATCAGTACGAACACCGAGGCCAGTTGATGCGCGAAGCTGTAGCGACCGGCCTGAAGTTGCGTGCGCAGGGGCACCGCCGGTTCGCGCATGAACAGCGAGGTCAGCAGTGCCGGGACCATCAAGGCGCCAAACAGCAGGTAAGTGCCGGCCCACGCCGAATGCTTATAGTTGAAGCCGGTGGAGCCGAAGCCTTCAGCGAAAAACAGGGCGCCCGCGGTGGCCAGCAGTGCGGCGATCCGATAGCCCGACATATAACTGGCGGCCAGCGCAGCCTGACGGCTGTCGTCGGCGATTTCCAGGCGATAAGCGTCGACTGCGATGTCTTGCGTCGCAGAGGCGAAGGCAACGACCACGGCAATAGCGATGAGCCAGGACAAATGCTTTTGAGGGTCGCAGAAGCCCATGCCGACCAGACCGAGGATGACCAGTGCCTGTGAAAGCACCAGCCAGGAGCGTCGTCGACCGAGTTTGCCGAGAAATGGCAGGCGCCATTGGTCGAGTAACGGTGACCAGACCCATTTAAAGGCGTAGGCCAGACCGATCAGGCTTGCATAGCCAATGGTTTCGCGAGCCACACCGGCTTCACGCAGCCAGACCGAAAGTGTCGAAAACACCAGCATGTAGGGCAGGCCGGCGGCGAAACCAAGCAGCAACAGCACGAGCGTTGAGGGGCTGGCATAGGCGGCGAGCGCGGCGCGCCAGGTTTTACGGGGCATGGGCTGGAGTCTGCCTCAAGAATTACGGAAACAAAGCGCGCACTCTAACCGCTGTGCTCTACCGGGCGCCAGCCATGGCGCTGAATATCAACACGATTATTCAGGATACTGATGCCCTCCATGCGCAAACGCGCCCGTTGTTCATCGCCCGAAGGGCTGCCCGCGGGCAGGCTGATACGCCCGCCCGCACCGAGCACGCGGTGCCAGGGTAATGTGCTGTCGCTCGGCAATTGGCTCAGGGTCCGTCCGACGAAACGCGCGGCGCGACCCAGTCCTGCCAGCTCGGCGAGCTGGCCATAACTGACGACTTTGCCTTCGGGGACCTGGGCCAGTGTCAGGTAGAGCGCCGTGCGTCGGATTTGCGCCGGGCTTTCGGTGTCAGTGCTTGAGTCGGTCACGTCCGGAGCTTCCTGAAGAAATTCGCCTTACCGTCTGTAGAGTAATTCCTCGATCACCAATTGAGAAATGAACTCAATAGAAATAGACATGTCAGTCCTTGCTAGGGTCTTATTCCTACGGATAATGCCGACCTTTTTCGCAATCTTGAGCCCTGTATTTGCTTATGGTGTCCAGAACCCTGCTGTGCCTCGCTGTCTTGAGCGCTTCCACGCCCCTGCTCGCTGATACCGTCTGGTTGAAAAACGGTGACAAGTTGAGCGGCAAGATCACCCTGTTCGACGGCGGCAAGCTGTTGATTCAGACCGAATACGCCGGTGCGGTGCCGATCGACTGGAAACAGGTGAAAACCCTGGAGAGTGATCAGCAGTTGCTCGTCAAGCAGGATGCCTACACCGGCGAAAAAGCCAAGGCGCTGCATGCGGCAGAGGATGGCAAAGTGATCCTGGCCAACGGCGATGCGCCGAAGACCGTCGAGCTGGCGAGTATCCAGCAGATCCTCAAGCCCAAGCCGGTGGTCGAGGACTTGGTGTGGAAGGGCAATATCGACGCGGCGCTGGATTACCAGCGGGCGGAAAAAGACACCGACGACTACGACATCGATTTCAAGACCACTGCGCGTCATGGCAGATGGCGACATATTGCGGAAGGCGAGTACAACCGCGAATTCCAGGATGACGTGGTCACCACGGACAACTGGCGGGCAGAATACTCGCTCGACCGCTTCCTGACCGAGAAATGGTTCTGGCAAGGTCGCGTGGTCTATAAGCGTGACAAGGTCGAAGACCTCTCCCGCCAGCGCACCGTCGGTACCGGTCCGGGTTACCAGTTCTGGGACAACGAGTTGGGCGCATTCTCGCTCGGCTCATTGATCAACCGCACGGACTATGAATTCTCCGACGGCAGCAAGGAAAACTTCTATTCCGTGGCGATGAAGTGGGATTACAACCGCTACCTGATCGGCAAGAAGGTTGAGTTCTTCACCAATGGTGAGGTCGGCAAGCCATTGTCGGGTGTGGCGGATTACGCACTCGATGCTGAGGCGGGCTTGCGCTACAAGGTCACCGAGTGGGCATCGCTGAACCTGAAGGCCGAGCGAGACATCATCAGCGGCACCGACGATGCCGATCTGGACAAGACCCGATACACCGCAGGGTTTGGCGTGGCCTGGTAAGGCATAAAGAAAAATCGCAGCCTGCGGGCTGCGATTTTTTTTGCCTGGCAAAAACACACAGGCACAAAAAAACCCCGCTTTTGAGGGCGGGGCTTTTTACTAAAGCAAGTACAAGTTAGATAACTTGAACTTCTTCAGCTTGCATGCCTTTCTGACCGCGGGTAGCGATGAAAGAAACCTGTTGGCCTTCTTTCAGGCTTTTGAAGCCGTCGGATTGGATAGCTTTGAAGTGAACGAACAGGTCGTCACCGGATTGTGGAGTGATGAAGCCGAAGCCTTTTTCATCGTTGAACCACTTAACGGTACCAGTTTGGCGATTAGACATGGTGTAACTCCTTGAACAAAGATAACTGCGACGCAGGAAGAACCCTGGCCGAGACTGAGTGCAAAGAGCAGGAAAAATTCTTGTAGATGGTTGGATCGAAATTCAACATATCGTGTAGAGATTCTCAGTGACACAAGCAGCACAGTGGCGCCACCTTAACCCTTTTTCCCGAACGTGCCAATGCTTCCTGCGAAGGTTTCTCTGTTTTCGTGACTGACGGTGCAACGTATTGCGGCGCAGGCCCGGAAATTACGGGGGATCGCCGAGAATTGCTCCTCGGACTTTGAACCGGGCGGCGCGCCCCGGTAAGATGCCGGACAGAATTTTTCCACCTCGCTATTCAGGACACCCGCCATGAGCATCAAATCGGACAAGTGGATTCGCCGCATGGCGCAAGAGCACGGCATGATCGAACCTTTCGTCGAGCGCCAGGTGCGCGGTGAAGGCGCCGAGCGAGTGATTTCCTACGGGGTGTCGAGCTACGGCTACGACGTGCGTTGCGCCGATGAATTCAAAGTGTTCACCAACATCAATTCGGCGACCGTTGATCCGAAGAACTTCGACGAGAAGAGCTTCGTCGACGTCAAAAGCGATGTCTGCATCATTCCGCCAAACTCCTTCGCCCTGGCGCGCACCGTGGAGTTCTTCCGCATCCCGCGCAATGTGCTGACCATCTGCCTCGGTAAAAGCACCTACGCCCGTTGCGGCATTATCGTTAACGTAACGCCGCTTGAGCCTGAGTGGGAAGGCCACGTGACCCTGGAATTCTCCAATACCACTACCTTGCCGGCCAAGATCTACGCCAACGAAGGTGTCGCACAGATGCTGTTCTTCGAATCCGACGAAGAGTGCGAAGTCTCCTACAAGGACCGTGGCGGCAAGTATCAGGGCCAGCTCGGCGTCACCTTGCCACGCACTTGATCCATTCATCTGGCAGCTAGCGGGAATTCTTGAGCGGGTAGACACTCTATTGGGGTGTACTGCCCGGTTCGCCTACAGCGGACAGGGCCATTGCTCAGGAGTGCTTTATGAAGATCGATCCGCGAATAAGTGCCGAACTGGCCAGGCTTGAGCCCAATCAGGTTGGCGTCTTGGCCTGGTCCCTGTTGGCACATCCGCCAATCAGCATGGCAGGGGGCATCCCCGGTCAACCTGATCCCGATACCCCCAACGAACAACCGACCGAACCCGGTGAGCCCACCCTGCCGGATGAGCCGCCTCCCGCGCCGGTTGCCTGATTGCCAAATGGGTACCTTGTAGGAGCGAACTTGCTCGCGAAGGCGGTGTGTCAGGTGAGAATGATGTTGCCTGACACACCGCCTTCGCGAGCGAGCTTCGCTCCTACAGGGGATCAGCTGACGGGCCATATTTCGTTGTCGCCGATGACGAATATCCGACAGCTCTCGTCCCGTTCAACCTGATACCCACCGGTGAACGCACCAAAGGCCGGTAGCAGGCTGACGTCTTCGCCGAGCCTGTAGCACGCCAGTCGCAGGCTCTGCCGACCCCGACCCTTGAGCCGATAAACCGGATGCACATGACCGGCGAGCACGTGTCTTTGCGGGTGCGGTTGAGGTTCGTGCTGCAGCGCAAACGGCCCCAGCAGCAAAGGCTCGGGTACCACTCTAATGTTCAGCGAAACCGGCGGATCACCGGCGCGCTTGTCGTGGTTGCCACGAATGAGCGTCATCGGCAAATCGCCGTGCCGCGCTCGCCAGTCAGCCAGGGCGCTCAGCGTAGCGATGGCATGGGAGCCGGGACCGTGGAGAAAGTCTCCGAGGAAAATCAGCTGACGGCAGGGCAGGGCGGCGAGTAACCGGTCGAGCACCGCAATATTGTGCGCGGTGGTGCCCTGCGGCACGGGTTGGCCGAGGCTTCGATAGGCGGCGGCTTTGCCGAAATGCACATCGGCAATCAGCAACGCTTCCTGGGCCGGCCAATAGATGGCTTTTTCCGGCAATAGCCACAACGCTTCACCCGCCAGCCGCACAGGATAGGGCGTACTCATGTTGGCTTCCCGGTTTCGGCGGTTTTTTCCAGGTCGCTGACCATACGCCTGATGCGATCAGCGAGTTTCTCCGAGCTCATGCTTTCGCGCATGCGTTCCACCAGCAGTGGAAACCCGAGGGGCGTAGGACGCTTGATGTGATGCAGGTCCAGTTTTAGCCGGTTGATCCGGTCCAGCGTCTGTTCGAGGCGATGAATATCCAGTTCCTCGCGCAGGACTTCTTCCCCGGCCTGGGCCAGCAGCAGATTCTCGGCGTCGTATTGTTTGAACACTTCGAAAAACAATCCGCTCGACGCTTGAACCTGCCGGGTACTTTTCGGTGCACCTGGATAACCGGCGAACACCAGCCCGGCAATTCGCGCGATTTCCCTGAAGCGACGCAGCGCCAGTTCACCGGCATTCAGGCTGGCGAGCACGTCCTTCAGCAAATGTTCTGAGTTCAGCAATTCGGGGTTCAAATGGTGAGACCAATCGACATAGGTGGCGCTTAGCAGTTCCAGCCCGTAATCGTTGACGGCGATGGAGAACGTCACTGATTGCCGTTGACTGAGCCGCCACGCCAGCAGGCTCGCCAAGCCCAGATGCACCTGGCGGCCGGCGAAGGGATAGAGGAAAAGATGCCAACCCTCGCGGGATTTTAGCGCTTCGGCCAGCAGGCTATGCTCGGTTGGCACGCCTGACCACTGTTGCTGCACCGCTAACAGCGGACGCAGCGCCTGCATTTCCGGGCCGGTGAATTCACCCTGCGCCGCAGCACTGAATCGGGCGACCACCGCGTTGGCCAACTCGCTGGACAGTGGCATGCGCCCGCCATTCCAGCGCGGCACCGCGGCTTTCTTCACCGTGCTGCGTTTGACATAAGCAGTCATGTTTTCGACCCGGACCAATTCCAGCAAACGGCCGGCAAAAAGAAAACCATCGCCGGGCTTGAGTCGCGCGATGAACCCTTCCTCGACACTGCCCAGTTGCTTGCCACCGCCGCCCTTGCTCCAGAATTTCAACTGAATACTCGCGTCGCTGACGATGGTGCCGATGCTCATGCGATGCCGTCGGGCCAATCGTGCGTCGGGGACGCGCCACACGCCGAGTTCATCGGGTTCTACCCGGCGGTAATCGGGATAGGCGGTCAGAGAAAGACCGCCGTGTCGTACGAAAGCCAGCGCCCACGTCCAATCGGCCGGGCTAAGGTCACGATAAGCCCAGGCTCCGCGCACTTCTTCGTACAACTCATCGGGCAGAAACCCGCCGCCCAGCGCCATGCTGACCAGGTGCTGCACCAGCACATCCAGTGGCTTGTGCGGCGATTCGCGGGGCTCGATCCGTCTTTGTGCCACGGCATCCCGGGCCGCGACCGCTTCGATCAACTCCAGACTGTGCGTCGGCACCAGTGTGACTCGCGACACCCGCCCCGGCGCGTGACCCGAGCGGCCGGCACGCTGCATCAGCCGCGCTACGCCCTTGGCCGAGCCGATTTGCAGCACGCGTTCCACCGGCAGGAAATCCACGCCCAGATCCAGGCTGGACGTGCAGACGACCGCTTTGAGTTGGCCTTCCTTGAGTGCGCGTTCAACCCAGTCACGGGTGTCTCGCGACAATGAGCTGTGATGCAAGGCGATCAACCCGGCCCACTCCGGGCGAGCTTCCAGTAAGGCCTGATACCAGATTTCCGATTGCGCGCGGGTGTTGGTGAACACCAGGGTGCCGGGGCTGGATTCAATCTCGGTGACCACTTGCGGCAACATCTTCAGGCCGATGTGTCCGGCCCACGGAAAGCGTTCGATGGCCGGAGGTAACAAGGTGTCGACCCGCAGCTCTTTGCCGTTTTGACCTTGAACGCTGATGCCGCCGCCCTGTGGGATTAATACCTGCTCGGCGTGGTCCTGATTACCCAGCGTGGCGGAAACGCCCCAGACGATCAGCTCGGGCTGCCAGTGGCGCAAACGGGCGAGGGCCAGTTGCAGTTGCACGCCGCGTTTGTTGCCGAGCAGTTCATGCCATTCATCGACCACGACCATGCACAAGGTCGAGAGCGCTGTATGCGCATCGGCGCGTGCAAGCATCAGCGTGAGACTTTCCGGGGTGGTGATCAGTGTGGTCGGCAGGCGCCGGCTCTGGCGCGCGCGTTCGCTGCTGCGGGTGTCGCCGGTGCGCAGGCCGATGCTCCATGGGATCTGCAAGTCCTGCAGCGGCGCTTCGAGCGCGCGCGCCGTGTCGGCGGCCAATGCGCGCATGGGCGTTATCCACAGCACCGTCAGCGGTGGCGCAACCGGTTTGCGTTTGCGTGGATTTTCAACAGGAGGGGAGGCGCGTGCGAAGCGGTTGAGCGCCGCGAACCAGACTGCATAGGTTTTACCGGCACCGGTGCTGGCGTGCAGCAACCCGGACTGACCTTGTTTAACCGCCGCCCACACCTGTTTCTGAAAGACGAATGGCTTCCAGCCGCGAGCGGTGAACCAGTGTTTGGCGAAGTTGGTGGTGGTTCCCATGCCGGCGGTGTGCGCTCTGGAAGTGTTCTTTCAGTGACCGCGGCGCAATGTGACAAGTTTAATCGAGAGTGCCGTTGTCCTCGCAAGCGCCTCTGCGCCTGCGTTATCGCTCTTCAATATCCGGAAATAACTGTGTAGGCGGTTGAAACCTATTCGTAGGTTGTCCGTGTTTTTATCGTCACGTCGCGCGTCCTGCGACCCAGGAAGGGTTGGGGCGGGTAATTCTCAATAACAGTGAAAAAGGACGTTCAAAATGAGTACAAATCGATCGGGCCGATTAAGTGCCGATGTCATCACGGCCAGCGAACCCTTGATGTTTCGTGTGACGCAAGGGCTCGTATATTACGAGCGGCCGGGCGTACATTGCATCGAGGCGGATAATGGTGAGGGGACGGCGTTTTATATCTATCTGCCGCTGGGAATCGAGAGTGGCCGTTTCAATCTGGGGCTCAGCGAGCAGTCCCCCATGATCATCCATGTGACAGGCCACTCCGAAGCGGAGCTTTATCCCGGCATGCTTGAGTTGGCGGTGGGTGGCGATGCGCAGTTTTCCGCCAGCTTCAGCGGGATAGATGCCGATGGTCTGGCAGTGGAAAATGGCAGTTTCAGTCTGGAACACCCTGCGGCTGTTTGACTTTCGACTGACGGGAGCCAGGTGAAGGGCTCCCGTTGCAAGGCGACGATTACTTCAGATTACCGCTGAGAAACTGCTTCAATCGTTCGCTTTTCGGATTGCCCAGCACGTCTTCCGGCGCGCCTTCTTCCTCGACCAGCCCCTGGTGCAGAAACAGCACTTGGCTCGATACCTTGCGGGCGAAGCTCATTTCGTGGGTCACCATGATCATGGTCCGGCCTTCTTCGGCCAGGCCCTGGATCACGCGAAGTACTTCACCCACCAGTTCCGGGTCGAGCGCCGAGGTCGGTTCGTCGAACAGCATGACTTCCGGTTCCATGGCCAACGCGCGGGCAATCGCGACCCGTTGCTGTTGGCCTCCGGACAGGAATGCCGGGTATTGGTCCGCTACGCGTGCGGCCAGACCCACTTTGTCGAGGTAGCGTCGGGCGCGGTCTTCGGCTTCTTGCTTGCTGCAACCCAACACCCGGCGCGGGGCCATGGTGATGTTTTCCAGCACCGTCATGTGGCTCCACAGGTTGAAGTGCTGGAACACCATGGCCAGACGGGTGCGAATCCGCTGCAGTTCAGCGGGGTCGGCCACGTGGATACCGTGGCGATCCTTAGCCATGCGGATGTCCTGGCCGTCGAGGCTCATGGTGCCTTCGTTGGGTTGTTCGAGAAAGTTGATGCAACGCAAAAAAGTACTTTTGCCCGAGCCGCTGGCGCCGATCAGGCTGATGACGTCGCCGGTGTTGGCCTTGAGTGAAACGCCTTTGAGCACATGATGATCGCCATAGCTTTTATGCAGGCCTTCGATGGTCAGTTTGTACATGGGGCATGCATCCTCAAGGCGAAAGTAGGTAGCCGCTGCGATAGGCCTCGGTGCCCGCGACATGCGCGATCACCATACCGGCAGTGGCCATGCGACGCAGCGAGCGGGCGTACATCAACCCGGCGGCGGTGCAATGAACGGGCGTGACGCGATCAGAGATCGGGTCAATGATTTCGGCGATCAATTGCCCGGCTTCCAGGTACTCGCCCGGCAGCGCGGTGAATACCAGCAAGCCACCGACGGGAGTCGCCACCGGTTCGACACCGGCCAGCGGGGTGGCCGGGTAGGGCAGCTCGGGCAGTGGCGCCGGTGCGCCGGCAATCGCGCCGAAGTGAGTCAGGTATTCGATCAGCGCCTGGCAGTCGAGGCTGGCCAACGGGTGATTGACGTCGCCCTGGCCACGCAATTCGACGGTGACCGAGAAACTGCCCGGTGGAATGTCGAAGTGTTCGCCGAAGCGCTCCTTCAACTGCCACCAGAGCAGGGTGAAGCATTCGTCGAACGACTGGCCGCCGGAATCGGTGGCCAGCAGGCTGGCTTCGGCACCGATGTAACGGGCCAGCGGCTCGACCTGCGGCCAGGCCTCCGGCGTGGTGTAAAGGTGCGCGACGGCTTCGAAATCGCAATGCAGGTCCAGCACCATGTCCGCATCGCACGCCAGCCGTTGCAGGGTCAGGCGCTGGGATTGCAGTTGAGTGCTGGCGGTCTGTTTGGCCAGCGCATTGCGCAAGTTACTGCGGATCAGTTCGAGGTTGCGCTGCGGGTCGTCGCTGAGCTGGCCTTCGATCGCATTGCCGACTTCTTCACTCAGGTCGACGAACCAGCGATTGAAGTTCTGCCCGCTTTCGAGCTCGTAGCGGCCCAGCGGCACGTCCATCAGCACCTGTTCCAGGCCGGCCGGATTGGCCACCGGCACCAAGACGATTTCGCTGCGCAGGCGGCCAGCGGCTTCCAGCTCCGCCAAACGCCGCTTGAGGTGCCAGGCGACCAGCATGCCGGGCATTTCATCGGCGTGCAGGGACGCCTGGATGTAGACCTTGCCTTTGGCCGGCAAGGGGCCGAAATGGAAACTGTGGATCTGTCGTGCAGTCCCCGGCAGCGGGGCCAGCAGGTCATGAATCTGGTGGCGCATTTGTCTTATTCCAGGAAGCTTGGGCCCTAGTGTGTCGGCCCGAGGAAGGCCAGCCATCGGCGTTCGGCGAGGCGGAACAGGCCGACCAGCGCAAAGGTCACGGTCAGGTAGATCAGCGCGGCAATGCCGAACGACTGGAAGGTCAGGAAGGTCGCCGAGTTGGCGTCCCGAGCAACTTTCAAGATGTCCGGAATGGTCGCGGTGAACGCCACGGTGGTCGAGTGCAGCATCAGAATCACTTCGTTGCTGTAATAAGGCAACGAGCGACGCAGGGCCGAAGGCATGATCACGTAGGCATACAGCTTCCAGCCTGTCAGACCGTAAGCCTTGGCCGCTTCGACTTCACCGTGGTTCATGCTGCGAATCGCCCCGGCGAAAATCTCCGTGGTGTAGGCGCAGGTGTTCAGGGCGAAGGCCAGGATGGTGCAGTTCATCGCATCGCGAAAGAACGCATCCAGCACTGGTTGGGCACGTACCGCCGCCAGGCTGTAAATCCCGGTGTAGCAGATCAGCAACTGGATATACAGCGGCGTCCCACGGAACAGATAGGTGTAGAACTGCACCGGCCAGCGAACGTAGAAGTGCGGCGAAACCCGAGCGATGGACAGCGGGATCGACACCAGGAAACCGATGAAGATCGACGCACTGAGCAGCCACAGGGTCATGGCCAGGCCGGTGATGTTGTTGCCGTCGCTATAAAGGAAGGGTTTCCAGTATTCCTGCAGGAGTTCGATCATCGTACGGCCTCCCGGGAGCCCGCGGCGTAACGGCGTTCAAGCCAGCGCAGGACGACGTTGGACGCACTGGTGATCAGCAGGTAAATCACGGCCGCCAGTACGAGGAAGTAGAACAGCTGATAAGTGCTTTTGCCGGCGTCCTGAGCGGCCTTGACCAGATCGGCGAGGCCGATGATCGATACCAGGGCGGTGGCCTTGAGCATCACCATCCAGTTGTTACCGATGCCTGGCAGGGCAAAGCGCATCATCTGCGGGAACACCACGATCCAGAACCGCTGGCCGCGCTTGAGGCCATAGGCTGTGGCGGCTTCGACCTGACCCCGGGGGACCGCGAGGATCGCGCCACGGAAAGTTTCGGTGAAATACGCGCCATAAATGAAGCCCAGGGTGATGACCCCGGCGCTGAACGGGTTGATCTCGATGTATTCCCATTCCATGAAATCGGTGAACGACGTCAACCAGGTTTGCAGGCTGTAGAAAATCAGCAGCATCAGCACCAGGTCCGGTACGCCGCGAATCAGCGTGGTGTAGACCTGCGCCGGTACCCGCACCAGTTTTACTTTTGACAGCTTGGCACTGGCGCCGAGCAGGCCGAGCAACACGGCCAACAACAGCGACAACACCGACAATTTGATGGTCATCCAGGTGCCTTCCATCAGCAACGGGCCGAAGCCATGGAGGCTGAAGGCTGAGAGCCCCAGATTTTGTAATAGGTTTTCGAACATAAATCAGCAACCTGATCGGATGAAAAAAGCGCCCATCGCAAGATGGGCGCCGGGCATTATTTGCCGCTGTACAGATTCAGATCGCCAAAGTGTTTCTTCTGGATGGTGGCGTAGGTGCCATCGTTGTGTAACGCTTTGATACCTTTATTCAAAAGGTCTTTGAGGTCTTTGTTACCTTTAGAGATACCGATCGCTGTTTTGGCTGGCAGCAATTCGCTGTCGACCGGCTTGCTGACTTCGTAGCCTTCACCTTTTGGCGACTTCAGGAAGCCCAGTTCAGCTTGCAGCATGTCCTGGATTGCCGCGTCGAGGCGACCGGAAGTCAGGTCCGAATACACCTGATCCTGGTTCTGATACGCCTGGGTTTTCACCCCGGCCTTGTCCAGCACGGCTTTGGCATAGGCTTCCTGAATGGTGCCTTGCTCGTAACCGACAGTTTTGCCCTTCAGCGAAGCGGGGTCTGCGGTCAAACCGGAACCTTTCTTGAACACGTAGGCGGTTGGGCCGGAGAACAGTTCGTCGGAGAAATCGATGACTTTTTCGCGGGCTGGGGTGACGGTCATCGAAGAGATCACACCGTCGAATTTATTGGCCTTCAGGCCCGGAATCATGCCGTCGAAATCGCTTTCGACCCATTTGCACTTGACCTTCAGCTCGGCGCAGATCGCGTTCCCCAGGTCGATGTCGAAGCCCACCAGGCTACCGTCAGCCGCTTTCGACTCGAACGGTGCATAGGAAGGGTCAACGCCGAAACGCAATTCCTTGTATTCCTTGGCCAGCGCGGAACCGGCTGCCATGCACAACGCCAGTGCAGAAAGGGTCAGCAATGCTTTTTTCATTATTCAATCCCTAAGAACCAATATGAGCGCTTGTGGCGCAGAATTATTGTTACTGGAAAGCGTAAGACTCAATGAAAGTAGCAATTTCCGAACCAGAGTGCCGAACAAGCGTTTAAAAGGTGATTCAAGAAATGGCCGGGGGAGATTTATGCACGAAAACGGGCGCCGGGAAATAGCAGCACCAAAATGATTCAAGTCGACCAATCTCCTGTAGGAGCAGAGCTTGCTCGCGAAGGCGGTGTATCAGGCACATTTAAGTTGACTGACACTACTTCGCGAGCAAGCTTGCTCCTACAGGGGGCGGTGTTAGCCGAGTAAATCCTGCAGTGTGCCAAGGTTATCCGCTTCCTCGACAGTTTTATCCCGCCGCCAGCGCAACATCCTCGGAAACCGCACCGCGATGCCGCTTTTATGACGCTTGGACAAGGCGATCCCCTCGAACCCCAATTCAAACACCAGGCTCGGTTTGACACTGCTCACCGGCCCGAATTTCTCCACAGTAGTCTTGCGCACGATGCTGTCGACCTGGCGCATTTCTTCGTCGGTGAGCCCTGAATACGCCTTGGCAAACGGCACCAGCGTGCGTTCACTGGCGTCCGGCGGGCCATCCCACACGGCAAACGTGTAATCGCTATAGAGACTGGCGCGGCGGCCATGGCCACGTTGTGCATAGATCAACACCGCGTCGACGCTGAACGGGTCGACTTTCCACTTCCACCACACGCCCATGTCCTTGGTCCGACCGACGCCATACAGCGCCTCCCGCGCCTTGAGCATCATGCCTTCGACCCCTAGGCTGCGGGACGCTTCGCGCTGGCGGGCGAGGTCGAACCAGTCTTCACCAATCAACACCGGCGAGGGCAGTAACACCGGGTTTGCGCAGGTTTCAATCACCTGCTCCAGCTGAGCGCGGCGTTGGGCCTGAGGCCGGTTGCGCCAGTCTTCGCCCTGCCATTCCAGCAAGTCATAGGCGAGGACCACCACTGGCACCGCTTCGAGGATTTTCCTGTCCAGGGTTTTGCGGCCGATCCGCTGTTGCAACAACGCGAACGGTTGCACCGAGGGCGAGGCCGGTGATTGCGGGTTGAACGCATCCTCTGTACCCGGTTGCGCGGCTTTCCACACGACGATTTCTCCGTCGATCACCGTGCCATCGGGCAAGCCGTGAACCAGGCTATCGAGTTCGGGAAAGCGCTCGGTGACCAGCTCTTCGCCGCGCGACCAGATCCACAGGCGCCCATCGCGCTTGACCACCTGCGCGCGGATGCCGTCCCACTTCCATTCCACTTGCCACTGACTGGCCGGGCCGAGCAGGGCTTCGAACTGGTCAACCGGTTGCGACAAGGCGTGAGCGAGGAAAAACGGATACGGCTGACCGCCCCGTTGCGCGTGCTCGTCGGACGATTCGGCAGCGATCAGCTTCAGGTAACTGGCGGCGCTCGGGCGGTTCGACAGGTCGGTGTAACCCACCAGCCGTTGGGCCACGCGCTTGCTGTCGAGGTGAGCCATGGCCGCCAGTGCACGGGTTACCAGCAACCTGGAAACACCAACGCGGAAACTGCCGGTGATCAACTTAATGCAGACCATCAAGCTCGGGCGGTCCAGTTGTGCCCACAGGGCGGGCAGTTTTTCGGCGAGGACGTGCGGAGTTTCACCGCGCAGCGGCAGCAGTTTTTCTTCCATCCACACGGCCAGTCCGTCGGTAGAGCTGTGCAGCGCTTCGGGCAGCACCAGCGAGATGGTTTCCGCGAGATCGCCCACCGCCTGATAACTCTCTTCGAACAGCCAGGGCGCCAAGCCGGAAACCGTCTCGGCAAGCTCACGCAGGATGCGCACAGGCACCAATTGGCGGGGTCGCCCGCCCGACAGAAAGTACACCGCCCACGCTGCATCTTCCGGCGCGGCGTGCGCGAAGTAGTGTTGCATCGCCGCCAGTTTGGCGTTGCTCGACGTCGTCGCGTCGAGCTCGGCGTATAACTCGGCGAATGCCTTCATGTCAGCACCTCGGCGCTTTCGGGCTCTGCGCTTTGGGGTTCTTCCTCATCGTCACCGTACTCGGTGTTGAAGCTCTGGGCGTCGAGCCCTTGCTCACGCAGATGGCGGACCAGTACGCCGACCGAGCCGTGAGTGACCATCACCCGTTCGGCCCCGGTCTGTTCGATGGCCCAGAGCAAACCCGGCCAGTCGGCGTGATCGGACAACACGAAACCGCGGTCGACGCCGCGCCGGCGTCGCGTGCCGCGCAAGCGCATCCAGCCGCTGGCGAAGCCATCGCTGTAATCGCCGAAGCGACGCATCCAGGTGCTGCCACCCGCGGATGGCGGCGCGAGCACCAACGCCTTGCGCATCATCGGGTCGCTCTTTTTGACCTCGCTGGCATGGATCGTTGGCGGCAAATAAACCCCGCCCTCGCGATACACCCGGTTGAGCGGTTCGACGGCGCCATGCACCAGAATGGGGCCGAGGCTGGCGTCGATCCCGTGGAGAATGCGCTGGGCTTTGCCGAACGAGTAACAAAACAGCACGCTGGTTGTGTCGACGGCGGCATTGGCTTGCCACCACTGGTTGATCTCGGCAAAGACCTGCGCCTGAGGTTGCCAGCGATAAATCGGCAGGCCAAATGTCGATTCGGTGATGAAGGTGTGACAGCGCACCGGTTCGAAGGGCGCGCAGGTGCCGTCGGGTTCGATCTTGTAGTCCCCCGAGGCGACCCACACTTCCCCGGCGTATTCCAGCCGCACTTGCGCCGAACCCAACACGTGGCCAGCCGGGTGAAAACTCAGTTTTACCCCCTGATGCAGCAGTGGTTCGCCATACCCCAGGGTTTGCAAGTCGATGTCCTGGCCGAGTCGCGCACGCAGAATCCCTGCGCCGGGCGCGGCCGCCAGATAGTGCTGATTGCCGGTGCGGGCATGGTCGCCGTGGGCGTGAGTGATGACCGCCCGCTCGACGGGGCGCCACGGGTCGATATAGAAATCCCCGACCGGGCAATACAAACCTTCTGGACGAGCGATAACAAGGTCCATGTCTGTTACCAAAATGGGGGGACTTGTTAGCTATGAGGTGGGCGCGAGGAGAGAAGTTCTATGGAAGTTTGTCGGCACTGCAAATCCTCTTGTGGGAGCGAGCCTGCTCGCGATAGCGCAGTGTCAGTCACCGGAAATGGTGCATGACACGGCCTCATCGCGAGCAGGCTCGCTCCCACCGGGGAGGGGTTACTTGCCAGGTGTCAGCGTCAGGCGCTTGCTCCCGTACACCTTGTCAAAGTTCTGCGGCTGCATCGGCAAGCTCATGTACTGGCCCTTGAGCCACGGATCGACGCTGTCGAGGTAGTTCGGGCTGGCCGGGTTGCCGGATTGACCGGTGCCGTTCTGGCCCATCAGCGGTTCGGCCTGGCCGAAGTCGACGATAAAGCGCATGGCCGGTGCCAGCGTCGTGTTGAAATCCTGCCCCCAGGCGAACGCTGCGGTGTTGAGCGTGGTGTGATCGCCGCCGGCCGCGAGTGGCCCGCGCACGGTCTGGCCGCTGGCGTTTTTCCACTCGTAGCGGTGCAATTTGCCCCACTGCCAGGCTTTGCGGTCGCCGCCCAACTGGCTGTCACCGGCCGAAATGGCCGCCGCCAGGCTGCGGGCGAGGATCGCCGGTTTGTCTTCTTTCTGCGCGGTGCGCACATCATCCCAGAACGGACTGTCCTCGCGTCCCAGCAGGTGATCGGCCTGGGCCGCGTACGACAACTTGCCGTTGGCGATAAAGGCTTGCCACGCCGGGCTGCTTTCCGGTCCCAGTTCGTCGAGGAAGATCTGCTGGGTGCTTTGTTGCAGGAACAGCTCGTAGATCGCCGCGTCGGCGGAGGTCGGGCTGAGTTTGCCGTCGAAGGCCATCAACCGTGTGAAAGCTTCGCGAGCCTTGTCGCGATCGGCCCCTGGCAAGGCTTCAATAGCCTGTTTCAGCGGCTGGGACATGCCCGGTGCGGCGAACATTTTCTTCAGTTTGGCGGCGAACGTGGTGGTCTGGTCGTACTGCATTGCGATCAGGCTGCGCGTGTCGTGTTTGCCCGCGCCGGCCAGTTCCGCCATGCGTTCGCCACGTTCCGGTGCCGACCAGGAATTGGACAACTGCATGCCGTAGCCATGGGGAATGACCCGCTGGTTGGCGGTACCGAGCCAGCCTTGGGCCGGGTCCTGGTCATACGGATGGAGCATCGGGTCGGCGTAACCGTCCCAATCGTAACGACCTTCCCAGCCGGGCGATGGCAGCAGGCCTTCGCCTTCGCGACGGTTTGGATAGCGCCCGGTCACTTGCCAGCCGATATTGCTGGCATCGGCAAACACCAGGTTCAGCGCGATGGCGCGGATTTCACGGCTGGCGTCCGAGGCTTTCTCGACGGTTTGCGCGCGGGACAGGTCGAAAAACGCGTCCAGGGTTTTGTCGTCGGTGAAGTTCGGCGTCTGCAAGGCCAAGCCAAAGCCATTGCCCAGCGCGGTGCCCTGGGCGCTGTTGAGCAGCGGCCCGTGGCGGGTTTCGTAGACGGCTTCGCGAACCGGTCGCTGGCCTTTGACGAAGAAGGTTTCGTTACGCACGATGACCGACTGCCATTTGCCGCCGACCTCGTAGGAAAGTCCGTTGCCCTGGCGTTTGATTTTTTCCAGGAACACGTCCTGGTTGTCGCCCATGACCGAGGTCATGCTCCACGCCACTTTGCCGTTGAAACCGCCCAGAACCATCGGTAACCCGGCAATGGTCACGCCGGAGGCCTGGTATTTCGGCGCGCGAATCTGCACGTAGCTGAACAGCGATGGCACGCGCAACGGCCCGTGGCTGTCGCTGGCCAGCAAGCTTTTACCGCTGCGGCTGCGTTGCGGGGCGATGGCCCAGTTGTTCGATGACGTGGCGCCCAGCAGATTCAGATCGGACAGTTGACGCGTGGCTTTGCTGACTTCGGTAAGCCCCGGGATTTGCCCGTTGAGTTTGATGCCTTGAAGTTTTTCGCCTTCACCCAACGGCAGTTTTTCGTCGGGAGCGGACGGTTCCAGCCAGGGCAGCTTGTCGTTGCTGACGGTCTGGGCCAGCACCAGCGAGGAAATTTCTTCCGGCAGGTTGGCCGACTGGCTGAAGTTCAGCAGGCAGAAAATCAGTGCCGAATCTTCCGGCTGCCAGTATTCAGGCTTGTACCCGGTGGCCATCAGGTCGGCCGGAAGCTTGTCGCGGAAGCGGAAGAGGTAGGCGTTGACCCCGCGCGCATAGACTTCGAAGAAGCGCTTGAGACGCGGCGATGACGCCTTGTACAACTCACCGGCACTTTTCTTCAGGTTGACCGCCCGCATGTAGCGGTCGGCGTCGAGCAGGTCCGAGCCGGACATTTCCGCCAAACGGCCTTGGGCCAGCAGGCGCAGGGTGACCATTTGCGTGATGCGGTCGCTGGCATGCACGTAGCCGAGGGCGAACAGTGCATCGTGGAAGCTGTTGCTTTCGATCAGCGGCATGCCCATGGCATTGCGGCGCACCGAAACGTTCTGTGCCAGACCTTTGAGCGGCTGCACGCCGGTGGTGGGCGGGAGGGTGTCTTGGGTGTTCCAGGTCTGACAACCGGTCAGGCTCAAAACACCGGCCACTGCTGCGGCAACGCCGAACCGGGGAAGAAAATGTGTGAGGGCTGGCGAGGCCATGGCAAAGCTCCTGCGGGGGGTAGCGTCATTAAAGGCGCTACGTTAGTGAGCAGGAGGTGGCCGCGCAAGCGGGCTATCAGGTTATTTCAGGATTTGTCTACCAAAGGCAAAAGATCTTCCATCAGGATTTAGGCGGATTCACCTTGGCCGCCAACGCATACGCCTTCACCGTCGCCGGACGGTTCTGGATGTGGTTGAACCAGCGCAAGACGTTAGGGAAGTCCTCCAGGTTCTGGCTCTGCCACTTGTGGGAAACGATCCACGGGTAGATCGCCATGTCGGCGATGCTGTACTCGCTGCCGGCAACAAAATCATTGTTCGCCAACTGCTTGTCGAGCACCCCATACAAGCGCGCGGTCTCATCGATGTAGCGCTTGATCGCGTAGGGGATTTTCTCCGGGGCGAACTGGCTGAAATGATGATTCTGCCCGGCCATCGGTCCCAGTCCGCCCATCTGCCAGAACAACCATTGCAACGCCAGTTGGCGGCCACGCAGGTCTTTGGGCAGGAACTTGCCGGTTTTCTCCGCCAGGTACAGCAGGATGGCTCCGGATTCGAACACTGATAAAGGCTCGCCACCGTCGACGGGCTCGTTATCAACGATGGCCGGGATCCTGTTGTTGGGGGAGATTTTCAGAAAGTGCGGTTGGAACTGTTCGTTTTTGCTGATGTTGATCGGGTAAACGTTGTACGGCAGGCCGGCTTCTTCCAGGAATATCGAGATTTTGTGGCCGTTGGGGGTGGTCCAGTAATATAGGTCGATCATGGAGTACTCCAAATCAAGAGATGTCGTTACGTGCGCACAGCAAACGCCGGCATCAGGTTGTCCTGTTTGCGTTCGATAGCTTGCCTGTAGGAAGAGGTGATGCTGAAGTGCGTGAAATTCAATGACCCCGAAGGAGAAAAGTCGGCATGGAGCTCAAGACAAACGCGGCGCTGATCATCATCGATCAACAAAAAGGCATCCTGGAGCCCAGGCTCGGTCGCCGAAATAACCCTCAGGCCGAGGAGCGGATGCTGGCGTTATTGGCGCATTGGCGCCGAACCGGGCGGCCGGTGATTCACGTGCAGCACTTGTCCCGTTCCCCGGAATCAGTGTTCTGGCCGGAGCAATCGGGGGTTGAGTTTCAGCAGCGGTTCCAGCCGCAGGCCGGTGAGCAGCTGATTCAGAAACAGGTGCCGGATGCGTTTTGTGCGACGGGGCTGGAGCAGCGATTGCGCGAGGCCGGGATTGATCAGGTGATCATCGTTGGCGTGGCAACCCACAATTCGGTGGAGTCCACGGCGCGCACGGCGGGCAATCTGGGGTTTGAGGCATGGGTGGCGGAGGATGCGTGCTTTACCTTCGACAAGGCTGACTACTTTGGAAACGCCCATTCCGCCGAAGAGGTGCATGCGATGTCGTTGGGGAATCTGCATGGCGAGTACGCCACTGTCGTGAGCACCACACAGATTTTGCAGCCTGGCTGAAATCCCTGTGGGAGCGAGCCTGCTCGCGAAAGCGGTGGAACTGACACATTGATGGTGGATGTGCCGCAGTCATCGCGAGCAGGCTCGCTCCCACATTGGTCGGGTGCTCACATAGTTTGTGTTCAATGCAAAACCCTGTGGGAGCGGGCTTGCCCGCGAAGGCGATTCAACAGGCGAAGAAGCTCTTCGCCCGAAACATCATGCGCCGTGGCACTTCTTGAATTTCTTGCCGTTGCCGCAAGGGCAAGGGTCGTTGCGGCCAACGTCTTTCAGGGCATTGCGCACCGGTTCCTGGTGAGCGTGGCCGCAGTTCGGGCCGTGGACATGGCCATGGTCGTGATCATGGTGCTCGTGATGGTCATGATCGTGGTTGCAGTCAGGGCCATGGACATGGGGTTGCTGGGTCATCGGTTTTGCTCCGGAATTAAATCGGCGGGGATTATCACGCCATTACGCGCCAGGTGCACGTAGTGCGCGATGAATAAGCCGGTTTCCAGCTCACCTTCCAGCCGATAGGGAATCGGTTGGTCGGGTTTTTTCAACATTTTCACCACATCCCGGACCTTGGGCCACAGGTTGGTGCGGATCGGCACCTTGAAATAGGCACTGCGTTTGGGGCTGACCGTGAACCAATGTTCGTGTTCGCCTTCGGTGAGCAACAGGTCCCCCAGATGAATGCGGTATTCCAGCCCGCGCACCGTCAGGTCACTGTCGTTGGGGTTGTCGACGCGAAAGTGCAGGATGAATCGTTGCTGCATGAGTTTGGCCTGGACGACTTCGACCTTGACCAGATGTACCTGCGGTTCCGGTTCATCGTCGCTGAACCAGGACGCACAGCCGCCGAGCCCGAGCAACACGAGCAGGGTGAGCATCTGTAAGACGCGCCGTTGGGTGGTCATGGTCATGGTCATGTTCCTACCGGTCACTCAACTCAACTGCCGAAATACCCCGCACAACACTTCTTGAATTTCTGCCCGCTGGCACAAGGGCATGCATCGTTACGGCCGGCCTTGAGTTGCACGGTGGGGTCGATGAAGTACCAGTGGCCGGTGTTCTGCACGAACGACGAGCGCTCGCGATGGCTGTGTTCGCCGGCGCCGTCATGCCAGCGCGCGGTGAAGGTCACGAAGGCGTGCTCCGGTTGACCGCCAAACACTTCGGAGCTTTCCACCTCGAGCCCCAGCCAGGTGCTTTTGGCACTCCAGTCGCTGATGGACTGACGGTCCAGACCGGCCTGTTGCGCGGGCAGGGTGGTGGCCACCAGATAGTCGATCAGGCCCAGCACGTAAGCGCTGTAGCGCGAACGCATCAAGGCTTCGGCACAAGGCGCCGGGTGCCCGGCATGGTAATGACCGCAGCAGGCATCGAGCAGGGTGCCGCTGCCGCAAGGGCAAATAGAAGTACTCATTGCGTTACCACCAATATTTCCCGAAGTTTTCCGGATTGGCCCAGAAGCGTGAGTTGAGCCAGTCGGGTACTTGTTTGTAGTCAAGCAGATCATAGGTGAACAGGGTCAGAACCTGCTCGTCACGCTGGAAGCGTTCGCTGGCTTGCAGCGCCAGGGAGAAAAAATCAGTCTCCTGCCAGCCGCTGGCCGGCAAGTCCGCCAGCACTGCGATGCGACTGGCATTGAGGTTGCGGATCCCGCCTAACAGGTTCAGGCCATCGCGCTTGGGCAAATGTTCCAGGCAATCGACCACCAGCGCCAGGTCGAACCGTCGTGCCGCCAGCTCGGCAGGCAACGGCCCCGGGGTGGCGTGAGCAACGCTGCTGTCCGGGTGCGCGAGTTTGAAGGCTTCCAGTGCCGGGAACTCACTGGCGCCAATCAGCAGCAGACGCGCGGGGGCGTAGCGATCCAGCAAAGCGGCCAGCGCCTGCTGCGGGGTACGCGAAGAAATACCTGCAATCATCGAAGATCCTCAATCAGAGCGCCAAGACTAGCCTGCTCACAGGTTCGGGCCTAGAGCGTCTTACCGCAAAAAGCCGCGAACGCCCGTGAACATTGGAAAAAACTGCAATGGCCTATTGCTGGCGGAGATTAAAACTCGGGTCTTTACTACCTGAATCGGTTTCAAGCCGATCCCTCAGGAGAAAACTAGATGAGCATAGTTCGGACAGCATTACCCTTGGTTCTGCTAACCAGTGTGTTGACTGGTTGCGCAGGTTTGCAGAAAACCGACTGGCCGACCTGTGCGGCGGTCGGTGGTGTCGTGGGCGCGGGTCTCGGCGCGACCGAGAGCTCGGCATGGGCAGGGTACGGCGCGCTGCTCGTCGGCGGCACGGCTGCGGCCTATTGCTGGGTTCACGGTGATGGCGACGAAGACGGCGATGGTGTGCCGGACAGCCGCGACAAGTGCCCCGGTACGCCTAGAGGCGTGAAGGTCGATGCCGATGGTTGCCCTCCACCTGTGCCTGCACCCGTTGTCGAAGAAGCGGTGGTGGTCAAGGAAGAAGTCATTGTCATCCGCGATGTTCACTTCCAGTTCGACAAGGCCACGCTGACCCCTTCCGACAAAGAAGTACTCAACACAATCGCCACTCGCCTGAAACAGGAGTCCAGCACCGCGCAACTGACCGTGACCGGTCACACCGACAGCGTGGGCAGTGATGCGTACAACCAGAAACTGTCGGATCGTCGTGCACACTCGGTGGTTGAATACCTGATTTCCCAAGGCGTACCCCGCAACGCGTTCGTGTCTGTGGCCGGTGCCGGTGAAAGCCAGCCGGTTGCCGATAACAAAACCGCTGACGGCCGTGCGTTGAACCGTCGCACGGAAATCAAAATCAACCGCTAGGCCCCGTTCGCTCCGCGGCTTGTGCAGTCGCGGATGCGGGTCTTTACTCCTGTGTAACCGGTATTGGCCGGTAACACAGGAGCTTTCACCATGAGTGTTCTCACACGGACCGTCTTGCCGGTTCTGCTGCTTGGCAGCCTGATGACCGGTTGCGCTACTCACAGCGATGGCACTGCCCCCCTCAATCAACGTACATGGCCGATCTGCAGCGTCATTGGCGGTCTGGTCGGTGGAGGTCTCGGTGCTCTGCAAAGTAGCGGTTGGGCGGCCGGTGGAGCAGCGCTCGGAATCTTGACCGGTGGCTTGATCTGTTACGCCCAGGATGGCGACGAAGACGACGATGGTGTTTTCGATCGACGTGATCGCTGCCCGGATACACCGGCCAATACCCCCGTCGAACATCACGGTTGTCCGCTGCCGCAGTACCCGGTCAGCGTAAAACCGGTCGCACCGGTGGCACCCGAAGTCATCACGTTGCCCGGCGACGTGCTGTTTGCCTTCAACAAGTACGAACTGACGCCCTCTGCGCAAAGTCAGCTGGATGCACTGATGCCCAAGTTGCAAAGCGCCGATGTGGTGAGCATCAAAGTGGTCGGTCATACCGACAGCGTCGGCAACGACGCCTATAACCAGGGACTCTCGGAGCGACGCGCCAGCAGTGTGGCGGCGTACCTGTTGAGCCAGGGCCTGGCGCCGAACAAACTCACCAGTGAGGGCCGGGGCGAAGGCCAGCCTGTGGCCGACAACGAAACGGAAGAGGGGCGCGCAAAAAACCGTCGCGTGGAATTGCACATCAACCGCTGAGCCATGTAATAGAGCCGTCGGGCGACTATCAGGGTCGCTTCGACGGCCATTCGGCGGCCTTCATGAAGAATTTTCTGTTGCCCTCTGGCTTATCTCGCGTGGAAGCCGTTACTGTGCGCGCAAAGAATAATTCTCAACGGGGGGCGTATGAAGGTGTTTTGGGCGCT
The DNA here is from genome assembly GCF_059695925.1 of Pseudomonas sp. LBUM1661. Taxonomy (NCBI): domain Bacteria; kingdom Pseudomonadati; phylum Pseudomonadota; class Gammaproteobacteria; order Pseudomonadales; family Pseudomonadaceae; genus Pseudomonas; species Pseudomonas sp. LBUM1661. Next base: position 1,431,042 of record NZ_CP166794.1, read on the forward strand.
GGGGAAGCTGTTGACCCTGCTGTTCTGGCTGGTCGTGCTGGTCAATCAGCTCATGCCGTTTGTCAATCCTCTGCACGTGTGGGTCGATCTGGCCGGCAGCCTGCTGGCAGGGCTCCATCTGCTTGAAGCGGTGTTCTGTTTCCGCAGCCTCCGAGGTCGTGCCCATCCTTGGCTTGATCGCCTGAAGATTCTGTTCTTTGGCGTTTTCCACCTGCAAACCCTCCCGGCTCCCACCGCACCTAAGGCTTCCCATGCGTAAACTCTGTCTGCTCGCCGCACTCATCAGTCCATTGGCCTGCGCTCAGGTTGTCAGCGTCGAAACCAACTCGCTGATGCGCTTGCCCAACACCGCCAGCACCTTGCAACTGGAACGCCTGGAAGTCGCTGATTACGGCACCTTGCTGATTCCCTCGAACGTGACAGAAGTCACTGTCGGCGAATTGCACCTGGGCCGGGAAGCGCGGATCGCCATCGTGCCCAGCGAAAAGTCCCTGGAATTGAAGGTGAGCCGTGCCCAGTTGTCTGAAGGCAGCCAGATTACCGCTCGCGGCGCGCCGGGGACTTATCTCAAGGCTGCCCGCTCCGGGCGCAATCTGAATGTACAGATCAAGGCGCTGAACGCGCCACAATTGTCGGTCGACGCTCGCGGCGGCGCCGGTGCGCCGGGTTTTGTCGGTCTCGATGGGGCCAACGGTCAGGCGCCGGGTTGCACCTGGGGCCAGGCCGGTCGCGGCGCCGATGGCAGCAACGGCAGTGACGGCCAGGCCGGCGCACCGGGTGCGCTGGTACGCCTGGAAGTGCCGCGCGATTACCCGGCGGAACAGATCAAGGTTCAGGTGGACGGCGGTGCCGGTGGTGTTGCAGGACCTGGCGGTAAACCGGGGGCGGGTGGCAAGGCCAAGGGCTGCTTCGTCTACAAGGCCGATGGCGGCAAGAGTGGGCGTCCTGGCGCCGATGGCCAGCCAGGGCCTGCGGGGGCGGCGGGTTCGGTGACGGTACAGCGGTTGTAAGACGTTTCTGAATTTTGTGTTGTCTGGTCGATCACTATCGCGGGCAAGCCCGCTCCCACAGGGATCACTGCGAACCCTGTGGGAGCGGGCTTGCCCGCGAAGCCTTTAAAACATCGGCCGCGCCGCTGCAATCGCCACCAACACCAACCCGACCATCAAATTGATCCCCACCAACTTACGAATTTTCCCCAACACCGCAGCACCCGTCGGCCATTCCTGCGCCGTCACCGCCGTGCGCAGTTCCGGCAGCAACAACGCCTGAATCCGGATAAACAGCGCGGTCATCACAACGTACAACCCCATCATCACTTGCACGTAACGCGGCGCGAATTCAAACCCGGCGTACTGCAGATGAATCATGCCCACACCGCTGATCGGCAAAAGCACCACCGCGACCCAGACCCAGCGGAAAAAACCTTGAAACACTTCTACCCACAGCTTCAGCCGGGCAGGGCCTTCCAGTGCCTTCATCGCCGCGGGGCGCAAGACCATCCAGGCGAAAAACATGCCGCCCACCCACACCAGTGCGGCGAGGATATGCAGGCTATAAACAAGGCTAAAGGCGGTCATTGAGGTACTCCGTTCTGCGCGGGATTAATTAGCGCGGTATGATAGCCGCCGATCCGAACCACTGAAAATTTATCCAGCGTTTTTTGCGCCCGACAATCCATGATCAGCACCGAACTCAAAACCACGATCCAGGGCGCCTACACGCGTTTTCTCGAAGCCAAGAGCTTGAAACCGCGCTACGGCCAACGCCTGATGATCGCCGAAATCGCCAAGGTCCTCGGTGACATCGACACCGACGACGAAGGCCGGCGCAGTGGCGACCCCGCGATTGTCGCGGTGGAAGCCGGCACCGGTACCGGTAAAACCGTGGCCTACAGCCTGGCGGCGATCCCGACGGCGAAAGCAGCCGGCAAACGCCTGGTGATTGCCACGGCGACCGTGGCCCTGCAAGAGCAGATCGTCTACAAGGACTTGCCTGACCTGATGCGCAACAGCGGGCTGAACTTCAGCTTCGCCCTGGCCAAGGGACGCGGGCGCTACATGTGCCTGTCCAAGCTCGACATGTTGCTCCAGGAAGGTCACGCGCAAACCGCCACCGCGCAGTTGTTCGAAGAAGAAGGCTTCAAGATCGAAGTCGACGAGGCCAGCCAGAAGCTGTTCACCAGCATGATCGAGAAGCTCGCCGGCAATAAGTGGGACGGCGACCGCGACAGTTGGTCCACCGCTCTGGAAGACGCCGATTGGGCGCGCCTGACCACCGATCACAGTCAGTGCACCAATCGCCATTGCCCGAACTTTGGCCAGTGCGCCTTTTACAAGGCCCGCGAAGGCATGGGCAAGGTCGACGTGATCGTCACCAACCACGACATGGTCCTGGCCGATCTGGCCCTCGGCGGCGGCGCGGTACTGCCGGATCCACGCGACACCATTTACGTATTCGACGAAGGCCATCACCTGCCGGACAAGGCCATCGGCCATTTCGCCCATTACACGCGCCTGCGTTCCACCGCCGACTGGCTGGAAACCACCGCCAAAAACCTCACCAAACTGCTGGCCCAGCACCCATTGCCGGGTGACCTGGGCAAATTGATCGAGCAGGTGCCCGAATTGGCCCGCGAGATCAAAACCCAGCAACAGTTCATGTTCACCGCGTGCGAGCAGGTCGCCGATTTCAAACCCGGCGAAGACGTCGAAGGCCGTGAGCGACCGCGTCATCGCTTCGTCGGCGGGGTGATTCCCGAGCACATGCGCGAAATGGGTGTCGAGCTGAAAAAAGGCTTCGCCCGATTGACCGACCTGTTCACCCGGCTCACCGAGTTGCTCAAGGAAGGCATGGATGGCGAGGTCAACATCGGCATCGCCAGCAACCAGGCCGAAGAATGGTATCCGCTGTTCGGCAGCCTGTTGTCGCGTTCTTCGGGCAACTGGGAACTGTGGGTCGCGTTCACCGCTGAAGACCCGGAAGACAACCCGCCCATGGCCCGTTGGCTGACCCTGGCCGAAAGCGGTTCGCTGTTCGACATCGAGGTCAACGCCAGCCCGATCCTCGCGGCGGAAATGCTCCGGCGCAATCTGTGGAACGTGGCCTACGGCGCGCTGGTGACTTCGGCGACGCTGACGGCACTCGGCACGTTCGACCGTTTCCGCATGCGCGCCGGCCTGCCGAAAAAAGCCGTGACCGCCGTGGTCCCAAGCCCCTTCCATCACGCCGATGCCGGTGTGCTGCGGGTGCCGGACCTGAAAGCCGACCCACGGGATGCGCCGGCCCACACCGCCGCGATCATTCGTGATTTGCCGGCGCTGGTGGAAGGATCGCGCGGCACGTTGGTGCTGTTTTCTTCGCGCAAACAGATGCAGGACGTGTTCGACGGCCTGGATCGCGACTGGCGCAAGCAAGTATTCATTCAAGGCAACCTGTCGAAACAGGAAACCCTGAACAAGCACAAGGCGCGGGTCGATGGCGGTGATTCCAGCGTGCTGTTTGGCTTGGCGAGTTTCGCCGAAGGCGTCGACTTGCCGGGTGCGTATTGCGAGCACGTAGTGATCGCGAAGATTCCATTCTCGGTCCCGGATGATCCGGTCGAAGCGGCCCTGGCCGAGTGGATCGAGGCGCGGGGCGGTAATCCGTTCATGGAAATCTCCGTACCGGATGCCTCGCTGAAACTGGTCCAGGCCTGCGGGCGCTTGCTGCGTACCGAAGAAGACCGCGGCACCATCACCTTGCTCGATCGGCGCCTGGTGACCCAGCGCTACGGCAAGGCGATCCTCAATGCGTTGCCTCCCTTCCGTCGTGAAATTTCCTGATACACCGGTGGGCAAATGTGCCCGCCGCGTTGTCTATCTCTCTACCATCGCTTTTCCACTGGCCATTGATGGCCGTTAGGGAGAATTTCGTTCTCATGATTCGCCGTTCGCTGCCTGCCGTTTTTGCCCTGATGTTCGCAGCCCCTTTGCTGGCGGCCCCTGCCGGCCAGCAGACGCTGTTCAACTTTGTGCGCCCCGCCGACGTCGTCCAGATCGCGACTCAGGACGCCAGCCTGCCGCAATCCAACGCCGAGCAAACGGCCGAAGGCGAAGTGCTGCGCCGGGTGACCTTCAATCCCGTGGCTCAGCCGACCTTGCGCCTGACCCCGCAAACCGGCGCCTGGGACTGGTCGCAGTCGGGCGTGATGAGCCTGCGAATCCAGAGCGCGATGAACTGGGCCGTGACGCTCTACGTGAAAATCCAGAGCAACGACGGCAAGACGCTGATCAGCCGCGTCGATCTGCCGGCCGGCCCGGCGCAAACCTTGTTAGTGCCGTTGGTCGCCAGTACACCTTTGAGTCAAGGCATGAAAGCCGGCCCGCCGATGCCAATGAGTTTCGACGGCCAGCGCGTACTGCTGGCCAACAGCAGCGGTGAGCTGGATCGCAGCCAAGTGGTGTCGGTGAGCTTGTCGATGGATCAGCCGAAAGTGGCCCAGAGCATCCTGCTGGAACGCTTCGGCGTGCAGGACGGCGAAGCCGTGACCAAAGCCGCTTACGGCGGTCTGGTGGACGCTTACGGCCAATCGACCCGGGCCAAATGGCCGGAAAAAGTCAGCAGCGATGAGCAACTGAAAAGCGCCGCAGCCAAGGAACAACAGCAGCTGAAAACCTGGCTGGCCGAGCGTGAGAAATCCCCCCTCGATAAATTCGGAGGCTTGAACAAAGGCCCGGCGTTCAAGGCCAGTGGCTTTTTCCGCACCGAGAAGCGTGACGGTCGCTGGTACCTGGTGACCCCGGAAGGCCATCCGTTCTATTCCCTGGGGGTCAACACCCTCACCCCGGACGTCAATCAGACCTACATCGCCGGCCGCGAGTGGATGTTCGAGTCCCTGCCAAAACCCGACGAGGTATTGGCCAGCCACTATGGGGAAGGCGACAACCGTGGCGGTAACGGTGTCGATCAGGGCCGTGCCTACAACGCCGGTCGCTGGTACGACTTCTATGGCGCCAACCTGCAACGCCTGTATGGCGCGCCTTGCGCGTCAGGCAGCGACACCAAAGCCGGTGTCGCCGAAGCGGCCAAGGCCGATGCGGTTGAGGCAACAGCCGACAAGGCTGTCGAGCAACCGATTGCGCCTACGACTGCCGAAGCCGGTGTCGCCGAGGCAGCCAAGACCGGCGCAGTCGAAGCGACAGCCGCGAAAGCGGCCGAGCAAACACCGGCCGAACCGTGCAAAGCGCTGGTTGATGAACAGCGCTGGGCTGGCCACACCCTGGATCGCCTGCAAGCCTGGGGCTTCAACACCATCGGCAACTGGAGCGCTCCGGCGCTGGGCAACACCGACCGCGTGCCGTACACCTTGCCGCTGTCGATCGTCGGTGATTACGCCAGCATCAGCACCGGCACCGACTGGTGGGGCGGCATGCCTGACCCGTTCGACCCGCGTTTCGCCATGGCCACCGAACGTGCCGTGGCCATCGCGGCCCGCGACCATCGAGACGATCCGTGGCTGATCGGCTACTTTGCCGACAACGAACTGGCCTGGGCCGGTCCGGGTGATGACCCCAAAGCCCGCTATGCGCTGGCTTACGGCACCTTGAAGATGACCACCGATGTGCCGGCCAAACGCGCGTTCCTCAAGCAATTGCGCGACAAATACCGCAACCAGGCCGGTCTTTCCAAAGCCTGGGGCATCGACCTGCCCGCCTGGGAATTGATGGAAGACCCAGGCTTCGTGCCGCCGCTGCCGAGTGCCGAACACCCGGAAATCGAAGCCGACTTCAAGTACTTCCAGAAGGTCTTCGCCGACACCTACTTCAAGACCATCTCCGATTCGCTCAAGTGGCATGCGCCGAATCAGTTGTTGCTGGGCGGCCGCTTTGCCATCAGCACCCCGGAAGCGGTGGCGTCCTGCGCCCAGTATTGCGATGTGTTGAGCTTCAATATGTACACCCTGCAACCGCAGGACGGATACGACTTCGCCACACTGCGCAGCCTGGACAAACCGGTGCTGATCACCGAGTTCAACTTCGGTTCGACGGATCGCGGCCCGTTCTGGGGCGGCGTGACGCCATTGGCCAAGGAAGAAGATCGTGGTCCGGCTTACGCGAATTTCCTCAAACAGGCGATGAGCGAGCCGTCGATTGTCGGGGTGCATTGGTTCCAATACCTCGATCAACCGGTGACCGGCCGCCTGCTGGACGGTGAGAATGGTCACTTTGGATTGGTGGGCATTACCGATCTGCCGTTCCAGGGCTTTGTCGACAGTGTGCGCAAGAGCAACCTGGCGACCGTCGATCAGTTGGGCAAAGAGGCGCAGAAGGCCAAGGCTGAGGTGGACAAAGCCAGCCACGATGCCGAAGGCGGGAGAAAAGGCGAGGCTGGCAAAGGCGCAGGGCAGGGCGCTGGCCATGCGGGTGGGCATTCGGCCAATGGCCACTGAGGCCTGATACACCGCGTTATCGTTCTTCGCGGGCAAGCCTCGCTCCTACAAGAGCACCACCGGACCTGTAGGAGCGAGGCTTGCCCGCGAAGGCGTCGATTCAGGCGCTACAAATTGTCGATCATTTCCATGGGCAACCGACCGCCCAGCCCGCCCCTGTTCCCAAATCCTTCAATGGCTGGAACAATGCGGGCCACTTTACAGCCTTATATCCGGGGAGTTGCGGGTGCAGATTCAGGGTTTTTACGAGCTTAAGTTTGAAGCGGTGCGCGAAGCATTCGCAGCGCTGTTCGACGATCCTCAGGAGCGTGGAGCAGCGTTGTGCATCCAGATCGGCGGCGAAACCGTCGTCGATCTTTGGGCCGGTAGCGCCGACAAGGATGGCCTCGAAGCCTGGCACAGCGACACCCTCGCCAACCTGTTCTCCTGCACCAAGACCTTTACCGCCGTCACCGCCCTGCAATTGGTGGCCGAAGGCAAGCTGCAACTGGACGCCCCGGTTGCCCGCTACTGGCCGGAATTCGCCGCTGCCGGCAAAGACGCCGTGACCCTGCGCCAGTTGCTCTGCCATCAGGCCGGTCTGCCGGCGCTGCGCGAGTTGCTGGCCCCGGAAGCGCTTTATGACTGGCAAACCATGGTCGACGCCCTGGCCGCTGAAACGCCTTGGTGGACGCCGGGCGAAGGCCACGGTTACGCCGCGATTACCTATGGCTGGCTGGTCGGTGAGTTGCTGCGTCGTGCCGATGGCCGTGGGCCCGGTGAGTCCATCGTGGCGCGGGTGGCGAAGCCGTTGGGTCTGGATTTCCATGTCGGTCTGGCAGACTCGGAGTTTCACCGCGTGGCGCACATCGCCCGTGGCAAGGGCAACGTGGGCGATGCCGCGGCCCAACGCTTGCTGCAAGTGACGATGCGCGAGCCGACGGCCATGACGACGCGGGCCTTCACCAACCCGCCATCGATCATGACCAGCACCAACAAACCCGAGTGGCGGCGCATGCAGCAGCCGGCGGCCAATGGCCACGGCAACGCCCGCAGCCTGGCCGGGTTCTACGCCGGTCTGCTCGACGGCAGCCTGCTGGAAGGCGAAATGCTCGACGAGCTGACGCGTGAACACAGCCTCGGCGAGGACAAGACTTTACTGACCCGGACCCGTTTCGGCCTGGGTTGCATGCTCGATCAACCGGACGTCCCCAACGCCACCTACGGCCTCGGCCCGCGTGCGTTCGGCCATCCGGGCGCCGGCGGTTCCATCGGTTTTGCTGACCCGGAACACGATGTGGCCTTCGGCTTTGTGACAAATACCTTAGGGCCGTACGTCTTGATGGATCCGCGCGCGCAAAAGCTCGTGCGAGTACTGGCCACTTGTCTGTAAATCCCGCTTAAGGGGCCTGGAACTGGAACCCGAAAGCCTTTTCAGTCTCAAAGCGTCTGTTTATGTGGGCCGACCCGGCCGGATTTTTTCATTACTTCATTTTTTGTGGATATCCAATGTCAACCAAACAAACCCTCGCCTTGGCACTGTGCTTCGCTATCACCGGTTGCGCACAAACTCCACAAAATGACTCGGATGGCAGCAGCTGGTGGCCGTTCGGTTCTTCCGACAAAGTCGCCGCTAAAACTCCGGCTCCGGCTCCAGCATCTGCCCCAGCACCCTTGAAGCCTGCCGCGACCGCGCCGGTGGCCAAGACTGAAAGCGCCAGCCATTGGTACTGGCCGTTCGGTTCCGATGACGGCGCCGACAAGACGCCAGCCAAGGCTGAGGTAAAACCTGAAGCCAAACCCGTAGCCAAGCCGGTTGAAGTGGCCAAGGCTGAGGCCGATGCGGGTGGCAAATGGTGGTGGCCGTTCGGCGGCAAAGAGCAGAGCACCGCCAAAGTCGTGCCGATGCCTGATCCAAAAGTCACCCAGGCCTGGCTTGACGACTACGAGCCGCGTCTGCGCGAAGCGATCAAGGACAGCAACCTGAAACTCGAACGCCGTGAAAACGTGTTGGTCGTTACCGCGCCGGTAGAAGGCTCGTTCAACCCTGACCGTCCCGCCATGCTGCTGCCAGTGACCCTCGGTCCGTTCACTCGTGTCGCGAAAATCCTTGAAGTCGATCCAAAGACTGCCGTACTGGTGCTGGGTCACAGCGATACCTCGGGCGCTGCTCCGGCCAACGTGAAGCTGAGCCAGGAACGCGCTCAAGCCGTGGCTGCGATCTTCCGCCTCAGCGGTCTGCAACGTGATCGCCTGATGCTGCGCGGCATGGGTGGCGAAGCCCCGCGTGCTGCCAACGACAGCAATGAAGGCCGTGCCTTGAACCGTCGCGTGGAACTGCTGGTCACTCCGCAAAACACCATGGTTGCGCTGCTGAGCAAGTACAACATGCCAGCGCCGGCACCGGTGCGCCTGGTGGCTGCCCAGGACGTGAAGCCGGTCGCCGTGCCTGTGACCCCGGCACCCGCCGCGAAGAAAGCTGCCGTGCCGGCCGCGAAAAAGGCGCCAGCGAAGAAAGCCGCTGCCAAGAAGGCTCCGGCCAAAACCGCGACGCCGGCGAAAAAGACTGTTCCGGCCAAAGCCGTCGCCGATGCGAAAAAAGTCGACGTCGCTGCCGATGCCACAAAGAAGTGATTCGTTAACCAAAAGGAATGCGCCATGACCCAGGGCCTGGCTGATATGCGTCGAGACTACACCCGTGATGGCCTGACCGAAGCACAAGCCCCGGCCGAGCCATTCGCGCTGTTCCATCAATGGTTTGCCGACGCGGTGAAAACCGAACAGGCACCGGTGGAAGCCAACGCCATGACCCTGGCCACGGTCGATCAGGACGGTCGGCCCCATTGCAGGATTCTGCTGCTCAAGGGCCTGGACGAGCAGGGCTTTACCTTCTTCACCAACTACGACAGCGCCAAGGGCCAGCACCTGACCGCGAATCCATTCGCGGCCATGACGTTTTTCTGGCCAGCCCTGGAGCGCCAGGTGCGCATCGAAGGGCGTGTGGTGAAGGTTACGCCCGAGGAGTCCGACGCTTACTTTCAAGTCCGGCCCCTAGGCAGCCGCCTCGGTGCCTGGGCTTCGCCGCAAAGCCGGGTAATTGCCGACCGTGCCGAGCTGGAAGCGTTGCTCAAGAACACCGAGCAACGGTTCAGTGACACCCAACCTCACTGCCCCGAACATTGGGGCGGTTATCGCCTGCTCCCCGAGCGCATCGAGTTCTGGCAAGGCCGTCCGAGCCGCCTGCACGATCGCCTCAACTACCGCTTACAGGGCGCCGACTGGATTCTTGAACGTCTGGCACCCTAAGCAGTCTACCGACCGGGATAGCCTGCCGCAGCGGCCTCGAGCCACTGTGGCAGGTCCCGACGCTTGATCTTCTGCGCTTGAGCGTTCGCCAGCTGCTGGAGCATGAAGGCCTTTTTCTGCTCATCTCCTCCCGCCAGGGCTAACGCCAGATCGCGGTCCATCCAGCGTTTGATTCGTACGTATAACCACCCGTGGAAGTACAGGCCGGCGACAGTGGTGACGACAATGATGAAGTAATCCATGACAATCCTTGAGTCAGCGGGGCAGATTGCGCAATTTGCCGCTACTGTGTGGTGAGTTCGCGAGGGCGTCTGTACTGGAACTGAATGAAACCAATTTTATCCGGGCGATGCCGTGACAGGCGTCAAGCTGCGGAGTTTAATGATTACCTGTCTTTTTGGAGTTGATGCTATGCGTAAGTCTGTTCTGTTGGTTGCTTCCTTTTCCACCATGGCGATGTTGCTCACTGGCTGCCAATCGAACCTGTCCGGTGACTCCTACTCCCGTGACGAAGCGCGTCGTGTGCAGACCGTTCGCATGGGCACCATCGAATCCCTGCGTCCGGTGAAAATCGAAGGCACCAAGACCCCGATCGGCGGCGCCGCTGGTGCAGTCGTGGGCGGTGTTGGCGGTAGCGCCATCGGCGGCGGTCGCGGCAGCATCGTTGCCGCGGTCATCGGCGCAGTAGCCGGCGGCCTGCTCGGTTCGGCCACCGAAGAAGGCCTGACACGCACCCAAGGCGTGGAAATCACTGTACGCGAAGACGACGGCAGCATGCGCGCCTACGTGCAGCAGGTTCAGGAGAACGAAGTGTTCCGTGTTGGCGAACGTGTGCGGATTGCCACTGTGGATGGTACGAGCCGCGTTTCGCACTAAGCCGGACAGGGCAAAAGAAAACCCCGATCAGGTGACTGGTCGGGGTTTTTTTTTGAGAGGTAGAACGAGGTGGGTACATATCCATTTCTGCGGTAACGGCGGCTATTGGTTCCGCCCTTACGGCGTGTCACTTGGAAGAGCCCCAAGTAACCAAGGGCTCTTGCCCCTTTCGTTCGGTGCCTCGCTAAGGCTCGGCATGCCCTCGCTCCGGTCCTGCTCCGTGGGCCCGCCGCCATCGGCCATCCATGGCCGGGGGCGGCTAACCCGGCATCCCTGCCGGGTTACCCACTGCGCAGAACCTGCGCTCGGCCTTACGATGGGGCGGTGCATCAAAATCAAAAGCGACAGGCGAGCTAACGCTCGACCTGATGAGTGGTGGGAAGCAAAAGCGTACGCCGCTCTGCTTCTGATTTTCTGTAGGAGCGAGGCTTGCCCGCGAAGGCGGCCTGACAGCCGACCAGTCTCTCGCAGGTGTACCCAGACCAAATGTGGGAGCGAGCCTGCTCGCGAAGGGCGTTAACGATGACGGTTTTCAACAGAATAAACGCGATGCCTGTGAGTCCATCGCGAGCAAGCTCGCTCCTACAGGGGATCGGTGCGATACAAAGATGCGCACACACGGTCAAGGAGCTGCCGAAGGCTGCGATTTTTTGATCTTGCCGTTGCTTTGCTTTGCTTTGCTTTGCTTTGCTTTGCTTTGCTTTGGCTTCAGATCTGCCGCCCCTTTCCCAGAGGCCGAACGCAGGCGTTGCGCAGGGGGCACCGCGGCAAGGATGCCGCGGTAGCCGCCCCCGGCCATGGATGGCCGATGGCGGCGGGCTCCCGGAGCAATGCCGGAGTGAGGGCATGCCGAGCCTTAGCGAGGCACCGAATGGCGGGGCAAAAGCCCTTGGTTACTTGGGGCTTTTCCAAGTCACTCGCTGTAAAAGCGAAACCGCCGGCAGCCGCAACCGCAGAAACGGATATGCCCCCGGTTAAACCGCCGAAGAGCTTCCCTTTCGACTAGCCACCGCCACCACCGCATAACCAATCAACGCCGCCAATATCGAACCGGTCAAAATCCCCATCCGATCCATCCCGGCGTATTCACTGGCACCGGGCACAAAGGCCAGGGAACCGACAAACAAACTCATGGTGAAACCAATCCCGCAAAGGATCGCCACGCCCAGCACCTGGCCCCAATTGGCGCCTTGGGGCAGGGCGGCGATGCCGATTTTCACCGCCAGCCAGGTCAGGCCAAACACGCCCAGGGTCTTGCCCAACAGCAGGCCGACCGCGATGCCCATCGGCACGTGGTGGGTGAAGCTTTCGACGGTCACGCCGCTCAGCGACAACCCGGCGTTGGCGAAGGCGAACAGCGGCAGGATGCCGTAGGCCACCCACGGGTGCAGCGCGTGTTCCAGGGTCAGCAACGGCGAAGGTTCGGCGTTCTTGGTGCGTAGCGGGATGCAGAAGGCCAGGGTCACACCGGCCAGTGTCGCGTGGACACCGCTTTTGAGCACGCAAACCCATAGGATCAAACCAATGATCATGTACGGCCCGAGCTTGACCACCCCGAGTCGGTTCATCGCGATCAACGCCACGATGCACGTCCCGGCCAATGCCAGGGACAAGGTCGAGAGCGCGCCCGAATAGAAGATCGCGATGACGATGATGGCGCCGAGGTCGTCGATGATCGCCAGGGTCATCAGGAACAGCTTCAACGACACCGGTACGCGTTTGCCGAGCAAGGCGAGTACGCCGAGGGCGAAGGCGATGTCGGTGGCCATCGGGATGGCCCAGCCACCGAGGGCTGCCGGGTTGTCGCGGTTGAAAAACCAGTAGACCAGCGCCGGTACCACCATGCCGCCGATGGCAGCCGCGCCGGGCAGGACGATCTGCGAAGGCTTGGACAGTTGGCCGTCAAGGACTTCGCGCTTGACCTCCAGGCCGATCAGCAGGAAGAACAGGGCCATCAGTCCGTCGTTGATCCACAGCAACAACGGCTTGGCGATTTTCAGCGCGCCGATCTGGGCCACCACGGGGGTGTCCAGCAGGCCGTTATAGAGCCACGACAGCGACGAGTTGTTGATGATCAGAGCCAGGGCTGCAGCGGCGATCAGTAACAGACCGCTGGCGGCTTCCAGCTGGAAGAAACGCGTGAACGTGCTACGCAGAGGCAAGGTCGCTCTCCATCGATGAATTCAAAAGGTGGCACACCCTAACCCGTACCGTTAGTTGTTAAAACAAAAGTTATATTCTTTTTTGTTATATGCCGTGACAGCTCGAACAATCAGCACGGACCTGAGCCTAGCAGTTGCCCGGCGTATTGGATCTCAGCTGTATCTGTGCGTGATGTAGGTTTTTTCCTAAGCTTATGGGCTGAGCCTTGCAACAAGGCCGACTCGACGAGAACACCACCATGAGCGACAACCGACAGTGGGCCCGCGAAGCCATCCGGATCATCGAAGCGGACTTCCAGCGTAGCGCCGACACCCACCTGATCCCCTTGCCGCTGCCGGGGTTGCCGGGTATCGAGTTGTATTTCAAGGATGAATCCAGCCATCCCACCGGTAGCCTGAAACACCGGTTGGCCCGTTCGTTGTTCCTCTATGCGCTGTGTAACGGCTGGCTCAAACCCGGCGCGCCGGTGATCGAGGCGTCCAGCGGTTCGACGGCGATTTCCGAGGCGTATTTCGCCCGGTTGCTGGGTTTGCCGTTTATTGCAGTGATGCCGGCCAGCACCTCCAAAGAGAAGATTGCGCAGATCGCGTTCTACGGTGGCAAGAGCCATCTGGTCGATGATCCGACGCAGATCTACGCCGAGTCTGAGCGCCTGGCTCGGGAAAACGATGGCCACTTCATCGACCAATTCACCTACGCCGAACGCGCCACCGATTGGCGGGCGAACAACAACATCGCCGAATCGATCTTCCAGCAAATGCGTTTCGAGCAGCATCCCGAGCCGAGCTGGCTGATTTCCAGTCCTGGCACTGGCGGCACCACCGCGACGCTGGGCCGTTACGTGCGTTATCGCCAGCATTGCACCCGCGTGCTGTGCGCGGATGCCGAACGTTCGGTGTTTTTCGATTACTACCAGACCGGCGACGCCAGCCTGCGACTGGATCACGGTTCGCGGATTGAAGGCATTGGTCGGCCTCGGGTCGAGGCTTCGTTCCTGCCCAAGGTGATTGATGCGATGGTCAAGGTGCCGGACGCGTTGTCACTGGCGGCCATGCATTACCTGGCGCAGCGTTTGGGTCGACGGGTAGGCGGTTCGAGCGGGACCAACCTGATCGGCGCCTTGATAGCGGCCCGGCAGATGGTGGCGGAGGGGGAGTCGGGGTCGATCGTGGCGATTCTGTGCGATGGCGGCGAGCGCTATGAAACCAGCTATTACGATCAGGCCTGGCTCCAGGCCCAAGGGTATGAATTGAGCGGGTTGATCGATGCCGTGGCGGCGAGTGTCGAGCGCGGCGAGCCGCTGCCGGACACCGTGCTCCGCGCCAACATCTAACACACCAAAAACCAATGTGGGAGCGAGCCTGCTCGCGATAGCGGTAGATCAATCAACATCTCTGTTGAATGTTATTCCGTCATCGCGAGCAGGCTCGCTCCCACAGGGATATGTGTCAGGCTTCGAGGCCGAGGATGTCTCGGGCCACGGCTTCGGCGATGCGAATCCCGTCCACACCCGCCGACAGAATCCCGCCCGCATAACCCGCACCTTCACCGGCCGGGAACAAGCCTTTCACGTTCAAACTCTGCATCGATTCATTGCGGGTAATCCGCAGCGGCGATGAAGTACGCGTCTCGATCCCGGTCAACACCGCGTCGTGCAGCGAGTAACCGCGAATCTGTTTCTCGAACGCCGGCAAGGCTTCGCGAATGGCTTCGATGGCGAACGCGGGCAAGGCCAGCGCCAAGTCACCCAAGGCAACGCCCGGCTTGTAGGACGGCTCGACGCTGCCCAATTCAGTGGAAGGCTTACCGGCAATGAAATCACCGACCAGTTGCGCCGGCGCCTCGTAATTGCTGCCGCCCAGCACATAGGCGTGGGATTCCAGGCGTTCCTGCAACTCGATACCCGCCAGCGGGCCGCCCGGATAATCGACTTCCGGGGTGATCCCGACGACGATCCCGGAGTTGGCGTTGCGCTCGTTACGCGAGTACTGGCTCATGCCGTTGGTGACCACCCGGCCCGGCTCGGACGTCGCCGCCACCACGGTGCCGCCCGGGCACATGCAGAAGCTGTAGACCGAACGGCCGTTGCTGGCGTGGTGCACCAGTTTGTAGTCGGCGGCACCGAGTTTCGGGTGGCCGGCGTATTTGCCCAGGCGTGCGCGGTCGATCAGCGACTGCGGGTGTTCGATGCGGAAACCCACCGAGAACGGCTTGGCTTCCATGAATACGCCACGGCCATGCAGCATGCGGAAGGTGTCGCGGGCGCTGTGGCCGAGGGCCAGGATCACGTGTCTGGAGTGGATCTGCTCGCCGCCATTGAGCTCGACGCCGACCAGTTGGCCGTCCTCGATCAACACGTCGGTGACGCGCTGCTGGAAGCGCACCTCGCCACCCATCGCGCGAATCTGCTCACGCATGTTTTCGACAACGCCGGTCAGACGGAACGTACCGATGTGCGGTTTGCTGACGTAGAGGATTTCTTCCGGCGCACCTGCTTTGACGAACTCGTGCAGGACTTTGCGCCCGATGAATTTCGGGTCCTTGATCTGGCTGTAAAGCTTGCCGTCAGAGAATGTCCCCGCGCCGCCTTCACCGAATTGCACGTTGGATTCCGGGTTAAGCACGCTTTTACGCCACAGACCCCAAGTGTCCTTGGTGCGCTGACGCACCTCGGTGCCACGCTCGAGGATGATCGGCTTGAAGCCCATTTGCGCGAGCAGCAGCCCGGCGAAAATCCCGCACGGACCGAAGCCCACGACGACAGGACGTTGCTCAAGATCAGCCGGCGCCTGGCCGACCACTTTGTAGCTGACATCCGGTGCCACGTTGACGTTACGGTCATCGGCGAACGTGTGCAGCACCGCGGCCTCATCGCGAACGTTGAGGTCGATGGTGTAGATGAAGCACAGTTCGGAAGATTTTTTGCGCGCATCGTAGCTGCGCTTGAACAAGGTGAAGTCGAGCAGGTCATCGCTGGCGATGCCCAGGCGCTGCACGATGGCAGGGCGCAGGTCTTCATCGGGATGGTCGATCGGCAACTTGAGTTCGGTGATTCGTAACATGACGGGATCCGGTTCGCGGGGCGCACAACTGCGCCAAGGCGTTTGAAACCGGAGATTATAAGCCCCAAAGGTAATTCCCGTGAGGCTAAAACGATCAGTCGTCGCGGGCCCCGCCAAAATACCCGCAACCGCGCTGAACCTGGCCGTCGATACGCAGCTCGGCGCTCATGTGCTGCACGCTGCCGGTGTTGCTGTCGACGCAACGTTGCGGCGCCACCCACAGTTCGATGTGCTGGTTATTGGCTTCGGTGCTGAGGTTGAAGCGGCCATCGCCCAGTTGCTCTTCAACGTATGGCACGGCTAATGGCGGCTGGCCCGCGCGGTCGATGACCAGGCCTTTGCCGCTGACTTTCACGTTCCACTCAGGCCCATGGCCGGCGGCGCGCAGGATCAGCAGTTTGAAGTTGGGATCGTTGCACGCGGCCCCCGAACGCTCGACGCGGTACAACTGCTCCAGATCGAGGCGGCTGTCGGCGCCATTGGCAACGATGCGCCCTCGGACATCGGCGAACAGCTTGCCCTGGGCATCGGCCAGGGTCGCGGCCTCTTGCAGGACGCTGGTGCCACCGGTGTCGTTGACCACGTAGCTGCGTTGTTCATTGCATGGCTGGAACAGAAGCTTGCCATCGGCAGCGGTCAACTGGCCCTGCAAGCGGGTCTGGCCCACATGAGCGGCGCTTTCACGCGAGCCATCGAACATCTGGCAGGCAGCGAACAACGGAAGCAGGGCAACAAGGACTAAGGAACGGGCAACACGCATCTTTGGGTCTCCTGACAAGTGCCGCCACGTTACTCAGCCTGACCGTTCATCACAACCCCGACAGGTCTCCGTCGATCAACCTCTAGGAGCGAAGCTTGCTCGCGAAGGGGCTGATACATCCAACATCGTCGTTGAATGACCCAACGCTTTCGCGAGCAAGCTTCGCTCCTACAGGGGGTTGTGTATCAGCCGACGTGAAAAGTCTGACCGGTCTGCAAGCCTTCCACACTTTTGGCGTAGGCCAATGCCACATCCGCTGCCGGAACCGGTTTGTAGCCACGGAAGTACGGCGCGTAGCTGCCCATGGCTTCGACCAGTACATTCGGGCTCACCGAGTTGACGCGCAGGCCGCGTGGCAGTTCGATCGCCGCCGAGCGAACGAAGCTGTCGAGGGCACCGTTGACCAGTGCAGCCGAGGCGCCGCTGCGGATCGGGTCGTGGCTGAGCACGCCGGTGGTGAAGGTGAACGACGCGCCGTCGTTGGCGAATTCGCGGCCGATCAGCAACAGGTTGACCTGACCCATCAGTTTGTCTTTGAGGCCCAGGGCGAAGCTGTCTTCAGTCATTTCGTCCAGCGGCGCGAAGGTCACGTTACCAGCAGCGCAGACCAGCGCATCGAACTGGCCGGTTTGCTCGAACAGTTTGCGAATCGAGGCGCTGTCGCTGATGTCCACATGAAAATCACCGCTGTTGCGACCGATGCGGATAATTTCGTGACGCTCGGCCAGTTCCTTGTCGACCGCTGAACCGATGGTGCCGCTTGCGCCGATCAAAAGAATTTTCATTGGGGCTGATCCTGGTGTGAGTGGAAAGAGATCTCAGTCTAGAGTGGTTTTTTCCATTGATAAGCGCGCTAATAGGCAACCTTTGGTTTTCAAATGGAAACAGTCCATGAGCGAGATGGATGATCTGGCGGCGTTTGCGGTGTTGATCGAAGCGGGAAGTTTCACCTTGGCGGCGCAGCAATTGGGGTGCAGCAAAGGCCAGCTCTCCAAGCGCATCAGTCTGTTGGAGACGCGGTTCTGCGTGGTGTTGTTGCAACGCACCACTCGCCGCTTGAGCCTGACGGCGGCGGGTGCGGCGCTGTTGCCACAAGCACAGGCGTTGCTAGTCCAAGTGGAGAGGGCGCGTCAGGCATTGGCGCGGTTGAAGGACGATATGGCCGGGCCGGTGCGTATGACGGTTCCGGTGTCGTTGGGGGAAACATTCTTCGATGGCTTGTTGCTGGAGTTTTCCAGCAAGTACCCGCAGGTGCAGATTGAGCTTGATCTCAGTAACAACTATCGCGACTTGTCTCGGGACGGATTTGATTTGGCCGTCCGTTCCGAAGTGGCCAACGATCAACGGTTGGTCGCGCGCCCCTTGTTGGCGTGGAACGAAATGACCTGCGCCAGCCCGGCCTATCTCGAACAATACGGTGAACCGCAGACGCCTCAAGCGTTAGCGGAACATCGCTGCCTGCTCAACAGCCATTACAGCGGCCGCGAAGAATGGCTCTATCACCAGCAACATGAGTTGTTGCGGGTGCGAGTGTCAGGGCCGTTCGCCAGCAACCATTACAGCCTGTTGAAAAAAGCCGCATTGGCTGGGGCTGGCATTGCACGGTTACCTTCTTACCTGCTGCAAGCGGAATTGGCTGATGGGCGATTGCGCTGGCTCCTGCGCGATTATCAGACGCGGAGCATGCCGATGTACCTGGTGCATCCGTATCAGGGTGGATTGCCGAAGCGCACGCAAGTGTTGGTGGATTATCTGATTGGCGGGTTCAAGCGCAGTGGCGAGGCGCTGGATCGACTTCAACGATAATCTGCCTCCACACAAACCCTGTGGGAGCGAGCAAGCCCGCACACATTGGATTTTCAGTGTTGTTGAGGGTTGTGGCGGGGATAAAAAAACGGCCCGAAGGCCGTTTTATTGTTTACCGCAATCGCTTAGCCACCGAGGTATGCTTCGCGCACTTTCGGGTCGGTCAGCAGGGCTTCACCGGTGCCTTGCATCACCACACGACCGTTCTCCAGAACGTACGCGCGGTCAGCAATTTTCAGCGCCTGGTTGGCGTTCTGCTCCACCAGGAACACCGTCACACCGTCCTTGCGCAGCTGTTCGATGATGTCGAAGATCTGCTGGATGATGATCGGTGCCAGACCCAGCGACGGCTCGTCGAGCAGCAGCAGCTTGGGTTTGCTCATCAGCGCACGGCCGATGGCGAGCATTTGCTGTTCGCCGCCGGACATGGTGCCACCGCGCTGGGCGAAGCGTTCTTTCAGGCGTGGGAAAAGTTCGAGAACCTTGTCCATCTGTTCCTGGTAATCGCCCTTGGCGGTGAAGAAACCGCCCATGGACAGGTTCTCTTCCACGGTCAGGCGGGCAAACACCCGACGACCTTCCGGGACCACCGCGATGCTCTTGCGCATGATCTGCGCCGAGGTTTGCCCCACGAGCTCTTCACCCATGTACTTGATGCTGCCGCTGTGGGCTTGCGGCGAACCGCAAAGCGTCATCAGCAAGGTGGATTTGCCCGCGCCGTTGGCGCCGATCAGGGTAACGATTTCGCCCTGGCGGATCTCCACGTTGACGCTGTGCAGGGCCTGGATCTTGCCGTAGAAAGTGGAAACGTTTTCGAATTGCAGCATTTACGCTTCCCCCAGGTAGGCTTTGATCACTTCAGGATTGTCGCGGATCTGTTCCGGCGTGCCATCGGCCAGGGGCGTGCCCTGGTTGATCACGACGATGTGGTCGGAAATGCTCATGACCAGTTTCATGTCGTGTTCGATCAGCAGCACGGTGACGTTGTGCTCTTCGCGCAACATGCTGATCAGCGCCTTGAGATCCTCGGTTTCCTTGGGGTTCAGGCCGGCAGCCGGTTCGTCGAGCATGAGGATCCGCGGGCGGGTCATCATGCAGCGGGCGATTTCCAGGCGACGCTGCTGACCATAGGCCAGTGTGCCGGCCGGACGGTTGGCGAACTGGGTCAGGTTGACCTTGTCCAGCCAGTACTCGGCGAACTCCATCGCCTCACGTTCGCTCTTGCGGAACGACGGGGTCTTGAACAAGCCGGACAGGAAGTTGGTGTTCAGGTGGCGGTGTTGCGCGATCAAGAGGTTCTCGACCGCCGTCATGTCCTTGAACAACCGCACGTTCTGGAAGGTCCGCACCACGCCTTTGAGGGCAATCTTGTGGCCGGGCAAACCTTCGATCGCCTCGCCATCCAGCAGGATGCTGCCGCCGCTCGGTTTGTAGAAACCGGTCAGGCAGTTGAACACGGTAGTCTTGCCGGCACCGTTAGGGCCGATCAGTGCAACCACCTGTTTTTCCTTCACGGTCAGGGCCACGCCGTTGACCGCCAGCAAGCCGCCGAAGCGCATGCTCAGATTTTCGACTTTAAGGATCTCGCGGCTCATTTGCGCAGCTCCATGTGAGGACGTTGCATGGGCAGCAGGCCTTGAGGACGCCAGATCATCATCAGCACCATCAAGGCGCCGAACATCAACATGCGGTACTCACTGAACTCACGCATCATTTCAGGCAGCAGGATCATCACCACGGCAGCCAGGATCACACCCAGTTGTGAGCCCATGCCACCCAATACGACGATGGCGAGAATGATCGCCGACTCGATGAAGGTGAAGGACTCCGGGGTCACCAGACCCTGGCGGGCAGCGAAGAAACTACCGGCAAAACCGGCGAAGCTGGCACCGAGGGTGAAGGCCGACAGCTTGATGACCGTAGGATTGAGACCCAGTGCACGGCAGGCGATTTCGTCTTCACGCAGCGCTTCCCACGCGCGTCCCAGCGGCATGCGCAGCAGGCGGTTGATGACGAACAGCGCAGCCAGGGCCAGGAACAACGCAACCAGGTAAAGGAAAATCACCTTGTTGATCGAGTTGTACGCCAGGCCGAAGTACTCGTGGAAGGTCTGCATGCCTTCGGCTGCTTTACGCTCGAAGGTCAGTCCGAAGAACGTCGGTTTCTCGATGTTGCTGATACCGTTCGGGCCACCGGTGAGGCCGGTCAGGTTACGCAGGAACAGACGGATGATTTCACCGAAGCCCAAGGTCACGATCGCCAGGTAGTCACCGCGCAAACGCAGCACCGGGAAGCCGAGCAGGAAGCCGAAGGTGGCTGCCATCAGACCGGCAATCGGCAGGCAGATCCAGAAGCTCAGACCGTAGTAATGCGACAGCAACGCATAACTGTAGGCGCCGACGGCATAGAAGCCGACGTAGCCAAGGTCAAGCAGACCGGCCAGACCGACCACGATGTTCAGGCCCAGGCCCAGCATCACGTAGATCAACACCAGGGTGGCGATATCCACCGCACCGCGAGAGCCGAAGAACGGCCAGACCAGCGCACCGGCGATCAACGCAATGATGATCCAGCGCTGGGTGGTCGGCAGGGTCAGGAAGTTACTGGCCTTGGCCGGAATCAGCGGCATGCTTGGCGAGGAGCGCCAGGCCGAGCTGATCTGCTGGTCGAACAGCACCCGCAGGAACATCAGCACCGAGCACACGGCGATGGTGATCAGGGTGGCGTTACTGGTGCCGTGGACTTCGAGGTTGATGCCGACGATGGTCAGTTTCAGACCGAGTACCGGGTAGGCAACGGCCCACACCAGCAAGGCGCTGAACAACGCCTGTTTAAGATTCCTAGTCATACTTTCTCAACCTCCGGACGGCCCAACAGGCCGGTTGGCCGGAACAACAACACCAGGACCAATAGACCGAACGCCACAACGTCCTTGTATTGGTCGCCGAAGATATCGGCACCAAAGGCTTCCGCCACCCCCAGCACGATCCCGCCGAGCATGGCGCCGGGGATGCTGCCGATACCGCCCAGTACCGCTGCGGTGAAGGCCTTGAGGCCGACCAGGAAACCGGCGTTCGGGTTGATCACGCCGTATTGCATGCTCAGCAGCACGGCCGCGATGGCCGCCAGTGCGGCACCGATGACGAAGGTCAGGGCGATGATGTTGTTGGTGTTGATACCCAAGAGGTTGGCCATCTTGATGTCTTCGGCACAGGCACGGCAGGCGCGACCCAGGCGAGAGCGGGAGATGAACATCGTCAGGCCGAGCATGGCGACGAAGGTCACCACGAACACCACGATTTGCATGTAGGAAATCAGCACTTCTTGTGCGCCACCTGGCCCGAAGGAGAAGTTACCGGGGATCAGGTTGGGGATGGATTTGTCCTTGGAGTCTTGCGCCAGCAGAACGGTGTTCTGCAGGAAGATCGACATGCCGATGGCGGAAATCAGCGGGATCAGACGGTTGCTGCCGCGCAGGGGGCGGTAGGCGATCCGTTCAATGCTGTAGCCATAGGCACTGGTCACGACGATGGTCGCGAGAAAAGCAGCGGTCATCAACAGTGGAACACTGTCGAGTCCCATCATGGTCAGGCCCGCAATGGCGATGAACGCCACGTAGGAACCGATCATGTACACCTCGCCGTGGGCGAAGTTGATCATTCCAATGATGCCGTAAACCATCGTATAGCCGATGGCGATCAGGGCATACGTGCTGCCAATGGTCAGACCATTAACCAGCTGTTGGAAAAAGTGATAGATGTCAGGCATTACAGCGCTCCTAAAAACCTGATACGCATTTCACTGGTGGAGTCATTTTCCCGCTCGAGCCCCGTGGATCTGCATCCACTTCGAACGCGAGGTTTGCCAGCGAACCGCTGATGACGGTTTTGAGATTTTCAGGTGGGGAGACTGGCGGATCACGCCAGCGCGGCCCAATACGTTCGTAAAACAAAGCCCACGGCACGCCGTGGGCTTTGTTGGCAGTCAGTCAGGCAACGCCTTACTGAGGCTTAGCTTCAGTTTTAGGTTTGCCGAAGTGCCACTCGTAAACCACAAATTTGAAGTCTTTCAGGTCGCCCTTGGCGTCGAAGCTCAGGTCGCCAGTCGGGGTTTTGAAAGTGCCGGCGTGGATGGCTTCAGCCACTTTGGCCGCGTCTTCGCTCTTGGCCGCCTTGATACCGTCGGCAATCACGGTCACCGCCGAGTAGGCCGGGAACACGAACGGACCGCTCGGGTCTTCTTTCTTCGCTTTGAACGCATCAGCCAGGGCGATGTTGGCCGGATCCTGGTCGAAGGATTTCGGCAGGGTTACCAGCAGGCCTTCGGAAGCGTCCTTGGCAATCTGCGAAATCGAGTCGTTACCCACGCCTTCCGGACCCATGAACTTGGCTTTCAGGCCTTTTTCCTGGGATTGACGCAGGATCAGACCCAGCTCCGGGTGGTAGCCGCCGTAGTAGACGAAGTCGACGTTGGCTTGCTTGAGCTTGGCGATGATCGAGGAGAAGTCCTTGTCGCCGGCGTTGATGCCTTCGAACACGGCAACCTTGGTGCCTTTCTTCTCAAGGGTTTGTTTTACAGCGGTGGCGATGCCTTCGCCGTATTGCTGTTTGTCGTGCAGAACGGCAACGATCTTCGGTTTTACGAAGTCGGCGATGTAGTTACCGGCGGCAGGGCCTTGGGCGCTGTCCAGACCGATGGTGCGGAACACCATTTTGTAACCACGGGACGTGATGTCCGGGCTGGTGGCAGCCGGAGTGATCATGATCACGCCTTCGTCTTCGTAGATGTCCGAAGCCGGTTGAGTGGAGCTGGAGCACAGGTGACCAACCACGAACTTGACGCCGTCGTTGACGACTTTGTTCGCGACCGCTACCGCTTGTTTTGGATCACAGGCGTCATCGTATTCAACGGCTTCGAGTTTCTTGCCGTCTACGCCGCCTTTGGCGTTGATCTGTTCGATGGCCATTTTGGCGCCACTGAACTGCATGTCGCCGTATTGGGCTACAGGACCGGTTTTAGGGCCGGCGATGCCGATCTTGATGGTGTCAGCTGCGAACGAATGGCTGGCAACCCCGGCCAGAACCATAGCGGCAAACAGTTTGGAAATCTGCTTAGTAGCCTTAGTCATAGTGCTCCACTCTTACTGTTGTAGTTTTTATAGTCCTGGCGCCGTAGCAGCAGAACCGGGTCAGATATCTTCGATATCCTCCGGAAAATGCCCCCGGCAACTGTACCGGTACAGTGTAGAGCGCCGATTGTCAGCCTGGGAAGCTGGCGCCAGGGGGCAAAACCTGAGGGTGTCGCTTTTTTGAAAGAAAAAGACAGAATCGCGGCGGGGGTTCAGGCTGAATGAACAGCAATCCTTGGCTTTCCTGCACTTTTCAATCGGTGACTCAATTGCATCCGGGTTTTTCTGCCAGACCACCGACGTTATGATTGCGTCGATTTCTTTTCCGGACAGGACCCATGACTCAAGAACCTAGCACCCTCTATGCCAAGCTGCTTGGTGAAACCGCATCTATTACCTGGAAGGAGCTGGAGCCGTTCTTCGCCAGGGGTGCCCTATTGTGGGTCGACCCAGGTCTGGATTTGATCGCCGCAGCCGAGGCGGTGGCGACCGACGAAGGCGAGAAAGTGGCTGCCTGGCTGGCTGCCGACAAGGTCGCCAAGCTGTCTGAAACGCGGGCGCTGGATCTTTTCGAACGTGATCCGGAGCTGTGGGCGGTGGTCGTTTCACCGTGGATTTTGATCCAGGAAAGGGCGACGAGCTGACATGCCGCGCTAAATCAGTGCGCCGCTTGATCGGCTAAAAGTGTGTAGCCGAGTAGCGTGATGGCACGTTGCCGTAGAGAAAGGCCACAGCCTCACGGTGACGTAAACGTAACGGGAACAGTTGAGCGAGCAGCCTGAGGGCTGCTTAATTGTTTCTGGATGTTGTTTTGCGGTGTTTTTGAGGGCGCCATCGCTAGCAGGCTAGCTCCCACAGGTCGGCGATAACCTGTGGGAGCTAGCCTGCTAGCGATTGAAGCGACGCGTTGTCAGTTCAGACCGAGAAAGTCTTGCCCGTATGGTTATTCAGCGAAATAACCTTGGTCTTGCCAATCCGGTGACGATAAATCTCGCGCAGGTACTTGATCGCCTTCTTCACGCAATCGCGCGACAAACGAATGTCGTTGATCGAGACGAACTTGTCCTTGTCGTTGATCAATTCGCGGTACTTCTTTTCGTACATCGGTTTGATCGCATACCAGTTGGTGTCGAGGATCTTCGCCGGGTTCTCGAACTCATTGAGCAAGTCGTCGATCAGGTCTTCGTCAAACGCTTCGTTGATGATGAAGTCGAGGATCGAGTTGTCCAGGGTCTCGTCGAAGCGGTACGGGTTTTTCGCAAAGCAGCGCTTGATGAACGCCACGATCAGTGTCAGGAAATCATCCGACAGGCACGGGCTCTTGGCGATCAGGGTGGTCAGCGACAAGTTGGCCGACGCGCCGATCACCAGCGCATAACGCTTGAGCGTGGTGTTGGGGAACAGGCTGTTGAGGTGGGTCTTCAACCGGTTCAGGTCCATGTAGGACAGCTTGTAGTCCTTCGGCAACGAAACGATCGACACCACCGACGAGCAGTTCTTGAAGAAGTGCAAGTCGTGCAACGCGGCGGCGTCATACCCCGAGTTCTTGTACTGCTCCAGCGACGCGCGATAACGCTTGGACTCGATCGGCAGCAGGCTGATGCCTTCGATGGCCTGGGTGACCTTGTTGAAGTGTGGCAGGTCGATGGAACGGAAGAACAGATCGTCGATGTTCAGGCGCTGCGGCTCTTTCTCGAACACCTTGAACTTGTCGCTGCTCGGCGGCGGGGTTTCCGGCACCACGGATTCGGCGTAGGCAATCGCCACCGGGCCGGCCAGGCTCATGAACAGGTCGTTGGCGTCGAGGCGAATAGTTTCGCCGATGTCGATGCCGGCGCGACGGAAATAGTTCTGGTCGTAGTCAGTGGTGACTGCCTGCGCCGTCAGAATGTTGAAGATCTGCTGCGAGATGTACTGGTTGGCGTGCTTTTCCATCGCGTTGACGTCGATGTTCTGGATGTTGCCGTCATCGCTTTCTTCGGCATAACGCATGATGTCGTTGGAGATCAGCATCATCGCGTTCCATGGGCGGATACGCCCCATGACACTGGCTTCGCTGCTGTCTTCGTTGGCGAAGTTGTAGGAGAAGTCCCACTCTTCCGACAGGTATTTACACAGCAGGCGACCGGCGTTGATGTGCAGCGCCTCGGACATTTCACTGCGGTGATCGGAAATGTTCGGCAGTACGCAGATGCCGCTGGTGAAAATCGGCTCGAACACGAACGAGTGGCCGCTCTTGCCGTCGTGCTCGTCCATTGGCTTGGTGTCGAACGTCTTGTTCATGTACGAGTGTTGCTGGGCGAGGCCGAATTCCGAGGCCATGCCCGAACCGGTACCGCCGCCGGCACTGAAGATCGAGAAATACAGGCGCGACTGGTTGGCCTTGATGCCGCAGCTGTCGATCAGGTACGAGTGAATCATCTTCCAGTCGGGGCTGGAGAAACGCTGGGTGTCCTTGTTCAGGATGATCTTGGCCAGGTACTGGCCGAGGATCGGCGCGTTACCGGCGCCACCGGCGTGGACTTCCGACAAGTCCATGATTTTCATTTTGCTGTAGTCGCGCAAAAAGCCGCTTTTTTCGCCCTTGCGTGAGAAACGGATGCGACCGGCGATGTCCTTGTCCAGGTCGCCGAGCATCACCAGCGGTTCTACGAGGAACACCGGTTTGGCGGCCTTGTTCGTTCCCAGGCGCAGGTTGTTGCGAATCCACTGCGCCGGGCTGTAGCCCTTTTCGGCGAAGCGTTTGTCCGGCGAGAGACGGTCTTCGTTGTTGAATTCGTTGAGGTAGAACTTGCGGGCGTTGTACACCAGCTCCGCGACATCCAGCGCAATGTTCGAACCGCAACGACCGAGGCCGATCAGGCACACCGACGGGAATTCCTGATCGTTGTGCTGTTCGCTGTCGCCTTCCAGGTGCGGTGGGCGCGGAAACACCATGTCCCGCAGGCCATCGAGGTTGTCGAGGATGCGGTCGGTGTTGGTTTCGGTGAAGTACAGGTATTGCTGAGTGGCCAGCGGGCGCGATGGCGTCAATGGCTTCGAGGGCGCGGGGCTGTTCGCCGCTGGGCTCAGCGTCAGATCGGATATCGCAGTGGCCGGATTGTTTTTAGAAGTCATTGTGCGCCATGTACCTGGACTGGTTGGTTGGGCGACAGGCTGTCGTCAAACCATCACGGATGGGAGCTCGCGTCTTTTGTTCAGCGCGTATTTGGCCCAAGCGTCAGAATCTTGGTCTGAACGTCGCTCGGGGGAATCCTTTCCTAAGTCATGATGAATCGGCCAATATTCACTGATCTTTAATCAAAAGGAGGCCAAATGATGGCAACGCTACCTTCATTGGGGTTTGCCGGGATCGGCCTGATGGGCTTGCCGATGTGTCGGCGCCTGCTGGCGGCGGGCTATCCGCTGATCGTGTGGAACCGCAATCCGGCCAAGTGCGCGCCACTGGTCGAGGCCGGCGCACGACAGGTCGCCACACCGGCCGAGCTGTGCCAGCACGCTGATGTGGTGATGTTGTGCCTGGCGGACACGGCAGTGGTGCGCGAGGTGGTTTTTGGTCCGGCCGGGGTCGCCGAGGGGGCAAAAAGCGCTCAGTTGCTGGTGGATTTTTCCAGCCTGGAACCTACCGCCACGCGGGAAATGGCGACGACGCTGGTCAGCACAACCGGCATGAAATGGCTGGATACGCCGGTGTCCGGTGGAGTGATCGGTGCCGAGGTCGGCAGCCTGGCGATCATGGTGGGCGGCGACGCGGCGGACCTGGAACGCGTCAGGCCGGTGCTGTTGAGCCTCGGCCAGCGCGTGACGCACATGGGCGGCGTCGGGGCAGGGCAGGTGACCAAGGCGTGTAACCAAATGATCGTGGCCTGCAATGCGCTGGTGATTGCCGAAGTGGTGGCGTTGGCCGAGCGCTCCGGCGTCGACGCCAGCCGGATCGCCGAGGCCCTGGCGGGCGGTTTTGCTGATTCGAAACCTTTGCAGTTCCTCGCTCCGCAAATGGCCGAAAGCCGCTTCGAACCGGTGAAATGGCACGTGCGCACGTTGCTCAAGGATCTGGACGGCGCGGTGAAGTTTTCCCGCGAGCAGGGTTCGGCCATTCCCATCAGCGGATTGGCCGCACAATTGATGCGACTGCATGGGGGCCAGGGTTTCCTGGAAAAAGATCCGTCGACGCTGGTGCAGTTGTACCGCGAGCCAGATTCAAAGGGCTGACATTGCGCGACGGCTTGCGCTGGTTGATTTCGGCGTGGCGCGGGGGGCGCCGCCGGCACATTGCTTTCAATGATTTTGGAATTGGCTTTATAGCGATTGGCGCCATGCCTTAAGCGATCTGCTCCAGCATTTCGTACTCGGGTTGCAGCGCTGGCAGCCCGAACGCGGCCCTGGCCGCGTCGCAATCCACGTTTGCCTCGCCATTGGCCCACGAGGCGTCGAATTCGCGGCAGGTGCTGGAGCGCTGGTCGTAAATCGAGCATTGCACGGTGCTGCCCACTTCACCGACCAGCCCGACGCAGCGGGTGGGTTTGCAGTCGGTGCCGAGCATGGCCACCCGACTCGGGCTGATGGGCGCGACCAGCTCGTCGGGCACCGTGCCCCCGGCCGAGGCGCATTCACCCCAGAAAAAAGACACGCGAAAATGAGAACAGCAGGCACCGCAATTCAGACACGGACTGGCTTCGGACATGGGCGATAATCAAAGGAGGGATGGGGGACACGGTGGGGCAGACAAGGCCGCTATTCTAGGCTTCGCAACGGGCTTGGGAAGGGGGGCATAAAGGTATTTTTCACTGGGGCCAATGGCGGTGAAATACCCGTCTTACTGACATCTCAAATTCCATGTGGGAGCGGGCTTGCTCGCAAAAGCGGTGGACCTGCCAAGCTTCTATTGAATGTGCCGGCCTCTTTGCGAGCAAGCTCGGCTCCTACAGGTTTGTGTGGGCACGCCATGGGCTGATATCACACTTACGAATAATTACAGACAGTCGCGGCGAGCCTGACTAGATTGCAGGTTCCGGGGAGAGTGAGGCCCCAATAACAATAAAAGAGACGGACCCATGCAGAACTCGACCCAAGCGGCGAATGCCTGGCGCATTCTGTTCCTGTTGTTCCTGGCCAACCTGTTCAACTTTTTCGACCGCACCATTCCCGCCATCATCATCGAGCCGATCCGCATGGAGTGGCACCTCAGCGACTTTCAGCTGGGGATCATCGGTACCGCCTTCACGATTGTCTACGCCATTGCCGGCCTGCCTCTGGGGCGTATGGCCGATACCGGTTCGCGCAGCAAATTGATGGGTTGGGGCCTCGCGACGTGGAGCGGCCTGACGGCAGTCAACGGCCTGGTGGGCAGTTTCTGGGGTTTCCTGATCGTGCGCATGGGCATCGGCATTGGTGAAGCCAGTTACGCACCGGCCGCCAACTCGCTGATCGGCGACCTGTTCCCGGCCCACCGCCGTGCGCGGGCGATGGGCATTTTCATGCTCGGTCTGCCGCTGGGGTTGTTGCTGGCGTTCTTCACCATCGGCGCGATGGTCAAGGCGTTCGACAGCTGGCGGGCGCCGTTCTTCATCGCGGCAGTGCCGGGGCTGATCCTGGCGATCTTCATGTTCTTCATCAAGGAACCGAAACGCGGCGCCGCGGAAAGCGTGCAAGTTTCGCAGGAACGTGTCGACCGGCCGATCCGTCGGGTGCTGGCGGTGCCAACCTTTCTATGGCTGGTGATGGCGGGGCTGTGTTTCAACTTTGCCACCTATGCCTGCAACTCGTTTCTGGTGCCGATGTTGCAGCGTTATTTCCTGATGCCGTTGCAGGAAGCGGCGGTGGCGACCGGGGTGATCGTCGGCGTGACCGGGCTGTTCGGCCTGACGCTGGGTGGCTGGGTTGCCGACAAGATTCACCAGCGGGTGGCCAACGGTCGCCTTCTGTTTGCGGCGTTCAGCCTGATCATCTCGACCGTGTGCACCGCCTGGGCGCTGCATTCGGGGCGGATCGAGATCGGCGTGTTTGTCGCGGTGTTCAGCGTCGGCTGGTTGTTTGCCTACAACTTCTACACCTGCGTTTACACGGCGATTCAGGACGTGGTCGAGCCGCGCTTGCGGGCCACGGCGATGGCGCTGTTCTTCGCCGGCCTGTATCTGTTGGGCGGTGGTCTGGGGCCGGTGGTGGTGGGCGGTCTGTCCGATCACTTTGCGCACACGGCCATGCTCGCGGCGGGTGCCGAGCAGATGACCGAGGCGTTCAAGGCGGTCGGCCTGCATGACGCCATGTACCTGATCCCGGTGGCGCTGTTTTTCACCATGGTGTTCCTGTTCCTGGCGTCGCGGTGTTTTGTGCGCGATGCCCAGCGGATGAAGGATGGTCTGGTTGCTGTGGTTGAGCCTGAGGTTGTTGTGGCGACTGCATGATCGCTATCGCGGGCAAGCCCGCTCCCACAGGTTTAGTGGTGTTCGCAGATTTTGTGCTCGGCACGGACATTGTGGGAGCGGGCTTGCCCGCGAAGAGGCCCTCAAAAGCTCCACAACAATCAAGCAGACAAAAAAAGGCCCGCATCGCTGCGGGCCTTCTTTTTTAGCGGAGCAGCAGCGGACTTAACCCGCCACCAACACCCGAATCGCTTCCAGTCGCAACGCAGCCTTGTCGAGCATGGCCAGACCTTGCTCGCGCTGTTTGCGCAGGGCAACCAGTTCGCTGTCACGGACGGTCGGGTTGACCGCTTGCAACGCGGTCAGGCGCGCCAGTTCTTCGTCGGTATCGGCCGCCAGGCGACGCTGCGCCTCGGCAACGCGCTCGGCGTGGCGCGGGAAGATCTTCTCTTCACCGGCGTTGATCCGTGGCGTCAGCTGGTCGCGCTGGGCCTGGATGAACTTGTTGGCGCTGGCGCGAGGCACGCTTTCCAGTTGATCGTTCAAGGTTTCGAACGACACCCGGGCCGACAAGTCATTGCCATTGGCATCCAGCAGGCAGCGCAGGGCGGCCGGTGGCAGGTAACGGCCCAGTTGCAGCGAGCGCGGGGCAACCACTTCGCTGACGTAGAGCAGTTCCAGCAACACGGTGCCAGGTTTCAGCGCCTTGTTCTTGATCAGCGCCACGGCGGTGTTGCCCATGGAGCCGGACAGCACCAGGTCCATGCCGCCCTGAACCATCGGGTGCTCCCAGGTGATGAACTGCATGTCTTCGCGAGACAGCGCCTGGTTGCGGTCGTAAGTGATGGTCACGCCTTCGTCGTCGCCCAGCGGGAAGCTGGCATCGAGCATTTTTTCGCTCGGCTTGAGGATCAGGGCGTTTTCCGAATGGTCTTCGCTGTCGATGCCGAAGGCGTCGAACAGGGTTTCCATGTAGATCGGCAGGGTGAACTGATCGTCTTGCTCGAGAATGTCCTCGACCAGCGCATCGCCTTCGCCGGCACCGCCGGAGTTGAGTTCCAGCAAGCGGTCGCGGCCGGTGTGCAGCTCGGCTTCCAGACGCTCGCGTTCACCGCGAGCTTCGTCGATTAACGCTTGCCACTCGCCGTCGTCGGCATTTTCCAGCAGCGGCAGCAGGCGCGAGCCGAACTGATGCTGCAAGGCGTTGCCGGTCGGGCAGGTGTTGAGGAACGCGTTCAGCGCTTCGTGGTACCACTGGAACAGCCGTTCCTGCGGGCTGGTTTCCAGGTACGGCACGTGCAGCTCGATGATGTGCTTCTGGCCGATCCGGTCCAGACGCCCGATACGCTGCTCCAGCAGGTCCGGGTGCGACGGCAGATCGAACAGCACCAGGTGGTGCGAGAACTGGAAGTTGCGACCTTCACTGCCGATTTCCGAGCAGATCAGCACTTGCGCGCCAAATTCTTCGTCGGCGAAGTAGGCGGCGGCGCGGTCACGTTCGAGGATGTTCATGCCCTCGTGGAACACCGTGGCCGGGATGCCGGAACGCACGCGCAGGGCGTCTTCCAGGTCCATGGCGGTTTCGGCGTGGGCGCAGATCACCAGCACTTTGGTGCGCTTGAGCATCTTCAGCGTGTCGATCAGCCACTCGACGCGCGGGTCGAATTTCCACCAGCGTTCTTCTTCGTTGGCGTCCGGCTGGGCCTGGAAGCTGACTTCCGGGTACAGCTCGGCGTGATCGCCCAGCGGCAGCTCAAGGTATTCGTCCGGGCACGGCAGCGGGTACGGGTGCAGTTTACGCTCCGGGAAACCCTGCACGGCGGCGCGGGTGTTGCGGAACAGCACACGGCCGGTGCCGTGACGGTCGAGCAGTTCGCGGACCAGACGGGCACTGGCTTCGATGTCGCCATCGTTGACGGCGGCCAGCAGCGCTTCGCCTTCGTTGCCGAGGAAACCGTGAATGGTTTTATGCGCTTCAGGCGACAAACGCCCCTTGTCCAGCAGCTCCTGAACGGCTTCGGCCACCGGGCGATAGTTTTCGCTCTCGGCGCGGAAGGCGTGCAGGTCATGGAAACGGTTCGGATCGAGCAGGCGCAGGCGCGCGAAGTGGCTGTCCTGGCCCAGTTGTTCCGGGGTCGCGGTCAGCAGTAGCACACCAGGAATGACTTCCGCCAGTTGCTCGACCAGCGAGTATTCAGGGCTGGCCTTTTCTTCGTGCCACACCAGGTGGTGCGCTTCGTCGACGACCATCAGGTCCCAACCGGCTGCGAACAGCGCGTCCTGAGCCTTCTCGTCTTCCACCAGCCATTCCAGTGCAACCAGTGCAAGCTGGGTGTCTTCGAACGGGTTGGCGGCATCGCTTTCGATGAAGCGTTCTTCGTCGAACAGCGCAACCTGCAAGTTGAAGCGGCGGCGCATCTCGACCAGCCACTGGTGCTGCAGGTTTTCCGGCACCAGGATCAGTACCCGGTTGGCGCGGCCCGAGAGCAGTTGGCGATGGATCACCAGACCGGCTTCTATGGTCTTGCCCAGACCCACTTCGTCCGCCAGCAGAACACGCGGCGCGATACGATCGGCAACTTCACGGGCGATGTGCAGCTGGTGCGCGATCGGTTGCGCACGCACGCCGCCCAGGCCCCAAAGGGCTGACTGCAATTGGCGGCTGGTGTGTTCCAGGGTGTGGTAACGCAGGGAGAACCAGGCCAGCGGGTCGATCTGCCCGGCGAACAGACGGTCGCTGGCCAGACGGAACTGAATGAAGTTCGACAGCTGGGTTTCCGGCAGGGTGACCACTTCGTTCTGCGCGTTGAGGCCGTGGTAGACCAGCAGGCCATCGACGTCGTCGACTTCCTGTACGGTCAGTTTCCAGCCTTCGAAGTGAGTGATCGAATCGCCCGGCGAAAACCGCACGCGGGTGAGGGGCGCATTCCGTAGCGCGTACTGGCGAGTGTCGCCAGTGGCCGGGTAGAGCACGGTCAACAAGCGGCCGTCCTGTGCCAGAACGGTGCCTAAACCCAGCTCGGCTTCGCTGTCACTGATCCAGCGTTGCCCCGGTTGATACTGCTGCGCCATGCTGCCTGACTCCCACCTTGAAAAAGCGGGCTATCTTAACGGAATGAGGGCTTCAGGGCCAAAGGACTCTCACAAAAACTAACGCTAATACGTTAGTTCACCGATGCAAGGGGCGCAGGCCAGGGCACCAATGAGTGCCAACCGGGTCACAGTTTGCGACCGATGGCTCAAGTCGCCATCCCCGCAGCCGACAGCCTGCTGACAGGAGACTGATAATTATGCTGCCACCGATGCTCCCCTTGAGTGCCGTGCCGATCACCTCGCAACATGACCCGATCCGTCAGCGACCGGACATTGCGCCCGTGGTACCGGTGCAGGAAAGCTCCAGCCAAAGCACCATCGACCTGAAAAATCGCGATCCCGAGGAGGCCGCCCTGCAGCTGCGCGAGGAACAGCGTCGGCAACAGGAACGGGACAAGCGTCGCCGTGAAGCTAACGAAGATCCCGAAGAACACCTGGCGATTCCTGGTAACGAGCTCAACGCTGACAACACCGTGCCGGTGGCGCCGTTGATGGACGATCAGCCGCGTCAGGGCTTGTGGGTCGACATCCAAATCTAATTCGGGTGCTCGGCCAATTCATCCAGGGCGTTCAGCAAGACGTCTATTTCCGCTTCGGTGTTGAGGTAACTCACCGCAATCCGCGCAATGCTCTCCAACCTTCTGGCTTGCATGTCCAGCGGCGTATACGCCACGCCATTGGCGCCGATATTAATCCCGCGCTGCGCCAAGCGCAGTTTCAACTCAACGCTGTCCCAACCCCTGAGCGTAAAGGCGATCAGCCCGGATTGATGGTCTATCGGGCCGAGGTTGTGCAGCGTCAGGCCGGGGATGGCCGCAAGCCTTCGGCGCAAGCCCCGACTCAGCGAGTCGATCCGTTGACGAATACGCGTTGCACCCAACCGGTTGAATTCCTCCAGCGCATTGGCCAGTCCGGCCAGCAAGGCCACCGACACTTCACTGGTTTCAAAGCGCCGCGCATCGTTGCGCAATGCAAACCCTTCGCCATCCCAAGGGGCTGACAATACGTCCCGTTGATGGGGAACCAGCCGCTCGAGAAAGCCCGGCTTTATATAGAGCAGCGCCGTCCCTCGCGGTCCTCGGAGAAATTTGCGTCCGGCCCCTTTAAGCACGTCACAGTTCAGCGCTTGCACGTCGCAGGGCAATTGCCCCAGCGCCTGGCCGGCGTCGATGAAGTAAGGAATGCCGTGTTGCCCGGCCACGGCACCGATCGCCTCGGCGGGGTTGATCAGGCCACCGTTCGCCGGTAGCCAGGTCAGTGCGATCAACTTGACCTTGGGCGTGATCATTTGCTGCAAGGCCGTCACCGAGACGGCGCCCGTGTCTTCGCAGGGAATCACCTCCAGTTGCGCCCCGGCGCTGACCGCTTGGGCGATGCAGGCCAGATTGCCACCCCATTCGTGGCGTCCGACCAGAATGCGATCACCCGCCTGCCACGGTCCCAAGGCATTGAACGCCATGCCCCAGGCTGCCGAGCCACTGCTGGCGAAGGCGATGTTTTCGGCTGCGGCATTAAGCAGAATGGCTGCCGCGTTTCGAGCGCGGGCCTGCACGCTCTGATCGGCGGCTTCCATCGGGCCGCTGGTGGCTTCACGGTGCAACTGCTCGATCATCGAATCGAGAGTGGCCTGGCTGGGCAGCGAAGCACCGGCATGATTGAAGTGAATCACGCTGGCACAACCCGGTGTTGCCGCCCGCAAACGCTCCACTTCGGCGAGGTTCATGGCCGCAGCTCGAAAATCGCGTCGATCTCCACGGCCACGCCACTCGGCAGGCTGGACACGCCGACGGCGGTACGCACATGGCGGCCTTTGTCGCCGAGGGCGTTGACCAACAGGTTGGATGCACCGTTGGCGACTGCACCTTGGCGCTGGAAATCAGGGGCGCTGGCGATGAACACGCCGAGACGGATGATGCGCACCAGTTTCGACAGATCATCGCCGAGGGCATCACTGAGTTGTGCAAGTAAACCCAGCGCGGCGAGTTCGGCGGCATTAGCGCCTTCTTCCTCGGAGATCGACTCGCCCAGGCGTCCGATAAAGGCGGGTTTGCCGTCAAGCAGCGGGATCTGTCCGGAAATGAACAGTTGGTTTTGGCTGACGACGTGGTTCACGTAGTTGGCGATCGGCTGGCTGGGCGTCGGCAGGGGCAGGCCAAGTTGCTGGACGCGAAGGGCGAGTGAGTCGGTCATGGTGAATCCTCCTGAATGAAGGTTCAGCATGTTGATCTCTCGTTTGCGCGACAAACGGATAGATTTAATCCGACGTATTCAAATAGCTCATGCGTCGGCGACTTCATTCAGCCACTGGCTGAAATACTCTGCCGCGTGGCTCGAAGATCGTTCGGGAGTGACCAGCCAATAACCGATCTCGCTCATGAACGGCGGAGTGTCGAAGGCTTCCACCAGCGCGCCTTCCTTGACCCGGCGCTCGATCAATCGATGACGGCCCATGGCGATGCCTTGGCCAGCGACGGCGGCTTCGACGACGATGTTGTAATCGTGGAGCATCACGCTGGGGTAGTGAGCGAGGTCGATGCCGTGATGCGTGCTCCAGTCGATCCACTCGAACGGCTGATGGGATTTGGCCATGAGCAGCGGGCCTTTGCCGACGCCTTGGGCCTTGAAGGCCGGGCTGCAAACGGGGGTCAATATTTCGCCCATGAAGCGCCGGGCCAGAACCTTCGGCCAGCCGCCCTTGCCGTAACGAATCGCCAGGTCGACTTCGCCACCGCCAACATCAGCCAGTTGTACCGACGGCAGCAGTTCGACATGAATGTGCGGGTGGCGCGCATTGAAGCTGGCCAGGCGCGGCGCCAGCCACAGGGTAGCGAAAGAGGCGAGGAGGCCGATGCGCAGGGTGGTTTCCTGTTGATCGTCGCCGCGCAAGTCGCGGGTGGCCAGGGCAATGGATTCGAGGGCGGGTTGAATCTGCCGGTAGTACGTTTCGCCGGCTGGGGTCAGATCAATGGCCCGGGTGCGGCGGATGAACAGCCGCTGGTTGAGGAAATGCTCGAGTTTCTGCACTTGATGGCTGATTGCACTTTGGGTCACCGACAACTCATCGGCGGCCTTGATGAAACTCAAATGTCGCGCCACGGCCTCAAAGGCGCGCAGGGCCATCAAGGGCGGCAGGTCCTGGTGCAATTCCACGGCGCGGGTCCTTTGTAGCCATCGTAAAGTGGCGATTGTGCGGTGAAAAACCGGCTTGAGCACATATTTTGTTAAGCCACGGTGGCGCGGGTGACTGGTCAGCGCCGGCGCCAGACCGCATTATTGGCTTAATCCTGCCGAGCGATGCGGCAGCTGAATTTCATTTCAAGTGATGCGCTGAACGCCATGAGCCAAGACGACAAGCTGATCGACCTCAACACCGAACGCGCCAAGCGGGTTCATGACTTAAACGACAAACGCCTGAATGAAGTGCGCCAGGCATTTGAACAGGCCATGCCGTTGGGCAAAGCGAAGAAAAAGCCGAAGAACAAACCGAAAAAACGTTGAAGCACCCTGCATCGTTTGATGCAGGTCAGTTATTTCCCCTCCTTTACGCCCAGTCTCGGGCGACATTGATCCCGGTCAATTTATTCTCCTGCCTGATTGGTTAACTTAGCCCCATCGCAACAGGGCAAGTGCAGGAGAGCCGTCATGTTTCTCGACAACGTGGTGATCGCTGGGGTGCTGACAGTCGGCCTCATGGTTCTGTTTTTTGCAGGGTTTGGATTTTTTATCTGGAAGGATTCGCACAAGCGCAAACCGTAGTTCCTTCTGGATCAATGAGCACGCAAGGCATTTTGGGCAACTTCGGTTGCCTTTTTTTTTGCCTGCGATTTCCTGTGGATGTATGGAGATCAAATGTGGTGTTCGGAAGATCGCAGACATAAAAAAGGCGCGAACCTTACGGAACGCGCCTTTTTTCGTTACAGCGATATATCAGCTGCCGAGTGCCTTCGACGCCAGCCAGAACAGGCCGGCCGACAGGGCCACGGTCGCGGGCAGGGTCAGGACCCAGGCCAGCAGGATGGTTCTGACGGTGCCGCCTTGCAGGCCGCTTTTGTTGGCGACCATGGTGCCGGCCACGCCCGAGGACAAGACGTGGGTGGTGGACACCGGCAGGCTGAAGATGTTGGCCAGGCCGATCATGCACGCGGTAGTGATCTGCGCCGACATGCCCTGTGCGTAAGTCATGCCTTGCTTGCCGATCTTCTCGCCGATGGTCAGCACCACGCGTTTCCAGCCGACCATGGTACCCAGGCCCAGCGCCAGGGCGACCGCCAGAATCACCCAGAACGGGGCGTATTCGGTGGTGGTGGTCAGGTCTTTGCGCAGCTTGTCCAGGTCAGCCTTTTCACGGGCGTTGAGGGTCGGCAGCTTGCCGACTTTCTTCGCTGTGTCATCCAGGCAGAGCAGGTAACGACGCACTTCGATACGGCTTTCCGCCGACAGCGAGTGATAGTCGGCTACACCCTTGAGGGTGCCGAGCAGGGCGTCGATGGTCGGTTCGGTCTGTTGCGGATTGCAACGGAATTTCTCCGGCAGATCGCCTTCCACGCTTTTGCCCAGGGCCAGGTATTCACCCAGCGTATCGGCATTGCGCTTGTAGAACTGGCTCAGGTGCAGGGTCGCATCACGGGTGCGTTCGATCTGGTAGGTGGTGCTGCTCAGGTCGAGAACGAACTGCGCCGGCACGATACCAATCAACACCAACATGATCAGGCCGATACCTTTCTGGCCATCGTTGGAGCCGTGCACGAAGCTCACGGCCATGGCCGAGATCACCAACACCAGGCGGTTCCAGAATGGCGGATGCTTCTTGTCGTCGAGCTTGCGGCGCTGGTCTGGCGTCTTGTGCATCTTCGACAGCGGACGCCACCATTTCAGGCCGATCAGCACGAGGGCTGCGACCAGGAAGCCGGCCATCGGCGAGAACACCAGCGAGGCGCCGATATCGATCGCTTTCTGCCAGTTCACGCCATCGGCCAACGGAATGTCGTTGATCAACGCGTTGGCCAGACCGACACCGAGGATCGAACCGATCAGCGTGTGCGAACTGGAAGCCGGGATACCGAAGTACCAGGTGCCCAGGTTCCAGGTGATGGCGGCGGCGAGCAGCGAGAACACCATGGCCAGTCCGTGACCGGTGTTCACATTGATCAGCAGCTCAACCGGCAGCAGGTGGACGATGGCATATGCCACGCCAACACCGCCCAGCAGCACGCCGAGAAAGTTGAACACACCGGAAAAGAACACGGCCAGATGAGGCGGCATGGCTTTGGTGTAGATAACAGTGGCCACCGCGTTTGCGGTGTCATGAAAGCCGTTGATGAACTCGAAGGCGAGGACAAAGGCCAGGGCGAGCAAGAGGCTCACAAGCACCCAAGCATCCAGTCCGCTGAATAAATCGATCATGAAGGTTTTCTGACCCGGTCGTAAGGGGGCGCGATTATGCCAGAAAAGACTGCTAATCGATGCACTTGCTGCTCATCGGCAACATTCTTCAACGATTTTTTTTACAACAACGCTCTAGCCCCGAGGTTTTTACCCGGTTTTGCAAGTTATTGAATTTCTTTGAGAAGCCCGTAGCCACAAGGGTTTCTCTCGTCGGAGCGAGAGGCTCGAACGCTTGTGTGAAATTTCTGAAAAGAGGGTCAGAAACGAGCCATTTGCCTCTTCCGGTAGGGGAGGCGGCGCTGCCCGCTCGTAGCGGGCGCGAAAGGCATCATCGGTACATCCCGCTTTTAGCGGCGTGCAGACGCAGACCCTTGAAAGGATTCAGGCCGAGTCGGTCATGGCTCTTCGGCTTTGAGTTCCTTTTCCATCTTCTGCAATTCTTGAGTGAAAGCCTGATCCTGAACGGTGGCGCGTTTACGCCAGGGTTTGCGTTCTGGTTCGGGCTGAGCGGCGTAGGTGGTGACTTCCCCGCCGTAAACTTCCTTGTAACGTTGTTCCTGGCGCTCAAGTTCCGCGCGCAGTTCGTCTTTCGTCACAGTGCTACCTGATTGAGTTGAGATAAATTCTGGTGAAACGCGCTGCACAAATCTATTGATCACGCTCGTCGAGAGGACGAAACCCGCGAAGGCGTCGTTTTTTCGGCGTTGCGATCAAGACTTCCATGTTGCAGGCGGCCACGGCACCAGAGAAAAACAGCTGACGTAGCATCAGTTTCCTGTTCCAGCGAGCGCATTGGCGAGGCATATGAAATGAGCGTCAGGCGCTTGCTGCGGGTAGCTGCGATGGATCATCGCGCTACCGGGTGGCGCAATCGGCAAGTAAAGCCGGGTCACCACTGAATTGTATTATAGCGGTCGATTCGAAGAACACTATCTCCAAAGAATTTAAAGTGATCGTCACGTGTGTTGTGTTGTTTTGTTACTCACAACTTCTGCGGACAACTAGGTACTGAGTGGCGCCACTTTGCACTGATGTCTTTCTGGCGCCATTAAGCCGAACAAAGTTATTACATCAGCTGCCATTAAGTCATGACTAAAAATAACACGCAGTCGACTGACGAAAGTAGCCAGGCGGAAAGGGCTCACGCTGGCCGCGCTGATTGCGATTATCGGTCGCGTGTTCGATAATCGCCCAGTGTTGGCTGTTCGGGCTTGTGTGCAAGGTCGAGAGCCGCTTTCAATAGCCGCTGATTCGTGTGGAAAAGGACCTGATATGAATGATCAACTGCGCAACTCCTTCGCTTCAGTGGCGCCGCCGATCGTTGCATCGCCCGCGAAACGGATCCAGGCGCTGACCGGTGACCCGGACTTCATGACGTCGCTGGCCCGTGGCCTGGCCGTGGTGCAAGCGTTCCAGGAGCGCAAGCGGCACCTGACCATCGCCCAGATCAGCCACCGTACGGAAATTCCTCGCGCCGCCGTGCGACGTTGCCTACACACATTGATCAAGCTCGGCTACGCCACCACCGATGGCCGCACCTATTCGCTGCTGCCCAAAGTGCTGACCCTCGGTCATGCCTACGTGTCTTCAACGCCGCTGGCGGTTTCCGCCCAGCCGTACCTGGACCGCATGAGCGAGCAACTGCATGAGGCCTGCAACATGGCCACCCTGGAAGGCGATGACATTTTATACATCGCCCGCTCGGCGACGACCCAGCGGCTGATTTCCGTCGATCTGTCGGTGGGCGGGCGCCTGCCGGCCTATTGCACTTCCATGGGCAGGATTCTGCTCGCCGCGCTGGACGACACATCCCTGGGCGAATACCTCGACCATGCGGAGTTGCAAGCCAAGACCAGCCGTACGTTGCACACCCCCGAGGCGTTGCTCGAATGCCTGCAAGAAGTGCGGCGGCAAGGCTGGTGCATCGTCGATCAGGAACTGGAGCAGGGACTGCGTTCGATTGCCGTCCCAGTGTACGACGCTTCCGGTCAGGTGGTCGCGGCACTCAACGTCAGTACCCATGCCGGACGAGTCAGCCGCAACGAGCTGGAGCAACGTTTTCTGCCGGGGCTTTTGTCCGCCAGCCGTGACCTCAGCGCACAACTCTTCGCGTAAGCCATCGCCTAAGCTGTTCGATAAACGCACAGAGTCGCGTTTATCGAATTGACGCTCTTTCCCCAAGATCACTAATGTCGCGGCAGCGCCGGCACTGGCTGGCACCTGTTCGACTGCGTTCTTGCGTGGAATAAAAATAATGAACCAGCCTCAGTCTGCTGTAGGAAACTGCCTCGACGTGCAGTCCTTCATCAACGCTCAACCCATTTCGCGCTACCAATGGCGGGTGGTGATCCTGTGTTTCCTGATTGTTTTCCTCGATGGCCTCGACACCGCGGCCATGGGTTTCATCGCGCCGGCCCTGTCTCAGGATTGGGGCATCGATCGCGCCAGTCTCGGACCGGTCATGAGTGCCGCGTTGATCGGCATGGTCTTCGGCGCACTGGGTTCCGGCCCGTTGGCTGACCGCTTCGGGCGAAAAGTCGTACTGGTGGGGGCGGTACTGTTGTTCGGCGCCTTCAGCCTGGCCTCGGCTTACAGCAGCAACGTCGATCAGTTGCTGGTGCTGCGTTTCCTCACCGGACTTGGCCTTGGCGCCGGGATGCCGAACGCCACCACGCTGTTGTCCGAATACACCCCGGAGCGCAAGAAGTCCCTGCTGGTGACCAGCATGTTCTGCGGCTTTAACCTCGGCATGGCGGGCGGCGGGTTCATCTCCGCCAAGCTGATCCCGGCCTTCGGTTGGCACAGCCTGCTGATGATCGGCGGGATTCTGCCGTTGATCCTGGCTGTGGTGTTGCTGTTTTGGCTGCCGGAATCGGCGCGCTTCCTTGTCGTCCGCAATCGCGGCACCGACAAAGTGCGCAAGACCCTGGCACCGATTGATCCGACCGTCGTGGCCCAGGCTTCCAGCTTCAGCGTGCCGGAACAGAAAACCGTGAAGGCGCGCAACGTGTTCGCGGTGATCTTCTCCGGCACCTACAGCACCGGCACATTATTGCTGTGGCTGACCTACTTCATGGGCCTGGTGATCGTTTACTTGCTGACCAGCTGGCTACCGACCCTGATGCGTGACAGTGGCGCGAGCATGGAGCAGGCGGCGTTTATTGGCGCGTTGTTCCAGTTTGGCGGGGTGTTGAGCGCAGTCGGCGTCGGTTGGGCGATGGACCGGTTCAATCCGCACAAGGTGATCGGCATTTTCTATCTGTTGGCCGGGGTATTTGCCTACGCGGTCGGGCAGAGCCTGGGCAACATCACGCTGTTGGCGACCCTGGTGCTGGTGGCCGGGATGTGTGTCAACGGTGCGCAATCGGCGATGCCTTCCTTGGCGGCGCGGTTTTATCCGACCCAGGGCCGGGCGACCGGGGTGTCGTGGATGCTCGGCATTGGCCGCTTCGGCGCGATCCTCGGGGCGTGGATGGGCGCGACGCTGCTGGGCCTGGGCTGGAATTTCGAGCAGGTGCTGACGGCGCTGGTGATCCCGGCGGCATTGGCGACCACGGCGGTGGTGATCAAGGGCGTGGTCAGTCATGCGGATGCGACCTGATTCCGGGTTTCAGAATCTCTAGCGATTGTGATGGCCTCTTCGCGGGCAAGCCCGCTCCCACAAGGACTGCGCATAACCTGTTGGAGCGGGCTTGCCCGCGATGCTTTTGGGATAGGTAGGCAGACAACAATGTGTTCGATAAACGAACACTCAGTCGATTATCGGATTGTTTGGGTTTTTTAGGGGGCTTACTCTTCAGTCACTCCGGCGCTGAACCTCGCGCCTTTTTCTTCCACTGTCGGTTCAAAACAAAACGGGAGCCTGCCCCATGGCTGAAATCCTTTCGCTGCACGACGCGGTGAAGCAATTCGTTAATGACGGCGATACCGTCGCGCTCGAAGGCTTCACTCACCTGATCCCGACAGCAGCGGGTCACGAAATCATTCGTCAGGGCAAGAAAGACCTGACGCTGGTGCGGATGACCCCTGACCTGATCTACGACCAACTGATCGGTGCCGGTTGCGCTCGCAAGCTGATTTTCTCCTGGGGCGGCAATCCGGGTGTCGGTTCGTTGCACCGGCTGCGTGATGCGGTCGAGAAGCAGTGGCCGCATGCGCTGGAAATCGAAGAACACAGCCACGCTGACCTGGCCAATGCCTACGTCGCTGGCGCATCCGGCCTACCGTTCGCGGTACTGCGTGCCTACGCCGGCTCCGACCTGCCGAAGGTCAACCCGCTGATCAAAACCGTCACCTGCCCGTTCACCGGCGAAGTGCTGGCCGCCGTGCCTTCGGTGCGCCCGGACATCACCGTGATCCACGCGCAGAAAGCCGACCGTAAAGGCAACGTGCTGCTCTGGGGCATTCTCGGCGTACAGAAAGAAGCCGCGCTGGCCGCCAAGCGCTGCATCGTCACCGTCGAAGAAATCGTCGACGACCTCAATGCCCCGATGAACTCCTGTGTGCTGCCCACCTGGGCCTTGAGCGCGGTTTGCCACGTCCCTGGCGGCGCGCATCCGTCCTACGCTCACGGTTACAACGAGCGCGACAACCGGTTCTACCAGGCGTGGGACCCGATTGCCCGCGACCGTGACACCTTTACTGCGTGGATCAACGAGTACATCCATGGCTGCGCTGACTTCAGCGAGTTCCAGGCCAAGCTGGCCGCTGCTTCGGAGGCGAAGTAATGACTTACACCACCAATGAAATGATGACCGTCGCCGCCGCTCGCCGTCTGAAGAACGGTTCGGTGTGCTTCGTCGGTATCGGCCTGCCGTCGAAAGCCGCCAACCTGGCGCGGCTGACGTCCTCGCCCGACGTCGTCCTGATCTACGAATCGGGTCCGATCGGTGCCAAGCCGAGCGTGCTGCCGCTGTCGATCGGTGACGGTGAACTGGCGGAAACCGCCGACACCGTGGTCCCGACCGGTGAGATTTTCCGCTACTGGCTGCAGGGCGGGCGCATTGACGTCGGTTTCCTCGGCGCCGCGCAAGTCGACCGCTTCGGCAACATCAACACCACCGTGGTCGGCGACTACCACGCGCCGAAAGTCCGCTTGCCGGGTGCCGGTGGCGCGCCGGAGATCGCGGGTTCGGCCAAAAGTGTACTGATCATTCTTAAACAGTCATCGCGTTCGTTCGTCGACAAACTCGACTTCATTACCTCGGTCGGTCATGGCGAAGGCGGCGATTCGCGCAAGCGTCTGGGCCTGCCGGGCGCCGGTCCGGTCGGCATCATCACCGACCTGTGCATCATGGAACCGGAAGCCGGCACCCATGAGTTCGTGGTCACCGCGCTGCACCCGGGCGTGACCCGCGAGCAAGTGACCGCCGCCACCGGTTGGGCCATTCGTTTTGCCGAGCAAGTTGAAAACACGGCCGAGCCGACCGACGTCGAACTCACTGCGCTGAGGGATCTGGAAGCCCGCACCGCCGCCGCCCACGGCCAAGCACCCGGAGAAGCGTGATGCGTGACGTTTATATCTGCGACGCGATTCGCACCCCCATCGGCCGTTTCGGCGGTGGTCTGTCGGCCGTTCGCGCCGACGATTTGGCCGCCGTGCCGATCAAGGCGCTGATGGAACGCAACCCTTCGGTGGACTGGAACGCCGTGGACGAGGTGTTCCTCGGCTGCGCCAACCAGGCCGGCGAAGACAACCGCAACGTGGCGCGCATGGCGTTGCTGCTGGCGGGCCTGCCGGAAACCATTCCTGGCGTCACCCTCAATCGCCTCTGCGCCTCGGGCATGGATGCCATCGGCACCGCGTTCCGCGCCATCGCCAGCGGTGAAATGGAGCTGGCGATTGCCGG
Source organism: Pseudomonas sp. LBUM1661 (assembly GCF_059695925.1). Taxonomy (NCBI): domain Bacteria; kingdom Pseudomonadati; phylum Pseudomonadota; class Gammaproteobacteria; order Pseudomonadales; family Pseudomonadaceae; genus Pseudomonas; species Pseudomonas sp. LBUM1661. The sequence goes on from NZ_CP166794.1 coordinate 1,475,241, forward strand.
TGGCGTCGAGTCGATGTCCCGTGCCCCGTTCGTGATGGGCAAGGCGGATGCCGCGTTTTCGCGCAACATGAAACTCGAAGACACCACCATCGGCTGGCGCTTCATCAACCCGTTGATGAAAGCCCAATACGGTGTCGATGCGATGCCGCAGACCGCCGATAACGTGGCGGATGATTACGAAGTGTCCCGCGAGGACCAGGACGCTTTCGCACTGCGCAGTCAGCAGCGGACGGCCGCCGCGCAAGCCGCAGGATTTTTCGCGGAAGAAATCGTTGAAGTGCGCATTGCCCACAAGAAGGGTGAAAGCGTTGTCAGCCAGGATGAGCATCCGCGCGGCGACACCACGCTTGCAACCCTGGCCAAACTCAAGCCGGTCAACGGTCCGGACAAGACCGTCACCGCCGGCAACGCCTCGGGTGTGAACGACGGTGCGGCAGCGTTGATTCTCGCGTCCGCCGAAGCAGTGAAGAAACACGGCCTCACCGCCCGCGCGAAAGTGCTGGGCATGTCGAGCGCCGGTGTTGCCCCTCGGGTGATGGGCATCGGCCCGGTGCCGGCGGTGCGCAAGTTGACCGAGCGCCTCGGTCTGGCGGTCAGCGATTTCGACGTGATCGAACTCAATGAAGCCTTCGCCAGCCAGGGTTTGGCGGTGCTGCGCGAGCTGGGGCTGGCGGACGACGCGCCCCAGGTCAACCCGAACGGTGGCGCCATTGCCTTGGGCCATCCGCTGGGCATGAGTGGTGCACGGCTGGTATTGACCGCGCTGCATCAGCTGGAAAAAACCGGTGGCAAAAAAGGTCTGGCGACCATGTGCGTCGGCGTCGGTCAGGGGCTGGCCCTGGCGATCGAACGCGTCTGACACGCCGCGTGACTAATAAGAACTGAGGAATGCTTCATGACTGACAAGCCTGGTTACCGCCGCCCGCAGGAGGGCACTCAGCCGGAATACCTGCACCCGGCCTATCAATCCACCAACCGCCGCTCGCCGTCCAAGCCGTTGGTGTTTTTGCCCCATTCGCTGTCGGAAATTACCGGCCCGACCATCGGTGCCGAGCGTATCAATGCGCAGGACAACGACCTGACCGCCCAGCACAAGGGCGAGCCATTGGGTGAGCGCATCATCATTCACGGCCGCGTGCTGGATGAGGATGGCTTGCCGGTGCCGGGGATTCTGGTGGAGATCTGGCAGGCCAACGCCGCCGGCCGCTACAACCATGATCGCGACCTGCACGACGCGCCGCTGGACCCGAATTTCACCGGCACCGGCCGCACGGTGACCGACGCCGATGGCTGGTATCAGTTCCAGACCATCAAGCCTGGCGCCTATCCGTGGGGCAACCACCACAACGCCTGGCGCCCGGCGCACATCCATTTCTCGCTGTTCGGGCCGAGCATCCTGACGCGCCTGGTCACACAGATGTATTTTCCGGGCGACCCGCTGCTGGCCTACGACCCGATCTACAACTGCGTACCGGACACGAGTGCCAAAGAGCGCCTGATCGCCCGTTTCGACCTGGAAAAAACCATTCCTTCCTACGCCCTCGGTTATCGCTGGGACATCGTCTTGCGCGGCCGCGAAGCCACGCCGATGGAGAAATAAGATGACGCTGAACGCGACCACGTCCCACACCGTCGGGCCGTATTACCACATCGGCCTGACTTGGCTGAACCGCGAGAACCTGACCGTCGAACAAACCCTCGGCGAGCGCGTGGCGATCACCGGGCAAGTGATCGATGGCAACGGCGACGTCGTCAACGACGCCATGCTGGAAGTCTGGCAGGCCAACGCCGCCGGCAAGTACGACCACCCTGAAGACGATCAGGACAAACCCCTGGACCCGAACTTCGAAGGGTTTGGCCGGGTGCCGGTGGATGCGCAAGGGCGCTTTCGTTTCACCACGATCAAACCGGGCACGGTGGAAGGCCTGAAAGGCACGACCCAGGCACCGCATCTGGTGGTGCTGGTGTTTGCTCGCGGGCTGGTGAAGCACCTGCTCACGCGGATTTACTTTGATGGCGAGCCGGCCAACGTGGCGGACCCTTTGCTGGAATGTGTGCCGGCGGATCGCCGCAGTACGTTGCTGGCGAAACAGGATGCGTCGGGCGTTTATCAGTGGAATGTGATTTTGCAGGGCACGGATGCCGAGACGGTGTTCTTCGATTATTGATTGAACGCCACAAAACCTGTGGGAGCGGGCTTGCCCGCGATGACGGAGCCACATCCAGCCTCTAGGGTGACTGACCCAGCGCTATCGCGGGCAAGCCCGCTCCCACAGGGATGTATATCGCTATTGCATCTGCGGAACGGGACTGTTGCAAAGTGTGTCTAGACTCTCACTGTCCCCAAAGAGTGAATACCAATGACAACCTCTACAGCTCACTACACCGGCGAAGAGCGCAGCAAAAGGATCTTTGCGATTGTTGGCGCCTCCTCCGGCAACCTCGTCGAATGGTTCGACTTCTACGTCTACGCCTTTTGTGCGATCTATTTCGCGCCGGCCTTTTTCCCGTCCGATAACCCGACGGTGCAGTTGGTCAACACCGCTGGTGTGTTCGCCGCCGGGTTCCTGATGCGGCCGATTGGCGGCTGGATCTTCGGCCGGGTCGCGGACAAGCACGGGCGCAAGAATTCGATGCTGATTTCGATTCTGATGATGTGCTTCGGTTCGTTGCTCATCGCCTGCCTGCCGACCTACAAGGACATCGGTGTCTGGGCGCCGATCATGCTGCTGTTCGCGCGCCTGCTTCAGGGTTTGTCGGTGGGTGGCGAGTACGGCACTACCGCGACCTACATGAGCGAAGTCGCCCTCAAGGGCCAGCGCGGTTTCTTCGCCTCGTTCCAGTACGTGACGCTGATTGGCGGGCAGTTGCTGGCGGTGTCGCTGGTGGTGATCCTGCAACAGTTCCTCACCGAGGATGATTTGCGTGCCTACGGCTGGCGGATTCCGTTTGTGGTCGGCGCGGTGGCGGCACTGATTTCGTTGTTCCTGCGTCGTTCGCTGAAAGAAACCACCAGCAAGGAAATGCGCGAAAACAAGGACGCCGGCAGCATCACCGCGCTGTTCCGCGATCACAAGGCAGCGTTCATTACCGTGCTCGGTTACACCGCCGGTGGTTCGCTGATTTTCTACACCTTCACCACGTACATGCAGAAATACCTGGTGAACACCGCCGGCATGCACGCCAAAACCGCCAGTTACATCATGACCGGCGCGCTGTTCCTTTATATGTGCATGCAGCCGCTGTTCGGCATGCTCGCCGACAAGATCGGCCGACGTAACTCGATGCTCTGGTTCGGCGCCCTCGGGACGCTGTTCACTGTGCCGATTTTGTTGAGCCTGAAAAGCGTCAGCAGTCCGTTCCTGGCCTTCGTGCTGATCACCGTGGCGCTGGCGATTGTCAGTTTCTACACATCCATCAGCGGCCTGGTAAAAGCCGAGATGTTCCCGCCGGAAGTGCGCGCCTTGGGCGTCGGCCTGGCTTACGCGGTGGCGAATGCGATTTTCGGCGGTTCGGCGGAATACGTGGCCCTGAGCCTCAAAGCCGTGGGCATGGAAAACTCCTTCTACTGGTACGTAACGGTGATGATGGCGGTGGCGTTCCTGTTCAGCCTGCGTCTGCCGAAACAAGCGAAGTATTTGCACCACGACCTTTGATCTTTACCCGTGGGCCATCGCGGCCCACGCCTCCAGGGACTGTTTATGAACGAGCGACCGGGCAATCAATTGTTCGATGCCTATTTCACTGCCCGCGATATGCGTGACGTGTTTTGCGATCAGGGGCGTGTGCAAGCCATGCTCGATTTTGAAGCGGCACTGGCCCGGGCCGAGGCGCGGGTCGGGTTGATTCCGCAGACGGCCGTCGCGTCTATCGAAGCGGCCTGTCGCGCAGAGCATTACGATTTCGCGGCCCTCGGTGAGGCGATTGCCACGGCGGGCAATTCGGCGATCCCGTTGGTCAAGGCGTTGGGCAAACAGATCGCCACCCTTGATGCCGAAGCCGAGCGCTATGTGCATCTGGGCGCGACCAGTCAGGACGTGATGGACAGCGGCCTGGTGTTGCAACTGCGCCGCGCGCTGGAATTGATCGAAGCGGATCTGGCGCAACTGGCGGAAACCCTCGCGACCCAGGCCTGGCGTTACGTCGCTACGCCACTGGCCGGGCGCACCTGGCTGCAGCACGCGACGCCGGTCACCCTCGGCATGAAAATCGCCGGTTGGCTGGGCGCGGTGACGCGCAGTCGCCAGCGTCTGCTGGAACTCAAACCGCGCCTGCTGGTGCTGCAATTCGGCGGCGCTTCCGGAACCCTCGCGGCCCTTGGCGAACAGGCCATGCCGATTGCACAGGCGTTGGCCGAAGAACTGCAACTGACGTTGCCGGAACAACCCTGGCACACCCAGCGTGATCGCCTGGTGGAGTTCGGCGCGGTGTTGGGTTTGATCGCCGGCAGCCTGGGCAAACTCGGTCGTGACATCAGCCTGTTGATGCAGACCGAAGCGGCGGAAGTCTTCGAGCCGTCGGCACCGGGCAAGGGCGGTTCCTCGACCATGCCGCACAAACGCAACCCGGTGGGCGCGGCGGTGTTGATCGGGGCGGCGACGCGGGTGCCGGGTTTGCTCTCGACGCTGTTCAGCGCCATGCCTCAAGAACACGAGCGCAGCCTGGGCTTGTGGCATGCCGAATGGGAAACCCTGCCGGAGATTTGCTGCCTGGTCTCGGGCAGCTTGAAGCAAGCGCTGTTGTTGGCGGATGGACTGGAAGTGGATGCCGATCGCATGGCCCGTAACCTCGACCTGACTCAAGGCCTGGTGCTGGCCGAAGCGGTAAGCATCGTCCTCGCCCAGCGAGTGGGGCGCGACACGGCGCATCATCTGTTGGAGCAATGCTGCAAACGTGCCGTGGCCGAACACCGTCATCTGCGCGCCGTCCTCGGCGATGAGCCGCAAGTGACCGCCGAGCTTTCGCCTGCTGAACTGGATCGTCTGCTGGACCCCGCCCATTATCTCGGACAGGCCCATACCTGGGTCGAGCGAGCGGTGGCCGAACATTTTGCATTGACTGCCTGAAGGAGATTGCTGTGTCTTTCGTACAACTCGCCGAGGGCGAACTGCATTACCAACTTGATGGGCCCGCGGAGGCGCCAGTGCTGGTGCTGTCCAACTCGCTGGGCACCGACCTGCACATGTGGGACGCGCAAATTGCTGCGTTCACCAAGCACTTTCGGGTGCTGCGTTTCGACACCCGTGGTCACGGCAAGTCGCTGGTGACGACGGGGCCGTACAGCATCGAGTTACTGGGTCACGACGTGCTGGCGCTGCTGGATGCGTTGCACATCGAACGGGCGCATTTCTGCGGCTTGTCCATGGGCGGGCTGATCGGCCAATGGCTGGGGATCAACGCCGGTCATCGTTTGAACAAGCTGGTGGTGTGCAACACCGCAGCGAAAATCGGCGACCCGTCGGTGTGGAACCCGCGCATTGAAACGGTGCTGCGTGACGGTTCGGCGGCCATGGTCGCCCTGCGTGATGCGTCGATTGCGCGCTGGTTTACCCCTGACTTTGCCGAAGCCAATCCGGCAGCGGCGAAGAAGATTACCGACATGCTCGCTGCTACCTCGCCCGAAGGTTACGCGGCCAATTGCGCCGCTGTGCGCGATGCCGATTTCCGCGATCAACTGTCGTCGATCACGGTACCGCTGTTGGTCATCGCCGGCACCGAAGATGCGGTCACGCCGCCGTCCGGCGGGCACTTCATTCAGGAGCACGTGCAGGGCGCCGAGTACGCCGAGTTCTACGCCGCGCACTTGTCCAACGTCCAGGCCGGCGCTGCATTCAGCGAACGGGTTCTGGCGTTTCTGTCAGCTGATTAAGGGGATTGTCGTGGACGAGAAACAACGTTACGACGAGGGCCTGCAAGTCCGTCGCGCGGTACTGGGCGACGCCCACGTCGATCGCAGCCTGAACGCTTTGACCGAGTTCAACTCGGAGTTTCAGGAAATGATCACCCGCCACGCCTGGGGCGACATCTGGACCCGCCCGGGCCTGGCGCGGCATACCCGCAGCCTGATCACCATCGCCATGCTGATCGGCATGAACCGCAACGAAGAGCTCAAACTGCACCTGCGCGCCGCCGCCAACAACGGCGTGACCCGTGGCGAGATCAAGGAAGTGATCATGCAGAGCGCAATTTACTGCGGCATTCCGGCGGCCAATGCGACGTTCCATCTGGCCGAGTCGGTGTGGGATGAGTTGGGGGTTGAATCGCGGGACTGTGGTGCCTGAACTGACGCCATCGCTAGCAGGCTAGCCCCCACTTTGTTCCGGAGTGAACACAGAACTTGCGCTCACCAAGATCCCTTGTGGGAGCTAGCCTGCTAGCGATAGCGGTGGTTCAGCCATGTTGATATTGGCTGACAGGACGCCATCGCTAGCAGGCTAGCTCCCACATTGGCCCGGTGTGAACACAGAGTTTGCGCTCACCAAAGATCCCTTGTAGGAGCGAGGCTTGCCCGCGAAGGCGTCCTCAAGCCTTACAACAAACTGATCGGATAGCTGACGATCAAACGATTCTCGTCAAACTCGTTATTGCTGTAATCCCGGCGAATGGTCGAGTTGCGCCATTTCAGGTTCAGGTCCTTCAGCGCGCCGCTCTGCACGGTATAGCCCAGTTCACTTTCGCGACCCCATTCCTTGCCATCGGTGATGGTGCCGGTGTGCACGTTGTCGCCGCTGATATAGCGGTTCATCAGGGTCAGGCCGGGCACGCCGAGGGCGACGAAGTTGTAGTCGTGGCGCACCTGCCAGGATTTTTCCTTGGCATTGTCATAGCTTGAGTTGTAGCTGTCGTTGGCCAAGGTCCCGCCGCTGGTGCCGTTGACCCGCATCCACGCGCTGTCGCCAGTGAGTTTTTGCAGGCCGACATAGAAGGTATTGCCGCCGACCTTGGCCGAGAACAGGCCCGACCAGGTCTTGTTGTCCAGCTCACCGGCCCGGGCACTGCCGTCATCCTTGCCATAAAAGAAACCGAGGTTGGCGCCAAGCGTCCAGTCACCCAGCGGCTGACTGTGCACCAGATTCACGTATTGCTGGCTGTAGATGTCCTTGAGTTCGGCGTTCCACAAGCCGATCTGGGTGCGCTTGTCATTGAACACGTATTCGCCGCCCTGAAAGTTGAAACGGTCGGAGGTGAACGCCGCTTTGCCGGTCATCGACAGGTCGCTCATGCTGCTGTCGTCACGCGGGCTGTTTTGCCGGAACTGTCCGCCATAAAGCGTCAGACCGTTGATTTCCTTCGACGTAATCTGCCCACCACGAAAGGTTTGCGGCAACGAACGACCGTCGTCCGAACGCAGGATCGGCAGCACCGGCATCCACTCGCCGACCTTCACTTCGGTCTGCGACAACTTGGCCTTGAACGCCACGTTGGTGCGACCGAAGTTGTCCGCCGGGCGACCGTCGCTGTCCAGCGGCAGCAACTGAGTCCCGCCGGTGCCTTTACCGCCATCGAGCTTCACCGAGTACAGCCCCAGCACATCCATGCCGAACCCGACGGTGCCTTGGGTAAACCCGGACTTGGCGTCGAGGATAAAACTTTGTGTCCACTCTTCAGCCTTGCCCTGAGCCTTGGTCGGGTTGGTGAAGTTGCGGTTGATGTAGAAATTGCGCAGGTTCAGGTTGACCTTGGCGCCGTCGACGAAGCCTGACTCCTCGGCCTGGGCGGGCAAGGCTGCGCTGGCCAGGGCGACGGCGATCAGGCCGGGAACGAAATACTGCGCGGTGGAAGGCGTCATGAGCTCGGGTCTCTCTAATTCTTGGGGATGAAACGGGGCGATGCCGCGACCTTTGGGGTAGCAGACCGACAATCTGAAATCAGGACAAAACGAACGGGATCAGCCAGACAGGGCAGGGCGCGGGGGCATGGTGTCGAACCTGTTGTTATTGGTCTTGTGCGACGAATGGTGCGGGGAATGGACTGGATGGTTCAATCGGTGAAAGCGGGTTTTGGGCGATTATCGAACGTAAGATTGGCCTGAGTTTTGTGGTGTTTGTGCGGGCCTCATCGCGGGCAAGCCCGCTCCCACAGGTTTTGCGGGGGGCGAAAAATGTGTGTTCGACACGGACAGTGTGGGAGCTGGCTTGCCTGCGATGAGGCCTGTATGACCAATACTTCTTTCCCCGCAGTCAATAAAAAGCCCACCAAGAGGTGGGCTTTTTATGTTTCAACGCGCTATCAGAACATCTTCATCTTCGGCGCATCTTCTTTCAACGGTTCAACCTTCGCCGTCTGTTCGTTCCAGCCACCGCCCAGTGCCTTGTACAAATTCACCTGGCTGACCAGCTGCGCCAAACGATCAGTGATCAGCACCTGTTGAGCACTGAACAGCTGACGCTGGGCATCGAGGAAGGTCAGGTTGCTGTCGACACCGATGCGGTAACGACGCTCGGCCAGGCGGTAGTAGTCCTGGTTGGCGGTGACGAAGTCACGCTGCGCCTTCAATTGCTCGGTGTAGGTCTGGCGGGCGGCCAGGCCGTCGGCGACTTCCTGGAAGGCCGTTTGAATGGACTTCTCGTAGTTCGCCACGCCGATGTCTTTCTGGATTTTCGAGTAATCCAGGCTGGCGCGCAGGCTGCCGGCGTTGAAGATCGGCAGGTTGATCTGCGGCTGGAACAACCAAGTGCCCGAACCGCCCTTGAACAGGCCGGACAGGTCCGGGCTCAAGGAGCCGGCGTTGGCCGTCAGGCTGATGCTCGGGAAGAATGCCGCCCGCGCCGCACCGATGTTGGCGTTGGCAGCCTTCAGGTTGTATTCCGCCTGAAGGATGTCCGGACGACGTTGCAGCAAGTCCGACGGCAGGCCCGGCGGTACGTCGCTCAGCAGGTCGTCAGCCAGCGGCTTGGCCGCTTGCAGATTGGCCGGGACACCGGTGCCGAGCAGCAGCACCAGGCTGTTTTCATCCTGGGCCACTTGACGGGTGTACTTCGCCAGTTGCGCACGGGCGTTTTCCACCGAGGTGCGCGACTGGGCGAGGTCCAGCGCCGAGGCGACACCCACTTCGTTGCTGCGTGCGGTGAGCTTGTAGCTCTCCTCGAACGCACCGAGGGTGTCCTGGGTCAGTTTCAGCAGTTCCTTGTCGGCCTGCCAGGTCAGATAGGCATTGGCCACGCTGGCCACCAGGCTGATCTGGGTACTGCGACGACCTTCTTCAGTGGCGAAGTACTTCTGCAGCGCTTCTTCACTGAGGCTACGAACCCGACCGAACAGGTCGAGTTCATAAGCGCTGATGCCGACGGTGGCCGAGTAGGAACTGGTGATCCCCGCTTCACCGGTCTGCGAGGCCCGTGCCGGGACGCGTTGACGGCTGCCGGTGCCATTGGCGGAAACAGCCGGGAACAGATCGGCACGCTGGACGCGGTACTGAGCCGCGAACGCGTCGATGTTCAGCGCCGCGACACGCAGGTCACGGTTGTTTTCCAGCGCGACCTGGATCAGCTGTTGCAGCGCCGGGTCATGGAAAAACTGCTTCCAGCCTTGCTCCGCAGCGGCCTGATTCGGCGCCTGGGCCGGCGAGTACGCCGGGCCTTGCGGGTATTGACCTGCCACCGGTGCTTCAGGCTGCTGATAATCGGGAATCAGCGAGCAGCCACCGAGCACGAATGCGGCGACAACTAGGGAGAGTAGCGACTTGCTCATTGGCCAGCCTCTTTAGGAGTTTCAGTTGCATCATCCGGGTCGACGATTTTGCGCTGACCGATGGACGACACGGTGACGAAGAACAGCGGGACCCAGAAGATCGCCAGGACCGTGGCCGTGAGCATACCGCCAATCACCCCGGTACCGATCGCATGTTGGCTACCCGAACCTGCACCCGTGGAAATGGCCAGTGGTACCACACCGAGGACGAAGGCGAGCGAGGTCATGATGATCGGTCGCAAACGCATCCGGCAGGCTTCGATCGCGGCGTCGCGCAGGCTACGCCCTTGTTCATGCAGTTCCTTTGCAAATTCGACAATCAGAATGGCGTTTTTCGCCGCCAGGCCGATGGTCGTCAACAGGCCCACCTGGAAATACACGTCGTTGGACAGGCCCCTCAGGCTGGTCGCCATCAGCGCACCGATAATCCCCAACGGCACCACCAACATCACCGCAATCGGGATCGACCAGCTTTCGTACAACGCCGCCAGACACAGGAACACCATCAGCAGCGACAACGCATACAACGCTGGCGCTTGCGAACCGGACAGACGTTCCTCGTAGGACAGACCGGTCCAGGAAATACCGACACCGGCCGGCAGTTTCTTGGCCAGGGCTTCGACTTCGGCCATGGCTTCACCGGTGGAATAGCCGGGCGCCGGGGCACCGAGGATTTCCATCGCTTCTACGCCGTTGTAACGCGACAGCTTCGGCGCACCGTAGATCCACTCACCCTTGGCGAAGGCCGAGAAGGGCACCATGGTGCCGGCGCTGTTGCGCACATACCATTTCTTGATGTCTTCCGGGCTCATGCGCGAGCCGGGTTGGCCTTGCACGTAAACCTTCTTCACCCGACCGCGGTCGATGAAGTCGTTGACGTAGCTACTGCCCAGGGCAATCGACAAGGTGCTGTTGATGTCGGTGAGGGTAATGCCCAGGGCACTGGCCTTCTCGTCATCGATTTCCAGCTGGTATTGCGGTTCATCGTTCAGGCCGTTCGGACGCACCTGATAGAGCACTTTGCTCTGTGCGGCCATGCCGAGGAACTGGTTTCGCGCCTCCATCAACTTGTCGTGACCGATACCGGCACGGTCTTGCAGGAACACGTCGAAACCGGTGGCGTTACCCAATTCCAGTACCGCCGGTGGCGCGAAGGCAAACACCATGGCGTCGCGGAAGCTGAAGAAGTGTTGCTGGGCGCGGGCGGCGAGTTTGAACACGCTGTTTTCCGCATCGCGCTGGTCCCACGGCTTGAGCATGATGAACGCCAGACCGGAGCTTTGGCCGCGACCGGCGAAGTTGAAGCCGTTAACGGTGAACACCGAAGCCACCGCGCTGGACTCTTTATCCAGCAAGTAGGAACGCATCTGGTCGATCACCACCTGCGTCCGCTGGGCACTGGAACCGGCCGGGGTCTGCACTTGGGCAAACAGTACGCCTTGGTCCTCTTCCGGCAGGAACGCCGTTGGGATGCGGGTGAACAGCCAGACCATACCGACCAGGATGATCACGTAGGCCAGCAGGTACGGCGCCTTGTTGGTGAGCATGTTGCCCACGCCACGCTCATAGCTTTTGACGCCACGGTCGAAGCTGCGGTTGAACCAGCCGAAGAAGCCGCGTTTCGGCGTGCCGTGCTCGCCTTTCGGAATTGCCTTGAGCATGGTGGCGCAGAGTGCCGGGGTGAAGATCAGTGCAACCAGTACCGACAAGGCCATGGCCGAGACGATGGTGATCGAGAACTGCTTGTAGATCACACCGGTAGAGCCGCTGAAGAACGCCATCGGCAACAGTACCGCCGAGAGCACCAGGGCAATACCGACCAGCGCACCCTGGATCTGCCCCATGGATTTCTTGGTGGCCTCCTTGGGTGACAAGCCTTCTTCACTCATCACCCGTTCGACGTTTTCCACCACGACGATGGCATCGTCCACCAGCAAGCCGATGGCCAACACCATACCGAACATGGTCAGGGTGTTGATGCTGAAACCGAAGGCCGCGAGGATCCCGAACGTACCGAGCAATACCACCGGCACGGTCATCGTGGTGATGACGGTGGCGCGGAAGTTTTGCAGGAACAGGAACATCACCAGGAACACCAGCACGATCGCTTCGACCAGGGTTTCAACCACGCCCTTGATCGACTCGGTCACCACCGGGGTGGTGTCGTACGGGAACACCACTTCCATCCCTTGCGGGAAGAACGGCTTGAGCGTGTCGATGGTCTTGCGCAGGGCTTTGGCGGTGTCGAGGGCGTTGGCACCGTTGGCCAGTTTTACCGCCAGACCGGAGGCCGGTGCGCCGTTGAACTGGGCGTTGATGCTGTAGTTCTCGCCACCCAGGCCAACGTCGGCGACGTCGGACAGGCGCACTTGCGAGCCATCCTTGTTGACCTTGAGCAGGATCTTGTTGAACTGCTCGGCGGTCTGCAAGCGGGTCTTGCCGATGATCGTGGCGTTCAATTGCTGGCCGGGTGCCGCTGGCAAACCGCCCAGTTGGCCGGAAGAGACCTGGATGTTTTGTGCCGCGATGGCGGCCTTTACATCCACCGGGGTCAGGCTGAAATTATTCAGCTTGGCCGGGTCGAGCCAGACGCGCATGGCGTACTGCGAACCGAAGACCTGGAAGTCACCGACACCGGCGGTCCGCGAGATCGGGTCCTGCATGTTCGACACGATGTAGTTGGACAGGTCGTCCTTGGTCATGCTGCCGTCACGCGACACCACGCCGATCACCAGCAGGAAGTTTTTCACTGCCTTGGTCACGCGGATGCCCTGTTGCTGCACTTCTTGCGGCAGCAGCGGGGTGGCCAGGTTCAGTTTGTTCTGGACCTGAACCTGTGCGGTATCGGAGTTGGTGCCCTGCTCGAAGGTCGCGGTAATGGTCATGCTGCCGTCGGAGTTACTTTCCGAGGAGACATAACGCAGGTTGTCGATACCGTTGAGCTGTTGCTCGATCACTTGCACCACGGTGTCCTGCACGGTTTGTGCGGACGCGCCTGGGTAAGTCACCTGGATCGCAATGGCCGGCGGCGCAATGCTTGGGTATTGGTTGATCGGCAGTTTGAGAATCGATAGTGCCCCGACCAGCATGATCACGAGGGCAATTACCCAGGCGAAAATCGGACGGTCGATAAAAAATCTAGACATGGTTTACTCCCCTTTGCCGCTGGAAGCCTTGTCAGCTGCCTGTGCGGGGGCCGGGTTCTTTGCGCCAACGTTAGTCGCTTCACTGGCGTTGACTTCGACGCCAGGTTTGACGAATTGCAGCCCTTCGGTGATCAGGCGATCGCCAGCCTTCAGGCCGTCTTCGATCAGCCACTGGCTGCCGACGGTGCGGCTGGCCTTGAGCTGACGCAGTTCGACCTTGTTGTCCGGACCGACGACCAGTGCGGTCGGCATGCCTTTGAGGTCTCGGGTCACGCCTTGTTGCGGGGCCAGGATCGCTGCAGCGTTCACGCCGGCTTGCAATTGGGCGTGAACGAACATGCCCGGTAGCAGCGTGTGGTCAGGGTTGGGGAACACGGCGCGCAGGGTGACGGAACCGGTGGTCTGGTCAACCGAGACTTCGGAGAACTCGAGCTTGCCTTCCTGCTTGTACTGGCTGCCGTCTTCCAGGGTCAGCTTGACCGCTGCCGCGTTTTCGCCGGATTTTTGCAGACGGCCGCTTTCCAGTTCGCGACGCAACTGCAGCAGTTCCACCGAAGACTGGGTGACGTCGACGTAGATCGGGTCGAGTTGCTGGATCACTGCCATCGCGTCGACCTGGCCGCTGGTCACCAGCGCACCTTCGGTCACGTTCGAACGGCCGATGCGGCCGGAGAGCGGTGCGTAGACCTTGGTGTAGCGCACGTTGATCTGGGCGGTTTGCAGGGCGGCTTCCGATTGCAAGCGGTTAGCCAGCGCCGTGTCGTATTCCTGACGGCTCACGGCCTGTTCATTGACCAGTTGCTTGTAGCGATCCGAGATCGACTTGGTCTGTTGCAGGTTGGCTTCGGCGCTTTTCAGGGTGGCTTCATAAACGGCTGGATCGATCTGATACAGCTGCTGACCGGCCTTGACGTCGCCGCCTTCCTTGAACAGACGCTTGAGGATGATGCCGTTGACCTGTGGGCGAACTTCGGCGATGCGGTACGCACTGGTGCGGCCCGGAAGTTCGGAGGTCAGGGTAAAGGCTTGAGGTTGCAGGGTGACGACGCCGACCTGAGGGGGCGGTGCGGCAGGCGCCGCTTCTTCCTTTTTACATCCGCTGAGCAGCGATGCCAGGGCGACGGCGGTGACCAGAGCGGTAACAGCTGGCTTGAATTGCATGAAAATCCTCGGGTCAGGCGCGCAAATGACGCACTCGAAATGTGGAAGGGTAAAAAAATGTGCGCTGAGTGGATAAGTAGCTTGCTAAGCAATATACTTACGTTCATGGTTGTTTGTAAACACCTTGGCTGCGTACCCACTCCGTTACAAAAGCCGTTCAAAGGTTGGAATTGTATGCCGGTGACGACGCCCAAGAGCGTTCGCTCCACTTTTATTCAGCGGATGTTCAGGCATCGCTGAAGCATCCTGATTGAGGTTGTACTGCCATGGTCCGTCGCACCAAAGAGGAAGCCCAAGAAACCCGCAGCCAGATACTCGAAGCCGCGGAAAAAGCCTTTTACGAGCGGGGCGTGGCGCGCACGACGCTGGCGGATATCGCGACCCTGGCCGGCGTCACGCGCGGGGCCATTTACTGGCATTTCAGCAACAAGGCGGATCTGGTCCAGGCCATGCTCGATACCTTGCATGAGCCGCTGGATGAAATGGCCAGAGCCAGCGAGAGCGAAGACGAACTCGACCCGCTGGGCTGCATGCGCAAGTTGCTGATTCATTTGTTTCATCAAGTTGCCCTGGACCCGAAAACCCGACGCATCAATGAGATTCTGTTTCATAAGTGCGAATTCACCGATGAAATGTGCGACCTGCGTCAGCAGCGCCGTACCGCGAACCGGGATTGCAATGTGCATATCGAACTGGCGTTACGCAATGCGGTGAATCGCGGGCAATTGCCGGAAAATCTCGACACCGCCCGCGCGGCCATCAGCATCCATGCGTACATCGATGGCATCCTGTATCAGTGGCTGCTGGCTCCTGACAGTTTTGAGCTGCACACCGAAGCCGAGCGTTGGGTCGATACAGGGCTGGACATGCTGCGCTTGAGCCCCAGCCTGCGCAAATGAAACAAAATACGCAGTTGGGTCCGCTTGCTTCATGGTTTGAGGCGAGTGGAGACCTGTCCTTGGTCCGCCTTGTCGTAATGGGATGCTTTTATATACGGACGCTGGGCAGGTTGATAGGTAGTGAACTACGTATTTTGTACGAATTTTGTGTCGATTCTGTGAGCGACTTGCTCGCGATGGACTTATAGACACCGCGTTTTTCCTGTTAAAACGCGCCATCATTGACGTTCTTCGCGAGCAAGCTCGCTCCTACACGGGAGCTCATACCCCCAATCAGGCCGGCCTGCAGGCCGCCGTGCTTTCGATCTTGATGCACCGCCACCTCGAGGGCACGCCGAGCCTAGGCGAGGCACCGAACGAAAGGGGCAAGAGCGCTTGGTTACTTGGCGCTTTTCCAAGTGACCCGCCGTAAGGGCGGAACCAATAGCAGTCGTGACCGCAGAAACGGATATGCCCCCAATCAAGCCCCTGCTTAGCCCACTAAGTGCACGGCATTACGAACCAGACGGAGCTTGTGCTTAGAGTCGCTACTTGAACAGTTCGGAATGACTGCCGAGATCAACAAATGTGATCAGATCGAGACGCGTCTGCTCATAAATCAGCAAAAAGTCGCCGCCAATATGACACTCTCGAAACCCAGTCCAATCCCCCGTCAGCGCATGATCCAGGTACTCGGCCGACAGCGGCTCTCCCAAAAAGAGTGACCATTACCTGACGAACTTCATTCATGTCACGGCGTCCGGCGCGCTTGTAACGTTCCCACGATTTCTTGAATTCCGACGTTTGTGCGCACTGCTTAGGCAGCTCAGCGCGCTTTTGCTTTCTCTCCGGTTTCGCCATCAGCGTCCCTCAGCATGTCGTCTATCGAGTCGAACCGATGGCGAATTTCTCGGGCTTGCCTCATGGCGCGGGCCGTTTTATCCGAAGGAACGCGGCAATGCAGGACTTTGGTTTTCAATGCATCCATGGAAATCACCTCATCGTTGATGTGTAGCTACATTGGCGCTACCTCGAGCATTGTGGGGATTAAACACACAATGAAAATCAGCCCGATCCCTTTCCTGCATGAGAACGTTCCCATTCCAACGCAGGAAAAAGCTGATGCCCTCGAACGCCAATCCGCACCCACAAAAAAGCCCCAACTCTCTCGAGCCGGGGCTTTTGCGTTTCAGTAGCTGACGATTACAACGTCGGGTAGTCGATGTAGCCAACCGGGCCTTTGGCGTAGAACAGTTCCGGACGCGCCTCATTCAACGGCGCATCGGCTTTCAAACGTGCCGGCAAATCCGGGTTGGCAATGAACGGCACGCCGAAGGCGACCGCGTCGGCCTTGCCGCTGGCCAGCCAGGCGTTGGCGCTGTCCTTGGTGAAGCGTTCGTTGATGATGTACGGACCGCCGAAGGCTTCTTTGAGTTGCGGGCCGAGGCTGTCGGCGCCTTCTTTCTCGCGGGAGCAGATGAACGCGATGCCACGTTTGCCCAGTTCGCGAGCGACGTAGGTGAAGGTTTCGCCGAGGTTGTCGTCGCCCATGTCATGGGAATCGGCACGCGGTGACAAGTGCACACCGACGCGGCCAGCGCCCCAGATTTCGATCGCGGCGTCGGTCACTTCCAGCAACAGGCGTGCACGGTTTTCCAGGGAGCCACCGTAGTGGTCGGTGCGCTGGTTGGTGCTGCTTTGCAGGAACTGGTCGAGCAGGTAACCGTTGGCACCGTGGATTTCCACACCGTCGAAACCGGCCGCCTTGGCGTTCTCGGCACCCACGCGATAAGCGTCGACGATGTCGGCGATTTCAGCGGTTTCCAGGGCGCGCGGGGTCGGGTAGTCGGACAGTGGGCGAACCAGGCTGACGTGACCTTTTGGCTGGATGGCGCTCGGTGCGACCGGCGCTTCGCCGTTCAGGTACGACTCATGGGAAACCCGGCCGACGTGCCACAGTTGCAGGAAAATCTTGCCGCCCGCGCCGTGGATCGCTTTGGTCACGTTGCTCCAGCCACGCACTTGGTCGTTGGACCAGATGCCCGGGGTGTCCGGGTAACCGACGCCCATCGGCGTAACCGACGTGGCTTCGCTGAGGATCAGGCCGGCCGAGGCGCGTTGTACGTAGTATTCGGCCATCAGCGCGTTCGGCACACGGCCTTCGTCGGCGCGGCAGCGGGTCAGCGGCGCCATGATGATGCGGTTGGCCAACTCGAGGTCGCCCAGTTTGATCGGATCGAAAATAGTCGTCATGAAGTACAACCCTCGTGAGGTTAGTGGGTAGCAGGGGCCAGTTCGGGATTACCGCTCTGGCGGAAAGTAATCAGGGTCACCAGCAGGGCAAGTACCGCCAGTACGGCTGCGGCGAGTGGCACGCTGGTCAGGCCGAAGCCGTGGGCGATCACGCTGCCGCCGACCCAGGCACCGAGTGCGTTGCCGACGTTGAACGCGCCGATGTTCAGGGTCGACACCAGGTTCGGTGCGGCCTTGCCGTAGGTCACCACGTTCACTTGCAGGGCGGGTACGGCGGCAAAGCACGCCGTGGCCCAGAGGAACAGGGTGATTTCGGTCGGGATCAGGGCGACGCTGGTCCAGGTCAGCACCGTGGAGACCACCGCCATGGTGATGAACACGCCGATCAGCGTTGCCGCCATGCCTTTGTCCGCCAGCTTGCCGCCGATGATGTTGCCAACGGTCAGGCCCAGGCCGATGAGCATCAGGGTCCAGGTCACACCGCGTGGTGAGACGCCGGTGACTTCGCCGAGCAGCGGCGCAACATAGGTGAACAGGGTGAAGACCGATGCGGCGAACAGCGCGGTCATGCTCAGCGACAGCCAGATACCGGCGCCTTTGAGGGCGCGCAGTTCGGCGCGCATGTCGAGTTTTTCTTCATCGCGCTTGGCCGGCAGGAAACGGATCAGGCCGATCAGCGCAATCACACCGATCACGGTCACTGCCCAGAAGGTCGAGCGCCACCCGGCTTGCTGACCGAGTGCAGTGCCCAGCGGAACGCCGAGGACGTTGGCCAGGGTCAGACCGGTGAACATCAGGGCCACGGCCGAAGCGCGCTTGTTGGCCGGCACCAGGCCTGCCGCGACCACCGAACCGATGCCGAAGAACGCGCCGTGGCACAGGGCCGTGACCACACGGGCAAACATCAGCACGTTGTAGTCACTGGCCACTGCGCAGAGCAGGTTGCCGACGATGAAAATGCCCATCAACGCTACCAAGGCGGCCTTGCGCGGCAGTTTGGCGGTGGCCAGTGCCATGAACGGCGCACCGATGGCCACGCCCAGGGCGTAACCGGTCACCAGCCAGCCGGCGCCGGGGATCGACACACCGAGGTCGGCCGCCACATCAGGCAGCAAGCCCATGATGACGAATTCCGTGGTGCCGATGGCGAAGGCGCTCAAGGCCAGGATGAGTAGCGAGAGGGGCATTGTTTAAGTCCTTGTCGGAGCGCTGAGCTCCTTGACGATGGCGTCGAGGAACGCCTGGATCACGTCCTCGTTGCGTTTGAAAAAGTGCCATTGACCGGCTTTCTGGCTGCTGATCAGTCCCGCACGTTGCAAGTTCGCCAAATGGGCGGACACGGTCGACTGCGACAGGCCGCAGCGTTGGTCGATCTGTCCGGCGCAAATGCCGTACTCGTGGTTGTGAATCTGTTCCGGGAACTGCGACTTGGGGTCTTTCAGCCAGGTGAGGATGTCTCGGCGTACTGGGTGTGCCAGGGCTTTTATTATTTCGTCGAGGTCGATGGTCATGGGTTTGGGCTCGTGATGAGTAAAACGTTATATCGCGATGAGGCGAACTTTAAATCGGTACTTCGCGATATACCAATATGATTTTGGTCTGACGACCGCGTAAATCGGTATATCGGGTTATAACGATACGTAGGTTGTAAAGATATCAGGCCGCAGTGCTAAGCTGCGCCCATGAACTATCTCGCACATCTTCACCTCGGTGGCCAGCGCCCCGGTCAATTGCTCGGCAGTCTGTACGGCGATTTCGTCAAAGGGCGGCTGCAAGGGCAGTTCGATCCGGAGGTCGAAGCCGCTATCCAGCTGCACCGCAGCATTGACGTGTTTACCGACCGTCATCCGTTGGTGGATGTCGCGTTGTCACGGTTTTCCATGACACGCCGACGTTACGCCGGGATCGTGCTCGACGTGTTTTTCGATCACTGCCTGGCGCGGGACTGGACGCTTTACTCGGATCAGCCGCTGGAGCAGTTCACCTCGGACGTGTACCGGGTGCTGTCCACAGAGGCGCAATTGCCAGAACGCCTGGCAAGGATCGCGCCGCACATGGTGGCCAATGACTGGTTGGGTTCTTACCGGGAATTCGCGGTGCTAGAGCAGGTGCTGGGGGGCATTTCACGCAGGCTCACACGGCCCGAAGAACTGGCTGCCGCGATGCAGGAATTGCGGGTGTTGTATGAGCCGTTGAGCGAGGACTTTCGGGTGTTCTACCCGCAGCTTCAGGATTTCGCCCAAAACTACCCAACGACATAAACCAATGTGGGAGCGGGCTTGCCCGCGATTGCGGTATGTCATTCAGCATCATTGTTGAATGTTAAGCCGCTATCGCGGGCAAGCCCGCTCCCACAGGGATGTGTGTTTACGCTGCGATGGCGGGGCGCATCGGCGCTTGCTGGGTTTCCGGAATCGCCCCAAACAACGCCCTTTGCACCGCCTGCTGTGCCTCGAACGCCAGCGCCGCACGCTCGCGACCTTCGCAGGCGATCGGCTTGAGCAGATGAATCTCCACGTCCCCGCGATCATTGGCGAACAACCGCATCAGGTGCGAGAGCAAATCGTCATCGCCAATAAACGGTGCCAGCGAATCGAGCTCACCGTCGCGCAGATAACGAATCGCCACTGGCTGCAACTTCACTTCGGAATCAATCGCCGCTGACAGCAAGCGACCATGGAAGGTGCGCAGCGAACGGCCATCGGTGGTGGTGCCTTCCGGGAACATCAGCAGCGGATGTTCTTGCTGCAGATGGCGGGTCATCTGCTTGCGGATCAACTGACTGTCGCCCGAGCCACGACGGATAAACAGGCTGCCGGCCTTGGCCGCGAGCCAACCGGCGACGGGCCAGGTGCGCACTTCGGCCTTGGACAGAAACGACAAGGGCGTGAGCATGCCCAGCAGCGGGATGTCGGTCCACGACACATGATTACTGACCCAGAGCATCGGCGCCTTCGGCAACTCGCCGTGCACCTTGACTTTAAAGGGCAGGGCGTTGCTCAACCGCGCCATGAAGAACCGCGACCAGCGCTGGCGGCGGACCATCGAATGAGCGATCCCCAAGCGTTCGAACAGGCCGAACACACTGGCCATGGTCAACCCCAGCGTGACCACCACCAGCACTCGCGCAATCCGCGCGTACACCCGCAACCGGCTCATCATACGGCCGCCTTGAAGTGTTTGGCGTAACGCGGGCAGAGCTCGTCACGCTTGAGCAGAATGAACACGTCGGCGACCTGGAAGTCTTCGTCCCAGCATGGCTCGCCGCAGATCTTCGCGCCCAGGCGCATGTAGGCCTTGAGCAGCGGCGGCATTTCGGCGATGACGTTGGACGGGATGTCCAGGACCGGCAGCGGTTTTTTCGGCTCGGCCCGCAAGTGTTCGGTGCACAGGTAGCGTTCGCGCAGGCGCTGCATGATCGCGTGGGCCTGAATGCCGCCGTCCTGCATCGGGATGCTCGCGCACCCCATCAAATAGCTGTAGCCGCCCTGGTTCAGCACTTCGGCCAGTTCACCCCAGAGCACGGCAATAGTGCCGCCGTTGCGGTAGGCCGGGTCGACGCAGGTACGACCGATTTCGAGGATCGGGCCCTTCAAATGAACCAGGCCGTGCAGGCTGAATTCTTCTTCGCTGTAGAACTTGCCCAGGCTGCTGGCGGCCGTGTGGTCGAGCAAACGGGTAGTCGCCACCAGGCGTCCGGTGTTCAAGTCGCGCACGCCGATGTGGGCGCAGTGAACATCATAATCATCCATGTCCAGACCCAGTTCAGCACCTTTGAGTTTGGCGTTGAATTCGCCGCTGAACACGTTGAAGCGCAGGGCCTGGGCTTCCTGCAAGGCCTCGGCGCCCACCAGGCGTTCGGCTTGCAGGCGGCGTTCGTTGCCGGTGTCGCTGATGCGGGCGATCTGAGTCATTGGGAATCTCCGTGCGGGTTGTTCACCCGTCTTGGGCTATAGCCGATCGACTTTCTTTATGCAGCCGTGTTGTGCAAAGTCAGGCTATGTAGCCCCGGTGTCACCGCCATGAAGCTTTGGTGATGCTTATATGACAGCCCACAAGGAGCCTCTTTATGCCCTGGCAAACCCTGTTGAATCGCCGCGAACGCCTGCCTGCCAACCCGGACCTGGCGGAAGGTTTCGCGACCTTGTTGCATCAGTTGGGGACTGTCACGCCGTTCGAGCTGGCGGTGGTTGGCGCACGCTTGATGGCAACGCCGGGGCTGGCGTTTCTGGTGGGGTATCAGGCGGCGTTGCGCATGCTGTGGCCGAGTGCGCCGCTGAGCCTCGGCGCGTTATGCGCCACCGAACAGCGCAGCCTGCGGGTGGCGGACATGCAGACGCGCCTCAGCGATTTGCGGGTGAGCGGGCGCAAGGATTTCGTCACGGCCGGCGATGCCGCCGACTGGCTGTTGATCGCGGCCCGCAGTGAAGCCCCCGACGCCGATCCGCGCCTGAGCCTGGCGGTGGTCTATCCCGGCGAACCGGGCGTGCGCGTGGAAAAACTCCCGGCCATTGCGCTGATGCCGGACATCAGCCATGGCCGGTTGTTTCTGGATAACGCGCAGTGCGAATTGCTCGCGGGGGACGGCTGGGAGGCGTACGTCAAACCGTTCCGCACCCTTGAAGATATTTATGTGCTGAGCGCCATGACGGCCTGGCTGTATGGCGTCGGCCAGGACAGTGACTGGCCGCAAACTTTGCAGCTGCGTTTGCTGGCGCTGCTGGCCGGGTGCGCGGAAGTCAGCCGGCAAGCCCCGAACAACCCGGCCGGGCATGTGTTGCTCGGTGGCTTGTTTGCGCAGTTCGATGGGCTCAAGGCTGACCTCAATGAAGCCTTGGCCGATGGTCCGCCGCAATGGGCGGCGATGTGGGGGCGCGATCAGGCGGTGATGGAATTGGCGGCGGGGGCGCGGGGCAAGCGGTTGGTCAAGGCGTTGGCGGCGATCTGACGGGCCTCTTGGCGAGCAAGCCCGCTCCCACATTCAACCGAGTTCTTGCAGAAAGAATGCGATCAAATGTGGGAGCGGGCTTGCCCGCGAAGGCGGCCTCAACAACAACACAACTTTCAAAACTGTCATCAACCTCAACTAGGCTCAGCACGTTCATCCCTCCGAGCCCCCACCATGTCCAAAGGCTTGTCCCTGATTTTCATGCTGCTGCTCAGCCTCCCAGCCCACGCCGAAAACTGGCCGGCCGAGCAATGGTCGACCGGCCCGACCGTCACCGGCCCGGCGCTGCAAGCCCTGGAAAACTACGCCTTTCCACCCCGCGACGAAACGACCCGCCAAGGCATCCGCACCGACGCCTTGCTGGTGATCCATGACGGGCAACTGATCTACGAACGCTACGCCGGCCCGACCCGCGTCGACACCCCGCACCTGACCTGGTCGATCAGTAAAAGCCTGATGGCGGCGGTCCTCGGGGTGGCTTACGGCGAAGGTCTGTTCAAACTCCAGGACCCGGTGCTGAAATTCTATCCAGCACTGGCAAAACACCCCGCCCTGAGCATGGCCGATCTGCTGCACTGGGCCTCGGGCCTGGACTGGCAGGAAGACTATGAATACGCGCCGTTGAAGTCGTCTGTAGTCGCCATGCTCTACACCCGGGGTCATCAGGACATGGCCGCATACACCGCTGGCCACGACGAATACGCCCAACCCGGTCAGGCATTCCGCTACTCCAGCGGCGACAGCAATGTGCTCTCCGCCGCGCTGAAAACCATCGTCGGCCCGGCACGTTATCCGGACTATCCCTG
Organism: Pseudomonas sp. LBUM1661; assembly: GCF_059695925.1. NCBI lineage: Bacteria > Pseudomonadati > Pseudomonadota > Gammaproteobacteria > Pseudomonadales > Pseudomonadaceae > Pseudomonas > Pseudomonas sp. LBUM1661. The sequence continues at coordinate 1,498,123 of NZ_CP166794.1, forward strand.
GACGGCGCTGTTCGAGCCGTTAGGGATTCGCCACGCTGTCTGGGAAACCGACGCGACGGGCACCTTTGTCGCGTCGTCCTACGCCTACCTCACCGCCAGGGACCTGGCGCGAGTCGGCCTGTTGATGGCCCGCGACGGTCGGTGGGGCGATCGGCAACTGCTGCCCAAAGACTGGGTCGCGTTCAACCGCGAGCCGTTCGCCCACTATCACGCCAATGCGGACGATGCTGTCCCCGGCGGTCATTGGTGGCTCAATCGAATGGTGGAGGGCGCGGCAAAACCCTGGCCCGATGCTCCCGCCGATACCTTCGCTGCGCTGGGCCATTGGGGTCAGGCGATGTACGTGATTCCCAGTGAACACCTGGTGATCGTGCGCTACGGCGATGACCGGGACGGCAGTTACCGGCACAACCAATTACTCAAACTCGCACTCAAGGCCTTTGCCGCGAAGGTGCAGCCATGAACCGTCGCAGCGTTGTTCGCCGCCGACCGTTCAGCACGCTGTTGTTGGTCCTGCTGATCGCCTTGCTCGGCTGGATCTGGCACGAGCGCGTGGCGCTGTGGGCGTTCCCGGACATCATCAGCGCGTACACCGCCAAGGAATATTGTTCGTGCCGGTACGTGATGAACAACGACGCCGCGTATTGCCACAGTTATGTGAAGCAGTGGCTGGCCTTCAGCGGTTTTACCGATGACAGTGCCAGCAAGCGCGTGACCGTCAGCGGGATGGGGCGCAGCAACAGTGCGGTATGGATCAATGATCGCCAAGGCTGCCGACTGAATCCCTGACGCAAAACCCTGTGGGAGCGGGCTTGCCCGCGAAAGCGTCGGCAGCCTCAATGCAAGCGGTGCGGCTGCCATTGCATTCGCGGGCAAGCCCGCTCCCACAGGGAATTTGGTTTGAGCAAGATTTGTGATCAACCCCACCCGACGGGCGCCTCAGGTTCCACGCAGTGGAACCACATTCGATTGTCCTCGCGCGCGACTCGCGGTTATCTGGCGGTGAGCGCGACCTGCCTTGATGTGTCGCGAAATCGCAGCGAACAAAAAGAACGGGAATACACCCGGCACGAGGACAAATCTTCATGACCCGACATCAGCACATCCTTGCCTGGCTCAGCGACGTGGCCAGCGACCTGCACGCCACCCGCCAGGACATCCACGCCCACCCGGAACTCGGCTTCGAGGAAAATCGCACCTCGGCACTGGTGGCCAAATCCCTGGAAGAATGGGGTTATGAGGTACACACCGGCATCGGTAAGACCGGTGTGGTCGGCGTCCTGCGCAACGGCAGCAGTTCACGCAAGTTGGGGCTGCGGGCCGACATGGACGCCTTGCCGATCATCGAAAATACCGGCACGCCGTACAGCAGCCGCCATCAGGGCTGCATGCACGCCTGCGGTCATGACGGCCACACCACAATGCTGTTGGGCGCGGCGCGTTACCTGGCGGCGACCCGTCAGTTCGACGGCACCCTGACCCTGATTTTCCAGCCCGCCGAAGAAGGCCAGGGCGGCGCCGAAGCGATGCTCGCCGATGGCCTGCTGGAACGCTTTCCCTGCGACGCGCTTTTCGGCATGCACAACATGCCGGGTTTGCCGGCCGGTCACTTGGGCTTTCGCGAAGGGCCGATGATGGCTTCCCAGGATTTGCTCACCGTCACCATTGAAGGCGTCGGCGGGCACGGCTCGATGCCGCATCTGTCGGTCGATCCGCTGGTGGCGGCGGCCAGCGTGGTCATGGCCCTGCAAACCGTGGTCGCGCGCAACATCGATGCGCAGCAAGCGGCGGTGGTGACGGTCGGTGCGTTGCAGGCCGGGGAGGCGGCCAACGTCATTCCGCAGCAGGCGATCCTGCGCCTGAGCCTGCGCGCGCTGAACGCAGAGGTGCGTGAGCTGACCCTCGAACGGGTGCGCGCGATCATCGAATCCCAGGCCCGCAGTTTCGGTTGCAGCTCGCGCATCGAACATCGTCCGGCCTATCCGGTGTTGGTCAACCACGCCGCCGAAACCGAGTTCGCCCGGCAGGTCGGCGTCGAGCTGCTCGGCGCTGACGCCGTGGACGGCAACACGCCCAAACTGATGGGCAGCGAAGACTTCGCCTGGATGCTGCAACGCTGCCCCGGCGCTTACCTGTTCATCGGCAACGGCATCTCGCGGCCGATGGTCCACAACCCCGGCTACGACTTCAACGACGACATCCTGCTGACCGGCGCGGCGTATTGGGGCGCGCTGGCGGAGAGCTGGCTCAAGCCCGCCTGACGATCGCACTTTCTACTGCCGCTGGATCGGGCGCGCTTCGTTGCGCCCGCAATCACCCAACAGGTTTTTGGAGAGTTCCCCATGCAGACTTCGAGCACAGGCGTTTCGCGCACCCGGCAGGTGGTCGCGGCCGTCATCGGCAATGCCCTGGAATGGTATGACTTCATCGTTTATGGCTTTCTGGCGAGCATCATCGCCCGGCAGTTTTTCCCGTCCGAGGACGAATACGCCTCCTTGCTGATGGCCCTGGCGACCTTTGGCGTCGGGTTTTTCATGCGCCCGGTGGGTGGCATTTTGTTGGGCATGTATTCCGACCGCAAAGGACGCAAAGCGGCCATGCAGATGATCATCCGCCTGATGACGGTGTCCATCGCGCTGATCGCCTTCGCGCCGAATTACGCCGCGATCGGCATGGGCGCGCCGCTGTTGATCGTGGTTGCGCGAATGCTTCAGGGGTTCGCCACGGGCGGTGAATACGCCAGTGCCACGGCGTTCCTGGTGGAAAGCGCACCGGCAGACAAAAAGGGGTTGTACGGTTCCTGGCAATTGGTCGGGCAATGCCTGGCGGTGTTTTCCGGGGCAGGGATGGTGGCGTTGTTCACCCATCTGCTGTCTCCCGAGGCGCTGGACAGTTGGGGCTGGCGGATTCCGTTCATGATCGGTTTGCTGATCGGCCCGGTGGGCTTGTGGATTCGCAAGCACATGGAGGAACCGGAAGAATTTCTCGAGGCGCGCAGACAGGCCAAAGGCGCGAGCCCGACCTTGCTGCAGGTGATCCGCGAACATCGGCGCAGCATTTTGGTGTCGATGGGCTTGGCGTGTGGCGCGACGGTGTCGTTTTACGTGGTGCTGGTGAACATGCCGACCTTTGCCCACAAGAACCTCGGCTTGCCGCTGGATCAGGTGCTGTTGGTGCAGATGCTCGCCGTGGCCGTGATGACCGTGGTCATTCCGTTATCCGGTGCGCTGTCGGACCGGCTTGGTCGACGCCCGGTGTTGATGGCGTTCACCTTGGCGTTTTTTCTGATGGTTTATCCACTGTATGTCTGGGTCGCGGCGGCGCCATCGGTGGAGCGTCTGCTTATCATGCAGCTCTTGTTATGCAGCGCGATTGGCGGCTTCTACGGCCCGGCACCGACAGCGCTGGCCGAGCAGTTCCCCATCGAAGTGCGCTCCACCGGGGTGTCGGTGGCCTACAACGTCGCGGTCATGGTCTTCGGCGGGTTCGCGCCGCTGATCGTCACCTGGCTCAGCAAGGCGCTGGCCACCCCCGTGGCGCCGGCCTTCTACGTACTGTTCGCTTGCGTGCTGACGCTGTTGGGCACCTACTGCATGCATGAAGTACCACGGGCCAGGAAATCCACTGCACTTAATCTTGAGGTGAAACCTTGAGCATCAACCCGATTGTTGAACTGGACGCCGATGCGTTGTCCCGAGCCATTCATGCGCGGCAGGTGTCTTGCCGAGAAGTGATGCAGGCCTACCTGGTGCAAATCGAGCGCTTCAATCCGCAGGCCAACGCGCTGGTGTCGCTGCGCCCGGCCGAGGAGTTGCTGGCCGAAGCCGATGCCTGCGACCGACAACTGGATCAGGGCCAGTCTCGCGGCTGGATGCACGGCATGCCGCAAGCCATCAAGGACCTGGCGGCCACCGCTGGACTGCGCACGACCATGGGCTCGCCGCTGTTCGCCGAGCAAGTCCCGCAGCAAGACGCCATCAGCGTTGCACGGGTTCGCGATTGTGGGGCGATCATCATCGGCAAGACCAACGTTCCGGAATTCGGCCTCGGTTCGCAGACCTACAACAGCGTGTTCGGCACCACCACCAACGCCTACGACCCGGCGCTGGTCGCCGGTGGCAGCAGCGGCGGGGCGGCGGTGGCACTGGCGTTGCGCATGCTGCCGGTGGCCGACGGCAGCGATATGATGGGCTCGCTGCGCAACCCGGCAGCGTTCAATAACGTGTTCGGTTTTCGCCCGTCACAGGGCCGCGTGCCCCACGGCCCGGCGCCGGACGTGTTCGTCCAGCAACTGGCCACCGAAGGGCCGATGGGCCGCAGCGTCACCGATGTTGCCCGCTTGCTGAGCACGCAGGCCGGTTACGACGCACGTGTGCCGTTGTCGCTCACGCAGCCCCCGCAGATCTTTGCCGAACCCTTGGCGAAGGATTTCAGCGACGTGCGGATCGGCTGGCTGGGTGACTACAACGGCTATCTGCCCATGGACGATGGCGTGTTGAGCCTGTGCGAATCGGCACTGAAAGATTTCACCGCGCTGGGTTGCAAGGTCGAAGCCTGTCAGCCGGATTTCTCCATGGAGCGCTTGTGGCAGACCTGGCTGGTGCACCGGCACTGGCTGGTGCAGGGCAGCCTCGGCGCGTTGTATGCCGACCCGCAAAAACGCGACTTGCTCAAACCCGAGGCGCAATGGGAAATCGAGGGCGGGTTGCGGCTGACGGCGGCGGATGTTTACCAGGCTTCGGTCAGTCGCAGCGACTGGTATCGGGCGTTGAGCGCGTTGTTCGAACGTTACGATTTTCTGCTGTTGCCCACCGCCCAAGTGTTCCCTTTTGATGCACAAACTCCGTGGCCGCGTGTCGTTGGTGGGCGGAGCATGGACACTTATCATCGCTGGATGGAGGTCGTCATCGGCCCGACCCTGGCCGGGTTGCCGAGCATGAATGTGCCGGTGGGGTTCAACCCGGCCGGGTTGCCCATGGGCCTGCAAATCATTGGCCCGGCCCAGGCTGACCTGGCCGTGTTGCAACTGGCGTTCGCCCATGAGCAGTTGACTCAATGGGTCAAACGTCGGCCACCCGGTTGTCTGCAAAACGCTTGAGAGCAATTGACGGGCCCGCATCTTGCTGCGAAAAGCGATCATCCGTTGCGGGCAAAGGGAGGTCGAATCCATGGACAGCAAGGCAGAAACCGGCAGCGTACGTTCCGTTGAGCGCGCTTTAGCGATTGTCGAGTTGCTGGGCGAGCATCAGGCATTGGGGCTGGAGGAGTTGCATTACCTGACGTCCCTGCCCAAGGCCACGGTGTCGCGCATGTTGCTGACCTTGCAGGAGCAAGGCTGGATCTATCGCGGCTTGAGCGACCGGCGTTATCGGCTGTGCGCCAAGCGCCTGTTCGGCGATAGCCAACAGCGGTTCAAGCGGCGCCTGGTGGAAAGCGCTGCGCCGCTGTTGCTCGAGTTGAGCGAGCGCACCGGGTTGGTGGCCGACCTGTCGAGCTTCGACGGCGAGCGCGTGGAAGTCATGGAAAGCGCGATCCCCACGGTGCTGCGCAAGCGCTACCCGAACAACTGCCAGATCGTCGGCCAGCACGCCAGCCTGTTTCATTCGGCCATGGGCCGGGCGTGCCTGGGCGAACTGGCAACCCATGAAGTGGAACGCCTGGCTGGCCGTGAACGGTTGACCGACGAGACCCTCTTCCGCGCCAGTGAACAAGCGTTGCACCAAGGCTTTGGCCAGCGCACCGAAGGTTACTGGGAATACCCGGTGCGCCTGCCGTTCCTGATTCGCGCGGTGGCGCTGCCGATTCATGCCGACGGCCGACTGGTCGGCAGCATGGCGCTGCACTGGCCAATGGATCAGGCCCCGGTAGAGCGAGTACTCAGCCTGCACCTCAGCAGCCTGGCCGCCACCATCGGCGACGTGCAACACGCATTAGCCTGACCCACGACCTGTAGCAGCAGGCTTCGCCAGCTGCTACAAGTTTGCGTTGGCTCACGGGCGGCGTTTGTGCAGAAATCAGGCGCGGTGGTTGTTCAGACAGATCGAGGTCGCTGATTTTACGACTGCGCAGGCTTCGCCAGCTGCTACAGGTTTGCAATTGGTTCGCGGGCGGTTAAGGTTCGTGCAGGTTTATCTGCCCCCGAGTCTTTATGTTCAACCGCTTCCTCTTAAAAGCCCTCGCCGTCCTGCTGCTGGCCGGCGCCTCGCTGTCGGCACAGGCCAATTGGTACCTCGACGGCGAGTCTTCGCGGCTGTCGTTCATCAGCACCAAAAACGCCAACATCTCCGAAGTGCAGCGCTTTCTGGTGCTGCATGGCAAGGTCAGCCCCAAAGGACTGGCCGAGGTCGAAGTCGAAATGGAATCGGTGAACAGCGGCATCCCGCTGCGTGACGAACGCATGCGCAAGGAGTTGTTCGACATCCAGACCTTCCCCGAAGCGCTGATTACCGCGCAAATCGATCTGCGCCCGATCAACGACCTCGCGCCCGGCGCACAACTTGAATTGCGCTTGCCGGTGACCGTCAACCTCCACGGTAAAACACACGAATACAACGCCGAACTGCTGGCAACCCGTCTCGATGATCGACGCTTTCAGGTGGTGACCCTGGAACCTCTGGTGATCAACGCCGAAGACTTCGACCTGGCACCCGGTCTGGAAAGCTTGCGCAAGGTCGCCGGTTTGTCGGCCATCAGTCTGTCGGTACCGGTGGGCGCGGTACTGATTTTCACGGCGCGCTGACATGGCCGGTGCCATTTTTCCCTGGCGTGAAGGCAACCACTTCGAACTGCTGATCGACGGCCCGCAGTTCTTCCCGCGCATGTTGGTAGCAATTGCCCGCGCCGAAGAGCAGGTCGAGCTGGAGCTGTATCTGGTGGAGGCGGGCGCCTGCGCCGAGGCCATGGTTCAGGCGTTGGTCCAGGCCGCCGAGCGCGGTGTGCGCGTGCGCTGCCTGTTCGATGATTACGGCAGCCTGGCGTTCACCCTGACCTTGCGCCAGCGCTTGATGGCGGCGGGTGTGGAACTGCGTTTCTACAATCGTTTGAGCTGGCGGCGCTGGGTCGGCAACTTCTATCGCGATCACCGCAAGCTGTTGCTGGTGGATCAGAGCCTGGCCGTGGTCGGTGGAACCGGCGTCACCGATGAGTTCTGGACGCCCGGCGAAGACACCAGCGAATGGCATGAAGTGATGGTGGAAATCACTGGCCCCTTGGTCATCGACTGGCAGTTGCTGTTCGATCGGCAATGGATCGCCAACCGCCATCGGCGCGCCTGGAAACCCGCTGCGCATTTCGGTTTGCCGCGCCTGCCGCGAGTGCCGTCCATGGGCGAGGGCATGGGCCGGGTCGCCTACGCCGACGCCCGCCAGCACCGCGACATTCTGCAATCGCTGGTGCGCGCGTTGAACAGTGGTCAGCAGCGGATCTGGCTGGCGACGCCGTATTTCCTGCCAACCTGGAAAGTCCGCCGCTCACTGCGCCGGGCCGCCGCCCGAGGCGTCGACGTGCGCCTGCTGCTGACCGGGCCGCGCACCGATCATCCGTCGGTGCGCTACGCCGGGCATCGCTACTACCCGCGACTGCTCAAGGCCGGGGTGAAAATCTTCGAATACCAGCCGTGTTTCCTGCACCTGAAAATGGTCCTGGTCGATGACTGGGTGAGCATCGGCTCGTGCAACTTCGATCACTGGAATTTGCGTTTCAACCTGGAAGCCAACCTTGAAGCGCTGGACCCCGGGTTGACGCTGGCAGTGGCGGCGAGTTTCGAGAAAGACTTTGCCCTGAGCCAGGAAGTCAGCCTGGAGGCATGGCTACGCCGGCCGCTGTGGCGGCGGATCAAGCAACGGGTGTGGGGATGGGTGGATCGGCTGGTGGTGAATATTCTGGATCGACGCGGATAGTCGTCGCACCGAAAACCACTGTGGGAGCGGGCTTGCCCGCGATGGCGGCATAACAGGCAACATAGGTGTTGGCTGTTATGGCCTCATCGCGGGCAAGCCCGCTCCCACAGATTTTTGTGGCGTATGGACTAAAGCAATTCAAAGCTCTGCTGCGTCACGTCCTGGGAATCCAGGCCGATCTGCACGTTGAACTTGCCCGGCTCCGCCGCGTACTTGAGCTGGGCGTTAAAGAACTTCAGGTCGTCTTCAGTGATGGTGAAGTGCACGACTTTCTGCTCACCCGCCTTCAGCGTGATTTTCTGGAAGTTCTTCAGTTCCTTGACCGGGCGAATCATCGAGCCGGTCACGTCCTGAATGTACAGCTGCACCACGGCTTCGCCGTCACGCTTGCCGGTGTTTTTCAGCATGACGCTGGCGTCGAGCTTGCCGGTCTTGTTCAGCGTGGTCGACGACAGCGCCATGTCGGTCAGGCTGAAATCGGTGTAGCTCAAACCGAAGCCAAACGGGAACAGCGGGCCGGTGGTGTCATCGAAATACTGCGAGGTGTAGTTGCCCGGTTTGCCCGGCGTGAACGGCCGGCCAATGCTCAGGTGGTTGTAGTAGGTCGGAATCTGGCCCACAGAACGCGGGAACGTGATCGGCAGTTTGCCCGACGGGTTGTAGTCGCCGAACAGCACGTCGGCGATGGCGTTGCCGCCTTCGGTGCCGCTGAACCAGGTTTCCAGAATCGCATCAGCCTGATCCTTCTCTTCGAGAATCGACAGCGGACGGCCGTTCATCAACACCAGTACCAGCGGTTTGCCGGTGGCTTTCAGGGCGCGGATCAGTGCTCGCTGGTTTTCCGGAATGTTCAGGTCGGTGCGGCTCGACGATTCGTGGGACATGCCACGGGACTCGCCAACAGCGGCCACGACCACGTCGGCATCCTTGGCGGCTTTCACCGCTTCGTCGATCAACACGTCCGCCGGGCGCGGATCATCCACCACTTCCGGCGCATCGAAGTTGAGGAAATTCAAGTAATCGAGGACTTTCTTGTCGCTGGTGATGTTGGCGCCACGGGCGTAGATCAGCGTCGCTTTGTCTGCCACCGCAGCGTTCATGCCGTCGAACAGCGTCACCGATTGCGCGGGTTTGCCGGCAGCGGCCCAGCTGCCCATCATGTCGATCGGCGCCTTGGCCAGCGGGCCGACCAGGGCGATTTTCGCGGTTTTCTTCAGCGGCAGGGTGTCGCCCTGGTTCTTCAGCAACACCATGCTGCGGCGCGCCACGTCACGGGCCTCGGCGCGGTGCAGGCGGTTTTCGGCGTAGGTGTCGGCCGGGTCATCTTCAGCCTTGCCGATACGCAGGTACGGGTCCTTGAACAGGCCCATGTCGTACTTGGCGGCAAGCACTTCGCGCACGGCGTTGTCGATGTCTTTCTGTTCGATTTCGCCGGCCTTCAACAGCCCCGGCAGCTCTTTGCCGTAGAGGGTGTCGTTCATGCTCATATCGATGCCGGCCTTGATTGCCAGCTTCGCCGCTTCACGACCGTCAGCCGCGACGCCATGCTTGATCAGCTCGAAAATCGCCCCGTGGTCGCTGACCGCCAGGCCCTTGAAGCCCCATTCCTTGCGCAGCAGGTCGTTCATCAGCCAGGTGTTGGCGGTGGCCGGCACGCCGTTGATCGAGTTCAGCGCAACCATCACCCCGCCAGCGCCAGCGTCGATCGCTGCACGGTACGGTGGCAGATAGTCCTGGTACATCTTGACCGGGCTCATGTCGACGACGTTGTAGTCGCGACCGCCCTCGACCGCGCCGTACAAGGCAAAGTGCTTGACGCTGGCCATGATGCTGTCGGCCGCGTTCGCGCCGGTGCCCTGGAAGGCCTTGACCATCACGCCGGCAATCCGCGACACCAGGTAAGTGTCTTCACCGAAGCCTTCGGACGTGCGGCCCCAACGTGGGTCGCGGGAGATGTCGACCATCGGCGCGAAGGTGATGTCGAGGCTGTCTGCCGCGGCTTCCTTGGCGGCAATGCGCCCGGACAGGCCGATGGCGTCCATGTCCCAGCTCGACGCCAGGGCGATCGGGATCGGGAAAATCGTGCGGTGGCCGTGGATCACGTCATAGGCGAAGAACATCGGGATCTTCAACCGGCTGCGCATGGCCGCGTCCTGCATCGGACGGTTTTCCGGGCGAGTGATCGAGTTGAACGTGCCGCCGATGTTGCCGGCCGCGATTTCCTTGCGGATCAGCTCCCGAGGCATTTCCGGGCCGATGCTGATCAGACGCAACTGGCCGATTTTTTCATCGAGGGTCATTTGCTTCATCAGGTTGCTGATGAAGGCGTCCTTGTTTTCCAGAGGTGCGGGCGTCGTGGCGGCCAATACGGTAGGACTGGCCAGGCTGACGAACAAGCCCAGCAAACACAGCTTCTTCATGAATAGTTTTCTCAAAAGCCTAAGCGGCAGTGAATACGCGCCGGTCAGCCAAAATTTAGGGAGCGACTATTGTTGTTCAGGTAAATGCAGCACACTTCTGACGTGTCTTTTGCGCTGGGGCATCTTTTAGCCCATTGGCTCGATGCAATCCAGTGGTGGCGGCAGATTATGCCCCAAGAGCCCGGTCAGAAGGTCACCAGTTGTTTTTCAACGGAATGTACAAGGGAGCGTCAGCCAGATGAACGTACGACACCACTATCGGTCGAGCCTGCAAGTCGCAGCCTTGATGCTACTGACCACATTGCTGGCCGGCTGCGGCATCAACACGATCCCGACGCTGGACGAACAGGCCAAGGCCGCCTGGGGCCAGGTGCAGAACCAGTACCAGCGCCGCGCCGACCTGATCCCCAATCTGGTGGAAACGGTCAAAGGCTACGCCCAGCATGAGCAAGAAACCCTGACCGCGGTGATCGAAGCCCGGGCCAAGGCGACTTCGATCCAGGTCGATGCCAGCACCCTGGACAATCCAGAGAAGCTCAAACAGTTCCAGCAGGCGCAGGATCAACTGACCGGTGCCTTGAGCCGTTTGATGGTGGTGTCCGAGCGCTATCCAGACCTCAAGGCCAACCAGAATTTCCTCGCGTTGCAATCGCAACTGGAAGGCACCGAGAACCGCATCGCCGTGGCGCGTCGCGACTTCATCCTCGCCGTGCAGAAATACAACACCGAACTTCGTACCTTCCCCGGTCGCCTGTGGCACACCGTGATGTACAGCGATTTGCCGATCCGAGAAACCTTCGAGGCCACCAGCCCTGATGCGGAAAAAGCGCCTCAAGTGAAGTTCCAGTAGGCGTCGGAATGGGTTCCAAGCATCACCACGGATGAGGTTGCCAATGCGCGTGTTGAAAGTGGGCCTGGTGCTGTTGCTCTGGGTCTTTGCCCTGACGGCCCAGGCCGAGTTGAAGTTTCCGGAGCTGACCGGGCGGGTGGTCGATAACGCCCAGATGATCGAGCCGGCGGTGCGCGAGCAGCTGACGCAACAGCTCCAGGCCCATGAAAAAGCCACCGGCGAGCAGTTGGTGGTGGTCACGTTGCCGGACTTGCAAGGCACCGACATCGCCGACTTCGGTTATCAATTGGGGCGCCACTGGGGCATCGGCCAGAAGGACAAGAACAACGGCGCACTGCTGATCGTCGCGCGCGATGATCGCAAATTGCGCATCGAAGTCGGTTATGGCCTGGAGGATCGCCTGACCGATGCGCAGAGCTCGGTGATCATCAATCAGGTGATCACGCCGGCATTCAAGAGCGGAAATTTCAGCAAGGGCATCAGCGACGGGGTCGCGGCGATGCTGGTGGTGCTGGGCGGTAATCCACTGGATGAGCCGTCCACGGTGTACGACTCCGGGAGCAATCAGGAAAGTGACTTCCTCTCACGGCATCCGGGGATCTTCGTGTTTCTGGTGATGCTGTTTATCCTGACGATTTTCGTCTGCCAGATGCTCGGGATCCTGCCCAGCGGTGGCGGCAGTGGCCGAGGCGGTTCGAGCGGTGGATTCGGCGGCGGAGGGTTTGGTGGCGGCGGCGGAGGCGGGGGCGGGGGCTTCAGCGGCGGCGGGGGCAGTTTCGGGGGCGGCGGTTCGTCAGGCGGCTGGTGACACTGCCAGTAATAACAATAGCGAGCAGGCATTCATACACATGGCATTACTGACTGAACACGAACAACGCAAAGTCGCCGAGGCAATTGCCCGGGTCGAGCGCGACACCGACGCCGAACTGGTGACGGTGCTGGCGGCGCGCGCCGACGACTATGCGTACATCCCGCTGCTCTGGGCCAGTCTGCTGGCGCTGGTGGTGCCGGGTGTCGTGCATTACCTGACAGGTTGGCTGACCATGCACAGCCTGCTGCTGGTGCAATGGATCACGTTCATCGTGCTGTGCCTGGTATTCCGGATTCCCAAAGTCACCACGCGCCTGATCCCGCGTTCGGTGCGGCATTGGCGCGCCTCGAACCTGGCGCGCCGGCAGTTCCTGGAGCAGAACCTGCACCACACGGTGGGCAGCACCGGGATGCTGATTTTCGTCTCCGAGGCCGAACGTTACGTGGAAATTCTGGTGGATGAGGGGATTTCCAAGCGGCTGGATAACAAAAACTGGGACGCGATCGTCGCGGCGTTTACGCAGCAGGTGAAGCAAGGGCAGACGTTGCAGGGGTTTGTCACCTGCGTCGAGGCGTGCGGCGAATTGCTCAAGGTGCATGTGCCGGTGACGCACGTGCGCAACGAGTTGCCGAATCGGTTGGTGGTGTTGGGCTGAAGTAGTAGGTGTGCCCATTCTCTGTAGCAGCAGGCTTCGCCAGCGGCTACAGTGCCGTTCGGGAAATTACCCGTGCCCTCGCACGCCATCCCCCCTAAAATACCCGCCATTCCCGATCCGCACCGCCCGAGGCCGCTTTTTCCATGTCCGTCACCGCCACTCCCGCCAGCCTCGCGCCGGATCACCACGCGCAGTTCATCGACCTGCTGCAATCGAGCCTCGAGCAAAGCGCCTTCATCAAACTGGTGCTGGCCAAGTACGTCGGCACCGAGACGGACTTGCAGCGGCTGATCATCAAGCAACTGACGGTCAAGGATCAGCCTTGCCTGTCCTTCGTCTACCGCTACAAGACCCGCGACATCACCAAGAACCTGGCACTCGCCGAGGGCGTTGCGACCATCGCCGCGTTGCTGCCGGCGTCGTTCAAAAATGCGCATTTACTCTCGCTGACTGATGAAGCCCAGCTCGAATACAGCAAAAAGGGCAAGTCTTCGCTGTTCAAGAGCAAACCTCAGCAATTGCGCGAGGTGCCGTCCGCCGAGCACAACCGCGAGAAAAACCGCTTCCTCGACCTGAGTCGGCCGTTTCTCGCCGACCTCGGCGTGACGAACAGCAAGCACGAACTGATCCCGGCGATGTCGCGCAAGTGGAAGCAGATCAACAAGTTCATCGAAGTCTTCAGCCATGCGCTGACCACCTCGCCGCTGGCGCTGGACAAGCCGGTACGGGTGGCGGACTTCGGTTCGGGCAAGGGTTACCTGACGTTCGCGATCCACGACTACCTGCGCAACACCTTGAACGCCGAAGGCGAGGTGACGGGCGTCGAGTTGCGCGAAGAAATGGTCAACTTGTGCAACGCCGCGGCGGCGAAGCTTGAGCACCCTGGGCTGGTGTTCAAGTGCGGTGACGTGCGCAGCGTCGCACCGAGCGAGCTGGACGTGATGATCGCGCTGCATGCCTGCGACATCGCCACCGACTATGCGATTCACACCGGCATTCGCTCCGGCGCCTCGATCATCATGTGCTCGCCGTGCTGCCACAAGCAGATCCGCCTGCAAATCCAGAGCCCGGCGCTGCTCAAGCCGATGCTGCAATACGGCCTGCATTTGGGCCAGCAGGCGGAAATGGTCACCGACAGTTTGCGCGCGCTGTTCCTTGAAGCGTGCGGCTACGAGACCAAGGTTTTCGAGTTCATCTCACTGGACCACACCAACAAGAACAAGATGATCCTGGCGGTCAAACGCGCCGAGCCGGTGGACCCGGCCCAGCTGTTGGTGAAGATTCAGGAGTTGAAGGATTTCTACCACATCAGCGAACATTGCCTGGAAACATTGCTCCGGGCTGATGGCCTCCTCTAAACCTGTGGGAGCGAGCCTGCTCGCGAAGGCGGCTTAACAGTCAGCATTAATGTTGATGGTTATGGCCCCTTCGCGAGCAGGCTCGCTCCCACATGGGACTTTACCGCCGTCTTGCGCCCCAGCATCACCGTCACGATCACCCCGGCGGCAAACAGCCAGGTGATCGGCTCGATGTGTTCCCCGAAGAACAACGCCGAAAACGCAATCGTGAAGAAGATCTGCAGCAATTGGATCTGACTGACCCGCGCAATCCCGCCCATCGCCAACCCGGCGTACCAGGCGAAAAACCCGATGAACTGCGAAAACAGCGAGACGTAACCGAACGCCCACCAGGTCTTGGCCGAAATTTCGCCCTGATGTTGCAGCGCCAGGTACACCACCGGCCCGATCAGCAGCGGCGTCGACAGCACCAGCGCCCAGCAGATCACCTGCCAGCCACCCATCTCCTTGGCCAACCGGCCACCTTCGGCATAACCAAGCCCGCCCACGGCAATCGCCCCGAGCATCAGCAAGTCGCCGGCCTGAATACTGCCGGCCCCGCTGATCAGCGCATAACCGAGCACCAACCCACTGCCCAGCGCGGCGCAGGCCCAGAAGGCTTTCGACGGTCGCTCATGTGACAGCCACGCGGCATACAGCGCCACGCACAGCGGTTGCAGGCCGTTGACCAGCGCACCGTGGGACGCCGGCAAGGTTTGCATGGCCCAGGCCGAGAGCACCGGGAAACCGAGGATCACCCCGGCAATCACCAGCGTCAGGCCTTTGACCTGTTTCCAGGTCGGCCACTTTTCCCGGCGCCACAGCAACAGCAACGCCGCCGGCACCGCCGCGAACAGCGCACGGCCCAAACCGTTGAGCAGCGGATGGAGTTCCTGCACGACGATTCGTGTGAAGGGCAGGGTGAGGCTGAAGATCACAACGCCGAGCAGGCCCAGGGCCATGCCGGTGTTTTCGCGCGAGGACATGATGGCAACCAGAATCGAGGGTGGCGGGAAGAGCCCTCATCTAGCCATAAACCGGGGTTGATGCTCTGTTACAGCTAGGCGCAGAGTTATCCGTACAGTTTGAAGGCCCCTTCGCGGGCAAGCCTCGCTCCTACAGGGATCACGCCAAATCTGTAGGAGCGAGGCTTGCCCGCGAAGAACGATAACGCCGTAGTAGCAGGTTATTACCCACCCCTCTGGATAAGGTCTACCTTGAATACTCCTACGTATTTCCCAGAGGAGTCCTCCCCATGGCTGCCAAGAAAATTCTGATGCTGGTCGGCGATTACGTCGAAGACTACGAAGTAATGGTGCCGTTTCAGGCGCTGCTGATGGTCGGTCACACGGTGCACGCGGTGTGCCCGGACAAAACCGCCGGCCAGACCGTGCGCACGGCGATCCACGACTTCGAAGGCGACCAGACCTACAGCGAAAAACCCGGCCATTTGTTTGCCCTCAACTTCGACTTTGCCAAGGTCGCTGAGACCGACTACGACGCGCTGCTGATCCCTGGCGGTCGTGCGCCGGAATACCTGCGCCTGAACGAAAAAGTCCTGGAACTGGTACGCGCCTTCGACAAGGCCGGCAAACCGATCGCCGCCGTGTGTCACGGTGCGCAATTGCTGGCGGCGGCAGGCGTTCTCGAAGGTCGCGAGTGCAGCGCGTACCCGGCCTGTGCCCCGGAAGTGCGCTTGGCCGGCGGTACGTTCATCGATATCCCGGTGACGGAAGGTCACGTACAAGGCAATCTGGCCACGGCGCCGGCATGGCCGGCGCACCCGAGCTGGCTGGCCGGTTTCCTTGGGTTGCTGGGCACCAAAATCACGCTGTAACGAGGGACCTGTCCATGTGCGAGCTCTACGTCAAAGCCGATCCGATTCTCTACGAGTCGCGCTCCCGCTCGCTGCGCATCTGCGGGGTGGTGACCACCCTGCGCCTGGAAAATCAGTTCTGGGACATCCTCAGCGAAATCGCCGAGGTCGACGGCATGACCACCAACCAGTTGATTGCCAAGCTGTATGAAGAGGTGATGGACTACCGCGGCGAAGTGGTGAATTTTGCCTCGTTTTTGCGGGTGAGTTGCACGCGGTATTTGAGTCAGCGGCGGGTGCAGGCGCCGGAGTTGTCGGTGGTGCGGGCGGCGGTGAAGTAGCTCCACCTTATCGACCCCATCGCGAGCAGGCTCGCTCCCACAGGGAAATGCATTCCAATGTGGGAGCGAGCCTGCTCGCGATGGCGGCGGTACAGGCGACAAAAATCCGGGCCTGGTCTTTACTCTGAAGCGCGAAACCTCTCAATCGCCAAGGAGAACGAGCATGTCCGGATGGTACGAAGTGAGCAAAAGCAGCAGTGGCCAGTTCAGGTTTGTGCTGAAAGCCGCCAACGCCGAAACCATTCTGACCAGCGAGCTGTACACCACCCGCGCCGCTGCCGACAAAGGCATCGCATCGGTTCAGTCCAACAGCCCGCTGGATGAACGCTACGAGAAGAAGACCACCAAGGATGGTCATCCGTACTTCAACCTCAAGGCCGGTAACCACGAGATCATCGGCAGCAGCGAGTCTTACTCCTCGGCTACCGCCATGGACAAAGGCATCGCCAGTGTCAAAGCCAACGGGCCGACCACCGTGATCAAGGACAAGACCCTGCCGGTGCTTTGAACACACCTTTAAACCCAATACACATCCATTGTGGGAGCTAGCCTGCTAGCGATGGCTGCTTAACATTCGACGAAGATGTTGAATGTCAGGCCGCTATCGCTAGCAGGCTAGCTCCCACATTGGTTTTTTGTGAACTTCGAGATCAGCGCAAGGCTTTCAACAAGTCTAGCAACTGGCTGATCCCGGCCTCACCCAGTGGAAACACCGGCAACCGTGGATCGCCAACTTCCAGTCCCGTAGCACGCAAGCCCGCCTTGATCGTCGCCGGCAAGCCACCCTTGAGGATGAAGTCCAGCAGCGGCAATTGGCGATAAAACAGCTCGCGTGCTTTGCTCAAATCATTGGCCAATACCGCTTCATACAAGTCGAGGTTGAGCTGCGGAATCAGGTTCGGCGCCGCCGTGCACCAACCTTTCGCCCCCGCCGCAAAAGCTTCCAGCGCCAGCGGGTTGCAGCCGTTGTAGAACGGCACCCGGCCTTCGCCCAGCCGTTGCAATTGATGCATGCGCTGGATGTCGCCGGTGCTTTCCTTGACCATCGTCACGTTGTCCACGGCGTTGAAGATCCGCAGGATAAGGTCCACCGACATGTCGGTGCCGCTGGTGGCCGGGTTGTTATAGAGCATGATCGGCACGCCGATGCTGTCACCGATGGCGCGGTAGTGGGCGAGGATTTCCGCTTCGCTGAGTTTCCAGTAGGACGTCGGCAGCACCATCACCGCATCGGCGCCATGGGCTTCGGCGAAACGTGCGCGGCGCACGGCTTTGGCGGTGGTCAGGTCGGACACGCTGACGATGGTCGGCACGCGTTTGGCCACGTGTTTGAGGCTGAACTCGCTGACCTGGTCCCACTCCGCGTCGCTCAGGTAAGCGCCTTCGCCGGTGCTGCCCAGCGGTGCAATCGAGTGCACGCCGCTGTCGATCAGGCGGTCGATGGAACGCCCGAGCGCGTCGAGGTCAACGCCTTCGCCATTGGCGGTGAACGGGGTGATGGTGTAGCCGATGATGCCGTGAATGGTTGGGGTCGACATGGCGACGCTCCTCTTGAAAATGAGTGGGTTCAGTTCAGGCAATCGGCGTGTTGACGCAGGTTCTGCCGAGCGTAGTAGTTGAAGGCGGCGGCGTGGCGCTTGGGTCTGGAAATCCAGTCATGCGCTTCACGTCCAAGTTCGGGCAAGATCGGCTTGATCGTCCCGGCACTCATCGCCAGCAGTTGCAGCCTGGCGGCGCGCTCGATCAGTTGCGCAATGACACACGCCTCTTCGATGGTGGTGCCGGTGGACAATTGGCCGTGGTGCGAAAGCAGGATCGCCCGTTTGTCGCCCAGCGCGCCGGCAATCAGTTCGCCTTCCTCATTGCCCACCGGCACGCCTGGCCAGCCTTCGAGAAACGCACAGTCGTCGTAGAGTGGGCAGAGGTCCATGTGGGAAATCTGCAGCGGCACTTCAAGCATCGACAGCGCCGCAACGTGGGTCGGGTGCGTGTGAATGATGCAGTTCACGTCCGGTCGGGCGCGGTACACCCAGCTGTGAAAGCGGTTGGCCGGGTTGGGCATGCCGTGGCCTTCCAGCACTTCAAGGTCTTCGTTGACCAACAACAGATTGCTGGCGCTGATTTCATCGAAACCCAGGCCCAGTTGCTGAGTGTAGTAGGTGCCGGGTTGCGGGCCGCGGGCGGTGATTTGCCCGGCCAAGCCGGAGTCGTGACCGTTCTCGAACAGAATACGGCAGGTCAGGGCCAGCTTTTGCCGGTCGGTCCACGTATTATCCGCCAGGGTATTTTGCATCTGTGTCAGCGCTTGCTTGACCAGTTGCTCTTTGGGTAGTGCTAAGGTCTTGGCCATATCGGTGTCCTTTGGGTCAGTGTAAATGACACAAGCGAGACTATATGACACAAGGTGTCATTAGCAAGGACACATCGTCGCCTCCTTGATGGATTAATCGCTCTACATGTCTATCCGTTTGAAATTACTGAGAAAAAAACTCGGCGTGACGCTGGAGGCCTTGGCCGAGAAGTCCGGCATGACCAAGAGTTACTTGTCGAAAGTCGAGCGCGGGCTGAATACGCCGTCGATCGCGGCTGCCCTGAAACTGGCGAAGGCGTTGAACGTGAAGGTCGAGGAGCTGTTCTCCGAAGACAACGTCAGCCTCGACAGCTACAGCCTGGTGCGCAGCGATGAGCGTCAGTCCCTGGCCGCCAATGACCAGAGCCCCGGTTACGCGGTGCTGGCGCATCAGGTCAGCGAGCGCAGCTTGCTGCCGTTCATCATTTACCCGCCGAGCGAGTTCGTCGACAAAGCCTTCAAGGAACACGTGGGGGAGGAGTTTCTGTTCGTCCACGAGGGCCAGGTGGAAGTGGACTTCATGAACGAGCGCGTGTTGCTCAATCGTGGGGATGCGCTGCATTTCAATGCGCAGAAACCACACCGGATTCGCTCAGTGGGCGAGGTGCAGGCGCAGTTGCTGGTGGTGGTGCATAGCGCCGAGGAATGAGTCGACTGGCCTGACGCCATCGCGAGCAGGCTCGCTCCCACATTGGAATGCATTTCCCTGTGGGAGCGAGCCTGCTCGCGATGGCGTGAGCCGCGTCGCCGCCTAAACCTCGACCGGCACCGTCAGTTTTGGGCTCCCCAACACATGCGTCTTCGAATCAAAAAACCGCAACTCAACCCCCGTCCCCTCAAACACCTTCGCGTAATGCCGCTTCTGATGCTGGATGAACGCTTTGCTGCGCGGGTAAATCGACACCGCCACCACCTTCGGTTTCGCCTGCCGCAAGGCATGGACGATGTGGCTGTCCTGCTCACCCAGGGCATGACCAAAAATGCACAACCCCTCGCCATGCCCCAATAGCTGGTCATAGCAGAACGACAGGTAATCCGAACTGCGAATGGTCTTGAGCTTGTCCTGGGCCGGGCCTTCGTTGACGAACAGCGGCACATCATCCAGCGTCTTGATCGTATTGTTGATGGCGAAACTGCCGAGCAACGTGCCCTCGGTCGACATCAATTTACGCGCCGTGCCGTCCTGATTGCGCACCAGATGCAGGCCGCCGTGCAGGTACAGCAAACGGGGTTTATCGGTCGCCGTGGCGCTCAAGTCAAAACCCGGCTCGGCGCCCTGGAACAGATCGGTGACGACGTCTGGTGTGTGCTGAGTCGCCCAGTAGTTGAGCAAGTCGTAGTTGGTGGTGAACACCGTCCGATAGCGGCCCAGTTCCTGATTGATCGTCGCCAGGGTCGAAGGCACCACCAGTCGCCACGGGATGTGCACGGCATGCACGGTGTTGATCAGCGCTTCCTTGATCGCGTAGTAGCGATTGCGCGGTGCGGCGGAGCTGACGGCCAGGGCCTTGTTGACGCGGCTGGTGGTTTTCAGTGCGCTGAGCACCTGCTCGAAGCTGCGCGTCTGCATCGCGTCGAACACGCTCAGTTCGGACTGGCTCATCGGCTTTTCTTCGACGGTGCGCGCGTTTTCGAACAGCGAGTCGTAGCCGAAATCGTCCCACACCGCGCGACTGGCGCCGTTGCCCAGCAGCAGGCCGCTGAACGAAGCGCTGGTGCGCAAGGCGTCCCAGTCTTCAAGTTGGGCATCGACATCCTGGAAATCGGTCATTGCGTTCATCGTCTCAAAGCAAGGGGTCTGATGGGCGGCGACTTTATCACGACCCAGACTTGAGCCAGATCAAGTTACTGCGCAAGCGATGGGTCGATCCTGTGGGTACCCGCTGGATCGGCACTGCCGGTTCGGCCTCAGCCAGGAGATTCGCTCATGAGCAGCACGTTTTTCATCCCCGCCGTAAACATCATGGGCAACGGTTGCCTCGACGAAGCCATGGACGCCATCCGCCAGTACGGTTTTCGCAAGGCGCTGATCGTCACCGACGCCGGGCTGGCCAAGGCGGGCGTAGCGACAATGATTGCCGAGAAGCTGGCGTTGCAGGACATCGACTCGGTGATCTTCGACGGCGCCAAGCCGAACCCGACCACC
Source organism: Pseudomonas sp. LBUM1661 (assembly GCF_059695925.1). Lineage (NCBI taxonomy): Bacteria > Pseudomonadati > Pseudomonadota > Gammaproteobacteria > Pseudomonadales > Pseudomonadaceae > Pseudomonas > Pseudomonas sp. LBUM1661. The sequence goes on from NZ_CP166794.1 coordinate 1,518,747, forward strand.
GCCAACGTCGAGAACGGCCTGGGCCTGCTCAAGGAAACCCGCTGTGATTTCGTCGTGTCCCTGGGCGGCGGCTCGCCCCATGACTGCGCCAAAGGCATCGCCTTGTGCGCGACCAACGGCGGGCAGATCCGCGACTACGAAGGCGTCGATCAATCCAGCAAACCGCAGCTGCCGCTGATTGCGATCAACACCACCGCCGGCACGGCCAGCGAGATGACCCGTTTCTGCATCATCACCGACGAAATCCGTCATGTGAAAATGGCCATTGTCGACCGCAACGTCACGCCGCTGCTGTCGGTCAACGACCCGGCGCTGATGGTCGGCATGCCGAAAAGCCTGACCGCCGCCACGGGCATGGACGCACTGACCCACGCCATCGAAGCCTACGTGTCCACCGCCGCCAATCCGATCACCGACGCCTGCGCCCTCAAGGCGATCACCTTGATCAGCAATAACCTGCGCCTGGCCGTGCGCGACGGCAGCGATATGGCGGCACGGGAAAACATGGCGTACGCACAGTTTCTGGCGGGCATGGCGTTCAACAACGCGTCCCTGGGGTATGTGCATGCCATGGCCCACCAATTGGGCGGTTTTTACGACCTGCCCCACGGTGTGTGCAACGCGGTGCTGCTGCCCCACGTACAAAGCTTCAACGCGCTGGTCTGCGCTGATCGCCTGACTGATGTCGCCGTCGCAATGGGTGTCGAAGCGCGCGGGGGCAGTCCGGAAGAGGGCGCGCGGGCGGCCATTGTGGCCATCCGCAGCTTGTCAAGGGACGTGGACATTCCCGCCGGTTTGCGCGCACTCGGCGCCAAGCTCAATGACATCCCGATGCTTGCCGCCAACGCCTTGAAAGATGCCTGTGGCCTGACCAATCCGCGAGTGGCGGATCAACGGCAGATCGAGGAGATTTTCCGCAGCGCGTTTTGACGGTGACACGGTTCGGGCGCAAAGGACGTTATGCTGCGACTTCGTCCGAGCCGACATCATCGAGTCCCTGATGCTGCAAAAAAGCCTGATCCGCCGCCTCGACCTGATCACCCTTCAGCTGTTCGTCGCCGTCCACGAAGAAGGCACGCTGACCCGTGCCGCCGCGCGCGAAGCCATCGCCGTGTCGGCGGCCAGCAAGCGCTTGATGGAACTGGAAGAAGCGCTGGGCATCAGCCTGTTCGTGCGTCAGGCCAAAGGCATGACGCTGACGCCGGCCGGTGAAACCCTGTTGCACCATGCCCGGCAGATGCTCTTCAACGTCGAGAAAATGGGCCTGGAACTGGGCGAACACAGCCACGGTATTCGCGGCTATGTGCGGATGCTCGCCAACCTGTCGGCGATCATTCAGTTTCTGCCCGAAGACCTGCGGGGCTTTTCCGAGCGTCATCCCCAAGTCAAGACCGACCTTGAAGAACGCCCCAGCAGCGGGGTGATTCAGGGTGTGCTCGATGGCGTGGCCGACCTCGGGATCTGCTCCAGCGACAGCGACGTCAAAGGGCTGCACAGCGTGCTGTATCGGCAGGACAAACTGGTGGTGTTGATGCTGCCCGATCATCCGTTGGCCCGTCGTTCCAGCCTGGCGTTTGCCGATACGCTGGACAGCGATTACGTCGGTTTGCATGCGGCCAGCTCGATCAACATGCGAACCCACGCGGCGGCGCGCAAGGCCGGCAAGGTGCTGCGGTTGCGCATTCATGTGCCGGGGTTTGATGCCATGTGCCGGATGGTCCAGGCCAACATGGGCATCGGGATTTTGCCGCAAAAGGCCTATGAACTGTTTGGCCGGGCGTTGGGGTTGCACGCGGTGCCGTTGACGGATGACTGGTCGGATCGGGCGCTGGTGTTGGTGGTGCGCGATGAAGCGGCGTTGTCGCCGGTGAGCCGGATGTTGTTTGAGCAGTTGCGGGGTCAGGTTTGACAGTTCGGTTGGCTGGGCTTGCCCGCGAAGACTGACCTGAGGTCGCGGCCATTCCAAGGCAGCGTTCGCGTTTCACGAACGCCCGTTGCCAACTGAAGGTTGGATTCCCGGCCCTTCGCTCCTCTAGCCTTGGCGCATATTCCAAGAACAACAGAGGTACCCCGCGATGACTGCCCCCCTGAGTGCAATCAAGGTAATCGAGATCGGCACGCTGATCGCCGCGCCGTTTGCCGCGCGCATGCTTGCCGAGTTCGGCGCCGAGGTGATCAAGATCGAAGCCATGGGCCAGGGCGATCCCCTGCGCAAATGGCGCAAGCTGCACGAGGGCACCTCGCTGTGGTGGTACCTGCAATCGCGCAACAAGAAGTCGTTGGCGCTGAACCTGAAATCCCCTGAAGGCATCGAACTGGTCAAGCAACTGGCGACCAGCGCCGATGTGTTGATCGAAAACCTGCGCCCCGGTGCCCTGGAAAAACTCGGCCTGGGCTGGGACGTGTTGCACGCCCTCAACCCCAACCTGACCCTGGTACGCATTTCCGGTTACGGCCAGACCGGCCCGTACCGCGATCGTCCGGGCTTCGGCGCCATTGGCGAGGCCATGGGCGGGATCCGCTACACCACCGGCACGCCCGGTTCGCCGCCGGCACGCGTCGGGGTCAGCCTTGGTGATTCCCTGGCGTCGCTGCACGCGGTGATCGGTGCCTTGATGTCGCTGCTGCGGGTCAAGACCGGGCAGGGCGGCGGGCAAGTGGTCGATGTGTCGCTGGCCGAAAGCGTGTTCAACGTCATGGAAAGCCTGGTGCCGGAATACGACATGCAGGGCCACATTCGCGAACGCAGCGGCGGCGCTCTGCCGGGCATCGCGCCGTCCAATACCTACCTGACCGCCGATGGCGCCTACGTGGTGATCGCCGGCAACAGCGACCCGATCTACAAGCGCTTGATGGAAACCATCGGTCGCCGTGATCTGGCTGACGCACCGGAATTTGCCCACAACGACGGTCGTGCCTTGAAAAGCAATGTGCTCGACGCGGCGATCACTCACTGGACCAGCAGCCTGCCGATCGACGACGTGCTGTCGGCCCTGGAAGCCGCCGAAGTCCCGGCCGGGCGCATCTATTCGGTGGCCGACATCGTCGCCGATCCGCATTACCAGGCGCGGGACATGTTGCTCAGCGCCGACCTGCCTGGCGGGGCCACGGTCAAGATGCCGGGCATCGTGCCGAAACTCTCCGAAACCCCCGGTGGCGTGAACTGGTCGGGACCGACGTTGGGCCAGCACACCGACGGCATTCTCGCCGGGCTCGGGCTGACGGATTCGGACATTGAACGGCTGAAAACTGCAGGGGTGGTGCAATGATCACTGATTTTTCCCAGGCCCTGATCGTTCAGGAAGTTTCGCCTCGGGACGGTTTGCAGATCGAGCCGACCTGGGTTGAAACCGTCGACAAGATTGCGCTGATCGATCAACTGTCGTTGGCCGGTTTCAGCCGCATCGAAGCGGGGTCGTTTGTGTCGCCCAAGGCTATTCCGGCGTTGCGCGATGGTGAGTCGGTATTCAAGGGCATCACCCGCCAACCGGGGGTGATCTACGTCGCGTTGATCCCCAACCTGAAAGGCGCGCAACGAGCGCTGGCGACCCGGGCCGATGAGCTGAACCTGGTGATGTCCGCCAGCCAGACGCACAACATGGCCAACATGCGCATGCGTTGCGAAGACTCGCTGGCCGCATTCGGTGAGATCGTGCACTACGTCGGCGGCACGCAGGTGCGCCTCAACGGTAGCATCGCCACCACTTTCGGTTGCCCGTTCGAAGGCAAGATCGATGAGGACCGCGTGCTGCAGATTGTCGAGGCGTATCAGGAACTCGGCCTTCAGGGCATCACCCTGGCTGACACCACCGGCATGGCCAATCCTCGGCAGGTTGATCGACTGGTACGGCGGGTGTTGCAGCGGGTTTCGCCAGCTGATTTGACCCTGCATTTCCACAACACCCGCGGCCTCGGTTTGTGCAACGTGCTGGCTGCCTATGAGGCCGGTGCCCGACGCTTCGACGCGGCACTGGGTGGCCTCGGCGGTTGCCCGTTTGCACCGGGTGCCTCGGGCAATATCTGCACCGAAGACCTGGTGAACCTGTGCGATGAAATCGGCATTCCGACCGGCATCGATCTGCCGCTGTTGCTGAAGTTGTCCCGAGGATTGCCGGCGCTGCTGGGCCACGAAGTGCCCGGTCAACTGGCCAAGGCCGGACGCAATTGCGACCTGCACCCCAGCCCGTCCTGACACACCGACTACCCCTGTAGGAGCTGGCTTGCCAGCGAAGAGGCCAGCCCATCCAACATCAATGTGGACTGAGCCACCGCTTCGCCAGCAAGCCGGCTCCTACAAAAAACACAACGAACCAGACAACAAAAACAATCGGACACCCAAGGGAAGTCCGCCTGGAGAAACTTCATGAGCCTGAATGTACTGGAGGCGGGTGCGAACCCGTCCGTTAGCCACGACGAAGAAAAAGCCCTGGTCAGCAAGGTCGCCTGGCGCCTGATGCCGCTGATCATGGTCTGCTACCTGTTCGCCTTTTTCGACCGCATCAACATCAGCTTCGCCAAGTTCCAGCTGCAGACTGACCTGAGCCTGAGTGACACCGCTTACGGCCTCGGTGCCGGGTTGTTCGTGGTCGGTTACGTGATCTTCGAAGTACCGAGCAACATGATGCTGTACAAGGTCGGCGCACGGCGCTGGATCGCACGGATCATGATGTCGTGGGGCCTGGCCACCGCCGCCATGGTCTTCGTCAACAGCGAATGGCAGTTCTACGCGCTGCGCTTCGTGATCGGTGCGATGGAGGCCGGTTTCGCCCCAGGTGTGCTGTATTACCTGACGCTGTGGTTCCCGCAGCACTATCGCGGGCGCATCACCTCGATGCTGTTCCTGTCCTCGGCGTTTGCCGGGCTGGTCGGCGCACCGTTCTCAGGTCTGGTGCTGCAACACCTTGACGGCTTTATGGATATGCGCGGCTGGCACTGGCTGTTCCTGCTTGGCGGCGTGCCGTGCATCGGCCTCGGCTTGCTGGTGCTGACGTTGCTCAAGGACCGCATCGAAGACGCCCATTGGCTGACGCCGTCGGAGAAAACCTTGCTGGCCAGCCGTATCGCCCATCATGAACCGCACAAGAGTGGCGGCTCGTTGCTCGCCGCGCTGCGCATCCCGGGTTTCCTGACCCTCGGGCTGATCTACTTCCTGATTCAGGTGGCGTCCTACGGCTTGAATTTCTGGGCCCCGCAATTGATCCGCAGCGCTGGCACCGAAAGCCCGGTGATGATCGGTTTGCTGACGGCGATCCCGTACATTTGCGGCGCCATCAGCATGGTGGTGATCGGGCGGTTGTCCGACTCGACTGGCGAGCGACGCAAGTTTGTCGCCGGTTTGGTTGCGGTGGGCGCGGTAGGGTTCTTCTGTGCGGGGATCTTCGCTAATCACACGACCTTCCTGATCGTCGCCCTGGGCCTGCTGGGTGCCGGGATCATCGCGTCGATCCCGAGCTTCTGGACCTTGCCGCCGAAATTGCTGGCCGGTGCCGGGGCGGGTGCTGCGGGCGGGATCGCGGTGATCAACACCCTAGGCCAGTTCGGCGGCATCGTCAGCCCGGTCATGGTCGGGCGAATCAAGGACCTGACCGGCAGCACCACACCGGCGTTGTATGTCATTGGTATCTGCGCGCTGATCGCCGTAGCCCTGCTGCTGTGGGGACTGCCGCAGAAGCTGCGCACGCTCGACAAGTTCTGAAACCAGCGGTGCTGTACAGGCCGCCTTCGCGAGCAGGCTCGCTCCCACACTTGATCTGTGCCACGCCGCCAATCACCTGTGGGAGCGAGCCTGCTCGCGAAGACGGCCTGACAGTCACCACCTCACCGTCAGTTATCGCTCAACCCGCCGTCACCAAGCCCTTCGTTGGCGCAGCACTGAACTGAATCATCACCACGCCCGCCACCAGCAACAAAGCCCCAACTCCCCGCGACACAGTCATCGGCCGCTCGACCAAGCCAAACATCCTGAAATGATGCCGTATCAACGACGCCACCACTTGCCCGGCTCAGCGGCACCCCGGAAATCGAGCGCGCCCTGACCACACTGCGCGAACGCCGCCGCGTGGCGATCAGCCTGCCGCACTGGAGCGTCGCCCCGGAACTCATCAGCGGCACGGACCTGATCCTCACCGTCGCTTCGCGAGGCGTGCGCGATATAGATGAGCGCTCGCTGATCGTCGTGCAGCCGCCGTTTCACATTCCTTCTTTTACGTTTGTGCTGGTTTGGCACAAGCGGCGGGGCGGGGATCAGGCGTTGAACGGGTTGAGCAGTGAAATCGAGCGCGTCTCGGCTGCCTTGTAGGAACTGCCGCAGGCTGCGATGTTTTCAGACTCCATCGACGATCAGTAACTCTACCCACGAAGACCTGATATAGACTTGCGTCCATTCACCCAGTAGTTCATCAGGATTTCCCATGACCCCATCGCTGCTAATGGCCGTTCTCGCCTCGGGCTTTATCTACGGCATCACGCCGGGGCCGGGGGTATTGGCGGTGTTTGGCATCGGCGCGGCGCGTGGTCGGCGGGCGGGGGCGGGATTTTTGTGCGGGCATTTGCTGGGTGACGTGGTCTGGTGCAGCACCGCGCTGATCGCGATTGTCGGTGCGCGGGAAATTGGTAGCACTGCGTTTGATGTGCTGGGCGTGATCAGCGGGCTGTATCTGTTCTGGCTTGGCTTGCGCGCGATTCGCGCTCGTCGCAGCAGCGCCGAAACGCCTCAAGGCCCGGCGCGGCAGCCGTTCTGGCACGGCATCCTGTTCGGCCTGACCAATCCGAAGGCGTACCCGGTGGCGGTGGCGACGTTCACCGCGTTGCTCTCCAGCCGCGCGGAATTGCTGCATTGGTCGATGCTGCCGTGGCTGATCGTCTTGAGCTTCGTCGGCGGCCTCATGGCCTACGCTATCCTCATCGGCATTGTCGGGGCACGTCAGGTGCGCACGTTGTATCAGCGTCATGAGCTGGCAATCACCCGGTTGTGCGGGGTGATGTTCATCGGTTTTGCCATCAACGCCCTGGTGCACGCATTGCCGGGGTTGGTGACGAACAAGGCTTGAGGCTGATCGCAGGATGCGTCGGTTGTACTGAACGGTCAGGGAGGGTTATTTATTGCTGCATTGTCCGGACACGCTCACCGCACTATGGCAACCAGAAATTCCGCGCCGTTGGCGAGTTACATCGATCTTTTGCTGGACGCCGTCTGTGCGGTCGACAAACAAGGCCGCTTCGTCTTTGTCAGCGCGGCCTGCGAGCGCATTTTCGGCTACACCCCCGACGAGCTGATCGGCCAGCCGATGATCGACCTGGTGCACCCCGCCGATCGTCAGCGCACCCTCGACGCCGCGCGGGAAATCATGGGCGGCGACCCCAAACTCAACTTCGAAAACCGTTACCTGCGCAAAGATGGGCGTGTGGTAAACATCCTCTGGTCGGCACGCTGGTCGGAGGTTGACCAGTTGCGCATCGCCGTCGCTCGCGACATCACCGAACGCAAGCAGGCCGAGTCGCGGCAGGCGGCGTTGTATGCGATCTCCGAAGCCGCGCATGCTGCGGAAGATTTGCTGGCGCTGTTCAAGCGCATCCATTTGATCATCGGTGAATGGCTGCCCGCGCTGAATTTCTCCGTCGCGCTGTATGACGAACACTGCGCGCAGCTTAATTTTCCCTATCACGTCGACGACCATGAGTTGCGGCCCGAGGCGCCCGGGACCATTACCGGGCGGCTTTGCGCCGAAGTGATTCGCAGCCGCCAGCCGATTCTGCTGACCCCGGACCAACACGACCTTCCGGCGGGGTTTGAAACGCTGGTCGCGGGCCAGCATTCACCTTGCTGGCTCGGTGTACCGTTAAATTCGCAAAACGGCACCATCGGTGCGCTGATCGTCAAAAGCGTGCCGGGCGGCGAGCGCTACACCGAGCAGGACAAGGAACTGTTGCAGTACGTTTGCGCCCAGGTCGCCACGGCGATCGAACGCAAGCAACTGCATACCCGCCTGCAGCACATGGCCCAGTACGACCAACTGACGCAATTGCCCAACCGCGAGCTGCTGCGTGACCGGCTCAAGGCCTCGCTGACGTTGGCGCGGGCGGATTCCGGGCGCATGGCGCTGTTGTACGTCGACCTCGACCGCTTCAAAGAAGTCAACGACACCCACGGCCATGCGGTCGGCGACATGCTGCTGCAAGCGGTCGCCAATCGGCTCAAGGGCTGCGTGCGCGAAACCGACACCGTGGCGCGTATTGGCGGTGACGAATTTGTGGTGTTGTTGCACAGCATCCGCGCGGCGGAAGATGCCGACAGCGTTGCGGGCAAAATCCTTCAAGTCCTGGCCCAGCCACTGCGATTGGACGGGCACAGCCTGAACATCCATCCGAGTATCGGCATCGCCAATTACCCCGAGCACGGCACCGAAGAAAAGCAGCTTTTCCGGCATGCCGATGAAGCGATGTACAGCGCAAAACGCCAGCATCATCTGCGACTCGGCGTGTAAAAAACCTCCACCGTTCGTCGCTGGGATTTCAATTTTTCTAAACCTTTGCAGGGATCGAAATTCTGATTCTATGCGGGCTCCTGCTCGCCGCGATCATCACCAAGAGGTAGAGAATCATGCCTAACTCAAGAAACTCGAACTCGGGAAACTTCGGCAACGATCGAACGAAGGCGTCTGAAGCCGGTCGCAAAGGTGGGAAAACTACTACCACGACTGTCGATAAAGACCCTGCCAAACCCGATATGGGCCGCAAAGGTGGCCAGAAATCCAAGTAGTGGTGAAGGTAGTTTTGATTGAGAGGCGGGAGCGAAAGCTCCCGTTTGAATTTTATTTCGAGGAGGGCGCGACCATGAGCCGGATGGCCACCCGATTACACAATGCCAGTTTCGCCACGTTACTGGGCCTGTGCGCCAGCAGTGCCTTTGCCCAGTCACCCGCCGAATTCATCAATGATGCATCGGCCAAAGGCATGGCCGACATCGAAGCCAGTCGTCTGGCGCACCAGAAAACCGAATCCAAAGAGGTCAAGGACTACACGATCGTCGTCATTAACGATCGCACCACCGCCAACCAGCACTTGGCGAAAATTGCCAAGCAACTCGATTTGCCGGTGGCCCCGCGCGAAGAGGTGGTCGACAAGGCCAAGGCCTTGATGCCGGAAGTGATGGACGGCGCGTCTTTCGATCAGGCCTACGCCGCCAGTCAGGTCAAAACCACTCAGGAAGCCATCGATCAGCTTCAGCGTGAAGCGCAGACCACCGATGTACCGGAAATCAAAGCGTTCGCCGAAGAAACCCTGCCCAAGCTGCAAAACCATCTGCAAATGGCCAGGGCGCTGCAAGCCAGTCGCTAGCTATTGGAGTGCGTGGGTGACGTTGGGTCACCCGCGCATCCCCCATCAGCATTGATTCAGGCCCGAATCCTTTTTTTCCTCGACGACGGTCCCGTCGAGGGAAATCGTTTGACCCTCGCCAAGTTGCCGATACTGCTTCCTCAGCGCCTCCAACTGCTTGAGGTCCAGCGCTTCGAGCCCAAGCATCGCGTTTTGCGCCTCTTTTGTTACCCGCAGCAACTCATCGACCTTCAAATGCAAAATGTCCGTGTCGCGGTTCTGGGTGTTCTGGATCAGGAACACCATCAGAAACGTGATGATGGTGGTCGAGGTATTGATGATCAGCTGCCACGTGTCGTTGAAGTCGAAAATCGGCCCACTCAGCCCCCACAGGAAAATCAGAATAATCGCCCCCATGAACGTCTTGGGGCTGCCGGCCCATAGGGCGAGTTTCTGTGCGATTTTTGCGAATTTCATTGCCGTGTTCCTTGTAGGGATGCGCCTGATTTTGTGACAGCGCCGGCAGGCTGAAAATTCTGATTAAAAGTGGGTGGCCAGTGAAAAACCTGGCTTCGGCAGCTGCTATGGACCGTGATACATGTCTGGTAGCAATCTTCAGGGGAGGGCAGATCGGCATTGGCGCGGTATTCTTTTGGTCCGTTGTTGAACAGAACGCACCGACAGGAGAACGCAATGAGTTGGTCCGCCAAACAATACGTCGCTTTTGAAGATGAACGCACCCGCCCGGCCCGTGACTTGCTGGCGGCCATCCCCGGCACGGACGTGCGCTCGGCCGTCGACATCGGTTGCGGCCCCGGCAACTCGACCGAGTTGCTGGTGGAACGCTTTGCAGATGCCACGGTGCGGGGGCTGGACAGTTCGGCTGATATGATCGAGGCCGCGCGTAAACGTCTGCCGCAGGTGCGGTTCGATATCGCTGACATCGATGCCTGGAATGACAGCGGCCCGTTCGATGTGATTTTCGCCAACGCGGTGTTGCAGTGGGTGCCGGGTCACGCTGCGTTGCTGCCTTCGCTGGTCAATAAACTGGCACCGGGCGGAAGCCTGGCGATCCAGATGCCCGACAACCTCAACGAACACTCGCACCGCTTGATGCGCGAAGTCGCGGCGCAAGGGCCATGGGCCGACAAGCTGTCAGGCGCCGCCGGGCAGCGCACGGAAATGGCCGACGCCAGCGGCTATTACTCGATGCTCAAACCTCACTGCACCCGTGTCGATGTGTGGCGCACCACTTATCATCATCCACTCGCGGACGGTGCTTCGGGGGTCGTCGAGTGGTTCAAGGGCAGCGGTTTGCGGCCGTTCCTCGATCCACTGGATGAGGCGGAGCGGGCAGAGTATCTGAAGCTGTATAAGGCAGCCATCGAGCAGGCTTATCCGGCGCTGGCGGATGGTTCGGTGTTGTTACCGTTTCCGCGGTTGTTTTTGGTAGCGACGCGCTGATGCAAAAAAGGGACAGATGCGTTATCTGTCCCTTTTCCTTGAGCCACTGAGAACATCACTGCGGCTTACCTTTCTTTGAGCGCCTGGCACTCAAGTATTCAAAAGCAAATGAAGCAAAGCCGAACAACCCGATCATTGAAACGATCATGATTCCCAACTCTGAACTGTCCATGGTGATCTCGGTGCTAAGGGTGAGCCGGGAGAATAAGGCATCTATTTCCGGGCGAAACGCCTTGCTACGGCTTCTTTACTGGGCCACGAGGATCTTTACGCAAAATGTACGGGCGGCCTTTAACGTTGCACTCCAACCAGCATCATCATGAGTCGTTCCCGTTCTTCGGCCAGCGCCGGTTGCGTCGCGACCTCTGCATCGGTTGGGCCCCATTCATTGATGTGCTGGAGGGTGAATCCCGCCGCGATCAACGTATTAAGTAACGTGCCCACGGTTCGGTGCTGCTTGATCACACCTTCCGCC
>NZ_CP166794.1:1535000-4472500 GCF_059695925.1 Pseudomonas sp. LBUM1661
CCTCATGTATCACTGTAGGGGGTAGAGCACTGTTTCGGCTAGGGGGTCATCCCGACTTACCAAACCGATGCAAACTCCGAATACCTACAAGTGCCGAGCATGGGAGACACACGGCGGGTGCTAACGTCCGTCGTGAAAAGGGAAACAACCCAGACCGTCAGCTAAGGTCCCAAAGTTATGGTTAAGTGGGAAACGATGTGGGAAGGCTTAGACAGCTAGGAGGTTGGCTTAGAAGCAGCCACCCTTTAAAGAAAGCGTAATAGCTCACTAGTCGAGTCGGCCTGCGCGGAAGATGTAACGGGGCTCAAACCATACACCGAAGCTACGGGTATCACTTAGGTGATGCGGTAGAGGAGCGTTCTGTAAGCCTGTGAAGGTGAGTTGAGAAGCTTGCTGGAGGTATCAGAAGTGCGAATGCTGACATGAGTAACGACAATGGGTGTGAAAAACACCCACGCCGAAAGACCAAGGTTTCCTGCGCAACGTTAATCGACGCAGGGTTAGTCGGTCCCTAAGGCGAGGCTGAAAAGCGTAGTCGATGGAAAACAGGTTAATATTCCTGTACTTCTGGTTATTGCGATGGAGGGACGGAGAAGGCTAGGCCAGCTTGGCGTTGGTTGTCCAAGTTTAAGGTGGTAGGCTGAGATCTTAGGTAAATCCGGGATCTTAAGGCCGAGAGCTGATGACGAGTTACCCTTTGGGTGACGAAGTGGTTGATGCCATGCTTCCAAGAAAAGCTTCTAAGCTTCAGGTAACCAGGAACCGTACCCCAAACCGACACAGGTGGTTGGGTAGAGAATACCAAGGCGCTTGAGAGAACTCGGGTGAAGGAACTAGGCAAAATGGCACCGTAACTTCGGGAGAAGGTGCGCCGGTGAGGGTGAAGCATTTACTGCGTAAGCCCATGCCGGTCGAAGATACCAGGCCGCTGCGACTGTTTATTAAAAACACAGCACTCTGCAAACACGAAAGTGGACGTATAGGGTGTGACGCCTGCCCGGTGCCGGAAGGTTAATTGATGGGGTTAGCTAACGCGAAGCTCTTGATCGAAGCCCCGGTAAACGGCGGCCGTAACTATAACGGTCCTAAGGTAGCGAAATTCCTTGTCGGGTAAGTTCCGACCTGCACGAATGGCGTAACGATGGCGGCGCTGTCTCCACCCGAGACTCAGTGAAATTGAAATCGCTGTGAAGATGCAGTGTATCCGCGGCTAGACGGAAAGACCCCGTGAACCTTTACTATAGCTTTGCACTGGACTTTGAATTTGCTTGTGTAGGATAGGTGGGAGGCTTTGAAGCGTGGACGCCAGTTCGCGTGGAGCCAACCTTGAAATACCACCCTGGCAACTTTGAGGTTCTAACTCAGGTCCGTTATCCGGATCGAGGACAGTGTATGGTGGGTAGTTTGACTGGGGCGGTCTCCTCCTAAAGAGTAACGGAGGAGTACGAAGGTGCGCTCAGACCGGTCGGAAATCGGTCGTAGAGTATAAAGGCAAAAGCGCGCTTGACTGCGAGACAGACACGTCGAGCAGGTACGAAAGTAGGTCTTAGTGATCCGGTGGTTCTGTATGGAAGGGCCATCGCTCAACGGATAAAAGGTACTCCGGGGATAACAGGCTGATACCGCCCAAGAGTTCATATCGACGGCGGTGTTTGGCACCTCGATGTCGGCTCATCACATCCTGGGGCTGAAGCCGGTCCCAAGGGTATGGCTGTTCGCCATTTAAAGTGGTACGCGAGCTGGGTTTAGAACGTCGTGAGACAGTTCGGTCCCTATCTGCCGTGGACGTTTGAGATTTGAGAGGGGCTGCTCCTAGTACGAGAGGACCGGAGTGGACGAACCTCTGGTGTTCCGGTTGTCACGCCAGTGGCATTGCCGGGTAGCTATGTTCGGAATAGATAACCGCTGAAAGCATCTAAGCGGGAAACTAGCCTCAAGATGAGATCTCACTGGGACCTTGAGTCCCCTGAAGGGCCGTCGAAGACTACGACGTTGATAGGTTGGGTGTGTAAGCGCTGTGAGGCGTTGAGCTAACCAATACTAATTGCCCGTGAGGCTTGACCATATAACACCCAAGCAATTTGCTGACCCTTCTTTATAAATGAAAAGGGGCACCAGATTGCGGTGTGTGAAGACGAAACGAACCGAAAGTTCGAGATCTTGCAAAACACCGAAAGCTATCACTTACCCAATTTGCTGAAGCGCGGCCAGCCGGCCACGACTCGGTACCCGAATTTCTTGACGACCATAGAGCATTGGAACCACCTGATCCCATCCCGAACTCAGCAGTGAAACGATGCATCGCCGATGGTAGTGTGGGGTTTCCCCATGTGAGAGTAGGTCATCGTCAAGATTAAATTCCGAAACCCCTATCTGCGTATGCAGGTAGGGGTTTTGTTTTGTCCGCGAAAAAACATGGCCGACGGATTCGCCACAAGGATAGTCTGCGACAACGCGGTCTGATGGTGTCGTTTGGAGCATCCTCCGGAGCGCCTTCAGCCATAGAGCTGTCCACGCTCAACGCCATAGGCTCGTTGTTCCTGACACGTCGGGGAGTGCCTCTGAGTACCAGGAACGCGCACAGGATGTCTTGGTCGCCTTGGGTGCAGGTATTTCAAACCCCGGATCTGGGCAAGCCACTCGCTGGCTGACGCAGCACTGGCGCATGCCGACCTGGAGTCGGAGCGTTCATCGGGAGCGATCATTCTAAAACCATGAATCTTGATGTTCTGAATAATCAGTACAGTGACGAGATCGCTGCGTTTCTGGCCGTTGCCTCACAGGGCTCGTTTGTCGGGGCTGGTCGGCTATTGCAGCGACACCCAAGCGGCGAAGGGTGCCAGCGAAGTTGGAGGGACTTTGCGCCTTGCATTACCGGCAGCGATGGGACGGCGTTGGCTGGGCCCGATGCTGCCGGATTTTCTCGAGCTTTATCCTCATGTCTCGATCCTCGCAGACTATAACGAGCGTCTGGTCGACATCATTGATGAGGGTTTTGACGCTGCCAACGGATCGGAGAATTGGAAGACAATCGGTTGATCGCCGAAAAGCTGAGCGACCATCGCCGGATTCTATGCGCTTCACCCGCTTACCGCCCTGGGATATTTGAAATCGGTGGGCATGTGTCCAACCCTCAGAATTAGAGTTGGATGCGACCTGAGGATGGCTCCTCCAGCGACAATGCGACGGGGAAAAGACTGCGAGGATGCACCACTTTATGTACCAGATAAGACCGGTAGTCAGTGGAAATCGATGGGTGTCACTGGAATGAAGCTAGGAAAAAATCTGTTTCAGCTCTGTGGACTTGCATGCGTTCCGTGGACTCGTACAGAAATCCATGGAAAAACAATGTGGAGCGGGTGAAGGGAATCGAACCCTCGTTATCAGCTTGGGAAGCTGGAGTAATGCCATTATACGACACCCGCTCAGAGCGGCTGACTTTGTACCAGATGTGCGCGTGGAAATGAAGTTTTTCTTTGCGCGGCACAGTTTTAACGTCAGGTGAAACACAAACAGGGACCGCATGACGGTCTATCGCGGGCAAGCCTCGCGCCTACAGGAATGCGTTAACGCAGTAGGGCGGGGCTTGCTCGCGATGACTCTGTTTCAGATGGCCAGTGCATGTTGGTCCTGGACGTAGTGGTAACGCGGCCGGCTTTCGTGTTGCGCCGGTTTCAGGAAGCCCAGCAATGCGTTGCGGCTGTCTCGGCAGGCGGCTTTGTGTTCCATGTCGAGAAAGTGGCCGGTGGCCTCTAGGGTGGTGAACGTGGCGTGTTGCACGTGGTTGGCGAACAACTGTGCGCCTTCGGCAGCGGTGTATTCGTCCCATTCGCCGTTCATGAACAGCAGCGGCACCCTGATTTTCTCGGCGGCTTTCAGAAAGCACTGGCGATCGCTGTGTAGCAGGTCGCTGATGTGGAAGTGCATCTGCCCGTATTCATGATCGGCCAGGCTGCTGACGTGCCGATAGTTGAAGCGTTTGAACAGGGTCGGTAAGTGTTTGCCGATGGTGCTGTTCACCAGGTTGCCAACGCGGTCGCCGTCCCGGCTGCCAAGGTAATCGACACCGCGCTCGAGGTAATCGAGCATGTGCGAGTTGATCTCCGGCGAGAACGAGCTGATCACGGCTTTCTCGATGCGCCGAGGCTGTTGGGCCAAGGCGACCAGGGTCGCGGCGCCACCCCAGGAAAACGACAGTACGTGTTCGGCGGCGAAGTGGTCGATCAGCTCCAGGAGGATCTGCCCTTCGACTTCCTTGGTCAGCAATTTTTCATGCAGGTTGTGGGCTTTGGACCTGCCCGCGTAGGGCTGGTCGTAGCAGACGACATTGAACTGCGGGTGCAGGTTTTTGACGGTTTGCGCAAACGATGCAGTCGTGGCCATCGAGCCGTTGACCAGAATAATGGTCTTCTCTGCGGCGTCTGCGCGATAGAACTCCGTGTAAACCCGATACTGACCCTGTATATCCAGCACAGCGATTTCTGGCCTCATGTCATAAGACTCCAAGCAAGCGGGTATGCGCGCAAATGAGATTGCACGAGCTTTGTGACAGGTAGGCATACGCCTGGAATTTTGGAGCCCATGTCGATCCAATGCAGACCGGTCGACGGGTATTGTTATTGGCGGGCAGTCTGCCGGGGGAAGGCGGAACCTGAGGGTTCTCTACCGGCAAAAAGTTTCTTAGAAGTATGTTGTGACTCGTCGGTCACATTTCGGCCGACGTCCTGATTCAAGCAGGGGTCACGTCATCGCGCAAGTGTCATTCGTAAATTGTTCGACAACTTCTGCTGAGCGGTCGCCTGCTTAGATCAAATGAATCTCTTCAGTGCGCAAGGCGCGGTACTCGCCCGGTTTTAGCGCATTATCGAGCACCAGCGGGCCCATGGATTCGCGGTGCAAGCGCAGCACCTTGTTGTCGAAGTGGCCGAACATTCGCTTCACCTGGTGATATCGACCCTCGACAATACTCAGCCGCGCCGATTTCGGCCCCAGCAGCTGTAACCCGGCTGGTTGGGTGGTGAGGTCTTCGAAAGCGAAATACAGCCCTTCGCTGAACTTGATTGCATATTCGGGGCCGATGTCCTGCTCGGTCTCGACGTAGTAGACCTTGGGCAGTTTGGTCTGCGGTTGAGTCAGGCGTCGCGACCAGCTGCCGTCATTGGTGATCAGCATCAGACCGGTGGTGTTGAAATCGAGGCGGCCGGCGATGTGCAGCTCGTCCTTGTCTGGCTCATGGATCAGGTCGAGCACGGTCGGGTGCTGAGGGTCGCGGGTGGCGCTGACGCACCCGGCCGGCTTGTGCAGCATGAAGTAGCGGGCGGGTTTGCCGACTTGCAGCACGTCCTCGTCGACCTCCACGCGGCTGAACTCCAGCACCTCGGCGTGCGGGTCGCTGACGATTTTTCCGTCGACCCGGACGCGCTTTTCCACCAGCAACAGACGTACCTGCTTACGGTTGAAGCGCGGCAGATTGCTGAGGAAGCGGTCAACACGCATGGCTAGAGATCGGTGGGAAAAGGGCCGCGCATCTTACGTGATTGACCGGGCGGCTGCTTGCAACTGCGCCTCGACCTGAGCGCAGCTGGGGCACAAGCAGGAGAGGATGCGCAGTCCGGCCGGCAGCGCTTCGAGCACGGTCGGGTCGATGCTGACGCTGTAGCACCAGCATGCGCGATCGGCGGTTCGCGGGTCGGCCAGGCTGCAGTCGTTAGCGGCGCCGCATGCCGGGCAGCGGTCAGGTTTACTCATGTAGGACTGTTCATGTAGGACTATTCATAACTGGAGTGAGGCATTTCCACGCAGGTGCGGTTACGGCCGGCTTGCTTGGCCCGGTACATCGCATGATCGGCCCGCGACAGCAACGTGTGCAAGGTGTCATCGCCCTGCAGGGTGGTCACGCCGATGCTTACCGTCAGCCGCAATGCCTTGCCGTTGTAGGCATAACGCTGTTCCTGGACATGCTGACGAATTTTCTCGGCGATCATCAGACCGGTCTCACCGTCGGTGTCCTTGAGCAGCACGATGAATTCTTCACCACCCCAGCGGCAGACGATGTCCGAGTGCCGCAGGCAACTCTCCAGGTCCCGTGCGAAGCCGATCAGCACCTGATCGCCGGCCAAGTGGCCGTAGGTGTCGTTCAAGGCTTTGAAGTGGTCCAGATCGAGCAGCAACGCGCTCAGCGGTTTCGGTTCGCGTTGCGCTTCGTGCATGGCTTGCGCGGCCAGCAGGTCGAAGCCGCGACGGTTGGGCAGTTCCGTCAGGCTGTCGAGCGTTGCCTGGGCCTGGATCTTGCCCTGATAGCGCTTGTTCACGCGGTTGAGCAGGACCAGCACGATCAGCGTGACGAGCAGGCAGATCAGCAGGTTGAGGTACAGCGACTGGCGGATTTGACTGAGCGCACCTTCTTCGCGCTTGTCGACGAACAGGTACCAATTCAGTTCCGGAATGAACCGCACGTTGAGGAAATGTCCCTGGCCCTGGACGGAATATTCGTAGCTGCCACTGTGGGGTTTCGGCAGCTGGCTGACCATGCCCTTCATGCTCTCGAGTTCACCGAGTTTCTGTCCGACCCGCGCGCCTTGCGGGCCGCCCTCGGCACCGGTCAGTACCAGGCGCCCGAAGTTGTCGACGAAATACACGCTGCGCTGGTAGCGCTGCTGGTACTTGTCGATCAGCTTGATCACCGCATCGACCGTCAGACCAACGCCCGCCGCGCCGATGAATCGGTTGTTGTAGTCGTAGACCTTGTAGTTGATGAAGAAGGTCAGGTTGTCCTTGTTGGCGAGGTCCGGGTCGACGTTGATCTCGTAGGGATCGGCCATGTCGCGGACGCGAAAGTACCAGGCATCGCGGGGCTCAGTGGCTTTGACCTGCTTGAGCACGCCCTTGGCGTGGTAGTAGGTCAGCGTGGTGTTGGAGACGAAAAACGCGGTGTAGGCGCCGTAGTGGGTCATGACTTCGTTGAGGTAACGGGTCATTTTATCGGGGTCCTGCTCGCCGTTTACCACCCAGTCACGCATGAAGGTGTCGCGGGACATCATCGAGGAAATCAGGATCGGTCTGACAAGGTCTTTCTGGATTTCCGAGTAGACCGTGTCGGACGTTAGCGGCAGCTCGGTGTTGACGATGTTGTCGCGAATCGACGCTCGCGAGGCGTAGTA
This sequence comes from Pseudomonas sp. LBUM1661, assembly GCF_059695925.1. Classification (NCBI taxonomy): domain Bacteria; kingdom Pseudomonadati; phylum Pseudomonadota; class Gammaproteobacteria; order Pseudomonadales; family Pseudomonadaceae; genus Pseudomonas; species Pseudomonas sp. LBUM1661. The sequence continues at coordinate 1,542,161 of NZ_CP166794.1, forward strand.
GCTGAGGAAGGACGTGGCGAGGAAACCTGCGCCCAGCAGCGCAATCAGCGTGAGGACCAACGAACGTTGTGAATACAGCGGCGAGGGAAGCGGCATGACAATTCCGTTGGCAGTAATCCGATGGCGGGCATTCTAATGGCACGGCGGGGAAATAACTGCTGGATTTGTAGGGTGAATCGGTCGGGATCAGGAGAGATGGCGACTGGGCTGACGCCTTCGCGGGCAAGTCGGATCGCCGCACCGCTCGCTCCTACAGGATTGGCGCATGACTGTAGGAGCGGCGGTGCGGCGATCCGACTTGCCCGCGAATCGTCAGATCAACGCAAATCGTTCAGATACGCACGCCATCCGCCGAAATGGCTGATATCCACCGCCCCTTCCAACCCATACCCCTCACAGATAAACCCGCTTTCCCAGCGCCCATCCGCCAGTTGCACCTTGCCCAGCCCCAGCGGCGCCGGAATCCCGGTCAGGAACGAGCCCAACTCGCTGCTCGGCAGCTCCCAAACTTCCACCGCAATCGCCACGCCGCCATCCTTCACCCGAACCATCCCCGGACGAAACGGCGGCCCGCCAGCCAAGGCATACAGCTGATAGTCGGGCGAACTGTAAGTGCTCTCGACCAGCCGAGCCCCACGCCGCTTCAATTGCCAGTTCAGCGCCAACCCGTCCAGGTGCGCGCCACACACCACCAGCCGCGCCCGGTCGTTGCGAGCGACGGCCGTCGGCGTTGGTGAAGTACGCTGCAAGGCATCCGCCATACCCAGCAAATATTGATCGGTAAACACCCGCCCAAACAGCGTCACGCCCCACGGCAAACCATTGCCCATAAATCCGCTGGGCACGGCGACGGCGGCGTAATCGAGCAGGTTCATGAAGTTGGTGTAATAGCCCAGTTCCGAATTGCGCAGCACCGGTTCGGCGTCCAGTTCCGCCAGCGTGACGGGGCGTCCAATGGTGGGCGTGACGACGCAATCAAGATTCTCCAGCGCCTTGTCGCACAGGGCTTTCAGCGCTTGCAACCGGTACTGGGCACGGAAGGTTTGCACGCCGCTCACCGCCGGGGCCTTGGCCAGCACCGCGCGAATTACCGGCAGCACGGCGTCGGGGTTTTGCTCCATCAACTCGCCGGCCACGCTGTAACGCTCGGCCACCCACGGCCCTTCGTAGAGCAAACGCGCCGCTTCGAGGAAGGGCGACAGATCCAGTTCCACCGCTTCACCGCCCAGGGCCTTGAGCTGATCGATGGCATCACCGAACAACAACGGGCCTTCAGGGCAGCCGAAAAACTCCAGGTCCTGCGCACGCGGCACGCCGAAGCGGAACGAGCGAGGCTTGCCGAATGCCGAGCCGTCATTCCATTGCGGGTTGCTGCGGCTGTACTCGTCCCGTGGATCAAGGTGCGCGGTGAGCGCCAGTAACTGACTGGCTTCCCGAGCCGTCGCGGTGAAGGTCGTCACGCAGTCCAGCGTGCGACAGGCCGGCACCACGCCGGCCGTTGAAATCAAACCTTTGCTGGCTTTCAATCCGACCAGATTGTTCAATGCCGCCGGCACGCGTCCGGAGCCGGCGGTGTCGGTGCCCAACGAAAAACTCGCCACGCCGAGCGCCACTGCCAGCGATGAACCGGCGCTGGAACCGCCCGATGGATACTCCGGCAACACGCTGTTCGGGCACGCGCCGTACGGCGAGCGACTGCCGTTGAGGCCGGTGGCGAACTGGTCGAGGTTGGTCTTGCCCAGCGGGATCGCACCGAGTGCCAGCAGTTGCTCGACGATGGTCGCTGACCGCTCCGGGACATAAGCAAAATCAGGACACGCTGCCGTCGTCGGAATGCCCGCCAGGTCGATGTTGTCCTTGATCGCAAACGGCACGCCGTACAACGGCAGGCTATCAATGTCGCGACCGTCGAGGGCGGCGAGGTACGGTTCCAGTTCTTCAACGCTGAGCAAGTGGATGAACAGGTGATAGTCCGGGTTCAGCGCCGCCGCTTTATCGCGCAGGCTCAGCAGCAGTTGCCGAGGTGTGAGGCTGCCGTCGCGGTAAGCGTTGCGCAGGGCGTCGAGTTGCAGATTGATGTTCATGGCGTTAGTCCTTTTCAAAATGGGTTCAGTCGAGTTCCAGCACCACGACGCGCTGTCCGGCGCGCACCGCCGAACCCGGTTGCACGCGAATCTCGCGCACCACACCGGCCATGGGCGCGAGCAGCGGGATTTCCATCTTCATCGACTCCAGAATCACCAGCACATCGCCGGCGGCGACCCGGCTGCCGGTCTCGACCTGAACCTGCCAGAGGTTGCCGGCGATGTGGCTGTCGACGCTCTGCTGACCGCTGGCTAGCGGTGCGTCTTCGGTCACTTCCGGGGCCAGTTCTTCGCTGTCGAAATGTGCCTGGCCGCTGGCGATCCAGCGCTCGCGTTCGGCGTTGAACGCGCCTTTTTGTTGCTCACGAAACGCGGCAATGGTCTCGGCTTCTTGCGTCAGGAATGCCTGGTAATCAGCGAGGTTTAACTGACTGTGTTCGATGTTCAGATCGAAGCGCCCAAGCGGAAAATCCCGGCGAATGCGCAGCAGTTCGTCGGCGCTCACCGGGTAGAAACGGATCTGATCGAAGAAGCGCAGCAGCCACGGTTTGCCGTCGAACGCGGCGACTTCGCGGTAACGATTCCACATCTGCAAGGTGCGACCGACAAACTGATAACCGCCAGGGCCCTCCATGCCGTACACGCACATGTAGGCGCCGCCGATGCCCACCGAGTTTTCCGCGGTCCAGGTGCGCGCCGGGTTGTACTTGGTGGTCACCAGGCGATGGCGTGGATCGAGCGGGGTGGCGACCGGTGCACCGAGGTAGACGTCGCCCAGCCCCATCACCAGGTAACTGGCGTCGAACACCGTGCGCTGCACTTCATCGAGGTTTGGCAGGTCGTTGATGCGGCGAATGAACTCCAGATTGCTCGGGCACCACGGCGCATCCTTGCGCACGGTGGTCATGTATTTTTCGATGGCCAATTGGCAGGCCGGATCGTCCCAGGACAACGGCAGATGGACGATGCGCGAGGGCACTTGCAGATCTTTGGCGGCGCACACCGCGTCCCATTCGCCAGCGACGATGCCGAGCAGATCGGCCAGCGGCAGATGCTCGGGTTGGTAGTGCACTTGCAGCGAGCGGATGCCGGGTGTCAGGTCGATCACGCCGTGCAGGTGTTTGCTTTCCAGCGCCTGCATCAGGGCGTGGGCGCGGAAGCGCAGAACGAGGTCGAGTTCCGGTGCGCCGATCTCTAGCAGCAGATGCGTATCGCCAGACAGTCGTGCAACCAGCCGCGTATCGCCCTGACCCAACTCCAACACCACAGGCGACACAACCCCCTGTGGGAGCTGGCCTGCCAGCGATGAAGTTGATGCGGTGTCTGGTCGGGCCCCATCGCTGGCAGGCCAGCTCCCACATTGATCCCATTTCAAGGCGAGGGTGCGGGCGCTCTTCAGGTCGACTGGGAAGAACTGCACTTTGTCTCCAGCCTTGAGTTGCCCCAGCTGCCACAGGTCTGCTTCGATCACCGTCACCGGGCACACAAACCCGCCGAGGCTCGGGCCGTCGGGGCCGAGGATCACGGGCATGTCGCCGGTGAAATCCACTGCGCCGATAGCATACGGATTGTCGTGAATGTTCGACGGATGCAGCCCGGCTTCGCCACCGTCGGCGCGTACCCATTCAGGCTTCGGACCGATCAACCGCACGCCGGTACGGCTGGAGTTGAAGTGGACTTCCCATTGGGTAGCGAAGAAGGTGCCGATGTAGTTTTCGGTGAAGTATTCCGGAGCGCCATGAGGGCCATAGATCACCCGGATCTGTCGCACGGCCGGCAGTTCGCTGATCTGAGTTTCAGTTAGTTGCGCACCTGTGCTGCGATTGTTCAAGACCGGGAGATGCAATACATCGCCAGCCCGCAAGGCACGACCCCCATGCCCGCCAAACTGACCAAGGGTGAAGGTGCTTTTGCTGCCCAGATAATCCGGCACCTGCAAACCACCGCGCAGGCACAGATAGCTGCGCGCGCCTGCACCGGCAATCGTGCCGAGGCTCAAAGTAGAGCCCGCCGGAACCAGCAGCGCGGTGTTCATCGGCACGGCTTCACCGTTCAGCATCAACGGAATCACCGCGCCGGTCACCGCCACGACCGCCTCGCAATTGAAGCGCAGCATCGGCCCGCTCATGGTGATTTCAAGGGCCGCTGCACCTTCGTCATTCCCCAGCAAGCGGTTGCCCAGGCGCAAGGCGCGGCTGTCCATCGGCCCGGACGGCGGCACACCCACCGCCCAGTAACCGAGACGACCGGGATAGTCTTGAACACTGGTTTGTGTGCCGGCGCTGAGCACTTCAAACGTGTTGGCCTGATAGATCAGACCTTCCAGGCATCGAGTCCACGGCTGGCCGCTGGCGAAGGGCGCATCGAGCAAAATCTGCCGCAGGTAATCGCGGTTGGTTTCCACCCCGTAGAGCAAGCTGTCGCCCAACGCTTGATGCAGATCGGCGCGCGCCTCTTCGCGGGTCGGCGCCCAGCTGATGACCTTGGCGATCATCGGGTCGAAGTACGGCGGGATCTCGCAACCGGCCTCGACCCAGGTGTCGATGCGCAGTTGTTTGCCATCGGTGACAGGGAAGCTCACGGCAGTGAGCAGGCCGGGACTCGGCTGAAAATCCCGTCCCGGATCTTCCGCGTAAAGCCGCGCCTGAATCGCATGGCCCTCGGCTTTCAAACCCTGACTCAACGCGCTCAATGGCGGCAAATCACCGGCCGCCAGTTCCACCATCCAGCGCACCAGGTCCACGCCCCACACCTGTTCGGTGACGCCGTGTTCTACCTGCAAACGGGTGTTCACTTCCAGAAAGTAGAAGCGCTGGTCTTCACTGTCGAAGACGAACTCGACCGTGCCGGCGCTGCGGTAATTCACTGCTTTAGCCAGTTTGATTGCAGCGGCGCAGAGCGCTTCCGCCATGCCCTCGGGCAGGTTCGGCGCGGGAGTTTCTTCGAGGACTTTCTGATTGCGTCGCTGCACCGAGCAGTCGCGCACACCCAGCGCAATCACTTCACCCTGGCCGTCGCCAAACACCTGGACTTCCAGATGCCGGGCGCGCTGGATGTACTTCTCGATGAACACACCGGCGTCGCTGAAGTTGTTTTGACCGAGGCGTTTGACCGCCTCGAATGACTCGCTCAACTCGGCGGCGCTACGGCACACGCGCATGCCGATGCCGCCACCGCCAGCGGTGCTTTTGAGCATCACCGGGTAGCCAACTTGTTCGCCTGCGATCAACGCCGCATCGAGGCTGTCGAGCAGTTCGGTGCCTTCGAGCATTGGCACGCCATGTTGCTTGGCCAAGGCGCGAGCGGTGTGTTTGAGACCGAACACGCGCAGTTGCTGCGGTGTCGGGCCGATGAAGGCGATGCCGGCGGCTTCGCAGGCTTCGGCGAACGCGGCGTTTTCCGAGAGGAAACCGTAGCCGGGATGGATCGCCGTGGCGCCAGTGGATTGCGCGATGGCGAGGATTTTATCGACGGCCAGATACGTACCGGCCGCCGCGCCTTCACCGAGGCTGTGGGCTTCATCGGCTTGAAGAATGTGCAGGCTCGCGGCATCGGCTTCGGAATACACGGCGACGCCCAACACCCGCAACTCGCGCAACGTGCGCAGGATGCGGCAGGCAATGGCGCCACGGTTGGCAATCAGGACTTTTTCGAACATGGCATAACCCCCGGAGGCGATAGCGCATCAGCCTCGACCTGGGATGCGGGCCGTCCCGCAGTTTTTCGATAGGCGCCGAGGTCGTCCTCGACGGCAGAATCAGTTCATTTAAAAACACCGCAGAACCCCTGTGGGAGCGAGCCTGCTCGCGATAGCGATGTAACAGTCGACATTAATGGTGAATATGCTGACGCCATCGCGAGCAGGCTCGCTCCCACAGTGTTTAGTGATGTTCTTACTTTTTGAGGCACTGGCCGGAACGGGCCTGGCACAGGGTGAACAACCATCTGCGCCACCGCGCTAATGTCAGTTCCATACCAGCAGCTCCGCAGGAGTAGGGTTGTAGGCGTTGCACGGGTTGTTCAGTTGCGGGCAGTTGGAGATCAGCACGATCACGTCCATCTCGGCCCGCAGGTCGACGTACTTGCCCGGTGCGGAAATCCCGTCTTCAAACGTCAGCCCGCCATCCGCCGTGACCGGCACGTTCATGAAGAAGTTGATGTTCGGCCCAATGTCGCCTTTACCCAGGCGCCCGTCGTGGACGCAGGCGCGCAGGTAGTTGTCGCGGCAGCTGTGCATGTAGCGTTTCTCCAGCGCGTAACGCACGGTGTTGCTCTCTTGCGCGCAGGCGCCGCCGAGAGTGTCGTGGCGGCCGCAGGTGTCGGCGACGATGGTCAGCATCGGTTTGCCAAGGTTGGAATAGAGCACGCTGCCGGTGCTCAGGTAGACGCTGTTCTGCCGGCGCAGCGTGCGTTGCACGTCGTAGCGTTCCTTTGGATTGGCGACGCTGTAGAACAGCGTATCGACCGCCTGATTGCCTTCAAGGTCGAGGATGCGCAGGGTCTGGCCGGCCTTGACCTCCATCAGCCAGGGTTCGCCGGCGGGGATGGTGGCGCGGTACACCGCGTTTTCTGGCTGCTGTTGAGTGGTGGCGATGGCGAGTGACATGGCAGCGATCCTCAAGCGAACAAACGGTCGGTGTTGATGAAGCCGCGCTCGTTTTCCGGGCGCGAAGTGCGGCAGTGTTCGGCGACGCTGGCGTCGGCGTTCATCCAGCTGAGCTTCAGCGGTTTGGGGGCGTATTCCGGCGACGGGTCCATCGGATGCTGCAGCGCGGTGAGCACCACCAGCGTGTCCATTGGTGCGTAGAGCTCGATGTAATCGCCCGCCCTGGAGTTACCTTCGACAAAGTGAAAACGTCCGGCCTCATCGACGTTCACTCGGCTGAACAGGTTGAGCGTCATCAGCAAATCCGACAGGCCCAAACCCCACTTGCCCAGTTCCACCAGCAGGTTGTCGGTGCCGTTGCGGAAGAAGCCATTGCGCAGTTCCTGATAGCGGCCCGCGCCGTATTTTTCCGCGACTTCTTCAGCGCAGAGCACACCGCCGAGGCTGTCGCTCCAGCCGCAGGTGTCGGCGGTGATGGCGGCCAGTACGCGGCCCATGTCCGAGTACAGGCAATGGCCAGCGGTGAGCTTGGCCGTGTGTTGGCATTTGAGGCTGTCGGGCAGGTTCAGGCGTTCGGTTTTTTCGTTGGCGTTCAGCAGCGTCAAGCTAACGTTGGCACCGCCGCGCAGGTCGGTCAGGCGCAGCAATTGGCCGCGTTTCAACACGAAGGAACGATGGCCGCCGCCGGGGAGCATTTCTTCGGCGAAGGGCGGGAACAGTTGGGTCGAATCAGTCATGGGCAAAATCCTCTCAAGCGATGCGAAGCGTGCCCGCCAGCTGAGCCGGCAAGGCGTCGACGGCGGCACGGGTGGTGCGGCGGTCGCTGTTCAAAGGGATGTCGTAAGTGATGCGTGCGCCATAGGCGCCGGGGGCGTGCGGGTCGACGCGAACCTTGTCGAACACCAGCAGGCGCGTGCCGAGGCTGAAGCCTTCGGACAGGTCATGCGTGACCATGAACACCGTCAGTTGCGTCTCGCGCCACAGCTCCAGCAACAAGCCGTGCATGTCCTTGCGGATGCCCGGATCGAGCGCGCCGAAGGGCTCGTCGAGTAGCAACACCCGAGGTTTCATGATCAGCGCCTGGGCGATGGCCAGCCGTTGTTGCATGCCGCCGGAAAGCTGCGCCGGGTACTTGTCCAGCGAGTGGCCGAGGCCGACTTTGTGCAGCAGCACTGAAGCCTGTTCGCGAGCCTCTTTTTTTGCACTGCCGAACAAGCGCCCGAGCAGTGGCGAACGTGGCAGTTCGAGGCCAAGGGCGACGTTGTCCAGCACCGTCAGATGCGGGAACACCGAATAGCGCTGGAACACCACGCCACGGCTTGAATCGGGTTCACCGGCCAAGGCCTGGCCGTCCAACAGAATCTCGCCGCGACTGGCTTTTTCCTGACCCAGCAGCAAGCGCAGGAAGGTCGATTTGCCGCAACCGGAAGCGCCGACCAAGGTGCAGAACTCACCCTCGTTGACGTTCAGGTTCAACCCTTCGAGCACCACCTGATCAGCGTATTGCTGCCAGACGTTTTTCACCGTGATGAAGCTCATGCGCGGGCTCCTTCATACCAAGGAAAAGCACGCTGGGTCAGGCGCTTCAGGCCCCAATCCATCAGCCAGGCGAGCAGGGTGATCCAGACCACGTACGGCAGGATCACGTCCATCGCCAGGTAACGGCGCACCAGGAAGATCCGATAGCCGAGACCGTCGGTGGACGCGATGGCTTCAGCGGCAATCAGGAACAACCACGCCGAGCCGAGCATCAACCGCAGCGAGATCAGCAGGCGCGGCAGCAATTGCGGCAGCACCACCCGCAGCATCAACGTCCAGGTCGACGCGCCGAGGGTTTGCGCCTTGATCAGCAGCTCGACCGGAATTTCCCGAGCGCGTTGTTCCAGATCACGGGCCAGGCACGGGGTGATGCCGATCACGATCAGCATCACTTTCGACAATTCCCCCAGCCCGAAAACGATGAACAGAATTGGCAAGATCGCCAGTGGCGGCACCATCGACAGCACCGTCAGCAACGGCGACAACGGTGCGCCAAACAGCGGCAAGGTGCCGGCGGCGATGCCCAGGCACAGCCCGGCCAACGCGCTGATAGCGAGGCCGATGGCGAGTCGGCGCAGGCTGGACGCGGTGTCTTGCCACAGTACGTATTCACCGGTGCGGGTGTCGGCAGTGAAGGCCAGGCGTTTCACCGCGTCGGTCATCTGCACGGCGCTCGGCAACAGCTTGTCGTTGGGGTTTTCCATCAGCCGCTCGGCCGAGCCCATGAAGTAGGCGAACAGCACCAGGGCGAACGGCAGGATCACCAACAGCAGGCGACTCGGGCGATCCGGGTGGCGATTGATCAGGCGCATGGCCACGTCCTCCTGTTACAGCTTGGCGTCGGCAGCCATCTGCACGTAGCTCGGGTCGAAGCGCAGCTTGAGGTTGCTCTTGTCGCCGCTGGTCACGCCGTTGGCGAAGGCCATGCCGACCGCGCTGGTGTCTTTGGCGCCTTCACCGAGCAAGCCGTGCTGGAACGAGAACTCGGCGACCTTGCGCATGGTCTCCGGCAGTTGCTTGCTGGTGGAAAACGCCAGCGCCTCCTGCGGAGTAGCAAATAGCTTGGTGGTGTCGAGTTGCGCCTGGAAGCCGGCCAGGTCGGTGCCCGAGGCCTTGGCCATGTGTTCGAGTGCGACTTTGCTGGCGGCGTTTTTCGCGTTCATCAACTCGACCACTTCAAACCACGCGCCAGTCAGTGCCTTGCCCAACGCCGGGTTGTCTTTGAGGGTGGCGCTGTTGACCACCATCATGTCCATGATTTCGCCGGGGATCTGGCTGGAGTTGAACACTTCGGTCACGCCCGGTTTGGCCTTGATGTCCGAGAGCATCGGATTCCAGGTGGTGACGGCATTGACTTGATCGGTGTTGAAGGCGGCCGAGATGTCGGCGTCGGAGGTGTTGACCACTTTCAGGTCTTTTTCGGTGAGATCGACCGAATCCAGCGCCCGTGCCAGCAAGTAGTGGGAAACCGACAGCTCCACCAGATTGACGTCCATGCCCTTGAGGTCGGTGACTTTCTTGCCGTCGCCCTTGAGGACGATGCCGTCGTTGCCGTTGGAGAAGTCGCTGACGATCAGCGCGGTGCTGTCGACGCCACCGGCAGCGGGAATGGTCAGCGCATCCATGTTGGTCATGGTGCAGCCATCGAACTGGCCGGCGGTGTATTGGTTGATGGATTCGACGTAGTCATTGAGCTGCACCACATCAATCTTGATGCCGTACTTCTTCGCCCATTTGTCGACGATGCCTTGGCTGCCAGCGTATTCCCAGGGCATCCAGCCGGCGTAAATGGTCCAGCAGACGCTGAAGTGGTCTTTCTGGGCGGCTTGGGACGAGACGCTCACGAGGGCGGCGAAAGCAGCGGCGAGCAGGGCGGGTAAACGAAGCTTGAGCATGGGTGGTTCTCCAGTTGATCAAGGGCGGGCAGGAGTCAACGCGGCACCGCGAACGGTGGCTTGTCTCCCGGGCTTTTATCCCGCCGTGTAACCTCAACTGGAGGTCGCTAACTCTCGGACCAGCCACTCGCCTTGGCGAGCCGGAACCCTAGTCAGCCATTTGCAAATTGTGGTGCCGCGAACCTGTGATGACTCCTGCACGCTTTTACTAAAGCGAGAGCCGTGCCAAGTCGGCTGGAACGCTCTAGCGTGGGGGATTGCTCGTTTGACGCTGAGGCCGGCAACCGCGTCATTGCCTTGTGATGGTGCGCCGACGCACCGCAATGGGACGTGATGGCCATTGATCCGAAGGTTGTCCTGGCTGCGCACTTGGTCGGATTTTAAAAGTCAAAACGGGTGTCAGTCGGCCTGTACCGGCTGCGGGTCTTTCAGGAGGCCGCCATGTTTCGTCGACTGTTGTTTGCCGCTGCGCTGGGGCTCGGATTGTCCGGTTGTTATTACTACGCCGGGGGTTACGACGTTGCGTATCCCGCGCCTTATTACTATCCCGGCTATTCGCCTTATTCCTACTATTACGGCCCGCGTTACTACTCTGGCCCACGCTTCTATGGCGGTTATCGCTATTACTATTGGGGCGGTCATTCACCACGTTATTACGGCGGTGGATACCGGGGTGGCCACCACTAATCAGCGCGTGAATAGATGAAAAACCTTTCATCGGCGACTTGTTTCAATGTGTTTCGGGAACGCACCAGATTTCGAAATCGATGTCTGATCTGTCGACAGCCACCGAATAATTGACTGTCGCCTGCCAGCGTCGCTGGTGTGGCTCACTCGCGGTCCAGGAGGCCGCCATGCTCTCTCGAATTCTTCTGATTGCTGTGTTGGGATTGTCTCTTGGTGCGTGCGTGCCCTATTCCGATGGAGGAGCCAGCTACTACAGTTCCGAGGTCTATACCTCGCCAGCGCCAGCCTATTACTCTGGCGGCGGGCCTTACTACTCAGGTGGCGGGGGTTACTACACGCAACCTCGCCGGTACTACGCACCGCCTGCGCGGTATTACCAGCCAACACCGCGGCATTACTACCAGCCGCGGGTTTATCAACCTTCTCCGCGTTATTACCAGTCGCAACGAGGCGACTACCGGGCTCACCAGAATCAGGGCTGGGATGGCCGTAATCGCGGCAACTGGAACAACGACAACCGCGGTCACGATGGGCGCAACAATCATGGCGGACGAGGCGACCACAATGGTCGTGGCGATCACGATGGCCGAGGCGGCCGTCGTTAAACCAATTAGTTAAAACGCAATACCTGTGGGAGCGGGCTTGCTCGCGAAGGCGGTGTGTCAGACAGCATTAATGTCGACTGACACACCGCTTTCGCGAGCAAGCCCGCTCCCACATTTTTTTTGTGTAATTACAGGTCCGCCAAGGGATGCCGGCCTTCCCAAACCTTCTGGAAATGCGCCTCCACCACCGCATCCGGCACATTATTGATGTCCGGCCAGTGCCAGTGAGGTTTCTGGTCCTTGTCGATCAACCGCGCTCGTACACCCTCACTGAACTCCGGATGACGGCAGCAATTGAGGCTCATGGTGTATTCCATCTGGAAAACCTGAGTCAGCGACATGTGCCGCGCGCGGATGATCTGTTCCCACACCAGATGAGCGGTCAGCGGCGAGCCCTCGCTCATGGTTTTCGCGGCGCGGCTCAAGAGTATATCCGTGCTGTCGCGCAACTGGCTGATGGCTTTCCAGGCGCAGCGCACATCGCTGACATCCAGCAACTCGTCGATCTGCTCGCGTCGCGGCAGCCATTGCGCTTCAGGCATCTGCCCGATGGCTTCCTGCTGCAAAGCCTTGAGCAGGCTGTTGAGCTGCATCGATGTCTGTTCCTGCCAGTTCAATTGCAGCAAGCCTTCGATCAGCTCTTCTTGCTGTTCATCGAGCAGGAAACGGTCGGCCAGGTCCAGATCGATCGCATCACGACCATTCATATGCGCGCCGGTCAGGCCGAGAAACAATCCGAGCTTGCCCGGCAGTCGCGACAGGAACCAACTGGCCCCGACGTCCGGGTACAGGCCGATGCTGATCTCGGGCATCGCCAATCGGCTGCTCGGTGTGACAATGCGAATGCTCGACCCTTGCAGCAGGCCCATGCCGCCGCCGAGCACATAACCATGCCCCCAACAGATCAACGGTTTCGGGTAGGTGTGCAGATTGAAGTCCAGGCGATATTCCGCCGCAAAGAAGTGCGCGGCCAATGGCGGCACCTCGCCGGGATGGGCGCGACAGGCTTCCACCAGGCTGCGGACTTCGCCGCCGGCGCAAAAGGCTTTGTTGCCGTTGCCGCGCAACACCACGCAGACGATTTGCGGTTCCTTGGCCCAGGCGTCCAATTGATCGCGCAGGGCGTTGATCATCGGCAAGGACAGCGCATTGAGCGACTTTTCGGCATCAAGGCTGGCGATGCCGATACGGGCGCCGTCGGTGCCGGTGAGTTCTTCGAAGTGCAGATTCATCGTGACCTCGATCGGGAATTTGAGCGTTCAGTATGATCGCTATATCGGAAAGTGCCGGATCTGCGTCAGATCAATTGACAAGCGTGATGGGCTTTCCTAGGGTTCGCCCCATTGTTTTTGCCGGATGTAACCATGACTGCTGACGACCGTATCAAACTCGAACCGAGCTGGAAGGAGGCACTGCGTGCCGAGTTCGACCAGCCCTACATGGCAGAATTGCGTGCCTTTCTGCAAGAGGAGCGAGCGGCGGGCAAGGAAATCTATCCGCCGGGCCCGATGATTTTCAACGCACTCAACTCCACGCCGCTGGACAAGGTCAAGGTCGTCATCCTCGGCCAGGACCCGTACCACGGCCCGGGTCAGGCCCACGGCTTGTGCTTCTCGGTGCAACCGGGCGTGCCGGCGCCGCCGTCGCTGGTGAACATCTACAAAGAATTGAAGCGCGACCTGAACATCGACATCCCGAGCCACGGCTACCTGCAGAGTTGGGCCGAGCAGGGCGTGCTGATGCTCAACACCACCATGACCGTGGAGCGCGCCAACGCCAATGCGCACAAGGACAAGGGGTGGCAGTTTTTCACCGATCGAATCATTCAAGTGGTCAGTGAACAGCAACCGCATCTGGTGTTCATGCTGTGGGGCGCCCATGCGCAGAGCAAACAGAAACTCATCGATGCCACCAAGCATTTGGTCCTGACCTCGGTGCATCCGTCACCGCTGTCCGCCTATCGCGGTTTTCTCGGGTGCGGGCACTTCAGCCGGACCAACAAGTTTCTGGAGCAGAACGGCGAGACGCCGATCGAGTGGCGTCTTCCGCCAGTCTAAAAAGCATCGCCAGCAGGCTGGCTCCCACATTGGTTTTGCGGTGTTTACAAAACCTGTGGGAGCCAGCCTGCTGGCGATGAATTCAACTCGGTCTTTACTCTGGATCGCGGTTCCAATACTTGAACAACGGCTCCGCCAGAAACAACACAAACAACAACCGCATCACCTGCATCGCCGTCACCAGCGGCACCGACAATTGCAGCGTCTCCGCCGTCAGGCTCATCTCCGCAATCCCGCCGGGCATCATGCCCAATGTCAGTGAGCGCAAATCCAGATGGGTCAGCGCACTCAAGCCCAGAGCGGCCAGTGTGGCAATCAACATGGTCAGCACTGTACCGATCAACGTCCGCCCCATGAACGAAGGGGCACGGCGGAAGAATTGCCGGTTGAAGTGACACCCCAACCCACTGCCGATCAGCCATTGGCCGATCTGGCTGCCGCCATTCGGCAAGCCAACGTGCAGATCCCAACCAATGCTCACCGCCGCGCTGACCAGCAACGGCCCGAACAGCCACGGATTGGGTTGACGAAGGCGTTCCCACAGCCAGGCCGCCAATGCACCTGCCGGGAATAGCAGCGCCAGCCACCACCAATTGACGACGCTCGGATGGAAAACCGGCGCGCCATTGCCCAGCAAATACTTGAACGCTGCCGGCACGCACAGCACCACCACCAACACCCGCAAACTTTGCCCCGCCGCCACGCGACTGAGCACCGCACCGTTGCGGGCGCCGAGGTTGACCATCTCCCCGGAGCCGCCCGGCATGCTGGAAAAGAACGCCGTGGCGCGATCTTCACCGGTTCGCCGCATCAACCAGACGCCGACCACGGCCGACAGGCTGGTGACCAACGCACCGAAGAAGATCAGACCGAAGTGGCTCAGGACCTGCTCCATCACCACCGGGGTGAAGTGCAGGCCGATACCGATGCCGACAATCCACTGGCCGCACTTGCGGCCGCCAGGGATTTCCGCCAGTTGCCAGGGTGTCAGGCAGCGCACAAGGATGATCGCCAGCAACGAGCCGACCATCCACGGCAGTGGCCAACCGACCTGGCTGGCGAGGTAGCCGCCCAGCGCACCCACCAGCGGCGTGCCCCACCAGGCGTTGAACGGTGTTCGATCAGACATCGGCAATAACGCGCCGGGCAACCGAACGCTTGCGCCAGATCCGCAGCAGCGGCATCAGCAGCATGATCGCGGTCAGCACCCACACACCGAAGGTAATCGGGCTCGACCAGAGGATTTCCAGCGCACCGTTGGAAATCGACAGGGCGCGCCGCAAATTCTGCTCCATCAAACCGCCGAGGATGAAGCCCAGCAGCACCGGCGACAACGGGAAGTCCAGCTTGCGCAGGATGTAACCGAAGATGCCGATACCGATCATCAGGAACAGGTCGAACGTGGTGGCGTGCACCGCGTAGACCCCGATCCCGGTAATGATCGCGATCACCGGCACCAGCGCCCAGTTCGGCACGGCCAGAATGCGGGTGAAGATGCGGATCATCGGAATGTTGAGGATCACCAGCATGATGTTGGCGACGAACAACGAAGCGATCAGGCCCCAGACGATGTCAGGCTGTTGTTGGAACAGCAACGGACCGGGCGTGATGTTGTACAGCGAAAGCGCGCCGATCATCACCGCCGTGGTGCCCGAACCCGGAACGCCCAGGGTCAGCATCGGCACCAGTGCACCGCAGGCTGCACCACCGATGGCGGTTTCCGGTGCCGCGAGGCCACGCATATCGCCTTGTCCGAATGTGCCCTTGGCGCCGGCGATACGTTTCTCGGTCATGTAAGCCACGGCGCTGGCGAGCGTAGCGCCGGCACCCGGCAAAACGCCCATGATGAAGCCCAGCAGACCGCAGCGGATGTTCACCACGAACACCGACGACGCTTCCTTGAAGTTGAACATCATGCGCCCGGTGGCTTTCACCGCTTCCTGGCCACGATGGGTTTTTTCCAGCAGTAGCAGGATTTCACTGATCGAGAACAGGCCCAGCACCAGAACGACGAACTGAATACCGTCAGTCAAATGGATGTTGTCCCCGGTGAAACGGTACACGCCGCTGTTGGCGTCGATCCCGACGGTCGACAGGAATAGACCGATCAGCGCGGCGATAAACGTCTTCAACGGACGATCACCCGCCATGCCGCCGAGACAGACAATCGCAAACACCATCAGCACGAAATATTCCGCCGGTCCGAAGGCAATCGCCCACTTCGCCAGCAGCGGGGCGAACAGCACCATGCCGCAGGTGGCGATGAAGGCACCGATGAACGAACTCCACGCCGACAGCGACAGGGCCACACCGGCCAGGCCTTTGCGGGCCATCGGGTAACCGTCGAGGGTGGTCATCACGGTGGAGGCTTCGCCTGGAATGTTCAGCAGGATCGAGCTGATCCGGCCGCCGTATTCGCAACCCAGGTACACCGCCGCCAACAGAATCAGCGCCGACTCCGGCGGCAAACCGAGGGCGAAGGCGATCGGGATCAGCAACGCCACGCCGTTGATCGGACCCAGGCCTGGCAACAGGCCGACCACGGTGCCAATCAAGGTGCCGCAGAGCGCGGTCACCAGGTTGTACGGGCTCAGCGCGACGCCGAAGCCCTGACCCAAATAGCCAAGAGTATCCATATCAGTTCTCCAGAACGTCGAGCACGCCCAGCGGCAGTGGCACGTCCATCACTTTGTCGAACAGCAGATAAAGACCGACGGCCATCACGCTGATAATCACTGCACTGGGCAGCCAGCGACCGCCATACAGGCGAGCCATGGGGACTCCGATCAGAATGCTGGCGACGATGAAACCAAGGGGTTCGAAAGTCCCGGCGAACATCAGCAACAGCACCACACAAATGCCGATTTTGGTCAGGGTTTCGCGGTCCAGTTTCGGGTCGTCATCACTGTGGATGATCGGCGTCGGGCGAAACACCATGTACAGCAGGCCAAGGCCCATCAGGCCGAGCATCAACAGCGGAAAGGCCCGAGGCCCCACAGGTTCGTAGGAAAAAGCGGCCTGATACGGCCAGGCCATCAGTGCCAGGCCGATACAGGCCAGCAACAGCACTGAAGCAAAAATGCGTTGTAAGAGCATGGGGAACTCCTGTGCCACGGCCCCGGTAGAACGGGGCCGCAGCCGCTAGACAAAGACGATCACTGAATCAGGCCGAACTCTTTGGCCAGCACTTTGTAGTCCGCGACCTGCTTCTTCACATAGGTGTCCAGCTCCGGGCCGGTCATGGCGAACGGGAACAGTTCACGCTGATCGCGCAGCTTGGCGAAGTCGTCGGAAGCCAGCAGTTTGTCGAAGGCGTCTTTCCACCAGGCGTAGTCTTCATCGCTGACTTTTGGCCCGAGGTAGAAACCGCGAACCACCGGCCAGACGATGTCGTAGCCTTGCTCCTTGGCGGTCGGAATGTCTTTCATTTCCGGCTCGTCGAGGCGCTTCTCCGAGAACACGGCGAGCAGGCGCATGTCGCCGCTGAGGATGTGCGGCATGGAGTCGGAGATGTCGGTGCTGCCGACCTGGATGTGGCCGCCAAGCAGGGCGGTGGCGATTTCACCGCCGCCTTCGAGGGCGACGTAGCGCAAGTCGCGCGGGTTGATCCCGGCGGCTTTGGCGATCAGTGCGGTTTGCATCCAGTCCTGGCTGCCGACGGTGCCGCCGGAACCGATCACCACTTTGCTCGGGTCTTTCTTCAGCGCTTGAACGAGGTCGTCGAGGTTCTTGTAGGGCGAATCGCTTTTCACCGCGATCGCGCCGTAGCTTGTACCTACGGCGGCCAGCCAACGAACGTTGGATTCATCGAAACGCCCGAACTTGCCCTGCGCCAGGTTCAGCAGCGAACCGCTGGACCAGGCCACCAACGTACCAGCGTCGGCCGGACGCTGTGCCACTACTGCGTTGTACGCCACAGCGCCGACACCGCCGGGCATGTAGGTCACGCGCATTGGTTTGCTCAGCAGTTTCTCGTTGACCAGCGCGCTCTGCACCAGTTTGCAGGTCAGGTCGAAACCACCGCCCGGCGAGGCCGGGGCGATGCATTCCGGGCGTTTGGGTTCGGCCATCAGGTGGCCGGCAAACAGCACACAGCTGGCGGCAAGGGCGAAACGGCGCAGTGATCGGTTCATGGTGTCTCCACGGGAGTTATTGTTTTTGGGGATGTTTCAGATGCGTCGGTTTTGCGCTGTGCGCCCGGCTTCGGCGCTGGCGAGCGTAAACGATGAAAATCGGGGGGAAGGGTGCGGCGGGCAAGCCTGAAGCTGTGTGGACAGCATGGTGCAGTACCTCGTTATTGTTCTTATTTGGCGAAAACGCATCAAGGCGTTTTTCGGGAGCTACATTTCAAAGCACGATTCGATGGCTTGCAGACGAAACCATCCGTGGGCCGACTCTAACGGGCGAACCTTTCACTAACCTTTCAGCAGGCTTTCATGGTTTTCGGGCTTCACAGCGGCGGATGCGGCTGTAAACTCCGCGCCAAAGAATGGCGTCGAACATCCCTGAATGAGGTAAAGATCCATGCGTGTTCTGCTCGTCGAAGACCATCTGCAGCTCGCCGAAAGTGTCGCCCAGGCACTCAAGAGCACCGGGCTGACCGTGGATGTGCTGCACGACGGCGTGGCGGCCGACCTGGCGTTGAGCAGCGAGGAATACGCCATGGCGATCCTCGACGTCGGCCTGCCGCGCATGGATGGTTTCGAAGTACTGGCGCGCCTGCGGGCCCGGGGCAAGAACCTGCCGGTGCTGATGCTGACCGCCCGCAGCGACGTCAAGGATCGGGTCCACGGCCTGAACCTCGGGGCCGACGACTACCTGGCCAAACCGTTCGAACTGACCGAACTCGAAGCACGGGTCAAAGCCTTGCTTCGCCGCAGTGTGCTCGGTGGTGAACGCCAGCAGACCTGCGGTGTGCTGTCTTACGATCTGGACACGCGGCGCTTCACCCTTGGCGAAGAATTGCTGACCCTGACCTCCCGCGAGCAGGCCGTGCTCGAAGCATTGATTGCCCGTCCCGGTCGGGTGATGAGCAAGGAGCAACTGGCTTCACAGGTGTTCGGCCTGGACGAAGAAGCCAGTCCCGATGCCATCGAGATCTACGTCCATCGTCTGCGCAAGAAACTCGACGGCCAACCGGTCGCCATCGTGACGTTTCGCGGTCTCGGCTACTTGCTGGAAAGCCGCGATGCATAAGCCCAGCAGCCTGCGCTGGCGGTTGCTGTGGAACCTCGCGCTGTTGTTGGTGGTGTTGATGCTGGCCAGTGGTTTGAGCGCGTACTGGAACGGTCGTGAAGCCGCCGACACCGCTTACGACCGCACCTTGCTGGCCTCGGCGCGGACCATCGCAGCAGGTGTCTCTCAGCGCGACGGCACGCTGAGTGCCGACGTGCCTTACGTGGCCCTCGATACGTTTGCCTACGACAGCGCGGGGCGGATTTTTTACCTGGTCAACGACATCAACCAAAAGCTGATTTCCGGTTACGAAAACCTCCCGCCACCGCCGCCAGGCACGCCGCGCACCGATGACTATCCGGCGCTGGCGCGTTTCTACAATGCCAAATATCAGGGGCAAAATGTACGCGTGGTGAGCCTGCTCAAGCCCGTGAGCGAGCCGAACATGAACGGCATGGCGGAAATCCGCGTGGCGGAAACCGATGAAGCGCGAGTCAGCATGGCCCGCAGCCTGGCGGCTGATACATTACTGCGCCTGGGCATGCTGGCGGTGGGGGCGTTGTTGCTGGTGTGGTTTGCGGTCAGTGCGGCGTTGCGCCCGCTGGAGCGTTTGCGCACGGCGGTGGAAGAGCGCCAATCAGACGATCTGCGGCCGTTGCCGCTGGTGGAAGTGCAGCATGAGTTGTGGCCACTGGTGCGCGCGCTCAATCACTTTACCGAGCGTTTGCGCGAGCAATTCGAGCGTCAGGCGCAATTCATCGCCGATGCCGCGCATGAACTGCGCACACCGCTGGCCGCGCTCAAGGCGCGACTCGAACTGGGCCTGCGTTCAAGCGAACCCGACACCTGGCGCAACACCCTGGAAACCGCCGCCCAAGGCACGGACCGCCTGACCCATCTGGCCAATCAATTGCTGTCGCTGGCCCGCGTCGAAAACGGCGCTCGGGCCATTGCCGAAGGCGGAGCGCAGTTGCTGGATCTGAGCCAGTTGGCCCGGGAACTGGGCATGGCCATGGCGCCGCTGGCCCACGCACGCGGCGTGGCCCTGGCGCTGGAAGCGGACGAGCCGGTGTGGCTGCGCGGTGAGCCGACGCTGTTGAATGAACTGTTGAGCAATCTGGTGGACAACGCGCTGGCCCACACACCACCGGGCGGCAATGTGATTCTGCGGGTTTCGGCACCAGCGGTGTTGGAAGTCGAGGACGATGGGCCAGGGATTCCGGTTGATGAGCGGGATCGGGTGTTCGAACGCTTTTATCGGCGTAACCAGCAGGTGGCGGGGTCGGGGTTGGGCTTGGCGATTGTCGGGGAAATCTGTCGCGCACACCTGGCGCAGATCAGTTTGCATGATGGTGAACACGCGGGGTTGAAGGTGCGCGTGAGTTTTATTGCGGGGTAGGTATGTGGTGTCTGGACCGGCCTCTTCGCGAGCAAGCCCGCTCCCACATTCGACCGCGTTTATCATGAAAGAACCGGGTCAAATGTGGGGGCGGGCTTGCTCGCGAAGGGCGCGACGCGGTCTCAATCAATAAAACATCGACCGCGACTCTTCCAGGTCACGGCACATCGACTCGTTCTCCGGGTCGATCCCCAGTTTCTCGAAGGCCGGCACACTGTACGCATCAATACGCGCGATGGGATGGTCGGTGCCCTTGTGGCAATACAAGCTGGCCACTTGCACGAGATCGACATAATCGACCCGTGCCGACTGGCGCTTGAAGTCCAGATACAGTCCCGGCACTTGCACCAGCTTCTCTGGAAACTCCCAGACCCTGAGCAGCTTGTCGCCCAGCAGCGGATGAATCTGGTCGATCACATGGTTGAGGCTGACCGGGTCAGACAGTAACTCATAGTGATCTTCGGCGTAGGTCAGGATCGGCAGCACGCCGATTTGATGCACCAGTCCGCCAAGGGCTGCCTGATCGGGTTTGAGTTGGGTGTAACTGCGGCACAGTGCATAGCTGACACCGGCGATTTCCAGACTTTTGCGCCAGACTTCGCGCATTTTCTGTTCCACCACCTCGGAGCGGGCATGGAAAATCTGTTCCATGACCAGGCCGATGGCCAGGTTGCTGCTGTAGTTGATGCCCAGGCGAGTGATCGCCGTGTGCAGGTCAGTGACTTCCTGGGTGGCACGCAGCAGTGGGCTATTGACCACTTTGATCAGGCGCGCCGACAACGCGGCATCGCGGCCGATCACTTTGCTCAGGGTGCTGATACTGATTTCCGGGTCTTCAGCGGCCTTGCGAATCTGCAGGGCCACTTCCGGTAGTGTTGGCAGAACCAGGTCATCGTTATCGATGGCCTCAACCAAATCCTGTTGGACCTTTTCCGCCAGCTCGCTCATTTCTACTCTCTAGGGTGTTGCAACCAATACGGCAATTAACGCTGGATTTCGCGATCGCGATCCAGTTGGTAAGGCAAGTCGAGCAGTTGCAGGGCGGGACCTTCCAGGGCGCCCACGTGGATGTCGCCGGCTTCTGCTGCTTCGGCTTGCAGCACGGCCAGGAGTTCAATGTTTTGCTCGCTGCGGGCGGCCAGCACCACTTCGCCGATGGAACTGCCGTGGGTCGGGGAAAACAGCGGTGTGCCGGGTTCCGGCAATTCGCTGGCATCCAGTTGCAGGCGATACAAGCGACGCTTGAGTTTGCCCAGGTACTGCATGCGCGCGACGATTTCCTGGCCGGTGTAGCAACCCTTCTTGAAACTCACACCGCCAACGGCTTGCAGGTTGAGCATCTGCGGGATGAACAGCTCGCGGGTGCCTGGCATCACCTGGCCGATCCCTGCGCGGACCTGGCCCAGCAGCCATTGATTGAGATCGCCTTCAGCGATCAGCGCGGACAGCTTGGCCTTGATGGCGTCGGCTTGGTCAGCGGCGACCCAGAGTTCGGCGCGGTCGGGCGAGACACGAATGGCAATCAGGCCATCGTTGCGCGCGACGCTGTCGGTGTCTGCCGGCAGGTCAAGACCGAGGCTGGTCAAGGCGGTATCGCCATGATCGATGCCGAAGCGGACCCAGGCGGCGCTTTCATCGGTCAGTTTGGACTTGGAGAACACCGCGTACTTTTTCAGGTCCGCCAGTTGTGGCTCCAGCAGTTCGGTGGCCATGGCCATCAACACGCCGTCACCTTGCAACAGGATACGGAAGCTCGATTGCATCCGGCCTTTCTGCG
Source organism: Pseudomonas sp. LBUM1661 (assembly GCF_059695925.1). Taxonomy (NCBI): domain Bacteria; kingdom Pseudomonadati; phylum Pseudomonadota; class Gammaproteobacteria; order Pseudomonadales; family Pseudomonadaceae; genus Pseudomonas; species Pseudomonas sp. LBUM1661. Next base: position 1,563,985 of record NZ_CP166794.1, read on the forward strand.
TGCAGCGGGCACCGAGACTGGCCTGGGTTTCGCTCAGGTAATTGAGGTTGCAGGTCAATTGGCCTTGCAGGAATTTACTGGCATCCGCGCCGCGGACCGCGAGAACGCCTTCGTGAGACAGGGTGCAGAAAAAAGCAGAATCGGCCATGGGTCATCGCAGGGTAAAGAGTCTGGTGGACATCATAAGGGGGCGCCCATGAAATGGGTAGTTCACAAAGGATCGGTAATGCCCGACCAAAGCCGAGTGTTCGATGGAGCAGGGGGCTGTATACTTGCCGCCTATTTGAGGAGCGCTCCATGGTCGAAGATGTTGAACTGAATCGCCTCTACTGGCACAGCCGCCGCGGCATGCTTGAGCTTGACGTGTTGCTGGTGCCGTTCGTGAAAGAGGTCTATCCGCACCTCAATGATGTCGACCGCGATTGCTACCGCAAGCTGCTCGAATGCGAAGATCAGGACATGTTCGGCTGGTTCATGGAACGGGCCGAATCGGAAGATCCGGAGCTTCAGCGCATGGTTCGCATGATCCTGGATCGTGTCCAGCCCAAGTAATTCGTTCGAATGCCGCTGGCATGCCTCACGGCAGTTGCTGGCGGCGTATCTTCTGGCCCAGCTGTTCGCGCTGGGTTCGCTTTGTATGCTCTCGATACCGATCTGGGCCAGTTTGCCCGGCGTTGTGCTGTGCCTGGCGCACGCCTGTTGGGCGCTGCCGCGGCAGATTCTGCTGACGCACCCACAGGCATTTCGCGGTTTGCGTCGTGATGCCGATGGCTGGCAGTTGTGGAATCAGGCGGCGGGTTGGCAACCGGTGCAGCTACGCCCGGACAGCCTGGCGTTGCCGTTGGTCGTGGTGCTGCGATTTCGTTTGCGCGGCGAGCGGCGGGTCCGGGCGATTTGCGTGCCTCGGGATTCGCAGGCGGCGGATGTGCACCGACGCCTGCGGGTTCGGCTCACGTTCAGTCGGCGTAGGTGGGCGGCACCAGAATAGTGTCCAGGGCGACCGGCAGCATGTTCGGATAGTCGAGGGTGTAATGCAGGCCGCGACTTTCCTTGCGTTCCATCGCTGACTGGATCATCAACTCGGCCACCTGGGCCAGGTTACGCAGCTCGATCAAATCCCGACTGACCTTGTAGTTACTGTAGAACTCGTCGATTTCGTCCAGCAGCAGCCGCACGCGGTGCTGCGCCCGTTGCAGGCGCTTGTTGGTGCGCACGATACCCACATAGTCCCACATGAATCGCCGCAGTTCGTCCCAGTTGTGCGCAATGATCACGTCTTCGTCGGAGTCGGTGACCTGGCTCGCGTCCCAGACGGGCAGGGCGATGGGAATCGACACCTGGGGCAACTGCTGAAGAATGTCCGCCGCCGCTGAACGCGCGTAGACGAAACATTCCAGCAACGAATTGCTGGCCATGCGGTTGGCGCCGTGCAGGCCGGTGAAACTGGTTTCGCCAATCGCATACAGCCCCGGCACGTCGGTGCGACCATTCTGGTCAACCATCACGCCACCGCAGGTGTAGTGCGCCGCCGGCACCACCGGAATCGGCTGCTTGGTGATGTCGATGGAGAACTCAAGGCAGCGTTCGTACACCGTCGGGAAGTGCGACTTGATGAACGCTTCGGGCTTGTGGCTGATGTCCAGATAGACACAGTCAATGCCCAGGCGCTTCATTTCATGGTCGATGGCCCGGGCGACGATGTCCCGTGGTGCCAGCTCTGCACGTGGGTCGAACCTGTGCATGAAGCGTTCGCCATTGGGCAGCTTCAGGTGAGCACCTTCGCCACGCAAGGCTTCGGTGATCAGAAAACTCTTGGCTTGCGGGTGATACAGGCAGGTTGGGTGGAACTGGTTGAATTCCAGATTCGCCACGCGGCAGCCCGAACGCCAGGCCATGGCAATGCCATCACCGCAGGCGCCGTCGGGGTTACTGGTATAGAGGTAGACCTTGGCGGCGCCACCGGACGCGAGGATGACGAAGCGTGCGCCGTAGGTGTCGACTTCGCCGCTGGCGCGATTGAGCACGTAGGCGCCGAGGCAGCGATCGCCTTCAAGGCCCAGGCGTTTTTCGGTGATCAGGTCGACCGCGACCCGCTGTTCCAGCAGTTCGATATTCGGCCTTTGCTTGGCTTGATCGAGCAGGGTTTTGAAAATTGCGGCGCCCGTGGCATCGGCGGCGTGGATGATGCGCCGATGGCTGTGGCCGCCTTCGCGGGTCAGGTGAAACTCGAATCCGCCATCTTCGGTGCCCGATTGTTCATCACGGGTGAAGGGCACGCCTTGGTCGATCAGCCATTGAATCGCTTCTTTACTGTGCTCGACGGTGAAGCGCACGGCGTCTTCATGACACAGGCCGCCACCGGCGTTAAGCGTGTCATCGACGTGGGATTCCACGGTATCGGTGTCATCCAGGACGGCAGCGACGCCGCCCTGGGCCCAGAAAGTCGAGCCATTGGCGAGGTCGCCTTTGCTCAGTACGGCGATGCGCAAATGACTGGGCAACGTCAGCGCAAGGCTCAAGCCGGCAGCGCCGCTGCCAATTACCAGAACATCATGTTGAAACTGTTGGCTCATTTCAGGATTCCGCTCAAAGCGACCCGGGTCGGGGTTGGCGCCAAACACCTGGATCGGCGAGTCAGGCAGCCACACAGCCCACTAGTATATAGAGGGGGGGAGCGGCACAATAGCCGAGCCCACATGGCATTGTGAAACTACTGTGACTGAAAAGACTGAACGCTTCGTCGGATGTTTTTTTAGCCGGTTCGGCGACAAGGGGACTGTATCGTGGATTTAACAGTCTTTTTCTGCTCACATGCGCACAATGTCGGTTCGGGCAGCTATAAATATTTGGAACTTTTGCCAAAAGGCCAAGATCAATAGACCGTTGCCTGAATCAAGGGACAGTGTCGGCTTCAGTGCGGGATTGCGGTTTGATCCTTGCTGGCGAATCCGATGACAAGATTATTCGCGCAGCCGGGTTAACCCGCGCTGCGCTTTTCGTGCGTGCCAAATCAGAGCCCGCAGGAAACTTGCTTGGAGGGGGAGAACTTTTGCGAAAAGCCCGAGTCTATGTTTGCAAGTCTGGTCGTTTAGTTATGCAAGCCTCCTCCGAGCTTATCGAGGAGTGTTCATGCTAACCCAGGAAGAGGATCAGCAGCTGGTCGAGCGCGTTCAACGCGGCGACAAGCGAGCTTTCGATCTGCTAGTGCTGAAATACCAGCACAAAATTCTCGGGTTGATCGTGCGTTTCGTGCACGACACCCATGAAGCCCAGGATGTGGCGCAGGAAGCCTTTATCAAGGCGTACCGTGCACTTGGAAATTTTCGCGGGGACAGCGCGTTTTACACGTGGCTTTACCGCATCGCCATCAACACGGCGAAAAACTATCTGGTTTCACGCGGCCGTCGGCCGCCGGATAGCGATGTCAGTTCCGAGGATGCAGAGTTCTACGATGGCGATCATGGCCTCAAGGATCTCGAGTCGCCAGAACGGGCTTTGCTGCGGGATGAGATCGAAGGCACCGTCCATCGAACCATTCAGCAACTTCCAGAAGATTTGCGTACGGCTTTAACTTTACGTGAATTCGATGGTCTGAGTTACGAGGACATTGCGGCCGTCATGCAATGTCCGGTGGGTACCGTGCGCTCCCGGATCTTCCGCGCTCGGGAAGCCATCGATAAAGCCCTGCAGCCGTTGTTGCAGGAAAACTGAGACAGCGGCGACAGCCAAGAGAGGAACGCCATGAGTCGTGAAGCCCTGCAGGAATCGCTGTCCGCAGTGATGGATAACGAAGCGGACGAATTGGAATTGCGTCGGGTGTTGAATGCCTTCGACGATGTTGAAACCCGTGATACATGGGCTCGTTATCAGATCGCTCGGGCAGTGATGCACAAGGATCTGCTGCTTCCACGCCTGGACATCGCTGCGGCAGTTTCCGCTGCGCTGGCTGACGAGGTTGTACCGGCAAAAGCTTCCCGTGGTCCATGGCGCAGCCTGGGTCGTCTGGCGGTTGCTGCTTCGGTCACCGTTGCTGTATTGGCAGGTGTTCGTCTGTACAATCAGGACGAAATCGCCGGTGTCGAACTGGCACAGCAATCCAGCCAATCGAGCCTGGCCGTTCCTCAGGTCAAGGGTCCAGCTGTATTAGCAGGCTACAATGAGAGTTCGGATGCCACTGGCCCTATGGCCAACGGCGTATTGCAAGGTCAACCAGGCTGGCACGATCAGCGTCTGCCAGGCTACTTGCGCCAACATGCTCAACAGGCTGCACTGAAAGGTACTGAGAGCGCTCTGCCTTACGCTCGTGCAGCAAGCCTGGAAAACCGTTAAGGAGGATCATGCGCGCCATCCCTCTACTTTCGCTTCTGCTCGGTGGCTGGTTTGTTGTTCCAGCCCATGCTGATGAAGCCCAGAACTGGTTGACCCGTCTGGGCCAAGCCGAGCAACAGCAAAGCTTTCAAGGCACTTTTGTTTACGAGCGAAACGGTAGTTTTTCTACCCATAACATCTGGCACCGCGTCCAGGATGGCAAGGTCCGCGAGCGTTTACTCCAGCTCGACGGCTCGGCACAGGAAGTCGTGCGCATTGATGGGCGTACTCAATGCGTCAGCGGCACCCTGATAGCAGGGCTTGGGGATTCACCCAATTCCACTGCTCGTGCACTCGATCCACAAAAACTCAAGAATTGGTACGACCTTGCCGTCATTGGCAAGTCGCGTGTGGCCGGGCGTTCGGCGGTGATCGTTTCACTGACGCCCCGCGATCAACACCGCTACGGTTTTGAACTGCATCTGGATAAAGAAACCGGCCTGCCGCTCAAGTCATTGCTGCTCAATGATAAAGGTCAGTTGCTGGAGCGATTCCAGTTCACGCAACTGGACACTGCCGGTGTTCCATCCGACAGCGACTTGCAACCCGGTGACGATTGCAAGGTTGTCACGCTGGACGTCGACAAGGCTTCTGCAGCCAAGGTCGCCCAGGCCTGGCATTCGGACTGGTTGCCACCCGGTTTCGAGCTGATCAGCAGCAGTGCGCGCAAGGATCCAACGACCAAAACCCAGGTCAACAGTCTGATGTATGACGATGGTCTGGCGCGTTTCTCGGTGTTTCTGGAGCCACTCAACGGTGGAACTGTCACCGACACTCGTACCCAGTTGGGGCCCACTGTTGCCGTGTCCCGGCGCTTGACGACACCGCAAGGCGAGATGATGGTCACAGTGGTTGGCGAGATTCCGATCGGGACCGCAGAACGGATTGCGCTGTCGATGCGCACCGATGCCACTGCAACCAAGTAGTGAACCGAGATCGAAATGTTTGGTGAGCATTTCAGTTTGCAAAAAATCCCAAAATTTTTTATAGGTCAGAGCCCTCGGCTCTGGCCTTGTTTTGTTGTTCCCGGAACAAAAATACCGGCGTATCGTTCCCGGTGTTCCTTGCTCCATATCGCTTAACCATGCTCGTCGTAACGGGAGCCGTATGTCGATACCACGCTTGAAGTCTTATCTGTCCATCTTCGCCACTGTGCTGGTGCTGGGTCAGGCGGTCTCTGCGCAAGCAGTCGAATTGCCTGATTTCACGCAACTGGTCGAGCAGGCCTCGCCCGCGGTGGTGAACATCAGTACCACGCAAAAATTGCCGGACCGTAAAGTGTCGAGCCAGGACATGCCTGATCTCGAAGGCTTGCCTCCAGCCCTGCGCGAGTTCTTCGAGCGTGGCTTTCCACAGCCGCGTTCGCCTCGCGGCGACCGTCAGCGTGAAGCCCAGTCCTTGGGCTCGGGTTTCATCATCTCGTCTGATGGCTATATTTTGACCAACAACCACGTGATCGCAGATGCCGACGAAATTCTCGTGCGTCTCTCCGACCGCAGTGAATTGAAAGCGAAGCTGGTTGGCACCGATACGCGGTCCGATGTGGCGTTGCTGAAAATCGAAGGCAAGGATCTGCCGGTCCTCAAGCTCGGCAAATCCCAGGACTTGAAAGCCGGTCAATGGGTCGTGGCGATCGGCTCACCGTTCGGCTTTGACCATACCGTGACCCAAGGTATCGTCAGCGCCGTCGGTCGCAGTCTGCCGAACGAAAACTATGTGCCGTTCATCCAGACGGACGTGCCGATCAACCCGGGTAACTCCGGTGGTCCGCTGTTTAACCTGGCCGGCGAAGTGGTGGGGATCAACTCACAGATCTACACCCGCTCCGGCGGTTTCATGGGCGTGTCGTTCGCGATTCCGATCGACGTGGCGATGGACGTTTCCAATCAGCTGAAAAGCGGCGGCAAAGTCAGCCGTGGCTGGTTGGGGGTCGTCATCCAGGAAGTGAACAAGGATCTGGCCGAGTCGTTCGGTCTTGAGAAGCCCGCCGGTGCGCTGGTAGCGCAGATTCAGGAAGATGGCCCGGCTGCCAAGGGTGACCTGCAAGTAGGCGACGTGATCCTGAGCATGAACGGCCAGCCGATTATCATGTCTGCCGATCTGCCGCACCTTGTGGGCGCGCTGAAAGCCGGCTCGAAAGCGGATCTGGAAGTGATTCGCGACGGCAAGCGCAAGAAAGTCGAGTTGACGGTCGGCGCTATTCCAGAAGAAGGCAAAGAGCTGGATGCCCTGGCAAAGTCCGGCGTTGAGCGCAGCAGCAATCGCCTGGGTGTTTCCGTGGCGGAGCTGACCGAAGAACAGAAGAAAACCTACGACCTCAAGGGCGGCGTGGTCATCAAGGAAGTCCAGGACGGTCCTGCTTCGTTGATCGGCTTGCAGCCAGGCGACGTGATCACTCACCTGAACAATCAGGCGATTGGTTCCACCAAGGAGTTCACGGAAATCGCCAAGGCGCTGCCGAAGAACCGCTCGGTGTCGATGCGAGTCCTGCGTCAAAATCGCGCCAGCTTCATCACCTTCAAACTGGCTGAATAAACCGGTTGTTGGCTGAATAAAAAACCGCCTCGAAAGAGGCGGTTTTTTTGTGCCTGCTGAAAAGCGTCAGCCCATCATGTCCTTGATCATGCGTTCCTGCTCCATCAGCTCCCGTTGACGTGCGTCGATACGCGACGACAGCGGGAAGTTGGTGCCGGCCTTGCGCTTGGCGAAGTCCAGTTGCTGGATGGCCTGACGGTAGTCGCCGACCAGCGCAAAGTATTCGGCGCGGGCCTGATGCAGGCCGATGATGTTGCCGGACAAGCCGCGGGTCTCGGCCACCATGTACCAGACGTCGGGATCGTCCGGACGGCTCTTGAGCAGATTCTCCAGGGCTTTTTCCGCTTCCGGTGCACGGTTCTGCTTGAGCAGCAGGTCGACCCGTACCTGATTCAACGGATAGTTGCCCGGATACTGAGTCAGCAACCGGTCGACCCGGGTTTGGGCATCCGGCAAGCGATTGTTGGTGATGTCCAGATCGACCTGAGCCAGGTTGTAGATGATCTCGTTCGGCGATTTGGCCAGCAGCAGCTTGAGGTTTTCCCGCGCTTCGTTCAGCTGGCCGCCCTTGATCTGGGCAATCGCCAAGCCGTAACGCGCAACATCGTTCTTCGGGTTTTCATCCAGGAGGGCGCGAAAACGCTTGGCGCCCAGGCCCGGGGTTTCTTCATAGATCAGCTGGACCCGCGCACGAATCAGCTGATAACGCATGGTGTCTTCGATGCCGCCCGGTTTGGCTTGCTCGGCGCGGTTGCGGGTGTCGGCGATCCGCGATTCGGTGACCGGGTGAGTCAGCAGGAATTCCGGTGGCTTGGCGTCGAAGCGGTATTGACGCGCCAACCGTTCGAACATGGTCGGCATCGAGCGTGGGTCGTAGCCGGCCTTTTCCAGATTGAGGATGCCGATGCGATCGGCTTCCTGCTCGTTTTGGCGCGAGAAGCGTCGCTGTTCCTGGATCGCTGCCGCCTGCGTGCCCGCAATGGCCGCGATCCCGGCATCGCCTGCACCGGCGGCGGCAATCACGATCCCGGCCAGCAAGGCGGCCATCATCGGCACTTGCATGCGCTGCTGGGCTTCAACGCCACGGGCGAAGTGGCGCTGCGACAAGTGAGCCAATTCGTGAGCGAGTACCGAGGCATATTCGCCTTCGGTCTGGGCATTGAGGAACAAACCGCCGTTGACCCCGACGATCCCGCCCGGTGCCGCGAAGGCGTTGAGTTGCGGGCTGTTGATCAGGATGAACTCCAGGCGCCGGTCATTGACCTGGCTGGTCTCGACCAGTCGGTAGACGCTGGATTCGACGTAGTCCTTGAGCTGCGGATCGTTGAGCTGGGAAACCTGGCTGCGCAACAACGCCAGCCAGGCGCGGCCCAACTGGTACTCCTGTTGCGGCGAGACGATGGCAGAACTGGCGTCGCCGAGTGACGGCAGGTCGTCGGCGAAGCCCGGTGAGGCGAGCAGGCAAGCGAGCGTCAGCAGGGTAGGGCGCAAAAAAGTCATGCACAAAGCCTTAGTCGACAAAGACCTTACTGTAGCCGGACAGTAAGCTTGGGACCAGATATTCTAAGCCGCTCAACCACCTGATCCGGAGTGACCCGATGACCGATGCTGTAGCCCATGACCTGGAGTTGGACGCCAGCGGTCTGAATTGTCCGTTGCCGCTGCTCAAGGCCAAGATGGAACTCAACAAAATGGCCAGCGGCGCGGTGCTCAAGGTCATTGCTACCGACGCGGGCTCACAGCGCGACTTCCGCACCTTTGCCCGTTTGGCCGGTCATACGCTGCTTCGTGAAGAAGATGAAGCGGGCGTTTACCGCTATTGGTTGAAAAAAGCCTGAAATCTACTGCGTTCGTTTCTAAGGGATTATTGATGTTCAAGGTGTTACGCGACTGGATTCAGCGCTACTTTTCCGACGAAGAAGCCGTGGTGCTGGCAGTTCTGCTGTTTCTGGCATTTACCGCCGTACTCACCTTGGGCGGCATGCTCGCGCCTGTGCTCGCCGGGATGGTGCTGGCGTATCTGATGCAGGGGCTGGTGGTCACTCTCGAGCGTCTGCGCGTACCGGGCGGGGTTGCGGTGGGGTTGGTCTTCGCGTTGTTCATGGGCGTGTTGCTGGTGTTCATCGTGGTCTTGGTGCCGTTGCTCTGGCATCAGCTGATCACGCTGTTCAACGAGTTGCCGGGCATGCTCGCCAAATGGCAGTCACTGCTATTACTGCTGCCGGAGCGCTACCCGCATCTGGTGTCGGACGAGCAGGTGCTGCAAGCCATCGAAGTGGCGCGGGGCGAGATTGGCAAGTTTGGCCAGTGGGCGCTGACATTCTCGCTGTCGAGTCTGCCGCTGCTGGTGAACATCATGATCTACCTGGTGCTGGTGCCGATCCTGGTGTTCTTCTTTCTCAAGGATCGGGAGATGATCGGCCAATGGGTGAGTGGTTACCTGCCGCGTGAGCGTACGCTGATCACCCGCGTCGCGCACGAGATGAACCGGCAGATCGCCAACTACATTCGCGGCAAGGTCATCGAAATCTTCATCTGCGGTGGCGCGACCTACATCGGTTTCGTCGTGTTGGGCCTCAACTATGCGGCGCTGCTGGCATTGCTGGTCGGCGTGTCGGTGGTGGTGCCTTACGTCGGAGCGGTGGTGGTGACCGTGCCGGTGCTGCTGATTGCGCTGTTCCAGTGGGGCTGGAGCGATCAGTTCATCTATTTGATGGCGGTCTACGGAATCATCCAGGTCCTGGACGGCAACGTGCTGGTGCCGCTGCTGTTCTCGGAAGCGGTCAACCTGCACCCGGTGGCGATCATCTGTGCGGTGCTGTTGTTTGGCGGGTTGTGGGGCTTTTGGGGGGTGTTCTTTGCGATACCCCTGGCGACGCTGTTCAAGGCGGTGCTGGATGCGTGGCCGCGCAAGGAGCCGGAGGTTGCGCCACTGCTTTGATTGGTCAGCTTTGGGGCCTCTTCGCGGGCAAGCCTCGCTCCTACAGGTTATACGTCAACCGTACCACTTGACGCATAACCTGTAGGAGCGAGGCTTGCCCGCGAAGGCGTCCGAACAGACGCCAAATGAATCAGGCTTTATTGAGGGCCTGGGCAGCCGCCAAAACAGCATCCACATGCCCCGGCACCTTCACACCCCGCCATTCCTGACGCAGCACACCGTCCTTGTCGATCAGGAACGTGCTGCGATCAACGCCCATGTATTCCTTGCCATACAGCTTTTTCAGCTTGATCACATCAAACAGCTGGCAAAGCGCTTCTTCCTTGTCGCTGATCAGCTCGAAGGTGAACGCTTGCTTGACCTTGAAGTTTTCATGGGATTTCAGGCTGTCGCGGGACACACCGAACACTTCGGTGTTGGCCGCTTTAAACGCCTCAAGCTGATCACGAAACCCCTGGCCCTGAGTGGTGCAGCCTGGTGTGCTGTCCTTCGGATAGAAGTAGATCACCACCTGCTTGCCTTTGAGGCTCGCGAGATTGACGGTCTGCCCGCTGGTGGCGGGTGCTTCGAAGTCGGCAACCGGTTGGTCGATGGCAACGGCCATGAAAGCTTCCTTACATTGGGTTTTGTGGGCGCCACGGTTCGATCAGCGCATCCAGGTTCAGCGCGTCGGCGAAGTCCAGGAACTGATCGCGCAACCAGCTGATCTGCACGCCGGCCGGCAAGGTCACGGTAAACGTGGCATTGAGCATGGTGCCGCCGGTTTGCGGAGCCTGATAGGTGTCGCAGGTCAGATTTTCCAGCTCGACGTTGTGATCCATGAAGAACTGGCACAACTCGTTGATGATGTCCGAGCGGTAGGCCGAGCTGACGTAGGCGACGTAAGGCAGGGCCTGGGGACGGTTCTCCAGGGCTGCGCTGCGCACCACGTTGACCGTGAAGGCGTGCTTCTTGGCGAGGCCCGGCAGACTGCCTTCCAGGCGCGCCAGGGCGTCCCAGCTACCGGAGATCTCGAGGACCAACGCACTGCACTCGCCGTGACGCGTCAGGCGAGAGGTGACCACGGCGCAGCGGTTTTCATGGCTGGCGCGGCACAGGACGTTAGTCAGCTCCATGGGGTTGGCGCCGAGGGCACTGATGACAAGGAATTGTTCGCGAACTGTGGGGGTGGACATGCAGCATTCCTAAAGCGATGAGCGGTCGATACGTCGACGGGCTTTTTTTACCGGAAACGAGCCTGCGGATGCGAATTCAGAAAGCCCGAGCCGCAAGGTTGCAACGTGCTCCAGAGTGGCAGGAGCGAAGGGTAGCAACGCTGGATCGGGGCTTGTGATGCCGAAAATGGAGGCTGGAACCCGGCGTACGAGCTTGTCAGTACCGATCAAAGTCTGAAGGGTAGCGAAAAGCGGCGCCAAGGGGAATGGCAGCAGCGCAGTACTTCGCTTGTACAAGCATCTTGGCGCCAGTACCATTACGGCTCTCTTTTTCCGGCAGGAGCGGTTGCATGATTGCGGGCAGTATGGTGGCACTGGTCACACCCATGGATGCACAAGGTCGTCTCGACTGGGACAGCTTGAGCAAACTGGTGGACTTTCACCTGCAAAACGGCACCCACGCCATCGTGGCGGTCGGCACTACAGGTGAATCGGCCACCCTCGACGTGAACGAACACATCGAAGTGATTCGTTACGTGGTCAAGCAAGTGGCAGGGCGCATCCCGGTGATCGCCGGTACCGGCGCCAACTCGACACGCGAAGCGATCGAGCTGACCTCCAATGCGAAGACCGCCGGCGCCGACGCCTGCCTGTTGGTGACGCCGTACTACAACAAGCCGACCCAGGAAGGCTTGTACCAGCACTTCAAGGCCATCGCCGAAGCCGTCGACATCCCGCAGATTCTTTATAACGTGCCTGGCCGCACCGCGTGCGACATGCTGGCCGACACCGTGATCCGCCTGTCGACCGTGAAAAACATCATCGGTATCAAGGAAGCCACTGGCGACCTGTCTCGCGCCAAAGCCATCATCGACGGCGTCAGCAAAGACTTCCTGGTGATCTCCGGTGACGACGCCACCGCAGTCGAGCTGATCCTGCTCGGCGGCAAAGGCAACATCTCGGTGACCGCCAACGTTGCCCCGCGTGACATGGCCGACCTGTGCAACGCTGCTCTGAAAGGCGACGCCGTCACGGCCCGCGCCATCCACGAAAAGCTGATGCCACTCAATAAAACCCTGTTTATCGAATCCAACCCTATTCCCGTGAAATGGGCACTGCATGAAATGGGCTTGATGCCGGACGGTATCCGTCTGCCGCTCACCTGGCTCAGCGCTGCCTGTCACGAACCGCTGCGGCAGGCCATGCGCCAGTCCGGCGTCCTGGTTTAATTGAGGAAGTACAACGCATGAAGCGAATGGCCGGACTTTCCGCACTTGCCTTGATTATCTCCAGCACCAGTGGCTGTGGATGGGTCTGGGGCCCGGAAGGTTATTTCCGTGACCGTGGTAGCGATTACCTGGAAGCGCAACAGACTGCACCGATGCAACTGCCGACCGATGTCAGCACCGCCAAGCGTCTGGATCCGCTGCTGCCGATCCCGCGCAACGTGGCCGATGACACCGTCAAGGGCGAATACGTCGTGCCGCGTCCGCAACCGCTGTCGGCGGCTGCCGACATCAGCTCGTACTCGCTGCAAAAGAGCGGTGATACGCGCTGGATCGTCGCGCAGAACCCGCCAGCCGAAGTCTGGCCAGTGGCGGTGCAGTTCTTCCAGGACAACGGTTTCCGTCTGGACGAACAGCGCCCGCAAACCGGCGAATTCACCACCACCTGGCAACATTCCGACGAACTGTCGGCAGCGATGGCCAAGCGCCTGAGCGCCGCCGGTGTGAGTGCGGACAACGAAGTCCGTGCTCGTGTCCGTATCGAGCCGGGTGTGCAGCGCAACACCAGCGAAGTCTATGTGGTCACCGCCGAGCGTCCTGCCGGCAGTACGTCCGACGTGGCCTTCACCAACCGTTCGGTCAACACCGGCCTGGACGCGGCACTGGTCGACGACATGCTGGCGAGCATGAGCCGCATTTCGGAGAAGGGCGGTTCGGTCTCCATGCTGGCCTCGCGTGATTCCGATACGCCCAATCGTGTCAGCCTGAGCGAAGACGGCAGCGGCAACCCGGTACTGAACGTCGGTACGGACCTGGATCGTGCCTGGTCGAGCGTCGGTCGTGCGCTGGAACAGGGCGAATGGCGCGTTGAAGACATCAACCGCAGCCTGGGTTTGTACTACATCAACCTGGCTGAAAAAGCCGAGAAGAAAGACGAGAAGCCGGGCTTCTTCAGCAGCCTGTTCGGCAGCGCGCCGAACAAGGAAGAAATCGAAGCCCGCGCCGAGCGTTATCAGGTTCGCCTGAGCAAAGTGGGCGATAGCGTGCAGGTCACCGTCGAGAAAAACATCAACACCGTGGCGCCGGCAGACGTGGCGCGCAAAGTGTTGAGCGTGATTCAAGACAACCTGGGCTGATCACACATGCGCTTTGCCGTTCTCGGCAGCGGTAGCCAAGGGAACGGCACGCTGATAGCCAGTGCTGATACGTATGTGCTGGTGGATTGTGGTTTCTCCCTGCGGGAAACCGAAAAACGCCTGCTGCGCCTGGGGGTAAACCCTGCGCAGTTGAGCGCGATACTCGTGACCCACGAACATGCCGACCACGTGCATGGCGTGGGTTTGCTGTCTCGGCGCTACAATCTGCCTGTCTACCTCAGTCGCGGCACCCTGCGCGGGATGCGCAAACCGATTGAACCCGCGGGCTTTTTGGCCGGCGGCGAGCAACTGCAGATCGGCAACTTGAACATCGGGGTCATTGCCGTGGCCCACGATGCTCAGGAACCGACGCAATATGTCTTCAGTGACGGTGAACGGCGCTTCGGCCTATTGACCGACCTGGGCTCGTATTGCAACAAGGTGCTGGACGGCTATCGGGACCTCGATGCGTTGATGATCGAGTCCAACCATTGCCGTGACATGCTGGCTCGCGGTCACTACCCCTACTTTCTCAAGCAGCGGGTGGGCGGTGAACTGGGACATTTGAACAACCACCAGGCGGCATTCCTGGTGTCCGAGTTGGGCTGGCAAGGCCTGCAACACCTGGTCCTGGCCCATCTGAGCAGCAAGAACAACCTGCCGCAGCTGGCCCGGCAATGTTTTGTCGACACCCTTGGGTGCGACCCGGACTGGCTGCAACTGGCCGATCAAGATTCAGGGCTCGACTGGCGACACATCGCCTAGCCCACCTACTTAGCAAGCGGAGCCCATCATGGAAAAACGTGAAGAACTCTACCGCGGCAAAGCCAAATCGGTTTTCAAGACCGACGACGCTGACCGCTTGATCCTGCTGTTTCGCAACGACACCTCGGCGTTCGACGGCAAGCGCATCGAGCAGCTCGACCGCAAAGGCATGGTGAACAACAAGTTCAACGCCTTCATCATGCAGAAACTCGAAGCAGCCGGCGTGCCGACTCAATTCGACAAACTGCTGGGTGATAACGAATGCCTGGTGAAAAAACTCGACATGATCCCGGTCGAGTGCGTCGTGCGTAACTACGCCGCCGGCAGCCTGGTCAAGCGCCTGGGCGTCGAAGAAGGCATGAAGCTCAACCCTTACACCTTCGAACTGTTCCTGAAGGACGACGCCAAGGGCGACCCGTTCATCAACGAATCCCACGTCGTGGCATTCGGTTGGGGCACCGCCGAGCAACTGGTTCGCATGAAAGAACTGTCGCTCAAGGTCAACGAAGTCCTGAGCAAACTGTTCGACGACGCCGGCCTGCTGCTGGTCGACTTCAAACTCGAATTCGGCGTGTTCTCCGACGGCTCCATCGTCCTCGGTGACGAATTCAGCCCGGACGGCTGCCGCCTGTGGGACAAGGCCACCGGCAAGAAAATGGACAAGGACCGCTTCCGCCAGGGCCTCGGTGACGTCATCGAAGCCTACGAAGAAGTCGCCAATCGTCTGGGCGTACCGCTTTAATCGACGCAAGCATCTGATAGCACGGAAAAAATTTGGCTTGGGGGGTTCGCTTCCGGCAAAAGTGTTGTTATGATGCGCGCCGTTGGAGAGATGCCAGAGTGGCCGAATGGGACGGATTCGAAATCCGTTGTACCTTCACCGGTACCTAGGGTTCGAATCCCTATCTCTCCGCCATTATTGAACAAGACTAAGCCCCCGTAATCATTGATGATTACGGGGGCTTTTTCGTTTCTGAGGTTTAGATTATGGCATTTTCAAGACATAAACCTCGTTTACACGCAGCTCTAGGGTGCTTTTTACAAGGTCTTAAGGAATGAACGGAGTGCATGCCTAAATTAGCTTTTACATCCGCTCTGCGAGCGCAGGGGTAGCGCTGCTATATCTATGGTTACCCCCTTTTCTGCAATACTGTTTTTGATGCGTGTTTGGCTTGCTTTCATCTATCCGGCGTCTGAGTGGGGTTATGGCCCCGCGCCTCGATGAGAATCGATGCCTAACGACCCTAATTAGAGTGACGGCCTTACAGCCGTGTAGCAGCTCAGGGTTGTCGTCAGGCCGGTTGGCCGTTCACGTCATCAGTTATCCAGCATCGCAAAACCAGGTGGGTGGTGCTCGGGTGACAGCGGGGTCAGGCGTTCATCGCGGCTGGCCCCGCATCGAATTCAGTGTGGTGGGCCGCAATCGCCCAGGCGATCCTTGCCAGCTTGTTGGCCAACGCACAAACCACGAGATTGGAGTGATGGTGGGACGCTATTAGCTGGCGGACCCACTCCGCCAAAGCGCCTTTTTGTCGGTCTACCTGAATCAAATAAACCCGGGCGCACTGGATGAGCAGACGCCTCTGGTTTCGGTCGCCGCGTTTACTAATGCCCAACAGCACGGTCTTGCCGCCCGTGGAATGCTGTTTCGGCACCAAGCCGATCGAGGCCGCATAGCCTCGGCCGCATTTGAACTGTTTGCCATCGCCCAACTCGGCAGCCAGGACGGTGGAGGTGATCGGGCCGACACACGGCATGGTCATCAAGCGCGCCGCCAGATCATCTTCAGCGGCCTGGCACTCCACGTCCTTGTCCAGCGCCTTGACCTGCCCATCCAGATAGTTGAAGTGCCCATGCAGCAGCATCAGATTTTTCTTGATGCGTTCAGAAAATGAACTCACTTCAAGCAACGCTGGAAGCTCTTTGATGGCTTTGAAGCCGACTGCCAGACTGACGCCCACCTCCAGCAGGGCTGCGTGAATCCGATTGACGGTCGCAGTGCGGTCTTTAATGAACGACTCACGTATCGAGTTGGACATGGCCAGCGCCTGCTGGGCTTGGGTTTTGGGCGGCACAAAACGCATCGTGGGCCGGGTCGCCGCCTCGCAGATTGCCTCGGCATCTGCGAAGTCGTTTTTGTTGCTTTTCACGTAAGGACGCACGAGATGAGGCGCAATGAGTTTGGGCGTGTGCCCCAGCTTTGCGACCTCTTGCGCCATGAAGTGGGCGCCTCCGCAGGCCTCCATCACGACTGTGCAGGACTCCAGGTTGGCCAGATACTGAATGAGCGTCATCCGATTGAATTTTTTGCGGCAAAGCTCATGACCGCGATCATCTTGCGCATGCAGGTGAAAGGAGTGTTTTCCCAAATCAATGGCGGCAATAGCTACTTTGTTCATGGCAACAGTCTCCGATGAGCCCCCGGTGAAAGCTTAGTGGGCGGCGATCACAGGGGGCGGCGGGGGTAGCCATTTCATTAGGGTGGCAACTGCGCGCGGGCTGGAAACCGGGAGCCAAGGAGATCGGCACGCCTGAATACGTCCCACGCACAGCCGGCATAACACACACCAACAAGGCGGTAACTTAACCAAAGGCACAGCAAACGTACCTACCTACGCAACTCTCGGAGTTTGCCTACAACTCCATCGAGAGTCACCTCTATATTCTCGTAACCGTCCTGAAAAAACTGAATCTCAGACACGAAAACGCCGCTTTCCTACTACTGGATAAGCGGCGTTCTTAAGCACGTGGAGAGTTCGCTTCACGCATCAGCGATGTGATTCGCGACTGCTAAAAAACCAGAACGGTATCATGATATAATACCATGAATAACAAACAGCTCAGCACCCTCAAAGCCGTATTCTCGAGGCCGACCCCGGCCACGCTCGAATGGGCCCGTCTCGAGTCTTTGCTCTCCGCCGTTGGCGCCAAAACCATCGAAGGCAGAGGATCACGAGTGCGCTTTGAACTCAATGGTGTGGTCGCAACCTTTCATCGACCCCATCCCGACAAAGAAGCCAAGCCCTACCAGGTGCGTGACGCTCGGGCTTTCCTTGAACAAGCAGGAGTTACCCCGTGAATGTGATGAATTACAACGGCTACGCCGCCCGAATTGAGTACAGCGACGAAGACGGCCTATTTGTTGGCCACATCGCGGGTATCAAGGATGTCGTGGGTTTTCATGGCGAATCAGTCAGTGAGCTTCGAGCGGCATTTGAAGAAGCCGTCACTGATTACCTGGAGACCTGCGCGACGCTCGGACGCGCACCGCAGAAACCCTATTCGGGTAACCTCAGTCTGCGCTTAGCGCCCGCGCTCCACGCGACAGTCGCCGTAAAAGCGCAGTTAGCCCACAAGAGTATCAATCAGTGGGTAGCAGACGTTCTGGATCGTGAGGCGCATGCCTGACGACGATGCATAACCAGGGGCAACGCACTCGCTACGGCCCCATGATCTATAAAGGGCGTTGACCCTCTTTATCGCCGTCGCATGGTGGTGAAATGGATTTGATCCCTCTCGCACCCCTCGCTCACATTGAAAAGCCCCGCAACTGAACTAACTGCGGGGCTTTGTCGTTTCTGATGGCTCAACCAGCTCATTAGCTATCATGCATACAGAGCAAATCACCGGATGACGGGGAAATGCATGAACAGGTGGCGACGGATTTGGTTGATTGTGAAGCTGATGGCAGCCGTTGCGGCGTGCCTGACGGCTTCTGTCCTGGCGTTTTTCTACATGATGGAAAGCCCCGACGCCGATCAAATTCACCCGTTGAGCATCGTGGTGGTGGGGCTGATCTTTGGTTTCATCGTTTTTGGACTGCTTTCACTGATTGATTGGGCTGTGGGCGCTTTGCTGGCTCCTGCTGACCCGATCATCCCCCAACCTCAAGCAGAAGTTGATAACGAGGCGGGGCTATCACCGGAACAGCCATTGAGCCTGCCTGCCGATGATTTAACTCGGCAGAAATCAGCGAACTGACTTTAGTCAGCTTTCGGAAATGGATCCACGCTGTTCAAAACGAAGGCGGCGTAATCACCCAAATCACCACCGCATCCACCTCACCAGGGTTCCCATACCGATGCGGCTCTTGGCTCGAAAAGCTGAAACTATCTCCTTCACCCAGCTGAAAATGCCGATCCCCCACCCACAGCTCAAAACTCCCCGACAGCAGATACCCAGCCTCTTCACCCTCGTGGCTGTAACTCTGCTGGCTATAAGTTCCAGGCGGAAACCGTGAGTGCAGCATTTCCAACTGCCGATTCGGCTGTGGCGTCAGCAGGTGATCAACAATGCCGTCTTCGTAATGCACGCTCATCCGGCTGTTTTTACGCACCACAATGCCGTCATCTTCGGGCGCCGTTTGCGCTTCGCTGGCAAAGAACCACTGAATGGTCACGCCCAGGCTGCGAGCGATATTGAACAGTGCGGGAATGGAGGGATACGCCAGGTTGCGTTCAAGTTGGCTGATGTACCCCGCCGTCAGCTCGCTCATCTGCGCCAGTTCCGCCAGGGTCATGCCCCGGCGTTTACGCAGGCCACGAATGCGTGTGCCGAGGAAGTGTTGTTCGGCGGTGCCGGTTGCGGGCCGTTCCGTGCTCTTATTGCTCATGGTGATTTCCGAACCGGGTCGAACGTGAACCTTGCAGGAGCGAGCTCGCTCCTACAGGAAAATGGTCCCGGAGTATAAACAGCCTTAAAGCTCCCAGGCGACTTTCAAACCTTCGTAGATGGCCTCTTCGGCGGTGCGTGGCGCGAGGCAGTCGCCGATGCGTCGAAACTCGACCAAGCCTTGCAGTTCGGTGCCCAAAGTGTCGACCGGTTGATGGCCTTGGCAGAGCACCAGTGTGTCGATGTTTTCAAACAACATCGGTTCGCCGCTGGCCGTGTGTTGCAGGTAGACGGTGTTGTCGTCGCACCCATAAAGGCGGGCGTAGGGTGTGATCGGGATGCCGAGTTTGTGCAGTTCGCCGGCCAGTTGATCGCGCACGTACAAGGGCAGGTTTTCGCCGCAATGGGTGCCGTTGACGGCCAGTTGTACTTGATGCCCGGCGCGTACCAGACGTTCAGCGATGCCGGGGCCGATCCAGTCGCAGCGCCAGTCGACCACCATCACCGAGCGACCGATTTGCACCTCGTCGCGCAGCACCTGCCAGGCGTCCACCACCTGCAAGTCACCGCCACGCTCGAACGCCGGCCAATAAGGTTCGGCGCCAGTGGCGACGATCACCATGTCCGGTCGTTCGCGCTCCACCAACGCGCGGTCGACGCGGGTGTTGCGCACGACGCGTACACCGGCCAGTTCCATTTCGCGTTGCAGGTTGGTGCTGGCGCCGCCGAATTCGGCGCGCTTGGGTAAGAGTTGCGCGAGCAAAACCTGGCCGCCGAGTTGCGAGCTGGCTTCGTAAAGGGTCACCTCATGTCCACGTTGGGCTGCCACGGCAGCGGCTTTCATCCCGGCCGGACCGCCGCCGGCAATCATGATGCGTTTGCGCTGGGTCGCTGGTTGTCGCTGGCCGAAAATCAACTCGCGCCCGGTTTCCGGGTGCTGGATGCAGGAAATCGGCAAGCCTTTGTGGAAGTGGCCAATGCACGCCTGATTGCAAGCGATGCAGGCGCGCACATCTTCGACGTGGCCAGTGTCGGTTTTGTTGGGCATTTGCGGGTCGCAAATCAACGCGCGGGTCATGCCGCACACATCCGCCTGGCCGCGCGCCAGAATCAGTTCGGCTTCCTGGGGTTGATTGATGCGTCCGGTGACGAACAGTGGAATCGCCAGACTGGCCTTGAACGTGCCGGCTTCCTTGGCCAGATAAGCCGCTTCGATCGCCATCGGCGGCACGATATGCACTGCGCCACCCAAGGACGCTGACGTTCCGGCGACGATATGCACGTAATCCAGCAGCGGTTGCAGTAATTGTACGGCGGCCAGGGATTCGTCCTCGGTCAGTCCTTCGGGATCGCGTTCATCAGCGGATATGCGCAGGCCAATGATGAACTGTTCATCGGTGTTGGCGCGCACGGCCGCGATCACTTCGCGCAGAAAGCGCAGACGCTGTTGCAGATCGCCGTTGTAGCCATCGGTGCGCCGATTGACCCGCGGATTGATGAATTGCGCTGGCAGGTAACCATGACTGGCGACCACTTCCACGCCATCGATCCCGGCCTGATACAGGCGCCGGGCGGCAGCGCCGTAACCGGCGACAATCTCATCGATCATCGCCTGATCCAACGCGCGCGGCATCACCCGAAAACGTTCATTGGGCACCGCTGAAGGCGAGTAGGCGATGGCCAGCAGACCATCGCTGGACTCCATGATTTCCCGACCCGGATGGAAGATCTGCGACAGCACCACCGTGCCGTGAGCATGGCAACGCTCAGCGATTTTTCGATAACCCTCGATGCAGGCGTCGTCGGTCGCCATCAGCACATGCGAGGTGTACCGCGCGCTGTCATGCACCCCGGCCACTTGCAGCACGATCAAGCCGACACCGCCTTCGGCTCGCGCGGTGTGATAGGCGATCAGTTGTTCATTGACCAGGTTGTCGGTGGGCATCGACGTGTCGTGACCGCTGGACATGATGCGGTTTTTCAGGCGTTTGCCACGCAGCTGCAAGGGCTCGAACAGGTGCGCAAAAGCGGGTGACGAGGTCGGCATGGGACGGGTACTCCAGGCAGGCTGAAGCCGAAAGGCCGGCTTTTCGGCGTTGTTATTATTTTCCTATAGAAATTTACCTGTAGTAAAAAATCAACTTGTTTTTTTACTTCGGCTCGAAGTAGATTCAGTTGGCGCCCGCACCTGGGGCGAACCTCACAACAATAAAAAGGGTCATGCGGCGTTCAGTCGGGTGGCACCTGCAAGAGGAACCACTGATGAAATCGAATACGCTCAAGCACGGTTTTTATCCCTTGCTGCTGTCCCTGGCCCTCGGCCTTGGCAGTGCGCAGGCAGCGCCAGAGATGGTGGTGGTGGGTTACGGCGGTGCCGGACAGAAAGCCCAGGATGTGGCCTTCTTCCAACCGTTCAGCGTCGCGGATCACAGCAAGCTGATCCAGAGTGAATACAACGGCGAGATGGCCCGGATCAAAGTCATGGTCGACACCGGCAACGCCGATTGGGACGTGGTGCAGATCGAAGGCCCGGACTTGATGCGCGGTTGCGACGAAGGCATGTACGAAAAACTCGACTGGAAAAGCCTGGGTCGTGTCGAGCAGTTGATTCCCGATGCGGCGCAGGCCTGCGGTTCGGCGGCGCTGGTGTGGAGCGTTGCGATTGCCTACGACACGCAGAAGCTTGCGCAGGCCCCGACCTCGTGGGCCGACTTCTGGGATGTGAAGAAAACCCCAGGCAAACGCGGGCTGCGCAAACGCGCGGTGTACAACCTGGAATTCGCCTTGCTGGCTGACGGGGTGAAGGTCGAGGACGTGTATTCAGTGTTGAACACGCCGCAAGGTGTCGACCGCGCTTTCGCCAAACTCACCGAACTCAAGCCCTACATCCAGTGGTGGGAAGCCGGCGCGCAACCGGCGCAATGGCTGACGGCCGGCGACGTGGTGATGACCTCGACCTACAGCGGGCGTGTCGCCGCCGCAGCGCAAAGTGGTAGCCACCTCGGGTTGGTCTGGCCGGGCAGCCTGTATGGCATGGATTACTGGGCGATCATCAAAGGCTCGAAACACGTCGATCAGGCCAAGCGCTTTATCGCCTTCGCCAACCAGCCGGATGCCCAGGTCAAGTACGTTGAGCAAATCCCTTATGGCCCGACCAATACTGAAGCGGCGGCCAAGCTCGATAGCAAACTCGCTCAATGGGTACCCACTGCACCGCAGAACCTGAAAGGCGCGCTATCGATGGACGTGGCGTTCTGGGTCGATCACGGCGAAGAACTCGAAGAGCGGTTCAACGCCTGGGCCAGTAAGTAAACGCCATCGGCTGGACGTTTCAAAGCGCCCAGCCACTACCCTTCATTTTCACGATGCCCTTGGGGTTTTGCGTGGGAACAGACAGCGTCCTGGCGTAAGAAAAATAAGCCTGTTCCCAAGAAAAGTTACTCATCCAGGTCACTCAATTTACCCGACCCCGTATCCATTGGCCGCCCCATGAATTCAGGGCTTTCCCTCGACATATCCCCTGACATTGAAAGACCTCTCCACCCAAAATCCTCATCTACTCTGGTTTCGCAGGTCACTGATCTGCCGTCATCAGCAATCGCAAGGAGCGATCAATGTATTTTGAGATTTACAGGCAAACCCGTGGCACCTCACAGACTGGCAAGGGCCAATGGCGGTGGCGTTTGAGGGCGGGGAACAATGAGACGATTGCCAGTGGGGAGTCTTACGTCAACAAGGCTGATTGCGTGCATGCCATCAGTTTGATCAAGGGCACTCAGGATCAGACTCCGATCAAGGAAATATAGGTTGCAGGCAGTGAAGCTGCTCAGTCAGAGCAGCTTCGTTTCAACCGGGCAGCCCGTATTTGAATTAAACGCTATCGGCTTGAGTCGCATAGACGCCGATTGCGACAGCTACCTAAACTGTCAGCAGTTTTGGGGAGTAGGGGCAGTAGATGAATCGCAACGAACTACGCAAGGCCGATATCAACCTGATGGTGGTGTTCGAAACGCTGATGCTCGAACGCAACGTCACCCGGGTGGCGGAGAAGCTGTTTCTTGGGCAACCGACCATCAGTTCGGCACTCAATCGCTTGCGCACGATGTTCAACGATCCGCTGTTCATACGCGTCGGCCATCGCATGGAGCCGACGGCGCGGGCCGAGGAGATCATTCTGCACTTGTCGCCGGCACTGGATTCGTTGTCGGTGGCCCTGAGCCTGACCCATGATTTCGACCCCGCCAGCAGCACCATGACCTTTCGTATCGGGCTGTCGGACGATGTCGAGTTTGGCCTGTTGCCGCCGTTGCTGCGCGCCTTGCGCCAGGAAGCGCCGAACGTGGTGTTTGTAGTGCAGCACGTCGATTACTGGCGGATTCCCGACTTGCTGGCGTCCGGCGATATCACGGTCGGTATCAGCCAGACTCGCGGTCTGCCGGCCAACGCCAAGCGCAAGTTGCTGCGGCACATCTTGCCCTGCGTGTTGCGTGCCGATGCCTCGGACACGCCGCTGACGCTCGATGAATATTGCTCGCGGCCGCACGTGCTGGTGTCCCACACCGCCAACGTCAGTGGCTACGCTGACGAGTGGCTGGCCGATATAGGCCGGACGCGGCAAGTGGTGCTGTCGGTGCCGCAGTACAGTTCGTTGCCAGCCTTGCTCGCCGGAACCGACCTGATCGCCAGCCTGCCGGATTACGCGGCCGAAGCGATGGCGGCGTCCGGTCTGCTGTTCAAGGAACCGTTCCCGTTCAAGACGCCGACCCTGGATCTGTCCATGGTCTGGCTCAGTCATGTCGACACCGATCCGGCCGAACGCTGGTTGCGTTCGCGTCTGGAAGCGTTCATGAGTGAGCGTCCAGTGCTGCCATAGGGCCGCGCCGTGTTATATCTTCGACTTTTCCACCCCTTAAAGGAGCAACGTCATGCCTCACGTGCACATGGAATACACCAACAACCTGCCGGGTCTGAATGCCGACTTGGCATTGATCCGGCTCAACAATACGCTGGTGGCTTCCGGTCAGTTTGCGGCGGAGTACGACATCAAGAGTCGAGCGGTGAAGGTCGAGACGTTCAAGGTCGGTACTGCGTTGGGAGAACGGGCGTTCGTGCATGTGAAACTGGCGTTGTTGAGCGGTCGCTCGGCGGAAATCAAGAAGCAGTTGTCCGAAAGCCTGCTGGCGGTAGTACAGGATCTTTGCGAATGGCCGACAGGCGTTGAGGTCCAGCTGGCCGTGGAAATCCTCGATATCGATCGAGAGTCCTACACCAAGATCGCCATCAACCACTGAGTGTCAGGTCAGTTCCTGCTCGGAGCAGGCCTTGACCACTTGCTCACGCAGCCAGGTGTTGGCGCTGTCCTGATCGACGCTTTGGCTCCATTGCATGTCGAGGGTGAAACCCGGCAAGCCGTTGGGCGCTTCGCAGTGATTGAAGATCGCGTCGTTGGCCAGCAATTGCTGGATGCGCCGGGGTAAGGTCAGGATGAAGTCAGTGCCGGTGATCATCTTCAGCGCCGCGCTGTAGCTGTTGGCGCGCGCAACGATCTGGCGCTTTTGCGCCTGCTGCGCGAGCCAGCCGTCGACCATATTGGTGGTGGACGTCCAGGGTGTCGGGAACACGTGCCGGCGTTCGACGAAGGCTTGCAGGCTTAAGCGCGGCTGCAGCGGCGTGGCGCGTTTGTCGAACACACAGACCAGATCGTCCTCCAACAGCAGTCGGGATTTGACATCGCCGTGGCTGCGATGGAAGTTGGGGCCGAAGCAAATCACCAGATCGAGGCTGCCGTCGCGCAGGTCTTCGGCGGGGATATCGGTTTCGAACTTGTGCATGTTGATCATCACCGACAGGTCGGCGGAATCGAAGCGCTTCAACAGGCGCGGCAGAATCAACTGTTCGAAGTATTCCGGTGCGCAAATGTTGAACGTGACTGGCTGCAAGGCCGGATCGAATGCCGGCGCCCCGGCGTGGCACAGATTGATGCTTTCGAGGATTTTCAGCACGTGGGTGTACATGGTGCCGGCTTTGTAGGTCGGACGCATGCCCGCGCGGGTGTTGATGAACAACTCGTCTTCGAAACTGGTGCGCAGTTTTTTCAGGCAGTAACTGACGGTGGACTGGCTGACGCAGAGCGTCTCGGACACACCGGTGACGCTGCTTTGCTCATACACGGCGATAAACACCATGAGGTCCTGCATATCGAGCTTTCTTAGCAAATTACTGTTCAGCATCCGTTCCGTTCTCGCTGCGTTCCTTGCGCTGATGGTGCGCAATGTTGTGCGAATGATCCTAACGGAACGATGGTGCCAGGAGAATGCCTTGTAGGCATTCAGTCCTGAGCGGTTGCAAACACCGCACGCCGGCTGGACATCAGCAAGGCCAGCATACCGATGCCTACCAACAATGCACCGATGATTTCCAGTGGTAACGGCGACTGACGCAACCAGAGCCAGTGAAACAAGGTGATGAACAACGTGCTCAAGTAAATGTAGGAAATCACCGAGGACGGGGCGATCACGCCGATAGCGCGATGCAGCAACCAGAAGGTCGCCAGCGTGGCGAACACGGCCAGGTAGATCAGCCAGTAGAAATCATTCAGCGTCAGCAATGACGCCGATCGCCAGCCGCCGCTGAACCCACAGAACACCAGCAAAAACAGCGCGCCGAACAGCATGTTCCAGAAGGTCATGCCTACCGGGCCACGACCTTTGAGACTGTTGGCCTTGAGCCGCTGACTCAGGGGCGAATAGAGCGCCATCGCCAGGCAACCGACGCCATACACCAACACCGCGTAGAGCGATGGCAACTCGCTCGGTCCTGTGCCTTTCAGAACCAGCAACACCGCCCCGGCAGCAGCAACCAGCATTGGCAGCGCCCGTTGTTTGAGGCTGTTGTAGGGCATCAGGAGCGCTTCGAAAAGCAGTGTCAGCAAGGGCACCAAGGTGAACATCGTCCCGGTGTTAACTGCCGAGGTGTAGCGCAGCGCTTCGAACAGTGAGCCGAAATACACCGCCAGCAACAAGCCGAGTGCGGCATGGCCGAGCAGTCCGCGCGCAGTCATGGCGGTATCGCCCTTTAACAGCAGCAGCGGCAAAAACACCAGGGCGCAGAACAGCAGGCGCAAACCGGTCAGCAGGATCGGGTCGATGGCCTGGCTGACCTGCGCGGCGGCTGGAAACGAGGCGGCGATCAACACGGCCCAGAGCAACATGCCCAAGTGCGCGGCGGCGAAACCGGTGTGTTTCATGGTCGGGGTTCCGGGTTAGTGAATGTGCCTGGCGTAGTGCCGGGGATCGAAGCGCAGCACCATCAGGATCATCAGCGCCATGACGCCGGTCAGTGACCACCAGGCCCATTCGAAGCTGCCGAGCTGATCGCGGATCATCCCGGCAATCAGTGGCGAGAGGCCGGCGATCAGGTAGCCGATGCCTTGCACGAACGCAGTCAGGCCACCGGCGCGCTGAGGGTTGTCCAGATGATCCAGGGACACGATCAGGCTCATCGGGAACAACCCGCCAATGCCCAATCCCAGCAGGCACGGCCACAGCAGGCTCAAGTGTGGCGGGCTGAGTATCAAACCGCAGAAGCCGGCCATGATCAGCGTCAGCAACACCACCAGCACCCAGCGTCGGTCACGGCTGCGATTGGCGATGGCCGGCGTCAACAGGCCGGACAAGACTTCCATGGCCGTCAGGAAGCCCAGCAACAAACCGGCGTTTTGTTCGCTCCAGCCCTTTTCCACGTAGTACGGTGCCAGCCAGGCCAGCACACAGGTGTAGGACGCCGTGCCCAGCCCGAAGAAGATCGCGAGTAGCCAGGCGCGGGAATTCTTGAAGAAGGACGGGTTCCCTGACGTTTTCGAAACCGGTGCCGGCATCCTCGAACGCTGGACGCACCAGAACAGCAACGCCAGCACGGCAAGTGCCGCCCAGATCGCCAACCCCACGCGCCAACTGCCGGTGCGGGTCATCACCAATGGCGCGAAGGAGGCCGCGATCGCCGCGCCGCCCATGATCGACGTGACGTAGAGCCCCATGCACACGGAAACGTTGTCGCTGAAACGGGATTTGATCAGCGCCGGCATCAACGCCTGGATCAGCGCAATACCGATCCCCGCCAGGACGGCGCTGAGGATCAGTTCGGCCGCCGAATCGAGGAACAGGCGCGACACCGTCGCCACGGCGATGATCAGTAACGAGAGCACCACGGTGCGCTGTTCGCCGAGGCGCTGGCTGACGCTGAGGCCGAAGAACATCGCCAACCCCATCGCCATCACCGGCAGCATGGTCAGTAACGAGGCCAGGCTGAAACTCAGCGCAATGTCGCCGCGAATCGCCGACAGCAAAGGCCCGACAGCGGCCATGGACGGGCGCAGGTTCAGGGCGACGAGCATGATGCTGAACATCAGCCAGAGGGCAGGGCGGGTGGTTGCGCGAACGTTTTCCATCATCGAACCTTGAAGAACAAGGAGCCGATTAGGCGCGCGAGGCCGGCAGGGCCGCAAACCAGAAAGTCCAGGGTTGTATTTAGAAATTAAATACCACTGCGGCCACACAAAAAAACCTGTGGGAGCGGGCTTGCCCGCGATGACGGTTTCACAATCAGCAACTATGTCGACTGTCAGTACGCTATCGCGGGCAAGCCCGCTCCCACAGGGGGAGGCGGTGTTTGGTAGATTTAAGCGGTCAGCTAATGTTTAGCCAACTCACACCCAAAGTTCTTCAAATCCCGATTTAACGACTTAACCACCCGTGTGACGCTGCTGCTCATCTGTTTGCTGCGGTCTTCTCTATGGACGATTGTCCAGTCGCACTCCCCTCCGAATTAGCCTTTTGGGCGCTGTGGCACTGCCGTCACGCGCGCCCACCGGATGCCTGCATTTCCCGTTGATAATTCCTACAGGTCCCGCGCTGCGCGTGGGATCAAAGCGGCGGCGCCTATGCGCTTGCCTGACGCGGAAATAAGAGAATGCCCATGAGTTTTGCCACGACCTCCTTCGCCACGAAGCAAGAAGCCCTGACCTTTCTTGAACAGAACCCGGATATCGAGATGTTCGAGTTGTTCATCCTCGACAACAACGGCGTGCCTCGGGGCAAGTTGCTGCATCGCGATGAGTTGCTGGCGGTGTACGAAAGCGGGCGGCCATTGCCGAGCACGATTCTGGGCCTGACCATCAATGGCGATGACGTGGAAAATTCCGGGCTGGTCTGGGACGTCGGTGATATCGACTGCCGGGCCTACCCGATCAGCGGCAGTCTGACGCGCATGCCTTGGCGCTTGATTCCTACAGCGGCGGTGCAAGTCAGCATGCACCCCAAGGAAGGCATGCCGGCGACCATCGCCGATCCACGGCATCTGCTGGCGAAAGTCGTTGAAGGCTTGCAGGCCGACGGCTACTACCCGGTCATGGCGGCGGAGCTGGAGTTTTACTTGCTGGATCAGCAGCGCGACAGCAACGGTCGGCCGCAACCGGCACGGGATGTCGACGGTGGGCGACCGCGAGGCACTCAGGTCTACGGCTTGCGTGAACTGGAGCAGATCGAACCGTTCCTGGCCGATCTCTACAGCGCCTGCAAGCTCCAGGGCATTCCGGCGCGCACGGCGATTTCCGAATACGCGCCGGGGCAAGTGGAAATTACCCTCGAACACCGCACCGATGCCCTACAGGCGATGGACGAAGCGGTGCGCTACAAGCGGCTGGTCAAGGGCGTTGCGCATAAGCACGGGATGACTGCGTGCTTCATGGCCAAACCCTTCGACGACCTGGCGGGCACCGGGATGCACATGCACGTCAGCCTGGCGGACAAGGACGGCAACAATCTGTTTGCCAGCGAAGCCGCGGACGGCACGCCACTGCTCCGCCAGGCGGTCGGCGGTTTGCTCAGCACCTTGCTCGATTCGTTGCTGCTGTTCTGTCCGAATGCCAACTCGTACCGCCGCTTCCAGACCAACAGCTATGCGCCGTTGGCGGCCACCTGGGGGGTCGACAACCGCACCGTGAGTTTGCGCGTGCCCGGCGGGCCGGCGTTCTCCCGGCATATCGAACATCGTATCTGTGGTGCCGACGCCAACCCGTATCTGGCGGCTGCGGCGATCCTGGCCGGGATTCATCGCGGAATTCGCGAACAACTCGACCCCGGCGAGCCCGTGGAGGGCAATGGTTACGCCCAGGCCACGGAATTGTTGCCGACGGACTGGTTGACTACATTGCGTGCGCTGGAAGGTTCGAGTTGGGCGCGGGAGGCATTCGGCGGTGAATTCCTTGGCGTGTACTTGGCGGTGAAACGTGCCGAGTACCGACAGTTCATGGGCGAGGTGGGTGAGCAGGATTGGCGTTGGTACCTGAACCAGGCCTGAACCATTCTCAAATACATTGGAAGTTTTGGCTTAATGCCATGAGCCAACTAATCGTTGGCTTCTTTTTCACAAAAAATTGATGGGTGGCTGCCTAAAGTTAGTGCTGTCGCGGTAAATGAAATTTTCACATTTATTGACGGCACTTCTTTTCAGGAACAGTCGCTCATCATGTTGAATATTAAAGCTGTGCGCCCCGAGTGGGTGGCACTGATGGCCAGCGCCTTTTTATTAGTGGGTTTCAATTTCGTGCTCTGGCAGCACCTGTTTGAAATCACCGCGTCTGACGGCAAAGGCCTGGTCATGCGCGTGGCGTTCGGGGTGATGATCCTGGCGGCCTTCAATATCGTCCTGACCTTGCTGGCTTTCAGGCCGGTGATGAAACCGGTCCTGACATTGATCTTTATGGTCAGCGCCGGCGTGGCGTACTTCATGAGTCAGTACGGTGTTTTGATGGACACCGGCATGTTGCGTAACTTCGCACAAACCAATGCGACGGAAGTGCGCGACTTACTCTCGGTCAAGTTGCTTGTCTATATTCTTGTGCTCGGTGTTATACCGTCCTGGTTGTTGTGGAAAACACCGGTTAGTTACCGTCGTTGGCACCGTGAACTACTCAGTAAAGCGCTCGTGACTAGTGCGTCAGTTGCGGTGATCGGTGGTGTCGCACTGGTTAACTACCAAGGCTTGTCTTCGTTGTTTCGCAACCACCATGAGTTGCGCCTGATGGTGGTGCCGAGCAACTACATCGGCGCGTCAGTCGGCTATCTGCGTGAACAGATCGTCTCGGCGCGGCAACCCTTTGTCGCCATTGGCGTCGATGCCCAGCGAAATCCCGCCTGGCAAACCCACGGTCGCAAATCCTTGACGGTATTGGTCGTCGGCGAAAGTGCGCGGGCCGAGAACTTCGGCATCCTCGGTTATGACCGCGATACCACGCCAAAACTGGATAAAGAAGCCGGCCTGATCGCGTTTACCGATGTGCATTCCTGCGGCACCGAAACGGCGGTCTCGGTGCCGTGCATGTTCTCCAATATGGGGCGCAAGGATTACAACGCCAGCACGGCAAAGAACGAAGAAGGCTTGCTCGATGTGCTCAAGCGCGCCGGTCTTGAGGTGATCTGGCGTGACAACCAGTCGGGCTGCAAAGGTACTTGCGATCGGGTGACCCTCGACGACGTCAGTAATCTGAAGGACCCGGTGTTGTGCGCCAAAAGCGAATGCCGCGACGAAATTCTCCTGCAAGGTTTGCAGCACTTCATCGACACCCTGGATAAAGACACGGTGCTGGTGTTGCACCAAATGGGCAGTCACGGTCCGGAGTACTTCAAGCGCTACCCGAAAGAGTACGAACGCTTTACCCCGGTCTGCGAAAGTAATGCGCTGAACAATTGCACTCGCGAAAGTATCGTCAACGGTTACGACAACACCTTGGTGTACACCGACCACGTGCTGTCGACCCTGATCGATCTGTTGCGCAGCAACCAGGACAAAGTCGATACCGCGATGCTCTATCTGTCGGACCACGGCGAATCCCTGGGCGAGTACAACTTGTTCCTCCACGGCACGCCTTACATGCTGGCGCCGGAACAACAAAAACACGTGGCGATGCTGGCGTGGTTTTCCGACAGTTATCAAAAGTCCTTCTCGGTGGACACGCATTGCCTGCAACTGAGTCGTGACAAGCCCTTGAGCCAGGACAACCTGTTCCATTCGATGCTCGGTTTGCTGGAGGTCAACAGCAAGGTCTACAACCAGGACCTGGATATGTTCGCCGGGTGCCGTGGTGCCGTGATCGACGGCGTGTTGGCCAAAGAGTGAATGCTTCGACCTTTTTTTCACGCACCGGCCGCTAACCTGCGGCCGGTAATGTTTCCACCAAGAGCCCTTGCACATGTCCGCTCAGCCCCCATCCGCCATCGAACTTGAGTTCGCCCGGCGCTACGATCAGGAACACGCCCGCGTCTGTCTGCAGCCGCAACCGCGTGGCCTGGCTGGGCGCCTGACGTTCTGGCGTGACGAGCAACTGGTGCGCAACGCGCTCAAGGCGGCCGGCGAGCCGGGGCTGATTCTCGATGTCGCGTGCGGTGTCGGGCGCTTCTGGCCAGTGCTGGCCGAGCATGCAAACCGGGTGATCCTCGCGGCCGACCCGTCCCAGGACATGCTCAATCACGCCCAGACCCACCATCCGCAGAACCTGTTGCAGCGAGTCAAGACCTTTCAGAGCTCCGCATTCACCATCGGCTTGTCCGCCAATGCCGTGGACTGCATTTTTTGCATGCAACTGTTTCAACACATCGCCAGCCCCGAGCATCGTCTGGCGATGCTGGGCGAATTCCGTCGGGTCAGTCGCGATACGGTGATTGTCGCGGCACGGGTCGATGCTCATTTCAAGCGGCGGCGCACCCACGCAGACGGCGCTGCGCCCCGCCAGTTGGTCAGCAAGGCCGAAGTGGAAGCCGAGTTCAAGCAGGCGGGCTTGCGTGTGATCAGCTATCAGGATTTCCTGCCGGGTTGCGCACGGATGCGCGTCTACGTGCTCCGTAAGGCCAGCTAACCTCCCTTTGTCAGACATTTCTTGCTATCCGGCCGGTGTTTTCGCTAAAGCTCTTGTTCAGTGGAGGCGCGGAAATCGCCGGGGGCGATATATACTGCGCGCCATTCTTCAAGGGAGAGCCGTGTGGCCATCGATATTCACTGGATTCGCGACAACGATAGCCTCGGTCAGTTTTGCGCCGAGTGGCAGCAGCTGCCCTACGTTGCCCTCGACACCGAATTCATGCGGGTCGACACCTTTTATCCGATAGCAGGTTTGCTGCAGATCGGCGATGGCGTACGCGCTTACCTGATTGATCCGCTGACCATCGATAACTGGCAGCCGTTGTCCGAGTTGCTGGAAAACCCGGCCGTGGTCAAAGTTTTGCACGCGTGCAGCGAAGACCTCGAAGTCTTGCTGCGCCTGACCGGCAGCCTGCCGGCACCGCTGTTCGACACCCAACTGGCCGCCGCTTACCTGAACCTCGGTTTCTCGATGGGGTATTCGCGGCTGGTGCAGGAAGTGCTCGGCATCGACCTGCCCAAGGGCGAGACCCGTTCCGACTGGCTGCAACGTCCGCTGTCCGACACCCAGATCAGCTACGCCGCCGAAGATGCCTTGCACCTGGCGGAAGTTTTCGTACAGCTGCGTCCGAAGCTGTCTGACGACAAATACGCCTGGGTCCTGGAAGACGGCGCCGAACTGGTGGCCAACCTGCGCCGCGAGGTCGACCCGTACGAGGTCTATCGCGACGCCAAACTGGCCTGGAAGCTGTCCCGCGCTCAACTCGCCGTGCTGCGCGAACTCTGTGCCTGGCGCGAGCGCGAGGCCCGTGCCCGCGATCTGCCGCGCAATCGCATCGTCCGTGAGCATTCCCTGTGGCCGCTGGCGCGGACGCAGCCGGACAACCTCGGCGCGTTGGCGAAAATCGAAGACATGCACCCGCGTACCGTGCGTCAGGACGGCGAATTTCTGCTTGATCTGATCAAGCGCTCTGGCAGTGTGTCGCCAGATCAATGGCCGCCAGCCGTGCCGGAGCCATTGCCGGTCGATGCCGCCACGCTGGTCAAGCAACTGCGCGCGATCGGCCAGGCCGAAGCCGAGCGCCTGAACATCGCGCCGGAGCTGATGCTGCGCAAGAAAACCCTGGAAGCGCTGCTCAAGAGCGGCTACCCCAATGGTCCTTACCAATTGCCTGATTCGCTGCGTGGCTGGCGCCGCGAATTGATGGGCCAGGCGCTGCTCGACAGCCTGGCCACCGCCGGAGAACAGCCTTGAAACGTATTTGCTCCATCTACCGAAGCCTGAAGAAAAACGAGATGTACCTCTATGTGCTCAAAAGCGATGCACTGGAGCGCGTCCCGGACAGTCTGATGGCGGCCTTCGGCAAACCTCATCACGCTTTCGACCTGGTGTTGACCCCCGAGCGCAAACTGTCGCGCGAGGACATCACCGTGGTCCTGGAAAACCTTGAAAAGCAGGGTTACCACTTGCAAATGCCGCCGGCCGAAGACGAGTACATCGAGCACTTGCCGGAAGAATTGCTGCGCCGCAACGACCCGATGTGATCGCTAGTCAGGTTCTGTTCAGAGCCTTTGTGAAACACTGGAATGATATTTGGCGACGGTCGCGACGATGGAGCAGTACTCCGTCGGTGACCGTCTGCACTGCTTTTGAAAGGTTTGAGCCATGCGCGTTCTCATTGCTGAACACGACCACCCTGTGTACGCCCAACTGTTGCGTCAGGCCGCGCCTGAGCTGGAAGTGCTGACCAGTGGTAATTCCGCCGAACTGGCCAGCCAGGCGGCTGATTGTCCGATCTGGCTCGGCCAGCCGGACCTGCTGGCGACCCTGCTGCGTCAGGGCCACGAGCCGCAATGGCTGCAATCGACCTGGGCCGGCATCACGCCGCTGCTGGCCGACGGCTTGCCTCGCCACTATCGCCTGACCCGGGCGGTGGGGATTTTCGGTCAGGTCATGGCCGAATACGTGCTGACCTACATGCTCGGCCACGAGCGCGAAGTGTTGCCACGCCTGGTCAGCCAGGTCGAGCGCAAGTGGGACAGCCGCCAGGGCCAAAGCCTGGCCGGTCGCAAAGTATTGATCGTTGGCACCGGCGACATCGGCCAGACCGTGGCGCAATTCCTGGTGCCGTTTGGCGTCGAGTTGTACGGCATCGCCAGCGAAACCCGCGAGCAGGCACCGTTTGTCGAAGTCGGCGCATTGGCCGACCTGCCGCGTTTGGTCGGTGAAGTGGATTACGTGATCAATCTGCTGCCCAATACGCCGAATACCCATGACCTGTACGACGCGGCGCTGTTCAAGCAGTTCAAGCCGACCGGGTTGTTCATCAACGTCGGACGCGGCGTGGCGGTGGTTGATGCGGACCTGGTGGAGGCCTTGAAAGAAGGGCATCTGGCGGGCGCCGTGATCGACGTCTGCCGTCAGGAGCCGCTGCCGCAACGTCATCCGTTCTGGACCGCCTGGGGCTTGCTGCTGACCGGCCACAGCTCGGCACCGACTTCGCCAACGATGATGGTGAAACTGTTTGTCGAGAACCTGCGGGCGTATCAGGCGGGTGAGGCGTTGCGCGGAGAAGTGGATTTCAATCGCGGCTACTGAGCCCACCGCAATCAAATTGAATCTGCGGTAAACACATTATTTGTGAACACCACAGATTAAATGTGGGAGCGGGCTTGCTCGCGAAGGCGGAATGTCAGTCACCATTAGTATCGACTGACACATCGCCTTCGCGAGCAAGCCCGCTCCCACATTGGTTTTTTGGTGGGGCTTAAAGGGTGAAATCGCCTTCAGCCGCCAACTCGCTCAACGGACGACGCGGGCTTGGCTCTTCACGCGCTTGCAGGTAATCCGCCAGCGTCGACTTGTCGCCCAGTTTGCCGATCGCCACTGCTGCGTGCAGCGCGTAGCCTTCAGGAATGTTCAGCTCCTTGCGGGTCAGTTCCTGATCGAAACCGGCCATGCCGTGGGTGTGCCAGCCGCTGATGCTCGCTTGCAGCGCCAGATGGCCCCAGGCCGAACCGGTGTCGAAGGTGTGCCACAGGGCCGGGGTTTCTTCAGTGGCGCCAGGCACCGCGAACGTGGTTTTCGATACCACAATCACCAGCGCCGAGGCGTGTTGCGCCCAACTGCGGTTGAATTCGTTCAACAGGCCCAGGTAGCGCTCCCAGTTCGGCGTGTCGCGACGCGCGTAGAGAAACCGCCAAGGCTGCGAGTTGTAGGCCGATGGCGCCCAGCGTGCGGCTTCGAAGAAGCTCAGCAGGGTTTCCTCGGGAATGGTTTCGCCGGTGAAGGCGCGGGGCGACCAGCGATCGGTGAATTGTGGGTGGATGGCATAGTCGGCAACGCGTGGATTAGCACTCATCAATCGATTCCTTGCTACGTTTGAAAGGGAAGGGCGTTTGAAACCTGCGGGCGCAGTTGAGCTGAGCGATGAGGTTTTTCGAGAGCCGTGGCAATTCACCTGAATGCAACGCGGTTGAGCGTTAATGGCACCCAGGCTTGGCTCCTTGCGACTGGCAAAGCTACTTGGCGGCGCAAGAACTGACAAGTGCCGTTCTACCGGCAGTCGCCAATGCTTGGCCCACGGGGCTGCGGGCACTAGACTGGCGGCCTTTTCACCACCTGATGTCGATGTTGAACCATGGCCGCCAAAGTCGAACCGTTCTGGATAAGCAAAACCCTCGATCAGCTCGATCCAGAGGAATGGGAATCGCTGTGCGACGGCTGTGGCCTGTGCTGCCTGCAAAAGCTCGAAGATGAAGACGACAACAGCGTCTATTACACGCGTATCGCCTGCAAACTGCTGGACCTGAATACCTGCCAGTGCAGCGATTACCCCAACCGTCGTGACTTCGTGCCGGACTGCATCCAGCTCACGCCGGGCAAGGCCGATGAGTTCAAATGGCTGCCGCCGACCTGCGGTTATCGACTGGTCAGCGAAGGCAAGGACTTGCCACTCTGGCACCATCTGGTGTGCGGCGATCGCGATGCGGTGCATCACGAACGTATTTCCCAGTCCGGGCGCATGCTCGCCGAAGGCAGCGTGCCGGAAGACGATTGGGAAGAGCATCTGATTTTCCGGGCGGGTTAAACGCCTGACGATTTAACGTTTCACGAAGGAGTGTGTATGGCTGTGGGATTGCGGCTGGCGTTGGCCGGATTATTGGCCCTGAGCTCGCCCGTGTGGGCGGCGAAGAAAGTCGATCTGGATTACCACGTGCGCCTGTTGCCGCAAAGCGATCAGGCGGAAGTGCGTCTGACCCTGGCCCAGGGCTCGGCGGTGCGCAGCCTGGATTTCGACCTCGGCGACGGCAGCCACTACAGTGATTTCAAGGCCGACGGAGAATGGCGGCTCACGCCGGGCAAAGCGGCCCGAGGCGTCTGGCGTCCGGCCGCCGACAAGGCCAGCCTGACCTACCGCGTGCGCATCAGCCATGGGCGCAAGAGCGGCAGCTTCGACACGCGCATGACCCCGACCTGGGCGTTGATGCGCGGCGACGATCTGGTGCCGGCCGCCAAACTCGATCAGCAGGACGGCATCGAGCTGGTATCACGCCTTGAATTCGAATTGCCCAGCGGCTGGAAAAGCGTCGAGACCGCTTGGCCACGGATCGGCAAGAACAAGTTCCGCATCGACAACGTTTCGCGACTGTTCGACCGGCCCACCGGCTGGATGCTCGCCGGCCACCTCGGCACCCGACGCACGCGACTCGGGGAAACCGAGGTCACCGTCGCCTCGCCTCAGGGCCAGGGCATGCGGCGCATGGATGTGCTGACGCTGCTGACGTTTGTCTGGCCGCACGTGCAAGAGGTGTTCCCCCGTCATCCGGCCAAACTGCTGATTGTCGGCGCCAACGACCCGATGTGGCGTGGCAGCCTGGCGGCGCGCGAATCGATCTATCTGAACACGCGTTTGCCGTTGGTCAGTGAAAGCGGCACCAGTGTATTGGTGCGCGAATTGGCCCAGGTGTTCGGGCGGATCAACGACCAGCAGCGCAGCGACTGGATCAGCGAAGGGTTTGCCGAGTATTACGCCATCGAACTGCTGCGCCGCGCGGGCGGCATGAGTGATGAGCGCTATGAAACCCTGCACGGCAAGCTGGTCAAGGACAGCCAGAAAGTCACGACGTTGCGCGGCGAACAGATCAGCCCGGCGCAGGTGGCGAAAGCGGTGGTGTTGCTACAGGAACTGGATCGCGAGATTCGCCTGAAGACCCGCAACAAGCGCTCGCTGGATGATGTGTTGCGCGGGGCGATGCATTTGGGAAGTATCGATACCAAGGAATTCGTGCAGCTCGCTGACAGCGTTATTGGCGAGTCTTCCAAAGTCCTTGATACCGAGTTGCTTCAGTAACACCGCTTTCGCTGGCAAGCCAGCTCCCACAGTGATGGCGATGATCACAAATGTTGTGTACGCCGCGTAATCCTGTGGGAGCGGGCTTGCCCGCGATGCGGCCGTAAGCCTCAGTACAAATCCCGGATCAAATCCCGGTTTTTGGCGACGTCAAAGAATCATTGCCCGTCACGGTAGCCGTATTGGTCGCCGCCTCGGCATTTGCCTTCAACTTGTTCAACTCTTCCCCCGCCCGCTGAATCTTCGCCCGCACGTTGTTCATGTCCTGACGGCTTTTCTCCAACAGGCTCTTGGCTGAGCTGTGCCCGGTAATACCGCGCGCCAGTGCCACACCGCCGATCGCCACTTGAATCAAGCCGAACACACCGCCACGACGCAGGCCTTTGCCGACCATGACCACGCCACCAGCGAGGGAGCCGATGCGCTCCCAACCGTGAACGTTCTGGTCGGGATTCGTCTGGAACGGGGTGGATTCGATGCGTTCTACGCGTTTGAGTTCGCTCATGATCTGTCTCCTGACGGGAAGGGCTGCTTCAAGAATAGATAATTAAGCTGACTGCCGAGGTGGGCGGCTTGTTCCATCGAATGTGCAGCGTTTCAGCGGAATTTCGCGCCAGAACGGGTGTTGAGTCCTTTGGACATGCGGTCGTAGAGCACGACGTTGACGGTGGCGGCCAGGTTCATGCAGCCGGTGGTCGGGATGTAGACCACGTCTTCGCACCAGTCGCGGATCTCTTTATCCAGCGAACCGTCTTCCGGGCCGAAGATGTACAACGCGCGATCCGGGTGGGTGTATTCCGGCAGCGAGCGGGCGCCATCGACCAGTTCCACGGCGACCGGAACGCAACCCAGGGGCAGGAT
Source organism: Pseudomonas sp. LBUM1661 (assembly GCF_059695925.1). Classification (NCBI taxonomy): domain Bacteria; kingdom Pseudomonadati; phylum Pseudomonadota; class Gammaproteobacteria; order Pseudomonadales; family Pseudomonadaceae; genus Pseudomonas; species Pseudomonas sp. LBUM1661. The sequence continues at coordinate 1,601,848 of NZ_CP166794.1, forward strand.
TTTCTTCAGGTCATCGATGCCGATCAGCGGAATGTCGTAGTGGACACGCTTGGTGTCGGTGACGAAGTCGGCGGCGCGTTCATAACGCTTGCCGGTGTAGAACACCGACGCCACGCCATAACAGCCAGCGGCGCGCATCACCGAACCGACGTTTTCCGGTGATTTGGGGTTATACAAACCAATGCAGCTGTACCGTTTATCTGCCACGAGCGGGGTGCCTTCGGGGAAAAAACGGCGATTATACGGGGATTGGGGAGCTGCGGTCAGATCGGAGATTGACGGTGCAGGTGCGGCCGCCATCGCCAGCAGGCTGGCTCCCACACTGATCTGCGCCAGTCTGGTCACCTCGATCACTGTGGGAGCCAGCCTGCTGGCGATGGGGCCAGCTCAGGCAATGAAGAGCTTCAGTCGTCCTTCTTCATCAACCCCGCCAACGCCGCAAACGGGTTATGCGTCGCCTTGGCGATTTTCGGGCTGCTCAGCGAACCCTCGTCAAAATACTGCTGGTCGGTGTACCGAGAGTGTTCGTTGTCGTGGCAATACAGGCACAACAATTCCCAGTTCGAGCCGTCCTGCGGGTTGTTGTCGTGGTTGTGGTCGCGGTGGTGCACGGTCAGCTCGCTCAGGCGCTTGCCGGAGAATTCACGGGCGCAGCGGCCGCACACGTGCGGGTACATCTTCAGGGCCTTGTCGCGGTAACCCATTTCCTTGTCGCGCTGATTGTCGGCGAGGATGCGGTCCAGTTTCGACGTGTTGGTCGGGGGCGTTGACGAACTCATGGGTTCACCTTTGTAAAAAGACTAATGACGGTTATGAACAGAGTTTAGCTCAGCCCTTGAGCTTCTCGGCAATCCAGATGGTGTGGCGGGTGCCCTTGTTGCCGTGGGCGAAGACCTGGACTTCCTCAGCCTTGAAGCCGGCCTTTTTCAGTTTGTCGGAAAACTGCCGGTCAGCGCTGGCCGACCAGACCGCCAGCACGCCTTTGGGTCGCAGGGCTTTGGCGCAGGCGCTCAGGCCGCCGGCGGAGTAGAGCCAGCTGTTGGCTTTCTGGGTCAGGCCTTCGGGGCCGTTGTCGACGTCAAGCATGATCGCATCGAACCCTTGCGGCTCGGCTTGCAGGACGTTGGCCACGTCTTCCATGCGGATCACCGTGCGCTTGTCGAGCAACGGGTTCCCGGCTTTTTCGCCCAGCGGCCCACGGTTCCACTCCACCACGCCGGGCACCAGTTCGGCGACCACCACTTCAGCGGTCTTGCCCAAATGTTTGAGCGCCGAGGCGAGGGTGAAGCCCATGCCCAAGCCTCCGATCAGCACCCGTGAGTTTGGCCGACCGGCGACCTTGCGGCACGGGATCTCGGCCAGGGCATCTTCGGAGCCGTGCATGCGGGTGTTCATCAACTGCCCGCCGTCGCCGCCCTGGATCTTGATGACGAAATCATCGCCGTATTCGAACAGGCACAGGGCACCGCCGTTTTCTGGAATGGGAGCGGTGTCGAGCAGAACGAAACGTTTCATGGAGCTCTCTTGAGAAGAATGGGCATAAGGGAAGGCAAATGGAGGCAGTTGGGAGTAGCCTGCAAACAGACAACAAGGCTAACGGAGCCATTGATGAAGCGCACCATTCTAACGGTCATTGCCATGGCCGCGCTCTCGATAACTGCAGTGCAGGCCCAGGAGCTGCAAACCATACCGACCAGTCCCCAGCCGATGCCCGGTTCACCCGGCACCGCGACACCCACCCCGTACCCACAAATCAGCCCCGCGCCATTGCCCAAAGCCGGCGCCGGCAGTGGCGGCCCGCCGTTGGTGCCGATCGAAATGCCCAGCCCGCCGACCAAGGACCAGCCCGTGCCGGGCCTTGAGCCGAACAGCACGAAAATCAAATCGCCTGGTGGTTAGACTTGTTGCAAGAGCAGTTGCCCATCGGCCATGCGCAGGCGCTTGGAGAGGGAAACGGCAAGGGCGCGGATGATCTTGGCGGCGATTTTCGGCGCTTCGTTGAGCATCTTTTCCAGTGAGTCCTTGCCCAGGTTCAGCAGTTGACAGTGGCTGGCGGCCACGCAACTGGCCGAGCGTCGTTCGCCGTCGAGCACGGCCATTTCGCCGAACGCGCGGCCGCTGCGCAGGGTCGCCATGGTGACCAATTGCCCGTCACTGTTGGTTTTCTGCACCGCCACCTGGCCGGTGTGGATGATGCACATGAAGCTGCCGGCATCGCCCTCGTGAAAGATCTCTTCGCCCTGGGCAATGGTGCTGATGCTGAAGTAGCCGGACGCGGCGGCGAAGTCGGCGGGCAGCAGTTGATCGAACAGGCCGCAGTCCATCAGCCAGTCGCGAATTTCGTTGTTCAGTAGGGTCGGTTCTGACATGTCGTGCGGTCTTTATTGTTGTGTCTGGTTCCGGTTGTTCGGGATGTCCCCAATCCAATGTGGGAGCGAGCAAGCCCGCTCCCACATTGGAATTGTGCTGGATCTGGCCCGGTGTCAGGAGTTAAGACCGACACGCCGGGCCAAGTTCCTCAGGCGATGCCCAGAACCTTGAAAACAAATGCATATTCGAGTGCTACGTCACGTAATCCCTGATATCGACCGCTCATCCCGCCGTGCCCGGCGCCCAGTTCGGTCTTGAGCAGCAGCGGATTGTTGTCGGTTTTTGTCGCGCGCAATTTGGCTACCCACTTCGCCGCTTCCCAATACTGCACGCGACTGTCGTTGTAGCCGGCAATCACCAGGGTGGCCGGATACGCCTGCGCGGTGACGTTTTCGTACGGGGCGTAGGCCTTGATCCGCTCATAGACGTCCGGCTCTTCAGGATTGCCCCATTCGTCGTATTCGGTGACGGTCAGCGGCAGGTCCGGGTCGAGCATGGTGTTGAGCACATCGACAAACGGCACTTCGGCAATCGCCGCCGCGAACAGCTCCGGACGCTGATTGAGCACCGCACCGATCAACAATCCACCGGCGCTGCCGCCGCTGATCGCCAGTTGCTTCGAGGTGGTGAAACCCTTGGCGATCAGGTGTTCGGCGCAGGCAATGAAGTCACTGAAGGTGTTGTGCTTGTGTTCCTGCTTGCCGGCGCGGTACCAGGCTTCGCCGAGTTCACCACCGCCACGCACGTGCGCAATGGCAAACGCCACGCCGCGATCGAGCAAGCTGAGGCGGGCGTGGGAGAACCAGGGGTCGAGGCTTTCGCCGTAAGCGCCGTAGCCGTACAGATAAAGCGGTGTCGGTTTTCCGAGGGCTTCACGTTTGACCACCAGGCTGATCGGCACTTGCGTACCGTCCGGCGCGGTAGCCCACAGGCGCTGGCTGACGTAGGCATCGGCATCGAACGGGCCGAGCACCGGGGTTTCCTTGAGGACTTTTTGCTCGCCGCTACCCAGCTCAAGCTGACGGATTTGCGCCGGACGGTTCAACGCCTCATAACGCAGGCGGATCTTGTCGCTGACGAATTCCAGGCTGTTCTGCACGTGCAGGCTGTACGCCGCATCTGGTAGCTGCACACGGTAGCTCCGCAGGTCTTGCGGGTAGACCTCGATGATCGGCAAGCCGCCTTCACGCAGGCTCAGGGTCATGGCCCCGGTGTTCAGGCTCATGCCTTCGATCATCGTTGTGGCGCTGTGCGGGATCAGGTTCTGCCAATCAGCTTCGGTTGGGGCTGCGCCGGTGTCGACCGCCGTGTACAGGGCGAAGTTGATGCCGTCGCGGTTGGTGCGAATGAACCAGGTCCATGCGCCATCGAGGGCGCCGTGGTCGACGTCGTATTCATGGTCTTCAACCCTCGGCGCGATACAGGTAAAGGCCTGTTGCGGCTGGAACGCGTCGAGGACCCAGACTTCGCTGGTGGTCTTGCTGCCCACGGACAGCAGCAATTGCTGCTCCGAACTCGAGCGGTAGCAATGCATGAAGAAGCGACCGTCGGTCTCATGGAACACCTCTTCGGCCGCCGTGCCGTCCAGCCGATAGCGGAACAGTTTGTGCGGGCGGTGGGTGTCGTCCAGTTCGCCGAAGAACAGCGTCAGGCTGTCATTGGCCCACGTCATGCTGCCGTCGCAGTCCTGGAATTCCAGTTCGCTGACACGGCCGCTGGACAATTCCTTCACGAACAGCGTGTAAATCTCATCGCCCGTGGTGTCGAGGCTGTAGGCCAGGCGCTGGTGGTCGGGGCTGATGCTGAAGGCGCCGAGGGAGAAAAAACCGCCCTTGGCCAGCTCGTTCGGGTCCAGCAGCAGTTGTTCCTGGCTTTCGTCGAGCTGCAGGCTGTCGTCGGCCGGACGCGGGCAGCGGTAGTGACGGGCGTATTCGTCACCGGCGGTGGTGCGCGTGTAATACAGGTACGGGCCCCACGGGGAGGGCAGCGACAGGTCGGTTTCGAGAATCCGGCCCTTGATCTCTTCGAACAGGGTCTCGCGCAATTCAGCCTGGTCGGCGGTTTGCGCCTCCTGGTAGCGGTTTTCAGCGTTCAGGTAGTCGAGCACCGCAGGGGTGTCGCGCTCCTGCAGCCAGGCATACGGATCAGAACCTTCAGCCTTGTGGGCAATGGGCGCGTCGGAAACGTTGGCGGATAGGGGCATGAATTGCTCTCGAACGTGGTACGAAATAGGGTTCGCAGACGGCGGGCAAGCCTGATGTGCGAAAAGTCGTTACTATAAGCGCCTCTTTGCCTGCCTTGCCATGGACACCATGACCGAGAACGACTATCTGATCGCTTGGGGCCTCTACGCCTTTGCCGCTTTGGGCTGCCTGTTGGTGTGGATGCGCTTGACCCGCTGGATGTGGCGTTGGCTGCGTGAGCCGCTGCGGCTGCTGATGGCCGTGTTGCTGTTCAGCCCGACCATCATCGATCCGGTGAAGGAAAAAGTCGCCCCGGCCATCGCCATCACGGCCCTGGACCTTGCCTTCAAGGTCGGCAACAACGCCTGGCGGGCGATTTCCGACCTGTTGATGTACGGCATGATCGCCTTCGGCATTTACCTGGTGTTCGTGGCGATCCGTTTCCCGATCGAGCGCAAGTCCAAGGCTCGCAAGGAACAGGCGGCCGCCGCCAAGGCTGCGGCCCGAGCCGATGAACCTGAAGAGGATCAACCCTTCGGTGGCGCCGGCGATGACCGCTACGGGCGTCCACCGGTCCCGAGCAACCCTCAGCGTATGCGCGTCGAACCACGGTTGTAACCTTGTCCCTTGCCTTGAATCGAGAGTCCGAACATGTGTGAATTGTTGGGCATGAGCGCCAATGTGCCGACCGATATCGTGTTCAGCTTCACGGGGCTGATGCAGCGAGGTGGGCGCACCGGGCCGCACCGTGACGGTTGGGGCATTGCTTTCTATGAAGGCCGTGGCCTGCGGCTGTTCCAGGACCCGGCCGCAAGCAGCGAGTCGGAAGTGGCGAACCTGGTGCAGCGCTACCCGATCAAGAGCGAAGTGGTGATCGGGCACATTCGCCAGGCCAACGTCGGCAAGGTCTGCCTGTCCAACACTCACCCGTTCGTGCGCGAACTGTGGGGGCGCAACTGGTGTTTCGCCCATAACGGTCAGCTCGCGGATTTTCAACCGATCATGAGTTTCTACCGTCCCGTCGGCGATACCGACAGCGAAGCGGCGTTCTGCGATTTGCTCAACCGGGTACGCGCCGAGTTTCCCGAACCGGTAGAGATCGAAGCGCTGCTGCCGGGCCTGGTGGCCGCCTGCGCCGAATACCGCAGCAAAGGCGTGTTCAACTGCCTGCTCAGCGATGGCGATTGGCTGTTCTGCTATTGCTCGACCAAATTGGCGCAGATTACCCGTCGCGCGCCGTTCGGCCCGGCGCGCTTGAAGGATGTCGATGTGATCGTCGACTTCCAGGCCGAAACCACGCCCAATGATGTGGTCACGGTGATCGCCACCGAACCCCTGACTGAAAACGAAACCTGGACCCGCTACGAACCGGGCCAATGGAGCCTCTGGCGACGCGGCGAATGCGTCAGCCAGGGCAAGACCGAATAAGGACTCTGCCCCATGTTGCTCAGTTATCTACGGCTGGTGTTGTTCGCCGCGGGCCTGTTGATCGGTGTCCAGGTGCCGGGATTCATCAGCGATTACGCCAAACGGGTCGAAGCGCATTTGATTGAAGCGCAGACCTCATTGAGCGGTTTTCAGGGCACGGCCAATCAGTTTTTCAAGGGTGACATGCAGGCGCTGGTCGCCCATTACCGCGCCAGCGAAGATCCGATTTTTCGCAGCGATGCCGACAGCCTGAGCACTTTGCTCACCCGTCAGGTCGCCCTCGACAAGCAATTCCAGGCCATGCAAGGCCCGTGGTACATCCGCTTCCTGCAAGTGGCGCTGGCCGCCGACCCGGATATCCGCAAGGAAACCTGGAATGGCTACAGCTACCAGATCCTGCTGACGCCGGAGGCGATGATCTGGGGCATGAGCGGCGCGTTGCTGCTGTCGTTCGGCATCGAGTGCCTGTTCCGATTGATCGACTGGGTGGTGCTGGGCGGCAAACGCCTGCGCCAGAGCCGGCCGATCGAAGATCGAGACGTGCGCGGCCTGTAACCAGCCGAACTTGCGTTCAACCCTGTAGGAGCTGGCTTGCCAGCGAAAGATTCGAAGGCGCAACGGTCAGCCTGCTGAAACGCGTCATCGTTAACGACCTTCGCTGGCAAGCCAGCTCCTACATAGCCGAACGTTACAAATGCTCAACTGGCGAGGACGATGTAGTTTTCACCCACCTTGCGCGCATACCCCTTCAGCACTTGCTGGCACAACGCAACAATCTCCTCGACCCACTCCACCCCCGTGCGCCACGACACCACCACCTGTAAATTCGGTGGCCGCTGATCGATCGCCAGCAAGGTCAATTCCCCCCGCGCCAGTTCCTCGGCCACCAGCACCGGCGGCAACGCGCCGATGCCGAAACCGTCCCGCAGCAGGCGGGTAATCGCCGACACCGAATTCACGCAATTCAACCGTGGTGCCATGACGCCACCAGCCTGCATCAGGGCGAGAATTTCCTGATGCGGATGGGAGTTTTTCGAGTACGTAATGATCCGTTCCCGAGCCAGGTCGGCAATGCCCGAATATTCGCGGTTGTAGATTGAATTACTGGCCACGATCCAGCCCATGGGATGGCTGGCCAGTTCCAGGCTGCGCACGCTTTCCTGGCGCAGCAGGTCGGTTTGCAGGATCAGGTCGAGAAAGCCTTTTTGCAGTTGATCGCAGAGGTTGAGCGAGGTATCGGCCACCAGCTCGATTTCCACCAGCGGATAGTGATCCATCATCTGCGCCACCAATGGGCTCAGCCAGGTGTGAATCACCGTGTCCATCACGCCGATCCGCACGCGCCCGACCTTGCTCGAACGGGTCTCGATCGACTGCTTGAGGGCTTGCATGGTGTCCATCATCTGCTCGGCGTAATCGAGCACTTTCAAGCCTTCGGGTGTCAGGCTCACGCCGCGTGAATCGCGCAGGAACAGCTTCACGCCGAGCTCGCTTTCGAGCACCGCGATGCGGCTGGAAATCGAGGCCTGGGTGGTGAAGAGTTTGTCTGCGGTGAGGCGAAAACTCTTGAGTCGAGCGACCCAGACGAAGGTCTCGAGAAATTTCAGATTCATGCGATCAACTTTTTCTTATGCCTGGGCCGGGGTTTTATTAGTTGGACGTGGAAGGACCGGGCGCCCAAAAATCAGGCCATCCGGTTCCCACGATAGGCGTCGTCGGGGCTCAGAACAATACCAATAAAATCAGCGCGGAGATTTGCCATGAGTGCGCCCGACACCACAGCCATCCCGAAAGCCACGGCTCGCCCGGGACCTTTCGACTGGTATCGCAACATCAATCAGCAGGAACGCCGCACGTTCTGGAGCTGCAAGATCGGCTATGGCCTGGACGGCATGGACACCCAGATGCTCAGCTTCGTGGTGCCGACCCTGATTGCCATGTGGGGCATCACCACCGGTGAAGCCGGGTTGATTCACACCAGCACCCTGATTGCCTCGGCCATCGGCGGCTGGGTGGCGGGGATTCTCTCCGACCGCATCGGCCGCGTACGTACCTTGCAACTCACCGTGCTGTGGTTCGCCTTCTTCACGTTTCTGTGTGGCTTCGCCCAGAACTACGAGCAACTGCTGATCAGCCGCACCTTGATGGGCTTCGGTTTCGGCGGTGAATGGACCGCTGGCGCCGTGCTGATGGGCGAGGTGATTCGCGCCAAGGACCGTGGCAAAGCGGTGGGCATGGTGCAATCGGGTTGGGCGCTGGGTTGGGGGCTGACGGCGATTCTGTATGCGCTGCTGTTTTCGATCATGCCGCCGGAAGACGCCTGGCGTGCTCTGTTCATTCTCGGCATCGTGCCAGCGATTTTCGTGATCTTCGTGCGTCGTCTGGTCAAGGACCCGGAAATCTACCGCGAAGCCAAAGCCAAACAGGAACCGAGCAACCCGGCGAAGTTCTACGAGATCTTCGCCCCCGGCATCCTCTTCACCACGATTCGCGCATCGGTGCTGACCACCGGCGCACTGGGCGGTTACTACGCAATCACATCGTGGCTGCCGACTTTTCTGAAGAACGAACGCGGCTTGAGCGTACTCGGCACGGGCGGTTATCTGGCGATGGTGATCGTCGGTTCCTACGTCGGCTATGTCATCAGCGCGTATTTGACTGACATCCTCGGCCGTAAGAAGAACTTCATTCTGTTCGCGGTTGGCTCGTTCACCATCGTTCTGCTCTACACCCAATTGCCGGTCAGCAACGCCGTGATGCTCTGGCTGGGCTTTCCGCTGGGCTTCTTCGCTTCGGGTATTTTCAGTGGCATGGGCGCGTTTTTGACCGAGCTGTTTCCAACGCGGATTCGCGGCTCGGGCCAGGGCTTCTGCTACAACATTGGCCGGGCGCTGGCGGCGTTGTTCCCGCTGCTGATCGGTTTGCTGAGCCAGAAAGTGCCATTGAGCGTGGGCATCGGCGCTTTCGCGGCGGTTTCCTACGGGGTGGTCATTCTCGCGGCGCTGAGCCTGCCAGAGACCCGTGGCAAGCAACTGGACGCCGAGTAACTGATAATCTGCGGGGTATCTGCCCGGCAGTAAAAAGAATATGCCTACAGGAGTGTTCAGCATGAGCCGCCTGCTATTGAACTGCGACATCGGCGAGAGCTTTGGCAACTGGACCATGGGTCTGGACGCCGAAGTCATGCCCTACATCGATTGCGCCAACATCGCCTGCGGCTTTCATGCCGGCGACCCGAGCATCATGCGCAAGACGGTCAGCCTGGCCCTGAGCAATGGCGTGCAGATCGGTGCTCATCCGGCCTATCAGGACCTGGTGGGGTTCGGCCGTCGTTCCATGGCCTATACCGCCCAGGAACTTCAAGACATTCTGCATTACCAGATCGGCGCCCTCGACGGCATCTGCCGGGCCCAGGGCGGAAGCCTGAGTTACGTCAAGCCCCATGGCGCGATGTACAACGACATGATGGCCAACCCGGCGCAATTGCGCGCGGTACTGCAGGCCGTGGCGTCCTACGACCGGCAATTGCCGCTGATGCTGATGGCCACTCGCGACAACAGCGCCGCCCAGCGAATGGGCGATGAACATGGCGTAACCCTGTGGTTCGAAGCCTTTGCCGATCGCGCTTACGACAGCGCCGGCATGCTGGTTTCACGGCAACTGCCGGGGGCGGTGCATCACGATCCCGAGAAAATCATTGAGCAGGCGCTGACCATTGCCCGTGGCGGCAACCTCATTGCCAGCGATGGCAGCCCCTTGCACTTGCAGGCCAATACCCTGTGCGTACATGGCGACAACGCCAGTTCGGTCGCCGCCGTGCGCCGTATCCGTGACGCCTTGAATCAGCAGAGCGCACCATGAAACTGCGTGTGGAAGTGGTCGCCCTGGATTGCCTGATGGTGCGTCTGTTCGATGAGATTGCCGAGGCCAACATGCCGTGGATGCTCGCGGCCAGCGAAAGTCTGCGTGCGGCGTTCGCCGGGCATCTGATCGATCTGGTGCCGTCCTATACAACGTTAATGGTGCATTACGATCTGAACGCGCTGAGTCCGTCCCAGGCTCGGGAATTGATCGCCGCAGCCTTGATCGATCTGTCGCCGAACGCCAGCACTGGCGGCAGATGCCATGTGCTGCCGGTCTGGTACGACTTGAGTGTTGGCCCGGAATTGAACCTGTTGTCCAGGCGCAGCGGGCTTTCGGTGGAGGAGGTGATCCGCCGTCACAGCGAGCGGGAGTATCAGGTGTTCGCGTTGGGCTTTGCGCCGGGGTTTGCTTTCATGGGGCTGGTGGAGGAAGTGCTCGCCGCGCCGCGTTTGAATACTCCACGCAAGAAGGTCGCTGCCGGCAGTGTCGGCATCGCCGAACGCCAGACGGCGGCTTATCCGGTGGTGTCTCCCGGCGGCTGGAACCTGATCGGCCGCACACCGGCCAAACTGTTCGACCGCGAACGCGACGGCTATAGCCTGATGCAACCGGGCGATACGGTGCGTTTTGAAGCGGTCAGTCACGCCGAGTTCATCAACCTGGGTGGTGACGACACGCCACTGGAGGCGCAGGCATGAGCCGTCTATCGATTGAAGCCAGTACGCCGCTGTGCCTGTTGCAGGACGCAGGTCGTTTTGGCGTGCGGCACCTGGGCGTGACTCAGGGCGGCGGGCTGGATTGGCGGTCGATGTCCTGGGCCAATTGGCTGCTGGGCAATGGGCTGGATGCGCCGGTTATCGAAATCACCCTCGGCGGGTTCACCGTGGTGGCCGAGGACGATTGCGTGCTGGCACTGGCCGGGGCGGATCTTGGCGCGCAGGTGGATGGTGAAGCGTTGGCGCCGTGGCGCAGTTTCAGGCTGAACAAGGGCCAGCGATTGCAGTTCACTCAGCCGTTGCTGGGGGCTCGGGCTTACCTGGCCGCGCCGGGTGGATTTGATGCGCCCAAGGTGTTGGGCAGCAGCGCGACGGTGGTCCGTGAGGAACTCGGTGGCCTGGATGGCCTGGGCCGGGCGCTGGCCAAAGGCGCGTCGTTGGGCTATTCGGGCAGTGCGTTGTTGTTGCTGCGGGAATTGCCGCACGAGCATGTACCGAATTTCAAACTGGATACGCCGCTTGACCTGGTACTCGGTGCGCAGATCGGCGAGTTCAGCGGCCAGAGTTTGTTCGACGCGTTCAACAGTGTCTGGACCCTCGACAGCCGTGCCGACCGGATGGGCATTCGTTTGCTGGGGACGGCGTTGCAATACCAGGGCAAACCGATGATTTCCGAAGGCATCCCGCTGGGCGCGGTGCAGGTGCCGCCGGATGGGCAGCCGATTGTGTTGCTCAATGATCGGCAGACCATCGGCGGCTATCCGCGATTGGGGGCGTTGACGCCGTTGGCGTTGGCGCGGCTGGCGCAGTGTCTGCCGGGCGCTACGGTGCGTTTGAAACCGGTGGTGCAGGAGGTGGCGCATCGCGAACACGTCGAGTACCTACGCCGATTTTTGAACCGCTAAAAGCATCGCGAGCAGGCTCGCTCCCACATTGGATTTTGGTCGTACACAAATAATGTGTTCGCTGGAGATCAACTGTGGGAGCGAGCCTGCTCGCGATAGCGTCAGGACAGACAACCGAGACTATTTGGAAAGAAACCGCATCCCTTCCTCCAGCCCCCGCAACGTCAGCGGGTACATCTGGTCGTCGATCAAATCCCGCACGATATTGGTCGAGGACGTATAGCCCCACGTATCTTTCGGGTACGGATTGATCCAGATGAGCTTCTTGTATTTCTCCTTGAAACGCTGCATCCACACGTAACCGGCTTCTTCGTTCCAGTGCTCGACACTGCCGCCGGCCTGGGTGATTTCGTAGGGCGCCATGGCGGCGTCACCGATGAAAATCACTTTGTAGTCGGCGCCATACTTGTGCAGCAAGTCCTGGGTCGACGTGCGCTCCGACGTGCGGCGCATGTTGTTCTTCCACACCGATTCATAAACAAAGTTGTGGAAATAGAAGTACTCCAGGTGCTTGAACTCGGTCTTGCAGGCCGAGAACAATTCCTCGCAGATTTTCACATGGGCGTCCATCGAGCCGCCGATGTCGAACAGCAGCAACAGCTTGACGGTGTTGCGCCGCTCCGGCCGCATCTGGATGTTCAGCAGGCCGGCATCCTTGGCGGTATGGTCGATGGTGCCGTCGATGTCCAGCTCTTCCGCCGCCCCCTGGCGGGCGAATTTGCGCAGTCGACGCAGGGCGACCTTGATGTTGCGCGTGCCCAGCTCGACCGAGTCGTCGAGGTTCTTGTACTCGCGTTGATCCCAGACCTTGACCGCTTTGCCCTGGCGCTTGCCGGCATCGCCAACCCGAATGCCTTCCGGGTTGAAGCCACCGGAGCCGAACGGGCTGGTGCCGCCGGTGCCGATCCACTTGTTGCCACCGGCATGGCGTTCTTTCTGCTCTTCAAGGCGTTTCTTGAATTCTTCGATCAGTTTGTCCAGACCGCCCAGGGACTGTATCGCTGCCCGTTCTTCGTCGGTCAGGGAACGTTCGAATTCCTTGCGCAGCCAGTCTTCCGGGATCAGCGCCTGGAGGTGATCGTCGAGCTTTTCCAGGCCATTGAAGTAGGCACCGAAGGCCCGGTCGAACTTGTCGAAATGCTTTTCGTCCTTCACCAGAATCGCCCGTGACAAGTAATAAAACTCGTCCATGTCGGCGAACGTCACGCGCTGTTTCAGCGCGTTGATCAGGTCCAGCAGCTCGCGCACCGAGACCGGCACCTTGGCGGCACGCATTTCATTGAACAGGTTGAGCAGCATGGCGTTAGCCTCGACTTGTTGATCAGGGCTCAGCGAGTGCCGCGACGGCTCATGAACGCCAGGCGCTCAAGCAGTTGCACGTCTTGTTCGTTCTTCACCAGGGCGCCAGCGAGTGGCGGAATGGCCTTGGTCGGATCGCGTTCGCGCAGCACCGCTTCGCCGATGTTGTCGGCCATCAGCAGTTTCAGCCAGTCCACCAGTTCGGAGGTCGATGGCTTCTTCTTCAGGCCCGGCACCTTGCGCACGTCGAAGAACACGTCCAGCGCTTCGCTGACCAGGTCTTTCTTGATGTTCGGGTAATGCACGTCGACGATCTTCTGCAGCGTCACGCGGTCCGGGAAGGCGATGTAGTGGAAGAAGCAACGGCGCAGAAAGGCGTCCGGCAGCTCTTTCTCGTTGTTGGAAGTAATGATGATGATCGGGCGTTTCTTGGCCTTGATGGTCTCGTCGATCTCGTAAACGTAGAACTCCATCTTGTCGAGTTCTTGCAGCAAGTCGTTCGGGAACTCGATGTCGGCCTTGTCGATTTCGTCGATCAGCAGGATGACTCGCTCTTCGGACTCGAAGGCTTCCCAGAGCTTGCCCTTTTTCAGGTAATTGCGAACGTCGTGGACCTTTTCGGTGCCCAGTTGCGAGTCGCGCAGGCGGCTGACCGCGTCGTACTCGTACAGGCCCTGCTGCGCCTTGGTGGTGGACTTGATGTGCCAGGTGATCAGCTTCGCGCCAAAGGATTCGGCCAGTTGCTCGGCGAGCATGGTCTTGCCGGTGCCCGGTTCGCCCTTGACCAGCAATGGACGTTCCAGAGTGATGGCGGCGTTGACCGCCAGCTTCAGGTCATCGGTGGCGACGTAGGCCTGGGTGCCTTCGAACTTCATCTGCTAATCCTCGAACGGTAACGCCGACCTGAACGGGGCAGGGCGGGGCGCAATAAGTTGTAGTACCCGACTATAACGCGGTGCCCGGTCGACTGTGAACGCAGACGGCTTATTCAGTCTCTGAATGGGGCGTCACATCTTGACTCAGTCTCGGGGGCTGGCCAGTATTGAGCTATCGCCATGTTGGCGATAGCTTGCTGGGCATGTCTACTAAATATCGATTTCGAGATACGTATCGCATTCAGTTGCGCGAGAAGGATCATCCACCGCCCCACGTTCATCTGACCGGTGGCGGGCTGGATGTGATGCTCAGCCTGGAAACCGTCACAGTGATGGTGGGCAAGGCGCCGCCGCTGATTATCAAGGAAGCGCTGGAGTGGGTCAGGGCCCATCAAGTGCAATTGCTGGAGGATTGGAAACGATGTTACCCATGAAACGCCCACGGCTGTCGGCCGTGCAGGCATTGCCGGATTACCGCCTCGCACTGACTTTTATCGACGGTCAGCAGTTGACGCTCGATTTGAGTCGCGATTTGCACGCCTTTCCAGGGTTGCAACCCTTGCTAGTGGATCACGCGTTTAATAGTGCAACCCTGGGCGATGATGGCTGGAGCGTCGAGTGGCCTGAACGGGACATCCAGATTGGCGCCGACACCCTGTATCTGGATGCGCTCGCGCAAAACGCGTCGGATGAAAACACCCGGATCTTCATCGACTGGCGTGCTCGCACCGGCTTACCGCTCAATCAGGCTGCCGAGGCGTTGGGTGTCAGTGCCCGGAGCATCACGCGCTACAGCAGTGGTCGTGAAGCCGTGCCCCGATCGTTGGCGCTGGCCTGCCTGGGCTGGGACTTCCTGCAGCAGCAAGCGAACCCGGCACGGGCGGCGGAAGACACCGGTCGCTACACCGTCACGCGCAAACCTTAACCGGCCTCCGGTTTTGGCCGCTCATAGCGGGCATTGAACGCCTGGATGAAACCATTGCGTAAAATCTGCAAAAACGCCTGGAACGCGCTGATATCTTGTTGATGCACGTTACCGCTGAGTTCAACGCGGGTTGCAAACTGGTTTTTACTCTGGTTTTTCAGCACGGTTTCGCCGCCACCGACGATGGCCTCCCAAATGGAGCGGAACAGCCCTTTGTCCTTGTTTTCCACGTCCTGCTGCCAATTGAACACATCAACGTCCTTTAGCAGCGGTTTGATGTAGCCGGTTAATTGAGCTTTTTTGGCCTGCGCCTCAATCACCACGTCACCGTGTCCGGCGTTGAAGTCGAACTTGCCATAAGCCGAGGCGAAGTCGTTCATGCGCTTGAGCTCGATGTCCTTGGCCCGCAGGCGGAATTCGAAGTCTTCGAAATTGCTCAGCGGATCGAAGGTCGCGGTGGTTTCCAAGGGCGCGTGGCCCAGCAACAGCGCCTTGCCTTCGAAGCGAGCGTCACGCTTGCCTTTGGTGTCGACCACGTTAGTCAGGTTGAAAATACTGGCGTTGACTTGGGTGGCGTTCATGTTGACGGGTGGTTTGGAGTTGAAGTTTCGAAAGCTGATCTTGCCGTCGTCAATGCGTACTTCGTTGAGGGTGATCGGCAGCAACTTGCCCAGTTGCGCTCGCCAGTCGGTGCCTCGACCGGTCTGGGAGTTCTGTTTGTTGGCTCCGCCGTCGACGAAGTTCACCTCGGGCTTGATGAACTGCACCTCGGCCACCACCGCATGGTCGTACCAGAGCGAGTGCCAACTGACCGAGAGGTCGATCAGCGGCGCATTGACGAAGGGCACCGGGACCTTGCCGTCGACCTTGACGATTTTCAGCCCGTTGATTTTGTAGGCGCCGCGCCACAACGCGAGGTCGACATCGGTGATCTGGCCACGGTAGTCGCCCATGTCAGCCAGTTTGTCGTTCAGGTAGTTGCGCACCATGTAGGGCAGGGCGACGTGCAGGGCAATCAGCAGCACGACGATGCCCGCGAGGGTCCACAGGGGCCAACTGTATCGACGCTTCATGGTGGCAGATCTCCGGCTATGTAAAGCCATTGACTGCGGCGCTCAGCGGACGTTCGACCCGACTGGACGCCCACGGGCAACAGGCATACCTTGGGGACCTTATTCAACGCTGTATAAGGACCCAGCCATGAGCCGTATTTTCGCTGACAACGCCCATTCCATTGGCAATACGCCGCTGGTACAGATCAACCGCATCGCTCCGCGCGGCGTCACCATCCTGGCCAAGATCGAAGGGCGTAACCCCGGATACTCAGTCAAGTGCCGGATTGGCGCGAGCATGATCTGGGATGCCGAAAGCACCGGTAAACTCAAGCCTGGCATGACCATCGTCGAACCGACTTCCGGCAATACCGGGATTGGCCTGGCCTTTGTGGCCGCTGCCCGCGGTTACAAACTGATGTTGACCATGCCTTCGTCCATGAGCATCGAGCGACGCAAGGTGCTCAAGGCGCTTGGCGCCGAACTGGTACTGACCGAGCCGGCCAAAGGCATGAAAGGCGCGATCGAAAAAGCGGCTGAAATTGTCGCCAGCGATCCGACGGTCTACTTCATGCCGTCGCAGTTTGAAAACCCGGCCAACCCGGCCATTCACGAAAAAACCACCGGACCGGAAATCTGGAACGACACCGACGGTGCTGTCGATGTTTTGGTGGCTGGGGTCGGAACTGGCGGAACCATTACCGGGGTTTCGCGGTATATCAAGAATACCCAGGGCAAACCGATCATCTCGGTGGCGGTGGAACCGGCAGTGTCGCCGGTGATTACCCAGGCAATGGCCGGTGAAGAGATCAAGCCAAGTCCCCACAAGATCCAGGGCATCGGTGCCGGTTTCGTGCCGAAGAACCTGGACCTGTCGATGGTCGATCGGGTCGAACTGGTCAGCGATGAGGAATCCAAGACCATGGCCCTGCGTCTGATGCAGGAAGAAGGGATTTTATGCGGTATTTCCTGCGGCGCTGCCATGGCGGTGGCCGTACGTCTGGCAGAAACGCCGGAAATGCAGGGCAAGACCATCGTGGTGATCCTGCCGGATTCCGGTGAGCGTTACCTGTCGAGCATGTTGTTCAGTGATCTGTTTACGGAACAGGAGAACCACCAGTAACAACATCGGATCGCAGGCTTTTGCAGGCACTGCCGAAAACTGCGATCCATTGATTTTTTGATCTTGTAGCAAGGGTTGATTCACGTCAGCCCCTGTTCAGGGGGCCTATGTTAAGAAGTGCTTTATTGCATAATTCTTAACACTGAATGTCGAGATATGCGGGTTTTTCCCGCAGCCGGTAATGTTTATCATGGCCGGCTGCCACGTCGGGTAAATGGCGTTGTGCAGAGTTGTTTCATTCTCAAGGAGCTGTGGATGACCTTTTCCTTTGCCGCGAAGGCGTCGCTATTGCTGCTGTTTCTTGGCAGCACTCTTTATGTGCATTTGCGTGGCAAGGCGCGTTTGCCGGTCCTGCGTCAGTTCGTCAACCATTCAGCACTGTTCGCGCCTTACAACGCGTTGATGTACCTGTTCTCCGGCGTACCGTCCAAACCCTACCTGGACCGCGGCAAGTTCCCGGAACTGGACGTGCTCAGGGACAACTGGGAGGTCATCCGCGACGAAGCGATGCACCTGTTCGACGAAGGCTACATCCGCGCCGCCGAAAAGAACAACGACGCCGGTTTCGGCTCCTTCTTCAAGAAAGGCTGGAAGCGCTTCTACCTAAAGTGGTACGACAAACCCCTGCCATCGGCCGCAGCCCTGTGCCCGAAAACCGTGGCACTGGTCAGCAGCATTCCCAATGTCAAAGGCGCCATGTTCGCGCTGCTACCGGGCGGCAGTCACCTCAACCCGCACCGCGACCCGTTTGCCGGTTCCCTGCGTTATCACCTGGGCCTGTCGACGCCGAACTCTGATGATTGCCGCATTTTTGTCGACGGTCAGGTCTACGCCTGGCGTGATGGCGAAGACGTGATGTTCGACGAAACTTACGTGCATTGGGTCAAGAACGAAACCGACAAGACCCGGGTCATCCTGTTCTGCGACATTGAACGCCCGCTGAGCAACCGCGTCATGACTCGGATCAACCGCTGGATCAGCGGCTGGCTGGGCCGCGCGACTGCGCCGCAGAACCTTGACGACGAACGCGTCGGAGGGATCAACCAGGTTTACGCCTGGAGCAAGACTTCCAGCGACAAACTCAGCGGTGTGGTCAAGCAGTGGAAACGTCGCAATCCCAAGGCCTACCGCGTACTGCGGCCGGTGTTGGCGGTGGTGGTGCTGACGCTGTTGGGGTATTGGTTGTTTGGGTAATCCCTGACACCCCACCTCCCACCGCTCCCAGTCACTCAACGCCTGTGCGTTGATCGGTTCGAAGCCACGTTCGATAAATCGACTTCTGTAGGGCCGATCAGCTCCAGTGCATGTTGCAATTGGGTCGTCTTGATACTGGCAAGCTTTCTCGCCCTCGACCTATACAATTGATACCGAAGATACGTCCGTTCCCTTGGCATACGAGCTCTTGCATTCCATATCCCCTTCAGCGGGCGTTGCAGTTCCCCCAAGCCTAGGCATTCACGTTCGACCTGTCGTTACTGGCCCTTTGACCAAGTCATTGCAATCCATGTCAGTCGCTGGTTATAGTCGGCGCTCGGTGAGTTTCATGGCTCACCTCCCGACCTATCAAAAAAGATCAGCCCAATGCCTGTATCCCACATCAACGCGGTAGTCGATTCAGCGGTCAACGCTGGCGTCGTGCCGTGCGGGAATCAGCAGCCTGTGCAGATCAGTCATTACCCCCCACCTGTCAGTAGCACGCCGGTGTGCGCAGTCGTATCACCGCCGGGCGTTGGCGTTTCGGGCTGATCAGCTGCTCTTGGCTGTTCCCCGCGCCCGCCACAAAAAACTACTGAATTTCAGCTTCGGCTGAGTTGGCTTTTTGCCTGACTACAGGTGGTCTTCATGTTTGTCCTTTCAAAAAAGTCCGCGCTCGCGGCGGCGTCCACGAGCCTGTTCGTTTTGCTGT
The DNA here is from genome assembly GCF_059695925.1 of Pseudomonas sp. LBUM1661. Classification (NCBI taxonomy): domain Bacteria; kingdom Pseudomonadati; phylum Pseudomonadota; class Gammaproteobacteria; order Pseudomonadales; family Pseudomonadaceae; genus Pseudomonas; species Pseudomonas sp. LBUM1661. Next base: position 1,620,494 of record NZ_CP166794.1, read on the forward strand.
GGAGCAGCGGGGCGATCTTTTCCAAATGGGGCCTGGCCCACGCGTCACCCTTTGCCTTTCTGTTGTTTCGATTCGCCATCGCGCTGTGCGGCCTGGTGCTGCTGGTGCCGTTGCTCAAGTTGAAACGGCCCAAGGGCGGCAAGCCGATGTTGTATGCGATGGCCACGGGCGTGGTGTTGCTGGGGGCTTATCAGATTTTTTATCTGCTGGCCCTCGACCTGAAAGTGACGCCCGGTGTCATGGCCACGATCATGGGTGTGCAACCGATCCTCACCGTGGTGCTGATGGAACGTCAGCGTTCATGGAGCCGGATGTTCGGTCTGGCGCTTGGCCTGGCCGGGTTGATCATGGTGGTCTACCAGGGCATCGGTCTGGCGGGCATGTCACTGGCCGGGATGCTGTTCGGTTTGCTGGCATTGGCGAGCATGACGTTCGGCTCGATCATGCAGAAACGCATCACCGACAATCCCCTCGGTACGCTGCCGGTGCAGTACCTTGCCGGGCTGTTGCTGTGCGGGGTTTTCGTGCCGTTCCAGCCGTTTCACTTCGAACACAGCAGCGGTTTCATCGTGCCGGTGTTGTGGATGGGATTGGTGGTGTCGGTGCTGGCGACCTTGTTGCTGTACCGCTTGATCGCGCGAGGCAATCTGGTGAATGTCACCAGTTTGTTTTACCTGGTGCCGGCGGTGACGGCAGTCATGGACTACCTGATTTTCGGTAACCGGTTGGCGGCTTTGAGCTTGCTTGGCATGCTGCTGATCATCGTCGGTTTAATCTTCGTGTTCCGCAAAACAGCGTAAAAACCAAAAGGCCCGGGGCATACGCTCCGGGCCTTTTTTATTTGACCAGCGCATGCTCGGCCCGTACCGAATTCATGAACGCTTGCATCGCCGAGGATTGAATGCGATGACGCCGGGTGATCAGCCCATACGGCGGCAGCCGTGCTTCGAATTTGATCGGCAACACCGCCAGCAAATCCCGACCGGGATAATCCTCGACCACCGACACCGGCGTGACACCGAGCATGTCGGTCTGCTGTATCAATGAGAGCAAGGTCATGATCGACGTGGTTTCGACAATGCTGCTGGGGATGTCGACCCGCGCGTTGTGAAACACCTGATTGATGATCGCGCGCATCGGGCTTGGATGCTGTTGCAGCACCCACGTCATGTGCTGCAGTTCTGCCCAGCTCAATTGTTTCTCTTGCGCCAGTGGATTTTGCGCGCCGGCGATCACGCACAAGGCCTCTTCGCCGAGGCTGTCGAACAGCAATTCTTCGGCCCGCGCGCCGACCGGAATCCGCCCCAGGACGATATCCAGTTGATCCTGCAAAAGGGCCTGCACCAGCACGTCGCTGGTATCGACCTGGATGCTCATCGACAACCGTGGATGGCTTTGTTTCAAGGTGGCGATGGTCCGGGTCAACAGCCCTGAGGCCAGCGCCGGAATCGCCCCGACCGCGACTCGACCGAGGTTGCCGGATTCGAGTGCTACCAGTTCTTCGCGCATGCCGCTGAGTTCGGCAAACACCATGCGCGCGTAGTAGATGACGGTTTCCCCGAACGGGGTGGAGCGCATGCCCCGAGGCAGACGTTCGAACAGCTCGACGCCCAACAAGTCCTCGGCTTCATGCAGCATCTTGGTCGCGGCCGGTTGGGTCATGCCAATGTGGTCGGCGGCGCGGCGCAACGAGCCAAATTCCTGTAACGCCAGCATCAGCCGCAGTTGGCGCAGACGCAGTCGACTGTGGATCACATTGGCAGCAGGAATTCGGGTCATGGGCCGTGCTCGCAAAAGGGACTGCGGCAAGCCTGACAACAAATGTCAGGCGTTGCCAGCATTGCTGTGTCACAGCACCGATTTTGCCTTGGCGACTTGAGGTTTGCGCAGGCCCATCAGGGTTTGCAGTGCCTTGGAAATCAACGGCCAGAACAGCATCAACAGCGCTGCCGTGGTCAGGCTGCCGACCAAGGGGTTGGACCAGAAAATCCCCAAGTGCCCGTCGGAGAACAGCATCGACTGCCGGAACGCGTCTTCAGCCTTGTCCCCCAGCACCGCCGCCAACACCAGCGGAGCGATCGGGTAACCGAGTTTCTTGAACAGATAACCCAGTGCGCCGAAGCCCAGCATCAACACCACGTCGAAGAACGAGTTGTGCACCGAGTAGGCGCCGATGGTGCAGACCATGATGATGATCGGCGCGATGATCGAGAACGGAATGCGCAGGATCGAGGCGAACAGCGGCACGGTGGCCAACACCACAATCAAACTCACCACGTTGCCGAGATACATGCTGGCGATCAGGCCCCAGACGAAATCATGCTGCTCGACAAACAACGTCGGGCCAGGGTGCAGGCCCCAGATCATCAGGCCACCGAGCATTACCGCAGCGGTCGCCGAGCCTGGAATGCCCAAGGTCAGCATCGGCAGCAGGGCGCTGGTGCCGGCCGCGTGGTCGGCGGTTTCCGGGGCGATCACGCCTTCGAGTTCACCCTTGCCGAAGTTGTCGCGCTGCTTGGAGAAACGCCGCGCCAGGCTGTAGCTCATGAACGATGCAGCGGTCGGACCGCCGGGCGTAATGCCCATCCAGCAACCGACCAGCGTGCTGCGCACAATCGTCCACCAGTAGCGCGGCAACTTGGCCCAGGTACGCAGGATCACCATCGGCGTGATGCGCGCATGTTCGCCACGGAACACCAGGCCTTCCTCAACGGTGCAGAGGATTTCGCCGATGCCGAACAGGCCGATCACCGCCACTTCGAAGCTGATGCCGGTCATCAGCGCTGGCTGATCGAAGGTCAGGCGCAGGTTGCCCGACACAGTGTCCATGCCGACGGCGGCCATGGCGAAACCGATCATCATCGCGACCACGGTTTTCAGCGGCGGGTTTTTGCTCATGCCGATGAAGGTGCAGAACGCCAACAGGTACACCGCAAAGAACTCAGGCGAACTGAAGGACATGGCGAACGCGGCGATCTTTGTCGACAGGAACGTCAGCAACAACACCCCGGCCAACGCGCCGATCAACGCCGAGCTGAACGCAGCGGTCAAGGCTTCGGCGGCGCGGCCTTCGCGGGCCATCGGGTAGCCGTCGAAGGTGGTCGCCACCGATGAGGGCTCGCCGGGGATGTTGAACAGAATCGAGGTGATCGAGCCGCCGAACAGCGCGCCCCAATACATGCACGACAGCAAAATAATCGCCGACACCGGCGACATGGTGAACGTCAGTGGCAGCAGCAACGCCACGCCATTGGGGGCGCCGAGGCCGGGCAATACACCGACCAGAATGCCCAGCAGCACGCCGATCACCATCAGGCCGATATGGCCCGGGGTCAGGATCAGGTTCATGCCTTGCAGCAGGGAATCGAATTCGCTCATTTGAAATGTCTCCCGGCCAGGGCAATCCAGTCGCCCATCGGGCCGGCATCCAGCGGGACCTTGAACCACAGCGCGAAAATCAGGTAGCTGGCGAGCACCGCGCCGAGGGATACGCTGCCGATCATCCATTTGCCGTAAGGCTTGGCGCGGACCTTGTCGCGCCACATGAACCAGGCGATGAAGCAGGCCGAAGCCACGTAGATCCCCGTGAATGGCATCGCGCCAACGAACAGTGCAATCGGAATGAACACTGACAACACTTGCTTGAACGCGCTGCGGCTGACGAATGAAATGCCCAGCGCGTGCCAACGCACCAGGGTCAACACGCCGTTGGCGACGCTGGCGGCGCTCAGCATCAGGCCGATGTAGAAGGGAAAGTAACCCGGCTCAGGGCCGGAATCGCCCCAGCCAATACCCTGTTCGAGACTGCCGAACATCACCACCGCGCCGATCAGCGTGGTGAAGAGGGCCAGGCCGAGTTCGACCCAGCGGGTACCGACCAGTGCCGGTGAATCCGAAGAATGGGACATGAAAACACCTCCAGCAGGTGACGGCCGTGCGCACGCGGACGGCCGTGGACAACTCAGTTTTTCAGCCAGCCGGCTTCTTTGAACACCGGCGTGACGCGGGCGGTATCCTTTTCAATGTAGGCGGTCAGCGGCTCGCCTTCGAGGAAGGTCGGCACCAGCGCGTTCTGCTTGACGTAGGCCTTGAACTCCGGTGTTTCGGTGACTTTGCGCATCAGCTCGACATAGAACGCGCGCTGTTCGGCGGTGACCTCGCCGGGCATGAACACGGTGCGAGGGAAGCGGTACTGATCGATGCCCAAACCCTGTTCGTGGCAGGTCGGAACGTCGGCCCAGGATTTATCACCCGCCACTTTCTCGGTATAGCTCATGCGCTCTTTACTGAACACGCAGAGTGGTTCGACCTGGTCGCCGCGCCATTGGCTGATGCTTTCGCTGGGGTTGTTGACGTTGGCGGCGATGTGTTTGCCGGCCAGTTGCGTTGCGGCTTCACTGCCGCTCTTGAAGGGGATGTACACCAGTTTGCTGTTGTTGGTCTGGTTCAGCAGCAGGGTCAGGGTCTGGTCGACATCCTTGGACTGGCTGCCGCCCATGCGCAGTTTCGACGGGTCGGCCTTGGCTGCTTCATAGAAGCCTTTGGCGTCCTTCCATGGCGCGTCTTTGTAGCTCCAGAGGATGAAGTCATCCTCGGCCACGGCCGCAACAGGGGTCAGTTCCTGCCATTGGTAGCCAAGCTTGGACACCAGCGGCAACAGGTAGATGTTGTTGGTGCCGATCACCAGTTTTTCCGGATCGCCCTTGTTCATTTTCAGGTCGAGGAAGGCTTCGGCACCGTTGCCGCCGCCCTTGTTGAGGACGATGGTATTAACGTCGAGGAACTTGTGCGTGGTGATGATCGACTGGATAAGTCGACCGAGCTGGTCGGTGCCGCCACCAGGGCCGCCGGCTACGACGATTTCGACGTTCTTGTCAGGTTGCCAGGCGTCAGCGAAAGCGGGAAGGGTGCCGGCGGCGATCAGCGTGCAGCCAAGAACCAGACGGGATGTGCGACGGACGAATGCATTTCGCATGATGGAAGGGCCTCGTTTTTGTAGTTGTTATGAGTGACTTGTCGGTGCTCAAAAGCTGCAAGCCTGGGCTGAGTGTGTTAAGCCGCCGGCGCCGCGTCTAGTCAAAACAATACATACACCGATAGCCTGGGGTTATAGCTCGGCAAACTACTCGTTCCTACAAGAATGCGTGGCAACGTTGAAAGGTCGTTGAAAGCAGGGCATGACATAACCCGAGGCTATCGCCTGATTTCAAGTTTTGATTAGACGGTTATCAGTGAGCCTTCGATAGTGCTCACATGTCGCCAGGAAGCGGCGTTGCTGTTTCCACAACAATAATAAAAGAGGTACGCACCATGGCTCGTTCCAGTGCATCCCTGAACCTGGCCGGCGCGGATATCCAGCCGCAGGCCGTGGCGGCACCCGCGCAGAGCTCCGCCGTCAAAGCCAGCAACGTGCGCTGGCGGATTTTCGCGATCATCTTTGCGTTGACCATGGTCAACCTGATCGACCGGGTTTCGCTGTCCATCGCGATGCCGACCATCGCCCATGAATTTTCCCTGTCGCCGAGCCTGCAAGGGCTGATCCTCAGCAGTTTCTTCTGGGCGTACGCGCTGCTGCAGATTCCCGGTGGTTGGATGATCGATCGCTTCGGGCCGCACCGGGTCATCAGTTGGTCCACCGGGTTGTGGGGCACGTTTCAGGTGCTGGCCGCGTTCGCCACGGGCGGGTTGTCATTGCTGTTCGCCCGTGTCGCACTGGGTGCTGCCGAGGCGCCGTTGTTTCCTTCGGGCGGCAAGCTGATTTCCCTGTGGCTGGCGCCGAGCGAACGCAGTCGCGGCGCAGTGCTGATGGACAGCGGCAGCCCGTTGGGCGTGGCGCTGGGCGGGTTGATCATTGCCTACCTGATCGCTTCGCTGGATTCATGGCGTCTGGCGTTTGTGATCGCCGGGATCGCAACGCTGGTACTGGCCTGGCTGGCGCGGCGTTATCTGCGTGACGACCCGACCAGCCACCCGCAAGTGAATGCCGAAGAACTCGACAAGATCAACGCCGGGCGCGCCACGCCTGCTGCCGAAGCCGCGCGCGTGCCGGTCAAAGGCCTGGGCATCGCGGCACGATCCTTGAGCGGTTTACTGATCGGTCGCGCCAGTTGGGCGATGGTTTATTTTGGCTTGCTGACCTGGGGCCCGAGTTATCTGGCACAGGCGCGTGGCTTTGATATCAAAGGCATCGGCGCTGCGACGTTCGTGATCTTCGTCTGTGGCGCGCTGGGTTCGTTGACGGGCGGTTTTCTCTGCGACGGGTTGATCCGCAAGGGTGTCAGCCGTGGTGTCGCGGTCAAGAGCCTGCTGGCGTTTTCCGGTCTGGTGGCCCTCGGCGCGTTCCTGTTGCTGCCAACCCTGAACGATCCTTTTGCGGCCGTGGCGCTGTTGGCCATGACCGCCTTTTTTCTTATGTGGGGCAGTCTCTACTGGAGCTTCCCGGCGTTGCTGGCGGCCCCGGCGCGGGTCGGTCTGATCGGCGGCGTGATGAACATGGCCGGCAGCACCGGCGGCATCGCGGTGCCAATTCTGGTGGGGATCATTCTGCAAATGACCGGTGGATTTGCCCCGGTGCTGGGGTTTTTTGCGGTGTGTTCGGCGGTGTTTGTTCTAGCGACTTTGTTCATCAGTCTCGACGAGGTGCGCCATGGCTGAGCCCATATCCAATACAGCATGGACCGGACCGATAATCGATGCTCATCATCACTTCTGGGACCCGTCGATCAACGACCATCCGTGGTTGGCGCCCGACGCCAACATCCCGTTTCGCTACGGTGACTACAGCGCGATCAAACGTCGTTATTTTCCCGAGGACTATTTCGCCGATGCCGGCGCTCATAACGTCGTGCAAACGGTGTACGTCGAGACCGAATGGAACCCGCAGGACCCGATTGGCGAAACCCGCTTCATCGAGCAACTGGCCGCTCGTTACGGCGTACCGAATGCGGTCGTCGCGCAAGCCTGGCTCGATCACCCGGACGCCATCGCCGTGCTCACCGAGCAAGCAAGTTTCAAGTGCGTGCGCAGCGTTCGCCACAAACCTGGCGGCCCGACCGCGCCCGCGCAAGTTGGTCATGTGCGCAGCCTGATGAGCGACGAGCATTGGCGCCGCAGTTTCGCCGCGCTCGAAGGCTTGGGTCTGCATTTCGATTTGCAGACACCCTGGTGGAACCTGCACGAGGCCGAAAGGCTGGCCCGGGATTTTCCCGGCACCACACTCATTCTCAACCACGCCGGATTGCCCAGTGACCGCAGCGCCGAAGGTCTGGCGGGTTGGCGTTTGGCAATGGCGCGGCTGGCCGATTGGCCGAACGTGCAGGTAAAGATTTCCGGTCTTGGCCAGGCCGGCCAGGCGTGGCGTGCCAAGGACAACGCGTGGATCGTGCGCGAGGTGATTGCCATGTTCGGCGCCGCCCGGGTGATGTTCGCCAGCAACTTTCCGGTGGACAGCCTGTGCGGCTCGTTCGACGCCATTTACAGCGGTTTCAAATCCATCGTTGCTGATCTGCCGCAGGCCGATCAGGAGCGTCTTTTCTACAGCAACGCGCAGCGGGTCTATCGCTGCGAGCCTTGCGCCATTGAGCGGACACGGCCTGAACCCTTGAGGAGTGAAGCATGAAAAAAACCACCATCGCCATGGTCCTGGGTGACCCGGCAGGCATCGGCCCGGAACTGATCGCACGCCTGCTCGGCGAGCCTGAGGTGCGCCGTCAGGCTAACGTGATCCTGATCGCCGACGAGGCGGAAATGCGTCGTGGCATGCGCATCGCCGGGACGGAGTTTCCTTACCGTCGTGTGGAGTCGCTGGATCAGTTGGAGTTTCGTGATGACACGCCGCTGTTCTATGACTTTCGCGGCGATACCCTCGGCGAGTTTCCTCGCAGTGAAGCCAGTGTCATCGGCGGCCGCTATAGCCTCGACACCCTGGAAAAAGCCCTGCGCCTGACCGAGGCCGGCACCACGGATGCCGTGTTGTTCGGGCCGCTGAACAAGACGTCGCTGCACATGGCTGGCATGGCGCACAGCGATGAGTTGCACTGGTTCGCCGAATTGCTGGATTTCCACGGGCCGTTCTGCGAATTCAACGTGCTCGACAACCTCTGGACGTCGCGGGTGACTTCCCATGTGGCCTTGGCAGACGTGCCGGGCATGCTCAGTCAGGCGCGGGTGGTGGAAGCGATCCAGTTGATCGACACCGCGCTCAAGCGCAACGGCCTGGAAAAGCCGCGCATCGGCGTCTGTGGTTTGAACCCGCACAACGGCGACAACGGCTCGTTCGGTCGCGAAGAACTGGACATCATTAGCCCGGCGGTTCGCTCGGCACAGGCGCTGGGGATTGCGGCCGAAGGGCCGTATCCGGGGGACACGATTTTCCTCAAGGTCCAGGGCGACGCCAGTGCCTTTGACGCGGTGGTGACCATGTATCACGACCAGGGACAGATCGCGATCAAGCTGATGGGCTTCTCCCGTGGCGTGACGGTGCAGGGCGGGCTGCCGATTCCGATCACCACGCCGGCGCATGGCACGGCGTTCGACATCGCGGGGCAGGGCAAGGCGAATGTCGGGGCGATCCGCCAGGCCTTCGAAATCGCCTGCCGGATGGGCACTAATACCTACTGATCTACATCGCTGGATCAACATAAATCCCCTGTGGGAGCGAGCCTGCTCGCGATAGCGGTCTTCAGTCACTGAATAAGTGTCTGAACTGCCGCCATCGCGAGCAGGCTCGCTCCCACATTTTTTTTTTGCGCTGTATCCGATAACCCGACATGCCTGATAAGCAGTTTTTGCGATCACCCCAGGTTATCGCCGGATACGCATAAGTGATTATCCGCAGCCCCTGGCCGCTGGCTAAAGTCGCTCCATCGAATGCCCGGAACCGGTTCAGCCGAGCGGCTCTGCGCAGCGACTCAACAACTACAAAAAGCCGGCAGCGCAAGGAATTGTATTCATGAAAATCAAAGCCATCCGTACCCGCGTTTTCGAGTGGAAAGGCAAAGTCGTTCCCCCTCAAGCGCACTTCTGCACCAACGCCAGCGACATCCTGTTCGAGCGCGGCGACGCCATGGGCTCGTTCCGTTTCCACGGCTGGCTGGTGGTGGAAGTCGAGACCGACACCGGTCTTGTCGGCATCGGTAACTGCGCCCTGGCGCCGCGTGTGGCCAAGGAAATCATCGACACTTACCTGGCGCCGATTGCGATTGGCGAAGACCCGTTCGACAACGAATACATCTGGCAGAAAATGTACCGCCAGAGCCACGCCTGGGGCCGCAAAGGCATCGGCATGGCGGCGATCTCGGCGATCGACATCGCCATCTGGGACATCATGGGCAAAGCGGTGAACAAGCCGGTGTTCAAACTGCTCGGCGGGCGGACCAAGGAAAAAATCTGGACCTACGCCTCCAAGCTCTACGCCAACGACAACCTCGACTTGTTCCTCGAAGAAGCCCAGGGCTATCTGAACCAGGGTTTCACCGCGCTGAAAATGCGTTTCGGCTACGGTCCGAAAGACGGCCCGGCGGGCATGCGCAAAAACATCGAGCAAGTGCGCGCCTTGCGTAACCTGGCGGGCCCGGACATCGACATCATGCTCGAATGCTACATGGGCTGGACCCTCGAATACGCTCGGCGCATGTTGCCCAAACTCGCCGAGTTCGAACCGCGCTGGCTCGAAGAACCGGTGATCGCCGACGACATCGAGGGCTACATCGAGCTGAAAAAAATGGGGATCATGCCGATCTCCGGCGGCGAGCACGAGTTCACCTCGTACGGCTTCAAAGACCTGCTGGAACGCCGCGCGGTCGACGTGATCCAGTACGACACCAATCGTGTCGGCGGCATCACCGCAGCGCGCAAGATCAACGCCATGGCCGAAGCCTGGTCAGTGCCGGTAATCCCGCACGCCGGGCAGATGCACAACTACCACCTGACCATGTCCACCACCGCCTCGCCGATGGCCGAGTTCTTCCCGGTGTTCGACGTCGAGGTCGGCAACGAACTCTTCTACTACGTGTTCAAGGGCGAGCCACAACCGGTCAACGGCTACATCCAGCTCGACGACAACACGCCGGGCCTGGGCCTGGAAATCTCCGATGAATACTTGAGTGACTTCAACATCATCGAGTGACCTTGAGGCGCCGCTCATGAGTGGCGCCATCCCTGACTTTCTGGAGGCCGTCATGCGCCTGATTCAATTCGAAAACACTGCCGGTGAGCGCCAGGTCGGCGTCGTCGATGGCTCACATGTCCTGGTGCTGAAAGACACCCGCAGCACCCGTGAACTGGCACTTGCGGCTATCCGCGCCAAACGCAGCCTGCAAGAAGAAGCCGCGCAGCGCGGCACCGAGCCTGGCCCGGATTACGCGCAGCTGTTGCAGCAGGGCAAGGTCCTGCCACCGCTGGACCACGAAGACCCGGCCCATTGCCTGATCAGCGGCACCGGCCTGACTCACCTTGGCAGCGCGTCGGCACGGGACAAAATGCACCAACAGGATGGCGCGGTCGAAGCCGGCATGACCGACACCATGCGCATCTTCAAATGGGGCCTGGAGGGTGGAAAACCGGCGGTCGGTCAGGTCGGCGCGCAACCGGAATGGTTCTACAAGGGCGACGGCAGCATCGTCGTGCGCCCCGGCGCGGACTTCCCGGTGCCGCCGTTTGCCGAGGACGCCGGTGAAGAGCCGGAACTGACCGGCCTGTATGTGATCGGCGACGACGGCCAGCCGTATCGCGTCGGATATGCCCTGGGCAACGAGTTCTCCGACCATGTCATGGAGCGGCGCAACTACCTGTACCTCGCGCATTCGAAACTGCGCTTCTGCGCCTATGGCCCGGAATTGCGCGTCGGTGAATTGCCCCGGCACCTGGCGGGCACCAGCCGCATCACGCGCAACGGCGAAACGCTCTGGGAAAAGGAATTTCTCAGCGGCGAAGACAACATGTGCCACAGCCTCGCCAACCTCGAATTCCATCACTTCAAGTACGCGCAGTTTTTGCGTCCTGGCGATGTCCACGTGCATTACTTCGGCACCGCCACGCTGTCGTTTGCCGACGGGGTGAAAACCCAGCCGGGGGATCGCTTTCAGATCAGTCTTGAGGCGTTCGGTGCGCCGCTGGAAAACGGCATCGGCGAAAGCGCCCAGCCGTTTCCTATCGGCAAGGTGCAGGCGCTTTAAGCCTTCAATCACCGGTGCTGTCAGCCGGTCAAGGAACCCTTATGACCACGCTTCTCGGACACAACTACATCGGCGGCCGTCGCAGCGCCAACGGTACATTGCAACTGCAAAGCCTCGACGCCACCACTGGTGAACCGCTGCCAGGCACCTTCTTCCAGGCGTCCGAAGCCGAGGTGGGGGCAGCGGCCAAAGCGGCGGCCGCTGCATACCCGATTTACCGCGACCTGAGCGCCGAAAAACGTGCGCAGTTTCTCGAGGCCATCGCCGATGAAATCGATGCGTTGGGTGATGACTTCGTCGCCACCGTCTGCCGCGAAACCGCCTTGCCAGCCGCGCGCATTCAAGGCGAACGCGCACGCACCAGCGGCCAGATGCGCTTGTTTGCCAAGGTCCTGCGTCGCGGTGATTTCTACGGTGCGCGCATCGACCGCGCCTTGCCGGATCGCCAGCCGTTGCCGCGTCCGGACCTGCGCCAGTACCGCATCGCCCTGGGCCCGGTCGCCGTGTTTGGCGCCAGCAACTTTCCGTTGGCGTTTTCCACCGCCGGTGGCGACACCGCTGCAGCGCTGGCCGCCGGTTGCCCGGTGGTGTTCAAAGCCCACAGCGGGCACATGGCAACCGCCGAATGGGTGGCGGACGCGATCATCCGCGCCGCCGAGCGCACCGAGATGCCCGCGGGGGTGTTCAACATGATCTACGGCGGGGGTGTCGGTGAGTGGCTGGTCAAGCACCCGGCGATTCAGGCAGTGGGCTTCACCGGCTCGCTCAAGGGCGGTAATGCCCTGTGCCACATGGCGGCGACGCGGCCACAGCCGATCCCGGTGTTTGCCGAGATGTCGAGCATCAACCCGGTGTTCCTGCTGCCCGAAGCGCTCAAGGTTCGGGGTGAGCAAATTGCTGCGCAACTGGCCGCATCGGTGACGCTCGGCTGCGGTCAGTTTTGCACCAATCCGGGCCTGGTCATCGGTCTGCGTTCGCCGCAGTTCAGCACCTTCGTGGAAACGTTTTGCGCCAGCATGAACCAGCAACCGGCGCAAACCATGCTCAACGCCGGCGCGTTGGTCAATTACAGTAAAGGTCTGGGTGAACTGCACGAACATCCGGGGCTGACGCACCTGGCGGGCAAACCGCAACAGGGCAATCAGGCGCAACCGCACGTGTTCAAGGCTGATGTCAGCCTGTTGCTCAAGGGCGATGAACTGCTTCAGGAGGAAGTGTTCGGGCCGACCACCATCGTCATTGAAGTTGAGGATCGGGCGCAGTTGGCGGCCGCGTTGCACGGCTTGCGTGGGCAATTGACGGCGACGCTGATTGGCGAGCCCGAGGAGTTGCTGGAGTACCGCTGGCTGGCTGAGTCGTTGCAGGAAAAGGTCGGGCGGATTTTGCTCAATGGCTACCCGACCGGGGTTGAGGTGTGCGAGGCGATGGTGCATGGCGGGCCGTACCCGGCGACGTCGGACTCGCGCGGGACTTCAGTTGGAACCTTGGCGATTGATCGTTTCCTGCGGCCGGTGTGCTTCCAGAATTATCCGGATGCGTTGTTGCCCGAGGCGTTGCAGAACGCTAATCCGCTGGGGATTCGGCGGTTGGTGGATGGCGGGTTCAGTGATCTAGCCTTGTGATTGTCGGTGACTGAACCATCGTCATCGCGAGCAGGCTCGCTCCCACAGTGATCGATGTCGAACTCAAAATCTGTGTTCGACACCGCCTCTGTGGGAGCGGGCTTGCCCGCGAAGGCGTCATCAGCCACACCGAAAAACTACCTGGCAGCCACCTCGGCAGACTTCACCACCGTCGGCTTCAACACCATCCACAACGCCGCTGCAATCAACACCCCGCCATACAGGTGCGCCATCGACAACGGCTCATCCAGCAACAGCGCCCCCCACAACACCCCGAACGGCGGGATCATGAAGGTCACGGTCATCGACTTCACCGGCCCCACCGAAGTGAGCAAACGGAAGTAAATAATGTACGCCAGCGCCGTGCAGCCCAAACCCAGCCCCAGCAACGACAGCCAGACATTCCAGCCGCCCCAGCTCGCCGGTGGCTGGCTGATCACGCTGTAGCCGAACAACGGCAACAGGAACAACGTCGCCCCCAGCATGCTGCCCAGCGCCGACAGTCGGCTGTCGAGCCCACCGGCCTGGTCGAGCCAGCGACGCGCAAGGAACCCGGCAAATCCGTAGCAAGTGGTGGCGAGCAGGCAAGCGAGGGCGCCCATCAGCAATTGCAGGTCAAACGCCACCGGACCGGCCCGGGTGAGAATGCCGACGCCGAACAGCCCGAGGAATACCCCGCCGAGCTTGGCGGCGGTGAGTCTTTCACTGAAGAACAACCCACCGATCAACACGCCCATCAGCGGCGTAGTGGCGTTGAAAATTGCCGAATACCCGGCCGGCAGCACTTGCGCGGCCACGGAATAGAGCGTCGCCGGAATTCCGGAGTTGATTACCCCGAGCAGCATCACAGTCTTCAGTTTGCCTTTGAAATCCCAGCTGATGCGCATCAACCCGAGGATCACCAGCAACCCGGCCGCCGCAATCGACACCCGAAAAAACGCGGTGGGGATTGTGCCAATCACGGGGGCGATGATGCGCATGAACAAGAAGCTCGCACCCCAGATAGCCGCCAGCGACAGCATACGAACAACATCGACAGGGCTCACGGTGCACTCCTTCCTTCATGGGGCCGAGAGTGTTGCCGAGCGCCTGATCGATGGCAACCGAAAAACGAGCAACGAATTCGCCGGGCGCATTCCAGGGCCTGGCGCAAAATTACGCTTCTCCTGCACCCGGTTCACTGGCTAAGCTCAGGCTTCCGACATTCCCGCCGAGGTTTCACCATGCCGCAGCAATGGCCAGCCGCCGATATCGCCCGACTGATCCTCGATGGCTTTGACGATTACCGTGAGCATTTCCGGCAGATCACCGACGGTGCCCGGGCTCGCTTCGAGCAAGCCAAGTGGCAGGAGACGCAAATCGCCTCGGCCGCGCGGATCAATCTGTATGAAGAGAAGGTCAGCGAAACGGTCGACCGCCTGCGCGTCGCGTTCGACACCGAAACTCTGGACGTCAGTTGCTGGCCACTGGTCAAAAGCGCGTACATCACCCTGATCGACCTGCGCTTTGACGATGAACTGTCGGAGACCTGGTACAACTCGATCTTCTGCGGGCTGTTCAGCCATGACCTGATCAGCGACGGCTGCATGTTCATCCACACCACCCGGCCGAGCCTGCGCCGTGCCCGCGCTGCGCAAACCCGTACGTACAAGCCTCAGGGTCAGTTGTCCGGCATGTTGGCGAGCATTTTTGCCGATTACCGTTTCAGCGAAGACTACGCCGACCTGGCCGGCGACCTGCGCCGCCTCGAAGCGCAACTGCGCGAAAACCTGCCGGACTGGGTCTGCAAGGACCCGGATTTAAGCGTTGAGCTGTTTTCCTCGGTGCTCTACCGCAACAAGGGCGCGTACCTGGTGGGGCGCATCTACACCCAGGACGAACAATGGCCGCTGGTGATTCCGCTGCTGCACCGCGAAGGTCGCGGGATTCAGATCGATGCGTTGATCACTGATGAAGCGGACGTGTCGATCATCTTCTCGTTCACCCGCTCGTATTTCATGGTCGACGTGCCGGTGCCGGCAGAGTTCATCGGCTTTCTCAAGCGTATCCTGCCGGGCAAGCACATCGCCGAGCTGTACACCTCGATCGGTTTCTACAAACACGGCAAATCGGAGTTTTACCGGGCACTGATCAACCACCTGGCGAACACCGACGACCAGTTCATCATGGCCCCCGGTGTGCGCGGCATGGTCATGAGCGTGTTTACCCTGCCGGGTTTCAACACCGTATTCAAAATCATCAAGGACCGTTTCTCGCCATCGAAAAACGTCGACCGCGCCACGGTGATCGAGAAGTACCGTTTGGTGAAAAGCGTCGACCGCGTCGGGCGCATGGCCGATACCCAGGAGTTCGCCGACTTCCGTTTTCCGCTGAGCAAGTTCGATCCGGCGTGCCTGGAAGAACTGCTTGAGGTTGCGGCGTCCACCGTGTCCGTGGAAGACGACACGGTGCTGATCCGCCACTGCTGGACCGAACGGCGGATGACGCCGTTGAACCTGTACCTGGAAAACGCCAACGACGCTCAGGTGCGCGAAGCGCTGGAAGATTACGGCCTGGCGATCAAGCAACTGGCGGCAGCGAACATCTTCCCCGGCGACATGCTGCTGAAAAACTTCGGCGTGACCCGTCACGGGCGGGTGGTGTTTTATGACTACGACGAGATTTGCTTCCTGACCGAGGCCAACTTCCGCCACATCCCGCAACCGCGCACACCTGAAGATGAGATGGCGTCCGAGCCGTGGTACTCGATCGGGCCGCTGGACGTGTTTCCCGAGGAATTTCCGCCGTTTCTGTTTGCCGATTCGGGGCAACGCAAGTTGTTCGACCAATTGCATGGCGAGTTGTACAACGCCGATTACTGGAAAAGCCTGCAGGAAGCTATTCGGGGCGGGAAGGTCATCGACGTGTTCCCGTATCGGCGTAGAGGCCTTGATAAGGAATAGGAGCAGCTACAAGCGGCAAGCTACAAGCCGCAAGATGAATGCGGCTTGTAGCTTGCCGCTTGCCGCTTGTAGCTGCTTTTCTGCCACAATCGCCCCCCTGCGCCACTAGACGACTTTTGCGTACCTGATGACTGACGAATCGCCTTCAATCGACAAACTGCTGAAAAACCTCGATCACGCCATGCTCGCCGACCGCCACCGGCTGCGGCGGCAGTTGCTTGAGCTGCGCAAAAAACCTGACGAGGCCAAGCTGGCCCAGTGGGTAACGCGCCTGCAAGCGTCCTGTGATCAGGTGCTGGCGCGGCGGGCCAGCCTGCCAGTGATTCGTTACGACGACAGCCTGCCGATCGCCGCCAAGCGCGACGAAATCAAAGCCGCGTTGCTCAAGCATCAGGTGCTGATCATCGCCGGCGAGACCGGTTCGGGTAAAACCACCCAGTTGCCGAAGATCTGCCTGGAAATCGGTCGCGGCCAGCACGGCCTGATCGGCCACACCCAGCCGCGTCGAATTGCTGCGCGCAGCGTCGCCAGCCGGGTCGCCGAAGAACTGGCGACACCCTTGGGCGCGCTGGTCGGTTATCAGGTGCGGTTCGAGGACCAGAGCGATTCCAACACCCTGATCAAGTTGATGACCGACGGCATCCTGCTGGCGGAAACCCAGAACGACCGCTACCTCGAGCGCTACGACACGATCATCGTCGACGAAGCCCACGAACGCAGCCTCAACATCGACTTCCTGCTCGGTTACCTGAAAACCCTGCTGCCGCGTCGTCCGGACCTGAAAGTCATCATCACCTCGGCGACCATCGACCTGGAGCGCTTCTCCAAGCACTTCGACGATGCGCCCATCGTCGAAGTCTCCGGTCGGACCTTCCCGGTGGAAACCTGGTATCGCCCGCTGACCCTGGAACAGGACGAAGAGGGCAACCGCGTCGAGGACGATTTGACCGTGGATCAGGCGATCCTCGCCACCCTCGACGAAATCGCCGCGTTCGAACGCAGCGAGCGCAAGAGCCCCGGCGATGTGCTGGTGTTCCTGCCCGGCGAGCGCGAGATTCGCGACGCGGCGGACATGCTGCGCAAGGCCCAGCTCAAACACACGGAAATCCTGCCGCTGTACGCACGGTTGTCGCCGGCCGAGCAGCAGCGGATTTTCCAGTCGCACCCGGGCCGTCGCGTGGTGCTGGCGACCAACGTCGCGGAAACCTCGCTGACCGTGCCGGGCATCCGTTACGTGATCGACAGCGGCACCGCGCGCATCAGCCGCTACAGCTACCGCGCCAAGGTCCAGCGTTTGCCCGTCGAAGCGATTTCCCAGGCCAGCGCCAACCAGCGTAAAGGTCGTTGCGGACGCGTTGAACCAGGTATTTGCATCCGCCTGTACAGCGAAGAAGATTTCATCGGGCGCCCGGAATTCACCGACCCGGAAATCCTCCGTACCAACCTCGCGGCGGTGATTTTGCAGATGCTGCATCTGCGCCTCGGCGAGATCACCGATTTCCCGTTTATCGAGCCGCCGGATGGCAAGGCGATCAGCGACGGTTTCAACCTGCTGCAAGAACTCTCGGCGGTGGATCGCAACAGCCAGCTGACGCCGTTGGGCCGCAATCTGGCGCGTTTGCCGGTGGACCCGCGCATGGGCCGCATGCTGCTGGAAGCGGCGAAACTCGGCAGCTTGCAGGAAGTGCTGATCGTCGCCAGCGCCATGTCGATCCAGGATCCGCGCGAGCGTCCGCCGGAACGTCAACAAGCGGCGGATCAAGCGCACGCGCAGTGGAAAGACGTCGACTCGGACTTCGCCGGGCTGGTCAATCTGTGGCGTGGTTTCGAAGAACAACGCCAGGCGTTGACGGCGAGTCCGCTGCGTAACTGGTGCCGCAAGAATTTCCTCAACTATTTGCGCTTGCGCGAATGGCGCGACTCTCATCGCCAGTTGAGCCTGATCTGCCGCGACATGCAGCTCACCCTCAATAAAGAGCCGGCGGATTATCCGAAACTGCACAAAGCCGTGCTCTCGGGCCTGCTCAGCCAGATCGGCCAGAAAACCGAAGACGGCGATTACCTCGGCGCGCGTCAGCGGCGCTTCTGGATTCACCCGTCATCGGGCCTCGGCAAGAAGCGTCCGCAATGGCTGATGGCCGCCGAACTGGTGGAAACCACCAAGCTTTACGCGCGGATGGTCGCCAAGATCGACGCTGACTGGATCGAGCCGCTGGCCGGGCACCTGATCAAGAAAAACCACTTCGAACCCCATTGGGAGAAGAAGCGCGGACAGGTCGTGGCGTTCGAACAGATCACCCTGTTCGGGCTGATCGTGGTCGGTCGCCGGCCGGTGCATTACGGGCCGATTGATCCGGTGGTGTCGCGTGAGTTTTTCATTCGCGAAGGCCTGGTGCGCGGCGAGATTCAATCCAAAGCCAAATGTTTGTCGGCCAATGCGCAGTTGCTCGAACAGCTCGACGAACTGGAGGCCAAGGCTCGCCGTCGCGACATTCTGGCCGACGAAGAAACCCTGTTCGCCTTCTACGACGCGCGGCTGCCGGCGGAGATTCACCAGACCGCGACCTTCGACAGTTGGTACCGGATCAACAGCCAGAAAGACCCGCAGCTGCTGATCATGCGCGAAGAAGACGTGCTGGCCCGCGAGGCCAGTGAAGTCACCGCCGCGCATTACCCGGACACCCTGCACATCGGGGATCTGGAGTTGGCGCTCAGTTACCACTTCGAACCAAACCATCCGCGCGATGGCGTGACCTTGCGTGTGCCGGCGCCGCTGTTGCCGATGCTGCCGCCGGAACGCCTGGAATGGCTGGTGCCGGGCGTCATCGAGGCCAAGTGCATTGCGCTGGTGCGCAACCTGCCGAAGGCGCTGCGCAAGAATTTCGTGCCGGTGCCGGACTTCGTCAAAGCGGCGTTGCAACGCATCACCTTCGCCGAGGGCTCGTTACCGCAGGCGTTGGGCCGTGAGTTGCTGCGCATGACCGGCGCGCGGGTCAGCGACGAGGCCTGGGCCGAAGCGTCGCAGCAGGTCGACAGTCACCTGCGGATGAACCTGGAAATCGTCGATGGCCAGGGTAAGTTTCTGGGTGAGGGGCGTGATCTGGCTGAATTGACGGCGCGCTTTGCCGAGGCCAGCCAAGCGGCATTGGCCGTGCCGCAAACCGCGAAAAACCAGCAACCGGTGGAACCGAAAGTGTTTGCCGCCGTTGCCGAAAAAACCCAGCAGAAGATTGCCGGGCTGTCGATGACGGTGTATCCGGCGCTGGTGGAAGAGAGTGGCACGGTCAAGGAAGGGCGCTTCTCCACGCCGGCCGAAGCCGAGTTCCAGCATCGCCGCGCGTTGCAGCGTTTGCTGATGCAGCAACTGGCGGAACCGGCAAAATTCCTGCGAGGCAAGTTGCCGGGGCTGACCGAGTTGGGCCTGATGTACCGCGACATGGGGCGAGTCGACAGTCTGGTCGAAGACATTCTGTTAGCCAGCCTCGACAGCTGCATTCTCGAGGGTGAAGACCCGCTGCCGCGTGATGGTGCCGGACTGGCGTCACTGGCCGAACGCAAACGCGGTGGCTGGACCGAGCACGCCGAGCGTCTGGCGAAGCTGACGCTGGAGATTCTCAAGCTCTGGCACGGCCTGCAAAAACGCTTCAAGGGCAAGATCGACCTGGCGCAAGCCGTGGCCCTGAACGACATCAAGCAACAGCTCAGTCATCTGGTTTATCCGGGCTTCGTCCGTGAAACGCCGATGCAGTGGCTCAAGGAATTGCCGCGTTATCTGAAAGCGGTCGAGCAGCGCTTCGAGAAAATCGGTGCCCAGGTGCAGCGGGATCGGGTCTGGAGCGGCGAATTGTCCGGCCTCTGGACGCAATACCAGACTCGCGCCAACAAACACGCCCAGGAAGGCAAGCGCGATCCGCAATTGGAGCTGTATCGTTGGTGGCTGGAGGAATACCGGGTTTCGCTGTTCGCGCAACAATTGGGGACCAAGGTGCCGATCTCCGACAAACGCCTGAACAAACAATGGACCCAGGTCGAACCCTGAACCCGAGACTTGTGCAATACCTGTGGGAGCGAGCCTGCTCGCGATGGGCCATCACATCCGACATCTATGTCGACTGTGATGCCCCCATCGCGAGCAGGCTCGCTCCCACAGGTTTTTGTATTGCTTGGTAGGTGGGAGTCATCCAGCAAAAAGGCGCCAAAACCCAATGTTTATGGCAAACTTCGCGCCTATAAACGCCGGCCCCGCGGTTTTGAGCCTTCACGGGTAATGGGCGATCGGAATAAAGCGATGCCGGGTGTGCTTCCCGTGACGGGAACAGACCCTTTGTGTGTTGGTACGTCGGTGCCAACACTTTCTGCCTGACCAGATTAGAGAAACGACCATGCATAACGTCGTCATCAGCGGCACCGGCCTGTACACCCCGGCCAACAGCATCTCCAACGAAGAGCTGGTGCAGTCTTTCAACGCTTACGTCGCGCAATTCAACGCCGACAACGCCGACGCCATCGCGCGCGGCGACATCGAAGCGTTGACCGAGTCCAGCGCGGCGTTCATCGAAAAAGCGTCGGGCATCAAAAGCCGTTTTGTCATGGACAAGGACGGCATCCTCGACCCGCAACGCATGGCGCCACGCTTGCCGGAGCGCTCGAATGACGAGTGGTCGGTGCTCTGCCAGATGGCCATCGGCGCCGCCGAACAAGCCTTGCAACGCGCCGGCAAGACCGCCGCGGACATCGACGGCGTGATCGTCGCCTGCTCCAACCTGCAACGCGCCTACCCGGCCATCGCCATCGAAGTCCAGGAAGCACTGGGGATTCAGGGCTTCGGTTTCGACATGAACGTCGCGTGCTCCTCGGCGACCTTCGGCATTCAGGCCGCCGCCAACAGCGTGCAACTGGGCCAGGCCCGGGCGATCCTGATGGTCAACCCGGAAGTCTGCACCGGTCACCTGAACTTCCGCGATCGCGACAGCCACTTCATCTTCGGCGACGCCGCGACCGCGGTGATCATCGAGCGTGCCGACCTGGCGACGTCCAAGCATCAGTTCGATGTCGTCAGCACCAAACTGCTGACCAAGTTCTCCAACAACATCCGCAACAACTTCGGCTTCCTCAACCGCGCGGCGGAAGAGGGCATCGGTGCCAAGGACAAACTGTTCGTGCAGGAAGGCCGCAAGGTGTTCCGCGACGTCTGCCCGATGGTTGCCGAGCTGATTGCTACGCACCTGGAAGAAAACCAGCTGAACATCAGCGACGTGAAACGCTTCTGGCTGCACCAGGCCAACCTCAGCATGAACCACCTGATCGTCAAAAAACTGCTGGGACGCGAAGCCACCGAAGAAGAAGCACCGGTGATTCTCGACACCTACGCCAACACCAGCTCCGCCGGTTCAGTGATTGCGTTTCACAAGAACCAGGATGACCTGGCCGCCGGTTCGCTGGCCGTGCTCAGCTCGTTTGGCGCCGGTTACTCGATTGGCAGCGTGATCCTGCGCAAGCGCTGAGTTCGCTTGAAAGATCGCAGCCTGCGGCAGTTTCATGCCGCACGCTGCGATTTTTTTTGTGCAGGGCTTTTGTGGCGAGGGAGCTTGCTCCCGATCGGCTGCGAGCAGTCGCAAAACCAGCGAGTGTGGTCTGTCTGGAGGACTGCAGGGGGCCGCTTCGCGGCCCAGCGCGAGCAAGCTCGCTCGCCACAATGAGCTCGCCACAATGAAAGCAGCCTCGCGTTGCTGCACCGGACGGATGATGGGGACCGGTGCAGCAACGCGAGGCTGTAAAAAGAGCTCAGGCTTCCTTGCCCGAGTCGTGTGGCGGGGAATCAGAACTTGGCTTCGGCATCCAGTTGCAGGGTGTTGATGTCCGAATCCTTGAGGTTGGCGTTGGTGTAGTCAGAGTTAGCCATGTAGTACGTCGCGCCCAGGGCGAAGTTCTTGTCCAGCTCGTAACTCACTTTCAACTTGCTGCCACGCGAACCAGTGAAACCGTTGGCGAAGTCGGAGTCGGTGAAGGCGCCGACCACCGCGTTACGCTGTACGTCACGATAGTTGTAGTCCACGGCGAAGCCGTAGAACTTGGTTTTTACACCCGCGAGCCAGGCAGAGTCCTGATCGTTGCTGGCATCTTTGTTGTTGACGTACTGACCGTAGAACGAGAGCGGCAGTGGCAGGCCGGTGATGTCGATCTGACCAAAGCCTTCGTACAGCTTGAATTGCTCGTTCGGGGTGTTGCCGTTGGTGGCCAGTACCGATGGAATGCTGGTGCCGCCTGCGGTGATGTCGTCGTCGTTGTCGTAGCCGTAGACGCTGCCACCCAAGGTCAGTTTCAGGTTGTCGGTGAGGGCGAATCGCGCGCCCAACTGGCCGGCGTACAGGCGCAAGTCGTGCTTGAATTGCACACCGTCGCCGTCGACGTTGTCCTTGAGGGTGTAGTGGCCGGCGCTACCGAACAGCTCGGTGCTGGCGCCCAGCGGGTACTTGTAGGTGAGCGCCAGGCCTTCGGGGCTGATGTCGCTATCCCAGATGATGTCACCCATGCTCACCCATTGCTGTGGCATCTTGCCGCCAACGATGTGCAGGTTCTTGGCGAAGCCGGGGTGGTAATCGACGTAGCCCTGGTCCAGCCAGATCGACTTCTTGTCGAAGTAGTTGTCCAGGCTCTGGTTGGTGGAGCGAGCGTCGTCGTTGTTGCCGGTGGCGATACGGATGCCGGTGTCGACTTGCGGGTTGATCTCGGTGTAGGCACCCAGGCGGGCACGAACGCGCTGACGATCCTGGTCGCGATTGTTGGAAACGCCATCGTTCTTGACCGTCTCCTGACGGAAACGCACATCACCCTTGAATTGGGTCTTGGCAGCCCACGCCAGTTTCTGGTCGAAGGTGCTCAGTTCGTTGGTTTTCTTCGCGGTCGCGGCGATCTGCTCGTTGGTCTCTTGTTGAGCCTGACGGGCGATCTGCTGGTCTTTTTGGTCCCTGGCCAGCTCGGCTTGCAGTTCGCTGTACTGCGCGTTGGTAATCGAGCCGTTTGCCTTGAGCATATCGAGCAGTTTGGCGTCAACTGCGGCGCTGGCCGGAACACTCATGGCCAGCAACAGACCACCACACAGGGCTGCCGCGGTTTTCGTGGAAGCAAGACGCATATCAATCTCCGAAGATGAGAGTGGATGACTGGGCCATCCAGGGCACAACCGACCATTGATGGACGGAAAACAGTGGCCGGGGTAGAACCCGACGCTCTAAAAACAGGCGCCAGTATCGCGATCGTTTATGACAGAGCGGTGGCAATGTGATGGCATCTCGATGACGATACAGAGTCGTCGCGAACTATTGATCCAGAGCGCTGTCGTCGAATTGATCGTGTGCAATGGAGAGCGATAAGCGATACTCGCGAGGCTTTAAACGCGAAGAAGTGGAGAGGAAGTTGATGCCGTTGCAACGTTTGCAAAGCCTGTCTGACATTGCGTCGCAAGCGTGGGACGCGCTGGTGCCCGAGAATCAGCCATTTCTGCGTCACGCCTTTCTCGGCGCACTAGAAGACAGCGGCAGCGTTGGCCCTCATTCCGGCTGGCAGCCCGAGCATTTGCTGCACATCGAAGGTGGTCGCCTGATCGCCGCACTGCCCAGTTACCGCAAGTGGCATTCCTACGGCGAGTACGTGTTCGACCATGCCTGGGCGGATGCCTGTGAGCGTGCCGGAATCGAGTACTACCCCAAGTTGCTGAGCGCCGTGCCGTTCAGCCCGGTCAGCGGGCCGCGGTTACTGGCGTCCTCAGTCGAAGACGGTTTCGAACTGCTCAAAAGCCTGCCGGGCTACCTTGAGATCGAAGAGCTTTCCAGCGCCCACATCAACTTCACCGACCCGTTCACTGACGCCGCGTTGGCAGAGCAGCCGGGCTGGTTGCAGCGAATCGGCTGTCAGTACCACTGGCAGAATCGTGGCTATCGGGATTTTCAGGATTTCCTCGACGTTCTCAGCTCGCGCAAGCGTAAACAGATGCGTAAAGAGCGCGAACAAGTGGCGGGGCAGGGCATCGATTTCGAATGGCTGGAAGGTCGGCAACTCGACGAGGCGCAGTGGGATTTTGTCTATGCCTGCTACGCCAATACCTACGCGGTGCGTCGGCAAAGGCCCTATCTGACGCGGGCATTTTTCAGCCTGTTGGCCGAGCGCATGCCCGAATCGATTCGTGTGGTGCTGGCCAAGCAAGGCTCACGGCCGGTGGCGATGGCCTTCAGTCTGGTGGGTGGCGACAGTTTTTACGGCCGCTACTGGGGCTGTCTGGCGGAGTTCGACCGGCTGCACTTCGAGACCTGTTTCTACCAGGGCATGGATTACGCGATTGCCAACGGCTTCCAGCGTTTCGACGCCGGCGCCCAGGGTGAGCACAAGTTGATTCGCGGGTTTGAACCGGTGATCACGCATTCCTGGCATTACCTGAGGCATCCGGGATTGAAGTCGGCGGTGAAGGACTTTCTGCAGCAGGAGCGCGTCGGGGTACTGGCGTATGCCGAGGAAGCGAGGACCGCCTTGCCTTATCGGCAAGACTGATCCTCTGCCAAGGCTTCAATTGCCTTCCTTGCCCAGCCATCGATACGTCACGCCGCCGACCACTGCACCGAGCAGCGGCGCCACCCAGAACATCCACAATTGCGCGATGGCCCAGCCGCCGACGATCAGCGCCGGGCCGGTACTGCGTGCCGGGTTGACCGAGGTGTTGGTGACGGGAATCGAGATCAGGTGGATCAGCGTCAAGGCCAGGCCGATGGCGATCGGTGCCAGCCCGGCGGGCGCTCGCTTGTCGGTGGCGCCGAGGATGATCAGCACGAACATGGCGGTCATCACCAGCTCACAGACAAAGCCTGCGGCCATCGAGTATTTCCCTGGGGAGTGTTCACCGTAGCCGTTGGAGGCGAGGCCAGCGGAAAGATCGAAGCCTTCCTTGCCGCTGGCGATGTAGTAGAGCAAGGCGGCAGCGATAACCCCGCCAATCACCTGGGCGATGATGTAGGCGGGCAGTTCCCTGGCCGGGAATCGACCGCCGACAAACAAACCGACGGACACGGCGGGGTTGAGGTGGCAGCCGGAGATATGGCCAATGGCAAAGGCCATGGTCAACACCGTCAGACCGAACGCGAGGGCCACGCCAAGCACCCCGATCCCCAGCGGAGAAGACGCGGCCAGGACCGCACTGCCGCAACCCCCCAATACCAGCCAGAACGTGCCTAACAACTCAGTGACTGAACGTTTGAACAGAGACATGAGAGCGTCCTTGATAGGCTTCCCTATCGAGACTGTATCGAGTTTTGCATCCTGCAGATTTACGACAGGCTCATCTCCCAGAACCTTGGGTGATTACAGCAGGGTTTTTGTGGATTTCCAGTGGGAGTGGGAGGTGCGAGGGCTGTGGTTGGTGGGGTTTGGCGGGGTTTGGATTGGGGGCATATCCGTTTGTGTGGTAACGGCGGCTGGCGGTTTCGCTCTTACAGCGACTCACTTTTCCAGACGCCGAAAAGTAAGCAAAAGGCTTTGCCCCTCCATTCGGTGCCTCGCTGTGGCTCGGCATGCCTTAACGAAGGCATTGCTCCGGGGGCCCGCCGCCATCGGCCATCCATGGCCGGGGGCGGCTACCGCGGCATCCTTGCCGCGGTACCCCCTGCGCAACGCCTGCGTTCGGCCTCTGGGAAAGGGGCAACAGATCAAGATCAAAAGCCGAAGCAACGGCAAGATCAAAAGCGAACGCAATGTCCGAAATCACCGCCCCTCCCTGTAGGAGCGAGCTCGCGATGGACACACAGGCACCGCGTTTATCCTGTTAAAACGCGTCATCGTTGACGTTCTTCGCGAGCAAGCTCGCTCCTACAGGGGAATGCGTACTCCCCAATCAGGCCGGCCTGTAGGCCGCCGTGCTTTTGATCTTGATGCACCGCCGCCTCGAGAGGCCGAGTGGAGGTTCTGCGCAGTGGGTAACCCGGCAGGGATGCCGGGTTAGCCGCCCCCGGCCATGGATGGCCGATGGCGGCGGGCCCACGGAGCAGGACCGGAGCGAGGGCATGCCGAGCCTAGGCGAGGCACCGAACGAAAGGGGCAAGAGCCCTTGGTTACTTGGGGCTTTTCCAAGTGACTCGCCGTAAGGGCGAAACCAATAGTCGCCATTACCGAAGAAACGGATATACCCCCAATCAACAATCAACAATCAACAATCAACAATCAATCAATCCCGACAAACCCCCCCGTCTGGTGCTGCCACAACCGCGCATACAACCCGCCATGCGCCAGCAATTCAGCATGGCTGCCCGTCTCGGCAATCCTGCCTTTCTCCAACACCACCAACCGATCCATCCGGGCAATGGTCGAAAGCCGGTGCGCGATGGCGATCACCGTCTTACCCTGCATCAACGTTTCAAGGCTCTCCTGAATAGCCGCTTCAACCTCCGAATCCAGCGCCGATGTCGCCTCGTCCATAATCAGAATCGGCGCGTCCTTGAGCAGTACACGAGCGATGGCAATCCGCTGCCGCTGGCCCCCGGAAAGTTTCACCCCGCGTTCACCCACGTGAGCATCAAAACCGGTCCGGCCTTCAGCGTCCGACAACAACGGAATAAATTCGTCGGCCCGAGCCTTGTGCACCGCTTCCCAGAGTTCGATGTCGGTGGCGTCAGGTTTGCCGTACAACAAATTGTCGCGGATCGAACGGTGCAACAGCGAAGTGTCCTGGGTAATCATGCCAATGCGCTCACGCAGGCTTTCCTGACCGACTTCGGCAATGTTCTGGCCGTCGATAAGAATGCGCCCGCCCTGCACGTCATACAGCCGCAACAGCAAATTCACCAAGGTCGATTTGCCGGCACCGGACGGCCCGATCAAGCCAATTTTCTCGCCAGGCTTGATCGTCAGGTTGAGGTCGCCAATGATCCCGCTCTTCTTGCCGTAGTGGAAATCCACGTGCTCGAAACGCACTTCGCCACGGCTGACCGCCAGCGGTTTGGCCTGCTCGCGATCAGTCACGCTGACCGGTTGCGAAATGGTCTGCAAACCGTCCTGAACCATACCGATGTTTTCGAAAATGCCCGTGACCACCCACATGATCCAGCCGGACATGTTGACGATACGAATCACCAGCCCCGTGGCCAGGGCAATGGCGCCCACAGTGATCAGTGACTGCGTCCACAACCACAGGGCCAGGCCGGTGGTGCCGACGATCAGCAAGCCGTTCATGCTGGTAATCACCACGTCCATGCTGGTGACCACCCGGCCGGCCAGTTGGGCTTTTTCGGTTTGTTCCTTGATCGCTTCGCGCGCGTATTGCTGCTCGAAATTGGTGTGGGCGAACAGCTTCAGCGTGGTGATGTTGGTGTAGCCGTCGACGATCCGCCCCATCAGTTTGGAGCGCGCATCGGAAGACACCACCGAGCGCTCCTTGACCCGTGGCACGAAGTAGTAGAGGGCGCTGATGAACGCAACGATCCAGGTCAGCAGCGGGATCATCAGGCGCCAGTCGGCCTCGGCGAACAGCACCAGCGAACTGATCGCGTAGATCAGCACGTGCCACAACGCATCAACCGCTTGCACGGCGGAATCGCGCAACGAGTTGCCGGTCTGCATGATGCGTTGGGCGATGCGCCCGGCGAAGTCGTTCTGGAAGAAATTCAGGCTCTGCTTGAGCACGTAACTGTGGTTCTGCCAGCGGATCATGCTGGTCATGCTGGGGCTCAGGGTCTGGTGCACCAGCAGGTCATGCAGGCCCACGAACACCGGGCGCAGAATCAGCGCCACCACGGCCATCCAGGCCAGTTCGATGCCGTGTTCCTTGAAGAAATTGACGTTCGGCGTGCCTTGGGCCAGGTCGATGATGCGGCTCAGGTAGCTGAACAGTGCCACTTCGATCAATGCGCCAAACAGGCCGACGATCAGCAGGACAGCGAAACTCGGCCAGACCTGCTTCAAGTAATAGGTATAGAAGGGGAGAACCCGATCCGGCGGAGCCGCCGTCGGGGCGTCGCGGAATATGTCGATCAGTTTCTCAAAACGGCGATAAAGCATCAGTTCTCCGCCCGCGCACGGGCTCTCCTTTAAGCACAATGAGCGGTGCCGGAAAAACCGGCGCCGCTCAGAACTCCCTGTTCAGCTTAGACTCAGTCGATGCGCTTGGCCGACTTGATGAACACCGGATCGGCCGGCACATCTTTCATGCCGCCACGGGTAGTGGTTTGCGAATTGACGATGACGTCCACCACGTCCATGCCTTTGACCACTTTACCGAACACGGCATAGCCATCACCGCTGTCGAGGAAGTCGTTGTCCTTGACGTTGACGAAGAACTGGCTGGTGGCCGAATCAGGGTTGGAGGTACGGGCCATGGACAGGGTGCCACGGACGTTATGCAAACCGTTTTTCGATTCGTTCTTGATCGGCGCCTTGGTTTCTTTCTGCTGCATTTGTTGCGTGAAACCACCACCCTGGATCATGAAACCCGGAATCACACGGTGGAAAATCGTGTTGTTGTAAAAGCCGCTGTCGACGTATTCAAGGAAGTTCTTGGTACTGATCGGCGCCTTGACCGGGTCCAGTTCGATTTCGATCTGACCATTGGTGGTGTCCAGCAGCACGTGCGGCGCCTTGGCGGGCGTGGCGGCCATCAGGTTGGCGGCAAACAGAACGGAGCCAGCGACGAGGGCGATTTTTTTCAGCATGGGTCAGTGATCCTGAGTGTGGTGGTGTCGACTGCGGTGAGAAACTCGAGCAGGGTTTGGTTGAAGCGTTCGGGTTGATCCAGCGGGGTGGCGTGGCGCGAATCGGCGATCACCACCAGCCGCGCATCGGGCAACAGTTTTACGTAAGTCTCTTTCAGCGAGACTGGTGTGTAGTCACGGTCGGCGCTGACAATGAGGGTTGGACAGGAGACCTTCGAAAGTCGTTCCTGAACACCCCAACCAACGATCGCATCGAAGCTGGCGAGATAAGCATGTTTGTCGTTTTTTGCCCAGCGCTCGGCCATCTTTTGTCGCAAATCCGCCTGTTCCGGTTTGGGGAACAGCTTGCCTCCAAGGGCCGTGCCGATGGCGCCGAGACTGAGGACACGCATCAGGCTCCAACGCTTGAACCACTGCCAATAGTCATCGCGGCTGCGCAGTTTGACCTCGGGCGCGCTGTTGACGATGCACAGGCTTTTGAGCAGTTGTGGCTGGTCCACCGCCAGTTGAAAGCCGATCATGCCGCCCATCGAAAGCCCTACATAATGTGTCGGGCCGAGGTTCAAATGCTCCATCAGGGCGATCAGGTCGGCGCTGAACCCGGCGATGCTGTAACGCTCGCGGGGTTTGTCCGAGCGACCGTGGCCACGCACGTCCGGGACGATCACCCGGTAGTGGGCCGACAGCGCCGGGATCTGCTTTTCCCAGTCCAGGGTGCTGGAACCTAGCCCGTGGACCAGCAGCAATGGCGTGCCGTGGCCATATTCCTCATAGTGCAGGTTGCAACCTTCGTGTTCGAAATAGGCCATGCATTACTCCATGTCAGGCTTGTTCAGGGGCGGCGAAAGGGGCATCCAGCGGCGCGGTGTCGAAGGTGCGCAGCAGTTCGATGAGAATCTGCGTGGCCGGGCCCAGCGGTTTGTCCTTGTTCGAGTACAGGTAAAAGCTCGGGTTGCGACTGCCGCCCTGATCCAACGGTAGCAGCTTGAGCGTACCTTCCTTGATTTCCCGTTCGATCATGTGCCGAGGCAACCAGGCAAAACCCAGGCCGCTGCTGACAAACGTCGCAGCGGTGGCCAGGCTGCCGACCGTCCAGCGCTGTTCCGCGCCGAGCCAGCCGACGTCCCGTGGCTGTTGCCGGCCGGAGTCGCGGATCACCACTTGCAGCTGGCTTTCCAGGTCCTGGAAATTCAGTTCGCGGTTGAGGCGATGCAGCGGATGTTCGGGGTGGGCGACCGCCACGAACTCGACGTCGCTCAATTCCGCGCCCAGATAGCCGGGGATGCTGAAACCGCTGATGGCCAGGTCGGCCACGCCTTCAAGCAAGACTTCTTCCACACCCGACAACACTTCTTCGCGCAGACGCACCCGGCAGCCACGGCTTTGCGGCATGAACGCGGTCAACGCGCGGACAAGGCGGGCGCTTGGGTATGCGGCATCGACCACCAGCCGCACCTCGGCTTCCCAGCCCTGTTCCATGTGGTGGGCCAGGTCTTCCAGCTGGCTGGCCTGTTTCACCAGTTGCCGCGAGCGGCGCAGCAGCACGCCGCCGGCTTCGGTGAGCACCGCTTTGCGGCCGTCGATGCGTAGCAGCGGCACACCGAGTTGGTCCTGCATGCGCGCCACGGTGTAGCTGACTGACGATTGCGAGCGGTGCAGCGCTTCGGCGGCCTGGGCGAAACCACCGTGGTCGACCACGGCCTGAAGCGTTCGCCATTGATCAAGGGTCACGCGGGGCGCTTTCATGAATAGCTCCTCTTGTCCTAAAGTGGCGGTCCCTATTGGAGACTGCTGAATGAAAAAATTCTGTTATGTGGTGCTGCTGGCGATGTTGCCGCTGACGGCGTTTGCCTATCCGATCGATGTGGAGAAGAATCTCAACGGCATGAAGATCGACTACAACACCTATGACACGGACAACGACATCGGCTCCATTCAGGTGAACAACTACGGCGACACCGATGCAAGCTGCAAAGTGGTCTTCAGCAACGGCCCGGAAGCGCCGCGCACTCGCAATATCGAGGTCGCGGCCGGCAAGCACAAAAATGCCACCGCCAAGTTCACCCGCTCCATTATCAAGCTGCGGATCAAACTGACCTGCACCCCTGCATGACTGAAAGCGGAGCCGTCCAACCGGGCACGCTCCGCTTATAAACGAATTTATTGATGGGTTATAGCAGTTATTTGCGCTTTTTCATCGATATGACTCTGTTTAACCTTCACTCCATCGCCTTACAGCATTCTCAGATGGAGCCTACATCCCATGTCACGCGTTCTGATCATCGAAAGCAGCGCCCGTCAGCAAGACTCGGTTTCCCGTCAACTGACCCAGACCTTCATCAGCCAGTGGAAAGCCGCTCACCCGGCCGACCAGATCACCGTTCGTGACCTGGCCGTCAACCCGGTGCCGCACCTGGATATCAACCTGCTGGGCGGCTGGATGAAACCCGCCGAACAGCGCAACGACATCGAACAGGCTTCCCTGGAACGCTCCAACCAATTGACTGACGAACTGCTGGCCGCTGATGTGCTGGTCATGGCTGCGCCCATGTACAACTTCGCCATCCCGAGCACCTTGAAAGCCTGGCTCGACCACGTGCTGCGTGCCGGTGTGACCTTCAAGTACACCGACACCGGCCCTCAGGGTTTGCTCAGCGGCAAGCGTGCCTACGTGCTGACCGCTCGCGGCGGGATCTACGCCGGCAGCACGGCGGATCACCAGGAACCCTACCTGCGTCAGGTCATGGGTTTCATCGGGATCCACGACGTGACGTTCATTCACGCCGAAGGCATGAACCTGGGCGGTGACTTCCAGGAGAAAGGCCTGAACCAGGCCAACGCCAAGCTTTCGCAAGTCGCTTGAGGCGTTAATCGCCAGATAATCGCTGGATGTTCAAGTGACCTGGCGCAACCCTTCAAGCCTGTACGCGCATCGACCTCCCTTTGCACTTGTTGCTCCTGAGTGCTGTAGCCCGATTGAACGCTTTAGCGAGATCGGGCTTTTTTTTGCCTGCGATTTGTTGGACTGGACAAGGACCTGTAGGAGCCGAGCTTGCTCGCGAAGGCGGTGTGTCAGCCAACATCAATGTTGCATGTGCCACCGTCTTCGCGAGCAAGCTCGGCTCCTACAGGGGGGCTGTGTGTTCTCGCGGTAACAGGTAAAAACCGCTATCGTCGCCGCCATTCGAAACGAGGCGAGCATGGGCTATCTACTTTTTGTCACGCTGATCCAGGCGTTTTCCTTCAGTCTGATCGGCGAATACCTGGCCGGTCATGTCGACAGTTACTTCGCGGTGCTGGTGCGGGTGCTGCTGGCGGGGCTGGTGTTTATTCCGCTGACCCGCTGGCGTCAGGTCGAACCGGCGTTCATGCGTGGCATGCTGCTGATCGGTGCATTGCAATTCGGGGTGACGTACGTTTGCCTGTACCTGAGTTTCCGCGTGCTGACGGTGCCGGAAGTGTTGCTGTTCACCATCCTCACGCCGTTGCACGTGACCCTGATCGAAGATGCGCTGAACCGGCGCTTCAATCCTTGGGCGCTGATTGCGGCACTGGTGGCGGTGATGGGCGCGGCGGTGATTCGCTACGACCGGATCAACCCGGATTTCTTCATGGGCTTCCTGCTGCTGCAACTGGCCAACTTCACCTACGCCGCCGGGCAAGTGCTCTATAAACACTTGGTGGCGCGCCATCCGAGCGACCTGCCGCATTATCGGCGCTTCGGTTACTTCTACCTCGGTGCCCTGGCGGTGGCGTTGCCGGCGTTTCTGTTGTTTGGCAAACAGAATTTCCTGCCCGAAGCACCGCTGCAATGGGGCGTGCTGGTGTTCCTGGGCCTGGTCTCGACGGCGCTGGGTTTGTACTGGTGGAACAAGGGCGCGTGCCTGGTGAATGGCGGGACGCTGGCGGTGATGAACAACCTGCACGTGCCGGTGGGGTTGTTGATCAATCTGCTGATCTGGAATCAGCACGAAGAGCTGGGGCGGTTGTTGCTCGGTGGTTCGGTGATATTGATGGCGGTGTGGATCAGCCGGTTGGGCATCCGTAAATCCCCAGCCACCGCATAACCCCTGTGGGAGCCAGCCTGCTGGCGATAGCGGAGTGTCAGTCGATATAGAGGTGACTGATACACCGCTATCGCTAGCAGGCTAGCTCCCACATTGGGTTTATGGGTTACATGAGGTGCTTCTGCTGCTCTGGAATGCTTGCCGAGCCCAGCACCGCTGGCAGCAACCCGGCCCTTAGATCCCCGCCACTGGGTTGCTGATAAAGGCTCAAGCCAAACTCCGGCAGCACCGCCAGCAGGTAATCGAAAATATCCCCCTGAATCCGCTCGTAATCGGCCCACACGGTGGTGCGGGTGAAGCAGTAGATTTCCAGCGGAATGCCCTGGGCGGTGGTCTGCATCTGGCGGACCATGCAAGTCATGTTCGGCTGGATCTCCGGGTGACTCTTCAAATACGCCAGCGCATAGGCGCGAAACGTCCCGATGTTGGTCATCCGTCGACGGTTGGCCGACATCGCCGCGACGTTGCCCTGGGCTTCGTTCCAGGCCTTGAGTTCGGCCTGTTTGCGGCTGATGTAGTCGGTCAACAGGTGCACCTGGGCCAGTTTCGACTCTTCGTCATCGCGCACGAAACGCACGCCGCTGGCGTCGATGAACAGGCTGCGCTTGACCCGGCGTCCACCGGACTGCTGCATGCCGCGCCAGTTCTTGAACGATTCGGACATCAGGCGCCAGGTCGGTATCGAAACAATGGTCTTATCAAAGTTCTGCACTTTGACCGTGTGCAACGTGATGTCGACCACATCACCGTCAGCGCCCACTTGCGGCATCTCGATCCAGTCACCGACCCGCAGCATGTCGTTGCTGGTCAGCTGCACACTGGCGACGAACGACAGCAGCGTATCCTTGTAGACCAACAGAATCACCGCCGACATGGCGCCCAGACCCGACAACAGCAACAGCGGCGAGCGGTCGATCAGCGTGGCGACGATGATGATCGCGCCAAACACGTACAGCACCATTTTTGCCAGTTGCACGTAGCCTTTGATCGAACGGGTGCGGGCGTGTTCGGTGCGCGCGTAGATGTCCAACAAGGCGCTGAGTAGCGCGCTGATGGCCAGCACCAGAAACAGAATGGTGAACGCCAGCGCCACGTTACCGAGGAAGATCAGGCTGGTCTTGCTCAGTTCCGGCACCAAGTACAGACCGAACTGGATCACCAGCGACGGCGTCATCTGCGCCAGCCGATGAAAGACCTTGTTATGCCGAAAGTCGTTGATCCAGTGCAGGGCCGGCTGGCGGCCGAGCAGTTTGGTGGCGTGCAGGATCAGGTAGCGCGCCACTCGTCCGAGGACCAGCGCAATCACCAGCAACACCATCAGCGCGAGGGTGGAATGCAGGAGCGGGTGCTGATCGAGGGCACCCCAAAGGTCTTGGACGTTGAGCCAGAGCTGTTTGATATCCATGGGCAAAAACGGTTCTTCTGTAGGACGCGACAGGGCGATTAGAGCATTTAAGACGGTCTGTATTACGTTTGGGGACAAATCAGGCAACAAAAAAGCCACTCTTTGCAGCCGTTTGTATAAAGAAACTCGGCCTTAGCGCTCGAAACCGTTACCCTATGCAGCTGTTTTTTTGTATTTCTTCGAGGTAGCACCCGTGTTTTCCCAATTCGCCCTGCACGAACGCCTGCTCAAAGCCGTGGCCGAGCTTAAATTTGTCGAGCCAACGCCTGTGCAAGCAGCGGCTATTCCGCTGGCGCTCCAAGGGCGTGACCTGCGGGTGACAGCGCAAACCGGTAGCGGCAAAACCGCGGCCTTCGTTTTGCCGATCCTCAACCGCTTGATCGGCCCGGCGAAAGTCCGCGTCAGCATCAAGACCCTGATTCTGCTGCCGACCCGCGAGCTGGCCCAGCAGACCATCAAGGAAGTCGAGCGCTTCGCCCAGTACACGTTCATCAAGTCCGGCCTGATCACCGGCGGTGAAGACTTCAAGGTCCAGGCCGCCATGCTGCGCAAGGTGCCGGACATCCTGATCGGTACGCCGGGCCGGATGATCGAGCAACTGAACGCCGGCAACCTCGACCTGAAAGAAGTCGAAGTGCTGGTCCTCGACGAAGCTGACCGCATGCTCGACATGGGTTTTGCCGAAGACGTGCAGCGTCTGGTGGCAGAGTGCACCAACCGTCAGCAGACCATGCTGTTCTCCGCCACCACCGGCGGTTCGGGCCTGCGCGAGATGGTCGCCAAGGTGCTGAACAACCCTGAGCATTTGCAGCTCAACAACGTCAGCGACCTGAACGCGACCACCCGTCAGCAGATCATCACCGCTGACCACAACCAGCATAAAGAACAGATCGTGAACTGGCTGCTGGCCAACGAGACCTATCAGAAGGCCATCGTGTTCACCAACACCCGGGCCATGGCCGACCGTATCTACGGCCGTCTGGTGGCGCAGGAATACAAAGCGTTCGTGCTGCACGGTGACAAGGACCAGAAAGACCGCAAACTGGCCATCGACCGCCTGAAGCAGGGCGGCGTGAAGATCCTGGTTGCCACCGACGTCGCGGCTCGCGGCCTGGACGTGGATGGCCTGGACCTGGTGATCAACTTCGACATGCCGCGCAGCGGCGACGAATACGTTCACCGCATCGGTCGTACTGGCCGCGCCGGTAACGACGGCCTGGCTATCTCGTTGATCTGCCACGGCGACTGGAACCTGATGTCGAGCGTCGAGCGCTACCTCAAGCAGAGCTTCGAGCGCCGCACCATCAAGGAAGTCAAAGGCACCTACGGCGGACCGAAAAAGGTCAAGGCCTCGGGCAAAGCCGTTGGCGTGAAGAAGAAAAAGGTCGACGCCAAGGGCGACAAGAAGAAAACCGGCGCCAAGGCCCCGACCAAGCGCAAGATCGCCAACCGCCCGAAGACCGACGCCCTGTCGCTGGTCAGCAAGGACGGCATGGCACCGCTGAAGCGCCGCAAGCCGGAAGCGCCGGCTGCTGAGTAAGCGCTGTAGCGATCCCATAAAAAAACCGGACTGATGTCCGGTTTTTTTATGTCTTTTGATCTTGCGTCTTTAACCCTCGGCCTTCTTCTCAGCCACCCCCAATTCCTTCAAGCGCTGATCAATCAACTGGCACTTGTCCGGCAAATCTTTGCTGGCGGTCCCCAGATCCATTTTCTGCAACTCAGCGTTGATCTCCTTGGCCTTGGCCGGATTCTGCTCGGTGAGCTTGGTGACTTCCTTGGCCAGTTGTTCGCGCTTGGCGGTGGCTTCCTCGGGCGTACAGGCCCAAACGGGCAGGGCGCAGGCGAGGGTGGAGACGAGGGTAAGTTTCAGCAGGGTTTTCATAGGGTGTGCCTCAGTTCCGGTTAAGGCGGGTTATCCGGTTGAGGGTTGGATGGGGGAAAAGTTCAGTGCCGGGGGTATTGGTGTTGAATGTCAGTCAGCCTTCGCGAGCAAGCCCGCTCCCACATTTGACCGAGTTGCTGGATAGCATGCGGTCAAATGTGGGAGCGGGCTTGCTCGCGAAGGCCGCGACTCGGTCTCTGCCGTCTATCCCCCATGGCAGCAGCTGGCCGGGGCTTTGTCATCATATCGATCGTGATGCTGCACCCATTCCATGATTTCCTCTTCATTGCGGCCCTTGGGCGTGAGGTCGAGGTAGTTGTAGGCACCTACCAACATGTCCAGGCCTCGGGCATACGTGGAATAGGTGTGGAAAATCTCACCGGCTTCATTGCGATAAAACACGCTGAGGCCAGGCAGTTCCTCTTCCGAACCGTCGGTTTTTTCGTAATTGTAGGTCGCCGTACCGGCAGCAACGTCTTCTGCGCGTGCCGAAACGCCAAAGTCATAGTTGAAGTCGCAGCCTGCCGACGATACCCAGTCGAATTTCCAGCCCATGCGCCGCTTGAACGCCTGGAATTCGGCAAACGGTGCGTGGGAAACCGCCACGACCGCGACGTCATGATGGGCCAGGTGCTGGTTGGCACCGTCGATGTGATCGGAGAGGAACGAGCAACCGGGGCAGCCTTCGTCCCAGCCATCGGCAAACATGAAGTGATAGATCACCAATTGGCTGCGACCACCGAACAGGTCGGCCAGTTTCAGTTCGCCGTTGGGGCCCTGGAAGCGGTAGTCCTTATCGATCTTCACCCAAGGCAACGCACGGCGTTCGGCACTGAGTTTGTCGCGCTCCCGGGTGAAGGCCTTTTCGTGGGCCAGGTGTTGCTTGCGGGCGGCGAGCCATTCTTCTCGGGACACGACGGGATGATTCTGAATGTTCATCGGGATTCTCCTGCAAAGTGCGGGGAGGTGGCTTACACAGCCTAGTCGTTTGACCTGTGCCCAATTCGACATACCGCCGGTCGGTGCTATTCAAAACCAAAGCTGAACGGCTACCCACGGCGTCGGTCACAACCTATGAAGGCCATCTTTCTCACGGGTACCGGAGGTTGAATCAGGATGACGACTTATAACTGGGATTTGATTGAGCGGTTGCTGCACGAGGTGCAGAACGGTGCAAGCAGCTTCACCCCACGGCCCTACGCCGAGCAGTACGCGGCGGAGAAAGCGTCGGAAGGTGAGGAGACTGAAAACCTGGATCACCTGAAAGCGGTGGCCGGCGAGTACGAAAAGTTACTGCTGGAACGCGGTTACATCGAGCCACGGCCCGAGGAACAGGGTGGCACCGGTTCGAACTACATCCTGACGCCTCGGGGCTCGAGTTTATTGAGCCTGATCGACAGCAGCATTCCGGGTAATGACCATCCGCGGCAGGTACTGGATGAGCAGGAAGATGCGCTGGATGAAGTGACGTTTGATCAGGTGGCGTCGAAAGCGCAGATCGCCTGACGCCCAATGTGGGAGCGAGCAAGCCCGCTCCCACATTGGATTGTTGTCGCTGGGTTAGCCTTGGTGTACGGCTTTCAAACACTTCAAATCGTTGAAATCCTTGCGCACGCCTTCGATTTTTTTCAGCAGCCGCTGGCGCTGTTCCGGTGTGCTCTCGGCCATCAAATCCACAAACAATCCTCGCGCCTGGGTTTCGGTGTTGGCGTAGGCCTGACGGTAAGCGGGCGTCCACAAACTCTCGCGATTGACCAGAAGCGTCTCGATTCGCTGTGGGAATTCCGGACTATGACGCTGGGCAACCGCTGCACTGAACTGCTTTTGCCAATGGGCGCGATTGGCAATCCATTGGGTATTCTGGTCGCCCAAGGCGCTCGACCACGCCGCAATCCGTAGTCGCTGGGTTGCGCTGAGCGGGCCAAGCCAGTCGGTCAAGCGCTTTTCCATACGCTCACCGCGCTGCTTGATCTGCTGGTCAAGCGACGGTTTGACGTAGTCTTCCTGGCGTTTGCGCTGGTCCTTGGCGAAGGCGTCGTTCATCTCCGCCACTTGCTTGTCATCCAGGCCCTGCAGCAACTCGATCGCCGATGGAGTGATTTCCCGCGCAGTCTGGGCGATGGCGGCTTTGGCTTCCTGAGTGCGGGTTTGCAGGCCCGCGTCGGTGACCTGATTGGTTTCCACCATCACCTGCAAGCGGTCCAGCCAGTCGAGGTAGCCCGGCAGTTGCGTGGTGCAGTGCCAGCTCAGGTGCTCCTTGAGGCGTTCGTTGAACCAGCCTTTCTGCTCGCCGTTCATGTCCAGGTAATCGCTGAGCGTCCACGGGATGATCACGTCGAGGTTGCGATAAGCCAGGCCCACACGGCTGCACGCGCCGAGCGCAAGACTGAGGGTGAGAACGACGGCGAGACATTTCAACCAGCGCGACATGGGCGAGTCCTTGCGAAAGCGTAGGTTCTCATGTGAACGCAGAATGATCCCGGCAGTTCAGCCGATCAATAAAAGGCGCGTTCGGCCTTGAGGGTCACCAGCCCGTCGCACTGGCTGTTGTGCCCCGAATAGGCGGAACAGTCGCTGCCGCTGAGGCTGGAACCACTGTAGATCAGGTCCAGGTCGACGCCCATGAACGGGCGGGAAAATTGCACCGACCAATCGGTGAAACTGCCGACATAGCCGCCGTCGACGGACACCGGCGTATTGAGCTGATGGGTGGTGTATTTCATGCTGATCCCGATGCCGAACGGCTGATTGCCACCGAGGTCGGCGAACACGGTGCTGTTCTGTTTGTCGGGGTCGTTACTGAACGCGGCGCCGAAACGGCTGCCCAGAAAGGTCAGGCCACCGAAAAGCTCCTGGCTGTCGAGGGTATCCACCTTCGGGTAGCTGTAACGGATCATGCCGACTTCGTAGCCGAGGGTATTGTCGAAAGGCTGTTTAAAGCCCATGTAGGAGTCGACTTCAAGGTTGGCCCCTGGCGTGAGCCCCATGCTCGGTGCCCACTGGCCCACGTAGAAGCCGCTTTCATGGCTCAGGTCGAGGCCACCGTGGAACGAGCCGGTGCTGGAGGGTTTGACCAGCCCTTGGGCCATGCTGCGGCTGGGCGTGGTGCCGAGTTTGAGATCGAAGTCACCCAGTTCACGCTGGAAAATTTGCGCGTTGGCGATCGAACACGACAGCAGGGCGGCGAGCAATACAAGAGAGGGTTTGAGCATGCGTCACTCCATTGACAGCGAGGCGCAGGTTGCGAAACCTGCCAAACGCTTGATCTAGACGTGTGCAAGCATACCGGCGAATGCTCGGCATCGAGGGCCGTTCGTCGATTTTTGAAATATTGATGTGTTTGGCGGGGTATTACGGGAGGGTTCCAGCCCAAGCGCTTCGAAGCTCAAAGCGCTTATGGACCAGGTAACGCGGGGGGATCTTGTAAAGCGTTACTTCTTGCCTAGCGTGATCTGCTTGGACGGGCCGAATGTCTGGCCGCTGACGCCTTTGGCAATTTGCTGGATCTCGCCACCGGACTTGAGGAACGCAGCAATCTGGTTGTTGATCGATTCGCTGGTTTCAACGGCTGGAGCTGGCTTTGCTTTGCTGTTGGATGCTTTTACACGCATGGCGGCCATTAACCTGTAGAAAATTAACTTGGCCAGGCATCGTACAGGAAATACTTGACAATTGCTTGGCAAATATCTCCCTGAAATAGCGGGCGCTGCACTCGATTAATCACTCCTTATTGTTCGAATTATCCGGCTAAGCTGCTGTTTTAAATAAGAACACCCGCCAGCAAAAAGCAAAAGCAGCTCGCCGAGGTCGTGCCAGGGGAGCCGGATCGGTCTGACGAGTGGCCGCGAGCCCGAGGATAAAATCCAGGAAAATTAAGGCCTTCGGCGGATTTTCCCACGCCACCGGGCTGGCCACCAAACACCGCCAGCAAAACCGGGTAGAATGCCGCCCACGCAATGAGGGTATTGGAAATGGCTTTAGTCGGGCGCTACAACAGTTTGCAAGTGGTTAAACACACTAACTTCGGTTTATATCTGGACGGTGGCGCGGACGGCGAAATCCTCCTGCCTAATCGTTATATCCCCAAAGATATTCCCAGCGAAGATGAAGATTGGCTCAACGTTTTTGTTTATCTGGACAGCGATGACAAACTCATCGCAACTACCGAAAAGCCGAAAGTTCAGGTCGGTGAATTCGCCAGTTTGAAAGTCGTTGAAGTCAACAGCATCGGCGTGTTCCTGGATTGGGGTCTGCCGAAGGATCTGTTGCTGCCGTACTCCGAAGAAAAACGCCAGATGACCGCCGGTGAGTACGTGGTGGTGCACGTCTACCTCGACAAGCACACCCGCCGCATCACCGCGACAGCGCGTCTGGACCGCTACCTGGACAAGACCCCGGCCAACTACACCCCTGGCCAGGAAGTTGATTTGCTGGTTGCTGAAGCCACCGATATGGGCTTTAAGGCCATCATCAACAACAAGCACTGGGGCTTGATCCACAAGAACGAAATCTTCAAGTTCATGCGCGCCGGTAAAGAAGAGAAGGGCTTTATCAAAGAAGTCCGCGCCGACGGCAAGATCAGCCTGAGCCTGCAACCGGTCGGCGAAGAAGCCGCCACCAGCCTGAACTCGAAGATCCTCGCCAAGTTGCGCGATAACAACGGCACGTTGCCGGTCAGCGACAAGAGCGACCCGACGGTGATCAGCAGTATGTTCGGTGTCAGCAAGGGCAACTTCAAGAAGGCGATCGGTGCGCTGTACAAGAACGGCCAGATCGTCATTCATGCCGACCGCATCGAGCTGAGCTGACCGCTCACCGGCCACGGCCGGATGACGCTGATGGCGATTTAAAGGTCTCCCTCGGGCTCTTTTTTCTGGCCAAGTGGTTAATAATCGACAGCATGATTTTTTCGCCCCGGCGCCGTTTGTTCAACAAGCAGGCCGGGGCTTTGCTTTTTACTGTCGAGTCCCTGCCATGGATTGTGTTGTCGAGGTTGTCCGGTGAGCGCCACCCGGCGTAGCGCC
This sequence comes from Pseudomonas sp. LBUM1661, assembly GCF_059695925.1. Lineage (NCBI taxonomy): Bacteria > Pseudomonadati > Pseudomonadota > Gammaproteobacteria > Pseudomonadales > Pseudomonadaceae > Pseudomonas > Pseudomonas sp. LBUM1661. Next base: position 1,661,299 of record NZ_CP166794.1, read on the forward strand.
GATGGGTTTGCCCTGCAAGTGATGATCGGGTTATGCCTGATCTGGGGCGTGCAGCAGGTGATGATCAAGTGGGCGGCGCCTGACATTGCCCCGGTCATGCAGGCCGCCGGGCGGTCGGGCATTTCCGCGTTGCTCGTAGGATTACTGATCTGCTGGAAGGGGGGTTGGGATCAAGTCCCAAGTACGTGGCGCGGCGGCTTACTGGCCGGTGCACTGTTTGGCCTGGAGTTCTTCTTCATTTCCGAAGGCCTGCAACTGACTACGGCGGCGCACATGTCGGTGTTCCTTTACACCGCGCCAATCTTCACTGCATTGGGCGTTCATTGGCTGTTGCCGAGCGAACGTTTACGGCCCGTCCAGTGGCTGGGCATTTTCCTCGCTTTCGTCGGGATCGCCATCGCGTTTGCCGGTGGGGTGTCGTGGGACAACCTCGATCACCGCATGTTGCTGGGCGACGCACTGGGCGTGCTGGCCGGCGCTTCCTGGGGTGCGACCACGGTGGTGGTGCGTGCTTCGCGCCTGTCGGAAGCGCCGGTGACCCTGACGTTGTTCTATCAGTTGATTGTCGGTTTCGTCGGCCTGCTGTTGATCGCGATCGCCAGCGGTCAGGTCAGCCACGTGAGCCTGACCACCGTCGCGGTGGCCAGTGTGCTGTTTCAGGGTTTGGTGGTGTCGTTCTTCAGTTACCTGACGTGGTTCTGGCTGCTGCGCCGCTATCTGGCGGCGAACCTGGCGGTGTTCTCGTTCATGACGCCGCTGTTCGGCGTCACGTTTGGCGTGGTGCTGCTGGGCGAAAAACTGAGCACCAACTTCGTGATCGGTGCGGTGCTGGTGTTGCTCGGTATCACCTTTGTCAGCGCTGAGCAGTGGGTGCGCCGCCGTTTGCGCAAAGCGCTTGGCCAGGACTGATCGGGCGGCTTGAACTAACGGTCAGGTATTTTGATCAATTCAGTAACAGATCATTGCGACTTTTGCCGAGCAATGCGTAGGACTTCCGACTATTATCAGTGCGAAGCGACTACAGAATTCTGGTCGCTCGGCACTACCCTGAAGGGGGCACCATGAAAGAGAAAATCCAAAACTGGCTGCACGACCTGGGTGTCGCACTCGGTTTGATCGAACCGCCTCTGCAACCTGTGCCTATTCGCACTGACGACGAACAACGCCGACGCCAGCAGCGCCGCCGGTAAGCGCGATGCAGCTGAGCCTACGAGACTGCCTTCGGCTCTGTAGCAGCTGCCGAGCCTGCGAGGCTGCGTTCGGCGGCGCAGCCGTCGTAAAACCTGAAAGCGAGGTTTTCCTGACACACCGCGTCGGCTGATTTCACGGCGGCTCCGCCCACGAACGCTGCCTCGCGGTGCTCGACAGCTGCTAAAGGTAAAACGCAGCGATAGATAAGCGGGCAAATCCAAGGTGACGGGCGGTCTCAATGCCGCCCAATCTCCAGCAAAAACCGGCTCAAGTCATTCGCCGTTCTCGCCGTCTTGAGCATCCGGTCTTCTTCGGCCGTAAACGCGGTCAACCCCAGCTCATCCTCCAGATGGAAGATCAGCTCTTCGATGTCTTCTTTATCCAATCCCAACTGCGCCAGGCTGGCGTTGTCGTCGAAATCCTCCCGACCTTCCAGCAGGCGGCTGATCAAGCGATGCACGGCGGCACGCACGGCGGCTTTTTTCATGGTGGCTCTTCGAGGGCGTTATTGTTGTTTTCCCTGGGTTTGAGTACAGCAGGCTTCAGCCGTGCAGGCGCTGCCACTCGTCAATCATCGTGCGCAAATGTTCCCCGGAAAAACTCCCGAAATGCCCGCCATCCACCGTGCGGATCGGCAGCGCGTGCAAGCGTTGCAGGCTGCGAGCGTAATCGTCGAGGTTGGAGTGGTAGGCGTCTTCGATCAGCGGCCCGTCGTAGATGATGTCGCCGCTGAACAGCGTCTCGGTGGCGGCTTCGTACAAGCTGATGCCACCCGGCGAATGCCCCGGTGTGTGCAGCACTTGCAGCACCCGGTCACCCAGGTCCAGCACGTTACCTTCTTCTATCAAACCAGTCGCTGGCGCGGCCTTGACCCGATACTCGGCGTAGCACAACGGGCAGTCGGGGTGAGCCTCGAACATATCGTCGCCGACGAACGCTGTGCTCAAGGTGTTGTCACCGTCCGGCGCGGCCAGGATCTGCGCCTCGGCCGGGTGCACCAGGCGTTCGGGAAATTCGTGATGCCCGGCGATGTGGTCGAAATGGCAATGACTCGCCACCGCCACCAGCGGCCGCTCGGTGATCCACGGCAGTTGTTCGCGCAGGCTCACCAGCCCGGAACCGCTGTCCAGCAGCAGGTCCTTGTCGCGACCCTGTATGTGCCAGAGGTTGCAGCGATAAAAGGGCCGAATGTACGGCTCGTGAATCAAGCGAATGCCGTCGCTCAGCTGTTTGACCTCGAACCACTGGTCGCGAGAAACAATCTTCATCTAAGGTTTTCTCCAGACGAAAAAAAACGGGTGTGGCAACCGACGCCACACCCGTCGAAGAAAGCATCAAGTCGTTATGTTCAGCTTAGGCGGCGCTGGCCACGGTTGCTGGACGAGGGGACAGCAAGCTGACCACCACGAAGCTCACGAGGCCTACGGCGAGGCTGTAATAGATCGGGGTGTTAGCGTCCATACCGTCCTTGATCATGAACAGCAGCGCGGTGGCAAAGCCCATGCCCATGCTGGCGATAGCGCCGGCGGTGGTTGCGCGCTTCCAGAAGATCGCGCCGATCAGCGGGATCAGCATGCCGCCCACCAACAGGTTGTAGGCCAGGGTCAAGGCACTGATCACGTCGTTGACCACCAGCGCGATACCCAGCACGGCGATGCCGGTCAGCAGGGTGAACAGGCGGTTGATGCCCAGGCTCGACTGTTTACCGCCGCGCAGTTTCGGCAGCAGGTCTTCGGTCAGGGTAGTGGCGGCTGCGAGCAGGCCGGCACTGGCGGTGGACATCATGGCCGCCAGTGCGGCAGCGATTACCAGGCCACGAATACCGTCCGGCAGGGACAATTTGACGATGGCGGCGAACGCGTTGTTGACGTTGTCCAGGTCCGGGATCAGCACATGAGCGGCCATGCCGATCAGGGCGCAGGCAAGTCCGTAAAGAATGCAGTAGAAGCCTGCGAATGTACCGGCGACCTGAGCCACTTTGGCGCTCTTGACGGTGAACACACGCTGCCAGATGTCTTGACCGATCAGGATCCCGAAGAAGTAGATCATGAAGTAGGTGATGATGGTGTCCCAGCCAATCGTGGTGAAGCTGAAGGCGGTGGCCGGCAGTTTCAACACCAACTCATCCCAACCACCGACGCGGTAAAGGCAGATTGGCAACAGGATGAACATCAAGCCCACGGTCTTGATGACGAACTGGACGATGTCGGTCAGGGTCAGGGACCACATGCCGCCGATCGCCGAGTAAATCACCACCACACCACCGCCGACCAATATCGACAGCCAGAACGGCAGGTCGAACAGCACCTGCAGCACGGTGCCAATGGCCAGGATCGAGACCACGCCGATCATCAGCGCATACGCCAGCATGATCACCGCGCTCGCCGTGCGGGCCATCGGGTTGTAGCGTTTCTCCAACACCTGGGTAACGGTGTAGATCTTCAGTTTCAGCAGCGGTTTGGCGAGGAACAGGTTCAGCGCCACGATCCCGCAGCCCAGTGCGGCGCAGAGCCAGAAACCGGAGATGCCATGGACGTAGCCCAGACGCACGGTGCCGACGGTGGACGCACCACCCAGAACGGTGGCGGCCATGGTGCCCATGTACAGGCTTGGACCGAGGTTACGACCGGCGACCAAAAAGTCTTCGTTGGTCTTGGCTTTGCGCATGCCGTAGTAGCCGAGTATCAGCATCGCGGCGGCGTAGATGAGTACGACGAATAAATCCAATGCCATGATGGCGTGTCTCCGATTGTCTTTTTTATGGTGAGGCGAAAATCAATCCCTGTGGGAGCCGGGTTGGCCGGCGCCCACAGGTAATGCGTTTGATCAGGCGACTTGTCGCACCGACGGTTTAGCGAGCGAATCCGTGCCCTTACTGCGTGCATCGTTTGGGCCAAACACTTCCCCCGATTCAGGGAACAGGCTCAGCAGCGTCAGGTACACCAGCGAGGCCAGGCCGAGGGTGACCGGCAGGCTGACGTCGATGCCGCCGGCCAGATCGCCCAGCACACCGACAAACTGCCCCGGCAGGTTCACAAAACACAGACCTACCAGCGCACTCGGGATCCAGGCACCCAGACCACGCCAGTTCCAACCGTGCGTGAACCAGTAACGACCGCCTTTCTCGCCGCGGGTGAAGACTTGCAGGTCATCCGGGCAGTAGAAGCCGCGACGCACGACCAGGCCGATGATCATGATCACCATCCACGGAGTGGTGCAGGTGATGATCAGCACGGCGAAGGTCGACACGCTCTGCACCAGGTTAGCGGCGAAGCGTCCGATGAAGATGAACGCAATCGACATCACGCCGATCAGCAACGTCGCCTTGACCCGCGACAGCACGCGAGGGAACACGCTGGACATGTCCAGCCCGGTGCCATACAGCGAGGTGGTGCCGGTGGACATGCCGCCGATCACCGCAATCAGGCACACCGGCAGGAAGAACCAGCTCGGCGAAACGGCCAGCAGGCCGCCGACGTAGTTGTTGGCGGCGATGTAGTCCGGCGCCTTGAGCGCTACGATGGTGGCAGTGGCGAGGCCGAACAGGAACGGGATAAAGGTGGCGATCTGCGAGATCACCACGGCCGCCATGATCCGGCCTTTTGGCGTTTCGCGAGGGATGTAGCGCGACCAGTCACCGAGGAACGCCCCGAAGGAAATCGGGTTGCTCATCGCCACCAGCGCAGCGCCGATGAAGGCCGCCCAGAAACCCGGTTGCCCCAGGCTCACGGTGCCGGCGTAGTTCACATCGAACGGCCCGACGAACGCGAAGATGCCCAGCAGGAACAGCAGGCTGGCACTCCACACCGCGATCTTGTTGACCCACAGCAGGAAGCGGAAACCATAGATGCACACGGCCAGTACCAGGATCGCGAACAGACCGTAGGCCAGGCCCAGGGTCAAGTCGGTTTCCGGCAGACCGATCAAGCGTTTGGCACCACCGATCAGCGCATCACCCGAACTCCACACCGAGAGCGAGAAGAAGGCGATGGCGGTCAGCAGCGACAGGAACGAACCGACGATCCGCCCGTGCACGCCGAAGTGCGCACCGGAAGACACGGCGTTGTTGGTGCCATTGATCGGACCGAACAGGCCCATCGGCGCAAGGATCAGCGAGCCCAGCAGTACGCCCAGCACAATGGCGCAGACGCCGGCCTGAAAAGACAGGCCGAACAGCACCGGGAAGCTGCCGAGCACGGCGGTGGCAAAGGTGTTGGAACCGCCGAAGATCATCCGGAACAAATCCGTCGGGCCTGCGGTGCGTTCGCTGTCCGGGATCTGTTCGACCCCGTAGGTTTCGATTTGCGTAAGGCTTTGGTCTTTGTTGTTGTTATTCATGATCAGCTCCGATCATAAAGGCGCGCTCATCGTGCGTGAGCGTCACCCGTTTGGCTAAGGGGTTGGCAGCCCTTCCGGCAAGGCGGACAAGTGTTCGTGGCAGGCCAGCCATAGGCCTTGTTGTTCTTGGCCAGACGCTTGTTTCTTGAAAACAATCGTCTCGCGCTCCTGGCTGAAGTGTTGCTCCCCTTGCATGCGCAGCTCGGTGGCCACGTCATGAATGAAAATCGCCACGTCACCCTGCAGGCTGACGAAGGCGTTGCTTGAGGTGCACGAAAGCACCTCGAAGCCGTCCTCGGAACGCCAGGTGTCCCACAACGCCTGATAGGCATCGCGCGACAGCAGAGGCTGTTCGAGGGTGTAGAAGACGAAGCTGGCATCGGCGCTGAACGCGCCGAAGTAGGCTTCGCGATCGTTACGGGCGAAGGCGCAGACCAGATCGGCCGCCGCGTTCAAAACCTGATCACGTTGGTTCATGACCGATCCTCAGCGATGGACCACGCCAGGCAGTACGCAGAGCATTTCGTACAGCAGGTTGGCGGCCAGCAGTGAGGTGTTGCCGGTGGTGTCATAAGCGGGCGAGACTTCTACCAGATCGCAACCGACCAGGTCGAGGCCCTGGCAGCCGCGGACGATTTCAATCGCCTGAATGGTCGTCAGACCACCGATTTCCGGGGTGCCGGTACCTGGCGCCCAGGCGGGGTCGATGCCGTCGATGTCGAAACTCAGGTACACCGGCCCGCCGCCGACTTTCTCGCGAACTTCAGCCATCAACGGCGCCAGGGATTTGTGCCAGCACTCTTCGGCCTGAACCACACGGAAGCCCTGGTTGCGGCTCCAGTTGAAGTCATCAGCGGTGTAGCCCTGGGCGCGCAGACCGATTTGCACAACGCGGTCCGGGTCCAGCAGGCCTTCTTCGACAGCACGACGGAAGGTGGTGCCGTGGGCGATTTTCTCGCCGAACATGTGATCGTTCACGTCAGCGTGAGCGTCGATGTGCACCAGGCCAACCTTGCCATGCTTCTTGTGGATGGCACGCAGGATCGGCAGGGTGATGGTGTGGTCGCCGCCCAGGGTCAGCGGGATCACATCGTGTTCGAGGATGTTGTCGTAGGATTCTTCGATGATCCGCACGGCATCCAGCAGGTTGAAGGTGTTGATTGCCACGTCGCCGATGTCGGCAACCGACAGCGAGTCAAATGGGGCAGCGCCGGTCGCCATGTTGTACGGGCGAATCATTACCGACTCAGCGCGGATTTCGCGAGGCCCGAAACGGGTGCCGGGGCGCAGCGAAGTGCCGATGTCCAGCGGAACGCCAACAAAAGCAGCGTCCAGACCGGCAGCGGTGGGCACATGGGGAAGTCGCATCATGGTGGCGATGCCGCCGAAGCGCGGCATTTCATTGCCGCCCAGTGGTTGGTGAAGAATCTTGTCCACGGGTAAGGCCTCATCGTCGTTGTTTTATTTATGTCGGTTACGCCGGTCGGGGAGACACGGGTACCGCTGTGGGCCGATTCTGCGAAATGTAGTGGCCGGGAAGAATCGCTACGGGCAAATACTTAGTTCAGATTTTTCTAAACTAATGGAAAGTGTGCCGATAGACTGACGGTATTAGACGTAGCAGCTGTCGAGCCTGCGAGGCTGTGTTCGGCGGCGCGGGCTCGGCAGCTGCTACAGGGACCTCGTCGTTGATACGTTTTTGCTGGAGTGCTCCATGGCCAACGCTTTACCCGACCTGAAACTATTGCGCATCTTCGTCAGCGTGGTCCGCCATCAGGGGTTTGCCAACGCGCAGCAAGAGCTCAACCTCTCGACCTCGGCCATCAGCACCTACATGAGCCAGCTCGAAGCAGCGCTGGGCCTGGTGCTTTGCCATCGCGGTCGCGGTGGTTTCAGCCTGACCAGCAAAGGCGAGCTGTTCCATCAGGAAACCCTGCGCCTGCTCGGCGAGCTCGAAGGTTTCGAGCAGTACGCTGCCGCACTCAAGGGCGAATTGCGCGGCACGCTGAACCTGGGGGTGATCGACTCCACCGTCAGCGACAAGGCCTTGCCGTTTGCCGAAGCCATCGGCGCCTACAGTCAGGAGCACCCGGCGGTGCATTTGCACTTGTCGGTGATGAGCCCGTACGAACTGCAACTCGGCGTGCAGGACAACCGCCTCGACCTGGCCATCGGCGCGTTCTCCACACGCATGAGCGGGCTGGTCTACATGCCGCTGTACCGCGAACAACACTGGTTGTATTGCAGCAGCCGGCATCCGCTGTTCACCGAGCGGCGTATTCCCGAGCAAGTCATCACGCAGCAGCGCATGGTCGGTCGCGGCTACTGGAGCCAGGCCGAGCTGGCCCGGCACGGTTTCAAACACAGCGCGGCGACCGTGGAAAGTATGGAGGCGCAGTTGATTCTGGTGCTGTCCGGTGCCTACATCGGTTACCTGCCGGAGCACTACGCCCAGGCCTGGGCCGACAAGGGAGACCTGCGGGTTTTGCTGCCGGCGACGTTTGGTTACCAGGCACCGTTCTCGATGATCGTGCGCCGTGGCCGCAGCCGCGAACCGCTGATCCAGACCTTCCGCGACTTACTTAAAGCACAACTGAATCAGGCTTGATCGATGTCCAGAATCCAGTGTTCCCGTTGCCTGCGCCCGCAAACGCATTGCCTGTGCCCGCTGATCCCGAGCCTCGACAGCCGCACCCGGGTGTTGCTGTTGCAACATCCGAGTGAAGTGAACCATGCGCTGAACACCGCACGGCTGGCGGCGTTGGGCTTGAACAATGCCGAGTTGATCGTGGGCGAGGTGTTTGAGGAGTTGCCGGGGTTGTTGAATCAATCGGGGTATCAGGCGCGGTTGCTGTTTCCGGGTGAGGAAGCGCAGCCATTGCAGGCTTACCGCGAAACCGACGAACCGCTGCTGCTGGTGGTCCCGGACGGCACCTGGCGCAAGGCGCGCAAGATGTTGCACCTTAATCCGTTATTGGCGGCGTTGCCCAGAGTGACCTTGGTGGATGGCGGCGTGTCGCGGTATCGATTGCGCAAGGCGCCGGGGCCTGGGGCGTTGTCGACGGTGGAAGCGATTGTGCAGGCGTTGCAGATTCTCGAATCGCCAAGCTCTTTCGAGCCGTTGTTAAAACCGTTCGAAGCGTTGATCGAGGGGCAGATTGCAGCGATGGGGGAGGAGACCTTTTTGCGTAATCATGGGCCGAAATGATCATTGCCTGTGCGGGCCTCATCGCGAGCAGGCTCGCTCCCACATTCGACCGAGTTCTTCCAGAAGAAATGCGATCCACTGTGGGAGCGAGCCTGCTCGTGATAGCGGTAGAACAATCACAGCAAATCCTGGCCAGAGACTACCGCTCCCGCATCGCCTCAGTCCGCGCCTTCAACACTGGTTTGAGCAAATAATCCAACACACTCTTTTCCCCAGTAATGATATCCACCGTCGCCACCATCCCCGGAATAATCAGCAGCGGTTTCACATCACCACCCAAGTGATTCTTATCAGTCCTTACCTGAATCAGATAAAAGCTGTTGCCCTTGTCATCGGTAATCGTGTCCGCGCCAATCAGCTCAAGCTTGGCACTCAACCCGCCATAAATCGTGTAGTCGTAGGCACTGAACTTGACCATCGCCTTCTGCCCCGGATGCAGGAACGCCACGTCTTGTGGCCGGACCTTGGCTTCGATCAGCAGGTTGTCTTCCAGCGGCACGATTTCCACCATGTCGCTGCCGGGCTGGACCACGCCGCCGATGGTGTTGACCTTCAGCACCTTGATAATCCCGTGCACCGGCGAGACCACCGTGGTGCGGGTCACGCGGTCGTCGATGGCGATGCTCGACGCTGTGATTTTCGACAGGTCGGTGCGTTTCTCGTTGAGCTCTTTCGCCGCGTCCGAGCGGAAGGATTGTTCCGACTCGTCGATCTTGCTTTTGATCTCGTTGATCGCCGATTCGGCACGGGGAATCGCCAGGGTCGTGGCGTTCAGCGAGCCGCGAATTTCCACCGCGCTGCGTTTGAGCCGAAGGATTTCCACCGGCGAAACCGCCCCGGTGCCCACCAGCGGCGCCGACATATTCATCTCTTGCTGCAACAGTCCCAGGCTGGAACTGTATTGGCCTTGTTTCGAACGGAATTCCGCCAGCTCCTGGGTTTTTTGTCGAAGTTGTTCACTCAGGGTGCGCTGCTCGCTGGCGAGTCGACGCTGGCGTTGTTCGTACAGCGAGCGTTCGTCTTCGGCCACTTGCGGTGCCTTGGCAATCACTTCCGGCGACAGCTTGAACGGCCGGCCTTCCGCCTCGGCCGACAGCCGTTCCACCTGCGCCGTCAGCGCATAACGATCCGCCTCGCTTTCGCCCTTGTTCGACAGAAACCGCGTGTCGTCCAGGCGCAGCAGCGTATCGCCCTTGTTCACCATTTGCCCTTCGCGAACGAAGATCTCGGTGACGATGCCGCCCTCCAGGTTCTGGATCACCTGGACCTTGCTCGACGGAATCGCCTTGCCTTCGCCCGTGGTGACTTCTTGCAGCACGGCGAACTTGGCCCAGATCACTGCGGTAATGATCAGCCCGGCAGCCAGCCACACAGTGATTCGTGACCACCGCGGGGAGTCTTGCAATGAGGCGCCAGCGGTTTCCGGCATGAATTCGCTTTCGGCGCTTTTGCTGAAACTGCCGAAGTAACCCCTGTCCTTGGACGTGTCGGAGGATGAACGGGCCATGGCTAGCTCCTAGACAGCCGCAGAGCCGACACGGCCCTTGCGCAGTGCATCGATGACCGCTTCTTTCGGACCGTCGGCGACGATCCGCCCGTTGTCCAGCACCACCAGCCGATCCACCAGGCTGAGCATCGAGGTGCGGTGGGTGACCAGCAGCAAGGTTTTGCCCTGGACCCAGCCGTGGAGTTTTTGCCGCAGAACGTCTTCGCTGCTGTTGTCCATGGCGCTGGTGGGTTCGTCGAGCAGCATGATTGGCGGGTCGAGCAATAAGGCCCGGGCCAGCAATACCGCCTGGCGTTGACCACCGGACAGCAGTTGCCCGCGTTCACCCACCGGCCGGTCGAAACCTTGGGGATGCTGGCGGGCCAGTTCGGTAACGCCGGTCAGTTCGGCGACTTCGAGCATCCGTGAATCGCTGATGTAACGTGCGCCGAGGGTCAGGTTGTCGCGCAGGCTGCCGGCCAGCAGCGGCAAGTCGTGAGCGACGTAGCCGATTTGCTGGCGCAGGTCGGCGACGTCCAGTTGCCGCAGGTCCAGGCCGTCGAGCAGCAGTTGACCTTCTTCCGGCGCATAGAACCCCATCACCAGCCGCGCCAGGGTGCTTTTGCCCGAGCCGCTGCGGCCGATGATGCCGATCCGTTCGCCGGGTTTCACACTGAAACTGACGTTGGCCAGCGCCGGCGCATTCTGGCCGTTGTAGTGGAACGTCACGCCACTGACGTCCAGTGCGCCGTGCAGTTGTGTGCGATCCAGCGGCCGCTGTTTGGCGTCGCGCTCTTGCGGCAAGGACATCAGCGCATCGGTGCTTTTCATGGTCAATTGCGCTTGTTGGTAGCGCGTGATCAGCCCGGCGATCTGTCCCAAGGGTGCGAGTACCCGGCTGCCGAGCATGTAGGTCGCCACCAGCGCACCGACGCTGAGGTTGCCGGCGATGATGCTGTAGACGCCGGCGACGATGGTCGCCATGCCGGAAAATTGCTGGATGAACAGCGTGCCGTTGGTGGCCAGCGCCGAGAGGTTGCGCGCGTGGCTGTCGAGGCGGGTGAGGGCGCCGTGGGTGCTTTCCCATTTGTGCTGGCGTTCGCTTTCGGCGCTGCAAGCCTTGAGGGTTTCCAGGCCGCCGAGGGTTTCGATCAGCAGCGCCTGGCGTTCGGCGCCGAGGCTCAGGCTTTTCTGCACGGTGTCGCGCAGACGGACCTGAATGATCATGGCGAAGATGATCGTGATCGGAAACGCCAGCAGCGGAATCACCACCAGCCAGCCGCCGAGCAGGCCGATCACCACCAGCATCAGCACCGCGAAAGGCAGGTCGATCAGGCTGGTCAGGGTCACGGCGGTGAGGAATTCGCGCAGGCCCTGGAAGTCATGAATGCTCTGGGCAAAACCGCCGATGGTGGCGGGCCGCGCTTTCATGGCCATGCCGGTGATGCGTTCGAACAGCGTGGCGGACAGGATCACGTCGGTTTTCTTCCCGGCGGTGTCCAGCAAGTGCGCGCGCACCACGCGCAGCACCAGTTCGAAACCGGTACCGATCAGCAAGCCGATGGACAACACCCACAAGGTAGACGTCGCCTGGTTGGGCACCACACGATCGTAAGTCTGCATGACGAACAACGGCACCATCAGCCCCAGCAGGTTGATCAGGAAACTGGCCAGGATCGCATCGCTGTACAGCCATTTCGACAGCTTGAGGGTGTCGCGGAACCACGCTTCCACGCGTGGCACCAGCGGCGAGCGCAGGTCTTCGAGTTCGTGACGCGGGCGGGCGAATAGCGCCTGGCCGCTGTAGTTTTCGGCCAGTTCTTCACGGCTGACCCATTGCTCACCGCCGTCGGCTTCACTGGGCAGAATCAGCAAGCGACCGTCCTCGCCGTAGCGCCGCAGAATCGCGGTGCGGCCATTGTTGAGGATCAGCATCACGGGCAGGTTGAGCGCGGAAATATCCGCCAGGTTTCGGCACAGCACACGCGCCTGCAAACTGGCCCGGGCCGCTGCACGTGGCAGCAGGTCCAGGCTCATGCGTTGGTGTGCCATTGGCAGCCCGGCACTCAGGCTGGCGCGACTGACCGTCGCGCCATGAAGTTTGCAGAGAATCAGCAGACCGTCCAGAAGCGGGTCATCGAAGCTCAGGCGTGGATCGACACCGGTGTTGCCGGATTGCAAGCTGGTCACAGTGATCGCTCCAGTGGGCTATCTCAGCTCAGGCAGACGGGCTTCGCTTTTCACTTCGGTCTGGGCGATCGCATCGGCGGGCAGCACCACCCGTTGCTTGCTCAACAATTGGCCCATGTTCGCCAGCACGCGGTACATCGAGTACTCCTCGGTGTACCGCACTTCGGTGTAGCGGCGGTTGGCGTTGTAGAGCTCGTTTTCACTGTCGAGCAAATCGAGCAGGGTGCGTTGGCCGAGGCCGAACTGGTCCTGATACGCCACGCGCACGCGTCGGCTGGTGTCAGCGTATTCGCGGGCGGTCGGGGTTTGTTTCTTCGCGTTGACCATGGCGTTCCAGGCCAGGTGAATGTTCTCGTTGAGCTGGCGCAGGGCGTTGTTGCGGATGTCCATCGCCTGATTGATCTTGTGCGCATCGGACTGCAGGCGCGCCTTGTCGCTGCCGCCGCGGAACAGGTTGTAGTTCATCACGATGCCCACCCGCCACTCGTTGTCGTGACCTTCTTCACCCTGCACGTTGTTGTTCGCGCCCACCGCGGCTTCGGCGTCGAAGCGTGGGTAGAACGGCGACTTGGCGACTTCGTACTGGCTCTCGGCCGATTGCACGTCGGCCTGGGCGGATTTCAGGTACGGGTTGTTTTCCACCATGCTCTGCTGTGCTTCCGGCAGGGACGTGGGCAGTTCACCACGGATCGACGGCGGTGCTTCGAGTTCATCGGGCAGGCGCCCGACCACGGCGTAGAAATTCGACTCGGCATCGGCGAGATCGACTTCGGCGGTGTCGAGGTTGTTCTGCGCCAGTGCCCGGCGCGCGGTGGACTGGTCGGAGTCGGCGTTACTGCCGATACCGCGCTGCGTACGCAAGCCGATCTGGTCATTGACCCGCAGGTGCGCTTGCAGGTTGTTGGTGGCCAGGGTCACCAGCTCGCGGCGCTTGAGCACTTCGAGGTAAACCTCGGTGGTGCGCAAGGCCAGATCCTGAGCGGTGCCTTGCGCGTAATAGGCCCGGGAGTTGACCACGCCTTTGGTGCGTTCGACTTCGTTGGGGGTGTTGAAACCATCGAAGAGCATCTGCCGCAGACGCAGCTCCGATTGGGTGTAGGTGAGGATTTCGGTGTGGTGATTGCCGAACGCCCGGGTGTTGGTGTTATCGCTGTACCCGCGCCCGTAGGCGGCATTCAGATCAACCGATGGATAAAAGCCCCCTTTGGCGACTTTCACGTCTTCATCGGCCGAAAGGCGACTGTCCACCCGCGACGCCAGCTCCGGGTGAGTCGCAATGGTGCTCTGGATCGCTTCGGTCAATGACATGGCTTGAGCGTGGGACGTGAAGGCCATAGCCAACAGAATTGCGCTGCAAAGAGGGGTTAAGGCGCGCATGGATACATCTCCCTGAAGTCCTGATGGTGCTTATCAGTCGCCAATTATTTGACGGCATTTATAGGTAAAACCGTTTCATGCTTGTAACAACAGAGCTAAGAACATTCTAGAGAGAACCTAAGAACTGTTTTTCATAACGCCTATGCCAAAAAAAACTTATGCGCTCTGCAAAATCCAGCACATTGTTCACTCCGAAAGCCCTTGATTTATGAGCTTTAGGTTGTTCATTTCGGGCCTGAGGATAGTTTCATCCACTTAGCGACATAGAGCGGAGAAGTGCTGGAGGGGAGGGAAACGGAACAGTCTGGTGGCGACGGTTTTTTGTCACTTTGGTGGATCAGGACTGTTACGAATCGTTCACAGGGCAGTTGTGTTGGAAGTGGATCCCGATGCTGTTGATTGCATAGGGTTTTATCCCGAACCGGACACGTCGCCCACGAGCGACATGCTTGGCGAGAACGTCGCCGGGGCAGCGGCTTGCTTCAAGTAACCGCTTTCCGGCAGACGATCCGCCAGTCAACCCGCTTACACCATGAGCAGTTCTTCGCACAAACAGGGCGCCGACAGCGGTTGGCAGCGGAGGAAATGCACATGGCTACGCTCATCGGTATCGTCAGTAAGGTCATTGGTCAGGTGTTCGCGCAAGCAAGCGACGGCACCCGGCGTGCCTTGGTCGAGGGGGACCGGTTGTTCGCCGGCGATCAACTGATCACCGGGGCCGAAGGCGCGGTGGCGGTGCACCTGCAAAATGGCCAGGAACTGACGCTCGGGCGTGGCAGCAGCCTGCAAATGACCTCCCAGTTACTCGCGCATCAGGCGCCCCACGTCGACACCGCTGAAGCGGTGACGCCGACTCAGGCGCAACTGACGGATGTCGAGCAACTGCAAAAAGCCATCGCGGCGGGGGATGACCCGACCCAGACCGGTGAAGCTACAGCGGCCGGCCCGACGTCAACCGGGGCGCCCGGAGCGGCGGGTGGCGGGCACAGTTTCGTGATGCTCGAAGAAGTGGGCGGTCGGGTCGACCCGACTATCGGGTTCCCTACCGCAGGCTTCAATGGCATTCCCGAATTCCCGTTGGAACGTCTGGCCGGTGATCCGGACAACGGCGACAACGGTGCAGGTGCCGGCGGCACCGGCGTTATTCCGCCGGTACCGAACAACCCGGTCACCCTCACCGGGCTTTCAGTGGTGGGGGGTGAGCTGACCCTCAACGAAGCCAACCTGGCCGACGGTTCGGCCAGCAACCCCGGTGCATTGACCCAGAACAGCACGTTCACCGTGTCTGCACCTGATGGATTGACCAGCCTGAGCATCGGCGGGATCAACGTGATCAGCGGCGGTGTGGTCGTCGGTTTCCCGCAATCGATCACCACTCAATTGGGCAACACCCTGACCGTCACCGGCTACAACCCGGCCACGGGCGTGGTGAGTTACAGCTACACCCTCAACGGCAACGAAACCCATTCGGCCGGTGACGGCATCAACAACCTCAGCGAACAGTTCACGGTGGTGGCCGGTGATTCCAACGGCGATACGGCCACTGGCACGCTGGACGTCAACATCACCGACGATGTGCCCAAGGCCGTCGACGACACCAACGCCCACACCGCCTCGGAAACACTGGTGACCCTGACCGGCAGCGTGCTGCCCAACGACTCCCAGGGCGCAGACCGCATTCCCACCGGCCCTGGCAGCGGGCCGATTATCGGCGGCACGTTCACCGGGACTTACGGCACCCTGGTACTCAATCCCAA
Organism: Pseudomonas sp. LBUM1661; assembly: GCF_059695925.1. Lineage (NCBI taxonomy): Bacteria > Pseudomonadati > Pseudomonadota > Gammaproteobacteria > Pseudomonadales > Pseudomonadaceae > Pseudomonas > Pseudomonas sp. LBUM1661. The sequence continues at coordinate 1,676,846 of NZ_CP166794.1, forward strand.
CGGCACCTACACCTACACCTTGAACACCAACGATGCCGACTTCAAAGCCTTGCACGGTGGCGGCAGCGGCACGGAAACCTTCACCTACACCCTGACCGATGCCGACGGCGACACCAGCACCGCAAACCTGGTGCTGAACATCCATAACAACGACGACCCGGTCACGATTGGCGGCCTCAACGCTGAAGGCGGCGAGCTGACCGTCTACGAAAAGAACCTCAGCGACGGCAGCGCTCCGAATTCCACGGCGCTGACCCAAAGCGGCACCTTCACCCTCACCGCCCTCGACGGTGTGCAAACCCTGACCGTGGGCGGCATCAACGTGGTGGTCGGCGGCGTGAGCGCAGGTTTCCCGCAATCGGTCGTCACGCCGTTGGGCAGCACGCTGACCATCACCGGCTACGACAGCGCGACCGGCGTGGTCAGCTACAGCTACACCCTGGCCGATAACGAAGCGCATCCGACCGCCAGCGGCGCCAACAGCATTTCCGAGCAATTTGCCGTGGTCGTGGTCGATGACAACGGCACCACGGCCAATGGCAATCTGGACGTGAACATCGTCGATGACGTGCCCAAAGGCGTGGACGACAGCAACACCCACACGGCCTCGGAAACCTTGCTGACCCTCGACGGCAACGTACTGACCAACGATGTGCAAGGCGCCGACCGCGTGCCCGTCGGCCCGAGTGCCGGGCCGATCACCCCCGGGACCTTCGTCGGTACTTACGGGACCTTGGTGCTCAACGCCAACGGCACGTACACCTACACCCTGAACACCAGCGACGCCGATTTCAAAGCACTGCACGGCAATGGCAACGGCACGGAAAACTTCGTCTACACCATCACCGATTCCGACGGTGACACCAGCACTGCAACACTGGTGCTGAACATCCACAACAACGATGACCCGGTGACCATTGGCGGTCTGGATGCCGATGGCGGCGAACTGACCGTTTACGAGAAAAGCCTCGGTGACGGCACCAGCCCCAATGCACCGGCACTGACCCAAAGCGGCACCTTCACGGTGACCGCCCTCGATGGTCTGCAAACCCTGACCGTGGGCGGGATCAACGTGGTCACCGGCGGCGTGGCCGCGGGCTTTCCGCAGTCGATCGTCACGCCGTTGGGCAGCACCCTGACCATCACCGGTTACAACGCCAGCACGGGCGTGGTCAGTTACACCTACACCCTGGCGGACAACGAAGCCCATCCGAACGCCAACGGTGCCAACAGCCTCACCGAGAACTTCAACGTGGTCGCCACCGACAGCGACGGCAGCACCGCGTCGGGGCAGATCAACGTCAACATCGTCGACGACCTGCCCACCGCCAACCCGGATCACGCCTCGGTGGCCGAGGGGGCGACGGTGTCGGGTAACGTGCTGGACAACGACGTCGGCGGCGCTGACGGCCCGGCCCTCAGTGGCGCGGTGGTCGGCGTGCGCGCCGGCAGCGACACCTCGACTTCGGCCATTGGTGGTCTCGGTTCACAGATCAATGGCACCTACGGTTACCTGACCCTCGATGCCAATGGCAACGCGGTTTATCACAGCAACCCGAACGCCGTGAACGGCCCCGGTGCGACCGACGTTTTCACCTACACCGTGCGCGATGCCGATGGCGATGAAAGCACCACCACGATCACCATCGATGTCAGCAACAGCTGCATCAAAGCGGTCAGCGATACCGACGTGACCGTCTACGAGAAAGCCCTTGATCTGACCCAGGACGGTCAGGACCTGGCGCCCGGCACCGCCATTGGCAGCCAGCCTGGCAGCACCGGCGAAACCGCTTCCGGCACGTTGGTCGGTTCGGTCACCGGCGCCGCTGGCGCGATCACCTACACCCTGGTCGGCAGCGCCACCGGCACGTACGGGCAGCTCCAGCTCAACCCCAACGGCACGTACACCTACACCCTGACAACGCCGCCGAGCACCACGCCCCACGCCGATGACGGCGCCAACACCCTGAGCGAAAGTTTCACCTACAAAGCCACCGATGCGCTGGGCAACAGCACCACCAGCACCCTCGTGGTGAACATTGTCGATGACGTGCCCAAAGCGGTGAACGACAGCAACGTCCACACGGCGTCGGAAACCTTGCTGACCCTCGACGGCAACGTGTTGACCAACGACGTGCAAGGTGCCGACCGCGTACCGATCGGCCCGAACGCCGGCCCCGTCACTCCCGGCACCTTTACCGGTACTTACGGCACCCTGGTGTTGAACGCCAACGGTACGTACACCTACACCCTGAACACCAGCGACGCCGACTTCAAAGCGCTGCACGGCAATGGCAACGGCACGGAAAATTTCACTTACACCCTCACTGATTCGGACGGCGACACCAGCACCGCAACACTGGTGCTGAACATCCACAACAACAACGACCCCGTCATCATCAAGGGCCTGGATATTGATTGTGGCGAACTGACGGTCTACGAGAAAAACCTCAGCGACGGCACCCATCCAGACGCGGCAGCCCTGACCCAGAGCGGTACGTTCACCGTCACCGCGCTCGACGGCCTGCAAACCCTGACCGTGGGCGGCATCAGTGTGTTGACCGGCGGTGTGGCGGCAGGCTTCCCGCAATCGACCGTTACGCCGTTGGGCAGCACCCTGACCATCACCGGTTACAACCCGGCCACTGGCGTCGTCAGCTACAGCTATACCCTGGTGGATAACGAAACCCACCCGAACGCCAACGGTGCCAACAGCCTCACCGAGAACATCAACGTGGTGGCCACCGACAGCGATGGCAGCACTGCGTCGGGACAAATCAACGTCAACATCGTCGATGATTTGCCGACCGCAAAAGCGGATTCGGCGAGCGTGGTAGAAGGCGGCACCGTCAGCGGCAACGTGCTGGACAACGACATCGGCGGTGCCGACGGCCCGGCGCTCAGTGGTGCGGTGGTCGGCGTACGTGCAGGCGCGGACACCTCGACCTCGGCCATTGGTGGCCTCGGCTCACAAATCAACGGCACCTACGGCTACCTGACCCTTGATGCCAATGGCAACGCGGTTTATCACAGCAACCCGAACGCCGTGAACGGTCCCGGTGCGACCGATGTTTTCACCTACACCGTGCGCGATGCCGATGGCGATCAAAGCACCACCACCATCACCATCGATGTCAGCAACAGTTGCATCAGGGCGGTCACCGATACCGACGTGACCGTCTACGAAAAAGCCCTCGACCTGAGCAAGGACGGCCAGGACCTGGCGGCGGGCACCGTCACCGGCAGCGAGCCCGGCAACACCGGCGAAACCGCTTCCGGCACGTTGGTCGGCTCGGTCACCGGCGCCAGTGGCGCCGTGACGTACACGCTGGTCGGCAGCGCCACCGGCACCTTTGGGCAAATCCTCCTCAACCCCAACGGCACCTACACCTACACCCTGACCTCGGCGCCGAAAACCTCACCGAACGCCAACGACGGACCGAACACCCTGAGCGAAAGCTTCACCTACAAAGCCACCGATGCACTGGGCAACAGCACCACCAGCACCATCGTGGTCAACATCGTCGATGACGTGCCCAAAGCCGTGGCGTCGGAACGTTCGGTGGCGGCCATGGAGATCGACTCCAACCTGCTGCTGGTGATCGATGTGTCCAGCAGCATGGCCGAAGCTTCCCGTGTGGGTGGCCTGTCGCGACTGGAGCTGGCCCAAAAGGCGATCAGCGCCTTGCTCGACAAGTACGACGACCTGGGCGATGTGAAAGTGCAGATCGTCACCTTCAGCACCGGCGCCACCGACAAGACTTCGGTCTGGGTCGATGTCGCCACGGCCAAGTCAATCATCGCCGGCCTGACACCGGGCGGTAACACCAACTACGACGCGGCCGTGGCCGTGGCGCAAGACGCGTTCGACACCAGCGGAAAACTGACGGGGGCACAGAACGTCGGCTACTTCTTCTCCGACGGCAAGCCCAACATTGGAACGATCAGTGCTGCGGATGAGGCGGCCTGGAAAGCGTTCCTCGACGCCAATGACATCAAGAACTACGCGATTGGCCTGGGAAGCGGCGTGAGCAACGCCAACCTCGATCCCTTGGCCTACGACGGCAGTTCCCACACCAACACCAACGCCGTGGTGGTGACCGACCTCAACCAACTCAATTCGGTGTTGTCGGGCACCGTGGTCGGCGCGCCGGTCACTGGCTCGCTGCTGGGTGAGGGCGGCACGTTCGGTGCCGATGGCGGTTTCATCAAAACCATCACGGTGGACGGCACCACTTACACCTTTGACCCCAAAGGGAACAGCAACCAGGGCTCGCTGGCCTTCAGCGGTGGCCTCAACCACGGCACGTTCAACACGGTCAACAACACCCTGAGCATCGCCACCGATAACAAAGGCACGCTGGTGGTGAACCTCGACACCGGCGAGTACACCTACACCTCGCAACAAACCACGGGGGTGGTGCTCACCGAAAACATCGGCTTCAGCGTCAGCGACAACGACGGCGACCTGGCCAGCTCCACGCTGGTGGTCAAAGTTCTTCCGAACGCGCCGCCGGTGGCGGTCGATGATCACGTCATCACCAACGTGCTGTCGGGCAGTGTCGTGGTGCCGGGTGATTTGCTGGTGGCCAACGACACCGATCCCAACGGCGATCAGCTCACGGCCTCGCCGACGACCTTCAACACCGGCTGGATCGCCAAGGGCGGAGATTTCACCGGCAGTGGCCTCATCAGTTTTGCCAACAGCGGCAACCTCGCGGCTAACCAGGCATTGGCGAATGTGCGCAGCGCCTTTGCTGCCAACGCGGCCACCATGACGGCGGTGCTGGTGGTCAGTGGTTATCTGGGCCAGGTCTCCACCAGCAGCGCCAACGATGAAGACCGTATCACCGTCAATCTGAAGCAGGGTGAAACCCTCAACCTTGATCACAATCTGACCGCCGGTCATGTCGTCATGGAGTACTCGGTCAATGGTGGCGCGTTCATTCCCATCGCTGATGGCCAGACCATCACCGCTGCGGCGGACGGCACCTACCAGATCCATCTCATCAACATCGATGACAATGGTTCGGGCAGCGGTGGCAAGGGCTCGGAAGACTACCAGCTGACCATGACCGTCAACTATGCCGGGGCGCACGACATCACCCCGGACTACCACGGCACCTACACCGCCAACGACAACCATGGCGGCAGCGACAGCGCCGGCGTGACCATCAGCTATCAGGAAGGCCACACCCTCACCGGCACGGCGGGCGATGATGTGTTGATAGCCGGCACGGGCAACAACGTCATCAATGCCGGCGACGGCAACGATGTGCTTACCGCCGGTTCAGGCACCAACGAGCTGCACGGTGGCGCCGGCAATGACTTGCTGTTCAGCGGTGCCGGCAACGATCTGCTCGACGGCGGCACTGGCAACGACACCGCCAGTTATGCCCACGCCACGGCCGGGGTCACTGTCGACTTGAGCCTGCTCACTGCACAAAACACCCTCGGCGCCGGCACCGACACCTTGACGGGGATCGAAAACCTCACCGGTTCGAACTTCAACGACAGCCTCACCGGTGACAACAACAGCAACATCATCAACGGCGGCTTGGGTGACGACATTCTCAAGGGCGGGGGCGGGGACGACTTCCTGATCGGCGGGTTGGGCAACAACACCCTCACCGGCGGCAGCGGTGCCGACACCTTCCAGTGGCTCAAAGGCAACAGCGGCCACGACGTCGTCACCGACTTCACCCCAGGCACCGACAAGCTCGACCTGTCGCAACTGCTGCAAGGCGAAAACGGCACCGCCGCCTCGCTGGATGACTACCTGCACTTCAAAATCACCGGCAGCGGCGCATCACTGGTCACCAGCATCGACGTCAGCGGCATGGCCGGCGCTGCGCCGAACCAGACCATCGACCTCGCCGGGGTGAACCTGGCCAGCCATTACGGGGTGACGCCGGGGGCGGGCGGGGTGGTTGCCGGGGGGCATGATACGGCGACGATTATCAACGGGATGCTCAATGATCATTCGTTGAAGGTGGATACGGTTTGATCTGAAACGACAAAACCCGCCATCCCGGTGAAAGGGGATGGCGGGTTTTTGCTGTTCTGGAGCGGGCTTGCTCGCGAAGAACGATGACTCGGTCCAACTGGCACATCACATCGGCTCCGGTGGCCCGATCAACCGACCCATCACCCCGAACACCCCCAGTTCCTTGATCGTCTCCAATTCCCCCTGGGTTTCGACCATTTCCGCAATCAGCGGCAAATCAATGCTGTTGGTGGCCCTGAAGATCGCCTCGATGAATAGCCGCTTGTCAGGTTGCTCATCGATGCCACGAATGTAGGCCCCATCGATTTTCAAGTAAGCCAATCCCAGTTGAGTCAGGTTGCCGATCTGGCTGAAGCTGCCGCCGAAGTGCTGCAGGCCGATGCGATAACCGGTGTCGAGCAGGCTGTGGCTCAGGCGTTGCAGTTCGTCGGGAGGCGGCAGTTGTCGTTCATCGATTTCCAGGGTCAGCAGCGGCGCGAGGTCGGGTAGCGATTCGAGCATGTCGAGGATTAGCTGCAACTGGGCCCGATCGCGAAGGGTGCTGCCCGACACGCTCAACGCCAACGGCCAGCGGTTGACGACGAGGTATTCCAGCGTGGTTTCGAGCATGACCAGGTCGAACCGCGCCGACCAGCCGAGACGCTCGACCCACGGCAGGAAATGCCCGGCGGCAATCGCCTGACCTTGCGGGTCGAGCAGGCGGGCCAGGACTTTGTGATGCAGCACCTGGCTGGTGTCGGTGCATTGCACCACCGGCTGGAAATACAACTGCAGCTTGCCTTCGGTCAGGGCGTCGTCGATCCAGCTACGCCAGTCTTGTTGGGTATGGTTTGTCGCGGTCTCGGAGTAGGCCAGGTGCATCCACGGCCGTTCGGGATGTTGCCGGACTTCGGTCAGCGCGTGATCGAGGCGCATCAGCACGTCGCTGGCCGGTTCGCCGGGGTGATAGGCGACGATGCCCAAATGCGCGACCGGCATGCAATCGCTGGCACCGGTCAGGCGCAGGTTTTCCAGGGTGGCGCTGATTTCCGTGGCCAGGCGCACCGCCTCCTTGATGTCGACGCCCGGCGTCAGCAGGCTGAACTCTCCACCTCGATTGCGCGCCGCGAGCCAGGTCCGACGCTCGGGTAGTTGGGTCAGGCGTGTGAGCAGTTCACCGACGGACCTGATCAAGGCGTCGGTGCGTTGGCCGCCAAGGCGCTGGTTGAGGCCGACCAGATCGTTGATCCGCAACATCAACAAATGGCCGTCGCTGCTCTGCTCGGACTCGAGCAAATGGTCGGCCAGTTGTTCGTCCAGCAAGCGCCGATTGGCCAAGCCCGTCAGGCTGTCCTGATAGGATTCGGCGCGTAGCTGTTCACTGCGCGCCGCCTCCTCGGCGAATAGCGCCTTGAGCTTCTCGACCATCTGGTTCATCGCCAGGACCACGCGTTTCAATTCCGGGGTGCGTGGCAGTTTCGGCAGGCTTGCAAACTCGCGTTTGCTGATGGCTTCGGCCTGTTTGACCATGCTGTCGAGCGGACGAAATTGCCGGCGCAATAACCAGCCACCGAACACCGCGCTGAGCAGTCCACACAGCAACAACCAGATCAGGCTGCCGAGGGTGCTGTCCCAGAGTTTGGCCAGGGCGAACTGCGGATTGCTCAGCACTTCGACCCGCGCCACTTGCTCCCAGCCGCGCATGATCAGCGCTTCACCCCCTTGTGGACGGAGGTTGACCAGGCTCACGAACCAACCGGGAACGCCTTTGATGTGCGACGGCGAGCTGCGTTCTACCAACACGTGCTCATCGACAATGTTGACGACCCGGATGCTGTTGAAATAACCGCTGTCGAAAATCGAGCTGACCATCAACTCGATCATCGCCGGGTCGTCGATTTGCGCGGTCAACGACAAACCCAGCGCGGTGGCGGCGTCCTGGGCGTGGGAGCGCAACTGGCCGAGCGTCTGGTCGCGGGAGCTTTCCAGGCCGACAAAAAAACTGCCGCTGAACGCCACCAGCAAGAACAGGCAGATGGCGAGAAACAACTGTTTGCGCAGTGACATAAATCGCTCCTTACCGGGTGGCTAGCCGTCGCCCACGGCGAACCCTTCGGCCTGCATCTTTTTCAGTACGTCTTGCCAGCGCGACAGTTTTTTCGAATCGCTGCTGCGTTGACCGCCATTGGTTCCTGGCAAGTACAGGCCTTCGGCGTTGAAGGCGTACACCGGCAGCAGGTCTTTGCGTTGGGAGGCGGGGCGGATGTCGCCGATGAGGTTGTCCAGCACCAGCGGCTCGGCCGTAGGGCTGCTGTAGAAGGTCAGCACCATGTGCGCCTGATTCTGGCTCAGGGCTTTGACGTAGGTGATGCGCAGTTGCTCGCTGGGAATGCCGAGGTGGCGCAGGCTGAAATACTTCGCCAGGGCGTAGTCCTCGCAGTCGGCGGCACCCTTGATCAGGGATTCGACGGGGGTGGCCCAGTAATCGGTCTGACGCCAGATGCGGCTGTCGTCCTGAAAGGTCAGTTGTTGATTGAAGAAGTGATTGACTGCATTCAGTTGCTCGGGCGCAGGCGCGTTGATTTCGCTTTGCAGCATCTGGCTCCAGGCCACGATCCGTCCCTGGGCGGGGCCGAGGGGGCCGTAGCGGTTTTCAGCGGTTTGCATAATCTGCGCAAAATTCCACTCGGCCCATACGCTGCCGAGCCCGGTCAACAGCAAAACCGACAGCAGTAGCCATCCGCCGAGCCGAAGTCGGAGCGTTGACCATCCTGGACTACGCAGACTACGGGACATGTCTGGCTGCTCAAGTGCAGATGTCTGGAGTCTAGGCGGTGTTTTTAGTCTGGGCGGGTTTGTCGTCGGGTCTATGGGTCTTTGATGGTGGGCATATCCGTTTCTTGGGTAACGGCTTGCTTTTTTATCGGGGGCATATCCGTTTTTTGGTGATGGCCGCTATTGGTTTCGCCCTTACGGCGAGTCACTTGGAAAAGCCCCAAGTAACCAAGGGCTCTTGCCCCTTTCGTTCGGTGCCTCGCCTAGGCTCGGCATGCCCTCGCTCCGGTCCTGCTCCGTGGGCCCGCCGCCATCGGCCATCCCTGTCCGGGGGCGGCTAACCCGGCATCCCTGCCGGGTTGCCCACTGCGCAGAACCTGCGCTCGGCCTCACGATGGGGCGGTGCATCAAGATCAAAAGCACGGCGGCCTGCGGGCCGGCCTGATTGGGGAATGCGAGTTCCTCTGTAGGAGCGAGCTTGCTCGCGAAGAACGTCAATGATGGCGCGTTTCAACGGGATAACCGCGGTGCCTGTGCGTCCATCGCGAGCAGGCTCGCTCCTACAGGGGATCGGTGCGATACAAATAGATGGTCGAACACGGTCAATGTAGGAGCTGCCGAAGGCTGCGATCTTTTGATCTTGCTGTTGCTTTGCTTCGGCTTTTGATCTTGATCTGCTGCCCCTTTCCCAGAGGCCGAACGCAGGCGTTGCGTAGGGGGCACCGCGGCAAGGATGCCGCGGTAGCCGCCCCCGGCCATGGATGGCCGATGGCGGCGGGCCCCCGGAGCAATGCCGGAGTGAGGGCATGCCGAGCCTAAGCGAGGCACCGAATGGCGGGGCAAGAGCCCTTGGTTACTTGGGGCTTTTCCAAGTGACCCGCCGTAAGGGCGGAACCAAAAGTAGCCGTTACCGCAGAAACGGATATGCCCCCCAATCAAAAAAGCCCCAAAAAACAGACTCAAAACTTGCGCAAAGTCTTCTGCCTGAGGATGTAGACCGTCACCAACACCGCACTGGTCAACATAAACCCCCGCGCCCAAGGCAGCGGCACCAGGTAGCAGGAGAACAGAATGCTCACCCACATCAGCAAAATGGCGTAGACCTTGCCCTTGAGTGGAATGCCGTTGCCCTCAAGATAGTCGCGAATCCACGGCCCAAGCCGTGGGTGCTCCACCAGCCACTGATAGAAACGCGGCGAACTGCGGGCGAAGCAGGCGGCCGCCAGCAGCAGGAAAGGCGTGGTGGGCAATACCGGCAGGAAAATCCCGATCACCCCCAACGCTACGCTTAGCCAGCCGATGGCCAGCAGCACGTAGCGCAACATCAGGGAGCGGTTGCCTATGGGGTTGTCCATAGGCAAAACCTTAGTGATGACGTGGCTTGAGGATCGCAGGTTTTTCGTCGGGTGCCTGGCACAGCAGGTACAGCGCGGTCAGGGCTTCCGGGATCTGAACGATCATGTCGTCCATCAGGTTGGCGTCTTTGGCGATGTCTTCGAACTCAGGCTGTTCGTCGAACAGACCCGAACCGACCATGATCGGCAGCAGCATTTCGCTGACTTCGTCTTCGGCGGTTTCGAACCAGGCCGCTTCGCGCAGGAACACGCCTTCCATGAAACCGATGCACCAGCCGCGCAGGTCGGAATCATCCGGCTCTTCGCCCAGGTCCAGGTCGCACGGCAGCTCGAACTCTTCGTCGGACGCCAGTTGGCGGGCGATATGAGCCTTGAGGGCCAGCAGGGTGGATTCGATCGCTTCACGCTCGGTGTCGTCGGCGTAATGCGGCTCTTCGGCGAAGAGGGCGTCGATCCATTCACGGTCGGGAACGGTCTCGGAACAGATCGACAGCGCAGTGAGGTAGCCGTGGGCGGCCACGTAGTCCAGCGCCTCGTCATGCAGTTCGTCGGCGTCGAGGAAGACTTGCAGGCGGGTTAGTTGCTCAGCGAAGGACATTAAAGGGCTACCTTGGGAATTAAACAGATGCGGGAATTCTAGGCCTTCTTGAGCACTCAGGCCAGCCGCGCGGCATATTTGCACCCACGAGCCTCTTATCAGCGGCGCCCTTTGCCGGGCAGGGCTCGGGTATACTCGCGCGTTTTGTGATGCCCTGCTGGCGTCACGGCTGAAATGTGAAGCGTCATGCAATGCGCACTTACGATTTGTCGGTGCAGCCTTCGTGGTTCTGAACCAGCCTTGCAGGGATGTTTCGGTGATTTTTGGAGTTTTTATGCTCGAACAGGCTCAACGCGTCCTCAAGGACATCTTCGGCTACGACAGTTTCCGTGGCCGTCAGGGTGCAATCATTGAGCGCGTGGCCAGTGGCGGCGACGCCCTGGTGCTGATGCCTACCGGTGGCGGCAAATCTTTGTGCTTCCAGGTGCCTGCGCTGTTGCGCGAAGGCCTGGCGGTGGTGGTGTCGCCACTGATCGCGCTGATGGACGACCAGGTCGCGACCCTCGAAGAGCTGGGCGTCGCCGCTGCCGCATTGAACTCCACGTTGAGCGCGGAGCAACAGCGCGACCTGGCCGCGCGGATCAAGCGCGGTGAAGTGAAAATGCTCTATCTCGCGCCCGAGCGACTGGTGCAGCCGCGCATGCTGGCCTTCCTGCAAAGCCTCGAGATTTCCCTGTTCGCCATCGACGAAGCTCACTGTGTGTCCCAATGGGGCCACGACTTCCGCCGCGAATACCTGCAACTGGGCCAATTGGCGGAGTTGTTCCCCAACGTCCCGCGCATCGCCCTGACGGCGACGGCGGACAAGCGCACCCGGGAAGAAATCGTCGACCGTCTGCATCTGCAGAATGCCGAGCGTTTCCTCTCGAGTTTCGACCGGCCGAACATTTTCTACCGCATCGTGCCCAAGGAGCAGCCACGCAAGCAATTGCTGGCATTCCTCGCCGAGCGGCGCAGCGATGCCGGCATCGTCTATTGCCTGTCGCGCAAGAAAGTCGATGAAGTGGCGGTGTTCCTCAGCGAACAAGGCTTCCCGGCGCTGCCTTACCACGCCGGTCTGCCCAACGACACGCGGGCTCACCACCAGAAGCGCTTCCTCAACGAGGAAGGCCTGATCATGGTCGCCACCGTGGCGTTCGGCATGGGCATCGACAAGCCCAACGTGCGCTTCGTCGCGCACCTCGATTTGCCGAAATCCCTTGAGGCGTATTACCAGGAAACCGGTCGCGGTGGTCGTGACGGCCTGCCGGCGGATGCCTGGATGGCCTACGGCCTGCAAGACGTGGTGATGCTCAAGCAGATGCTGCAGAACTCCGAAGGCGACGAGCGTCACAAGCGTCTGGAGCAGCACAAGCTCGACGCCATGCTCTCGCTCTGCGAAGAAACCCGCTGCCGCCGCCAGACGCTGCTGGCCTACTTCGACGAAGACATGCCCGAACCCTGCGGCCATTGCGACAACTGCGTCGATGGCGTGCAGACCTGGGACGCCACCGAGCCGGCCCGTCAGGCGCTCTCGGCGATCTATCGCACCGGCCAGCGCTACGGCGTCGGGCATCTGGTGGACGTGCTGCTGGGCAAGGACAATGAAAAGGTCCGCAGCTTCGGCCATCAGCATCTGTCGGTGTACGGTGTCGGCAAGGCAATGGGCGAGAGTGAATGGCGCTCGCTGTTCCGACAGCTGGTTGCCCGTGGTCTGGCGGACATCGACCTTGAAGGCTACGGCGGCTTGCGCCTGAGCGACACTTGCCGGCCACTGCTCAAGGGTGAAGTCACCCTGGAACTGCGCCGCGACCTCAAGCCGCAAACCACCGCGAAAAGCAGCAAGAGCCAGGCGAGCCAACTGGTACGCGGCGAAGAACGCGAGCAGTGGGAAGCCTTGCGCGCCCTGCGTCGCAAGCTCGCCGAAGAACATGGTGTGCCGCCGTACGTCATTTTCCCCGATTCGACCTTGCTGGAAATGCTTCGCAGCCAGCCGACCTCGCTGGCGGAAATGGCCACGGTCAGCGGCGTCGGCGCGCGCAAGCTGGAGCGTTACGGCGACGCCTTCCTGGAAGTCCTCGGCGGCCAGGTCGAGGCGCCGAAAGTGGTGGCCGACGTGCGCCACGAACTGATCACCCTGGCCCGCGCCGGCATGACGCCGCTGCAGATCGCCGGGCAGCTGCAGTGCTCGGAAAAGAACGTCTACACGATGCTGGCCGAAGCGATTGGCAAACAGCAGTTGTCGCTGGAGCAGGCGCTGGATCTGCCCGAAGAGCTGATGGGCGAAATCCAGGATGCGTTCCTCGACGGCGAAGGCGAATTGCCGCCCGTGGCGGAGATCGCCGCGCTGTTCGCCGGTCGTGTGCCGGAAGGGGTTTTGTACTGTGTTCGGGCCGCGCTGCAATCGGAATTCGAGATTTAAGTGACCCGCCTCATAGATGTAACGATTCAGTACAGAGCAAGCCTTGCCTCCAGCCAAGGGTCATGCTTAGCTGACTAATAATTAGTATTTCTCTATTTCAGTCTAATCATGAGTGTTTTATGCCGTTAACCGATCAACACCGCTTTGGCATGCAACTGGCCCAGATGTCGCGCGGCTGGCGTGCCGAACTGGACCGCCGGCTGGCCGGCCTTGGCTTGTCCCAGGCCCGCTGGCTGGTGCTGCTGCACCTGGCGCGATTCGAGGAGGCCCCGACCCAACGGGAACTGGCGCAAAGCGTCGGCGTAGAAGGGCCGACCCTGGCCCGCCTGCTCGACAGTCTCGAAAGTCAGGGATTGGTGCAACGTCAATCGGTGCTGGAAGACCGTCGGGCGAAAAAAATTGTCCTCTGTGCGCCAGCCCTGCCGTTGATCGAACAAATTGAAACCATTGCCACCCAACTGCGCCGCGAGTTGTTCGAAGGCGTCGATGAGGCGGACTTGAAGGTCTGCATGCGTGTCCACGGGCATATTCTGGCTAACCTGGAAAAATCTTGAGGCATAACCGCGCACCGGACTTTTGAGATACCCCGTTGGGCAGACTATAAAGAACTACTAGGCAATATCGTGTTCGTACCGGATGTGCGAATACGTACAAGGTTGGTTCTGGTTATTTAAGGGATGCTCATGCTCGAGAGTTGGCACGTGGTTTCGCGGTGTTGCGCCAGGTGGCTTCTGGTCGGTGGTGCTGTCACTTACTCGGCATTGGCGCCCGCGCTGGGCTTGGGTGACATCACCCTGCATTCGGCGCTGAATCAACCGCTGCGCGCCGACATCGCCCTGGTGGATGCCGCCGGCCTGGAGGAGGGTGAGCTCTCCGTCAGCCTGGCGACAGCGGACGAGTTCGGCCGCGCCGGCGTCGAGCGCGTGTTCTTCCTCAACGATCTGAAGTTCACTCCGATCCTGCGCGGCAACCGCAGTCTGATCCGGGTCAGCTCGAACAAACCGGTCAAAGAGCCGTTCCTGAATTTCCTCGTGCAGCTCAATCAGCCGAACGGCCGCGTGCTGCGCGAATACACAGTATTGATCGATCCGCCGGGTTCACCGGGGATTGTTCCTGTCAGTGATGAACCGGTAGCCGATTCCCGGTCTTCCGCATTCCCGACCGTCGAACCGAGCGTCGCTCCTGCGCCCGCGCCAAAGAGCAAGAAGCCGCCAACCCCTCGTGTCGAACAACCTGCCGCTGCACCTGTGCCTGATCCTGTTGCTGAACAACTGGCCGCCAGCGTGCTGCAAAATCAGCAGCTGCAAGCCAGCCTCGATCAGTTGAACGCGAAACTCCAGGCGCAAGACGAGCAGATCGCCGGCCAGAAAAAGCAGGTGACCGAACTGCAAACCCAATTGGCAGAAGTCAGGCAGGCGCCAGCGGAGCCGGTTGCACCGGTCGCTGTGGCGCCTGCGCCGGTCGTGGTCAACGAGCCCGAACCGACCCACTGGCTGCCGATCTTTGGGGTACTGGCGCTGCTGATTCTGCTGTTGCTGGGGCTGTTCGTTCGGCGTCAACGTCAGCAGGCCCAGGTGGTGCCCGAGCCTTCAGCGGTGTTGCCATTGCGGCATGAACCGGTGCTCAAACCCGCGACAGAACCAGTTGCGCAGGCTGCCGTGCGGCAATCCGCAAACGGGTCGGCTGAAGAAGCTCCAGCGGGCGATGTGCTCGAAGGGGTCGGCATCTATCTGGCCTATGGTCGTTTTTCCGAAGCGATCGGTTTGTTGCGGGAGGCGCTGATCAAGGAACCGCAGCGCACCGATCTGGCCGTGCAACTGCTGGAAGTGCTGGGTAAACAAGGGGATGCGAGCGCCTATGAAACCCAGGAAAACAGCCTGCGTGACGCCGGGTACGACGTCCAGAAACTCCACGACCTGCGCGCTCGCTTCCCGAAATTGAGCAGTGCGGCACCGTTGGCTGCCGTCGTGGCAATAACGCCAACCCAAGCATCTATTGCTGAAGCAGTGCCCAGCGATGAGTTCCAGTTGAACCTGGATGATTTGTCGATGGATTCGAATTGGGACCTGATCAGTCCGTTTGAAAACCCGCCGGCCGCCGCGAAACCGTCGAATGTATCGCCACACGTCGACGAGCCCGCGTTCATCTCGAACCTGCACGTGTTGCCCGAGGTGTTCGAAATGCCCGATGACGCGATACTCGACGAGCCGGAAATCGAGTGGGTCGCGGAACCGGACTCACAGTCTCTGGACGACGCCTTTCTCAACGAGTTCAGCGATGCCGGCGAGTCGCTGGAACTTGAGCCGCTGCATCCGGAACCGGACGAGCCGAACAGCTCCAGCAAACTGGAGCAAGCCCAGACCTGCATCGACGACGGCGACCTGGACAGTGCCATCGAACTGCTCAACGAACTGCTCAAGGAAGGTAACGAGCCACTCAAGCAGACCGCCCGGAATCTGTTGGCTGGCATCCGATAATGCCGCACCGCTAATCAAAATGTGGGAGCGGGCTTGCTCGCGAATGCGGTGTATCAGTCACCGTTGATGTTGCCTGATACACCGCATTCGCGAGCAAGCCCGCTCCCACATTTTGACGGCGTTCGAGCCAAAAAGGCAGTTATGATGACGCCCTCAGGCTCAGGAGCTTCGCCGATCATGACCGCCCGCAAACCAGAAATCGTCATCACCTATTGCACGCAATGCCAGTGGCTGTTGCGCGCTGCCTGGCTGGCCCAGGAGCTGCTCAGCACCTTCGGCGACGATCTGGGCAAAGTGTCGCTGGTGCCCGGCACCGGTGGGGTCTTTCACATTTTCTGTGACGACGTGCAAATCTGGGAGCGCAAGGCTGACGGTGGTTTCCCCGAGGCCAAGGTGCTCAAGCAGCGGGTCCGCGATCAAATTGATCCGGACCGCGACTTGGGGCACAACGACAGGACTCAGTGAGACGCGGCTTCTGCGGCCACGACTTTCTTGTTTGAGCCACCCGAGAGCCGACTGGAAACCACGATCGCCACGATGATCAACGCACCGCCGATCAACATGCGCAGGGTCGGGTTTTCATTGAACAGCAGCCAGGCCACGGTGATGCCGTACACCGGCTCGAGGGCGAACACCACAGCCGCCGTTCGCGCCTTGATCACCGCCAGGCTGGCCACGAACAGGCTGTGTGCGACAGCGGTGCAGAACACCCCGAGCAGGCCGATCCACAGCCAGTCGATGGCACGCACTTCGCTCAACTGCGGCGCCGCCAACGGCAGCAGGCACAGCGCGACCACGACGTTCTGGCACAGCGCCGCCTGCACGGGCGCAATCCGCCCGGAGCTGGCGCGGTTGGTCAGCGAGAGCAGCGAAAACAGCAAACCTGAACCCACCGCCCAGAGCAGGCCGGTGGTGGCGCCGCTGGCCAGGTCGAAGTCGGGCGTGACCAACACCAATCCGATACTCACCAGCACCACCAGCAGGATTTCGTTGGCGCGAATTCGTTCGCGAAAGATCAGGCCTTCGAGGATCACGGTAAAGGCCGGGAAACTGGCAAAGCCCAGCGTCGCGATCGCCACGCCCGCCACCTTCACCGCAATAAAGAAACTCACCCAGTGCCCGGCCAGCAGCAAGCCGCTGAGCAGCAGGCGGCGCCAGTCCACGGCTTGTAGTTGCTGCCAGCGCGTGTTGCTGGCAAACCGTGCAAAAACCGCCAACGCCAGCACGGCAAACGCCGCACGACCGAAGACGATGACGGCGGGGGAGGCCGCCGCCAGTTTGCCGAACACACCGGTCAGGCCGAACATGAGTGCGCCGATATGCAGGGCGCCGAGGGCGGAGCGGGGAGTCATTGCAATCCTTGATAAACGTAGTGAGCTTAGACAGACACCGCCCTTGTAGCCGCAGGCTTCGCCAGCTGCTATTTAATCGCGCAACGCGAAGTCATGTCTGTCGCCAGACTATCGTCCTTTGTCGCCAGCCTCGCGGCGCAACTGGCCCGGCGATGCACCGAATTCCCGCAACACCGCCGCGGCAAAGGCACTCTGCGAGCTGTAGCCCACCCGGCTGGCAATCTCACCAATGGGCAACGCCGAGTCTCGCAGCAATCCCACCGCCCTGTGCAGTCGCCGACTGCGAATGTAGTCCATCGGTGTCTGCCCGCATTCGGCGACGAATCGTGCATGCAGCCGGGCACTGGACAGGCCTGCCAGGCGCGCCAGATCGGCGACTTGCAGCGGATAGGCGGCGTACTGATCGATGTGTGCATTCAGCGCCGCATAAGGCAGGCGGCGGCCGCCGACACGCTCGGGTTTGGCGTGATTGAGGCTGGCCAACAACAGCACCGCGCCTTGCTGCGCAATCAGTGGATCGCTGACCTGACTGCCCGCCAGCCAACTCACCAGTTGGCTTTGCCCGGCATCCAGCGACAGCCGCCCGGCGTTGTCGAGCAAGCGACGGCTGGCGTCGGCGTGATCCCCCAATGACTGAAAAACCCAATCCTCACCGGGCACATCCAGCACCAGGCAACGGCTGCCATTGGCGCTGCCGCAGGCGTGATGCGCTCCGGACGGCACCACCGCGAAACTCTGCTGAACCACCTGGCTGCCACGCCCGTCGACCTCGACATCCAGCGCACCCGACAACCCGAACACCAGCTGCGCGTGGTCGTGGCTGTGGACGATCAGGTCGTGAGTGTAGTGGCGTAGCGTGAGGATCGGTCTCATCGCAGGTCTCCTGAGGCAGGGCGTCAGTCTACACCGGCGAGCGCTGTCACAGGACTGACTTGCCGCTGTCATGGGCAGTTAACCGGGCTGGCGCAAGCTTGCAAAAACAATCGCAGAGGGTTGCCCATGACCAGCGCCGAGCTCGCCAAACCCAGTCGTAAGCAGCGTGTGCGGACCCTATGGATTTCCGATGTGCATTTGGGCACACGGGATTGCCAGGCCGAACACCTGTCGCAGTTTCTCAAGGGCTACCACGCGGACAAGGTCTACCTGGTCGGCGACATCATCGACGGCTGGAAACTGCGCAGCGGCATGTACTGGCCGCAAGCGCACACCAACGTGATTCGTCGCCTGCTGACCATGAGCAAGCGCGGCACGGAGGTAATCTATGTCACCGGCAACCACGACGAATTCCTCCGTCGTTATTCGAAGCTGATTCTGGGCAACATCCAACTGGTCGATGAAGCCGTGCACGTGACTGCCGATGGCCGTCATCTGCTGGTGATCCACGGCGACCAGTTCGACGTGATCACCCGCTACCACCGCTGGCTGGCCTTTCTCGGCGACTCGGCCTACGAGTTCACCTTGACCCTCAACCGCTGGCTCAACCACTGGCGCGCCCGCTATGGTTATGGCTATTGGTCATTGTCGGCGTACCTCAAGCACAAGGTGAAAACCGCGGTCAGCTTTATCAGCGATTTCGAGGAAGCCATCGCCCACGAATGCGTCAAACGCGAATTGCATGGCGTGGTGTGCGGGCACATTCACCATGCCGAAATTCGCAAGGTCGGCGGGGTGGACTACCTCAATTGCGGGGATTGGGTCGAGTCGTGCACGGCGCTGATCGAGCATTGGGATGGCTCGATCGAGTTGTTCCGGTTGGCGGATGCCCAGGCGCGGGAGGCTGAGTTGAAGGCGGTGAAAGTCCCGGAGCCGGCATAGCCTGGTAGAAATAAAGTGCCTGAAAGGGCCTCTTCGCGGGCAAGCCCGCTCCCACAGTGATCGAGGTGAACACACAGTTTGTGAACGTCCGAGAACCTTGTGGGAGCGGGCTTGCCCGCGATGGACCGCGCAGCGGTCCCCATCATTTGTCAGGCTGGCGTGTGTTCCTCCATCGCCGCCTTGTAAATCGAATTCTTCGGCTGCGCAAACAACCGCGCCATCATCGGCTCAAAGAAGCTCAACGGCAGCGTGTCGTACCCCGGATCAAACGCCGCCGCATCGTACTTGGCACAGAACTCGATGGTCGCCTGATACTGTGGATGATCACTGAATTGCTCACGCAGGTGCCGGTCCATGCCCAAATGATGGAAGAAGTAGTACCCCTGGAAAATCCCGTGTTTCTCGACCATCCACAGGTTCTCGGCACTGACGAACGGCTTGAGGATCGCCGCGGCGATGTCCGGGTGGTTGTAGGAGCCCAGGGTGTCGCCGATGTCGTGCAGCAACGCGCAGACCACGTATTCTTCGTCGCGGCCATCGCGCCACGCGCGGCTGGCGGTTTGCAGGGAATGGGTCAGGCGATCCACCGGGAAGCCGCCAAAATCACCCTCCAGCAGTTTCAGGTGCGCCACAATCCGGGTCGGCAATTGCCTCGCATAGGCACTGAAATCGGCGGCGATGATCGCCCAGTCCTCTTGCGTACCGTCCTGCATGTGGGTGAAGCGGGCATTGGCATTCATCGCCTTTCCTCTTGTTGTGACTGATTGCACCTAGAACGGCACTCGACCCAGAATCATGTCGCGGTACATGACGAAATCGCCGAGCAGGCTGTAAAACGGATGCTGAAAGGTTGCAGGACGATTCTTCTCGAAGAAAAAATGCCCGGCCCACGCGAAGCTGTAACCGGCCAGCGGAAGGGCCCAAAGGAACAGCCATGCACCTTTGCCGAGGGTAAACGCCAGGATTAAAATGACCAGCGTCGTGCCGATGAAGTGCAATCGTCGGCAGGTGCTGTTGCTGTGCTCGCTGAGGTAATACGGGTAGAACTCAGCGAAGCTGTTGAAACGTTTGACGTTTTCCACGACTGCGATCTCTGTGGTTATTGTTATGACTGCAAGTTGTTCTGCGGGTAGCTTATTTGAGTCTAGAGTGAACATTGGCATCAGCCAGTGACAATAGGCGCCACTTTAGTATCCTTCGGAAATTGGCCGTAGCATGCGGCTCATCATGTAAGAAAACGCCATGAGCGAACGAACGACTTCTGCAAGCTGGGCGATGGGGATTGTCAAAGCACTGGAGATGGACGGCCTGGATTGCCGGGTTCTGTTCAAGCAGCTGGGGCTCGACTACGCGGCACTGGATGATCCGGATGCCCGCTTCCCGCAAGATTCCATGACACGACTGTGGCAGCGCGCGGTTGAGCTGTCCGGCAACCCGGCGATTGGCCTGAACATGGGCAAGGTGGTGCGACCGGCCTCCTTCCATGTCGCCGGTTACGCCTTGATGTCCAGCCAGACCCTGGCCGAGGGCTTTCAGCGCCTGGTGCGTTATCAGCGGATCATTGCTGAAAGTGCCGACCTGAGTTTCCGACTGTTGGATGAAGGCTATGCGCTGATTCTGACGGTCCACGGCGACCATCTGCCACCCACCCGGCAGAGTGCCGAAGCCTCCCTGGCTTGCGCGCTGGCATTGTGCGGCTGGTTGACCGGGCGCACCCTGCAACCGCGCAAGGTCTTGTTCCAGGCCGATGAGCCGGCCAATCTCGAGCCCTATAAACAGGCCTTTCATGCGCCGCTGGTGTTCAATGCGCCTTACGACGCCTTGATCTTCGAGCGTGCCGACATGGAGGCGCCGTTGCCTACGGCCAACGAGGCCATGGCGCTGCTGCACGACCGGTTTGCCGGCGAGTACCTGGCGCGGTTTTCCGAGAGCCGCGTGACCCACAAGGCGCGGCAGGTGTTGTGCCGTTTACTGCCCCAGGGCGAGCCCAAGCGCGACACTGTGGCGCAGACGCTGCACCTGTCGCAACGGACTTTGCAGCGACGTTTGCAGGAAGAGGGCACGAGTTTTCAGACGTTGCTGGACGACACCCGGCGCGAACTGGCGGAGCAGTATCTGGCGCAACCAAACATGACGCTGCTGGAAATTGCCTACCTGTTGGGGTTCGCCGACCCGAGCAACTTTTTCCGTGCTTTCCGCCGCTGGTTCGATGCCACCCCCGGCGAGTACCGGGTGCGGCTGATGGCGGCGCCTGTTCTTGTCAGTGACGCCAGAACGCCGGAATACACAGCACAAACACGGTGATGATCTCCAGTCGGCCCAACAGCATGCCGAACGAGAGAATCCACTTGGCGGCGTCCGGCAGGGTCGCAAAGTTGCCTGCCGGGCCGATGGTCTCGCCCAGTCCCGGACCGACGCCGGACACCGTGGCGGCCGCGCCAGTTAGGGCAGTCATCCAGTCGACGCCGAGCAGCGACAACAGCAGCGCGATCACGCAGATGGTGATGGCAAAGAAGAACGAAAAGGTCAGAATCGACCGCACGATCTCTTCATCGAGACGGTGACCGTTGTACTTCTGCTTGATTACCGCGCGCGGGTGAATCAACTGGTGAAGGTTGGCCTTGAGCAGAATGTACGCAACCTGGAAGCGGAAAATCTTGATCCCGCCGGCGGTCGAGCCCGAGCATCCGCCGATAAAGCCCAGATAAAAGAACAGCATCAGCGAGAAATTGCCCCAGAGGCTGTAGTCCCCCAGCGCAAATCCTGTGGTCGTGACCACCGAGGTCACGTTCAGCGCCACATGCCGTAATGCCTCCAGCCAATGCAACTGGGTGGTCCACCAATACCAGGTGCCGAGCACCAGCCAGGTCACCAGCAACATGCCGAGCAAGCCTTGAACCTGCTGATCCTTGATCAGTGCTTTGCGGTTACCGCGCAAAGTCGCTACATACAGGGTGAACGGCAGGGCACCAAGAATCATGATGACGATCGCGACCCAATGCACTGCAGGCTCCGGCCACTTGGCCAAAGACTGGTCGGAGGTCGAGAAACCACCGGTGGAAATCGCTGACATCGCGTGGTTGATCGCGTCGAACGGACTCATCCCGGCCCACCAGAACGCCAGGCTGCCGAAAATGGTGATGCCGACGTAGGCCGCAACGATCAAACGCGCCACCATGTGCGAACGGGGCATGACTTTTTCGGAACGGTCTGACGACTCGGTCTGAAACAGCCGCATGCCGCCGATGCGCAGCAATGGCAGAATCGCTACCGCCATGCCGATAAACCCGATGCCGCCGATCCAGTGCAGCAACGAGCGCCACATCAGGATGCCGGGAGACATGTTGTCCAGGCCCGTGAGCACCGTCGCACCGGTGGCGGTGATGCCGGACATGCTTTCAAAAAACGAGTCGGTGTAGCTGATGTGCTGGGTCAGCAAAAACGGCAGCGCGGCGAAGATGCACACCACCAGCCAGCTGCTGACAGTCAGCAGGTACATGTCGCGCGGGCGCAGATGGACGTGCTCGGGGCGGCCGGGGATGACCAGCGCCAGGCCGGCGACAAAAGTAATCATGCTGGCCCAGAGGAACGAGGGCAGGTCGCCGGTGCGGTCGAAAATCACCAGCGTGGCCATGGGCACGACCATGGCGATGGCCAGCGTGATCAGGAAGAGGCCGATGATGAATCCAATGAGACGTAAGGTCGGCAACGCCATGAAATCCGCTCGGCTGAAATAAGGAAGGGCGCCATTCTACCTGTGGTGCTGGGCATGTAAACGGGCATCCCGGCGGTAGATACCGCTAGAATGCCCGGACAATTTTTTCAGGAGGTGGCCGATGCAGGCTCTCGACGCTTTGCTCAACCGTGTTTCCGTTCCACGACTGCTCGACCCGGCACCCACCGCGGAGCAGCGCGAAGTGCTGTTTGCCGCCGCCATGCGGGCGCCGGACCACGGCCACTTGCAGCCTTGGCGTTTCCTGACAGTCGAAGGCGCAGCGCGCGAGCAAATGGGCGAGCTGCTGGCCGAAGCCGCGAAGTTGCAGGACAGCGAAGTCTCTGAAGCGGCGCTGGACAAGGCGCGCAACGGTCCGCTGCGTGCGCCGCTGGTCGTGGTGGTGATCGCGCGTTTGCAGGATCACGTCAAATATCCGAAATCCGAACAACTGCTGGCGGCCGGTTGTGCGGCTCACGGGATTTTGCTGGCGGCGTATGCGCAAGGCATTGGCGCGGTGTGGCGCACCGGTGAATTGGCCTATTCGGCGCACGTGGCCAAAGGGTTGGGGTTGGCGGAAGGGGAAGAGGTGATCGCGTTCCTGTACCTGGGCACGCCGCAGAAAGAGCCGCGAGTGGCGGAAAAAGTGGACCTCGCCGAATTCGTCAGCGCCTGGCCCGGGAAGGCCTGACACCACCAATCTACTGTGGGAGCGAGCCTGCTCGCGAAAGCGGTCTTCCAATCACATTGGTGTTGGATGTGCTGCCGTCTTCGCGAGCAGGCTCGCTCCCACAGGGTTTCAGGGTTGCACCACCGCCCCTGGCACCAACGGCAATTCCAGGCTGGCAACAAACCCGCCATCAGGATGATTGGCCAGCACCAGACTCCCGCCGTGCCGTTCCGCCGCGCGGCGCGCAATGGCCAGTCCCAAGCCATGCCCGGCCGCGGTCTGCCCCGGCGCCCGATAGAACGGCTCACCCAACTGACTCAAATGCTCGGCGTCTACACCGGGCCCATGGTCACGCACACTGACCACAATCCGTTCACCTTGACGCACCGCCTGCATTTCAATCGATTGCCCCACCGGGTTAAAGCGCTGGGCATTGCGCAGCAGGTTGTCGACGGCGCGCTCGATCATCGTCGGCCAGCCCTTGAGGTTCAGCTGCGACTCGGCCTCAAGGCGCACGCTCTGCTCCGGCGAACCCAATTGAGCGTCCTTTTGCAACGTGTTGAGCAGGGCGTTGAGATCGACGTCTTCGGCGCTGGCGTTGTCGGCATCGACCCGCGCCAGTACCAGGATTTCGCTGATCAGCGCTTCGAGGCGGTCGCACTCGCGGGTGAGGCGTGGCCAGAGTTTTTCCCGTTCCTCGGGGTTGGCCCGTTCAGCCAATGCCAGCGCAATGCGCAGCCGGGCGAGGGGCGAGCGCAGTTCGTGGGACACGTCACGCAGCAGTTGGCGCTGGCTGCCGATCAAACTTTGCAGGCGCGCGCCCATGCGGTTGAAATCATTGGCCAGCACGCCGAATTCGTCGCGCCGGTTGGCCAGTTTGACCAGACTGTTCTGCTGATAGGTGGTTTGCCCCAGATCATGCACCGCACCACGTAAACGATTGAGTGGGCGGGTAATGGACAAGGTCACGAACAGGCTGAACAAGGTCAGTACGACCAGGGCGATCCCCAGTGCACTCAACGGCCAGAGCAGGCTTTCGCGGTGCCAGGCGTCCAGTTCCGGGTGCGGAATGCGGTAGATCAACAGGTAGGTGTCGCCGGTTTTTGCGCTGGTGTATTCATCGGTCAGGCGACGCCACGGCAGGCGTCGGTCATCGTTGTTCTGCCGCGCCTCAAAGGCCGCCGCACGCCGTGGGAAGGTACCGCGCACCACGGGATCGCCGCTCTCGTTGAGCACTTGAACGTCGATGTGATACTGGCGCTTGCGCTGTTCGAGAATGTCCTGGGCCGCGTCCTCGCCTTGGGATTCGTAGGTTTGCGTCCACTGTTCGGCCAGGGTGTTGAGGCCCGGGTGGCGACTGAGAATCCACGCGTCCTGGTTGAGCATGTGCCCGAGCAGAATGGAGAGCCCTGCAACCAGAGCGATGGCCAGCCAGAAGCTGGCCAGAATACGCCAGAACAATGAGCGCACAGAAAATCCTCAAACAAACACAGACCCATGTGGGAGCGGGCTTGCTCGCGAAGGCGGTGTATCAGACAGCAAATGCTTTACCTGACACACCGCCTTCGCGAGCAAGCCCGCTCCCACATTAGACTGAATGAAGTCAGACCCAACGGGGTTTAGCCGTTGGGTCGGGTTAGCGCATTATTGCGCTTTTTGCGGTTGTTGCGCTTTCCAGGCCTTGAACTCGGCCCATTCTGCGCGACGCTCAGCCTTCTTTTTCTGGATCTCGTCGAATTGCTTCTGTTGATCTGGTTTCAGCACTGCGCGGACATCGGCCTGGGCTTTCTGGTGCTTGGCCGCCATTTCGTCCTTCAGCGCTTTCTGATCCGCTGGCGAGAGTTTTTCCAGGTACTTGTCGACCAGTTGCTGACGCGAGTGCATCTGCTCGCCCATGATCTTGCGGATCTGCTCACGCTGTTCGCGGCTCAGGTCCAGTTGGCTGTACGGGCCTTTACCGTGCATGCCGTGCATCTGACCGCCGTGGCGCGAGCCGTCCATCGGACCCATAGGGCCGGCACCTTCAGGCATGGCCATGGCAACGGTCGGCAGGGCGGCAGCGAACATCAGAGCGATAAGAGTCTTGCGCATGGTGAATCTCCTTGTCTCGTTCCCGGTACGTTCCGGATGAGTACAGATTACGGAGATCAAGGTCAGCGGCGGTCAGCGGAGCGTAAAGCTTGGGTAAAGACGATTTCGCACCGACCTGACAAATCCAACACTTTGCCTCTGCTACAAGCCGAACGCAGCCTCGCGTTCGGTTTCAGAGGCTGTAGTAGTAACCGCGGCTGCGCAGGGCAATGATGCGTGGGCGGCCGTCGGGGTGTGGGCCGATCTTTTTGCGCAGGTTGCTGACGTGCATGTCCAGGCTGCGGTCATACAGGGTCAGCTTGCGACCGAGGGCGATCTGCGCCAGTTCCTGTTTGTCCAGCGGCTCGCCGGGTTGCTTGAGCAAGGCTTCAAGCAGGCGGCTTTCGGAAACTGTGAGGGTGAATTCCTGTTCGTCGATGCTGACCACGCCGCGCACCGGGCTGAAGCACAGGTCGCCCAGTTCGAGCTGGCTCGATACCGCCGCCGGATGACTGCGGCGCAGCACGGCGCGCAGACGGGCTGTCAGTTCCCGTGGGTCGCACGGTTTGGCCAGATAATCGTCGGCGCCGAGTTCCAGGCCGAGGATGCGGTCCAGCGGTTCGCCGCGGGCCGACAGCATCAGCACCGGCAAGTCCGGATGGTCGCTGCGTAATTGCTTGAGCAACTCCAGGCCGCTGCCGTCCGGCAGCATCACATCCAGCACCACGGCTGCCGGCGACGTTTCTGCCAGTGCCCGACGAGCGCTCTGCCCATCGTGGCAGGCGCGGACCTGAAAGCCTTCCTGGCTCAACCAACTGCTCAGGAGCTCACACAGCTCCTGGTCATCATCAATTAATAACAGCTCGCTCATGACTCACTCAATTTAGCCATTGCCTACGTTTTCTCGTTGCACCACTGGCGAAGATACCGCAGAGCAGAGCCAATAGCGCTACTCCCGCGCCAATCACGAACCATTGCTGCTGATCAGTCAGCCAGCGTGGCAGCGGGCTGCTCGCCTGGGCTTCCTTGAGTTGCAGCTTCAGACGCTGGTTCTCCTGGCGCAACCGGCCCAACTGAGCGCTTTCGCGTTCGCTATCGGTATTCTGCAGTTGTTTGCTCAGTTCTTCTCGTTGCTGCTCGCTCACCTTCAAGCGCTGCTGCAACTCGGCGATCTGGCCGCCGGCGCTCAAGGACAGGGGCGTTGAACCACCGCCTGCACTTTCTTCACCGTGGGCAGGCGCCACGATCGACAACGTGACCAACATCAGACACAACGGACCTTTGCGCATCGCGACTCCTGATTCCAATACGAGTATTGGGCAGGTTGTCGGCCGGCAAACGAGAATAATGAGCGTTGAGAGCGCGATGAACCGATAAGGTTCATCGTGCGGCGGGAAGTTACGGCAGGACTTGCTTGAACGGCTTGACCGAAACGTTGGCGTAGACGCCTGCGGCGATATACGGGTCGGCGTCGGCCCAGGCCTGGGCGGCGCTCAAGGAATCGAATTCGGCGACGATCAGGCTGCCGGTGAAACCCGCTGCGCCCGGATCATTACTGTCGACGGCCGGGTTCGGGCCCGCCAATACGATACGACCTTCACCCTTGAGCACTTGCAAGCGCTCAAGGTGCGCAGGCCGTGCGGCCAGGCGAGCTTCCAGGGAGTTGGCGACGTCTGTGGCAACGATTGCGTAAAGCATGTCAGTCCTCGGTTTTTGGCGTAGTGGTATCGGTATCGTGCAGGTGACGAGACAGGTAGATGCCCTGGCCCACCAGGAACAGCAGCGTCATGCCCAGGCTGCCGAAGACCTTGAAGTCGACCCAGTAGCTCTGGAAAGTGAACGCGACGAACAGGTTGGCGGCGCCGCAAAACAGGAAGAAGGCGATCCAGGCGATGTTCAGGCGTGTCCAGACCGGCTCCGGCAGAGTCAGCGCGTGGCCCATGATGCGTTTGATCAGCAACTGCTCGCCGATGAAGTGGCTGCCAATGAAGGCCAGGGCAAACAGCCAGTTGACCACCGGGGCTTTCCATTTCAGGAAGGTCTCGCTGTGGAACGCCAGGGTCAGGCTACCGAAGACCAGGCAGGCAATGAGCGTCAGCCACTGGCTCTTCTCCAGCTTGCGCTGCTTGATGAAGATCGTGCCGTAAACCACCACGGAACTGATGATCAGCATCGCTGTGGCGCTGTAAATACCGCCTACAGTTACCTCGTGGCCGGCAATCTCGACGACCCGTGGATCGATTTTGAAGACGATGAAAAACAGCAGAAGCGGGATGAAATCGATGAATTGTTTCACAGTGGCAGCCAGAAGCAGGATGTGGCGGCATAATAACAAACATATGGGCGCGCGATAGCGCCAGCTGATTTGAGGTTACACATCCCCGTGAATGTCGATTTGCACTGCCACAGCACCGCCTCCGATGGCGCTCTCGCGCCTGCTGTACTGGTTGCGCGTGCGTTCGAGAAAGGCGTGCGAGTCCTGGCCTTGACCGATCACGACACCCTCGAAGGCCTCGATGAGGCCCGCCACGCGGCGACCGCGCTGGGGATGCAACTGGTCAACGGCGTCGAATTGTCCTGCACCTGGGGCGGCGCGACCATTCATGTGTTGGGCTACGGTTTCGACGTCAATGCGCCGGCATTGGTCGAAGCCATCGCTAAATTGCACGATGGCCGCTGGCTACGGTCCGAAGAAATAAGCCGTAAGTTGGCGTTGAAAGGCATGCCGGGAGCGCTGGAAGGTGCCCGGGCCATTCAGCAGGCACTGGGCGACAGCGGCAACGCGCCGGCCCGTCCGCACTTCGCCGACTGGATGGTGCGCGAAGGCTTCGTCAAGGATCGCGCCGAAGCCTTCCGCAAATGGCTGGGTGCCGGCAAGCTGGGGGACGTCAAGCAACACTGGCCGACCCTGGAAGAAACCGTCGAAACCCTGCGCGCCGCCAAAGCCTGGGTCAGCCTGGCGCATCCCTGGCATTACGATTTCACTCGCAGCAAACGTCGTCGCCTGATTTCTGACTATATTCAAGCAGGCGGCCACGCGATCGAAGTGGTCAATGGCCATCAGCCCGCCGAACAAGTGGGCAGCCTGGCCATTCTTGCCCGCGAGTTCGGTCTGCTGGTCAGCGCCGGCAGTGATTTTCATGGCCCTGGAGGCTGGTCCGAGATCGGCGAATACCGCCCGTTCCCGGAGGATCTGCCACCACTGTGGTGTCGATTCAAACATGACCCAATTATTGCCGCCGTCTGAACAGGTAGAGAATGTGAGTCAATTTTTCCAGATTCATCCGGAAAACCCGCAAGCGCGCCTGATCAAACAGGCTGTCGAGATCATCCGCAAAGGCGGGGTGGTGATTTATCCCACAGACTCGTCCTACGCCATTGGTTGCCAGATCGGTGACAAGAATGCCGTGGAGCGCGTGCGCCGGTTACGTGGACTGGATGACAAACACAACTTCGCGCTGATTTGCAGCGACCTGTCGCAACTGGGGCTGTTCGCCAAGATCGACACCGGCCTTTTCCGCTTGCTCAAGGCCCACTTGCCGGGGCCGTATACCTTTATTCTCAACGCCACCCGCGAAGTCCCGCGGCTGTTGTTGCACCCGAAAAAACGCACCATCGGCCTGCGGGTGCCGAGTCATCCGATTGCCCTGGCGCTGCTGGAAGAACTCGGCGAGCCGCTGATGAGTGTGACGCTGATCATGCCCGGCGACACCGACCCGTTGACCGATCCTTACGAAATGCGTCAGTTGCTTGAGCATCAGGTCGACCTGATCATTGACGGCGGCTTCGGCGGGATCAAGGCGTCCACCGTGATCAACCTCGCTGATGGTGAGCCGGAAGTGATCCGTGTCGGTTGCGGCGACCCGACGCCGTTCATGGCCGAGGCCTAGATGTCTGCTGTAGAACCCGTCGACAGTCAGGCCGGCGCCCAGCAAGAACTGCCCTTCGCCATGGTCTATGGCCAGGCGGTCCTGGAAATGCCGCTGGACCTGTACATCCCGCCGGATGCCCTGGAGGTGTTCCTCGAAGCTTTCGAAGGCCCGCTCGACTTGCTGCTGTACCTGATCCGCAAACAGAACATCAACATCCTCGACATCCCGGTGGCGGAAATCACCCGTCAATACATGGGGTATGTCGAGTTGATGCAGTCGGTGCGCCTGGAACTGGCCGCCGAATACCTGGTGATGGCCGCGATGCTGGCCGAGATCAAATCGCGGATGTTGCTGCCGCGCGCCGAAACGATCGAAGCCGAAGAAGACGATCCGCGCGCCGAACTGATCCGCCGCTTGCAGGAGTACGAGCGCTTCAAGGCCGCCGCGGAGGGCATCGATGGCCTGAGCCGGGTGGGCCGCGATGTCGTGGTGCCGAAACTGGATGCCCCGGAAGCCCGGGCGCGCAAGTTGTTGCCGGACGTGCGTTTGTCGGAGCTGCTGCTGTCCATGGCCGAGGTGTTGCGCCGTGGCGACATGTTCGAAAGCCACCAGGTCAGCCGCGAGGCACTGTCCACGCGCGAGCGCATGAGCGATGTGCTGGAACGGCTCAAGGGCGGCGGTTTTGTGCCCTTTGTCGAGCTGTTCACCGCTGAAGAAGGTCGGCTGGGGGTGGTCGTGACCTTTATGGCGATCCTCGAACTGGTCAAGGAATCCTTGGTCGAGCTGGTGCAGAATGAGCCGTTCGCGGCGATCCATGTCCGGGCCCGAGCCGAATAACGAGTTGAATCATGAACCTGACTGAACCCCGCGAGCTGGCACCACTGCTTGAAGCCTTTCTGTTGGCCTCCGGAAAACCGCAATCGCTTGAACGCCTGTTCGAACTCTTCGAAGAAGGCGAGCGCCCGGAGCCGCCGGTGTTCAAGAAAGCGCTGACGATTCTCGCCAAATCCTGTGACGGCCGCGCCTTCGAGTTGAAGGAAGTCGCCTCCGGGTATCGCCTGCAGATCCGCGAAAAGTTCTCGCCGTGGGTCGGACGCTTGTGGGAAGAACGCCCGCAGCGCTACTCCCGCGCCATGCTCGAAACCATGGCCCTGATCGCCTATCGCCAGCCAATCACCCGAGGCGAGATCGAAGATGTGCGTGGCGTGGCGGTCAACAGCAACATCGTCAAGACCTTGCTGGAGCGTGAGTGGATTCGCGTCGTCGGCTATCGCGACGTGCCTGGTAAGCCGGCGATGTTCGCCACCACCAAGGCGTTTCTCGATCATTTCAACCTGAAGAACCTCGACGACTTGCCGCCGCTGGCCGACCTGCGCGAGCTGGAGCCCGATCCAGTGCTCGATTTCGACGACGCGCCGGTGCCGGCCGGGCTGCAAGAACTGGCGGATGCCAGCGCCGAGCCGGAAGAACCCAAGGAAGAAACCAGTTTTCATACGCTGCTGCTGGAACTGGACACCATGGAGGAGGGGATCAAGACCGACTTCGACGACCTGTTGCGTGATGGGGCGGTGACGGAGACGGAGCCCGAAATCGAAGTTGAACTTCAGGTCGAGC
This sequence comes from Pseudomonas sp. LBUM1661, assembly GCF_059695925.1. NCBI lineage: Bacteria > Pseudomonadati > Pseudomonadota > Gammaproteobacteria > Pseudomonadales > Pseudomonadaceae > Pseudomonas > Pseudomonas sp. LBUM1661. The sequence goes on from NZ_CP166794.1 coordinate 1,707,543, forward strand.
CCGAAGCCACACTTGAAGAAGAGCAGGAAGACGACGTGCTCGGCGTCGCCGAAGCCCGCGAAAAACTCCTCGCCGCCGTCGCCGCGCTTGAACAACACAAGCCCGAGCCTGAATTGAGCGACGAAGAAGCCGAAGCCCGCGCACTGGCCGAAGCGATCGAAGCCGAACGCCGCGAATTCGATGACTGACCCGGTTTTGCGTTTATGAAGATCCCTGTGGGAGCGAGCCTGCTCGCGATAGCGGTCTGTCAGTCACTGTGATGTTGAAGGTGCCGCCCTCATCGCGAGCAGGCTCGCTCCCACAGTGATGGGTGGTGTTTTCCTGGAGATGGCGATGAGCTCAACTAAAGACCCCTGCATCAGCGTCTGCAAATTCACCGACGACATCTGCCTCGGCTGTGGGCGCAGCAAGCGCGAGATCAAGGCCTGGAAGAAACTCGACAAGACCGACAAACGCACGGTGCTGGCCGAAGCGGCACTGCGGCTGATCAAACTCGGTGCCACCGGTCGGCGGAAAGGCAAGTAAGTTTCCATTCATCAGCTAGTCTCTGATGCGCGAACGCTCTCATGAGCGTATGATTCGCGACCCTCCGACGATCCCTTCGTCCGAGACCCAGCTTTCAACGCTTCAGGCCCCTCACTTCAGAGCTGCCTGAACAGACCACACCGGGAGGTGCCCAGATGAGTATCAACGACCAGAAAGACGACCAGGAAATCGGCCCAGCAGGCGAAAAACTGCAGAAAGTCCTCGCCCGTATCGGCGTCGGCTCGCGCCGTGACGTGGAAGCCTGGATCAGCCACGGCCGCATCAAGGTCAATGGCAAAGACGCCACCCTTGGCCAGCGCGTCGACATGCACGACGCCATCACCATTGATGGCCGCGTGATCAAGCGCGAAGAAGCCGCCGAGTCGGTACGCCGCGTGATCATGTACAACAAGCCCGACGGTGAAATCTGCACCCGCCTCGACCCGGAAGGCCGTCCGACCGTATTCGACAAGATGCCAAAACCGAAAGAAGGTCGCTGGATCAACATCGGTCGCCTGGACATCAACACCACCGGTCTGCTGATGTTCACCACCGACGGTGAACTGGCCAACCGCCTGATGCACCCTTCCTACGAAATGGACCGTGAATACGCGGTACGTGTGCGTGGCGAAGTCGATGACGAGATGATCGAGCGTCTGAAAGCAGGCGTCGTCCTTGAAGACGGCCCGGCCAAGTTCACCGACATCAAGCAGGCGCCAGGTGGCGAAGGTTTCAACCACTGGTACCACTGCGTGGTGATGGAAGGTCGTAACCGCGAAGTCCGTCGCCTGTGGGAATCCCAGGGCCTGGTGGTCAGCCGCCTGAAGCGCGTGCGTTTCGGTCCGGTGTTCCTCAACTCCGACTTGCCGATGGGTCGCTGGCGCGAAATGAGCCAGTACGAAGTCGACATTCTGAGTGCTGAAGTCGGCCTGACGCCTGTGGCCATGCCGCAGATGAACGCCAAGAGCAAAGACAAGCTCGATCGCATGCAGCGTAAATCGTCGCGCCCGATGGGCAAGACCGAGCGCGTGCGTTCGTTGCGTCCAGCCATCGGTAACCAGACTGCTGCTACGCCGCGTGATACCCGCGAACCGCATATCGAAGGCGAGCGTCCAGCCCGCAAACCCGCTGCACCCCGTGCAGACGGCGAGCGCGGCCCACGCACGCCGCGTCCGGCCAACGGTCGCACTGAACGTGGCGAAGGCCGCGGTGCGCCAAGCGGTGGCCGCAGCGATCGCGGTGCTCCAGCCGGTCGCGGTGAGTCGGGTCGCGGTACGCCAGTGGCGGACCGTCCCGCTGATTCCAAGCGCCCGGCCAAGCCAGCGCCGAAGAAACGCCCAGGCATCGTCCTGGTCGACCGTGACGCGCCATCGGGCAAACGCCGCGGTGCGCCAGCCGGTTCCGGCCAGCGTCCGGGCTTCGGTCGTCGCAAGCCTGAGTAATTGGTAAGCGCCGCATGAAAAAACGCCAACCTTCGGGTTGGCGTTTTTTTTTCGTCTGATTTTAAGTAAGGCGGTGCCGCTACGGGCCTCATCGCGAGCAGGCTCGCTCCCACAGTGGACCGAGATGTCAGGGAGGAACGCGGTCACCTGTGGGAGCGAGCCTGCTCGCGATGAGGCCCGTAGCGGCACCGCCTACTTTGCGGCTAAAACACAAACCGCCCATCAAACACCGGCTTGTCATCCAGCGCCAACACCCCACTGGAGAAGATCAGGTCCAGGTGATGGCTGCCCTTGGCGCCACCTCCCAACCCCAGGTGCAGACCGCAATGTCGCTCCTCGAACCCGGCATTGCGTGCATACAGCGCCTTCACGCCTTCGTTGGTGCCGATGCCCAGTTCCTCGATCCGCCGATTCGATGGATTGGCCTCCAGGTACTTGTTGAAGTCATGTTCCAGTCCCGGTACATCGGTGGCGATTTTGCTGATGGTCGAGTTCTCGATCCACAACTCCAGCGGTGACTCCAGCACCCCGTATTTGCGGGCGAACGGAATCGTACTGAGAAACGTCCCGACAAAATTTACCCGGCCATTAATGGCCTCGCTGTGTGTAGCGATTTCACCCGGTGCCAGATCAAAGTTGCCGACACCATTGATGTCGGTCCACTTCTTGATACTGCTCAAGGGCGTTTCAAACCATGAGCCGTGATCATCTTTGAAACTTAATGTCGTCGCGTGGGACATGCGCTGGATCAAGTGGCTGTTCAACCCGGCAATGCGTTGCGGGGTGACACTGAACGTGTCGTAGAAGTAATCGCCATAGTCCTTGAACAGCAGCGACTTCTTCCAGTTTTGCGCCATGACGCCTTGCAGCGCACGGACAAAATCCGGGCCTTCGGGGCGCGGGTTGGGCAAGGTGGAAGAGTCGTAGAAGAATATATACAGATCACTGTCGGCAATGGCCTGGGCCAGTGATTCGGTGGATTCGAGGTCCAGGCGCATCGCGCTGAAGGTGAACGGTGGGCTGCTACCGGCCTGTTCGACGATTGCGCCGATCAGTGCCTGGTAATCAGCGGTATGGCCGAGCAGGACCTTCGCCGGAGTGATGCCGACAAGGGCCGGGTGTTGTTCGAGGTAGTAAAGGAAATGCGAGATGGCGCGTTGCTTATCCATGTAGTCCTCCCTGACAAACCGAGAAAAGTGGCAGGCACGACCGGCCGGATCGTACCTGCAGGGATGTCTTACAAAGGCCACATCGCCGTGCCGAACGGAACAACCGCGTCGGCTTGCATCATTTCAACGGCGGCTTCATGGGTCGGTGCTTCAAACCAATCGTCCAGTTGCAGTTCAGTTTCCAAGTCTTTGTCCAGTGCTTGCATGGTGGATCTCCTAGATGACTTTTGAGTAAGAACAACTTGCCGGTTGATGCGATTCGGCAAGTCGCTGAAAACCTAGTTCAGAGGGTTTGATAATGCAAAAAAATAATCAAATAAGGATTCGTTAAACTTTTTATTCTGTTTTTTGAAAGGCAGTTTATTAATAAAAAACAGAAAACTAACTCGGCTTTTTCCTTAGGAAGCTTCCTAACGTCAATTTGCAGTCATCCTGCGGCAGGATCTGATTCGGAAAATATTCGTTACGGGGTGTAAAGAAATGCTGACGAATTCCAGGCGCAACGCCCTTGGATTGACGCTTACGGAAAGGGTGTAAGGAAAACCTGCCGCCCAGACATGGTTTGATCCCGACGCAAGGCTCTGGCGCGCTTGTTTCAGCCGCTGTGGAAGGGTGAGATGCGCTCCATGCCTGTCGTGCAGGTGCATAACAAGAAGGAGGCGCAATGTACGCCGTGACTGATCTTCATCTCTCCCCGAGGGGCGATTTTTCCGCCGTCCCCGTCGATGACCCGCAAAGGTCTGACTGTTTTTTTGCAGCCGCCCGAGATGCTCGGGGCGGACACAGGCAATCCCGGCAAACGACGCGCTGATCCAGCGGTGTCTGGCAGCAGGGGGTTACAGGTGTACAATGCGCCGCGTTTTAACTGTGACCTCCTGCGCATCTGCGCAAACCTCAAGGCTATCCGCCTTGTTCACTCCGCCGCGTCACGAGCGTGTCGGGTTCGATTTCGTCACAGATAAAAACAAACAGGTGACGCATGACCGTTGTAAAAAAATCGCTGAACGCCTTTTGCCTGCGCTGGGGTTTGATCGGCGCTGCTTGAATCGCAACCTGAGCAGCACGTCTAACGAACATCATCAAACCTTGCGTGAGACCCTTTTCATGAGTGGACAAAACTCGCATTCAGGCGAGCTGAAACGCGGCCTGAAAAATCGCCATATTCAACTGATCGCCCTCGGTGGCGCAATCGGTACAGGCTTGTTCCTCGGCTCGGCCGGGGTACTGAAATCCGCTGGTCCGTCGATGATCCTCGGCTATGCCATCTGCGGTTTCATTGCCTTCATGATCATGCGTCAACTGGGCGAAATGATCGTTGAAGAACCGGTGGCCGGTTCCTTCAGCCACTTCGCGCACAAATACTGGGGCGGTTTCGCCGGTTTCCTGTCTGGCTGGAACTGCTGGATTCTGTACATTCTGGTGGGCATGTCGGAGCTGACTGCCGTCGGCAAGTACATTCACTACTGGGCGCCGGACATCCCGACCTGGGTCTCGGCAGCCGGTTTCTTCATCCTGATCAACCTGATTAACCTGGCCAACGTCAAAGTCTTTGGCGAGGCCGAATTCTGGTTTGCGATCATCAAGGTGGTGGCGATTGTCGGCATGATTGCCCTGGGCAGCTATTTACTGGTCAGCGGTAATGGCGGCCCGCAAGCGGCGGTGAGCAACCTGTGGACCCACGGAGGCTTCTTCCCGAACGGTGTCAGTGGTCTGGTGATGGCCATGGCGATCATCATGTTCTCCTTCGGCGGCCTGGAAATGCTCGGTTTCACCGCAGCGGAAGCCGACAAGCCGAAAACCGTGATCCCGAAAGCCATCAACCAGGTGATCTACCGGATCCTGATTTTCTACATCGGCGCGCTGGTCATCCTGCTGTCGCTGACCCCATGGGACAGCCTGTTGGCGACCCTCAACGCTTCCGGCGATTCCTACAGCGGCAGTCCGTTCGTGCAAGTGTTCTCGATGCTCGGCAGCAACACCGCTGCGCACATCCTCAACTTCGTGGTCTTGACGGCGGCGTTGTCGGTGTACAACAGCGGCACCTACTGCAACAGCCGCATGCTGCTGGGCATGGCCGAGCAGGGCGATGCGCCGAAAGCCCTGGCGAAGATCGACAAGCGCGGCGTGCCGGTGCGTTCGATCCTGGCCTCGGCGGCGGTGACGTTGATCGCCGTGTTGCTGAACTACCTGATCCCGCAAAACGCGCTGGAACTGTTGATGTCGCTAGTCGTGGCCACCCTGGTGATCAACTGGGCGATGATCAGCTTCTCGCACTTCAAATTCCGCCAGCACATGAACAAGACTAAACAGACGCCGCTGTTCAAGGCCCTGTGGTACCCGTACGGCAACTACATTTGCCTGGCGTTCGTGGCGTTCATTTTGTGCGTGATGCTGTTGATTCCGGGCATCCAGATCTCGGTGTATGCGATTCCGGTGTGGGTCGCGTTCATGTGGGTGTGCTACGGCATCAAGAACAAGCGTCGTGACCAGCAGGTGTTGCAGGCTGCGGGTTCTGTAGCGAAATAACGTAGATGCGGAAACAAAAAGCCCGGCCATGTGCCGGGTTTTTTGTTCGCGCTGTCCTGGGGTTTTGGTTGGGGGGCATATCCGTTTTTTTGGTGACGGCTGATATTGGTTTCGCCCTTACGGCGAGTCACTTGGAAAAGCCCCAAGTAACCAAGGGCTCTTGCCCCTTTCGTTCGGTGCCTCGCTGTGGCTCGGCAGGCCTCGCTCCGGGCCCACGGAGCAATGCCTTCGTTACGGCCTGCCGAGCCACAGCGAGGCACCGAATGGAGGGGCAAAGCCTTTTGCTTCCTTTTGGCTGGGCCGGCATTCCGGCGTTTGCAAAAGGGAGTCTCTGTAAGAGCGAAACCATAATCAGCCGTTACCGCAGAAACGGATATGTTCCCTACCCAATCCCATCGAAAATTTGTCTTAAGTAAACAGAATTCCGGGGTTTATTGTTTGTTCAATCAGTCATTACTTCTGATCCAGAAAGCTCTGCACCGACGCATTGAAAAATTCCGGATCCTGGATAAAGGCGAAATGGCTGACATTGGGCAGGATCAGCAGGCCCGCACCAGGGATGGCCGACGCCATGTATTCGGTGTGTTCGCGTTTAATGGCCTCGTCATGATCGCCATCAACAATCAAGACCGGGCTTTTGATTTTCGCCAGGTCTTCGGCTGTCCAATTTGGCTGGCTCGCCCACATATGGCTGATCTGCTCGACGAACGCGTCGTACTCTTTGGGGGTAGGCGACAGCTTCGCGTACTCCTTGCCGGCGCGTTCGATGTACGCGGCGAACGTCGGATTCTTCTCGACACCTTCCTTGACGCCCGACGTCTGGGTATTGGCGGCGAAGGCGAACACCTTGCCAGCGCGCTGTGGGTAACGCATCGCCAAATCCAGCCCTAGAATGGCGCCGTCACTCCAGCCTACAACGTCCGCTCGCTCGATCTTCAGTTTGTCGAGCACGGCAATGACATCGTCCGCCATCAGGTCATAACCGAAAGGTCGCGCATCTCGTGAGCTGCGACCATGACCTCGGCTATCGAGGGTGATGACGGTGTGCTTCGCCGAAAGGACCTTGACCTGGTTACCCCAATAATCTGAATTGGCCAGGCCGCCGTGAAGCAGCACGACGGGCGATCCATGCCCGGTGATCGAATAGTAGAGCTTGATGCCATTGACGTCGGCATGGCCGGTTTTTGCGCTGGTGATGGGGGCGGGGGTGGGCGGCAGTGTTTCCCAGCGTTCAGTGGCGTGGGCCGCGTTGAATGACAGCAACAGGCAGAAAGCCGCAAGCAAGCGAAGGGGCATAGGTGTCTCCACTAAAAAGGTCTGATCAATCTGATCCGGATTCTTTAGCTTAGAACCAAGTCGTCGGACGGTCTGACTTTCGCTCGTCGGTGAAAAGATACGCTTATGGAATGAAACACTGGGATAATGACCGCCGCCTGACTGAGCCACTGTGAACGACCTATGCTGGTAATTTCCAACAACGTGCACCTGCAGGATGCCGAGATCGAGTTGACCGCCATTCGCGCGCAAGGTGCCGGTGGGCAGAACGTCAACAAGGTCTCCAGCGCCGTGCACTTGCGCTTCGACATACCCGCCTCGTCCTTACCCGAGTTCTACAAGGAACGGTTGCTGGCGTTGCGCGACAGTCGCATCACCAGCGAAGGGGTGTTGATCATCAAGGCCCAGCAATACCGGACGCAGGAAGCCAATCGCGCGGATGCGCTGGAGCGGCTGACCGAGTTGATCCTCAGCGCCACTAAAGTGGAAAAGAAGCGCCGCCCGACCAAGCCGACCCTCGGTTCGAAGAAGCGTCGGCTTGAATCCAAGACCAAGCGCGGCAGCATCAAGGCTGGACGCGGCAAGGTCGATTTTTAGCGGGCACCTCTTTCTTCGCGATACTTGGGCGCCTGCCGGTACAGGTAAACGCTCAGTGCCAAACCGCTCAAAGCGGCGAGGGCAGCGAACAGGAAGATCGAAGCAAAGCCAAATCCCGCCGCAATTGCACCCGCCACCGGCCCGGTGATCCCCAGCGACAAATCAATGAACAGCGAGTAAGCCCCGACCGCCGCACCACGGCTGGAGGCCGGCACCAGATTCACGGCTTCGACACCCAGCGCCGGAAACACCAGCGAGAAGCCGAAACCGCTCAACGCCGCGCCAGCCAGTGCCCAATGGGCGTCCGGCGCCAGCCACAGCAGCAACAATCCCAATGTTTCCACCGACAAACAGGCAATCGCCACGCGAAAGCCGCCGAGGCGGTTGATCAGGTTGCCGAACAGCAATCGCGCGCCGATGAAGCTGGCGCCGAACAGGCTCAGGCACAGCACCGCGTTTTCCCAGTGTTGCGTGGCGTAATACAGCGTGATGAAGGTTGCGATGGTGCCGAAACCGATGGAACCCAATGCCAGCCCGCACCCATGCGGCAGCACGCGCCCCAGCACATGCATGAACGGCAAACGCTCGCCGACGACGATCGGCGCGGCGGTTTTCGGCCAGGCCAGCGCCAGACCCAATACGGCCAACAGCACGATGCTTACGCCCATGCTCCACAAGCCCAATTGACTGACCAGCAGCACGCCCAGCGGCGCGCCGATGGCCAGTGCGCCATAACTGGCGATACCATTCCAGGAGATGACTTTGGCGGTATTCGCCGCGCCGACCCGGCCGATGCCCCAACCGATCGAACCCGAACCCACCAGGCTTTCCGCGCTGCCGAGCACCAGGCGGCCGATCAACAGGCTGATCAGGCTCAAGGTCGGCAGGCTTTGGGTCCAGGCCGAGATCAGCATGAACACACCGCTCAAACCGCAGCCGGCGAGGCCGTACATCACCGCCAGTTTGCTGCCCTTGTTGTCGATGATCTTCCCGGCATAAGGGCGGCTGAGCAGGGTGGCCAGGTATTGCACGCTGATGACCAACCCGGCGATGACGGCGCCGAAACCGAGGTCGCTGTGGACATAGCCCGGCAACACGGCCAGGGGAATGCCGATATTCAGGTAGCCGATGAAGGTGAACAGGACGATGGAAACGACTTGCAGCGTGACCGCCAGGGGGCGCTGGTTTTCAGACATGGGTAAAAGGTCCACGGGAAAGCAGGATAGATAGGCTGCTTATGATAGCGGCGCGAGCGGCCAGCGGTCGTGGAAAAAGTAAAACTATTTGCCGGGCGGCGGTGACTCAGGTTTGGCGGGGGCAACCAGTTGCGTCGTGACCAGGGCGGCCAAGGCGTTTTCTTCGCTGCCGAAACGGGCGAGCAGGGCGGCTTGTTTCTCGGGGGAAAGACGATTCCAGATCTCGATCATCTTCTCGGCGGTGCCGATCAGGACGCTGGCTTGGGTCTCGCTGAAATCATCGGTCATGGTGTGCAGCTCAAGGGTTCAGGCGGTGTGGAAAGCGCATGTTAGCGCTTTCCACACGGTCTGGCATTGCAGGTGTTTCAGTCTTCGCTGTCGGCCTGGCGGCGTTCAGTGGCTTCTTTTGGCTCGGGCTGTTGGGCACCGGCTTGTTGCGTGGTCGTCTGCTCAGTTTCGTGCAGGCTTGGGAAGGGGAGATTAGGGATCTCGTGCATTTCGCGCTCCTCGCAAAGTCTGTTGATAGATCTGGTAGATCCGCGCTTTTAAAAAGCTTGGGGAGGATACATCAGTAGAAATGACAAATAGACTTTTATATCTATTTGTTGCGACGGATGGGGTTGTATAGACACATCTGTATCAATTGCACAAAAACAATGTGGGAGCGGGCTTGCTCGCGAAGGCGGTATGACAGTCAATGTTGATGTCGACTGACACTCCGCCTTCGCGAGCAAGCCCGCTCCCACATGAGGGTTATGGTGTTTGAGGGTTATTTGCAGACTTCGGCGATTGCCTCGGCCAGCAGGTCCAGGCGCGTTGCATCAATCCCGGCCACGTTCGCCCGGCCAGTGCCGACCATGTAAACGCTGTGGTGATCACGCAGCTGTTTGACCTGATCCGGCGTCAAACCGGTGTAGGAAAACATCCCGCGTTGCACGCCCATGTGCGCAAACCGCTCGCGCAAACCGTGAGGCTCAAGTGCTTCCAGCAGACCGCTACGCAATTGAGCAATACGCAAACGCATGGCTTCCACTTCGTCGGCCCAGAGGCTTTTCAGTTCTGGGTCGCCGAGAATGGTCGCGACCACCGCAGCACCATGATCCGGTGGCGTCGACCACAGGTTGCGGGCGATGTTGGCCAGTTGGCTGCGGACATCGATCAGCTTGTCAGCGGTTTTCGCACAGACAATCAGCGCGCCAGTGCGGTCGCGGTACAGGCCGAAGTTCTTCGAGCAGGAACTGGTGATCAGCACTTCCGGCAACTCGGCGGCGAATAACCGGGTCGACCAGGCGTCTTGTTCCAGGCCGTCGCCGAAACCCTGATAAGCGAAGTCGATCAGCGGCACCAGATCACGGCTGCGCACCACATCCAGCACCCGGCGCCAGTCGTCATGGGACAGATCGAAACCGGTCGGGTTGTGGCAGCAGGCGTGCAGCAACACCACGTCGCCCTTCGGCGCTTCTTTAAGCACCGCGATCATCGCTTCTACATCGAGGCGGTTATCGCTGTCGACATACGGGTAATGACTGACCTTGACCCCGGCCTTGGCGAAGATGGTTTCGTGAATCGGCCAGGTCGGATTGCTCAGCCACACACCTCGGCCCGGCAGGCACTGAGCGATGAAGTCAGCACTCAAGCGCAGCGCACCGGTGCCGCCCGGTGTCTGGGTGGCGCCAGCACGTTGTTCGGCGATCAGCGCGGAATCGGCGCCGAGCACTAGCTCATTAATCGCTTGGCCGAATGCCGGTTCGCCGTGGCCGCCAATGTAGGTCTTGGTGGACTGACGATCCACCAGCCGCTGCTCGGCGAGCTTCACGGACTGCAGAATCGGTGTCAGGCCCTGGGCATCTTTATAGACACCCACGCCAAGGTCGAATTTGCGCGGGTTGGGGTCCTGCGCATAGGCCTCCATCAGGCCGAGGATCGGGTCGCCGGGTACTCGACCTATGGCGTCGAAATGCATTATTTGCGGCCCTCGGCATCTTTGGCGACTTCGTCAGTGCGCGCAGCCATGATGAAGTCGTTGCGGTGCAGGCCCTTGATGGAGTGGCTCCACCAGGTCACGGTGACACTGCCCCACTCGGTCAGCAGGCCCGGGTGGTGACCTTCGGCCTCGGAGATTTCGCCAACAGCGTTGGTGAACGCTAACGCGTGCTTGAAGTTTTTGAACAGGAAGACTTTTTCCAGTTGCATGACGCTGTCGCGCACTTCGATGTTCCAGTCCGGGATCTGCTTGATCAGTACCGGCAGTTCTTCGTCGCTGACTTGTGGAGCATCGGCGCGGCAGGCTTCGCAGTGGGCTTGGTTCAATGTGGACATGATGGGTTCCTGAAATCGAATAAATGGAAATCGGCCGTCAATGTCACCACGCTAAAGCAAATCGTGGCTTGCTGACAGACTCACTTGATCGTAAAAGTCGCGGATCACGCCGCTTTGGGTTTTGGCGGAAATTTCGGTGCGTGCAGACCCAGCTGCATGCCTTGCTTGACCATGCCCATGATGTCTTCATGCGCCAGGTCGAACAGGCGCTTGAGGTTCGGCAGGACAAAGTACAGCGGCTGCAGAATGTCGATGCGGTACGGCGTGCGCATGCATTCCAACGGATCGAAGGTCTGATGCTCAGGTTCGTCCGACAGGCAATAAACAGTTTCTTTCGGTGAGGACAGAATGCCGCCGCCGTAGATGCGCTGGCCTTGCGGGGTATCGACCAGGCCGAACTCGATGGTCATCCAGTACAGGCGCGCCAGGTACACGCGTTCTTCCTTGGAAGCCTGTAGGCCAAGTTTGCCGTAGGTGTGGGTGAATTCAGCGAACCAGGGGTTGGTCAGCAGCGGACAGTGGCCAAAGATCTCGTGGAAAATGTCCGGTTCTTGCAGGTAATCCAGCTCTTCACGGGTACGAATAAACGTCGCCACCGGGAACTGCTTGTTGGCCAGCAATTCGAAAAAGGTCTGGAAGGGGATCAGCGCCGGCACTCGGGCAACCTGCCACCCGGTGGTTTCACCGAGGACCTTGTTGATCTCACCGAGTTGCGGAATGCGGTCGTGGGGCAGACCGAGTTTTTCGATACCGTCCAGGTACTCCTGGCACGCACGCCCTTCGATCACTTTCAGTTGGCGAGTGATCAGCGTATTCCACACCGCGTGTTCTTCAGCGGGGTAGTCGATAAAACCTTGCGCATCGGGCTCGCGAGCCACGTATTGCGTCTGCTTCATGCTGCTCTCCTGCTAAGGGATTTCGTTCTTGTTATGTCCTGCTATGGACTTAGAAATACCCCAAGGATTGCGAGGTTGCAGTAGGTGGTTCGCGTCATGCGTAGGAAAATTCGCCGATATTCGTAAAGTTTTCGTTACGGTTTGACGGTTGTCGCGCAGGTATTGAGATTTACGGGTTTGAAAAGCCCTCCACCTGTCACATAATCTTGACGATTATCTAAGCGCCAAATCAGAAAAGTCGGGCGCTAACCCTGTGGGAGCCAGCCTGCTGGCGATAGCGATGTGTCATTCGACATCAACATCGCCGATGCGACGCCATCGCCAGCAGGCTGGCTCCCACGGGTTAATCATCGTTTATCAGGTGTTTATATGCGTATCAAAGTCCATTGCCAGAACCGCATCGGCATCCTGCGCGACATTCTCAACCTGCTGGTGGAGTACGGGATCAACGTCGCTCGCGGCGAGGTCGGCGGTGAACATGGCAATGCCATCTACCTGCATTGCCCCAACCTGATCAACATCCAGTTCCAGGCGTTGCGACCGAAATTCGAGGCGATTGCCGGGGTCTTCGGCGTCAAGCGTGTAGGGCTGATGCCCAGCGAGCGTCGGCACATGGAGCTTAATGCGTTGCTCGGCGCCCTGGAATTCCCGGTGCTGTCGATCGACATGGGCGGCTCGATCGTCGCGGCCAACCGCGCAGCGGCGCAATTGCTCGGGGTGCGGGTGGACGAGGTGCCGGGGATTCCGTTGTCGCGCTACGCCGAGGATTTCGATTTGCCGGAACTGGTGCGCGCCAACAAGTCGCGGATCAACGGCTTGCGCGTCAAGGTAAAGGGCGACGTGTTCCTCGCTGACATCGCGCCGCTGCAATCGGAGCATGACGACAGCGAAGCCATGGCCGGCGCTGTCCTCACGTTGCACCGCGCCGACCGGGTGGGCGAGCGCATCTATAACGTGCGCAAGCAGGAGCTGCGTGGGTTCGACAGCATCTTCCAAAGCTCGAAAGTGATGGCGGCGGTGGTGCGCGAGGCACGGCGCATGGCGCCGCTGGATGCGCCGCTATTAATAGAAGGGGAAACCGGCACCGGTAAAGAGTTGCTGGCGCGAGCCTGCCATCTGGCGAGCCCTCGGGGGCAGTCACCGTTGATGGCGCTCAATTGCGCCGGACTGCCGGAATCGATGGCCGAGACCGAGTTGTTCGGCTACGGCCCCGGTGCCTTCGAAGGAGCGCGGGCTGAAGGCAAGCTTGGGCTGCTGGAACTGACGGCGGGCGGTACGCTGTTTCTCGACGGTGTCGGGGAAATGAGCCCGCGCTTGCAGGTGAAATTGCTGCGCTTCCTGCAGGACGGTTGCTTCCGGCGTGTGGGCAGTGATGAAGAGGTTTATCTGGATGTGCGCGTGATCTGCGCGACACAGGTTGACCTGTCCGAACTGTGCGCGCGCGGTGAATTTCGCCAGGATTTGTATCACCGCTTGAACGTGCTTTCGCTGCACATCCCGCCGCTGCGCGAATGCCTCGATGGTTTGACGCCGCTGGTGGAGCACTTCCTCGATCAGGCCAGTCGACAGATCGGTTGCCCGCTGCCGAAACTGGCCCCGGCCGCCATGGAACGGCTCAGTCATTACCATTGGCCGGGCAATGTGCGGCAGTTGGAGAACGTGTTGTTCCAGGCGGTTTCGCTGTGCGAGGGCGGGACGGTCAAGGCTGAACATATTCGCTTGCCGGACTACGGCGTGCGTCAGCCGCTTGGCGATTTTTCCCTCGAAGGCGGGTTGGATGCGATCGTCGGGCGCTTCGAGAAAGCGGTGCTGGAGCGCTTGTATTCCGAACATCCAAGCAGCCGGCAACTGGGCAAGCGGTTGGGGGTTTCGCACACGACCATTGCCAACAAACTGCGTGAGTACGAGGTCGGCAAAGACCCTGGCAGCGCATAGCCCTTGTAGCAACTGCTACAGGGGCGGGGTTGAGCTGCAATACCTCGATCTATTGCCGCGAAGCGGCATAACACCGCCGGTTTTTCGTCTTCGACACAATCCCAGATTCCCCTCTACACCCCCTCAAGTCCTTTGTTTGCCGGGCCCAACGTCGCCAGAAAAAAGTTGGTCTGCAAATTGCTTATGGCTGATCAGTACAGCAGTGGGCGGCAAACGTCCGGCATGCAGAGGAAAGAGTGTGGACAAGTACCTTTATGTGGCAATGACCGGCGCCAGCCAGAATGCACTGGCGCAGAAGGCTCATGCGAACAACCTGGCGAACATTTCCACCAACGGCTTCCAGAAAGACCTGGAGCAGGCGCGGTCGATGCCGGTGTTCGGCGACAGCTTTCCGGCGCGTGCGTTTGCCCTGTCCGAGCGTCCGGCCACCGATTTTTCCCCGGGCGCCCTGGTAGAAACCGGTCGCGACCTCGATGTCGCGGTGCAAGGCAATGGCTGGATTGCTGTGCAGAACCCTGACGGCGGCGAAAGCTACGTGCGCACCGGCAGCCTGAACGTTGACGCTCTCGGCGTATTGCGGGCCGGCAATGGTATGCCGGTGATGGGCAACGGCGGGCCGATCGCCGTGCCGCCCGAGCAGCAAATCGAAATAGGCGAGGACGGCACCATCAGCATTCGTGCGATGGGCGAAGGCCCGCGCGTGATGGCCGAAGTCGACCGCATCAAACTGGTCGACCCTGATTTCAAGAACATGACCAAAGGCCTGGACGGTTCGATTCACACCAAGGACGGCAAGCCGGCGCAAGCCGATGCCAACGTCAAGCTGGTGTCCGGGTTCCTCGAGTCGAGCAACGTCAATGCCGTGGAAGAGATGACGTCGGTGCTGGCCCTGGCCAAGCAATTCGAGCTGCACATCAAAATGATGAACACCGCCAAAGAAGACGACCAGGCCATGGCTCGGGTCTTGCAGATCAGCTAATTATCAGAACGTCGCGCCGTAAAACAGGCGCACGAGGAGAATCGAATGCTTCCGGCTCTATGGGTTGCCAAAACAGGTCTGTCCGCCCAGGACACCAACCTGACGACCATTTCCAACAACCTGGCCAACGTGTCGACCACGGGCTTCAAACGTGACCGCGCCGAGTTCCAGGATTTGCTCTACCAGATCAAACGCCAGCCGGGCGCCCAGTCGACCCAGGACAGCGAACTGCCGTCGGGCCTGCAATTGGGTACCGGTGTGCGCATCGTCGGCACCCAGAAAAACTTCACCGCCGGCAGTCTGCAAACCACCGAACAGCCTCTGGACATGGCCATCGACGGTCGCGGTTTCTTCCAGATCCTGCAGCCGGACGGCACCACGTCCTACACCCGTGACGGTACGTTCCACCTGGACTCCAACGGCCAGATCGTCAACGCCAGCGGCTTCGCCCTGGAACCGGCGATTGTCATCCCGAACGATGCCCAGACCTTCACGGTCGGTCGCGACGGCACCGTGTCCATCACCGTGACCGGCAACCCGGCCTCACAAGTGATCGGCAACCTGCAAACCGCCGACTTCATCAACCCGGCCGGCCTGCAAGCGGTGGGCAACAACCTGTTCCTGGAAACCGCTGCCAGCGGTGCGCCGCAAGTCGGCACGCCGGGCCTCGCCGGTTTCGGCACCACGCTGCAGAACACCCTGGAAACCTCCAACGTCAGCACCGTTGAGGAGATGGTCAACATGATCACCACTCAGCGCGCTTACGAGATGAACTCCAAGGTGATCTCCACCGCCGACCAGATGCTCTCGTTCGTCACGCAGAATCTGTAATCAGTCTATGAGGCGGCCATGAGGCCGCCTGCAACACCGTGAGGTAGGGTCATGAATCGCTTTGTTTCTGTTCTGGCATTGAGTGGGATCACCGTGCTCGCGGGCTGTGTGCCTGTGACACCCAAGCCCAATGATCCCTACTACGCCCCGGTGTTGCCGCGCACGCCGCTGCCGGCTGCCGCGAACAACGGCTCGATCTACCAGGCCGGTTTCGAACAGAACCTGTACAGCGACCGCAAGGCGTTCCGGGTCGGTGACATCATCACCATCACCCTGAACGAGAAGACCCAGGCCAGCAAAAACGCCAACTCGCAAGTGGCGAAAAACAGCAAGACCGGCATCGGCCTGAGCTCGCTGTTCGGCAGCAGTGCAACCACCAACAACCCGTTCGGCAACGGTGACCTGAGCCTGAGCGCCAGTTACGAAGGCGACCGCGCGACCAAGGGTGACAGCAAGGCCGGGCAGGGCAACAGCCTGACCGGTTCGATCACCGTGACCGTCGCCGACGTCTTGCCTAACGGCATCATCGCCGTGCGCGGCGAGAAGTGGCTGACGCTCAATACCGGTGACGAACTGGTACGCATCGCTGGCCTGGTTCGCGCCGATGACATCGCCACCGACAACACCGTGTCGTCGACCCGTGTCGCCGATGCACGCATCACCTATTCGGGCACCGGTTCGTTTGCCGATGCGAGTCAGCCAGGCTGGTTCGACCGTTTCTTCCTCAGCCCGCTGTTCCCTTTCTAGGTGGCTACGTTGAACTTCAAAAGTCTCATGGTGGCCGCTCTGTTGCTGTGCGCAGCCTTCAACGTTCAAGCCGAGCGGCTGAAGGACATCGCCAGTATTTCCGGCGTGCGTTCCAACCAATTGATCGGCTACGGCCTGGTGGTCGGGCTTAACGGCACCGGTGACCAGACGACCCAGACGCCATTCACCCTGCAGACCTTCAACAACATGCTCTCGCAGTTCGGCATCAAGGTGCCGCCGGGTTCGGGCAACGTGCAGTTGAAGAACGTCGCGGCGGTGTCGATCAGTGCCGACTTGCCGGCGTTTGCCAAGCCAGGTCAGCAGGTCGACATCACGGTTTCGTCCATCGGTAACTCCAAGAGTTTGCGCGGCGGTACGTTGCTGCTGACGCCGCTCAAGGGTATCGACGGGAATGTCTACGCAATCGCCCAGGGCAACCTGGTGGTCGGCGGTTTTGATGCTGAAGGTCGCGATGGTTCGAAGATCACCGTTAACGTGCCGTCGGCCGGGCGCATCCCTGGCGGTGCCTCGGTCGAGCGTTCGGTGCCGAGCGGTTTCAACCAGGGCAACAGCCTGACCCTGAACCTCAACCGTTCAGATTTCACCACCGCCAAGCGCATCGTCGACAAGATCAACAACATGCTCGGCCCTGGCGTGGCCCAGGCCATCGACGGCGGTTCGATTCGCGTCAGCGCGCCGCTGGACCCAAGCCAGCGGGTCGACTATCTGTCGATCCTGGAAAACCTTGAAGTCGATCCGGGTCAGGCGGTGGCGAAAGTCATCATCAACTCCCGCACCGGCACCATCGTGATCGGCCAGAACGTCAAGGTGTCCCCGGCCGCCGTGACCCACGGCAGCCTGACCGTAACCATCACCGAAGACCCGATCGTCAGCCAGCCCGGCCCTCTGTCCAATGGCCAGACGGCGGTCGTGCCACGCTCGCGGGTCAACGCCCAGCAGGAAGCCAAACCGATGTTCAAGTTCGGCCCCGGCACCACTCTCGACGAAATCGTCCGTGCGGTGAACCAGGTCGGCGCGGCACCCGGTGACTTGATGGCGATCCTTGAAGCATTGAAACAGGCCGGCGCGTTGCAAGCCGACCTGATCGTGATCTGAGGACGGCCACCATGGATATGCGCAAGAGCGGTTTTGTCAGCAGTAGCGACTCGGGTTCCTATTCGGACCTGAACCGCCTGAACCAGCTCAAGGTCGGCGACAAGGACAGTGACGGCAACATGCGCAAAGTGGCGCAGGAGTTCGAGTCGCTGTTTCTCGGTGAAATGCTCAAGTCCATGCGCTCGGCCACTGACACGCTGGGTCAGGACAATCCGCTGAACACCCCGGCCGCCAAGCAGTACCAGGAAATGTACGACCAGCAGTTGGCCGTTTCCATGTCCCGCGAGGGCGGCGGTATTGGTCTGGCCGACGTGCTGATGCGGCAGATGTCGAAGAACAAACCCATGGCGCCGGGCGAGGCCGCTGCTGCGTCTGCCGCCAAGCAACTGGCCGCGAAAGCCGCCGTGGAAACGCCGATTGCCGCCGGAACCGTTGCCACCAACGGACCGCTGTCGCGCCTCAATGGCGAACGTCCGTTGTGGGCGTCGCGTTCGCTGAAGTCGCCGGCGGGCGCGGGCGAGGGTGCTCACCACAACGACATGGCGCTGATCAATCAACGGCGTCTGGCACTGCCGCCGAAACTGGCCGACCGCTTGCTCGCCGGGCTGGTGCCGTCGGCATCGACCAACGCCGCAACGGCAGCGACCAGCCCGAATAAAATCCAGGTGCCATCGAGCACCAAGACCGGTTCCGGTCCCCTGTACAACGGCGATTGGCTGGCCTCGCAAACGGATTCCACCTCCAGCGGGCGCCTGCAGATTTATGGCCGTGCCATGGCGCAGATTCCCTTGGCACCGGCTAAGAAAGCCTTCAGTTCCGCCGACGAATTCGTCAACACCATGCTGCCGATGGCCAAAGAAGCCGCCGAGCGCATCGGCGTCGATCCGCGTTACCTGGTGGCCCAGGCGGCGCTGGAAACCGGTTGGGGCAAATCGGTCATGCGTGCCCAGGATGGCAGCAGCAGCCACAACCTGTTCGGCATCAAGGCTGGCAGCAGTTGGACGGGCGAATCGGCACGGGCGATCACCAGCGAATTCAGGAACGGCCAGAAGGTCAAGGAGACGGCGGAGTTCCGTTCCTATGGCTCCTACAAGGACAGCTTCCATGACCTGGTGACGCTGCTGCAAACCAACAATCGCTATCAAGATGTCGTGAAGTCGGCCGATAACCCAGAACAGTTTGTGCGCGAGTTGCAAAAGGCCGGTTACGCAACCGACCCGCAGTACGCGAGCAAGATTTCGCAGATAGCCAAGCAGATGACGAGTTACCAGAACTACGCTGCGGCGGGCGCTACCACCACGCCTTTATAGGCATAAGCTATAAGGTCTGAACCATGAGTTTGCTCAATATCGGGATGTCGGGTCTGGCTGCTGGCCATTCTTCGTTGCTGACCACTGGCAACAACATTGCCAACGTCGACACCGCCGGGTACTCACGCCAACAAACCGTGCAGAGCACCAAAGCCTCCGGTCAGTACGGCAATGTGTTCATCGGCACCGGTACGACGCTGGCCGATGTGCGTCGGGTGTACAACAGCTACCTCGATGCGCAGTTGCAGACCACCACCTCGCTTAATGGTGATGCGCAGGCTTACCTGGGACAGGCCACGCAAGTGGACAAACTGTTGTCCGACAGCGGCACGGGCATTACCAAAACCCTGCAGTCGTTTTTCTCGTCGTTGCAAACGCTGTCCGGCAACTCCAACGACACCGCTGCGCGTCAGGCGTTGTTGACCAATGCCCAAGCCTTGACCAGTCGCGTCAATGCCATTTCCCAGCAGTTGCAGCAGCAGGGCACGTACATCAACGATCAGCTGGGCTCGATGGCCGACCAGGTCAATAAGCTGGCGGCGACCGTAGCAGCCTACAACCAGAAAATCAGTGAGGTCAGTGGTTCGGGTGGCCAGCCCAACGACCTGCTGGATCAGCGTAATGAAACGGTTCGCCAGCTCTCCGAGCTGGTCGGCGTGCAGGTCAGCGAAAACAACGGCAGCGTGGATATTTACCTGGGCAGCGGCCAGCCGCTGGTCATGGGCAACACCGTCAATACCTTGCGCATACAGACCGACAAGTCTGACCCTACTCGTTCATCGATCATCCTCGATCGTGGCAGCTCGACGGTCGACATCACCTCCGCGGTCTCGGGTGGCGAGATGGGCGGCCTGTTGCGTTACCGCGACGACGTGCTGACACCCGCCGTCAATGGGCTGGGTCGCATCGCCATGGTGGTGGCCGATCAGGTCAACAAACAGCAAGGGCAGGGCGTTGATCAGAACGGCAACTTCGGCTCGGGGCTGTTTAACGATATCAACAGTGCGGCGGCCATCAGCCAGCGCAGCATCGCCAATGGCAACAACAACCCGGCGTCCGGCAACCTCAACGTCACCATCAATGACACCAGCAAACTGGCGGTCAGCGATTACCAGGTGACCTTCACCAGCGCCACGGGCTACAGCGTGCGTCGTTTGTCGGATAACACCGACATGGGCAGTTTCACCCTCGGCGCGAGCCCGGCACCGGTCATCGACGGATTCAGCCTGAGCCTCAATGCCGGCCCGGTGAATACCGGCGACACGTTCAAGATCACCCCGACGCGCAATGCGGCGGCGGACATGAGCACCATCATGACCGACGTCAAACGCCTGGCCACGGCCGCGCCGCTGACATCCACCAAGGCCTCGGGTAACGACGGCACCGGTGCCGTCAGCCAGCCGACCCTGAGCACCGCCCTGGACATCTACGACCCTGTCCAGCGTCAGGACCTGCAGACGGCGGTCAAGGCCGCCATGCCGGTGCGCCTGCTAATGACCAGCAGCACGGCGTATGAAGTGTTTGACGCCAAAGGCAACAGCATGGGGACCGGCAGCATCGTGCCCGGTCAGAATAATGATCTGAATATTGCGGTGCCTTACACCGACTCACTGGGTGTCGCGAAAACCTTCAATGTCGCGATGACCCTCAGCGGCAGTCCCGAGAAGGACGACAGTTTCAATATCTCGCTGACGGCGCCCGGCAGCACGGACAACCGCAATGCCCAGGCATTGCTCGGCCTGCAAACCAAAGCCACCGTCGGGGCCAATTCCACCAGCCCTGGCGTGAGTTTCACCGATGCTTACGGTGGCCTGGTTTCGTCGGTCGGCTCCAAGACCAAGCAGGGTCAACTCGATGCCACGGCCACAGACACCATCCTGAGCCAGGCGCGCAACTCTCGCGACTCGCTGTCGGGTGTCGACCTCGATGAAGAGACCGGCAACCTGATCAAATACCAGCAGTACTACTCGGCCTCTTCGCAGATCATCAAGACTGCGCAGGAAATTTTCAGCACTCTGATCAACGCCCTATAAGGAGCCGTAAAACATGCGTATTTCTACAGCACAGTACTATGCGACCACGGCTGCCAATTATCAGCGCAACTTCAACAACGCGATCAAGACGGCCGAGCAGGCCAGCAGCGGCGTGAAGCTTGAGACCGCGGCGGATGATCCGGTCGGCGCGGCCCGCCTGCTGCAACTCGATCAGCAAAAAGCCATGTTGGGTCAGTACACCACCAATATCAGCGCGTTGAACACCGCCCAGGCACAAGAAGAAAGCGTGCTCGACAGCATCAACAACGTGCTGCAGAAAGTCAGCGAGTTGTCCGTGCGCGCCGGTGGCGGTTCGTTGAACGACGACGACCGCAAATCCATTGCGGCCGAGCTCGGCCAGGCTGAAGAACAATTGCTGAGTCTGATGAACAGCAAGGACGCCAACGGCAAGTACATGTTTTCCGGCGCCAGCAACAACACTCAACCTTTTGCGCGCAACAGCGACGGCACCTACAGCTATCAGGGCGACCAGACCCAGTTGCAATTGAAGATCGGTGACTCGATGTCGCTGGGGCTCAACGACACCGGTTGGGACGTGTTCCAGCAGGCGATCAACGCCGCCCGAAGCTCGACCACCATGACCGCGCCCGCTGTCAATGACGGGCGAGTGGCCCTGTCGCCAGGCCTGGTGAGTTCCGGCCCGGCGTTCGATGCGAGTTTCCGCAGCGGTCAGCCGTATACCCTGGCGTTCACCAGCAGCACCCAGTTTTCGATCACCGATGCCTTGGGTAATGACGTGACTGCCGAAGCGAGTCAGGGTGGTGTGTTCGACCCGAATGCCAAGGGCGGCTCCGACGTCAATTTCCGTGGTGTGACCTTTAAACTGGACATCACCTTCCAGGCCGGCGACAACGCCACCAACGCCGACGCCGTCATCGCCGGGCACAGTTTCCAGTTGGCGGCCAAACCCGACAGTTTCGTTAGCAACCGCGCGCCGAGCAATGTTTCGACCACGTTGGTGAGCCAGTCTTCGGTGACCAACGCGGCTGACTACAAGAGCTTCTTCCCTGAAGGCGGAGCGGTGCTGAAATTCACCAGCCCGACGACGTTCGACCTGTACGCTCGTCCGTTGACCAGCAGCAGTACGCCGGTAACGTCCGGCACTGTAGCGGCGGGTGTGGCGACAGCGGCCGGCGTCAGCTTTACCCTCAGTGGCGGCGCACCCGCCACGGGTGATCAGTTCGACATCGCGGTCAATACACACCAGACGCAGAACGTGCTGGATACCATCAGCCAGCTGCGTCAGGCGCTCAACTCGCCGACCCAGGGCAACCCGGCCGCCCAGCGCTTTCTGGAAGACACCGTGGCATCGGCCATTGCCAACCTAGGCAACGCCAAGAACCAGGTCGACCTGGCCCGTGGCGCCATCGGTGCCCGCGGTAACGTGATGGACATGCAGGCCGATCAGAACCAGAGTACGGGCCTGATCAACGAAGCGACGGGTAACTCGATCAAGAACACCGATCCTGCGGAAGTATTGACGCGTCTGACCTTGCAGCAGACCATGCTGCAAGCGGCGCAACTGGCGTTCTCGAAGATTTCCCAGTTGGGCCTGTTCAACAAGCTTTGAGTCGGTCTTGACCGCTCGCGGCCAGTCCCTGTCATAAGGGGCTGGCTTTTTTTTTGCATCTTTTTTGATGGCGATGGGGTGGGTCGGGACTGCGCCAGGGACACAAAATCAAATAAAGCACTGATCTCTGAGTGACCCGCCAGTCAAAACGCGCATCTTCACTGTATCCTGTCTGCGGGCGGTGAAGGTGGGGGGCCTGTTCAAGGTGATCCTTGAGTCCCGACGTTGCCTCCTCTGGGGGCCAAGCCCTGACTGTAGACGCCCTCGATTCAGCGAGCGGCGATATTCAGCTGTTTATTATTGGGAAGCCATAATGATTGGCATAAAAAACATAGCGAGTTACGTGCCGGCAGCCGGGGTTGACAACTACGCCCAGGGTGCAAAGTTCGACAAGGACGAAACCTTCATTCTTGGCAAGATCGGTTCGGCGTTTCTGCCGCGCAAGGATGCCGATCAGGAAACTTCAGACCTGTGCGTCGAGGCAGTCAATGCACTGTTCGCCGCCAGCCCCGAACTCAAGCGTGAATCCATTGATTGCCTGATCGTCGTCACCCAGAACGGCGATGAAGAAGGGCTGCCGCACACCTCGGCAATCGTCCAGGACAAACTGGGCCTGCCGACCCATGTGGCTGCGTTCGATATTTCCCTGGGCTGTTCCGGCTACGTGTACGGCATCTATGCCCTCAAGGGGTTCATGGAAGCGACGGGGCTGAAAAACGGCCTGCTGGTCACAGCTGATCCGTACTCGAAGATCGTCGACCCGGAAGACCGCAACACCACCATGCTGTTCGGTGATGCCGCCACCGCGACCTGGATGGGCGAAAACGCCGTCTGGCAACTGGGCAAGTCGAAGTTCGGCACCGACGGTTCCGGTGCGCCGCACTTGAAAGTCAGCGACGGTGTGTTCTTCATGAATGGCCGCCAGGTCTTCAACTTCGCGTTGCTGAAAGTCCCGGCGCATTTGCACGAGCTGCTGGATGAGTCGAATTTGCAGGCGGGCGATATCGATGCCTTCTGCATTCACCAGGGCAGCGCAGCCATCGTTGATGCCGTGGCGCGCCGCTTCGAAGAAGGTGAGCCGGAGAAGTTCGTCAAGGACATGCTCGAAACCGGTAACACGGTGTCTTCGAGTATTCCGCTGCTGTTGCAGAACCACGTGTTCGACTCCAAGTGGACCCGTGTGGCCATCAGCGGTTTCGGCGTAGGTCTGTCGTGGGGCTCGGCGATTCTCTACCGCGGCTGATCGGCTGTGCAGCAATAGATGCAACAAAAACCGCCCGGGACGCAAGTTCCCGGGCGTTTTGCGTTTTACTGGCGCCGAATTTCTGGCTCCAAGGCCTTGAAACTAAAGGGCTGGCAAGCTGCCACTAAAAATTTGCAAAAAACCCCTCAAGCAAAGCCTCTTCACGACGATAACTATTACGTAGGTTCTCTAGGCCACACCCGACGGATGTCAGGGCCGGAAGCCGCAGTATCCATCCAACGAGGATTTCGTCATGGCTTTAACAGTAAACACCAACCTTGCATCGTTGACCGTTCAGAACAACCTGAACAAAGCTTCCAACAATCTGCAAACTTCGATGCAACGTCTGTCTTCCGGCCTGCGTATCAACAGCGCTAAAGACGATGCGGCCGGCCTGCAAATTTCCAACCGTCTGACCAGCCAGATCAACGGCCTGGGCACTGCCATCAAGAACGCCGGTGACGGCATCTCCATCGCGCAAACTGCTGAAGGCGCGATGCAGGAATCCACCAACATCCTGCAGAAAATGCGTACCCTGGCCCTGGCTTCCGCGAACGGTTCGCCAAGCGCTGAAGACCGTAAGTCGAACAACGCCGAGTACTCGGCTCTGACTTCCGAACTGTCGCGTATCGCCAGCACCACTACCTTCGGTGGTCGTAACCTGCTGGACGGTTCTTTCGGTACTACCGCTTTCCAGGTCGGCGCTAACGCCAACCAGACCATCAACATGACGCTGGGCGACGTATCGGCTAACAACATCGGCTCCCAGCAGCTGAAAAGCGTGGCCATCGCGCCAAGCCTGGCCGGTGTAGTCGGCGGTGCAATCGCTGTAACCGGTGGCGGCCAAACCGCTAACATCACTACCGTCAACGGTCAGTCTGCCAAAACGACTGCTTCCCAGCTGAACGGCGTTATCGGCGGCCTGTCGGCTACTGCCAGCACTGAAGCCAAGTTCACTGTCAACACTGCTGCGATCACCGGTGCTCTGCCAGGTACCGCGAACTTCACCATCAAGGTAGGTTCCGGTGCTGCAGTCAACATGGTCGGCGTAACCGACACGGCTGGCCTGGCTGACCAACTGAAGTCCAACGCTGCCAAACTGGGCATCAGCGTTAACTTCAACGCCACCACCAACAGCCTGGAAGTCAAATCCGACTCCGGTGAAAACATCACCCTGAACGCTGGTGACGCCAGTGCCATCGCCGGTATCTCGGTTCAGGCCAAAGACGGTTCCGGTAACTACGGCGCTGGCGTTGCTGCCGCTGCCACTGCCGTCCAGGTGACCGGTGCTGTTTCCCTGAACTCCACCTCTAGCTACTCGATGAACGGCGCGGGTGCAACTGGCCTGTTCGTGGCTGCCGGCACTACCGTCAGCTCGGCTAAAACCGTGGTTAGCAACACTGACGTGACCACTGCTGCCAACGCACAGAACGCTGTTGACGTGATCTCGCAAGCGATCGCCAACATCGACTCCCAGCGTGCTGACCTCGGTGCCGTACAAAACCGTTTCGACAGCACCGTGTCGAACCTGCGCAGCATCTCGGACAACTCCACTGCTGCTCGTGGCGTGATCCAGGACGTCGACTTCGCTGCTGAAACTGCTCAGCTGACCAAGCAACAAACCCTGCAACAGGCTTCCACCGCGATCCTGTCCCAGGCTAACCAGCTGCCATCCGCTGTACTGAAGCTGCTTCAGTAATATCAGCGCTTGGTGACTGACGGAAGGGCGCGTTTACGTGCCCTTTCGTCTTTTCCGTGATGAGGAGATTTAGCATGGACATGAGCGTCAAGTTGAACCTGTCTTATCCAGCCGTTGCCCCACAGGGCGCAACGCCGACCGTCGCTGCCAAACAGGAACAGCCCAAGGCTGAGCCCGTCGCGAAATCGGGCGCCGAGCCCAAGCGTGACGACCTGGAAAAAGCCGTGACCGATATTCGGGAATTCGTCCAGGCTGCCCAACGCAAGCTGGATTTTACGATTGATGATTCCACCGGCCGGGTCGTGGTCAAGGTCATCGCCACTGAAACCGGTGACGTGATTCGCCAGATCCCTTCGGAAACTGCATTGAAGCTTGCACAGAGCCTGACAGACGCCAGCAGCTTGCTGTTTGACGCCAAGGCCTGAGCTGGCATGAATTTTGTTGCTGTCGTTGGCTAAGGCGCTTTTAGTCAAGAAATCGACAGCCACCGGATAAGGAGAGAGATGATGGCGGGTTCAACGGTTAGCGGTATTGGTTCGAACATCGATACCCAGGCGATCGTGAAGTCTTTGGTGGATTCCGAAAGGGCGCCGAAGCAGACACAGATCAACAGCCAGACGCTGAAAGCGACGACCTCGCTATCGTCGATCGGTAAGATCCAGGCTGCACTGGACGCCTTCCGGGGTGCGCTGGACAACATGAAGACGACCGCCAGTTTCAATGGCCTGACCGGTTCGTCCTCCGATGAAAAAGTCGCCACGGTCACCACCGGTAATGGCGCGGCGGCCGGTAGTTTCTCGCTGGTGGTCAATCAGTTGGCCACGGCGTCGAAGATTTCATCCAAGGTTTACGCAGGTGGCGCTTCGACGGTGATCAACGCCGGCTCGGTGCCGACCACGCTGAGCATCAAGCAAGGTAGCAACACGTTTGACGTGAGCATTCCTGCCGGCTCGACGCTGCAGCAGGTTCGCGACTCGATCAACTCGCAGTATGCGAACCAGGGCTTGAGTGCCAACATCCTGACCGACGCCAGCGGCTCTCGATTGGTGATGACGTCGACCACTACCGGTGTCGGATCGGACCTGACCTTGACGGGCAATTCGGGCCTGGAAACCGGTACCTCGGTCCTTGCCGCGCCGCAGAACGCCAAGTACACCCTCGACGGCCTGGTGATGGAATCCAAGACCAACACCATTGCCGACGCTGTGAGTGGGGTTACCGTCAAGCTGACGGGTGTTTCTCCAACCGCGGCCGGTGCTTCTGCGCCGACAGCGAGCACCATCACCGTCGCCGCCAGCAGCTCGACGCTGAAGTCTTCGGTCAAGGGTTTTGTCGATACCTACAACGCGCTGATCAAGGCGGCCAACGCCGAGACTCAGGTCACCACCAATGCCGATGGTTCGGTCACCTCCGGCGCCCTGACGGGCGACGCATCGCTGCGTTCACTGTTGAATTCGGTACGCACCGAGCTGAACTCAATGTCGGGCACCGGTCAGATGAAGGCGTTGTCCCAGTTTGGCGTTCAGACAGACCAGAAAACCGGCACCCTGACCATCGACGACAAGCAATGGGATACGGCGGTGCTGACCAATGCCGCCGACATCAACGCCATCTTCACCGGCGATACCGGATTGCTGGCGCGTATGAAAACCGCGACTGACAACTTCGCCCTGAGCAAGACCGGTGTTTTCGCGGCGCGCTCGGCCAGTCTGAGCGACAGCCTGAACGACTTGAAGAAGCAGCAGGACACCCTCGATTCGCGGATGACCAGCCTGCAATTGAGCCTGACGGCCAAGTACACCGCCATGGATTCCCTGGTGGCCAGGCTGCGGGCGCAGAGCGACAGCATCATGACCACGCTCAATGCGCTGAACAATCCGAAGTCCGACTGATCCGGATCAGGCATAAAAAAACCCAGGCCGGCTGTAAAAACAGCGCCTGGGTTTTTTCTTTGGTAGCGGGTCGGGATTAAAGTTTTGTGTCGACCAGTCGACATAATGATCAGAGCAAACCTATTTTCACTTGTTGTCTGTCACGAGGTAGAAACATGAATCCCATGAGAGCCCTTCGCCAGTACCAGAAGGTCAATTCCCATGCTCAGATCTCTGAAGCCAATCCTCATCGCCTGGTTCAGTTGCTGATGGAGGGTGGGTTGGACCGCATGGCTCAAGCCAAGGGCGCAATGGAGCGGGGTGACATCGCACTCAAGGGATTGATGCTCGGCAAGGCCGTTGACA
The DNA here is from genome assembly GCF_059695925.1 of Pseudomonas sp. LBUM1661. NCBI lineage: Bacteria > Pseudomonadati > Pseudomonadota > Gammaproteobacteria > Pseudomonadales > Pseudomonadaceae > Pseudomonas > Pseudomonas sp. LBUM1661. Next base: position 1,735,209 of record NZ_CP166794.1, read on the forward strand.
TCATCATTGGCCTGCGTGACGGCCTGAACCCCGAGAAGACCGAGGACCCGGCGTCGCTGCAGCAGCTCGACAACTTGTACGCCTACATGATGACGCGTCTGATGGAAGCCAATCGTAACAACGATGCAGCGCTCATCGACGAAGTATCGGGTTTGCTCGATACCCTTAAAAGCGGCTGGGATGCAATTGCAAATCAATAGGCCTGCGGGTCTGAGGATGGCGCCATGAGTCAAGCACTGCAGCGAATTGAACAAACCCGTGAAGCCCTGGTGGACGCCCTGGCGGCGCGAAACTGGGATGCGATCGGCGAACTGGATGTGGCGTGTCGCGAATGCGTCGATGAGGTGCTGAGCGAGGCGCCGGTCGATGAAGAGGCGGTGCGGACCAATCTGGAACGGCTGCTGGCGGTGTACAAGGATTTGCTGACGGCGACGATGGGCGAGCGCCAGGCGATAGTCGACGAGATGTCGCAGATCACCCATGCGCAGAGCGCGGCAAAGGTTTACCATCTGTTCGGCTAATAATCCCCGGTTAATCCAAACATAGTGCGCCATAAATTTGACTGTGCACGGTTTTTTGACTTAACTAGTGGCTGCTACCAGATTTCAGGCGTCTACAGGCTTAACATGCCTGCAAGCGTCTAGCTTGCCCCCTCATTTCGGGCATTGAGTTGACTAGGGAAGTTGCTATTGCATGTGGCGTGAAACCAAAATTCTGCTGATTGATGACGATAGCGTCCGCCGCCGCGACCTGGCGGTGATTTTAAATTTTCTTGGTGAAGAAAATTTACCCTGCGGAAGCCATGACTGGCAGCAGGCTGTCGGCTCTTTGTCATCAAGTCGTGAAGTGATCTGTGTCCTGATCGGGACGGTCAATGCTCCTGGCGCACTTCCGGGCTTGTTAAAGACACTCTCAACCTGGGATGAGTTCCTTCCGGTGTTGTTAATGGGCGATAATTCTTCCGTTGACTTGCCTGAAGACCAGCGTCGCCGAGTGCTTTCGACCCTCGAAATGCCACCCAGCTACAGCAAATTGCTCGACTCCCTGCACCGTGCCCAGGTCTATCGAGAGATGTACGACCAGGCGCGCGAGCGCGGGCGTCATCGCGAACCCAATCTTTTCCGCAGCCTTGTCGGCACCAGCCGGGCGATTCAACACGTCCGCCAGATGATGCAGCAAGTCGCCGACACCGACGCCAGCGTGCTGATTCTCGGTGAGTCCGGCACCGGCAAGGAAGTGGTTGCGCGTAACCTGCACTACCACTCCAAGCGTCGTGACGCGCCATTTGTACCGGTCAACTGCGGCGCGATTCCGGCCGAGTTGCTGGAAAGCGAATTGTTCGGCCACGAGAAGGGCGCCTTCACCGGTGCGATCACCAGCCGTGCCGGGCGTTTCGAACTGGCCAATGGCGGCACCCTGTTCCTCGACGAAATCGGCGACATGCCGCTGCCGATGCAGGTCAAGCTGCTGCGCGTGTTGCAAGAGCGCACCTTCGAGCGCGTGGGCAGCAACAAGACCCAGAGCGTCGATGTGCGCATCATTGCGGCGACCCACAAGAATCTCGAAAGCATGATCGAGATCGGCACCTTCCGCGAAGACTTGTATTACCGCCTGAACGTGTTCCCGATCGAGATGGCGCCACTGCGTGAGCGCGTCGAAGACATCCCGCTGCTGATGAACGAGTTGATCTCGCGCATGGAGCACGAGAAGCGGGGTTCGATCCGTTTCAACTCGGCCGCGATCATGTCGCTGTGCCGTCACGGCTGGCCGGGCAACGTCCGCGAGCTGGCCAACCTGGTGGAGCGCATGGCGATCATGCATCCGTACGGGGTGATCGGCGTGGTCGAGTTGCCGAAGAAATTCCGCTACGTCGACGATGAAGACGAGCAGATGGTCGACAGCCTGCGCAGCGACCTCGAAGAACGGGTGGCCATCAATGGTCATACCCCGGACTTCACGGCCAATGCCCTGCTGCCGCCGGAAGGCCTGGACCTGAAAGACTACCTCGGTGGTCTGGAGCAAGGGCTGATTCAGCAGGCGCTGGATGATGCCAATGGCATCGTTGCGCGCGCTGCAGAGCGGTTGCGTATTCGTCGCACCACTCTGGTGGAGAAAATGCGCAAGTACGGCATGAGTCGTCGTGACGGTGATGAACAGGCGGATGATTGACGCCTGTTTTTCAAGTCCCTCATTTATAGGTGGTTTTTTTTAGGCACGGGTATTGCTACATCCCTCGCAACGTTCCGTTTAACTGACGGTCAGCCAAGCGAGTGAGCACGATGCCCCAAGCCGCCCAGATGTTTCCTGTCCCTGACGCATCGGGGCAACCGTCGTCCTTAGAACAGGCAAGCCGGCTTGGCCTTGAGCAGGCGTTTGCCCAGTTCAATCAGATGTCGAGCCAACTGACCGACTCCTACAGCATGCTCGAAGCCCGGGTCACCGAGCTCAAGGGCGAGCTGGCGGTGGTCAGCGCTCAGCGCATGCAGGAACTGGCGGAAAAAGAACGCCTGGCCAACCGCCTGCAAAACCTCCTCGATCTGTTGCCCGGTGGCGTCATCGTCATCGATGCCCAGGGCATTGTGCGCGAAGCCAATCCCGCTGCCTGCGAGCTGCTCGGTCTGCCCCTCGAAGGCGAACTGTGGCGCCAGGTGATTGCCCGCTGCTTTGCGCCTCGCGAAGACGATGGTCATGAAATTTCGCTCAAGGACGGTCGGCGTTTGTCGATCTCCACGCGCTCGCTGGATGCCGAGCCCGGCCAGTTGGTGTTGCTCAACGACCTGACTGAAACCCGCCATCTGCAAGATCAACTGGCCCGCCACGAACGCCTGTCGTCGCTCGGGCGCATGGTGGCGTCGCTGGCGCATCAGATTCGTACACCCTTGTCCGCCGCGTTGCTCTACGCCAGTCATTTGACTGAACAGGAGTTGCCCGTCGAGACCCAACAGCGTTTTGCCGGTCGCTTGAAAGAGCGTCTGCATGAGCTGGAACATCAAGTTCGCGACATGCTGGTGTTCGCTCGCGGCGAGCTGCCGCTGACCGATCGCGTCACGCCAAAAATATTGATGCAGTCGCTGCAAGCGGCCGCGTTGACCCATGTGCAGGGCTTGCCGATTCGCTGGCAGTGCGACAGTCACTCCGGTGAGTTGCTGTGCAATCGCGACACGCTGGTCGGGGCGATCCTCAACCTGATCGAGAACGCCATCCAGGCCAGTGCCGGTGATGTGCGCTTGAAGGTCCACCTCTATACCCGCGGCAATACGCTGCGCCTGAGTGTCAGTGACAGCGGCAGTGGCATCGACGCCAACGTGCTGGCGCGTTTGGGTGAGCCGTTTTTTACCACCAAAACCACCGGAACCGGCCTTGGCCTGACGGTGGTCAAGGCGGTGGCCCGTGCTCATCAGGGAGAATTGCAGCTGCGTTCGCGGCTGGGGCGCGGCACGTGCGCGCAGGTCATCCTGCCGCTTTTTTGTGATGAAAAAGCCAGCGCTCAGGGAGCGGAGTGAAGGACATGGGAATCAAGGTTTTACTGGTCGAGGATGACCGCGCGCTACGGGAGGCATTGGCCGATACGCTGTTGCTTGCCGGGCACGATTACAAGGCTGTCGGTTCGGCCGAAGAAGCGCTGACGGCGGTCGGTGTCGAAGCGTTCAACCTGGTGCTGAGCGACGTCAACATGCCGGGCATGGACGGGCATCAATTGCTCAGTCTGTTGCGTGCGCGTCAGCCGCAATTGCCGGTGTTGTTGATGACCGCTCACGGCGCCGTCGAGCGTGCGGTCGATGCCATGCGCCATGGCGCGGCGGATTATCTGGTCAAGCCGTTCGAGCCCAAGGCGTTGCTCGATCTGGTGGCGCGTCATGCGCTGGGCAGTCTGGGCGCGACCGAGCACGAAGGCCCGGTGGCGTTCGAGCCAGCCAGTGCGCAACTGCTGGAATTGGCTGCGCGGGTCGCGCGCAGTGATTCCACGGTGTTGATCTCGGGTGAATCCGGGACCGGTAAAGAAGTGCTGGCGCGCTACATTCACCAGCATTCCCATCGCGCCACCCAGCCGTTCATTGCGATCAACTGCGCAGCCATCCCCGACAACATGCTCGAAGCCACATTGTTCGGGCATGAGAAGGGCTCGTTCACCGGCGCCATCGCGGCGCAGGCGGGCAAGTTCGAACAGGCTGACGGCGGGACCATCCTGCTCGACGAAATTTCCGAAATGCCCTTGGGCCTCCAGGCCAAACTGTTGCGCGTGTTGCAGGAGCGCGAAGTCGAACGGGTAGGCGCACGCAAGCCGATCGCGCTGGACATTCGCGTCGTCGCAACCACCAACCGTGACCTGGCCGGGGAAGTGGCGGCGGGGCGTTTTCGCGAAGATCTTTACTATCGCCTGTCAGTGTTTCCACTGGCCTGGCGTCCGCTGCGCGAGCGTACCGCCGACATCCTGCCGCTGGCCGAGCGTCTGCTGGCCAAACACGTCAATAAAATGAAGCACGCCGCGGCAACACTCTCGCCCGAGGCTCAGGCGTGCCTGATCGGTTATCCGTGGCCGGGTAACGTGCGCGAACTGGATAACGCGATTCAGCGTGCGCTGATTCTCCAGCAGGGTGGTTTGATTCAACCGCAGGATTTCTGCCTGAGCGGGCCGGTCGCCTGCGCGCCGTTGCCGGCATTGGTAGCGGCACCGTTGCGCGCCCTGGAGGTTGACGCGGAATCGGCCGGAGCGCTGGGCGATGACCTGCGTCGGCGTGAGTTCCAGATGATCATCGACACCTTGCGTGCCGAGCGCGGCCGCCGCAAAGAGGCCGCCGAGCGCCTGGGCATCAGCCCGCGCACCCTGCGCTACAAGCTCGCGCAGATGCGTGACGCCGGAATGGACGTGGAAGCTTACTTGTTCGCCACCTGATTCCATTTTGTAGCAGCCTGCCGAAGGCTGCGTTCGGCTGCGCAGCAGTCGTAAAACCTGAACACTCGGTCTTTCTGAAACACCGCGTGGACTGATTTCACGACTGCTGCGCAGCCGAACGCAGGCTTCGCCAGCTGCTACGGATTGCGTTCGGCTTCTAGGGGTGGGCTTTTGTGTAGAGCGGCCACCGAGCTGGCACCCTTGTTGCTAACACCTCACTACCCGCCGAGTGAGTGTCAAAAAATTGCGGGTCGCCAACGACGTAGCTCGTCATAGAGAGAAACCATGAGCCAAGGTATTGAATTCAATCGCTTGATGCTGGACATGCGCTCCATGCAAATGGATGCCATGTCTGCGTCGAAATCGACGGCCGCCGTCCCTCAACTGGCGGGCAACAGCTTTTCCGACATGCTCGGTCAGGCCGTCAATAAAGTGAACGACACCCAGCAGGCTGCGGGTCAGTTGGCCACGGCCTTCGAGATCGGCAAGAGCGGCGTCGACCTGACGGACGTGATGGTTTCTTCGCAGAAGGCCAGCGTGTCTTTCCAGGCGTTGACCCAAGTGCGTAACAAGTTGGTTCAGGCCTATCAAGACATCATGCAGATGCCGGTTTAAGGACGAGATTGAGTCATGGCAGAAGCAATCGCCGATAATGTTCCGGCCAAGGCCACCCCGATAGACGGCAAACCGCCGCTGTTCGGCTTGTCCTTCCTGGAAAACCTCTCCGAGATGACCATGCTGCGTCAGGTGGGCCTGTTGGTCGGCCTGGCGGCGAGCGTGGCGATTGGCTTCGCCGTTGTGTTGTGGTCCCAGCAGCCAGACTACCGGCCTCTGTACGGCAGCCTTGCCGGCATGGACGCCAAGCAGGTGATGGATACCCTGGCCGCTGCCGATATTCCGTACACCGTTGAACCCAATTCCGGCGCCTTGCTGGTCAAGGCCGATGACCTGTCCCGTGCGCGGCTCAAACTCGCGGGCGCTGGTGTCACTCCCAGCGATGGCAACATCGGTTTTGAAATTCTCGACAAGGACCAGGGCCTCGGGACCAGCCAGTTCATGGAAGCGACCCGTTATCGTCGCGGCCTCGAAGGCGAACTGGCACGGACCATCTCCAGCCTGAACAACGTCAAGGGTGCCCGTGTGCACCTGGCGATTCCGAAAAGTTCGGTGTTCGTGCGCGATGAGCGCAAGCCGAGCGCTTCGGTGTTGGTGGAACTGTATTCCGGTCGCTCGCTGGAGCCGGGCCAGGTGCTGGCGATCATCAACCTGGTCGCCACCAGCGTTCCCGAACTGAGCAAATCGCAGATCACCGTCGTCGACCAGAAGGGCACGCTGCTGTCCGATCAGGCGGAGAACTCCGAACTGACCATGGCCGGCAAGCAATTCGATTACAGCCGTCGCATGGAAAGCATGCTCACCCAGCGCGTGCATAACATTCTGCAACCGGTGCTGGGCAACGATCGCTATAAAGCCGAAGTCTCGGCCGATGTCGATTTCAGCGCCGTCGAGTCGACTTCCGAGCAGTTCAACCCGGACCAGCCGGCGCTGCGCAGCGAGCAGTCGACCACTGAACAGCGCACCGCCAGCAATGGCCCGCAAGGTGTGCCGGGTGCCCTGAGCAACCAGCCGCCAGCGCCAGCCTCGGCACCGCAAACCACCGGTGGCGCCACGGCGTCGGCCGGCATGGTGCAGCCGGGCCAGCCCTTGCTCGACGCCAACGGTCAGCAAATCATGGACCCGGCCACCGGCCAGCCGATGCTCGCGCCTTACCCGGCGGACAAGCGTCAACAATCCACCAAGAACTTCGAACTTGACCGCTCCATCAGTCACACCAAACAACAGCAGGGCCGTTTGAATCGCCTGTCGGTGTCGGTGGTGGTGGATGACCAGGTCAAGATCAACGCGGCCAACGGTGAAATGAGCCGCGCGCCGTGGAGCGCCGACGAATTGGCGCGCTTCACGCGCCTGGTCCAGGACGCCGTCGGTTTCGACGCCAGCCGTGGCGACAGCGTCAGCGTGATCAACATGCCGTTCTCCGCCGAGCGCGGTGAAGTGATTGCCGATATTCCGTTCTACTCCCAGCCGTGGTTCTGGGACATCGTCAAACAAGTGCTGGGTGTGTTGTTCATCCTGGTGCTGGTGTTCGGCGTGCTGCGTCCGGTGCTCAACAACATCACCGGTGGCGGCAAAGGCAAACAGTTGGCCGGCATCGGCAGCGACGTCGAGTTGGGTGGCATGGGCGGCCTGGATGGCGAACTGGCCAACGACCGCGTCAGCCTCGGTGGTCCGCAAAGCATTCTGCTGCCGAGCCCGAGCGAAGGCTACGACGCACAGTTGAACGCAATCAAGAGTCTGGTGGCAGAAGATCCGGGCCGTGTGGCCCAGGTCGTGAAAGAGTGGATTAACGCAGATGAGTGATAACCGAGCCGTTGCCGCCAAACTGTCGAAAGTCGACAAAGCCGCGATCCTGCTGCTGTCGCTGGGTTCGACCGATGCTGCCCAAGTGCTGCGCCACATGGGGCCCAAAGAGGTCCAGCGTGTGGGTGTGGCCATGGCCCAGATGGGTAACGTACACCGCGAGCAGGTCGAGCAGGTGATGAGCGAGTTCGTCGACATTGTCGGCGACCAGACCAGCCTCGGCGTCGGCTCCGACGACTACGTGCGCAAAATGCTCACTCAGGCCCTGGGCGAAGACAAGGCCAACGGCCTGATCGACCGGATCCTGCTGGGCGGCAACACCAGTGGCCTCGACAGCCTGAAGTGGATGGAACCGCGCGCCGTCGCCGACGTGATCCGTTACGAGCACCCGCAGATCCAGGCGATCGTCGTGGCGTATCTCGACCCGGACCAGGCCGGCGAAGTGCTGGGCAACTTCGACCACAAGGTGCGACTGGACATCATTCTGCGAGTGTCCTCGCTGAACACCGTGCAGCCAGCCGCCCTGAAAGAACTCAACCAGATTCTCGAGAAGCAGTTCTCCGGCAACTCGAATGCCTCGCGCACCACCCTGGGTGGCATCAAGCGTGCGGCCGATATCATGAACTTCCTCGACAGCTCGATCGAAGGTCAGCTGATGGACTCGATCCGCGAAGTCGACGAAGACCTGTCCGGTCAGATCGAAGACCTCATGTTCGTGTTCAACAACCTGTCCGATGTCGACGACCGCGGTATCCAGGCGCTGCTGCGCGAAGTGTCCTCCGACGTACTGGTGCTGGCCCTCAAGGGGTCGGACGAAGGCGTCAAAGAGAAAATCTTCAAGAACATGTCCAAACGGGCGGCCGAGCTGTTGCGCGACGACCTCGAGGCCAAAGGCCCGGTGCGCGTCAGCGACGTGGAAACCGCGCAGAAAGAAATCCTCACCATTGCCCGCCGTATGGCCGAAGCCGGAGAAATCGTTCTCGGCGGGAAGGGCGGCGAAGAGATGATTTAAGGTCACTATGTCGTCCAAACATGATGAGTCCAACACCGACCTGATCCGCGGCAAGGACGTCGGCGTCGTCGACGTCTGGTCGCTGCCCAGTTTCGATCCCCACGTGCCGGAGCCCGAGCCTGAACCCGAGCCCGAGCCGCCGGAAATGGAAGAAGTGCCGCTGGAAGAAGTCCAGCCACTGACCCTCGAAGAACTCGAAAGCATTCGTCAGGAGGCCTACAACGAAGGCTTCGCGACGGGCGAGAAAGAAGGCTTCCACAGCACCACGCTCAAGGTCCGTCAGGAAGCCGAAGTGGCCCTGGCCGCCAAGATCGCCGGGCTGGAAGCGCTGATGGGGCATCTGTTCGAACCCATCGCTGAACAGGACACGCAGATTGAAAAGTCCCTGGTCGACCTCGTGCAGCACATCACCAAACAGGTGATCCAGCGCGAACTGGCCATCGACTCGACGCAGATCGAACACGTCATGCGCGAGGCGCTCAAGCTGTTGCCGCTGGGCGTGGGCAATGTGCGGCTGTACATCAATCCGCAGGATTTCGCACAGGTCAAAGCCCTGCGCGAGCGCCATGAAGAAACCTGGCGCATCGTCGAGGACGAGGCGTTGTTACCCGGCGGTTGCCGGGTCGAGACCGAACACAGTCGGATCGACGCCACCGTCGAAACCCGTGTGGCGCGGGTCATGGACAAGCTCTTCGATCAGTTGCACGAACAGGCACTGCACCCGGCCGCGCCGGACCTGAGTCTGGAGCTGCCGATCGACACCCAACCTGCGGCCTCCGCCGGCCTGGACGCTCCTGATGCGCCTTGATCGCACCAGTTTCGCCAAGCGCCTGGGCAGTTACGCTGAGGCTGCCACGCTGGCCGGCGCACCCATCCTTGAAGGTCGTTTGCTGCGCATGGTCGGCTTGACGCTTGAAGCCGAAGGCTTGCGCGCCGCCATGGGCAGCCGCTGCATGGTCATCAACGACGACAGTTATCACCCGGTGCAGGTCGAAGCCGAAGTCATGGGCTTTTCCGGCAGCAAAGTCTTTTTGATGCCGGTCGGCAGCGTCGCCGGCATTGCGCCGGGCGCACGCGTGGTGCCGCTGGCGGATACCGGTCGCTTGCCGATGGGCATGAGCATGCTCGGGCGGGTGCTTGACGGCGCCGGTCGCGCACTGGACGGCAAGGGCGGGATGAAGGCCGAAGACTGGGTGCCGATGGACGGCCCGACCATCAACCCGCTCAAGCGTGAACCGATCAGCGAACCGCTGGACGTGGGCATCCGTTGCATCAACGGTTTGTTGACGGTCGGTCGCGGTCAGCGGCTCGGGCTATTCGCCGGTACCGGCGTCGGTAAGTCTGTATTGCTGGGCATGATGACGCGCTTCACCGAGGCCGACATTATCGTCGTCGGGCTGATCGGTGAGCGGGGTCGCGAAGTTAAAGAATTCATCGAGCACATCCTCGGTGAAGAAGGGCTCAAGCGTTCTGTGGTGGTGGCCTCACCCGCCGACGATGCGCCGCTGATGCGTCTGCGCGCTGCAATGTATTGCACGCGCATCGCCGAGTATTTTCGCGACAAGGGCAAGAACGTCCTGTTGCTGATGGATTCCCTGACCCGTTTCGCCCAGGCCCAGCGCGAAATCGCCCTGGCCATCGGCGAACCGCCCGCGACCAAGGGGTATCCGCCGTCGGTGTTCGCCAAGTTGCCGAAACTGGTGGAACGGGCCGGCAATGCCGAGAAGGGTGGCGGTTCGATCACCGCGTTCTACACCGTGTTGTCCGAAGGTGACGACCAGCAGGATCCGATTGCGGACTCGGCGCGGGGTGTGCTCGACGGGCACATCGTGCTGTCGCGGCGTCTGGCCGAGGAAGGGCATTACCCGGCCATCGATATCGAAGCGTCGATCAGCCGGGTCATGCCGTCGGTGGTCACGCCCGAACACATGATGCGCGCGCAGTATTTCAAGCAGCTGTGGTCGCGTTACCAGCAGAGTCGGGACCTGATCAGCGTCGGCGCCTATGTCGCCGGCGGTGACCGCGAAACCGATCTGGCGATTTCCCTGCAACCGCAGTTGGTCAAATACCTGCGCCAGGGCTTGAACGACAGCATCAGCCTGGGCGAAAGCGAAGCCTATCTCGGCTCGATCTTCGCCCCTGCGGCGGGCGGCTAACCGGCCATGGCCCAGAGCCGAGCCGCGCGCCTGGCCCCTGTGGTCGAGATGGCTGAAAAGGTCGAGAAGGCTGCGGTCCAGCGCCTGGGCCACTTTCAGGGTCAGGTGCGTCTGGCGGAAAGCAAACTCGCCGACCTTGAGGCCTTTCGCCTCGACTATCAGGAACAGTGGATCGTGCGCGGCAGTGGCGGCGTATCGGGCCAGTGGTTGCTGGGCTATCAAGGTTTCCTCGCGCAACTGGGGACCGCCATCGATCAGCAGCGCCAAAGTCTCGCCTGGCACCAGAATAATCTGAACAAGGCGCGGGAAACCTGGCAACAGGCGTATGCCCGGGTCGAAGGTTTGCGCAAATTGGTCGAGCGTTATGCCGATGAGGCACGACGGCTGGAGGACAAGCGCGAGCAGAAGCTGCTGGATGAATTGTCCCAGCGATTGCCGCGTCAGGATCCGTATTGAATCAGGTAAGACCGCGTTATCGTTCTTCGCGGGCAAGCCTCGCTCCCACAGGTTTTGCAGTGATCTTGCAGGAGCGAGGCTTGCCCGCGAAGGCGTACTCCAGGATTGTGCCAATCAACAGCCTTGCCCCCATCCCTGCCAAGTGCTAAACCTTCTACACGTACGTTCTCCAATGACAAGGAAGCCGTTAAATGTCAGTTGTCACAGAAGTCTCCCCGGATGGGCAAAAGCTGACGATATCGATCAAGGGACGATTCGATTTCGCCAAGCATCAGGAATTTCGCGAATCCTACGAAAACCTTCAGCCAAAACCCGAATCCTTCGAAGTGAACCTGAAGGACGCCACCTACCTCGACAGTTCGGCGCTTGGCATGTTGTTGCTGTTGCGTGATCACGCCGGTGGCGAGAATGCCGAGATCACGTTGACCAATGCCAACGCCGATGTGCGCAAGATTCTTGCGATCTCAAACTTCGAACAAATTTTCGACGTGGCGTGACTGCCGTGCAGTCTACGTCCGAATCGCTGACGATTCTGATCGCTGAAGACAGCGCGGCTGATCGCATGCTGCTGTCGAGTATCGTCCGTCGCCAGGGCCATGACGTGCTGACGGCCACCAACGGTGCCGAAGCGGTCGAAGCGTTTCGCCAGCAACGACCGCAACTGGTGCTCATGGACGCCATGATGCCGGTGATGGATGGTTTCGAGGCGGCCCGGCAGATCAAGGCGTTGGCCGGGGAAACCCTGGTGCCGATCATCTTTCTGACCTCGCTGACTGAAAGCGAAGCCCTGGCCCGTTGCCTGGAGGCGGGCGGCGACGACTTTCTGGCGAAACCCTACAACCAGGTGATTCTCGCCGCCAAGATCAAGGCGATGGATCGCTTGCGCCGGTTGCAGGCCACCGTGCTGCAACAGCGTGACCAGATCGCCAGGCACCACAATTACCTGCTCAACGAGCAGCGGGTGGCCAAAGCCGTGTTTGACAAGGTGGCCCACTCCGGCTGCCTGAATGCCCCCAATATTCGCTACCTGCAATCGCCCTATGCGTTGTTCAATGGCGATCTGTTGCTGGCCGCGTTCACCCCGGCTGGCGACATGCATGTGCTGCTCGGCGATTTCACCGGTCACGGTTTGCCGGCCGCCGTCGGTGCCATGCCCTTGGCCGAAGTTTTTTACGGCATGACTGCCAAGGGCTATGGCCTGTCGGAAACCCTGCGCGAGATGAACGCCAAGCTCAAGCGCATCCTGCCGGTGGACATGTTCTGTTGTGCGACGCTGTTGTGCCTGAGTTTTCAGCGACGCTCGGTGGAGGTCTGGAATGGCGGCATGCCGGACGGCTACCTGCACAGCATCGCCAGCGGCGAGCGCACGCCGCTGACGGCTCGGCATCTGCCGCTCGGTGTGCTGAGCGCGCAAACTTTCGATGACCGCACGGAAGTGTTTCCGATGGCGGTCGGCGATCGGGTGTTCCTGTTGTCCGACGGGGTGATCGATACCTGCGACGCCAACGAACAGTTGTTTGGTGTCGAGCGATTGCAGCGGGTATTTGCCGCCAATCGCCAGCCCGACGAGCTGTTCGAAGAGATCGAACAGGCACTGCGCGATTTTCGCGGTGAAGCCCGCGATGATGTCAGCATGGTCGAGGTCAGGCTGCTGGAAGCCGCGCAGGTGAGCCCGCCGGCCCTGGTCTATTCCGACAGCGGCCAGTCCTGCCCGCTGGACTGGTCGGTGAGTTTCGAGTTTCGCGCCGCCACCCTCAAGCGCTTCAATCCGTTGCCGTATTTGTTGCAATTGCTGCTTGAGGTCCATGGGCTGCGGGCGCAGAGTGGGGCGCTCTACAGTGTGCTGGCCGAACTGTATTCCAACGCTTTGGAGCATGGCGTACTGGGCCTGGATTCAAGCCTCAAATGCGATGCCTCGGGTTTTACGCGCTATTATCAACAGCGCAATGCACGCCTGGACGCGTTGCAGGACGGCTTTGTGCGCGTGCATTTGCAGGTGACACCGAAGGGCGAGGGCGGTTGCCTGACGGTTCGCGTCGAAGACAGTGGCAAGGGTTTTGATATTGCGCGCGTGATGGAGCGGCCCGTCGAGGGTGTCCGTCTGTCGGGACGTGGTGTCAGTCTGATCCGTCAATTGGGCCGCAACGCGAGCTGGTCCGACGATGGTCGAAGTGCCCGCGTGGAGTTTTTCTGGGAGGCTCTGGCATAATCCACGCATTCTTGATCAAGGAGTGAGCAAGTGGCTGACACACATCTGGACCGCGACGTGCTGAGCGCGTTGCAAGAGGTCATGGAGGGCGAGTATCCCATGCTGCTCGATACCTTCCTCGCCGATTCCGAAGAACGCTTGAGCCTGTTGCACAAGGCTGAAGATGCCGCGCAGCTCATGAACACTGCCCACAGTTTCAAAGGCAGCAGCAGCAACATGGGCGCCATTCGCCTGGCAGAGCTGTGCCATGAGCTGGAACAGCTGGCCAAGCAGAAAAGTCTCTCGGGCATTGAAAAACTGGTCTGGGAGATCGACGGCGAATTCGCCATTGTCCGACCGCTGTATGAGGCGGAGCGCCAGCGCTCTCTCGCGGATTAAGTCGACCGTCCGGCACTTTTAACGCCTTTGCAGAAAACCTGGCGCGACCTTTGCAATAATCTCCGTCAACTGTACCTACGATCCCAGTGCAGCGGAGACCGTTTCATGCCCGTTACCCCCAATATGCTGCTTCAGGCCGCCGCACAGGCCAAGACTCAGGCCGCTTCCGCCAATACCCCGGCGCAGGCATCTGAGCCCGGGGACAAGGCGTCCAGCTTCGCCAAGGTCTACGCCAATCAAGCCCAGAACAAGCCCTCTGCCGTGACTGACGGCGCGGCGAAGCCGATGCGCGACAAGTCCCCGGACGGTCCAGGCAAAAAGGACGTCAATAACGACAAGTCTGCCGCCCCGGAACCTGCGGTTGCCGATAGCGGCAAATCCTTGCCCGCCGATAAACCGGCACCGGCCAACGACACGACTGCCAGCGAAGATGCGCCGGACACTGCACAGACGCCGGTAGCCGATACCGCCCCGGTCGACCCGGCGCTCGATCCCGCGCTGATGCAAGCGGTTCAGCCGGTGGTGCCAGCGCCCGTGCCGGAAACACCGCTCGTGGCAACCACTGTTCAACCGCCGGTCGAAGTGCCGCTCACTGCGGCAATTACGGCGGCAACGACCACCACCGCCGCGGATCCGGATTTCGATCCTGAAGCCGATCCTCTCGATGCACTGCCAGCCGTGCGCATGGCCCTCGAGGCGAGCGGCCACGTGTCCGCGTCCAGCCAGGCTCAGCCAAAAGCGGCACCGACCTCGGCCCAGGCTCAGGCTGACGGTGAGCTGACCTCGGCGCAGAACTTTGCCGCCGGCATGGCGAGCATGCTCGATGTGCAAGCCGACCAGGACAGCACCGGCCAGGGCGACAAGGCCTTCAGTGGCCTGATCGATGACGGTCTCAAGGACCTGAAGTCGGCGAGCAGTGATACCCGCGTCGACGACTTCGCCAACCGCCTGGCTGCGCTGACCCAGGCCGCCACGCCGAAAACCGCCAATGCCTTGCCGGTCAACCAACCGATCGCCATGCATCAGAGCGGTTGGACCGAGGAAGTGGTGAACCGGGTCATGTACCTGTCCAGTGCCAATCTCAAGGCGGCCGACATCCAGTTGCAACCGGCCGAACTGGGGCGTCTCGACATTCGGGTGAACATGGTGCCGGATCAGCAGACCCAGGTGACCTTCATGAGCGCGCACCCCAGCGTTCGCGAGGCGCTGGACGGGCAAATGCATCGCCTGCGTGACATGTTTGCGCAGCAGGGCATGGGCCAGGTCGACGTCAACGTTTCCGACCAATCCCGGGGGTCGCAGCAAGGTCAGGAGCAGGCTCAGCAGAGTCAAAGTGGACGCACCAGCGCCAGTGGCGGTCGCGTTGACTCGATGGATGACGAGCTTGCCCCAAGCGTTGCTGAAGTGGCGCCCGCGGCAACCAGCGTGATCGGCTCCAGCGCGGTCGACTACTACGCCTGATCAAACGCAAAACCCATGTGGGAGCGGGCTTGCTCGCGAATGCGATTCAACATTCAACATTTATGTCGACTGTGACTCCGCATTCGCGAGCAAGCCCGCTCCCACATTAGGTTTGTGGTGTTTTGTAGATTTCGCTCGAACCCCACCAGTCTCCCTCCCGACACTTCTGGCATAACACTTGCTCTTGCCTTGCCGAGCGACTGTGAAAACCCGAATAGTGACGGATTATTGGCATGGCGAAGAGCGAAGCAGCAGTAAAAGACCCTGCAACCAAAGGCAAACTCAAGCTGATCATTGTGATCGTGGTGGCCCTGCTGCTGGCGATCGGCTTGTCCGTGGGGGCGACCTGGTTCTTCATGCACAGCGCCCAGAGCAAGCCTGCCGTCGCGGCGGAAACCGCTCCAGTCGGCAAGCAGCCAGCGGTTTTCGAGCCGATGGCGCCGGCTTTCGTGGCCAACTACAACCAGAACGGTCGCCAGCGCTACATGCAGGTGAGCATCACCATGCAGGGCCGCAACCAGGCCGATCTGGAAGCGCTCAAAGTGCACATGCCGGTGATCCGCAACAACCTGGTCATGCTGTTCTCCGGGCAGGACTTTGCCACGCTGGCATCGCCGGTCGGTCAGGAAATGTTGCGTCAGAAGGCCACTGCCAGCGTTCAGGAAGTGGCGCAGAAAGAGCTCGGCAAAGTGGTCATCGAACAGTTGCTTTTCACTAATTTCGTACTGCAGTAGGAACACGACATGGCCGTGCAGGACCTGCTGTCCCAGGATGAGATCGATGCGCTGTTGCATGGCGTCGACGATGGTCTGGTACAGACCGATACCGCTGCCGAACCCGGCACCGTCAAAAGCTACGACCTGACCAGCCAGGATCGCATTGTCCGTGGACGCATGCCGACGCTGGAAATGATCAACGAACGTTTCGCCCGCTACACCCGCATCAGCATGTTCAACATGCTGCGCCGCTCGGCGGACGTTGCCGTCGGTGGCGTGCAGGTGATGAAGTTCGGCGAATACGTGCACTCGCTGTACGTGCCGACCAGCCTCAACCTGGTCAAGATCAAACCGTTGCGCGGCACCGCGCTGTTCATCCTCGACGCCAAACTGGTGTTCAAGCTGGTGGACAACTTCTTCGGCGGCGACGGCCGTCACGCCAAGATCGAAGGGCGTGAATTCACCCCGACCGAACTGCGCGTGGTGCGCATGGTGCTGGAGCAGGCCTTCGTCGATTTGAAGGAAGCCTGGCAGGCGATCATGGAAGTGAACTTCGAGTACATCAACTCGGAAGTGAACCCGGCCATGGCCAACATCGTCGGCCCGAGCGAAGCGATTGTGGTGTCGACGTTCCACATCGAACTCGATGGCGGTGGCGGCGACCTGCACGTGACCATGCCGTACTCGATGATCGAGCCGGTGCGTGAAATGCTCGACGCCGGTTTCCAATCGGACCTCGACGATCAGGACGAGCGCTGGGTCAACGCCTTGCGCCAGGACGTGCTCGATGTCGACGTGCCAATCGGTGCCACGGTCGCCCGTCGCCAGTTGCGCCTGCGGGACATCCTGCACATGCAGCCGGGGGACATTATCCCGGTGGAAATGCCGGACGAAATGATTATGCGCGCCAATGGCGTGCCTGCGTTCAAGGTCAAGATGGGCTCGCACAAAGGCAACCTCGCGTTGCAAGTGATCGAGCCGATCGAGCGCCGCTGAGCGGCGCCTCCCACATTCGCTTTTTGACTGACCGCTTCTAATTGAATGGTCGCCCGCCGAGGACAAATTGATGGCTAACGATATGAACACCCAGGACGACCAGGCGCTGGCCGATGAATGGGCTGCGGCCCTGGAAGAAACCGGTGACGCCGGGCAGGACGACATCGACGCCTTGCTGGCCGCCGATGCCGCCAGCTCGCCGTCCAACCGTCTGCCGATGGAAGAGTTCGGCAGCGTGCCGAAGAACAACGATCCGGTCACTCTGGACGGTCCGAACCTGGACGTGATCCTCGATATCCCGGTGTCGATTTCCATGGAAGTCGGCAGCACCGACATCAACATCCGCAACCTGCTGCAACTCAACCAGGGTTCGGTGATCGAGCTCGATCGCCTGGCCGGTGAACCGCTGGACGTGCTGGTCAACGGCACGCTCATCGCCCACGGCGAAGTGGTGGTGGTCAACGAGAAGTTTGGCATCCGCCTGACCGACGTGATCAGCCCAAGCGAACGCATCAAGAAGCTGCGCTGAGTGAAAAAGGTTCTGGGCTTTGTATTGGCATTGCCGTTCAGCGTGATGGCTGCCGAGCCGGTGGCGACTGCGACGGCGGCCGCTGCGCCGGCCGTCAGCAACGGCGTGGCCGGGCAATTGACGCAACTGGTGTTCGGCTTGCTGCTGGTGCTGGGGTTGATCTTCCTCCTCGCCTGGCTGCTGCGCCGGGTCCAGCAGGCGGGGCCGGCCGGCAAGGGGCAGGTGATCGAATTGATCGGCTCCCGTGCGCTCGGCCCGCGTGACCGGTTGATGCTGGTGCAAGTCGGCAACGAGCAGATTTTGCTCGGCCTCAGCCCCGGCTCCATCACCGCGTTGCATGTGCTCAAGGAGCCGGTGCAAGTGCCGAGCACTACTGAAAAAGCGACTCCGGAGTTTGCCCAGCGTCTATTGGAGATGCTCGGCAAGGATCAGAAGGATAAGAAGTAATGGGTGCGTTACGCATCGTCTTGACGCTGGTCCTGATGCTGGCCGCGCCGCTGGCGTTCGCCGCCGATCCGTTGTCGATCCCGGCCATCACACTGGGCACCAACGCACAGGGTGCGCAAGAATACTCGGTCAGCCTGCAAATCCTGCTGATCATGACCGCGCTGAGTTTCATCCCTGCGTTCGTCATGCTGATGACCAGTTTCACCCGGATCATCATCGTCTTCTCGATCCTGCGGCAGGCCCTTGGTTTGCAGCAGACACCGTCGAACCAGATCCTCACCGGCATGGCGCTGTTCCTGACCCTGTTCATCATGGCGCCGGTGTTCGACCGGGTGAATCAGGACGCCTTGCAACCGTATCTGGCGGAGAAACTCACCGCCCAGGATGCCGTGGCCAAGGCCCAGGTGCCGATCAAGGATTTCATGCTCGCCCAGACGCGCAGCAGCGATCTTGAGCTGTTCATGCGCCTGTCCAAGCGTACCGACATCGCCACGCCGGATCAGGCGCCGCTGA
The DNA here is from genome assembly GCF_059695925.1 of Pseudomonas sp. LBUM1661. NCBI lineage: Bacteria > Pseudomonadati > Pseudomonadota > Gammaproteobacteria > Pseudomonadales > Pseudomonadaceae > Pseudomonas > Pseudomonas sp. LBUM1661. Next base: position 1,753,394 of record NZ_CP166794.1, read on the forward strand.
CGATTCTGGTGCCGGCCTTCGTGACGTCCGAGCTGAAAACCGCGTTCCAGATTGGCTTCATGATCTTCATTCCGTTCCTGATCATCGACCTGGTCGTGGCCAGTGTGCTGATGGCGATGGGCATGATGATGCTCTCGCCGCTGATCATTTCACTGCCGTTCAAGATCATGCTGTTCGTGCTGGTGGATGGCTGGGCGTTGATCATCGGCACACTGGCGAGCAGCTTTGGCGGTGTCTCGCCATGACGCCAGAAGTTGCCGTAGACATCTTTCGCGAAGCGCTGTGGCTGACCACCATGATGGTCGCGGTGCTGGTGATTCCGAGTTTGCTCGTGGGGTTGCTGGTGGCGATGTTTCAGGCGGCCACGCAAATCAACGAACAGACCTTGAGCTTTCTGCCGCGCCTGTTGGTGATGCTGGTGACGCTGATCGTTGCCGGTCCGTGGCTGGTGCAGACGTTCATGGAATACATCCTGCAGTTGTACGGCAGCATTCCTCAGGTCATTGGCTAACCCATGCCGTCGCTGCTGCAGCTGACCGATACCCAGATCAGTACGTGGGTGGCGACGTTCATGTTGCCGCTGTTTCGCGTCGGCGCACTGCTGATGGTCATGCCGGTCTTTGGTACGACCCTGGTGCCCAGGCGCGTACGCCTTTACTTCACCGTGGCGATCACCGTGGTGATTGCGCCCGGCCTGCCGCCGATGCCACCGGTCAATGCGCTGGACTTGAGCGGGTTGCTGCTGATCGCCGAGCAGATCCTCATCGGCGCGGTGCTGGGTTTCTCCTTGCAGCTGTTCTTCCAGGCCTTTGTCGTCGCGGGGCAGATCGTCTCGATTCAGATGGGCATGGGCTTCGCTTCCATGGTCGACCCTACCAACGGCGTGTCGGTGGCGGTGATCGGGCAGTTCTTCACCATGCTGGTGACGCTGCTGTTCCTGGCCATGAATGGCCATCTGGTGGTCTTCGAAGTCCTCACCGAAAGTTTCACCACGCTGCCGGTGGGCAGTGGGTTGATGGTCAATCATTTCTGGGAACTGGCCGGCAAACTCGGCTGGGTCCTCGGGGCGGCGCTGATGCTGGTGCTGCCGGCCATCACCGCGCTGCTGGTGGTCAACATCGCGTTTGGCGTGATGACCCGGGCGGCGCCGCAACTCAACATCTTCTCCATCGGTTTTCCGCTGACCCTGGTGCTCGGGCTGTTCATCGTCTGGGTCGGACTGGCGGACATCATCAATCAGTACCAACCGCTGGCTTCCGAGGCCTTGCAGTGGCTACGCGAACTGGCAAAGGCGCGCTGAGTCATGGCTGAGAGCGAAAGCGGTCAGGACAAGACAGAAGACCCCACGGACAAAAAGAAAAAGGACGCCCGTGAGAAGGGTGAGATTGCCCGCTCCAAAGAGCTCAATACCCTGGCGATCATGCTCGCCGGTGCCGGTGGGCTGCTGATTTTTGGTGGGGCGCTGGCGCAGGACTTGATGGAACTGATGCGCCTGAACTTCACGCTGTCGCGGGAGGTGTTGCTGGATCAGCGCTCCATGGGCACCTACCTGCTGCATTCCGGGCAGATCGCCTTGCTGGCGATTCAGCCGGTCATGATCACCTTGTTGCTCGCCGCGTTGATCGGCCCGATTTCCCTGGGTGGCTGGCTGTTCTCCGCTGGCACCATGGCGCCCAAGTTCAGCCGCATGAACCCCGGGGCCGGCCTCAAGCGAATGTTCTCGTCCAAGGCCATCGCCGAACTACTCAAGGCCCTGGCAAAGTTTTTCATCGTGTTGTTTGTCGCCCTGGTGGTGTTGTCCTCGGACATCGACGACTTGCTGCGCATCGCCCATGAACCCTTGGACATGGCGATCATTCACAGCTTGCAAGTGGTCGGCTGGAGCACCTTGTGGATGGCCTGCGGGCTGATCATCATCGCCGCCGTGGACGTGCCGATTCAGCTTTGGGAAAGCATCAAGAAACTGAAGATGACCAAGCAGGAAGTGCGCGACGAGCACAAGGACCAAGAAGGACGCCCAGAGGTCAAACAACGAATCCGCCAACTGCAACGCGAAATGTCCCAGCGGCGGATGATGGCGGCGGTGCCCGACGCGGACGTGGTCATCACCAACCCGACTCACTACGCCGTGGCACTCAAGTACGATCCGGACAAGGGCGCCGCTCCGGTGCTGCTGGCCAAGGGCAGTGATTTCCTGGCGCTGAAAATGCGTGAAATTGCCGTGGCGAATAATGTGCTGCTGCTGGAGTCACCGGCGCTGGCGCGGTCGATTTATTACTCGACCGAGCTTGAGCAGGAGATTCCGGGTGGGCTGTATCTGGCCGTGGCGCAGGTGCTGGCGTATGTCTATCAGATTCGGCAGTACCGCGCCGGTAAAGGCAAACGACCGGATCCGCTCAAGGATGATCTGCCGATTCCTCCGGATCTGCGCCGGGATTCCTGATTCGAAAATCAAAAGATCGCAGCCTTCGGCAGCTCCTACATTGGAATGCGTTTCCCTGTAGGAGCTGCCGAAGGTTGCGATCTTTTTTCTTGCGCCAACCCTTTCAACTCAACGCCTGATCTTCGGCAGCATCCCGGCCAGGATGTTGTCCTTGTCGATCAGATGGTGCTTCAGCGCAATCAACAAATGCCCACCGACCAAGGCGCCACAGAACCACGACGTCCAGGTATGAATGTACTTGGCCAGGTCGTAGAGGTCGGGATCGGGATCAACCAGCGGCGGCAGGAAGAACAGGCCTGCCACGAGAATGGGTTTGTCTGCTACCGAACTCCAGTACCAGCCGGAAACGGGCGAAGCGATCAGGGCAATGGCATAGAGCAAAACATGGCCGATCATGGCTCCGCGCTTCATCGCCGCCGTCATGCTGTCCGGCAGGGCTGGCGGTCGGTTCTTCAGTCGCCAGGCAACGCGTACGACAATCATCAAGAGCAGCGTACTGGCCAACGCTTTGTGCAAAAAGGTCAGCTCGTGATGCGGGTTCAGCGCATCACGCCAGTGTGTGGCCAGGATGCCCAGCGTCCAGCTAGTCATCCAGACGAGCGCCATGCCCCAATGCAGCCACTTGGCGGTACTGGTGTATTCCGTGGTTTTTATCTCCAGCATTTTTGCTTTTTACCTGTATTGAAAACCTTATCGATTTTCATCGTGAAGAGGTTTCATTAACCCGGTATTAGGAGGCATCGGGACGCCATTGCCCTCCAGATTTTTGTTGGCAGTCCCGACCCCTTCGCGAGCAGGGAAACGCATTCCAATGTGGGAGCGAGCCTGCTCGCGATGGGGCCGGTCCAGACAACACAAATTCCCCCGATAAACCGACCTGTTCCAGTCCCCGGCAAAAGTTGGAAGGCTTCTTGCAGTAGCCGCTTTGCGCCTGCTTCAGGCGTCAAAAGTTTGCTTTAAAGGAACGGGGAAAACCGGTGGATCGCTCTCAGTTACTCAACAGTGCTCGCACAAACGTTGCCGATTTAAGTCGGGGCAATCTGGGCGTGCCGTTGTTGCTGCTGGTCATGCTGGCGATGATGATGTTGCCCATCCCGCCGTTCCTGCTGGACGTGTTTTTCACGTTCAACATCGCGTTGTCGATTGTCGTCCTGCTGGTCTGCGTCTACGCCTTGCGGCCGCTGGATTTTGCGGTGTTTCCGACCATTCTGCTGGTGGCGACGTTGCTGCGACTGGCTTTGAACGTGGCTTCGACGCGGGTGGTCATGCTCCACGGTCAGGACGGGCACGCGTCCGCCGGTAAGGTGATCCAGGCTTTCGGTGAGGTGGTGATCGGCGGTAACTACGTGGTCGGTATCGTGGTCTTCGCGATTTTGATGATCATCAACTTCGTCGTGGTGACCAAGGGCGCCGGGCGGATTTCCGAGGTGAGCGCGCGTTTCACCCTCGATGCCATGCCCGGCAAACAGATGGCCATCGACGCCGACTTGAACGCCGGACTGATCGATCAGAACCAGGCCAAACTGCGCCGGATGGAAGTGGCCCAGGAAGCCGAGTTCTACGGTTCCATGGACGGTGCCAGCAAGTTCGTTCGTGGTGACGCTATCGCCGGCCTGCTGATTCTGTTCATCAACCTGATCGGCGGCATGGCGGTCGGTATCTTCCAGCACGGCATGACCTTCGGCGATGCCGGCAAGGTGTACGCGCTGTTGACCATTGGTGACGGTTTGGTGGCGCAATTGCCATCACTGTTGTTGTCGACGGCCGCCGCGATCATGGTGACCCGTGCTTCCGGCTCGGAAGACATGGGCAAGCAGATCAATCGCCAGATGTTCGCCTCGCCCAAAGCATTGGCGGTGGCCGCAGGTATGATGGCGGTCATGGGCCTGGTGCCGGGCATGCCGCACTTCTCCTTCCTGAGCATGGCGGCGCTGGCGGCGGGCGGTGCGTATCTGTTCTGGAAGAAGCAGAACACCGTCAAGGTCCAGGCCTTGCAAGAGATCAAGCGTCAGCAGGAAATGTTGCCGTCCCCGGCCCGCGCCCAGGAAACCAAGGAGTTGGGCTGGGACGACGTGACCCCGATCGACATGATTGGCCTGGAAGTCGGCTATCGCCTGATTCCACTGGTGGACCGCAACCAGGGCGGTCAATTGCTGGCGCGGATCAAGGGCGTGCGCAAGAAGCTCTCCCAGGACCTGGGCTTCCTGATGCCGACGGTGCATATCCGTGACAACCTCGACCTCGCGCCGAGCGCCTACCGCCTGACCCTCATGGGCGTGATCCTCGCCGAAGCCGAGATTTACCCGGACCGCGAACTGGCGATCAACCCGGGACAGGTCTACGGTACGTTGAACGGTATTACCGCCAAAGATCCGGCTTTTGGCCTGGAGGCGGTCTGGATCGAAATCAGCCAGCGGGCCCAGGCGCAATCGCTCGGTTACACCGTGGTCGATGCCAGTACGGTTGTGGCCACCCACTTGAACCAGATTTTGTACAAACACTCCAGTGAGCTGATTGGCCACGAGGAAGTGCAGCAACTCATGCAATTGCTGGCCAAAAGCTCGCCGAAACTGGCGGAAGAACTGGTGCCGGGCGTGCTGTCGTTGTCGCAACTGCTCAAGGTGTTGCAGGCGTTGCTGGCCGAACAAGTACCGGTACGGGACATTCGCAGCATCGCCGAGGCGATCGCCAACAATGCCAACAAGAGTCAAGATACTGCCGCGTTGGTGGCCGCCGTGCGCGTCGGCGTATCTCGCGCTATCGTCCAAAGCATTGTAGGCACTGACTCCGAGCTCCCTGTGATCACGCTGGAACCAAGGTTGGAACAGATATTGCTCAATAGTCTTCAGAAGGCAGGACAAGGCTCGGAAGAGGGCGTTCTGCTGGAGCCAAGCATGGCTGAGAAGTTGCAGCGCTCGTTGATCGAGGCGGCGCAGCGTCAGGAAATGCAAGGTCAACCGGTGATTCTGCTGGTGGCCGGTCCGGTTCGCGCGATGTTGTCGCGATTCGGCCGACTGGCAGTCCCGGGTTTGCACGTGTTGGCGTATCAGGAAATTCCTGACAACAAGCAAGTGACCATCGTTGCGACAGTAGGGCCCAACGGCTGAGGTAGTGGTTTATGCAAGTTAAGCGTTTTTTCGCCGCCGATATGCGTCAGGCCATGAAACTGGTTCGTGATGAGCTGGGCGCCGATGCCGCCATCATTGGCAATCGCCGGATCGCCGGTGGTGTCGAGCTGACGGCTGCCCTGGATTACAAACTGTCGGCGCTGGCCCCGCGTGTGCCGAACATGGAGCTCGAAGACGAGCTGCGCAAGACCCAGTCGCGGATCGTCACTGCCCAGGCCGAATTGAGCCTGCGCAGCGAAGGCGAGAGCGACAAGGCGACGAATCGTCAGTTGTTTGCCGGCTTGCCGCTGACCGCCGCCGAACCGCTGATCGAACCGACCTACGCCGAACCGCGTCGCCCTGCGCCGGCTCCTGCGCCAGCGTCGAATGGCGTCGACCCGCGTGCATTCGACTCGATGCGTTTCGAACTCAACAGCCTGCGTGAATTGATGGAAGTGCAGCTGGGCTCGCTGGCCTGGAATCAGCTGCAAGGCAGCCGTCCGGCCCAGGCCAACCTCTGGCGTCGCCTGCAACGCATTGGCCTGTCCGGCCCGTTGTCGCGGGACCTGCTGGCACTGATCAGCGATATTGAAGAACCTCGTCAGGCCTGGCGCATGTTGCTGGCGCACCTGGCGCGGATGATCGCCACCCCGGAAGTCGAGCCACTGGAAGAGGGCGGTGTGATCGCCATGGTCGGCCCCGCCGGCATGGGCAAGACCACCACGCTGGCCAAGCTCGCGGCCCGTTACGTGCTCAAGTACGGCGCGCAGAACATCGCGCTGGTGAGCATGGACAGCTATCGCATCGGTGCCCAGGAACAACTCAAGACCCTGGGGCGCATCCTCAACGTCTCGGTGACCCACGTCGATCCGGGCCAGTCCCTGGTGCAGGCGCTGGAACCCTTGCTGCGCAAACGCGTGGTGCTGATCGATACCGCCGGCCTCCAGGCCAGCGATCCGGCACTGCGCATGCAGCTCGAAAGTCTGGCCGGTCGTGGCATCAAATCGAAAAATTATCTGGTTTTGGCAACCACCAGCCAGAAACAGGTTCTAACCGCCGCTTATCACAGTTACAAACGCTGCGGGCTGGCTGGCTGCATCCTGACTAAACTGGATGAAACGGCAAGTCTGGGCGAGGTGTTGAGCCTGGCCATCAGTCATGAATTGCCGGTGGCCTACCTGACCGATGGCCCGCGGATTCCGGATGATTTGCATCTGCCGCGTCGTCATCAGTTGGTCAGTCGCGCCGTAAGCGTGCAAATGCAAGAAGAACCCAGCGAAGAAGCCATGGCTGACATGTTCGCTGATATTTACCACAGCCCGACCAAGCAGGTTGGCTGAGGTATTAATGAACAGTTTTTGTACCTACATCGATGGTCTGCCATGCATTGTTCCGTTTGTGAACGCGCAGCCAGTAATGTGGCCTCCGTCTAAGTAAGACAAGGTAAAGAAATTCATGGGCAGCATGCATCCCGTACAGGTGATCGCGGTGACCGGCGGCAAAGGTGGCGTCGGGAAAACTAACGTGTCAGTGAACTTGTCCCTGGCTCTAGCTGAGCTCGGCCGGCGCGTGATGCTGCTGGACGCCGATCTGGGGCTGGCGAACGTCGACGTTCTGCTGGGACTGACACCCAAACGTACCCTGGCCGACGTGATCGAAGGCCGCTGTGAGCTGCGCGACGTATTGTTGCAAGGCCCAGGCGGCATTCGCATCGTCCCGGCCGCGTCCGGCACCCAGAGCATGGTTCATTTGAGCCCGGCTCAACACGCCGGCCTGATCCAGGCGTTCAGCGATATCGGCGACAACCTCGACGTATTGGTGATCGACACCGCGGCGGGCATTGGTGATTCGGTGGTCAGTTTCGTTCGCGCCGCGCAAGAAGTCTTGCTGGTGGTGTGTGACGAACCGACGTCGATCACGGACGCCTACGCACTGATCAAACTGCTGAACCGCGATTACGGCATGAACCGCTTCCGCGTCCTGGCCAACATGGCCCAGAGCCCGCAGGAAGGTCGCAACCTGTTTGCCAAATTGACCAAAGTCACGGATCGCTTCCTCGACGTTGCCTTGCAATACGTCGGTGCGGTGCCGTACGACGAAAGCGTGCGCAAGGCCGTGCAGAAGCAGCGCGCCGTGTATGAAGCGTTCCCGCGTTCCAAGTGTTCGCTGGCCTTCAAGGCGATTGCGCAGAAGGTCGATACCTGGCCGCTGCCGGCCAACCCGCGTGGGCACCTGGAGTTTTTCGTCGAGCGCCTCGTGCAACAAACGGCAGGACCGGTGCTATGACAGCCAGCGGTTACAACCTCTACAAGAAATCGGCACGTGACGCGCAGTACGAGCTGATCGAGCGTTACGCGCCACTGGTTAAACGCATTGCCTACCACTTGCTGGCGCGTCTGCCGGCCAGTGTCCAGGTCGAAGACCTGATCCAGGCCGGGATGATCGGCCTGCTTGAAGTGTCGACCAAATACGACGCCAGCAAAGGCGCGAGTTTCGAGACGTACGCGGGCATCCGGATCCGCGGCGCGATGCTCGATGAAGTGCGCAAGGGGGACTGGGCGCCACGTTCGGTCCACCGCAATACCCGGATGGTCAGCGACGCCATTCGCTCGATTGAAGCTAAAACCGGTCGTGACGCTAAAGATCACGAGGTTGCGGCCGAACTCCAATTGAGTCTCGACGATTATTACGGGATTTTGAACGACACCCTGGGCAGCCGGTTATTCAGTTTCGACGATCTGTTGCAGGACGGCGAACACGAAGGGCTGCACGAGGATGGCGCGAGTGCACACACGGAGCCGTCACGCGATCTGGAAGATGAACGCTTCCAGGCGGCGCTGGCGGACGCGATTGCCAATTTGCCGGAGCGTGAGCGACTGGTGTTGGCGCTGTACTACGACGAAGAGTTGAACCTCAAGGAAATCGGCGAAGTCCTGGGGGTCAGCGAATCTCGGGTCAGCCAGTTACACAGCCAGTGCGCGGCCCGTTTGCGGGGGCGTTTGGGGGAGTGGCGAGCGCGCTGAAGGCAGTGTGGGGACACTGCGAACGTGGCTGGTGTGGTGTTGAAACTGCGCCGGTCTCGATCTGTTGTGCTCCAGACAGTCATTGAGTGCTTTGCCGGATTGATTGAAATGGCGCGTCCAGGTGCTGGGCGCGTTTAAGACTGCTTGGAGGTCGAATTGGACAAGAACATGAAAATCCTCATCGTTGATGACTTCTCAACGATGCGGCGGATCATAAAAAACCTGTTGCGTGACCTTGGGTTCACCAACACGGTCGAGGCTGACGATGGCACTACCGCCATCCCGGTTCTCAACAGCGGGAGCATCGACTTTCTGGTAACGGACTGGAACATGCCTGGCATGACCGGTATCGATCTGCTGCGCCACGTGCGCGCCGATGAAAAGCTCAAGCACTTGCCAGTGCTGATGGTCACCGCTGAAGCCAAGCGCGAACAGATCATCGAAGCGGCCCAGGCCGGTGTTAACGGCTATGTGGTCAAACCCTTCACGGCCCAGGCGTTGAAAGAAAAAATCGAGAAGATTTTCGAACGCATCGGTTGAGCAACTGCGCCACGGGGAAGCTATGGAGCATATCGAATCTTCACAGGGTGACTTCGAGTCGACCCTGAAAAAACACGCCGTCGAACTGGTCGAAAGCCTTGAAAAAGGCAAGTTCGGCGACGCTGTGCAACTGATCCATGAGCTCAACCAGACCCGTGACCGCGGCCTGTACCAGGAAGTGGGCAAGCTCACTCGCGAGCTGCACAGTGCGATCGTCAATTTCCAGATTGACCCGAACATGCCGCAAGCCGAGGAAGTGTCACAGATCACCGACGCCACCGAGCGCCTGGGGTATGTGGTCAAGCTGACCGAGGCGGCGGCCAACCGCACCATGGACCTGGTGGAAAACGCCACGCCGCTGGTCAACAGCCTGAGCAATGAAGCCCAGGCCTTGAGCACCGATTGGGGACGGTTCATGCGTCGCGAAGTCGGGGCTGAAGAGTTCCGTGAACTGGCGCGGCGAGTCGACGGTTTCCTGACACGCAGCAGCGAAGACAATCGTGTGGTGTCGAGCAACCTCAACGACATCCTGCTCGCCCAGGATTACCAGGACCTCACCGGTCAGGTGATCAAGCGCGTGACGCAGTTGGTCACCGAAGTTGAAAGCAACCTGCTCAAGCTCGTGCTGATGGCCAGTCAGGTGGACCGCTTTGCGGGCATCGAACATGACCGTGAAGCGATGCTGGCAGAAAAAGATCCGCAAAAACATCTCTCTCAGGGTGAAGGTCCGCAGATTCATGCCGATAAAAGAGAAGACGTTGTGTCCGGTCAGGACGATGTAGACGATTTGCTTTCCAGCCTTGGATTCTAGGAGCACCCATACACATGAGCTTCGGCGCCGATGAAGAGATCCTTCAGGATTTCCTGGTTGAGGCCGGCGAGATTCTAGAGCAACTGTCCGAACAGCTGGTCGAGCTTGAAAGCCGACCGGATGATGCGGACTTGCTCAATGCAATTTTTCGCGGTTTTCACACTGTAAAAGGGGGCGCCGGCTTCCTCCAGCTCCATGAGCTGGTGGAGTGCTGTCACATCGCCGAGAACGTGTTCGACATCCTGCGCAAGGGTGAACGACGCGTCGACTCGGAACTGATGGACGTGGTTCTCGAAGCGCTGGATGCGGTGAACAGCATGTTTACCGAAGTCCGCGAACGCAGCCCGGTCACGGCTGCCACGCCTGAATTGCTTGCAGCGCTGGCCCGTCTGGCCGAGCCGCAAACGGCTGATGAAGCCGCTCCGGTCGCTCAAGCGGTCGAAGAACCGGCGGCTGAAAGCGAATCGGGCGACATCACCGATAACGAATTCGAACAACTGCTGGACTCGCTGAATGCCGTCAAGGCACAAGCCGAAGCGGCGCCAGTGGTTGCGCCGCCGCCTGCCGACAATGCCGCTGGCAGCGATGAAATTACCGATGCCGAGTTCGAGTCGTTGCTCGATCAACTGCACGGCAAAGGCCAGTTCGCGGTCGATGCCGTGGCCCCGGCGCCCGTCGCTCCGGCTGCGCCGAAAGCGCCTGGCGACAGCTCCGACATTACCGATGACGAGTTCGAAGCACTGCTCGATCAACTGCACGGCAAAGGCAACTTTGCGGTCGATGCGCTGGAATCGGCGATTGCTTCGGTACCGACACCGGCAGCGCCGACCGCCGCAGCGGTGGGCGGCGATCTGATCTCCGATCACGAGTTCGAATCGCTGCTCGACGAATTGCACGGCAAAGGCAAGTTCACTGAAGTCGGCACCGCTTCGGCGGCCTCTTCTGTTGCGGCGCCAGTGGCGAAAGCTGCTGCACCGAAACCCGTTGCGAAAGCGCCCGAGCCAAAAGCCGAAGCGCCGAAACCGGCTGCCGCTGCGGCACCGGCTCCGGCCCGTGCCCCGGCTGCGCCGCCACCGGAAAAACCGGCCAGCGAAGCCGAGACCACCGTGCGGGTCGATACCGCGCGTCTCGACGAAATCATGAACATGGTCGGCGAACTGGTGCTGGTGCGTAACCGCCTGGTGCGCCTGGGTGCCAACAGCGCCGATGAGGCCATGTCCAAAGCCGTGTCGAACCTCGACGTGGTCACGGCCGACCTGCAAACCGCGGTCATGAAGACCCGGATGCAACCGATCAAGAAAGTCTTCGGGCGTTTCCCGCGCCTGGTTCGCGACCTGGCTCGCCAGCTCAAGAAAGAGATCATCCTGGAACTGGTCGGCGAAGAAACCGACCTCGACAAGAACCTCGTCGAGGCCCTGGCCGACCCGCTGGTCCACTTGGTGCGCAACGCGGTCGACCACGGCATCGAGTCGCCGGAAGAACGCGAAGCCTCGGGCAAGTCCCGCGGTGGCAAGGTGATCCTCGCCGCCGAACAGGAAGGCGATCACATCCTGCTGTCGATCTCCGATGACGGCAAAGGCATGGACCCGAACGTCCTGCGTTCGATCGCGGTAAAACGCGGTGTGATGGACAAGGATGCCGCCGATCGCTTGAGCGACACCGAATGCTACAACCTGATTTTCGCGCCAGGCTTCTCGACCAAAACCGAGATCTCCGACGTGTCGGGTCGTGGCGTGGGCATGGACGTGGTGAAAACCAAGATTTCCCAGCTCAACGGCTCGATCAACATCTACTCGACCAAGGGCCAGGGCTCGAAGATCGTCATCAAGGTGCCGTTGACCCTGGCGATCATGCCGACGCTGATGGTCATGCTCGGCAACCAGGCGTTTGCGTTCCCGCTGGTGAACGTCAACGAGATCTTCCACCTCGACCTGTCGCGCACCAACGTGGTGGACGGGCAGGAAGTGGTGATCGTGCGGGACAAGGCGCTGCCCTTGTTCTACCTCAAACGCTGGCTGGTCAGCTCCGCCGCACACGAAGAGCAGCGCGAAGGCCATGTGGTGATCCTTTCGGTGGGCACTCAGCGGATCGGCTTCGTCGTCGACCAGTTGGTGGGCCAGGAAGAAGTGGTCATCAAGCCATTGGGCAAAATGCTCCAGGGAACCCCGGGCATGTCCGGCGCCACCATCACCGGTGACGGCCGCATCGCGCTGATTCTCGATGTTCCGAGCATGCTCAAGCGTTACGCCGCACGGCGTATTTGATTCTGGTGGAGCGGGGCGACTGAGCCTCGCTCCGTCTAACGGAGTGTTTATGGCAGTCAAAGTCCTGGTGGTGGACGATTCGGGGTTTTTCCGCCGCCGCGTCTCGGAAATTCTTTCAGCGGATCCGAATATCCAGGTCGTCGGCACGGCGACCAACGGAAAAGAGGCGATCGATCAGGCCCTGGCCCTCAAGCCAGACGTGATCACCATGGACTACGAGATGCCGATGATGGATGGCATCACGGCCGTGCGGCACATCATGCAGCGCTGCCCGACCCCGGTGTTGATGTTCTCCTCGCTGACGCACGAAGGCGCCCGGGTCACCCTGGATGCACTGGACGCCGGCGCGGTGGATTTCCTGCCGAAGAATTTCGAAGACATCTCCCGCAACCCGGAGAAGGTCAAGCAACTGCTGTGCGAGAAGATTCTGAGCATTTCGCGCAGCAACCGTCGAGTCAGCACTTATGCTGCCCCGGCCCCAGTCGCTGCACCCATTCCGACGCCTGCGCCTTCAAGCACCAGCAGTTATGGCGGCAGTGCGCCTGCACGTCCGGCACCTGCGCCGCTGCCGACGCGTACGTACGCCGCCAGCCCGTCGTCGCCAGCGCCGAAACGCAAAGCTTACAAACTGGTCGCCATCGGTACATCCACTGGCGGTCCGGTTGCGCTGCAGCGGGTCTTGACCCAATTGCCGGCCAACTTCCCGGCACCGATCGTGTTGATCCAGCACATGCCTGCTGCCTTCACCAAAGCTTTCGCCGAGCGTCTGGACAAGCTCTGCCGCATCAGCGTCAAGGAAGCCGAGGATGGCGACATCCTGCGTCCTGGCCTGGCGCTGCTGGCACCGGGTGGCAAGCAAATGATGATCGATGGCCGTGGCGCGGTGAAAATCCTTCCCGGCGACGAGCGTCTGAATTACAAGCCGTGCGTGGACATCACCTTCGGTTCGGCGGCCAAGTCCTACGGTGACAAAGTTCTGGCGGTGGTGTTGACCGGCATGGGCGCCGACGGTCGCGAAGGCGCGCGTCTGCTCAAGCAGGGCGGCAGCTCGATCTGGGCCCAGGATGAAGCCAGCTGCGTGATCTACGGAATGCCGATGGCCATCGTCAAAGCCGAACTCGCCGACGCGGTATACGGCCTGGACGACATCGGCAAGCATCTGGTCGAGGCTTGCCTCTGATGGATGTTCTAAGCCTTATCGGGATCATCATGGCGTTCGTCGCGATCATTGGCGGCAACTACCTTGAAGGCGGTCACCTCGGCGCCCTGGCCAACGGCCCGGCAGCGTTGATCGTGATCGGCGGGACCATCGGCGCGGCGCTGCTGCAATCGCCGATGAGCGCGTTCAAGCGCGCCATGCAGATTCTGGCCTGGATCCTGTTTCCACCCCGTGTGGACCTGGCCGGCGGCGTCGATCGTGTCGTCAACTGGAGCCTGACCGCGCGCAAGGAAGGTTTGCTGGGGCTGGAAGGGGTGGCCGACGCCGAACCCGACAACTACTCGCGCAAAGGCCTGCAACTGCTGGTGGACGGCGCCGAGCCGGAAGCGATTCGAAGCATTCTCGAAGTGGATTTCTACACCCAGGAAAGCCGCGACATCGAAGCCGCCAAAGTCTTCGAAAGCATGGGCGGCTATGCGCCGACCATCGGCATCATCGGTGCGGTGATGGGGCTGATCCACGTCATGGGCAACCTTGGCGATCCATCGCAACTGGGCAGCGGCATCGCCGTGGCCTTCGTCGCCACCATCTATGGCGTGGCCAGTGCCAACCTGGTGCTGCTGCCGATTGCCGCCAAACTCAAGTCCGTTGCGATGCGCCAGTCGCGTTATCGCGAGATGTTGCTGGAAGGCATCCTGTCGATCGCCGAAGGTGAAAACCCTCGCTCTATCGAGTTGAAGCTTCAGGGCTTCATGGATTGATGGAGGTAATGGACCATGGCTCGTCGCCGGCAACCTGAAGAACACGTAAACCATGAACGTTGGCTGGTGTCCTACGCCGACTTCATCACCTTGCTGTTCGCTTTCTTCGTGGTCATGTACTCGATCTCTTCGATCAATGAAAGCAAGTACAAGGTCATCTCGGAAGCGTTGGTCGGCGTGTTCACCGATACCGACCGCGCGCTCAAACCGATTCCGGTCGGCGACGAGCGGCCGAAGACCGTGACCCCGGCCAAACCGTTGGTCAAGGATGCCGAGCAGGTCGACGCCGGCATCGCCGGTGCCAACGATCCGCTGAAAAGCATTGCCGATGACATCAGTGCGGCGTTCGGTGACTTGATCAGCTCCAACCAGATGACCGTGCGCGGCAACGAGTTATGGGTCGAGATCGAACTCAATTCCAGCCTGTTGTTCGGCAGCGGCGACGCCATGCCCAGCGACATCGCGTTCAACATCATCGACAAGGTCGCGGCGATTCTGAAGCCGTTCGATAACCCGATTCACGTCGAAGGTTTCACCGACGATCAACCGATCCGCACCTCGCAATACCCGACCAACTGGGAGCTGTCCTCGGCCCGTTCGGCGAGCATCGTGCGCATGCTGGCGATGCAGGGTGTGAATCCGGGTCGGCTGGCGTCGGTGGGTTACGGCGAGTTCCAGCCGGTGGCCAATAACGCCACGGCAGAAGGCCGCGCACGCAACCGTCGGGTGGTGCTGGTGGTGTCGCGAAATCTCGATGTGCGACGTAGCCTCACCGGTACCGGAACCGCCAATGCAAAACCGGACGCCGCGTTGAAGCGTGCTGGCACACAAACTGCACCGACCCCGGTCAAGTCGCCGGTACGAGAGAGCGCCGTCAATTCTCCGTCACCCGCATTAATACGTTGAGCTATTTCCCGGTCGACCCGACCGGGTGGAACAATCCGAATGAGAGTCTGGGCCGTTGCCAATCAAAAGGGTGGTGTTGGTAAAACCACTTCCTCTATCGCTTTAGCCGGTTTACTGGCCGAGGCGGGCAAGCGCGTGGTTGTGGTCGATCTCGACCCTCACGGCTCGATGACCAGCTATTTCGGTTACGACCCCGACACCCTGGAACACAGCTGCTACGACCTGTTCCTGCACAAGGGCAGCGTGCCGCAAGGCTTGCCCGGTCAGTTGTTGATGCCCACCAGTCACGAGAATATTTCCCTGTTGCCGTCGAGCACGGCGCTCGCGACCCTTGAGCGTCAGTCGCCGGGCCAAAGTGGTTTGGGCCTGGTGATCGCCAAGAGTCTGGCGCAGCTATGGCAGGACTTCGATTACGCCGTCATCGACAGCCCGCCGTTGCTCGGCGTGCTGATGGTCAATGCCTTGGCGGCGAGCCAGCAGCTGGTGATCCCGGTGCAGACCGAACACCTGGCCGTCAAAGGCCTGGAGCGCATGGTCAACACCCTGGCGATGATCAACCGCTCACGCAAACAGGCGCTGCCGTTCAGCATCGTGCCGACCTTGTTCGATCGCCGCACCCAGGCGTCCCTCGGCACGTTGCGAGTGTTGCGCGACAAGTACCCGGAAGAAATCTGGCAGGGCTACATCCCGGTCGACACGCGCTTGCGTGACGCCAGCCGCGCCGGTGTGACGCCTTCGCAATTCGACGGCAAAAGCCGTGGCGTTCTCGCCTACCGCGCGCTGCTCAAGCACCTGTTGGCGGCACAACTCGTCCCGCAGGTGGCCTGACATGTACACGAATCCTGTAGGAGCGAGGCTTGCCCGCGAAGGCCGCAACACGGTCTCCACAGTCAAATCGCGTAATCGTTCTTCGCGGGCAAGCCTCGCTCCTACAAGGACGGGCGTATGAACCGGCCGGTGAAGATCATTACTTCGCGTCCGCAGTTAGCGCTCCAGTCTTATCTGGACAGCTTGCTGATGGAGGCGACTGAAGAGTTGCCGCTGGAAGTCGACGCGGTGGCTGAAGTCATCGAGGTTGTCGAAGCGGTCGAGGCTGAAGCCGCGCTGGACGAGTTCCAGGCGGCGGTGCTCGAAGAGCAGGCGCGCGATGCGCAGAAACCTGACGCCGTCGCTGAGCCAATCGTCGCGAAAGCCCCGGTTGCCGTGATCGAAGCGTCAGCGCCCATTCTTGCGCCGGTATCGTCCATCGCACCGCTGCTGCAAGCCTTGGTGCCACCCGTCGTCGAAGTCCATCTGCCGCCGAGCAACACGCCGCCGCCGGTGGAAACCGATGGCCGTCCGTCCTGGGCTGCCGAACCGTTCGAATGCCTGTTGTTCGATGTCGCCGGGTTGACCCTGGCGGTGCCGCTGGTGTGCCTGGGTTCGATTTACTCACTGGCCGGTCACGAGCTCACGCCGCTGTTTGGTCAGCCGGAATGGTTCCTCGGGATCCTGCCGAGCCAGGCCGGCAACCTGAAGGTGCTGGATACCGCGCGCTGGGTCATGCCCGATCGTTATCGCGACGATTTCCGCCAGGGCCTGCAATACGTCATATCGGTTCAGGGCTATGAATGGGGGCTGGCGGTGCATCAGGTCAGCCGCTCGTTGCGCCTGGACCCGAACGAAATCAAATGGCGCAGCCACCGTGGTCAACGGCCATGGCTGGCGGGCACGGTGATTGAACACATGTGTGCGTTGCTCGACGTTTCAGCGCTGGCCGAGTTGATCGCCAGCGGCGGGGCCAAGCACCTGAGCAGCGTCAAGCCGGCTCACAAACCGACATAACAAACACGCGACGGCATTCAGTGCCGTCGCACAGAACACACACCGCCAGGGCGGTTTTTCGAGGGGTCAGGGTATGAATGATAAGGCGTCGTCTGCAAAGGGTTCTGAAGATCCGATCCTGCAATGGGTAACCTTCAAGCTGGACAATGAAACCTACGGCATCAATGTGATGCGCGTTCAGGAAGTCCTGCGTTACACCGAAATCGCTCCGGTCCCGGGTGCTCCGAGCTACGTGCTGGGCATCATCAACCTGCGCGGCAACGTGGTCACCGTGATCGACACCCGCCAGCGCTTCGGCCTGATGAATGCCGAGATCAGCGACAACACCCGTATCGTCATCATCGAAGCCGACAAGCAAGTGGTCGGGATCATGGTCGACAGCGTGGCCGAAGTGGTTTACCTGCGTCAGTCGGAAATCGAAACCGCGCCGAACGTCGGTAACGAAGAGTCCGCCAAGTTCATTCAAGGCGTGTGCAACAAGAACAACGAATTGCTGATCCTGGTCGAACTGGACAAGATGATGAGCGAAGAAGAATGGTCGGACCTGGAGAACATCTGATTGATTCTTGAGGTGGCGGTTATTGTCCTGTTCCTCTTCTGGGCAGGCACGCTGGCGATGTTTGTGTCGTACATACGCGCTCAGCGTGTGATCGCGGCGCAACAGGCCGAGGGCGATGCGCTGCGCGATCAGCGCATCAAGGACCTGGCCAAGCGCGTCGACAACTACCAGAGCGGCAACGTGCGCATGGGTGAAGACCTGCACGAACTGCGCGCGGTGGTCGGGCCGTTGCCGGACAAACTGGCGCAGCTGGAACAGCGTGACCCGTCGAGCCTGTCGTTTGCCCAGGCGGCGCGATTGGTGGGGATGGGCGCGAGCGTCGATGAACTGACTCAGTCCTGCGGGTTGACCCAGGCTGAGGCGGAGTTGATGAGCAAGTTGCACAAGAACTGATTTTTTGCGTTTGGCCTGAGATCGCTATCGCGGGCAAGCCCGCTCCCACAATGATTGATGGTGTACACAAGGTCTGTGAACACCACAATCCCCTGTGGGAGCGGGCTTGCCCGCGATGGGTTCTGAGACCTCAGTAATCATCCCCGCGATCGGTGACATCCTTCTCCATCATCGGCGCATCCGGATCCTGCCCCTGCGGAAACTTGCCCTTCAAATTCCACGCAAACGCAATGATCTCGGCAATCGTGCGGTACAACTCCTCCGGAATACTCTCCCCCAATTCCATCCGCGCCAGCAGCTTCACCAGCTCGGCGTTTTCGTAGATTGGCACTTCACAGTCGCGGGCAATTTTCAGAATGGCTTCGGCCAGTTCTTCGTCGCCTTTTGCGGTGAGGGTAGGGGCGTGGGTGCCGTCGTATTTGAGGGCAATGGCCTGGCGCGGGGTGTTGGGGTTTTTCATGCGGTTTCGTCGACCCAGCGTTGTTCGAGACTAGTTTGGGGGCCTTGGGGCGGTGTGCCGAGGTGGCAATCGATGTCGCCGACGTTCAGGCCGGACGCCAACAGGCGTTGGCGCAGTGCGGCCAGGTTGTTTTCGATCAGGCTGGCGGTGTAGGGCCGTTCGGCCCAGAGCTGGCTGGAGAGGCTGCCCTTGATCAATTGCGCCTGAATCTGCAATGGCCCCAGCGGCTCCATGTCGAACGCCAGCTCGACCCGCCACAGTTGTTGCTTGGGTGGGCGTTCCTCATTGCGTTCTTTTGGCGGTTCTTTCTCGGGGGCGTCTTCGCGCTGGAACTTGACCTGCAACGGCACGATGTCCTGCAAGTTGCGCATCGGGATTTCCAGTTGCCAGGTGCTCATCAGCCGCCCGTCACTGGTCACGCCGGTTTGTTCCAGGCTGGACAATTGATGGCTTTGCAGGCGTGAAACCGCAGCGGCGGCCAAGCGTAGCAGGTGCTCAAGATCGCCTTCATCGTCCGAGCTTTGCAGCAGACGTTCGGGCAGGGGGAAACCGGTCGGCGACGGTTTGGCGCTGACCTGCCCGAGCATGCCGAGGGCGTTACGCACGAAACTCGGCATTGCCTGGGCCAGTGTATTGGCGGCAATGATCGCGTTGAAACTGCTGTTGGCCGGCAGCCCGGGGGTCAGTTGCGCGATCAGCTTGAGCAGGTCGCCCTTCATGTCCGGGGTCAGTGTCGGGTTCTGTCCGGCGAGCAGTTTGCTTTCCAGGAACACGCCGCTATTGGCCAACGCCAGGGCCAGGCCTTTTGCCGTGCTGAGCTGCTGAACATCGGGCAGGCCGGAGAGCAATTTGTCGACGGCAGCGCGCAGGTCACTGGAGGTCTGGCTCGAGGCCGGCAGGTTTTGCAGGAGTTTGAGCAGCCCGTCCAGCGAGCCTTGGCGGCTCTGTTGGCTGACCAGCTGTTGGGTCACCGCCAATTGCTCCTGACGGCTGCTCAATGGCACGAATTTCAGCGTCTGGCTGTCCTGCACCTGCGCGCTCAACAAGGTGCCGATGCGCAGCGGCTGCGGGCTGTCGATGCTCAGCGTACTGCCGCTCAACGCGGTATTGAGCAGGCTCACCATCGAGCGAAACACCGTGGGCTGGCCCGGCATTTGAGGCAGCACCTGGGAGGTCAGTACTTTGCCTTGCAGCAGCGTACCGACAGGCAATTGCGATGTGTCGAGGCGGGTGAGGGTGGCGACGCTGGAGGCGATGGCCTGTTGCACGGTGATGGCCAGGTTGCCCGCCGACGGCTGGGTGATCGCCAGGCTAGTGCCTTGGGGCAGCGGTTGTGTGCTGGTGGCCTGGACCGTGGTCTGGCGGCCGCTGTCGAGGGTGACTTTGAGCAACAGTTGAAAGGTCTGATCCGCCTGCTTCAGCGACAGCACTTCGGCCTTGGCGGTCTGACCGGCGCTGATCAGGCCCTCCATCGGCGTCAGCAGCTTGAGCAATTCGCCGCTGACCGTCTGCGGACGAGAAGTCGCAGGCACGGTCGGCGGGAGCGGGAGGATGTTCATTTCGCCTGTCATACGCGGTCACAACCTGAGGAAATTGCCCTCTTTAGAGCAGGGCGTGGCATGTATAATGCCGCCCCGTTGTAGCCGGGGCGCTGAAAACATTTCAAATACTTGATCCAGCTCCCTAGAACGGGCCGCCAATGCATTTATCCTGCATAGCTTTAACGGCCGCTCCACTGCCGACTTGAACCTTAAAGGCCCGTGATCTCTTGACCAGTCCTGTCCTGCAAACCGTTGCCCTCGCCTGTGAGCGAGACCTTCGGCTGCTCTTCGAAAATCTCGAATTGAGACTGGCCAGTGGCGAAATGGTGCAAATCAGTGGCCCCAACGGCAGCGGCAAGACCAGTTTGCTGCGCTTGTTGTCCGGGCTGATGCAACCGACGGCCGGTCAAGTGCTGCTCAATGGTCAGCCATTGAACGAGCAACGCAGTGAGCTCGCGCGCAATTTGCTGTGGATCGGCCATGCCGCCGGGATCAAGGATTTGCTGACGCCCGAGGAAAACCTCAGCTGGCTCTGCGCCCTGCACCAACCGGCGTCTCATGAAGCGATCCGTCAAGCGCTGGCGGCTGTCGGGCTGCGCGGTTTCGAGGATGTTCCCTGCCATACCCTGTCCGCCGGCCAGCAACGTCGCGTCGCCTTGGCGCGGTTGTACCTGGACAGTCCGCCGCTGTGGATCCTCGACGAACCGTTCACCGCCCTCGACAAACAAGGCGTGGCGCAACTTGAAGCACACCTGGCCGCGCACTGTGAGCGCGGCGGCATGGTGGTGTTGACCACTCACCACACGCTGAGCCGGGTGCCGGCCAGCTACCGCGACATTGATCTGGGGAACTGGGCCGTATGAGTGTTTTCGGCCTGTTGGTCGCCCGTGAGGCTCGTTTGCTGTTCCGCCGACCTGCGGAGCTGGCCAATCCGCTGGTATTCTTCGCGATTGTGGTTTCGCTGTTCCCGCTGGCGGTCGGACCCGAGTCTCAATTGTTGCAAACCTTGTCTCCGGGACTGGTCTGGGTAGCGGCCCTTTTATCGGTTTTGCTCTCGCTGGACGGGCTTTTCCGCAGTGATTTCGAAGATGGATCGCTCGAACAGTGGGTCCTTTCGCCGCACCCCCTGGCTCTTCTGGTTTTGGCCAAGGTGCTGGCACACTGGTCGTTTTCCGGCCTGGCACTGGTTTTGCTCGCTCCACTGTTGGCGTTGATGCTCGGTTTACCCACCGCCTGTCTGCCAGTGTTGCTGCTTTCTTTGTTGCTGGGTACACCGGTGCTGAGCCTGCTCGGTGCGGTGGGCGCGGCCCTGACGGTGGGATTGAAGCGCGGCGGCCTGTTGCTGGCGTTGCTGATTCTGCCGCTGTACATCCCGGTGTTGATTCTCGGCAGTGGCGCCTTGCAGGCTGCCTTGCAGGGCATGCCGGCGACCGGTTATCTCTTGTGGCTTGGTAGCCTGACCGCCCTGGCGATAACCCTGACACCTTTTGCAATAGCCGCTGGCCTGAAGATCAGCGTCGGCGAATAATGAGGTCTGGTCAAAATTTGATCAGTAAAGACCCTTGGCTGACTCGTGATAACGAGCAGCAACCGTGATGGAAACAGTAATGAACTGGACCTGGTTTCATAAGCTCGGCTCACCCAAATGGTTTTACGGCATCAGTGGCAAACTGCTGCCGTGGCTGAGCGTCGCGGCGTTGCTGCTGATCGGCGTCGGCGTGGTCTGGGGCCTGGCCTTCGCACCGCCGGACTACCAGCAAGGCAACAGCTTTCGCATCATCTACATCCACGTTCCGGCCGCCATGCTGGCGCAGTCCATCTACGTGATGCTAGCGGTGTGCGGCATCGTCGGGCTGGTCTGGAAGATGAAACTGGCGGACGTCGCCCTGCAATGCGCGGCCCCGATCGGTGCCTGGATGACCGCCGTGGCGCTGGTCACCGGGGCGATCTGGGGCAAACCGACGTGGGGCTCGTGGTGGGTCTGGGATGCGCGACTTACGTCCATGCTTATTCTGCTGTTTCTGTACTTCGGACTCATTGCGCTGGGCAATGCGATCAGCAATCGTGACAGTGCCGCCAAGGCCTGCGCGGTGCTGGCGATTGTCGGCGTGATCAACATCCCGATCATCAAATACTCGGTGGAGTGGTGGAACACCCTGCACCAGGGCGCGACCTTCACCCTCACCGAAAAACCGGCGATGCCGGCAGAAATGTGGCTGCCGCTGCTGCTGACGGTGCTGGGCTTCTACTGCTTCTTCGGCGCCGTGCTGTTGCTGCGCATGCGCCTTGAAGTGCTCAAACGCGAGGCTCGCGCCAGCTGGGTCAAGGCCGAAGTGCAGAACAGTCTGGAGGCCGTTCGATGAGTTTTGCTTCATTCGGCGACTTCCTCGCCATGGGCCATCACGCCCTGTATGTCTGGTCCGCCTATGGCATCTGCCTGGCGGTGCTGGCCCTCAACGTGGCGGCGCCGATCCTGGCCCGCAAGCGGTATCTGCAACAAGAGGCGCGTCGTTTGCGCCGGGAGAACGGCAAGTGAATCCGCTGCGCAAAAAGCGTCTTATCATCATTCTCGCGATCCTCGTCGGTGTCGGCGCTGCCGTCGGCCTGGCCCTGAGCGCCCTGCAGCAGAACATCAATCTGTTTTACACCCCGACCCAAATCGCCAACGGCGAAGCCCCGCAAGACACGCGCATCCGCGCCGGCGGCATGGTCGAGCAAGGTTCGCTGCAACGTTCCGGCGACTCGCTGGATGTGAAATTCATCGTGACTGACTTCAACAAGTCCGTGACCATCAGCTATCGCGGCATCCTTCCGGACCTGTTCCGCGAAGGGCAGGGCATTGTTGCCCTGGGCAAAATCAACGCCGACGGCGTGGTGGTGGCTGACGAAGTACTGGCCAAGCACGATGAAAAGTACATGCCGCCGGAAGTGACCAAGGCCCTGAAAGACAGTGGTCAATCCGCCCCAACACCCGCGAAGGAGGGTTGATTCATGACTTCCGGCATCTTTATTCCCGAACTCGGCCACCTGGCCATGATTCTGGCGCTGTGTTTCGCGCTGGTTCAAGCCGTGGTGCCGTTGCTCGGCGCCTGGCGCGGCGACCGCTTGTGGATGAGCCTCGCTCAACCCGCCGCTTGGGGCCAGTTCACCTTTCTGGTGTTCGCTTTCGGTTGCCTGACCTACGCGTTCATGACCGACGACTTCTCGGTGGACTACGTCGCCAGCAACTCCAACAGCGCGTTGCCGTGGTACTACAAGTTCAGCGCGGTCTGGGGCGCTCATGAAGGTTCGTTGCTGCTCTGGGCGTTGATCCTCGGCGGCTGGACGTTCGCGGTGTCGGTGTTCTCCCGGCAGTTGCCGCAAGTCATGCTCGCTCGCGTCTTGGCGGTGATGGGCATGATCAGCACCGGTTTCCTGTTGTTCCTGATCCTCACCTCGAACCCTTTCGCGCGCATCCTGCCGCAGATCCCGGCGGACGGTCGTGACCTCAACCCACTGCTGCAAGACATTGGCCTGATCGTTCACCCGCCGATGCTGTACATGGGTTATGTCGGGTTCTCCGTGGCCTTCGCCTTCGCCATCGCGGCGCTGCTCGGCGGTCGTCTTGATGCGGCGTGGGCGCGCTGGTCGCGTCCGTGGACCATTGTCGCCTGGGCCTTTCTCGGTATCGGCATCACCCTCGGTTCGTGGTGGGCCTACTACGAACTCGGTTGGGGCGGCTGGTGGTTCTGGGACCCGGTGGAAAACGCCTCGTTCATGCCTTGGCTGGTGGGCACCGCGCTGATTCACTCGTTGGCGGTCACGGAAAAACGTGGCGTGTTCAAGAGTTGGACCGTGTTGCTGGCCATCGCGGCGTTCTCGTTGAGTTTGCTCGGTACCTTCCTGGTACGCTCCGGCGTGCTGACCTCGGTGCACGCCTTTGCTTCCGATCCGGAGCGCGGCGTGTTCATCCTGATTTTCCTGCTGTTTGTGGTCGGTGGTTCGCTGACGCTGTTCGCCCTGCGCGCACCAGTGGTGAAGAGCCACGTAGGCTTCAACCTCTGGTCCCGGGAAACCCTGCTGCTGGGCAACAACCTGGTGCTGGTGGTGGCGGCGTCGATGATCTTGCTGGGCACCTTGTACCCGCTGATTCTCGATGCAATGACCGGGGCCAAGCTGTCGGTCGGCCCGCCGTACTTCAACGCGCTGTTCATTCCGTTGATGGGCTTGCTGATGGTGGTGATGGCGGTCGGCATGCTGGTGCGCTGGAAAGACACCCCGGTCAAATGGCTGGTGAACATGCTCACGCCCGTATTGCTCGGCAGCGCCGCGTTGGCCGTGGTGGCGGGCGTCGCTTACGGCGATTTCAACTGGGCGGTGATCGCGACCTTCATGCTCGCCGCTTGGGTATTGCTGGCCGGTGTGCGTGACATTTTTGACAAGACGCGCCACAAAGGCCTGATCAAAGGCTTGCCGACCCTGACCCGCAGTTATTGGGGCATGCAGATCGCGCATTTGGGTATTGCTGTGTGCGCGCTCGGTGTCGTGCTGTCGAGCCAGAACAGTGCCGAGCGCGATTTGCGCCTGGCACCGGGCGAGT
This sequence comes from Pseudomonas sp. LBUM1661, assembly GCF_059695925.1. Classification (NCBI taxonomy): domain Bacteria; kingdom Pseudomonadati; phylum Pseudomonadota; class Gammaproteobacteria; order Pseudomonadales; family Pseudomonadaceae; genus Pseudomonas; species Pseudomonas sp. LBUM1661. The sequence goes on from NZ_CP166794.1 coordinate 1,777,764, forward strand.
CCATGGACCTGGCCGGTTACCACTTCATCTTCGAAGGCGCCAAGCACTTCGAAGGGCCGAACTTCACGTCCGACAAGGGCACCGTGCGGGTCGTCCGCGACGGCAAGGAAGTCAGCGTGCTGCACCCGGAAAAACGTTTGTACACCGTGCAGAACTCGGTGATGACCGAAGCCGGGATCGACGCCGGTTTCACCCGTGACATCTACGTCGCCCTCGGCGAACCGCTGGGCGATGGCGCCTGGGCCGTGCGCGTACACGTCAAACCGTTCGTGCGCTGGATCTGGTTCGGTGGTTTGCTCACCGGTTTGGGCGGTGTGCTGGCGGCGCTGGATCGGCGTTATCGGGTCAAGGTGAAAAGCCGTGTGCGTGAAGCGCTGGGCATGTCGGGAGCCACTGCATGAGACGTTGGTTGATGCTGTTGCCACTGGCGATTTTCCTGGTGGTGGCTGTTTTCCTTTATCGCGGGCTGTATCTGGACCCGGCCGAGTTGCCGTCGGCGATGATCGGCAAGCCGTTCCCGGAGTTTTCCCTGCCCTCGGTGCAGGGCGACAAGACCCTGACCAAGGCGGACATTGTCGGCAAACCGGCGCTGGTCAACGTCTGGGGCACCTGGTGCATTTCCTGCCGGGTCGAGCACCCGGTGCTGAACAAACTGGCCGAGAAGGGCGTGGTGATCTACGGCATCAACTACAAGGACGTCAACGCCGACGCCTTGAAGTGGCTGGTGGAATTCCACAACCCGTATCAGCTGGACATTCGCGACGACGCAGGCACCTTGGGTTTGAACCTGGGTGTGTACGGCGCGCCGGAAACCTTCTTTATAGACGCCAAGGGCATCATCCGCGACAAGTTCGTCGGGGTGATCGACGAGCAGGTCTGGCGTGAAAAACTGGCGGCCAAGTATCAGGCGCTGGTTGATGAGGCCAAGCCATGAAGCGCTGGATCGCCGCTGTTTTCCTCGGTTTGAGCATGGCCGGTGTGGCTCACGCCGCCATCGATACCTACGAGTTCGCCAAAGAAGGCGACCGTGAGCGTTTTCGCGAGCTGACCAAAGAACTGCGTTGCCCCAAGTGCCAGAATCAGGACATCGCCGATTCCAACGCACCGATCGCTGCTGACCTGCGCAAAGAGATTTTCCGCATGCTCGGCGAGGGCAAGGACAACCAGCAGATCATCGATTTCATGGTCGATCGCTACGGTGATTTCGTCCGCTACAAACCCGCTCTGACCACCAAGACTGCTGTGCTCTGGTTCGGCCCCGCCGGCCTGTTGCTGGGTGGTTTTGTGATCATCGCCGTGATCGTCCGCCGTCGTCGCGTGCAACGCGCTGACACCAAGGATGAGCTTTCTGCCGAGGAGCGCGAGCGCCTCGACCACCTGTTGGATAAAAACCAAGAATGATTGATTTCTGGCTCGCTGCAGGTCTGCTACTTCTGGTCGCCCTGAGTTTTCTGTTGATCCCCGTCCTGCGTGGCCGTCGCGCCCAGCTGGAAGAGGATCGTACTGCCCTGAACGTCGCGCTGTATCAGGAGCGCGTGGCTGAGTTGCAGACTCAGCAGGAAGAGGGCGTGCTCGACGCCGCGCAACTGGACACCGGTCGCGCTGAAGCGGCGCGTGAATTGCTCGCGGATACCGAAGGCGTCGAGGCGCCACGTGTGTCGCGCCTGGGCAAGCCGTTGCCACTGCTGGCGGCGATTCTGGTGCCGGTGCTGGGGCTTGGGCTTTACCTGCATTTCGGTGCCAGCGACAAGGTCGAGCTGACCCGGGAATTTGCCCAGGCGCCACAGTCGATGGAAGAGATGACCCGTCGCCTGGAGCGCGCGGTCGAGGCTCAGCCGGATTCCGCTGAAGGCTTGTACTTCCTTGGGCGCACCTACATGGCCCAGGATCGTCCTGGCGACGCGGCGAAGCTCTTCGAGCGCACCGTGACCCTCGCCGGTCGCCAACCGGAGCTGCTCGGCCAATGGGCTCAGGCGCAGTATTTCGCTGACGGCAAGAAATGGTCGGACAAGGTTCAAGCCCTGACCGATGAAGCACTCAAGGCCGATCCGAAAGAAGTCACCAGCCTTGGCCTGCTCGGTATCGCGGCGTTTGAAAGCCAGCGTTATCAGGACGCCATCGACTACTGGAATCGACTGCTGGCGCAATTGCCGCCGACGGACAGTTCCCGTGTCGCGCTGGAAGGCGGGATCAAACGGGCCACTGAGAAACTGGTCGCCAGCGGCGGCAAGGTTGCCGAGGCGCCGGCGGCCAAGGTCGCCGCGCTGCTCAAGGTGCGTGTGGACCTGGCGCCTGAGCTCAAAGCCAAGGTCCAGCCGGGCGACAGCGTGTTCATCTTCGCCCGCGCGACTTCTGGCCCACCGGCGCCGTTGGCCGCCAAACGCCTGACCGTGGCCGACTTGCCCGTCACCGTCGAACTGGGCGATGCCGACGCAATGATGCCGCAGTTGAAACTGTCGAACTTCCCTGAAGTCCAACTGGTTGCGCGCATTTCCCGCGCCGGCCAACCGACTGCCGGCGAGTGGGTCGGTCGCAGCCAGCCTCTGGCCAGCAGCACGACTGCGCAGCAACATCTGACCATCGACAGCCCGGATAAATAACAGGAAACGCCACCATGACCGCCATCGCTCGTATCACCCTGCTCAGTCTGGTTTTGGGGCTGAGCGCTTGTGCGGTCCAGCGACCCGAGCCGACGTCGCTGCCGCCGATCCCGCCGTCGCAGCCCAAGCCCACGCCGTCGACGTCACCGACGCCGAGCAAACCGAGCATTCCGGCCAAGCCTGCCAAACCGTTGCCGCGCACGTCGGCCAGCTTCGCGCCGCCACCGGGTGGTGATAGTCATTGGGATCCGAAGCTCGGTGTGTATGTGCTGGAGGGTCAACCGAACACGTTCTACCGCCAGCGGACTTACTACCGCTGGGATAATGGCTGGAGCCGGTCGATCAGTCCTGACGGGCCATGGGAAGAGACGGATATCCATGGCGTGCCGGGTGGGTTGGGGCGGCAGTTCGGGCAGTGACGCAAAGGCGACCTTCGGGTCGCCTTTTTTGTGGGCGCGGGGATCGTCGTTGAACCCTGTTAAAACGCGTCATCGTTGACGACCATCGCGAGCAGGCTCGCTCCCACAGGGATCGCCAGTGAACCCAAAATCGTGAAAATCCTGGATTGGTTGCGGGACCGATTCGGCTCAACCTTTCACAAAACCTTCATCAAATAGTTATTCCAGCGACTTGTGCGAGTCATAGGGCTGACACAGCCCGTGCCTAAAGTCGGTTGAACTTCAAAGCGGCCATGGACGGCTGTTCAACCAGACAGAGAAGCCCATGAACGCAGCTATCCATGTCGATCATCTGAACAAGACCTTTGCGCGTAAAAGCGCACTGGTCGACCTCGAACTCACCATCGCTACCGGTGAGATGGTCGCGCTGATTGGCGCTTCCGGCTCCGGCAAGTCCACCTTGTTGCGCCACCTCGCGGGCCTGGCCTGTTGCGATCGCAACAACGGCGGCAGCGTCAAGGTGCTCGGGCGTGAAGTGCAGGCGTCCGGCCGGCTGAACGGCAAAGTCCGCCGCTTGCGCGCCGACATCGGCTACATCTTCCAGCAGTTCAACCTGGTCAACCGCCTCAGCGTACTCGACAACGTCCTGCTCGGTTGCCTGGGCCGCATGCCGCGCTGGCGTGGCAATTTGAGCCTGTTCAATGCCGAAGAAAAACAGTTCGCCATGGCGTCGCTGGATCGCGTCGGCCTGGCCGATCTGGCGGCGCAGCGGGCATCGACCTTGTCCGGTGGTCAGCAACAACGAGTGGCAATTGCCCGGGCCCTGACCCAGCGCGCCGAAGTGATTCTGGCCGACGAACCCATCGCCTCCCTCGACCCGGAATCAGCCCGCAAGGTCATGGAAATCCTCGCCGACATCAACCGCCGCGACGGCAAGACAGTGGTAGTCACCCTGCATCAAGTCGATTACGCCACACGATATTGCCCCCGCGCCGTGGCGCTCAAGGGCGGACGGATTCATTTCGACGGCCTCGCGGCTGACCTGAGCAGCCAGTTCCTCAACGATTTGTACGGTGCCGACATCGACACCAGCCTGATGTTTTCCGACCAGACCCGCCGCGCCGAACCCGCCCCCCGATTGGTGCTGGCTCGCGTGTGAACACCCTCTTTTTCCTATAGCGCACCCCAAGGAATCCTTTCCATGTTGAACCGTATCGGTCGCGTTTTTGCTGGCGCCGCATTGCTCGCCAGTTGCGTACTGGGCACCGCCCAGGCTGAAGAAAAAGCCATCAACTTCGGCATCATGTCCACCGAATCCTCGCAGAACCTGAAGAGCATCTGGCAGCCGTTTCTCGATGACATGCAGAAGAAAACCGGCCTGAAGATCAACGCCACCTTCGCCTCGGACTATGCCGGGTTGATCCAGGGCATGCGCTTCAACAAGGTCGATGTGGCCTGGCTGGGCAACAAGGCTGCCATGGAAGCGGTGGACCGTTCCAACGGCGAGATCTTCGCCCAGACCGCCGCCGCCAACGGCGCCGCCGGTTACTGGAGCGTGCTGATCGTGCGCAAGGACAGCCCGATCAATTCCGTGGAAGACATGCTCAAGAACGCCAAGTCCCTGACCTTCGGCAACGGTGATCCGAACTCGACGTCCGGCTACCTGGTGCCGGGCTATTACGTGTTCGCCAAGAACGGCGTCGATGCGGCCACCGCGTTCAAGCGCACCCTCAACTCCAGCCATGAGGTCAACGCCTTGAGCGTGGCCAAAGGGCAACTGGATGTCGCGACCTTCAACACCGAAAGCTGGGACCGTCTGGAAGTTACCCAGCCGGACAAGGCTGCACTGCTCAAGGTGATCTGGAAGTCGCCGCTGATCCCCGCCGACCCACTGGTGTGGAGCAAGGCCCTGAGCGACAGCGAGAAGACCAAGATCCGCGATTTCATCTTCAACTACGGCAACACCGACGCCGAAAAAGCCGTGCTCGCGGGCATGCAGCTGGGCAAGTTCCTCAAGTCCAGCGACGACCAGCTATTGCCAATCCGTCAGCTTGAGCTGTTCAAACAGCGCACCACCCTCAGTGCCGACACCAAGCTTGAAGCGGCCGACAAAGCCAAGCGCCTGGCCGATATCGATGCCGAACTGGCCAAGCTGCAAGAGCGCCTGACCTTGCTCGAGAAGACCAGCGACAAAAAGACTGCGGCCAACGCCGGCTGATTCACCACAGAGCAACTGTAGGAGCGAGCCTGCTCGCGATGGCGTCGCGTCAGTCAGCATCAATGTTGAATGTGAAACCGCTATCGCGAGCAGGCTCGCTCCCACAGGGTTTTTGCTCAAGGCATCACTCATGTGTCGCGTCTCAATGAACTGCTTCTTTAGAGAAATCCTATGACCACTCTGCACGCTGAAGCTGTCGGCAAGCGCACCTGGCCGCAGTACGCCGGTTGGGGCATGTTCCTGGTCCTGCTGGCCTGGGCCTGGCACGGCGCCGAGATGAACCCGATGGCGCTGTACCGCGACTCCGGCAACATGGCGACTTTCGCCGCCGATTTCTTCCCGCCAGACTTCCACGAATGGCGCTCCTACCTCAAGGAAATGATCGTCACCGTACAAATTGCCCTGTGGGGCACGGTGTTGGCGATTGTCTGCTCGATCCCCCTGGGGATTCTCTGCTCGGAAAACATCACCCCTTGGTGGATCCACCAACCGCTGCGTCGGGTGATGGACGCCTTCCGTTCGATCAACGAAATGGTCTTCGCCATGTTGTTCGTCGTCGCTGTCGGCCTGGGCCCATTCGCCGGGGTACTGGCGCTGTGGATCAGCACCACCGGCGTACTCGCCAAGCTGTTCGCCGAAGCTGTCGAGGCGATCGATCCGGGCCCGGTTGAAGGGGTTCGCGCCACCGGTGCCAGCGCTCTGCAAGAAGTGATCTACGGGGTGATTCCGCAAGTGATGCCGCTGTGGGTGTCCTACGCGCTCTACCGTTTCGAGGCCAACGTGCGCTCGGCAACGGTGGTGGGGATGGTCGGTGCCGGCGGCATCGGGGTGATTCTCTGGGAGAACATTCGCGCCTTCCAGTTTGTTCAGACCTGTGCGGTCTTGCTGGTGATCATCGTGGTCGTGAGCCTGATCGACATCCTCTCGCAACGCCTGCGCAAGCAGTTCATCTGAATTTCGGAGGGGTGCCCCTGGGCGCTTTTTTTTAAGCATGCAGTTGTCTAGACAAGATGAGCCGGTGTACCGCGAATTGGCCGACATCCTGCGCCGTGAACTGGCCGATTATCAGGCCGGGGACTTCCTGCCGGCAGAAGTGCAGTTGGCCGAACGCTTCGGCGTCAACCGCCATACCTTGCGCCGCGCCATCGATGAGCTGGTGTTCGAAGGCAGCCTGTTGCGCCGCCAGGGCAAAGGCACGCAAGTGCTGGAGCGCCCGCTGATTTACCCCATGGCCGCCGACAGCGCCTACAGCCAGTCGTTGTCGGCTCAGGGGTTGGGCGTCGAAGCGGTGCTGCTCAAGCGCCGTTACTGCTTCGCCAGCCGCGAAGAAGCGCAGCACCTGGGGCTTGTCGAAATGGCGCCAATGATCGAATTGCAGACCCTGCGCAAGCTCGATCACCAACCGGTCAGCCTGATCCGCCATCGCTACTGCGCCAGCCGCGCGCCGCTGCTGGCGGACTACACCGGCGGCTCATTGCGCCAGTACCTGAGCGAACGCGACATGCCGCTGACCCGCACATTGAGTCTGATCGGCGCCCGTTTGCCCAGCCGCGAAGAAGCCGCGTTGCTGATGATGCCCCGGCATTTGCCGGCGCTGAGCGTATTCACCCTTTCCCGCGACCGCGACGGTCATCCGGTGGAGCTGGCCCAGTCCACCAGCCGTTCGGATCGCTTCCAGTATCAGGTCGTCACTTGATGGAGATCTTAATGAACAACCTTGCTCCTCACGCCGAGCGGCAACACTGGATCGGCGTGCTCGCCCGCGCCCGTCGCAGTGAATTGCAGCCCCACGAAGCCGCACTGCGAGACGTCGAATACCAACTGATCCGCGCCCCGGAAATCGGCATGACTCTGGTCCGTGGTCGCATGGGCGGCAACGGTGCGCCGTTCAACGTTGGCGAAATGAGCGTGACCCGTTGCGTGGTGCGCCTGGCCGATGGCCGTACCGGCTACAGCTACCTGGCGGGGCGCGACAAGGTCCACGCCGAACTGGCTGCCCTGGCCGACGCGCATTTGCAAGGCACGCAACAGCGCCATTGGCTCGATGCAGTGATCACGCCGCTGGCCAAGGCCCAGGCCGAACGCCGGGCGCAAAAAGAGGCGGACACCGCCGCCACCAAAGTCGAATTCTTCACCCTCGTGCGAGGAGAAAACTGATGAGCGCACAGTTGTTGCAACCGGCGTTTACCGACCCGGTGCTGGAGGCCCAACGCAGTTTTCGCGCGGCACTCAAGGCCTTCGCCGGCCCCGGTTTGATCCAGACCTTGCACGCCACGCCGAGCCTTGAAGGCTTGGCGCCAGCGACCTACGCGTTGTGCCTGGCCTTGCTGGATGTCGACACGCCGCTGTGGCTGGCTCCGTCCTTCGACACGCCGCTGATTCGCGCCAACCTGGCGTTCCACTGTGGCTGCCCGCTGACCGCCAATCGCGAAGACGCGCGGTTCGCCTTGCTCACGGCCGAGGACCTGCTCGACCTCAGCGGCTTCGACCCTGGCAACGACCGCTACCCCGATCAGTCCTGCACCTTGCTGGTTCAGCTGCCGAGCCTCGACGGCGGGGCAGGGCTGGCGTGGCGTGGGCCAGGGATCGAAACCGAGCACGGCGTTGCGCTGCCGGTGGCCGAAGGCTTCTGGCGTGAGCGTGAACAGCGCAACGAATTCCCTCGCGGGCTGGACCTGTTATTCGCCGCCGGCCAAGACCTGATCGGCCTGCCACGCAGCACCCGCATCGCACAGGAGCGTGTCTGATGTACGTAGCCGTCAAGGGTGGCGAACAAGCCATCGACAATGCCCACCGTCTGCTGGCGAAAAAACGCCGGGGCGACACCTCGATCACTGAACTGAGCGTCGAGCAGATCCGTCAGCAACTGCCGCTGGCCGTGGCGCGGGTGATGAGCGAAGGCTCGCTGTACGACGAAGAACTGGCTGCGCTGGCGATCAAGCAAGCGGCGGGCGATCTGGTCGAGGCGATCTTCCTGCTGCGCGCCTATCGCACCACGTTGCCGCGTTTCAGCCCGAGCCTGCCGATCGACACGTCGAGCATGCAACTCAGCCGCCGTCTGTCCGCTACGTTCAAAGACGTGCCGGGCGGCCAGTTGCTGGGGCCAACTTTCGATTACACCCATCGCCTGCTGGACTTTGCACTGCTCGCCGAAGGCGAATACCCGGGGCCGCACACCACCCCGAACGCCAGCCTCGAACCGTGCCCTCGGGTCCTCGGTTTGTTGGCCAAGGAAGGCTTGATCAAGAACGAATCCGACAGCAGCGACACGGTGGCGGACATCACCCGCGATCCGCTGGAACTGCCGGCCAGTCGCGCCCAGCGCTTGCAGGCACTGGCCCGTGGCGATGAAGGTTTTCTGCTGGCGCTGGGGTATTCGACCCAACGCGGATATGGCCGCAACCACCCGTTCGCCGGGGAAATTCGCATCGGTGAAGTCGAGGTCTGGATCGATCCTGAAGAGCTGGGTTTCCCGATCAATCTGGGCAGCATCGAAGTCACCGAGTGCGAGATGGTCAACCAGTTTGTCGGCTCGGCCACCGAACTGGCGCAGTTCACGCGCGGCTATGGCCTGGCCTTCGGGCATGCCGAACGCAAGGCCATGGGCATGGCGCTGGTCGACCGCGCACTGCGCGCCAAGGAGTTCAACGAAGAGATCGAGTCCCCGGCGCAGCAGGAAGAATTCGTGCTGATGCACTGCGACAACGTCGAGGCTGCCGGGTTTGTCTCGCACCTCAAATTACCTCACTACGTGGACTTCCAGGCCGAACTGGAACTGATCCGCAAACTGCGCAAACCCGCCGAGGCCAACAGCCATGAATGACCTGAGCCACTCCATGACGGGCGGGGCACCGGTGCGCGACGCCGCGTACAACTTCGCCTACCTCGACGAGCAGACCAAACGGATGATCCGCCGCGCCTTGCTCAAGGCCGTGGCGATCCCCGGTTATCAGGTGCCGTTCGGCGGGCGCGAGATGCCGTTACCTTACGGCTGGGGCACCGGCGGCATGCAATTGACCGCGGCGATTCTCGGGGCTGACGATGTGCTCAAAGTTATCGACCAGGGCGCCGACGACACCACCAACGCCGTGTCGATTCGCCGCTTCTTCGCGCGCACCGCAGGCGTCGCGACCACCGAAAGCACCCCGGACGCCACGGTGATCCAGACCCGCCACCGCATCCCGGAAACGCCGCTGCACGCCGATCAGATCATGGTCTATCAGGTGCCGATCCCGGAGCCGCTGCGCTTTATCGAACCGTCGGAAACCGAGACCCGGACCATGCACGCGCTCAATGATTACGGGGTCATGCACGTCAAACTCTACGAAGACATCGCCACCTTCGGACACATCGCCACCGCCTACGCCTACCCGGTGATGGTCGATGAGCGCTACGTGATGGACCCGTCGCCGATCCCCAAATTCGACAACCCGAAACTCGACATGAGCCCGGCGTTGATGCTGTTCGGCGCCGGTCGCGAGAAGCGTCTGTACGCTGTACCGCCGTACACCAAAGTCACCAGCCTCGACTTCGAGGATCACCCCTTCGAAGCGCAGCAGTGGGACGAGTGTTGCGCCATTTGTGGCAGCCACGATTCGTTTCTCGACGAGCTGATCATCGACGACGCCGGGACCCAGAGTTTTGTCTGTTCCGACACCTATTACTGCGCCCAGCGCGTCAGCCAGCAGGAGCAGGGCCAATGAATCAGGCGCTGAAAAACGATCTGTCCACCGCGACGGCCGAACCCATGCTGCGAGTGCGCGACCTGTCGTTGTTGTACGGCCCGGAGAAGGGTTGCCAAGGCGTGAGTTTTGATCTGTATCCCGGTGAAGTATTGGGAATTGTCGGTGAGTCCGGTTCGGGCAAATCGACCTTGCTCTCGTTGCTCAGCGGACGCTTGCCACCCCAGCGCGGCAGCATCGGCTATCGCGGCAAGGACGGCGCGTGGCTCGACCTCTACAGCGCGAGCGAAGCCGAACGCCGGACCTTGTTGCGCACCGAATGGGGCTTCGTCGAACAGAACCCTCGCGACGGTTTACGCATGGGCGTGTCCGCCGGCGCCAACATCGGCGAACGCTTGATGGCCCAAGGCGTACGTAATTATCAGCAACTGCGCGGGGCGGGGATCGACTGGCTGAGCCAGGTGGAAATCGACCCGCTGCGCATTGACGATTTGCCACGAACCTTCTCCGGCGGCATGCAACAACGCCTGCAAATCGCCCGCAATCTGGTGTCGAGCCCGCGCCTGGTGTTCATGGACGAACCGACGGGCGGCCTCGACGTGTCGGTGCAAGCCCGTTTGCTCGACCTGCTGCGCGGGTTGGTGCGTGAGCTGGACCTGGCGGTGGTGATCGTCACCCACGACCTGGCCGTGGCCCGCTTGCTGGCGGATCGGTTGATGGTGATGCGTCGCTCGCGGGTGGTGGAAACCGGCCTGACCGACCAGATCCTCGACGATCCGCAACACCCTTACTCGCAACTGCTGGTGTCTTCGGTGTTGCAGCCGTGAATCCCCGCCCCTCTGTGGAATACGAGCGATGAATACCTTGATCGAGGTCCGTGACCTCTCGAAAACCTTCACCCTGCATCAACACAATGGCGTGGTCCTGAACGTGCTGCGCGGGGTGAATTTCAGTGTGCAAGCCGGCGAATGCCTGGTGCTGCATGGCCAGTCCGGTGCCGGTAAAAGTACCTTGTTGCGTACTCTTTACGGCAACTATCTGCCAGCGGGCGGCAGCATCCGCGTGCAGGATCAGGGCCGTTGGCTGGAGCTGGTGGGCGCCGAGCCCCGGGACATTCTTCAGGTGCGCAAGCAGACGCTGGGCTATGTCAGTCAGTTTCTGCGGGTGATCCCGCGCGTGGCGTGTCTGGATGTAGTGATGGAGCCGGCGCTGGCTCGCGGCTGGTCCAGGTCGCTGGCGCAATCGCGCGCCGAGTTATTGCTGAGTCGACTGAATATTCCTCAACGTTTGTGGCCATTGGCGCCCGGCACCTTCTCCGGTGGCGAGCAGCAGCGGGTCAACATCGCCCGTGGCTTCATGGTGGCCTGGCCGGTGATGTTGCTGGACGAACCCACCGCTTCCCTCGACGAGACCAATCGCCAGGTGGTGCTGGAACTGATGAATGAAGCAAAAGAGGCGGGTGCCGCGTTAATCGGCATTTTCCATGACCGCGCTGCCCGTGAGGCGGTTGCCGATCGCCATTTCGACATGACCCCTGCTGCCGTGAACAACGAGGAATACGCCGATGCCCGCTGAACAGATCCTCAGCAATGCCCGACTGGTCACCGCTGACCGCGTGTTTCTCGGCACCCTGGTGCTGCGTGAAGGCTTGATCGCCGACATCGCCGAAGGCCCGAGCCGGTTGCCTCAGGCGCAAGACCTCAACGGTGATTTCCTGCTACCGGGTTTGGTGGAATTGCACACCGACAACCTCGAACGCCACATGACCCCGCGCCCCGGCGTGGACTGGCCGTCGACCTCGGCGGTGCTCAGCCACGACGCGCAAATCATCGCGGCCGGCATCACCACGGTGTTCGATGCGGTGTCCATCGGCGATGTGAACCCCAAGGGCAATCGCATGCAGAAATTGCCGGCGATGCTGGAGGCAATTTCCGGCGCATCCGACGCCGGGCTGACCCGCGCCGAGCACCGTCTGCACCTGCGTTGCGAGCTCTGCCACCCCGACACCCTGAGCGTGTTCCGGGATCTGGTGGAGCATCCGCTGGTGCAACTGGTGTCGGTGATGGACCACTCGCCGGGCCAGCGTCAATTCGTTCTGGAGTCCAAGTACCGTGAGTACTACATGGGCAAGTACCACCTGAGCACGGCGCTGATGGATGAATTCATCGTCCTGCAGAAGGCCAACTCCCGCGAGTACAGCACCCGCTATCGCGCGGCGATTGTCGAACATTGCCTGGCGCGTGGTCTGTCGGTGGCCAGTCATGACGATGCAACCCTGGAGCACGTCGAAGAGTCGGCGCGCTACGGCATGACCATCGCCGAATTCCCGACCACGATTGAGGCGGCGCGCGGCTGCCAGCAAGTGGGCATGAGCGTGCTGATGGGCGCACCGAACATCGTTCGCGGCGGTTCTCACTCGGGTAACGTCGCCGCCGCAGACTTGGCCGCTGAAGGGTTGCTGGATATTCTTTCCAGCGACTACTACCCGGCGAGTCTGCTGCAAGCGGCGTTTGCTTTGGCGGCCCTGGACAATCAGTGCGACCTGGCCGAAGCAGTGCGCATGGTCACGTTGGCACCGGCCCGAGCGGCAGGGTTGAGTGATCGCGGCGAGATTGCTGTCGGCTTGCGCGCGGATCTGCTGCAAGCCAAAACTCAAGACGGATTGCCGGTGGTGCAACAAGTCTGGCGACAAGCGAAGAGGGTGTTTTGATGGCGGGCAGGTTGATCTATCTCATCGGCCCTTCGGGCTCGGGCAAAGACAGCCTGCTCGATGCCGCGCGAACGCGGTTGGACGAACGCGGTTGCCGCATTGTGCGGCGGGTCATCACGCGTTCGGCGGAAGCCGTCGGGGAGGCGGCGCTGGGCGTCAGTGCGCAACAGTTCGCCGAGATGGAGGCTCGGGGTGCGTTTGCCCTGAGCTGGCACGCCAATGGTCTGGCGTATGGCATCCCTCGCGAAATTGACGATTGGCTGGCAGCGGGGCAGGACGTGCTGGTCAATGGTTCGCGCGGCCATCTGCCGGCCACTCGTCTGCGTTATCCGAACGTGCTGGTGGTGTTGCTTTCCGTGGATCAAGCCGTGTTGCGTCAGCGCTTGCTGGCGCGGGGGCGTGAATCCGTCGCCGAGGTTGAGGCGCGGCTGGCGCGCAATGTGCGTTTCAGTGAGCGCCTGCTCGAAGGCAATGATCCGGCGTTGTGCCTGATCGACAACTCCGGGCCGCTGCAGTACACCGTCGAAACGCTACTGGCCTGCGTCGACGGGCAAGCCGTATGCGCCTGACATTACTGGGCACCGGTGACGCCCGGCAGGTGCCGGTCTACGGCTGCGAGTGCGCGGCCTGCAACCTGGCCCGCACCGATGAACGCCGCAAGCGCCGCCCGTGCAGCGCGTTGATCGAATGCGGCGATCAACGCTGGCTGATCGACAGCGGCCTGCCCGACCTGACCGAACGCTTCCCGCCGCGCAGCTTCAACGGCATTTTCCAGACCCACTACCACGCCGATCATGCCCAGGGTTTGCTGCACCTGCGCTGGGGCCAGGGCTTGGTGATTCCGGTGCACGGCCCGGTGGACCCGGAAGGCCTGGCCGATCTCTACAAACATCCCGGTATTCTCGATTTCAGCCAACCGTTCAGCGCCTTCGAAACCCGACTGTTCGGCACGCTCAGCGTCACGGCGTTGCCGCTGCAACACTCAAAACCGACCCTTGGTTACCTGCTGGAAGGCGAGGGACGACGGATCGCGTACCTGACCGACACCGTTGGCCTGCCGCCAGCCACAACAGCCCGGTTGCAACGCGAACCGCTGGATCTGCTGGTCATCGATTGCTCGATACCGCCGCAGGCACAGACGCCACGCAACCACAACGACCTGAACCTGGCGTTGCGCTGTATCGAGGAGCTGCATCCGGCGTTGGCGGTGCTGACGCATGTCGGGCATACGCTGGATGCGTGGTTGATGCAGCACCGCAGTGAGCTGCCGGGGAATGTCAGGGTTGGATTTGATGGGTGGGTGCTTTAGGCGCTGAAAGAATTGAATCAGCTCTTCTGAGCCAACAACCCCTGCACATACTCCACAAACGCCCGCGCCTTCGCGCTGGCCATTCTTCCGGTCGGAAACACCGCCCACAGGTCCTGATTGGCCAGCGTCCAGTCCGTCATTACTGCCCTGACGTCACCGTTGGCCAACTCCGGCGCGAACATCCATTCGGACGCCAGGGTCAGCCCCTGATGGGCCAACACGGCTGCACGCAGACCTTCGGCGGCGTTGACGCGGATCTTGCCGCTGACGATGACTGACTGCTCTTCGCTGGCCTTCTGGAACTGCCAATGGGCACCGCCGCCCAGGGAATAAACGACTGCTTGATGTTTACTCAGATCGGCAGGGCAACCGGGTTCGCCGTGTTTTTCGAAGTAGGCAGGCGTCCCCAGTACCACGCGCCGGCATTCGGCAATCTTGCGGGCAGTGAGGCCTGAATCGCTTTGCGCGCCCATCCGCAGGGCAACATCGACGCCTTCTTCCACCAGATTGACGTTGCGATCATCCAGCATCAGGTCGATGTTCAGCTGCGGGTTCTGCTCGAGAAACGGCCCCAGGTGCGGAACGATGTGCAGCCGGCCGAAGGTCACGGCGGCGCAGATGCGCAGGGTGCCGGTCAGGCCGCTGGCGGCACCGCGAGCGGCATTGTCGGCCTCATCGGCTTCTTCGATGGCACGCTTGGCCCGTTCGAAAAACGCCAGGCCGGCTTCGGTGGGCGTCAGGCCACGGGTGGAGCGCAACAGCAGCCGAACCGCCAGCCGTGTTTCCAGTTGCGCGATGGTTTTCGACACGGCGGGCTGGCCGATATTCAGGCGTCGTGCGGCGGCGGAAAACGAACCGGTTTCCACCACGTAGACGAAGGTTTCCATTGCGGCCAGGCGGTCCATCCAAAGTCCTTGTGTAAATCTGATGGCTGTCGGAGATCAATTGTGGGAGCGATGTTGTCAGCGTTAGCGGCGAATCGCATCCAGCATCGCAGCAGGCTCCGGCCGTTGAGTGTAATCCGGGTTGACCTCGGCGTAACGAATCACGCCGGGCGCGGCCCTAATCACACTCTGTAAAACAACCGAGCGTCGTAATCCGGATTTTTGTGCTTGAGTAAAGATAACTCTAGGGTTACTTTTATTAGGCCGGAGCAAGGAGGCTGGTGGTGCAGAGCAGGTTATTGATCAAGGAACTGATAGAGGCGGGCTGGACGCTGGATAGGGTCACTGGCAGTCATCACATCTTCACTCACCGTTACAACCCCTACACGATTCCCGTTCCCCATCCGAAAAAGGATTTGCCGATCGGGACGGTCAAAAGCATCAGGAGGCGAGCCGGGCTTTACTGCCCGCAAGCCAGTTACGCAGGAGATCCATAATGCAATATCCAATCTGTATCGAGTGGGGCGACGAGAACACCGCCATCGGTATTCAGATCCCCGATATCCCTGGCGCGGTTACGGCCGGCGATACCTTTGAAGATGCCTACAACGCGGCGGTGGAAATCGCCCACATCATGCTGCAAGAGATGACGGCTGACGGGGAGCCGATTCCCATGCCGACGTCTGCGGCTGCGCACCGTGGCAATCCAGAGTTTGCCGAGATGGGCTGGGGAATGCTGGAGCTGGACATCTCGCCCTATATGGGCAAGACCGAGAAGGTCAATGTGACACTGCCGGGGTACGTGATTCAGCGCATTGACCGGTATGTGCGCGAGCACAATGTCAAAAGCCGCTCATCCTTTCTGGCGGATGCGGCGATGGAGAAGTTGGTTCGGCATTGAGTGGCATCAGTCATATCGCCTTCGCGGGCAAGCCCGCTCCCACAGGTTATTCGCTAACCCTGTGGGAGCGGGCTTGCCCGCGATGCTTTTCGACGGTTCACGCGGTAGCGAGCGAACGCTTTTCCGAAACACTCAAAAACCGCAACAATGCCAACAACGGAAACGCGCTGCCGACAATCACGATCCACAACCAGCCACCATGCTCATACACCGCACTGGCTACCGAAGAACCAAACGCGCCGCCGATGAAAATGCTGGTCATGTATAGCGCATTCAGGCGGCTGCGGCTCTTGGCGTCGAGGGCGTAGACGGCGCGCTGGCCGAGGACCATGTTCATTTGCACGCAGAAGTCGAGGACCACGCCCGTCACCGCGAGGCCGATGACGCTGTAGGCCGGATGGATGAAGGCGGGCAGGAAACTCAGGCTGGCGAACAGCAGGGCCAGCAGTGACGCGATACGGGTGTGGCCGGCATCGGCGAGGCGACCGGCGATGGGCGCGGCGATGGCACCGATGGCGCCGACCAGGGCGAAGAGCGCGATCTGGGTTTGCGACAAGCCATGATTGCGCGCCAGCTCCAGCGGCACGGCGGTCCAGAACAGGCTGAACGTGGCGAACATGCAACCCTGGTAAAACGCACGCTGACGCAATACCGGTTGTTGCCGCAACAGGGTCCACAGCGACCCCAACAACTGGCCATAAGACGCGCTGTGGTCAGGCTGGCGCTTTGGAATGGTCAGGGCCAGCACGATGCTGATCGCGGCCATCAACGCCGCCGCAATGACAAACATCGCCCGCCAGCCGAAGTGGTCGGCCACTACGCTGGACACCGGGCGCGCCAGGAGAATCCCCAGCAGCAAACCGCCCATGATCCCGCCGACCACACGGCCACGCGATTCTTCCGGCGCCAGATGCGCCGCCAGCGGAATCAGGATCTGTACCGACACCGAACTGAAACCCACCAGCAACGAGATCAACAAAAACACGTTCGGCTGATCGGTAAAGGCCGCGCCCAGCAAACTGGCAATCGCCACCACGGTGGTGATGATCATCAACCGGCGGTTTTCCAGCAGATCGCCCAGCGGCACCAGAAAGAACAGACCGAGCGCATAACCAATCTGGGTCAGCGAAACGATGAAGCTCGCCATGGTGCTGGTCAGGCCGATGTCCGGCGCGATCAGGCCGATGATCGGTTGAGCGTAATAGATGTTGGCGACGATCGCGCCGCAGCAAAAGGCGAACAGCAGCACCATGCCACGGGTCATTGTCGCGGTGCCGTGGGGCACCTGGGTTGCTGGGTTCATAACGTGTCTCGCTGAACAGAAGGAATGCGCGCAGGCTAATGGGCTGACCGGAACGGCGGAAGTGGGATTGGAGTGATAGCAATCATTCCTTTGCGGAATGAGTGACGGACGTCTGTGATGCCCCTCGATGAACCTTGCGTCAAAACAGTGATGTCTGATGATACATTCACTTACATCTAATTCGATAGCGTGCTTATGTTGTCTCTTCACGATTCATTACCGGAAGGCACTTCCATGAACGCGATGTTCCGTCATCTGATTCGCGGCGCTTCAGCGCTTACCTTGATCACCTTGTTCACAGCAGGTCTCGCGCAGGCTGCTGACGCGCCAGGCACGCGCATCGGTGTGCGCGGCGAGATTACCGGCGTCAGCCCCGACGTGTTGAAGGTCCACGTCAACAGCGGCGAAAACGTGGTGATCAACTTGACCCAGGACACCAAAGTCCGCGCCGTGACCCTGGCCAATATCGAAGACATCAAACCTGGCAGCTACATCGGCTCCGCCGCCGTGCCGCAGGAGGACGGCACCCTCAAAGCCCTGGAAGTCCACGTATTCCCACCGGAACTGGCCGGCAGCGGCGACGGCCATCGACCTTTCGATCTGGCCAAGGGCAGCAGCATGACCAATGGCAGCGTCGGCGACCTGGTGGTCAGCAACGGCCGGGTGTTGACCGTCAACTACAAGGGCGGCCAGCAAAAAATCCTGGTGCCGGAGGACGTGCCGATCGTCAACCTGGTGCCGGGGGATCGCAGCTTGCTGAAAGTGGGGGTGAAGATCGTGACGTTCGTCACCCAAAGCGCTGACGGTACGCTGACCGCGCAATCCATCTCGGCCGGCAAGGACGGGGTGACACCACCGATGTAACAGCCTCAACGCAAATCCCCTGTGGGAGCGAGCCTGCTCGCGATGACGACATGTCCGTCACACCAATGTTGGATGTGCCGCCGTCATCGCGAGCAGGCTCGCTCCCACATTGGTTTTGTGTTCGGTTCGAATGTGCATAAAAAAAGGCGACCTGCTCAGGTCGCCTTTTTCATTGCAGCTCAGCGATCACTGACCGCTGTAAATCTGGTCAAAAACCCCACCATCATTGAAGTGAGTCTTCTGCACAGTCCGCCAGTCGCCAAAGGTCTTCTCTACCGACAGGAAATCAACTTTCGGGAAACGATCGGTGTACTTGGCCAGCACCGCCGGGTCACGCGGGCGCAGGTAATTCGCGGCCGCAATTTCCTGACCTTCCGGCGACCACAGGTACTTCAAATATTCCTCGGCTGCGGCACGGGTGCCTTTCTTCTCGACGACTTTGTCGACCACGGACACCGGCGGCTCTGCCTCGGCGGAAACGCTTGGGTAGATGACTTCGAACTGATCGCGACCAAACTCACGGGCAATCATTTCCGCTTCGTTTTCGAAGGTCACCAGCACGTCGCCGATCTGGTTGGTCATGAAGGTGGTGGTGGCTGCGCGGCCGCCGGTGTCCAGCACGGGCGCTTGTTTGAACAGCTTGCCGACGAAGGCTTTGGCCTTGTTCTCGTCGCCGCCATTCTTCAGCACATAACCCCAGGCCGAGAGGTAGGTGTAGCGGCCGTTGCCCGAGGTTTTCGGGTTCGGCACGATCACCTGCACGCCGTCCTTGAGCAGGTCCGGCCAGTCTTTCAGGGCTTTCGGGTTGCCTTTACGAACGATGAACACCGTCGCCGAAGTGAACGGCGCGCTGTTGTTCGGCAGGCGCGTGACCCAATTGTCCGGGACCAGTTTGCCGTTGTCCGCCAGGGCGTTGATGTCGGTGGCCATGTTCATGGTGATGACATCAGCCGGCAAGCCATCGATCACCGAACGCGCCTGTTTGCTGGAGCCGCCGAAGGACATCTGCAAGGTGATGTTTTCGTTGTGCTCGGCTTGCCAGTGTTTCTGGAACGCAGTGTTGTAGTCCTTGTAGAAATCGCGCATCACGTCATAGGAAACGTTGAGCAACGTCGGTGCGGCCTGAGCCACGCTGGTCAGTGCCAGGCCAGCGGCCAGAAGTGAGGCGCCAAAGAGTTTTTTCACTGCGAATTCCTTGTTCTATTTAAAAATGAGGCAATTTGCCAGCGACTATAACTGGGCTCGCATAGTCCTTTAAAGATTAAAAAGCACTTTGCTTATTCCAGTTTCTTGAACAGTGCATTGCCGCAACGGGAACAAAATGCCGCCCCATGTTCGTGGCTGTTCTTCTTGCACACCGGGCAGTCGTGTTGCAGCTGTTCACCGCGCATGGCGTTGGCCAGTTCGGCGGTGAAGATGCCCGTCGGCACGGCGATGATCGAGTAACCGGTGATCATCACCAGCGACGAAATCACCTGGCCTAAAGGCGTCTTGGGCACGATGTCGCCAAAGCCCACGGTGGTCAGCGTCACGATGGCCCAGTAGATGCCTTTGGGAATGCTGGTAAAGCCGTGTTCCGGGCCTTCGATCACATACATCAGGGTGCCGAACACCGTGACCAGCGTGCAGACGCTGACCAGGAACACCACGATTTTCTGCTTGCTGCCGCGCAACGCCGCCATCAAGTAATTGGCTTGCTTGAGGTACGGGCTGAGCTTGAGCACGCGGAAAATCCGCAGCATCCGAATGATCCGGATGATCAGCAAATATTGCGCATCGGCGTAATACAGCGCGAGGATGCCGGGCACGATGGCCAGCAAATCCACCAGCCCGTAAAAGCTGAACGCGTAGCGCAACGGCTTGGGCGAACAGTACAGGCGCAGGCCATATTCGATGGCGAAAATGACGGTGAAGCCCCATTCGATGTACGCCAGCACGTTGGCGTAGTTCTGGTGAACGCTGTCGATGCTGTCGAGCATCACGATCACAATGCTGGCGAGGATGATCAACAGCAGAATGCCGTCGAAGCGCCGCCCGGCCTTGGTGTCGCTCTGAAACACCATGACGTAAAGCTCTTCACGCCAGTTTTTGCTGCTATCCATGGAAAACGCCTGAACCGAGAATCAGCGAAGCCTAGGTTGATTCTCCCCGGTAGCGCAAGGCGCATTGGCGCCCGTGGCGTTACCGAGTATTTGAACAGCCGTGCGGATCAGCCAGCAGGCGAGGATGAACGGCGCGGTCAGCGTGGGCAGGCCGATGGCGGCAAACATCGGCGTCAGCCACAGTGCGAAGGCAATGCCGACCAGTGGCAGCCACGGCTGCTGGCGCTGAGAGCTGAAGGCCAGGGCGGCGAGTACGGCGTTATAGCCACCCAGACCGAGCAATGCACTGTAGAAATCGTGGTGCAGCAGGCTCCAGCTCATGCCCGCGACAGACGCGAACAACGCCCAGCAGAATGCACGGCGATCAGCGATCAGCAAACCGGCGGCAATCATCGCACCGGCCAGCGGATGACCGAGAAACATTACCTGGCCGACGCCTTTGAAGGGGGCGGCGAGCATGTTCAGCGTGTTGATTTCGATCAAGTGCGCCTGTGTCGAGGGCGTGGCGAAGCACAGCAGCAACCAGCTCAGCCCTACGAATGGCGTGGTGTAGGCGGGGAGGTATTGGCTGATTCGGGCGCGCTTGAGCCACTGTTGGGTGAGCATCGCACTCAGGCCACCTGCGGCCAGAATCAGCGGCGGCATCATCGCCGACCAGGGGAAATACAGGCTCAGCAGCAGGCCGAGCAACACGCCGTTGTAGCTGAACAACCCTGCCTGACGATCAGCCTTGGCATAGTTGCGGCGTTGCGCGGTGAGCAACCCGGCGACACCGCCGAGCAATGCACCGCCCAATAAGGCGGGCGCGGTAAACAGGATGGCGCTGAGGCACAGCAGGCCGCACAGCGGATTACGCTGGAGGAATATTTGACTGAAGCCGTTAAGCAAAGCTTCCGCCCAGTCGGGGCAATGGGTGTTGAAATGGTTGGCAGGCATTTTTATCAATATCAGGGGGACCGTGTCATCGTTCTTCGCGGGCAAGCCTCGCTCCTACTGGGATAGCGTATTTCTGTAGGAGCGAGGCTTGCCCGCGAAGGGGCCGGTGAGAGCGCTAAATCAACGTCTCGATGCGCAAGGAGTTAGTCGACCCCGGCTGCCCAAACGGCACACCTGCGGTGATCAACAATGTGTCGCCACGCTGCGCCATGCCCTGAGCCTGGGCGATCTCCAGCGCCGTCGAACACACCTCATCCACTTGCCGCAGGCGATCGTTGACCACCGAGTGCACGCCCCACGCCACCGTCAAGCGGCGAGCGGTCTGCAGGTTCGGCGTCAGGTTCAGGATCGGCACCGTCGGCCGTTCTCGCGCAGCACGCAAACTCGAGGTGCCGGACTCGCTGTAGTTCACCAGCACCGCCACCGGCAGCACATTGCTGATACGACGAATCGCGCAGCTGATGGCATCGGAAACAGTGGCCTCGGCTTTCGGCCGACTCACGTCCAGTTGCGCCTGGTAGTCCGGGCCGTTTTCCACCTGGCGGATGATCTTGCTCATCATCTGCACGGCTTCCAGCGGGTACTCGCCGGACGCGGTTTCCGCCGACAGCATCACCGCATCGGCACCTTCGGCCACGGCGTTGGCCACGTCGGTGACCTCGGCACGAGTCGGGGCCGGGGAGAAGCGCATCGACTCGAGCATCTGCGTCGCCACCACCACCGGTTTGCCGAGCTCGCGGCACGTGCTGATAATGTTTTTCTGAATCTGCGGCACGCTTTCGGCTGGGACTTCCACGCCCAGATCACCGCGCGCGACCATGATCGCATCGCTCAACTCGGCGATCTCGCGCAACTGCGTCACCGCCGAGGGCTTCTCGATTTTCGCCATCAAGAATGCTTTGTCACCGATCAGTTCACGCGCCTCGCGAATGTCTTCCGGACGCTGCACGAACGACAACGCGACCCAGTCCACGCCGAGTTCCAGACCGAAGCTCAAGTCGCGACGATCCTTGGCCGTCAGCGGGCTCAACTCCAGCACCGCTTGCGGCACGTTCACGCCTTTGCGGTCGGACAGTTCGCCGCCATTGAGCACCGTGGTGTCGATGGCGTCGACGTACTTGGTGATCACCCGCAGGCGCAGCTTGCCGTCGTCCAGCAGCAGGTCCATGCCCGGCTCCAGTGCGGCGATGATCTCCGGGTGGGGCAGATTGACCCGGCGCTCATCACCCGGCGTAGGATCCAGGTCCAGGCGAAAAGCCTGGCCGCGATGCAACTGCACTTTGCCTTGGGCGAACTTGCCGACCCGCAGTTTCGGGCCCTGCAGGTCCATCAGAATCCCCAGCGGATAATTCAGCTGGCGCTCGACTTCGCGAATCCACTGATAACGCTGCGCATGGTCGGCGTGATCGCCGTGGCTGAAGTTCAGCCGAAAAATGTTGACCCCGGCTTGCACCAGCTCACGAATGTCTTCGATCCCGTCGATGGCCGGGCCGAGGGTGGCGAGGATTTTGACCTTTTTATCAGGCGTCATTTTTTGTGCTCTCGAGAATCAGGATGGCGCGGAAGTCGTTGACGTTGGTGCGAGTCGGTTCGGTGACGATAAGGGCGTCCAGCGCCTCGAAATAGCCGTAGCCATTGTTGTTGTCGAGTTCATCGCTGGCGCTCAGACCGAGGGCGGCGGCGCGGGCGTAGCTGTCCGGGGTCATGATCGCGCCGGCATTGTCTTCGGAGCCGTCGATGCCGTCGGTATCACCGGCCAGCGCGTAGACGCCGGGCAGGCCTTTGAGGCTGTCGGTCAAGCTCAGGAGGAATTCGGCGTTGCGTCCGCCACGACCATTGCCGCGCACGGTGACGGTGGTTTCGCCACCGGAGAGGATCACGCACGGCGCCGCCAAAGGCTGACCGTGCAGCACAACCTGACGCGCGATGCCGGCGTGGACCTTGGCCACCTCGCGGGATTCGCCTTCCAGGTCGCCGAGGATCAGCGGACTGAAACCCGCCTGGCGGGCTTTCACCGCAGCGGCTTCAAGCGACTGCTGTGGGCGGGCGATCAATTGGAAATGACTGCGCGCCAGGCTCGGATCGCCGGGTTTGACGGTTTCCGATTCCGGGCTTTGCAACCAGTTGCGCACCGAAGCCGGGACTTCAATGTTGTAGCGCTTGAGGATCGCCAGGGCTTCGGCGGAAGTGCTCGGGTCGGCCACGGTGGGGCCGGAAGCGATGACGGTCGCGAGGTCGCCCGGCACATCGGAAATCGCGTAGGTATACACAGTGGCAGGCCAGCAGGCTTTGCCGAGACGGCCGCCCTTGATCGCCGAGAGGTGCTTGCGCACGCAGTTCATCTCGCCGATGGTCGCGCCGGATTTGAGCAGGGCTTTGTTGATTGATTGCTTGTCGGCCAGGGTGATGCCTTCGGCCGGAAGCGCAAGCAGGGCAGAGCCACCACCTGAGAGCAGGAAGATCACACGGTCGTCTTCGGTCAAGTTACTGACCAGTTCCAAGACGCGCTTGGCAACGGCTTGTCCGGCCGCATCGGGCACCGGGTGAGCCGCTTCGACCACTTCGATTTTTTCGCACGGGGCGCCGTGACCGTAACGCGTCACGACCAGACCGGACACGTCACCCTGCCAGCAACGCTCGACCACCTGAGCCATGGCCGCCGCGGCTTTGCCGGCCCCGATGACGATCACCCGACCGCTGCGATCTTTAGGCAAATGGGCTTCGAGGACGTGCTGCGGATGGGCGGCGTCGATGGCTGTGGCGAACAGCTCGCGCAGGAATTGTTGCGGATCGACCGACATGGCGGGCTCCCGGAATTCTTGTTATTGGGGGTGGAGCAACTCGGGGTCCTTGTGGGAGCCAGCCTGCTGGCGATTCAGGCGCAGAGGTCTATCAGACACACCGCGTCGATTTCATCGCTAGCAGGCTAGCTCCCACAGGTTCAGTCAGGGCTTAGTGCTTATCGCGAATCGAGAAATTCGCCATGTGTTCCAGGCCCTTGATCAGTGCCGAGTGGTCCCAGTTGCTGCCACCGATGGCCGCGCAGGTGCTGAACACCTGCTGGGCATTGGCGGTGTTCGGCAGGTTGATGTTGAGCTCCTTGGCGCCTTGCAGGGCCAGGTTCAGGTCCTTCTGGTGCAGGCTGATGCGGAAGCCTGGGTCGAAGGTGCCCTTGATCATGCGTTCGCCGTGCACTTCGAGGATCTTCGACGAAGCGAAACCGCCCATCAGCGCTTCACGCACCTTGGCTGGATCGGCACCGTTTTTCGCCGCGAACAACAGGGCTTCGGCCACGGCCTGGATGTTCAGCGCAACGATGATCTGGTTCGCCACTTTCGCGGTCTGACCGTCGCCGTTACCACCGACCAGGGTGATGTTCTTGCCCATGGCCTGGAACAGCGGCAGCGCGCGTTCGAAGGCGTCTGCATCGCCGCCGACCATGATGCTCAGGGTCGCCGCCTTGGCACCGACTTCACCGCCGGACACCGGCGCGTCGAGGTACTGCGCGCCTTTCTCGTTGATCTTGGCCGCGAAGGCTTTGGTGGCGGTAGGCGAAATCGAGCTCATGTCGATGACGATTTTGCCTTTGCCAACACCCGCCGCAATGCCGTCGGCGCGGAACAGCACGTCGTCGACCTGTGGGGTATCCGGGACCATGACGATGATGAATTCGGCTTCTTGCGCGACTTCTTTCGGGTTCGCCAGCGCGACGGCGCCAGCGGCGATCAGGTCGGCCGGGGCAGCGTCGTGGTGCGCCGACAGGAACAGGCTGTGACCGGCTTTCTGCAGGTTCAACGCCATTGGGTGGCCCATGATGCCGGTGCCGATAAATCCGATTTTAGCCATGAGAAAATCCTCTTGTTTTTGTTGCTGCTTCAAGCAAATAGGAGAACTGCTTTTGGTGGGAGCGGGCTTGCTCGCGAAAGCGGTATGACATTCAGCGTCCGTGTCGACTGACACACCGCTTTCGCGAGCAAGCCCGCTCCCACAGGGATCTGTGTCAGATCGCGTTATGGGTTTTCAGCCAGCCCAAACCCGCTTCCGTGGTGGTCAGCGGCTTGTACTCACAGCCAACCCAACCCTGATAACCGATGCGGTCCAGGTGTTCGAACAGGAAGCGGTAGTTGATTTCACCGGTGCCCGGTTCGTTGCGTCCTGGGTTATCCGCCAATTGCACATGATTGATTTCGCTCAGGTGCGATTGCAGGGTGCGGGCCAGGTCGCCCTCCATGATTTGCATGTGGTAGATGTCGTATTGCAGGAACAGGTTGGCGCTGCCGACCTGTTCGCGAATCGACAGGGCTTGCGCCGTGTTGTTCAGGTAGAAACCCGGAATGTCGCGGGTGTTGATCGCTTCCATCACCAGTTTGATGCCCGCCGCTTGCAGCTTGTCGGCGGCGTACTTGAGGTTGGCGACGAAGGTTTTTTCCACGCTGGCAGCGTCGACGCCTTGTGGACGGATGCCGGCCAGGCAGTTGACCTGGGTGTTGCCGAGTACTTTGGCGTAAGCGATGGCCAGGTCGACCCCGGCGCGGAACTCTTCAACCCGGTCCTGCAGGCAGGCGATACCGCGTTCGCCCTTGGCCCAGTCACCGGCCGGCAGGTTGAACAGCACTTGGGTCAGACCGTTGGCGTCGAGCTTGGCTTTGATATCGGCGGAGCTGAAGTCGTAAGGGAACAGGTACTCGACACCACTGAAGCCGGCCTTGGCGGCCGCTTCGAAGCGGGCAAGAAAATCCTGCTCGGTAAACAGCATGGACAGGTTGGCTGCGAAACGCGGCATGGTGGTCTCCCGTAAAATTGTGCAGGTTCCCTGTGGGAGCCAGCCTGCTGGCGATAGCGCCAGGTCAGTCACATCAATGCTGAATGTGCCGGCCTCATCGCGAGCAGGCTCGCTCCCACAAGGAGAGCGATCAGTTGTTAATCAAGCAACGAAATCGCCGTTGGCGCGTCGTTGCCGACCAGCGCCAGGTCTTCGAATTCGTTGACGGCGTTGATCTCGGTGCCCATGGAAATGTTGGTCACGCGTTCCAGGATGATCTCGACGATCACCGGCACCTTGAACTCTTCGATCAGCTCCTGAGCCCTGCGCAAGGCAGGCTGGATCTGACCCGGTTCGAATACGCGCAGCGCCTTGCAGCCAAGGCCTTCAGCCACCGCGACGTGGTCGACACCGTAACCGTTGAGTTCCGGCGCGTTCAGGTTGTCGAAGGACAGTTGCACGCAATAATCCATGTCGAAACCGCGCTGCGCCTGACGAATCAGCCCCAGGTACGAGTTGTTCACCACCACGTGGATGTACGGCAGTTTGAACTGCGCGCCCACCGCCAATTCTTCGATCATGAACTGGAAGTCATAGTCGCCCGACAGCGCCACGACCTTGCGGGTCGGATCGGCCTTGACCACGCCCAGTGCCGCCGGAATGGTCCAGCCCAGAGGGCCGGCCTGACCGCAGTTGATCCAGTGGCGCGGCTTGTAGACGTGCAGGAACTGCGCACCGGCAATCTGCGACAGACCGATGGTGCTGACGTAGCAGGTGTCTTTGCCGAACACCTGGTTCATCTCTTCGTAAACCCGTTGCGGCTTGACCGGCACGTTGTCGAAGTGTGTCTTGCGCTGCAGGCTGGATTTGCGCTGCTGGCAGTCTTGCAGCCAGGCGCTGCGGTTTTTCAGCTTGCCGGCGGCTTGCCATTCGCGAGCGACTTCAATGAACACGGTCAGCGCGGCTGCGGCGTCGGAAACGATGCCCAGGTCCGGGGTGAACACGCGGCCGATCTGGGTCGGTTCGATGTCGACGTGAATGAATGTGCGGCCTTCGGTGTAAACGTCGATGGAACCGGTGTGACGGTTGGCCCAACGGTTACCGACACCCAGCACCAGGTCGGACTTGAGCATCGTCGCGTTGCCGTAGCGGTGCGAGGTTTGCAGGCCAACCATGCCGACCATCAACGGGTGATCGTCCGGGATGGTGCCCCAGCCCATCAGGGTCGGGACCACCGGGATACCGGTCAGCTCGGCGAACTCCACCAGCAACTCGCTGGCGTCGGCGTTGATGATGCCGCCACCGGCGACCAACAGTGGGCGCTCGGCCTGGTCGAGCATGGCCAGGGCCTTCTCGATTTGCACGCGGTTAGCAGTGGGCTTGGCCAGCGGCAGTGGCTCGTAGGCGTCGATGTCGAATTCGATTTCTGCCATCTGCACGTCGAACGGCAGGTCGATCAGCACGGGGCCTGGGCGGCCGGAGCGCATTTCATAGAAGGCTTTCTGGAACGCGTAAGGCACCTGGCCCGGTTCCATGACAGTGGTCGACCACTTGGTCACTGGCTTGACGATGGCGGTGATGTCGACTGCCTGGAAGTCTTCCTTGTGCATACGGGCGCGGGGTGCTTGCCCGGTGATGCACAGGATCGGGATCGAGTCGGCCGAGGCGCTGTAGAGCCCGGTGACCATGTCAGTACCGGCCGGGCCGGAAGTGCCGATGCACACGCCGATGTTGCCGGCCTTGGTGCGGGTGTAACCCTCGGCCATGTGCGAGGCACCTTCGACGTGGCGCGCGAGGACGTGATCGATGCCACCGACCTTCTGCAAGGCGGAGTACAGCGGGTTGATAGCGGCGCCCGGGATGCCAAAAGCGGTATCAACCCCTTCGCGGCGCATCACCAGAACGGCGGCTTCGATTGCTCTCATTTTGCTCATGGTTTTGTGCCTCTTACGTTTTGTAATTGTATACAAGTGGCTTTGCGCAGAGTGTATTCACGGCGGACGGCGCAGGTCAATCCATTTTCTCAAGCGACTGTTTCATTCGTCGGAAGCCCATTGGACTGTGGCTTTTCGTCGCATGTGGCGCTTTTCTAGAATTATTGTATACAAAAAAATAACTCATTGTGTTCTATTTATTGCATCGGACTTCTGAACAAAAAGAAGGCCAACGGCTTTCCCTATAACAAAATGAGGACAGCACCATGAGCGCTTTAACCTTGAAAGTTGCAGTCAACCTGACCAGTCAAGCCATCGCCGCAGGGCGTGCAATCTCCGCAGCGCCCTTGACCATCGCCGTCCTGGATGCCGGCGGACACCTGATTTCCCTGCAACGCGAAGACGGTGCGAGCCTGTTGCGCCCGCAGATCGCCATCGGCAAAGCCTGGGGCGCCATCGCCCTGGGCAAAGGCTCACGCCTGCTGGCACTGGACGCGCAACAACGTCCGGCGTTCATCGCCGCGTTGAACAGCCTGGGGCAGGGCAGCGTCGTGCCGGCACCGGGTGGTGTGCTGATTCGCGATCAGGGCGGCAACGTGCTGGGAGCGTTGGGTATCAGCGGGGATCTGTCGGATGTTGATGAACAGTGCGCGATCACCGCGATCGAGGCGCTGGGGTTGCGGGCGGATGCGGGGGTGACGGCTTGATTAATGGGTGATTGATACACCGCTATCGCCAGCAGGCTGGCTCCCACAGAGAATTATCTGAGTGTCAGAGATAAACTGTGGGAGCCAGCCTGCTGGCGATGGCGGCTACCAGACACATCCTGCCAAAAATCCGCCCCGCCTTTCTGTGGTCACAAGGCTAGGCTCTTTTTGATTTCATCATGAAAAGGGCAAAGGAATGCCGGATTTACCTGCTTCAAACCGTCTGCGCATCGGCCGCTACGCCGAGCAAAGCCGCATCTATCTCTTAACGACAAAAACACTCGACCGAGAACCTGTTTTCAAGGACTTCACCTTGGGCAGATTAGTCGTCTCGCAACTTCGCGCTGCGCAGGACCAAGGTTGTGCAAACTCACTGGCCTGGGTCGTCATGCCGGACCATTTTCATTGGCTGATCGAATTGCAGCAGGGCTCGCTGGCTGGACTGATGCAAAGGACCAAGTCGTTGAGTACCAAGGCAGTGAATCTGTCTACCGGTCGTGGCGTCAGTCTTTGGCAGCGAGGTTTTCATGATCGAGCGCTGCGTCGTGAAGAGGACCTGGTAAAAGTCGCTCGGTATATTGTGGCTAACCCATTGCGGGCCGGGTTGGTAGGGCGGCTTGGCGACTATCCGCTGTGGGATGCAATCTGGGTTTGAACCAAAACCGAGTCGTCCCCTATCGCCAGCAGGCTGGCTCCCACAGAGGATTATGTGAGTGTCAGAGATCCACTGTGGGAGCCAGCCTGCTGGCGATAGGTGCGCTGCGGTTTAACGGTCCGGCTCACACCCCTTCAGCACCAGCCGGATAATCGTCTGCGCCGCCGCTTCATAATCCTCTTCATCGAGCTTGGCCTTGCCGGTGATGGCGGTGATTTGCCAGTCGAAGTCGGCATACGTCTGCGTCGCCGCCCAGATGCTGAACATCAGGTGGTTGGGGTCGATGGGGGCGATCTGCCCGCGGTCGATCCAGGTCTGGATGCAGTCGATGTTGTGCTTGGCCTGGCCGTTGAGCTGTTCGACCAGGTCGGCGCTCAGGTGCGGGGCGCCGTGCATGATTTCGCTGGCGAACACCTTGGAGGCAAAGGGCAAGTCGCGGGAGATGCGGATTTTTGAGCGAATGTAGCCGCTCAGCACTTCGCTGGGCACGCCGTCGGCGTTGAACGGTGTCGACGCCTGCAGGATCGGCTCGATGATACTTTCCAGGACCTCGCGGTAGAGGTTTTCCTTGGATTTGAAGTAGTAGTAGACGTTGGGCTTGGGCAATCCCGCCTTGGCTGCGATGTCACTGGTTTTGGTCGCAGCGAAGCCCTTGTCGGCAAATTCTTCACTGGCGGCACGCAGGATCAGTTGTTTGTTGCGCTCGCGGATGGTGCTCATAAACCAGGGGGTTCCTTGCCTGTTCTGGCGGTTGCGCATGGTAGCACCGGCCTCGCGCGGCGCTCAAGAATGCCCCACCACACGTTGGGCCGCGCTATGCTGCGCGGCATTCACTGAAGAAGGAAACCCGATTCATGGCAGGAAGCAGTTTGCTGTTACTGATCGACGACATTGCCGCGGTACTCGACGATGTGGCGTTGATGACCAAAATGGCCGCCAAGAAGACCGCTGGCGTGCTCGGTGACGATCTGGCGCTCAATGCCCAGCAGGTTTCCGGTGTGCGTGCCGAGCGCGAGATCCCGGTGGTATGGGCGGTGGCCAAGGGCTCGTTTTTGAACAAACTGATCCTGGTACCGTCGGCGTTGGCCATCAGCGCCTTCATTCCATGGTTGGTCACGCCGTTGTTGATGATTGGCGGCGCTTACCTGTGTTTCGAAGGGTTCGAAAAACTCGCCCACAAATTCCTGCACAGCCAGGCTGAAGAACAGGCCGAACATGCCGAACTGGTCGAGGCCGTGGCCGATCCGGCGGTCGATCTGGTGGCGTTCGAGCAGGACAAGATCAAGGGTGCCATCCGCACTGACTTCATCCTGTCGGCGGAAATCATCGCCATCACCCTGGGCACCGTGGCTGGCGCCTCCCTGACGCAACAAGTCATTGTGCTGTCGGGGATTGCGATCGTCATGACCATCGGCGTCTATGGCCTGGTCGCCGGGATCGTCAAGCTTGATGACCTCGGCCTCTGGCTGACCCAGAAACCCGGGCAGATGGCTAAAAGCATTGGCGGCGGGATTCTGCGTGCAGCGCCGTACATGATGAAAAGCCTGTCGGTGATCGGCACGGCGGCGATGTTCCTGGTCGGCGGCGGGATTCTGACCCACGGCGTGCCGGTGGTGCATCACTGGATTGAAACCATCAGTGCAGGGGCGGGTGGTGCCGGGTTTATCGTGCCGACATTGCTCAATGCAGTGGCGGGGATTGTCGCGGGTGCGGTGGTGTTGGCGGGTGTGATGGTTGTCAGCAAAATCTGGAAGTCAGTCAAAAGCTGACGCTTGAAATACGATCAAATGTGGGAGCGGGCTTGCTCGCGAAAGCGGTTTTACATTCAACATATTCGTTGACTGACACAGCGCTTTCGCAAGCAAGCCCACTCCCACATTGGTTTTGTGGTGTTTGAAACACCTCATATAAAAAGGCCATTCGATCTGCATCGAATGGCCTTTTTTGTTGCCTGTCGAATTACTCGGCAATCTGCAACTTGCGTGACTCGGTGTACACGTAACGCACTTTCTCGTATTCGAACGGCGAGTTCAGCTGACCGTAGCGGAAGCTGGTCTGGTAGCGCTTGTCGATGCCACGCAAGATCCAGATTTCCGGGTGGTTTTCGCTGACTTGGGCGACGTTCAGGAAGTTGATCGCGTTCTCGGCGGTGAAATCCACCGCCAGGCCGCCGGTGTCGCGGATGTTCGACGGTCCGAGGATCGGCAGTACGAAGTAGGCGCCGCCCGGTACACCGTAGAAGCCCAGTGTCTGGCCGAAGTCTTCGCTCTGGCGCGGCAGGCCCATGGCGGTCGCCGGGTCCCACAGGCCGGCGATGCCAATGGTGGTGTTGAGCAGCAGCCGCCCGGTGATTTCCATCGAACGCTGGCCTTTGAACTGCAGCAGGCTGTTCAACAGGTTCGGTACGTCACCAAGGTTGTTGAAGAAGTTGCTGACGCCGGTGCGCAGGAAGCTCGGGGTGATGTACCGATAGCCATCGACCACGGGCAGGAACACCCATTGGTCGAAGCGGTAGTTGAAGTGATAAACCCGGCGGTTCCACTCTTCCAGCGGGTCGTAGACGTTCAGCGCGTTGAGTGTCGAACGCTCGAACTCGCGCTGATCCAGCCCCGGGTTGATTTTGAGTTTGCTCAGCGGTTCCTTGAAGCCGTCGCTGTCGATCACAACCGGTGCGTTGGCTTTGCTGTTGTCGGCATTGGCGACGCCTGCACAGAGTAACGCTGCGATAAGCAGGAGGTATTTAGCCACGGAAGAACTCCAGCATGGCGTCGCTGTTGACGCGGTAGTTTAGGTTGCCGCAGTGGCCGCCCAGTGGATAAACGGTCAAGCGATCACCAAAGGTCTTGCGCAGGAAACCGAGGTCGCCCGGGCCGAGGATCACGTCGTCGGCGTTGTGCATGACGGCGATTTTCGGGCTGTCGTGCAGGTAGTCCTTCAGCGCATACAAACTCACCTGGTCGATCAGTTGCAGCAGGCTGCCGCCGTCGGTGCGGGCGCGCCACATCGGGATAACCTGCTCGGTGATGTAGCAGTCGAAATCGCACTGCA
Organism: Pseudomonas sp. LBUM1661; assembly: GCF_059695925.1. Lineage (NCBI taxonomy): Bacteria > Pseudomonadati > Pseudomonadota > Gammaproteobacteria > Pseudomonadales > Pseudomonadaceae > Pseudomonas > Pseudomonas sp. LBUM1661. The sequence goes on from NZ_CP166794.1 coordinate 1,809,777, forward strand.
GCGCGCGCTTGAGAAACGGCGTGAGGCTGGTGCCTTCGGTGATCGGGTATTTCGGTGGCGTGATAAGCCCGCGACGGTTGATCAGGTCCGAGGTGAAGGCGATGTCGGCCGCCGAAAAGCGGAACGAGGTGCCGATCAACATGGCCATCTGTTCGTTGCTCAGGTGCTGCTTGGACTGTTGGAAGTCATAGAGCAGGGCATCGTTGAGGTCGATGTAGCCCTTCTGCTGGAAGTAGCGAGTCAGTTTGTTCAACACCAGTTCATAGAAGGTGGTGGAGTTGTTGATGCCCTTGACCTCGGTCTGGACCAGCTTGTCCAGGTTGGTGATCGAGGTGTAGAGGTTGACCGGCGGGTTGAGCAGCAAGACTTTCTTGAAGTTGAAGCTGCGACGGGTTTCGTCCAGATGCGCGACGAACGCCGCATCGAGCGCGCCCAGGCTGTAACCGGTCAGGTAGTAATCGGTGACCGGCACATCCGGATTCTGTGCCCGCACGGCCTGCATCACCCGGTACATGTCTTCGGCATCTTCCTTGGTGATGCCCGGGGTGGCAAAGCGGGAGGCGGCGCTCATGAAGTCGAAACTGGTCGGCGACGACAGTTGCACCACGTGGTAGCCGGCCTTGTAGTAGAGCTTTTTCAGGTATTCATTGAGGCTGCTGTCGTAGCGCGCGCCGGTGCCGGCGATCAGGAAGATCAGCGGCGCGGCTTTATCCTGGGTGGCGATGCGGTAGGTGAGTTTCTTCACCGGCCAGAAGTTGTCTGGCAGATCGAATGCACGCTCCGGGCGCAGTGTGACGCTCCGTGTCTGCTGATCGATGTCGTCGTCCAGCGGTAACTCCGGACGCAGGTCCGGCGGGGTCGTGGCAATGGTCGCCTCGAACGGGTTGGTCAAGGGGTAGCCATAACTGGCGGCGTCGATGTCGACGGCCAGTGCGGACGCACTCAATATAAGGCCGCCAAACAGGGCGGCGAAGCGCAAGGAACGGAGCATGACTAGATCCCTTAGAGAAAGGTGCCAAATGAAGTTCGCAGGCTATGACCACGGGGTGTGCGCCAAAGTGCCATGCTGCGGCACCCATCAGGCCTAATTTCGGGGTAATAGTAGACGGACGATACACTTTGCAGCTATTTCGTGGCCATTTATCTGTTACGCGCGTTTGCTTGGCGCCGCCGGGGGATTAAGCTGGCCGCCGTTTTCGTTTATTGGAGTGCTTCATGTCCCACCGTCTGCCCGTGATTTTGCTGCTTGTTTTGCTGCCTTTATGGCTGGCCGCCAGTTATGGCGCGCGTTATGGCTTTATGGAGGATGCGCAGTGGGTCGGCATCTGTGTGGACGAGGCGAGTCGCTGGGAATGCCAGATTCGTTCAAGTCTGGGGCTGATGATTCACTTCAAGGTATTGGGCTGGGGCGCGGTGGCCGCGGCGGTCATCGGTTTTGCAGTACCGGGCCGGGCAGGGTGGTGGTTGGCGGTGTTGGCGTTGGTGCTGGGGTTCCCGGCGTTGGCGTTGTACAACACGACGTTGGCAGTGTTTGCGGTGGTGATTGCCGGGTTGCGGTTGGTCCGTGCGTCTCGCGTTGCCTGATAGATCGTCATCGCGGGCAAGCCACGCTCCCACAGGGATCTTTGTCGTACACAAAATCTGTATTCACTGAAGAACCCTGGGGGAGCGGGCTTGTCCGCGATGAGGCCGACAAGCGCCTTGAAGGATTAAGCCTTGCGCACTCGCAAACTGCGCCACAACGCCACCACCATCAACACACTCACCAGCGCCCAGCCCCAGGCCTGCTGGTTTTGCAGACCTTCACGAAACAGCTGCGGTGCAATGCCGGCGCCGATGATGAAGGTCAGCAGGGCGATTTCCCGACGCGGCACGCTCACCGGGCGGCACAGGTAAACCAGCGCCGGCAGGATGAACGCAACACTCGGGAAGCTGCGATAACGCGGATCGAACACCAGCTCCAGCATCATGACGGCCGCCGCAAATCCTGCGGCCGCCAACAACCAGCCAGCCCGACGCTCCAGCGCATTGAACGCCCGTTCACGCCAGCCGGTGCGTGCGCTCAGCGTCAGTGCGGCATGCGCCAGCACCAGCAGATTCAACGCCGTCAGCAACGCGACCCACAGCCATTCACTGGCGAATCGTGTAGTGACGCGGGCCAGGTCGCCCCAGGCGCCAATCGAACAAGCAGCCAATGCGCCCAGCAGCGGTAGAACCAACGCCGCGCGGGTGCTGCGCACGCGACCGCCGAGGATCAGCGTGCCGAGAAAGATCACGCCGCCCACCACCAGCCACTGTGACCAGTACGGCACGTTCGACACCGGGCCGGCCAGTACGCCTTTGTCCTGGCGATCGGCATCGAACAGGCCCCAGTAACCGCCGACCGCGCCTTCGCTTGCGCGTTTCCACGGCTGGTCGAAGGCTTCGATCAGGTTGTAATGCCAGCCTTGCTGTTCGGCCATGATCACGAAGGCACGAATGAAATTGGCTTCATTGACCCGGCTGGGCAGGGCGGTTTCGCGTTGGCGGCCTTCGCTGGGCCAGCCGGTTTCGCCAATCATCACGTCCTTGGGCGCGAATTTGTTGCCGAACACCTGACGCACTTCGGCGACATGTTGCAGGGCGGCGTCGATGTTCGATGGATCGTCTTCCCAGTACGGCAGCAAATGGATGGTCAGGAAATCCACCGCCGGGGCGATTTCCGGGTGCTTGAGCCAGAACTCCCAGACATCGGCATAAGTGACAGGCTGTTTGACCTGGCTCTTGACCTTGTTAATAAGCTTCGCCAACTGCGGGCCGGTGACTTCCTTGCGCAACAGGGTCTCGTTGCCGACGATCACCGAAGTCACCACGTCTGCGTTGGCGTTGGCCGAGGCGATCAGCAGGTCGACTTCTTTCTCGGTGTCGATCGGATTGCTGTTGACCCAGGCGCCGATCATCAACTTCAGTCCGTGCTTGCGCGCGAGATCCGGCAGGGCCTCGAGGCCGGTCATGGAATAGGTGCGGATGCATTCGAAGCTTTTGGCCAGCAGCGCGAGGTCAGCGTCCATGCGCTCGGGGCGCAACTTGAACGGCTGATCGAACGGCGACTGATCCTTGTCGAACGGCGTGTAGGAGGCACATTGCAGCTTGTGCGTGGCGCTGGCCACGTCCGGCAGAATCACCGGTTTGCCGAGGCCGTACCAGAAACCAGCGAGGGCAAAAAGCCCCAACAGGCAGGCGAATAGATAAGCAAAAAAAGGAAAGCGTGATGTCGCGGGCATGGTCAGGCCGTCTGGGAGCAAAGCCGCGCATGTTACCTGCATTTGGTGCGCGCTTGGTGGCCTGCACAATTTTGACATGCAAAGTTCGGGCGGATTGGCCGGGTGGCTTTCGGTGGTCTAGATTAATGGCGTTCTGATGTCGTTTCTCGATGCCTTGAGGTCGCTGGCAGCACAGGTCGCCATCGGCGTCAGGTTGATTATCGAGACGTCAGTACTCCGCTGACGATCGAGCGAGTTTGCGGGTGAGGCGTGATGGGGGCGCTGTGCACCATAACAATACGTTGACGCGGCTCGGCATCCGTCGAGCGCAGCACTTTCGGGGAAGTAACGATGAAGATGCGACGACTTTTAGGCGCGGGTGCCGCTCTGGTACTTGCGATTGGCTCCACTATGGCCAATGCCGAGAGCAAGACCCTGAGCATCGGTTACGTCGACGGTTGGTCCGACAGCGTCGCGACGACCCACGTGGCAGCAGAAGTGATCAAGCAGAAGCTCGGTTATGACGTGAAGCTGCAAGCGGTCGCCACCGGGATCATGTGGCAGGGTGTGGCCACTGGCAAACTTGACGCCATGATGTCTGCGTGGCTGCCGGTGACTCACGGCGATTACTGGACCAAGAACAAGGATCAAGTCGTCGACTACGGCCCGAACTTCAAGGACGCGAAAATTGGTCTGATCGTGCCCGAGTACGTCAAGGCCAAGACCATTGACGATCTGAAAACCGACGACAGCTTCAAGAAACGTATCGTCGGCATCGACGCCGGTTCGGGCGTGATGCTCAAGTCCGAACAGGCAATCAAGGACTATGGCCTGACCGGGTATCAACTCAAGGCCAGTTCCGGCGCCGGCATGATTGCCGAGCTGACCCGTGCCGAGAAGAAAAACGAATCCATTGCCGTCACCGGTTGGGTGCCGCACTGGATGTTCGCCAAGTGGAAACTGCGCTTCCTGGACGACCCGAAAGGCGTTTATGGCGCGGCTGAAACCGTGAACAACATCGGCAGCAAAGAACTGGCAACCAAAGCACCGGAAGTGGCCAAGTTCCTGAAGAACTTCCAATGGGCGTCGAAAGACGAAATCGGCGAAGTCATGTTGGCAATCCAGGATGGCGCCAAGCCTGAAGCCGCCGCGAAAGATTGGGTGGCCAAACACCCGGAACGCGTTGCAGACTGGACCAAATGATGTGAGCTGACGCGTCTGGTCGGCACTTCTCAGGGCCGCTTGGCATTATTGCCAAGCGGCCTTTTGTTTTTCCCCTGTGGGAGCGAGCAAGTCGAATCGTCGCACCGCCGCTCCCACATTTGTTTGATGCAGGCCGGAAAATGGCGATTCCGTCATGTCGTTCTAATACTAAGGTCGTCTGGAACCTGCCCCGCAGCCGCATAGAGTGGATAACGTTCCAACTTCATCTGTGCTGCGAGGATAAAAACAATGAACGACAGCATTTACCTCTCGATTCAAAACAGCCCGCGCTTCAAGGAGCTGGTTAGTAAGCGAGAAAAGTTCGCCTGGATTCTTTCGGCGATCATGCTTGGGCTTTACTCCGGATTCATCCTTTTGATTGCTTACGGGCCGCATATTCTGGGCGCGAAAATCAGCCCCGAATCTTCGATTACCTGGGGGATACCGATTGGTGTCGGGCTGATTCTCTCAGCCTTTATCCTGACTGCAATCTATGTTCAACGCGCCAATGGCGAATTTGACGACCTGAACAATGCGATTCTCAAGGAGGCTCAGCAATGATCCGGCGTCTAATGGCTCTATTGAGCATCGCAGCCTTTGCACCTGGCGCCTGGGCCGCTGAAGCCCTGACTGGCGAAGTGCACAAACAACCCCTCAACGTTTCCGCGATCCTGATGTTCGTGGCGTTTGTCGGTTTGACCCTGTGCATCACCTACTGGGCCTCCAAGCGCAACAACTCGGCGGCTGACTACTATGCGGCGGGTGGCAAGATCACCGGCTTCCAGAACGGTCTGGCGATTGCCGGCGACTACATGTCGGCGGCGTCCTTCCTGGGTATTTCCGCGCTGGTATTCACTTCTGGCTACGACGGCCTGATCTACTCGATCGGCTTCCTGGTGGGTTGGCCGATCATTCTGTTCCTGATCGCCGAGCGCCTGCGTAACCTGGGTAAATACACCTTTGCCGACGTGGCGTCCTATCGTCTTGGGCAAACCCAGATCCGCACGCTGTCGGCTTGCGGTTCGCTGGTGGTAGTGGCGTTCTACCTGATCGCGCAAATGGTCGGTGCCGGCAAGCTGATCCAGCTGCTGTTCGGTCTCGACTACTACGTCGCGGTGATCCTGGTCGGTATCCTGATGTGCATGTACGTGCTGTTCGGCGGCATGCTGGCGACCACTTGGGTGCAGATCATCAAGGCAGTGTTGCTGCTGTCCGGTGCCTCGTTCATGGCGCTGATGGTGATGAAGCACGTCAACTTCGACTTCAGCCTGCTGTTTTCCGAGGCGATCAAGGTTCACCCTAAAGGTGAGGCGATCATGAGCCCGGGTGGGCTGGTGAAAGATCCGGTCTCGGCGTTCTCCCTCGGCCTGGCACTGATGTTCGGTACCGCTGGCCTGCCGCATATCCTGATGCGCTTCTTCACCGTGAGTGACGCAAAAGAAGCTCGCAAGAGCGTGCTGTATGCAACTGGCTTCATCGGCTACTTCTACATCCTGACGTTCATCATCGGCTTCGGCGCGATCCTGTTGGTCAGCACTAACCCGGCCTTCAAAGATGCGGCTGGCGCGCTGTTGGGCGGCAACAACATGGCGGCGGTGCACCTGGCTAACGCGGTGGGTGGCAGTATCTTCCTGGGCTTCATCTCGGCGGTAGCGTTCGCGACCATCCTGGCGGTAGTGGCTGGTTTGACCCTGGCCGGTGCGACGGCGGTGTCTCACGACCTGTATGCCAGCGTGATCAAGAAGGGCAAGGCCAACGACAAGGACGAGATTCGCGTCTCGAAAATCACCACCGTTTGCCTGGGTGTGCTGGCGATCGGTCTGGGCATTCTGTTCGAAAGCCAGAACATCGCGTTCATGGTGGGCTTGGCGTTCTCCATCGCGGCGAGCTGTAACTTCCCGGTGCTGCTGCTTTCCATGTACTGGAAGAAGCTGACCACCCGCGGTGCGATGATCGGTGGCTGGTTGGGTCTGATCAGTGCCGTTGGCTTGATGGTGCTTGGGCCAACCATCTGGGTGCAAATCCTGCATCATGAGAAGGCTATCTTCCCGTATGAGTACCCGGCGCTGTTCTCCATGGCCATTGCGTTTATCGGGATCTGGTTCTTCTCGGTCACTGACAAGTCGACTGCAGGTGCAAACGAGCGGGCGCTGTTCTTCCCTCAGTTTGTGCGTTCGCAGACGGGTTTGGGGGCGAGTGGGGCGGTTGCTCACTAAGGCTATATAAGCTGCGTTAAACAGAAATGCCCCGATTGAGAGATCGGGGCATTTTTTATTGGGCGGTTATCGACCACTGTAGGAGGCATGTCTTGCCTGCGATGGTGGCCTTATAGGTGACCAGTCTCTCGCAGATGTACACAGTCCAAATGTGAGAGCTGGCCTGCCAGCGATGGCGGCCTGATAGCCGACCATGTTCTTTCAGGTGTACATATCCATTGCTGCGGTAACGGCCACTTACGGTTTCGCCCTTACGGCGAGTCCCTTTTGTCAAACGCCACAAAAGGAACCAAAAAGTCTTGCCCCAGCGTCCGGCCCCTCGCTTAGGCTCGGCGTTCCTTCGTTCCGGTATCCATCCGGGGACACTGCCCTCCGGTCTGCTTCGCGACGACCTACATGCAGCGTGTTCGACTGCGTCGAACGGCGCTGCGCGCCACTCCCCGGATGAACACCTCCACTCAGCCTACCGAAGGGGCGGGTGGATCAAGATCAAAAGCTTGCAGGCGAGCTAGCGCTCGGCCTTGAGTGGTGAAAAGCATGCGTACGCAGTCCCCTGTAGGAGCGAGCTCCTACAGGGGGTGGTGGTGTTTTTGATGTTGCGTTCGCTGTTGATCCTGCCGTTGCTTTGCTTTGCTTTGGCTTCAGATCTGCCGCCCCTTTCCCAGAGGCCGAACACAGGCGTTGCGCAGGGGGCAACCCGGCATGGATGCCGGGTTAGCCGCCCCCGGCCATGGATGGCCGATGGCGGCGGGCCCCCGGAGCAATGCCTTCGTTACGGCATGCCGAGCCTAAGCGAGGCACCGAATGGAGGGGCAAGAGCCCTTGGTTACTTGGGGCTCTTCCAAGTGACACGCCGTAAGGGCGTAACCTCAAGAGGCCGTTACCGCAGGAATGGATATGTACACAATAATAGAGCCCGATCGGCCCGCAGGCCGTCGCGTACTCAATCTCAGGCACAAACAAAAACGGCCCCTATCTAAATAGAGGCCGTTCCCGGTACAACTCAAGACGTTATCGCAAGACAGGTCTTATTTGCGGTCTTCCAGCTTGGTGATGTCACGCGACTCGTAGCCGGTGTACAGCTGGCGCGGACGGCCAATCTTGTACGGGCTGGAGAGCATTTCTTTCCAGTGGGAGATCCAGCCAACGGTCCGCGCCAACGCGAAGATCACGGTGAACATGCTGGTTGGAATGCCGATCGCCTTGAGGATGATCCCCGAGTAGAAGTCGACGTTCGGGTACAGCGAGCGTTCGATGAAGTACGGGTCGGTCAGGGCGATCTCTTCCAGGCGCATGGCCAGTTCGAGTTGCGGATCGTTGGTGATGCCCAGTTCTTTCAGCACTTCGTCGCAGGTCTGCTTCATGACGGTTGCGCGTGGGTCGCGGTTTTTGTAAACCCGGTGACCGAAGCCCATCAGTTTGAACGGATCGTTCTTGTCCTTGGCCTTGGCGATGTACTTGTCGATGTTCGACACATCGCCAATTTCATCGAGCATAGTCAGAACAGCTTCGTTCGCGCCGCCGTGGGCAGGGCCCCACAGTGCAGCGATGCCGGCGGCGATACAGGCAAACGGGTTGGCACCCGAAGAACCGGCCAGGCGTACGGTGGACGTCGATGCGTTCTGCTCGTGGTCGGCATGGAGGATGAAGATCTTGTCCATGGCGTTGGCGAGGACCGGGCTGATCGGTTTGATCTCGCACGGGGTGTTGAACATCATGTGCAGGAAGTTTTCCGCGTACGTCAGGTCGTTGCGCGGGTACATCATGGGTTGGCCCATGGAGTACTTGTAAACCATCGCTGCCAGGGTCGGCATCTTGGCAACCAGACGGATCGCGGAAATTTCGCGATGCTGCGGGTTATTGATGTCCAGAGAGTCGTGGTAGAAGGCCGAGAGGGCGCCCACTACACCGCACATGACGGCCATCGGGTGGGCGTCACGACGGAAGCCGTTGAAAAACGTCTTCAGCTGCTCGTGAACCATGGTGTGGTTCTTCACGGTGCTGACGAACTGGGCCTTCTGTTCTGCGGTCGGCAGTTCGCCGTTGAGCAGCAGATAGCAGGTTTCCAGGTAGTCCGACTTTTCAGCCAGCTGTTCGATCGGGTAGCCGCGGTGCAGCAGAATGCCGTTGTCGCCGTCGATATAGGTGATCTTCGACTCGCAGGAAGCGGTCGACATGAAACCAGGGTCAAAGGTGAAACGGCCCGTGGCCGTCAAGCCCCGAACATCGATAACATCGGGACCAACGGTGCCGGTTAAAATGGGCAGCTCGACGGGGGCTGCGCCCTCGATGATCAACTGCGCTTTTTTGTCAGCCATGTGGCCTCCTATTTATGCTTGAAATCATCAGACAGACCCCCCACGCAGGGCCCGCACCACTATAGTGAGATAAATTCGAATGTCAATTTGCCTAAAGTCTTGCTCCAGAAGGCTTTAACCGGACTTTTTCCTCGAAATTGACTGCCATTTACGCCTTTTATCCAACTTGTGCAATGCGCTATTAGGGGAAGGTGAACGCGTTGTCATTAGTAGCCTAACTGTCTATACTCGGCCTCCGACCGCCAGGGGCTTTTGGGCCTGCTTTATTGGGGGTCGCACTCCCTGGGTGGTGGGTACCTGACCAGTGCACTCCCCAACAACTTTGCCCTGATTGTTAGGGGCTCTTCAGTGTGAAAAAAAGCCGTGAATAGCCAACGACCTGTAAACCTAGACCTAAGGACCATCAAACTCCCAGTCACTGCTTACACGTCCATTCTTCACCGAATCTCCGGTGTCATCCTCTTTGTCAGCCTGGCCATCATGCTTTATGCATTGGACAAATCGCTCGACTCGGAAGAAGGCTTCGGTCAGGTGAAAGCGTGTCTGACCAGTCCGCTAGCCAAGCTAGTGACATGGGGCATCCTGTCCGCCTTGCTGTATCACCTGGTTGCCGGTGTGCGCCACTTGATCATGGACATGGGCATCGGTGAGACGCTTGAAGGCGGCAAACTGGGCTCGAAAATCGTTATCGCCGTTTCCGTGGTGGTAATCGTTCTGGCAGGAGTTTGGATATGGTAACTAACGTCACGAACCTGTCGCGTTCGGGCCTCTATGACTGGATGGCACAACGTGTGTCTGCGGTCGTTCTCGCGGCTTACTTCATTTTCCTGATCGGATACGTCGTTGCCCATCCTGGCATCGGCTACGCCCAATGGCATGAACTGTTCGCAAGCAACTGGATGCGTATTTTCAGTCTCCTGGCCCTCGTTGCCCTCGGCGCTCACGCCTGGGTCGGCATGTGGACCATCGCGACCGACTACCTGACGCCAATGGCGTTCGGCAAGTCCGCGACTGCAATACGTTTCCTCTTCCAGGCAGTATGCGGCGTCGCGATGTTCGCGTACTTCGTCTGGGGTGTGCAGATTCTTTGGGGTATCTGATTCATGTCTACTACAGTTAATACGCTTTCGTTCGACGCCATCATCATTGGCGGCGGCGGTGCTGGCATGCGCGCTGCTCTGCAGCTGGCACAAGGTGGTCACAAGACTGCCGTAGTCACCAAGGTTTTCCCGACTCGTTCGCACACTGTATCCGCCCAGGGTGGCATCACCTGCGCCATCGCCTCGGCAGATCCGAACGATGACTGGCGCTGGCACATGTACGATACCGTCAAGGGTTCCGACTATATCGGTGACCAGGACGCTATCGAATACATGTGTTCCGTAGGCCCGGAAGCGGTTTTCGAACTCGAGCACATGGGCTTGCCGTTCTCCCGTACCGAACAGGGCCGCATCTATCAGCGTCCGTTCGGCGGTCAGTCGAAAGACTTCGGTAAAGGTGGCCAGGCTGCACGTACGTGCGCCGCTGCCGACCGTACCGGTCACGCCTTGCTGCACACCCTGTACCAGGCCAACCTCAAGGCCGGCACCGTATTCCTCAACGAATACTACGGCGTCGACCTGGTGAAGAACGAAGATGGTGCCTTTGTCGGCATGATCGTGATCTGCATCGAGACTGGCGAAACTTCCTACGTCCGCGCTAACGCCACCGTATTGGCGACCGGCGGTGCAGGTCGTATCTACTCGTCCACCACCAATGCCCTGATCAACACCGGTGACGGCGTCGGCATGGCCCTGCGTGCTGGCGTGCCGGTACAAGACATCGAAATGTGGCAGTTCCACCCGACCGGCATCGCCGGCGCCGGTGTACTGGTGACTGAAGGCTGCCGCGGTGAAGGCGGTTACCTGATCAACAAGCACGGCGAGCGTTTCATGGAGCGTTATGCTCCGAACGCCAAAGACCTCGCGGGTCGTGACGTTGTTGCTCGTTCGATGGTTAAGGAAATCATCGCCGGCAACGGTTGCGGTCCGGATGGCGACCACGTAATGCTGAAACTCGATCACCTCGGTGAAGAAGTTCTGCACAGCCGTCTGCCAGGCATCATGGAACTGTCCAAGACCTTCGCTCACGTCGATCCAGCCGTGGCGCCGATTCCGGTCGTTCCAACCTGCCACTATATGATGGGCGGCGTTGCCACCAACATTCATGGCCAGGCAATCACCCAGGATGCTGACGGCGTTGACCAGATCATCCCAGGCCTGTTCGCCGTAGGCGAAGTGGCTTGCGTATCGGTTCACGGTGCCAACCGTCTGGGCGGCAACTCGCTGCTCGACCTGGTGGTATTCGGTCGTGCCGCCGGCCTGTTCCTGGAACAGACCCTGAAAGAAGGCGTCGACTATGCTCGCCCTCGCCAGTCCGACATCGACGCTGCCCTGGCACGTCTCGATGGCCTGAACTCGCGTACCGAAGGCGAAGACGTCGCGACCCTGCGTAAAGAACTGCAAAACTGCATGCAGAACTACTTCGGTGTATTCCGTACCGGCGAATACATGCAGAAGGGTATTGCCCAGCTGGCTGATCTGCGTGGCCGTATCGCCAACGTCAAGATCAACGACAAGAGCCAGGCGTTCAACACGGCTCGTATCGAAGCGCTGGAACTGCAGAACCTGCTGGAAGTGGCCGAAGCAACCGCCATCGCCGCAGAGATCCGCAAAGAGTCCCGCGGTGCTCACGCCCGTGAAGACTACGAAGACCGCGACGACGAAAACTGGCTGTGCCACACCCTGTACTTCCCGGGTGACAAGCGCGTGACCAAGCGTGCTGTGAACTTCTCGCCGAAGACTGTTCCGACTTTTGAACCTAAGATTCGGACTTATTAAGGGTGGCCGCCATGTTGCAAGTCAGTGTTTATCGCTACAACCCTGATCAGGACGCTGCGCCGTTCATGCAGGAATTTACGGTCGATACCGGTGGTAAAGACCTGATGGTGCTGGACGTGCTGGCCCTGATCAAAGAGCAGGACGAAGGTTTCTCCTATCGTCGCTCTTGCCGTGAAGGTGTTTGCGGTTCCGACGGCATGAACATCAACGGCAAAAACGGCCTGGCGTGCGTCACGCCGCTGTCCGCTGTCGTCAAAGGTAACAAGCTGATCGTTCGTCCGCTGCCAGGTTTGCCGGTAATCCGTGACCTGGTCGTCGATATGAGCATCTTCTACAAGCAATACGAGAAGGTTAAGCCATACCTGCAGAACGACACGCCGGCTCCGGCCATCGAACGTCTGCAGACCCCTGAAGAGCGTGAAAAGCTCGACGGTCTGTACGAGTGCATCCTGTGCGCTTGCTGCTCGACCTCTTGCCCGTCCTTCTGGTGGAACCCGGACAAGTTCCTGGGTCCAGCTGCTCTGCTGCAAGCGTATCGCTTCCTGGCAGACAGCCGCGACACCAAAACTGCCGAGCGTCTGGCTTCGCTGGATGACCCGTTCAGCGTATTCCGCTGCCGCGGGATCATGAACTGCGTCAACGTCTGTCCGAAAGGCCTGAACCCGACTAAGGCCATCGGTCACGTACGTAACATGCTGCTGCAAAGCGGCGTGTGATTCAGCTGCTGTAAATGTAGGACCGCTGTACCCGTAGATGCTACGGCGCAGGCTTCAACCGGCGCCGTAGTTTTAACCTGAGCAGCAGCTTATAAGGCTGCGGCTCTTATTTTGAAGAAATGAGACAAGCAGGGGCATCCGGGCTGGTACCCGGACTATCAGCGTGATCCTAAGTGGCTTGTTTTGGTCGCTGCATTCGGACTTCTGCAAGTTTGCTCGGTGTCGACGCCGGTGGTGTTCCCCTAACCGAGGGTGACCAAGCATGCAAGAAAGCGTGATGCAGCGCATGTGGAACAGCGCCTACCTATCCGGTAGTAACGCTGCCTATGTGGAAGAGCTCTACGAGCTCTACCTGCACGACCCTAACGCTGTGCCAGAAGAGTGGCGCACCTACTTCCAGAAGTTGCCTGCTGACGGCAACACTGCCACCGATGTTTCGCACTCCACAATTCGCGATCATTTCGTCTTGCTGGCAAAGAACCAGCGCCGCGCCCAACCGGTTTCCGCCGGCAGCGTGAGCAGTGAGCACGAGAAGAAGCAAGTTGAAGTGCTGCGATTGATCCAGGCCTACCGTATGCGTGGCCACCAGGCAGCCCAGCTTGACCCGCTGGGGCTGTGGCAGCGTCCTGCACCTGCAGACCTGTCGATCAATCATTACGGCTTGACCAATGCCGATCTTGATACGACCTTCCGTGCCGGCGACCTGTTCATCGGCAAAGAGGAGGCGAGCCTACGCGAAATTCACGAAGCGTTGCAGCAGACATATTGCCGCACCATCGGCGCTGAATTTACGCACATCACCGATTCCGAGCAGCGCCAGTGGTTCCAGCAACGTCTGGAAAGCGTACGCGGCCGTCCGACGTACTCTGCCGACATCAAGAGCCACTTGCTTGAGCGCGTGACTGCCGGCGAAGGCCTGGAAAAATACCTGGGCACCAAATACCCGGGCACCAAGCGTTTCGGTCTGGAAGGCGGCGAAAGCCTGATTCCGATGCTCGACGAGCTGATCCAGCGTTCCGGTTCCTACGGCACCAAGGAAATCGTCATCGGCATGGCCCACCGTGGCCGTCTGAACGTGCTGGTCAACACCTTCGGCAAGAACCCGCGCGAGTTGTTCGACGAGTTCGAAGGCAAGAAAAAGGTCGAGCTGGGTTCCGGTGACGTTAAGTATCACCAGGGCTTCTCGTCCAACGTCATGACCACCGGCGGTGAAGTTCACCTGGCCATGGCTTTCAACCCGTCCCACCTGGAAATCGTTTCTCCAGTGGTAGAAGGTTCGGTGCGCGCCCGTCAGGATCGTCGTAACGACCCGACCGGTGAAAAGGTTCTGCCGATCTCCATCCACGGTGACGCGGCATTCGCCGGCCAGGGCGTGGTGATGGAAACCTTCCAGATGTCGCAGACCCGCGGTTTCAAAACCGGCGGCACCGTGCACATCGTGATCAACAACCAGGTTGGTTTCACCATCAGCAACCCGCTGGACGCACGCTCCACCGAGTACGCGACCGACGTTGCGAAAATGATCCAGGCGCCGATCCTCCATGTGAATGGTGATGATCCGGAAGCTGTATTGTTCGTGACCCAGCTGGCTATCGATTACCGCATGCAGTTCAAGCGTGACGTGGTCATCGACATGTTCTGCTACCGTCGTCGCGGCCACAACGAGGCCGACGAGCCAAGCGGCACCCAGCCTCTGATGTATCAGCAGATCGCCAAGCAGCGCACGACCCGTGAGCTGTACGCCGATCGTCTGACCCAGGGCGGTGTGCTGGACGCAGAGCGTGTTCAGGCGAAGATCGATGAATACCGCAACGCGCTGGACAACGGTCTGCATGTTGTAAAAAGCCTGGTCAAAGAGCCGAACAAAGAGTTGTTCGTGGACTGGCGTCCGTATCTGGGCCACGCCTGGACTGCGCGTCACGACACGCGTTTCGACCTGAAGACCTTGCAGGAACTGTCCGCCAAGCTGCTGGAAATTCCAGAAGGCTTCGTGGTTCAGCGCCAGGTTGCCAAGATCTACGAAGACCGTCAGAAAATGCAAGCCGGCGGCCTGCCGATCAACTGGGGTTACGCCGAAACCATGGCGTACGCGACCCTGGCGTTCGAAGGTCACCCGATTCGCATGACTGGCCAGGACATCGGCCGCGGTACGTTCTCGCACCGTCATGCTGTCTTGCACAACCAGAAAGACGCTGGCACCTACATCCCGCTGCAGCACCTGTACGACGGGCAGCCACGTTTCGACCTGTACGATTCGTTCCTGTCCGAGGAAGCCGTACTGGCGTTCGAATACGGTTACTCGACCACCACGCCTGATGCGCTGGTGATCTGGGAAGCCCAGTTCGGCGACTTCGCCAACGGTGCCCAGGTGGTTATCGACCAGTTCATCACCAGTGGCGAGCACAAGTGGGGCCGTCTGTGCGGTCTGACCATGCTGCTGCCGCACGGTTACGAAGGTCAGGGGCCGGAGCACTCCTCGGCGCGTCTTGAGCGTTACCTGCAGCTGTGCGCCGAGCACAACATTCAGGTGTGCTTGCCGACGACACCAGCCCAGATCTACCACTTGTTGCGCCGTCAGGTGATTCGCCCGCTGCGTAAACCATTGGTAGTGCTGACGCCTAAGTCGCTGCTGCGCCACAAACTGGCCATTTCGACCCTGGAAGATCTGGCTGAAGGTTCGTTCCAGACCGTTATCCCGGAAATCGATGCCCAAGACCCGAAAAAGGTCGAGCGCATTGTTCTGTGCAGCGGCAAGGTCTACTACGACCTGCTGGAAAAACGCCGTGCCGAAGGTCGTGACGACATCGCCATCGTGCGTATCGAGCAGCTGTACCCATTCCCTGAGGACGACTTGAACGAAGTCCTGGCTCCTTATACCAACCTCAAACATATCGTTTGGTGTCAGGAAGAGCCGATGAACCAGGGTGCCTGGTACTGCAGCCAACACCACATGCGTCGCATCGTTGGCAATCACAACAAAGCGCTCGTTCTCGAGTACGCCGGTCGTGATGCTTCCGCTGCACCTGCTTGTGGTTATGCATCGATGCACGCTGAGCAGCAGGAAAAACTGCTGCAAGACGCCTTTACTGTTTAACGCCTTCGCGCACCTGAAACCGAATTTAAGGACCCACAGATAATGGCTATCGAAATCAAAGCCCCCACTTTCCCGGAATCGGTTGCCGATGGCACCGTTGCCACCTGGCACAAAAAAGCGGGCGACGCCGTCAAACGTGATGACCTGATCGTCGACATCGAAACCGACAAGGTTGTGCTGGAAGTGTTGGCGACGGCTGACGGCGTGCTGGGCGCTATCGTCAAGAACGAAGGCGACACTGTTCTGTCCGACGAAGTCCTGGGCTCGATCGAAGCGGGCGGCGCTGCTGCCGCTCCAGCGGCTGCCGCGGCTCCGGCTGCTGCACAAGCGGCTGCTCCTGCTGGCGAAGGCGAAGACGATCCTGTTGCTGCACCGGCTGCTCGCAAGCTGGCTGAAGAAAACGGTATCAACATCGCTTCCGTTGCCGGCACTGGCAAAGGCGGTCGTGTGACCAAGGAAGACGTGGTAGCGGCTGTTGCTGCCAAGAAAGCCGCTCCGGCTGCCGCGCCTGCCAAGGCTGCTGCACCTGCTGCTGCCGCTCCAGTTTTCGCTGCCGGTGAGCGCGTTGAAAAACGCGTTCCAATGACCCGTCTGCGTGCCAAGGTTGCCGAGCGTCTGGTTGAAGCTCAATCGAACATGGCGATGCTGACCACGTTCAACGAAGTCGACATGACCGAAGTCATGGCCCTGCGTTCGAAGTACAAGGACCTGTTCGAGAAGTCCCACAACGGCGTACGCCTGGGCTTCATGTCGTTCTTCGTGAAAGCGGCCACCGAAGCGCTGAAACGCTTCCCGGCCGTCAACGCGTCGATCGACGGTGCCGACATCGTTTACCACGGCTACGCCGACGTCGGTGTTGCTGTTTCCAGCGACCGCGGCCTGGTTGTACCGGTTCTGCGTAACGCCGAACTGATGAGCCTGGCTGAAATCGAAGGCGGCATCGCCACCTTCGGCAAGAAGGCTCGCGATGGCAAACTTTCGATGGACGAAATGACCGGCGGCACGTTCACCATCACCAACGGTGGTACTTTCGGTTCGATGATGTCGACGCCGATCGTCAACCCGCCGCAAGCGGCCATCCTGGGCATGCACAACATTCTGCAGCGTCCTATGGCGATCAACGGTCAGGTCGTCATCCGTCCGATGATGTACCTGGCTCTGTCCTACGATCACCGTCTGATCGATGGCAAAGAAGCTGTGACCTTCCTGGTTACCATCAAGAACCTGCTGGAAGACCCGGCTCGTTTGCTGCTGGATATCTGATAGAAGCAGTCGCGAGCTGCAAGCTTCAAGCTGCAAGTAAAGGCAGCTTGGCTTGTGGTTTGCGGCTTCAAGCTTGCCGCAAAAAAGAGGATTTTTTGAATGTCGCAGAAATTTGACGTAGTAGTGATCGGCGCGGGCCCTGGCGGCTACGTAGCTGCCATCAAAGCAGCACAGCTGGGTCTCACTACCGCCTGCATCGAGAAATACACCGACAAGGAAGGCAAACTGGCCCTCGGCGGTACTTGCCTGAACGTCGGCTGCATTCCCTCCAAGGCGCTGCTGGACAGCTCCTGGAAATACAAAGAAGCCAAAGAAGGCTTCGCGATCCACGGTATCAACCACGCTGGCGTGACCATGGACGTGGCTGCAATGGTTGGCCGTAAAGCCAACATCGTCAAAGGCCTGACCTCTGGCGTTGCGACCCTGTTCAAAGCCAACGGTGTGACCTCCATCGAGGGTCACGGCAAGCTGCTGGCCGGCAAGAAAGTCGAAGTCACCAAGCCTGACGGTTCGGTAGAAATCATCGAAGCCGAAAACGTCATCCTGGCTCCAGGTTCGCGTCCGATCGACATTCCACCCGCTCCGGTTGACCAGAATGTGATCGTCGATTCGACTGGCGCCCTGGAATTCCAATCCGTACCTAAGCGTCTGGGCGTGATCGGCGCTGGCGTGATCGGTCTGGAACTGGGTTCGGTCTGGTCGCGTCTGGGTGCGGAAGTGACTGTCCTGGAAGCCCTGGACACCTTCCTGATGGCTGCTGACGCCGCTGTTTCCAAGGAAGCGCTGAAAACCCTGACCAAACAGGGCCTGGACATCAAGCTGGGCGCTCGCGTGACCGGTTCCAAAGTGAACGGCGACGAAGTCGTGGTGAACTACACCGATGCCAACGGCGAACAGAACATCACGTTCGACAAGCTGATCGTAGCCGTTGGTCGCCGTCCAGTGACCACTGATCTGTTGTCTGCCGACTGCGGCGTGACCCTCGACGAGCGCGGTTTCGTACACGTTGACGATCACTGCGCCACCACTGTACCGGGCGTCTACGCCATCGGTGACGTGGTTCGCGGCATGATGCTGGCGCACAAAGCGTCGGAAGAAGGCATCATGGTCGTCGAGCGCATCAAGGGCCACAAAGCCCAGATGAACTATGATTTGATCCCGTCGGTTATTTATACTCACCCGGAAATCGCGTGGGTGGGTAAAACCGAGCAGGCCTTGAAGGCTGAAGGCGTTGAAGTTAACGTTGGCACCTTCCCGTTCGCCGCCAGCGGCCGTGCCATGGCAGCCAACGACACCGGTGGTTTCGTCAAAGTCATCGCCGATGCCAAGACTGACCGCGTATTGGGCGTCCACGTGATTGGCCCGAGCGCTGCAGAACTGGTTCAGCAGGGCGCGATCGGTATGGAATTCGGCACCAGCGCTGAAGACCTGGGCATGATGGTTTTCTCCCATCCGACCCTGTCTGAAGCCTTGCACGAAGCAGCTCTGGCTGTGAATGGCGGCGCCATCCACATCGCCAACCGCAAGAAGCGTTAAGACAATAAGAAACCACGGCGGAATGGCCCGTCGTGAGCCTTGCATGCAAGTCTCACCGCGGAATATCCGCTGGACGCAGTCTTGCGTAGCTGCACCGGTTGTCCGGAAAGGCTACGCAAGCAGCAGTCACAGGTGGTGCGGCACTTGAACAAGTGCAGCACCGAATGCGCAGTACCTAACGAAGACGGTAATAAGCATGAATCTTCACGAGTATCAGGGTAAGCAGCTGTTCGCTGAGTACGGCCTGCCAGTATCCCAGGGTTTCGCCGTAGACACCCCGGAAGCAGCAGCAGAAGCTTGCGACAAGATCGGTGGCACCGAGTGGGTTGTCAAAGCCCAGGTCCACGCTGGTGGTCGCGGTAAAGCGGGCGGCGTCAAGCTGGTTCGCAGCAAAGAAGACGCCAAAGCCTTCGCTCAACAGTGGTTGGGCAAGCGTCTGGTGACTTACCAGACTGATGCCAATGGTCAGCCAGTCACCAAGATCCTGGTTGAATCGTGCACTGATATCGCTAAAGAGCTGTACCTGGGCGCTGTCGTTGACCGTTCGAGCCGTCGCATCGTGTTCATGGCTTCCACCGAAGGTGGCGTGGACATCGAGAAAATCGCTCACGACACCCCTGAGAAAATCCTCAAGGCCACTATCGATCCACTGGTTGGCGCTCAGCCATTCCAGGGTCGCGAGCTGGCATTTCAGCTGGGTCTGGAAGGCAAGCAAGTTGCTCAGTTCGCCAAGATCTTCGTAGGTCTGGCCAAGCTGTTCAAGGATCACGACCTGGCTCTGCTGGAAGTGAACCCGCTGGTGATCAAGGCTGACGGCGATCTGCATTGCCTCGATGCCAAGATCAACATCGACGCCAACGCCATGTACCGTCAGCCTAAGCTGAAGACTTTCCACGATCCGTCGCAAGACGATCCGCGCGAAGCGCACGCTGCCAAGTTCGAACTGAACTACGTAGCACTGGAAGGCAACATCGGTTGCATGGTCAACGGTGCTGGCCTGGCCATGGGTACCATGGACATCGTCAACCTGCATGGCGGCAAACCAGCCAACTTCCTCGACGTGGGCGGCGGTGCTACCAAAGAACGCGTTACCGAAGCGTTCAAGATCATTCTGTCCGACACTAACGTCGCTGCAGTACTGGTCAACATCTTCGGCGGCATCGTTCGCTGCGACATGATTGCCGAAGGCATCATCGGCGCTGTGAAAGAAGTCGGCGTGAAAATCCCGGTTGTTGTTCGCCTTGAAGGCAACAACGCTGAGCTGGGCGCTAAAGTACTGGCAGAAAGCGGTTTGAACATCATCGCTGCTACCAGCCTGACCGACGCTGCTCAACAAGTTGTTAAAGCTGCGGAGGGCAAGTAATGAGCGTCCTGATCAATAAAGACACCAAAGTTATCTGCCAGGGTATTACCGGTTCGCAAGGTAGTTTCCACACCCAGCAAGCCATCGAATACGGCACCAAGATGGTCGGTGGCGTTACTCCGGGCAAAGGCGGCACCGAGCACCTGGGTCTGCCAGTGTTCAACACCGTGAAAGACGCTGTAGCTGCCACTGGCGCCACCGCCAGCGTGATCTACGTTCCAGCTCCTTTCTGCAAGGACTCCATCCTGGAAGCAGCCTTCGGCGGCATCAAGCTGATCGTTTGCATCACTGAAGGCATTCCTACCCTGGACATGCTGGATGCCAAGGTCAAGTGCGACGAGCTGGGCGTAGTCCTGATCGGTCCTAACTGCCCAGGCGTGATCACTCCAGGCGAATGCAAGATCGGCATCATGCCAGGTCACATTCACTTGCCAGGCAAAGTCGGTATCGTTTCCCGTTCCGGCACCCTGACCTACGAAGCTGTGAAGCAGACTACTGACGCCGGTTTCGGTCAGTCGACTTGCGTCGGCATCGGTGGTGACCCGATCCCGGGTTCGAACTTCATCGACATCCTGAAGCTGTTCCAGGAAGACCCGAAGACCGAAGCGATCGTCATGATCGGTGAGATCGGCGGTTCGGCTGAAGAAGAAGCGGCTGCCTACATCAAGGCACACGTGACCAAGCCGGTTGTTTCCTACATCGCTGGTGTGACTGCCCCTGCGGGCAAGCGCATGGGCCATGCTGGCGCAATCATCTCTGGCGGCAAAGGCACTGCAGACGAGAAGTTTGCAGCCCTGGAAGACGCAGGCGTTAAAACCGTGCGTTCGCTGGCAGACATCGGCAAGGCTTTGTCCGAGCTGACCGGTTGGGCGATCAAGTAAGCCTCGCGCTTAGCTGACGCTTCACCCAACAAAGGCCACCTTCGGGTGGCTTTTGTCGTTTCCGGGGTTTGTGTTGGCCGTGCGGGCCTCTTCGCGGGCAAGCCTCGCTACTACAGATTGCGGCGCCCACACGTATGGCGAATAACCTGTAGAAGCGAGGCTTGCCCGCGAAGGCGTTCTAACAGACGCCCACCCATTACATGCAAAAACGCGACACAAAAATGTCGCAGATCGGATAGTTCGCCCTCTAACAGTGCGTTTCCTGCCCAAATTCGTTAGGCTAGCCGCCATTTTTGCGTCCGCTGCCCACAAGGTTGCTACGCGCTAAACGGGTCAGTCCTATACGGACCGACAGCATTTCCCTCACCCATAGGGAAATCCCTCTCTAAATTCCGATTCAGTAGTGTGGTATTTCCTTAATGAAAGTGTTGAAAGGCCAGGACATCCTGGCACTTGGTTTTATGACGTTTGCCCTGTTTGTCGGGGCTGGCAACATCATCTTCCCGCCTATCGTCGGTTTGCAGTCCGGGCCTCATGTCTGGATGGCGGCGCTGGGCTTTTTGATCACGGCGGTCGGTCTGCCGGTAATCACTGTTGTCGCGCTGGCCAAGGTCGGCGGCGCCATGGATGCCTTGAGCAGCCCGATCGGTAAAGTCGCGGGTGGCTTGCTGGCCGCCGCGTGCTACCTCGCTGTCGGCCCGTTGTTCGCGACGCCGCGCACCGCGACCGTGTCCTTCGAAGTGGGCCTGGCACCGCTGACCGGCGAGAGCCCGCTGGCGCTGTTCCTCTACAGCTCGGTGTACTTCCTGCTGGTGTTCTTCATCTCGCTCTATCCGGGCCGTCTGCTGGATACCGTAGGACGTTTCCTTGCTCCGCTGAAGATCATCGCCCTGGCCGCTCTCGGTATTGCAGCATTCGCCTTGCCGGCAGGTGACGTCGGCGTGGCCACGCCCGAGTACGTGGCAGCACCGTTCTCCCAAGGCTTCATCAATGGTTACCTGACCATGGATACCCTTGGCGCGCTGGTGTTCGGCATTGTTATCGTCAACGCCATCCGCTCGCGCGGCGTCGAGTCGCCGGTGTTGATCACCCGTTACGCGATCATTGCCGGGCTGATTGCCGGCGTGGGCCTGGCGCTGGTGTACGTCAGCCTGTTCCGTCTCGGTTCCGGCAGCCATGAAGTGGCTGCCGGGGCAACCAACGGCGCGGCGGTGTTGCACGCCTACGTGCAGCACACCTTCGGCTCGCTGGGCAGTGGTTTTCTGGCGGTGCTGATCTCCTTGGCCTGCCTGGTGACGGCGGTCGGTCTGACCTGCGCCTGCGCCGAGTACTTCAGCCGTGTGCTGCCACTGTCCTACAAGACCTTGGTCATCATCCTGGCTGCGTTCTCCCTGCTGGTGTCCAACCTGGGCCTCACCAAGCTGATTGCGTTCTCGATTCCGGTACTGACGGCGATCTACCCGCCGTGCATCGCCCTGGTGGCGCTGAGTTTCTGCAAGGACTTCTGGCACGAACAGGGCCGCATTGTTGGTCCGGTGATGCTGGTGTCGTTCATTTTCGGTCTGATCGATGCGCTCAAGGGCGCGGGTCTGGCGGACTGGATGCCGACGCAACTGGCTCACCTGCCGCTGAGCGAGCAAGGTTTGGCGTGGTTGGTGCCATCGGTCATGACCCTGGTGGTCGCCGTGGTGTGCGATCGTCTGCTGGGCAAGCGCGAAGAAGCCCTGGCATAAGCTTTGCGGCCCGCCACAAGCGGGCCTGAGCAGCGAACAGAAATGCCCCGTATCAATCGATGCGGGGCATTTTTTATGGGCGTGATGCGGTGTCTTTTTTTGTGAGCTAACGTCGAAGCACTACCTGTAGGAGCGAGGCTTGCCCGCGAAGGCTGCCTATCTGCCAATAGATTCGTCGGATCTGACATCGCCTTCGCGGGCAAGCCTCGCTCCTACAGGTTTGACCATTACTCACGTCTCACAAGGACCTGCATGTCGTTCATCCACGCCAACCTGATCCACATCCTCGCCGCGCTCTGGTTCGCCATCTGCTGGGGCGGCTACACCCGATATGCCACGTGGAAGGGCCGCGACACCGCGTGCCTGGCCAGTGTGCTGCACCTGTATCGCGAAGACTGGATGCGCCGCATGTTGCTGCGCGACAACCGTATCGCCGATGCCAGCGTGATCGGCAACCTGGAGCGCAACGCCTCGTTCTTCGCTTCCAGCACCCTGATTATCCTGGCCGGTATCCTGACCGTGCTGGGTGCTTCCGAAAGGGCGGTGTCGTTGCTGGCGGACATTCCGATGGTGCAACAGGCGTCGCAAGGGATGTCGGAAATCAAACTGCTGTGCCTGGCGCTGGTGTTTGTCTATGCGTTCTTCACGTTCAGTTGGTGCATGCGCCAGTACAACTTCGCCGCCATTCTGGTGGGCTCGGCGCCGATGGTCGGCGAGCGGCATGTGTCCGAGCAGGAACGCAAAGCGTTTGCGGCCCGTGCTGCGCGGGTGATCTCCATGGCGGCCAACCAGTTCAACTTCGGGCTGCGTTCTTACTATTTCGGCATGACCATGCTGGCCTGGTTTGTCAGCCCCTGGTTGTTCATGTTGATGAGTGCCGGCGTGGTGCTGGTGTTGTACCGCCGCGAGTTCCATTCCGACGTTCTCGACGTGATGGTCTATACCCCTACAGAGGCACCCTTGCCTGACGCGAACAAAGAGGCCGCTTGATGAGTATTCCGTTCTGGTGTGTATTTATCAGTGCCTTGTTGATTTTTGTGGCCAAGATTCCAGTGGCCAAGGCGATGAACGAGCAGGGCGGTTACAACAATCACCTGCCGCGCCAGCAACAGGCGCAGTTGACGGGCTTCGGTGCCCGTGCGCTGGCGGCGCATCAGAACTGTTTCGAGGCGTTCATCTTGTTTGCGGTGGGGGTGTTGATGGCGCACACCACGCAGACGGCCGGATGGCTGATCGATACGCTGGCCATCATCTTCGTGGTGACGCGAATTATTTACTTGCTGTGTTATTGGGGCGATTGGGCCTGGCAACGCAGCCTGGTGTGGATCATCGGACTAGTGTGTTCGTTGCTGCTGATGATTAGTCCGACTTTTAGAACTGTTTTGCTGTAGCGATTGCACTACAAACACAGACAGCAGGCAAAAGAAAACCCGCACTTGGCGGGTTTTCTTTATCACGCTAAAAACTGTTTTAGTTTTTAGGTGCTTCTTTTGTTGCAGCTTCGTTCGATTCAGCCTGAGCTTTGGCAGCTTCGGCGTTTTCTTTCGCAGCGTCGTTCACTTTATCCTGAGCTTTGCTCATGTCTTGCTGAGCTTGCTCAGCATGTTTGTCAGCTTCTTGAGCTTTGTCCTCGGATTTTTTATCGCAAGCAGCGAGACCGAGGGAAGCGGTCAACATCAAGGCAATAGCTAAAGTCTTACGCATGGGGTGTTTCTCCTTATGGAAAATATCTACTGGTCTTTCGAGCACAGCCCACAGCGTTAAGTTCCTCAATTCGTTCAGATATATAAGTTTGTTTTATGGCGGAACTTTTGACGTTTCGCCTACTGCTTCGATCGGACACTAAGAAGAGTTGTAATCACATGGCCGAAAACCCCGTTTTTGAGCGCGCGACGCGATTCCTGTCGGCGCTGCGACATTGCCAGGTACTTGGGCTGCGCGTTCACAGCGCCAGCAGCGAAGGCTTGACTGTGATTCTGCCGTACAGCCCGCAGATCGTCGGCAACCCGCAAACCGGCGTGATCCACGGCGGTGCCCTGACTTCGTTGATGGACACTGCCTGCGGCATGGCCACCCTGTGCGTACTGCCCGAGTTCGAAGTCTGTCCGACGCTCGATCTGCGCATCGACTACATGCATGCCGCCGAGCCGCATAAGGATGTCTACGGTTTCGCCCAGTGCTATCGCGTCACCACTGATGTGATCTTTGCGCGCGGTTTTGCCTATCAGGACGACCCCGAACAACCCATTGCCCATGTGGTGGGCACCTTCATGCGCATGGGCAAGGGCATCAAAGGCACCAAAGGCTTTGGCGGCGTCGTCGCCGGAGGTACGAAATGAGCGATTTCAAGGAACAACTGCAACAGGCTCATGAGCAAGGAGACTACGCCTCGCTGCTGCACCTGATCCCCTACGCCAAGCTGATCGGTGTCGAGTGTTCGCGAGTCGGGGATGAACTGCTGTTTCGTCTGCCGGCCAACAAGGACAACATTGGTAACCCTTTACTGCCGGCGATCCATGGCGGTGTAATCGCCGGTTTCATGGAGCTGTCCGCCGCCCTGCATCTGCTGGTTTTCACCGGTTCACCGGGCGTGCCGAAGATCATCGACTTCTCCCTCGACTACCTGCGCGCCGGGCAGTTTCGCGACACCTGGGCCAGATGCCAGGTGTGCCGGCAGGGGCGACGAGTGGCCAACGTGGCGATTACCGCCTGGCAAAGCACCGAAGCCGAGCCGATTGCTACGGCCCGCGCCCATTTCAAAATCGAAGAGCCCTTGAAATCCTGAACTCAGCCCCCAACTTTGATGACATCCCGCCGCCGGCCCTCAAGGTCGCGGCTTAGCCATCTGATTGGAGTTTGATGACCATGAGTGTGGAAACTCAAAAGGAAACCCTGGGCTTCCAGACCGAGGTGAAGCAACTGCTGCACCTCATGATCCATTCGCTGTATTCCAACAAGGAAATTTTCCTTCGCGAATTGATCTCGAACGCCTCTGACGCTGTCGACAAATTACGTTTCGAAGCCCTGTCCAAGCCTGAACTGCTGGAAGGTGGCGCCGAACTGAAAATCCGTGTGAGCTTCGATAAAGACGCTAAAACCGTCACCCTCGAAGACAACGGCATCGGCATGAGCCGTGAAGACGCGATCACCCACCTGGGTACCATCGCCAAGTCCGGCACTGCCGATTTCATGAAACACCTGTCTGGCGATCAGAAAAAAGATTCGCACCTGATCGGTCAGTTCGGTGTGGGTTTCTACTCTGCATTCATCGTCGCCGACAAAGTCGACGTGTTCAGCCGCCGTGCCGGTGCTGCCGCCAGCGAAGGCGTGCATTGGTCGTCCAAGGGTGAAGGTGACTTTGAAGTCGCTACCGTTGAGAAAGCCGAACGCGGCACTCGCATCGTCCTGCACCTGAAATCCGGTGAAGACGAGTTCGCCGATGGCTGGCGTCTGCGCAACATCATCAAGAAGTACTCCGACCACATCGCTTTGCCGATCGAGTTGCCGAAAGAAGTGGCAGCCGCTGAAGGCGAAGAGCAGCCGGCCGTTGAATGGGAGACCGTCAATCGCGCCAGCGCCCTGTGGACTCGTCCTCGCACCGAGATCAAGGACGAGGAATACCAGGAGTTCTACAAACACGTCGCTCACGATTTCGAAAACCCGCTGAGCTGGAGCCACAACAAGGTCGAAGGCAAGCTCGAATACAGCTCGCTGCTCTATGTGCCGGCCCGTGCTCCGTTCGACCTGTACCAGCGTGAAGCGCCGAAGGGCCTGAAACTGTACGTACAGCGTGTGTTCGTGATGGATCAGGCTGAGTCGTTCCTGCCGCTGTACCTGCGTTTCATCAAAGGCGTGGTCGATTCCAATGACCTGTCGTTGAACGTGTCGCGGGAAATCCTGCAGAAAGACCCGATCATCGACTCGATGAAATCGGCGCTGACCAAGCGTGTTCTGGACATGCTGGAAAAACTGGCGAAGAACGAGCCAGAGCAATACAAGAGCTTCTGGAAGAACTTCGGTCAGGTCATGAAAGAAGGCCCGGCAGAAGATTTCGCCAACAAAGAGAAAATCGCTGGCCTGCTGCGTTTTGCGTCCACTCAGGGCGAAGAAGGCGAGCAAGTGGTTGCGCTGGCCGAGTACCTGGCACGCGCCAAGGAAGGTCAGGACAAGATTTACTACCTGACCGGCGAAACTTACGCGCAAGTCAAAAACAGCCCGCACCTGGAAGTCTTCCGCAAGAAAGGCATCGAAGTGCTGCTGCTGACCGACCGCATCGACGAGTGGCTGATGAGCTATCTCAGCGATTTCGACGGCAAGACCTTTGTCGACGTGGCGCGCGGCGACCTGGACCTGGGCAACCTGGATTCGGAAGAAGACAAGAAGGCAGCGGAAGAAGTCGCCAAGTCCAAGGAAGGCTTGGTTGAGCGTCTGAAAACCGCGCTGGGCGATTCCGTCGCTGAAGTACGGGTTTCCCACCGCCTGACCGACTCCCCGGCGATTCTGGCCATCGGCGAGCAGGACCTGGGCATGCAGATGCGTCAGATCCTCGAAGCCAGCGGGCAGAAGGTTCCTGAGTCGAAGCCGATCTTCGAATTCAACCCGGCTCACCCGCTGATCGAGAAGCTCGACAACGAGCAGAGCGACGAGCGCTTCGGCGACCTGTCGCACATCCTCTTCGATCAGGCGGCCCTGGCGGCCGGCGACAGCTTGAAAGACCCGGCCGCGTACGTGCGCCGTCTCAACAAGCTGCTGGTTGAACTGTCGGTTTAACTGCGTTGTGCAAAAACCCGCTTCGGCGGGTTTTTTTTATTCTGGTGTTTTTAACTGGGAGTTAGTCATGAGCCAAATCACTGTTCGTTCCGTCGCTTATCAGATTGACGGCCAGTCGTATGAAAGCCGCCTGGCCTTCGACGCCGATCATAAAGGCCAGCGCCCGGGGTTGTTGATGGCGCCAAACTGGATGGGTGTCAGCGCCGGTGCCGAGGAGATTGCCAAGTCTGTGGCGGCCAAGGGTTATGTGGTGCTGATCGCGGACCTCTACGGTCAGTCGGTTCGTCCGCAGAACGGCGACGAGGCGGGTGCCGCAATGATGCCGCTCAAGCATGACCGTCCGTTGCTGCGCAAACGCATGACCGCAGCGTTCGAACAGCTGCAAAGCCAGGGCGAGGCGGCGGTCGATACCTCGAAACTGGCGACGTTCGGTTTTTGCTTCGGTGGATGCTGCGCCCTGGACCTGGCTCGCACTGGCGCGCCCGTCAAAGCGGCGGTGTCGTTCCATGGCACGCTGGATTCACCGAACCCGGCCGACGCCAAGCACATCAAAGGCTCGGTGCTGGTACTGCACGGTGCCTCCGATCCATTGGTGCCAAAAGAGCAACTGCCGGCGTTTGAAGATGAAATGAATGCCGCGGGTGTGGATTGGCAGCTGCTGAGCTACGGCGGCGCGGTGCACTCGTTCACCGATCCGCACGCCAATGTGCCGGGCATGATGATGTACGACGCGAAAGTCGCTGCCCGGGCGTTTTCGTCGATGCATAACTTGCTGGATGAAGTGTTCAAGGGCTGATCACTGATTTTTCCCGGCATTTTCGGTGTTAGTCCCGGCCTCTTCGCGAGCAAGCCCGCTCCCACATTTGACCGAGTTCTAATGTGGGAGCGGGCTTGCTCGCGAAGGCGGGATCACTATCACCGGAGATCTTAAGGTAGTTCAATCCTCTCGCTTTCCCCCGGCACTGTCGGCCAATCCCCCGCCGCCCAGCGCCGGCGTGCCTCGTCGATCGCCGCCGGATCGCTCGACACAAAATTCCAGTTGATCCGGCGCGGCCCGTCCAGTGGTGCGCCGCCAAACAGCACGGCATGACAGTCGCTCTCGGCAAACAGCGTCATCTCTTCGCCCACCGGCAACACCACCAGCGAATGCGCTTCTATCAGTTCGCCATCGAGTTGCACGTCGCCGTCCAGCACGTACAGCGCGCGCTCTTCGTGTTCGGTAGGTATCAGCAACGTCGTCGCGGTTTGCAGGTTCAATTCGGCATACAACGTCGGAGAAAGTACCGGGACCGGGGATTCCAGGCAAAAGCCTGTCCCGGCGATCATCCGGATCTTCACCCCAAGGTTATCGCTGACCGGCAGAGTCGCCGCCGGATGGTGACTGTAATGCCCCGGACCCTGCTCGTGTTCCTTGGGCGACGCCAGCCAGATCTGCAAACCGTGCATTGTGAATCCGCTGTCTTTCAATGCCTCAGGCGTGCGCTCGACGTGGGCGATTGCGCTGCCCGCGGTCATCCAGCTGACATCGCCGGTGTCGACCACCTGGTCGGAACCGAGGCTGTCCTTGTGCTGGATCTGCCCTTGAAACAGGTAGGTGAGGGTGGAGAGGCCGATGTGCGGGTGCTGCCGGATGTTCATGCCTTTGCCCGCCGGGTAACGGGTCTCCAGCATGTGGTCGAAAAACACGAAAGGCCCGACGCTGCGGCATTTGGCGGATGGCAGAGGGCGCAGAATTGGCTGGCCTTCGACATCTTCGGCGCGGGGACGGATCACGAGTGGAGTGGTCATGGTGCATTCCAGGCTGAGCGGGTGACGCGTGGAGCATAACCCGCTTGTGCAGCCCTTGCCGCTATTGGCTGAACGCACCTTCGGACAGGCGGGTTTCGATGCTGACTTCGGTGCTGGTCATCAGTTTGTGGACCGGGCAACGGTCGGCCACGCGGTGCAATTCATCGCGCTGGGCGTCAGTGAGCACGCCCTTGAGCGTCAGTTTGACGTGCAGCGCGTATTTGCCTTGCTGCTCTTGGCTGTTGTCGCGTTTGACTTCGACGGTGACGCCGGTCAGCGGGATGTCTTTTTTCTTGGCGTATATTTTCAGGGTCAGGGCCTTGCAGGCACCCAGGGCAGCGTCGAAGTAGTCGTGCGGCTCTGGCGCAGTGCCTTCGCCGCCCACGGATTGCGGGACGTCGGCAAAGAGTTCGTGTTCATCGATCTGGACGCTGTGGCGCAAACCTTCGGCGGAAACGGTATTGACGGTAACAGTCATGGGAAACCTCGCAGGCTGGGGAAAGTCATTCGATCAAAAAAGACCTTGAAGGTATAGAGCATTCCTGGTGTTACGCGTTCCACTTTGTTGGTGGCTGGACGTTGAGTGCGCGTTGGGGGGGCACTGAAAATGTAGGAGCGAGCTCGCTCGCGAAGAACCCACAGGCACTGCGTTTTACCTGTTGAAACGCGTCATCGTTAACGTTCTTCGCGAGCCTCCTACAGGTTTCCAAGTGCCCCGCCGCAATAGCAGCCATCACCTGAATAACGGATACACACCCAATAAAAAACCCCCGGTCAACGAGCATTACCTCATTGAAGGGGGGTTCTTCACAGACCCGGATCAGCTGCCTTTGACAGCCTTGCCATTGACCGTACCGTCGAGGAGCATGATGTTGTACTCCTTGCCGTCGGTTTCAACCTGTTGCAGACGGACCAGCAGGTAATCCCAGTCCTTGGCGAACCACAGCACGGTGATGCGCTTGCTTTGTGTCGGATCGCGCACGCGCTCGACCTTGATCGCTTCGATCTGGCCAGCCTTGGTGTCGACTTTTTCCGTACCCAGCACGCGGAAGTCATATGTGTCGACTTCACCACCGTCGACCACCTGATAACTCATGCTTTTCTTGCCGGCGGCCAAGTCGTGTTGCAGGGCTAACTGATAAGTGGATTTGTCGACCATGCCGCGATTGAGTGGGAGTTTGACCGGGTCACCGCGATCGGTACCGGTGACCATTTTGGTGGTCCAGTCGAAGTCCAGGTCAGCCTTCTTGGCTTTGCCCAGGCCACCCCGTTCGAAATGGTAGGACTGTGGCAGCAGCGTGTCCTTGTCCACGGTCAGGGTGCTTTCCTCAGACAGGCTGGCGATCATCATCGACGCTTTGAAGCTCAGCTTCCAGACACCGTTGGCTTGTTTGGTCAGGCTGCGTTCAGCTGTGCCGCTCATGGGCAACTGTTTCCAGTCAGCGGTGTAGCTGGCGGAGAAAGGTTGTAGTTCTGCAGCCTGCGCAAATGGCAAGGCGAGCAGAGCGCAAGCGAAGAGCAGGGCGCGACGCATAAAATCTCCTAGGTTCGAATCAAGTGGCCGCTGGCCGCGAGTAACTGGCCATCCAGTAAAGCACCTTGTTCGCCGAGGGATAAACGACCTTCGGCAAACCAGCGTACGGCCATCGGGTAAATCAGGTGTTCCTGAGCATGGACCCGTTGCGCCAGACTCTGCGGCGAATCGTGCAACTCTACCGGTATTACTGCCTGTACGACCAGTGGTCCGCCATCGAGTTCCTCGGTGACAAAGTGCACGGAGCAGCCGTGCTCGGTGTCGCCGGCCTCCAGCGCGCGCTGATGAGTGTGTAACCCTTTGTATTTGGGCAGCAGCGAGGGATGGATGTTCAGCAGGCGACCCTGATAATGACGCACGAAGTCAGCGCTGAGAATGCGCATGAAACCGGCCAGTACCACGAGTTTAGGATTGAAGGCGTCGATCAGTTCGATCAGGGCGGAATCGAAGGCTTCGCGGCCTTCGAACGCCTTGTGATCCAGGGTGCGGGTGGCGATACCCGCATCCCTGGCGCGTTGCAGGCCGTAGGCGTCGGCGCGGTTGGAAATCACCGCAGCGATGCGGACCGGGCTGTCGCCGGTCCGTGCGCTGTCGATCAAGGCCTGCAAGTTACTGCCGGTGCCGGACAACAGCACCACAACATCACAGGTTTGAGACATCAGTGAGCCTTGAGGTTCTTCAGTTCAACCTGGGCTGCGCCTTCGGCAGCGGTGGAGATCTGACCGATGACCCAAGGCTGCTCGCCGGCTTCACGCAACACGTTCAGCGCGGTTTCAACGTGCTCTTGAGCCACGCAGATCACCATGCCGACGCCGCAGTTCAGCACACGGTGCATTTCGTTTTCGTCGACGTTGCCTTTCTCTTGCAGCCAGTCGAATACGGCCGGACGAGTCCAGCTCGCCACGTCAACCACGGCCTGAGCACCTTTTGGCAGAACGCGCGGGATGTTGTCCAGCAGGCCGCCGCCGGTGATGTGGGCCATGGCTTTGACCGCGCCGGTTTCCTTGATCAGCTTGAGCAGCGGCTTCACGTAGATGCGGGTCGGTGCCATCAGCAGGTCGGTCAGTGGTTTGCCGTCGAGCTGGATGTTCTCGATGTCGGCACCCGACACTTCGATGATCTTGCGGATCAGCGAGTAGCCGTTGGAGTGCGGGCCGGAAGACGGCAGGGCGAGCAAGGCATCGCCGGCAGCGACTTTCGAACCGTCGATGATTTCGGATTTTTCCACGACGCCGACGCAGAAGCCGGCCAGGTCGTAGTCTTCGCCTTCGTACATGCCAGGCATTTCAGCGGTTTCGCCGCCGACCAGGGAGCAGCCGGACAGTTCGCAGCCTGCGCCGATGCCGGTCACGACCTGGGTCGCGGTTTCGACATTCAGTTTGCCGGTGGCGTAGTAGTCGAGGAAGAACAGCGGCTCGGCACCACAAACGACCAGGTCGTTGACGCACATGGCCACCAGGTCGATGCCGATGCTGTCGTGCTTGTTCAGGTTCAATGCCAGGCGCAGCTTGGTGCCGACGCCGTCAGTGCCGGAAACCAGCACGGGCTGCTTGTAGCCGGCCGGGATTTCGCAGAGGGCGCCAAAACCGCCCAGGCCGCCCATGACTTCCGGGCGCGCAGTGCGCTTGGCGACGCTCTTGATGCGTTCGACCAATGCTTCACCGGCGTCGATGTCTACACCGGCGTCCTTGTAGCTCAGGGAGGGTTGCTTGCTCATGATCCAGGCCTTTAGGGGGGATTCAGGGGTAACGACCGAGTCCAGTGGGACCGCCGAAACAAACGAGGGCGAATGCCGAGCGCATATTTCAGGGTGCCCGGCTGTTGCCGGTCTGCGAAGGCGCGCGATTTTATCAGGCTTGAGAGGCAGCGGCCATCCTCACGCCGACGGCAGGGGCATATCGGCTAAAAAAAACCGCGATTGCTCGTGTCGGTGGCATCCTTCATGGCTGTATAAGGTATCGCGATTAACCGTCTATCGTTATGACAGTGCGAAAAACTCAAGCGATCGTGTGAATGTTTTGCGCCGGGATGTGGTCACAGCCTTGCCCGGTCATCTTCATGCGGTCTGTTCCAGCCGCTCTTGTCGTCAGGAATCTTCCATGCGTTTGTGTAAATTCTTTTTTGTCGGCTGTTTGTCATTGGTCAGCCTGGCGAGTCAGGCCGAAACCGTCAAAAACCTGTACCAGGTGCGTCAGCCTGTCAGCGGTCAATCGCCTGAGATACGCGATCAAGCGACTCAGGAGGCGCTGGATACGCTGGTGTTGCGCCTGACCGGCGATCCCAAGGCTGCGCAAAGTCCGGGGCTGGCGGCGATCCGCAAGGACCCGCAGCAAATCATCAGCCAGTACGGCTTTGATGTCGGGCCGCCGGAAGTGCTGAAAGTCGATTTCGACCCGGCCAGCACCGAACAGGCATTGCGTCGCGCCGGACTGGCCATGTGGGGCGCCAATCGGCCGTCGATTCTCAGTTGGTGGTTGAACGACTCCACTGAAGGTTCGAGCCTGGTTGGCGATGGCCAGGCCAGCGCTGCGCCGCTGCGTCGCGCCGCTCAACACCGTGGTCTGCCGTTGCGTCTGCCGCTGGCGGATCTGAACGAGCAGATCGTCGCGACCGCACCGAATCTTGAAGGCACCGATCCGGCACCGTTGCGTGGCGCATCGGAGCGTTACAACGCCGATGCCTTGCTGGCGGTACATGCCCGCGAAGAAGGGGGGCAATGGCAGGCCAACTGGCGTTTGTGGCTGGGCGACCAGAAAGAGGCGGGGAGCGTGCAGGGCGCCGATCAGGCTGCTTTGGCCGATGCGGTGATGCTCGCTGTGAATCAGCGCCTGGCGCCACGCTACGTCGCCAAACCGGGAGCGTCCACCGAACAATTGCTGGAAGTGCAGGGCATGAATCTGGAGCACTACGCGGCGCTTGGGCGTTTGCTGGAGCCGTTTGGCGGGCGGCCACAAAGTGTCGACGGTGACCGGATTCTTTACCGGGTCAAAGGCAGTACCGATCAACTGCGCGCGCAATTGTCGCTGGCCAGGCTGCAGGAGATTCCGGCAGGTGAGGCGCCCGCACCCACGGCACCGGTTCAGCCCGTGGCCGACGGTTCGGCCCCTGTCGTAGCGCCAACCCCGGCACCGACGCCGCAGTTACGTTTTCGCTGGTAAGTTTTTCTTTTCGTTCTTTATATAGAAGCTGGAGTGGTACATGGCCGATACGCGGCGTTGGTTCTGGTTGGGTGGGGTAGTCCTGCTCTGCGTGTTCGTCTGGTTGTTGCATCCGATCCTGACGCCATTCCTGGTGGCGCTGCTGCTGGCCTATCTGTTCGATCCGCTGGTGGATCGGCTGGAGAGGGCCGGCCTGTCGCGGACGTGGGGCGTGGTGGCGGTGTTTGCGCTGATTACCTTGATCTTCACGGCCTTGCTGTTGGTGTTGGTGCCGATGCTCGCCAAGCAGCTGTTTCGCTTGTACGAACTGGCACCGCAGATGCTCGACTGGTTGCAGCACACCGCACTGCCGTGGGCGCAATCGAAATTTGGCCTGTCTGATAACTTCTGGAAATTCGACAAGCTCAAGGCCGCCATCAGCGAGCACATGGGCCAGACCACTGACATCGTCGGCATTGTACTGAGTCAGGCGACCGCATCCGGGCTGGCGTTGATCGGTTGGCTGGCGAATCTGGTGCTGATTCCAGTGGTGGCCTTCTATCTGTTGCGGGATTGGGACGTGATGATGGCCAAGATCCGCAGCCTGCTGCCGCGTGATCGCGAAGAGCGCGTGGTCATCCTGGCCGGTGAATGTCATGAAGTGCTTGGGGCGTTTGTGCGCGGCCAGTTGCTGGTGATGGTGGCGCTGGGCGTGATCTACGCCGCGGGCCTGATGCTGGTGGGCCTGGAGTTGGGCTTGTTGATCGGTTTGATTGCCGGTCTGGCGGCGATCGTGCCGTACATGGGGTTTGTCATCGGGATTGGCGCTGCGCTGATTGCCGGTCTGTTCCAGTTCGGTGGCGATCTGTATCCCATGATCGGCATCGTCGCGGTGTTCATGGTCGGCCAGGCGCTGGAAGGCATGGTGCTGACGCCGTTGCTGGTGGGGGACCGCATCGGCCTGCATCCGGTGGCGGTGATCTTTGCGATTCTGGCCGGTGGCGAGCTGTTCGGGTTTACCGGAGTGCTGCTTGCACTGCCGGTGGCGGCGGTGATCATGGTGCTCGTGCGCCATGTGCATGATTTGTATAAAGATTCTGATATGTACAGCGGCGTCGACGAACCTGAGCTATAAGGCGGGTTGATGGCGCTTGGCGGGCGATCCGGTTCATGCCGGGTTGGCCCGCCACCTTCGCGCGGCTGTCGGCGGTAGCGCCAAAGAAACTGTCACAAAACCAGTGCGTTAACGCAAACCTTTGATTTTGCTTGTGGTCTGTCGCATTGTGCGACCAGCGTCACGGGTATAAACTTCGCAAACTTTACACAGAGGCCACTAACGGTTCCGTTGGAACTGTTCAGTCAGCATGAAACCGATTCAGCTGCCCCTAGGTGTGCGTCTGCGTGATGACGCTACCTTTATCAACTACTACCCAGGCGCCAATGCCGCTGCACTCGGCTATGTCGAGCGTCTATGCGAAGCCGACGCCGGCTGGACCGAAAGCCTGATTTATCTCTGGGGCAAGGACGGGGTAGGGCGTACGCATCTGTTGCAGGCGGCCTGCCTGCGCTTCGAACAGCTGGGCGAGCCGGCGGTGTATTTGCCGTTGGCCGAACTGCTGGATCGCGGCATCGAAATCCTCGACAACCTCGAACAATACGAACTGGTCTGCCTCGATGATTTACAGGCGGTTGCCGGTCGAGCGGATTGGGAAGAGGCGCTGTTCCACCTGTTCAATCGTCTGCGTGACAGCGGTCGGCGCCTGCTGATCGCCGCGTCGACCTCCCCGCGTGAACTGCCGGTGAAGCTGGCGGACCTCAAATCCCGCCTGACCCTGGCGCTGATCTTTCAGATGCGACCGCTCTCCGACGAAGACAAATTGCGTGCCTTGCAACTACGCGCATCCCGTCGCGGACTGCACCTGACCGACGAAGTCGGGCACTTTATTTTGACCCGCGGTACTCGCAGCATGAGTGCGCTTTTCGAGCTGCTTGAGCGACTCGATCAGGCCTCCCTTCAAGCTCAGCGCAAGCTGACGATCCCCTTCTTGAAAGAAACATTAGGCTGGTAAGCCCCAAGGTTTTCGCGGGTTTTGGCCTGTTTCAGGCGCGAGAAAATCCGCTTTCCTACAGGACTGCAGGCTGCGCAAGCGTTTAAATGGGGCTTAAGCGCTTAGATGTAAACGAGAAACCAAGAAGTCACATAAAGATCGATTGAATTTGCAAATGAGGTTGATAGCGGGCATAGTCTCGCCTTCTTTACAACTATCAGCCACGGTCGTGCCCATGCTAAATCGCTTTGCACCCCTCGTGCCCCTCGCACTCGTCACCCTGTTGTTCGGTTGCGCTGCTCACTCCCCAGTGTCCCAGCAAGAGCAACAACAGCAGGCTAAAAACTCTGTTACTGCCCAGTCTTCCGCCCTGTATCAGCAAGCGCTCGAACAGGAAGAAGCGGCCACCGAAAAAGAACTGGCAGCCTTCGCCGACGGCAAGTCGTACCAGCTTCCGGTCCTCGCCGACAGCATCCTCGAACGTGGCATGTCCCTGATCGGTACCCGTTACCGTTTCGGCGGCACCTCCGAAGCCGGTTTCGATTGCAGCGGTTTCATCGGTTACCTGTTCCGTGAAGAAGCGGGCATGAACCTGCCGCGTTCCACTCGCGAAATGATCAACGTCGACGCTCCGCTGGTTTCTCGCAGCAAACTGGAGCCGGGCGACTTGCTGTTCTTCGCGACCAATGGCCGTCGCGGTCGCGTCAGTCACGCCGGGATCTACCTGGGTGACAACCAGTTCATCCATTCCAGCAGCCGCCGCAGCGGTGGTGTCCGGATCGATAGCCTGGGCGACAGCTACTGGAGCAAAACCTTCATCGAAGCCAAGCGTGCACTCGCGATGGCACCGAATGCGGCCCCGACAATCGTCACCGCACGCAAGTAAGCGGACAGTTTGTAAGGTGAACTTAAAGTCTTACTTGAAGTTTGCCGCGTAGCCGCTAGAATCCTGATCTATTATTGATGGCAAACCGCCTGCGTCCTGCGCAGGCGGTTTTCTTTTCTGTCTTCCCGGCAGAAAAAAGCCGCAGCCAGATCAGGATGTTCTGCTTATGACGATGTCGGCCCGCCTCGCACTCATGTTCTTCGCAGCACTGCTCAGCGCCTGCGCCAGCCGCCCACCGCCTCCTGCGCCGGTGGTTCGCGCGCCGATTGTTTTCAGCGCCTCCCAACCTTTCTCCCCCGAAGCAGAAGACGTGCTGTTCCGCGCGCTCGGCCTGGTGGGTACGCCGTATCGCTGGGGCGGCAACACGCCGGATTCCGGATTCGATTGCAGTGGCCTGATCGGTTACGTTTACCATGACGTCGCCGGTATTTCCCTGCCGCGTACCACGCGTGAGTTGATCAGCATGCAGGCGGCCAGTGTGGGCAAGGAAGGTCTGCAAACCGGCGACCTGATCTTCTTCGCCACCAATGGCGGCTCCCAGGTCAGTCATGCCGGGATCTATGTCGGCGAGGGCCGCTTCGTCCACGCGCCGGCCACTGGCGGCACGGTAAAGCTCGACAGCTTGTCCAAGACTTATTGGCAGAAAGCCTACCTCAGCGCCAAGCGCGTCCTGCAACCTGAACACCTGGCGCGCAATCCCTAGAGGTTGTCATGACCGCTCGCACGCTCAATCTGGATGACTCCCTGTATCAATACCTGCTCGACGTTTCCCTCAGGGAAACGCCGCTGCTCAAGCGTTTGCGCGACGAAACCCAGGCGCTGCCCATGGCTCGCTGGCAGATCGCGCCGGAGCAAGGGCAGTTCCTCACGTTGTTGGTGAAACTCACCGGCGCCAGGCGATTGCTGGAAGTCGGCACGTTTACCGGTTACAGCGCCTTGTGCATGGCGACGGCGTTGCCGGAGGACGGTTCGCTGATCTGCTGTGACATTCCCGGCGACTACAACGCCACCGCGCGCCGTTACTGGCAGGAAGCGGGGCTCGCCGGGCAGATTGATCTGCGTCTGGCGCCTGCGCTGGAAACCCTCGCTGAGCTTGAACGGCAAGGGCAGGACGGGCAGTTTGATCTGATTTTCATTGATGCCGACAAGGCTAACTATCCGAGCTATCTGGAGCATGCGCTGCGTCTGCTGCGAGTCGGCGGTTTGGCGGTGTTCGATAAC
Organism: Pseudomonas sp. LBUM1661; assembly: GCF_059695925.1. Taxonomy (NCBI): domain Bacteria; kingdom Pseudomonadati; phylum Pseudomonadota; class Gammaproteobacteria; order Pseudomonadales; family Pseudomonadaceae; genus Pseudomonas; species Pseudomonas sp. LBUM1661. The sequence goes on from NZ_CP166794.1 coordinate 1,847,605, forward strand.
ACGCTGTGGAGTGGGCGGGTGCTTGAGAAGCATTCCGAGAGCGCAGACACCCGGGCCATTCAGGCGCTCAATCGTGCGTTGAAGGATGACTTGCGTGTGGATCTGTCGTTGTTGCCGATAGGGGATGGCCTCACGCTCTGCCGCAAGCGCTAATACCCTGTGGGAGCGGGCTTGCCCGCGATAGCGGTGGTTCAGGCAACATCAGTGTCGACTGTGCTGGCCTCATCGCGGGCAAGCCCGCTCCCACAGGGTTTGTGTAGGTTAACGATGGCGCTATTTAACCGCCGAAACCCGCCACACCTTGTTCCCCACATCATCGGCCACCAGCAAATCACCCTGCTGATCAATCACCACGCCCACCGGGCGGCCCATGGCTTTTTCTTCGTCATTGAGGAAACCGGTCAGCACATCAACCGGCTTCCCGGTCGGTTTGCCACCCGCGAAGGGCACAAAAATAACCTTGTAGCCACTGTGCGGATCTCGGTTCCACGAACCGTGCTGGCCGATGAACGCGCCTTCCTTGAACTGCGCTGGCAATGTGGTGCCTTCAGCAAACGTCAGGCCCAGCGATGCGGTATGTGGGCCGACCGCATAGTCCGGCGCAATGGCCTTGGCCACCAGGTCCGGATTTTGTGGCTCGACACGAATGTCCACGTGCTGGCCGTAATAGCTGAACGGCCAGCCATAGAACGCGCCGTCCTTGACCGAGGTGATGTAGTCCGGCACCAGGTCGCTGCCGATTTCATCGCGCTCGTTGACCGCCGTCCACAAGGCGCCGCTCCGAGGCTCCCAAGCCATGCCATTGGGATTGCGCAGGCCTGAGGCGAAGATTCGGTGATTGCCGGTGGCACGATCCACTTCCCAGATCGCCGCACGACCTTCTTCCTTGTCCAGGCCGTTTTCGCCGACGTTGCTGTTGGAGCCCACGGTGACGTAGAGCTTGCTGCCGTCCTTGCTGGCAATGACGTTTTTGGTCCAGTGGTGATTCAGCGTGCCACCCGGTAGATCGATCACTTTCATCGGCTGCGATTTGATCGCCGTATCGCCATTTTCATAACGGAAGCGCAGCAAGCGATCAGTGTCAGCGACGTACAGGTCATTGCCAACCAGGGTCATGCCGAATGGCGAATTGAGGTTTTCCAGGAACACCGTGCGGGTTTCGGCAATGCCGTCATGGTCCTTGTCGCGCAGCAGCGTGATCCGGTTCGGACTCGGTACTCCGGCGCCAGCGCGGCTCATGGCTTTACCCATGACCCAGCCGCGAATGCCTTTGCCGTCATCGGGCTTCGGTGGGGCATTGGTTTCGGCGACCAGCACGTCGCCGTTAGGCAGCACATAAAGCCAGCGCGGGTGATCCAGGCCTTCAGCAAACGCCGTCACTTGAGTTCCCGCCGCTGTGATCGGTTTTGCGCCGGCTGGCCAGCCGATTGCCGGGGCGATGTTCACCGTCGGGATCAGGGTTTTGTTGGGTTCCGGGAGCTGGGGAGACGGGCCGGTGCCGTCGGAGACTTGCAGGCGGGAGGTTTCACCACAGGCGGCGAGCCCTCCGGCGAGCGCAATGACGAGAACGAGTTGAGGCTGGCGCATGCTGATCTTCCCTATGAATGCAGTGACCTAATTCAATAGAGAAGCGCAGGCGCGCGATGGTTCAACCGGTCAGCCGCGAGCCTCTTTGAGCAGCACGGCGATGCCTGGGTGATAGTGGCCGGCTTCGTTGCGCAACTTGCGGTAGGCGTAAGGGAAATACCAGGCGACGGCGCAGGTGTGTTCCTTTTGCAGGTCGTCGACCATGTCCTGGAGTTCTTCCGGCGTGGCGCTTTGCTGGGACTTTTGCGGCGCGACGAACAGGCAGCCGAGTTTCAGGTCGCTGGCGTAGCTGATGCGCTTGGCGTCGCTGGTGATGTCCTGCAAGGCTTGAGTCAGGTTAAGGCTGTTGACCCGCGGCCAGCGTTGCGTGGCTTGGAAATAGGCGCGTTCTTCGGCGGTGGCGATAAACAGGTCGGCGCGGCCGTTGCGTTCGCCTTCTTCGGTCTGTTTGCGCGTGGGGGTTTGTTGCAGCGTGACCATTTCCGCCATCCATGCCGCAGTGGAGAGCAGGCTGAGGTTGGCTTTTTCGTCGTACCAGTAAGGTGTGTCGTTATCGCCGCGCACGGCGTTGTAGCGGTCAATACAGTCAAACCAGCGTTCCAGCACCGGGCGCAGGAATTCCAGCTTCGGATTGCTGATGATCATGCCTTGCATGGGGCTCACCCTTGTTATTGTGATGTCAGGTTGTGGCTCTTTGATATCACTGCTGTGAGTGTGGCACAAGATTGACGTCATTTAATTGATCGGCGGCAGTTTATCGCGCGCGCCGCCCGTCTTCAATTGACGCTCCACCCCCAACCCTCTAACCTTCGCGGCTTGTTTCAGGTGCTTTGTGGCCTTGGTCGACAGAGTGAAACAGGGAAGCCGGTGAGTGAGCTCTTCATTGCATGAAGGACCGCGATCCCGGCGCTGCCCCCGCAACGGTAAATGAATGAAAACTGCGTCTTGAGCCACTGTGTCGATCATCGACATGGGAAGGCGCGCAGTCAGGCCTTGCGCCGCTCATGAGCCCGGAGACCGGCCTGATTCATCCAGCGGCATCACGGTGGGCGATGCCAGGCTTCTTGCCGTCTATTCTTGTGCCTGCCCGCCGTTATCCAGCCTCAACGGAGAGCTCCCCCATGACAGATACCCCGGATCGTGACGAACGCCATTTGGCGCGCATGCAGCGCAAAAAAGCCGTGATCGACGAACGCATCGCCAATTCCCCGAACGAATGCGGCCTGCTGCTGGTGCTGACCGGCAACGGTAAAGGCAAGAGCAGTTCGGCGTTTGGCATGCTCGCCCGGTCCATGGGCCACGGCATGCAATGCGGCGTGGTGCAGTTCATCAAGGGCCGCAACAGCACCGGTGAAGAATTGTTCTTCCGGCGCTTTCCGGAGCAGGTGCGCTTTCATGTGATGGGCGAGGGCTTCACCTGGGAAACCCAGGATCGCCAGCGTGACATCGCCGCCGCCGAAGCCGCCTGGCTGGTGTCCCAGGAACTGCTGCGCGACCCGTCCATCGGCCTGGTGGTGCTCGATGAGTTGAACATCGCCCTCAAGCACGGCTACCTCGGTCTCGATCAGGTGCTCAGCGATTTGCAGGCCCGTCCGCCGATGCAGCACGTGGTCGTGACCGGTCGCGGCGCCAAACCAGAGATGATTGAGCTGGCCGACACCGTCACCGAAATGGGCGTGATCAAGCACGCGTTCCAGGCCGGGATCAAAGCGCAAAAAGGCGTCGAGCTGTGAATCAACCCCGTCATTGCCCGGCGGTGCTGATCGCCGCGCCGGCCTCCGGTCAGGGCAAGACCACTGTCACTGCCGCGCTGGCCCGTTTGCATCGCAATCAGGGACGCAAGGTGCGCGTGTTCAAATGCGGACCGGACTTTCTCGACCCGATGATTCTTGAGCGCGCCAGCGGTGCGCCGGTGTATCAACTGGACATGTGGATGGTTGGTGAGCAGGAAAGTCGTCGACTGTTGTGGGAAGCCGCCGGTGAAGCCGATCTGATTCTTATCGAAGGCGTCATGGGATTGTTCGATGGCACGCCGTCCAGCGCAGACCTGGCGCGGCATTTCGGTGTGCCGGTGCTCGGCGTGATCGACGGCACCGCCATGGCCCAGACGTTTGGCGCGCTGGCCCTGGGGCTGGCGCGCTATCAGCCGGATTTGCCGTTCGCCGGTGTCTTGGCCAACCGCGTTGGCACCCTGCGTCATGCGCAATTGCTCGAAGGCAGCCTGACCGAGGGCCTGCGCTGGTACGGCGCCTTGTCCCGGGAAACCGGGATCGAATTGCCGAGTCGTCACTTGGGGCTGGTGCAGGCCAGCGAGCTGAACGATCTCGATCTGCGCCTCGATGCGGCGGCCGATGCGCTGGCCAGCAGCTGCGAGGTTGCGCTGCCACCGGCGGTGGAATTCGCCGCTCCTGATGTGATCGTTGCCGAACCGTTGCTGGCCGGCGTGCGCATCGCCGTGGCCCGTGACGAAGCGTTCGCGTTCACCTATGGCGCGAGCCTGGATCTGCTGCGGGCGATGGGCGCTGAGTTGCTGTTTTTCTCGCCGATCCGTGACACGCAATTGCCGGAAGCGGACAGCCTCTATCTGCCGGGTGGTTACCCGGAGCTGCACCATGTGGCGCTGGCACAAAACACCGAAATGCTGACCGCGATCCGCGCTCACCACGCGGCGGGTAAACCGTTGCTGGCCGAATGCGGTGGCATGCTTTATCTGCTCGACTCGTTGACCGATGTCGAAGGCACTCGCGCTGAACTGGTCGGCTTGCTGGCGGGGGATGCGGTGATGCAAAAGCGTTTGGCGGCATTGGCGTTGCAAGCGGTCGAACTGCCGGAAGGTTCGCTGCGCGGGCACACTTACCACCACTCGCTGACCAGCACTGAGCTTGAGCCGATTGCTCGAGGCCTGAGTCCTAATGGCGGGCGTGGGGCAGAGGCGGTGTATCGCGAGGGGCGGATGACGGCTTCTTACGTGCACTTTTATTTTCCGTCGAATCCGCATGCGATCGCCGCGCTATTTCTTCCCGACCCTGAAGCCGCCTTCGCGGGCAAGCCCGCTCCCACATTAGCAAGTGTGTTGCCTGAAGAAACGCGGTCCACTGTGGGAGCGGGCTTGCCCGCGAAGAGGCCATGACCGACAACGCCTTCTCCGAAGCCGAACGCCAAGCGGTCTACCGAGCCATCGCCGAACGCCGCGACATGCGCCACTTCAGCGGCGGCACCGTCGAGCCCGAACTCCTGCGCCGCTTGCTCGAAGCCGCGCACCAGGCGCCGAGCGTCGGCCTGATGCAGCCCTGGCGGTTCATTCGCATCAGTGACCGAGCCCTGCGCGGCAAGATCCAGCAATTGGTGGAAGAAGAACGCCTGCGCACCGCCGAAGCCCTTGGCGAGCGCAGCGACGACTTCATGAAGCTCAAGGTCGAAGGCATCAACGATTGCGCCGAGGTGCTGGTTGCCGCGTTGATGGACGATCGCGAACGGCACATTTTCGGCCGCCGCACCTTGCCGGAAATGGACATGGCCTCGCTGTCCTGCGCCATCCAGAACCTCTGGCTGGCGTCCCGCGCCGAAGGGTTGGGCATGGGCTGGGTGTCGCTGTTCGAGCCACAAGCCCTGGCCGATCTGCTGGCGATGCCGGCCGGCGCCAAGCCGCTGGCGGTGCTGTGTCTCGGCCCGGTGAAGGCATTTTATCCGGCGCCAATGCTGGTACTCGAAGGCTGGGCGCAAGCGCGTCCGCTGAACGAATTGCTGTATGAAAATGTTTGGGGAGTGAGTCAATGAGTGTGGCGTTGTTGAGTGTCGCCGCCGTGGCGCTGGATGCGCTGCTGGGTGAACCCAAACGCTGGCATCCGCTGGTGGCGTTCGGCCGTTTTGCCGACCGCATCGAGCAACGTTTCAATGGCGGCGGTCGCGGCTGGCGCAGTCACGGCGTTACCGCCTGGGTGATCGCCGTACTGCCGTTGACCCTGCTGGCCACGGCATTTTCCTGGGCGCCTTATGTCGGCTGGATCGTCGAGATTCTTGCCCTCTATTGCGCGCTCGGCATGCGCAGTCTTGGCGAGCATGTTGAGCCGGTGGCCAAGGCCTTGCGCAGCGATGATCTGGACGAGGCACGCAAGCGCGTGGGCTATCTGGTCAGCCGTCAGACCAGCGAACTGGATAAAACCGAAGTCGCCCGCGCCGCCACCGAATCCGTATTGGAAAACGGCAGCGACGCGGTATTTGCCGCGCTGTTCTGGTTCGCCGTGGCGGGTGCGCCCGGTGTGGTGCTCTACCGTTTGAGCAACACGCTCGACGCCATGTGGGGCTATCGCAACGAACGCTTTGAACGTTTCGGCTGGGCGGCGGCGAAAATCGACGACGTGCTCAACTACATTCCTGCACGCCTGGTGGCGCTGACGTATGCGTTGCTCGGTAAGACCCGACTTGCGCTCAAATGCTGGCGCCTCCAGGGTCCGACCTGGGACAGCCCGAATGCCGGTCCGGTGATGGCCGCCGGTGCCGGTGCGCTCGGTGTCGAGTTGGGCGGGGCGGCGATCTATCACGGTGAACTGCATCAGCGTCCGCCGCTGGGCGAAGGCGCGCCGGCGGACGCCGACTCCATCGACCGTGGCTGGCAATTGGTCCAGCGCGGGGTATGGTTATGGCTGCTGATTCTCTGCGTGGGGGCTGAATTCTATGCTTGAACACGGTGGACGGTTGCGCAAGGCCGCGCTCGAATACGGCATCGCCGAAGCCGATTGGCTCGACCTGTCCAGCGGCCTGGCGCCCTGGCCGTTTCCGGTTCCCGAGATTCCGTTGCGAGCCTGGGCGCGCTTGCCGGAAACCGATGACGGTCTGGAACAAGCCGCCTGCGATTACTACGGTGCCGTGCAGGTGCTGCCGGTGGCCGGCTCGCAAATGGCGATCCAGTTGCTGCCGCGTTTGCGTCGGGTCGGCAAGGTCGGCGTGCTCTCGCCGTGTTATGCCGAACACGCCGAAGCCTGGCGCCGCAGCGGCTACATCGTGCGTGAAGTGCTGGAGCAGGAAGTCGACTTTTTCCTCGACAGCCTCGACGTGCTGGTGGTGGTCAACCCGAACAATCCCACCGGTCTGAGCCTGACCCCGAGTCGTCTGCTGGACTGGCATTCAAAACTGGCCCAGCGCGGTGGCTGGCTGGTGGTCGACGAGGCGTTCATGGACAACACACCGCAGCTCAGCCTGGCACCTTTCGCCAATCAGGTCGGGTTGATCGTTTTGCGCTCCTTCGGCAAGTTTTTTGGCCTGGCCGGTGTGCGATTGGGGTTCGTGCTGGCCGAGCGCAAGTTGCTCAAGTTGCTGGCCGAACAAGTAGGCCCATGGGCGGTCAGCGGACCGACTCGGGTGCTGGGCCAGGCGTGTTTGCTGGACACCGAAGGGCATGCCCGGCAACGGCTGCGCACTGAAGAGGCCAGCGTGCGTCTGGCGCTGCTGCTGGAGCAGCACGGTTTCAAACCCCAGGGCGGTTGCGCCTTGTTTCAATGGCTGATCATCGAACGCGCCGAAGCGCTCCATGAGTTCATGGCTCGACGTGGCATCTTGCTGCGGTTGTTCACGCATAACAGCAGCCTGCGCTTTGGCCTGCCGGCCGATGAAGCCGACTGGACACGACTCGCTGCTGCATTCGAAGCTTACGCCAAGGAAAACCAATGACCACGTTGATGGTGCAGGGCACGACATCGGACGCCGGTAAAAGCACGCTGGTGACGGCGCTGTGTCGTTGGGTGGTTCGTCAGGGCGTGAGCGTCGTGCCGTTCAAACCGCAGAACATGGCGCTCAACAGTGCCGTGACGGCCGACGGTGGCGAGATCGGTCGCGCGCAAGCGGTGCAAGCCCAGGCGGCCAACCTTGAGCCGCACACCGACATGAACCCGGTGCTGCTCAAGCCGAACAGCGACACCGGCGCCCAAGTGATCATTCACGGTCGTGCGGTCACGACCATGAACGCCGTCGCCTATCACGACTACAAAGCCATCGCCATGCAAGCGGTGCTGGCCTCCCATGCGCGGTTGAGCGCGGCCTATCCGGTGGTGATGGTCGAAGGCGCAGGCTCGCCGGCCGAGATCAATCTGCGTGCCGGCGACATCGCCAACATGGGCTTTGCCGAAGCGGTCGACTGCCCGGTGGTGCTGATCGCCGACATCAATCGCGGCGGGGTGTTCGCGCATCTGGTGGGCACGCTGGAACTGCTGTCGCCGAGCGAACAGGCGCGGGTCAAAGGTTTCATCATCAACCGTTTTCGCGGCGACATCGCGTTGCTGCAACCCGGTCTGGACTGGCTGGAAGCACGCACCGGCAAACCGGTGATCGGCGTCTTGCCCTACGTCATGGACCTGCACCTGGAAGCCGAAGACGGCATCGATCAGCGCCAGACCGACAAGGCCGACCAGGTGCTGAAGGTGGTGGTGCCGGTGCTGCCGCGCATCAGCAACCACACCGATTTCGATCCACTGCGCCTGCACCCGCAAGTGGACCTGCAATTCATCGGCCCCGGCCAGGCGATTCCGCCAGCCGATCTGATCATCCTTCCCGGCTCGAAAAGCGTGCGCAGCGACCTTGCGTATCTGCGGGCCAACGGCTGGGACAGCGCCATCGCTAGACACTTGCGTTACGGCGGCAAAGTGTTGGGGATTTGCGGCGGTCTGCAAATGCTCGGCGAGCAGGTGCACGATCCGCTGGGCCTCGAAGGCGCGCCGGGTTCCAGTGCCGGTTTGGGCTTGCTGGCGTTCGAAACGCAGCTCGAAGAAGAAAAGCAGTTGCGCAATGTGCGCGGGCGTCTGGCGCTGGAAGATGCGCCGGTCAGCGGCTATGAAATTCATGCCGGGGTGACCACCGGGACGGCGTTGGAAAACGCTGCGGTGCAGTTGGATGATGGTCGTTGTGATGGTGCGCAAAGTGCCGACGGGCAGATTTTCGGCACCTATCTGCACGGTCTGTTCGAGTCCCCCGCCGCGTGCAGTGCGCTGTTGCGTTGGGCCGGGTTGCAGGCTGTGCAGGACGTGGATTACCACGGGTTGCGTGAGCGCGATATCGAGCGGCTGGCGGATTTGGTGGAGAAGCATTTGGATACCCGGCTGTTGCGGGAGCTCTGTGGGTTTTGAGGTGGCTGATTCGGCCTCATCGCGGGCAAGCCCGCTCCCACAGGTTCCGTGGGTGGACACACATCTGTGAACTGCCTCGATCCTTGTGGGAGCGGGCTCGCCCGCGATGAGGCACGTCGCCTTACCGAAGATGCTAAGGAATAAACCATGCTGCAACTGATCCTCGGCGGCGCCCGCTCCGGCAAAAGTCGCCTGGCAGAAAAACTTGCTACAGATAGCCAACTCAAGGTGACCTACATCGCCACCAGCCAACCCCTCGACGGCGAAATGAACGAACGGGTGGCCCATCACCGCGCCCGCCGTCCGGCTGAATGGGCGCTGATCGAAGAACCGCTTGAGCTCGCCCGCATCCTGCGCGAAACCGCCAGTCCCGAGCGTTGCCTGCTGGTGGATTGCCTGACCCTGTGGCTGACCAACCTGCTGATGCTCGACAACCCCGAGCGCCTCAGCGCCGAACGCGAAGCCCTGCTGGACTGCCTGGCCACGCTGCCGGGTGAAATCATTTTTGTCAGCAACGAGACCGGAATGGGTGTCGTGCCGCTGGGCGAATTGACTCGCCGCTATGTCGATGAAGCCGGTTGGCTGCATCAAGCGTTGGCCGAGCGCTGTCAGCGAGTTGTCCTGACCGTCGCCGGCCTGCCCCTGACTTTGAAAGGAACTGCGTTATGACTCAATTCTGGTGGCTTAACCCGTGCAAGCCGATTGATGCGGCAGCGGTCGAGCTGGCCGTAGCGCGTCAACAGCAACTGACCAAACCGGCCGGTTCCCTCGGTCGACTGGAGTCGGTAGCGGTGCAACTGGCGGGGTTGCAGGGGCGGGTCAAGCCGAGCCTCGATCAGCTGTGGATCGCGATTTTTGCCGGCGATCATGGCGTGGTCGCCGAAGGGGTGTCGGCGTTTCCCCAGGAGGTCACTGGGCAAATGCTGCACAACTTTGTCAGTGGCGGCGCGGCGATCAGCGTGTTGGCGCGGCAGTTGGGTGCTTCCCTTGAAGTGGTTGACCTCGGCACCGTCAACCCGGGGTTGAATTTGCCGGGTGTGCGTCACCTGAACGTGGGCCCCGGCACTGCGAATTTTGTCGACGGTCCGGCGATGACGCAGGCCCAGGGTGAACTCGCTATGCAGGCCGGTCGCGACAGCGTGCAACGTGCCATCGCGACGGGTGCGCAGTTGTACATCGGCGGTGAAATGGGCATCGGCAACACCACGGCGGCCAGCGCTTTGGCCTGTGCGTTACTCGATTGCCCGGTGGTGCATCTGGCCGGGCCGGGCACCGGACTGGACGCGGCGGGCGTGAGCCACAAGGCTCAGGTTATCGAGCGTGCGTTGGCCTTGCATGGCGCTCAGCGCGGTGATGCGTTGCAAACCCTGTTCAACCTCGGTGGTTTTGAAATCGCGGCATTGGTCGGCGCATACCTGGCGTGTGCCCAGGAAGGTGTCGCGGTGCTGGTGGACGGTTTCATTTGCAGCGTCGCTGCGCTGGTTGCGGTGCGCTTGAACCCGGAGTGCCGGCAGTGGCTGCTGTTCGGGCATCGCGGTGCCGAGCCGGGTCATCGCCATGTACTGGAAACCCTCAACGCCGAGCCGTTGCTGGATCTCGGCCTGCGCCTGGGCGAGGGCAGCGGCGCCGCATTGGCCGTGCCGTTGCTGCGTCTGACGTGCGACCTGCACGGCCAAATGGCGACCTTCGCCGAAGCTGCGGTGGCGGATCGTCCCGTATGACATTGCGCCTGGATCTCTTGCGCCACGGCGAAACCGAACTCGGCGGCGGTCTGCGCGGCAGCCTCGATGATGCGTTGACCGACAAGGGCTGGGCACAGATGCGCGCCGCCGTGATCGATCAAGGGCCGTGGGATCGCCTGGTCAGTTCGCCGTTGCAGCGTTGCGCGCGGTTCGCTGAAGAACTCGGCGCGCAACTGGGTTTACCGGTGCAACTGGATAAAGACTTGCAGGAGCTGCACTTCGGCGCCTGGGAAGGGCAGAGCGCTAAGGCGCTGATGGAAACTGACGCCGCGGCCTTGGGATTGTTCTGGGCCGACCCTTATTCGTTTACACCGCCTCAAGGTGAGCGGGTCGAGGATTTTTCGACGCGCGTGCTGGCGGCGGTGGCGCGTCTGCACGCCGCCTATGCAGGCGAGCGAGTGTTGCTGATCAGCCATGGCGGCGTCATGCGTTTGCTGCTGGCTCAGGCGCGGGGATTGCCCCGTGAGCAACTACTTAACGTAGAAGTCAGCCACGGTGCGTTGTTTTCGCTGTCGGTCGAGTCGGGCGGCTCGTTAAAGGAAGCGTCCTGACCATGTTGCCATTCTGGATCGCCCTGCAATTTCTGAGCAGCCTGCCGATTCGTCTGCCGGGCATGCCGGCGCCTGAGGAGTTGGGGCGGTCGCTGCTGTTTTATCCGCTGGTGGGGCTGCTATTCGGCGCGCTGTTGTGGGCCCTGAACGGGCTGTTGCTGGGCACACCGTTGTTGCTTCACGCCGCGTTGTTGCTGACGGTTTGGGTGTTGCTCAGTGGTGCGCTGCACCTCGACGGCCTGGCCGATAGCGCCGATGCGTGGCTCGGCGGGTTCGGTGACCGTGAGCGCACGCTGACGATCATGAAGGATCCGCGCAGCGGGCCGATCGCCGTGGTGACGCTGGTGCTGGTGTTGCTGCTGAAATTCGCGGCGTTGCTGGCGTTGATTGAGCAGGGACACGGCGTTGTTTTGCTCATCGTTCCCTTGATTGGCCGTGCTGCGTTGTTGGGGCTGTTTCTGACCACGCCTTATGTGCGAGCCGGTGGTTTGGGTCAGGCGTTGGCGGATCATTTGCCGCGGTTGGCCGGTAAACAGGTGCTGGGTGCCAGTGCGGTGGTTTGTGTGCTGATTGCCGGGCTCAGCGGTGTATTGGCGTTGGTGCTGGCGGCGTTGATGTTTGTCTGGTTACGGCAGGTGATGGTGCGGCGCTTGGGCGGCACCACCGGCGATACGGCCGGTGCGATGCTGGAATTGCTGGAGATGACATTGCTCGTAGGGCTGGCCTTAATTATGTAGGAGCGAGGCTTGCCCGCGAAGGCGTCTTCAAGTGCGCCAACAGCTTCGCGGGCAAGCCTCGCTCCTACGGGTAATATGATTCCAAAACCTTGCTTTCATTTAGCCGCGGGTATATACACGCACCATGCTCGATTCCCAATGTTTATGCATCAACCTGCGTCGCGCCGCCCGTGGCGTCAGCAGGCATTACGACGGCGCTCTCGACGGCTTCGGGATCAACGTTGCCCAGTATTCTCTACTGTGCAATCTGCAGCGTCTGGATCAACCGAGTATTTCCACCTTGGCCGAGGCCATGGGCCTGGACCGCAGCACGCTCGGGCGCAATCTGCGCGTGTTGGAGGGAGAAGGGCTGGTGACGCTGGTCGAGGGCGAGGACATGCGCAATCGTATCGTCCGCCTGACTGACGCCGGTGCTGAGCGGCTGGCTGCGGCCTTGCCCGCCTGGGAAGCGGCGCAGCAGCGGTTGATTGATCGCTTGGGGGCCGAGAAACGCGAAACTTTGCTGAAGTTGCTGGACGAACTGGCGTGATGCCGGTTTGTTCGATCTTAAGCGGGTATATACCCGCTACCGGAGAATAAGAATGACCTCGATGTGGCGTACTTGCGGTTGGGTGTTGGTGGGGAGTGCGCTGATTCTTGCGTTGTCTCTGGGGGTGCGACACGGCTTCGGATTGTTTCTGGCACCGATGAGCGCCGAGTTCGGTTGGGGGCGTGAGACGTTTGCGTTTGCCATCGCCTTGCAGAATTTGATCTGGGGCCTGGCGCAGCCCTTCACCGGCGCGCTGGCCGACCGCTTCGGCGCGGCGAAAGTGGTGGCGGTCGGCGGTGTGCTGTATGCGCTGGGGTTGCTGTTCATGGGCTTGTCGGATTCGGCCGTGACCTTGTCGCTGAGTGCTGGCCTGTTGATCGGTCTCGGCCTGTCCGGTACGTCGTTTTCGGTGATTCTCGGCGTGGTCGGGCGCGCGGTGCCACCGGAGAAACGCAGCATGGGCATGGGCATTGCCAGCGCCGCCGGTTCCTTTGGCCAGTTCGCCATGTTACCCGGCACGCTGGGGTTGATCGGCTGGCTCGGCTGGTCCGCTGCGTTGCTGGTGTTGGGCCTGCTGGTGGCGCTGATTGTGCCGCTGGTGAGCATGCTCAAGGACAAGCCGTTGCCCGTGCTCGGCCATGAACAAACCTTGTCCGAAGCACTGCGCGAGGCTTGCTCCCATTCGGGTTTCTGGCTGCTGGCGTTCGGCTTTTTTGTCTGCGGCTTCCAGGTGGTGTTTATCGGCGTGCACCTGCCGGCATATCTGGTGGACCAGCATCTCCCGGCATCTGTCGGTACCACGGTGCTGGCGTTGATCGGCTTGTTCAACATCTTCGGTACCTACACCGCCGGCTGGCTCGGCGGACGGATGTCCAAGCCGCGTTTGCTCACCGGCCTGTATCTGTTGCGAGCGGTGGTGATTGCGTGGTTTCTGTGGGCACCGGTCACGACGACCACCGCCTATCTGTTTGGCATGATGATGGGCTTCCTCTGGCTGTCGACCGTGCCCTTGACCAATGGCACCGTGGCGACCTTGTTTGGCGTGCGAAACCTGTCCATGCTCGGTGGCATCGTGTTCCTGTTTCACCAGCTCGGATCGTTCCTCGGCGGCTGGTTGGGCGGGGTGGTGTATGACCGGACCGGGAGCTATGACTTGATCTGGCAAGTGGCGATTCTCTTGAGCCTGTTGGCCGCTGCCCTGAACTGGCCGGTGCGTGAGCAGCCGGTGGCGCGTTTGCAAACCCGGATGAGTGCGGTATGAACAGTCTCTGGCCGCGCATCGCTGCGGTCGCTGTTTGCGCTTTGCTGCTGGCCCTGGCGTGGTGGGGCTGGCAGCAGGGCGGGCTGGCGTTGATGCAGTTAGGCATGGGTGCTTGCTAGCAGGACAGGAGGGCGAGTAACTTCGTTTCTGACGACCTCTGAAGGATGCACTGACATGCTGATGCGCTGGTTGGCAGTTCCCGCGTTACTGGTGGCGTTTACCGGATTGGCTCAAGCGGCAGAGTGCCCGGCACTGTTGCAAGGCTCATTGCCCAAGTTGCGCGCCAATGAATCCATCGACCTGTGCCAGCGCTTCGCCGGCAAGCCGCTGGTGGTGGTCAATACCGCCAGCTTCTGTGGTTTTGCCCCACAGTTCAAAAGCCTTGAGGCGCTGAATCAGCGTTACAAGGAGAAGGGGCTGGAGGTGCTCGGCGTTCCGTCCAATGACTTCAATCAGGAGTCCAAGGACGGCGCGGAGACCGCCAAGGTGTGCTACGTGAACTATGGCGTGACCTTCACCATGACCGAACCGCAGAAAGTCCGCGGCGACGGTGCCACTCACCTGTTCAAAGTGCTAGCCAAGCAGACCGGCGCGCCGAAGTGGAATTTCTACAAGTACGTGGTCGATCGCCAGGGCAAGGTGATCGCCAGTTTCTCCAGCCTGACCAAGCCCGACGATCCCGAGTTCATCGAAGCGGTGGAGAAGGCCCTGGCGTCGCCGCCTCTGGCTTCCACACCCTGATCGACGCCCACTAAAAAGCCCCGCCTCTGTACAAGAGTGCGGGGCTTTTTTGATTCAGGCGACGAGGGTCAAGCCTCGCCGTGAATCATCAGAAGCGGTAGGTCGCGCCAACACCGAAACCATTCGCATAGTTTTCATACTTGGCGTCGTAGGCCTGGCGGCCGTTGTCGTCGTTGACCTTGACCGACTCTTCACGCAGGTACGAATACGCCACGTCGATGGTCAGGTCGTCGGTCGGGCTCCAGCCGGCGCCGAGGCTGAAGATCGTGCGATCGCCCGTCGGGATGCGTGGGGAGCGGTTTTCGTTGTTGGTCGGCGCTTGGTCAACGGACAGGCCGGTACGCAGTACCCATTGCTTGTTCAACTGGTAGGAAGCGCCGATGGCGTGAGCCCAGGTGTCATGCCAGTTCTGCTCTTCGGTGATAGTACCGAACCCGCGTGCGGCCAGCGCGGCAGGAACGCCTTCGTTCTCGACGGAGATTTCTTTCAGGCGGCTCCAGCGGGTCCAGGTGCTGCCTGCGTAGAGGGTCCACTGGCTGTCCAGTTTGTGGGTAACCGAGAAGTCGACCGATTCAGGCGTCGTGATGTCCAGCGAAGCGTCGAACTTCTGGTTCGGGTTCTGACCCAGTGCGCCGAGCAGGCCGTAGTTGACCTTGGTATCACCCTCAAGCTTGTACTTCACTTTCGAGTGATAGGTCAGGCCGACGCTGGTGCTGTCGGTGGCTTGAACCAGGATACCGACGTTGTAGCCCAGCGCCGTGTCGTCACCCTTGATGCGGACTTCGCCATCCGGTGCGCGCGGGTCAAGCGACAGGTTCGATTCCAGCTTGCCGTCGATGCGGTTGATGGTCGGGCCGAAACCGATGGAAACTTTGTCGTTGAAGGCGTAGCTGACGGTTGGCTGGAGAGTGACGATCCTGACTTCGCTCTTGCTGCCGAAGTAACGGCCGGCAAAGCCGTTCTCGTAATCGGTCACCAGACCGAATGGCGCGTACACGCCGATACCGAAGGCCCACTGGTCATCGATTGGCTTGACGTAATAGCCCATCGGTACGCCCATGAAAGGGACCATGTCACCTTTGTTGGTACCGCCGTTGGGACGGGAGCTGGCATCGCTGATGTCAGTGTGTGCGTCGATAAATGCAACACCGCCGGTCACTTGTTCGCGCTTGAGGCGAGCCATGCCGGCAGGGTTGCCAAAAATAGTGGATGCGTCATCGGCAGATGAAGATCGCCCAGCAAAACCTGTACCCATCCCGCTGATGCTTTGTTCGTTCAGGGCAAAGCCACTTGCGAAGAGCTGGGTGGATGCCAAGGTAACGGCGAGGCTAAGGGTGGTTTTGAGCATTACTTTTTTCATTATTAGAACTCCTGGTGATCACCGGGGCGAAAATTACCAACATTTTCGTCCCAGCGCTATAGCCTGTATCGGTTGATTTAGAGCGGTTTTGTAGGACAATCCGACCAGATTCGCGACGTGTTTCACGATCTTGCGAAAAAGTGGATCAGCAGGCGACCTGATTCATCGGTGAAACACAGGTTTGCCAGGCGTAGGTGAAGTCTCTGAGACGTCCTTGGGGCTGGAATGTCTGGCGCCAGATTCGGGCCATGCCCAGCAGATCGTCGGCTTCGGGGAGGGGAGTGTTCTGTTCTTCTACCAACAGCCAGGCGATGGCGGTGGCGTAACGCAGGTTGACGGTCAATTCGAGGTGCGGACCACTGAGGAAGGCATGCTGGCTGGCCAGGCCGCGGACCAGGCTTGCGCGCTCCGGGTCAAGTGCCAGGTAGTGGTCCCAAAGTGCCTGATGGCGGGGTTCGGCGATTCGGTACAGGCCGTGTCCACGGCGGTCATGCAGGGCAGTACCAAGGGCTGACTGGCTGGCGGCGATGCCCAGCAGCAGGGATTCGGCAGTTGCGCTATGGCGTCCAAGGTAGATCAATGTCGGGCGGATCACATAGCGGCACAGTTCGCTGGCAGCGATACCCATAAAACCCTCGAAACATGAAATGGTCGGCGATACCTGAATTAAGCGTTGGCAGCGGTGAATCGAGTCAGGCTCGCCGGAAGCGGATCAAGCCGCTTGAGTTGAAGTGTAGTGTCATATTCGCGCCGTAAAGGCCTGTTTTTAAAATATTTCTGGCAGCCAGTTATAACCGTTATATCGGTTAGTGCTTAGCCGTGGCGGGGGGAAAGTGAAATATCGGGCAATAAAAAGCCCCGCTTTTTGAGCGAGGCTTTTGAGGTTTTCAGTCTTTCTGGCGTATCAGGCAACCAATGCCTGACGGGTACGCTCGATCACGGCCTGCAGCGGCTCGGCGCTGGAGTATTGATCGGGGTACAGGCGTTCGCTGTGACGAGCGATGCCGTGTTCATTGACCAGAGTGAAGCTGAAGCAGCCTTTGCGTGCGGCCATGATCAGGCAGTTCATTGGTGCAAAAGCGTTGGTTAGGGTGCGGATTGCATCCTGGGTGTGGATTTGAGTAGACATAGTCATTGGGTGTTCCTACAAGCGACACGGATAAGAACCGTGCAAAATTAAAACGTTCCAGTGACGACGACCACCATTGGTCGAACGAAGAACCCGACTGGAACAAAGCAGCCAGTTTGAAGCGCTGATAAATTGGCGCGCTTGGGCTGGCAGGTAGGTACTTAGGAGGGCAGGCAACACATCAAGGGCAAAGGTTCTGGGCCCGGGGTGAAGATCCTGATCAATTTGCAGGCTGGTTCGGTCAGAGTAAGTGATCTTCGCAACACCCTTTGCTTTCGAATCAAAGGCTGTGTTGACGCAAGGTTTACCTGGAAACCATCGAGGTGGTCGATCCCGCTTTGTCGGTGGAGGCTTCCGTTGGGAAGGCTGACCGGGGGGATTTGTTCGACCAGAATTGATTTTCAGCTTGGTACTAACGCCGCGGATACTAACGGATTGAATTGCAGAAAGGAAGTGTGTCAGCAAAAAAGATTCCTGAAGCGCCCTATGTAGGCGCTGTCGAACCGCGTTCGTCTCTAATGAAATGGCTACCCCCGCCGCCCCCTGTGATCGCCGCCCACTAAGCTTTCACCGGGGGCTCATCGGAGACTGTTGCCATGAACAAAGTAGCTATTGCCGCCATTGATTTGGGAAAACACTCCTTTCACCTGCATGCGCAAGATGATCGCGGTCATGAGCTTTGCCGCAAAAAATTCAATCGGATGACGCTCATTCAGTATCTGGCCAACCTGGAGTCCTGCACAGTCGTGATGGAGGCCTGCGGAGGCGCCCACTTCATGGCGCAAGAGGTCGCAAAGCTGGGGCACACGCCCAAACTCATTGCGCCTCATCTCGTGCGTCCTTACGTGAAAAGCAACAAAAACGACTTCGCAGATGCCGAGGCAATCTGCGAGGCGGCGACCCGGCCCACGATGCGTTTTGTGCCGCCCAAAACCCAAGCCCAGCAGGCGCTGGCCATGTCCAACTCGATACGTGAGTCGTTCATTAAAGACCGCACTGCGACCGTCAATCGGATTCACGCAGCCCTGCTGGAGGTGGGCGTCAGTCTGGCAGTCGGCTTCAAAGCCATCAAAGAGCTTCCAGCGTTGCTTGAAGTGAGTTCATTTTCTGAACGCATCAAGAAAAATCTGATGCTGCTGCATGGGCACTTCAACTATCTGGATGGGCAGGTCAAGGCGCTGGACAAGGACGTGGAGTGCCAGGCCGCTGAAGATGATCTGGCGGCGCGCTTGATGACCATGCCGTGTGTCGGCCCGATCACCTCCACCGTCCTGGCTGCCGAGTTGGGCGATGGCAAACAGTTCAAATGCGGCCGAGGCTATGCGGCCTCGATCGGCTTGGTGCCGAAACAGCATTCCACGGGCGGCAAGACCGTGCTGTTGGGCATTAGTAAACGCGGCGACCGAAACCAGAGGCGTCTGCTCATCCAGTGCGCCCGGGTTTATTTGATTCAGGTAGACCGACAAAAAGGCGCTTTGGCGGAGTGGGTCCGCCAGCTAATAGCGTCCCACCATCACTCCAATCTCGTGGTTTGTGCGTTGGCCAACAAGCTGGCAAGGATCGCCTGGGCGATTGCGGCCCACCACACTGAATTCGATGCGGGGCCAGCCGCGATGAACGCCTGACCCCGCTGTCACCCGAGCACCACCCACCTGGTTTTGCGATGCTGGATAACTGATGACGTGAACGGCCAACCGGCCTGACGACAACCCTGAGCTGCTACACGGCTGTAAGGCCGTCACTCTAATTAGGGTCGTTAGGCATCGATTCTCATCGAGGCGCGGGGCCATAACCCCACTCAGACGCCGGATAGATGAAAGCAAGCCAAACACGCATCAAAAACAGTATTGCAGAAAAGGGGGTAACCATAGATGTAGCAGCTGTCTCGCAGGCTCGACGGCTGCTACACGTGCACGGTGCAGCTCTGTATTAGCCCAGAATCCGACGGCTGGTCGTCCACCCGGACCTGCCTGAATCACGGGTCTGCGCAGGTTTATCCCCAGGCTCAGTTGAAAAAAGCGCGGAAAAAACCCATTGATATAACTGCCTCGAAGGTACTTGTGCACATAAGTCGCGCAGGTTGTCACCGCGCTGTCATCTTCCCTTCAAACGCAGTGGGTGCCTGTAACCAAAATTTAAGTCAATGAAAAACATCGCTTTTTTTTACTGGTGAAAAAATCGTCAGTTTGACTGCGAGCCCCATTCCATAGGGCTTTGCGAGAGTTCAAGGGCGGTTGTCCACTGAGTTATCCACAGCTTCTGTGGATTGTCCCGAGCGCTTGCTCTAGGACGGGCGTGCCGGGTTTTTTTAGGCTTTACCTGTAAGAAAAAAAGAGTAGAGTGGCGCGCCTTCCGATCTGCCCCACAGTGCTTTATGAAGTTTCGCTCAGCATCAGACTCTGACACCTCGACACCCCCCAATGTAATCCCTCCCAAGCGCTTTTCGATGCGTGTGGCGGAGTGGCTTCTCGACAGCCCGCGCCTGGGCGAAAACACCAACGTCAAACACTTTGCCGGACGCCTGCTCAAGCAGCCCGCCCGTGAAGGGGTCGTGGCCGCACAAAGTCGTCTCGGTCAGCTCATGTGCCGGGAATGCGGGAATGCCCGTGACCGCCGAATTGGCCAGGACCTTTTGCGTCAAGCCGCGCGCGCAGGGGATAAGCGCGCCCGACAGGAACTCGGTCTGAACGAAGACTGAGCTGTCCAAGACCTGACGCCTTGGTTAACCTTCAAGCTTTATTTGATTGGCAGGAGTGGCTATGGCTATGGACTTGACCAGCGCATTGCTCGGTCTGGCGGGCGCTGCACTGCCGTTATTGGTATTGGCCTGGCAACTTCAGCGCCGAGCAAGCGCCACGCAGTCAGATGTGGCACTGCTGGAAGAGCGACTGGCCATGGCTAACCTGGCTCAGGATGGCTTGAACGCCCAGCTCGAAGCCTGCCGCGATGAAATCGGAGACCTGGGCCAGGCCAACGCCGCTAAACAGGCAGACTTGGCGGCCCTGCGCCGTGAAGTCGAACTGCTGCAGATCGAGCGCGACGACGCCCGCGATGCTGCCCACGCCTGGAATCTCGAACGCGCCGGTAAAGAGGCTGAGCTGCGTCGCCTGGACGCGCAAGCCGCCTCGCTCAATGCCGAACTGCGCGAGCAGCAGGAAAGCCACCAGCAGCGCCTCAACGACCTGCAAGGCTCGCGTGATGAGCTGCGTGCGCAGTTCGCCGAACTGGCCGGCAAGATCTTTGACGAGCGTGAGCAGCGTTTTGCCGAAAGCAGTCAGCAACGCCTGGGGCAGTTGCTCGACCCGTTGAAGGAACGCATCCAGTCTTTTGAAAAACGCGTCGAGGAAAGTTATCAGGCGGAAGCCCGCGAGCGCTTCTCGCTGGCCAAGGAACTGGAACGACTTCAGCAGTTGAACCTGCGCCTGAGCGATGAAGCCACCAACCTGACCCGTGCCTTGAAAGGCCAGAAAACCCAGGGCAACTGGGGCGAGCTGATTCTGGAGCGAGTGCTTGAGCACGCGGGGCTGGAGAAGGGGCGCGAGTATCAGACCCAGGTCAATCTCAAGGGCCCGGACGGCGAGCGTTTCCAGCCGGACGTGATCATTTATCTGCCGGGCGACAAGCAGGTGGTGGTCGACTCCAAGGTCAGCCTCACGGCCTATCAGCAATACGTGGCCGCCGAAGACGATGCCATCGGCCAGATCGCCATCAAACAGCACGTGCTGTCGCTGCGTAATCACGTCAAAGGCTTGGCCGGTAAGGATTACAAGCGTCTCGACGGCCTGCACAGCCTGGATTTTGTCTTGCTCTTCGTGCCGATCGAAGCAGCGTTTTCCGCCGCCTTGCAGTCTGAGCCGACGCTGTTTCAGGAAGCATTCGACCGCAACATCGTGATCGTCAGCCCGACCACCTTGTTGGCGACGCTGCGCGTCATCGACAGCCTGTGGAAGCAGGAGCGTCAGAGCCAGAACGCCCGGGAAATCGCCGAGCGCGCCGGGTGGCTGTACGACAAATTCGTGTTGTTCATTCAGGATCTGGACGAAGTCGGCAATCGCTTGCAGCAACTGGATAAAGCCTACAGCTCGGCGCGCAACAAGCTGACAGAAGGGCGCGGCAACCTGGTCAGCCGCAGTGAGCAGCTCAAGTTGCTCGGCGCGCGGGCGAGCAAGAGCCTGCCGGCTGATTTGCTGGAGCGGGCGATGACCGATGTGGATGGGCTGGCCGAGCTGCCTGAATAAACCGAAAAGCATCGCGGGCAAGCCCGCTCCCACAGTTTTTGTGTTGTTCACTCTATTTGTGCAAACACATAGAAACCTGTGGGAGCGGGCTTGCCCGCGATGGCGTCAGATGCACCGCCACAAGACTCAAATCGGTCACACTACAACGGCAAATGCCGACTCAACAACGCCCGCAACGCCGCCGGTTTCACCGGTTTGGCCAGGTAATCCAGCCCCGCCGCATGCACCTGGGCGACCATTTCCGGTCGCCCATCAGCACTGATCACCACCCCCGGCACCGGTTCCCCTAAACGGGTCCGCAACCACGCCATCAGCTCGGTCCCTGTCTCGCCGTTATCCAAGTGGTAATCCACCAGCGCCAATTGCGGACGGATGCCTTCGCTGAGCAGCGTTGCGCATTCATCGCGGTTGCGCGCCGTCCAGACCTGGCAACCCCATCGAGTCAGCAGGCTGTTCATGCCAATCAGAATGCTGTCTTCGTTATCGATGCACAGCACCTGTACGCCGCTGAGCGGTTTGCCGTTGAGTTCGACCACCTTGGCCGGCGTCACGGTTTGCGCCCGCGCCAGCGGTACGGTGACGCTGAACACACTGCCGCGACCCGGCCAGGAGCGTACCTGCAAGGTATGGCCGAGAACACGGCACAGCCCGTCAGCAATCGCCAGGCCCAGCCCCAAACCTTTTTCAGCACGGGTCTGGTGGCTGTCGAGGCGTTTGAACTCTTCGAAAATCACCAACTGTTTATCTTCCGGAATGCCCGGCCCACGGTCCCAGACTTCCAGGCACAATTCGCCCTTGCGCCGTCGAACCCCCAACAGCACCGGCCCTTTGGCGTAGCGGAACGCATTGGTCAAAAAATTCTGCAAGACCCGCCGCAACAGCTTGATGTCGCTGTCGACCCGCAACGTACTGCCGCGGACGCGGAATTTCAGACCTTGGTCTCGGGCCAGTGCCTTGAACTCGGCGCCGAGGACGTCGAACAATTCATTGATCACGAACGGCTTGGGATCGGGGTTGATCATGCCGTTTTCCAGGCGGGAAATGTCCAGCAAGTCGCTGATCAGATCCTCGGCCGAGCGCAGCGAAGTGTCGAGGTGATGCACCAGTTTCTGCGCCTCGCTGGACAGGCCGTCGTCCTGATGGGAAAGAGCGGCGGAGAACAAGCGCGCGGCGTTCAATGGTTGCATCAAGTCATGACTGACGGCGGCGAGGAAGCGGGTTTTCGACTGGTTGGCCGCTTCGGCGGTGCTCTTGGCGTCGGTCAGGGCCACGTTGAGCTTCGACAGTTCATGGGTACGTTCCGCGACTCGCTGTTCCAGGCCTTCGTTAGCTTCGGTCAGCGCGTGCTCGGCTTCGCGGAACGGCGTGATGTCGGTGAAACTCATGACAAAACCGCCGCCGGGCATCGGGTTGCCGATCAGCTCGATCACTCGGCCATTGGGGAACAGTCGCTCGGAGGTGTGGGCGCGGCCCTGGCGCATCCAGTGCAAGCGGCGGGCGACGTGCACTTCGGCTTCGCCGGGACCGCACAGACCGCGTTCGGCGTTGTAGCGAATGATGTCGGCGATGGGCCGGCCGACGCTGATCAAGCCGTCCGGGTAATTGAACAGCTCCAGGTAACGGCGGTTCCAGGCCACCAGTTTCAGCGACTGATCGACCACGCTGATGCCCTGGGTAATGTTCTCGATCGCGCCTTGCAGCAACGCGCGGTTGAACTGCAGCACTTCCGAGGCTTCGTCGGCGATCCGCACGACATCCTCCAGTTGCATCTCCCGACCTTCAATGGCGGCTTTGACCACCGCGCGCGTCGAAGAAGCCCCGAGCACACCGGCCAGCAAGCGTTCGGTGTGGGCGATCCATTCACCGTCAGCGTTCTGGTTCGGGTTGAAGCCCTTGCCCTGGCGGTAGGCGAAACGGATGAAACTCTGCCGCGCCCGCTCTTCACCCACGAAGCGCGCAGCCAGTTGCAGCAAATCGTCGATCTGCACCGACAGCATCGAACGGGCGCTCGGCCGGGCGCTGATCTCCTGGCCAATGAAACGACCGGCCTGCCAGTGCTCCGACACCCGTGTGCGCGACAGCACCGAGACCCAGGCGAACAGGGTGAAGTTGCCCGCCAGCGACAGCACCACGCCTTGGGTCAGCGGGGTGATCGGCAGGTGCAGCGGGTTGCTGTGCAGCCAGGCCAGGCCCGGGAAACTGTTCAGCGACCAACCCAGGCTCAGGGCGGCGATTGGCAGAATCAGCGTGTAAAACCACAGGAATGTCCCGGCGGCGAGGCCGGCGAATACACCGCGGCGGTTGGCCTGTTTCCAGTACAGCGCGCCGAGCATGGCCGGGGCCAGTTGAGTCACGGCGGCGAAGGCGATCTGGCCGATGGTCGCCAGGCTCGCGGTGGAGCCCAGCAGGCGATAGCTGACGTAGGCCAGCAGCAGAATCACCACGATGCTGACGCGGCGCACCGACAGCATCCACTGGCGGAACACTTCGAACGGCCGCTCGGCGTTGTTGCGGCGCAGCAACCAGGGCAACAGCATGTCGTTGGACACCATGGTCGACAGCGCCACACTGGCCACAATCACCATGCCGGTCGCCGCCGACGCGCCGCCGATAAAGGCCAGCATCGCCAAGGCAGGATGGGATTGGGCCAGTGGCAGACTGATTACAAACGAATCCGGCAATACTGAGCTGGGCAGCAACATCTGACCAGCGAGGGCGATCGGGACTACAAACAATGCCGCCAATGCCAGGTACGCCGGGAACACCCATTTGGCCAGGCGCAGATCCTGAGGATCGATGTTTTCCACAACGGTCACGTGAAACTGCCGGGGCAGGCAGATGATCGCCATCATCGCCACACCGGTCTGTACCACCATCGACGGCCAGTTGATGGTTTCCTTCCAGTATTCTTCGAGGCGCGGGGCGAGCATGGCTTGGTTGAACAGGTCGTCGAAACCGTCGTAAAGGCCGTAGGTCACGAACGCGCCGACCGCCAGAAAAGCGAACAGCTTGACCAGCGATTCAAACGCAATCGCCAGCACCATGCCACGGTGGTGCTCCGTGGCGTCGAGGTTGCGTGTACCGAAAACGATGGTAAACAGCGCCAGCACCAGCGACACGATCAGCGCCGTGTCCTGGGCGCGGGTACCCATGGCGTCGGCACCGGCGCCGATCAGCAGGTTCACCCCGAGCACGATGCCTTTGAGTTGCAAGGCGATGTAGGGCAACACGCCGACCAGGCAGATCAAGGCCACCACCACCGCCAGCGACTGGGATTTGCCGTAGCGCGCAGCGATAAAGTCGGCAATCGAGGTGATGTTCTCCTGCTTGCTGATCATCACCATCTTTTGCAGGACCCACGGCGCGCAGACCAGCAGCAGGATCGGCCCGAGGTAGATCGGCAGGAAGGACCAGAGTTGTTCGGCGGCCTGGCCCACGGCGCCAAAGAACGTCCAACTGGTGCAATAGACCGCCAGCGACAGGCTGTACACCCACGCGCGCACTCGCGGCGGCAACGGCGTGCTGCGACGGTCGCCGTAGAAGGCGATGGCGAACATGATGGCCATATAGGCCAGGGCGACGGCGGCGATCAGCCCGCTGGACAGCGACATGGAAACTCCAGGCAAAAGACACCCGGGATTCACACCCGGTCAGACAGTCTCGCACGATGGACGGGGGTTAGTCAGTGTCGACCAAGGTCGAGGCGCGGCGGGGTGTCGCAGGTGGTGAGTCAGCTGGATCGTTGGTGGTTTTTCGGGCCCCTTCGCGAGCAAGCCCGCTCCCACATTAGAGATGTGTTGTTCACAAATTATGTGACCACTGGAGATCAAATGTGGGAGCGGGCTTGCTCGCGAAGGCGGCCTCAATGACTCAACGCAATCTCGATCAACTGATGCAACTCCTCAACCTCCAATGCCGCCGCCGAAAACAGGATGCGAAACACTGTCGGCGCCGCCACCAGGTTGATCAGCCGATCAACACTCGGCTTCGGCTGGTCGGGGTACCGATCCAGAATCGCCTGCAATTGCCCACCAATGATGTTCGCGCAAACGGCCGGTGTGGTGCTGCATTGCACATCGCGCAGCATGTTGCGGCCGGGCTCGGAGCTCATTTCATCCAGATACTGCTCCGCCCAGGCACGCACATCACCGCGCAGGCTGCCGGTATTGGCCGGTTCGCTTTCAGGGCGCATGCGGGCGAGGGCGACGTCCGCCAATAACACCGACAGATCGCCCCAGCGCCGGTAAATCGTCGACGGCGTCACCCCCGCGCGGGCGGCGATTTGGGGGACGGTCACGGTGGCGCGATCCTGCGCTTCGAGGAGATCGCGCACGGCCGAATGAACCGACTCTTGCACCCGGGCACTGCGGCCGCCAGGGCGTAAACCTTCTTTAATAGCCATGAATCGGACCTTAACACAAAGAATTTGCTTTAAGCGCAGGTCAGTAGCACACTCCGCAAAAGCAAAAAGTTAGCTTTTGCGGAGTGTACCCATGTCCCGTCCTGTTTCAAACCGTGCAAGCCTGTGGTTTCTGGCGATCACCTTACTCAGTTTTCTCGCCGCTTCCACCGCGCCGACGCCGTTGTATCACTTGTATCAGGAACACCTGCAGTTCTCGGCGGCGACCCTGACCCTTATTTTCGGTGTGTACGCCATCAGCCTGCTGGCGGCACTGCTCACGGTCGGCTCGCTCTCGGATCATCTGGGGCGCAAACCGGTGATTTTCGCGGCGGTGGTCCTGAACATTCTGGCGATGCTGCTGTTTATCAATGCCGACAGTGTCGCCTGGTTGATCGGTGCTCGGGTGCTTCAGGGCTTTGCTACAGGAATGGCCACGGCCGTATTGAGTGCGGCGCTGCTGGACACCGATCGCCAGCAAGGGCCGCTGATCAACAGCGTTGCGCCGTTGCTGGGCATGGCGGCGGGTGCAATGGGCTGCGGCTTGCTGGCCGAATTTGCGCCGCTGCCCTTGCAGTTGACCTATTGGGTGCTCTTGGCTTTGTTTTTTATCCAGGCGCTGTACGTCTGGCGTCTGCCGGAAAGCGTCAGTTCGCAACCGGGGGCGTGGGCTTCGCTGCGTCCGACGCTGCACGTGCCAATCCAGGCGCGCTCCACGCTGTGGCGGGTGTTGCCACTGAATACCGCGACCTGGGCGCTCGGCGGTTTTTTTGCGTCCCTCGCCCCCTCGTTACTACGCACGGCCACCGGCTCGACTTCAAACCTGATCGGCGGATCGGCCGTGGCGGCACTGACGGTAACCGGCGCGCTGATGATCTTCACCCTGCGCAATCGGCCAGCCGCCAAAGGGCTGTTGTTGGGCGGCACCTTGCTGCCAACGGGTCTTGTATTGATTTTACTGGGCGTGCACAGCGCCAGCCTGACCTTGTTTTTCGCTGGAACACTGCTGGCCGGTTGCGGGTTCGGCGCCGGTTTCCTCGGGGCGGTGCGCAGTCTGGTCCCGCTGGCGCTGCCACATGAGCGGGCGGGTTTGATGTCGGCGTACTATGTGCTCAGTTACCTGGCGTTCTGTTTGCCGTCGTTGCTGGCGGGAACTCTGACGCGCACCTTCGGCTTGGTGGCAACCACCGATGGTTATGGCGCGGCATTGATCGTGTTGTCACTGGTGGCGCTGTTTGGATTGGTTCGCCAACGGTCGGTCAAAGTCTGTAGCGCCGATGTCGGTTGATCGAGACTGAGCTATATAAGAAAAACAGATAACGGTTAGAGATATTACCCGTTATATAGATATTCGATTCAGTTCTACCATGAGCTCCACCTCACCAGAGGACAGGAGTTCGCCATGACATGCCCCAACAGCGCACCAGCCACTTTCAAACCCTTCAGTCATTTACAGCACCCGCGCGAAGTCATCCGCCAGTTCACCCCGAACTGGTTCGCCGCCACCATGGGCACCGGCGTGCTTGCGCTGGCACTGGCGCAATTGCCCGTGGTCAACCCGGTTTTGCACGGGATTGCCGAAGCGCTTTGGCTGTTCAATATCTTCCTGTTCGTTTTGTTCACGGCACTCTACGCGGCGCGTTGGGCATTGTTTTTCGACGAAGCGCGGCGGATTTTCGGGCATTCCACGGTCTCGATGTTCTTCGGCACCATCCCCATGGGCCTGGCGACGATCATCAATGGTTTTCTGGTCTTCGGGTTACCGCATTGGGGCGAGGGCGTCATTCATCTTGCCGAGGTGCTGTGGTGGCTGGATGTGGCGATGTCACTGGCCTGTGGCGTGTTGATCCCGTACATGATGTTCACCCGCCAAGAGCACAGCATCGATCAAATGACCGCCGTTTGGCTGCTGCCCGTGGTGGCTGCGGAAGTTGCCGCTGCCAGCGGTGGTCTGCTGGCGCCGCACCTGGCCGATGCCCATTCGCAACTGGTGATGCTGGTGACCAGCTACGTGCTGTGGGCATTTTCCCTACCGGTGGCGTTCAGCATTCTGACAATCCTGTTGCTGCGCATGGCGCTGCATAAATTGCCCCACGAAAACATGGCCGCTTCGAGCTGGCTGGCGCTCGGGCCCATCGGCACCGGCGCGTTGGGCATGTTGCTGCTGGGCGCAGACGCGCCGGTCATTTTCGCTGCCAACGGTCTGCCAGGTATCGGTGACATTGCCGCCGGGTTGGGGCTGGTGGCGGGGATCACGCTGTGGGGTTTCGGCCTGTGGTGGATGCTGATCGCCGTGTTGATTACCGTGCGTTACTTGCGCGTCGGCATTCCCTTCAACCTCGGCTGGTGGGGCTTCACGTTCCCGTTAGGCGTCTATTCTCTGGCAACGTTGAAATTGGCCAGCACCTTGAACCTGGTATTTTTCAGCGTCTTCGGCTGTGTGTTGGTGGCGTTGCTGACGCTGATGTGGCTGATCGTCGCGAAACGCACGGTGCGAGGCGCGTGGCGTGGCGAGTTGTTTGTCTCGCCGTGCATAGCAGGATTAAAGAAATAACCGGCCAGGATTAGGTAATGTGTGGCCTGGATCGGGTTTCGACATTCCAATAACCGTCTCCACGCCACTCGCTAGCCAACATCAGGGAAACACGGAAGATGAGTCACCCCTCACAGTTCACCTTGCTTCGCACCCGGCGCTTCCTGCCGTTCTTCGTCACGCAGTCGCTCGGGGCGTTCAACGACAACATCTTCAAGCAGTCGTTGATCCTCGCCATTCTGTACAAGCTGACCATCGACGGTGATCGCTCGATCTGGGTCAACCTGTGTGCGTTGCTGTTCATCCTGCCGTTCTTCCTGTTCTCGGCCCTTGCTGGTCAGTTCGGCGAAAAGTTCGCCAAGGACGCGCTGATTCGTCTGATCAAGCTCGGGGAAATCGCCATCATGGCGGTAGGAGCCGTCGGTTTCCTGTTCGATCACCTCTCGCTGATGCTGGTGGCGCTGTTCGCCATGGGCACGCACTCGGCGCTGTTCGGGCCGGTGAAATACTCGATCCTGCCCCAGGCTTTGCATGAAGAAGAGTTGGTGGGGGGCAACGGACTGGTGGAAATGGGCACCTTTCTGGCGATCCTTGCCGGGACCATTGGCGCCGGGATCATGATGTCGTCCGCGCATTACGCGCCCATCGTCTCTACGGCGATCATCGGTGTCGCGGTGCTCGGCTACCTGGCCAGTCGCAGCATTCCGCGCGCGGCCGCCGCGTCGCCGGAAATGCGCCTGAACTGGAACATTTTCAGCCAGTCCTGGGCCACGTTAAAGCTGGGCCTGGGGCAGACCCCGGCAGTGTCGCGTTCGATTGTCGGCAACTCGTGGTTCTGGTTTGTCGGGGCGATTTACCTGACGCAGATTCCGGCGTATGCCAAGGAATGGATGCACGGTGACGAAACCGTGGTGACGCTGATTCTTACGGTGTTCTCGGTCGGTATCGCACTCGGTTCGATGCTCTGCGAGAAGCTTTCCGGGCGCAAAGTCGAGATTGGCCTGGTGCCGTTCGGCTCTTTCGGTCTGACGGTCTTTGGCTTGCTGCTGTGGTGGCATTCCGGTGGAATCCCGGACAGCGTCGCGGGCCATGGCTGGATCGAAGTGCTGGGTTTTGGCCATACCTGGCTGGTGCTGATCGATATCCTCGGCCTGGGGATCTTCGGTGGTTTCTACATTGTGCCGCTGTACGCGCTGATCCAGTCGCGCACCGCCGAGAACGAGCGGGCGCGGGTGATTGCCGCCAACAACATTCTCAACGCGCTGTTCATGGTGGTGTCGGCCATTGTCTCGATCGTCTTGCTGAGCATGGTCAAGCTGTCGATACCGCAGTTGTTCCTGGTAGTGTCGCTGCTGAACATCGGCGTCAACGCTTACATCTTCAAAATTGTCCCCGAGTTCAGTATGCGTTTCATGATCTGGCTGCTCAGCCATTCCATGTACCGCGTGGAGCATCGCAATCTGGATCTGATTCCCGACGAAGGTGCGGCGCTGCTGGTGTGCAATCACGTGTCGTTCGTTGATGCGTTGCTGATCGGCGGCGCGGTGCGTCGGCCGATTCGCTTTGTGATGTATTACAAAATCTACAACCTGCCGGTGCTGAACTTTATCTTTCGCACGGCCGGGACGATTCCGATCGCGGGGCGCCAGGAAGACATCCAGATTTACGAAAAGGCCTTCACGCGCATTGCCCAGTATCTGAAGGACGGCGAACTGGTGTGTATTTTCCCGGAAGGCAAATTGACCGCCGATGGCGAAATCAACGAGTTCAAGGGCGGGCTGAAGCGGATTCTCGAAGAGACGCCGGTGCCGGTGATTCCATTGGCGTTGCAGGGGTTGTGGGGGAGTTTCTTCAGCCGCGATCCGGGCAAGGGACTGTTTCGCCGGTTGTGGTCGCGGGTGACGTTGGTCGCGGGGCCGGCGGTGGCGGTCGAGGTGGCGGAGCCGGCGAAGTTGCAGGCGTTGGTGGGGGATTTGCGAGGGACCGTTAGATAGTCGGTGACTGTGAGGGCCCCATCGCTAGCAGGCTAGCTCCCACAGGGAAATGCATTCCAATGTGGGAGCTAGCCTGCTAGCGATGGCGTCAGTGGCCTAGGCGCTGACCTTGAGCCCCACCAACCCGGCAATAATCAACGCCACACTGGCCAGTCGAAACAGCGCCATGGACTCACCAAACAGGATGATCCCGGCAATCACCGTGCCGACAGCACCCACACCGGTCCAGATCGCATAAGCCGTGCCCAGCGGCAATTCCTTCATGGCAAGGCCGAGCAAGCCAAGGCTGATGGCCATGGCGGCGACGGTCAATGCGGTGGGGAGAGGGCGGCTGAAACCGTCGGTGTATTTCAGGCCGACGGCCCAGCCTACTTCGAACAGGCCGGCGAAAAACAGAATGATCCAGGACATGAATGACCTCCATCGATTGACGGGGTCGTCCCCAGATTAATGACTCGATCGAGCCGCGAGGTCGTCCTCGCGTTGCGCAATAGAGTGCCCATCATTAACCCGAGGATCAAGTTTTCGGATCAGTCGGCTGCTTGTTGTGCAGCGATTTTCCGGTCTTCTTTCTCGCTCATCCGCCGGAAATACGTCGACAGCAGCGCCCCGGAAATGTTGTGCCAGACGCTGAACAACGCGCTCGGCACCGCCGCCAGTGGCGAGAAGTGCGCGCTGGCCAGCGCGGCGCCCAACCCGGAGTTCTGCATGCCGACTTCCAGGGCCAGGGATTTGCGTTGGGCCAATGGCAACTTGAACAGGCGCCCGGTGAAGTAACCCAGCAAATAGCCGAAGCTGTTATGCAGCATCACCACGGCCATGATCAACAGACCGGATTCGGCGATCTTCGCCTGACTGGCGGCGACCACGGCGGTCACGATGATCACGATGCTCACCACCGAAATCAGCGGCAACACTTCGACCGCGTGGCGAACGCGATCACCGAGTACGCGTTGGGCAACCACGCCGAGCACGATCGGCAGCAGCACCACTTGCAGGATCGACCAGAACAGCTCCATGAAAGACACCGGCAACCATGCCGACGCCAGCAGCCAGATCAGCGCCGGGGTCAGCAGCGGAGCGAGGAGGGTGGTGACGGCGGCGATGGCCACCGACAGCGCCAGGTCTCCACGAGCGAGCCAGGTCATCACGTTGGACGAGGTACCGCTTGGGCAGCAGCCAACCAGAATCACGCCGACCGCGATCTCCGGCGGCAGGTGAAAAGCCTGGCAAAGCAACCATGCCACACCCGGCATGATCACGAAATGCGCGACCACGCCCAGGGCCACGCGCCACGGATGGCGAGCGACTTCGGCGAAGTCTTCGAGTTTGAGGGTCAGGCCCATGCCGAACATCACCAGCCCCAGCAACGGCACGATCGCGCCTTTCAGGCCAATGAACCAGGCCGGTTGCAGGAATGCCACGACGGCGAATATCAGTACCCAGTAAGCGAAGGTGTTGCCGACAAAACGGCTTAATGCAGCCAGTGCACGCATGGCCTGATCCTTATTCTTGAGTAACACCACAAAACCAATGTGGGAGCGGGCTTGCTCGCGAAAGCGGTGTGTCAGTCAATAATGATGTCGACTGACACTCCCTCTTCGCGAGCAAGCCCGCTCCCACATAAGTAATCAACAGCCTTTAGATCCCTTGCGGAGTCTCTTCACCGCCCAACGCTTCAACCAGCGCCGGCAGGAAGTCGACGAAGGTCAGCATCATCAGGGTGAAGCTGGCGTCCAGTTGGCCGAGGGCTTCGTCGCCACCGTCCTGTTCCGCCTGATCCTGCAACAAATCTTCGAACTTCAGGCGCTTGACCGTCATTTTGTCGTCAAGCATGAACGACAACTTGTCCTGCCAGGCCAGCGACAGCTGGGTGACCACTTTGCCGGTGCTCAGGTGCAGCTGGATTTCTTCGCTGGTCAGGTCCTGGCGCTTGCAGCGCACGATGCCGCCGTCTTCGTGGGTGTCGCGCAGTTCGCACTCGTCCAGCACAAAGAAATCGTCCGCGGCTTTCTGGGTTTTGACCCAGTCGGTCATGGTCGCGGTCGGCGCCATTTTCACGGTCAGCGGACGTACCGGCAGCGAGCCGATCACTTCACGCAAGGTCGACAACAGGTCTTCGGCGCGTTTCGGGCTGGCCGAGTTCACCAGGATCAGGCCCTGTTTCGGCGCGATGGCGGCGAAGGTCGACGAGCGACGGATAAAGGCGCGGGGCAGGAAGGCCTGGATGATTTCATCCTTGATCTGATCGCGCTCCTTCTTATAGACCTTGCGCATCTGCTCGGCTTCGATCTCTTCGACCTTTTCCTTCACCGCGTCACGCACGACGCTACCCGGCAGGATGCGTTCTTCTTTACGGGCAGCGATCAGCAGGAAGTCGCCGCTGATGTGCACCAGCGGCGCATCTTCGCCCTTGCCAAACGGTGCAACGAAACCGTAGGTGGTCAACTCCTGGCTTGCACATGGACGCGCCAGTTTGGTGGCCAGTGCAGTTTCCAACGCCTCGGCATCAAAAGGCAGATCTTGGGTCAGGCGATAGATAAGCAGGTTTTTGAACCACATGGGGTGAGTCTCTCCTTATATACAAAGGGGGGCATTATTCTCTTCGCGGTGCCATAGGCCAACCCTTCTCTAAGCCTTTGGAAGGCCTGAGAAAATTATTTAAAAAAGTGCTTGCCAGAGGTGGGGTCGCTCCGTAGAATGCGCGCCACACCGAAGCGAAGGGTGATTAGCTCAGCTGGGAGAGCGTCTGCCTTACAAGCAGAATGTCGGCGGTTCGATCCCGTCATCACCCACCATTCGTTTCAAGTGTTACGCGCAGCGGTAGTTCAGTCGGTTAGAATACCGGCCTGTCACGCCGGGGGTCGCGGGTTCGAGTCCCGTCCGCTGCGCCATATTCGGTAACCTGGAATGCTGAACGCCAGGTCACCACGGAAAAGCCCGCTGATGCGGGTTTTTTTCTGTCCGAAGTTTGTAAGTTGTTCCTGCAGGGTGTGTCGTTTTTCAGGTTTTCGGATTTATTTGAAAAATATTTCAATTAAATCAACACTTTACGAAAACTTGTGGCATAATGCGCCCCGCAACGAAGGTAAAGGGTGATTAGCTCAGCTGGGAGAGCGTCTGCCTTACAAGCAGAATGTCGGCGGTTCGATCCCGTCATCACCCACCATTACTTTCAATGTTACGCGCAGCGGTAGTTCAGTCGGTTAGAATACCGGCCTGTCACGCCGGGGGTCGCGGGTTCGAGTCCCGTCCGCTGCGCCATATTCGGTCACCTGGAACGCTGAACGCCAGGTCACCACGGAAAAAGCCCGCTTAATGCGGGCTTTTTGCTGTCCGGGATTTGGCATTGTCGGGCAGCGCCCTCTGTAGGAGCGGGCTCGCTCGCGAAAAACCTGAGAGCACCGCCGTGTCTGCCAGTGCCGCGTCATCGTCGTCGACCTTCGCGAGCAAGCTCGCTCTTACAGGCGAAGATGACAGAAGCTTCATCCTCCGATTCCGGAAATGCGTTAAAACACCTGAACTTATCAGAAGTTTCCTGCTCTCATGCCGGTAGCCATTGGTCGTGGCCGCCTGATAAGCTCGCGGCTTTACTCGATTGCCCTTTAGGCGCATGAACAAGGAAATAGCATGAAACAGCATCGGTTGGCGGCGGCGGTGGCCCTGGTTAGCCTGGTACTTGCGGGTTGTGATTCGCAGACCAGCGTAGAGCTGAAAACCCCGGCGCAAAAAGCTTCCTACGGGATTGGCCTGAACATGGGCAAGAGCCTGGCTCAGGAAGGCATGGATGATCTGGATTCCAAGGCCGTAGCCCAAGGCATCGAAGATGCCGTCGGCAAGAAAGAACAGAAGCTGAAGGACGACGAACTGGTCGAAGCCTTCGCAGCACTGCAGAAGCGTGCTGAAGAGCGTATGGCCAAAATGAGCGAAGAGTCGGCAGCCGCTGGCAAGAAATTCCTCGAAGACAACGCCAAGAAAGCCGGTGTGACTACCACCGCTTCCGGCCTGCAATACGAAGTGGTCAAGAAAGCCGATGGCGCACAGCCTAAGCCGACCGACGTAGTGACCGTTCACTACACCGGCACCCTGACCAACGGTACCGTTTTCGACAGTTCCGTCGAGCGCGGCAGCCCGATCGATCTGCCGGTCAGCGGTGTGATTCCAGGTTGGGTTGAAGGCCTGCAACTGATGCACGTTGGCGAGAAGTACAAACTGTACATTCCAAGCGAACTGGCCTACGGCGCGCAAAGCCCAAGCCCGGCGATTCCAGCCAACTCGGTGCTGGTATTCGACCTGGAACTGCTGGCGATCAAAGATCCGGCCAAACAAGACGACGCTGCGAAGTAATTTGCGTCAGCTCTAAAAACAACGCCTCGCTTATGCGGGGCGTTGTTGCATCTGGCGTTCGGCAAGGAGTAAACAAAGCGAACGGATGCTGTAGGCTGGAGTCATAGCCAATGAGGACGCCTGTGCTAGCCGCGCCAGAGCGCCAAGTCAATGAAATCTTGGGTTTTTTTAGGTGAGTAAAAAACGCCCGATCTGAGTCAGGCCCTTATAAAACGGGGCTCTCAGGCGTGAAATGCAGCTCTGTTCACAAGGTTATCCACAATTTGTGTGGATAACATTTCAGCGGGAGGAATGATGAAAGTACCTTGGAATTTCGCACGTTTCCTGCCACTGGCCGGACGCTTGCTCGCGCGTGGACGTTTACCGACTTTGCTGTTCGCCGTGGCCAGTAAAGGCGCCAGCCAAGGCAACCGGCTGGGCAAACTGAAAGACGATCTGCGCTTGTTGCAGGCACTCTGCCTGGCTTACTGGCGCGGCGAGTACCGGGCGATCAGCCCCAAGGCCCTGATCTCGGTCGTGGCCGGCCTGATGTATTTCCTCAGTCCGGTGGACGCCATTCCGGATTTCATTCCAATGTTCGGCATGCTCGACGACATCGCCGTGCTGGCCTGGCTGATGAAAGTCCTCGACGACGAGCTCAACGCCTTCCGCGCCTGGCGCAAGCGTCAGTTGCCGGAGAAGCTCGCCGTGGTCGAGCGCCTGCCCGATACCCCGGAGCAACTTCAACTCCAGGGGCCGAAGAAAAACTGAGCCGATCCAGGATCATCCTTATATTCAAACCCCTCGCGACCTTGGCCGCTGTTAGGATTACACTTCTAGGGAAAAGTGCCGACTCGCTAAGTGTCGTTGTCCTACGGGGAAGTCATGGATATTCAGATAATCACACGCGAAGGCGAGCCCGAATATGCGGTTCTGCCATGGGCTCAGTATCAGGCTCTACTGAAAGCAGCAGGCATCAATCAACAACCGCCGCGAGTCGCCCCAGAGCGCCCCGCGACGACACCAGACCCGATTCTTCCGGGGCTGGATCAACTACGCAGTTTGCGCGAAGGGAAGGGCATCGCCATCGAGGCGCTGGCCCGCACGGTAGGCATCAGCCCGTCTTATCTGGCCTTGATCGAAAGTGGCGAGCGTCAACCCGACGCTGCGATTCGCCGCAGCCTGGCCTGGGAATTGACGGTGCCAGGGTGGAGGGATGAATCGTGAGCGTACGCATCAGTCGTCAACATTGGGACGGGTTGCTGGGCGAGCTGGATCAGGCGCGCCGCCAGCGTCATCTTTTGACGTATCGCGCGTTGCTGGAGCGGTTGCAGCTCCCCACGCCAGCGATGCAAACCTTGACCGCTGCCCTTGAGCATCTGGCCGCGCTGGATGCCAAGGCCGAACAGCCTTTGCGCAGTTCACTGGTGATCAGCCAGGGCGCCAGCCGCCTGCCGCGCACCGGTTTCTTTGAATGTGTCGAACGCCTCGGGCGTTTCTCCGGTCCTTCCGATGGCATCGCCGCGGCCTCCTGGCATGCTTCGGAGGTGGTGCGAGTGTTCGAATACGAGTACCCCGAGTCGGCGGAGGCCTGAGTGTTTTTACGACTCAAGGCGCGGGCCGGTTACTGGCTGGCCCGCCGGCTGTTTCACTGGTCGTGGTTTGTGCGCCAGCCCCGAGGCTGGAACTGGCTCGAAGGCCAGTTCGCGCGCATGGCCAACCTGGGTGATGTCGGCGCTCAAAGCTTCTATGGCCACATCCTGACCTTTCGCGGCGTCGGTCTTGGGGCGCGTGAGGAAGGTGTGCGATTGCTGCGCCTGGCGGCGTTGGCGGGCGATGGCAAGGCGGCGTATCAGGTGGGCGTGATCAGTTTGGCCGGAACGCCGAGCAAGGCGCCGGATCCGGCTGAGGCGGTGCGGTTTTGGGAGCTGGCTGCGAAGGCCGGGCATCCGTTGGCTGAAATCAAGTTAAAAGAGTTGGCGTCTCGCGGTTCTGCAGATTAGACACTTGCTTACCGACAAATAAACGTGGCGTGAGGGAAACCTCTCGCCACGTTTGCGTTTTGGCTTGAGTGTTGTTTGAAGATTGTTATTTGGCGAATAACCCTACACAAACATCCTCCTTTCCTGACTTCTTTCCTGCCTGATCCCCCGCAAAGTCTCGCGCGCTCTATTTTCTGCGCGAGGGATTGCTCACGAATACCCGCACCTCAACTATAGAGCTCACCGTGGATAGGATTGATGTGGCTTTTGATTGAGGTGCGAAATTTCTGGGCAAGGTCATCGGAAGTTTCCTTCAAGTTTTGGCGATTTCCATGAACTGGTTCGAAATGAGTTCAATCGATAGTCTCTGGTTGTCACTGAAAACTCAGTGATGGGGTGTAGGAACCCTTCAAGACTAGAGAAGGCGCCTTGGCGTCGACACCTGAAT
The DNA here is from genome assembly GCF_059695925.1 of Pseudomonas sp. LBUM1661. Taxonomy (NCBI): domain Bacteria; kingdom Pseudomonadati; phylum Pseudomonadota; class Gammaproteobacteria; order Pseudomonadales; family Pseudomonadaceae; genus Pseudomonas; species Pseudomonas sp. LBUM1661. The sequence continues at coordinate 1,884,277 of NZ_CP166794.1, forward strand.
TGCGGCCGTCAACATGCGTCCGTAAGATCAGTTGCGGCGGCTGTGCGCGGGCACGCTTCGGCGTGGTCGAGTTCTCTGGTCTCGATATTCCTACCCCGCGTATAGCTGCCACCCAAGCCTGTAGGAAGGCCGATGGTAGCTCCACTTCTACCAGAGGTTTTAAGAATGAAAAATCTTCACCCAGATCCACCCTACGTAAAACCAATCCCCCATCCCGAAAACCGCTTCATGGCGCTCACCAGCAATTGTGATGACATGCCCACCCTGTTCGTTGACACCCACGCGCCGCTCGATGTTTTGTATGACGCTGCCAGCTACCGGATTCAGGCCGTCACCCAGGTGATGGAGAACCTGTCCATGCGCGGCTCGATCGAGTGTCAGTCGTTCATTCTCAGTGACTTTGCTTTGCTCTGCGCTATTCCGTTGCGGGATGGGTGTGATGTGCTGGATGTACTTGGGCGGCGGTTGCGGGCTCGACCGTCGGAGTAAGGCGGCTAAATGATCGTTCCCACGCTCCGCGTGGTAATGCAGCCCGTGACGCTGTGCGTCACATCGGTGTCAGGGTCGACATCGGCGCTACGCGGAGCCTGGGAACGATCAATCGGTAATCACCGATGCCCGGCAATCAACGCTTCCTCGGCTGCCGGCACCGCCAAACTATCAATCACATGCACGCTATACCCTGGCACATTCTTCGCGTGATGCTTGGCCTGCGACGCCATCTCCGCCAATTGGCTCGCATCGAGTTGTCCACAGGCCTGTGGATGCAAATGCACCACGCCGATCGACAGTGACAGCAGCGCAAATTCCTGACGCACACCCTGGCGATTCGGCGCGATGAAGCAGCCAGCCTCAAGGTGTTCGCTGCGATAAAAGCGCCGGCACTGGCTCTGGAAGTCGTCCAGCAACTGGTTCAAACGTTTGCGCCAGTCTTCCGGCCCTAGCACCAGCAGAAAGTCATCGCCGCCGATATGGCCGACGAAGTCGCGGGACGGATCGACGCGATCATTCAGGCATTGCGCCAGGCACAGCAGGACTTCATCGCCACGGCCGTAGCCGTAGATGTCGTTGAAGGGTTTGAAACTGTCGATGTCCACGTAGCAGATCACCGATTCCCGTTGCTGTTGCAGCAGGCGCGTCAGGCATTGCTGAATCGGCACGTTGCCCGGCAGCAAGGTCAGCGGATTGGCGTAGCGGGCTTGCTGGATCTTCAGTTCGGTAATCAGTTTGAGGACGTCGATGACCCGACCCAATCCCAAATAGCCACCGTTGAGGGTGATGATGAAATCTTCTTCAATGCGCTGCCGTGCGCGGCTGGTAATCAAGCGGCTGACCTGTTGCAGCGATTGGCTCATTTCCACGGCGAGAAAGTCGTCGTTCATCAAGCGGCTGATCGGTTTGCGGGCGAACAGGTCGGTGGCAAACGGCTTGAGCAGCGCGTCCGAGAGCGAATGCCGGTGGACGATGCCGCAGGGCTGGCCTAGTTCGTCGAGTACCGCCAGGGAGTTGAGATTGGCCTGGCGGCGGAAGGCTTCCAGCACGGTGGCGGTCGGGGTATGGCGGTCTACCGCCGGTTGGTCGTTGAGCAGGGCGCTGAGGTCGCTGCCTTCGTCGTTCAGCGCCACGGCGCTGCTGTCCTTTTTGGGCATCAAGGTCCGGGCGTCCCGAGGCGGCTGCTCCTGGGGGCGGCAAAGCAGATAACCCTGGACCAGGTCGACGCCCATCTCGGTCAACACTGCGAGCTCTTCCGGCAACTCAATGCCTTCGGCGATCACTTGCGCCCGTGAGGCCTTGGCGATTTGCAGGATTGAGCCGACAAACTCGCGTTTGAGGGCGTCCTGATGAATGCCGTCGATGAAATGCCGGTCGATTTTCACGTAATCCGGGCGCAACTCGGACCAGAGTCGCAGGCTCGAATAACCCGCCCCCAGATCATCCAGCGCAATGGAAAATCCCATCGCCCGGTAGTGATGCAGCGCGTTTTGCAGTAACTGGAAATCGTCAGTCGGGGTTTGTTCGGTGAGCTCGATCACCACCTGACTTGGCGGGATGCCGAAATCCTGCAGCAGTTGCAGGGTGCGCCCGGGTTGGTGGGCGGCTTCGAGCAGCGATTCCGGGGAGACGTTGAGGAACAGTTTGCCCGGCAGTTGTTGTTCGTTGAAACGTCGACAGGCACTTTCGCGGCAAGCTATTTCCAGCTCGTTCAGGAGACCGGCCTGGCGGGCGACGGAAAACAGTGCAATAGGGGAATGCAGCGGGCTGTTTGATGGGCCGCGCGTGAGGGCTTCGTAACCGACGATGCGTCGCTCAGAAAGGCAAATGATCGGCTGGAACAGGCTGTGCAAGCCGCTTTGAGCCAGTATGGAACTCAAGGCACTCAGCTGTTCTGTCGTGGTCATGGCAATCTCGGGGCGAAAAAAAGGGCTGGGATCACACGCTTGATAAGAGGTGCTCCAGCCCTTTATTTCACGACAGAATGATGACTGTTTGATGACGCTCCGGGGAGCGTCAGCATTAAAATGCCATCATCTTGCTTGTAACCACTTAGTGCTTGGCTACTGCGGTGTTGAGTTTCAGGTAGTCCAACAGAATCCGCCCGGTCTCGCTCAGGTAGGCATCGTCTTCTGGCTTGGTCTTGTCCTGCTCGGCCGCGATGGCGTCTTCGTCTTCTTTCTTCAGCTCTTTGAGCGGCTCTTCGCCCTTGGCCTTGCGACGCAGGTTCTCCATGACCAGTTGCTTGGCTTCGATGTCGGCGTGTTGTGCACGACGGTCGGCTTCATTGAGGCTGACGGTTTTTTCCGCCATCAATTTCTGCGCCAGGGCCAGTTTGTCGCGGATGAACACGAACTCCGCATCTTTGGCCGTGCGCACCTCATGTTCGGACTGGAGCTGCGAAATGTACGGTTTGAACGGGTCGACCGCCGGCTTGATGGCCGCTCGGATGGTGTCCCACGGCATGGCTTCCGGCAGCGCGCTTTCGCCGATTTCCTTGGTGTCGATGATCGACGGATAATCGATGTCCGGCAGTACGCCCTGATGCTGGGTGCTCTGACCGGAAACCCGGTAGAACTTGGCCAGGGTCAGTTTCAGTTCGCCATGATTCAGCGGCTGAATGGTCTGCACGGTGCCTTTACCGAAGGTCTGGCCGCCAATGATCAGCGCACGGTGGTAGTCCTGCATGGCGCCGGCAAAAATCTCTGAAGCCGAGGCGGACAAGCGGTTGACCAGCAACGCCATCGGGCCTTTGTAGAAGGCGCCCGGGTTTTCATCTTCCAGCACATCGACCCGGCCATCGGCGTTACGCACGAGAACGGTCGGACCTTTGTCGATGAACAGGCTGGTCAGCTCGGTGGCTTCCTGCAGGGAGCCGCCGCCGTTGTTGCGCAGGTCGATGACCACGCCGTCAACTTTGTCTTTCTGCAACTCGGTCAGCAATTTCTTGACGTCGCGAGTGGTGCTCTTGTAATCCGGATCGCCGGCACGGAAGGCCTTGAAGTCCAGGTAGAAGGCCGGGATCTCGATGACGCCGAGCTTGTAGTCCTTGCCATCCTGTTTCAGGTTCAGCACCGACTTCTTCACAGCCTGGTCTTCAAGCTTCACCGCTTCGCGGGTGATCGGCACGATCTTGGTGGTCTGGTCGTTCGGCGCATTGCTGGCCGGGATCACTTCCAGGCGGACCACGGTGCCTTTCGGACCACGGATCAGCTTGACCACTTCGTCGAGACGCCAGCCCACCACGTCGACCATCTCTTTGTTGCCCTGGGCAACGCCGATGATCTTGTCGGCCGGTGCAACCTGCTTGGTCTTGTCAGCCGGACCTGCCGGCACCAGGCGTACGACTTTCACCTGGTCGTTGTCGCTCTGCAACACGGCACCGATGCCCTCGAGGGACAGGCTCATGTTGATGTCGAAGTTCTCCGCGTTATCCGGCGACAGATAGTTGGTGTGCGGGTCGTAGGACATGGCGAAGGTGTTGATGTACGCCTGGAAGATGTCTTCCGGACGGGTCTGGTCCAGGCGCGCCAATTGGTTCTTGTAGCGCTTGGTCAGGGTTTCCTGGATCTGCTTGGGCTCTTTGCCGGCGATCTTCATCCGCAGCACTTCGTCCTTGACGCGTTTGCGCCACAGGTCGTCGAGTTCGGCGGTGGATTTGAGCCAAGGTGCATCCTTGCGATCGATCAGCAAGGTTTCCTTGGTGGTGAAGTCGATCTTGTCGACGCCCTTGTTCAGCTCTGCAAGGGCGAAGTCCAGACGCGCTTTGACGCGGTCCAGGTAGCGCTTGTAGATGGTGAACCCGGCGTTCAGGTCGCCACTTTTGAGGAAGTCGTCGAACTGGGTCTTCCACTTGTCGAATTCGGCAATGTCGCTGGCCATGAAGTAGCTGCGCGACGGATCCAGCAGCTTGAGGTAGCTGTCATAGATGATCACGGAGCGTGCATCATCGAGTGGCGGCTTGCTGTAGTGATGGCGCTTGAGCAACTCGACAACGTTCAGGCTGGCGATCACTTCGTCACGATCAGGCTGAAGCTTGTCCCAGCTATTTGCTGCGAACGTATTGCTCGACATCGGCAACAGGCCGATACCAATAAATAGGGCTAGGGCGGTGCTGGGGAACAAATGCTTCATGCTGATTCGACGCGGGGACAATTGATCACGCATATTAGGCCGTCTTTGAAGTCGCCGGTTCCACAAAGGGCCGGTCACATAATGCAAGAAAGCCCGGTGCTACAGCGACGGGCTCAGTCCAGACTCACTATGGAGGCACTGTGAAAGCATTGCAAGGCGTTGACGGTCAAGTGGAGTGGCTTGAAGAGCCGAGTCCTACATGCGATGTAGGGCAAGTTCGCATTCGTGTGGCGGCAGCGGGTCTCAATCGCGCCGATTTATTACAGAAGGCTGGCCTTTATCCGCCACCGCCGGGGGCCAGTCAGGTACTGGGTCTTGAGTGTTCGGGGGTGATCAGCGAGGTCGGCCCGGGGTCGTCGTGGCAGGTCGGTGATCGAGTCTGCGCCTTGCTGGCCGGGGGCGGGATGGCCGAGGAAGTGGTTGTCGACGGACGGCATGTGTTGCCGGTTCCCGACGAAATGTCGTTGGTCGAGGCGGCAGCATTGCCGGAAGTGTACGCGACCGTCTGGCTGAATCTGTTTCAACTGGCCGCGCTCAAACCGGGTGAGAAAGTTCTGCTGCACGCCGGAGCAAGTGGAATCGGTTCAGCTGCCATTCAGCTGTGCAAGGCGTTTGGTAACCCGTGCTGGGTCAGCGTCGGCTCCGCCGAGCGCCTGGCGTATTGCGAAGCGCTGGGTGCCCAGGGCGGTGTGGTGCGTAACGGGAATCTGCAGAGCTTGAATGATCTGGGGCCCTTCGATGTGATTCTCGATCCGGTGGGGGGCAATTACGCTGAGTTGAATCTGAAGCTGCTGGCCCGCGATGGCCGTTGGGTGCTGATCGGGTTGATGGGCGGCCGTGAGGCCAAGCTGGACCTGGCGCAGGTACTGGCCAAGCGCGTGCAATTGCTGGGGTCGACATTGCGCAGTCGCGACGATCAGTTCAAGGCCGATTTGTTCAGTGACCTCAGCCAGCATGTCTGGCCGTTGTTTGCCGAGGGACGGTTGAGTCCGCAACTTGCCAAGACCTTCCCGATCAAGGACGCCGAAGCGGCGTTTGCCGAGTTGGCGACGAACACCGTGGCGGGGAAGTTGGTGTTGGTGATTGACGAAAGCCTGACCTGACCCTTGTAGGAGCGAGCTTGCTCGCGATGAATGTGAAGGCGGCGCGTTTTACCAGGCTGCACGCGTTATCGTTCACGTCCATCGCGAGCAGGCTCGCTCCCACAGGGTGGCAAGGTTATTTCCAGAGGTGGACTGGCCAGCCGGCTTTTTCGGCGTGCTCAAACAGCACCGGATCCGGGTTTACCACGTGTGGGAAATCTACCTTCAACAACAACGGCAAATCGTTACGTGAGTCGGAATAAAAACTCGCGCCTTCGAGGTTTTCTTCTTCCGCATCCAGCCATTCCAGCAAGCGCGTGATCTTGCCTTCGCGGTAGGTCAGCGTGCCAACGGTGTTGCCGCTGTAAACGCCGTGTGTCACTTCCAGTTCGATGCCGAGAATTTCGTCGATGCCCAAGCGATCGGCAATCGGCCTGACCAGGTGCGTACCCGAAGCGGAGATCACCAGGATCCGGTCACCGGCCTTGCGATGAGCGGCGATGGCTTTGGTGGCATCGCTGAAGATGATCGGTTCGATGAAATCTTCTACCCAAGGTCCTACCAGATGGTCGACCTCTTCCGGCGTACGGCCAATCATCGGCTCGAGGCTGAAGGTCATGTATTCCTCCATCCGCAATTTGCCGTGGCTGTAGGCGTCCATCAGTTCGTTGTTCTGACGCATGAACGACTCGGGATCGACCCAGCCCAGGCGCCCCATTTGCTCGCTCCAGAGGGTGGCGCAGTCGCCGTGAATCAGGGTTTCGTCCAGATCAAAAATTGCCAGGGCCATCAGTGCGGTTCTCTCCGAGAACAGCTTCAAGCTATGAGCTTCAAGCTGCAAGAGGTGGATTGAGGTGCTCAGGAGTCTACAACTTGAAGCTTGCGGCTTGAAGCTTGCCGCTGCTTTCAAGCTACCTTACACAGGGCCGTCGGATCGATGGAAAGTGCCAGGCGCTGACCATCGGGATGCAGATCGGCCGCCGAGCGGTTCAGCACATCCACCACCAATTCCACGCCACGGGCCTCGACCCGGTAGCGAATCACGTTGCCCAGCAGGCTGTGGCTGCGCACTTGCGCGTCGAGTTCGCCGTTCAAACTGAGTTCGATGGCTTCCGGGCGAATAGCGATGCGGTGGGTGATCGGCCGTTGCAGCAGTTTTGTCGCGCTGTCGGCATCCAGCAGGTTGTAGTTGCCGATGAAACCGGCCGCGAAGACATCGACCGGCGCGGTGTACAGGGTTTCGGCGTCGCCGCTCTGTACGATTTTTCCCTGATTCATCAGGAAAATGCGGTCAGACATGGTCAGGGCTTCTTCCTGATCGTGGGTGACGAAGATGGTGGTCAGGCCCAGCTCGCGCTGGATCTGACGGATCTGTTCGCGCAAGTGCTTGCGAATCCGCGCATCCAGGGCGGACAGCGGTTCATCCAGCAGCAACAGGCGTGGCCGGGTGACCAGGGAGCGGGCGAGGGCGACACGCTGGCATTGGCCACCGGACAGTTGATGCGGGTAGCGGGCGGCAAAATCATTAAGCTCCACCAGCTTCAACACTTCGGCGACGCGTTTTTGGCTGTCGTCGGTGTTGACCTTCTGCATACGCAAACCGAACGCGACGTTCTGCTCCACGGTCATGTTGGGGAACAACGCATAGCTCTGGAACACCATGCCGATTCCACGTTTCTGCGGACTCAACGGCACAATATCGACGCCATCCAGCAGGATCTTGCCGCCATCCACCGACGTCAGCCCGGCAATGCAGCGCAGCAGTGTGGACTTGCCGCAACCCGACGGGCCGAGGAGGGTGACGAATTCGCCCTTCTGGATTTCGCAGTTGATATCGCTGAACACGGTGGTGCCGGCGTAATTCTTTTGAAGGTGTTGGACGCTGACGTAGCTCATTCGCTTTTGTCCTTGTTCAAGATATTGGCAACCCAGGTCAGGACCAGCACAAAGAAGAAGTAGGAAATCACCAGCGCACTGGTGAAATGGCCGCTGCTGTTGCGCATGTTGTTGAGGTAGACCTGCAGGGTTTCGTAGCGGGTGCCGACGAGGATGTTGGCGAACACGAATTCACCGAACAGGAACGAGAAGGACAGCAGCAACGCCACCATCAAACCCTTGCGCAAGTTCGGTAGCACCACCAGAAACGCCGCTTGCCAGGTGCTGGCACCGAGCAGTTGCGCGGCGTCCATCAGGTCGCGCAAGTTGATCGCTTGCAGGTTGTTGGTGATCGCCCGGTACATGAACGGCAGCGCCACGGTGAAGTAGCAACCGATCAAAATCCACGGCGTGCCGACCATCGCGAATGGCCCTGAACCATAAAGTTGCAACAACCCCACCGATGACACCACCGGCGGCACCGCGAAGGGCAGCAGGATCAGGATGTTCATCAGCGCGTCGAGTTTCGGGAAGTGGTAATGCACCACGAACAGCAACGGCAGAATCAGCACCACCGACAGAATCAGCGAGCCCACACACACCAGCAGTGACTGCCCGAATGCACTGAGAAAGCGTGGATCGCTCCACAGCTGCACATACCATTTGAAGGTAAAGCCGCTGGGCAGAATAGTTGCCGACCAGCTGCTGGAAATCGAGTAGATCAGCGTGCCGGCCAGCGGCAATAACAGAATGGCAAACAGCAGGTACACCACCACCCGGTGGTAGATTCCGACCGGACCCAATTCAGCGCGAGACATGGTAGCTCCTCTTCAACAGCAGCTGATGCACGATGGTCACCAGGGTCATCAACGCCACCAGCACCACGGCCAGGGCACTGGCCAGGTTCGGGTCGAGGGAAATGTCGCCCGAGACCATTGCCGCGATTCGGATCGGCAGCACGTTGAAGTTGCCGGTGGTCAGGGCGTACACCGTGGCGTAGGCGCCGAGGGCGTTGGCCAGCAGGATCACGAACGTGCCGAGCAGCGCCGGCGTCAGCACCGGCAAGCCGATGTGCCGCCAGAACTGCCAGCCGTTGGCGCCGAGCAGGGCGGCAGATTCACGCCAGTCTTCACGCAGGGCGTCGAAGGCCGGGTAGAGCAGCAACACGCCCAGGGGAATCTGGAAGTAGGTGTAGAGAATGATCAGCCCGGTTTTCGAGTACAGGTTGAAATCCTGAATGATCCCGGCTTGCTTGAGCATGATGGTGAAGCTGCCGTTGAAGCCCAGCAGGATGATGAAGGCAAAGGCCAGGGGCACGCCGGCGAAGTTGCTGGTCATGTTGGCGAAGGCGTTGACGAAGTTGCGTAGTTTCGAGTCGACCCGGCGCAGGGAATAGGCGCCGAGCACGGCGATGATGATCCCGAACACGCTGGACCAGAAGCTGATCTCGAGGCTGTACTGGATCGCCTGCAAGTAGAACTTCGAATTGAAAATCTTGGTGAAGTTGGCCAGGCCCCAGCCGAACTCTTCGGATTCCAGACTGTTGATCATCACCCAGACCAGCGGGGCGATCTCGAACACGATAAAGAACAGTGTGAAGGGCAACAGGCATAAGGCTGCCAGCCATTTACCACGGGAAATGGCGTTCACTTGAGCAGCTCCCGGCACACAGGTTTGTCGTGGGCAACGCCGAGCAATTCGCAGACGGTGCCGCAGATTTCTGTCTGTTTCGGTGTGGCGCTGGCGCTGAAACTGAAGGCATCGCCGAGCACGAACAGCGGTACTTCGCGTTCTTCCGGCAGCAGGCCATTGTGGGAACGGTCATTGTTCATGCCGTGGTCAGCGGTTACCAGCACCTGATAACCGGCGTCGAGCCAGCCTTGCAGGTAGTCGGCGAGGATGATATCGGCCGAGCGGGCGCTGTTGCGGTATTGCGGCGTGTCGAGACCGTGCTTGTGCCCGGCGTCGTCGATGTTCATGGGGTGAACCAGCAGAAAGTTCGGCGCGTGGCGCAGGCGCAGGTTTTCCGCGTCGGCGAACAGGTGCGAATCCGGGTAGTGATCGTTCCAGTAAAAATGACCGTGCTGGATCGGCAAGTCGGGATTCTCGGTGTGACGGTCCCGGGCGGCAACGAAGGGCGAACGGTTATACAGCTCGCTGACCCAGTGATAGGCCGCGGCGGCGGTTTTCAGCCCGGCGTCGCGGGCGTAGTGGTAGATGCTGCGCTGGTTGGACAGGCGCGAGACGTTGTTGTGAACGATGCCGCTGTCGATCGGCGTAACGCCGGTGAGGATGCATTCGTAAAGCGGTCGGGACAGGGCCGGCAGTTCGCACTCCAGTTTGTAGAGCGCCGCGCGTCCTGCGCCAACGTAAGCCTGCAGGTGCCCCATGGCGTGGCGCGCAACCTCATAGCTGAGGCCGTCGAGCACGACAAGGATGACGTTGTGCTTCATAGGGGCGATGACTCCGTGTGTGCCGTCGAAACCTGTAGGCGCGAAGCTTGCTCGCGAAGAAGGACTGACATTCAACATTGATGTTGGCTGAGAGTTTGTCTTCGCGGGCAAGCCTCGCTCCTGCAAGGGTTGTCGCGTTACTTCATTTCAACGATGACTTCTTCGTTCCACTTCTGCGGCAGAGCCTTGGAAGTCTTTTCCCATGCGTCGGCATCTTTGATTGGCGTTACTTTTTTGTACTGCTCGTTCGGCAGCAGCTTGGCCTGAACATCGGCTGGCAGCGTCAGGTGTTCGGCGCGGATCGGACGGGCGTTGCCGCGCGCCAGGTTGATCTGGCCGGCATCGCTGAAGATGTATTCGCGGGTCAGCTTGGCGGCGTTCGGGTGCTTGGCGTATTTGTTGATGATGGTGGTGTAACCGGAAATCACCGAGCCGTCGGATGGAATCAGCACGATGTAGTCGTCCGGATTGGCCATCTTGGCCTTGTAGCTCAGGCCGTTGAAGTCCCAGACCACGCCGACTTCGATTTCACCCTTTTCCATCGTGGCGATGGTGGGGTTGGCCATGGACAGGCGGCCTTGTTTGGCGATGTCCGCGAACAGCAACAGCGCTGGCTGCAGGTTCTTCTCGTCGCCACCATTGGCCAGTGCGGCGGCCAGTACGCCGTTGGCGGCTTGGGCAGCGGTGCTCACGTCACCGATGGAAACCTTGTACTTGCCGGTCTTGAGGTCAGCCCATTTGGTTGGCGCTTCGGAGCCGTGCAGCAACTTCTTGTTGACGATGAAAGCGATGGTGCCGGTGTAGGCCAGGGCCCAGTTACCATCCTTGTCTTTGGCCCAGTCCGGGACCTGCGCCCAGGTGCTTGGTTTGTAAGGCTGCACGACGCCTTGCTTGACCGCGATCGGGCCGAAGGCTGCACCGACGTCGCCGATGTCGGCGCTGGCGTTGTCTTTTTCAGCGGCGAACTTGGCGATTTCCTGCGCCGAACTCATGTCGGTGTCGATGTGTTTCAGGCCGTAGGTCTTGGCCAGATCTTCCCAAGTGCCTTTCCAGTTTGCCCAGTCATCGGGCATGCCGACGCTATTGACGGCGCCTTCCGCTTTCGCAGCGGCTTCGAGCGTTTTCAAGTCGGTATCAGCGGCCATGGCGGCGGTGCACATGGCAATGGTCGAGCCTAACAGTGATGCCAGGAAAAGCTTTTTCATCCGAAGCTCCTTTGGGCGTTTTCAACGCTGCGATTGCGGTTGTGTTGGTCTAGGTCAGCAATACCTGAGCCAATTTAGGCGGGTTGGATGACATTTTGATGTCGACGACCGGTCTGCCCATATTTTCTGTGCTGCAATACTCAGGGTGCGAGTTAAGCGTAGACCATGTCTAAAGGGCTGATATGAAAGGACTTGGCCGTTAAATTGCAGGAGTCTGGCGCAACCGTTCGGCGGCTTTGTCATCTACCAGTCATATGCAGTGCCTAGGCTTGCAGGCAGTTGATGGCGCCGTTTTGAGTCGCGGTAGCGCCCCGAAACAGTGCTGGTCTAGTCCAGATAGGTAACGTTGATGCGCATCGAGACAACCAAAGCGGTGACAGCCATCGGGCAGGTGCTTCAGGAGCAGCTCGACCATGGGTTGTTGGCGCCTGGAAGCAAGTTGCCGGCCGAGCGCAAGCTCAGTGAGTTGTTCGGTACCACGCGGATTACCGTGCGTGAGGCGTTGTTGCAGTTGGAAGCGCAGGGGCAGATTTATCGGGAGGAGCGTCGTGGCTGGTTCGTGTCGCCGCCACGCCTGGCTTATAACTTGATGCAGCGCAGTCACTTTCACGCGATGGTCAGTGCTCAGGGGCGCGTGCCGTCAACCGAGGTGATTTCGGCGCGGTTGCAGCCTGCGTCGGCGGCGGTGTGTGCCTGGTTACAGTTGCCTGCTTTGTCGAGTGTGATTCAGATTTGCCGGGCGCGGCGGATTGATGAGCGGCTGGTGTTGTATGTGGAGCATTATTTGAATCCTCAGTATTTTCCGGGGATTCTGGAATTCGATTTGAATCAGTCGATTACCGAGTTGTATGCGCGGCATTACGATTTGCACTACGGGCGGGTGCGCTTCGAGATTGTGCCGACGGCGTTGTCGGTGGATGCGGCGGCGGCTTTACGGGTGTCGGTGGGGAGTCCAGGGCTGCGGATTGCTCGGGTTAATTATGATCAGCATGGGCGGTTGATCGATTGTGACCTTGAGTTTTGGCGGCATGATGCGATTCACGTCGGGGTTGATGTGGTTTGACCTTGGCGGCCTTCGGGCCGGCCATGCTCTTGGTTGATTTGGGTGTATATCCGTTGCTGCGGTAACGGCGGTTTGGGGTTTCGCCCATACGGCGAGTCCCCTCAGCCTCCCGATATAGGGGCGGGTGGATCAAGATCAAGAGCTGAAGGCGAGCTCACGCTCGGCCTGATGAGTGGTGAGAAGCGAAGCGGTACGTCGCTCTGCTTTTGATTTTCTGTAGGCGCGAGGCTTGCCCGCGAAGGCGGCCTAGTAGCCGACCAGTCCCTCACAGATGAACATAGTCCAAATGTGGGAGCTGGCTTGCCTGCGATGGCGTCATTCGAACCGGCAAATCTCTCGCGGGCGCACCGGATCCAACTGTGGGAGCGAGCCTGCTCGCGATGACGGTCTTCGATCCGACCCATCCCTCGCAGGCGCACGGGTTTCTGTATGAACCTACCTCACTCAAGGCTTCGCATTGGCATACAGATAATCGGTCGCCAAAGAAGCCAACGTCCGCACCCCGACCACCAACGCCGATTCATCCACAAAGAACCCCGGATTATGATTCGGCGCAGCCTTGCTCATGTCCTGGTCCCGCGGCGTTACCCCGAGAAATACGAACAACCCCGGTGCTTCCTTGGCATAGAAAGAGAAATCCTCCGCGCCCCCCACCAACGGTCCTTGCACCACATCGTCTTTCGCCGCCCAGCGTAATGTCGGCAACATTTTCTCGGTCAGTGCCGGGTTGTTAATGGTCGGGTCGTATTTTTCGATGATGGTGACTTCGGCTTTTGCGCCGCCGCTCTCGGCGATTTTTTCCACGGTCTGGCGGACGTCGGCATGCAGTTTCTGGCGGATGCCGTAGTCGTAGGAGCGGATGGTGCCGGTCATGTCCACGGACTCGGGAATGATGTTATAGCGGGTGCCGCCGTTGATGGTGCCGATGCTGACCACCGAGGGATAGGACGAGATGTCGGTGCGGCGGCTGACCACGGTTTGCAGGCCGACGATGGTTTGCGCGCCGACGGTGATCGGGTCGATGCCGTCCCAGGGTCGGCCGGCGTGGGTTTGTTTGCCGAGGATTTTGATTCGCAGGTCGTCGGAGCTGGCCAGGGTCGGGCCGGGGCGGTAGGCGATCTGGCCGGCGGGGACGCCGGCCCAGACGTGCAGGCCAAACACCGCGTCCGGTTTCGGCGATTTCATCACACCTTCCTGAATCATCATTTTCGCCCCCCAGGTGTTTTTTCCATCGGGGATGAAGTCGCTTGGGCCTTCTTCGGCGGGCTGGAAGTAGAACACCACCGTGCCGGGCAAGGTGTCGCGCATGCCGCTCAGGATTTTCGCTGTGCTGAGCAGGATGGCGGTGTGGGCGTCGTGGCCGCAGGCGTGCATCACGTCGACTTCTTTGTCCAGGTACGTGCCCTTGGCTTTCGAAGCAAAAGGCAAGTCCGAGACTTCCTTGACCGGCAGCGCATCCATGTCGGCACGCAGGGCCACGGTCGGGCCGGGCCGGGCGCCTTTTAGTACCGCGACCACGCCCGTGCGGGCGACCCCGGTTTTCACTTCCAGGCCCATGGCCCGCAGCTGTTTGGCGACCAGTTCGGCCGTGCGTTTTTCGGTGTTGCCCAGTTCAGGATGGGCATGAATATCGCGGCGCGTTTCCAGCAGTTCCGGCTCAAGCGCGGTGGCTTGATCGGCGATGCGCGTGCGGGCATCTTGCAGAGTGTCGGCGCTGGCGTAAGAGGCCAGCGTGCCGAACAGGGTGAGCAGGCAAGCCTGTGCAATGCGGGTCAGTTGCATCGGGGTTCTCCATGACGATTGTTATCGGGCTTCAGTGCCTGTGACCGAGGTATCTGCCGAGCGTGCTATTCCTTCTGCGGTCCACCGCCAGCCGTAATCACTTGCACGCTCATGCGTGGCATGGCCAGGTCCATCCCGGCTTCATCCAAATGGCGCTTGAGCGACAGGTTGAACGCTCGGGACACTTCCCACTGCTTGATCGGCGCAGTCTTGAAGCGGGCGCGAAGAATCGCGTTGCCGGACTCGAAACTCTCTACACCCTGGATCTCCAGCGGCGACCAGATATTGCGCCGTTGCAGCGGATCGGTGCGCATTTTCTGGCCGACTTCGCGCATCAATTTGATGGCGTTGTCGATGTCCATGCTGGCCGGGATCGCCACGCGGAAAATCGCATAGCCGAATTCCCGTGAGTAGTTCTTGATGCTTTTGATTTCGCTGAACGGAATGGTGTGGACGATGCCGTCGATGTCCCGCAGGCGCACGGTGCGAATGGTCAGCCCTTCGACGGTGCCGAGGTGACCGCCCACGTCCACGTAGTCGTCGATGGCCAGCGAGTCTTCGATGATGATGAACAATCCGGTGATCAGGTCGGCGACCAGCGATTGCGCACCGAAACCGATGGCCAGGCCGATCACGCCGGCACCCGCCAGCAGTGGCGTGACGTTCATGCCCATGTTCGCCAGGGCGACGATCAGCGCGATGATGAAAATGGCCACGAACAGCACGTTGCGGATCAGCGGCATCATCGTCTGGGCGCGGGCGTTGGCCAGGCCTTTGCGCGAGGGTGAGGGCGTGGTGCACGGCGGTGTCGCTGAGGATCCAGATCAGCCAGGCGAAAATCAGCGTGCCGGCGAGGCTGAAGAGTTTGACGCTGACTTCGTGGCCTTCGCCTTCGGTGAAGGTGATCAATGACATGCCCCATACCCGCAGGCCGAGCTCGATGAACACCAGCCACACCAGCAAATGAGCCAGGGTGTAGAAGAAGCTTTTCAGGCGATCCGAATACAGCGCATGGCGTTTCACGCTGCGTTGCGGTTTAAGGGCGTGGCGACGCACCAGCCCATTGATGACCATGCACAACACCACCAACACCGTGCAAATCAGCGACTGGCGCAATGCGGTGCTGGTGTCGCCAGCGGAAATGAACGTGGCGAACAGCGAAATGGCCACCAGCACCAGCGCCGGTATGTACCAGAAAGTCCCGAGAATTTCGATGGTGTCGCTGAGCGCCCGGCGAGTCAGGCGCCGGGACAGCGGCTGATTGCGGATCAAGTGCGCGATGGGTCGGCGGAACCGCAGGATGAACAACCCCGTGGACAATGCGGCCAGGACATTGGCCACGGTCGCGGCGGTGTGCGCCAGGTGAGTGCCGAGGCTGGTGACCAGTCGTGGATCGCTCAGGGCTTCACCGAAAGCGGCGAAACTGCCGATCAGCCACAACGGGCGAAAGGCCTGGTGCCGCAGGATGTACAAGGCGCGATGACGGTGCGGACCGTCGAGCACGGAAAAGGCGATCACGCAGATCGCCGAAAAGCAGGTGCCGACCACCAGCGCATAGGCCAGCACCATGGCCAGGCTTTTGCCCAGTGACGAGGGCAGCGCGTAGCTCATGTACACCGTGATCACCAAGGCAATCAGCCACGGCCCGAGTTTGCGCAGGGCGAAGCGCAGCATGTCCAGGGCTTTGGGGTGTTGCGGCAGTTCTTCGGTCAGGCCAAAGCGCATC
Organism: Pseudomonas sp. LBUM1661; assembly: GCF_059695925.1. Lineage (NCBI taxonomy): Bacteria > Pseudomonadati > Pseudomonadota > Gammaproteobacteria > Pseudomonadales > Pseudomonadaceae > Pseudomonas > Pseudomonas sp. LBUM1661. The sequence goes on from NZ_CP166794.1 coordinate 1,900,089, forward strand.
CGCACCCGGTGGCTAATCCAGATCAACGCCGCCGCCAGCAGGCTCCAGACCATCAGGATCATGGCAAAGCCAAAGATGATCGGCAGCCATTCGTTGGCCGGCAACACCAGTGCGGCCAGTTCATCCTTGGCCAGATCAAACTCTTCGGACCAGCGAGTGACCGGGCTGTCCGCTCCGGAAAACTGCTTTTCGAAATTGGCCAGGGTTCCGCCAATCAGGCCCAGCACACCTTGCTCGGTGGCGGGTTGAGCCTTTTTGGTGGCGTCGCGCAGCTTCTTCAAATCCGCCAGCAACTTGCTCCGTTGCTGATCGTTTTCCAGCGACTTGATCACTTCGTCCAGGGATTGCCCCAGCGGTTCTTGTGCTTCTGGCTGGGGTTTCGCAGGGCTGTTGAGCAGGCCCGGCAAACTGACCGCCTGGGCAGGCGCCATCGGCAGCAGCGTCATGAGGCAGACAAGGAAGAAACACGGCAGGGCAAAGAGACGAGCGAACACTAGGCGGTCAACCTTCGGATGAGCGGATCGACCGAGTGTACGAGCCCGTCAAAATCAATGCGAGCCAGGGGCGAGGATTTATTCGTTGAGTTTGGCGAGGATCTTGAAAACCACGGTGGCGAGGATCGTCAGCATGCCGATCCACATCGCGAACACACCGGCGTTTTTGTCGCGAAAGTTGAAGCCGATGGCCAGCATGATCATCCCGGCGAGAATCGGGATCAGCATGGCGTGAAAGGAGGATAGAGAGATCATGAGCGACTGCCTTGTCGAAAGGAGTAATTGAAGTCTAGGTGGCTTTTGGGCGACAGGTGGTGAGGTGTATTAGAAATGAATCACTGTGATCATGAAATTTGCATTGTTTAACTTGACGCCATCGCGGGCAAGCCCGCTCCCACAGGGTTTCGCATTAACCTGTGGGAGCGGGCTTGCCCGCGATGTTTTTGGGGGTTACGGCAACTCGCGGCAGGCGTAAAACGCGTTCAGCACTTTGACCAGGTGTGCCAGGTCATGGCTGCCGCACAGCTCGCGGATCGAGTGCATGGCGAACGTCGGCAGGCCGATGTCCACGGTGCGCACGCCCAGGTGGCTGGCGGTGATCGGGCCGATGGTCGAGCCGCAGCCCATGTCGCTGCGCACCACGAAACTCTGCACCGGCACTTCTTCAGCCATGCACAGATGGCGGAAGAACCCGGCGGTTTCACTGTTGGTGGCGTAGCGCTGGTTGCTGTTGACCTTGATCACCGGGCCGGCGTTGAGTTTCGGGCCGTGGTTGGCGTCGTGCTTGTCGGCGTAGTTCGGGTGCACGCCGTGGGCGTTGTCGGCCGAGACCAGCAGGGATTTCTGGATGGTCCGTACGAACTCATCACCTTCGGGCAGCAGGCGACGCAGGGTTTGCTCGAGCATCGGGCCATCGGCACCGCAGGCCGAGCAGGAACCGACTTCTTCGTGGTCGTTGCACACCAACACGCAGGTTTCGTCGGTTTCGGCTGTCAGCAAGGCTTGCAGCCCGGCGTAGCACGACAACAGGTTGTCCAGGCGCGCGCCCGCGATGAAGTCGCCATGCAGGCCGATGATCGCGGCGCTTTGGGTGTCGTAGAAACTCAGCTCGTAATCGAGCACCACGTCGGCGTTCAAGCCGTGTTCGCGGGCCAGTTGGTCGGTGAGCACGGCGCGGAAATCCACGCGCTCGTCACCGGCAAATTGCGCGAGGATCGGCGGCAGTTCGGTCTGGGCGTTGATCGCCCAACCCAGGTTGGCTTCGCGGTTGAGGTGAATCGCCAGGTTGGGGATGGTGGCGATCGGCGCCTTGAAATCGATCAGCTGGCTTTCAACCTTGCCGTCACGACGGAAGGTCACGCGGCCGGCCAGGGACAGGTCGCGGTCAAACCACGGTGCCAGCAACGCGCCGCCATACACTTCGACACCCAACTGCCAGAAACCCTGGCGTTGCAGTTCCGGCTGGGGCTTGACCCGCAGGCAGGGGCTGTCGGTATGGGCGCCAACCAGGCGAATGCCGCTGTGCAGCGGTGAATGGCGGCCCATCTTGATCGCGACGATCGAAGAGTCGTTACGGGTGACGTAGTAGCGGCCATTGGCTTCGGTGGTCCACGGCTCGCGTTCGTCGAGGCGTTGGAAGCCGGCCGCTTCCAGGCGCTGAACCAGGCTGGCGGTGGCATGGAATGGGGTAGGGGAGGCCTTGAGGAAGTCGATCAGGCCTTGGTTCAACTCTTCGCGCATAAGTAGCTCCAGACAGCAATGGCGCCAGTTTAACGTATTGGCCGAAGAATTGGCGGCAGGGGTGCTGGGATTGAATCTGAAGGAGATCCTTGTGGGAGCGGGCTTGCCCGCGAATACGGACTATCAGTCACGATTATGCCGACTGACACGCCGCCATCGCGGGCAAGCCCGCTCCCACAGTTTTTTCAGCTCAAAACGGTGCCGGGCACTCGAAGCGCAGGCGCTCGCCGGTCTGGGGATGGGTGAAGCTGAGCATGCTCGCGTGCAGGCAAAGGCGTGGCCAGGCGGCCAGGGCTTGCTCATGGGCGTAGAGCCCGTCACCCAGCAGCGGGTGGCCGATGGAAAGCATGTGCACGCGCAACTGATGGGAGCGGCCGGTGATCGGCGTCAGTTCGACGCGGCACCAGTCGCCACAACGTTCCAGCACCCGCCAGAAGGTCAGGGCGTGTTTGCCGAATTCATGGTCCACCACGTGGCGTGGCTTGGTCGGCGGGTCGTAGCGCAGCGGCAAGTCGATGCTGCCACTGTCCAGCTCCGGCTGACCCCAGCACAGGGCGGCGTAGGCTTTTTCGGTTTCGCGGTCGTGAAATTGCCGAGACAGCTCGCGATGCGTGTCCGGGTCACGAGCCAACAGAATGATGCCGGAGGTTTCCCAGTCCAGTCGATGGACGATTCGCGCTTCCGGGTAGCCGTTTTCTTGCAGGCGGGTGATCAGGCAATCCTTGTTGTCATCGGCCCGGCCAGGGACAGAGAGCAGCAGGGTCGGTTTATCCACCACCAGTACGGCGGCGTCCTGATAGATGATGCGGATGTTGGACAACGGCATTAAAACAGCCTCGTAACAAACGCCAACGGCGGCTCAGGCCCCCAGCGTCCGTGTAGGAGCGAAGCTTGCTCGCGAAGGTGTGTCAGTCGACATCGCTGTAGCTGACACACCTTCGCGAGCAAGCTTCGCTCCTACACGGATGCGGGAGAGCCTGAGCCGCCGTGGCTCCTGTCTGACCGACTAGCGGTCAGGCAGGGTGATATTGAGTTCCAGGATCGAGCAGCTGCCCTGGTTTTCCAGAGCGACGTGCACGTCATCGGACCCGATATTGACGTACTTGCGGATCACCTCGACCAGTTCCTTCTGCAAGGCTGGCAGGTAGTCCGGCGTACTGCGTTGGCCGCGTTCATGCGCCACGATGATCTGTAGACGCTCTTTCGCAACCGAGGCGGTACTTGGCTTCTTGTTGGCACGAAAGAAGTCAAAAATGTTCATTATCGACCTCCAAACAGGCGCTCGAAGAAGCCTTTCTTCGTCACATCGAGGAAACGATGCTCCACGGTTTTACCCAGCAGGCGGTCGACTGCATCGCTGTACGCCTGGCCGGCGTCGCTCTGGTCGTCGAGAATCACCGGCACACCGGAGTTGGAAGCCTTGAGTACCGCTTGGGATTCCGGAATGACACCCAGCAGGGTCACGGCCAGAATTTCCTTTACGTCTTCGACGCCGAGCATTTCGCCGTCACTGACGCGTTGCGGGTTGTAACGGGTCAGCAGCAAGTGTTCCTTGATCGGCTCTTCGCCCTTCTCGGCGCGGCGCGATTTGCTGGCCAACAGGCCCAGCATGCGGTCCGAGTCACGTACCGAGGACACTTCCGGGTTAGTCACGATGATCGCTTCATCAGCGAAATACATGGCCAGGTGGGCGCCTTTCTCGATGCCGGCCGGAGAGTCGCAGACCACGAATTCGAAGTCTTCTTTCAACGCCATCAGGACTTTTTCTACGCCTTCGACGGTCAGCGCGTCTTTGTCGCGGGTCTGACTGGCGGCCAGGACGTAGAGGTTTTCCAGGCGTTTGTCTTTGATCAGGGCTTGCTGCAGGTTGGCTTCGCCGTTTACCACGTTGACGAAGTCATACACCACGCGACGCTCGCAACCCATGATCAGGTCGAGGTTACGCAAACCGACGTCGAAGTCGACGATAACTGTTTTGTGACCGCGCAGAGCGAGGCCGGTACCGATAGCGGCGCTGGTGGTGGTCTTACCCACACCACCCTTGCCGGATGTAACCACGAGAATCTTGGCCAAGGTGTTTCACCCCTAAGGAAAAAGGACTTTTAGCCCCTGAAAAACATCTCTTGAAAAACTACTGCAGTCGGACAGCCTTGGCTGGAATCCGGTCTTGAACGGCGTTTACCCCCGGTAAACACTGTTTTTGGCCATTTTCCTACTTCGTTTGAGCCGTTTTCGCTACGTTTTAGAGATGCTTGGAAAATGCGGCAGTATCCGTTAAAGCCGAATGATGTTCAACACATCGCCCGACAGGCTGACCTGTACACCCGAACCCCACAAAGGGTCGCGGCGCAGATCTTCGGACACCTTGTAATGACCGGCGATGGAGACCAGTTCAGCGCTCATTTGCTGACAGAAAATCCTGGCTTTCGTGTCGCCTTTGACCCCGGCCAACACGCGACCACGCATCGGCCCGTATACATGGATGTTCCCATCGGCGAGAAGTTCCGCCCCCGGACTGACCGACGAAATCACCACCAAATCGCAACCCTGGGCATAAATCTGCTGGCCACCCCGTACGGGCGACGTGATGATTTTGGTCGGTTTGAGGGTCGGCTCCGGTGGTTTTTCCGGTTTTTTCTTCACCTCGCCTTCGTGCAGGTCCAGCTGGCGTTCCCGGGCGCCGGACGGCGGCAGCACCGGCAGGTCGACGGCAATGGCGGCGGCAATGTCTTCGATACGGCTGGCACGGATCGCCAGGGTGCGCAGACCATGCTGGCGGCAGACGCGCATCAGGCCCGGCAAATCCACGGCGCCTTCACTGGCCGGAAGCTTGTCCAGGGCCAGCACCAGCGGTGCGTTGCTGAAAAAATTCGGCGCCTGGGCGACCTTGGCGGCCAATTGCCGATCAAGGCTTTCGAGGTCGTTGCGGGCCAGTTCCAGCACCGTAATGGCGAGCATGCTGCCCTTCAGCTGGAACACGGGATCTTGGTCTAGCGGTTCGGTTTGGCTCATGTCGGCATACAACGGCTTGTCACTAAAAGTGCCGAGACTTATAACGAGAACGCCCGCAGGCCGCAAGCCGGGTCGAACGATGTAGAATGCGCGGCCATTGTCTTTCCGGAACCTTTAATGGATCGCCCGCGTTTTCGAACAGCATTTCTTTCTCCGCGTTTCTGGCCGCTGTGGTGTGGCTTGGGGCTGTTGTGGCTGATTGTTCAGTTGCCGTATCCGGCGTTGCTGTTTGTCGGTCGCGTTCTGGGTGCCTTGATGTATCGAGTGGCCGGCGACCGACGGCGCATTGCCAAGCGCAATCTCGAGCTGTGCTTCCCGGAAAAATCCGCGGCGGAGCGCAAGCGCCTGCTCAAGGAAAACTTCGCCTCCACCGGCATCGCGTTTTTCGAGATGGCGATGAGTTGGTGGTGGTCGCGCGAGCGCTTGGCCAAACTGGCGCATGTCGAAGGCCTGGAGCATTTGAAAAAAGCCCAGCGCGAAGGCAAGGGCGTGATCCTGATGGCTGTGCATTTCACCACGCTGGAAATCGGCGCGGCGTTGCTCGGTCAGCAGCACACCATCGACGGCATGTACCGCGAGCACAAGAACCCGCTGTTCGATTACGTCCAGCGCAGTGGCCGCGAGCGGCACAACCTCGATTCGCTGGCGGTGGAGCGTGAGGATGTACGCGGCATGCTTAAACTGCTGCGGGCCGGCCGGGCAATCTGGTACGCCCCGGATCAGGACTACGGCGCCAAGCAAAGTGTCTTCGTGCCGCTGTTCGGGATTCAGGCCGCGACCGTCACCGCCACCAGCAAGTTTGCGCGGCTGGGCAAGGCGCTGGTGGTGCCGTTCACCCAGGAGCGCCTGGCGGATGGCAGCGGCTATCGACTGGTGATTCATGCGCCGCTCGACAACTTCCCCGGTGAATCCGAAGAGGCCGATTGCCTGCGCATCAACCAGTGGGTCGAAGGCGTCTTGCGCGAATGCCCGGAGCAATACCTCTGGGCGCATCGCCGCTTCAAGAGCCGTCCGCCGGGCGAGCCTAAGCTGTACAAAAAACGCGGTTGAATCACCGATCCCCTTGAGCGCCATGGAGTGTTGCAATGAGTCCTGCGGAACCGGTTACAGGCTTGATTCTTTCCGGTGGCGGGGCTCGGGCGGCCTATCAGGTGGGCGTGCTGGCGGCGATTGCCGAGCTGTTGCCGGTGGGCGCCAGCAACCCGTTTCCGGTGATCGTCGGCACCTCGGCCGGGGCGATCAACGCGGTCAGCCTCGCCAGTGGGGCGCTGGACTTCCGTGGCGCGATCGAGCGCCTGACCACCTTCTGGCAGGGTTTTCGCAGCCATCTGGTGTTGCGCAGTGACTGGCCGGGCGTGATCCATCAGGCCAGCCGCTTCGTCAGCCACAGCTTGCTCGGCATTGGCGCTCAGGTGCCGGTGGCCTTACTCAACAGCTCACCGCTGCGCGGGTTGCTCAACGACAAATTGCACATGACCGGCATTGCCGACGCCATCGAGCAGAAGCAGTTGCAGGCGGTGGCGGTCACCGCGTTTGGTTATGAGTCCGGTCAGGCCGTCACCTTCTATCAGGGCGGCGGCACCATCGATGCGTGGTTGCGCCATCGGCGGATTGGCGTACCGACGCAATTGTCCGTCGAACATTTGCTCGCCAGTTCCGCCATTCCACTGCTGTTCGCCCCGGTGAAAATCGGCGAAGAGTATTTCGGCGACGGTGCGGTACGCCAATCGGCGCCGATCAGCCCGGCCCTGCACCTGGGCGCCAGCCGCGTGCTGGTGGTGGGCGTCAGCGGCAACCCGCGCGGCGTCGACCCGGAACAACCGCTGCAACGCGCCTACACCGGTCAGCAGCCGACCTTGGCGCAGATCGGTGGGCACATGCTCAACAGTACGTTCATCGACAGCCTGGAAAGTGATATCGAGTTGCTGCAGCGTCTGAACCAGTTCAGCCATCTGCTGCCAGACGGCACGCCGACCCGTGCGCTTGGCGTGGCGCCGGTGGAGGTGTTGGTGATTTCGCCGAGTCAGCCGATCGATGAAATTGCGGCGCGGCATCGGCAGGAGTTGCCGGCAGCGTTGCGTTTGTTTTTGCGTGGGCCTGGGGCGACCAAGACCAGCGGGGCGGGGGTGCTGAGTTATCTGCTGTTCGAAGCGGGGTATTGCAGCGAGTTGATCGATTTGGGACGGCGGGATGCGTTGGCCAAGCGCGGGGAGTTGTGCCGGTTTCTGGGGATTGCCGAGGCAGCGGTCAGCGCTTGAGATTTGCGGTGCGGTTATCGCTAGCAGGCTAGCTCCCACATTGAAACGCGGTCACCTGTGGGAGCTAGCCTGCTAGCGATGCTTTTTAAATCAGAAGTGCACCTTGACCAGGAAGCTGGTCACGCTCTGATCGGTCTTGAAGCCCTGGCTGTCTTCGATGCCGTACTTGTTTTTCCAGTAGTCATACTCGACGCCGACGTACAACTGCTTCTCGCCCAGGTTCAGCGCCTTGCCCAGGTCGTATTTGACCTGCGGATTGAAGTGCAGGTTGGCGTGGTATTCGCCTTTTTTGTTGACGTCGTTGTCGACCACCCAGTCCATGAAACCGTCGATCAGGATGTTCGAATCGCCCACCGGAATGGTGTAGGACCAGACCGGCGTGATCTGCCAGATGTCATCACCCGGACGGTCGCCTTCGGTGTGACGGTTGTAGAAGTTCAGCTGGAAGTAGTCGAAGCCCGGGATGGCCAGGTCGAAACCAGGACCGATCAGGTAGGACTCGGTATCGTCTTCACCGAACTCGTACGTCATGGCCAGCAGCACGTCTTTGATCGGGCCGAATTCGAGTTTCTGGTCGAAGATTTTGCCGAACGACAGGCGCGGGCTGAATTCGCCGTAGTAGGTGTTCTCACCGGCGAAGGCGTCTTCCTTGCCGTTGTAGAAGATCTTGTCGATGAAGAAGAAGTTGTCGCCGTATTTCCAGCCATCGGCGTGTTCGAAGGTCACCGTCTGTTGAATGCGCGGGTTGACCTGGAAATCCTTGCCATACAAATAAGTCAGGCTGTTGTTCTGCCATTGCAGCAAGTCGCCGGCCATGGCCTGGCCCCCGGCCAGCAGTGATCCCGCCAGCATCAGGCTAGTGCACGTACGTTTCATTCGGTTGCTCCCAAAAAGTAGGTGGTTCCACGTTATTTTTTTAAGGTCGACGCTCTGGTGTGGCGCCTTTTTCTGTAGCGGTAAAAAATCATCCAATCGGTCAGCTTCAGTGCTGTTAGCAAGAGCTGCGCCAAGGCTTTCAAAAAACAAAAAAACTCCCGCTCGGCTGCTCGAAAGCAGTCGATTGAGGGAGGTTTTGGAGTGCCTTGGTACCGTCCAGGGCCGGGATAAGTTGGCTTTCTGGTCAGGAATTAAATCCGGGCTTTTTTTTAAAGCGGATTCTGGCGGCCGCGGAGAATACTGACTCCTTGGCCAGGTCTCAAGTGCCCCGCAACAGCGCACCGACGGCAGGTCTGGGGCACGGTTGCGGATCATCTAGAAATGCACCTTCACCAGCAGGCTGGTGGTGTTCTCATTGGTGTCGAAGTTGGCGTTGTTTTCGATGCCGTATTTGTCTTTCCAGTAGCTGTATTCGACGCCGACGTACACCTGTTTCTCCCGCCAGCCCAAGGCCTTGCCCAGGTCATATTTGATCTGCGGGTTGAAGTGCAGGTTGGCGTGGTACGTGCCGTTCGAGTTCTGGTCGTTATCCACGACCCAGTCGATATAGCCGTCGATCAACAGGCTCGAGTTGCCCAAGGGCAGGGTGTAGGACCAGGCCGGCGTGATCTGCCAGACATCGTCGCCGGGGCGCGAGCCTTCGGTCTGGCGATAGTAGAAATTCAAGGTGAAAAAATTGAAGCCGGGTACCGCGAGGTCGAAACCGGGGCCGATCAGATAGGCCTCGGTGTCGTCTTCGCCGTTCTCGTAGGTCATGGCCAGCAACACGTCCTTGATCGGGCCGAATTCGAAACGGTGGTCGAGGATTTTGCCAAAGGAGAGGCGCGGACTGAACTCGCCGTAATAGGCGTGAACGCCTTTGTTCCGGTCTTTCTCGCCGTTGTAGTAGGTGCTGTCGACGAACAGGAAGTTGTCGCCGTACTTCCAGCGGTCGGCGTGCTCGAACGTCACCGTTTGCTGGATCGACGGATTGACCGCGAAGTCCTTGCCATACAGATAGCTCAGGCTGTTGGTCTGCCACAGCAATAAATCGCCGGCCATGGCTTGGCTCGCGGCCAACAGGCCACCGCCCAACAGCATGTTTGTCTGTGTCCGAATCATCTGTTGCTCCCTCTTGTTTTTATTTTTCAAGGCGCAGGTGTTCCACCTGGGGGTCGAGCCTGCTCGCGATGGCGTCGGTTCAGTCAACATTGATGTTGAATGTGATATCGCTATCGCGAGCAGGCTCGCTCCCACAGGGGGCTTGTGGCGTTGGTGGATCAGTGCGGGTGGGCGTGGCAGTCGTTGATGGCGGCGCGTTCGCGGCCACCGAGAATGTTGAACAGGAGGTTCAACGACAGCGCACTCAACGTGGCCATGGCGATTCCGCTGTGGGTGATCGGGCTCATCCACAGCGGCAGATGCGCGAAAAATTCAGGCCGCACCACCGGGATCAAGCCCATGCCGATGCTTACCGCCACCAGCAACTGGTTGCGACGGTCACCGATGTCGGCTTCCTGGAGAATCTTGATCCCGGTGGCGGCGACCATGCCGAACATCGCAATCGCCGCGCCGCCCAATACCGCTGGCGGAATCGAAGCCACCAGGAACGCCGCTTTCGGCAGCAGGCTCAACACCACCAGCAAGCCGCCGGCGACGATGGTCACTGAGCGGCAGCGCACGCCGGTCATCTGCACCAGGCCGATGTTCTGGGCGAACGAGGAGTGGGTGAAGGTGTTGAAGAAACCGGCAAAGAACGAAGCACCGGCATCACACAGCAAGCCGCGCCGCAGCATGCGTGGGCAGACGTCCTGACCGGTGATCTTGCCCAGTGCGAGGAACATCCCGGTGGACTCGACGAAGATAATCACCACCACCAGGCACATCGACAGAATCGGTGCCAGTTCGAACTTCGGCATGCCGAAATGCAGCGGGGTGACGATTTGCAGCCAGGGCGCCTGCGCAATGCCGCTGAGGTCGACCATGCCGATCAGGCCGCAAATGACGTAGCCCAGGCACATGCCGATCAGCACCGAAATGTTGACCCAGAAGCCGCGCATGAAACGATGGACCAGCAGAATGGTGGCCAGCACCAGCGCGGCGATGGCCAGGTAAATCGGTGAACCGAATTGAGTCGCGCCGGCACCGCCGCCGGCCCAGTTCACGGCCACGGGGAACAGCGATAAACCGATCGAGGTGATCACTGTGCCGGTCACCAGCGGCGGGAAGAAGCGCACGACTTTGGACATGAACGGCGCGATGATCATGCCGAAGAACCCGGCGGCGATGGTCGCGCCGAAGATCCCTTGCAGGCCGATGCCCGGCATGCCGGCCATCGCGACCATGCTGCCGACCGCAGCGAAACTGGCGCCCATCATCACCGGCATGCGAATGCCCATGGGGCCGATGCCCATCGATTGCACGATGGTGGCGATCCCGGCCACCAGCAGGTCGGCGTTGATCAGGAAGGCGATTTCTTCACGACTCAGGCCGGCGGCCTGTCCGATGATCAGCGGCACCGCGATGGCTCCGCCGTACATCAGCAGAACGTGTTGCAATCCCACCAGGATCAGCTGCAAAAGGGGCAAGCGTTGAATTGCGGGTGCGTCGGGGATGCGCGCTTCGGATAGCTCGGACATGCAACACCTCGGATCTTTTTATTCTTGTGATTTTTGCATCAGGGAGACCGCGTCGCGGCCGTTCGCGGGCAAGCCTCGCTCCTACGGATCAGTGTGAACCCTGTAGGAGCGAGGCTTGCCCGCGAAGCTTTTAACGGTTAATTGGTCGGAGCACCCTGAACAATCCACGCGCCGATCAGGTCACGTTCCTGCTGGGTCATCTGAGTGATGTTACCCAGTGGCATGATCTGGCTGGTGACGGCCTGCGCCTGGATGCGCGCCGCGTTCTGGCGGATCTGCTCGGGGGTGTCGAACATCACCCCGGCCGGGGCAGCGCTGAACAACGGACTGGTCGGTTTGGCCGAGTGGCAGACCGAGCAACGTTCCTGGATCACGCTGTGTACCTTGTCGAAACTCGGACCGGCGTTCGAAGCCTGGACCGGTGCAGCTTCAGCAGGTTTTGCGACGGCAGGTTTGGCGCCACCACCCAAAGCCGTTTCCGGCAGCGGCTGGTACTCGATGGTGCCAGGCGCCTTCGCCACTTCAGGTGCGCTAGGCATCTGCGCCGGGCCGGTCACGTAAGCCAGGCAGATCATGCCCACTGCCGCGACGGGCAGGGTCCAGGCGAACTTGTGGCTGTCGTGACGGGTATTGAAGTAGTGACGCACCAACACCGCCAGCACCGCAATCCCGGCCAGGATCAGCCAGTTGTATTGGCTGCCGTAGGTGCTCGGGAAGTGGTTGCTGATCATGATGAACAGCACCGGCAAGGTGAAGTAGTTGTTGTGACGCGAACGCAGCAAGCCTTTGGCCGGCAGTGCCGGATCGGGCGTGCGGTTTTCGGCAATCGCCGCCACCAGTGCGCGCTGCGCCGGCATGATGATGCGGAACACGTTGCCGACCATGATGGTGCCGATGATCGCGCCGACGTGCAGGTAAGCACCGCGACCGCTGAACACTTTGCTGAAGCCGTAGGCGGCGCCGATGATCAGCACGAACAGGATGAAGCCGAGCAGGGCAGGGCGTTTGCCCAGGGCCGAGTCGCAGAGGAAGGAGTAGACGAACCAGCCGACGAACAACGAGGCGATGCCCAGGGCAACCCCTTCAGGGCCGGTCAGGCTGCTGCCCGGTGCCAGCAGGTACAGCGTCGGGTTGGAGTAGAACACTACGCACAGCAGCGCGACCCCCGACAGCCAGGTGAAATAGGCTTCCCATTTGAACCAGTGCAGGTTGTCCGGCATGGTCGGTGGGGCCAGCTTGTATTTTTCCAGGTGGTAGATACCGCCGCCGTGGATCGCCCACAAATCACCGGCCAAGCCACTTTTCGGGTTGACCCGATTGAGGTTGTTTTCCAGCCAGACGAAGTAGAACGATGCGCCGATCCAGGCCACACCAGTAATCATATGAACCCAGCGCACGCTCAGGTTCAGCCATTCCAACAGATGTGCTTCCACAGTCTTTACCTCTCGCCTGTCACTCTGTTGTCGAGTGATCAGACCTTCTCTTATTGGTGGGGGGCAAGGATCAAACGCTCATCCTCTTTGAAAAAATGCTCATCGCAGTTATTGCCTGTGCCACTGCGATCAACCACCAGGAAGTCATCCCGCTTTTCGATCGTCAGCACCGGATGGTGCCAAACGCCGCGATGGTAATTAATGCCCTGCCTGCCGTTGGTGACGAAGGCGCGGACCAAGCCTGATACAGGTTCATCGCCAAGTGGCGCGACCACGATCAGAAAGGGGTTGCCGAGCAGCGGAATGAACGCCTGGCTGCCCAGCGGGTGACGCTCCAGCATGCTCACGGTCAGCGGCATGTCCTGCGCGTCGGCGCGGAAGATGCTGATGATCGCGTGGTCTTCTGGCGTGGCGGTTTCCACCGTCGCCAGTTTATGAAAGCGCATGGTCGAACCGTTGTTGATCATGAAGTGATCGCTGCCGTCGGTTTCAATCACGTCACCGAAAGGGGCGAAGGCTGCTTTGGTCAGCGGTTCAATCGTCAGTGTGCGCATGCTGTTTTTATCCGAATTCTGTGTTGTTGGTTCGATTGCTATCGCTGGCAGGCCAGCTCCCACAGGGGAATGCACTCCAACTGTGGGGGCTAGCCTGCTAGCGATTGGGTTCAGCGCTTATTTAGCGACCTTGCCCAATACCCGCAGGCGGCTCACACCGCCATCCGGGAACACGTTCAGGCGGATGTGGGTGATCGGGCCCAGCGCCTTGATCTGCTCGGCGAAGGTGTGTTCGGCGTGCATTTCCAGTTTCTGCGCCGGCAGCAGTTCGCGCCAGAACAGCGATTGGGTTTCGATCTGGCTGTCGGTGCCGCCCTTCACGAACGCGCCCTGGATCGAGCACGTGTCCGGGTAGTTGCCCTTGAAGTGCAAGGTGTCGACGATGACTTTTTCGATCTCGCCGGCATGACCCAGCGCGACGATCACCCAGTCATTGCCCGGCGTACGACGACGCGCGGTTTCCCAGCCGTCGCCCATGTTGATGCCACGGCCCGGGTTGAGGATGTTGCTCATGCGACCGAAGTGTTCGTCGGAGCAGGCGAGGGCGCGGCCACCGTTCAGGGCTGCGGCCAGGTCGACTTGCTCGTTGTCACCCACAGCGGACCAGTCGCGGAACGGAATACCGTAGACACGCAGACGGGCCACGCCACCATCCGGGTAGATGTTGAAACGCAGGTGGCTGAACGCCTGGTCGTTGCTGATTTCGTGGTAGTGATGGCTGTTGCCTTGCAACTCGACGGCGGACAGCACTTCAGTCCACTGGGTGTTGTCGTCCGGCTCGCCCGAAGCGAGGAAACAGGCTTCCAGCGAAGCCGACGGCGGGAAGTTGCCGGTGAAGAATGAAGTGTCGATGTCCACGCCTTTGATCGAACCCGGTACGCCCAGGCGGATCACCGCGCTGTCGTAGCCTTCGAAGCGCTTGCGGCGCGACTCCCAGCCGTCCATCCACTTGCCGTTGTCATCGAACACGCCCTCCTTCCACACCGCCGGGGTCGGCTGGAACAGGCGGTTGGCATCAGCGAACCAGTCATCGGTGACCGAGATGATTTTGGTGCCCAGGCGGGCGTCGGCCAGGTTGACGAACTTCTCGAAAGGTACGGCGTAAGCTTTCATTCTTCTTGTCTGCCTTTAATAAGTTGGCTTGGGATGCTTGCAGTGCCCTGGGTATCTTCGCGCTTTAAATACTCGGGCAAGGCTCGCTATAGGGTCAGTAAACGGAACAGGGCGATCTTGTTGATCTCCGCCAGCGCGCACTTGAATTCGGTTTCTGCCGAGTTGTGAATGCGCGTTTCGAACGCCGCGAGGATCTGATGCCGGTTGCTGCCTTTTACCGCCATGATGAAGGGAAACTTGAACTTGGCCTTGTAGGCGTCGTTCAGCTCGGTGAAGCGCTGGAACTCTTCGGCCGTGCATTGGTGAATACCGGCGCCAGCCTGTTCATTCGTGCTGGCTTCGGTGAGTTGGCCCTGTACGGCGGCTTTGCCGGCCAGGTCCGGGTGAGCGTTGATCAGGGCCAATTGGCTTTGATGATCGGCGCTCAACAGGATGTCGCTCATGCGCTGGTGCAGGGTTTCGATCTCGTCGATCGAAGCGTCCTGGCCCAGGTCGAAGGCCTTCTCGGCCACCCATGGCGAATGTTCGTAGATGTCGGCGAAGGCTTTGACGAAGGCGTCGCGGCTCAAGGTCGATGGCTTCAAGGTTTGAAAGGCGCTCATTTCGCAGCCCCTTGGTACGGGTGGGTTTCGTGCCAATGGCGAGCGATGTCGACGCGACGGCTGAACCACACCTGTTCATGACTTTTAGCGTATTCGATAAAGCGCTTGAGCGAGGCCAGACGCGCTGGACGGCCAATCAGGCGGCAGTGCAGACCAATCGACAGCATCTTCGGCGCTTCGGCACCTTCGGCGTACAACACGTCGAACGCGTCTTTGAGGTACTCGAAGAAATCGTCGCCCTTGTTGAAACCCTGGACCTGGGTGAAGCGCATGTCGTTGGTGTCCAGGGTGTACGGGATCACCAGGTGCGGCTTGCCGGTCGGGTTGTTCGGTTCCCAGTAGGGCAGGTCGTCGTCGTAGGTGTCGCAGTCGTAGAGGAAACCGCCTTCTTCCATCACCAACCGACGAGTGTTCGGGCCGGTGCGGCCGGTGTACCAGCCCAGTGGGCGTTCGCCGGTGATTTCGGTGAGGACGCGGATTGCTTCGAGCATGTGCTCGCGTTCCTGCGCTTCATCCATGTACTGGTAGTCGATCCAGCGATAGCCGTGGCTGCAGATCTCGTGGCCGGCATCGACCATCGCGCGGATCACGTCCGGGTGGCGCTGGGCGGCCATGGCCACGGCGAAGATGGTCAGCGGAATGTCGAATGCCTTGAACAGTTTCAGAATCCGCCAGACGCCGGCACGGCTGCCATACTCGTAAAGGGATTCCATGCTCATGTTGCGCGCGCCTTGCAGCGGCTGCGCCGAGACCATCTCCGAGAGGAAGGCTTCGGATTCTTTATCGCCGTGCAGGATATTGCGCTCGCCGCCTTCTTCGTAATTGAGCACGAAGGACAAGGCAATGCGGGCATTGCCCGGCCAGTGTGGGTGAGGAGGGTTACTGCCGTAACCGATCAGGTCGCGTGGGTAGTCAGCGCTCACTGCAGTCTTCCTTCTTATTCGTGTTGACGGTGTGTGTGAGCGGCCCGGCGATGAGATCCAAGGCTGGCGTCACAGCGATGGGCTGATTGTATACAACTTTATATTCACTTTGTAAGCCTGAATTTTTGCATTTTTCGTTAACGGTCATCTTTCCATGCTATTCGCATGAACCTGCAAGAAACCTGCCTGACTGGTCAGCTAATGGTGGCAGGGTTCACTCAGTGTGCGGTTTGCTGGGAAATCACTGAGGAATCCATAGGTGGCGAAGGTAGAAGCAAAAATGTCGTTTTTATTGTGTACAATTTTTTTGAAAAGTGTCTTAATCAATCGCTCGCCGCAGTGTTTCGTGCTCCGAAACGGTGCGGTCTTCTTTTCAACTGACTTCGGGAGGCGCGAGGTCTGACTGCTCCACGCAGGCAGGCGCGCAGAATCAATGGGACGTTTGACGACACACGTTTTGGACGCTGCACACGGTTGCCCGGGCAGCTCGATCAAGGTCGAGTTGTACCGCGTTGAAGGTTCGCAGCTGGAATTGGTCGCCAGCGCGATCACCAACAGCGATGGCCGTGTCGATGCGCCGTTGCTGCAAGGCGATGACTACCGCTCCGGGGTCTATCAGGTTCAGTTTCATGCGGGCGATTACTACCGCGCCCGTGGCCTTCAGCTGCCGGAGCCTGCGTTCCTGGACGTGGTGGTGCTGCGTTTTGGCATCTCTGCGGAACAGGATCACTACCATGTACCGCTGCTGATTTCGCCGTACAGCTATTCCACGTACCGCGGCAGCTGATCCCCCAAGCAGCTGCCTCAACCTGGAAGCGACTGCGCATAGAGCTTCTTTGGTCTTTTGCCCGCTCACACTGCGGGCTTTTTTTTGCCTGCAGAAATGTGCCGTCCGTGCCGACGTAATCGCTAGCAGGCTAGCTCCCACAGGGATGTGTGAACGCCGCAAATCCAATGTGGGAGCTAGCCTGCTAGCGATGCTTTTGACGTTATCGGCTCAGCAATGATGCCGCGCCCGCACCACTGAACAACCCCGCACTCACCCGGTTAAACCAGCTCTGCCCCTTGCCACTGCGCAGGTACCGCGCCGCGCCATGCGCGCCCAGCCCATACGCCAGCTTGCACAGCAAATCCAGCACCGTCCAGGTCGCGATCATCACCAGCAATTGCGGCAAAAACGGCTGCTCGGCACTCAAGAACTGCGGCAGAAACGCGGCGAAGAACAGGATGTCTTTCGGATTACTCGCACCCAACACAAAGGCGCGTCCAAACAGTGCACGAAAGCGCGGCACCGGCGCAGCCTGGGGCACTTCGGCGCCCACCGAGGGCAGGCGCGATTGCTGCCAGCTCTGCCAGGCGAGGTAGAACAGGTACAGCGCCCCGACGATTTTCAGCGCGCTGAACAGCTGTTCCGACGCCAGCAACAACGCGCCCAAACCCAGCGCCGAGGCACTGAGCAAGCAGATCGAGGCCATCACGCCCCCCAGAAACGCCGGGTAAGAACGGCGCAAACCGTAATTCAAACTGTTGCTGATCATCAGCAAAGACAGGGGGCCCGGGATCAGGATCACCACCAGCGCAGCGCCGCTGAACAGCAGCCAGGTTTCCAGACTCATCACTTTCCTCCATTTGTGCAAAAGCCCCACCCGACGGGGTGAGGCTGTTTTGAAACACTGCTTTTGAATCGTAAGCCGCTTACAAGAAAATGAACTTGGCGATGAAGATCGCGCAGAGCACCCACAGACTGACGGAAATTTCCTTGTGCTTGCCGGTGAAGGCCTTCAGCACCACATAAGTGATAAAACCCAGCGCGATGCCGTCGGCAACCGAGAAGGTCAGGGGCATCATGATTGCGGTCACGATGGCCGGAATGCTGTCGGTGGCTTCGTCCCATTCGATGTGCTTCATGCCGCCCATCATCAGCATCGCCACATAAATCAGCGCACCGGCGGTTGCGTAAGCAGGGATCATGCCCGCCAGCGGTGCGAAAAACATGGCTGCAATAAATAGCACACCTACGGTTACTGCGGTAAGACCAGTCCGACCACCCGCGGCAACACCCGCGGCACTTTCCACGTAGCTGGTCACCGGCGGAACACCGACCACCGCACCGAATACGCTGGAAGCACTGTCGGCTTTCAGGGCGCGGGAGAGGTTTTCGATCTTGCCGTCAGCGTTCACCAGGCCGGCTCGCTGGGCGACGCCCATCAGGGTGCCGGCGGTGTCGAACATGTGCACGAAGAGGAAGGCCAGCACCACGCTGATCATGCTGACGTTAAACACGCCGGCGACATCCATGGCCATCCAGGTCGGTGCCAGGCTCGGCGGGGCGGACATGATGCCCTCGTAGTGCACCAGGCCCAGGCCCCAACCCGCGAGGGTCACGGTGATGATGCTGATGAGAATCGCGCCAAACACTTTGTGGTAGCTGAGTACGGCGATCATCAGGAAGCAGATGGCGGCCAGCAAAGGACCAGGCTCGCGCAGGGAGCCGAGCTTGATCAGGGTGGCCGGGCTATCGACCACGATGCCCGCGGTTTTCAAGCCGATCAGCCCCAGAAACAAGCCCACACCGGCGCCCATGGCAAAGCGCAAACTCACCGGGATGCTATTGAGCAGCCATTCGCGGATCCGGGAAAAAGTCAGGAACATGAACAACACACCGGACACAAACACCGCGCCAAGGGCGGTTTCCCAGTTGTAGCCCATGGTGCCGACCACGGTGTAAGTGAAGAAAGCGTTGAGGCCCATGCCTGGTGCGAGCCCGACCGGCCAGTTGGCGTACAGACCCATCAACAGGCAACCCAGCGCGGCGGCGATGCAGGTGGCGACGAACGCGGCACCGTGATCGATCCCGGCGTCGGCCATGATGTTGGGGTTGACGAAGATGATGTAGGCCATGGTGATGAAGGTTGTCAGACCGGCAATCAGCTCGGTCTTCACCGTGGTGCCATGCAAGGTGAGTTTGAATATGCGCTCCAGCCAGCCATTGCGTATCGGCGGCGAGAGTTCCAGCGTCGGGGCTTCGGATTTGCGGCTTTCCACAGCGAGTACTCCTCAAGAGTTTTATTTTTATTTCCAGGGCCGGACCCATGAGGGTGGCAGCGGCCCTTTGAGGCACTTGCGAATTTGTTGACCTCTTGGTCAGGAACTCGCACGAAGTGGATTATGCTTTTGTATACAAATAAAGCAAATAATGTTTTTGATTTTGTAGACGAAAAGTTTGGCAATAGGGATATATCGCCGGTTCGGACGCCTTCGCGAGCAAGCCCGCTCCCACATTCGAACGCGTTCCCACGAGCAAGCCCGGTCGAATGTGGGAGCGGGCTTGCCCGCGAAGGCGTCAGATCAACAGTACAGCTCCAGCAGCCACAACACTCAGTCAGCCGCCACCTGGCTTTTCCCCAGCGCCAGATTCACCGCCAACCACCCATTCACCGCCGTCTCTCCAGCCTCGGCAAACACCCGCTCAAGCAATTTCACCTGCTCCCGGCGCAGCGACTGCTCAAACCGCGCGCCTTCCACGGTCAGTTCCAGCAACCGCTTACGCTTGTCGGTCGCGGACGCGACGCTGTTCACCAGATGCATTTCCACCAATTGGCGCAGCG
The DNA here is from genome assembly GCF_059695925.1 of Pseudomonas sp. LBUM1661. Classification (NCBI taxonomy): domain Bacteria; kingdom Pseudomonadati; phylum Pseudomonadota; class Gammaproteobacteria; order Pseudomonadales; family Pseudomonadaceae; genus Pseudomonas; species Pseudomonas sp. LBUM1661. Next base: position 1,919,380 of record NZ_CP166794.1, read on the forward strand.
GAATGTTCAGCGCCTGCTTGCTCACGCCGAGCAGCGCCAGCAACTCCTTGACGCTCAGGTTCGGGTAGCGGGCGATGAAAAACACGATGCGTTGATGCACCCGGCTCAAGCCTTTGCGCTCAAGCATTTCGTCGGCTTTCGCGGTGAAAGCCTGGTAGCCGAAGAAAAACGCTTCCATCGCTTGTTGTTGAGTTCCAGGATTTTTAAGGTCAAGCATGTTGACGTATCCGCTCAGGCTGTCGTAATTTCGGTCAACAAGTTTGACTCATTTTCCTCTGGCCTTGCTACCGGTGATCCCATGGCTTTTTCCGAACGTGTCTCGCGCCTTAAAAGTTCTTTGATCCGTGAAATCCTCGCCGCCGTCCAGCGTCCGCAAGTGATGTCGTTCGCTGGCGGCTTGCCGGCCGAAGCCATGCTGCCGAATGTCGAATGGGCTGAGATGCCGGTGTCGATGGGCCAATACGGCATGAGCGAAGGGGAGCCGGCACTGCGTGAAGCCCTGGCGGCCGAAGCCCGGGCACTGGGTGTGCCGTGTGAGGCGAGTCAGGTGCTGGTGGTCAGCGGTTCCCAGCAAACCCTCGACCTGACGGCCAAGCTCTACATCGACCCAGGCACCGAGATTTTGCTGGAAGCGCCCACCTATCTGGCGGCGTTGCAGATTTTCCAGTTGTTCGGCGCCGACTGCATCACCGTGCCGCTGGAGGCCGATGGCCCGAATCTTCCGGAATTGCGCGCCCGGCTGGAAAAACACAAACCTGCTTTCATCTACCTGATCCCGACTTTCCAGAACCCGTCGGCCGTGCGCTACAGCGAAACCAAGCGCGATGCCGTGGCTGCGTTGCTCGATGAGTTCGGCGTGACGCTGATCGAAGATGAGCCTTACCGCGAGCTGACCTTCGACGGCGGCAGCGCGACACCGATTGTCAGTCGTTTGAAGAAGGCCAGTTGGATCTATACCGGCACCGTGTCGAAAACCCTGTTGCCAGGGTTGCGCGTCGGTTACCTGATCGCCAGTCCGGACCTGTTCCCGCACTTGCTGCGGCTCAAGCAATCGGCGGACCTGCACACCAATCGGGTCGGCCAGTGGCAAGCGCTGCAATGGATCGGCACCGAGAAATTCCAGCATCACCTATGCGAGTTGCGGGACTTTTACCGGGTACGGCGGGATGCGTTCCAGTCGGCGCTGGAAACGCACTTTTCCGGTCTGGCGGATTGGAATGTGCCACAGGGCGGGCTATTTTTCTGGCTGACGCTCAAGCAGCCGCTGGATACCCGGACGTTGCTCAAGGCCGCATTGGCGGCGGATGTGGCGTTCATGCCGGGCGAGCCGTTCTTCCCCGAACCGGATAACAATCATGGGCATTTGCGCCTGAACTTCAGCCATATCGACCCGGCGCGGCTGGATGAAGGGCTTAAGCGGCTGGCGGCGGTGGTGCGGCAAGCGCAGGCGGCCTGAGGGCAGAAACAAATAAACCGGCTCAAGGGCCGGTTTATTTTTGTCCGAAGTTTGCGTTGTCCGGTCTGACGCCATCGCGGGCTTGCCCGCGATGGCGTCAGTTCAAACAACCCGAATCAATCAGGCCGCCGCAAACCGCTTATCCAGATAATCAATAATCACCTTGGACTCATACATCCACGTGGTCTGCCCATTCTCTTCAATGCGCAGGCATGGCACCTTGATCTTGCCACCCTGTTCCAGCAGCGCCTGGCGGTCCTGCTCGTTGTTCTTCGCATCGCGCAACGCCACCGGCACGTTCAGGCGGCGCAGGGTGCGGCGGGTTTTCACGCAGAACGGGCAGGCGTGAAACTGATACAGGGTCAGGTCCTTGGCGGCCGTGTTGACCTGAGCCTGAGCCTCGGCCGGGCGCTGCTTCTTGCCGGGGCGGGTGATGAAGTCGATGAAGATGATCAGTTGGCCAAGGCCGACACGAAGCGCTTTTACGAACACGGTATAAGCCTCACGGGGCGAAAGAAGGCGCGCAGCTTACCTGATTTTTCACCGGCGAAAAAAAACCGGCGATGAGTGCCGGTTTTCTTCGTGGCGCAATTTACTTGATCAGGCTGAGAAACTCGCTGCGGGTGGCCGCGTTTTCGCGGAACTCACCGAGCATCACCGAGGTGATCATCGACGAGTTCTGTTTCTCCACACCGCGCATCATCATGCACATGTGCTTGGCCTCGATCACCACCGCAACGCCCAGGGCGCCGGTGACTTGCTGGACCGCATCGGCGATCTGGCGGCTGAGGTTTTCCTGAATCTGCAGGCGGCGGGCGTACATATCGACGATCCGCGCAACTTTCGACAGCCCCAACACCTTGCCGCTGGGGATATAGGCGACGTGGGCCTTGCCGATGAACGGCAACAGGTGGTGTTCGCACAGCGAGTAGAGCTCGATGTCCTTCACCAGCACCATTTCGCTGTTATCGGAGCTGAACAAGGCACCGTTGGTGACCTCTTCCAGCGTCTGTTCATAACCGCGGCAGAGGTACTGCATGGCTTTGGCGGCACGTTTTGGCGTGTCGAGCAGGCCCTCGCGGGAGACGTCCTCGCCCAGTTGGCCGAGAATCGCGGTGTAATTCTGTTCCAGTGTCACAGGGGCTGATTCCATAAGGGTTTCAGAGGGGTACTGTTTCTGTCCGTACCAATTTTGTACCAATCAAGCTCTTTTCAAGCTTCCCGAGTTCGCTCCAATCGGTGCTAGAGCTGATCCATCGGGTGTAGGTCGACAGCAATATCTGAACGCTATGACCGAGCTGAGTGGCAATAAACGCAGGGTTCATCCCCGACATGAGGCACATGGTAGCGTAAGTGTGACGGCAGTTGTATTGCCGGTGGGCACGAACCTCAATTAGATCGGCGCTGCTTGGGTTTGAACGGTGCTCAGCTTGGCGCGTTTGTCCACCCTCTCTCAAAGCGCAGTAGTAAGCCTCAAGCCTAACGTTTGCGGTTGGAATGAGGCGGATGCAACACTTTACGATTGAATGGTGGCAATATAGTCGCACATGTCACATGTGACAGATTTTTTGCATCACGTAAAATTCTTAGCCAGTCAAAATGGGAGCAGTATGAAAGAGGCCGATCTGAATGGAGTTGCAGTAGAACTGGTAAAGCAATTCGCACAACCATTGTTCTCGGCAGCAAAGACCCTGTCAAAACATCTAACTGATAAAGTAAAGGTTAGAATGGATATGTGTTTGACTGAATATATTAAAACTAACTATGTTCGTTATTCGCGTACTAAAACATTGCTCTACAGAGGGGCTCCCGTTAATTTGAGGGAGTTCTACGTGCGAACCGATTTGTCGACAGGCATGGACACAGTTTCAGAGTCTGAGTTTTTAGAGCTTGTCGAGACCAATCAACGTATTGTTATCACCGGCACCGCAGGCTCGGGAAAGTCTACCTTTTGTAGAAGTGTTTTTGTCGAATTGGTTGAAAAGCCTCAGGGTATATTTCCGGTTTTTGTAGAATTGCGGAACTTAAATACCGAGGTTGATTGTAGTCTTTTTAATTATATTCTAAAGATGTTGCAGGAGTTTGAGTCTGAACTTACGAAAAACCAACTTGAGGATCTGTTGAAACTCGGGAAGGTCTTATTGATTTTTGATGGGTTTGATGAGATTAATAATGATAAGCGGGGAGGCTATGAAGCAGAACTCACTGCGCTAGCAATTAAATATCGTAAAATTATGATTCTCGTTTCTAGTCGGCCAGATCATAGGTTTGGCTCGTGGGAGAATTTCTATCAATATGACGTACTACCTTTGGATAAAGAGAAGGCTTTAAGTCTAGTTCGGAAGTTGAATTACGATGCGCAGGTAAAGTCGAAATTTTTAACTGCTTTAGAAGATGATCTTTATGATAGGCATGAAAGTTTCGCTCAAAACCCTCTTCTTTTAACGATGATGCTACTGACGTACGAGCAGATCGCCGAAATCCCAAATAAAGTACACTTGTTTTATGAGCAAGCGTTTTTGACACTATTCAATAAACATGACTCGCTGAAAAGTCTGTATAAGAGAAAGTCATGGTCTGGTCTACCTTTGGATGATTTCAAGAAGGTTCTCTCAGCCTTTTCAGTACTCGGTTATGCCGATAAAAAGTACACTTTCAGCGAAGAAGAGCTTCTCGATTATGTCAAAAAGGCTGGTGGAGTATTTAGTATTGCTTTTGAGCCGGCTGACTTTATTAAGGACTTGCTAGATAGTGTATGTATTTTACAGCGAGATGGTTTGAATATTACTTTTACTCATCGATCCTTTCAGGAGTACTTTACTGCACTGTTCTTGGTAAGCTACGTGTCAAATAATAAATTCGATTTGTTTGATCGTGTGGCTCTGTCTAATACGAGGGATGATGTCATTCCAATGGTTTTTGATATGAATAAGGATTTGGTAGAGCAAGAGTGGGTGATACCGCGTTTAGAGAATTTCAAGAAGTTAATTGCAGCTGAGACGCCCGCGGAGCGGGTCGTCTGTGTTGAAAAAATATATGCAGCAATTAGGTGTCATAAGTTAGATAATGGATTGCATTACGGGTTTTCTGCAAGTTTGAAAGATGAGTGGGCTATGTTCATAAATCTTGTTTATAGCTTGTATCGAAAGGAACTGCTTTCTACGGCTAATCCGAGATATTTAGAGTTGACGTCAAATAATGACGGACTAACAGAATTGTTTGCTTGGGGTGGAGCCGGTGGTGGTTCCGTTAGAACGTTAAGTTTTAAGAAGCTTCGGGGACGTGCGGACGCATTTGACCTGGTAGGTGGGTCTCTGATGATGCAAAAGAGCTATGTTAGGTTTGATTTTTTAATGAGTAAGCTAGAAGCTCTAAAAACTCAATATGCGCAAAAGCAGAGTGATTTTGCTTCTATGTTGAAGGGGGGGGGATTGCTCGGTTGAGTACGTGGGTTCGCTGGGTAATTCTTTACTGCATCCGCAGCTGCGAACCCATGGTTCTATTTGGATAGCCACCTTGCTGTCAATTAAGTAGCTATTTATGTTTGATAGAGGCAAAGCTGTTTTCTAGCTTTGAGAGTTCGCGCCAGTCGGCGCTGGAGTTCATCCATCGAGCGTAGGTCGATAGCAACATATGAACGCTATGGCCGAGCTGGGTAGCAATAAATGCAGGATTCATACCTGCCATTAGACATATGGTAGCGTAAGTATGGCGGCAGTTGTATTGTCGCCGGGTTCGAATCCCCAATTCGGTCAGTGCCGCTTGGAAGTGTTTGTCGGTCACACTGGCCTGCTGGATGAATTCGAAGTTCTTGGTCGGTGGGAACACGAACGGTGACGCCGCCTGCTTGCGGCGGCTCTGTTTGGCTCGTTGTTGGACCACGCGCTCGGCCTCCTCAATGGCGTGCAACGCGCGACTGTTGAGCATGACTTGACGGTCTTTGCGGGTTTTAGTGCGCTCCTCGATCTGGTAATCCGCGACGATTCGACACACGTTGATCAGGCGCTTTTCCTTGTCGACTTCTTCCCAGCGCAACGCCGCCATTTCGCTGGGGCGCATGCCGGTATAAAAGGCGAACTCGAAATACGCCGCGTAGATCCGCATCGAATGGGTCAGGGTCTTATAAAGGTAGTCGATGATTACATTGGCCTCGACCACCGTGAACGGATCGATCGGCTTCCTGGTCTTCGCCGGCAATTCGATCGACTCGACCGGGTTACGATTGATCAATCCATCTTTCACCGCCGTACCGAACAGGGTGGTCAGCCGCTGGATGGCCGAGCGCTTCACGCCCGACGATGTCCATTCGATGTCGCCGACAATTTTACGCAGCATCACCGAGGTGATGCTGTCGATCGGTAGTAACGCCAAATAGGGCATCCAGTACAGGTTAAGGGAGGCGCGGTAGTTTTTGCGGGTGCCTGCCACTACCTCCCGGCTGTTGAGCCACTCCTGGGCGTACTCCCCGAATCGGAGAGTCGCCGAGTTGGTGGCATAGGCGGAGTTGGGAAACAGCTCGGCATAGCGTTGATCGTCGAGTACGCCATGTTTGATCAGGCTGGTTACGTTAGCGCGTAGATCGGCGGCAGCTTTAATCCCTTTCGGCGTTTGGGGATATGGGAGGGTCTCGCAGCGGCGTTGCCCATTCCAGGTGAAGCGGATACGGACGGACTGTCCAGCAAATTCAACTCCGGTGGGCAATCCCATTGGCTCTCTAGCCATGCCTCGTATCTCCTGATGCTGTAATAAATGCGGCTGTCGATGGTGTTCCAGACGCCTTTGGGGATGACCCCTCTGGCGCGTTTACCCTGCAACGCTCGGCGGGTTGTGCCGACCAGCTCGGCCATCTTGTCTTCTGGAATCTTGTCTATCTGGTACGTCTGGAGGGGCGATTCTTGTTCGGTGTCGAAGTGTTCATACCCCATGACAGGCTGCGCGGGCGGGCGACCCTGAGCGATAAGCGCTGCATGGTAAGCGTCTGTCTCGCGCAGCTTGTGGTGGGGGAGAAATGCATGGGCGGTGGGGCTGAGCCGTTTCATGCTGCCTCCCGCGATACCGATTTCAGAGTAAGAACAATCAGTGTGCCAATCTGTAATGCGGTCATGTGGTGTGCTCCTGGCGGTGAATGCTGACTGGTGGTGGCAGCCGTTTTGATTTACTCGGTTGGCTCGTCTTGCGGTCGCGGCATCTCTGCATCCGCTTTGTAGGCGCGGATGTCGATCAGAGAGGCAACGTGCCGGATGTGCGCGTACTTTGGTGCCTTGCGACTGGTGTCCAGGGTGGTAATAGGGAGCTGGATTCGACCGCTGTTGATCTCGGTGACAAACGACTGCTCGTTGAGGTTGCGGAAGTACTGTTCGCGTACTTTCTCCAGTGGAATTAGCACGTCACCGAAAATGCGGTAGAGCAACTCTACGGTCGCCGCCTCAGGGGCGGGTTGCAGTCGGAGCGGCGTTTGGCCTGTGTTAGTCATTGGCTTGCAGAGCCTCCTTGCGTTGTGTTTTTGCCGGGTGGTTCCAGGCGTTCAGACAGTGGCGTTTGGTCAGCTCGCGCAGATGTTCAGGTACTTCGAGGAGCGCGGCGTTGCGCTCCTCGCGTGTACGCATGGCGATGATCTGGCGGGCGTACTCCCTAGGCCACGTCACGTTTGTCTACCGGGATGGCTGGTAGCTCCAACCCCAGTTGCTCGGCCAGCCAACGGATGCCGGGTTGTTTGACCCGGGTTGATTGGGTGTACTGCATGCCGAGCTGGTCGTGGTACCAGTGGCCGTCCTTTACTCGCAGATAGTCGCGATCACGGGTAGGGAAGGTCGGCAGGTTCCGTTCATTGAGCAGACCCTTTTCACGCATCAGACTGATGAGCTTTGGCCGGGTTAGGCCGAGCTGGCCAGCGGCTTGCGCGAGCGTGCGTTCCATGGCATCCCCCTCACGCAGCGTGTGCGGCAGGTGTCGCCGCAGCAGCTAGGTGGCTAATGGACTCGACGACCTTGCCGTAGATCTCGACATCGGTGCCGCACACGGTGAAGCATTTAGTGCGTGGACTCTTTACGCCGATGCTCAGGATGGTGGTGACGCCTGGGCGGGTGTGGGTGCGGTGGATCGCGACGTGGAGGGGCAGTTCGAAACCCATGTCGAGGCTCAAGGTGCCGCCGGTGAATACCAGCTCGAACACGCGCTGCCTGTCCTGGATATCTAAGCGGCCGTAATCGCGCTTTGCGTGGGGCTGGCATATCAGATCCCCGGTGTTGCTCGGGTCAAACGGACCGTTGGCGATTTCTTCGATGAAATCGGCCAGCTTGAGGTGCATTTTCTTTTCGTTGTTCAAGGTCAGCGTGTGGCGTTCGCTGCCCAGCTCGACGACAAAAATGGTTTCTGCCGTGCCGCGTTCAACCTTGAGACGAAACGCCAAGGCTTTACGCCTAGGTGCAGATCGAAGTACGTGGTTGAATGTTTCGGTCAGGTTGACCTGGGCGTTGAGCAACTGCAGGGTTCGATTGTCGAGTTTGAATTTGCTCATGCTGCTTGCCCTCCACCGTTCGGATCGAATGGTGCAGGCGCGGGACGGGCTTTCGACTTGGGCCTGGTGGTGACAAACAAGCAGCCGCATTCGCGAGCTAGGCGCCGAATCTCGAAGACGCGGAACGGATCAGCTGTGGCGGGATGAACGTGCAGGGTAGCTGTGGTGTGCATGATAATGCCTCGCTCTGTGGTGGAAGAGTGAGGCAAATATCACGCACCGTGATTCATGTGTCAACACGAAATGTGATTATTCGGGCTTCTCGTGTGCAAACCGTGATGATTTGAGAATGCCACCAACTAGGTGAACCCTCGTTACGTCGTTTAGGTCAAGGTGCAGAGGGCTATGGTCCTGATTGACGCTATCGAACCGATAAACACCATCTCGTAAATAGATGAACTCCTTGATCATCGAGCGGCCGTCTCGAGTTTGTACCATCACCTCGTCTCCGGTGACATATAGCTTGTTGGGCTCGATGAGGACGTATTCTCCACTCTTGATTCGGGGATGCATGCTATCGCCGATGACTTTGAGTCCATAGGCATTAGGGTCGTCACTGTAGATGTGAAGATATCCATCACCGTGCCCAACCGGAAAGTCTAGCGCCTCGAAATAGCCATCCATTCCCAATTTCGCCGTGCCTACCACGGGAACCACTCCTTCCTTCGTAGAGCCGACGGGCCTGACTACGTTTCCCCTTTTTTTGGCATCGAGCAATAGCTCAGCTGGCTCATGAGTCAGCGGGCGGGAGTGCGTACCACTGATCAACTCTGCGACAGCCACACCTAACACGGGCGCAAGCACCATTAAATCAGTGAGGTTAGGTTCCCTGAGGTCGCTCTCGTAATTGCCTATTCGAGATTGCGATGCCCAGCCACATTCCTCAGCCAGCTGTTTCTGGCTGAAGCCTTTTTGTTTCCTAAGCCGCTTGATGCGGGAGCCTAAAGTTTCCATATGGATTTTTAACACGTATTGAAATGCTAGCTCTTCACTTTTCGTGTTGAAAAAATCACAAATCGTGTTTAGAGTGTTCGAAGTCAAACGGAGCCATCTTCATGAATCGAATTGCCTGCCTCAGAAAGGAGGCACAGATAAAACAGCGAGATCTTGGTGAATTGCTTGGTTGGACTCAGGCAAGGCTGAGTAACTATGAGTCTGGACACAGAATGCCAGGCCTTAGTGAGTGTCGAGCAATCACATCAGCGTTGAATCAATTGGGCGCAGCTTGCTCACTTGATGATGTCTTTCCTCCTTGTCTGGAAACATCAAAAGCTGCTTAGAAAAAAGGCGACCCAAGGGCCGCCTAGTTCCTCCCGGCACGCACCACCACAGCGGTGCCGGGTCGCGATAAAAGTAGACGGGCACACCACATGCAAACCGTCGATCTTTACCGCGCTTTCCAAGGCACGGATGCCTTGGTGTTGCTGCCTTTTCCACCACAGATAGGGCAGCTGTTGCGCCAGAGGTGAACGACGGATCGTTCGCCTCGGCACGGTGCCGGTGTCGATCCTGTAGATCTAACTGGCGTTTGGGCCCTTTCAAGCCACGCGGCAATGTATCACCACTACATGTCGCGAGGCACTGGCAACCTTAAGGATTAATGCCATGAGCCGAATCGCTCTGAGTTCTGTAGAACGGGCGCAGCAGGAGATCCTGCCTCTCGATCTAGCGCTTTACCATGCTGCTCGGGACTATCCCGGCGGAGCCGCTGCAATTGCCGCCACTACCGGTAGAAACGCCACCACTCTGCAGCACAAGCTGTCTCCAACTCACCCCAGTCACACCGTGAACATTCAAGAGTTCGGCGAGATTCTGGAGCTGACCAAGGACCGCCGCATTCTGGATGCAGTGCACGCGTTAGTGGGAGATACGACTTGGCAGGAACTGGCTGAGGCGTACACCAACGACATGCCTGAAACTTTGACCACTGGCATTGCGGAGTATTTTCGGCAGGTGGCGGATTTGGCTGAGACATGGGCCAAGAGCATTGGCGACGGTGTGGTGACTGATCACGAATTGGCCGCGATTCGCCTGCAGGTGTTTCGCGGTATTCAAGGGCTGCTGGGGATGTTCAACCGCGCCACGTATGTCAACCAGACAACGCGGGGGGCCGACCATGGCTGACATCGCCGACTTTGCTAATGACCTGGTGCAGGAGCGACTTGATCAGGCTCTGGCAGCTCGAAATGCAGTCAAACCTGTGACAGCCGCTCACTCTTTCATGTACTGCGAAAACTGCGAGGAGCCTATCCCCGAAGCTCGTCGTCTAGCCGTGCAAGGGTGCATTCACTGCGTGTCCTGTCAGGCTGTTGATGAAGTGTTGGAGGCCCGCCATGCTCGATGAGGTATTGGGTCAATTTACGGACTACGGCCTTGAACCAGAACAACCCCTGATCTTTGGCAAGCTGACTCGTTGCAAAACAGCCCAGGACCAAGGTAAGGAAAAGAACGGCTGGTATGTCGTCCACGAACACCGAACGGAAAAAGGTGAAACGCTGATCTTCGGCAGCTTCGGTGACTGGCGCTCCGGCGAGACACAGAAAATCAAGGTCAAGGCGGGACGGATGTCGCCTGAAGAGCGCGAGGTCATGCGCGCCAGGCAAGAAGATGCGAAGCGCCGTGCGGCGGAGATAGCAGCCAATGCATCACGTCGAGCGGCTAACCGTGCAGCGGGGCTATTCAAACGCATGCCTGAGAAGGGGCGCAGCGACTATCTGGATCGAAAGCAGATCGTTGGTTTTGGTGTTCGATACGCACCGCGCTCCGGCGCGTTTTTAGTGCCGATGTGCAACGTCCGAGATCAAATCGTCGGCCTGCAGGTGGTCTTTCCGGCGAAGCAGGAAGACACCGGCCGGGATAAATCCTACTGGCCCTACGGGATGTCGAAAGAGGGCGCGTTTCATCTGATCGGCCCACACCCAGAGCCGGGCGAGCCGGTGCTGGTGTGTGAAGGCTACGCCACGGGCGCCAGCCTGCACATGGCGACATCGTTGACGGTGGCCATCGCGTTCGATGCGGGCAACCTGCTGGTGGTCTGCAAAACCATGCGCGAACGCTTTCCGGGATGCCCGCTGATTGTCTGTCGCGATGATGACTGGAAGACCAAACGCCCGAATGGCGACCCTTGGAACCCGGGTGAAGAGAAGGCCAACAACGCCGCGTTGGTTGTCGGTGGTCAGGTGGTCGCCCCGATCTTCTCTGGTGAGCGGGAAGACAAGTGGACCGACTTCAATGACCTGCACGTCGCCGAAGGCTTGGACGCGGTCCGTCGCCAGGTGCTGGCGGTGGTCAAGCCACCAGCAGCAGGTGGCTGGAAGGATCAATTGGCTCGCAGTGAAAGTGGGGCATTGATCGCGCACATGCAGAACGTCGAGCTGATCCTCGGCAATGACGAACGTTGGGCCGGTGTTATCGGGTTCAGCGTATTCAGCTCGAAGATCATCAAGCTGCGGGCCGCACCGTATGGCGGCGGTGTCGGCGACTGGGCGGATATTGACGACATGCGGGTGATGAAATGGCTCGCGCAGCAATACAACTTGCGGGTCAAGGCATCCCATGTGATCGAGGCGGTGAGTGTGGTTGCCCATGACCATACTTTTCACCCGGTGCGTGATTACTTGGGGAAGCTTGAATGGGACCGCGTCCCTCGGTTGGAAAGTTGGTTGACCGACGTACTAGGCGTTCAGCCCAGCGAGTACTCGGCCAAGGTCGGCAAGCGCTGGCTGATTTCAGCGGTGGCTCGGGTTATGAAGCCTGGTTGTAAGGCCGACTCTGTGATGATCCTTGAAGGAGGGCAGGGCGAGGGTAAGTCCACGGCAGTGGGTATTCTCGGCGGCGAGTGGTTCATGGATACGCCGTTTGTCCTCGGAGACAAAGACAGTTTTCAGGCCATTCGCGGAAAGTGGCTGGTTGAGTTGGGGGAGCTGGACAGCTTCAACAAGGCCGAGAGCACCAAGGCCAAACAGTTCTTTTCGGCGTCCACCGATACCTATCGCGAAAGTTACGGCCGCAGAACAAACGACGTGCCACGCCAGTGTGTGTTCGTGGGCACCACCAACCAAGAGGAGTACCTCAAGGACGCCACCGGTAACCGACGTTACTGGCCGGTGTACTGCAATATGGTTGATCTGGAGAAAGTCCGCGAGATCCGCGACCAGCTTTGGGCTGAGGCGGTGTTTTGCTATGAGTCCGGCGATATCTGGTGGGTGACCAAGGACGAATCGTGGATGTTTACAGAAGCCCAGGACGAGCGCTTTGTAGTGGACGAGTGGGAGGGGCTGATATTGACCTGGTTGGAGGAGTCGCAGCTTGGTGAAACCGCAACTGGCAATGACATCTTGAGCCAAGCCCTCAAACTGGACTATGGACACTGGGGTAAGCCTGAGCAGATGCGCGTCGGGGCGATTATGCATCGCCTTGGATGGCGTAAGAAGCGTCTACCTGCGTTGGCTAAAAGCGGCGTGCGACCCTGGGCTTATCAGAAACCGGACGGTTGGGGACGGCCCTCTGCATTGCAGCAGGCACCGATAGAGGAGCCTTGCTTTGATTAAGCGTATCGATGAAATGCTTAAGCTCTGGGCGCAGGACCTGCACACCCCAATGACCGAAAACTACGGTGGAGCGAGTGGGGGCAACATGATTGCCATGCTGATGGAGTGTAAGGGTGAATTGATCCGTGGCACACGCGGCAGTCGGGTATTGCTGGATGAGTCGGCGGACATCGAGCTGATTGTTAATAAACACTTGTCACCCGAGTTGGCCCTGGTGGTAATGGAGCATTACTGCAACCACGACAGCTTTCTCTCGCAGAAGATGTTGCATTGCGGATGCAGCACGCCGACCTACTACCGTCGATTGCATGAGGCTCATGTGTGTATTGAAGGTCTGCTGATGGGCAAAGCTGCATGACCTTCGGTCCCGCTCTGTCCCGTAGTGTCCTACTGTCCGGCCTTGTCCTACCTCAGCTTTATCGGGTAGGACAGCCGAAGGCCGCGCAGCGTGAGGCCTGTCCTACTGTCCAACCTTTTTACACCCTGTCACGCACACATGAGTGTAGCGAGCAGGCATTCGCGCCTGTGGCGCGCATGCGTGTTTTTAGTTTTCTCTCTATACACGAGAAAAAAGTAAATAAAGTAGGACAGTAGGGCAGAGCCCCGTAATTCGGGGCTCTCAACTGTCCTACTTCGATGATGAATGGTAGGACAGGTAGGACAGTGCAAGAAGAGCAGATAGCCGAGTGGGTGTATTCGCCGACATTCGCTAGGCGTTCACTCTGCGTTACCCACATATTCACTGGGTGGCATTAAAGTGGGGTTGCTGCCATGAGAATCCACCTGTAAAAAGTAGTCATCTTCGATAGGTGCGACCGCAGAGAGCGGCAGGCGCCACACACCAAACCCGGCCATTGCGCCGGGTTTTTGCGTTTATGGGGTAGGGCGATGACGAACGAGCAGCAAGCGCTGGCAGAGATGCCCATCTGGTTAGTGATCGTCCTGGCCCTGGTCGGCGGCGTATCGGGAGAGATGTGGCGGGCCGACAAGGATGGAGCTCGGGGGTGGGTGTTGTTACGGCGCCTAGCCCTGCGGTCCGGTGCCTGTATCGTCTGCGGTGTGTCGGCGATGATGCTGATGATCGGCGCTGGCATGACCATATGGACAGCCGGCTCCTTGGGTTGCCTGACTGCCATGGCCGGTGCTGATGTCGCCATTGGGCTGTACGAGCGATGGGCCGCCAAACGCCTGGGCCTCAGCGAGTCATCGGCGGCTGGCGGTGAACCTGGGAAATGATGCGGCTGGAGATGCGCGACAACATCGACAACATCGTGAAAGGCCTGCGAGGGCTCAGCCGCAACAAGGTGCCGACTGCTGCGGCCAAGGCGCTGACGTTCACCGCCGAGCGGGTGCAGATCGCCGAGAAAGCCGAGATTGCTCGAGTGTTTGATCGTCCTACTCGTTGGACGTTGAACTCGATTTACAAGCGAAGCGCCACAGCCACACGGTTGTTCGCCCGGGTGTGGGTCAAGGATGAGGCCAGCTCAGGTGTGCCTGCATCGAAGTACTTGCCGGTGCATATCGATGGCGGCAACCGTCCGCACAAGAGATTCGAGAAAGCGTTGATTCACTACGGCCTGATGCCAGCCGACATGTACGCGGTACCTGGTCGGCGCGCCCGAATGGATGGCAGCGGCAACATCAGTCGAGGGCAGATTGTTCAAATACTGTCGGCACTCGGCGCTGCCGAACGTGTGTCAGGCTTCATGGCCAACCGCACGACCCGCAGTAAACGACGCAATCGCAATGCCCCAGACTACTTCGCGGGTCGCCCGGGCAATGGCACCGGTCCGTTGGGCATTTGGCAGCGTGTCGGCAACGGTGCGCGCCCCATCCTGATCTTCGTTAAGCGCCCGACCTATCGTCGTCGCTTCGACTTCTACGGTGTGGCCAACCGCGTCGCCGCTGCCGAGTTCGAGCCGCTGTTCCGACGCGCCTTGGCCCGCGAGATGGCTCGCGACTGAGGCCTTCGTCGATTCTACGGTTCAGGCTTGGACCGAGGCCTCATCCCCTTTTTTAATGGGTCCTTCTGGCGGCCTGAGAGATTGGGGTAATTCGAACCCCGATCTTTTTGCAGATTCAACCCGACATAGGGGGTTCCGCTTCCTATTCACCAGTAGGACATACAGATGCCAACCCAGCTTGAAATCGCTGAACACCTGGACATGAGTGACCGAAATGTTCGCGACGTGCTGAAGGGGATAGGCATCAGCAACTGGCAGTCGGCCAGTCTGGATGAAATCCGGATCGCTTACATCCGCGACATGCGCGCCAAAGCTGCAGGTCGCGGAGGTCATCAGCTCGAACAACTCAACGCTGCGCGGATCGAGGACTTACAGCAGAAGTCTGCAAATGGTCGTCTGCTGTATCACGAAAAATTGCGGTCGCTGATTCCCAGCATGGAAGCGGAACGCGTGCTGGCCGACTGGGCCGGATTTGCCAACCGGGAATACCTAGGCGGCATCGAACGACTTATTCAGGAAATCGAGAACGTGCAGAAACTCACGGTAGATCGATCTGTGGTGGCCAAAGTTGCTGGACCTACAACCGAGCGAATTGCAGGCTACGCGCGAAAACTTGGCGCGGAGCTTGTCGGCAGCAGCGGGGAAATTCAACCCGCCGCGTGACGTGCCGACAGCGGAGTACTTGAGCACCAAGTTTTACCTGCCCGCTGAAAGCGGTGTACTACACGGCCTTTACGATTTTCACTACACGCCGTATTTCCTCGGTGTCGCCGCCGCGCTGGACGATCCACGCGTTAGCGAAGTCGACCTGATGAAAGCCGCACAGATTGGTTGGACCTGGTTTCTGATCGGTTACCTGTTCAAGTTCGTGCAGTTCCTGCCTCGGCCGATCATGATCCTGTTCGCCAAGGAGAAGGACGGGAAGAATTTCCACGACGAAAAACTCAAGCACGGTGTGACCGCGAACACCGAGATCAACAAGTTGATGCCGGTCGATACCAGCCGGACTTCCGGCAACCGGTGGGACCACAAAAGCTTCCCGGGTGGCTTCCTCAAGTTGGTGGCGTCGAACTCGCCAGGCAACGTCAAGTCGACCTCGTCGGTGGGGTTGTCTGTGGTCGAGGAACCCGACGACACCAGCGACGACGTTAAGGGGCAGGGTGATGCGATCGCCCTGCTCGAAGAACGCGGCAAACGTTACCCCGGCTCGAAAATGTTGGTCGGTGGAACACCGGCGATCAAGGGGGCGAGCAAGACAGAAGCGCGCCTGGCGCAGACCGATTGCCGGGTCCTGCCGATCATCTGCCACACCTGCAGCAACGCCCATGTGCTGGACTTTGCGCACATCAAATACCTCGACATCGCGGAGGGGACAGAGCCACACGAAATCTATGGCCGTGCGGATCCCGAAACCGCCGGCTACGCCTGTCCGCACTGCGGGGAAATTTGGGACGACTACCAGCGCAAAGAGAACATCCGCAACACGGTGTTCAATGCGATCGAAACGGGTGATCCGTACTGCGGTTGGGTACCGACCAAACCCTTTGCCGGGCGTGCCGGCTTCATCGAGCTCAACGAACTCTATGCCTGTCTTCCCGGTACCAGCCTGGCGGACATCGTGCGCGAGCAACTAAACGCCGAGCACCGGGCGGAGATGGGCGACCTGTCGCTGCTGATCAAATTCGTCAACCAGAAACAGGGTCGCGCCTACGAGTACAAATCGGATCTGCCCGAAGCCGACAAACTGGCGGAGCGGGCTGAAGACTATCCCGAGCTGTTCGTGCCCATGGGTGGGTTGGTCCTGACGGCTGGCGTCGACGTCCAGCATGATCGGCTGGCAATCATCATCCGCGCGTGGGGCCGGGGCGAGGAGTCCTGGTTGGTTTATTGGGGCGAGATTCATGGTCAAGTGGTGTTGCCGGACCAGGGCGTCTGGCTTGACCTGGAGAAACTGTTGTTTGCTCCGATTACCCACGCCTGCGGTGCCAAGTTGAAGGTGCTCGCCGTTTCGCTGGACACCTCCGATGGCACCACCACTCAGGATGCGGCGTATTCGTTCTGCCGTAAGCATCAGCAACGTGGGGTGATGGCCATCAAGGGGGCGAGTGAGCGAGGCAACACCCGCGACGATGAGCGCAAGGAGATTTT
This sequence comes from Pseudomonas sp. LBUM1661, assembly GCF_059695925.1. Lineage (NCBI taxonomy): Bacteria > Pseudomonadati > Pseudomonadota > Gammaproteobacteria > Pseudomonadales > Pseudomonadaceae > Pseudomonas > Pseudomonas sp. LBUM1661. Next base: position 1,936,015 of record NZ_CP166794.1, read on the forward strand.
CAGTGCGCCCCGGCAGGGCGTGGACACCGACAAAGAACAAAAGGCGTCGAAGTACGGCCTACGGCCTTACATCGTCGGCACGTCCCGGGCTAAGGATCTGTGGATCGAAGGTCGGCTGCCGCTGACCGGTAACGGTCCTGGCCGGATGCACTTCTACAAGACGGTGCGGCCGGACTACTTCCGGCAGATCACCGCCGAAGTGAAGGCACCCAGCCGACGACACCACTATCGCAAAGTCTGGCAGAAGAAGGCCGGTGAGCCGAACGAAGGGACGGACTGCGAAACCTACGCACTGCACGCAGCCCGGTCGTTGAAAACGCACCTGCTGAATGAACACGACTGGGCGGCGTTGGACGCTCAGATCCGGCAGGGCGGTTTGTTCGATTCGCCACCACCGGAGCCCGAGGTCAAGCCGGATCCAGCGCCCGCAACGGCACCGGATAATCCCGCACCGACACCACCCATTGAACCTACCGATCTCCCGCCTTCTGGCGGGAGAGTTGTTTCTGGGCGCCGCAGCGCAATGCGCGTGCTCTCCCAACGCAGGAATTAGACATGGCCATCACACTGGAACAAGCGCAGAACCAGCTGCAGGCTTGGCTCGACGCGAGCCTCAAGGTCAGCCAGAAACAGAGTTACCGCATCGGTACCCGTCAGCTGAATTATGCCGACGCGGCGGAGATCACCCGGATGATCGATTACTGGCAGGGCCAGGTTGATCGTCTGGCCAGTGGCCGTCCTCGCGGCATTGTCCTGCGCGGGATTACGCCGTTATGAGTCGCGCGCCGAAGTTGCCTGAGCCCACGCTGCTGGACAAGGCCATCACCTGGCTCAGCCCGGTGAACGGTGCCAAACGCATGCACGCGCGGATGAGCATGACGGCGCTGGGTGGTTACAGCGGGGCATCCAAAAGCAAACGGTCCCTGAGTGCCTGGCAGCCTGCCGCCGGAAGCGCGGCTGCCGATCTGTTGTCCGATCTGCCCACGCTACGGGAGCGTTGCCGCGATCTGGAGCGTAACAACCCCATCGGTGGTGGGGCGATCAACACGGTCACCACCAAGACAGTGGGCACCGGCTTGGCACTCAAGTCGGTGGTCAATCGGCAGATCCTTGGTTGGGATGAGGACACCGCGCGCGAATGGCAGCGCAACACCGAGTCGTTGTTCAAGTCCTGGGCGGAAACCACGGCGTGCGATATCACCCGTGAGCAAAATTTTTACGGGCTTCAGGATCTGGCCTGGCGTTCGGTGTTGAGCAGCGGTGACGTGTTCCCGCTGCTGACACACAAGGAACGTCCAGGTCAGCACTATTCCGCCTGTATCCAGTTGATCGAGGCTGACCGGATCTGCAACCCACAAGGCAAGGCCGACACGGAGACGCTCACCGCCGGCATCGAACGTGATGCGGACGGCGAGCCGATCAAGGTGCACATCCTGCGCAGCCACCCTGGTGCGCTGGGGGTGAAAGAGCGGGTGTGGGATGAGCGACCGTTCTTCAATGAGCGCGGTGGGCGGGCGCTGCTGCATTTGTATCGGCGCCGACGTGTCGGGCAACCGCGCGGCGTGCCGTATCTCACCCCGGTGATCGAGAAGCTCAAACAACTCGATCGCTACACCGACGCGGAGCTGGAAGCCGCCGTGGTGTCGGCGTTCTTCGCGGTGTTCATCAAGCCTGGGAATGGCGGCAATCTCAGCCCGTTGGCTTCAGCCGCGACCGGCAACACCCCGGTGGGCGGTGATCGTCTGGCCGGTCGTGAGTCGGGCGGCTGGGACGGTTCGCTCAGCGGCGGGATCGTCGCCGAGCTGGACGACGGCGCCTCAATCGACACCGCCGCGCCGGGGCGTCCGAACCTGGCATTCGACCCGTTCGTGTTGGCGATGCTGCGGCAGATCGGCATGGCTCTGGAGCTGCCGTATGAGGTGTTGATCAAGCACTTCACCGCCAGCTACACCGCAGCCCGTGCGGCGGTGATGGAGGCCTGGCAGTTCATCCGCGGTTGCCGTGATTTCCTTGGCAACGGCTTCTGTCAGCCGGTGTACGAGCACTGGCTGGAAGAAGCCGTCGCTCAGGGTGATGTCGATGCCCCCGGCTTTTTCGACCACCCGCTGCTGCGGTATGCCTACTGCGGCTCGCTATGGGTCGGTGATGGCCCGGGCACGGTGGATCCGCTCAAGGACATCAACGCAGCCAAGGGGCGTGTCGATCTCGGTGTCAGCACCCTGGCCAAGGAATCGATGCTCTACGACGGCAGCGACTGGGAAGAAAACCACGAACAGCGCGCACTGGAAGTAAAACGCCGGATGGAGGACGGCCTGTCTGCCACGCCGGCCTCACAACCTGAAGATCAGCTACCGCCCAACCCTGACTTATCCGAACGGACCTGACCATGACCGATAAACCCACCGAGGCGCCTCCTGTGCATCGGGTGACGGCGTTCGACCTGGTGTCGCGTGAACCGTGGGCCATCACCCCTTACATGCTCAATACCATCGCCGCCATCGCCCGGCGCGAACATGAAGGCCCTGAGGCCGTCGAGGCCCGCCAAGGTCGGCCCCTGCAGAACAGCCGCACGGTTACACAGCGCGGCAACGTAGCGTTGGTGCCGGTCACCGGCCCGGTCTTTCGCTACGCCAACCTGTTCACCGCCTTGTCCGGTGCGACTTCGCTGGACGTACTGGCGAAGGACTTCACCACCGCAGTGGATGACCCGCGTACCGAAAGCATCATCCTGGTGATGGACACACCCGGCGGGCAAGCCAATGGCATCGCCGAGTTTGCGCAGATGATCCGCGCCTCCCCCAAGCGGGTGGTCGCGTACGTGTCGGGCAATGCCGCCAGTGCGGGTTATTGGATGGCCTCGGCGGCGCATGAAATCGTCATGAGCCGCACCGGTGGCGTCGGCTCCATCGGTGCCGTGCTCAACATCCGGGCCAACAAAGATGACGGCAGCCTGGAGATCGTCAGCAGCCAGAGCCCCAACAAGCGTCCGGACTTTACGACCGAACAGGGCCGGGCGGTGGTGCAGAGCCATGTCGATCGACTGGCCGGCATCTTCATTGAAGACGTTGCGAGTTATCGCGGCGTGACCGTCGACGACGTCCTCGCCGATTTCGGCCAGGGCGACATGCGGATTGGCTCTGACGCCGTGGCGTTGGGCATGGCCGATCGTGAATCCACCCTGGAAAACCTGATTGCCGAACTCAATGGCAGCACATTTGGAGATCGTTCCATGAGCAACACAACCACCAGCAAACCCAACGACAGCGACAAGCCGCCGGTCATCGACCGCAACTATCTGGCCACCCACCATGCCGAGCTGCTTGCGACGCTGGAACACGACGCGCACGCGGCCGGTGCACGCGCCGAGTGCGATCGCATTAAGGGCGTCGAGGCCGCCGCGTTGCCAGGCCATGAAGAGTTGATCGCCACTCTCAAGTTCGACGGCGTGACCAGCGGCCCTGAGGCTTCTGCTCAGGTGATCGCAGCTGAGCGGGCCAAGCGCAGCAACGCCCTGGCCACACTGCGCAGCGATGCTCCGGCGCCCGTGCCCAACGCACCGGCCCCCGCGCCGGAGCCGGCCGCAAAAACCACTGAAGATCCGGATGCTCCGCTGGAAGAACGCGCCAAGGCGACGTGGGACAGCGACAAGGAAGTGCGTGCCGAATTCGGCACCTTCGAGGCTTATCACGGTTATCGCCGGGCTGAGGACAAAGGCCTGATCAAGGTCCTGAAAAAGTAACTCGGATTTAACTCTCACCCCTTCGGCTCTGGAGAACACCTATGCCTCTTACCCTCGACACCCCGCGCTCGTATGAGATCGGGGATATCAACGAATTGCCCGTTGCCGCAGCCACGCAGATCTTTGAAGGCTCGGCGGTCGGGATCAACTCGGCCAATGGCTTGGCGCGCCCCTTGGCCGCCGGTGATCTGTTTGTCGGCTTCGCTGATCGCGGTGCCGACAATCGACTAGGCGCCGCTGCTGCCCTGCGAGTGCGCCTGCGTGAGGCCGGCAAAATCGAAGTGCCGATCACCGGCCTGGCTATCACCAATATCGGCAAGCTGGTGTATGCCAGCGACAGTGGCACCTTTTCCCTCACGGCCGCCGGCAACAGCTTGATCGGTCACGTACACCGTTTTGTCAGCGGTGGCGTGGGTATCGTCAAGTATGCCGTCCAGTCCATCCCGGCTGCGTAATCACGCACCCATCCGTCACCTTCATCAGGAGAACCACCCATGGGTGCTGAAGTACTTTCCAGCCGTGCCGTCATCGGCACGTTTTACGAACTGCTCGAGCAGAACACAGGGGCGAGTTGGATCGACGTCCTGTCGAACCTGTTCGATTCCGACCAGGCGAAAGAAACTTATCCGTGGATCGGTAGCGTGCCAACCTTGCGTGAGTGGATCGGTGGCCGACATGCCAAAGGTTTCATTTCTGCCGACCTCGAAATCGAAAACCTGCACTTCGAAGCGACCATCGAAGTTCTGGTCAAAGAGCTGCGCCGCGACAAAACCGGGCAACTGCGCATTCGCCTGGGTGAATTGGCCGACCGCACCAATTCGCACTGGGCGCGCCTTTTGTCGGCGCTGATTCTCAACGGTGAAAGCCAGGTCTGCTACGACGGCCAGTACTTCTTCGATACCGACCATGAGGAAGGCAAAAGCGGGGTGCAGTCGAACAAGATCACCACCGTCATCAGCGAGCTTCCTGGGGATAATCCTGGAACTCCCTCCCGACCATCGCCGGGACAGTTTCAACAAGCTGTTGCCCGATCTATCACCCAGCTAACCAGCCTGAAGGATGATCAGGGCGAGCCGATCAACGAACTGGCTCGCGAGTTCCTGGTGATGGTTCCGTTCAGCCTGCTGAGCGTGGCGCAGTCGGCACTGACCGTGCCGCGCGGTACCAACATCAGCGAAATCGTTATGCCGGACAACGTCACGGTGCGGGTGATCGGCAACGTGCGCCTCAATGCCTGGACCGACAAGTTTGTCACCTTCCGCACCGACGGCCGCCTGAAAGCCTTCATTCGTCAGCAGGAAACGGACGTGGTGATGAAGGCCAAGGCCGAGGGCTCAGAGTTCGAGTTCGACAACGATGCGCACCAATACGGCGTCGATACCTGGCGCAACGTCGGGTTCGGTCGCTGGCAGTACGGCGTCCTGAACCAGCTGGTGTAAGCCTCAGGCGTTCATCTCACAGAGGACAACACCATGCCGAAATACCGTGTGGATCAACCCATCACCTTGTATGGGGGTGAACTGATCCTGACCGATGCACAGGCCGGTGCGCGAGCGCACAGCTTGGAGCAGATCAAAAAAGGCCGCTACACCATCGTGCAACCGGTTCAGTTCAAAATTGGGGAGGAAATCTTGATTCCCGGCGAGCCGGATAAAGCCTTGGCGCAGCGAGTTACCAGACTCGAACGAACGGCGGGGCCAACCAATGGCGAATAAATCCTACACCGTGCTGTCGGGATCATTTCGCGACCACAACAACGACGTGATTGGCACCGGTGGCACTGTCGAATTGCCCGATGACGTGGCGGTTCGTTTTCGCAATCAGCTGCTGGAGATCAAACAAAAAGTGGTGCCGACCAAGTCCAGCGGAACGGCCAAGGAAGGCCCTGATGTTTGACGAAGACCTCGCGGGATTCCTCGAAGATTTCGATGCTGGCGGGTTGGTGGATGACCAACCCTTTCTGGCCGTTCGGGATATGCCGGACGAGATCCGGGCCATGGCCGGGATCAATAGCCAGTCCACGTATTACGAGATCCTGGTTATCACCGCCGAGGCCCAGCGACTGTCCATCGACAACGGAAAACTGATCACGGTCGGCGGCAATGCTTTTCGGGTGCGCGACCGACTGATGATCGATGACGGGGCGTTCAGTCTCGTTTCACTCGCCGAGATTTAATCATGCCTTCGATTCAGGAACGCATCGTCCAGCGGGCGCAGGCGCTGATGCTGGCCGCCGGTACGTTGGCCGAAGACCGGGTGTTTCGCAGCCGCACCGAGGCTTTCACGCGCAAACAGACCCCGGCGATCGTGATCCGTCCGGATCTGGAAACCACCGAACGCGAGAGTCACACGGTGGATCGCAACCAGTTCGAGTTGTCGGTGGAAATCCTCGCCCGCGAAGACACCGTGACCAGGAACACTTGGGATCAAGTCGCTGACCTGGTCAAGGTCGCCGTGCATACGGTGCTGATGGGGGAGGACGCGTTTCCCGAAGCCGATCGCGTGCAACGCTTTTATATCGATTGGATTGAAGAGGAGGGCGACAACACCGCAGGCAACTGCATGGTGCGTTATCGCTTCACCTACCTGTGCAATGCCGGCGATCTGACGTCCGGCCCCACCGTTTACTGAGGAACACAACCATGCAAATCGCATTCGGCAGCGGGCTGTTTTATGCCACCCCGCTGATGGACGCCTTCGGCAACGCCATTTCCGCACCGACGCCAATCCTGCTGGGCATCATGCAGGAGGCTTCGGTCGACCTGTCCTTCGATTCCAAGGAGCTGTTTGGCAGTGAGCAGTTCGCGGTCGATGCTGCACGCGGCCAAGGCAAGCTCACCGGCAAAGCCAAGTCGGCGCAGATCAGCTTGCTGCAGTGGAACCAGCTGGTGTTCGGACAAACCCTGACGACTGGCCAGGTGCTGGTCCATCACGCCACGACCCCGACCGCTATTCCGGTCGGCGCCGAGATTATCGTGACCCCACCCGCTGGTGGCTCGCTCTCGGGTGATCTAGGGGTGCGTGGTGCGGGCGCAGTGCCGTTTGTTCGGGTGCTGAGTGCGCCCACCGCTGGCCAGTACACCTTCGATGTGGCGACCGGCGAATACGGTTTCGCTGCGGCTGATGTCGCCACGCCGGTGTTCATCGACTATCGCTACACCGTGCAGACGGGCAAAAGCCTGTCGGTGCGCAATTTGCCGATGGGTGACATGCCGGTTTTCCAGGGTGAATTGATCCTGAAGTACAAGGGCAAAAGCATTTATGTCCGGGTCCCCAACTTCGTCAGCAACAAGCTGGGCATCGCCACCAAGCAGGACGATTACACCATCCCGGATTTTGAATTCACCGGCTATGCCGATGAGTTCGGTGAGGTGTGCTACTGGAGTGCGAACGAATGAGTACCGTGAACATCCCCGGCATCAGCTACCCGTTCCCGGGTAAGTCGTTGGTGATTCCGCCGCTGTCACTGGGTGACTTGGAGCAGTTACTGGACCGGATCAACGCGATCGTGGCCGGGGGCATGGACCGAGGCAGTATTGCGACGGTAATCGACGCCACGCACGCGGCGCTACGCCGCAATTACCCGGACATGCTCCGCGAGGAGGTGGCTGGTTTGCTGGATTTGCGTAACATGCGCGAGGTGCTCAACGCCGTCATGAGTGCGTCCGGCATGGAGGCGCAGCCGGTGAATGAACAGGGGGAAGTGCCGGCCCCTTCGACTGGGGCCAACTCTACGCTCACCTGATTGCCTGCACCGGGCAAAGCCCGGTCACGTTACGGCGTGATTGGGACATGACGATGGTGGGGCACATGACCGACTACTGGCGTCATCATCCGCCGGTTCATGTACTCGTGGCCGGCTACATGGGCTACAAGCCTGAAACGCAGGTTACTGAAGCACCCGATCTGGAGACAAACCTTGCTAGGCTAGCTGCGGATCTACGTGACGAATTGCCGGAGCATCTACGTGGTGCGCTGGATTCCTTTACTATGACGCGATGAACCTAACAATTTAGAGGAGTTTTTATCAACTCCTCTCATTGTTTAAGAATTTGATGGCTGTCCTATTTTAAGGAGAGCTTATAGGTTGGTGAATAGAGCGTCGCCGATTCTACTAGGACGGACCCATCCGGAAGTTTTTTTGCTTCTAGCGATAACCTGACTAGGGCGTACCTCATGTCGCCATAATAGTAGTTCTCAATCCCATATTGACCAGACCATTTGCCATTAGGCTTTGGTTTCAAGATGAAATTAGTTGGCGCACGGTCCGGGAATTCTCTATCTTCTTTCCAGAAAGATAAGACGGGGGCTTCTGCTGTGCCCGATAAGTACAGGCGATAATGCGGCTTGCTGTCTATGGCATCTTTGCCCAAGTCGGGACTTCGTGGGTCGCTGGTTTCGTTTAAGCTTAACTTAAATTTATTTTCGTAGATTCCGTCTTCTGTTTTTTTGGTAATGGATCTGACTTCGCCTTTGTGGCCAAACCACGGGCGATACAATTCTGCGGAAACGTATGATAAACATAGATTTGGATTTTTAATCGTTACTTTAAGGCTGTCAGGCGATGCGGGGGAAGAACTTACATTTACTTTTGCTACAGCTACTCCGAAAGTGGATGCCAATTTACTTGCATCAACATCCACATTGCCAGTGGTTTTGTTTTTAGTTTCAAAAGTGTATTCAGAAAGCATTATGCATTTATAGACGAATTCCTTTTCAATGGGAGCGCCTCTTGAAAAGTTTTTTATCTTTGCGACTGACCATCCAGTAGAAGTACTGACTTCTGATGAAGTGGTCTCGATACCTGCATTCGCGGTGATTAGTTTAAATGATGCTTCAGCTCCGGCTTTATAGTTTGAGTATGTTGCTGAAGTGACGTCTGTGATTGAAGGCGATATGGAAATTATATCGTCTGTAATTTCGAACCCGTCCCCTCCAAGGGTTCTATTTTTATTGTTGGATATTTCTTCAATGTATTTGCCCAGCGCGTTTTCTTCTGGCGGTTTGAGAGTTGTCCAGCCTAACTCATTCGTGTCTGGTAGTTTTGTGCCGCAACCCAGCATTGAGGAAGCAGCTACTACAATCGAGGTAAAGCGCATTAAACCCATGGCGTGTCCCTACGTTGGTGTTGGTTTTTATGGGGAGCGGGTGTGGTGATGGCAGTTTTTGTTTTTATCATAAAAAAATCTAGCAGAAGAATTTCAAGGCCGCCATGTAAGTGCCGACAAATTTTAACTTATATGAAAAAAATGACTGTGGGGTCGAAATCAGGTTTTTGTCGCGTTAAAGAAAGTTGAATGTTTTTTAATCAGTTTTCTTGGCGTAGCTCAGTTTGTTTGTGGATTGAATTGATATTGTTTATTTGTCAATTTTGCATTAGCGGATTTTTAATGGGCTACTGAGGTGTGAATGGATAGAAATATCGCGTACCAGTTCACTGCGGGCACTCAGGGTTTTGATCGGGCGGTGGATAGCATAGAGCGCAACATGCGCGACGCTCGAAGCACCTTCAATCGCGAGCTCAAGGCGATCAACACCGACATGGTTGGCAGCCAGGTGCAAATCAGTCGCCTGGGGTCTGCGGCCAATGATGCTTTCGCCTGGGTGGGTTCAAAACTCAAAGGTGATCTGCTGGCTTTGGGCGCCTCGATGGCCGCCGTCTTTTCGGCCGTGGCGATCAAGGATTTTGTGGCCGATAGCAAAGCGGCCGCCATCCAGCAGGAGGCCGCTTACCGTGGTCTTGAGGCAGTGGCTAATCATGCGGGTGTCGGCATCGGTCGGGCCATGCAGGAAGCGCAAAAGCTGTCCGCTGACGGCCTGCTCAGTGTCGGTGATGCCGCCAAAGCCCTACAAAATTTGCTGAGTCGGGGTTACAACCTTGATCAGTCGATTGCGGTGATCAATCGGCTGAAGGACGCGGCAGCCTTCAACCGGCAGGCCAATCTCGGGTTGTCCGAAGCGGTGTTGACGGCCACCGAAGGTCTGAAGAACGAAAACTCGGTGCTGGTCGACAATGCTGGGGTGACGAAAAACGTTGCCAAGATGTGGGACGAATACGCCAAAAGCATCGGCACCACTCGCGACAAGTTGACCGAATCGCAGAAGGTCCAGGCCGAATACACCGGCATCCTCAAGGAAACCGAAGCGCAGGTCGGTAACGCGGAGAAAGCGGCGAAGGGGCTCACCGGTAGCCAGGCCGAACTGGACGCCAAAAGCAACGAGCTGAAGGTCACGGTCGGCACGATCCTTGAGCCTGCGTTCATCAGCCTGAATAAAACCTTGGCCGAAACCGCCGGCTGGTTCAATGGCCTGCTCAAGAGCATGACCGGGGTGGGATTAACGGTCGATGACGTCGCTGGCAACATCGCCCGCCTTGAAGCTTCTTTGGCGAACCTCAAGGAAGGCCCGCGAGGCGGCGGTGCTAGGGCGCCATTGGAAGGCACATTGCAAGAGCAGCGTTTGCTCTTGGAACAGTTGCAGCTGTCATCGGACAAGATCGACGAAGTCGACGCGGGCATGAAGACGCGCCTGGCGCGGATTGAGGAGCAGCGGCGTAAGGTTGCCGCGATGGCCGCGACCGGTGATACCGCCTTATCCACCAAGCAGCAAGCCCAGCTGCGCCCCACGGCCTACGGTCTTGAAGTCAGCCGCCTGACCAAGCTGGAAGAGTCCTATGCCGCGGCGATTGAGCGGCGCAAGGAATTGCAAAAGGGTACCGAACCACCGGCCAAGCCCGCGCCCGAAGTCAGCGGCGGTGGTGCCACCAAGTCCCGGGTCAGCCAGTGGTCCGAGGTGCTGGATGCGCAGAAGGTCGCCCATGCTCAGCAGCAGGCGGAGCAAGGTACTTACTACCAGTTTTCGCTTCAGCAAGAAGTCGAATACTGGCAGGGGATTCTCAAACGCACCGACCTGAGTGCGTCCGAACGGCTCGGCGTTCAGCGTAATTACCTGGCGGCGCTGACGGCCATGCGGCGGCAAGACGAGGGAAAAGCGTTCGCGGATCTACAGGCTCAGGCGCAGCAGTATCGCAACAACATGGATGCGCGTTTGCAGATCGCCCAGCAAGCGTTGGAGCGCAGCCGCCAGCTGTACGGCCAGGACAGTCAGGAGTATCGCCAGGCAGCGGCGGAAGTGGTCGCGATCGAGCGAGAGAAGCAACAGCAGATTTCGACGATGAAACAGCAGCAATTGGCCGCCGATCAGCAAGCCCGGTTGGGCAACATCGCTCATGCCGAACAGATGGCTCAGCTGGATTTGCAAGCCAACCTGATCACCCAAGGGCAATTGTTGCAGGCGCAGGCCGAGTTCGAACAGCAGCGCTACGCCATTGAAGCGGCCGCGTTGCAGCAACGAAAAGCCTTGCTCGATCAGGACCCCGACCGCAATCCGGTAGCTCTGCAGCAGGTTCAGCAACAGATCCTGGCGCTGGAACAAACGCATCGCAACAGCATGGCGGTCATCGGCCGGCAGCAAACCCTGGAGTCCCAGAACAACTGGTCCGGCATGCTCGGTGGCATCCAGTCGAGTTGGACCAGCGGCCTCAACGGCATCCTGACAGGGACGATGAGCACCCAAGGTTTACTGCAGGGCATCTTCGGCAGCATCGGCTCCGCGTTCATCGAGAACATGGTGACCAAACCGTTGATGGCGTGGATGTTCGGCGAGACCGCCAAGACCGGCGCGACGGTGGCCGGCGTCGGTGTGCGTACCGCCGCCGAGGCGGGTGGTGCGGCCATGTCCGTGGCGATCTGGGGCGCGGCCACGATCAAGAACATTATCGCCAGTGCCTGGCAAGCGATGGCGGGTGCTTTCGCCGCCATGTCGGCGATTCCCATCATCGGTCCCGTGCTGGGTGTCGCTGCCGCTGCGGCGGCCGGCGCCTTTGTGTTTGGCCTGGTGAAAAACGTGGCGTCGGCCGAAGGCGGTTACGACATTCCAGCGGGTACCAACCCGATGACCCAGCTTCACGAACAGGAAATGGTGCTGCCCAAACAGTACGCCAACGTCATCCGCCAGGCGGCAAATGGCGACGGGCAACTGGGGGGCGGTAACAACTATCACTACAACGATCACAGCGGTCGTCTCACCCCGGCGGACATCCGGCGCAACGCCCGGGCGTTTGCCGAGGAAATGCAGAAACTGCGGCGTAACGGTGCCATCAAGACATAGGGGGGAATCATGCCATTAAGCCCGTTCTGGCCATCACGCTGGGTGGCCAGTTATCCCGATGTGGGGGTGGTAAAAGAAGGTGTGTTACCGCGTATGCCGGGGCAAACCTTGCTGTCGAAAAAAGCACCGGAGTGGAGCACGGGTGTGCAAAAGGCAGCCAGCGGCCGACGTCGCACCACCGCGTATTACTCCGCGCCCTTGTGGTCATTTCAGATCAGCTACAACGCGGTGCGCAAGCGGCCGGGGCTGGATGAATGGTCGCGGCTGGTGGACTTCTTCAACAGCCGCAAAGGGCAGTTCGGCGAGTTCCTGTACTTCGATCGCTCCGACCACCTGGTGAGGCTTCACCGGTTCGGTACCGGCGACGGCACCACCGTCAGGTTTCAGCTTTCCCGTGCCATCGGTGGCTGGGTCGAACCGGTGTATGGCGTCGTCAACATTGATGCGCTGACGGTGGACGGCGTTCTGACGTTGGCCTACAGCGTCGACGAGCTCGGCCTGGTCACCTTTGCCGTGCCTCCGCCGAACGGGGCGTCATTGGTCTGGAGCGGGGCGTTTTACTTCCGCTGCGCCTTCGATGCCGACTCGCTGGATAGCTCACAGCCTTTCCGGGCGATCTGGGAAATAAAAAACGTCGCCTTTACGAGTATCAAACCATGATCGATGCCAGCCCAGAGTTGAAGCAGTTCCTGGCCACGGCACGCAGTTTCGTGATGGCCGACCTGTACACGATTGCCTTGGCCAGCGGACAGGTGCTGCGCTACACCGATGCAGGCCTGCAGATTTATTACGCCGGGCAAAACTACTCGGCCAGCGGCCCACTGATCAAACGCACCGGCGTGCGTGCGGTGCGTGGCATCGAAGTGGATACCTTGAACGTCACTTTCACCGCCGGCCTGAATGACACTGTGCTGGGGGAGTCGGTGCTGCCCTTCATTGCCGGCGGCGGCTTCGATGGTGCGACGTTGAATCTGGCCCGGGCGTTCATGGCGGACTGGGGTAAGCCGGTGGTAGGTGCGGTGACGCGCTTCATCGGTCGGGTGGCCGAGGTCGATCCCGTCGATCGCGAGCAGGCGACCGTCACCGTCAAGTCGCCGATGGAATTGCTGGACACCAAAGTCCCTCGGGGCGTGTATCAGCCGTCGTGTCTGCGCACGGTGTACAGCGCCGATTGCGGGGTTAATCGGGCGTTGTTCCAGACGGCGGGCACCGTCCAGGCCGGCAGCAATACTGCTCTGCGGATCAATTCCAACGTCGCGGCGGATCAAGGCTGGTTCGACCAGGGCGTGATCCGCTTCGTCAACGGGGCGAACGCCGGTGTGGCCCGCACGGTGCGCCGCCAGACCGCCGACGGCGCGGTCACGATGATCCTCGGCGTGCCCGCGGTGCCCGTCCCGGGCGACCAGTTCCTGATTTATCCGGGCTGCCCGCGCACGCTGGATGCCTGTACCAACAAGTTCGGCAACCGCATCCATTATCGCGGCATGCCCTTCATCCCGGTCGCGGAGACGTCCATATGAACGCGCTCGAAGCTCAGCAGCGGGCGGCCGTGGTGGCCGAGGCCGAACGCTGGCTGCGCACACCGTACCAGCACCGGCAGCACTTACTGGGTGTCGGTGTCGACTGTGCCTGGCTGCTGATCGAGGTCTACAACGCGGTCGGGCTGATGCCCTTGATCGACCCCGGACCGTATGCCCAGGACTGGCACCTGCATCGCAGCGAGGAACGTTATCTGGACTGGCTCGATCGCTACGGCTATCCGGTGGAAACACCCCAGCCCGGAGACATGGCGGTGTGGCGGTTCGGCCGGACCTACAGTCACGGCGCGGTGGTGATCGATGAACACCGGGTCATCCATGCCTACCGCGATATCGGCGTGGAATACGCAGACATGCGCGAGGAACGGCTGGCCAGTCAGCTGGTGCGTTATTACACACTCAATCTATACGGAGTCAGCGATGGGGGGCAGCAGCACCACGATCTCTACTAGCGCCACGCGCATCAATGCACTGCAGGTTCAGAGCAGCGCGAGCGGCAAACCGATCGCCTGGCTCGCCGGCCGCAATCGCATCAGCCCCAACCTGATTTACTACAGCGACTTTGAAGCCGTCGCGCACACCACCAAGAAAAAGTCGGGCGGCAAGGGCGGCGGCGGGGCGACGCAAAAAGACACCACCTACACCTATTACGCGGCGCTGATCCTGGCGATCGGTCGCGGTCCGATGGGGGCGATTCACCGCATTTTTCGCGACAAGGAAGTGTTCGCCGAAGCGGTCATCGACGGGGTGACTCAATCGGCCTTGGCGCAGGCCGGATTCAGCTTTGCCCAAGGTGCCCGCGATCAACTGGTGTGGGGGTTTCTGCAAACCAATCATCCCGCCGAGGCCATCGCCTACTCGGACACTGCCTATGTGTATTCCAGTCGGTACCTGCTCAACGACAGCGCCGGAGTGCAGAACCACACCTTCGAAGTCGACGGTCCTTATCAAGTGCCGGGGCTACCGGACGCCAATCCCGGCAACTTCTTACCGGGGCTGTTGCTCGACCCGTTGGACGGTATTGGCTTCAACCCGGCGTGGATCGCTGACCTGAGCAATTATCGTACTTACTGCCTGGCGGAAAACCTGTTGTTGAGTCCCGTACTCGATGAGCAGTCGCCGGCCAGTGAAGCGATCGCCCGCTGGTTGCAGCTGACCAACAGCGAGCTGGTTTGGTCGGCGGGTCAACTCAAGGTCATTCCGTATGGCGATCAGGCGGCCACCGGCAACGGTGTGACCTGGTTTCCGGATATCGCCCCAGTGGCGGATCTGACTGATGACGATTTTCTGGCCGAGGAGGGGGAGCCTCCGGTTTCGCTGAAGATCAAGAGTCAGGCGGACAGCTACAACGAAGTCTCGCTGGAGATTCTTGATCGCGCTCACGAGTACAACACCGATGTGGTGCGGGGCACCGATCAGGCGGCCATCGAGCAGTTCGGCTCTCGGCCGATGGAGACGATCAAGGCCTATGAGATTTGCGATGTGGCGATCGGCGCGCATGCCGCCCAGTTGCTGGTGCAGCGCAAACTCTACGTGCGCAATGAATACCAGTTCTCTCTGGGCTGGCAGCATGTGCTGCTGGAACCGATGGACCTGGTCACCATCACTGAGCCGGGATTGAATTTGCACCAGCGTTTGGTCCGCTTGATCTCGGTCGAGGAAGACGAAGAGGGCAAGCTGGCCGTAGTAGCCGAGGATGCGTTGCTGGGTGTCGGCAGTGCGCCGAATTACCCGGTGCAAAGCAAGAGCGGTTTTCAGAGCAACCAGAACGTCGCACCCGGTCCCGTCCTGGCACCGATCATGTTCAACCCACCGGAAAGCCTGTTGCTCGCCGGTGAGTTGCAAGTATGGGGCGCGGTGGCCGGTACCAGCCCCAGCTGGGGTGGCTGCGAGATCTGGATCAGCGCCGATGGTGATAGCTATTGGATGGCGGAAACCATCTATGGCCGGGCGCGTATGGGCCGGCTCTCAGCGACGCTGCCCGCTGGCAGCGATCCGGACACGGTAAATGCCTTGTCCGTGCAACTGGCAGCCACCGACGAACTGACGGCCGTGACCACCGCCGAGGCGGACAGCGGCGCCACCCTGTGCTGGGTCGACGGGGAGCTGCTCAGTTACCGCGATGCGACGTTGACAGGCGTGGGCGCCTATCAGCTGGGTTACCTGCGACGTGGTCGGCTGAGTTCGCCGGTGGCTAGTCACCCGCCCGGGTCGCCGTTTGTGCGGCTGGATGATGCCGTCTGGAAATACAGCTATGCGCGGGATCAGATCGGCAGAACGGTGTGGGTCAAGTTCCGCTCGTTCAACGTGTATGGCCGGGCGCTGGAGGATTTAGCGAGCGTCACGGCCTACAGCGTCACCTTGTCGCCCGCGCGGGTGGTACCGGCACCGGCACAGAATCTGGCACTGGTGGGCTCATTCGAAGCGCCGTACTTCACCGTCAGTTGGACGGCCGGTGATCGTGCGGAGGATCGTCTGGTGCGGATCCGTAACGCCGGCAGTAATGCGTTGCTGCGACAGGTATCGACCACCAGTACGGCCTTCACCTACCAGCGCGCCGACGCCCTGGTCGATGGCGCGCTGCTGCGCAGTTACCGCGTCGAGATCATCGAGCGCAACGCGGCCGGCAGCGCACCGTTGACCTCGATACTGGTGACCAATACCGCACCGGAGGAGGTGACCGGCACAGCGGCGACGGTCAGCGGCACCACAGCTGATGTGAGCTGTGATGCCAGCACGGCAGCAGACGCCGCCGGTTATCTGTTCGTGTACTCCACCGACGCTGATTTCGACCCGACCTTTGCAGGAACAGTCGGCTATCAGGGGACGTCCCGTTCGGGGGAGATCACCGGCCTGATGGCCGACACCACGTATTACCTGTGCGCCGCCGCTTACGACACCTGGAGCAGCACGCGCAGCCAGCTCAACTTCGCTCCGGCGATTACCTTTAACACCTGATAGAGAACTCGCATGCAGCCCATTCAATTCTTCGCCGCGAGGGCCGAGGACGGCGTCCTGCTGCCCGGCGCCACGGTCCATGTGTTCGTGTCAGGAACCCAGACGCGAGCCCCTTTGTTTTTCGATTCAGGCGCCGCGATCGTCCAAGGCAACCCGGCCAAGGCAGACGGCAATGCTCGTGTGTTTTTTTACACAACGGCTGATCGAATCGATATCCAGCTCAGTTATGGCGGGTACCAGGCGCCGTTACTGCGGGAGATCCGGACGACCGACGCCGTCGATGTGGTGAATGGGGCCATTGAGCAACTGCGCCTGGAAATGATGGATGGGAAGATTTACGCCAACAAAGAGCAGGGGTTGGCCAGTCCTACCGTAGCCAACGGCATGCTGTTTTGGGCCGCCAGTGGTGACGCCCAGGTGCTGCGGACCCTGTGGCAAAAGGTCAGCAGCGTAATGGCCGTCAAGATTGGCGACGAAACCAATGCGCTCGGCCTTCGCAATACCTCGGTTGGATCGCAAGATTTGATCGCCGCCGCGACGCTGAGTGGTCAGGCGCTGAACGGTGCGACGGCGATTACCGAGAACAATAAGTATGTCGGCTTCGCCATCCCGGCAGGAGTGACCGGCGCATCGTCCTACATCACTTGCCAGGTCCCATTCGGCTTACCGCTGCTGACGAAGTTGGTCGGCAGCGAGGTGGAAATCACCACCCAGTACGAAGCCTCTGCGGGCTTCCTGGGCATTTACCCCATCACGCCTAGAATCCGGGTGGGACGGGGGGCGTCCTATGTGGATCTGATCCCTAACTCAAGCGATCTGACTCAGAACGGAACGGTGTTGACCTTGCGTTTGAGGTACACCGTCACCGCCGATGACCTGTACCTGAACGTGGTCTATCAGGTTGCGCTCAGTCAGGCGGTGGCCTCGATGGCCAGCTCGCTGAAGGTGAAGGCCGTCAGTTACTTGGTGGTCAGGTTGGCCAACGAAATCATGACCGCCAGTGACTTCATGCTTGATCAGCGCCTGGCACCGTTGTCATCGGCCACCACCACTGCTCAGGCTTCCGCTGACAGTGCAACCATCTCCACCGGGAATCTGTTGTCCTCGGTGGCCTTGGCCGGTGAGGCGCTCAGTGGTGCGACCTTCATCCCCGCAGCGGATGGCCGCACCGTCGGCGGGCTGAAAATTCCCGCCGGGGTCACGGGTGCAAACGCGTACCAGACAGCGCTGATCCCGGTGACGGCGCTGGTCGGGTGCAAGCTGAAGTTCACGATTGTGTACAACGTCACGCCCAACTTCCTGACTGAAACAACGCTGTCCACCGCCGTACTGCGCGTGGCCCGCGCTTCGGGAAGCGTCGGCATCGTCCCTGCCGATTTCACCCGCAATCAGGTCGGGACGATGTTGACGGTGACCATGACCTACACCGTGCTTGAAGGTGACCTGACCGCAGGGGCGCTGCTGCAGGTGACCCCCAGTTCGGCGGTCGCCGGTCATGATCGCACCGTTGAACTGAACCAGTTCTCGTACGCAGTCGTGGCCGTACCTGCTGGCAGTAGAAGCGGCGCCGACCTGGTGCTGCCTCAACTGCTTGCGGCGCAAAAAGCCTTAATTTTGGGAGAGGCACAAAACAGTATTGCCTCGGCGCGGCTGACGTCGGGTGATCTGGCGGCCACGTCCGTGACCACAGGGCAGTTCTTCAATGGCGGACAGGCCATTGTTGAGGGCGGGGCGACGGTGGGGCTGTTGCTGCCCGCCGGCGTGACCGGGGTCAATACCTTTATCGGATCGACCGTGCCGCTGAGTGTGGGCATGCTGGCCAAGTTGGTGGGGGCGACGATCCGTTTGTCAGTGTCATATGACACCACGGTCAACTTCCTGGCCGAGACGCCACGGAGCGGCGTCACCCTGCAGGTGGGCCGAGGGGGCGCTACGGTGAACGTGGTGCCAACATCGATCGACACAAAACAAGTCGGTACGATCTTAACCACCGTGCTGTCTTATGTGGTGACTGCGGCCGATGTCTGGATCAAGCCGGTGTATCAGGTGGCCGTGGCGGCCGTGGCGCAGGCCCATGAACGCACGCTGAAGCTTAAATCCGTGACCTACTCAGTGGAGGCGTTGGCTGCAGGAACCACCTACACGCCTGAGGACTTGCTGCTGGCGTTGCAGTTGCAGGCAGTCAAAGACGCCGTCCCGGAGGAAGTCAAAATCAAGGTGGGTCCCTCTGGGCAGTACGCTACGCCCAAGCTGGCCATGGAGGCGATCTTGGATGCGTCGGTTGCGAAACAATACGAGCTGCTGATCGATACGTCGGTGATCTACGACCAGGACTGCAATTGGTCCGTCAAAGACTACGTCCACATGACCGCCGACGGCCCGGGCAAGGCATGGATTCATTACGAGAACCCGGACAACG
Organism: Pseudomonas sp. LBUM1661; assembly: GCF_059695925.1. Lineage (NCBI taxonomy): Bacteria > Pseudomonadati > Pseudomonadota > Gammaproteobacteria > Pseudomonadales > Pseudomonadaceae > Pseudomonas > Pseudomonas sp. LBUM1661. Next base: position 1,954,838 of record NZ_CP166794.1, read on the forward strand.
TAGACCCGGCAACCATCCCGCTGACGCAAACCTTTTGGGATAACAAGACCAGCATCTTGACTCGCCTAAAGGTGACCATCCGCAACGGTCGTTACCCGATCCACTCCGACAGCTCGGGCGCCGATACCGGCCGCATCCAGACTCTGCGCGATTGCTGGATCGAACATTTGGGCAACGCGGGCGCCCAGGCGTACCAGAACTCAATCAGCAGCGGTATCACCGTATGGCAATCGACCCATGCCTGGGGTTGCGGCACCTCGAGTGCCCAGCTCAACGATAGCCGCAACTGCGTGTTCCGTTCGCCGACCACGGCGTTCTACTTCCACACCAATAAACTGTTCGCCAAGGGTTGCCGCGTTACGCTGCAGAACTGTCGCATGCAGACCACCAACGACTCGGGCGAGGCGATCGCCGTGCAGCCGCTGGGCTCGATGCAAGAGGACGTGCTGCAGGTCAACGGTTGCGAACTGGACGGCTTCATGTCCTACGTCGCATCGCCGTGGATTCCTGACACCCTGCAAAACCAACCGGCGAATCACAGCGAGATCAAGGTTGTTGGTGCAGGCAATACGTCGTTCGCGTTCAAGATCACCGACTTCGGCCGGGCGCTGAAAATCGAAAGCAACGACACCACCGCGTCGAGCAAGATCGAAGTGTCGGGGGGCGCGGTACCTATCGTGTTCGGCCGTCAGGTCTACTCGATGCCAGGCGTCATAGGGATCAAGGGTTACGTTTACGGCTGGGCGGATATCTCGGGCGTCGGCGTGGGCCTCAACAAGAACGTGTTTATCACCAGTCTCGGCCAGCGTCTGGGCGACTGCACCTCGGTCAACAAGACTTTGGCCGTGAAGATCAACGGCGGGGCCACGACAACCATCACCTTCAACCAGGACTACACCGCACAGACCAACGCCACGATCCTGGCCGCGATCAACGCGGAACTTGGCTCGGCCGCCGTGGCCACGGCCTACGACATCGGCGGGCGGTATCGCCCTGAGATTCTGGACGAGGAGCGTTTACTCAAGGCCAGCTCGGCCGAAGGCCTCCTCATGGGCATGGTGGCGGCCTGGGATGGCCACAACAAGAAGATCCGCAAGATGACGGCCAGTGATTCGCCATCGCTGTTCGCGGGTATCGTCATGGAGGATATCTACCCCGACCAGTGGGGTCGTGTGAAGACGTGCGGCTGGGTGCTCAACACCGATCTGTACCAGTTCACCGGATCGCCGGCTTATCACCAGGTCTTCTACATCGACGCGGCGGTGCCGGGCAAACCAACCCTAACTGTCGGGATCAACGCGATCATGCGGGGCAAGGCCTCGAACGTGGTGGAGGTCGCACCTAAATAATTTGCTCTTGATGGTTTGCCCGCTTCGGCGGGCTTTTTTTCGCCTGGAGAAAAGTGATGACTGCAACAGAAAGAGACCACGACATCCTCGCTCGCACGCTGTGGGGGGAAGCCCGTGGCGAAAGCCTGGCCGGCCAGATCGCCGTGGCCTGGACAATTCGCAATCGTGTGAACGACGGCAAGGCCAAGTCCTGGTGGGGCGAGGGGTACACCGGCGTGTGCCAGAAGCCGTATCAGTTCAGCTGCTGGAACAAGAACGACCCGAACTACGTGTACCTGAGTGGCGCGAAGCCGATTCCGTTTCGCGAGTTTGCCCAAGCGCTGATCGCAGCCGACCAGGTGATGGCGGGCAAGGTGCCAGATCCAACTGGTGGGGCGACCCATTATTACGCGACCACCATGCCTAGACCACCCGTGTGGACCAAAGACGCCAAGCAGACGCTGAGGCTCGGGCATCACATTTTTTTCAAGGATGTGCCGTAAGCCCTGTGGCACTGAAGTTTGCGTTTTACCCGGTCGCGCTGAAGGCGCTGGTCTGAATCATTCCCAACCAACTGAGGCAACAAAATATGCAACTGATTAGTAATTGGAAAGACGCGTTGAAGATGTCCAGCGTTCAGGCTGGCGGGGCGATTGCAGCCCTGGGTATTGCCGAGCAGGTACTGCCTCAGTTGCAGGCGGTACTGCCACCTGCGGCCTATGGCGTGCTGGGCATCTTGGTGATGCTGGCTCGGGTGATCTTGCAGCCCAAGCTGAGTAACTAAGCCCGGCGACGGGGGCTCAACAAATCGCCTTTCCGGCCTGTCAGGTCTACGTCAAAGAAGTCTCGATACCGAAGTAAAAAGGAGCGGCCGGATGGGGTGCGTCAACATCCAATCCAGCCGCCGTCCCCGCAGAATGTCCCTGCAAGTCCAGCCAAGGCTCCTGCTTCGTGCACAAAGCGGAGCGAGCCTAGCACCTGTTTATCCATACAGTAAAGGTCTTGCTATCCATGTCCTCTCCCATCATTCCTTGGATGGGCGGCAAACGCCGCCTGGCCGATCGCCTCATTCCTCTTTTCCCACCCCACGAATGCTACGTCGAAGTCTTTGCTGGAGGTGCTGCGCTGTATTTCATGCGCCCCCAGGCCGCGCCCGTTGAAGTCCTCAACGACATCAACGGCGACCTTGTAACGCTGTATCGCGTCGTGCAGAACCACCTTGAAGAGTTTGTGCGCCAATTCAAGTGGGCACTCAGCTCGCGCCAGGTGTTCGAGTGGCAGAAGATGACCCGCCCTGAAACCCTTACCGACATCCAGCGCGCCGCCCGATTTTTCTACCTGCAACACCATGCCTTCGCCGGCAAAGTGACCGGGCAGACGTTCGGTACCGCCACCACTGGCCCGGCCATCAATTTGCTGCGCATTGAAGAAAACCTCTCGGCCGCTTGGCAGCGCCTATCCGGCACCTACGTCGAAAATCTGCCCTGGATCGAGTGCGCCGAGCGCTACGACCGTGCCCATACCTTTCATTACATGGACCCGCCTTACTGGCAGACCGTCGGCTATGGAGTGGACTTTCCGTTCGAGAATTACGAACAGATTGCTGCCTTCATGCGCAGCTGCAAAGGCAAGGTAATGGTCAGCATCAATGATCACCCGGACATTCGGCGAGTGTTTGAGGGATTCCATCTCGAGACGCTGGACATCCGCTATTGCAATACCAATCAGCGGCAGGGCAAGGCCGAGTTGAGTGGTGAACTGGTGATCATGAATTGGGAACCGGCTGCGCTGGGAGGGTTGTTTTAGAGTGTGCTTGCAAATGGCCTATTAGTTAGGCCATTTGCAGCGTTGCGTTGCTACTGCTGATTTGCGGCTGTCAGGCCATCTTGCCGAGGATCCAGCCACTGGCTGTTTAGTGCCAGGTGTACGGGAGAGAGTTATCCGCTGTGAACTAGAAATCCTGAATTCATTCAGAATCTACTCTCTGGATAAGGCAGTAACCACGATTTCTTACTGAGCGGAGGAGGAGGGCTCCTTCAGAGAATTTCTTGAATTTTGCTTGTAGTCTACTGAGGCACATGAGTAATCCTTTATACTTATCCGGGTTCTTGTTTAACTGTATAAGGATTTCTTCATTGGTAATAACGCGCTCTGCGCTGCTTATTAATATATCAATAATTAGATTTTCCATGCGTGTTAATTTGATCATGGTTAAATTGTTAAAAAGCAACCGCTTGCTTTTGTTGAATGCCCACGTTTGGGGTTTTTCAATGTCGATGTGATTATATGTACATACAGGCTCGCGCTGGTTTGGACAGGCCGCGACATCATCAGTTGTGTGTGCGAGAGATATGAAATCTTCATTGATAAGGTTGAACTGAGTGGGGGTAAGATTTTCTGACATCGCGCTTCCTCCATACACCGGGTAAGTGTAGTCCAGGAGAAAAACGAGAGCACCCATTATAAGTAACTGGTTAAAAAATCCCGCATGGGCGGGATTAAAAGGGGTCGAACAAAAGGAGGGTGCTGTTCCATCAGCAGAAGTCAGTGTAGACAGCCCGTGGCGGAGTGCTCTGACAGAAAATAACGCAGCTTGTTTGATCCTCAATTGGGCATAGCTGAAGGAGCAGGATTAAATACAAGCCTTGCGTCTTTAACCTCACTTAGTTGCTTTATGCGTTAGGTGTTTTCAATGAGTTCGCGCGCTGGCGGACTATGGCTATTCTGGTTAGTAGTCCCAGTACGGGGAAAGGCGTCCGCACATGATTGCACCCTCCGGCTGTGTCTTCAGGGTAGACCCGTGGCTGTCGGCTTCGTTACAAACCCTTGGCCAGCGCAGGCCGGGCAATCTTCACGCCGGTCAAAACGATCAAGGCAGGTCGGACAGGTGCAAAACCTAGCCAGGTCGATAAGCGGCCGCAGTCTTTCGAACGCGCGCAGATCGCGGCACTCCTGAGCCATTTGGGCAACGTCCACCAGCGCGCGATAGTGGTCCGGATCCTCGATCGGCTCGAACGTCACACCCTCGATCGTTCGGCTGGTTTCGACGAGGTCGTACTGCTGCCCATCCGGCAGGGTCAACGTGAGGTCGGTGATTCTCGCAACAGCTCCGGATGGGGTGAACACCAGGTTCGCTCCCGTGGCATCGCGATAAATCTTCCCGTCGTAGGAGGATCGCTTGCCTTCGGTCAGCGTGCTCGACGCATAAAAAATCGAACGCCCAATCTTGCCGAACAGCTCGGTTGTTCCATGCCGCAAGACGTCATAGGCAGAGGCGCCGCAGTAGCGGGTTGGCGCGGTCTGCAACTCCTCCACGGCATGCCAGTAGGCGGCGTTGGCCCTCTCGTTCAGGTCGAACTGCTGGAGTATGTCAATCAAGCCCTCGGCGGCCAGGGCGGCGCTCATGGCGTAAAGGGTGTGGCGGTGGGCCTCGGGGTTCTGCAGGCGAAAATCGTGGTCGTCGAGGGTCGAGCGCCACTGCTGCAGTCTCAGCGCTTTAGCCTGGTCGAAATTCATAAAAACGGGTTCACTGTACTGATACTGGATGTATGTACAGTAATCGGGGTGTGACGCTCCGGCGAGGAGGAGGCGACGAGCAGTCGTTTTAAACCATGCCGGTGGTGTCGAATCGCCGAAGCTGTGGATAAGTCAGTGCTAGCCCGGGCGTCGAGCCGCTCACAGCTCGACGGCAAAGCCTTTCAAGCCCAGGTGGTCGGCGAACTTACCGACGGCCGTCAGGCTGGCCCAGGTACGCACCGTCTCGCGCCGCGAGTGCACCGGCACGAGGCGCGCAGCCGGGCCGCCCAGGCCAGCCCCCAGGCTGGGCCGCCGTTGATGCGGCCGACCACCACCTCTCGCCGGACTCAAGTGTAGGGGCCATTTGAACATAGCGCGCGTTATTCGTAACGCGGCGAGCTTACAGCCCGCTTTCTCGCAGCAGATGCTCTCGGGTTTTCTTCAGCGACTTTTTGCCCAGGTGATACTCAACGTATTGATCATTGCCGTCGCGGCGGTCGAACAGACCCAGCAACACCCAACCTTCGCGCAGCAACTCGTTGGCCTGCGCCTCGACGGTCTCACGCTTCAATTCGGTAATGTCCTGCAGGTCCTGCGTGTAGGTCTCTCTCATGAGAACGCTCCTTGTATGGGACTTGCAGTGTAACCAGCCGCCAAGCCGCGAGGGGATTCCTTTCAGGGGGAAAAGTTTTTCCGGTTAGGGGCAAAGTTTTTCCGGCGCTTGCGTCAGTAATGACCCAGCAGCGGATTACTCTGGCGTCATCAGGACTGCCAGCGTCATCTTGATGAACTCCTCGTTACGATCAATGGTGGTCAAGGCGCCGCGCACATTATCGGCGACCTCGCCTGACCCGCGCTGCGCCACCCAGTTGGTGAGTTCCATTATGGCGGCTTCGAGGGCAAGTTGGTTTTCATTGATCTTGAAGAGTAGGGAAGGGAGCAGGTCTGAGTTGGGCATCGCAAATCCTCCGTGAAGAGTCCAGCCTAGCAGTCAAAAATCAGCGCGGCGACGGTTTGCGGAAAGGCCGCACAAAGCCCGCTATCGACCTCATTGCAGACCCGCCTAGATCAAAAGCTGTTTCTGTAGGCCCACAGTGAACTGAAACTGAATTTTGTGATATCAAAGAGCTCTCGCAGAATGGATAGGGGTGGGCGGTAGGTGCTTACCTCCCTCTTCAAGGAAAATAGGGATAGAGATGCTCCTCGCAAAGAACTGTTTCACCAAGGACAACCTGAAAACTAGAAAAACGATAAAGTTGGGTACATTGTATGAGTATAGAAAAATCGAAAGTGCTCAGATCGTCGATAAGGGTGAAGGCAGTTACACTTTTTTGCTGAAGTTTGACGGAACAGTTGAGATTGAACGACGCTGGTTCAGTCTCATGTTTCAAGGTGCGATCGGCTTCGGTGGTGGTCATTACCCACAAATTCCAGGAGGTACTAGCGCGCTCATTCATCGACTTGAATTGGTTGATGGTAATGAACAGTTCATCAGAGTGCGAAATTCAAGCGCAAGCATTCATCGAGAAGCGCTAAATGGATTCATTTTTTGCATGTCTCAAGTTAGGAAGTTGCGAGATGCTGTCGGGTTGTTTCCCGACTACGATGATTGTTGGTATATGACCGCATCAAAAGCTCATGACGTAGCAGTAGCGCTTTCAGTACTGCTACGGGACCGCATTACCTCTGGGCGTCATTCAGGTAATCACATAGTGGATCCACACATTTCATTAGTAAATTTGTCGATTAACTGTCGACATGAACCAGTGTCTTACCTAAGTCGTGAGATTCATATTTCAGATGCTAGCGTATTCACCGCAGATCACTTTATGCGCAAAGTCTGGGATATGGCGTTCGTAAAGCCACCCTCTTTCTTGGCAGAGAGGGAATATCGGTTCAGTTTCACAATCGTGGCGGAAGGAAAGATCCTTGAGCCTATTGTGGATAATGTGATTTTTGAATGCTGAACAACTTGTAGATTGGGCGTTATGATCTTTGATTGATTGCGTAGCATTCATTAACTAGAAGAAATTTAAGAACTCGATGCTTTCCGCAATCGTCTCAATCTCCGTTGCGGCGCCTTAGCGGCGGTTCTGGGTCGAAAGCTGCTGTCCGTGAGTGACTGCTTGGGGACTTCCCGCAGGGCATGAAGGAAAATGTCAGGGTTCGCTGTTTGGCAGCGTTCCTGCAATTGAAGATCTGCGTGTGCTAAAGTCCTGTTCTAACGCTTAATGACATGGATTTTATATGATTGATTTCAATAAGGCTTTTGGTGTCACAAAAGAATCGGAAGATAAAGACAAACCCCAAATTGTTATTTACAAATCCAAGGAAGAAGCCGAAGCCGAAACGGGTTATTTTTCGATTGGTTCTATTGTTGTTAAAGCTAGACTTGGTGATGCGATTCGCGCGTTTGTGACTGGTAAAGGGCTAGTCACATACATGCGCGAAAATAAAAGAAAAACCTCAAACAATTTTTATACGTTAAAGTTTACTCTTAAGCTTTACTATATAAACCCGCATAGCAACAATGGTACTAAATATGGGTATATTGATGGAGTGGGTCATCAGGGTAATTTCAAATCTCTAATGAAAGGCAATACCTTTCGTCGGGTAGATAAATTTGGTGAGTCTGAGTCGGTTCACTACGGTCCTTCGTCGGAAACAGTAGCTAAGTACGATGAGGTTTTTGAAAAAACCCCTGATTTAAAACAGCTTTATTTTTGGATCTGCCAGAAATATCCAGCTGAAATTATTGATATGTCGTACACAAGAATAAAACCCTCATACCTGAACGAAACTGAATTGAATGAGGACGGAGATTTTGCATATGGTGACGAATTTGATTGATTAAACATCAAGCGTGTTTTTTTGTAATTAAATCCTCAAGATCGTTCTTTTGGTCGTTCAAGGCTTGGAGCGCCAGAATCGCATGTGGTGACACGGTTTCGTGAGTCATAGACAAGACGATTGCAGTGACCAAACCCATCTCAACACACGCCAGAAGGGAGCACTCATAGCCGTAGTTTCCGACCGCATAGAGCCCCACATTTTCGAACCGGGTGAATCCCACTTCATCGTCAAACATGCGGGTGTGAAGGGTGACGGTCTTGGCGTTTGGGTGAGCGCCAAAGTCGATGGAGCTTTCGTATAGCTCGTACATCCATGCGCCTAGCTTCGGATCATGTTCATCGACCAGCTTTTGTGCGGCTTTGATCGGGGACTGAAAGGCTTTCTTGCAAGCTCTGAGGTCATCAATTGAGCTGTTTCGCTTCAACCATATCTCTGACAGGGTTTCGTCTTTGCTCATGATGAGCGCGTAGCAAGCTGTCTCCAAGGCTGTGCGAAGCATGGGAAAGACGCCACCAGCGTGACCTGTCATGCCAATCCTGAACGAGGTCATTAGCAGGAATCGGGAATTGATACGCATGGAGTGAATGACCAGATCGTCAGGTAAGACGTTTGAGCCGCTGACGTGAGTTGTCAGGAAGGAATCAAGGTCGTCCATCATGTCTATGAACGGCGAACCTGCTGCAAGGATCTCGTCCAGATTCTCGGTTCCGGCAGCCAGGTAAGCGCGAAAAGAATCATCACCATTGCTGCTGAACATTACCGACCCTCACGATGATTGTTTTTGAAATCAGCCTTGTACTGCGCTGCCTCTTCTTCGATACGTTCAACCGTCCAACTAGCTTGCAGCCGGAGCGTTCAAGTAGAGCCGTGAGGCGTTAACCTTTTCAATTTCGATGGTGATGAATGATGTGGACGCCCGATGACCGCTTCTGGCCAATTGCTGCCTATCATCAATGGGAGTATCGACCTCTGGGAAGCCCCAGACTACCTAACCCTGCTAAACATCAACTGAGGACGATTCGGCGTCAGTGGCATGAAATCGTACTGGTAAGAGAAATGCAAAAAGCCCCGCCCAAAAGGTATCAGGTGGGGCTTTCTTTGGACTAATTCGAACTGCCTAGCTTCCGTTTAGGCGAGGTAAAATCCTGTACCAATTTTTGTACCAATACATAGGTTTTTATGCGAAAAGCGGTGTTGGCGGACGTACCAACCCCCCGTTTTGATTGACCCTAGCGACCTAGAAGACCCCCCCTTACATGGCGGTGTAATTCTGTTCCAGGGACATGAAACTACCTGTGGGATTTTACGCAAAGGGCAAGGGTACGGTGGCGGACACGGCGCTGCAAGCGTGAAGCGACAGCTTTACTCGTCGCGGCCTTCCATCATGGTTCGTTTAAGCATCACATAAACAGCGCCGGCGCCGCCGTGCCTGGCCTGGCACGAGGTGAAGCCGAGCACTTGGGAATGCTGGCGCAGCCAGGTGTTGACGTGGCTTTTGATCATTGGGCGCTTACCGTCCAGACGCACGGCTTTGCCGTGGGTGACGCGCACGCAGCGGATTTCGAATTTGGTCGCTTCGGCCAGAAAGGCCCAGAGGGTTTCCCGGGCCTTTTCCACGTTCATGCCATGCAGGTCCAGGCTGCCTTCGAACGGAATCTGTCCGATCTTGAGCTTGCGCATCTGGCTTTCCTGGACACCGTCGCGTGCCCACATCAGCTCGTCTTCCGGGCCGACGTCGATCACGAATTGATCGGACAGGCCGTCAACGGTGGTGGCATCGGTGCGCACGGTGGCGGCCTGACGCAGCTTGGCGATCTGCGCGCGGTCAGCTTTGGGTTTGCCGGTTTCGGCGCGATCGTGCTTGATCGGCTTGACGCCTTGGATCGCGCTTTTGAACAGGGAAAAATCGTCGTCTTGCATGTCAGCCTCCGCGAAGGGCGGCCAGTTTACCCAACTCGAGACGAATGAGGCGCGAGAAAACGCTAAGCGCTCGGCTCAGTCGTGTTTTTTCATCAGGTGCGGGGAGATGTTCAGCTCGCGGGATTGACGCGAACGGCGCCGGCAACGACGCCACAGCCACACGCCGATGTACAGCACGAACAGGCCGATCACCAGAATCACCGCCGAACCGGTCCGGTTGGTGTTCAACTCCCCCAGGGCGGGTGCGTGGCCGAGCAGGCTGGCTGCGCCGGCCATGGCGAGCAATACGCCGCACATCGCCAGCAACGCCGCAATCGCTGCGCCGATTCGAAAACGCCAGTTGCGTTGGCCTTTGGGCCGCAAGCGGCGAGCGTCAAAACCATCGGATAACTTCATTCCGACCTTCCTCAATGGGTATCGGCCCTTCGACCGGGAGTTGACCGGGATGTTCCTGAGGCTAAGACAATTACAGCAAATGATAGGCTTTTACGGATGAGCGGCGGCAGGCACCGCTCACCGAAGGTCGATCAGATCAGCTCTTGCGTCAGTGCAACGACTGCAAAATTGTCCGCCATGATTGCCATTTCGGTCTGTTGAACGTGCTCGGCGCTGAGGACCTTGCCTTTGTAGGGCAAATCGCGGGTAGCGCAGGCGTCTTCAACAAGAGTGCAGCGAAAGCCCAGGTTTTTCGCCGCACGCACGGTGGTGCTGACGCTGGAGTGGCTCATGAAGCCGCAGACGACCAGGTCCACCGAGCCCAGTTCTTCCAGGCGCTTTTTCAGGTCCGTGCCATGGAATGCACTGGGCAGGATTTTTTCAATTCTGATTTCGCCGTCCAGCGGCTCCAGCCCGGGAATGAATTGCCCGCGCTCGCCACGTGGGTCGAACAGCCCACCGACCGTGCCGAGATGGCTGACATGCACAATTGGCCGGCCGGCTGCACGGGCAGCGGCCACCAGTTGCTTGATGTTCGCGACGGCAGCATCCATGCCGCTCAGGGCCAGCGGACCACTGAGGTATTCTTTCTGGGCATCGATGATGACAAGGGTCGCGTGACCCAGTTTGGCTGCTGCGTAACCGCGGCCGCTGAGTTGAAACATCGTTTGTGGAACGGACATTCTGGGGCTCCTTCGGGTGGGGCTTTTGCGACATTGTCCTCTGGCTGAGCGCTTCTGTGAATCGCTACTATCGTAGGCGCCGTCGTTGCTGGCCCGTAGCCTTGTCAATAGGCCCGTTTTGTTCAATGGTCAGTCGATAAAATAGAATAGTCCTACATTTGCCTCGGCGTGTTTCCCGCGTCGTCGCGGCGCGTTTTGGCTGTTAGAATCGCCAGTCGTTTTTTCTGGAGTTTGCCCGCCGTGATCACTTCCCGCCTTCGTACCCTGCGCGACCATATTCGTTGGGCCGTCAGCCGCTTCCATGGGGAGGATCTGTTTTTCGGCCATGGGACCGACAACGCCTGGGACGAAGCCCGTCAACTGGTGTTGGGTGCCTTGCACTTGCCGTGGGAAATGGCCGACAGCTACCTCGACTGCAATCTGGAAGATGACGAGCTGGTCAATCTGCAACGCCTGCTCAAACGTCGCATTGAAGAACGCATTCCTACGGCTTACCTGTTGGGTGAGGCGTGGTTCTGCGGCATGTCGTTCATCGTCGATGAGCGCGTGTTGATCCCGCGTTCGCCCATTGGCGAGCTGATCGAAAAACGTTTCGAACCGTGGCTGGGCGCCGAGCCTGCGCGGATTCTCGACTTGTGCACGGGTTCCGGCTGCATTGGTATCGCCTGCGCCTACGAATTCCAGAACGCCGAAGTGGTGCTGGCCGATCTCTCGTTCGAGGCGCTTGAAGTCGCCAATCAGAACATTGAGCGCCACGGCGTCGATGAGCGGGTGTACACGGTGCAGGGCGATGGTTTCGATGGTTTGCCGGGGCAGCGTTTCGACCTGATCGTGTCGAACCCGCCTTACGTCGATGCCGAAGATTTTGCCGACATGCCGGACGAATACCAGCACGAGCCGGAGCTGGGCCTGGCCTGCGGTGATGATGGCTTGAACCTGGTGCGGCGGATGCTCGCCGAAGCGGCGGATCACCTGACCGAGAAGGGTTTGCTGATTGTCGAGGTGGGCAACAGCCAGGTTCACGTCGACGCGCTGTACCCGGAAGTCGACTTCGCCTGGCTCGATTTCGAGCGCGGCGGGCATGGCGTGTTCATGCTGACGGCGCAACAGTGCCGCGATCACCAGGCATTGTTCGCTTCCCGGGTCTGACCTTCGGACGCCTTCGCGGGCAAGCCTCGCTCCTACAGGTTTCACGTTTGCCACATTATTTGGGCACGACACAACACCTGTGGGAGCGTGGCTTGCCCGCGAAAGCCGCGCCACGGTCTCAAGCCTTCAACGGTGCGTCGCAATCCAGATCAACAACCCCGCCTGAAACACCGCAAACGCCACCAGACAGGTAATGGTAAAGCGCAACCCCGCGTCTTCACGCTTGTACTTGCTGACTTTTTCTTCGTGTTTCTTCAGCTTCACTTCCTGCTCGAGCAGATTCTGCTCGGCCTGCTGGAGCATCTGCGCCGCCTCGAGGATTTCCACCACCTGCAGTTTTTCGCTGTTCCAGTCACCCAGCAGGTCGCTGACCTGTACCTCTTTGACGCTGCCCTTCAAATGCTGGGCGTCGGCGTAGACCACGTCGAAACCGTGCATCCGTAGAAAGTGATCGCGGCGCAGGCGCGTGTCTTCGTTCAGCGCGTCCTTGTTGTTCAGGTCAGTGCCGTCGACGGTGTAGCCGGGCCATTTCTTCTTCGCCCAGGTCACCCCTTGAGCCGCCATGTACCGCCCGATGCCACGGTTTATCGGTTCGATCTGCAAGCCGCTGTCGGGACCGAAACGTACGCGTTTTTCGGCGTGATCGACCCACATGTCCAGATGATTCTGTTCCTTGCGCACGCGCTGGCCGGGCAGGGTGATGCTCATGCGCAGCAGGCTGTGTTCCTTGTCGTTGCGCTCGGCGTAACCGAATTCGACAAAACGCAGTGGCCGTCCACCGGTGTTGCGGTCGGTCTGCAACGGCGCCAGGCGGAGCATCTTGTGGTGCTCGGCGTGGACGTCCGCCCACGGCAGCTCGACCGCCGGCGGTGCTTCTTTTTCAGCGGTGGTGTCGGGTGAAGTCTGGGTATCGGTCATAACGGCGAGGTCCTGTCCAAGCGCTGCTTGCCGCCAGCCATAGCGCTGGCGACAAAGGCTTATCGGCCGTTTTTTTCAGGACTGGAGTGTAATCAACGCTTAACTGGGACGAAGTCCGTCAATAAACCCGAGGATTCGCGAGCCCAGTTCGGCCGCCAGCGGCAGTTGTGGGTCCTTATAAGAAGCCAACTGCCGTTTGACATCGTTCGGCACGATGCGCATGACGTGGTTCATGCCTTCGATCAACGCCAGTTCGGCGTCCGGTTTGGCCGCCTGGAGCAGTCGGGCGTCACCGACACCGACCTGGATGTCGTTGCTGCCCTGGATGATCAGCGCCGGCATTTTCAATTTGGCGAACGCCGCTGCCGGATCCTGGCGGAACAGCGAAATCAGGTACGGCTGCACACTCGGGCGGAAAATCACCTGCAGTTGCGGCGGCACGTTGTCGTCAGTGCGACCGGCCTTGAGGCTGTCGAGCAGCTCATTGCTGCGCAGCAACAGGGGCGGTGGCAGGCGATTGCTCAGTTGCTGGCGCAGCACCTGATCGATCGGCCGGGCGCTGCCGGACATCGAAATCACCGCCGCCGCATCGAGACTCGGCGCCGCCAGGCTGGCAATCAAGGCGCCTTCGCTGTGCCCCAGCAGAATCAGCTGGCCAAAGCGCGGATCGGCTTTGAGTTTCTGACCCCAAGCCTCGGCGTCGGCGACATACGCTTCCACCGACAGATTGCGCTCGTCCGGCGTGGCCGCCAGGCTCGCCGCCACGCCACGCTTGTCGTAGCGCACGCTGGCGATGTTGTGTTTGGCCAGCACCCAGGCCAGTCGTTTGAGACTGTCATTGCGCCCGCCGTCGGGGTTATTGCCGTCACGGTCTGTAGGACCGGAGCCGGAAATGATCAGGACAACCGGCACAGGCTGGTCGGATTTGGGCAGCAACAGCGAGCCGAAAAGCTCCCCGGTGCCGGTATCCAGACTGATCGGCCGTTGCAGGACAGTGGCCTGCACAAAGCCGGTAAACAAGGTAAGGCTCAAGGCTAGAACTCGCAGCATCATCACGCCATCATGAACAAGATGCCGGTTGGACTCACGGGCACCCATAAGGTTCGAGGATGAACTACTTGGGTAGCCTGCGTATACTGGCGCGCATTACGTATTCAGGTTCATTTCACGGAGCGTCCTGCATGTCCGGCAATACCTACGGCAAGCTGTTCACTGTCACCACCGCGGGCGAGAGCCATGGTCCGGCGTTGGTCGCCATTGTCGACGGCTGCCCGCCGGGTCTGGAGATTTCCCTGGAGGATTTGCAGCGCGACCTCGATCGCCGCAAACCCGGCACCAGCCGCCATACGACCCAACGCCAGGAAGCCGACGAAGTCGAAATCCTCTCCGGCGTGTTCGAAGGTCGCACCACCGGTTGCTCCATCGGCCTGTTGATCCGCAACACCGACCAGAAGTCCAAGGACTACTCGGCGATCAAGGATCTGTTCCGCCCGGCCCACGCCGATTACACCTACCACCACAAATACGGCGAGCGCGATTACCGCGGTGGCGGTCGCAGTTCGGCCCGTGAAACCGCGATGCGCGTGGCCGCCGGAGCGATTGCGAAGAAATACCTGGCCACCCAGGGCATCGTCATTCGTGGCTACATGAGCCAGCTTGGCCCGATCGAAATCCCGTTCAAGACCTGGGATTCGGTCGAAGAAAACGCCTTCTTCAGCCCTGATCCGGACAAAGTGCCGGAGCTGGAAGCCTATATGGACCAGCTGCGTCGCGACCAGGATTCGGTCGGCGCGAAGATTACCGTCGTCGCTGAAGGCGTGATGCCAGGCCTCGGCGAGCCGATTTTCGACCGTCTCGACGCCGAACTGGCCCATGCGCTGATGAGCATCAACGCGGTCAAAGGTGTGGAAATCGGTGCAGGTTTCGCCAGCGTTGCCCAGCGCGGCACCGAACACCGCGATGAAATGACCCCGGAAGGTTTCCTCAGCAACAACGCGGGCGGCATTCTCGGCGGCATTTCGTCGGGTCAGCCAATCGTTGCGCACCTGGCATTGAAGCCAACCTCGAGCATCACCACGCCGGGCCGTTCAATCGACATCCACGGCAATCCGGTGGAAGTCGTCACCAAGGGCCGTCATGACCCATGCGTCGGCATTCGCGCCACGCCGATCGCCGAGGCGATGATGGCCATCGTGCTGATGGATCACCTGCTGCGCCACCGTGGGCAAAACCTTGACGTGCGCGTGAGCACGCCGGTGTTGGGTCAGCTTTAATGGCTGACCTGACGGCCGCTGCGGTCTGACACCGTGGCGGCGCTCCCGTACTGGCGGCTCTCCAGTTTCTATCTGTTCTATTTCGCCTTGCTCGGTTCGACAGCGCCGTTTCTGGCGCTGTACTTCGATCACCTGGGCTTTTCCAGCGCGCGCATCGGCGAACTGGTGGCGATCCCGATGCTGATGCGCTGCGTGGCGCCGAACCTCTGGGGCTGGCTCGGTGACTACACCGGCCGGCGCCTGGCCATCGTGCGCTTCGGTGCGGTCTGTACGTTGTTGACGTTTTCGCTGATTTTCGTCAGCAAAACCTACGCCTGGCTGGCGATGGTCATGGCTCTGCACGCCTTCTTCTGGCACGCGGTACTGCCGCAATTCGAAGTCATTACCCTGGCGCACTTGAAGGGGCAGACATCGCGCTACAGTCAGATCCGCCTCTGGGGTTCGATCGGTTTTATCATCACCGTGGTTGCGCTGGGCCGGTTGTTTGAATGGCTCAGCCTCGACATTTATCCAGTGGCGCTGGTATTGGTCATGGCCGGAATCGTGGTCAGCAGTCTGTGGGTGCCGAATGCTCAACCGCCACAGAGCGACCGGGTGACGGGAGAAGGTTTTCTCAAGCAATTGCTCAGCCCGGGTGTGTTGGCGTTTTACGCCTGCGTGGCGCTGATGCAGATGAGCCACGGTCCGTATTACACCTTCCTGACCCTGCACCTTGAGCGACTCGGTTACAGCCGTGGATTGATCGGCATGCTCTGGGCGGTCGGCGTGGTCGCCGAAGTACTGATGTTCCTGGCCATGAGCAAGATCCTCGCGCGTTTCTCGGTGCGTCGGGTGCTGCTGGCGAGTTTCCTGCTGACGGCGCTGCGCTGGTTGCTGCTCGGTTCGTTTGCCGAATTTCTCTGGGCGCTGTTGTTTGCCCAAGTGTTGCACGCGGCGACATTCGGCAGCTTTCATGCGGCGGCCATTCAATTCGTGCAACGTAGTTTCGGCGCGCGCCAGCAAGGGCAGGGCCAGGCGCTTTACGCAGCACTGGCCGGCATCGGCGGCGCCTTGGGGGCGTTGTATTCCGGCTACAGCTGGAATGCGCTCGGCGCGACATTGACCTTTAGTATTGCAAGCCTCGCAGCGTTCGCGGCAGCCGTTATCATTGCGACCTGTATGCAAGAGGACAGCGCTTGAGCGATACGCTGCGCCAGATCGAGGCCTTTGAATTTTTGTTCGAGTGCGAGTTGAAGACGCGCTCCTTCTTGAACCGTTAAGGAGTTGCCGCCATGAGCAGCCTGTCCGTTTATCACCTCTCCAGCCCTGAACTACCGAACAAGGTGCTGACCCATTTCGAAGACATCGCCTCGACGCTGGCCGAGCAGGGCGTGCGCTTCGACCGCTGGCAAGCCGCCGCGAAGATCCAGCCGGGTGCCAGCCAGGAAGACATGATTGCCGCTTATCAGGCGCCAATCGACAAGCTGATGACCGAGCGCGGTTACCTCGGCATTGACGTGGTCAGCCTCAACAGCGATGACCCGCAAACAACCGAGTTGCGTGCCAGGTTCCTCGACGAACACCACCATGGCGAAGACGCAGTACGATTTTTCGTCGCCGGTCGTGGGTTGTTCAGCCTGCACATCGACGATTACGTCTACGCCGTGCTCTGCGAAAAAAATGACCTGATCATCGTGCCGGCCGGTACGAAGTACTGGTTCGACATGGGCGAGCATCCGCACTTTATAACGATCCGTCTGTGCAAAAGCCCTGAAGGCTGCGAGGCCAACTTCACCGGCGATGACATCGCCAGCCGCTTCCCGCTGCTCGAAGACTGAAACCACGACGCCTCACCTGTAGGAGCAGGTAAGGGTTTGCGGGATTGCAGAAACAACTCAGGCCGTGAAGCGAAAGCTTGCACGGCCTGTTTGTTTGCAGCGTGGAACGGTTTATGCCGAGTGGTAGGTCGGCAATGCAAACCGCTGCTGGCTTTGCAGCATCGAGATCTGTGGCAGTTCGCTGGCCTGTTCGGCAAGGTCACGGCGAATCGCGCTGATCACCCACGACAGCTGGTCACCAGCATGCAATTGCTGATAAGAAATCGAGCGTTTGAAGACTTTACCTTCGCTGCTGCGCAGGGTCAGCAGAATGCCACCGTCAGGTCGTGCCTGGGTGGTCACGTCGAAGTTGGAGAACAAGGACGAAAATTTTTCTTGGATCAGGCTCATGTCTGTCAGCTCCGTTAGCTCTTGAATGGCAAGCATGCAGAGGTAGTTGCAGTGATTGTGCCAGCACCTGATTTTTTAAAAATCCTTACAAATCAATAAGATAGTTTTTCACTGTTTTTTTACTTTCGTGCAATCTGCATGAAAGGCCATCGTGCATCCTGCATTTTGCGTGGTCGGTGAAGATTGGATGGAACCAATTGGCCGGGCGGAGGTTCACGTTACCCGCCGCCTCGGCCGCGGATACAAAACATTTCAAAAACCGCGTGTACAGCTCAAGAACCGCTGACGTATTTTCGGGATCAATCACCGCCGCCCGACAATAAGAACATCGAACGGGAGCCACATGAGCCGCACGCCGAACGACACGATTACCTGGGGCATGATGCTCCGCAAGCTGCCTTCCATTGCCAAAACCATTCCCCGAGTGGTGAAAGGCATGAAAGTCGCCAACATCAAGGACCCGACCCAACCGTGCGGCCTCGGCTGGAGTTTCGAGCAAGCCACTTCGCGCAATCCCGATGGCCCGGCGCTGCTGCACGGTGACGTGCTGCTGACTTATGCACAGGTCAACCAGTGGGCCAACCGCATCGCTCATCACTTGATCGCCCAAGGCATTGGCAAGGGCGATGGGGTCGCGGTGTTCATCGAGAACCGCCCGGAACTGTTGGTGACGATTTTGGCGGTGGCCAAGGTCGGTGCGATCAGTGCCTTGCTCAATACCTCGCAGACCCGCGATACCCTGGCGCACAGCCTGAACCTGGTGGCGCCAGCGGCGATCATTGTCGGCGAAGAGCTGGTCCCGGCGTTTACCGCGGTTCGCGATCGAGTGTCGATCGAGGCATCGCGCACCTGGTTCGTTGCCGATCAAGACACCTACACCTACCCGGGTATTGCGCCCGACGGTTTCATCAACCTGATGACTGCCAGTGTCGACGCTCCCAGCGACAATCCCGCCAGCAGCCAGCAGGTTTTCTTCGACGATCCTTGCTTCTTTATCTACACCTCGGGCACCACCGGCTTGCCCAAGGCCGGCATCTTCAAGCACGGCCGCTGGATGCGCAGCTCCGCGAGCTTCGGCATGATCGCGCTGGACATGCGCCCCGAGGACGTCGTCTATTGCACCTTGCCGCTTTATCACGCCACCGGGCTGTGCGTGTGCTGGGGCTCGGCCATCAGCGGCGCCTCGGGGTTTGCCATCCGTCGCAAGTTCAGCGCCAGTCAGTTCTGGAACGACGTGCGCAAATACCGCGCGACCACCCTCGGTTACGTCGGCGAATTATGCCGCTACCTGGTCGATCAACCGGCCAGTGCTGACGACAGCAAACACAGCGTGACAAAAATGATCGGCAACGGCCTGCGGCCCGGCGCGTGGAGCGAGTTCAAGACGCGGTTCGGGGTTAACCACATCTGTGAGCTGTATGCCGCCAGCGACGGCAATATCGGCTTCACCAACATTCTCAATTTTGACAACACCGTCGGTTTTTCCCTGATGTCATGGGCGTTGGCGGCGTACGACCACGACAGCGGCGCACCGATTCGCGATGCCAAGGGTTTCATGCGCAAAGTCGCCAAGGGCGAGCAGGGGCTGTTGCTGGCGAAAATCGACGACAAGGCGCCGCTGGACGGCTACACCGATCCGCAGAAGACCGAAAAGGTTGTGCTCCACGACGTGTTCGAGAAAGGCGATCGCTACTTCAACACCGGCGACCTGCTGCGCAACATCGGTTTTGGTCACGCGCAGTTCGTCGACCGCTTGGGCGACACCTATCGCTGGAAGGGCGAAAACGTCTCGACCACCGAGGTCGAGAACATCCTCCTGCAGCATCCGAATATTTCCGAAGCCGTGGCCTACGGGGTGGAAATCCACAACACCAACGGCCGCGCCGGGATGGCCGCGATCACGCCTGCCGAATCCCTCGCGACCCTGGATTTCAGCGAACTGCTGGCCTTCGCCCGTCAGCAAATGCCTGCCTACGCAGTGCCGTTGTTCCTGCGGGTGAAGGTAAAAATGGAGACCACCGGAACCTTCAAATACCAGAAGACCCGCCTCAAGGACGAAGCCTTCGACCCGAATAAAACCGGTGACGATCCGATCTATGCCTGGCTGCCGGGGACCCAGACTTATGTGCAGGTGACCGAGCAGCTGCTGGCGGACATTCAAAGCGGCAAGCACCGTTATTGAATGTGGCTATGGCCGTCCATGAGAAAAAAGGAGTGACAGTGTCGGGGCTGCTCGGGAAACTGTCGGCTTTCCGATTGACCGAATGATGGAGTCCCTCATGTCAGACCAAAGCCGCCAGATGACCCCCGAAGAAGCCGCTGAATTTGCCGAACAGGTATTCAACAAAGCGCGCGAGGGTGATGCGGCCATGATGGCTGCGCTGCTGACCAAGGGCCTGCCGCCGAACCTGCGCAATCACAAGGGCGATACCTTGCTGATGCTGGCCGCGTACCACGGACATGTCGAGACCGTGAAAGTCTTGCTGGAACACAAGGCCGACCCGGAAATCCGCAACGACAACGGCCAAAGCCCGATTGCCGGCGCGGCGTTCAAGGGTGACCTGGCGGTGGTCAAGGCGTTGGTCGAAGGGGGCGCGCAAGTGGAAGGCTCGTCGTTCGACGGCCGTACGGCGCTGATGATGGCGGCGATGTTCAACCGCGTCGAAATCGTCGACTACCTGATCAGCAAGGGCGCCGACCCGAAAGCCAAGGACGCCAATGGCGTCTCGGCGCTGGATGCGGCCAAGACCATGGGCGCGGTCGATACCACCGCGCAACTCGAGAAACTCTAGGCCTGATTCTGTAGGAGCGGGCAAGCCTCGCTCCTACAAGGTAATGGTATCCTTCGCGCCCTAAATTTTCCCTCGTTACAGGATCTGCCCCTCATGAAAGCCGCACTCATCGAACTCATCAGCAAAATCAGCTCCGGGTGCATGAGCGACGACGAAATCCTCAAAGTCGCTGACGAAGCGGCCCAGGCCTACGCCGATCCAGAGGCTTTTCTGACGGCCAATCCAGACATCAACTACGACGACACCTTCCCGATGCCGTTGGGTGAATGGGTTGTGGTCGGCAGTTTGCCCGAGACGGTGTTGTTCCAGGCCGACACCTACACGGACTTGTTCGCGCAGATCGTCGCCTCGTTCGGCCCCGGTGTTGATTTCAACATCAAACCCAAGCAACTGGCCAAGACCGAAGCCCTGACCGCGCTCAATCGCATTCAGGTGCAGATGAGCAGCATGAACAAGGAAAACGGCGGCTACGTGCTGATGAACTTCAGCCAGTTGCTCGACGATGAACTGCAAGTGGTGCTGGTTTTCGGCAACGACGTGCCGCGCGTGCTCGAGTTGTGCGCCGAAGTCGGCATCGCCGCCGCGCCTTCCCTGGAAGCCTTGAAAGTGGCGATCCACGTTTGATGGAATAAAACGGAACCCTTGCCATGGCCGGCTATCCTAAGAGGGCAAACCACTCTTAGGGAGCGTCACCATGGGTTCCACGTTCAACGGCCTGATTGGCCTGATCATTCTTGCCCTGGACATCTGGGCAATCATCAACGTCCTGAAAAGTGGCGCCGACACCGGGATGAAAATCGTCTGGGTGCTGCTGATCCTGTTGCTGCCAGTCCTCGGCCTGATCATCTGGGCCATTGCCGGCCCACGAGGCAACGTGCGCATCTGACAAACGAACACACCGCCCCTGTAGGAGCGAGCGATGCGGCGACCCGACTTGCCCGCGAAAAACGATGACGCGGTCTTTCTGTTAAATCGCGGTATCGTTCTTTGCGGGCAAGTCGGGTCACCGCATCGCTCGCTCCTGCAAGTCATACCGGTAATCCGGTTGAACGATCAGTCAGGGTAAAAGTCCAGATAGTTGTAAGCCCATTTGCGGGTTTGATCGAGGAGGCACTGATGCAAAAGTGGAAAATCACTTTCGTGGATGATCACGGCGAAACGGTCGAAGAAGTCTTTGAGTGCGATGAGTGCCCGGATAACGAACACGCCGCCAAACTCATCAAGGCCCGGCTCCTGCCTGTCGCTGCCGAACTGGATCTGAACGATCTGGAAGGGCGAACCGCTGATGCGAGCGTTAAAAGTCTCAAGACCCAGAACAGCATAGAAATCCTCGGCATCACGCCAATCTGAACATCTCCTGTCGCATTCTCAACCAGACCTTGGCAGCGCCTCTATCTTGGGGCTACTCTGCAATCGAGATCAGCGAACGGATCGCTAAGGTCTGGTCTTGTCAGCTACATGCTTGTGTCCCAATGGCAATTTGCTTGCCGCATCGCGCGCACTGTTCGGTTGCGCGCGTCGGGAGTACGGAAAGTCTATCCATCGGTTTGAGGAGGACGTTTCATGAGCACAGCCTATCAAGAAGACATCAGCAGCAGCGTGCTGCGCCGCATGAAAGAAGGCGGTTTTGACTTTTCACGATTCCATCCCATCGAGTTCTACGCCATTTTCCCGGACGAGGAGCGGGCGCGCAGGGCGGCAGGGCATTACTGTGGTGAATCCTTGAATGCACAAATCAGCGTGCGCGACGACGGCGCGTGGTACCTGGAACTGAGCAAAGTGATGTACGCCACCTACGACGGCATCGGCGACTTTGAGCAGGACTTCGAGGCAGTGGTCGAGCCTTTGGGCGGCATCATCGAAGGATGGGGCGTCAAGCAGGAGGTACGAGGGCGACTCGCATAACCTTATGAACAGTGACAACGCTCAGCAACGGCTGACCTTCGGGTTGGCCGTTTTCGTTTGTGGCTTTCTGATTCACAACATTTCAAACAGACAAAAAAAACCGCCTGAGCAGGCGGCTAAAGGGAAGTTCGGTACGTTTTTCAGCGAATGCAGCGATTATCCGCATCGTCTGCCGGGCAGTGAAATCAACTCTGGCTATGCTGGTGATAGGCGACACCATTGCGTCGCAATGAGGCGGGGGCGATCAGGTTGGGGCATTTGCCGCACAGGATTGGTGCGGTGTGTGCGCAGCGATTATCCAACTGATTGATATCAAAGCGTTTATGCCGATGGCACGGGCCTTGCGAAGGCCTGCATGTCCGGGTGACAAGGAGTACGGCATGATCCGCACCTATTTTGATGAGATGTACGATGCCGGCGGCCAGGTCCGCCCGCATTATCGGGAGTTTGCCCGTTGGCTGGCCGAAACGCCTGACGAGCTATTGGCACAACGGCGACGCGAGGCCGATCTGTTATTTCATCGCGCCGGGATAACGTTCACGCTCTATGGTGATGAGCAAGGGACAGAGCGCCTGATTCCCTTCGACACCATTCCCCGCAGCA
Organism: Pseudomonas sp. LBUM1661; assembly: GCF_059695925.1. Taxonomy (NCBI): domain Bacteria; kingdom Pseudomonadati; phylum Pseudomonadota; class Gammaproteobacteria; order Pseudomonadales; family Pseudomonadaceae; genus Pseudomonas; species Pseudomonas sp. LBUM1661. Next base: position 1,977,420 of record NZ_CP166794.1, read on the forward strand.
TTCCCGCCAGCGAATGGCGAATCGTCGAACGTGGCTGTATCCAACGGGTCAAGGCGCTGAACATGTTCCTCGCCGACCTCTATCACGAGCAACGCATCATCAAGGCCGGCATCATTCCGGCCGAGCAGGTGCTGGCCAACGAGCAATACCAGTTGGCGATGCAAGGGCTGGATCTGCACCGGGATATCTATTCCCACATCTCCGGTGTCGACCTGGTGCGCGATGGCGACGGCACGTACTACGTGCTCGAAGACAATCTTCGTACACCGAGCGGCGTGAGCTACATGCTCGAAGACCGCAAGATGATGATGCGCCTGTTTCCCGAGCTGTTCGCGGCGCAGCGTATCGCGCCCATCGATCACTACCCGAACCTGCTGCTCGACACCCTGAAAAGCTCCAGCCCGATCGACAACCCGAGCGTGGTGGTGCTGACGCCGGGGCGCTTCAACAGCGCGTTTTTCGAGCATGCCTTTCTCGCTCGGGAAATGGGCGTCGAGCTGGTGGAAGGCGCGGATTTGTTTGTGCGTGACGACAAGGTATTCATGCGCACCACCGACGGGCCGAAAGCCGTCGACGTCATTTATCGCCGCCTCGACGATGCGTTCCTCGACCCGCTGGCGTTCAACCCGGATTCGATGCTCGGCGTTCCAGGCCTGTTGTCGTCGTACCGCTCGGGCAACGTGGTGCTGGCGAATGCCATCGGCACCGGGGTTGCGGACGACAAGTCGGTGTATCCCTTCGTCACCGACATGATCCGTTTCTACCTGGATGAAGAGCCAATCCTGAAGAACGTTCCGACGTTCCAGTGTCGTAATCCCTCCGAACTTTCCCACGTGCTGGCCAACCTTCCAGACCTCGTGGTCAAGGAAACCCAGGGCTCGGGCGGTTACGGAATGCTGGTGGGGCCGGCGGCGACGGCGGCGGAAATCGAAGCCTTTCGCGCGCGGATCAAAGCCAAGCCGCATGCGTACATCGCGCAACCGACGTTGTCTTTGTCGACCTGTCCGACCTTTGTCGAAAACGGCATTGCGCCACGCCACATCGACCTGCGTCCGTTTGTATTGTCTGGCCGCGAAACCCGGGTTGTGCCCGGCGGTTTGACCCGTGTCGCCCTGCGCGAAGGCTCCCTGGTGGTGAATTCCTCCCAGGGTGGCGGAACCAAGGACACCTGGGTGGTCGAGGATTGAAGGAAGCCTGTCATGTTAAGTAGAACTGCCTCGGATTTGTATTGGATGTCGCGTTACCTGGAGCGGGCGGAAAACCTCGCACGGATGCTCGACATCAGTTATTCGCTGTCGCTGATGCCACAGGATGGCCGCGGTGATGGTTTGCACGAACTCGCCATGCCGTTGCTGATTACCGGCACCCTCGACGATTACCTGGAGCGCCACGGCGAGCTGCATGCCGAACGGCTGCTGCATTTCTTCGCCCTCGATGCGGCCAACCCGGCGAGCATTTACAGCTGCCTCGGCGCCGCACGGGCCAGCGCCCATGCGGTGCGTGGGCGAATTACCGCCGACATGTGGGAAAACATCAACGCCACCTGGCTGGAAATTCGCGGGATCGCCAACCAGGGCTTGAGTCGCTACGGCATGAGCCGTTTCTGCGAGTGGATCAAGGAACGTTCCCACCTGTTTCGTGGCGCGTCCTACGGCACGATCATGCGCAACGATGCGTTCCGCTTCATTCGCCTGGGGACGTTTATCGAACGGGCTGACAACACGCTGCGCCTGCTCGATGCCCGCTACGAAATGGCGGGCGATCAGGCCGAAGCGGTCAGCGATGGAACGGCCCACGCGTATTACCAGTGGAGCGCTTTATTAAGGGCGTTGTCGTCTTTTGAGGCCTACACCGAAATTTACCGTGATGCGCCCGGCGCCCGGCATGTAGCCGAATTGCTGTTGCTGCGCGCTGACGTTCCGCGCTCTCTGCGGGCCTGCACCGAAGAAATCGATCAGATCCTCGCCCAGCTGCCGGGCGCCAACGGCCGCCCCGCGCAACGCCTGGCCGCGGAGATCGACGCGCGTCTGCGCTACACCGGCATCACCGAAATTCTCGACGAAGGCCTGCACGCCTGGTTGACCGAGTTCATCCCGCTGGTGCGCCAGTTGGGTAACGCCATACACAGTTCCTACCTGGAGGCTGCATGAGACTTTCCATTAGCCACGAGACCACCTATCACTATGAAGATCAGGTGCGGGCGAGCATCCAGTACCTGCGACTGACCCCTCACGACAGCGAGCGCCAGCACGTGCTGAGCTGGCAGCTCGACCTGCCGCGCCCGGTGCGCGCGCAACTCGATCCGTTCGGCAACATCCTGCACGTGCTGACCATGGACGAGCCGCACGAGGCGATCATCATCGGCGCCCGTGGCCAGGTCGACATCGATGAATTGCGCGAAGCCGAGCACGAGAGCCAGTCGTCGCTGCCATTCCTGCGTTTCACCCGTTTGACCGAGGCCGATGAGGCCTTGCGCGCGTTCGCTAACAAGGAATGCAAGCAACGCCGGGATCGCACGGCGCTGATCGATTTGATGCATGGCCTCAACCAGCACATGACCTACACGCCGGGCTCCACCGAAGTCGACACCAGCGCCGCCCAGGCTTTCGCCGGGCGATCGGGCGTGTGCCAGGACCACACCCATGCGTTCCTCGCCTGCGCCCGCAGCCTGGGGATTCCGGCGCGCTATGTGTCGGGCTATTTGTACAGCGAAAACTGCGAACACCTGGCCAGCCACGCTTGGGCCGAAGCCTGGCTCGACGACGCCTGGTACAGCTTTGATGTGACCAATGAACTGGCGCGGCCCGAGCGGCATTTGAAACTGGCGGTGGGCCTGGATTACCTGGACGCCTGCCCGGTACGCGGCATGCGCCGGGGCGGTGGGTGTGAGCAGATGCACGCGAAGGTGTTTGTCTCGCCGACGCCGATGCCGGTCATCTCCGTCCAGCAGCAATAACAACGAACCCCCTGTGGGAGCGAGCCTGCTCGCGAAGGCGATCTATCAGTCAGAACTGTTGTGATTGACAGACCGCTATTGCGAGCAGGCTCGCTCCCACAGGGGATCTCCGGCGAACACAGAAATGGTGTCTGGCAAAAATCAAATGTGGGAGCGAGCCTGCTCGCGAAGAGGCCAGCCCTCACAACACAAGGCTAGGGCTTAACCTTGCGCCCAGCCATGTGCTTCAAATACCCCACCAGCATCTCCAGATCCCCATCCGGCAACACCTGCGCCGTAAACCCAGGCATCTTCGCCTGCGGCCACTGCCGTAAACTCTGCGGATCACGAATGTAGCGCTTGAGGAAATCCGCGCCGAAGTACTCGGTCGGGCTAAACGGAATATTCAGGTCCGGACCGAACTGCGCATCCCCCGCGCCGTTCAACCGATGACACGCCAGACAGTTCTTCTGAAACAGCGCAAAACCCTTGTTGACCGGATCGTCCGCCTTCAATGCCGGATCCGGCAGCAGGGCAGGGAAGCGCTCGGCGACCGGTGCCAAACGCTTAATGGCGGCCACTTGAAACGGCCATTGCTCAGGGCTGATGTTGCCCGCCTGTGGATCGGTCCAGACCAGATAAAACGGCCCGGCACTCGGCTTGCCTTCGGCCAATGGCGGCCATGGTTTGGCTGGGTCTTCAATGGCCAGCCAGGCTCGCGAACCCTTGGCATTGAGCAACGGCGCTGCCGCCATTTCAGCAGCAAAACCGTCCAGCGCCACCGCTTGCAGGTGATCTTCAGGTTTGATGCCGGTCAACAACGCAGCCATTGGCACGGCGCGATAACTCATGTCGCGCTTGTAGGAGACGTCGTTGGTAATCGTGAGGGTCTGGACCTGAGGATGCTTGAGCAACTCCTCGGTCTGCCAGGTGCGACTGCCCGCGCCCAGCTCCAGGTTCAGCTGTGCGGCAAAAAGGGGATTGCCGAGGAGCAAGGCCCCGAAAAGAATGAGCGTTTTCAAGCGTTCGCCGTCCATGTCGTGGAAGTGCCACACAGGTTGGCACACCGACGCTGGCCCGGGTAGCGAGCCAGTCACATTTTTAATGAGGCGAACAACTCTTTATGAGTACCGGGTTGGCTGGTGTCGGGTCAGCCGATCACCTTGGTCAGGTTCGGCAAAATCAACAACAGAGTGGTGGCGAATAGAATGAGCCCGGCTTGACGTACTTTCGAATGCTTGAACATGGCTGTCTGCCTTTTTTTGTTATTTCCTGATGCCTGCCTGCATTTCTCCATGACGGCAGAGCGTTGCACTTCCTGTTGTACGAGCGCCTCGGCAAAACCCGACGACAACTTCGTACTGTTCACCTTAGAGCCCGCATCACTCGCGGTTTAGATCCATTTCATATGGGCGGGCCACAAAAAGCTCTTAAAAAGGCATGAGGCCTATTGCCAGCTTCTTGGGCGGCCTTTTGCTAGACAGCTTCGTCTCCTGAAACGGTAAACCCGATCGTCGACGACCGTCCGTCTGAGCGTGTCCGTCAACGTCTGTGAGCGCTGCGGTCATTGAATTGGCGGTGGTCCGGAATAAGGTGGAGGCTCCTTAAAAGATCAAAGGATCGCCGCGATCGTTTGATGGACAACAATAAAATCGAGGATGTCATGACCCAAGCTTTGATTTTCGACGCGTTACGCACGCCCCGTGGCAAAGGCAAGGCCGATGGCGCCTTGCACAGCGTCAAACCGGTGAACCTGGTGGCGGGGCTGCTCACGGCGTTGCAGCAGCGCACGTCCCTGGACACCCGCCAGGTCGATGACGTGGTGCTTGGCTGTGTGACGCCGATCGGCGATCAAGGCTCGGATATCGCGAAAACCGCAGTCCAGGTCGCCGATTGGGACATCAGCGTTTCCGGCGTGCAGATCAATCGTTTCTGCGCCTCCGGGCTGGAAGCGGTGAACCTCGGCGCGATGAAAGTGCGGTCCGGTTTCGAAGACCTGGTGGTGGTCGGCGGCGTCGAATCCATGTCTCGCGTGCCCATGGGCAGCGACGGCGGGCCTTGGGCGCTGGACCCGGAAACCAATCTGCACAGCCATTTCACCCCCCAAGGCGTAGGCGCCGACCTGATTGCCACGATTGAAGGCTTCAGCCGTCAGGACGTCGATACCTACGCGCTGCATTCCCAGCAAAAGGCTGCGCGGGCGCGGGCGGACGGTTCGTTCACCAAGTCGCTGGTGCCGGTGCAGGACCAGAACGGCATCATCCTGCTCGATCACGATGAGTTCATTCGCGCCGAGTCGACCCTGGAAGGCCTGGGCAAGCTCAAACCGAGCTTCGAGATGATCGGCCAGATGGGCTTCGACGCCACCGCGCTGCGGGTCTACAGCCATGTGGAGCGGATCAACCACGTCCACACGCCGGGCAACAGTTCCGGGATCGTCGATGGCGCGGCGCTGATGCTGATCGGCTCCGAAGCCAAGGGCCGGGCGCTGGGCCTGCAGCCACGGGCGCGTATCGTCGCCACGGCGGTGACCAGCACCGATCCGACCATCATGCTCACCGGCCCCGCGCCGGCCACCCGCAAGGCACTGGCCAAGGCCGGGCTGCGGGTGGAAGACATCGACCTGTTCGAGGTCAACGAAGCCTTTGCCTCGGTGGTGCTGAAATTCATCAAGGACATGGCCATCGACCCGGACAAGGTCAACGTCAACGGCGGCTCCATCGCCATGGGCCACCCGCTGGGCGCTACCGGCTGCGCCATTCTCGGCACGCTGCTCGATGAACTGGAAACCCGGCGCCTGCGCTATGGCCTCGCGACCTTGTGTGTCGGCGGCGGCATGGGCATTGCCACCATCATCGAACGCCTCTGAGCCCCGACTTCCAGGAAACTGATTCTAAGGAAAAGAGCCATGACCGAAGCCATTCGTTACGAAAAAGGCCAGGACCAGATCGTCGTCCTGACCATCGATATGCCGGGCCAGAGCGCCAACACCATGAACGCGGTCTACCGCGAGGCCATGGCCACCTGCGTCGCCCGACTGGTGGCTGACAAGGACACCATCGCCGGTGTGATCATCACCTCGGCCAAGAAAACTTTCTTCGCCGGTGGCGACCTCAACGAACTGATCAAGATTGGAAAACCCGAAGCCAAGGCCTTTTACGACATGGTGCTGACCCTCAAGGGTCAGTTGCGCACCCTGGAAACCCTCGGCAAACCGGTGGTCGCGGCGATCAATGGCGCGGCGTTGGGCGGTGGTTGGGAAATCTGCCTGGCCTGCCATCACCGCGTGGCGCTGGACAATCCGTCGGTGCAACTCGGTTTGCCGGAAGTCACCCTCGGCCTGCTGCCGGGCGGCGGCGGGGTGGTGCGCATGGTGCGGATGTTGGGCATCGAAAAAGCCTTGCCCTATCTGCTTGAAGGCAAAAAAGTCCGGCCGCAACAGGCACTGCAGGCGGGTTTGATTGATGAACTGGCGGTGGATCGCGATGAACTGATGAGCAAGGCTCGCGCCTGGATCATCGCCAACCCTTCGGTTACCCAGCGTTGGGACGTGAAGGGTTCTCAGATTCCCGGTGGCACGCCATCGAACCCGAAAGTCGCGCAGATGCTGGCCATCGCGCCGTCGATCCTGCGAAGTAAAACCCAAGGCTGTATGCCCGCGCCGGAGAAAATCCTCTGCGCCGCCGTGGAGGGCGCGCAGGTGGATGTCGACACGGCGCATTTGATCGAGACTCGCTACTTCACGGAATTGACCACCGGCCAGGTGTCGAAAAACCTGATCGGCACGTTCTGGTTCCAACTCAACGAGATCAATGCCGGAGGCTCGCGGCCTCAAGGTTTTGCGCCGTATGTCACGCAAAAAGTCGGTGTGTTGGGCGCCGGGATGATGGGCGCGGGCATCGCTTTCGTCAGTGCATCGGCGGGTATCGAGGTGGTGCTCAAGGACATCAACCTCGCCGCAGCGGAGAAGGGCAAGGCCCACTCGGCGGCGTTGCTGGACAAGAAAGTTGCGCGCGGCCAATTAAGCGTCGAACAGCGCGAAGCGACACTGGCGCGGATTCATCCCACCGAAAGCGATGCCGACCTGGCCGGTTGCGACTTGATCATTGAAGCAGTGTTTGAAGACCGCGAGCTGAAAGCCAAAGTCTCCGTTGCCGCACAAAAAATCGTCGGCCCGGACGCGGTGATCGCTTCCAATACCTCAACCTTGCCAATCAGCGGTCTGGCCACCGCCGTGCCGGATCAGAGCAAATTCATCGGCCTGCATTTCTTCAGTCCCGTGGAGAAAATGCCGCTGGTGGAAATCATCAAAGGCGCCAACACCAGCGACGAAACCCTGGCTCGCGGGTTCGATTTCGTCCTGCAAATCAAGAAAACCCCGATTGTGGTCAACGACAGTCGTGGCTTCTTCACCTCGCGGGTGTTCGGCACGTTCACCAACGAAGGCATCGCCATGCTTGGCGAAGGCCTGAGTGCGCCGATGATCGAGACCGAAGCGCGCAAGGCCGGGATGCCGATCGGGCCTCTGGCCATCTCCGACGAAGTTTCACTCAGCCTCATGAGCCATATCCGCCAGCAAACCGCCAAAGACTTGCAGGCAGAAGGGAAACCGCTGATTGAGCACCCGGCGTTCGCCGTGATTGACTTGCTGCTCAACGAATACAAGCGGCCGGGCAAGGCCGCTGGCGGTGGTTTTTACGATTACCCGGCCGGTGGCCAGAAACATCTGTGGCCGGAATTGAAAAAGCGTTTCGAAAAAGCCGATGGGCAGATTTCGCCGAAGGATGTGCGTGATCGACTGCTGTTCGTGCAAGCCATTGAAACCGTGCGCTGTGTGGAGGAGGGCGTGTTGACCTCAACGGCGGACGCCAACGTCGGCTCGATCTTCGGTATCGGTTTCGCCGCCTGGACCGGCGGCGCGCTGCAGTTCATCAACCAGTACGGCGTGAAAGACTTTGTCGCCCGCGCCCAGTATCTGGCCGAGCAGTATGGCGAGCGATTCGCGCCACCTGCGCTGCTGCTGGAAAAAGCCGCCAAGGGGGATGCGTTTTAAGGGACGGATGACGCACTCCGGGGCTTGCCTTGCCACCGTGTTTCGAGGCAGGCTCTGAGGTGTGCATTATTCCCATCACGTGTCAGGTATTTTTTATGTCGTTACGCATCTGCATTCTGGAAACCGACATCCTGCGTCCAGAACTGGTCGATGAATATCAGGGTTACGGGCAGATGTTCCAGCGTCTGTTTTCGCAGCAACCCATCGCTGCCGAGTTCACCGTATACAACGTGATGCAAGGCGAGTACCCGAGCGATGATCTGGTCTTCGACGCTTACCTGGTCACCGGCAGCAAAGCCGATTCCTTCGGCACCGATCCATGGATCGAAACCCTCAGGGCTTACCTGCTGACCCGCTACGAACGCGGCGACAAACTGCTGGGCGTGTGCTTCGGCCATCAGTTGCTGGCGCTGTTGCTGGGCGGCAAGAGCGAGCGGGCGACCCAGGGCTGGGGCGTCGGCACGCACAGCTACAAACTCGCCGCCAAGGCGCCGTGGATGAGCCCGGTGCGCGAAGAGCTGACCTTGTTGATCAGCCACCAGGATCAGGTCACCGCGCTGCCGGAAAACGCCACGGTCATTGCATCGAGCGATTTCTGCCCGTTTGCCGCGTACCACATCAACGACCAGGTGCTGTGCTTCCAGGGGCATCCGGAGTTTATTCACGATTACTCACGGGCGCTGCTGGATATTCGTCAGCAAGCGCTGGGAGAGCAGATTTATCAGAAAGGCGTGGCGAGCCTGGAACATCAACACCATGGCACTACGGTTGCCGAATGGATGATGCGGTTTGTGGCGCACAAGCCTGAAACGGTTTAAGGCGAAAAGCTTCGCGGGCAAACCTCGCTCCTACAGGTTTTCGGTGTACCTGTTGGCGCGAGGCTTGCCCGCGAATTTTCCAAACGACCCAGTCTCGGCTACAGCCACCCCGACCTCTTGAAACTCGCCCACAACCCTACACACCCCACCGCAATAAACCCCAGAACTCCGAAATACCCGTAATGCCAACTCAACTCCGGCATGTTCTGGAAGTTCATCCCGTAGATCCCGGCCACCGCCGTCGGAAACGCCAAAATCGCCGCCCACGCTGCAAACTTGCGCTGCACCACGCTCTGGCGTGACGCTTCCAGCAACACCCCGACTTCGATGGTCTGACTGGCAATATCGGCCAGGGTCGTCAGGTCTTCCATCTGCCGCGTCACATGGATTTGCACGTCGCGAAAGTACGGACGCATGTTCTTGTCGATGAATGGAAAGCTGAGTTTTTGCAGTTCCTCGCCGATCTCCACCATCGGCGCTGCATAACGGCGTAGACGCAACACGTCGCGGCGCAGGCTGTGGAGTTTTTGAATGTCGCGCTCGTTCAGGGAGCCGCACATGACGTTGCGTTCCAGCTCATCGATCTCTGCGTGGATCGCTTCGCCCATTGGCTGGTAGTTTTCAATCACAAAATCGAGGATGGCATAGAGTACGAAATCCTCTCCGTGCTCAAGCAACAGCGGACGCGCCTCACAACGCTGGCGGACATAGGCGTAGGACGCCGAGTGGCCGTTGCGTGCGGTAATGATGTAACCGTTGCCGGCAAAGATATGCGTCTCGATGAACTCCAGTTTGCCTTCATGCCGGATCGGCGAGTACGTCACGATGAACAGCGCATCGCCGAAGGTTTCCAGCTTAGGTCGGCTGTGTTTTTCCAGGGCGTCTTCGATGGCCAGTTCGTGCAGGTTGAACTGGCGTTGCAGATTGAACAGCTCTTGGGCGTTCGGCTCTTCGAGGCCGATCCAGACAAAGTGGCCAGGTTTTGCAGCCCAGGCAGCGCCTTCGTCGAGGGTGATATTGGTGACTTTCTTACCGGCGCTGTAAACCGCAGCAGCAACAACTCTACCCATGATGGTGGTTCACTTCTTATTAGCAAATGGCAGTGGCAGGCAGCGTTCAGCTTAGCCTTGTCTGCTACTTGAGAGTCAGTGAAATCTGCAGAGTTCGTAGGTAAAAGAAAACCGTGCGCCTATCTGGCGAAGCCTGCGTTTTGGCTTAACGGGTCGTGGCTTGCAGCTGCCGATCCATCGAAGCGATGCACTCGCGCATCTGCTCGCGGCACTGGGCGATCAACAGCGGCATGTCATCCAGGCTCAATCCAGCCGTCGGAATTGCCGGCAACGAGCGAATCAGAATTTTTCCACTGCGCCAGCGGTTCAATCGCATGTGTTTGACGTAACTGCTGACGCACACCGGAACGATCGGCACGCCAGCAGCGATGGCCATCTGGAACGCGCCTTTCTTGAACGGCAGCAGGTCTTCGCCCAGGTTGCGCGTGCCTTCCGGGAAAACCCAGATCGAGGTGTCTTCGTTTTGCAGGGTGTGGGTCGTGGTCAACATCGACTGGCGCGCCTTTTGCGCATTGCCGCGATCGATCAACACATTGCCCGCCAGCCAGAACAACTGCCCGAACAGCGGCACCCATTTCAGGCTCTTTTTACCGATGCAGACGGTGCGGCGAGGCACCACGTTACCGAACACAAACAGGTCGTAGTTGGACTGGTGGTTGGCGATGATCACGCAGCTGTCGGGTTTATCCATCAGCGGTCCGACTTCAGCCTTCACCCGCAGACGCAAAATGCACATCGCCGGCCATGCATACAGGCGGGCACACAAACGGCTGTTGTCCGGGTTGAACGGACGGCACAGGCCCAGAAGCACTCCAAGCACACCGGCAAGAATAAAATGCAGACCCATCAATAACATACGAAACACGAACAGCATGTACAGGCCCCACCGGGACAAAAGGTGGCGCAGTGTACGGATGTGCACTGTTTTCGGCAATTGCCGCTATAGAGGTCGGAGATAGCCGATGTTTGAGCGCATGTTTCCGACTTATGGGTCAGACGCGGTCTAGAGCGGTTGTAGGCTTTTAAACAATGCGCGTAAGAAAAAGCCCGACACGACGGTCGGGCATTTCGGTGCGGCGCGTATGGGTTTTAACCCATATGCTCTTGATCCAGGATGATCGCGTTATCCAGGGTGTCCAGCAGCGCTTTGCGCACTTTGAGCTTGGTGTTCTTGTGCGCGGTCATGTTGATCTTCTTCAACTGACGAGCCGCTGCCAGCGCCGCGCCTTGCAGCTCTTCGGCCGATACCACGATATCGAGGAAACCTGCATCCACTGCGCTCTGCGGATTGAACATCTCGCCGTTGATTACAGAACGGTGGAACGCCGACTTGCGCAGACGATCACGAGCCAGTTCGATACCGGCGTGGTGCATGGTCATGCCAATCTGCACTTCGTTCAGGCCAATGCTGAACGGGCCGTCGACACCAATGCGGTAATCCACCGACAACAGCAGGAACGCACCCTTGGCCACCGCATGCCCAGGGCACGCGACAATTACCGGGAAGGGGTGCGACAACAGGCGACGCGCCAGGGTCGAACCGGCAGTGACCAGTGCCACGGCTTCTTTAGGGCCGGCCGTCATCACCTTCAAATCGTAACCGCCCGACAGAATCCCCGGCGTACCGGTAATGATCACCACTGCACGATCAGTGACCGCCTGATCCAGCGCAGCGTTAAACGCAGCAATCACATCCGGCGAGATGGCATTGACCTTGCCATTGCTCAAGGTCAGGGTCGCGATACCGTCTTCGAGATGGTAGGAAATCAACTCACTCATGACGCTATTCCTTGTATGAAAGATGAGGCAGACGTTACCCACCACCACAGGCCAGGTAAAGCGCCGTGACTGACCCACCAGTCACTCTTTCCTCGCCCGGCAAGCCTGACCTGCCACACCCGCCGCGTATTCCACTCTATATAGAGTAGGACGCGAAGCCGGAGATTGGCAGGTTTGCCATGGCCTTAAACGCGCCGGAACCACTAAATCGCTAAGCGCATGAAAATTCTGAAAAAAATATTTGCCATCGGAAAAGCTTTCGACTACATTAGCGCGCCTCGACAGACAGAACATGTTTGACGAGATACGGTGAAGTGTCCGAGTGGCTTAAGGAGCACGCCTGGAAAGTGTGTATACAAGAAATTGTATCGAGAGTTCGAATCTCTCCTTCACCGCCACATTCTGCAAACACAAACCCCTGATTTTCCTAGAGAAAGTCGGGGGTTTGTGGTTTTTGGCGTCTGAAAAAGGTATGCGTCCGGCCAAGTCATCTACCCAACCCCGCAAAGCCGGGACATGGTGTGCACTTAAATTTAGGTGGGCACCAGTTCTAGCCTTTTAAACGGGTATTTCATGCAGCCAACACGCCGTTCGTATTCCATCCTTCAAAGCCCAGGTCATTCAAGAGTGTGCCCAACCCGGCGCATCGATTGCCAGCATCGCCCTCAGCCATAGCCTTAACGCAAACCTCGTTCACAAATGGATTCGGGTGCAAGTGCAGAAAAGCACGGCGCTTCAACCAGCATTCATCCCATTGCCTATGCAAACAACGGCGCCCGTATCTTCATCGAATATCAGCGTTGAGATTCTGCACCCACGCGGCACCGTCAAAGTGAACTGGCCAACCGATAGCGCTGCTGCCTGCGCCGCTTTCCTTCGAGACCTGTTGCGATGATCCGCATCGACGCCATCTGGCTCGCCACCGAACCCATGGATATGCACGCCGGCACTGAAACGGCGCTGGCGAGGGTGGTCGCGGTGTTCGGTGCGGCGAAGCCGCACTGCGCTTATCTGTTTGCCAATCGCCGCGCGACTCGGATGAAAGTGCTGGTACACGATGGGATTGGCGTATGGCTGGCGGCACGTCGCTTGAACCAAGGTAAATTCCATTGGCCAGGCGTTCGGCAAGGCAGTGAAGTGCCGTTGGATACCGAGCAACTTCAGGCTTTGGTACTAGGCCTACCTTGGCAACGCGTGGGGTCTGGCGGAGCTATTACGCTGCTTTAAAAGCAGTAATTAGCATCTCGGTTTGCTGCCGCAAGCGGTCTGCTTTGGTAAAATCCACGGTATGACTTCCTCGCCCAATCTCGATCAAATGACTCCCGACCAACTGCGTGCATTCGCTGCGCAGTTGCTGTCGCAAGTCGAGACCATGGGCAGAACGGTCGAAACCATGGGCAAGAAGATCAACCGCGATCAAACGGTGATCGAGAAGCTGACCCACGAAATCGCACAGCTCAAGCGTTTGAAGTTTGCCAAGCGCAGTGAGCAGATGAATCCTGAGCAGGCCAGCCTGCTGGATGACCTGATCGATACCGATATTGCGGCGATTGAGGCCGAGCTTCAGGCGTTGCAAATAGCACCAGCGGCGACCGAGAAAAAGCAAAAGCAAAAGCCCAAGCGCACGGCATTGCCGGCAGAATTCCCACGCACGTTGATCCATCACGAACCGGACAACACTCACTGCCCATGCGGCTGCGCACTGAAGCGCATCGGTGAAGATGTCAGCGAAAAGCTGGACTACACGCCGGGCGTGTTCACCGTTGAGCGCCATGTTCGTGGCAAGTGGGTTTGCGATGACTGCGAAACGCTGATCCAGGCGCCGGTACCTGCGCAAGTTATCGACAAGGGCATCCCGACTGCCGGATTACTTGCGCACGTCATGATCGCGAAGTTCGCTGATCATCTTCCGCTTTACCGTCAGGAATCAATTTTCGGTCGAGCTGGCTTGGCGATTCCACGTTCAACTTTGGCTCAATGGGTTGGCATGACGGGCGTGCAGTTGCAGCCCTGGTCGATGCCTTGCGTGACGTAGTGATCGGGCAACAGGTCGTGCACGCGGATGAAACACCCGTGCAAATGCTCGCTCCGGGCTCGAAGAAAACCCACCGCTCTTATGTTTGGGCGTACGCCACCAGCCAGTTCTGCGAAACAGCCGCTGTCGTTTATGACTTCAGCCCCAGCCGCGCCGGTGAGCATGCTCGTAACTTCCTGCAAGGCTGGAAAGGCAAGTTGGTCTGCGACGATTTTGGCGGTTATAAGGCCAGCTTCGAACTCGGCGTGACCGAGATCGGCTGCATGGCGCACGCCCGGCGCAAGTTCTTCGAGTTGCACGCAACGAACAAGAGCCAGATCGCCGAGCAGGCGCTGCGCTACATCCAGTTGTTGTCCGAAATCGACAGCGAAGTGCGTGACCTGGAGCCGGATTTACGATGCCGGATACGGCAAGAAAAAGCCGCACCGGTGATGAATAGCCTGCATGCCTGGATGATTGCCCAGCGTGAACTTGCGCCCGAAGGTTCGGCCATCAGCAGAGCACTCGATTACAGCCTCAAACGCTGGGCAGCGCTGTCGCGCTACCTCAATGACGGGGCCGTACCCATTGATAATAATTGGGCGGAGAACCAGATCCGACCATGGGCCCTTGGACGCAAGAACTGGCTCTTCGCCGGATCGCTACGCAGCGGAAAAAGGCGGCGGCGATCATGAGCTTGATCCAGTCTGCGCGGCTGAATGGTCATGATCCGTACGCCTATCTAAAGGATGTTCTCACGCGCCTGCCGACGCAGCGGGCGAGTGAAATCGAGCAGCTGCTTCCGCATAAGTGGCAGCCGGTTTAATCACGCAAGACGTGATGCCCGGACGCATACCGACGGTTGAACCTGTAGCGACTAAAGACGTGCTTTTGCAGTGGTAGGCTATGAATTCTCAATAGGCATTTACCAAGCGCATCTGAGCCCAGCAGCGCACCCATTTCTTGCGCCAGGCGAAGGGCAATCTGCAGACTGTACAGGTTTTAACCGGGAGTTCACTTTTCTTCAAAACGACTCCCCGGCATCCAGTTTGGCAAGCAGTATCTGGCCACGATCCCAGAGTGCTTGCTGCTTGGATTCAGTCATACGATCGAGGTTTTTATAGACCATGCCCATACGCTGATTGCTGCGCAGAAGGTCGCTATGACGTATTAGAAAATGCCAGTAAAGCGAATTGAAAGGGCAGGCGTCGTCCGTCGTACTTTCACTGACTTTGTACGCACAATTACGGCAGTAGTCAGACATGCGTTTTATATATTGGCCACTGGCGCAGTAAGGCTTGGAGCCCAGGTAACCACCCATCGGCGTGCATGACCATACCCAATGTATTGGGTAGCTCGACCCAGTCGAATGCGTCCATGTAAATCGCCAGGTACCAGTCGCAAATCTGGGGCGGCGCGATGCCCGCCAGCAACGCAAAGTTGCCGGTCACCATCAGCCGCTGGATGTGGTGGGCATAGGCATGTTTCAAACTTTGGCCGATCGCCTGGCCCATGCAGTTCATCTTGGTGTCGCCTGTCCAATAGAACTCTGGAAGCGGCCTGCTGTTGCCAAACAGATTGCCGCCGGCGTAGTCGGGCATTTTCAGCCAGTAGACGCCCCGTACATATTCACGCCAGCCAATGAGTTGACGGATAAAGCCTTCGGCGGCGTTTAATGGAATGCTGTGCGCCCAGTAAGCAGCCTCGACGTCGCTGCACAATTGACGTAGATCCAACAGGCCAATATTCAGCGCGGCGCTGATCCGCGCATGGAACAGGAAAGGTTCATCACTGGCCATCGCATCTTGGTAGTCGCCGAAAGCAGCGAGGCTCCAATCGAGGAAGTAATCCCACAACGCTTGGGCATCGGCGTGGGTTACCGGGTAATCAAAAGTGTCGAGTGCGCCGTAGTGGCTGGAGAAGTTTTTTGCGACCAGCTCAAGCACTTCCTGGGTGATTGCATCGGCTGAAAATCGCACTGGCGAGGGAGCTCTCACGCCTTTGGGCAGTGCCTTGCGGTTTTCGGCATCAAAGTTCCAGGCGCCGCCGACCGGGCTGCCATCGCCGTTGAGCAACAAGCCACTCTTGCGTCGCATCTCGCGGTAGAAGAACTCCATGCGCAGCTGCTTTTTGCCTTCGGCCCAGGACGCAAACTCGAGTCGGGTGCAGAGAAAACGGGTATCGGTATGCCACTGGATCGCCAAGCCACAATCTTTCAGCGACTGCTCCAGGCGCCAGTCACCGCATTCTGTCAGGTGCAGCTCATCCGGTTGCAGCAGTGATTGCCAGCGCCGTAACTCGCCTGGCACCGATCCGCTATTTTGCGGATCATCGAGCGTGACGTATTGCACGCGGATGCCACGCTGCTGCAACGCCTCAGCAAAATGACGCATCGCACTGAAGATCAGTGCGATTTTTTGCGGGTGATGGGGCACATGACTGGCTTCCTCCATCACTTCGACCAGTAAAATCGTATCGCGCTCGCTGTCCAGCCCCTTCAATGAGGCCAGGTCGAAAGACAACTGGTCGCCCAAGACCAGGCATAGTCTGTGAGTCTTATTCATTCGACAGAGTCCAACGGAAGGTGACTCAGCAATGCGCAGTCAGCGAGAAAGGAATGCGTAACGGCTCAATGCGCCCTTCACGTGAGCCGCACATCTCGTCATGGACGCACTGCTGCACAAGCACGCAGGGGAATGGCGGGACAAACTGCAACAACTCACGCAGGTGATTGATGGAGCGAAGGCGCATAGGCTTTGCTTCGTCGTCCAGCAGTGTGAACTGGCCTTGATCCAGCCCGACTCGCGCCAGATACAAACCGCCTTCCAGAGAAAGCAGCTCCAACTCTCGTACTTCGCCATTCGCGGCCCGTTCGGTCAACGCTTGCAGATTCAAGGTTCACTCCCTGCCTACCACGGTAGGCGTTCTCCGTTATAAGCAAAAAAATTGCCGCTGTCGGCAGGCGCCAAGCGGTCAATCAGTGATAACAATTCGCGGGCAGCGAGGCTTGCAGGCCTGGCGGCAGAAGCGCCGTTGAAAGGCTGGGACAGGCCCGAAATGACCGTGCCTGGATGAAGACTGAGCAAGCGGGTCTGAGGGCGTGTTCTTGCTAGTTCGATCCCAGCCGTTTTAATCAACATGTTCAACGCTGCCTTGGAGGCGCGATAGGCATACCAGCCGCCCAAACGGTTATCACCGATGCTGCCTACCTTGGCGGAGAGCACTGCCATCGCACCACGAGGGTCAAGCAAGGGCAGGAAGTGACGCAAAACCAGTGCAGGCCCGATTGTGTTGACTTGGAATATCGCCTGAAGCGCATCCGCTTCAATAGAGGTGTAACTTTTTTCAGGCTTGATGTCTTCGCGATGAAGCAGACCGGCAGCATGTAAAATCAACTGGTACGGGGCTTCTTCAGCTAATTCGGCAGCCGCCCTGGCAATACTGTCGGGCTTTTCCAGATCCAATCCTGGAGCACTGTTGCGCCCCAGTTCACGAACAACCGAGCATCTTGGATCTTCGTTGAGCAACTCACAAAACGCCGCGCCGAGCGCTCCACTGGCGCCTATCACCAAGGCACGGTAGCCGTAGCCGAGTGAGTTCATCTCAAAGGAACTGTTCATTTCGCCTCTCCCACACCTTGTGCGGATTTTGGGCCTTAACTGCGTCGCCCAATCAGTTGCAGGAACTCGAGACGCGTAGCAGATGACTCGCGAAAGGCCCCGAGCATCACTGAGGTCGTCATCACCGAATTTTGCTTTTCCACGCCCCGCATCATCATGCACATGTGCTTTGCCTCAATGACCACGGCCACGCCGGCCGCATCGGTGATGTGATGGATGGCATCAGCAATTTGTTTTGTGAGGTTTTCCTGGATCTGTAAGCGGCGGGCGAACATATCGACGACTCGGGCGACCTTTGATAGACCCAGTACCCTTCCTGTGGGGATGTACGCGACATGAGCCTTGCCGATGAAGGGCAGCAGGTGATGCTCACACAATGAATACAGTTCGATATCGCGCACGATGACCATTTCATCGTTTTGCGATTCGAACAGGGCACCGTTGGTCGCGTCGTCCAGACTCATCGTGTAGCCGTTGCAAAGGTATTGCATCGCTTTGGCTGCGCGCTTGGGCGTGTCCAGCAGTCCTTCACGCTCAGGGTTCTCGCCTACGGCGACAAGAATTTCACGGTAATGCTCGGCTATTGATGGGTTCATTTAGATTCCTGGCAGCCATGCTGCGCTTAATGTGGCGGCAATACTTGGCAGTAGGGGAGTGCCTGCTGCGCACCAGAAAACACGTTGTTCACCAGATCAGCTATGACCCAGGTTCTTCGTCGGGCCAATGACAAAGCGAAGCTTTCTAGGTCTGCTTTGTTTTCAAAGTGGGCCGCTTGTCTTGTGCGGGTTTTGACTCCGGCACCCCGCAACGGTCATCGACACAGCGACGGCTACCATCAGGGTGAGGAAGCCACGCCAAATGGGGGCGTAAGCGGCAGAAGAGGCGATAACCTAAAGCAAGCAGCGGTCGGATGGCACGCCATGTCAATGGCGCAGCCCAAAACCCCAAGCCGGCGGCTCGCCAACTCCACAAGGTGGCGTCCAGACCGGTTACCCAGCGGCCATCGGCGAAACGGGCGTGCAGCGAGGACTGCATTTGCTCGAACGTGAACCCGAGTGCCTTGGCGTCGAACGCACCGCTGCTGATGTCAATAAATAGCAGTCGACTCTCTGCGGCGTGTCGATTCAGGATCTTGATTTCGCGCGCACACAGCGGACATTGACCGTCAAAGTACAGCGTCAGTGGCCAATCCTTTTTATTGTACATTTCTAACCACCTTGTATAGGTTTTGCACAAGATATGCTGAAAGAAAAGGACTGACAATGGGCCCGCCCTAAGCCACGCTGAAAAATGCGACCTTCTGGGTAAGACGATCAGCAAGCTGCGCTAATTCCTGGCTGGCCGTTGCAACTTCACGAGAGCCAGTTGCCGACTGCACCGTTGAGCTATGGATGCGCGTGATATTTTGCGCAACGTCTTCGGCCACGACGCTTTGCTGGATAGATGCGCTGGCGATTTGGGCATTCATGTGGTTTATGGCGCCGACTTGCTGGCTAATTTTAGCTAGCGCCGTCTGGGCGTTGCGGGTTTGCGCAACGGTGTGGCTTACCAGTTCGCAACTATTACGCATGGTTTGTGCAGCCGTTTCGGTACCGCTCTGCAGTGTGCCTATCATTTCTCGAATTTCCCGCGTCGACTCCTGAGTGCGATTAGCTAGAGAGCGCACTTCATCGGCCACAACTGCAAACCCTCTGCCATGCTCACCTGCTCGGGCCGCTTCGATGGCTGCGTTCAGCGCTAACAGGTTAGTTTGCGTTGCAATTGAATTGATTACCTCGATCACTATTTCAATCTCTTCGCTACGCTTGGACACCTGCTCTACCGTATTGGTGGTTTCAACCAGTGTGTTCGCTAATTGTTCGATAGCGAGAGTAGTGTCCGCAACGACGCGATTGCCGCTTACAACTTCAGCATCGGCTAGACGCGTTGCGTCCGCTGCTTGAGATGCATAACCTGAAACTTCATTGACCGTTGCCGCCATTTGCGTAATGGCAGTTGCCACCTGCTCGGCTTCGCGCGTCTGCAGGCTGATTTGATTGTTATTGGTGGACGATGTGGTCAATAGTTGCCTAGATGAATTGTTGACCTCTTGGGCCGCAATGCGTACTTCACTAATGGTATCAGCCAAACGGCTTAGGGCAGTTTTCAGGACGCCCATCACGCTGTTTGGATAATCGGTAACAATGATTTGTTGCAAGTCACCTGCCGCCAACCTTTGGATAGCCTGTGCAACCTGAGTCGGCTCAGCACCCAGCGTTGACTTGACGAAGCGAATAATTGAGATCGCCAGGATGATGCTCAGCAGCAGCGCTATCCCGGTGGCCATGAGCATCAGTCCTCGAAACTCACTAGCGGTGGCTTGTACCGCACTGAGTTGGCTTTTGATCGAGGCTTCTTCGTAGTCAATCAGTGCATTCACGCGTTTCAACCACTCACTGTATTCACCGGAGGTTTGGCGCAGCAGCAAAGCCTGTGCACCTGGAATATCTCCGGCGCGACGCAAAGCAATTACCGACTTAGTGGAAGCTAGCGTTTGCTTTTCAATATCTTTAATCGCCAGTAACAGCTGTTGCTCCTGCGATGTTACCCCTGCAGTTGCAAATAGCTGATCCATTGGTATGGCTGAATCGGCGTAGGCCTGCTCTAGATTGATAACTTCATTGAGGTGGACGGTTAAGTCTTTATCACTATCCACCAACACTGCGTCCCGAATAGCAATGGCTCGGTTGTGTACACTCCCGCGAAAATTAATAGCGTAACGTTGAATCTTGGCCGCATTTTCGCTTACGTGTTCCAGGGTGGAGTCGATAAAGCCCACACGTTGGATGCCCACGGCGGTGATTAGTATGAGCAGCGACACAATTACGGCGAAACCAAGGCCTATGCGCGAGGCTAGTGAGATGGAGTTTTTCATCGGCTGAACTCTTAGATAGACCCTGTACGGGCAAGACGTGGTGGTTCTGTTTTGCTATCCGTGTTAAGGGCTACTTGTCTCTACCGCCCATTTGAAAGTGACGAGAGCCCGGCGAGGCACGAGCGTGAGCCGCTGGTGATAGCTGACTGATGGCAGAGTGACACAGATTGCAGAAAACCTATACACGTATTTAATCTTGTATAGGTTTTATTGCTTCTCTCAAAGTCGAGCCACGGCAGTCGCAGTCTGGTTTCGGTGATGCACCAAGATGGCGAGCGGATCGGTTCGTAAAAGCTAGGTGGCCCGATGAAGGACTGGGATTCGTCAGCGAGAGCCCGGGCTCGTATGCTTAAAACCGATGGTGAAACGACCAGACATCTCCGAAAATTTGTAGTCGTGATTTTCGTGTTCTAGCGCCTGTTCATCTCATACAGCGTCGTCAGCCACATCGCGTCATGACTTACTGCAAGCAATCTTGGACGACCAGGCAAAGCACTGCTGGCGCGGTTTTCCTATTAATTTTGGTTTCAAGAATCTGTTGATTGCATTGGCACGTTTTAAAAACCCGCTCACGAAGAACTGAAGGCTGGAAGGGTTCTAGGGTGCTGTCGACCTGGTAAATGCAGGCACTGAGCATGATCTCAAGGATGCGAAGCGCCTCATATGCCGTCGCCTGATTGCCCGAAAAGCATTGGGGCAATGACCTAATTCTACAAAGCGACTCATTACGTTGACCTCAGCTTCAGATCGCCATCAATCTCGCCCAAGCGGGGCTTTTGGGCCTACAGTTTTGAGTGTCGCTCACTGCAAGGAATACAAATGAACGTGTTGCCTTCAACCTCTCTGCCAAAGCACGTCAACCTGCTGGGTTATGGTGGTCTGTTGCCGTTTATTTTCCTGGCGCTGCTGATCCCGTTCTCTGTCGACTATCGGCCGTTGTTTGCGATTGCGCTTGTTAACTATGGCGCAGTCATCCTTAGCTTCGTCGGCGCCTTACACTGGGGCTTCGCCATGACCGTGCAAGACATGAGCGCCGAGCAGGGCCGCGACAGGTTCATTTGGAGTGTCATTCCTGCGCTTATTGCTTGGATTGCCACGTTACTGCCAATGCCATTGGGTTGCTTGCTGTTGGTCATCGGCTTAGTTGTCCACCTCCGGCAGGACAGGCAGTTGTTGCGGGTTACGAGCTTGCCCGCCTGGTACCTGCCGATGCGATTACGGCTTACCCTCGTGGCGAGCGTCTGCTTGCTGCTTGCCGCGATCGTTGAGGCGCTTCATTCATGAAGCCTCGTGTGCCCGGCTCGTTGCCCGTGCCTGGCAGCCGCTTATCACGGTTGATGCGTTTTGGAAGTTTGGCCTCGGGCGTCGCGGGCGGCATGCTAGCCGAAGGCGCTCGGCAGTGGGTTCAGGGCAAACGTCCGGCGCTCAGCGAACTGCTGTTGACGTCGGGCAATGTGCATCGGGTGGTCGAGCAACTGTCGCAACTGCGTGGCGCCGCCATGAAGGTTGGGCAGTTGTTATCGATGGATGCAGGTGATTTGTTGCCGCGCGAGTTCAGCGAAATCCTTTCTCGTCTGCGTTGCGACGCTCACCCTATGCCTATGAGCCAGTTGGTGGCAGTCCTCAACGAAAGCTGGGGCAAGGGGTGGGAAGGGCGCTTCGAACGGTTTTCCTTCACGCCATTGGCGGCAGCGTCCATCGGCCAGGTTCATGCTGCGATAGATAAGGACGGCCAACGCCTGGCGATCAAGGTGCAATACCCTGGCGTGCGCGAGAGTATTTCGAGCGATGTGGATAACGTTGCTACCTTGCTGCGCATGTCCGGGATGCTGCCTAAGGGCATGGACATCGGCCCATTGCTCCAAGAGGCCAAGCGTCAGCTACAGGATGAAGCGGACTACATGAAAGAAACCGAGCACTTACAGCGCTTTGATCAACTGTTGGCGGACATTCCTGAGTTTCTGGTTCCTCGTGCGTATGCCCAGTTCAGCACGCCGAATATTCTGGTGATGTCCTTCGTTGACGGAGTAGCGGTGGAGTCACTAGAGCACGCGCCCCAGGCAGAGCGCGACCGGATCATCATGTTGCTATTCGGCCTGTTTCTTCGCGAGGTGTTCGAGTTCCAGTGCGTGCAGACCGACCCTAACTTTGCCAATTACCGTTATCAGCAAGGCTCCGGCCGGATGGTGTTGTTGGACTTCGGCGCCACGCGACTTTATGACCGCAACACTACCGAGGCTTATCGCCGCTTGCTGATTGCAGGCCTGCATGAAGACCGTGCCGCCATCACCAATGCCGCGCTGGACGTCGGCTACATTCAGCCTGAAACGCTGCCCAAACACCGAGCGGTGCTCACTGATCTCATTACACAGGCCTGCGAGCCACTGAGGCATCAAGGTGCCTATGACTTTGGGACGTCTGACCTGGCCGTACGCCTGCGTGATACCGGTTGGGAACTAGGTGCCGACCGCGACTTCTGGCACACGCCACCTGTGGATGTACTGTTTCTGCATCGCAAGGTGGGAGGTTTGTACCTGTTGGCCGCGAAGCTGAAGGCGCGGGTGAATGTCCGGAGGCTGTTCGAGCCTTACGTGATTTGAGCGCTTTATGGACGATAACTGGTCGCCTTGGGTAGCGCTATCGCTTAGCCAGGCCTTTACATAATTCTTGGCCCGCAAGTATCTGATCTCTGATTCAATTGGCGATTTGCTGGGCTGCGGAGCTATAGCTACATCGGCTATCGCTCCTTCGGGCTTAAGCCCGGCTCGACCCAAAGTATTCATATGCCCTGAGCGGTTCACTCCGCAGTTGGCCGACCACGATTGATTCGCGAAGCGCATTGCAGCTGCCTCATTTTTCCGGGGCTCACCATGCCGTCCGCTATCCCAGGCTTCAGTGAGCTCGTCTATCCGATCTGTGATATGAGGCTTTTTTGATAGGACAAGGCAGCGCGTGTTGAGGCGTTGGCTCAGTATTTGTCGAGATTGCCTTGAGTAAATCTCCCTAACGCTATGAACAAGGAAATCTCATGATCACCACCACAACCCACACCATCGAAGGCCGGCAAATCACCGCTTACCTGGACATCGTCAGCGCCGAGTCGGTGCAGGGCGTCAACGTTGTCCGCGATATGTTCGCCGGGATGCGGGATTTTTTCGGTGGGCGCTCGCAGACGTTGGAGCGGGCGTTAATGGAGGCGCGTATCCAGGCCACTGACGAGATCAAGGAGCGGGCGCAGGCGCTTCAGGCGGATGCGGTGGTGGGGCTCGATTTCGAGATCAGTATGCCGGCCGGGAAGGGCGGGATGGTGGTGGTGTTCGTGACCGGGACGGCGGTTAAATTGAGGTGAGCCTGGTGAGAGGCCATTCGTCGGGCACGGAGCAATCTGAACTACAAGTCCGGTAATGACCGGCTAGTCTCAAAATCCTTGGTGGTCGATATTTTTCAGGCAAATAGGGCTTGCCGGTGTCGATCCCGTTTTTGAGAGGGGCGAAGTTATGGCTGATCCGTATATCGAAGACGACGGGGCAGAGTTTCCCATCAACAATTGCGTGCAGTGTGGCCAGACGGATTACGTGGCTAGCTTCGGTGAAGACCAGACCGAGGTCGGCAAGATGAAATCCAAGGTAAGCGGAGGGCCGAAGGCGAAATTCTTGCCCAAGGTAACGGCCCCTGCCAGGA
Organism: Pseudomonas sp. LBUM1661; assembly: GCF_059695925.1. Taxonomy (NCBI): domain Bacteria; kingdom Pseudomonadati; phylum Pseudomonadota; class Gammaproteobacteria; order Pseudomonadales; family Pseudomonadaceae; genus Pseudomonas; species Pseudomonas sp. LBUM1661. Next base: position 2,001,304 of record NZ_CP166794.1, read on the forward strand.
AGTGATGAACTCACCGGACAGACCCCGTCATCGAACGGGGTTTTTTTTGTCTGGAGGATTGTGTGACAGCGAATGTTCAGTGCGGCGTCTTTCACAAAGTTTTCACAACGTCTTACGTAGTCTCAGCTCATCCGTTAGAAAGCAACTCCTAGCCCGTTCCCCAGCGGGCTTTTTTTTGCCTGTCATAAAACCTTTTCCATAAATGCTGTCCAATCGTCGCTATTTGCGAGGGACGGAGGTTTTTGTGTGGACGTTTCCTGCGCTAAAGCATTCAATCCCCGGCTTTCGGTTTCCCCCTATTTTTGAGGTTTTCGTCATGCGTTTAACACTGCCTGCTCTGGTTCTTGGGCTTCTGGTTGCTCAAGGTGCGATGGCTGCTGGTGATGGCACTGCCGCGATCGGCGGTGGTCTGGGTGGCGCGCTGGGCAACGTGGTCGGCCAAAGCATGGGCGGCAGCACCGGTGCTGCGATTGGTGCCGGCGTTGCGGGTGCAGCGGGCAGTGCCGTTGCTGCGCGCAAAGGCAGCCGCACTAAAGCAGCCATTGGCGGTGGCGTCGGCGCAGCCGGTGGTTCGGTGATCGGCAACAGCCTGGGCGGCAAGACCGGCTCCACCATCGGCGCAGGTTTGGGCGGCGCATTGGGTGGCGGCGTCGGCAGTAACCTGGCCAAAGGTCACAAGCGTCACTGATCGAAATCGCTCCATTGGAACGCCCGGCTTGATGCCGGGCTTTTTCATATCTGAATGTTTCCTGTCGAGCGCTTCGCAAGCCTTCGCGGTCCAACCGTTATCGCTGGCCGGTTTCAGCGGGCGCAGGTGCTAGACTCACGCCCATCCGCAGCGCGTTCTCTTCACCCCCGATGCGAAATTAGAGGTTCATATCATGCGTTTGACATTGTCCACAGTAGTTCTGGGACTTTTGGTCGCTCAAGGTGCAATGGCTGCCGGTGACGGCACCGCTGCAGTTGGCGGTGGTATTGGCGGCGCACTGGGTAACGTGGTTGGCCAGCAAATGGGCGGCAGCACGGGGGCCGCAATCGGTGCCGGCGTTGGCGGTGCGGCGGGCAGTGCGGTGGGGGCCAAAAAAGGCAGCCGCACCGAAGCCGCCATCGGTGGTGGTTTGGGCTCGGCTGGCGGCTCGGTGATTGGTAACAGTCTCGGTGGTTCGACCGGCTCCACCATCGGCGCAGGCCTGGGTGGCGCGGCGGGTGGTGCGGTCGGTAATAACCTGGGCACCGACAGTGGCAGTTCTCATTCGGGTAACGGCAACAAAAATAAACATCGGAACAAGCACAAGAACAAACACCACTGATTCGAGATCGAATCACAGCAAAAACCCGGCCTGGTGCCGGGTTTTTCGTATCTGTGGACTAGACGTCGGAACGTTTGGCCGCCGGTTGCCTCGAACTTCATACACCCTGAACGTTATGAGGCATGCCATGACTCCTGAAACCGAAGGCAAGGAAGAAAAAGGCCCGAGCGGGCTGCCGTTCATTAATGACCCCGGCAACGAAGACCCGGGTTCTCTGATGGATGATGCGACGGTGCCGCTGAACGATTCTGATGACGCGTTCGATGTAGGAAACCTCGAATATGAAGAAGAGGAGGAGGACGACGAAGAAGAGGATTGATCAGCCTGATGACCGATCGTCTCTCTGATCGAACGCGCGCATTGCATCGCTCTCGAAATATCAGGGCCTGCTTTTCAGGCTCTTTGAGAGGTGCCTTATGAACGCTGATCCGAAAAACGCCGACATCGATGAAACCCCCGAGTATCCGCTGCCGTCACCCACGGATTCGTTGAGCCGCGATCAACGTCCGCCGGACGATGACACTGAGGTGGAGCGAGTGCCGTCGGATGATGTGGAGCGTGGGGATGTTGAGGCGTTGCCAGATGATCCGGACATTGCGGGTGAGGATGGTTCGGGGGAGCCGAGTTGAGCTGCAAGACATTTGACGAATGTCACGACTCCTAGCGTTCCTTGCAGGACGCTAGCCATTGCGTAGCAGAGCTCCAAGAGACTCGCCCCGTTTTATTCCATTAGAGAATCGATCCAGCGCCTGTAGAAATCTCTTTGTTGTTGGATGTCATTTGTGATGTCTGTCTCTTCAAAGTCGAAGATGTTAACTATGTCTTCAGTTTCGGTTGGTTTTCCCATGCGAAGTTCATACGCCACAACGCCACCAGACATTTGCGATGCCATACGTGAGGGATGCACATTGAGTTTGGCGCCTTTGCATAAAAATTTTGTTTCAGGAAAATCAGCCCGTAACAGCCCAAGGCACTCGTAAAGGTCATGGGCTGCGTATGTTTTTCTCACGCCGTTTTTAGCCGTAAAAACTAATGTCAGATTTTTTCGGTCGCATTCAATTGAAACTTTTTCGATGACACCGTGGGTGTTTGTAGCTATTGCTATAGTTTTCATAACTACTTCCGGTATGGGTTAGGGGTGGAGTAGCCCACATAGCTACCATCGGCGTTGACAGGGGTAACGCCAAGTATGTCGCGGCTATCTACTCCTCCCGGCAAAGCGATTTCAACCTCGTTCCTATGAGGAGAAAGCACGCCGAGCCTTTTATTCACATCTATTCCGCGTATGTTTTTTATTACATAGACGAAGCCATCATCAAAGCCGTAGCCCGTCGCGAACTTTATGGCCTCCTTCATCGAGGTCGAAGCACTGACAAAAAAGCTGGGAGGACTTCTGTTGTCCATTGCATGTAAGTAGAGATCCATGCTCTCTCCCAAGGGCTCAAATCCCGTTTCGAAAATCTCCCAGTCTTCCCGGGAATCTCCGCGGTACAAGTACTTGTTTTTTGGTTTCGTGGATGGGGTGAGGGGTTCTCCCTCATCAACCTTCGCCTTCCCCGACGGATCCTCAACACCCTCCGCCGGCCTGCATTTACCAGTCCCCGGACACTCACTCAACCCCAACGGATCAATCCAACCCGTCGGATTCAGCCCATACCGATACCCGTTCAACCCACCCGCCAGCTTGACCGGATCCTGCGTCAGGTACCGTCCAATCTCCGGATTGTAGTAACGATGCCGGTTGTAATGCAGGCCCGTTTCCGCATCGAAGTACTGACCCTGAAACCTTAATGGCTGGTCGAGAACCTGGTGGGTGTCGCGGTTGAGGCGGGTGAGGCGGCCATAGGCGGTGTATTGCGCGGCCCAGATGATGTCGCCGCTGTAGTCGGTGAGCTCCAGCGGTGTGCCGAGGTGGTCGAGTTGGTAGTAGAACGGGCACGCCTGGCGCGGGCCTTTGCCGTCGAGCATCGCCAGCGGACGAAAGGTGCCGGGTTCGTAGAGGTAGCTGCGGTAATGCTCGTGGCTGCTTTCGGCGACGAGGTGGTCGCCTTGCCAAAAGAATTCGGTGGTGTTGCCGTCGACGGTTTTGCTGATGCGGCGGCCGAAGGGGTCGTAGCGATAACTCGCACAACGTCCATCCGGCAACGTGATACAGACCAGTCGGTGCTGGCAGTCGTAACGGTATTCGGTGACGAGTTTTTGCGCAGTGCCTCGGCGTTCGCGGATGAGGTTGCCGAAGGCGTCGTAGTCGTAATGCCGGTCGCCTTGCATCATCAGGCGGTTACCCGAGATCTTCGCAGCGCCTGGACGGTCCTGCATCAGCAGGTTGCCCGCCGGATCGTGGGCAAAGCTTTCCGGTTGGTGATCGCGGGAGTGGCGGACGCCGATCAGGCGGTCGAGAGGGTCGTACTGGTAGCTGCGTTGGCCGTGTCGTGTGTCGGCAATGGCGTCGAGATTGCCATTGGCGCTGTAGGAGTAATCGCGACCATACAGCGGTTGTCGCTGTTGTCTGACAGTGTGAGCTTTCAGACGGTTCTGATCGTCGTACTGATAGTCGCTGAACAACAGACCTTGTTGACGGCTTTGTTCGCGGCCGGCGCGGAATGTATGAGCCGTCAGTGGGGTGCCATTGAGGTCGATGGCCGTCAGCGCGCCGCCCTTGGCGCGGTGGTAGGCGAGTTTGCTGTTGTCCGGCAGTCGCAGGTGGTTGAGTCGTCCGCAGGCGTCATAGCCATAACGCAGCGTGCCCCAACCTTGGTGCTCGGTGATCAGGCGATCCTGAGGGTCGTACTCGAACTCCAGCGGATGATCGTGGCCATCGTCGACACTGACCAGTCGGCCCAGGCTGTCGTAGCGATACTCGACCTTGACTCCGTCGGGCAGTGTCTTGACCAGCAGCCGACCCGCCGAATTGCGCTGATAGTCCGTAACCTGCTGTGAACCGTCGTCGCCGAACTCGGTTTTCTCCACCAACTGACCATTGAGGTCGTAGGCATACGTGGTGCGTCGACCGTCAAAACCGGTTTCCTGTCGGATCAAGCCATTGGGCGTGTAGTCCAGTTGATATTTTTCGCCGGACTCATTCTCGATTTCCGTCAGCAATAGCTGCGCGTTGTCGTAGCGATAGCGCAGTTGGGTGCCATCGGGATTGATCCGACGGCTGACCAGGTGCAGGTCTTCGGCGTATTCAAAACGGGTGATGCGGCCCAGTTCATCGCGTTCGGCGGTGACCTTGCCGTAGGCGTTGTAGCTGAACGCACGGCTGGCCCCTGTGGGCAGCGTTGTCAGAATCAGTCGGCCGACGGCGTCCCATTGATAACGGCTGATGGCGCCGTGTTCATCCTGACGAGAAATCCGCCGGCCCAACGCATCGTAGGAAAACCGCCGTTGACCTCCGTCCGGCAAGGTCTCCTCGACCAATTGTCCCAAGGCATTCCAGACGAACACCTGCCGACTGCTATCCGGATAGCGGATCGACAGCAGCCGACCTTTTTCATCGTAAAAATAATGGGTGACATGGCCCTCGGGGTCGGTCGCTTCAGTGACGTCACCCTGAGCATTGCGCTGATATTTCCACACCGCTTTACCGCGATACCGAGCGTGCAGGAAACCGTGGCGATATTCGTAGGTGGTGGGCGCATCCTCAGGTGGAATTTGCGCGACCAACCGGCCTATCTCGTCATAGCGGTATCGGGTCATCGCCCCGAGTGGATCCTGCTCGGCAATCAACCGACCCGCATCGTCGTAGGCCTTGAGCTGTTCGCCGCCATCCAGGCCGACCTTGCGCACCAGTCGCGCCCGATCGTCATGGACGTAAACCTCTTCGCTGCCATCGACGTTGAGGACGCTGACGCTGCCCTGGTCATCCCACACGTAGCGCGTGTCCATCTGCGAAAACGACGCCCAATGCCGCACGCATCGCGCCGCCTTGCCAGACCTTTCCCACTCCCAGAAGAAACTTGCCCCACCGGCCAGTTGCCGCTGGAGAAGGACTTGCTGGTCGTCGTAGTCGTAGCGTTCGCTTTCGCCGGCGGCATTGGTTGCTTTGATCAAGCGATGGCAGGCGTCATAGCGGTAGGCCGCCAGTGTCTGTTCGGTACGCCAGGCGTCTTCCAGGGTGTCGGCGGGATGAAAGCTTTGATACTCGATGGCGATCAGATGCCGGCGTTCATAACGCAATAGCAGGGAGCGCCCGGCGCCGTTGTCGAGGCGCTTGATCCTGTCGGAAGAATCCCGCTGCACCGTCAGTCGATTGCCATAGGCATCGCTGATCGCCGTCAGGCGTCCTGAACGAAAATGCAAAAATCGCGTTTTCTCGCCAGCCGGTGCAACGATCAGCTCTTCCGGCTCTGCCCCCCGATAAATCGTCGCCCGCGACAGGCTGTTGTGAATCGTCGGGCGCTCACAACTCGGCAGTGGAAAGCTCGTACGACGGTTTTCATGGTCAATCCAGATGACGTCGTTGTGATCGATGTCCAGTCGATGCGCGAGGCTGTGACTCCAACCAAAGCCGAGTCCGCAATCGAGTTCGGCGGCGCTGGTGCGATAGAGCCGGGTGAAGTCGAACGGCAAATTCCCGTCCAGCGAACCATCGGTCAGCGTGAGCAACTCTTCGCCCGTGACCATCGATACTGGACAACCGCTGGTGCAGGTCAGCGCTGAGCAATCGGCGCTGTCGCCGTTGGGGTTTTTCGCTTGAACAGGGACCTCATCGCGATGCTCCTGTCGGGCAATCCTGGTCATGGCCTCGGACTTGTTGCGAGCCATAGCGACCGGATTGTTCACCAGCACCACCGGTGAATCGGCGGCGGCGATGCGCAAAGAAACCGCCGGCGCAGGTTTGAGCGGCGCATTTCGGGCGCTGACCATCAACGGCTTGAGCACACCCGCGTGCGTATTGAGGTCGGACCTGGCCATCAACTCGGCCAGGCGCAAGCCCGCGCCCGCCAGCCATTCCCGGGCTCGTGCAGACTTGATCTTGCCCAGCACTTTCGCGCTCAAACCGAGCTTCAAGCTCGCGGGACCTGTGAGGCACACCAGCAGGAAACTGATCAAAATTCCCGTGCGAATTTCCGCTACGACTTCGGCAATGTGTTGCGGCGGCAACATCCTCAGCCAACTGGTGAAGGCTGCGAGGTAAATGAACATCAACGGCTCGTCGCTCAACACCAGCAACACGGTGGCGATGGCTTCAGCCGAGGCGTTCAGTAGTGTTTCGAGTTCGCTCTGGGTCAGGTAGTCGAGGAGTTTTTCGCTGTTGGCCTGCAGGTCCGCAATCAGGGCATAGAGCTGCTTCACGTCATCCCACAGACCGTTCAGCGAATTCTCGAAACCGCGCCAGTCAGCTTGTTGCAACATGCCGTAGCGTTGGCTGAAACCGGCGTCGGAAAACGCGGCCCACAGCGGTTGGAACTCTGTCCTCCACTCATTTCGCAGCCAGCCTTCCAGCTCGCCGATCACACCTTGATAAGAGGCGTAGAGCGCTTTGACGTGCACGGCCGAAACGTGGGGAAAAAAAGTGATGCGGTAGTGATGGCCACGCCAGCATTCGGGGATTTCGAGGATGCCGCTGGGGCCAATGGTTTCGTGGATGGGGTCTGCGACGACCCACTCTCCGTTGCGCTCCGAGAGAATGCGTTCGAGCATCACCGGTGTATTACCGATCGGCACGAACCTCGCGGCTTCAAACATATGCACCAGGGTCAATGGACCGCTGGCGGGGCACAGGGCGACTGTCGAACTGGGGGCGGTGGAGTCCGTCGGCGCGCTGAGTCGGACCTCGTTGCCGACCTTGAATACTTGCTCGACATCAAGCACCGAACCGGTCCAGAAGCTTTCCGCCCAGGCCTCGTAATCATTGAGGCAGAGTCGAAAATCACCGAGCAACGCTTCGACATCCGGATGCTCGGGGTTCATGGCGGCGACCACCAGCAGGCCGATGCTGTTGTTCAAGGCCAGGAGCTTATCGGGGTCGAACATTCACAGCCTCTCGCACGGATCGATTGGGGTCGCGAGACTTTGCGGGGTATCAACGGGGAAAGAAGTCGGGAAAAGAGGTGTTTGGTGTAGGGGGAATCGCTAATTGATGATGACCGCCGGGGCATTGGTCGTTGCCCTATGCCCGCGGCGCTCGTTATGCTGCTGAAACCTTTAATCAATCGCGGGTCCGGCCGAACCTGAGCCGCCTGGGATGTCATTAAAAACGGATCAGATGCGATGAATGCACCGCTGAAAGAATTCGGCCCGATCAAGGCCGTTATTTTCGATATGGACGGTTTGCTGCTGGACACCGAAGGCATTTACACCGAGGTCACGTCGATCATTGCCGGGCGTTACGGCCGGACGTTCGACTGGAGCATCAAACAACACATCATTGGCCGTGGTGCCGGTGATCTGGCGCGTTATGTGGTCGAGGCGCTGGACCTGCCGATTACCGCAGAAGAATTCCTGCTGATTCGCGAACCTTTGATGCGCGAGCGTTTTCCTAAAGCGCTGGCAATGCCGGGTGCGCAGGAACTGGTTCGGCACTTGAAGGCCAACAACATTCCGATCGCGGTGGGCACCAGTTCTTCGCGCCAGTCGTTCGGCCAGAAAACCACCTTGCACCGTGACTGGTTTGCGCTGTTCGATTTTGTCGTGACGGCTGACGATCCGGAAGTGGGCGCCGCCAAACCGGCACCGGACATCTTTCTCACGGCGGCACGACGCCTGGGCGTCGCGCCCGAGGATTGCCTGGTGTTCGAGGATTCGCCGTTTGGTGTCACAGCGGCGAAAGCAGCGGGGATGACGGCGATTGCGATTCCGGATGCGGCAATGGCCGACGAAAAGTACGCCCACGCCGATGGCATTCTTCGTACGCTGAAGGCGTTCAAGCCGAGTGCCTGTGGATTACCGGCCCTCGATTGGGCCTGACACAGAACAATGTGGGAGCGGGCTTGCTCGCGAAGAGGGAAGGTCAGTCGACATCAATGTTGACTGACACACCGCTTTCGCGAGCAAGCCCGCTCCCACATTTTGGATTGCGTTTAACTCATCAAGCGCCGAAACCACCATCGATAGTCAGGCTGGCACCGGTGATGTAGCCGGCTTCCGGGCTGACGAGGTAGGCAACGAAGCTGGCGATTTCATCCGCTTTGCCATAACGGCCCACGGCCATCAGCGGGATCAGGCTGTCGGCGAAGTCGCCGTCGGCCGGGTTCATGTCGGTGTCGACCGGGCCTGGTTGCACATTGTTGATGGTGATGCCGCGAGGGCCGAGGTCACGGGCCAGGCCTTTGGTCAGGCCGACCAGCGCCGATTTGCTCATGGCGTACGGGCCGCCACCGGCGAAGGGCATGCGGTCGGCGTTGGTACTGCCGATGTTGATGATGCGACCGCCTTCGGTCATGTGTTTGGCGGCGGCCTGGGTGGCGATGAACACGCTGCGCACGTTGATTGCGAGGGTCTGGTCAAAGTCTTCAAGTTTGAAATCTTCCAACGGTGCAACGGCCAGCACACCGGCGTTGTTGACCAGAATGTCCAGACGACCAAAGGTTTCGACGGTGGTGTTCACGGCGTTGCGAATGGCCTCGGCGTCAGCACTGTCAGCCTTGATGGCCAGGGCTTTGCCGCCGTTACCGGTGATGCTGTTTTGCAATTCTTCGGCTTTGGCCGTGGAGCTGACGTAAGTGAAGGCGACTGCCGCGCCTTCAGCGGCGAGGCGTTTGACGATGGCTGCGCCAATGCCGCGAGACCCGCCTTGAATCAACGCCACTTTGCCGCTGAGGTTCTGAGTAGTCATATCGATCTCCGAAGTCCCGAGGCGAGATTGTCTCGGTTGATGCAGCCTAGTATCGATTGAGCATTGCATGCTGTGTAGACGGTTATTGCGATAGTCTGTGTAAACCAGAAGTTTATAGTGGCGCCTATGGAAACCTTCAGCAGTATCGAATGCTTCGTGCGCAGTGCTGAGGTCGGCAGCTTCGCCGAAGCCGCGCGGCGCCTGAGTCTGACCCCGGCGGCGGTGGGCAAGAGCGTCGCCAAGCTTGAGGCGCGGTTGGGTGTGCGGCTGTTTCAGCGCAGCACCCGCAGCCTGACGTTGACCGAAGCCGGTCAGCTGTTTCTCGGCGAAGTCAGCGCCAGCCTACACACCATCCAGAACGCCGTGGCCAATCTGGCCAGCGCCGAAGGGCGACCGGCCGGCACGCTGAAAGTCAGCATGGGCACGGTGTTCGGGCGCCTGTACGTGGTGCCGTTGCTCGGGGAGTTTCTGCGGCGCTTTCCGGCGATCAATCCGGACTGGCATTTCGACAATCGGCAGGTCGACCTGATTGCCCAGGGTTTCGATGCGGCGATTGGTGGCGGATTCGAACTGCCCCAGGGCGTGGTGGCGCGCAAGCTGACCCCGGCGCATCGGGTGTTGGTGGCGTCAGCCGACTATCTGGCGGAACGTGAGACGATCGTCGAGCCGGATGATCTCAAGCTTCACGATGGCATCCTCATTCGCTCACCGCAGACCGGTCGGGTGCGTTCCTGGCAGTTGACCAGTCGCACCCGGCAACACAGCCCGTTGATGCTCAAGGCGCGGATGACGATGAGTGATTCGGAAGCCGCGTGCGCGACCGCGACTCAAGGCTTGGGCATTGCGTTGGTGAGCATGCCGTTCGCTTCGGGGTATCTACAGGCGGGGACTTTGCAGCGGGTGTTGCCCGATTGGTATGTCGACGATGGCAACATTTCTATCTATTACGCGGAGCACAAACTGTTGCCCGGCAAGACCCGGGCGTTTGTGGATTTCATCATCGAGCAGTTTGCGGAGCAGGGGTTGGGGTCGCGGTTTAGTGCTGTTTGAGTTTGGCTTGCTCGCGAAGGCCACACCTCGGTCTAATGCTGCAAACTCAACGCCCAAACCGCCCCGGCCAGCCGATAATGTTTTTCGGCCGTGGCGTCGCGTACGTCCGCACTTTGGAAGTGGACAACCCCAACCGCACCAGCGACTCGGCAATCGTCACCGCCGCCGTCACGCCATCCACCACCGGCACGCCGGTGCGCCGACGGATCTGCTCGTCCAGCCCGGCCATCCCGCCGCAGCCCAGGCAAATCACCTCGGCCTTGTCCTCAAGCACCGCCAATTCCGCCTGACGCACAATCGCCTCCAGCGCGCGCTCGGGATCGGATTCCAGTTCCAGCACCGCCAGGCCACTGGCCCGAACCGATGCGCAGCGGTCCCACAGCCCGGACAGCTTCAGGCGATCCTCGATCAGCGGCACGGTGCGGTCGAGGGTGGTGACCACCGAATAGGCATGGCCAAGGAACATCGCGGTGCTGGCTCCGGCATCGGTGATGTCCACCACCGGCACGTTGAGCAATTCCTGCAAACCTTCGCGACCGTGCTCGCCGTAACCGGCCTGGATCACGGCGTCGAAGGGTTGGTCGTAGGCCATCACCCGGTCCATGACGGCGATGGCGGCCAGGTAGCTTTCGAAATTGCCTTCGATGGAATCGGCACCGAAGTAAGGCGTCAGGCCAACGATTTCAGTGCCGGGCGCGGCGACGGCCTGCGCCTGGCGGGCGATGGCCTGGGTGATGGATTCGGTGGTGTTGACGTTGACCACGAGAATTCGCATGGGAAGTCCTTATAGCGGGGTGGTTCTGCGGCCCGACGGTGCCGGGCCGCCGTGGGATTAATGGCAGACGTTGTCGACCGCGATGGCTTCACCGCTGACGTCGGCGTAATGCGGCTGCCGCTTGGCGATGATCAGGTAGAGCATCCCGGCGATGCCGGCGCCAATCAGCCAGGAGAACGGCGATACGCTGTGGAAACCCGGCACGAGCGCCAGGACGATGGCGATCAGCGCTGCAGGAATGAACGCCGCCACGGCGCGTAAATTGACCCCGCGGCTGTAGTAATAAGCGCCGTCGGGATCTTCGCTGTACAACTGCGGCACGTTGACCTGAGCTTTTCGTACAAGCCAGTAATCGACCATGATCACCCCGTACAACGGGCCGAGCAGGGCGCCGAGGCCGGAGAGGAAATACACGATCACCAACGGGCTGTTGTAGAGGTTCCACGGCAGGATCAGCACCGCGATGGTCGCGCTGATGAGCCCGGCGCGGCGGAAGGTCAGGTATTTCGGCGCCAGGTTGCTGAGCACGAAGGCCGGGGCAACGAAGTTGGCCATGATGTTCACCGCCACGGTGACGATCAGGAACGCCAGGCAGCCAAGGACCAGGAAGAAGGTGTTGGGGATCGAGGCGATGATTTCTGTCGGGCTTTCGATGATCCGGCCGTTGATCTGAAATTGCGCGCCACAGAGCAGGACGGTGATGCTCGCGAACACCAGAATATTCACCGGCAAGCCCCAGAAATTGCCGACCTTGATAGTCTTGCGGCACGGCGAAGAGCGGGCGAAGTCGCAGAAGTTGAGGATCAGCGTGCCGTAGATCGACAGCCACAACGCGCCGCCGGCAAAGATGTTGCGCCACATCTCGCCACCGGTCAGCGGTTCGCGGATCGACCAGGCGATGGTCGCGTCGGCCTGGAAGTACATCCACCCGGCGAGGGAGGCGACGGTCAGCAGAATGACGGGCCCGGCAAAAGCTTCGTAGCGTCGCACCATTTCCATGCCGTACGCCAGGATCGCCAGTTGCACGAACCAGATCGCCACGAAACATACCCAGCCCAAGGTCGATAGGCCGAGGATCGAGTTGTGGTCGTAGTCGGCGAAGCCGGGATGCACCGCTGTCAGCAATACGCGAAAGACCACCGACGCCAGGTACGTCTGAATCCCGAACCAGGCGATGGCGATAACGGCGCGGATCAACGCAGGAATCTGCGCCCCGTGAATGCCGAAACTGATCCGGCTGATGACCGGAAACGGCACGCCGGTCTTCTGGCCCATGTAACCGGAAAGGTTCATGAAGCAATACACCAGCGCCGCGCCGATCCCCAGCGACAGCAGAATCTGCCAGCCGCCCAGGCCCAACGCATACAGTCCGATGGCGAAGGAGTAGTTGGCGATGTTGTGAACGTCATTGGTCCACAGGGCAAAGATGCTGTAACGACCCCAGCGCCGACCTTCGGCCTTGGTTGGCGCCAGGTCTTTGTTGTGCAGTCGGGGACTGAGCACCACGGGTGCCTGGAACGGTTGATCGTGGGTGACGGAAGTGGGGTGGGAGGAGGGCAAATCCAGCGCGATGTTGTTGTTGGAGAGACTAGTACGCATTCCGGCAGGCTCCGAGCTTGGCGTCGCGATGACTGTGCATGAGCGTGGGCTCGACAAATCTTCGTCGCGGGCAGTAAGCATCATTGGTTACGGGGCATCTGCAGCCTGTACGGGATAGGGCGCTTCAGGCTTGCGGATCTAAAGTGTATGTATGTTTTGATTTTTATTGTATACAAAACATGTATGCACTTAAGCCATATCCATGCCAGTCACCGATCTATGAATTCTGCTGCTAATTTCTTTTTGTTATCTTTAAGCGATAAGTGACTGAAATTAAGGCGATATAAATTGACTGTTTGAACAGGTATTTATTTTTCAGTGGGCTTTGTAGGAAATGTCGACTGAGGAAGTCAGGGCTTGGGCGTGTAACTTTTTGGGGCGCTGAAATGAAAAGTGCACACACAAATGGCACCTATGGTGACAGTCGTGTGTACACATTTATGAGGCTGAAAATGAATCCCCTGTGGCAGCGGGCTTGCTCGCGAGTGCGGTGGATCAGGCAACGTTGATGTCGACTGATACACCCACTTCGCGAGCAAGCCCGCTCCCACATTTGGATCTTTATGAGGCGGGAGGTTATGCCTTGGATTTGCTGATGATATTCCCCGCATGCAGCCCGCATTCTTTCTGCGTCGCTTCTTCCCACCACCAGCGACCTTCACGCTCATGCTGGTTTGGCAACACGGGGCGGGTGCAAGGCTCGCAGCCAATGCTGATAAAGCCGCGTTCATGCAGGCTGTTGTACGGCAGCTCGAGCATGCGGATGTAACCCCAGATCTCTTCGCTGGTCATTTGCGCCAACGGGTTGAATTTGTACAGGGTGCGCTCCGGCGTGGAGAACGCGGTGTCGATTTCCAGCACGGCTACGGCGCTGCGGGTGCCCGGGCTCTGGTCCCGGCGCTGGCCGGTGGCCCAGGCGGTGACGCCCGAGAGTTTGCGCCGCAGCGGCTCGATCTTGCGGATGCCGCAGCATTCGCCATGGCCGTCCTTGTAGAAACTGAACAGACCCTTTTCCTTCACGAACGGTTCAAGCTTGGTGTAGTCCGGCGACACCAGCTCGATGTCGATCTTGTAGTGCTCGCGCACCTGATCGATGAAGCGGTAGGTCTCGGGGTGCAAGCGACCCGTGTCGAGGCTGAACACTTTGACGTTTTTGTTCAGCTTCCAGGCCATGTCCACCAGCACCACATCCTCGGCGCCGCTGAAAGATATCCACAGGTCATCGCCGAACTCGGCGAACGCGAGTTTCAGGATGTCCTGGGCGGATTTGTTGGCATAGGTCGTGGCGAGTTCCACGACGTCGAACGTTGGGCTCATCAGGGCGGCTTCCTACAGGTCGGTGGCGCTGGGCGCTCTATATGGCCCTGATGGTAACAAAAACCTGCGGCCACTGGCGCGCCCTCTGCGTTGCGCAGGCCCGCCCGAGTCGCTAGAGTTCGGCAACCTTTTTGCTTGCTCGACTCAATAATCAATACAAATGGGAGTGTCTTGTGGAAATTGCCTGTCTGGATCTTGAAGGTGTACTGGTCCCGGAAATCTGGATCGCCTTCGCCGAAAAAACCGGGATCGAATCCCTCCGGGCCACCACTCGGGACATCCCCGACTACGACGTGCTGATGAAGCAGCGCCTGCGGATTCTGGATGAACACGGCCTGAAACTCACCGACATCCAGGAAGTGATCGCTACGCTCAAGCCGCTGGACGGTGCCGTCGAGTTCGTCAACTGGCTGCGTGAGCGCTTTCAGGTGGTGATTCTGTCGGACACCTTCTACGAATTCTCCCAGCCGCTGATGCGTCAACTGGGCTTCCCGACCTTGCTCTGCCATCGTTTGATTACCGACGATGCCGGGCGGGTGACGAGCTATCAGTTGCGTCAGAAAGACCCGAAGCGTCAGTCGGTATTGGCCTTCAAGAGCCTTTATTACCGGGTGATTGCGGCGGGTGATTCCTACAACGACACCACCATGTTGGGCGAGGCCGATGCCGGGATTCTGTTCCATGCGCCGGACAACGTGATTCGCGAGTTCCCGCAATTCCCGGCGGTGCATACGTTTGAGGATTTGAAGCAGGAATTCATCAAGGCTTCGAATCGGGCGTTGAGTTTATAGTCATTTTCGAGGACGCCTTCGTGGGCAAGCCTCGCTCAGATTTGTGTCGATCAAATGCCCGACGATCGACACAAACCTGCAGGAGCGAGGCTTGCCCGCGAAGCTCTAAAGGTTTTGCAGGGTATCGAGCAGCACTTTCACCTTGGTGATCGATTCCTGATACTCGGCCTGCCACTCGGAGTCCGCGACGATTCCGCCGCCGCCCCAGCAACACACCTGCCCATCCTTGACCAGCAAGCTGCGAATGGCGATGGAGCTGTCCATCTCGCCGCGCACGTCCAGGTACAGCAACGAACCGCAGTACAACCCGCGCCGGGTCGGTTCCAGCTCATCAATGATCTGCATCGCCCGAATCTTCGGCGCCCCGGTGATAGAACCGCCCGGGAAACTGCCGGCGATCAGGTCCAGCGCATCCCGATCCTCCGCCAACTCTCCGGTCACGCTACTCACCAGGTGATGCACGTTCGGGTAGCTTTCCAGGCTGAACAATTCCGGCACTCGCACCGAGCCGATGCGGCAGGTACGACCGAGGTCGTTGCGCAACAGGTCGACGATCATCAGGTTTTCCGCGCGATCCTTGGGGCTGGCCAGCAGCTCGGCGGCGTTCGCTGCATCTTCTGCCGGGGTCAGCCCACGAGGCCGGGTGCCTTTGATCGGGCGGGTTTCCACATGACGTTCGCTGACTTTGACGAAACGCTCCGGCGACAGGCTCAACACCGCGCCGCCGTCGGGCAGGCTCTGGAACCCGGAAAACGGTGTCGGGCACGCCGCCCGCAACGCGACATACGCGGCCCACGGATCGCCTTGGCACTGAGCACGGAAACGCTGGGCGAAGTTGACCTGGTAACAGTCGCCAGCCTGGATGTAATCCTGGATGCGCTCCAACGCCTGACGATAATGCTCAGCGCTCAAGTCGGCGCTCATTGGGCCGTTCAGTTTGAAAGGCTCGATAGAGGCCGGAGCTGGCTTACTGAACAACTCGATCAGACGCTGACACTCAGTCTCGGGCAGTGTTGGATGGAACACCAACTGACTGGTCATCAATTGGTGGTCGCTGATCAACGCCCAGTCGTACAGGCCGAAGCGTGCGTCGGGCAATTGCAGGTCGTCCTGCGCCTGACTCGGCAGGTTCTCCAGATGCCGACCGAAGTCGTAACTCAGGTAACCGATCAGGCCGCCGGCAAACGGCAGTTCATCAGGAACGCTCGCTTCACCGAGTCGAGTCAGATTGACGCGAAGGCGTTGCAGGAAATCGTCGCCGCTTTCATCCGGCAGCACGGCCAATTGCTCCAGCGGCCAGGCACTGAGCAAGTCGTAACGACCGCGATCGGCGATCGGCCGGCCACTGTCGAGCAGCACGGCGCCAGGGGCATGACGAATCGCCGCGAAGTACTCGGCGGGGTTGGCGCGATAGGGCAGCGGGTGTACGGAACAGGTCAACATGGGCGGGGCAGATCAGCCATCGTGGCGGGGGAGCGATTGTAGTCCTCTGCGGGATTTGCTCCTAGAGGGGATTGGCAGATTGGGGGCAGGGTTGAGTGCTGTGGTGACGGGTAGTCAGTCTTCGCGGGCAAGCCTCGCTCCCACAGGTTTTGTGTCGTTCATATATCGGGCGAACGACGCAAAACCTGTGGGAGCGAGGCTTGCCCGCGAAGGGGGCGACGCGGTCTCAGATCAACCCTCAACCGCCGGAATATGCCCAAACATCTCCTGAACAAACGCCACGCGCTCTTCGACGGTCTCTACCACCCCGCGCGCCTTCAACTCTTCCAGCCGCGCCTCGACCGCATGGGTGCGCAACGTCAGGCCACAATCATTGGCAATCTGAATGTTCAACCCCGGCCGGGCATTGAGCTCAAGAATCAGCGGGCCTTTTTCCTGGTCCAGCACCATGTCGACACCGATGTAACCCAGCCCGCACAACTCATAACAGCCGGCGGCGAGTTTCATGAAACCGTCCCAGTAGGGCAGTTGCACGCCGTCCACCGCGTTGGTGGTGTCCGGGTGCTTGGTGATGATGTTGTTCAGCCAGGTGCCGCGCAATGTCAGGCCTGTCGCGAGGTCGACACCGACGCCGATGGCGCCCTGGTGCAGGTTGGCCTTGCCGCCGGACTGACGGGTGGGCAGCCGCAGCATGGCCATCACCGGATAACCCAGCAACACGATGATGCGGATATCCGGCACGCCTTCGTAGCTGATGCTCTTGAAGATCTGGTCCGGGGTCACGCGGTATTCGATCAGCGCCCGATCCCGGTGTCCGCCCAGCGAATAGAGCCCGGTGAGGATGCTGGAGATATGGTGCTCGATTTCCTCGTGGCTGATGATCTTGCCGGACACCGTGCGATAGCGGCCCTCGAAACGGTCGGCCACCACAATGATGCCGTCGCCGCCCGCGCCTTGAGCCGGCTTGATCACGAAATCGTTGCGCCCGCCGATGATGGCGTCGAGGTTGTCGATTTCTTTCTCGGTGGAAATCACGCCATACAGCTCCGGCACATGAATGCCGGCGGCGATGGCGCGTTCCTTGGTGATGATCTTGTCGTCGACAATCGGGTACAGACTGCGCTTGTTGTACTTGAGCACGTAGTCTGCGTTACGCCGATTGATCCCCATGATGCCCCGGGCTTCCAGGGCCTTCCAGGTCTTCCAGAAGCCGAACATCAGGCGTCAGCCTTCTTCAGGAAGGCCTTGAAACGCACCAGTTCAGTCAGGCGGTAGCCGCGATAACGCCCCATCGCCAGCATGAAGCCCACCAGGATCAACAGGATCGCCGGGAAGGTGAACACGAAGTAAACCAGCTCCGGAACGCTCATGATCAGGTGCGCCAGGGACGCTGCGAACAGCGTACCGATCGCCACTTTCATGGCGTGGCCGGAACCGCGTTCTTCCCAGGTAATCGACAGGCGTTCGATGGTCATGGTCAGAATCACCATCGGGAACAGCGCCACCGACAACCCGCGTTCGAGGCCGAGTTTGTGGCTGAACAGGCTGATCGCCGCGATCAGCACCACCACGAACGTCAACACTACCGACAGCCTCGGCAGCATTTGCAACTTCAAGTGTTCCAGGTAGGAACGCAGTGAAAGCCCCAGCGCCGTGATGATGGTAAACAGCATGATGCCGAAGCCGAGCTGGGTTTCCCGGAATGCCAGGGCGATCAGCACCGGCGTAAACGTGCCCAGGGTCTGGATACCGATCAGGTTGCGCAGGATCAGGATCACCAGCACGCCGATCGGGATCATCACCATGATCATGAACGTCTGCTGGGTTTGCAGCGGCAGGCCGTACAGCGAGTATTCGAGGAAGTTGGCATCGGTGTTTTCGTCGGTCAGCTTGGCCAGGCGAATCGCGTTCATTTCGCTGTTGTTCATGCTGAACGTCACGGTGGCTTTCTTGCCGCCATCGACGGTGATCAGGTTTTCATCGCCGGTCCACCACAGCAGGCGGTCGGTCGGCAGACCCTGTTCGCCGGTTTCCGGGTTGAAGTACAGCCAGTCGGTGCCGTTGAAACTGCGCAGCCAGAGTTCCGGGACTTGCGGTTGGTCGGCCACCAGACGGATGGTGTGGACCTTCTCCACCGGCACGTGGGCAATCGACAGGACCAACTCGACGATCCTGGCTTTGTTGGCGGTGGCCGGATCGCCAGCCAGGAGCAGTTTCACGTTGTCGTCGTTGAGGTTGTTGACCCGCTTGATGGCTTCGCCGATGAAGGTTTCGACGTCGGCCGAGTGTTGGCGGATCGGCGCGAGCAGGGCTTCAGCGGCGATTTTTTCCGCGCCTTCGACGGCGATACTGTCGCGAAAGGTCGGGCCTTTGACCTTGAGCTTTTCACCGGAGTAGCGCTTGGTCAGCACCAGGCGGTAATACAGGGTCTGGTTGCCTTTGGCCCGACGTGCCGACCAGGTGACCTTGCGGTTGCCGTCGACACGGTTCACGGCCACGCCGTAGTTATTGGAGATGAAGCTCTCGTTGAGGCTGACGTAATCGCGGCTCAGCGGCGGCACGAACATCTGGATCTTGACCGGGTCTTTGGCACTGGCGACGAACTCGACCTTGGCGTCGATGTTCCACAAGTCGTCGGTGGCGTCTTCGGTCACGGGAATCCCGAGCACGAAGATCTGATAGGCCGTAACTGAAATGCCCAGCACCACCAGGATGGCGATCAGGAACTTCAGGTGGAGGGTAAGAGAGCGCATTGGAATTACTCTGCGGTATGTGCGTCGGTGGCGCAGGCGGGTTTGCCAGCAGCGTATTTGAGGCTGGGGTCGACCAGCGCATCGAAGCGTTTGAGCGCTTCGGAGCCGATCAGGAGCGGGTATTGGAAGGCGCTGCGGTCGGTCAAGTTCACTTCTATGCTGCGTAAAGCCGAACCCATGCAGATATCCAGCTCGATCACCGGACGGGCGGTGTACTTCTTGCCCTCGTCCGGGTCGTAGTCGCCGGCCCGGCGCTTGATCTTGCTGACGCGGGCCAGCGGGCGTTCGATCGGGTGCGAATGAGCGGCGTCGATCGCCAGATAAAAGCGCACCCAGGATTCGCCATTGCGTTTGAAGCGCTTGATGTCACGGGCGCTCAGGGAGGCGGTTTTCGCCCCGGTGTCGAGTTTGGCGGCGACTTCCAGGTCGATGCCGTCCAGGGACGCGTACTCATTGAGGCCGTACACGGTCTTTCCCCCCGCCGCGGCAACACCGGGCAGGCACAGTAGGTAAAGGAAAGCGGGGAAGGGCTTGAGTCTCATAAATCCTGGTGCGCAGCGGTCCGTGTTTCAATTCAAGGCCCTGGCATCGCTGCGCAAGCTCCCTCGTATGCCTATCAACTGTTTATGACAAGCAGTGCAGATGTCACAGACAAATGCGGGCGGCATTCTAGCACGGTGGGTGTATGGCGCCAGCGCTGGCAGGCGGCTATAAACAGTTGGGCTGCTTCGTTATGGTGCGGCCGGTTATTAGACGATTGTCGACAATACCGATTTTCTCTTTGACTATTTGGCCTGTATTCGCTAGTTTTTGCGGCATCAGCTTTCAAGGTGTCGACAATATGCTGGATCAACTCGATCCCCCGGTCATTGCTCAAGACGATTCTGAAACGCTTTCCGAGAACGTCTTCCGACGCATTCAGGCGGCCATCGTCAAGGGCGAGATCGCCCCGGGCAGCAAGATCTCCGAGCCGGAACTGGCGCGCACCTATGGCATCAGCCGCGGTCCGCTGCGCGAGGCGATCCACCGCCTGGAAGGCCAGCGCCTGCTGGTGCGCGTGCCGCACGTCGGGGCGCGGGTGGTGTCGCTCAATCACGCCGAGCTGCTGGAACTCTACGAAATCCGTGAATCCCTCGAAGGCATGGCCTGCCGTCTGGCAGCCGAGCGCATGACCCTCGAAGAAATCGACGAACTGCGCCGGGTCCTCGAAACCCACGAGCGCGATGCGGCGTTTCAAGCCGGCGTCGGCTATTACCAGCAGGAAGGCGATTTCGACTTTCATTACCGAATCATCCAGGGCAGCGGCAACCGCACCCTGACGCAAATGCTCTGCGGCGAGTTGTATCAACTGGTGCGCATGTACCGCATCCAGTTTTCCACCACGCCCAATCGCCCGCGCCAGGCCTTTGCCGAGCACCACCGAATTCTCGACGCCATCGCCGACCGTGACGGTGAGCTGGCCGAGTTGTTGATGCGCCGCCACATCGGCGCCTCCAAACGCAATATCGCCCGTCATTACCAGGACGGCGCTAACCCGACAGCCACTGAACGAGGTGAGTCATGAGTTTGAACAAGAGCACTCCAGGCCAGCGTTTCCGCGATGCGGTCGCCAGCGAACATCCGCTGCAAGTGGTCGGCGCGATCAACGCCAACCACGCGCTGCTGGCCAAGCGCGCCGGTTTCAAGGCTATTTACCTGTCGGGTGGCGGGGTGGCTGCCGGCTCCCTCGGCGTGCCGGACCTGGGCATCACCAGCCTGGACGATGTGCTGACCGATGTGCGCCGCATCACTGATGTCTGCGACCTGCCGCTGCTGGTGGACGTGGACACCGGTTTCGGTTCCTCGGCGTTCAACGTTGCGCGCACCGTCAAGTCGATGATCAAGTTCGGCGCCGCGGCGATCCACATCGAAGACCAGGTCGGCGCCAAGCGCTGCGGTCATCGCCCTAATAAAGAGATCGTGTCGCTGCAGGAAATGGTCGACCGGATCAAGGCCGCTGTGGATGCGCGCACCGATGACAGCTTCGTGATCATGGCCCGCACCGACGCCCTGGCGGTGGAAGGTCTGGAGTCCGCACTGGATCGCGCCGCGGCGTGCATCGAGGCCGGCGCCGACATGGTGTTCCCGGAAGCCATCACTGAACTTGAGATGTACAAGCTGTTCGCCAGCCGCGTGAAAGCGCCGATCCTGGCCAACATCACCGAGTTCGGCGCGACCCCGCTGTACACCACCGAGCAACTCGCCGCTGCCGACGTGTCGCTGGTGCTGTACCCGCTGTCGGCCTTCCGCGCGATGAACAAGGCTGCGGAAAACGTCTACACCGCGATCC
This sequence comes from Pseudomonas sp. LBUM1661, assembly GCF_059695925.1. Classification (NCBI taxonomy): domain Bacteria; kingdom Pseudomonadati; phylum Pseudomonadota; class Gammaproteobacteria; order Pseudomonadales; family Pseudomonadaceae; genus Pseudomonas; species Pseudomonas sp. LBUM1661. The sequence continues at coordinate 2,022,451 of NZ_CP166794.1, forward strand.
GCCGCGACGGCACGCAGCAGAACGTGATCGACACCATGCAGACCCGCATGGAGCTTTACGATCGCATCGACTACCACACCTTCGAACAGAAGCTCGATGCGTTGTTTGCCGCGAAGAAGTAATGAGACCCCGTGTGGGAGCGAGCCTGCTCGCGATGGACGTTAACGATAATGCGGTGTCCCTGATGCACCGAGGTGTAGCGTCCACCATCGCGAGCAGGCTCGCTCCCACAAGTTTCCCCTAAAAATTTCAAGAAAATTGGAGACAGCAATGGCCGAAGCAAAAGTACTCAGTGGCGCCGGGCTCCGTGGCCAGGTTGCCGGGCAAACCGCACTGTCCACCGTGGGCCAGTCGGGCGCCGGTCTGACCTATCGTGGCTACGACGTTCGCGAACTGGCGGCTGACGCACAATTCGAAGAAGTGGCTTACCTGCTGCTGTACGGCGAGCTGCCGACCAAAACGCAACTCGCCGCCTACGTGAGCAAGCTGAGCAAGCTGCGTGACCTGCCGCAAGCGCTGAAAGAAGTGCTGGAACGCATCCCCGCCGACGCCCATCCGATGGACGTGATGCGCACCGGTTGCTCGTTCCTGGGCAACCTCGAGCCGGAGAAAGACTTCTCCGAACAACACGATGTCACCGACCGCCTGTTGGCTGCATTCCCGGCGATCATGTGCTACTGGTATCGCTTCAGCCACGACGGCAAGCGCATCAGCTGTGTGAGCGACGAACAATCCATCGGCGGCCACTTCCTGCACCTGCTGCATGACAAGAAGCCGAGCGAGTTGCACGTCAAAGTGATGAACGTTTCGCTGATCCTCTATGCGGAACACGAGTTCAACGCTTCGACCTTCACCGCGCGGGTGTGCGCATCGACCCTGTCGGACATGTATTCCTGCGTCACCGCCGCCATCGGCTCGCTGCGCGGTCCGCTGCACGGCGGCGCCAACGAAGCGGCGATGGAAATGATCGAGCGCTTCAGTTCGCCGGAAGAGGCGATCAAAGGCACTCTCGGCATGCTTGAGCGCAAGGACAAGATCATGGGCTTCGGCCACGCGATCTATAAGGACAACGATCCGCGCAATGAAGTGATCAAGGGCTGGTCGAAAAAACTCGCTGATGAAGTGGGCGACACCGTGTTGTTTCCGGTGTCCGAGGCCATCGACAAGACCATGTGGGAACAGAAGAAACTGTTCCCGAACGCCGACTTCTACCATGCGTCGACGTACCACTTCATGGGCATCCCGACCAAGTTGTTCACACCGATCTTCGTCTGCTCGCGCCTGACCGGCTGGGCTGCGCATGTGTTCGAACAACGTGCCAACAACCGCATCATCCGCCCAAGCGCCGAGTACGTCGGCGTCGAACAGCGCAAGTTCGTGCCAATCGAACAACGCTGAATGGTGAGCTGACCCGGAGCAGGAAAACCCCGCTAAACCCCTGTGGGAGTGAGCCTGCTCGCGATGACGGACTGACATTCAACATTGATGTCGACTGATGTACCGCTATCGCGAGCAGGCTCGCTCCCACAGTGGAGGGTGTGAGCTTCGAACCCGGTGCCAGGCCCCACCTTTTGAAACTACCGTGACCGAGTCCTGACGATGAACACTGAATTCCGCAAACCGCTGCCCGGCAGCCATCTGGATTACTTCGACGTCCGTGCGGCTGTCGAAGCCATCCAGCCCGGCGCCTACGACACTCTGCCGTACACCTCCCGCGTGCTGGCGGAAAACCTGGTGCGTCGCTGCGACCCGGCCACGCTGACCGAATCCCTCAAGCAATTCATCGAGCGCAAACGCGACCTCGACTTCCCGTGGTTTCCGGCGCGCGTGGTGTGCCACGACATCCTCGGCCAGACCGCACTGGTCGACCTCGCCGGCTTGCGTGACGCCATCGCCCTGCAAGGGGGTGACCCGGCGCAAGTGAACCCGGTGGTGCCGACGCAACTGATCGTCGACCACTCCCTGGCCGTCGAGCGCGGTGGGTTCGATCCGGAGGCGTTCGAGAAGAACCGCGCCATCGAAGACCGTCGCAACGAAGACCGTTTCCACTTCATCAACTGGACCAAAAAGGCGTTCAAGAACGTCGACGTGATCCCGCCCGGCAACGGGATCATGCACCAGATCAACCTGGAGAAAATGTCTCCGGTGATCCAGGTGCGTGACGGCGTTGCCTTCCCTGATACCTGCGTCGGCACCGACAGCCACACCCCGCACGTCGATGCCCTGGGCGTGATCGCCATCGGCGTCGGTGGCCTGGAAGCGGAAAGCGTGATGCTTGGCCGCGCATCCTGGATGCGTCTGCCGGAAAGCGTCGGCGTTGAACTGACGGGCAAGCTGCAACCGGGCATCACCGCCACCGACATGGTGCTGGCGCTGACCGAGTTCCTGCGTCAGCAAAAAGTCGTCGGCGCGTGGCTGGAGTTCTTTGGCGAAGGTGCATCGAAGCTGACCCTCGGCGACCGCGCGACCATCTCCAACATGGCCCCGGAATACGGCGCCACGGCGGCGATGTTCTACATCGACCAGCAGACCATCGACTACCTCAAACTCACCGGCCGTGAAGACGAGCAAGTGCAGTTGGTCGAGACCTACGCCAAGCACACCGGCCTCTGGGCCGACAGCCTGAAGAACGCACAATACGAGCGCGGGTTGATCTTCAACCTGTCCTCGGTCGTGCGCAACATGGCCGGTCCGAGCAACCCGCACGCCCGCGTCGCCACCTCGGACCTCGCCGCGCAAGGCATCTCCGGTCAGTGGGACGACGTGCCGGGGCAGATGCCGGATGGCGCGGTGATCATCGCCGCCATCACCAGCTGCACCAACACCAGTAACCCGCGCAACGTCATTGCCGCCGGCCTGCTGGCGCGCAATGCCAACAAGCTCGGGTTGACCCGCAAGCCATGGGTCAAATCGTCCCTGGCGCCAGGTTCGAAAACCGTGGCGTTGTACCTCGATGAAGCAGGCCTGACCGATGAGCTGGAACAGCTCGGCTTCGGCGTCGTGGCCTTCGCTTGCACCACCTGCAACGGCATGTCCGGCGCACTGGACCCGGTAATCCAGCAAGAGATCATCGACCGCGACCTGTACGCCACTGCGGTACTGTCCGGCAACCGTAACTTCGACGGGCGGATTCACCCGTACGCCAAGAACGCGTTCCTCGCCTCGCCACCTTTGGTGGTGGCTTACGCCATCGCCGGGACCATCCGTTTCGACATCGAAAAGGACGTGCTGGGCCTCGACGCCGAGGGCAAGGAAATCCGCCTGAAAGACATCTGGCCGAGCGACGAAGAGATCGACGCAGTAGTGAAAGCCTCGGTTAAACCGGAGCAGTTCCGTCAGGTCTACATTCCGATGTTCGCCATCCACGAAGACACCGGCCCGAAAGTCACGCCGTTGTACGACTGGCGCGAAATGAGCACCTACATCCGCCGTCCGCCGTACTGGGAAGGCGCACTGGCCGGCGCGCGTCCGCTCAAGGGCATGCGCCCGTTGGCCGTGCTGCCGGACAACATCACCACCGATCACTTGTCGCCATCGAACGCGATCATGCTCGACAGCGCCGCCGGTGAATACCTGGCGAAAATGGGCTTGCCGGAAGAGGACTTCAACTCTTACGCCACGCACCGTGGTGACCACTTGACCGCGCAACGCGCGACCTTCGCTAACCCGAAACTGTTCAACGAAATGGTCCAGGAAAACGGCAAGGTCAAGCAAGGTTCGCTGGCCCGCGTCGAGCCGGAAGGCAAAGTGATGCGCATGTGGGAAGCCATCGAAACCTACATGGAACGCAAGCAGCCGCTGATCATCATCGCCGGCGCCGACTACGGTCAGGGCTCGTCCCGCGACTGGGCGGCGAAGGGCGTGCGTCTGGCCGGTGTGGAAGCGATTGCCGCCGAAGGCTTCGAGCGTATTCACCGCACCAACCTGGTGGGCATGGGCGTGTTGCCGCTGGAGTTCAAGCCGGGCACCGACCGTCACACCCTGGCCATCGACGGCAGCGAAACCTACGACGTGATCGGCGAGCGCACACCGCGCGCCGAACTAACGCTGGTGATCAATCGCAAGAACGGCGAACGCGTCGACGTGCCGGTGACCTGCCGCCTCGACACCGCCGAAGAAGTGTCGATCTACGAGGCCGGTGGCGTGCTGCAACGCTTCGCCCAGGACTTCCTCGAAGAATCGGCGGTCGCCGTTTAACACACGCAATGCGGGCACGGGACTTCAAGTCCCGTGTCTGCTGATAGGGAACACTATGGCTCACGCACCTCAAATCAAGATCCCCGCCACCTACATGCGTGGCGGCACCAGCAAAGGCGTGTTCTTCAGCCTGCAAGACCTGCCCGAAGCGGCACAGATTCCTGGCCCGGCGCGCGATGCCTTGTTGCTGCGCGTAATCGGCAGCCCCGACCCGTACGACAAGCAAATCGACGGCATGGGCGGCGCGACGTCCAGCACCAGCAAAACCGTGATCCTGTCGAAAAGCATCAAGGCCGATCACGACGTCGACTACCTGTTCGGTCAGGTGTCCATCGACAAGCCTTTCGTCGACTGGAGCGGCAACTGCGGCAACCTGTCGGCAGCGGTCGGTTCGTTCGCCATCAGCAACGGCCTGGTGGACGCCAGCCGCATTCCGCAGAACGGCGTGGCCGTGGTGCGCGTGTGGCAGGCCAACATCGGCAAGACCATCATCGCCCACGTGCCGATTACCAACGGTGAAGTGCAGGAAACCGGCGATTTCGAACTCGACGGCGTGACCTTTCCGGCCGCCGAAGTGCAGGTCGAATTCATGGACCCGGCGGCGGAAGAAGAGGGTGGCGGCGGTTCGATGTTCCCCACCGGCAACCTGGTGGATGACCTGGAAGTGCCCGGCGTCGGCACCTTCAAGGCGACCATGATCAACGCCGGCATCCCGACCATTTTCGTCAACGCCGAAGACATCGGCTACACCGGCACCGAGCTGCAAGGCGCGATCAACGGTGATCCTAAAGCGCTGCTGATGTTCGAGACCATCCGCGCTTACGGTGCGTTGCGCATGGGCCTGATCAAGGACCTGGACGAAGCGGCCAAGCGTCAGCACACGCCCAAGGTGGCGTTCGTGGCCAAGCCTGCGGATTACGTCGCGTCCAGCGGCAAGGCCATCGCGGCCGGCGATGTCGATCTGCTGGTGCGTGCGTTGTCCATGGGCAAGTTGCACCACGCAATGATGGGCACGGCAGCCGTGGCGATTGGCACGGCCGCGGCAATCTCCGGCACGTTGGTCAACCTCGCGGCGGGCGGCATCGAACGTAACGCCGTGCGCTTCGGCCATCCGTCCGGCACCTTGCGCGTGGGAGCTGAAGCCAGCCAGGTCAACGGTGAATGGACCGTGAACAAAGCCATCATGAGCCGCAGTGCACGGGTGTTGATGGAAGGCTTCGTCCGCGTGCCGGGTGATTCTTTCTGACCCACACCTATCCCCTGTAGGAGCCAGGCTTGCCGGCGAAGGCGTCCGCAAGATCGCCTTCGCCGGCAAGCCTGGCTCCTACAGGACCGCACTTCAAAATAAGAATTTTGTTACTGACTGAGATTTACCTGAACCGAGGTCCCATCAACGAACCACTGACCGAGTGAATCGAACATGAGCGCCAACGTCGACCTGAACAACCGCCCCGACTACGACACGGTCCTGCAGGACATCGCTGACTATGTCCTCACCTTCAACATCGAATCCCAAGAAGCGTTGGACACCGCCCGCAACTGCCTGATGGACACGTTGGGCTGTGGCCTGCTGGCCCTGCGTTTTCCCGAATGCACCAAACACCTTGGCCCTATCGTCGAAGGCACCGTCGTGCCTTTTGGCGCGCGGGTGCCGGGCACGCATTTCCGTCTCGACCCGGTCAAGGCGGCCTGGGACATCGGCTGCATCGTGCGCTGGCTCGATTACAACGACACCTGGCTCGCGGCCGAGTGGGGCCATCCGTCCGATAACCTCGGCGGGATTCTCGCGGTGGCCGACCATCTGTCGCAAAAACGTTTGGCCAATGGCGAGGCGCCGCTGACGGTTCGCGCAGTGCTCGAAGCCATGGTCATGGCCCACGAGATTCAGGGCGTCATCGCGCTGGAAAATTCCTTCAACCGCGTAGGCCTCGATCACGTCATCCTGGTGAAAGTCGCCTCGACCGCCGTCACCGCCAAACTGATGGGGGCCAATCGCGAGCAATTGCTGTCGGCGTTGTCCCACGCGTTTGCCGATGGCCAGGCATTACGGACCTACCGCCATGCGCCGAACGCCGGGTCGCGAAAGTCCTGGGCGGCCGGGGATGCGTCGAGTCGTGGCGTGCGCCTGGCAGACATCGCGATGCGCGGTGAAATGGGCATCCCCAGCGTGCTGACCGCCAAGCAGTGGGGCTTTTATGACGTGTTGTTCAGCCACACCAACAATGATCTGGCGCTCAAGCCCGAAGACAAACGCGTGTTCAGCTTTTCGCGCAAGTACGGTAGTTATGTGATGGAAAACGTGCTGTTCAAGATCAGCTTTCCCGCCGAGTTCCACGCGCAGACCGCTTGCGAAGCTGCGGTCACCCTGCACCCGCACGTCAGGAATCGCCTGCACGAAATCGACAAAATCGTCATCACCACCCACGAATCGGCGATCCGCATCATTTCCAAGGTCGGCCCGTTGGCCAACGCCGCGGACCGCGACCATTGCATTCAGTACATGACCGCCGTGCCGCTGGCGTTCGGCAATCTGGTGGCCGAGCAGTACGAAGACGATTTCCACGCGGCGCACCCGATCATCGATGTGCTGCGCGAGAAAATGGTCATCGTCGAGGAGCCACGCTTCACCCGCGAATACCTCGAGGCCGACAAGCGCTCGATCGCCAATGCGATACAGGTGTTTTTCAAGGACGGTTCCAGCACCGAGAACGTGGTGGTGGAATACCCGATCGGCCATCGCCGTCGCCGTGTCGATGGCATCCCGCTGTTGGAGGACAAGTTCAAGGCCAACCTCGCGACCCGCTTCACTGCGCAGCGCAGTGCCGAGATTTTTGCGTTGTGCACCGATCAGGCGAAGCTTGAGGCCACACCGGTGAATCGGTTTGTCGATCTATTCGTGATCTGACACCCATCCCTGTAGGCGCCAGGCTTGCCGGCGAAGGCGCCCTCAAAAACGCCTTCGCCGGCAAGCCTGGCGCCTACAGGAATGTGTTCAACCGTTGAGCCATTTCTCGATGGGCAATTTGGTGATGGCAAACCCCAGCAGCAATATCGCCGAATAGATTACAAGTTCTCGAGAAATAACCTGTCCCTCGTACCACGCACCCATCACCACCGCGAACACCGGAAAAATAATGAACACAAACGACAAAATGATCGGGCTCAGTCGTTTGAGCAGCAAAAAGTAAACGATAAATCCACCCACCGACGCCACCAGCCCCAGATAGAGCAGGGCGCTCCACGAGCGCAAGCTGATGGCCGCGAACACCGGCGCCTCAACACTCAATCCCGCGATAAACAACATTAGCCCGGCGATACCGATCGGCAGGGTGTTGTAGGTAATCACGCTGATCGCCGTGCCGTGTTTCTTGGTCACCACGTAACACAGCGCATGCATCACCGCCGCGCAAAGAATCGCCAGCACCCCGAACAACTCGGCATGGTCCAGATGCAGCCCTTGGCTGCGGATAATCATGAACAGGCTGCCGAAGCCGATGGTGATACCCAGCACCTGTGAAGGGTAGATTTTCTCCCGCAGAAACAGCGCGGAAAACAGCAAAATAAACACCGGCATGCAGCTGAACAGCAGCGCCGTCAGACCGGACGACACGTGCATTTCGCCGTAGTTGAGCAAGTAGTACGGCAGGCTGAAATACGACAGCGTGACGAACACAAAGAACCAGCGGCTTTCCCTGGGAAACAACAGCGGCTCACGACGCAGGCGGGCGAAGCAGAGAAACAGCGGGAAGGCGATCAGGAACCGCAGGCCCGCAGCCGTCAGCGGCGGCACGCTTTCCACGGCAATTTTTATCCCCAGCCACGTCGTCCCCCAACTCAGGCACACGATGAGAAACAACGTGCTGGTGACCAGTGCGGTCAACCAGGGTTTGCGGATACTTGCAGGCGCGCTGATAGCGATGGACATGATCGATTCCTTTGTCGTCGGATTGACCTTCAAAGGCAAAAGGTCTATCCCTGATTGAACCTGTTTCAAACACGCTATTCGGGGCTGCAATGACTGTCAAAGTAAGTATTGCCATGGTGTCAATCCTGCGCGACGGCCTCGCCAATGGTCTGGGCGTGAAGTACAAACGCCTCGCCGACGCCGTGGAAAAAGGCATTGCCGAAGGGCTGATCGAACCCGGTTGCAAGTTGCCGCCGCATCGACTGTTGGCTGATAGCGTGGGCGTCACCATTGGCACCATCAGTCGTGCGTATGGCGAACTGGAGCGTGTGGGTTTGGTGGTGGCCCGTGTAGGAGACGGCACTTATGTGCGTCAGCGCGGGATGGAGCGCCCGCGAGACGTCGGCTTTCGCAATGTCAGCGATGAACCCAGGCCGTTTTTCGACATGAGCCGCAATCAGCCGATTCCGGGGCGGGAAGCGCATTTCCTGAGTCAGACCCTGCAAGCCCTGGCCCTCGATCCCCACGCGTTGCGACACCTCGGCGGCTACACCGCCGAGGCCGGACTGCCGCGCTACCGTGCGGCGGGCGCGCATTGGCTCAGGCACGGAGCGTTTGTCCCGAGCGCCGAGCAGATCGTCTGCGTGAACGGCGGCCAGCACGGTGTGTTGTGTGCATTGATGGGGTTGATCAAGGCCGGCGACACCGTGGTGACCGAACACCTGACTTACCCTGGGTTGATCAGCGTCGCACGCCTGCTGGGGATAAAACTCATCGGCGTGGCGATGGATGATGAAGGACTGGATCCCGTCGCCCTTGAGGAAATTTGCCGTCACCATCGTGTCTCAGCGCTGTATTGCACGCCGACAATCCAGAATCCTACGGCGGCGGTGATGTCGGTCGCACGGCGCGAGGCGATTGCAGAGGTCTGCCGGCAGAATAATCTGTTGATCTTCGAGGACGAGGCCCACGCGGTATTGGCTCAGCAGCGTCCGTTACCGTTGAGCCATTTCGCCCCGGAGCGCTCGGTGTTGATTGGCAGCCTGAGCAAGGCGGTTTCAGCAGGGCTGCGGGTCGGTTATCTGCATGCGCCGCAACCGTTGATCGGACGCTTGAGCGCGGCAGTGCGCGGGACGTGCTGGATGGCCAGTCCGCTGACGCTGGAAGTGGCGAGCCTGTGGATAGAAAACGGTGTCGCGGAGCAGTTGCTGGGCCAGCAGATTGTCGAGATTGGCCGGCGCAAGGCGTTGGTCAGCGGTCAGTTGGAAGGTCTGGTGTTTAATACGCATCCTCACAGTCCGCACTTCTGGATCGAAGTGCCAGAACCGTGGCGGGCCTCGCAGATTGCTGCAGAGCTGAAGGAAAACAATTACCTGGTGGCCACAGGAGAGATGTTTGCGGTCGGGCATGGCGCGGTGCCGCAGTTCATCAGGGCGAGTGTGTGTCATTCGACGGGGGATGATCAGCTATTGCTTCGAGGGTTTGAGGCGTTGGCGGGGGCATTAACAGAGACCGTGTAATCGTTCATCGCGAGCAGGCTCGCTCCCACAAGGGATCTCGTTCGTACACAAATGTTGTGTCCACTGAAGATCCACTGTGGGAGCGAGCCTGCTCGGGATAGCGGTGCAACAGGCGCTACATCACTACTTGAACCGCCGCTCCACGCCTTTCTCCACCAGAATCTTCGCCGAAATCTCTTCCACCGAAAAGTGCGTGGAATTGATGTTCGGGATGTTCTCGCGGCGGAACAGGTTCTCCACTTCGCGCACTTCGAATTCGCACTGTGCATAACTCGAATAGCGGCTGTTGGGCTTGCGCTCGTTGCGGATCGCGGTGAGGCGGTCCGGGTCGATGGTCAGGCCGAACAGCTTGTGCTGATGGGCGCGCAGGGCGTTCGGCAGTTGCAGGCGCTCCATGTCGTCCTCGGTCAGCGGGTAGTTGGCCGCGCGGATGCCGAATTGCATGGCCATGTACAGGCAGGTCGGGGTTTTGCCGCAGCGCGACACGCCCACCAGGATCAGGTCGGCCTTGTCGTAATAGTGCGTGCGGGCGCCGTCGTCGTTGTCGAGGGCGAAGTTCACCGCCTCGATGCGCTCCATGTAATTGGTGCTGCTGCCAATCGAGTGCGATTTGCCGACGGTGTAGGAAGAATGTTCGGTCAGTTCCTGTTCGAGCGGCGCCAGGAAGGTCGAGAAAATGTCGATCATGAAACCATTGGACGTTGCGAGGATCTCACGAATGTCCTGGTTGACGATGGTGTCGAAGATGATCGGCCGAAAGCCGTCGTTTTCGGCGGCTTTGTTGATTTGTTGTACCATGGCCCGCGCTTTATCCACGTTGTCGATGTACGGCCGCGTGAATTTGTTGAAGGTAATGTTCTCGAACTGCGCCAAGAGGCTTTGGCCAAGGGTCTCGGCTGTGATGCCGGTGCCGTCGGAAATAAAGAAAGCAGATCGTTTCATTTGCACCTTGGGCCTTAAGCTAATGATCATTCTTGGATATGATAGGCGCGATTTGCTGGCCGCCAGTGGCCCGCATTCTCACTTATTTTCCAGGTCCAGGCCATACAGCTGGCAAATGCTCCCCCGAGCAGCCGGCTTCTGAGCTTTTCCAACACAGTTAGTGGAGAGATCACCTTGGTAGAGTACGTAGTTTCCCTCGATAAGCTCGGCGTCCATGATGTAGAGCACGTAGGGGGCAAGAACGCATCCCTTGGCGAGATGATCAGTAACCTTGCAGGTGCCGGTGTATCGGTGCCCGGTGGCTTCGCCACGACAGCTCAGGCTTATCGTGATTTTCTCGAACTGAGCGGCCTGAACGATCAGATCCACGCCGCCCTCGACGCCCTGGACGTCGACGATGTCAATGCCCTCGCCAAGACCGGCGCCCAGATCCGTCAATGGATCATGGAAGCCGAATTCCCCGAGAAGCTCAACGCCGAGATCCGCACCGCGTTCACCACGCTGTCGGCCGGCAACCCTGACATGGCCGTGGCCGTGCGCTCTTCCGCTACCGCCGAAGACCTGCCGGATGCTTCCTTCGCCGGTCAGCAGGAAACCTTCCTGAACATCCGTGGTGTCGAAAACGTTATTCGCGCCGCCAAAGAGGTGTTCGCTTCACTCTTCAACGACCGCGCCATTTCCTACCGCGTGCACCAGGGCTTCGACCACAAGCTGGTAGCCCTGTCGGCCGGTGTGCAGCGCATGGTCCGCTCCGAAACCGGCACCGCCGGCGTGATGTTCACCCTCGATACCGAATCGGGCTTCCGTGACGTGGTGTTCATCACTGGCGCCTACGGCCTGGGTGAAACCGTCGTACAAGGCGCGGTGAACCCGGATGAGTTCTACGTCCACAAAGGCACGCTGGCAGCCGGTCGTCCGGCCATCCTGCGTCGCAACCTGGGCAGCAAAGCCATCAAGATGATCTACGGCGAAGTGGCCACGGCCGGCAAGTCGGTCAAGACCATCGACGTCGACAAGGCCGATCGTGCACGTTTCTGCCTGAGCGACGCCGAAGTCAGCGAACTGGCCAAGCAAGCGATGATCATCGAGAAGCACTACAAGTGCCCGATGGACATCGAGTGGGCCAAAGACGGCGACGACGGCAAGCTCTACATCGTTCAGGCCCGTCCTGAAACCGTGAAGAGCCGCACCCAGGCCAACGTCATGGAACGTTACCTGTTGAAAGAAACCGGCACCGTGCTGGTTGAAGGTCGCGCCATCGGCCAGCGCATTGGCGCCGGCAAGGTCCGCATCATCAAGGACGTGTCCGAGATGGACAAAGTCCAGCCAGGCGACGTGCTGGTCTCCGACATGACCGACCCGGACTGGGAACCGGTCATGAAGCGCGCCAGCGCCATCGTCACCAACCGTGGCGGTCGTACCTGCCACGCGGCGATCATCGCTCGCGAGCTGGGCATCCCGGCCGTGGTCGGTTGCGGCAACGCCACCCAGCTGTTGCAAGACGGCCAGGGCGTGACCGTTTCCTGCGCTGAAGGCGACACCGGCTACATCTTCGAAGGCGAACTGGGCTTCGACATCAAGAAAAACTCCGTCGACGCCATGCCTGATCTGCCGTTCAAGATCATGATGAACGTCGGTAACCCGGACCGCGCCTTCGACTTCGCGCAGCTGCCGAACGCCGGTGTGGGCCTGGCCCGTCTGGAATTCATCATCAACCGCATGATCGGCGTGCACCCCAAGGCGCTGCTGAACTACGCCGGGCTGCCGCAGGACATCAAGGACAGCGTCGACAAGCGCATTGCCGGCTACGACGATCCGGTCGGTTTCTACGTCGAGAAGCTGGTTGAAGGCATCAGCACCCTGGCCGCTGCGTTCACCCCGAAAAAGGTCATCGTGCGTCTGTCGGACTTCAAGTCCAACGAATACGCGAACCTGATCGGCGGCAAGCTCTACGAGCCGGAAGAAGAGAACCCGATGCTGGGCTTCCGTGGCGCTTCGCGTTACATCAGCGAATCGTTCCGCGACTGCTTCGAACTCGAATGCCGTGCCCTCAAGCGCGTGCGCAACGAGATGGGCCTGACCAACGTCGAAATCATGGTGCCGTTCGTCCGTACCCTGGGCGAAGCGAGCCAGGTCATCGACCTGTTGGCGGAAAACGGCTTGAAGCGTGGCGAAAACGGCCTGCGCATCATCATGATGTGCGAACTGCCGTCCAACGCGATTCTTGCTGAAGAATTCCTCGAGTTCTTCGATGGCTTCTCCATCGGCTCCAACGACCTGACCCAACTGACCTTGGGCCTGGACCGTGACTCCGGGATCATCGCTCACCTGTTCGACGAGCGTAACCCTGCGGTCAAGAAGCTGCTGGCGAACGCCATTGCCGCGTGCAACAAGGCTGGCAAGTACATCGGCATCTGCGGTCAGGGCCCTTCGGACCATCCTGATCTGGCCAAGTGGCTGATGGAGCAGGGCATTGAAAGCGTTTCGCTGAACCCCGATTCCGTACTGGAAACCTGGTTCTTCCTGGCTGAAGGTCAAGCCTCGGCTTGATGATGATGTTGTTGTAGGAGCGAGCAAGCTCGCTCCTACAATGATTGGCGGCGCGGTCTATGACCGGTTCCATTAAGATTCAAGTAGGGCGGGCTCCTCTGGAAGCCGCCCTTTTTTGTGCAAGAGCATTATGCAAAGCAGCAGCAACCTATTTCCTGTCGCCCTGATCAGCGCCGAGCGGCGCGGCGATCTGAGCGAAGACGTCTATCGTTTGAAACCTGGCAACAGCCCCGACGGCACCGTCGAGCTGGCGGTAACCCGCCTCGGCCTGGCCGATGAATCGTCCGTGCGTGGCGTGCCGGTGATCCTGTTGCACGGCAGTTTTTCCAATCGACGCTTCTGGTTTTCCCCGAAAGGCCTGGGGCTGGGCGCTTACCTGACTCGCCTGGGGTTCGACGTGTGGATTCCGGAAATGCGCGGTCATGGCCTGTCCCAGCGCAACCACGACTACCGCAAGAACCGCGTCGCCGACTATGCGCGCTACGATCTGCCAGCCATTGGCGCGTTCGTACGCGAGCAAAGTGGCCAGGTTCCGCACTGGATCGGTCACTCGCTGGGCGGGATTACTCTGGCGGCGGCATTGGGCGGTGAGTACATCGGCGAGCCGGTCGTGGCCTCTGCGGCGTTTTTCGGTACGCAGGTCAGCCGCACTTACTGGCCGTTGAAGATTCCGCCGGTGGAGTGGAGCGGACGCTTCATTCTCAAGCGTTTTGCCCAACTGTCCGGTTCCCGGCTCAAGCGTGGCCCGGAGGACGAGCCGATTGGCCTGGCCCTGGAAAGCATGCGCTGGTACGGCCTGTTCGGGCGCTTCGGCGATGCCGACAAGGATTGGTGGGCCGGGTTGGCCGAGGTTCAGTTACCCGTACTGGCCGTGAGTGCAGCGGGCGATCATCAGGACCCGGCCTGGGCCTGTCGCAAGTTGTTCGATCAGGTTGGCTCCGAGCACAAGCAATTTATAAACCTGGGGCGCGAGCAGGGCTTTGGCGATAATTTCGGCCACGTGGAAATGCTCGTCAGCAAAGCCGCCCAGACTGAAGTCTGGCCGTTGGTGGCCCGCTGGCTGGCGGATCAGCAAACGCCGTTACTGGGTGGGAAGCCGGATTTGGCCGCGGCGGTTTGAGCCCGATGCTCTAACAAGGGCATTTCGCTCTGATCGGCTTGCGGCTAAGATATGACGCATTGAGCTTTTCTGGTCACTTTGCGACATCCTCGATGTGCCTTCCTCTTTACAGGAGTTTCTCGATGAACCATTACCTCACGCCTGACCTGTGCGACGCCTATCCAGAGTTGGTGCAGGTGCTGGAACCGATGTTCAGCAATTTTGGCGGCCGTGATTCCTTCGGCGGTGAAATCGTGACCATCAAGTGCTTCGAAGATAACTCACTGGTCAAGGAGCAAGCCGAACTCAAAGGTCACGGCAAGGTGCTGGTGGTCGATGGTGGCGGTTCCCTGCGCCGTGCGCTGCTGGGCGACATGATCGCCGAGAAAGCCGCCAGTAACGGCTGGGAAGGGCTGGTGATCTACGGTTGCATCCGCGACGTCGACGTCATCGCCCAAACTGACCTTGGGGTTCAGGCCCTGGCCAGCCACCCGATGAAAACCGACAAGCGCGGTCTCGGCGATCTCAACGTGGCGGTGACCTTTGCGGGCGTGACGTTCCATCCGGGCCATTACATTTACGCGGACAACAACGGCGTGATCATCTCGCCAAGCCCGCTGAAAATGCCTGAGTAAACGCGCCATCAACAAAGGGGTGAGGATGTTCGAGGAAGAAAACGCGCAGTGGGGGCTGGTGCATGCCCTGGTGCTGGACGGAAAAGGCGGTGCGCGTTCGATAGCCCGGACTGAACTCGATGACTTGCAGCTGCAGGCCCATGAAAGCCTGTGGCTGCATTGGGATCGCAGTCACCCGCAAACCCAGACCTGGCTGCGCAAATCCAGTGGTCTGAGCGAATTCAGCTGTGACTTGCTGCTCGAAGAGAACACCCGTCCGCGTCTTCTACAGCTTTCCGACAGCGAACTGCTGTTATTTTTGCGTGGGGTCAACCTGAACCCGGGCGCCGAGCCGGAAGACATGGTCTCGGTGCGGATCTTTGCTTCGGCCCAACGGGTGATTTCCCTGCGTTTGCGTCCATTGCGCGCCACTGATGAGTTGTTGGTACAGCTCGCGGAAGGCAAGGGGCCGAAAACCGCCTCCGAACTCATCCTTTATATGGCGCAATTCCTCACCAATAAAGTGCAGGATCTGGTCAGTTGCCTCTCGGAAGTCGTCGATGAGGAAGAAGAAAAGCTGGATGCCGACGAACGGTACGCGCCCGAACATGGCGCCGTTTTGCAGATCCGTCGGCGGGCTGCTGCGTTGAAGCGTTTTCTCGCTCCGCAGCGGGATATTTTCGCTCAGCTGACACGGATAAAACTGCCGTGGTTTGTCGAGGATGATGGCGATTACTGGAACGAATTGAACAACAGCCTGACCCGCTATCTCGAAGAGCTGGAATTGACCCGGGAGCGGGTGGGGCTGGTCCTTGAGGCCGAAGATAGACGTTTGAGCGTGCGCATGAATCGCACGATGTACCGTTTCGGGATCATCACCGGGATCTTTTTGCCGATGAGTTTTCTGACCGGTCTTTTGGGCATCAACGTCGGGGGAATTCCGTTCTCGGCAAGCCCTTATGGCTTCCTGATTGCCTGCCTGATGATGGTCTCGGTGGCGCTCGGGCAGTGGTGGTTATTCCGACGTTTGCGCTGGGTCTGAAGGTGAGCCATGTGACCCGGGCAAATTTGATCGCGTCTTTCACAGACATCACGAGAGGTGCGTATGCACGATCCGTTTGAACAGTCTTTGCGTGACATGCTCAAGGCATCACCGTCCACTCGGGACGACGATGCGTGCCTTGGCCGTGTACTGAAAACCGCCAACCGCCAGGTCGGCGCCGGTGATCTGTTCAGCCTGCTGGGCCGCTGGCTGCCCGCGCTGATGATCGCCCTGAATAACGGATCGGCCCATGTCTCGCCGGTTTCCCGTCACCGTAAACCTACCGTTCGCACTGCTGATAAGGCTGATTGAATATGGAACTTGATCTCTGGACACAGAGCCTCGTCACTGCAATGACTGCGTTATGGACCAAGGTTGCAAATTTCATCCCGAACCTGTTTGGCGCACTGGTTGTATTGCTGCTAGGTTTTGTCGTGGCGAAACTTTTAGACACTTTGCTGTCCAAGTTGCTCGCCAAGCTGGGGCTCGATCGCTTGATGGGCGGCACCGGTTTGACAAAATTGCTGTCCCGGGCCGGCCTCCAGGTGCCGATTTCGACGTTGATCGGCAAGATTGTCTATTGGTTCGTTCTGCTGATTTTTCTGGTTTCTGCGGCAGAATCCCTTGGACTTGAGCGAGTTTCAGCTACGCTTGACATGCTTGCGCTGTATTTGCCGAAAGTATTCGGCGCCGCGCTGGTGCTGTTGGTGGGTGTATTGCTGGCGCAACTGGCCAATGGGCTGGTGCGTGGTGCGGCAGAGGGCGTAGGGCTGGATTACGCCGCCGGTCTGGGGCGAATTGCCCAGGGCCTGGTGATTATCATCAGTATTTCGGTCGCAATCAGCCAATTGGAGGTCAAGACTGACCTTCTGAACCATGTGATTGTGATTGTTTTGATTACCGTTGGTCTGGCGGTTGCGCTGGCCATGGGGTTGGGAAGCCGGGAAATTGCCGGCCAGATTCTTGCGGGAATCTATGTGCGTGAGTTGTATCAGGTTGGGCAACAAGTGCGTGTTGGCGAGGTCGAAGGTCAGATCGAAGAGATCGGCACGGTTAAAACCACATTGCTGACCGATGAGGGTGAGCTAGTCTCTCTCTCCAATCGGATCCTCCTGGAGCAGCATGTGAGTAGCCGCTAACCCGGCAAACCCTGCTAATGTATGCCGCCGCTAAATGCCCTGAAGGGCTGCGGCGGACATTGACCTGACTGTCGGCCCGACTTGTTTTGAATAAAGCTCAATCGCTCTCCACGCGCTACGACCCCCGCGAGCTCTCTGATGAGGAGTTGGTCGCGCGCTCGCATACCGAGCTGTTTCACGTAACGCGCGCCTATGAAGAACTGATGCGGCGTTACCAACGAACATTATTTAACGTCTGTGCACGATATCTTGGGAACGATCGAGATGCAGACGATGTCTGTCAGGAAGTGATGTTGAAGGTGCTGTACGGCTTGAAGAACTTCGAGGGCAAATCGAAGTTCAAGACATGGCTCTATAGCATCACGTACAACGAGTGCATCACGCAGTATCGGAAAGAACGGCGAAAGCGTCGCTTGATGGATGCTTTGAGTCTTGACCCCCTTGAGGAAGCGTCTGAAGAGAAGGCGCCGAAACCCGAGGAGAAGGGCGGACTCGATCGCTGGCTGGTGTATGTGAACCCGATTGACCGTGAAATTCTGGTGCTACGATTTGTCGCAGAGCTGGAGTTTCAGGAGATCGCAGACATCATGCACATGGGTTTGAGTGCAACAAAAATGCGGTACAAACGCGCTCTAGACAAATTGCGTGAGAAATTTGCAGGCATTGCTGAAACTTAGTTCGGCGCAAATATCTCTTACGTGTAGGCAAGTTCTGTTAGACTTGCCGCCGAGTTGTCCCCCGGTTTGCGGGACTGCTTCACAATCACCAGATGGGGATTTAACGGATGAAACTGAAAAACACCTTGGGCTTGGCCATTGGTTCTTTGATTGCCGCCACTTCGTTCGGCGCTCTGGCACAAGGCCAAGGCGCAGTTGAAATCGAAGGCTTCGCAAAGAAAGAACAATTCGACAGCGCTCGTAACTTCAAGAACAACGGCAACCTGTTCGGTGGTTCGGTTGGCTACTTCTTGACCGACGACGTTGAACTGCGTCTGGGCTACGACGAAGTGCACAACGTGCGTTCCGACGACGGTCGTAACATCAAGGGCGCTAACACCGCTCTGGACGCTCTGTACCACTTCAACAACCCAGGCGACATGGTCCGTCCATACGTTTCGGCTGGTTTCTCCGATCAAAGCATCGGCCAGAACGGCTCGAGCGGTCGTAACCGTTCCACCTTCGCCAACGTTGGCGGCGGTGCCAAGCTGTACTTCACCGAGAACTTCTACGCCCGTGCTGGCGTTGAAGCTCAATACAACATCGACCAGGGCGACACCGAGTGGGCTCCAAGCGTCGGTATCGGTGTGAACTTCGGTGGCGGCTCCAAGCCTGCTGCTGCTCCAGCACCAGCGCCAGCTGAAGTCTGCTCCGACAGCGACAACGATGGCGTTTGCGACAACGTTGACAAGTGCCCGGACACCCCAGCCAACGTAACTGTTGACGCTGATGGCTGCCCAGCAGTTGCTGAAGTTGTTCGTGTTGAGCTGGACGTGAAGTTCGACTTCGACAAGTCGGTAGTCAAGCCTAACAGCTACGGCGACATCAAGAACCTCGCTGACTTCATGAAGCAGTACCCATCCACCAGCACTACTGTTGAAGGTCACACTGACTCCGTCGGTCCTGACGCTTACAACCAGAAACTGTCCGAGCGTCGTGCAAACGCCGTTAAGCAAGTTCTGACCAACCAGTACGGTGTTGAATCGTCCCGCGTTCAGTCTGTTGGCTACGGCGAATCCCGCCCAGTTGCTGACAACAAAACTGAAGCTGGTCGCGCTGTAAACCGTCGCGTAGAAGCGCAGGTTGAAGCTCAAGCTAAGTAATTAGCTCGCAGCTCTGAAAAGCCCGGCTTAGGCCGGGCTTTTCTTTGTCTGCGATTTAGTGAAGAAGGGTTGAATCAGTTGGATTCAGGCTGACTGATCGGCCGTCATCGCGGGCAAGCCACGCTCCCACAAGGATGATGTTGCACGGGCGGCCACGGTGCCAATCACCAGGATTGCCGGGCTCTTGAGTTCGAAGGCGCAGGCATCTTCCTCCATGGCCGTCAGGTCGCTGCGACATTCCCGTTGGTGCGGCAGGGACGCGTTTTCAATCATCGCCACCGGTGTATCCGGCGCCATCCCGCCCGCCAGCAGTTGCTCGCGGATCTCGCTCAGTTTTGCCACTCCCATGTAGACCACCAGCGTCGTGCCACTCTGGGCCAAGGCCTGCCAGTTCAGGCTGCTGCCATCCTGAGTGTGGGCGGTGACCAGCGTCACGCCGCGAGCCACGCCCCTTAGCGTCAACGGAATATCGCACTGCGTCGCGCCAGCAAGCCCGGCGGTGATGCCATTGACCAGCTCGACGTCGACCCCGCGTTCACGCAACCACTGCGCTTCTTCACCGCCGCGGCCAAAAATGCACGGGTCGCCCCCCTTGAGCCGGACCACGCATTTGCCGTGGCGTGCGTAGCGCAGCATCAGGCGATGAATGAAGGCTTGAGGCGTGGAGCGACAACCACCGCGTTTACCAACCGGAATAATCCGCGCGTTGGGGCAATGTTCCAGCACGGCGTCATTGACCAAATCATCGATCAACACCACATCCGCTTCCCTCAATGCCCGAACGGCCTTGAGCGTCAGCAATTCCGGATCGCCAGGACCCGCACCCACCAGCCAGACTTTTGCGCTCATAGTGATTTCCTTCAATCGATGAACATTCAGCCGTGAAATGCCAGAAACAACAGCACCAGATTGACCACCAACGACACCAGCGCCAACGTCCGCCAGACTTTCAGCGGCTCGCGCTCCAGCAACGGTCGAGGCCGCACGCTCAAACTGCGCCGTTCGCCCTGTTCCAGTAGTAACAACCACTCTTCCGCCGTTTCAAAGCGCTGGCCCGGATCAGCCGCAACGGCCCGTTCCAGGCTTTGTGCGATCCACTCCGGCAGGTCGGGCCGGTAGCGACTGGCGCTGACCTGCACGCCAAAGCGTGGACGCTGGAACGCTTCGATTTCGCCGTAGGGAAAATGCCCGGTGAGCAGGAAATACAAGGTCACGCCCACCGCATACAGATCCTGTTGCGGTGTCGGCGGGTCGCCGCGAAAGGCTTCCGGCGCGATATAGCTGGGTGTTCCGGGCAGGGCCGAGGGCTGGTCTTCGGACAGGCCGGGGCAGTAGGCGAGACCGAAATCCAGCAGGCGTAACTCGCCATCGTCCCCCAACAGCACATTCTCCGGTTTGATGTCGCGATGGAGAATCTGCCGGCGATGCAGCATGCCGACCGCCCGCAACAGGCGTTCGGCCAGGTCCAGCCATTGGGCCAGCGGCAGCGCTCCGACCTGCTCATGCAGTTGCGCCAGGGTTGATCCGGCGTATTCCCGCATCACGTAGTACAAATGCTGACGCTGACTGGCGGCATGCACTTCAGGAAAATGCCGCCCGGCCACGCGCTTGAGGAACCATTCTTCCGACAGCAACGCCTGCCCGGCCAGGTGATCGTCGCGCAACGCGGCGGGCAGGGTTTTCAGGAGCCAAGGCTGTTGCTGCGCATCGCGTACCCGATAGAGCACTGACTGCTGACTCTGGCCAAGAATCCCTTCGACCTGCCAACCCTCGAAGGCCTGGCCCGGTTTCAAAGCCGGAGGCAGCGGCCATTGCTGCAAATGAATCAAGGCATCGCCGATGCTCGTTTCACCGAGGGCATCGACCCGCACCAGCAAGGCGCTGGCGTTGTCCTGACTGCCGGCCAGGTGCGCGGCAGTGACCAGCGTTTGCGCAGCGCTGTGCAGATCGGGCTGATCGCGCAGGATCGCCGCAATCGCCGTATCACCCAACACCGCCCAGATACCGTCGCTGAGCAGCACGAAACTCTCGTTCAGCCGAAGCTCGCCATCCAGAAAATCCAGCACCAGATGCTGATCCAGCCCTAAAGCGCGTTTGAGCACGTGCTGCATGCCCGGCTGGTCCCAGACGTGATCTTCGCTGACCCGCTGCAACGTCTCGGCGTGCCAGCGATAGACCCGGCAATCGCCGACATGCGCCAGAGTAAAACGCCTGCCGCGCATGACCAAGGCACTGACGGTGGTCAGCAGCGGTTGCCCGCCGCCATTGGCCTGTAACCAGCGATTCTGCGCCAACAGCAGGCGATCCAGTGCCTGCGCGACACCCCAAGTCTCCGGCGTGGCGTAGTAATCCAGCGCCAGGGCCTGCAAGGTCGAGCGAGCCGCCAGCCCGCCGTCGGCGCATTGGCTGACACCGTCGGCGATGGCGAACAGGTAACCCTTGCTCGCCGCCAGCGCCGGGGCCGGGGTGACCAGGCGCAGGGCGTCCTGGTTTTCCTCGCGAGGGCCGATGGCGCTGGCTTCGGCGAAGCTCAGTTGCAGACTCATGGCTGCCTCAGACCCGTGCAGCGGTCACGGCAGCCGAGCCCCAGGTGGTTCTCCAGCGACGTTTCACACCGTGCAGACCGAACCAGGCCAGGACACCGAGGCTGGCGAACAACCACAACGCCAGCTGATAACTGCCGGTACTTTGCTTGATCGCGCCCATGCCGGCCGCGAGGGCGAAGCCACCGATCCCGCCGGCCATGCCGATCAGGCCGGTCATCACGCCGATTTCCCGACGGAAGCGCTGCGGGACCAATTGGAACACTGCGCCGTTACCCGCACCCAAACCGAGCATGGTGCAGACGAAAAGGGCCAATGCGGCGTAGGAACTCGGCAGATTGAAACCCACTGCGGCGATGCAGATCGCCGCCACCGTGTACATTCCCAGCAGGGTGCGAATGCCACCAAAACGGTCGGCCAGCGCGCCGCCCAACGGCCGCATCAGGCTGCCACCGAACACGCAGGCAGCGGTGTAGTAGCCGGCCGTCACCGGGCTCAGGCCATATTGGTCATTGAAGTAGCCGGGCAGCGCGCTGGCCAGGCCGATGAAACCGCCGAAGGTCACGCTGTAGAAAAACATGAACCACCAGCTGTCACGGTCGCCCAACGCTTTGAAGTAGTCGGACACGGACTTGGCTTTCGGCCGTTCCGGGGCGTTTTTGGCCAACCAGGCGAAGACGATCAGGGTCAGGATCAGCGGGATCAGGGCGAAGCCGAACACATTGCTCCAGCCGAATGCAGCCGCCAGGACCGGCGCGATCAGCGCCGCGAGCACGGTGCCCGAGTTGCCGGCACCGGCGATGCCCATGGCCTTGCCTTGGTGCTGCGGCGGATACCACTGCGACGCCAGGGGCAGGGCGACGGCAAACGACGCGCCAGCCATGCCGAGGAACAGGCCCAGCAGTAGCGCTTGTTCATAGCTGTGGATGCCGAGCTTCCAGGCGCCGAACAGGGCACAAATGACGATCACCTGGCCAATCAGTCCGGCGGTTTTCGGCGACAGGCGGTCAGCCAGCAGGCCCATCACAAAGCGCAGCACGGCACCGGCCAGAATCGGCGTGGCCACCACCAGCCCGCGTTGCTGGGTGGTCAGGTGCAGGTCGGCGGCAATCTGCACCGCCAGCGGACCGAGCAGGTACCAGACCATGAAGCTCAGGTCGAAATAAAGGAAGGCCGCGAACAGTGTCGGGGTATGGCCGGATTTCCAGAAGCTTGAATTCATCGCGCACCTCAACTGATAGGAGTCTCGAACGGGAGTCATGCAGGTGGGGCGCCGAAGGGCCGCACCACCGGCCCCAGGCTATGGGGCCAAAACAAAAAAACGCCGCCACCTGATTCGCCAAGGGCAAATGAGGTGAGCGACGTCTTTGTCGTAGGTGGGGCAACCGCCGTTGGTTACCTGTACCGATTACATAGCCAAATCTGTGCCAACAGCCGAAACCGAGTCGCTGCCATTCTCGAGCAAGCCCGCTCCCACATTTGAAATGCATTCCAATGTGGGAGCGGGCTTGCTCGCGAAGGCGATAGAACATCCACCGCAGGAATTCAGCCCAGCAACTCACTCATGGCAATAATCTGTTCCGCCACCTGAATCAGCTTCTGCTGGCGGCTCATGGCCTGGCGGCGCATGAGGGTGTAGGCCTCTTCCTCGTTGCAGTCCTTCATTTTCATCAGCAACCCTTTAGCCAGCTCGATGCGCTTGCGCTCGGCCAGTTGCTGGTCGCGGGCGTGCAATTGAGCACGCAGGGCCTGGTCGCTTTCAAAACGTGCCATGGCCACGTCGAGAATCGGCTGCAAGCGTTGTGCGTGAATGCCTTCGACGATGTAGGCACTGACGCCGGACTTGATCGCCTGGCGCATCACGTCAGGATCATGCTCATCGGTAAACATCACGATGGGCCGTGGTTGATCGCGCGACACCAGCACCACTTGCTCCATCACATCACGGCTCGGTGACTCGGTATCGATCAGGATCACGTCCGGGCGCACCGTTTCGACGCGTGCGGGGAGGTCGATGGTCAGGCCGGATTCGTCTATGACCTCGAACCCGGCTTCGGTCAGGGCGGCTTTCAGGCGTCCGACTTTTTTCGCCGTGTCGTTGATCAGCAGGATACGCAGCATGTTTGCAGTCTCCTGTCAGCGGCTGGCGAGAAGGGGCGAGCTGTCGCTCATGGCATGCAGCTTGAAACTGCGGGCGTAGCCGCCCGGGTCGGAACCGTCCCAGCGCTTGCCGTCGATCAACTGGCTGCTGCGCATTTCCTTGCCCAAGGCAGCAACACCGACGGCGCTGGCGGCCTCTCGGTACAAGTCTAGTTGCTGCACCTGACGGGCCACCGCGAGGTAGTCCGGGTCGTCGCGCAACAAACCCCAGCGGCGGAACTGGGTCATGAACCACATGCCATCGGACAAATAAGGCAAGTTGACCTCACCCTCACCATGGAAGCGCAGCGCGTGCGGGTCTTGCCAGCGATTGCCCAGACCGTCGGCATAGTCGCCGAGCAAGCGCGG
Organism: Pseudomonas sp. LBUM1661; assembly: GCF_059695925.1. Lineage (NCBI taxonomy): Bacteria > Pseudomonadati > Pseudomonadota > Gammaproteobacteria > Pseudomonadales > Pseudomonadaceae > Pseudomonas > Pseudomonas sp. LBUM1661. The sequence goes on from NZ_CP166794.1 coordinate 2,046,328, forward strand.
CTCGATGCAATCGAGTGGCGCATCGAGGTAGTGCGGCGCGCTCAGCAGTTGCGCGGTACTGCGGCGATTCTCCGGGCTTTGTTCAATGAAACGGCTGGCCTGCAGAATCGCCATCACCAGCGCGCGGGCGGTGTTGGGGTAGTGCTCGACGAAAGCGCGGGTGCAGCCGAGGACTTTTTCCGGGTGATCGGGCCAGATGGTCTGGGTCGTCGCCAGGGTGAACCCGAGGTTCTGTTTCACCGCGCTGGCAGACCACGGCTCACCGACGCAGAAGCCGTCGATGCGCCCCGCCTGCAGGTGCGCGACCATTTGCGGCGGCGGCACCACCACGCTGTCGACATCCTGCAACGGATGAATACCCTGGCTCGCAAGCCAGTAATACAGCCACATGGCGTGGGTGCCGGTCGGAAATGTCTGGGCGAAGGTGAGTTTTGGGCGACTTTGGTGCACGTGCCGATCCAGCGCCTCAGGACTGGTCACGCCCAGGGCCTGCAAGCCGTGGGAAAGGTTGATGCTCTGACCGTTCTGGTTCAGGCCCATGAGCACGGCCATGTCGGTGGGCGCGACGCCACCGATGCCCAAATGCACGGCGTAGATCAAACCGTACAGGCTGTGGGCGGCGTCGAGTTCGCCGCTCACCAGTTTGTCCCGCAGATTGGCCCACGACGACTGGCGCTTGAGATTCAGCGTCAGGCCGTAGGGCTGGGCGAAACCCTGTGTCGCCGCGACCACCACCGAGGCGCAGTCGCTCAGGGCCATGAAGCCGAGGTTGATTTCGGTCTTTTCCGGGGCATCGCTGCCGTTGACCCAGGCCAATGGGCCGGCTGATGGTTCATTCATCGCGTCTTCACCTTGCAAAAAAAGGCGTCGTCCCAGGTCCCTGCGCGAGCAAAGCCGGGTGACGACGCCATTGTCCTTCCACTCATCCCGCCGTTGGCATGAGTGCTGATGCCGGTTGCCGGTGCAAGGCATATGCCAGCCCGGGTTTCATCAGCTTTCCATCAAGATTGAAAGGGCCACGCCTTTCATCCTGACGACCGTTACCACACGAGTCGCCACAGGAGGTAAGCGTGCAGATCGATCGACTTTTCGCGACACCCGTGCCTGACGTTCGCCGGGACGAGCAGGTGATGTTCGTGCGGGCCGCCGAGCAGGCGCTATGCCTGACGTTTGCCAGCGGCGCGTTGTGCTGCTGTCTGCCGGCAGGCTGGCAAGGACTGTTGGCGGTGCGCGGCGAGTTTGAGATGAACAGCGGCGCCCGTGCGCAGATTCTGCCGATGCCCGAGGCGTCCCTGGTGAAACTGCAGGTGTTTATCGACCTGGGCGGCGCATTGATCGGCCAAGGCCCACGCCCGACGTCCTGGGCGGCACTTGCTGTCTCTTACGAGACCCTCGATTCCGACAAGAAGCTGGAGCGTTGGTACATCGAACAGGCCTTGCGTGGCGGCGTGTCCTACCGGGCTTTCGCCAGTGTATTGCGGCACAACGAGAACTATTGGCTGGTGCGGTTTCTGCTGGAGCAGGGCGCGAGCAGCGAAAAGCTGACCTGGCTGGCGCAACGCTATGGCGTGTCGGTGTCGCACTTTCGGCGATTGTGCCGACAGGCGCTGGGCGGTGCGACCAAGCCGGCATTGCGCGACTGGCGCACGGCCCAGGCACTGCTGAGCATGAGCCTGGAAGATCGTTCCTTGACCGATGTGGCGCTGGCGTTCGGCTACGCCTCTTCATCGCACTTTTCCAAAGAAATTCGCGAGCGGGTGGGTTTCGCACCCAGCAGGCTGGCGGATATCACGCACCTTTCAGGTAAGTAAGTCGATGATCTTTCGTTTCCTCCCCCTGCGCTTCGCCCCCACGCTGCTCAGCGGTTTGCTGGAGCTTGCGCAGGCCGCTCGCGAGTTGCTCGCGCAGGCCCTGAGTTGTCCCGAATGGCTGGACGAAATGCTGGCGCGCTGGCTGGTCGAGCAACCGGGTGACACGAGCGCTGTGTTGCAGGTGCTGCTACCGCTGCATTGTCGGTCCCGAGGCAATGCGTTGCGCGAGCGATTGTGCCGGCTCTGGCCCGGCGAACTGGTGCTCGACTATCACCCGCAGGAGCGCTACGTGGTGCGCCTGGCGGATCAACTGCTCGAATTCGATATCGAATCGACCCGACAACGACTGGAACCGCGACTGCTGGCGTGCGTCGAGAAGCTGCCCGCGTCGGTTCGCTCACTGGACCAGGCCTCGATGCAGGCGCTCACTGATCTGTGTTCGACTTTCGCCAAGCACTCTGCCAGTACCATTTGAACGGCCCCGACCGAGGATATCCATGAAGATTGAAACCGTAATGAGTGCGCGCTCGCTCGAGCCCAGTGGCAACCCGCCGGTCGAGACGCTGGAGTCACGCCTGCTTGCTGCCCGCCAGAGCCTGCCTGACAGCAAGCGCCCGGACCCTGAGTTCGATCGTTTGTATCAACAGCTGTTGGCCATGGAGGGGCAGGGCGAGAAAGCCATTTATGAGTTTTTGCGCACGTTACGGGGGGCGGACGGCGAGTCTCGCGCGTATCCCGATGCCAAGGCACTCTTGGCGGTCACGCTGAAGGTGCTGGTGCAATTGAAGGACGAGAAACTGGAAAACACCCTGATTTTCAAGGAAATCAGCGGCGCCAATGGCCTGGCGTTCAGCCTGGACCTTTTCGTCAAAAGCTATATGAGAGAAGTGTTCAAGCCGATGGAGGATGATGCGTGGGAGAAGAGTGAGTGGTGAGCCGGATTGCGCCCAGCCACACAGGGCCAGGCGCAACCATTGTCATCGTTGCGTAGAGGGTGGCTCAGGCTGTGTGCCTTGATTGACGTACACAACGCTGGGGCGCCCCGCAAAAACCACTGCCGCCACCAACGCATTGACGACGTGATCGACTTCCGCTTTGGAAATCGGCAGCGTCGAGAAGTACCGGGTTGCCGAAACCACAACGGCGGTTATCGTTTCGCTCAGCGAGGTCCGTATCGCATTAGTGGTCAGGAACTGATTAGCCACTTGTTCGGCGGTGGGGATCCGCGCAGGTTTGAGCTGGATGCGAAAGCCTTCGGGTGCTTTCTCCGGTTGCAGCGCATGCATTATTTCGCCACCGAGTACCTGGCTGGCCACTTCGGCACCCGCGTTATAGGCGCCGCGTAAAGCGTCGTGCCCCAGTACCGGAGTCAGCGACTCCAGGATCTCGGTAGCGCGGTTCAGGGTGGATAGAGGGAGACTGACCGCAACATCGGCAGTGCGAGTCATCCATTGCGAAAGTTGGGCAGCGAGCACTGCTGTATCGGTCGATGGCGCGCTGCCCGCCGACATGGCATAGCCAGGGCCTGATTTTGATGCGGTATTGCTCATTGCCGTAAAGGCAAGGAACTGCAGAGCACCATTCAACCCCCCAGAAGCTGCTGTACCGCCTGGAGTGGGTTTCGAGTTGTCACCTATCGGTAAGAACAGGTTCACCAGATCGGTGGCAAAACTGTAGAAAGCCATTTGCGGGCCAAACGAGGCTAACGCCGGCAGCGCCTGGGGCACTGCCGCCGCAGTCACCAGCGCTGCCATCGACAGTGTGAGGGTGGCGAGGCGGGCGAGGCGCGTTTGCGTATTGGCCGTGCCATTGCACTCGTCCCTGACCGCGCCAATGATGTTCAACGCGGGACCCATCATCAGGGAGATTGCGCCGATCACGTTGCGCGTCAGCGGCGAGGCCACATTGGACTGCAAGGATTTTTCCAGTGCAAAGCCGATCAGTTGCCTGACCGTTGTCAAAGTGCCTACGACAAGGCCGATGCGCAGGCCGGAAATCGTCAGGTTGCTGGCCCATCGACCGAGATCGCCTTCGAATTCGTTGCGTCCCAGTTTGCCGAGCAGGTCGCCGAGTGAGTCAACGATTGCTTGGGCGCGTTGTAGTGTTGCTGCGGGTGACTGATCTGTTTTTGTGGGTAAATCCAGGTCATCGATGGCAATGGCAACGAACTCGGCCACCGATTCTGGAGCAGCACTGCTCTTTGCACCGTTGATGTCTCCATCAACCGCCAGTTCAATGGTCCGTACAAGTTCATGTTCACTGGTAGATGAACTGACGGATAGGTCTGTAATGATCTCTTCCAGTATCTGGTCGATACCTTCGAGCGTGATTCTTGTTTCAGATCCGGACATTCCTGTGGCTCGCCCATCGGGACCGTCTAATTGCAGGGTCAGGGCCTTGTCGATTTGCTGAGAAGAAGCGCAATCGCCCATCTCCACGATCGTGTGATCCTTACGATGTGCCTGAAGGGCATAACCTGAGGCATTTTCTTGAGGTTGATGGGGACTGGGTGGTCTAGGGAGAACCAGCATTTCATTTCCTGCTGTGGGGGCGCTGCGTCAGTGCAGTCGAATCGATCATTCATCGCCCGTGCGGCAGTCACTATCAAAAAACGCTCTGGTAAAACGTTACCGACCGGGGAATAAATCCCAGGGTTCTCGCCCGTGACCCTTCACCCCGGCTATAATCGCCGCCACTTTTCGTAGCCCAGAGTCAAACCCGCCCATGTACACCCTGGCCCGTCAGCTGTTGTTCAAACTTTCCCCGGAAACCTCCCACGATCTGTCCCTGGACTTGATCGGCGCGGGCGGACGTTTGGGCCTCAACGGCTTGCTGTGCAAGGCGCCGGCGAAGATGCCGGTGAGCGTCATGGGCCTGGACTTTCCAAACCCGGTCGGTCTGGCCGCCGGTCTGGACAAGAACGGCGCGGCCATCGACGGTTTTGCCCAGTTGGGTTTCGGTTTTGTCGAAATCGGCACCATCACGCCGCGTCCGCAGCCGGGCAATCCGAAACCACGGATTTTCCGTCTGCCGGAAGCCGAGGCGATCATCAATCGCATGGGCTTCAACAACCTCGGCGTCGATCACTTGTTGGCCCGTGTCGCGGCGGCCAAGTACAAGGGCGTGCTGGGCATCAACATCGGCAAGAACTTCGATACCCCGGTCGAGCGTGCGGTCGACGATTACCTGATCTGCCTGGACAAGGTTTACGCCCATGCCAGCTACGTGACCGTCAACGTCAGCTCGCCGAACACCCCGGGCCTGCGCAGCTTGCAATTCGGCGATTCGCTGAAGCAGTTGCTCGCCGACCTCGCCACCCGTCGCGCCGAACTGGCGCTGCGCCACGGCAAACACGTACCGCTGGCGATCAAGATCGCGCCGGACATGACCGACGAAGAAACCGCTCAGGTGGCGCAAGCACTGATCGAAACCGGGATGGACGCGGTGATCGCCACCAACACCACCCTTAGCCGCGTCGGCGTCGAAGGCATGGAACACGGTGACGAGGCGGGCGGTCTGTCCGGCGCACCGGTTCGCGACAAGAGCACTCACACGGTCAAGGTGCTGGCGGCGGAACTGGCCGGTCGTTTGCCAATCATCGCCGTGGGCGGTATCACCGAAGGCAAGCACGCGGCAGAGAAAATCGCTGCGGGCGCAAGCCTGGTGCAGCTCTACTCGGGCTTCATCTATAAAGGCCCGGCGTTGATTCGTGAATCAGTCGATGCCATCGCGGCCCTGCGCTGATCTGGAAACCGTCGATGCCATCGCCGCCCTGCGCTGCTACAGGGATTTTTGTTTAGCGAACCGGCAGGCATAAAAAAGGGCTCCTCGAAGGAGCCCCTGGGCCGAAGCCCGCCGTCCGGATGGGACGTGCGTGGTTAATGCAAAAAGTAATCAGATTGTCGTGTCGGAGTGTTTGGCCCTGTTAATTAGCCGACGGCGTGAAGTTCGTTGAGTCTGTGGATTCCCGCAGTGCCGGTCATACCGTCCCAGTTGTCGCCGCGTCCTTCTCGCCAGCCGTTAATCCAGGCTTGGCGTACCGACGGTAGAGTAAATGGGCAAAGCTCACGGGATTTGCCACCAACGCCATATTGATATCCGCGCAAAAATGCTCTTTCCAACGGATCACGCTTAAGTCTTCTCATAGGGTGTTGCCCTCACTTGTTGACTGTATTCATCGCGTCGACCTCAATCGAGGTCTGGCAGAAAAACTCTGCCGTTGGCGGCTCGCTGCCGGCGTCGCGAGCCAAGGTGTTGACGCCGTTGCGACGTCAACCTGTGTTGAGTTCTAACCAATGCGTCACATCGAGGGAATGATCATTTTGTCATAAGGACGTAACCATTAAGGTGCTATGGCCATAAGTAACCGGATGTCTGGTCCGTGTTTATTAGTCAAACCCCCGGTATGATCGGCCTCGCGCTGCATGATGGGGTTAATCCTTTAGTGAGAATGCCTCTTGTTAGTCAGGGGATTATTCGACGAAGGGTCGACTTATGACATTTTGTTGCATCAACTTTTTTATCTGCCCTGGCATCTAAGCTCTTCTAACCTGAGCAGCAAGGGTGGGACGGCACACCTTCGTGCCACGCGGGCGCTCTTTTAGAAAAGCGCCTGATTGAAAACCGGGCCGGCAATGCGTTGCCGGTTCACTTAGCTAAAGGCTCTGAAATTCCAATGTCCGACCAATTCGAAATCTTCCTCACCTGCCCAAAAGGCCTTGAAGGCCTGCTCATCGAGGAAGCCGTCGGGCTTGGCCTTGAAGAAGCGCGTGAGCACACCTCTGCCGTGCGCGGCATGGCGACCATGGAAACCGCTTATCGCCTGTGCCTGTGGTCGCGTCTGGCGAACCGGGTGCTGTTGGTGCTCAAGCGCTTCCCGATGAAGGACGCCGAAGACCTCTACCACGGCGTGCTCGATATCGAGTGGCAAGACCACATGCTCAACGACGGCACCCTGGCCGTTGAGTTCAGCGGTCACGGCTCGGGCATCGACAACACCCACTTCGGTGCCTTGAAGGTCAAAGACGCCATCGTCGACAAACTGCGCACCCCGCAAGGCGATCGTCCGTCCATCGACAAGCTCAACCCGGACCTGCGCATCCACCTGCGCCTGGACCGTGGCGAAGCGATCCTCTCCCTCGACCTCTCCGGCCACAGCCTGCACCAGCGCGGCTATCGCTTGCAGCAGGGTGCGGCGCCGCTGAAGGAAAACCTCGCAGCAGCGATCCTGATCCGTTCCGGCTGGCCACGCATTGCCGCCGATGGCGGCGCCCTGGCTGACCCGATGTGCGGTGTCGGTACGTTCCTGGTCGAAGCGGCGATGATCGCCGCCGACATGGCGCCGAACCTGCGTCGCGAGCAGTGGGGCTTCACCGCCTGGCTCGGTCACGTGCCGGCGCTGTGGAAAAAACTTCATGAAGAAGCCACCGAGCGTTGCGCGGCCGGCCTGGCCAAGCCACCCCTGTGGATTCGCGGTTATGAAGCCGACCCGCGCCTGATTCAACCGGGCCGCAACAACGTCGAGCGTGCCGGCCTGAGCGAGTGGATCAAGATCTACCAGGGCGAAGTCGCGACCTTCGAGCCGCGCCCGGACCAGAACCAGAAAGGCCTGGTGATCTGCAACCCGCCGTACGGCGAGCGTCTGGGTGATGAGGCGAGCCTGCTCTACCTCTACCAGAACCTCGGCGAACGTCTGCGTCAGGCCTGCCTGAACTGGGAAGCCGCGGTCTTCACCGGCGCCCCGGACCTGGGCAAGCGCATGGGCATTCGCAGCCACAAACAGTATTCGTTCTGGAACGGCGCCTTGCCGTGCAAATTGCTGCTGATCAAGGTCACACCGGACCAGTTCGTCACCGGCGAGCGTCGCACCCCGGAACAGCGTCAGGTCGAGCGTGAGCAGGCCCAAGTCGAAGTCACCGACAACGACGTGGCGCCAGGCAAGTACGAGAAGTACAACAAGAACGGCAACCCGATCAAACCGGCACCGGTGGTGATCGAGCAACCGCGCTTGAGCGAAGGCGGGCAGATGTTCGCCAATCGCCTGCAAAAGAACCTCAAGGCCCTCGGCAAGTGGGTCAAGCGTGAAGGCATCGACTGCTACCGCGTCTACGATGCCGACATGCCGGAATATTCCATGGCCATCGACCTGTATCAGGATTGGGTCCACGTCCAGGAATACGCCGCGCCGAAATCCATCGACCCGGAAAAAGCCTCGGCACGCATGTTCGATGCATTGGCCGCCATTCCGCAGGCCTTGAACATCGACAAGAACCGCGTGGTGGTGAAACGCCGCGAGCGCCAGAGCGGCACCAAGCAGTACGAGCGTCAAGCCGCGCAGGGCAAGTTCGTCGAGGTCAATGAAGGTGGCGTCAAGCTGCTGGTCAACCTCACCGACTACCTCGACACCGGGCTGTTCCTCGACCACCGGCCGATGCGCATGCGCATCCAGAAAGAGGCCGAGGGCAAGCGCTTCCTCAACCTGTATTGCTACACCGCGACCGCCAGTGTTCACGCAGCCAAGGGCGGCGCGCGCAGCACCACCAGCGTCGACCTGTCGAAAACCTATCTGGACTGGGCGCGTCGCAACCTGTCGCTGAACGGTTTCTCCGACAAGAACCGTCTGGAGCAGGGCGATGTGATGGTCTGGCTGGATGCCTGCCGTGACGAGTTCGACCTGATCTTCATCGATCCGCCGACCTTCTCCAACTCCAAGCGTATGGACGGGATTTTCGACGTGCAGCGTGACCAGGTGCAATTGATCGACCTGGCCATGGCGCGCCTGGCGCCGGGCGGTGTGTTGTACTTCTCCAACAACTTCCGCAAGTTCGTGCTGGAGGAAAACCTCACCCAGCGCTATGCGGTCGAAGAAATCACCGCACAAACCATCGACCCGGACTTTGCCCGTAACGGCAAAATCCACCGTGCCTGGAAAATCATGGCACGTTAACGATAACGAGGGCTGCCTGGATGACCGCGTCGCCCTCAGGTCCATCGCGAGCAAGCTCGCTCCTACAGAATCAGGTTGGTTGACGGTTAATTTGATTGGATCCACAGAGCCTTGATTTTAAAAGGCTCTTGGCTCCTCTCAGCGCTGGTCAAATTAGTGGCTAATAGCTATAACTCAACTCATGGCCAATGGGCTTTCCCGCACCTGGCGTTTTGAGTTGCGTCTATGTCGTTGCACGCCGTGCGCCCAAAGATCCTGGGATTTATCAGTGAAGATGTTTCGGCCTGGCTGGTCGCGCTGCTGGTATTGCTCGTCGGTGGGATTCTCACCAGCTTGCTGGCCTGGTCGACGCTGAATCTGTTTCAACATCAATTGCGGCAACGTTTCCAGCTTCTGGCCAGTGAGCGTTACAGCCGTATCGAAGAACGTTTCGAAGATCAGGAGCAGCGCCTCGATGGCCTGCGCCGGTTCTTTGCCAATTCCGATTCGGTCTCCCGAGCGGAGTTCGACGGTTACACCCAACCTTTACTGCACCGGACTCAGGCGTACTCCTTCGCTGAACGGGTCACGGGTGCCGAACGAGCAGCGTTCGAGCGCCGGATGCGTGAAGAAGGTCTGAATGATTTCACCTTTCGTGAACTCAATGCCGACGGCCAGCTGCAACTGGCGGCGGCGCGGGATGAGTACGTGGTGGTGCTCTATAGCCAGACCCAAAGCAAACTCGGTTCGCCGCTGGGCTACGACTTGCTGGCCCAACCGCTGCGCCGAGCCACCCTCGAACGTGCCGACCGTCACGGCAGCATGGCGGTGTCTCAACCGATGCATCTGGTCAACATCGAACCGGCGTATGCGCGGGGCGTGCTGCTGGTCGCACCGGTGATGTTGCGCAACAGCCAAGGCACAGCGGCGGTTAAACCGTTCGGCTATGTGATGGCGGTGATCAGCATGCGCCAGTTGCTGGCGGACGGCTTGCCGGAAGCGGGGCGTGACTATCTGTCGGTGCGCATCCTCGACTTATCCACAGACGATCAGCACGAAGTCCTTTACGAATCCGCGAACGCACCGGCCACCAGTGATTTGGCCGCGACCCGGCTGCTGCGCCTGGCCGATCACGATTATCAGGTCGACATTCAACCCAGCGAAGCCTTCCTGCAAGCCAACCATTCGTCGGTGACCAGCCTGGTGGTGCTCGGCAGTTTACTCAGTCTGTTGCTCAGTGCCTTGCTCTATGTGCTGGTCAGTCAGCGCCAACGGGCGTTGAGGATGGTGGAGCAGCGCACCCAGGAACTGCACGCCCGTGAGCAAGAGTTGCGCGGCACCCATGGCCAGTTGCGCGGCGTGCTGAATGCCGCGACCCAAGTGGCGATCATCGCCACCGATTTGCGCGGGGTCATCAGCACCTTTAATGCCGGCGCCGAACAGATGCTCGGTTACGCCAGCGCTGAAGTGGTCGGCCACATGACCCTGGAAAACCTGCACCTGCCCCGAGAACTGGTGGCCCGTTCGGCGGAGTTGAGCGCGCGCTATGGCAAGCCGATTCCAACCTGCCAGGCGATGTTGGTCGAAGGTGGCGAGGAGGGCGGCCATGAAGCACGGGAGTGGACGCTGGTGCGCAGCGATGGCAGCCATCTGGCGGTGAACATGCTGGCCACCCCGGTGCTCGACGAGCAAGGTCTGTGGGTCGGTCACTTGGCAATCTGTATCGACATCACCGAGCGCAAGCGGGTGCATGAGGCCCTGGCGGCACGCGACCTGTTGCTGAAGAAGCTCAGCGCCCATGTGCCCGGCGGCATCTACCAGTTCAAGATGGAGTTCGACGGCCGTTTCAGTGTGATCTACGCCAGCGACGGTATCCGCGAGATCTACGAGCTCGAACCGGACGTGTTGTTACTGAATGCCGAAGCGATCTTCACGCGCATTCATCCACAGGACACCACCCGCGTGCGCGCCTCGATCCGCGCCTCGGCGGACACCCTCAGCCCGTGGCGCGAAGAATACCGTGTGCAACTGCCGGTGCGTGGTCTGCGCTGGGTCCGTGGCGAGGCGACGCCGGAAGAGCTACCGGGTGGCGGCGTGCTCTGGCATGGCTACATCTCGGACATCTCCGACCTGAAACGGGTGGAAGAAGAATTGCGCGCGCTGTCGATCACCGATTCCCTGACCGGCATTCATAACCGGCGTTATTTCCAGGAACGCCTGACCACTGAAATGGCCCGGGTCGAGCGCGGTGGCGGCGAATTGTCGGTGATCATGCTCGACATCGATCACTTCAAACGCATTAACGATCAGCATGGTCACGCGGTGGGTGATCGGGTGCTGCAGGCGGTATGCGAGCGTATCGGTCATCGGCTGCGGCGCACCGACGTGTTCTGTCGCCTGGGCGGTGAGGAGTTCATGGTGCTCTGCCCGGACATCAACGCCGAGCATGCCCATGTCCTGGCATTGCAGTTGTGGCAAGCGTTGCGCAGTTCGCCGATCGAAGGCGTCGGGACGGTGACCGCGAGTTTCGGGATTGCCAGTTGGCGCGTCGGAGAGGGCGCGGATGCGCTGTTGCTGCGAGCGGACTCGGGGGTCTATGCGGCGAAGCAGGCCGGGCGGGATCGGGTTGAAGGAGAGATGAACTAGGCCAGGCTCAACACAAAACCCTGTGGGAGCGGGCTTGCTCGCGAAAGCGGTCTTTCAGTCACATCAATGTTGGATGTGCCACCGTCTTCGCGAGCAAGCCCGCTCCCACATTTGATCTGTGGTGCTTACAACACCGAAGCCGTTTCCGGCAGTTTCGGCTGGCGATACAGGTCCAGCAGCACCTGATCCAGCACCGAGGAGGCGCCAAACGGGGCTTTGTCGTTGAGGATCGCCACCACCGCCCAGGTATTGCCATTGATGTCGCGGCTGAAACCGGCAATCGCTCGCACGGTGTTCAGGGTGCCGGTCTTGACGTGGGCTTCACCGCGCATCGCCGTGGTCTTCAGGCGTTTGCGCATGGTGCCGTCGGTGCCGGCAATCGGCATCGAGCTGATGAACTCGGCCGAGTACGGGCTTCTCCAGGCCGCTTGCAGCATGCCGGCCATTTCACGCGCGCTCACACGTTCGGCACGGGACAAGCCGGAACCGTTCTCCATCACCAGGTGCGGCGCGGTGATGCCTTTCTTCGCCAGCCACTGACGGACCACGCGCTGGGCGGCCTTGGCGTCGTCGCCATCGGCGTCGGTGCGGAACCGTTGGCCGAGGCTCAGGAACAGCTGCTGAGCCATGGTGTTGTTACTGTATTTGTTGATGTCACGGATGATTTCCGCCAGGTCCGGCGAAAAAGCCCGCGCCAGCACCTTGGCGTTTTTCGGCGTTGGCCCCAGAAGGTCACGGCCCTGAATACTGCCGCCCAGTTCCTTCCAGATCGCCCGCACGGCGCCAGCGGTGTAGGTCGCGTGGTCGAGCAGCGAGAGGTAAGTCTGCGAGCTGCAGCCTTCACCCAACTGTCCGCCGACAGTCACGGTCACGCTGCCGTCGGCTTGCGTCACCGGGTTGTAGCGCACGCCGCCGGTGCATTGTTTCGAGTTGATGGCTTTGACCTGGTTTTCAATGCGGATGGTGGCGATCGGCGGTTCCACCGAGATCAGCACCCGGCCGTTGTCGTTGCGCGCGACAAAGCGCAGGGCCTTGAGGTTGACCATCAGCGAGTCGGGTTTGACCAGGAACGGTTTGTTCTCGTCATTGCCATCGTCGTTGAACTCGGGCAATTGCGGTTGTACGAAGAAACTGCGGTCCAGCACCAGGTCGCCGGTGATTTGCGTGACGCCGTTGGCACGCAGGTCACGCATCAGCAGCCAGAGCTTTTCCATGTTCAGCTTCGGATCGCCGCCACCCTTGAGGTAGAGGTTGCCGTTGAGGATGCCGCCGCTCAGGGTGCCATCGGTGTAGAACTCGGTTTTCCACTGGTGGTTCGGGCCGAGCATTTCCAGCGCGGCATAGGTGGTCACCAGCTTCATGGTCGAAGCCGGGTTAACCGAGACGTCGGCGTTGAAAATGGTCGGCGTGCCAGGGCCGGTCAGCGGGATCATCACCAGTGACAGGGCGTTGTCCTGCAACTTGCTGGCTTTCAGGGCTTTTTCAACGTTGGGCGACAGCGCGGTGTTGATCGGGGCGGCAGAAACAGAGAAGGCCAGGGGGAGAAGGAAGCCGGCCAGTAACAATGGACGCAAAGATTTGATCATGTGAAATAAAACCCTACAGCCGAGGGGAAAAAAGACGAGGGCATGAAGATAAATTCCCTCAGTGGTCATGAAAGTGTCGGCATTATGCCCCAAGGTGTAGCGGCGTGTGCCGTGCCCTGGCCTTCTAATCCGCTATTTTTTTACCGACGGTAGGCTGGCCGCCACCGCGGAACGGGCAATTGGCGCCTTAAACTGCTAAAGTGCCGCCCGTTATTACTTATGAGGATTGTTCCAATGGCGACTAACCGTTCCCAGCGTCTGCGCAAAAAACTGTGCGTCGATGAATTTCAAGAGCTGGGTTTCGAACTGAACCTGGATTTCAAAGAAGATTTGGCTGATGAAGCCATTGATGCTTTCCTCGATGCGTTCCTCAAAGAAGCCATGGAAGCCAACGGTCTGGGCTATGTTGGCGGCGACGACTTCGGTCTGGTTTGCCTGCAGAAGCGTGGCTCGGTGTCCGAAGAGCAGCGCGCTGCTGTTGAAGCCTGGCTCAAAGGCCGCAGCGAACTGACCGAAGCAACCGTCAGCCCGCTGATCGACGTCTGGTACCCGGAAAAGCCGATCAATCCGGTAGCTTGATGTTGTAAAAAAACGGCGACCTAAGGGTCGCCGTTTTTTTTTGCGTTTTTTACAGGGTTTTGCGCCAATTCAAAATCACCAACGTCAACACCCCCGCCACAATCCCCCAGAACGCCGACCCGATTGAAAACAGCGTCAATCCCGACGCCGTGACCATAAAGGTGATCAACGCCGCTTCGCGTTCCTTCACTTCGCTCATGGCAATGCTCAAGCCATTGATGATCGAACCGAACAACGCCAACGCCGCAATCGACAGCACCAACTCTTTCGGCAGCGCCGCAAACAACGCCGCCAACGTCGCGCCGAACACCCCGGCGATCCCGTAGAAAATCCCGCACCAGACCGCCGCCGTGTAGCGCTTGTTGCGATCCTCATGGGCATGCGGTCCGGTGCAGATCGCCGCGCTGATGGCCGCCAGGTTGATCCCGTGGGAACCGAACGGCGCCAGCAGCAGCGAGGCGATGCCGGTCGTGGTGATTAGCGGCGAGGCCGGGACGGTGTAACCGTCGGCGCGCAACACGGCGATGCCCGGCATGTTCTGTGACGTCATCGCCACCACGAACAGCGGGATGCCAATGCTGATGGTCGCGGCCAGTGAAAAGTGCGGTGTGGTCCAGACCGGCGTCGCCACTTCGAGGTGGAAACCGCTGAAGTCCAGCAACCCCATGAACCCGGACAGCGCCGTGCCGATCAACAGGGCAGCCAGCACCGCGTAACGCGGTGACAGGCGCTTGACCACCAGATAAGTGAAGAACATCCCCAGCACCAGCGCGGTGCGATGCTGCGCGGCGACGAAAATCTCGCTGCCGATCTTGAACAGAATCCCGGCCAGCAGCGCGGCGGCCAATGAGGCCGGGATCTTTTTCACCAGGCGTTCGAAGCTGCCGGTCAGCCCGCAAATCGTCACGAGCACCGCGCACGTGATGTAGGCGCCGATGGCTTCGCCGTAAGACACGCCGCCCAGGCTGGTGATCAGCAGTGCGGCGCCGGGCGTCGACCAGGCAATGGTGATCGGGGTGCGATAGCGCAGGGACAGGCCGATCGAGCACACCGCCATGCCAATCGAGATGGCCCAGATCCATGACGAAATCTGCCCGCTGGTCAGGCCCGCCGCTTGCCCGGCCTGGAACATCAGCACCAGGGAACTGGTGTAGCCGGTCATCATGGCGATGAACCCGGCGACGATGGCCGAAGGTGACGTGTCGGCCAGAGGGCGAAGCTGCGTGTGCGTGGCATCGTTCATGACAGCGGTGTTCCTTATTACGTATGAAGATGTCCGGCTCAAACCGATCCCTTGTAGGAGCGAGGCTTGCCCGCGAAGGCGTCGTGTCAGTCGATATCAATGTTGAATGACGCGACGCCTTCGCGGGCAAGCCTCGCTCCTACAGGGATTGCATCAGGCTGCGGATTCTGTGATCAAGCCTAAACTCAAACGTAAGGGATCGTTGCGATACAGCAGAAGCGACAAACAGCCGTACAGTCGTGTTGCCACCGTCCATTGTGTACAATCGCAGTGTTTTTTACGCGATACTTGCCAGCGACCCACTGTGCCGTATTACAGTCACGGTCTATTCGCCGCAGTTCTCCCGACTCGAGTGCCCATGAACGAACAGTTGCAACCCCTAAAAAAACAACCGCGAGCAGGCAAAGCCGGCCGCAGCGGTACCCAGGACGATATTGTCTACGCGCATATCTTCGAGGCTATCCTCGAACAGCGTCTGGCGCCCGGCACCAAGTTGAGCGAAGAAGCGCTGGGGGAAATTTTCGGGGTCAGCCGCACCATCATTCGCCGCGCGCTATCTCGCCTGGCCCATGAAGGGGTGGTGTTGCTGCGACCCAACCGCGGCGCCGTCGTCGCCAGCCCGAGTGTCGAAGAAGCCCGTCAGGTGTTCCTCGCGCGGCGTCTGGTGGAGCGGGCGATCACCGAACTGGCGGTGCAGCACGCCACCGCCGAGCAGATTGCCGAGTTGCGGCAGATGGTCAACGACGAACGCGACAGCTTCTCCCGTGGCGATCGCGGTGCCGGTATCCGCCTGTCGGGCGAGTTCCACCTGAAACTGGCCGAAGCGGCAAAGAATGCGCCGCTGATCAGCTTCCAGCGCAGCCTGGTGTCGCAGACTTCGCTGATCATCGCCCAGTACGAAAGCGGCAACCGTTCCCATTGCTCCTACGACGAACACACCCAACTGATCGATGCGATCGAAGCGCGCAACGGTGAGCTGGCGGTGGACCTGATGATGCACCACATGGATCACATCGACAGCAAACTCAACCTCGACGAAGAAAGCGCGTCGGATGATTTGCATGCGGTGTTCTCGCATTTGTTGCAGACCAAAAAGCCAGGGCGGCCTGCTGCGAAACTCTGACACACCGAGGCGCGCCCATCGCGAGCAGGCTCACTCCCACAGGGTTTTGTGTTGAACGCAAATCTTGTGTCCACTAGAGATCTACTGTGGGAGCGAGCCTGCTCGCGATAGCGATCTGACAGGCAATAAAAATCCCCCGGGACTGAAGAGTACGGGGGATTTTTTTGTGCCCGGAAAAACCTAGCGCTGATGCACCTGATTCCCCGCCGCGTACGTCTGCAGAACGGTCCGGTCATCCCCCAGCGTCATCAACACAAACAGCGTTTCGGCAATGTTATGGGCCTGTTTCAAGCGATAACTCAGCAGCGGCGTCGCGTTGTAATCCAGCACCAAAAAGTCCGCATCAGTGCCCGGATGCAAGGTGCCGATCTTGTCTTCCAGACGCAGCGCACGCGCACCGCCGAGGGTCGCCAGGTACAGCGACTTGAACGGGCTCAGTCGCGCACCTTGCAGCTGCATGACCTTGTACGCTTCGTTCAACGTTTGCAGCAGCGAGAAACTGGTGCCGCCGCCCACATCGGTGCCGAGGCCGACATTCAGCTTGTGCTTCTCGGCCATCGGCAGATTGAACAGGCCGCTGCCCAGGAAGAAGTTCGAGGTCGGGCAGAAGGCAATCGCCGAACCGGTTTCCGCCAGCCGCGCACACTCGTCGTCGCACAGGTGCACGCCGTGGGCGAACACCGAGCGCTCGCCCAGCAGTTGGTAATGATCGTAGACGTCGAGGTAACCCTTGCGCTCCGGGAACAGCTCCTTGACCCACTCGACCTCCTTGAGGTTTTCGCTGATGTGGGTCTGCATGTACAGGTCCGGGTATTCGCTCAGCAACTGGCCGGCGAGGGTCAGTTGTTCCGGGGTGCTGGTGGGGGCGAAGCGCGGGGTGACCGCATAGTGCAAGCGGCCCTTGCCGTGCCAGCGCTCGATCAGCGCCTTGCTTTCGACGTAGCTGGATTCGGCGGTGTCGGTCAGGTAGTCCGGCGCGTTGCGGTCCATCATCACCTTGCCGGCGATCATCCGCAGGTCGAGTTGCTCGGCGGCTTCGAAGAATGAGTTCACCGATTGCGGATGGACACTGCCGAACACCAGTGCGGTGGTGGTGCCGTTGCGCAGCAGTTCCTTGATGAAAATGTCCGCGACTTCATCGGCGTGATCCTTGTCGGCGAATTGGCTTTCGCACGGGAAGGTGTAGGTGTTGAGCCAGTCCAGCAGTTGCTCGCCGTAGGCGCCGACCATGCCGGTTTGCGGCAGGTGAATGTGGGTGTCGATGAAGCCTGGCGTGATCAGCGCATCTTGATAGTGGGTGATCTCGATATCGGCTGGCAGGGTCGGCAGCAACTCGCTGGCGTGGCCGATGGCGCTGATCTTGCCGTTATCGACCACCAGCAGGCCGTCCTCGAAATACTCGTACGAGGCTTCGATACCCACCTCGGCGGGGTCGGCGATGCTGTGGAGGATGGCGGCGCGGTAGGCTTTGCGTGTCGAAGGCATGTGAGTTCTCAAATAGTCGCTTGGCTGCGGCGAGAAGCAGGCAGCAGTTTGGCAATCGATGATCCGGCGTTGGCAGTTTGCTGGCCGAAATTCGCGTTATAGGTGGCGATGATTTCGCCAGCGATGGAGATGGCTATTTCCACAGGCAACTTGCCTTTGACTTCGCCGATGCCCATCGGGCAGCGCATGCGTTGCAGCACGGTGCCGTCGAAACCACGATCACGCAGGCGGTGTTCGAACTTCACCCGTTTGGTCTTCGAACCGATCAGGCCGAAGTAGGTGAAGTCGTTGCGCTTGAGGATCGCGGCGCTGAGTTCGAGGTCGAGTTGGTGGTTGTGGGTCATGACGATGCAGTAGCTGCCGGCGGGCAGGTCATCGATCTCATCCACCGGTTCTTCGCTGACGATTTTGCGCACGCCATAGGGAATCTGTTCCGGGAACTCCGCGTCCCGTGAGTCGATCCAGCGCACCCGGCAGGGCAGGCTGGCGAGCAGCGGCACCAACGCGCGACCGACATGGCCGGCGCCGAACACGGCGATGTGCGCCTGGACCTGGCCCATCGGTTCGAACAGCAGCACGGTCACGCCACCGCAGCATTGGCCCAGGCTGGCGCCAAGGCTGAAGCGCTCCAGGTGCGTGCTCTGTTTGCCGCTGGCGAGCATTTCGCGGCCGATCTGCATGGCTTTGTATTCCAGATGCCCGCCACCGATGGTGTCGAAGGCCTGGGTGGCGCTGATGACCATCTTCGAACCGGCGTTGCGCGGCGTCGAGCCGAGCTCTTCGATGATGGTCACCAACACGCAGGGTTCACCCTGGGATTGCAGGTCGGCGAGGGCGTCTATCCAGTTGTACATGTTTTCACCTCGACAGCTTTGTTGTCTGTTCGGGCCCCATCGCTAGCAGGCTAGCTCCCACAGTGTTTTGTGGTGTCCACAGAATCCGGATTCAACACAAATCCTGTGGGAGCTAGCCTGCTAGCGATTGGCCGCACGCCGGTCCTTAAAGCGAAGCCAGCTCCGGCTCAGCCTCGACAGCCTTCGCCACCTTCAATTGGCGCATCTGCTCACAGCCCCACAACACCCGCTCCGGCGTCGCCGGCGCGTCGATGTTCGGTTGATGCCGGTAGTCGCCCAGACTCGCCACGGCGTCCTTGATCGCACACCACGCCGCGATGCCGAGCATGAACGGCGGCTCACCCACCGCTTTGGAATGGAACACCGTGTCTTCCGGGTTTTTGCGGTTTTCCACCAGCTTCACCCGCAGGTCCAGTGGCATGTCGGCCACCGCCGGAATCTTGTAGCTGGCCGGGCCGTTGGTCATCAGCTTGCCTTTGTTGTTCCACACCAGTTCTTCCATGGTCAGCCAACCCATGCCCTGGATGAAACCGCCCTCGACCTGACCGATGTCGATGGCCGGGTTCAGCGAGGCGCCGACGTCATGCAGGATGTCGGTACGGAGCATTTTGTACTCGCCGGTCAGGGTGTCGATGATCACCTCGCAGCAGGCTGCACCAAAGGCGTAGTAGTAGAACGGACGGCCCCGCGCCTGGCTGCGGTCGTAGAAGATTTTCGGGGTCTTGTAGAACCCGGTGCTCGACAGCGACACCTGGGCGAAATACGCCTGCTGGATCAACGCTTCGAAGGTCAGGATGTGGTCGCGAACGCGCACGTGGCCGTTATGGAATTCGACGTCTTCTTCGCTGACTTTGTAGTGCCGCGCCGCGAATTCCACCAGGCGTTTCTTGATGATTTCTGCGGCGTTCTGCGCGGCTTTACCGTTCAGGTCGGCGCCACTGGACGCCGCCGTCGGCGAGGTGTTCGGGACCTTGTCGGTGTTGGTCGCGGTGATCTGCACGCGGTCCATTTCCACCTGGAACACTTCGGCCACGACCTGCGCGACTTTGGTATTCAGGCCCTGGCCCATTTCGGTGCCGCCGTGGTTCAAGTGGATGCTGCCGTCGGTGTAGACATGCACTAGCGCACCGGCCTGGTTGAGGAAACTGGCGGTGAAGGAAATACCGAATTTCACCGGCGTCAGCGCCAGGCCTTTTTTCAGCACAGGGCTGTTGGCGTTGTAGCGACGGATCGCTTCGCGACGCTCGGCGTACTGGCTGCTTTCTTCCAGTTCGGCGGTCATTTCTTCGAGCATGTTGTGCTCGACGGTCTGGTAGTAATGGGTGACGTTGCGCTCGGTCTTGCCGTAGTAGTTGGCCTTGCGCACCGCCAGCGGATCGAGGGCCAGATGGCGGGCGATGGCGTCCATCACTTCTTCGATGGCGACCATCCCTTGCGGGCCGCCGAAGCCACGGTAAGCGGTGTTCGACGCGGTGTTGGTCTTGCAGCGATGACCGTTGATGGTCGCGTCACCCAGGTAGTAGGAGTTGTCGGCGTGGAACATCGCACGGTCGACAATCGACGCCGACAAGTCCGGCGAGCAACCGCAGTTACCGGCCAGTTCCAGGGCGATGCCGTGCAGGCGACCGGTGCTGTCGAAGCCGACGTCGTACTCGACGTAGAACGGGTGACGCTTGCCGGTCATCAGCATGTCTTCGACGCGCGGCAGGCGCATCTTGGTCGGTTGGCCGGTGAGGTGCGCGATCACTGCGCACAGGCACGCCGGGCTCGCGGCCTGGGTTTCCTTGCCACCGAAACCACCGCCCATGCGGCGCATGTCGACGACGATTTTGTTCATCGATACGTCCAGCACTTCGGCGACCAGTTTCTGCACTTCAGTCGGGTTTTGCGTGGAGCAGTAAACGATCATGCCGCCGTCTTCGGTCGGCATCACCGAAGAGATCTGGGTTTCGAGGTAGAAGTGTTCCTGGCCGCCGATGTGCAGCGTGCCTTGAATGCGATGTTCCGCGGTGGCCAACGCAGTGGCTGAATCGCCGCGTTGATGCGTATGACTGTCGAGCACAAAATGGCGTTTGCGCAGGGCATCGACCACGTCCAGAACCGGTTCGAGATCTTCGTATTCGATGATCGCGGCCATCGCCGCTTTACGCGCGGTTTCCAAATCCTTGGCGGCGACCGCGAGCACTACTTGACCGACGAATTGCACATCATCAATGGCCAGCAGCGGATCACCCGGCAGCAACGGGCCGATGTCTTTCAGGCCCGGCACGTCTTTGTGCGTGATGGCGATGCGCACGCCATCGAAGGCGTAGCACGGCTGGGTGTCGATGCTGATGATTTTCGCGTGGGCGCGGTCCGACAGGCGTGCATAAACGTGCAGCTGATTGGGGAATTCCAGCCGGTCATCGATGTACTGCGCTTCACCGGACACATGCTTGGCGGCGCTGTCGTGCTTGACGCTGCGGCCGACACCGGTGGTCAGGTCCTTGGCGAACAGTTCAGCCAGTTCGGCCTGGGTCTTCTCTACGGCGTGATGATTAGACATAAGCGGTCACCCGAGTCTCGATGTGCGGTGTTTGCAGTTCGATGAAGTATTTACGCAGCAGGTTTTGCGCGCTGAGCAGGCGATATTCCTTGCTGGCGCGGAAGTCCGAGAGCGGCGTGAAATCTTCTGCCAGTGCGGCGCAGGCGCGTTCGACGGTAGCGTGGTTGAACGGCGCGCCGAGCAGGGCGGTTTCGCAGTTTTTTGCGCGTTTCGGGATGGCCGCCATGCCGCCGAAGGCGACCCGGGCATCAGCGATCACGCCGTTGTCGATGCGCAGGTTGAACGCGGCGCAGACCGCGGAAATGTCATCGTCCAGACGCTTGGACACCTTATAGGCACGGAACAGTTGTTCGGCGCTGGCACGCGGCACGATGATCTTCTCGATGAACTCGCTTTCCTGGCGCGCGGTGACCCGGTAATCAATAAAGTAATCTTCCAGGGCCATAGTGCGGCGAGTCTCGCCCTTGCACAGGACGATTTGCGCGCCCAAGGCAATCAGCAGCGGTGGCGAGTCGCCAATCGGCGAGGCGTTGCCGATGTTGCCGCCGAGGGTGCCCTGGTTGCGGATCTGCAAGGACGCGAAGCGTTGCAGCAATTCGCCGAAGTCCGGGTACTCGGTTTTCAGTGCTTCGTAGCAATCGGAGAGGGCGGTCGCGGCGCCGATTTCCAGGCGATCATCAAAGCGTTCGATGCGCTTCATTTCAGCGACGTTGCCGACGTAGATCATCACCGGCAGGGTGCGGTGGAACTGGGTGACTTCCAGCGCCAGATCGGTGCCGCCGGCCAGCAGCCGGGCCTGTGGATAAGCGTCGTAGAGGTCAGCCAGATCGGCCACGGTCAGCGGCACCAGGCAGCGCTTGTCGCCGCTGTTGAGCTCACCGATATCGGTGGGTGCGATGGCTTTCAGGCGGGCGATGGTGTCGGCTTCACGGGCATCGAACTGGTCCGGTTGCTTGCCGCAGCAAGACTGCTCGGCGGCTTCCAGGATCGGCCGATAGCCGGTGCAACGGCAGAGGTTGCCGGCCAGCGCTTCGTGGGCTTTGTGCGAGTCCGGTTGATCGCTGTTCTTTTGCAGGGCAAACAGCGACATGACGAAGCCCGGCGTGCAGAAGCCGCATTGCGAGCCGTGGCACTCGACCATGGCTTTTTGCACGCTGTGCAGTTGGCCCTGATGCTTGAGGTCTTCGACGCTGATCAATTGTTTGCCGTGCAGCGACGAAACGAACGTCAGGCACGAGTTGAGGCTGCGATAGCGAATGTGTTCGCGGCCATCGTCGTCCGTTTGCAGCTCGCCGACCACCACGGTGCAGGCGCCACAGTCGCCGCTGGCGCAGCCTTCTTTGGTGCCGGGCTTGCCCACATGGTCGCGCAGGTAATTGAGCACGGTCAGGTTGGGGTCCAGGGCGTGCTCGCTACGGAGTTCCTGGTTAAGTAAAAACTGGATCACGGAAGGCCTCGCAGACTCATTATTGTTGTTAACCGACTTGAACCGAATTTATCAGGTCTGACTTTCCGGTCAATGATTTTCTGACTTAAAGGTCAGGAAATAGCATTTTGTCGATCAACGACTCGTTCCTTCATTATTGACCCTCTCGGGATAGCCTGCTTTTTGCTTGAATCGTGCCAAAAACCGCCGAGTGGGCACTCCGCCCTGGCGTATCAATTGCGCTACACTGCGCCGCTTGTGCAGATCGAAGAGTTTGAAGGACAACCATGACGTTCAAGGCGCCGGACAGCCTCGCCGAGCAAATCGCTCACCACCTCGCCGAACGTATCATTCGCGGCGAAATGAAGCCGGGAGAGCGCATCCAGGAACAGAAGGTCACGCTGGCCCTCAATGTCAGTCGCGGTTCGGTCCGCGAGGCCTTGCTGATTCTCGAGCGCCGCCACCTGATCGCGATCCTGCCGCGACGGGGCGCCCACGTGACCGAACTCACCGCGCACAAGGTGCAGAGCCTGTGCACGTTGATGAGCGAGCTCTATATCTTGCTCGGCAACGCCGTGGCCACGGGCTGGCAAGTCCAGGCCGACCTGGCGCCGTTCGTGCAGATCCAGCAGCGCCTCACCGCCAGCTATGAACGCCAGGACATCCGTACGTTCGTCGACGACAGCTTCAGTGTGATGCGCGCCGCGTACCCGTTCGCCAACAACCCGTACTTGCAGGAAACCGTCGAGAACCTGCAACCGGCCATGAGCCGCGCGTACTTCCTCGCCCTGGAACAGCGCAAGGCCTCGATGAGCGAGTTCCTGGAGTTGTTCGAACGCCTGCTCGCCGCCGTGATCGCCCGTGACTTTCCGCAGATCCGCGAAGTGCTGACGGCGTATGCCCAGCGCAGCAGCGATCTGGTGGTTTCCGCCCTGACGGACGCTTAAGCGTGCGGCTCAAGTGCATCAAGCTGGCGGGGTTCAAATCCTTCGTCGACCCGACCACGGTGAACTTCCCCAGTAACATGGCGGCCGTGGTCGGGCCCAACGGCTGCGGCAAGTCGAACATTATCGACGCCGTACGTTGGGTGATGGGCGAGAGTTCGGCGAAGAACTTGCGTGGCGAGTCGATGACCGACGTCATCTTCAACGGCTCCACCAGCCGCAAACCGGTGAGCCAGGCGAGCATCGAGCTGGTGTTCGATAACTCCGACGGCACGCTGGTTGGCGAATACGCCGCTTATGCGGAAATTTCCATTCGCCGCAAAGTGACCCGCGACAGCCAGAACAGCTACTTCCTCAACGGCACCAAATGCCGCCGTCGAGACATCACCGACATCTTTCTCGGCACCGGCCTGGGCCCGCGCAGCTACTCGATCATCGAGCAGGGGATGATCTCCAAGCTGATCGAAGCCAAGCCCGAAGACCTGCGCAACTTCATCGAAGAAGCGGCGGGCATCTCCAAGTACAAGGAGCGCCGGCGCGAGACCGAAAACCGCATTCGCCGCACCCACGAAAACCTCGCCCGCCTGACCGACCTGCGCGAAGAGCTGGAGCGTCAGCTCGAACGCTTGCACCGCCAGGCCGAAGCCGCGAAAAAGTATCAGGAATACAAGGGCGAAGAGCGCCAGCTCAAAGCCCAACTGTCTGCCCTGCGCTGGCAGGCGTTGAACGAGCAGGTCGGCCAGCGTGAAGCGATCATCGGCAATCAGGAAATCACCTTTGAAGCGCTGGTGGCCGAGCAACGCAATGCCGATGCGAGCATCGAACGCTTTCGTGACGGGCACCACGACCTGTCCGAGCGCTTCAATCTGGTGCAGGCACGCTTCTATTCGGTCGGCGGCGACATCGCCCGGGTCGAGCAAAGCATCCAGCACGGTCAGCAGCGGTTGCGTCAGTTGCAGGATGATTTGAAGGAAGCCGAGCGCGCACGCCTGGAAACCGAGTCGCACCTGGGCCACGACCGTACGTTGCTGCTGACCCTCGGCGAAGAGCTGGACATGCTCACGCCGGAACAGGAAGTCACCAGCGCCGCCGCCGAAGAAGCGGCCGCCGCGCTGGAAGAATCCGAAACCACCATGCATGCCTGGCAGGAGCAGTGGGACACGTTCAACCTGACCGCCGCTGAGCCGCGTCGCCAATCCGAAGTGCAGCAATCGCGGATCCAGCAGCTGGAAACCAGCATGGAACGTTTGGCTGATCGGCAGAAGCGTCTTGGCGAAGAACGCGCGCTGCTGTCGGCGGACCCGGAAGACGCGGCGATCATGGAGCTCAACGAGCAACTGGCCGCGTCCGAGGCCACCCTCGAAGACTTGCAGGCCAGCGAAGAAGCGCAGGTCGAGCGCCTTGAGCAACTGCGTCAGGAATTGCAGCAGGCGCTGCAAAACCAGCAGCAAGCGCAGGGCGATTTGCAGCGGCTCAACGGTCGACTGGCCTCGTTGGAAGCCTTGCAGCAAGCGGCGCTCGATCCCAGCACCGGCACCGCCGAATGGCTGCGTGAGCAGAATCTGGCCGATCGCCCGCGTCTGGCCGAAGGCCTGAAGGTAGAAGCCGGTTGGGAACTGGCGGTGGAAACCGTGCTCGGCGCCGACCTGCAAGCGGTGCTGGTGGACGACTTCGGCGAGTTCGATCTGGCCGGGTTTGCCCAGGGCGATCTTCGCTTGCTCAGCCCGGCCAGCGATGGCGTACGCGTGCCCGGCAGCTTGCTCGACAAGGTCGAGGCGCAGATTGATCTGTCGCCGTGGCTGGGCCAGGTCAAACCGGTAGACAGTCTCGAACAGGCCTTGGCATTACGCGCTCAGTTGAGTGTCGGCCAAAGCCTGATCAGCCGCGACGGTTACTGGGTTGGTCGACACTTTCTGCGCGTGCGCCGGGCCAGTGAAGCGGAAAGCGGTGTGCTCGCCCGTGGTCAGGAAATCCAGCGTCTGGGCCTGGAACGCGAAGAGCGCGAAGCCACGGTCGAAACCCTGGAAACCAAACTTCAAACGCTCAGGGCGCAGCAGCGTCAGCAGGAAAACGGTCGCGAACATTTGCGCCGTCTGCTGCAAGACGAAGCGCGTCAGCAGGGTGAGCTGAAAGCCCAGTTGTCCGCTGGCAAAGCCAAGGCTGAGCAACTGACCTTGCGGCGTACCCGGCTGGACGAAGAGCTCGCCGAATTGGCTGAGCAGCGTGCGCTGGAGCACGAAAACATTGGTGAGGCGCGCCTGCAATTGCAGGAAGCCCTCGACAGCATGGCGCTCGACACCGAGCAGCGCGAGTTGCTGCTGGCCCAGCGCGACAGCCTGCGCGAACGTCTTGATCGCGTGCGTCAGGAAGCTCGTCAGCACAAGGATCACGCTCATCAGTTGGCGGTTCGCTTGGGTTCGCTCAAGGCGCAACATGACTCGACGCGTCAGGCGCTGGAGCGTCTGGAAATGCAGTCCGAGCGCCTGACCGAGAAGCGCGAACAGCTCAGCCTCAATCTGGAGGAGGGCGAGGCACCGCTGGAAGAGCTGCGCCTGAAACTTGAAGAATTGCTCGACAAGCGCATGACCGTTGACGAAGAACTCAGGACCGCGCAGATCGCCCTGGAAGACGCTGACCGCGAATTGCGCGACGCTGAAAAACGTCGCAGCCAGGCCGAGCAGCAATCGCAATTGATTCGCGGCCAGCTCGAAACCCAGCGCATGGAATGGCAAGCCCTGAACGTGCGTCGCAAGACCTTGCAGGATCAGTTGCTCGAGGACGGCTACGACCTCCACGGCGTACTGGCGACCCTGACCACCGAGGCCAACGAGAAAGAGGCCGAGGAAGAACTTGAACGCATCGCGGCGCGTATCCAGCGTCTCGGTGCGATCAACCTGGCGGCCATCGACGAATACCAGCAACAATCCGAGCGTAAACGTTATCTGGATGCGCAGAACGACGATTTGGTGGAAGCGCTGGATACCCTCGAGAACGTGATTCGCAAGATCGACAAGGAAACCCGAAACCGCTTCAAAGATACCTTTGATCAGATCAATGCCGGAATTCAGGCACTTTTCCCAAAAGTTTTCGGTGGAGGCAGCGCGTATTTGGAACTGACGGGCGAAGATCTACTCGATACAGGGGTAACAATCATGGCGCGGCCGCCAGGAAAGAAGAACAGCACCATCCATTTGCTCTCCGGTGGCGAAAAAGCCCTGACCGCATTGGCCCTGGTTTTTGCCATCTTCAAGTTGAATCCGGCGCCGTTCTGCATGCTCGATGAAGTTGACGCACCTTTGGATGACGCTAACGTTGGACGCTACGCACGGCTGGTAAAAGAGATGTCGCAGACGGTGCAGTTCATCTATATCACCCACAACAAGATCGCCATGGAAATGGCTGATCAGCTGATGGGGGTGACGATGCACGAACCGGGTTGCTCGCGACTGGTAGCCGTCGATGTCGAGGAGGCGATGGCAATGGTGGACGCCTGAGTCCTGGCCTTGTAGGACAATGTGCGAGAGGAATTCGTGAGCAGTCAGGTGAATTATCGGCTGCTACTTGCTGGCCAATCGACATATTCGCTCAAGCCATTGTGACAGACGGTGTAAAGTTACCTTTGGTCGTGCTAGTTTAATGTCAATTTTTCGTATACGTGGGCAAAACGCCTGTCAGAACATAGAGTTGGCGCCACGTTTTAAAGCGGTTTGCGAGTTGTAAACCCCTTATTTTTCAGCATTTTTTATAGAGGCACGGGATTACATGGAAATCGGTCTGCGCGAGTGGCTGATCGTCATCGGCATTATTGTCATTGCCGGTATTCTTTTCGATGGCTGGCGTCGCATGCGCGGCGGCAAGGGAAAACTTAAATTCCGTCTTGACCGAAGTTTGTCCAATTTGCCGGACGAGGACACCAGCGCCGAGCTGTTGGGCCCGCCCCGCGTCCTGGACACCCACAAAGAACCGCAACTGGACGAGCACGATCTGCCGTCGGTGAGCATGCCTGCCCGTGAACCCCGTGAGTCGGGTTCCAAGCGCGGCAAGCGTGGCCACAGCGAGCCTTCTCAGGGCGACATGAACCTCAGCCTGGACCTGGACGGCGGCCCAAGCTTCAGCAGCCGAGACGACGACTTCCCGGATGACACCAAGGCCGCACCTTCGGTCAGCGACAAGGAACAGCCGCAAGCCGAAGAAGTGCTGGTGATCAGCGTGATCTGCCGTGACGCCGCCGGTTTCAAAGGCCCGGCGCTGTTGCAGAATATTCTGGAAAGCGGCCTGCGCTTTGGCGAGATGGACATCTTCCACCGTCACGAAAGCATGGCCGGTAATGGCGAAGTCCTGTTCTCCATGGCCAATGCGGTCAAGCCGGGCGTCTTCGATCTGGACGACATCGACCATTTCAGCACGCCGGCGGTGAGTTTCTTCCTCGGCCTGCCAGGCCCGCGTCATCCGAAGCAAGCTTTCGACGTGATGGTGGCTGCGGCGCGTAAATTGTCCCAGGAGCTCAACGGCGAACTGAAGGACGACCAGCGCAGTGTGCTGACTGCCCAGACCATTGAGCATTACCGTCAGCGCATCGTTGAATTCGAACGTCGCGCCCTGACCCAGAAACGTTGATCCGTAGGCGCCAGGCTTGCCGGCGAAGGCGTATGTAAGATCGCCTTCGCCGGCAAGCCTGGCTCCTACAATGATTTGTACAGCTTTAACAGATTGAGCAGCCTCGGCTGCTCTTTTGCTTTATGAGAGAACACCCATGACCGCCGCCAAAAATCGCATTCTAGAGCTGCGCGCTGAGCTGGATCAGCACAACTATCGCTACCACGTGCTGGACGAACCGAGCATTCCGGACGCCGAATACGATCGGTTGTTCCACGAGCTCAAGGCCCTCGAAGTGGCCAATCCCGAACTGATCACCAGCGACTCGCCGACCCAGCGCGTCGGCAGCGCGGCGCTGTCGGCGTTCACCCAGGTGCGCCACGAAGTGCCGATGCTCAGCCTCGGCAACGCCTTCGAAGAAACCGACATGCGCGAATTCGATCGTCGGGTGACTGAAGGTCTGGACCTGCCGGCTGGCGATCTGTTTGGCGGCGGCGCGGCGGTGGAATACAGCTGTGAACCGAAGCTCGACGGCCTGGCGGTCAGCCTGCTGTACCAGGACGGCGTATTGGTGCGCGGCGCGACACGCGGCGACGGCACCACCGGCGAAGACATCAGCGTCAACGTGCGCACCGTGCGCAACATTCCGCTCAAGCTGCACGGCAGCGGTTGGCCGGCGACGCTTGAAGTGCGCGGCGAAGTGTTCATGTCCAAGGCCGGTTTCGAACGGCTCAACGCCACGCAACTGGAAGTCGGCGGCAAGACCTTCGCCAACCCGCGCAACGCGGCGGCGGGCAGCTTGCGCCAACTCGATTCGAAGATCACCGCCAACCGTCCGCTGGAGTTCTGCTGCTACGGCATCGGCCAGATTTCGGCGGACATTGCCGACACGCACATTGGCAATCTCAAGCAATTGCAGGCCTGGGGCATGCCGATCAGCCACGAGCTGAAGCTGGCTCATGGCATCGATGAGTGCCTGGATTACTACCGCGACATCGGTGAGCGCCGCAATACGCTGTCCTATGAAATCGACGGCGTGGTGTTCAAGGTCAACAGCATCGCGTCCCAGCGTGAACTGGGCTTCCGCGCGCGCGAACCGCGCTGGGCGATCGCGCACAAATTCCCGGCCATGGAAGAACTCACCGAATTGCTCGACGTGGAATTTCAGGTCGGTCGCACCGGTGCCGTGACGCCAGTGGCACGCTTGAAACCGGTCAAGGTGGCCGGCGTCACCGTGGCCAACGCGACGTTGCACAACATGGACGAAGTGGCGCGCCTGGGCTTGATGATCGGCGACACCGTGATCATCCGCCGCGCTGGCGATGTGATTCCGCAAGTGGTGCAAGTGGTTACCGAGCGTCGCCCGGATAACGCGCGGCCGGTGCAGATTCCGGAAAAGTGCCCGGTCTGTGGCTCGCATGTCGAGCGCACGCAACTGGTCAAGCGCAGCAAGGGGCGCGAGACCGTCAGTGAAGGCGCGGTGTATCGCTGCGTCGGTCGACTGGCCTGTGGTGCGCAACTCAAGCAGGCGATCATTCACTTCGTCTCGCGCCGGGCCATGGATATCGAAGGGCTGGGCGACAAGAGCGTCGAGCAACTGGTCGACGAAGGCCTGGTGAGTTCGCCGGCCGATTTGTATGCGCTGAAGTTCGAGGACATTGTCGATCTGGAGGGGTTTGCCGAACTGTCGAGCAAAAAATTGCTCAGCGCCATTGAAGACAGCAAGAAGCCAAGCCTCGCGCGGTTCATCTACGCCCTCGGGATTCCCGATGTCGGCGAAGAGACGGCCAAGGTGCTGGCGCGCTCTCTCGGCTCGCTGGAGCGGGTTCAGCAGGCGTTGCCGCAAGTGCTCACGTACTTGCCGGACGTCGGCCTGGAAGTGGCTCACGAGATTCACAGTTTCTTTGAAGATGCACATAACCAGCAGGTGATTGCCGATCTGCTCAGGCACGGCCTGCAAATTCAGGATCAAGGTGGATTGGGCGCCGAGTTTGCCGCCAGCACCACGCTGGGCGGTTTCCTCGACAAGCTGCACATCCCGTCGGTCGGGCCGGGCGGGGCGCAGAAGCTGGCTGACAAGTTCGGTTCGCTGGAAGGGGTTTTCAGTGCGGACTGGCTGGACATGCGTCAAGCGTTGCCAGAGAAGCAGGCCACCTCGGTTCGCGAGTTTTTTGCGGTCGCCGAGAATCGCCAGATTGCCGAAGCCGCGGAAAAGCAGTTGCGTGATTTCGGCATGCATTGGCAGAGCGAGAAAAAAGTCGTCGAAGGCTTGCCGCTGGCCGGGCAGACCTGGGTGCTGACCGGTTCGCTCGAATTGATGAGTCGCGACGTGGCCAAGGACAAGCTCGAAAGCCTCGGCGCCAAGGTGGCGGGTTCGGTCTCGGCCAAGACCCACTGCGTGGTCGCCGGGCCGGGTGCTGGTTCCAAGTTGACCAAGGCCAATGAACTGGGGCTGAAGGTTCTGGATGAAGAGGCATTTGTCGGGTTTTTGAGTCAGCACGGTATTACCGTGTGATGCCATTCGCTGGCAGGCCAGCTCCCACATTTGACCGCGTTCTTTCGGCAGAACCGTTTTAAATGTGGGAGCGAGCCTGCTCGCGATAGCGATATTCGCCATCGCGCAAAAAGCGGGAACGATCATGGCACAGGAATGATCTAGTCTTGGCAAGCCCCAGGGAGAGATCGCCATGTACCGCTTCTTCGAACAGCTCAGCTCGCGCATCGCCGCGCCCTTCATGGGCGAGAGTTCGCGCAACAGCAAGGTCTGGCATTGTCGCTGCGGACAGTCGCTGTTCTTCCGCAACAGCCAGTGCCTGGCCTGTTCGGCGGCGCTGGGCTATCAAGCGGAACAGAGCCGCCTGTCTTCATTGCAGCCGGGGCCGCAGGCGGACACCTGGTTGCTCGACGCCGAGCCCGAGGCTGGCGTGTTCCGCCGCTGCGCCAACCTCGATTCGCCGGCAGCCTGCAATTGGTTGCTGCCCGCCAATGACCACGCTGCGCTGTGCATCGCCTGTAGCCTGAATCGCACCATCCCCGACCTGTCGATAGAGGAAAACCCTGACCGCTGGCGCAAGGTCGAAACGGCCAAGCGGCGCCTGGTTGCACAGTTGGTCAGCCTGGGTTTGCAGGTGACGCCCAAAACCGTGGACGAAGAGACGGGCCTGGCGTTCGATTTCATCGGCGTCGACCTCGAAGGGAAGCCGCCGATCACCGGGCATGCCAACGGCCTGATCACCCTCGACATCAAAGAAGCCGACGATGCCCATCGCGAACAGGTCCGGGTGCAAATGCACGAGCCTTATCGCACGCTGCTCGGGCATTTTCGGCACGAAGTCGGGCATTACTATTGGGACCGGCTGATCGCCAACAGCCATTGGCTCGAACCGTTTCGCGGCCTGTTCGGCGACGAACGTGCGAGCTACGCCGATTCCCTTGAGCGCCATTACCAGCAAGGTGCGCCGCTCGACTGGCAGCAACATTACGTCAGCGCCTACGCCACCATGCACCCGTGGGAGGATTGGGCCGAAACCTGGGCTCATTACCTGCACATGATGGACGCGGTGGACACGGCGTTGGGGTTTGGCATGAGTGCCCGGGAAATGGACTTCGACTACCAGCCTTTTCCGTCCAGCACCCTTTACGACCCGCAACACCCCGGCGGCGCGGCGTTCCTGTCGTTCGTCAATGCGTGGATCGAGTTGGCCGGCATGCTCAATGAACTGTCGCGCAGCATGGGCCAACCGGATTTCTACCCGTTCGTCCTGCCGCCCGCGGTGATCGCCAAATTGCACTTCATCCACCTGGTGATCCAGCAAGAGGGCGGCAAGGCCGATGACGTGGTGCAAGACCTGTAGCAGCTGCCGAAGGCTGCGTTCGGCTGCGCAGCAGTCGTGAAATCAGGCAGTGCGGCTTTTTCAGATAGACCGCGTTTAGCAGATTGACGACTGCTGCGCAGCCGAACGCAGGCTTCGCCAGCTGCTACGGACGGCGGTGTTTGCGGGATTGTGCATGTCCTTGAAGAAGCTCATGTTTTTTAATCCGCCCGAACGGTTGTAACTTCGTCTCAGATAGGTACAATGGCGCGGCTCGCCGTCAGGTGAGCGTCGTTATGGTGACCCCATCGGTCCCCCCGCAACGATTACCCGTGAACCTG
Organism: Pseudomonas sp. LBUM1661; assembly: GCF_059695925.1. Taxonomy (NCBI): domain Bacteria; kingdom Pseudomonadati; phylum Pseudomonadota; class Gammaproteobacteria; order Pseudomonadales; family Pseudomonadaceae; genus Pseudomonas; species Pseudomonas sp. LBUM1661. Next base: position 2,078,244 of record NZ_CP166794.1, read on the forward strand.
GTCAGATCCGGAAGGAAGCAGCCACAGCGGGAACATTGTGTGCCGGGGTGTGGCTGGTGGGGTTGCCTCCATAACGCACCGCGAGACGCTCTCGCGTTATCTGCCAAATTCACATTCTTGTTGCTCTGCCAAGGGTCTTGCCCAGGGCGGTGTTTTGTCGTTTCCGATTTTTACAACGGTACGTAAATCGCAGGCTTCAGATGTTCGGTTGAGACGGATCAACCGAAGCCGTCAACTTTGCGGTAGCATTCGCGCGTTGGATCCAAGTTTTAAATGTTCATCGGTACCACCGCTAGTGACAGCGAGCTTTGACTCATGGATGAGAAATACCGCAGGGCTGTGGATGCCGCAGCGATTTTTTCCGAGACCGACCCGACGGGTCGGATCACCTACGTCAACGATCAATTCTGCGCCGTGTCCGGTTACCACCGTGACGAACTGCTCGGGCAGAACCATCGTCTCCTCAATTCCGGCCTGCACTCGGCTGATTTCTTCGCCGACATGTGGCGCTCTATCGCCCTGGGTAACATCTGGAAGGGCGAAATCTGTAATCGCGCCAAGGATGGCAGCCTGTATTGGGTCGACAGCACCATGGTGCCGGTGCTTGATGAGGACACGGGACAGGTCGACCGTTACCTGTCGATTCGTTTCGATGTCAGCGAAAAGCGCCAGTTGCTGCACTCCCTGCAATGGCGGGTTGGGCATGACGTGCTGACTGGCTTGCCGAATCGCGCGTTCCTCTCGGATCTGCTGGATCAGGCCCTGGAGTTTTCCCGGCAGGAAAAAATCCCGATGGCGGTGTGCATGCTCGACCTCGACGGTTTCAAGGCCGTGAACGATGGTTATGGGCATGCCAGCGGTGATCTGTTGCTGGTAGAAGTGGCCAAGCGCTTGCGCGACATATTGCGCGGCGAAGATGTGGTGGCACGGCTGGCCGGTGACGAGTTCGTACTGGTCCTGCGTTATGTGCATGACCTGACGGAATTGCGTGCAGCGTTGAACCGGGTGCTCGGGGCGATCTCGGCGCCGTACTCGCTGCATGGCAAGCCCATCAATGTGTTTGCCAGTATCGGCGTGACGTTGTTCCCCGACGATAACGAAGATGCCGAAATGCTCTTGCGTCACGCGGATCAGGCCATGTACGTGGCCAAGCAGAACGGGCGCAATCGTTTTCATGTGTTCGACGTGACCCGGGATCAGGAGGTCAAGGCCACTCACCAGACGGTTGAGCGAGTGCGTCAGGCGCTGGTCATGGGCGAACTGCGTTTGCATTTTCAGCCCAAGGTGAACATGCGCAGTGGCGAGGTCGTCGGTTTCGAAGCGTTGTTGCGCTGGGAACATCCGGAAAACGGCATCGTGTCTGCCCGGGAGTTTTTGCCGCCGGTCGAAGAGACCGACTTGATCATCGATATCGGTGAATGGGTGATGGATCAGGTCCTGTCGCAATTGCTCCGGTGGCAACAGGCGGGGAAGCACTGGCCGGTGAGCATCAACATCGCGGCGCGGCATTTTCAGCGCGCCGATTTCGTCGAACGGCTCAGCCAGGTACTCGCCCGTCATACCCAGGTCGCGCCGCAGATGCTTGATCTGGAAATCGTCGAGTCGGTGGCCGTCGAGAACATTCAGCATGTCAGCGTCTGTTTGCAGGCCTGTCAGGCGCTGGGGGTACAGTTTTCGCTGGGGGACTTTGGCACCGGTTATTCGTCCCTGAGCCACCTCAAGCGCTTGCGAACCGAAACCATCAAAATCGATAAGTCCTTTGTCCGCGACATTCTGAATGATCGCGACGACCTGGCCCTGACCACCGCCGTGATTGGCCTGGCTCACGCGTTTGGGCGGCAGGTGATCGCCGAAGGGCTGGAAAGTCTCGAGCACGGTCAATTGCTGCTGCGCCTGGGGTGCGACGTTGCCCAAGGCTATTTCATCGCCAGGCCGATGCCACCCGCCGAAGTGCCGGGCTGGGTCGAAAGGTTTGTCGCGCCAGCGCAATGGCAGGTGTTCGATCAAACCGGCTGACACCGTCCATGTAGCAGCCTTCGGCAGCTGCTACAGCGTTGCGGGGCTGCCGATGTAGAGGCGGATAATGTCATCGATCTCCCCGGACATCTTCATTCGCAGCAAGGTGCGCAGGATGCGCTGCACCGGCACCTTGGGATCGTTGCGCACGTAGCAACCGACGTTTTGTTCCTGCAACACGGCCACGCCTTGCAGTTGTCGGTCGGGCAACAGGCGCTGGTTGAACCAATCCAGGGTCCATTGGTTACTGACTGCGTAGTGATAGCGTCCGGCCTGGAGTTTTTCCAGCACCTGCTCCTGATTGCGCGCGTCTTCGCGACGTAGCCGGTCGGCGTCGAACAGCGGTTGCAGCGTCGGGTAGCTGTAGCCAAGCACCGTGCCGATGGATTGTGGCGGCAGGTTAGCCGCAACCACGGCAGTCAACGGGGATTTGCGGCTGATCAATATGTCGGGCTGAGTCCACAGTGGAGTGCTCCAGATGTAATCGCCAGACTGATTCGGCAGCCAGGATTGTGCGGCATAGCAGCGGATATCGACCTCGCCGTGTTCCATGGCGTTTTGCACCCGTGCCCGAGGCAGTACGTGAAATTCGGCCGGGACGCCGACCTGGGTCGCCAGGCTGACCATCACGTCGTACAGGATGCCCTGGATCGGCTTGCCACGTTCCAGCTGCACCATCGGCATCGCCCAGCTGTCAGGCACCACGAAGCGTAACGGCGCTTCAGCGGCCGTGACGTTCAGGCTGATCAACAGCAATGCCCCCAAGGCCAGCCGCATAAATGCTCCGGTACTGATAAACCCCGAGCCGATAAAAGCCCCCAAGCGACCATCTTAGCCAGATTAGACGAGCGCACCGGATGCAATTTTGGCGGTGCTCCGATAGCATTAGCCGCTTCTGTTCCTTAGTTGCGACGGTTTTCGATGAGTTATCAGGTTCTTGCACGTAAATGGCGTCCGCGCTCGTTCCGCGAAATGGTCGGCCAGACCCATGTGCTCAAGGCTCTGATCAATGCCTTGGACAGCCAGCGGCTGCACCACGCCTATCTGTTTACCGGCACCCGCGGGGTCGGCAAGACCACCATCGCGCGGATTATCGCCAAATGCCTGAACTGTGAAACAGGTATCACTTCGACGCCGTGCGGCGAGTGCTCGGTGTGCCGCGAAATCGATGAAGGCCGCTTCGTCGACCTGATCGAGATCGACGCCGCGAGCCGGACCAAGGTCGAAGACACCCGCGAGCTGCTCGACAACGTGCAGTACGCCCCGAGCCGCGGGCGCTTCAAGGTCTACCTGATCGACGAAGTGCACATGCTCTCCAGCCATTCCTTCAATGCGCTGCTGAAAACCCTCGAAGAGCCGCCGCCCTACGTCAAGTTCATCCTGGCCACGACTGATCCGCAGAAACTTCCTGCAACGATTCTTTCGCGCTGCCTGCAGTTCTCCCTGAAGAACATGACCCCGGAGCGGGTGGTCGAGCATTTGACCCACGTGCTGAGTGTCGAGAACGTGCCGTTCGAAGACGATGCGCTGTGGCTGCTGGGCCGCGCCGCCGATGGTTCGATGCGCGACGCCATGAGCCTGACCGACCAGGCGATCGCCTTCGGTGAAGGCAAGGTCATGGCCGCCGATGTGCGGGCGATGCTCGGGACGCTCGATCACGGCCAGGTCTACGACGTTCTGCATGCGCTGATCGAAGGCGACGCCAAGGCATTGCTCGAAGCCGTGCGCCATCTGTCGGAACAAGGCCCGGACTGGAACGGCGTGCTCTCGGAAATTCTCAACGTGCTGCACCGCGTTGCCATCGCTCAGGCCTTGCCTGAAGGCGTCGACAACGGCCATGGCGACCGTGATCGGGTGCTGGCACTGGCCCAGGCCTTGCCGGCCGAAGATGTGCAGTTCTATTACCAGATGGGCCTGATCGGGCGTCGCGACTTGCCGCTGGCGCCGGATCCCCGTGGTGGCTTCGAAATGGTCCTGCTGCGCATGCTCGCGTTCAGGCCGGCGGACACGGCGGATGCCCCGAGTCAGCCGCTAAAGACAGTGGGGATCAGCCAGGCCACAGTTGATTCCGCAAACTCCGTGGCTGCCGAGCGCGTTGTCGCGCCGGTAGTCGCTGCGGCAGTTGCACCCGTTGCTCCCGTTGTCACCGCGCCGGTGGTTGCTCCAGTGCCTGAGCCGGTTGCGCCCGTCGTCGTGCCTGAGCCCGTCGTTGAGCCCGTAGCGATCGAAGCCGTTGTCGATTTGCCCTGGAATGACCCGGTAGAACCCGAAGTCATCCAGCAGCCCGCCGTCGAGCCGGTGCTGGAAACCTCCGGCGAGCAACCCGACTTGCCGCCGATGCCGTTGCCGACACCCGACAGCGTGGTCCCGGACGCACCGGAATGGGCCGCCGCACCGATCCCGGAACCCTCCGTGGCCGACGTCGATGCCGCCACGCCGGGCATAGAGCCGGACGACGAGCCGCCGCTGGATGAGGACTACATCGAACCGGACATGGATTCGGCCTACAGTTACCTTGACGAACTGGCGAGCGAGCACACCGCGGAGCCTGCGGCTGAACCCGAGCCTGAACCGGCGGCCATGCCGGCCACCGGTCTGGCCCTGCAATGGCTGGAACTGTTCCCGAAACTGCCGATCTCCGGCATGACCGGCAGCATCGCCGCCAACTGCACGCTGATCGCCGTCGATGGCGACAACTGGCTGTTGCACCTGGATCCGGCGCACAGCGCATTGTTCAACGCGACCCAGCAACGTCGCCTCAACGATGCGCTGAACCAGTATCACGGGCGTACGCTGAGCCTGAGCATGGAGTTGATCAAGCCCGAGCAGGAAACCCCGGCCCAGGCCGCTTCCCGCCGGCGTGTCGACCGTCAGCGCGAGGCCGAGGAATCGATCCATGGTGATCCGTTCATCCAGCAAATGATGCAGCAGTTCGGTGCGGTGATCCGTAACGATACTATTGAACCTGTCGACGCTCTGGTCAGTCAGGGCTAATAACTGAAGGCGTTCGGCCGACAGGGCCGGGCGCTGTTTTTATCCAAGTACGTTTGAGGTGATTACCATGATGAAAGGTGGCATGGCCGGCCTGATGAAGCAGGCGCAGCAGATGCAGGAAAAAATGGCCAAGATGCAGGAAGAGCTGGCCAACGCCGAAGTCACCGGTAAGGCCGGTGGCGATATGGTCACCGTGGTGATGACCGGTCGTCACGACGTCAAGCGCGTGACCATCGACCCAAGCCTGGTAGAAGGCCTGAGCGAAGACGACAAAGAAATGCTCGAAGCGGTATTCGCCGCCGCCGTCAACGATGCCGTGCGCAAGATCGAAGCCAACAGCCAGGACAAAATGTCCGGGATGACCGCTGGCATGCAATTGCCACCGGGCATGAAACTACCATTCTGATTCGCTAAAGCGCGTCGGATGGGCTACAAAAAAATGCCAGGCATCGCGCCTGGCATTTTTGTATCCGCCTGTTGGATAGGTGGTGCCTGTCAGGCCGCCCTTCGCGAGCAAGCCCGCTCCCACATTGGAACTCGGTCGAATGTGGGAGCGGGCTTGCTCGCGAAGAAGTCGACGCGGTCTCGGACAGAAACATCGAACGCGTTACCCCCACAACGGTCTGCTCCCCTATACCGCCCAATTCATCGATCAAAGGAGACGCTCACATGCCACAAGCATTGACCCTCAACCAACGTATCGTCCTGGTGTCCCGCCCGGTAGGCGCGCCGACCCCGGAGAATTTTCGCCTGGAGCGGATCGCGCTGCCGGACCTGGCCGACGGTGAGGTGTTGCTCAAGACCCTTTACCTGTCGCTGGATCCCTACATGCGCGGGCGCATGAGTGACGCGCCGTCCTACGCAGCGCCGGTAGAAATCGGCGAGGTAATGACCGGTGGGGCGGTCAGCCGGGTTGAGCGCTCGCTGAATCCGAAATTCCACGAAGGCGATCTGGTGGTCGGTGCCACCGGTTGGCAGAGCCACAGTGTCAGTGACGGTCGCGCGCTCATTCCGATCCCGTCGGGTTTGCCGAGCCCTTCGATGGCGCTGGGCGTGCTGGGGATGCCCGGCATGACCGCCTACATGGGCCTGATGGACATCGGCCAGCCGAAACCCGGCGAAACCCTGGTGGTTGCCGCCGCGTCCGGCGCGGTGGGTTCTGTGGTCGGCCAAGTGGCGAAGATCAAGGGACTGCGCGTGGTGGGTGTCGCCGGTGGCGCCGACAAGTGCCGTTATGTGGTCGAAGAGCTGGGCTTCGATGCCTGTATCGACCACAAGAGCCCCAACTTCGCTGATGAACTGGCGCAGGCCTGCTCCCAGGGCATCGATATTTATTACGAAAACGTTGGCGGCAAGGTCTTTGACGCGGTGCTGCCGTTGCTCAATCCCAAGGCACGGATTCCGCTATGTGGCCTGATTGCTTCGTACAATGCCAGCGAAGCACCGACCGGGCCGGATCGCCTGCCGCAATTGCAGCGCACGTTGCTGACCAAGCGCGTACGCATCCAGGGTTTCATCGTGTTCGACGATTATGGTGACCGTCAGCCAGAGTTTGTCAGTGCGATGGCGCCGTGGGTGCGCGATGGCAAGGTGAAATTCCGCGAAGACGTGGTCGATGGCCTGGAAAATGCGCCCGAGGCGTTCATTGGTCTGCTGGAAGGACGCAACTTCGGCAAACTGGTGGTGCGGGTCGCGCAGGACTGAGTAATTAACGCTGCAATTTGACGCTAAACAGAGGCGCGGGTATAAACCGCGTCTCGTTGTTTTGTCGGACTTTTCCCCATGAGCTTCAGCCCTTTGATTCGCCAACTGATCGACGCCCTGCGAATTTTGCCAGGCGTGGGTCAGAAAACTGCCCAACGCATGGCGTTGCAGTTGCTCGAACGTGATCGCAGTGGTGGCTCGCGCCTGGCACTGGCGCTGAGCCAGGCCATGGAAGGGGTCGGCCACTGCCGCTTGTGCCGCACGCTGACCGAAGACGATCTGTGCCCGCAATGCGCCGACAACCGTCGCGACGACACCTTGCTGTGCGTGGTGGAAGGTCCGATGGACGTTTACGCGGTGGAGCAGACCGGTTTCCGTGGTCGCTACTTCGTGCTCAAGGGCCATCTGTCACCGCTCGACGGCCTCGGGCCGGAAGCCATCGGCATTCCGCAGCTGCTGGCGCGGATTGAAGAGGCGGGTACGTTCACTGAAGTCATCCTGGCCACCAACCCGACCGTGGAAGGTGAGGCGACGGCGCATTACATCGCGCAGTTGCTCAGCAATAAAGGCTTGATCGCCTCGCGTATCGCCCATGGCGTGCCGTTGGGCGGTGAGCTGGAGTTGGTGGATGGCGGGACGTTGGCGCATTCGTTTGCCGGGCGTAAGCCGATCGCTTTGTAAGGGTGGTGTTTGGTCTAACGCCATCGCTAGCAGGCTAGCTCCCACATTGGATGAATGGTGTTCACAAATCCCCTGTGGGAGCTAGCCTGCTAGCGATGGACGCGCCTCGGTTTATCTGATTCACACAATTCTGTTGAAAACCAAGCAAGCGCTCGGTTAACGTCGCTGAACCTTCAGTGGAGCTCGCCGATGCCTGCCTTTCAGGAATACTTCGACCCCAGCCACCAATTGGTCCGCGACAGCGTCAGACGATTCGTCGAGCGCGAGATCTTGCCGGACATCGACCAGTGGGAAGAAGCCGAGAGCTTCCCCCGTGAGCTTTACCTCAAGGCGGGTGCGGCGGGGATTCTCGGGATTGGATACCCCGAAGCGTTGGGCGGCAGTCACGAAGGCGACGTGTTCGCCAAGATAGCCGCCAGTGAAGAGCTGATGCGCTGTGGTTCCGGCGGTCTGGTGGCGGGGCTCGGTTCGTTGGACATCGGATTGCCGCCGATCCTCAAGTGGGCTCGGCCGGAAGTCCGTGATCGCGTAGTGCCGCAGGTGCTGGCCGGCGAGAAGATCAGCGCACTGGCCGTGACCGAGCCCAGCGGTGGTTCCGACGTCGCCAACCTGGAAACCCGTGCTGTGCGTGACGGCGATGTCTACCGGGTCAACGGCAGCAAAACCTTTATCACCAGCGGCGTCCGCGCGGATGTCTACACCGTCGCGGTGCGCACCGGTGCGCCAGGTTATGGCGGCATCAGCCTGCTGCTGATCGAGAAAGGCACCCCCGGTTTCACCGTGGGCCGACAGTTGAAGAAAATGGGCTGGTGGGCGTCGGACACAGCCGAATTGTTCTTCGACGATTGCCAGGTGCCTGTAGGAAACCTGATCGGTGCCGAGAACATGGGCTTCGCCTGCATCATGGGCAATTTCCAGAGCGAGCGTTTGGCCCTGGCGCTGATGGCCAACATGACCGCACAGCTTGCGCTGGAGGAGAGCCTGAAATGGGCCCGTCAGCGTGAAGCTTTCGGCAAACCCATCGGCAAGTTCCAGGTGCTCAAGCATCGCCTCGCCGAGATGGCCACGGCGCTGGAGGTATCACGGGAATTCACCTATCGCCAGGCAGCGAAAATGGCGGCGGGGCAGAGTGTGATCAAGGAGATTTCCATGGCCAAGAATTTTGCGACCGACACGGCGGACCGGATTACCACGGATGCGGTGCAGATTCTGGGGGGCATGGGTTATATGCGTGAAAGCCTGGTGGAGCGGCTGTACCGGGATAACCGGATTCTGTCGATCGGCGGGGGGACGCGGGAAGTGATGAACGAGATCATCAGTAAGCAGATGGGCCTGTAGTCGGCGGTGTAGCGGCCGACGCTATCGCGGGCAAGCCCGCGATGGCGTCAGTGAAGGCGCCGCCTTACTGCTCGCTCAACGCAAACTGCGTCAGGCAAAACGTCGGAATCCCCAGCGCTTCCAGCCGCTTCGACCCACCCAATTCCGGCAGATCAATAATCGCCGCCGCTTCATGAATCCGCGCACCCATCCGACGAATCAGGTTCGCCGCCGCAATCAATGTGCCACCCGTGGCGATCAAATCATCGAACATCACCACCGAATCGCCCTCACAGAGGCTGTCGGCATGCACTTCGAGGAAGGCTTCGCCGTACTCGGTCGCATAACCCTCGGCCAACACGTCAGCCGGCAGTTTGCCTTGCTTGCGGAACAGCACCAGTGGCTTGTTCAACTGATAAGCCAGCACCGAACCGATCAGGAAGCCCCGAGCGTCCATCGCACCGATGTGGGTGAAGTCGGCCTCGACGTAACGGTGGGCAAAACTGTCCATCACCACGCGCAGGGCGTTGGGCGACTGGAACACCGGGGTGATATCGCGAAAGATCACGCCCGGCTTGGGGAAGTCGATCACGGGGCGGATCAGGGATTTGATGTCGAAGGTTTCGATGAGCATCGTCGAGATGTCCTGGGAGGCTGCAAACGTCGCAGTATACCGGCGGCTGAACCGTTTCGCTCAGCCGCAGGTGCCGCCATCAGCCTTCGAGCGAACCGCCGGCCAGGGCGCAGAGCTGGATCGGGTCGAGGATGTGGATTTCCTTGCCTTCGGCGGCAATCAGTTCGTTTTGCTGGAAACGCGTGAACACCCGGGATACGGTTTCCACCGCCAGCCCCAGGTAATTGCCAATCTCGTTGCGCGACATGCTCAGGCGAAACTGGTTGGCCGAGAACCCCCGGGCGCGGAAGCGGGCCGAGAGGTTGACCAGGAACGTGGCAATGCGCTCGTCGGCGGTTTTCTTCGACAACAGCAGCATCATCTGTTGATCGTCGCGAATCTCTCGGCTCATCACCCGCATCAACTGACGGCGCAGTTGCGGCAGTTGCAGGGCCAGTTCGTCAAGGCGATCGAAAGGAATTTCACACACCGACGTGGTTTCCAGGGCCTGCGCCGAGACCGGGTGTTTTTCGGTGTCCATGCCCGACAGGCCGACCAGTTCACTCGGCAGGTGGAAGCCGGTGAGCTGTTCTTCGCCGCCATCGCTGAGGCTAAAGGTCTTCAGCGCGCCAGAGCGTACTGCGTAAACGGAATCGAACGTATCGCCCTGACGGAACAGGAATTCGCCTTTTTTCAACGGGCGGCCACGTTTAACGATTTCGTCCAGCGCCTCCATGTCTTCCAGATTCAGGGAAAGTGGCAAGCAGAGGGGGGCCAGGCTGCAATCCTTGCAATGGGCCTGGCTATGAGCGCGCAGTTTTACTGGCTCGGACATTTCTTCAATCCTTGTGGGAAAAAACACACATAAGCCGTAAGGGTAACCCACGGGAGGACATTCAGGCACGCGGCTATTTTGCCGCAGGGTCTTTAAGCCAGCATTTCGCCAACCGGCCAGTGAGGTGATGGCTAGATCACCCGTGAAAACCGCTGGCGATTCTGCTGTTCAAGGTACGCATCGAAGACCATGCACACCGAACGCACCAACAAGCGCCCCGCGGGCAGCACGGTGATCCGTTCATTATCGAGCGCGATCAAGCCATCGTCGGCCATGCTCTGCAACGCGGGCCAGAGATCGCCGAAGTAACCCTGAAAGTCGATGTTGAAGGCGTGTTCGATCTCGGCGAATTCCAGGCTGAAATTGCAGATCAGCTGCTGGATGACCGCGCGTCGCAGGCGATCATCGGCGTTGCACACCAGCCCGCGACTGGTGGCCAGTTGAGCCGAAGCCAGGGTGTTTTGATACTGGTTCAGATCGCTGTTGTTTTGGCAGTACAAGTCGCCGATCTGGCTGATGGCCGACACGCCGAGGCCGATCAAGTCGCAATGACCGTGAGTGGTGTAGCCCTGGAAGTTGCGTTGCAGGGTCGATTCTTCCTGGGCAATCGCCAGCTCATCGTCCGGCAGGGCGAAGTGATCCATGCCGATGTAGCGGTAACCGGCGGCGGTCAGTTGCTCGATGGTGCCCTGGAGCATTTCCAGTTTCTGCGCCGGTGTCGGCAGTTCTTCGCTGTTGATCCGCCGTTGCGGCATGAAACGTTCCGGCAGGTGCGCGTAGTTGAACACCGACAGCCGGTCCGGTTGCAGGTTGATGACTTCATCGATGGTGCGGGCGAAGTTCTCCGGTGTCTGCCTCGGCAAGCCGTAGATCAGATCGATGTTGATCGAGCGAAATTGCAGGGTCCGGGCGGCCTCGATCACCGCGCGGGTTTCTTCCAGGCTTTGCAGGCGATTGACCGCCCGTTGCACTGCCGGGTCGAGGTCTTGCAGGCCGATGCTGACCCGGTTGAAGCCCAGTTCGCGGAGCAGGCCCATGGTCGACCAGTCGGCTTCGCGAGGATCGATTTCGATGCCGTAGTCGCCGGAATCGTCGTCGAGCAAATTGAAGTGTTTGCGCAGGGTGGCCATCAGCTGGCGCAGTTCATCGTGGCTGAGAAAGGTCGGCGTGCCGCCACCGAAGTGCAGTTGCTCGACTTTCTGGGCCGGGTCGAGGTGGCAGGCGATCAGCTGGATTTCCTGCTCCAGACGCTGCAAGTAGGGCAGGGCCCGGCCGCGATCCTTGGTGATCACCTTGTTGCAGGCGCAGTAGTAGCAAATGTTCGCGCAAAACGGCACGTGCACATACAGCGACAACGGGCGCAGGGCCTTGCGGCTTTCGCGCAGCGCATGGAACAGGTCGAAGGTGCCGACATGCCCGTCGAATTGCACGGCGGTCGGATATGAGGTGTAGCGCGGGCCCGCCAGGTCGTAACGGCGGATCAGATCGGTGTCCCAACGAATGGCGTCGAGCATCATGCGGGCATTCCCCCGGATAGGCTGGCAGTGTCAGCGAGTCTAGGGGGAGTGGGGTTGCGGCATCTTGATTTGCATCAACGGTCGATCTGGGTTGCCAGTGATGGCCTCATCGCGAGCAGGCTCGCTCCCACAGGGGAATGCATTCCAATGTGGGAGTGAGCCTGCTCGCGATGCGAGCACCGCCGATTTAATGACCCATCAACCAATGCTGATGCGGGCCCGGCAAGGTCCAGAGGCCGAACAGCATCACCAGCAAGCCACCGGTCATGCGCACGCTGCGTTTGCGCAACAACGCCGTGACCCGCTCGGCGGCCAGGCCCGTGGCGAGTAATACCGGCCAGGTGCCTAGCCCGAATGCGAGCATCAGCAACGCGCTGTCCAGCGCATTGCCCTGGCTGGCCGACCACAGCAGCGTGCTGTAAACCAACCCGCACGGCAGCCAGCCCCAGAGCCCGCCCAACAGCAACGCACGCGGGACGCTCGACACCGGCAGCAGTTTGTTGGCGACCGGCTGGATATGCCGCCACAGGCCGCGACCGAGGCTTTCGATGCGGGTCAGGCCGCTCCACCATCCCGCCAGGTACAAGCCCATGGCGATCAGCAGCAATCCAGCGAGGATGCGCATGAACATCGCCGCCGGGCTGTTGGCTACCGCCCAGCCCGCCAGGCCGATCAGCAGGCCGGCCGTCGCATAGCTGAGAATTCGCCCCAGGTTGTAGGCCAGCAGCAGTCGAAAGCGTCGGCTGCGCTGTTCCTTGGGAATCGCCAGGGTCAACGCGCCCATCAAGCCGCCGCACATGCCCAGGCAATGACCGCCACCGAGCAGGCCGAGGATCACCGCAGACACCAACAGTGGCGCCAGATCAAGCATGGGGTGGTGCCTTGTCGTCCGGTTTGGCCTGATGGCCGCTGGCCTCGTCGACCGCTGCCGTGTGGTTCGGGTCCTGGTCGTCGAACAGGATGCTGTGGGCCGGGCCGTCAAGGTCGTCGTACTGACCGCTGTCGACCGCCCAGAAGAAAATGTAGATAGCGATGGCCACGATCAGCAGCGCGGCCGGGATCATCACGTAGAGAGCTGGCATCTGGACTCCATGCCCGCGCGGCTCAGGCCGGCAGCGGGCGGGTTTCTGGCGTGGCGTTGAGGACAGGCGCGCTCGGCATTCGAGTCAGGCGCAGGGCGTTCAGCACCACGGTCAACGAACTGATGGACATGCCGACCGCGGCCCATACCGGCGTGATCCAGCCGAGGGCGGCGAACGGCAACATGAGGCCATTGTACAGCCCGGCCCACAGCAGGTTCTCGATGATTACCCGACGGGTGCGCCGCGCAAGACTGAAGGCCTGCACCAGCGCATCGAGACGGTTCGACAGCAACACGGCGTCGGCACTGGTTTTCGCCAGGTCGGTGGCCGAACCCATGGCGACGCTGATGTCGGCCGCGGCCAGCACCGGCACATCGTTGACCCCGTCACCGAGCATCAACACCTTGCGGCCTTCCTTGTGCAGCTGTTGCAGGACCTGCAATTTATCGTCCGGACGCAAACCGCCACGGGCTTCGTCGATGCCCAGTTCGGCGGCGACGCTGGCGACCATCGGCGAGGTGTCGCCGGACAGCAGCAATGTGCGCCAGCCGCGAGCCTTGCACGCCGCCAGCAGCGCCGGGGCGTCGGCGCGCAAACGGTCATCGAGGACAAACCATGCCAAGGGACCCAGGTTGTCGCCGAGCAGCAGCCATTGACCGGCTTCATCCGGCATCAACGGCACGGCAGCGCCACTGAGTTCGCAGACAAAATTCGGCTGGCCGATACGCAAACGTTGCGCACCGACCACGCCTTCAAGCCCCAGCCCCGGCGTGCTGTGAACTTCTTCGGCGGCCAGCGGTGCGCGGCCAAAGGCGCGGGCGATCGGGTGTTCGGAACGATTTTCCAGAGCGGCGGCGAGACTCAGGCATTGATCGCTGTCGAGGGTGCCGAGCGGACGGATCGAGCGCAGCGCCAGCCGACCTTCGGTGAGGGTGCCGGTCTTGTCGAAAATCACCGTGTCGATCTGGTTCAGGCCTTCCAACACATGGCCGCGGGTCAACAAAAGACCCAGCTTGTGCAGTGTGCCGGTGGCGGCAGTGAGGGCGGTCGGCGTGGCCAGTGACAAGGCGCACGGGCACGTTGCAACGAGCATCGCCAGCACGATCCAGAACGCCCGCGACGAATCCAGTTCCCACCAGATCAGGCCAATGACGGCGGCGGCGATCAGCGACAGCAACAGGAACCATTGCGCGGCGCGGTCGGCGATTTCCGCCAGGCGCGGTTTTTCCGCTTGGGCGCGGTCAAGCAGGCGGACGATGGCGGACAGTCGGGTGTCCTGGCCGAGGGCGATGACTTCCACGGTCAATGCGCCTTCGACATTCAGGGTGCCGGCGGTGACCGCATCGCCGAGCGTGCGTGGCTGCGGCAGGTACTCGCCGGTCAGCAGAGACTCGTCGATGCTCGACTGACCGTCGAGGATTTTGCCATCAGCCGGGAGGATCGCGCCGGGATGCACCAGCACTTGATCGCCGACACGCAGTTCGCTCAGCAGGATGCGCTCGCTCTGGCCGTCGGCACTCAGGCGCAAACACGAGGCTGGCAGCAGATTGACGAGTTGTGCGGTGGCGGCCGCGGTGCGTTCCCGGGCGCGACGTTCCAGATAGCGCCCAGCCAGCAGGAACAGCGCGAACATGCCGACCGCATCGAAATACAGTTCACCGACGCCGGTGATCGAGGTCCAGATGCCGGCGACGTAAGCGCTGCCGATGGCCAGCGATACCGACACGTCCATGGTCAGGTGGCGGGTGCGCAGGTCGCGCATCGCCCCTTTGAAGAATGGCGCGCAGCTGTAGAACACGATCGGTGTGGTGAGGAACAGCGCGACCCAGCGCAGGATGGTGTGCAGCTCGGGGCTGAGGTCGATGTTGAATTCCGGCCAGGTGGCCATGGTCGCCATCATCGCCTGGAACCACAGCAGCCCGGCCACGCCGAGTTGGCGCAGGGCCAGGCGGTTTTCGCTGGCCAGTTGTTCGCTGGCGCGGTCGGCTTGATAAGGGTGGGCGGCGTAACCGATGTGGCGCAGTTCGCTGAGCACTTGGCTCAACGGCAATTGCGCGTCGGCCCAGCGCACGTGCAAGCGATGGTTGGACAGGTTCAGTCGCGCTTCGGCCACCGCCGGCAAGCCGCGCAGGTGTTTCTCGATCAGCCAGCCACACGCGGCGCAACTGATGCCTTCCATCAACAGGGTGGTTTCGGCGAGGTCGCCTTCGTGGCGGACGAAGGGGGCTTGCACGTCGGCGCGATCGTACAACGCCAGTTCATCCACCAGTTGCACCGGCAAGGCTTCGGGGTTGGCCGATGACTCGCTGCGATGCTGGTAATAGCTTTCCAGCCCACCGGCAACAATCGCCTCGGCCACGGCCTGGCAACCCGGGCAGCAGAACTCGCGGGTTTCCCCGAGGACGGCAGCTGTGAAGCGGCTGCCGGCCGGGACGGGCAGGGCGCAGTGGTAGCAGGGGGTTGGGGTGGTCATGGGGTTTTCACAGGGTGTTGTCCGATGAGCGTTCCCACGCTCCGCGTGGGAACGCTCAGGGTGAGGCTTACTTTTTCAGGTCTTCCGCGCCTTGCAGCGGTTCATCACCGAGCAGCAAATCCTTGTCGTGGTTGACCGTTTCCTCTTCGAACATGCGCCAGGTCTTGTCATCCTGCACGCCCAGCAATTCGACAAAGCGGCGACCGTCGACCTTGTCGCTCAACTGGCCAATGTAGCGGCCTTCTTCGGTTTCGCTGCGGGCCAGGGTGATCTTGCGATCCTTCTCCGGCTGCGTCGGCGAGATCAGGTTCAGCTCCAGGGTTTTAGGCTGGCTGTTGCCGCTCAGGCGCAGGTCGACTTCGCCGGTCACGTCATCCAGATGCACGCTGGCGCGCAGCAGCAGGGTTTGCGCCAGCAGTTCACGGTCGAGCGAGCGGTTGATGCCTTTGCCTGCCTCGTAGTAATTGTCGTTGACCAGGTTGTCCGGGTTGTTCACCGCGATGGTCACCATGGACAGGGTCAGGGTCACCGAGCAGGCCAGGATGGCGATGATGATCCACGGCCAAAGGTGTTTGTACCAGGGACTTGCGGCGTTTGCTGCGGGCATGATCACTTCTCTCAACGAATTTGTGGGCCGATGAATCGGCTCTTGGCTTCAACGTGGATGCTGGCGTCATCGGCATCCTTGAGGATGAATTTCACCTCGTTGGTGCTCGATGGCAGTTGTTCCGGTGCACTGGACAACTCGACCGGCTGGCTGAAAATCTCCCCGGCGGCGACTTTGATTTCGCGCTTGCCTTGCAGCTTGAGGTCCGGCAGGCCAGTGGCTTCCAGCAAATAGGTGTGGTCGCGCTGATCCTTGTTCATGATCTTCAGGCTGTAGACGTTTTCAATCCGGCCTTCGGCGTTTTCGCGGTACAGCACGCGGTCCTTACTGACGTCGAACCCCACCAGCGAACGCATGAAGAACGCGGTGGCCAGCAGCGCCATCATCGCCAGTAGCACCACGGCATAACCAATCAGGCGCGGGCGCAGTTTATTGGTTTTTTGCCCGGACAGGTTGTGCTCGGTGGTGTAGCTGATCAGGCCGCGCGGGTAATCCATCTTGTCCATGATGCTGTCGCAGGCGTCGATGCACGCGGCGCAGCCGATGCATTCGATTTGCAGGCCGTCGCGAATGTCGATCCCGGTCGGGCAGACCTGGACGCACATGGTGCAGTCGATGCAATCACCCAGGCCCATGGCCTTGTAGTCGGCGCCTTTCTTGCGCGGACCGCGGCTTTCACCACGACGCGGGTCGTAGGAGACGATCAACGTGTCCTTGTCGAACATCACGCTCTGAAAGCGCGCGTACGGGCACATGTAAATGCACACTTGCTCGCGTAGCCAGCCGGCGTTGCCGTACGTGGCGAGGGTGAAGAAACCGACCCAGAAATACGACCATCCATCCGCTTCGCCGGTGAAGAAATCGAGGGTCAATTCGCGGATCGGCGAGAAGTAACCGACGAAGGTCATGCCGGTGACGAAGCCAATCAACAGCCACATCGAGTGCTTGCTGAACTTGCGCAGGAATTTGTTGGCGCTCATCGGCGCCTTGTCGAGCTTGATGCGCTGGTTGCGGTCGCCTTCGGTGACCTTCTCGCACCACATGAAAATCCAGGTCCAGACACTTTGCGGGCAGGTATAGCCGCACCAGACCCGACCGGCGTACACCGTAATGAAGAACAGGCCGAAGGCGCTGACGATCAGGATGCCCGAAAGCAGGATGAAGTCTTGAGGCCAGAAGGTCGCGCCAAAGATAAAGAATTTACGCTCCGGCAGGTTCCACCAGACGGCCTGGTGACCACCCCAGTTCAGCCAGACCGTACCGAAATACAGCAGGAACAGCCCGGCTCCGCCCATCATCCGCAGGTTGCGGAACAGGCCGGTGAAGGCGCGGGTGTAGATCTTTTCTCGAGAGGCGTAGAGGTCGACGCTGTTGTTCGCGTTCTTGGCGGGCGGGGTAACGTCGTGTACCGGAATCTGATTGCTCATCATTGCATCCCACGGCAGTGGAAAAATGCCTCGGTCAGTACATGCCGACCGCGGTCAAAAGAGGTATTGCAGTGGCCCAATGATACGCCTGTAGCTCTAGCTCAAGGGTGCGACCTTTGGTCACGTTGGTGGAAATCAACTGACGGTGTAATGACTTGAATCAATTGACTTGTGAATTATGGATGGTTTTGTGGGTGTCGGCGGTCGTTTCTGGTCGTTTCTCCTGAAGCGCTGCTGTGAAACGTACCATCGGCTTGCGTGTCTCGCAGCACTGATGTGTGAATGATCGCCAGCGGTTAGCGTGGTTGCTGTTGGGGCCGCCCAGAAATATCAATTTTCGAAATTGAATTCCCAAACCTTTGTTTTGATTTTGTTCTTGCTCTAAGTTGAAGGCGTCGGCTGTTTGTCTGGCGCAAGTTATTTAACTTCAATAGAAAAGGATTTCTATGTTTCTTGATATAAAGATCAAGGTGCTTTCAGGCGTCTTGTTGTGTATCGCAGTGGGTAATGTTTATTCGGCACAAGATGATTACCTTCCACGGCATTTGATATTTACTTCGGACCCACAATACCCATGGACTGAAAGTTCCGATCACGGCTGGGATGAGTCAACGTCGGAAAAAGAAAAGCGTTCGCAATGGCTGATTGAAACCCAGTATTCCGATGTGGCGAATTTCAGGAATAACGTCAGCGTTGATCCTGCAAGGGTTCCGGTCATGATCAATGGCGATATGACCGCCTTCGGGCATGGCGGCCAGCGCTCGATGGTCAATAACTTGCTGAAAAACGCATTGGGTGACCACTACGACTACGGGCTGGGCAATCATGATTACGAAAACAATGTGGATGATTGTAGCTTTCCAGAAAATAACTGTGCCGCCGACAGCATTATGGCGTTGAAGGAAAAATATTGGGGCAACGTTGACAGTATGGATCTGGCTGCGCGAAGCGAGGAGGGAACCAAGGTTTATTATGGCAGCCTTGCCTATTCCAGGACGGTGGGCGATGTTCATCTGATTCAACTAAACAATGAGCCCACTTACACCGTTGACTTTTCTTCGGGGTTCCCATTGAACAGGGTCAGGTTCGAGATTTCAGATGCGCTGGATTGGTTGGAACGCGATCTGCAACGTGCGCGCAGTCAAGACAAGATCATTATTCTCAACATGCACAAGCCTGATCAATGGAAGGGCAGCAGCGAGCAGGTAGCCCGTTTCAACACCATGATCGAACGGTACAAGGTGAGCGCCGTGTTCGCCGGGCATCTGCATACGGAGCCAGGCACCTATACCGGCTGGAACCGCCGCAACTACTTCGGTGAAGTGCCGGTGTTTCTCAGCGGCGGTGCGTCCAACCAGACCTACCTGATCGCCGATATCGCCCCGGATCGCCAGACGCTGAAGGTGCATCAGGTCAATGGCAACAACTGGCCGAGTCGACAGCTGATCGCCACCGTGGCCGTTCGATAACCGCTGTTTCCCGATCAAAAAAAAGCCCCGTCAAATGACGGGGCCGTTTTTTATTGCAGCAAGCGTTTTGCCTTACTGGGCGTCCGCCGCCGGAGCCTTCTCACCGTGAGACAGGCTGTAGACGTAAGCGGCCAGCAGGTGAACCTTGTCGTTACCTTGCAGCAGTTCTTGCGCAGGCATCTGGCCCTGACGGCCGTAACGGATGGTCTGCTGCAGTTGAGCGAAGCTCGAACCGTAGATGAACGCTGCCGGGTGGGTCAGGTTAGGTGCGCCCATGGCTGGCGTCCCTTTGCCTTCCGGACCGTGGCACACCGCGCAGTTGGCGGCGAACAGTTTCTGGCCGGCAACCGGGTCAGCCTTGGTGCCTTCCGGCAGCTTGCGGCCATCGAGGTTGGTCAGCACGAACGAGGCCACATCAGCAACGCCTTGCTCGCCGATCACTTCCGCCCATGCCGGCATCACTGCGTGACGACCGCCCATGATGGTGGTCTTGATGGTTTCCGCTTCGCCGCCCCAGCGCCAATCGGCGTCGGTCAGGTTCGGGAAGCCATAGGCGCCCTTGGCGTCGGAGCCGTGGCAGACCGAGCAGTTGGAGGCGAACAAACGGCCACCCATCTTCAGGGCTTGCGGGTCCTTGGCGACTTCTTCGATCGGCATGGAAGCGAATTTGGCGAAGATCGGACCGAACTTGGCGTCCGACTTGGCCATTTCCTTTTCCCATTCGTGAACGCCGGTCCAGCCACTCTGGCCGTTGGCGAACGCGGTCTGCTTCTCGTTATCCAGGTAGTTGTAACCCGGCAGCAGGCCTTTCCAGTTACCCAGGCCCGGGTACAGCACCAGGTAACCGAGGGCGAAGATGATGGTGCCCACGAACAGCATGAACCACCATTTCGGCAGTGGGTTGTCGTACTCCTCGATCCCGTCGAAGGAGTGGCCAACCGTTTCTTCTGTTTGCTCGGCGCGCTGGCCCTTGCGGGTGGACAGCAGCAGCCAGGTCAGGGCGAAGATGGTGCCGAGACTGAGGACTGTGACGTACAGACTCCAGAACGTAGTCATTCTTTGTTACTCCTAGAAGCTTGCTCGACGTGCTTGATGGCTTCGGGATCATCCGCGAAAGGCAGCAAGGTCGCGTCTTCAAACTCCGACTTGCGCTTGGGGCTGAATACCCACAACGCCAGACCGATGAAGGCCACCATCACAACAACGGTGCCCAGGCCACGAATCATCCCGATATCCATCTAAATCACCGTTTGCTTTTGATGATGGTGCCCAGGCCTTGCAGATAGGCCACCAGCGCGTCCATTTCGGTTTTGCCCTTCACAGCATCCTTGGCGCCGGCGATGTCTTCGTCGGTGTAAGGGACGCCGAGCGTGCGCAAGACTTCCATTTTCTTGGCGGTGTCTTTGCCGTCGAGCTTGTTTTCCACGAGGAACGGGTAGGCCGGCATTTTCGACTCAGGCACCACGTTGCGCGGGTTGTACAAGTGCGCACGCTGCCAGTCATCGGAGTAACGACCGCCGACACGGGCCAGGTCCGGACCGGTACGCTTGGAACCCCACAGGAACGGGTGGTCCCAGACGCTTTCACCGGCGACCGAGTAGTGGCCGTAGCGTTCGGTTTCAGCACGGAACGGGCGGATCATCTGCGAGTGGCAGCCGACACATCCGTTGGCGATGTAGATGTCGCGGCCTTCCAGTTCAAGGGCGGTGCGCGGCTTCATGCCTTCGACCGGCTTGTTGGTGACGTCCTGGAAAAACAGCGGAACGATCTGGGTCAGGCCGCCGATGCTGACGGCGATGACCATGAAGAAGGCCAGCAGGCCAATGTTCTTCTCGACTGCTTCATGCTTCATCAGTGAGCTCCAACTACAGCAATCTGAGCGGCGGCTTCGGCTTCAGCCGGGTTCGAGGCACGTACGGTACGCCATACGTTGTAGGCCATGAACAGCATGCCGCTGGCAAAGAACGCACCGCCCAGGGCGCGAACGATGAAACCAGGGTGGCTGGCTTGCAGCGCTTCGACGAACGAGTAGGTGAGGGTGCCGTCGTCGTTGATTGCACGCCACATCAGGCCCTGGGTGATGCCGTTGACCCACATCGAAGCGATGTACAGAACGGTACCGATGGTTGCGAGCCAGAAGTGCGCGTTGATCAGGCCGATGCTGTGCATCTGCGCACGACCGAACAGTTTCGGAATCATGTGGTAGATCGCGCCGATCGAGATCATCGCAACCCAGCCCAAGGCACCGGCGTGTACGTGGCCGATGGTCCAGTCGGTGTAGTGCGACAGCGAGTTGACGGTCTTGATGGCCATCATCGGGCCTTCGAAGGTCGACATGCCGTAGAACGCCAAAGACACGACCAGGAACCGCAGGATCGGGTCGGTGCGCAGCTTATGCCAGGCGCCCGACAGGGTCATCATGCCGTTGATCATGCCGCCCCAGCTTGGCGCCAGCAGGATGATCGACATCGCCATGCCCAGGGACTGAGCCCAGTCCGGCAGTGCGGTGTAGTGCAGGTGGTGCGGACCGGCCCAGATGTACAGGGTGATCAGCGCCCAGAAGTGCACGATCGACAGGCGATAGGAGTAGATCGGGCGCTCGGCCTGCTTCGGAACGAAGTAATACATCATCCCCAGGAAGCCGGTGGTCAGGAAGAAACCCACCGCGTTGTGGCCGTACCACCACTGGATCATCGCGTCAGTCGCACCGGCGTAGGCCGAGTAGGACTTGAAGAAGCTGACTGGCAGCGAGGCGTGGTTGACGATGTGCAGCATCGCCGTCACGACGATGAAGGCACCGTAGAACCAGTTGCCCACATAGATGTGCTTGGTCTTGCGCTTGGTGATGGTGCCGAAGAACACCAGACCGTAGGTCACCCAGACGATGGCCAGCAGAATAGCCAGGGGCCATTCCAGTTCCGCGTACTCCTTGGTCGTGGTGTAACCCAACGGCAAGGTAACGATCGCGCCGACGATCACCGCTTGCCATCCCCAGAAGGTGAAGGCGGCGAGGCTGTCGGAAATCAGTCGCGTTTGGCAGGTTCGCTGCACGACGTAATAAGAAGTGGCAAACAGTGCACAACCACCGAAGGCGAAAATCACCAGGTTGGTGTGCAACGGGCGTAAGCGTCCAAAAGTCGTCCACGGCAGACCGAAGTTCAATTCCGGCCATACAAGCTGTGAGGCGATGAAGACACCAAGCCCCATGCCAAGGATCCCCCAGACCACCGTCATGATGGCGAACTGGCGGACTACCTTATAGTTATAAGCAGTCGGACTGATTGCTGTGCTCATTCTAAGGTTCCACGGTTTGGGTGTTTTATTAGGAGTAAAAATCGGCCGCAAGTATGGAGAAAGCGGGGGGTCATTGCAACGCGCCATGACCTGGGTCAATGCTTTCAAAAGCTGATTCTGCGGCCTTTCCATGCGCTGCGTAAGGTCAAAATTGCCCATGGACAAAATGTCGCAGCGAACGAAAAAGGTGAGGGGGTCAGGTCAGATGTAACGGGGTATGTTCAAACACAACGATCGGCTGACCGATGGCAATTGGCATGACAGCCGGTATCTACCAGCCTTTGCGGCCTGTCATCGAGCAGATTCGTTGAACACATCGCGTCGGGTCGACCTGGAACCGGCTCATGCCAGTTCGCATCGCAGCAAGCTTAGACCCGAATCCGGGGAACCGAAAGGCGGACTAACGGAGGGTGCGACAATGGGTCGCAAAGGGGCAGGGAACTGCCGCATTCCACAGAATGCGGCAGCAGAGCGGTCGAGATTTATTTACTTTTTGCCTTCAGCCTGCAAACGCTCTGTATTCAGGCCGTGGGACAGGCTGTACACATAAGCGGCCAGCAATTGCACTTTATCGTTGCCGAGCAATTCGTTCTGCGCCGGCATATGGCCCTGGCGGCCATGCCGAATGGTCTGTTGCAGCTGCGCCAGGCTTGTACCGTAAATGAACCCGGCCGGGTGCGTCAGGTTCGGCGCGCCCATGGCTTCAGTGCCCTGGCCGTTTGCCCCATGACAGGCTACGCAGGTGGTGCTGAACAGTTGCTGTCCGGCTTTCAGGTCGGCGTCGCTGTCGGCAGGCAACGGCAAGCCGGCCAGGTCATGACGCACATAAGCGGCAACGTTTTTCACCCCGGCGTCGCCGAGGATTTCACCCCAGGCCGGCATCGCGGCCATGCGACCGCCCATGATCGTGGTTTTGATCATCTGGGCGTCACCGCCCCAGCGCCAGTTAGTGTCGGCAAGATTAGGAAAGCCAAAAGCGCCCTTGGCATCCGAGCCGTGGCAGACCGAGCAGTTGGACGCAAACAGGCGACCGCCCATTTTCAGCGCTTGCGGGTCCTTGGCCACTTCTTCCAAGGGCATGGCGGCGAATTTGGCGAAGATCGGTCCAAAACGGGCATCCGCCTTGTTCATCTCTTTTTCCCACTCGTGCACGCCTGTCCAGCCGTCCTCATAACCCGGCAAAACACCTTTCCAGTTGCCCAGGCCGGGGTAAAGCACCAGATAGCCCACGGCAAATACCAGCGTGCCGGCGAACAGCATGAACCACCACTGCGGCAACGGGTTGTCGTACTCCTCGATGCCGTCGAAGCTGTGGCCCATGGTCTGGTCGACGCTGCCCTTGGTTTCGCCCTTGCGGGTGCCGATCAGCAGCCAGGTCAGGCCGATCAGGCTGCCGATGGTCAGTACGCAGATCCACGTACTCCAGAAAGTGGTCATGGCCGGGTACTCCTTGTTGTTGCAGGTTCTTGGGTGGCGGCGTTATCGGGTTGCGGCTCATCGGCGAACGGCAGCAAGCGCGCTTCGGCGAATTCCGGGCTGCGCTTGCTGCTGAACACCCATAGCGTCAGGCCGATGAAAGCCACAAACACCACGACCGTGCCCAGGCCGCGGATCATTCCACTGCTCATTTCAACGATCATGGCTCACCTCTTGCTCTTGATGGCAGTGCCGAGCACTTGCAGGTAGGCGACCAGTGCGTCCATTTCGGTCTTGCCCTTGAGCGAGGCGACTGCGCCTGTGATGTCGTCGTCGGTGTACGGCACGCCGAGGGTGCGCATGGCCTTGATCTTGGTTTCGGTGTGGGTGCTGTCGAGCTGATTGGCCACCAGCCATGGGTAGCCGGGCATTTTCGACTCCGGCACCACGTTGCGCGGGTTGTACAAGTGCGCGCGGTGCCAGTCTTCGGAGTAGCGACCGCCAACCCGCGCCAGGTCCGGACCGGTGCGTTTCGAACCCCACAGGAACGGGTGATCCCAGACGCTTTCACCGGCCACCGAGTAGTGGCCGTAGCGTTCGGTCTCGGCGCGGAACGGCCGGATCATCTGCGAGTGGCAGCCGACGCAGCCTTCGCGGATGTAAATGTCACGACCTTCCAGTTGCAGCGCGGTATAGGGCTTCATGCCTTCCACCGGCTTGTTGGTCACGTCCTGGAAGAACAGCGGAACGATCTGGGTCAGGCCGCCGATGCTCACGGCCAGCACCATCAACAGCATCAGCAGGCCGACGTTTTTCTCGATTGTTTCGTGTTTCATGGCGGCCCCCTCAGGCAATCTGCGCAGCAGCGGCGACTTCGGCAGGCTGCGAAGCCCGCACGGTGCGCCAGGTGTTGTAGGCCATCAGCAACATGCCGCTGAAGAAGATCGCACCGCCGACCAGCCGCACGACGAAGCCCGGGTGGCTGGCCACCAGGGTTTCGACGAAGGAGTAGGTCAGCGTGCCGTCGTCGTTGATCGCGCGCCACATGAGGCCCTGGGCGATGCCGTTGACCCACATCGACGCGATGTAGAGCACGGTGCCGATGGTCGCGAGCCAGAAGTGCGCGTTGATCAGGCCGATGCTGTGCATCTGCGTGCGGCCGAAGATTTTCGGAATCATGTGGTACAGCGCGCCGATCGAAATCATCGCCACCCAACCGAGGGCGCCGGCGTGCACGTGGCCGATGGTCCAGTCGGTGTAGTGGGAGAGGGCGTTGACCGTCTTGATCGCCATCATCGGTCCTTCGAAGGTCGACATGCCGTAGAACGCCAGCGAGACCACGAGGAAGCGCAGGATCGGGTCGCTGCGCAACTTATGCCAGGCGCCCGAGAGCGTCATCATGCCGTTGATCATCCCGCCCCAGCTTGGCGCCAGCAGGATCAGCGACATCACCATGCCCAGCGACTGTGCCCAGTCCGGCAGCGCGGTGTAGTGCAAGTGGTGCGGACCGGCCCAGATGTACAGGGTGATCAGCGCCCAGAAGTGCACGATCGACAAGCGATAGGAATACACCGGACGCTCGGCCTGTTTTGGCACGAAGTAGTACATCATCCCGAGGAAACCGGCGGTGAGGAAAAAACCGACGGCGTTGTGCCCGTACCACCACTGAACCATCGCATCGGTCGCACCGGCGTACACCGAGTAGGACTTGGTGAAACTTACCGGCAACTCAAGGTTGTTGACGATGTGCAGGATGGCCACGGTGATGATGAATGCACCGAAGAACCAGTTGCCGACGTAGATGTGCTTGGTCTTGCGCTGCATGATCGTGCCGAAGAACACGACAGCGTAGGCGACCCAGACGATGGTGATCAGGATGTCGATCGGCCATTCCAGTTCGGCGTACTCCTTGGAACTGGTGTAACCCAGCGGCAGGCTGATGGCCGCCAGGAGGATCACCACTTGCCAGCCCCAGAAGCAGAACGCGGCGATTTTTGGCGCGAACAGTTGTGTCTGGCAGGTGCGTTGCACCGAATAGAACGAACTGGCGAACAGGGCGCAACCGCCAAAGGCGAAGATCACGGCGTTGGTGTGCAGCGGGCGCAACCGGCCGAAACTGGTCCACGGCAAATCGAAGTTAAGTTCAGGCCAGACCAATTGGGCCGCGAGGAAAACCCCGAGCCCCATGCCAACGATGCCCCACACCACCGTCATAATGGCGAATTGGCGGACCACCTTGTAGTTGTAGGCGGTACTGATAGAAGTGTTCATGGTTCCCCATCCACGGTTCAGCCGAAGTGAAGGCCTGTCTTTGCGAGTAAGCCGCAAGGCAATGACGCTTCCTTCGCCTGGAGTTATAGGCAGACTAAAAGCGAGGCAAGCATGGACAAAGAGCACAAGGCCAGTATTGACGGGGATCAATGGGCGCGGTGTGTGCGGGAACATGGATGGTTGTGGAATGCCGCTGAAGCGCCGGCATCGGCGACGCTGATGCTCGCTCACGGTGCCGGTGCGCCGATGGACAGCGGCTGGATGAGCGACATGGCTGCGCGCCTTGCTGCGCATGGGGTCAATGTGTTGCGCTTCGAGTTTCCCTACATGGCGCAACGGCGCATCGATGGGGGCAAACGTCCACCAAACCCGGCGCCGAAACTGCTGGAATGCTGGCGTGAGGTGTATGCCGTGGTGCGACGCCATGTCGCTGGGCGCCTGGCGATTGGCGGCAAGTCCATGGGCGGGCGGATGGCCAGCCTTTTGGCCGATGAATTGGGAGCTGATGCGTTGGTGTGCCTCGGGTATCCGTTTTATGCCGTGGGGAAACCGGAAAAGCCGAGGGTCGAGCATTTGGCCGGGCTGAAGACGCGGACGCTGATTGTTCAGGGCGAACGGGATGCGCTGGGCAATCGTGAGGCCGTTGAAGGCTATGCCTTGTCACCGGGCATCGAGGTGTTCTGGCTCGTGGCGGGGGATCATGATTTGAAGCCGTTGAAGGCTTCCGGGTTTACCCATGAGCAGCATTTGGCTTC
Organism: Pseudomonas sp. LBUM1661; assembly: GCF_059695925.1. Lineage (NCBI taxonomy): Bacteria > Pseudomonadati > Pseudomonadota > Gammaproteobacteria > Pseudomonadales > Pseudomonadaceae > Pseudomonas > Pseudomonas sp. LBUM1661. The sequence goes on from NZ_CP166794.1 coordinate 2,104,715, forward strand.
GGCAGCGAGCAAGGTTGCTGCATTTCTTCAGTGAGATTTACAGTGCCGGTCAGGGCCTCTTCGCGAGCAAGCCTCGCTCCTACAGGGCATCGGCGTGCGCATGATCGACGCATGACCTGTAGGAGCGAGGCTTGCCCGCGAAGGCGGTCTGCCACGCAATAAAAAACCCGGAAGTATCGCCTCCCGGGTTTTTGTTTTTTACAGCAGCAATCAGCGGTTAAACCGCTCCACCAACGAATACTGGGTATTCGCCGTCTTGGTCAGCTCTTCACTCAACAGCGCCGAGTGGTGTGCCTGTTCCGAGGTCTGGTCAGCCAGGTGCGAAATATTGCTGATGTTGCGGCTGATTTCTTCGGCCACGGCGCTTTGCTCTTCGGTCGCCGCAGCGATCTGGGTGGTCATGTCGGTGATATTGGCCACCGCTTCGCTGATCCCCACCAGTGCCTGGTCCGCTTCCAGCACCCGCGCCACACCTTCTTCGGCCTGGCGATGCCCGGCCTCCATGGTTTGCACCGCGGTGCTGGCGGTTTGCTGGAGCTTGGCGATCAGCGCGTGAATCTGCCCGGTGGATTCGCTGGTGCGTTGCGCCAGTTGCCGGACTTCGTCAGCCACCACCGCAAAGCCGCGACCCATTTCACCGGCGCGGGCCGCTTCGATGGCCGCGTTCAACGCCAGCAGGTTGGTCTGGTCGGCGATGCCTTTGATCACATCGACCACGCCGCCGATTTCATCGCTGTCCTTGGCCAGTTGGGTCACGGTCAGGCCGGTTTCACCGACCACCACCGACAGGCGCTGGATGGCTTCGCGGGTTTCCCCGGCAATGTCGCGGCCGCGACCGGTCAGGCGATTGGCTTCCTGAGTGGCGTCGGCGGTGCGCTGAACGTGGCTGGCGACTTCCTGGGTGGTGGCGGCCATCTGATTGACGGCGGTGGCCACTTGTTCGGTCTCGACGCGCTGACGTTCCAGGCCGCTGGAGCTCTTGTGGGCCAGGGTGTCGGATTGTTTCGCCTGGTCGCTCAGGTGTTCGGCGGTGTCTTGCAGGCGGGTCAGGCAGGTTTTCAGGCGCGCTTCCTGGCTGAGAATCGACATCTCCAGGCGCGCCTGAGCGCCACGGCTGTCGGTGTACATCTGTGCGATCAGCGGGTCGGAGGTGGTTTGCCCGGCCAGCACCAGCAGGCGCTTGAGGCCGCGCTGTTGCCAACTCAACCCCATCAGGCCCAATGGCACCGAGAGACCGGCCGCCAGGGCAAAGCCCCATTGGGATGTCAACGTGGCACCGATCATGAAGCTCAGTTGGCTGACCAGAATGAACGGCAGCCAGTCCTGCAGCACCGGCAGCCATTTGTCTGATGAAGGAATCGCCGACTTGCCCTGATTGATGCGTTGGTAAAGCGCTTCGGCACGGCGGATCTGTTCGGCAGTGGGTTTGACCCGCACCGATTCGTAGCCGATCACTTGATTGCCATCGAAAACCGGGGTGACGTAGGCGTTGACCCAGTAATGGTCACCGCTCTTGCAGCGATTCTTGACGATGCCCATCCATGGCAAGCCTTGCTTCAGCGTGCCCCACATGTGCGCGAACACAGCCGCCGGCACGTCAGGGTGACGCACCAGGTTATGCGGCGCACGGATCAGTTCCTCTCGCGAGTACCCGCTGATTTCGACGAACGCGTCGTTGCAGTAGGTGATCACGCCCTTGGCATCGGTGGTGGAAATCAACCGTTGCTGAGCCGGGAAGGTCCGTTCGCGTTGTGTGGTGGGCTGGTTATTACGCATGGCTTTTTCAATCCGCAAGGCTTTGATTGGTTGTCGGCGGTGTCAGCCATTTATTGAGATTATTTTTTCGAAAAACAGCGGCGCGTCGCAAAACGGCCCTTGCGTCAGCCCGCGAGCATCGGATAGGTAAACAGGCCGAAGTGCAGCAGGTTCAAGCCAAAATGCGTGGCGATGGCCGCACCCAGTCCGCCGAAACGATAAGCCAGGCCATAACCGACCCCGGCCAGGCTCGCCAGCACCACCCATTGCCAGCCGGCGCCGACATGCGCCAGGCCAAACAACAACGAGGCGAGCAGCAGGGCGAGGTGTTCGCCGTAGAGCAGGTTTTTGAAGCTCTGGGTCAGGCCTCCCTGGATATAGCCGCGAAACAGCGCTTCCTCCACCAGCGTCACCAGCAGCAGATTATTCAACACCCACAGCCAGGCGTGGTCCGGCCATTTCGGTGCCCAGCTGATAACGCCAAGCAACAGCGCGCCACCCAAGGCCAGCACCGTGCACAGGGTCAGTGCCATCGCGGTGGCGTAAACGGCAAGGCGCAGCGAACGCCGACCGACAATCCACGGGCAGACCAGTAATAGCCAGAAGCCGATCAACGGTTTGTCCAGATTCAGGTACATGGAAAACGGTACGGCATCGTCGGTAAACCGCTGCGGGTCGATGCCGCGGCCGTTGTAGAAACCGGGAAGCCAGTGCATCGCCAGCGCCAGGGCCAGGACGACAAACAAGCCGTGACCGAGATAGCGGGCGATAGGGAGTTTTTGCTGACGGACCGCGAAACCGGTGAACAGCAACAAGGCGACAGAAATGGCGGCCAGCCAGCCAAGTTGGCCGTAGATCAGGGCCAGTGCATAGCCCGTGCAGAGAAGTGCCAGATGCGTCCATGGCAGGGTGAACATGTGAAGTCCTTGTGTCAGTTATTTTTTGCAGTGTGGCGCAGTCAATGTGGGAGCGGGCTTGCTCGCGAAGGGGCCATTACATTCAACATCATTGTCGACTGTTGCATCGCAATCGCGAGCAGGCTCGCTCCCACAGTTGATTAGTGGTGTTCAGGAAGTTGCTGTTAGACACATAACCCTGTGGGAGCGGGCTTGCCCGCGAATGCGGACTGTCAGTCGACATCAATGCTGAATGTGCCGACGTCTTCGCGGGCAAGCCTCGCTCCTACAGTGGCTCGGTGGCGTGCAGGGTATTTTTGTTCGGTGCAGGGCACAAACAAAAACACCGCCCGAAGGCGGTGTCTGTGTCAGCAAGCGATTATGAAGCAATCAACTGCCGCAACACGTAATGCAAAATCCCTCCCGACTTGAAGTACTCGACCTCATTGAGCGTATCGATCCGGCACAGCACCTCGACTTTCTCGCGGCTGCCATCGGCGCGGGTGATGATCAGCGTCAAGTTCATCCGCGGCGTCAGCTCGACGCCGGTCAGGCCGAGGATGTCGAGGGTTTCCTTGCCGGTCAGGTTCAGGCTCTTGCGGTTCTGATCCAGTTTGAACTGCAATGGCAACACGCCCATGCCCACCAGATTGGAGCGATGAATCCGCTCGAAGCTTTCGGCGATGACGGCTTTGACGCCCAGCAGATTGGTGCCTTTGGCCGCCCAGTCGCGGCTCGAACCGGTGCCGTACTCTTGCCCGGCAATCACCACCAACGGCGTGCCCGACGCTTGGTAACGCATCGCCGCGTCGTAGATCGGCAACTTCTCGCCGGTCGGAATGTAAATGGTATTGCCGCCTTCTTCACCGCCGAGCATCTCGTTGCGAATGCGGATGTTGGCGAACGTGCCGCGCATCATCACTTCGTGATTGCCACGACGGGAACCATAAGAGTTGAAGTCCCGCGGTTCTACGCCTTTCTCGCGCAAGTAATGACCCGCCGGGCTGTCAGCCTTGATGTTGCCGGCCGGGGAGATGTGGTCGGTGGTCACCGAGTCGCCCAGCAGCGCGAGGACTCGGGCGCCCGCGACATCCTTGACCACCGGTGGCGGCCCGCCAATGTCGTCGAAGAACGGCGGATGCTGGATGTAAGTCGAATCGTCCTGCCAGACATACGTCGCCGCTTGCGGCACTTCAATCGCCTGCCATTGCTCGTCGCCGGCAAACACTTCGGCGTATTCCTTGTGGAACATCGCGGTGTTGACCTGATTGACCGCGTCGGCAATTTCTTTGGTGCTCGGCCAGATGTCCCGCAGATACACCAGGTTGCCCTCCTGGTCGGTGCCCAACGGTTCGCTGCTGATGTCGATGCGCACCGTGCCGGCCAACGCGTAAGCGACGACCAGTGGCGGGGATGCCAGCCAGTTGGTTTTCACCAGCGGGTGCACGCGACCTTCGAAGTTGCGGTTGCCCGACAGCACCGAGGCGACGGTCAGGTCGGCCGCGACAATGGCTTTTTCGATGGGCTCCGGCAGTGGGCCGGAGTTGCCGATGCACGTGGTGCAGCCGTAGCCGACCAGGGCAAAACCCAACTGATCAAGGTACTGGGTCAGCCCCGCAGCCTTGTAGTAGTCGGTGACCACTTTGGAACCTGGGGCCAGCGAACTCTTGACCCACGGTTTGCGCTTGAGGCCTTTCTCCACGGCTTTCTTCGCCACCAGACCCGCCGCCATCATCACGCTCGGGTTGGAGGTGTTGGTGCAGGAGGTGATCGCGGCAATCACCACCGCGCCGTTTTTCAGCCGATAGAGCTCGCCTTCGTATTCGTAGTCGGCTTCACCGGCGAGATCGGCATTGCCCACCGCGACGCCACCGCCGCCTTCACTTTCGAGGCGACCTTCTTCCTTGCTGGTGGGTTTGAATTGCAGGTCGATGAAGTCGCTGAACGCTTGCGCGACATTCGGCAGTGAAACCCGGTCCTGCGGGCGTTTCGGCCCGGCAAGGCTGGCCTCGACGCTGCCCATGTCCAGCGCCAGGCTGTCGGTGAACACCGGTTCCTGGCCGGGCAGGCGCCACAGGCCCTGGACTTTGCTGTAGGCCTCGACCAGTTTCACGGTGGCGTGGGGGCGACCGGATAAGCGCAGGTAGTCCAGGGTGATGTCGTCCACCGGGAAGAAACCGCAGGTCGCGCCGTACTCCGGCGCCATGTTGGCGATGGTCGCACGGTCGGCCAGTGGCAGGTCGGCGAGGCCATCGCCGTAGAACTCGACGAATTTGCCGACCACGCCTTTCTTGCGCAGCATCTGCGTGACGGTCAGCACCAGGTCGGTGGCGGTGATGCCTTCCTTGAGTTTGCCGGTGAGTTTGAAACCGATCACTTCCGGAATCAGCATCGACACCGGTTGCCCAAGCATCGCCGCTTCCGCCTCGATACCGCCGACGCCCCAGCCGAGCACGCCGAGGCCGTTGATCATGGTGGTGTGGGAGTCGGTGCCGACCAGCGTATCCGGGAAGGCGTAGGTGCGGCCGTCCTCGTCCTTGGTCCAGACGGTTCGACCGAGGTATTCCAGATTCACCTGGTGGCAGATGCCGGTGCCGGGCGGCACCACGCTGAAGTTGTCGAAGGCGCTCTGGCCCCAACGCAGGAACGCGTAACGTTCGCCGTTGCGCTGCATTTCAATGTCGACGTTCTGTTCAAAGGCGCTGCTGCTGGCGAACTTGTCGACCATCACCGAGTGATCGATCACCAGGTCCACCGGGGACAGCGGGTTGATGCGCTGCGGGTCGCCGCCGGCCTTGGCCATGGCGGCGCGCATCGCGGCCAGGTCGACCACGGCGGGAACGCCGGTAAAATCCTGCATCAGTACCCGCGCCGGGCGATACTGGATTTCACGATCGGAGCGACGCTCCTTGAGCCAGGCGGCTATCGCCTTGAGGTCGGCGCCGGTGACAGTTTTTTCATCTTCCCAGCGCAGCAGGTTTTCCAGCAGCACTTTCAACGACATCGGCAGCTTGTCCAGGTCGCCCAGGCTTTTGGCGGCATCCGGCAAGCTGAAATAGTGATAGGTCTTGTCGTCGATTTGTAAGGTTTTAAGGGTTTTCAGGCTATCGAGGGACGGCATTGAAATGACTCCTTTGGGTCCGCACGGCTACGGACTGAGGGAATGAACAGAGGTTTAAACCTAGTCCTGTTTGGTGCTTAAGGCTAATAACTGGACTCTATGGCCAAGTCCAAGGTTCCGAACTCGGCTATCATGCGCCGGTTTTCGTGACAGGCTTTGCTTCAACGCAAGTCTGGGCATCGCGCAGTGGTTGAATTTCTCGCCATCTGCCCAGGAGTAAGAATGAACACCCTCTTTATGCATTGCCGGCCGGGCTTCGAAGGCGAAGTCTGTTCCGAAATTTCCGAACACGCCGCACGGCTGAACGTGGCCGGTTATGCCAAGGCCAAGACCGCCAGCGCCTGCGCCGAATTTATCTGCACCGAAGAAGACGGCGCCGAACGCCTGATGCGTGGGCAGCGTTTTGCCGAGCTGATCTTCCCGCGCCAATGGGCTCGCGGGATTTTCATCGACCTGCCGGAAACCGACCGCATCAGCGTGATCCTCGCCCACATGGCGGACTTCCCGCTGTGCGGCAGCCTGTGGCTGGAAATGGTCGACACCAATGACGGCAAAGAGCTGTCGAACTTCTGCAAGAAATTCGAAGGCCACTTGCGCAAGGCGCTGATGGCGGCCGGCAAGCTGGTGGAAGATGCGCACAAGCCGCGACTGCTGCTGACTTTCAAAAGTGGCCGTGAGGTGTTCATGGGCCTGGCCGAATCCAACAACTCGGCGATGTGGCCAATGGGCATTCCGCGCCTGAAGTTTCCCCGTGAGGCGCCCAGCCGTTCAACGCTGAAGCTGGAAGAGGCCTGGCACCACTTCATCCCGCGCGATCAGTGGGACGAGCGTCTGCACAGTGACATGACCGGCGTCGACCTCGGCGCAGCGCCGGGTGGCTGGACCTGGCAATTGGTCAACCGCGGCATGCTGGTGACCGCCATCGACAATGGCCCGATGGCTGAAAGCCTGATGGACACCGGTCTGGTGCAGCACCTGATGGCCGACGGTTTCACCTTCAAGCCCAGGCAGCCGGTGGACTGGATGGTCTGCGACATCGTCGAGAAACCGGCGCGCAACGCGGCGATGCTGGAAGAATGGATTGGCGAGGGGCATTGCCGTGAGGCGGTGGTCAACCTCAAGCTGCCGATGAAACAGCGTTACGCCGAAGTGAAGCGCTTGCTGGAAAGGATTGCCGACGGGTTCAAGGAACGCGGGATTCGGGTCGAGATCGGCTGCAAGCAGCTGTACCACGACCGTGAAGAAGTGACGTGCCACCTGCGCCGTCTTGACGTAAAGAAACCAAAATCCCGCTGAAAATAGATCCTGTAGGAGCCGGCTTACCGGCGAAGGATGCGCCGTGGTGGTTCAGGTGCACCGTGCAATGGCTTTCGCTGGCAAGCCAGCTCCTACAGGGGGCGGGCGATAGACGACAGATGACCGAACACCCGGCAATGCGCGACAATGCCGGCAAGTTTCAGGAGTGAATCATGAGTGAAATGATTGATACGCCGGTAGACGGCACCCTCGACGCCACCGGCCTCAATTGCCCGGAGCCTGTGATGATGCTGCACCAGCACATCCGTGACCTGGCGCCCGGCGGCCTGCTCAAGGTGATCGCCACCGACCCGTCGACCCGTCGCGACATTCCCAAGTTCTGCGTGTTTCTCGACCACGAACTGATCGGGCAGCACGAAGAGGCCGGCACCTACCTCTACTGGATTCGCAAAAAATCCGGTTGACCCACAAAACTACTGTGGGAGCCAGCCTGCTGGCGATAGCTGATTCAAACTCAACATTACTGTTGGATGAATCACCGCCATCGCCAGCAGGCTGGCTCCCACAGGTCACATCAGGGCGTTGCGAATCCGCTTGCGGGCACTGCGCGTCAGGCGGATCGACAGCATCAGCGCCGCGCAACTCAAGCCCACGATCAAACCCTGCCACAGCCCGCTCGGGCCGCTCGGCGCGCCGAACCAATCGGTCAGGCCCAATGCGTAACCCACCGGCAAACCAATTCCCCAATACGCGAACAGCGTCAGAATCATCGTCACCCGCGTGTCCTGATACCCGCGCAACGCACCGGCCGCCGTGACCTGGATCGCGTCGGAAAACTGGAACAGCGCCGAATACACAATCAGCATCGCCGCGACATGAATCACCGTCGGGTCCGAGGTGTAGATGGTCGCAATGTGCTCACGCAACATCAGCATCATGCTCGCGGAAATACACGCATACGCCAACGCCGTGCCCATGCCCACACCGGCGGCAAAGCGTGCCTCACGCGGCTCCTGACGACCGAGTGCCTGGCCGACCCGCACGGTCACGGCCATGCCGAGGGAGTAGGGAATCATGAACACCAGCGAGCTGAAATTCAGCGCGATCTGATGTCCCGCCACCACCGTGGCGCCGAGGCTGCCGATCAACAGCGCAATCACCGCGAAGATGCTCGACTCGGCGAACACCGCGATGCCGATGGGCAGGCCAATGCCCAGCAGGCGCTTGATCACCGACCATTGCGGCCAGTCGAAACGGCTGAACAACTGGCTCGACTGATAGGCCGGCGCCCAGCGCTCCCAGCCGGCCATGCCCAGCGCCATCACCCACATCACGATCGCCGTGGCCCAGCCGCAGCCGACGCCGCCCATGGCCGGCACACCGAAGTGGCCATAGATGAAGACGTAGTTCAGCGGAATGTTCAGCGCCAACCCGCACAGACCCAGCACCATCGCCGGTCGGGTCCGGCCCAGGCCGTCACTGAAACAACGGAGTACGTGGTAGAGGGCGACGGCAGGCAAGCCGCTGGCAATGCCGTGCAGGTATTGCATGCACGGGCCGATCAGCTCGGGATCGACCTTCATGATGTGCAGGATCGGTTCGGCGCTGAACAGCATGCCGGTCGCCATCAAACCCACCACCAACGCCAGCCACAACGCCTGGCGCACGATCGGGCCGATCTCGCTGTGGGTGCCGGCGCCGAAGCGCTGGGCGACTTTCGGCGTGGTCGCCAGCAGGGTGCCGGTCATCAACAGAAACACCGGGACCCAGATCGAGTTGCCCAGCGCCACCGCCGCCAGGTCCCTTGGCCCGACGCGGCCAGCCATCACCGCATCCACGAAGCCCATGGCAGTGGTCGCCAGCTGCGCGATCATGATCGGCAGCGCCAGGCCGAGCAGGTTTTTCAGCTCCAGGCGAACCCGGGCCGGGCGGTTGAGGGAAACAGCGGCGGGGCGGTCAGTCACGGAATTCAAGGGCGAAGCGTCCAAAAGAGTTTGATGCGCGAGGCGGGGCATTCTACGCGTTGACGCAGTGGTCAGGAAAAGTCCTGTGTTACCGATTTGTAATCGCAAGCTCAAGCCCATGATCTCCTTTGTAGCAGCAGGCTTTGCCAGCTGCTACAGACGGCGCAATGGCCGCTGGCCCACTACGGCCATCTCCGCCTACACTGCCGATCCGCCAAAGGAGCCTGCCATGCTGATTGTTGCCGACGAAAATATCCCGCTGCTCGATGAATTCTTTCAAGGTTTCGGTGAAATCCGCCGGGTGCCGGGGCGTTCCATCGACCGTGCCACCGTCGAACAGGCGGATGTCTTGCTGGTGCGCTCGGTGACCAACGTCAACCGCGCACTGCTGGAAGGCAGCAAGGTGCGCTTTGTCGGCACCTGTACCATCGGCACCGATCACCTGGACCTGGATTACTTCAAACAGGCTGACATTGCCTGGTCGAGCGCGCCTGGCTGCAATGCTCGTGGCGTGGTCGACTACGTGCTCGGCAGCTTGCTGACCCTGGCCGAAATCGAAGGCGCCGACCTGACTCAACGCACTTACGGCGTGGTCGGTGCCGGTGAAGTGGGCGGGCGCCTGGTCAAGGTTTTGCAAGGCCTGGGCTGGAACGTGCTGGTCTGCGACCCGCCACGGCAAGCCGTTGAAGGTGGCGATTTCGTCAGCCTCGAACAGATCATTGAACAGTGCGATGTCATCAGTCTGCACACACCGTTGAAGAAGCACGGCGCTCAGACGACTTGGCACCTGTTCGATAAAAACCGCTTGAACCAACTCAAGTCCGGTACCTGGCTGATCAACGCCAGTCGTGGCCCGGTGGTGGACAACGCCGCGCTGCGTCAAGTGTTGTTGCAGCGGGAAGACCTGCAAGCGGTGCTGGATGTCTGGGAAGGTGAGCCGGAGGTCGATGTCGCCCTGGCTGAACTCTGTGTGCTGGCGACGCCGCACATTGCCGGCTACAGCCTCGATGGCAAACAGCGGGGGACGGCGCAGATCTATCAGGCATATTGCCAGTTCATCGGGCAACCGGAGCAAGTCAGCTTGAACGATCTGCTGCCGGCGCCGTGGTTGTCGCACGTGACCTTGAACGCTGGCAGCGATCCGGCCTGGGCGCTGGCGATGGTGTGCCGTGGCGTGTACGACCCGCGTCGCGACGATGCAGATTTTCGCCGCAGTCTTGTAGGCAGTGTCAACCAACAGCGTGCGGCGTTTGATGCGCTGCGCAAGCATTATCCGCTGCGTCGGGAGATTGATGGCTTGAAGGTGCGGATCGAAGGGGATTCGCCGGTGTTGCAGAGGATTGTGGCGGCGTTGGGCGCTTCGGCTGTCTGAAAAACCGAGTCGACTCCTTCGCGGGCAAGCCTCGCTCCTACAGGTTTTGCATCGTTCGCTAACCTGTAGGAGCGAGGCTTGCCCGCGAAGGCCGCGCCGCAAATGCCGGATCAATACCCATAAAAAACCCGGCCATCAAGGGCCGGGTCAAAGAAGACGGTGGCTATATCAATCTTGTTTGGCAGGCTTGACCAATCGCTGTTCCAGTTCACGGCAAGCGTCCTGGATCATGTCTTCAGTGATCGGTACTTCGTGCCCATCCTTATCGATAATTGAGCAACCCAGAGACTGATCTGGCTGTGTGCGGATCACTTGAATCTTGTCATCGCTGCTATTTTGCAAGGACATGGCCTGTCTCCTCATCAGGTTGTGTGCTTACTGTAGAACCGCCAGGTGACCGGGCTGTGACAACTCCCTGCGATCTTTCCAGGGCGGCAACACCAGTCCACCAGAAATACCGCGACCTTGCCACCCGGACTTTAGACCAATAGCGTCTAGGGCCTAGTCTTTGTGGACATAATTAAAGTGACTCATTGTGATTTGCATCGTTCACCTTATTGAGCGGTGTAGGCTGGTCCAACTCACTGTTTTGTAGCGTAACTGGATGATCCCGATGCTCTCTGCCCGTCACCGCCGTGCGATTCGCCTGACCAGTCGTTTTCTTGCGCCGTATCGCTGGCCGGCGTTCGGCGCCTTGCTCGCGTTGATCGCCACCGCGGGCATTACCTTGTCCATGGGGCAGGGCATTCGCCTGCTGGTGGATCAGGGTTTCATGACCCAGTCGCCGCATTTGCTCAACCAATCCATTGGCCTGTTCATGGTGCTGGTAATCGGGCTGGCGATCGGCACTTTTGCGCGGTTTTACCTGGTGTCGTGGATCGGCGAGCGGGTTGTCGCGGACATCCGCAGCCAGGTGTTCAACCATCTGATCTACCTGCATCCGGGGTTCTACGAAGACAACCGCAGCTCCGAAATCCAGTCGCGGCTGACCGCAGACACCACGTTGCTGCAATCGGTGATCGGCTCTTCGCTGTCGCTGTTTTTGCGCAATCTGCTGATGGTGATCGGTGGGATCGTGTTGCTGTTTATCACCAACCCCAAGCTCACCAGTATTGTGGTGGTCGCCTTGCCCTTGGTAATCGCGCCGATCCTGATTTTCGGTCGCCGGGTGCGCAACCTGTCGCGCCTGAGTCAGGACCGGATTGCCGATATCGGCAGCTACGTTTCCGAAACCCTGGGCCAGATCAAAACCGTGCAGGCCTACAACCATCAGGTTCAGGACGAGCAGCGTTTTGCCCTCACCGTAGAAGAGGCTTTTAACACCGCCCGTAAACGCATCTTCCAGCGCGCCTGGCTGATTACCCTGGTGATCGTGCTGGTGTTGGGCGCGGTCGGTGTGATGTTGTGGGTGGGCGGCATGGACGTGATTGCCGGGCGAATTTCAGCGGGCGAACTGGCGGCGTTCGTGTTTTACAGTCTGATCGTCGGCAGCGCGTTTGGTACGTTGAGCGAAGTGATCGGCGAGCTGCAGCGCGCAGCGGGCGCAGCCGAGCGGATCGCCGAGTTACTCCGTTCGGAAAACATCATCCAGCCACCGACCACGGGCCTGGTGACCTTGCCTGAACGGGTGAAGGGCGATCTGCAGTTGCAGGACGTGCGTTTTTCCTACCCCTCGCGTCCCGAAAGCTATGCCGTCGATGGCTTGAACCTGACCATCAATGCCGGCGAAACCCTCGCGCTCGTAGGGCCATCCGGTGCCGGCAAGTCGACCGTGTATGACCTGTTGCTGCGGTTTTACGATCCGTGCGAAGGACGCATCTTGCTCGACGGCGTGCCACTGACTCAACTTGATCCACTGGACCTGCGCCGTTGCTTCGCCCTGGTCTCGCAAAACCCCGCGCTGTTTTTTGGCAGCATCGAAGAGAACATCCGCTACGGCAACCCGACGGCAACCCTGGCCCAGGTTCAGGACGCGGCCAAAATCGCTTATGCCCATGACTTCATCGAAGCCATGCCCAACGGCTACCAGACGCACCTCGGCGACGGCGGCCTCGGATTGTCCGGCGGCCAGCGCCAACGCCTGGCCATCGCCCGCGCATTGCTGGTGGACGCGCCGATCCTGCTGCTCGACGAAGCCACCAGCGCCCTTGATGCCCAGAGCGAACACCTGATCCAGCAAGCCCTGCCCAGCCTGATGAAAAACCGCACCACGCTGGTCATCGCTCATCGCCTGGCCACCGTAAAGAACGCCGACCGGATCGCCGTGATGGACCAAGGGAACGTGGTGGCGGTGGGGACACATCAAGCGTTGATTGCGAGCAATGCGCTGTATGCGCGGTTGGCGGCGCTGCAGTTCAGTGATGGGCACGATGTTTCGACCGATCCAGTAACCGACCCAGTACCGACCCAGTAACCGGCCTGGTAGAGCGACCAAAAAAATGCCCGCATTTTTCAATGCGGGCATTTTAATACGGTCAATTAGAGTTGCTGGCCGCCGTTACTGATCATCAAAATACCGCTCATGCCAATCCACCAGCGGCTGTGGCGAATTGAGTTTCTGGCCGTAGATCACCGAATACGACAACACGTTTTGCACGTACTGGCGGGTTTCGTCGAACGGGATGCTTTCCACCCACACGTCGAAGCTCAGGTGGTCGGCGCCGCGCAGCCATTGACGTACGCGGCCGGGGCCGGCGTTGTAGGCGGCGGAGGCGAGGACGCGGTTGCCGTTGAACTGGCTGTGCACCTGGCTCAGGTAAGCGGCGCCCAGCTGGATGTTCTTGTCCGGATCAAACACTTGCTGCGGCGAGGCCAATGGAATGCTGAATTTGCGCGAGGTTTCCTTGGCAGTGCCGGGCATCAATTGCATCAGGCCGCTGGCGCCAACGCCGGAACGGGCGTCATCCATGAAGGCACTTTCCTGGCGAGTAATGGCGAACACCCAGCTCGAATGCAGGCCACGGACCTTGGCTTCACGGACCAGGGTTTCGCGATGGGCCATCGGGAAGCGGATGTCCAGGTCGTCCCAATACTGCGCCTGACTGATGGTGCGAATGGCCGGGAAATACCATTTCAGGTCGTAGGCCAGTTTCGCCTGGGCGACCATTTCGTCACGGCTGAAGTGGCGGCTGACGTGGTACCACTCACGGCGACCGTCGACGATCTGCCCGCGAGCGTGCAGTTCGAGAGCGCGACGGATCCCAGGAGTATTGCGAACCTTGTTGATCAGCGCCTGGCTGAGTACCAGTGGTTTGTTGACCAGCGAATAGGGCAGCTGCGAACGATCGGCGGCGAGGAAACCATAGAAGTCACGTTCGCGAGCGAGGCTTTTGTACAACGTCTGCGATTCCGGGTTTTGCGGTTGCGCCAATTCCAGGCTGCGGGCCTGCCAGTAGCGCCAGCGGTTAGTCGTCGCCAGGTCTTGAGGCAGGCGGCGGGTCAGTTGATAGGCATCGTCCCAGCGGGCCAGGCGCAGCAGCAGGCGCAGGCGCCATTCGGACACGGTGTTGTCACGCAATTCCGGGTCGTACTTGGTCATCACGTCCAGCGCGCGGCTGTCGTAACGCCGTGCGAGGGTCAGGCCGATTTCCCGGGCGATCGCGACCTTTTCGTCACGGGAGAAGTGCATGCTGCTGGCATACCCGTCGAGCAAGTCCATGGCCTTGTCCGGGTCCTGGCGAGCCAGGCGACGCAGGCCGAGGCTGACCACATCGGACATCGGTTCGTCGGCCGGGGTGAAGCGCGACGGCTGGTTCAACAGCTCGGGCTTCTGCGCCACATCCACCAGCAAGCGACCGCGAGGGGCGAGGGTGGTCAGGCCGTTGACCAGGCTGTTGGCCAGCGGGTAGTTACGCGCCTGGGCGGCGAGTTTGGTGCGCTCCCAGCGTTTTTGCTCGGTGAGCTGGCCTTCGGCAGCCCATTGCCCGAACAGTGCGTCGCACGCGGCAGGTTGCGATTTGCCGGTCAGCCAGAGTTTATTGGCGTTGGCGTAACCTTCGGCTTTCTGGTTATGGCTGATCTGGTACTGCGCGTTCAGGCAGTCCAGTTCGGTGAAATTGAGCTTGGGGTCGTAGTACTTGACGAACGGCGCCCAGTCGCCGCGCTCGGCCAGCCAGCGCAACCAGCGCAGCTTCATCCAGTTGGCTTGCGGCAGGTCACCGTGTTCGGCGAGGAATTTCTCGATTTCGGCATTGCTCGCGGTTTTCAGGCGCGCGGTCAGTTCGTCATACGCAAGGTAAGGCTCCAGCGGATAATCGCTGAGGGCCTGGCTGTAGCGAAAATAAGGACCGGTATCACCCTTGGCCAAGGCGCGCTTGGCTTCATCGTAATACTGGCGTTGGGTAGACAGGTCCACCGCCTGGGCTGAGTGGATGGCAGTGGCGGAAAGAAGAAAACAGGACAAAAGACTGAAAAGGCGACTGCGCATGAGACGTCCGGGCAGAGAAATCATGACAAGCGCGGGCAATGCTCGCGCTGAATTGTCTGTAGCTTAGCCTTTTGCCAGCAACGGGCGAAAGCTTTGCCGGCCTCTCGGCATAAGTTCGCAACAATTGTCATGCAGAGTGCCACGAAGGTGAAATTGCCGGCCTTCTGAAGCCTCAAGTCAGGTAGAATGCGCGCCCGGTTTTTGGAGAAGCTCATGACCCTGCTCAAATTCAGCGATGTGTCCCTTGCTTTCGGCGCTATGCCGTTGTTGGACAAGGTGTCCTGGCAGATCGCCCGTGGTGAGCGGGTGTGCATCATCGGCCGCAATGGCACTGGCAAGTCCAGCATGATGAAGCTCGTCAAGGGCGACCAGAAGCCCGATGAGGGCTCCGTTTGGCGCGCACCCGGCCTAAAGATTGGCGAATTGCCGCAAGAATTGCCGGTAGCCGACGAGCGGACCGTGTTCGACGTGGTGGCCGAAGGCCTGGACGGTGTGGGCGAGCTGCTTGCGCAGTATCACCACCTGAGCCAGAACATCGTCACCGACGCCGACCTGGACAAATTGATGCACGTCCAGCACGACCTCGAAGCCCGTGACGGCTGGCGTTTGCAGCAACTGGTCGACAGCACCTTGAGCCGTCTGCAGTTGCCTGCCGACAAGACCCTCGCCGAATTGTCCGGTGGCTGGCGTCGCCGTGTCCTGCTGGCTCAGGCCCTGGTTTCCGAGCCGGACCTGCTGTTGCTCGACGAACCGACCAACCACCTGGACATCGGTGCCATCGCCTGGCTCGAAGAAGCGCTGAAGGATTTCCAGGGCGCCGTGCTGTTCATCACGCACGACCGTTCCTTCCTGCAGAACCTCGCGACCCGCATCCTCGAACTGGACCGCGGTGGCCTGATCGACTGGAACGGCGACTACGCCAGTTTCCTCGTGCACAAAGAAGCGTCGCTGGCCGCTGAAGAAACCGCCAACGCGCTGTTCGACAAAAAGCTGGCCCAGGAAGAAGTCTGGATCCGCCAGGGCATCAAGGCCCGTCGCACCCGTAACGAAGGCCGCGTCCGCGCATTGAAAGCGTTGCGTGTTGAACGCAGCGAACGTCGCGAGCGCACCGGCAAGGCCAACATTCAGCTGGACACCGCTGACAAATCCGGCAAGCAGGTGATGGTCCTTGAGAACGTGAGCTTTGCTCACCCGGGTGGCCCGTTCCTGATCAAGGACTTCTCGATGGTCCTGACGCGCGGGGACCGTATCGGTCTGCTGGGCGCCAACGGTACCGGCAAAACCACGCTGCTGAAGCTGATGCTCAGCGGTCTGCAGCCAACGAGCGGCACAGTGGAAGAGGGGACGCGCATCGACGTGGCCTACTTCGACCAGTTGCGCCATCAGCTGGACCTGGAAAAGACCGTGATCGACAACGTCGCCGAAGGTCGCGACTTCATCGATATCGATGGCCAGAGCCGTCACGTGCTGAGCTACCTCGGCGACTTCCTGTTCAGCCCGCAGCGTGCCCGCACGCCGGTCAAGGCGCTGTCCGGTGGTGAGCGTGCCCGTCTGTTGCTGGCCAAACTGTTCAGCAAACCGGCGAACCTGCTGGTCCTCGACGAACCGACCAACGACCTCGACGTCGAAACCCTCGAGCTGCTGGAAGAGGTCTTGCTGACCTTCAACGGCACCGTGCTGATGGTCAGTCACGACCGGGCATTCCTCGACAACGTGGTGACCAGCACCCTGGTCTTCGAAGGTGAGGGCAAGGTTCGCGAATACGTCGGTGGTTATCAGGACTGGCTGCGTCAGGGCGGCTCGCCGCGCCTGTTGGGCGTGACTGAGAGCAAATCCGGCAAGGCTGACCTGACCTCTGCGGTCGTGACGGCCGAAGCTGCGCCAGTGGCGGCGGTAGAAGCGCCAGTGGCGAAGAAGAAGCTCAGCTACAAACTGCAGCGTGAACTGGAGATGTTGCCGGCTCAGATCGAAGCCATGGAACAGCAGATCGCTGCTTTTGAAGCGCAAATGGCGGATGCCGGTTTCTACCAGCGTCCTGCCGCCGAGACGGCTGCCGTGATTGCTCAGCTGGAGCAGTTGCAGGCTGAGCTCGACATCATGGTCGAGCGCTGGGCCGAGCTGGATGCCTGATTGATCCTGCAATAAAAAAGCCCGGCGTTCAGTGATGAGCGCCGGGCTTTTCGTATGAAACGCGATCTGCAAGTCGCAAGCAAATCAAATGTGGGAGCGGGCTTGCTCGCGAAGGCGGTGTGTCAACCGACGTTGATGTTGAATGACCCACCGTCTTCGCGAGCAAGCCCGCTCCCACATGTTCCGTGCTGTCAGCTTTTGATCAGGCGCACTGCGAGCACATCGCAAGGCGCGCCGTGCAGTACATCATTGGCGGTGGAACCCAGCAGCAGCGCCAGGCCGTGCCGACCGTGACTGCCCACCACGATCAGGTCGCAGGTTTGCTCCTTGGCCAGATGGTGAATCTCCTGGCGTGGCTGGCCGTAGGTCAGGTGGCTGTACTCCTTGGAGAGTTCCGGGTATTTCACGATCAACCGGTCAAGGCGCTCCTTGGCCTGATCAAACTGCTGTTGTTGCAGTTGTGACAGGTCCATCGGCACGTCGCCGCCAAAGGCCATGGCCATCGGCTCGACAATGTGCACCAGGGACAGCTTCGCACCGTTGCTCACCGACAGTTCGCGAGCGCGGTGGATTACAGGGTCGCACTCTTCGGTTAGATCTACAGCGACCAGAATGTGGTTGTAGGGCATGAGGTGCTCCTCCTGAGGATTGCAATAGTGATAAGTATGGCTGGTTTCAAGCGCATTGGCTCCAAAGTGACTGAATGCGCCCATCAAGAATCGGGAGTACAGATATGACGGTCTGGATAGTGGTGTCAATCCTGCTGGTGGTGTTGAGTCCGCTGGCATGGTTGCGACCGTCCCGCCACCAGAGCGGCCGCATGGCCCTGCGCATGGAGGCGCGGCGCATCGGGTTGGCCATGCAACTGGCGCCCCAGGAGTGGCCGCACTGGCTAAGCAAGGAGCCGCCGAGCCCATGTGCCCAGTATCACCGACCACGACGTGGCAATCAGCCGGCGTGCTGGAGCTACTGGCAGAAATCACCCGGCGTGTGGGTGAATCAGTGGCAGGAGGCCTGTGAGGATCCGGCGCTACTGAATCATTTCGAAAAATTGCCAGACAATGTTTACAAGGTCGAAGCGGACAAGCAGATGATCACGTTGTACTGGGGCGAGAAGGGCGAAGCGACTGTTTTGCAACAAATCGATGCCACTCTCAAGGCACTCGCCTGAACAAGGCATATTCCCTGTAGGAGCGAGCTTGCTCGCGATGGTCGTCAACGATAACGCTGCAAACCTGACACCCCGCGGTGTGCGCAGGTTTATCGCGAGCAAGCTCGCTCCTGCAAGAGCCCCATCCCCGCGCCGCAGGCAATAAAAAGCCCGACATCATCATCGGGCTGGAGTTGGCCAGGCAGGCCGGTAATTCAATGTGGGCTGATCTTACGCCGGGCATTCGCCAAAGCGTTCAAATTTTTTCCCAAGGTCCCGCCAGCGTAGCCCGTTAAACACAGGTTGCAGCGAATTAGGGCGACTTTTCTAACTATTGATCTTATGAATGGCCTCACATGCAGCTGCGTGTTGAAGATCTTCGCGTTACGGAAATGACCGGAAAGTCGCGTTTCAACCCGTATTTTGGGCGATTGACAATTGCCGGAAATTCCGTGAAGGTGATATACCCAAATCAAACGGGCGTATGAATTGAGCGTTTGTATTACAGATCGCTCCTACAGAATCCCGACTATCGCGTTGGCGGGTGTGCCGGGTGGATTGGCGTAGCATTGACGTTTAACGTCCCTGCCAAGCCATTCGCCTGCGTCCGACGTGTACTGTTCAGCTTCCATATCGTGGAGATCAGTTGATGATTTACGAAGGTAAAGCCATCACGGTTAAGGCTCTTGAAAGTGGCATCGTCGAATTGAAATTCGACCTCAAGGGTGAGTCCGTCAACAAGTTCAACCGTCTAACCCTGAACGAACTGCGTCAGGCCGTAGACACCATCAAGGCAGATGCTTCGATCAAGGGTGTGATCGTCAGCAGTGGCAAGGACGTCTTCATCGTCGGCGCCGACATCACCGAATTTGTCGAGAACTTCAAGCTGCCTGATGCAGAGCTTGTTGCAGGCAACCTCGAAGCCAACAAGATTTTCAGCGATTTCGAAGACCTCAACGTCCCGACTGTCGCCGCGATCAACGGCATCGCTCTGGGTGGCGGTCTGGAAATGTGCCTGGCAGCGGACTTCCGCGTCATGTCCGCCACCGCGAAAATCGGCCTGCCGGAAGTCAAGCTGGGCATCTACCCGGGCTTCGGCGGTACCGTGCGCCTGCCGCGCATCATCGGTGCCGACAACGCCATCGAGTGGATTGCCGCGGGTAAGGAAAACCGTGCTGAAGACGCGCTGAAAGTCGGCGCCGTCGATGCCGTGGTTGCTCCCGAGAAGCTGGCCGAAGCGGCACTGAACCTGATCAAAGGCGCCATTTCCGGCGAATTCGATTACAAGGCCAAGCGTCAGCCAAAGCTGGAAAAACTCAAGCTCAACGCCATCGAACAGATGATGTCGTTCGAAACCGCCAAAGGTTTCGTGGCCGGTCAAGCTGGCCCGAACTACCCGGCCCCGGTCGAAGCGATCAAGACCATCCAGAAAGCCGCGAACTTCGGTCGTGACAAGGCGCTGGAAGTCGAAGCTGCAGGTTTCGTCAAACTGGCCAAGACCTCTGCCGCGCAGAGCTTGATCGGTCTGTTCCTGAACGATCAGGAGCTGAAGAAGAAGGCCAAGGCCTACGACGAAATCGCCAAGGACGTGAAGCAGGCCGCCGTATTGGGCGCCGGCATCATGGGTGGCGGTATCGCGTATCAGTCGGCCTCCAAAGGCACGCCAATCCTGATGAAGGACATCAACGAGCACGGCATCGAGCAAGGCCTGGCTGAAGCCGCCAAGCTGCTGGTGAGCCGCGTTGATAAAGGTCGCATGACCGCGGCGAAAATGGCTGAAGTGCTCAACGGCATTCGTCCGACCCTGTCCTACGGTGATTTCGGTCACGTCGACCTGGTCGTTGAAGCAGTCGTCGAGAACCCGAAGGTCAAGCAAGCCGTGCTGGCCGAAGTCGAAGACAAGGTCAAAGAGGACACCATCCTCGCGTCCAACACCTCGACCATTTCCATCACCTTGCTGGCCAAAGCCCTCAAGCGTCCGGAAAACTTCGTCGGCATGCACTTCTTCAACCCTGTGCACATGATGCCGTTGGTTGAAGTGATTCGTGGCGAGAAGTCCAGCGAGCTGGCCGTTGCCACCACCGTTGCCTACGCCAAGAAAATGGGCAAGAACCCGATCGTCGTCAACGACTGCCCGGGCTTCCTGGTCAACCGCGTGCTGTTCCCGTATTTCGGCGGTTTCGCCAAACTGGTCAGCGCCGGTGTGGACTTCGTCCGTATCGACAAGGTCATGGAAAAATTCGGCTGGCCAATGGGCCCGGCGTACCTGATGGACGTGGTCGGCATCGACACCGGCCACCACGGTCGTGACGTGATGGCTGAAGGCTTCCCGGACCGCATGAAAGACGACCGTCGTTCGGCTGTCGACGTGCTCTACGAAGCCAAGCGCCTGGGCCAGAAGAACGGCAAGGGCTTCTACGCTTACGAAACCGACAAGAAGGGCAAGCAGAAGAAAGTGGCCGATCCGTCGGTACTGGAAGTGCTCAAGCCAATCATCTTTGAACAGCGCGAAGTCACTGATGAAGACATCATCAACTGGATGATGATCCCGCTGTGCCTGGAAACCGTGCGTTGCCTGGAAGACGGCATCGTCGAAACCGCTGCCGAAGCCGACATGGGCCTGGTCTACGGTATTGGTTTCCCTCCATTCCGTGGCGGTGCGCTGCGCTACATCGATTCGCTCGGTGTTGCAGAGTTCGTTGCCCTGGCTGACCAGTACGCTGATTTGGGCGCGCTGTACCACCCGACCGCGAAGCTGCGCGAAATGGCCAAAAACGGCCAGAGCTTCTTCGGTTAAGCGCCCCCAACTAGAGTGAGAGTGAATATATGAGCTTGAATCCTAGAGACGTCGTGATTGTCGACTTCGGTCGTACTCCGATGGGCCGCTCCAAGGGCGGCATGCACCGCAACACCCGCGCCGAAGACATGTCGGCGCACCTGATCAGCAAATTGCTGGAACGTAACGTCAAGGTCGACCCGAACGAAGTCGAAGACGTGATCTGGGGCTGCGTGAACCAGACCCTGGAGCAGGGCTGGAACATCGCCCGCATGGCATCCCTGATGACTCAGATTCCGCACACCGCTGCCGGTCAGACCGTCAGCCGTCTGTGTGGCTCGTCGATGAGTGCGCTGCACACGGCTGCGCAAGCGATCATGACCGGTAACGGTGACGTGTTCGTTGTCGGCGGCGTCGAGCATATGGGCCACGTGAGCATGATGCATGGTGTCGATCCGAACCCGCACATGTCGCTGTACGCGGCGAAAGCCTCGGGCATGATGGGCCTGACCGCGGAAATGCTCGGCAAAATGCACGGCATTACTCGCGAACAACAGGACGCTTTCGGCGTGCGCTCCCACCAACTCGCCCACAAGGCGACCGTGGAAGGCAAGTTCAAAGACGAAATCATCCCGATGCAGGGCTATGACGAGAACGGTTTCCTGAAACTGTTCGACTACGACGAAACCATTCGTCCGGAAACTACCCTGGAAAGCCTGGCGGCTCTCAAGCCTGCTTTCAATCCAAAGGGCGGCACCGTGACAGCCGGTACTTCGTCGCAGATCACCGACGGTGCTTCGTGCATGATCGTGATGTCGGCACAACGTGCTCAGGACCTGGGCATCCAGCCTCTGGCGGTGATTCGCTCGATGGCAGTGGCCGGTGTGGACCCGGCAATCATGGGCTATGGTCCAGTACCGGCGACCCAAAAAGCATTGAAGCGCGCGGGTCTTGGCATTAACGATATCGACTTCTTCGAGCTCAACGAAGCTTTCGCCGCACAGGCGCTGCCAGTGCTGAAAGATTTGAAAGTGCTCGACAAGATGAACGAGAAGGTTAACCTGCACGGCGGCGCGATCGCCCTGGGTCACCCATTCGGTTGCTCCGGTGCGCGGATCTCCGGCACTCTGTTGAACGTGATGAAGCAAAATGGCGGCACCTTCGGGGTAGCCACCATGTGCATTGGTCTCGGCCAAGGCATCTCCACCGTCTTCGAACGCGTTTAAGCGTCTCGCTGACGGAAGCCGGGGCCAAGTGCCCCGGTTTTTGTTTTTCCGGATTTATTTTTGTTTTTATTTTGAAAAGATTTGAGTGAGGGCCGAAGCATGCCGATACAGCCTGGAATCTACCGACATTACAAAGGTCCGAAGTACCGAGTGTTCGGCGTTGCGAAGCATTCGGAAACCGAGGAAGAAGTAGTCTTTTACCAAGCCCTGTATGACGATTACGGCTTATGGGTGCGTCCCTTGAGCATGTTCCTGGAGTCGGTCGACGTTGACGGCGAACAGGTGCCGCGCTTTGCTTTGGTGGAAGCCCAAGAGAGCCTTTTTTCCAAGCCATAAGCTGAGTGCGCGCAAAACCCTGCGCTTGACCTCACCTTGTAGCCACTATATATAGCGGTGCCGCGTCAGGCGCCAACCGCCTTTCACTTCTAGAATTCAGGAATTTTCTGATCCATGGGCAAATCGCTGGTCATTGTGGAATCCCCGGCTAAGGCCAAGACCATCAACAAGTATCTGGGTAACCAATACGTGGTGAAGTCGAGTATCGGCCATATCCGAGACCTGCCCACCAGCGGTTCGGCTAGCGCCAGCAAAGAGCCAGCCGCCAAGCGCGGCAAGGCCGCCGCGGGTGAAGGTCCGGTGCTCACGCCGAAAGAGAAAGCGCGCAAGCAGCTGGTCTCGCGCATGGGTGTCGATCCCGATCATGGCTGGAAAGCCAAGTACGAGATCCTCCCGGGCAAGGAAAAGGTCATCGAAGAGCTGCGCCGGCTCGCCAAAGATGCTGACACCATCTATCTCGCAACCGACTTGGATCGCGAGGGGGAAGCCATTGCCTGGCACCTGCGCGAAGCCATCGGTGGTGACGACAGCCGCTACAAGCGCGTGGTGTTCAACGAAATCACCAAGAAGGCGATTCAGGAAGCCTTCTCCAAGCCCGGCGAGCTGGACATCGACCGTGTCAACGCCCAGCAGGCGCGTCGTTTCCTCGACCGCGTGGTGGGTTACATGGTTTCGCCGCTGCTGTGGGCCAAGGTCGCTCGCGGCCTGTCCGCCGGTCGCGTGCAATCGGTAGCCGTGAAGCTGGTGGTCGAGCGTGAGCGTGAAATCCGCGCGTTCAACCCCGAAGAATACTGGGAAGTCCACGCCGACCTCGGCACCGCCAAGGGCGCCACCGTGCGCTTCGACGTGGCTCGCGAGAAGGGCGAAGCCTTCAAGCCGCTCAACGAAGCCCAGGCCATGGCCGCGCTGGAGAAGCTCAAGGCTTCCAGCTACAGCATCGTCAAGCGCGAAGACAAGCCGACCAGCAGCAAGCCATCGGCGCCGTTCATTACCTCCACCCTTCAACAGGCCGCGAGTAACCGCCTGGGCTTTGGTGTGAAGAAAACCATGATGATGGCCCAGCGTTTGTACGAAGCCGGCTACATCACGTATATGCGTACCGACTCCACCAACCTCTCGGTTGATGCCGTGACGATGGCGCGTACTTATATTGAAGGCGAGTTCGGCAAGAAGTACCTGCCCGAAACCCCGAACGTCTACAGCAGCAAGGAAGGCGCACAAGAGGCTCACGAAGCGATTCGTCCGTCCGACGCCAACACCGAGCCAAGCAAGCTGTCGGGCATGGAGCGTGATGCTGAGCGGCTTTACGAGCTGATCTGGCGTCAGTTCCTCGCTTGCCAGATGCTGCCGGCGCAATACCTGTCGACCACGGTCACCGTCGGTGCCGGCGACTTCGAGCTGCGCGCCAAGGGCCGCATCCTCAAGTTTGACGGTTACACCCGCGTCATGCCGCAAATCGCCAAGCCGGGTGATGACGACGTGCTGCCAGACATGGCCCAGGGCGACGCGATGAAGCTGATCAAGCTTGATCCGACCCAGCACTTCACCAAGCCGCCTGCGCGTTATTCGGAAGCGAGCCTGGTTAAAGAAATGGAAAAACGCGGCATCGGTCGTCCTTCGACCTACGCGGCGATCATTTCGACCATCCAGGACCGTGGCTACGTAGCGCTGCATAACCGTCGTTTCTATTCGGAAAAGATGGGCGACATCGTTACCGAGCGCCTGGCTGAAAGCTTCTCGAATCTCATGGACTACGGCTTCACTGCCGGCATGGAAGAGAACCTCGATGACGTGGCCCAAGGCGAACGCGACTGGAAAAACGTGCTCGACGAGTTCTACGGCGACTTCAAGAAGAAACTCGAAGTAGCCGAAAGCGCCGAAGGCGGCATGCGTGCCAACCAGCCGGTGATGACTGACATTCCATGCGTGGTGTGCGGTCGTCCGATGCAGATTCGTACCGCATCGACTGGCGTGTTCCTCGGTTGCTCGGGCTACAGCCTGCCACCGAAAGAACGCTGCAAGGCCACCGTCAACCTGGTGCCGGGCGACGAAATCGCCGCGGACGACGAGGGTGAATCGGAATCCCTGGTTCTGCGTGGCAAGCACCGTTGCCCGATCTGCAGCACAGCGATGGACGCTTACCTGCTCGACGAGAAGCGCAAATTGCACATCTGCGGTAACAACCCGGATTGCGACGGCTACGAAATCGAAGAGGGTACCTATCGCATCAAGGGCTACGAAGGTCCGAGCCTGGAGTGCGACAAGTGCGGCAGTGAGATGCAGCTCAAGACCGGCCGTTTCGGCAAGTTCTTCGGTTGCACCAACGCAACCTGCAAGAACACCCGCAAACTGCTGAAAAGCGGTGACGCGGCGCCGCCGAAGATGGACCCGGTGAAGATGCCTGAGCTGAAATGCGAAAAGGTCAACGATACCTACATCCTGCGCGACGGTGCTTCCGGCCTGTTCCTGGCGGCCAGCCAATTCCCGAAAAACCGCGAGACCCGTGCTCCGCTGGTGATCGAGATCGTGCCGCACAAGGATGAGATCGATCCGAAGTACCATTTCCTCTGCGAAGCGCCGAAGAAAGACCCGGACGGCCTGCCAGCAGTGATCCGCTACAGCCGCAAGACCAAAGAGCAGTACGTACAGACAGAAGTCGACGGTAAGCCGACTGGCTGGAAGGCGTACTACGACGGCGGCAAGTGGACGGTTGAAGACAAGCGTCCGGCTGCCAAGGCTTAAAAGGCGCTGAATGCAAAAGGCCGCATGCTGACCCTCGGGTTTTCATGCGGCCTTTTTGTTTTGTGCTTGCGGGAAGCGAAGGTGATCCACGACACTGTCCGACCTGCGTGAAGCAATTATTTCGTTGTGGAGGCTGCCGTCATGGCCCACGAACTCTATACCCGTACCAACCAGAAGATTTATTTCGCCGGACTGTCGCTGGAAGCGCTCGCCAAGGCCGAAGAGGGGCGGGCGATGAATTCCCTGGCGCTGATTCAGGCTGGGCGCGAATCGGCGTTGTTTCACCTGTACGGTGCGCTGCTGGGGCTGTGCCATGAAATCGCTGGCTTCTATCGACTGCCACAGGCCAATGCGCCTCGGGCCGAGATGCTGTTGACCCGTGAAGTGCTGGAAACCATCGCCATTCCTGAAATGGCAGAAATGGTCGAATTGGCCAACAATTCCGAAACCTGGTTGGCCAAGCTGCTGGCGGCCCATGCGGCGCTGTTTCAACCGCCTCGGGCACCGAACAAGCCCAAGGGCGACGTGACGCAGCCACTGATCCTGGCGGTCAACCTGGATGAGGAAGAAGCGTCTCAGGAGCTGAGCCGTGAAGAGCTGGAGAGCTGGCGTCAAAACCTCAAGGGCCTGGCGATTCGGTTTCGCGAAGGGTTGAACGAGTGCTAAAGGATTGAGTGTTTTGTTGGATGGCACGGAAGGCTGTCCGTACGAGGGAAGAGTACTGTCGGATACTTCTCTTCTTGATGACATCTGGTCAAGATCCTGAGCGAACCCTGACTGATGCCTATATAATCCCCGCCTTTCGTGGAGAACAAACCTTTATGCCAACGTCCTTTCTAGAAATTGTCGAGTTGCCAGACGGCCGAATTGAGCTGCGAAGGGCTGAGGACGAAGGTTCTCTGGTTACTTTGGATTTCTCCGAGGATGCCAAAGTGTTCCTGCAAGGCCAGCACGTGGAAGTCGCCAAGGCGATGTTGAGCGTCGGCGTTCAGATGGCCGGACGCCTAGTTGAAGGTGATTTCAATACAGATGAGGCCGCGCGGGTTCTGCATTGATCCCCGCCCGTCGGTTTCTTATGAGACCACTACAGATCGGCTTCTCTGTCCTTGGAGAAGCCTCGCGCTGTTCCCCGCGCACCGTGTTTCTCAGTTAGCCCAATCGAATATTCAAACTTTGTGCGTCCCCGATCCGGGCGGCACTGATCAGCTGTTGCCGTGAGTTTGTGTTCAGTGGATTGAGCCAGCTCACGACTGTGTGGCTGCGGCCCAGGCGAAGCGCTTCGCAAGTCAGTTGCTGAGCACTCTGAGTGCCGCGCGGTTGTAGCAGCAGGATGCGTTCTCGATTCAGGCCGGCATCACGCAACCAGGCCTGGGTCAGGCTGGCGGGCGGGGCGATCAACGTCAGCCAGCGTGCGTCCTGATCCTGGCTCAGTTCCCTGAGGATCGGCGCCAGAAGGTTCAGGCAGTTCCCGGCCGCACCACGCAGCGACAGCTCACTGAAGACTTCGGGTTCGGCGCTCCAGGGCGACTCGACCACGTCTTTCAGAATCGGCGCCAACGGTTGCACCATGAACGCCTCGAACAACGGCAGTTGGGCTTGCTGTGGTGTGTGTGGGAACTGCATAAAGCCTCCTTTAGCGGCGAATGACGCCAACACTCAAGCCTTCGATCACCAGTTCCTGATCTTTCAGGTTGACTTCGATAGGGGCGAACTCAGGGTTTTCGGCCAACAACCAGACTTTGCTGCCGTCGCGCTTGAAACGCTTGACGGTGACTTCGTCGCCGATCCGCGCCACCACGATCTGGCCATTGCGGGCTTCACGGGTGGTATGGACTGCCAACAGGTCGCCGTCGAAGATGCCCACGTCCTTCATGCTCATGCCGTGGACCCGAAGCAGATAGTCGGCGCGAGGATGGAAGAACGAAGGGTTGATGTTGCAGGACTCTTCGATGTGCTGCTGGGCGAGAATCGGTGCACCGGCAGCCACTCGGCCAATGATCGGCAAGGTGGATTCATCGGCCTTGGCTTCAAAGCCCGGGATGCGAATGCCGCGGGAAGCGCCAGGCGTCATCTCGATCGCACCCTTGCGGGCCAGCGCCTTGAGATGTTCTTCCGCCGCATTAGGCGACTTGAAGCCCAGTTCCTGAGCGATTTCCGCACGGGTTGGCGGGTAGCCGTTGTCTTCTAGGCAGCGTTTGATGAAGGCCAGAATCTCTGCTTGGCGTGGCGTCAGCTTTAGCATATTGATCGCTCTGTCTTTTTATACAGTGACTGGGATTATATACAGTGAAACGGTCTTGGCAATGCCCCTTTTTTTGCCGACCGCCAGACGGTCGATCAGCCTGCTGATTAATGCTTCGCTGATGTATGGTTAAATAGCTGACCGACCATTCCCAAAACGAACCGCCAGGCTTGACAAGGCTTGGGCTGAAACGTATGTTTCAAACAAGTGTTTGTCAGGCGGAGTAGCCATGGCCCAGTCGGAAACCGTTGAACGCATTCTCGATGCTGCCGAGCAGTTGTTCGCGGAAAAAGGTTTCGCCGAAACCTCGTTGCGTCTGATCACCAGCAAGGCCGGTGTCAATCTGGCGGCGGTGAACTATCACTTCGGCTCGAAGAAAGCGCTGATTCAGGCGGTGTTCTCGCGTTTTCTCGGACCGTTCTGCTTGAGTCTCGATAAAGAGCTGGAGCGGCGTCAGGCCAAGCCAGAGAACAAGCCGTCTCTCGAAGAGTTGCTGGAAATCCTCGTCGAACAGGCCCTGGTGGTGCAGCCGCGCAGCGGGAACGATCTGTCCATCTTCATGCGTTTGCTGGGTCTGGCCTTCAGTCAGAGTCAGGGGCACTTGCGTCGGTATCTGGAAGACATGTACGGCAAGGTGTTCCGCCGCTACATGATGCTGGTCAACGAAGCCGCGCCGCGCATTCCGCCAATTGAACTGTTCTGGCGTGTGCACTTCATGCTCGGAGCTGCTGCATTCAGCATGTCCGGGATCAAGGCTTTGCGCGCAATTGCCGAGACCGACTTCGGTGTGAACACCTCGATTGAGCAAGTGATGCGTCTGATGGTGCCGTTCCTGGCCGCCGGCATGCGTGCTGAAAGCGGCGTCACCGACACGGCCATGGCCACCGCGCAACTGCGTCCGCGCAGCAAATCGACACAGGTTGCCGCCAAGGTTTAACCGCGCACGGGTGGGCGCAGCAGCTTACATCCGCTAAGCTAGCCGCCCATGCCGACTCTCGTTCTGAACCCGCTTCCACTCAATTTCGCCGACCTGCCGGGGACCGCTCATGGCGGCCAATTGGTGCGAGTCGGGTTTATCATTATCAAGGAATCTCTATGACTGCTGGCCTGCAAGGCTCGTTGATGGTGGACGTCGCCGGTACCTGGCTGACGGCTGAAGATCGCCAACTGTTGCGTCAACCCGAAGTGGGTGGCCTTATCATTTTTGCCCGCAACATCGAACACCCGCGCCAGGTACGCGAGCTGAGCGCCGCAATCCGCGCGGTTCGTCCTGACCTGCTGCTGGCCGTTGACCAGGAGGGCGGTCGGGTCCAGCGTCTGCGTCGGGGCTTCGTGCGGCTGCCGGCCATGCGCGCCATTGCCGACAACCCGAATGCCGAATACCTGGCCGAGCAATGCGGCTGGATCATGGCGACTGAAGTCCTCGCGGTCGGCCTCGACCTGAGTTTCGCCCCGGTGCTCGATCTGGATTACCAGCGCAGCGCCGTGGTTGGCACCCGCTCGTTCGAAGGCGACCCCGAGCGCGCGGCGCTGCTGGCCGGTGCCTTCATTCGCGGCATGAACAGTGCTGGCATGGCCGCCACCGGCAAACACTTCCCCGGTCACGGTTGGGCCGAGGCGGATTCCCACGTCGCGATTCCAAACGATGAACGCAGCCTCGACGAGATCCGCGCCAACGACCTAGTGCCGTTCGCCAAGTTGAGCAAGCAACTGGCCGCCGTCATGCCGGCCCACGTCATTTACCCACAGGTTGATTCCCAGCCCGCCGGTTTTTCCCGCCGTTGGTTGCAGGATATCCTGCGCGGCGAGTTGCAATTCGATGGCGTGATCTTCAGCGACGACCTGTCGATGGCCGGCGCTCATGTGGTCGGTGATGCCGCCAGCCGTATCGAAGCCGCCCTGACCGCCGGTTGCGACATGGGCCTGGTGTGCAACGACCGTGCAGCCGCAGAATTGGCCCTGAGCGCTGCCCAGCGATTGAAGGTCAAGCCGTCGCCGCGTATTGCGCGGATGCGCGGGCAGTCGTTCGCCGGCACCGAATACCGTCAAGACCCGCGCTGGCTCGCGGCTGTCGGCGCGCTCAAAGAAGCTCAACTGATCGACTGAGGACGTTTCGCCATGACGGTTTACGCGATTATCGGTGGCACCGGCCTGACTCAACTCGAGGGCTTGAGCATTCGTCAGTCATTGGCCGTGGATACCCCGTACGGCGCGCCCTCGGCCGAGGTACAGATCGGCGAATTCGGCGGCAAAGAAGTGCTGTTTCTCGCGCGTCATGGCCATCCTCACCGTTTTCCGCCGCATCAGGTCAACTACCGCGCCAACCTCTGGGCGCTGAAACAAGCCGGGGCCGAAGCGATTCTTGCGGTCAACGCCGTGGGTGGCATTCATGCGGCGATGGGGACCGGACACTTCTGCGTTCCGCATCAACTGATCGATTACACCAGCGGCCGTGAACACACCTATTTCGCCGATGACCTGGAACAGGTTACCCACATCGATTTCAGCTACCCCTACAGCGAGCCGCTGCGTCAGCAGTTAATTGCAGCGTTGGCGGCTGAAGGCGTTGGCTACAGCGGACAGGGCGTGTACGCCTGCACGCAAGGGCCACGCCTGGAAACAGCCGCTGAAATCGCCAGGCTGGAGCGTGACGGCTGCGACATCGTCGGCATGACCGGGATGCCGGAAGCGGCGCTGGCCCGTGAGCTGGAACTGGATTACGCCTGTCTGGCACTGGTGGTGAACCCGGCAGCGGGCAAGTCTACATCGCTGATCACCATGGCTGAGATCGAGCAGGCCTTGCGGGACGGGATGGGCAAGGTCCAGTCGACGTTGGCGCGGGTGTTGGCGGGTTGAATATCAACGTTCAAGTGGTGTGTCTGGCCGCGTCACGATTCCTTTAATTTTAAGCGACGTTGAGTCCATGACGACAGTAATTGAGCAACTTCATGCGCTGCGATGGGCAAAGGTGTTCAGTCATTGGCCGGGGCGGTGCTGGAAGGCGGAACGACGGGCGGCTGGAAGCTTGAGCAGGGTGATATTGAGGCGTTGTTTGCGCCGCTGCCTGATGCTAAGCCCTGATAGTAGGTTTCTTCAATGATGGCATCTTCGCGGGCAAGCCACGCTCCTACAGGTTTCGTGGTGGACTCAAAACCTGTAGGAGCGAGGCTTGCCCGCGAAAGCGATCTGCCAAACACTGCAGGCATCAGCGCTTTTCCAGCTTGTCCGGCAGCGGCGCAAACAGTGCTTCAATATCGTCGCTCTGCAACTTCCAATCCCCGGCCGAGCGTCCATCCAGTACGCCCGCCGCGAGGTCGGACTTTTCCTTTTGCAGGTGCTGAATCTTTTCTTCCACCGTGCCCCGGGCAATCATCTTGTAGACGAACACCGGTTTCTCCTGGCCGATGCGATACGCCCGGTCGGTCGCCTGGTTTTCCGTCGCCGGGTTCCACCACGGATCATAGTGAATCACCGTGTCGGCTTCGGTCAGGTTCAGCCCCACACCCCCCGCCTTCAGGCTGATCAGGAAGATCTGACGCTTGCCGCTCTGGAAGTCCTTCACCGGCGCGCGCCGGTCCCGGGTCTGCCCGGTCAACAAGGCGTATTCAACCCCGCGTTTTTTCAGTTCGGCTTCGATCAGCGCCAGCATTGAGGTGAACTGCGAGAACAGCAGAATCCGCCGACCCTCTTCAAACAATTCCTCAAGCATTTCCATCAGGCTATCGAGCTTGCCCGAGGTGCTGCCGCGAG
Source organism: Pseudomonas sp. LBUM1661 (assembly GCF_059695925.1). NCBI lineage: Bacteria > Pseudomonadati > Pseudomonadota > Gammaproteobacteria > Pseudomonadales > Pseudomonadaceae > Pseudomonas > Pseudomonas sp. LBUM1661. The sequence continues at coordinate 2,135,858 of NZ_CP166794.1, forward strand.
TCGGCAGTGCGGCGTCGTTGACCAGGCGCAAATCGCAGCACACCTGGCGCAGCTTCAGCAGCGCTTCAAGAATGATGATCTGGCTGCGCGCCACACCTTTGCGGGTGATCTCGTCGCGGACTTTCTTGTCCATGGCCAAGCGCATGGTTTCGTACACATCGCGCTGGGCTTCGTTGAGCTCGACCCAATGGATGATCTCGGTTTTCGGTGGCAACTCGGTGGCCACTTGTTCCTTGGTGCGACGCAACAGGAACGGTTTGATCCGGCCGTTGAGGTGCTGAAGTCTTACTTCGCTGGCGCGTTTTTCAATCGGGACGCGGTAATCGCGGTTGAAGCTTTTGACGTCGCCGAGCCAGCCGGGCAGCAGGAAGTGGAACAGCGACCACAGCTCGCCCAAGTGGTTTTCCAGTGGTGTGCCACTCAGGCACAGGCGCTGGCGAGCGTTTAACTCGCGTGCGGCCTGGGCTGCCTTGCTGTTCGGATTCTTGATGTACTGCGCTTCATCCAGCACCAGCACATGCAGCGGCTGGGCGGCCAGGCGTTCGACGTCTTTGGGCAACAGCGCATAAGTGGTCAGGATCAGGTCGTAATCGGCCAGGTGCTCAAAGTGCTTCTTGCGGTTCGCACCGTACAGCGCCAGCACGTTGAGTTGCGGCGTGAAGTGCGCCGCTTCGTCGAGCCAATTCGGGATCAGGCTGGTGGGCATCACCACCATGCACGGCCGGTCCAGGCGTCCGGCGTTTTTCTCACTGAGAATATGCGCCAGGGTTTGTAGGGTTTTGCCCAGGCCCATGTCGTCCGCAAGGATTCCGCCGACTTCCAATTGCCGCAGCGACTGCATCCAGCTCAAGCCTTCCAGCTGATACGGACGCAAAGTCGCGTTCAAGCCCTCTGGTGCCGTGGCGGTGAAATCCTTGATGTCCCGCAAACGCTGGGCGAAGGTGCGGATCTGCTCGCCACCTTCCCAGAGCAGTGGCAGGTCTTCCAGTGGATTCAACCGCGTGGCATCGGCCTTGCTCAGGCGCAGCGTGGTTTCGCCGGGCCCTTGCAGATAGAACTCGCCCAGGGTTGCCAGCACCGGTTTCAAGCGCCCGAAGGGCAGGGCGACTTGCAGCGGCCCGTACTCGGAGTTCGGGCGGTTGGGGATGTTCACCAGAATCAACTCGTCATCGCGCCGACGGGCGAGGCGTTCCGGGTTGAGGATTTCAGTGTGGGAGCGCATCAGGTTCAGCAGGATCGGCAACAAGCTCAGCCGCTCACCGTTGACGATGATCCCCAGTTCCAGATCGAACCAGTCACGCTCCGGCGCCTGTTCGACGGTGGCGTACCAGTCGTCGACGGCGGTCAGGTCGAAACCGAAATCCTCGTCGATCTGCAACTCCCAGCCCTGGGTGCGCAGCTTCGGCAATTCATTGAGGGTGAAGGTCAGCCAGGCACTGTCGTTGACCATCTCGAAGAGCTCGCCGGCGCTTTCCGGCAAGGCCTTGCTTTGCCGGGTGGCGACCTTGAAGCCGAGGATTCTTAGCTGCTCCCTATAGGCCTGTTCGACTTCCGGGTGGCGTTTTATCCGTAGCGTTTGTGTCTCCTGACGAATCAAGATGTCGGCGTTCTTCTGCCCGGAAACGTATTCGTCCAGATAGCTGAAAGACAGCGCCGCGCGATGCTGGATGTAACGCTGCATTTTGCCGTTGCGCGGTTCGAATGCGCTGAACTCGATGCTCGCCAGCCACAGGCGCGGCACCGGTTGCACGTTGTCCACCAGCACTTGCGGCGGCGCTTTCGGGCTACGGTTTTCCAGCACGGCCGAGAGCTTTTCCAGCAGTTCGGCGTCTTGCGCGGCGGCGGGGTAGGCCAGGGTTTCCTGCACTTTCAGCAAAACGGCTGCGCAATGCTTGCAGTTGTTATGGACCGGGCAAGTGCAGGTGGCGTCGATCATCAGCAACGTGGCTTTCGCTGACTCGCGCAGACGAATGGTCTGACGGTAAACGTTACCGCCAGAACCTTCACACGCCGCGATGATCGTTGCGTCGCCCGCCTCGACAATCCTGACGCGGTTTTCCAGCGCATAGCGGCGGCCACGCTCCAGGCTCTGTTCCTTGAATCGGCTGACCCAGGAAGGTGCAAGGGGTTTGCTCAGGGTCGGCATAAGGACTTCAATCAGTCCGGAATTTCATCGGGGACTGGCCGAGGCGCAGGGGCGGTGAGCGAGGTGATCTTGATCAGCAGGCCGAGGTGGCCATTGTCGAGGAAGTTCAGCTGGCCGTTCTTGGTGTGGCTTTCCTGCTTCATGCGCTCGCTGGCGGTCACCATGCCATTGGCATCGATCTGATTGACCCAGAAATCCGCGTCGACGTCGGTGAAGCGCCCCAGTTTCAGGCTCAGCGTGCCCTCGATCGGGAACTGGCCGAACTGTTCCGCACCGTCGCTGATCGCCACTTTGCGGGCTTCTTCACCGAGGTTCTGCTTCCAGGCCTTGTGCAGCAACACCGTGTACTCGTTGCTGGCGGTGAGTTTTTCCACTTCGCCATTGAGGCTTGGCGTGAGCAAGCTGTCGGGGCTGACGGGCTGCGCGCCGGCTGCCCAGTCTTCCGGCGCGGCCCGGCTGACGATGGCGGGCACGGCGTTTTGGCGGACCAGAATCATTTCAACCTGATACAAGTCATCGGCAAACGCCGTCGGCGCAAACAGGGTGATCAACAAGGTCAGTGAGCGAAACAGGCGCATGCGGCGTCCTTCAAGCAGTTTTCGGAATGAGGCGCTCGAACAGCGCCTCTACAGTATTAAAGCGCTCTTCCGGGCGCTCCATCGGCACCTGGAATTTAAACATCGTGGCGCCTTCGAATTTGTAGCGTTTGGGCTGGCTCTGGATCAGTTTGATCAGCGTCAGCGGGTCGACCGGCGTTTGCGTGGCGAACTCGATTCGACCGCCTTGCGGGCCACCGTCGACTTTCTTGATGCCCAGCAACTCGGCCTGCAATTTCAGCGCCGTGATGCGCATCAGGTTCTTGGTCGGCTCCGGCAGCAGGCCGAAACGGTCGATCATCTCCACTTGCAGGTCCTTGAGGCCTTCCTCATCGGTGGCCGAGGCGATGCGTTTGTAGAGGATCAGTCGAGCATGAACGTCCGGCAGGTAATCTTCTGGAATCAACGCTGGTACCCGCAGATTGACTTCCGGACCGCCGCCCAGTGGCTGGTCGAGGTTCGGTTGTTCGCCCTTGCGGATCGACTTCACCGCGCGCTCGAGCATTTCCATATACAGCGTGAAGCCGACCGCCTGGATCTGCCCGCTCTGCCCGTCGCCGAGCAATTCGCCGGCGCCACGGATTTCCAGGTCGTTGGTGGCGAGCACGAAGCCCGCGCCGAGGTCCTGGGTGTTGGCGATCGCCTCCAGACGCTTTTCCGCGTCCGGGGTGATTTGCTGGCGCGGCGGCGTCAGTAGGTAGGCGTACGCCTGGTGGTGACTGCGACCGACGCGACCGCGCAACTGGTGCAGCTGCGCCAGGCCGAACTTGTCGGCACGCTCGATGATGATGGTGTTGGCGCTCGGCACGTCGATGCCGGTCTCGATAATGGTCGAGGCGATCAGCACGTTGAAGCGCTTGTGGTAGAAGTCGCTCATGACCTGTTCGAGATCGCGTTCGCGCATCTGCCCGTGACCGATTCCGATCCGCGCTTCCGGCACCAGTTCGGCGAGGTCGGCGGCGCATTTCTCGATGGTCTTCACGTCGTTGTGCAGGTAGTAGACCTGACCGCCACGCAGCAGCTCACGGAGCAAGGCTTCTTTGACCGTGCTCTTGTTCTGCTCCATGACGAAGGTGCGCACCGACAGGCGACGGGCCGGTGGCGTGGCGATGATCGACAAGTCGCGCATGCCCGACACCGCCATGTTCAGCGTGCGCGGAATCGGCGTGGCGGTCAGGGTGAGGATGTCGACTTCACTGCGCAGGGCCTTGAGCTGTTCCTTCTGACGGACACCGAAACGGTGCTCTTCGTCGATGATCACCAGCCCGAGGTTTTTGATCTTCACGTCGTCCTGCAGCAGCTTGTGCGTGCCGATGACGATGTCGATCTTGCCTTCGGCGAGGTCCGCGACCGCGGCGTTGACTTCCTTGGTCGACTTGAAGCGGCTCATCACTTCCACGCTCACCGGCCAGTCGGCGAAGCGGTCGCGGAAACTGTTGTAGTGCTGCTGGGCGAGCAGGGTGGTCGGCACCAGAATCGCCACCTGGCGACCGCCGTGCACCGCGATGAACGCTGCGCGCATCGCCACTTCGGTCTTGCCGAAACCGACGTCGCCGCAGACCAGCCGGTCCATCGGTTTCGGCGCGAGCATGTCGGCGCGCACGGCTTCGATGGTGGTTTGCTGGTCCGGGGTTTCCTCGAACGGGAAGCCGGCGCTGAAGGTCGCGTAATCGGCTTTCGGGTCGGCAAAGGCATAACCCTCGCGGGCGGCACGACGCGCATAAATGTCGAGCAATTCGGCGGCAACGTCGCGCACCTGTTCGGCGGCTTTGCGCTTGGCTTTCTGCCAGGTCTCGGAACCGAGACGATGGAGCGGGGCCAGCGCATCGTCGCTGCCGGTGTAACGGGCGATCAGGTGCAGGTTGGCCACCGGCACGTAAAGCTTGGCGTTTTCGGCGTATTCGAGGGCGAGGAATTCAGCCGCCTGATTGTCGATTTCCAGCGTGGCCAAGCCCAGGTAGCGACCGACTCCGTGATCGATGTGCACCACCGGCGCGCCTTCGCGCAGCTCGGTGAGGTTCTTGATCACGGCATCGTTGTTGGCGTCGGCGCGTTTCTCGCGGCGACGGCGCTGCATCACGCGCTGGCCGAACAATGGGCTTTCAGCCACCAGCGCCAGCGCCGGGTCGTCGAGCACCAGACCTTCGTCGAGCGGGGCGATGGTGATCGCCAGGCGCTCCTTGCTCGCGACAAAATCCGGCCAGCTGTCGACGGTTTTCGGCCGCAGTTTCAGGCGTTCCAGCAGTTCCAGCAGCACTTCGCGGCGGCCCGCAGATTCGGCGGTAAACAGTACGCGACCGGGGAACTCATCGAGGAAGCCGGCCAGCGCCGCCAACGGTTGGGTGGCTTTGGCTTCGATGGCCAGGTTCGGCAGTTCCCGAGCGGGGAAGCGCTCGCGGCCGACACCGGTTTCCACGTCCTGTTGGCTGGCGACAACGCGCGGCCAGTTCTTCAGGCGCGCGAAGCAATCCTCTACCGGCAGGAACAATTCGGCCGGTGGCAATAAAGGACGGGAGGGATCGACGCGGCGCTCTTCATAACGATTGCGCACGTCGTTCCAGAAATTCTCTGCCGCTTGTTCGATGCCCGGCAGGGAAAACACTTGCGTGTCCTGGGGCAGGTAGTCGAACAGCGTGGAGGTTTCGTCGAAGAACAGCGGCAAGTAGTACTCGATACCGGCCGGTGTAATCCCGCTGCTCAGATCCTGGAAGATCGGGCAGCGACGGAAGTCGACGTCGAAACGCTCACGGAAACGCGCCTTGAAGCGCGTGACCGCGTCCTTTTGCAGCGGAAACTCTCGCGCTGGCAGCAGGCGAACGGTTTCCACCTTGTCGATAGAGCGCTGGTTTTCCGGATCGAATGTACGAAGCGTCTCGATTTCGTCGTCGAACAGGTCGATACGGAAAGGTAATTTGCTGCCCATCGGGAACAGATCGATCAGCGAGCCGCGTACGGTAAATTCGCCGTGCTCGTACACCGTGTCGACGTAGCGATAGCCGCTGGCTTCAAGCCGGGTGCGCATTTGCTCGACGTCGAGCTTCTGGCCGATGTCTAGCACCAGGCTGCTGCCGAGCAGGAATTTGGTCGGTGCCAGGCGATGCAAGGCGGTCGTGATCGGCACGACCAGTACGCCATGGCTCAGCTCCGGCAACCGATACAGGGCCGAAATGCGCTGGGAAATGATGTCCTGGTGTGGCGAAAACAGATCGTAGGGCAGGGTTTCCCAGTCCGGGAAATGCAGCACCGGCAAATCCGGGGCGAAGAAACTCAGCTCCTGTTCCAGCCGTTCGGCACTTTGGCTGTCGGCGGTCAGCAGCAGGGTAAAGCGCTTGGCAGCGCTGGCAGCCTCGGCAATGGCCAGGCTCAGGGCGGCACCGGGCAGGTTGCCCCAGTGCTGTTTACCTGCCGCGGCAGGGAGAAGCGGTAGACGCAGAACGGGCACGGAAGGTTGAGCTCCAAGCGTTGCGACAAAGTCGGTAATTGTAGCGGCCTCAGGTGCCGGCTGTCAGTTGCAGATATGTCTATTACGCGGGTTGGGCAAAATGTAGTGGTAAAGACAAAATTCGGCCGTTTTTTAGTGAAAATTGGCAATTATGTAGTGGCAAAGTTAACCAGTGTTACGGATGGTTACGGACAAGGCAGCGCTACCTCCAAAAATTTGACTGCGCTGAAAGCCCCGGTTTTACTGGGCTTCAGCGCAGCGTAAGTTTTTTGAACAGAAAATTGTTACTGCTCGCACGACAGGCGCGCATTGCTACGAGAGGCACTCGGCGGCATAATGTAGCCCCTTTTTTCTGCCCCTACATGTGGAAGGTTCCCGTGACTCAGAAGCCCGACCAGTGTCTTGGTGAATGGATCGACCGTGAAGCACTCGCAGAAGCGATGATTCCGCTAATCGGTCAGCTCTACCGCAACAACAACGTGGTGAGCTCGATCTATGGCCGCAGCCTGATCAATCGTTCAGTCATTGCGATTCTCAAAGCTCACCGCTTTGCTCGTCATCGCCAGTCCGATGACAGCGAACTGTCCGTCCACGAAACATTCCCGCTGCTCAAAGCCATGAGCGAGCTCAAGCTCGGCGCCGCTTCGGTAGACCTGGGCAAGCTGGCGGTCAAATTCAAGACCGAAGGCAACGGCCGCACTGCCGAGCAGTTCGTCCGCGAAGAACTGGCTGACGTGGTTGGCCAGCAAAACGTTTCCGCTCGCAAGGGCACCGACGTTGTTCTGTACGGCTTCGGTCGTATCGGCCGTCTGCTGGCGCGCATCCTGATCGAGAAAACTGGTGGTGGCGACGGCCTGCGTCTGCGCGCCATCGTTGTCCGCAAGGGCGCCGAGAACGACCTGGTCAAACGTGCCAGCCTGCTGCGTCGCGACTCGGTTCATGGTCCGTTCGATGGCACCATCACCATTGATGAAGCCAACAACACCATCACCGCCAACGGCAACCTGATCCAGGTTATCTACGCGAAAAACCCGACTGAAGTGGATTACACCCAGTACGGCATCAAAGACGCACTGCTGGTGGACAACACCGGTGTATGGCGTGACGCCGACGGTCTGGGCCAGCACTTGGCCTGCCCGGGTATCGACCGCGTTGTTCTGACCGCGCCTGGCAAAGGCAAGCTGAAGAACATCGTTCACGGCATCAACCACGGCGACATCACCGCTGACGACAAGATCGTTTCCGCGGCGTCCTGCACCACCAATGCCATCGTGCCGGTGCTGAAGGCCGTCAACGACAAGTTCGGCATCGTCAACGGTCACGTTGAAACGGTTCACTCGTACACCAACGACCAGAACCTGATCGACAACTTCCACAAAGGCGATCGCCGTGGCCGTAGCGCCGCGCTGAACATGGTGATCACCGAGACCGGTGCTGCCACTGCTGCTGCCAAGGCGCTGCCGGAACTGGCTGGCAAGTTAACCGGTAACGCGATCCGCGTTCCGACGCCAAACGTGTCGATGGCCATTCTCAACCTGAACCTTGAGAAAGCCACCACTCGCGAAGAGATCAACGAGTACCTGCGCCAAATGGCCATGCACTCCGATCTGCACAAGCAAATCGACTACGTCAACTCGCAGGAAGTGGTTTCCACCGACTTCGTTGGCTCGCGCCACGCAGGCGTGGTGGACGCTGAAGCGACCATCACCCAAGACAACCGCGTTGTTCTGTACGTTTGGTACGACAACGAGTTCGGTTACAGCTGCCAGGTGGTTCGCGTGATGGAAGACATGGCCGGTGTAAACCCGCCAGCGTTCCCGCGCTAAGCGTTAGTTAGCTGCACACGAAAACGCCCCGACTTTGGTCGGGGCGTTTTTGTTCGTGTGGTTTGGTCATGTGTTGTCTCAGCGGGCCTCATCGCGGGCAAGCCCGCTCCCACAGGGATCAGCGGCGCTCACACAAGGGTGGTAACACCGCAAATCCAATGTGGGAGCGAGGCTTGCCCGCGAAGGCGATCGATCAGGCGCCACCAACCACCGCTGCCTGCGCCGTGCGCAATTCATGCTTGTTGCCCCGGAACAACACCAGCGTCGCAATCAACCCCAGCACCGCCGCACCACTGAGCCAGATCCCCGGCGCAGCTTTGTTATCCAGCACATGAATCAGGTACGTACAGGCCGCCGGCGTAAACCCGCCAAAGGTTGCCGTCGCCAGGCTGTAGGCCAACGAGAAGCCGGTTGTACGAACGTCCACCGGCATGATCTCGGTCAGCGCCACGACCATGGCGCCGTTGTACGAGCCATACAGGAACGACAGCCACAACTCGACGATCAGCAAATGGCTGAAGCTCGGGTTCGCCACCAGCCATGACAGGGCAGGGTAGGCGGTGAGGATGGCCAGAATAGTCGCCGCCAGCAGTAAGGGTTTGCGTCCGACCCTGTCGGAAAATGCGCCCATCACCGGCAGCCAGAAGAAGTTCGACAAGCCGATACACACCGTCACCAACAACGCATCCAGATCCGACAGGTGCAGTTCGGCTTTGCCGAAGGTCGGGGTGTAGGCGGTGATCAGATAGAACGACACCGTGGTCATCACCACCAACGCCATGCCGGCGATGACAATGCCAAAGTTCTGCCCGATCGAACGGACGATGTCCCGCAGGGTAGGGCGATGTTTACGCGCCTGGAATTCCGGTGTTTCTTCCAGCGACCGACGAATCACGAAGATCACCGGCACAATCATGCAGCCGATCAGGAACGGCACGCGCCAGCCCCAGTCACCCATTTGTTCCGGGCTGAGCCAGTGGTTCAAACCCACACCCAGCAGGCCGGCGAACACCACCGCGGCTTGCTGGCTGGCGGACTGCCAACTGACAAAGAAGCCTTTGCGGCCCGGCGTGGAGATTTCGGCCAGGTACACCGACACCCCACCCAATTCCACCCCGGCCGAGAACCCTTGCAGCAGTCGACCGAACAGCACGATCAGCGGCGCGGCCACGCCCAAGGTGGCATAACCCGGCACACAGGCAATCAACACCGTACCGGCAGCCATCATCGCCAGGGTGATGATCAGGCCTTTGCGACGGCCGTTACGGTCGATGTAGGCGCCCAGAAAAATCGCCCCCAACGGGCGCATCAGGAAGCCGGCACCAAAAGTCGCCAGCGACAACATCAAGGAAGCGAAAGCGCTGTCGGCCGGGAAGAAGGTTTTGGCAATGGCCGTGGCGTAAAAGCCGTAGACCATAAAGTCGAACATCTCGAGAAAATTGCCGCTGACAACGCGAAAAATCGCCTTGCCTTTGCTCGTGTTGGAGGACATGTGTAGGTACTCACGCTGGTAAATCTTGTTTGAAACGCTGCACCTGTGGGCGCGAGCCCGCAGGTTTTGCGTCTTGTTGACAGACGCTGGACAGACCTCGCTCCCATGCGCTCTGAGGCCCATAATGGCGGGCGCGGTTTTGAGGGGAGATGAAGATTTGTTAACTGGACGGTGGTCTGGGATTGTGATGCTGGCCGGCGTTTTGTCCGGTTGTGGCAACGGCGATCGTCTGGAACGCTTCGACGGTCCGACCATGGGCAGTCGTTATTCCATTCAATACGTAAGGCATTCCTCCGCGCCCGGGCCGAAAGCGGTGCAGGCCGAGGTCGAAAAGATCCTCGCAGACGTCGATCAGCAAATGTCGACCTACCGCAGCGACTCGGACATCGAGCGCTTCAACGATCTCCCCGCCAATCGCTGTCAGAAAATGCCCGCGCCGATCCTCAAACTGGTCCGTGTCGCTGAGCAGTTGTCGGAACAAAGCGCAGGTTCCTACGACCTGACCGTGGAACCGCTGCTCAATCTCTGGGGTTTCGGCCCACAAGCCCGTGAGGAAAAAGTCCCCACCGTCCAGGCTCTCGCCGACGTGCGGCAGCGAGTCGGTTACCAGCACTTGCACATCGATCGCGATCAGCTGTGCAAGGACGCCGCCGTCGAAGTCGACTTCAACAGCATCGCCGCCGGATACGCGGTCGATACGATTGCTGCCAGGCTGGAAGAACTGGGTATCCATAATTACCTCGCCGAAGCCACCGGCGAACTCAAGGCAGCCGGCAAGAAGCTCGACGGCTCTCCCTGGCGCATCGCTTTGGAGGAACCTCGGGATGATCAGCAAGTGGCCGAACGCGTGATCGCTGTCGACGGCTACGGTGTGTCCACGTCCGGTGACTACCGCAGTTATTTCGTACAGGACGGTCGGCGTTATTCCCACACCTTCGATGCCCGCACCGGTGCACCGGTCGCACACACCCTGGCGTCAGTCACGGTGATTCATCCTTCGGCGTTGATGGCCGATGGCTTATCGACGCTGTTGCTGATTCTCGGTCCCGAGCGTGGTTGGGACTACGCAGAAAAACACGACATTGGTGCATTCTTTGTGATTCGTGCCGATACAGCTTTCGTCACACGAACCACTCAGGCTTTTGAGCGCCTGAGTGGCGGAAAAACCGAGTGATCACGGCGATCCCGGCATTGAAGACTGGCGTTGTAGTGCAGGCAAAACTAGCCTACGACGCGACCAAGGGTTAATGTGCGCGGCGTTGACGCTTCTATAGACTGTGTCCGGGTTCTGCACTGGCCCCAAATTGTTCCTTCACGCCACAGATCGGCGTGATTTAGCCGCAGGTGCCGATGGCGCCGCGGCCTGTTCTGAGGAGTACGCATGGCTGTCTACAACTACGACGTGGTGGTGCTGGGTTCCGGCCCGGCGGGAGAAGGCGCGGCAATGAACGCCGCCAAAGCAGGGCGCAAGGTGGCGATGGTCGATAGCCGTCGCCAGGTCGGCGGCAACTGCACCCACCTGGGTACCATCCCGTCCAAGGCACTGCGTCACTCGGTCCGGCAGATCATGCAGTTCAACACCAACCCGATGTTCCGGGCCATTGGTGAGCCGCGCTGGTTCTCGTTTCCGGACGTGTTGAAAAGCGCCGAGAAAGTCATTTCCAAACAAGTCGCCTCGCGTACCGGCTACTACGCCCGTAACCGCGTCGACGTGTTCTTCGGCACCGGCAGCTTCGCCGACGAGCAGACCATCGAAGTGGTCTGCGCCAACGGCGTGGTCGAAAAACTGGTGGCCAAGCACATCATCATCGCCACCGGTTCGCGCCCGTATCGCCCGGCGGACATCGATTTCCACCACCCGCGTATCTACGATAGCGACACCATCCTCAGCCTCGGCCACACCCCGCGCAAACTCATCGTTTATGGCGCAGGCGTGATCGGTTGCGAATACGCATCGATCTTCAGTGGCCTGGGTGTACTGGTTGAGCTGGTGGACAACCGTGGTCAGTTGCTGAGCTTCCTCGACTCGGAAATTTCCCAGGCGTTGAGTTATCACTTCAGCAACAACAACATCACGGTTCGCCACAACGAAGAGTACGACCGCGTCGAAGGCGTGGACAACGGCGTGATCCTGCACCTCAAGTCCGGCAAGAAGATCAAGGCCGACGCCTTGCTCTGGTGCAACGGCCGTACCGGCAACACCGATCAGTTGGGTCTGGAAAACATCGGCGTGAAGGTCAACAGCCGTGGCCAGATCGAAGTCGACGAAGCCTACCGCACCTGCGTACCGAACATTTACGGTGCCGGTGACGTGATCGGCTGGCCGAGCCTGGCCAGTGCCGCGCACGACCAGGGCCGTTCGGCCGCTGGCAGCATCGTCGATAACAACAGCTGGCGCTTTGTGAATGACGTGCCGACCGGCATCTACACCATTCCGGAGATCAGCTCGATCGGCAAGAACGAGCAAGAGCTGACTCAGGCCAAGGTGCCGTACGAAGTGGGCAAGGCGTTCTTCAAGAGCATGGCGCGTGCACAGATCGCCGGCGAGCCGCAGGGCATGCTGAAGATCCTGTTCCACCGCGAGACGCTGGAAGTGCTGGGCGTTCACTGCTTCGGTTATCAGGCGTCGGAGATCGTGCACATCGGTCAGGCGATCATGAGCCAGCCGGGCGAACTGAACACCCTGAAGTACTTCGTCAACACGACGTTCAACTACCCGACCATGGCTGAAGCCTATCGGGTAGCGGCGTACGATGGCCTCAACCGGCTTTTTTGAGCGGCTCCGGCCGGTGGCCTGAGCCGGCCGGGGAGACCGATTTCAGCAATTCTCGAGCGTGGCGCTGGCCAAACCGGGAAAGTCTGTAATCAGGCTGTCAACGCCGAAGTCGGCGAGTCTGCGCATCAGCGCGGGCTCGTTGACTGTCCACACCGACACATGCAGCCCCTGACGCTGCGCCTTCTGCAGGCGTTCCGGCGTACACAGGGTCCAGTTCAGCGCCAGAATCTCACAGCCGTAGCTTTGCGCGACCTTCAACGGGTCGAGCCAGGCGTATTCGGCCACCAATCCGCGAGACACGTCCGGCACCAGGTCCAGCGCGGCTTTCAAGACTTCCCGCGAACTCGAGGTGATCGTCACCTTGTCGAGCAGGCCGAAACGCTGAGCCATTTCGCGAATCGCCAGCACCGTGGTGACGGCGCGAGTGCGTGAAGCGCTTTTGACTTCGAGCTGCCAGTGCTCGAAATCGCATTTTTCGAACAGTTCTTCCAGCGTTGGAATCGGGCACGGCTTGATCCAGCCCGGGCCGCCCTTGCGCGCGTCGTACGTCACCAGCTCCTTGGCGGTGTGCTCGACGACTTTGCCGCGCCGGTCGGTGGTGCGCTTTAGCGTCGAGTCATGGATGACCATCAACTCGTTGTCCATGGACAGGTGCAGGTCCAGCTCGCAGCGGCGTACGCCGTGCTTGAGGCATTCCTGAAAGCTGGTCAGGGTGTTTTCCGGTGCTTCGCCCTTGGCGCCGCGATGGCCGTAGATGAGGGTCACGGTTCTTCCTTAAATTAAATGCCTGATTCGATTTGTTCGCGGGCCAGGCGTCGTTCCTGGGCCTGCTTTTGCAAGATGTAGCGGGCCAGCAACTGACGTTGCGCATCGGTCGGGTACACAAACTCGGTGCCGATGTCATAGCCGTCGCCGTTGCGATCGCAATGGGTGACGCGGGCCCGCAGCAGCAGCCCGAGGGCTTGCGGCATCAGCACCAGTTTGACGGACAGGTGTGCGCCGGCGGCAATCGGGGTCGGATGCTGAAAGTCGATGCCCCCTTCGGAAATGATCACTGGCTGCGGCTCGCCGATCTGCCCGAGCACGGTGATGGCGATCACCTGGCTGAGTAAATCGATGCGTTTATTCTGGGATTTCAGGAAGGCCGCGAGGTTGCGGTCGCGTTCACTGATCTGGCGCAGCAGGTGTTGCGACTCGAATTCGCTCAGGTGCAGTTCGCTGAGCAAGTTGAAGAGTGGGGAAGCATCCTGCAACACTTCCTGGCCTGCGGCTTCGGGTGCAGACAGGGGCCGAATTTCCAGTGCGATCGAATCCTCGATACGGTAGTATTCGCGGCGATCTTCTTCATCTAATGTCGACATGGCGAACCCATGGTAGCGGCGGTGGTCTGAGTGTAAAGCTGGTTATCGACCCCCGCCACAAGGACGTTCCTTTTCCCTCCGAACAAGCCCCGACATGTTCAGACCTCTCTTCGTATTTATTGGCACGCGTTATACCCGTGCAAAGCGTCGCAATCATTTTGTGTCGTTCATTTCCCTGACCTCGATGATCGGACTCGCCCTCGGCGTGGTCGTGATGATCGTGGTGTTGTCGGTCATGAACGGCTTCGATCATGAGATGCGCACCCGCGTGCTGGGCATGGTGCCCCATGCGACCATCGAGTCCGGTGAACCGATCAGCGACTGGCAAAGCCTGGCCACCAAGGTCAAGCAGAACCCGCAGGTGACGGCCGTTGCGCCGTTCACCCAGATGCAGGGTTTGCTGACCAACAACGGCAAGGTCTCCAAAGTCCTGCTCAATGCCATCGACCCTGCGCTGGAGCGCAACGTCTCGATCATTGATAAGTTCATGCTGCAAGGCAAACTCGACGACCTGGCGCCGGGCAGTTTCGGCATTGTCATCGGCGACAAGGCGGCGGCCAAGCTCGGCGCTGCGGTCGGCGACAAGCTGACCTTCGTGGCGCCGGAAGTCACCGTGACCCCGGCCGGGATGTTCCCGCGCATGAAACGCTTCACCGTGGTCGGCATTTTCCATGTCGGCGCCGGTGAGATCGACGGCTACCTGGGCGTCACCAACCTGCAGGATCTGGCCAGGCTGCATCGCTGGAAACCCGATCAGGTGCAGGGCATCCGGTTGAAGTTCGATGACCTGTTCCAGGCACCACGCGTGGCGTGGACCATTGCCCAGGAGCTCGGCGAAGATCATTTCTACGCCCGTGACTGGACCCGCACCCACGGCAATCTGTATCAGGCGATCCGCATGGAAAAAGCCATGATCGGTTTGCTGTTGCTGCTGATTGTCGCCGTCGCCGCGTTCAACATCATTTCCACGCTGGTGATGGTGGTGAACGACAAGAAGGGCGACATTGCGATTCTGCGAACCCTCGGCGCCACGCCGGGTTCGATCATGGCGATCTTCATGGTCCAGGGCACGGTCATTGGTGTGGTCGGTACGCTGATCGGCGCCGTGGTCGGGATCTTCGCCGCGTTGAACGTCAGCGCCGCGATCTCTGCCCTTGAAGGCCTGATCGGCCATAAATTCTTGAACGCCGACGTGTATTTCATCGATTACCTGCCGTCGCAAGTGCAGAGCCAGGACGTGTTGATGGTCTGCGCCGCCGCGTTGGTCCTGAGTTTCCTCGCCACCCTGTATCCAGCCTGGCGTGCCGCGCGCACCCAGCCTGCGGAGGCGCTACGTTATGAGTGAGTTGGGCATGAGTGATAAAGCAATCTTGAGCTGCCGCAACCTCGGCAAATCCTACGAGGAAGGCCCGGAGTCGGTAGAGGTTCTGGCCGGTCTGCAACTGGAGCTGCATCCGGGTGAGCGCGTGGCGATCGTTGGCACCTCGGGTTCGGGCAAAAGTACCTTGCTCAACCTGCTGGGCGGTCTCGATACGCCGACCAAGGGCAGCGTCTGGCTCGACGGCGAAGAGCTTTCGGCGCTGAGCGAGAAGAATCGTGGGCTGCTGCGTAACCGTTCCCTCGGGTTCGTGTACCAGTTCCACCACTTGCTGCCGGAATTCACCGCGCTGGAAAACGTCTGCATGCCGCTGCTGATCGGCAAGACGGCGATCCCGGAAGCGCGTCAGCGTGCCACCGCGTTGCTGGAGCGGGTAGGGCTGGGTCATCGCCTGCAGCACAAACCGTCGGAATTGTCCGGTGGCGAACGCCAGCGTGTGGCCATCGCCCGCGCACTGGTGAACAAGCCAGGCCTGGTGATGCTCGACGAGCCGACCGGCAACCTCGACTCCCACACCGCCCAGGGCATTCAGGATTTGATGCTGGAACTCAGCACCTCGATGCGCACGGCGTTCCTGGTGGTGACTCACGACATGAACCTGGCTCGCCAGATGGATCGCGTCCTGCATTTGCAGGAAGGTTGCCTGACGCCCATCTGATTGGCCGAAACCCGGCGCGGCTGAAAAGTCCGTCGGGTCTTTTATTTTTATACGGTGCCCCAGCGAATGTTCAGACCGTTATCGATCTTTATCGGCGCGCGCTATACCCGTGCGAAGCGCCGCAATCGCTTTGTTTCCTTCATCTCGATGACCTCGATGATCGGCCTCGCCCTGGGCGTGCTGGCGATGATCGTGGTGTTGTCGGTGATGAACGGCTTTCAGCGCGAAATGAGCTCGCGCATCCTCGGCATGGTGCCTCACGCGACCATCGTCGGCGTGAACCCCATCAGTGATTGGCAACCGGTGGCCGCGGCCGCGATGAAAAATCCGGAAGTCACGGCGGCGGTGCCGTTCACCGAGATGGAAGGCATGCTGTCCTACAAAGGCACGATGCAGCCGATCCAGGTCAGCGGCGTCGATCCGGCGCTGGAAGGCAAGGTCTCGATCGTCGCCAAGCACATCGTTCAAGGGCGTCTTGATGCCTTGAAACCCGGTGAGTTCGGCGTGGTGGTCGGCGAGATCACGGCCAGACGCTTTCGCTTGAACGTCGGCGACAAAATCACCCTGATCGTGCCGGAAGTCAGTAATGCGCCGGGTGGCATTACCCCGCGCATGCAGCGGCTGAACGTGGTGGGCGTGTTCAAGGTTGGCGCCGAGCTGGACGGTTCGATGGCGCTGATTCACGTCGCCGATGCTGCACAGATGCAGCATTGGGAGCCGAATCAGGTGCAGAGCGTGCGCCTGGCGGTGAAGGATCTGTACGCCGCACCGCAAGTCTCGAGCGACATCGCGACAGGGCTGGGCGCGGCTTACAAGGCTGACGACTGGACCCACACCCAGGGCAGCCTGTTCAGCGCGATGAAAATGGAAAAAACCATGATCGGCCTGCTGTTGCTGATGATCGTTGCCGTCGCTGCGTTCAACATCATCGCGACCCTGATCATGGTGGTGAACGACAAGGGCGCGGACATCGCGATCCTGCGCACCATCGGCGCCACGCCGGGGCAGATCATGGCGATCTTCATGGTGCAGGGTACGGTGATCGGGATTGTCGGCACTTTGATTGGTGGCGTGCTGGGCGTGATTGCGGCGCTGAACGTCAGTGAGCTGGTGGGCTGGATGGAGCGGGTCAGCGGGCAGCACATCTTCAGTTCCGACGTGTATTTCGTCAGCAACTTGCCGTCTGAATTGCAGGGCGGGGATGTGTTGTTGATCTGCTCGGCGGGTTTCATCCTGAGCTTCTTGGCGACAGTTTATCCGGCGTGGCGTGCGGCTAAAATCGAGCCGGCTCACGCGTTGCGGTATTCGTAAGCCCTGAGATCGCCTTCGCGGGCAAGCCCGCTCCCACAGTGTCAGCGTTGAATCACACCGTTGTGAACGACTCGAAACCCTGTGGGAGCTGGCTTGCCAGCGAAGAGGTCGGCCCTGCTGACCTCAATCCCCCGTCGGCAACTCAATCACAAACCGCGTCCACCCTTCATCCGATTCACAACGAATCTGCCCACCATGGGCGCGGATGATCGACTGGGTGATCGCCAACCCCAACCCCGCATGTTCACTGCTACCCTCATGACGCGCCGGATCCGCCCGGTAGAAGCGATCAAACAGGCGCGGTAGCAACGCCTCGTCAATGGCGTTTCCACTGTTCTCAACCATCAGGCTCAATCCTTTGGGCTGATCAACGATCCGCACCCGAACCTCCCCGTTAACCGGCGTAAACCGCAACGCGTTATCCAGCAAATTCGAAAGCGCCCGCCGCAACATGCTGCGATCGCCCTCAATGCGCGCTTGCCCGTCGCGACGGAGCGTCACTTGCGCGTCCTCGGCCAACGGCGCAAAAAACTCCAGCAGCACATCCACTTCTTCCGCCAGTTCCAGCGGTTCGCGTTTGGGCGTCAACAAACCATGGTCAGCCTTGGCCAGGTACAACATGTCGTTGACCAACTGCGCCATCCATTGCAGTTCTTCGAGGTTGCTGTGCAGCGCTTCGCGGTAATCCTCGATCGGCCGTGGGCGGGTGAGGGTGACTTGGGTGTGGGTCAGCAGGTTCGACAACGGCGTGCGCAGTTCATGGGCGATGTCGGCGGAGAAGGCCGAGAGCCGTTGAAAAGAGTCGTCGAGGCGTCCGAGCATGGCGTTGAAGTGGTGGGCCATTTCCGCGAGCTCTGGCGGCATGTGCTCTTCGGGCAGGCGTGCGTTGAGCGATTGCGCGGAAACACCGCGAGCGACCGCACTCATGCGCCGCAACGGCCGCAAGCCACTGCGCGCCGCCCAGGCACCCAGCAGCGCCGTGGCCAGGGCCGACAAGCCGACCGTCAGCCAGATCAGGTGCTGCATGCGTTGCAGGAAATGCTGATGATGGGTGATGTCCAGCAGCAGGGTCAGTTGCGGCGAATCAGCTTTGTCGGCAAACAATGGCGCATTCAGGACGCGGTAGTCGGTGCCGTCTTCGTTGATGGTCGACAGACCCGTTTTATGCGGGAGCTTATCCGGTAGGCGAGCCGAACTGTCGTACCAGCGCTTGCCGTCGCTACCGCTGATGCGCAGCGACAGATCAGCCTGTCGGCTCAACTCATCGGCCAGTTTGACTTCGCTTTCACTCGATTGAATGTCTTGAAGCGCCCGGCGCAACCCGATCAACTTGCCGTCCAGCAGTTGCTGATCGAGCTCAACGAAGTGCGCCTCACTGGCGCGACTGAACAACACCCCGGCGAACAGCGAAACCACCGCGGTGCACGCGGCGAACAGCAGCGCCAGACGACTGCTCAGCGAAAGTCGACGCATCAGGCCGGGCGCTCTTCAAGGACGTAACCCATGCCGCGCACGGTATGAATCAACTTGTTGGGGAATTCGTCGTCGATCTTCAGGCGCAGGCGACGGATCGCCACTTCAATGACATTGGTGTCGCTGTCGAAATTCATGTCCCAGACCTGGGAAGCAATCAGCGACTTCGGCAGCACTTCGCCCTGTCGGCGCAGGAGCATTTCCAGCAGGGCGAATTCCTTGGCGGTCAGGTCGATGCGCTGACCGCTGCGCTCGACCCGGCGACGAATCAGGTCCAGACGCAAGTCCGCCAGTTGCAGGCTGGTTTCCTGCGGCGTGGCGCTGCCGCGGCGCAACAGGCTGCGGACCCGGGCCAGCAGTTCGGAGAAGGCGAAGGGCTTGACCAGATAATCGTCGGCACCCAGTTCGAGGCCGTGAACCCTGTCCTCCACGGCGTCGCGCGCGGTCAGAAACAGAACCGGCGTATCCAGGCCCGCCCCGCGCACCGCTTGCAGAATCTGCCAGCCATCACGGCCGGGCAGCATCACGTCGAGAATCAACAGTGCGTAATCGCCGCTCAACGCCAGTTGCTGACCGGTGATGCCGTCGGCCACCAATTCGGTGTTGAAGCCAGCCTCGGCCAGGCCCTGGCGCAGGTAATGGCCGGTTTTCGGTTGGTCTTCGACGATCAGCAGTTTCATGGGCAACTCGTGGTAAATGGAACGAACGCTTTATACCGTGGGCAGCGTGCGTACAGGCCAACCTGACAAAGTTGTAATCTGGCTGTCAGGTTATCGGCAGTGGTAGCAGTTTAGAGTTTTCCACAGGCTGAACCTTTTCTTGTTGGAGTACGACTATGTTTTTGCGCAAATCTCTGGTGTTGGCCGCGTGTGTGTTGGCGCTGAGCTCGCCGGTGTGGGCATCGCCGGCGCAGACCTACGACTTCGGTCAGCCGGCGCCGGCCGCCAAGGCGACCCGCAGTGTTGAAGTGGTGATGGGCGACATGTCGTTCACGCCCAAGGCCATCGAGATCAAGGCCGGTGAGACGGTTCGTTTTGTGCTGGTGAATAAAGGCCAGCTGCTGCACGAATTCAACCTCGGTGATGCGGCGATGCATGCAAAGCATCAGCAGGAAATGCTGAAGATGCAGCAGAGCGGCATGCTCACGCCTACAGGCATGAAGGAAATGGACCACGGCACAATGGCCGGTATGGATCATGGGATGATGAAACACGACGACCCGAATAGCGTACTGGTTGAGCCGGGCAAAACCGCCGAGCTCACCTGGACTTTCACCAAAGCCACCAACCTGGAGTTTGCCTGCAACATTCCCGGTCATTACCAGGCCGGCATGGTCGGCAAACTGACAGTCAGTCAGTAAGCACTCAAAGGCGGGAGCAAAGGCTGGTAGAATCCGCTGATTCTTCAGTCAGGTTTCCGCCATGCATCCCGCAGCCGAACACTCGCCGCTGGGCAAATCCAGCGAATACATCGCCACGTACACGCCGTCCTTGCTGTTCCCGATCCCGCGCACCGCGAAATGGGCCGAGCTGGGCCTGACGGCGGACACCCTGCCGTACAAGGGCGTGGATTTCTGGAACTGCTTCGAGCTGTCGTGGCTGTTGCCGTCGGGCAAGCCGGTGGTGGCCATCGGTGAATTCAGCATCCCGGCGGATTCGCCGAATATCATCGAATCGAAGTCGTTCAAGCTGTACCTCAATTCGCTGAACCAGACGCCGTTTGCCGACACCGCCAGCCTTGAAGCAACGCTGGCGAAAGACCTGTCGGCCGCTGCCGGCAAACCGGTCGGCGTGCGGATCCGCAGCCTGAAAGAGGTTGAGGCCGAAGGCGTCGTGGCATTGCCGGGCGTGTGCATCGATGACCTGGACATCAGCGTCAGCAACTATGAGCATCCGCGTCCGGAACTGCTGCGTTGCGATGAGTCGCGCATTGTCGAAGAGCGCGTGCACAGTCATTTGCTCAAATCCAACTGCCCGGTGACCAGCCAGCCGGACTGGGGCAGTGTGGCGGTGGAATACCGTGGCGCGGCGCTGGATCACGCGAGTTTGCTGGAATACATCGTGAGTTTCCGTCAGCACTCGGACTTCCATGAACAGTGCGTCGAGCGGATCTTTCTCGACCTGCAGCGACTGTTGAAGCCAGAGAAATTGACGGTGTATGCGCGGTATGTGCGGCGCGGTGGGTTGGACATCAACCCGTATCGCAGTACCGAAGCAGTGCAACTGCCGAACCACCGCCTGGTCCGCCAATAAAGAACCCATGTGGGAGCGGGCTTGCTCGCGAAGACGGCGGCACATTCACCATTAACGTGACTGACACACCGCTTTCGCGAGCAAGCCCGCTCCCACAGGGGATTGCATTTCAAATTGCAGATGTTAAAAAGCCCCGCTATCTCTAGCGGGGCTTTTTTGTATCAGGCGGGATCAGATACCCATGTTGGCCAGTGCTTGCACGATGTTGCGCAAGGTGCCGGCAAGGGTCGGGTGTTCGATTTCGAAGCGTTCTACGGCCAGGTTCACATTGTCGGCGAGGCTGGAATCCTGGGTTTTGGTTTCCAGCTCAAGCTCAAGTTCGATCTGTTGCATCAGCGCGTGCAGGTCTTCGCGCTCGACTTCGGTCAGTGGTGGATTCTGTTCCAATTGCTCGCGCAGAGTATTGAGCTGTTGTTGCAGTTCGCGGGCAGGCATGGCGTTCTTCCTTTTATCGATAGGCACTGGCATAGACCGCAGCAGCGCGCCAAAGGTCTATGGCTGACCTTTAGATTAATCCACTCCCGTGCAACGTGCATGATCTCGATCAGGGCTTTTCGCCCTTGAGTCGGCGCAGGCTGATGTCGGCCAGGCAGGTGTCGAGTTCACCGAGGTGGTCGATCACCGAATGCACGCCCAGGCTGAACAACTGCACCGTTGCCTTGCCGCGTTTGAACTCGCGTTCCTGTTGTGTCAGCGCCTGCCATTCGGTGGGCGCCAGCCCACACAGCGAACCGCAGGACGCCAAGCCAATCGTCCACAAGCCGGCATTGAGCCCCGCTTGTAGCAGTCGCGGTTCGCCGCTGACCAGCACGCAGCCGTCCAGGCACTCGACATTCAACGTCATCAGGGCTTTCCAGCAGGCATCGGGTGCAGGCCAAGGTTTGATTGTTTCGGGGTGTTGCGAAGGTTTGATCCATTCCGGCAGGGCGGCGGCCAGGGAATGGCTGAGGGCAGGGGGCAACTCATCCAGCCAGGCGCAGGGGATTTGCTGATTCTGCAGACTGTGCAAACTCTCTAAAGCACCCAGCGTAACCTCGGCGTGCTCCTCCGCGTGACTGCCGTACGAGCGCGTACGGGCGCCGAAATCCACCAGGCAGCCACTGAGGCCGAACAGCACGGCGGTCAGACTGGGTGCGGCGAGAGGCAAGGTTTCGGCGTGCGGCATATCAACGTCCCTGAAATAGCTTCGAGGCTAAGGCGCGCCGGTGACAGTTGAGTGACACGGATGTGAATCGCTCACAATCATCACCTATCCTCCATGACCTGGTCCGCGCGATGCTGCCTAAAGCGGCCTTTCCGTCTTATACTAGCCAGCTTAACGCTTGGGCCCATGGCCCGCGCCAGTACAATCCAAGGAGTTTTTTATGCGCTGGAGCAATCATCTAGCTCAGCTTTGTGTATGCGCCAGTGCGCTGCTGGTCCCGTTTGCTGCCCAGGCAGCCTCGGAAGATGATCCTTGGGAAAGCATCAACCGTCCGATCTACAAATTCAACGACGTCCTCGACACGTATGCGCTCAAGCCATTGGCCCAGGGCTACCAATACGTGACGCCGCAGTTTGTCGAAGATGGCATTCACAACTTTTTCAAGAACATCGGCGATGTGCGCAACCTGGCCAACGACGTGCTGCAGGCCAAGCCGGCCGCCGCGGGTGTCGATACCGCACGACTGATCTTCAACACCACCTTCGGCGTGTTGGGCTTCATCGATGTCGGCACAAAAATGGGCCTTCAGCGTAATGACGAAGACTTCGGCCAGACCCTTGGCTATTGGGGCGTCGGCAGCGGTCCGTACTTGATGCTGCCGTTCTTCGGTCCAAGCACCTTGCGTGATGCGCCATCCAAGTTCGTTGACTCCTACACCAGCCCTTATCGCTACGTCGACGATGTGGCGGTGCGCAACTCGTTCTTCGCGCTGGATGTGACCGACGCCCGCGCCAACCTGCTGTCGTCCGAGAAGCTGATCACCGGCGACAAGTACATCTTCATCCGCAATGCGTACTTGCAGAACCGCGAGTTCAAAGTCAAAGACGGCCAGGTCGAAGACGATTTTTAATCTCGACCGGTAGACACGCAGAAGGCGGCCCGATGGCCGCCTTTTTTCGTTTGTTGGCGGGGCCGTTTTGACTGATCCGTACCTTCGATTAGGTTACGGTTTTGCGTGTTCTTATAACTCCTGGTGATTTGAAAGGGTAAGACGTCAAGCGACCATCGGCGTGAGCTTGAAACGCCCCGCGGATGGGAGTACCGTCTGCGCCTTAGAAGGGCACCTCTGGTGTACCTGTGTGTAGGGCAAATGCTCGAAAACAGTGCGACAGAGAGGCTAGAAAGCGAATCCAGTAGTGTGAGCCGGGCCAAAACCCCTGCCTGCTACGCCAACCTAATTCTGGCGCCGTTTGCCCACATGCCAAAAACCAGTGCCACGCTGCTGATAATCGATGATGACGAAGTAGTGCGCGCGAGCCTCGCCGCCTATTTGGAAGACAGTGGTTTCAGCGTCTTGCAGGCCAGCAATGGCCAGCAGGGACTTCAGGTATTCGAGCAAGACAAGCCCGACTTGGTCATCTGCGATCTGCGCATGCCGCAGATGGGCGGACTCGAACTTATCCGTCAGGTCACCGAGCTGTCGCCGCAAACCCCGGTGATCGTGGTTTCGGGCGCCGGCGTGATGAACGACGCGGTCGAGGCCCTGCGCCTGGGCGCAGCGGACTACCTGATCAAGCCTCTCGAAGATCTGGCTGTGCTCGAGCACTCTGTGCGCCGGGCACTGGATCGTGCGCGCCTGCTGCTGGAAAACCAGCGCTACCGCGAGAAGCTGGAAAAGGCCAACCGCGAGCTCGCCGCCAGCCTGAACCTGCTCCAGGAAGACCAGAACGCCGGTCGCCAGGTGCAGATGAACATGCTGCCGGTCAGCCCCTGGACCATCGACGAGTTCCAGTTCGCTCACCAGATCATCCCGTCGCTGTACCTGTCGGGTGATTTCGTCGACTACTTTCGGGTCGACGAGCGTCGGGTAGCCTTCTACCTGGCGGACGTTTCCGGTCATGGCGCCTCTTCAGCCTTCGTGACCGTGCTGCTGAAGTTCATGACCACGCGCTTGCTGTTTGAATCCAAGCGCAGCGGCACATTGCCGGAATTCAAGCCTTCAGAGGTGCTTGGTCATATCAACCGAGGCCTGATCAGTTGTAAGCTGGGTAAACACGTCACAATGGTCGGTGGAGTCATCGACGAGGAGACAGGTTTGTTGACCTATAGCATCGGTGGTCATTTACCGTTGCCTGTGTTGTACACGCCAGACAGTGTTCGTTATCTGGAAGGGCGTGGCCTGCCGGTGGGGCTCTTCAATGAAGCCACCTACGAAGACCACGTGCTGGAGCTGCCGCAGACGTTCAGCCTGACGCTGATGTCTGATGGCATTCTGGACCTTTTGCCAGAACCTACACTCAAAGAAAAAGAAGCGGCGTTGCCCCAACGGGTCAAGGCTGCGGGCGGCACCCTGGATGGGCTGCGGCAGGTTTTTGGATTGGCCACGCTTGGGGAGATGCCGGATGATATCGCCCTGTTGGTGTTGAGCAGGAATCTTTGATGAGTACCGGTAGAATCCAGTTCGCCGAGCAGGACGGCACCTTCGTCCTGAAGTTCGTCGGTGAAGTTCGCCTGACCCTGTGTTCGGCGTTGGATGCGACTATTGAGCGGATCTTCACGGCGTTGAACTTCAACGCGATCGTGATCGACCTGACCGAAACCCGCAGCATCGACAGCACCACCCTTGGCCTGTTGGCCAAACTGTCTATCCTGTCGCGGCAGAAGGTTGGCCTGCTGCCGACCGTCGTCACCACCCACGAAGACATCACCCGTCTTTTGCAGTCCATGGGCTTCGAGCAAGTGTTCAACATCGTTGACCGCCCGATCCCGTGTCCTGAGTGCCTGACCGACCTGCCAGACCAGGACCAGTCCGAAGAAGTGGTGCGGATCAAAGTGCTCGAAGCGCACAAGATCCTCATGGGCCTGAACGACTCCAATCGTGAAGCGTTCCATGATCTGGTGAACGCGCTCGAGCGGCATTGATCGCCTGACGCGATGCAGGCACCACATTTCCCTGTAGGAGCGAGGCTTGCCCGCGAAGGCGTCCGCAAGATCACCTCACCCGCCCGCGCGAAGCCACCTCAATCCCACCACCCAGCAAACACAAAAAAGGGCGAACCTGTGAAGGTTCGCCCTTTTTGCGTTAGCTGTCGGTGGATCAGAGCTTGGCTTGCAGCAACGCCTCAAGCTTTTCCTGATCCCGAGCGAACTGACGAATACCTTCTGCCAGCTTCTCGGTCGCCATCGCGTCCTCGTTGGACAACCAGCGGAACTGCGCTTCATTCAAGCTCAAACGCGCTTCACCAGCGTGACCCGGAGCCAACTTACGCTCCAGCTTGCCTGTATCCGCCGCCAGCTTATCGATCAGGTCCGGGCTGATGGTCAGACGGTCGCAACCGGCCAACTGCTCGATCTGGTTCAAGTTACGGAAGCTCGCACCCATCACTACGGTTTTGTAGTCATTGGCCTTGTAGTAGTTGTAGATACGTGTCACCGACTGCACGCCCGGATCATCCGCGCCGGTGTAGTCATTGCCATTGGCCTTCTTGTACCAGTCGTAGATACGACCCACGAACGGCGAAATCAGGAAAACCCCGGCGTCAGCGCAAGCGGCGGCCTGTGCGAAGGAGAACAGCAAGGTCAGGTTGGTCTGGATGCCTTCCTTCTCCAGTGTCTCGGCGGCGAGGATGCCTTCCCAGGTGGAAGCGATCTTGATCAGCACACGGTCACGGCCAATACCAGCCTTGTCGTACAGATCGATCAGACGGTGCGCACGCTTCAATACGGCGTCAGTGTCGAACGACAGGCGCGCATCCACTTCGGTGGAAATACGGCCAGGGATCACTTTCAGAATTTCTTGCCCCACCGCAACACCGAAACGGTCACTGGCCAGGCCAACATCGCCCTTGCAATCGCTGACGCAAGCGTTCAGCAACTCGGCATAACCGGGAATGGCCGCCGCTTTGAGCAGCAGGGAAGGGTTGGTCGTAGCGTCCACGGGTTTAACGCGAGCGATTGCTTCGAAGTCGCCAGTGTCGGCAACCACGGTGGTCATTTGTTTGAGTTGTTCCAGCTTGGAAGTCATGGGCGTGCTCTGTCCTATGGGTCTGTTGACATTACCCGAGCGCTGACAGCCACTCAAGGGTACGTGCGTGTATCAATGCCCCCTGCGGCAACAACCTGAAAACAGGCGTTTGAAAGGTGGGGCGCGGTATCGATAAATAGGATGCCAGGCGGGCTCACAGGTTCAACTCATCTGACGGTTAGCGCCTTGCAGTCAGATCATCTGACTCCTGAGTCTTCTGTTAACGCGCTCTGAGTCTTGGGTGTAATTACGCCATTTTTCGAATTTTATATAGTTTGGTTACGCTCTCAATCATTGTTATAAAAAGTCCGTTAAGTTATCGAGTAGTTAATCTGATTGTTAGTAAGAGGGGTGTTATCTGGTAAGAGTGTGATCGTTAGAATACGTCCAATACCTAAAACGAATAAAGTGTAATGTGATAATAGCAAGTGTCTGCTTGGTAGAAATGACTTCGTAAAGTGAAGAGGTATATGTTATTGGATGCGTTTGATGATCTGATGCTTGGCTACGCACTTAAAAAGTTGACCGACGTGTTTGAAGAAATCGTCGAGATTTCGAAAAGCACTTCTTCGGATAAGGCAACGGGCGTACTGAATATCAGGCAGACCAAAATGGCAAAAAAACTGCCTGTCTGGCTGGGGCGCCTGAGGGTCAATACCCCTTATCAAGTGACGCATGTACTGGTCGATCAAATGCACGTCTCTCGAAAACTCAACCGCGACCAACGCTTCGCGGCACAAGTTGCCTTGCTCGAAGCGCTGGTCGAGGACGGACTGGCCATGCACATCGCCAGTTATTCGGTGGTCGTCGTAGAGAATCGTCTGAAGTGCTTCTTGGATCGATGAACCTGGCATCTACTGTGCACGCGCCCAGTGTTCATGACACTGGAAAACCGCAAGCGGCGTGAGGAAGTAGATTGGATTCAAGACTGTACATCGCTCAATACGCCGGAATCACCGTCATGCTGCCTGCGGCCATGGTCGTCGCTGGTTGGTTATGGTGCACGGCCTCGAGAAAACTCGCGCTGTCATGGCTTGTCGTACTGTCGGTAGCCTATTTCGTCGTGGGTCTCAGCAAAGTGCTGTTCAAAGGCTGGGGAATCGGCCTGGAAAGCCTGGACATCGCGGTCATCAGCGGCCATGCAATGAACGCCTGCCTGGTCTCGACCGTTGTCCTGAGTTTGCTGCTACGCCAGATCGATCATCGGCTTCGATGGCTGGCACTGGGTGCGGGGCTACTGTCGACCTGGTGGTTCAGCGTCGAGTATGTCGGGCAGACTATCCACCCTGTGGCGGAAGCCATTGCCGGAGCGGTCGTTGGATCTGCCGCGGCGTGTGTGTTTCTTTTGAGGTTGGAGAAAAAGGACGTCCGCAAAATTCCGCTGCCGGTCCTGGGGATAGGGCTGGCGGTCATCCTGTTGAGTACGAGCATTCCGAAGTATACGGCTGAGGGGGTTTTGAACTCGCTGGCAGTGGCTCTGTCAGGAGCTGAAAAGGCTTTTATGCAGCCTCATTGGCGTGGAGCTCCGGTATCGTCACGCCTGTAAGTAGCAGGCCACAAGGCGGCTTGTCTGATGTAAATTTCATTCTTTGCTTTAATGCTAAATATCCATTGTTCTTGATCGCAGTTTCGTAGGAAAGAGTAATTACTTAAAAAACTTCTTTGCGGTTCTGATTTTGTCAGAATTTGCGTTGTGCGAGTTAACGTCGTTGGGGCGATGTCGAGTCCTTGCAACTCAGTTATAAAATGTCGGCCTATTCCAATGAGTGAGGGGGGTCCAAAGGCATTATCCTGCTTATTTTTCTGGAATAACGTAATTCGTCATAAGCGAATGAATTCGGTGTGACGCCTGAGAGATTATCTTGAGGTTTTATTATGGCTGTGACAAGAAGGCAAATGGTGAATGTGGTGACTGGGAAGTATGAATTGATCCAAGTGTTGCGTTTCATTGCTGCACTAGGTGTTGTTATTTGTCATTCCGCTTTCTACTCTAAGGAACGCCTCGACCCTAATACCCTCAGCTATAACCTGGGTGCCAATGGTGTACCACTTTTTTTCGTAATCAGTGGATTCGTAATGATGGTCGCTGCACAAAAACTTCAAGGCGTTGATGGGGCATGGAAGCTTTTCTCAATCAGGCGAATTGTTCGCATCGCTCCCCTCTATTGGTTCGCCACCACAATTAAATTGGTGACCCTGCTGGGCGCAGCCGGGCTAGTGTTACACGCTCAGGTGGATTGGGCCTACATTCTTAAATCGTACTTCTTTGTACCCGCTGTTAACGTCGATGGCGAAATCCGACCGCTGCTCGCTGTCGGCTGGACCTTACTGTTTGAGATGTTTTTTTACGCTATCTTCACTTTATCCTTGTTGGTTAGGATTGATGCAATCAGATTCTCATCTCCTGTACTTGTTGGGTTGGCAATTGCCTCCTACTTCAAAACCGATGAATGGAACACAGCACTAGCATTTTATGCCGATCCCATCGTACTGAATTTTCTCTGGGGCATGATCACCGCCCGGTTGCTGCAGCGAGGTATGGTGATAGGTAGGAACGGTGCTTTCGCTGTGGTCATCATATCGTTGTGTTACCTGTTCTTTCCGCGTTTTCCCGAGTTTGGAAACAGCATTACCTACGGCATCGCGTCCTTTCTGGCTGTGTATGGTTGCGCCAGCCTCGAAAAATCGCTGCGACTTTCTGTTTCCCGTTGGCTAGTGTTCCTTGGCACAGCGTCCTATTCAATTTATCTGTTCCACCCTCTGACCGCTCCCGTGGCGCCTGTATTATTCAAACGCTTCGAGTTGATCTTTCCCTTGCTTTCAGTGCTTGGCAGTATCGCAATTGCAATCGGAGTCGGCGCATTCATGTACAGGTTCGTGGAGAGCCCACTAACAGAAAGGCTGAACCGCCACGTTAAGCAATACTTCAACAGTTCAGTGAGCTTGAAAAGAATAGATAAAGGAGAGGTGAATGAATAACTTTGTGAGGCGCCTGCGTAGCCTCATTGGCTGTACGTTATTTGTTGGTACTTCGCTTCAGGCCGCTACGCTACCGTCTCAAATGGATATCGTGTTGGACTGCGGCCGTAACGACGGTCATTCCTATAGGATATTGTTCATCGGCGACAGTATCACCTTGCACGGTTTCAACGACTGGACCATTCAGCACCTGGGGTGGTCTCATTTGAGCGGGATGGCTGCCTCTTCCCGGCGAAGTGACTACGCAAATCTTCTGAGTCAAAAAATCAGTCAAGCCCGAGGCCAGTCAACGGTCGCTTGCTATCACACTGCTGGTGGCAATGGGGCGGTTGCGCAAAGGCTCCAGGCTCTGGATACAGTAGTCGATACAGAGCCTAACCTCGTGGTTATACAGTTGGGCGAACACGAGGACCCAGCCCTGGGTTTTCAGCGACTGCACGAGGACTATAAAAGCCTGATCAAAGCAGTCAGGGCAATGAGTAGCCAGCCTAGCGTTATCGCCGTAGGGCCTTGGTCATTGACCCTTCAGGATCGTATCGGCCGCTACAGCGGCTGGACTGGAATTGTAGACCAGACGATGCTGGCGGTCGCTGCCGAGGAAAGGATGCCTTATGCCTCCGTCGCCGATATCGCGAATATACCGGGGACCCATGGTACCGGTGCTTCGGATGGGGTGCGCTGGCATCCAAATGATTATGGTCAGAGCTTGTATGCTGAGCGACTGTTTGCTCTATATAAGCAAGTGAATCCCTGACGAACCGCTCAGCAGTTTGCAGCCAGTTGGCGATAATTAAAATTCGTCAACCGTAGAAAAATCAGCGACAGCCTGGTCGCGCAGTGATCAATTTGGACATCCCGGTGACAATGTTCCGTCCGTTGCTATACAGCGAGGTTAAACGCAAGTCTCTTCCCGACTGTGCCGTGTTGCTCAAGGAGCTGAGTTGCCGCTACGGCGATCGGCCCCCGTCCAGTCGCCTATCAGATGCGTAGAGGGTATTGATATGGATTATTTTAGTATACGTTTGATTTGCTCTAAGTACTTAAAACCAAATTTTTTGGTTGGCTCAATATAAGAACCTTCACCAAATTCATTCCAGCAGCAGATGATGACTGTATTTAACGATTTTTCAAGGTTTTTGGATACTAATTGTTTTGCCTGTTTTAAATGTTCAGCAAATTGTTCAGGTGTGCTGCTTGATTGATCGTGTAGAGGATCGGAACTCCCTCCCCAAGGGGTTTTATCCCATCCTGATGTAATTGGTACAATATATGGCAGTTTGCTGTTATCTAGTATGAAGTTCCAGTTCTGAAAATATCCTTCGGAAAGCTCCTGGTAGCTTTTCGAGAGTTTTCTGTCCGCCAAGTTTGGAGATGCAGAATGTTGGTAGTTGTAAGCACTTAATGCATCATATGTTTGGTCGGGTAGTTCTTGAGTTATTGATATTTTATCAGCTCCGGCTGAACCAACAAAATAGATACCTTTTAGGCCTGCTTTCTTTGCCATGGATCTAGCTCTATTTAGGAGCTCTTTTGGGGTTGCGCCAAATTTTCTTGAATCCTTGAGTAACATTTCAGCAGAAAAAATGAACACTACTGGTTTTCCGTTTATTTTTTTGTAATTTTTTTGTTTGAAATAATGTTCGATCCAATAATTTACGATTTCGTCGTACTGTTCGTAGCTTTCTGGAGTTTCTGTATGGTTTGCCCATAGTAGAGAAAACTCGACAGTTGATTGTGTTGAGCTGCGGATAAAAGAATCTATTGCATATGTTCTGTTTTTTATTCCTGTTCCTTTGTCCCAATACCAATCGTATGCGATAAAGTTAATACCGTACTTTTCCATCCACCTTATTTGCGTTCTAGTTATATCGTCGGAGCCCTCTTTATACCATCCTAAAAATGGCTCTCGGTCAGGATGGGGCTTTATTTTCTCCCATCCATCAATATTTGGCCTATACCAACCTGGGTAATAAAAAACGCCGACGTCCGTCGCTGTCGCTACTTCTGATAATAAAGTTAATACCAAGAGAGAGACAGTGAGTAGCGGTTTCAAATTTTGTGCTCCCGAGAAATCATAGAGATGTAATAATTGTGCAAGGCAGCACACGAATCTATGAAGTTGCGTTTGTATAAAGTAAAACTGGGCTCAATAGATTTTCTGGTGAGTTACTGGGCGGGACGTTCTCTATAGTTTGGCTGGATCGAGTGGCAATACGGTCCGCTTTAAATATGTAATAAGTAATGCATAGCATGAAAACA
This sequence comes from Pseudomonas sp. LBUM1661, assembly GCF_059695925.1. Classification (NCBI taxonomy): domain Bacteria; kingdom Pseudomonadati; phylum Pseudomonadota; class Gammaproteobacteria; order Pseudomonadales; family Pseudomonadaceae; genus Pseudomonas; species Pseudomonas sp. LBUM1661. The sequence goes on from NZ_CP166794.1 coordinate 2,166,975, forward strand.
GTATTTTGTAATGTGTCTACGAATCCCGTCGATATAATAAAAATGATGTACCCTATCATTGTCCCCAAGTACATACGTCTAGATGCAATGTTTGACATGTGTTGCGACGTTTTTCTATATGCGACTATAAAGAATAATGCATAGCTTATGATTCCAAGAGATCCTTGGTCGATTAGCAACCTGAATATAATACTTTCCGAATTGTAAAGGTCAGGCTCTTTGCCAGAGGATATGATGTTTCTTGTTGCATCTAATCCCATACCCCATATCGGAGATTCGAAGAAATATCTAGTCGCTACAGACAGTTGTCCACCGCGCATGGCCAAATCAGAACCCTTCATGTCTTCACCAACTTCAGGGTTGAAAATATTGACTATGGAATAGGTTTTGTCTCTCACTACTTCGGAGGTCGAAAAGGCTATCACGAAAATCAATGTGATTCCGATAATGCTCTTAAATGCTTTAACGAAGCGTAAAGTTGTGGCGAATATAATTACCGGGACTAAGAATAGTATTAATGGGCTCCTGGAGTTTGTGAATAGTATGCCGGTTACAATAATAGTTGTGATGAGTGTAACTTTTACATAGTCTGATAGCGCGAATTTTGCTTTATTTAATTTTATAGTGTAGTACGTTAGTAATGTGATGGCGAGTAACGCGCCGTAGGTAATTGGGTGTGATAGAGTTCCTTGCGCACGAGCTCCTCGAAGTGTGTCTTCATACGTTTGAGCTAGAATTCTGTCAGTGTGATTCGTTGATTGAATAAAATCAATGTATGGGTTGTGGCCTATTAGGTAGCAAAGAGTCCCGTACATCGCTAGCGCACAATAGAAAATTATATATTTCTTAATTAATTTGTTCAGTTTAGATAGAGGTAACTGGCTGAGGTAGTGGCAAAATACTGTTGCGGGCATTATGATTTCAATTATGAATGCCGTAAGTGTCAGAATGCCCGCGTTGTTCGATGTTATATTCAGCGCTACTGAAATGATGGCAGGGATGATTAAAGCTATAAATGCTCTGCTAAAAGGCTTTTTATATGCCTTTCTCTTTCTGTGGCAGACGACTCGTATAAAATATGAAGCTATCAACGCTAGGCAATAAAATTTATATATGCTAATAGCAGGTAGTGATGGTGTATCCACTAGCAGCAGGGCTTTAGGAGTTAAGGTCGTCCAAACGGGCAGCAATAGAACTGATGCTCGGAAAAAATATAATATTAATGTGAGGCCCATTACAGCTAGCAGATATAACATTTAACTACAAGGCTCGAGGTTAGTGGTTTGTCTTTAGGTGTTTGTCGCTGATTTACAGTGTTGTATTTTCTGCTGTTTTTGCATGGAGAATTAGTTTGTGTGTATTGTAAAGCTTAGTGTGTGATGTTCAAATTTTGGAAATGATTTTGGGACTGGGATCAAGAACTGAATTAATCAATAATTCTTTTGGGGTGTTATTTATGCGCGTCTATGCGCTGTTCTTGTCCGCCAATAAGCGTGCGAGAGCCCTAATGATCTGCCTATCAGAAAGAAAATATAGATGTCTCCGTGATAACTCAAGTAAATATTTATAACGTAAAAGTAACGTAGGTGGGGTGGCTAAGCAGAAGACGTGTTAAAGACGGTTACCAGGCAGGAGGGCCAGTTTTGATAATGATTGACTGTTATTTTTTGTCGCATTCAAACTATCGCCGATGCATGAGGCTATGCGTATGGTTCAACCTAAAGGAATCCGGCGTGCTGATTTCGGTTGAGGTAGGAAGGATCTAACAACTTCGTTTCGATTAACTTCGCTATTTTCTAGATCAGCGATTGAGCTTTACAAGGGTACGAGTGAAAATAATGAATAATGTTATGTTGGTGGTTTTTCTGTATGCGGTGTCATTATTTTTGTTGGATAGGATCTTCAGGAAAACAAACATACTGACGGATCAGACGTTGCTCAGATCTTCACCGATTGATGCACTACGAGGATTACTTGCCACAGCTGTTGTGTGTCATCACTTCATAGTAACGTATTATTGGAAGGTGGATGGTAGTTGGGTTCGTCCGGAAAGTGACGTTTTAAATAACATGGGCGTTGTACCTGTCTCGCTATTTTTTATGATAACTGGTTTCTTGTTTTTTGGAAAAATATACAAAAAGACTCCCGAGTGGGGGGCTATATTTAGATCGAGAGTTCAAAGGATAATTCCGCTGTATACATTTGTTGTGTTGGCAGTTTTTTTGATTAGCTTAATAGAGACGGGGTTTGTTGTTAAAACCGGCGGGCTGCTGAAAGAGCTATTTATGTGGGGGGTCTTTGCAGGTACCACATTTAATGGATTCGCTGACAGTGTACATATAACATCTGGAGCACATTGGACTCTGAGATATGAATGGCTTTTTTATTTAGCTCTTCCCATCGTCGCGACTGTTTTTAATTGGAGGGCGTACGACAAATATTTTATTATGTCGTTGTTTATAATGTTTCTGGCGCTCCCAGGTATATACTTTGGTTTTATAGTGCCGAAACTAGCGTTGCTTTTTTTTATAGGGTTTGTTCCTGTGATAATAAAAGTACACTTTCCAAAATTTTTGTCTGTAGTAAAGCTTGCATGTAGTTCTTTAATTGCCTTAATTTTTCTGATTGTTGGAATGTTTATCCACGAAGGTTATTCTATCGTTCAGATGCTTTTGCTTGGGGTTTCTTTCGTGATGATTGCCCTTGGTAATGATGTTTTTGGCGTCCTCAAGAGTAACGGGCTAAAAGCTCTTGGTGAGATAAGCTATAGTATATATCTTACCCATGGTCTAATTCTTTATTTGCTATTTACCATGTTGAAATTGTTTTCTTTTAGGGAAGGTGGGTTAATTGATTATGTTGTTTTGTTGCCGTTTGTACTTGCGTTGGTTTCGGCTTCTTCTGTCATAACGTTTTCTGTTATTGAGAAGCCGTTTATTTTTGTGAGAAGTAAAAAGTTGCCCGTTTTAAGTTGATGCGGGCTATTCATCGTCTACCTAATTAGTTTACAGCGCTAGAGCATAATTTTGGTCGGTTGATGCGTCGGTATTTAGGCTTCGCTGAGTTGAGTTGATGAGGCCTTATCTTTCCTAAAATTGCTGCCTAATTAGCCGACCACGAATCAAAGGCATATAAGACGGCCTACCGTGTCCCCGCATTTAGGATCGCTTGGCATCGGTCAGGCTATTTCATCACCAGGAATGTAAAGTGCGGGAAGATTAGAGGCAATATTGTCCAGGCGACGTGGCCTACGACATAGGTGGGTGCAGAAAGTAGGCAGCACTCCAAGGCGCTTGCTGAAGATAACGATTTAAAATAAGGAATCAATAGCTGTTTGATTTCGTATGCAGTATATGGGGGGGGTTATACTGGAGGCACCGGTGTGTGCTTGCGCTCGCTACTATTTCGGTTGCCGATCTCGTTCAATAGCTCCTCAGTCTTTGCATGCATCAGCTCAACATCACCGCGGCTTTCAACATGTAATAGGATCATCGACTCAGTTGTTGATGGGCTTATCTTGAAGCGCCACTCTGCGAAAGTTAGATTCAGACCATCGCTCTCGTCCGAATCCAGCGCCTTGCTGATATACACGTTTTTGAGGTGTGTCAAGATCGAAAGAGGGTCGGCAACAACACATCGAATTTTCCCTGAAGAAGGAAATAGTCCAATGCGCTCCACTAACAATCTTGATTGAGGGGATTCTGATGAGGGATGTCGCTCGGATGTTGCTAGCCAAGCCATAGTCTGCCGTTCGATGGTGTCGTCACCTATGTACGCAAAATAAGGACTGGTCGCACGAAAAACGCCGTCCTCATCCATCGCAAAAGAGCTCGGTAACTTATGGGCATCGATAGACAATTTGGAAATGCTCATAGTGGTATGCCCTCGTAGAAAGGGTTACGGCCGCTTCGGGAAGCGGCGCTCAGCTTTGGGGAAGATCGATCTACAATCCCTTCTTGTACAGATGTTCAAAGCAGAAATTGGTTGCGTCGATGTAACCTTCCGCTCCACCACAATCAAAACGATGACCTTTGAATTTATAAGCCAGCACACAGCCACTTTGTGCCTGCTTCATCAACGCATCGGTGATTTGGATTTCACCGCCCTTGCCGGGTTGGGTATCGGCAATCAAGTCAAAGATATCGGCCGTCAAAATATAACGGCCAATAATTGCCAAGTTTGACGGAGCGTCTTCCGGCTTAGGTTTTTCAACCATGCTGTTGACACGATAGATGCCTTCACGAATCTGCTCGCCAGCGATGATTCCGTACTTGTGCGTCTGATCGTTCGGCACTTCCTGAATTGCCACAATCGAACAGCGGAACTGCTTATAAAGTGCGATCATCTGAGACAGTACACCATCACCGCCGAGGTTCAAACACAGGTCGTCAGCCAGTACCACTGCAAAGGGTTCGTCACCGATCAACGGCCGGCCTGAGAGAATGGCGTGCCCAAGCCCCTTCATCTCCACCTGGCGGGTGTAAGAAAATGTGCATGTTTCCATCAACTCGCGAGTACCAGACAGGAATTTCTCCTTTTCGCTACCGCGAATCTGGTGTTCCAGTTCATAGCTTATATCGAAGTGATCTTCCAAAGCCCGCTTGCCTCGCCCGGTTACGATCGCCATATGCTGAAGACCCGCATCCCGCGCTTCTTCTACGCCGTACTGGATCAGAGGTTTATTCACAACCGGTAGCATTTCCTTGGGCATAGCCTTTGTGGCAGGCAGAAAGCGCGTGCCGTAGCCAGCTGCGGGGAAGAGGCATTTGCGGATCATGTAGGCGTCCTGTTAGATATACGATAGAAATGTTAATTATTAAAAAACGATCGGTTACAAACAGCCGAGCGCTATTACTTGCTCGTGATTAGATATTCATCTATAAGTTCCTCAACAAATACCATAACTCGCATGGAGTAGCATCAGGAATATCGCGAATGTTAAGTTACGTCTGGTCTAATAGCTGATGTTATTTTATGTCCGACTTTGTTGGTGGAGCTAAGCTTTATAATATGGCAATAAGTATTCTCTCGGTATTTAAAGATTGATGTCGGCGTGTGTTCGCAGTTAAGATTTTCAATGTCACGATAAACGTATCGCCCTTATGGGGATGGAGTTTTTGAAAGGCGGATGTGATCTCGCGTCACAATATGTGCAGGGAGAGCTTCATAGGCTTGAGAGATGGATAGAGAGCTATAGCGTGCGCGGGAAGAGTCTGAGTGTGTTTGGCATATGCTTCATCACCTTCAATTTTGGCAAGATGGGGAGGGAGCCGTGTTAGAAAAAATTTTAGTCGTTTGTATAGGTAATATTTGCCGTAGCCCTACCGCAGAAAATTTACTGCGTGATGCGCTTGTTCATTCCAAAGCCCAGGTCAGCTCCGCTGGCATTGCTGCGTTGGTCGACAGTCCCATAGAGCCGACAGCGCGTCTTGTTCTTGAGGAACAGGGGCACATCCCGAGAGATCACAAAGCAGTACAACTTACTCCCCAGTCCATCATCGAGTCTGACCTGATCCTGGTGATGGAAAAGCGTCATTTGAATGTGGTACTCGATATTGCCCCTGAGGCTCGGGGCAAAATTTTTCTGCTGGGCAAATGGCAAGATGATCGTGAAATTGGTGACCCTTACCGTCAAGGAAAGCCTGCTTTTGTGCATGCATATACGTTGATTGAAGAAGCAGTACACGCATGGGCGCTGCGTCTCGAACGCTGATAGCCATTTCCCCAAAATAGCAGAAAAGACAAAGAATTCGAATTATGCAGCAATCGCATGTACAGCAAGATATTGATAATGACGAAATGGACCTGTTGGGGCTTTTTGGTGCAGTAGTCGATCATAAATGGATGATCGCAGCTATCACCGGAGCCTTTATGGTGGCCGGGGCGTCATATGCGATATTGGCTACTCCGATATATCAAGCGAACGCTTTGGTGCAGGTGGAAGCCAAGAAGAATGACTTGCTGGGATTTTCGGATGTCAGCAGTATGCTGGGCAAAGAGTCCCCATCGGTCACAGAGATTGAACTTATTAAGTCGCGCTCGATCATCGGAGAAGCGATTGATAGTCTAAGTTTAAACATCACTGTACGTCCAAACTACTTTCCAATAGTCGGGCGTTTTATCGCAAGACGTTATGTCAAAAAAAATCCTGACAGTGTGGCTGATCCATTGCTCCCGCTCAGCGGTTTCGCTTGGGGCGGAGAATTACTGAAAATCGGCACGTTACAGCTACCTGATTCGCTGCTTGGTACTAAGCTATCACTCATAGTTGGGGATAAAGGCGGATATATAATCCTGAATGAGGACGGTGATAAAATAGTTGAAAGTAAAGTAGGCGAGCTTTACTCAAATAATGATATCAGCGTAAACGTTGAGAAAATTCGGGCAAATCCAGGTACTAAGTTCTTCATCGTCTGCAATCCGCGACTCACCAGCATCCTTGATTACCAAGACGCTCTCGATATTTCCGAACGGGGCAAAGAGTCTGGAATTATAGGTCTTTCGCTAGAAAGTGAAGATCCTAATTTGGCGATTAAGACATTAAATGAAATTGCCGATATATATGTTCGTCAAAATATTGAACGAACATCTGCCGAAGCAGCGAAAAGTCTCGGGTTTTTGAACGAACAATTGCCTAAAGTCCGAAGAGACCTAGAAAAAGCTGAGGACGCGTTAAATGCATATCAAACGCGTAGCAAGTCAGTAGATATTACTCTGGAAACCAAAGCTATTCTTGATCAGATCGTTTCATTGGATACGAATATATCCGAGCTTAAATTGAAACAGGCTGAAATGGATAGAAAGTTTACGCGTGAGCATCCGGCATACAGAGCGCTGATGACCCAGCTTGGGGAGTTGACGAATAAACAAGATAGTTTGGCAAAGAAAGTACAAAGTCTACCGTCAACCCAGCAGGAGCTATTAAGTCTTACCCGTGACGTTCGAGTGGGGACGGAAATCTACACTCAGCTGTTGAATCGGTCGCAAGAACTAGATGTCATGCGGGCCGGTACTGTAGGTAACGTACGATTGATTGACAGTGCGGATGTTGATCGAACTAAACCAGTTAAACCAAAAAAAATATTGATAGTGCTGGTTGCGACGCTATTTGGTGCTTTTTTGGCAGTAGCGCTGGTTTTATTACGAAAAGCAATTAATCGTGGTATCGAAAGCCCGGAAGCTATTGAGAAACTGGGTCTGCCGGTTTATGCATCTGTTCCTTACAGCGTTTTACAAAAGACGGAGGAGCAGAAAAAATCTCGCACCTCGAGTCGATCTGGCAAGGCGCCATCTTTGCTTGCAATACATCACCCTACAGATTTATCGATTGAAGCACTGCGAAGCCTGCGTACAAGTCTGCATTTTGGCATGTTGGATGCCCAAAACAATTTACTTATGATTTCTGGGCCTAGCCCTAGCGTGGGCAAAACCTTTGTTTCCGCCAACCTGGCGGCAGTGGTAGCGCAGGCCGGTCAACGTGTACTGCTAATCGACGTGGATATGCGAAGGGGTTATTTGCATGAGCTGCTGGGTGTACCTTTCAAGAATGGTGTATCCGATATTCTGGTAAACCGCTGTGATGTAGCGACGGCGATACATAAAACAGAAATCGAAGGTTTTGATTTTATGAGCCGAGGTGAAAGACCTCCAAACCCGTCAGAACTGCTGATGCGGAGTTCCTTCACGGAATTATTAAATGAAGTCAGTTCAATGTACGATTTGGTAATCCTGGATACCCCACCACTGTTAGCTGTCACAGATGCGGCCATCGTCGGAAGGCAGTGTGGTACAAGCTTGATTGTTGCCCGTTTTGGTTTGAATCCAGCTAGAGAGATTGAACTCACTATTAATCGGTTTGCTCAGAACGGGATTAAGTTGGCGGGGGCGATTTTTAACGGCGTTGAGAAAAGGACTTCTGCAAACTACGGATATAGTGGTTACGGTTATTATCACTATGAGTACAAGGATGAAAAAGCGAAGGCGTAACCGTTTCCTGATTATTCTCACTGTGATTTCATTGCGAGCGTTGTCTTGGAAATTGGCTTTCGTTGAGAGTTTTTGATAGAGGTTTTATTTCGTTTGCGTGATCGGGGCAGCGTAAACGTTGCTTAGATCGCGCAGGTGTTTGCCGCAAAAAACAACTTGTTGAGTTCACGTTCTGAGGAAGTTAACGACTAATCCTGGGGCGGTAGCGTGTCAATTTCAAAAGGAAATAGCCATGAAAGTTACGGTATTCGGTATTGGTTACGTTGGGCTGGTTCAAGGAGCTGTGTTGGCAGAAATTGGACACGATGTAATTTGCGTTGATATCGATAGCGAGAAAGTTAAAAATCTTGAAAATGGCCAAATCCCTATTTACGAGCCACGATTGGAGGAACTGGTAAAAGAAAATTACAGTGCCGGTCGTTTGAAATTCACCACTAATGCAGCCTTGGGAGTGAAACATGGTGATGTGCAGTTTATTGCTGTAGGCACTCCTCCTGATGAAGACGGCTCTGCCGATTTGAAATATGTGCTTTCCGTAGCTGAAACAATAGCTGAACATATGGAGAACAATTGCATCATTATCAATAAGTCTACTGTCCCCGTCGGTACGGCAGATAAAGTCAGAGCCCATGTTGAGCAGACATTGGCAATACACGGACGCAACCATATTAAATTTGACGTTGCGTCAAACCCGGAGTTTTTAAAGGAAGGTTCTGCAGTCGCAGATTGCATGCGCCCTGACAGGATCATAATTGGTACGGGTAACCCCGATACCGAAGCGGTTTTGCGAGATTTGTACTCGCCATTTAATCGAAATCACGAAAAAATAATCGTGATGGATGTACGTAGCGCGGAGCTGACCAAGTATGCCGCGAACTGCATGCTTGCCACCAAAATTAGTTTTATGAATGAAATTGCCGGGCTCTCTGAAATTTTGGGCGCGGATATCGAGATGGTTCGTAAGGGCATTGGCTCCGATCCGCGAATAGGCTATCACTTCATATACGCAGGTTCTGGCTACGGCGGATCGTGTTTTCCAAAAGACGTTCAAGCATTAATACAAACATCTAATCAGCTCGATTTTGATGCGAAGCTTTTAAAGTCTGTAGAAGCTCGCAATGGAGAACAAAAGAAAGTACTGTTTAATAAGATATTTAAATATTTTAATGGTGACATTGAGGGGAAGGTATTCTCTCTTTGGGGGCTCAGTTTTAAACCTAATACTGACGATATGCGGGATGCTCCGAGCAGGGTATTGATGGAATCTCTCTGGAAGCATGGAGCTATTGTTCAAGCATTTGACCCAGTGGCAATGGAAGAAACGCAGAGAATATATGGCAATCGAAATGATTTAAGTCTTTGCGGTACTAAAGAGGGCGCTCTTAAGGGTAGTGATGCTTTAATAATCATAACGGAGTGGCAAGCATTCAAAGCACCGGATTTTGAGGTTGTTAAAAAGCAGCTTAGCCAGCCAGTAGTGTTTGATGGAAGAAATCTGTTTAATCCTTTTAAGATGGCTGAAAACGGGATTGAGTATTTCTCTATTGGTCGTTGAGAAAAATCTATTTGGTTGGTTTACCTCCTGTTAGCTCAGCACACTTGGGCTAACGGGAATGGGATGGGCTGATGTGTAAGGCCGGCTTGTTCAGTTTTTGTTAGCGCAATGTTTGTCATTTACGAAATAAAAACTGGATCGTCACACCTCATTCTATGAATTTAGTTGCCATGAACTTTATAAAGTCAAAGTCGTTAAGGTTGTTTGTTGTAAGGGTCATTGGTGCCGTTGCAGTGCTTCTGTCTAATATTGTTGTCATTAAGTATGAGAGCAATGAAGTGTCGGGGGCGTTTTTTGTTATATATACGCTTTTTCAACTGGGAACGATTCTCTCCCGGTTTGGTGCTGATATTTATCTAGTTAGAGAATACTACGCGCTTCCAAAGAATGATATCCAGGACCATTACAGTAAATCAGTTGCTGTGGCGTTGATGCTGGGCGTTTGTTTAGCGCCGATGCTTGCTGCCTTGGGCTATGTTTATATTGCAACGTGGAATAAACTATCAATTGTGACCGATGTGTCGGAAGACTACTCAGTGTTATTGTCGATATTTTTTGCACTTCCCATATTTGCAGCGTCTTCGGTCATATTTTTTATCTATCAAGCAAGGCATAAGGTCATAACTCAGATATTGGGGGTCAATGTCATACAGCCTTGGATTTTTTTGGTGGCTTATCTTTGCTTTAAATTGTCAGAAAGTGCGGGAGGGATTCTCACCCCTTCTTTAGGTATTTCCATCGCGTTTATTGGTTCCGTTGTCTGTTATGCCGTGATTTCGGCGGTTCTGGTAAAGAGATCCGGATTGAAACTGAAACTGACACGGTGCTTGTCCTATCGAATTTTGAGAGCTGCGGCGCTTCGCCAACTTAAATATGCCACCGCTACAATGGGAACTCAACTTGTTGGCTGGGTGCCTTATCTATTGGCCTCCTATATGTTGGGCCCGGCTTTTGCTTCGGTGTTCAATATTCTGCAGCGGCTAGCGATGCTCTCGTCATTCATTTCAATCTCAATCAATTCAATTTCTGCACCGCACATCTCTCAGTTTGCCAGCCAATTGGATTTTAAATCAATCCATAAGATTTTTTGGTCTAACACTAAAAAACTGGTTTGCTTGTCAAGTGGGTATCTGGTCTTGCTAGTTGTGGTTGTCAGGTATTATGACGATTTTCCTGAGGAGTTCAAAGTTCCGGCCTATATAGTGTTGGTCGGTTATTTTATAAATTGTGCTACTTCCGTATGTGGGTATTATTTTCAAAACGCCTCTAAAATTAGCGCTTTGAATGTGAGCCTTTATGCCGTGGCTTTTTGTTCTCCTGTCATAACTTATGTACTGCTCGAAAGCTTTGGGATAATTGGGGCTGCGCTTGCTATTGCCTGTGCTGTTGCAGGCGTCAACGGAATATTATTTCCGTTGGCTGTAATGGATTTGAAGAAGCGGAACCTAAGCGCAGATGTTAGTCATTGATGATGTAAGTTATAAACATCGGATTAATGGTGATGTTGGAGAGTAAATAATGGCCATTTACGATGGTGAACAGGTACAGATAAATTTCATTGTGGTCGTTTACGCGACGCCTCCAGCCCTGACCGTAACACTTAAATCACTGGCCTCGATTGATTTCTCTAAGTTTCGCATAACCAAATCATTGTCTATTTGGGATAATTCTGCTGGAGGATTTGGTAAGGATACGATTCCAGATTTTAATGGAGACGTTAGCTATTATCATAATGGACAAAACGAAAAGCTGTCTGTTGTCTATAATAAAATAGTAACTGACTCAGAAGGTTCACGGTATTTCATTGTTCTTGACGATGATTCGGAAATAACTGAGGGATATATTTCTAGCTTGTACGGCTTCTTTTCCAGCGGGGTTCCGGTGGGCATACCTCGGATACTGTTCAATCGTGATCTGATTTCCCCGGGGATGGTGCAAGGTGTCCGTGGAAAACAAATCAACAACGAACAGCTGAAGGTCGGTAGTAAGGATTCAAAAGATTTAGTCGCAATGATGAGCGGAACGATCATACATCGAAAGGTGTTTGATTCGGGGCTTAGATTTGATGAGCGATTGAGTTTTTATGGGATAGATACCAAGTTTTTTATTGATTATGCAAAACGCTTTCCTAAGATATTTATCCTGGATGCAGTGTTGATTCACAGTTCAGCATTGAGGGAGCGAGGGCAGACCTACGAGTCACGAATAAAAAGATTAAAAAACTTGGTGCTGTCCAGATTGTATGTGTTTGATCACGTCAGTAATTTCAGACTGAAGATATTGATCTATTTGTTTTTTTTCTGCTTGAAAACAATAGTCAGGGAAAAAAATATCCATTACATCTCGTTGTTGGGTTTGTTTCCCAAAATACTGAAAAGTCAGGACTGAGTATGCTTGATAAAATTTTATGTTTGCATCAAGGTTCCGAGCTATACGGCTCCGATCGTAGTTTTTTGAGCGCAATAGAGTCAATAGCGACTACAGGAGCAGTAGTGCATTCGATATTGCCATCCGATGGCGAGTTGGCCCCGTTATTGAGAGATAAAGGTTCTGTAGTTGAGTTTTATCCTTATGGGGTTTTACGTAAACAGAAATTGAAAAAGCCGTTCCTATACACATGGGAAATTTTACGGGCCATATTTTTTTACATCAAAAAATTTAGATCTTATGATGTGATTTATATTAATACGACCGTAATGCTTTCTGCATTGTTGGCCGCCGGATTGTATAGGTTCTCAGCGAAAAAAGTATATTGCCATATTAGAGAGATCCCGGATCGTAAAGGTATTATTTTTTTCAAGATTTTGTTGGCTTTTTCTGGCGCGAAGTTGATTTTCAATTCTCAGGCGACCAAGGCAAGTTTTAAGCTACCAGGTAAGGTGGTTTACAACGGAGTGGAAGAGCTAAATTTTAATGTGGTCGAACCAAAAAAATCGCCGGTCAAGAATATTTTGCTGATTGGCAGGATTAATACGTGGAAGGGGCAAAGCCTTTTAATCGATGCTTTGGAGAAACTCTCGGAAAAAGACGATATTCTTTTTAGCGTGCGCATAGTTGGTAGCCCTTTTGAGGGTTATGAGTACCTGGAGAAAGAATTGGTCAGCAGAGTCAAAGGCCATTCTAGTTTAGCTAAAAAAGTTCGGTTTTTTTCTTTTTGTTCTGATCCCTCAGAACATTATGCCTGGGCTGATTACGTTTTAGTTCCGTCTATAAAACCTGAACCATTTGGGCGCGTGGCGATTGAGGCGTTTTCCGCTGGAAAGCCAGTCGTGGCGGCGGCTCACGGGGGGTTGATAGAGATTGTTACTGATCGACATGATGGTTATTTATTTGAACCCGCGAGTGTAGATAGTTTATGTAAAGCGCTTTTGAGTCTTTCCGAGTCGGATAGTGAGCAGTATCGGCAGGTTAGCCGAATGGCGAAGCATACCTACTTGGAAAGGTTTTCAATGAAAAGTTATCAAAAGAATATATTGATTGCATTGGGCGTTTAGTGGCTTTTCTAGTTTAGAACGTAGTGATGCCTCAGTGAAGTCTTACTTATATTGTAGAGCCCGATGAAAAAATTATTTATTCTTGGAATACGCGGAATACCAGCAAGGCATGGGGGGTTTGAGACCTTCGCTGAAAAACTATCGCTCTATCTGGTCAAGCATGGATGGCAGGTCACAGTCTACTGTCAGGAAGACGGTGCCGGTGATATCTCGATCAGCGAGTGGAATGGTATTCAGCGTATTCATATCCCGATTACTAACACCGGGGTTGCGGGGACGATGTTTTTCGACTGGAAAGCCACTGTACATGCATTAGGCCAGAAGGGGCTTTTTCTAACCCTGGGTTACAACACCGCCGCTTTCAATATTCTGCAACGGATCAAGGGCCAGATTAATGTCATCAATATGGATGGCATCGAATGGAAGCGCGAAAAGTGGGGTTTATTTGCCAAAACCTGGTTTTGGCTCAATGAGCGGGCAGGTTGCTGGTTTGGTAATCATCTGGTGGCTGACCACCCGATGATCAAGGAACACTTGGCTACTCGAGTCTCAAACTCGAAGATCACCATGATTCCTTATGGTGGCGACCGGGTAACCGATGCGGACCCAACAACTTTAGATCGCTACAAACTGAAACCCCAAGGTTTTTCCGTGGTCATCGCCCGGCCTGAACCGGAAAACTCTTTTCTTCAGATCGTTACGGCATTCAGCAGTAAGCGCCGCAATCACAAACTGGTTGTGCTAGGGAACTTCACCCCGGACAAAAACAAGTACCACAAACTAGTAATGGATGCCGCCGGGGAAGAGGTGATTTTCCCTGGTGCCATCTATGAGGCAGAAGTTGTTCAGGCGCTGCGTTATTTCAGCCGTTTTTATATTCATGGCCACCGTGTCGGCGGTACTAACCCTTCGCTAGTTGAGGCGTTGGGTGCCGGTTGCGCTGTTATCGCCCATAACAACCATTTCAATCGTTGGGTGGCAGGCGATGCTGCAGTGTACTTCAACGACGAGCATGACTGTGCCGCGTTGTTCGAGAAGTACTTACGCGACGACCACAACTCTTTGATTGCGGTGATGAAAAAAGAAAGCTCTCGCCGTTTCGATGAAAAGTTCACTTGGGAAAACATTCTTTCCCAATATGAAAAATTACTGATCCAGTGGTACCCAAAGGAGCACAGCAAGTGACCAATCGTATAATCGTGACCGGCGGTGCCGGTTTTATTGGCTCGGCCGTCGTGCGCCATCTGATCGCGAACACCGATGTGACAGTCTGCAACATCGACAAGCTCACTTATGCTGGCAACACTGAATCCCTTGCATCGGTGGCCGACAGTTCGCGCTACGAATTCCAGCAAGTAGATATCTGCGATACCGCCGCGTTGCACGAGATTTTCGCCCGTTTCCAGCCCGATGCTGTGATGCACCTTGCGGCGGAATCGCATGTGGACCGCTCGATCGACAGTCCCTCGGACTTTATTCAAACCAATATCGTCGGCACCTACAGCATGCTGGAAGCTAGCCGGCGTTACTGGTCGACATTGGCGCAGGAGCAGAAGCAAGGCTTCCGTTTCCATCACATCTCCACGGATGAAGTGTATGGCGATCTGGAGGGGACCGATGATCTGTTCACCGAGACCACGTCCTACGATCCAAGTTCGCCTTATTCGGCGTCCAAGGCCAGTTCCGATCATCTGGTCCGCGCCTGGCACCGTACCTATGGGCTGCCGGTGGTGGTCACAAATTGCTCGAACAACTACGGGCCATACCATTTCCCCGAGAAGTTGATCCCCCATGTGATTCTCAATGCCATTCATGGCAAGCCTCTACCTGTGTATGGCGACGGTTCGCAGATCCGTGACTGGCTGTTTGTGGACGATCATGCCCGGGCGCTAGTCGAGGTGGTTTCTCGCGGTGTAGTTGGGGAGACCTACAACATCGGTGGCCATAACGAAAAACGCAATCTGGAAGTCGTTGAAACCATCTGCGAACTGCTTGATGAGTTGCGGCCTCGGGATACGGAACTCGGCTCTTATAAAGAACTGATCACCTTCGTAACCGACCGTCCCGGTCATGACCGCCGATACGCCATCGACGCCGCCAAGATCCAGCGAGAACTGGGTTGGGTACCGCAGGAAACTTTCGACAGCGGCATCCGTAAGACGGTGCTCTGGTACCTGGAAAACAGCCAATGGTGGGAGAACGTGCTTAGCGGCAACTATCGCCTTGGCCGCCTTGGCGAAAACGCCTGAGTTTCTGTCTGCAACTTTCCCATCTCAGTTAAGGAGTAACTTACATGAAAGGTATCATTCTGGCCGGTGGCTCCGGTACTCGCTTACATCCAATTACCCGTGGCGTGTCGAAACAACTTTTGCCGGTGTACGACAAACCGATGATCTATTACCCGCTGTCGGTGTTGATGCTGGCCGGTATTCGCGAGATTCTTATTATCTCCACCCCTGAAGACTTGCCTAACTTCGAGAAGTTGCTGGGTGACGGATCGTCTTACGGGATTGAACTCAGCTATGCAGAGCAACCTAAACCGGACGGTTTGGCTCAGGCATTTATCATCGGTGAATCGTTTATTGGCGACAGTAATGTTGCGCTGGTGTTGGGCGATAATATTTTCTACGGGTATGGTTTCAGCGCCAGTCTGCAGGAAGCGGCCAAGCGCGTGTCAGGCGCCACGGTTTTCGGCTATCACGTGGCTGATCCCGAGCGTTTTGGGGTGGTTGAGTTCGATGACAATGGCAAAGCCATTTCTATCGAAGAAAAGCCTCTGCGCCCGAAATCCAACTACGCGGTCACTGGCCTTTATTTCTACGACAACGATGTGGTTCAGATCGCGAAAAAGGTGAAGCCTTCCCATCGTGGCGAGCTCGAAATTACTGACATCAATAACGCTTACCTTCAGCGCGGCGATTTACACGTCAGTGTATTGGGTCGTGGCTTCGCATGGCTGGACACTGGTACCCATGATTCATTGATGGAAGCCGGGCATTTCGTCCAGACAATCGAAGCGCGTCAAGGCTTGAAGGTGGCGTGCCTGGAAGAGGTTGCCTTTAACCAGGGCTGGTTAAGTGCCGCGGAGCTGGACAAGCAAGCCACCGCTCTTCATAAAACCGGTTATGGCCAATACCTTGCGGGTCTGTTGGCAGCGGGGCCTTCAAAATGAATGTCATCCAGACCCAACTGCCTGGCGTTCTGATTATTGAGCCCAAGGTGTTTGGCGATGAGCGCGGCTTTTTCGTGGAGTGCTACCAGGAGCCGCGCTATCGTGACGCCGGAATTGAGTTGCCGTTCGTACAGGACAATCACTCGCGGTCTCAGTATGGAGTATTGCGTGGTTTGCATTTTCAGCGGAATCGGCCCCAAGGCAAATTAGTTCGCGTTACTCGTGGTGCAGTCTACGATGTGGCGGTCGATATCGACCCCGAATCTCCGACCTGTGGGGATTATGTCGGTGTTGAACTTACCGCGGATAATCATCTTCAGCTATGGATTCCACCGGGATACGCTCATGGTTTTTGTGTACTGAGTGATGTTGCGGATTTTCAGTATAAATGCACCGATTTGTACTTTCCGGAAGAAGAGGGCGGTCTTATCTGGAATGACCCAGACGTAAATATCCCCTGGCCAGTGGAAACACCCAAACTCTCGGAGAAAGACCTGCGTAACCCGAGCTTGCGAACTCTACTGGGTGGGGAATGACAATGCGTGTTCTAGTCACGGGCGCTCAGGGTCAAGTCGGCTATGAGTTGCTTCAGCGAGTACCGGATGGTTTTGCTGTGTTCGGTTTTGGTTCGCAAGATCTGGACATCAGTAATGCAGAGCAGATCCGAACGGTGTTTGAAGCGGTTAAGCCAGAATTGATCATTAACGCCGCTGCGTATACGGCGGTGGATAAGGCTGAAACCGACGTAGAACGTGCCTATGCGGTTAACTCTGACGGAGTGGGATTTCTCGCGTCTGCTGCGGAAAAACTTGGTATTCCGCTTCTGCATATCTCTACGGATTATGTATTTAGCGGGGAGGCTGATAAACCATATACGCCTGATGACGCTACCTGTCCTACCGGTGTGTACGGTTTGAGCAAGTTGGCTGGAGAGAAACAGCTTCAGGCGCAATGCACACGTCATCTGGTACTGCGCACCAGTTGGGTGTTTGGCGCGCACGGTAACAACTTCGTGAAGACCATGCTTCGTCTTGGAAGCGATCGGGACACTTTATCTGTCGTCGCTGACCAGCACGGAGGGCCGACCTCGGCAGCCAGCATTGCCGATACGCTGTGGGCATTGGCTTCGATTTTCCAACGTGAAGGTCAGCTTGGCTGGGGGGTGTATCACTACAGTGGGGTTCCAGCTTGCAGCTGGCATGACTTTGCCAAGGAGATTTTTACCAAGGCAGTCGGCCTTGGTTTGCTGGAAAAATCCCCTCATGTAAACGCCATTACCAGTGCGGAGTATCCAACTCCAGCGAAGCGGCCGGCATGGTCTGTGCTGGATAGCCAGAAGCTGGCCGATGCACACGGCTTGCCACCTAAAAGTTGGGTGCAAGAGCTCCAGGCGGTCCTTCGACAGTTAGGGGAACGTCGAAGCGTCTGATGTCTAGATTTCTCTGAATGTAAAGCCGACCATTAATAACATTCCTCGCGACAATCAAGCCGTCCTCATCCAGTGCTGTGCGCTGTAAAGCCCCTGAATGCGCTGCGTTTATTAGTAAATCTACAGATGTTAGAAAAAAATGTAGCCATTAGCTATAAGGTGTTCGCTCGGCCTAGCAACACTCAATTGCTGGCACAGATGATCTGGCAGTGACATGATCTACAGAAGGTAAAGGGGGAGCGGACACGGTCGTTTGATGCTGTTATTTGTCGGTGTCTGTTCAGTCTTTCGCTTCTTGGTACTTAGTATCAAATCCTGTATATCGAGAAGGAGTCTGATATGAAAAAGCTATTTGCTGTCACACTGTTGGGTATTTTGAGTACCTCGGTAGTAGCGGCAGAAGAACCGCTGACTCTGAGTACCCCGGTGGTTGGTTCTGTCACTTTGGGTACAAGTTTGTTGGTCGGCGCTGCGGTGGTTGCGGGTGTAGTGGCCGCATCCAATAGTGGCGGAAGCTCTAATGGCGGTACTACAGGCACCACCGGTACCACTGGTACGACTGGTACCAGTAGATAACATTGCCGGCAGTGTTTGGACAAGGTCACTCAGGGCTACCTGGGTGGCCTTGTTTTTTAGGATGTGCTCTCAACTAGCGTAGTGCCAATATGATTCGTAATTTTTCTGTTGCCATACTGGCAAGTTTTACTTTGCAAGGCTGTATGTTTTCCCCGGGTCAACATATGGACACCAGTCAAATCGTTCGTGATGGAACGCCAGAGAACAGTCGTGTTGAACTGATCCAGATCACACCTAAATTAATCGCCATGGACGAGGCCACGCAATTAAGCGAGGACATTCCATCAGAGTTGTTACGCTATTCGCCAGAAAGTTATCGAATTGGTGCCAATGATTTATTGTTTATTACTGTTTGGGATCATCCTGAATTAACTGCTCCTTCCGGTCCACAGCAGCAAATTGACGCAAACGGACGGCTTGTTCGCCCCGACGGAACATTGTTTTACCCTTATGTTGGTAACGTCGCGGCCGCGGGTAAGACAATTGAAGAATTGCGTGATTATATTTCCAGTCGATTGTCACAGTTCGTCGAAAGTCCACAAGTTGACATCAGCGTTTTGCGGTTCGCCAGCCAGAAAATCATAGTTTCAGGCGCAGTTCTCAGAGCTGGGCAACAGCCGCTCACCACAACACCACTGAGCGTTGTGGAGGCCGTCGGTGCTGCTGGAATCGACCCTTTGAATGCTGACCTTTCGAACCTGACACTTACTCGTGATGGTCGCCAATATAAATTGGACCTAGATGCGTTGAACCGTCAGAACAACTCCCAGTTGCCCAATGTTTACCTTAAGACTGGCGACCAGTTGTACCTGCCTTACAACGATCGTAAGCGAATCTATGTCATGGGAGAGGTTACGCAGCCCCGGGCATTGAGCTTCAAAACCAAAACCATGAACCTGTCCGATGTGCTGGGTACGGTGGGTGGCTTGAACCAGACGACCTCTAATGGCAACGCCGTTTATGTAATCCGGGGAGTCGAAAACCTCGACAAGGAACCGGCGAAGATTTTCCAGTTAGAGGCCAGCTCGCCTTCTGCCATGGCGTTGGCAACGCGTTTTGATGTGCAAGCGCAGGACGTGGTCTATGTCGGGCCTGCCAATGTTACTCGCTGGAATCGCTTTATCAGCCAGTTGCTTCCTTCTGCATCCATCGTCGGTATAGGCGCAGCTGCAAGAAATGATATGAGCGAAGCCGGCAGCAGATAAGGGCAAAGTCTACCCGTGAATATTTTGCGTAGCAGCGCCTACTGGGCGATGGCTTTCATTTTGTGTGGGTGTAACCCACTGATGAAAGCCTCTTTCGATACCCTTAAAGCGTCCACTGTGGGGCCCGACTCTTTGGAGTTGACCCAGGCTCAGTTGGACGCCGTTCCCTTTCCGCAGATCAAAGTCACCACGTCCTCTAGCGAGGGCGTCATGGCGATGATTCGTCAGCGTGGCGACCTGCAGTTCTGGGTTGCCTCCGGTAAGCAGGTGTTGTTGATGCGCGACGGTTTAATCGTGCGTAGCGTCGGCCTCGGTTTCAACCTCGACGGTACCCGCTGGGAGGGTGAATCGCCGTTCAAGCGTGGGCTACATCTGTTGCCTGACGGTTATAGCAGTACGCGCTGGATCGATATCTATGACGGCTATCGCGTTGGCATCGCCGTGAACAGCCGGTTTACCAAAGAAGGCATCGAGGACATCAAGGTGATGGACAAGACTTATGCCTTGCTCCGTATCGATGAGCGTGTTGATGCACCTGAAATAGATTTCCATGCAGTCAATCGTTATTGGATCAGACCACGCGATGGTTTCGTCATTCAGAGCGAGCAGCATCTAACGCCTCAAATTTCCCTGAAGGTCATTCAGTTGCGTTCTGCACAGGGAGCCATTAATTGAAGCGTCTGAAACTAGTGATTGCGGGCTTGTTATTAGCCGGCTCAGGCCTGAGTCATGCCGACGTTACTGTCAGTGGTGATGTTCGTAGCCCTGGCCAATTCAAGATCCAGCCAGGTGCCCGTTTGCTGGACGTTATTACTGCTGCGCAACCCAACGCTGAGAGTTATTGGTTAGGTGCGGCATGGTTGCGTCAGCCTTTGCTGGAAGAACAACGCCGGTTGAAAGTCGGGGTATTGTTTGATCTGAAAGTCCTGCAACGTGGCGCCATGTTGTTTGAAAAACCTGCCCGGGCAGCCTTGGCCAACCAGCTCTATGAGGAGGTCGGCCGGTTACCGGTGACGGGGCGCCAGGTCGCGGTACTTGACCCTGTTGCTGTAGAGGTGGGGTTTGCGCTTAACGATCGTATAGCCGATGGCGACCGTCTCATCTATCCACGTCGCCCTGATTTCGTTGAGGTGTTGGGCGCAGTCGAGAAACCTTGCCTACTGCCTTATCGCGCGATGCAGGAAGCTCGTGACTACGTACGATCCTGTCAGGCCTCGTCCGGCGCAGAGTTGGACTACCTGTGGATTATCCAACCCGATGGTCATACGCAACGGATTGGCGTCGCATTATGGAACCGGGAGGAGGGGCATTGGCCCGCTGCCGGCAGCAAAATCCTAGTGCCGATCAAGAACGATGATCTTGACCCACCGACCCCAGAATTAAATCAGCAGTTGGCCGAATTCCTCGCCACTCAACCTGTGGCTGAGGTGGCCCCTTGAAGTTACGTTTTGCAGCGGTCTTGTTATTACCTTGTGGTTTGGCTCATGGAGAGCCGCGTTATACCCAGAATGATTTCGGTGGTGTGGGTTTGTTACAAACGCCCACCGCACGCATGGCACCCGCCGGCGAGCTGAGTGTCAATGCCAGTCGAACCGACCCCTATAGCCGATACAGTCTTTCGCTGCAGCCTTTTGATTGGCTTGAAGGCTCGTTTCGCTATACCGCCATCACCAACCGAGCGTATGGCCCCGAGTCATTCAGTGGCGATCAAAGCTTCAAGGACAAGGCAATCGATGCTAAAGCCCGGCTCTGGAAAGAAAGCCACTGGTTGCCAGAAGTGGCGTTGGGCTTTCGGGATATCGGCGGTACCGGATTGTTTTCCAGTGAATACTTCGTTGCGAACAAACGTGCTGGCGACCTTGATTTCAGTCTCGGTATTGCCTGGGGATATATTGGTAATCGCGGCGATTTCACGAACCCGCTTTCCGTGTTCGGGGACAAGTTCGACGACCGACCACAGAGTTCTGCTGCAGTAGCCAGGGCGGGCGATGTGAACACAGACTCTTATTTCAGAGGATCCCCTTCGTTGTTTGGCGGTGTGTCTTATCAGACACCTTGGACGCCGCTCAGCCTTAAGGTTGAATACGAAGGCAACGATTATAAAAACGAACCACTTGATAACGTCATCAAGCAAGATTCGCCCATCAACATCGGCGCAGTTTACAAGCTGACCGACTCAGTTGATCTCAGCGCTGCCTGGGAGCGCGGCAATACCGCCATGTTCGGTATCACGCTGCACACTAACTTTGCCAGCCGCAAGACACCGGCAAAGACCTATGACCCGCCAGCGGAACCTCTTCCGGCCCAGGCGCCTGTCACCTCTCCGGATCAGGTCAATTGGGCCAATGTGTCCCACCGCCTGCAGAACAATGCCGGTTATAAAGTGGAGCGCATCACACAGCGTGGCTCTGAGTTGTTGGTGTACGGTGAGCAGTCGCGTTACTTCTATTCGGCAAAAGCCGTGGGACGGGCCAGCCGGATTCTGGATAATAGCGTCAACGACGATATCGATTGGTTCACCTTGGTGAACAAGCGATACGACATGCCGCTGGAAGAAACCAGTGTCCCTCGCGATACCTTTCGCGAAGTGGTCAAAAACGAAGAACCTCTAGAGGACTTGCATCGCGCCACTGAGGTCAACGCCGCAGTACCGCACACCGAGACCACGCTCTATACCGAAGCGCGAGATCCCTTCTCTTATGGACTGGGTCTGGGCTACAAGCAGAACATCGGTGGTCCCGATGGGTTGCTCTATCAGGTCACGGCCGATGCGGACGCTGAATATCGCTTCACTCGTAATACTTGGTGGAGCGGTTTGCTGAGCGTCAACTTGTTGAATAACTATGACAAGTTTACGTACGACGCACCGAGTGGATTGCCTCGAGTGCGTACGGACATACGCGAGTATTTGACGACCTCCGACGTCACCATGCCGACGTTCCAGCTAAACCACGCCAAGCAGTTGGATAAAGACTTGTACGGTATGGTTTACGGGGGCTATCTGGAGTCCATGTTTGCCGGTGTCGGCGGTGAGGTGCTCTTTCGCCCAGCAGGTCAGCGTTGGTCTGTCGGTGCCGATCTGAACTTTGTTCGTCAGCGCGATTTTGATCAGGGGTTTGGTCTTCGTGACTATTCGACCGTCACTGGCCACATCACTGGCTATACCGATTTGCCTTTCGATGCCCAGGCGGCCGTTAGTGTTGGACGTTACCTGGCTCGCGATTGGGGTACCACGGTCGACCTGTCACGTGAATTCCGCAACGGTGTGCGATTCGGTGGTTGGGTCACGCTGACAACGGCCACTAAAGAAGAGTATGGCGAAGGTAGTTTCGACAAAGGCATCTACATCTCCATCCCGTTCGATGAACTGATGAGCGTGTCGACGATGCGCCGCGCCAATATCGTCTGGGCGCCTTTGACCCGGGACGGCGGGGCAAGACTTAATCGCAGTTATTCGTTGCACAGCATGACGGATAGCCGCGACAGTGATCTGTTCTATCGTAACTTTGAGAAGATCACAGAGTGAGGCGAGCGACCTACAGGGCGAGTAAGCCCTGTAGGTTGCTTAGTAGTCAGTCAGAAAGGGAGTGCGAAGAAGGGGATTGAGTGGGGCGCTGCTGCTCGGTTTCCCCTGTGCTCCTAAAGCCTGGTGACGCTCGACAGTGGCAGGTTCACGCGCTGCTCGCGTTGCAGAAAGTTCATCAGCAGTACGACCCGTTCATCACCATCCATCGCTAGAAACAGCGCTTCCAACTCTGCGAAAGTCCCTTGATTGATGCGCACCAGATCGCCCTGTGTCAGCAGCGGTTGTGCCGACGGCTCGCTCTCGCGTAGTTGAAGATGCCCAATCACTTCATCGGCAATCGCTACCGGCTGACCGCCAAAACTGACTGTCCTCAATACGCCTCGCGTTGAACGCAAGGGGGCCCAGTTGTCGTGCCCGCTGAGCTGGATAAACAGATAGCCTGGAAACAGCGACTCGCAGAGCGTTTGTCGCTTGCCTCGCAGGAGGCGTTCACGGCGATAAGTCGGGCGATAGCACTGGTAACCCTGACGCTGCAGATTTTCCTCGGCGCGCTCATCCTGCTTGGCTTTGCAATGAATCAGGTACCAGGCGGGATTGGCATATTGTTTACTCGCGATCATCCGAGTCTTCCTTACTTGGCGAGTTGTTGGTCTTGAGTTGGCGCCAGACCAAACGCAAAGGGGACTTTCGTCCCCTGATTAACCTGCTGGCGCGCAATCAACTAGAGTCTTTGCCGTCAATAAATGTCTTTCGACAGCAAGGTGAAGGGGGTCTTCACCAGGATTTTCAGATCCAGCCACAACGACCAGTTATTGATGTACTTAAGATCGATCTCGACGCGTTTCTGCATCTTGTCGATGGTGTCGGTCTCACCACGGCAGCCGTTGATTTGAGCCAAGCCGGTAATCCCCGGTTTGATTCGGTGGCGAGCCATATAGGCGAGGATCTTGCCGGAGTAATAATCGTTGTGCGCAACGGCATGAGGACGTGGCCCGACCAGCGCCATATGACCTTGCAGCACATTGAACAACTGCGGCAGTTCATCGATTGAAGTGCGACGGATAAAGCGTCCGATCGGGGTAATCCGCGAGTCGTTACGACTGGCCTGCTTAACTTCGTGATCGTCATGCACGCGCATCGAACGAAACTTCCAGACTTTGATGACTTTCCCGTTCCACCCATGACGATCCTGCTTGAAGAAAACCGGGCCGTGAGAGGTGAATTTGACCGCCAGGCCAATGACCAGCAGTAACGGGCTTAGAAGAATAATGGCCATCAGCGCCACGCTTTTATCGAGCAGGCTTTTACTCAACGCAGCGGTGGGCTGGCTGGTCAATGGGCTTTCATTCAAATAGATCGCCGGAAGACCGTCCACATCACTGACCGAGTGATTGAGCAGCGTCAGGCTGTTCAAGTCAGGAACCCAGACAACATCAACGTTGGCATCCAGCAAGTCGACATACATGGCTTCGATTTTTGCCGCTTCACTCAGAGGTAGCGTGATGTACAGACGTCGGATGTCATGAACCTTGATCAGTTCCAGCAGTTCCTCCTGCGGACCTACAACCGGTGGCGCACCCTTCTCCAGCAGGGGAGTCGCGTCGGAACTTACCAGGCCAACTAATGGGAAGTGCTCGAGGGTACGGAGCTTCCTGGCCAATCCCAATGCCAGCTCGCCAGTGCCTACGATCAGCGTTTTACGCTCACTTTGCAGTGACCGTTGGTAGTATTTCGAAAAACCATGCAACGGGACGTACAGCAGTGCCTGGCCGATGTAGCCGCAGGCAGCCCATACCAGGATGATTTGACGAGAAAACAGTTCATTGGCCTTACAGATAAAGGCGACTATTGCTAGCGCTGCCAATGTCATTAACCAGCCCATTAGCAATCGTCCCAGCCCTATCAGGAAATTATCCTTCTTTGCATAGACGCCACACCATGAGTAGGCGGGAACCGATGCCAGTACCGTGAGAATTGCACACACTCGATAATAGAACTCTACCGTGCCTGTCTGGTAATAAACCAATAGATATAACAGGGCTACGACAAAGCCCATTCCAAGTGCCCATTGTCCCCAGAAAGTCAGTCCTTTGAGGGGGGTATTTCGATTGATACGAAGATTGTTAACCATGCGATATCCCCAAAATACGTCCGTTCGCGTGTTGGCAGACAAGAGCCAAATTTGATCAAGCAATAATTATTATTTTTATAAGATGGCGATGCGTGGATGAGCGAAACGCCAACGAGCGGCGCTCTCATCAGTGAATAGATTAATTTATTGGGGCGCGTGTTATCTGACGACTTTTAACGATCGATTAGTGTATCTGGCTGTTATGCAAGGGGTCTGGGCGGCGTTATAAATGGTCGATAATTCAGTTGGTTTGTGAAGATCTGAAGGAGGGGGGGGGAGCGATGAGGGGGAGGCAGAAGGATAAGAGGGTTAAGTGCATTTTTATTTTTGTTGTGCACTACCAGAACGATTAATCCATTAAGTCAGGTAAGGCTTTTTGCTCGGACGATTTTTTGTATGAGGCAATAACCACGGTTTCTGACCGCTCGGAAAAGACGCTCGCCGTTGCTGGCACTCTTGAACTTTTCCTGCAAACGACTCAGGCACATTTCAAGACCCCGATAGTGCTCGGGTTCTCTGCCGATACTCCGGATAAGATCGTCTTTACTGACCACGCGATCATCATGGTGCAGCATTTTTTCAACCAGTGTGGCTTCCAGCCCCGTCAAGACAACTTCAATATCATCCTTGATCAAAGCACCACTGCCATTACTCAGCCGCCAGGCTTCGGTATAGGAGTAATGGGGTTTGGCGACCTTGTGCATGGAATCCCTGGCGTCATCCCTTGATTCATCTGCAAATGTGCCGGTTTGAGACGCTTGCGCTTGCCACTCGGATTCAAATGTCGACAGTATGCGCTGTGTATCATGCTTGATAACAGGAGGGAGCATTCTGTCTACATGCGGGGAAAAAAACTCCAACAGCTTAGGTGCGGAAGCATGTGGGGCAACACCTTCGACAAACATTTTTGCTTGTGATGTGCCAAACGAATTGTAACGCTTGCTGGACAGTAATTCCTCAAGCTCGAGTTGTAATGCTGGACTGTGAGTAACAACAACAAAATATTTTCTGGGGAGGGTTGTACTGCTTTCCATGTCTCTCTCCTTCAGTGCACGCCTGGTTATAAGTTTAAAGGTTGTCGGCAGGGGAGTAATGGCTCCCTTGGAAATAATCAAAAGGTAACGCGCGTGCCAGTACATGGCTAGCAGCATGCTCGACTCTATCCGCTATAAAGGAGACTTTTGTGTTGTGAGTGAGCATGGTCATGCGTTCATGAAGACGATTGAATAACTCTGGGTTGCCACTGAGCTTGAGGCTCAAGTCTAGAGAAGAAATGGAAATCTTTATATAGTCGAATAAATTCAGAGTTGTAAAAATTTCGATACTTTCATCGTCGATGTTGTAATCGTCAAACGCGATTTCTATGCCGTGATCTTTCAATAGATACACGTTATGCAGGATTTTCTTTTTGTCAGCGAAACTGACTGCCGACAGCGGGAGCTCATTAAGCGCGACAACCAGTGTCTGGCCAAACTCACGCAGCGCAGCGCCGGTTTGTATCAGCTCTTCTGTGAGTGCAGAGTTGGCGAGATCAGCCTGTCCTACGCAAACAAATCTACGGCTTAAGTATTTATTTCCATTAGGGGTATTGCGTTCTTTTAGCGAGAAAGCAATCAGCCTGGTTTGCATCAGTACTTCACTGTAGATCTCACTCATTTGATACTCCGCTGGCGCGCAGGACGCGGAAGCAGAGTTGTCAAAATGTATTCTGATCTCGCTGCCAAACGGGCAGTCATCCCGAGTGAGAATCAGTTGTCGAGACAGGTAATGCTCTGCGTGATCGTAGATTGGCACGCTCCCTGTTGCGTTCATAATTGAGAAACTCCCTTCTACATTAAGAATCAGGTGGTCGAGATCAGACCCCTGATTAAACGATACCCATGCCCACGAATACTTTGAATGGCGTTGGTGCCATACATGCCTTTTATTTTGCCGCGAAGGCGACTGATCGATTTTTCCAAGGCCCTGGGGTCATAAAAATTTATATTAAGCCCCATGATCCTGGCGATTTCATCGTGGCTCAATATTTGGTTTTTAGTTTGCGAAAAAGCTTCCAGAATGTTCATTTCTGCAAACGATACATCCAGCTTTTTATAGTCACCAATAAGGCACATGCGAGTAGGGTCCAAGAGCAAGTTGTGCTTTTTTTGCCATTCTGGACTATTAAAAAACTCGGACAGTACATCAGTGTTTTCGTCAGCAGATGTGTCGCAGTTAACACAGTAGTCGGCCCCAGCAAGATAGTATTTCATCTTGTTGTAGGTGCCTCTACCCGTGATGGCAACAAATATTATTGACGCCAGATTGTCGGCGCGAATGTTTTCTACCAGGGCAAGGCTTTCAACAAACGCTTGTGGACTGTCAATAACGATAAAGATTGCACGGTATGAATTATGGCTCTTGCTTTTTTTGAATGAGTTGCTATAGCACATTGCATCAACGGCAATATCCTTGCCTACGTGGCTTGCGACTAATTCCTTGAAGCCCTCAGCTAGCGTATGGGTCCGACCGATGGTGAGAATACCTGTCTCCTCCTTGGCGTCGCTGTGGCCTGTAGTCGTTAATTTCCCTGTAAGCATCATGCTTTGACTCGGATGGGTGCTGGCATTTGAATGTTAAAGCACCAATTCTCATTTGTGACTGACAATTGGTAACATTTCACTGATTTTTCAAGCGGTCGCCGCGGTTTTTTTAACATTGCTAGTGTTTCTGACGTGATCGTTTGCTCTCCTGGGGTTCGCGATGCCGAATGATTACAGCAATCTACTGGGCTGACAGGGCATAGCATTGTGCCATCTATTGTCCCGATGTCCCGCTTTTTCGGATCAATAAGACCGTGCATGTCGCTAAAGTTTCCCTGGCTTGATTTTTTTGATTGGGGGGGCATAAGGTTGTAGGACAATGTTGTATTAAGTGGGCGTTCTCGCTCTTGTTTGCCTCAGCACTATCCAATATTAACTGTTATATAACGTTCGCCTGGGTAGTGTCGGTCATGGACATTTCATAACGGGGAGTTTTATTAAGTGGCCTAATGCGCTTTAATTTCTTGTTGGCATTGCGCTAGAGCGAAGCCGACGTATTTGTATTTATCGGTGAGGGGGATTAATGGATCTTTGGACGACCATAACAGTGTTGATTTTGGGAATGGTTGAAGGTCTGACGGAGTTTTTACCCATATCAAGTACAGGACACCAGATTATTGTCGCGGACTTGCTTGGCTTCGGCGGTGAGCGAGCCATGGCCTTTAACATCATTATTCAATTGGGCGCAATCCTGGCGGTGGTCTGGGAGTTCCGGCGCAAGATCCTCGAGATCGTTACCGGCTTACCGACCCAGCGCAATGCGCAACGTTTTACCTTGAATCTATTCATCGGTTTTCTTCCAGCGGTGGTCTTGGGGGTGTTGTTTGCCGATAAAATCCATGAGTATCTGTTTAATCCGATCACTGTAGCGGTGGCATTGGTGGTGGGTGGCATCATCATGTTGTGGGCAGAGAAGCGGGAGCATGTGGTGTGCGTTGATCACGTTGACGATATGCGCTGGACCGACGCCCTTAAAGTCGGTTTCGCACAATGCCTGGCAATGATTCCGGGTACTTCGCGCTCGGGATCGACGATTATCGGCGGGTTGCTGTTTGGACTGTCGCGTAAGGCTGCCACGGAGTTTTCGTTCTTTCTGGCGATGCCGACCATGGTCGGTGCCGCGGTGTATTCGGGCTATAAGTATCGGGATCTATTCCAGGCCGGCGACCTGCCAGTGTTCGCACTGGGTTTCGTAACGGCGTTCTTTTTCGCCATGATCGCCGTGCGCGGTTTGCTCAAGTTCATCGCCAGCCACAGTTACGCCGTGTTCGCCTGGTATCGGATCGGCTTCGGCTTGTTGATATTGGCAACGTGGGTATTTGGTTGGGTTAACTGGACCGAGGCTGCAGCGCTCTGACACATGCACCAGGCTGCGGGACAAGCAGCCTGGTCTCAGAGGAGCGGTTAACCGTTAACGACCCTCAAGCAACTCGGCCGCTTGATCGAGTAGCGCCAAAGGCTCTTTAGCCTTGTGAATATCCACTGACAACAACTGCCGAAACTTGCGTGCCCCCGGAAACCCGGTGCCCAATCCAAGTACATGCCGGGTGATGTGGTGCATCGAGCCACCCGCAGCAATATGCGCCGCTATATAAGGACGCAACTGCGCCAACGCCTCGGCTCGGCTGATCACCGGCGCCGAACTGCCGAATAGCTGCTGATCTACTTCGGCCATTACATAAGGGTTGTGATACGCCTCACGGCCGAGCATCACGCCGTCAAACGTCTGCAAATGCTCGTGACAGGCCTCAAGCGTCTTGATCCCGCCATTCAGAATAATCTCCAGCTCGGGGAAATCCGTCTTCAGCTGCGCTGCAACGTCATAGCGTAGAGGCGGAATGTCCCGGTTCTCCTTCGGCGACAATCCTTCCAGAATCGCGATCCGCGCATGCACCGTAAAACTCGTGCACCCGGCATCCCGCACCGTGCCAACGAAATCGCACAACGCCTCGTAACTGTCCCGACCATTGATCCCGATCCGGTGCTTCACCGTCACAGGAATCGACACGGCATCGCGCATCGCCTTTACACAATCGGCCACCAATTGCGGATGCCCCATCAGGCACGCGCCGATCATATTGTTCTGCACCCTATCACTCGGGCAGCCGACATTCAGATTCACTTCATCGTAGCCGTGCTCCTGAGCCATGCGTGCGCAGGCGGCCAGGTCCAGCGGCACACTGCCGCCGAGTTGAAGGGCGAGCGGGTGTTCGGCTTCGTTGTGACGCAGGAAACGGTCGTGATCGCCGTTGAGAAGCGCGCCAGTGGTGACCATTTCGGTGTAGAGCAGGGCGTTTTTCGACAGTAGGCGTAGGAAAAAACGGCAATGTCTATCAGTCCAATCCATCATCGGGGCGACGGAGAAGCGGCGGGAGAGCGGGGCGGGTGTGGCGGTGATTGGGGGCATTGGCAGTTCTGAGATGGGTGAGGCGAAAGACGGGAGTTTATCAGGAATGAACCCGTTGGGTTGAGGCCAGTCCTGCGGCTGTCATCTTCAGACTGCCATGGCAATGTACTGATGGAATTGGGCGAGACGGTTATGAGTCGAATTAATAGCAAAACAACAGGTCTGACGTGGGAGTCTGACCTATACGTTTCTGGAAAGTATGAATGCCCAAGGCAGTCGAATACGGTTAGCACATCGAGCGCATCGTCTGAGAATGCGAGGTCTGCTGAGCTGTTGACTCAGCTTTCGTTTCCGCCGGTTTCTTGTAGGTCGTTCACAAGTCATCCAGATCAGGAAAGTTGATCTTGCCAACAATCCATGGCTCGACGATATCGCTATGCATCGTACGCAAAAATGAGCCCCACTCTTTGCGGTTGTGAGCGTCTGGTCCTGTAACCGTTAGCAGCAAGTACTCATCTCGAAAGTTGTCGTAGGCATAAATGAGCCAAAAGTCATTCTCGGGATCATCGATAGGTGCGGTGCGATAATACTGACGACTGATTTTTGTCCAGCGAATTTGGGTAGCTTCAGTACTTGCGAGATGGATGTGATGCATTTCGCTCAAGTCGAGTTTCTCATCTCTACCAAAAATGGCTGGCAGATCTCCGAACAACTTGTAGTTGTAGAACTGTGCGGCAAAAGTTTCCCAGTGTTTTATTTTTTGAAAAACTGCAGCGATTTTGACTGCCGGCATCCAGGCCTACTTTGTAATCGGAAGCTTGCCAGTGATCACAAACGTATCGAATACTTTTTGCCCATCACGCGCGGCTTCCCGAACATCCAGAAACGTCACTTCCTTATGGACGACCCTTCTGCGGGGTTTGTCGGTTTTTTTAGTGGTGGCCATCGGAGCCTCCGAAGGGTGTGTATTCATGCTGATCAGCTTATGTGATTGATGGTGTCCGGGCAAACCGCATTGGTTGTACACGGGACTTTTTTACGACCAGATTCCATTAGGCGAAGGGTGCCTGTAGAGAGGTGGCCTGTATGACGTCAGGACGGGTCAGCATCCCGCGTCGGAGCTGGATGGACTATAAGCCTCGGGACAAAAGCGTACCAACGGACAGGTTGACGGACAGTTCCTAGTGTCGTGTAGGACGTTGCTCTTTTGGCAGTTTTTCTGGGGAATAGCCTTTTTTCGCTTCAAGAAACCGCCATACCTGAACCCATGCTGTCGATCAGCAAGGTTTCATAACGTTTGCCAGTCCTGCGGCGTACGATCACAGCACTTAAGGTCGTCTCACCACGCTCCCGCCCCCAGGAATCTGAAAAATGATCTCGAACCTCATCAAAGTCGCGCTGATTGCCGGTGCTGTGCTGTTGAGCGCCTGTTCGGGCATGAGCACCAGCACTTGCTATTCAGAAGACTGCCAATCGTTTGATGGCCGCACTTCTAACAACGCTAATAAGCTGAACGTTGGCGGGAGTGCGATCGGTAACAGTTTTAGTGAGTACAGTTCGGGCTTGTTGTACGATTGATGTGCGATGTAACGGCGGAATTTTGTCCGCCGTTGTGCGCACAGCCGCCTCGGCTTGGGCGAGTCCATCCAATTACATAGGGATCGTTAATTAGCCTCGGGCGTTGCTATCCACTGACCCAGAACTTTTTGGTAATTGCCCGTCACTTTGGCCAAGTGCAGCCACTGATCCACGTACAACTTCCAGGTGATGTCGTCTCGGGGCAGCAGGTAAGCCTTTTCGCCGTACTGCATGTACTGAGTCGGATTGACCGCGCACAAACCCGGTTTGAGTTTCTGCTGGTAGAGCGCTTCCGACGCATCGGTAATCATCACGTCAGCCTTCTTGTCCAGCAGCTCCTGAAAGATGGTCACGTTGTCATGCAGCTGCAATTGCGCCTTGGGAAGAAAGGCGTGAACAAACGCTTCGTTAGTTCCACCGGCCGGTTCAACCAGGCGAATCGAAGGCTGGTTGATCTGTTCGACGGTCTGGTACAGCGCCTGATCCTCACAGCGCACCAGCGGGATCTTGCCGTCGACATCCAGCGTGGTGCTGAAGAAGGCCTTTTTCTGACGCTCCAGCGTGACCGAGATCCCGCCCATGCCGATGTCACATTTACCCGCCAGCAAGTCGGGCATCAGGGTTTTCCAAGACGTCTGCACCCACTCAACCTTGACGCCCAGGCTGTCGGCCAGCGAGCGGGCCATGGCAATGTCGATCCCCGAATATTCGCCGTCCTCGGCTTTGGAGGTATAGGGTTTGTAGTCGCCGGTCGTACAAACGCGCAGTTGGCCTTGTTGTATGACGGTGTCGAGATGCGAAGGTCCGTCCTGGGCCTGAACGCCAAACGATAGAGCGAGCAGGCCACCGAGCAGCATCGTGCTGTTTATGTTTTTCATTATTGTTGTCGGGCTTTTGTGATGGATGTGTAGCGGGGGATGTTAGACGCAGGCGCGGGCACTGGGAAGTAAGAGGAGGGCGACCCGAGACGGGGCGCCTTTTTTAAATCAGCTTTTGTTCGATCCAGCGTCAGCCACGGTGGCCCCGCCACAATTAACAAACGAAGAAGACTTCAACCAACGTTGATCCGGATAGTACGAAAACAACAATTGCCCATCTTTCATCGAGTCGATCAACTTATGGGCGATCGCAGGGCGTACAGCCGGGCAACCCAGGCTTCTGCCGATCCGGCCGTTCGCCCGTGCCAGCACCGGGCTGACATACGGCGCGCCGTGAATAACGATGGCGCGCTCGAAGGCGTTGTCGTTGAAACCCGGCTCCAGTCCTTCCATGCGCAAGGAGTAGCCATTCTGCCCGACATAGCTTGACTGGGTCCGGTACAAACCGAGGCTGGTGGCAAAACTTTCGTTTTGATTGGAGAACTTGACCGCCATGTTCTCGCCACTGTTGCGACCGTGGGCGACCAGTTCGTGGAACAACAACTTGCGTTTTTTCAGGTCGAATACCCAGAGGCGTTGTTCGGTCGAAGGCAACGAATAATCGATCACTGCTAGTCTTTGAGCAGGGGTTGCGCCTTGAGTCCTTGTGCATTGGAAGGCGCGGACGGCCAGGGCGATGACCTTGGCGTTGGCATCGGGAGCTGCTTTGACCAGCGCGGCTTCCAGCGAATCAGCGTAGGCTGCCGGTACTGAAACACAGGTCAGTAGCAGGGCCGTGATCAAAAAGCGAAAGCGGACTGGCGCCATACGTAAGTCTCACATTAATGTTTCGAGTCTAGCAGTGGGGCAGGATGCTAGCCGTTGAATGCGGGGGATTAAGGATTATTCATGGGGCAATTCACAAGGTTATTCGTCATAAGCCACGTCTTTTTTATGGGCTTTCTGATCAGCGGTGCAGCGATTGCAGAAACTTCGCCGATTGAGGCGGTATCTCCGGTTATTCGCGTAGCGGGTGCTACAGCCGACGATATCGTCGGCCAAGAAATTCAGGCAACGCTTGCGCCATTGAGAACAGCGTTTCCACCGCTGCTCACTTCTGCGCGCCACCAACGGGTCGATCCGAACCGCGTGGTCATGGATTTCTATATGCATCGCGGTTATCGCGCGGCGTGGGAGAACGACAGCGATGTCATTCAGTTATTGAAAAGCCTGAGCGACACCCAGACCGATGGCCTGGACCCTGCGGATTTCCATATAGATCAGTTGGCGGCGACCAGGGCTTCGATGCAGGCCACGACACCCACCGCGGCGCAACGGGCAAACTTCGATATTGCGGCAACCCGGACGTTCATCACGGCGCTGCTTCAATTACGGCGTGGCAAGGTTGACCCTTCGCGGCTGGACATCCATTGGAACTTCGACCCCGTCGGCATGGATCCGCGTGCAGACATGAACACCTTCTTCGCCGCCCTCGATGCACACGACGTCGCGCGGGCATTCGCTCAAGCGCCGCCACAAGAGGCGGTCTATGGCAGCCTGCGCCAGGGCCTGGCGCAACTGCGCAGGGTTCGGGACATGGGCGGCTGGCCGAAAATTGCCGAAGGCGAGTCGCTCAAACCAGGCATGGACAGCGCCGCGGTGGCGCAATTGCGGGCCCGTTTGACAGTGGGCGGTTACCTTGCCCCGCAAGCGAAGCGACGCACGGACTACGATGCCACCGTCACCGCCGCGGTGAAGAAATATCAAGCCGAGCAATACCTGGGCGCCGATGGCGTGGCAGGGGCGACGACGCTGGCTGCGTTGAACGTGCCGGTCGAGGCGCGCATCGATCAGGTCAGGGTGAACATGGAACGCGCCCGTTGGTTGTTGTACAAACTTCAGGGCACGTTCGTCATTGTCGACATCGCCGGCTACAAAGTGGCGCTGTATCGCGACGGTAAAGCGATCTGGCGATCTCGGGTGCAGGTCGGTAAACCGTTTCGCAGTACGCCGGTGTTTCAGTCCGAGATTACTTACGTGACGTTTAACCCGACCTGGACCGTCCCGCCGACAATTCTCGTCAAAGACATGTTGCCGAAGATTCAAAGCAATCCCGGCTACCTGGCGGCCAACCGTATTCGAGTGATCGATCGAGAAGGCAACGTGCTCGACCCGTCGACCGTGGATTGGAGCAATGCGCGGGGCCTCACCTTGCGGCAGGATGCCGGACCTGACAACTCGCTGGGCCAGGTGGTGATTCGGTTCCCAAATGAATACGCGATTTATCTGCACGACACACCGCATCGCGAGTTGTTCGCCAAGTCAGTCCGCGCCACGAGCTCCGGCTGCATCCGGGTGGAGAATCCGCTGCAGTTGGTCGAGTTGTTGTTCAACGATCCTGTGCGCTGGAACAGTGCAGGAATTCAGGCGCAGTTGGCCAACGGCAAGACTGAAAACATCAGGCTCCCGGTCAAAGTACCGGTGCTGTTGGCTTACTGGACGGTGGACCTGAGCAACGATGGTCGAGTGGTGTTCAAGCCCGACGTGTATGGGTACGACTCGGCGGTACTGCGAGGGTTGAACCTGCCTTCGGAGTTGCCTGTTCTGGATGTGCGGCGGTCAGAATTCCCCGCTGTGGCCACCGGGAAAAACCAGCAGTAGCCAAAGGGAAGTAACGGTACGAAACGTGCAGCACATCCTTGGCTCGAGGGTGCAAACGCTCTGTATCAACCTTTGCGCTTCGTCGCAGATTTTGTGGCCGAGGAAGTTAAGCGGTTGGCTCACCCGTTGAAAACTATCACAATGTGAAAAGTTTGTTGGATCTGCACAATGGGATAGGGAATTCAAAAGATGGATGTTGCGCAAAAACACTCGCCGCTCACCAAAGGTCCGCTTCATGTGCGGGACCTCGATGAGTGCCGCAACATTCGAAAGGGGCCGGTATTCATCATTGCCTCGGGGGCGTCCGCTAAAGATTTTCCGCTGGAGAAATTTGCAGACATTCCGATGATCACCATGAACGGGGCCATCTCAATGTTCTTGGGAACGGGGGTCAAGCCATTCTTTTATGCCTGTACCGATCAAGGTTTTTCCCGTGAGCAACCGAAACTGTTTTCAGAAGCCATGCGCATCAGTGAGCGGGTCGCACTATCGGCGGGTCATATCTGGCATACGCCCGTTGCGCCCCAGGGCGAGTTGTTTTTTCTGAGCCGGGCACCCAGGTTCTCCTGGAGTGAGATGGTGTTCAGGAGCGAGAAAGAACTCGTGAGTAGTCGCAAACTCAGAAATGGCCGCAACAGAACACTCGGTTTCAGCAAGAACCTCAAACGCGGTTTTTTCGATTCCCGCACCGTAGCCTATCTGGCGCTGCAGATTGCCTATCACGTGGGGTTCACTAAAGTGTTCCTGGTGGGCGTCGACTTGAATCAGTCAGTGAGCCGCTTCTACGAAGAACCCGGTCAATATGTTTCGCCCTGTCTGCTCGATGAGCATTTCTTTACCAGAATCTTGCCGTCGTTCGAGATCTTGTCGAAGTATGTCGTGAATGAAGATTTTCAGGTTTACAACTTGTCCGGTTCCTCACGGATTCCCGGTGAACTCATTCCCCGGGCAACATTTGCCGATGTCGACAACTTGATCTGAAGAACGCCTGGTAATCATCTCGCTCCTACAATAGGGCCGCGATTGGCAAGTGATCGTCAACCGTTCGGCACTTGCGTCGGACCCTACATCAGCGTCGCCTAAGCTTTGATTTATCCGGACATTCTTCCGGTTCTAACAAGGAAGGTGTGGCATGAATTCATTAACGTTCGGCGCGTCGCTCCTGATGGTCTTTTTGGCAGGCTGTGTCACCAACAACAACTATGAACCGCCACCGGTGCCGGCATCCGCGGTGACGCTTGACGATGGACAAATTAACGGCACGTTGGTGGGCAAGAAGTTCTATGGCACTACCCGAGAAGGCAGTCATCCGTACTCGATCAGTTTTTTACCCAACGGAATCGATGTGTTCGAGATGACGCCTAACGCGCCAGAGAAAGAACGATGGACCCTGGAAAATGGTGTCGTTTGCATCATACCCAACAGGTACCCCGCCGAATGCAGCCAGGTGAAGGTCGCCAATAACGAGTATTGGTTCGTCGATCCTAAAAACGGGAGAGTTAACGCACATTTAAAACTCACACCTTAAGCGTGATGTTCGAATGGGAATGGGCGTTCGTTGCGCGCCCATTCTTTGTGCTCAAGCCTCGCTCAACTCCTCGCGCAAAAACTCCACCAGCGCCCGTTGCAATCCGGTCAGCGCCCCCTCCCGGCTGATCAACGCCAGTTCCGTCGGCGGCAATTCGGGCAGGTCGGTACACACACTGTGCTCGGGCAGCACCGCCGAAGCGGGCAGTACCGACACACCCAAACCGGACGCCACCGCTGCCTGAATGCCCGTCAGGCTATGGCTGCCGAATGCAACCCGCCATGGCCGCTGTGCCACGTCCAGCAGGCGAATCGCTCGCTGGCGGTAAATGCACCCTTGCGGAAAGAGCGCCAATGGCAGCACCCCATTGGCCGAGTCGACACCGGCCCCTTTGACCCACACCAGCGCTTCCGGCCAGGCTGCCCAGCACGGACCGCTGTCGGGCTCGCGCTTGACCAAGGCAATGTCGATGGCGCCCGTTGCGAGTTGCTGCTTAAGGTCGGTGCTCATGCCGCTGACGGTTTCCAGGCGAGCCTCTGGCCTGGCTCGATTGAACCCAGCGAGGATCACCGCCATGCGGCGGGCGTCGAAATCTTCCGGCACGCCGATGCGCAAAATTTCCAGGTCGAGGTCGCTTGCGAGGGCTTCCACCGCCTCCGAAGACAGTGCGAGCAAGCGTCGGGCATAGTGAATCAGCAGTTCGCCATGCTCGGTGACGCTGATGTTCTGCCCGGTTCGATCACGCAATAGCAAAGGATTGCCGACCAGTTCTTCGAGCTTGCGCACCTGTTGGCTGACGGTCGATTGGGTTCGGTGCACACGCTCGGCCGCGCGGGTGAAGCTGCCTTCATCGACCACGCAGACGAAGGTCTTGAGCAATTCGAGGTCGAGCATGGCGCTTTCCTTGATATTTGTTTTGCAACTGACGAGTCGATATTAATTTAATTTCACACTATCACTAACGGCTCGTAATCTGAAGACCACCCTTCAGAGGATACGAACATGACACTCAAAAACACGCCGCGCCCCGAATGGCTGACCTTCGATTGCTACGGCACGCTGATTCAGTGGGATGAAGGTTTGAAGGCTGTGGCTGGCGAGATTTTGCGCGACAAGGGCGGTCATTCCGTCGATGTCGAGCGCCTGATCGAGGTGTACGACCGCCATGAACATCGCCTGGAGCAGATCCCGCCGCATCGCTCGTTTCGCCAATTGAGCACCCTCGGTTTGCATCTGGCCCTGGAGGAGTTGGGGCTGGCCAGCGCTCCCGAAGACAGTCAGCGCCTGGCCGCGGCAATCCCGCGGATGCCGCCGTTTCCCGAGGTGATCGAGACGCTCGCGCGCCTCAAGGACATGGGGTTCAAATTGTGCATCGTGTCCAACACCGATGACGACATCATCGCCGGCAATGTCGCGCAACTGGGCGGGCATATTGATCGGGTTATCACCGCTCAGCAGGCCGGTGCCTACAAACCGAATCCGCGGTTGTTTGACTACGCTCATGAACAGCTCGGTGTCAGTCGCGAGCAGGTGGTGCATATCTGCGCCAGCCCGACGCTGGACCATGCCGCCGCCCGGGACATGCACTTTCGCTGTGTCTGGATCGACCGCGGCACCGGTCGGAAATTGCTGCCGGATTATCAACCCGACGCGATATTGAACACGCTGGATCAGGTCGTGCCCTTGTTCACATCCCTTGGCTGGTAACACACGGAGGCATCGCTATGGCACACACCCTTGTTGGCAGTACCCGGCCCACGCGTTACGCCGATCTCAATCTGGACTCGGCCGCCGCTGTCACCGCACGCACGGAGTTGGCGGCCTGCTTTCAACTGGCGGCGCGGCATGGTTTGGAGGAGGGCATCTGCAACCACTTCTCCGCGATGGTGCCGGGCCAGGATGATCTGTTTTTTGTGAATCCCTACGGGTATGCGTTCTCGGAGGTGACCGCGCAGAACCTGCTGGTGTGCGATTTCCACGGTAATGTCGTGGATGGCGAGGGGCTGCCGGAAGCGACCGCGTTCTATATTCACGCGCGGCTGCACAAACAATTGCCGAGGGTGAAGGTGGCGTTTCACACGCACATGCCTCACGCCACCGCGTTGTGCCTGCTGCAAGGGCCGCCGCTGTTATGGCTGGGGCAAACGGCCTTGAAGTTTTATGGCCGAACGGCGGTGGACGAGGATTACAACGGCCTGGCCCTCGATGCATCTGAAGGCGACCGGATTGCCAGTGTCATGGGCAATGCCGACATTCTGTTTTTGAAAAATCACGGAGTGATTGTCGCCGGTCCGACCATTGCCGAGGCCTGGGATGATTTGTACTACCTGGAGCGTGCGGCGCAGGTGCAGCTGTTGGCGATGGCGACTCAGCGTGAACTCAAACCGATTCCCCATGAGGTCGCCCAGCGGGCGTACAGCAGATGCGGCTGGGGGATGCTGAAAGTGCGCGGGCGCATTTGCAGAGTGCGATGCGGCGGTTGCCACAATAGTTTGAGATTTTTTGGTGACAGGCGGGCCTCTTCGCGAGCAAGTCGAATCGTCGCACCGCCGCTCCCACAGGTGACCGAGTTCTTCAGGGAAATGCGGTCGAATGTGGGAGCGGGCTTGCTCGCGAAGCGGTATCCCCAATTTTACTCATTTGCCCCCGACCACCCCGTAGACTAAGCTCACAAAAAATAAGGGTTTTGGGCCTTTGCCCTTGCCTTACCCTTACAGGACGAGCTTTTGCCAATCCTCCTTCACGATCCGCACAACGCTTCCGGCGTCGCTTTGAAACGGTTACCCCTGCGCAAGGCAGCGGTGTTGTTTATCGCGCTCGTGTGTCTGTGCCTGTGCGGTTTGCTTTACCTGCAACTGGAGCAATCGCGCCGGCATGATCTGGCAGAGGCGCAAGTGGCGTCGTCGAACCTGACGCGGGCCATGGCGCAGCAGGCCGAAGACACCTTCACCAACGCCGACCTGGTGCTGACCAGTCTGGCGGATTGGGTTCAGGCTGACGGTTTTGGGGCAGACCAGAAGCCACGCTTGCAGAAAACCTTCGCTCGGCGGGTACAGGCGCTGAATCAATTGCACGGGATCTTTCTGTTCGACCAGAAGGGGCAGTGGGTCGTGACCTCATTCGACGAACTGCCACGTGGCCCGGGCGTGTCTGACCGGGAGTATTTCAAGTTCCACCAGCAGAACGTTTCCTCTGTCGCGCACATCGGGCCGGCGATTCGCAGCCGTAAGAATGGCGAGTGGATCATTCCGATTTCCAAACGGGTCAACGACAAAAACGGCCGTTTCCAGGGCATCTTGCTGGCTGGGATCAAGATGTCGTACTTCGATCAATTCTTCAAAAGCTTCAGCCTCGATGACAACGGTTCGATGTTTGTGGCGTTGACTGACGGAACGTTGCTGGCTCGCCGGCCCTTTGTGGAAGCGCAGATCGGCACATCGATGGCCAAGGGCGAGATATTTCAGAAACTCCTGCCCCGCGCGCCTTCTGGCAACGCGATGATCAGCTCCATCGTCGATGGCGTCGTCCGGTTGCATGGCTACCGTCAGCTCGACGCCTATCCGTTGGTGGTATCGGCGGCTTCCTCCAAGGAGGCCATTCTCAAGGATTGGTACGCCACAGCGTTTCAATCCAGCGTCATCGTTGCGCTGGTCGTGCTTGGCGTGGGGGTGTTCGGTTGGGTGTTCATTCATCAGGTGCGCGTCGGCGAGCGGGTCGAGGCGGATTTGCGCCAGGCAAAGGAAGCGCTGAAGCTGATCGCGACCCATGACAGCCTGACCGGCTTGGCCAATCGCCGATTGTTCGAGCAGGCGCTGGACATCGAATTCGGCCGTGGCGCCAGACAGGCGAGTTCGCTGAGCCTGATCATGCTCGATATCGATTACTTCAAGCGCTACAACGACGCTTACGGCCACGTCGCCGGGGATCATTGCCTGGCTGAAGTGGCGCGGGCGGTGAAGGGGTGCTGCCATCGAAAAGCCGATCTGGCGGTGCGTTATGGCGGTGAGGAGTTTGCTGTGTTGTTGCCCGACACCGACCTTCATGGCGCGATGGTGATTGCCGAGCAGATCCGCCGCAGCGTCATGGACAAGAACATCACCCACAGCGGATCGCCGACTGGATACGTGACGGTCAGCCTCGGTTGTTATTCGTTTGTGCCGACGGGGCAGGACAGCATCGAAGTGTTCATCGAGCGTGCGGATGCTGCGTTGTACCAGGCCAAGCATTCCGGGCGAAATCGTTCGGCGGTGTTATCGATGGAGGGCGGCGTCGAAGCACTGATGCGTTCGGATCGATGAGGTGTCTGCGCACTGGACCTGGAAAGCAGCCGACGATCTGACATCATCGGCCGCCTTTACGCGTTCAGCTGCCCGTCCCGCCTCCGGCGCCGCCTGTTCCACCGCCAGCAGCCCCGGTGCCGCCGCCCGCGCCAGAACCGCTGTTACCGGCATTCCCGTCATTGCCGCTGCTGGAAGAACCCGATCCGCTATTGCCGCTGCTGGAAGAACCCGATCCGCTACTGCCACCGCTGGAGCTGTTCCCGCCCGAGGGTTCGGCCGGGGTGTTGTGGTCGGGGGCCGTGGTCGAGCCACTGGTGGCGCCGGATCGGGTGCCGGTCGCATCAGGGCTGTCGCTGGATGCCGCAAAAGTGGCCAGCGACGCGGCGGACAGCAACCCTGCCAACAACAACGAGGTGATTTTGATGTTCATCATGGTACGTCTCCAAAGATGAGTTGTTACCTGATGTTGGTGTGAAGGGCCGGGCGGTTGGTGCCGGTCGGATGACGAGTGGTTGGGGCCGACTGTCCTGGTTTATCCACAAGACCCGGTTGATGCCTTCGCAAGCAAGTCGAATCGTCGCACCGCCGCTCCCACAGGTGACCGAGTTCCTTCAATAAAATGCGGTCGAATGTGGGAGCGGGCTTGCTCGCGAAGAGGCCTGTCCAGCCACCCATTCATCCCGGCGAAATAATAAACGTTCGCTTACACGCTGCACATGAAGCCGCCAACGCAACCACCGAAACGCACAGATGTCACACCTGAATATCTCGTCATCAGGAGCGCCGGCCCATGAAGAATTTGCGAATCGCGACGTTCAACGTCAACGGCCTGCGCGCCCGGTTACCCAACCTGCTGGCGTGGCTGGAGCGAGAAAAACCGGACATCGCCTGTTTGCAGGAACTCAAATCGATCGACAGTGCATTTCCGGCCGCCGAGCTTGAGGCGGCGGGCTACGGCGCGATCTGGCAGGGGCAGACCTCGTGGAACGGGGTGGCCATTTTGGCCCGGGATGCGCAGCCGCTGGAGAGTCGGCGCGGTCTGCCGGGGGATGACAACGACACCCATAGCCGTTACATCGAAGCCGCTGTTCATGGCATTGTGGTCGGCTGCTTGTACCTGCCCAATGGCAACCCACAGCCGGGGCCGAAATTCGATTACAAACTGGCCTGGTTCGAACGGTTGATCACGTATGCACAGACGCTTCAGGGCAGCGAGCATCCAGTCGTGCTGGCCGGGGACTACAACGTGGTGCCCACCGACCTGGACATCTACAACCCGCGCTCCTGGCTCAAGGATGCGTTGCTGCAACCCGAGAGCCGCGAGTGTTATCAACGGCTGCTGACCCAGGGCTGGACGGACTCCTTGCGCCATCTGTATCCGGAAGATCGGCTCTACACTTTCTGGGATTATTTTCGCCAGCACTGGCAGAAAAACTCCGGGTTGCGCATCGATCATCTGTTGCTCAACCCTGTGTTGAGTCCTTATTTGCATGAGGCCGGCGTCGATGCCTGGGTTCGCAACGAGCCGCATGCCAGCGATCACGCGCCGACATGGATCCGGCTTGGCTCGCGAAAGCGGCGTTGAGGTATCCGAAGCGTCCGATTGGCTAAATCAATTATCAGTCAGGCCGCTTTATCCCTTATACATGGCGCCCATTGGCGGAGCGATCCGCGGCCCCATGCACAAGGACCCAGCAATGAGTGAGCCACGCCTGACGAACCGTGCGTTGTACCTGAAACGACTGGGCTTCGATGCACCCCCGGCGCCGACCCTGGAAAACCTGCGCGCACTTCAGTTGCGCCACACCGGTGCGTTCCCGTTCGAAAACCTCACCACGTTATCGGGTGAACCGGTACACATCGACCTGCCGTGCATTGAGCAAAAAGTCCTGCACGATGGGCGCGGCGGTTACTGCTACGAACTCAACAACCTATTCCTCGCATTGCTCCAGGAGCTGGGCTATGACGCTCGCGGCATCTCCGGCCGGGTGGTCATGGGCCAGCCCGAAGGTGCATGGACCGCCCGTACTCACCGCTTGAGCCTGGTCATCCTGGACGGCGTGCGCTACATCACCGACGTCGGCTTCGGCGGCATGGTGCCGACCGCGCCGCTGCTGCTCGACACAGCGACGGAACAGCTCACACCGCACGAACCCTACCGCATCGAACAGCACGAGGATGGCTACACCCTGCGCGCCAAAGTCGCTGACGAATGGAAGGCGATGTACATTTTCGATCTGCAACGCCAGGAAGACATCGATTACGCCGTCGGCAACTGGTACGTCTCGACCTGGCCCGAGTCGTCCTTCACCCGGCAGTTAATGGTGGCGCGCACCGGGGAGGGATGGCGGCGTACGCTGAACAACGGC
This sequence comes from Pseudomonas sp. LBUM1661, assembly GCF_059695925.1. Classification (NCBI taxonomy): domain Bacteria; kingdom Pseudomonadati; phylum Pseudomonadota; class Gammaproteobacteria; order Pseudomonadales; family Pseudomonadaceae; genus Pseudomonas; species Pseudomonas sp. LBUM1661. The sequence continues at coordinate 2,210,251 of NZ_CP166794.1, forward strand.
AGTTTCGCGATTCATCGCATCGGCAGTGAAAGCGAGCGACGGCAGGTGGCGGATGTGGATGAGTTGATCGGATTGCTGCAAAGCGAATTCGGCATTCGAGTTCCGGAGCATGTGCAGTTGAAGCGGATGCTTGAACGGCTGATCGAGCCCGCGTAGGAAGCCATGAGTTGCCACGAAAAAGGGGCTCGATGCGGCCTCGCTCAAACTGCCTGGATTCTTGCCTAGGGCCGGGCATCGGGCTCCATTACGCGATGGATTTCATTGAGCGCCTCTGACAATTTCTTCTCCAGATTTTTCAGCTCGGACGTCGACAGTCCTTTTTTGAGATGCCCGGTACTGGCGGCAGGCTCCCCGGTTTTGCCCTTGCTGCTGAGCAATACCTGACGCAACGTGTTGTTGATCACCGTCTGATAGCCAAACCCTTCGCTCTCGGCCCGAGCCCGGGCAGCTTCAATGACGGCATCATCGAGCATGATGGTGATGCGGGTTTTGCCTTTGGTTGGGGCAACCGCTCCACGCTTGGCATTGCTGAAGTCGTATTCGTCTTTCATCGGTCAACCCTCCAGGTAGTGGCGACGCTCGTTTCGGGTAGCGATGCGCGCGGAAATGATTCGAACGAAATTCGGATCGCGATAGGTGTACGCAACGACCAATAAACGACCTTTGGCATCCAGCCCCATGATGATCCATCGCTGCTCGTCATGATGATCGTCCTGCAATGTCAGGGCTCGTTCGTCATAAAACACCGGCTCAGTCTCAGCGAGGCTCACACCCTGATGCTTTAATTTGTTGGCTGCGTTTTTTGCCTTGTGATACTGAATTTCGAATGGCTTCATTATGCATACTTTATATGTATAAAAAAGAGGGCGTCCGTACCGGTGGTCGCCAGGAACTCAAAGGCTAGTCGCTGCTGGGCAAAGACCGACGGGGGATGTATTGCAAGAATTTTTCTTGAGGGGAAGGCGCGTGTACAGCGGGGCGCGTGGCCATGTGTCCATAATGTGACCGATAAGTTGTATACAACTCTATAGACATTTGTCCTGAGTCTTGCATACAGTGTGCGCATAACAAAAACCAGGGAACCCCCTAACATGAAAACGCCCCATGTTTCACACCAACGGCCTGAGGATGAAAATCTCGGGGTCGGCGCGAATATGGCTTACGGCCTGCAACATGTTCTGACCATGTACGGCGGCATTGTCGCGGTGCCTTTGATCATTGGTCAGGCTGCCGGGTTGTCGCCGGCGGACATCGGTTTGTTGATTGCTGCTTCATTGTTTGCAGGGGGGCTGGCCACGTTGCTGCAAACCCTGGGTTTACCGTTTTTCGGTTGTCAGTTGCCGCTGGTGCAGGGCGTGTCGTTCTCTGGCGTCGCGACTATGGTGGCGATTGTCAGCAGTGGCGGGGAGGGCGGGTTCCAGTCGATTCTGGGGGCGGTGATTGCGGCGTCCCTGATTGGTTTGCTGATCACGCCAGTGTTCTCGCGAATCACCAAGTTCTTCCCGCCGCTGGTCACGGGCATTGTAATCACTACTATCGGCCTGACGCTGATGCCGGTGGCCGCGCGCTGGGCCATGGGCGGCAACAGTCATGCGCCGGACTTCGGCAGTATGGCCAACATCGGTCTGGCAGCGGTGACGCTGGTGCTGGTGTTGCTGCTGAGCAAAATCGGCAGCGCGACCATCTCGCGTTTGTCGATCCTGCTGGCGATGGTCATCGGTACGGTGATCGCGGTGTTCCTCGGCATGGCGGACTTCTCGTCCGTCACCCAAGGCCCGATGTTCGGCTTCCCGACACCGTTCCACTTCGGCATGCCGACCTTCCACTTCGCCGCGATCCTGTCGATGTGCATCGTGGTCATGGTGACCCTGGTGGAAACCTCGGCGGACATCCTGGCGGTCGGTGAAATCATCGACACCAAGGTGGACTCCAAGCGCCTGGGCAACGGCCTGCGTGCCGATATGCTGTCGAGCATGATCGCGCCGATCTTCGGCTCCTTCACCCAAAGTGCCTTCGCCCAGAACGTCGGGCTGGTGGCGGTGACGGGCATCAAGAGTCGTTTCGTGGTGGCCACCGGCGGTTTGTTTCTGGTGATCCTCGGCCTGCTGCCGTTCATGGGCCGGGTCATCGCCGCTGTACCGACCTCGGTGCTCGGCGGCGCCGGTATCGTGCTGTTCGGCACCGTGACGGCCAGCGGTATTCGTACGCTGTCCAAGGTCGACTATCGCAATAACGTCAACCTGATCATCGTCGCCACCTCCATTGGTTTCGGCATGATCCCGATCGCCGCGCCGAACTTCTACGACCACTTCCCAAGCTGGTTCGCGACGATCTTCCACTCGGGCATCAGTTCCTCGGCGATCATGGCCATCGTGCTCAACCTGACCTTCAACCACCTCACCGCCGGTAACTCCGATCAGCAGTCGGTGTTCGCGGCCGGTACTGAGCGGGTGCTGCGTTATCAGGACCTGGCAGCGTTGCGCGAAGGCGATTACTTCAGCGATGGCAAACTGCATGACTGCGACGGCAAGGAAATTCCGGTAGTGGAAGTGGCTCATGCATCGGACGAGCACCACCCCATCCATGCCAAAAGCAGCGAGCATGTCTGACGGTGGTACCCGTTAAGTAAGCCAATAACAAAACCGCCGTCTTTTCAGACGGCGGTTTTTTCTTGACCCTGACGCAAGCGAGTGCTGACCAGCGCCGCAAACACCAGCAAGCCAGCGATCACCAGCAAGCCATTGCGCGTGCTGCCCGTGGCTTGTTCGATCAGGCCCATCACTGACGGGCCGACGAAACCACCGAGCAAACCGCAGGTGGTGACGAACGCCAGGCCACCCGCCAGTGCGGTTCCGCTCAAGCGGCTGGAGGGGAAGACAAAGATGATCGACTGCACGACGAACAGCATCAGCGCCGTCAGTGAAAAGCCGATCAGCCCGATGTATGAATTGGAAAACGAGGCCAGCAGCAGTCCGGCAGACATAGTCAGCAGGCCGAAGAATAGAATTCGTCGGCAGCGCTGCGGTGAAGTGGCCAGGCGCGGAAAAGTCGCAGCACCGATGGCGGCGGCAATCCACGGCACGGACGTCAGCAGGCCGATTTGCAAGGGCGACAATGCGCCGTAGGTGCCGATGATGCCGGGCAGGAAGAAGATCACGGTGTAGATGGTGATCTGGTGCACAAAGTAGACGACGATCGCGAGCCAGATTTGTTTATCGCGCAACATCTGGCTGAGGCGGGTTTGTTGTGGGGCGTCGTCGCTCTCGGCGTTCAAGCGTTCTTCGATGTCCCGGGCGTCAGCCGCCGACAGCCAGGACGCGGAGGAAGGGCCGTCGGGCAGTTTCTTCCACACCACATAGGCCAGCGCCACGGCGGGCAGGCCTTCCAGTACAAACAACCACTGCCAGCCATGCCAGCCGAGCCAGCCATCGAGCTGCAACAGTGCGCCGCCGAGCGGGCCGCTGAGAATATTGGCGACGCAGACACCGAGCAGAAAATACCCGGTGGCGCGGGCGCGTTGCTCGCGGTTGAACCAGTAGGTCAGGTACAGCATGACGCCCGGAAACAGGCCCGCTTCGGCGACGCCCAGCAACAGGCGCATGACGTAGAACGAGGTTTCACCCTGGACGAACGCCATGCCTGTCGAGAGCAGGCCCCAGGTAATCATGATGCGAGTGATCCAGAATCGCGCGCCGACCTTTTGCATGATCAGGTTGCTGGGCACTTCGAACAGCGCGTAGGTCAGGAAAAATAACCCGGCGCCCAGGCCATACGCCGCAGCGGAAAGCCCGAGGTCGATGCCCATGCTGGCTTTGGCCAGGGCAATGTTGGTGCGGTCGAGAAAGCTCATGACATAGACCACGACCAGCAGCGGCATCAATTTGCGTAACAGCAGGTTGGTCAGGCGTTGTTCGTTGCAGGCAGCAGGGGCCTGGGCAACCGCGATGGTGCTTAGGATTGTCATTTTTATAGTCCTGATTGGGGCAGGTGCGCATGTCATGGCGCCCGGTGCAAAGGGGCGCCACTGTGCCGTTGCGCGAACGGAAGGTGCTGTTTAACGGTCAGGATTGGGCAAGATCAATCCACACCGGGCCGTTGGGATACTGGTAGCGTTCCAGGGTGTCGGCGGTCATTTCGATGCTGTAGCCGGGGCGTTGCGGCGGCATGTAGCGGCCGTTGCGAATGACCACGGGTTCGAGAAAGTGTTCGTGCAGGTGATCGACGTATTCCAGCACGCGGTTTTGCAGCGAGCCGGACACTGCGATGTAATCGAACAGCGAGATGTTCTGCACGTACTCGCACAAACCGACACCGCCGCCATGCGGGCACACCGGCACGTCGAACTTGGCGGCCATCAGCAACACGATCAGCACTTCGTTGAGACCGCCCAGGCGTGCGGCGTCCAGTTGGCAGAAGTCGAGTGCCTGGGCCTGGAACATCTGCTTGAACATCACCCGGTTATGGCAATGCTCGCCGGTGGCGACGCCAATCGGTGCGATGCGCTGGCGGATGGTCGCGTGGCCGAGGATGTCGTCCGGGCTGGTTGGTTCTTCAATCCACCAGGGGTCGAACGCGGCCAGGCGACGCATGTTCGCCACCGATTCATCGACGCTCCAGACTTGGTTGGCGTCCATCATCAAGGTGCGTTCCCAGCCGATTTCTTCGCGCAGGATCGCGGCGCGGCGCAGGTCGTCTTCCAGGTTGGCGCCGATTTTCTGTTTGAAGTGGGTCCAGCCATCGGCGACGGCTTCGCGGGCCAGTCGGCGCATTTTCTCTTCCGAGTAACCCAGCCAGCCCGGCGCAGTGGTGTAGCCGGGATAACCTTCGCGCAGCATCTGCGCTTCGCGCTTGGCTTTGCCGGGGGCCTGCCGACGCAGCAGGGCGATGGCTTCCTCGGGGGTGATGGCGTCGGTCACATAGCTGAAGTCGAGGCAGGCGACCAGTTGCTCGGGGGTCATGTCCGCCAGCAGTTTCCACACCGGCTTCGCTTCGGTCTTGGCCCACAGATCCCACACGGCGTTGACGATGGCGGCGGTGGCCAGGTGAATCACGCCCTTTTCCGGACCCAGCCAGCGCAGTTGGCTGTCACCCATGGTGATGGTGTGCCAGAACCGGCCCATGTCGGCGGTGATCTCTTCCAGGGTCAAGCCGACAATCAGTGGCGCCAGTGATTGCACGGCGGCGACGCAAATTTCATTGCCGCGGCCGATGGTGAAGGTCAGGCCATGGCCCTCCAAACCCTCTGTCGAATCGGTGTGCAAGACCACGTAGGACGCCGAATAGTCTGGCGCGCTGTTCATCGCATCAGAGCCGTCGAGTGACCGTGAAGTAGGGAAACGAATGTCGCGAACGCTCAGGTGGGTGATTCGAATACTCATGGTGAACTCTTTTTATAGGTGACCACTTGGGAGCTCGACTGTAGGGTGGTCGGCGATATAGGCATAATCGTCGATTCGTATAGATGGATACTGAAATTGATATGTCAGAGCAGCCGAAAGTCCCAACGCTCGCCAGCCCGGCGCCGGCGAAAACCTTCAGCCCGTTGAAGATTTCCAGTCGCCAGATTGCCCTGCTCAATGCCTTGGGCGAGTTCCGCAATCTGCGCCGCGCAGCAGCTGCGATGCACACCACGCAGCCGGCCGCGAGCCTGTTGTTGCAGCAGTTGGAAGAACGCCTCGGCGCCAAGCTGTTCGAGCGCCTGCCACGAGGCATGGAGCCGACGCTGTATGGCGAAGTGATGATTCACTACGCCCACGGGGCGATTCATGAGTTCGAACACGCCGAAGCGCAGTTGGCGGAACTGGCGCGCGGTGCTTCGGGGTTGGTGCGCATCGGCACGGTGATGGGGCCGGTGCCGACCTTGTTGACCCGGGGCGTGTTGGCATTCAAGGCGGATAACCCGAAGGTGCGCATCTGCATTGAAGTCGGGACCAGCGACACGCTGCTGCCGGCGCTGATTCGTGGCGATTTCGATGTGGTGCTGGGGCGGCTCCCGGACCAGATCGACGGTCAGGGGCTGGATATTCAACTGTTCGAAAAGGGCGAGCAGATGCGTGTCATTGCGCGGCCTGGGCATGCGCTGGCGACGGCTGCAAAATTGAGCCTGGCCGACCTGGTGACGCAAACCTGGATCCTGCACCCGATCGGCAGCCCGATGCGTCGTCACGTGGAAAGCGCACTGAAAGCGGGGGGCATGGTGCAGACCCTGGACATCGTGGAAACCGCGTCGATTCTGGCCACCACCTCGATGATCGAAGCGTCGGACATGATCGCCGTGGTGCCGAATGACGTCGCGGAGCATTACCTGCGCTACGGCATGGTGGCGATCCTGGCGGTCGAGTTGCCCATCTCCATGGTCAACATCGGCCTGCTGACACGCCAGTCGCGGCCACTGTCGCCGGCCGTCAGCAAACTGCTGGGTTATCTCAATGAGTATGGGAAGGGCTGACCCGGAACAGCTAAAACGAAAAAACCCGCCAGAAGGCGGGTTTTTCGAGTGGTTCAGAGAGATTTCTCTAGAACCTTGTATGGCTCCACGACCTGGACTCGAACCAGGGACCCAGTGATTAACAGTCACTTGCTCTACCAACTGAGCTATCGCGGAATGGCGTGTATGTTACTGATTCAAAAAGAGAAGTCAAGCATCTGTTAGCAAACTGGCGGATTCATCGGGACGGACGGTGGTTTATCGGCGATTGGCGGTTACCAGAATCGCCCCAGAGGTCTACCATAGCCGCCCGGAAGTGGTTACACGCGCTGCCGGCCATTCGCCGAAAAGGTACGCGTCATGAATCATCCAACCCTCTCACCTCGTCACGAGGTGTTCGCATGAGCATCGCCCAGATCAGTCTGCCCAAAGGTGTCGGCCCACACGCCGAGAAGCTGTTCGATGCCATCACTCAAGCCAGTACCGCTGACGACTTGAACCGCGCCGGTGGCAAGGCCGAAGGTTTTGTCCTGGGCCTGGAAAGCGCCAAGGCGATCAAAAGCCAGGTCGCCGAATCGCTTTACGTCGCCTATGACGACGCGGCCAGCCAGCGCGCAACCGAACTGGCTTAACCGCCGAAAGTGACGGTGGCGAGCATCAGCTTGGCGTACAGCATCGTCGCGCCCAGCTGCACCAGCCACAGGGCCAGGCCGCCGAGAAATACGCCGGCCGCCACTTGCATCACCAGGTTGTTACCGCGTTTGGCCGGGGTGCGAGGCACGAAGTCGTTCAGGTCATCCAGGTCATCGCGCTCAGCGCGCAGGTCATCGTTTTTCATGTCAGCTCTCGTAAGAAATCTCGGGTGTACACAAAACCTGTGGGAGCGGGCTTGCTCGCGAAGACGGCGGCACATCCAGCATTAAACGTGACCGACAGACCGCATTCGCGAGCAAGCCCGCTCCCACATTTGTTATGTGTGCAGTCTAGAGCCCTCGGTCGTTGCTTTGAGAATTATCTGTGACAAATAAAAAACGGGAAGCCCAAGGGCTTCCCGTTTTTCGTATCACGCGACGACTCAGATCACCGCAACGATGGCCTTGGTCACAACGTCGATGTTGCTCTGGTTCAACGCAGCCACGCAGATGCGGCCGGTGTCCAGGGCGTAGATGCCGAACTCGCTGCGCAGACGGGTCACTTGCTCAACCGTCAGGCCGGAGTAGGAGAACATGCCGCGCTGACGACCGACGAAGCTGAAGTCGCGCTGTGGCGCTTGCTTTGCCAGTTGCTCAACCATCTGGATACGCATGCCGCGAATCCGCAGGCGCATTTCTGCCAGTTCTTCTTCCCACTGAGCGCGCAGTTCCGGGCTGTTCAGCACGGCGGCGACGATGCTTGCACCGTGGGTGGGCGGGTTGGAGTAGTTGGTGCGGATTACGCGTTTGACTTGCGACAGTACGCGCGCGCTTTCTTCTTTCGACTCGCTGACGATCGACAGGGCGCCAACGCGCTCGCCGTACAGCGAGAAGGATTTGGAGAACGAGCTGGATACGAAGAAGGTCAGGCCCGATTCAGCGAACAGGCGCACGGCAGCAGCGTCTTCGTCGATGCCATCGCCAAAACCCTGGTAGGCCATGTCGAGGAACGGCACGTGACCTTTGGCCTTCACCACTTCCAGTACGTTGTTCCAGTCCGCCGGGCTCAAGTCCACGCCGGTCGGGTTGTGGCAGCACGCGTGCAGCACAACGATCGAGCCGGACGGCAGGGCGTTAAGGTCTTCGAGCAGGCCGGTACGGTTAACGTCGTGGGCCGCGGCGTCGTAGTAGCGATAGTTCTGCACCGGGAAACCGGCGGTTTCGAACAGTGCGCGGTGGTTTTCCCAGCTCGGGTCGCTGATCGCGACGACGGCGTTCGGCAGCAGTTGCTTGAGGAAGTCGGCGCCGATTTTCAGTGCGCCAGTGCCACCCACGGCTTGGGTCGTGATAACCCGGCCAGCAGCGATCAGTGGCGAATCATTGCCGAACAGCAGTTTCTGCACAGCCTGGTCGTAGGCCGCGATGCCGTCGATGGGCAAGTAGCCACGGGACGCGTGTTGAGCGACGCGAATCGTCTCGGCTTCGACAACGGCGCGCAGGAGTGGAATTCGCCCCTCCTCGTTGCAGTAAACACCGACCCCCAGGTTGACCTTGTTGGTACGGGTATCGGCGTTGAATGCTTCGTTGAGGCCCAGGATTGGATCGCGTGGTGCCATTTCGACAGCGGAGAACAGGCTCATTTTTGCGGCGGCTCTGAATGGAGAGTGGAGGGACGTGTCGCGCTCCAGCCGAATGCACTAGAGCGGTGCACAAACGGGGAGCTAGTATAGAGGCCATCTGCAATTGATGGCGACAGAGGATTCGGCTTTTACGGTAAGTTTTTTCGATTATTTTTCGACCGTTAGTCGAATGGCTGCGTCAAAGACTGCAAGGTATGTAGGACGTTTGCCTTGAAAGCGCGGGCAATCGGCTCCACATTGAGCACAATCCAGTTTTTTCCTCGGGCGACGTGAGTCGTTTGCGGCCTATCTCGTTGCTGCCGGTTTGACCGCGCTGGCGCGATACCAGAGGTATACATGTCTGAATTCCAGCTAGTCACCCGCTTCGAGCCCGCCGGCGATCAGCCGGAAGCCATCCGCCTGATGGTCGAGGGCATCGAAGCCGGGCTGGCGCACCAGACGTTGCTGGGTGTCACCGGCTCGGGCAAGACCTTCAGCATCGCCAACGTGATCGCCCAGGTGCAGCGTCCGACCCTGGTGCTGGCGCCGAACAAAACCCTGGCCGCGCAGTTGTACGGCGAGTTCAAGGCGTTCTTCCCGAACAACGCCGTCGAATACTTCGTTTCCTACTACGACTACTACCAGCCCGAAGCGTATGTGCCGTCCTCGGACACCTTCATCGAGAAAGATGCCTCGATCAACGACCACATCGAGCAGATGCGACTGTCGGCGACCAAAGCGTTGCTGGAGCGCAAGGACGCGATCATCGTCACCACGGTATCGTGCATCTACGGTCTGGGCAGCCCGGAAACCTATCTGAAAATGGTCCTGCACGTGGATCGCGGCGACAAGCTCGATCAGCGTGCGTTGCTGCGTCGCCTGGCGGACCTGCAATACACCCGCAACGACATGGAATTCGCCCGTGCGACGTTCCGGGTGCGCGGCGATGTGATTGATATCCACCCGGCGGAATCCGATTTCGAAGCGATCCGCATCGAACTGTTTGATGACGAGGTCGAGAGCCTGTCCGCCTTCGATCCGCTGACCGGCGAAGTGATTCGCAAGCTGCCGCGCTTCACCTTCTATCCGAAAAGCCACTACGTGACGCCACGGGAAACCCTGCTGGGTGCCGTCGAAGGGATCAAGGTCGAGTTGCAGGAGCGCCTGGATTATTTGCGTTCCAACAACAAACTGGTTGAGGCCCAACGGCTGGAGCAACGCACCCGTTTCGACCTGGAGATGATCCTCGAACTGGGTTACTGCAACGGCATCGAAAACTATTCACGCTACCTCTCGGGCCGTGAATCCGGCCAGGCGCCACCGACGTTGTTCGACTACCTGCCGGCCGACGCCTTGCTGGTGATCGACGAATCCCACGTCAGCGTGCCGCAGGTCGGCGCCATGTATAAGGGCGACCGCTCGCGTAAAGAGACGCTGGTGGAATACGGTTTCCGCCTGCCGTCAGCGCTGGATAACCGGCCGATGCGTTTCGACGAGTTCGAAAACATCAGCCCGCAGACGATTTTTGTCTCGGCCACGCCGGGCAATTACGAAGCGGAACACGCCGGTCGCGTGGTCGAGCAATTGGTGCGTCCGACCGGTCTGGTGGACCCGCAAATCGAAATCCGTCCGGCGCTGACCCAGGTCGACGATCTGCTCTCGGAAATCGGCAAGCGCGTCGCCCTTGAAGAGCGCGTGCTTGTCACCACGCTGACCAAGCGCATGTCCGAGGACTTGACCGATTACCTGGCCGACCATGGCGTGCGCGTGCGCTATTTGCACTCGGACATCGACACCGTCGAACGGGTCGAAATCATCCGCGATTTGCGCCTCGGCACTTTCGATGTGCTGGTGGGGATCAACCTGCTGCGTGAAGGTCTGGACATGCCGGAAGTGTCGCTGGTGGCGATTCTCGATGCGGACAAGGAAGGCTTCCTGCGTTCTGAACGCTCGCTGATCCAGACCATCGGCCGTGCGGCGCGGAACCTCAACGGGCGGGCGATTCTCTATGCGGATCGCATCACTGGTTCGATGGAACGGGCGATCGGTGAAACCGAGCGTCGTCGCGACAAACAGATCGCCTTCAACCTGGCCAACGGCATCACGCCCAAGGGTGTGTTCAAGGACGTGGCCGACATCATGGAAGGCGCCACCGTGCCGGGTTCGCGCAGCAAGAAGCGCAAAGGCATGGCCAAGGCCGCCGAGGAAAGCGCCAAGTACGAAGCCGAACTGCGCTCGCCGGGAGAAGTCGCCAAGCGCATTAAAGCCCTGGAAGAGAAGATGTACGCGTTGGCGCGGGATCTGGAATTTGAGGCGGCGGCGCAGATGCGTGATGAGATCGGCAAACTGCGGGAGCGGTTGATCACCGTTTGAGTTTTGCGGCGCCTGTTATGGCCTCTTCGCGGGCAAGCCTCGCTCCTACAGGTTTTGTGTGGTTCACCCATCATGCGAACGCCACAAATCCTGTAGGAGCGAGGCTTGCCCGCGAAGGCCGCACCTCGGTCTCAATGCGCCTCGCCAGCCTTGAGCCCCGCCGGCAACTTCTTGGTCAACAACACCGCCACCATGCTGATCCCCAGCGCAATCCCGACAAAGTGAAACGCATCGTTGTACGCCATGATCGATGCCTGTTGATGCGCGATTTCACTGAGCTTGCCCAGCGCCGCCGTCTCACTGCCAAACCGATCCGTCAACGACGCCATCCGCTCGGCAACCTGCGGATTGGTCGGCACAATCGCTTCGCGCAAATAATCGAAGTAGGTCTTGGTCCGCGCATCCAGCAACGTGGCGAGGAGGGCGATGCCAATCGCGCCGCCGAGGTTGCGCAGGATGTTGAACAGGCTCGACGCCGACCCCGCATCCTGCGGCAGGATGTACGCCGTGGCGATCAACGAAATGGTCACCATGATCAGCGGCTGGCCCAGCGCCCGGATGATCTGGATCTGATTGAACTGCGGCCCGGCAAAGTCCGGGTTCAGTACCCCCGATGAAAAACTCGCCAACCCGAACAGCCCGAAACCCAAGGTGCACAGCCATTTCGGCGAGATGACTTTCATCAGTTTCGGCACCAGCGGAATCAGAAACAGCTGCGGCACGCCCATCCACATGATCACTTCGCCGATCTGCAAGGCGTTGTAGTTCTGGATCTGCGCCAGGTACAGCGGCAACAGGTAGATCGAACCGTACAGCCCGACCCCCATGCCGACACTGGAAATACTCGATAAACCAAAGTTGCGATTGCGCAGGATGCCAAGGTTGATCAGTGGATTGGGCTTGGAGGTCTGCACGATGACAAAGGTGATCAGGCTCACCAGCGCAATGCTGCCCAAGGTCACGATCAGGTTCGATTCCAGCCAGTCCTTGCGATGGCCTTCCTCCAGAAACACCTGCAAGCAACCGAGCCCGACGCCCAGGGTGAGAATGCCCATGTAGTCGGTGCTTTTGAGTAATTCCCAATGCGCTTCTTTCTTTTCCAGGCCATACATCAGGCCGGCGATCATGATCAGGCCGGGCGGGATGTTGATGTAGAAGATGTATTCCCAGCCCCAGTTTTCCGTCAGCCAGCCGCCGAGAGTCGGGCCGATGGAGGGCGCGAAGGTCGCGGTCATGGCGAACATCGCCATGCCTTTGGCGCGGTGGTGTTCAGGAAGTTTGATCAGCGTGAGGGTGAATGCCAGTGGAATCAGCGCGCCGCCGGTGAAGCCTTGCAAGGCGCGGAAGACGATCATGCTCTCCAGGCTCCACGCCATGGAACAGAGCAGGGACGCGGCGAGAAAGCCGAGCGAGACCCACACGGCTAAACGGCGTGCCGACAGCAGCTGCACCAGCCACGCAGTCAGCGGGATCATGATGATTTCCGCCACCAGGTACGAGGTAGAAATCCACGAGCCTTCTTCCAGGGTCGCCGACAGCGCGCCCTGAATGTCCTTGAGTGACGAGTTGGTGATCTGGATGTCGAGCACCGCCATGAAGGCGCCCAGCATCACACTCATCACTGCAATCCAGTCCCGCCGGGTCGGTTCGCCGACCGGACGGAGCAGTTGATCACCGGCCATCGTCAGGGGCGTCTTTGATGTTCACTTTGGCGGTGACCGACATCCCTGGACGGATCTTGCCGTGCAGCGGATTGTCCGCGGCGAACGTCAGTTTGACCGGAATTCGTTGGACGACTTTGGTGAAGTTGCCGGTGGCATTGTCCGGCGGCAACAGGCTGAACTGTGCGCCCGAGGCGGCGAACAGGCTGTCGACGCGCGCGTTGATCGGCGTGTCGCTGTAGGCGTCAAAGGTCAGCTCGGCTTTCTGACCGGGCTGCATGTGGCCGATCTGGGTTTCCTTGAAATTGGCCTGAATCCAGATGTCCTGGTCCGGGACGATCGACATCAGGTACGCGCCGGCCTGCACGTACTGGCCTTCGCGGGCGGCGCGCTGGCCGATCAGGCCGCTGATCGGCGCGTGTATTTCGCTGCGAGTCAGGTTCAGTTCGGCCTGGGCCAGATCGGTTTTGGCGTTGGCGATCATGGCGTCGAGGCGTTTAATTTCAGCGCTCAGCGAGTTGACTTGCTGGCGCTGACTTTGCGCATCCGCCTGGGCCTTGGTCACTTGCGAGCGGGCAATGTGGTTGTCAGCGGAGAGGGTGGTGACGCGCTCTTCCGAGACGTAACCGGGTTTGCGCAAGGTTTGCGCGCGGGACAAGTCGATCTGCGAACGGCCGAGGCTGGCCTGGCTGGAGGCAACTTGCGCGTCGCTGGCGGCGATCAGGCTGGCTTGCTGGGTGAGTTTGCTCTGCGCTTGCAGGCGTTCGGCCTGGCGGGTGGCGAGCGTGGCATTGGCGCGGTCGACGGCGAGGTGGAAATCATCGCCTTCGAGCTTGATCAGCAACTGGCCTTTCTCGACGTGCTGGTTATCTTGCACCAACACCTGTTCGATGCGTGCGCCCAATTGGCTGGAGACGCGGGTGATCTCGCCCTGGACATAAGCGTTGTCGGTGCTTTCGTAAAACCGTCCCTTGAAGAACCACTGGGCAAAAAAGGCCCCGGCAATCAGCAGGACGATCAACAGGAACATGAACAGGCGACGCTTGAGTTGGGCAGGCATGGGGCAGACTGTAGTCGAGAAATTGTAAGGAAAGTTATCAGCAGCCGAATCTGGCATACAGCCGATAAACGGTAAATGCCATCGGCTGATATTCGGCCATTCACCGCGCCATACGCGCGTTGTAGACGCAACCTTGGCTTAAATGCCCTGCTCACTGGAGCCGGGCGGGCAACGCCTGTTACCATTCGCCCTTTGTTTTATCTTCATTTCGAGACTTGCCATGACCACCGTCCGCACTCGCATCGCGCCATCGCCTACCGGGGATCCCCACGTAGGTACCGCTTACATCGCTTTGTTCAACTACTGCTTTGCCAAGCAGCATGGCGGTGAGTTCATCCTGCGGATTGAAGACACCGACCAATTGCGTTCGACCCGCGAGTCCGAACAACAGATTTTCGACGCCCTGCGCTGGTTGGGTATCGACTGGAGCGAAGGCCCTGACGTTGGCGGTCCGCACGGTCCGTACCGTCAAAGCGAGCGCGGTGACATCTATCAGAAGTACTGCCAGCAGTTGGTAGAAATGGGCCACGCTTTCCCGTGCTTCTGCACCGCCGAAGAACTGGACCAGATGCGCGCCGAGCAAATGGCGCGCGGCGAAACCCCGCGTTACGACGGCCGTGCGCTGTTGCTGTCCAAGGAAGAAGTGGCGCGCCGCCTGGCCGCTGGCGAACCGCACGTGATCCGCATGAAAGTGCCGAGCGAAGGTGTTTGCGTGGTGCCGGACATGCTGCGTGGCGACGTCGAAATCCCGTGGGATCGCATGGACATGCAAGTCCTGATGAAGACTGACGGCCTGCCGACGTACTTCCTGGCCAACGTGGTCGATGACCACTTGATGGGCATCACCCACGTATTGCGCGGTGAAGAATGGCTGCCATCGGCGCCGAAACTGATCCTGCTTTACGAGTACTTCGGCTGGGAACAACCGGAGCTGTGCTACATGCCGCTGCTGCGTAACCCGGACAAGAGCAAGCTGTCCAAGCGCAAGAACCCGACCTCGGTGACGTTCTACGAGCGCATGGGTTTCATGCCGGAAGCGATGCTCAACTACCTGGGCCGCATGGGCTGGTCGATGCCGGACGAGCGCGAGAAGTTCTCGTTGCAGGAAATGGTCGACCACTTCGACCTGAGCCGTGTGTCTCTCGGCGGGCCGATTTTCGACATCGAGAAACTCTCGTGGCTCAACGGCCAATGGCTGCGTGACCTGCCGGTGGAAGAGTTCGCTTCGCGCCTGCAAACGTGGGCACTGAACCCTGATTACATGATGAAGATCGCGCCGCACGTGCAGGGTCGGGTTGAAACGTTCAGCCAGGTCGCACCGCTCGCCGGTTTCTTCTTCGCCGGTGGCGTGAACCCGGATGCCAAGCTGTTCGAATCCAAGAAGCTCTCGGGCGACCAGGTTCGTCAGTTGATGCAGCTGATCTTGTGGAAGCTTGAAAGCCTGCGTCAGTGGGAGAAGGACAGCATCACTGCGACGATCCAAGCGGTGGTCGAATCCCTCGAGCTGAAGCTGCGTGACGCCATGCCGCTGATGTTTGCGTCGATCACGGGGCAGGCCAGTTCGGTGTCGGTGCTCGATGCAATGGAGATCCTCGGCCCGGACCTGACCCGTTTCCGTCTGCGCCAGGCCATCGACCTGCTGGGCGGCGTGTCGAAGAAGGAAAACAAGGAGTGGGAAAAACTCCTGGCCAACATCGCCTGACTTTGTAGCAGCTGTCCGAAGGCTGCGTTGGGCTGCGAAGCCGCCCCTGATGGCCGTTAGGCAATCCGCCTGAAAGGACGAGGGTGAGCGCTGCGCACTCGAACACAGCCTGCGGCAGCTGCTACAAGGTCGAATTTCCCCCGGATTTACGGGGGGAGGGCGGTAAGTGATTGTTATGTCGGCAAAAAACTTTGAAATATTTTAAAAATAAGTTTGACAGCTTTCCGATGCGCCATTAAGATTCGCCCCGTCCTCAGCGATGAGGGGCTATAGCTCAGCTGGGAGAGCGCTTGCATGGCATGCAAGAGGTCGACGGTTCGATCCCGTCTAGCTCCACCAATTTACACTTCAAGGTCTGGCCACACCGGCATTGAAGCGATCAACACTCAGCGTTGATCTGTTGTATAGAAGGGTTTGCGTCCCCTTCGTCTAGTGGCCTAGGACACCGCCCTTTCACGGCGGTAACAGGGGTTCGAGTCCCCTAGGGGACGCCAGTTTTACAGAAGCGATGTTGCAAGATGTCGCTCCGCCGCGAGGCGAAAAATCCGGGGCTATAGCTCAGCTGGGAGAGCGCCTGCATGGCATGCAGGAGGTCAGCGGTTCGATCCCGCTTAGCTCCACCAATTTTACAGTTCAAGGTCTGGCCACACCGGCCTTGAATCGATCAGCTCTCAGCACTGATCAGTTGTATAGAAGGTTTTGCGTCCCCTTCGTCTAGTGGCCTAGGACACCGCCCTTTCACGGCGGTAACAGGGGTTCGAGTCCCCTAGGGGACGCCACGATTACCCGCTCTGCGGGATTTTATAAGGGTCATTCAATTATTGAATGGCCCTTTTGTTTGTCTGGCGTTTGGCCAAATCCCCTCATTCTTCCAAACTGATCTTCAGACCAGCGGTCATATCCACGACTTGCGAAATATTATTATGAGAATAATATTCTAGTCGTAATATTCGGAGGCAACGATGAACGATAAAAAAGCTCAAACCCGCGAACGCATCCTCAAGGCCGCCAGCGCAGCGCTGATTCAGCGCGGCCCGGCCGAACCGAGCGTGGGCGAAGTGATGGGCGCAGCCGGCCTGACGGTCGGCGGCTTCTATGCGCACTTCGAAAGCAAGGACGCCATGATGCTGGAAGCGTTCAAGCAGCTGCTCGGTCACCGCCGTGGCTTGATCGCCGACATGGACGCCGAACTGACCGGTGAAGAGCGTCGCGCGTTGGTTGCCGCGTTTTATCTGTCGCGCAAACACCGCGATTCCTCAGAGTCCGCCTGCCCGATCCCGGCGTCTGTCGGTGAGCTGGGGCGCCTGCCGGACGCGTTTCGTGTGGCACTGAATGAGCACGTGGAAATGATGGTCGCGCAGTTGGCGGCCAGCCCGGAAGACACCGACAAAGCCTTGGCCGACATGGCCTTGATGGTCGGTGGGTTGGCCCTGGCGCGGGCGCTGGGGCCAGGAGAGTTGTCCGATCGATTGCTGCGCGCCGCCAAGTCTGCGGTGCTGTGACCTGAAGGCGTTAGCCTGGGGAGTGAGAGCGATGAGCACGTTGAAGTGGGTTCGTGGCGTTAATGGCACCTTAGGCTGGTTTGCACCGAAATTGGTCGCGAGCAAAATGCGACTGGCGTTCATGACGCCGCGGGAACTGCCGCCGCGTGATTGGGAATTGCCGCTGCTGGCGAAATCCGAGCGGATCACCTTGCGCTTCGGCCTCTCGGCGTTGCGCTGGGGGCAAGGCCCGACGGTGTTGCTGATGCACGGTTGGGAAGGGCGGCCAACGCAGTTTGCCAGCCTGATCACCGCGCTGGTGGACGCCGGTTACACCGTGGTGGCGCTGGACGGCCCGGCTCACGGTCGCTCACCTGGCCGCGAAGCGAATGTGGTGCTGTTTGCCCGGGCCATGCTTGAAGCCGCTGCCGAGTTGCCGCCGCTGCAAGCGGTCATCGGTCACTCCATGGGCGGCGCCAGCGCCATGCTCGCGGTTCAGTTGGGCTTGCGCACCGAAACCCTGGTCACGATCGCCGCCCCGGCGCGGATTCTTGGGGTGCTGCGCGGTTTCGCACGCTATGTGCGGCTGCCACCGAAAGCCCGTTCGGCGTTCATTCGTCAGGTCGAAAGAGACGTCGGCATGCGCGCTGCGGCGCTGGATGTCGCGCACTATCAGCTCGACATGCCCGGCCTGATCGTTCATGCCGAAGATGACAACTTCGTATCGGTCAAGGATTCGCAGCTGATCAACGAAGCCTGGTTCGACAGCCGTCTGTTGCGCCTGGAAGAGGGCGGTCATCAACGGGTGCTGGCAGACCCTCGGGTGATTGATGGCGTGCTATCACTGCTCTCCGGCCGCAGCCTGCACAAGCGCCAATCGGCCTGAGCATCCGTTACACTGCCCCGGTCGAATAATCTGACCGGGAGTGAGGCATGGGCTGGGATCGGGCAACGCCGTTTGTGATTGATCTGGAAGTAGGCGCCGAGGACATCGATGGGCTGGGGCACGCGAATAACGCGGTGTACGTGACTTGGCTCGAACGCTGCGCCTGGCGCCACTCGCAGCGGCTGGGTCTGGACCTGGTCGAATACCGTCGGCTGGACCGGGCGATGGCGGTGGTGCGGCACGAGATCGATTACCTGGCGGCCGCCTATGAGGGCGATGAGTTGCAATTGGCGACGTGGATTGTCGATTGGGACCAGCGCCTGAAAATGACCCGACACTTCCAGCTGAAACGCCCCAGCGACAACACCACGTTGCTGCGCGCCCAGACCACCTTCGTCTGCATCGAACTGTCGACCGGCAAGCCCAAGCGCATGCCGGCAGAGTTCATCGAAGGCTATGGCCCTGCGTTGCAAATATTGACCTGATTGAAGCGTTCGCGGGCAAGCCTCGCTCCTACAAGACGGTGATGACCGTAGGAGCGAGGCTTGCCCGCGAAGGCGTCCTATCTGACGAAATACCTTCTGCACGCCGAAACCAGTAAACTGCCGCACGTTTTTCGTTGAGTGTGTTTTTCATGCAAATTGCTTTGGCGCCCATGGAGGGGTTGGTCGACAACATCCTGCGGGACGTGCTGACCCGCGTCGGCGGTATCGATTGGTGCGTGACCGAGTTCATTCGGATCAACGATCAGCTGCTCACGCCTGCCTATTACCACAAGTTCGGCCCTGAACTGCTGACCGGCGCCCGCACCGCTTCCGGTGTGCCGTTGCGCGTGCAGTTGTTGGGTTCCGATCCGGTGTGCCTGGCGGAAAACGCCGCGCTGGCCTGCGAGCTGGGTTCCGAGGTGATCGACCTGAACTTCGGCTGCCCGGCCAAAACCGTGAACAAGTCACGGGGCGGGGCGGTACTGCTCAAAGAGCCCGAGCTGCTGAACCAGATCGTCGAGCATGTCCGTCGTGCCGTGCCAGCGCACATTCCGGTGACCGCGAAAATGCGTCTGGGCTTTGACAGCCCGGACGGCGCGCTGGTGTGCGCCACGGCCCTGGCCGAAGGGGGCGCGGCGCACATCGTCGTCCACGCGCGGACCAAGACCGACGGCTACAAGCCGCCAGCCCATTGGGAATGGATCCCGCGAGTACAGGACGTAGTCAAGGTGCCGGTGTTCGCCAATGGTGACATCTGGAGCGTCGAAGACTGGCGTCGTTGCCGCGAAATCAGCGGTGTGGAAGACATCATGCTCGGTCGCGGCCTGGTCTCGCGTCCGGACCTGGCCCGGCAAATCGCCGCTGCACGCGCCGGGCAAGACGTGGTCGAGATGACTTGGGCCGAGCTGCTGCCATTGATTCAGGACTTCTGGCTGCAAGCCAAGGCGCAAATGACCGCACGTCAATCGCCGGGTCGCTTGAAGCAATGGCTGGCGATGCTGACCCGCAATTACCCCGAAGCCGTGGCGTTGTTTACGGTCTTGCGACGTGAGACCGAACTGGACCAAGTCTCGCGTTTGCTGGGCCTGCAGGTCTCGGAAGCCGCCTGAAAAAAATCTCGAAATAATCTCTTGAAAAGCAATCAGCGGTCCCTATTTAGGGATTACGCGATGCCGAATTCGGGTCGCGGAGACAAAAAAACTTGCTGATTGTTTTCAGGAGATTTGAATCATGAGTACTGCATTTTCCATGGCACCACTGTTCCGTTCCTCGGTAGGTTTCGACCGCTTCAACGACTTGTTCGAGACCGCCCTGCGCAACGAGCCAGGCAGCACCTACCCACCTTACAACGTGGAAAAACACGGTGACGATCAATACCGCATCGTCGTGGCGGCGGCCGGTTTCCAGGAAGAAGACCTGGACCTGCAAGTCGAAAAGGGTGTGCTGACCATCAGTGGCGGCAAACGTGACGCGACCGAAGACGTCACTTATCTGTACCAGGGCATCGCGCAGCGGGCCTTCAAACTGTCCTTCCGTCTGGCGGACCATATCGAAATCAAGGCCGCCGGCCTGAGCAACGGTCTGTTGAGCATCGACCTGTTGCGGGTCATTCCGGAAGAGGCGAAAGCCAAACGCATCCCGATCAACGGGACGCAAAAACCCGCTCTGCAGCATTAACTCAGAGCAATGAAAAGGGCGCCACTGGCGCCCTTTTTTTTAGCCACAACGCAGGCCTGTAGCTGCTGTCGAGCCGAGCGCAGCGCAGGGGCCGTGTCATTTCAGGAGTTTTTGGAATTCTTCCACCGGCAACGGTGGGCTGTGCAAATAGCCTTGGTAAAAATGGCAGCCCAACCCCTGCAAAAACTCCAGTTGCTCCGGCGTCTCCACCCCTTCGGCAATCACCTTCAATTCCAGGCTGCGGGCCATGGCAACGATGGCGCGGATGATCTCGGCGTCGTTGGGGTCGGTGGTGGCGTCGCGGATGAACGACTGATCGATTTTCAAGGTGTCGACCGGCAAGCGCTTGAGGTAGGTCAGCGAGGAATAGCCGGTGCCGAAGTCGTCCATGGCAAAGCTCACGCCGAGTTTTTTCAGGCGGCGCATTTTGCTGATGGTGTCTTCCAGGTTCTGGATCACGATGCCTTCGGTTATTTCCAGTTTCAGCAGCGAGCACGGCAGTCCATGGCTCACCAAGCTGTGTTCGATGCGTTCGACGAAGTCGTTCTGGCGGAATTGCCGGGGGCTGATGTTCACGCACAGGCTGAAATTAAGCGGGTCGATCAGGCCCTTGGCGATCAATTGTTTGAAGGCTTCGCAGGCGTCATCGATGATCCACGTGCCGACTTCCAGAATCAGCCCACTGTCCTCCAGCACCTTGATGAACTCGGTGGGCGATTGCGCGCCGAGTTGCGGGTGGTTCCAGCGCACCAGGGCCTCGGCACCGACGATGCGGCGATCCCGGGCATCGATCTGGGGTTGGTAATGCACGCGAAATTCACCCCGGGAAAGGGCCAGGCGCAGGTCGGTTTCCATGCGCAGGCGCTCGCTCGCCGCCTTCTGCATGGTGTTGTGATACATCTGCGTGGTGTTGCGGCCCGAATCCTTGGCCCGGTAGAGCGCAATGTCGGCGCGTTTGAGCAGGTCGGTCGGGGTTGAGCCGTGATCGGGAATCAGCGCGATGCCGATACTCGGCGTCACTTGCAGGCGCTGGCCGTCGAGGAACATCGGCTCCGAGAGCAATTCACGCAAGGTATCCGCCAGGAGTTGGACCTGGTCGCTGACCTCGTTGCGCGAGCCTTCGAGGCCACTCAGCAGCACTACAAATTCGTCACCGCCCAGGCGCGCGACGGTGTCTTCCATGCGCACGCTGGCCTCAAGGCGCGCGGTGATGATCTTCAACACCGTATCGCCCACCGGATGGCCGAGGGAATCGTTGATGTGCTTGAAGTGGTCAAGATCGAGGAACATCAGGGCGCCGCGCAAATTATGGCGTTTGAGCAGGGCGATCTGCTGGCTCAGGCGATCCATCAACAGTGCGCGGTTGGGCAGGTTGGTCAGTGGGTCGTGGTAGGCCAGGTGGCGGATCTGCGCTTCGGCGTTTTTCAGCAGGCTGACGTCCCGCGCGGTCAGCAGCAGGCAGGCGGTTTCGTTGAGGGTGATCGGTTCCACCGAGACTTCCACGGTCAGCAACTCGCCGCGTTTGTTGCGCCCAAGCATTTCCTGGTGGTGCACCCGGCCCTTGATTTGCAGTTCGGCCAGCAGTGCCGAGCGTTGTTTCTCTTCCGCCCAAATTCCCACCTGATACACCGTGCGGCCGACCACTTCGTCGGCGCGATAGCCGGTGAGGCGGCAGAAACCGTCGTTGACCTCCAGGTAACGCCCGGTGTCGCGCTCGGTGATGGTGATGGCGTCGGGGCTTGAGTGGAACGCCTTGGCGAACTTCTCTTCGCTGGCCTTGAGCGCCGCTTCCGAGCGTTGCTGTTGGGTGATGTCGCGCAGGGTGGTGACGATGCACGGCTGTTCACCGACGCTGATCTGTCGGCTGGAGATCACACAGGTCAGGGCTTGCCCGTCTTTGTGCTGAACCAGGATGGCCACGCTGTTCAGCGCTTGTTCGCGAATGACCTGTTCGATCCGCTGCAGGCTTTTCGCCGACGCGTCCCACAAGCCGATTTCGTCGGCGCTGCGGCCAATCACGTCGCCGGTGCTCCAGCCGAAGGTCTGGGTAAAGCTGGAATTGATCTCGATGAACTGGCCGGTGTCCTGGCGGGTCACGCAGATCGGGTCCGGGCTGACCTGGAACAGGGTGGCGAATTTCTCTTCGGACGCCACCAGCCGCTGCTCGCGCTCCACCTGGTCGGTGATATCGAGCAGGGTGCCGGCCATGCGCAGCGGTGCGCCGTTTTCGTCGCGGTAGAGGCGGGCGCGGCTTTCCAGGTAGCGCGAACTGCCGTCGGCCAGTTGCACGCGGTAAGTCAGCTGATAATTACCGGCCGGGCCTTCACGCAGGCTGCGGTAGGCGTCGCGCATGGTGCCGCGTTCTTCGTCGGGCACGCCTTCGAAAAACTCGTCGAAGGATTCATGGAAGGGTATCGCCTCCATCCCGTGCAATTGGGCGGCGCGGGCCGAGCCGTACAGCATGCCGCTGGGAATATGCCAGTCCCAGGTGCCGAGTTGCGCCGAGTCCAGCGCCAGGTCGAGGCGTTCCTGGCTGTCTTTCAAGGCAAGCTCGGCGGCTTTGCGGTCGGTGGTGTCGAGAAACGTACTGAGCAGATACGGCTGACCTTCGAGCTCGACCTTTTGTGCGCTGAGGATGCCGTCATGGATTTGGCCATTACTGGCGCGAAACTGCACCTCCATGCTGACCAGTTCGCCTTTGGCCTTGGTGGCCTTGACCAGTTGCATCCGTTGCTCCGGATGCACCCAGAGGCCCAGTTCCACGGTGGTACGGCCAATGGCGTCCTGCACCGGCCAGCCGAACAGGCTTTCGAAATACTGGTTGGCTTCGGTGATCAGGCCATCTTCCTGGCGCGTCAGCAGCACCATGTTCGGGCACAGGTGAAACAGCGTCGCGAAGCGTTTTTCCGAGCTGCTCAGCGCCTGTTCGCGCTGGCGTTGATGAGTGATCTCGCGGATCACCCCGATCATGCGCGGCCGGCCATGTTTGTCCGGCAGCAGGCTGCCGTTGATCTCCAGCCAGTGCAGGCTGCCGTCGGGCCAGCGAATGCGGTGGTGCATCGCCTGTTCCAGCGGCGCACCGGCGATCACCGCGTCGAAGGCGCGAATGGTTTTCGCCCGATCCTCCGGCGGCAGCAAGTCGAGGTATTCCAGATCGGCCGGCAACGGTTGCCGTGGATCGAAACCGAACAACGCCTGAGTGCCTCGCGACCAGCTGATCTGCCCGCGCTCGATGTCCCAATACCAGGCACCCAAACGCGCGCCGTTGAGGGCGGCCAGCAATTGCGGCGCGCTTTCCCAGCTCTGCTCCGACCGTTTTGGGTCAAGCGCCTGAATACGCGGCATCGGCGGGATACGGTCAACAGATTTCGGCATGGGCAAGCCTTGGGCTGAGTTAGGCGTTAGGCACAGGGTTTCGCGGCTCTATAGAAGTAGCACAACTTAGCCTTGTTTCCCTGGCAGATCGATTTGTGCATCCAGCAGCGCCATGAAGGCCCGTGCTGCGTTCGACAACGTCCGTTCTGTGTGCAGGATATAGCCTAGCTGGCGAGTGAGTTGTATGCCCGGCAAAGGTATTCGTGCAACTTGTTCGTCAAGCATGGTGCGCGGCAACACGCTCCAGGCCAGACCGATAGAGACCATCATCTTGATGGTTTCCAGGTAATTGGTGCTCATGGCGATGTTCGGCGTCAGGCCTTGGGCCTCGAACAGGCGCCGGACGATGTGGTGGGTAAAGGTGTTGCCGCCGGGGAAAACCGCCGGGTGCAGGGCAATGTCCGCCAGGTTGACCGGGCCGTTGCTGATCAGCGAATGCTCCGGGGCGACCACGAAATCCAGCGGGTCGTCCCACACCGGCGTGGCCTTGACCAACGCATGAGGCTCCGGCGCCAGGGTGATGACCGCCAGCTCGGCGCGACCATGGAGGATTTCTTCGTAGGCCACTTCCGAATCGAGGAACTGAATATCCAGCGCCACTTGCGGGTAACGTCGTGTGAATTCCCTCAATAACGGCGGCAAGCGGTGCAGACCGATGTGGTGACTGGTGGCCAGGGTCAGGCGCCCGGACACTTCGCCGGTCAGGTTGGTCAGCGCACGGCGGGTGTCATCCAGCACGTTGAGAATCTGATAGGCCCGTGGCAGCAGGGCGCGGCCGGCCTCGGTCAGGCCGACTTCACGGCCCAGTCGATCGAACAGCCGCACCTTTAATTGCTGCTCCAGCCCGGCAATACGTTTGCTGATGGCCGGTTGCGTCAGGTGCAGCCGTTCACCGGCGCCGGAGAAGCTGCCGGTCTCGGCAATCGCGATAAAAGCGTTGAGGTTGGCCAGATCCATTTGTGGTATTCCAGTTGGTTATCCAAAGCATAAAAAATATGAATTTGAGTTATTTAATGTAACCCCCTAGGATCGACCTCACAAGCCAAGGGGTTATTGAATCGTTCAAGACCCAGGGCATAGAAACAAGCTGATGAGGACCGTCTGATGGCCGGCAAAACGCTTTACGACAAGCTCTGGGATTCGCATGAAGTGAAACGGCGCGACGATGGGTCGTCGCTGATCTATATCGACCGCCATATCATCCATGAAGTGACTTCGCCCCAAGCTTTCGAAGGCCTGCGTCTGGCCGGGCGCAAGCCTTGGCGCGTCGATTCGATCATCGCCACCCCGGACCACAACGTGCCCACCACGCCGGATCGCAAGGGCGGCATCGAAGCGATTACCGACCAGGTCTCGCGTCTGCAGGTGCAGACCCTTGATGACTATTGCGATGAATACGGCATCACCGAATTCAAAATGAATGACGTGCGCCAAGGCATCGTTCACGTGATCGGCCCGGAGCAGGGCGCCACCTTGCCGGGCATGACCGTGGTCTGCGGCGACTCGCACACCTCGACGCACGGCGCATTTGGCGCGCTGGCTCACGGTATCGGCACTTCCGAGGTCGAGCATGTGTTCGCCACGCAGTGCCTCGTCGCCAAAAAGATGAAGAATATGTTGGTGTCGGTCGAAGGCAAACTGCCGTTCGGCGTGACCGCCAAGGACATCGTGCTGGCCGTCATCGGCAAGATCGGCACCGCCGGCGGTAACGGCCATGCCATCGAGTTTGCCGGCAGCGCCATTCGCGACTTGTCCGTCGAAGGCCGCATGACCATCTGCAACATGTCCATCGAAGCCGGCGCCCGTGTGGGCCTGGTGGCTGCCGACGAAAAAACCGTGGAATACGTCAAGGGCCGTCCATTCGCCCCGAAAGGCGCGGAATGGGATATGGCAGTCGAAGCCTGGAAAGACCTGGTCTCCGACGCTGATGCCGTGTTCGACACCGTGGTTGAACTCGACGCCACTCAGATCAAGCCACAAGTCAGCTGGGGCACGTCGCCCGAGATGGTCTTGGCGGTTGATCAGAACGTGCCGGACCCAGCGAAAGAAATGGACCTGGTCAAGCGCGGTTCCATCGAGCGCGCCTTGAAATACATGGGGTTGAGCGCCAATCAGGCGATCACCGACATTCAGCTGGACCGTGTGTTCATCGGCTCCTGCACCAACTCGCGGATCGAAGACCTGCGTGCGGCGGCGGTCATCGCCAAGGGCCGCAAAGTGGCTTCGACCATCAAGCAAGCCATCGTGGTGCCGGGCTCGGGCCTGGTGAAGGCGCAAGCCGAGGCTGAAGGCCTGGACAAGATTTTCCTCGAAGCCGGTTTCGAGTGGCGTGAACCGGGTTGCTCGATGTGCCTGGCGATGAACCCGGACCGTTTGGAGTCGGGCGAGCATTGCGCCTCGACCTCCAACCGCAACTTCGAAGGCCGTCAGGGCGCCGGTGGCCGTACGCACCTGGTGAGCCCGGCGATGGCCGCGGCAGCTGCCGTCAACGGTCGTTTCATCGACGTTCGCGAACTGATCTGAGGAACCGCACATGAGAGCTTTTACCCAACACACCGGTTTGGTCGCGCCATTGGACCGTGCCAACGTCGACACCGACCAGATCATTCCGAAGCAGTTCTTGAAGTCGATCAAGCGCACCGGTTTTGGTCCGAACCTGTTCGATGAATGGCGTTACCTGGACGTGGGCTATGCCTACCAGGACAACTCCAAGCGCCCGCTGAACAAGGACTTCGTGCTCAATGCCGAGCGTTATCAAGGCGCCAGCGTGCTGCTGGCCCGCGAGAACTTCGGTTGCGGCTCCAGCCGCGAGCACGCGCCGTGGGCCCTGGAAGAGTACGGTTTCCGCAGCATTATCGCGCCGAGCTACGCCGACATTTTCTACAACAACAGCTTCAAGAACGGCTTGCTGCCGATCATCTTGACCGACGCTGAAGTGGACGAACTGTTCCAGCAAGTCGAGGCGAATCCGGGCTACCAGTTGACGGTCGACCTGCAAGCCCAGACCGTGACCCGGCCTGATGGCAAGGTCTACCACTTCGAGCTGGACGAATTCCGCAAGCATTGCCTGGTCAACGGCCTGGATGACATTGGCCTGACATTGCAGGACCACGAGGCGATTGCAACGTTTGAAGCCAAGCACCGGGCGAGCCAGCCTTGGTTGTTTCGCGACGTTTGATTGATCCGGGATTGATGTAGACCGGGCTGGCCCCATCGCGGGCAAGCCCGCTCCCACAGTGATTTTAGCCGTTCACAAACCTGTGGGAGCGGGCTTGCCCGCGATGAGGCCAGAACTGACACCACAAGACTCACCCCAAAAAGGAAGTCCCCATGACCCGCACCGCCCAGCACAGCCAAGTCGTACAAAAGCAATTCGGTGAACAGGCCTCGGCCTACCTGAGCAGCGCTGTCCACGCTCAAGGCACCGAATTCGCGCTGCTACAGGCTGAACTGGCAGGGCAGGGCGATGCACGCGTTCTGGACCTGGGCTGCGGCGCCGGTCACGTGAGTTTCCACGTCGCGTCGCTGGTGAAAGAAGTAGTGGCGTACGACCTGTCGCAGCAGATGCTCGATGTAGTCACCGCCGCAGCCCTTGATCGTGGCTTGAACAACGTGTCCACCGTCAACGGCGCCGCCGAGCGCCTGCCGTTCGCCGATGGCGAGTTCGATTTCGTCTTCAGCCGTTATTCGGCGCACCACTGGAGCGATCTCGGCCAAGCCCTGCGCGAAGTTCGCCGGGTGCTGAAACCGGGTGGCGTGGCGGCCTTCGTCGACGTGTTGTCACCGGGCAGCCCGTTGTTCGACACTTACCTGCAAAGCGTCGAAGTGCTGCGCGACACCAGTCATGTGCGCGATTATTCTGCCGGCGAGTGGTTGCGCCAGGTCAGCGAAGCGGGGCTGCATACCCGCAGCACCACCCGTCAGCGTCTGCGCCTGGAGTACACCAGCTGGGTCGAACGCATGCGCACGCCAGACGTGATGCGCGCCGCGATCCGCGCGTTGCAGCAGTCGATGGGCAATGAAGTGCGCGACTATTTTGAGATTGAGGCCGACGGTTCGTTCAGTACCGATGTGCTGGTACTGATGGCTGAAAAATAAGCGTCAAACGATTTTTTCCGGGGGTGCCCAAGGGCACACCGACTGATGACATGAGGAAAGCATGAGCAAGCAGATTCTGATTCTCCCAGGTGACGGTATTGGCCCGGAAATCATGGCCGAAGCGGTCAAGGTGCTGGAGCTGGCCAACGACAAGTACAGCCTGGGCTTCGAGCTGAGCCACGACGTAATCGGTGGCGCCGCCATCGACAAGCACGGCGTGCCGCTGGCCGACGAAACCCTGGAACGTGCCCGCGCAGCCGATGCTGTGCTGCTGGGCGCCGTGGGCGGCCCGAAATGGGACGCCATCGAGCGTGACATCCGCCCTGAGCGTGGTCTGCTGAAAATCCGTGCGCAACTGGGCCTGTTCGGCAACCTGCGCCCTGCGATCCTGTACCCGCAACTGGCCGAAGCTTCGAGCCTGAAGGCAGAGATCGTTTCCGGTCTGGACATCCTGATCGTCCGCGAACTGACCGGCGGCATCTACTTTGGCGCCCCGCGTGGCACGCGCACCCTCGAAAACGGCGAGCGCCAGTCCTACGACACGCTGCCGTACAGCGAAAGCGAGATCCGCCGCATCGCCCGTGTCGGTTTCGACATGGCCATGGTCCGCGGCAAGAAACTCTGCTCGGTGGACAAGGCCAACGTGCTGGCTTCCAGCCAACTGTGGCGTGAAATCGTCGAAGAAGTGGCCAAGGATTACCCGGAAGTCGAACTGAGCCACATGTACGTTGACAACGCCGCCATGCAACTGGTGCGTGCTCCGAAGCAATTCGATGTGATCGTCACCGACAACATGTTCGGCGATATCCTGTCCGACCAGGCGTCGATGCTCACCGGTTCCATCGGCATGCTGCCATCAGCGTCGCTGGACACCCACAACAAGGGCATGTACGAGCCTTGCCACGGTTCGGCGCCGGACATCGCCGGCCAGGGCATCGCCAACCCGCTGGCGACCATTTTGTCGGTGTCGATGATGCTGCGTTACAGCTTCAATCTGCAGGATGCGGCCGATGCGATCGAGAAGGCCGTTAGTCTGGTATTGGACCAAGGCCTGCGCACAGGCGACATCTGGTCGGTCGGTTGCACTAAAGTCGGTACGCAGGAAATGGGCGACGCAGTAGTCGCCGCGCTGCGGAATCTGTAATCTCTCGGGCCCGCTGCCACTTTCAACGACGAAAGCAGCGGCCCACTTTTTAAAGAAGGTGTAGTTGCGATGAAACGTGTAGGTCTGATCGGTTGGCGCGGTATGGTCGGTTCCGTGCTCATGCAGCGGATGCTGGAAGAGCAGGATTTCGATCTTATTGAGCCGGTGTTTTTCACCACTTCCAATGTCGGTGGCCAAGGCCCGTCCGTGGGTAAGGACATTGCTCCGCTCAAGGACGCTTACAGCATTGAAGAGCTGAAAACCCTCGACGTGATTCTGACCTGCCAGGGCGGCGACTACACCAGCGAAGTGTTCCCTAAACTGCGCGAAGCCGGCTGGCAGGGTTACTGGATCGACGCCGCTTCCAGCCTGCGCATGCAGGATGATGCGGTGATCGTGCTGGACCCGGTGAACCGCAAGGTCATCGACCAGCAGCTCGACGCGGGCACCAAGAACTACATCGGCGGCAATTGCACCGTCAGCCTGATGCTGATGGGCCTGGGCGGTCTGTTCGACGCCGGTCTGGTCGAGTGGATGAGCGCCATGACCTATCAGGCGGCCTCCGGTGCCGGCGCGCAGAACATGCGTGAACTGATCAAGCAAATGGGCGCGACCCACGCTGCTGTCGCCGATCAACTGGCCGATCCGGCCAGCGCGATTCTCGACATCGACCGCCGTGTGGCCGAAGCCATGCGCAGCGACGCGTACCCGACTGAAAACTTCGGCGTACCGCTGGCCGGCAGCCTGATCCCGTGGATCGACAAAGAACTGCCGAACGGTCAGAGCCGTGAAGAGTGGAAGGCCCAGGCGGAGACCAACAAGATCCTCGGTCGCTTCAAGAGCCCGATCCCGGTGGACGGCATCTGCGTGCGCATCGGCGCCATGCGTTGCCACAGCCAGGCGCTGACCATCAAGCTGAACAAAGACGTGCCGATCGCCGACATCGAAGGGCTGATCAGCCAGCACAACCCTTGGGTCAAGCTGGTGCCGAACAACCGCGAAGCGAGCATTCAGGAACTGAGCCCGACGAAAGTCACCGGCACCCTGAACGTACCGGTTGGCCGTCTGCGCAAGCTGAACATGGGCACGCAGTACGTTGGCGCGTTCACCGTCGGCGACCAGCTGCTGTGGGGCGCGGCCGAACCGCTGCGTCGCATGCTGCGGATCCTGCTTGAGCGTTGATCGATTGAAGCAATGAAAGAACCCGTGCCTTGCAAGAGGCGCGGGTTTTTTTTACACGACAGTCTGAGGGAGATTGGTTGCCTGATACTCCGTCATCGCGGGCAAGCCCGCTCCCACAGGGTTGAGCGCGATCCTTGTGGGAGCGGGCTTGCCCGCGATGAGGTCGGAACAGGCGCCGCAAATCTTCGCCGAATTGCCTGCATGCCAACCACCCGGTAAAGTGCCGCTCCCCCCGTTTCGCCAGAGGTAGAACCATGAGCCAGTCCTTTGATATTGCCGTGATCGGCGCCACCGGTACTGTCGGCGAAACACTCGTCCAGATTCTCGAAGAGCGGGATTTTCCGGTCGGCAACTTGCACTTGCTGGCCAGCAGCGAATCGGCCGGGCATTCGGTGCCGTTTCGCGGCAAGAACGTGCGGGTGCGTGAAGTCGACGAGTTCGATTTCAGCAAAGTCCAACTGGTGTTTTTTGCGGCCGGCCCGGCGGTGACCTTGAGTTTCGCTTCGCGCGCCCACGCTGCCGGTTGCGCGCTGATCGACCTGTCCGGCGCCTTGCCGGCCGATCAGGCGCCGCAAGTGGTGCCCGAAGCCAATGCCCACGTGCTGGCCGGTCTGAAAAAGCCTTTTCAGGTCAGCAGCCCAAGCCCGTCGGCCACCACGCTGGCGGTAGTGCTGGCGCCGTTGCTCGGTTTGCTCGACCTGCAACGCATCAACCTGACCGCCAGCCTGGCCGTCTCCGCCCAAGGCCGTGAAGCCGTGACCGAGTTGGCGCGACAAACCGCCGAACTGCTCAACGTGCGCCCGCTGGAGCCGACCTTTTTCGATCGGCAGATGGCCTTCAACCTGTTGGCCCAGGTCGGCAAGCCTGATGAGCAGGGTCACACGCTGCTGGAAAAGCGCCTGGTGCGTGAATTGCGTCAGGTCATGGACCTGCCTTTATTAAAGATTTCCGTTACTTGCATTCAAGCCCCGGTGTTTTTTGGCGATAGCTTTAACGTGACCTTGCAATGCGCGAGCGACATCGACCTGGCGAAAGTCAACGCCGCCCTGGAAGACGCGCCCGGCATCGAGCTGGTAGAAGCTGGCGATTACCCGACGCCGGTCGGTGACGCGGTAGGGCAGGACGTGGTGTACGTTGGTCGGGTTCGCCATGGGATCGACGACCTGTCGGAACTTAATGTATGGCTGACGTCAGATAACGTACGCAAGGGCGCGGCGCTCAATGCTGTGCAGGTGGCCGAATTGTTGATAAAAGACCTGCTGTAAAAGATACTTGGCAACAAATTTTCGAATGAATCCAGCCGGGCGTTATGCTTGGCCGGATTGCTGATGGCGAGTCACCCTGTGGGACTTTCCGGGGCATGAATGAAACGATCGCGCGCGACGACTTTTCGTTGCCGCGCGCAATGCCTTACGGCAGCGACTATCAACACCTTCTCGCTGGCCGAGGAATGTTCAAACAAAGGAAGAGGCTATGGTTCAAGTTCGCAAACTGGTGTTAGCAATAGCGGCCGCCTCGGCGCTGTCCTCCGGTATGGCGCATGCACTCGGGCTCGGGGAACTGACCCTGAAATCGACGCTGAACCAGCCGTTGGTGGCGGAAATCGAGTTGCTCGACGTCAAGGACCTCACCGCTGCCGAAGTGGTGCCGAGCCTGGCTTCGCCAGAAGATTTCGCCAAGGCCGGTGTCGACCGCCAGGCGTTTCTCAATGACCTGACCTTTACGCCAGTGCTCAACGCCAGCGGCAAAAGCATCCTGCGTGTGACTTCCAGCAAGCCGCTCTCTGAGCCGATGGTGAAATTCCTGGTTCAGGTGATGTGGCCCAACGGTCGGCTGCTGCGCGATTACAGCGTGCTGCTCGATCCGTCCAAATTCTCGCCGCAAACCGCTGAAGCGGCTGCGCAGCCTGCACCGACCCAGGACGTCAGCGCGCCAGTGACCGGTGCGACCAAGCCAACCCAATACACCACGACGCCGCGCGATACCCTGTGGGAGATCGCGGCGAAGGCGCGTAATGGCGGCTCGGTTCAACAAACCATGCTGGCCATCCAGGCGCTGAACCCCGATGCCTTTATCGACGGCAACATCAACCGGCTCAAAACCGGTCAGGTGCTGCGTCTGCCGGACCAGGCCCAGAGCACCAGCCTGCCGCAACCGAAAGCCATTGCCATCGTGCACGCGCAGAACACTGCGTGGCGTCAGGGCCGTCGCTATGTGGCCCAGCCTGGCACCGGGCAGCAGCAACTCGATGCCACCAACCGTGCTCGCGGTGAAGGCCCGTCGTCGCAAGCGGCCACCGACAAGCTGAGCCTGGTCTCTGCCCCGACGGGCAAGGCCGGTGGCAAAGGTGCTGCGGGCGATGCCAAGAACCTGAGCAACAAGCTGGCCGTGACTCAGGAAAGCCTCGACACGACCCGTCGTGACAACGCCGAACTGAAAAGCCGCATGACCGAT
This sequence comes from Pseudomonas sp. LBUM1661, assembly GCF_059695925.1. Taxonomy (NCBI): domain Bacteria; kingdom Pseudomonadati; phylum Pseudomonadota; class Gammaproteobacteria; order Pseudomonadales; family Pseudomonadaceae; genus Pseudomonas; species Pseudomonas sp. LBUM1661. The sequence continues at coordinate 2,242,507 of NZ_CP166794.1, forward strand.
CTGCAAAGTCAGTTGGACAAGCTGCAGCGCCTGATCGAGCTGAAGAACAATCAATTGGCCAAGTTGCAGGCTGAAGGTGCCGAGGGGGCTGCGGCGCCTGCTGCAACCGCGCCGGCGATCTCGGCCGAACTGGCGGCTAGCCCTGCGGCCACACCGGCAGAAGCTACGCCAGCCACGCCTGCTCCGGCGGCGGCTGCGCCCGAGGCCACTCCGGCTCCGGTCGAGAAGCCCATCGAGCCAACGCCAGCAGCGTCCGACGAACAGAAGTTCAACGAGCTGCTGACCAATCCGCTGCTGCTTGGTCTGGTCGGCGGCGGTGCGGTGGTTCTGTTGCTCTTGCTGCTGTTGCTGGCCCGTCGCCGCAAAGCCCAGCAAGAAGCCGAAAAACATCTGCGCATGGCGCGTGCATTGGCTGAAGAACAAGCGTTTTACCCCGAGAGCGACCTGCCGGAAAGCAGCTTCGAAGGTCTGGAAGTTCCGCCGCCGAGCGTGAAGCTCGCGACCGCGCCGGCGCCTGAGCCAGCTCCAACACCAACACCGGCCCCTGCGCCGGTAATTGCTCCGGTTGTGGTCACACCGCCAATTGCCGCGCCACTGGTATCGCCCGCTGCCGATCGCGATGACAGCGTGCTGGGCAAGGCGCAGTCGCACATCAACGCGGGTCGTCTGAATCAGGCCGCTGCATTGCTGGAAGATGGCATCAAGCAAGAACCGCAACGTAGCGACCTGCGCCTCAAGCTGATGGAGGTCTACGGTCAGCAAGGCGACCGCGATGCGTTCGTCGTCCAGGAGCGCCAGTTGGTGGCCAACGGTGACAACTTCGCCCAGGTCGAGAAGCTGAAAAGCCGCTTCCCGGCCATGGCCATCGCGGCGGCGGGTGGTATCGCCGCTGCCGCCATGGCTGCCGAGCTGGACGCGCAATACGTCAAGGACCTGCTGCTGGACGAGCCTGAAGCGCCAGCACCGGCATCGGCCGATGACGACTTCGACAGCGCCTTCGATCTGAGTCTGGATGATCTGGACAGCGCTTCTCCTGCGGTGACTGCGGCTCCTGACACCGCGACTGAGCTGGAAGACTTCCCGCTGGACGACGATCTGAGCCTGGATGATCTCGAAACCGTTGCTCCCGCGGTGGCCGCAGCACCTGAGCCCGAGACCACTGCCGAGCTGGACGACTTCCCGCTGGAAGACGATCTGAGTCTGGATGATCTGGAGTTTGCTGCCCCGGCGGTGGCTGCTGCACCTGAGACCACGACCGATCTGGAAGACTTCCCGCTGGGCGACGACCTGAGCTTCGAGTCGGTGTTGAAGCAGCAAACCGAGATCAAGGAAAACCTCGACGACCTGTCGGACTTCGACCTGGACATGGACCTCGGTGGCAATCCTTCGCCGGCGACCCTGGCCGAGGACGATTTCCTGTTGAGCCTGGACGACGACGTCAAGGACCTGCCTGGCGCTGATGCGCCGTATGTTCCTGCAGCTACGCCGGACGATCTGGAGTTGCCCGCCGATTTCGACCTGTCGCTGGCTGACGAGATGGACGCCCCTGACGCGTTTGCTGTCGAACTGGATGACGTCAACGCCGAGCTGGATCGTCTGTCCCAAAGCATTGCCGAGCCGACCTTTACGGCGGAAGACGCTTTGGCCTCAGCGGCCGACGAGCCGGAGTTCGATTTCCTCTCCGGCACCGACGAAGTCGCCACCAAGCTCGATCTGGCCCAGGCCTACATCGACATGGGCGACGCCGATGGTGCGCGGGACATCCTCAATGAGGTGGTGACCGAAGGCGACGACGGCCAGAAGAACGAAGCCAAGGAAATGCTTTCACGCCTGGCTTGAGTGATGGGTTCGATGTAAACAAAACGGCAGCCGATGAGGCTGCCGTTTTTGTTTCTGCCGTTGGTGCAATGGTGACTGTCAGGCCTCATCGCGAGCAGGCTCGCTCCCACATTGGATCTCTAGTGTTCACAAAAACCCTGTGGGAGCGAGCCTGCTCGCGATGAGGCCGGCACATCCACTATAAATTTCGACCCGGCAGGCCCCAAAAAACACACGGCTCTGGCATCCGGGTCCCACGGCCTTATAATGCCCGCCTTTGCGTACATCAGCAGGCTGTCACCCCTTGGCAAATATAGATAACCCGGCCGCCGAAATGGCGGCCGACGGCTTTTTCCGGATCGCGTTGGGCGTTGAATACAAAGGCTCGCGTTATCGTGGCTGGCAGCGCCAGGCCTCCGGCGTGCTCACCGTCCAGGAAACTCTCGAAAAGGCCTTGTCCAAAGTCGCCGACTCGCCCGTGTCGCTGCTCTGCGCCGGGCGCACCGATGCCGGTGTGCATGCCTGCGGTCAGGTGGTGCATTTCGATACGCAGGTCGAGCGTTCGATGAAAGCCTGGGTCATGGGCGCCAATATCAACTTGCCGCATGACGTCAGTGTCAGTTGGGCCAAGGTCATGCCGGGGCATTTTCATGCACGGTTCAAGGCCATCGCCCGGCGCTATCGCTACGTGATCTACAACGATCAGATCCGCCCGGCGCACCTGAACGAAGAAATCACCTGGAATCACCGCCCGCTGGACGTCGAGCGCATGGCCGAGGCCGCGCAGTATCTGGTCGGCACCCACGATTTCAGCGCCTTCCGCGCCGGCCAGTGCCAGGCCAAGTCGCCCATCAAGGAACTGCATCACCTGCGCGTCACACGCCACGGCAAGATGATCGTGCTGGACATCCGCGCCAGCGCCTTCCTGCACCACATGGTGCGCAACATCGCCGGTGTGCTGATGACCATCGGTGCCGGCGAGCGCCCGGTGGAGTGGATGAAAGAAGTGCTGGAAAGCCGCATTCGCCGTTCTGGCGGAGTGACGGCGCACCCGTACGGCCTCTATCTGGTGCAGGTCGAGTACCGCGACGAGTTCGAATTGCCCGAGCGATACATCGGGCCGCACTTCCTGACCGGCTTCTCTGAACTTGACGGCTGACGCCCTCGAACGCATTTGTTACCATCCGGGACTTTCTCGGATTTGCCCTGAGGTTCTATCGACATGTCAGCCGTTCGCAGCAAGATTTGTGGGATTACCCGCATAGAAGATGCGTTGGCGGCGGTCGACGCCGGGGCTGACGCGATCGGGTTTGTGTTCTACGCCAAAAGCCCACGGGCCGTGACGTTTCAGCAGGCGCGCTCGATCATCCAGGCGCTGCCGCCGTTCGTCACCACCGTGGGGTTGTTCGTCAACGCCAGCCGCTGCGAGTTGGGGGAAATCCTCGACGCCGTGCCGCTGGACCTGTTGCAGTTCCATGGCGACGAAACCGCGGCCGACTGCGAAGGCTGGCACCGTCCGTACATCAAGGCGCTGCGGGTCAAGGCGGGTGACGACATTGCAGCGGCTTGCGACGCCTATCCGAGCGCCAGCGGTATTTTGCTCGACACCTACGTCGAAGGCGTTCCCGGCGGAACCGGTGAAGCGTTCGACTGGTCACTGATACCGCAAGGCCTCAGCAAACCGATCATCCTGGCGGGTGGCTTGACCGCAGATAACGTTGCCGAGGCGATTGCCCGGGTCAAGCCGTACGCGGTAGACGTCAGTGGCGGGGTAGAGGCGAGCAAGGGCATCAAGGATCACGCAAAGATTCAGGCATTCATCAAAGCAGTACGTTGATGTGACGGCTGGCACACTGCCGCCGTCCACAGGCATGGCTGAGGGTTTTTGGACTGTACGCAGGTCACGTTTAGCTGATCCGGCAACCCACCGATCATCGCCGCACACATGAATTTAGCTCAAGGGCATACGCGGGGCTGCGAACCAGAGTGTTCGGGCCGCCGGTACTGGAGAAAGAAAGCATGAGCAACTGGTTAGTAGACAAACTGATCCCTTCGATCATGCGTTCCGAGGTCAAGAAGAGCTCGGTGCCTGAAGGTCTTTGGCACAAATGCCCGTCTTGCGAGGCTGTGTTGTATCGTCCGGAGCTGGAAAAGACCCTGGACGTTTGCCCCAAGTGCAATCACCACATGCGTATCGGCGCGCGCGCGCGCATCGACATCTTCCTCGACGCTGAAGGCCGTGCCGAACTGGGCGCCGACCTGGAGCCGGTTGACCGTCTGAAATTCCGCGACGGCAAGAAGTACAAGGATCGCCTGACCGCTGCCCAGAAGCAGACCGGCGAAAAAGACGCACTGATCTCGATGAGCGGCTCCCTGCTGGGCATGCCGGTCGTGGTGTCGGCCTTCGAATTCTCCTTCATGGGTGGTTCGATGGGTGCCATCGTCGGTGAGCGTTTTGTTCGCGCTGCCAACTACGCCCTGGAAAACCGTTGCCCGATGATCTGCTTCGCGGCCTCCGGCGGTGCGCGGATGCAGGAAGCGCTGATTTCCCTGATGCAAATGGCCAAGACCTCTGCGGTCCTGGCGCGTCTGCGTGAAGAAGGCATTCCGTTCATCTCCGTGTTGACTGACCCGGTCTACGGCGGCGTTTCCGCCAGCCTGGCGATGCTGGGCGACGTGATCGTCGGCGAGCCGAAAGCCCTGATCGGCTTTGCCGGCCCGCGCGTGATCGAGCAAACCGTGCGTGAAAAGCTGCCGGAAGGCTTCCAGCGCAGCGAGTTCCTGCTGGAGCACGGTGCCATCGACATGATCATTCACCGTCAGGAGCTGCGTCCGCGTCTGGGCAACCTGCTGGCACAAATGATGGGCCTGCCGACGCCGCAATTCGTCGCCGCGCCAATCGAGCCAATCGTGGTTCCACCGGTGCCTGCCAACCTATGACCCAACGTACCCTTGGCGAGTGGCTCGCCTACCTTGAGCAGTTGCACCCTTCGGCCATCGACATGGGCCTTGAGCGCTCGCAACGGGTAGCGTTCCGCATGGGACTGGGCAAGCCGGCGCCTCGGGTGATCACGGTCACCGGCACCAACGGCAAGGGCTCTACCTGTGCCTTCGTGGCTTCATTGCTGCGGGCGCAGGGCCTGAACGTCGGTGTCTACAATTCTCCGCATCTGCTGCGTTACAACGAGCGGGTGCAGGTCAATGGCGTCGAAGCCACTGACGCCGAGCTGTGCGAAGCCTTTGCGGCGGTAGAGGCAGGCCGTGGCGACACGTCCCTGACCTATTTCGAAATGGGCACGCTCGCAGCGTTCTGGCTGTTTCAGCAGGCCGGTCTCGATGCGGTGGTGCTGGAAGTCGGCCTGGGTGGGCGTCTGGACACGGTCAACGTGGTCGATGCCGACATGGCGCTGGTCACCAGCATCGGTGTCGATCATGCGGATTACCTGGGTGATACCCGCGAATCCGTGGCTTACGAAAAAGCCGGCATCTTCCGCCAGGGCGCGCCTGCGCTCTGTGGCGACCTGAATCCTCCGCAACCTCTGCTGGATAAAGCGCGAGAGCTCAGCTGCCCGTTTTTCCTGCGTGGGCGCGATTTTGACCTCGGCATCACCGATCACAACTGGCAATGGCGCGGTCTTGACGCGCAAGGGCGTGTGGTCGAGCTGCATGATCTGCCGTTGCTCGATCTGCCAATGGAAAACGCCGCGCTGGCGTTGCAGGCTTACCTGTTGCTCGGTTTGCCTTGGGTTGATGCGCAGATTATTGATGCGCTGACAGCGACGCGGGTGGTGGGTCGCCTCGATCGCCGTCAGTTCGATTGGCAGGGCAAGCGCCTGAATCTGTTGCTGGATGTCGGGCATAACCCGCATGCGGCGGAGTATCTGGCTCGGCGCCTGGCCAGCCGACCACCGGCCGGCAAGCGTCTGGCGGTGTTCGGGTTGCTGGCGGACAAGGATCTGGATGGTGTTGTCGGCGAATTGAGTGCTAGTGTCCAGCACTGGGCCGTCGCGCCGCTGGATTCGCCGCGAGCACGCCCGGTTGCCGATTTGCACGGGGCGTTGCAGAACCTTGGCGCCTTGGTAACGTCTTATGACAGTGTGGCCGCCGCCCTGGAAGGGCAGTGCGCACTGGCGACGAGCGACGACGAGATTCTGTTGTTCGGATCATTTTATTGTGTTGCCGAGGCCCTTGAATGGCTGGCCCGGCGCTCCACGGAGGAAGCGGCAAATGGCATTGCTGGATAAGGCCTACAAACAGCGCATGGTCGGCGCCCTGGTTCTGATCGCGCTGGCGGTGATTTTCCTGCCGATGATGTTTTCCCGTCAGGACGAACAGCGTCAGGTAACGGTCGAAGCCCCGGCTGCGCCGCACGCGCCTTCCGTGCCGCAAGTGCAGGTCGAACCGGTGGTCGTGCCTGAGCCGCAAGCATTGCCTCAAGAGCCAGTGCCAAGTGATGCCGAAATCGCTCAGCAAGAAGCCCCGTCGGCACCGATTGCACCCGTAGCGCCGGTGGCCCCAGCGCCTGCCGCCAAACCGGTCACTCCTGTGCCTGTTCCGGCTGCCAAGCCAACGACAGCACCTAGCCAGCCGATCACGGCTGCGCCAGGCAAGCCCGACACCACTCAAAGCCGTGTCGACGCCAATGGCCTGTCGGTCAGCTGGTCGGTGCAACTGGCCAGTCTGTCGAACCGCGCCAGTGCGGAAAGTCTGCAAAAGTCCCTGCGCAGCCAAGGTTACAACGCCTATATCCGTACCGCCGATGGCAAGAATCGGGTGTTTGTCGGTCCGCTGATCGAGCGTGCAGAAGCGGATCGTCTGCGCGATTTGTTGAACCGCCAGCAAAACCTCAAGGGTTTTGTCGTACGTTTCCAGCCAGAACGCGGCTAAAACTATCGACCCGATTTGAAATGCACTGACAATCGCAGCTTACCGATAAGCATGGGCTCTGCTAAAATGCGCCGCCTTATCCGTCTGTAGGCTGCACTGTGCCATTTACCTGGGTTGACTGGGCGATCGTTGCGATCGTCGCCATCTCCGCTTTGATCAGTTTGAGCCGCGGCTTCGTCAAAGAAGCATTATCGCTGGTGACCTGGATCATCGCAGGAGTCGTCGCCTGGATGTTCGGTGGCTCATTGTCCGAGTACCTCGCCGGATACATCGAAACGCCATCGGCTCGTGTCATCACGGGCTGTGCCATCATGTTTGTCGCCACGTTAATCGTAGGCGCAATGATCAATTATCTTATCGGCGAGTTGGTACGCGTCACCGGGCTATCCGGGACCGATCGATTCCTCGGCATGGCCTTCGGCGCCGCGCGTGGCGTGTTGCTGGTGGTCGTGGCGGTCGGGCTGTTGAGCCTGGGGCCGGTACAGCAGGACGGGTGGTGGAAAGAATCACAGCTCGTGCCAAAATTTTTATTGGTCGCAGACTGGTCCAAAAACCTGATTCTCGGGTGGAGCAGTCAGTGGCTTGCCAGCGGTATCAGCGTACCCGCTGAGATACCGTTCAAGGACCACCTCTTGCCGATGGCCAAAACGCCTCAGTGAGTTGTGTTCAGTTCAGATCCATTAAGTAGGGGTTGCGTCGCATGTGTGGCATCGTCGGTATCGTCGGTAAGTCGAACGTCAATCAGGCGCTGTATGACGCGCTAACCGTCCTCCAGCACCGCGGCCAGGACGCTGCCGGTATTGTCACCAGCCATGATGGCCGGTTATTCCTGCGCAAGGACAATGGCCTGGTGCGTGACGTGTTCCATCAACGTCACATGCAGCGCCTGGTCGGGCACATGGGCATTGGCCATGTGCGTTATCCGACCGCGGGCAGCTCGACGTCGGCCGAAGCTCAACCGTTTTACGTCAACTCGCCTTACGGCATCACCCTGGCGCATAACGGTAACCTGACCAACGTTGAACAGCTGGCCAAGGAGATTTACGAATCTGACCTGCGCCACGTCAACACCAATTCCGACTCGGAAGTGCTGCTCAACGTGTTCGCGCACGAACTGGCCCAGCGCGGCAAGTTGCAGCCAACCGAAGAAGACGTGTTCGCTGCCGTCACCGACGTGCACAACCGTTGCGTCGGTGGTTACGCGGTCGTGGCGATGGTGACCGGTTACGGCATCGTCGGTTTCCGTGACCCGCACGGCATCCGCCCGATCGTCTTCGGCCAGCGTCACACCGACGAAGGCGTCGAGTACATGATCGCCTCCGAGAGCGTCTCCCTCGACGTGCTCGGCTTCACCCTGATTCGCGACCTGGCACCGGGCGAAGCGGTCTACATCACTGAAGACGGCAAGCTGCACACCCGTCAGTGCGCGACCAACCCGTCCCTGACCCCGTGCATCTTCGAACACGTCTACCTGGCGCGTCCGGACTCGATCATCGATGGCGTGTCGGTCTATAAGGCCCGTCTGCGCATGGGTGAGAAACTCGCCGAGAAGATCCTGCGCGAGCGTCCTGATCACGACATCGACGTGGTCATCCCGATCCCGGACACCAGCCGCACCGCGGCCCTGGAGCTGGCGAACCACTTGGGCGTCAAGTTCCGCGAAGGCTTCGTGAAGAACCGCTACATCGGCCGGACCTTCATCATGCCGGGTCAGGCGGCACGGAAAAAATCCGTACGCCAGAAGCTCAACGCCATCGAACTGGAATTCCGCGGCAAGAACGTGATGCTGGTGGACGACTCCATCGTTCGCGGCACCACCTGCAAGCAGATCATCCAGATGGCCCGTGAAGCGGGCGCCAAGAACGTCTACTTCTGCTCCGCGGCACCGGCCGTTCGTTACCCGAACGTCTACGGCATCGACATGCCGAGCGCCCACGAGCTGATCGCCCACAACCGGTCGACCCAGGACGTCGCCGACCTGATCGGCGCTGACTGGCTGATCTATCAGGACCTGCCTGACTTGATCGAAGCGGTCGGTGGCGGCAAGATCAAGATCGAGAAGTTCGATTGCGCGGTGTTCGACGGCCAGTACGTGACCGGCGACGTCGACGAGGCTTACCTGAACAAGATCGAACAGGCACGTAACGATGCCTCCAAGGTCAAGACGCAGGCCGTCAGCGCGATCATCGATCTGTACAACAACTGAGTTTTTACCGGCCCTGAGGGGCCGGTTTTGTATCTACTACAGGCTCTTCATGACAAGAGCAGGGCAAGGAGTGACAGCATGAGTCAGGATTGGGATGCCGGTCGGCTGGACAGCGACCTCGAAGGCGTAGCGTTCGATACCCTGGCCGTACGCGCCGGTCAGCACCGCACGCCGGAAGGCGAACACGGTGATCCGATGTTCTTCACTTCCAGCTATGTATTCCGTACGGCTGCCGACGCGGCCGCACGCTTTTCCGGGGAAGTGCCGGGCAACGTTTATTCGCGCTACACCAACCCGACCGTGCGCGCGTTCGAAGAGCGCATTGCCGCGCTGGAAAGCGCCGAGCAAGCTGTGGCCACCGCCACCGGTATGGCCGCGATCATGGCGGTAGTGATGAGCCTGTGCAGTGCCGGTGACCACGTGCTGGTCTCGCGCAGCGTGTTCGGCTCGACCATCAGCCTGTTCGAGAAATACTTCAAACGCTTCGGCATCGAAGTCGATTACGTGCCCCTGGCGGACTTGTCCGGCTGGGATGCGGCCATCAAGGCCAATACCAAATTGCTGTTCGTCGAGTCGCCGTCCAATCCGCTGGCCGAGCTGGTGGACATCGCCGAACTGTCGAAAATCGCTCACGCCAAAGGCGCGATGCTGGTGGTCGATAACTGCTTCTGTACCCCGGCATTGCAGCAGCCGCTGAAGATGGGCGCGGACATCGTCGTGCACTCGGCAACCAAGTTCATCGACGGCCAGGGCCGTTGCATGGGTGGCGTGGTGGCCGGTCGCAGCGAGCAGATGAAAGAAGTTGTCGGCTTCTTGCGCACCGCCGGGCCAACCCTCAGCCCGTTCAACGCCTGGATCTTCCTCAAGGGGCTCGAAACCCTGAACCTGCGGATGAAGGCGCATTGCGCCAATGCCCAGCAACTGGCCGAGTGGCTGGAGCAGCAGGACGGCATCGAAAAAGTCCATTACGCCGGCCTCAAGAGCCATCCGCAGCACGAGTTGGCCCTGCGTCAGCAGAAGGGCTTCGGCGCCGTGGTGAGTTTCGAAGTGAAGGGCGGCAAAGAGGGCGCGTGGCGCTTTATCGATGCGACTCGCCTGATTTCGATCACCGCCAACCTGGGCGACACCAAGACCACCATCACTCACCCGAGCACCACCTCCCACGGCCGTCTGGCGCCGCAAGAGCGTGAAGCGGCGGGCATTCGTGACAGCCTGATCCGTATCGCCGTCGGCCTCGAAGACGTGGCAGACCTGCAAGCCGATCTGGCGCGCGGGTTGGCTGCCTTGTGATCGAGATGTCGACGCCTACCGCTGGCACCAATGGCCGCGTAGCACTGGTCACTGGTGCTGCGCGGGGCATTGGTCTTGGGATCGCCGCGTGGTTGATCAGCGAAGGCTGGCAGGTGGTGCTGACCGATCTGGATCGCGTGCGCGGTTCGAAAGTGGCGAAGGTGCTCGGCGACAACGCCTGGTTCATCGCCATGGATGTCTCGAACGAAGGGCAGGTGGCGCTGGGCGTCGCCGAGGTGCTGGGGCAGTTCGGGCGTCTGGATGCGCTGGTGTGCAACGCGGCGGTGGCTGATCCGCACAACATCACCCTGGAAAGCCTCGATTTGGCCTACTGGAATCGGGTGCTGGCGGTGAACCTCAGCGGACCGATGTTGTTGGCCAAGCACTGTGCGCCATACCTGCGCGCTCACAGCGGTGCAATCGTCAACCTGGCCTCGACCCGTGCCGGGCAGTCGGAACCTGACACAGAAGCTTACGCGGCGAGCAAGGGCGGCCTGTTGGCCCTGACTCACGCGTTGGCCATCAGCCTGGGCCCTGAGATTCGTGTGAATGCGGTCAGCCCGGGCTGGATCGATGCGCGGGATCCCTCCGCGCGGCGTGCCGAGCCACTGACCGAGGCTGACCATGCCCAGCATCCGGCGGGCAGGGTAGGGACGGTCGAAGACGTGGCGGCGATGGTGGCCTGGCTGCTGTCTAAGAATGCCGGTTTTGTCACGGGCCAGGAGTTCGTGGTCGACGGTGGCATGACCAAGAAGATGATTTACAGCGAGTAGGTCTGTTGCCAGGGCCCTGAATGACATGATTTTGTCTTTTTCAGAAAAACTTCAAGCGGGCTATTGACTTAGCTTCGATACCTGCGTAAATTTCGCGGCCTCAGAGAAGCAAAGGGTGATTAGCTCAGCTGGGAGAGCGTCTGCCTTACAAGCAGAATGTCGGCGGTTCGATCCCGTCATCACCCACCACTTCTTGAGTCTTGCGAAAGCAGGAAGGAAGCTGTAAAAAGCCTCCACCGACGCGCAGCGGTAGTTCAGTCGGTTAGAATACCGGCCTGTCACGCCGGGGGTCGCGGGTTCGAGTCCCGTCCGCTGCGCCATATTTTCCGAGTCAGAGTTATCTGGTTCGAGATTGAAAAGCCTCGAAGCTTTTCAGTCAGACGAGTTACTTGGGCGCAAGTCCAAAGCGATACGCAGCGGTAGTTCAGTCGGTTAGAATACCGGCCTGTCACGCCGGGGGTCGCGGGTTCGAGTCCCGTCCGCTGCGCCATATCTGCTTCAAGGCCCACTGAACGCCTTAGAGCTACGAAGAAAATCACTGGTAACGCCAGTGTCACCTTCGAGTCGATAGCAAAGACCCTGGTCGAAAGACCGGGGTTTTTTGTGTCTGCGATTTGGCTTTTTCTCTCATTCCCTCCGCCTCACGTCTTCGCGTCCGTCAATCCTTGTGGTCAAGCGATGAATCCTGTCTTTTTTTAACAAACCCCTCAAAGGCGCTCAATCCCGGCGACATGGGGCTTGTGTGGCCGAAATGCCTGCCTCTCCAATCACTGATTAATGCTTTTCCTTGGTCTAAATCGCACAAAGGGCTTGGATTGGAGTCACATCACTAATTAGAATGAGTCGCATTTAAAATATTTCTTCGCGCAGGGTTTCTTTGATGAGTGATGCAGCGATGCCGGCGGCGCAAAACTTCCATGACTTGTACCGCGACCATCGCGGCTGGCTGGAAAGCTGGTTGAGACGACGCATGAGCAATGGCAATGACGCGGCGGACCTGAGCCAGGATACGTTCGTGCGCCTGCTCGCCAGCTCACAGAGCATTGCCGACCTGCAGGAGCCCCGCGCCTATCTGGCAACCGTCGGCAAGCGGCTGCTGGCCAACTTCTATAAGCGTCGCAGCCTGGAGCAGGCTTACCTCGATGCCCTGGCGCTGCTGCCTGAGGACTGCGTGCCGTCGCCCGAGCAGCGCTGGATCCTGCTGGAAACCCTGCAAGCCCTGGACGAATTGCTCGACGGATTACCGACCGCGGTGCGCCGTGCGTTTCTCTGGAGTCAATTGGAAGGCCTGGGTTATCACGAGATCGCCGAGCGCCTGCAAGTCTCTGAACGCACGATCAAGCGCTACATGGCGCAAGCCTACGAACATTGCCTGCTGGTGGATTTGTGATCGGTTCAGCGCCTTCGGCTGAAGCCCGGCAGGTCGTGCGAGCTGCCGCCCAATGGCTGGCGCTGATGGAATCCGGCGCCGCCAATGAACGCGATCGGGCCAATCTGCAACACTGGCGTGACAGCCATCCCAGTCACGAACAGGCCTGGCAGAAAGCTCAGCTCTTGCGTCAACGTTTTGCCGACCTGCCGTCAGCCTTGGCGATGGCCAGTCTGGATCGGCCACAGGCCAGTCGGCGCACGGTGCTCAAGCGTGCTGTCGGCGGGGTGGCGCTGGTGCCGGCCGCCTGGCTGATCAGTCGGCAGTTGCCCCTGGATGTCTGGCGTGCCGACCTGCGGACCGCGACCGGGGAGGGCAAGACAGTCCAATTGGCCGATGGCAGCTCGCTGCAAATGAATACCGCCAGTGCCGTCGATATCGACATGAAGAACCGGCATCTGACCCTCGTGGAAGGCGAAATAGCGTTGAATGTGCCCGGGATCACGCCGTTGACGATCCAGACGCATTTCGGGCAAGTGGTCGTCAGTCAAAGCCAGGTGTGCGTCCGTCAGGGGCAGGCAGGCTGCAAGGTGTCGGTGCTCAAAGGCATGGTGCAATTGCAGCCGTTGCGCGGGCCGGTCTTTTCATTGCGGGCAGGTCAGCAAGTCAACCTGCAAGCGATGGGCGCCGGAAGCGTAGAACCCTTCGATGTGCTGGCCCCAGGTTGGCGTGACGGTGTGTTGATGGCGCAGAACCAGCCGCTGGGGGATTTTCTGCGCGAGCTCAGCACCTACCGTCCGGGCCTGCTGCGCTGGGAGCCGGAACTCGAATCCCTGCGAGTCACCGGCAGTTTTCGGCTGCAAGACACCGATCGCATCCTTGCGCTGCTGGCGGCCAGCCTGCCGCTGGAGGTGCACATGCGAACCCGCTATTGGGTCACGTTGCTGCCGCGCAAAAAAGTTGCTTGAGGCGTGTCCCTTTTTTTCGCGCCGCTTGTCATTCAAGGCAAGTGAAACGAAATCAGAGAGATTCTCAATGCCCGTAGTGATGCCCTGCAGTACGCGTCTGGGTTCTTCCAGGCTGCGCCCGTTGATGCACTTGAGTCTGTTGTTGAGCCTGAGTGCCTGTCCGTTGTTCATCACGGCCGGTTGGGCCGATGACGCGTCGCGACGCAGTTATCAGGTGCCGGCAGGAAGCCTCAGCGCCGCGTTGACCCGCTTCGCCGGATTGGCCGGGGTCAACCTTTCGGTGGATCCTGCACTGGTCAGCGGTCGCAACAGCGCTGGGCTTTCCGGGGAGTTCGCGGTCGAGGAGGGCTTTGCGCGTCTGCTGCAGGGTTCCGGTCTGCAACTGCAACCCGTGGGCGAACAGGCCTACATCCTGACCCCGGCGCCAGAGAGCAGCAGCCTGCAATTGGGCGCCACCTCGATTGTCGGTGCCACTGACTCGGAACATGGCGAGCCGTATGCCGGCGGCCAGATTGCGCGTCGCGGTTCGCAAGGCATGCTCGGTTCTAAAGATTTCATGGAGACGCCGTTCAGCATCACCACCTACACCAGCGAGGCGATCGAAAACCTCCAGGCGCGAACCTTGGGCGACCTGGTGGCCAGCGATCCTTCGGTTCGCGCCACCAACCCGGCAGGCGGACGTTACGAGCAGTTCACCATTCGCGGGTTGAGCCTGTTCAACAGCGATGTCTCCTACAACGGTCTCTATGGTGTCTTGCCGACCTACACGATCGACATGGAGATGGCCGACCGCGTCGACATCCTCAAAGGTCCTAGCCAGCTGATCAACGGCATTTCGCCGCGGGGCAGCGTGGGTGGCGGGATCAACGTGGTGCCCAAGCGCGCCACCGACGCGCCCATCACTTCGTTCACCGGCAGCTACGCTTCCGACAGTCAGGTCGGCGGTGCGGTGGATGTCGGTCGACGCTTCGGTGAAGACAACAAATTCGGTCTGCGTTTCAACGGCGTGAAGCAGTCCGGCGATACCGAATGGGATCACCAGAATGTCGATCGCGAGATGGCCGTACTGGGCCTGGATTTTCGCGGTGAGCGCCTGCGGCTCTCGACCGACATCGGGCGCACCGAGCGTGATACCGATGCCCCGCAGGAACGCGTGCAGGTTGGCCCGAACGCGCAGGTTCCGCATGCCGGCGATGTGCGCCGCAACTATGCGCAGCCCTGGAGCAAGGCGAGCACCAACGACACCTTCGGCACGGTGAACGGCGAATTTGATGTCAGCGACAACGTCATGCTGTACGGCGGCGTGGGCGCGCGCAAAAGTAATCATGACTTCCTCCGCCATGCCGTTTCAGTCACCAATGACGCTGGCGATTTCAGCGTTCTGCCGCGTGACTTCACCCGTGACGAAAATGTCCGGACGGCCACCGCAGGCGTGCGCAACTGGTTCCATACCGGCCCGGTGAGCCACGAGGTCAACCTGGCCGCCAGCTACTTCTACATGGACTTTGAAAACGGCGGCGCGCGTTATGGCGCGGCCAATAGCAATATCTACAATCCCGTGGAAACACCCACGCCTTCCCGGCCTACGCGACAGGATTCGAAGGTCTACACCGAGAACCGCTTCAGCGGTGTGGCGTTGTCCGACACCCTGGGCTTCTTCGATGACCGCGTGCTGCTGACTCTCGGCGCTCGCTGGCAGCGGGTGCAGGTTGACGACTGGGCGGATAACATCAAAGGCGACACCGCCTACGATGAGGAAAAAGTCTCGCCGTCGGGCGGCATCCTGTTCAAGGCCACCGACAAGCTGTCGCTGTACGCCAACTACATGGAAGGCCTGAGCCAGGGCAAGATCGCACCGTCCACCTCGGTCAACGAGGACGAGATCTTCCCGCCGTTCATCAGCCGCCAGGTCGAAGTCGGCGCCAAGTACGACGCCGGTCCTTTCGCCGTGACCGCCGCCGTATTCCGCATCAAGCAGCCAGCCTATGAGACCAACGCCACGACGCGCCTCTTCGGCCCGAACGGCAAGCGTGAGAACACCGGCGTGGAAGTCAGCATGTTCGGCGAGCCGATCGATGGTTTCCGCCTGCTCGGCGGTGTCATGTACATCGACAGCGAGTTGACCAACACCACCAACGGCACCTTCGACGGCAACCGCGCGCCGGCCACGCCGAAATACAACGTTAACCTGGGCGCCGAATGGGACGTGCCGAACGTACAGGGCCTGACCCTGACCAGCCGCGGCATTTATTCCAGCTCGCAGTACCTGGACCAGTCCAACGTCAAGGAAATCGACTCGTGGACGCGTATGGATGTCGGCGCACGCTACGCGTTCAAGGTCGAGCAAAAGAACATCACCCTGCGTGCCAATATCGAGAACGTGGCGGACAAGCGCTACTGGAGCTCGGCCGGTGCTTCGGATGACAGCGAGCCAGGCTTGACGCTGTCGACCCCGCGCACCTACCTCCTTTCGGCGACCGTCGACTTCTGATTCACCTGTGTCATGCGCCCCAGGGATCGGGGCGCTGTCGTTGAGCCATGACCTGATCCGTAAAGAGGAAGGACATATGCACACCGTCAGTTAAATTAAAGATCCCTACTGACATATAAGTTGCCGATACCGAAGTTGTCAGTTGTATTAAAAAGATCATGGCTAGATCATGGCACATCCGATGTTTTTACCAGGTTTATTAACTTGGTTTTTTGCGTGCCTGAATACTTCTAAAATAGTCAAATTCGCTATATGTAAATGTCCAAATAAGTCGTAAGAATTAGTTGCAACAACGTGTTAATGAGAATAAGTTGCATATCGAATTTAACGAGGGTGGACCGATGTTGAATGATGGCGTATTGCACTCTAAACCTTTGCAAAAAACCAATGCCGACTATCTGGCTCGACAAAGCAAGTTCGAATCTAACGTGCGCAGTTATCCACGCAAGTTGCCACTGGCCATTGCCAAGGCTCACGGGCTTTGGGTGACCGACGTCGAGGGCACTACTTACCTCGACTGCCTGGCCGGCGCTGGCACGTTGGCCCTGGGGCACAATCACCCGGCCGTTATGGCCAGCCTCGACAGCTTCCTTGCCTCTGGCCTGCCGATGCACACGCTGGACTTGACCACTGCGGTCAAGGACGCTTTCAGCGAAACCTTGCTCAGTTTGCTGCCCAACCAGGGCCGCGATTACTGCCTGCAATTTTGCGGGCCGTCCGGGGCGGATGCGGTGGAAGCTGCGCTGAAACTGGCCAAGACCTACACCGGGCGCAACAACATCATCAGTTTCTCCGGGGCCTACCACGGCATGACCCACGGCGCCCTGGCCCTGACCGGCAACACCGCGCCGAAAAATGCCATCGCCAGCCTGATGCCGGGTGTGCAGTTCATGCCGTACCCCCACGAATACCGTTGCCCGCTGGGCATTGGCGGTGAGGCCGGGATCGAGGCCTTGACCCACTATTTCACCCAGTTCATCGAAGACGTCGAAAGCGGCGTGTCGCTGCCGGCGGCGGTGATCCTTGAAGCGGTGCAGGGTGAGGGCGGCGTCAACAGTGCCCCGGCGAGCTGGCTGCGGGCGATCCGCGAGGTGACGCGCAAGCACGGCATCCTGCTGATCCTCGATGAGGTGCAAACCGGTTTCGGCCGTACGGGCAAGATGTTTGCCTTTGAACACGCCGAGATCGAGCCAGACCTGATCGTCATGTCCAAAGCCGTCGGTGGCGGTTTGCCGATGGCGGTGCTGGGTATCCGTCGTGAGTTCGACGCCTGGGAGCCCGGCAACCACGCCGGCACCTTTCGCGGCAATCAGATGGCCATGGCCACCGGGCTGGCGACGTTGCAGGTGCTGCAAAAGCAAAACCTCGCGGCCCAGGCCGAGCGCCGTGGCCAGTGGCTCAAGGACCGACTGGTCGAGTTGCAGGCGCATTATCCGGCCCTTGGCCAGGTGCGCGGTCGCGGCCTGATGCTCGGTATCGAGATCGTCGACGAACGCCAACCGGCTGATCGCCACGGGCATTTCCCGATGGACCCGGCGCTGGCCGTGGCCATTCAGCAACAGTGCTTCAAACAGGGCCTGTTACTGGAACGCGGTGGACGCAAGGGCAATGTCATCCGCTTGTTGCCGCCATTGATTATCGACGATGAACAATGCCAGCAAGTGATCCAGCGTTTTGATAACGCCGTGGCAGCCGCGTTAGTGCAATTACGCCCTTGATCGAAGTTACACCAGCACTCCACCATGTTGCAGTTTGATGGCGCGGGTGTGCGTAACTTTGAGAGTCGTCTGATTATTTATTAGGTTCAATCAAGTGATGTCGTTACGTGGGGTTCTATCGGCTGTTAAACCGGTCGAGCAGCAACTAATTTTTTCGCCATATAACGTATCCAGTGACCTGTCGGGTTACTGTGGAGCACCCATGAATCATCCGAATCGCAGTGTGTTACCGAACATGGTCAGTGAATTGGCAACGACGTGCGCGTTGCTTAATTGCTTGATCAAAGAGTTTGCCTTACCGGAAAACTGCCTCAGTTACAGCTGGCCGACGCAGATGCAAGGTATCGCCCCCGGCAGTTACCTCGACGGCCTGGAATGGAAGGGCATCCCCCTGACCATCAAGCTGCCCAACCAGCAGCAGTTTTTTGTGATGGTCGACCGCCGTGATGGTCTCGGCAGTCACCGTTACCTGTCGGACGTCTATGCCCGACGCGGCGAGGGCGACTGGTCGTGCCTGGGCTTTGCCGAGTTCGTCGAGCAGTTGCTCGCGGCGTGCGAACACATGACCCGCGCCAGCAACGACGAGTTGCTCGATCAGGTGCTGCAAAGCCAGTTGCTGACCGCGGCCATCGTCGGCCACAACACACCGAAGGACGCGGACCCGCTCAGCGACTACCTCGCCAGCGAGCAGGGCTTGTGGTTTGGTCACCCGAACCACCCGGCTCCCAAGGCGCGGCTGTGGCCCGCTCATTTGGCCCAGGAAACCTACGCCCCGGAATTCCAGGCGCGCACCGCGTTGCACGTGTTCGAAGTGCCGCTGGAAGGCCTGACCGTCGGCGCCAACGGCTTGAGCAAAGCCCAGGTGTTGGCCGGTTTTGCCGATCAGTCACAGGCCCGGCCGGGGCACGCGGTGATCTGCATGCACCCGGTACAGGCGCAATTGTTCATGCAGGACAGCCGGGTGCAGCGATTGCTGAAATCCGCGGCCATTGTCGATCTGGGCGCCACGGGACTGATGGCCAACCCCACGGCGTCGATCCGCACCTGGTACATCGAGGGCCATGAGTTCTTCATCAAGGGTTCGCTGAACGTACGCATCACTAACTGCGTGAGGAAAAACGCCTGGTACGAACTGGACAGCGCACTGTTGATCGACCGCGTATTCCGCAACCTCCAGTTGACCCAACCCGAGACCCTCGGCGGGTTGTCGGTGGTGGCCGAGCCGGGCCTGTTGAGCTGGGCGCCACAGCAGGCCAGCGAAGCCGACAATCACTGGTTCCGCGAACAGACCGGGGCGATCCTGCGCGAGAACTTCTGCCTCGACACCGGCAACGACTGCAGCATCATGGCCGGCACGTTGTTCGCTCGAGGTCTGCATTTGCGGCCGTTGGTGCACGAATTCCTCACCCGCTTCAACGGCAACGACATCGACGACCAACAACTGTTGAGCTGGTTCGATGATTATCAGGCGCTGCTGCTGCGCCCGGTGCTGTCGCTGTTCTTCAATCACGGCATCGTCATGGAACCGCATTTGCAGAACAGCGTGCTGGTGCATGACAACGGTCGTCCGCAACGCCTGCTGCTGCGGGATTTTGAAGGGGTCAAACTGACCGACGAACTGGGCGCCTCGCGGATCGACGCCGACGTGCATCCGCGCGTGCGTGAGTCGCTTCTGTATTCCCGCCAGCAAGGCTGGAACCGCATCGTCTATTGCCTGTTCGTCAACAACTTGTCCGAAGCCGTGCTGGCCCTGAGCTGGGAACGTCCGCACCTGGCGCCGCTGATGTGGCAACGGGTCGAGCAACAGCTGATCAGCATCCGGGCCGAATTGACCCGCGCTGCGCCAGAGCTGGATGCACTGATCGCCGGTCAGCCGATTGCCTGCAAGACCAACCTGAAAGTCCGTTTGGCGGCCAAGGCTGATCGCCAGGCTGGCTACGTCACGCTCGTGTCCCCGTGGGGCAAGGAGATCCCGCATGGATAAGCTGCCCGACACGGTATTGGCGGCCATCGACGCAGCCCGCCGCCAACAGGTCGACCCGCTGGCGCTGTTCATCTACGACCTCGATGCGCTGAAGCAGCACGTGACCCAGGTGATGGCGGCTCTGCCCGAAGGCGTGGAGCTGTACTACGCGATCAAGGCCAACAGCGAACCGCAGATCCTCGCCACCGTGGCACCGTTGGTGCACGGTTTCGAGATTTCCTCCGGCGGCGAGATCGGTCGTCTCCAGGCGTGCCCGACGCGCAAACCGTTTGTCTTTTCCGGCCCCGGCAAACTGGATTCCGATTTGCGCTCGGCCCTGCAGCATCAGGTCGAAGCGATTCACATCGAAAGCCTGAATGAAATTGTCCGCCTGCAACGGCTGGCACTGGAAGCGGGGCGCGTGCAGGACGTGTTGCTGCGCATCAACCCTGAACTGCCGTCGCCGCTGTCGAGCAAACTGGCGATGGCCGGCACCGCCACGCCCTTTGGCATCGACGAGTCGGAGCTGGCCCAGGCGGTGAGCTGGGTGGATAACGCCAGCCACCTGCGGCTCAAGGGTTTCCATGTGCACGCGATGTCCCATCAGTCGTTGGTGGAACGCCACGAACAATTGCTCGACCTGTACCTGGAACGGTGGCCGCAATGGACGGCGTTGTCGGCCAGTCCGGCGACAATCACCCACCTCAATGTCGGCGGCGGCATCGGCGTGAATTACCTCGGCCCGCAGCAGTTCGATTGGCAGCGCTTGTGCGCGCACCTGGGCGAGTCCCTGGCGGCGTGTGCCGATGCGCCGATTGTGCGTTTCGAACCCGGGCGTTTCATCAGTGCTTACTGCGGCTATTACGCCATTGAAGTGCTCGACAGAAAAACCAGTCACGGCAAACACTTCCTGGTGTGTCGTGGCGGCACTCATCATTTCCGACTGCCGGTTGCGCAGGGGCACGATCACCCGGTCATTCACCTGCCCAGGAATCGCGCGACACCGAGCGCGCTGCAACAGCAATGGACCGTGGTCGGGCAACTCTGCACGCCCAAGGATGTGCTGAGTCGCGATTGCCTGCTGACCGGCGTGGAAGTCGGCGACATGCTGGTGCTGCCGCTGGCGGGGGCTTATGGCTACAACATCTCCCACGCCGATTTTCTTTGTCATCCGCGACCGCCACAGCTGTTTGTAGGAGGCGCGTCTTGGGTTTGACGGTGGCCGTTCCGCGCTGGTTGGTGGTGGTCAATGTGCTGTTGGGCACGTTGACCGTCAGCCTCAACAACAGCTCGCTCAACCCGGCGTTGCCGGCGTTCATGAGTGCCTTCGACATCGGGCCGTTGCTGGCCACCTGGATCGTCGCCGCGTTCATGGTGAGCATGGGCATGACCATGCCGCTCACCAGTTTTCTCAGCCAACGGGTGGGGCGCAAGCGTCTCTATCTGTGGGGCGTGGCGCTGTTTGTCTGCGGCTCGCTGATGGGCGCACTGGCGGACTCCATCGCGCTGGTGATTACCGCTCGTGTGGTGCAAGGGATTGCCAGTGGGCTGATGATTCCGTTGTCGCTGGCGATCATTTTCTCGGTGTACGCCAAAGGCGAGCGGGGCAGGGTGACCGGTCTGTGGGGCGCGGCGGTGATGCTCGCGCCAGCGTTGGGGCCGTTGTGCGGCAGCCTGATGCTGGAGTGGTTCAGCTGGCGCTCGTTGTTCCTGATGAACGTGCCGATTGGCCTGGTTGCGCTGATTCTCGGCGTGGCGGTGCTTCCTGCTTCTGAAGCATCCGAGCGCAAACCGTTCGACCTGGCGGGTTACCTGTTGATCGCAGCGGGCATTGGCCTGCTGATGATCGCTGTCGGTCGTCTGCGCCACGCCGAAGCGCTGACCGATCCGCTCAACCTCGGCATGTTGCTGGCAGCGATTCTGTGCCTGGTCGCGTTTGTGCGGCTGGAACTGAACCGGACTTCGCCGCTGCTCAACCTGCGCATCTTTGCCCTGCGTGGTTATCGCTTGAGCGTGATCATCGCGGTGGTGCAGTCGGTCGGCATGTTCGAGTGCCTGGTGCTGTTGCCGTTGCTGGTGCAAGTGGTGATGGGTTACAGCGCCATCTGGACCGGGCTGTCGCTGCTGTGCACGGCGCTGTTTGCCAGCTTGTTCGGGCACCTCGGCGGGCGCTGGCTGGATCGGCACGGGCCAAGGGGCGTGGTGCTCTGGGGACTGCTGCTGACCGGCGCCGCGACGCTGGGCCTGGGCCTGCTCGGGGCCGGCGCCTCCATCGGTGTGGTGTTTTTCCTGATGATGGTTCGCGGTGCGGGGCTCGGTCTGTCGTACATCCCGATCACAACCGCCGGGCTCAATGCGTTGCCTGAACCGATGGTCACCCAAGGCGCGGCGATGAATAACATTTCCCGGCGCCTCGTGTCGTCACTGGCCATCGTCATCGCCTCGCTGTGGCTCGAGTTCCGTCTGGGCGATGGGCTTCCTTCCGCTGGCACGCCCGACGCGATCAGCGAAGTGTTCATGGCCACCGGCATCCTCATCCTGCTGGCACTGCCCTGCGCCTGGCGTTTTCCCGTTCACGCATCCGACGAGCCGGCCGAGGCACTGCCCCCGGCCCTCGAACACCGTTAATTCTTTAATCGACAAGGTATGACAATGGCGACCTCATCTCAGGCAACACCTCAGGCTCAAAATCGCGCGCCAGGCGTCTGGCTGGCGAGTGCCGACACTCAGCGCTACCAGCAAGTGGAGCAGCGGGTGGTCGGCCAACTGCTGCAAACCCTGCTGTACGAAAACGTACTGCCGTACCGTCATTCACCGTTGGCTGGCAGCCAATACCGTTTTGTCGTCAGCGGTGTCGATGCCCGGCAACAACCGGTGGAGTACCACTGCACAGGCCTGCTCAGCGCCAGTTTCGAACTGATCCGCCTCGACTACGCAAGCCTGGAACGCGTGGATGCCGACGGCAAGCACAGCCAACCGCACCTGCATCAGGCGCTGGCCGAACTGTTGAGTGAGCTTCAAGACAGTCCGCATCTGCCACGCTTCACCCATGAACTGGAACAAACCCTGCTCAAGGATCTGCAATCGCGCAGCCAGGGTTATCAAGCGAACGTGCCAAGCCATCAACTGGACGTCGATGCGCTGGAACAGCACTTCATGGACGCCCACAGCTATCACCCTTGCTACAAATCGCGCATCGGTTTCTCGCTGAAAGACAACGCCAGTTACGGGCCGGAATTCGCCGCGCCTGTCGCCATCGTGTGGCTGGCAGTGGTGAAAACCTGCGGCGCGATGAACGTCTCCCGGCACCTGGATTACGACGACTTCATCCGGCAGGAATTCGGCGCTCAGCGCTGGCAGGAACTGGCTGAGAGCCTCACTGACCAAGGCAAGTCGATGGGCGATTACTGGCTGATGCCGGTGCACCCGTGGCAGTGGGAAAACGTCATCGTCCCCGTGTTCTACCCGGAGCTGGTCAGCGGTGAAGTGATCCATTTGGGCACCACCAATGATCGCTATCAAGCACAGCAATCGATCCGCACCCTGGCCAACGTCACGGACAAACAGCGGCCTTACGTCAAGCTCGCGCTGAGCATGACCAACACCTCCAGCACCCGCATTCTGGCCCGGCATACGGTGATGAACGGCCCGATCATCACCGACTGGCTGCACCAGTTGATCCGCAGCGACAGCACCGCCCGCGACCTGGGTTTTGTGATCCTCGGCGAGGTGGTTGGTGTCAGCTTCGACTACGACCACCTGCCCACCACGCGCATGTCCCAGGCCTACGGCACGATGGGCACGCTGTGGCGCGAAAGCATTCACCCATACCTGGAAGACGATGAGCAAGCGGTGCCGTTCAATGGCTTGAGCTCCGTGGACAACCGCTACGGCGACGGTGAACAAAAGCCGTTTATCGATGCCTGGATCAAGCAATACGGCCTGCACGCCTGGACCCGTCAACTGCTGCAAGTCGCGGTGTCGCCAATCGTTCACATGCTCTACGCCGAAGGCATTGGCATGGAATCCCACGGCCAGAACATCGTCCTCATCGTCAAGCAGGGCTGGCCACAACGCATAGCCCTGAAAGACTTCCACGATGGCGTGCGCTATTCACCGCAGCACCTCGGGCGCCCCGAATTGGCCCCGACGCTGGTGCCGCTGCCCGCCAGCCACGCCAAGCTCAACCGCAACTCGTTCATCCTCACCGACGATGTCGATGCGGTGCGCGACTTTTCCTGCGATTCGTTCTTTTTCATCGCCATGGCCGAGATGGCGATCTTCCTGCATCAGCACTATCAACTGGCCGAAACCGAATTCTGGCAGATGACCGCCGAGGTGATCACCGGTTACCAGGCTGAACGTCCGCAGCACAGTGCGCGTTACGCCGCGTTCGATGTGTTCGCGCCGTTCTATGAAGTCGAAGAACTGACCAAGCGCCGCCTGCTCGGTGATGGCGAACGTCGTTTCAAATCGGTGCCGAATCCGCTGCACGCTTTCCGGCCGCAATCATGCTGAGGACCAATCTGCTCAAGCAGAAACTCAGTGCCGGTGCGCCCGCCTATGGCCTGATCAGCTCGATTCCATCGCCAGCGGCCATCGAATTGATTGCCGAAGCCGGTTTCGATTTCGTGATCATCGACATGGAACACGTGCTGATCAATCCCGAGACCGTGGAGAACATGATCCGCACCGCCGAGAGCTATGCGATCACGCCGTTGGTGCGGGTCGCGGACCTCAACCCGAAAACCCTGCTGCGCCTGCTCGATGGCGGCGCCCAGGGCATCGTGTTGCCGATGATCGAAGGCCCCGAGCCTTTGGCCGAGAGCATTCGCGCCTGCAAATACCACCCGCTGGGCGGCCGCAGCCTGAATGCCGGGCGTCCTGGTGCGTTTGGTAAGCACAGCCTGGCGGAATACATCGGGCTCGCCAACGAGCAAATCATGATGGTGGCGATGATCGAAAGCGCCGAAGGCGTGAGGCGCGCGGCGGAGATTGCCGCCGTGCCCGGCCTCGACATGATCCTTGAAGGCGCGGCGGATTTATCGCAATCGCTGGGCCTGCCCTGGCAGATCGACCGGCCCGAAGTGCAGCAAGCACTGCTCAGCAGTTGGCAAGCCGCCAGTGCGGCGGGCGTGCCGTATTGCGCGATTCCACGCCAGCCGGGCGACCACGAACGGTGGTTGAGCCGGGGCGTTAAAAGTTTTGTTTTGGGTGACGAGCGTGGCATCGCTTTTCGTGCCCTCCAGGCCAGATTGGCCGCCACTTCAGCAGAAGGAAAATAACCCGATGAACTTCACCACAATGGCCGCCGACCGAGTGATGCAGGATCTGGTCGATTGTTTGCTGGCCGAGCATTTTTTCGGGACCGAACCGCTGAACCTGAAGGTGCCCGCAGCAGACCAGCCGTTTAGCGGTTTGAGCGCCGAGCAACGCCTGTGGGAATGGCGAAACGAGCCACAGGGTTCGATCTTCGTGGCCCTGCGCCCCGGCATCACCCAGCAATGGGAAAAAGTGCCGGGCACGCCGGTGTTCGGTCGGCAGAATGAGCAACTGACGGAACTGTCGCCCGAAGCCTTCATGACCCAGGTGCTGGCCGGGATGACCGACCGCTATCAGGACAATGAAAAAGGCTTTGCGCTGTTCCTCGACGTGCTGCGCACCAGCGTTCGCCAAACCGAGTTGTCCCTGGCGCACAAGGTCGACAGCGGACATTTGCTGGAAAAGAGCAACGCGGATTTTTTCCTGACCATGGAGCAGTGGGCTTCGCTGCGTGATCGTCCCTACCATCCGCTGGCCAAAGCCAAGCAGGGTTTGAACGATGCGGAATATCAGCAGTACCAGGCGGAATTCGCCCGGCCAGTGGCGCTGAACTGGGTCGCCATCGACCGCACGTTGCTGCAATGCGGCGACGGCGTGACCGACCTGGCGCAGCATAATCCCGCCGAGTATGTGCTGCCGTTCGCGTTACAGGCCGGCCTGCAACACGAGATGCAGCAACGGGGGATTTTCGACAGCCATATCGCGCTGCCGGTGCACCCGTGGCAGTTCGAGCACGTGCTGGACGCGCAACTCAGCGACGCCTTTGCCAAGGGTGACTGCCATCGACTGGACTTCACCGACGGTGATTTCTTCGCCACCTCGTCGTTGCGCTCGATGACGCCGTGCTTCAACAGCGCTGACTACCTCAAGTTGCCGATGGCAATCTATTCCCTCGGCGCCTCGCGTTATCTGCCGGCAGTGAAAATGATCAACGGCGGCTTGAGTGAAGCGCTGTTGCGTCAGGCACTGGGCAAGGATCAAACCCTGCAACAGTCGCTGCACCTGTGCGACGAAACCAAGTGGTGGGCCTTCATGCCGCCGGACGCCACGCTGTTCGACGAAGCGCCGCGTCACCTGTCAGCCATGGTCCGTGGCTATCCACCTGCGCTGCTGGAAGATCCGGACACCCGACTGGTGCCGATGGCCGCCCTCGGTACGCCGTTGCCCGGCAGCAACCAGCACTTTTTCGATGACTGGATGGCCTACCGCCAATTGCCGGCCAACGCCACTTCGGTGATGACACTGTTCCGCGAGCTGTGCCACAGCTTCTTCGAGATCAACCTGCGGATGTTCCGCATCGGCATGCTCGGGGAAATCCACGGGCAAAACGCGGTGCTGGTGTGGAAGGCGGGTTACGCCCAAGGGCTGTTGCTGCGCGATCACGATTCGTTGCGCATCTTCGTGCCATGGCTGGAGCGCAACGGCCTGGCCGATCCGGCGTACCGACTGAAGAAGGGCCACGCCAACACCCTGTATCACGAGCGTCCGGAAGACCTGTTGTTCTGGTTGCAGACCCTCGGTATTCAGGTCAACTTCCGCGCGATCATCGATACGTTGGCGCAGGTTTACGCGGTGCCAGCCACCGCGTTGTGGACGGCAATGGGCGAAGTATTGAACGAGTTGATTGACACCATCGACTTCGACACCGAAGCTCGGGCGATGATTAAACAGCAATTGTTCGAAGCACCCCACTGGCCGCAGAAATTGCTGCTCACGCCGATGATCGAGCGAGCGGGCGGCCCCGGCAGCATGCCGTTCGGCAAAGGCCAGGTGGTGAACCCTTTCCACCGGTTGAATAATGAAGCCTGACGCTCACTGTCATCCCTCCAGGCGCACGCTGTTGCGCCTGTCTTTGGGCATGCTTGCACTGCGGTATTCGATACCGGCGTGGGCGCAGACCGACGCCACGCCGCTGCGGGTGATCACCCTGTTTCAGGGTGCCACCGACAGCGCCGTGGCGTTGGGCGTGACGCCGTGCGGCATCGTTGATTCCTGGAGCGAGAAACCGACCTTTCACTATTTGCGTTGGGCGCTGGATCAGGTGCCCCATGTGGGGCTGGAGACCCAGCCCAGCCTTGAGGACATCGCGCTGCTCAAGCCCGACGTGATCGTCGCTTCGCAGTTTCGCCACGAACGCATCGCACCGTTGCTCAAGCAGATCGCCCCGGTGGTGATGCTGGAAGAAGTGTTCGAGTTCAAAAAGACCTTGGCGTTGATGGGCATTGCCCTGTACCGACAGCAGCGAGCCGACGACGTGCTGGCTCAATGGCAACTGCATGTGGCGCAACTGCGTCTGCAACTGCAGCAGAAGTTTGCCGGGCGCTGGCCGCCCACGGTGTCGATCCTGGATGTCCGCGAGGACCACATCCGCAGTTATCTGCCGGCGAGTTTTCCGGGGTCGGTGATCACCGAGTTGGGTTTCAACTGGAGTGATGCCAGTCGGGCGGCGAGCGGGGTGTCGATCAAAATCACCAGCAAGGAGAGCCTTGCCGTGGTGAATGCCGATATTTTCTTTGTCTTCCTGCGCGCGGAGAAAGCAGCAGTGCAGCGAAATTATGAAAGCCTGGTGCAGCATCCGCTGTGGCAGCAAATGCGCGCGCCGCAGCAGGGGCAGGTGTGGCGAGTTAACGGCGTGGCCTGGAGCCTGTCGGGCGGCATGCTGGGGGCAAACCTGATGCTTGATGACGTGACTCGGCTGGTCCCGGCGGACGCGGCCTCATGAGTAACGCGTTAAAGATGTGGAGTGCCGGCGTTGTGTTGCTGCTGTGCTGCGTATTGAGCCTGGCGGTGGGCGCGACCTGGATTCCGTTGTCGCAGATTGCGGCGGCGTTCGTGCATCCCGATCCGTTGAGCATCAGTCATGTGCTGGTGACCACCACGCGGCTGTCACGCACCTTGATGGCGATGGCCGTGGGCGCGAGCCTGGCGGTGGCCGGCGCCTTGATGCAGGCGCTGACGCGCAATCCGCTGGCGTCCCCCGGACTGTTCGGGATCAACGCCGGGGCGACGTTTTTCATCATCCTCGGTTCCTCACTGTTCTCCCTGGCGTCCCCGGATGCCTGGCTGTGGTGCGCGTTTATCGGCGCGGCGGTGGCCGGCAGTCTGGTGTGGCTGATCGGCAACATGGGGCAGGGCAGTCTCAGTCCGTTGCGCATCGTACTGGCGGGCGCGGCGATGGCGGCGTTGTTCTCGGCGTTCAGCCAGGCGTTGCTGGTGGTCAATCAAGATGGACTGGATACGGTGCTGTTCTGGATGGCGGGCTCGTTGACCGAACGCAGCCTGTCGGTCGCCGCGCCGTTGCTGTTGTGTGGCGTACTCGGGTTGTTCGGCGCGATGTTGCTGGCGGGACAGGTCAATGTGCTGAACGCCGGCGAGGAAATTGCCACCGGCCTTGGCCAGCGAACCGGGATGATCCGGTTGCTGATGGCCGTGCTGGTGGTGTGCCTGGCGGGCAGCGCGGTGGCGTTGGCCGGTAGCATCGGTTTTATCGGTTTGCTGGTGCCGCACATGGTGCGCAAAGGTTTATCCATCGACCATCGCTGGTTGCTGCCGGGATGCGCATTGCTCGGCGCGATTGTTCTGCTGCTGGCCGATACCTTGTCGCGGGTGCTGATCTTGCCGCAAGAGGTGCCGGTGGGCGTGATGACCGCGCTGTTCGGTGCACCGTTTTTTATCCTGCTGGCCCGGCGTGGAGGTCGTTATGGATAAGGTGCTGACCTGGCGCTACAGCGGGTTTTCCCGGCGGATCAACATCGCCACCTTGTGGCGCTTGCTCGCGGCCGTGGCGGTGACCGCGCTGATCATGCTCGGTTCGCTGTCGCTGGGCAAAGTCATGTTGTCGCCGCTGGAAGTGCTGCGAATATTGCTGTCCAACCAGGACGCCAGCCTGACCTTCATCGTCGAGCAACTGCGCTTTCCGCGCATGCTGCTGGCAGCGTTGGTCGGGGCAGCATTGTCGGTGTCGGGGCTGATTCTGCAAAGCATCATCCGCAACCCGCTGGCCTCGCCGGACCTGCTGGGCATTACCAGTGGTGCAAGCGCGGCGGCGGTGTTGTATTTGTCGTTTTTCTCGGTGGCGCTGGGGCAACAGTATCTGCCACTGGCGGCGATGCTTGGCGCCGGGCTGGCGGCATTGGCGATCTATCTGCTGGCCTGGAAACAGGGCGCTTCACCGCTGCGGCTGGTGTTGATCGGCGTCGGCATCTCCGCGATGTTGACCGCCGCGACCACTTTCATTCTGGTCTTCAGCCCGCTGACCACGACCTTGTCCGCCTACGTTTGGCTGACCGGCAGCGTGTACGGTGCCAGTTGGCCGGAACCGCTGGCGCTGGGTCGCTGGTTGTTGGGCATTTGTCCGTTGCTGGTGCTGCTGGCCCGGCAGGTGATGGTGCAGCAACTGGATGACAACCTGGCCCAGGGCATTGGCGTACGCGTGCAATGGCTGCGCGCCGGTTTGTTGCTGGTCAGCGTCGCGTTGGCCGGAGCCGCGATTGCCTGGGGCGGGGCGATTGCGTTTGTCGGGCTGATTGCGCCGCACATTGCCAAGCGCCTGGTGGCGCCGGGGTTCGGCGGTCAGGCGGTGATGTCTGCGCTGGTCGGCGCGAACCTGGTGGTGCTGGCCGACCTCGCCGGGCGCACGCTGTTTTTGCCGCTGGACCTGCCCGCCGGGATTTTTGTCGCGGTGCTGGGCACGCCCTTTTTTCTCTATTTGTTGATTAAACAGCGTCATTAAGGAATGCAACGTATGACGTCGATTGCAAGTCGCGGCCTGACCCTGAGTTATCAGCGCCAGGTGATTATTGACACGCTGGACATGCAACTGCCCAAGGGCAAGATTTCGGTATTGATTGGCAGCAACGGCTGCGGCAAAAGCACCTTGCTCAAATCCTTCGCCCGGCTGCTGAAACCGCAGCAGGGCTCGGTGATTCTCAACGGTGTGGATATCCAGCAGAAATCCACCGCCGCCGTGGCCCGGGAGTTGGCGATTTTGCCGCAGACGCCCAGTGCGCCGGAGGGCATCACTGTCCGGCAATTGGTGGCGTTGGGGCGCTACCCGTATCAGAGCTGGATGCAACAGTGGTCGGCGGAAGACGAAGCCATGGTCAACCGCGCGCTGGCGCAGACCAGCCTGCTGGCCCTGGCGGACCGGCCGGTGGACGCGTTGTCCGGCGGCCAGCGCCAGCGTGCGTGGATCGCCATGACCCTGGCCCAGGACACCGGCATCGTGCTGCTCGACGAGCCGACCACCTTCCTCGACCTGTCGCACCAGATCGAAGTGCTGGACCTGCTGCGCGACCTCAATCGGCTCGAAAACAAAACCATCATCATGGTGCTGCACGACCTCAATCTGGCCTGTCGTTACGCCGACCACATGGTGGCGGTGCACAACCAGACGGCGTTTGCCCAGGGCAGGCCGGAGGAGGTGTTGACCGAGGCGCTGGTCAAAACCGTGTTCGACCTCAATTGCCGGATCATTCCCGATCCGTTCTTCGGCACGCCGTTGTGCATTCCGTTTGGCCGGGAACTGCCGCAATGAATCTGGCCGGTCATTTCACGGCGCCAGAGTGGGCGGTGTTGTCCGGTGGCTTGCGGCTCAAGGACAGCGAAGAGCGCGACCCGTTGCGTTCGCTGCTGGCCCGGGACTTGTTGCAGGAGGACGTGTGCGAGCAACTGCTGGACGCCTTGGGTCCGGTAATCGGCTCGCCGACCCGGGCGATCACCGCCTCGTTGCTGGGCAAGCGGTTGTCGTTTCTGGCGACTGGCGCGTGCCTGTACGCGATGTCGGCGTACGACAAAGGGCTGCTGCTGTCGCTGGACAATTCGATTGTTGAATACGGTCACGATGACGGCTTGTGGACGTCCTCGATGCCGCTGCTTCACGGCCAGCCGCTGACCTATGGGGCGAATGAACGCGAGGCCTGGCGTGAAGCGCTGGTGCAGGCGCTGTTTGCCGGGCTGCTGAAACCGCTGTGGCAAACCTTCAATAAAGTCACTGGCGTTTCCCGGCGCATCCTCTGGGAAAACACCGCTGTGCGCGTGTATTCGCTGTACGAAAAACGTATGGCAAAAATCGACGATCCGCTGATTCGCGAGCGCTGTGAAACGGACTTCCAGTGGTTGCTGACACAAGCCGAGCCGGCGCTGTTCGGCCTCGATTACAACCCGCTGAGCCATTTTCGCCGACCGCCGACGCTGGTGGATGAAGGGCAACGTAGCATTCGCTTTCGCCGGACTTGCTGTTTCTATTACCTGGCCACCGAGCCCGCTGAATACTGCTCGACCTGCCCATTGCTACGTCCGGGGAAAAAGTGCCGATGAGTGATCAGATTAGCCCCCGCCAACAACACCTCAGCCCGGAATTGATCGCCCAGTACCGGACGATCCCGTCGTCCACCCTCGGCCATTTTTCCGACCGTGGCTTCCTGCGCGGCATCAAGCCGCTGTTCAACGACATCCGCATGGTCGGTAACGTCGTCACGGTCAAAGTCTTCCCGCCGGATGGCAGTATTTTGCGTGAAGCGCTGTTGCTGAGTCAGCCGGGTGACGTGTTGGTGATCGAATGCGTGGGCGACGAAGAATGCGGCTGCTGGGGTGAATTGCGCACCCTGGCCGGACTGATCAAGGGACTGGCCGGGGTGGTGGTGTCGGGCGCCGTGACCGATGTCAGCGCCTTGCGACTTCATGGGTTACCGGTGTTTTGCCGTAACGTCAGTTCATTCACCACTCGCGGTATCGGTGCCCAAGGTGAAGTCAATCAGCCGATCCAGGTCGGCGAGGCGCGAGTGCAACCGGGAGACCTGGCCATCGGTGACGACGACGGCGTCTTCATCCTCGACGCCGGGCGAGCGGCCGAACTGTTGCCCGAGTTATTGGCCAAGGAAGAAACCGACCAACGCCGCCGTACGGAATTCCTCAAAAGGCTCGAAGCCCTACGCAGCTAGGGGTGCCTCGCTCCTACTGAAGATCCGCATTTTTCATCAATTTATTGCAGCGCAACGCAGCAGTATTTTTTGATTCATCGGTCAGATTTTTGTAACCAGTTGTTTTCCAAAAGCGCAGAAACCTTTAAAGTTAACCTTTCGGTCAGCTTTGCACTGTCAAATTCAGCCTTTTGTTTCGTCCAAAAGCGCTTCTGCAAGACTCGATATCCCCAGAACATTACCAAAAGGGCGGACCCATAACCGCCCAGAGGATGATCCATGTCCAACCGTGAAATATCCCGGCGCTCGTTCCTTCAGGGCGGGCTGGTAGCGGGTGTGAGCGTGACGCTCACGCCGCTCAGCTCCCAGGCGCTGGCTGCCTTGATGGAAAACAGCGTGACCGTGCCGTCCGAGCAATGGCTCGGTAACAACGGCAAGGCGCGTGCGCGTAACGATGCCTTGTCCAAGGTCTGCGGCAGCAAGGTTTTTGCCCGCGACATCCGCGCCAAGGACATGCCGGGGTGGCCACAGCAACAGGGCCATGCCATGTTGCTGAAAATCACCAAGGCCGACCGCATCTACGCAGGCATAGACCTGTCGTGGCTCGGCGCCGACTTGCAGCCTGACCGCATCGTCACCGCCGCCGACCTGGACAAGGACGGCATCGCTTTCCCGGAAGAACACGCGCCTGATCCGCTGCTGCCGGAAGGCAAGGTGCCGATGTTCATCGGTCACCCGGTGGCGATCCTGATCTGGAACGACTTCGAGCGTTTCCGCCAGGCCAAGGCCAAGCTCAAGTTCAATGACAAGGCGATTCGTTACGGCGACCAGGTGCCGTTCTACGAAGGCGATCCGTACGGCAGCTTCCGCTACGTACGGGTCGGCGGTGCGACCTCGGCGGACGAAGATGAATTCGCCAGCCTCAAGGATTCGATCCTGTTCCCGATGCTGAAAAACCGTCGCCCAGTGTGGAATTCCCAACCGAACCTGCACGGCAACCTGACTGAGCGCGGGCTGTTTTACGCCGAGCGCATGCAGCAGCAGATCGATACGCCACCGGACAACTGGCTGGTGTTCGACGAACGCTACAAAACCCCATCGATCGAACCGGCCGCGATGGAGCCGGACAACGGCAACGGCTGGTACGACCCGGCGTCCAAGACCCTGCACTTCGTGGTCGCCACGCAGTGCCCGCTGGAAACCGCGACGGAAACCGCGAAGATGATCGCGCCGTCCCGTTTCGGCCTGGCCAACCTGAATATGCACCCCGGTTACACCGTGGGTTACGGTTCGAAAGACCACAATATTTTCGTCTACTACGCCGCGTTGGCCGCGTTGTACGGCGCCGGCGTGCCGGTACGTCTGGCCAACGATCGCTACGAGCAATTCCAGAGCGGCATCAAGCGTCACCCGTTCGACATCCGCTACCAATTGGCCGTGGACAAGACCGATCACAGCTTCAAGATTTTCCGCGCCGAGATGAGCGTCGACGGCGGCGGGCGGATCAACTACAGCCCGTCAGTGGCAGCGGTTGGCGCCACGGCGGCGCAGTCGATCTACTACATGCCGCAGAACGATTTGCAGGTCACGGCCTACCATTCCCGCGCCGTTGAGGCGGGGTCGATGCGCGGTTACGGCACGCTGCAAAGCATGGCCTCCACTGAGATGATGGTCGACGAAATTGCCGAACGCCTCGGCATCGACGCCATCGACCTGCGCAAGAAGAACGCCCTGCGGTCGGGCATGAAAAACACCCAGGGCGCCGTACCGGCAGGCGCCTTGCGCCTGCACGAGATTCTCGACAAGGCCGCCGCTCACGATGTCTGGAAAAAGCGCGACCTGCTCAAGCTGCAACGCGAAGCCGCAGACCCGGATCACTGGTACGGCGTCGGTTTCGCCATCTGCCAGAAAGACTTCGGCACCGGTTCCGAAGCGCCGATGGCCAGCATCGAGTTCAGCGCTGAAGGCCGCATCCACCTGCGCCACATCGGCATCGAGATCGGCACCGGCATGTCCACTTCGCAAGCAATGGTGGTGGCCGATTTCCTCGGCAACCCGGCGCACGAAGTGAAGACCGGCGAAACCGAATGGAAAGAGTTGCAGCTGATCACTGGCGGCAACCCGTACATCATGAGCCAGGCCGAACAAGACGGTTTCCTGCGCAATCCGCGCTGGGTCGGCAAACTCGCGTCGGCGTCGTCGGCGACCAATTCCGCCTACTACTTCAGCCACGCCACCCGAGAAGCGGCGCGCGTGCTGTTCAACCACGGCTTATGGCCGGCGGCGTTGCAGATCTGGGGGCAGGGGCCTTATGGCGGCCAGGCCAACCCGTACGTGGTGCGTCGCGAAGATGCGCATTGGGTCGACGGCAAACTCACCGCCAACGGCATGCAGCCGCTGAGCTTTGAACAGCTGGCCAAACATGCCCACGAAAAAGGTCTGGTGACCGGCGCGACCGTGCACGGGTTCAACCGCTGGAGCTGGGCCGAGGCCGAGTTCAGCATCGACGGCGTGCGCGAGCGTTTGCCGCTGGACGGCCTGGCAGTGAAGTACGGCGACGGTGCACCGAGCGCAAAGATGGCGCAGATGACCAGCGCCGGTTTCCATCTGCTCGACCGCCAGAACATCCACTACCCGGACACCCAGTTGAACAACGCGGCGGTGACTTACTACAGCCCGGTCGCGACGCTGGTGGAAGTGAAAGTGAACAAGGGCTCCGCCGAAGTGCAAGTGCTCAACCATCACTCGTGGGTCGAGTGCGGTCGGGTGCTGGTGGAAGAACTGGTCAAGGGCCAGCTCGAAGGCGGGATCGCCATGGGCATCGGCCATGCGCTGCTCGAAGAAATGCCGCTGTACGAAGGAGGGCCGGGAGAGGGTGACTGGAACTTCAACCGTTACCGCCTGCCGATGGCCCGGCACGTTGCGGTCTGGAACCAGACGGCCGAGATCCTGCCGCCGCTGTCGCCGAGCGACCCGTCCAAGGGCATTGCCGAAGTGGTGATGATCCCGGTGGTCGGCGCCATCGGTAACGCCGTGGCCCACGCCATCGGAAAACGGGTCCGCGACCTGCCTATCACTTCTGCCCGCATCAAGGAGGCCCTCAATGGCTAACCGTCCGCTTCAACTGACCCTCAACGGTCAATCCGTCGGCCCGGTGGACATCCCTGATGACCTGCCGATGATCGATTACCTGCACGAATACAAAAACCTCACCGGCTCGCGTCTGGGTTGCGGCCAGGGCATCT
The DNA here is from genome assembly GCF_059695925.1 of Pseudomonas sp. LBUM1661. NCBI lineage: Bacteria > Pseudomonadati > Pseudomonadota > Gammaproteobacteria > Pseudomonadales > Pseudomonadaceae > Pseudomonas > Pseudomonas sp. LBUM1661. The sequence continues at coordinate 2,277,477 of NZ_CP166794.1, forward strand.
GCCATGCCTGCGTGGTGATCGTCGACAACCCCGACGGCACCAGCGAAGAAGTGCGCACCTGCATCACCGGCGCGCACTATTTCGAAGGCAAGAAAGTGCGGACCATCGAAGGTCATGCGACCCGCGATGAGCAGGGCAAGGTCACGCAGCTGAGCCCGATCCAGCAGCGCTTCGTCGATGAATTCGCTTTCCAGTGCAGCTACTGCGCGCCGGGCTTTGTGAATGCCGCGACGGTGTTGGTGGAAAAGCTGCAGCGTCAGCCGATCGTTAAAAGCCAGCTGGAGCAAGTCATCGAAGACAGCCTCGGTCACCACGTCTGCCGCTGCACCGGCTACGTGCGCTACTACAGCGCGACGCGCAACGTGCTGACCGATCTCGGCCTGGTCAAGGAGGGTTAAGCATGAAGCAACTACTTTCCCGCCTGGCGTTGGCGGTCGGCCTGACTGCGCCGGTGTTTCTGGCTCAGGCGGATGATCAAGTGGCTCGCGGCGAATACCTCGCTCGCGCTGCCGACTGCATGGCTTGCCACACCGCTCCGGGTGGTGCGCCGTACGCGGGCGGCCTGCCGATCGTTTCGCCGTTCGGCACGATCTACGGCACCAACATCACCCCGAGCAAAGAGCACGGCATCGGTTTGTACAGCGACGACGAATTCTTCGCCGCGCTCACCGAAGGCAAGCGCCGGGATGGTGCGAACCTGTACCCGGCGATGCCCTACACCTCGTATCACCTGATGCCGCGTGAAGACTCGGACGCGATTCACGCCTACCTGAAAACCGTCGAGCCGATCGAGCGTGCTGCGCCGGTGACGAGCTTGAGCTTTCCGTTCAACGTGCGGCTCGGGTTGATGGGCTGGAACATGCTCTACGGCAAGGACGTGAAACTGGCGTCCACCGAAGGCAAAAGTGAAGCGTTCAAGCGCGGCCAATACATGGTCGACGTGCTGGGGCACTGCGGCGAATGCCACACGCCACGCGGCTTGCCCGGCGCGATGCAACAGGACAAACGCATGACCGGCGGCCTGCTCAACGGCTACCTGGCGCCGAGCCTGCTGGCCAATGACCTGGCGGCGCGCGGCTGGAATCATCAAGACCTGAGCACCTTCCTCAAGCACGGCATGAGCGCCCAGGGCACGATGTTTAACGAGATGTTCCCGGTGTTCCACAACAGCACCCAGAGCCTCAATGACCCGGACCTGGCGGCGATGGCGACGTATCTGCTCGGCGATCAACCGCCAGCGGCGAAGACGCTGACCGAAGTGCCGCTGGACAAGCTCAGCCCGAGTGCCCAGCGCGGTCGTCAGGACTACCTGAACGTCTGCGCCGGTTGCCACGCGGCCGACGGCGAGGGCAAGCCGCACATCGCGGTGGCCATGCGCGGCAACACCACGTTGCGCCTGGAAGACCCACGCAACCTGTTGCGGGTGATCGAGGACGGGATCGGCGAACAGAAATTTGCCGGGTTCGAACGCATGCAACCGATGCCGGGGTTTGCCGACAAACTCAGCCACGAGCAACTGACCGATCTGCTGAATTACCTGCGTCAGGGTTGGGGTGGTCAGTCGGCTGAGCTGGCGCTGAGTGATGTGCAGAAGCTGCAAGCGGACGCACCACCGGCCGAGCACAAGGCGCACTGACATGCAGCATCTCGATCTGCAGGTGGTGCGGCGGGCGCTGCAATGGTCTGTTGCCGGTCAGCGTGTGTGGTTGTGCACGGTGCTCGCCACCTATGGTTCGGCGCCGCGTGCGCCGGGCTCGTTGCTGGCGGTGAATGTTGATGGGCAATGGATCGGCTCGCTGTCCGGGGGGTGCGTCGAGGAAGATTTCCTTGAACGCGTCGCCGAGGGCGCTTTCCGGGACGCGGTGAATGTCGTTCGTTACGGCGAAGGCGACGATCCGCGCTCCCGGGTGAACTTGCCCTGTGGCGGCGTGCTCGAGGTGCTGGTGGAGAAGCTTGAGTCGGATTGTGAGGTTCAGGCGCATTTACGGGAATTGGAGTCGGCGCTGTTGGGCCAGCGTCGCTTGATCCGCGAGGTCGATCTGGCCAGCGGTGCGCGCAGCCTGTTCGCAGATCGCGAGCAGGGCGTGCGCATCGAGCGTGAGATCGATCGAGTGCGTGTGCGCGTCGGGGCGGCTCAGCGTTTGCTGCTGGCGGGGTATTCCAGCGTCGCTCAGGCGTGTGCGGAGTTTGCGGTGGGGCTTGGTTTCGAGGTGATTCTCTGTGACCCACGGGACGAAGTGCTGGAAGGCGTGGTGCTGGAAAACGTCGAGATTCGCCGCCAGTTGCCGTCGGTGTTTATCGCTGACGGCGGCTGCCATAGCGACACAGCAGTGGTGGCGCTGACCCATGATCCGCGCATCGATGACCTGGCGATGATGGAGGCGGTACGCACCGACGCGTTTTACATCGGCGTGATGGGCTCCCTGGAAACCTCGCAGAAACGCTTCGAACGGTTGCGCCGGATTGGTGGGCTAGGGGAAGTCGAGCTCGCTCGTATTCACGCGCCCATCGGCCTGAACCTGGGCAGCAAAACCCCGGCAGAAATCGCTCTGGCCGTCCTCGCCGACATCCTGCGAATCCGCAGCGGCATCCCCCGGGACAGGCTCTGACACGTCTCTAATGTGGGAGTGGGCTTGCTCGCGAAGAGGCCGTTACCTTCAACATCAATGTCGACTGTCAAATCGCTTTCGCGAGCAAGCCCGCTCCCACAAAAGATTGCGGTGTCGATCAGTAGCCGAATTTGTCGCGCAACCCGTAATACCAGGCACCCAACGCCGCGAACGGCGTGCGCAGCATTTGTCCGCCCGGGAACGGGTAATGCGGCAAATCGGCAAACGCATCAAATCGCTCAGCCTGCCCGCGCAATGCCTCTGCCAGCACCTTGCCCGCCAAGTGGGTGTACGTCACCCCGTGGCCGCTGCAACCCTGGGAATAGTAAATGTTGTCGCCAATGCGTCCGACCTGAGGAAGACGCGACAGCGTCAGCAGGAAATTGCCTGTCCAGGCGTAGTCGATTTTCACGTCCTTGAGCTGCGGGAAGGCCTTGAGCATCTTCGGTCGAATGATCGCCTCGATGTTCGCCGGGTCTCGCGCGCCATACACCACACCGCCGCCAAAGATCAGGCGCTTGTCGCCGCTCAAACGGTAGTAGTCGAGCAGGTAATTACAGTCCTCGACACAGTAATCCTGGGGCAGCAGGCTTTTCGCCAATGCCTCGCCCAACGGTTCCGTGGTGATCACCTGAGTCCCGCAAGGCATCGATTTGGCCGCCAGCTCCGGCACCAGATTGCCCAGGTACGCGTTGCCCGCAACGATGATGAACTTCGCCCTGACCTTGCCCTGCGGCGTATGCACCACCGGATTCGCGCCGCGCTCGATGCGCACCGCCGGCGACTGCTCATAGAGGGTGCCACCCAGCGACTCCACAGCCGCTGCTTCGCCCAGCGCCAGGTTAAGCGGATGAATGTGCCCGCCGCTGATGTCGAGCATGCCGCCGATGTATTGATCGCAGCCCACCACTTCACGGATGCGACGCTGATCCATCAACTCCAGCTGCGTGTGACCGAAACGCTCCCACAGACGTTTCTGGGATTCCAGGTGGCCCATCTGTTTGGCGGTGATGGCGGCGAACACCCCGCCGTCCTTCAAGTCGCACTGGATATTATATTTGGCGATCCGCTCACGTATGATCCGCGCGCCCTCGAACGCCATCTGCCCCAACAACTGCGCCTGCCTGGGACCAACGCTGCGCTCAATCACATCGATATCGCGGCTATAGCTGTTAACGATCTGGCCGCCATTGCGCCCCGACGCACCAAAACCCACCTTGGCCGCTTCCAGGACCGTCACCCGAAAACCGTTCTCCAGCAGAAACAGGGCAGAGGACAGCCCGGTGTAACCGGCGCCGATCACACAGACATCAGTCTCTACGTCGTCCTGCAGGGCCGGGCGCGGCGGAACCGCATTGGCCGATGCGGCGTAATAGGACTCTGGGTAAGGAGTGTTCGCCATCCTGCTGCCTCTGTTTAATATATTTTACGAGTGCATCGATCCTACCCGACTTAAAAAACCACCGCCAGCCACCGGAAATTCTTCTTCGCAGCAGCAAAATTAAATATTTTGCATATTCATAGGGTTAGCTCGAAAAAAGGTGTTGACACCCCTCCGGAATTCCGTAGAATGCCGCCTCACAGCAGGCACGTAGCTCAGTTGGTTAGAGCACCACCTTGACATGGTGGGGGTCGTTGGTTCGAGTCCAATCGCGCCTACCAAACAAAATCCGCTCTGCTGGGCGGTCTAGAAGGGCTCACCGAAAGGTGGGCCCTTTTTTGTTGTGTGGTGGTTGAGCAAGCGACCAGCGCGCTGCACCTTCAGGTTGGCTTTCACCTTCATGTAAACCACCGAGGCATCGCCGTGTTCCGACCGCCTGGGTGATTGACTTGGTCAGGCGGTCCGTCGTCACAGTGTTCCAGTGCAGCTTGGCGTCGAGCTGGGTCCTTGAAAGCCATAAAAAATAGAATTCGATAATGCCTCTCGAGGCATTTCGGAAATTTCGGTTTTAGTTGCTCAATACTTTGGAGCAAAATTCATAATGTTCATGTCTACAGGTGCAGGGCCTTATTATCGTAACTTAGGTAAACGGTCTATGCTAATGACGGCAGAAGTTGAAGTGGTATTTGTTTGTTTTCTACAAGTTGGCGTATAGGTCTCGAGGCAAATACTTCAACTTGAATCTACAGTTACGCCATAGCACTTGGGTGCTGTATTAAAAAGCCCATCGCAAAAGCTTACGAAAATTTCAACGAATGAGCAGAAGTTTCCACTTAGCCCCGAGTTGGTATTAACGATTCAATAGCCCGCCGCTGAGCAGGTTTTTTTTTGTGCGGCGGAAAGCAACCTCGTTACCGCGCAGCAACTGCTGCAGATCCTCCCGAGCATCAGCGATTAACCCTCAGGATGATCGGCTACCAGCGGTGAGGAGTAATGCAGGCAAGCGCCGGGATGGCGTACCATTTTCGGTGTCGGTGGGGTAGTATCATTGGTCTTTGAAACCCTTGGTGCTGGACTCGCGCATGCATAAATTCTATGGGCAATTTGAACCTCAAGTCGATAAATTCATTTTCGAAAGATATTTCAAGGACGAAGGTATAAAAGGCGTTTTTGTCGAGTGTGGAGCATTCGACGGCTTAACCGAAAACTCTTGTAAATTCTTTGAAGAGACTATGGGTTGGAAAGGCTACAATGTCGAACCAGTGCCTTGGGTATATGAAAATCTATGCAAGAATCGTCCGGAATCTACTAATCTCAATTTTGCACTCTCAGACAAAATCGGCACTGCGACGTTTAAAGCTGTAGACCATCCAGATTTTGGTGTTGACTGTACGAACGGGTCACTCGCGCATACCGAGAAGCACCTGTCGATGCTGGAAGCAGGAGGCTGTAAATTTGTTCACGTCGAAGTAGATCTGTTGACGTGGCCTGAATTTATTAAACGTAACAATATTTCTCACGTCGATCTTCTTGTTTTAGATGTCGAGGGTCATGAACTGTCTGTTATAGATGGCATGTATGGCTGCGAAGTACTCCCTGACGTTTTTTGCATTGAAATCGGGCATTTGGACTTCGGTGAAATCCGCCACAAGCTCTCGGGTCTCGGTTATGTTTACGATGTGTCATCACATGTGAACGCCTTCTTCATAAAGAACGAGTTGGTTCCCCTATTCTCCTTTCGGGCCTCCCGCTTCGAAGATAAGCCAGTGCAGATGATTCCGGAAGTCGCTGATATCCCTGACGTAACTCTGTGCGATATGGAGCAGGATTCAAAAGCCGACTCCTTGATTCTGGAAAATCACAGGCTCAAAGATGAGGTGGCGACGCTTGCCGAGCAGCTCAATCAAGTTACCAGTCTTTATAAAGCCGTGGTCTCTTCGAAGGGGTGGCGGTTGGTGGAGGCTATTAGAAAAATTCGCTCATGATGTGATTATGGTCATCACTGCCCTATAACGCTCGCTTATTAAACGCCCGCTCTGTGCGGGCTTTTTTTCGCCTGGAGAAAAGTTATGTCAGCCACCGACAAAGACCGCGACATTTTAGCTCGCGCGCTGTGGGGATAGGCACAGGGTGAAAGTGTCGCTGGGCAGATTGCCGTGGCCTGGACTGCGTAAACGATGTCAAGGCCATCGCGTGCGGCGAGGGATACGCTGGCGTATGCCGGAAGCCGTACCCGTTCGGCTGTTGGAACAGGACGACCTGAATTATGCCTGCCTTTAGTGGCGCCCAGCTGATCCCGTTTTCGTGAATTCCGCTGGAAATTGGCCGGGGTGATGTGACTGATGTTCTCACGGTAGGCGGTTCCTGGATTCCGACTGGAGGTATCGACTGTGGGAAAAATCCAGCGTTAAATTCAGAAAAGTCCTATATGAAACACAAGCTGTCAGGCATCAAGCTATTCGGCGCTGATTTTTACTAAGGGATAAAAGGGTGACTAACGCACTCGATACATTTGTTCTTCGACTGCCTGAAGATCTACATCTCAGATTAAGGCGCGCCGCTGAAATGAATAGGCGAAGCCTGAATAGCGAGATTGTCGCTCGCATGGAGCGTGCTTTAACAAGTATGTCTGCCGGAGAGCTGGATGATGGATCCAAGTTTGCACTGATTCGGAAAGTGATTGTTCTGGAAAATACTCTTGAGCAGATCAAAATGAATGCTGGGTCCGACTGACACGCTGGCGGCGGGCTGGGGCTGCTTCCAGGCAGCCCTGGCCCAGCATTGGTTTAACTATTGCGCGCATTACACGATAGAGGCCCTTTCCTTTTGCTCTTGTTCTGACGTTTTTTCGGCGCCAATTATTTGCACTAATGAGGTGGATCGAAAAGCAATTAGGCTTAGTGCAATTCATTCATACGCGTCTTTGCAACATCAGCCATAAGTAACCAAGCGTCCAACTAGAACAAGCGGCGAGGAGAACTACTACCCGATAAATGACAAAAAACTGACAACAAAAAACAGTCATATTCTCCCTATAAGTCGGTGAAACATCATGATCAAGATCATGGCCTGCTTTTTAATAGGAGCTATAACTGCAGGATGCAACGGTTTCGTCAAACCCGATCTTTCGGGGCCTACTAACGATTCGTACTTTGTCGTCTTCTCAGGCTTTCCTTTGCCCTATGTCTATATGGCCTCGGCCGTGCAATGGAACGAGGACTACGCCGTCACTACCCGCCACACTCCGCTGGTCTCCAACGTGAAATACAGCTGCAGCACAGGCTGCGATCTCGTTTTCATCCAGCACAAAGCCAATGGTCGTTACCCGTCATGGCGCGCACCGCGTGTCGGCGAGAGCATTACGGCCGTGGGGGCGAGCCCTTATCTGGTGACCACCACCGGCAAAGGCAAGGTGTATCCAACGCCTTTTGTTAATGCTGCCGAACACAGCGGCGATCTCTATGCCATCCATGATGCCCCGCTGGTCCAGGGAATGTCGGGTGGGCCAGTTATTGGCAGCGACGGAAGTGTTGTCGGTATCAATATCGGTTTTTACTCCACCACACTGAACGATGTGAGCTTCCATCCCGGCATAAAGATGGCCGAAAGGATCAGTCTCTTTGTTCCTTACTCGATCATTGCGCGTGAGTGGGGCCTGTTGCAGGCAAAACTAAACGACCCGCACGGCGCGAAGTATGCCGCGGAGTAGCGTTTAGTCATTGCCGGAGTCCGATCGCGTCGGCCAACAAAAAACCGTCTGCGGAAGGGCCCATCAAAAGATGGGTCCCTTTGCATTATTCCCTTCGCTGACAGCGCTTGCCGAATGTCTCCATGGCGCAGTTTGTTTTCGATTCGGGCGTAGACTAGGGGCGCTACCTCATCAAAAGGAGCCGCATATGATCGCCGACCAAATGAACAAACAGACCTCTGAGAACAGAACTGTTTGGGATCAATACTTCTGCGCTGCGTTGATTGCAGAAAGCAATCTGACGGCACCCATTGTCGGAGGGGCTACTCACGAAGACAGGCAGAACCTGTTGATTGAACGGGCCAAAGCGCTCGCTGACAAGATGATGGAAAACAGAAAATGACCAGAGCCCAGCCATCGCGCTGGGCTCTTTGCACGTGGACCCTGCAAAAGGTGTGAGAGGAATGTCGCGGTGCAAGCCGGCGGTTCATAGGCTACTACTGACAGATTATTTCAACTTCGTCCTGACAGGGGTATCTCGATGCTGGCTCACTGGTTTCTTGCGGCGGTTCATCTCTTGGCATTTGCCTTGGGTTTCTGGGCAGTGCTGACTCGTGGCACGGCTTTACGGCGTCTCGCTGCCGGGATGGGGGATGCTCGCAGCGTTTTGATCGCGGATAACCTGTGGGGCATTTCTGCCGTCGTTCTGCTGATCACTGGTGGGATGCGCGCCTTTGGCGGGTATGAAAAGGGCACTGACTACTATCTTCACCAGCCCCTGTTCCATCTCAAGATGACGCTTTTCGTCCTCATCCTGTTGCTGGAAATTGCACCGATGGTGACGCTGATCAAATGGCGGATCGCGCTGGGGCGTGGCGCGGCGATCGACGCCGGCCGTGCAAAGCTGTTTGCGCGGATCAGCCATATCGAAGCGCTGTTGGTGTTGCTGATGGTCGTGGCAGCCACAGGCATGGCGCGCGGCGTGACGTTTGGTTAGCCGAGCAAGATCGGCTGCGGGTTCCTGACGGCATTGCAAAAGAATGCCAGGACTTCTCAAGAAGGGGGCGAGCGCGTAACGGGAAGGCGATGCGGCGCTTGAATCTCTAGCCAGCCGTGGCGAACGAGCTGGCTACTGATGCAACAGGATTCAGGACTGTGGCTTGTCCGGGGCGGTCAGGCCAGCCTGAATGCGTTGATAAATTTCTTCGCGGTGCACCGCAACGTCTTTCGGGGCGTTGATGCCGATCCTGACTTGCTGGCCGCTTACGCCCAGAATAGTGATCGTAATGTCATCACCAATGTTTATGCTTTCACCGACTTTGCGGGTGAGTATCAGCATGGTCTTCTCCTTGATTGCTTTGTAGGGCACCTGATTCGAACAGTGCAGAGGTCGGTGGTATGTATAGATTAGTGCGAAGTCTCACGGTTTGGGTGCCTCTTTCTGACGCGCAGATGCTGCATTAATTCCCAAGGCGTAACTATACAGAGGCCGCAACCATCATTCTCGTTGTTTTAAGCCCATTTTGCGGCACTCGGGAAGTATTCATGAATGATAAAATCTGCGTTTTAAGCATTTAGAGGGAAGCATTGTGCGCAAAATGGTCTTGGTAATCGCGGTACTGGCGTTGGCGGGATGCGGTGAGGGCAAGAGCGTCGACGCGCCAAAGCCGCAGCCAGTAACGACGACTGCGCCGGCGGCGGCATCCGCGCCACAATGGGATCTCGAAGTGCGAGGTGAAACGCCTCAGGCGGTCAGCGACCTCAGCGGCTGGTTGATCGAACACGCGTTCATTGCCAATGTCGTCACTGAAAATGGCAAAACCCGGATTTTGGTCGGGCCATTCAATTCGAAAGCCGAGGCTGAAGCGAGGCAGGCGGATTTGACTGCGGCGCTGGTTCGGGCGAAAAAAATGAACATCGAATCGCTGATCGTCGAGCGCCCGGTCACTCAGTAACAACGCGGTCGGTCGTTAGAAACAAAAAAGGCCTCGGGTTTCACGCCCGAGGCCTTTGTATTTTCAGCGAGCGCTCAACCGCAGGCTTTCAAGTCGACCGGCCCGACAAACGCGTTACCGCGCCCCATCACGCACGCCACGCTCTGATTACGCTGACGCTCCCAGGTCTGCACCGGATAGGTTTTGTTCCAGGCTTCGTACAGTTGGCGATCCTGTTTCGACAACCTTAAACCGTACTGCTTGCTCATGTAGAAATACGTCCGGGCGATCATGCCGCGAATGGAAGGGCGGGGCATGACCTTCTTCGCCTTGAAGTCGACCTGGGTCAGGCACGAACCGTATTGACCCGTTTGCACCGGCAGCCAGCCGAAACTGAAATTGCTGCGATCGCCGTTCACCTCACCGATGCTCGGCACCAGGTTATGCAGATCGGCTTCGGCCTTCTGATAAACCGGGTCGTAGCGCGTGCAGTTCTTGCGCCCGCCTTCTTGCCAGCACTGACGTTGGTGGCCGATCTGCCAGGCCGGAACAATGTGCTCCCACTCGATGCGCGAGGCGCGCTTGGCGTTTTTTCGCGGGACATAGCCGCAGGCGGCGAGGTCGACCTTGTTGCCGGTGTATTTGCAGCCGCAATAGAATTCGGTCGATTGCGGGGCGTATAGCTTCCAGGCGACTTTCTTGGCTTCGTTGAAGGTTCGGGGAGCGGCAGCCTGCGCGCCCACGGCGAAGAACAGAAACAGCAACGCAAAACAACGGACACTCATTGACTCAATCTTCCTTCGGTACAACCCAGAAAATCTGCACACCGCCATCGTCGCGATAAGCGAGCGTGACGTTGTCGTTCTCATCGATTTCTTCGAGCAAGCGTTCCCACTCATCCACTGGCTCGTCCGGGAGGCGGAAGATCAGTGCGGCTTTGGCTTTTTGGGCGGTGGGTGAATTGATGATTTTCTGAACGCGCATACCCAGGCGTTCATAGGCGTCAGGAGAGGCGGAGGTGGTGGCCACGGAATTATCCTTATTAAGCTGTACGTGCATACAGTATTTAACTGTAGGCATTTTCGCAACTGCTTAAAATCCAAGAAAATCCTCTGACAGCAGTTTTTTCCGTTTGGTGTAGGACGAAGGAAGTTTTTTGATCAGACCAGAATGTTAGCGAAAGGAGAAAGCGGTGCCCGACCGGAGCCGGTCGGGCGAGGGCGAATCAGTATTCCCAGAACATCCGTTGTAGCTCTTTGCTGTCATTAGTCTTGGTCAGCGCGACCATGGCCAGGATGCGCGCCTTTTGCGGGTTCAGGTCATGTGCCACGACCCAGTCGTACTTGTCGTCAGGCTGTTCGGCGTTACGCAGGACGAAACCACCGGCGTTGACATGGGAAGAACGAATGATCTGTACGCCATCCTTGCGCAGGGCTTGCAGGGTAGGCACGACCCGCGAAGACACCGAGCCATTGCCGGTGCCGGCGTGGATGATGGCTTTGGCGCCCGACTGAGCCAGGGCTTTGTAGGCGGTATCGCTGACATTGCCATAGGAGTAGGCGATTTCCACGTCAGGCAGGCTCTTGATGGTTTTGATGTCGAATTCCGAATCCATGGTGTGGCGCTTGGCTGGCAAGCGGAACCAGTAGGATTTGCCTTCGACCACCATGCCCAGAGGACCCCAGGCACTTTTGAAGGCCTCGGTCTTGATGTTGATCATCTTGCTGACATCGCGACCCGACTGGATTTCATCGTTCATGGTCACCAGCACGCCTTTGCCACGTGCTTCTTTGCTGCTGGCCACGGCCACGGCGTTGTACAGGTTGAGCATGCCGTCGGCGGACATCGCGGTGCCCGGGCGCATGGAACCGACGACGATGATCGGCTTGTCGGTTTTTTCCACCAGGTTCAGGAAGTAGGCGGTTTCTTCCAGGGTGTCGGTGCCGTGGGTGATGACGATGCCGTCGACGTCTTTACTGTCGGCCAGTTCGGCCACGCGACGACCCAGTTGCAGCAGGTTGTCGTTGGTAATGCTTTCGGACGCGATCTGCATGACCTGTTCGCCACGCACGTTGGCCAACTGGCTCAATTCCGGAACGCCGGCGATCAGTTGTTCGATGCCGACTTTCGCCGCTTGATAGGTTGCGCTGTTGGCCGCGCTCGCGCCGGCGCCGGCAATGGTGCCGCCGGTGGCCAGGATCACCACGTTCGCCAGTTTCTGTTGGGTGTCGACTTCTTTCGCCTGAAGGGCAGTAGGCAGGAGCAGCAGGAGGGCCAAGGCGCCCGGAACAAAGGTCTTGAAAGCAGATGTCATTATTTTTCTCTCTAGTAGTGAGACGGTGCTGATGCAGGTTCATCTAGATGCGCCCCAGGCCGATCTGAACGCTTGGGGTACAAGAGAAGAGCAGGATCTGTACCAGTCACACTTTGAATCTGAAAAACCTTTTAACATCATGATTTGTATAAATATTTGTGAATGAAGTCCGCGGCGATGCCACGCCAGGTCGTCCGGGTTTCCGAATATGTTTGATGTTTATGTTCGGCTCTCCGAAAAGTCCTACAGCCTCTGTTGAACAAGTCGTCTTGCCGGATCTTGAATCAAGGCTAAAGAAACCCGCCCGCAGGTCGATGCTTCCTTAAAGGACCTTTTTAATGGAGCTCATATGTCGTTTACTGTCGGTTTTCCAAACGCCGCTGTTGTCAACATCGCAGGCAAATCTGCGGTGACAGCTGATGCCTTGAGTGACACCACGGCCGAAGGCGCAGCGCAACGGTTGGGCGTCGACGAGGGCGACAAAAAAACCGTCAGCCTCGGTGGGGCCGGGCAGGGCACTTCAAAAACCGAAAGCGCCGGTAGCAGTCAAAGCATTGCGGTGCAGATGCTGCTCAAGCGGATGCAGGAACTGCAACAGCAACTGCGCGAACAACAGCAGCAACTGGCGGCGACTCAGGTAGCGTCTTACTCATCGCCGGAAGCCAAAGCCACCGCCGTCATGTCGGTCCAACAACAGATTGCCAATACCGCCGGCGCCATTGCTCAAGTGGCCGGTGCCTTGGCAAAAGCATTAACCGAAGGCTCCACTGCCGGTAATGTCGTCAGCACCACCGCGTGACACGATTGCCCGTTTGTTGCCCACTGAACCACAAAATGGTTGTTTCCGGTCGTTGACAAATAGCGGCTGGGTTCGCATAGTTCGATCTCGCAAACGTTTGCGCGGTGCTCCGTAAGGCTCGTTCATTGATAAGTGCGATGAAGCCTACGCCCAGCGCAAGCGTTGCTCACAATAATCATAAGATCGGAGTGAACTCATGAAGCTGCCATTCGCTGGACGTCTTCTCGCTGTCGCTATGCTGGCTGTCGCATCCGCCACGTTGCCCGTCTCTTCGGCCTTCGCCGAAACCCCTGAAAAACCTAAAGTCGCGCTGGTCATGAAATCCCTGGCCAACGAATTCTTCCTGACCATGGAAGACGGCGCCAAGGCTTACCAGAAAGACCACTCCGGCGATTTCGAGCTGATCTCCAACGGCATCAAGGACGAAACAGACACGGCTGGCCAGACGCGCATCGTCGAGCAAATGATTCTGGCCAAGGTCAATGCGCTGGTCATCGCGCCCGCTGACTCCAAAGCCATGGTGCCCGTGATCAAGAAAGCCATCGATGCCGGTATCACCGTGATCAACATCGACAACCAGCTGGACCCGGCCGTGGTCAAGAGCAAGAACATCACCGTTCCGTTCGTAGGTCCGGATAACCGCAAAGGCGCGCGTCTGGTGGGCGAATACCTGGCCAAGCAACTGAAGGCCGGTGACGAAGTCGGCATCATTGAAGGCGTTTCCACGACCACCAACGCCCAGGCCCGCACCGCAGGCTTTAAGGATGCGATGGAAGCGGCACAGATCAAGGTTGTCTCTCTGCAGTCCGGTGACTGGGAGATCGACAAAGGCAACAAAGTCGCCGCGTCGATCCTCAGCGAATACCCGAATGTCAAAGCCTTGCTGGCCGGCAATGACAGCATGGCAGTCGGCGCAGTGTCTGCCGTACGTGCCGCAGGCAAGGCCGGCAAAGTGCAAGTGGTCGGTTACGACAACATCAACGCGATCAAGCCCATGCTCAAGGACGGCCGCGTGCTGGCCACCGCTGACCAGTTTGCAGCCAAGCAAGCCGTGTTCGGCATCGAGACTGCGCTGAAAATCGTCAAGGGCGAGAACGTCGACAGCGGCGTCAACAGCGTCATCGAAACTCCGGTAGAGCTGGTGACCAAGTAGTCCTTCTGGCGACATAACGGTGCTCGCCCGGCAGGGCGAGCGCATGGAGAGTTTTTATGTCAGTTTCCGCCCCGAACGCTGTCCTCTCGGTCAGCGGTATCGGTAAGACCTACGCCCAACCGGTCCTGACCGGCATCGACCTGACGCTGATGCGCGGTGAAGTGCTGGCGCTGACCGGCGAGAACGGCGCGGGTAAAAGCACCCTGTCGAAAATCATTGGCGGGCTGGTCACACCGACCACCGGCCAGATGCAATTCCAGGGTCAGGATTACCGCCCCGGCAGCCGCACCCAGGCTGAAGACCTGGGCATCCGCATGGTCATGCAAGAACTCAATCTGCTGCCGACCCTGTCGGTGGCGGAAAACCTGTTCCTCGACAACCTGCCCAACAGCGGCGGCTGGATCAGCCGCAAGCAACTGCGCAAGGCGGCAATCGAGGCCATGGCGCAGGTCGGGCTCGATGCGATCGATCCGGACACACTGGTCGGTGAGCTGGGCATCGGTCACCAGCAAATGGTCGAGATTGCACGCAACCTGATCGGCGATTGCCATGTGCTGATCCTCGATGAACCGACCGCAATGTTGACGGCCCGTGAAGTGGAGATGCTGTTCGAGCAGATCACTCGACTGCAGGCGCGCGGCGTGTCGATCATCTACATTTCCCACCGCCTCGAAGAGCTGGCGCGAGTGGCCCAGCGCATTGCGGTATTGCGCGACGGCAACCTGGTCTGCGTCGAGCCGATGGCCAATTACAACAGTGAGCAACTGGTCACGTTGATGGTCGGTCGAGAACTCGGCGAACACATCGACATGGGGCCGCGCAAGATTGGCGCTCCGGCGTTGACGGTCAAAGGGCTGACGCGCTCGGACAAGGTTCGCGACGTGTCTTTCGAAGTGCGCACGGGCGAGATCTTCGGCATTTCAGGTTTGATCGGGGCAGGGCGCACCGAGTTGCTGCGCCTGATTTTCGGCGCCGATACCGCGGACAGCGGCACGGTGGCCCTGGGTTCGCCGGCGCAAGTCGTGAGTATTCGTTCACCGGCTGACGCGGTCGGTCACGGCATCGCCCTGATCACCGAAGACCGCAAAGGCGAAGGCTTACTGCTGACCCAATCGATCAGCGCCAACATCGCCTTGGGTAACATGCCGGTCATTTCCAGCGGCGGCTTGGTCAACAAGGGTGACGAGATGGCCCTGGCCCAGCGTCAGATCGACGCCATGCACATCCGCAGTTCCAGCCCGACGCAACTGGTCTCGGAACTGTCGGGCGGCAACCAGCAGAAAGTCGTGATCGGCCGTTGGCTGGAACGCGATTGCTCGGTGCTGCTGTTCGACGAGCCGACCCGTGGCATCGACGTCGGCGCCAAGTTCGACATCTATGCACTGCTCGGCGAACTGACCCGTCAGGGCAAGGCGCTGGTGGTGGTGTCCAGCGACCTGCGTGAGCTGATGTTGATCTGCGACCGGATCGGCGTGCTGTCTGCGGGGCGCCTGATCGATACGTTCGAACGCGACAGCTGGACCCAGGATGATTTGCTTGCGGCCGCTTTCGCCGGCTACCAAAAACGTGACGCGCTGCTCAACGAAGCCGCGCCTAGGGATCTCCCATGACAACTGCAACGTCCGCTGGCAAACGCAGTGGCAACTTCTACGGTCTCGGCACTTATCTGGGCCTGGCCGGCGCCTTGCTGGCAATGGTCGCGCTGTTCTCGGTCCTGAGCAGCCATTTCCTGTCTTACGACACCTTCAGCACCCTGGCCAACCAGATCCCCGATTTGATGGTGCTGGCGGTCGGCATGACGTTCGTCTTGATCATCGGCGGTATCGATCTGTCGGTGGGCTCGGTATTGGCCCTCGCGGCATCGACGGTCAGCGTGGCGATTCTCGGCTGGGGCTGGAGCGTGCTGCCTGCGGCGTTGCTGGGAATGGGAGCAGCGGCGCTGGCCGGGACCATCACCGGCTCGATCACTGTGGCGTGGCGGATTCCATCGTTCATCGTGTCCCTCGGCGTGCTGGAAATGGCCCGTGGCGTGGCGTACCAGATGACCGGTTCGCGCACGGCCTACATCGGTGATGCATTTGCCTGGTTGTCCAACCCGATTGCCTTCGGCATCTCGCCGTCGTTCATCATTGCCTTGCTGATCATCATCGTCGCCCAGGCCGTGCTGACTCGTACCGTGTTCGGTCGCTACCTGATCGGCATCGGCACCAACGAAGAAGCGGTGCGTCTGGCAGGGATCAATCCAAAGCCCTACAAGATTCTGGTGTTCAGTCTGATGGGACTGCTGGCCGGTATCGCCGCGTTGTTTCAGATTTCCCGTCTGGAGGCGGCGGACCCGAATGCCGGTTCCGGACTGGAGCTGCAAGTAATCGCTGCCGTGGTCATCGGCGGCACCAGTCTGATGGGCGGCCGCGGTTCGGTCATCAGTACGTTTTTCGGGGTGTTGATCATTTCCGTGCTGGCGGCCGGTCTGGCGCAGATTGGCGCGACCGAGCCGACCAAGCGCATCATCACCGGCGCGGTCATCGTGGTGGCGGTGGTGCTTGATACTTATCGCAGTCAGCGCGCAAGCCGGCGGACCTGAGTCATGGCAACGATCAAGGATGTGGCAGCGCTTGCGGGAATTTCCTACACGACGGTTTCCCACGTGGTGAACAAGACTCGACCGGTCAGTGAAGAAGTGCGGATCAAGGTTGAAGCCGCGATCAAGAGTCTCGATTACGTGCCCAGCGCCGTGGCCCGCTCGCTCAAGGCTAAAACCACCGCGACCATCGGCCTGCTGGTGCCCAACAGCCTCAACCCGTACTTCGCCGAACTGGCCCGGGGGATCGAGGATTATTGCGAGCGCAACGGCTATTGCGTGATTCTCTGCAACTCCGACGACAACCCGGACAAGCAGCGCAGCTACCTGCGCGTGCTGCTGGAAAAGCGCATCGACGGGCTGATCGTGGCGTCGGCCGGCGGCGACGCGGGGCTGGCAGAGGGCCTTGCAGCCGTACGCACGCCAATGGTCATCGTCGACCGTGGGCTGGCCGGTGTGAATGCCGATCTGGTGCGCATCGATCACGAATACGGCGCCTATCTGGCGACCCGGCACCTGCTGGAATTGGGGCACCGGGACATCGCCACGATTGGCGGTCCGGCGAGTACCAGTGTGGCGCAGATGCGTCTGGCCGGTTATTGCCGGGCACTGAAAGAATCGGGCGTCGAAGTGCCTCGCGAGCGCATGCTGGAAAGCGATTTCACCAGCACCGGCGGTTACAACGCCGCGGCGATCCTGTTGGAAAAGAACCCGCCCAGCGCGATCTTCGCCGGCAACGACATGATCGGTATCGGCGTGCTGCGCGCGGCAGCCGAGCGCAATATTCGTGTGCCGAGCGATCTGTCGGTGATCGGCTTCGACGATATCCAGATGAGCCGTTATGTCTATCCGGCGCTGACCACGGTGGGCCAGTCGATCCTGCAATTGGGCGAGATGGCCGCCGAAGTCCTTTTGCGCAGGATCGCCACGCCGGACATGGCCACCGATCAACGGATCGTGACGCCGAGCATTGTCCTGCGCGAGTCGACTGCGCCGCTGGCCGGTGTGTTCGGAGAGTACCGTTAAACCAAAGCACCGCTAAACCCAAAGCACCGCTGAAACCTGAATTGATGAGTAGTGATGTATGCCAGCAAAAGTAGTGGTAATCGGCAGTCTTAACATGGACCTGGTCACCCGGGCGCCCAGGTTGCCCCGTGGCGGTGAAACGCTGATCGGCCGTTCGTTTTCCACGGTTTCCGGCGGCAAGGGGGCGAATCAGGCTGTCGCCGCCGCGAGGCTGGGGGCGCAGGTGTCGATGGTCGGTTGTGTGGGCAGCGATGCCTATGGCGAACAGCTGCGCGGCGCGTTGTTGGCCGAGCAGATCGATTGCCAGGCCGTCAGCACCGTCGACGGCGCCAGCGGTGTGGCGTTGATTGTGGTCGACGACAACAGTCAGAACGCGATCGTGATCGTGGCCGGGGCCAACGGTGCGCTGACGCCGCAAGTGATCGACCGTTTCGACGCCGTATTGCAGGCGGCGGATGTCATCATCTGTCAGCTGGAAGTGCCCGATGCTACGGTCGGCCACGCACTCAAGCGCGGCCGAGAACTGGGCAAGGTGGTGATTCTCAACCCGGCGCCGGCCAGTCAACCGTTGCCGGCAGACTGGTACGCCGCCATCGATTACCTGATTCCCAACGAAAGTGAAGCGTCGGCCCTGAGCGGTTTGCCGGTGGACTCACTGGACACCGCCGAAACCGCCGCGGCCCGTTTGATCGCGATGGGCGCCAGCAAGGTCATCATCACCCTCGGTGCCCAAGGTTCGCTGTTTGCCAATGGCAAAGGCTTCGAGCATTTCCCGGCGCCGAACGTGAAGGCGGTCGACACCACGGCGGCGGGCGACACCTTTGTCGGTGGTTTCTCCGCGGCCCTGGCGGCCGGCAAGACGGAAGCTGAAGCCATCCGTTTCGGCCAGGTCGCTGCGGCGTTATCGGTCACCCGGGCTGGCGCGCAACCCTCGATTCCCACCTTGTCCGACGTACAGGCCTTTAAAACACCATGAAAAAGACACCTTTGCTCAATGTCGCGCTGTCACGGCTGATCGCATCCCTGGGCCATGGCGACAAAGTAGTGATCGGCGACGCGGGCCTGCCGGTGCCGCCGGGCGTCGAGCTGATCGACCTGGCCCTGACTCATGGGATTCCGGATTTCGTCAGCACCTTGAACGTGGTGCTCAGCGAAATGCAGGTCGAAAGCCATGTGCTGGCCCAGGAAATCCTCGAGAAACAGCCGTCGGCGTTGGCAACGCTGGACGAGTTGAATGCCGCCGGTGCGCTGGGTCAGCGTGAGCTGCTCAGCCATGACCAATTCAAAATCCTCAGCCGACAGGCACGGGCGATTATTCGTACAGGCGAATGTCAGCCGTACTGCAACATCGTGCTGGTGGCTGGGGTGACGTTTTAGTTCGCTGTTGTCTTCCTGCTGTTCCACGCACAAGGAGTGCGCTATGTACCGCTATGCTCAGAAACTGCACCACCTGCTCCGGAGTCTGCTGCTTTTGTCCCTGATTACCGCAACAAGCGCCCAGGCGGCGGAAAAAATCGACTTGATCATCGACACCGATCCAGGTGCCGACGATGTGGTTGCCTTGCTGTTTGCCTTGGCATCGCCCGAAGAACTGAGCATTCGTGCGCTGACCACCGTCGCCGGCAATGTTCGCCTGGACAAGACATCGCGTAATGCGCGGCTGGCTCGCGAGTGGGCGGGGCGCGAAGAGGTGCCGGTCTACGCCGGTGCGCCGAAACCGCTGATGCGCACGCCGATCTACGCCGAGGATATCCATGGCAAGGAAGGGCTGTCGGGTGTCACCGTGCATGAACCGAAGGAAGGCCTGGCCAAGGGCAATGCGGTCAACTACCTGATCGATACCTTGAAAAGCGCCAAGCCACACAGCATCACCATCGCCATGCTCGGTCCGCAGACCAATCTGGCTCTGGCGCTGATCCAGGAACCAGAAATCGTTCAGGGCATCAAGGAAGTGGTGATCATGGGCGGGGCTCACTTCAACGGGGGCAATATCACACCGGTGGCCGAGTTCAACCTGTTCGCCGACCCGCACGCGGCTGAAGTGGTGCTCAAAAGTGGCGTGAAGCTGACCTACCTGCCGCTGGACGTGACCCACAAGATCCTCACCAGCGAGGCACGGCTGAAGCAGATCGCGGCCATCAACAACCATGCCAGCAAGCTGGTGGGCGATATTCTGAATGAGTACGTCAAGGGCGACATGGAGCATTACGGCATGCCGGGCGGCCCGGTGCACGACGCCACGGTCATTGCTTACCTGCTCAAGCCGCAGCTGTTCAGCGGTCGTTCGGTCAACGTAGTCGTTGATAGCCGCGAAGGTCCGACCTTCGGCCAAACCATCGTCGACTGGTACGACGGCCTGAAAGCGCCGAAGAATGCTTTCTGGGTTGAAAGCGGCGACGCCCAGGGCTTCTTCGATCTGCTGACCGAGCGTCTGGCTCGTCTGAAATAAGCGTCATGCCCGCAGGTGCCAGCCTGCGGGTTTCTGCTCTCTGCGTTATGTATTCGCCGCCCCCATGAGGTCGGCGGGGTACTTCTCGAAAACCTGCGCGATAAAATGCTGGGCGGCTTCGGTGCCCAGTTCCTTGACCAATAGATCGATACCAATGATTGCCAACTCTTCCGGGCTGCCGGGGCTGTAAGAGCTGTGACCCTGTGGCCACTTGACTGTGATGTTGGCGTCGATGTTTAGGGTGGACATGATGGCGCTCGTGAAGTCGGGGAAGTCTGAGTGTCGAGTTAACCATTTTGTGCAGCTTTTGGCACTCCGACTTAGGCATGGGGGGAGTGCTATGCGACACTTGGTCTTTAATGATTTCTCAAGGACTGTGCTGTGCAGATCGATTTGAATACGCCTGACGGCTTGACCCTTGAGGCTGTGCGCCAGCTGCTGGCCAGCGCGAGCGATGATGAGCACACCCAATTGCGCGTGACTAAAGGTGGCATCGCCTACATTTCGTCTGGTGTCGTCGGCGGCACCGATATTGGCGGGCTGCTGTTTCGTCTGGAGACGTGGGCCAAGGGTTCTGGTTATGTCGGACGTGTCGCCGCCAGCGACGAGGTCTGGGTCATGCAGATCTTCAACGCGCTCAAGGAGAACTGGCCGACTCCGCCGTTCGACTACATCGACGTTTACTGAGGGCTGTTCATATTCAGTCACGATTGAGGGGTGAACGTCGGGGCGATGCTCAGGCAAACTCGCCGACTGACCGGATCGAGGGCAGGGTGCTGGCACCCTCGCTCTGAAACCAAACGCCAGATTGGCGGTCGCACGATCTCAGCTTAACTATTGAAAGAAGGAGGCTTCATGCCTTGGAAGCTCGCGTCATTGGGTACTTTGCTGGCCGTTGCCACGCTGGCCGGTTGCAGCACTACCTCCACCGAGTCGACAACAGACCCTGTTACGACGACTGACACGGGTCATAGCCGTTGTGAGGCAAAGGCTGCCGAATTCACCCTCGGCAAAAAGGCTTCGCCCGAATTGCTGGAGCAGGCGCGTACTCGTGCCGGTGCACAGAATGCACGGTTCCTTTTGCCCACCGACATGGTGACCCTGGAATACCGCTCCGATCGCCTGAACCTGAACACCGATGCCAATCGGGTCGTCACCCGCGTCAACTGCGGCTGATCGTTCGAGGCTTTTGTTTCACCCATAAAAAACCCCGTCACATGGACGGGGTTTTTTTAGTGCGCCTGGAAATTACTCTGGGCGAACTTGAGCAGCTTGCATACCCTTTTGGCCTTTCTCTGCCACGAAGGAAACAGTCTGGCCTTCTTTCAGGCTTTTGAAACCGTCGCTTTCGATAGCTTTGAAGTGTACGAACAGGTCGTCACCGCCACCTTGAGGAGTGATGAAGCCGAAGCCTTTTTCATCGTTGAACCATTTAACGGTGCCGGTTTGGCGATTAGACATGGTGTATCTCCAAGAAACATATATTTTCAGTAGTACTGTGCTGCTCAGGCCAACTGGGCACACCGGAGTATCATAGTCGAAATGTTCGCTTTGGGAGCCCCCCGGACGTGCTGTTTGCCCTACAGTCGCGCTTTCTTTGTTGCCCGATATGGCTGAAAGCCCCGTATTACAAGGCCTTCAGCCAAAAGTAAAGACGATAAAAAAAGCTGTAAAACCTGCATAAATTGTACGAAAAAGCGTTTTTTGGAAGCTTTTTGTCGGCTATCGATGCCTTCAAAGAGTCCTGTCGGGCTTATTTTTTCGCTTTGTTATCGGCTTTGCAGGCCGAGATTTGGGTCAGTGCTTTTTGCTTCAGGGCGTCACTGGCCGTGTTGTCCATCAAGGACTGGATGTCGCCGGCCGGGTACGATTTGATCGCATCGGCACCACAAGCGCAGTGAGATTTGGCCGCGGCGGCGCCGATCTGTGGCGTGGCTGCCTGGGTGCATTGAGCCATGTATTTCTCGCGCTCGCCTTTTGGCCAATCGGCATGGGCGGCCAGTGGCAGCAGCAGGACGACGGGGGCGATTACAGCGAATAAACGATTCAGACGCATGCTGGGATGCTCCTTGTGGGTCAATGTCTTGTTATCTGAGGGGCAAAGCGGGGTTCAAGTTCAGCACTCTGGCGAAAATGCCTGATTTGCGCCAGCAGAAAACCTCGGTGCCGCGACGACCGTTCATCTGTGCTAGCATTCCCCGCTCGGGCGTTTGCAGGCTCCGGAGACCTTCAGTCCCGGCAGCGGCAGCCGCACGAATAACCCTGATTTGAATCCCAGTCACTCTGGTTCGGTTTTCCGGTTGGCCGCAAGGCTCCTGCCGCTGTAAGGCAGGCGTTCGTCATTGAATGGCCTGGATCGGATCTTGTACTGGCTCATCCCAACCCACGTGACCTTTGGTAGGGGTCACCACTAGGAGAGGAGGCGCCATGCCAACTATTACTCTTCCCGACGGCAGTCAACGTTCATTCGATCACCCGGTTTCCGTAGCCGAGGTCGCCGCATCCATTGGTGCTGGCCTGGCCAAAGCCACCGTGGCCGGCAAGGTCAATGGCAAGCTGGTCGACGCCAGCGACATCATCGACAGCGATTCCACGCTGCAAATCATTACGCCAAAGGATGAAGAGGGGCTGGAGATCATTCGCCACTCTTGCGCTCACTTGGTTGGCCACGCGGTCAAGCAGCTGTACCCGACTGCGAAGATGGTCATCGGCCCTGTCATCGACGAAGGCTTCTATTACGACATCGCCTTCGAGCGTCCTTTTACGCCGGACGACCTGGCTGCGATCGAACAGCGCATGCAGCAGCTGATCGAAAAAGATTACGACGTGATCAAGAAAGTCACTCCGCGCGCCGAAGTGATCGAAGTGTTCAAGGCCCGTGGCGAAGACTACAAGCTGCGCCTGGTCGAGGACATGCCGAACGAACAGGCCATGGGCCTGTACTATCACGAAGAATACGTCGACATGTGCCGCGGTCCGCACGTGCCGAACACTCGCTTCCTGAAATCCTTCAAGCTGACCAAGTTGTCCGGCGCCTACTGGCGTGGCGATGCCAAGAACGAGCAGTTGCAGCGTGTTTACGGCACCGCTTGGGCTGACAAGAAGCAGCTGGCGGCTTACATCCAGCGCATTGAAGAAGCTGAAAAGCGCGATCACCGCAAGATCGGCAAGCGCCTGGGCCTGTTCCACACCCAGGAAGAGTCCCCGGGCATGGTGTTCTGGCACCCGAACGGCTGGACCCTGTACCAGGTGCTCGAGCAGTACATGCGCAAGGTTCAGCGCGACAACGGCTATCTGGAGATCAAGACTCCGCAGGTCGTTGACCGTAGCCTGTGGGAGAAATCCGGGCACTGGGCCAACTACGCCGACAACATGTTCACCACCCAGTCGGAAAACCGCGATTACGCGATCAAGCCAATGAACTGCCCTTGCCACGTGCAAGTGTTCAATCAAGGCCTGAAAAGCTATCGCGAGTTGCCGATGCGCCTGGCCGAATTCGGTGCTTGCCACCGTAACGAGCCATCGGGTGCGCTGCACGGCATCATGCGCGTGCGTGCGTTCACCCAGGACGACGCCCACATCTTCTGCACCGAAGAGCAGATGCAGGCCGAATCCGCCGCGTTCATCAAGCTGACCATGGACGTTTATGCCGACTTCGGCTTTAAAGACGTCGAAATGAAACTGTCCACTCGTCCGGAAAAACGCGTCGGTTCCGACGAGCTGTGGGATCGCGCCGAAGCTGCATTGGCTGCAGCCCTTGATAGCGCTGGCCTGCCGTACGATCTGCAGCCGGGCGAGGGTGCGTTCTACGGTCCGAAGATCGAATTCTCGCTGAAAGATTGCCTCGGTCGCGTCTGGCAATGTGGTACCCTTCAGCTCGATTTTAACCTGCCTGTCCGTCTGGGAGCCGAATACGTCTCCGAAGACAACAGTCGCAAGCACCCGGTGATGTTGCATCGGGCGATCCTGGGCTCCTTCGAACGTTTCGTCGGAATTCTGATCGAGCACTACGAGGGTGCATTCCCTGCGTGGCTGGCTCCGACCCAGGCAGTGATTATGAATATCACTGATAAACAGGCCGATTTTGCCGCCGAGGTTGAAAAAACCCTCAACGAAAGCGGATTTCGTGCCAAGTCTGACTTGAGAAATGAAAAGATCGGCTTTAAAATCCGCGAGCATACTTTGCTCAAGGTTCCTTATCTCTTGGTTATCGGAGATCGGGAAGTCGAGATGCAGACTGTCGCTGTGCGTACTCGTGAAGGTGCTGACCTGGGCTCGATGCCCGTCGCCCAGTTCGCTGAGTTTCTCGCGCAAGCGGTTTCCCGGCGTGGTCGCCCAGATTCGGAGTAATTACTATTAAGCGTGAAATGAGACAAGATAAACGAGCTGCACCGAAAGCCCCGATCAACGAGAATATCTCGGCACGCGAGGTTCGGTTAATTGGGGCTGAAGGTGAACAGCTTGGGATTGTGTCAATTGAAGACGCGCTTCTTAAGGCTGAAGAGGCCAAACTGGATCTGGTGGAGATTTCCGCCGATGCAGTACCCCCTGTTTGCAAACTGATGGACTACGGCAAATCGATCTTCGAGAAGAAGAAGCAGATTGCCGCGGCCAAGAAAAACCAGAAGCAGATCCAGGTTAAAGAAATCAAGTTTCGTCCAGGGACGGAGGAAGGGGATTACCAGGTAAAACTGCGCAACCTGGTACGTTTCCTGAGTGATGGGGACAGGGCCAAGGTATCCTTGCGATTCCGCGGCCGTGAGATGGCCCACCAGGAGCTGGGGATGGAACTCCTCAAGCGAGTTGAAGGTGACTTGCTCGAGTACGGTTCGGTCGAACAGCATCCTAAGATGGAAGGACGCCAGCTGATCATGGTCATCGCCCCGAAAAAGAAGAAGTAATCAATAGGGCACGGCAGGCCTTCTGATTATGTTTATCAACTGAATGCGGAGTATCCGAACATGCCAAAAATGAAAACTAAAAGTGGTGCTGCTAAGCGGTTTCTGAAAACTGCTAACGGTATCAAGCACAAGCACGCTTTCAAGAGCCACATCCTGACTAAAATGTCGACCAAGCGTAAGCGTCAACTGCGCGGTAGCAGCTTGCTGGCACCGTGTGACGTGGCAAAAGTCGAGCGCATGCTGCGCCTTCGTTAATTTAGTCAAGAATAGAGGAAGTAACTCATGGCTCGTGTAAAGCGTGGCGTCATTGCCCGTAAACGTCACAAAAAAATTCTGAAACTTGCTAAAGGCTACTACGGCGCTCGCTCGCGCGTATTCCGTGTTGCCAAGCAAGCGGTAATCAAGGCAGGCCAATACGCCTACCGTGACCGTCGTCAGAAAAAACGTCAGTTCCGCGCTCTGTGGATCGCTCGTATCAACGCTGGTGCACGTATCAACGGTCTGTCCTACAGCCGTTTCATCGCCGGCCTGAAAAAAGCGTCCATCGAGATCGACCGTAAGGTTCTGGCTGATCTGGCAGTGAACGAAAAAGCGGCGTTTGCTGCGATTGTCGAGAAAGCTAAAGCCACCTTGGCTTAAGTACCCCCGACAGTCACCCGGCCTCACCTCTGTGGGGCCAGGTGTTAAACGTCATAAATAGGGGAAGAGCCTTCAAGCTCTTCCCCTATTTTGTATCTGGAGTCTGTACATGGAAAACCTGGATGCGCTCGTCTCTCAAGCACTAGAGGCTGTGCAAAGCGCTGAAGATATCAATGCCCTGGAGCAAATCCGGGTTCACTACCTTGGCAAGAAGGGTGAATTGACTCAGGTGATGAAGACCCTGGGGAATTTGCCGGCAGAAGAGCGTCCGCAAGTCGGCGCCCTGATCAACGTTGCCAAGGAGCGTGTCACAGAGGTTCTCAATGCCCGCAAGGCACTGTTTGAAGAGGCCGACCTGGCCGCCAAACTGTCTGCCGAGTCCATTGACGTGACCCTGCCTGGCCGCGGCCAGACCTCGGGTGGTCTGCATCCGGTTACGCGTACTCTGGAACGTATCGAACAGTTCTTCACTCACATCGGCTACGGCATTGCCGAAGGCCCTGAGGTCGAAGACGACTACCACAACTTCGAAGCGCTCAACATCCCAGGCCATCACCCGGCCCGGTCGATGCATGACACCTTCTATTTCAATGCCAACATGCTGCTGCGCACCCATACCTCGCCGGTACAGGTCCGCACCATGGAATCGAAACAACCGCCGATCCGCATCGTCTGCCCAGGCCGTGTGTATCGCAGCGACTCCGATATCACCCACTCGCCGATGTTCCACCAGGTCGAAGGCCTGCTGGTCGATCGCGACATCAACTTCGCCGACCTGAAAGGGACCATCGAAGAGTTCCTGCGCGTGTTCTTCGAAAAAGAACTGGCCGTGCGTTTCCGTCCTTCGTATTTCCCGTTCACCGAGCCATCCGCTGAAGTCGACATGGAATGCGTGATGTGCAGCGGTAAAGGCTGCCGCGTCTGCAAACAGACTGGCTGGCTGGAAGTCATGGGTTGCGGCATGGTTCACCCGAACGTACTGCGCATGTCCGGGATCGACCCGGAAGAGTTTTCGGGCTTTGCCTTCGGTATGGGCGTTGAACGTCTGGCCATGCTGCGTTACGGCGTGAACGACTTGCGTCTGTTCTTCGACAACGACTTGCGGTTCCTCGCGCAATTTCGCTAGTCGTAACGAATTCTTAGGAGAGCAGGATGAAATTCAGTGAACAATGGCTGCGTGGCTGGGTAAGCCCGCAGGTAAGTCGCGACGAGCTGGTTGCTCGTCTGTCGATGGCCGGTCTTGAGGTCGATAGCGTTACGCTGGCCGCCGGCGAATTCACCGGTGTGGTGGTGGGCGAGGTGCTGAGCACCGAGCAGCACCCCGACGCCGACAAGTTGCGTGTTTGCCAGGTCAGCAATGGCTCGGAGACCTTTCAGGTCGTCTGCGGCGCGCCAAACGTACGCCCGGGCCTGAAGATCCCGTTCGCCATGATCGGTGCCGAGCTGCCAGGCGACTTCAAAATCAAGAAAGCCAAGCTGCGTGGCGTTGAGTCCAACGGCATGCTGTGCTCGCAAGCCGAACTGCAAGTCGGTGAAGGCAACGATGGCCTGATGGAATTGCCGGCCGATGCGCCAGTGGGTCAGGACATTCGTGAATACCTGAGCCTGGACGACGCCAGCATCGAGGTCGACCTGACCCCGAACCGCGGCGACTGCCTGTCCCTGGCCGGTCTGGCCCGTGAAGTCGGCGCGCTGTACGACGCCGAAGTCACCCGTCCGATCGTTCCAGTCGTGCCAGCCGTGCACGACGAAGTGCGTTCGATCGAAGTCCTGGCGCCGGCGGCTTGCCCGCGTTACCTGGGCCGTGTGATCCGTAACGTCGACCTGTCCAAGCCGACGCCGCTGTGGATGGTTGAGCGTCTGCGTCGCGCCGACGTGCGCAGCATCGACGCTGCCGTCGACATCACCAACTACGTGATGCTGGAGCTGGGTCAACCGCTGCACGCCTTCGATCTCGCCGAAATCAATGGCGGCATCCGTGTGCGCATGGCCGAAGAGGGCGAGAAGCTGGTGCTGCTCGACGGTCAGGAAGTCAGCCTGCGTAGCGATACGCTGGTGATTGCCGACCACACCCGCGCCTTGGCTATCGCCGGCGTCATGGGGGGCGAGCACAGCGGCGTCAACACCGCGACTACCCGCGACATTTTCCTCGAAAGCGCGTTCTTCGATCAGATTGCTGTCGCTGGCAAGGCCCGTTCCTACGGCCTGCACACCGATGCCTCGCACCGTTACGAGCGTGGCGTGGACTGGCAACTCGCCCGTGAAGCCATGGAGCGCGCCACTGGCCTGCTGCTGGAGATCACGGGTGGCGAAGCCGGCCCGGTCATCGAAACCGTGAGCGAGCAGCACCTGCCGAAAATCGCGCCGGTGACCCTGCGTGCCGCGCGCATCACCCAGATGCTGGGCATGGAAATGGATTCGGCCGAAGTAGAGCGTCTGCTCAACGCTTTGGGCCTGAGCGTTTCGGCCGATGGGGCAGGGCAATGGCAAGTCGCAGTGCCAAGCCATCGCTTCGATATCAGCCTTGAGGTTGATCTGATCGAAGAACTGGCCCGTCTGTACGGTTACAACCGTCTGCCGGTCCGCTACCCGCAAGCCCGTCTGGCGCCGCAAGCCAAGGCCGAAGCGCGTAGCGATCTGCCTGAGTTGCGCCGTCTGCTGGTCGCCCGTGGTTACCAGGAAGCGATCACCTACAGCTTCATCGATCCGAAACAGTTCGAGTTGTTTAATCCGGGTGTGGAACCGCTGCTGCTGGCCAACCCGATTTCCAACGACATGGCCGCTATGCGTTCGTCCCTGTGGCCGGGCCTGGTCAAGGCGCTTCAGCACAACCTGAACCGTCAACAGGACCGCGTCCGCCTGTTCGAAAGCGGCCTGCGTTTCGTCGGTCAGCTGGAAGGCTTGAAACAAGAGCCGATGCTGGCCGGTGTGGTTTGCGGCAGCCGCCTGCCGGAAGGCTGGGCACAAGGTCGCGATGTCGTCGACTTCTTCGACGTCAAGGCTGACGTGGAAGCGGTGCTGGGCTTTGCCGGTGCGCTGGATTCGTTCACTTTCGTGCCGGGCAACCACCCTGCGTTGCACCCGGGTCAAACCGCGCGCATCGAACGTGAAGGGCGTCTGGTCGGTTACGTCGGTGCCATCCACCCTGAACTGTCGAAAACCCTAGGTCTCGACCGTCCGGTCTTCGTGTTCGAGCTGGTTCTGGCGGAAGTGGCATTGGGTAAAATGCCTAAATTCCAAGAGTTATCGCGTTTTCCTGAAGTGCGTCGTGACCTTGCACTGATCGCCGAAAAAGACGTCGCGGCCAGTGCGGTACTGGACGTAATCCGTGAAAATGCAGGCGAATGGCTGACAGACCTCAGGCTATTTGACGTGTATCAGGGTAAAGGCATTGATCCTGATAGAAAAAGCCTTGCAGTTGGCTTGACCTGGCAGCATCCATCGCGCACTCTTAATGACGATGAGGTGAATACCACGACGCAAAACATCCTCACCTCGCTCGAACAAAGGTTGAACGCCACGTTAAGGAAGTGACGTATGGGGGCTCTGACGAAAGCTGAGATGGCGGAACGTCTGTATGAAGAGCTGGGCCTGAATAAACGGGAGGCCAAGGAATTGGTCGAACTGTTTTTTGAAGAAATCAGGCACGCTCTTGAAGACAACGAACAAGTCAAATTGTCCGGTTTCGGCAATTTCGACCTTCGGGACAAACGCCAGCGGCCTGGCCGCAATCCGAAAACGGGTGAAGAAATCCCGATCACGGCTCGCCGTGTGGTCACCTTTCGTCCAGGGCAGAAGTTGAAGGCCCGAGTTGAGGCTTATGCTGGAACCAAGTCATAACGACGAACTTCCCGTCATCCCCGGCAAACGCTACTTCACCATTGGTGAAGTCAGCGAGCTGTGTGCGGTAAAACCACACGTGCTGCGCTACTGGGAGCAGGAGTTTCCTCAACTCAACCCCGTCAAGCGCCGCGGAAACCGCCGGTATTATCAGCGACAAGACGTGCTGATGATCCGGCAGATCCGCGCGCTTCTTTACGATCAGGGGTTCACCATCGGCGGCGCACGCTTGCGATTGTCCGGCGATGAAGCCAAAGACGACACCACCCAATACAAGCAAATGATTCGCCAGATGATCGCCGAACTGGAAGATGTTCTGGTGGTACTCAAGAAATAAAATCCTGCTTTTAAATACTTCCAGTTTTCAAAAGCTTGCGATATATTCTTGAGCGTTCTTCGAGATGAAGGACGAGTTTCACGCCTAGTCGGGGCGTAGCGCAGTCCGGTAGCGCACTAGCATGGGGTGCTAGGGGTCGAGTGTTCGAATCACTCCGTCCCGACCATATTATTCAATGACTTAGCCCGGTTCGGAAACGACTGGGCTTTTTCATGCCTGCGATTTGGCTGTTCTGGTAGTGAAATGGTAGTGTGAGTTCGCGCCGCTTTTGGCCCTTTTTCGCGCTTCCATTGGCACCAATCCTGTCTGATATTTCTCTTCCTTTCTCAGCTTTTTCGCATGTCAGATAGCCTTGCCAAAAGCCCTGTTTCCGGGCGATTAGGGCGTTTTTCCTCAGGGCTCCGCGGCGCTAAACCCTGGAAGCTCAGTTCCGATTCTTCGTTCTTAAAGGTCACCATCCCAAATCAGCGAAACCGGCTGTACGTCACGCGGGCCGTGCCTTTGAAGACAAACGGAAGCAGCGAAAGCCGGACTTCCGATTGTGCGCTAGGGAAACGGAACAGAGCGCGGGGGGGGGCGGGGAGGGTGGTTGGGCAATCGCCAGGTCTGTGGAAGGTCTCTAGTCGCCGGACGAGCCCTTTGATCACAAGGCCCAAGGGCCGATTTGGAATCAAACCATCGCGTCCGAGAGCCTGCCTCATACCTCCAAATTCGACGTTTTTGGGCCCAAACCGCAGTGCCAAACAGACCGCAAATTCACCCGACTTCTTGCTGTTTTGGTGACAAACCATTTTGCAGGTAGTTGGCACCGATTGAGTGCCGCTGAACCCTCGAAAGATCCGTCGGCCGCGGCTTCTAGCGGTCAGCTCGGAATCTCTTGCAAGGTCCTGGTCGGTGCCAAATCCGCTGCTAACTCACAGTTAAGCGCTCAATGCCAGTCAGCACGCTGCTGGGTAAAAAATAAGATGGGGCCTGTTCGTCGAAGCTCAGATTGACGATGAGTGCGCGAAGCAGGGCCACAGGAGGTCGGATCGTTCGTTACCTGCGGAAATTGCACGAGCGACCTCCAGCGGTAAGGGCTCGTGCAATTCCGGTGCTTCTACTCAGGAACCAGGGAGGTGGCTGTCGTTACTTGCTGTGCGTCAGTCGTCTGGACACGACGGACCTTGAACCATGCTGCGTACAACGCGGGAACAAAGAAAATCGTTAGCAGTGTCGCCACGGTGAGACCGCCCATGATCGCGATCGCCATCGGTCCCCAGAACACACTTCGCGTGAGCGGGACCATTGCGAGTACGGTGGCCAGCGCCGTCAGCATCACCGGACGGGCTCGGTGAATGGCGGCATCCAGCACAGCATTCCACGGGTCGCGCCCCTCGGCGATCTCGATTTGTATTTGATCGATCAGGATCACCGCGTTGCGCATGATCATGCCACCCAGTGCGATGATGCCCAGGATCGCGACGAAGCCCAGCGGCGATTGAAACATAAGCAGCGCGGGCACTACACCGATCAGGCCCAGCGGTGCAGTCAGCATCACCATCCACATGCGGGAGAAGTTCTGCAATTGCAGCATGAGCAATAGCAGGATAGTCACCAGCATCAACGGGGCTACCGCGAGCAGCGCCTTGTTGGCCTTGTCACTTTCCTCAACCGCTCCACCTATATCGATGCGGTATCCGGTCGGCAGCTTGGCTTCAATGTCCTTGAGCAACGGCAGGATTTCCTGCGTCACCGAGACACCCTGTTCACCATCCTTCACGTCCGCACGCACTGTGATCGCCATGTCGCGGTTGCGGCGCCACAGTACCGGTTCTTCCAGTTCAGCGCGCACCTGGGCGACTTGCGACAGCGGCACCACGGTGCCCTGGCGTGTGTAAAGGTTGATGTTTTTCAGTGTGTCGAGGTTCAAGCGTTCCTCTGGGACGGCACGGGCCACGATGTCGATCAGGTCCTCGCGCTCACGCAGCTGCGACAGGGTTGCGCCGTTCATCACGGTCTGGGTCGCCAACGACACGTCGGCCGGGGTGAGGCCAAGCGCACTCGCCTTGTCCTGATCAAGCTCCACCTTCAGCGTACGCACCGGGTCGTTCCAGTCCAACTGGAGGTCGCGCACCTTTTGGTTAGATGCGACTACCTTCTCCACGTCTCGGGCGATCTTGCGCACCACTTGGGTATCGGGGCCTACCACGCGGAACTGTACTGGGTAGCCAACGGGTGGCCCCAACTCTAGCCGAGTCACGCGTATCCACGCTTGTGGGAATTGTTGGTTTGCCGAGTCCACCAGCCGGGCACGTACTCGCTCGCGTGCATCCAGATCTTTGGTCATCACAACAAACTGAGCGAAACCCGGATTGGGCAGCTCGGGGTTGAGTGAGAGGTAAAAGCGCGGTGCGCCGGCGCCGGTGTAGGCAGTATAGAAACGCACGTCCTCATCCTTCGCCAGGATCTCCTCCATGTGCTTGACCTGCTCGGTTGTCGCGGCAAACGAGGAGCCTTCCTTGACACGCAGGTCTATCACCAGCTCAGGACGCGAACTGTTGGGAAAGAATTGCTGCGGCACGAGCTTGATACAGGCCAGAGCAAGCACCAGAGCGCCCACAGTCGCACCAATGACCACCCAGCGGCGCTCGATGGCGGCGTCGATCAAGCGGCGCAGGCTGCGGTAAAACTTGGTGTCGTGCGGATCAGCGTGCTGATGCGAGCCCAAGTCGTTGGGCAGCATCTTGACCGCCAGGTACGGGGTGAAGATGCCCGAACAGATCCACGAGAACAGCACCGCGGCGCCGACAATCCAGAAAATGCCCCCTGCGTACTCGCCGGTGGTGGATTTCGACAGGCCGATCGGCAGGAAGCCTACGACTGTGATCAGCGCACCGGTTAGACGCGGCATGGCGGTGGACTGGTAAGAGAAGGCGGCGGCCTTCACGCGGTCCATGCCGGTTTCCATCTTCGCCACCATCATCTCGATAGCGATGATGGCGTCATCCACCAGCAGTCCCAACGCGATAATCAGTGAGCCGAGCGAGATACGCTCAAGGTTCCAGCCCATCGCCAGCATCACCAGCGCCACACCACCCAGCACCAACGGCACCGTGGCCGCGACCACGAGGCCAGCGCGCCAGCCCAGGCTGGCTAGACTTACTGCAATCACGATGACCAGCGCCTCGACCAGCGCGCGCCCAAAGTCCAGGATTGCATCCCGTACCGTGGTGGGCTGATCGGCCACCAACTCCAGCTCCACACCATGCGGAAGCTCCGACTGGATCTTGGTGACGGCTGTGTCCATCGCCTTGCCGAGATCCACGATGTTGCCGTCACTGGTCATCGTGATACCGAGCATCAGTACGGGTTGGCCGTTGTGACGTACCGTGTAGGTCGGCGGATCCTCGAAGCCACGGGTAACGGTCGCGACGTCGCCCAGCTTGATCAGCCGTCCGCTCGCGGAGATCGGCACGTTGCGGATGGCTTCCTCGCTAGCGAATTGGCCACTCACGCGCACCATGACGCGGTCGCCATGCGTGTCGATCTGGCCTGCGGGCAGCATGGCGTTCTGGCTCTTGAGGCTTTCGGCAATGGCCAGCGGTGTAATGCCCAACGCTGCCAGGCGCTCGTGAGAGAATTCGACGTAGACACGCTTGGCCTGCTTGCCGATGAGATCTATCTTCTTGACCATCGGCACCTTCAGCATCTGGCGCTTGATGTCCTCAGCCGCGTCCGACAACTCGGCGTGGCCGATGCCGTCGCCTTTGACCGCATACATCAGGCCATACACGTCGCCGTACTCATCGTTCAGGATCGGGCCGATCACGCCGTCTGGCATCTCCAGGCTCAAATCGTTGAGCTTTTTGCGCGCCTGGTACCAAGCCTCGCGCTGGTCAGCCTTGGAAGTGCCGCCGCGGACGGTGAGCGTCATGCCGGCATAGCCTTGCCGCGCATAAGTAACGACTTTCTCGAAGTTGTCGATCTGCTCGAATTTCTTCTCCATGCGGTTGAGGACCTGGTCCTGCAACTGCTGGGCATTGGCGCCCGGCCAGATGACCATAGCGGTCATGGAGGGCACAGAAAAGTTCGGGTCTTCCAGTTGGCCAAGCCGGGTGAAACTGAAGGCCCCGGCTACTGCAACGACGAGTAGCATGAACAGGACAATGGCGCGGTGGCGCAATGCCCAGTCGGTGAGATTGAAGTTGCTCATCGGGCGGCCTGCTGCGTGGTGTCTTTTTCATCGATTGCGACATTGCGGAAGACGACTTTTAGTCCGGAGGTCATCTTCTGTACACCGGCAGTAACGACCAATGTGCCAGCCCGCGGTCCAGTGACGAGCACCTCGTCATTGCGATAGCCCCAGACGGCCACACGCTCCAAATCGACAAGACCTTCCGACGAGACCGTCCAAAGCGCTGGTTGCCCACCGCTTTGCGTGAGTGCCGTCGCCGGTACCGCTGCCACTGCGACACTGCTCATCACGCGCTCGGCCGTGACCGTGGCAGTGGCACCCAGTGGCAGGGCCTTGGCTGGTTTAAGTCGAGCGCGGTAGGTGCGCGTTTGCGTTGCAGCCTGTGGCGACAATTCGCGCAAGATGGCATCGAAGCTTTCGTTTGGCGCACTGGCCAACGCACCTTTGAAATGCGCCTCCTTGAAGACAGACAACTGGTCTTCGGGGACATCGATAACGACCTCAGATTCGTCCGGATTGGCAATCGAAATAATCGGTTGGCCTTCCGCCACAACCTGTCCCGCTTCGATGCGTACCGCCGTGACTACGCCGCTACGGGAGGCGCGCAGTACGGTGTACTTTAGGCGGTTGCGCGCAATCTCAAGCTTTCGCGCCTCAGCCTCGGCGGTCGCACGCGTGGTCTGGGCATTGGTATGTGCACGCTCATCGTCAGCCGCGCTGACTGAACCATCCGTCTTCAGGGCCGTTAAGCGCTGACGATCGGATTCAGCCTGGCGCGTCTGCTCCACGGCAGCGGACCACTGCTGTTGCGACGCTTCCTCCGCGAGACGGTAGTCGCTGTCATCCAGCACAGCCAGTATGTCGCCTTCGTGCACCAACTGACCCACGTCGACCTTGCGTTGGGCAACCTTGCCGCCCACAAGGAAGGATTGCTCGACTTCGTGGCGCGACTGCACGGTGCCCACATAGCGGCTGACGTCGCGGGCATTGTCATAGTTGATTTCAACGGTACGTACCGCTCTGGGGGCCGGCACGGACGGCTGATCCGGGCTGCACGCGCACAGCAAAGCAGCGACGGCCAAGACGCCAGCCGCAGTAAGGGAATTCTTCAAGACGGTTCCTCTTTGGAAAACGACAGATAATTAGGAAAGTGGAGGCCGATCGGCTTTGGTGGATGCGGTTGGATTGGCAGGTTTTTCGAACACCTGCCAGCCCCCGCCTAGTGCCTTGTAGAGCTGCACGCTATCGAGCAGGAGTCGGGTGTTGCTTTCGTTGGAATTCAGGCGTGCCGCCAGTCGCGCCCGCTGCGAATCCAGCAAAGGCAACAGGTCAATCTGCCCGCGGTTATAGAGCGACTGGGCGCGACTTTGAGCCGACTCCGCGGATGCAGCGGCCAATTGCAACGACCCCGAGCGGCGGCGCTCCTGCGCAAGCGTGACAAGGGCGTTTTCCACATCCTCAAGCGCACGCACGATGCCGTCCTCAGCGCGAAGTACTGCCTCTTTTTGAGAGCTTTCGGCCGCATCATTGATTGCTTGCGTGCGTCCTGCGTTGAACAGCGGCATCGCCAGCAGACCCGCGACATTGGTGAAGCGCGCAGCCCCAAGATCGGCACCGTTCAGGTTCAGGCCCTGGCGGCCGAAGGACGCACCGAGAAAGAGTTGGGGGAACCACTCAGCTTTCGCTTGCTGGCGACGCGCATTGGCGGCATCCAGCTGCGCCATCAACGCCAGGACGTCAGGTCGGCGTTGTAGCAATTCGGCCGGCTGCCCAGGCTTGGCCTCAGGCACATCCGTCATTTCGCTGCTTGAAGGCTGAATGTTGGTGGTGTTGAAAGACTGGTCGGCGATCAGTACCGCGATACGGTGACGTGCCACCGCCGCTTGGGTTTCCAGAGGTGGTATTTGCGCCCGCGCCGATAAGGCGTCGGTCTGCGCGCGCTCGACGTCGAACGCGGATGCGAGCCCCACCTGTTGACGCGCAGTAACCAGCCGCAGCGTCTCGTCCTGCATCGCCGAGATAGCGCGCAATGTTGCAACCTGGCGCTGGGCCCCGACCAGGGTGAAATAGTTGCTGACGACATCGCTCATCACCAGCAGGCGCACGCCGCGCATGCTGTGCTCCGCGGCTAATGCATCGGCATCCGCCGCCGCGGCACCGGCTCGCAGGCGGCCACTCAGGTCGAGTTCCCACGAGACGTCCAAGCCCATACTGGCGGTCTTGGTATCCGGATACCCCTGTTTTACTGCCGAATTGAAGCCGGTGCTGCGGTCACTGCCAGAGACTGAAGCACCGACGCTTGGAAGCAGCCAGGACTGGCTGACTGTTTCTCCAGCACGCGCGGCACGCAGCCGTTCGGCGGCAATTTTGACATCGCGGTTCTCCCGCGCGGCTCGACGCACCAGGTCCGTCAGCAATGGGTCGTGGTAAACCTCCCACCAGGCCGCCTCGGGCTCCATCTCGGACGCCGTACTGGCGGCGAAGTTGTTCGGCACGTCGACCGAGGGTTTGAGGACCGGTGTGGAGCAGCCAGAAAGGGCGAAGGCGATCGATGTGGCCAAGGCAGCCGCCATGGCAAACGCGGTGGGGCACTTGGTACGTTGCAAGGTTGTCCCACCGGCATGGCAAGGCAGCGGATGGGGGGTGGAAAGTCGCGGCATCAGAAATGGACTCGTGTAGTTCGAGGTGGCGTCAGCGTAGGGGGACTGTGTAGGCAAAGTCGTCAGCGAACCGTCAGCGTTCGGTCGCGATGCGCTTTGTGCGGGAAAGGTTCATTCACTGTCGTTTTCTATCGCCTGCTCACTGGCTGCTGTCGCCAGATCCGCACCAAGCGACTCCAGCAACTCTTCGCCGGACGAGAACTCGCGCTGACGCCCGGTGACCAGGTTTTCCAAGCGACCGGCCAGGGCGCCCGGTTCGGCATCACTGCGCAGCTTGACGACGTATGCGCGGCGGCTCGGGTATTTGGATTCAGGGTTGAGGCTCATCGCAGACCTGGGGATCAAGAAGGTTCGATGCCAGCGTAAGCCGTCCTCTAGGGCGAGTCGTAAGCGAAAGGTCAGACTTCGGTCGGATCACCTTCGCTCCCACAAGCGTCACTTCAAGCCCGCTTAGCAGCCTCAAGCAGCGAGCGTGCACGTTTTACCTGTTCGGTTCCGTGCGTTTCGGGCAATTGATCAATCAGCATGGCCAATGCCTGGTGATCCTCAGGCGCGGCATCGTGGTACTCACACAATTCAACCAGCGCGAGCAGCTCCAGCCATGATGCTTCTTGGGCGCGTGCCTCCTCAATCGCACGCCGCACCGCCGCTTTGCTGGCGTCCGACCGACCCTGAGCACGCGCGAGTGCGGCCTTCAGAAGCAAGAGCTGCGGCAGGTATACACGCTCCCCCAATTCCTCACCTATACGGAATGCTTCCTGCAATTCGACTTGCGCTGCGTCGTAATCACCCGCTAGGAGTAGCGCCTCGGCGGCGTAGCCGAGTACTTCGCTAGCACCGGAGCGCATACCGAGTCCGGTGTGTTCCTCGTAGGCCTCACGGATGTGCCGGTAGCCATCTCGCGGCGCCCCGTTGCGCGCGTCGGCCCACCCGCGCCACCAGCGACAAGCCGTACGACCGAGTGCGAGCGAATACTCAACGACGAGCTTTTGCATGCTGTCAGCCAGCTCTGCTACCCGCACAGGGTTTCCCAGACGTACCTCGATCAACACCTCCTGCCAGGTAGCGACCAGCAACGTCATGGGTTGTCGGAGCGTATGTGCGCGGTTTCGGGCTTGCTGCAAATGGTTACGCCCTTGCTCAATCAGCCCAGATCGCACCAGCTCGATGGCCAGCATACCGTGCAGCATGACCTGTGGATCAGTCGCAAAGATCTCGTTTGTCCCTATGCCCAGCGGCTCGGCGATCGCGAGGGCGCGTTCTAGCCAGTTGCGTGTCGTGTTCGTGCGACCCTGGAGGTGATGCACCTCACCCTGAACAATGCACGCAGCAAGCATGAGCGCTTGATCGTTTGCGTTCAAAGAGAGCGCTTCAGCACGCTCTGCCACTTCTAAAGCCTGTGAATAGTCGCCGCGCAGACCGAGCAGATAGCCGAACCCATGTAGGAGGCGACCGCGCATGGGGTGCTCGGGTACATCCGCGAGCAAGGTGTATGCCCGTTCGAAAGCGCCCTTGGCTTTGCTGCCGACACCGAACATGTGGAAGGCCGAAACTCCCTGCAACGTGGCCAAGGTAATTTCGAGCGTGTCGCGCTCCGTCCCGCCGGGAGCCTGCATAAGCAGGATTAGGCCACGCTCGGTGAGGCCGATGCACAAGTCCGGGCTGAAGTGCAGTAGTGCGGCTTCTGCGGCCTCGGCGTAATAGCGCAGCGCAAGCATCGGCTGCCGAGCACGATCGAAATGCATCGCCAGTTCCGAAGCTGCAACCGGCGTACCAGCGGTGCGCTCACTTTCGAGGGCAGTGCCAACTTGGCGATGGAGATCGATGCGCAATGCGCGCGGCGTGCGCTCGTACAACACCTGGCGAAAAAGGGCGTGGCGGAACGAGTAAGGCAGCTCGACCGCTTCGTCAACATCGGGTATCCGCGATTGTGTGAGCCATACCTGCTCACGCATCAGGTCCTCACAGGCGCCGATCACCGAAGAGAGATTGCGCTCTAGGGCGAGCGAAACTGTCTCAGTCCGGAAATCGGACCCGCACACCGCAGCTGCGCAGAGAAGTGCTCGTTGTTCGGGAGCTAGCTTGGCAATGTAGTGATCGATGATGGCCGCAAGGTTGTCGGGAACCGCCAGGTCGGCCAGCCGAGCTTCGATGGTGGTTTCGTCCTCTTTTACATCCATCACTTCACTGATGATTGAGGAAACGAACAACGGCACGCCGTCAGTCCGGTCGTGCAGGGCGCGCACGAAGGCTTCATCACGTGCCAGTGAGGCTGAACGCAGCGCCACAAAGTCGGCGACTTCAGTTTCCGAAAATGGGTCGAGCACCACTTCCTCGCACAGGCGTTGCAAACGAAGTTCATGGCGCAACGAACTGAGCGGGTGGTCAAGCGCCACCACTTCGGCAAGGCGAAAGCTTGACAGCCACATGAGCCGTGCGGGGCCACGGCGGCGGGCCATGTAGTTAATCAGCTGAACCGTCGCCCGGTCGCTCCAATGCAGGTCTTCGGTCACCAGTAACAGCGGGCGCAGCTCTGTGTAGCGGTCCAACAGTTCACCAAACTCCCTCAGCATGCGTTCCGGGCCGACACCGGCCAGTTCACGCCGCAAGGCGTCACGCTGCTCCGTGCTACTCAGCCACGGCAATTGCAACAGCCAGGTGGGTGCCACTTCGCGCAATAACGCCGGCAGAGTCGGTTCGCTGCGGCACAGGTCGGCCAACGCCTCCAGTACCGGCAGGTACGGTTCGCCGGTGCCAAAGTGCTCCATACAATGGCCACGTGCGCAGGCGATACCGCTAAGGCCGGCAAGAAAATGCTCGATCAATGTGGTCTTGCCGATCCCCGGTTCTCCAGCTAGCCAAACTACTGCCCGCTGACCGCCACTAACCCGCTCCCACGTCCGTTGCAGCCTGGCGACTTCTGCAATGCGACCGATGAATGACGGCAACTGAGGTATGTCGGTCGGCGGAACCACCGTGGATGCAGGAGACACCGAAGCAGCAAGGGGCGACACGGCAATGAAGCGATAGCCGCGCCGCGACACCGTCTCAATAAAGCGAGGGTGCTTGGGGTCATCGCCTAACACCTTGCGCAGGTCACTAATGGCCGTTTTCAGGACCGAATCACTGACAAACCGATGTCCCCATACCTCGTCCAGCAAAGCGTCCTTGGATACCAATGACCCTGGCTGGCGGGCAAGCACACATAACAACTGGAACGGAGTCGGCGCCAAAGCCACCGCTTGCCCGGCGCGGAACAAGCAAGCGTTGGCCTCATCGAGTTCGAACTCGCCAAAGCCCAGCAGGACGGGGGTTGGATGGGGCAGCGGACGGGCCACGGGTAATTCCTAAAAACTTAAAACATGGTGCTGAAAATTCGCACGGTATCGATCGTCTTCGATCTAGCGTCGGTCCCTCGCAGTGACGCGCTTTAGTCATGAGTCACTGTTCCCATGACACCCCTGATCGATCCGGACGCCAAGCGTCGTCGGTCGGAAACTGGTGTACCAAAAACTTCATGCCACGAGCCTTGTTTGCCTAATTACGGCCAGTAACACCTGGCCTCTGCGCCGGTTCGTTCGACGACATCACGGCTTTTCAATGACCTCAAATAATTATGACAAATAAATCAATATTGAAATATCTCTCATTTTTGCTTATTTTGATTCTGCTTAACGATGAGACCTATGCGCCTCACGATTTCAATCACAACAAGGGCTCGCGAGATGAACAACAACAAGAAAGATTCCGAATTGCCTCCCTCCGTCGTCGACGTGCTGGTCGTCGGTAATGGCCCGGTAGGTGCGACAATTGCGGCGCTGCTCGGCCGCTACGGGGTTACTACCCTGGTGCTGGACAAGCTCTACGACATCGTACTGATGCCTCGTGCCATTGCCCTGGACAACGAGGCCCTGCGCATCCTGCAATTAGCCGGATTGTCAGAGGACGCTTTCGAGAAGATCGTGATCCCTGAAGTGAAGATGCACTCTCCGGTCCTCGGCCAATTTGGTCGCGCCAATACCGAAGGATGCATCGACGGCCATCCCAAGCTTGTGACCTTCTATCAACCCGATCTGGAACGCGCGATGCGTGGCCAGGTTTCCCGACTGAAATCAGTGACCAGTCTGGGTGGTTTTGAGCTGGAAAGTCTGGTTGAGGAAGCGGATTGCGTGGTCGCTACCGTGCGGGATGAGAATGGGCACTCGCATGCTGTTCGCGCTCAATACCTGATTGGTGCAGACGGTGCCAGCTCCCGGGTTAGGGCGCTGATCGGCCAGGAATTTGAAGGACAAACCTATGCTGAGGATTGGCTGATTGTCGATGCCAAGAATCGGCATCAGTCAGCCATTGATCACATTGAGTTTATCTGTGATCCACGGCGACCCACGCCGCACATGCCCGCCCCCGGTGGCAGGGAACGCTGGGAATTCATGCTGCAACCCGGCGAATCACGAGAGGAGTTGGAAAGCCCAGAAAGCATCGCCCGGCTCATAGCCCCCTGGGTCAATCCGTTGGAACTGGAAATCGAGCGCAAAGCGGTGTATCGATTCCACGCTCGATGCTGCAACCGGTTTAGTAAGGGGCGTACGTTTCTCGTTGGCGACGCCGCGCACATCACCCCTCCTTTCGTCGGGCAAGGTCTCGTAGCGGGCCTTCGGGATGGTGCCAACCTGGCCTGGAAGCTGGCTTGGGTCCTTCGTGGCCACGCCGCGCCCGCGATACTCGAAACCTATGACGTTGAACGCCGCCCGCATGCTCAGGCAATGATCAACCTGGCAAAAATGATGGGCCGTCTGGTGATGCCCAAGAACAAGATCGCAGCGTTCTTCATCCACGGCTTGATGCGCATGCTGGGATTGACTCCCGCCACCAGGAGGTATTTCGAGCAGTTGGACATCAAGCCGAAAAACACCTTCAAGCACGGTTTGTTCGTACAGCATCGGCGAGGTGACAAGCTGGTACGTGGCAGCCTGTTTCCCCAAGCCTGGGTTCGTACCCTGCAAAAGCAGATCACGCTGAGTGACGATGCTTTGGGAAATAACCTTACCCTGGTTGGATTCGGCGTTGACCCTTTATCACTGCTATCCACAGATCAGATCGTTGCTTGGGAAAAGATGGGGGGCCACTTCCTGGAAGTCAGACCCCGCGGCCTACGCTCCAGCGGCCGTTGTGACTTCATCGAAGACATGAACCATGAGATCCTGCCGCTGGCTGCAAAAGGAACATTGGTCGCCGTTCGTCCTGACCGTATCATCATGCACCACCTCCCTGGCACAGAGGCCAGCAGTCTTTTTCAAGACTGCCGGGATCTGCTGATGAGTGATGACGCCACTGCTGACAGGGTTTCCAGTACCATCAACGAGCCGATTAGATTACGAGCTTGATCATGCATTCCCCCACACCTCCTTTAGAACCCGCGGCACCAGAACCTCTCACCCGGGGGCACAAGAAGCGTGCGCGCACCCGTCGCGGTCTTATGGACGCGGCATTGCGCCTTGTCGCACGTAAGGAGGCTGGGGAAATCACACTGCTTGAGGTAGCCGCGGAGGCAGAGGTATCCAACGGCACCATCTACAACTATTTCCGAACGCGCGACGAAGTCTTCGAAGCAGTGGGCATTGCCATGGCCGCGGAGTTTTCTGATGCCATTTCTGTCCTGAACGCGGACGTGCTCTGCGGAGCGCAGCGGCTTTCGATTGGTGTACGCATGTTTGTATGTCGGGCTGCGACTGACCACCAATGGGCGAATGCGCTGCTGCGCATCATTCATTTCGACCAGGCCATGCGCTCGCGTCTGGCTGTCCATGTGCTTGGCGATCTGCGTGACGGTCTGCGTGCAGGAACTTTGGCATATGAGGAGGAGGGGGTTGCCCTGGATCTGGTCTTATCGTGCACAACCGGAGCGATGCGCTCAGTTGTCGATGGACGGGCTGTGGTGGAGCATGATGTGCGGGTCGCCGAAATGATTCTCCAGGCGTTGGGCGTAACGCCTGCCAAAGCCCGGAAAATCGCCGCCAAGCCACTACCTCGGTAACTGCACAAACCTGCCATCCATTTGCATTCATCTATCCAGCTATTTGCATAGGGTTTGACGAGCATGCTTCGTGGTCCTGACCGGCATAGGACGACCCATAGCGGACTCTCAAGAGTGGCGCCGAATGGCTGTGAAGACGCTACAGTGAGCAGAACTGTATCCATTACAATTTTTTGAATGTATTGGTCTTTTGATTTTACGATGGGCCTCAAGACTTTTCTGGCACGAGGCGCACCATGCACATCGCGATCCTTACCTTCGAAGGGTTCAACGAACTCGATTCGCTCATTTCGTTCGGCATTCTCAACCGGGTTCAAAAGCCTGATTGGCGAGTGTCTATCGCCAGCCCCACAGATAAGGTGCTATCGATGAACGGCCTGATGGTCGAGGCGCAGGCGTCGTTAGAGGAAGCCTGCGGCGCGGATGCGGTGCTGGTGGGTAGTGGGAGATTGACCCGGGACGTCGTCGCGGACGACGCACTGATGTCTCGACTGAAACTAGACCCAGCTCGCCAACTCTTGGGCGCCCAGTGCTCGGGCACGCTCATACTTGCAAAGCTCGGCCTGCTAGACGACGTTCCGGCTTGCACGGATCTTATCACCAAGCCATGGGTTGAAGAGGCCGGCGTGGCGGTGCTCAATCAGCCGTTTGTGGCTAAGGACAATGTCGCAACCGCTGGCGGCTGCTTATCGTCGCAGTATCTGGCCGCTTGGTTCATCTCTCGTTTAGCTGGTGTAGAGGCTGCACGCAGTGCTCTTCACTATGTTGCCCCGGTGGGGGAGAAGGACGTTTACATAACGCGGGCAATGGCGAATATTTCGCGGTTTCTATAAGGCGAGCAGTGGCTGCTAATGTTTGTTAAAAACGGTGATGGTTAATGCTCATCCTCGTCGAGCAATCAGGTCGCGTATGCAGACTGGCCTCATAAACGACCGCTGACGAGACGTTTACTTAACCTCCGAGTTTTCAGCATCTTGGGCAAAAGTATGAGAGGCCGCCTCTATCCGCTCTTCGAGTTGCGCAATGTAGGTTTTAGCGTCCTCTAGGCTGGGGAACGAAACTGCCGTTTCGCCTAGCCAAACTTTGCAACCGCTTCCTTGCTCATTTGTTTCAATAGTGATTTTCATCTGCAAACCCTTTGCTGTTGAGGTGGCAGAGGGTAGCGCATTTTTTAGATGACTCAAAATGTATCAAAGGCTCTATATCGGGGCTTTGGAGGCGAATTGATGTCATTCTTTAGACTTCGCCAGGTCTTTCTCTAGGTGATCAAGGAGTGACGCCAATTTTAGCTCGGCATCAGCCAGCGCCTGCTCTGACGCGACTTCCCAGTACGGTGCGATTTCGAGCAAATCAGGTTCCGCCTCGGCCCGCAGGCACCATTGATGATGATCGTGCCATGAGCCGAGCGACGCTTGTACCGACTTCAATTGAGCCCTGGATTTTGCCTTGAGCGGTGACAGTGTCGGAAACGCATCGGAGAGGTATCTTGCGTTTTTCACGATGATCCTCAGCTCGTGCCGGTCAAAATGTTTATCCCGAAGTCCAGCGATCAGCTGAGTGATTCTTTTCTTCAGGGCTTTCTGGATTTGTCTTTTGACATCAGCCAGTTCGCCGGCTCGCTGGGCAGTCCTGAACAACTCTGGCCATCGATCCAGTTCGCCAAACAGTTTGTCGAGCATTG
This sequence comes from Pseudomonas sp. LBUM1661, assembly GCF_059695925.1. Lineage (NCBI taxonomy): Bacteria > Pseudomonadati > Pseudomonadota > Gammaproteobacteria > Pseudomonadales > Pseudomonadaceae > Pseudomonas > Pseudomonas sp. LBUM1661. The sequence goes on from NZ_CP166794.1 coordinate 2,321,680, forward strand.
GGCTACCGATGATCTTCCGATATTGTCCTGTCAAGGTTGCGCTTCGGCTCATCGCTTGGCGCGGGTACCCCATTTTCCGAAGCTCATCAACGATGACCTCCAGATCCCTCGTGGGAGTCGTCGCTCTGCCAACCTCAGCGGCGGCCTGATTCAATTCGATAATCTCCGGCATCTTGCGCAGCGGTCGCAGAAGGCTGCGTATTTTCCGAACCGCTATCCTCAAGTCATGCAGGGCTTCGTTATCGCTGTTGGCTTGCAGTCGAGCGCGCGAGTGATAGAGGGAGACTTCCAGGGAAATGATCTGAGCCACAAAATCGTCGACAAAAGACATCATCGTCCTCGCTTGTGAGTTAGTTTGCAGAGCGTAGCAGAGCAACTGTTCGTTGCAGCCATTGCACACGGACACTGAAATATAAAATTCATCAAGCTACCGCTGTGGATTCGCAGGAAATCGATAAACTGGAATCTTTTGCCGCAGGAATGGTGTTGATGCGTCGTGTTGTTTTCAATCAAAAAGGTGGGGTAGGCAAGTCGAGCATTGTTTGCAACCTGGCTGCTGCAAGCGCAATGGAAGGCTACCGGACACTCGTTGTCGACCTAGATGCCCAAGCCAACTCTACGTATTACCTCACCGGCCTGACCGGGGATGACATCCCGGTGGGCATCGCGGATTTTTTTAAGCAAACGCTGTCCTCGGGGCCGGCAGCCAAAAAAAGCCGGGCTCACATCATTGAGACACCCTACGATAATCTTCACCTCATCACTGCCAGCCTCGAGCTTTCGGATTTACAGCCCAAGCTGGAAGCGAAGTTCAAGATAAACAAGCTGCGTCGGTTTCTGGACGACATTTCACAAGACTACGACCGGATCTACATCGATACGCCTCCGGCGATGAACTTCTATACGTTCAGTGCACTCATCGCAGCGGATGCAGTTTTGATTCCATTTGATTGCGATACTTTCGCTCGTCAGGCGTTGTACCAGGTGCTGGCACAGGTGGCAGAACTTCAGGCTGACCATAATGAATCCCTGGTCGTTGAAGGAATTGTCATCAATCACTACGTCAGCACCACTGGCTTTCACCGCAATCTGGTCGAGGAACTCATCGCAGAAGGGCTGCCGATTCTTCCGGTGTATCTCGGCAGTTCGGTGAAGATGCGTGAATCTCATGAGCGCTGCCAACCTTTGGTTTATCTCGACAGGCATCACAAGCTGACAGGCCAGTTTGTTGATCTCTTGCACGTACTGGAGGAGGCAGACTGAATCGGCACGGGCACTGAAAGAATTCGAAACAATGCATTCCATCGACTTGAGGTCGGGCGGTCAAAAACGCTGCTTAACTGAGCAATGTCGTTTTCAGATCACTGTCTGACCGGGGTGAAAGAAATGGCTGACAAATTCCGGGTGCTGTTTGTCTGCGCCAAAAACGATGTCCGTTCCTTGCTGGCCGAAGCGCTGCTTCGCCACACTGACTCAGCAGACTTCGAAGCTTTCAGCGCTGGCCTCGAACCCGGCGAGATTGATCCTCGAACCCTGGAGTCTCTCGAACACATAGGCATAGAAACAAACGGTCTACGTAGCAAATCGATTAATGAATTTGAAGGGCAACAGTTTCATTACGTGATCACACTGTGTGATAAGTCTTCCGAAGAAGCTTCACGGATGCCGTCCTCCGGTGAGGTGATCGTGTGGAGTTTTGAAGACCCGACCACCAGTGAAAAACATGAGCCTTTTCGCCATGCTCTCCAAGAGATTCACGACCGCATCAAAATGTTCGTCACAGTGAAGACAAGGCAGTGAGCTTGGATTGCGTGATAACGACTACAAGTGGTTGTTAGACGTGCATCCCATTGCTTCTGGCCGTTTTCTGCCTGTCACGACAGGCAGAAAACGACCCAGAGCGCTCATCCCTGGCCAACCGATGTGACAGATTGCGCGGGCGCTGAAACTGTTCCAGCGGGTTTTTTTGAGCAGCGGCAGTTCTCGTACCCCGATTTTACAAACTGCCTTCTTTGTAGATAGATGCCTGAAGAAACTCGTCGATCAGCGATGTTACCTGCTGTTGGATCACCCCACGCGAGCGAGCGCTGTCGCCATCCCGGCAAATGATGCCATCGCCTGGTACGTCTTCTTCGAGCATTGCCTCAGCGCCTGGCTTGCACACCGACAGGAAAGTGAAATGGCTTGCGTCGCTGATTTCGACGTAACGGCTTGACGCCGCAGGCAGGCGCTTGGCCAGGTTGGCAGACTCCAACTCAGCCGGAAGGTCGCGCGACGGTACGCCGGCAGCGATCACCAGTGTTGGTACCGGCATCGCGGCCAGACTTTCATCGGTCATGCCCCGTGAAAGCCCCAGGTCCAATGTAACCACGGCAGTGACGCGTTTATCGCGCCAATCGGCGGCTAATGCGGCCTGTGATTCTGAGGTGCTTGCAGGGTTCATCTTTCCATACACGGCGCAACTTGCTAACTGTGGGTGGGCTTTGCAGTCATGGGCGAAGCGGTCTGGATCGAATCGAGCACCGGCAATCTCCAAGGCGGTCCAGCCGCCGAGTGAATGGCCCACCACTGCAATTCGGTCACTGGCGACCAAGCCGAATTTTTCAGGTTGAGTCGTGACCCCATCTATAGCTCGGCGCACATCAACGGGCCGCTGCCATAACTGCGCCGCTGCTTGAGGGCTACGGTCATGAGTGGTGCTGCCAGGATGATTGATTGCGGCGACGACGTAGCCCCTTTGAGCCAGAGCACTGGCAAGCCAGATCTGGTTGCTCCAGTTACCTCTGTAACCGTGGGAGAGCACCAACAATGGATGCTTGCCAGCCGCGGGCGGCGCGTTACGAACGGCAGAAGCCCCGACGAATACCGCATCATCGCCGATCAATTGCGTGGCGGCGGTCGTTGCACTGGGGTACCAGACGACCATCTCCAGTGCGCGGTCATTTTGCGGGTCCGGCAGTGTGGAAGAGTGGAAGCCGACAGGGTTCTCGTCAGCGAGTGCGAGAGTAGTCAGCCAAGTCAAAAACAGTGCGCCAAAAGCTATTTTCAATGTCGTTTCTTCCTTGATTAGACAAGTACATTGCAACCTGAATCCACCGTAAGGCGCATCCACCTTGCTGCATAAAAGCACGGATATTAAAGCCCAAATTCGAATCGCCGCGCATAACTTTCATCGTTAATTCTGTTCGCGGTCTTTGTGAGAAGGCTGAACGTCCGCTGTTGGCTGTGGATTCAACCGGTCGACGCAACACAACTAAATTCTGTGTAAGCAGAAGGAGTGTTGCAGATGAAGCAGAGACCTCGGATCTATTACACCGAAAGCCAGAAAAAACTGATGTGGGATCACTGGCAGAAAGGCGACTCTCTCCAGCACATCGCCCAACTATTTGATCGAAACCATTCATCGATACAGCGCATCTTGGCGGAAACAGGCGGTATCAGACCCGCTGTACGCCGCAGGTCCAGATTGGCGCTGACGTTGGCTGAGCGCGAAGAGATTTCGCGTGCAGTGGTGGCAGGTAACTCGATCCGTTCCATGGCTGCGCTGCTAGGTCGAGCAGCCTCTACGATCAGTCGTGAGATCAGACGCAACGGTGGCCAAGGATGCTACCGGGCTAATCGAGCTGATCAGGCTGCCTGGGATCGCGCACATCGTCCCAAGGTCTGCAAACTTGTTGAGAACCGAACGGTGGCGAAAATTGTTGCAGACAAGCTTCAATTGCAGTGGTCGCCGGAACAAATTGCCGGTTGGTTGAAGCGTACCTACCCGGACGATACGAGCTATCAGGTGTCACACGAGACGATCTATCGCACGCTCTTCATACAGGCTCGCGGGGCTCTGAAGAAGGAGTTGCTAGAGCATTTACGGCGCACGCGGGCCATGCGTCGCTCGCGCCATCACACGCAGAAGAAAGAAAATCACGGTCGAATCACTGACGCGGTATCGATCCGCGAACGCCCGGCTGCGGCTAAGGATCGGCCAGCACCGCCGCTTGGGTGTAGCGCTCAATCAGCTCCTCGATTTCCTGTTCAACCAACGCCCTGGGCGGTACAAACGCTTTAGACAGCCCGGGGATATCGACCGCAACCGCGGAGGGGCCTCTTGCCGGTTGCCCCATTGAGGCCAATAGCTGCCGTCCGGGATGATTGATTTGCATCCAGGCTTGGGCGCCTCGACTGCGGCAAGCTTCGGCCCATAGCCGGAAGTTGCGCAGGTTCCGATCGTCCTCAAGCACCACTCCTGCCGGTTCGGTCAAGGCGTGGCGGTCACCCTAAGCGACCTCGCAATTTTCGAGAGCTTGCATTCGCAGCTAGTGGAGTTGGACGCATTGGCAAGTGACATGCAGTCGATCCCTGGCTGGCAAGGTCTGACCAGCGACACCTCCCGTACACTGCGGGCCATCACACTGGGTGAAAGTCTGCGTGGGCTGCTGAGTGGTTTAGCCGAGGCATTCGTCTGGCACGCCGAGGGCGATGTGATGGAGTGGTCCACATACCGTGTTCCGGCATCGACCAATGACGTGCGTTCAATCGAGGAGATCGCGGCGGAGGAGTTGCGTATCGCCGCGAGCATTATCGATGCTGGAGACCGAGCCCTTGAGGTTGCCAGGTTATTAGGCGTTAGACGTCTCACAGGGGTGGCGCGTGAGCGCATTGAGCGAATACTGAACGCATAGGGTCTTATTGATTCGTCGTGGTGACCTTGAAGTGACTAATGAATGGTCACTGCGATGCTGAGTCGTTGAAGCGACCGCTCGTAAGCGAACAATGGGAATTCGTCGTGTTGGGCGCCTGCGCATGATGAAGTCACTAGGAGCGGTCTAGTGCTTTGCGGATGTGAGTTCACGCCGTTTTTGGCCCTTTTTCGCGCTGCCTTTGGCACCAATCCTGTTTGATATTTCTCTTCCTTTCTCAGCTTTTTCGCATGTCAGATGGTCTTGCCTAACGCCTTGTTTCCGGGCAATTAGGGCGTTTTCCCTCACCCGCTCCGCGACGCTAAACCCTGGAAGCTCAGTTCCGATTCTTCGTTCTTAAAGGTCACCATCCCAAATCAGCGAAACCGGCTGTACGTCACGCGGGCCGTGCCTTTGAAGACAAACGGAAGCAGCGAAAGCCGGACTTCCGATTGTGCGCTAGGGAAACGGAATAGAGCGCGGGGAGGGCGCATCTATTCGAATTGATTGCTGACGGGCTGTGGGCCTTGTGAAGCCTCGTTGATTACAAAGCCCAGGGGCCGATTTGAAATCAAACCATCGCGTCCGAGAGCCTGCCTCATACCTCAAAAATCGACGTTTTTGGGCCCAAACCGCAGTGCCAAACAGACCGCAAATTCACCCGATTTCTTGCTGTTTTTGGTGACAAATCATTTTGCAGGTAATTGGCACCGATTGAGTGCCGCTGAACCCTCGAAAGATCCGTCGGCCGCGGGTTCTAGCGGTCAGCTCGGAATCTCTTGCAAGGTCCTGGTCGGTGCCAAATCCGCTGCTAACTCACACCTCGGACCAAATGATTTCCTCGGTCTCGCTGGTAGTTTTTGGTCATGCCCTCGCTCGCGTGGCCTGCGATTTTCTGACCATGCTTTCCGGCTTTTTTGTACAGATGCAGCGACAGCGCTCGCACTTCGTGAAAGCCCGGCATCTCTTCTTCCTTCCATCCCTAGGAATGCGGCACACTTTGGGTCATAAGCGGTCGGTAACAGGCCAGTGGCAAATCGAAAGCAAGCGGGCGCGCTATCACCGAATTAACTAATTCTTATAGTGATGCCCTGACCACCAATGGACAATCAACTGGCTGGGCTCCCGATACGTCGAGGGTCTCGATCAGGTGCCGTGCAGCCTTGCGACCGATCTCGTAGTACGGCAGTTGCACCGTGGTCAGCGGCGGGATAAACAGCTCAGCAATACCGATCATGTTGTCGTAGCCGAGCACGGCGACATCGTTGGGGATTTTCAGACCTCGGCCCAACAACAGCTGATAGGCACAAAACGCAATGCGGTCGTTGCCACAGATCAGAATGTCGAACTGGGGACGACCATCAATGATATGTCGGTCGAGGATACCTGCGGTTTCACCATAGGCATCATGATCGGAAAGGTTGTATTGCAGGAGCGCGTCAGGCGTCAGTCCGAATGCCTGACAGGCACGCTGCAGGCCTTTTTGCCGCAGGCCCCAGGCCAAACTCTGTTTTGGCAGATTGATGCACAGAGGGCGCCGATAGCCCTGGCTCAACGCATGATGTACCGCTCGATACTGCCCCGTTTCGTCGTCTGGCACATAACTCACCAAGCGACTGTCATCTGCCAGGCAATTAGCGAGTACCAGGGGTTTGCTCTTCAAGCGCTCGGGAATGTTCACGTGGCGAAACCCCATGGCGCTGAAGATCAAGCCGTCCGGACGGTGCGATAGCATCAGGTCGATGTTTTGGTCGGTGGGCGGGTTGCTTAACAGGTTGAGGATAAATACATTCCAGCCGGCTTGCTGCGCGGTCTGCTCGATGGACAGCAGCAGCTCGACCGCGAATGGGGTGGTCGCGGTGTCCAGCGCGAACACACCGATGGTTCGCGACTGGAGGTTGTCGCCGCGCATCTTGCGCGCCGACAGGCTCGGTACGAATTGCAGTTCATCAATGGCACGACGCACCCGTAGAAGGGTTTCAGGGCTCAGTTTTTCCGGAGTGTTGAGCGCTCGAGAAACCGTCATCAGGGACACGCCGGCCAGCTGTGCAACGTCTTTCACTGAAGTCATGCGAAGTGAGGCCGGTCAGGTTGACGCAGAATCATGACACATGGCCTGCGCTTCTCGCGACTCGTATGACGCTGCTCATAGCCATCCCGATGCGAGAGGCCATGCCCTGGGAATGGCGACACGCCCGCCACTCCCGCTCGCAATGAGCTTCACGCCCAGACTGCCAGGCTGGGGGTAGAGGCGACTGCTGAGGCTGAAGCGCCCGTTTTCGTCGAACACCTCGATGGACGAGCGATCGAGAAACACGCGCAGTTCCAGTCGCTCTTGTGCCGGGTCTATCAATACGCTGCGCTGGCCTGTGACTTGCGTACCCGAGCGGCTGCGGTCAAGCACCAGGCGATGCAGTGATGCATCGTAGTAGAGCAGGGTTTCTTCACGGCCATCGTCGCTGCAACGCAAGGCGATTCCCAGGTGGCCGTCGGTGCATCCGAGCAGATCCAGATGCACATGGATTTCGAGCATATCGCCATTCACTTCCGGCACCCACCGGGTTCCCGACTCCTCCCACCACGACGTACCAGGCAATAGCGTCATTCGCAGAGCGGTGAGCTCCCGTGCCGGATACACGAGAAGGCGATCTACGCACAGTTCAAGTTCGCGTGGCAATCCGAGCATGCCGCACCAGTGATGGGCCTGGCTCGGCATCGGGCTTTCCCACATGTCGAGCCACGCCCACACGAGGCGTCGACCATCGGCGGCCAATAGCGTCTGCGCCGCATAGAAATCGTGGCCGTTATCCAACTCGATAAAAGGCCCGCCGGTGAAGTTCCACTCGTTGTCTAGTCGGCCCACTCGGTAACCCGTCTGGTACTTGTTGAGCCGTTCGTAACCTTGGGATGGCATACCTTGGGGGGAGTACAACAGCACATCGCGTCCGTTCAGTCGAAACAGATCCGGGCACTCCCACATATAGCCATCACCCTCCCTGCCGCCGGACACATAGTTAAGGAACTCCCAGACGCGCAGATCCGTGGAACGGTACAGCGGGAGCAGCGGCATATCGCCCAGACGTGCGCCGGCAATGAGGTACCAATAGTCATCCTCCTTCCATACCTTGGGGTCACGAAAGTGCATGATCGTGTCTTGCGGCGCGGTCTCGATGACTGCGCCGTGCTTGACGAAGCGGATGCCATCGATGCTGGTGGCCAGGCACTGGACTTGACGGATCAAGCGTTCATCACCTACTTCCCCCAGCCAGGTGTGTCCGGTGTAGATCAGTGCCAAGGTATCTCCGCACACCACCGCGCTACCGGAAAAACATCCGTCACGGTCGAAGTCATCGCCAGGTGCCAGCGCAATGGGCAGGTGCTGCCAATGAACCAGATCGGCACTCTTGGCGTGGCCCCAATACATCGGGCCCCATTTCGCGTCGAAGGGGTAATGCTGATAGAAAACGTGATATTCGCCACGAAAGTACACGACCCCGTTAGGGTCGTTCATCCAGCCTGCCGGCGGGGCAATATGATAACCGGGTCGATAATCCTGGATGACGCGAGACAGGCTGTCACCCAGTGCGCGCTGCGCAAGGTCAAGGGACGAAGACATTGGATCACTCATGGTATTCAAAGATAAGGTCATAGGGCGCGTACTCGGGCTGAGCGTAGAGAGACGTCATCCGGCAGGGTTTCAATGGCTTGTGGGTGGCGCCTCAAGGCCGCGCCGTCGGCGTCGAACAGGTGCAGGTTGTCGATGTCCAGCTGCAGTTCGACCCGATCGCCTGCCTGCCATCCGGCGTTGACTGCACAACGACAGATCAGTGGCTCGTCCTGACCTGTATCCAGGTGCACATAGGTTTCACTGCCCAGGTATTCGACCCCGGTAATGACGACGCCGGCAGTGCCCTGCGCCGCCTTGAGCGACATGTGTTCCGGGCGAATTCCCAGGCTCAGCGGGGCGTCCGCCGCCAGGTTCGAGCTGTCGAAGGGCAGGGAGGTCATACCCAAAACGGGAGTATCGACCAGGCTGGTTTTGCCCGGGGCATGCAGGCGCGCCGCCAGAAAATTCATTTTCGGCGAACCGAGAAAGCCGGCGACAAAGCGGCTCGCTGGGCGCTCATAGAGTTCGCGCGGTGAGCCGACCTGATCTACGCGACCGCCATTGAGCACGACAATTTTGTCGGCCAGGGTCATCGCTTCCACTTGATCGTGGGTGACGTAGATCATGGTCGAACCCAGCCGATCATGCAGCCGGGCGATTTCGTTGCGCATCTGCACCCGCAAGGAGGCATCCAGATTGGAGAGCGGCTCATCGAACAACAAAATGTCCGGCTCACGCGCCATGGCTCTGCCCATGGCCACACGCTGGCGCTGCCCTCCAGACAGTTCCTTTGGCTTGCGTTGCAGCAGTTTGTCCAATTGAAGGATTTGCGCTGTTTTCAGCACGCGCTCACGCAGGCTGCTCTTTTCAGTCTTGGCCAGTTTGAGACCAAAGCTGATGTTGTCGTAGACGCTCATGTGCGGGTACAGCGCATAAGACTGAAACACCATGCCGACGCCACGCTCGCGCGGCTCCAGGTCGTTGACGCGACGCCCGTCGATCAGCAGGTCGCCGCCGCAGATCGAATCCAGTCCGGCGATCAGTCGTAGCAGGGTCGACTTTCCGCAGCCCGAAGGGCCAACGAACACCACGAATTCACCCGCCGCGATCTCCAGGTTGACGTCGCGTAGAATCCGAGCGCCGCCCAATTGTTTGTTCACGTTATCCAGTTTTAACTTGATCACGATGCTGTTCCTTGTAGTTGTCGGGCATCAACCCTTTAACGCGCCGGCAGTGAGACCGGAAACGATTCGGCGCTGGAAGATCAGCACCAGAATCACCAATGGGACGGTGACCACCACCGAGGCGGCCATCAACAACCCCCAAGGCAACTCATGAGGGCTGCCGCCGGAAATCAAGGCGATGGCGACCGGCACCGTGCGTTGTGTGTCGGTGAGGGTGAAGGTCAGGGCAAACAGGAACTCGTTCCACGCTGCGATAAAGGCCAATAAGCCAGTGGTGACCAGTGCAGGCCAGAGCAGCGGCAACAGCACTCGGGTCAGCGTGACCCAGGGCGAAGCGCCATCCATGATTGCTGCTTCCTCCAGTTCATGGGGCAGTTGGCCCATGAATGTGGTCAGCACCCAGACGGTGAAGGGCAGGGTGAAAATCGTGTAGCTCAGGATCAATGCCCAAGACGTGTTGTACAGACCCAGGGCGCGGATCACTTCGAACAGCCCCGACAGTACAGCGACCTGGGGAAACATCGACACACCTAGAACCATCATCAATACCGTGCCACGCCCACGGAATTTCACCCTTCCCAAGGCATAGGCGGCGGTCACGCTGAGGAACAGCGCCAGCGTTACCACGCAAAGCGCAACCACCAGCGAGTTACCGATAGCCCGCAGGAATGAGGCTTGGTGGAGTACCGCCGCGTAATTGGAGAAGTCGGGGTTTTCGATCCAGTAGCTCACCTCGAACAAGGCACTGGACGGCTTCAGCGAAGTCACGACGGCGTAGTAGAAAGGGAAGACCGCATACAGCAGCAAAACCCCGATCAGGCACCAGAACCCGAGGCGCAACAGTGCTTTTTTCAGTAGGCGCGGGCTCATGACCGAACCTCCATTTGACGGCGTCCGAGGTAGAGATAAAGCATGGCGATTACCGCAACGACCAGAAACAGCAGAGTCGAGGCCGCGCTGCCATAGCCAACATCCTGGAACTCCACCAGGTGTTGGCGGGCATAGACCGACATGCTCATGGTGCTCGAAGAATTCGAGGTCAGCACATAGATGACGTCGAATACCCGCAGGGAATCGAGGATGCGGAAGATCGCCGCCACCAACAATGCAGGCATCAACAGTGGAAGCGTGACGCGCCAGAACACTTTCAGCGGATGAATGCCATCGACCCTGGCGGCTTCGTAACAATCGCTCGGCAACATCTGCAAGGCAGCCAGCATCAGTAGCGTGACAAAAGGTACGGTCTTCCAGACGTCGACGATGATGACCGCCCACATCGACAGATCCGCATCTGCTGTCCAGGCCAGGGGGGCATCAATCAGGCCGACAGTCAGCATCATGTGATTGATGATGCCGAACTGGTCGTTGAGCATCCATGACCAGATCTTCGCCGAGACAATGGTAGGAATCGCCCACGGAATCAGAATCAACGCACGCACCAAAGAACGGCCGGTGAACTTGATGTTCAACAGCAACGCCACCAGTAGCCCCAGGACGACTTCCAGTCCCACCGACACCACGGTGAAATGCAACGTGTTGCGCACAGCGTTCCACCATTGAGGATCGACCAGGACACCCGACCAGTTGGAACCGTTGTGGAACAGATAATTGCTCAAGCCTACGAATGATCCACCACGGGTGTCCGCCAGGGTGGCATCAGTCAGGCTGAACCAGAATGTACGCAGTAGCGGCCAGGCGGCCACAAGGGCCAGACATAGCAACATCGGTGTCAGAAACAGCCAGGCGGCGCGTACTCGGCGACGCTGCACAGGCGTTTCCCTGGTGAGCAGGAGCTCGTCACAGGGGGCATGGGTAGTAGAGACAGACATGGTGATTTCCTTCCTTGTGGCTTACCAGTTCCGGCGTTTGATGCGTGTTAGTTCGCTTTCCAGTTCGGCCAGCGCCTGATCGACAGGCAACTCGCCCGCCAGCACGCCATGCACTCGATCGAAGAACGCATTGGAGACCCGTGGATAGCGCTCGGCGGTTATTGAGGCGGGGCGCATGACCCCTTCGTTGAGAATACTGAGGAGTTGACTGTAATAAGGCATGGCCGCGAGCAGCTCGGGGTCTTGATAAAGCGACTCGATAACCGGGTTATAGCCGCCTACCAAAGCTCGATGTTTTTGCTGCTGGGCACTGGTCAGATAGCTCACCAGCTCTGCGGCAAGTTTTGGATGGGCGCTGTAACGCGATACCGCCAGGCCCCAGCCACCGAGGGTGGATGCATGGCTGCCGGTCTTGCCACCACGGGGCAGGGGAGCAACCCCGACCTTATCTTTCACGGCACTGTCCTGGCTTTGTACCAGGGCCCAGACATAAGGCCAGTTACGCATGAACAACGCATTTCCCGACTGGAATACGCCTCGTCCTTCTTCCTCGGTGTAGTTGAGTACGCCACGCGGGGAGATGTCTCCTACCCAGCTTTTCGCCAGGGTCAAAGCAGTTATCGAGGCCTGACTGTTGACCACGATATCTCCTGCTGGATTGACCAGTCCGCCTTCCGGCTGGCTGCTGATCCACTCCAGCGCATTACACGTCAGCCCCTCGTAAGCGCGCCCCTGAAAGATGTAACCCCATGCATTGGGGTTCCCGGCAGTGCGCTCTGCTTGTTGAACATCCCTGGCGGTAGCGGTCATTTCCTCCCAGGTCTGGGGAACCTGCTTGGCGTACTTCTCAAGCAAGTCCTTGCGGTAGTACAGCAGGCCCGAGTCGGTGAACCACGGCATCGTCACCAGCCGTCCATTCACCGTGGCGTTATCCACCTGTGCCTGGAAATAGCCTTGGGTCGCGTTGACGGGCAGCACCTCGCGCAGATCCATCAGATGTTTGGCCAGCATCCCCGGCCACACCATATCGATTTGAATGATGTCGATGTCAGTGGACTGAGCACTGAGGATTTGTTGGTAGAACGACAACCTCTCGGTCGCCGAGTTAGGCGTGGAAACCACCTCAACGTTGTTGCCCGTCTGTTTCGACCATGCCTCGACAGCCTCCTTGCACAGTTGTAACTCCGCACCCACCGCACCGCACGAGATCGTCAAATCGGCTGCGCTCGAGACGGACGGAAGTCCGGCACAGAGGGTGATTAATGCTGCTGGCAGGAGAGATTTCAGATGTTTCATTGAGCACCCTTTATTTTTGTTTTAAGAAAAGTTAACGTTAACATCGCCAAATGTAGCAGCGTATTTGCGATGAGGCATCCTTTTTTTCGTCGTTTGCGACAATTCGCAACGCACGTAACAAGGGCCGGTCGCGGGAACGAAACAATAAAAACAAACAAGGAATCCACATGCAGAAAGGATCAAGCTGGCTACTTGCAGGTGTGCTCGGCACATCGGCGGCGACCTCTCAGGCCGCGACTCTGGAAGAACGCATGGCCGCGTTTGAGGTCCGTGCCAGCGCAGCGGAAAAGCGCGCAGCCGCGGCTGAACAGCAGACCCAGGCACTCGCCAGGGAATTGCAGCAAATCAAACTTGCAACTCCCGCCTTGCAGCCCGCTGCGTCTACTGCCGCAGCCATTTCGGTGCCTGCTTTGGACACCCGATTGGCAAAACTTGAAGCCCGTCAGCAAAGCATGGAAAAGCAGGGCAGCAGCGGCCACCTCACGGACGGCTTCAGCTTCAAGGGTTATGCCCGCTCCGGATTGCTGGTCAACGATGGGCTAGGTGGTGGTCGTGGCGGCCCTTATGCAACCCCTGCCGGTTCAGTCGGTGGTGCAGTCGGGCGACTCGGCAACGAAGACGACACCTACATGCGCATAGACCTGTCGAAAGAAACCTATGCGCAGAACGGCACCCGCTCCAAATTCACGGTGTCCATCGCCGATGGTGTGGAAAGCTCCAATGACTGGACGGCCGACGAGAGCAACCTGAACGTGCGTCAGGTCTTTACCGAACTCGATCATCTCGCCGCCTTCAAGGGCAATTCAGTGTTCGAGAACTCCACCTTGTGGGCAGGCAAACGATTCGACAGAGATAACTTCGATATCCACTGGCTAGACTCGGACGTTGTCTATCTGGCGGGTACCGGGGGTGGAATCTACGATGTGCAGATGAATAAGAATTGGCGTTCGAATTATTCCTTGGTCGGGCGTAACTACGGGGATTTCAGTGAAGGCGGCATCAACGCCGATGTGGAAAGCTACATCCTGACCTCCAACCAGTTCTTCGAGGATGGTCAGTGGCAGTGGATGTTCAATGCCATCGGCGCAAAGAAAAACGATTTCGGTACCCGCACCAATGAAGCGGGTTTGACGCCTGCGGACTCCGGCTTGCACAGCATGCTGGCCAATCACCAGAAAGACTTTTTCGGCAGAGAAGGTTTCTTCAAAACGGCGCTGCTCTACGGGCAAGGTCTGGGGGCAGAGGTCAAGAATATCGGCTCGGATGGCGAACTGATCGAGGATGCCCGCGCGCTGCGTTTGGCACTTTACGGCGAGACGCCCATTGCATCTGATTGGCGCATCGGCCCCAGCTTGCTGGCCGAACAGAGCAAGGATAGATACGTCAAGGGTGACGACTACCGCTGGCTGACCCTGAACGTGCGTTTGGCCAATGCAATCAACAGCAATTTCGAGATGGCCTACGAAATGAGCTGGCAAACCATGAACCTCGACCCCAAGGGTTACCTGCAACGTAATGCGGTCGACGGTAACTTCTGGAAATTCACGATTGCCCCGACATTCAAACCTGACGTTGGAGACCTGCTCACTCGTCCCGAATTGCGAGTGTTCGCAAGCTTCATGAACTGGTCCTCGGATCTGGACAGATTCAGTACCACAGACTCCTTTGGCATGACGGACTTCAACGCCGGAGGTGTATGGCAATACGGTATACAAATGGAAACCTGGTTTTAATGTTTGAACGCGTCCGGTCAAAGCTGATTAACCAGCAGTTATCCCTACGACAAAAAATTGAGGAAGTGACGATGGTATTGCCTCGCGCAGTAGTGTTTGGCGAAGCCCTGACCGATCTTGTCCAAGGCACTCCTGGACAGTGGAAGGGCTACCCAGGTGGTGCTCCCTGGAACGTTGCACGAGCGCTAAGTCGCTTGGGTGTCAGCAGCGCTTTTGCTGGGTCGGTAAGCATGGATTCGCTGGGTGACGAGATAATTTCGCAGTCGGAAGCGGCAGCATTGGATATGAGGTTTATCCAACGGGTAGACCGAGATCCTTTGGTCGCCATCGTTCCATCGAGCCATCCGCCCAGATATTTTTTTGCTGGAGAGGCCGATCTGTTTTTTGATCCAGATCTGATGCCAGAAGGATGGATCAACCAAGCAGAACTGTGTCATTTCAGCTGCATCAGTTTGGCTCGACAGCCACTCGCAGACAGGCTGGTTAATATTGCTCAGCAGGCCAAGGAAGCCGGTAAACGGATTAGCTATGATCCGAACTGGCGCAATTTAATGGATGGCCATTATCGGGAGCAGACCTTCCCTGCGATGACCACCCTTGCTGACATGATTAAGCTTTCCGACGAAGACCTTCGGCAAATTTATCCTGGGCTGACAGAACGCCAGGCCATGGATGAGCTTCGCGCTCTCAATCCTCATGCGCAGATCCTTTTTACCCGAGGGGAACGCGGGATGATTCTCCACACCCCGGATAGCCAACTCGATCAGCCGGCTATTGCCGTGAAGGTGGAAGACACGGTTGGAGCAGGAGACGCTTGTATGGCTGGTTGGCTGGCTGCGGAGTTGCTGGGGATCGCAGACTTGAGAGAGCGCCTGCAATTTTCAGCGGCTTGCGCATCCATATCTTGCCGCCATGCCGGAGCCCATGCTCCAGCGCTAGCTGATGTGGAAGGTTTGCTGCAGCTGCTAAAACAGGGTAATGCAGCTGTTGGCTGCGATTAGCAAAGACGTACTCGGGAGCGGTTAATCAGGCAACAACTCTCAATGCTTAACCGCTTTTAGGTTTACGACCACGCGAACTTGGCATTACCGGCACGCTTTTCCCATATTCGCTCCACCATAACGCGAGCGACTCCAGCGTCGCGATCAGCTCGACCAAGTCCGCCACCGGGCATCTGCTGGGAGCGGCTGGAGGCATTGAAGCTGTGTTCACCGTACTAGCGCTTCGCGACCAGGTGGAAGTGTGACTTGCAGATTGGATATGAATCCAGCGGCACGATAGAGAACCTTGATCCGGGGGACCCAGAGCTCATTTTTGTGAAGTTTTTCGACAATTAAACTTGGCGTTCTCTTGTTGAATGAGCCTGCTTGGGTCCTGCGAACCACCACTATTTCGAGTTCAGCGTAAATAATGGATCGACCATTCCCCTCTCGTCATTTTTGGGGTCGTCCGATCTATCCAGCCTCAGCGTTCGACAAGTCCCCCGGGTCTGAAGTATGGAATTTTGACCATGCCGTCGTTCGCAGGTCCTGCCATTTTCTGCCCATCCTGTCCGGGACAATGACCGAGATATCCTCGCCCGAACCTTGCGGGGTCAGAACCAATGCCACCCGCCTGAATCTGTTGGACGCCTCAAGCTCACAGGTTCATCCTTGCCTCCTGTGAAAAGATCGGGAGGGTTGAATGAATGGTTTGTGGGCCAAGGCTCTGTTTGCTGGAATGTTACTTTCGTCAAGCGCGGCCAGCTTTGCTGGTCAGGAAAGCGATCTCTATTCAAACCTTGATGCTGGCAAGGCGCAGACCGTCGTAGCTTATGGTACGAGCTTGACGGCCTTTGGCGCCTGGGTGCAGCAGCTTGGGGATGATCTGAATCAGCGCTACCCCGGACGTGCCACGGTTATCAATAGTGGCAAGGGTTCGATGTGGTCGGGGTGGGGAGTTGAAAATCTCGAAAGTCGAGTTATCTCCAAAAGCCCGGACACGGTGTTTATCGAATTCGCGATCAACGACGCTTACCTTCCCAACCAAACCACTGTTGAGCAAGCGCGGAAAAACCTCGAGCAAATGATTGGCCGGATCAAGGCTGCCAAGTCATCCACGGAGATCATTTTAATGGTGACCAATCCAGTGACCGGAGGCTCTGGAGTGGAGAGACCGAAGTTAAGGGATTATTTCCAAATGTACCGGGATGTCGCAAAAACCAGGGGACTTCGTCTGATCGACAACTATCCAAGGTGGGAGGCGGTGTTGAAAACCAATCCTGACCTGTTTAATCAGTATGTTGCGGATGGATTGCACCCAAATGCTGATGGATATCGCGCAGTGGTGACCCCGTCATTGATTGAAAATTTGAGTGGCGCCTCGCCAAATTGACCTGAACCTAGATGAAAAACCCGCTTCCGCGGGTTTTTCAGCCTGAAGACCTGGAGAAAAACAGCAGTGTGCCCCGTATCGCCAGAGCACACTGGGTGACGATGCGCATCACCCAGTGTGTTGGGGCGCAGAGGTAGTGCATACGGGTGGTATCGGAGGGTATAAATACGCGCTGCTTTAAATAGGGAAATTACCATGTCATTGCTGGATCTGGATTTGATCTCAAAGGCCTTGCCTCAAGCCTGGAACTCCACTGTGGTTGGACGTGTAGGCGACTCCAATATCAAAGTTCTGCGCATGGATGAAATGCCTTCTGCGGCAGAGGTTCATGACTACACGGAAGGCTTGTTGGTGATTTCAGGGCAGTTGCTACTGGGTGTCGGTGGTGAAACCATCAGCGTTGCAGCGGGGCAGATGTACTTGGCTGAAGCAGGCGTTGCGCACGCGGTTTTAGCTGGAAGCCACGGGACATTGGTCATCATCGATAGTGGACAGAGCAATACCCTGCAGAAGGGGCACTGAATGCCAAAGAAAAAGCCGGAAAATAAAGTCGCTGCGACGGCGACAGCCAGTGAAATTGAACACGCCATCCAAGCCCTGAATAAAATGGCTGAACGCCTTTGGGGGGACGGCAGAGAGGTGGAGGCGAAAGCCTTGCTTGATGCCCTGGACGCTCTAAACCGGGCACTGGACCGGATCAGGATTGGAGAGAGTCGCCGGGTTGTGACCCTTCATTGAAAACGCCATGGACTAGCGCCGTTACCGCCTCATAAGGCACGACGCCACATACCCACCGAGCCCGCTACGAAGCGGGCTTTTTGTTGTCTGCGCGTTCGGCAAGAAAGGGCAATGACCGCCAAAAACAATTTGACATATGTTATTTGTGATCACATATTGGGGCCATAAGAACGTCCAATGTGAGCCATTACTCATGACAGATCATCCGATCCTCCTGCCCACCCTGCGGCAGGTTTCCCGCGATACCCTGCAAGACCAGGTGTACCGGCAGATCCGTGAAGCGCTGATGAGCGGCCGCTTTCAGCCCGGCCAGAAGCTGACCATCCGCGGTCTTGCCGAGGCGCTGGGTTCCAGTCCTATGCCAGTGCGCGAAGCGCTGAATCGCCTCAGTGCAGAGAACGCTTTCGAAGTCACTGAAACCTCCCGTCTGCGTGTCCGCATGATGACGCCCGAACGACTGCGCGAGATCCGCGACGCCCGGGTGGCGCTCGAAGGTCTGCTGGCCGAGAAAGCGGTCATCCTGCTCACTGACACCGACCTCAAAGACATCAGCGATCTTTGTGAGCAGATGCAGCAAGCCGCCGACAGCGTTGATGTGGAGCGTTATCTGTGGACCAACTTTGCCTTCCATCGGCGCATTTACGCCGTTGCCAAGGCTGAGCTGACCATCGCGGCCGTGGAGAATTTCTGGCTGCACATGGGCCCCTGTTTTGCGCTAGTCGCACCTGACAAAGCGCACCTTCAGCGCTCGATGGAAGCGCACAACCGCATCGTCGAGGCGCTTGCCGCGCGCGATGGGGCGGCGGCCCGAGCGGCAGTCACCGACGACATCATGCAGGCCGCCGATTCCCTGGCGCGCCTGATCGTCAAGAGCGACCGTTCGCGGTCGTCTGTCTCAGGAGTAAAAAAAGCATGAGCGTTCTCAACCGACTGATTCCCTACACCGGCTTGCGGGTGCTGATCTCTGGCGGCGCCGCCGGGATCGGCGAAGTGCTGGCGGCGGCTTATATGGAAGCCGGTGCCAAGGTGCACGTGTGCGACGTCAGCGAAGCCGCCCTTGCAGCGTTTCGCGACCGTTATCCGAACAGCGTCGCAACGCGTGCAGATGTCGGTGACCCGGCGCAGATCGAAGCGGTGTTCAAGGTTCAGCGCGAACAGTTCGGCGGCCTCGATGTGCTGATCAACAACGCCGGGATCGCCGGGCCGACCGCGGGCATCGACGAAATTACTGACGAGGAATGGCAGCGCACCGTCGACATCAACCTCACGGGGCAATACCGCTTTGCTCATCACGCGGTACCGCTGCTCAAAGCGTCACCTAACGCGCACCTGATCCACATCGCTTCAGTGGCCGGCCGCTTGGGTTACGCCTGGCGCACACCGTATGCCGCGACCAAGTGGGCCATCATCGGCCTGATGAAATCCCTGGCGTCCGAGTTGGGCGACAGCGACATCCGCGTCAACGCCTTGCTGCCCGGCATCGTCGAAGGCCCGCGCATGGACGGTGTGATCCGCGCCCGTGCTGAACAGATGAACGTGCCAGAAACCGAGATGCGTGAGGAGTACCTGAAAAAGATTTCGCTCAAACGCATGGTCACCGCCGAAGACGTCGCCGCCATGGCGCTGTTCCTGTGCTCGCCCGCCGCACGCAATGTGACCGGCCAGGCCATCAGTGTGGATGGCAACGTCGAGTACCTCTAAGCGTCTCGACCCTGATCGCAACAACGGCCGGACAGCGTCCGCGTCGAGTGACCCCACTAACTTTCTCGCCAAGAACAAGAACGGAGAACACTCATGTCCAAAAAACGCCCAATCATCATCACCTGCGCCGTCACAGGCGCCATTCATACGCCTTCGATGTCGCCACATTTGCCGATCACGCCGCAGGAAATTGCCGATGCCGCGATCGGTGCCGCTGAGGCGGGTGCCTCGATTGTTCACTTGCATGCTCGCGATCCCATTGACGGTCGGCCGAGCCAGGATGTCGACCTGTTTCGTCAGTTCTTGCCGCAGATCAAGGCCAAGAGTGACGTGGTGATCAACATCACCACCGGCGGTGCACCGACCATGGGCGTGGAAGAACGCTTGCAGCCGGTGGCGCAACTCAAGCCTGAGCTGGCTTCGCTGAACATGGGTTCGATGAACTTCGGTCTGTACGAAATGCTCGACCGTTTCACCGAGTTCAAGCACGACTGGGAGCGGCCGTACCTCGCCGAGAGTGACGACCGGATCTTCCGCAATACCTTCCGCGACATCGCCCACATCCTCAACGCCTGTGCCGAGAACCGCACCCGCTTTGAAATCGAATGCTACGACATTGGCCATTTGTACACCGCTGCGCATTTCCTCCAACGCGGGTTGCTCAAGGCACCGATTTTCATTCAGTCGGTGTTCGGTCTGCGCGGAGGCATCGGCGGGCACCCTGAAGACCTGGCGCACATGCGCCGTACGGCCGACCGTTTGTTCGGCGACGCTTACCAATGGTCGATTCTCGGTGCCGGCCGCAATCAGATTCCGCTGGGCACCATGGGCCTGGCGATGGGCAGTCATGTACGCGTCGGTCTTGAGGATTCGCTGTGGGATGGGCCCGGCCAGTTGGCAGCGTCCAACGCCGATCAGGTCAAGCGCATCCGCACCGTGATCGAAGCCTTGGGCGCGCGCGTGGCGACCCCGGATGAAGCGCGGGAAATGCTCGACCTCAAAGGCCAGGACAAAGTCGATTTCTGACACCCCAGCCTTTTTTGCTCGCGTGCGGGCGCCGGTCCGGAAGGTCGGCGCCTGCGGTTAAGCGCGAAACGTGTCATCTCCATAACAACAAGACCGAGGTGAAACATGCGTATCGAAACCGTACCCGATACCCCCCGAGATTCAGCCACGCTGAACAAACTGATGTTCGTCAAACTGATGCCGCTGCTGATTGCCGCCTACGTGCTGAGCTTTCTCGACCGGACCAACATCGCGCTGGCCAAGCACCATCTGGATATCGATCTGGGCATTTCTGCTGCCGCCTACGGGTTGGGAGCCGGGTTGTTCTTCCTGACCTATGCGCTGTCGGAAGTGCCCAGCAACCTGATCATGCACAAGGTCGGCGCGCGGTTCTGGATTGCGCGAATCATGGTCACCTGGGGTTTGATTTCCGCGGCGATGGCCTTTGTGCAAGGCGAAACGTCGTTCTACATCTTGCGCCTGCTGCTGGGCATCGCCGAAGCGGGCTTGTTCCCCGGTGTCATGCTGTACCTGACGTACTGGTTCGGTCGGGAACAGCGGGCCCGTGCGACCGGTTATTTTCTTTTGGGCGTGTGCTTCGCCAACATCATCGGCGGGCCGCTGGGTGCCGCGCTGATGCAACTGGACGGCGTCTGGGGTTGGCGTGGCTGGCAGTGGATGTTCATGCTTGAAGGCTTGCCGGCGGTGTTCTTCGCCATGGTGGTCTGGAAAAAATTGCCGGACCGCCCAAACAAGGCGCCTTGGCTGAGTGCCGCTGAAGCCGAGCAGATCGAGCGGACGTTGGCCGCTGAATCGGAGGAGGGCGCCGGCCCTGGTGGTCACTCGCTCAAACAATGCCTGACTCCGCAGATTCTGTTGGCAATCCTTGTTTACTTCTGCCACCAGATCACGATCTACACGGTGATCTTTTTCCTGCCCGGCATCATCGGCAAATACGGTGATCTGAGCACCTTGCAGATCGGGTTGCTGACATCGTTGCCCTGGCTGGCGGCAGCCGCAGGCGCTATCGCACTGCCGCGATTTGCCACCACGCCGACGCGCGCTCGGCAGATGCTGGTTGTGGGTTTGCTGACCATGGCCGCAGGGCTGGGAATCGCTTCATTGGCAGGACCGGTGATCAGCCTGCTGGGCTTCTGCATTTCGGCAGTGATGTTCTTTGTCGTGCAGTCGATCATTTTCCTCTACCCGGCTTCGCGGCTTAAAGGCGCAGCGCTCGCAGGTGGCCTGGGCTTCGTCAATTCATGCGGCCTGCTCGGCGGTTTTGTCGGCCCCTCGGTGATGGGCTTGATCGAGCAAAGTACCGGCAATGCAATGGACGGCATGAAAATCGTGGCGATCGTCCTGGTACTCGCGGCCATTGCTGCTTTGCGTTTGCGTCAGGGCCATGAGCGCAAGGCGGACAAGCAAAGCTTGCACGGCCGGCGTCAGCCAGTATGAAAACGCGCTGACAGACGCGTCGCCTGTGAGGGTGGGAGTGCTGCCGACACTCCCGCCCGATTCATCTTTTCCCGCACTGATTGTTAAATCGGGCACGTCGCGGATGCGCTGGTTTGGCGCAGCTGCCAAGCGTAAACGGCTACGTCAAAAGATTGATATCAATCCTCAAACCCGACCTGCTCGTGAATCTCATCCATCTTCAGTTCCAGGCGATAAGCCACGGCGATGAACAGCGCTTGGCACAGGCACAAGGTCGCACTCAACGAGCGAAACGCAAACGACGAACCTTCATTGACCAGCAGCACCGTGTTCGCGCGTTTGGCCAGCGGCGAGAGGTTGCTATCGGTGATGATTAGGGTTTTTGCCTGATGGTGCTGGGCGATGCGCAGGCAGTGCTGGGTTTCTTTGCCGTAGGGCGTGAAGCTGATGGCGATCACCAGGTCATTGGCGCGCACGCTGCGCATCTGCTCGCGGTAGCTGCCACCGAGGCCTGAAACCAAGTGAATGCGCTTGTTGGTGTGTTGCAGGTTGTAGACCAGGTAATCGGCCACGGCGAAGGAGCGACGCACGCCGACCACGTAGATGTTGTCGGCATTCACCACCAGGTCCACCGCCTTGTCGAAGGCCTGGTCATCCAGTTCCAGCCCCAGCCGTTCGATGCCTGACAGAGTCGCGTCGATGCACTCGCGCGCCAGGTCGCCGCCGCTGGCTTTCTGCGATTTGTTGGCGATCATGCTGCGGATGCGCTGCTGGTAGTTCTGCACCGGCGTGGTCTTGTGCGTATAGGCCTCGCGAAACAGCGCCTGCATTTCGCTGAAACCGCTGAAGCCGAAACGCTGGGAGAACCGCACGATGGCCGACGGATGCACTTCGCACTCGCGGGCGATGTCGCTGATGCGGTCGACCATGATCCGGTCGCTTTGCTGGCTCATGTAACTGGCGATGCGTTTGAGCTGGCGCGGCAGGCTTTCGTATTCGTCGGTGATCAACTGCAGCAATCGCTCGGCATTGATCGGTGGGCTGGCGAGGTCGCTCTCGGGCGTACTCTCGGTCGTCGCCGGCTGATCGGTGCGGGTCATAAGGAATCCTTCTGGCTTGTTCTTATAGGGAGGACAGATACCGTCATCCCCTGACAATAGGTTGGCTGTGCGCAGTCTACAGGGTAGGTCGGAATAAAATCTTGAGCTTGCCGTCCGTGTGGGCGGTGCTGAAACGATGCACTGCCTCTGGAGCGCCTGTACCGAAGTTTATTGGAAAAAATATTCCACGTAAAAAATATTTGGAATAATTATTGATTGTTCGGTCTCGGTCGTTTTAGTCTGCATCCACCAAGAGTGTTCGACGCGGCCATCGCCTCGGACGCAGGCTGATAAAAATAACAGGAGCCAGCATGGGCCAGACTCGTTTTGCCAGTGGGCGTCAATTGGATTTGATCTGCCTTGGGCGCCTTGGCGTCGACCTCTACGCGCAGCAAGTCGGTGCGCGGCTGGAGGATGTCAGCAGCTTCGCCAAGTACCTCGGCGGCTCGTCCGCCAACATTGCTTTCGGCACGGCCCGGCTGGGCCTCAAGTCAGCGATGCTGAGCCGGGTAGGGGACGACCACATGGGGCGCTTCCTGGTCGAATCCCTGACCCGCGAAGGCTGCGACGTCAGCGGGATCAAGGTCGATCCGGAACGCCTGACGGCCATGGTGCTGCTGGGCCTCAAGGACCGCGAAACCTTTCCTCTGGTCTTCTACCGTGAAAACTGCGCCGACATGGCGCTGCGGGCCGAAGACATCAGCGAAACCTTCATCGCCTCCAGCAAGGCCTTGCTCATCACCGGCACCCACTTCTCCACCGACGGCGTCTACAAGGCGAGTATCCAGGCGCTGGACTGTGCCGAGAAGCACAACGTCAAGCGCGTGCTGGACATCGATTACCGCCCGGTGCTGTGGGGGCTGGCCGGTAAGGCCGATGGCGAAACCCGCTTCGTCGCCGACCTGAACGTCAGCCAGCACGTGCAGAAAATCCTGCCGCGTTTCGACCTGATCGTCGGCACGGAAGAAGAGTTTTTGATTGCCGGCGGTTCCGAGGATTTGCTCACCGCGCTGCGCAATGTCCGACGTCTGAGCGCCGCGACCCTGGTGGTCAAGCTCGGCCCGCAAGGTTGCACGGTGATTCATGGGGTGATCCCGGAACGTCTCGAAGACGGTGAGATTTACCCAGGCGTGCGGGTGGAAGTGCTCAACGTTTTGGGCGCCGGTGATGCCTTCATGTCGGGCTTCCTCGCCGGTTGGCTGGAGGACGCCAGCGACGAGCGCTGCTGCCAGTTGGCCAATGCCTGTGGCGGTCTGGTGGTGTCGCGCCATGCCTGCGCCCCGGCCATGCCGACCCGCGCCGAACTCGATTACCTGTTCAACAGCCCGGTGCCAATTACCCGGCCGGATCAGGACGCGGTGCTGCAGCGTCTGCATCAGGTCAGCGTGCCGCGCAAACAGTGGAAGCAGCTGTTCATCTTTGCCTTCGACCATCGTGGGCAACTGGTGGAACTGGCGCACAAGGGTGGTCGCGACCTGAGCGCCATCGGCGAGCTCAAGCAACTGTTTATTAAAGCCGTGGAGCGGGTCGAAGCCGATTTACGTGAGCAAGGCATCGACGCCGATGTCGGGCTGCTGGCCGATCAACGCTTCGGCCAGGACTCGCTGAACGCTGCCACCGGCCGTGGCTGGTGGGTGGCGCGGCCGGTCGAGGTGCAGGGCTCGCGGCCATTGGCGTTCGAACACGGGCGCTCCATCGGCAGCAACCTGATTGCCTGGCCGCAAGAGCAGATCATCAAGTGCCTGGTGCAATTCCACCCGGACGACGAGCCGCTGCTGCGTCTGGAGCAGGAAGCACAGATCAAGGGGCTGTATGAGGCGTCGCAAATCAGCGGCCATGAACTGCTGCTGGAAATCATCCCGCCCAAGGATCATCCGTCGACGCATCCCGATGTGTTGTACCGGGCGCTGAAACGCCTCTACAACCTGGGCATCTACCCGGCGTGGTGGAAGATCGAAGCGCAGAGCGCCGAGGAGTGGAAGCAACTCGATGAACTGATCCAGGAACGCGACCCGTACTGCCGAGGCGTGGTGTTGCTGGGCCTGAATGCACCTGCAGCGGCATTGGCCGAAGGGTTTCAGCAGGCCCGCCAGAGTCAGACCTGTCGCGGGTTCGCCGTGGGCCGGACGATTTTCCAGGAGCCGAGTCGCGCGTGGTTGGCCGGTGAAATCGACGATGAGGCGCTGATCCGCCAAGTGCAGGGCACGTTCGTCGAACTGATCGATGCCTGGCGTGCCGCCCGGAGTTGAACATTTTCAATGTGTGAACACTGAACCTGTGGGAGCGAGCCTGCTCGCGATAGCGGACTGACAGCCAATGTAAAAGTCGCCTGACACATAGCTATCGCGAGCAGGCTCGCTCCCACAAGGGGCCAGCGTCGTTCTTACTGAATGGTGTAAAAACAATAAAAGGTGCAGCCATGCCCGCTATCCGAATTGGCATCAACCCGATCTCCTGGAGCAACGACGACCTGCCGTCCCTCGGTGGCGAGACGCCGCTGAGCACTGCGCTCAGCGAAGGCAAGGAAATCGGCTACGAAGGTTTTGAACTCAACGGCAAATTCCCCAAGGATGCCAAAGGCGTCGGTGACGTGCTGCGGCCTTACGATCTGGCGCTGGTCTCCGGTTGGTACTCCAGTCGATTGGCCCGCCGTTCGGTGGCCGAGGAAATCGATGCCATCGGCAGCCATGTCGAGCTGTTGGCGAAGAACGGCGCCAAGGTGCTGGTCTACGGCGAAGTCGCCGACTCGATTCAAGGCCAGCGCATTCCCCTGGTCGAACGCCCGCGTTTCCACACCGAACAAGCGTGGCAGGAATACGCCGACAAGCTCACCGAGCTGGCGCGTTTTACCCTGTCCCAGGGCGTGCGCCTGGCGTATCACCACCACATGGGTGCCTACGTCGAATCCCCGGCGGACATCGACAAGCTGATGGCCCTGACCGGCAGCGAAGTCGGCCTGCTGTTCGATTCGGGCCATTGCTACATGGGCGGCGGCGAACCCTTGCACGTCCTGCGCAAACACATCGACCGCATCTGCCACGTGCATTTCAAGGACGTGCGCAAACCGGTGGTGCAACTGGCGCGCAACCACTTGTGGAGCTTCCCGGACTGCATCATCAATGGCACCTTCACCGTGCCGGGGGATGGCGACATCGATTTTGCCGCACTGCTCGATGTGTTGCTGGCCAACGATTACCACGGCTGGCTGGTGGTCGAAGCGGAACAGGATCCGGCGGTGGCACCGAGTTATGTCTACGCCAAAAAAGGCTTCGACACCTTGCGTGCGCTGCTCGACGAGAGGATTGCACTATGAGCTTGCTGGTCAAAAGCAATGCCCGTGGCCGGACCATGGTCGAGCTTAGTGAAGGTGAGTTGGAATACGTCGGTTTCGCCGCGTACCGCTTGAGCCTGGGCGAAACCTTGCCGGTGTCTGCGGGCGATAAAGAGTTGTGTCTGGTGCTGCTTAGCGGCCGTGTCAGCCTCAAGGGTGAAGCACCGGGGCAGGGCGCGTTCGACTGGGAAAACATCGGCGATCGCCAGTCGGTGTTCGAAGACAAATCACCCTTCGCCGCGTACTTGCCGCCGGGCAGTCAGGCGCAAGTGGTCGCGCTCAGCGACGTGCAAATCGCCGTGTGCGCCGCGCCCGGTTCGGCGAGCGCTGGCCTCGGCCCACGGTTGATCAATCCCGAGACCATGAAGCGCAGCGTGCGCGGCAAGGGCGCCAATACGCGTTATGTCTGCGACATCCTGCCGGACACCGAACCTGCTCACTCGCTGCTGGTGGTGGAAGTGCGCACGCCGTCGGGGCACTCCTCGAGCTACCCGCCGCACAAGCACGACACCGACGACCTGCCGCACCAGAGCTTTCTCGAAGAGACCTATTACCACCAGATCAACCCGCCCCAGGGCTTCGTGTTCCAGCGGGTCTACACCGACGACCGCAGCATCGATCAGGCCATGGCCGTGGAAAACAGCGACCTTGTCGTCGTGCCCAAAGGCTATCACCCGGTCAGCGTGCCCTACGGTTACGAGTCCTATTACCTGAACGTGATGGCCGGCCCGAAACGCGTCTGGCAGTTCCATAACGACCCGCAGCACAGCTGGCTGATGGACCTCTGATTTCAATCCTTGCACGGAGAACAAGAATAATGAGCAAGCCCCTGCGTTTCGCCCTGAACCGTATGGTCGCCCCACGTTTGTCCCTGCCGGCGTTCATCGAGCTGGCGGTGACCCTCAAGGCCGATGCCATCGAGATCCGCAACGACCTCAAGGGTGTCGAGATCGAAGACGGCACCGCGCCCGAGCGCGTGCGTGAATTGTGCGCGGCCAACGGCATCAGCGTGCTGTCGATCAACGCGTTGTACCCGTTCGATGTGTGGAATGACGAGCGCCGCGCGCAGGCCTTGAGGCTTGCCACGTATGCCCGTGACTGCGGCGCCCAGGGCTTGGTCATGTGCCCGCTGAATGATCGCGCCGATTCGCGCAATGAAGCCGAACGCGCTTCGGGTTTGCGTACCGCGTTGACCGAACTGGCGCCGATCCTGCGCGATCACGGCCTCCTCGGTTTCATCGAGCCGCTGGGTTTTGAAGAGTGCTCGCTACGCCGCAAGCGCACGGCAGTGGACGCGATCAAGGCCATCGGCGGGCTGGATGTGTTCCGGCTGGTTCACGACACCTTTCACCATCACCTGGCTGGCGAGCAGGAGTTCTTCCCCGAGCTGACCGGGCTGGTGCACATCTCCGGCGTCGAGGATGCCGAAGCCCCGCTGGCCAGCATCCGCGACGGCCATCGCGTGCTGGTGGGCGAGGGCGACATCCTCGGCAACGCGGCGCAGATCGACACCTTGCTCAGCACCGGTTACAGCGGCTACCTGTCGTTCGAACCATTCGCCGACAGCGTCCATGGCCTGGCAGACATCGAACAGGCGATCGGCGCGAGCATGGACCACCTGCAAAATTCTCAAGGTTGATGAAGATCCCCCTGTGGGAGCTAGCCTGCTAGCGATAGCGGTGTGTCAGGCAACACTCATGTTGAATGTGCCGGCCTCTTCGCGAGCAGGCTCGCTCCCACAAGGTTTCTTCGTGTATTGAAGGATCGGTTATGACCACTACAAGACTGACCATGGCCCAGGCCCTGGTGAAATTCCTCGATAACCAGTACATCGAGGTCGATGGGGTTCAAAGCAAATTCGTCGCCGGGGTCTTTACCATTTTCGGCCATGGCAATGTGCTCGGCCTGGGCCAGGCATTGGAGCAGGACAGCGGCGACCTGGTCGTGCATCAGGGGCGCAACGAGCAAGGCATGGCCCACGCCGCCATCGGTTTCGCCAAGCAACACCTGCGGCGCAAAATCTACGCCTGCACTTCATCAGTGGGGCCCGGCGCAGCGAATATGCTGACGGCTGCCGCCACCGCGACCGCCAACCGCATCCCCTTGCTGTTGCTACCCGGCGATGTCTACGCCTGCCGCCAACCGGACCCGGTGCTGCAACAGATCGAACAGTTCCACGACCTGAGCATCAGCACCAACGATGCCTTCAAAGCTGTGAGCAAATACTGGGACCGCATCAACCGTCCCGAGCAACTGATGAGCGCGGCGATCCACGCCATGCGCGTGCTCACCGACCCCGCCGAAACCGGCGCGGTGACCCTGGCCTTGCCACAAGACGTGCAAGCCGAGGCCTACGACTACCCGGATTATTTCCTGCAAAAACGCGTGCACCGCATCGAACGGCGTCCGGCCACCGAAGCGATGCTTGGCGATGCGCTGGCGCTGTTCAAAGGCAAGCGCAAGCCGCTGATCATTTGCGGTGGCGGGGTGCGTTACTCCGGGGCCAATGCTGCGTTGCAGGCGTTCGCCGAGCGCTTCGATATTCCGTTCGCCGAAACCCAGGCCGGCAAGAGTGCGGTGGTGTCCAGCCATCCGCTCAACGTCGGCGGCATCGGTGAAACCGGTTGCCTGGCGGCGAACCTGCTGGCCAAGGACGCTGACCTGATCATCGGTATCGGCACCCGCTACAGCGATTTCACCACCGCGTCGAAGTCATTGTTCCAGCACCCGGACGTGCAATTTCTCAATCTCAATATCAGCCCCTGCGATGCGTTGAAGCTCGACGGTGTGCAACTGTTGGCCGACGCCAAAACCGGCTTGCAGGCACTGGCCGATGTATTGGGCGACTACCGCTCGGGCTGGGGCGAGCAACCGCGTCAGGCCAAGGCGCAACTGGATGAGGAAGTCGACCGTCTCTATCAGATCGAATACCAGGCCAAGGATTTCGCCCCGGAAATCAACGACCACCTGGACCCGGCGGTCCTGCGTGAATTCATTGAGCTGACCGGTTCCTGCCTGACCCAGAGCCGCGTGCTCGGCGTGCTCAACGAAACCCTGGCCGATGACGCGGTAATTGTCGCCGCCGCCGGCAGCCTGCCCGGTGACTTGCAACGCAGCTGGCGCAGCAAGGGCGTGAACACCTATCACGTCGAGTACGGTTATTCCTGCATGGGTTACGAGGTCAACGCCGCGCTGGGCGTGAAGCTCGCCGAGCCGGATCGCGAGGTCTATGCGCTGGTGGGCGATGGCTCCTACATGATGCTGCACTCGGAGCTGGCGACCTCGATTCAGGAGCGGCGCAAGATCAATGTGGTGCTGTTGGACAACATGACGTTCGGTTGCATCAACAACTTGCAGATGGGCAATGGCATGGACAGCTTCGGCACCGAGTTCCGCTTCCGCAACCCGCAAACCGGCAAACTCGATGGCGGCTTTGTGCCGGTGGATTTCGCCATGAGCGCGGCGGCCTACGGCTGCAAGACTTACAAAGTGAACACCGTTGCAGAGCTGCAAGCGGCGCTGGCCGATGCGCGCTTGCAAACGGTGTCGACGCTGATCGATATCAAGGTGCTGCCCAAGACCATGATTCACGGCTACCTGTCCTGGTGGCGGGTCGGCGTGGCGCAAGTCTCCACCAGTGCTCGCACCGATGCGGTGGCCAAGATCCTGAACGAACGACTGGCCAAGGCCCGTCAGTACTGATTGCCCCTGAAACCAACCACCCTTTTTCGCAGGAGAATCGTTATGTCATTGAAGCTTGGCGTCATCGGCACCGGGGCCATCGGCCAGGACCATATCCGTCGTTGCAGCCAGACCTTGCTCAATAGCCAGGTCGTCGCGGTCACCGACATTAATTTGCAGCAAGCCGCGAAGGTTGTGTCCGACCTGAAGCTGACCGCCGAGGTCTATCCCGACGGCCACGCGCTGATCAAGGCGCCAGAGGTTGAGGCGATCCTCGTCACCTCGTGGGGCCCGAGCCACGAAGAGTTCGTGCTGGCGGCGATTGCCGCGGGCAAACCGGTGTTCTGCGAGAAGCCGCTGGCCGTCACCGCCGCAGGCTGCCGCAAGATCGTCGAGGCCGAAGTGGCCCACGGCAAGCGCCTGGTGCAAGTCGGTTTCATGCGTCCCTATGACGAAGGTTATCGCGCCCTCAAAGCGGTGATCGACAGCGGCCAGATCGGTGAACCATTGATGCTGCATTGCGCGCACCGTAACCCGACTGTGGGCGAAAACTACAAGACCGACATGGCAATTACCGACACGCTGATCCATGAACTGGACGTGCTGCGCTGGCTGCTCGACGACGACTACGTTTCGGTGCAAGTGGTGTTCCCACGTAAATCCAGCAAAGCCCTCGCGCACCTGAAAGACCCGCAAATCGTCCTGCTGGAAACCGCCAAGGGCACGCGCATCGACGTCGAAGTGTTCGTCAACTGCCAGTACGGTTATGACATCCAGTGCGAAGTGGTGGGGGAGACCGGCATCGCTAAACTGCCGGAGCCGCAACAGGTGCAATTGCGCAGTGGCGCGAAGCTGTCGAATGCGATTCTGATGGACTGGAAGGATCGGTTTATCGCCGCGTATGACGTGGAGTTGCAGGCGTTTATCGACGGCGTGCGCGCCGGCCAGGTGGGCGGTCCATCGGCATGGGACGGCTTCGCCGCGGCTGTCGCGGCAGACGCGTGCATCGAAGCCCAGAACAGCGGCCAGATCGTCAACGTCAGCCTGCCAGAGCGCCCACACTTCTACGGCTAACCCCAATCCAATGTGGGAGCGGGCTTGCCCGCGAAGGCGGCGGCACAAGCAACATTGATGTCGCCTGACCCACCGCTTTCGCGGGCAAGCCCGCTCCCACAGGGTCTGAGTACAGCCCGCGACTATCTATAAGGAGAATTTTTTCATGCGTATCGGACTTGTCGGTTACGGCCATGGCGGCCGGTTTTTCCATGCTCCGCTGCTCAGCAGCCTGCCAGGCGCCACGTTTGTTGGCGTGGTCACCCGGTCACCGGAGCGCCGCCAGTTGCTGGCCGCCGAGCATCCTGGCGTGCCGGCTTTTGACAGCATCGGCCAACTGGTGGAAGCCGGGATTGATGTGTTGGTGGTATCCACGCCCCTCAAGGGTCGCCCGGCGTTGGTGCTCGATGGCATCGAGCATGGGGTGGCGGTGGTCAGCGACAAACCGTTCGCCGCCGATGCGCAGCAGGCACAAACCCTGATCACCATGGCCGAGCGCCAGGGCGTGCGGCTCAGCGTCTACCAGAACCGGCGCTGGGATTCGGACTTTCTCACCGTGCGCAAACTCATCGAGTCCGGCGCGCTGGGGCAGGTCACTCGTTTCGAATCGCGGATCGAACGCTACTCGCCGCACGCGGTGAACAACGGCAGCGGCGGTGGTTTCCTGCGGGATTTGGGCAGCCATCTGGTGGACCAGGCGTTGCTACTGTTCGGCCCGGTCACACGGGTGTATGCCGAACTTGAGTACCTGGAAAAAGGCCAGGCCTTCGACAACGGCTTCTTTATGTCGCTGACCCACGCCAATGGCGTCACCTCGCACCTGGGCGGCAGTTGCCTGCAAAACGCCCCCGGACCGCGCTTTCGGGTCACGGGCACCCAAGGTTGCTACAGCGTCGATGGCCTGGACGGGCAGGAGGCCTCGGCGCTGGCCGGGCTCTCGCCAAAATCCGAAGGCGAGCGCTGGGGTGTCGAAGAGCACCGACGCTGGGGCTGGTTCGAACAGGGCGAGGACCGTGAACGAGTGCCCTCCGAACGTGGCTGCTGGAATCAGTTCTATGTACAGCTACAAGCCGCGTTACAGAGCGGTGGCCCACTGCCGGTGGAGGCGCGTGATGCACTGGCGACCACCCGCGTTCTGGACGCTGCGCGATTGAGCGCCGAGCGCCATCAAGTGGTGGATTTGGGCCAGTTCGACCACCGTGGAATAAAATCAGAATAAAATTCTAAAATTGGTTGATATAGAAATTATATTCCAATAGAGTCATTTCCAGCGACCTGCCTCGCGACTCGTTTCACTCTTTTCCCGCTTACTGAAATCGTCACGCCATATCCATAAAACCAACAAGAATGTGGAGAAAGACTTTTCATGAAGACCCCGATCCGTTTCACCGCACTCGCCCTGTCCCTGATGTTCGCCAGCGGCGCTGCATTGGCCGACATGAAAATCGGCGTGAGCATGTCCCAATTCGATGACACCTGGCTGACCTACCTGCGCGAATCCATGGACAAGAAAGCCAAGTCCTACCCCGATGGCGTGCAGCTGCAATTCGAAGATGCGCGCAGCGATGTGGTCAAGCAGTTGAGCCAGGTCGAAAGCTTCATCAGCCAGAAAGTCGATGCCATTGTAGTCAACCCGGTGGATACCGCCGCCACCAAAAAAATCACCGAGGCCGCCGTCAAGGCTGGCATTCCACTGGTCTACGTCAATCGTCGCCCGGATGACCTGAAGCTGCCCAAGGGCGTGGTCACGGTGGCCTCCAACGACCTGGAGGCCGGTGAAATGCAGATGCAATACCTAGCCGACAAAATGGGCGGCAAGGGCGACATCGTGATCCTGCTGGGCGACCTGGCGAACAACTCCACCACCAACCGCACCAAAGGCGTAAAAGAGGTGTTGGCCAAATACCCGAACATCAAGGTCGAGCAAGAGCAGACCGGCATCTGGCTGCGGGACAAAGGCATGACCCTGGTCAACGACTGGCTGACCCAGGGCCGCAAGTTCGATGCCGTGGTGGCCAACAACGATGAAATGGCCATTGGCGCCGCGATGGCCCTGAGTCAGGCCGGCGTCGACAAGGGCAGCGTGCTGATCGCGGGGGTCGACGGTACGCCGGACGGCTTGAACGCGATCAAGAAAGGCAACATGACGGTCTCGGTGTTCCAGGACGCCAAGGGTCAGGCCGACGGTTCAATCGACACCGCCGTGAAGATGGCCAAAAACGAACCGGTTGAACAGGCCGTATGGGTGCCCTACCGCTTGATCACCCCGCAAAACGTCGACACGTTCAAATAGTCCTTCCGTTCAATAACAACAATAAGCACGCAAGGTTGCCACCGCGACCTTGCTGATGGAGTACCTGATCATGTTCGCTTCAGCGACTGCTTCGAGCACCCCGTTGGTGGGTATCCAGCCAACCGCAACACCTGTCGATGAGCCGTACCTGCTGGAGATCATCAACGTCAGCAAGGGTTTTCCCGGTGTGGTGGCCTTGTCCGATGTGCAGCTGCGGGTGCGCCCCGGTTCCGTGCTGGCCCTGATGGGCGAGAATGGCGCCGGCAAATCGACCTTGATGAAAATCATTGCCGGCATCTACCAGCCGGACGCCGGCGAACTTCGCCTGCGGGGCCAGAAGGTGGTTTTCGAAACCCCGCTGGCGGCGCTCCAGTCCGGGATTGCGATGATCCACCAGGAACTCAACCTGATGCCGCACATGAGCATCGCCGAGAACATCTGGATCGGCCGCGAGCAGCTCAACGGTTTCCACATGATCGACCACGGCGAAATGCACCGCTGCACCGCGAAACTGCTGGAGCGCTTGCGGATCAACCTCGACCCCGAGGAGCAGGTCGGCAACCTGAGCATCGCCGAGCGGCAGATGGTCGAGATCGCCAAGGCCGTGTCCTATGACTCCGACATCCTGATCATGGACGAACCGACCTCGGCCATCACCGACAAGGAAGTCGCCCACCTGTTTTCGATCATTGCCGACCTCAAGCGCCAGGGCAAAGGCATCATCTACATCACCCACAAAATGAATGAAGTGTTCGCCATCGCCGATGAAGTCGCGGTGTTCCGCGACGGCGCCTACATCGGCCTGCAACGCGCCGACAGCATGGACGGCGACAGCCTGATTTCGATGATGGTCGGTCGCGAACTGAGCCAGTTGTTCCCGGTGCGCGAGAAGCCGATCGGTGATCTGTTGTTGTCGGTGCGCGACCTCAAGCTCGACGGCATTTTCAAAGGGGTTTCCTTTGACCTGCATGCCGGCGAGATCCTCGGCATTGCCGGGTTGATGGGCTCTGGGCGAACCAACGTCGCCGAAGCGATTTTTGGCATCACCCCCAGCGACGGTGGCGAGATTCGCCTCGACGGGCAGGTGGTGCGTATCACCGATCCGCACATGGCCATCGAGAAGGGCTTCGCGTTGCTGACCGAGGATCGCAAGCTCAGTGGCCTGTTCCCGTGCCTGTCGGTCCTGGAAAACATGGAGATGGCCGTGTTGCCGCATTACGCCGGCCATGGCTTCATCCAGCAGAAAGCCCTGCGTGTGTTGTGCGAAGACATGTGCAAAAAACTGCGGGTGAAAACCCCGTCGCTGGAGCAGTGCATCGACACTTTGTCCGGCGGCAATCAGCAGAAAGCCTTGCTCGCCCGCTGGCTGATGACCAACCCACGAATTCTGATACTCGACGAGCCGACCCGTGGCATTGATGTCGGCGCCAAGGCCGAGATCTACCGGCTCATCTCCTACCTCGCCAGCGAAGGCATGGCGGTAATCATGATTTCCTCGGAGCTGCCGGAAGTGCTCGGCATGAGCGACCGCGTGATGGTCATGCACGAGGGCGACCTGATGGGCACCCTCGACCGCAGCGAGGCGACTCAGGAGCGGGTCATGCAACTGGCTTCCGGAATGTCCTTGGTTCATTGACGGTTCAATGCATTTAAACGGTTTCTGTTGGCGACCCGCGTACCGGTCGCCGGCAACGCTATAGAAGGATGAGTGGCTATGAACAACGCGATACTGGAAAACAAACCCGCGGTAACTCCGGCCAAGTCGCGCCGGCGCTTCCCCACGGAATTGAGTATTTTCCTGGTGCTGATCGGCATCGGCCTGGTCTTCGAAGTGTTCGGCTGGATCGTGCGTGACCAGAGCTTCCTGATGAACTCCCAGCGTCTGGTGCTGATGATCCTGCAAGTGTCGATCATCGGCCTGCTGGCCATCGGCGTGACCCAGGTGATCATCACCACCGGCATCGACCTGTCATCCGGTTCGGTGCTGGCGTTGTCGGCGATGATCGCCGCGAGCCTGGCCCAGACCTCGGACTTTACCCGTGCGGTGTTTCCCTCGCTGACGGACTTGCCGGTGTGGATACCGGTGATCGTCGGCCTGGGGGTCGGGCTGCTGGCGGGTGCAATCAACGGCAGCATCATCGCGATCACCGGGATCCCGCCGTTCATTGCCACCCTCGGCATGATGGTGTCGGCCCGTGGCCTGGCGCGTTACTACACCGAAGGTCAACCGGTGAGCATGCTTTCCGATTCGTACACGGCCATCGGTCACGGTGCGATGCCGGTGATCATCTTCCTGGTGGTGGCGGTGATCTTCCACATCGCGCTGCGCTACACCAAGTACGGCAAATACACCTACGCCATCGGTGGCAACATGCAGGCGGCGCGCACGTCGGGGATCAACGTCAAACGCCATTTGGTGATCGTCTACAGCATCGCCGGATTACTGGCCGGATTGGCCGGGGTGGTGGCTTCGGCTCGGGCCGCAACCGGGCAGGCAGGGATGGGTATGTCGTATGAACTGGACGCGATTGCCGCCGCGGTGATCGGCGGCACCAGCCTGGCGGGCGGAGTAGGGCGCATTACCGGCACGGTGATCGGCGCGCTGATCCTCGGGGTCATGGCCAGCGGCTTCACCTTCGTCGGGGTCGATGCCTACATCCAGGACATCATCAAGGGTCTGATCATTGTGGTGGCGGTGGTCATCGACCAATACCGCAACAAGCGCAAACTCAAGCGCTGATAGTGATCGTTAGCACGATCTGACACAGCCTGATCCGTGTAGCAGCCTTCGGCAGCTGCTACACGGATCGCGTGCGATGCGTGATCCGTTACCGGTTAAAACGTTCGACCAGTGAGTACTGGGTCTTGGCTGTCTGCGTCAGCTCCTTGCTCAACTCGGCCGAATGCCTGGCTTGTTCGGACGTCTGATCGGCCAGGGTCGCGATGGTGGTGATGTTGCGGCTGATTTCTTCAGCCACGGCCGTCTGCTCTTCAGTCGCGGCAGCAATCTGGGTGGTCATGTCCGTGATGTTCGCTACGGCTTCACTGATACCCACCAACGCCTTGTCTGCCTCAAGCACCCAGGCCACGCCCTCTTCGGCCTGACGATGCCCACTTTCCATGATCTTCACCGCGTTATTGGACGAGATCTGCAGCTTGGAAATCAGGCTGTGGATCTGGGTGGTGGACTGAGTGGTGCGCTGCGCCAATTGCCGCACTTCATCCGCCACCACCGCGAAACCTCGACCCATGTCGCCGGCGCGGGCGGCTTCGATGGCGGCGTTCAGCGCCAGCAAGTTGGTCTGGTCGGCGATGCCTTTGATGACGTCGACCACCGTGCCGATTTCGTTACTGTCTTTGGCGAGTTGCGCAACCGTCAGCCCGGTTTCCCCAACCACTGCCGAGAGGCGCTGGATGGCTTGCCGGGTATCGCGGGCCACATCGCGTCCACGTCCCGTCAGCACATTGGCTTCCTGGGTCGCGTCGGCGGTGCGCTGCACGTGACTGGCGACCTCTTGTGTCGTCGCCGCCATCTGATTGACAGCAGCCGACACTTGCTCGGTCTCGATTCGCTGGCGATCCAGCCCCTGCGAACTCTTGCTGGCGAGGACGTCGGATTGTCCGGCCAGACCAGTGAGTTGCTCAGCCGTGTCCTGTAGCCGCGTCAGGCAAGTCTTGAGACGCGATGCCTGGCTCACAAAGGCCGTTTCAAGGCGCGCTTGAGGGCCGCGTTCGTCGCTGTACATTTGTGCGATCAGTGAGTCGGAGGTCGACGGTTCTGCCGAGTCCAGCAGGTGCAGCGTCCCGCGTTTTTGCCAGCGCCCGGCAATCAGTCCGATCGGCACCGATACCCCGACCGTCACGGCGAACGCCACAGGCGTACTGAGAAAAACGCCACCTAACGTGCCCACGACGCCCATCGCCAAAAACGGCAGCCAGTCGAGAAACGCAGGCTGCCATTTATCGCTGCCGGGAACCGCTGACTTTCCAAGGCTTATACGGGTGTACAGCGCTTCGGCACGGCGGATCTGTTCGGCCGTCGGTTTGACCCTGACCGATTCATAACCGACCACCTGGCTGCCGTCGAAAACCGGAGTGACATAGGCGTTGACCCAGTAATGGTCGCCATTTTTTGAACGGTTCTTGACGATGCCCATCCACGGCTTGCCCTGCTTGAGGGCGCCCCACATGTGGGCAAATATGGCGGACGGTACGTCGGGGTGCCGAACGATGTTTTGCGGGGCGCCGATCAGGTCGCCCTTGTTGAAACCGCTTATTTCTACGAAGGCGTCATTACAGTAAGTAATGACCCCTCGTGCATCCGTTGTCGAGATGAGTTTTTGTTGAGGTCCGAGGGCAACCTCGCGCTGCGTAACCGGTTGGTTGTTTCTCATCTGTATTGCTCCTGTGCCCTAAGGTAGAGGCATCGGCAGCAATCAGGAAAAGGTGAACGCGTCTGTCTGAAAGAGCACGTCACAGGTCGGAAATGACCTCATGGCTTCCAGATATCGACGTCTTTGGCATCCACTGCCTTGGGCAACAATCCCGCAGCAAAAAACGCATCGGCGATTTTCTGTTGCTCACCCAACTGATCGCCTTTCACGGGCTGTACCTGGTAACTGCGATGAGTGTTGGCTGACTCGACCGTTGCCACATCCAGATTGCCCCACAACGGACTGAGCACTTGAGCCGCCTCGCGGGGATTATTTTTAACCCACTCACCGGTCTTGTGCAGTTGATCGTAAACAACCTTGAGCACTTCAGGGTGCGCCTTGGCGTAGCTCGTGCTGGTCAGGTAATAGCGTTTGTAACTGGCCAGGCCTGCGCCGTCAGCCAGGGTGCGCGTTGGCAGTTGACGTTGTGCGCTGGTGAGGAAGGGTTCCCAGGTGACCCAGGCGTCGACTTTGTTGTTCTCGAAGGCGGCTCGGCCATCGGCGGGCGACAGGTACGCGGGCTGGATGTCCGAGAATTCCAGGCCGGCTTTTTGCAGCGCAGCGATCAGCAAATAGTGGGCGCCAGCGGCCTTGGTCACCGCGACTTTCTTGCCTTTCAAATCCGACAATTGATGCAAGGGTGAATCCTGGCGCACGACGATTGCCTGGGCGGAAGGCGAGGGCGCTTCCTGGGCGAAGTACGTCAGTTTGGCCTGTGCGGCCTGGGCGAAAATCGGCACGGTATCGGCCA
The DNA here is from genome assembly GCF_059695925.1 of Pseudomonas sp. LBUM1661. NCBI lineage: Bacteria > Pseudomonadati > Pseudomonadota > Gammaproteobacteria > Pseudomonadales > Pseudomonadaceae > Pseudomonas > Pseudomonas sp. LBUM1661. The sequence goes on from NZ_CP166794.1 coordinate 2,359,898, forward strand.
CGTCAGCACTGATATCGACGTTGCCGACATTCAGCGCCTCCAGCAGCGGCAGGCCACTGGGGAATTCATGCCAGCTCACATCGATGTGCTGCTGCGCGAGCGCTTTATCGAGCGTGCCTTGTGTTTTCAGCACGGTGATGAGGGTCGATGACTTCTGGTAACCGATTCGCAGTGTTTCGTTGGCCTGAACCGGCAGTGCGAAAGCCAAGGCCAGTGCAACAACCCAACCGGCCAGGACCGGACGATGGACTTTCACTGCAGCGTTTTTGCTGGATTTTGACATGGCACGCTCGACAGTTGGCAGAGGAGAAGGGGCTATCTGCCATGAAGCATATGGTTCTAAAAAATAATTTATAAATAATATTTAGGTATTAGCTTAAGGGTTTTTCTTATTCGATTGAGGAATAAACAAATCATTATTTATTCCTTTTGTTGTTGGCTCAGGAGGTGCACTTTTAAGGCCTGCACCACGGTGCGAACTCAGCCATTAGAAAGGAAGCCTCATCATGACCATCAAAGCGATCAACGTCCGGAACCAGTTCAAAGGCGTCATCAAGGAAATCGTCGAAGGCGAAGTGGTCTCCGAAATCGACGTGCAAACCGCTTCCGGGATCGTCACTTCCGTGATCACCACCCGTTCAGTGCGCGATCTTGAATTGAAGATTGGCAGCGAGGTCATTGCCTTCGTCAAATCCACTGAGGTTTCGATTGCCAAGCTCTGACCTGAACGAACCGACGGCTTCGATCGAAGCCGTCTGGCATAACCCTATAATTATATGATTCTTTCATAATTGTTTGTATCTAATATAATCAAAACAGCTTTATGGCCTGGCCTCGACAAGGTAACCAAAGGGATATTTGAATGGCTGTTTTCGATCGATTGACCCGTCGTCACTTGCTGGGTCTGGCCAGCGTCGCCTTGGCGAGCCCACTGCTGATGGCGTTGCCGCGCCCGAGTTGGGCGACTGATGAACACGCTGGGCATGCTGTCGATACCGGCGCCGAGCCCACCGGCACGGGCGAATTCATTCGGCTGGACACACCGCGCGCGCTGAAACTGGCGGTCAATCTCAATGCGGTGTGCCTGGCGCCGGTGGTCATCGCCCACGGTCAGGGTTTCTTCAAGAAGCACAACCTCGATGTCGAACTGGTCAACTTTGGCAACTCCACCGAAGTGCTGCTAGAAGCCATCGCCACCGGCAAGGCCGATGCGGGCGTCGGCATGGCGTTGCGTTGGCTCAAGGCGCTGGAGCAGGGTTTCGACGTCAAGCTCACGGCCGGTACGCATGGCGGCTGCTTGCGTTTGCTTAGCGCAGTGAACGGCAACGTGCATAAACTCGAAGACCTCAAGGGCAAGACCATCGGTGTCACCGATATGGCTAGTCCGGACCGCAACTTCTTCTCGATCCTGCTGAAAAAACACGGCATCGATCCGGTGCGTGATGTCGAGTGGCGGCTGTACCCGGCCGACCTGCTGGGCACCGCGCTGGAGCGCGGCGAAGTCCAGGCCGTCAGCGGCAGCGACCCGTTCATGTACCGCCTGATCAAGACCGGCAAGGCCCAGGAATTGTCGACCAACCTGGTCGAGGAATACGCCAATCTCAGCTGCTGCGTCGTCGGTGTCACCGGTAAATTGGTGCGCGAAGAAAAACGCGTCGCGGCAGCACTGACCCAGGCGATTCTCGAGGCCCACGATTACTCGGTGAAAAACCCCCAGGCCGTGGCCAAGGGCTTCCAGGCTTACGCGCTGAATACCTCGGTCGAAGAAGTCGAGGCGATCCTGCACGACCACACCCACGGTCATCACGCGGTGGGCGCGCTGCTGACCAAGGAAATCATCACCTACGTCACTGACCTGCAAACCGTGGAAGTCATTCGTCCGAGCACCCACGCCGGCGAGTTCGCCAAGGAGATCACCGCCGATGTCTTCAGCTGAGGTTTCGACACTGGCCACACCGGCGACGCTGTGGGCTTTCAAGGTGTGGCGCCAGTGCGCGCTGGCGGTGACGGCCTGGGTCGCGGTGGCGCTGTTGATCAGCTATTGGCCCAACGCCACGCGCGTTTGGCCAATGACCCAGGGTCTGGTCAATCTGTGCCTCGCGGTGGCGGCATTGATCGGTCTGTTGGGCATTATTGGTCGTTGGTCGACGAAGGTCGCCACGCGCATTCGCGCGGCGCGCGCCTGGTTGATCGCGTTGCCGATTCTGCTGGGCATCTGGGAGCTGCTCACCGCCAAACTGGGCCTGTTGCCGGTGCCGTTCTTCGCACCGCCGCAAGCGTTGCTCGCGGTGTACGTCGAAGACTGGCCACGCCTGGCCGACAGCTTGCTGCATTCGGCACTGTTGCTGGGCAGCGGCGTGGCGCTGGGCGCCGCGACCGGGTTTGTTGCCGGGGTGGCCATCGGTTGGTCGAGCAGCATCGGTTACTGGCTGCATCCAGTCTTGCGCATTCTGGGTCCGGTGCCGTCGACGGCGTTGCTGCCGTTGTGCTTTTTTCTGTTTCCCTCCAGTTGGAGTGCCAGCGTTTTCCTGATCGCCCTGGCGACCTGGTTTCCGGTGACGGTGCTCACCTGGTCCGGTGTGGCGAGTGTCGATAAAGCCTATTACGACGTCGCGCGGACCCTGGGCGCGAAGCCGGGTTTCCTGATTTTCAAAGTGGCGATCCCGGCGGCCTTGCCCCATGTGTTCGTCGGTTTGTTCATGGGCTTGGGCGCCTCGTTCTCGACGCTGGTGGTCGCGGAAATGATGGGCGTCAAATCCGGTATCGGCTGGTATTTGCAATGGGCTCAGGGGTGGGCGGCCTACGCCAACATGTACGCGGCGCTGTTGATCATGGCGCTGGCTTGCTCGGGGTTGATCTCCGCGCTGTTTCTGGTCCGTGACCGACTGTTGGCCTGGCAAAAAGGAGCGATGAAATGGTAGCGCTGGCACCCGCAACAACGGCTGCGGCGTCAGCAGGGCTGGCGCTGCGCATTGAGAGCCTGAGTCACGGCTTTGCCCTGGACGGCCAGCACTTGCCAGTGCTGGAGCGGGTTTCCCTCGACGTCGCGCCCGGCGAATTTGTCGCATTGCTCGGGCCTTCGGGCTGCGGCAAGTCCACGCTGCTGCGGCTGGTGGCCGGGCTGGAACCGGCCGACGCCGGCACGTTGCTGGCCGATGGCGTGCCGATTACCGGTCCGGACCCGAGTCGGGTCGTGGTGTTCCAGGACCCGACGCTGTACCCGTGGCGGCGGGTGTGGGACAACGTCGCCTTGGGCCTCGAAGCCCAAGGGTTGTTGAAAACCCATTCCGCCAAGGTCGATGTCGCACTGGAAAAAGTCGGCCTCAGTCAGTTTGCCCGGGCGTATCCACGGCAGCTTTCAGGTGGCATGGCGCAGCGCGTTGCGTTGGCCCGGGCGCTGGTCAACGAACCGCGCTTGCTGATTCTCGACGAGCCGTTGGGCAAGCTGGATTCGTTGACTCGCATTACCATGCAAAAAGAGCTGATCGACCTGTGGCAGCGCCAGGGCTATACGGCGTTGCTGGTGACTCACGATGTCGAAGAAGCCTTGCTGCTGGCCAATCGGGTGATCGTGTTCAGCGACCGACCGGCAGCGATCAAGGCACAGCTGACCATCGAACGGCCTTATCCGCGCCATCGCGACGATCCGTATCTGGTGGACCTGCGCCGCCAGATAATGGGCTTGCTCGGGCTGGGGGAAAGCTGGTAATCATCGGTTGAATGCCCACGCACTCTCTGCGATACAACGATGAGCAAATGTGGGAGCGAGCAAGCCCGCTCCCACATCAGGTTTGCATACACCTAAAAACTGAACCGCCGCAGAATCACTTCCAGGCCGTTGGACATAGCCTTGAGTTCCTGGGTCGTGCGCACGATTCCACCTTGGGCGGCGGCGTTCTCTTCGACACTTTGCGCGACTTTTTCGACGTTGCACGCGACCTGTTCACTGGCGGCGCGTTGTTCCTGCAACGACAACGAAATGAAGCTGACGGCCGCCAGGGATTCGTCCAGCGCGCCCTTGATCCTGCTCATGGATTCGCCGGCACTTTCGACCAGTTTCTGGCCATGGCTCACGCGCTCGCAGCCGGCGGCCATGCTCTCTTTGGCTTTGTGCATGCCGCTTTGAATAGCGCTGACCAACGTAACGATTTCCGTGGTGGACTGCGCGGTGCGCGCCGCCAGGCCGCGAACCTCATCGGCGACCACGGCAAAGCCACGACCTTGTTCCCCCGCGCGGGCCGCTTCGATGGCGGCATTGAGCGCCAGCAGATTGGTCTGCTCGGCGATGCCGCGAATCACACCGACAATCAGGCTGATGTCGTTCGACTGAATCGCCAGTTGATCGATGTCCGATGAGCTTTGCGCCACCAGATTGGCAATCTGCCCCATTTCCTCGATGGACTCGTTCATCACCGCCATGCCGTCATCGGTAATGTGTCCGGCTTTCTGCGCGGTGCTCTGGGCCTGTTTGGCGTTGTCGGCAATGTGGGTGATGCTCACGGACAGTTGCTCCACCGTGGCAGCCATCGACGCGGCGGTTTCGCTTTGCAGGGCGGCGCTGCTCATGCCCTGTTCGGAAGAGGCCGACAATTGCAGCGTAGCCCCTTCGATCTGTTCGGAGGCCTGGCCGATCTTGCCGATCATTTCGCGCAGGCTGTGGCGCATTGCCTGGACGGAGTGCAGGACCCCGGTCGTTGACGGCTGCTGATCCAGCGCGGTACCGGCCAGTTTGCCTTGGGCGATGTTCGAGCTGATGGCGGCAAGTTCGGTGGGCTCGGCGCCGAGTTGGCGGCTCAACAGTCTGGAGAAGAAATATCCATAGGCTGCACCCGTGGCCAGCGCCAAGGCCAGAATCAACAGGCTGAGTTTGAGATTGAAGGTGTAGGCGATCTGGTTCTGCTCGAACTGGTTTTTGGCTTCGACCAGTTGTACCTCGATCAGCTCGGAAAATTTGGCGGATAAGGGGTCAATCAGCGGATACAACTGTTCCGTCGCAAAGCGTGCGATACCCGCGTCGTCGTTCTGACGCAGCAGGCCCTGCAGGTTTTTCAGCGGTCCACGGGAGGCTTCCATCAACGGGGTGATTTGCGTGATCAGCTGCGTTTCTGCGGGGATCAGCTGCGTCGATTTATAGGCTTGCCATGTTTGATCGATTTCCCGCTGGGCTTGCTCGATCCGGGACAGCGATTCGGCTTTGGTGAAGTTGCCGTTGCGCGCCTTGTGGGTGGCGTCGACGATGTCCACGGCGTACAGGTCGGCGATTTTTTTCAAGTCCCTGAGGGGCACGACTCGGTCGAGATAGACCGTCTCCAGGCTGCGTACCGCAGCTTGCATTCCAAACAGGCCAAGGCCGCCAACACACAACAAACCCAGCAGTAACGCACTGGTGAGCAATAGGAGATGAGTCCTGATTTTCCAGCTTTGCATAGTCCGTTATTCCTAATGATCGAAAGGGCAGAGTCAGTGTTGCATGCGCAATGAAGGCACAATGGCATCATGTACTGAATAAACGAAAAAAGCCGCTGCGTTACCGGCGACTTTTTACGAAATTGCGACTTTGATCACGGCGTTTTTTTGCTTCGGTTCTGATTCCGCCCTGGCGGAAAATCAAAACGCGTATTGCACGCGGCTGTAGTAGTAGCCCCCTGTAAAGCCGAACGGTGAATAGCTGCCCCAGTTATCACCAAACGAGGAGTTGGGAACACCAATATGGTCGGGGTATTTGTCGAACAGGTTCTGCGCACCGACGGCGACGGTCAGTTGTTTGGTGAGCGCATACGCCACGTCGAGGTCGGTAATCCACTTGGCCGAATACTCGCGGTCCAGGCTTGGATCGCTCGAACTGTTGACCTCGGTGTACGTGCCATAGCGGGTCAGCCGCAGGTTGACGTCGAAGTCGTGGATCGCCCAGTCGGCGGAGAAGATCATCTTGCTGCTGGGCGAGGTCTTGGTGATCAGCGCCCGCGACTGGCGCCCGAGCAACTGGAAGTTGCTGCCCACGGCCGTGAGTTGCGACGGGGTTTCGTTGACGCTGAGGATTTGCGTGTGGTTGTAGTTCAGCGCGGCGGTCCAGCGCACCGAGCCGAACTGGTTCAGGTTTTGCCGGTAATTGCCGACCACATCGACCCCTGAGGTGCGGGTGTTGGCGCCGTTGGTGAAGTACTGCGCTCCGGCCGTGGCGGGCACGCCGATGCTGTCGAGCAGGGCCGCGACACCGGGCCCCTGGAAGCGTTCGCTGAGCACCAGGCGGTCGCGCAGGTTGATCACGTAGCCGTCGACGGTCAGGCTCAGGTCGTCACTGGGTGTCAGCGCAAAACCGAGGCTGAAGTTGGTCGAGCGTTCCGGTTTCAACGCGCTGGCGCCAAGTGCCTGGGCGCCGGCCGAGTCCACCGGCAGGATCACGTAGTTGTAGGACTGGTAGACGCCATTGATGGTGTCGAACCCGGTCGAGCGCGCGGTGAAGATCTCGTTGGCCAGTGACGGCGCGCGAAAGCCGTTGCTGATGGTCCCGCGCACCGAGAACACCGGGTTGAATTCATAACGAGTGCTGAGCTTGCCGCTGCGAGTCGCGCCAACGCCTTCGTTGTAATGCTCGTAACGCGCAGCGACGCCGAGGTACCACTGCTCGACGGGATAGAAACCCAGGTCGATGTAGCTGGCGACGCTGTTGCGACTGACTTTCTGCGCATCGTCGGGCGTAATGCCGTTGGTAACCTGGGCCCCCGGATCAGGCCGTTGCCCGGCACGCGGATGGCCGGCCGGAAACACGTAGCCGCCATCGATGTAGGAGGCTTGCGAGCCGGCGCGGGTCTCGTAGCTTTCACGCCGATGCTCGAAGCCGAAGGCGACATCGAGGGGTTTGGCCAGGCCAATCTCGTAGCTGTTTTTCAGGTCCAGGTTGCTGGTCAATTGGTCGGCGATGTAGATGCCGGAGGTGAACTTGTTCGGGGTGCTTTCGCCCAGTGACGGGTTCTGGTTGTCGTAGGTGCGTTGCTTGGCATAGTTGCGCCCGTACGTGCTGCTCAGGTCCCAGGCCCAACCACCGATGCCGATGTTGTCGCCCTTGGCGCCAAACGCGGACTGGAAATCGGTCTCGTTGACCAGCCAGTAGGGGCTGTAACCGTCGGGAAAACCGTTGGGGCCGGTGGTGATGGTGTTGCGCCCGCTCGGCAAGCGAAAGTTCTGGCCGTCGTTGTTCTCCCGGGTGGCCACGGTCGAGAACGAGTACAGCGTGACGGCATCGTTCAGCGGCAGGTCGAGGTTGTAGGCGGCATCCGCCAACTGGCTGCGCGGCAAGCCATAGCCTTTGTAGGTGTGATGGCTGGCACCGGCCTCGCGTGGATCGGGTGAACCGTCCGCCAGTGGATAGTAGTGCGAGCTGTAGCCGTTGCTGCCGGCCTTGTTGTCCCGTTCCTGATAGCGAGTGTCGAGCGAGAGGTTGAGCACGCCGGCTTCGCCGACTTCAAAACCATAGTTGATCGCCTCTTGCCCGGTCCCGCGTTTACCGTCGTAGCCCTGGCCGAGGGTGGTGTCGGAACTGCCGCCGGTGGTCTGCTTGAGGATGATGTTGATCACCCCGGAAATCGCGTCCGAACCGTACTGCGCGGCGGCGCCGTCGCGCAGCACCTCGATGTGATCGATGGACGCCACCGGGATCAGATCGAGGTCGCTCGGCGCGGCGCCGCTGTTGATCCCGTTGATGTTCAGCGTGGCGCTGGTGTGTCGACGTTTGCCGTTGACCAGCACCAACACGTGGGAGGCGGTCAGGCCGCGCAGCGTGGCCGAGCGCACCACGCCGCTGGCATCCCAGCCGGCGCGGTCGGGCAGGTTGAAGGAGGGGATGAATTTACTCAGCGCCTCCAGCAGGCTCGGTTTACCCACCGAGCGCAGTTGTTCGCCGGTGACCACGTCGATCGGGGTCGGGCTGGTGGTGACGGTACGTTGCTCGGTGCCACGGTTGCCGGTGACGACCACCGTGTTGAGGGTCGGTGAGCTGGTTTCAGCGGCCTCGAGGCTGAACGAAGCGAGACCGCAGGCAATCGACAGTGGCAGCAATAAGGGTCGGTACGTCAGCGCTGTACCGCGCTCTGAGTGATTGAACATAAATGTGAAGCTCCTGAAGGTCGGGTGATGTCCATGTCACTTCTTGCGCGCGGCGACGGCCTCGATTTCCACCAGGCCACCGGGCAGCGGCAGCGCCACGACTTGAATGGCGGTGCGCGCCGGTTTGTTCGGTTGCGCGCTGCTGCCGAAGAACGGCGTATAGCCTTCTTGCAACCCGGCGAAGTCGAGCTTGCCGCCCTTGGCCGGATCACCCACCAGGAACACTCGAAGTTGCACCACATCGCCCAACCCCAGGCCCTGGCTTTCCAATACGCCTTTGAGCTTGTTCAGAATCGAGGTGGTCTGGGTCGCGGTATCGCCGTAGGCGGCAAAGGAATCCTTCGGCGCTTTCGGGTCGTGCAGGTCGGCGAGCAGGCCGCTGACGAACAGCAGATCGGTTTGCGCCGGCACCGATACCGCCAGTGAGATCGGGAAATTCGAGTTGGGCAGGGCGATGCGTTTGATCTCGTCGGCCTGGCTACTGAGGGCGGTCGCGGTCATGAGGAGTCCTGTGAGCAAAGTAATGGCTTTCATCGTTCAGTCCTTTATTGGAAAAAGTCAGGCTGCAACGCCCTGTTGCTTGCGTTCAGCATGTCGGCCGATCAGCGAAACGATGCGCCGTGCCGAATCGGCGGCGCTGTTTTGCCAGATGCCGACGCCGCCGTGGGCCAGGGCATCGCTGGCCAGATACGTGCGGCCCTGCGGTTCGTTGAGAATTTGATAGGCGCTCTCGCCGACCTCGTCGTTGACGATCCACGGGCCTTTGCTGAAGGGCACCTTCGCCCAGTTGATCGCCACCGGTTTTTGCAGCTTGGTGCTGTGGCCGGGGTGCAGCAGTTCCACCGCTTGCCGGGAGGAGGCGAACTGTTCGGCGAGGGATTTTTTGCTGAAGACCTGGGCCGATTCGCTGGTGTTGTACGCCGCGACCAAAATGCCCTGGGCACTGTTGAGGCGATCGCTGGGGTACCACAAGCCTTTGACTTCGTGGTCGAGGTAGGAGAGCCCGCCGTAGATGTTGAAGTCGGTTTCCCAGAAGCGCGGCGACTGCCAGGCCACCTTGTTCGCCTGATCGCTTTGCGCGCTGAGAATCGCTTGCTTGAACGGCGCGCTGAAGTTACTCGGCAGTTTGGCCAGCAGCGGCAGGGGCACAGTGACGATCGCGTAATCGGCGTTCAGGGTTTGTGTAGCGCCAGTCTTGCGATCACGGTAGGTGATGCGACTGCCATTTTCCGAGGTCTGGATGTCGCTGACTTCAGCGTTGAAGCGCACCGCGTCCTTGAGCTTCTCGTAGAACGCATAGGGAATCCGGTCCATGCCACCGACCGGCTGGAACATGGTCGAGGAGAACTCCGGAATCTCATCGAACACCAACGCGCCCCACAGCTTGGGATTGAGCAGGGTTTGCAGTTCCAGCGGCGCTCGCGTGACACCGGTTTGATCGCCGGCACCGGGCACCCGGTCGTAGCCCGAACGCACCGAACCCTTGTATTTGAAGTCGGCGTTGAGATCGCCGTAGACCTTGAGGAAATTCAGCAGGGCCTGGCGATCGTCGGCGCTCAAATCCTGGTCGAGGGCTTTGCGGCTGACGGTGCGCGCCAGCAGTTCGGACAGTTGCCCGCGGGTATCGTTGACCGCCTGGCGCAACTGGAACGCCGGTTTTTTCGGGTCCGGCAAGGCCAGTGCATTGCGACTGCTGTTGACCAGCACTTGCAGCTCGACACCCAACTCGCGGCAGTAACCGAGGATCGTCTGGTGATGGCTGGGAATGCGCGCGGGACCGGCGTTGAAAAAGTGCCCGTCATCGAAGTCGACGGTCTGGCTGACGCCGTCGTCGAAATCGATTTTGGTCCCGCGACGCAACGTCCAGTTGCGCCCGCCAATCCGATCCCGGGCTTCCAGAATAGTCACGGTGAAGCCAGCCTTGCGCAGCTCATAGGCACTGACCAGCCCGGAAATCCCGGCGCCGACCACCACCACATTTTTGCCTTTGCCACTGCTGCCCAGTTGCAGCGGGTTGAAACTCGACGCCACCGCCTGAGGTGTCAGCCCCAGCGCGGAGAGGGCGCTGACTGCGGCGGAATAGCCACCGACGGCGGCAATACGGGAAATCAGTTCCCTGCGGGTGAAAGCCATAGTGATGCTCCTTGGCATGCATGCCTGTATGGGTTTAAAGGTCGTAACGCACCGACAACAGAACGGTGCGCGGGTCGTTGATCGAGTAGTAACGGGCGCCGCTGGAGGGCACGAAGCCGACCGATTGCGGGTAGGCGCGATCGAGCAGGTTTTTCACTGCGAGGGTGGTGGTCCAGTGACCGTCGCTGGAGAGGTAGCGGGTGTTGGCGTTCCAGAAGGTCTGCTGGGGGATTTCCTGGACGTCGTCGTTCAGCGCATTGGCGTAGGACTTGGTCTGGAACTGCGCATCCGTGCCGGCCAGCCAGACGCCGGGCAATCCGGCCGGGATCGTGTAGTTGAGGCCGACGCTGGCGTTCCAGCGTGGCGAGAACACCAGTTGTTTGCCGTTGGCATCGACGCCGGCGCCGCTGGCGTTTTCGAAGTCGTCGTACTGGCTTTGCAGGTAGCCAACGTTGGCGGTCAGTTGCAGGTCGTTGGTCAGTGCGCTCAGGGTTTCCAGCTCGACACCGTAGGTGTGCGCCTGGCCGACGTTGGTCCGCAGGCTGACACCCAGCGCCGGATCGTAAGCGTTGGTCTGCAAGTCCTTGTAGTCGTTGTAGAACAGCGCAAGGTTGGCGCGCAGGCGCTGGTCGAAGAAGTCACCCTTGAAGCCGGTTTCCCACGTAGTCACGTCCTCCGGCGAGAACGCCTGTTCGGCAGCGGCCTGCGTCGGCGCACGGTTATCGAAGCCACCGGCCTTGAACCCTTTGGCCACGTAGGCGTACTGATTGAGGTGTGGGGTCCAGGCGTATTCGAAGCCGAGTTTCGGGCTGGTGGACTGCCAGGACTTGCTCGAATCGGCGCTGAAGTTGGTCCCGGTGATTTGCCGGTCGGTGTTGATGGCGAAGTTGGTGTAGTCGAAGTTCTTGTGCTCGCGGGTAAAACGCAGCCCGGCGATCAGCGACAGTTGTGGCGTGATCTTGTAACTGCCTTGGCCATACAAGGCGTAGCTCTCGGTGTTGGTCGTGCTGTATTGGCCCTGGCCGATCACCCGATTGCGCGCGACGGAAAAGGTCAGGTTGTCGCGGTCCGCCTCGAATTTTTCGCGGTACAGGTACAGGCCGGTGCTGAAACTGAACTTGTCGTAATCGCCGTTGAGCTGGAACTCCTGGGTGGCGTAGTCCTGCTTGTACAGAATCAGGTTTTGCTGGATCAGCGCCGCCTGGCCCGAGTTGTCGTAGTTCACCGGTTGATGGAACGCCGAATAGGCGGTCACCGATTTGAAGTTCAGGTGATCGTCAATGGCGTAGATCGCGCGCAGCACCGAGCTGCCCTGATCGAGACGGTTCTTCGGGTTGAGGCTGCTGTAACTCTTGAATTTGTCGAAGTGGCCGTCGGCATCAAATGGCGTGTAGCTGGTGGTGTCGCCACGGTCGAACGTGCCGGCCAGGGTCAGTTGCACATCCCACGGCGAATCGTCGGGCTTGAAGCGCAACTTGCCACGGTAGGACTGGATGTCGACGTTGTTCACGTCCGAGCCGCGAGTCGGGTTGGAGACAGTGCCGTCACGGGTCAGGCGAATCGCCGAAAAGCTGCCGAACAACGCGTTGTCCACCAGCGGGCCGCTGATCAGCAGGCGGCCGTTCTGGGCGTTGTAATCGCCAGCACCGAGCTCGAAGAAACCACGGGTTTCCTGGGTCGGGTCGCGGGTGATCACACGGATCGCGCCGGCGCTGCTGTTGCGTCCGTACAGCGTGCCTTGCGGGCCGCGCAGGACTTCGACGCGCTCGACGTCGTTGAAGTCGAGCATCGAGGAAATGGCCCGTGGGATGTACAGGTCATCGGCGTAGACCGCGACGGCCGATTCCTGGATCGGATCGGTCTCGCCAATGCCGCGAATCCCGTAGGTCTGCGCGCTGTAGGAGATTGACTGGCGACTGAGGGTCAGGTTCGGCACCTGCCCGGAGAGGTCGCGAATGCTTTTGATCTGTTTGTCGTCGAGGGCTTTTTCGTCGAACGCGGAAATCGCCAACGGGGTTTTTTGCAGGTCTTCGCTGTGGTGTTCAGCGGTGACGGTCACAACCGGCAGGGCACCATCCTTGGTGGTTTCGTCGGCGTGGGCCGACAAGCCGAACATCGCCAGCGATACCGCCAGCGTCAGGCGGTTTGAATGGAAAGTGGTGTGCATGGTGAGCCCCAGGTGTGTCAGTGCGGCGTGGATGTCGTTATGTTTTTTTTAGGCAAAGCGTTGCCGGGGCCAGGGTTCGAAAGCCATGGCGGTGGCAGGCTTGAGCCGGTTTCAGGTGTGGGTATGGCGGGTGACCGTGGGGTGGTGTCGGCCGGAAAAACGTGCAGTTCCGTGGGCCTCCACCTGGTCAGGGGTCGGTGATGGTTGTAACAATATTTGTATAAATAGAGGCTGTAAAAGTCCGATTAGTTATAAGGTAATTATAAAAAACGGACATTAAAATTAGTATTTAGATGCGTAATTCTGATGTTTTCCTAATGGGTAAACGCAACCCAATGTGGGAGCGAGCCTGCTCGCGATAGCGGTGCATCAGCCACATCCATGTCGACTGACACTCCCTCTTCGCGAGCAGGCTCGCTCCCACATTGGATTGCGTTTGATTGACGGGAGGTTGTGTTCAATACCCGCGCTGGACGTTCGCCGGATTCTCCAGCGCCAGACCATTGAGGAAGCGCTCAAGGTTGGCCAGGAAACTGTCGGCAATCTCATGGCGACTGTTGCTGGAGATCGCCGAGGTATGCGGCGACAGGCGAACCCTCGGATGCGCATAAAGCGGGTGCCCATCCGGCAGCGGTTCGGGCTCGGTGACGTCCAGTGAGGCGAGGCCGATGTGTCCGGTGTCCAGCGCTTCAAGCAGGGCGCCATGATCGAGCAAGCCACCCCGGGCGATGTTGATCAGGTGCAGGCCGGGTTTGGCACTGGCGAGCACCGCGCTGTCGACGATGTGCCGGGTCGAGTCGGTCAGGGGCGCGGCCAGCACGAGGTGATCGGCGCGGGCAAACAGGTCATGGATATCCGTCGCCGCTTCCACCCCTTCAACGTCGAACGGCGCCTGGCTTTGACGCAGCGCCACCACCTTGATGCCCAACGCGTGGGCCTTGGTCGCCAGGCTGCGGCCAATGGCGCCGAAGCCGAGAATCCCCAGGGTGCTGCCCTTGAGCGGTGTCAGGGCGGTGAAACTCCATTGCGAGTCATGCACCCAAATGTCCGGCAGGCGCTTGGCCGCAGCGAAGATTGCCGCCAGCGCGAATTCGGCGATGTTCTCCGCCGCGCTGCCCCGCGAAGTGCTCACGGGCGGACCGATGAATAGCCATTTCGGGTAGAAGTCGATGCCCGAAGACACCACTTGAATCCACTGCAAGCCATAGGGCCAGCCCGGTGGTGGTGTGTCCGGCGCCTGATAACCGCGCACATTGATTGGCCGCGCGAGCAGGATGCCGACTTCCGCTGGCAGATCGCTGGGCACCCCGGCCGGCACGCCAATGACGCGGGCGCCGGGGTGCGATTGCGCGAGGCGTTGGCGGATCACTTCGTTGAAGTCTTCATCCAGTTGGCTGGCGATAACAAATTGGCTCATGGGCGTTCCCCAGATTGGAATGCAGACTGGCGTTGGGCGAAGACCGCTTTGCCGACGCCTTGCAGAACGGCGTCGTTTTGCGGCGTGTGAACGCGACTGCACAACACATCGCGGTAATGCCGTTGCAGCGGATTGTGGCGTGACAGACCGGGGTTGCCGGACGCCTCGATGGCCAACTCGACAGCGCGGATGGCGTTGCCGGTCACCAGGTATTTCAGTTGCGCCGCGTTACTCGCGGGGGTGTGCCCTTCAGCCGCGGCATCGAGCAGGCTGCGGTTGGCGAACAGCAGGGTGTCGATGTGGCCGACGGTTTCCTGAAAACGTGGCAAGGTCGATAACGCCGCGCCGAGGTTGGACGGCTTGCGTGTTTCCAGCCAACCCACCAACCAGTCGCGAGCCGCTTGGGCGACCCCGTCGTAGACCGATGACAGCAACACCGACATCCACAGCAAGCCATCGCCATCGAGTTCAGGTTGCGGGGCGCTCCATGGGCTGACGCTGACGGCGTGATCCAGCGGCACCAGCACATTGTCGAACACCACCTCATGGCTGCACGTGGCGCGCATGCCCAAATGGTCCCAATCCTCGATGATGCTGATGCCGGGCGTGTCCTTGTGCACCAGCCACGCGCCGACCAGCGGGTCTTCATCGGTGCTGCGCGCCCAGACGCTGAACCAGCTCAGGCCATGACTGCCGGTGGAATAGATTTTCCGGCCGCTGATGCGCCAGCCTGCGGCGGTGCGCCGGGCGATGGTCGCGGGCAGACCGCCACGGGCCGGGGTGCCGAGGTCGGGTTCGACGCGCAAGGCGTTGATCAATGCGCCCTGCTGGACAGCGTCTTGAGCCACCTGCAAGCGCAGCGCTTCGGGCCAGTTTTTACTGTCTTGCAGACGGGCGTGCTGGATGTATTGCATCACCAGAATCAACGCGGTCGAGGGCTCACCTTTGGCGATCGCGCTGATGGCCTTGCGCGCCTGCGCCAGATTCGCGCCGCCACCGCCGAGGGCCTTGGGCACGGTCAGTGCGACCAGGCCGTGCTCATGCAACAGCGTGAAGTTGTCCTGCGGAAAGGCACCGCTTTCGTCATAAACGTGGGCGGTGGTGGCCAGTTGTTCGCCGATGCGTGCGAGCAACGCTTCGAAATTGGCCACCTCGACGGATCGCAGTGGTGGAGAAAGTTGAGAGGAAAGACTCATGGTGAATTCACTCGATCAAAAAATAGGAGTCAGCTCATAGCGGCAACAACGGGAAGTTTTTGTCCCACAACGGACTGACATCGAGCCGTTCGCTCAACACGCCCGCATCGAAGAACAAATCGGCGACTTCCTGTTGCGAGGCAATCGCCTGGTCGCTCACTTCGATGATTCTCGATGCCTGGCTGCGGTGGTTGTACATGTCGAGAAACACCGCTTTGTCGACGCCCAGCAGTTGCGCCGATTTGGCCGCCCAGGGTTCGGGGTTGTTGTTGATCCATTCCAGCGTGCGCGCCTGGCGTTGCAGGTAGTCCTGAATCGCTTGCTTGCGCAGCGGGTCTTCCAGTGCGGCGGGGCGTGCGGCGATCAAATAATTGCCGGACAGATAACCCAGCGCGGTTTTCAAGACCCGGGCGCCACTGCGGAACTTCGCCAGTTGGATAAACACGCCGTAGATCACCCAGGCATCGAGCTGACCACTCTGGAAAGCGCTGAAACCATCCTGCGGCGTCAGCGCCACGGGCGTAATGTCCTTCATGGTCAAGCCTTGCTCCTTCAGGGCCTTGATCAGGAAATAGTGCGACGTGGTGGAGCGCACGTAACCGACCCGTTTACCGCGCAACTGCGCGACCGATTCCAGTGTCGAGTCCTTGGGAATCAGGAACACCTGGTTGTTCACGTCGCCTTGCAGCACCGCGATCAGCCGTGGTTGTCGATGGCTCTGGATCGAGAAGATCGGTGGGATCTCACTCATCCCGCCCACGTCGAGGCTGCCCGAGGCCAAGGCTTCGACGATCAGGTTGCCGCCGGCAAATTCCGAGTAGTCGACCTTGTAGGGCGTATTGGAGGTGCCGGCGTCCTCGGTGAAATACGAGTCCTGGCCCCGGTAGGTGGCGACGCCCAGTGTCAGGTCCGAAAGCTTGGTATTTTGCGCGAACGCACGCGGAGCCAAACCGAGCGATGACAGCCCCAACGCCCCAAGGGCAATGGAGCTGGCTGTCAGGAAGCCGCGACGATTGAACTGTCCCTGTGTGATCTTCTTCGTCATGGTCAGGCTCTTGTCAGATGGCAACGTGCAAGGCGGTTTGCCCTAGCAGCTGTTCAACCGCGCGCAACACCGGCTCGGCCTCGGTGCGCACCAGCCAGTCCGGGCTGACTTCGGCGAAGGCCACCGTGCCGTCCTGGGCGATCACCACCACGGTCGGTTGCGGCAATTCCCAGGTGCCGGTACCGGTGGTTTCGCCGATGCCTTTGCCTTTGGCCAATGCGGCTTTACGCGAGGCTTCATCGAAGCTGTAGAGAATGCCCAGGCGTCGGCCGAGTTGGTTGTCCGGGTCGCTGGCCACTTGCAAATCGAGGTTGTGCCGGGTCTTGATCTCCACCAGCTTTTCCGGCACTTGCGGGCTGACCGCCACCAGCGGCACGCCCAGCGCATGCAGTTGCGGATAGAGCTGGCGTTGGTAATAAGGCAGGGCGATGTTGCACGCCGGGCAGCCAGCGAAGCGGAAGAAAATCAGCACCGCTGGCCCGTTAGCGAGCAACTCGTCACGGCTCAGGCTGCCCCCTTCGACCTTCAACAAGGTGAACGGGTCAAGGGAGTCGCCGGCTCTGACGAAGTCGTCGGTCCGGGCTTCATTCACCAGGCGCTGACGCTGATCGATATTGACTTGCAGGGCCGCCGGTTCCCAGGTCGCCAGACGCTCGGCATGCAAGTTCGCCAACAGGTGGTTGGGGGATTCGCTCATGCCAGTGCCTCGCTTTTTTCTTCAACCTGAGAAGTGGTGTGACGGTTGGCCGGTACGTCGAGGCCAAGGTTGTCGCGCAGGGTTTTGCCACTGTACTCAGCGCGAAACAGTCCGCGTTGTTGCAGGATCGGAACGACGAGTTCGGTGAAATATTGCAGGCCATCCGGCAACAACGAATTGATGATGAAACCGTCCGCAGCGCCTTGTTCGAACCACGTCTGAAGTGCGTCGGCGACCTGCTCGGGCGTGCCGACAAAATCGCGTCGTGGCCGGGAGAAACGCAAGGCGACTTCACGCAAGGTCAGGCCTTCGTCCCTGGCCAGTTGCTTGATGCGGTCTGAGCCGCCTTTCTGGCTGTTCGAGCCGAGATCGCCGAGCTCGGGAAATGGTGCATCCAGCGGATATTGGCTGAAGTCATGGTCGTTGAATGGGCGGCCGAGGGCGACGATCGCGTCTTCAATGGTCACCAGTTCCACGGCTTGCTGGTAGCGGCTTTCAACTTCCGCTTCATCACGCCCGACGATGGGGCGGATGCCCGGCAGGATCGACAGCTTCTGCGCCTCCCGGCCAAAGCCGCTGGCGCGTTTTTTCAGGTCTTGATAGTAGGCGCGGGCTTCATCAAAACTCTCGGGGCTGACGAAAATCGCATCGGAGTTTTCAGCAGCGAAATTGCGCCCGGCCTCCGAGGTGCCAGCCTGGAAAATCACCGGCTGACCTTGGCGCGAGCGGGCGATATTCAGCGGGCCTTTCACCGAGAAAAATTCACCCTTGTGCTCCAGGGCATGCAGTTTGCCGGGGGTGAAAAACTCGCCGCTTTGCTTGTCGTAGGCAAAGGCATCGTCTTCCCAGGAGTCCCACAAGCCCTTGACCACGTTTACGTGTTCCTTGGCGATGCGGTAGCGCACGGCGTGCGGTGGGTGTTCGGCCTTGCCGAAGTTATCGGCGGTGCCGCTGAGCCACGAGGTGACCACGTTCCACCCGGCGCGACCGCCGCTGATGTGGTCCAGCGAGGCGAACTGGCGCGCGACCTGGAACGGTTCGGTGTAGCTGACGGTGACGGTCGCCACCAGGCCGATGTGTTGTGTGGTGGCGGCCAGGGCCGAGAGGATGGTCAGCGGTTCGAAGCGATTGAGGTAGTGCGGGCTGGATTTTTCGTGGATGTGCAGGCTGTCGGCGATGAACACGAAATCGAACTTCGCGCCTTCGGCCAATTGTGTCTGCTGCTTGTAAAAATCGAAGTTCACACTGGCGTTGGCCAGGGCGTGCGGGTGGCGCCATTCGCCCCAGCCATGACCGACGCCATGGACCATCGCACCGAGTTTCAGTTGACGTTGTTTGCTCATGGTTCTACTCCTGAATCAGTCGCATCGTTATCGGGATGCCTGGTTAAGTTGGGCACGCTTGGCGTTGAAGCTTTTGTCGAAGCCTTGGGAGACGTCGATGTGTTTGGTGAGAATGCCTTCTTCCTGATAGATGTCCGCGGTGGTTTGCAGGCCGCTGATGACCGTGTCGTCAATCTGCACCGGTTCCATGTGCGTGCCTTTGGCCACGGCGATGTGCACCGCTAGCGGCAAACCGGTCACGCGGGCCTGGGCGGCGGCGTATTCCTCGGGATGGGCGTTGGTCCAGCGGTAGGCGCGGTCGACCCGCGCGACGAAGTCGTCGAGTTGCTGGCGTTTGCCAGCGATGGCCTGGCTGGTGGCGGCCAGGTACAAATGGTTGGTCAGCAGGGTTTCGCCGCTGGCCAACACCTTGGCCTGATTCTGGGTGGTGGAAATCGTGGTGTACGGGTCCCAGGTCGACCAGGCGTCGGCACTGCCGTTGTCCAGGAGGATGCGTGACTCGCTCGGCAGCAGGTAGATGAACTGCACGTCGTGGGTGCTCAGGCCGGCGCTGCGCAGGGCTTTGATCGCCAGGAAATGGCCGATGGAGCCGCGAGTGGTGACGATGCGCTTGCCCTTGAGGTCGCTGGCGTTGTTCAGCGGCGAATCCTTGGGCGCGAGGATGGCGGTGGTGTAGCGACCCTCGGCGTGGATGATGCTGACGACCTTGATCGGCGCGCCGGCCCCGAGGGCGAAGACGTAGGGCGCATCACCCAGGGCGCCGATGTCCACGGCGCCGGCATTCAGCGCTTCGCCGAGCGGCGCGGCGGCCGGGAACTCGGAGAACTGGATCTCGTAAGGCACGTTCTTCAACTCGCCGGACACTTCCAGCAGCACCTTGATCGAAGATTTCTGATTGGCCACCAGCAGCGGTTGAAGATCGCTGGCCTGGCTGGATGCAGCGAAGCCCAGGGTGCAGAAGAGGCTTAACAGCAGGGGTTTGAGTGACATGGGAAACTCCAGGCGGGTGGTTGCGTTTCGTGTGGCCTCCGCCTGGAGAAGGGGTCGGTCTGGAGTTGACGTTATCCCTATAAAAACCCTCTGTGAAATTCTTTATGGTTATAAGCTAATTATTAAGTTGTCTGATTTTAATGTTAATAATTATTAAATTAATGCATTTAAAGTGGCATCTAAGATCGTCAGCTCAGACGCAAAACCTGTGGGAGCGTGGCTTGCCCGCGATGAGGGCGGCACATTCAACACAGAGGCTGCCTGACCTGACGCCATCGCGGGCAAGCCACGCTCCCACAGGTAGGCGGTGGTTGATCGACCGCAGTAGTTTTCAATGCAGTCAGAAGTTGTACGCCAACCGCGTGTAGTAGTACGCCCCACCAAATCCGAACGGCGAGAACTGCCCGTATTTGTAGCCTCCTGCCCAATCCTGGATGCCGTTCTTGTCCGGGTACACGTTGAACAGGTTGTTCGCCCCCAGTGCCACTGTCAGGTGCCGGGTCAGGTCGTAGGCGGCGTCCACGTCGGTGATCCACTTGGCGCTGAATTTGCGGTCGTTCACCGGGTTGTTGTCACCCTCGATGTAACTGCCGAAACGGGTAACGGCCAGGTTCAGGTTGTAATCGGTGACTTTCCAGTTCGCCGCCAGGATCAGTTTCGACTGCGGCGTGGCGACGGTCAGGTCCTTTTGCAGGCGCCGGTCGAACAGTTGGTAGCTCGGCCCCAGGCCGCTGAGTGCGGGTGGGTTGTCCTGGAGTTTTTCGATCTTGGTCTGGTTCCAGTTATAGGCCGCGCTCCAGCGGATCTGGCCGTACTCGTCCAGTGGCTGGCGGTACTCGTTGACGATGTCGATGCCACGGGTTCGCGTGTCGACCGCGTTGGTGTAGTACTGGGCAAACAGACCCGGAGACAAGCCATTGGCGACGAGAATCTGCGAGACCTCCGGACCGCCCAGCAGGCTGGTGGAGACGATGCGGTCGCGAATGCCGATCTGATAGAGGTCGGTGGTCAGCCGATAGTTTTGCGTCGGCTCATAGGTGAAGCCGAAGCTGTAGTTCAAGGATTTTTCAGGCTTGAGTTTTTCCGCGCCCAAGGCCTGGGCTTCGGTGGTGTCCACCGGCAACACCTTGACCGGCACCGAGACCTGCTGGCCGTTGACCACTCCGCCGGAGGTGAAGGTCGACGAGGCATAAATGGTCTGCGCCAGGGACGGTGCGCGAAAGCCGTTATTGACCGTGCCGCGCAGGGCGAAGGCGTCGGTGATTTTAAAACGGGTGGAGAACTTGCCGCTCCACGTGCTGCCGATGTCCTGGGTGTAGCGCTCGTAGCGAGCGGCCACGCCGACGTACCATTTATCGGTCACGTCCAGGCCTAGATCGACGTAACTGGCGACGTTGCTGCGGCTGATTTCTCCGGCATCGGCGGGGCTGGTGCCGTTGTAGGAGGCGAGACCGGGCAACGGTGTTCTGCCGGCAAACGGTCCGCTCGGGATGACATAGTTGCCAGGGGTATAGGAGGCGAAATCGCCGGGCTCGATCTGGTATTTCTCCCAGCGGTACTCAAAACCGAAAGCAGTTTGCAGCGGGTTTTTCAAGCCAATGTCGAAGCCACGATGGAAGTCGAGGTTGTTGGTCCACTGATCGAAAATCTGCGAAGCGAGATGGAACGAGGTCGGGCTGGTCGGTCCCAAGGAAGGATTGAGGGTATTGCTGGCATTGAGCGTCGAATCGTCCTCGCCCCAGGTTGAACTGGCGTCGTAGTTCCAGCCACCGACCTCGCCCTTGAAGCCACCAGCCACCTGAAAGTCTTTGGTGCGGTTGTGCCGCTGGGCATGGATGCCGTCGGGATAGGGCGTGTTCGGGTCGCCGGCCAGGGACGTGATGTCGTTGGGTCGATAGTTGCCGGTGACTTTGGTGGTCTCCATGTAACTGGCGGTGGAAAAGGAATAGAACGTCAGGTCGTCCTGGATCGGTAGTTCGAGGTTGTAGCTGGCGTTGGTGACCTTTTCCCGACCCAGCCCATAACTGGGGTTCCAGCCGTGGCGATTGACGGTCTGGTCGCGGCTGTCGGGGAACCCGGGCGATGAGTAGAGGTTGCCGGTGGCACTGCCGGTGCGGTCGAAGGGCTCCTGTTCCTTGCTGTCCAGCGCCAGGTTGGCGAAGCCGTCGTTAGGCAGCGCCAGGCCGTAGTTGACTGTCTGGTGCACGGTGTCGCCATCGCCGCTGCCGTAGCGCCCGAATGACGTTTCGGCGCTGCCACCGCTGTCGTTTTCCTTGAGGATGATGTTAATCACCCCGGCGATCGCGTCCGAACCATATTGCGCGGAGGCACCGTCGCGCAGCACTTCGATGTGATCGATGGCCGAGACGGGAATCAGGTCGAGGTTGACCGGTACCGCTGCGGTGCCGATGCGCGCCAGGTTGTTGATCAGCGCGGTGTTGTGTCGCCGTTTGCCGTTGACCAGGACCAGCACCTGATCGCCGGACAGGCCGCGCATGGTCACGCCGCGTACCGACCAGGACGTCCCGCCGCCGTTGATCGCCGGCAGGTTGAAGGAGGGCAGCAGGCGCGCGAGCAGTTCCTTGAGGCCGACCTTGCCGCTGGCTTGCAATTGCTCGGCGCTGATCACATCAATCGGCGAGGGGCTGTCGATGATGGTACGAGGTTGACCGCCGCGATTACCGGTCACCACCACGGTGTTCAACGTCTTGTCCGGTTCAGTGTTTTGCGCATGAGCCTGGAGGCTGGCGGCCAGCAGGCTGAAGGCGGCGACCGCGTAATAATCGTGTTTCACTCGGGGGCTGGATGAGCTCATGACGTGAATTCCTGAAAGAGTGCACGCACAGGCAAACCCCTTCGCGAACGTTCGCGAATAACAGGGGTTGCCAGGTCTTTTCTTGGGGTGGGATCAGGCCGCGTGAGCGCGTTTTACCCGATGAGGAATGTCGTCGTAAGCGATCAGTACCCGTTCCATGCGGCGCGGGTAATCGCCGTAGTTGTAGACCGGGTAATGCAGCGTCGAGCGGTTGTCCCAGAATGCGACTGAGTTTTCACGCCATTTGAAGCGCACCTGATGTTCGGGTTTGTTGAATTCCAGCAGCAGCCGGTCGATCAGTTGCTTGCTCTTTTCGGGCGTCCAGCCGATCACCGAAGGGTTTTGCGAGAAGTTGATGAACAGGCCGTCCTCACCGGTTTCCGGGTGGGTGCGCACCAACGGGTGGGCGAGAATCGGGTAGTCGTAGCCGACCTTGTCCAGCGAAGACTTGAAGTCATGGACCACGTGCAGGTTATCGATTTCGGCGCGCAGCTCGTCGGGCAAGGCGCGATAGACCGCGCCGGTATCGGCCCACAAGGTATCGCCACCCACCGGTGGCAAATCGACGGCGCGTAGTACGGCGCCGAGGGTAGGGCGCAACTGCCAACTGGTGTCGGTGTGCCAACGGCCGCTTGTCCTTGGGCCGTACAGCTTGCGTTCGTCCTGGGCTTGAATCAGATGCGCTTGCGGTTGCGTCGGGTCGTTTTGCTGGGTGGTCGGGTGGACGTAGAGCTCGCCAAATTCACGAGCGAAAGCAATCTGCTGTTCGGTGCTGATGAGCTGGTCGCGGAAGAAAATCACTTTGTGTTCGAGCAGCAAACCGCGCAGTTCATCGCGCAGTTCGGGCGTCAGCGACTGGCGCAAATCGATGCCGCTGATTTCCGCGCCGATGGTGGGTTCCAGGCGAGTGACGTGCAGGGTTTCGGTGGGGCTTGAGTCGGTTCGGTGCAAGACAGCGGACATGATGTAAATCCTCTCGGTTGTGGGTTCAGCCTCCGCCTGGAGAGGGGTCGGATGTTGGGTGGGTTTGTCCCTGTGCCTGGCTGGGCACAGGGGCGGGGGGATTGCTAGATCACGAAAAAGCCATGCGTGCCATCGCGGGCGAGCTGGTCGACCAATCCGAACTCCCAGTCCAGGTAGGCTTGCATGGCTTCGCGAGGGTTATCGGTGCCCTCGTAAGGACGGCGATAGCGGTCGATGCGTGGCGACGCCAGCTGAGTTTCGCCGTATTCCAGCGGCAGTTGCGCGGCGATCCAGCTGGCTGTGCCGTCTTTAAGCAGGAACACCGGTTTACCGGTCAACGCCTCGACTTCGGTGACCGCGAGGCGTGCCAGTTGGCTGCTGCCGCAGGTCAGTACATAGCGCTGCGCCGAGGGAACCTTGGCCAGGGCTTCGCGCAGTTGCCCGCGCAACGCCCACCACGCGCCGGGGATATGACGCTTGACGTAATTGGCGCTGCTGGTGAAATCCAGCACCACGCTGTCGCCATGGGTCAGCCATTCGGCCAGGGTCTCGGGGCTGATTTCCTCGGCCTGCTGCGGCGCGGGGACCGGCGCCTTCCAGGCCCCTTTTTCGCTGAAGTGCGCCGGTTGCACATCATCCAGCACGTGCACTTCCCAGCCCAGTTGCGCGAGCCAGGAAGCCGACATGTTGGCGCGCACGCCATCGTCGTCGACCAGCACCAGTCGTGCACCGCGCACACTGGCGAAGTGATCGGTTTCCTGCACCAGTTGGCCGCCGGGTGTCGAGCGGGCGGAGGGCAGGTGACCGGCTTCGAATTCTTCCGGGGTGCGCACATCGAACAGGTAAGTGCTGCGTGTCGATTCTTGTTGCCAGCGTTGCAGGTCGGCCAGGCTGGCGCGACCGACCAAGGCTTTATCGGCAACGCGACGGGCATCCTGGGCGGCGATTTGCCGATGTTCTTCACTGGTCGGTGCGAATCGGCGCGACTGGCCGTGCTGCAGTTTTTGCCCGGCCAGGGTCCAGCCGATGGTGCCGTTGCGCAAGGCTGAAACCGGGTTGGCGATACCGGAGTTGATCAGCGACTGTGTACCGATGATGCTGCGCGTACGTCCGGCGCAGTTGACGATAATCCGCGTCGCCGGGTCGGGTGCCAGCTCTCGGGCGCGCAACACCAGTTCCGCCCCCGGTACGCTGATGCCGGTGGGAATGCTCATGGTCTGGTATTCGTCGAAACGCCGGGCGTCGAGCACCACCACGTCGGCCTCGCTGTCGAGCAGCGCCTGAACCTCTTCCGCCGCGAGTGACGGCGTGTGGCGCTGGCTTTCCACCAGTTCGCCAAAGGCTTTGCTCGGCACATTGACGTCGATGAACAGTTCACCACCGGCGCGACGCCAACCGTCCAGCCCGCCTTCGAGCAGGCTGACATTGACGTAACCCAGGCCTTGCAAGCGCTGGGCAGCAAGGCTCGCCAGACCTTCGCCGTTGTCGTAGACGGTCACCTGGGTCTCCAGCCTTGGAATCCGCGAATACACCTCAAGCTCAAGCTTGGACAAGGGAATGTTGGCCGCGAACAGCGGGTGCGACTCGGCGAAAGGCGCTTCTTCGCGCACATCGACCAGCGCCAGTTCTTCATGTTTCAGCAGTGCCTGACGAATCTCGGCGTAGGAGCGGGTAGGTGCAGTGCTCATAGGGTTTGGTTCTCTTTGGACAAATCCCAGATGTTGGGGAGATAGGCGTTGGAATAACCGGAGATAAACAGCTTCTCGCTGCCATCAGGCTGGTACACCGCGCGGCGGACGGCCCCGATGTTGGCGCCATAGACATGGATGCTGATGGAGACCTGATCATCGAACGCGTTGCTGACTTGATGAATGTCGCCGATCTTCGGTGACACGGCCTCGACCTGACCCGGTTGCAGTTGTACCCGCTGGCCCTCGGGCACCAATGTGCCGTCGGGGTTGCGCGCGAAACCTTGCGCGAACTCCGCACCGCGCAACATGCCGATCAGGCCCCAGACTCGATGATCGTGGATCGGCGTGCTTTGCCCCGGCCCCCAGACAAAACTGACGATACTGAAGCGCTGCCGTGAATCGGCGTGCAGCAGGTATTGCTGATAGCGCTCCGGGTCTGGCTGGGCAAAATCGTCCGGCAGCCAGTCGTCATGGCTGACCAATTGTGCGAGCAACTTGCCGCCGCGATGCAGCACATCGCCCTCGCGCGGGTTGCCGTCGATCAATTCCGCCAGGGCGCCTATAAATGCTCTGAGTCTCTCCGGGTGTCGGGCCTGGGTCATGGCGATTCCATTGTTCGTTGTGAAAGATGACACCATGATTTAAGCATAATGTTTTAGATCAATATGCGATTGTTTAATGATTAGGTTATAGCTGAATGGAATTTGAAACCCCGATGCCTACATAAACAGTGTGGGAGCGAGCCTGCTCGCGATAGCGGTGGGTCAGTTGGCAGGGATGTTGATAGGCGGCCGCCATCGCGAGCAGGCTCGCTCCCACATTTTGATCTTCATAGGGCATCAAAGCGCGGCGGGCTATCCAGACTCGAACAATAGAACTATGCTTTTCAGACATCTTATTGACTGTTCTCTATGTGCGGGCCAAATGAAAATTGACGATATCGATGCCTTTGTCGAAGTGATTCGTTGCCAGTCCATCAGCCATGCCGCCGAGTCGCTGCAGCTGACTCAACCGGCGATCACGCGGCGCGTGCAGAACTTTGAGCAGGCGTTGGGCGTGGAGTTGTTCGACCGCAATACCAAACCGCTCAAGCCGACGCTCATCGGTACGCGGGTGTATGAACAGTGCCGTTTGATCCTGCGAGAAATGGATGCCTTGCGTGAACTGGTCGCGACCGACGCGCCGCCCACCGGGCTGTTGCGCCTGGGCGTTCCGCAAACCATCGGCGACGTGGTGCTGCTCGATGCACTCAAGCACCTGCGCATGGAATACCCGGATTTGCGTGCCCAGGTGGCCACGGGTTGGGGCAGCCAGTTGGTCGGCAAGATCGAGCGCGGAGAGCTGGACGCGGCAGCGGCACTGTTCCCGGCCGGGAAGATTTTCCCGGATAACATTGTTGGCGAGTCGATCGGCAAGATGGAGTTGGTGGTGGTCTGCGCCAAAGCCCAATTGCCCAAGCGTCCGTGCAAACTGGCTGACGTTTACCAGAGCGGCTGGATTCTCAACCCCGATGGCTGCGGCTTCCGCGCCGGCTTGCAACGCACCCTGTCGGATCAGGGCCTGGCGCTGCGGGTCAATCTGGAAACCTTCGGTACCGAATTGCAGCTGGGTCTGGTCGCCGACGGTCTGGGCCTGGGTCTGGTGCCGCGTCCGTTGCTGGAGCGCAGTGCTCATTTCGAGCAACTGGCGGTCATGCCCCTCAAGGATTTCAAACCGGTGATGGACCTGTGGCTGATCTACCCGCACTTTCTCGGCAACCTGCAAGGGCCGGTCGATGCCTTTGGCAAACTGGTCGCCGGGTCGCTGCAAAAGATCAAGAGTGCAGCGTGATGGGCTAGCAGGGCTATCATGAAAAAAAATGATAATTAGCTTAGATTAAAATGTGCTTTTTATTATTTTTTAGCTTCCCATAGGCTGGCTGGAATTCTTAAGGCCATCCAGGAAGTTTTGCCATGAGTAGCGTCAGTCCGTTATCCAGCCCTTCGAAAAATGTTCGCCAGCGCGTCAGCCCGGAAGAATGGGAAGTGCGCGTCAAACTGGCCGCCGCCTACCGGTTGGCGGCCTTGTTCAAGTGGACCGATCACATCTACACGCATTTTTCCGCACGGGTGCCGGGGCCGGACGAGCATTTCCTGATCAATGCCTTTGGGCTGTTGTTCGATGAAATCACCGCCTCCAACCTGGTCAAGGTCGACATCGACGGCACCATTGTCGATGACCCGACCGGCCTGGGCATCAACTACGCCGGTTACGTGATTCACAGCGCCATTCACGGTGCGCGCCCCGACCTGCAAGCGGTGTTGCATACCCATACGCGCGACGGCATTGCGGTGTCGGCGCAGCGCGATGGGTTGTTGCCGATTTCCCAGCATTCCATTGGTTTTTCCGGGCGCGTGGCCTATCACGGCTACGAAGGCGTGGCGCTGGACCTCGACGAGCGCGAGCGTCTGGTGGCTGATCTGGGCGATAAGAGCGTGTTGATCCTGCGCAACCACGGGCTGTTGACCGCCGGCATCAGCGTTGAACATGCATTCCAGCAACTGCACGGCCTGGAGCGCGCCTGCAATATTCAGATCGCGGCCCAGGCGGGTGGCAACGCCGAACTGATCTTCCCGCCGGCCGACGTCGTGGCCAAGGTCGAGAAGCAGGCCGAGGTGTTCAAAAGCGGCGATGGGCCGGGTGTCGCGCGGCACTGGAATGCGCTGATCCGGCAGCTGGAACGCACCGATATCGAGTACAAGAACTGAGGCACTCCCCCCAGGGGATCTGTAGCGAACACAAAATCCCTTGCACGACCGCGATCAAAATGTGGGAGTGAGCCTGCTCGCGATAGCGGTGGTTGGGCTGGCAGGGATGTTGACTGTGCGGCCGCCATCGTGAGCAGGCTCGCTCCCACAGGGGGCGGTGGTGGACACAAAATCCCCTGCACGGCCGCGATAAAAATGTGGGAGCGGGCTTGCCCGCGAAGGCGGTGTAACAGTCAAATTTGATGCTGACTGAAACTCCGCTTTCGCGAGCAAGCCCGCTCCCACATTGGATTGTTGGTGTGTCTACGCGACTTTTTCTGCCGCTTGCCGCTCACGCTCGGCCACCAGTTGGCGAGTCAGCGGGATCAAACGCTTGCCGTAGTCGATGGCGTCGTCGAGCGGGTCGAAGCCGCGGATCAGGAAGGTGGTGATGCCCAGGTCGTAGTAATCGAGCAGGGCTTCGGCCACTTGTTCCGGGGTGCCCACCAGTGACGTCGAGTTGCCTTGTGCGCCCAGCAAACCGGCGATGCCGGTCCACAGGCGCTTGTCCAGGCGCGAGCCTTGGGCGGCGGCTGCCAGCAAGCGGCGGGAACCTTCGTTCGGTGGTTCGCGGCGGACAAATCCATTCTGCTCGGCCAGCGCGGTGGCCTGTTGCAGGATGCGCTCGGCGCGTTCCCACGCCTGCGCTTCGGTGTCCGCCAGAATCGGTCGCAACGACAAACTGAAGCGAATGCTGCGCCCATGCTTGGCCGCCTCGGCACGCACCTGATTCACCACCTCGCGCACCTGTTCGTAGGTCTCACCCCAGAGCGCATAAACGTCCGCATGCTTGCCCGCGACCTCAATGGCGGCCGTCGACGAGCCGCCGAAATACAGCGGAATGTGCGGCTGTTGCGGCGACTTCACGGTCGAGTGCGCGCCTTCGACCTGGTAATACTTGCCCTGATAATCGAAAGGTTTTTCGCGGGTCCATTCCTGGCGCAGCACGTCGAGGTATTCGTCGGTGCGGGCATAACGTTCGTCTTTGCCGATATGACTGCCATCGGCGCGCAACTCGCGGTCATCGCCGCCGGTGATGATGTGCACGGCGGTGCGCCCGCCATTGAACACATCAAGGGTGGTGAACTGTCGTGCGGCCAAAGTCGGTGCGGCAAAACCCGGTCGATGGGCAATGAGGAACTTGAGGTTTTTCGTCACGCTGGCGGCGTGTGAGGCAATCAGGGTGCTGTCCGGACTATTCGAATGGAAGGCCACCAGGGCGCGGTCGAAACCCGCTTCGTCATGGGCGCGGGCGACTTTCTCGACATACTCGGGCTGCAAGGCCGGGCCGCTGCGGGGGTGGATTTCCGAAGAGTGATTGCCGCCGATGTAGCCGATGAATTCAATACTCATGGTGAGTTCCTTGTCGTGGGATAGGCGCGATTGAAAGCCTCCACCGGGCAGGGGGTCGGTCTGTGGTGTCGAAAGTAGGCGGAGCAGGGTGGGCCTGTGAAATGCCGTTTTGTTCTAAGTTAATTATTAAATTAATGAATCACTTAGACAGGTTGATATCAGCAGCACGCATTTTAAACCGTCGCAGCATTACAGCCCCGAAAGGGTGGGCCTGAGCCTTTCAATTATGCAAATAATTTATCTATACGTTTTGTTATCTAAGTTTTAATCATATTAGCTTATTCCTAAAAAGAATTTCACTGAGGTTTTTTATGCGAATAGCATGAGTCCGAAGCTGACGCATGGCGCCTCCAGCCATGTTCTTTAAAGGGAAGGAAGCCTGATGAGCGAAAAGACTTTCGATACGCAGAGCGCCAGTGGCTCGTTTTCCATCGATAAGGCCGCACACCTCACCGGTGATGTGCAGGGCGCGTTGAGGTTGATCCCCAACTGGCTGCGCAACTGGCGCACACCCGAAGCATTGCTGCGCTTGCTCAGCCCGATTGCGCTGCTGCTGTTATGGGAGCTGGCCTCTCAGGCGGGGCTGATTCCGCAACGGGTCATCGCGGCGCCGTCGCAGATTGGTGGCACGCTGTGGGCCATGATCGTTTCCGGGGAGCTGGGCAAACATTTGCTGGTGTCACTGCAACGAGCGCTGGTGGGCTTGAGTATCGGCGTCAGCGTCGGTGTCGTCGCGGCACTGATCACCGGCCTGTCGAAGCGCGGCGAGGTGATCCTCGATTCGCCGATGCAGATGCTGCGCACCATTCCTTCGCTGGCACTGGTGCCGCTGTTCATTCTCTGGTTCGGCATCGGCGAGTTCACCAAGATCGCACTGATCGTCACCGGAACGACTTTCCCGGTGTACCTGAACCTGTTCGCCGGCATTCGCAACATCGACCCCAAACTGATCGAGGCCGCCAACACCCTGGGCCTGAATCGTCGCGAGTTGATCTGGCACGTGATCCTGCCGGGCTCCTTGCCTTCCTTCTTTGTCGGCTTGCGTTACTCCCTGGGGATTTCCTGGCTGGCGCTGGTGTTCGTCGAGCAAATCAACACCACTGCTGGCATCGGTTTTCTCGCCAGTGATGCGCGGGACTTCATGCGCACTGACGTCATCGTGATCTGCCTGCTTATTTACAGCGTCCTCGGCTTATTGATCGACGGACTGATCCGCACGCTGGAGCGTTTTGCCCTGGCCTGGCGCCCATCCTTTGTGAGGAATTGATATGTCGAGCATCGATCTTTTCGACGCGGCTAAACCTGCCCAATCAACAGCCCCGGTACAACTGCGCAATGTGGTGCGCCAGTTTGGCCAGCAACGGGTCATCGACGGCCTGGACCTGGACATCGCACCGGGCGAATTCGTGGCGCTGCTCGGCGCCAGCGGTTCGGGCAAGACCACTTTGTTGCGTAGCCTGGCGGGCCTCGACAGTATCGACAGCGGCCAGTTGCTGGTGCCAAAGGCGCGGGCGGCCGTGTTTCAGGAACCTCGCTTGATGCCCTGGAAGCGCGCCTGGAAGAACGTGATTCTCGGCCTGCACATCCCGGACGCCAAGGCGCGTGCGGTGCAGGCCCTGACAGAAGTAGGGCTGGCGCATCGGCTTGAAGCCTACCCGGCGACACTCTCCGGCGGCGAAGCGCAACGCGTGGCATTGGCCCGTGGCCTGGTGCGCGAGCCCAAGCTGTTGCTGCTCGACGAACCGTTCGCCGCGCTCGATGCCCTGACGCGGATTCGCATGCATCGGCTGATCATCGAGCTATGGCGTAAACACAATCCGGCCGTGCTGCTGGTCACCCATGACGTGGACGAAGCCATCCTGCTCGCCGATCGGGTCATCGTGCTGGCCAACGGCAAGATCGCCGAACAACTGTCCATCGACCTGCCACGGGCTCGAGATACCGGGCAGCAGGGCTTTCAGGAAATCCGTGCGCGCCTGTTGAGTTTGTTGGGTGTTGAAGTGGAAAACGCTGCCGTGGCCGAGCGCCAGGTCTCCAGCAGTACTGTCCGGCGTTTTGCCCATGGCTGATGCAGGCTCAACATTTTTGCCACAGGGATGTTTCGCCATGCCGATACGCGTCTGGAAATCATCAATCGTGTTGCTGTCTGCCGCCGCGCTGTTGCTCAGCGGTTGTGGTAACCCGGTCGAGAACAAAACCTCATCCGCTACGAAGTCGGACTTGTCCGGCGTCACGCTCATCCTGGGTGATCAAGCCAAGGGATTGCGCACCGTGGTCGAGGCGGCGAACGCCTTCGACGGCATCGACTACAAGGTTGAATGGGCGAACTTCCAGGGCGCCGCGCCGCTGTTTGAAGCCTTGCGCGCTGGCGCCGTCGATCTGGCACCGGCCGGTGATACGCCAGTACTCGCCGCCGCGACCGGAGGCACGCCTTTGCGCATCGTCGCGGTACGGCGCAGTCAATCAAGGGGGATTGCGATCCTGGTGCCGGCCGATTCGGCGATCCACAGCGTTGCGGATTTGAAGGGCAAAAATGTCGTGGTGTCCTCGGCCCGAGGCAGCATTTCCCAGTACCTGTTGATTCGCGCGCTGGCCAATGCTGGCGTCGATGAGAAGGACGTCAACGTCGGCTTCGTCCTGCCGACCGACGCCTTGTCCGCGTTCAATGCCGGGAAGATCGAAGCATGGGCCACGTTCGGTATCTATCAGGCCTTCGCGGAACAGCAGGGCGCGCGCGTGCTGATCACTGGCGAGGGCATCAACACCGGGCTGACCTTTATTACCGCCTCCGATGAAGCCCTGACCGACCCGCTCAAGCGCAAAGCGCTCAGCGACGTGTTGCAGCGTTTCGCCAAGGCGTTCGAATGGGCCCAGGAGAACCCGGACGAGTACGCGCGGGTGTTTGCCAAGGTCAACGATATTCCGCTGGAAGTCTCGCAGCGGCTGCGCAGTTGGGGCGACGAATCGCTGTTGCCGGTGGAGGAGCGGGATGTTCAGGCGTTGCAGCAAGTCGATGACTTGTTCGTGGAGAAGAAGATCTTTCCCCATCGCGTCGATGTGCAAAAGCTGACGGATCCTCAAGTGTTTTCGGTCGAATCTTTGGTTCTGAGCCAGTCAGCTTCCACAAAGTAGACCCTTGTAGGGTTGTCACGCTCTCACAGTAGAGGTTGATTGCTTTGCGTTGGCACACGGCGAGCCTAAAACGAGAAAAGCCCTGCAAGCGTAAACCTGCAGGGCTTCTCGGTCAGGCTGACCGACTCGTTTAGCCCGGCTGATCAGGCCGGGCTTTTTGTTGAGTACGGTCAAGCCATTTATTCAGACTGCGCGGCTTTCGATCAGACGATCCGAGCCACCTTCAGCAACGCGATTCTCGATCAGACGATCCGAACCACCTTCAGCGACGCGGTTCTCGATCAAACGATCCGAACCACCTTCAGCGACGCGGTTCTCGATCAAACGATCCGAACCACCTTCAGCGACGCGGTTCTCGATCAAACGATCCGAGCCGCCTTCAGCGACGCGGCTTTCGATCAAACGATCCGAACCACCTTCAGCGACGCGGCTTTCGATCAAACGATCCGAACCACCTTCAGCTACACGACTTTCAATCAGACGATCCGAGCCGCCTTCAGCGACAACCGGGTGAGTCGAGGTCGCGGCGAACGCGTTAACTGCAAAAACCGAGAAAGCGATGCTGAGGAGGGTTTGGCGTTTCATGATCGTGTGCTCCGGGGTGTAGTTGCTTGGTATGGAGGCGATGTTACGCCCCGGAGTTTTTAAGAGAACTTCATTGAGTTAATGGTGACTATTGATGCAGTCAATGGCTGCCTGAAACGGGGTCTACAGGTCATTGACTGGCGATACAGAGCTCCCCGGTGGCGCGTATCAGCGCCTGACCGTGCAGTTGATCCTTGATCAGGTCGGATCGTGCCGTGGCGAGCCAGTCTGCACAGTTCGGATCCTTGCGATAGGGCGCGAAGGCGGCGTATTGCTGCAACAGACGGGTTTGCAGCTCATCCAGCCGTGGCCGGATTTGCTTGGTCAGGTCCGGCCGTGGCGTGTCAGGTGCCTTGCCAGCGGCTTTCCACTGAGCGAGCAGTCCGTATTGCACCAGCTTGTTCGCTTCAATCTGCGCAGCGATCAATTCGGCGACGTCTGTGGGATTCAGCTTGCGTTCAACAGCCATCTTCCTGGCATTGGCGATGACTTGCGCCTCCCGGGCGGAGTCCTGAATCGGCTTGCCACTGTCCCACTTGGTCAACGCCACGAGATCACCAATGCTCAGGCGCTCGTTCATCGTCACCAGCAGCGGTTGCAAGCTATCGGGCACCGGGGAGGGCGTGCTGGCCTGTGCGCCGCCAGCGAGTAAACCGAGGAGGGCGCAAGTCAGCAGCGGCAGGCGTGGAAAGTGAAACATGGGGCAAACCTCAATGAGCGCGGGATTCACAATCACGATGTGTATCACAAGTGAGTCAAATCGAAGAAGAGCGGCTTGGGGTTCAGTGCTGAAAACAGCGGCCTCTTAACGGTGCCGATCCGTGGATAATCAGGCCGTAGAGGGGTGGCCACCCGGTACAAACTGGCGTTTTCGTTGAAGTGCTTTGACGGGTTGGGTGAGTTCGGAATTCAGTCGCGTGTCTGCGCCAGCAAACGCTCAACCTGCGCCAGTTCCCAGGTGCTGAGCAAACTCACCGGGTCAGTGCCGTAACGTTGCCAACTGTCGAACTCACCCTCGCGCCCGTCCGGGCTCTGGCAACGTTGGCAGTGGCGCAGGTGGTCGCCGTCGACATCGAGTGTCAGGTGCCAGCCTTCGATGTCGACCTGTACCTGGCCGGGCTCGGATTGTTTGTCGAGGCGCTGCAAAAGGCGAATGCCCAGGGCGGCGTCGCGCAATTGCTGGTAAACCTCGCGGGTGGTCAGGGGTTGCACGGCTGTCTCCGGTGAGGCCATGGCCTGCGTAGAATCGGGGTGCACAGGATAGCCGATCATGATCAAATCGCCGCCGAGCTTGTGGTGTGAACACCCTTTGATTTGGAACCCGATATGAAAAAAGCCGCGTTATTCACCTTCGTCGTGCTGCTCAATGGCGGAGTGTTCAGCATGCCAGCAAACGCGGCCGGCGATGCTGAGGTGGGTGCAACACTGTTCAAGCGGATTTGCGGCGGTTGCCATCAAGTCGGGGAGTCGGCGCGCGGTGGATTTGGCCCGCAGCTCAATGGCATTTTCGGGCGCCTTTCCGGGAGCGCAGCGGACTATCAGTATTCCGCTGCGATGAAATCGGCCGGCATCGTCTGGACCCGCGAAACACTGACCGCGTACCTCGAAGATCCCAAAGCCGTCGTCCCCGGCACCCGCATGATTTTCTGGGGCCTGAGCGATCCGGAAAAGATCGAAAACCTGCTGGCCTACCTCCAGACATTCCAGCCGCAGTAAGCCTCCCCGACGTTCGTCCCTGTAGCAGCTGTCGAGCTTGCGAGGCTGCGTTCGGCTGCGAAGCAGTCGTAAAACCTGCGCATGCGGTTTAACTGACGCACCGCAGCGTATGGTTTGGCGACTGCTGCGCAGCCGAACGCAGCCTCGCAAGCTCGACAGCTGCTACAGGGCCGGACGCCAGCTGCTACGAGGCATCCTCAAAAATCGCCTCGATGGGCAACTGAAAAACCCTTGCAATCTGAAACGCCAACGGCAGGCTGGGATCGTACCGGCCGTTTTCAATCGCGTTGATCGTCTGCCGTGAGACATTCAGCCGAGCGGCCAGGTCCACCTGCGACCACTTGAGCTCGGCGCGCAGTTCTTTCAGTCGGTTTTTCATTGATAGCGTCGTCGGGCAACCATCAGCCCGATGATCCACATCAAGCCCATCACCGGCCACACCATGAGCCACGAAAGATGCGGGAACCCGACATTCTCCAGAAAGCCGTAGCTGAAGGTCAGCAGCGCAGAGGCGGCAAACGCAAAGCCGAGGGCCTCGAACTGGATGCGCAAATGCATTTCATCCATGCGCCGAAGGTTGCGCACGATGGCCCAGCACATCAGGCCGGCCGGTATCACCGGCGCCAGCGTAATGGCAATGCGCAGCGGCAGGCCGAAGTTTTCCTGATGCTGCAGCAGCGTCAGCGACACCACCAAAAAAACCGCATACAAGGCCAGCGCTGCGCCCAACTCGTAGTAGTACCGTCGCATTTTTCATCATCCTTATGTAAAACGTCCTTTACATATTCGTCGATGAAATCGAGGATGTAAAGGTCGCTTTACATAAGGCTTGCAGGCAACGCTGTGGTTTTGAAAGATCTGCAGTTAGCATGGCACTTATCAACGCACCAACGATTCGTTCGTTACCGTCACGGAGTGGGTCAAACATTGATCGAACGACGCCAATTCAGCGGAGGGATGAAAGGGAAAAATCTCCGCTATCTGAATGAAAACCCTGACCAGGCCGCGCAAATGACTCGCGCCGGTTTTTTGCTGCTCGAGCATTTCTCGCTGCCGGCGTTCACCCAGGCACTGGATACGATCGTCACCGCGAACCTGCTGCGCCCCGGGTTGTTTTCTTCCCGGACATTCGGCCTGAATGACGGCGAGGTCATCAGTGATTTGGGACTGGTCATCCGGCCGGATGCACGTCTCGAGTGTTCAGCCATTAAAGATCTGGATTTACTGGTCATTTGCGGCGGCTACCGGACAGAACTGAAGGCGACTGACGAGCTCATCAACCTGCTCCGGGCGGCGGCAGAGCGGGGTGTCATTCTGGCCGGGTTGTGGAATGGCGCCTGGTTCCTGGGCAGCGCTGGTTTGCTTGACGGCTACCGCTGCGCCATTCACCCCGAACATCGCCCCGCACTCTCGGAAATTTCCAAGGCCACGCATGTCACCAGTGAACCCTACGTCATCGATCGGGACCGGCTTACCGCGTCCAGTCCTTCGGGGGCGTTCCATATGGCGTTGGACTGGATCAAGGGGCTGCACGACAAAGCCCTTGTCGAGGGCATCGAGGACATTCTGGCGTTCGAAGAGTCGCGCTACCGGCGCATCAAACCGACTGAAAATATCTGCGTGAGCGCGCCCTTGCGTGAGGTGGTGAAGTTGATGGATGCCAACCTCGAAGAGCCGTTGGAGCTGGAACAACTGGCGGTTTATGCCGGCCGTTCTCGTCGACAACTCGAGCGCTTGTTCAAGGAACAACTGGGCACCACGCCGCAACGCTATTACATGGAGTTGCGCATCACCGAGGCGCGTCGGCTGCTGCAGCACACGGAGCTGTCGCAGGTGGACGTATTGGTGGCCTGCGGGTTTGTTTCGCCCAGCCATTTCAGCAAGTGCTACAGCTCGTATTTCGGCTACAGGCCTTCCAAGGAAACGCGACTTATCAAGTAACCATTTTTACCCCGCCTGTCGTCGGCTGCACTGCCCAGCCAAAACCGTCGGGGTATGCTGGTTCTCTTAAGCTATCGAAGCTCTGGTCGAGAGGATAAACCGATGCCTGACTATTACGATTTGGGCACTTACAGCCGCCCGGTGACGACCCGTTCGCCACAGGCCCAACGCTGGTTCGATCGTGGATTGTTATGGTGTTACGGCTACAACCACGACGAATCCATCCGCTGTTTCCGCAAGGCCCTCGAACACGACCCCGATTGCGCGATGGCTTACTGGGGCATCGCCTACGCCTCGGGTCCGAACTACAACAAACGCTGGGATGCCTTCATCGAACAGGAGTTGAAAGAGGCCGTGACCCAGGCCCGACAGGCGACGCAGACTGCGCTGGCGCATCTCGACGGGGCGACAGCGGTGGAGCAAGCGCTGATCCGCGCGCTGGACCAACGCTACCAGGCCAGCGAAGCCGCCAGCGTTGAACAACTCTTCAGCTGGAACGATGCCTACGCGGCGTCCATGCGCGATGTCTACACAGCCTGGCCCGACGATCCCGACGTGGTTGCGCTGTTTGCCGAAGCGCTGATCGACCGCACGCCGTGGCAACTGTGGGACCTGAAAACCGCTCAACCGGCGCCGGGCGCCGACACCCTCGAGGCCGTCGCCGTGCTGGAGCGGGCTCTGCAACGCATGGAGCAACACGGCGATGCGCCGCACCCCGGCGTGCTGCACATGTACGTCCATACCATGGAAATGTCGCCCTATCCGGAGCGGGCATTGCGCGCCGGTGATGTATTGCGCGACCTGGTGCCGGACGCCGGGCATCTGCGCCACATGCCGTCGCACATCGACGTGCTCTGTGGCGATTACCGAGGGGCCCTGATCACCAACAGCCGGGCGATCCTGGCCGACAGCAAGTACCTGGAACAAGAAGGGCCGATCAACTTCTACACCCTGTACCGATGCCACAACTACCACTTCAAACTCTACGCGGCGATGTTCCTCGGCCAGTATCAACCAGCGCTGGAAGCCGCCGATCAATTGATCGCTACCATCAAGGAAGAACTGCTGCGCGTGGAGCAACCGCCCATGGCCGACTGGCTGGAAGGCTTCGTCTCAATGAAGGTCCATGTGCAGATCCGCTTCGGCAAGTGGCAGGACATTCTCGCCACGCCGTTGCCGAACGATCAGGCGCTGTACTGCGTGACCAGCGCGATGCTGCATTACGCCCGAGGCGTGGCGCACGCGGCCACCGGGTATATCGCCGGCGCGGAAGCCGAACAGCGTCTGTTCCTCGACGCCTGGACCCGAGTGCCGGACACCCGCTACCTCTTCAACAACACCTGCAACGACATTCTGGCGGTTGCCGCCGGCATGCTGCGCGGCGAAATCGAGTACCGCAAAGGCAATTACGACGAGGCTTTCACCCACTTGCGTGAGGCACGCGCGCTGGACGACAACCTGCCTTACGACGAGCCATGGGGCTGGATGCAACCGGTTCGGCATGCGCTGGGCGCACTGCTTTTGGAGCAGGGCAGGGTAGAAGAAGCTTTGCACGCCTACCAAGCCGATCTGGGAATGGACAACACCCTCAGCCGTGCGGCCTGGCATCTGGACAACGTGTGGAGCCTGCACGGTTATGTGGAATGCCTGAAACGCCTGGGCCGGGACACCGAGGCCGCCGCCGCCAAAATCCGCCTCGACCTGGCCATGGCCCGTGCCGACGTGGAGATCACAGCCTCCTGTTTTTGCCGCGTGGGCGCCCGTTGTTGCAACTGACTTCAGCCGTAACGCAAACTCTTGTAGCCGCTGGCGCAGCCTACGGCTACAAGGGTTGCGTTGTGGCTTATCGGCTCAGCTTTGGCAGAACCGCAGTCGATTACCGAAAGGGTCATAGACTTCCAGAACTTGCCCCCAGCCCTGCTCAACGATATCCGGACGTCCGTAGCCGTAGCGCTTGGCCAGTAACTCATCCCGAAGCAGCTCGATATTTTGCATCGGGATAAACACCGTCGACCCCGGGCTTGCATCGCCATGATGTTCGGAAAGATGCAGCTGCAGACCGTTTCGGCTGATGCCCAGGTACAACGGTAGATCGGCTTCGAACCGGTGCTCGAATTCGACGCTGAAGCCTAGGAAATCAAGATAAAACTCGCGCGCCTTGGCTTCGTCAAACATCCGCAAGATTGGAATGGGTTTGTCGAACGTCACCGTGGGTTGGGGATTTTCCTGGGGCAGCATCGCGGACGCGGTGTTCCAGTCCTTGTAGCCCAGTTGCTGCGCGACCAGTTCCAGCGCGGTTGAGTGCGGCACCGCTTGATCACGCGCCGCTAGCGAGGCACGCGACCGCTTGGCCATTTGCTTGGCTTGCTCGTTTGAAAACATGACTACTCCTGTAGTCGAGGCATCGTGGTGCTCGCGTTGCCAAACCTCGACCGTCAAGAGAAGCGACAGGATTTGGTAAAGAAGAAATGCTTTCACCTTTCCTTTCGGAAGCGAGCGGCGGGCAGCATCGGCCCGCGCTGATCATACACAGCCGCGAATGAGTGCGGAAGTTTTTGCCGGCAGCTCGCGGTGTCAGGTGATCTACCGACTGTGCGCGACGGCCGCCAGTTGCTCGGTATCGACGCGAACAAAAATCGAGTCGCCAACAGCCGTCAGCACATCCCCCGCGTAGACCTCGCAGATGACACGGGTTTTGCGTCCAACCTCACCTTCAACTTTTGCCCGCAGGGTCAGCAGTACACCCATCGGGGTCGGTTTGATGAACTTGATGCCAAGGTTGCCCGTGACGCAATTGATCCGGGGCAGGCTGGCCGGTTCGCGGTGTTCCAGACGGTAGTGATAGGCCATTGCCGTCCAGTTTGAATGACAGTCGACCAGCATCGCGATCAATCCGCCGTACACCAGCTCCGGCCAGCCGCAATACTGGGCATCAGGCAGATGCTCGGCCATGACATGCACGCCGTCCTCATGCCAGAAACTCTTGATGTGCAGCCCGTGCGGATTAGCGCTGCCGCAGCCGTAACACACGCCGTCAGGCGCGGCCGTGTCTTGCAGGGAAGTGTCGAGCCTGGACATACCTTGATCATCCTCAGAAATGTGCACCAAACCAGTCGGATTTTAACTCTGAACCGATGAAGCACAGCCCAGAGCCTACAGATCGACCCTTACTCGAGCCGATCTCTCCGATATCGGTTAGAAGCTCCAATCCTCAGCCTGAACGACACGACAGAAAGGTCCCGCCAGGGTCGCATTGTGATGAGCGACAATATGTTCAGCCTTCAGCGCAGGCGTGTCGCTGCAGGTATGGCCGTCAGCGATCAGCACGCTATCGAACCCAAGATCTCGTGCGGCACGGCAGGTGCTGTCGACACAATACTGGGTCTTCATTCCGGCAATGACCACGCCCTGAGCTCCACAGGCCTGTAGCCGCTCGGCCAGGTCAGTCATGACGAAGGCATTGGGTCGGCTTTTTTCAAAGATCACTTCGTCGCCCATTAGCACCAGTTCCTGCACCAATTGCGTCAACGGGCTGCCGGGCTCGATAGGCGACCCAGGCGGACCGATATGGCGAGCAAGAAAAATCGGTGCGCCTGCCTGCCGGGCTTTGCTCAGCAGGCTATTCAATGTGTTGAGCAGCGCTTCGCCAGCCCAGGGTTTATCCGGGCCATGAAACAACCCAACCTGCATATCGAGAATCAACAGTGCGTGCATCGTGCTTTCCTTGCGTTTGGGCCAGCGACACAAGGGCAAAAGAAAAGGCCCTGTCCATCGCTGGCGGGCCTTTTGAAGTTCGTGCGTTATTGGCTCACGACACTTCTCACGACCCGCCTTGGGCGGTCGTGGTCGTGGTGGTCGAGGCAATACGTGGTTGAGTCATGCGGTTGACAGTATCTGTGCGGTACCGGATTGGCAAGTGGGCCCAGCGCTGCCGCCCGGATTACCGCAGGCATAAAAAAACCCGGTTGATGATACCGGGTTTTTTATCGAGTACCGCGGTAAAGCAAGTCATTCATGCAGCGCGGTTTTCGATCAGACGATCCGAACCACCTTCAGCGACGCGGTTTTCGATCAGGCGATCCGAACCACCTTCAGCGACGCGGTTTTCGATCAGACGATCCGAACCACCTTCGGCTACGCGGTTTTCGATCAGACGATCAGAGCCACCTTCAGCCACGCGGTTTTCGATCAGGCGATCCGAACCACCTTCAGCAACGGGGTTTTCGATCAGACGATCCGAACCACCTTCAGCTACACGACTTTCAATCAGACGATCCGAGCCGCCTTCAGCGACAACCGGGTGAGCAGAGGTAGCGGCGAAAGCGTTAACTGCGAAAACCGAGAAAGCGATGCTGAGGAGGATTTGGCGTTTCATGAGGGTGTGCTCCGGGGTGTAGTTGTTTGGTATGGAGCCGATGTTACGCCCCGGAGTTTTTAAGAGAACTTCATTGGGATGATGGTGACTATCGATGCCGGCAATGGATGGATGAACCGGATGTCAGGGGGAAATAGCCGTCCCATTCTCTTGATGAAATGTACGCTCCAACGCATCCAGGCGAATGGTGCTCAGGCCCAGCGTTTCCACATCGTGCGCCGTGTTCTGCGCGATAGTTTGCACAGACTGAATGACTCCAATGCCGATCAACTGACCCTGTGGAGAGGGAGCTTGCTCCTGTTGCGCGAGCACGGAACGCTCAACGGAAGCAAACTCCCTCGCCACAGGGTCAGTGGTTATTTTGGGTTGGGTAGAGATGTACAGGAGAAACCGGGGAGAGAGTAGCTGTTGGCCATCACTCTGGTGTGAGCGACGTCGCTGGTGGAAAACAATGTCAGATTTAGAGGCAAGATATGCAGAATTGGCGGGGTAGTAGATAAAAGTCTGACGGCAGAGATGGGAGTTTCAGCCGCAACGCACACCCGTAGCAGCTGCCGAAGGCTGCGTTCGACGGCGAAGCCGTCGCCCGACCAGACCCCGCCGAATGTCTGATAAACCGCGGCGTCCCGATTCACGACGGTTGCGCCGCCGAACGCAGGCTGCGCCAGCGGCTACAGATCGCGTTATGGCTTAACTGATTGTTTTAACCGTTAGGCGACAAGCTCGACGTAGTTGGACTCCCCACCTCCCGTTGCGCCCGACAACCAACCCCATACAAAGCTTAGCGTGGTGCGCCCGGCGTGATCGACGCCTACCGTGCCCCGCGACCATCCGGCAAGCATCTCGCCCTCCGTGGTCAAACACTGAAAAAGAAGCTCGATGGTGTCGGCGCCCGTCACGCGCCCGACTTGCTGACCGATACGGATCCGGCCGCCTTGGTAAGCGCCCGAAATGGCACCTTCCTCGACCTGGTAATGAAAGACGGTGCCTGTACCGGATAGCCCGTGGGTATTGTCCGCTACGGTAAATCGGCGATTGTTCAAACGCTTGCTGATTTGAGAGAAGGGGGTTTCCATAAATGCCGCGTCCTTTAGTCGAGATGGTCCATTCCAGCGATGATCGTATCGGATGAAGACCGTGCCGTTAAGGAAACCTGTAGGAGCGAGCTTGCTCCGTGCGGCGTCTTTCGGGCGAACACGAAAAAGCCCGGCTGATCAGGCCGGGCTTTTTGGGTATTGCGGTGACGCGATATTTACACAGCGCGGCTTTCGATCAGACGGTCCGAACCACCTTCAGCGACGCGATTCTCGATCAGACGATCCGAACCACCTTCAGCCACACGACTTTCAATCAGACGATCCGAGCCGCCTTCAGCGACGCGATTCTCGATCAGGCGATCAGAGCCACCTTCAGCGACGCGATTCTCGATCAGACGATCCGAACCACCTTCAGCGACGCGGTTTTCGATCAAACGATCGGAACCACCTTCAGCCACACGACTTTCAATCAGACGATCCGAGCCGCCTTCAGCGACGACAGGCTGAGCGGAGGTAGCGGCGAAAGCGTTAGCTGCAAAAATCGAGAATGCGATGCTGAGGAGGGTTTGGCGTTTCATGATCGTGTGCTCCGGGGTGTTGTTGGTTGGTATGGAGCTGATGTTACGCCGCGGAGTTTTTAAGAGAACTTCATTGACGTGATGGTGAACATTGATGGCATTGATAGGGCGAGCGGGCTACTTCCGGTGAGCGTGATGATGCGGTACAGACTGGGCAGAGCATTGATTACATTGCGTATCAACTCTAATGCGCGCGAACGCCATTATCATCAAAGCCAATCGCAAATACAGTAAACCGCCGATTGTATTCAGCGGCGACTCGCCACGATTGACCTCCCGAATTTACAGCGCGATTAAGGTGCCTTTCATGATTCAGAACATTATGAAGCCTGCTTGTCTGGCCGTTCTTCTTGTCGCCAGCGCATCAATGCCGTTTGTCCAGGCGCAACCCTTGCCACTCGATAAAGTCGGCGCCATACATAGCGAAGACGTGGAGTGGCGCAGCTTTCCGGCGTTCCCCAAAGAAGTGAAACTCGCTGTGTTGGCCGGCGACCCCAGTAAACCAGCACCGTACGTGGTAAGAGTCAAAGTCCCGAACGGCACCAAATTAATGCCTCATACACATCCCGAAGACCGCATCTACACCGTCATGTCCGGTGTTTTCTATATTGGTTTCGGTTCTGTTTTTGATCCGGCCAAACTGGTGGCTTATGGTCCCGGCAGTGTCGTCATACTCCCGGCGAATACGCCCCATTTCCACTGGGCCAAATCAGGAGAATACATCTCGCAAGTTTACGGCACGGGCCCGTTGGGCCTTGAGTACATTGATAGTCATGATGATCCTCGCAATGCATCGAAGTAAGAGGATCCCGGGTAGCGCTTGAGTGTCGATGGAAGAACACGGAACCCACATCGTCAATTGCGACTAAGTTACACAGAGATGTCCCGCCACTGCGAAGGAACGAATCATGCTCAGATCCCGCTCATTGATCGCTGCAATTACATGCCTTGCGCTGGTCTCCGGTTCAGCGCCTGCATGGGCCGATCCTGGTAATGGCCAGGGCCAGGGAAACGGCAAGGGAAATCCACAAACCACTCAGGCTCATGGCAACCAGGGCGGCAAGGGCAAAAATGCCGGGGGCGGCGATTGGGGGAATGGCCCAAGCATCAATCGCGGCAGCGTTCTCGGGATTGTTGGCGGTTATCGGGACTACTGGAGCCCAGGACCTGCATTGCCACCCGGCATTCAAAAGAACCTCGCGCGAGGCAAGCCGCTCCCACCGGGGATCGCCAAAAAACTGGACGGTCGGTTAATCGGCCGGTTGCCTCATTACGATGGCTATGAATGGCAGCAAGCGGGCACCGACTTGATACTGGTCGCGCTGGCGACCGGACTCATCTACGAAGTTCTCAACGGTGCTTTTGATTAATACTGGAGTGGCGCGGGCAATGGGCATGATCCGTATGCCCGTGTTGCCCGTAGCGTTATTCTTCCACGCTGATGCCCGAGCCCCCCATTTCGTTGGGGACATCCTTCAGCTTGGGCAACCCATCCTTGATGCGCAGCACGGTCTCCTGATAGTGGACGTGAACGCCTGGCGAATACGCGAGCTCCGGGAGGACCGCGGCGTACACGTCGATAAGTCCCATTTCCGGGTGTTCGGTGAAGATGTGCCCGCCGCAGGTTTTGCACCACTTGCGCATGCTCCGCGGTGTCTTGTTATAGGTGCCGATGTTGTCAGCGCCCCGAGTGACTTGCAGCGCTTCGGGTTTCCACAGGGTGAAGGCATTGACCGGGCCTGCTGACCAATGCCGACACGACTCGCAATGGCAATAGCCCATCGCGGCAGGCTCGCCGCTGACGGTGAACTCGACTGCGCCGCAAAAACAATGACCCTTGTAAGAGCGTTCGATACTCATGGCATGACTCCTTGATCAGTTGTCAGGCGATATCACCGGGCATGGCAGGGATCGCCTGAACGTTGCTTGTCTTCACCCATCGATGTGGCGCACGGCTGTCGCCGGCGTGCGCCGGACCTGCAGTTGGAAAATGTCCGGGCGCGCGTAATGCCCGGTAACGTCGAGCGCTCGCCGCGCTGGCGCTACGAGTGCGACGTCGATGTCTGCATACAGAATGCCTGCCTCTCGGTGTAGCGGGCCGGCCACGACCCGTCCTTGAGGATTGACCACCACCGAGTCGCCGTCGTTGATCCATTCTTCCGGGTCGGGGAACAGTTGCATACGCGCCGGGAAGTCGTCGGGGATGTCGCTGCCGCGCAGCGCGGTGCCACTGCCGAGCACCCAACAGCGGCCTTCAAGGGCAATGTGACGCATCGTGCTGATCCAGCCATCGCCAGTGTCGTAGGTGGGGGCGACGTAGATTTCCACCCCTTGGGCATACAGTGAGTAACGGGCCAGCGGCATGTAGTTTTCCCAGCAGATCAGCGCACCCACGCGGCCGACCGGTGTATCGACCGTCCGCAACCCGGAAGCATCACCGAAGCCATGCACCATCCGCTCGGGATTCGTTGGCATGAGCTTGCGGTGTCGGTTGAGCACCTCACCGCTCGCGCCGATGACGACTACGCTGTTATAGAGCGTGCCGCCGCCATTGCGTCGGTCGCGTTCATTGAGGCCGCACACGATCGTCACGGCGTGAACCCTGGCTGCCTCGCACAATGGGTTCAGGTCACCGTTCGCGATATCGACGGCGTTGGCCAGCAACCGCGTGTGTAGCTGGCCCATGACAGCCCCGTCCTTTCCCGCTGCCAGCCGCCAGATCCACGATGGATAGCCTGGAATGAATGATTCGGGCAAAACGATCAGCGTCGCTCCCGCCGCTGCCGCCTCGCCGACCGATTGCACGGCCCGGGCGAGGGTGGCGTTGCGATC
This sequence comes from Pseudomonas sp. LBUM1661, assembly GCF_059695925.1. Lineage (NCBI taxonomy): Bacteria > Pseudomonadati > Pseudomonadota > Gammaproteobacteria > Pseudomonadales > Pseudomonadaceae > Pseudomonas > Pseudomonas sp. LBUM1661. The sequence goes on from NZ_CP166794.1 coordinate 2,404,793, forward strand.
AAGCAGCACGGGCGGGCGTTGAATAATGGCTACCTGGGTCATGGTGTTCTCCTTTGGCGGTTGCTTTGGAGATTCAGCGTGCGCGTGGCGAAGGGGCGGGGCTAGTTCAAAATCTGAAGCGTTGCAGTAGCGGAGCCCAGGCGATGGAAGACAGCTACGGTCAGTTCTGCACGGTTGCGCGCGGTGCCGAAGCACTGTGCGAACGCTGGACACCGTTGGTGGTGCGCGAGCTGCTGTGCGGCAGTAAACGGTTCAATGAACTGCATCGCGGCGTCCCACGGATGTCCACCAACCTGCTGGCTCAGCGGCTGCGCCATCTGGAAGAGATCGGTGTCGTGAATCGCACGGCCGTCGGCAAAGTCTGGGAGTACGGCCTGACCGAGGCGGGCGAGGAATTGCGCCCCATCATCATGGCGCTCGGCCACTGGGGCGCACGCTGGATCGGTAGCCGCCTTCGCGATGACGAACTCGACGCGGGTTTGCTGATGTGGGACGTGCGCCGGTTCGCGCGCGTCGATGAGTTCCCGTCCCGGCCGGTGGTCATCCATTTCAAGTTCCGCGACGCACGGCCCGGCGAGCAAGCGTGGTGGCTGGTGGTTGAACAGGGCGTGGCCGACCTGTGTCGCGACGACCCGGGACGCGAACTGACGCTTATCGTCGACGCCAGCGTGCGAGCGTTGACCGAGGTGTGGACGGGCGACCGCACACCGAAAGAAGTGCTTTTATCGCGGGAGCTGCGAGTAGACGGCGCCGCGCAGGATGCGCACAACCTGTGGCGCTGGCTCGGCACGAGCGCGTTCGCCGCGACCCGGATCGCGGCGGCAGCTCGGTAATCTCAGGGCATTCCACCTGTCGCAGGACTTGAGCTGCCGAGGGTTTATCAGATCATAAAGACCGCGATATCACCCTTTGGAAGCCAGCAAGCGTGCCGCCAGCACCGTCATGACCCCACTTTTCGTCTTTGCCTTTCAGTCAATTGCCGGACTCATTGGCACTTGCATCGTGCTACCCCACCCTGGCGTTATCCCGCCATCTACCCGGAACATCGACCACCCCTCCAAGTCTTGGCGAATTTTTTTCCGGGTCATGGCCATCTGCATGTGCAACCTGGGGGCGTGTCTGATGATCATCATTCCACTGGCCAACCTCAATACCGGCGACCTATCGGACGTCACTCGCGCATTGCTACTGCTGGCTCTACCCATTCCCTTGCTCATCGTCTTCTATTGGCTGCTTGCTAAAGCAGTGCGCAGGCAGGTCTGGGATTCAAAATAAGCCTGTCTCATGAAAAGGGGGGTGAGGAGATATCGCCTATTCGCTGATAAACCAGCGATGACTGCTTCTGGCCGATTTCAGTCCGTCGCGAGAGGCAGAAAACGACTGTGGATTCAACCGGTCGATCAAACTGTTTTGCAAAAAAACTTGTTCCGCCAACGTAAATGACAGCAATTGTAATGCTGCGTCCGATTGGGGCTCGATAGCTAGCTATAGGGTGTACCATCAAACTCTGTCCATCAGATATCAGTCAGCCATGTCCACGCTAAGCGAAGAGAGCCGCCAGATCGTAGCTTCTCTGGCGCACCGTGTTGGCCCCAACGCTGACATTGCAAGGATCGCCCAGGCGATCATTTCCATCTTGCGGGATATGGACGTAGCCCTCACGCCCATCATCGGCCAGCAAGGGGTTGACGCGCTTTTTCGCCGTAGCCTCCACCTGTGCGCCTCCACTCATCCGCGTCTGGCCCGCACCTATGACAGGGTGCAGCCCGGCATGGATCTGACTGCCCTCAAGTCCGTAATCGTTGAGCAAAGCGAAGTCGATGCGCTGTTTTTCGGTGAAGTGTTGCTGACTACGTTTTATGAGCTACTGACCACGCTGATCGGGCCCTCGCTCACCGCGCGTTTGCTTCGTGGCATGTGGGAACCTTCTTTGAGCGACACCCCTTCGCAGGAAAATTCGCCATGAGCACCAAAGTGACTATCAACCGTCTGGCCACCGGCGTGCCAGGACTGGACGAGGTGCTGGGCGGAGGATTGCCGGAGTTTTCGTTCAACCTGATTGCAGGCCCGCCTGGCTGTGGCAAAACCACCCTGGCGCATCAGATGATGTTCGCCCTGGCGACACCCGAACGCCCGGCGCTGTTTTTCACGGTGCTCGGCGAGCCGCCGCTGAAGATGCTGCGTTACCAGCAGCAATTCGACTTTTTCGACAGCGAAGCGATCAACCAGTCGATTCGCTACGTCAACCTGGCGGACGACACCCTGGCCGGGAATCTGGACGAGGTGCTGCGGCGCATCGTCAGCGAGGTGGAGGCTCACTCTCCGTCGCTGGTGTTTGTCGATTCATTCCGCTCCGTGGTGCTAGCCAGCCAGACCCAGGACAACCCGAACAACAACCTGCCGCAGTTCGTTCAGCAACTGGGCATGTTGATGACTACCTGGCAGGCCACGACCTTCCTGATCGGTGAGTACTTCACCGAAACCGACACCAATCCGATTTTCACCGTGGCCGATGGCCTGATCTGGCTGCGTCAGAGCGTTCAGCGCAATTCCATGGTGCGCAAGATGGAAATCATGAAGATGCGCGGCCAGCCGACGCTGCCCGGGCTGCACACCTTCCGCATCGCCACATCCGGGATCAAGGTCTTTGCACCCGCCACCCTCAACCCGGTTGAAGCACCGCTGGAGTTCCCCATCAAGCGCCTGAAAATGGGCGTGTCACAGCTCGACGAGATGCTGGGTGGCGGCCTGCCCCGTGGCTATTCCTTGCTGGTGGCCGGGCCGTCGGGCTCGGGCAAAAGTATTCTGGCAGCGACCTTCCTGGCCGAAGGCGCGCGCAATGGCGAAACCGGCGTGATCGCGGTGTTCGAACAACGGCCCAACCACTCGCAGAACGCCACCCTTTCGGGCCTGATCCAGAGCGGACAGGTCGGCCTGGTGGACAGCCGCGCCCCGGACCTGTCCATCGATGAAATCGTGCATTTGCTGCTCAGCGAGATCAGCCGGCTGAAAGCCACCCGCGTGGTGATCGATTCGTTGTCGGGCTTCGAACTGGCGCTGGCACCGACCTTCCGCGAAGATTTTCGCGAGTCGCTGTCGCGCATGGTCACTGCCTTGACGAGCGCCGGGGTCAGCGTATTGATGACCTCAGAGCTGGAAGACCGCTACACCGACTTGCGCTTCAGCCCTTACGGCACAGCATTTCTTACCGACGCAATCATCGTTCAGCGCTACATTGAAGTGCAGAGCCGTTTGCTGCGCATCATGGCGGTGGTCAAGGTGCGGGCCAGCGCCCATTCCGATGAATTGCGCCAGTACCACATCGACAACAACGGTTTGCAGATCGGCGAAATGCTGCCAGATCAGGAGGGGCTGCTCGGTGGTCGACCGACAAAACAGAATTTTGGAGCGGTACGCACAGGAGATAAAAATGTTTGAGCTCGACTCATGAGTAACGCCGGTGGCAAGAATGAGCGTGAGATGGCCAATGCGGCTCACGAACTCTTCCTGCTTGGCCAAAAAACTGTTGAAGCACGCGCCGTATTAGCAGCACTGCAAAAACAATTGAACGACGCCAGTAGCCGGCTGGTGGATACCCAGCAGGTCGAGCAAGTGATCGAGGCAAATCAGCAGTTGGTGCTGGCGATTCTGCTAGCACAATCAGATGCTGCAGCCCCCCCTCGCTTGGAGGAGCAGCGTTTGTACCAGGAGCTGCGCGAGGCCAACGCGCAGCTGGTCATAGCTGCGCTCAGCGCTCAAGACCTTCAGGCTGCAGCCGAGCGTGCATTGAGTCAGCAGAAAAGCGTACTTGCGATGGTGGCCCATGAGCTGCGAAATCCATTAACACCCATCAGCATGATTGCAGAACGTATGGTTCGACTACCTAGCGATCAGCTACCGCGGATGCGTGAGTTGATCGAGAGCCAAGTACAGCATATTTCACAACTGGTCGACGATCTGCTTGACGTCTCCCGCGCCAGCACGGGTAAGTTGCGAATTGATCGCCGCGATGTCGACATGCTGCAAATTCTGAGTGACGCTGTTGATGCGTGTGGCCCTGTGATGACCGCGCAAAAGCAGCATTTCGACGCCCATCTTCCTGATGGTATCTTGATGGTGAGTGGTGACCCAGGACGCTTGGCTCAAATTCTCCACAATCTACTGGCGAATGCGGCCAAGTACACTCCGGCCGACGGTAGTATCAAGCTGTCTGTAACGGTAGAGGCCGACGTTTTGAAGATAAGTATTTCCGACAATGGAATTGGAGTTTCGGCCAAAGCACTGCCTTTTATTTTTGACCCTTATGTTCAGGACGAACACGCCATAGGTTTCAACGGGGCCGGCTTGGGCATTGGGTTGACCGTAGTTCGGGAGCTGGTGGAAGCACACGGCGGCAAGGTCACTGGTACGAGCGAGGGTAATGGGAAGGGAAGTGAGTTCGTGGTGACGTTACCGTTGCTCAACCATTAACTTCTCATTAGCGCCAACTGGCGGAAACCGAAAAACTGGAGCTTTAGCTTCGGAGACTAAATTTCCATAAGCGTTTGCCAGTGTCCGCCTGTGGTTGCGGAGCAAGGGCTGCCTCGGAAAGCTTAATGGGCAAAGCTCATCGCGAAGGTGAGGGCCCTTTGTTTGAGACCCTGATTGATCGTCCACTCGAGCATTACAATCTACCCATGAAAGACAACCCCTTTGTCGCTCTACACTTATGTCTTTGTATTATATGGATCGCGACAGTCATCTCGATGATCTATTGGTTCAGTCCCGTAACACGTTGATCGAAACCACCTAGCTCCCTCAGTTGAATTTCCCCCTGCTACGAATGACTGCTAATGGCTGTGGATTCAACCGGTCGACGCAACACAACTAAATTCTGTGTAAGCAGTTGGCGTGCCTGGCTGTTGCGCGGATGCCAAGGCCTGCACCGAGCAGTTCCGTAACGCGCTTGTGTAGATCTTCATCAATCGGCCGGCCCTGATACTTACCGGCAGCTTTGGCCTTCTCGATACCTTGGGCCTGACGCTCGCGACGTTGCTCGTAATCCTTGCGCGCAATGGCTGCCATCACGATCCTGGAGCGTTGGGCTATCGTTCACCAAACTACTACGCAAAGGGTTTGAAGCGAACGCCTTAACCTCTGACTTCTTGGCGTCCGCCGCCAGGGGGCAGGTTCATGGATACCCTTGGGGCAACGTCGCCCCGACATAACTGAGGGCGAAAGGATGAGCGCACGGGATGTCAATCCGGTTTCAACGCAAGCAGCCTTGCAGGCGCTGGGCTTCAGGTGTGAGCCGAAGGTGTACTCCGAGCAAGAAACTGGCCTGTCATATGACTTTGGCAGCTTTAAGCTGACAGCAGCCCGCATGATGAACCTGCAGATGCGCGAGGCTTGGCACCTTTCCGGACTGGTCGCCACATCACGATCCGTCGCACAAATCGAATTCGAAATGCCACTGCAGGTTGACTCCGTCGAACAGTGTGCGGCTTGGATTGCCTGGGCGCTTGAACGCCAGCTTCCTCGCAATGAAAGGCTTGTTGCCAGCTTTAAACAAGAGCTGGTGATTCTGGGGTTGCAGCATCAATCGACGCTCCCTTGGGTACGCCGGCAGGCTGCGCATGCAGCCCGTCCACATTGCTGGGTAGAACGCTCATGGATGCGCCTGTTGTTAAAAACGCTGGCCGGGCACGTCAGCAAGGACGACCCGGACGACCAGATTTCAATTCGGTTTGATGGTGCCGTGCTGTCATTTCATGGGCGAGACTGGACGATTCCCGTCCCTGCAAACGGCAATGCATGGACTGCCCCGTATGCAATTAAGGTTAGAGATTTCAGCAGCTTTCCGGCCCGGTTGATGCAAACAGAAATCGGCGTGTCGATCTGGGAAGACATCCTAACAATCGGTAAACGCTTTTATCGCGGGATAGCCATTGCCCAGTCTGCTGCACCGACCCAACATGCCCCGCTCTGAGTATTGATTTGAGCGAAACCGAAACCTGAGCCGAACACACCGATCATGCGTTAACCACAGAAGATTTCGACCCGCGGGTTCTAGACTACGCGACTACTGGCTAGTAGGCGAAAGCGCATGATGTGATTGGCTGCTAGTGGCCGTTTTTTCCCTGCCGCGAAGGACGGCAACCGACCCAAAGCAGCCGGTCAGCGTCAGCAGCCAGATGGACATCGGTGTATGGCCTACCCGGTAGTTCAACGGGCAGACCAATGCAACGCAACGCAATGCTTACCGCAAGGTGCGGAAGGCTGCGCGCAGTTCTTTGGCGAACAATTCAGGCTGTTCCCAGGCCGCGAAATGGCCGCCCTTATCCACTTCGTTGAAATAGATCAGGTTGGGATAGGCGCGCTCGGTCCAGGATTTCGGCGCCTGATAGATTTCGCCAGGGAACACGGTCACCGCGACAGGGATCTTGATATCCCGGGTCTTCTGTTCCACGGCATTGAAGTTGTTGGTGTTGTTTTCCCAGTACAGGCGAGCGGAGGAGACGGCGCTGTTGGTCAGCCAATAGAGCGAAATGCCATCGAGTATTTCGTCTTTGGTCAGGGATTTTTCCGCATCGCCGCCACTGTAGGTCCACTGGTTGAATTTATCGAACATCCACGCGGCCAGGCCGGCGGGTGAATCCGACAAACCGTAGCCGACGGTTTGTGGCCGGGTGCTCATCATGGCGCCGTAAGCCGCATTTTTGCCGAAGAAGGTTTTCAGCGACTCATAGGCTGCGGTCTCCTTGGCCGACAGACCGGCGGGCGGCGGGGTGCCGTCGTTGATGGCCTTGGCGACATCGGCAGGCACGGTGGCGGGCATGTTCACGTGAATCCCCAGCAAGCCGGGCGGTGCCTGGCGTCCCATGGCGTCGGCGATCACCGAGCCCCAGTCGCCACCTTGCGACACGTAACGCTGGTAGCCCAGACGCTTGACCAACACATCCCACGCCATGCCGATACGGTCAGGCCCCCAGCCGCCGTCGATGGGTCTCTGCGAGAAACCGTAGCCGGGCATCGACGGAATGATCACGTCAAAGGCATCTTCGGCACGACCGCCGTAGGCCGTCGGGTCGGTCAGCGGGCCGATGGCCTTGGTCAGCTCCAGAATCGAACCGGGCCAGCCATGGGTGAGCAGCAGCGGCAGGGCGTTGGGATGTTTCGATTTGACGTGGATGAACTGGATGTCGAGGCCGTCAATGTTGGTTACGAACATCGGCAAGGCATTGAGTTGGGCTTCAACTTTGCGCCAGTCGTATTGCGTCCCCCAGTAACCGACGAGTGCCTGCAGTTTCTCAAGCTGCACGCCCTGGGATTGGTCGCTGACCGTTTCGCGGTCGGGCCAACGGGTCGCCAGGACGCGTTTGCGCAGATCGGCCACCGCGTCCTCAGGAATGTTGACCTTGAAAGGACGAATGGCGCTGTCCTTCTCGACGATGGCGGCGGCCTCGGGCGTTGTAGCGGCCCGGGCGTAAGAGGGCGAGACGAGGGCGACCAGTGCCAAGGCACCAGCGGTTACTGAAACAGCTAACAGGCAGCGACGAAACGCCGCAAACGATAGTGCTGACATGGTCGTACTCCAGGGGATTGGGGCGATAAAACAGGGACTACATTGGATTTCCTTACGGCGACGGCGTGTCGCTCAAAGGGTTTTCGAAAGCGATGGGATTCGGCCTAGTCCAGGAAGGCATTGGTTTGCTGCACGAAATCGTTGGCGTACTGGAACAATGCGCCGTGCCCCGAACTTGGATAGATCAGCAACTTGGCGTTCGGAATATGCTGTTGCAGCGTGTAGGAGTTCTCGGTGGGCACCATCACGTCCTTGCTGCCGTTAACCACCAAAGTCGGCTGGGTAATCTGGCTCAATTGCGAAAAAGTGCCGTCACCGGGAGCGCTCCATTTGCCCAGCGCCGCGCCTTGGGCCGCGATGACCTTCATCGAACTGAGCTTGTCGAGGCCTTCCGTGCGCTGGTGACGCCTTTCCCAGAATTCCCGTGCGGCCTGCTGGCTTGCGGGTGCCGGATCGAAGAACAGATAAGCGGTCTCTTCCTGCGTGGCGATCGATTCGCGCAACGCAATCCCCGGAACCCGGGGATCATGTCCCGAGACCCCGCCACGCGGCGACGTTCCCGCCAGGATCAGCCGGCGCACCAGTTGCGGATGACGCAACGCTACTTCCTGCGCCACCATGCCGCCGATTGAGAAGCCAAGCACGTCGACCTGCGTCAACCCGCGGGCGCGAGCAAAGGCAGCGACGTGATCAGCCATGGCTTCGAACGAATCGGGTGTTTCACCGCTGCTGAGGCCCACGCCGGCATTGTCGAACAGGTAGACGGGCCGTTGCTGCGCCAGGCCATCAGTCACAGCCGGGTCCCAGTAATCCATGTTGCCGCGAAAGTGCTGGAGCAAGATGACAGGCACGCCCGTCTGCGCGCCGAACTGGCGATAGGCATACCGCACACCGTCAGCTTCAACGAATTGATTGGGTGCGCTGTTATGGGTGGCCGCCGGCGCGGCGATGGCGCCGCTGACCGAGATGGCTAAGACAGCCCCGAGGGCCAGTCGCTGGAAGAGGTGCATGGTGGGCTCCTTACGCGACGGTTTCGGGATTCAGGTAAGCCGCTTGCTCAGTCGACAGGCTGGCCTTTATGGCGCGTGTGCCTGTGTCTGCGAGCACTTCTTTCACGCCGGCTTCCACGCCGTCCAGCGACTGGATCACGACGTCGGATGGCTGGACTTTCGGTACGTCAAAACCGTGGGTCAGGTCGGTGTCGATAAAGCCGACGTGCAGGCCTTGCACGCTGGTGCCCTGGCCTTGGAGTTCAATGCGCAGCGAGTTGGTGAAGCTCCATGCAGCCGCTTTCGATGCCGCGTAGGCGGACAGGAACGGCGCGGCAACCCAAGCCGCATCCGACAATACGTTGACGATCGCGCCGCCGCCGTTGGCTTTAAGTACAGGGGCGAAGGCCAGGCTGACGTGCATGACGCCGTAATAGTTGGTTTCGAAGATTTCACGAGCGGCTTCCACCAGGCCAGGATCGAGCATCGATGGCAGAAGGCGGGCAATGCCGGCATTGTTCACCAGCAACGTCACATCACCTGCCTGGGCCACCGCCGCGGCTACTGATGCCGGGTCGCTGACGTCAAGGCGAATGGCGATCACCCCCGGAATGTTGACACCTTCAGGGTTGCGCACTCCGGCGTAGACCTTGCTCGCACCGCGGGCCACGAGCTCTTTTGCGAACGCGAGGCCCAGACCACGGTTGGCGCCGGTAACGAAGGCTACGGAATTTTTTATTTTCATGAGATGTACTCCGGTTGGATGAGCGGTTATCGCCCTGTAAGATTGCGATCGCAATCATTGAATTAATAATGGTGGTCGCATTTATTAAAGTCAACATAAATATTCTGTACGTAATAAAGCATGGTAAAGCAGTGGTTGTGGTTAATTGTGATCGCAATCATAGTGTGCAAGGATGAGCGCAGAGGAGCCCCATCATGAAAATCTCGAAAGAAAAATCAGAAGCCAATCGCGCCGCGCTGGTGGAGACCGCCAGCCGTCTGTTTCGCGAGAAAGGGATCGATGGTGTGGGCGTCGCTGAAATCAGCAAGTCGGCCGGCCTGACCCACGGCGCGCTGTATGCGCACTTCCCCTCCAAGGAAGCGCTCGCCGCCGAGGCACTGGCGTGGAGCCTGGAGCAGGGCAATGCCAAGCTTTATACGGGCACAGTCGATGGCGAGCCGGACCTGGAGCGTTTCCTGTCCGACTATCTGGCGGTGGACAGCCTAGACAACTACGCCGAGCACTGCGCAATGGCCGCGTCCGCCAGCGAAATCGGTCGTCAGGATGTTGCGATCAGCGCGAAGTTCACCGAGGGTTACATGGTGCTGGTGCGGGCGTTCGAGCGCAGGGTCGCCGCTAACAACCCTGACGTCGACGCACTGGCCACCGCCATGGGCATCGTTGCGGCCATGGTCGGCGCCCTTTCGGTTGCGCGCGCCACGGCGAAGGCTAGGCCGGAGGTGTCGGCCGAGGTGCTGCGAGGCGTGCGTCACATGATCGACGCCGCGCTCTGCAAATCGGTTTGATTGGAAAGACATGCGATAAAAAAGGTTGATGCAATGAGCTAAATAGATGAATCGAGGTTCGCCACTATCACCTTATTGGCGTTGGCGGCCCTAGTTTGAATGTCTGCTTTTGGCTGTGGATTCAACCGGTCGAGACAAGCAGAAAACGGCCAGAAGCAGACGGTGACATCAGGCAGAAACCGACCGGGAGTGGAGGGTCGCTCCAGGAAAAACAAAATGGTTTCCTTTGGCGGTCGGAGGAGGGGTTTGGCCGGCTCTACTGCGGTAGTTTGGCGATCACCTTGATCTCGAAGTCGAAGCCGGACAACCAGGTCACGCCGATAGCGGTCGCCGTCGGATAGGGCGCTTCGCCCCAGGACTCGGCCGCTACTTCCCAAATGGTTTCGAATGTCGAGTCGGGGTCGACCATGAAGATGGTCGTGTCGACCACATCCTCGAAACGACTGCCGGCTTCGGCCAGGATTGCGTTGAGGTTGGCGAAGGCCAGGCGAACCTGTGCCGCGAGGTCCGGTTCGGCCGAGCCATCCTTGCGGCTGCCGACCTGACCGGATACGAACAGAAAACCGTTGGAGCGAATCGCCGGCGAGTAGCGGTGGAGCTCGTACAGAGCATGGCGGTCAGGCGGGAAAACGACATCACGTTTGCTGGTCATTGCAGACTTCCTTCGGGGCCATCGCGGCCCGCTGTTGATGATGGAGCCACTGTAAAAAGACGACCAACCTGAATAAACAAGCAACTCTGGTCATGACTGTTTGTAGAATCCAAACTATCCAGACCCGAGTGAGGCGTGAAATGGACCGTTTCGATGCAATGCAGGCCTTTGCCCGAGTGGTGGAAACCGGCAGCTTCACCAAGGCGGCAGCCACCCTGCACATGAGCAAGACCACCGTGACGCAGCTCGTTCAGCAACTGGAAGCGAGACTGCGCGTGCGCCTGCTCAACCGCACCACACGCAAGGTCAACGTCACCGCCGATGGCGCGGCCTACTACGATCGCGTCATCCGGCTACTGGTCGATATGGACGACGCCGAGACCAGCTTGTCCAGCGCGTCGATGACCCCGCGCGGGCGACTGCGGGTGGATGTGCCCAGTCCGCTGGCGCGAATGCTGCTGGTACCCGCCTTGCCGGGGTTCTTTGCACGCTACCCGGAAATCCAGCTGACCTTGGGTGTGAGCGATCGCATGGTCGACATCATTGGCGAAAACGTCGACTGCGTGGTGCGTGGCGGCGAGATCACCGATCAGTCCCTGGTGGCAAGACATGTGGGCGATTTGAAACTCGGCATTTATGCCGCGCCCGGCTATCTGCAGCGCTGCGGTACGCCGGCGCACCCCCGTGAGCTGGAGGAGAGCAGGCACAGCACCGTCGGTTTCCTCTGGTTTCGTACAGGCAAAACCCTGCCTTACGCCATGCAGCGGGATGAGGAACGCATCGAGGCTCAGGGCCGCCCGCAACTGACGGTCGACGACGGCAATGCGTACCTCGCCGCCGGCCTGGCTGGTCTGGGCATGCTTTGGCTACCGCACTACATGGCCAAACCGCACCTGGTCAGCGGCGAGCTGCTGCCGCTGTTTGAGGACTGGCACATGGCGCCAATGCCGATGTATCTGGCATTCCCGCCGAATCGTCATGTCAGCGCCAAGGTGCGGGTATTTATCGACTGGGTCATGGAATTGATGGCCGAGCATGCGCCGGTGATCGGGCGGGTTTGAGGGGGCTTTCGGCTATCGGCCAGAAGTGTCGGGTTGGCCAAGGGGAAACCATGACCACGCAGAAGTTAACCGTTAAAGGCTTGCAGTTGAACGTTTCCATCCGCGGGCAGGGCTCACCGCTGCTCTTGCTCAACGGCCTGGGTGGTTTGATCCATACCTTCGATCCCCTGCGTGATGAACTGGTGGACTACAGGACCATTACGTTGGATGTGCCCGGGGTCGGCAAATCGCAAATGCCTCGATGGCCGATGCGTCTGCCGCACCATGCCGACCTGATCGCCGAGATGCTCAAGCAATTGGGAATCGACCAGATCGATGTGTTCGGCGTGAGTTGGGGCGGTGCATTGGCGCAAGAATTCGCCCTGCGCTACCCGCGCATGGTGCGCCGGCTGATCCTCGCGGCGACCTCGGCCGGCCCGGCGATACTGGTGAAGCCCGCCGACATCCTGGATTTCTTTGGCAGGAGCAAAACCGCCAAACTGCCCAAGCAAGAAGGCTCGCGCAATTCGATACAGACGCTGCTGCGCTTCGGTGTAGTAAACGGGATGCTCACGGTCAACCCGCGGACCTATTACCACCAGCTCACCGCCTTGGTCGGCTGGACCAGCCTGCTGCGGCTGTTTCGTCTGCGCCAGCGCACGCTGATTCTCACTGGCGAACGCGACACCCTGGTGCGGCTGTACAACGCGCACATTCTGCACCGCACCATTCGCCGTGCGAAACTGCACGTCCTGCAGGGCGAGGGGCATTTTTTCGTGGTGACCAGCGCCAGGCGAACCGCCGAAGCGATACGCGAATTCCTCTGCCAGCAGCACGGCGATTAAGAGCCCGCGCCAATGATCGCTAACGGCATCTTCACGAACTCCAGTAACGGTGCAACGTCAGGCCTTTTTCAACGTTGGTATAGCGCCAAATGAGCTCTTCTCCAGCCGGACAAATGTATTCGTTTTTCACCGTGTCATAGATGAAGCCATCGTTATTGGAGCGCCCGTCTGCTTTGGCTAGGTAGCCGTAGATGTAGATCTTCAGCAGAATCGCGGGGTGGTAAGCAGGTCGGCCAGTGTCGGCTGGAATAACGCCCTCAAAACCCAGTTTGACCAGGTCGAGTTCATCGACGAAGACGTCGACTACGCGCACCGGATTGGTATCGCTGACATAGTCATCGAGGCTCTCGGGAAGTAACGTACTTTGGCCTCGATGTTCACCTGGATAAAGCGCTTCATAGGCGATCCTTGCGATGATTTCCAAGGAAATTATAGGTGGTCGCGCAGGTTCAAGAGAGCATCTTGGTGCGGCTACCCAACAGGTAGTAGGGAATCACAATGGCTGAATACCGTTACACGAACGCGGACAGATTGAGTCAGCTTAAGAAACTAGAGTCAGCACTGCCCGAACTGATACGGGTCGCTAATTCCACTCCAGCGATGACTTACGTTGAAGATTATCGTCTGGCGCTGGCGAAGGCCGTTGAGCTTCAAAAAGAGGGCTTTACCCAAAATCAACTATCAGCCCTAGCGCGAGCCATCCCGGATGTTTTCTATCGACATAAAGATTGGATGCCCCCCATGCACCAGATAGAAACTGGTGAGTGGGTTGAGCACGAGTGGTGGACGTTGCTTGATGAAAAATTACAACCTGTCCTGAATCTTGCCAGAACGTTGCAAACGCTTGGGTACTACTAGTTACCTGCGGCAGCATTGTTGATTTATTCGCTTCCGATTTTGATGGCTTCGTTTTTACACACTCTCGGCCGCTACCTGCCTCTCGCGACGGGCAGAAAACGCCAGAAACGGACTTTCGATTTCGTCCGCTCCGAAAGCAGCCATTCAGAAGGCAAGTGCCCAACGAACCGCCTAGAGCTGCATAACGGCGAGCGCCCTGCGCAGGGGCTCGTCGGATATCTGGATAGGGCCGTGAAATGGCACATCCATGTCCAATACAAGGTAAACAGAAGCCGCGATGAGCAAGGATGAGATGATGAACATTCCAATCACCATCGAGTTGCGAGGAGCGCGGTATCCAAAACTGGCGAAAATGAGCGTTAACCAAGCAACCAGCATCCCAATCAAAGGGCCCGGAATCGCTCCCTCTGACTGCTCGACGATCCTCCAACGTTGCTCGATGAGCGAATGGTATTGCTGCCGGATATCCTGAAGCATCGTTTCATGGAAGCGATCCGGAGGCTTTATACCGGTCAAAGACTTGCCTATGTCATCCAAGTATCGAGCCGCTTCGCTGTTGCGATGCTGCAATGCCTCGTCACCTCGATACGGGGTCTCGATAGCGCGCTCCAGATAGGTGATCAGGCGGTGGCGCGTCTCTTGTGTCGCATCTCCATAGCCTCGTAGCGTACGGTCAAAAATAATCAGGCTGGTTGCATACCCATGGAAGTTTGTATCAATGGACTCGAAGGTATTCTTGGCAGAATTAATCATCAGACCAAAGACCAGCGACGTCATCACCACAAAAATGTTGGCTACCAGGCGAATGACGGTGTTGGTGTCGTCATCCCTGTGGTGGGACGCCAGCTTAGGGTACCAATGCATCATGAGAAGCGAGGCGGCAACCAGGCACCCGAAAATGGCCAGTGCGATCCAAAGAGAGTTCATGCATCAGCGCCCTGATCATGTGGAGTCAAGTCTTGAAGAATAGACTGTCGGGTGTTCTCGCAGTGTTGCTCTTCAGATACAGGTTTGGTTTTGGGGGATGACTGCGATATTCGGTCGATTGCAGCCCTTCATGACAGGCTGTCATCGGCCAACAGCGAGCTGCCGATTCCATAAGAGAAAAGCACAGATGCATTTCTCCAATCTAAAGAAAGTCAAACGAAGGACGGTCGTCAACAGGGTATTCCGGTCAGGAATACACCCATGAAAATCATGAATTTTATTTATCGCTGTGGATTTCGTAGCGTGTCTCCTTCTGCATAAGGAGATGACCCTGTGAGTAGTTCCCGCCTGCGCTTGTACGTTGACTCTCAATTTTCCAGCCCCTATGCCATGTCGGCTTTCGTGGTACTCCGCGAGAAGGGCATCGAATTTGAAATGATCCCGCTAGACCTCGAAGCATCCGAAAACCAGTCAGAGGACTATGCCAGCCTCTCGCAGACCCAGCGGGTGCCCACACTCGTGCACGGCGACTTTGCCTTATCTGAATCGTCGGCGATCACTGAGTACCTGGAAGACGTTTTCCCCCAGGCGCCGGTTTACCCACAAGACCTGATGCAGCATGCAAAGGCACGACAAGTCCAGGCATGGGTGCGAAGTGACCTGCTGCCCATTCGGCAGGAGCGATCCACATTGGTTGTGTTTTATGGCCTCAAATCAGCCCCCTTGTCGCCAACTGCCGAGTCGGCAGCGCGAAAGCTGTTCAGTGCCGCACAAACGCTACTGGCCGACAGCCCCGAGTACCTGTTCGGTCAATGGTCGATCGCCGATGTGGATCTGGCCTTGATGCTCAACCGGCTGATACTCAATGGTGACTCCGTACCACCCGCGCTCGTGGAGTACGCGGAGCGCCAATGGCAGCGACCAACCGTACAGGAGTGGGTCAAATTGCAACGTCCTCCGATGTAGTCGGCACACGTATCATTTTATGGAGAGCGGCTTGTTTTTAGAGAGAGGGTTTCAGGCTCGTTTCAGAAACTAGGCCTGGGACCCATTCTCGATGGCCGGATGTAACGCAAGCAGCTTCGGGAATAGGTACAGGGTACCTATCGAAAAACGTTTTCGATTAGCGGCGGCGATTATAATCGGGCTGGACATCGCGTTTCTGAGCAAACTCCAAGTTCGCCGACTGACCGAACGCTGGCAGATTTTACGTAAAGGCGAGGACTTCAAAATGCTGCTTGTGTTCTCACCCAGCCTGGGTCGATAGCAGCATTCACAACAGGCAGCAATCGCTCCAGTTTGTGTAAAAACAGCTTCCAAGGTCGACGGAGTATTTTTCAGGGTAGGAGTTGAAAACAGCCTGAAAATTCTTGGTATGGTGCGAGAAGGCTTCCTCTTTTTAGGACAAAAATGATTTCACATGTATTCATCGGAGTGAATGACTTCAATAGAGCACTTGTGTTTTATAACGGGGTCATGCAGATACTCGGACTTGATCTCAAGTTCACAGACCTTGAACGCCCATGGGCTGGCTGGAAACACCCCGACACTGCACGCCCTCTTTTCGTGGTGGGCAAACCGTTCGATGGCGAATCTGCGACGCTAGGAAATGGACAAATGATTGCTCTGCTGGCACCTAATCGACAGATCGTACGCAACGCCCATGCTTTGGCGTTGGTGTTGGATGGAACATGCGAAGGCATTCCAGGCCTGCGACCCGAATACCATCCGAATTTTTACGGGGCGTACTTTCGAGACCCTGAAGGAAACAAGCTTTGCGTCTGTTGTCACGATCCGGAATAGATCAAGTGCAGCATATATTTTTGGCTGAAATCGTGAACAAAACACTGTCGAGAACCCTTGCTTTGATTTCTGAGCGATTTCATCGCAAGGATTGCCCGTGAAGCGCTTTATTCAAGCTGAACATTGAGGATAAGGCCGTGACGTGTGTTTCATTGCCGATAAGGAAATTGCCATGTCACCGAACAAGGCTTGCCCCGTCATTCTTTCCAGCATTCCCGGCACACATATCCTGCTGTTCCGCCATCCAATTGCAGGCGTACAACTGGTCAAAGGGACAATCGAGAAAGGTGAAACCCCAGCTCAGAGCGCTCTGCGTGAATTAAGCGAAGAATCCGGCATAGCCTCCGCTTGGGTTGTCAGCGATATGGGCTGTTGGGACGCCCGGCATCTCGATCAGATATGGTCATTCCAGCTGTGTTTCCCGCAGGCTTCCTTGCCGGAGCAATGGACTCATCTCACCCTCGATGACTACGGCCATACCTTCAGCTTTTTTTGGGCTCCGCTCGATAATTTGCCGTATGCCGACTGTCATCCGGTCTTCCGTCGAGCATTGAGGTTCCTAACTGCCAGGCTGACAGCGCGAGGTTTTGTATTGGCTCATGATCAAAGCAGAAACACATCATCCGAAGCTCCGACTTGATGTTCTCAGGCGTCTTTCGAGCGGCCGGTTATGGCCCAGAGTGTGTAAAAACGCCAGATTGGGTTTTCTATATCGACGCCAGGAGACCGTGCTTACGTTTCGAAAACTGATCAAGTCTGTGACGTTTCCAGGAACAGTTAAAACCGCTCAGCAACCTCTTAAAGCCCTTTGGATGGGGCAAAAAAGACCGGTTTTTTACGCCGTTAACGCTTTCATCAAGCCAGTGGTGCCGATGATTTTTATGACCCGTTTCAGGTTGTAGGCAAGCACATTCAAGCTCATCTCGGCGCTTACCCCGTTAAGCTTTCGGGTCAGAAAGTGCGTCGCACCCATCCATTGCTTGAGCGTCCCGAAGGGATGCTCAACAGTCCGTTTTCGGATTCGCATCATCTCCGGCGCGTTGCTCAGCCGATTCTGCATTTGCTCCAGTACGGCTTCATGTTCCCATCGCCGAACTCGTCGTTCCGTGCTCGGTGTGCACTGCAATTTCAACGCGCAGCCCTGGCATTTCGAACTCCAGTAACGATGCAACTTCAGGCCTTTTTCAACGTAGGAGTAGTGCCAGATCAGCGCCTCTCCAGCTGGGCAAATGTATTCGTTTTTTGCCGCGTCATAGATGAAGGCATCGTTATTGAAACGCCCGTCAACCTTGGCTCCAGAGGTCATCGGCTTGGGCACATAGGCGGTGATGCCTGCATCGTGACAAGCCAGGATTTGTTCGCTTTTGAAGTAACCTCGGTCAGCCACTACCGACAACGTATCTGACGCCATCGCCTCGCGGGCCTGCTTGGCCATCGAGCTGAGTTGATCGCGGTCGGAACCGACGTTAGTCACCTCATGCACAACGATCAAATGGTGCTGAGTATCGACCGCTGTCTGCACGTTGTAGCCGACGATTCCAGTGCCGCGCGTCATCATGGCGCGGGCGTCTGGATCGGTCAGTGAAACCTGTTTGTCCGGCGATTCGTTGAGCTGGATTTCGATCGCTTGAAGCTCCTTCATTTGCGTCTTCAGCTTGGCGATTTTCTCTTCCAGCCGCACGGCCTTGGGCTCCGAGGATGTGGGTTCTTGTCGATCGGCAGCATCGAGCGCGGTCAGGTAACGGCTGATGCTCGATTCAATTTCTTCCATTCGCCGCTTCAGTTTGGCGCTGGTGAAATTGCGGTCGCGGTTGTTGACCGCCTTGAACTTGCTGCCGTCGATGGCGACCAGATTCTCTCCGAACAGTCCCAACTGCTGACACAGCACAATGAACTGGCGGCAGACACCTCGAATGGCCTTGCTGTTGTCTCTTCGGAAGTTGGCAATGGTTTTGAAATCGGGCATCAAGCGACCGGTCAGCCACATCAACTCGACATTGCGCTGGGCTTCTCGCTCCAGCCGTCGACTCGACTGAATGCGGTTGAGATAGCCGTAGATGTAGATCTTCAGCAGAATCGCGGGGTGGTAAGCAGGTCGGCCAGTGTCGGCTGGAATAACGCCCTCAAAACCCAGTTTGACCAGGTCGAGTTCATCGACGAAGACGTCGACTACGCGCACCGGATTGGTATCGCTGACATAGTCATCGAGGCTCTCGGGAAGTAAAGTACTTTGGCCTCGATGTTCACCTTGGATAAAGCGCTTCCCTTCGTTTAATCTCCGCGCCAGATGGCACTTTTAAACACCGCTATATTGATACACCGTCGCACTCCAATACTGGCTGCCGTTACGTTTTTGGCGAACCCATCCATCGGCCACCAGTTGTTTGGCGATCATTCGATTCATAAAGCCATGACCGAGCAGCAAAACCGGTCCTTCGTTGGCAAGGGACTGAAGTCGTCGAGCTGCCGTGCTGGCGCGCATCCTCGCAGTGCCGGCGGATTCGACGCTGCGTGAATAGCCGCACAACCATAAGACTCGAAGGATAAATGCCCAGGTAAACGGCGAAAGCCGTGGCAGTTTCCAGTGACCATAAGGCAGTTGCGCTTCACAGAACAGCGCGTCGACGAGGGCGGGCTTCCGGCCAAGAGCCTGGACGGAGGTCAGCGCACGAGGCGAGCTGCTTGAGACAATCACCTTGGCGGTTGCGGCGAGCTGCATGCTGGCATCCGGGACGGGTTGGTTGGTAATTTCGGACCGGTTGTATTGCTCGATCCAGTCTTTCATATCGAGCGCTGACATTTTGTCGGTTGCGACCAGTTTTGGCTGGCCGTGACGCATCAGGATTATTTCCCTACTCACTGTATGTTTACGTCCTTGTTCAGGTGTGCGGTCATTGTGGAAGGAGTGCGGTTCCGGGAACTTAAGGTTTGACTCTCAAACCAATCGTGATCGCGGTACCACGCCACCGTGTCGGTGATTGTCAGCTCCAGTGGCCGGAAACTCAGGCCAAGCTCTTGTTCACTCTTGCTGTGGTTGAAACAGGTGCGGTCCTTCTCTCGTACCAACAGGCGCAACGTGGCCATGCTCAGCAGAATGGGCTTGCTGGTAATACGCGCATACATCTCCTGCACAGCCGCCAATGTGTATAGAAAGGGGAGCGGTAGTTGTCGAACGGGTGTCTTGACGCCCGCTATACGTCCAAGCATAGGCACCAGCTCACGCATTGTCATAGGCCGGCCCGCCGCGAGATAGCGCTCACCTCGGCGCCCATGTTTGGCTGCGGCAATCTGCGCCAATGCCACATCGCGGGCATCGACAACGGAGAAACTACCGGGGATTAGTCCGGGCAGTTTGCCGAGCACGACATCGTTAACCAACTGTCCCGAGGAGGTGGGGCCCATGTCGGCTGGGCCCCACATCCAGCCAGGCAGGACCATGCAGGCATGCATCTCGGGATGGGCCTCCAGGAACGACAAGACGACACGGTCGGCGAGAATCTTGCTACGGTAGTAGTCATCCGCATCGGCGTCGGCCCGCAGACATGTCTCATCGATGGACGTGCCAGGTGCGCCGTCGAGCACGGCAATGGAAGACGTATGGATGAACCGTCGTATACCGGCGCGGTAGGCCTGGTTTAGCAGGCGCAGCGTACCAGACACATTAATCTTTTCGAGTTCCTTCCAGTGGCTGCCGCCCTTGTAGTTGTCGCGAAAGAACGCCGCGGTGTGAAACACCGTATCGCAGCCTTGCAGCGACGCTGCGAATGCGTCGACATCGGCCATGTCCCCAACTACCAGTTCCACACCCGGCAAATTGTTGAATTGCTGTTCACCTTTGGCTCTTGAGCGGACCAGGGCTTTGACCGCGTAGCCACGAGCGACCAATGCACGCACCAGGTTGTTGCCCAACAAGCCGGTTGCGCCAGTAACGAATGCGCTGTGCATGGCTCAACCCTCAGCTGGATAGGCTAACGGCATCAGCACCGCACTGTCGAAGAAGGCCTCTTCACGGATGGCCAGCCCGTCTCTGAAGGTGAAGTGTGCGGCGTAGTGCGCGGTAATATGGCGTCCATGAGGTGGAATCACCCGGCCTGGCAGCACCAAGGGTGCGGCGAATGTGCCGGTCAGGAAGGCAGTCAGCGCCAAACGATCGTTACCGACGGCGAATGGGCTGAAAATCACTTGGGCATCGGGGAGCGCTTCGAGCAATGCGATCTCTCGTTTGCGCATGGCTTCGCGACCGGTTTGTATCCCCATGCTATCGAGGTAGATGAAGTCTTCGCAAACCAGCGCAAGCATCGCCTCCACATCACGGCGATTGAAGGCACTGGCGGCGCGTTCCGCATAGTCGTTGGGGCCAGTAGTCATACAGTCCATTCCATTCGTCTTCGAGGGCTTGTAGATATACCTTTGAGGCCTCTGCCGAAAAACAGCGACTACTGCATAATGGATTTGCACATATGCAGATCAGGGAGGATATGAAGCATGGCGTTGCAAGCAAATTGGGACGATCTTCGTCTGTTGTTGGCAGTCTCGCGGCGTGGCAGCTTTCTTCAAGCTGGCCAGATGCTGGGTATTGCGGCGTCTACTGTGTCCCGCCGGTTGACCCAACTTGAGAGCGCCCTGGGCGAGCTACTCGTCGAGCGTGGCGTTGAAGGATGCTGGTTGACCTCGCGCGGTCAATCCCTCGTGGAAGTTGCCCTGGCGGCGGAGGCGGGCTTGAGGCGTCAAACCGTTGCTGGCATGTCCGGGCTACACACAGAGCTATTTGGCAGTGTCCTGGTCAGTGCAGGAGAGGGATTTTCGTCTTGCGTGCTGGAGGCTGCGAGTCGCTTCACCTCTCTTCACCCGCGTTGCTCGGTGGAGTTGATGGCAACAGCCGACTTTCACAAGATTGTCCGCGGCGTGGCAGACATTGCTGTACGCACAGCTCATCTAGGCGAACCGTCGCTGATTTATCGACCAATAGGCAGGCTCGCTTACGGTGTCTTCGCCGATGCAGGTTATCTGAAACGGTATCCAGGGGTGACTCCGGCCACTGCGGTTAATATTGCCTTGCTTCCTCCGCTGGACATGCTGCCGCAAATGCGTGCGGCAAAGGCCGCGGGTCTGGAACGCGCGCAGATCAGCGTGAACTCGTTCGCGGTTCAGCTCGAATCGGTGAGGCGAGGAATGGGTGTGGCAGTACTGCCCCGTATTCTGGCGAAGGACCTGATCGAGTTGTTCCCGGATCTCCAGCTTCCAGATCTGGAAGTCTTTCTGGTGACCCGGCCTCAGGCATTGAAACAGGCTCACATTAAATGTTTTTTTGCCATCCTGGAGCAGGTGCTGCTCGAAGCCCTTTCCATAGAAAATGTGGAAGGTTACCTCTCGGGGGGCGACCTGAAATGGGTGCATGGGGGCGCTAGCCAAGATGATTGAGATGGGTTCAGTCATGACATCAGCTAACGAAGTTCCCAATGAAACCATGACCGGCCGAGGCTGTGTAAAAACGTTTTGATCGTAATAGGTGGCTGGATTCGACACGAAAATTGCGCTCCTACGCAAATTTCAGGTCTGCTGAGTTGCCGAGTGCCAGCAATCCTAGAGGTCCACTTTGTTGTTCGCGGACTGCGTCAAAAACTCGCTGATCAGTGACGTAACCTGCTGTTGGATTACCTCGCGCGGGCGAGCATTGTCGCCATCCCCGCAAATGATGCCATCGCCAGGAGTGTCCTCTTCGAGCAATGCCACTGCACCTGGTTTGCAAATCTGCAAGAAGCTGAAATGGCTGGCGTCACTGATCTCGACATAGCGGCTGGACGCTTGGGGCAGGCGTGTGGCCAGGTTGGCGGACTCCAACTGAGCAGGCAGTTCCACCGACGGTGCGCCGGCAGCGATAACTAGCACCGGCACCGGCAGTGCCGCAAGGCTCTCATCGGTCATCCCGCGCGAGAGTCCCAGGTCCAAAGAAACAACAGCGGTGACGCGTTGATCGCGTAAATCGCCGGCCAGACCAGCCTTTAATGCCGGAGTACTCTCAGGGTTGATCTTTTGATAATTGGTACAACTGGATAACTGCGGATGGAGTTTACAGTCACGGGCAAACAGGGCCGGGTCGAAACGAGCACCGGCGATCTCCATTGCAGTCCAGCCGCCGAGGGAATGGCCCACTACAGCAATTTGACGCTTTGCGACCACGCCAAATTTTTCAGGTTGAGTGGTGACCGCCTCAATGGCCCGATGAAGGTCAATGGGCCGCTGCCATAACTGCGCCGCCGCTTGCGGGCTGCGATCATGGGTCGTGGTGCCGGGGTGGTTGACCGCTGCGACAATGTAACCCTTATGGGCCAATGCACTCGCCAACCAGTTCTGATTGTTCCAATTGCCTCTGAATCCATGGGAGAGCACCACCAATGGGTGCTCGCCAGCAGAGGGTGGCGCGTTGCGAACCGCAGAAGCACCGACAAACACCACATCGTCGCCGATCAACTGTGGGGTGACGGTCGTTGTACTGGGATACCAGACGACCATCTCCAGCGGACGCTCATTGTGTGGGTCCAGCAGGGTGGAGGATTGGAAGCCGACAGAGTTGACGTCAGCGAGAGCGCTGGTCGTCAGACAGGTTAAAAGCAGGGCGCCGAGAGCTGGTTTCAATGGGGTTGTCTTCCTTGATTTAGATAGGGGTTCAGAACCTGAACCCCACCGATAGCGTGCATCACATCTCGCAAATTATAGAAATCCAGCGCCGTGTGCAGGTGAATCTGCATCGACATTAAAGCCGATACTCCGACTGACATGCATGTTTTCGTAATCTGCATTGACCGGTCAGCAGCCGGGCTTTCGGGGCAAGTCCGAAGGGCCGCTATTTGGCCGATAGTTGCCGGTCATGAACGTCTGTTTCCGACAACGGCCAATTGCTTTAAAGCCACAAACCTCTCGAGGCTCTAGCATTACCCATGCTCACGGTGCTGTTCGAATCATCATGTTCTCCAATATTAAAAGCTGCCGCCCTCAATATGGTAGACCCTCGGTTCTTCCGAAAAATATTCCTCCAGGCCCAGCATGAACACCCGATGGTCTTCACTCTCTTCGAAGCCCGGCGTGTGATCCTCAAGTGAAGCCCAGCGCACGATCAGGTTGAATTGCTGGGGGGTTTCAATCCCTTGCGAGAGCAAGTGGCCGCCGTAACCCTTTGCGCGGGACAGCAAAGGAGCGACCTCGGCAAATGCACGTCTGAATGCTTCAATGCGTTCTTTGTGAACGGGGAGCAGAGCGATCTCATAAATCATGGCGTTTCCTCGAAAATGACTTAATCAGTTAAAAGTACGCACTTACGGGATGAGCGATGGCTCGACTGCAATCACGATTTTTCCTTGAAGGCCGTTGTTGGGACTCTCCAGCCGGGCATGGGCGAGTCCAAGGTCGGCCAGCGAATAGACCGCGCCAACGTGCGGGCGCAGCTGACCTCGCGCTACCAATGCGCTCAGCTCATCAAGCTTGCCGCGGTTTTGTCGGGTGAAAACGAAGTGATAACTCGCGTTCTTGCCCCAGGCCTGAACGAGGTTTTGCGGTTGGGCAATGTCCACAATAGAGACCACCCGGCCCAGTTGGGCGAGCACGTCGGGGCTACGCGTCAGTGTGTTGCCGCCGATGGTGTCGAACACCACATCCACGCCGTGGCCGCCGGTTTCCCGCAGAATGGCTTCGACGTAATCTTCCTTTTCGTAGTCGATGAGCACATCGGCACCCATGCTGCGTGCGAACTCAAAGTTTGCTTCGCGCACAGTCGTGAAGACCCGCGCTCCAATGGCTTTGGCCACCTGGATCGCTACATGACCTACGCCTCCTGCGCCGCCGTGGATCAGAATGCTTTCCCCCACTCTGAGCGCTGCACGCACGGTCAGCGCTTCCCACACCGTCCCGCCAACCAGGGTCAGACTTGCCGCCTCAAGATGGCTCAGCGATGACGGCTTCTTCCCGATGATGCTTTCGTCCGCAACGTGGTACTCGGCATAACTGCCTGGCCCGTCGAAAATTTGCGGGGTGTACCAGACTTCGTCTCCTGGAGCGAAGGTCGTCACACCCGGTCCAACTGCTTCGACAACGCCCGACACGTCGTGTCCGGTAATGGCCGGCAGTGGCACCAGGTCGGCATAGTCGCCACGTCGAACCTGGTAATCCAACGGGTTGATGGAGGTTGCGTATACCCGCACCAGGACTTGTCCCGCACCCGGCACTGGATTGGGCACGTCGCGGAGTTCGAACGATTCGGGGCCGCCAAATGATTTAAGTATCATCGCTTTCATTGTAAATCCTCGTATCGACAAAAAGGGATATCGAGATATATCGATATCATACAGTAAAAAAATTACAGATCTTTCCCAATGATCTCGGCAAGCGCACTGATGGTTGCTTCATTGCGCTTGTAGTAGGTCCACTGACCTATGCGCCTGACCTCGACCAAGCCCACTCGTTGCAGAGTGGCAAGATAGCCAGACACCGTTGACTGCGACAGCCCGATACCCTCTTGAATGCTACTGACGCAGACCCCCACCGTGAGAACGTCACCTTCATCCTGCGGAGGGAAGTTCTTTACGGGGTCCTTCAAGCCTTTCAAGATTTCAAGGCGTGTAGGGTTAGAGAGGGCTTTGAATATTTCGAGTAATTCCATGGAGCGAATGATATCGAGATTTACCGATATGTCAATACGAGGATCAGCAGAGGACGAAATACGCAGGGTGGTGATTTCCCCTCGGGGCTTTATGGCGATAGGTTGAAGGCGCCTGCCGACGAACCGACTGACTGCTTTTGGCTGTGGATTCAACCGGTCGCGACAGGCAGAAATCGGCCAATAACTGCCAGTGACTGGAGCGATGGAAAATGAGCACCTATGCTTGGTCTGCTGGAAGAACTGATCAAGCAGACTGCGCTGTTCCGACAATGGTGCGCAACATTTGTAAACGGTCATCCGAGCGATTCAATGTCAGTACCACTCAGTGATGACGAGGGCGCAAGGAAAGTGATTGGCCGCGCCGGAAAAATGTCACTGCGCCATTAGTTCCTAAGTTTGGGTAGTCAATGCATTTGGCATCCACCAGGGAGAACTTTATGACGCATATTTTGAAACCATTGACCGTGCTGACGGCCTTGGCGGCGCTATCGCTACCTGCAATGAACGCGGCTCAGGCGGCCACCGAAATTCCCCCGGGTATCACTACACCCGATCGCATTGAAACCCGTATCGGCACACTGGAGTTCAAGGACGGCGCACCGAGCGTAAAAACCACACAGGACGTCTATGACACCCTGGCTTTCACTCGCGGTATAGATGCGTTCATGAACAGTTTTTCAGGCGCATCGGCCTACGCGATTCGCGAGGGTTTCCACAGCATTGGGGCAGACGACAATACGGTGATCATCTTCTCCGAGTTGATGGACTCCCAATCGCTGTTTCTCACCGCCAACGCCGACACCATCTATACGCTCTCGGTTCTCGACCTGACAAAGGGCCCGCTGGTGGTTGAAGTGCCACCGAAGTCGCTCGGTACGCTCAATGACATGTGGTTCGGCTGGATCATCGACCTTGGTACGCCCGGGCCTGACCGGGGCGAAGGTGGCAAGTATCTTATCGTACCGCCGGACTACGACGGGCCTCTCCCGGACAGTGGCTTCTTCGTAGGCCGAGCGAAAACCAACCACGTGCTCTACGCCGTTCGCGCCTTTATGGAAAATAACGATCCAAAACCTTCAGTCGACCTCATCAAAGACAAGCTGAAGATTTATCCCTATACCCCAGGTGGCTACGGCACCAGCATTGCCACGGCGCTCGCAGGCCAAATCAGGCTGGAGCCCAATCCGCCGATACCGCCGACGAAATTCGTGGACGGCAGCGGCAAGTCTTTCAACACCATTCCTCCTAACGACTTCACCTATTTCGAAACGCTCGACAAACTTGTGCAACTGGAACCCGCCACCTCGTTCAACCCTGAACTCCTGGGTCAACTGGCGGCCATTGGCATCGTGAAGGGCAAGCCATTTGCTCCGGACGAGCGGATGAAGAAGATCCTCACCGACGCGGCCGCCGTGGGCAATGCAGCGGGGCGATCACTGAACTTCCGTGCTGCCGAGTATCCCGGCTGGGCCTACTACCCTAACTCGATGTGGGCCAGCATGTTGTGGCAGGGAGGCTTCGATTTTGAGACACCACCGCCCATGATCACCAAAGAAGGCTTGTTCAAGGCATTGCCACCGACCGGTGCACGGACCCTCGATTCGCGCACGGCCTTCTATTACGGTTACACCATGGACTCACCAGGAATGATCATGCGCCTGCCCAACGTGGGCTCGCAGTACCTCATGGGGTTCTCGGATGCGCAAAAGAATCCCTTTGATGGCGGCAAGACCTACAAAGTGACCCTGCCCCCAAATATTCCAGCGGCCAAATTCTGGTCATTCACCGTATACGACAACCAGACGCGGTCCATGCTCCAGACTCCGCAACGCTACCCGCGAGCGGGTAGCCAAACCTACCCTTCACCGGCCTCAGTCGAGAATGCGGACGGGTCCACAACCATCTATTTCGGTCCTACGAAGCCAGCCGACGCCAAGGAGGGGAACTGGATTCAGACCACGCCTGACAAGGGCTGGTTTACGATCCTGCGCCTCTACAGCCCACTTGAATCGTTTTTCACGAAAACGTGGCGACCGAGCGAGCTCGAACTGGTTCGGTGAGACAGAGTCGCGGTCAGAACAACCGCTCGGGCGAGGCTGACCGTAATGTTGGCTCCTGCCGAATAGGAGGGAACATGTTGCGAATACAACTACCGTTAACTCTCCTATCGGCCGCTATTGTCGCTATGCAGAGCAGTTGGGTACAGGCCGAGGATTCAGCAGAATTGGCAAAGAAGGCACTCAACCCGGTTGCCGCAATGTACAGCCTTCCGGTGCAATACAACTGGGATCAGAAGATGGGGCCGAGCGGTGATGGCATGCACAGCGTCACTAACATCCAGCCCGTATTGCCCTTTAGTTTGAACGACGACTGGAACTTGATTTCGCGAACCATCCTGCCAGTGATCGACCAGCACGGCCTAGCGCCAAATGGCGCGGCGGATAAATCCGGCATCGGCGACGTGACCCAAAGTTTTTTCTTCTCTCCCACAAAACCCACCGGTAATGGTTGGATCCTCGGTGTCGGCCCAGCGCTGTTGATTCCTACCGGCAGCGATAAACTGCTCAGCAGTAAGCAATGGGGTCTAGGCCCGACAGCGGTCGCGCTAAAACAGTCAAACGGCTGGACTCGGGGTATTCTCGCTAACCATATCTGGGGGTTGGAGGACAGCCCTCCGGATGACAAAGAAAAGGTTAACCAGACCTTCCTGCAACCTTTCATCTCGTACACAACCGCTACCTTCACCACTTATGGGGTGAACACCGAGTCGACCTATAACTGGCAATCCCGGGAGTGGGCAGTACCAGTCAACCTGACGGTCACCCAGTTGTTGAAAGTCGGCGGTCAACCTCTAACGTTGCAAGCTGGTCCACGGTACTGGCTCGACAGTCCGGAGGATGGTGCGCAAGGCTGGGGCTTTCGCGTGGCTGTGACGTTACTGTTTCCACGCTGACGGGTAGATAAGTCCGGCGAAAGACAGGCAATTCGACTGACTTCTGCTTCATACGAATGGCCACATTGGGTCCAGGCTGTGTGAAAACGCCAGTGATTGTCTAACCTTCTGATCGTCTAGATCGTATCGGGGGCGATCATGAAGCGATTTATTGAAGGTGAGGCTCGGACGCAAGTGACGCTGCTGCCAGAGTGTCTGGACGATTACGTAGCCGAAGAAAATCCAGTCCGAGTGGTCGATGTTTTCGTCGATGAACTCGACCTGGGCGCACTGGGTTTTGAGGGCGTCGATCCGGCAGCAACTGGTCGTCCGGCCTACCACCCAGCGGTCTTACTGAAGATCTATATCTACGGCTACCTCAATCGGATTCAGTCCAGCCGCAGGCTTGAGCGTGAGGCCGAGCGCAACGTCGAGTTGATGTGGCTAACGGGGCGTTTGGCTCCGGACTTCAAAACCATTGCCGACTTTCGCAAAGACAACGGCAAAGCCATTCGCAGCGTATGCCGCCAGTTCGTAGTTCTTTGCCGCAACCTCAATCTCTTCTCCCAATCGATCATCGCCATCGACGGCAGCAAATTCAAAGCCGTCAATAATCGCGACCGCAACTTCACTCAGGGCAAGGTGAAGGCACGCATGCAGCAGATCGAGCAGAGCATTGATCGATATCTGGCGGCGATGGATTCGGCGGATCGGGCAACGCCCGAAGTGGCCGAGGCCAAAGCAGAGCGGCTTAAAGAAAAGATAGAAACACTGAAAAAGCAGATGCAGAAACTCAAGGACATCGAGGCGCAGCTCCACGAAAGTCCAGACCAGCAGATCTCCCTCACAGACCCAGATGCACGCTCAATGGCCACGAGCGGCCGAGGCCCGGAACGGTGGGCTACAACGTACAAACAGCAGTCGACGACAAACACCATCTGATCGTTGCCCATGAGGTGACCAACGTTGGTAATGATCGTGGGCAACTGAGCAATATGGCGAACCAAGCGCGTGAAGAAATCAAGGCTGAATCGCTAACGGTGGTGGCCGACCGAGGCTATTACAAAGGTCTGGAAATCCTTGCTTGCGAGCAAGCCGGCATCACTACCTTCGTACCGAAACCCCTGACATCTGGCAGCAAAGCCGAAGGCCGATTTGGTAAGCAGGACTTCATCTACCTTGCTGCATCGGACGAGTATCGATGCCCTGCGGGACAGTTACTGACCCGGCGGCATTCTTCGGTGGAAGACGGCATGCTACTGCACTGTTATTGGTTCTCGGGCTACCAGTCCTGCGCAATGCACAAGCAATGTACGACGGGTAAGGAGCGCCGGGTAAAGCGCTGGGAACATGAAGCCGTAATCGATGCGATGCAGGCACGGCTGGAAAATGATCCAACGATGATGAGGCGTCGCCGACAGACCGTTGAACATCCTTTTGGAACGCTCAAATATTGGATGGGAGCCACCCACTTCCTGACCAAAACACTACCAAGGGTAAGCACCGAAATGAGCCTTCATGTGCTCGCCTACAACCTCAAACGAATGATGAGCATTTTCGGCATCGCAGGGCTACTTGAGGCGATCAGGGCGTGAATCCAGCCGATTGGTTCGCCAGTTAGTAGCCGTTTGTGCCGCTGACGCGGCCCAAACAGCATTTACGAACGCCTATGTAGCTGACGAGGGCAATTCGCGCTTCAGTCTGCTGGTTTCGCAGGCAACGCCCGTAGCTCTCAACTTTCGACGTATTCAGTGCGTTTTCACACGGCCTGGACCGTTTTCTGCCTGTGGTGAGGAGCCGCAAACGAGGAGAAGGTGCAGGACATCGCCCGGCAGGCCGCGGTGGATCACCGAGCTGTTGGCTTGAGTTTGCCGAGGCCCCCCCACAAACAAACTGTCGAATCGCCAGGCTGCGGGGGCTGGTTTTAGGTTTCGTATCTGCGCGAAGAAATAGCAGGGAGGTTACTGGAGTCCATAAAAAGGCCGCTGCAAACGCAGCGGCCAGAAGCCGCCTCCCTCCTTATAATGGGAGGCAGTTACAATAGTTAAGACTCAAACTTTCGCTGGGTTCTGCTTCTCCGGGTCAATCCCATAAAGGGCAATCGCCTCAGCTACTTTTTCCCTTGGCACACCTCCGTCATCGGCCAGCGCCTTCAAGGCCGCCAACGCGATGAAGTGCCGATCCACTTCGAAGAACCTGCGCAGCGATTCCCGGGTATCCGACTGGCCGAAACCGTCGGTGCCTAATGCCACGAAGCGCCGCTTGGGCACGAACGGGCGGATCTGGTCTGCAAAAATCTTCATGTAATCAGTCGCTACCACCACCGGGCCCTGTTTATCTTGCAGGCAACTTTCAACGTGAGCGATACGGGGTGGCTGCTGGGGATGCAGCAAATTCCAGCGTTCGGCATCCTGTCCATCGCGACGCAGTTCGGTCAGGCTGGTGACGCTCCACACTTCGCTGCTGACACCGAAGTCCTGCTCCAGCAACTGCGCGGCGGCGATGACTTCTTGCAGGATCGAACCACAACCCATCAATTGCACGTGCTTGCCTTCGACTGGCTGCGCCGATGTCGAGAGCCGATACATGCCTTTGAGAATGTCCTGTTCGACACCTTCGGGCATGGGCGGATGGGCGTAGTTTTCGTTCAGCAGTGTGATGTAGTAATAAATGTCTTCGTTTTCGACATACATACGCCGCATGCCATCCTGGATGATCACAGCCAGTTCATAGGCGAACGTCGGGTCGTAGGACACACAGCACGGTACGGTAGAAGACAGTACATGGCTGTGACCATCGTCATGTTGCAGGCCTTCGCCCATCAGCGTGGTCCTGCCGGACGTGGCGCCCAGCAGGAAACCTCGGGCGCGGGCATCGCCTGCCGCCCAGGCCAGATCGCCGACGCGCTGGAAGCCAAACATCGAATAGAAGATGTAGAAGGGCACCATCATCACACCGTGTGTACTGTACGAAGTACTCGCTGCGATCCAGGAAGAAATTCCGCCGGACTCGTTCAGTCCCTCCTGCATGATCTGGCCATCCCGTGCCTCCTTGTAATAACTCAGTTGGCCGGCGTCCTGAGGTGTATACAACTGGCCGACGTGGGAGTGGATGCCGATTTGGCGGAACAGGCTCTCCATGCCGAAGGTGCGTGATTCGTCCGGGACAATGGGCACAATCAGCTTGCCGATGCTCGGGTCCTTGAGCAAAGTGCCGAGGATGCGCACAAACGCCATGGTGGTGGAAATCCCGCGCTCGCCGGTGCCTTTGAGTTGGGTGTCCAGGGCCGACAATGGCGGGATCTGCAACGGCTCCACCGCACTGAAGCGCGCAGGCACGTAACCGCCCAGTTGGGTGCGTCTGGCTTGTAGATAAAGGGCCTCGACACTGTCCGCTGCCGGTTTGAGGTAGGGCATGTCGCCCAATTGATCGTCGGTGAGGTCCAGCCCGAAACGATCACGGAACGCTTTGACCGCGTCCTCGCCCATCTTCTTGAGTTGATGGTTGATGTTCTGGCCTTCACCTGCTTCGCCCATGCCGAAGCCTTTCACCGTTTTTGCCAAAATGACGGTTGGCCCGCCGCTGTGGCGCATGGCGGCGGCGTAGGCGTTGTAGACTTTTTCCGGGTCATGGCCACCGCGTGAGAGCTTCCAGATCTCGTCATCGCTCAGGTCGCTGACCAGTTCCAGCAACTCAGGGTATTTGCCAAAAAAATGTTCACGTACGTAAGCGCCGTTCTGGGATTTGTAGTTTTGATAGTCGCCGTCCACGCATTCCATCATGCGCTGACGCAACAGGCCGCTTTTGTCCTTTTCCAGCAAGGCATCCCAACCGCTGCCCCAGATCACTTTGATGACGTTCCAGCCGGCCGCCCGGTACAGGCTTTCAAATTCCTGGATCACCTTGCTGTTGCCGCGCACTGGTCCGTCCAGGCGCTGGAGGTTGCAGTTGACGACAAAAATAATATTGTCGAGCTTCTCCCGTCCTGCCAGGGAAATTGCCGCCAGCGACTCCGGCTGGTCCATTTCGCCGTCACCGAGAAACGCCCACACTTTGCGCCCTTGATGTTCTTTCAGGCCACGGTCTTCGAGGTAGCGCATGAACCTGGCCTGATACGCGGCAGTGATCGGTCCGAGTCCCATGGATACCGTCGGAAACTGCCAGAAGTCCGGCATGAGCCTGGGGTGCGGATAGGACGAGACACCGTCGCGGTCGGTCTCACGGCGGAAGTTATCCAACTGATCTTCACTCAGCCGTCCCTCCAGATAAGCGCGCCCGTAGATGCCCGGTGAAGAGTGGCCCTGGATATACACCATGTCGCCACCAAACTGCTCGGTGCGCCCACGGAAGAAATGCTCGAAGCCGACGTCGTACAGAATGGCCGCCGACGCATAGGAAGCGATGTGCCCGCCCACGTTCGAATGTTTGCCGGCGCGTAGCACCATGGCCAAAGCATTCCAGCGGATATAAGCATTGATCCGGCGCTCAATCGTCAGGTCACCGGGGTAGGGCAACTGACGGTCGACCGCCATGGTGTTGACGTAGGGCGTGGTGACGCGCCCGTAAAAATTACCATGGCGGTTGGCATCGAAATCCAGCATCTGATCGATCAGATAGTGGGCGCGAGTGCGCCCTTCGACGCTCGCCACCGATTCAATGGATTCGAGCCATTCGCGAGTTTCTTGTGGATCCTCGTCGAGAAACAGGGGTTGTTGTGCCATCGTCATCTCCTGGACAGTGCAGCAGCACCGAGTCGTTTGGTGCCTGGCTAAGGGGCGTGGGTCGACGCCAACCTTGAACAATATTTGTAGTTGCAACTGCAACTACATGCGAGAACTTAGCCTGCAGCACGTTACAATTGCAACTAAATAGATCTCATGAAATGGGGGATGCATGTCTTCAAGCGATCCGGATACCTGGTTCAGATTCGTCAGAGCTCACCGTTGCCTGATCCGGGAAATCGAGCGTCGGCTGGCAGCCGCCGGACTGCCGGCTTATGCGTGGTACGACGCGCTATGGGGCCTGGAAAGCGGCCCTGACGGCACCCGGCGCATGAACGAATTGGCTGACGTGATGGCGATCGAACGCTACAACCTCACCCGGTTGGTGGACCGTCTGGAGGCCGAAGGCTTGGTTACACGCAGCCGGGCCAGCGATGACGGCCGTGGTGCGTATGCCGCCATTACCGAGAGCGGGAAAGTGCTACGTAAAAAAATGTGGCAAATCTATGAAGGGGCGGTGGACGAGCTGTTTTTGTCGCAATTCGATGACGAGCAACAGCGGTTTTTCAGTGACGCGCTTGAGCGAGCCGCAAGGGCGGCGCGCAACAGTGGGCGAGCGGGTTGACCGTTGTCCGGTCATTGCAGCAGATAGCGGCCGATGGCCTGTTCTACGCGCGTCTGCTCGATCGCACCTTTCTCTGCCAAGGCTCGCAGAGCGAGGATCACAATCCAGCGTTTATCCAACGATTTGCCCGGCGGCGTTTCGGTTGAGTCAGCGCCGAGCGCCACGAATCGTGACTGGATATGCGCACCAATCTGATCGGCGACATGCTGGGCATAACCGGTCACAGCGACCACCGGGCAATCATCGGCGCTCAGGCAGTCGAGCAAATGTGAAGACCGCCGCGGCATGTGCGGATGCATCCGGTTCCAACGTTGTGCCTTGTCTGCATCCCGGGCCAGCCGGGTGTAGCTGGGGCAGCTCCAAAGTTCGCTTTCGACACCCCAGTCATCACGCAACATTTGCGCTGCGCAGATCACTGACTGCAAGGCCAGTCCCGCGCCCAACAAGCGAATCCGAGGTTGCCCGGCATCTGTATCTATCTCGTTGAGCTTGTACATACCCTTAAGTGCCTGGCTCGCACTGAGTTGGCTGATGGGGGCGATGAAATCATCGGGCTCATCGTGAAGCGCCATGTAATAGAAACCGTCATTGCCTTCCACATACAAGCTTTGCAACGCAGCAAGCGCAATGGCGTGCGCTTCGGAACCGCTGGCGGGGTCGAAGGGCAGGCAGTGCGGGTTGGCGGCCAGCCAAAGCGGAACCCAGGGGTGAGCACCTTTAGGCCAACGAGAGGGCAAGGTTTCTATGTCATTGCACAGAATGCCCCTGTGGGCGGATTCGTTTGAAAGTGCGCAAAGTTCGGCCGATGTCGCAGAACTGGTCAGGTACAACAGCGGTTTTTCGCTGGCGCAGGCAGTAGGGCTAAAGCGCAGTGGCCAGGCGCTGATACGTGTGTGACAGTTTTCGACTTGAGACTGCTTGTTGGACCGGATGACCCAGACATGACTGGTCGTTCCCGGATCCCTTTCCAGTCGGTTGGCGATATCGATCATGGTATCGAGTGGAGAGGAAAAGCCATCGGTGTGTTGCCGTGCCAAGGTTCGGATTTTATCGATGCAGGCCTGAGCGGCAAGGCGGGTATCTGGTGTTTTGCTGAAGGTGGAAAAGCCGATCATATTCCAAAAATCTCCGTGCGTTCCGTCATGCTTGCACCATACTGCACGCCTTAATATGATTGCAAATGCAATTAGATTGCCATGGAATGGAGTGTCCTCATGAACGCGTCTTACCCACCGCACGGTGGACGGAAGCTAGTGTGCGCAGTGCTTGTGCGACTGTCCGCTTCTTGGCCGAAAGCAGTCCTTTCTAATGGGTGGTTTTTGGCCGAAGGGGGCCGCTTGCACTGGTTTGTAGACCCGTACGCGAGTAGACCGGCAGGCTCGAAAGCGCCCTGTGCATGACAACCATCAAACCGGGTCGAATGAACGCCGCAACGGTGTGCTGTCCCCCTTTTTGTCTATCGCAGGGCCAATCATCTCATCTTCCCCACAGCAACCTTTCAACCTCATCAAATTTGCCGGCGACCTTCAAATAAGTCTCAGCCCATCCACTACTCATGCCCAGCTCCTGCAACGGTCCGGTGGGCGCAAACAACACGGCGACGTTCAACCGCTCAGGCAAGGTACCGGTTTTTAATGAGTGGATCAGGGCTTGTAGTTCAGCTTTCGCCTTGAACTCATCAGCCCAATACGACCAGCAGAAATCATTTCCCGGAATCGACACCAGTTCAACAGCGGCCTCAAGTATGAGGATGAGTGACTCGACAGCGGAATCACACTCCGCTGTTCCCTGGAGCAAACGATGCAGGTGGCGGGTTTTCATGGGGTATTCCATTGGACGATAAAAAGGCGGCGGAACATGATCAAACCACAGCGGGCCGCAATTCCTGCGCCAGTTCAATCAGTGCGCGCAATCGCGCCGGCACGAAGCGATGGCCCGAGTAGTAGAGCCTCAACCCGCCAAACGACGGGCACCACGGCATCAATACCGGCACCAGGGCGCCGCTTGCCAGTTCTTCCTGGATGAACCACTCGGAAATGAAACCAATGCCAAGGCCCGACAACACGGCCTGTTTGATGGCCAGCAACTCGTTGGAGGCGAAGCGCACCGGCAGATCCATCTGCAGTTTCTGGCCATCGCGCTCCAATTCCCACTGGTAGAGGCCGCCATGGGCCATGCGCATGCCGATGCTCCGGTGGGTGAGTAGATCTCGCGGATGCTCGGGCACGCCGTGGCGTTCGAGGTACTCGGGCGTTGCTACCACGAGCATCCGAATGTCACCTGACAGTGCCACGGCAATCATGTCTTGCGGCACAGACTCTGCCAGGCGAATCCCGGCGTCGAAGCCACCGGCGATGATGTCGACCATGCTTGATTCGCTGACGATGTCGATGCGCACTTCGGGATAGCGCTGAGCGTACTGCTTCAATAGCGGCTCCAGCAGCAGGTAGGCCGCGCCATGCGGTGCGTTGATGCGCAATGTGCCGCTGGGTTCATCGGGGCCGACGCTAGCCTCTTCGCCGGCACTTTTGATCTGCTCCAATGCAGGGGCGATGCGCTCCACATAGCGTTGCCCGATGTCGGTGAGGGCAACGCTGCGCGTGGAGCGATTGAACAGGCGCACTTTCAGGCGTGCTTCCAGGCCGGCCACCGCGCTGCTCACGGCGGTAGTGGACATGCCCAGCTCCTGTGCTGCGCCGCGAAAACTGCTGCGGCGCGCAACGGCCAGAACCACTTCCAGCTCGGTCATTCCTGTTCTGTGCATGGATTGTCCTGAATATAAGGATGCTTCATAAGAAAAATGATGGCTTATCGGAATAATGAACCCTTCTTAGACTTCATCACAGAGGCTCGATTCAGGCGAGTCATTTTGAGCGAGGAGTCGCCATGCAACGCATTGAACATATCTACATCAACGGCGAGTTCGTTATTCCACACGGTCAGGAATGGTTCGACCTCCATAACCCGAGCACCGAGGAAGTCATCGGTCAGGTTCGGCTGGGTGATGCACTGGACGCACAGCGTGCGATTGCAGCCGCGAAGGTTGCGTTCCCGGGGTGGGCTCGTACTAGCCGGGAGGAGCGCATTGCGGCACTGCAACGCATGCACCGGGCCATGGCGGCAAGGGAGGAGGAGCTGCTGGAAGCCATCCTCGTGGAATACGGCGCGCCTGCGGTTCGCGGGCGCTGGATGGCGACTTATCCGGCCGATGTGATTGCGCAAGCAATCGATGCACTGGAGGCGTTCGATTTCGAGGAACAGGTCGGCATGGCCAGGGTCATTCTGACGCCCGTAGGCGTCACCGGTCTGATCACGCCCTGGAACAGCAATGCGGGCTTCATCTGCAACAAGCTGGCCACCGCGCTGGCGACAGGCTGTACCGCCGTCATCAAGCCCAGCGAGATGAGCGCGTTGCAGACGCAGGTCGTGGTCAGGGCGTTGCACGAGGCAGGTCTGCCACCGGGTGTATTCAATGTCGTCAACGGACGGGGCGATGTGGTTGGCGAGGAGATCACCCGTCATCCAGACGTTGCCAAGATCTCGTTCACGGGTTCGTCCGCTGTCGGTCAGCATCTGGTAAGAACCGGTGCCGACACCATGAAGCGCGTGACGCTCGAACTGGGCGGCAAGTCGCCCACCGTGGTGCTTGACGATGCTGATTTTCAGGCGGTCATGCCGTTGGTGCTGCAAGCCGGATTTCTCAACAGCGGCCAGGCTTGCATCGCGGGCACTCGCATCCTCGTGCCGCGCAGCCGGCTGGCAGAGTTCGAGCGGATTGCGAAGGAGGGGGTCTCACAGATTCAGTCAGGCGATCCACGCAACGCCGACACCGACATCGGTCCGATGGTGAGCCAGAAACAATGGGAACGGGTGCAGCGCTACATTCGTATTGGCCAGGAAGAAGGCGCGAGGTTGTTGGCGGGTGGCGAAGGTCGCCCGGAAGGCTTGCATGCCGGATGGTTCGTGAAGCCCACGATCTTCACTGATGGCAACAACCGTATGCGCATCGCGCGTGAGGAAATTTTCGGCCCCGTGCTGACGATCATCCCCTACGAGGATGATGCCGATGCGATCAGCATTGCCAACGATACGGACTATGGGCTGAGCGCCCTGGTGCTGGGAAAAAACTCCGAACGTTGTATGAACGTCGCCCGTCAGATCGATTCGGGACGCGTGCTCATCAACACCCTGGCCCACGAACCGCGTGCCCCCTTCGGTGGATTCAAGCATTCAGGCCTTGGGCGCGAAATGGGCAGGTGGGGAATGAGCGCGTATCTGGAGCCGAAGACGTTGATCAGGTATGCCCCGTTGAAATGACTGGGTCAGGTACCTGTCTGGGAGCACTGGATGGGGAATAGTAGCCAGCGTTCGCTTCTGGCCGATAACAACCTGTGCGAAGGGCGGCAATCAACCCTTTGTCGCCTCCCGACTGATCACGCCTTTTAGGGTCTCTACTTCTAGTTAGGCCCTGTATAAACAGAGGGAGCGCGATGAGCAACGAACAGGCGGCACCCGAGACGAAAGGCGTTACGGTGACCTTACTTGCAACGATTGACCTGGGGCCTGAGATCGAGGGGATGGAAGGGCGCCAACTCAGAATGCGCAGGGTGACCATCGAGCCCGGAGGCGTCTTCGGGCCGATTCACAACCATATCGACAGGCCAGGCACCGTCTACATTCTGCAAGGAACGATCACTGACCATCGAAATGGAATCGCCACGGATTATGGGCCGGGCGTGGGCTGGCCCGAGGACAGGCACACCACGCACTGGCTTGAGAACAGAGGCACGATGGCGGCGGTGGAGATCTCGGTTGATATTGTCCGGCAATCCTAAGCACAGGACTAACAGGAGGAATGCCAGTCCAGTTAAGCCGCAGAACCTGTGGGAGCGAGCTTGCTCGCGATAGCGGTTTTACATTCAACACATACGTTGTCTGCCAGTCCGCCATCGCGAGCAAGCTCGCTCCCACAAGGGATAGCGGGGTTCAAATTTTTAACTGATCGGCAACCGAAAGGGGCGCTCGCCGTTGACTTCACTTGAACTCAGCCACCAGCCAATCCTTCAACCGCCCACACGCCGGGTCCTCTGCCTTCTTCTCATTGATCATCAAATACTGCACCGATTCCCTGAGCGTAATCTCCTCCGTCAGCGGCCGAACCAGGCGCCCTTGCTGTACCAGATGCCTCACCAAATGATCCCAGCCCAAGGCGATGCCTTGATCATCCAGCGCCATTTGCACGAGCAGGCTGTAGTCGTTGCTGCTGAAATAGTGCGGGCTTTCCGAGGCCGGGATCTGCAGGTCATGGGACTGGAAAGCGAACCACACATTCCAGTCGACCTGTTCTGACAGCTGGGAACGGCCATAAGGGTTCAGGTCCAGCAGCACACTGTTGCGCATGCCCTCAAGCGTGCTCAGTTCCGGATGCGCCTCCAGATAACGCGGCGTGCACACCGGATAGACGACTTCATGAAACAAGGGCATTCGCAAATAGCCGGGGCGCAGGTCACTGTTCTTGGTGATGAAGATATCCGGATTGATCCCGGGCTCCATCACCAGAAAATGCTGGGTAGTGATGACATTCAAATCGACATCGGGGTTGGCGCTGAAGAAGTCTTTCAGTCGGTGGGACAGCCAAAGCGCCGATAAGGCGGGTGAGCAGCAAAGGGTCAGGGTGCGCTTGTCGTTTTTTTCGCGGCGGATTCTTTCGGTGGCTTGAAAGATGTTGAGCAGCGACAGTTGTGCCGCGTCGAAGAGTGCCGTGCCCGAGGCTGTCAGCCTGACTTCCCGCCCGGTGCGGGTGAACAACTCGGTCCCCAAGTACAGTTCAAGTTCGCGAATCTGCCGGCTGATCGCCGCTTGGGTGACGCACAACGCCTCGGCGGCTCGGGTAAAGTTCCGGTACTTGGCGGCGGCCACGAAGGACCTCATCGCCTTGAAGGACGGCATTGAGAGCAAGGCCTGATCAGGCTGGGAGCTTTTAGCCATAACAAAAACTACCTGTTTTCGCGAAAAAAAAGTCGGTTCTGCCCATCGGGCTGCGGGTCCACACTCTACCGCACGACGGGCTGCGAACCACGGGCCAGTCAACGGTCGATCAAACGGGTGACGCGAACACAACATCAAGGAGACGAAATGCCGTACCAATCAGGAAGGGAAGCGTTCATGCAAGGTGTCCGGGCGCTCATTCCATTAAGTCCCGGTGTCATTCCTTTCGGTTTGCTGACGGGGGTCATGGCGATCAACATGGGCCTGTCGCCCGGCACGACCATGGGCATGACGCTGCTGTTCTACTCCGGGTCCGCGCAGATGGTTGCCCTGCAACTGCTCCATACCGGCGTTGTGCCGGTGGCGATTGTGGTGACGGCCCTGGTCATCAACTTGCGCTTCATCATGTACAGCGCGTCACTCGCCCCCGATCTGCACCACTTGCCACGGCGCTGGACCTGGCCGTTGTCCTACATGCTTTCTGACCAGTCCTACGCACTGTTCAGTCTCAAGCTTTCCTCGGGCGAACTGGGTCAATTCGCCCACTACTACTATGCCGGCACCGCCGCTGGCATGTGGCTGACCTGGAATGTGTCGGTATTGGCCGGCATCTACCTGGGCGCAGGCATCCCCGAGACCTGGTCATTGGGCTTTGCCATACCGCTTTCGTTTCTGGCGCTTCTGGTGCCGGGCCTCCGTAGCGCGGCAACCCTGGCCGCCGCCTTGGTCGGCGGGTTGCTCGCCGTGGTGGCGGTGAACATGCCCTACAACCTTGGACTGGTCACCGCGTCCATCGGCGGTGTCATCGCGGGTCTGGTGGTCGAGAGCATTCGCAAACGCCCATTGAGCGATGCACTGACCCATGACGTCGAGAGGGAGACACCATGAGTGATCTAGCCCTATGGGGGATATTCCTGGCCGTCGGTTTGGGAACGTTCGCCATGCGCCTTTCCTTTGTCGAACTGTATGGCCGTTTGCGCATCCCGTCAGTGCTGAGTCGGGCCTTGCTTTACGTACCGGCGAGTGTGCTGGCGGCCCTTGTACTGCCCGCCGTGGTGTACCCCAACGGGCAGGGGGAATTCGTGTTGAATAACCCGCAGATCCCCGCCGCCATTTTGGCGGCGTGGGTGGCTTGGCAGACTCGCAATACGCTGCTGACGTTGGCAGTGGGGATGGGCGGGTTGTGGTTGTTCAAATATTTGGGGTTGTAATGAATCGATGTGTGGCCGGGGACGGCCTCAGCAGCAGGGGGCCTAAAGCGACAAGACGCGGATCAGGTAATTGTGGCGGCGGTTACTCAGCTCATTGTGGAGTATTGCTCCACGCGCAGGGCTTGATTGTAATTTCAAGGGCCTGCTTGAACGTCTCGGGTAGGCGGTCTTTGCCTTCCTGAAGGGAAGGTCATCCGTCTGTTGGATGCTGGTGAGTCACTTTGATCATGGACACAAAAAAACGGGCGTCTGGATGGCGCCCGTTTCCATTTAATCGACCGCACATAGCGGTTCTCACCGTATGAAAGTCTTCACATTTTATTTCACATACTGACTTGATGAAGAGGCGCTAATTTACTGGCCTCCAGAGGTTTTTCAGGCGCTTAAAACAAAATTACCTTCACATTTTATTTCACATATTTTTGTGACGTGGCTTCGGTCAATGGGATCACGAATGGATCCGTCAGCCGCGTTGACGCACAGGTCGCAATTGCAGAAAACGGGCGCCCATAGGGGCGCCCGTTTTCACCTACTCCTTCGCCTGCGCTCGCAAGCGTCGACCGATCACGTCCATCAAGTCACAGCCGTCGCGTAACGGAATGGCTAACAGCTGAGAAAAGTCTTTCAACACCACCGTGTCGCAACCGAGTTCGGCGCGGAAGGCGATGTTTTCCAGCACTTGGGTGACCGTGCGGATGCGGTAGTCAGCCATCGCTTGCAGGACGTCGAGTGGGGCTTCTGTGTCGATGAGCAGGGAAGCCGGAATCAGGTCAATTCCGGTGAGAGGCATGTATCGATTCATTTTGAAGATCTCTGTTTGATTGGCTCAAGGCCGTCACTCAGTCGTCGCCAAACGATAGGGTGGCAGCTGTGCGCAGGTTGGCGAACCGGCACAGAGAACACCGGCAGACCCGAAGGTCTCCCGCGCACAGCCGCCATAATAGCGGCTTTGCGGGTGCGACGACTCCTGCAATAAAGCGGAAGCCTTCGCATTCTCTGTGGTCAGGTCGCCAAACCTGAATCGCCATTTTGGGCGACGGGGCGGACTATAAGCTTCATCGGGTTAAACCGACAAGGGAGCTGATTCCGAGATTGTGGTAGGACGTGAGACGGGTGTGGGTATGGTCGTTAAACAGAGAAAAAGGGGCGCGTTGATAATTGAGAACCTGGATCATTTCTCCTCTTGGTTTTTGATGCGATTAGAGGCGCGGAGTATGAGCCTGCTTCAAATTTAATTTCACATACAGAATCGCTACAAAACCCTGATTTTATTGGGTTTAGTTCGAATTATTGACGTTTTTCAACAATGAGCTGATCCAAGCCATCCAGTCATCGGATTTTTTGCAATCGGGAGGGTGCCGGTCCCCAGAGAGGGGACCGTACTAGTAGGTTTCGAAGGGGAGAGAAGCTATACTCCTTCGCCATGCACAATCCAGATCATATCCGTGAATTACTCAAGACATGGGTCGCCAAGACCATGCCTCATGCTGACAAAGATGTCTTCATCGGAGAGCTTTGTTTCATCAACAAAGCGAGGCGTGCAGACCTCGTACATGCGAACGGTCAGCTAACGGCATTTGAGATAAAATCGGCTGCAGATAGCCTGTCCAGATGGGAAGGCCAACAAGATGCCTACCTCAGTTGTTTTGATCAGGTTTGGCTTTGCTGTCATTCCAAACATATAGAGAAAGCGTTCGGCGTTACTCATAGAAGCGTTGGAATTCTTGTGATTGATGACATTGGATCTATCGCTGTTGTTAGAAAAGCAGCACCCAATAAATCTCGCGATAAATTTACCCTCACGGGGCTTTTGTGGCGGTCGGAGCTAGATGAAATTTGTAAAGAATTTCAGCTGCCGACAAAACATATTATGAAGATAAAGGAGGTGCGCCTCGAAGTGGCCGAGGCGCTAGAGTGGGATCTCATTCGAGATAGGGTTCTGAGCAGGCTTAAGGTGCGATACGCTGAGTGTCAGAATATATCGTCGAACGAGATGTCCTCGCCCTTATCTTCGTGTTGAAGAAATTGGAGCGTTGCACAAATATGCTGATTGGCTCTCAAACCATTCCATACTCCATTGTTTCCATATTTCTCATTTGTTTGGTTGATCCGGCCATATTCTCTAGTCGCCCAGCAAAAGTCATCGCCGTGGTAGTCGGGTAGCTGACGAATGTCTCTGGCAAGCTGAACGTAGTTTTCAAATTCTTTATCTCTTCCGAGCCGCTTCAACCACCACTCATTAGGCGCGTAATAACTGGCGAAAGGTATAACGGCCATCCCCGGAATATACTCCACAGCGGCGCCAGGGTGGGTGCCGGCATAATCCCCATAAATTAAATTTATTGTACTGTTCAGTTTTTTGGCTTCTGTTTGCCAAACTATATCGTGGCAAATAGCTGTGCTGGAGCTTCCTGATTGAGGCTTCTGGCTCGGGAAGGATGAACTGATAAGGGTCGCACTATGAACACCGTATGTATCCAAAATTGATAAGCTATGGTCGAGTGTGCCACCGTTAATGGTGGATATCGGAGATCGATCTCCAAAGTCCAGGATGGCAATTATGTTTTCTGGGGTAGGAATGGCGTCCAGAATGCTTATCGCCCGGTTCCAACTGACTCCTGTTATTTCAGCCGTGCAAAGAATCCTGATGGCGATGGTTTCAAATTCTGTTAATAGCAGTCTTGCTTGTTGTATGACGTCTCGTGAGTTGTCCGTGTCTAACCAGGACACAACCGGGATTAGTGAGTTGTTTTTAGCTTTTACCTCGGCGAGCCAGGCTCGTTTGTTTTCGAAGTGATTGGCAGGATTGTGTAAGTCTCTTTCTGCTATAACTTCTTCTGCGATGTCTTGTGGGGATCTAGATATGTCTAGCAAGTAAGGATGGTTGCCCCAGTTCCCAAGAAAGTCATTAAGATTTCGTTCTTTACCTCTCATGTTGAGAAGTGGCGATACTAGGTCTTTACGATGCTCTTCCAGATTTATTAATGCCTTTACGTCGTTTTGACCTACCTTCATACATGGTATGTAAAGCATGTGTACCTTCCTTTGGTGGTGTAGCGTGGCTCGACTTGAGGTGGACTGAGCGTAGTCAGCTTTTTCGTTACCAGAGTAAAAGTGATGTATCTGCGTATTTCTGGTTATATTTCCTGTACTTATTCAAAATTGGGTTTCAGAGACATCAGTTCCATTCATTCATATTTGCGTAAATCCATTTACAATCCCTGATTGCGTTGCGTCCTACCTTCATCTGAGACTTTTCTATCCATGCAAACCCCCGCCACCCAACACTCCCTCTGGAAAACCTACCTCCTTTTCCTCGCCCCCATGGTCCTCTCCAATTTCCTCCAATCCATGTCGGGCACCATCAACAGCATCTACATCGGCCAAATGCTCGGCACCCAAGCCCTGGCGGCCGTGTCCGGCATGTTCCCC
Organism: Pseudomonas sp. LBUM1661; assembly: GCF_059695925.1. Taxonomy (NCBI): domain Bacteria; kingdom Pseudomonadati; phylum Pseudomonadota; class Gammaproteobacteria; order Pseudomonadales; family Pseudomonadaceae; genus Pseudomonas; species Pseudomonas sp. LBUM1661. The sequence goes on from NZ_CP166794.1 coordinate 2,448,563, forward strand.
ATCGTCTTCTTCTTCATCGCCCTGGTCATTGGCCTCGGCGCGGGCGCGGGTGTGCTCATCGGTCAGGCTTGGGGCGCGCGTGAGCCGCATCTGGTGAAAACCATCGCCGGCACAACCTTGCTGTTAGGCGCAATGATCGGCCTGACAGCGGCAGTACTCGGCAGCGTATTCGCAAGACCAGCACTCCAAGGCTTGGGCACACCGGCCGACGTTATTGACGACGCCGTGTCCTACGCGCACGTGATGATGTGGATCATGCCGTCGCTGCTGGTCTACGTGCTGTTCACTCAGCTGCTGCGTGGGGTGAGCGACACGGTGTCGCCGCTGATTGCGTTGGTGGTGTCGACGTGTATCGGGTTGGCGCTGACGCCGGCGTTGATTCGGGGTTGGTTCGGGTTGCCGATGATGGGGATTCAGAGTGCGGCGTATGCGGGGTTGGCGGGTAATTTGTCGGCGATGGGGTGGCTCGCGTGGCGGTTGATTCGCAAGGGGCATCCGTTGGCGCCGGATCGGGAGATGTTCGCGGCGATGCGCCTGGACCTGGTGATTCTCGGCAAGGTGTTGCGCATCGGCTTGCCGACCGGGTTGCAGATGGTGGTGTTGTCGGTGTCGGAGTTGGTGATTCTGGCGCTGGTGAATCAGCACGGTTCGCAGGCGACGGCGGCATATGGCGCGGTGACGCAGATCGTCAATTACGTGCAGTTTCCGGCGCTGTCGATTGCGATCACGGCGTCGATCCTCGGTGCTCAGGCGATTGGGGCAGGGCGGCTTGAGCGCATGGGGCCGATTCTGCGCACGGGGCTGTTGATCAACGTGTGCCTGACCGGTGGCTTGGTGGTGTTGGGTTATCTGTTGTCGCACTGGTTGCTGGGGTTGTTCCTCACGGATGATTCCACCCGGGCGAAGGCGGAGTATCTGTTGCACATCATGCTGTGGAGTCTGTTGGTGTTCGGCTTCCAGGCGATTGTCGGCGGCATCATGCGCGCCAGCGGGTCGGTGCTGGTGCCGATGGCGATTTCGATTTTTTGTGTGGTCGGGGTGCAGTTGCCGGTGGCGTATGTGCTGGACGGGCACTACGGGTTGCAAGGGGTGTGGATGGCGTTTCCGGTGGCGTATCTGGGGATGCTGGCGTTGCAGACGGCGTATTACAAAATGGTCTGGCAGCATCAGAAGATTGAGCGGTTGGTGTAGGGCGCGACCGCAGCGATCTGTCCCTGATTGAAACCCGGATCGGCGGCGCACGTTCCGCCGATCATCAGCAATTCACCTTAGTGGGTGAGTAGAAGAGTAAAAGTATGACTTTTTCAGTGGGGCAGATCGCAAATAAGATCTGCACGCTATTGTACTTTTCGTAAGGTGCCTAACAACTAATGGATCCAATAAGCCGTATTGGCAACCCACTGTAATTCACCAGCCTAGTTGTCATGGGGCTGACAGGGAAGTTGATACGTTAGTACACGACGTGTGGGGCGTTCACACTAACCGCCGTTTGTCGGTGGGTTGCTCAAAAAATGAACATTCCGAAATCTCGGGCCTCTGATCTTCCAGCACGTCACCCAAGACCTGCTCCTGCAGCCGCAGAAAAGAAGTGGAAAATTAACCTCATGTGCAGTGAATGCTAATGGGGATTTTTTTACCTGAAATTCAGGAGGCAATAACAAGCCGGTCATTGATTTGCCAGGCGAATCAATGGGCTAAGCAGTGCCAAGTCGATGAGTTGGCATATCTTATAAAAGTAAGATCGCGCAGGGTTTTAAAGAGTTGAATACCCTGTTAAATACCGATCTGTACTATCGAATAAGGTGGAGAAAGTACCGTGGCGATAAATACAATTATGAGCCTGATCGAAAATAAAGAATGCATGGAGTTTTTGCGGTTGGGCGTTATTTACGTTCATCTAGTGTCTTGTTGTGTGGCCATTGGATTGGTATTGACCAGCGATATTGCGATGGTCCGAGATTTGTTAAAACGTAAAACATTCACTGAGCATGATAATGCTCACATGGAAAGTCTTCAGAAGTCTGTCATCGCTGCATTGATAGCGTTGTGGGTGACGGGTGCCGCTATCATCGGTATTGATTACCTCGAAAAAGGCATGAATTACTTTATGAATCCCAAGCTGCACGCCAAAGTGATTATTGTCGTGTTGCTGAGTTACAACGGCCTCATGTTGCATCGCCTGGTATTGCCCGCGCTGCAAAAGGCCGGCTCGTTGCTCAATCTTGGCTTCAGCGCACGGATGCTGGCGCTGTTCTGCGGCTCGCTGTCGGCCGTGTCCTGGATGTATGCGGCCATGCTGGGCGTCGGGCGCCCATTGGCCTGGAAATACTCCCTTTCCGAACTGTTGATGGCGTATCCGGTACTGATTGCGCTGGGTTTCCTGACGATGCTGGTGTTGACTCAGCGTGTGAGACGACAGGGCTCTGTCGTTATTTCTCCACGGACAGTCGCGAGCGCAGGCTAGGCCGATTCCGCGTGTAAGCCTCAGGGCTTATTCGGAGCAGACAAGGGCGACCTTCTGAGTGCAGGTGACCATAAAGTCCTGCATCAGGGAGGTCGCTTTTTTTTGTCATTCGCGCTGACGCCGGGGAGGCAATCGGCGGGCGCGTGCGTCATGGCTGAGCTTGATGTCAGCCACTGTCAGACCGACAATCCGGAGTGACCGTGATGCGAACCGTCAGGCGTGATCGCCTGGGGAGGTTTTCCAATGAGTCCCTCATCGTCAACCCTCTTGCAGGACCGGGCCGCGGCCGGTCGGCGTCTGGTGGAACCGCTGCTCAAATACGCACATCGCGCTGATGTGATCGTTCTCGCCTTGCCCCGTGGCGGGGTGCCGGTGGCCTATGAAGTGGCTGCTGCGCTGGAAGTTCGCCTCGACCTGATGCTGGTGCGCAAGCTCGGGGTGCCGTCCCATCAGGAGTTTGCGATGGGCGCCATTGCCAGCGGTGGCATCCAGATTCTCAATGAGCACGCGTTGCGCATGCACCCGATTGACAAGGCCGCGTTCGATGCCGTGGTCGCCCGGGAAACCCGCGAGCTGTTACGGCGTGAGCAGGTTTACCGGGGAACGCGCGCGCCGGTGCAACTCAAGGATCAGGTGGTGATCCTGATCGACGACGGCCTGGCGACCGGAGCCTCGATGATGGCGGCGATCCACGCGGCGCGGGTGCACGCGCCGGCGCGCATTGTTGTGGCCGTGCCGGTGGCGCCGATTGAGACGGCGCAAGCGCTGCGCAGTGAAGTGGATGAGTTGATTTGCCCGGTCATGCCGGATTGGTTCATGTCGATCGGGCACTGGTACATGGATTTTTCCCAGACCTCGGATGCTGAGGTGATCAGGCTGTTGCAGCGGGCTTGGCTGCGAGAGGCGGGTGATTAGTGGGTGACGATCAGTGCGCTCGCGGGATGACGCGTTGGTCGGTATTGATGTTGGCTGTGCTGACGTCTTCGCGGGCAAGCCCGCTCCCACAGGGATTGGTGGTGAGCCCGTTTTGTGTGACCACCCGGAATAAAATGTGGGAGCGGGCTTGCCCGCGATGACGGTGTGTCAGGTAACGCGGGTGCTTACTGACATGACTCAGGATGCATGCGCCGGGCTCCTTAGCCAATCGTCAAACCTCGTCGACCCAACAATGGGATTCTCCCCCGGCGTCAGCGATTGGTCGTTGATCGGCGCGCCGAAGTACGGAACCGTGTCGTCCGAAACCGCTTGGCGTGGGTCCTTGATGTGCTGCAAGTATTGCGTGACGAACTCGACCAGCGGTTTGCGCTCAGGCCCGGCGACTTCCACGGTCTGGTTGCTCGGTGCTTGCAGGGCAATATCGGTCAGTGCCGCCGCGACATCGAGCGAGGCAATCGGTTGCAGCGCGGCGGAGGTCAGGTGGATGGTGTCGCCGTCTTCGCGGCCCGAGTAGGCAATGGCGCCGATGAATTCGAAGAACTGCGTGGCGCGGACAATGGTGTAGGGAATGCCGGACTTCTTGATCAGTTTTTCCTGCGCCATTTTGGCCCGGAAGTAGCCGCTTTCCAGCATCCGCTCGGTGCCGACGACGGACAGCGCGACATGGTGTTTGACCCCGTCGATTTTCTCCGCCGCGATCAGGTTGTGCCCGGCGGTTTCGAAGAAGTGCAACGCCGCGTGATCCTCGAAGGAGGGCGAGTTCGCCACGTCGACCACCACATCGGCGCCTTGCAGTGCCTCCTTCAGTCCTTCGCCGCTGATGACGTTGACGCCGGTGCTGGGTGACGCCGCCAGCGCTTCATGCCCCAGCGCCTGCAAGTTTTTGCAGAGTTGGCTGCCGATCAGCCCGGTGCCTCCGATGACGACGATTTTCATGGCCGGTCTCCGATGCGGTGAGTGCTGGAGCCATTAAACACCTGCGGGGGTAGGCGCATGGTGTGAAATCCGTTCGGCCGACAGGTGGTCGGAAGTCAGTACATTGGGTGGAATAAAGGGCGGTTCTTTGCTTTAGTCCACTAACGTTGGTTTGGGTGCCACTCACGACGGGCGCCCCAACCGGAGAACACCATGACCCCTCGATTGCCTCGTTCCACTGCATGGGTTGCCGCGCTGGTATTCGGCGCGTTGCCGTGCGCGCAAGCGGCCCAATATACGCAAGTGAATGAGACCGCCAGCACCATCTCCTTCACTTACAAGCAGTTCAGCTCGCGGGTCTATGGCACGTTCAGCAAGTTCAAGGCCACGCTTGATTTCGACACAGCGGCGCCGTCGGCCGCCCATGCCGCGCTGACCATCCAGCTCAACAGCATCGATGCCGGGAGCAGCGACGCCAATGACGAACTGCAAAAGCCTGCCTGGTTCGACACCGCGAAGTATCCCGAGGCGACGTTTCAATCGACCGGCGCAAAAGCGCTGGGTGATAACCGCTATGTGATCACCGGCAAACTCACGCTCAGGGGCGTTACTCAGGTCGTGGAAGTACCGGTGCTGCTGAAGGCCGAGAACGCCATCGGGATCTTTGAAGGCCAACTAAAGCTCAAGCGCAGCGACTTCAAAATCGGTGACGGTGAATGGGCCGACACCGCTGTCTCCGACGTCATCAACATCAAGTTCAAGATGGTTGCGCCACAGCAGTAGCGCTGTTCCACGCTTCTTCTATCAAGGGAGCTCACCATGTCAGTGATTATCAACGGCGAAAACAAACGCATCGGTCTGGCCATGTCGGGCGGCGGCTTTCGAGCGGCTGCGTTTCACCTGGGCGTCATGCGCGAACTGGACAGCCACGGGCTTCTCGACAAGCTCGATCTGCTGAGTTGCGTGAGCGGCGGCAGCATCGCCGGTGCCACGGTGGCGTTGAACTGGAGCGCGGCCAATAAACTGGATGTGCTCGACACTTACTTGCGTACGCGCTCGATTGCGGTGTCATCGTTTATCGCCGGTTCGCTCGATCCGTTCGAGTCGCGGCTGGATAAGTTGGCAGGCGCCTACGACAAGGATTTGTTCCTGAAGAAAAAGCTGGTAGCGCTGAGTAACGGGCCGCGTATTTATCTGAATGCCACCAACCTCTCGACCGGCAATATGTTCTTTTTCGTGGCCGGCGGCGGTAAGGATTGCGAGATGGGCGAGCATGAACTCGGGGTCATACCGGCGCTCGATTTCCCGATCTGCCAGGCGGTTGCGGCGTCATCGGCATTTCCGCCGGTGTTTCCGCCGTTAAGGCTCGATTCCAGTACCTACGGCCCCGCCGCCAACGTTGAATACGTGACGCTGACGGATGGCGGGGTGTACGACAACATGGCGGTCAACCCCTTGATTCGCGACCGGAACGCGCTCGATTACCTGATTGTCAGCGACGGAGGGAAGCCTTTTGCCAATAACAGCCGACCGACCGAATCCGGCGCCATCGTGCTCAAGGCCGGGCTCGACATCATGATGGAGCAGATCCGCGGGCTGGAGTTTGACCGGCTTCAGTTCCGGTTTCTGGCGGGGAAGGGGCCCAAGCCGATGTGGTTTTCGATCGACAGCCGCACGGGCGAGGCGCAGAAGGGCGACGCGGCGTTTGCCTCATCGATCGACACCAACCTGAGCCGCTTGTCTTCGGAAGAAATGGAAGTGCTGACCCGCCACGGCGCGTCACTGGTGAAGGCCCGGCTAAAGGCCTATGCCCCCGAGCTGCTTCCCTAGCGAACCCAATCAAATGTGGGAGCAGGCTTTGCATCAAGGTGAGGTCCGTTTTCAGCTCAGGTTCCCGCAGAAGATAGCCTGATGACCGTCGGCCGGTCACCGAAACGGCACCTCGGGGTTAGGCGCCGATAAGTCATCTATGCTTCTGCTGATTCTAAAAAAATGCGGAAGGCCGGGTCGATGAACAGCTATCCACCGCCACCGATGCGCAGGCTTCGGGTTTATGCGTTTGACCCGCAGGCGTCTACGCAGTTGGAGACCGCCCGCATCAGCCACGCGACCATTCAGATTCCCTGGGAAGAGCGCTGGGAAGCGAAGGTGCAGCCGGGTCCGGTCAACGAGTACTTTGAAGTCATCGATATCGACCCCAGCAGCGGCCAGTTTTACGACCCGGTGGATCTTAACGACCGGCATCTGTTGGCGCAGGACGGGCTGACGCCGTCCGAAGGTGATCCGCGTTTCCACCAGCAGATGGTGTTCGCCGTGGCGATGAAAACCGTCAAGCTGTTCGAGCGCGCACTCGGGCGAAAAGTGTATTGGTGCCCGCGCTGGGACGAGAAAACCTCGTCGTATCAGGAAGTGCGCAAACTGCGCATCTACCCGCATGCGCTGCGCGAGGCCAATGCCTATTACAGCAAGGAAAAGAAGGCCTTGATGTTCGGTTACTTCAAGGCCTCGATCACCGATCCCGGGGCCAATCTGCCGGGCAGTTGGGTGTTCACCGCGCTGTCCCACGACATCATCGCCCACGAAACCACCCACGCCATTCTTGATGGACTGCACCGTCGCTACAGCGAAGCGACCAGTGCCGACAGCCTGGCGTTTCATGAGGCTTTTGCCGACATCGTGGCGCTGATGATGCATTTCACCTTGCCCGAGGCCGTGTCCAAGTACGTGGCCGCCAATGGCGGCAACCTCAACCAGCGTTCCTGGCTGAGCGGCCTGGCGCGGCAGTTCGGCGAAGCGACGGGGCGTTACGCGGCGTTGCGCGAAGCCATCGACGACAAGGACAGCCAGCAGTTGCCTGATCCATCCCTGCTGGCGAAGGTGCGCGAGCCCCACCAGCGCGGTGCCATTCTGGTCGCGGCAGTGTTCGACGCGTTTGTCAGCATCTATGAACAACGCTCGTCCGATCTGTTGCGCCTCGCCGATAGCGGCGGCAAGGCGAGCACTCGCCTGCCACCGGAACTGGTGCAGCGCTTGACCCGTGAAGCCATCAAGTCGGCGGATCACGTTCTGCGCATGTGCATCCGCGCGCTGGACTACTTGCCGCCGGTGGATGTGCGGTTCGGTGAATTCTTGCGGGGCATCATCACCGCCGACACCGATCTGATTCCGGACGACCCGATGCAATATCGCCTGGCGATGATTCAGGCGTTCCGGCGTCGTGGAATATTGCCCGAGAACTGCCTGTCATTGGCCCCCGACAGCCTGCTGTGGGAAACCGCTGACGTCGACCTCGAGGTCAAAGACCTGTTGAACGCGCCCAAAGACACGCACGCGCTCGACATCACCCCGCAATACCAGCGACACAAGGGTTTTCGCCAGGCCGAGCGCAATCGCAAGATTGTCTGGTACTGGATGATGAAGGTTTGCGATTCGACACCGGGTTGGGCCGATGCGCTGGGCGTGGTTTTCAATACCGAGCGAACTGAGCGGTACATCGCCGGCAGCCTGTTTCCCCGATTTAACGCCACCCAGCCGGCGGTCGAGGTGCACTCGGTGCGGACCTGCCGTCGAGCCGGGCCCGACGGGCAGGACCTGCGCCAGTTAGTGATTGAAGTGACGCAAAAGCGCCAGGGATTCTTGGACCCTGCAAAGCAGAATGTGCAGGATCAGCAGGACCTGGCGAGCAGCACGCCACCGCTGACCAGCGACTTCCTGTTTCGCGGCGGCGCGACGCTGATCATCGATCTGCGCGATGGCAAGGTCCGCTACGTCATTCGCAAGCGCATCGATGACGGAGCAAGACTGGCTTGCCAGCGGCAGTTCCTCGAGACCGGCACTGACAGTCTGGCACTGACTTACCGAGGCGCCTGCGCCGAAGATAATCCGTTCGCCATGACCCACCGTGGAGTCTGACGCCATGACCACCCGTCCATCAGCCGGCACGGTATCGGTGCGCATGTACCGGGGCATTCTCGGCGACTGTTTCTTGCTGCGCCATCAGCTGGAGAATGCCGAGGTCAAGCACATCCTGATCGACTGCGGCGTATTGCAGGGCGTCGCGAAAGCCAGGGACCGGATGAAAGAGATAGTCGGCGACCTTCTTGCCACCACCGGCGGCAAGTTGGACCTGCTGGTCGTCACGCATGAACATCACGATCACCTGTCAGGGTTCCTGTACGAGCAGGAAGCGTTCAAAAACCAGTTCGAGATCCGTGAGTTCTGGTTGGCCTGGACGGAAAACCCTACCGACCCCCAGGCCGTTGCGTTGCACCAGCATTTCGACAAGGCCAAACAGGCGCTGTCGGCGCTGGCCGGTCAGCCGAAAATGGCCGCCTTGAAGGAACAGAATTTACACATCAAGACCGTGTTGGACCTGAGTGCATTCATGGGGGTCACCGGCGGCGCTCGTCCGACCGGGGCCAGCACCTTGCAGATGCTCAAGGACAAAGCCACGCCGGCGCGAACGCGTTTTCTGGAGCCGGGCGATGTCGTTGCGCCGACCGGCATCGCCGGTCTCAAGGCCTTCGTGATGGGGCCGCCCAGAGATGAAAAACGCTTGCGCAAGGACACACCGTCGCAAGGCGCGGCCAAGGAGGTGTACCTGACCAATGAGGAAGATGCCCACGCCATCGAGCTTCAGGTAGGGCACCTCAACGGCGTGCCGGTGCCGGCGCTCGACCTGCCTTTCGCGCGCCCGCATCAACGGCCGCTGGACCAGGTGAAACAGCAACCGGCGAAGGACCACACGCTCACCCAAAAGCTGTACTTCGACCCCGCTTCAGCGCAGCGGCAAATCGATGACGAGTGGTACTCATCGGCCGAGACGCTGGCGCTGAAAATGGACTCCGACACCAACAACACCAGCCTGGTACTGGCCTTCGAACTGCCGGACCAGCAGGTGCTGTTGTTTCCGGGGGATGCGCAGGTGGGCAACTGGCTGTCGTGGGCCGATCAGACTTACCCGCGCACGCCCGATCCGGCACAGGGCGCGGCACTGTCCGTCGATGACATACTGGCGCGCGTCACGCTGTACAAAGTCGGCCACCATTGCAGCCACAACGCCACGCTGCGGCAATTGGGGCTGGAGAAAATGACCGATAACAGGTTGGTGGCGATGATCCCGGTGGTCACTCAAGTGGCTCAAAATAATGACTGGAACATGCCGTACCCCGACCTTTATCAAGCGTTGAAAGATAAAACCAGCGAGCGTGTGTTGATTGGCGACAGTGACGTCGCCGAGGAAACCGCGACGTTCATGAAGACCCCGACCGCCGCGCAAAACCGGGCGGTGCTGGACTATCACCCAACGGGCTTGTGGGTCGAGGTCAAGATTTCCTTCTGACAGCTGCTACAGGGCGTTGCGATGTTTTGATGGTGGAAAACAAACAACGCCCGGTCCACATTACATGGACCGGGCGTCATTCGAAGTGGCGTCAGTGCACGGCGATCGGCGCCGTCACCGTCTTACCGAAGGTCGAACTGAGGGTGACGGTCGGGTTCGGTGTCGGCCCGGCGCCGGTGGTGGTGACCGACACTCTCCAGCGAGCGCCGCTGCCGGTCGGGGTGAGGGTCGCATTACCCAGGCTGAGCGGCCCTGCCGTGGTCGTCGCGGTGACCGTCAGCGTGTTGCCGGTGCCGCGCGACGTGGTCCCGGCCAGGTCCCAGGTGTAGCGGTTATTGCTGCGGACCGTGACCGAAGCACTGGTGACCACCAGCTCTTCGTTGACCGCTGCGCCCGCGACGGCCACCGACACCGTTGCCGGTGGAGAGACCGCGTCCTTGGCGTCACTCGCCTGATAGGTGAAGGTCGCGGTGAACGGTGCGGTGACAGTGGCCGGTGGCGTGTAGATCACGCGCACGCCGTCGGTGCTGACCGTGCCCATGCCGGAATCCGGCTGGCTGAGGCCGACCACTTTGAGCGGCAGGTTGCCGTCTGGGTCGGTGTCGTTGGCCAGCACGTTGATGGTCACCGGTTGGCCGTTGTTGCTGGCGGCACTGTCGGGGTTGGCCACGGGTTTTTTGTTCGTACCCTCCTGATCGTCATCATCGCCGTTGTCACCGTCGCCTGGGGTGCGGAAGGTGGGCAGGGCGGCGGAGTTCACGTAGGTGACACCGTCCCAGCCGGGCAGGGGCGTTGGCATCATCTGGAACTGCCCCGGATGCTCGATATCCCAACGCAGTAACATCGACGAGTCCTCGTGCTGGGTGTTGTGGCAGTGCTCCATGTAAGTCCCGGCAAACTCGCGGAAGTGGATGGCCATTTCGACATCCACCGAACTGTCGATGCCTTCGCCGATGCGATACACGTCCTTGCGTGCGCCTTTTTCCCATTCCGGCGGCGCCTTGCCGTCGCGGCTGAGGATGATGCCTTCCTCGAAATGCACGTGCACCGGGTGGTTCCAGCCGTTGCCGCCATTCTTGATTTTCCACACTTCCAGCGTGCCGTCGCCGCTGAAGCCGCCATCGGTCGGGCCGTTGGCCAGTTGCGGCGCCGCGCTGATCCGCCGGGCATCCATGCTGTAGCCAAAACCGCCGTCAGTCTTGACGGTCCACGGTGCTTCGTCGGTGCCATCGGAACGGCCAAAAATGAACTCGCGATGCCGTGCCAGTTTGATCTTGGCCTGGTCGGTGGGACTGTCGCGATTGAGGGTCAGCGGGATCATGATCTTGCCGGCCGGTTTACCCGGTTTGGCCGGTTCGTAGGCCACCGGGTCCATGCTCACGTCCTGGCCGGAATAGGGCTGCACCACCAGTTGCAGGAATTTGCCCACCACCGGGTCGCCCTTGTCCCATTCCGGTCCTTTGCTGCCCTGCTTGATCACCGCTTTGTACTTCCCGGACAACACGTCGGCCAGGCTCAGGCCGTTCTTCTCCGGACCCTTGCCGGTTTTGTGTTCCATCAGGTTGACGAAGTACAGTTTGTCGCCGGTCTTGATCCCGTTTTTCGCGAAGTTGATGATGATGTCGAAGCGTTCGGCGATGCCTTGGGTCGGCAGGATCGCATTGTGGTTTTGCCGGTCGCCATCGCCGTCCAGGTCCATGCTGCCATCGAAGGGTATGGCGTGTTCCATGAGGTTGCCGTCGTTGCCGATCATGTGGAACGGCACCCTGGCGTAGGACACCCCGGACCCCGACGGCCCGGGAAACTCGCCGCCGTTGCCGGCGATTTCACGCACCACGGCAATCTTGAAGTAGCGCGACACCGAGCCGTTGAGAATGCGGAAACGATAGCTGCGCGCGCGCACTTTCAGGCGCGGTTGGTACTGCCAGTTGACCAGGATCTGGTCGCCCAGAAAGCCATCGGTGTTGAACGGGTTGAACCACAACTGGCCGTTCTGATCCCAGGCCTTGTCCGCCACGACCAGGTTGACGTCGTAGTCGCGGTTGCCCCAAGGCAATGCCGAGCCACTGGGCAGGCGCAGGTTGACGCCATCTTCAATCGCTTCGTTGCCGCGATCCAGGGCGCTGTAGTAGTTCATCATCACCGCGTTGCCCTTGTAGACGTTCTGCGCGGTGAAATCGAGCATGTGGTCGTGGAACCAGTGGGTGCTCATGGTTTCGCGCCAGTCGCCACGAATCTTGATGGTGCCGTTTTCACAGGTCTTGAGACCGGGACTGGCGTCGTTGACGAACAGTTTTTCACCGGGTGCGCAAGGGAACGCCGCGCGCGGGTCCTGCGCCGTGGTGTTGATGGTGTCGTAACCGGCCAGTTGCACCGGCCAGCGATAGTCGTAGTACTGCCCCGGAAAGAAGAACGCGTTGGCATAGCCGTCGCTTTCGGCCGGGGAGTGACCGTTGTGTTCGTGGGTGCTGATGGTGTGCAGGCCAAATCCGGCGTTGGCCGCGGGATCGATCGGCAGGGCATTGTAGTGACGCATCAGTAGCGGTTGGCCGTAGCGGACCATGAGCAATTTGGGCGGCACGGTGCCGTCGAAGGTCCACAGCGAGTTGTGATTCTGCACCGGCATTTTCGAATGGAAGCGCACGTCGATGCCCTTGGTCGTGCCCGTCGTTTCGGGAATGTCGGAGGTCTGGTAGTAGAGCCCGCCGGGGCCGAACTCGCCGACGGCGTAGTTGTGCAATTGCTTGCGGTCACGCATACCCAGGTTGGTCCGGGCACCGGCTTGCACCGTCTTGAAATCGACCTGCGGATAGAACTCGTTCCAGCGCTGGTGCGACCAGCCTTTTCCCGGTGGCCGCCCCTCGGCCGGCGAACCCACCGGTTGGCGGTTGAGGAAGGTTTCGATTTGCGCCTTCCAGGGGTTGCGGTCCAGCACATTGGAGAACTGCGCCGGAAATGGGTACAGCCCCGGCTGACGCATAAAGGCGTCCAGCGCCGCACTGGCGGGACCGCTGCGGGCGACGATGTTCGGGTCCTGCTGCGGTGCCGGGCCAACGGTGGGAACGGGGAAGGTCAGGGGCGGCGCCGGGATCGTCGGGTCGAGTTTTTCCGTGCCGAATTCCTCGAACAGCAGCAGCTGCTGGCTGAACGGTTCGGCCCCGAACAACGGGCTGGGTTTGCCATTGGTGGGGAAGTTGAACGAGGTCTGCGCGGCAGGCGGCAACACGTTATCCGCACGCGGTGTATTGCGGTCGCCGTACGCGCCGTTGGGCAGGGCCAATGAGCCCTGGTTGGTCTCCGGCATGGTTTTCAAGGCTTCCAGCGCAGCGGCGGCTGCTATGGGATCGGCGGGCGGGTTGTAATAGGCCGAGGGGTCCGTCGGTGGTGGCTGGCTTACATCGTCCAAGGGGGCCGCGCTGACGGTGCCCAAGCTGGCAGTGATCAGCATCACCGAAGCCACACTTGAACCCCGTAAGCAACTGAACATGGGTGTTGCGCTTTTCATTTGGTTTCCCCTTGCGTCATGCCAGATTGGCGAAACCCGCCATCCCCGGCGTGGGGACGACAACTGCGGTGTGGGGGCCGTTGCAACAGGCGAGCCAAGGGCGAAAGCCAAAAAAAAAAGCTCAGGCTTATTAATAAGTTGTTTCAGATTGTTTCAGAAGCGATGCGGTCGGCGGTGGGGGATATTCCTCATTAACGGGGAAAACGCCTTGATTTCATTGGGTTGCTTTCACCAAACGCGGGTGGTCTTGCCAAAATGTATCGGCTTGGAAGAAAATGAGAGTCATTATCAAATAAATCATGTGTCGGGCCTTTTCCCATGTCCTCCGTCGACCTCTCGCTGCAACGCGCTGTGCATACGCTTTACGAGGACCATCACAGCTGGCTCTGTGGCTGGCTGCGCAAGCGACTGGGCTGTGTCGACAATGCGGCGGACCTGGCGCAGGACACCTTCATCCGCGTGCTGACCCAGCGCAAAGCCCCGGAACTGCGCGAGCCGCGTGCCTACCTGAGCACCGTGGCGCGCAGCTTGATGATCGACATGTTCCGCCGTAAGGCCCTGGAACAGGCCTACCTGGAAACCCTCGCGGCAATTCCGGAGCCGGTGGCGTTCTCCCCCGAAACCCGCACGCTGGTCATCGAAACCCTGATGGAAATCGACAGGCTGCTCGATGGCTTGGGTAGTCGGACCCGTGAGATTTTCCTCATGGCGCAACTCGATGGCCTGAGCTACGTCGAGATCGGCCGTCGGTTGAACGTGTCGGTGACCACGGTCAAGAAGCACGCCGTGCGCGCCCTGACGCACTGTCTGCTGTTGCTCGAGGACTGAGCCGTGGCCCGTTCGCAGTCCCTGGACCACGCGACCCTTGAGGCCGCCGCTCGCTGGTATGTCGACCTGCGTGGCGAGGTGCCGGACGAGGCCACCCGTGAAGCGCATCGGCGCTGGCTGGAACGCGATCCGCGCCATCAGCAAGCCTGGGAACGCCTTGCGCGCTTGCAGGACACATTCGGTCAGGTCGCCCCCGGCATCGCTCGGCCGACACTGGCCAGCGCCCGCGCCAAACGGCGTGATGTGCTCAAGGTCTTGTCGATTCTGTTGGCGTCGGGCGCGGCGGGCACGTTGGCCTGGAACACTACGCCACTGCCGACATTGATAGCCGACCAGCGTACCGGCACTGGCGAACGCCGCCGCGTGAGCCTGAATGACGGCAGCCAATTGCAACTGAACACGGCCACGGCGGTGGACATTCGCTACAGCACAAACCTGCGCGAAATACGCTTGCTCCGGGGCGAAATCCTGATTGAAACCGCGCGCGACGATCTGGCCCGGCCATTCGTTGTGCACACCGCCGAAGGCAGCATTCGTGCGTTGGGGACCCGCTTTATCGTGCGCAGCGAGGCGGGGCGCACGCACGTCAGCGTGCAGGAGCATGCGGTGGAGGTGCGCTCCGCCCACCTGCAGGGTTCTGCGGTGCGTGTCGACGCCGGTCAGCAACTGAGCTTTCGCCAGAATCAGATTGATCCGGTGCAGCGAGCCAACCCTCAGGCCGATGCCTGGACCCGCGACATGCTGGTGGTCAATGACTGGCGCCTCAGCGATTTCATCGAAGAATTGCAGCGTTACCGTCCCGGTCATCTGGGGTGTGATCCGGCCATTGCGGCATTGCGCATTTCCGGTGCTTTCCACCTCGGCAATACCGACACCGTCCTCGACAATCTGACCTCGACCTTGCCGGTGCGCATTCGGCGTTTCAGCCGCTATTGGGCCAGCGTGGAGCCGGTTTGAGTGTTTATCCGAAAAAAATTCTGTTGGGGGGTTGTTGATTCAGATTCTCATTCGACTTTGTAGGTAGAGGCGCAATCGACGCCGCCATCCACTGCCACCGGGCGATAGGAAACTGCATGACCCCTCGCACTCCCCACATCCGCAAACCTTCCAACAAACCTTCAGCCAGCCCCTTGAACCGTGCGGTACACGCCGCACTGCTTGGTATGGCGCTGATCGTCCCGCTGGGGATGGCGGTCGTGGCACAGCCGGCCTGGGCGCAGACCGATGTCGAAACGCAATTCGATATCCCGGCCGGTTCGCTGGGCCAGGCCTTGACTCAATTCGCGTCCACCGCCGGTGTGACGGTGTCTTTCGATCCGGTGCATGCCGGCGGTCAGAAGTCGCCGGGGTTGCGTGGCCGCTACACGGTCGATGCCGGTTTGCGCCAGTTGCTCGCCGGCAGCAAATTGCAGGCGGTGCGTCACGACAATGGCAGCTATTCACTGTTGCCGGTCGTGGATTCCGGCGCGGCGCTGCAACTCGGCGCAACCAGCATCTCGGGCCAGGCCATCGAGTCGGCCTACGGACCGGTCGACGGTTATGTGGCCACCCGCAGCGCCACCGCCACCAAGACCGACACGCCGATCCTCGAAGTGCCGCAGACCATCAACGTGGTGACCGCGCATCAGGTAGAAGTGCAGGGCGCCCGCAACCTGACCCAAGCCCTGCGCTACACGCCAGGGGTGAACACCGGCGGTTTCACCGACCGCAACTCGATTGCCGACGAAATCACCAGCCGTGGTTTCGCCCCCACGCCGTTGTACCTGGACGGTGCCTACATTCCTTACGCCGGTAGCTTGGGCGGTGCGCCGCAAATCGACCCGTACACGCTGGAGCGCATCGAAGTGCTCAAAGGCCCGTCGTCGGTGCTCTACGGGCAGAACCAGCCGGGCGGCCTGATCAACATGGTCTCCAAACGCCCGACCAGCGAACAGCAAAACCAGATCAAACTGGGCGCGGGCAGCTACAACCGGGTCAACGGCGCCTTCGACACCAGCGGCCCGATCGACGATCAGAAACAGTTCAGCTATCGCCTCGTCGGCGTCGCCAACAAGGGCAACGAACAAGTCGACCACAACAACAGCGAACGCATGCTGTTGGCGCCGAGCCTGACCTGGGCACCGACTGAAGACACCGCCTTGACCTTGCTGGCGCAGATTCAGCGTGATGACGGGCTGCCGGATTATCAATCGCTGCCGAGGATCGGTTCGCTTGAGCGAGGCCCCAACGGCGAGCGAATCAACCGGCACTTCTTCTCGGGTGACACCCACTTCAACGACTACCGGCGCGACCAGTACGTCTTCGGTTATGACTTCAGCCATAACCTCACCGACGACCTGAAGTACCGCTCCACCGCGCGCTACACTGACGTGCGCGATCAATACAAGGGCTTCTACCTGCGCAGCTTCGTCACCGATTCGGACGGCGTGACCGATTTCACCCGCGCCAACCGCGCCAAGGTCGACTGGCGCCAGCACAACATCGCTTACACCCTCGATAACAACCTGGAATACAAGTTCAACACCGGGGCGCTGGAACACACGACCCTGGCGGGCGTCGACTATCGCCATTTCACCCGCAAGTACGACGGCTACAACGCCAACAACGTGCTGCCGGTCGACCTCTACGGCAAGAACAACTACGACACAAGCAGCGTGACGCCTGAGCTGACCACCAAATGGGACAACACCCTGCGCCAGACCGGCGTGTACCTGCAGGACCAGATCAAACTGGACAAGTGGATCCTGACCATCGGCGGTCGTCAGGACTGGGCGGAGCTCGACAACAAGGACTTGCTGGCGTCGACCCACGAAGCCAAGCGCGACAATCAGTTCACCGGTCGTGTGGGCCTGACCTACGTCACGGATTTTGGCCTGGCGCCCTACGTCAGCTACTCCGAATCGTTCCTGCCGACCCTGGGCACCGCCGCCCCCGAGCGCGGCGGCAAGGCCTTCGAACCGACCAAGGGCGAACAATATGAAGTGGGCGTGAAGTACCAGCCGTTCGACAAAACGCTGATCACCGCGTCGGTGTATCAGGTCAAACAGAAGAACGTGCTGACGGGCGACGACGACTACCCGGAGTACATGGCGCAGAGCGGCGAGGTGCGTTCCCGTGGCGTCGAACTGGAAGTCAAATCCAGCATCGACAACGTCGACGTGTTGGCGGCGGCCAGCTACATGGACTCGTTCTACACCAAGGACACGTGGGGCAATCAGGGCAACCGCAACGAAGCACAGTCGCCGGTATCCGCTGCGTTATGGGTGGATTACCACTTCACCCAAGCCAGCCTCAATGGCCTGACCTTCGGCGCCGGAGCGCGCTACACCGGGCGCAAACCGGGTGATGCGGCCAACTCGTTCGACGTGCCATCCTATGTTGTCTACGACACCACCCTCCGCTATGACATGGGCAAACTCGACCCCAGCCTGCGGGGTTTGCAGACGCGCCTGAACGTGCAGAACGTCTTCGACCGCGAATACGTGTCGGACTGCAACTATTCGTTCGGCTGCTACTACGGGCAGGAGCGGGTGGCTTCGGTTGAGATGAGTTACGACTGGTAACTGGGGTATGAGCGCTGCTGGGTGGTGCTGCGCCTGACGCCTTCGCGGGCAAGCCCGCTCCCACAGGATCTCTGGTGCTGCGCAAACTGTGTGAACGACAAAAAAACTGTGGGAGCGGGCTTGCCCGCGATGAGGTCGGTACATCCAGCACAATGGTTGACTGTTTTCCCCAACATCACCATCAACGCCAGTCATTCGGTCAGGCGCGCTATGATAGGCGGCCACCGCCCCCCCGGAGTCAGCCCCCGCAATGCCCCAGATCACCCATTTCAAAACCCCGTGCCCCGAGCACATCAATAGCCAGATCCTGCAGATGGTGGTCGACTACCTGACCGACATCAGCCTGGTCGCTATCCCGCCGAGCAACCTGTTGTACAACGTGTACCAGTACGCGATCGGCTACGAAGTTCACCTCTATCTGGAGGCGTTGAACGGGGCGAAAGGGCTTGCCGTGGAATTGCTCGTTGCGACTGACGATGACGACCCGGAAAAGGTCCTCGGCTTTTTGCTGTACCTGCCCGTCAAGGACGACCCCGACGCCTGCGCCGTGGCGTACATGGCCGTGCAGGCCGGGCATCGGCGCCAGGGGATTGCCCGGCGGATGCTGCGGGAGATGGTCGGCCGCTATCCGCATGCCGAGCTGACCTGTGCCGTGGCCAAGGTGCCGTATTTTGAGTCGATGGGCTTTCAGGTGCTGGGCGTGCGCGGCACGCAGGTGCTGATGAACACCCGTGATCACGGCACCGATGGCTTGCGGGCCTTGCTCGACGTGGCGTCGATCTACAGTTCGCTGGAGGTGCGGCAGATTCATACCTACCTGCTGCAAAAACACGGCAAGCGGGCGATGCTCGATGCGGAGAAACAGCGTGACCGGCATCTGGATCAGATGACTTACAAGGCCAATGAGTTTGTCCGCAAACGTCTGGGCCATCTCGATTAACTGTGGAAGCGAGCCTGCTCGCGATGAGGTCATCACATCCAACATTGATGGCGCCTGACCCACCGCTTCGCGAGCAGGCTCGCTCCCACAGGGGAGTTGTTGTGGGTTTTAGAATGTTCAAAGCCCGGTCAAATGCCGGGCTTTTTCTTGTCTGGGTTTCGTACAGTTAAAAAAGAGCCTCAACGCTCTTTGATGGGGAGGAAGTAGAGCCCTTGAGGCTCAAGATGCACATGAAGCAAGTGGTGAGCTTGGTAGGGGTTCAGTGCACTCACCACTTACGCAACGGCTTGAGCAAACAAGCGGCTGCGCAGTTCTATCGTAGAAACGTGGGGTTTTGCGCTCAAGTACCGCTAGTCGAATCCCCCCGCCAGCCGGCGTTACGCAGGGCTTTGAGCAGCGTGTCGGCATCCAGTCCCGGCACCGCATGGCCATTACCCTCGGCGGTATCGGAAGCCAGCAAGGCATTGATGATCGCTTCCTCCACGGCTTCGGTCGCGGCGAGGAACAACTCGCTGATGTGGTCGTTGTTGACCATGCTCAGGTTGGCGGTTGTCGGCGCCTTCTTGCTTTCATAAGCGGCGGGTGGCACATCATTGCCGGTCGCAAAGGCAATGAAAATGTCGCCGCTGTGGTCTTCATTGCCGCCGCCGGTACGGGCAAGTCCGAGGCTGGCGCGTTGGGCCAGACGCGTGCACTGATGCGGCAACAACGGCGCATCGGTGGCCAGGCAGACCACGATCGAACCCATGCCCGGATGCGGCAGCGAAGCCTTGAGGAACGGCGAGTCAGCCTGTTCCATGTAGCGCCCGACGGGGTAGCCATCGACACGCAATTCGTTGCGGATGCCGTGGTTGGCCTGAACGATGGCGCCGACGGTCCAGCCGCCCTGAGCGCTGTTCAGCCGTCGCGAAGCGGTGCCGATGCCGCCCTTGAATTCATGGCAGATCATGCCGCTGCCACCGCCGACGCATCCTTCAGTGACCGGGCCACCCACCGCTGTGCGCAAGGCTTCAGCCACATGCTCGACCTTCACGTGGAAGCCGTTGATGTCGTTGAGCAGGCCGTCGAAGGTTTCCAGCACCACGGGCATGTTCCAGTAGAGTCGCCCGTCGTCCGGCTGCTGCTCACGGTCCAGTACGATCAGCGCATCGCGCACCACGCCCAGGCTATGGGTGTTGGTGAAGGCGATCGGGCTGGTCAACAGGCCGGCCTCGCGAACCCACTCAAGGCCGGTCGCATCGCCGTTGCCGTTGAGCACATGGACGCCGGCAAAACACGGTTGCAGGCTGGTTGAACCGGCACGCGGCTCGATCACGGTGACGCCGGTGAGGATGTCGCGTCCGTTGGCGGTGCGGCCTCGCACATTGCTGTGGCCGACGCGTACGCCAGGCACATCGGTGATGGCGTTGAGCGGGCCGGGTTGCAGTTGGCCGAACTGAATGTTCAGGTCACGGGCACGTGGTTTCATAGATTTTCTCATCTTCAATTCCTGGCAAAAAAAATCGGGCTGGTTGGGCGCAGAACCTGTGGGAGCGGGCTTGCCCGCGATAGCGGTATGTCAGACGACATCAAAGTTGGATTTGATGGCCTCATCGCGGGCAAGCCCGCTCCCACAGGGTTTACTGGCCGTTTTTGACCTTGCTCCAGATCCGCGTCCGCACACGTTCGGTGGCGGGCGGCAATGGCTGCAGGGTGAACAAGGTGGCAAGGGCCTCGGCCGATGGGTAAACGGCTGGGTTGTTGCGAGTCGCCTCGGCCACCAGCGCTGTGGCATTACGATTGCCGTTGGGGTAGTTGAGGTGGTTACTGACCGGGGCGATGACATCGGCGCGCATCAGGTAGTCGATGAAGGCCAGACCTTGTTGCGGATGCGGAGCGTCCTTGAGCAACACCAACGTGTCGAACCACACCGGCGCGCCTTCCTTCGGCAAGCTGTAGGCGATCTTCACGCCATTGCCGGCCTGCTCGGCGGTGGCCTTGGCTTCCAGCATGGCGCCGGACCAGCCCACCGCGACGCAGATGTTGCCGTTGGACAGGTCGCTGATGAACTTCGACGAGTTGAAGTAGGCGATGTGCGGGCGCAGTTTCAGCAGCAGCGCTTCGGCCTTTTTGTAGTCCTCGGGGTTGGTGCTGTTCGGCGGCAGGCCCAAGTAGTGCAAGGCGACCGGCAGCATTTCCGACGGCGAGTCGAGCATGGCCACGCCGCACTGGCCGAGCTTGGCCAGGTTCTCTTCGTTGAACACCAGGTCCCAGGAATCCACCGGCGCCTTGTCGCCCAGCGCGGCGCGAACCTTGTCGACGTTGTAGCCGATGCCGTTGGTGCCCCACAGATACGGCACGGCGTACTGGTTGCCGGGATCGTTGTTGGCCAGTTTCGCCAGCAAGTCCTTGTCCATGTTTTTGAAATCAGGCATCTCGGCGTGATTCAGCGGTGCGAGGGCGCCGGCCTTGATCAAGGTCGGCAGGCTGAAGTTACTGGCCACCACCACGTCATAGCCGCTGCGGCTGGTCAGCAGTTTTCCTTCCAGGACTTCGGCGCTGTCGAAGGTGTCGTAGACCGGCTGGATACCGGTGTCACGCTTGAAGTCATGCAGGGTGTTGGGGCCGATGTAGTCATACCAGTTGTAAACGTGCACAGTCGGGCCATCAGCGGCAACCGCCGACAGCGAGACCGCCAGACAGGCGCCCATCCCCAGATTGAAATACGAGCGGTGACGACTCATGATGCGGCACTCCTGGCCTGCTGCAGGCCGGTGATGAACAGGTGCTTGCAGCGTATCGACCGGGGCTGGATTCACCCATTCCCATCATGGGTTACTCGAAAGGGGTAGTGCGTGGACGCGTTGTTGAAAGAGTTACCGGTGCACCACGGGCTGGCGCGGGTATTTGCCGCGGTGGGCCAGGACGGTTTCTGGCGTGCGCTGGTGGACACCTTGCGGTTGCTGGTGCCGCTGGACAACGCGTTGGTCGCGGTGATGCGGCCGGGGCGAGTGCCGCGCCTGCTGATCGATTTCGACACTCAGGGCAGCGGTGACGAGCATGAAGAACTGGCCGACTACAGTGCCGGCATGTACCTGCTCGATCCGTTTTATCAGGCGGCTTGCGCCGGCATTGGCGACGGCCTGCACAGCCTCGAATCGGTGGCGCCCGACCAGTTCCAGCAAAGCGAGTATTACCTGAGCTACTTCCGCACCGTGGTTGGTGGTGACGAGTTGCAGTTCATGATCAACCTCGATGGCGCCGTGCTTGGTCTGTCCCTCGGTCGCTCGACGCGCTTCACCCTTGAAGAGCAGGGCCGCCTGCTCTGCGTGCGCGACTGGGTACTGGCGGCGATGCGCCGACACCTGCAATTGCAGCCGCCGGAAGGGTCGGTCGCCGAGGCGGTGGCCGGTGACCTGGCGACCCTGTTGGATCGCTTCGATGCGCGCCTGTCGGTCCGGGAAATCGAAACGGCGCGGCTGATTCTGCAGGGCTTCTCCAGCAAAGCCATCGCCCAGCACATGGGCATTTCCCCGGAGACGGTGAAGGTGCATCGACGCAACCTCTATCACAAGCTCAACGTGAATGGGCACGGTGAATTGTTTGCGCTGGTGTTGCAGCCGCGTTGACCGGGGGGAGCACTGAAAGTCTCCTGTGGGAGCGAGCCTGCTCGCGAAGAGGTCGGCACATTCAATATTGATGTCGGCTGACACGACGCCTTCGCGAGCAGGCTCGCTCCCACGGAAAGCGGAACTCAATCCCCGAGCTTGAACACCAACGCCTTCAACCCGGCCTCCGCATCGGCGTCCGGAAACTCCGGTGGATTCTCCAGCCGTTGTTCAAACCGCAGGCTCGGCGCTTCGCGGGTGACGCCGTCGATGAGGAAGTCCGAACCGAACGCCGGGTCGTTCATGCAGGCCAGCACCGTGCCCTGCGGGCTGAGCAGTTCCGGCAGGCGGCGCAACACGCGCTGGTAGTCCTTGGTCAATAGAAAGCTGCCTTTCTGAAACGACGGCGGGTCGATGATCACCAGGTCATAAGGGCCTTTGCCGATCACCTTGCCCCAGGATTTGAACAGGTCGTGGCCAAGAAACGTGACTCTGCCCAGGTCGTGGCCGTTGAGGCGGTGGTTGTCGCGGCCACGGCTCAGGGCCGGGCTGGACATGTCGAGGTTGACCACGTGCGTCGCGCCACCCTCGATGGCCGCCACCGAGAATCCGCACGTGTAGGCGAACAGGTTCAGCACCCGTTTACCCTCGGCATTGGCCCGCACCCAGTCGCGCCCGTAGCGCATGTCGAGGAACAGGCCGGTGTTCTGTTTGCGGCCCAGGTCCACCCGATACTTCAGGCCGCCCTCGGTGATCGTCAGTTCGTCGATCTCGTCCCCCAGCAACCATTCGGTGGTGCTTTGCAGCAGGTAGCGGTGTTGCAGCAATAGCGTATGGGCGCCGGATTGTGCCCACTGCGGCGATTGAGTGATTGCCATCAGCAGCGCTTTCAAATCGTCCAGCTGCGAGGGCTCAGGCTCTTTGAACAGCGACACCAGCACCACGCCCTGCAGCCAGTCGACCGTCAATTGTTCCAGCCCCGGCCAGCACCGGCCACGACCGTGGAACAGCCGACGGGTTTCTGCGGGGGCCGTTGCCAGGGCCGTCAGCAAATGGGCGTTGAGGGTGGAGAGGGCGTCTGAGTTCATCGGGCAGCGTCGGCAATTTGAAGGGGCGGCATTTTAACCACAATTGCGCCACGAACGGGCCACACAAAACCCCTGTGGGAGCGGGCTTGCTCGCGAAGAGGCCATTACATTCAACATTGAGGGCGCCTGACACACCGCCTTCGCGAGCAAGCCCGCTCCCACCGGTTAATGGGCGGTAGTTATCACGATTAATTTAACTTTACGTGAGGATTTGGCGATCTACCGGCCCCCATACTCGGCTCCAACGAACAACAACCGGGAGCCAGACATGTCGACGTCAGTTGCTTCACCCAGGCCCAGCCATCCTCGCTGGCTACGGTTGACCCATTGGCTGAACGCCCTGGCGGTGCTGGTCATGGTGACCAGCGGTTGGCGCATCTACAACGCTTCGCCCCTGTACGACTTCAGCTTTCCCACGTCGATCACGCTGGGTGGCTGGCTTGGCGGCGCGCTGCAATGGCATTTCGCGGCGATGTGGTTTCTGGCCGCCAACGGCCTCGTCTACCTGCTCATCAACCTCTTCAGTGGTCGTCTGAAACGGCGCTTCTTCCCGGTTTCGCCCTCAGGTGTTCTGCATGACCTGGGTGCAGCGTTGAGAGGGCGGTTGGGGCATGCCGATCTGAGTCATTACAACCAGGTGCAACGGCTGGCGTACCTGTTCGTGATGGTCGACACCACGCTGTTGGTGATTTCCGGGCTGGTGCTGTGGAAGTCCGTGCAGTTCCCGTTATTGCGCGAACTGCTGGGCGGCTACGAAGGGGCGCGGCACGTGCACTTCATCGCGATGTCGCTGTTGGTGGCGTTCGTCGCGGTGCATCTGGTGATGGTCGCGCTGGTGCCCAAAACATTATTGGCGATGATTGTCGGTCGCAAGGAGCCGGTATGAAAAAGCGCATCGAAGGCTCTGGGCTGGACGAATCATCCATCCTGACCGACGCCAGGAAAATCATTGCTCCGCAGATCGAGGACCGTTCTCGTCGCGCTTTCCTGATGCGGGGCCTGACCCTCGGCGGCGTGGCGATGTTGTCCGGTTGCAACCTCACTGACAACGAAAGCGTCGAGACCGCGCTGTCCTCCATGTCCCGGTTCAACGATCGGGTGCAAGGCTGGTTGTTCAACCCCAACGCGTTGGCGCCAACCTATCCCGCATCGATGATCACCCGGCCGTTTCCCTTCAATGCTTTCTACGGCATCGACGAGGCGCCGACGGTGGAGGAAGCGAGTTATCGACTAGAAGTCACCGGCCGGGTGGCGGACAAGCGCACCTGGCGGCTTGAAGAGTTGCGCGCCATGGCCCAGACCGAGCAGATCACCCGGCACATTTGCGTTGAAGGCTGGAGCGCAATCGGGCGCTGGGGCGGTGTGCGGTTCAGCGACTTCCTGAAACGGGTCGGCGCCGACACCGATGCCAAATATGTCGGTTTCAAGTGCGCCGACGACTACTACACCAGCATCGACATGGCCACCGCACTGCATGCGCAAACCCTGCTGACACTGACCTACGACGGCGCGGTGTTGCCTCGCGAGTACGGCTTCCCGATGAAACTGCGCATGCCCACCAAGCTTGGCTACAAGAATCCTAAACACATTCAGGCGATTTTCGTCAGCAACACCTACAGCGGCGGCTACTGGGAAGACCAGGGCTACAACTGGTTCGGCGGTAGCTGACGATGCTTGTTAACTTCCCGGCGCAGCCACCGCTGCGCTCATTCGTAACCTGTGCTTCAAGGAGTTTCGTCATGAAAAAGCTGACCACCGTTGTGCTGTCCATGTGCCTCGCCGTAGGTGCCGCCAGCGTCTTTGCCGCCGACACCATGAGCAACGACAGCATGAGCAAGGACTCGATGTCCAAAGACTCGATGTCCAAAGACGCCATGCACAAAGACACGATGAAAAAGGACGCCATGTCCAAGGACACCATGAAGAAAGACAGCATGTCGAAAGACGCGATGAAAAAAGACGCCATGTCCAAAGACGCCATGAAAAAAGCCGCCCCGTCGCAATAACCACTGACACCCACACTCCCCCTGTAGGAGCGAGCTTGCTCGCGAAAGCGCCAGGTCAGTCAACATAGATGTTGAATGTGACACCGCCTTCGCGAACAAGCCCGCTCCACAGGTTTTTCACCAGGCTTTAGGGGGTATGACTTGAAGTCATGCCCTCATGACTTTTAATGGTTACAGCCCCGCAAACCCCCAGTGTTAAAAAATCGCAAACACAGCTCATCAACTACAAAAAAGAGCGTTTGCACCCATGACTCATCCTCACCGCCACGTCTTGCGCTCTTCGAACCCCGACATTTGCCACGCGACCCGAAACGTCCGCGTGCACTTCTGATCAACCAAAATCCCTGAAGAGAGCGACTCATGAAACAACTCGACTTGTACATCGGTGAAGGTTTCGAAGGCCCAGGCGTGAACGCCGCGCACATCAATATCCTGATCGGCCCGCGCAACGGCCCGGCCGGCCAGGCCTTCGCCAACAGCCTGGCATCGCCAAGCCAGGGCCATTGCCCGTTCATGGTGATTGCGCAGCCGAACATCCCGGTCAAGCCGATGACCCTCTATGTGAACAAGGCCGCCATCAGCAGCGACCTGCACGGCAACGCCACCTGGGGCGCCTCGCAAGCCGGTATCGCCAAGGCTGTGCTCGAAGCGCTGCTCGACGGCACCTTGCCGCCGGAAGCCGAAGACGAGTGGGCCATCGTCACCGCCAACTGGGTCAACCCGGCTTGCGATGACCTGGATGCGGTGTACCTGAACAACTACAACGCTTGCCGCACGGCGATCCGTGCCGCGCTGACCGGCAAGCCGGAAACCGCGCAACTGGCGGATGTGGTCGACCACATCAGCAACCCTTTCTATACCCCAAAAGCCTGAGGTCTGCGCCATGCAATATATCCGTTTGGGCAACTCCGGCCTGCAAGTCTCCCGCCTGTGCCTGGGCACCATGAACATGGGCACCCCGGACTGGAAACCATGGATCTTCGATGAAAAGAAGAGCGAGCCAATCGTCAAGCACGCGCTGGACAACGGCGTGAACTTCATCGACCTCGCGGACTTCTATTCCGCCGGTGTCGGTGAAGAAGTGGTGGGGCGTATCGTCAAACGCCTGGCACGTCGCGAAGACCTGGTGATCACCACCAAAGTCGGCTACGGCACCCGCACCGGGATCAACGCCAGCGGCCATTCGCGCAAGCACATCATGGACAGCATCGACGCGTCGCTGAAGCGTCTGGATATGGATTACGTCGATGTGTTCATGCTGCATTACTTTGACGTGAACACCCCGGTTGAAGAAACCATGAGTGCCATGAACGACATCGTGCGCTCCGGCAAAGCCCGTTACATCGGCGTGTCGACCATGCTCACCGGGCAACTGGCGAAGATCCTCATGGCCTGCGAGCGCAATGGCTGGGTCAAGCCGATCAACATGCAACTGCAATTGAACTGCGCCTACCGCGAAGAAGAGCGCGAGATGATTCCGTTCTGCCGTGACCAGGGGATTGGCGTTTCGGTGTTTAGCCCGTTGGCCCGTGGCTTGTTGACCGGTGACGCACAGTCGACGCGCAACCAGACCGACTTCTTCACCCAACAGATGTACAGCGACGAAGCCTCGTTCGAGATCGCCCATTCGGTGCAACGCGTAGCCCGTGCTCGTGGCGTGTCCAACGCACAGATCGCTCAGGCCTGGGTAGCCAACCATCCCGGCGTGGATTGCATGTTGGTCGGCGCCGACACCACCGCACAGTTCGACAGTGCCCTGGCGGCGCTGGAGACCCAACTCGATGCCGAAGAACTGCACGAGCTGGAACGCAACTACACCCCGTGCGACGTGATCAACGATTACACCGCCGGCAAACGCATTTTGCGTTCGGCCCGTCCGGGTCTGGAACGCTTCAACCTGACTGAGGCTGTGGCATGAGCGCGCTAATCCGTAACGGCAACTTCATCGACGGCCAATGGTCCAGCGGGGGGGCGACGTACCCGGTGCTGAACCCGGCCAACGGCGAGTTGATTGCCGAGGTGCAAAAGGCCGGCGCCGAAGACACTAACCGCGCCATCGACGCCGCCAACCGTGCATTGCCCGCCTGGCGCAAGTTGACCGCCAAGGAACGCAGCCAGAAGCTCAAGCGCTGGAGCGAGCTGATGTTGAGCAACCAGAAGGATCTGGCGACCTTGCTCAGCCGTGAACAAGGCAAGCCGTTGGCTGAAGCCATGGGCGAAGTGGTGTATGCCGCGAGCTTTCTGGAATGGTTCGCCGAAGAAGCCAAACGCGCTTACGGCGACGTGATCCCGAGCCACAAGGCCGATGCGCGGATCATCGTGGTCAAGGAAGCCATTGGAGTGGTCGCCGCGATCACCCCGTGGAACTTCCCGCTGGCGATGGTCACCCGCAAGGTCGGCCCGGCATTGGCGGCCGGTTGCACGATGATCCTCAAACCGTCGGAAGAGACGCCACTGTCGGCGTTCGCCCTGGCGGTATTGGCCGAGCAGGCGGGCATTCCGGCCGGTGTGTTCAACGTCGTTTCCGGCGACGCCGTGGCCATCGGTGGTGCGCTGCAAGCCTCCGGCGTCGTGCGCAAATTATCGTTCACCGGCTCCACCCGCACCGGCAAGTTGCTGATGCGCCAGGCGGCCGACACCTTGAAAAAAGTCTCGCTGGAACTGGGCGGCAACGCACCGTTTATTGTCTTCGACGACGCCGATCTGGACGCTGCCGTCAAAGGCGCCATGGCCTCGAAATTCCGCAACACCGGGCAGACCTGCGTTTGCGTCAACCGCTTCTTCATTCAGGACGGCGTCTACGAAGCCTTCACCGGCAAACTTGCTGAAGCCGTTGCCGCGATGCGGGTTGGCAGTGCGCTGGAGGGCGAGACCGAGCAAGGCCCGCTGATCAACGCGCAAGCGCTGGCCAAGGTCGAGTTGCATGTCGGTGATGCGCTGGAGAAGGGCGCCAAGTTGTTGTGCGGCGGTCGTCGTCATGCGTTGGGCGGCACGTTTTATGAGCCGACCATCCTCGTCGAAGCTAACAGCGACATGCTGATCGCCCAGGACGAAACCTTTGGCCCGGTGGCCGCTTGCTTCCGGTTCAAGGACGAAGCCGAAGTGCTGCAGCGGGCCAACGACACGCCCTACGGCTTGTCGGCGTACTTCTACAGCCGCGACATCGGCCGCGTGTGGCGCATGGCCGAAGGCCTGGAAGCCGGCATGGTCGGGATCAACGAAGGGATCATTTCCACGGAAGTAGCGCCGTTCGGCGGCATCAAGGAATCGGGCCTGGGTCGCGAAGGTTCGAAGTACGGTCTGGATGACTACTTGGAAATCAAATACCTGCTGATGGGCGGCCTGTAACACCCCACAAAACCTGTAGGAGCGAGGCTTGCCCGCATCGCTCGCTCCTACAGGGTAGAGATATCGGTTGCATTTCTCCGTCAATAACAACAACTGGAGACGAACATGTCCGTACTACCGGTAAAAATCGACGACCTGCCCATCGGGCGCTTTCACATCAAAATCGCCGGCCTGACGTTCGGCGCACATTTCACTGACGGCTACATCCTCGGCCTGATCGGCATCGCGTTCACCTTGCTGAGTCCGCAGATGCAACTGGATGCGTTCTGGCAAGGCCTGATCGGAGCGTCCGCGCTGATTGGCCTGTTCCTTGGCAGCCTGTTTTTCGGCTGGATCTCCGACAAGGTCGGCCGGCAGAAAATCTTCCTGGTCAGTTTCGTGCTGATTACCATCGCTTCGGTGATGCAGTTCTACGCTGAAACGGCCATGGGCCTGTTTCTCTGCCGGGTACTGATCGGCATTGGCCTGGGCGGTGACTTCAGTGTCGGCCACGCGATGCTTGCCGAGTTTTCACCGAAGAAACATCGCGGCGTATTGCTCGGTTCGTTCAGCGTGATCTGGACCTTCGGCTACGTCGCCGCCACCTTCGTCGGCACGGCCATGCTCAGCCTTGGCGATGACGCCTGGCGCTGGATGCTGGCCTCATCGGCGATCCCGGCGGCGTTGATTCTGATCGCCCGTATCGGCACGCCGGAATCGCCGCGCTGGTTGGTCAATCAGGGGCGGATTGCCGAGGCGCGCGCTATCGTCAAGAAACACCTGGGCGACAATGTCGAGCTCGACGAAACCCAATCCACTGAAACCCGCTCCGGCTACGCGGTGTTGTTCAGCCGTGAATACCGCAAGCGCACCGCCTTCAATTGCCTGTTCTTCGTTTGCATCGTGATGCCGTACTTCGCCATTTACACCTTCCTGCCGTCGATTCTGCAAAAGATGGGGTTGGCCGAAGGTTTTGGTACCGAGCTGATGCTCAACATGCTGCTGATTCTCGGGGCACTGATCGGCATCTGGTGCACGGTGAAGTTTTCGCGCAGAGGCTTCCTGATCAACTCGTTCATCATCCTTGCCGTGGCGTTGTTTCTGCTGGCGGTACTGCCAGGCAGCGCGGCGTTCTTGATGGTGTTGGTGTTTGGTCTGTTCACGTTGGTGTTGTCGGCGGTGAGCAACCTGGTGGGGGTGTTTCCGGCCGAGAGCTTTCCAACGGAAGTGCGGGCCAGCGGGATTGGCCTGGCTACGGCGGTGAGTCGTTTGGGTTCGGCGGTCAGTACCTTCCTGTTGCCGGTGAGCGTGGCGGGGATTGGTTTGAGCCCGACCATGGGCATTCTGGCGGCGATTCTGGCACTGGGCGCGTTGCTGTCCTGGGCCTGGGCACCGGAAACCAAATCCCTGACGCTGAGCCAGGCGTGCAAAGCGCAGAGCCCGGTAGAGGATAATTCGACGGTGGCGGTGAAGGTCGCTGCCCCGGTTTAAAGAGCTGTCAAAAAACCTGTGGGAGCGGGCTTGCCCGCGATGGCGTCGGCACATTCGCTATCAATGTGCCTGAAAAATTGCTATCGCGGGCAAGCCCGCTCCCACAGGGACTTCAGTGTTTCAGGGATTGCTGACTAACCCCAGCCACTCGGTAAACAACCGTACCTTCGACAACCCCTGTTTGTCGTTCGCCACATCCAGCCAATAGCCATACGGCCCGACCACTTCCACCGGGGTGATTGGCAACAGGCTGCCATTCGCCAGTTCTTTCTCGATCATTTGTCGGTCAATCACCGCCAATCCACCACCGGCCAATGCGGTGTGGATCACCTGATCCAGCGTGCTGAATTCCAGTCCTTGCCCGGCATCGACATCTTCCCGGCCCATGGCCGCCAGCCAGTTTTCCCAGACCTTCAACCGCTTGCCGTCGTGCAGGATGTGCAGCAACGGGAACTGCCGCAAATCCGGTGGTTGCCCATCGGTAAACAGCTCCGGACTGGCCACGGCGATGTGGCGTTCCATCACCAGCAGCCGACTGCTGCAATGGCTGGCGGCTTCGAGGCCGAAGCGGATGTGGCAATCGATTTCCGCAAGGCTTTCGTGGCTGCTCTGGTTTGTCACGCTCAGGCTGATGTCCGGGTAGCGTTGGCAGAACACACGCAAATGCGCCGACAACCAGCGCGTCGCCCAGGTCGGCGGTGCGAGAATCCGCAGGCGCTGGCGCAGGTTGGGCACGCGCACCGCTTGCAGGGCGCGCTCCATATGGTCGAAGGCTTCCGCCAGATGCGGGGAGAGGGCGCTGCCGGTTTCGGTCAGCGTCAAGCCTTGGGGCGTGCGCACGAACAGCGCGACACCGAGGTAGTCTTCGAGCTGTTTGATCTGGCGGCTTACCGCGCCTTGGGTAACGTTCAGACCCAAGGCCGCCTGGCTGAAACTGCGATGCCGCGCAACCTCTTCGAAGACGCGCAGCATGTTGAGCGAGGGCAGTTGACGCATGGAAGTGAGGGCTCCGCACCTGACGCCGAAGTGGGGCAGGTTTATTGTTTTTGGCGAATGTTCTGTAGGGCGTATCTGACTCCTGTGGCAGGGGCTGATGCAAGTGTTGTTTGGGCTGACGCCATCGCGGGCAAGCCTCGCTCCTACAGATTTGTGCTGGTGCGAAACCCATAACCTGTAGGCGCGAGGCTTGCCCGCGAAGGCGTCCTCAAGACCGCCAAAAAACCCCGGATCAGAAGTAATACCCGATGTTCATGTACAACTGATTCTCCCAATGATCCGTCCCGCCAGCCCCCAAACTCTGGGTATAGCTGCTACCGCCGATATATGGATCATTCTTGCCATACAGCCATTCCGTGGCGATCCACAATTTGTTCAGCGAAAACGAGGTGCCCAGGATCATCCGCTCGGAGGTCTTGAACTCGCTGGCGGATTTGTCGAAGGCGCTGTAGTTGACGTACAGCTTCACGCCGCTGATCTGGTCGAACAGGTATTTGCCGGCGACGTCGTAGCTCAGGTCCGCAACGTACAGGTTGCCGCGGCTGGCGACGTTGTACGTCCCGTCGTAACCGCCCAGGGTCACCAGTTCGTCGGTGCCGGCGTTGCGCGGCGACATCTGTTGCCGCGCCGCTTGCAGTTGCACGCCCCACGGACCGTTCTTGCCCAAATAGTGCACGGCCACGGCATTACGGCGACCGTCATTGTCGGTGTCCTTGTTCTCCAGGGTCGAGGTCAGGCCGGAAATCCCGACTTCGGATTTCCACGGCCCCAGGTCCAGGGCCTTGGCCACGCGCAGCACCACGGTGTTGCGTTCCTGGTTGTCGCTGCCGTCGGCTACGTAGCTGTCGGCCCCGGACACCACGCTGGAATACGTCACGCCTTTGCTGGTGCCTTTGCCTTGCCACGCCGGTCGCAGGTAGTAGCCGGCCTGGATGTTCCAGTCGCCGCTTTGCTGGATGTACTTGGCGCCGATCTGTTGCACGTCTTCCAGGCCGATGACGTTGCCCAGGGTTTCGTAGAAGGTGCTGCCGAAGTACGGCTGCAAACCGAACGGCACCGTGTTCAAGCCCACTTGCACCTGCTGGTCGGGGTTGAACTTGTAGCCGGCCCAGGCGAACTTGGCGAATTGGATATCGCCGTAGTTCTTGGTGTACTGGTAGGGATAGGAGCGTCCGTAGAAACGGTATTGCGCCTCGCCGATCCAGGTGTCGGAGTTGTACTTGGCGCTGAGGAACACCGTGTCCAGGCCGAACTTCTGGATGTCGCGGTCCGGGTCGTAGTCCCAACGGGCACGGACGGCGCCGCCGAGGTCGAGGTTGTCGGTGACTTGAACGGCCATGGCCGGTGCCGCGAAGGCGCCGAGCACGGGTATCAACGCGATGGCACGAATAGCGCGAGGGGTGGTTGTGCGCACAGTCTTACTCCGGATTTCTGATTATTATTGGCAACAGCAACCCAGCCCGCAGCGAACGCTGCAGCGTGGGGGAAAGGGTTTTTGGGTCAGTGAGCCTGAGGTCGGATCAGCCTCAATACAGGGCCGTCGATTGGCGTGACCGGTATCGCCGAAGCGCCGGGTGCCGCCGCGAGCAGCGTCTGGGTGTAGCTGTTTTGCGGACGCAATAGCACCTGTTCGGCGCTGCCGTACTCGACGACTTCGCCCTGGCGCATGACCGCGATGTAGTCACTGATCTGTGCCGCCACCCGCAAGTCGTGGGTGATGAACAAAATGCTCAGGTTGTGTCGCTGTTGCAGTTCGGCCAGCAACTCCAGCACTTGCTTCTGCACCGAAACATCCAGCGCCGAGACGCTTTCATCGGCGATCAGCACTTCGGGGCGCATCGCCAGTGCCCGGGCAATGCCGATGCGCTGGCGCTGGCCACCGGAAAACTGCCGTGGTTTGCGGTTGAGGGCGTCCCGTTTGAGCCCGACCTGCTCCAGCAAATCGCCCGCTTCGGTCCACGCATCCTTGGCTGATAACCCTCGTAGTTGCGCGGCGCGAGCGATGATGTCGCCGACCCGATGGCGCGGATTGAGCGAGCCGTAAGGGTCCTGGAAAATCATCTGGATCCGCCGCCGATTGGCCGCCAGGGCCGAACCGCGCAAGGCCAGGAAGTCCGTGTCACCGACCCAGACGTGCCCGCTGTCACTGTCCACCAGCCGAATCGCGGCTTTGACCAAGGTGCTTTTGCCGGATCCGGACTCACCGACGATGGCCAGGGTCTTGCCCCGTGGCAGTTGCAGCGACACGTCCTTGAGCGCCGCCACCGAACGGCCGCCAACGTTGTAGGTCTTGGTCAAATGTTCGATGCGCAACGCCAGTTCGCCGTCAGCGCTGGGCACGTGCAGTTCCGGGTGCAGCGCCGGTACCGCCGCGATCAATTTTCGGGTGTAGGGGTGTTTAGGCGCATGCAGCACCTGGTCGCGCTCACCGATTTCCACCAGCCTGCCGCCTTCCATCACCGCGATGCGGTCAGCGATTTCCGCCACCACGCCAAAGTCATGGGTAATGAACAAAATCCCGTGCTGGCCACGCCCGCGCAGCTCGCGTACCAGTTTCAATACTTGCGCTTGAGTGGTGACGTCGAGGGCGGTGGTCGGTTCGTCGGCGATCAACAGGTCCGGGTTCATCGCCAGGGCCATGGCGATCACCACGCGCTGGCATTGGCCACCGGAGAGTTGGTGGGGAAAGCTGTTGGCGATCCGTGGCGGGTCGGGCAAATGGGTCGAGTCGAGCAGCGCAAGCATGCGCTCACGGCGCTCGGCGGCGGGCATCTGCGGTGCGTGAATGTCGAAGATTTCCTCGACCTGCTGGCCAATGCGGATGGCCGGATTGAGCGCGGCCATGGGCTCCTGGAAGATCATCGCGATGCGGTTGCCGCGTAACTGGCGCAGGGCGTTTTCTTCCATGCGGCAGATGTCGTTGCCGAGAAAGTCGATCACGCCTTCACTGTGACGCAGGCCTTTGGCGTAGTCGCCCATGATGGCTGCCGACAGCACCGACTTGCCGGAACCGGACTCACCGATGACGCAGAGAATTTCGCCTTTGCGCACATCCAGGCTGATGCCTTGCACGGCATGGCTGCGGTCGGCACCGTCGGGCAGTTCGATGGAGAGGTTCTCCACGCGCAGCACTTGTTGCAGGTTCTGTTGTGGGTTCATGCTCAACTCCTTGTGCCTTTCTGGGCGTGTTCGTCCAGACCGTCCGCCAGCAGGCTCAGGCCCAGCATCAGGGTGGAGATCGCAATGCACGGGAAGATCACCAGGTGCGGGAAAGCGATGGCCATGCTGCGGCCTTCGTTGATCATGCCGCCCCAGTCCGGGGTCGGCGGTGGCAGGCCGAGGCCGAGAAAACCGAGGGCGCCGATCATGATCGCGGTGTAGCCGATGCGCAGGCAGAAATCGACGATCAGCGGCCCGCCGCAGTTGGGCAGGATTTCCACCAGCATGATCCGCAGCGACCCTTCGCCTTGGGTAATGGCGCTGAGCACGTAATCCCTGGAGCGGATGTCGATGGTCAATGCGCGCATGATGCGGAAGATCGCCGGGGCGCTGGTGAAGGTCACCGCAATCAGGATGTTCAGCGCCGAAGCACCGAGGGCGATGATGATCACGATGTACAACACCAGCACCGGGAACGACAGCACGGTGTCGGCAACATATGACAGCAACGCGTCGACCCGGCCATTGAAGTAACCGGCACACAGGCCCATGGCGATGCCCACGGCGAACGCGGTCAATGTCGCCAGCACCGACCAGAACAGCACGGTGCGCGTGCCCCAGATCAGCCGCGAAAGAATGTCCCGCCCAATCATGTCGGTGCCCAGCAAAAAGCTCAGGCCATTACCGTCGTCAGTCATCGGTGTCAGCAGCGGGGTGAAGCTTTCCAGTGGATCGTGGGGCGCCAGCCAGGGCGCGAACAGCGCCAGCAACACCCAGCCGCCGACCAACAGCAAGCCGAGCAATGCCAAGGGGTGTTTGAACGAGTGCAGGAAGCTCATTGGCCACCTCCGCCAAGACTGCGCAAGGTGATGCGCGGGTTGAGCCAGGTGTAGGCCAGGTCCGAGAAGATTTTTGTCGCGCCGACCACCACGCCACTGATCATGGCGCAGGCTTCGATCAGGTAGACGTCATGGTTCAGCGAGGCGGTGTACAGCAGCGAGCCGAAGCCTTTGTAGGCGAAGAACACTTCGACCACGATCACGTTCGACAGCAGCCACGGGATGTACAACATGATCACCGTGATCGGGGCGATCAGCACATTGCGCAGGGCATGGCGCAGGACAATGCGCGACGTAGATGCGCCTTTGAGGCGGGCGGTGCGGATGTACGGCGCTTGCATCACTTCGACCATCGAGGCGCGGGTAATCCGTGCCAGATAACCGATGCCGAACAGGCACAGCACCATCAGTGGCAGCGCCAGTTCGGCGGCGTTGAAACCATCGCTCATGCTGCTCACGCCCGGCAGCCAGTTGAGCCAGAACACGAAAATTGCCGAGACGAACACCGCACTGGCGAAATCCGGAATAGAGGTGGTGACGATCGACAGGAACGACACCAGCCGATCCAGCGCCGAACCCTGACGGATACCCGCCAGAATGCCCAGGGTCAATGCCACCGGCACCATCACCAGCAGCGCCAGCCCGGCGAGGATCAGGGTTTGCCCAAGGTTGGGCAGCAACAGGTCGATGACAGGTTCACGAAAGTGCACCGAAGTGCCCCAGTCACCACAGAGAAAATCCTTGAGCCACACCAGGTAGCGCCACAGGAAGGGTTGGTTGTAGCCGTGTTCCACCAGCCACGCGGCGCGCTGGTCGGCGGCGGAGTAGGGGCCGAGGACGTTGATCGCCACGTCCTCGATGTTCAGTTCGAGGGCCGCAAAGACGATCAGTGACACCGACAACAGGGTCGCTATCAACGCCAGTAATTTGCGCAACAGAAATTCAGCCATGCTTGCACGCTCCGGCTATTCAAGGGAGGCCGGCCCGCCGCACCCTCAGGTGTGGCGAGCGGTTGTGGGGCTGTGCGTCAGGCGCTCAGCCAGACCTCATCCATTGGGTAGAAGTGCGAAGGGTGGACCTTGAAGCCCTGGACCTTTTTGCTGGTGGCGGTGAAGTTGTCACCCCAGAACGGCTGCACCATGACGCAGGCGTCTTGCAAGATGCGCTCGACTTCCTCCATGGCCACGGCCCGCTGTTTCGGGTCGACGATGCCCATGGCTTTGTCCAGCGCGGCGTCGAAGGCTGGGTCGCTGTAATGGCTTTCGTTCCAGGCCGCACCGCTGCGGTAGGCCAGCTCCAGGGACATCACGCCCAGCGGGCGGTGGGCCCAGTAGGTCAGGCTGAACGCTGCCTTGTTCCAGATCGGCCAGTATTGGGTGGCCGGGATCACTTTGAGGTTGATGCGGATGCCGGCTTCGGCGCAGTTCTGCTGCAGGATCTGGGCGCAGTCCTGCTCGTAGCGACCCTGGGTGTTGCCGACGATCAGGTCGATGTCGATGCCGTTCGCAAAACCTGCTTCGGCGAGGAGCTTCTTCGCCGCCGCCACGTCCCGGGTACGTTTGGGCAATGCAAAGTATTCCGGGTGCGACGGTGCGACGTGATGGTCTTCGCCGAGCGAGCCCATGCCGCGATAGGCGATCTTCAGCATCTGCGCGTTGTCGGCGCAGAGCACCACCGCTTTACGAATGCGCAGGTCGTCGAACGGCTTCTGGTCGCAGGCCATGCGCATGACGATGGTCTGCGCCGATTTGCAGGTCAGCAATTGCGCGCCCGGCAGACGTTTGGCCAGGTCCAGTTCGGCCACGGTCACCCGGTACAGCACGTCCACTTGCCCGGCCTGCAAGGCCGCCAGATGAGAGGAAATGTCGGTGCCCATGTCGACGTAGCGCAACTCGTCGAGGTTGGCCGGTTTGCGCCAGTAATCGGCGCGCTTGGCGAACGTTGCCTGCTTGTTGACGGCAAACGACACAAGCTTGAACGGACCGGTGCAGAGGGGGTTTTTCGCCCAGTCGTCACCGGCCTTGAAGCTGCGGTGAACGATGGCGCAGGTGAAGGCGTTGAGCATTTCCGGGATCGCCAGGATTGGCCGCTTGAGCACCAGGCGGAACTGGAAGTCATTGAGTTTTTCGAAGGCGCTGATGTCCTGGAACGCGGTGCGGTTGACCGACTTGGAGTCGGCGGCAATCCAGCGTTGAATGTTGTGCTGTACGTCGTCGACGTTGAAGGTGTCGCCGTTGCTCCACTTCACATCCTGACGCAGGTTGAACGTCCAGGTCTTGAGGTCCTCGGACGGGCTCCAGCTTTCGGCCAGGTAAGGGTGCGTGATGTTGTCGGCGTCGACCCAGGTCAGGAATTCCAGAGCGTTGCGCAACAGGTTCGAGGCTTCGATCCAGGTGATCAGCATCGGGTCCTGGATTTCCTGGATGGCACAGGCAAAGCGCAGGCTTCCGCCCTGGCGCGGTGCGACGGCATCGTCTGCCCGGGCTGAATTGCCGAGCAGGGCGGAACCGAGGAAGGTGCTGGCGCTGGCTACGGTGACGCCCAGCAGGGCGGCGGTGCGCAGAAACTGTCGACGATTGATCTCGCCACTGTTGACTTGAATGCACAGGTCGTTGACTGCTGGATGCGGCAGGGCGCCGTCCAGAGTTGTTAGCTCGTCGAGATGGGGCATGGGCAGCTCTCATGTTGTTTTTATTTGAGATGGCCGCAGTTTTGTCATCGGCGCAAAGATCGACAAACGATAAATTCAACGCGCAAACGTTCGATAAATGCATGTTACTGACGGATGGCTGCGCCAGTGCTTGAAATAGGCAGGCTCAATACAACCCCGCTCCCACATAAAGCAATCCGGTGGGAAGCGGAAATCGTCCTGCACAACACAAAAATGCATGTTACTCAGGAAATTTCCTACAAGGCATGGGATGCTTTACACCTCGTCAGCCTCCCACGAGTGAGCTTAATGAAACGCAAAATGCCCGCGCTCAATGCGCTCAAGGCCTTCGAAGTGGCCGGCAGCACCGGCAGCTTTACCCGGGCCGCCGAGCTGCTCAATGTCACTCAGAGTGCGGTCAGCCGGCAGGTGCGTCAGCTCGAAGAACAGCTGGGCGAGAACCTGCTGGAACGGCGTCATCACCACCTCGAATTGACCAGCGCCGGGCGGATTTTGCTGCGCGCGCTGCATCAGTCTTTCGACAAGATCGAGCTGACGGTGCGCAGCATTCAGCAGAAAACCCATTCCAATCGCCTGCACATCAACGCGCCGCCGACGTTCACCAATCGCTGGTTGATGCCGCGTCTGGCGCGCCTGCGGGAGAAGCATCCGGAGCTGGAGTTGAGCATCACCACCCGTCTGCAGGACAGCCTGGCGGAAACCAGTACGCTGGACTGCGCGATCCGTTTTGGCGACGGCGAATGGGACGGTCTGGACAGCTCGTTGCTGATCCAGGAGCGGCACATCGCCGTGTGCGCACCGTCCTTGTATGCGCGGGAGTGGAGCGAGCGGGGCATCGACCTCAATCGCCTGACGCTGCTACATGTACTGGCCCGGGAAGACCAGCGCTACTTGACCTGGAAACACTGGCTGGACGCCGCGCGAATCAATGGTGTCGACACCCAGGGTGGTTATGAATTCGACCTGCTGGACCTGGCCATCCGCGCGGCCATCGACGGCTTGGGGATCACCATCGCCGACTGGCACATGGTGGCCTCGGAACTGGCCAGCGGGCAGTTGACCCAAGTGCTGAACGTGCACGTGGAAGGGCATCAATCCTATTGGCTGGTGACCCGACCGGAGCAGACACAGATGCCGCAATTGCAGGTGTTCAGCCAATGGTTGCAAGAGGAAATCTGGTTGGCGCAAAGGCAGCTCGAACCCTCCACCGCCGCCATCTAGCCTCCACACCCCCCCTGTAGGAGCGAGGCTTGCCCGCGAAGGCGGCCTGTCAGGCGACTTCAATGTTGACTGGTACACCGCCTTCGCGGGCAAGCCTGAACTGGCCTAATGATTTTGGACACCTCAATCGGGCGCTATGATGGCGCCCAAATCTGAGGTGTTTGGATATGCGTAAATCTTATTCCAATGAGTTCAAACTCAAGGCTGCCAGCATGGTGCTGGACGAGGGGCAGTCCGTTCCCGAGGTCTGCACCAGTTTGGATATTGGCCCTACGGCCTTGCGCCGCTGGGTCGATCAGGTTCGTAAGGAACGCTTGGGTTCGACTCCGGTGGGAGCCAAGGCGATTACCGCGGATCAGCGAGAGATCCAGGAACTTAAAGCCTTGCTCAGGCAAAGAGACCGGGATATCGAAATCCTAAAAAAGGCCAGTGCTCTCCTGCTTTTGGACGCCAAAGATCACTCTCGTTGATCTGTGAGCTGGGCGAGCAGTACGGCGTTAACGATTGCTGTCGTGTCTTCGGAATAAACCGCAGTAGCTTTTACGCATGGCGTCAGCGCCAAGGCAAAGTGAGTCCTAAGCGAGAGAGGCTCAAGGCCATGCTGCTCAAACACCACAGGGCGTCGAGAGAGTCTGCGGGTGCTCGTACCTTGGCTAAACAGCTGCAAGCCGGCGGGTATGATGTCGGGCGATTCATGGCTCGCAGCCTGATGCGAGAAGCAGGCATTGTCAGCCGTCAACGCCGGCGCCATAAGTACAAGTCACCCGGCGTGGAAGCTTTGGTGGCACCGCATATGCTCAAACGCAAGTTTGATGTTACGGCGGTCAATCAGGTGTGGTGTGGGGACGTGACGTACATCAAAGTCGGCAAGCGCTGGCTGTATTTCGCGGCAGTTCTGGACTTGTTCGCTCGCCGGATCGTGGGCTGGTCATTTTCGATGATCTCCGATGCCACGCTGACCTGCGAAGCCCTGCGGATGGCGATTGAACTACGCGGTCGCCCAAAAGACGTACTGTTTCACTCCGACCAGGGTTGCCAGTACACCAGCCATAAATTCAGAAATGAACTGCTGGAACATGGACTCCGGCAGAGCATGAGCCGTAAAGGCGAATGCTGGGACAACGCTCCGATGGAGCGTTTCTTTGGAAGTTTGAAATCAGAGTGGGTGCCAGAAGCAGGCTACGGATCGGAACATGAGGCCCGAGCGGATGTGCAGCGCTATGTATCGCGCTACAACATCACCAGGCCGCATAGCTACAACGACTATCGGTCACCAGTCGCCAGGGAGAAGTTGGCGGCGTGAAACCTTAATCGGTGTCCAAGATTACTTGACCAGTTCAGCCTCGCTCCTACAGGGAAATTCATTGTTTGGGGTAATGTGCATTTTTCGAATGTTCCCCCGCTCAATAAATCGTTTGTTCAACCCGCCCGGGATGCCAAGACTGCTCGAACTGGATAAAAACAACGATGGGCGATTCACATGCGACTCGAGCGAAATTTTGTTAACGGTCACTTCATTGAGCCTGCCAGCGACGCGCTGATCGCAGTCTACAACCCGGCGACCGAAGCACTGGTCGGCCACGTTTCGGCGGCCAGCACCGCCGAAGCCACCGCTGCTGTAGACGCTGCCGCCGCCGCCCAGAAAACCTGGGGAAAACTCACCAGCATCGAACGCGCCGAACACCTGCGCTCGTTTGCCGACGCCCTTGAGGCCTGCGCCGAACACATCGGTGAAGCCCTGGCCGCCGAGTCCGGCAAAAGTGTTGCCGACGCCAGCAACGAAGCCCGTTACGCCGCGCAGATCACCCGCTATCACGCCGAGTGGGCGCGCCGTATCGAAGGCGAGATCATTCCCAGCGACACCCCGGACGAAAACCTGTTCCTGCACCGCGAAGCGATTGGCGTGGTGGCGTGCCTGATTCCGTTCAACTACCCGGTTTACACCTTGCTGCGCAAAATCGCCCCGGCGTTGATCGCCGGCAACACGGTGGTGGTGCGCCCGAGCAACAACACGCCGACCTCGGCTTTTGAAATTGCCAAAGCCGTGCAGCAATCCGGCTTGCCGGCCGGCGTGGTCAACATCCTGACCATGGACCACGCCACCGCCGCCGCTGTTTGCACCCATAAGGCCGTCGGTTTGATCACCTTGACCGGCAGCGTCAACGCCGGGCGCATCGTGCTCGATTACTGCAAGGCCAACATCGCCAAGCCCTCCCTGGAACTAGGCGGTAAAACCCCGGCGATCATCGAAGCCGACGCCGATCTTGAAGCCGCCGCCAGCGCGATCGTCGCTTCCAAGACCACCCACTGCGGCCAGTTGTGCACGGCAGTGGAGCGCGTCTACGTGCAGGAAAGCGTCTATGAAGCATTCCTTGCGCTGCTCAAAGCCAAGATCAGCGCGGTGCACTTCGGCGACCGTGCCACTGACGCCAGCCTGATGGGGCCGTTGGTCAACGCCAGTGCGCAACAGAACATCCATGCCATGGTCGAGCGCGCCATCGCCGACGGTGCTGTACTGGAAACAGGCGGTTTTATCCCGCAAGGCAAGGGCCATTTTTACCCGCCGACCTTGCTCAGCGGCTGCCGTCAGGACATGGAAATCATCCAGGAAGAAATCTTCGGCCCGGTGCTGCCGGTGCTCAAGTACCGCGACATCGGCGAAGCGCTGACCATGGCCAACGATCATCAGTTTGGCCTGTCTTCGGTGCTGTACACCGAGAACTACCG
Source organism: Pseudomonas sp. LBUM1661 (assembly GCF_059695925.1). Taxonomy (NCBI): domain Bacteria; kingdom Pseudomonadati; phylum Pseudomonadota; class Gammaproteobacteria; order Pseudomonadales; family Pseudomonadaceae; genus Pseudomonas; species Pseudomonas sp. LBUM1661. The sequence continues at coordinate 2,490,167 of NZ_CP166794.1, forward strand.
CACCACCATGAAAGTTGCCAACGCCATTGAGGCCGGCGAGTTGTACGTCAATCGCACCCCGGCCGACCCGTACCAGGGCTTCCACGCCGGGTGGAAACGTTCCGGTCTGGGCGGCGATGACGGCAAGCACGGCATGCTCGAATTCACCCAGACCCGCTTGGTGGTGATGAAGTACTGAGCCACCCGCAACACCGATCAGTTAAGGGGGAACCGGATTTGTAGGAGCCAGGCTTGCCGGCGAAGGCAGCCTTGAAAACGCCTTCGCCGGCAAGCCTGGCTCCTACACAACACGGTTCTTCACGTTAAGTGATCGGCACTAGCCTCACGCCACACCTATAAAAACAATTATTTGGGGCGCCCGGACCACCGGGCTGCCCGAGGTCACTTAGATGTCCAAGCCTGCAACCACTGTTGCCGCTGTTCAGGGTTCGAACGCGGGTTCAAAAAGCCACAGTGACAAGGGAAGTCGCTACATCCAGTTGATGCTGTTGGTGCTGGCCGCCGGTGCGATCTATCCGATCCTGTACCTGCGCCAGGTCTATCAGACCACCATGCTCGAAGTGTTCCAGATCAACCACAGCGAACTGGGTTATCTGTACTCGATGCTTGGGACGATTTTCCTCCTCAGCTACTTGCCCAGCGGTTGGCTGGCAGACCGCATCGCCCCGCGTTTTTTGATCTTCTTTTCGCTGGTCGCCACCGGTGCCCTGGGCCTTTGGTACTCCAGCGCGCCATCGATGACCGGCCTGATGATCATCTTCGGTTGCTGGGGCCTGACCACCGGCCTGACGTTCTGGGCCTCGGTGCTCAAACGCGTGAAAATGATCGCTCACCACACCGAGCAGGGCCGGTTCTTCGGGATTCTCGACGGCGGTCGTGGCTTGGTTGAAGCCTTGCTGGCAACCGTGGCCCTGGGCCTGTTCGCTTTCGCCACCGAAACCCGTGGCGAGTCGGCGGCTGAAGGTTTCAAACACGTGGTTTACCTGTACGCGTTTACCTGTATCGCCATCGGCTGTGTGCTGGTGTTGATCAAGGACCCGAAGTCCATGGAAGACACGGCACCGGTGGAGAAGGGCAGGTTCAACCTGCTCAGCGACTTGGCGACGTTGGTGAAAATCCCTGAACTGTGGCTGGTCACCGCCATCGTGTTCTGCGGATATCACATTTTCTGGGCCACCTACAGTTTCTCCGATTACCTGCAAGGTAGCGGCATGACGGCGGTCATGGCCGGCACCATCACCACCATCAAGTTGTGGATGCGCCCCATCGGCGGTATCGGCGGTGGCTGGCTGGGTGACAAGTTCTCGAACATCTCGGTGCTGATCGTGGCGCTGTTGCTGGCGACGCTGGCGATGGTCGGGCTGATCGTGTTCCCGGGACTCAATAGCATGGGCCTGTTGATCGGCACGGTGATTTTCATCGGCCTGATGACCTACGCCATTCGCGGCTTGTACTGGGCGATCCTCGACACCTGCAACATTCCACTGCGCATCACCGGGCTGGCGATTGGCATCGTCTCGGTGGTCGGTTATCTGCCGGATGCCTTTATTCCCTTGATCAACGGCTACCTCACCGAACATTTCCCCGGTGCCTTTGGTTACAAGCTGTATTTCGGCTACATCGCCTTCGTCGGCCTGCTCGGGACCCTCGCGGCCCTGACCTTGCGCGCTCGAATCAATCGTAAATCTTTGAACCAGACCTCTTTAAAGCAGACAGGTGCCTGAGATGAAAATCGTCGCCCTTGAAACCCATATCGTTGCCGTACCACCGCCGCACATCGGCGGCATGTACTGGCTGTTCGTCAAGCTCAAGACCGATTGCGGCATCGAAGGTGTGGGCGAAATCTACGCCGCGACCTTCGGTCCCAAAGCCATGCTGCCGATCATCGAAGACGTGTTCGAACGCTACCTGCTCAACCACGACCCGCACCACATCGAGCGCTTCTTCCGCCAGGCCTATTCGAGCGGGTTCACCCAGCGTCCGGACCTGACCATGATGGGCGTGGTCAGCGGCCTGGAAATGGCCTGCTGGGACATCATCGGCAAAGCGGCGAACAAGCCGGTGTATGAATTGCTGGGCGGCAAGGTCAACGAACGCCTGCGTTCCTACACCTACCTGTACCCGGTCAACAGCAAGGGCGAGTATGACTACGACGACCCGGACCTGGCTGCCGAGTGCGCCATCGACAACATGAACAAAGGCTTCACCGCCGTGAAGTTCGATCCGGCCGGCCCGTACACCGCGTACTCCGGGCACCAGATTTCGCTGCAAGTGCTGGAGCGCTGCGAAACCTTCTGCCGCAGGATCCGCGAAGCGGTGGGCGACAAGTGCGACCTGCTGTTTGGCACTCACGGGCAAATGGTCCCGTCCTCGGCGATCCGCCTGGCCAAGCGCCTGGAGAAGTACGACCCGCTGTGGTTTGAAGAACCGGTGCCGCCGGGTCAGGAAGAGGCCATGGCACAAGTGGCGGCCAAGACCAGCATTCCGATTGCCACCGGCGAGCGTCTGACCACCAAGTATGAGTTCTTCAAGTTGCTGCAGGCGGGCGGTGCATCGATCCTGCAAATGAACGTCGCGCGCTGCGGCGGTCTGCTGGAAGCGAAGAAGATCGCCAGCATGGCCGAAGCTTATTACGCGCAAATCGCACCGCACCTCTATAACGGGCCGATTGGCGCGGCGGCGAGCTTCCAGCTGGCCACTTGCACGCCGAACTTCCTGATCCAGGAAAGCATCATGACCTGGGGCGGTTTCCACGCTGAGGTGCTGACCAAGCCGCTGCAATGGGAGGACGGCTACATCATTGCGTCCACCGAGCCGGGCCTGGGGGTGGAGCTGAATATGGACGTGGTGCGCAAGCATTCGCCGTACACCGGCGAACGCTTGCACCTGCAAATGGCGCCGACCCCGGCAGATGTCAAAGACACATCGCCAGCCCGAGGCTGACAGGCCTGACGCGGTTCCTGTGGGAGCCAGCCTGCTGGCGATAGCGGTGGATCAGTCGACATTGATGTTGAATGTCAGGCCGCCATCGCCAGCAGGCTGGCTCCCACAGGGGATCGCATCGTCCATCCGAATTTTGTAAAACGACTTACGCGGTAACCGTGCATGACTTACGACTACATCATCGCTGGCGCTGGCGCCGCAGGTTGCATCCTGGCCAATCGGCTCTCGGCGTCGGGGAAATACTCGGTGTTGCTGCTAGAGGCGGGCGGCAAGGACAGTTCCCTGTGGTTCAGGATTCCCGTCGGCTTCGCCAAAATGTATTACAACCCGACCTTCAACTGGATGTACTACAGCCAGCCGCAAAAGCAGCTGAACAACCGTGAAATCTATGCCCCGCGCGGCAAGGTGCAAGGCGGTTCGGGTTCGATCAACGCGATGATCTACGTGCGCGGCCAGGCCCATGACTTCGACGACTGGGCGGCGAACGGCAACGACGGCTGGGGTTTCAAGGAGGTGCTGCCGTATTTCCGCAAACTGGAAAACCACCCGCTCGGCGACAGTGAGTACCACGGCGGCAGCGGCCCGATCAGCATCACCCCGATGAAAGGCCAGACCCACCCGATCTGTGATGTGTTCCTCAAGGGCTGCGACGAACTCGGCTACCCGCACAGCGATGACTTCAACGGCCCGAAGTTCGAAGGCTCGGGCATCTACGACGTCAACACCCGCAACGGCCAACGCTGCTCCAGCAGTTTTGCGCACCTGCATCCGGCATTGAGCCGGCCGAACCTGACGGTTGAACATTACGCCTTGGTGGATCGGGTGTTGTTTGATGATCAAAAGCAACGTGCGACCGGGATTTGCGTCACCCAGCACGGCGTGGTCCGGACCTTTACCGCAAACAAGGAAGTGATTCTCTGCGCCGGTGCCGTGGACACGCCGAAGATTCTGCAACTGTCCGGTGTTGCCGATCAGGCGTTGCTGGCCAAACACAACATCCCGCTGGTCAAACACTTGCCAGCGGTGGGGCAGAACCTGCAAGACCACTTGTGCGCCAGCTATTACTACAAGGCCAACATCGAGACGCTCAATGATCAACTGAGTTCGCTGTTCGGTCAGTTCAAGCTGGGTCTGAAATACCTGTTCACCCGCAAGGGCGCGCTGGCGATGAGTGTCAACCAGGCCGGCGGATTCTTCCGTGGCAACGAGCAGCAGGCTAATCCGAACCTGCAGTTGTACTTCAATCCGCTGTCGTACCAGATCCCGAAAAACAACAAGGCCAGTCTCAAGCCCGAACCGTATTCAGGCTTCCTGTTGTGCTTCAATCCGTGCCGTCCGACCAGTCGCGGGCACATCGAGATCGCCTCGAAAAATCCGCGGGACGCGGCGCTGATCGACCCCAATTACCTGAGCACGCAAAAGGACATCGATGAGGTGATCCAGGGCAGCCGCCTGATGCGCAAAATTATGCTGGCGCCTGCGCTCAAAAACATCACCGTTGAAGAGGTATTACCGGGGCCGGTCGTCGAGACTGACGAACAGATGCTGCAGTATTTCCGTGAAAACAGCGGTTCGATCTACCACCTTTGCGGCTCCTGCGCCATGGGCGCGGACGAGCGGAAGTCGGTGGTGGACAATCGTTTGAAAGTCCACGGCCTGGGTGGTTTGCGCATCGTCGATGCGTCGATTTTCCCCAACGTGACCTCCGGCAATACTCACGCTGCGGTGCTGATGGTCGCGGAGAAGGGGGCCGACCTGATCCTGCAGGACGCGTGATTTCATCGCTCGCCCGTATCAAAAATGAATTTCCGCCGAGTCCGCTGCTCATACCAAATAGGCAGCGGATTTACGCCCGCGAAATCATTGGTGAGATCAGGGAGCGGCACAGTCATGAGTCCAATATCAACAGCGGGCGACAACCTTCTTGGCGGGTTGATTCTTGTGGTGGAGGATGACCCGCTGATCCTCGAGTTTCTCTGTGAAATTCTTCAGGAAGAAGGCTTTGTGGTTGAGCCACATGTCAGCGCGGACGCCGCGTCGGTGTACCTGAACGAGCATGCAAACAAGGTGGGTTTGTTGCTAACCGACATCACCATGCCGGGAACACTCAACGGCGCGGACCTGGCCAATCTGTTCGGCGACCGCTGGCCGGAGAAGCCGATCATGATCATGTCCGGGTTCGAAACGCCGGAAAGCTCCGGGGTCAGGCATGCGGTTTCGTTCATCAAGAAACCGTGGGCGCTGGGGCAATTGCTTGATTGTGTAGAAGGGGCCTTCAAGTCGAAGCGGACTGGCTGAAATCACCTTGTAGCGCGCTTTCTGTCCTCTCGCAAATGCTACATTGCCGGGTAAATCCGCCTGGCTCCAGCGAGAGGAATGCCCCCTTTGCCTGCTCAAAAATCCGTCTTTAACACCCCGTACCGAGCTTTTCTGTTCGATATGGACGGCACCGTCCTCAATTCCATTGCCGCCGCCGAGCGGATCTGGGCTGCCTGGGCCGTGCGCCATGGGGTCGATGTCGAGTCGTTCCTGCCGACCATTCATGGCGCTCGCGCCATCGACACCATCAATCGCCTGGCGTTGCCCGGGGTGGATGCCGAAGCTCAAGCGGCGCTTATCACCCAAGCGGAAATCGAGGATGTCGAAGGCATTGTCGAGGTGCTGGCGGCGGCGGACTTTTTGAAGTCGCTCCCCGCCCATCAATGGGCCATCGTCACCTCGGCGCCCAAGGCCCTGGCATTGCGCCGAATGGCGGCGGCGGGGATTCCAGAACCGGCGGTGATGGTCACGGCCGAGGATGTCAGCGCTGGCAAGCCTGATCCTGCCGGCTATCGACTGGCTGCCAAGCGGTTGGGTGTTGACGTGACGGAGTGCCTGATTTTCGAAGACGCCACCGTGGGCATCCTCGCGGCCGAAGCGGCGGGTGCGGACCTGGTGGTGGTGACGGCGACTCACGATCACCCGATCGAGACCCCGCATGCCACATTAGCCGGCTACGACTCGGTCGAGGCCCGCACAGACGCCGACGGTCTAATTCGCCTACAGAAAATCTAATGTGGGAGCGAGCCTGCTCGCGAAAGCGTCGGCACATTCAGCATTGATGTGACTGAGAGATTGCTTTCGCGAGCAGGCTCGCTCCCACAGGGGATAGGTGTATTGGCTAATAAACCCCAGGAATCAACCGCCAGCTCCGGGCGCAATAGGCCTCGTATTCATTGCCAAACTGTGTCCTCAGTAGCGCTTCTTCGGAGTGAATGCGCGCGATCAGCGGGATCAACGTCAGCGCCGCCAGCAGCAGGCCAACACCGGAACGAAAGGCCAGCGCCCAACCCACGGCGTTGACCACCAGCCCCAAATAACTGGGGTTGCGCAGGCTGCGATAAATCCCGTCGGTGACCAGGCTGTGCCCCGGCTGAATCGCCACCAGACCGCTGAAACGCTTGCCCAGCACAAACACCGGCCAGATCCGCAGCGCCCCGCCGACGATGAACAACAACGCCCCGAGCCAGCGCACGCCTTCGCCACCGAAGGTCCAAACGTCGATCCGATCGGTGTAGGCCGGCAGATAACCACTCAACAGTCCGATCACCCCGAAGGCCGGGAGCACCCAGCGATTGGCCCGGTCTTCCCGATCCCCGGAACTCAGATTGACCTCGGTGAACAGCGACGCGACGGTCATCACCAAAGTGGCCAGCACGATAACCACCAGCGGTGCATGGGAAAAAAAAGCCGCAAAACCGCCCATCCCCCACACCGCCAGGCCGAGATAGGCAAGCGTGCCCACGATGGCAAAAAACGCCAGTTTGGCCGAGATTTTCATCTGCACCTCCAACAGTGCATACACCTTTCATTGTAGGAGCTGGCTTGCCCGCGAGGGACGTTAACGATGACGGTTTTCAACAGGAAAAACGTGGTGTATTCGAGTCCTTCGCTGGCAAGCCAGCGCCTACAGGGTTCTGGCGTTGCGGCGGATGACTTGCGGTGGTTGGCCGAACGCCCGAAGGAACGCTTCGCGCATGCGGCGGCAGTCGCTGAAGCCTGACGCTTCGGCTATCTGATCAAGGGTCAGGCGCCCGCGTTCGAGCATTTGTCGTGCCGACTCCAGGCGCAGATTTTCGATCGCCTTGGCCGGCGACTGGCCGGTTTCGGCGCGAAAGGCCCGGCTGAATTGCCGAGGGCTGAGGCGCGCGACGTCCGCCAGTTGCTCCACCGACAAGGTCTCGGTGAGGTGTTCCCGGGCATAGCCGAGGACGGTTTGAATACGGTCGGATTTCGGTTCCAGCTCCAGCAGCGCCGAGTGCTGCGACTGACCGCCCGCGCGGCGGTGGTACATCACCAGTTTCTGCGCCACGGAACGGGCCAGTTCAGCGCCATGATCCTTCTCGACCATGGCCAGCGCCAGGTCGATGCCGGCGGTCATCCCGGCAGAAGTCCAGATCGAACCGTCGATCACATAGATGCGGTCTTCCTCGACCTTGATCGACGGAAACCGCGCTTGCAGGTCTCGCGCGTACGCCCAATGCGTGGTGGCGCGGCGTCCGTCGAGCAAGCCGGCCTGGGCCAGAACAAAGGCCCCGGAGCAAATCGATGCGGTGCGCCGAGCGGTTTTAACGCTGTCGCGCAGGTAACTCAGCACCCCTTCGGGTGCCTGCTCGAGAATGGCATCGCCGCCGACCACGATCACCGTGTCGAACACCCGCTCGTCAAACGCCTCGGTGCCGACACTCAAACCGCCGGAAGCGCGGTAGGTGCGGCCGTCTTCGGACAGCACGCAGACGTCATACAGCGCTTCGCCCGCGCTGAAGTTGGCGTACTCGAACACCGGCATCGCCGCCAGCGCCATGGACTGGAACCCTTCAAATACCACAAACGCCACGGAAGTCATGGATAGGTCCTCAACCGGTTGTGTCCGAAAAACGTACTTTAAACGTCATTTGCGACGAGCGTAAGTCAATTTATAACGGTTCACACCCGGCGAACTGATCGTCTCACTGTGAAGGAAATTGAACATGGCCCTCTCGTCCAAAGGTACTGCACTCATTACTGGCGCCTCTTCCGGCATCGGCGCGGTCTATGCCGACCGTCTCGCCCGGCAGGGTTACGACCTGATTCTGGTCGCCCGCAGCCAGGCCAAACTGAACGCTCTGGCCAACCATCTGAGCAACGAAACCGGGCGCACCGTGGAAGTGGTCGCCGCCGATCTGAAAGACAAGGCTGACCTGCTGCGCGTCGAAGACATTCTGCGCCGCGACGCGAGCATCACCTTGCTGGTCAACAACGCTGGTGTCGGCGCCGTAATGCCGTTGCTCGGCAGTCCCGTGGATGACATGGAAGACATGATCACCCTCAACGTCACCGCATTGATGCGCCTGGCTTACGCGGTAGCGCCAGGTTTCGTCGCCCGTGGCACCGGGACGCTGATCAACATTGCTTCGATCGTCGCCATCGCCCCGGAAATCCTCAATGGCGTGTATGGCGGGACCAAGGCGTTTGTCCTCAGCCTGAGCCAATCCATGCACCACGAACTGGCTGACAAAGGCATTCGCATCCAGGCGGTATTGCCCGGCGCCACCGCCACTGACTTCTGGAGCGAAGCCGGCAACCCGGTGGAAAACCTGCCGCAAGAGATCGTGATGTCTGCCGAGGACATGGTCGATGCCGCGCTGGCAGGCTTGGCGCAAGGCGAAGTGGTGACCATTCCGGGCCTGCATGACGGCGCTCAGTGGGACGCCTATGAAACCCAGCGCCAGACACTTTCCGGTTTGTTCGGCAACTCGACGGCGGCCCCGCGTTATCGCTGATTCTGCAGCCAGGCATTCCCTTGTGGGAGCTGGCTTGCCAGCGAAGACGGCAGCACATTCACCATCAATGTGGCTGGCAGATCGCTTTCGCTGGCAAGCCAGCTCCTACAAGGGGTGCGTCTTGGCTTAGGCCCTGCGCTGGGTGAACTAAGCTTGGATAAGGGTTATTCACCACCGGCGACGAGTGGGTGCCGCGCAAAAGGGAGGCGATCATGCTTCACATCAGAACGCCCTTGATTCTGCATCCAGACCTGTCGACCGCGTCCCGACGTATCTGGCTCAAGCTGGAAAACCTGCAACCCAGCGGCTCCTTCAAACTGCGCGGCATCGGGCTTTTGTGCAGTCAGGCGGCCGGCGAGGGCAAGCGCAAAGTGATCTGTCCTTCTGGCGGCAACGCCGGTTTTGCCACCGCCGTGGCCGCCGCCCGCCTGGGGTTGAAAGCCTGCATCGTGGTGCCGCACACCACACCGGAAACTACCCGCGCGCGCATCAGAAAAACCGGTGCCGAGGTGATCGTCCACGGCAAGGTCTGGGACGAAGCCAATCTACGGGCCAAAGAACTCGCGCAGGGCACGGACACCGAATACGTGCCGGCCTTCGATCATCCGGTGTTATGGGAAGGGCACAGCACGATGGTCGATGAAATCCTCGAGGATTGTCCCGAGGTTGATGCGATGGTGATGTCGGTGGGCGGAGGAGGTTTGCTGGCGGGGATTCTCACCGGATTGATTCGCCACCATCGTCTCGATTGCCGGATCGTTGCGTGTGAAACCCAGGGTTCGGCGTCATTCGCCGCGGCGGTCAGTGCCGGGCATCCGGTCATATTCCCGCGGATCGATACGGTCGCCCGGTCGCTCGGCGCCACTCAAGTGGCCGCGTGGCCGGTGCAGCACATTGTCGATTTTCCGCATGAGTGCGTGGTCCTCAGCGATGATGAGGCGATCATGGGCGTGGTGCGCTATGCCAACGACTTGCGGCAGTTGGTTGAACCGGCGTGCGGTGTTTCGTTGGCGATCGGCTACCTGGACCATCCCGCGATTGCCGGTGCCCATGACGTGGTGATAGTGGTGTGCGGCGGCGTCAGCATCAGTGCGCAGATGGTCGCCGGATGGGCGCGGTTGTCCGCCGGGATTGAAGCAAGGTAGGGCCAGAATCGCTATCCAGATGTCGCGAGCCCCACCGCTACTTCATCCGCATTCATTGGCCGGCAGCAACGCCTTCCTGGACAAGGATGGCTTTGGCCAGGTCTTCGTCGCTGGCGTTCAGGCCGGGATTGTCGTGACGAATCTGCTTTAACACCGACTCCAGATAAACCCCACGAATCGCACCGCCACTGGCCACGAAGCTTGAAGCGTCATCCCGGGCAGGAATCATGAGTTTGTCATCCTTGAACGTCGAGTACAGCGAAGCGGAGACGCCGGCCGAGGTGGCGACATCGCCCGCATCCACTTTGGCCAAAGCAGAGCCGAAGGGTAAACACAACAAAACGGAAGAAATGATAATCAGACGGCGCATGACGGTGTCCTCTGAAAGCGTGAAGCAAAAAGGAAGTACCTCACTTCTAGGATGCTTGATGGCGGTCAGGAGTTCCCGAGTGTGTACATCTGCAAGAGACTGGTCGGCTGACAGGCCGCCATCGCGAGCAGGCTCCCACAGTGAGACCGGATTCACTCAACGCGAAAACCGATTCCGATAATCCCTCGGCGAAACCCCAAGGTTGCGTTGAAACGTCAGGCGCATCCGCTCTTCATCACCAAACCCGCACTGCCGGGAGATCTGATCGATGTTGCGCCCGGAGTCCTCCAGCAGACGCCGGGCCGCTTCCACTCGCAGCACCTCCACGGCTTTGGCCGGTGTACGTCCAGTCTTGAGCTTGTACACACGGGCAAAATTTCGCGGGCTCATCTGCACCTGTTGCGCCAGCACGTCAACCGAGAGGTTTTCACCCGCCAGGTTCTGCGTGATCCACACATGCAGGTCATCAAACGCAGCGCCTTCGCTGGTTTGCGATCTCAGCAACTGACTGTACTGCGCCTGCCCACCAGGGCGCTTGAGAAACACCACCATTTCCCGCGCGACCAACAGCGTTACCTCACGACCGCAATCCTCTTCGACCAAGGCCAGCGCCAGGTCGATGCCGGCACTGACCCCCGCCGAGGTCCAGACCGAACCCTGCTGGACAAAAATCGCATCGCTGTCGACGTCAATCGACGGGTAATGCGCCTTGAGCATGTCGCACATCGCCCAATGCGTCGCGGCGCGTCGGCCTTCGAGCAATCCGGCCTGAGCCAGCAGGAACGTGCCGCTGCACACCGAGGCCGTGCGTCTGGCTTGGGTCGATGCCTCTGCCAGCCAGTCGACCAGGTCCAGGGCATTGTTCATTGCCTGAAGAATATTCGGTGCGCCAGGCACGATCAGCGTATCGATCGAGCGGTCCGCGAAGCGACTCAACGGCACGGTATCGACGGCCAGGCCCTCGGCGGTGTGAATCAAGCCGCCGGCCAGGCTGGCCGTGTGTAATTCATACCCTGGCAGATTGCTGCTGGTCATGTACCGGGAGGCGGCCCAGAACACGGTTTGCGCGCCCGTCAAATCCAGCAGGCCCAATTCGGGGTAGGCGAGGAACACGATCAGACGCGGCGGGTCGGACTGAGGGGCGGGATCATCGGCGGTGCTGGTGATAGCGTTCATAAGGTTCTGTGGTAGCGAGTTGGAATAATCATAATTCGCAAACGGTATAAGCGTTATCGCCTCTGATCGGCTGGCAGGAATTCAGGGTTTTATGTCATTGGGTCCGGCGAAGATCAACCCTACCATCGGTCGTTGGCTGTACCAGACAGTCGCTCGCTGTCTGCCTCCATAACGATAACGAAGGGAAGAACATGTCGCAGAAAATACTCATCGTCGGCGCCGGTTTCGCCGGCGTCTGGAGCGCCTTGGGCGCGGCACGCGTGCTGGATAACCACGGCAAGACCGCCGACGTCGAAATCACTCTGATTTCCCCCAAGCCGGAAATCGTCATCCGTCCGCGCCTGCACGAACATGCCCCTCACGAAATGAGCGTGCCGTTGCTGCCCTTGCTGGAAGCGGCGGGGGTCAAGTTCATCGAGGCCGAAGTCGAGCGCATCGACACCTCTAATGCACGTTTCGTCCATGCGTTGACCTCTGATGGCCGTCACATCAATGTGCCTTATGACCGCCTGGTGCTGACCAGCGGCAGCAAGCTGAACCGTCCACCCGTGCCGGGGCTGCTGGAAAATACCTTCGCGGTGGATCAACTGTCCGACGCGGTGAAACTCGACCGGCACCTCGCGGAACTGGCCAACCTGCCCGAATCGACGGCGCGTAACACCATCGTCGTGGTCGGCGGCGGTTTCACCGGGCTCGAAGTGGCCACCGAGTTGCCGGAACGTCTGCGCACTATCCATGGCGCGGATGCCCGCTTCAACATTGTCGTGGTCGAGCGCGCCGAGGCGATTGGCCCGGACCTGGGCCCGAACCCACGGCCGATGATCACTGAAGCACTGGCTTCCATGGGCATTGAATTTCAAGTCGGTTCCGGCGTGGTCGCCATCGATGAAAACGGTGTGATGACGGCGGCTGGCAAGCGCATCAACGCCAAAACCGTGATCTGGACCGGCGGCATGATCGCCAGCAGCCTGACCTCGCAAGTGTCGTCGCGGCTGGATCGCCAGGGCCGTGTCGAAGTCACCGGCGACCTGCGTGTGGTCGGTACCGATCACGTTTTCGCGGCGGGGGATGTGGCCACGGCGCTGACCGATGACGAAGGTCATTACGCGCTGATGTCGTGCCAGCACGCGATCTTCATGGGGCGCTACGCCGGGCATAACGTGGCGGCCGATCTGGTGGGGGCGCCAACCCTCGAATACCGTCAGCCGTTCTATGCGACCTGCCTGGACCTGGGTGAGTGGGGCGCGGTGTACACCGAAGGCTGGGACCGCCAGGTGCTGCTGACCCACGACGAAGGCAAGGCGCGTAAACGCATGATCAACACCCAGTGGATCTACCCGCCATCGGCGAACCGAGCCGACGCACTGGCCGCCGGCAATCCCGAGCAGTCCTACAGCTAACAGCGCCCCCTGTAGGAGCGAGCTCGCTCGCGAAAAACGTGAGCGCAACGCGCAGTCAACACGAGCGCGTTATCGTTAACGTCCTTCGCGAGCAAGCTCGCTCCTGCATGCCCTTCGTTTGTCCATGCCTTTTCTCGAACAACACTCGTGAATATCCAGAACAAATGAATTGCTCGCGGCCGCCTGTTTGACCGCCGAGGCGTTGCGTATCCTGCTGGTTTTTTTCCTTGAACCGAGAACACACGGATATGGTTCCAACCCTTGGCAGCATCGCCTCGCGCTTGCGCCTCAAACAACTGCGCTTGCTGATCGCCCTCGATGAGCGCGGTTCCCTGCACAAGGCCGCCGAGCAGATTTCGATTTCCCAGTCCGGTGCCACCAAGGCGTTGCATGAGGTCGAAGCGTTGCTCGGCATGCCGTTGTTCGAACGTCAACCCAAAGGCCTGGTGGCCAACGAAATGGGCCGTTGCATGATTCGCTACGCACGGCTGATCCATAGCGATGTCGAGCACCTGCACGAAGAAATGCTGAGCATTATGCAGGGCCAGGGCGGGCGGCTTTCGGTGGGCGTGATCATGGGCGCGGTGCCGTTGCTGACCCGAGCCTTGACGGAGCTGCGACTCAAACAGCCGCAGCTGTCTGTGGAACTGGTGGAAAACACCAGCGCCACCTTGCTCGGGTTGCTGGATCAGGGACGCCTGGATCTGGCTATTTGTCGTACCAGCGTCGGCCAGCGTTCGGACGCTTACGACGTTATCGAGTTGAGCGATGAACCCTTGGCGGTCGTCGCCAGTAAAGACCACCCGCTGGCGGGTGCCGAGTCGGTGCAACTGGCGCAATTGAGCGATGACCGTTGGCTGGTTTATCCCAAAGACATGCCGATGCGCCAGGCCCTGGAGCATGAGCTCAACGAAGCCGGGCTGCAAATCCCGCGTTATCCGCTGGAAACCTCGTCGATCTTTGCCACCATCCTGTTGGTGCAGCAGGATCCGACCCTGTTGGCCGTGATCCCGATGGAAGTCGCCGGGTTTTGCGAGCAATTCGATTTGCTGGTGAAGCTGCCGGTGTCGATGCGTGCATTGATCGAGCCTTTCGGCGTGATCAGCCGGGCCGGCGCCGATCTGTCCCCGGCGGCGACCCTGCTGATCAACGCGTTGAAGCAGGACCTGATTACTTGATCACGATCGGGTTCACCGGTGCGCCCGTGCCGCCGACGATCTTCAGCGGCGCGGCGGTGTAGAGAAACCGCCACTGACCGTCTTCGGCACAATCACTGGCCAGCTCATCCAGCAGCGCCACTTCGGTAAAGGTCACGCCGAGGTTGCGCATCAAGGCGTTGTGCAGCGGGATCATCACCCCGGAGCTCGGATCCACCGCCACTTCATTGGCCATGGTGTCGGTCACCAGGTTGGGGATTTCCATCTGGTGAAACCATTCCACCAACTCGCGGCTGAAGGTCAAGCCCGGCTCGGCGAAATCCTTGTAGAACTCCTCCGGTTCGCGCTCATAGAACGAGCCGATCCAGCCGGTGCGAATGATCAGGATGTCGCGCTTCTCGATCTCGATGCCCTGGACTTTTGCAGCGGCCAGCAGGTCCAGGTGATTGAAGGTCTCGCCTTTGTCCAGCACGGCTTTGCCGCGATGGCGGGCCATGTCGATCAGCACTGCGCGACCGACAATCCCGCGTTCGGCAATCGGCAGGATGCTGGCCTTGTCCATACTGCCGATGGTGCTCATGGCGTCGTAGCCGTTCCACAGTTTGTTGTCGTGCCAGACGTGACCCAAGGCGTCGTATTGAGTTGAGCCTTGCAGGTGCATGAAGATCACGTCGTCGGCGTATTCCACATGGCCGTCGAAGTGGGTCTTGCCCGCCAGGAAATGGCCCTTGTCCAGCACGTTGACCCGCATCGACGGGCGTCGACCGGGCCACAGCGGCTCACCTTTGGGATGGCCGATCTGCACTTGCAGGGTGAAGGTCTTGCCCTGGCGAACCGAGGCAATGCCCCGCAGGACTTCTGCGCTTTGCAGGTAATTCAGGGCGCCGACTTCATCGTCCGGCCCCCATTTGCCCCAGTTGGTCGGCAGGCCTTCGAGCAGGGCCTTGATGTCGGGAGAACGGTCGGCGGCGGTGTTATTGGGATTGTGGTCGCACATAAGGTTGTCCTGGAAATAAGTGGATGCCGATTGGGAGTTGTCAGGCTTGCACGGTCAATGTGGGAGCGGGCTTGCTCGCGAAGAGGGCGTGTCAGTCACCGTTAATGTTGCCTGACACACCGCTTTCGCGAGCAAGCCCGCTCCCACAGGTTTCGCGCATGGCATCAAATCTTTCGGCCAGGTTCAGGGATTATTTGATCGGCGAAAAATCTGCCGCGATCAGCAATTTCGATTCCATCTTCTCGAGCATCGGGAATGCTTTCGGAACAAAGCCTTCCAGCCAGTCCGGGTCTTGATAGAGCGCGGCGCGTTTCTTGATCCGGTCATCGAGGCTCTCGTAGGCCCAGATATGGATCACCTGGTTCAGCTCGCCGATTTCGGTGTACCACCAGCCCACCAGCGTGGTGTAGCGGGAGATCACCGGCAGGCCGGTTTCCTCGAAGTGCTTGAGGTAGGTCTGCATTTTTCCGATCTGGATCGTGTAGGTGCGCATTTCGTAAAACATGGGAGTTGTCTCTTGGGAAGGGATGCTTGGATCAATGAATGCTGTGGTAAGCGTTGCTGATGATCTGTTCGATGTCGGCGGCGGTGGTCAGGCGTGGGTTGACCATCACGTTGCCGCTGCGCATGGAGTCGCTGACCATTTGCGGCATGTAATCCAGGTCCACGCCCAGGTCCTTGATGTTGTCGGGGATGCCGATGGCCTTGTTCAGCGCCACCACGTGCTCCACCACTTTGTGCCCGGCGCGGGCCGGACTCAGGCCATCGACGTTCTCGCCCATGGCGATGGCGATCTCGCGAAACAGCTCCGGGCAGGCGGCCAGATTGAATTCGATGACGTAGGGCAACAGCGTCGCATTGGCGATGCCATGGGGAATATTGAACACGCCGCCAAAGGTGTGGGAGATCGCATGGACGTTGCCCAGTTTCGATTGCGCAAAGGCGACCCCGGCGAGGAACGAACCGAGCAGCAGTTGTTCCCGTGCGTGCAGGTCGGACCCGGCAAAAAACGCTTTCGGCAGGTGGGTGCAGATCATTTTGATCGCTTGCAGCGCCAGCGCTTGGCTGACCGGGTTGGCCTGCTTGGAGACATAGGATTCGATGGCATGGGTCAACGCGTCCATGCCCGTGGCGGCGGTGATCGACGGCGGCAATTTCAGGGTCAATTCGGCATCGAGAATCGCCAGTTTGGGAAACAGGGCCGGGCTGATGATCACGGTCTTGAACAGGGTTTTGGTGTTGGTGAACACCGTGGACGCGGTGCATTCGCTGCCGGTGCCGGAGGTGGTTGGCATCGCGAAAATCGGCAGCGGTGGGTGCAGCAGTTTGTCGTAGCCTTCGTAGTCGAGGATGTTGCCGGGGTTGGTCGCCATCGCCGCGACACCCTTGGCCGTGTCGATGCTGCTGCCGCCACCGACACCGATCACCGAGTCGCAGTCGTGGTTTTTCAGGAACGTCACGGCGCGTTCCAGCACGTCGGTGGTGGGGTTGGGTTCGACGCCGGAAAACACTTCGTAACTGATGTCACTCGCTGCCAAAGAAGCGAAAAAGCCCTCCATCACGCCCGACGCCATCAGACCTTCATCGGTCACCACCAGCAGTTTTTTTCGAACATGAGGCTTGAGCAAGGCCCCGGCCTGACGCACCAGGCCGTTGCCGCTCTTCAAGGTCGTGGGGAAATAAAACTGGAACGGGTTCATGTGTGTCTCCGGTTCTTATGGGTCCCGAGACAGTAATAAGCGCTTGTGCCTGCCGATAATGAAAAGACCTGATCCGGCGATCACCCTTTGTCATCCCCGGCCAGTCGGTGTGCGGTGGTAACGTAGGGCCTTTGAAACTGACAGGAGCATCGTCATGGAATTAGGTATATCGGGCCGCTGGGCAATCGTCTGCGCCGCCAGCAAAGGGCTGGGTCTGGCCTGTGCGCGAGCCTTGGCAAAGGAGGGCGTCAGTCTGGTGATCAACGCCCGTGGCAACGAAACCTTGCAGGCCGCCGCCGCCGAGTTGCGCAGCCTCGCACCGGCCATCGAAGTGCGCACCGTGGCCGGGGACATCAGCGAGCCGGCGGTGCGCGAGCAGGTACTGGCGGCGTGTCCGCAGGTGGATATCCTGGTCAACAACGCCGGTGGCCCGCCGCCGGGTGACTTCCGTGACTGGCAGCGCGAGGACTGGTTGAAGGCGCTGGATGCCAACATGCTGACGCCGATCGAGCTGATCAAGGCCTGCGTCGATGGGATGGCCGAGCGCGGTTTCGGGCGCGTGGTCAACATCACGTCCGGCGCGGTGAAGGCGCCGATCGATGTGCTCGGCCTGTCCAACGGCGCCCGCAGCGGCCTGACTGGTTTCATCGCCGGGCTCGCGCGTCAGTCGCGGCTGGCCGGGAACAACGTGACCATCAACAATCTGCTGCCAGGCCCGTTCGAAACCGAGCGCTTGCACAAGACCCTGAGTGCCGCCGCCGAGTCCAGCGGCACCAGCGTTGACAGCATCAGCGCCCAGCGGCGCAAAAACGTTCCGGCCCAGCGCTTCGGCCAGCCCGATGAGTTCGGCGCCTATTGCGCGTTTATCTGCAGCGCCCACGCCGGTTTCCTCACCGGGCAAAACCTGTTGCTGGACGGCGGCAGCTACCCCGGTACGTTCTGATCGTTTGGGGGATGACATTCGGTGATCCCCCAATCAGATCCCCTCATTATTCAGCTGTCGGGCGCGTGATTAGAGTGGAGCCGCTTGCCCAGTGCCAACCAGTCAAAATACAAAACCTGTAGGAGCGAGGCTTGCCCGCGAAAGGAGCACCGCAAATCTGCCTGCTACACCGCGTTATCGTTCTTCGCGGGCAAGCCTCGCTCCTACAGGAATTGCGTGTTGATTGCCGGCATTGGGCCGCTTGTATCCACAACAATAAAGAGCGCCCCTCATGAACAATCCGAGTGCCGAAAGCCTGCCGTTGGCAGCCGCGTCCGCAACGATGCGTCCTACCAGCGTGCGCTGGCGAATCTTCCTCATCATGTTGCTGTTGACCGCCATCAACTACATCGACCGCGCCTCGCTGTCGGTGGCCTTGCCGCTGATTTCCAGCGAATTCCAGATACCGCCGGCCCTTGAGGGCCTGATGCTCAGCGCGTTTTTCTGGTCGTACGCGTTGATGCAGATTCCCGGCGGCATGCTGCTGGACCGTTTCCAGACCCGTCGCGTGATCGTCGTCGCGACGGTCGCCTGGGGCGCCTTCCAGGCCTTGGCCGCCGGTGCGCACAACTGGATCACGCTGCTGATCACGCGCATGGGCCTGGGCATCGCCGAATCACCGATCATGCCGGCCGGGGCCAAGCTCAACGGCGCCTGGCTGACCCCCAACGAGCGCGGGCGCGGCGCTGTGCTGGTCGACGGCGGTGCGCCGCTGGGCAGTGCCTTTGGCGCGATCATCATTGCCGGGCTGATCGGCTGGTTCGATTCGTGGCGCATTGCTTTTGTGATCGCCGGTATTGGCACCATGCTCGCCGGGGTGCTGGCGTGGAAATACATCCGCAACCACCCCAGCGAACACCCCGGCGTCAACGCCGCGGAACTGGCGCACATCACCGACGGCAACAGCAAAACCAGCCAACCTGGCGCGGTGACCAGCATCCCCCTCAAAACGTTGCTCAAGGACCGTTCGGTACTGGCGATGTTCGCCGGTTACTGCTGCATCCTCAGCGTGTTCTACGGGTTGCTGACCTGGATGCCGAGCTACCTGCACCAGACCCACGGCCTGAACATTTCGAGCATGGGCGGGGCGACCTTCCTGATCTTCATGTGCGGTTTCGTCGGTGAACTGGTCGGCGGTTACCTGGGGGACAAATGGAAGTCCAGCGGCGCCTCGCCCAACCTGGTGATGCGCAGCATGTTCAGCGGTTCGGCGCTGATCGCGGCGGTGTGCATGCTGGCGGTGGCGTATGCGAGCGAGGCCAGCAAAGCGATCGGCCTGCTCTGCGTGGCGATGTTTTTCATTCGCTGGTGCGGCATGTACTGGTGCATTCCGTCGATCCTCGGCGGTACCTCGAAAACCGGCGTGCTGGCCGGCACCATGAACTTTTGCGGGAACATGGCGGGTGTGATCGTTCCGATCCTGATCGGGCTGATTGTGCAATTCACCGGCTCGTATTTCCTGGTGCTGATTTTCTTCGTGGTCATGGCCCTGTTGCTGGCGATATTCTCCAGCCTGATCGATTATCGGGAGCGAGGGCTGGCGTGACATGAGCAGAGGGCAAGTGAGCGTCGATATCGAATGCGTGGTGGTCGGCGCCGGTGTGGTCGGGCTGGCGGTGGCCAGGGCGCTGGCCTTGAGTGGTCGGGAAGTGGTCCTGGTCGAGGCGGGCGAGGGCATTGGCACCGGGATCAGTTCGCGCAATTCGGAAGTGATCCATGCCGGCATTTATTACCCGAGCGGCAGCCTGAAGGCGCAGTTGTGCGTGGAGGGCAAGCAGCGCCTGTACGCCTTCTGCGATGAGCGCAGCGTTGATTATCAACGCCTCGGCAAGTTGATCGTGGCCACCGATGAGGTGCAGTGCGCGGCGTTGCGCCGGTTGCTGGAGCAGGGTCGGCGCAATGGCGTCGACGACCTGCAATGGCTCGACGCCGAACAGGCGCGGGCACTCGAGCCGGCGTTGTCCTGCGTCGCCGCGCTGTGGTCGCCGTCCACTGGCATCGTCGATTCCCATGCGCTGATGCTGGCGCTCCAGGCCGATGCCGAGGCCAGCGGCACTTCGATTGCCTTTCACACGCCGCTGGTGTCGGCCCGTTGTACCGAATTCGGTTTCGAGCTGCACATGGGCGGTGCGCAACCGATGACGTTGAGCTGCCGTGAGTTGATCAATTGCGCGGGGTTGTCCGCGCCCGAGGTGGCGAGCCGCATTGCTGGCCTGCCCTCGGATCAGGTGCCCAAGGCCCGTTTGTGCAAGGGCAGCTATTTCAGCTTCAGCGGCCGGGCGCCGTTTCGGCATCTGGTGTATCCGGCACCGGAAAGTGCCGGGCTGGGCGTGCACATGACCCTCGACCTCGGCGGTCAGGCGCGTTTCGGGCCGGACGTTGAATGGGTCGATCATATCGACTACCGCGTCGACCCGCGCAGGTCCGAGGGGTTTTATCAGGCGATCCGGCGTTACTGGCCCGGATTGCCCGATCACAGCCTGCAACCGGCCTACAGCGGTATCCGCCCGAAAATCACCGGACCGACAGAACCGGCCGCCGACTTCATCATCAGCGGCCCGGCCGAGCATGGCGTGCCGGGGCTGGTGAACCTGTTCGGCATCGAATCACCGGGCCTGACCAGTTGCCTGGCACTGGCCGACCGAGTCGTGAAAACCCTACGTCCCTTGTAGCAGCTGCCTCGCCAGCTCGACAGCTGCTACATCGATCATGTTGTGGCGAAGTGACCGGTAATCAGTGTCTGCGATGCAGGGCTCAGTCAGGGCTATGCTTGGCAGTGCGCCCATCACAATGGGAGACCTCTGATGATCAACGTAAAAACGGCCTGCCTGCTTGCCGATTACAAGCGCTGGGCCAACCAACGGCTCTTTGACAGCCTGGCCGCGTTACCGCCGGGTGAGGTCAACAAGGAACGGGTCTCGGTGTTCAAGAACATGATCGGCACCCTTAACCACATCTATGTAGTGGACTGCATTTGGCAAGCCCACCTCGAAGGCCGAGGGCACGGCTTCAAGACGTCACACGATCTGCTGCATGCCGAACTCGCTGATTTGCGCCTGGCGCAAAAGGACATCGATCACTGGTACTGCGACTGGAGCGCCCGGCAGACCGACGAGTCGCTGGATACACCCGTGGAGTTCAGTTTTGTCTCGGGCGAAAGCGGCACCATGAGCGCCGGAGCGATGTTGATGCATGTGGTCAACCATGCCAGCTATCACCGTGGCTGGGTGGTCCAGATGTATTTCGAGATTCCGGTCATGCCGCCGGTCACTGACCTGCCGGTGTACTTGCGTGAGTGCGACCCTGCGTCTTTCCAATCCATCAGTGCCCCGGCAGCGGCGCCGACATGTGTTGGGCAATTCGCGAGCGCAACCAACGTTCTGCCGGATCGTTATCGTTGACCCCGTTCCAGACTATGGACAGTTCGGACAACACGATGTCAAACGGCGGGTCGTCGGCGCGCAACTGGCTGCTGCCTTCGATCAGCGCGCACGCGGCATAGTCCGGCACCGTGGCCAGCATATCGGTGCCGGCCAGCAAGGCGCGCAGACCGGCGAACTGCGGCACCGCCAGCACCACCCGGCGTGAGCGGCCGATCCGCGCCAGGTCGGTGTCGATGGCACCGGTCAAATCCCCGGAAAACGACACCAGGGCGTGAGGACGCTCGCAGTAATCATCCAGGGTCAGCGCACCGGGACGGTCATCGCCACGCAGGATCTTCACGCTCAGGTCGCGCAGCTTCTTGCGCTTGGCGTTGGCCGGCAGTTCCGTGGTGTAGCTGATCCCGACAGAAATCTCCCCGGACGCCAGCATCGACGACATCAGCAGGAAATTCACCCGCCGCACCACCACCACGACGTTCTGCGCCTCTTCGCGTATCTGCTTGAGCAGCGGCGGAAACAGACCGAATTCGGCGTCGTCGGACAGACCGATGCGGAACACATCGCGGCTGGTCGACGGGTCGAAATCCTTGGCCCGACTGACCGCGCCGGAGATGGTGTCCATCGCCGGCTTCAATTCCTGAAGGATCGTCAGCGCCCGTTGAGTCGGCTCCAGCACCCGACCGTTGCGCACCAGCAGCGGGTCATCAAACAAATCCCGCAACCGCGCCAGTGCGGCACTGACGGCGGGCTGGCCTAGGAACAGTTTTTCCCCGGCCCGGGTCAGGTTTTTTTCGAACATCAGCGTTTCGAAAATCACCAGCAGGTTCATGTCCACGCGGCGCAGGTCGTTGCGGTTCATGGTGGGGGGCTCGCAGGGGTTTGGAATCATTTCAGTAAAGCACCAAACCCCGAGTATGCGGTGTAAACGGGGGAGTTCTCGCCCCCACACTGGATCTTCAGCGAACACAAATGCTGCGTACAACATCAATCCACTGTGGGAGCGGGCTTGCTCGCGAAGAGGGAGTGTCAGTCGACATTAACGTTGCCTGACACACCGCTTTCGCGAGCAAGCCCGCTCCCACAGGGATTGCGCATCACTTCGAAATCGAACCCGGCTCCGTCAGCACCTTCCGGAACGTCTCCACCAACGGTCGCAAATTAATCCGGTGCCACGCCGCCCACAGCGGTCTGGTGTAGGAGATCCATGGCACTTCCCGCAGTACCACGCCTGGCGGGGCATTACGGCTCAAGCCTTTCTGAATCATGGCGATGCCCAGTCCCGAGGACACCAGCGCCAAAGCAGTGAAGGGGCCGGTGGCTTCCATGCGGATGTCCGGGGTGAAGCCGGCGCGGATGCAAGCGCTGACGAAGTTTTCGCGGCTGGCGACGTTATGGTGATGTTGCACACCGATCCACTCCTGATCAGCGAGGTCGGCCGGGGTCAATGTTGCCTGGTTCGCCAACGGGTGATCTTCAGGCAAGGCCAGCAACATCGGGTCATCCAGCACCTGAAAACCCAGCAGGTCCGGATCGTCGGCGACGGGCGGTTCACTGACCAGGGCGATATCGAGACTACGCTGTCGCAGGCCTTCGAGTTGTTCGGCGGAGCTCAGGTTGTACAGCGCGACATGCACATTCGGCCGGTCGACCCGCAACACCCGCAAGGCATTGGGCAAGACGCCGGCGTGCATGGCGTTTTCGATGTAGCCGATGCACAAGCCACCTTCTTCGCCACGGCCGAGGCGCTTGCCGAGGGATTCCAGCCGGTTGGCGTGGGTCAGCAGGGCGCGGGTTTCGGCGAGAAACGTCTGGCCGTCGCGGGTCAGGCGAATGCGCTGCTGGCTGCGCTCGAACAGGGTCAGGCCCAGGCGTTCCTCAAGCTGGGCGATCTGCCGGCTCAGGGGCGACTGGGAAATGTGCAGGCGTTCGGCGGCGCGACCGACGTGTTCTTCTTCGGCGACCGCGACGAAGTAGCGCAATTGGCGGATGTCGATCATGTCAGACCTCTGGGGACTCAAGTGCTGCACATTATGTCTTGGACGGTCCGACCCTCGCAATCTAGGATCTGCTCAACGGTCATCCACTGACCTCTGAAACCGATGAGGATTGAATCATGAGCTTGAAAGACAAACTGCCCGGCACCCTGGGTTTTGGCACCGCACCCTTGGGCAACATGTTCCGCGCCATTCCTGAAGAAGAGGCCATGGCCACCGTTCACGCCGCCTGGGACGCTGGCGTCCGTTACTTCGACACTGCGCCGTTTTATGGCTCGGGTCTTTCCGAAATTCGCCTCGGCGCCGCGCTCGCCCAGTACAACCGTGACGACTACGTGCTGAGCAGCAAGGTCGGCCGGGTGATTCTCGATGAGGTCGAAGACGCTGCCGCCCGTGATCTCGGCGAGAAGAGCGGCGTGTTCGAACACGGCCGCCCGAACAAGATCGTCAACGACTACAGCGCCGATGCAACGATGCGTTCGATCGAAGACAGCCTCAAGCGCCTGCAAACCGATCGCCTGGACATCGTTTGGGTCCACGATATCGCCCAGGACTTCTACGGCGATCAATGGCTGGAATATTTCAACCAGGCGCGTACTGGCGCGTTCAAAGTACTGACCCGTTTGCGTGAAGAAGGCGTGATCAAGGGCTGGGGGCTGGGCGTGAACAAGGTCGAGCCCTGCGAGCTGACCCTTGATTTGACCGAAGCGCAGCCGGACGGTTTTCTGCTGGCCGGTCGCTACACGCTGCTCGATCACGACCGCGCCTTGCAACGCCTGATGGACGCGGCCCTGGCGCAGAATGTCGAGATCGTGGTCGGTGGTCCGTACAGCTCGGGCATCCTGGCCGGTGGCGCGCACTTCGAATATCAGAAGGCGAGCCCGGCGATCATTAACAAAGTCGAGCAGATCAAACGCATTGCGGCCGCTCACGGTGTCGACATCAAGGCGGCGGCATTGCAGTTCTCCCTGGCAAACCCCGCCGTGGCGGCGGTGATTCCAGGTTCCAGCCGTCCAGACCGGATTGCTGAAGATGTCGCGGCGTTGTCGGCGGTGATTCCCGCCGCTTTCTGGCAAGCGATGCGTGACGCGAAGCTGGTGTCCGAGCGCGCGCCATTGCCCATCATTGGAGGTTGAACATGAAGATCGATCTGAGTGGAAAACTCGCCATCGTCAGCGGCAGCACCGCCGGCATTGGCCTGGGCATCAGCAAGGCACTGGCCGAATCCGGTGCCACGGTGGTGGTGATCGGCCGCGAGACGGCCAAGGTCGAACAGGCGCTGGCGAGCATTCGTCAGCAGGTGCCGGGCGCTCAATTGCGTGGGCTGACGGCCGATCTCGGTACGGCCGAAGGTGCGGAAAAACTGTTCGCCGCCGAGCCACGGGCCGACATCCTGGTGAACAACCTTGGGATCTTCAACGCGGTGGATTTCTTTGATACCCCTGACAGTGAGTGGACGCGCTTCTATGAGATCAACGTGATCTCGGGTGTGCGCCTGTCCCGGCATTACGTGCCGGACATGGTCAAGCAGGGCTGGGGGCGGGTGATTTTCCTGTCTTCGGAATCCGGGATCGCAATTCCGGCTGACATGCTCAACTATGGCGTGACCAAAAGCGCCAACCTGGCGGTGTCCCATGGACTGGCCAAACGGCTGGCGGGCACCGGGGTGACGGTCAATGCGATTCTGCCGGGCCCGACATTGACCGACGGCGTGGAGCTGATGCTCAAGGATGCCATGACCCAATCCGGTCGCAGCCTCCAGGAGGAAGCCGACGCCTTCGTGCGCACGGCCCGGCCAACCTCGATCATCCAGCGCGTGGCCCATGTCGAGGAAGTCGCCAATCTGGTGGCGTACATCGCTTCACCGTTATCCTCGGCCACCACCGGCGCGGCCTTGCGGGTTGACGGCGGTGTCGTCGACAGCATGGCGATTTGAACCTTACTGATTAAGAGAGCACTTCCTATGGCAACAGCATCAGCATCCATCGACATCCCGGCTTCGGCCGATCAGGTCTGGCAATTGATCGGCGGCTTCGACTCGCTACCGGACTGGCTGCCGTTCATTCCCAAAAGTGAACTCAGCGAAGGCGGGCGGGTGCGCAGCCTGCAAACCGCGGATGGCGCGGTCGTTGTAGAGCGTCTTGAGGCGTTTGATAACGCGGCGAAAACCTACAGCTACTCGATCCTGCAGGCACCGTTTCCGGCCACCGACTACCTGGCGACAATCCGCGTGGAAACACAAGGGCAGGGCGCGCGGGTGACCTGGTCTGGCCGGTTTGCGCCGGTCGGTGTGAGTGAGGAAGAAGTGACGGCACTGTTTGCCGGCATCTACCAGGGCGGCCTCCAAGCCCTGCGGGCGAACTACCCCGCCTGACAACACCACAAATCCCCTGTGGGAGCGGGCTTGCTCGCGAAAGCGGAGTATCAGACAGCATCATCGTTGAATGAGAGACCGTATTCGCGAGCAAGCCCGCTCCCACATTGGAGCTTCGTTGTTTTGGAGTGCGTGTCAGGTTTGCGGGATCAGGCTCTGCTGGCAATCCAGCACCAACCGTGCACCCCCGAGTTCACTGTCACCCACTTCAAGCCTGAACCCGTGCAGGCTGACAATCGCCGCGACGATCGACAGGCCCAGCCCGAACCCGCTTTTCTGGTTGCCCCCATTGGCACGATAGAAACGCTGGAGCACTGCCTCGCGCTCGGCCACCGCAATCCCGGGGCCGGAATCGAGCACTTCGATTCGCGTATGCCCACCTTCATTAATCCCACGCAAAATCACCTCGCCCCCCGGCGGTGTGAACTTGATCGAGTTGCTCAGCAGGTTCGCCACCGCTTCGAACAACAGTGCTCGATCACCCTTCAGCACCGGCAACGATTCAGGCAATTGAAGGCGAAAAATCAGCCCGTCTTCTTCCGCCAGCGGCAGATAAAAGTCGTGCAGTTCTTGCAGCAACGGCAGCGGATCCAGCTGCACAAACCCGGAGCGCCGCTGGCGATCTTCCAGCTCGGAAATCCTCAGTAATCCACGAAACCGCGCCATCAGGGTGTCGGCCTCAGTCAACACTGAGTCCAGTTGCGCCGCTTCCTGGGACCCTTCGCCCGCCTGTTGCTGCATGCGGTACAACTGCGCCCGCAGGCGGGTCAGCGGTGTGCGCAAGTCATGGGCAATGTTGTCGCACACGCCCTTGACCTCATTCATCAAGCGCTCGATGCGTTCGAGCATGGCGTTGACGATGGCGGCGAGCATGTCCAGTTCATCGCGGCGATTGGACAGCGGCAGGCGCCGGGTCAGGTCGCCGGCGACGATGGCCTCGGCGCTGGCCTGAATCCCGCGAATGCGCCGCAGCGGCCGGCGGCGCAACAAATGCCAGCCGACGATGCCCGGCAGGATCGTCAACGTCACGCCCCAGAACAGCGCGTGGAGAATGATCCGGGTCACGGCGAATAACGAGCCGTTATCGCGCACCAGCACCAGCCAGTGTCCGTCCCGGGTCTGGGTCGCCACCGCGTCGCAGCTGTCGGCGGGCAGGGTCGGATCGTCGGAGTCGGCGCAGTCGCTGAGCATGTGAATCTTGCCGTCCAGCGGCAGGCCTTCGGGAATGTGCCGCAGGGCGCCATTAAGATAGCGATGCTGAGCATCGAACAAGCCATAGGCATCGATGCCACGAATGTCGAAGGTCATGCTGACGGCGAGGGCGTCCATCAGTTGTTCGCCCTGAAAACGCGAAAACAAATGCTGGCGCTGCATCAGCGAGTGCTTGGCCAGGTTGTCGAGGTAATCAGACACCTCGTAGTACATGACCCCCATGAGAATGCCGCTCCAGAGCACGAACAGCGAACTGTAGAGCGCCAGCAGTCGGCTGATGGAGGAACGCCAGCCTTTAGACGGGTTCGGCAATGACATAACCCGAGCCTCGCACGGTCCGGATCAATGGGACATTGCCCGGCGGGTCGATCTTCTTGCGCAGACGGCCGATGTGCACGTCGATCAGGTTGGTGCCGGGGTCGAAGTGGTAACCCCAGACCTCTTCGAAAATCATCATCCGCGACAGAATCTGTCCGGTGTTGCGCATCAGGAATTCCAGCAACTTGTACTCGGTGGGCAATAGCGTCAGCAGCTGACCGTCGCGGCTGGCTTCGTGGCTGATCAGGTTCAATTCCAGGTCCGCCACCCGCAGCGTGGTGGCCTGGGCGGTCACGGTGTTCTGTCGGCGCAACAGGACTTCGACGCGGGCGGCCATTTCATCGGTGGCAAACGGTTTGGTCAGGTAATCGTCTCCGCCGGCGCGCAAGCCGCGCACACGCTCGTCGACGTCGGAGAGGGCGCTGATCATCAGGATCGGCGTGGCCACGCCCATCGTCCTCAACGTGGTGACAATCGCCAGGCCATCGAGCTCGGGCAGCATGCGGTCGAGGGTGATCAAGTCATAGTTGCCGCTGACCGCGCGCTCCAGGCCTTCGCGGCCATTGTCGACCCAATCCACGTCGAGGCCATGGCTGCTCAGTTCGGCGACAATTTCCCGGGCGGTTACGGCGTCGTCTTCGATGGTCAAGATGCGGGTCATAGGGCGGGCCTGATTAGGAGTGCTCAACGTGAGCGGCATTTTGCCAAGAAATGATGGCAGGCTTTCTAAATAAAACTTCACGTAAAGCCAAAAGATCAACAGATCGCAGCCTTCGGCAGCGCCTGCCTTGAGAACGAAATCCCCTGCATGAGCTAACGAAGGCTGCGATCTTTGATCTCCCAAGGCCAATGCATAAAACCCGCTGATATTGACCGTTCCTTGCAATTTGCATGGATTTTGGAAGTTCAAACTTTATAACCTGTTGAAATAGCTATATTTATTCAAGGTTGGCAACTGGCACGGTGACTGCAATTCCTCAATACGAAGAGTTGTAACACCATCTTTCATGCCTGGAGCGATATAACAATGAATAGATCCCCTGATGGTTTCTATCCTCTCGCAGAAGAATCAACCACGTCCTCTGGCGTGTCCTGGGGCGCGATTTTCGCCGGGGCCGCTGCGGCGGCGGCGTTGTCGCTGATCCTGGTGCTGCTCGGATTCGGCCTGGGTTTTTCGGCGGTATCGCCGTGGGCCAATGAAGGTGTGAGCGCCAAGAGCCTGGGCATTTCGACGATAGTCTGGCTGGCGGCGACGCAAATCGTCGCGTCCGGACTCGGTGGCTATATAGCCGGTCGCCTGCGGGTGAAGTGGGCGAACATGCATGGCGATGAGGTTTATTTCCGTGACACGGCCCACGGCTTTCTGGCCTGGTGCGTGGCAACGTTGGTGACCGCGACCCTGGTGGTCGGTTCGGTCAGCAGTATCGTCAGCGGCGGTGTTCAGGCCGGGGCGAATGTCGTCGGTGGTGCCACGAGTGCGGCGACACAGGCTGCCGGGACCGCCGCCGGCAATACCAACAGTGACCAGTACGGTTATTTCGTCGACAGCCTGTTCCGCGATGATCGTCCGGCCGCCGTCAGCGATGACGCCGCCCGTGGCACCGTGACCCGCATCTTCGTGCGCAGTTTGAGCAATGACGGTCAGTTGTCTGCCGAAGATCGCACCTACCTGGCACAAATGGTCGCCCAACGGACCAATCTCACTCAGGCGGATGCCGAGCGTCGTGTCGATGAAGTTTATGCCCGCACCCAGAAAGCCGTGGCCGATGCCAAAGTGGCTGCACAACAGGCCGCTGACACGGCCGCCAAGGTCGCAGCGTGGACTTCGTTGTGGATGTTCATTGCCCTGTTGATCGGTGCGTTTTTCGCCAGCCTTGCTGCCACCTTCGGCGGTCGTCGTCGGGATGCGGTGGTGTATCTGGAAACCGAAACCTACGTCACCACCCCTGTTCGTTAACCCAGGAGAATCCTCATGCGCTCATTATTGTTGTTCTTTCTCGGCGTACCGATCCCGATCATTATCCTGATCGCCCTGTTCATGCACTGATTTGTCTGAGGCTTGTGCCTCTGCCGCTTCTGCCTCTGGTGGAAGCGGCGTTTTTATGTGGGTGGGTTGGTAGTTAGATTGAGGGTGACTGTCAGGTCTTCGCGCTCCCACAGGAAAACGCAGTCAACTGTGGGAGCGAGCCTGCTCGCGAAGGGGCCAGACAGGCTACTCGATCGGTGTACTGACAAACGCCTCAAGCCCCTCGGCATACTCGGTAAACGCGCTGATCAATGGAAACTGCCCAGCCTGCACCTGATCCGGCACCACCAGATGGGTAAAGCTCCAGGCCACCGCCAGGGTAATCCCGTCCTGATCAATCGAACCGTCAGTCTTCAGCGGCTGCTTTTCGAGTTCCCGCTCCAGCGCCGAATACGCCGCCGCCAATTGCCCTTCGACCCGTTCTACCCACGGTTCAAATTGGATGTGCGCCGGGCGCAGGGTGCGTTCGTAGTAAATCTGCACGGACTTCTCGCAGGCTGCCAACGCCAGGCCGATCAGGCGTAACGCGCGCAGTCGATGAACAAGGTCGCCGGGCATCAAACTATTACTCGGCCCGGCCAGCGCTTCGAGGTAATCGATGATCAGCGTCGAGTCGATCAACACTTCACCGTCATCCAGCACCAGGGTAGGGGCCTTGACCACCGGATTGATCAGCTGGAACAGGTCGAAGTGCCGAAACACCGAAACCGCTTCGTGCTCCAACGGGATGCCAAGGCGTTTGGCGGAAATGGCGACGCGCCGCACATAAGGCGAATCCAACATGCCGATCAACTTCATTGAACTGCTCCTTTAGATGACGATTTCAGGACGGACAACCTTAGCTTAGGCTTTGGGCGCTGCAAGCGAGGTGCAGCCGTTTGTCTTCTATATACAGCCGCTCGATTGAATTTCTTGCTATAAACGCACTCCGATAACCACCTCATCGCCTCCCATTGAGTACTTTCGGGGCTTTGTCGGACAAATTCGCTGTCTTTTCAGTTGCTGAGGCCTCAAGTCGGCCTTAGACTGCCGCCCCTCGTAAATTGAGTGCCGGGTGGCGCTTGGAATAAACGGCGCCTTTCCGATGGCCAGACCTGGTCCGCCGGAACGCTCCCTAATTCGCCTTAATGCACGTTTTTTTATAGAGATATCAATGACAAAGGACAAGTTGCTGGCCATGCCGGCGGATGACTACATGAATGCCGAGCAACATGCTTTTTTCTCTGAGCTGTTGCAGAACATGAAAGTCGAAACCCACGAGCGCATCGAGCAGAACCGTATCGCCATCGAAAGCCTGGACACCCCGGCTGACCCGGCCGACGCGGCTTCTGTTGAAGAAGAGCGCACCTGGCTGGTGAACGCGATCGATCGCGACCAGCGCATGCTGCCTCAGTTGGAACAGGCTCTGGAACGCATCAAAGAAGACAGCTTCGGCTGGTGCGACGACAGCGGCGAGGCCATTGGCCTGAAGCGCTTGCTGATCAGCCCGACCACCAAGTACTGCATCGAAGCTCAAGAGCGTCACGAACAGATCGACAAGCACCAGCGTCAGGCCTGATTTCGTAGCGCCTTCATCGCGGGCAAGCCCGCTCCCACACGGTTCGTGTTGAACCGGTGGGAGCGGGCTTGCCCGCGATGCTTTTCCACGCCTGCGAAAAACCCGCGCACTTCTATTGATCTGCTGCAACGCCCACTACTAATGGACCATAGATAATGGCCCACTAGTGGCGTTTAATGCCGTCACAACAATTAGAAGACGCGTGGGGTGACGAAGATGTCGAGAGACGGATCTCTGGTTAGGCCTGTGCCTGCACCAGTGCTTTTGCCGAAAAACCTCTGGCTGACGCCGACGCTGCAAAGCATCGCCCTGATGCTTTTATTGTGCGGCATGATGCTGGGTGGCCTGTCGCTTTACCTGGCCCTGCCATTGGCCGTGCTGATTATCTGGCTGCCTCGCCTGCGCTCGCGCGCCATTCCTGAGGCAACCGCCGTCGACAGCTCCAGCGCGATTGCCGAGCTGACTCGCGATCTTTCCTACACCACCAGTCATAACGCTCTGTCGGCTGCCGGCGTGGCGTTTTCGGTCAAGCAACTGGCCGACAAGCTGCAATCGCAACTCGGTGCGGCGGCGCAAATTGTCAGCAATGCCGAAGTGATGATCGCCACCGAGCACGCCACTTCGAAACTCAGTCGAGAGGCGCTCAGTGCGGCCAGCGAAGCGCATCAGAGCAGCGCGGCAGGGCGCACGGAGTTGATCGAGTCGATCTCGCGCATGCATCAACTCAGTCAGCGCGCCAGTAACAGCCGTGAGCTGATCGAAGCCTTGAGCCTGCGCAGCGACGATATTCAGCGGGTCACCTTGGTGATTCAGTCGATTGCCAGCCAGACCAATCTGCTGGCCCTGAACGCGGCGATCGAAGCGGCGCGGGCCGGGGAACACGGGCGCGGGTTTGCCGTGGTCGCCGATGAAGTGCGCGGACTCGCCGCGCGCACGGCGACGGCGACCGGCGAAGTCGGGGAGATGGTCGCCGACATCCAGCAACGCACTGCGCAGGTGGTGGAGCAGATCCGCCAGCTGTCCAGCGACCTCGACACCGGCGTCGAGCAGGTCGAACACACCGGTCAGCATCTGGAGAACATCGCCCGGTTGGCCGCGGGCGTCGAAAACCAGGTCGGGGAAATTGCGCGGGGCGCGGACACCAACCGCGAACAACTCGACAGCCTGTTTCATG
The DNA here is from genome assembly GCF_059695925.1 of Pseudomonas sp. LBUM1661. Taxonomy (NCBI): domain Bacteria; kingdom Pseudomonadati; phylum Pseudomonadota; class Gammaproteobacteria; order Pseudomonadales; family Pseudomonadaceae; genus Pseudomonas; species Pseudomonas sp. LBUM1661. The sequence goes on from NZ_CP166794.1 coordinate 2,521,877, forward strand.
CCATTGAACAGATGCGCAGCGATCTGGCGATCAGCGATCAACAGACTCAGCGTCTGGCCCAGGCGGCCGTGCAAATGGAAGGTCAGGCCGAAACCATCAGCGAGCGCCTGGCCGAAGTCGGACTGGATGACTATCACCAACGGATTTATGACTTGGCCCGTGAAGGCGCGAGTCAGATTGCGGCGCGCTTTGAAGCGGATATCGACGCGGCTCGTGTCAGTCTCGACGACCTGTTTGATCGCAATTACCAGACGATCCCCAATACCAGCCCGGTCAAGTACCAGACGCGCTTTGATCGCTACACCGATCAGGTGTTGCCGGCGATTCAGGAACCGTTGTTGCCGCGCCATGAAGGCCTGGTGTTTGCCATTGCCTGTACTCAGCAGGGCTATGTGCCGACCCACAACACGGTGTTCAGTCAGCCGCTGACTGGGGATGCGCAGGTTGATAGCCTGCAAAATCGCACGAAACGCAAGTTTGCTGACCGTACCGGGATTCGCTGTGGTAGCCATCAGCAGGCGGTATTGCTGCAAACGTATACCCGTGACACTGGGGAACTGATGCACGATTTGTCGGTGCCGATTGTGGTCAAGGGACGGCATTGGGGTGGTTTGCGGTTGGGGTATAAGCCGGAAAAACCCCGTAGGAGCGAGCTTGCTCGCGAAGAACGTTAACGATGACGCGTTCCAACAGGATAAACACCGCGCATTCAAAACCTTCGCGAGCAAGCTCGCTCCTACAGGGGATCGGGCTCCAGATCCGGGGCGCGCGGCCAGGGATGGCCGATGGCGGCGGGGCTCAGCCCAACCCCGCATTATTGCCATTCTGACAATTAATCTGTGCAACCCAGTCGCTGTTTCCTCGCCCACGAACTCATTACCATGCCTACACAGTTAGGTAGCTAATGAAATTCGGGAGGTCAGCATGCAAAGCAGAGTCGATGTCGCCGTCATGATCGGCAGCGGTGTGCCCGCCAGCCTGCGTGCGATGGGGCAAAGTGTCTGCTGGGTGGTACTGCTCAACGGCGAACGCCGGGGGACGGCATTCTCCAGTCGCGAAGAAGCGCAAGAGTGCAGGGCTGCCTGGCTGGCGCAATTGGACGCCGAAGCACCCGACAGCCTGCATTGATCAGAGGCTAGTGAATCTGGTGCATCCGCAGGTTCAGGTCGTCGACCACCCGCGCCCAATCGGCATCTTCACGCAATTGTTCTTTGAGGAAACCGGCTTGTTGCGGTGACCAGAACTCGGCATCAATGAGTTTCTTGTCGTCGGCCAAGGGTGAATGGCTGGCGATGAAATCATCAATGGCTTTCTCGCTGGAATCCAGGCCGAGTTGGTCGAACAAACCTTTCAAGTCATGTGTAGGTGAATCCATCTTCATCTCCTTGCTGGTCGCGCGGGTGCGAGATCTGAGGTGCGGCTTCACTGCATCTGAGGGGGCCGCGCTTCAGGAGTTCGATAGCGATGTTCAACAGCAGGAGTGAGCATAGACCGCAAACCGGACGATCAGGCTTTCAATGCGCCTTCGTCGACGGCAAGCTTCAAGGCCTTGGCGGCCTCCTGGGCGGCGATAGCGGCGACGTCCGACGTCTTGAACCAGCGATCCTTCTCGACCTGGTGATACGTCACGGTGGTCAACGGAGGTTTGGCGCGCATGACAATGACTGCCTGGAATTCGCCTTCCACCTCTCTGGCTTCGCCCCGGATAAAAAATTCACCGATATCAAATTCCGTCACGTAGCAGCCTTCCCTTGGAAATGTATTGTTGTGTTGAGCGCCGCCCGCCCTGGGGGATGCGCTTCAAATGGTCGGCCAGTATGGCAGTAGTTGCCTGTCGGCGGCTGAGTTAAGTCGCCGGCATGACGAAACGCCTATAGCGATGTACGACACAGCTGTGTCAAATGCAGGATTCGAGTGAACGGGCGAGCGCGCAGGCTTCGTTATGGCTCGATCGGAATCCTCTGACGCGACCCGTGGAAATTTCCTTGATATGGAAGAAGGCATTGCCGGCCAGAACCACCTGAAAGCGCGGCCGGACTGGCTCTTCAAGGTAAAACCCGTGGTGCTCAAACACCACCGGGTACGCTGCCGATGAGCTGTTTGTATAAGGTGCAGGGGCGATGGCGAAGTGGGTCAGCGTGCACATAGGAAGTCCTTTTCGTTGTTTTGCCGACGCGTGTACGTCGTAATGGGTAGTCTCGGTGAGCATCGCTGCTCTAGAATCACCGTCACTGGTGGGCGACCGATGTTCATCTAAAGCAATTTTTTGCGGGCGATATGTCGGAAAAGTGCTTTTTTTAAAGAGTTTTTTCCTTAAAGTTGGTAATCCTGTTTTTCTGGCTATTAGCAGGGCGTTTTCCTTCAACCTCTGACGAACACCAGGCAAGACGCCGCGAGTGACATTCCAGTAGTCTTCTCACGCCTCGCGATGGATGAGCCCTCTGCTCGTTTCAGGATTTCAACCCGGGTTATTTGGCGACACCTTCGGCATTGCCGCTTTTTTCTGCCGTGTGCTTTTTTTGCGTGCGGCATCATTTTCAGATGTGGGGATGTTTCCTTGGCAGTAAGTAATCTCGATATGCATGCTTTGTTCGTGCTGGGTGATTTGCGCGCAAAGCTGGTTAAGCAGTTTCAGTCACGTTTCGTTTACATCACCGAACAGAACGCTGAAGGCATTTACATTGCCGAACTCGACACCGAATCAGCGCTGGTGGTGGACGACAAGCCTGGGCTTAAGCTCAAGGTTGGCGATCATTTCAGCGCTTCCGTATTGCCCAGTCGCGAAGGCGGCAAGCTGGACATCAAGTTCCGCGAAATCAAACTGACGGTTTACGGGCTGGGGGATTACGCGTTCGTGACCACCGCCGACGGCCACGGCATTGTGTTCAAGGAAGGGCATAGCGTGGTGATGGTGTTCGCCGCCCACCAACAGTTGCAGGAAGGCCTGACCAAAACCCTCAAAGCCGTGACCGCCAAGGCGGCCAAGTGGCGCAAGGGTGAACTGGTGACCTTCAAGGCCAGCGAGTAATGACCGTGGCCCGCGCCGAGTTCCACGAACAGAATCAGGCCAGCGCTCAAGCCGAGGCCCAGCGGCTGTTCGACCAGAAGGCCGTTCTGCAGGGCGCCTGGCTGGGGTGGGTGGCATCACAGATCTACACGCTGCGTCCGGCGGAGTACGCCAGCATGGTCAGAAGAGCGCTGGCGCGTTTGCAGGAAACTTCTGAAAATTAATCGACGACCCTCGAAAGCAGGAACCTCTACTACAGTCAGTTGACTGAGTATTCAGAGGCTTTGCGGTCTTCTGCCAGGCCATCCTGCTATTGCTGTGAACAGCACGAGGTGCAAAAGCATGAACGGATTTCGACGGTTGCTGGCCGCCACACTGGCCACGTTCGGATTGTTGGCTTCACCGCTTCCGGTGTTCGCGGCCCAGGCGCCGATCCATTTCGCCGACCTGAACTGGGAAAGCGGCAGTCTGATCACCGACATCCTGCGGATCATTGTCGAGAAGGGCTACGGGCTGCCGACTGACACTTTGCCGGGCACGACCATCACTCTGGAGACCGCACTGGCCAACAATGACATTCAGGTCATTGGCGAAGAGTGGGCCGGTCGCAGTCCAGTCTGGGTCAAGGCCGAGGCCGAAGGTAAAGTCGTGAGCCTGGGCGACACGGTCAAGGGCGCCACCGAAGGCTGGTGGGTGCCCGAATACGTGATCAAGGGTGACCCGGCCAAGGGCATCAAACCATTGGCGCCGGACCTGCGCAGCGTCGCCGATCTACCGAAGTACAAAAGCGTGTTCAGCGATCCGGAAACCCCGGGCAAGGGGCGCTTCCTCAACAGCCCGATCGGCTGGACCTCGGAAGTGGTCAACAAACAGAAGCTCACCGCCTATGGTCTGAACGACAGCTATGTGAATTTTCGCAGCGGTTCCGGGGCGGCGCTGGATGCGGAAATCAGTTCGTCGATCCGTCGCGGCAAACCGGTGCTGTTCTATTACTGGTCGCCTACGCCGTTGCTCGGTCGTTTCAAACTGATTCAGCTGGAAGAGCCGCCGTTCGACGCCGAAGCCTGGAAAACCCTGACGGATGCGGATAACCCGAACCCGAAACCGACGCGCTCACTGCCCTCGAAACTGTCCATTGGCGTGTCCACACCGTTCCAGAAGCAGTATCCGCAGATTGCCGAGTTCTTCAGAAAGGTCGACTTGCCGATTGATCCATTGAACAAGGCACTGGCGCAGATGAGCGAAAAACACACCCCGCCACGCCAGGCGGCGGAGGCGTTCATGAAGGCGCACCCGCAGGTGTGGCAGGCTTGGCTGCCCAAGGATGTGGCGGATAAAGTGGCTGCCGAGTTGAAGTGATGGGGTGAGGCTGATGCCGCCTTCGCTAGCAGGCTAGCTCCCACAGAGATTATGTGAACGCTGAAGATCCACTGTGGGAGCTAGCCTGCTAGCGAAGCTTTTGCTTTTAGAATCGAGTTTGCACCGCCAACTCAAAGGTGCGCGGCGTGCCCAGGTAATACGCCGGTGAGACATGCGCAAACTCGGCATACACCTCGTTGGTCAGGTTGCGCACGCGGCCGGTGACGGTGGTGTGCTGATCGACCTTGTAACTGAGGAACGTCCCGAAAAGCGTGTACGACGGCACGGTCAGGGTATTGGCGCTGTCGGCAAATACCGAGGCCACGTATCGCGCATCGACGCCACCTTGCCATTGCGGCGCAACGTCATAGGTCAGCCACAAATTGCCGACCCGGTCCGGCACATTGGTCGGCGTGTTGCCTTTGCGTGAAACCACCACCCCGGCGGCATTTTTCTCGGTGAATTCGTCGTACTGCGCATCGACCCAGGCGAAGTTGCCCTCGGCCAACAGCCTGTCGGTGATGCGCAACGAACTGGCCAGTTCGATGCCCCTGGACGTCTGCTGACCCACCGGAATGCTGGCGGTCGGGTCCTGCGGGTCGGTCACGGCGAAGTCCTTGCGCTCGATGGTGTACGCCGCCACCGTCGCCGAACCGCGCCCGTCCAGGTAATCGAACTTGCTGCCCACTTCCCATTGCTTGCCCGTCGAGACGTCGAAGTCCTGAGTACCATTGGGCTGCTCGGCGGCGGTGCTGTATTGCACGTAGACATTGGCGGACGGAATGAACTGGTAGGTCAGGCCGACCCGGCCGGTCACCGGCTCCCAGCTGCGTTTCAGGTGCCGGGGATTGCTGGCGGTCACTTCCCGGTGATTGGTCACGTCGAGGTCGATGGCGTCGTAACGCACACCCGTCAGCAATGCCAGTTTGTCGGTCAGCGCCAAACGGTTCTCCGCGAACAGGGCTTTGGTCGTGACTTCATTGGTCTTGTCGCTGACAAAACCCTGTCGGGTGCCAGGAATGTCATAGAAATGCCCCGGCTGAAAGTTGTTCGGGTCGACCGTGCTCGCGCCTTTGACGTTCAGCGGCGAGTTGGTGGTCTGGTTGACCTTGTACTCGAAACCGCCGCTCCAGGTGGTGTCGAGGCCGAACAATGTGTTGTCGTGACGCAGTTCGAACTGGTTGCCGTTCTGCTCACCCTGGTGCCGAACCTGATACGCCGTGGAGCGGTTCAGCGCGCTGTTGTCGGCGGTGTACTGGTAGGTTTCTAGGTTGCGGTAATCGCGCTGGCTGTCGAGGTGGTAGAGGGTGTTGCGCACGGTGGTGCTGTCGTTGATCCGGTAGTCGATGATCGAGCGCACCCAGATTGTGCGCTGCTCGTAGCGCCCGTCCTCGACGTTGTAGTTGTTGAAGCGGTTGTGCCTGTCGATCTTCAGTTCGCCGGCCTTGGGGTTGAGCACCGGCGTGCCCCAGTAAGGGCTGTCTTCATGTTCGTCCTGATATTCCAGGGCCAGGGTGTGGGACAGGTTCGGCGTCAGGTCACTGAGCAAGGAAAACGCCACGCTCCAGGCATCGCGCTCCTGACGGTCAATGTAGCCGTTGCCGGTGTTGTGGCTGACGTCGAGGCGCGCGTAGTGCTGCACGTCCGCGTTGGCATCGCTCAGGGCGTGGTTGAGGCCGAACGCCGTCTCGGCGGTGTCGTACGTGCCGTAACTGACCCGGCCTTCGACAGCTTGCTCTTCACGGGTCGCCAGTTTGGTCACGTAGTTCAGCGAACCGCCCACAGAGCCGGCGCCGTTGATCAGTGACGACGGGCCGCCCACCAGTTCCACTCGGTCGTAGATCCACGCATCCACTGGCCGCGCGAGGCCGCCGGAGACGTTGATGCCGTTGAACATCTGGGTGATCTGGCTGCTGGTGAAACCGCGATAAGAGACGAACCCGCCAAAGCCCGGCGGCGCACTGGCATTCACCCCGGGCAGGGTGTTCGCCGCGTCCTGGAAATTCTGTGCGCCGTGGCGCTCGATGTCGTTGCGGTTGGCGATGGCGACAGACGCCGGGGTTTCACGCACGCTCAAACCCAAGCGCGAGGCCATGCCGCTGGACTGATCGAGACTCAGGCCCGGTTCGGTGCCGGACTCGCCATCAATGGTGATCGGCGCCAGGTCGATCGAGGATTGCGCCCAGGTATTAACAGACAGGCAGCCAAACAGGCTGGCCAGTAGAGGGCTTACGAGTAAAGAAAGGGGTTTCATCGGTGAATCCTGAATTCTCGTCTAGGAAACAGCGCACACACAAACGCCACGCGTTGGCGAGGTGGGCTGATCGGCAAAAAGCGAAGAAACTCAGGCGAGCGGCGGTGCGCGGGGATTGGCCGAGGGCCAGGTGAAGCGGGTAGGGAGGTCAGCGTTGGCGATGACGGCCAGGGGCGGGCTGTGCTGTTGCGGGAGGATCGCCAGGGTCAGGCTGGAGTTGAGCGCCGGGCCCATGCCGCCGGTGGAGCACAGCGGACAACCGAATGCCTTGGACAGGGTCGGCAGTTGCTCTTCGGCGGTGTTCGACGAGGCCGGCGCCTGAGTGGCCGGGTCGACCGTACAGAACTGGCCGCCGATGCCGTTGAGCTGCATCCCGACCATTTGCCCGTGACCGATGCTGCAGGCGAACACATTGAACAGGACGCAGCAATAGAGCATCCAGGCAATGAGTGAGCGATCGGTTCGAGCGAATTTCATGGAGCCGCACTTTACCACCGCATGCGACGAATACCCTTACAAAATCATCCAATGAAGTTCATCCTGCTGCGACATTTCACGCAGGATGTCTGAATATGAGCCTAATGGTCGCGCAATGGATGGCTGCAATCTTCCTGTTGATCAGCCTGATCCACCTGTACTGGGCGGCGGGTGGCAAGTTGGGGAGCGAGGCGGCGGTGCCGCGAGTGCCGGCGGAGGACGGCCGGGAATCGAGGCCGGCCTTCAAGCCGTCGGGCTTTGCCACGTTGTTGGTGGCGGTGGGTTTGCTGCTGATCGCGATGCTGGTGTGCCTGCGGGTCGGCTTGTATTTGCCGACGGTGCATCACTGGTCGCTGCAATGGGTGATCAGTGCGATTGCGATGCTGATGTTCGCCCGGGCGATCGGCGATTCGAATCTGGTGGGGTTCTTCAAGCAGGTCAAGGACTCGAAATTTGCCCGGCTCGACACCTGGGCCTATTCGCCGTTGTGTGTGGTGTTGGGGGCCGGGTTGTTGGCCGTTGCCTGGATCTGAGTCGACTGGGCTTGCTGTGTTGTCTGAACTGTTGCTATCGCGGGCAAGCCCGCTCCCACAGGTTCGGTGCCGGACACAGAATATCTGTACGACATCCGTCACTGTGGGAGCGGGCTTGCCCGCGATGAGGCCAGATCAATCTACATAAACCGTGGATCAAATCCCGGTCTCGGAGCGCCGACTACTCACCTCCGCCGGCACATCATCCCCGGCCATGCGCTTGCGAAACAACGCCGCTCGAGCCAGCAACAGCGTGGTCACCGGCACCGTAATCGCCAGCAGAATCGGAATCAGCCAGGCATGCAGCACCGGCGCGGATTTCAGCGCCGAAAAATAAATGATCGAGGCCAACGCCACGCACCACGCGCCCAAGGTCGAGGCCAGGGCCGGTGGGTGCATGCGCTGGAAGTAATCCTTCATCCGCACCAGGCCAATCGCGCCGATGAGCGCAAACAGGCTACCGAGCACCAGCAGGATCGCCACCGGAATTTCAACCCAAAGAGACAGTTCCGCGTTCATTCGATGACCTCGCCACGCAGGAGGAATTTCGCCAGGGCAAACGAGCCGACGAAGCCGAACAGCGCAATCAGCAGCGCCGCCTCGAAGTACGTGTCACTGGCATAGCGAATGCCCAGCGCCAGCATCATCAGCATCGCGATGATGTACAGGTAATCCAGCGCCAGGACCCGGTCCTGAGCCGACGGCCCTTTGAACAGGCGGATCAGGGTCAGAATCATCGCCAGCGAAAAAATAAACAGGCTCAGCAGGATCGCGTTCGACAGCAACGGGCTCATCCGAAGATCTCCATCAAGGGGCGCTCATAGGTCGCCTTGAAGTGCTCGATAAACAGCGCTTCGTCCTCCAGATCGAAGACGTGCAGCAACAGGATGCTGCGATCCAGCGCCAGTTCCGACCAGACCGTGCCGGGGACCACCGTGCAGATCATCGACAGCGCCGCAAGGCCGTTGGCATCGCGCAGGTCCAGCGGCACCTTGATGAACTGCGAGCGCGGCGGGCGGCGACCGGCATTCAGCACACTCCAGGCCACGGCGAGGTTTGACACCAGCACGTCGCGACCGACCAGGAAGAACAAACGCAAAATGACCCCGGGCCGACGAATGCGGATCGGCAGCGGCCGCAGCTTGCGCATCATCAGCGGTGCGCAGAAGCCCAGCACCGCGCCCATGAGCAGATTGCCGGGGCTCATCGACAGGTTCAGCACCAGCCACAACAGCCACAGGGCCAACGACAGCCACGGCGCAGGAAACACACGCTTCATGGCTGCACCTCCAGCATCGCGGCCCGTGCTTCAGGGCTCGGCACCGCACGCGTGCCGAGCACCGCCATCACGTATTGCTGCGGGTTGTTCAAGGCATCCGCCGCAGCCTGGGTGTAGCGCAGCAGCGGTTCGGCCTTGAACGTCAGGGCAATGCTCAAGCCCAGCAACGCAATGATCGGCACGCATTCGAAACGGCGCAACAATGGTGATGGCCGTTCTTCGGGCGTCCAGAAACGCTGGATGCCCAAGCGCGAGAAGGCGATCAACGACGCCAGCCCGGAGAGGATCAGCAGCGCCAGCAAACCCCACGCCGCGTTCGACACCGGCGTATCACCGCTATTGCCCAGGCCCAGCGGGTTGAGCAGGGCGCTGAGCAGGCTGAGCTTGCCGATAAACCCGGACAGTGGCGGCATGCCAATGATCAGCAATGAGCAGGCAATGAAACTCAAACCGAGAAAGGCCATCGTCCAGGGAATCACTTGGCCGACCACGGCTTTCTGTTCGTCGTCGAGGTTGATGCCTTTGGGCGGTTGCAGGGATTCCATCGGCCGTGGCAGCAGGTCCCCGTCATCGTACAGCGGCATTTCATTGGCCGACCGCGAACGCTCGATCAACTCGGCCAGCAGGAACAGCGCGCTCAACGCCAGGGTCGAGCTGACCAGGTAGAACAGCGCCGCGCCGATTAGGTTCGGTTGAGCGAAACCGATGGCCGACAGCAGGATACCCGCCGACACCAGAATGCTCAGGCTGGCCAGGCGTTCCAGGCGCTGTGCCGCGAGGATCGCCACGGCGGCGCAGACGATGGTCGCCATGCCGCCGTAGATCAGCCAGTCGCCGCCAAAGTACGCCGACGCCCCGGCCTGACCGGAGAACAGCAACGTCCACAGGCGCAGCAAGGTGTAGATACCGACCTTGGTCATGATCGCGAACATCGCCGCCACCGGTGCGCTGGCTGCGGAATAGGCGGGCACCAGCCAGAAGTTCAGCGGCCACATCCCGGCCTTGGCCAGGAACGCGACCGCGAGAATCCCCGCGCCAGCGTGCAGCAGGCCGCGATCGGCTTCCGGCACCAGCGGGATTTTCAGCGCCAGGTCGGCCATGTTCAGGGTGCCGGTGACGCCGTAGATCAGCGCCGCGCCAATCAGGAACAACGACGAAGCCAGCAGGTTGATCGAGATGTAATGCAGCCCCGACGACACCCGCGCCCGGCCGGAGCCGTGCAACATCAGGCCGTAAGAAGCGGCCAGCAGCACTTCGAAAAACACGAACAGGTTGAACAGGTCCGCGGTCAGAAAGGCGCCATACAGGCCCATCATCTGAATCTGGAACAGCGCATGGAAACTCGAACCGGCGCCGTCCCAACGGGCCATGGCGAACAGCAGCGCGCTGACGCCGATGATCCCGGTCAGCACCAACATCATCGCCGACAAACGATCGACCACCAGCACAATCCCGAATGGCACTTGCCAGTTGCCCGGCAGGTACACACCGATGGAACCGGGCACGCCGGTTTCCTGGGTCCATTGCAGCAACAGCACGGCAATGCCCAACCCCACCAGGCTGGAGAACAGGTTGATCTTGGCTTTGAGCGGCCGATGTTTCTCGCCCAACATCAACATGATGGCGGCGGTCAGCAGCGGCAGCAGAATCGGCGCGGCGATCAGGTGCGTCATCACATTCATTCTTTCGGCTCCCGGCCATCCACATGGTCGGTACCGGTCAGGCCCCGGGAGGCGAGCAACACCACCAGGAACAACGCGGTCATGGCAAAACTGATGACGATGGCGGTCAACACCAGCGCTTGTGGCAGCGGATCGGTGTAGTGCAACAGGTCCTGGGGCACGCCGTCCTTGATGATCGGTTCCTTGCCGATGAACAGACTGCCCATGCTGAAGATGAACAGGTTGACGCCGTAGGACAGCAGGCACAGGCCCATGACCACCTGGAACGTCCGTGGCCGCAGGATCAGCCAGACGCCGGACGCCGCCAGTACGCCGATGGCGATTGCGATGACTTCTTCCATCAGACGGTTCCTTTCTTGGCGACGGCTCTGGGCAGGGCCGCCGTTTTGTGGCCGCGTACCGATTGGTGGGCGAGGGCGGTGAGGATCAACAGCGTCGAGCCGACCACCACGGCGTACACGCCGATGTCGAAAAACAGCGCGCTGGCGATGTGAATGTCGCCCAGCACGGGCAGTTCGACATGCCAGGTGTGGGTGGTCAGGAACGGATAGCCGACGGCCATCGCCCCGAGCCCGGTCGCCGTGGCAAACAACAAACCGGTGCCCATCCAGCGCAGCGGTCGCAGGCTCATTTGCGCCTCGACCCATTGGGTGCCGGCGACCATGTATTGCAGGATGAACGCCACCGACATCACCAGGCCCGCGACAAACCCGCCGCCCGGTTGATTGTGCCCGCGCATGAACAAGTAGACCGACACCACAAACGCAATCGGCAGCAGCAGGCGCACCAGCACCGCCGGGACCATCATGAAGCCGAGCGCGGTGTCGCTGGCGTGACGCGGGTTGACCAGATCGGTGACCACGTCGGGTGCAAGCAGGCGCTGCTGGGCCGGCAACTGCAGGCTTTCTTTCGGTGGACGGAAGCGCCGCAGCAGGGCGAAGACGGTCAGCGCCACGGCCACCAGCACGGTGATTTCACCGAGGGTGTCGAAGCCACGGAAGTCCACCAGCATCACGTTGACCACGTTACTGCCACCGCCCTCAGGCAAGGCGCGGCTTAGGTAGAACGAAGAAATGTCGTTCGGCGTCTGCCGTGTCAGCATCGCGTAGGCCAGCAACGCCATGCCGCCACCGACCACGGTCGACAGCAGCAAGTCGCGGATACGGCGGATGCGCGCCTTGCGCAAAGTGCTCGGCAGCGGCGAGACCTCTTCGATCCGTCGCGGCAGCCAGCGCAGGCCGAGCAGGATCAGCACCGTGGTCACCACTTCGACCACCAGTTGCGTCAGGGCCAGGTCCGGCGCCGAGAACCAGACAAAGGTCACGCAAGTCATCAAGCCGCAGACGCTGACCATGGTCAGGGCCGCGAGCCGGTGATACTTGGCTTGCCATGCAGCGCCGAGGGCACAGGCAATCGCCAGCAGCCAGAGCGTCACGAACACGATCGAGCCCGGAATCTTCGGCCGGTCGCCCCAGCTCAGGCTGCTGTGGAGCATCGGGATCAACCCGGCCAGCACCGCCGCGAGCACCATCAGGAACAATTGGCTTTGCAGGCGCTTGGTGCTGATCCGCCGCTCCAGGCGACGTCCCAAACGCATCATGACCACCAGGCTGCGTTCGAACAGGCGCTTGCCGTTGAACCGGCCAATGATCGGCGGGTACTTGAAGCGCCCGCGCTTGAGCTGATTGCGCAGCAACAGATAAAGCACGATGCCACCGGACATGGCGATCAGGCTCATGATCATCGGCGCGTTCCAGCCGTGCCAGATCGCCAGGCTGTATTCCGGCAGGGTGCCGCCCACCACGGGCAACGCCGCGGCGGCGAGCAACGGGCCGACCACTTGCGCCGGGAAAATCCCCACCACCAGGCAAGCGAACACCAGCAACTCCACCGGCGCGCGCATCCAGCGTGGCGGTTCGTGCGGGGTGTGCGGCAGGTCGGTGGCGGTCGGGCCGAAGAACACATCAACGGTGAATCGCAGCGAGTAAGCAACGCTGAACGTCCCGGCGATGGTCGCGACGATGGGCAGGGTCATCTCGACCCAGGCGGTGGCGTTGATGAACACGGTTTCGGCGAAGAACATCTCTTTCGAGAGGAAGCCGTTGAGCAGCGGCACACCGGCCATCGAGGCGCTGGCGACCATGGCCAGGGTGGCGGTGAACGGGATCAACTTGATCAGGCCACTGAGTTTGCGAATGTCGCGGGTGCCGCTTTCGTGGTCGATGATCCCCGCCGCCATGAACAGCGAGGCCTTGAAGGTGGCGTGGTTGAGGATGTGGAACACCGCGGCCACGGCGGCCAGCGGGCTGTTCAGGCCCAGCAGCAGGGTGATCAGGCCCAGGTGGCTGATGGTCGAGTAGGCCAGCAGGCCTTTGAGGTCGTTCTGGAACATTGCGCAATAGGCGCCGAGCAACAGGGTGCAGGCGCCAGCGCCGCTGACGATGTAGAACCATTCTTCACTGCCGGACAGTGACGGCCACAGCCGTGCCAGCAGAAATACCCCGGCCTTGACCATGGTTGCCGAGTGCAAATACGCCGAGACCGGCGTCGGCGCCGCCATGGCGTGGGGCAGCCAGAAGTGGAAGGGGAATTGCGCGCTTTTACTCAGGGCGCCGATCAGGATCAGGGGCAGCAGAATGGGGTAGAGGGCGTGTGCGCGAATCAGCTCGCCGGCGGCCAGGACCTTGTCCAGGTCATAGCTGCCGACCACATGGCCAAGCAGCATGACCCCCGCCAGCAAACACAAACCGCCGGCGCCGGTGACCATCAGCGCCATATAAGCGCCACGTCGGGCATCGGCGCGGTGGTGCCAGTAGCCGATCAACAGGAACGAGAAGAGGCTGGTCAATTCCCAGAAAAACACGATCTGGATCAGGTTGCCGGAGATCACCAACCCGAGCATGGCGCCCATGAACGCGAGGAAAAACGCGAAGAACCGTGGCACCGGATCGTCCGGCGACATGTAGTAGCGGGCGTACAACGACACCAGTGTGCCGATGCCCAGCACCAGCATCGAGAACAGCCAGGCGAAGCCGTCCATGCGCAGAACAAAGTTCAGGCCGAGGCTCGGTAACCAGAAGAATTCTTCGCGAATGACGCCGCCGTGGGCGATTTGCGGGTACAAGAGGGCGACCTGAACGGTGCCAATCAAGGCAACCAGGCCAGCCAACAGCGATTCGGTGTTGCGCGCGTTGTGTGGCAGCAAAGCGGCCAGACAGCTGCCGATAAAAGGCAGAAGCAGTAGAACTATCAGGGACATAGGCTTCTAATCTGCGGAAGTTTGTGAAGCATCATACGTGCCAGTCCCCGGAATCACCAAACGCCAAGCTGTCGCAGAATCCTACAAAGTAGCTGGAAAATTCCTGTTATTCATTGTTTCAAAGGTTTGTATTCAGCAGGTCTGGCCCCTTCGCGAGCAGGCTCGCTCCCACAGGGAATGTGTTCCAAATGTGGGAGCGAGCCTGCTCGCGATGGGGCCAGACCTGACACCGCAGATACTGCGACTTAACCTTGCGTCTCCCGCTCCAACTCTTCCTCAGTCACAGCAACCTTACCCTTGGTCTTCAACTCACTGACAATCACCGCCGCCACAATCAACCCCGCGCCCACCAACGCAATCGCCGGCAACCGTTCCCCGGCAATCCGCCCGACAATCCCGGCCCACACCGGTTCACCGGCATAGATCAACGTCGCCCGCGTCGGTGAAACACTCTTCTGCGCCCAGTTCATCGCCACCTGAATCGCCGCACTGGCCGCGCCGAGCCCCAGCGCACTGCACAACAGCAACCATGAAAAGTCCGGAATCACTTCCTGAGTCGGCACCACCAGCAGGAACGACAGCACCGAAGTCACCGCCAGTTGCACCACCGTCACCCGACGCACATCGACCTGGCCTGCATAAGTGCTGATCAGAATAATCTCTGCGGCAATCGCCACCGCGCTGATCAACGTAGCGATTTCACCGGGGCTGAAATTGAAAGACGCGCCGGCAGGCCCCGACAGCAACATCAACCCGGTAAACGCCAGCATGATCCCGATGCTCGGCATCAACCCCGGACGCCGTCCCAGCACCAGCCATTGCAGCAGCGGCACGAACGGCACGTACAACGCAGTGATAAACGCCGACTGACTGCTGGGAATGGTCTGCAACCCGACGGTCTGCAAGCCATAGCCGAGCATGATCGCCACGCCGATAAAGGCCCCGGCCTTGAGTTCGAACAGGGTCAGGTCGCGCAGGTGCCGCCAGGAGAACAGGGCGACGATGATCGCTGCCGCGGCAAAACGCAGGCCGACAAAAAACATCGGCCCGCTGACGGTCATTGCATGCTGGACCAGCAAAAAGGTCCCGCCCCACACCATGGTGATCAGCACCAGCACGCACTCGGCCTTGCTGAACCGGGAGAAACGGGAAGAAGCCTGGGAGGAGTTCACCGACGTCATGACCTTGCGCGCTACCTGAGGGGGACGCACAATGCGCCGAATGTTGCGCAGTATACTGCCCAACGCCACTAAGTGAGCAATATAGTGCACAAAGATTCCACGCAACGGGCTTCGGTCCTTCAGCACGTCAGCCAGAACGTTCGACGCCTGCGCCATGCCGCCGACATGAGCCAGACTGCCTTGGCCGAAAAATCGGGCGTCAGTCGGCGGATGCTGGTGGCCATCGAGGCGGGCGAAAAGAATGTCAGCCTGACCACCCTCGACCGCGTGGCCGAAGCACTGGACGTGGCGTTCAGCGACCTGATCCAGGCCCCGGACGTCCGCGATTACAGCCGCATCAATGAAGTCGCCTGGGCCGGTATGATTGCCGGCAGCAAAGCCGTTTTACTGTCCAGGGCCACCGCCACTCGCGAAGTGGAACAATGGGAATGGTGCCTGCAGCCGGGCGAAATTTACCCGTCGCAACCGGATGCCGATGGCTGGAGCGAACAGATTTACGTGTTCGAAGGCTGCCTGACCTTGATGCTCGGCGACACGCCGCACGAGATCGCCGCCGGCGAGTTCTATATGTTCGCCAGCAACCAGCCCCATGCCTATCGCAACGATGGGGCGGTGGCGGCGCGGTTCGTCAGAAACGTGGTGATCTAACTGTTCGCCGATCAACAGTGGATCGACACTTTGCTGGTTTAAAGCTCCAAGTATTTCTCGGATAACTGTTCAAGCAATTGAATTAAAACGAATTTAGTTTCAGGCACGACTCCTGCAAAAGCCCTGGGTATTTCATCCCCCAGTTTCAGGAGCGCCGTTTGATGGCCCGGGAAATTCGTCTCAACGCTTTTGACATGAACTGCGTCGGCCACCAGTCGCCGGGTTTGTGGGCGCATCCGCGTGATCGTTCGTGGCAGTACAAGGACCTGGAATACTGGACCGATCTGGCGAAGATCCTGGAGCGCGGCAAGTTCGACGGCCTGTTCATTGCCGATGTGCTGGGCATCTATGACGTCTACAACGGCAAAGGTGACGCGGCGATCCGTCAGGCGGCGCAGGTGCCGGTCAACGATCCGCTGCAACTGATCCCGCCGATGGCGTTGGTCACCGAGCATCTGGGGTTCGGCCTGACCGCGTCGCTGTCGTTCGAGCACCCGTATCCGTTCGCCCGACGCCAAGGCCAAAGCCAAATTCGAGGAGTACAAAACCTGGGTCAGCTATGAAGGGGCCACCCGGGAAGTGGCTATCGCGACCTGGCGGCGTTGCGTCAGCAGGAGAGGAAATTGGTGTCTGCCTAAACGTCAGCACAACACACATCCCTGTGGGAGCGGGCTTGCCCGCGATGGCTGCCTGGAAGTCGACATTAATGCTGAATGTGCCGGCCTCATCGCGGGCAAGCCCGCTCCCACGAGGATCTGTGGTGGTCTGAGGATTCGTGTTCGACCTCGATCAACTGTGGGGGCGGTGATGCTCCCTATATCCGGCCCGGCGGACTACCGCATGCTTTTGTCCGTGAACAGGAGGTCAATTCATGAGCGTGCATGAACTCAAGCGTCCGCCGATGGCGGACATCACCGAGTGGCAGGTCAACGTGCCCCGAGCCTTGGAGCAATTGCGACACTGGGCCCAGATCAGCCCGTTGCAACCGGCACTGCGGCACAAGCGTCACGGGCAGTGGTTCGTCTGGCGCTGGATTGATGTCTTGCGCGATGTCGAACGCCTGGCCGATGGTTTGCGTCAGCAGGGTTTTACCGAGGCGTCGCGGCTGGCCCTCAGCGGCGCCTTCGAACCGAACCTGTTGCAGCTGGCCCTGGCCGCGCAACACATCGGTGGTGAAGTGTTGACGCTACCGGACAATCTCGAACCCGAGGACCTGCACAGAGCCCTGTGGCGCAGTCGTCCGACTCACGCCTTCGTCCACGGTCGGCAGGCGCAGCAACTGTGGATCAACCACGGCCAGTCGCTGCTCAATTTCACCGAACTGCTCGGCCCGACAGAACCCCCGCAACGCCTCAACCGCTGGGCGCAAGGGGCTCAACTGTGGAGCGAAGAGGGCACCCAATGGCAAAACGGTCTGACGGTGTTGCTTGAGCAATGGCTGAGCCGCGGCCACTCCCTGGCCTTCCCGGAACGCCCCGGCAGCGCCCGCCGCGACCGTCGCGAAGTGGCGCCCTCAGGGCTGCTGCTTTCCACCGAAGGCCTGCAACGGCTGGCCGCCGACATCGAAAGCCGCCTCGCGCCCCAAGGCACGTGGCGCCGGCGCCTCTGCGACTGGGCCATTGCCCGTCCGGAACGCGGTCTGCGACGGTTGATCAAAAACCTTGTTCGTCGGCGGCTGGGCTTTCACAACCTGCATTTCATCTGGCAAGCCACCCGTAGCGCTGACGCTAAACCGGAGCGCACCTGGCTCGCCGATTTCAAGCAGGACAGCGCATGAACTCGCCCGATTCGAGCCTGCCAGTCAGCGCCAACCTGTCCTACTTTGGTACTGTTTGATGAATCTTCCGTGGGTTTGGCGCCTATGATCGTCCAGGCGATCGGCATGACTTCTATCCAGCTAAACACTGATCAGTGAGAACGGCATGAGTGAAACCCAAAACGGACAGGCGACTCCCGCCATCCGTCACGCAGACATCCTGATCGTCGGCGGCGGCCTCAGCGGCGCGATGCTGGCGGCGCAGTTGTTGCGTCTGCCCGGCAAGCGTCAGGTGCTGGTGATCGAGCCCCGGGCCGAATTGGGCCGTGGCGAGGCGTACAGCGCGGTCGAGTTGGGCCATACGCTCAACGGTAACGCGGCGCGCATGAGCGTTGATCCGGACAACGCCGACGACCTGACCCAATGGTTGACCGACTACATTGCGGCCGGTGGCTGGCCCGAGTCTGACGAGCAACATGTGCCGATCAGCGAATTGTTCCCGCCACGAGGGATTTTTGGCCTGTACGTGCAGCAGCGTCTGGCCGAGGCTCAAGCCGTTGGGGCCTTGAACGGTTCAACGGTCGAGCACGTGCGGGCCGAGGTGGTTGATCTGCAAACCCATGACGACGCGGTGAGCGTGACCTTGAGTGACGGCCAGCGTTTGCAGGGGGCTTTTGCGGTGTTGGCGACCGGGCTATTCCCCGCCGCGCTCACGCCGCAAACCGAATCCAGCGGCCTGAACGCGGCGGCACTGGATCCGTGGGACGTCGCGGACATGCGGCAGCTCGATCCGCAGTCGACGGTGTTGATCATCGGCTCGGGCCTGACCATGGTCGACGCCGTGGTGTCGCTGGAACAGGCCGGGCATCGCGGGCCGATCGAAGTGTTTTCCCGCCATGGCTTGCTGCCGCATGTGCGTCGGCAACCGCCGGCCTGGGTGGATTTTCTCGCCGAGGATCACAGCATCCGCACACCCCGTCAGCTGGTGCGCGAACTGCGTCGGCATTGCCGGCAAGCCATCGCGCAAGGCATCGACTGGCAGGCGCCACTGGATACGGTGCGCGCGCACATCGGGCGGTTGTGGAACCAGGCGACGGACCTGCAACGTCGGCAATTTGTGCGGCATGTGCGGCCGTGGTGGGAAAGTCATCACCACCGCTCGCCGCCGTTGAGCGCGGAGTTGGTGGCGCGGTTGCATGGGGAAGGGCGGTTGCGCATTCAGGCCGCTTCGTTCAAGGGCCTGGAGCGTTCCTTGGGCGGGGAAGTGAGTATCCGGATTCGTCGTCGTGGCGAGACTGAAACGTGCGTCGTCAGTGGCGCGGCGTTGATCAACTCCAGCGGTATCGAGTACGACTGGCGTCGGGTGGCGCGTCCGTTGCCGCGCCAACTGCTGGCGCGCGGGTTGATTCGACCGGGGCCTTTGGCGTTGGGGATCGCGGCGGCAGTTGACGGTGCGGTGCTGGATGCCGATGGGCGGGTCGCCAGCCGGTTGTTTGCGATGGGGCCGCCGTTGCGTGGAATGTGGTGGGAGAGCACGGCGGTGACGGATGTGGCGAGTCAGGCGCAGGCGTTGGCAGTTCGCCTGGCTTCTTTTTGATTAGGCGGCCTATCCATTTTTGTGGTGGCGCCGGCCGGATCGCCAACCACCCGCCCATAAAAAAAACCGCGACCCTCCCTCAAGAGTCGCGGTTTTCTGATCCCCCACCCCCGATTATTGCTGCAACACGGTCGCCCGGTTATCCGCCCCCATCTGCTGCACTGTCGCCATCTGCGTCATGCCACTCTGATCAACATTGGCAATGTTGCCGGTGCCCCCTTGGGTCACATACGCCACGTTCATCGTGTCAGCCTGTTTCACCGTGATCTGGTTGTCGCTGCCCCACAGCTGGTTGGTGTAAGCCTGGTTGCCGGTGCCTTCCTGGTTGAACTCGGTGCTGTTACCCGAACCGTTGGAAGAACCCTGGGCCAGGTTGGTGGTGCCGCGCTGGTCGGCGATGAGGATGTTGTCGCTCCCGTTCTGGTCGAAGTACAGCTCGTTGTAGTTGTCGGCCTGGCTGACGGTGGTTTTGTTGCCGGTGCCGGTCTGGTTAGTGGTCATGATGTGGCCGACGCCATCCTGCGTGAAGTTGGCCACGTTGGCGTTGCCGTTCTGGGTGATGGTGGCGCGCTGGTTGCTGCCGAACTGGCCGCCCAGTTGCGGGCCTTTCCAGTTGCTGGCGTAGACCTTGTTGTCGTTGCCCACCGAGGTGGCGTTGAGTACATGGCTGTCGCCGCTCTGGTAGGTGAAATGCACGTTGCCGGCGCCTTGCTGATACAGCGCCAGGACCGAACCGACGGAGTCGAACTGGTCGGCGTAGATGGCGTTGGCGTCACCGACTTGCAGGACTCGCGCGTCGTTGTTTTCACCGAAGCTCTGGTCGACCACGGTTTCGTTGGTCGTGCCGTACTGGTCGACGGTGGCCTGGCTGCCGGTTTGCGCGCCCTGCCAGATTTCCGTGCCGTTGAAGTCGCCGAACTGGTTGATGGTCACGACGCCACCGATACCATCACGCTGGTCGCCGTAGGCGTAGTTGCCTTCACCGGCCTGGTTGATGCCGATCTGGCCGCCCGTGTGGTTGATCTGTTCAGCCGTGCCGTAGTTGGCGGTGCCGTACTGGATGATCACTGCGTTGTTGGCAACGCCCAGTTGGATCTGCTCGATATTGGCCTCGTTGCTGTCACCGAACTGCAAGGTTTGACCGGTGGAGGCTTCCTGGCTGTCCTGATAGATGAACGAGAAGTTGCCGGTGCCTTGCTGTTGTTGCAGCGCCTGGTTGCCGCCCATGCCGATTGACTGGCTGGCATGGCTGGTGTTGGTGCTACCGACCTGTTGCTGGGTGATGGTGCTGCCGTCTTCGAACAACTGCTCGGCGTAACCGGCGTTGTAGTCGCCGAGTTGGTTCTGGTCGATGGTGCTGGTCGCCGTGTCTTGCACGGCGGCCGCATCGTTGCCTTGGCCCAGTTGTTGTTGGGTGGCGGTACTGAAAGGGGCCGCAGTCTGCTTCACATCGGCGACGTTGGCAGTCCCGGCCTGGTCCTGGATGGAAACGCTGTCGTCGGCCATCGCCTGGGCACTGACAATGACCAGGATGGCGGCGGTGAGGGGCGTCAGTTTGAACATGATGAAACCTCCAAGTGGTGCAGTGCTTTAGCGATACTGTTTGACCGAAACGCTCATGCCGTTCCCCGACTGGGTCACGGCGCTTGAGAGCCCCGTACCGGCCTGGTCGATGCTGGCGTCGTTGTTATTGCCGTTCTGGGAAATCTGCGCACGGTTGTGGCTGCCGCTTTGGGTGATTGCAGCGGAGTTGCCCGAACCTTGTTGGGTGATCATTGCCATCAGGTCGCTGCCTTGTTGCAGGATGTAGGCTTCCTGATTGCTGCCCGACTGCACGATGTTGCCGAGCAGCGACTGGCCGTTCTGTTGCACCAGCGCGGCGTTGGTCTGGCCGTTCTGGTCGATCAACGCGTGTTGGCCAATGGGCGGTGGCAACTCGCCGAGGTCGGTACCGGGGCCAAGGTCGTCGTTCTCCATCAAATCGTCGGCGCGCACGCCTGCGCTGCTGCAGAGCAGAAGCAGGCAGAGCAGGGCGGCGGTCGGCGTTTTCATGGCGTTATCCTTTGGAGAAACCTGCCCCACCGAACCTTTTGTTACAGGCTTTGCGGTCGATGGGGCGAGGGCTCAATTGGAGATCACGGACACCGAGCGCACGGTGCCTTGGGACGAGGTGATGGTGGCTGTCGGGTTCGCCGACGGAATCACCGTGGTGGTGTTGTTCACTGTCAGTCTCCAGCGACCGGTCACCGGCACCGTGGTGGTGCCCAGGGTTCGCAGTCCGGTCGGAGTGGACACCTGGACGGTGATGACGTTGCCGGTGATCACCGACGAGGTGCCTGCAAAGTCCCAAGTGAAGCGGTTGTTGGAACGGGCCGAGACGGTTGCCGTGGTCACCGTGAAGGTTTCCGCAGCAGGCCGTGGCGAGACTTGCACCGTGACCGTGGCCGGCGACGTCGACTGGGCACCGAAGCTGTCCCGGGCGAAGTAGGTGAAGGTCGTGGTGAACGCCGTGGTGACCGTGGCCGGTGGGGTGTAGGTGATCACCGTGCCGTTGCTGCTGACGGTGCCGCGACCTGCCGGTGGTTGAGTGACGCTGGCGACGGCGAGCGGCACGTTGCCTTCCGGATCGGTGTCGTTGGCCAGCACACTGATCGGAACTGCCACGCCCAGGGTTGCGATGCTGTCGGCGACGGCCACCGGAGGCTGGTTAGGCGCAACGGTGATGGTCACGGTCGCCGGAGCGGTCGAGGCCAGGCCTTTGACGTCTTGAGCCTTGTAGGTGAAGGTCGTTGTCAGCGGTGCATTGACCACGGCGGGCGGGGTATAGACCACCGCCGTCGTGCCGCTCAACACCACGGTGCCCTGGCCTGCGGCCGGTTGGGTCAGCGCGGTGATGCTCAATGGCGTGTTGCCATCCGGGTCGCTGTCGTTGCCCAGCAGGTTGAGGGTGATGGGCACCCCGAAACTGGTGCTGCCGGTGTCAGCGACGCTGAGTGGTGCCTGGTTCTCACCGGTGTCCGGTGCGGCGCCGACCACGACAACCGCTTCGGTGTCACTGCCGCCCGCCGCCGACTTGACCGTCACGGATGCCGGTGGCTGGGTCAGATCGGCGATGGTGATTTTTTGCAGGGTGCCGGATTTCGACAGGCGTCCGTAACCCTGCGCGACCATGTCCGGTACCACCACTTCGTCAGTCGAGGTGGCCTCGATCAGCAGGCTGTGATTGCTCCAGCTATAGCGAGCGGTCTGGATTTTCACCACGTCGGTGAGCTTGCTTGACACCGCTGTTGGACGGGTCGTGCCGCCCGGGTTGGTGGCGGTGACCACCACGACCGGCGGCACGGCACCTGTGACCAGATGATTGCCGAAGAACTGGCCGTTGTTGTCGCCGAGCATGTTGATCAGGCAAGGCGTCTGCGGTGGTCCGGGCACCAGGGCCACGGTTTCGCGGAAGCACAGGCTCGAACCGTTGGCCGATTTGCCAAAGACTTCAACCCGGGTACTGCTGGTGCCCGGTCCTGTAGACGTGCGGCGGTAAGTGGCGCGACCGATCTCTACCGGGGTTTGCGCACGGCTGTCGAGGACTTTGCCGGACACGGTAAAGAGCGAGGTCTGGATGGTCCCGGCCGGCCCCTGCACACGCAGGAAGTTGTTGTTGAACGGGCTGCCGGTGACCGCTTCGGTGAGGTTCGGATCGCCGACGTACGTCTCGATGGCACCGGTGTCCGGGTTCACTTCGTTGTACGGCCCGTTGACACTGCGCAGGAACGGCCCGACCTCGCCATTGAGCGCGCCGCTGAAGTTGCCCGGTGCGCCGATGCCGATGTCGCGGGTGATGTTGATCGCCCGCCGGCCCGGAGCGGTGACGTTGACCGTTTCCACCCCGTACGGGTGGGTGATGGTGTAGGTCCCGGCGACCGGCACGTTCACCCGCAGACGAATCCGCGCGAAGCTGGCCTGATCGCCGTCGACAGGGTTTTCCGCCGCGAAGGCCGCTTCGATCCCGGCCACGTAGGCATCCACGCCATAGCCGCCGACATCATTGATGCTGGTCTCGGCGAGGAACCAGAAGGCTTCCGGTGGCCAGTTATCCGGGAACACCATCGGCTGGGTGTCGTCGAAAATCCCGGGTTCCGGATTCAGGATGCACATGTAGGTTGGCGCGCCAGGCGCGCTCGGTACCCGCGAGCTGGTCGCCCGCGACTGGCACAGTTCCAGCGACAGCAGATTGTTGTCCTGGTACCACATCGGGAATTTCCCGGTGGCAAAGGTGTAGGGGCCGGGGTCGACGGCAGCGAGTTGCGCGAATGCACTGCCGGACAGCGATAAAGTCAGTCCCAGGGCGTTGAGCGCCAGGCGTGGCCAATTGTTCATGATGCCTCCTGATGAGGATCTGGGCATGTGAGCGTTCATGGCAGGATGACCACTTCTTCGGTATCAGTGCCGCCATTGGATGACGTCACTCGAACCTTGGCCGGTGGAATCGGCGAGATGCCGGTCGCCAGGGATTTCACGGCGCCGTC
The DNA here is from genome assembly GCF_059695925.1 of Pseudomonas sp. LBUM1661. Taxonomy (NCBI): domain Bacteria; kingdom Pseudomonadati; phylum Pseudomonadota; class Gammaproteobacteria; order Pseudomonadales; family Pseudomonadaceae; genus Pseudomonas; species Pseudomonas sp. LBUM1661. The sequence continues at coordinate 2,545,432 of NZ_CP166794.1, forward strand.
ACCGCTCAGGGCACCGATGGCCGCCCCCGTGCCGGAGGTGGCGACGAGTACCGGCGGCGAGGTTTCATCGCTGGTCGAAGCCACCACCGTGAGTTGTCCGCTGCTCAAGCTGTACTGGGCGGTCTGGATCACCACCAGGTCCGTCAGTGGCATCGACAGCGTGGTCGGCGTGCTGCTGGGAATGGCCAGGTGGTTGTCGGCGGTCACCACCAGGTTGCTGGGCAACGTCGGGTTGGTTGAGGACTGGGCGTACCAGTGGCCGGAGGTATCAGCTTCGGTCAGGTTCAGCACCGGAGTGTTGCTGTCCAGGGTCACGACGGCCGGTGGCGGCGGGGCCATGACGAACACATCGCTCTGCGCCACCGGTGCGCTTTCACCGGCCTTGCGCGAATAAGTGCTGCGCTCGGCAATCATCGGGGTTGGCCGGACCACGTTCGACAACTTGCCGGAAATGGCCATGACCGTCGTGCGCAAGTCCAGGCCGTTCGGCCCTTCGATGCGGATGTAGTTGGTATTGAAAGGGCTGCCGGTGAAGGCTTCTTCCAGGTTCGGATCGCCGACGAATTTCTCCGCCGAGCCGGTGACCGGATTCGTCTCGGTGTAGGGGCCGTTGACGCTGCGCAGGAACGGGCCGATGTCACTCTTGAGTGCGCCGTCGTAGGTTTTCGGTGTGCCGATACCGATGTCGCGGGTCATGTTGATGGCGCGGCTTCCACCGGCGGGAACGTCAAATATGTCGACGCCGTAAGGGTGGGTGATGGTGTAGACACCGGCGGTGGGCACGTCCACCCGAATGCGGATGCGGCCGAAACTGACCTGGTCGCCTTCTACCGGTTCTTCGGCGGCGAAGGCCGCTTCCACGGCGCTGACATAGGTCAGGTCGATCCCCCGCGCGGCATCGACGATTGAGCCGTCGCCGGTGAACCAGAATGCCTCATCGGGAAAGTTGGTCGGGAAAACGATGGGCTGCGCGTCGTCGAAAACCCCGGGGGTCGCCCCCAGCAGGCACATGTAGGCCGGCGCACCGGGTGCACCGGCAACCCTGGAGCTGACCGCCTTGGACAGGCACAAGTCGAGGGTTCGACCATGGGAGTCTTGATACCAGGCGGCGAAGCCGCCGTTGTCTGGCAGGTAGGGGCCGGGGTCGACAGCAAACAGCGCGGCCTGAGCCACGCCTTGGGCCAGAGCGCTAACGACCAGGGCGGCCGCTGTTTTGGACAGTAAAGGGTGCATGAGTTAATCCCTCTATCAGAGTACCTGTCCCGTGGGGATGGGTCAGTTGAGAGGGTGTTGGCAACTTCCATACCAACCGGCGAAAACAGCCGGGAGAGGCCCGGTACACAGGCCTGTCCCGATCACGCGGCATCACAAAGCCAGCCGTGGAGATAGGGCCACTGTCCCCAGCATTGGGGGTAGATGGGGGGAGCGGGGACGGTGGAGGGACAACACTCGATGACGGGCAAACGGCCATTAGTGGGCTATAACCCTATAGGGGAAACGTCGGGAAGCACGTTCATGGACATGCCGGTAAAAATGCACCCGTCCGAAGAGGGCGACGTCCGCTTGAGCTCGCGCAAACAGCCGTTCAATCTGCTGCGCTGGTTCTCGCTCATCAGCATGGCGGTGATCGGCTCTGTGGCGGTGGCGTTGGGGGCGGTGTCCACGCGGTTCGTGATTACCGAAAGCGTTCAGCGTGATGCGTTGCTGACGTCGCAGTTCATTCAGGCCATTGCCTCGGCCGAGGTGCGCCACGTATCGATCCCCAATGTGCGAACCATGGGCGAGTTGCTTGATCCACGCCAGGACAAGGACTTCCCCGACGTCGATCCGATGGCCCGAGCCAGTGCCCGCGGTGAGTTCCTCGACCATATCGAACATCTGCCGGACGTGATCCTGGCGAACATTTATGCCCCCGACCGCATGGTGATCTGGTCGACCAACCCGGCCTTGATGGGCACCAAGATCCACGCCGACGAAGACCTGGACCAGGCTTTTAGCAACAAAGTCCCGGTGTCGGCCAGCTATCACGATGTGGACGAGAGCCGCATGGAACAGAAGTTCGTGACGCCCCCGGAATACATCTTTATCGAAAACTACATTCCGCTGTTCAACGCCGAGGGCGACAAAGTCACGGCGATGGTCGAGATCTACAAGGAACCCAAGGACCTGATCGATCGGATGGAGCGCGGCCTGGTGTTGATCTGGCTGGCCACGGCATTGGGCGGCGGCCTGATTTACCTGGGGTTGTACTGGATCGTGCGGCGGGCGGCGATTTTGCTGGCGGCGCAACAAAAGCAATTGATCACCAACGAAACCTTTGTCGCCCTGGGCGAGATGTCGTCAGCGGTGGCCCATAGCTTGCGCAATCCATTGGCGACCATCCGCTCCAGTGCCGAACTGGCCCTGGAGTTCGACAGCGGCCCAGCGCACAAGAACATCAACGACATCATCGGCCAGGTTGATCGCATGTCGAAGTGGGTGCGGGAGCTGCTGCAGTCCTTGCGTCCGCTCAATGACGAGGCCGAGTCGGTGAACCTGGTGGCGGCGCTGCATGACAGCCTGATGGCCTTCGAACAACAAATCGCCAAAGCCTCGGTCCACGTTGTGTTCGTGCCCAAGGAAACCCCCATGGTCCTGAGCCAGCAAGTGCAGTTGACGCAGATCCTCAACAGTTTGCTCGCCAATGCACTGGAAGCCATGGACGGCGGCGGCACGCTGACCATCACCCTGGAACCGACGGATTCGTGGGGCGTCAGCGTGGTGATCAGCGACACTGGCAAAGGCATGACCGAAGAGCAACGCGCCCTGGCCTTCCGCCCGTTTTTCACCACCAAGCAAGGCGGGCTTGGTGTCGGGCTGGTGCTGGTCAAACGCATCATGGAGCGGTTTGGCGGCTCGGTGTCCCTGGCTAGCCGTGAAGGCGAGGGCACGAGTGTGCGCCTGTCGTTCAGGTTGATTCCCTGATAACGGGTGTGAACTTTCCCCGTTAGCGGGTGCCATTCCCCAATCGTATTCCCCGATCGTGGCACATTGAAGTTGATAAGCCATTGTTTTGTTGAGCATTAATATTACGCATAAACCTGTTACAAATTTGGCGAGGTCCTTGCAAAACCCCCATCACCCCCTTCACGATTTCGAGGCGGCTGGTGATGGACAGAAAAGCGCGGTACCCCTTCAGGTGGTTCGGTTTGTTGACGCCTCTGGGCGTCATTCTGACAATGCCCCCCGCAGAGTTCGGTCCGGAAACACTCGACCTCGCCACCCCGGCCACGCGCCTGTCGTTTCCACCGACCGCCATTGGCCCGCTGCCGCAACATGAGCCCACCCGTGCGGCCCGCCGCGCGCCACCCGGCGTCGCACTCGAGACATCCTTCCCCAGCCAGTACGCCGCCGCGCTGCCAATCTTCCGCAATAGCGATGGCGTGAGCCCGCAAGTCATGGTGAAAAAATGAACCGCGAGCGAGTCGACATGAGGTTGCCAACGCCGCGCTCCCGCGCCCTGGGCATGCACCTGATATTGATGCTGGTTACCTGTCTGCTGGCCAGTCAGGTGCTGCTGGCCCATGAAGGTGCACTGGCGCCGACGGAGGCGGCGACACCCTGGGGCGGCGACTATTTCCCTAACACTGTGCTGACCGATCAGGACGGTCGGCAGCTGCATTTCTTCGATGACTTGATCAAGGACAAAGTGGTGGTGATCAATTTCATCTTCACTTCGTGCAGCGACTCTTGCCCGCTGGAAACCGCGCGCCTGCGTCAGGTGCAGAATTTGCTGGGGGACCGGGTCGGGCAAGACATCTTTTTCTACTCCATCAGCATCGATCCGCTGAGCGATACACCCGAAGTGCTCAAGGCCTATGCACAACGCTTCAAGGTCGGGCCGGGCTGGAAGTTCCTCACCGGGGAATTCGCCGACGTGACCGACCTGCGAAAAAAACTCGGGCTGTTCATCGAAGGCGTCGACAACGGCCGCAGCAAAGACCACAACCTGAGCCTGATCGTCGGCAACCAGAGCACCGGGCGCTGGATGAAAGCGTCGCCGTTCGAGAACCCGTGGATCCTCGCGGATCAGTTGGCCAACACGTTGCAGAACTGGAAAAAGCCCAGTGTCGAAGAAAGCTACGCCGATGCACCGCAGATCCGCCCGCCGAGCAATGGCGAAGAACTGTTTCGCACCCGTTGCGCGTCGTGTCACAGCCTGGGTCCGATGGACGGGCAGGGCATTGGCATGCGCAGCATTGGCCCGGACCTGATCGGCGTCACCCGTCAGCGCAATCCGGCCTGGCTGAGTCGCTGGATACGCGAGCCTGACCGCATGCTCGCCGAAAAAGACCCGATAGCCCTGGAGCTGTACGAACGTTATGAAAGGATCCCTATGCCCAACCTGCGCCTCGACGAAAACGCCGCGCAGGCCATCATCGGTTTCTTGCAGGAAGAGACGGATCGTCAGCAAACACTGGCGGCACAAGCACCATAGCGGCGAAATACTATCATTCGCCAGTCGGTATCGATCAATGCCACCTACACTGATCCCAACCGCGACTGAAAAGGCTTGAAGCGAGCATCCAGGAAGGTCCCATGCAGAGACTGGAACAACAAAAAAAGCCTGCGCCGGATCCGCCGGCATTAGAAAGCAAGGGCTGGCGCGGTCAGTTCAACTTGTTGCGTTGGTTTTCCCTGGGCAGCTTTTTGATCATTGCCGGCGTGGCACTGGGGCTGGGCTACATTTCCACGCGTTTCGTGGTCGAGGAAAGTGTCGAGCGCGATTCGATGCTCACCGCGCAGTTCATCCAGGCGATTGGCGATGCTGAAATTCGCCATGCCGGGATCACCACGACCAGAACCATGGGCGAGATGCTTGACCCACGCCAGGAGAACGCCTATCCCGACGTGAGTCCGGAATCCCGGGCCTCTTCGCGCATTGAGTTTCTCGATCACGTCGAGCATCTGCCGGACATTCTGTTGGCCACGGTCTACGCCCTCGATCGCACCGTGGTCTGGTCCACCAACCCTGAACTGATTGGGGTGCGCATCGAAAACGACGAAGAGCTGGATGAATCCTTCGAAATGAAGGAACCGGTGTCGACCAGCTATCACGAGATCGACGAGGAGCGCCCTGAAACGCGATTGCTGCGTGAACCTCAATATCTGTTCATCGAGAATTACATCCCGATGTTCAATGCCGACAAAAGCAAAGTGATCGCCATGGTCGAGATCTACAAGGAACCCGTGGATCTGGTGGAGCGCATCCAGCGTGGCTTCAAGGCGATCTGGCTGGCGACCGTGCTCGGTGGGGCGGCCATTTACCTGGCATTGTTCTGGATTGTGCGGCGTGCGGCCATGCTGTTGCAGAGCCAGCAGAAACAACTGATCAACAACGAGACGTTTGCGGCCCTCGGGGAAATGTCTTCGGCGGTCGCCCACAGCCTGCGCAATCCGTTGGCGAACATTCGTTCCAGCGCCGAACTGGCCCAGGAAATCGCCAGCCAGAGTGCACAGAAGAACATCGGCGACATCATCAATCAGGTAGATCGCATGTCGCGCTGGGTCCGGGAATTGCTCGTGTCGCTGCGGCCAATGAATGACGATTATGAAACGGTAGACCTGGTGATGGCCCTCGACGACACCCTGAGCGCCTTTGACGCGCTGATCAAACGTTCCGGTGTCGAGGTGCGTTTCACGCCGCAGAGTTGTCCGCCGATCGTCAGCCAGCAGGTGCTGCTCACGCAAATTCTTAATAGCCTGTTCGCCAATGCCCTGGAAGCCATGCCCAAGGGCGGCGTGCTGAGCATCGATATTGCTTCGCCGCAGCCGGGGCACGTGCGCATGACCCTGAGCGATACCGGCAAGGGCATGACCCAACAGCAGCAACAAATGGCCTTCAAGCCGTTTTTCACTACCAAACAAGGCGGGTTGGGCGTAGGCCTGGCCCTGGTCAAAAGAATAATGGAGCGTTTCGAAGGCTCGGTCGAACTGACCAGCCAGGAGCAGGAAGGAACCCGCGTCTGTCTCAATTTCAAAGTGGCAACGGGAGGGGAATATGGAGCACAGCATACTGCTGGTCGAGGATGACGAACTCCTGGCCGAGAATATTCAGACCTACCTGGAGCGCAAGGACTTCGAGGTGACAGTCTGCCACTCGGCTGAGGATGCATTGGAGCAACTGGGCACTTTCGTCCCTGACGTGGTGCTGACCGACAACTCGCTGCCGGGCATGAGCGGTCACGACCTGATCCAGAAGCTGCGCATCAGCGCGCCGGATCTGAAGGTGATCATGATGACCGGTTACGGCAATGTCGAAGACGCCGTGGTGGCGATGAAAGAGGGCGCTTTCCATTACGTCACCAAACCGGTGGCTTTGCCGGAGCTCAAGCTGTTGCTGGACAAGGCCCTGGCCACTGACCGAATGGAACGCACGCTGTCGTTCTATCAGGAACGCGAAGCGCAGAAGTCGGGCGTGCAGGCATTGATTGGCGAATCGGCGCCCATGCAGTACCTGAAAAGTACCATCGGCCAGTTGCTCGACGCCGAGCGGCGGATGGCCAACACCGATCTGCCACCGGTGCTGGTGGAAGGCGAGACCGGCACCGGCAAGGAACTGGTGGCCCGGGCGCTGCACTTCGACGGCCCGCGCGCCAAAGGTCCCTTCATTGAGTTCAACTGCGCCTCGATTCCATCGAACCTGGTGGAGTCGGAGCTGTTCGGGCATGAGAAGGGCGCTTTCACCGATGCCAAGGACCGTCGCGTCGGGCTGGTGGAAGCGGCCGATGGCGGCACGCTGTTTCTCGATGAAGTCGGTGAAATGGACTTGTTGCTGCAAGCCAAGCTGCTGAAGCTGCTGGAAGACCGGACCATTCGCCGGGTCGGCTCGGTGAAGGAGCGCAAGGTCGATTTGCGGGTGATCAGCGCCACCAACTGCAACCTCGAACAAATGGTCCAGCAGGGCAAATTCCGCCGCGACCTGTTCTTCCGTTTGCGCATCATCTCAATCAAGGTTCCGCGCCTGTATGCCCGTGGCGCAGACATCCTGCTGCTGGCCCGGCACTTCCTGGCGATCCACGGCAAACGCTATGGCAAGCCGCACTTGCATTTCAGCGACCAGGCCGAAGAATTGCTGCTCAGCTACAGCTGGCCGGGCAACGTGCGTGAGTTGCGCAACATGCTTGAGCAAACCGTATTGCTGGCCCAGACCGACACCATCGCCGCCCACCAGTTGAACGTCTGCATGAGCCTGGTGGACGAGCCGCTGGTGTTTCACCAGGAGCCGCAACACGCAGAGCCACGTCCGGTGTACAACGGCAGCGAGTCGATGAACCTGCCGGAAGTGGAACGCGACATGGTGCGCAAGATGCTCGACAAGACCGACTGGAACGTCACCAAGTCCGCGCGCCTGCTGGGCCTGAGTCGCGACATGCTGCGTTACCGGATCGAAAAACTCGGCCTCGCGCGCCCGGACAAACGCCAGTGGTGAGCCGCGTTACAACGCAGGCCCCGGACGGCTGAGGCATTCGAGCAGGCACGAGGGGTCGAGCACTTCTTCGTTGACGTAGACGCCACGCTGGGAATCGTAGGAGCGGACGAACACCCGCACCGTGGCGTCCGCCACCGTCGGCAATCGTGAGTCGGAGAAATCATGCTGGCTCGCGATCGGAATGAAATCCCCGGGCGCTGTCGGGATGTACGAGCCCGGCGGCACCGTGCTCAGGGAAGGCGGAACGGGGTGGGCGAACGGTTGGTCGGCCCCGTAATAGTTGAATTCACTGCTGTAGTCGGTAGTGGGCGTCAGCTCGTCGGCTGCCTGTAACCCGGTGGTGGCGGTCAGGCAAAGGCTGAGCAACAGCGTCAGATCAGTTGTTTTCATGGCAGCACCTGCGTACTCGTATTCCCGCACTTCCCCAAGGCCATTAACTATAGCGCTTGCCGGGGTAAGCGTCGGCATGCCCGGATTACAAGATCGCAACAAATCCCGGATGTGGGTTTTTCAATGCTTGATCTAGACTCGTGCCGGTCAATCAAGACCCGAGATCTGGAGTGCGCAATGGACATGCCGACTAAAGAAAAAGCCATCGCCAGCAACCGCGATGCCTGGAACGACTCCGCCCGACACCACAAAGACAGCCCTGAATGGCAAGCCCATTTGAGCGGCGTGGTGCAGGCGGATTTTTCCTGCCTGGACGACACCCTCACGGGTTTGCTGCAGGAGGTCGGTGTCGACGGCAAGGACGTGGTGCAACTGGGCTGCAACAATGGCCGCGAAAGTCTTTCACTGTTTGCGCTGGGTGCCCGCAGCGTGGTGGGCGTCGACCAGTCCGAGGCCTTTCTCGATCAGGCGCGGGAACTGGCGTCACGTTCACCCCATGCGCCGCAATTCATCGAGGCCGATATTCATCATTTGCCACGTGAACTTCAGGGGCGCTTCGACGTGGCCCTGATCACCATCGGCGTGTTGAACTGGATGCCGGACATCGGCGAATTTTTTCGCCACGTCGCGCAAACGCTGAAACCGGGCGGCCGTCTGGTGGTGTACGAAACCCACCCGTTCCTGGAAATGTTCGATCCCGAGGCCGCCGATCCCTATCGCCCGATCACCTCGTACTTTCGCCGCGAGCCTTTTGTGCAGAACGAACCGATCGTCTACGAAGGCAAAGTCGATCAACCGTCCGCGCCGTCCTACTGGTTCGTCCACACCCTGGGCGCCCTCTTCACCGGCGCCCTCGACGCGGGGCTGCGCATCAGCCACTTCAAGGAATACCCGCATTCCAACCGCGAGGAACTCTATGATCGGTATCAAGAGCAGAAGGCGCAATTGCCGTTGTGTTTTACGTGGGTGGCGGTGAAGACCTGAAACCGCGCCGCCTGCATCGCGAGCAGGCTCGCTCCCACATTTGATTGTTGTCGAGCACAGGTTTTGTGTGCGCAGCAAATCCAGTGTGGGAGCGAGCCTGCTCGCGATATTTTTCAGTCACATCAATGCTGGATGTACCGCCGTCATCGCGGGCAAGCCCGCTCCCACAGGGATTGATGGTGTGTCCACCGTAGGCGGTACAACACAAAACCTGTGGGAGCGGGCTTGCCCGCGATGGCGGCGACTCGGTCTCTCAGTCACCCACCGATGACTCAGGCCCTCGCCGCATCCGTCACCACTGGCCGTCCCGGTTTGCGCAGTGGGTCCAGGCGCGAGCCTTCGTAGCGGGTTTCGCGGAAGAAGCGCCAGCGACCGAACAGGCCGTAGACGTGGGTGACGCGGCCCTGTTCGTGATAGCCCATGCGGATGTGCAGTTTCAGCGCCGGGATGTTGTGGGTTTCACAAACGTCCACCACCTTGTTGCAACCCTGTTCCGCCATCGCCGCCCAGAGGTTGATCTGGGCGTCCACCGACAGGCTGGTGCCGAAGTAGCCGCGGGTCATCTCGCCCCCGAATTCGAAGAACTCGCCGGGTTTGACCGGGAACCAGCAGCCGTAATAGTGACGGTCGTGGTAGTCGCGGGTACTGCCCCAGATGAACGCGATGGCGTGCCCGTCTTCGTCCAGGTACATCTGCCCGGTGTGACCTTCTGCGGCGAGTTCGGCCATGGTCTCGACCCGGTCACCGAAGTGCTTGGTAAACGCCGTGGCGTTTTCGGTCGTGATGGCGACCAGGCGCACCCCCGAATACGGACGCAACTTGTGCGGCGGTACCGGGCTGACCAGGTCGCGCTCCATCCACAATAGCTCCCAGTGAAAGAACACATAACGCTTCCACAGCGTGTTGAACGTGCGGCTCAGGCCTTTTTGTTTGATTCGTTCGCGAAGCTTGTCGATGACGCTCATGTTGCTCTCCTAAGCCGGGGCCAGGGTGTGGTGGATGACGCTCTTGATGGGTATAGATCAAGGTTGCAAGTTCATGTCAAAGCGCCAGCTTTGAATATGTTGCAACTTATGTAACTTATTCGAGTGCTGCCGTACCGGTCTGCATAAACCCGTTGACCAAGCCGTAGGAAATACGTGGCACCCCTTGAAGGCGCCTCTCTAGCACAAGGGTTAGCGACTCATCGGGAGGCAAGTAGGCGTCGCCGAAATCAGCGCCAAGCTGAGTCGGATGCGCGACGATTTCCAGCACGCCTTCGGTCGGTACGTCGCTATCGCGCAGGTCCACTGGCGTGCACACATAATCCGCGGTGACGCCGGCAAGGCTGCGCAAACGACGATTAAGCAATTCCTTGAACACACGCTTGGGCAGGTTCAGGTTTTGCCCCAGATTGCGCGCCAGTCGCACGGCCACACCTTGGCGGGCAGCGAAGCGCGCGACGATCTCGCCGATCGGCCAGATGTTGTGCACGTGCTGATGGGAATCCAGATGGCTGGGACGCAGGCCGTTGTCCAGACAGCGTTGCCATTGCGCTTCGAGTTCTTCCAGTACCGCGGCACGATCCCGGCGATTGAGCCAGAGGCGATGGCGAGACAGGTTGAGGTCGAAAACGCCGGCGCTGTCGCAGAAGGTCGGCCGACTCAGAATCGACTCGCTCAATGGCCGCCCGTAAGTCAGGTTGAAGTGCAACCCGATGCGCCCTTCAAGCAACGGGTGCCGCGCCAGGACGCACGCCGCTTCGAAGGCCGGCATATTGGCCATGGCGGTCGCGGAGCTGATAATCCCGGCTTGAAAAGCCCCCAGGATCACTGCGTTTTCGCAGGCACTGAGGCCGAAGTCGTCAGCGTTAACTATGACGTGTTGAGGCATGTTCTCCCTCCATGATTTTTTCGCTGGGCGTCGCCGCCTTCTTTGAAACAGGCGCTGAAACAGGCGCCGCTACAGCCGCCGCAACCGGTGTCGGCGTAACAGTTGAGGCCGCGCGCCGGGCTCGCCATTTTTGCAGCGACGGTTTGAGCCGTTGCCAAAAGCGCAAAGCCAATCCCAGCGCAACGCCACTGGGCTGCCAGGAATAAAAACTCCAGCGCCAGTGCTCCAGTTGCCCGGTCATGCGCTCATGCAATTGATGGCTGGAATTCTCCAGGCTGACGCGCGAGGCATCAATCCAGCGCCAGTTTTCGTCCAGGCCCCAGCGAATCCACTCTTCGAGCAGCACTCGACCACTGCCCAGGTCGGCGTACTGCGGCAGGAACGCCAGGTTGTAATCGTAAAGTCGGCCCTGCTCCAGCAACCCGAGGCGATAGCTGATGCAGCGGCCGTCCAGTTCCAGCACCACCACCCGCACCAACCCTTGGGCGGCGAGGGCGGTGAAGGCCTGGTCCATCCAGGTCCGGTGGCGTTCATCGGCAAAAATCCCGACGCCTTCATCACCTTTCCAGCTCACCGCTTCGACTTCGCTGATGGCCTGCAACAACGGCCCCATGGTCGACGCGTCGGGTGTGATTCGGCGGATGACGGCACCGCAGGCCGCGATGCGTTTGCGCGCCCGGCGCAGTTTATAGCGTGGGTCGCCAGAGACTTCCTGGCGGTCGGCCTCGCTGATCAGGTGCACCGGCGCTCGGCAACTGAGGCGTCGTTCGCCGGTTGAACTGTGGGCCATCCAGTGCGACAAGGCACTTTCTTCGCCCGTCGGTTCGGACATTTCGTTGAGTTGCAGCAAGGCATGGGGCAACCGGCGACGGATCTCGATCAGTGCCTTGCGCACGTTCTCGGCGTCCAGGCGAACGAGTAACGCGAGGCGGTCGGCAAGGGGATAACCCAAGTGATGCAACACCCGGAACGGCAGCCCGCCGAAGCGCTCCACCGAAGCCACCAACGGCAGGCACAAGAGCAACTCGTTGCCTTGCCAGCCGAGCAAAACGTGCAGGTTTTCCCCGGCCGCCAGTGCCTGTTCCGACGCGGCCATCCAGGCCAGCGTATTGAACGGCGTGTGGTCCGTCACACGCAGACGCAGCGCTTCATAAGCCGCTACCGGGAAGTCAGCGGCGCACAAGGATGTGCGCCATTCGAATCGAGCCGCCATAGGGTCAGGTCGCCGGTGCTGTAGCGGGTTCACGGGTCGGTTTGCGCAAGGCATCCAGACGTGATTCGCTGTAGTGGGTTTCGCGGTAGAAGCGCCAGCGGCCAAACAGCTCGTAGACGTTCATGATCCGCCCTTGCTCCTTGTAGCCCATGCGAATGTGCAACTTCAGGGCCGGGATGTTGTGGCTTTCGCAGACGTCGACCACTTTGTTGCAGCCTTGAGCCTGCATGGCTTTCCAAAGGTTCAGTTGAAAATCAACCGACAGCAGGGAGCCCCAGTAGGCGCGGATCTGCTCGCCGCCGAATTCAAAGAACTCGCCTTCCTTCACCGGGAACCAGCAGCCGTAGTAATGACGGTCGTGGTAGTCGCGCGCGCTGCCCCAGATGAACGCCACCGCGTCGCCTTTATCGTCCAGGTACATGTGCCCCGTATGACCCTCGCGGGCCAGCTCGGCCATGGTTTCCACGCGATCGCCGAAATGACGGGTGAACGCCACGGTGTTGTCCGGGGTGATGGTTTCCAGGCGCAGCGGCGAGTAGGGTCTTAGTTTGTGTGGCGGGATAGGGCTGACGAGGTCGCGCTCCATCCACATCAGTTCTTCGTGGGAAAATACGTAATGCTTCCATGCTTTTTTGACAGTGGCGCGCAGGCCTTTTTGTCTGATGTGCGCGCTGAGCTTCTTTAAAATACTCATGTTTTTGACTCCTGACGGCATGGACCGTAAGTGGAGTGGTGCAACGCGCGGCAAGTGGCCCGCGTGGCAAAGCATTTGATAGGTGGTCATGAGGCGCTCCAGCTCAGGGCGAACAGGGTTTCCCCAGGCAGTTCGAAGCTGATGCGACCGTTTTGGCAATTGAAGGGGGCATCGCGGCTGCGGTTGTCCGCGCCGAAATAACGCAATGAGCCATTGGCCAATGGGCAAGGCACCCCGGTCATATCCACCCGTTGCAAGCGCGTGCCTTTGTTGACCCCCAGCAGGCCACGTTTGGAGTCGTCGGTCATGGCCAGGACGTCGACCTCGAAGGCGTCGTTCTCCAGCCACAGCACTTTGCTCAGCCAATGCTGCTGGATGAACTGTTGTGCCAGCCCCACGGGCTTGAGTTCGAAGTGATCGTCGCCGAGCACGCGCAACATGCCTTTGGGGTATTCGGGTTCGTCGGCGGCCTGGAACCAGCCCAACATCTCCAGCAAACCGTCCTGCGCCGAGTTGATGACCACCGAAGCCCACCACAGGGAGGCGAAGTGGGTTTCCTGATCGTAAGGGCTGAGGCTTGAACCGCTGGACATGTTGGTCTGGTCCAGCAACAAGGCCTTGCGCGGCCGCCCCTTGTCATCAAGGCCCACCAGGTCGGCGGCGCGGCGCACGCTGTCGCGATACACCCGGGTCGCCAGCAGGTCGCGAACCATCCATTCGTGCCAGGCCAGGGCGTCGATCTGGTCAGGGGATTGCGCCAGCAAGCGCCTGGCCCAGTCGATGCCGCGTTTGTCGGCGCCGTTATCGACGAACGGGCCGTTGATCAATCTCGAACTGGCGGGCATGGCGATGCGCACGCCGGCCTTGGCATTCTCGGGATTGCTGCGGACCTGCCGGGCCATGCTGTCGAAGATGCTTTTATAGTCGGCGTAATCGGCGTAGTTGAGATTCGGTTCGTCGGCGAAACCGATGTAATGAATACCTTTGCCGCCCAGGGCTCGGGTCGTGGCGAGCCAGGCGTCGAGGCCGGCGTTGCTGACGGTGTCGGCACGCAGGTCGGCCTTGCGCTGGCTGCCGGCCAACAAGGTGATGTCTTGAGTGATGCCGAAGCGGTCCTGATACAGCTGACGGAACGCGTCTTCGTAGTGCGGATTCTTCGCGGTGATGTCGACGAAACTGTAGTAAGTCCCTGCCTGGGGCTTGAGCGCGTCGAGCACGGCGAAACTCGATTCCGGCGGTTTCACGTAGGGCAGGGCGATGGCCAGGTTCGGGGTCGGGCCGAGTACTTTTTGATGCAGGGTCAAGCGGGTCTGGCCGTCGTCCTCGCGCAGGGGCTTGAGTTGTTGCGGGTTCTGCGCAAACAGGTTTGGCGTGCCGTCGAGCCAGAACGCCGCTTTGCCACTGCCTTGCAGGCGCAGGCGCCAGACCTGGTCGACACTGGCGACCGGCAACTTGACCTGATCGAACTGCCAATACCCGCGGTAGGGTTTGAGGGCCAGCGACAGTTGTTGCCCGTCACCGACCCGTTGCGCTTGCAGGGCACCGACGCCACCGTGGAATTTGCCGGCCAGTACCGCGTGTTCACCCGCGGCGACCTTGAAATACAGCTCGTCACCGTCGCGGGTTTCGGCGCTGAAATGCACCTTGGCCGGGGCGAACAGCGCCGCCGTGCGCGCATCGTGTTCAACCGTGTAGCGGCGGAAGCTGTAGCCGGGAATTTCCAGGCGATAACTGGCGGCGCTCGGTGCCAATGGCCAGCTCTGGCTGCCCCGGGAATTGCTCGCGGCAATCAGGCGTTCGCCCTGCAGTTTGCCTTGGCCGTCGAGCAGGTACAGGCGCTCTTCGTTGGAATCCGCGTGCCACGCGGGCACCCAGCGGACGGTCAGCGTGTCGGGACGATCCGGTTGCAAGTACAGGCTGCCGTCGCGAATATCGGCCCAACGCATGGGCGCCGCCAAGGCGCTCAGCGAGAAGCCAAGGCTCAACAGCAGCAGGAGGCGTTTCATGCCGACTTCCGTTGCAGCATCTGAAGCATCGGTGCCACATCGCTGGGCAGGATGATCAGGGTTTGCCAGACCGGTACATGACTCAACCGGCAGTACATCACCAGCAGCGCAATGGTCACCGCGAGGTACGCGATGGACGAGGCCGCCGCCGCGCCGACGATGCCGTAAGTCGGGATCAACACCAGGTTCAGCGCCAGGTTCAGCAACGCACTGATGCCCATCAACAGCGAAATCGTGCCGGGGCGATTCTTGCCCAGCAGGTCGAGGCGCAGGATGCTCGCATAGCACAGGCCGAGCAGGCCTGGCAGCAGGGCCAGCAAGGCGGGATAGGCCGGCTGATAAGCGACGCCGAACAGCGTGACGATCAGCCATTCACCAATCAGTGCCATGGTCAGGCACGCACCGAGCATCACCGTGGCCGTCAGGCGCAAGGCCAGTGGCGTCACTTTGTCGATGCCTTCTTCCTGTTGCAGCAGGCGTTTCATCAAGGGCGTGGTCACCGCTTCCGGGACGATCAGCAGCAACTCGGCGGCGGCGCTGGCCATCGCGTAATGACCCAAGGCGGTACTGCCGAGCAGGGCGCCGATGAACAGGTAATCGGAACGCAGAATCACTTGCTGGAACAGCAAGTCCGGATGGCTGCGAGCGCTGTAGCGCAGCAGTTCGTTCTGGCTGGCGCGATCCCATTGCAGCGTCAGCGGCTGCTCGCGTTTGAGCCAGACCCAACCGGCCAGCACCACCAGGCTGATGCCGGCCAGCCAGCTGATCAACGCGGCTTCCAGGGCGGCGGTTTTCCACATCCAGAACAAGGCGAGGAACAGCAGCAGCGGCGCCAGGGATTCCACCAGGCGCAAGGCATTGAACGCCACCACGCCACCCGAGGCGTTGTGCAACGTCAGCAGCCCGCTTTTCAGTACGGTCAGCGGCACTGCCAGCAGCAACAGCCAGGCGAGCAAACCCAGTTGCGTGGTGATGTCCAGTTCACTGCCGAACTCGCGCGTCAACGCCACCACCAGCAAGGTCAACAACCCGGCGAGCAAACAGCCGAACACCAGCACCTGGCTCAGCAACAATCCCATGGGCCGTTGCTTGGCGGCCTGAAAACCCACCGCCGAATTCAACCCGCCGCTGGTGGCGGCGCTGATCAGGTCGGGCAGGGTGCTGAGCAGCGCAAACAAACCGCGCTCGCTGGGCCCGAGGATGCGTGCCAGCAACACGTTGCGCAGCAAACGCAGGGCGATCATCGCCAATTTGGTCCCCATGCTCAGGGCCAAATGCTTGAGGTAGTGGCTGCGGCTCATGGACGGGCCCCACGGTAGATGCGCCAGGACAGCAACTCCGGATTGCGTGCGGTGCGCTGGCTGACGCCAAACCGTGGCAGGGCCAATGGGTTCTCGGTGCCACGATAGATACCCGTACCGGTGCCCAGGGCGAACGGGAATTTATGCGCGGCCACCTGCTGGCGAACGCGCGCATCGTTGTCGCCATTGGGGTAGCAGTAAACCGGCAGCGGTCGATTGCAGCCGTTCAACAGCGCATCGCGGCTGCGGCTCAGTTCTTCATCGAGGCGCTGATCGTCGAGGCCGGTGAGGATCGCATGACTGGCCCCGTGTGGGCCAAAGCGCACCAGGCCTGAGGCTTCCAGCGCGCGCACCTGATGCCAATCCAGCGCTTGCGGCAACGAGTCTTGCGGGCAGGCGTCGGTCAGTCGATTCAGATCGTCCGGGGACAGGGTTTTCAGGGTTTGCAGGAAATGCAAAAGCGCCAGGCTGCGACGCGGCTCATCCGGATCATCGAGCAGCGGCGGTAGCGGTCGACCGACCTGTTGCAGGCAGTCAATCAACTGCTTCCGGGCTTTTTCGCCATGGCTGTTCCACAGGGTTTCGCCAATGCTTTCCCACCAGAAACGCTGGCGGCTGCCGATGAAATCGGTGGAGAGAAAAATGCTCGCCGGCACTTGATGTTTTTGCAGCAGCGGGAAGGCGTTCAAGGCGTTGTCGCGCCAGCCATCGTCGAACGTCAGCGCGACTTTCGGCCGCTCCGAGCGTTTCGTGCCGGGCTGCAGAATCTCCATCAGCGGCACGCAGTCGAAATGCCGTTTGAGCCACACCAGCAAATGCTCGAAGGCTTTCGGCCCGACACACAGTTCATTGCGATGGGGCAGTTCGGCGGCGCGATCGCTGGCCAGCACCCGGTGCAGCATCAGGATCACGCCGGCGCCGTGCAGCTGATTGCGCCCCACCGGCGAGTTGAGGTAAAGCCAGCCACTGGTGCGTTTTAATAATTGTTTGATCGCCATGGCACGGTCCTTTCAACGATTTTGCTCGGGGTTCCACTGGGCGTACCGCTGGCCACGCAGGAACTGCCACAGGCCGATACTCATCCCGGCAAGCGTCACCAGAAGGAACGCGGCGAGACGAAACGGTTTCGGCAAACGGTGTTGCGAATCCAGCAGGCCGGCGATGGCCACCGCGTAACCGAACAGTTGTGCGATCAGGCTCAGGCGATAGAAACCGTGCTCTTCCCACAGCCAGAAATTGCTCAGCAACAACGGCAGCAGCAGGATCGGCGCCAGTCGGCGGATCAACTTGTGGCTGATCAGCGCAATCGAATACAAGCCGTGCTTCAGGGGATTGAGCAGTTCGCTGCGCTGGGCCAGGCTTTGCAGACCGCCGACGGTGACCCGCTGCCGGCGCCGGAATTGCTTGTCGGCCTCATCGACGCCCTGGTCGATCACCTGCGCTTCGGGCACGTAGACTATGCGCTTGAACGCCACCGGCGCGCAGGTGCTGATGAAGAAGTCATCGTTGACCTCTGCCGGTACGTTCTGGAACAGCTCGCGGCGCAGGGCGAGCAGGGCGCCGTCGGCGGAGACCATGCAACCGGTGCGATTCTCGACCTTGCGCAGCCAGCCTTCGTAATGCCGATAGAGGCTGTCACCGATGCTCAGGCCTTTGCCGGCGACCGGGATCACCATGTGCCCGGCGCAGGCGCCCACCGCAGGGTCTGCCAGGGGCGCGAGCAAGTGGCCGAGGGTGTCCGTCGACCATTGGTTGTCGGCATCGGTGAACACCAGGATATCGCCGGTACTCAGGGCCACGCCCGCGTTCAACGTAGCGGCCTTGCCCTGGCGAGGCAGGTCGAGCACGGTGATGCGCGGGTCTATGACCTGGCGCGCGCAGGCCACGGTGTCGTCGGTCGAGCCGTCGCTGGCCAGAATGATTTGCAGCGAGCGCGCCTGATAATCCTGGGCGAGTACGGTGCGCAGTTTCTCTTCAATATGGCGCGCCTCGTTGTGCGCGGCGATGACGATGCTCACGTCCATCGGCGCTGCCGGCCCATGATGGCGTGCAGAGAAGAACGGAGCCAACAGTGTCAGCAGCAGCGGATAACCGAGGTAGGCGTACACCGGCAGTAACAGGCACATCCAGAAAATGAATTCAGCCACGGGCAGGCCTCCTTGCTTTCCAATGACAAAGGCTGAGGATAAACGCGGCGCCGGCCAGGTGCAGGCGCAACCAGTGCAGGCCCCAGAGTTGCAGGGTCAGACCGAAATCCCGATGCTTCAGGCTTTGGCGCATGCTCAAGGCGAGCGCTGGCACACTGGTGATGAATAATAGAAACAACGCCAGGTGCGGCAAGCCATCAAACAGTGCGGAAATCGCCATGAAATCGAGGACCCAGGCGATAATCGACAGCATCGGGAAGCGCAGCAAACGCATCGTCATTCCGTGGCTGCGCAGTAATTGCAGATGGCTGCCCTGCCGCCAGAATTCCTTGCCCATCCATTCGCGCCAACTGCCCTCATACCCCCAATGCAGGGCGACGGTCTGGTTGACCGAGAGCAAACGTGCGCCCGCATGGCTAAGGCGCATGGTGAAGTCCTTGTCCTCGCCGGTGCGCAGGTTTTCATCGAAGCCCCCGACCTTGTCGAACCAGGGCCGGCGCATCAGCAGGTTGGAACTGGGCAGCCAGCGCACGGTTTGCACGGTGTCAGCACTCGGGCGCAATGTGCGGCGTTGCCAGGCATCGGCATACCACGGCGCTTCGGCCGGGGTGTGCAGGTCCAGCCCGAGGACATCGACCTGAACCGCAGGCTCTATTTTCAACAACAGCGTGAGCCAGTCCTCCGGCACCTCGACATCGGCATCGATGAAGGCCAGCCATTCACCGGTGGCGATGGCGGCGCCGCGATTGCGCAGGGCACCGATCAACAAGCCCGGTAGCTCCAGCACCTGCGCGCCCATTTGCCGGGCAATGTGCGGGCCCTGATCCTGGGAACCGTTGTCGACCACGATCAGCTCGCATTCCAGGCCGGCCGCGAAGGTGGCGCGTTGCGCTGCCAGCAAGGTCCGGGCAATGTGATGGGCTTCGTTGTACATCGGGATGACGATACTGATGCGGCTCATGCCTTGGCCTCCGTGAGTGGGCTTTCTTCAGCTTTCAGGCGCAGCACACTGGTCAGGGCGAGCATGATCCACACGTACTTTTGATTGGGTGCGCTGAGGAACATCAAAAACAGCGTCAGCGACAGAAAACTCATGCACATGTGCGTCAGCAAATCAGCCTGCTCGCGGTTTTTTCGCTGCATCCAGAGGCGGCGCGCACGCACCAGGTTGTACAAGCCAAGGGTGAGCATGCCGACGAACAACAGGCCGGCGGGAACCCCCAGTTCACTGAACACTTCCAGGTACGTGTTGTGGGCGCGGCGGTACAGGTCGCCGACCTTGCGGTTGGCCGAAAACGCCTTGGCGTAACCGGTGCTGGCGTAGTGCAAAGGGAAGGTCCCGGGGCCGGTGCCCAGCAACGGGTTCTCGCGGATCATCTGGCTGCCGACCACGATGTACGAGGCGCGGCGGCCGAGGGATTCGTCCTGGCTCTTGGCGCCGGCTTTCAAAATACTCAAGGACTGGATGCGCTCGATGTAACCGGGCGGCATCGCGTAAATCGCCAGCGGAATCACGATCGCCATGCCGAGCATGGCAAACCCCAAGTGCCGTGGGCGGATGCGTTTGAGCTCGAGGCGGTAGTGCCAGGCGCCAATCGCCAGACTGAGAAACAGCACCACCAGCCCCGAACGGGATTCGGTCTTGGTCATGCCGCCCAGCAGCAAAATGAAGCACGCGCCCCAGAACAACCGGTGCAGCAGGTTCGGACTGCGGATCACCAGCCAAAGGGCCAGGGGCACGGCAAAGGCGATCAGCATGGCAAAGCCGTTCGGGTCTTCCAGCAGGCCAGTGGCGCGGCCCTGGTCCTGATACTTGCTGGAAAACATCGCCAATATGCACGTCGCCGTGATGCTGAGGGTCACCAGTTTGGCGAACAGGTCCAGGTTCAACTCGCGACCGATCAACAGCGTGATCACGAACAGAATCAGGCCGACGCTCAGTTCCCGCAGATGCCCCATCGACATGCCCATGTTATCGGTATTGAGCAGGCTCAGCAGGTACAACAGCATGAACCAGACCAGGTAGCGCCAGATGTTGCTGCGCAGGCGTTCGGAGGGCAGCTGGTGAATCGCCAGTTGCAGCATCAGGATCACGGCCAGGGATATGCCGATGAACTTGGGGCCGGACACCGCACTGTCCTTGAAGAAACCTTCAAACGGCACCAGCGCAGCGATGCCGAGCAAACCCCAGGTGGGTTTGCGATACAGCACCGCGACACCCACCAGGCCCAGTACGGCCCCCGGCGCCAGAAACGGATAAGGGCTGGCCAGCAAACCGAGGCAGACCAGGCCGAGCAAACTGACGATCGAGAGCGGAAAGATCACGCGCGTGCCTCCCGTGCAGTACGGATATAAAGCTGCGACCAGCGTTCGGCCAGGGCCTTGAGGTCGTAGCGATCCAGTTGTGTACGTCTTGCGTTGTCGATCAGGTCGCACGCCAGGGCCGGCTCAGTCAGCAAGGTGCCGATCTGGCGGGCGAGGGCGGCGCTGTCGGCGGGTGTCGCCAGCAGGCCGTTGTGCCGGTTTTGCAGCACATCGGGAATCCCGCCGACGCCGAAAGCCACCACCGGTACCCCGGCCTGCATCGCTTCGAGCAGAATCATCGGCGTGCCTTCGGTGCGCGAGCTGATCACCAGCGCATCGAGTTGCCGCCACCACACATTCATGTCGGTCTGATAACCCGGCAGCGTGATGCGCTCCTGCAAACCCGCGGCGCTGATTCGCGCCATCAGGCTGTCCCGTTCCGGGCCGTCGCCGAGCATCACGGCGTCCAGTTGCGGGTGTTGCTGGCAGAGCGGAATCAGCGCATCGAGAAACAGGTCCGGGCCCTTTTCACTGCTCAGCCGCCCGACGTAACCGGCCAGCCAACGCTGGCGATCGACGCGGTGCGGCAACACACCGTTCGCGGCCGGCAGGCCGTTGGGGATCACTTGCAGTTTTTCCGCCCGGACGCTGGCCTGACGGCACAGTGCAGCAATGCTTTCGGCGACGCAGACCACGCGATTCACCGAGGCCGTGCGGCACAGTTGCAGGCTGAGCCAGGTGTAGAACTTCTGCTTGCGACTGCGCGGTGTGAAGCCGTGCTGCGTAATCACCAGGGGCAGGCGCAACAGGGTAGCGCCGACCCAGCCAAACAACAGGCCTTTGAAGTTATGCGTATTGATCAGCGGCCGCTCGGCCCGCCGCTGACGCAAATGCGCCAGCAACGCCCCCAACCCCGTGCAGCCGCGACAGTCCACACCGGCCTCGCGAAACCGCGCGAGTAACGCGTAGGGCGCATCGAGAAACAACACTTGATGCTGCCCCGGCGTCGCCAGGCAGTGGTCGAGCAACATCCGCTCAGCCCCGTAGAAGCCGCCGCTGCTGAGCAAATGAATGATCGGCAGGGTAGGGTTGAGCGGCGCGTTCAATTACGCACCCAATGCGCAATGCCGCGTACGGACATGTTTCTGTGTGGATTGCTCGGCAACACGTTTTGATCGTTGATCACCAACAGCACCGGCAGGCCCAGTTCGTGGGTGATTTGCGCTGGATGCTTGAAGCGGTGATCGAAGAACTCACGCACGTAGACCAGGGCAATCGCCAGCAACAGACCGGTAAACAACCCGAACGGAATGATCAGCATCGGTTTTGGAAACGCGGCTGCGGTCGGTTCGTACGGCGGGCTGAGCACCCGTGCGTTGGACAGGTCGTTGTCCAGCGAGCGAGCGGTGCTGCTTTCGGCGAAGCGTTGAGCGTAGGTGGCGAACGCGGCGTGCAACGCATTGATCTCGGTATCCATCTGCCGCAGCTTGCTTTGGGTTTCCTGCAACTGGTGGATGCGGTTCTTGAACTCGGCAATGCGCGCGGTCTTCTGGTCGATCACCGAGCTGACAACCTGCAGGTCGATGGTGCGTTCCTGAATCCGGTTGCTGACCACTTTCAAGAACTGCTGACGGGTACGGGCGATTTGTTCACGGGTCAGCAGCATCGGTTCACTGCTCGGCTGGAAGATCGCCAGGTCGTTCATGTAGCGGCTGACCTGGGTGGTCAGTGCCTCACCCATCTGTTTGATCTCGCGATCTTCGAACGCGACGTTGTCCACGGTGGTGGTGAAGGTGTAGGGGAAGGTGTAGTCGTTGAGTTTGGAATTGCTCGCGGCGGCCAGGCTGGTTTTCAGGTACTCAAGCCAGCGTTGGCTTTGCAGCAGGCGGTCGCGATACAGGTTGAGCGCTTGCTCCTCGGTGTTGATGGCGTTGAGGCGGAAAGTGATTTCCTCCTTGGGATCCGACGAGCCGATCGCTTCGAGCAACGACAGTCGATTGCCTTCCAGGCCATCGAGGCGCACCTGATACTGAGTCTTCTTGGTTTCATAGAAGCTCTGTGGCAGGTCGATCGATTGCAGGGCCTGACGGCTGACCAGGTAGTTTTGCAGCAGCGATGCGACAAACTTGGTGCCCTGGGCCGGGTCGCCAAAACTGTAGATGATCGAGATCACGTTAGAGCCCGGCAAGGTTTCGATCTTCAAGCTATCGATGGCCTCTTGGGTCAGCGCATCCAGCGCCGTGTCGCGCACCGGGTCGGTCTCAAGCCCGAGCGCATCGCGCAGCGGGTTGATCACGTGCTCGCGCAGCGGCGTACTGACGTACTGTTTGAACGGTTCGCCCAGCAGCTTTTTGAACACGCTCGGTGGCGGGGTGTATTCACCCTTGTCCCGCAGTTCGCTGATGGTCTGCCGGATAAGCGCCGGCGAGCGCAGGATATTGCTCTCGGTTTCCATGTCCGCCAGGGACGGTGGAATGAACGAGGCGTTTTCCTGGTTGAGTGAAGTGGTGGCGTCCCCTTGGGACAGTTTTTTGGACTGCACGATCACCTGGGCGGTGATATCGAAGCTCTGCTTGAGCATCAGCGGCAAGACCAGGGCGATCACTGCAAAGACCAGGAATACGCGCTTCACCATCTGTTTGTTGGCGAAGAAGATCCTGAAGAACTCGTGCAGGTAGTTTTCCTTTGGATTCATGATGGGTCACCTGAGAGTTAGTTGCTGTCACTGTCTTTGTCGTCGAGGCGGTAGCCGAAACTCAAGCCCACACCCTGAAACAACACCACATCCGCCAGTTGCCGTGCGAGCTCACCGGCGCTGGCCAGTTTGGTCTTGGGCACGTAGAGCATGTCGTCCGGTTGCAGGTAGGCGATCTGCGACGCATCGCCGGACAGGGCTTTTTCGACGTCATAACGCACGGCCTGAACCTGGTTGCCGTTGCGGCGCATGATCACCACCGAATCGAGTCGCGCCTTGGCGTTGCTGCCTCGGGCGAGGGTCAGCGCTTCAAGCACCGAGACCGGCCGGCGGATCGGGTAGGAACCCGGTTGGCCGACTTCGCCCAGCACATAGATTTCGTTGCCCGCGGTGGACTTCAGCAGTACGTCGACGGTCATCCGTCCCGGCAGTTGCGCGTAGCGTTTGTTGAGGAAGGTTTCCAGTTGATTGACGGTCATGCCTTGCAGCGGCACGGCGCCGATTTCCGGGAAACTCGCATAACCGTCGGTGCCCACGGTGATCTCCCGGCTCATGCCGGTAGCGGGGTGGTTCAGGGCACTTTTGAGGTTCGATTCGTTGCTCAGCGGGCTGATGACCTGCACCGACAGCTGGTTGCGGTTGGGCTGGAACAGCTGTTTGCGCTGATAGGCGCGCTGGATTTCCTGACGTGCGTCTTCGGACGTCAGCCCGGCAATTTTCACCGAGGTGTTGGCGCCCGGCAGTTCGATGGTGCCGTCCGGCAGCACCAGTTGATTGCCGTTGAGCTGGCTCGCGGCGGTGAAGTTCAGGCCGATCTGGTCACCGGACTGAATGCGATAGGCGTCCGAGCCACTGGTGCTGATGTGGAAGATCACGTCCAGCACATCCTGGGGCCGCAAGGTCTGTTCGACCTTGGGCATGTCGGTGGCCTGGGCGTTGGCCGGTGAGGCCGTGAGGATCTGCACCGGCATGGTCTGGGTTTCGGAAGTGCTGGAGCAACCTGCAAGCGGCAGCAACAGCAGGACAAGCATCTTGGCGTTCATGTCGTCATCCTTTTCTGGTTGCTTACAGGTTTTTGTAGAGCCATTTGGGCATGTAGTACTTGCGTCGGTTGAACACACTGCCGACCAGCTTCGCACCGGCCTGGGTCAGGCGCTGAACCGCGGCCTGAGCCACTTCCCAGCGAGTGTCTTCGGAGCGCACGACCATGATCACGCCGTCTACCTGAGTGCTGATGACCAGCGTGTCGGCGGCCGAATACACCGCGTCGCCGTCGATCACCACAAAGCGGTACTGACTGCCCAGTTGATCGAGCAACGGGCTCAGGCGCTCGGGCGTCAGGTGCTCGATGCCCCGCACATACCGGCCATTGGGCAGGATGTGGAAGGGCAGGCTGGAAACGTCCACCACACAGTCCTGCAACAACGGCGGGCTCTGAGTGTTGAACAGCAGATCGCGGAAACCGCGTTCTTTGGTCAGCCCCAGCTGCTGCGTGAGGTTGGTCGCCGATTGGCTGGCGTCAACCAGCAGCACCTGGCCGCTGCTCATCTGCGCCAGTTGGCTGGCCAGCGCCAGCGCGCTGGTGGTTGTGCCTGCGCCGGGGTTGGCGGCGGTCAGGAATAGGATCCGCAGATCTTGATCGAGCACGGTCGACGTCAGGTTGGACTCGCTCGGGTTGGCAATGCTTAGGCTTTTGGCTGATGAACCGTCCATTTAACTCGCTCCGTGGCCGCTGAATACTTTGAAGGGGGTTTTCAACAAGATCTTCAGATCAAGCAAAAGGCTCTGCTCGGCGATATAGTTGAGGTCCAACTCAACGCGCTGGTCGAAGTCGATATTGCTGCGCCCGGAGATCTGCCAAAGGCCGGTCATGCCGGGGTAGATGCTCAGGCGTGCAAGGTGGCTGTCCTTGTAGCGATAGGCGTTGAAGGAGGTCGGCCGAGGGCCCACCAGACGCATATCGCCGGCCACTACATTGATCAGGTTCGGCAGCTCGTCGAGGCTGCTGCGCCGCAGGAAGCCGCCGATGCCGGTAATTCGCGGATCCTTGTCGATCTTGAAATCGATGGCGTCGGCACCGTGTTTGTTCAGGTGGCGCAGGGACTCCTTGAGCTCCTCGGCGTTGGCCACCATGGTGCGAAACTTGTACATGCCGAACTTGCGGCCGCGGTAGCCGGTGCGTTTCTGCACGAACATCACCGGCCCCGGGCTGCTGAGTTTGATGGCCAGCGCCAGACCCAGCAGCACCGGCGAGATCAGCACCAGGATCACCAGCGCCCCGAGGCAGGCGACGACCCGGTTGGTGCGCGACAGCGTCCACGGCCGACCGCCGTCACGGCCGGTCACCCAGCCGCGACCCTGCATGTGGATCGCCGCGTCGAGGCGCATTCGGTGTTCAGGGTCCAGGCGCTTGTCTCGGCGCATCTGTTGCAGGGGCACACCTTTTTCATGTCCAGTCATAGCATCCTCCGCTGAAATTCAGCCGCGAGCGGCGCGTGGGCGATAGGCAGTGGGTAGTACGCACGGAACCAGGCAATGAAGCGCCCGAGTCCCTCATCCAGCTCGATACAAGGCTGAAATCCGGTTGCCCGAGCCAGGTCGCTGGCATCGGCGCAGGTGTTGAGTACGTCGCCGGGTTGCAGGGGCAGCAACTCGACGAGGGCTTTTTGTCCGAGGTGTTTTTCCAGCAGTGCCAGGTAATCCTTGAGCTCCACCGGGTGCTGGCCGCCGATGTTGTAGATCCGCCATGGCGCCATGCTGCTGGCCGGGTCCGGTTGCTCGCGATCCCACTCTGCGTTGGCCTGTGGTGCGCGTTCGATCAGTCGGGCAATGCTCTCGATGATGTCGTCGATGTAGGTGAAATCGCGCTGGTGCTCGCCGTAGTTGAACAACTTCAACGGCGTGCCTTCGGCAATCGCCCGGGCGAACTGGATCGGCGACATGTCCGGCCGGCCCCAGGGGCCGTACACCGTGAAGAAACGCAGGCCGGTGCAAGGAATGCCGAACAGGTGGCTGTAACTGTGGGCCATCAACTCATTGGCTTTCTTGGTCGCGGCGTACAGCGACAGCGGGTGATTGACGCCGTCCTTGACCGAGTACGGCGTGTGCTGGTTGGCGCCGTACACCGAACTGGACGAGGCGTAGATCAAATGCTTGACCGGGTGATGGCGGCAGCTTTCGAGGATGTTGAGAAATCCGCTCAGATTGCTGTCGAGGTAGGCCCGGGGGTTTTCCAGTGAGTAACGCACGCCGGCCTGGGCCGCGAGGTGAATCACCACCTCAGGTGTTTCGCGGGCAAACAGGGCTTCGATGGCCGCGGCATCGGCCAGGTCAACCCTGTCGAGCTGGAAAGGGCCGACCTGCTCCTGCACCCAATTCACGCGATCGTGTTTGAGTTGCGGGTCGTAGTAGTCGTTGAAGTTGTCCAGCCCGCACACCTGATGCCCGTCGCGCAACAGCCGCAACACACAGTGGGCACCAATGAAGCCGGCCGCTCCGGTCACGAGGATTTTCATGGGCGCGGCGCCTCGGGAGCGATGTGCCGCAGGCCGATGCCGCTGTAATGCAAGCCCGCGGATGCCACCTGTTCCGGGCTGTAGAGGTTGCGTCCGTCGACAATCACCCGTGCGCGCAGTTTGCTGGCCAACAGGTCGAAGTCGACCACGCGGAAGTTTTTCCACTCGGTGCAAATCACCAGCGCATCCGCATCTTCCAGGGTGTCGTCGCGGGTGGCGCACAGGTGCAGGTCCTTGCGGTAGCCGTAGATGCGCCGGCATTCGGACATGGCTTCCGGGTCGTAAGCCTGCACGCTCGCGCCTTCGGCCCACAGCGCTTCCATCAGGTAGCGGCTTGGCGCTTCGCGCATGTCATCGGTGTTGGGCTTGAACGCCAGGCCCCAGATCGCGATGGATTTGCCCGCCAGCCCGCCAGGGAATTGCGCTTTCAGTTTGCTGAACAGGATGTGGCGCTGGCTGTCGTTGACGTCGGTGACGCTGCGCAGCAGGCGCAATGGCATGCCGTTGTGTTCGGCGGTATGCAGCAGGGCGCGCAGGTCCTTGGGGAAGCATGAGCCGCCGAAGCCGCAACCGGGGTAGATGAAGTGGTAACCGATGCGCGGGTCCGAGCCGATGCCTTTGCGCACCGCTTCGATGTCGGCGCCCAGCAGTTCGGTGAGGTTGGCCAGCTCGTTCATGAAACTGATGCGGGTGGCGAGCATTGCGTTGGCCGCGTACTTGGTCAGCTCGGCACTGCGGTTGTCCATGAACATCAGTTTTTCATGGTTGCGGCAGAACGGTGCGTAGAGTTCGCTCAGCTGGCTGCGAGCTTCTTCGTCGTTGGTGCCGACGATGATCCGGTCCGGGCGCATGCAATCGGCCAGGGCGCTGCCTTCCTTGAGAAACTCCGGGTTGGACACCACCCGCACCGTCAGTGCGCTTTTGCCCCGACGCTGCAATTCTTCGTTGGCGGTGGCAGCCACTTGGTCCGCCGTGCCGACCGGCACGGTGGACTTGATGATGAGTGTGCGATCGGCCTCCATGAGACTGGCGATCTGTCGGGCGACATTGAGTACGTGGCTGAGGTCGGCGGAACCGTCTTCATCGGCGGGCGTACCGACCGCGATGAAAATCAGCCCGGCGTGTTCGACCGCATCGCTGGCCTGTGTGGTGAACAGCAGTCGGCCGGCCTTGATGTTTTCTTCAAGCGTTCCGGAAAGTCCTGGTTCGCTGATCGGTGGCACGGCTTGTTGCAGTTGTTTTATCTTGTTGGGGTCGATGTCGACACACAGGACGCGATGTCCAACATCGGCCAGTGCCGCTGCTTGTATCAGGCCAACGTAGCCCGTACCAAATACGCTCACGTCCATATTGGCGTGCCTCGTAAGACGGTGGAAAGATGTGAAATAAGACTGTCAAAAGGGGTATAGCCCAGCCGTGGGAAACCGTGTCAGCAAAATGACATGTTGCTTTGGTTTGACAGCCCCATTTTTGGGGGCGAATGGCCATCAAGTGCTTGTCGTAGATGGCTTTGCCGCGGTTTTGACGGGTTTTTCACATTTAAAAGAAAGCGATAAACGGTCGTAGGCCCTGAATTACAAGGCCTTCAGCCACTTGAGTGTGTCATTTTTGAGTCAACGTTTTTTTGACGCTTTTAGGGAAAGTCCGACATTTCTTGCGCTCTGATGGCTCGGTGCTAGTGTCAAGAAATGGCCGACAATCTATTGGCCAAAAGACTTCAGCGAGTAGTGCAAATACTATGATTCGATACCTCAAAGAATTGCTGTTAGTTAT
Source organism: Pseudomonas sp. LBUM1661 (assembly GCF_059695925.1). Lineage (NCBI taxonomy): Bacteria > Pseudomonadati > Pseudomonadota > Gammaproteobacteria > Pseudomonadales > Pseudomonadaceae > Pseudomonas > Pseudomonas sp. LBUM1661. The sequence continues at coordinate 2,573,797 of NZ_CP166794.1, forward strand.
CTATCTACTGAAGAACTACGACTATTACGTCGAACGTCTGAGTGCCATGGGTATCGGCTTTCCGGTAGTGCTGTTTGCCGGGATGTTTATTGCACTGACGGTGGCGCTGTTTATGACCGCGTACATCCGCCAAACCCTGGTTCGTCACCTGTTTGCAGTGACGATGTTTGCCTCGGCGGTGTTTTTCGACGTCTATACCCGCGTCACGGCTGATTACCTGACGTACAGCAGTTTTGTGTCGCTGGTGTATTCCGGCGGATTCATTCAGGAAGCGGCCTACCAGTACCGCGATGCGATCACCAGTGGGGTGCTCGGTGGTTTGCTGCTGCTGTTCGGCATCGGGCTGAAGCCGCGTCGACGCCTGCCGTTGCCGAGTGCATTGCTGGTGGCAGCCCCGGTGCTCGGAGTGCTGCTGCTCAGTGCCGTGCTGTTTATGCGGGCGGGTGAGGGCGCCCGGGGGCTGCCGATCATGTACACGCCGTTGGCGTATCTGAATCTGTTTACCTATGAAGCCCTGCACAACACCGTCGGTCCCCGTGAACCGGTGAAACTGGCACGCGCCGATCAACCGGTGGGCCACGACATCGTGCTGATCATCGACGAGAGCATTTCCGGCAATTACCTGGACATCAACGCGCCGTTCGGCGTGCACAGCAATCTCAAGGAGCCACGTGCCGGGGTCGAGATCTTCAACTACGGCTACGCCGCCTCCATTGCCAATTGCAGCGCCGACACCAACGTCACCTTGCGTTACGGCGGCACCCGCGCCGATTACATGCGCATCAACAGCACGCTGCCGTCGATCTGGCAATACGCGAAAAAAGCCGGCCTGCGTACCGTTTACATCGACGCACAGCGCACCGCCGGCAATTTGCAGAACCTGATGAACGACGCCGAGAAAAAAGACATCGACGAATTTGTGCAATTCGACCAGACCAGCGTGCGTGATCGCGACATGGCGGCGGCGGCAAAGCTGATCGAACTGCTCAACGATGACCAGCCAGCGTTGGTGGTGATCAACAAGGTCGGCGCGCATTTTCCGGTACACGACAAATACCCGGATGCGTTCATGGCCTACCGTCCGACCTTGCCGCGCGGGCAGTTTGTCGAGGTAGCGGACACCGGCCAGCGTGATGGCTTCAATGGCCAGCCGGATGATTGGGTGCTGTACCGCAACGCCTACAAGAACACGCTGTTGTGGAATGTCGGGGAGTTCTTCTCACGGGTGTTTGCTCAGGCGAACTTGAACAACGCCTTGCTGATCTACACCTCGGACCATGGCCAGGACCTGCATGAGCGGGGCAATCCGGGCTTGAACACGCACTGTGGCGGTGATCCGGTGGAGGAGGAAGGGTTGGTGCCATTGGTGGTGATCCAGGGCAGCGGTTTGAAGATCGTTGACTGGCAGGCGCAACTGGCGGGGAACAAGGATCGCTCCAGCCACTACAACATCTTCCCGACGTTGCTGCAGTTGATGGGGTATGACCTGGCGGGGGTCGAGGCGGTGTACGGCAAGCCGTTGAGTGTGCCGACGGCCGACGATTTCACCTTTAACTACCGGTTTAATGCACGGCTGGGGGCCAAGCCTGAGTGGAAGTATATTGATTTGAACAGCATCGTGACGCCTTCGCAGGCGGCTACCCGCGTAGCGGTGGGGCAGTAAGACCTCGATTGTTTGAGCGGGCCTCATCGCGGGCAAGCCCGCTCCTTGTAGCCGTTGGCGAAGCCAGCGGCTACAAGGTCGGCGTTATGGCAGTTCTTCCCATCTGACCTGCGTCAAACCGGACTTTTCGGCGTGTTCGCGCAGCTGCGCGTCGTGATGTTCAGAGTGGATTTCCCCATACAAAAGATCCACGCCCGCATACAGGCACGCGTAGTACCAGGCGTCTTCATCGGTCATGTGCGAGTCTGGCTGGACAAAAATGTGCCGCTGCTTGTTGAAGCAATAGGTGATTTGAAAATGCCGAGGGCGGGTCATCCGATTCTCCTGGTATGCCGCTACGACACTAGTGGCTCAATGCCAGTTCAGTTTATTTCGAATGTCCCCCTGTTTTTTTCCCGCACGCAGTTCGCGAGGACATGGCTGTTTGCCCTGCGTGCGGTTATGCTCCGGCTACTTTCCGTTTTCCTTTAATAAACAACAGTGACGGCATGAACCCATCAGAGACACGAACAAATGCTCTAGCGTTATATCCCGAGGATTCCCGCGAAGCGGCTGCGTTGCTCAAGCAGGCGGTGCCGCTGATGGTGCGTCACAACATTCCGCCGAATCCGGTGCACTACGCCCTCTGGTATACCTACAGCAAAGGTGTCGAGCCCGAACTTAATCGCCACCTGGATCGTGTGGTGAAGGACTTCGACAGTTTCCCGCCTGAGTCCGCGTCGAAGCTGTTCCGCGATTACATCATTCGTGACGAACTGGAAGATGCCCGGGCCGGGCAGCAGCAAGCGATCAATCTGGTCGACGGCATGGAGCGGGACGTCTCGCGCAGCGTCAGCGGCAGTCGCGATTATCAGGACAGTTTGGGCCATTGCCTGGAAATGCTTGAGGCACCGCTGGACACAAACCTGCCGAACATCCTCAACGAGCTGCAACAAAGCACTCAGTTGATGCAGGACCAGCAAGCGCTGTTTCTCTTCCAGCTGCGCGCCGCGCAAAACGAGATCAAGGCCCTGCGTGACAAGCTCGAAAGTACCAGCCGGGCTGCCACGCTGGATGGCCTGACCCAGGTGTTGAACCGAAATGCCTTCAACCGCGTGCTGGAAAAGGCCATGCGCAAGGCGCCCGAGACAGTCGCGTTGGTCATGCTGGATATCGACCACTTCAAGCAATTCAATGACCAGTACGGTCATCCGTTGGGTGACCGGGTACTCGAACATGTCGGCCAGGTGCTGCGCAACGCGCTGCCGGCCGAAGCCGTGGCGGCGCGGTATGGCGGCGAAGAGTTCTGCGTGATCCTGCAAGGCTGCACCGCTCTCGACAGTGCGCGCGCATTTGCTGAACAGCTGCGCCTGAAAATTCAGTCATTGCGGATCAAGGCCCGCGTCACCGACACGGTGCTCGACACCATCACGGCGTCCTTTGGTGTGGCGCTGTCCAAAACCGGCGATACCCTGGAAACGCTCGTGACCCGTGCCGACGATGCGCTCTACCGGGCCAAGCGCAATGGGCGCAATCGCGTGCAGTGATGACATTCGGCCCGCAAAAACAAAGCGCTGACGCAAGGTCAGCGCTGAGGTAAGAGGCCAGGCCGGCGTCCTCGAAGTGCGCGCAATGTCTGGGTGTCGCGGTGTTAGAGCAGCGGAATGCTGTAGCTGACGATCAAGCGATTCTGGTCCTGATCGCGGCTCGCTTCACTGTTGGACTTGCCATTTCGCCAGCCAAACCCGACCCCTTTCAGCGCGCCGGATTGAATCGTGTAATCCAGGGCGATATCCCGTTCCCATTCCTTTTGCGTGTCGCCGGTCGTGGTCTTGATGTTGTCGCCGCTGAGGTAAATGACCGACGCCTTCAACCCAGGCACACCCAAGCCCGCAAAGTCGTAAGCATACTGACCGAAAGACGTGCGTTCGCCCGCGCGGGTGAAGGTTTGAATCAGGCGGTCGGTGTACAGGTAAAGGCTGGCGCCGCCAGCACCTTTGTCTGGCAGGTTGCCCTGGCTCAGTTGAGTGAAGTTACTGCCGCTCGAAACGCTTTGGTAACCCGCCGTGAGGGCATGGGCGCCCACGGTGTAAACCAGCGCGGCACTCCAGGTGCGGTTGTCGATTTCGCCATCACCGTTCTTGGTGAAGCCACTGATTCTGTAGCCTGTGGTACCTGAGCTGTTTTCACCGGACGAGTCTGTGTTGAAGTAACGCAGGTCGGTTTTCAGGGACTGATTGTCCGAGATAGCCAGGGTGTGGATCAGGCCGAAAAACTGCTGGGTGTAGTAGTTGTCGAGGTTGGCGAAGTAATACTGGGCGGTCAGGTCTTTGGTGACCTTCCAGTCGGCGCCGGCGAAGTCGAATTCATTGCTTTCTCGGGTGCCGCCCGTGGCCGCCAGTCCGGTCTGATCGCTTGAACCCCGGCCTGTCGCATGTTCAATGCGCCCGCCTGTGAGGGTCAGGTCCTTGAATTCGCCCGAGGTGATTTGCCCGCCTTCGAAGGTTTGTGGCAGCAGGCGCCCGTCGTTGGACACCAGGATCGGCAGCTTCGGCATCAGCGTGCCCAATCGAAGTTCGGTCTTCGAAACTTTGACCTTGCCGGTCAACCCCAGCCGGCTCCATTCGTCAACAGCGCTGTTATCGCTGTCCGACGGAATCATGCTGCTGCCGACGTGCCGTCCCTTGCCGCTGTCGAGGGTAATCCCCATCAAACCCAGTGCGTCGACGCCAAAACCCACCGTGCCGTCGGTGTAGCCGGACTTGAAGTCCAGCATGAAACCCTGCGCCCACTCTTCGGTTTTCGAAGGCGTGGCGGTGCCGTCGCGGTTGTCATTATTGAAGTAGAAATTCCTCATCCCCAACGTGGCTTTGCTGTCACTCAGAAAGTCCGCCTGCGCCTGGGTGCTGAGTGCAAGGGCACCCAGTGCAAAAGTTACCGCCGTCTTCTTACCGCTCATGTGTATCGCCCCTTTATTTTTGTAATTTGAAGGTGGGAGCGGACTGGTCCGCGAATGCTGTGTATGGGTGGCTCCCGCCAGCGCGGAACTTGGCAACGTTCGATGCCTGCGGGAGCGATGCTCTTGGGTGAGTGGGACTTGGGTTAAATTCCCAAGACATTGGCCCCGATGCACGGATCGATGCCGCGTTCCAGGCGACGCTGATGGACGATGACAGTGATTTCCATTGAACCGGTGGTGACTTCAAAATCGAGAATGTGGCCGCCATAGGCCTGGAACGTGGCGTCACCGGCGACGCCGTGCATATGGATCGAAGGCTGGTCGTTCTTCCACGCCACGGAGCCGGTGATGCTCGCCATTTCGACGCTGTTCAAGGTCTTGGCGTCGAAGTCCTTTTTATCCTTGTTCCAGAAACCGAACTTCACGTTGCCAAAGCCGATACCGCTGATGGAGGCGCTCGGGATCTTTTCGGCGATGGCCAGTTTGGTCAGCTCCTTGAAGGCGTTGTCGCCCATGCGCAGCACCATGAGGTAACCGGTCGGGGTTTTGGTGTAGCGCGGTGTCGTTTCAGTTGCACATTGCATAGGCGCTGGCGTCGCGGTCGGTGCGGTTTCTGCAACCGCCAGTTGGGAAATACTTGAATTGAGCAGAACGGCAGCGGTGACCGCCAACATCATTTTGGATAAACGCAGTGTCGGGTGACGTCGAACTTGCATGAGACTTCCTCTGTTTTTGTTGTTGTGTGGATGCAGCGTTTTTTGAGACGAGCGTGTCCGGCGCCTGTTTCTCAACAGGCGCGGGAGTGGTTGTTAGCAGTGGGCGTTAGTGACAGCGCTACTTGGGTGGATTACAGCGCATCGCGGCCGCTGACACCGTCAACCAATCGGTTAATGCCCAGCGGATTGCCGTTCTGCAGCGCTTCGGGAAGCAAGCTGTCGGGGCAATTCTGGAAACACACCGGCCGCAGAAAACGATCGATCGCCAACGTCCCGACCGACGTGCCGCGCGCATCCGATGTCGCCGGATACGGCCCGCCGTGAACCATCGCATCGCTGACTTCGACGCCGGTGGGGTAACCGTTGAACAGCACGCGCCCGACTTTCTGTTCCAGCAGCGCCAGCACCTCGTTCAAGGTACCGAGCTCCGAGTTTTCTACGATCAGGGTTGCGGTCAACTGACCACGCAAACCGTGCAATGCCTGGAGCAACTCGGCCTGATCAGCAACTTCCACCACGATAGTGGTAGGGCCGAACACTTCTTCCTGCAAAAGCTCATCACCGCTGATCAACAGGCTGACATCAGCCTTGAACAATTGCGGCCGCGCCTGGTTGCCCTGTTGCTCGGCGCCGGCCAAATGCGTCATGCCGCTGTGAGCGCGGAGGTTATCCAGGCCATGGCAATAGCTTTTCAGCGCGCCGGCGTTGAGCATGGTTTGCGAAGGTTGCTCACCCATCAATGCCGCGAAACGCTCAAGGAATGCGCTGAACTCCGGCGAACGAATGCCCAATACCAGACCAGGGTTGGTGCAGAACTGACCAGCGCCGAGTACCACGGAAGCAGCCAGTTCGCTGGCGATTTTGTCGCCGCGTGCCTTCAGGGCTTCGGGCATCAGCAACACCGGGTTGATGCTGCTCATCTCGGCAAACACCGGGATCGGTTGCGGCCGCGCCGCCGCCATGTCGCACAACGCCCGACCGCCGCGCAACGAGCCGGTGAAACCTACCGCCTGAATAGCCGGATGTTTGACCAGTGCCTCACCGACACTGCCGTAGAGCAGGCTGAACACGCCATCAGGCATGCCGGTTTTTTTCGCCGCGCAAGTGATCGCATCGGCGACGTAATCGGCGGTCGCCATGTGCCCGCTGTGGGCCTTGAACACCACCGGGCAACCGGCCGCGAGTGCCGCTGCGGTATCGCCGCCAGCGGTAGAGAAGGCCAGGGGGAAGTTGCTGGCGCCGAACACGGCGACCGGGCCCAATCCGGTTCGGTATTGACGCAGGTCGGGGCGGGGCAGCGGTTGGCGATCCGGCAGCGCACGGTCTATGCGCGCGCCATGGAAATCGCCGCGTCGCAGCGTCGTGGCAAACAGGCGCATCTGGCCGCTGGTGCGCGCTCGTTCACCTTGAATGCGCCCGGCGGGCAGGGCGGTTTCCCGGCACACCAGGGCGATGAACGATTCATCCAGCGCATCGAGTTCCGTGGCGATGGCATCGAGAAATTGGGCGCGGCGCGCGGCCGACAGGTTGCGGAACGTTGGGAAAGCAGTAGCTGCCGCTTCTGCCGCTGCATTCACTTCATCGGCGGTCGCCTGATGAAAGCGGTAGGGCAGTGCTTCGCCAGTGCTGGCGTCGTGGCTTTGCAGCGTGCTCGAACCGTTTGCCGAGCGAGTGCCAGCGATGTAGTTGTGGCCTGAAACTTCAAACATGGGAACTCCTGATGAGCTGTTCAAATGAGGGTCAAGTCAGCCGGTAAATACGCCGGGCGTTATCATGAAACAGGGCCAGCCGATCAGCCCGGGAGCGGTCCCGGACGATGGTTTTGAAACCGTCGAGAAATTCGCTCATGCCATTCACCACGCCATCGACCGGGTAATTGGTGGCAAACGCACAGCGGCTGACATCGACGATCGAGATCGCATCGTTCACCACCACGCGGTTCGACTCGACGGGCCATGCCTCGCCGGGGATGCAAATGCCGGAAATCTTCAAGGCAACGTTCGGCTCGCGGGCCAACAGGGCCAGGTTCTTGCGCCAACCCGCCAGGCCTTCGTCGGAACGATCGGACGGCAGCGCGGTGTGATTGACCACGATGGTCACGTCAGGAAAATCCCTGGCCAGTTCGGCAGCTTCAGGCAGATGCCACCACGGCGCCTGCAACTCGAAGTGCAGTCCGTTTTCAGCCAGTTGCGCGTAACCCGCGCGCCAACGGGAATCACGCATCGAGCCTGGCGCGGCAAAATCGTCACGCCACGCTTCGCGGCGGGTCACCGTCGGTTTGTGCCGCACACCACGAACCAACGGGTGCGCGCCGTACTGACGCAACAGCTGCGGGGCCTCTTCACGATCCAGCCAAGCCTGACCGACCATGGCGCCCAGCGTCGGCTCGGTGTTCGCCAGCGACGCGACAAAATCCACCTCATCGGCCGGCGTTGCAGGGTCCCATTCGCCCTCGATCACTACCGTCTGCACGATGCGATGGTTGCCCGTGAGAGCGCGATAGTCCTCGGGCAGAAAGTTGCGACAGATCGACGAGTAATCGCCATAACGAAAGGGCCGCAACGGGCGATCGTTCAGCCACGGGTAGTAATGCGCTTCGATGTCGAAATAGTGTTGGTGAGCATCGATGATGGGCAGGTCGGCGTCCTCGCCACTGGCGAGAAAACGCGCGCGCCAGTCGATGGCCGATACGTTATGCATGCTGTTCCTCCAGTCGATAAAAACGTCGGGCATTGCCGGCGAACACCGCTTCCTGCACCGCGCGGCCCATGGGCGCGAGCATCGTGGCCATGCCATCGGCAATCGTGTCGTAGGACGCCCGCAATCCGGCGACCGGGAAATTGCTGGCGAACATGCAGCGCTCGGGGCCGAAGATGTCCAGTGCGGTCAACACCACCACGCGGTTGTCGTCGTAGTTCCACGGCGAATCTTTCAGGCCGAATTCCGAGAGCTTGATGTGTACGTTGGACTGCAAGGCCAGCGCTTCCAGGCCTTTGCGCCAGCGCGCCATGCCTTCCGGGCTGCGATCCCAGGCGAAACCGGTGTGGTTCAGGGCGATCCGGATCTGCGGAAACATCGCCGCCACTTCAGCGGCCTCGGCCAAGTGCCAAGGTGGTACCCGCAGATCCCAGGAGAGCCCGTGATGAGCCAGCCGCGAAAACCCTTCCAGCCATTTCGGGTCCTGCATGGTCCCGCTGGCCCCGGCAATCGAGACATCCGGTGACGCCGAGGTCACCGGTTTCGAGCGGATGCCCCGCACCAGCGGCCGGGCAGCCTGGGCGGCGAGAATCTCGGCGCTGTCTTCGCGATCGAACCAGGCGTGGGCGACAATGGCGTTCGGGAAGCCGTAGCGTTCATTCACCTGTTCCAGCCAGCGGGTCTCGGCGACCTGCTCATCGCGGGCACGTTCGGCCTCGACGTGCACCGTGCCGACCAACCGTTGTTTTTCGGTCAGGGCGAGGAACTGTTCCGGCAGGAAATCACGGCACAGGCTGTGATAGTCACCAAGAAAAAACGCCTCGTGATACTCGTCCTGCAGCCACGGATAACGTCCGTTGCCGAGGTCCCACAAATGATGGTGAGCGTCGACAATCGGTAGCGCATCCTCGGCGGCGAGGTTCGGTAAGCCGTTGCGTTCATGGAGAGTGATCATGACGTCGTCCCTTGACTCAGCGCGACGCGAATTGGGAGGGGCTGAGCACGCCGTCTTCGACTTCTCCGGCGGCGGCCGCTTCGGCCTTGGCCTGGACGCGGCTGCGCAGTTTGGCGACGTTCACCAGCACCCGGGTATGCGCCGCCGTGGCGACCAGTTCGACGTCATCGCGCACCTCGATATTGAAGGTGACGCTGCGCCCCTCGATGCGGGTGACCGTGGCAACGATGCTCACCGACATGCCCAGCAGCGTGGCGCCGACATGGCGAATATCGACCGCCGCGCCGACGGTGTTCTCGCCTTCACCGACGAAGCCGAGCAGGTAATCGAGGCAGGTCTGTTCGATGTCGTCCACCAGTCGGGGCGTGGCGTAGATGCACAAGTCCTCGCCGAGAAACGAGATGGTGCGTTCGCGGTCGACGATCAGTCGGCGCTCGGTGGCAGTACCTGCTTGAAGCGTAGAGAAATTCATAAGCAACCTCGAGGTTGAGTGCCGACAGTCGGGGCTGCGACCATCGGCGGGATGTCAAAGGGTGATCATTTGGTCGGCAGGAAACCGATAGAGATCCAAGGCACGGCGATCAACACGCCCAGCGCCACCACGAGCGCGCCGAGGTACGGCCAGACCCGGCGCATGGCGCCACTCGGATCAACCTTGGCGATGGCGCATGCGGCGTAGAAACCGACACCAAAGGGCGGTGCGAACAGGCCCAGGCCCATGGCGAAAATCGCAACCATGGCGTAGTGCACGTCGTTGATGCCCATGGCTTTGGCAATCGGAAACAGCAGTGGCCCGAACAGCACGATGGCCGGGATGCCTTCCAGAAAACTGCCGAGGAGGATGAACGCCACCGCAGAGATGATCAGGAAGCCCATCGCACCGCCCGGCACGGTCGACATCACCTGCGCCAACTGGTGCGAGAAGCCCGACTGGGTCAGCGCCCAGGCCATGGCGGTGGCGCTGCCGATGATGATCAGGATCGCGCCGGACAACGACGCGGTGCTGACCAGAATCGGGTACAGGCGTCGCCAGTCAAAGCAGCGGTAGCACAGCAAACCGACGATGAAGGTGTAAGCCACGCCGATGGCGGCAACTTCGGTGGCGGTGGCGACCCCTTCAACCACCGCGGTGCGGATCACGAAGGGCAGGGCCAGTGCCGGTATCGCGACCCACAGCGAGTGGACGATTTCCTTGCCGGTGGCGCGTTTGCCGGTGGAGGCCTCGCCTTTGCGGTTCTTCCACCAGATCACGGCGGCCATGGCAATCGCGCCGACGACGGCTGGCATGAAACCGCCGGTGAACAGCGCGGAAATCGACACGCCGGTCACCGAGCCGATGGTGATCAGCACCAGGCTCGGTGGAATGGTTTCCGACATCGCACCGGAAGCATTGAGCATCGCCACCAGTTCGTTTTCATCCTCACCGCGTTTCTTCATTTCCGGAAACAGCGCCGGCGCGATGGCGGCCATGTCGGCAGCCTTGGAACCCGAAATCCCGGAGATCAGGTAGATCGCGCCGATCAGCACATACGACAGGCCGCCCCGCACATGGCCGATCAACGAGCAGAGGAAACGGATCATCGCACGCGCCATGCCCATGGCTTCGATCAGTGCACCCAGGAACACAAACAACGGGATGGCCAGCAGAATCAGGCTCGCCATGCCTTCGTCCATGCGACCGACTACCAGCGTCAGCGGCGTGCTGGTCATGGTCGACAGATACGCCACGGTGGCCAGGCCGAACGCCACCATGATCGGCACGCCGATGACGATCATCGCCATCACGCCGATCATGAAAAACAGCACCAGGTTCCAGTTGCCCATCAGCAGCAACGTGCCTTCAGCCGCCCACAGCAACCCGGCCAGGGAAGCGAGCATCGCCACGGATACGGAGAAGTCGATCAGCCGCGCGCTGGTCAACAGCCGCGCGACACAGGTCATCAGCATCAGGCTCAGGCCGACCGCGATGGCGGACACGCGAAAGGCGTTGGGGATTTCCAGGGCGGCGGTGGTGATGATCCACTCGTCGCTGACATACTCCCAGGCCGGTGTGAACAGCAGCGCAATGAAGGTGATGACGATCACCGCGCCCAAGGTGTCGATAAAGGCACGTTTCTCCGCAGGCAAGCGCCCGATGAACGAGGTGAGCCGCATGTGCTCGCCCCGACGCATTGCCACCACCGAACCGAGCATCGCCAGCCACAGAAACAGCAGCGAGGCCAGTTCGTCACCCCAGACAATGGGCTGGTTGAGCACGTAACGGGAGAACACATTGCAGAACAGCAGCGTGACTTCAATGATCACCAGCAACGCTGCGCTGCCCTCGGTCAGCCAGCGCAGGCCAGTGTCGAGTGCGCGGCCAAGACGAAAGGTGGTGTGGTGCGGGCTGAGTCGTTCAGCGGGAGAAACATCCGTCATTGGTAGTTCGTTTTTCATGACCTTGTCTCCGGCTTAGGACAGTTGACCCGCGTACTGTTCGAGCAAGCTCCAGGCTTCCGGGCCGTACTTGTCTTTCCATTGGGTGTAGAAGCCTTTGGACTGCAGATCAGTCCTGAACAATGCACGGTCGACTTTGTTGAACGTGATGCCGTGGGCGGTCAGGGACGGCTCCAGGCTGGCGTTGAGATCGATCACTTGCTGACGCTGGACCAGCGCGGCGGCATTGATCTGCCGGGAGACGATTTCCTGAATATCGGCGGGCAGTTTCGGGAAGGTCTTGCCCGAAGCGACGATCCAGAAACCGCCCCAGATGTGGTCGGTCATCGAGCAGTACTTCTGCACTTCATAGAAGCGCGCGGACTCGACCACCACCAGCGGGTTTTCCTGGCCGTCGACGACTTTGGTCTGCAGCGCCGAGTAGGTTTCGTTGATGCTGATACCGGTCGGGGAGGCGCCCAGGGCGCTGAACATGGAGGTCCATAGCGGGCTGACCAGCACGCGCAGTTTGAACCCGGCGAGGTCTTGCGGTGTGTAGATCGGGCGCGTCGAGCTGGTGATCTGGCGGAAGCCGTTGTTCCAGACTTTCTCCATCGGGATCAGGCCGACCTTCTCGGTCTTGGCGCGCACGTGCTCGCCCAGCTTGCCGTCCAGTGCGGCCCAGACACTCTCGTAGTCCTTGAACGCGAACGGCATGCTTTCGATCGACATGGCCGGCACCAGCGTGGAGAGAATCGCGCCTGGCAATGGAATGAAATCGATCGCCCCGGCGCGCACCTGGGACAGCATGTCAGTGTCGCCGCCCATGGCGCCGTTGGCGTACACCTGCAGGTCCACGGCACCGTTGGTTTCGGCCTTGATCGCTTCCGAAGCGGCCTTCATCTGTTTGTTCAACGGATGGGTGTCGGGCAGGCTGCTGGTGTAGCGCAACACGATCGGTTTGGTGGCGGCGAAGACACTGGAAGGCAGCAGGTTAGCGGCAAATGCACCGCCGACGGTGACGCCGGCAGATACCAGGAATGATCGGCGGCTGACGGCCTCGGTCAAGATACGGCTCATGATGTTCACCTTATTGTTTTTGTAGTTGTTCTAAAAAACAGCGAATCAGTTAAGTGAACGCTGCTCTTTGTGGGAGTGAGCCTGCTCGCGATGGCGGCGTATCAGTCGATACTTATGTCGCCTGACACGACCTCATCGCGAGCAGGCTCACTCCCACAGGGGTTTTGCGTTACGCCAGTGCCACCACGGCCTGGGTTCGAATCAGTTCGTCGATTTCATCCTCCGCGTAGCCGCTTTCTTTCAGCACTTCGCGGGTGTGTTCGCCGAGCAGCGGGGCGTGTCGGCTGGTCGGCGGCGCCGCGTTGTCCATGTCGGAAAAATGAATCGGCAGGCCCATGCCGCGCACCCGGCCTTCGGTCGGGTGTTCGGTTTCAACCACCATGCCTCGGGCTTTGGTTTGTGGGTGGGCCAGCGCCGCAGCGATGTCGAGGACCGGTCCGGCAGGCAGGCCGAGACCGTCGAACAACACCATCCACTCATCGGTGGTGCGCGCGACCAGCACTTCGTTGAGGATGTCCACCAAGGCCAGGCGATGCTCCATGCGCAGCGCGTTGCTGGCGAAACGTGGATCGGCTTTCAGTTGCGGCAGAGCCAGGGCCTCGACCAGTCGCTCGTAGTTGGCCTGGTTGGCGGCGCCGATGTTGATCCAGCCGTCCGCCGTGCGGAACACCTGATACGGTGCGCTGGTGGAGTTGGCCGAACCCATTTTCGGCAGGATGGTGCCATCGGCGAAGTACGCCGCCGCAGGCCAGTACATCTGTTGCAGGCCGGCTTCGAACAACGACGTGTCGACCATCTGCCCCAGGCCGGTTTTCTGCTTGGCGGCGTACGCGGCGCAGATACCAAGGGCGGCGAGGATGCCGGAGTTGATATCTGCCACGGGCGAGCCGGCCTTGACCGGCTCACGTCCGGCTTCACCGGTCATGCTCATCATGCCGCTCATGCCTTGGGCAATCAGGTCGAAGCCGCCTTTCTCGCCGAACGGCCCGCTGCGCCCGTAACCGGAGATCGCGCAGTAAATCAGCCCTGGGTTAAGGGTTTTCAGGGTGTCATAACCCAGGCCAAATTTTTCCATGGTGCCGGCACGGTAGTTTTCCGTGACCACGTCGGCGTCCATCAACAGGCGGCGCAACACGTCGCGCCCGCCCTCGGTTTTCAGGTTCAGGCCGATGCCGCGCTTGTTGCGGTTGACCACCATGAACGAGGCGGATTCGCCGCTGGCCATGATCGGCGAGAAGCGGCGCGAATCATCACCGTCCGGGACTTTCTCGACCTTCACCACGTCGGCGCCCATGTCAGCCAACATCATTCCGCACACCGGGCCGGACATGATGTGAGCCAGTTCTACCACGCGCATTCCTGTCAGCGGTCCCATGTTATTTCCCCTTGAATTGTGGTTTGGCTTTCGCGATGAAAGCGTTCAGGCCGATCTGAAAATCTTCGGTGTCGTAGCAGGAATAACTGGCGTCGATCTGCCGGGCGGTGGGCGCAACGCCGGCTTCCAGTTGAAGGGCAGCCTGGCGATGCCAGCGGGCGACGAGGGGCGCGCCGTTGACGATGCGCTGGGCGGTGGCGAGGGTTTCCGATTCGACGTCGGCATCGGCTACGACGCGGGTCACGAGGTTTTTCACGTAGGCGTCCTGGGCGTCGAGGATGCGACCTTCGAGGAGAATCTCCAGGGTCGTCGAGCGTCCGGCCAATGCCACCAGACCGACCATTTCGTCATAGGACATGACCAGACCGAGTTTGCCGACCGGCGCACCGAAGCGGCTGGAGGTGCCGCAGATGCGCAAGTCGCACAGTGCGGCGATTTCCAGGCCACCGCCGACGCACACGCCGTGGATCATGGCGATGACCGGGTGCGGGCATTCCACCACCGCTCGCATGGCGGCTGACGTGACCTCGGCATACACGCGGGCTTGCGCCTGGTTGGCGCGCACGCTCGGGAACTCACTGACATCGGCGCCGGCGGCAAAGGCTTGTTCGCCGGCACCGCGCAACACCACGCAGCGCACGCTGGCGTCGGCGGACAGTTCAGTCATGACATCCCTCAGGTCCTGCCACATGGACAGGGTCAGGGCGTTCATTTTCCCTGGGTGACTGAGGGTGACGATGGCAATGGATTCTTGCCGTTCGATAAGGACGGTGGGCTTCATGATTGTTCCGCTGGCGTCGAATCACGTTCGACGCCGCGGCTGCCTCCTGATTTATTGTTGTTGGATAGCGGCTGTTTACAACGACTGTTCAAGCATCGACAGGTAGTCCGCGGACGAGGCTTCGCGGGGGTTGGTCTTGTGGCTGTGATCGTGCAGCGCGCCTTCGACGATGCCGGCAAACAGGCTCTCATCGACACCGATGTCACGCAGGCGGGTCGGCAGGCCCAGGCGGCGGGTCATGTCCTCGATGGCCGTGCCGATGTTCGCGCCGGCCTCAAGGCCCATGGCGTGACGCAGGCGCTCTAGCTTGCGTTCGTCTCTGACGGTGGGGGCGTTGGCGTTAAAGTCGACGACCGCCGGCAGGAAGATGGCGTTCAGCGTGCCGTGGTGCAGTTTCGGATTAATCCCGCCCAGGGCGTGGGACAAGCTGTGCACACAGCCGAGTCCTTTCTGGAAGGCCAGCGCGCCCTGCATTGACGCGCTCATCATGTTCATTCGGGCTTCGCGATCACCGGGTTCGGCGGTCGCACGCTCGATGTGTTCCCAGGCGCGCCACAGGCCGTCGAGGGCAATGCCATCGGCGGCGGGGTTGAAGGCCGGGGCCATGAACGTTTCGATGCAATGCGCGATCGCGTCCATGCCGGTGGCAGCGGTGAGCATCGGTGGCAGACCCAGGGTCAGTTCCGGGTCGCAGATGGCCACGCGAGGCACCACATAGGGTGAGATAACGCCCACCTTGCGACCATCGTCGAGGATCAGGATGGCGCCGCGACCGACTTCGCTGCCGGTGCCGGCCGTGGTCGGAATCGCAATCAGCGGCGCGGTGGCAGACGTGATGCGGTCCAGTCCGCCTTCGATCACGGCAAAGCTTTGCAGCGGGCCGTCATGGGTGGCGCAGACCGCCACGCCTTTGGCCAAATCGATCGAAGAACCACCGCCGACGGCGATGATGCCGTCGCACTCGCCGCTGCGGTATTGCGCGACGGCTTCACGGACGGCGTGTTCATTGGGGTTGGACGGGGTGGCGTCGAAAATGGACGGTGCGCGGCTGCCACCCAGGGCGGCGATGACTTTGTCGACGATGCCGGCATTGCGCACGCCGACGTCGGTGACGATCAGTGGCCGGGTAATGCCCGCACGCTCGGCCTCGGCAGCCAGATGCTGCAGGCTGTCGTAGCCGAACTGGATTTTGGTGACGTAATTGATGATGGACATGATTCACCACAAGTTATACAGGATTGTTATTGTTGCAATCGGTCTGCGGCAGGAGGGCCGTCGCGCTCTGGTCAAACCCGTTGCATTGCCTGGTTGTGGGGTGGACTATAGGGCCGTCGTGGCGAGCCTCGATACTGACAACTTTCGATACCTCTATAACTTTTAGTTAACCCTGATGACGCCCTCACTCAATTCGATCATGTCCCGCCTGCACATCAAGCAACTGCGTTTGCTGATAGCCCTGGATGAGCACGGCTCCTTGCTGGGCGCGGCCAAACAGGTGGCGCTGACCCAGCCGGGCGCCAGTAAAGCCCTGCAAGAAATTGAAACCACCTTCGGCACCTCGCTGTTCACCCGTACTAACCGCGGGCTTGAGCCAAACGATGCCGGACGCTCGGTCATCCGCTACGCCAGGCTGATCCAGACCGACCTTGCGCACCTGCGCGAAGAGATCATCGGCATCATGAGCGGCGAGGGCGGGCGCGTGTCGGTCGGCACCATCATGGGTGCGGTGCCGCTGTTGACCACCGCCATCAGCCGGGTCATTGCCGACCACCCGAAGCTGTCCATCGAGATCGTCGAAGACACCAGTGCCGCGCTGCTAAGCCAGCTCGACGCCGGGCGCCTGGACCTGGCGATCTGCCGGACCACCATCAGCACCACGCCTTACCTGTATGAAAGCTCGACCTTCGTCGAGGAAACCCTGGCGGTGATCGCCAGCACTCAACATCCGTTCGCCTATGCCAGACAGTTGTCACTGAAGGACCTGGTGGATTACCGCTGGGTCGTCTATCGCGCCAACATGCCTATGCGTCTGCTGTTGGAGCGGGAATTTCATGAGGCTGACCTGCGTTTTCCGGTACACCTGCTGGAAACCACGTCGGCCTTCGCCACCCTGTCATTGCTCCAGGAAAACCCGACCCTCGTCGCGCTGGTGTCGACCGACGTGGCGAAGTTCTGCTCCGGCTACGGCTTCACCACCACGCTGCCGCTGCCCATCACCTCGCGCAGCGAACCCTACGAACTGGTGTCGCGCAAAGGCGTGCCGGACTCGCCCGCAGCCAGGCTGTTACGCGAGGCCTTGCTCAACCCGCTTTGAACTCAGGGCCGGTCAACACGGTCGTTGGGGATAGTGCCCGGCTTTGCATGCGCGCATTCGTGCGATTCAGGCAAATTTGATTTGTGCCAGACGCGGTGTTTGAACGGAATCGACGCCGCGATACTTCGCAGTGATTTTGCCTGCCCAATAACTGGCCCACGGATGGCCATCGCGAGGTTAAACAATGACTGTATCCAACCGACTTGCGCTCTTGCTGACGACTGCCGCGTTGCTCACGGCGTGTGGTGAGTCCTCCAAACTGCCGCCTCAGGCCAGCGTCGGCCCCAGCCCTCAGTTGCCTGAACCCACGACATCGCTGATCCCCACGTTGAAAGTGTCCAAGGCCGTCGGCTGGTCGGGCAGCGACATGCCCAAGGCACCCGCCGGTTTCACGGTGACCGCCCTGGCCGAGAATCTCGACCACCCGCGTTGGGTGTACACGCTGCCCAATGGCGATGTACTCGTTGCCGAGAGCAACCACCCGCCGATGCCGGAAGGCGCGACCGACGGCGGCACCGGACCGATAGCCTGGGCAAAACGTACTGCCATGGGTTTTGTGATGGGCCGAGTCGGCGCGGACGCACCCAGCGCCAATCGCATTACCTTGTTGCGCGACGTTGACGGTGACGGCCGCGCTGAAGTGCAGAAGGTCTTCATGACCGGCCTGGCTTCGCCGTTTGGCATGGCATTGGTGGGCAATGAGCTGTTTATCGGCAATGCCGACGCCGTGGTCAAAGTGCCTTACGTCGAGGGGCAAACCGAGATCAGTGCGACGCCGGTGAAAGTCACCGATCTGCCCGCCGGCATCAATCATCACTGGACCAAGAACGTTATCGCCAACCAGGAAGGGAGCAAGCTGTACGTCACGGTGGGTTCCAACAGCAACGTCGGCGAAAACGGCCTGGAGGCGGAAGAGGGGCGTGCGGCGATTTGGGAGGTCGACGTCAAAAGCGGCAACAAGCGCCTGTTTGCCAGCGGCTTGCGCAACCCCAACGGCCTGGCCTGGAAACCGGGTTCGACGCAGTTGTGGACCGTGGTCAACGAACGCGATGAAATTGGCAGCGACCTCGTACCGGATTACCTGACGTCGGTGAAGGATGGTGCGTTCTACGGCTGGCCGTGGAGCTATTACGGCTCCCACGTCGACACCCGTGTTGAGCCGCCGCGCCCGGACATGGTCGCCAAAGCCATCGCGCCGGACTACGCACTGGGCACCCACGTTGCACCGTTGGGCCTGACGTTCTCTGATGCCCGCGGCATGCCGGCCAACTTCGCCAATGGCGTGTTCGTCGGTGAGCATGGCTCCTGGAACCGTAACCCGCAGGCGGGCTACAAGGTGGTGTTCATTCCATTCAACGATGGAAAGCCTTCAGGGTTGCCGGTGGATTTCCTCACCGGTTTCCTCAATGCCGACGGCGAAGCACAAGGCCGCCCGGTGGGGGTAACGCTGGATCAGCGCGGCGCGTTGCTGGTGGCCGATGATGTCGGGAACAAGGTTTGGCGCGTCACACCCGCCAAACCTGCCCAGTGAAGATCAAGCTTAGCGGTTGACCATTTTGGCCGGCACGAACAGCACGATAATCATCGCCGAGACAAACACGCAGATCGACACGATGACCAGCCCGCTGGTCATTGATTGCGTCAGGTCTTTAGGATCGCCAGCCACGGTGTCGAAATGGCCTGCCTGATTGGAAGGATGTCCGATATTTATGTGTCACCCCCCGTCCCTGTGGGAGCGGGCTTGCCCGCGAAAACGGTGTATCAGCCAACATCGATGTTGGATGTGAAGGCCTCATCGCGAGCAAGCCCGCTCCCACAGGATCTTCGCTGTTTGCGTGATCGTATTTCAGGCAGAAAAAACATCCTGGATCACCGCTGTGTTTTCACCTGCCCGGTTGGCGAGTTCGGCGTTGTGAACGAGCCGACACAGAACGACGACGATCATGATCGACAGTATTGGCCAGTAGAGGAAAATGGCTTTCAGGAGCATGGCGTCACCTCGTGCTTCATCTCATCGCGCATAACCTGCTGGATCAGAGTGGCCCTTGTTCATGACGGAATCGCTGTCATCGCCGACGCTGATTATCCGTTGTTCACGAAACCTCCACCCGCAACCCTGATTTCACTGATCGGCTCAATCAGCTCGGCCCCCTGGTTGCGCACATTGCCCACCGCCCGGTCGACCTTGAACCACTCGAACGCTTCGCTCGGCTCACCCTGGAACAGCACCAGCTGTTCGGCGCGTTGCTCGGGTGTCGCCGGATCCAGCCATTCGCGGCCTAGTTCCGAGGAGAGCGCCACCGGACGACGGTCATGGATGTCCACCATGCCGCCCGCACTGTCGGCGGTGATGATGACGAAGCCGTCATGCTCGCCCGGCTCATGCCCGGCGGTGGGGTATTGGCCAATCGCGGCACACAGGATCGGCGCCCGGTCGCGTCTGCGGATCAAGTAGGGCTGTTTTTTCGGTCCGCCTTCATCGACCCATTCAAACCAGTTGTCGATTGCGACGATCGCCCGGTTCGGCCAGATCGCTTTGAAGAATGGGCCGTGGGCGACTTTCTCGACCCTGGCATTGATGGGCGCGGCTCGGTCCTTGGCCCAGTGCGGCCGCCATCCCCAGCGCACATTGTCGGCGTGCAGCACGTTGCCTTCCTGGTGGAAGAGGGCGAGCTGCGTCGTCGGCGCCGCGTTGTAGCGCTCGAATGGCTGGTCACCGACGTGATTGATCAGCGCGTCGGGAATGCTCAGCACTGCCACGAAGTCGTGAATGCCTCGGTACTGTGAAAGTCTCCCGCACATGGCCAGATCCTCACCTTGAATGTTCAGCGTAGATCATCAGGCGGCTGTTTGGACGGCTGGAACGCCTGGCGCTGCTGGCCATTGAACTGTGGGGAGCCAAATACGTCCAAGCACTACGCGCAGTTCTGCGCGAAGTGTTCAATTTTCTGAAAACGTGCCCAAGGCCGGGAGAAGGTGATGGGGAGGCGCAGGATGATCAAATTTCTGGCGGCTTACCTGTCCGTCTGCTGCCTTCTTGGATGGGGCGTGGCCCAGGCATCACCGTGGATTGCCTCTCATCTTCTGCTGAAGTGGATGATGTAGCGGCGCCTATACGCAACGACACTTCGCCAATCACCCCTTCAATAAACGCCAGAGTTGACGCCCTGTGTGCGAATCAACTCCGACGACTCCGACCGTTGCCTTGAGGGCGATGGGTGGACACTCAAATAAACGCGATCAGATCAAGTAGCCAACGGCCTGACCGAGGTGGTTGTCCTGCGCGCCGGCGATGAGGTGCAGTGGCATGTGTTGCGCATCAATGGAGGGGACTTCCAGGCTGCCTACAACGTGCAGGTGGCGCTCCTTCAGTTCGGCCGACTCTTCTGCCTTTGCCATAACCATTCTCGCGTGATTCGCTGCGATTTCATTGAGCGTTGACACGTTACATCTCCCCGGTGACTGACCAAGCGTATCGCTGGAGTCCTTAAGCGTTAATTGAGTGCCGCCGCGTCAGAATTACGTCGTTCCGGGGCTGGCAGGAGCGTCCCGTGCAATCCTTAAGCCAGACATACGCGGGTATTGGGCGCCAGGTTTTCGTAGGCGACGAATGGTGATTCGGGGCACTTACTGAACAATAAAACACTTTCGTGTCCGTCCGGTGACAGGCCTGTCGGGCTCAATGTTAGTTTTGTTCAGCCTTGTGTTCAGGACACTTGGCGCGGCGCTGGGTAAAGTCAGTATCGCTTGCCCGGCCAGGTGTGTTTCAGATGGATTCTGAATGGCCAGCAACTGGTCAGGGTGGGCACCCGGTTTCTATTTATAGTGGTGTAATCCTTCCTGCTGAAAGCATTCTGCTTTCTGCCCCCGCGAAGCCTTGGCATCCACGCCATCAGGCGCGTCGCGCTCAACCTGGCAGCAACGCAAGGCGTAGACTCGGCAAACTGTGCGTTCTGCTCTTTCGATATGGAGCAAGTGAAGGCACAATGCGCATCCTTTTTTGGCTGGCCTTGCCGGAGGCGCCTCGAAATGATCAAAACGCCGTACTACCTCATCGATAAACAGAAGCTGCTGGTCAATCTGAAAAAGATTGCCTATGTGCGCGAACAGTCCGGGGCCAAGGCCCTGCTGGCACTCAAGTGCTTCGCCACCTGGTCGGTGTTCGACCTGATGCAGCAATACATGGACGGCACCACGTCGTCGTCGCTCTATGAGCTCAAGCTCGGTCGACAGAAGTTCGCGGGCGAAACTCACGCCTACAGCGTGGCCTGGGCCGACGATGAAATCGAAGAGATGCTCGCCAACTGCGACAAGATCATCTTCAACTCCATCGGCCAGTTGCAGCGCTACACCGACGCTTCAGCAGGCAAGGTGCGGGGTCTGCGAGTCAATCCGCAGGTCAGCAGCTCCGATTACCTGCTGGCCGACCCGGCGCGGCCGTTCAGCCGTCTGGGCGAGTGGGACCCGGAGAAGATCGAGCAGGTCATCGAGCAGATCTCTGGCTTCATGTTCCACAACAACTGCGAGAACGACGACTTCGGTCTGTTTGACCAGATGCTGTGCACCATCGAAGAGCGTTTCGGTCATCTGCTGCACAAGGTCGAGTGGGTCAGCCTCGGCGGCGGCATTCACTTCACCGGTGACGGCTACGCGCTCGACGCTTTTTGCGCGCGGCTCAAGGCTTTCTCGCAGAAGTACGGCGTGCAGGTCTACCTGGAGCCGGGCGAAGCGGCCATCACCCAAAGCGCGTCGCTGGAAGTTACCGTGCTCGACACCCTCTACAACGGCAAGCACCTGGCCGTCGTCGACAGCTCCATCGAAGCGCACATGCTCGATCTGCTGATCTATCGCCTGAACGCCAAGCTGGCGCCCAGCGAGGGCGAACACACCTACATGGTCTGCGGCAAATCCTGCCTGGCCGGTGACATTTTCGGTGAGTATCAATTCAACCGTCCACTGGCCATCGGCGACCGGCTGTCGTTCGTCGACGCGGCGGGTTACACCATGGTCAAGAAGAATTGGTTCAATGGCTTGAAAATGCCGTCCATCGTAGTGAAACAACTCGATGGTAGTGTCGAGGTGGTTCGCGAGTTCGGTTACAACGACTACATGACCAGCCTTTCGTAAGCTGGCTAAGAAGGAGAGAGAGAAAAATTGAAGAAGAACGTACTTATCATTGGTGCAGGAGGTGTCGCCAAGGTGGTGGCCCACAAGTGCGCGCAGCACAACGACGAACTCGGTCGTATTGCTATCGCGTCGCGCAACATCTCCAAATGCCAGGCCATCATCGACAGCGTCAAGGCCAAGGGTAGCCTCAAGCAGCCCGCTGAGATCAAAGCCTTCTCGCTGAATGCTCTGGACGTCGAGGCGACCAAAGCCCTGATCCGCGAAACCGAATCGCAGATCGTCATCAACGTCGGCTCTGCCTTCCTCAACATGTCGGTGCTGCGTGCCTGCATCGATACCGGCGCGGCCTACCTGGACACTGCTATTCACGAAGAGCCGGGCAAAATCTGCGAGACGCCGCCCTGGTACGGCAACTACGAGTGGAATCACCTCGAGGAATGCCAGCAGAAGAACATCACCGCCATTCTCGGCGTGGGCTTCGACCCCGGCGTGGTCAATGCCTATGCAGCACTGGCGAAGCAAGAGTATTTCGACAGCATTGATTCGATCGACATTCTCGACGTCAATGCCGGTTCCCATGGCAAGTATTTCGCCACCAATTTCGACCCGGAAATCAATTTCCGCGAGTTCACCGGACAGGTGTGGAGCTGGCAGAACAGCCAGTGGACCAGCAACACCATGTTCGAAGTCAAACGCACCGACGACCTGCCGGTTGTCGGTTCGCAGAACCTGTACCTGACCGGCCACGATGAAGTGCACTCCCTGTCGAAGAACCTCGGCGTGCCCAACGTGCGGTTCTGGATGAGCTTCGGCGAGCACTACATCAATGTGTTCACCGTACTCAAGAACCTCGGCCTGCTCTCCGAGCAACCGGTCAAGACTGCCGAAGGCCTGGAAGTCGTGCCGCTGAAAGTGGTCAAGGCCGTGCTGCCTGACCCAGGCTCGCTGGCACCTGGCTACACCGGCAAGACCTGCATCGGCGACCTGGTCAAGGGCACCAAGGATGGCCAGCCGCGCGAAGTCTTCATCTACAACGTGGCCGACCACGAAGAAGCCTACGCAGAAACCGACAGCCAGGGCATTTCCTACACCGCAGGCGTGCCACCCGTAGCGGCAGCCCTGTTGGTCGCCCGAGGCGAGTGGGACGTGCAACGCATGGTCAACGTCGAGGAGTTGCCGGCCGAGCCGTTCCTCAAGGCGCTGGACGTGATGGGCCTGCCGACCCGTATCAAGGACGAGAATGGAGATCGTCCCTGGAGCTGAAACGCCTGAGGCTCGCATTTATGAGCCTCATTGCTCGCTCCAAACGCAAAAGCGCCGCTCATTTGAGCGGCGTTTTGGTTTGTGCGTAGAGGGCAGATTTTGGCGCAGGTGGTGAATGCATTTGCCGGTGGTCGGCCATTTGGAATTACTGATGCTGGCCGAACTCCACTACCCGAGGGACAGATGTTTCTCGATAGCGGTGAAATCCGCCCCGAGGCAAATGCAATGACGTCGTTCGAAGAGTTCAGAACTACATCGCACAAGCTTCTGATAGAGCTGGACGCGGCGACCACCAAAATGATGATGCTGGTGTCCGCTAAAGAGGTCTCAGGGCCTCTTTGGGATGACGCTACGCTCCGCCATCATGATGCCGTTGAGGCATGGCACGCCTTTCTCAACCTGCGAACCGGCGCCGAAGCCGGTCCATTGGATGCCCGAGCGCCTATAAAACCTCTCGCCCGGGATTAGAAAAAAGGTATTTCCCAAGCCTATATAGCCGAGGCAAAAGGTTATTAGACTTGCAGGGCCTACTTTGTTAAAAAATAAGTGCATGGCTGCGTTCAGTACGCCAATGCATCCCCATTCGTTGAATGGAAATCGCCCAACATTGAGCTGGGCAACGATCAATGAGCCTGATTGCCGATACAGGGACTGGTAATTGCGACTTTGGCCAACTGCTCGCGCACTTGCATTGGGCTCATTGATCCCCTTCGTTTTCTGCCTTGATCCTGGCTATATCAACCGTGAGTGATGGACAGATCGCTGATGAAGCAGACTGAGCTGTCTTGCGGCTCAGTGGTTTCGGAGTAATCAATCTGGTTGTACACGCCGCCGTGGAAGGCGAGGGTCTTGGTGTCCCAGGTGTTGTCGAGCCGCATGATTGCGGACGTGGATTGAGCGCCGTTACAGCTCGCCGATACGGATACGGCACCGCTCGAATTGGCGTGAATGTTGATTTTGAACAGCGCGCCGAGCGGCACGTTTTCCAGCACCGTCGAGTTGACCGGGTCGTCCTGCAGGTAACTCGACCGGAACCCCATGGTGATTTTGCCTTTGTTCCAGAACACCTTGACCGGAGGTCGTTCTGAACCCTTCACATGAATCTGGGCGATCACCACCTTCTGCAACGAGTTGACTTTGGTCAGCCGCATTTCCTGGCGGTTCCAGTGGTTTGCGGCGCTGGAGAACAGCCAATACCCCGGCTCCTTCCATTCGCAACGGGTGCGTTTCGTACTCTTGCTCGACGCTCCGAGGGTGGGCGCCGTCATCTGCAGCGATCCGTCAGGCTGCATCGATACGATGTCGGGACATTCGACCAGTGCCCGCCAACCGATGAGTTCAAGTGCAATCGGGTTGGTGTCGGAGATTGGAAGCGGGGTGGCGATGGTGAAGTTAGTGATGTCTACAGTCATGGTGTGTGCCTCATTCCATTGATGTTGCCGTTGCTCGATTGAGCCCTTCGTTTGATGCAGGCCTACATCCCACTGCCCACTCGATGAATGGGCAGAAGCGATGATTTCCGGTGAGGCGCGACTGGTGGGTCTCTCGGGCGATGGAATTAACATAACCTTCAGGTAACTTATTGCGCAATACCTGCTGGTAATTAAAGTTGCATTTATGCATAAAAAGGCCCGTTCCAGGCTTTAGTGAAGGCTTGATTTGGTGTGTATATCCGTTATTTGGGTTGTGGCCGCTATGGGTCGTCGCGCAGGGGGGGGCGCCCATCCGCCAAGCTTTTCTTCAGTAAACAGCATCTCGCTCAAGGCACGCATCAAATGCAGATGGATCAGCTTGAAGGGTCCATACTGTTGTTTTGTGGCGTACTGCCACCATTGGTCGGCGCAGCCTGTCATTGCGCTGAACGCTTTCAACGGCTTGGCCTCTACCGACTGGACGACAATTAGGGGGTTCGATGAGAGAAGCGCAAAGAAGGTTGGCTATGACCGCCTGGCGGAAGCTTTTTACGCTGCCCGAAACCAACATCGACGCCGAGGACAGGTACTTCCGGCTATTGAGGGCGGCCGACGATATGGAGCGCGCCGACCTGATCAGCAGTGACGAGTGGCGCAAGCTCGTCCAGCAGGCCGGCGTTGCGCTTGCCAACACGTCGGAGTGCATGGGTGGGGCCGGGTAGCAAAAACTAAAATGACACCTAGCTACCGGTGCCGGAGCCGCCCTGTTTTTTTCCGTCTTCCGTCGTCGAGGTGTTCGAAGAACCCGCGTCTTTCTCCAGTGTTTGCGAATCGGCGCCGGAGTTTGAGCCAGACGCTTCCTCGCCTTTTTTACTGGCCTTGTCCTCGTTGGATTCAGATCCCTGCGCCTGGTTGAGCCCAGGAAGCGCCGCGGGCGGAACGGCCTCTCCTGAAGTCGTTTTCTCGGCAGCCAGCGCGCCAATCGAACAGGTCGACAGAAGCCCGGCAAGTGTTAGCACTGCGATAGGGATGTTCATTTTTGAGCCTTCCGCGCAAGGGATGTACAGCATTGGAAGGCAGGGGAGAGCGAGCGTGCTGGGCGCCTGACGAGCGGCAGTGTGTTTCAGCCTGCCATGGCAATTCTCAGCGCAACCGCCGCCTCAAGCAGCTTATTCGCCTGGTTCGAGACCGCCGTCGCCAAGACATCATTTCCTGAATCTTTCAGCATCCCCGCCAAATCGAGCAGCTTGCCAACCTCGATCTCGACGACACGAACCGATTCGGTTATCTGGTATTGCAGTGAGTGCGCCATGCCATTAACCCTCGTTCCAGATCAGCGCGAGTACATCGCCCACCAGAACACGTGCCCGATGATCGATAGTTGCTGCTCTTGAAGGTGGGCGAAGGTGTAGTCCTCGTCCGGGTGTTCGTCACGATTGAAGCTACGCAGCCGAATACCGCTGGGCAGGCGATAGAGCTGCTTCACGCGGAGCTGGCCATTGTGATTGATCGCGTACATGTCGCCGTCGATGATGTCGCCCAGCGAGTTCTTGCCGACGTTCACACCCACCGTGGCGCCGTCGCGCAGGACGGGCAGCATGCTGTTGCCGCTCACCGCCACGCATTTCGCGTTGTTGAACTGCACGTTGTTGTGGCGCAGGTCTTTCTTGAAGAAACGCAGCCGCGAACTGCTGCTTTCGGTGATCGCAAATCGGCCGGAGCCCGCTGCCAACTCCACTTCCTGGAGAAAAGGCACGTAGACCTCATCGTCATCGAGCGGGGTGTTGTCATCCCAGGTCTCGATAGCGGACAGTCGAAAGGACGGGTTGAGGGTTGAGCCGGCGACGTCCGCAGCCATTCCCGCCGTGTCGAGCCGATAACGGTCCAGGCCGAGGGCCTGCTCGATTTCCCGAGCGAAGTCCTCGCCGATGTTTTTCCGGCTCGATGCGGGCATCGAGGTCGAAAGGCAGCGAGAAATGTAATTTGCGCTTTTACCGAGGGCATCAGCCAGGCGCGCCTGCTTTCCCTCGAAGTGCTGCTTCATGAGCGACCGCAAGTTTTCGCGGCGAATATCTGAAATTTCCATCGGCAAATCATCCCTTCCTGTTACCAAAAGGTAAATCCCCTAACGGTATTTTTAAGCGTTACCTGTTGGTAAATATCCGA
Organism: Pseudomonas sp. LBUM1661; assembly: GCF_059695925.1. Lineage (NCBI taxonomy): Bacteria > Pseudomonadati > Pseudomonadota > Gammaproteobacteria > Pseudomonadales > Pseudomonadaceae > Pseudomonas > Pseudomonas sp. LBUM1661. The sequence continues at coordinate 2,600,699 of NZ_CP166794.1, forward strand.
GCGCCATGCGCTTCATCGGTGAAATGCGGTCTCTAGAACCGATACTCCGCCGGAACCTCCCGCGCGATGAAGTGCTGCATGTGTTCGAGAAAGCGGGTTTGCAGTTTCGATGCCGGTCCTTGCACCGGCAGCAGCATGCTGAAGTCCATTTCGATGGCCGGTTCGAACGCTCTGAACACGATGCCATCGCTTCGGTACTCGACCGCGCTGATGGCATCGACCAGCGCTATCCCCAGCCCTTGTTCGACGAACGCGCACATCGGCAGCGACAACTGGGTCTCCAGGCGCAATTCACGCTCCACCCCATGAGCGGCAAATATCGCGTCGATGTGTTGCCGCGAACCGATGGAGTGTGGATAGGAAATAAACGCCTCGCCCCGCAAGTCTTCCGGACGGATCGTGGTCTTTTCTTGCAGGCGATGGTTCGCCGGCAGTGCGCACAGCATCCGTGTGGCCAGGAGTTTTTCCGCGCGCGGGCTGGGGTAGGTGTTGGGCAGGACGATGATGCCCAGGTCGCAGCGCTGGCCGACCACCAGGTCCACGACTTCGCGCGATGAATGCACCACCAGCGAAATCTGCACTTGATCATGTTCGGCCATGAACGCAGCGATGGCTCGCGGTAGAAACGACAACCCCATGGCCGGCGCGCAGGCAATGTGCAACGAGCCGCGTTTCAGGCTGCGGATGTCTTGTGCCGTTCGGGCAATGCGCTCGACACCCACCAGTGAACGTTGCACTTCCTGATACAGCGTCAGGGCCTCGGGGGTGGGTTGCAGTCGGCCTTTGATCCGGTCGAACAAGTTGAAACCGATGTCCTCCTCAAGGCTGGCAATCAGCCGCGTCGCAGCCGGTTGCGAGATGTGCAGCATCTCGGCGGCACGGGTCACTGTCTGGCCAAGAATCACGGCGCGAAAAGCTTCCAGCTGACGGAGGTTCATGGCGGTATCCCTTCGAAAAATCCATAACAAAAAGACATGGGCTTGCCAAAATAAAGCATTTTTCAACGCGATGGCAGCTGTCTAGGCTCTTCGTTATCAAGATTATCGGTTGCAGAGTCTGCGCTGTAGCTGACTCTTCAGCATTGAAAGAGCGATCGCCTGACTTATGCAAAAAACTGATGTAGTGATCGTTGGTGGTGGTTTGGTCGGCCTGTCGATTGCCTACGGGATGGCCATGCTGGGTCGCCGGGTCAGCGTCCTGGATGAGGGTGACAATGCCTTTCGGGCGGCGCGCGGCAACTTCGGTTTGTTGTGGGTTCAGGGCAAGGGCTACGGGATGAGTCCCTATGCGCAATGGACCCGCGAATCGGTGGCGCTGTGGCCTCGGTTCGCCGCGTACTTGCAGGCCGACACCGGCATCAACCTCCATTTGCGCCAGGCGGGCGGATTCCAGTTGTGCCTGAGTGACGAAGAGATGGCTGAAGAAAGTCGCCGTCTGCATTGGCTGCACGAAGCCATGGACGGTGATTATCCGTTCGAGCTGCTGGATCCGGGACAACTGCGCGCCCGCTTGCCGGGCGTCGGGCCGACGGTCGTCGGCGGCTGTTACTCGCCCATGGACGGTCATGTCAATCCGTTGAAATTATTGCGTGCCCTGTACGCCGCCTGCCGGATGCGTGGGGTCAACATCATCAACGGTCACCGGGTCAGTGCCATTGGTCAGCGCTCCTCGGGCTTCGAGTTGCAGGCCGGCGATCAGCGCTGGTTCGCCGATCAAATCGTGCTGGCGGCCGGACTCGGTAATGCCGAGCTCGGCGCGCAGTTGGGCATGAACGTGCCGGTGCGTCCCAATCGTGGGCAGATCCTGATCACCGAGCGACTCAAACCTTTCCTGCATTACCCCACCACCTACGTGCGGCAGACCGACGAAGGTACGGTCCAGTTGGGCGATTCTCATGAGTCGCTGGGTTATGACGATGGCACCAGCGGTGAAGTGATGGCCACCATCGCCCGACGCGCCGTGCAGTGTTTTCCGCTGTTGGGGCAGGTACGGCTGGTTCGGGCCTGGGGTGCGTTGCGGGTGCTGAGCGCCGATGGTTTTCCCATTTATGAAGCGTCGCAGGGCTGCCCGGGCGCTTTTGTGGTCAGTTGCCACAGCGGCGTGACGCTGGCGGCGATCCACGCCTTGCGTCTGGCGCCATGGATTGGCAGTGAGTTCGACGATTGGGCTGTGAAGCCTTTCAGCCTGCAGCGTTTCAGTCCCGAGCAGGAGGTGCGTCATGCCGGCTGACCACTTGTTCCGGGCGCTGGGGCCTGCGCAAAACACCGTGCAGATTGAATTCGAAGGCGCGGCATTGTCGGTGCCAGCGGGCGTGTCCCTGGCCGCTGCGTTGCTGGTCAGCGGCGTCACGCACACCCGCGAAAGCGCCGTCAGCGGCCGGCCCGGCGCACCCTATTGCATGATGGGCGTGTGCTTCGAATGCCTGGTCGAGGTCGACGGGCAAGCCAATTGCCAGGCGTGCCTGCTGCCGGTCCGAGCGGGCATGCGTGTACTCAGGCAACGCGGCGCTCGCGACTTCCTGGCCGTTGACCCAGGCGAGGACAGCGCTGATGAATGATCGAACAGTCGACCTGATTGTGATCGGCGCCGGCCCGGCGGGCATGAGCGCGACGCTTGAGGCCAGACGACATGGGCTTTCGGTGGTGGTGCTGGACGAACAGGCCAGCCCCGGCGGGCAAATCTATCGCAACATCCAGCAGGCCGATGCGCGCAGCCGCCGCGTGCTGGGCGACGACTATGAAGCGGGTGCGGCGCTCGCGACACAATTCCAGCAGTGCGGAGCCCGTTACCTGGCCAACGCGGCGATCTGGCAGGTGACACCGCAGCGCCACGTGCATTACCTGATCGATGGCCGTGCCGAAGTCTTGCAAGGGCGGCATGTCTTGATTGCCACCGGTGCGTTCGAACGACCGATGCCTGTTCCCGGCTGGACCCTGCCCGGTGTCATGACGGCCGGGGCAGGGCAGATCCTCCTGAAAAGCGCCGCGCTGGTGCCGCAAGGGCCTGTGGTGCTGGCCGGCTGTGGCCCGTTGTTGTACCTGCTCGCGGTGCAATACCTGCGTGCCGGCATTGCGATCAACGCGCTGGTGGACACAAGCGGGCGGGGCGATCTGCTGCGGGCCTGGCGCAAACTCCCAGGCGCATGGCGTGGCTGGCGTGACTTACTCAAGGGTGTGCGTTTACTGGTCGAATTGAAACGCGCCGGGGTCAGGCATTTTCGTGATGCCCGGGATCTGCGGATCGAAGGCTCGACACACGCTAGCGCCTTGAGTTTCGACAGTAACGGTCGTCGCCGGACACTTCCCGCCTCCCTGATTCTGTTGCACCAAGGCGTCGTGCCCAATACGCAGATCAGTTGGTCGTTGCGACTCGAACACGACTGGAGCGAACAGCAACTGTGCTGGATTGTCCGTCGCGACAGCTGGGGTGAAACCAGTCTGCCGGGGATATTTGTCGCGGGTGACGGTGGTGCTATCGGCGGTGCTCAGGTGGCGTTGCTGGAAGGTCGCCTGGCCGGGTTGGCGATTGCCGCCAGGTCGGGAAAAGTCGATGCGCAACCGTTGCGGCCACTCGCCGCCGTTTATCGAAAATCGCTGCGTCGCCAGCGTGCGGCGCGGTCACTGATCGATGCGTTGTACCGCCCGCAACAGCAAAACCGCATCCCCGCCGACGACGTCATCGTCTGTCGTTGCGAAGACGTCAGCGCCGGTGAAATTCGCCAGCATGTCGAACTGGGCTGCCTGGGACCCAATCAGACCAAGGCGTTCAGTCGCTGCGGCATGGGGCCTTGTCAGGGCCGTCTGTGTGGGTTGAGTGTCACTGAAATCATTGCCGAACATCGCCAGGTACCTGCCGCAGAGGTCGGTTACTACCGCATCCGGTCGCCGCTGAAACCCATCACCCTTGCCCAATTGTCCACTGAGACACCTCTCACCCAGGAGCATTTATGAGCCGTATTCAACGCATCGAAAGCAACCCACGCCTGAGTCGCAGCGTCGTGCATAACGGCGTGGCCTGGCTCAGCGGCATTGTCGCCGCCGATTGCAGCCAGGACATCCGGGGTCAGACGCGCCAGGTGCTGCAACGGGTTGATGAATTGTTGGAGGCGTCTGGCAGTGACAAGAGCCGACTGCTCAGTGTGCAGATCTGGATGAAAGACATGGGCGCCGATTTCGCCGGCATGAATGACACCTGGAGCGCCTGGGTCGATGCCGGGCAGACGCCTGCCCGGGCGACGGCTCAAGTGATGTTCGATGATCCGCAGATTCTGCTGGAGTTGATCGTCACCGCCGCCGTCTGACCGATCCTGTTGTCACCGCTGCGCTCGCTCGAGTCTTGCGCAGCGAGGAGCAGACGGCCGACAGAGCCGCCACTCCTGTGAGTTCACATTGCCGCTGCCATAACGGATGACTTCGATTGCGGAGCGCCCGACATAAACAACATCGCATCTGGAGCTATGAATGAACGTAAAAAACATTGTCTTGAAAGTAGGGCTCGTCTCACTTTTGGCCTTGGGTGTCGGCGTGCAGGCGGCGGAGCAACCTCTGCGCCTGGGCATCGAAGCGGCCTACCCGCCGTTCGCGTCGAAAACCCCGGACAACCAGATTGTGGGTTTCGATTACGACATTGGTCAGGCCCTGTGCGCCGAGATGAAAGTCCAGTGCATGTGGCAGGAACAAGAGTTCGACGGGTTGATACCTGCACTCAAGGTGAAGAAAGTCGATGCGGTGATTTCATCGATGTCCATGACCCCGGAGCGGATGAAATCGGTCGATTTCAGCAATCGCTATTACCGCATTCCGGCGCGCCTGGTGTTCAAGAAGGGCAGTGGCATCAGCGACATTCCAGCTCAGCTCAAGGGCAAGCGAATCGGCGTGCAACGGGCGACCAACTTCGATCGCTATGTCACCGAAAAATTCGCCCCGGCGGGTGCCGAAGTGATTCGCTACGGCTCGCAGAATGAAGTGTTCCTCGACCTTCTAGGCGGGCGCATCGACGCCACCATGGCCAGTTCGGTGGTGATCGATGAAAGCCTGTTGAAGCGGCCGGAAGGGCGTGACTACGAGTTCGTCGGCCCGAGTTTTACCGAAGAGCAATTCTTCGGCACCGGTATCGGCATTGCCGTGCGCAAGAGCGATCCACTGGCGGGTCGTTTCAATCAGGCACTGGCAGCGATTCGCGCCAACGGCACCTACGACAAAATTCGCCAGAAGTATTTCGACTTCGACATCTACGGCGAGTAAGGACCGGGCGTTCTTTCGGCGCGCATGCCTGGGCATGCGCCGTTCGTCCACCGCCTGGCACTTGCAAGGCATCGTCATTTCTCATGTACAAGCACGGACATCCCGCGCATCAGAACGGAGAACCAGCATGGACATTGACGAGAATGCCCCTGGAAACAAATCTCAGCAGGGCGTAACGGGCGGCACTGATAACGAAACAGGCCATGATCCCAAGGGCAAAGAGCCTGAGGTTCCGTTGCCACCCGACGACGAGGCACCTGTCGACGAAGAAATGGCCATGTGAACGCCAACAATTCGGTGTCGAGCGAGCATCCGGAACCCTGACGATCACTTTCAGCGAATGAACCCGGCCTTCAACGTCGGGTTTTCATTTATGTGGCGTTCTTGGTTGGCTGATCCGTTGCCGTCGACCACCGGCCTATCAGAAAGCTGTGTATTCGAGGTAGAGCTTTTCGAGCGCCGCCTCGTACTTGTCTTCCGATAATGACTTTTTCAGAATCGCCAGATTTTCCAAGGCTGTGGCCGCCGCAACAGCCTCGTTTTCTCCCCGGTAGGCGGCACGCAATCGTGCGGCGGCAATGATCGACTCTTCGGTTTTGCGCATGGCTGTGCCTCGAAGATGAGCCTTCCTGACACCTTCACTCACTATCAATTTTAGTACCGGGGCAATCGATGACAACCCGGCAACCCGACTGGGAGGCAATCGGATGCGTCTTTGGGGGCCGGATTACTTTCCATTCGAGAGGCGACGGGTATCCACTGCGGCCGTCGAAGAAGAGGGGGAAACGGGCCACAATTGTGATGGAACGTCTATGGTCCGGCGAGACATTGGCCAAAAGCCAGAAACGAAAAAGCCCTGAATAATCAGGGCTTTGTCGTATAAAGATGACGGAGGCGATGACCCTGCACATCCTGCCCGTATATGACGTGCTGACTCGTCCGTTGGAGCGCATCAGCATGCCGATGCGGCTTTTTCTGCTTTGTGCGTTTACCGACCGTCACTTGGTGGCGTTTTTCCTCAGACCTTCCCTCACCGTTGTCAGTCCACGGACTCGACGACAGCTTTAAGGCGCTCCAGCCCTGTGCGGTAGAGTGCCTCTAAATGCTCGACGATGATCGCACCGTCAGCCGTTTTCAGATGGCGCAGGCGTCCTCCGTCACTGAGGGTACTGCTGGCAATGACATCAAGCCAGCGCGGCAGCCAATCAAAGCCACCGAGAAGTGACCAGACGTATTCGACGGGGCGTTCAATAGTAATCCGGACGTGGACGTCACTCATGTTTTCACCTGTGGGGTAGAAGGGCATTCAAATTTAAATTGACGCGACCAGCCACAGATTGGCGGGGCTGATCAGCGGGAAAATCTACAAATCACCAATTGCCTTAACTGGCCGTCGAGCGGGGGCGATGCAAGCCTGGGTCTTTTCGGTTGAGCGACACCAGCCAGACCAGCGGCAACTGTGCAAGGATCACCGTCACAACACCCGCCCAGGGTGTGAGAGCAATCTGCCCGTGGTCGACCAAGGCACTGCCGCTGGTTTCTCCCAGGGCAATGCCCAGGTTGAAGGCTGAAATGTTCAGCGCCGAAGCGAACGCCACCGCGTGCGGGGTATAGCGTTCGGCGGTGGTCAGCATGCCGGCCTGGGCGGCGGGAGAGAGTCCGAACGCCAGCGCCCCCCAGAAAAACAGCATCACCACCATCGGCAGCTGATAGGGCAACAGCAGCGCGACGGCAGCCAGCACGAGTGTCAGTAGCATGAAGATCATTCGCAGCGCCGGTTGCCAGCCCATCGTGGCCGCGAGTCGGCCCCCGACGAGATTGCCTGCCAGGGTCGCGACGCCGAATACGACTAACAGCAAACTGGCGGTCGCGGTGGAAAAGCCGCTGATGTCGGTGAGGATCGGCGTGATAAAAGTGAAGGCTGCAAAACTGGAACCGAAACCCAGCACCGTCACGGCCATCATCGCCAAAATGGCCGGGTGCCTGAGTGCCGCCAACTGAGTGACAGCTTTGCCCGACGGCGGCGTCGGCACGTTGGGCAACCACCGAGCGGTGGCCATCAAGGCCAGGGCGGCCAGCAGCGCGACCGCATAAAACGGCAGCCTCCACCCCATCGCGTTACCCAGGATGCTGCCAATCGGCACACCGATGACCATCGCCAGCGTCAGGCCGGCGAACATCACGGCGATGGCTTTGCTTGCCTGTCCCTTCGGCGCCAGGCTGGCGGCGACGGTGGCACCGATGGCAAAAAAGCTGCCATGAGCAAGCGCGGTGATGATGCGTCCTGCCAGTAACCAAGGGTAATCGGTGGAGAGCGCTGCCAGCAGATTCCCGCCCAGAAACAGCGCAATCAACGCCAGTAGCACCGGTTTGCGCGGCAGGCGCGCCAGAGCCAGAACGGTCAGCGGCGTGCCTAGTGCCAGCGCCAGCGCGTACAGCCCGACCAGGCTGCCCGCGCGCGCCAGGGGTATGTCGAGGTCAGAGGCAATCGCCGGGAGAATGCCCACGACGATGAATTCGGCCATCCCGATAGCGAAGGCTGTCACCGCCAGCGCCAGCACCCCCGGATGAATACGTTGCGTGGTCCGGTTCATGGACGGCCCGCTGCCTGCAGGGCAATCACCTGATCCGCCTCGACGGTAGCCCCGGCAACGCCAACGGCGCCGATGACCTTGCCGTGTTCATCTCGCAGCACCACGCCACCGCCAAAGCTGATCAGTCCGCCGTTGGTAGCCTCCAACGAGTAGATGGCTCCGCCCGGTTGCGCCTCCATACCCAGTTCGGCGCTGTCAGTGCGAAACAACGCAGCCGTGCGCGCTTTCTTCAGCGAAACGTCGATGGCGCCCGGCACGGCGTCGTCCATGCGGACGAAATGGCGCAGAAGTCCGGCATCGTCGACCACGCTGATGCAGACGGCGAAGCCTTGATCAAGCGCCTGCGCTTGTGCACGGTTAATGACCTGCTGGGACAACTGCTCAAACATTCGAGACTCCATTGAATAAAACGACAGGACGGCGATGATCCCGACGATTGCTTTTCAAGGGAATATGCTCCAGGCCATTGGAGGCTAAAGTTTGAGCATGTCGAACATTTCTCGCATGGCGTGGTTCGCCAACTTGCACAACTCTGTCTTGGACAAGCGTGAGGCGGGCGCGGCAACACCGAGCGCCGCCACCACGCGACCTTGCAAGCGCAGGGGCAGGGCGACGCAATTGAGCCCGGCCTCGGCTTCTTCTAGGTCCAATGCATAGCCATCTGTGACGATGCTTGCCAGTTCACTCTCCAGTTCCACAGGTAGCAATTGCGCTCTGCGCAAACTGCGGCGTAAGTCTTCGTCGAATGCCAGGAATATCTTGCCAATGGCCGAAGTGGTCAGTCCCGCGCGGCGCCCACGCGGACTGGCAACGCGCAGGCTGCCGGTGCCTTCAAGGGCGTCCATGTAGAAGTATTCGCGAGTGCCGCAAGGTGCCGCGAGAAAACAGGTTTCGCCAGTGCGTTCAGCTAGCGCGCGTAGCGCAGGGGCAAAGGCTTCACGCAGCAACGCATCGTCGTCGTTCAACGGTTGAGCGATTTCGCGCAGGCGCAAACCCAATGCATAGTGGGTGCCGCGGCGGGCAATGTAGCCCAGGGCAGCCAGCGTATTGAGCAAGCCGTGCAAGGTGCTTTTGTGCAAGCCGGATTGCGCCGCAAGGTCCACCAACCGGATTTCGCCCCCTGCCGCTGCGATGGTTTCAAGAATCATCATCGCGCGCTCGACGGACTGTATGCCTTTGTTCTCGTTGATCATGTGAGGGCCGTTCGTTTGCCTGCAATGAGTCTGAGTTCCACGAGGCGTAATGCCTCGTGGTTTGGCGAAAGCCCGGCTATCAGGTTCTCACAGGTTCTTGACGCGTGGGGGCGCGACCTGATCATCCGGGAGCTTTGGGCTGGCGTGAAGGTGGTCGGAGCGATTGGTGGGGAATGTTTGATGATGTCGGGTATTTAGCGCTGTGCGCCGGGCACAGAACCCGAGAGCGCCACACGGCACATGTGGAAGCGGGCTTGCTCGCGAAGGCGGTAGGTCAGCTTGCATCCATATTGGATGTGCCGCCGTCTTCGCGAGCAAGCCCGCTCCCACAAGGGGATGCACCGGTTCAAGGAACTTTGAGACCTCCATGACTCAGGGCCCTGGGGAGTGTCCGGGGCCCCACGCCGATTGTTGTCACACCTTCTAAAATTCAGGTCTGTGAGTTGAACACCTGGTCGCTAAAGAAACTTGATCGGATAATTGATGATGAGACGGTTTTCATCGATGTCGTAACTGCTGAAATCTCGGCGCAGCGTTGAATTGCGCCAACGCACCGACATGTCCTTCAACGGGCCGCTTTGGATGACGTAGGCCAGCTCGGACTCTCGCCCCCATTCCTTTCCATGGTCAGTGTCGTTGGTTTGAACATGGTCACCGCTGAGGTATCGATTCATCATCGTCAGTCCGGGCACACCTAGCGCGGCGAAGTCAAAGTCGTGACGAAGTTGCCAAGAACGTTCCCGGGCGCTGTCATAACTTGAAGTATAGGTATCGTTTGCTAGCGGGTAGCCGGCCGTGCCGTTTACTCGCATCCAGCCCGTCTCTCCATACACCCGCTGTAAGCCCAGGTAAAAAGTATGAGCGCCTGTTTTGGCTGAAAGCATCAGCGAAGCCGTTTTGTTATCCATCTGGCCTGCTTTTGCAGATCCGTCTTCGTCGCCAAGAAAGAGCCCCAGATTTGCTCCTAATTTCCATGAGCCAACACCTTGGCTATGGATCACATTCAAGTATTGCTGTTGGTAGATATCATCAAGTTGAGCGTACCAAAGGCCCACTTGGGTGGCCTTATCATTAAACTGGTATTCGCCCCCGGCGAAGTTGAATCGATCCGAGGTCGCTCCCGGGCGTCCAGCCATGAACATGTCATCCATGCTGGCGTCATTGCGGGGGCTGTTGCCCCGGAATTGGCCCGTGTAGAGCGTGAGGTTTTCCACTTCCCGTGATGTAACTTGTGCACCGCGAAAGGTCTGCGGTATTGAACGCCCATCATCTGAGCGCAAGATAGGGAGCAGGGACACCCATTCACCTATTTTCAGTTCGGTGGCGGAGTACCTGGCTTTCACCGCGACACCCAGGCGACCGAAATCGTCTGCCGGCCTGCCGCTATCGTGCACAGGAAGAAGCTGAGTTCCTGCTGTCCCCCGTCCACCGTCGAGCTTGATTGAGTAGAGCCCCAGTAGGTCTACCCCGAGGCCCACCGCGCCAGTGGTGTAGCCTGAGCGCACATCTAAAATGAAACTTTGAGTCCATTCTTCGGCCTTTCCCTGAGGATAGGACGGGTCTACAAAGTTTCGGTTTTGATAAAAGTTACGGAGATTGAGAGCGCCCGTTGTGTCGTCTATCAAGCCTGCCGCCGACACTCCGATTGAGGCAGTAGAACTCACAACGCCCACTGCTATCGGCCTCAAGAGGGTGGCAAGGCTCGGTGTTTTGTTGCGTGAAAGGATTTTCATTATTGTTATTTCCTTTTTTTTTGAGCGCAGTCTTCCCTCGCAGTGAAAGACTGCAAAAAATACGGTTTTCTGGATATGGCTGGCGAAGAAGGACGTCTGCGCCAAAGTGGTATTGGGTAAAACGCCTAAATGCTTACTCCGTAAAGTTCAGCCAACGCGCCCGGTCAGTCATGCGAATAGAGTTTCAATGCATTGGCAAAGCCTTTGGCTTTGAAAATGGCACTGCCTTCGCCTAGATCACCGTCACTGGCGACAAGGTAAACCTCGTTTGTATCAGGCTTGAGCGCCAAGCTGGTCGAACGCAGAAAGTGGCCGTTTTCGCGTCCCGGGATCAGAATCTGGCCAATCGGAAGACCGTTTGGGTTGAGTACCAGGACACGCCCTTGGCTGTACATGGCCACGTATAAGTTGCCGTCCTGATCGACACGCATCGAATCGGGGGAGGGGCCATTGAATCGGTAAACCACCGCCTCGCCAAAAGGCGCTATGGTCCGAGCGTCTTTGAGTTCAATTCGATGAAGCAGGCCGGAGGCAAACTCCGTGACCCACAAAGTTTTTCCGTCGGGGGAGAGGGCAATGCCGTTAGCTATCGCCAGCTTGGGCAGGATTGGAATGATAGTCTGACCGCCCGCGGGCACGTAATAAACACCGCCCGTTGGTTCGGTGGACGTGCCCTTGAAGTCGGTGAAGTAAAAGCCTCCGGTGCTGTCGAACACCAGATCATCGACCAGATAGTTTTTATTAGCCGCAATGAGCTCTTCCTTCCCCGAACCGTCAGATTTATAGACCGTAAGGTTACCCGTGTTCCTGAAGTTTCCAAGACCAGCTACGAACAGGCGTCCGTCCTTATGTATGGCCAATCCTGCGGAACCCAAAGCGTTTGTTTGCACCACAACACTGAGCTTTCCTTGCGGGTCGGCTTTGAGTACCTGGCCACCGAATACCTCCACAAATAGCAAATTCCCCTCTCGATCGAACGACGGTCCCTCCAGTTGCATTCCTTTGTCCGAGACTTTGATCCAGCGCTGTGCAGTTACCGTCGGAAGGTCTTTTTCTGAGGCCGGAATGGCATGCAGTTGTTTGTCGCCTGCGGGATAAGCAAGAGCAGGAATTGACTCGGCAGCATCAGCAATGAACGAGGTCGTGCTCAACACTAACAGCAGGGATGTGAGGACATTTTTATGCATGATGGTTACCTGGATATTGTTGTTATGTGTGCTGGAAATCATGCGTGTATCAGGGCAACGATGGCTGGAACGCTGAGTACAGCGGTGTAATAGCCCATGAACTGGACGCCAATGTTGAAGCCCAAAAAGCGTGAGAGAAATCCGCCCAGCAGACCGATGGTGATGATGACCAGCAAACCCAGGAGGCCGCCTTCCCAGATGCCAATCACCAGGATCAGGCCAACAAACGTCGAGATCACGGCTTCGTGGCTGATTTTGCGCGACACATAGGATGCCGCTCTGTGCGCGTAATTCATGGTGAATGGGTAAGCGATCAGAATGGCAATGACCACTGCCAACATGCCGTACCCCAAAAACTCCCAAGTGTTGAGCAAGGAGTGCAAGTTGTGCACTTGGCCTGTCGCGGTGTCGACGCTAAAGCGCGGGGGCGCATTGAAGAGTGGCGCTGCCGGGCCTGCGGCGACTGGGCTGAGTGGCAGGCCAAACGCGATCAGTGGGATCAACGCTTCGGCGAGGTAAGTTGATTCAGTGACCCCGTTCCGAGCGGTTATGACGGTGGTCAAACGGTGATAGACGTGTTTGACCCTTGAGCCAACGACTTCACCCATGATGACGGTCATGGCCACCGGGCTGAACACGAAGGTGGCGCTGGAGACGACGGCAGTGACGGCTGTCCACATGCTTTGTTTGCTGTCCAATACCCTAAGCGGATTAGGGAAAAATCCGCCCCAGCTTTTTACGTCGGGAGACAAGGAAAAAGTGCGTACCTCCTGGCGTCGCATTGTTTCTCGCTCGGCAGGTGCGAGCATGGAGAACAGCGCGGCAATCAGCGGGCCGATGGCAATGCCGAGGAAGTAACTGACACTGAGCTTGACCCCATACTGGCCGGTGATGCTTTGCAGGCCGACAATCACCATGACGAAGGGGATCAGCGTCAGCACAGCCGCCAGGCGGCCTTTGGAAAACCATGCGATAGCGACCGCTGCAAGCAGGAAAACCCAAGGTGCAGCACGCTTGATCATGTCACCGAACGGCGCGAGCATCACGGCGAACAGTACGGCCATCGGAACTGCAATCAACGCTGCAATGACCGCACCCGAAATCATCTTGCGCAGAGCAATGTGTGGTACGCCCAGATTGCGCAAGAAATTGGCTTCGCGCATGAGTGGCGTCGCCATGGTGTCGCCCGGAATACCCAGTAGAGCCGTCGGTACGGCATGGGTCATATGTTTGGCCACGGCGCCTGCCAGGAAGAATGTCAGCACACCTGCGGCAGGAACGCCCAGCAGAACGACCAGCAACGTCAGCGGGGCGAGCGTAGTGGTTTCATCACTACCTGATATGAGTCCGATCCCGGCAAAAATAACCGCCCCCAGGATACCCATACCCAACGCTATGAGGATCTGATCCAGCAAGGGTGCGATCATGACCGGCCCCCATTGATGCTTACCGCTCTGACAGCGGGGGCGGGGGAGGTATCGAGGCTTTTCGCGGAAGTGTTTAGGCCTTTCTCGTAATCCGCGAACAGATCATAAAGATCCATTTCACGCAGTTCCGCGATCGTGGCAGGCGGCAGGTCACTCAGACTGCCGAGTGGGCCGTATTCATTCTGCAACTCGATCAGGATTTTTGAGCGCCATGCCGGATCTGCCAGATGCTCTACGACATTACGCTTGGGTTTGAAAAGCGCCGCACTAATGGCGCCTCCTGCCAGGCAGCCAACAATACCCACCAGCATCGCGTATGCACGCGCCATCTGCAGAGAATCCACCCAGCCGACAAGCAGGTACTTCGCCAGGAAGAAAGCGCCGAGGCTGACGATTGCGCCGATGCCAATGGAGTAGATCAGGTGGCGACCGTCTACCGTGTCGCCCCATACTTCAAACAGTTCGGGTTTCATAAGGGTTCTCCCACCGCCCCTGCGGGCTTTTATTGTTATGAACGTGAAGAGATGCGGCTTAGTTCGTTTCTACGAGACCACGTTTCGCGAGAAGCGCACGGGATACTCTGGATGCAGTTTCCCGTCCAAGTTCCGCATTGATGAACTCACCGATTTCGATCAATGCATCAAGATCGACGCCATGGTTCATGCCTAGGCCGTTCAGCAGGTAAATCACATCTTCGGTGGCAACATTGCCAGTGGCCCCTGGCGAATACGGGCAGCCACCCAGGCCAGCAACTGAGCTATCGAAAGTCCGTACACCCGCTTCCAGCGCGGCATGGACATTGGCGATGGCCATGCCATAGGTGTCATGAAAATGTCCGGCGAGAGCGCTGACGGGAACAACCTGGCGACAGGCATCGATCAACGCTTTCGTTGACGCAGGTGTACCCGCACCAATGGTGTCGCCCAGACTGACCTCATAACATCCCATCCCGAAGAGTGAAGCGCTGACGGCTGCGACTGCCTCGGGTTTGACGTGGCCTGTGAAGGGGCACCCCATGACGCAGGAGACGTAGCCTCTCACCCTGACTCCGGCATCGCGCGCGCGCACCATCACTTCCTGATAGCGACGCAGGCTTTGCGCGATAGAACAGTTGATATTCTTTTGCGAGAACGCCTCGGAGGCAGCCGCGAATACGGCGACCTCCCGGCAACCTGCCTCTATGGCGGCTTCCAGTCCTTTCACGTTGGGAACCAACGCTGTCCAGGTTACGCCGGCGCGCGTTGTGAGCGCTTTGAGCACTTCGTCAGATCCCGACATCTGTGGTACCCAGCGTGACGAGACAAATGCGCCGGCTTCCAGGGTTCGCAAGCCCGCATCTGCCAGCCTTTCCAGTAACTGCACTCTGATCTGAGGCGGGAGTGTCCGTTTCTCATTCTGCAAGCCGTCCCTTGCACCTACCTCAACCAACCGGACATGATCGTCGGCCATGATCATTACTGCGCACGCTTTTGCTTAAGGAGTTCAGCCGCTTTGTCTGAGCGCACATCACGAGCCTCAACCATCTGCTTGACCAGCCAGTTGACCTCTTCGCCTCTGGCACCAGCGGAAAGTGCAATGTTGCGCGCATGCAAAGCCATGTGGCCGCGTTGTATTCCTTCAGTCGACAGTGCACGCAGCGCGCCCAGGTTTTGAGCCAGGCCGACTGCCACAGCGATTTCTGCAAGTTCCTGCGCCGTCTTCACACCCAGGATGCGTAGCGACAGTTGTGCCAGCGGGTGAGTCTTGGTGGCGCCGCCGACCAGGCCGACAGGCATGGGCATTTCCAGGGTCCCCACCAGATGACCTTTGCCATCTTTTTCCCAGGTGGTCAGTGAACCGTAATGTCCGTTACGGCAGGCATAGGCGTGTGCACCGGCTTCCACCGCGCGCCAGTCGTTACCGGTGGCGACGATAAGAGGGTCAATGCCATTCATGATGCCCTTGTTGTGAGTGGCCGCACGATAGGGATCAACGACGGCAAAGTTGTAAGCATCGAGGATCCCTTCAATGACGTCTTCGCCTTTGTAGGCTGCGGTCGTGAGCAGCTCAGGAGCAATGCGGATCTGGGCTCTGGCAAGACGCAGATCAGCCAGGTTGGACAGAATGCGCAGTCGTACCTTGCCTCCGGTAATTTCTTCCATCAGCGGGGCAACCGCTTCAGCCATCGTGTTCACGGTGTTGGCGCCCATGGCATCGCGCACGTCCACGATCAGGTGGGCCACCAGCATCGGCCCGCGAGGGCTCTGGGCGAAGGTGTGCACTTCAATGTCGCGACAACCTCCGCCCAACTTGTTAAGCAGTTGATCCTTGCGGTTGGCGAGTTCGATGATTTCGTCTTTGCGGCGCAAAAGGCTCAGACGTGCATTGAAGGGATCTTCGATGTCGACAATCTGCACCTGGGCGCGCATCAGCGGCAGAGAGCTGGAAGTCTGGAAGCCACCCGCATCGCGCGCCAGTTTGGCCATGAACGAAGCGGCTGCGACCACCGAAGGCTCTTCAACCACCAACGGCACGATGACGTCACGACCATTGATTTGGAAGTTGCTCGCGACGGCGTAGGGTAATTCGAATTTGCCAATTACGTTCTCGATCATGCCATCGGCGATTTCCAAGGGCAGGGCGCCGGCATCGCGTAGCAGGGCAACATCAGCTTCTGGAAGCTCGAGCAGCTCTTGCAAGTGACCCAGGCGTTCGGCCGGCGACATGCTGCGGAACATGGGAAGGCGGGAGTCGATACTCATGGGAAGAATCCTGGTGCAGTTATTGTTGTTGAGTGGCTGTCACCCTATTCGTATGTGTTTGAGTAAAAAAGGTACAGTTTGGACAGACAGTACCTAAGCTGTACCCTCAGTGATTAATTCACTCAGGGGGTTTATGCGATGGTGCGGCTGACGCTTGCCCAGCAACTGACGGCATCATTAGTCGAACAAATCGGCAATGGCACCTACCGGGTCGGTGACCGATTGCCGTCACTGCGCGAGTGCATGCGCCTGTTTGGCCATTCGAAAAACACAGTGATTAACGCTTATGAATCGCTGGCCTCCCAAGGACTTGTCGAAGCGCGCCATGGGCAGGGCTTCTTCGTCAAACAAGGCGCTCCGAGCAGCAACGAACCGGAAGAGCCGCTACCTTTCACCCGGGCGATGGACACCATCTGGCTCATGCGACAGCAGTTTGTCCGTGAACCCGGTCACTCGCCACTCGGTGAAGGCTTTCCGCCAGTCGAGTGGCTGATGGATTTGCGCCTGGACAAGTTCACACGGCAGATCATGCGTATGGGTGTCACGACGCTTTTCCGGTACGGCAACCGGCTGGGGAATGCCGCTCTTCGTCAACACTTGGTACAAAAACTGGCGACTTATTCAATTACGGCCAGTCCTCGCCAAATCGTAACCACCCATGGGGCCAATCACGCACTGGACCTGATAATCCGCCGCTTTATTGCTCCGGGGGATTACGTTTTTGTCGAGGACCCAGGCTATTACCCGCTGTTCGGCAAGCTGCAATTGCAAGGCGCCCGGATGCTATCCGTACCCAGATTGCCGGATGGGCCGGACATGGAGGTGCTGGAGCAGCATCTCCTTCTGCACAAGCCAAAATTATTTTTCATGCAGTCTGTCGGGCACAACCCGACGGGCTCCGATATTTCACCCGGCAAAGCCCATCGGTTGGTTCAGTTAGCGCAAGAGCACAACTTTATCCTGGTGGACGACGACGCCTTGGCAGATTTCAAACCGGCATCGGCAATCAAGGTGTCTGCGCTGGATCAGTTGCAACGCTCACTCTACGTGGGCAGCTTTTCAAAATCGGTTTCTGCGGCACTGAGGGTCGGGTTTATCGCAGGCAGTAAAGACGTCATAGATGAACTGGGTGACCTGAAAATGCTGCTGCACACCAGCACCTCGGAGCTTTGTGAGCGAACCGTTGATGTAATTTTGTTGGAAGGGCATTTCCTCCGGCATCTCATCCGCTTACAAGAGCGGTTAAAAAGCGCTACCACGGCAGGTTTACAGGTGCTGGATGAAATTGGCGCCGAAGTATTCGTTCGTCCAGAGCAAAGCCTCTATTTGTGGGCAAGGTTTCCTCACATTGACGATGCCAGGGAGCTGACGCGACAACTGCTTCCAAAGGGTTTCATGATCGCCCCTGGTCACATTTTTTCACCGGAGCAATCGCGTATAAATCCATGGACGAGATTGAATGTCGCGTATCTGAATGATCCGTTGCTCAAAGCAGTATTGAGCGGCTGAGTCGAATGCCATTTTCCTTCAGGGTAATACCTGTAGGCCAGGAGTCCGCTGTCTACTAGCTGCTTCAGATTGATCAGTGGAGCATAATGCCTATCGCTCTGCCTCAGGTTGTTTGATGACAGTGTTCTGAACCGAAAGTAATCACAGTTTTGTGCGAGTAACCCCTTTGAAGAGTCGAGCATTGATGGTTGGGGTGGATATGGGCACCTCTAGCACTCGAGTCGTTGTTCTCGACGAAAACGGCCACTGTTTGGGTGCGGCGGGTCGCTCCACGCTCTTGATGAACCCGTCACGGCTGATGTTCGAACAAGACCCCGAGCACATGTATGCATCGGTGTTATTGACGATCAAGGACGTGCTGAGCCAGCACGCGATACCTGTCTCGGAGATTGGTGGTATTGCGATTTGCGGTCAAATGGCGGGGATATGCTCGGTTGGCAAGCGTTGGGAGGCCGTAACACCCTACGACTCCTGGCTGGATATGCGATGTGCCAGCCAGGTTCCCCAGCTCAAGGCGTACGAGCAGCAAATCATTGAGTGCTCAGGTGGGCCGGCCGGTGCCAATCATGCTGCAAAGTGGTTGTACTGGCGTGATCAACAGCTGAAGACCTATCGCAACATCAGAAAAATCATCATGCCTGCAGCGTATGTGGCAGGGCGTATGGCGCAGTTACGCAGCGATGATGCGTTTATGGATTACACCTATTTGGGCTTTAACAGCTTCGCTGATAGTCGCGCGATTCAATGGAACACCTCGCTCATTGATGAATTCAAGCTCGACATCGATCGACTTCCCAATTTGGTTGCACCGTCGGATCGCATTGGATCGGTCTCTGCGAATGCTGCGCGCTTTTGCGGACTGCTGGCGGGTACACCCATTTTCGCCGGGTGCGGGGATATTGCGGCTTCATTGCTCGGTGTCGGGATTTTCACCCCTGGTAAACTGTTCGACATCGCCGGGACTGGATCAGTGTTGGCGACACTTTTGGACCATTACGCGGTTGACGCACAGCACAAGACCCTTACTACGCTCAGACATTGCTTGCCCGATCTTTTTTACTCGGTAGCCTATGTTGGGGGGGCGGGTATCAGTTTCAACGGGTTCGGCCTGAGCAACAGCGAATGTCGACAACTGGAACTACAAGCGTCTGCGCCATTGTCCGAGCGCAACAAACTGTTGTTTCTGCCGCACCTGGGCGGGCAGCACGCGCCGTTTGATTCTTCGCTGGGTGGCGCCTTCGTCGGCCTCGACTGGACACATGACCGTACTGATCAATACCGGGCAATGATGGAGTCGATTGCTTATGAATATGCTCGATTTCTCGGGTGCATGAGGGATATGAAGGTCGACGTCGACGACGGCGGTGTATTCAGTTTAGGGGGCGGCTCGAACAGTCCTCTGTTCAATCAGATCAAGGCCGATGTGCTGGGCATACCTTATTACAAACTGCCTTCCGCCGAGTACGGCGCTTTGGGCGCGGCACTGTTGGTTGGAGAGGGCGCAGGTATTTTCGCGGATCTGATGCAAACGGTCATCGCCTGGCAAAAGCCGAGCGAATCGGTAACGCTGCCGGACGCCTCGAAACATCCGTTCTATGCGGGGATGCGCAAGGCTTATGAACAAATGCTGGGCCATCTCAAACCGGTATTTGACGAGCTGAATTCAGTTTCGCTTTCCTGATCACGATAGCGTCAGGAAGGCGTGTTCACGCTAGTGCGGAGGCAGGATATAGCGTGAAGACGTGTCGAGTTTTTTAAAGTATTGCACGGCGAAATCGACGAAGATTTTGACACGTAACGGCAGCTTCTTGCCGCCCTCGGTGAGCAGATGAAATCCGGTGGATGGGCATTGATAGTCCTCAAGCAGCGGGACCAGTCGTTTGGCCTGAATGTCGTCCGCCACTTCCCACACCGACTTCCAGATAATCCCTAAGCCTTGAACAGCCCATTGACGCAAGGTAAAGCCGTCATTGGCCAGGCGATTGCCCTTGACCTGAATCGTGGTAGGCACGCCCTTGTTCATGAATTTCCAGCGATCGAGTGTGAAATCTGCACGCAGTTGTACCAGGCAGTTGTGGTGCTGCAGGTCCTCGGGGTTGAGTGGTGCGCCATGCTGCTCCAGATACCGCGGAGAACAGCAGACCATCTGTCTATCAATGCCAAGGGAGCGGGCGATCAAGGAACTGTCAGGCAGGTCGCCGAACCGGATCGCGATGTCTGAGCCTGACTCGACAAAGTCCAGTATCCGGTCGGTGAAAAACAGGCGAATGCGGACATGAGGATTTTCGCTGATGAAGCTATCGACCAGTTGGCTGATCCACTGTCGGCCCAGGTCGGTAGGGCAGGTCAGTCCGATGGTGCCCAGTAGATCGCTGTGGCCGTTTTTGATGATGTTGTCGAGAGTGTCGACCTCTTCGAGGATCTTCAAGGCATTTTCAAACAGCAGCTGCCCTTCAGCAGTAGGACTCAAGCTGCGGGTGTTGCGCTTGAGCAACCGTAAACCATAGAACTCTTCCATCGCCTTGAGACGCCCGCTCATGGCCGCGGGCGAGAGCCCCATCTGTCGACCCGCTGTTGAAAGCGACCCCGTCTGAACGATCAGGCGAAACAGCCGCATATCTTGTAATCGATCAACCATGGGATTTTTTTTGTCTCGTGGAAGTTGCTTTCTATTGTGCAAAGTATCAGCCAATTATTCACCAAATACCATGTAATCAACGAGTGAGGCGAAACGGCATATTTGCGCGCATCCCCTTTAAATAGGCGGTCTTGAAGTGTCTGTGAAGGCAATTCAAATGTGTTTGTTGTTGGGTTCATCTTTCGGAATCACTGAAAGGTCAATTTTATAAATACGAATAGAAAAGTGCAGGCGATTGTTAATAATGGATACCTGAGCTTGTGAGTCACAATAAAAAAGAGGGTCTATGCTATGCGCGTTCAATATCAAGAGTCCGCCCCTTCGATTGATCTGGCGGGTCAGTTCAAATTGGCAATGGGCCGCTTTGCCTCTTCTATAACCCTGATCACTACCGTTGATGACAATGGTCAGCCTCACGGCCTGGCCGCGACGGCTTTTTCCTCGGTGTCGATGGACCCTGCTTCGGCGCTGATCTGTGTCAACCGCACTGCCAGCGCCTCACCAATCATCAAACGAACCGGGATGTTCTGCGTGAACATGCTGCAAAGCCAGCATGAGTCTATCTGCCGGATCTTCAGTCAGCCCGACTTGCGCGAGCAACGCTTTGTGGCGGGCGACTGGCGCACTGGTATTCACGGTATTCGTTACTTGGCCGACGCCCAGGCGGCGATCTTTTGTGAAGTGGTGCAAGAAATTGAACATGGTTCGCACACGGTGATTATCGGCAACGTCATTGATGTCGTCACGCAGGCACTGGAACAGCCACTTCTCTACATGGGAGGGCGTTATCGGGAGCTGGGTCATTAATTCTTAGTTGTCGTGTACCGCTCGATCTTATAACAATTAAATAAGAAGTGGATGTGGGTATGAACAATCAGTTGTTGGCAAAGAAAAGACTGTCTGGGTCGATTCCAAAGTGGGTCGGTCTGGAAACCAGTGTTGCGGGTCCAATGGTCGGACTTTTGTTGTTGTGTGCCGTGTTGACTGTCTTTACCGATAGTTTTCTGACCTTGAGCAACCTGCTCAATGTGCTCGATCAAGTCACGGTGCTCGGCATCATGGCGTTGGGTATGACGTTGGTGATTCTCATCGGTGGCATCGACCTGTCGGTGGGCGCGGTGCTGGCGGTGGCAATCATGGTCATGAGCTGGCTCGGACAGGTTCTCGGCTTGCCGATGTGGATAGCGATGCTCGGGGCGATAGCCGTCGGCGCCGCGTGTGGTTCGACCACGGCCTTGCTGGTGGTCCGGGCCGGCCTTCCATCGTTCATTGCAACGCTGGCGATGATGTCGATCGCTCGGGGCCTGGCTTATATGGTCACGGACGGTGCGCAAGTCAGCGGGTTCCCGGAATGGTTCAGCAATCTCTCGGTGATTCGTTACGGCGGCGTGTTGTCGCTGACCGTCAGCTGCTTCGCAGTGCTGGCGCTGGTGTTCTGGTTCGTTCTCAAATTCACGGTGCCCGGCCGCAGCCTGTATGCCATCGGCGGCAGCAGCAAAGTGGCCAAGCTCGCCGGCATCCGGGTCAAAAGCTACACCAGTGCGGTGTACGTCATCTCCGGCATCTGCGCGGCACTGGGCGGCATCATCATGACGTCCCGCCTGGACACCGCCGGCGCGGGTGCGGGAGTCGGTTATGAGCTGGATGTGATCGCCGCTGTGGTGATCGGTGGCGGCAGCCTCAAGGGCGGCGCGGGTAGCGTGGTGGGCACGATCATCGGCGTGTTGATCATCGGCGTTTTGCGCAACGGCTTGAACCTGGCCGGCATTTCGCCCTTCGTTCAGCAAGTGGTGATCGGCGCTGTAATTGCATTCGCGGTGATGCTCGATTTGCTCAAGCGCAAGGCTGACTGACTTCGGGTCATCAATCGAAATCTGAGCTCGTTTATACGCACAATAAAAAGGATAAAAACATGAACCTGTCTGCTGTTTCGCTGCGTTTTCTGTGGTTGCCACTGCTGGGCTGCCTGATGTCGGTCGGTGCTCAGGCACAAAGTAAACCTGCGAATGAAATCACTGTCGGGATGTCGATCCCGAGTCTTCAGTGGGTGTTCTATCTAATGGTCCGTGATGGCGTCATGGAGCAGGCCAAAACCCTCGGCATCAAAAATGTGCTGGTGGCTGACGCTCAGGCTGATCCCGCACGGCAGGTCAGTCAGATACAGGACATGTTGAGCAAAGGCATTGATGTGTTGCTCTACACCGCCACGGGCAGTGCCGCTTCGGCTGTGCCGGTGCGGTTGGCGCGGCAACAGGGTGTGCCGGTGATTTGCATCGACAACTTTCCGAAGAATGTCGAGTGTGACGCCTATATCTCCACCGACAACCTCGCTGCGGCGGGCGAGCTTGCCCGGCAGATGATCAAGTTGACGGGCGGCAAGGCTGAAATCGGTCTGCTGCAAGGCACTCTGGGCGACTCGACTGAAGTGACCCGGGCGAAAGGCCTGGACGCGGTGCTGGCCGGTGCGCCGGAGATGAAAATCGTCGACCGCAAGCCCACTGACTGGCTGCAGGACAATGGCTTCAAAGTCGCTCAGGACATGCTGCAGAAGAACCCGAAGATCAACGTGTTCATTGGACGTTCTGATGCACCGGCCCTCGGCGCGGCTCAGGCGGTCAAAGTGGCCAACATCGATCATAAAGTCTGGGTATTCGGTTATGACGGTTTGCCGTCGGCGCTCGAAGCGATTCGCGACGGGAAACTGGACATGACCATCACCCAGCAAGCCGTGGAGATGGGGCGCACGGCATTACGCACGGCCGTCGATCTGCAGCAAGGTAAAGAGGTCACCAAGACTCAGTTGCTGCCGGCCTTCGTCACCACTCGGGAAAACGTGGCGACCTTCCTTGAGCAGCATCCTTGAGATCGGTGAAGGAGGGCATGTCATGAATGCGATCAAGACCACCGAGGTGCCGTTGTTCCGGGCGAGCAACATCGGCAAGTCATTCAATTCGGTCAGGGTGCTGGAAGATATCAGCCTCGATATCGGCTATGGGGAAGTGGTGGCGCTACTGGGGGAAAACGGCGCGGGGAAATCGACCTTTTCCTCCATCGTCGCCGGAGCACTGACGCCGTCCAAAGGCACGATGTTTCTCGTCGGCGAACCTTACGCGCCGAACGGTCCGGGTGCTGCCATGGCACTGGGGATCAACATGATCCATCAGGAGATCCACCTGCTGCCCGACCTGAGTGTGGCGGAAAACGTTTTCCTCGGTCATCTGCCGACTCGTGACGGCATTATCGACCGCAAGAAAATGTACCGGGAAACAGAGAAACAACTGCGCCGCCTGGGTCTGGATATTTCGCCGGACACACCGGTGCGGCAGTTGAAAATCGCCGCACAGCAACTGGTGGAAATCGCGCGAGCCCTGACGCTCAACTCGCGCCTGTTGATTCTCGACGAGCCGACCGCGGCCCTGGGGAAGGACGAAACCGACTTGCTGTTCAAACAGATCAAGGAGCTTAAAAAGGAAGGCGTTTCCTTCATCTACATCAGTCATCGCATGGACGAAATTGCCCGGATCGCCGACAAGGTGGTGGTCATGCGCGATGGTCACCTGATTGCGCGTCACGACAGTGGTTCGGCGGATGTCGGCGTGCTGGTGTCGCAAATGGTGGGGCGCCCGATCGACCGTTTATTTCCGGAGTTACCGCCCCCTCGGGATGCGCTGGTTCTGAGCGTCGAGCACCTGTCCGACAGGGCGGGGCGCTTTCACGATGTGTCGTTTTCGGTGAAGGCCGGGGAGATCTTCGGCATTGCCGGCATCGTCGGTGCCGGCCGTACGGAGCTGGTCCAGGCGATTGCCGGATTGAGCGCCGTGAGCGGGGGCAAGGTGATGCTGGGGGATCGACAACTGCCGGCCAATAATGTGCTGGCGGCGATCCATGCCGGTGTGGTGCTGATCCCGGAAGATCGCAAATCCGAAGGCGTGGTGCTGAGTCAGACGATTGCCGAAAACCTGGCGTACTGCAATCTGGATAGCCTCAGCTCCTGCGGCATCATGGCCAACCACCGAGTCGCTGCGTTTGCCCGTGAACGCATTGCTGCACTGGGAATCAAGGGCGTGGCGGGGCAGATGCTCGACAAGTTGTCTGGTGGCAATCAGCAGAAAGTGGTGATCGCCAAATGGATCGCGCGCAACCCCAAAGTCATCATCCTGGATGAGCCGACCCGAGGCATCGACATGGGCGCGCGTGCGGCCATTTATGAGCTGATCATCGACCTGTCGAAAACCGGCGTGTCGGTGATTGTTGTCAGTTCCGACCTGGAGGAAGTCATTGGTTTGTCCCATCGGGTGATGGTCATGGCGCGCGGGTGCTCCCAGGGCATTCTGCATCGGCCGCAGATTGCCCCTGACAGCATCATGACCCTGGCCACCGCGTGATGACGGACAGTCATCGAGGAGGATCTTCCATGTCTGCACCGTATCAGGCTCTGCCGTATCGACCCTTTGCCGAGCTGTTGGATTTGTCCGGCAAAACCGCAGTTGTCACTGGCGGTGGCAGCGGTATCGGTTTCGCCATCAGTCGGCGCCTGGCGGAAGCCGGGGCGAATGTACTGATTGGAAGCCTGGCGCCGGAGCGCAGCGGTGAATTGGTCGAGGCGGGTTTTTCGGTGGCCTTTCAGGCCGCCGATGTCAGTCGCCCGGATGATATTCAGCGGCTGGCGGATACCGCCGTCGAGTGTTTCGGCAGCCTGGATATCTGGATCAGTAACGCCGGGATTTACCCGCTCAAGGCAATTGACGACATCGATGCGGGTTTCTGGGACCAGCTTCAAGGCATCAACACCCGGGCAGTGTTTCTGGGGGCTCAGGTTGCGCAACGGCAGATGCGCCAACAGAAAAGCACCGGGGCGATCGTCAATCTGTCGTCGATTTGTGGCCACAGACCCATGGCCAATCACTGCACCTACGACACTTCCAAAGGGGCAGTCATGGCCATGACCCGAAGTCTGGCGAAGGACTTGAGCCCCTTCAACATTCGGGTCAACTCGGTCTCGCCGGGGTTGACGGCGACACCGGGCAATCTGGAGCCGGAACTGCTTGAGCAGCACCGGAAAAACAACGTGCTGGGCAACATCGCTTTAGGCCGGGCGGCAGAGCCGTGGGAGATCGCCGATGCGGTGTTGTTCCTGGTTTCGCCACTGTCGTCCTACGTCACAGGCATCGATCTGTTGGTGGACGGGGGCTGGTTGTTGCACGGAAGTTGAATCGCAAAAAAGACATTCAAGGGTGAGTTGCATGCGCTGAAATCGCGCGTCATCTGACCCGGATATTTAACCCATTCCTTGAACGTTGCGACTTGCAGCGCCGGCATTGGCACGCCTGCGAAACGAGCGCTCGTCATGAAAGCGGTGTGTTGCGAAAGAAAGTTTCGTCCCACGCCCGTCACTGTAAACAGTAGGAGAACGACATGAAACTCGCCATGTTCATGCAGCCACTTCATCACAAGGGCTGGGACTATCACGAGATGTACGATCAGGACATCGCGTGTGCGGTCCATGCCGACAGCGTCGGTTTTGATGAGCTTTGGGTCGGTGAACACACGTCACAGCGCACTGAGCCGATCACCAACGCCCTGCAATTTCTTTCCACGTTGATTCCGCTCACTCGTCGCATGAAATTGTGCACCGGTGTGCTGAATCTTCCGCACCACTTCCCGGCACGGATCGCCGCCGATGCCGCGATGTTCGACCACATGTCCAAGGGACGCTTCATCATGGGTATCGGCCCGGGTGGGCTGGCCTCCGACTTCGAGGTGTACGGCAGCAACGGCAAGGACCGTGGGCAGATGATGGTGGAATGCTACGAGATGATCCGTGCCATCTGGAACTCGAGTGCGCCCTATGATTTTTCCTCGGAGCACTACCAGGTCAGCCTCAAGGAAGCGGTGCACCACGAGCTGGAAATAGGCTACATGCCGACGCCATTCCAGAAGCCGTTTCCACGGGTGGCAACCACGGCGATGAGTCCGTTTTCCGGCACCGCGAAACTCGCGGGGGCCAAGGATTGGGACCTGATGTCCGCCAACTTCAACCCGACGGCAACCGTGGCCTCACATTGGCAGGCTTACTGTCAGGGCGCAGAAAGTGCCGGGATCAAGGCGGATGCCAATAACTGGCGCGTGGCCCGTTCGGTGTTCGTCGCCGATTCCCAGGCACAGGCCGAAGACTATCTGGCGCAAGAGAGCTGCACGCTGCGGCGTTATTTCGACTACATGATCGATAACCTGGCCACCAACCATTACACCAAGATCTTCAAGACCCGCCCCGACATGACCGACGAGGAAGTGACGGTCGACCATTGCATCAAGGAAATGGTGATTTACGGCGACGTGAACTCTGTCACCGAGCAACTGGTGGCGTTCAGTGAGCAGACCGGGCCGTTCGGCACACTGATGACCACCTTCCACGAATGGGACGATGAAGCGCTGTGGCGGCGCTCGATGGAGTTGACCGCGCAGCAAGTCATGCCACGCCTCAACGACTACATGACGCCACGTTTGAAAGCGCAGTAATCGCCTGGTTGCGATTGCGCTGGGCTTATGTGCGGCCGCATCACGGATGCGGCCGAAACTCTGAAAATGCGCTTGGACATGACATATGACTGATTTGACAGATTTCCGCCAAAGCGCGGATCGCGCTTTTGAACTGACTGACGATGAGCTGGCCCGGTTGCGGCGAAAAGCCCAGTTCATTCGGCTGGAAACCATTCGGCTGATCGAGATCGCCAAGGTTGGCCACTACACCTCGGTGTTCTCCGCCGCCGAACTGTTTGCCGCGTTGTATTACGACGTGATGGACCTTCGGTTCGCCGAGCCGAAATGGCCCGACCGCGACCGTTTCATGATGGGCAAGGGACATGCGGCTGTCGGGCTGTTTCCGGTGTTGGTGGAGTGGGGCTTCTTCGAAAGAGAAATCCTCGACAATTACACGCGCCTCGGTAATCCGCTGGGCGATCACCCTGATATGCGCAAAGTCCCCGGTGTGGATTTTTCCTCCGGGTCCATCGGTCATGCCCTGTCCGGTGGTTTGGGCATGGCACTGGCCGGGCGGATGCTGGGCAAGTCGTTTACCACCTACGTGATGCTCGGCGACGGTGAGATGCAGGAAGGGCAGGTGTGGGAAGCGGCGCTGTCGGCGGCCCACCATAAAACCCAAAACCTGGTGGCGATCATCGACCGCAACGGCTATCAGCTCGACGGTAATGTCGATGATGTTATTGGAATCGAGCCGCTGGCGGACAAATGGATCGCGTTCGGCTGGGAAACTCATGTGGTGGATGGTCACGATCTCGCCGCGGTCACGAGCCTGTTGCGTCGCCTCAAGGCTGACACCGCGCGCACGCAGCCAGTGTGCGTTATTGCCAATACGGTCAAAGGGAAAGGGGTTTCCTACATGGAAACCGAACCGGGCTGGCACCTGGGGTATCTCGATCCCGAAGATGCTCAACGTGCTATCGACGAAATCAAAAGCAAGGTGATCTAACTCATGAATAACGCACCTCTGTCGAATAACTCCTGGCAGTATCGGGAACTCAATAGCCAGACACCGAGCTTGAATGCATTGTCCGATGCGCTGATCGAACTGGTCGAACAAGGTGAGCCAATTGTCGTCGGCACGGCTGACCTGCAGTACTCCAACGGCCTGTCGAAATTCGCGAAAGAGCACCCTGAGCGGTTTGTGCAATTTGGCATTTCCGAACAAAACATGGTGACTGCGGCGGCGGGTATGGCGGCGGTTGGCATGAAGCCGTTCGTGGCGACCTTCGCCTCCTTTCTACCGTTGCTGTGCTGCGAACAAATTCGTATGGACGTGGCGTATTCCGCGCTGCCGGTGCGCCTGATTGGCCACCATGCTGGGATTTCCCTCGGCTTCTACGGCACTTCGCACCACGCCACCGAAGACCTGGCGATCATGCGTTCGATCGCTGATCTCACGGTGGTTGCTCCAGCCGACGGTAATCAACTCAAGGCAGCCATTATCGCCTCGGCGAATTACCCGCAGCCGATTTACTTTCGCATCATGCGCGGGCGTGATCCGGTGGTGTATGAAACGGTTCCGCACTTTGAGTTCGGCAAAGCCACCGTGCACTTGACCGGCGATGAACTGACCATCATTGCGACGGGTTCCACGGTCCACCCGGCCCTTGAAGCTGCGCGTGCCTTGAATGCCGCCGGGCGTTCGGTGGGCGTGATCGACATGACCACCATCAAGCCACTGGACCGTGAGGCGGTGCTGACCGCCGCGCGCAACAGTCGGGCCATTCTGACCGTTGAAGAGCACAACATCATTGGTGGACTTGGCGGTGCGGTGTGTGAAGTCATCGCGCAAGAGGGGATCGGCGTCAAGGTACGCGTGCATGGAATCTACGACGAGTACAGCCTGATTGCACCGCCAACCCATCTATACCGCCACTACCGACTGGATGCCGTCGGCATCGAAAGCGTGGCACAGGAAGTATTGGGTTGATTGCGTAGCCGTCATGCCTGACGGAAGTACTGTGTAACCGACTACCCGCAATTATTCCTTTTAGGCTGTTTGGGCCTGCACGTGCGACCAGGGTCTTCATTGAAGAATACCCGGGTCGCACGTTTTTTTATGGGTCGGATTTGTGCCGTCGGGGGGGGCACAGGCATAAAAAAAGCTCACCGAAGTGAGCTTTCATTCATCGAGCGGTTTTTACCATTGCACGCCGCTGGTTTCGATCCATTGCAATATCGATTCACGCTTGGGCGTCCAGCCGAGCAGTGCTCTGGCGTTGACGGCACGTACACGGCTGTTGGAGCCGATCGCGAAACGAGCCCAGTCCCCAAGCTGAGCGATCGCGTCATCGGCAGGCCAGCTTTGAATATCGCCGCCAAAACCAAGGGATTTACTGATGGACGTGGCGATTTCGAGGAACGATGCCTCGCCGTTTTCGGCAAAGAACAACGAGGCCGATGGGGCCTTTTCGATGGCCAGGCGATAGAGCTCGACCAAATCCTCGATGTGAACGTTGGACCAGCGATGCACCCCGGCGCCCATGTAGGCCCCGGCGCCATACTTGCGCGATTGCGCAAACAGTTTTGGCAGTTGATCGCTTTTCACCGGTAATCCCAGTGACTCACCGTAAATCATGGTCGGGCAAAACACGATACTGCGGATACCCTGTTCCACACCTGCGCGCCGTACGGTCTGATTAATGTGGACGCGGTCCTTACGGATGTCCATGGGCGTGAAAGGCGTCTCATCGGTGAAGATCTCGGCGCGCTCATAAGCACCGCGCGCATCATCACCCACAACACTTGAGCCTGAGGTGTGCAGCAGGACTTTTCCGCTACCGCTCAGGGCCGAGATAAAGGTTTGCACCGAGGCCAGGTGATCGGAGTTGGCCGCATTCACGACCGCGTCGGCAGCACGGGCCTGTTCGCTGAGAATAAAAGCGTCATCCAGGGTGCCGAGCACAGGGGTGATGCCCAGCGCCTGCAATGCACCGCGTTGTTCCGGGTTACGGAGCAGGCCACTGACTTCATGACCCGCATCCACCAGGTATTTGGCCACGGAACCGCCGATGTAACCGGTCACGCCGGTAACGAAAATTTTCAATGTTCTGTCTCCCTTGTAGCTTGAGTTTGCCTGGCCTTTACTGAAACAAAAGCGCAGTCATTCCTGGTCGAGGAATCAGATCACGATACGACGGGGACTGTTTGTGAGCTAGACTGCTTTAACTACAAGTATCTGTGAATACAGTTCATGCTAAATATCAAAGACATCAACCGTTCTGGCGAGATGGAGGTCTTCACCCGAGTCGTCAATGCCGGCACCTTTTCTGAAGCTGCAAGACGACTGGACATGTCCCCCTCGGCGGTGAGCAAGTTGATTGCCCGTATGGAGACGCGCCTGGGCGCTCGCTTGCTTCATCGTTCTACCCGGCGCCTGGAACTCACGGCCGAAGGTGAGCGATTCAACAATGAATGCCTGCGGATTCTTGAGCTGATCGACTCTGCCGAGCGTGATATCGCCAATGTGACCAAACCTAGCGGGTTGATTCAGGTGAACGCCAATCTACCTTTCGGCCTGCATTGCCTGCTACCACAGCTGCCCGATTTTCTGACGGCTTACCCGGATATCACGCTGAACGTGGAGCTCACCGATACCGTTGTGGATCTTCTTGAGCGACGCGCAGATGTCGCGATACGTACCGGGCCGATGAGAGAGTCGAGCCTGGTCCAGCGTCGGCTGGGTGAAAGCCGAATGATCACGGTGGCGTCACCCGCGTACATCGCGCGATTTGGTAATCCGAAAACCCTGGAAGACCTGCAACGGCATAACCGGCTCAGCTTTGGTTTTCATCGTCATTCGCAGGCCTGGGTTTTTCATGACGCCGATGGCAAACGCATTGAAATTGAGCCCAAAGGTAACATCTTGCTCAGCGATGGAGAGAGCATGCGTCAATCGGCGCTGGCCGGAATAGGGATTGCCCGACTGGCGAGCTTCCACATTAATGCCGATATCGAGTCGGGACGTCTGGTGCCGCTGCTGGAGCAGTACAACAGTGGTGAGTCCGAGGCGATTCATGCGGTGTTTATCGGCCCAGGACAGCAACTGCCCCATCGTGTACGGGTGTTTATTGATTTTTTGTTGGAGAGGATCGGGCCGCACCTCACCTCTTGATGGCGGTAGGTCAAGCCTCCACTTTCAGAGTTTTGCACAATCAGTCTTCACCAACCCCTGAAAGACTTCAGCCTGGGCCTGAGGCAAGATTTTCTGCATAACAACAGAAAAGAGAGCTTCCATGGATTATCAACTGACTGGCAAAACCGCATTGATCACCGGCGGGGCGACAGGCATTGGAAAAGCCATCGCCCAACGCTTCATCCTTGAGGGGGCAAAGGTTGTCATCAGCGGCCTTTTGGCCAAGGAAGTCGACGCGGCTCTCAATGAATTGGGTGATTGCAGCAAGGGGCTGGTTGCCGATCTGACACAGGACGGGGCGGCGGAGTGTCTGGTGGCGTTGGCGCTCGAGTCTGGTCCGATCGATTTCCTGATCAATAACGTCGGTATTTTCGAGGTCAGAGATTTTTTCGAAACGGACGATGCCACGTGGTTTCATTACTTCAATGTCAACGTCATGAGCGGCGTGCGCATGACTCGCCTGGTCATGAAGGAAATGCTCAACCGTGGGCAGGGGTCGATTGTATTTATCAGCAGCGAGTCCGCCGTCAAGCCACAGCCATGGATGGTTCATTACGGCGCGATGAAAACGTGTCTGCTGGGTGTCTCAAGAGCGCTAGCGGAGCTGACCAAGGGCACGGCCGTGCGCGTCAACTCGATATTGCCTGGACCGACCTACACCGAAGCGGTCAAGCGCTACCACCAGGAAATCGCTGCTGAGAAGGGCATCACTGCACAGCAGGTGGTAAACGATTATTTTGACGATACCGAACCGACATCTTTGATCAGGCGCATGATTGATCCTGAAGAGGTGGCTTGCAGTGTTTTGCACCTGGCGGCATCACCAGCGCTCAATGGCATGGCCATGCGAATTGAAGGCGGAACCATACGGTCGATACTCTGAAGTGATGCTCTGGCGGTAAGTCAGAGGGCAGATTTGTATCGGTTGAACAGGTCAATGAGACTCTGGGGGGCACTGTCGTCGAAGAACAACTTGAGGTTGCTATCCGTTTCCTCTGCCACCTTCGCACTGCGGGGGAATAATTCCTTTTCATAAGCAATCAATGCAGCCTCGACATTTTCGGGGTGGGCGGCGATGGCTTCCCCAAGCAGAGCACCGTCGTATAGCGCGAGGTTGGCGCCTTCGCCAGCGAACGGCGACATCAGGTGCGCGGCATCGCCGAGCAGTGTAACGCCGGGGACTCGGTCCCATTGGTGGTCGACTGGGAGCGCATGGATCGGGCGAAGCACAGGATCAGTATCAGTATCGGTGATGAGCGCAGTCAGTGCCGGCGCCCAGCCATCGAATTCCTTGGCGACCAGGGCCATGGCCATCACGGGATCGGCGAGGTCGAGGTGAGCAAACCAGTCCTCAGCTCTGTTCAGGGCCACGTAGGTTTGCAAGGTTCCGCTCGCATGGCGGTGGGCAAGAATTCCTTTGTTCGGCACAACCGCCATTAGGGTTCCTTCACCGATCACCTCTGCACTATCGGGGTGGCGACGGTTGGCGTCAAACAGGAAGGTCTCGATGAAAGAGGTGCCGACGTAGGCAGGTTTAACGTCCGATAGCAGTGGTCGGATTTTCGACCATGCGCCATCGGCCCCCACTAGAAGGTCGGTCGTTACGGTTGAACGGTTGGAGAAGGTGAGCACATGCCGCCCGCCGCCGAGCGCGGCTACGGCGGTCACCTTGTGTCCCCAGCGAATCGTATCGGCCGGCAGTGATTCAAGCAGTATTCTGCGCAGCTCACCGCGTTCTATCTCGGGCCGTCCGCCGTTATCGGGGCTGGGCCAATCAAACAGGATGTTGCCCTGCAGATCGCATATTCGCTTGGCATCAGCACCCTCGATGATGATGCTGAGAAATTGCTCGAACAGACCCGCAGCTTTGAGCGCGAGCTGCCCGTTGTATTCGTGAATATCAAGCAGGCCGCCCTGCGCACGCGAACCTGCCGATGGTTCCGCCTCGTAGATCGTCGCCGCGATACCGTGCACATGAAGGACCCGTGCGAGGGTCAATCCGCCGAGCCCGGCACCGACGATTGCGATAGAAGTATTCATAAAGATCCTTTTGTTATGGGCGTTCGCGGAGAGTAGTGGGGGAGCGCCCCGCGTCATAGCAATAGGGCGATGAAGTACGAAGTCTCGCGATTCACTCGCATAAGCTGACAGGAGAGAAACTCGTCTCAGATTGTGCTGTGAAACCTGGGTAAAACGTACTCGGCAATTTCTTCCATCACCTCCACCACTGAGCGTGCGCTGTGACGCAGGTGCAGACCGACATGTTGCACACCTGCTTCACGTAGTGCCTCCAACTCTGCAATGAGGGCCATACGTCCGCCGCGTCCACCGAAGCGTACGGGTTTCATTGGCGAATGAGGATCTGATTCAAGGTCCAGATGCAAGAAGGTGATATAGGGTTTGTCTGTACTTATTTCACGCCAGAGTCCTACGCGTCGACGATGTTCCTGCACTGTTCCCGGGTAAGCGAGCCAGCCGTCCATGTGCTCTCCTATCCAGTCGGGTGATTGTTGGCCAAGTCCGGCAACGAGCAGAGGAACGCGTTCTTCACGCTGCGGCAGGATTTGGGCGCCCTCCGGCAGACGTCCGCTGCCTTGGCTTCTGAGTAACTCTACGGCGTCGCGAAAATACGCTCCACGCTGGTTGTAGTCGACGTTGAACAGCGGATATTCCATGGGGCGATCGCCACTGGCCACTCCTAGCAGCAGACGCCCGTCGCTCAATTCGTCGACGCTATTGGCGGCCTTGAGGGTCAGCCATGGTTGTCGAAGCGGCAACACGACCGCTGCAGTGCCAAGCATGATGTTCCGGGTGATGCCGGCCAGATACCCCAAGTAAGAGAAGGTCTCGAATACTTGTGCAGCATCTCCGAAACTCGGGTCATACATCGGGACATCACGCACCCACAGCGCTCGAAAGCCGCTGCTGTCCGCTAATCGGGCCAGTTGGGCATGTTGCTTAATGTCCGGAACGCCGAATGGACGTTTTTCCGCAATGCGCAAACGCTGGCCCTCAGTGGACCAATCATTGTCCAGGGGCAATTCCAGTCCGATGGAGAAGTTGTTGGGACCAAGCAAACGTTGAAAGTGTGAATCCATGAGGTCTCCTGAGTCTGCATATCTGAGGCAGCGCTATGGGTGAATACCGACAGTATTGGTGGCCCCGACCGGGAGAAAAATGCACCAACAAGCACAATACCTTTGATGAAAATGCACAATTGGAAGCAGCCTCCCTCCTTTTCAACGCTCAAAAAAACGCCGCTCATCGAGCAGCGTAATATCGATTCAAAAATGCGAGCTTGAATTGATCAGCCTTTTGGTTGGCTCTGGGACTTGAGTCGCTCAAGTATTGCCTTACCCACGTCCAGCGCAGAACCTGGGTTTTGACCGGTCACCAGTTCGCGGTCGATGACGACATGGCTGGTCCACGGTGAAGAGTTGCTGCTGTATACGCCGCCGGCTTGTTCCAGTGCCGTTTGCGGATAGAACTTCATAACGCCTCCCTTCAATAATCCCTTGGCCAACTCTTCTTCCTGATTGCTGATGACCGTGAACTTGTAGCCGGCGTAAGTCCAGTCCGAGGTCGTAGCCTGGGTGCCGGTTTCGAGTTGGCGCGTGAAAGCGGTGGGGTTTGACAGCGTCGACAGCAGGGCAATCGGTCCATGGCAAACGAGGGCGGTTGTCTTGCTGTGCGCATGGAAATTATTCAGCAGTTTTCCGAGTTCGACGCTGTGCAGCAGATCCTGCATCGGTGCATGGCCACCAGGTACATAGACAGCATCGAAGTGCTCGTAGCCGATCTGTTCGACCCGCGACAGGCTAATGACCGGTGACTCACCCGGCGAGGTGATCTTGAGGTGCTCCAGCAGCGCCTTGTGCTCCTGCAGTGCCGCAACGTCATCGTTGAAATACATCTTGTCGGTGGACGATTTGTCCAAAGTCGGCGCCTTGCCTGTAGGCGTGGCAAAGGTCACCGTGTGCCCGGCATCGAGCAGCAGTTTTACCGGTTGCATCAATTCGTTCAGGTAAAAGCCGGTTGCAAAAACGTTGTTGTCCTTGAGGTCGAGGTGGTCTGAATCGGATAGCACGATCAGTACGTTGCTGGCCTGGGCGTTGAAGGCCGAGGTGCAAATGGTCATTGCAAGGGCGAGTCGGGTGATAGGGCGCATGGGATTTCCGAGCAGTAGAGAGTGATTTCGATCAGCAGGTGTCTGATCCCGATAGAACTATATTCATGCCTCTATGGGCGATAAACTTGCTGAAAAGCAAAGCACCTGTTCTATGGAGGTAAAGGTGAGCCGTCGATTCGATTATCTCGCGGACGTAGAAGTCTTCATCACCGTGGTGGAGAAGGGCTCCCTGAGCGCAGGGGCCGTTGTTCTGGCGACCACCCCGTCAGTGGTCAGTCGAGCGATCTCTCGCCTTGAAGCACGCGTGGGTGTTCAGTTGTTGCGCCGCACGACTCGACGCCTGAGCCTGACCGAGGCGGGTCTGCTTTACCTTGAACAGTCCCGCGCGGCGTTCTCGTTGATCGATGATGCAGAGCGGGCTATCCGTGGGCAGGAAGGTGCGTTGACGGGCCGTGTACGGCTCAGTGTACCGACGACATACGGACACTACCGACTGCCGGCATTGCTCTGTCGCTTTACTCGACAGTACCCGCAGGTGCGCATCGAGTTGAGTGTCAGCAATCGAAATGTGGATCTGGTGGCCGAAGGGTATGACCTGGCCATTCGCCTTGGGCCATTACCTGACAGTGGCCTGATTGGACGCAAACTTGAGGATGCGCGTTTGTGCGTGGTCGCCGCACCGGATTATCTCGAGCGTGCAGGTACGCCGCACAGCGTCGACGAACTGCCAGCGCATGCCTGCCTGCCTGCCATTTGTGATGCCCAGCAGCGGCCGGATTGGCCCCTGGTTGTTCTGTGAACAGGGTATTGATCGGGAATGGATACCTGAGGCGAATGTACAAGTGTCCGACGACGTGCTGGGCACTGTGTCTTTGGCCGAGCATGGTATGGGGATTTGTCAGACCTACGACTTTATAGTCCGGGAGCGGATTCAAAGCGGACGCCTGGTGCCGCTGCTCGAACAGTCGGGTGGAAGGTCCCGACCGTTCTCGGTGATTTTCCCGCCTCATCGCCAGTTATCGGCCGCGTCCCGGGCGCTGATCGACTTCCTGACCCGCGAAGTGGCGGATCAAACCCACACGCCACTCAACGGGCGTCAAGCGATCGGGTAGGTCGGGTAATCGGTATACCCCTTGGCGCCACCACCATAGCTCAGTGCGCGGTCTGGTTTTAACAGAGGCCAATCGTTGTGCAAGCGTTCAACCAGGTCGGGGTTGGCGATAAAAGGTTCACCGAATGCGGCGAGGTCGATCAACCCGCTGCGCAGGAATTTCTCGGCACGCTCTTTGGTCATGCCCCCGGCGAGAACCAATGTTCCTTGGTAGTGGCTGCGAAATTTTTTCAGGAAGTCGTCTGGAATCGGCGAACTGCCACGCGACAGTTGATCCATGAAATGGACGTAGGCCAATCCTCGCCGAGAAAGCTGATCGGCGACATACAGGTAGGTTTCTTCGACGTCCTCGTAAAGCCCCATGTCGAACAGGCCGCCAAACGGTGACAGGCGTATGGCCGTGCGTTGTGCACCAATTCGTTCAATGACGCTATCGACCACTTCCAGCAAAAAGCGCGCGCGGTTTTCGAGGGTATCGCTGCGGTATTCGTCCGTCCGGTCATTGACCAACGGATTGAGGAACTGCTCAATCAGGTAGCCGTTCGCTCCATGCAATTCAATGCCGTCGAAGCCGGCATCAATCGCATTGGCGGCTGCCTGGGCAAAGTCACGAATGACCTCTTTGACTTCGTGTGTGCCGAGGGCGCGGGGGGTGGAGACATCGACTGGCCCGGGCTCACCACGTTCAGTCATGCCCCAGGCCTGGGAGTTGCGGGCAATCCGAGAGGTCGAGCTGACCGGTGCGATACCGTCCGGCTGAATGCTGACATGGGAGACACGTCCGACATGCCAAAGCTGCGCAAAGATAACGCCGCCGGCATCGTGGACAGCCTGAGTCACTTTGCGCCAGCCATTGATCTGTGGCGTGGTGTAAATACCGGGGATGGCCAGAAAGCCTTCAGCCGAGCGTGAAATCGGAGTGCCTTCGGTAATGATCAGGCCTGCGCTGGCCCGTTGGCTGTAGTAAAGCGCAGTCAGTTCGTTGGCGACGCCATCGGGGTTGCGAGCCCGGGTCATCGGTGCCATTGCGATTCGATTACGTAGGGTCAGCACGCCAGCCTGGCAGGGGTCGAATAATGTGCTCATGGAAACCTGTCCTCACTTGATGATGCTCAAGAGGGTAGGCGCCGGGTAGCTCGCTGATAACCTGGCAACGCTGAACATGTTCTGTGAGGTCGTTTCACAACTGCGCGGGACACAGTGAGTGCATAGACGGTGTTGCATTGGGCTATATATTTGAATCTTATTCATAAGCCAAGTGAACGCTATCCCATTATTTCTGTGATTTTTAGTGAAGCGCTTGTGATATTTTTTCACTAATAATTCAGAGGGAGAATGACGTGGATAACAGAGCGGGTGAGATGTCGGTCTTCGTGCGGGTTGTCGATGCCGGTAGCTTTTCGCAAGCCGCACGCCAGATGCTGATGACGCCTTCAACGGTCAGCAAATTGATTGTTCGCCTGGAGTTGC
Organism: Pseudomonas sp. LBUM1661; assembly: GCF_059695925.1. Lineage (NCBI taxonomy): Bacteria > Pseudomonadati > Pseudomonadota > Gammaproteobacteria > Pseudomonadales > Pseudomonadaceae > Pseudomonas > Pseudomonas sp. LBUM1661. Next base: position 2,638,352 of record NZ_CP166794.1, read on the forward strand.
GTCTGGGCGTTCGCCTGCTGGAGCGCTCGACACGCAAGCTGTCGTTGACGGATGAAGGGCGCATTTACTATGAACGCAGTAATGCGTTACTGGCAGAACTCGATGACGTCGAACGGGTATTGGCGCAAGGTGCTCAGAAGGCTCGCGGAACAGTGCGCATCAATGCCTCGGTAGCGTTTGGTACGTTGGCGATCGAACCCAACTTGCCAGCTTTCTGGGAGGCTCATCCCAATATTCAAATCAACCTGTCCCTGTGCGATGACATCGTCGACATGTACCTGGATCGAACGGACATCGCTTTCAGGGTCGGCGTATTGAACGACTCGACGCTGCGCGCGAGGACAATCGGTGTTGCGCGCCGAAAGATAGTCGCCTCACCCCTTTACCTGGAAAAGTACGGCGTCCCCGAGACCCTCGAAGAGCTCGGCGAGCACAATTGCTTAAGTTTCAATTTCCGACGTGCGAGTCCGGTCTGGCCCATGCATCAAAGTGGCCGCATTGTTGATCGCATTGTCCAGGGCAACCTGCAAGCCAACAACGGCGAGACTGTTCGGCGTATGGCCATAGCCGGGGTGGGGATTGCCCGATTGGCCGACTTTCACATTGACGAGGACCTCGCCGCCGGCCGATTGGTCGAGGTGCTCGCGCAAACCGGTCACGACTGCGAGGAAGTCCACGCGCTGTATCAGGGCGGTCAGCATGTGCCCCAGCGTATTCGGACATTCCTCGACTTTATGGTTCCGCGCCTACAAGCCTTCATGAGCCGCGGGTAAACCTGCTGCCGTCGTCAGTCCCGGGACTCGATGACGGCCTTCAGGCGTTGCAGCCCTGTGCGATAGAGCGCCTCGAAATGCGCGACGACCTGCGCTTCTTCTGCGCCCTGGACAAGAAAGGTGCTGGACCAGGATGCCAGCGTCCCGCCTTTGCCATCGTTCTGCGCTGACATCGTGCCGACATAATCAACGACCGGAGACGGGCCTTCGAGCAGGGCATAGCTGTAGTGCTTTGCATCCTCGTCGAAGGTGAGCAAGCGCTCGACAATGATCGCGCCATCGGCGGTTGTCAGGTGACGCAGGCGTCCGCCGTCGCTCAAGCTGCTGCTGGCGATGACGTCCAGCCAGCGGGGAAGCCAATCGAATCCACCGAGAAGCGACCAGACGTCTCCGGCAGGGCGTGCAATGGTAATCGAGACACGGACTTCACTCATGTTTTCACCTGTAGTGGGAGGAGGGTATTCAAAGCACGACTGATGCAACCAGCCAGAGATTGGCAGCGCTGATCAGCAGGAAAATACACCAGGCCATGACGGCGACCGGGCGTGAGATAACAAAGTTGCCCATCAGCGTTTTATCGCGGGTGAAACGAATCAACGGATAGACCGCAAACGGCAGCTGTACAGACAACACCACCTGAGAAAGCACCAACAGATCACCTACCGCGGCGTCGCCAAGCCAGAGGATCCCGCACAACGCGGGCACCATGGCCAGCAGACGAGTGACGACGCGCTGCTTCCACAATGAAACCCTCAGTTTCAAGAACCCTTCGAGCACAACCTGGCCAGCGAGGGTGCCGGTCAACGTCGCGCTTTGCCCCGAGGCGAGCAGTGCCAGGGCGAACAGCACGGCGGAAAGGGCCACACCGGTGAGAGGTGTCAGTAGTTGATGGGCTTGCTCGATCCCGCCGATATCCGTGTGTCCGCTGTCGTGGAAGACGGCGGCAGCCACCAGCAGAATGGCAACCTGGACGGCTGCCGCAATTGAAAGCGCGCGGATCGTATCGTTGGAACCCCGGCGCAGGGATAGCTTTACCTGCTCACTGTCCGGTGTAGCGCGGGTGGACCGGGCCAGTGATGAGTGCAGGTATAGATTGTGGGGCATGACGGTGGCGCCGATGATGCCCACCGCAATGAACAGCGCCCCTGGCTCAGCCAGCGTGTCCAATGAAGGAATGAACCCCTGGAACAGGGCGTTTGTATCGAGTGTGATCAGTGCCAGCTCAATGGCAAAACACAGGACAATGATCGCCACCAGTACCAGGACAATCTTCTGCACTCGGCCATTGGCGGCTCCCTTCACACCCAGGATGACCAGCGTACTGATAGCGGTCAGCACGATGCCGACGCTCAGCGGCAGGTTGAACAGCAGTTTGAACGCCAATGCTGCACCCAACACTTCGGCGATGTCGGTGGCGATGATGGCGATCTCCGCCATTGCCCAGTGCGCAAGTGTGGCTTGTCGCCCATAGCGAAGACGGCAGGTCTGGGCAAGATCCTGACCTGTGACGACGCCCAGACGCAGGGCGAGTGTTTGCAAAAGCATCGCCGCCAGGCTCGACAACACCACCATGAACAGCAGGCTGTAACCGAATTGAGCACCCGCGGCGATACCGGTGGCCCAGTTGCCGGGGTCCATGTAACCCACTGCGATCAACAGCCCCGGGCCCATCAATAGCGAAAGGCGTCCGGGCACCGGTGATTGCTGGGCGGCGGGCACGTCGGGTCGTTCCGACAAAGAATTCTGTGCCGTCATCGATCAATGCGTCCTGTGAGGCCAGGGACGATGGGGCAGGCGCGCCAGCACCAGGGAATGAATGAACAGCAGAAGGCCGGCAACCGAGAGGGTCGCAGATTCGTTCCCGCTCAAAGAGTGGGCTGACAACAAAAACACCAGCGCTGCCATTTGGGTCAGCAGACGCTGGGCCAGCGAAGCCCGTCTAATCCTCGGCACCTCGAACAAACGGCTAGGCCAAGCGTCTGGTCTGGCTCGGGAGAACGTTAAGGCGGCGATGGCCACCACGACGTAGATGCAGACGCCCATAGCGGCAGTGCCTCCAGTCAGCACGAAAACGATGGCGCTGACCGTGAGCAGCAGCGCAATAACAACGAATGCAACGCGGTTATGGCTCATGGTGCTTCGCTCGATCCCATCGGTGCATCCACCCGCAAACGCAAAACATGGAACGGTGGCTGACTGGCGTCCTCACCTGCATTGAGCAAGGGATGACGGTGCAGTTGGTTGGCCGTGATGTAGAGCCATTTTCCTTGGGCATCGAGTTCGACTCCATCCGGCCAGCCGAGCAACTGCTCGTCCTTGGCCAGAATGCGGTAGCCTGCCGGAGAGGCCAGCCCGATCGCGTTGCTGGCAATGTCGGTCACGTAGACGTTGCCCTCTGCGTCGACATCAAAACCATCGCAATGCGGTTTCTCGCACCAGTACTCTACAGCTTCGTCCTGAGGTGTGACGCCTGCCGGTTGTGCGAGGATTTCGGTGGCAATCCGATAGACCTTGCGTGCCGACATCGAGCCGAAATAAACCCAGCGGCCCAACGGATCGATGGCGATAGGATTGAGGCCATAGCGATAAGGAATGACTTCGCCTTCTGGCGTACGCAGCGAAAGCGGTTTTCCGTCGACCATCAGCGGCACATCGCCGGGCATCAACCCTGGGTAACACTCCAGTGATCGCCACGAAAGACCCGTTTGCAAGTCGACCACGACAATGGCCGGATAGTCGCTCTCGCCAGAAGGGTTCATCGTCATGTCTGCGATGTAAATGCGCTGACGTCGCCAGTCGATCACAAAGTCTTGGGTGAATGAGCTTGGGCGGAGCACATTCTGCGGCAGCACGATCAGGCGTTGCAGCCGGTTCTCGTGGTCATTCCAGGCAATGAGCCGCGGCTGTTGCTGCGGGCCGCCCATATCGAGTATCCAGACGATGCCCTCGGGGTCGGTACGGATGCCGATCACGGCGGACATCCCGCGGCCATCCGCTGTGGGCTTACCTGCCCAGGTTTCATTGGGGTAAGCCGGGTGTTGACCGTCTTGGGCCACCGCGCGCACTGAAATGTCCGGTGCGATGATGGCAGATACCGATACCAGCACTCGCCCGTCGGGCATGACGGTTGGATTCCCCGGCCGCTCGACCGGGAATGTCGCAAAGATCTCTAGTGGATGAGCGTTCATGACAGTGGCTTGACGAAAGAGGCCGCGGTGCCGGCAGTCGGATCGACGAAGATGATGTCGCTGGGGTCGCGTCGTGGCGTGTCGACCGAGACCATGAACAGCGGGTGTTCGAGGATCTCTGGCATGCCGTGGATGGTGAACCTCTTGAAGAACAGCATCTCGCCCGGACCCACTTCGAACGGTTCACGGTCACCCATGAAAAAGCGCGCGCGCCCAGACATGATGATGAGGTACTCATCACAGGTTGCATGATAGTGGGCAGGCGTCGGGTGGTAGACCCGGAAAACCCGTCCGCTGGCTTCGTCTTCGTCGGTCAAACGGGTATCAACCAAGAGTGTGTCAGCGGTCTCGGGGAACGTTTTGACGATCGCATTGAGATCGAACGAGGCGTGAGGTGCGGCCTCTACCAGTTTTTTTCGGGTGATTGCTTCGGACATCTTGAAACCCTCATTCAGGCGCTCTTTTGAGGAACGCTGTGATGTTGTTTGTGGGTTCAGGATAAGCATTGGGCGGGTAGCGGAGAACGCAGTGACCGCGCACAAGATCTGAGAATTCAAATAACAACTGTGTGGGTCCGGTGGCGTTGGTTTTGCGAATTCAATTCCAAACAGCTACGCCCGGCGATGCATTTCTGAGGCGCAGGGTGTGCGGCATAGTGATGAGTACTCACTATCGAGTCCAGCTGCGTCGGAGACACAAGATGCAAGTCAGAGCTGCTGTTCTAAGACACATGAATGTTGCCCCACCTTATGCACAGAGCAAACCGATTGTGATCGAGACAATCGAACTGGCACCACCGGGACCGGGAGAAGTGCTGGTGCGTATCCGCGCCGCCGGCCTTTGTCATTCCGACCTGTCGGTGATCAATGGCGACCGCCCTCGGCCGATGCCCATGGCGCTCGGCCATGAAGCGGCAGGCGTTGTCGAAGCGCTGGGTGAAGGGGTCAGTGACCTCGAGCCGGGTGATCATGTGGTCATGGTGTTCATGCCCAGTTGCGGCCATTGCCTGCCTTGTGCAGAAGGTCGTCCAGCCCTCTGTGAACCTGGAGCAAAAGCCAACGCGGCCGGGACGTTGATCAACGGCTCGGTGCGGTTGAGCAGCCCGGCAGGTCATGTCCACCATCATCTGGGCGTTTCGGCGTTTGCCGAGTACGCCGTGGTATCGCGTAACTCCGTGGTCAAGATCGACCGCGATTTGCCCTTTGTAGAAGCTGCGCTCTTTGGTTGCGCGGTGTTGACCGGGGTTGGCGCCGTGGTCAATACCGCGCAATTGCGCGTGGGCTCGACTGCCGTGGTGATTGGCCTGGGCGGTGTCGGCCTGGCTTCAGTGCTAGGTGCAAGAGCTGCCGGGGCGAGCAAAATCATTGCCGTTGACCTGTCACCGGAAAAGCTCGCCCTGGCCAAAGAAGTCGGTGCAACAGCCGTGGTCAACGGTGGCGACCCGGATGCTGTCGAGCAAGTACGGCAACTGACCGGTGGCGGCGCCGACTACGTTTTCGAAATGGCCGGTTCGATCCGGGCACTCGATAACGCCATGAAAATGACCAAGCGAGGAGGCATGACCGTGACCGCCGGCCTGCCGCCACCCGGTTCGGCACTGCCGGTCAATGTTGTCCAGTTGGTGGGCGAGGAACGCACGCTCAAGGGCAGCTACATCGGCACCTGTGTGCCGCTGCGCGACATTCCGCGCTTCATCGAGCTCTATCGCGATGGTCGCTTGCCGGTGGATCGACTGCTCAGCGGCCGGCTCAAACTGGAAGACATCAACGAAGGTTTCGACCGACTGCACGATGGTAGTGCGGTCCGTCAGGTCATTGAATTTTGAGGAGCGACAGCATGGCCGATACAAACTTCCTGGCAACGCTCGACGACCCTGCGTTGTTCCGTGAGGCGAACTTCATCAATGGCCAGTGGCTGGAGGTTGGCGAGGGGCGCAGCATCACCGTGACTAACCCGGCCACCGGCAAGATACTGGGGCGCGTACCTTCACTTGGGGCCGCTGAGACTGCCCAGGCCATTGCCGCCGCCAAACACGCGCAACCAGCGTGGCGAGCGCTTACCGCCAAAGAGCGCGCGGTAAAACTGCGCCACTTGTTCGAGTTGATGATCACCCACCGCGAAGACCTTGCGCGGATCATGACGGCCGAGCAAGGCAAGCCGCTGGCCGAAAGTCGTGGCGAGATTACCTATGCCGCGTCTTTCATTGAATGGTTCGCGGAGGAGGGCAAGCGTGTTTATGGCGATACCATCGCCTCCCATTCTACGACCAGCCGAATCATTGTTCAGAAAGAACCCATCGGCGTGTTTGCGGCGATTACCCCGTGGAACTTCCCCGCCGCGATGATCACCCGCAAGGCCGGGCCAGGCTGGGCAGCCGGTTGCACCGGTGTGCTGCGTCCTGCTGGTCAGACACCTTTTTCGGCGATTGCCATTGCAGTATTGGCCGAGCGCGCCGGTCTGCCTGCTGGCGTGTGCAACGTGATTACGGGGCCGGGCAGTGAAATCGGGGCCGAACTGACCTCCAACCCGGACGTGCGCAAGTTGTCCTTTACCGGTAGCACCGAGGTCGGTGCCACACTGTTGGCCCAATGCGCGCCGACGATCAAAAAGACCAGCATGGAACTCGGCGGCAACGCCCCCTTTATCGTGTTTGACGATGCTGATCTGGATGCTGCGGTGCAGGGTGCGCTCGCGTCCAAGTACCGAAACGCCGGGCAGACCTGTGTGTGCGCTAACCGTCTGCTGGTCCAGGACGGTATCTATGATGCTTTCGCCGCCAAACTGAAAACCGCCGTCGAGGCCCTGAAAGTGGGCAGCGGATTTGAGGACGGTGTGACGATCGGCCCGCTGATTGACGACGCCGCCGTGCGCAAGGCCGAGGAGCATGTCGCCGATGCCGTTGAGCGCGGAGCCTCTGTCCTGGTGGGGGGTGAACGCCATCCGTTGGGGGGCAGTTTCTACCGGCCGACCATCCTGGTGAACGTGCCAAGGGAGTCGAAGGTGTTCCGTGAGGAGACGTTTGGTCCCGTGGCACCGCTGTTCCGTTTCAGTACCGAGGCGCAAGCCATCGAGATGGCCAACGACACCGAGTTCGGTCTGGCCTCGTATTTCTACAGTCGGGATATTGGAAGGATCATGCGCGTGGCCGAAGCGCTTGAGTGTGGCATCGTCGGGATCAATGAGGGGTTGATATCGACGGAAGTGGCGCCGTTCGGCGGGGTAAAATCGTCGGGACTGGGTCGTGAAGGTTCCAAGTACGGGATCGAAGATTATCTTGAGATAAAGTATCTCTGCCTGGGAGGTATTGACCGCTGATAGCTCGGGGAGATGGTCGACAGGCCATCTCCTGATTTTTTGAAAGTTAAATAATCCCGGTTTCTTTTTATTTATGTATTGATCCATCCTTAATAAGTGGCACTCAGCGGTGAATGCGTTTCACAAGTCATTGTCGTCTGGTGCCGGATCAGTGCGGTGGTATTTACAAAAGTCCTGTGCTAGAGCGCTCGCTCTTGTCTTTTAGTCAATATTGTTTTCGTATTCCTGCGGTTTATCTTCGGCGGGTGGTGCTGGAAAATCTATTCCATCTTAATCACTACCGAGATTGTCCCCCATGACGTACTTCAAAAAAGCCGTTGCCCTGCTGGCTACCCTGACTGCTCTTTCTGCATCTTTTTCAGTTCAGGCGGAAGAGTCTGGCGCCTTTGTTGATCGCAATAAAGCACTGAATGAGCGCGCTGTCGGAAGTTAATTAAGCCTGTTCTAAATAAATGAACTGTTGTTTTAGTTTTGCTAACTTCGGAGAGCACAAAAGTGAACTTGCATACAACGGGGGAACCGACAGTATCCCCAATCAAATCGAAGGTGATAAAAGGCGCGGCGTTTTCAGCGCTCAGCCTTGCGCTGATGGCGGCCTTGAGCGGTTGTGGTCCGGATAAAGACAGCAACGTGACCGCTGCCCCGAGCGTGACGGTCAGTCAGCCGGTCAAGTCGGTGATCACTGACTGGGACAGTTTTACCGGGCGCTTCGAGGCGACCGATTCGGTGGAGGTTCGCTCGCGGGTCAGCGGCTATCTGGAGAAAGTCGCGTTTCAGGATGGCGCCATCGTCAAGAAGGGCGACTTGCTGTTCGTGATCGATTCGCGTTCGTTCCAGGCTGCCGTGGTCCAGGCGCAGGGCAAGCTGTCTCAAGTGCGCTCGCAACTGGCACTCGCCGAGCAGGAATTCGCCCGGGCCAATGTGTTGATCGAATCGAAAACCATCGCCCGCAGTCTCTACGACCAACGCTTGCAGGCGCGTCAGGCGGCGCAAGCTGAAGTCCTGAGTGCCGAAGGTGCATTGACCAATGCCAAGCTGGAGTTGGAGTTCACCCGTATCACCGCGCCCATGAGCGGTCGCATTAGCCGCAAGCTGATCAGCGAGGGCAACCTGGTCAACGGCGGCAACAGCAGCGCCACGTTGCTGACCACCATCGTTTCGATTGACCCGATTGATATCTACTTTGATATCGATGAGCAGAGCTACCTCAAATACCGTCGCCAGGCGAAGACCGCTGCCAACCAGAGCCAGGTGCGGATTGCCTTGCCGGGTGAAGCCGAACCAAGCATGACCGGGCGCATGGACTTCATCGACAACCGACTCGACCCGTCCACCGGCACCTTGCGCCAGCGTGCCCGGGTCAGCAATAAAGACCTGCAGTTGAGCCCGGGGCAATTTGGCCGGGTGCAGTTCTCCAGCCAGGCGGCTTACCCGGCATTGTTGCTGCCGGACACCGCGATCACCGTCGATGCAACCCGCAAAGTTGTCTATGTGCTCAATGTGCAGAACAAGGTCGAAGTTCGCCCTGTAACGCTCGGCAAGCTGCATAACGGTTTGCGCGAAATCGCCAGCGGCTTGCAGGCACAGGACCGGGTGATTGTCGATGGCCTGCAACGCGTGCGGGCCGGTGATACGGCAACGGCTCAGGATCGTTCGCTGGCGCAGGCCGCGAAAGCGACGGGCAACCAGGAGGCGCCGCTATGAGCCTGGGACGAACGTCCATCGAACAACCGGTATTGGCGATTGTGCTGTCCATCGTCCTGATGATTATCGGTGGCCTGGCCTATCTGGTGCTGCCGACTTCCGAGTACCCGGACATTGCACCGCCCACTGTGGTGGTCACCGCGACCTATCCCGGCGCCTCGGCGCAGACGGTCGCCGAGACCCTGGCGATCCCCATCGAACAGGAGGTCAACGGCGTTGAAGACATGCTCTACATGTACAGTCAGGCGACTTCCGATGGCAGCCTGAACCTGACCGTGACCTTCAAGAGCGGCACTGATGTCGACAAGGCCCAGGTGTTGGTGCAGAACCGTGTGGCGCTGGCCACCCCGCGCCTGCCGGAACCGGTACAGCGCAGTGGTGTGACGGTGCGCAAGTCTTCGCCGACGCAGCTGTCGACGATTTTCATCTCGTCGCCGAAGGGCACCTACGATCAGTTGTATGTGTCGAATTTCGCGATCCGTAATGTCGCTGATGTCCTCAAGCGTATCGACGGTGTCGGCGACATCAACCCGCTGGGGGCTCGCGAATATTCAATGCGCATCTGGCTCGATCCAGAGCGCGTTGCGGCCTTCAACCTGACGCCGGCAGAGATCATCGCCGCCGTGCGTTCGCAAAACACCCAGGTGGCCGGCGGGGTGATCGCCCAGCCTCCGGTGGCGTCTCAGGCGTTTCAGCCAAACCTGATCTTCGAGGGTCGACTGAAAGAGCCTGCCGACTTCGACAACATCGTCCTCAAGTCGGGTACTGCCGGACGCCTTGTGCGTCTCAAGGACGTCGCACGCACGGAAATCGCCGGGCTGGCGTACGTCAACAATACCTATTACTTGCGTAACCCGGCGATCGGCCTGCAAGTGCTGCAACGTCCGGGCGCCAACGCGCTGGCGACGATGAAAGTGGTCGAAGAGACCATGGAGAAAATCGGCAAGGACTTCCCCGAAGGCATCGAATACAGCATCGGTTACAACCCGACTGCGTTTATTGCCGACAGTATCGGCGAGCTGGGCAAGACCATCTACGAGGCGGTCATCCTCGTGGTGCTGGTGATCATGATCTTTTTGCAAGGCTGGCGGCCGTCGATCATTCCGATCCTGGCCATCCCCGTGTCGCTGGTCGGCACCTTCGCGGTCATGGCGATGCTCGGTTACTCGATCAACAACCTGACCCTGTTCGGGCTGGTACTGGCCGTGGGGATCGTGGTCGACAACGCCATTGTGGTGGTGGAGAACGTCGAGCGACATCTGGCTGATGGCAAGAACCCGCTGGAAGCGACCATCGTGACCATGCAGGAAATCGGCGGCGCGTTGATCGCCATTACCCTGGTGTTGTGTGCGGTGTTTATTCCGACCGCGTTCATTCCGGGTATCTCGGGTGAGTTTTTCCGCCAGTTCGGGATCACGATTGCGGTGGCCACAGCGATCTCGCTGTTCAATTCGGTCACGCTGTCTCCAGCGTTGGCGGCGATGATTCTGCGTCGACATGATCCAGAAGCCCATCAGAAGCCGAAAAAAGGCGTCTTTGGTGTGCTCAAGCGTGCCGCTGATGGCTTCAACAGCGGCTTCCTGAAACTCTCTTCAGGCTACGCCGGCAGCGTGCGTGGCCTCGTGGCAAAAACTCCGTTGATGCTGGCGATCTACGCGGTGTTGATTGCCGCGACCGCTTATCTAATGGTGTCGACGCCCAAAGGCTTCATCCCGGTTCAGGATCGTGGCTACCTGGTGGTCATCGTGCAGCTCCCTGACGGTGCCTCTCTGGAGCGGACCAACGAAATCTCTCAGCAGATCGAGGCGATTGCCCTGGATGTGCCGGGTGTGGACCGAGTACCGACGTTCTCCGGTTTCTCGATGGTGACCGGTACCAGCTCATCGAACTCGGCCGGCCTGGCGCCCGTGTTCCAGCCGTGGTCCGTGCGTAAAGTGCATGGGTTGACGTCGGACAAGATCGCCGAAGACTTGCGTGAACGTTTGAAAGCGGTCAGCGGTGCAACGGTCATTGTCGCCACGCCACCACCGGTTCAAGGCTTGGGTAGCACGGGCGGCTTCTCCATGCGTTTGCAGGATACTGCCGGGCTGGGTACCGAAGCATTGGCCAAAGCAACCGACGACCTGATTGCTGCCGCCAACGCCACTCAAGGCATGACCGGCGTCTATTCACCGTTCTCGGCCCGGACGCCACAGGTGTTCGTTGAATTGGATCGTGAACGCGCCGAAATGCTGGGCGTGCCAAGTAGCCAGATCAACCAGGCCATCGAGACGTACTTTGGCTCGTCCTACATCAACGATTTCAACCTCGTGGGACGTACATATCGAGTGACGGCGCAGGCGGACTTGCCGTACAGGGTCACGCCAGAGGATCTGTCACGGGTCAAGGTGCGCAACGATGCCGGGCAGATGGTGCCGATTGCCAGCGTGACGCGTCTGCATGAGGCGCTGGGTGTGGAGCGATTCCCGCGCTACAACCTGTTTCCTACTGCGGAAATCAACGGCGATACGTTGCCGGGACTGGGTTCCGAGTTCGGGATCAAGACGATGGAACGTCTGGCTAATGAGACGCTGCCAGCCGGTATCACCTATCAGTGGACTGATCTGAGCTATCAGCAAACCACTGCCGGCAACATGGGCCTCCTGGTGTTCCCGTTGTGTGTGATTTTTGTCTACCTGGTACTGGCGGCACAGTACGGCAGCTGGAGTCTGCCACTGGCGATTCTGTTGATCGTGCCGATGTGTCTGCTGGCGGCTGCCGGTGGCGTACGTCTGATGGGGCAGGACATCAATATCCTGACTCAGATCGGTTTTATCGTACTGGTGGGACTGGCGGCGAAGAACGCGATTCTGATCGTCGAAGTGGCAAGGCAGCAGGAGAAAGAGGGGCAAGGCATCGTTGATGCGGTCGTCGAGGCGTGTCGTCTTCGCTTGCGACCGATTCTGATGACCTCGCTGGCCTTCGTCCTCGGTGTGTTGCCGTTGGTGATGTCCGAGGGCGCGGGTTCCGAGATGCGTCAGGCAGTCGGTTCGGCGGTGTTCTTCGGGATGATCGGCGTCACGCTGTTCGGTCTGCTGTTCACTCCGGTCTTCTATGTGTTGATCCGCCGAATGGCCGGTGGCGAGCGTCAGGCACAGTCTAAAACCAACCATTCTGAACAGGGTGAGGCCCATGAATAATTATCTCAGCGTTCCAGGCCTGGTACTTGGGGCCGCGCTACTGAGTGCCTGCGCCTCGCCGGTCATGCCGCCCAAGAGCGACTTGCCGGTCGACAGTTTCGTCAACGCTCAAACGGCTGTACCCGCCAGCGTGACAGACAATTGGTGGAAGCTTTATCAGGACCCGTTGCTCGACCGTCTGGTGGAGCGCGCCCTGGGGGAAAACCTTGACCTGCAGATTGCGTTGGCGCGGATCGATGCCGGGCGTGCACTGCGCAACATCGCCGGAGCTTCCGGCAGCCCTCAGGTCGATTTGGGGGCGAGTGTCGCTCGTCAGCGTATCTCGGCGGATCAGGCGGGTTTCACCGACTCGCTGATCACCGAGCCGACGTCACTGGGATTGAGTGCGGCCTGGGAAATCGATCTGTTCGGCCGCATCCGTGAAGGTGTGCGTGCTGCCGACGCCGACCTCAATGCGACCGAGGAAGAGGCGCGGGGCGTGCGGGTGGCGCTGATCACTGAAGTCGCCCAGGCCTATGCCGAGGCTCGCGGACTGGAGGAGCGCCTGGCGATCGTCAAGCAAAGTGCTGCCAGCCAGGCAGAAACCCTGCAGTTGACTGAGCAGTTGTATGCGGCGGGGGACAGTCCTGAAGCGGATTTGCTTCGCGCACGTTCGCAGTCGGACTCCACCGCCGCCCAAGTGCCAGCGCTGCAACTGAACTGGCAACGTTCGCTGCATCGCTTGTCGGTGCTGCTCGCCCAGTCGACCGAGACGCTTTATCAGCAGTTCAAGGAGAGTCCGGCGAAGATCTCGACGGTGTCGTTGCTGGACGCCGGTACGCCTGCGGATCTGTTGCGTCGGCGTCCTGACATACGCGCTGCCGAAGCACGCTTGATTGCGGCCTATGCGCGAGTCGGTGTGGCCAAGGCGGATCTGTTGCCGCGCTTGAGCCTGTCAGCGGCCCTGGGGGCTTTGATTGATGGTATGAGCGCCGCCAATCTGGCCAGTTCGACGTTCTGGTTGGCCGGGTTGAATGCCAGTGTGCCGGTGTTTGACGGCGGACGTCGGCGCAACGTGGTCGATCTTCGGGATGCCGAGGCGCGGCAGGCGTTGCTGAGTTATCGAGGCACCGTGTTGACGGCCGTTTCCGAGGTGGAGTCAGCGCTGGCTGCAGCCCAACGCAATGCCGAACGTCAGACTTTCCTGGCCAGTGCGGCCAGTCAAGCCAGCTCAGCTGCCGAGCAGATTCAGCGGGCATGGCGGGCCGGAGAGACGCCGTTCCTTGATGTATTGCAGGCTCAGCGGGTGCAACTGACGGCGCAGAATGCGCTGTCCCAGGTCAAGACCGCTCAGTGGCAGAATCAAGCGGCGTTGGTGAATGCGTTGGGCGGTTAACCGGGTTGTAGAACCTTCAAAACCTGTGCGGGAGCGAGCTTGCTCGCGAAAGCGGCCGGACATTCAACATCAATGTTGACTGACTTACCTACTTCTCGGGCAAACCCGCTCTCACAGGTCAATCATTTCAGATTTTGTCGATCGGCACACCGTGGTTGTTTTTCCACATCAACACCACGGCACTGGCAATGACCGCGACAACGATCAAATAGATATTGAACATCCAGCCAATGTTTTCCGAGTACAGCCAGGTCGTCAGATAGGAGGCTGTACCACCGAACACCGCGACGCCCAGAGAGATACATACCCCAAACATTCGAGTGCGATAGCGAGTCGGAATCTGCTCCGAGATCGAAGCCGGTTTGCAACCGGTGATAAAGGCCACCAACAACAAGCCTGCAGTCTGCGCCACCATCAAAGTCCACGGTTCGCTGGAAATCAGACCCCACAGCGGAAACAGCGTGGCGGCAATCCCCAGCAAGGAAATCAACGCTGAAATCTTCCGCCCCCACAGGTCCGATATCCAACCGGAGATCGGCAGGAATATCAGGTAAATGACCTGTGCAATGCAGCTCATGGTGAACGCGCTGCGCGGGTCCATGCCTTTGACGCTGATGGCGTAGATCGAAGCCGAGGTGACCCAGGTGTAGTAGGTCAACGTGGCACCGGCTTCATAAAGAAACAGACGAACGCCGTGCTGGATGATCTTCCCACGGCTCCATGCTGGCGCTGTCGATTCACCGCCAGCGCTTGGCGAATGTTCGCTTTCCATCATGTTGCGACGCAGCCACAAGGCGAAGACGGCCAGCAGGCCACCGGTTGCGAAGGGGATACGCCAGCCCCATTCCTGCATTTCACTTGACGACAACAATGACGTCAGCAATGCCATGTAGAACGTCGCCAGCAACGAACCGCAGCCAACGGCGATAAACACAGTGCTTGACCACAGTCCTCGGCGTTTGGGTGGCGCGATTTCAGCGATGTAGGCATAAGAAGTGGTGGTTTCACCGCCATGGGCAAAACCTTGTACCAGCCTGGCCAGCAACAAGAGTCCTGAAGCCCAACTGCCAATCGAATCATAGGAGGGAATAAAGGCGATCAGCAGACTCGCGCCAGCCATCAACAACATGGTGCTGAGCAACACCATGCGTCTGCCCAGTTTGTCGGCCAGGATGCCGAAGAAGATGCCGCCAATCGGCCGTAACAGAAACCCGGCGGCAAATACCGCCAAGGTGTTTAGCAGGGCAGAAGTGGCGTTGCTTTTATCGAAGAGTGCGGCGGCGATGTAGACCGATGCCACGGTGTAGATTGTCCAGTCGAACCACTCCAGTAAGTTGCCGATGCCGGTGGCCATCAATGACTTTCTGCGCAAGGACGTATGTGTTTTGCCTTGCCCGATCGAGTAATCGGACAGGGTCTCGGTGATGTTATTCATTGTTGGCTCCGAGATGTTTCATGAACCACGGGACGTGGCGGGTGACGATGGGGGTGCGTAAGGCTCCCTGAAAAAAACGTGGTTTTCAGTCCAGTAAAAATCCCCTGTGGGAGCGTGCTTGCTCCCACAGGGCGGGTATCAGGCGTTGAGGTGTGCCAACGCCACCTCCTCGATCCCGGCTGCATCGAGCTTGTAGTGTTCGTACAAGTGCGTCGGCGGAGCGATCAGGCTGTATTCGTCGTAGATTCCGTGGCGCTTGAGCTTCACACCAACGCCTTCGTCCGCCAGGACTTCGGCCACCGCAGCGCCCAGGCCGCCGAGCACGTTGTGCTCCTCTACCGTCATCATGCGTTTGCTGCGCGCCGCCGCCCGCAGGATTGCGTCACGGTCGATCGGCTTGATCGACGCCATGTCGATCACACCCACGGAACGGCCTTCAGCGTTCATTTTGCGAGCGGCGGTGAGGGCCGCATGCACGGTGATGCCGCAGGCGATGATGGTCAGCTCTTCACCTTCGATATGCTCATGGGCCTTGCCGAATTCGAAGACAACGCCATCCTCGTAAACAATCGGGTCACGACCACGGCCAATTCGGAAATACACCGGTTTGTCATAAGTGGCCGAGGCTTTGATTGCCGCGACCAGTTGTGGGCCATCAGCCGGTGAAACCACCGCCAGGTCCGCGATCGAACGCATGGTCGCAATGTCTTCAGTGGCGTGGTGCGAAGTGCCGTAGAAACCCAGAGAAATACCCGTGTGGTGACCGATCAACCGCACCGGTTGCGCCGAGTAGGCAACGTCCATGCGGATCTGCTCACAACACAGCAGGCCGAGGAACGAAGCAAAGGTCGCCACGAACGGCATCACGCCACAGGTAGCCAGGCCAGCAGCGGCGGTCACCATGTTCTGTTCGGAGATACCGAACTGCAGGTAACGCTCAGGGTACTCACTGGCAAATTTGTTCAGGCCGTTGGAGTACTGCAAGTCAGCCGAGCCGGCCATCACCGGGTAGCCGGCCTTGGTCAGCTCGATCAGCGCGTCGGACAAATAAGACAGGCCCGGGTTGAGCGCGTTGAGGCCACGGTACTGCCAGGAATTGGGGGAAAGAGGGGCATTCATGATCAGATCTCCATGGCTTCAATTTCAGCGATAGCGCGTTTGGCGTCTTCCGGGTCGAGGTAACCGAGGTGCCAGCCAGGTTCGGTTTCCATGTAGGAAACACCTTTGCCTTTGACGGTCTTGGCAATGATGCAGACCGGTTTGTCGCGGGTTTCATCGGCTTTCACCCGACGCAGGGTTTCAGTCACTTCAGCAATGTTGTGCCCGTCGATGACATGAACTTCCCAACCAAAAGCTCGCCACTTTTCGTCCAGCGGTTCGATGCCGATCACGTCGTCCACTTGGCCGTCGAGCTGGAAGCCGTTGCGGTCGACAATCGCGATCAGGTGTTTGGCTCTGTGGTGAGCCGCACTCATCGCGGCTTCCCACACCTGACCTTCTTGCATTTCACCGTCGCCGAGCATGACGAACACGTCGTAGACTTCGCCGGTGAAACGCTGGGCCAGGCACATGCCCAGACCGCCGGAGAGGGCGTGGCCAATGGAGCCTGAGGAGAAGTCGATGCCGGGCACTTTGCGCATGTCAGGGTGATCGCCCAGAGGGCTGCCCAGGCGGGTGTATTCATCGAGCCACTCCTTGGGGAACACGCCAAGGTCCGCAAGAATCGGGAACTGGCCCACGGCGGCGTGGCCCTTGCCCATCAGGAATCGGTCGCGTCCTGGCCACTTCGGCTCATCGGGGCGAATAGTCATCACGTCGTAGTAGAGCGCAGAGAACAACTCAGCGGCGGAGAACACCGAGGTGTAGTGGCCGGTCTTGGCGATTTCAATCAGGCGAATAGTTTCAAGCCGGACGAATTTCGCCCGGTCTTTCAACTTGATAACCGTCTCGGGGGAAGGCACAAAATTGCTGGCTTTCCACTGTTCGAGTGTTTTGCGGGGTGCAGACATCTCTACCTCCAATCACAGGCATGAATTTGTTGAAGTTGAATCTCAGTGGCGGGGCTTGAACTTCAACGGGGTGGTTGTGGGTTCAATCGTCGATGTTTCAGTGGGTGTTCAGTGGGTCAACCCTTCGAGCGCGCGCATCGCCGCGATCAGTTCGTCGCACGTCAGTACGCCGCCCGAAACGGAGGCAAAGTTGCGGGCGTGAGGGGCCTTCAGGGTGGGTTCGGCCACCCGCATCAACACCGAATCGTCGACGCTGAGTACGCCTAGTTCGGTCAAGTTGCGTGGCAAGCCGATACGTTGATAGAAGCTCAACATATCGCCCATGAGTTCGGCGTCGCGGTCTTCCAGAACCAACTGCACCAGCAAGCCATACGCCACTTGCCAGCCATGAACCTGCTGTTGCGCGCCAGGGATTTTCGACAGCCCGCGCGTCATCGCGTGGGCAATGGACAGGCCACCGCTTTCGAACCCCAGGCCGCTCATCAAAAGCACGGCTTCAACCAAGTGATCAAAGGCAACAGTCACCTCGCCAGTACCGGCCTGGGCCAGCGCCGGTTCGGCGTATTTGCGAATGATGTGATAACACTCGCGCGCCAGCACCAGCCCCGACAGCGCGGGGCGTGCGCCAAACATGTTCACGCCACCGGATTTGTAGCACTGCTCGGCTTCGAACTTTTTGGTCAGGGCATCGGCGATACCGGCCAGCAAAAACTGACGCGGTGCCTGGGCAATCAGTGAGGTGTCCACCAGCACGTAGCGAGGACTGACGAGCAGGTGACCGACTTCGCTCAGTTGATGATGAGCGTCGTAGACCACGTAGTTCTTGGAGGTTGGGGCGTCGTTGGACGCCACGGTGGGCATGGTGATCAGCGCACGACCCGAGGTGTGGGCGAGGGCTTTGCCGGCGTCGATGCACTTGCCGCCACCGACGGCCAGGATCATGTCGAACTCAATCTCCGAGGCGGCCATCCTCAGGCCGGCAATCCCATCGGCAGTGATCTCGCCGTCGAAGGTGATGTAGTGCAACTCGACATCGGATTGCGCACAGGTGTCATCGAGTCGTTGCCGGATAAGGCCCAGCACATAACTGTCGATGACCACCACGGCCTTGCGTCCGCAGTGCGCCAGATAAGTACCCGCCTCAGCGAGCACTTCAGTGCCCTGGACGTACCGTCCGGGCGAGCCGAAAACCAGATTCATTCAGCACCTCTCACTTCACTGCTTATTGTTATTCGAGGCTCGGCGACAGGGTGCCGACGCCTCGGTCTTGTTGTGATGCATGATATATCATGTTTTTAAACGGTCAAGCACCCAAGCGACGAGATGACGTCAGGCGATCGAATACCCGCCATCTACCGGCAACGTTGTGCCCGTCACGTAGCGCGCGTTATCCGACACCAGGAAGGCGATTACATTGGCGATGTCTTCCGGTGCTCCCCAGCTTTTCATCGGAATGCGCGCCAGGATACCTTCCGAGCGGACCGGGTCTTCAAACGCACGACGCGACAGATTCGTCAGAATCCAGCCCGGCGCGACGGCATTGGCCCGCACGCCATCGGTCGCCCACGCCACCGCCATGCAGCGTGTCAGTTCGGAGATGGCCGCTTTGCTCGACGCGTAGGCCGGGGTCTTGGCGGAGCCGAAAATCCCCCACATCGAGGCGAAATTCACCACCGCACCCCGAGCAGCCTTCAGGCCGGGCAGGGCGGCGTTGGTGATGCGCAACACGGCGGTGAGATTGACGTCCATGACGCGACTGAAGCCTTCGAGCTCCCACTCACGATTGTGGTCAATGATACCGGCGGCGTTGACGATGGCGTCGACGCGCTCGAACTGCTCGAAGAACACGGTTACTGCCTCGTCGTTGGTCACGTCCAGTTCCTGGTAGTGAATGCCCTCGATGCGTTGCTCGGGTTCACCGAGCCCTACGGTGAATACTTCATAGCCGTCCGCGTGCAGGCGTTGTGCCGTAGCGAGGCCGATGCCGGAGCCGCCGCCGGTCACGATTGCAGTCTTTTTCATGGTTTTTCCTTATGTCTGAGAGGAGGGCGTTTAAACGCCGGTTTTGGAAAACAGAAACTCGGCCAGCAGATCAATCTGGCCAGTGATCATGTGCGCGCCTTTATGGATGATGCAGCCACGCTCGGCGGCGGCGCGCAGCAGCGGCGTGATGTCCGGGTTCATCACCACTTCGCCGACCACCGTGCCGGGGGCGAGCGTCTCGATGGGCAGTGGCAGTGGGTCCTCGGCTTTGAGACCCAGCGCGGTCCCGTTAATCACCACATCGAACCCCGTCGCGTCGGCGGGGCCTGCATTGATCTGCCGATCAGGGAAAAGCTGCCGCAGTTCGCGCGCCAGTTCTTCGGCCTTGGCCGGTGTGCGGTTGCTGATTACCAATTCTTGAATCGCTTCGGCGAGCAATGCATGGGCTATGCCCGTGGCCGCGCCCCCCGCACCCAGTAACAGGACACGTTTGTGACTCAGGTCATGACCTTGTTTTTTAAGGCCGCCGACAAAACCGTCACCGTCGAACATGCGCCCGCTGAAGCGCCCATCAGGCAGACGTTTGGCGACGTTGCACACCTTCAGCAGACTGGCCGTGCCTTTAAGTTCATCACACAACTTCGCCACCTCCAGCTTGTGCGGAACGGTGACAATCACGCCCGCCAGGTTTTCGATTCCGCGCAATCCTTCCCACGCCGTGGCCAGGTTGGCCGGTGAGACTTCCCAAGGCACCAGCACGCCGTCATGACCGAGGCGCTCCAGCAATGGGTTGAAAAACTCAGGGGTGCGCAGGTGTTTGGCCGGGTAAGTCAGATGAACGACTACTTTGGTTTTACCGCTGATAGGCACAACGAAATTCCTCTTTCAAAGGTGGGATGCGAAGGCTGGCAACGGGGCTCGCCCGAGGATCATGTCCGCGGCTTTTTCACCGATCATGATGGACGGTGCATTGGTATTGCCGGAGATCAGATTGGGCATGATCGAGGCATCGACCACCCGCAGATTTCGCAGGCCGCGAACGCGCAGTTGCGGGTCGACCACGGCCATGTCGTCGTCACCCATCTTGCAGGTGCCGACCGGGTGGTAGACGGTCTTGGCGCGCTGGTTGATGTAGCTCAGCAACGCTTCATCGCTGCGCACGCTCAGTCCCGGGAAAACCTCTTCGCCGGTGTACGCACGCATGGCCGGTTGCGCGAGAATTTCCCGTGACAGGTTCAAGCCCTTGATCGCGACACGCCGGTCTTCCGGGTGGGCGAAATACCGCGGGTCAATGCGCGGCGGCGTTCCAGCCTTGTTGTCGCCCAGGCGGATTTCGCCGCGGCTCATGGGGCGTAGTACGCAGGTATTTATGGTCGCGCCGGGCTTTTTGATGGCCTCCTGATCGAGGTCGAAAAACACGATGGGCACGAAATGCATCTGAGCATTCGGTCGTTCCTGTGGGTTGTCGGTGTTGACGAACGCACAGGCTTCGGTGACGTTCGAACTGACAGGACCACTGCCAAACATCAAGTACTGCAGGCCGTTCTTGACCGTGTTGAAGGCATTGTCCTGGCCGTAGTAACCGTACTTGCCGTGGCAATAGGCAATGGTGCCGACTTCCGCATGGTCTTGCAGGTTCTGGCCGACGCCGGGTAATTCATGCAGCAACGGGATGCCATGGCGTTCAAGTTCTTCAGCCCGGCCGATACCGGACAGCATCAACAACTTGGGTGACTGAATGGCGCCCGCGCTGAGGATCACTTCTTTACTGCCACGGGCGTGGACCCGCTGGCCTTTATGGGTGTACTCGACCCCCATGGCCTGATCACCCTCGATCAGGATGCGTTGCACTGTGGCGTCGGTGACGACCGTCAGACGATCGGATTTTTCCGCTGCGCGCAGGTACGCCACGGCGGCGCTGCAGCGGCGATTGTTGCGAGCGGTGATCTGGTTAAAGCCGACGCCGTTCTGGCGTTCGCCATTGAAGTCGGGCGTGAAGGGGATACCGGCCTGCTGCGCGGCACGCACAACCCCACGGGACAACTCGCACACTTGCTTGAGGTCCGAGACACCCAGCGGGCCACCGGTAGCGTGGTAACCATTGTCGAAGCGCTCATTGTCTTCGGCACGCTTGAAGTACGGCAGCACTTCGCGAAACGACCAACCGTCGCAGCCTGCGCCAGCCCAGTCGTCGTAATCCTCGTGCTGGCCGCGGATATAAATCAGCGCATTCACCGAGCTCCCACCGCCCAGCACCCGACCCTGGGGAAGAATGCGCTTGCGCCCGTCCATGGCCGTTTGCGGTTGGGTTTCGTGGCGCGACAACAGTGAGCTGGACAGCAGCCGGGTGAATCCGGCGGGGATGTGGATCAGCGGATGAGTATCTCGAGGGCCGGCCTCAATGAGCAGAACCGAGGCGCCGGCCTCGATCAGGCGGCCGGTCAACGCGCAGCCCGCTGAACCGCCTCCAATGACAACGTAATCGTGCATGCCTTCCTCCGAACAGTGTTGTTCTTATTTTCATGCATCATATATCTTGGTGCCCCCCAAGCGTCAATCCCGGGTTTTTCACGGCGGTGCGTCTCGCAAAAAAGCGCTTGGTAGTTGAAAATTAAATATGATATATCATCGATCCGCCGAGAGCTGAGTCTCTCGCAAACGTCCTCAAAGCAATAACAAAAAGCCTCCACGACGAGGCCAGGATGACGATGACATGACTCAAATGTTTGCTGCACCCGGCCGCTATATCCAGGGCTACAAGGAGCTTGATCGACTGCACCGGCATGTGGCCTGGTTCGGTCGGCGTTTTTTAGTGATCACCACCCAGGGCCGCCTCGACAGCCTGAGACAGACCCTGAGTGCCAGTTTCGATGCCGAACTCACGCAACTGCACTACGGCATTTTTTCCGGCGAAGTGACGCGTCAGGAAATCCAGCGGCTGACGGCAAGCATCAATACCCTTGAATGCGACGGGGTGATTGGTGTCGGCGGGGGCAAGGTGCTCGACGCCGCCAAAGCCGTTGCCAATCAGGCCAAGGTGCCGCTGTGCATCGTGCCTACCATCGTTTCCAACGACGCCCCCACCAGTTCACTCTCGGTGCTGTACACCGAAGCGGGAGCGTTTGATGACGTCCTTTTCTATGAACGCAGCCCGGATGTGGTGGTGGTCGATACCTGGATCATCGCCCAAGCCCCGGTGCGCCTGTTAGTGGCCGGAATGGGCGATGCACTGTCGACGTATTTCGAAGCACGCACCTGTGTTGAGTCGGACCGGGACAATTTTCTCGGTAACGCCGGTGCCGGGATGAAGGCGGGCGGCGGCGGTGCCAAGTCGACGCTGACCTCAATGGCCATCGCCGAGCTGTGTTATCGGGTACTGCTGGAGGATGGTCTGCAAGCCAGGCGCGCCGCGGAAAACCAATGCGTGACCAAAGCCTTCAACCGTGTGGTCGAAGCCAATGCGCTGATGAGTGGCATCGGCTTTGAGAGCAACGGCGTGGCGACAGCCCATGCGGTGTATTGCGGGTTCAGTGAACTGGGTGCCCGGGCGACGATGTACCACGGCGAGTACGTGGCCTTCGGCGTTCTGGTGATGCTGGTGCTGGAAGGCAAATCCAGTCGTGAGCTGGATACGGTGCTGAGGTTCTGCCTGAGTATCGGTTTGCCGGTTACCTTCGAAGACCTGGGCCTGGCCGATATCACCGCGCAAGAACTCGATTGCGTGGCGCGCACTGCTGCCGACCCCAATCAGACCAGCAAGGTCGAACCGTTCGAAGTCACTTTCGATGAAATGAAAGCGGCCCTGATCGCCGCGAGCGATCTGGGCGAACTCTATAAAAAAGGCGGGTCGTTGCTGATCGGTTGAGACCGTTGGCAGTGCACTTTCCACAACCCAAAGGTGATCTGATGAAAGCATTTCAGGCAAGTCTGCCGTTGACCCTGGATTTCGAAGTCGGGGCGATCAAGCGCATGGGTGAAAAGGTCGAGCCGTTCGGCAAAAAGGTCTTTTTGATGGTTGATCCGTTTCTTCAGGGCAGTGACCTGGTGGCGCAAATTTCCGGCAGTTTTACCGAACGCGGCATTGAGTTTGTCGAGTTCTACGACATCGTGCCCAACCCTCGGCATACCACGATCGATCGTGCGGTCGAGCTTGTTCGCAACGCTGGTTGCGATGTGGTGGTGGCGGTGGGCGGCGGCAGCGCTATCGACTCGGCCAAAGCCGTGGCTTTCGTTGCCGTTCATGGCGGAAGCTGTTGGGACTATACCGAGCGCCTGGGCGAGGCCGTCACCCGCCCGAAAAGCCGTGGGCTGCCATTGTTGGTGGTGCCGACCACCTCCGGCACCGGCACCGAAGCGACCCCTTTTTCGGTGATCAATAACCCTGAACTGGGTCTCAAATGCGCCATCGTCAACCCGTTCATCTACCCCGATGTCGCCTTGATCGATCCACAGATTCTGGTTTCGAAACCGCCGAAGTTGACCGCGTTGACCGCTGTCGACACCTTCTGCCACGCGCTGGAGGCGTACATCAGCATCCACTGCACGCCGTGGGTGGAAATGGTTGCTCTGGAGTCGATACGTTTGTTCGCCGCCAATGCCCTGCGGTGCGTAAAGCACGGCGATGACCTGGAGGCCCGCGCACGCATGGCCTTTGCCTCGACCCTCGGCGGCATGGCGATAGCAAGTGCCGGCGTAACGGTTTCCCATGCCTTGGGCCAACCGTTGGGGGCGATGACTGATGCGCCGCATGGCGGCACTGTCGCGGCCAGTACGCCTTATGTCATTGGCTGGACGCTGCCGGTATGTGCCGACAAGTTCGCGCGCGTGGCCGGGATCCTTGACCCGTCGACGCTGGGCCTTTCCGAGATTGAACGCGCCGAGTGCCTTCCCGACATCTTGAAAAAACTGTTCAGCCAGTTGGGTGTGACCGACACTTTCCGCAGCTACGGCTTGCGCCCGGAGCAGATCGATGATTTCGCCCAGACCGTATGGACCAGTTTCAACCAGGACCTGGCTTGTCATCCGAAACAGATCAACAGCAAAGAGGAGGTCGCCGACATAGTGAGAATGTGTTTCTAGCCGAAGTCTCTGTCACGAAGTTCTAAAGAATGTTGATTGACCGACCCGTCAGTTGGGTTGGCGGGGTTTTGCATGCTCGAAAAACACTAAGACCAACAATAAAAATAGTTTCGGGAACAATAATAATGACCAACAAAACGATAGTTGCCGTCGGACTTTTGAGCGCCTGCGTATTACCGGGTGCTCATGCAGCCAGTTACTCGCCGAATAATTTTCTGCTGGGGGATTGGAACGGTGAACGCACCCGCTTGCATGAGCAGGGTGTTGATTTTCAGCTGAACTACGTTAACGAGTTGGCCTACAACACCCAGGGCGGCGACGAGCACAAAGGGACTTACAGCGATCAGCTGATGATTGACACCAACTTCGATTTACAGAAGTTGTTGGGCTGGCAGGGGGCGAGTTTTCGCATGACCTTCAGCAATCGCAACGGCGAAAACTTGACCGCTGAAGCCGGGACCAACACCTTGTTGGCGGCCCAGGAAATCTACGGTTACGGCAGCGTTACCCGCTTGGTGCAGTTCTATTACCAACAGGCGTTACTGGATGATCGACTGGTGGTGAAACTCGGGCGCTTACCCATGAGCGGCGACGTATTTCCGTTTTCCTGCAAGTTTCAAAACCTGACGTTCTGCGGCGCGGTGCCCGGTTACATCACACCGAACTGGTTCACCTGGCCGGTCAGCCAATGGGGGGGCGCGGTGGCAGCGAAGCTGACTGACGAACTGTTCGTCAATGCTTCGCTGTATCAGGTCAACCCGCGCTTTACCGAAAACTCCCAAGGCCTGAATTTTGGCAGCCCGTCCGGCACCACCGGTTATCTGGCGGTCGGCGAGTTGGCCTGGAAGCCGACCCTGAACGGCTTGCCCGGCAGCTATCGAGCAGGGATCTGGCGCAATACCGGTGACTTCAACGATGTCTACCACGACGTCAATGGCCAGCCCATCGGCCTGACCGGCGATGCGCCGGATCAGCACGATCAGGCCAACGGTTACTACGCCATGGCCGAGCAACGGGTGTATCAGGATCCGAATAACAGTGCCCGTGGCCTGACCCTGTTTGCCAATTTCATTCAATCGGATCGCGACGTGTCCTACGTGGAAAAGGTCTTTCACGTCGGCGCGTTTATCACCGGCCCGTTTGCCGCGCGTCCGCAGGATGAAATCGGCCTGGCAATCGGTCGTCTCGAGGTGAATTCACAATCCGCCAAGCGCGTCCGTCAGCAAAACGCATTCACCCAACCGGCACCGGACACTGAATACCCGATGGAGTTGTACTACGGCGTCAGCGTGACACCGGCCCTGACCCTGCGGCCCAACGTGCAATACGTCGTCAATCCTGGCGGGCTGAGTGGGGATAAAAGCGTCGTGGTGTTCGGACTGAAAACCGAGGTCAGTTTCTAAAGGATTACACGGTTTAACGAACAGAACTTGTGAAGAAAACACCCTGATTCAGGGCATTTCTTCGCTTGCGATTTCAATAATGCATGATATATCGTCGTTGGGCGCCTACGCCTAAAATAAAAACAGGAGACGCAACAGCATGAACACTCTCGTTGATATCGCTGCGGTCCAGCAGCGTGTCGCCGCCCTTAACCTGCCAGGGCAAGCCTTCATCAATGGCCGTTTTGTCGACGCCCTGAGTGGAGAAACTTTTGCCAATATTTCCCCGCGCAACGGCCAGGTGCTGAATTACGTCGCGTCCTGCCAGGCCGAAGACGTCGATGTCGCCGTGAAGATCGCCCGCCAGGCGTTCGATAGCGGCGTGTGGTCGCAATTGGCACCCAAGGAGCGCAAAAAAGTCATGCTGCGTTTTGCGGCGTTGTTCGAGCAACACATGACCGAACTGGCATTGCTCGAGACGTTGGACATGGGCAAACCCGTGTCCGAAAGCGCCGGTTTCGATGTACATGCGGTGCTCGAATGCCTGCAGTGGTATGCCGAATGCTGCGACAAGGTCTACGACGAAATCGCCCCATCGGGACCAGGCGCGCTGGGGATGATTACCCGCGAAGCCATTGGCGTGGTCGCTGCCGTGACCCCGTGGAATTTCCCCATGTTGATGGCGATGTGGAAAGTTGCCCCAGCCCTGGCAATGGGTAACTCGGTAATCCTCAAACCGGCCGAACAATCGCCGTTGACCGCACTACGTATCGCCAACCTGGCCGCGCAGGCGGGCATTCCACCGGGTGTGTTCAACGTGCTGCCGGGGTTCGGTCCTACCGCAGGCCGTGCCTTGGGCCTGCACATGGATGTCGATACGCTGGTGTTCACTGGCTCCGGTGAAGTCGGCAAATTGTTCCTGCAGTACTCCGGCCAGTCGAACATGAAACGGGTTTGGCTGGAGTGTGGCGGCAAGACCCCGAACATCATTCTCAATGACTGTCGCGACCTGGAAAAAGCCGCCGCCACCGCTGCCAAATCCATGTTTTTCAACCAGGGAGAAGTGTGTGTAGCGCCTTCGCGCCTGATTGTCGAGCAAGGCATTCGCAAGGAGTTTGTTGCCGAAGTCTTGAAGGTGGCGCGGACCATCGCCGTCGGCGACCCACTCGACCCGGCCACGCAGTTGGGTGCCATGGTCGACAAGGCGCAGATGGATCGCGTGCTCGGTTACATCAAGAAAGGCTCGGAAGAGGGCGCCCGCATCATCCTCGGAGGTGAACGTGCCAGCGGCGCCTTGGCCGATGGCTTCTTCATCCCGCCGACGATCTTCGACAATGTCACTAACGACATGACCATCGCCCGGGAAGAAATATTCGGGCCAGTGCTGTCGGTGATCAACGCCAAGGATCACCTGGACGCCGTGCGCATCGCCAATGATTCGCCCTATGGCCTGGCCGCCAGTCTCTGGACCAGCGACCTGTCCCGTGCCCACTCGATCATCCGCTCTCTGCGCGCCGGCAGCGTCTGGGTCAACTGCTTCGACGGTGGCGATATCACCATGCCGTTTGGCGGGTACAAGCAATCGGGCAACGGGCGCGACCGCTCGCTGCACGCACTGGACAAGTACTCGGAACTTAAATCCGCCTGGATCGATTTGCAGGCCTGAGCCTTAAACGAGAAATCGGTGCTGTTTGAAACAAACAGCACCTGCATCACCGATCAAAATCAGCGCACTGGAGAATAATAATTATGAAGCTGTCAGCTGTTCGTTCGATCACCACATTGGCCCTGGCGAGCCTCATCGGCACCCACGCCTGGGCGGCTCCCAAACATGAAATCTACAGTTTGATACCTAACACCGCATTGTCGGGCGTGATTGATCCTGACATGCCGGATCGCACCTCGATCAACAAAGCCTTGCCACTGAAAAAGAAGGGCGAGCGTTTGCGTATCGGCTGGACTGAAATCACCCTCGGCAACCCCTGGTTTGTCTCGATGATCGACGACTCGAAAACCATCGCGAAGAAGTACAACTACGATATTGAGCTGCAAGTGGCTGACAGCGATGTCGCCAAGCAGAGTGCCCAGGTCGATAACTTCATCACCCTGGGCGTCGATCTGATCGTGATTGACCCAACCGATGTTCTCGGTTCGGTATCGGATGTCGAGCGGGCGGTGGCGGCCGGGATTCCGGTGATCACCGTCGGTACCGCCCCGGACGCACGCGCGCCGGTGATCACCACCAGCACCGGCAATCCGTACGGCAGTGGATTCGAGGCAGGGCGTTACGTTGCGGCCAAGACCGATCCGGCCAAGGTGATCAACGCCGCCATGGTCATTGGGGTGATGGGCAACTCGACCTCCGAAAGCCGCCTCAACGGCATGATCTCCGGGATCGTTTATGCGCGCTCGCAAGAGCGGAAGCTGGGACTTTCCAAAGAAGACGCAATGCTCAAGGGCTTCAAACTGTTCCAGCAGGTCAAGGCCAAGGGCAGCTTCAGCTGGTCGGAAGGTGGCTTCAACGTACTCGCCTGGGGTCGTGGTGACTGGACCGAAGAGGGTGGGCTGGCGGCCACGGAAGACATCCTTTCGTCCCAGGGTGACAAACTCAATCTGGTCTTGGCAGAGAACGACTTCATTGCCATTGGCGCGATCAATGCCCTGGAAAATGCCGGTAAGAAAAACAGCGTCATGGTCGCTTCCGCCGCCGGCAGCTTTCGCGTGGCGCTGGGCTTGATCAAGCAAGGCAAGTTGCTGGTAAGTGCCACCAACAGTGGTTCGGAAACCGGTGTGGCCGCCATCGAGTTGATCCACCAGATTCTCGACAAGGGACTGGATGCCAACAACCTGCCGTTAGCGTCGTACTTCCCGGTCACGCTGATCACACCGGACAACGTCGACACCTACATCAAGGCCGACAGCTTGCCGCCATCCACCGAAACCGTCCCGCCGTTCCGCTCCATCGAGCAGATCAAAACCGCGATGAAGTAATTTCGCACGATTGAACCGGCCTGGGGCTGCTGTGTTTGACGGCGGCCACAGCTCGAATGGCGACAGTTTATAGACGGTGAACACAATGAACGCGATGCACAAACCTGCCGTAGAGATGCTCGACATCTCGAAAAAGTTCGGAGGTATCAGTGCCCTGAACAGCGCGAATTTTTCGGCCCGTGCGGGGGAAATCCACGCACTGATGGGCGAGAACGGTGCCGGCAAATCAACCTTGATGAAGATTCTTTCCGGGGCCTATGTGCGTGATGCCGGAGGGGTCAGCCTGAACGGCGAGAAAGTCGATATTCGCAAACCCGGCGATGCGCTCAAGCTGGGTATTTCGATCATCTACCAGGAGTTCGCCCTGGCCCCGCATTTATCGGTGGCCGAGAACATCTGCATCGATGATCTGGGCAAGAGCAAGGGGTTTGTCCAGTGGGCCGCCATGCGCAAAAAAGCTCGGGCGATTCTCGATGAACTGGGTTTCAGCGATATCGATGTGCGCCAGTCGGTTGGTAGTTTGCCGGTGGCATACCAGCAAGCAGTGGAGATCTGCAAGGCACTGTCGCGTAACTCATCGGTGCTGGTCTTCGACGAGCCGACGGCAGTGCTTACCTCCCATGAGGCCGAGAAGCTGTTCAAAATCCTCGATGAATTGCGCCGCAAAGGCGCGTGCATCGTTTATGTCTCGCACCGCATGGATGAAATTTTCCGGATCTGCGATCGCGCCACGGTGCTCAAGGACGGCAAGACGGTCGGCACACTGGAACTGGCTGACATTACCGAGCGTGGCTTGATCGAGATGATGATTGGTCGCGAACTGAGTGACCTGTTCCCGCCGCGCCCTCCATGCATCGGCGAGGTGTTGCTGAAGGTCGAGCACCTGTGCGCGGGACGTCTGGTGCGCGATGTGAGCTTTGAGGTACGGGCGGGAGAAGTCCTCGGCTTTTGTGGGCTGGTCGGTGCCGGACGTACCGAAACCATGCGCGCGATCTTCGGGGCTGATCGGAAAACCTCCGGCGCGCTGTACCTCGATGGCCGGGAGATACACAACCGAACACCACGGGAAGCTATTACCAACGGCATCGGCCTGTTGCCCGAGGACCGCAAGCAACAAGGCGTGTTGCTGGAGATGTCTATACGGGTCAACGGCGCGCTGCGTCCCGACAGCCCTTATACCGGGCGTATGGGTTGGATTGCCAATGGCCGGGAGACCCAGGGTATCGAAGCCTTGCGCCAGCAACTGGCGGTCAAGACGCATTCGATCGAGCAGTTGGTCGGTGACCTGTCAGGGGGTAATCAACAGAAAGTCGCCCTGATGAAGTGGGTCGATGCGGGCTGCCGCGTGCTGATTCTCGACGAGCCTACCCGTGGCGTAGATGTTGGCGCGAAAACGGAAATCTACCGGGTCATCAATGACCTCGCTGAACAGGGCGTGGCGATCATCATGGTCTCTTCGGAAATGATTGAAATCATCGGCATGTGTGATCGCGTGCTGGTGATGCGAGAAGGCGCGATCGCTGGCGAACTGGTGGGCGAGCGCATTAAAGAACAAGAAATGATTTGCCTGGCAATGGGAGTCGAGCACCATGAGTAACCCTAATTCCAAGCTGGCCACGGCCGAGCTTTTGCAGGAAAACAATCACGCTCGAGAAAGCCGGGCAGGCCGTCGTTCGTTACAGCGTCTGTTTCTAGAACACAACGCGCTGGTGATGCTGGTGGTACTGGCCGTCGTCGCCAGCGTGCTCTCGGCGGACTTCTTCACGTATCAGAACCTCGGCAACCTGTTGCGCCAATTGACGCCGTTGCTGCTGGTCAGCATCGGCATGTTGATTGTGATCCTGACAGCGGGCATCGATTTGTCCGTTGCCTCGGTCGCTGCCGTGGGTGGAATCGTGGTTGCGATGACCCTCAATGTGCTTCCGGTTGAAGGTGGTTTCGGGTTACTGCTGGCTGTGGCGATTGCGGTGGCGGCCGGTGTCCTGATGGGGCTGGTGACAGGCACCTTTATCGCGTACTTCCGCATGGCCCCTTTTATCGCGACCCTGGCCATGATGACGGTTGCTCGTGGCCTTGCGTTCATCCTGTCCAACGGTCAGCCACAACGGCTGGATGACAGACTGGTCAGTGCCCAGCTGTTACGTGATTTCGGCCGGTTGGCCGACGGCGTGCTGGGGATCCCGTGGCCGGTGTGGCTGGCGGGGCTGGTGACGGTGGTATTTGCCTTGATCCTACGCTACAACGCCTATGGCCGCCTGACCATTGCCAGTGGCAGCAATGAAACCGCTGTGCGCCTGGCGGGTATTCCGGTGGAGCGCTACAAACTGGCCGCCTATGGTATTTGCGGCGGCCTGGCAGCATTGGCCGGGGTGGTGATTGCTTCGCGCTCAGGTGTAGCCACACCCAGCGCCGGCATGGCCCTGGAACTGGACGCCATCGCCGCTTGCGTAATCGGAGGGGCACTGCTGTCCGGTGGCAAAGGCACGATTTTCTACACCGTCGTGGGTGTGCTGGTGTTGGGGTTGATCGGCAACATCATGAACTTGCTGAGTGTGCCGGCCTATCCACAACAGATCATCAAAGGCGCGATTATTGTCATCGCGGTGTTGTTGCAAGGCGTCGGTCGGCGCGATGCACGCATATAAGCAAGTCGTCAGCCGGAGTGGCAGGCGCAAGTTGATGATGTATGATGCGTTATCGACGTTTCAGGTCGGCAGATTCACAAGTCTGTCGCCCGACGCACAGTAATCGACCATGGAGATCGAGTAACAGTGACCGTGCATAAGCCCATTGATAAAGGCAACTTGAGCGAACGGGTGTATTCCATCATCCGCACCGCGTTGATGGACGGGCAATACCAACCCGGAGACCGGTTGCGCATCAGCACACTGGCCGAAGAATTCGGTGTTTCGATCACCCCCGTGCGGGAAGCTATTTTCCGTCTGGTCAGCGACCATGCGCTAGACATGAAAGCCGCGACCTCGATTTATGTGCCTGAGCTGACGGTCAGCCAGTTGCGTGAAATCCAGCTGATCCGCCATTTGCTGGAAGGCGAGGCGGCGGGTGTAGCGGCCCAGCGGATCACCCGACCTGAACTGGAGAAACTCGAAGCCATTCAGGATGCGTTCCAGAAAGCGGTAACGGTCGATTACAAACAAGCGGCGTTGCTCAACCGGGAGTTTCACTTCGGGTTGATCTCTGCGGCACGCATGCCCGTGGTGTCGAAAACACTCGAAAATATGTGGGTTATCATGGGGCCGCTGCTGAGCCGGTTTCACGCCGAGGTCCCCAAGCGGGAGCTGGCCAGTGCCAAACACAAGCATTTCGAAGTGCTGGAAGGTTTGCGCACCCGCGACTCGACCAAGGCCAAAGACGCGCTGCAAGCGGACATCGCTTGGGGTGAGCTGATGATCGATTGGCTGGAGAAAAAGGAAAATCTCGCGGAGGTATAACCAGAGCGCCTCCGTTCGGTCATGCTGATCTGTCGCCCGAGGGCTCCCTAAAAGAGCCTCGGGCGATTTCTTTTTACGGCTGTCCGGAAGGCGTGACGCCTGACTCGTTCAACAGGGCAATCCATTTTCCACCTTCGCCACCTTGCTTGAGAGCCAGCAGGGCTTCAGGAAGGTTACGAAAATCAAAGATTCGACGTTCAGGTACGGTCAGGCGACCGCCCAGCATGCTTTCGAGGAGGTGTTCGCCAGCGTCTCGAAGCAGTTGTCGATCGCCCAGGCTTGCGTAGGAATGGAAGCTGTTGAGCGCAACCTCATGCAGGGAAATCGCGGTGCTGAAGGCCGGCAACGGTGCAGTTTCCTGCCGATCCTGAATACACACCAGATGACCGTTGTAACCCAGCAAAGGTGCCAGGGCCGCCGCATGCGCGCCACTGACAGTATCGAATACAACCTTGAGGCGACGCTCACCCAGGCTCGCTTGAAGGTTTTGCTGCCAGTTGCGATCCTGGTAGTCGAACACGCCAACGGCACCCAGCGCTTTTAAGTTCGCATGATGCTTTGTGGCCGCCGTTGCCCACACTCGGCAACCACGTTGTACTGCCAGTTGCACTAATAGCAGGCCCACCGCGCCACCGGCACCGACCACCAACATATCGCTCGGCCCGCTAACCGGTACTTTGTTTAATGCTTGCCAGGCGGTCAGGCCGGGGCAGGGGAGCGACGCGGCGATGGCGTCATCGAGCGCGGCCGGTACCGTCATGACGGTCGCGGAATCGAGCAAACAGAACTCGGCAAAACTGCCATCGCGTTCCAGTGACTGGTGATACGCCACGCGAGTCCCTGGTTTGATTGGAACTCCGGCACCGCAGGCAACCACAACGCCCATGCCATCCACGCCGGGCACATGGCCGGTCTTCCATGTCGGATGGCCCCACTCGATGATTTTCCAGTCCACCGGGTTAAGCGCCAGCGCTCGGTTGGCAATCAGAACCTCGCCCGGGCCAGGTTGCACAAGGGGTTTGCGGATCAGTTGTAATCCGTAGATACCTTGACCAGCGGTCCAGGACCAGGCGGCGAAATCAGCGTGCATCGTGAGTCCTCATGAAAGGCCGGATTGAAGCTATTTCAATCTGGTAACAGGCTTCGAGTGGTCATGGGTGCGCCACACTTAAGTCCGGTAGTATCCCTTCAGGCATCCATGGGGAGAACGTTGATTTACGCAAAGGTATTGTGATCAGGAATCATCAATTAACTCGACGTAATTCTAGGTACCACTGATTATTCATGTTTGCTGTCGATCAACACTGAGTCGTTGGCTGGCAGTTGCTCATCACTGTGTACTTTGCTTTTTGTCGGGACGATTTTATTCAGCAGCAGGGCGATCAGCGGTCCGACGCCGAGGGTGCGGAGTTTTATTATCCCGCGTCGCCCTCCAGGAAGGCCCTAAGCAATTCCACTTGAGGCTCTTGCTGACTCGCCATTGGGATCAGCGCACGCCGCTCGAGCGGATCTTATCTCATTCTGAAAAAACCTCTATTTCTACAAACCACTCATTTTCTAATCTGAATACTGAACTAGCAGATGTCGAGTCCGATGGCAGGGTGCTGGTACCGGAATTCGCAGATCAGGCGTGGTAGTACCAGATCGCTGACCAGACCTGTGTAGCCAATTCGCAACGACCAACGATGCTGCGTTCTACCTGTCGACTCGCCCCCCCGGCTCCTGCCAGCATTTGCATTGCCTCATCCAGCTTGTCGAGAAACACCTGGCCGTACCATCACAGCAGCACGACTTCATTGCATGAGTCCTTGCAGGCTCCGCTGTCTTGGTAAGACACCGCGCATCTACAGTCAATTCGGATAGGACACGCCGCCTTGTCCAACCATGACAGGCTCGAACAGCCCCCGTCTCTGTGAGCGTCGCGGTTGTCCACGCTGCGGGCTAATGCCCGAATGTAGAGTTCGGAAAACCGATTCTTTAGGGCTGTCACTACAGGCAGAGATCGTTCGGAAACCAGCCGCTGGTCGAAAAGTGATACTTCATCCAAGGTGTGGGCTGAAGTGTGGGCTGGCAGATTGGCCAAAAGCCAGAAACGAAAAAGCCCTGAATAATCAGGGCTTTGTCGGTACAAATATGGCGGAGGCGATGGGATTCGAACTCATGGACCTGTTACAGTCGACGGTTTTCAAGACCGTTGCCTTAAACCACTCGGCCACACCTCCGTTTGCGTTGCGGGCGCCATAATACCTGAATGAAACACACTGTCAAACTCTCTGCATAGCTTGTTACAGGGCGTCTGTTATGATCTTTGCGACTGAACGTTTCAAACCAACAGGAGTGTCGCCATGCGCGAACAGGATTACGCAGTTAATAACAGCGTGCAGGCTGAGCAGCTAGAGGTTAGCCGCGTCCTGCGCAACACTTACGGCTTACTCGCACTCACTCTCGCATTCAGCGGCGTGATGGCGTTTGTCGCTCAGCAGATGCGTGTCGGTTACCCGAATATTTTCGTGGTGCTGATCGGCTTCTACGGCCTTTTCTTCCTCACCAACAAACTCCGTGATTCGGCTTGGGGCCTGGTGTCGGCATTTGCCCTGACCGGTTTCATGGGTTTCCTGCTCGGCCCGATCCTCAACCGTTACCTGGGCATGCAGGGCGGTGCTGAAGTCGTGAGTTCGGCTTTCGCGATGACTGCGCTGGTGTTCGGCGGTCTGTCGGCCTATGTGCTGATCACTCGCAAGGACATGAGCTTCCTCGGTGGTTTCATCACCGCAGGCTTCTTCGTGCTGCTGGGTGCGACGCTGGCGAGCTTCTTCTTCCAGATCAGCGGTCTGCAACTGGCGATCAGCGCAGGTTTCGTGTTGTTTTCCTCGGTCTGCATTCTGTTCCAGACCAGCGCCATCATTCACGGCGGCGAGCGCAACTACATCATGGCGACCATCAGCCTGTATGTATCGATCTACAACCTGTTCGTCAGCTTGTTGCAACTGTTCGGCATCATGAGCCGCGATGATTAATCGACAGCCTTGAGTAAAAAACCCGCCACGGCGGGTTTTTTATTGCCTGCGATTCGGCTGGCGGGTTACGCCATCGGTGGCAAGCGGCGTTTGACCGGGGTTTTCTTGACGATCGCCGTGTTGGTTTCGGCGTGGGTGTTAAGGCGGTCGAGCAGGGTGTCGAGTTGTTCCATCGAGCGCACATGCAGGCGAGCGATGAAGCAGTCGTCGCCGGTTACCTTGTCGCACTCGGTAAATTCCGGGATGGCCTGGATCTGCCGTTCCACTTCCTGCAACTGGCCTGGCAGCGGGCGGATGCGCACGATGGCCTGCAGTTGATAGCCGAAGCACTTGGGATCAATCTCGACGGTGTAGCCCTTGAGCACGCCGCGCTCTTCCAGCCGGCGCAAACGCTCGGCGACGCTGGGCGAAGACAGGCCGCTGATGTTCGCCAGGGCCTTGAGCGAGCGCCGCGAGTCTTCCATCAATGCGCTGATCAGCACTTGGTCGATGTCGTCGGTCATGGCAAATCCCCTATTAGGCCGTTCATTGAAATCGCCTTGATAAAAAAGGCAGAAATCGAGTTTAGCCTGATTTTTGCGCTGGAGAAGGCACTCGGCGGATTGGCATACTTTGGCCTCAAACACAGGAGTCTGATGATGGACAAATCAATTCGTCACGGGTCATTCGAAATGACCGCCGCCATGCTGATCTCCGGGACCATCGGCTGGTTCGTGCTGGTGTCCGGGCAACCGGTGCTGGACGTGGTGTTCTGGCGCTGCGTGTTCGGCGCCGGCACCTTGTTGCTGATTTGCGCGGCATTCGGCTTCCTGCGCCCCGGCATTTTGACCCGCACCACCTTCCTGCTGGCGGTGCTCAGCGGCGTGGCGATTGTCGGCAACTGGGTGCTGTTGTTCGCGTCGTACTCCCGCGCCTCGATTGCCATCGGCACGGCGGTGTACAACGTTCAGCCGTTCATGTTGGTGGGGTTGGCCGCGCTGTTCCTGAACGAGAAAATCACCCTGCAGAAACTGTTCTGGCTGGGCATCTCGTTTCTGGGGATGTTAGCGATTGTCAGCGCGCATGGCGGACAAGGCGAAAGCGGCAATAATTACCTGATGGGTATCGCATTGGCGCTGGGCGCCGCGTTCCTCTACGCGGTTGCCGCGTTGATCATCAAGCGCCTGACCGGTACGCCACCGCATTTGATCGCGCTGATCCAGGTCACCACCGGGGTCCTGCTGCTCGCCCCCTTCGCGCACTTTTCCGCACTGCCGCAAGCGCCGAGTGCCTGGGCCAGCCTGGTGACCCTGGGCATCGTGCACACCGGTGTGATGTACGTGCTGCTCTACGGCGCGATTCAAAAACTGCCGACGGCACTGACCGGTGCGCTGTCGTTCATCTACCCGATTGCGGCCATTTTCGTTGACTGGTTTGCCTTCGGCCATCGCCTGGAGCCGCTGCAATGGATCGGCGTCGCCGCGATTCTGCTGGCCGCCGCCGGGATGCAACAGGGCTGGAGCCTGAAGTTTCGGCGAGTCGCCGTCTAACGCATAACCCCTGTAGGAGCGAGGCGGGTGTCAGATGTTCCAGCGCGGTGCCGTCTTGGCCAGTCGCTGGCGCATCTCGCCGATGTTGGCCGCCAGTTGCCGGACCAGCAATCGGTAGCCGTCCAGAGGGCTGTACACCGGTGTATCCAAAGTTGAGTCCGACGGCAGTTCAACAGGCCGACTGAGCCGCTGGGTCACGCCGGATTTCAGCGCTCGGGCCATACCGATCAGTTGCACGCGAACCAGCCGATGCTCGGTTTTCAAGGCCGATTGCAGATGGGCCATGGCCTCGGGATCATTGGCGTCCGGTCGGGTGTTGCCGAGGATTTCCAAGGTGCTGACGCACATCCGTAGGTGGCGCTGGATGGCGTCGAGTTCGGTCATGGAAATCCGCACTTCCTTGGACACCGACGGCATCAGCGAGCGCAGTTGCACCATCACGGTGTTCAGGCGGCCCACGAGTTTGTGGTGTTCGTCGTCGCTGACCGATTGGCCATTGATGATGCGTCCATAAATCGTCGCGCAATCGCGCAAGGCATCGGCCAGGTTGTAGCGCCACGAATAAACCGCGTAGAGCGGCAGGGCGAAGGAAAACGCCAGGGCCAGGGCGATGCCGATCAGGATGTCGACCCCGCGCCACAACCCGTCGGTGATCGGGTTGTCACCATGCCCGGCGACAATAAACACGGTAATCGCCGACAGCAGCGCGGTGTAACCGCCCTTGCCGATGGCGTGGTACGAGAAGAACCCGCAGACCACGGCCATCGCGAAATAGGTCAGCCATGGCAACCCGAGCCAGGCTTGTTGCGCCACCAGCAGTAAGCCGACGCCCGCGCCGATCAAGGTGCCGATGGCGCGCTCGGCGGCTTTTTTGCCGATGTTGCCGTGATGCTGCAAGCCGCCGATCACCACCAGCATCGTCACCGAAGCCCACTCGCCGTGGGGCAGGTTGATCCCGGTGGTCAGCAGAATCGTGGCCAGCAACCCCAGCGACACTCTGACCGCATGGATAACCCGGGCGTGGCGATAACGCCGATACGGGTCCAGCAACGGACGCAGTAACCGGCGCATCAACGGTGGCAGTCGGTTGGCTCTGAATGTACTCAGGCTCGGTCTCCTCAGAAGATGTAATCGGTGGTCAGGAAGCTCGAACTGCGGCCGCTGATGATCTCGCTGATCAGCTCCTTGTTGGTCTCCTGGAACTTGGTCGCCACCAGAGTGCGGATCGAAAACACCCGCAGCGCGTCATGCACCGACAACGTGCCTTCGGCGGAGTTTTTGCGACCGTTGAACGGGAAGGTGTCCGGGCCGCGCTGGCACTGGGCGTTGAGGTTGATCCGGCCGACCTGGTTGGCGAAGGTGTCCACCAGCCGACCGACCGCCACCGGGTTGGTGCCGAAGATACTCAGCTGCTGGCCGAAGTCCGATTCCAGGACGTAATCGATCACCGTGTCGAGATGACGGTACGGCACGATCGGGATGACCGGGCCGAACTGTTCTTCCTGATAAACGCGCATTTGCGGGGTCACCGGGTACAACACGGCGGGGTAGAAGAATGACGCGCGGGCTTCGCCGCCGTTGGGATTGACCACGGTCGCGCCTTTGCTGACCGCGTCCGCCACCAGCGAGTGCAGGTAGTCGACCTTGCTCGACTCCGGCAGCGGTGTCAGGGCTACGCCACTGTCCCACGGCATGCCCGGTTTCAACGCGGCCAGTTTGGCGTTGAATTTCTCGATGAAGGCGTCGACCACGTCTTCGTGGACGAAGAGGATTTTCAGCGCGGTGCAGCGCTGACCGTTGAACGACAATGAGCCGGTGAGCGCTTCGCTGACCGCATTGTCCAGATCGACCTCCGGCAACACGATGCCGGGGTTCTTCGCATCCAGCCCCAGTGCCGCGCGCAAGCGGTGCGGTTTTGGATGGAGTTTTTTCAGGTCGCTGGCGGCCTTGTTGGTGCCGATGAAGGCAAAAATATCGATCTTGCCACTGGCCATCAGCGCGCTGACAGTCTCGCGGCCGCTGCCGTAGATGACGTTGATGACGCCGGGCGGGAAGCTGTCACGGAAGGCCTCCAGCAGTGGGCGAATCAACAGCACGCCGAGCTTGGCCGGTTTGAACACCACGGTGTTGCCCATGATCAACGCCGGAATCAGCGTGGTGAAGGTTTCGTTCAGCGGGTAGTTGTAAGGCCCCATGCACAACGCTACGCCCAGCGGTACGCGGCGGATCTGGCCGAGCGTGTCCTGTTCCAGTTCGAAACGGCTGGAGCGACGGTCGAGTTCCTTGAGGGCGTTGATGGTGTCGACGATGTAGTCGCAGGTGCGGTCGAACTCTTTTTCCGAGTCCTTGAGGTTCTTGCCGATTTCCCACATCAGCAGCTTGACCACGGCTTCGCGCTGTTCGCGCATGCGCCGCAGAAACGCTTCGACGTGCTGGATGCGTTCGGCCACGCGCAGGGTCGGCCAAAGGCCCTGGCCCCGGTCATAGGCGCGGACGGCGGCGTCGAGGGCAGTCAATGCGGTGTCGGCATCCAGCAGCGGCGTGCTGCCGAGGATCACTTGTTCGTCGCCCTTTTCGCCGGTCAGGTACACCGGGCTACGGACTTGGGCGAGGGGGCCATTCCAGGTTTTCAGTTCACCGTCGACCAGGTATTCACGCTGTTCGGTCTGGCCGTCGAGGCGGTATTTTTCCGGGATGTCGCTTGCATCGGGAAACAGGTTGCCAAGGATATGTGCTGTGGTCATGTCGCTACCCCATGTGTGATGTCAGCCATGCATTGGCGGCTTGCAGTTGCGAATGTCACTTGAAAGGTTATACGCCTTAATGGCTCGACTTTTTAACTGGTATTGAGCGCTGATGGGCAGAGTAGAGGGCTGGAGGTCTGGATCTTGTGCCTCAAGCGTAGACTGCTTTGCCCGCTTGTTGAAACGTGATCTTTTGACCTGGGAACACACAACGGCCGACGCTGCGGTTAAACTTCGCGCTCTTTCTAAAGGAGTTCATATGAGTTACTACCAGCCGGGCATTCTCGCCACCCCCGTTCCGCCTCAAGCCCGTCATATGTTCTTCGCCCTCGAATCCGCCGCTGCATTGCCAGCGGCGCTCGACAAATTGCAGGGGTTGGTGGACGGGAAGTCGGCGGTGGTCGGTTTCGGTGAATCCCTGGTAAAAGCCCTGCATGGCCACATCGAAGGCCTGCGTCCGTTTCCGGCGCTGACCGGTGTCGGCGTCGACAACCCGTCGACCCAACACGCGCTGTGGTGCTGGTTGCACGGTGTCGACCGTGGCGAATTGCTCAATCGCAGCAACGCCATTGAAGCCGCGCTGGCGCCGGCCCTGCGCCTGGTGCAGATGAACGAAACCTTCCGCCACCTCACCGGCCACGACCTGACCGGCTACGAAGACGGCACCGAAAACCCGCACGACGAAGCCGCCGTGGCCGCCGCGTTGGTGGGTGAGGGCGCTGATGGTACGGTCGGTGGCAGCTTCGCCGCGATCCAGCAATGGCAGCACGACCTGAAAGGCTTCCACGCGATGCCGTCCCATGAGAAGGACAACATCATGGGCCGTCGCTTGAGCGACAACGAAGAACTCGACGACGCGCCGATCTCCGCCCACGTCAAACGCACCGCCCAGGAAAGCTTCGCCCCCGAAGCGTTCGTGGTCCGTCGCTCTATGCCGTGGATCGAAGGTGAGCGCGCTGGCCTGATGTTCCTGGCGTTCGGTTTCTCCCTCGACGCCTTCGAAGCCCAACTGCGGCGCATGAGCGGTCTGGAAGACGGCATCACCGACGGTTTGTACCGCATCAGCCGCCCGATCACTGGCGGCTATTACTGGTGCCCGCCACTCAAGGACGGTCATCTGGACCTGCGCGCATTGCGCGTCGGCTAACGATCAAGGAGTGACTATGAACGTGGTGCGCTGGGGCATGATTGGTTGCGGGGATGTCACCGAACGCAAGAGCGGGCCGGCCTTCTACAAGGCACCTGGCTCGGCGCTGGTGGCGGTGATGGGGCGACGGCTGGACGCGGTCAGCGATTATGCCGCGCGCCATGGCATCGCCAGGTTCTACACCGACGCTGAAGCGTTGATCAATGATCCAGAGGTCGACGCGGTGTACATCGCCACGCCACCGGCCAGTCATCACGTTTATGCCTTGAGGGTGGCCGCCGCCGGCAAACATTGCTGCGTCGAAAAACCCATGTCGCTGAACGCCGGGCAAAGCCTGGAGATGCAAACGGCCTTTGCCGAGGCCGGCCTGCATCTGTTCGTTTCCTACTACCGACGTTCGCTGCCGCGCTTTCAGCAAGTGCGGCAGTGGCTTGAGGAAGGGCGGATCGGTGAGGTCCGGCACCTGACCTGGAGCTTGATCAAAACCCCATCGGCCGATGATCTCAACGGCGCCCACAACTGGCGCACCGATCCGGTGATTGCCGGCGGTGGGTATTTCGCCGACCTGGCCAGCCATGGCTTTGACCTGTTTCAGTATTTGCTCGGGGACATCGTCGACGTTGCCGGGTTTACCGCGCAGCAGGCCGGGTTGTATGCCGCTGAAGATGCCGTCAGCGCCAGTTGGCGGTTTGCTTCGGGCGCGTTGGGCATGGGCTGCTGGAACTTCGTTGCGGATCGCCGCGAAGATCGGGTCGAGGTGATTGGCAGCCAAGGGCGGATCAGTTTTGCCGTGTTTGATGAACAGCCGGTGGTGCTGGAAGCCGATGAAACACTCAGCCTGCACATCGACAATCACGCGCACATTCAGTGGCATCACGTGCTGGGCATGAACGCGCACATTCGGGGTGAGGCGCTGCACCCGGCGGTGGCGGAACAAGCGCTGAAAACCGATCGGATAATGGACCAGATCCTCAAACGCTAACGCAGCCTCGCAGCCTCGACAGCTGCTACACGGCTGCGCGTGAATCTAACCTTATGCTTAAACAATATTTCTCAACCCCCGCACTGTCTCTCTAAGATCACGTCATAACTCGTTATAACAAGTGATCTTCCATGACCGATAACGTTCTATCCCTTGGCAGCGTCCCGCTGTACACCCAACTGCGGGATGTGTTGCGCACCCGTATCCTCGACGGCGAATACCCGCAAGGCAGCCAGATGCCTTCGGAAAGTGAGCTGGGGGCGCTGTTCAAAGTCAGCCGCATCACCGTGCGCCAGGCCCTCGGCGATCTGCAAAAGGAAGGGCTGATTTTCAAGATCCATGGCAAAGGCACCTTCGTTGCCAAGCCGAAAACCTTCCAGAACGTCAGCACCTTGCAAGGCCTGGCCGAGTCCATGACCGGTCGCGGCTACGAAGTGATCAACCGCCTGCGAAGCTTCAAATTCATCGCCGCCGACAAACTCGTCGCCGAGCGTTTGCAGGTTGCCGAAGGTGAAACCGTGGCGCAGATCAAACGCGTACGGCTGATCAATCGCGAGCCGATCTCGCTGGAAATCACCTACTTGCCCAAAGACATCGGTGAGCGTCTGGAAAAGGCCGATCTGGTCACCCGCGACATCTTCCTAATCCTGGAAAACGACTGTGGCCTGACCCTCGGTCATGCCGATCTGGCCATCGACGCGGTGTTGGCCGACAGCGACCTGACCCAGGCCCTGAACGTCGAAACCGGCTCGCCGATCATGCGCATCGAGCGTCTGACCCACGACGCCGAAGGCCGGCCAGTGGACTTCGAACACCTTTACTACCGTGGCGATGCCTTCCAGTACCGCCTGCGGATCGACCGGCAAAAAGGGGAGCAGGCATGACGCGCAGCACGTTGGAACAGGAATACGACATCGTCGTGATCGGCGGCGGCACCGCAGGTCCCATGGCAGCGATCAAGGCCAAGGAACGCAACCGCGATTTGCGCGTGTTGCTGATCGACAAGGCCAACGTCAAGCGTAGCGGCGCGATCAGCATGGGCATGGACGGCCTGAACAACGCGATCATTCCCGGCCACTCGACGCCGGAGCAGTACACCAAGGAAATCACCATCGCCAACGACGGCATCGTCAATCAGGCGGCGGTCTACGCCTATGCGACCCACAGCTTTGAAACCATCGAGCAACTGGATCGCTGGGGAGTGAAGTTCGAGAAGGACGAAACCGGCGACTACGCGGTGAAAAAGGTCCACCACATGGGCGCCTACGTGCTGCCGATGCCGGAAGGACACGACATCAAAAAAGTCCTGTACCGCCAGTTGAAACGGGCGCGGGTGAGCATCACCAATCGGCTGGTTTGCACGCGCTTGCTGACGGACGAAGAGGGCGCGGTCAACGGCGTGATGGGTTTCGACTGCCGCACGGCGGACTTCCACGTGATCAAGGCCAAAGCCGTGATCCTTTGCTGCGGCGCCGCCGGACGCCTGGGTTTGCCTTCCTCGGGTTACCTGATGGGCACCTACGAAAACCCGACCAATGCCGGCGACGGTTACGCCATGGCTTATCACGCCGGCGCCGAGCTGGCGAACCTCGAATGCTTCCAGATCAACCCGTTGATCAAGGACTACAACGGCCCGGCCTGCGCCTATGTCACCGGTCCATTGGGCGGCTACACCGCCAACAACAAAGGTGAACGCTTCATCGAATGTGACTACTGGAGCGGGCAGATGATGTGGGAGTTCCACCAGGAACTCGAAAGCGGCAATGGCCCGGTGTTCCTGAAGCTCGATCACCTGGCCGAGGAAACCATCCAGAACATCGAAGAGATCCTGCACAGCAACGAACGCCCGAGTCGTGGCCAGTTCCACGCCAATCGCGGCACCGATTACCGCACGCAGATGGTCGAGATGCACATCTCCGAAATCGGTTTTTGCAGCGGGCATTCGGCGTCGGGGGTGTGGGTCAACGAAAAGGCTGAAACCTCGGTCAAGGGTTTGTACTCGGCGGGCGATATGGCCGCCGTGCCGCACAACTACATGCTCGGCGCGTTCACCTATGGCTGGTTTGCCGGCACCAATGCGGCGGATTTTGTCGCCAGACGCGAGTTTTCAAGCGTCGATGCCGAGCAGATCGAAACGGAAAAACAAAGGGTCTACGCGCCACTGGATCGGGAACACGGTCTGCCACCGGCCCAGGTCGAGTACAAGCTGCGGCGCTTCGTGAACGACTACCTGCAACCGCCGAAAGTGACCAAGAAGATGCAAATAGGCCTGCAACGCTTCAGCGATATCCAGCGTGATCTCGATCAGATCAAGGCCCACAACGCCCACGAACTGATGCGCGCCATGGAAGTCAGCATGATCCGCGACTGCGCCGAAATGGCCGCCCGCGCTTCGCTGTTCCGCGCCGAAAGTCGCTGGGGGCTTTACCACTATCGGGTCGATCACCCGCAACGCAACGACAGCGACTGGTTCTGCCATTGCCATCTGAAGAAGGACGAAAACGGCCAGATGAGCAGCTTCAAGAAAGCCGTCGAGCCTTACATCATCCCGCTGGATGCCGATGAAATGCAGGCCTACGACCGGCTGCGGGTCGGTGCCTTTGCGGCCTGAGCAACACACCAGAGAGAGACCGCGAAATGGCCTATCAACCCCAGGAAATCTTCTTCCGTTCCAACGCCCCCGTCACGGTCGACGAGGACCTGTGCATCGCTCACAAGGGCTGCACCGTGTGCGTCGACGTCTGCCCGATGGATTTGCTGGCGATCAACCCGGCAACACAAAAGGCCTACATGGCCTTCGACGAATGCTGGTACTGCATGCCGTGTGAAAAGGACTGCCCGACCGGGGCGGTGAACGTCGAAATCCCTTATTTACTGCGGTGACTGAAAGGACGCCATCGCTGGCAGGCCAGCGATGAGGCCCACCCAGACAACCCAAAGCTATCCGGCAACACCGGACGCCTGATTCAAACACCCCTCGTTTCCCACCACGCCCTGATCGTGGCGGAGACGAACATCCAATAAATGATTCGAGGGGAATACCCATGTTATTGCGTGCAGCATTTGCCGGTCTGGTACTGGCCTCATTCACCTTGTCGGCCTCGGCCGAAACCATCCGCATTGCCATCGGCACCCAGGACACCACGATCAACTGCGCTGCGGGCGGTCTGTTGATTCGTGAGCTCGGTTTGCTCGACAAATACCTGCCACACGATGGCCAATACAAAGACGCGAAATACGAGGTGGAGTGGAAGAACTTCACCAGTGGCGCGCCCCTGACCAACGAGATGGTCGCCGGCAAACTCGACTTCGGCGCCATGGCTGATTTCCCCGGTTCGTTCAACGGCGTGGCGTTCGAAACCGCCGGCAAGCACAGCCTGTTCATCAGCGTGCTCTCGGGCAGCATCAAGGGCAGTGGCAACGGCATCGTCGTGCCGAGTGCTTCGGGCGTGCAGTCTCTGGCGGAATTGAAGGGCAAGACCATTTCCGTGCCGTTCGCCTCCACGGCCCATGGCATGTTGTTGCGGGCGGTGGCGTCCCAAGGCTGGGACCCGCT
The DNA here is from genome assembly GCF_059695925.1 of Pseudomonas sp. LBUM1661. Classification (NCBI taxonomy): domain Bacteria; kingdom Pseudomonadati; phylum Pseudomonadota; class Gammaproteobacteria; order Pseudomonadales; family Pseudomonadaceae; genus Pseudomonas; species Pseudomonas sp. LBUM1661. The sequence continues at coordinate 2,683,192 of NZ_CP166794.1, forward strand.
CAAAGACGTGAACATCATCGCCCAGCCACCGGAAGTCGCCGGCTCGGCGTTGCAGGCCGGGAAGATCGATGCCCACGCCGACTTCGTGCCGTTTGCCGAACTGTTCCCGAGCCGTGGTTTCGCGCGCAAGATTTATGACGGTTCCCAGGCCGGTGCGCCGACGTTCCATGGCGCGCTGGTGGATCAGAGCTACGCGAAAAAGTACCCGGAAATAGTCGTCGCTTACCTGCGCGCCAGTATCGAAGCCAACCAGTTGCTGGCGGCTGAACCGGAGAAGTACAGCGAGTTGATCGCCAAGGTCACCGGTGTCGACGCCGAGGTCAATTACCTGTTCCACGGTCCGCTCGGTGTGCAGACCCGCGACCTGAGCTGGAAGCCGGAATACCGTCAGGCCGTCGGCACGGCCATCGACACGCTCAAGCTGCTGAAGAAGGCTGATCGCGGTCTCGACCTCAACACCTTCATCGACGACCAATACATCCGCGCCGCGTTCAAGGCCTCGAACCTGGACTACACCGCGCAACTGGCCAACTACGCACAGACGCCGCTCACAGCGGTGGATGCGGTCAGCGGCAAGGCCATCACCGACGTCAGCCATGTGGCCGAGATCTGGGTGCGGGGCGAGCCGAAAGTTCGTCAATACGCCTCGGCGGAATCGGCGTTCAGCGCGTTGGCCAGCCTGAAGCAGGAAGGCAAAAACATCCGCGCGGTGTATGCCCAGGCGTCTGACAGCGGGATCAAGTTGCTGGCCGATCAAGCGTGGTTTGCCAGCGATGCGAAAGGCCGCCTCAGCGCGTTCTTGCTCAAAGGCCAGGCCCAGCAGTTCGCAACGGCCCAGGGCGGAAAAGTCTTCGACTTCACCGACGCCACCACCCAGGCCGTCGCCGCTCGCTAACCCTTGGGCCACTGAAATTCCCTGTGGGAGCGGGCTTGCCCGCGATGAGGCCAGACCAGTCGACATCAATGTCGCCTGACCCACCGCTATCGCGGGCAAGCCCGCTCCCACAGGTTTTGAGTTGAGAGGAGGATTTGTGTACCGATCATATCCACGCTGGATTCCAAGAACCGTATCGTTGCTGTTCTGCCTCCTGTTCTGGCAACTCGCCGCCAGCCACCACTGGAACCTTGGCCTGGTCACCTTCGCCAACGTTCCGACGCCGCTGGCAGTCATCGAAGCGGCGCTCGGCCTCGGCGACTCGGGCAAGCTCGCCCAACACCTGAGCAGCAGCCTCAGCCGAGTCTTCGCCGGTTACCTCGCGGCGCTGGTGATCGGGATCGCGTTGGGCCTGGCGATCGGTCGCTCGAAATGGGCCGAAGACTTATTGCTGCCACCCCTGGAAGTCCTGCGCCCGATCCCCGCAGTGGCCTGGATTCCCTTGGCTATCTTGATGTTCCCTTCGTCAGAACTGTCGATGGTTTTCATCACCTTCACCGGTGCGCTGTTCCCGATCCTGCTCAACACCGTGCACGGCGTCGAAGGCGTCGACCCACGGCTGATCGCCTCGGCGAAAAGCCTTGGGGCAGGGCGCCGGGCGATTCTGCTGGAGGTGATTTTGCCGGGCGCCGCGCCGAGCATCATCACCGGGCTGGCCATCGGCATGGGCACCTCATGGTTCTGCCTGGTGACCGCCGAAATGATCTCCGGCCAGTACGGCATCGGCTATTACACCTGGGAGTCCTACACCATTCAGAACTACGCCGACATCGTGGTCGGCATGTTGCTGATCGGCGTCCTCGGGATGGGCAGCAGCCTGCTGATCAAACGCCTCGGCGGGCTGTTCACGCCTTGGCATCGACCACGAGGAAAAGCCTGATGAGCGTGATGCAAACCCCTGAAGGGCGGATCGACATCCGCCAATTGTCCATCGTCCTCGGTGAAGGCCCGCAGGCGTTCGAGGCCGTCCAGGGCCTGGACTGCCAGATCGAACCGGGGCAATTCGTGTGCATTCTCGGGCCGTCCGGTTGCGGTAAATCCACCTTGCTCGGCGCGCTGGCCGGACACCTGCAAGCCAGCACCGGCAGCCTGAAAGTCGATGGCGCGCAGGTCTCCGGTCCATCGCCCCAGCGCGGCATGGTATTCCAGCAGCACACGCTGTTCCCTTGGCGCACGGTGCGCGACAACGTCGCGTTCGGCCTGAAAATGCGTGGCATCGGCAAATCCGAGCGGCATCAAGCTGCCGACGAAATCCTCGCTCTGGTAGGCCTCGAAGGCTTTGCCGATCGCTGGCCCGATCAGCTGTCCGGCGGCATGCAGCAACGGGTAGAAATCGCCCGGGTGCTGATCAACCGTCCGCGCCTGTTGCTGATGGACGAACCCTTCGGTGCCCTTGATGCCCTGACGCGACTGAACATGCAGGAACTGCTGCTGGACATCTGGACGCGGATTCGCACCACCGTGGTGTTCGTCACCCATGACATCGACGAGGCGCTGTTCCTCGCCGATCGCCTGCTGGTCATGAGCACACGCCCCGGCCGCATCATCGAAGACCTGCGCCTCGATTTCCCCCGGCCACGCACCACCGAACTGGTCACCCGCCACGAGTTCTCCTGCTTGAAGCGTCACTGCCTCGAGCTGCTGCGTCACGAAGACGGTCGGCAGTTACCCCGCCTGAACCCTCTCGGACTTCCCCCTGAAAACAAACTGCCGCGATTTGCCCTATGACCTCTCTATTCGATGTAACCGATAACGACGACATTCTGGCCCTGCAACCACGCCTGACCGACGAAGACCCCGGCGTGCGCCGCATCGCGCTGATCGAACTGGCCGACCTCGAAGAGCCGGACGGCCTGCTTTGGCTGGTCGACCGACTGGCCCGGGACCCGACCGAAGACGTGCGTGCCGAAGCCGCGCGCCTGCTGGAAGCCTGGGAGGATGAACCGGTGGTGGCAGCGCTGTGCCAGGCGCTGACCGATCCATCGTCGGCCGTGCAAGGCGCCGCCGCGCAGAGCCTGAGCCTGCTCAAGAGTGAGGCGGCGGGCCGGGTGATTCTGCCGTGGACCGGGCATGCCGACATCAGCGTGCGCATCGCTGCGTTCCGGGCCTTGCGCGAGCTGCGCTTTCCCGATGCTGCCGAGGTGGCAATCGTGGCGTTGACCGATGCAGACGCCGGTGTTCGCCGTGAGGCGGTCGGCGTACTCGGCTGGCTCAAGCAACTCGATGCCTTGCCGGCCTTGGCGCGCTTGGCCAGTGACGACCCGGACACCGAAGTCCGCCGCGCCGCCACCGGTGCCCTCGGCCTGGCGTCGGACGATCAAGTGCTGCCGGCATTGCGCCAGGCGCTGCAGGACCACGCCTGGCAAGTGCGCGAAGAAGCCGCGACGACTCTGGGAAAGGTCGGCCACAGCGATGCAGGCCCGGCCCTGGTCGAAGCCTTGAGCGACGATTACTGGCAAGTGCGCCTGCGCGCTACCCGCAGCCTCGGTCGTTTGCATTACGTGCCGGCTCTCGACGCGCTGATCGACACCCTCGGCCACCGCATCAGCAACTTGCGCAAGGAAGCGGCCCTGGCCCTCGGCGAATTGAACGATAAAGGCGCCATCGCGCCGTTGCAGGCCGCGCAGGATGACGGCGACCCGGAAGTGCGCAAAGCCGTGCGCATTGCCTTGAGCCAGCTGCAATGAACCCGCTGGCGATCGGCAATTCCCAGAGCAAACAGCAACTGCGGCTGAACTGGCCCGATGGTCGCGAGCAATGGCTGGATCACGCTGAGTTGCGCCGCCAATGCCCGTGCTCGCAATGCCGGGCGTTTCGGTTGCAGGGGTTGAGGGTGAAAGTCGATGAGCGCATTCGTGTCGTTGAACTCAATTCCCAAGGCTATGGCCTGCAACTGATCTTCAGCGACGGCCACGAACGCGGCATCTATCCCTGGCCCTACCTGGCACAACTCACCCCCGAAAATGACTAATCCCCTGTGGGAGCGGGCTTGCCCGCGATAGCGTCGTGTCAGGCGACATCTATGTTGAATGAGAAATCGCTATCGCGGGCAAGCCCGCTCCCACAAGGGGACACCACAAGGTCTGAGGTTTGGGCTGACTGGCGGTTCTTGCCAGGAAAACGCCAAAAGAGTACAAATGTACTCCATGACGACTCTGACTCCCCGCCGTACCGCCATCCTGACCTTTATCCGCGATCGCATCGCCGAGCACGGTCAGTCTCCGAGCCTCGCTGAAATCAGCGAGGCGTTCGGTTTCGCCTCCCGCAGCGTGGCACGCAAGCATGTGCTGGCGCTGACCGAAGCCGGTTTCATCGAGGTCAACCCTAATCAGGCCCGGGGCATTCGTTTGCTGGGGCAACCGGCGCGCCCCGAACTGCTGGACATTCCCGTGCTGGGTCGAGTGGCGGCCGGTGCGCCGATCGGGGCCGATGCCGAGGTCCACAGCCGCTTGATGCTCGATCCGGCGATCTTCTCCCGGGTGCCGGACTACATGCTGCGGGTCCAGGGCGACTCGATGATCGAGGACGGCATTCTCGACGGCGACCTGGTGGGCGTGCACCGCAACCCCGAGGCGGTCAACGGTCAGATCGTCGTGGCGCGCCTCGACGGTGAAGTCACCATCAAGCGCTTCGAGCGGGTCGGCGACGCTGTCCGCCTGTTGCCACGCAACCCGGCCTATAAGCCGATCATTGTTCGCGCCGATCAGGACCTGGCCATCGAAGGGGTGTTCTGCGGCCTGGTGAGGCAAGGGTGATGGGCGCCGTCGTTGCGCTGGATACGCTGTTCAATGGCGGCCAGGTCTGGAAGGGCCGGCCTGCGCCACCGGCTGTCAGCCCGCAACCCACCGGGCATGCCGCGCTGGATGCGGCGTTGCCGACCGGTGGCTGGCCGGAAGCGGCGCTGACCGAAATCCTCCTGGCCGGGCAGGGCGTGGGCGAGTTGCAACTGGTGTGGCCGGCGCTGGCGCGGTTGTCGGCGGCGGGCGAGCGCATCGTGCTGGTGGCGCCGCCTTACGTGCCGTATCCCCAGGCATGGCAAAACGCCGGGGTCGATCTGCGCCAGTTGTCGATCATCCAGGCCAGCGAGCGCGATGCGTTGTGGGCGGCGGAACAATGCCTGCGTTCGGGCAGTTGCGGCGCGGTGTTGTGCTGGCCGCATAAGGCCGATGACCGTGCGTTGCGGCGTTTGCAGGTGGCGGCGGAAACAGGCTCGACCCTGGCGTTTGCCTATCGCTCGCTCAATGAAGCGGTCAACCCCTCGCCAGCGGCGTTGCGCATTGCCATCGATGCCAAACCTGCGCAATTGCGCGTGCTCAAGTGTCGAGGCGGGTTGGCGCGTTCGGCGCCAATTGCCTTTGCCATGGGGCATTGAGGTTGCCATGCGCTGGGTCTGCATTCTTTTCCCGCAATTGGCGCTGGACGCGGTACTGCGTCAGCGCTCCGACCCCGATACGGCGCTGGCGCTGCTGACCGGGCCGGCCCAGCGTCGGGTGTTGCAGGCGGTCAATGCGCCGGCGCGGGCGCTGGGCTTGCGGCCCGGCCAGTCGATGACCGCTGCCCAAGCCCTGAGCAAAGGCTTTGTCACGGCGGAATACGACGCCGCCGAGATCGAACACTGGCAGCAGTTCCTGGCCGCTTGGGCCTATCGGTTCAGTGCTCAGGTCAGCGTCCATTACCCGCGGGCGGTGGTGTTTGAAATCGAATCCAGCCTGGGCTTGTTCGGCGCCTGGCCACAGTTCGAAGCGCGGTTGCGGGCGGAGCTTGGCGAACTGGGGTTTCGTCATCGGATCGTTGCCGCCCCCAACCCGGTGGCGGCGCGGGTACTGGCCAATGCCTATGACGGCCTGGTGGTGCCCGACGATCAGGCCTTGCAGCATCACCTCGGGCAGTTGCCCATCGACCGGATCGGGCTGGAGGCCAGCGTGGCCACGGCGTTGTCGCGAATGGGCTTGCGCACCCTGAGCCAGGTGCAAGCGCTGCCCCGGCATAGCCTCGCCCGACGGTTCGAAGCGCAAGTGCTCAAGCACCTCGACACCTTGCTCGGCACGCGGCGGCTGGCGCTGGCGTTCTACCTGCCGCCGGACCGCTTCGATGTGCGCATCGAACTCAACTTCGACGTGCAGTCCCATCAGGCGCTGCTGTTTCCATTGCGCCGGCTGACCGGCGATCTGTCGGCCTTTCTCTGCGGTCGCGACAGCGGCGTGCAGCGCTTTGACCTGCACCTGGAACACGCCGGGTTGCCAGACACGGTGATCAAGGTCGGCCTGCTCAGCGCCGAGCGTGATCCGGCGATGCTCTTCGAACTGGCCCGGGGGCGGCTGGAACAGGTCCAGGTTGCGGCCCCGGTGCGCGGTTTTCGTTTGCGCGCCGAAGACTTGCCAGCCTTCGTTCCCCAGTATCAGGAACTGTTCGACGACCGCCCGCAACAGTCCTTGCCTTGGGAACAATTGCGCGAACGCCTGCGCGCACGGCTGGGGGATGACGCAGTGCATGGCTTGCGGTTCCTGGCCGATCACCGCCCCGAGTGCGCGTGGCAGGCCAGCGTCGACAATCAGGTATGTAGCGGGCTAGCGGGCGTGCAACGGCCGGGCTGGCTGCTGACTGAACCGTTGGCGGTACACGAAGGTTCGACGCGCATTCTCATGGGCCCGGAGCGCATCGAGTCCGGCTGGTGGGACGGCGCCGACGTGCGCCGCGATTACTACTTGATCGAAACCCGTTCCGGCCAGCAGGGCTGGGCCTATCGTGCGGTGGGCGAGGACGGCCCGTTGTGGCTGCAAGGCTGGTTCGCATGAGTGTCGAATATGCCGAGTTGCACTGCCTGTCGAACTTCAGTTTCCAGCGCGGTGCTTCCAGTGCGCTTGAGCTTTTTCAGCGGGCGAAAAAGCAGGGCTATCAAGCCCTGGCGATCACCGACGAATGCACGTTGGCCGGCATTGTCCGTGCCTGGCAAGCGGCCAAATCCGTGGAGCTGCCGCTGATCATCGGCAGCGAAATACGCATCGAGAACGGCCCGAAACTGGTGCTGTTGGTGGAAAACCTCGAGGGCTACCAAAACCTCTGCCGACTGATTACCCGAGCCCGCCGCCGAACGCAGAAAGGCCAGTACCAAGTGCTGCGGGAAGACTTCAGCGAACCGTTGCCGGGGCTGTTGGCGCTGTGGGTACCGGACGCTGTCGATGCCTTTGAGCAGGGCCACTGGCTGAAGCAGGTCTTCGCCGAGCGTTTGTGGCTGGCGGTCCAGTTGCATCGCGGCCAGGACGATACCCGGCGACTGGCCGCGCTGTTGACTCTGGCGGGTGAGCTGCGAATCCCGGCGGTGGCCAGCGGCGATGTGCACATGCACGCCCGTGGTCGGCGCGCCTTGCAGGACACCATGACCGCGATCCGTCATCACCTGCCGGTGGCCGATGCCGGGTTGCGCCTGCACCCCAATGGCGAACGGCATTTGCGCAGCCTCGACATGGTGTTGGGCCTTTATCCCAAGGCCTTGCTCGACGAGACGCTGAACATTGCCCGGCGTTGCACGTTCGACCTCGGCCAGTTGCGTTATCAATACCCGCGCGAGCTGGTGCCGGACGGTCACACGGCCACCTCATGGCTGCGGGTGCTGACTGAAAAGGGCATCCAGTGGCGCTGGCCAAAAGGGCCGCAAGCCAAGGTGCTGAAGCAGATCGACAAGGAGCTGGAGCTGATTGCCGAGTTGGGCTACGAAAGCTACTTCCTGACAGTCCACGACATTGTGCGATTCGCCCGTGAGCAGCACATTCTCTGTCAGGGCCGTGGTTCGGCCGCCAACTCGGCGGTGTGCTTTGCCTTGGGGATCACGGAGATCGATCCGGATCGCACCACGCTGCTGTTTGAACGCTTTCTCTCCAAAGAACGTAATGAACCGCCGGACATCGACGTCGATTTCGAGCACGAGCGGCGTGAAGAAGTCTTGCAGTATGTGTTCCAGCGTTACGGGCGAACCCGCGCCGCGCTGACGGCGGTGGTCAGCACCTATCACGCGGCCGGCGCGGTGCGGGACGTGGCCAAGGCCTTGGGGTTGCCGCCGGATCAGATCAATGCCCTGGCCGATTGCTGCGGTCACTGGAGTGATGCGACGCCGCCCGTGGAGCGCCTGCTTGAAGGCGGTTTTGATCCCGAGAGCCCGGTGCTGCGCCGGGTGCTGAGCCTGACCGGGCAACTGATCGGTTTCCCCCGACACCTGTCCCAGCACCCTGGCGGCTTCGTGATTTCCGAGCAGCCCCTGGACAGTCTGGTGCCGGTGGAAAACGCCGCGATGGCCGAGCGCACCATCATCCAGTGGGACAAGGACGATCTGGACGCGGTGGGGCTGCTCAAGGTGGATATTCTGGCGTTGGGCATGCTCAGCGCCATCCGCCGCTGTTTCGACCTGCTACGTCGGCATCGCGACCTTGACCTGAGCCTGGCGACGATCCCGTCCGAAGACGCGCTCACCTACGACATGATTGGCCGAGCCGACACCATCGGCGTGTTTCAGATCGAGTCCCGGGCGCAGATGTCGATGCTGCCGAGGCTCAAGCCGCGAACCTTCTATGACCTGGTGATCGAGGTGGCGATCGTCCGTCCGGGACCGATTCAGGGCGGCATGGTGCATCCGTACCTGCGGCGGCGAAACAAGGAAGAACCCGAGGTCTATCCGTCTCCGGCACTGGAAGCCGTGCTCAAGCGCACCCTGGGCGTGCCGCTGTTTCAGGAACAGGTGATGCAGATCGCCATCGTCGCCGCCGACTACAGCCCCGGCGAGGCCGATCAGTTGCGCCGCTCCATGGCCGCGTGGAAACGCCACGGCGGGCTTGAGCCGCACAAGGATCGCCTGGCTGCCGGGATGAAGAAAAACGGCTACACGGCCGAGTTCGCCGCGCAGATTTTCGAGCAGATCAAAGGTTTTGGCAGTTACGGCTTTCCCGAGTCCCACGCCGCCAGTTTTGCCTTGCTGACCTACGCCAGTTGCTGGCTGAAATGCCACGAGCCGGCGGCGTTTGCCTGTGCGCTGATCAACAGCTGGCCCATGGGTTTCTACAGCCCGGACCAGATTCTGCAGGACGCGCGTCGCCATCACTTGCAGATTCGCCCGGTGGACGTGCGGGCCAGCGACTGGGATTGCAGCCTCGAACCGATCACCGGCGCGCAACCGGCGATTCGCATGGGGTTGCGGATGATCAAGGGTTTTCGCGAGGACGATGCCCGGCGCATTGAGGCGGCGCGGGCGAAGGGGGCGTTTGTCGACGTGGCCGACCTCGGCGAACGGGCGCGACTCGATGCCCGTGCCCAGGAGCAACTGGCCGATGCCGGAGCGCTGCGCGGGTTGGCCGGTCACCGTCATCGGGCGCGCTGGGAAGTGGCGGGCGTGCAGAAGCAGCTGGGGTTGTTCGCGGGGTTGCCGAGTCAGGAGGAGGGCGCGGTGGCGTTACCCAAACCCACCGTGGGCGAGGACTTGCTGGCCGACTACAACAGCGTCGGCACCACCCTCGGTCCGCATCCGCTGGCCTTGCTGCGGGGTGAATTGAAAGCGCGGCGTTGCCGCAGCTCGAAGGAATTGCTCGACGTCGAGCATGGCCGTCCCGTCAGCGTCGCCGGGCTGGTGACCGGCCGACAACGCCCGGGCACCGCCAGTGGCGTGACCTTCGTCACCCTGGAAGACGAGTTCGGCAACGTCAACGTCATCGTCTGGCGCGACCTGGCCGACCGACAGCGTCAGGTCCTGGTCGGCTCGCAATTACTCAAGGTCGACGGGCGCTGGGAAAAAGAAGGCGAAGTGCGACACCTGATCGCCGGCCGCTTGAGCGACCTGAGCCCGTTGCTGGATGGCATCAGCGTACGCAGCCGGGATTTCCGCTGAAATCCGCATTTCTCCTGTGCTGATCGTTCCCACGCTCCGCGTGGTAATGCCTCCCGTGACGCTCCGCGTCACATCGGACGCGGAGCGTCCGTGGCTGCGTTCCCACGCAGAGTGAGGGAACGATCATTTACCCAAAGGCCAAAACCGCTCTCCACCCCCCGGCGCATCCGTCCATGCCTGCAACGACCGTGTCGGCAAGTCGAAATAGTCCCGCGTACGGGCATACCCATGTCCACCCATCCGCCCGATCGCATCGAGCCCCAGTTGATCGATGTACAGGGTTTTCGGGTCGATCAGTTCATCCCGCACATGGGCCATCAGCACTTCGCCAAAGATAATCTCCCGCGATTGCCCGATGGACAGCGCCATCATTCGCCGGCATTCCAGGGCCACCGGTGCTTCGCCGATCCGTGGGCATTTGACCGTGGTGCCGGGGATGGCGGTGAGGCCGGCGGCGGTCAGCTCGTCGAAGCCGGGGGCGAAGGGCACGGCGCAGACGTTCATCGCTTCCACCAGCGCATCGCTGACGATGTTCACGGTGAATTCCTGATTGAGCTGGATGTTGCGCGTGGTGTCCTTGGGGCTCTGGTCGCCGTAGTTTTCCACGCCCAGCGCGAGGATCGGCGGATCAGCCGACAGCGCATTGAAAAAGCTGAACGGCGCCGCGTTGATCCGGCCTTCGCCGTCGATGGTGGTGACCAGGGCAATCGGCCGAGGCACCACGCTGCCGATCAGAATCTTGTACTTGTCTCGTGGGCTCAGTTGGCTGAAGTCAAAGCTTTGCATGGGCAGGCATCTCTAAAGAAGTGGATCAATCGCGCTCAGCGGCGCGTGTGCGCTGTCGTCGTCGGCGAACGGGATGGCCGGTTTGAACAGGCCTTTCCAGTCCGGTTGACCGAAGGCCCGGTCGCCGTGGCTGCGCATCAGTTTTTCGAATTGTCGTTGGGCCTGGCGTTGTAAATCGGGGTAATCGACGCCTTGAACCTGACCGTCCTGCATCACGCAGCGGCCATCGATGTAGCTGGCGATGCAATCGTCACCGCGCCCGGCCAGCACCAGGTTTTTCAGCGGATCGAACAAGGGCCCCAGGTGCAGGCCTCGAAGGCTGAACACCGTAATGTCGGCCTTGGCTCCCGGCGCCAAACGGCCGATGTCGTCACGGCCCAAGGCCTTGGCACCGCCGAGGGTGGCGGCGTTGTAAAAGTCCAGCGTGGTGGTCAAAGAACTGCCGCCCTCCATCAGGCGAGCGATGTTCAGACCCTGACGCATGTTCTCGAGCAAGTCGGCCGGCCAGGTGTCGGTGCCCAGGGCGAAGTTGATGCCCTTGGCGCGGTAGCGACCAAACGAATTCAGTGCCTCGCCATCCCGGGCAAACACCACCGGGCAATGCACCAGACTGGCGCCGCCATCCACCACGCGTTGCAGGTCGTTATCACCGTGGGTGTAGATGCCGTGGGGCAGCAGGCTGCGCGGGGTCAGCAGGTCCAATTCCTCCAACCAGCCCAGCGGCGAACATCCGCGAAGTTGTTCAACCATCGCCACCTCGCCCAGCCCCTGGCAGCAGTGCAAACGCATCGGTGCGTTGAGCTCGCGACTCAGCGCGGCGGTGCGTTGCAACAGCGCCGGGGTGCAGGTCTGGATGCGGTCCGGCAGCAGCGCGCCGCGAACCAGCCCGCCCTGCGAACCGTCGAAATCCTGAAAAAACCGTTCAGCTGCATCGAGCCCGGCCATGCCCCGCGCTTCATCCCAGTGATGCCCGAGGCGACCATCGGCGCGCCAGTAACTCATGCCGCTCATGTAGCAAGGGCCGAGGTAAGTGCGCAGCCCCAACTCGCCTGCCACACCGGCCACCGCCGCAAATTCGTCGTAAGTCTCGGCCCACTCGCGGTAGTACATCGAGGTGATCGGCATCGCCGTGGTGATGCCATTGCGGATCAGCTGCGTGAAGGCGTAGCGGTATTTGAAGACTTCTTCATCGGGACTGAAACTCTCCCGCGGACCACGCGCCAGATAGTCCTCGGACCACATCCGGCCCATGTCGCGTTCATCGCCGTTGTCCAGCGTCAGCACCGTGGAATCAAGATCGCCGAGCGCATCCAGATCGATGAAGCCCGGGCCGATCAGCGCATTGCCGTAGTCGACCCACTGATCCACCTGCCCCGAAAAACCACGCCCGACAAATACGATGCGCGAGCCTTCGAACACCACTTCGCCGTCACGCCACAGCACATGTTGCGTGCCGTCGAAGCCGACCACGCAGCTGCTTTTCAGGCCGATGCGCTTCACAAACGGCTTTCCAACAGTCGGCCATCGGCGGCGATCAACTCACCACGGCGATAAACCTGTCGCACCGGCCGCGAGACGATGGCCTCACCCAAGGTCTGCACCGGCATCAGCAGGAAATCCGCTGGCCGGCCGATCTCCAGACCATAATCCTCACAGCCCAACGCCCGGGCGCCATTGACCGTCGCCGCCTCAAACGCCGCCGCCAGCTCGTCGTCCTTGTTCAAGTCAAACCGTAACGCCAGCAGCATCGCCCGTTCCAGCATGTCGCCGTTGCCCATGGGCGACCAGGCATCGCGAATGCCGTCCGAACCGAGGCAGACATTGACCCCGGCCTCGCGCAGCGCCAGGAACGGCGGCACCGCGCAATCGGCCGGTGCCGAACTCATCAGCGAAATGCCCAGCGCCGCAAGACGTTCGGCCACCGGTTTGACCTGGCTCCACGGCAACATCCCCAGGCAATACGCGTGGCTGATCATCACCCGGCCGTGACGCCCGAAACGCTCGGTGTAGTCGGCGATCAGCGCGATCTGCCACAGGCCCAATTCACCCTTGTCGTGCAGGTGAATGTCCACGCCACGGTCGAATTCGCTGGCCAGTTTGAACACGACATCGAGCTGGGCGATGGGGTCGTTGTCGATACCGCACGGGTCGAGGCCACCGACGTTTTCCACGCCCAAGGCCATGGCTTCGCGCATCAATTCGGCGGTGCCGGGGCGGCTGATCAGGCCGGTTTGCGGGAACACCACCAGTTGCAGGTCAATCAAGTCGCGGTAGTGTTCGCGCAGCTGTTGCATGGCTTCGACATGGCACAGGCCGAAGTCCGGGTCGATGTCGACGTGACAGCGCAGGGTCAACGAGCCACGGGCGATGCAGTTTTCCAGCAGCGCGCCGGCGCGTTGGGCGATCGGTGTGTCGACTTCACGCAACACGCGGCGTTCGTTGGCGATGTAATCCTTGAGCGTCGGGCCCGCGCTGTTCGGGCGCCAGGGTTGACCCCAGAGGGTTTTGTCGAGGTGGACGTGGCTTTCCACCAGGGCTGGGGTGAGGAGCTGGTGTTGGCCGTCGATGTCGGTGGCGGCCAAGTCCGCCGATGAGGCAGGACGGCGTTGTTTGAACAGGCCGTTTTCGATCAGGAAGTCTTCGGCGGCTGAACCGTAGGGCCGCACATTGCGCAGCCAGCGGGTTTGGGTCATCAGGAACCTCAAATTCTGTGTTGTGTGGGAGGGCCTCATCGCGGGCAAGCCCGCTCCCACAGGATTTGTGTCGATCATGGAATATGTGGACAAGCCCTAATCCTGTGGGAGCCGGGCTTGCCCGCGAAGGACGCGCCTCGGTCTCAAGCCAGGCAATCAACCCTTGAGCTTCGCCCAAATCCGGTCCTGCAGTTCCCGCGCCTTGTTGCTGCATTCTTTTTCCGGGCGCAGGCGTGAGGCGAATTCGTCGGGCATGTTGATCGCATCCATCACCCGCCATTTGGCGTCGATCAACGTGTCGCTCTGGATGCCGTTGGCGTAGGCGATGGCGTTGGACACGGCCGCGGCGTTTTCCGGCTTCATCATCCAGTCGATGAAGATCTTCGCGTTACCGGGATGCGGTGCGCTTTTCGGGACGGCGAAGTTGTCCTGGAACATCGCCAGGCCTTCTTTCGGGTACACGTATTTGATCGTGCTCTTCTGCAACGTGGCCCGCGCGGTTGAGCCGTTCCAGTTCTGCATCATGATCACTTCACCGGAGGCCATGCGGTCGACGGTGTTGTCCGAGCTGTACATCTTCAGGAAGGGTTTCTGTTTTTGCAGCAGCTCCAGAATGCGCTTGGCGTCCTGCGGGTTTTCGCTGCATTCGTCGACGTTCAGGTAATGGCTGGCGGCATTGATCACGCTGCTGGAGGTGTCGAGGGCGGCGAGCTGGCCTTGCAGTTCCTTGCGCGGTTCGAAGAACTCTTTCCACGAGTCATCGAGCTTGCCGCCCGGCACTCGCGCGCTGTCATAGGAAAACCCGGTGCTGCCCCACAGATACGGTGCGGAGAACTTGCGGCCGGGGTCGAAGCTCGGGTCGCGGAACGCCGGTTTGACGTACTGAAAGTTGGGCAGGGTCGACGCGTCGATTTGCAGCAGCAGATTCTGGTTGATCAAGGTGCGCATGATCGACTGCGACGGCACGATCACGTCATACGCCGCGCCACCGGCCTGCAATTTGGCCAGCAGGGTTTCGTTGCTGTCGTAGCCGTCCATGGTGACCTTGATCCCGGTCTCCTTCTCGAACTTGGCCAGCAGGTCGACCGGGTAGTAATCGGTCCAGTTGTAGAAGAACAGCTCCTTGGGCTCGGCGGCCTGCGCGGTGAAAACAGCGAAGCAACTGAGGGCCAGACCGGCGATGCCGTAACGCATGTTTTTATTGTTCATAGAGCGCTCCAGGTTCATTGGTTTTTGCCGCGCTGTCCCAGCCAGAAGGCCAGCACCACCAGCACGATGGAAATCACCAGCATCAGGGTCGAGATCGCATTGATCTCCGGCGTCACGCCGGCCTTGATCGCCGAGAAGATGTACACCGGCAACGTCGTCGAACCGGGGCCGGCAACGAAGAAGGTCATGATGAAATCGTCGAGGCTGACCACGAACGCCAGCACCGACCCGGACAACACCGCCGGCCACAACAGCGGCAACGTCACCCGGCGAAACACTTGCCACGGATTCGCGTACAGATCGTTGGCCGCCTCCAGCAAGCTCTTGTCCAGATCATTGAGCCGCGCACGGATCGGCAAGTAAGCGAAGGGAATGCAGAAGCCGATGTGCGCGACGATTACCGTCAGCAACCCGAGCTTGATCCCCAGCGCCATGAACAGCAGCAGCGTGGCCACGGCGGTGACGATCTCCGGCAGAATCAACGGCAGGTTGATCCCGCCCTCGACCATTTTCTGTCCGTAGAACGGCCGGTACGTTGCCAGCGCCGCGAGCAACGCGATGGCCGTGGCGCAGACCGTGGCGATGCTGGCGACGATGATCGAGTTCAGCGCGGCCGTCTGGATCGACGGGTTGGCCAGAATCCGCCCGTACCAGGCGAATGAGAACTCGGTCCACACCGTCGCCGAGCGGTTGGCGTTGAAGCTATAAGCAATCAGCACGAAAATCGGCAGGTACAGATAGGCCAGGATCAGCAGGCTGACTTCCCGGGTCATCGGCAGTTTTTTCAGGTGCAGGGCGATCATGCGGTGGCTCCCCGGCGAAGAGTTTTGACAGCATTGCGGCTATAGAGGGCGTAAAGCACCAGGGACAGCAGCAGAATCCCCAGCAGCAGAAACGACAACGAACTGCCCAGCGGCCAGTTGCGCGCGGTGCCGAACTGTTGCTGGATCAGGTTGCCGATCATCAACGTCTTGCCGCCGCCGAGAATTGCCGGCGTGATGAACGCGCCGAGGCTCGGCACGAACACCAGCAACGCACCGGCAATCACCCCCGGCATCGACAGCGGCAGGATGATCCGCCGCAACGCATGCCAGCGATTGGCGCCCAGGTCGTAGGCGGCTTCCACCAGACGCCAGTCGAGTTTTTCCAGGGTCGAATAGATCGGCAGAATCATGAACGGCAGGAAGCTGTAGACCAGCCCGACGCTGACCGCGAAGTCGTTGTAGAGCAGGGTGATGCCACCGGCCTGAGGGAGCAACGCATTGAGGCTCTGGGCGACCCAACCGTGCTCACGGAGGATGATCAGCCAGGCGTAGTTGCGGATCAGCAGGTTGGTCCAGAACGGAATAGTGATCAGCAACACCATGAGGTTGCGCCGCCGTGGCGTCAGGCTCGACATCCACAACGCCACCGGGAAGCCGAACAGGAAACACAACACCGTGGTGCCACCGGCCTGGAACACCGAGCGCAACAGCGCCTGGGCGTAGACCCAGTTCAGCTCCAGTTCACCGTCGAAACCTTCCTGGAAAAACAACTGCACGTAGCTTTGCAATTGCCAGTTGGCCTGCCAGTCGACACCGCCATAGACGTTGCGCGGCAACAGGCTGATGTAACCCATGATGCCCAACGGAATGGCGATCAGGGCCAGCAGGGTCAGAACCACCGGGCTGAGCAACAGCGCGCGGCTGAGGGCGGGAGAAGTGCTGCTGACGCTCATCTCAGGCCTCCATCAACAGGCAGGCGTGGGGAGGCAGATTGACCGCAACGCGATCACCGACCACCCGGCCACGGTTCAGGCCTTCATTGTTTTCGCGCAGCATGACTTTGATGTCGTTGTTCAAGCGGCATTGATAAAGGGTCGCGGTGCCGACGTACAACACCGCTTCGATCACACCGCGCAGGTGATGCGGTTGCGCCGGGTCGACCAGTTGCGAACGCTCCGGGCGGAATGCCAGCTGCACGTTGGCACCGTCGAAGCCCTGGGCCGGGCAGGGGATTTCCACCGGCATGCCGCTCGGCACGAAGAGCTTTTCGTTCTGCTGGCCGCGCTTGAGGTGGCCGGGGAGGAAGTTGATGTCGCCGATGAACTGCGCGACAAACTGATGCTTGGGCCGTTCGTAGATCTCGTTGGGCGTGCCGATCTGCAGGATCTTGCCAGCAGACATCACGGCGATACGATCGGACAGGGTCAGCGCTTCTTCCTGATCGTGGGTGACGAAAATGAAGGTGATCCCGGCCTCCTTCTGCACGCGCTTGAGTTCGACCTGCATTTCCTTGCGCAGCTTGAGGTCGAGCGCCGACAGCGGTTCATCCAGCAGCAAGACTTTGGGTTTCGGCGCCAGGGCCCGTGCCAGGGCCACGCGCTGCTGTTGGCCGCCGGACAACTCGGCGGGTTTGCGCTGGGCCAGGTGTTGCATTTGCACCAGCGCCAGCATCTCATCGACACGCTGCGCAATCTGCTCGCGATCAAGACCCTGCATCTCGAGGCCGAAGGCGATATTCTGCGCGACACTCATGTGCGGAAACAGCGCGTAGCTCTGGAACACCGTGTTGACCCGACGCTTGAACGGCGGCAGGTGGTTCACCGCTTCGCCGGCGAGACGGATCTCGCCCTCGCTGACATGCTCGAAGCCGGCGATGGTCCGCAGTAAAGTGGTTTTGCCGCAGCCGGAAGGGCCGAGCAGGGTGAAGAATTCGTTGTCGGCAATGTCGACTGAAACGTTGTCGAGGGCTGGAGCCAGCCCCGGATCGTCGGAATACCGCTTGGAGACGTTACGCACTTCAATCGCTACTGGATGACCCATAATGGTGCATTCCTCTAATTATTGTATGCAATATCTGGATGCAATCTAGAAATAACCGGATTAATCTGCTTGTGCAACCCCCTTTTTCAATGGCTGTTCACCCGCCAGGGGTTGGTTGCCTAGCGCGAAAGGAGTGTTCGAATGGCGGAAAAGAAACTGGAAACCACGGTCGACCGCGTCTACCAAGGGGTTTACGAAGCGATCAGCAAACACACGTTGCGGCCGGGGATGAAGCTCGGCGAAGCGTCGTTGGCCGAGCTTTTTAATGTCAGCCGAACGTCGGTTCGTGCCGCGCTCAAGCAATTGGAGGCTGATGGCCTGGTCACCACCGAGCCCAACAAAGGAGCGTCGGTGTCGCTGCCGAGTGACGAGGAGATCCGCTCGCTGTTCGAAACCCGGCGCCTGATCGAGATCGGCATCGTCAGCGAACTCTGTCGTCGCCGCGATACGGCGGTGACCCAGGACCTGCGCGATCACCTGTTGCTGGAGGATGAAGCGGCGAAGAGCGGCGACCATGAACGGCTGATTCATTTGCTCGGCGAGTTCCACATCAAACTCGCGCAAAGCCTGAACAATCCAGTGTTGCTGGACTGGTTCCGCAAACTGATCTCCCGCGCCTCGCTGTACGCCGCCGCGCTGGATGACGACAGCCATGAAGCCTGTCGCGACAACGAACACCTGCGGCTGATCGAGTACATCGAAGCCGGCAACCAGAGCGCCGCGATCGAACTGACCTGCATGCATTTGAACGGCATCGAGAAAGCCATCCTCGACGTCGCCGCCACCCTCAAAACCGGCTACCATCCGCTCAAACACCTGATTGAGGTCTAACGATCGGCAGCTGCTGCAAGGGTGGTCCGTTATGATTTCCCGCGCTGCGCTGAATGATGTAGGAGCGAGCTTGCTCGCGAAGAACGTCAGAACACCGCGTTACTCCAGGCCGCCCCGTTTTTCGTTAACGTCAATCGCGAGCAAGCTCGCTCCTACAGGGGAATACCGGAATCAGCTAACCTCTATGAAACCATTGGCGACGGCGATGCTCGAAACAAACGGGCGCGCTCGTTGGTCATGCCGAGGCGATCCCTTAAGCCATGTCATTTACAGGGGCACAGAGCCAGTCGATGCAGTTTCTAGACGATAGCCACGGGTGTGCCGGCTGGAACGGTGAAATGGCCGGGCGCATCCGCGCGTTCGACTGGAGCCGGACCGAGTTGGGAACCCTCGACACCTGGCCCAGAAGCTTGTGCAGCGCGGTGCAATTGATGCTCGCGTCGCCACTGCCGATTGTGATGCTCTGGGGGCGGCTCGGCTACATGATTTACAACGACGCTTACTCGGTATTCGCCGGTGGCCGCCACCCGTATCTGCTGGGTTCTCCGGTGGAAATGGGCTGGCCGGAAGTCGCCGAGTTCAATCGGCATGTGGTCGATACCTGCCTGGCGGGCGGCACATTGTCCTATCGCAATAAAGAGCTTGTGCTGTTGCGGGACGGGATCCCCGAAGACGTCTGGATGGACCTCTATTACAGCCCTGTGGCGAATGATGAAGGGAAGCCGGCCGGGGTCATGGCGATGGTGGTTGAAACCACTGAACACGTGATTTCCGAACGCCGCCGCCAGGAAGCCGAAGACGCCTATCGCGCCGACAACGAGCGAGTCCGCCTGGCACTGAACGCCGGTGCCTTGCTCGGCTCGTTCGTCTGGGACATCAAGGGCAATGTGCTCTCTGGCGACGAACGCTTCGCCCGGACCTTTTCCTATCCGCCCGAACAAAACCTGGCCGACCTGCCGACGGACATCGCCGAAGCGCAGATCCATCCCGACGACCGCAGTTGGGTTCAAGAGCAGGTCAATAAATCCGTGGAAACCGGCGAACCGTTCAACGCCGAATACCGGGTCCAGCGCCCTGATGGCAGTTACCTGTGGGTGCAGGCGAGCGGCTGCTGCGAGTTCAACGAACAGGGCGAGCCATTCCGTTTCCCCGGCGTATTGATTGACATCCACGAACGCAAGACCGCCGAAGAATCCTTGCTCAAGTTCACCCGTAACCTGGAGCAGCGCGTTGCCGACGAAGTCGAAGCACGGCTGGCAGCGGAAGGGCAACTGCGTCAATCACAGAAACTCGAAGCCATCGGCGGCCTCACCGGTGGCGTCGCCCATGACTTCAACAACCTGCTGCAGGTCATCGCCGGCAACCTGCATTTACTGGCGCGGCATGAGCCGGACAACGCCAATGTGCAGCGCCGGGTCAGCGCGTCGATTGCCGCGGTCGAGCGCGGCGCGAAGCTCTCGTCGCAATTGCTCGCGTTCGCCCGCCGCCAGCCACTCTCGCCAGCAGTGTGCGACCCCCGGCAGATCTTCGACGGCCTGGGAGAATTGCTGCAACGGGCGCTGGGCGAAACGATCCAGATCAACGTCAGTGCGCCGGATGAGCCTTGGCGCATTTTCGTGGACCGCAATCAACTGGAAAACGCCATCCTCAACCTTGCGATCAATGCCCGCGACGCCATGCAAGGCGAGGGGACCATTGGCCTCAGCGCCGAGAACATTGCCCTGGATCGCAAGTTTTGTGCAGGCAAGGGCATTACGGCGGGCGACTATATTCGCGTATCGGTGACCGACACGGGTGTCGGCATGTCACCGCAGGTGCTGGCCCAGGCGTTCGAACCGTTCTTCACCACCAAGGTCGACGGCCAGGGCACTGGGCTGGGCTTGAGCATGGTGTTCGGTTTCGTCAAGCAAAGCGGCGGGCATATCGAGATGTCCAGCGTCGTCGGGGAAGGCACGCGGGTGCAGCTGTATTTCCCCCGGAGCCTGCGAGCGATGCCGAGCGAAACGCCCCATATGGAACCGCAGCAGCGGGGCGGACACGAAACCATTCTGGTGGTCGAGGACAACGAGGCGGTGCGGGTGTCGGCGATGGAGTTACTCAGTGAAGAGGGTTATCAGATTCTGACCGCCGGCAACGCTGATGTGGCGATGCAGATGTTGCTGGACGGGGTGGCGGTGGACCTGATTTTCACCGACGTGGTTATGCCCGGACTGATCAAGAGTTCGGACCTGGCGGCCTGGGCCAAGGTGCAGACGCCGCCGGTGGCCGTGCTGTTCACCTCGGGCCACACCCGTGACATTATCTCGCGCAACCACCAGCTCAGCCCTGACACTCATTTGCTGAGCAAACCCTATGGCCCCGAGGCGCTCACCCAAATGGTCCGCACAGTGCTCAATGGCTGACCCGATCAACTGTGGGAGCGGGGTGCCTGCACCATGATTGTTCTTTCCGCCAACTCATTAAGGCATGGCCCATGACTTCCAACCCTCCCTCCGGCATGGTCAGGGTGCGCGGCGCCCGGGAACACAACCTCAAGAACATCGATGTCGACATTCCCCGGGATGCTCTGGTGGTGTTCACTGGCGTGTCGGGTTCGGGGAAGTCGTCGCTGGCGTTCTCGACCCTCTACGCCGAGGCGCAACGTCGCTATTTCGAATCCGTGGCGCCGTATGCGCGGCGCCTGATCGATCAGGTCGGCGTGCCGGATGTCGACTCCATCGAAGGCTTGCCACCCGCCGTGGCCTTGCAGCAACAGCGGGGCACGCCGAGCACGCGGTCTTCGGTGGGCAGCGTGACGACGTTGTCGAGCCTGATCCGCATGCTCTACTCCCGGGCCGGCAGTTACCCGCCGGGGCAGCCGATGCTGTACGCCGAAGACTTCTCGCCCAACACGCCCCAGGGCGCGTGCCCCGACTGCCATGGCTTGGGTCGGGTCTACGAAGTCACCGAAGCATTGATGGTCCCGGACCCGAGCCTGACCATCCGCCAGCGTGCCGTCGCTTCCTGGCCCACGGCGTGGCAGGGACAGAACCTGCGCGACATTCTGGTGACCCTGGGTTACGACGTCGATAAACCCTGGCGCGATCTGCCGAAAAAGCAGCGTGACTGGATTCTCTTCACCGAAGAAACCCCGACCGTCCCGGTGTATGCCGGGCTCACGCCTGAAGAAACCAAAGTCGCGCTCAAGCGCAAAATGGAACCGAGTTACCAGGGCACCTTCACCGGCGCCCGGCGCTACATCCTGCACACGTTTACGCACTCGCAAAGCGCGCTGATGAAGAAGCGGGTTTCGCAGTTCATGCTCGGCAGCCCGTGCCCGTTGTGCGATGGCAAACGGTTGAAACGCGAAGCGTTGTCGGTGACCTTTGCCGGCTACGACATCGGCGAACTGTCGCAGATGCCCTTGCTGCAAGTGGCGCAGGTGCTGAAACCGGTGGCGGCCCACAGTTACCTCGAACAGGCCGATGAGGCCGGCGAGGTGTTGACGCACACCCAGACCCGCGAAGCCCGCGAACAGCGCGTGGCCCACGGCGCCAGTGGCCACGCCAACGCGCCGGATGTGCGCCACACGCCGAACCTGTCGGTGGAAAAACGCCTGGCCGCGCAACGCGTCGCCCAGGACTTGCTGGAGCGGGTCAGCACCCTGACTGATCTGGGCCTCGGTTACCTGGCGCTGGAACGCAGCACACCGACGCTATCGTCCGGCGAGTTGCAGCGTCTGCGCCTGGCGACGCAATTAGGTTCGCAACTGTTCGGCGTGATCTACGTGCTGGATGAACCCTCGGCCGGCCTGCACCCGGCGGACGGCGAAGCGTTGTTCGAAGCACTGCAACGGCTGAAGGCGGCTGGCAACACGCTGTTCGTGGTCGAGCATGACCTGGAAACCATGCGCCGCGCCGATTGGCTGATCGACGTCGGGCCGGCGGCAGGCGAACATGGCGGGCGGATCCTCTACAGCGGACCTCCGTCAGGTTTGGCGCAGGTCAGCGATTCGCAGACGCGTGCCTATCTGTTCGCCGAGCAGGTCATCCAGCCCCGCGCCAGCCGCAAGGCGTCGGACTGGTTGCGGCTGGAAGGCATCACCCGCAATAACCTGAACAACCTCAGCGTCCAGTTTCCGCTGGGGTGTTTTACTGCGGTGACGGGAGTTTCGGGTTCGGGTAAATCGAGCCTGGTCAGTCAGGCGTTGCTGGAGCTGGTGGGCGCGCATCTGGGGCGCTCGGCGAGTGACAGCGAGGCTGAAGAATTGAGCCTTGAAGACGATGCGCCGCAAGTCAGTGGCGGCCAGGTCACGGCGGGGCTGGCGTCGATCAAACGCCTGGTGCAAGTCGATCAGAAACCCATCGGCCGCACACCGCGCTCGAACCTCGCGACCTATACCGGGCTGTTCGATAACGTGCGCAAACTCTACGCCGCCACACCCCAGGCGCAGGCCGAGGGTTATGACGCCGGGCAGTTCTCCTTCAACGTCGCCAAGGGCCGTTGCCCGACGTGCGAAGGCGAGGGCTTTGTCAGCGTCGAGTTGCTGTTCATGCCCAGCGTCTATGCGCCATGCCCGACCTGCCACGGCGCCCGCTACAACCCCGAGACACTGGCGATCACCTGGCAAGGTTTGAACATCGCCCAGGTGTTGCAACTGACGGTGGATGAAGCGGTCGAGGTGTTCGGCGAGCAAGCGGGAATACGCCGCTCGCTGGAGGTGCTGCGCGACATCGGCCTGGGCTACTTGCGCCTCGGCCAGCCGGCGACCGAGCTGTCGGGCGGCGAAGCCCAGCGGATCAAATTGGCCACCGAACTGCAACGCAACCAGCGTGGCGCGACGCTTTACGTGTTGGACGAACCGACGACCGGATTGCATCCACGGGATGTCGACCGCTTGCTCGAACAGTTGAATACGCTGGTAACGGCGGGGCACACGGTGATCGTCGTCGAGCATGAAATGCGCGTGGTCGCGCAGAGTGACTGGGTGATCGATATCGGACCGGGGGCGGGGGATCAGGGCGGCAGGATTGTCGTGAGTGGAACGCCGCAGAAAGTCGCGAAAAACAAAAAGAGCCGCACGGCAGCGTTTTTGGCGAGGGTGCTTGGTTCGGTTTGAATGCAGGGTGTTCTTCGGACCTCATCGCGGGCAAGCCCGCTCCCACAGGATGTGTGAACACCGCAGATCCTGTGGGAGCGGGCTTGCCCGCGATGGCGATGGGTCAGGTGCCGTCGAGCGTGCGTCGAACCTTGTCCAGCAGTTCACTGATCTGAAACGGCTTGATCAGCATCTCCATCCCATCACCCAGAAACACCTGGCGGTTGATCGCGGTTTCGGTGTAGCCGGTCATGAACAGAATCGGCAACTTATCGCGCCAGCCCCGCGCCACGTCAGCCAACTCGCGGCCACTCATACGGGGCAGTCCGACGTCCGTCAGCAACAGATCAATGGACTCATCATTCTGCAAACGCTCAAGGGCCGTTTCGATATCGCCCACCTGCGTGCAACGGTAACCGGCATCCACCAACACCTCAGCGACGAACATGCGCACCGACGGCATGTCCTCGACGATCAGCACATGCTCGCCGGCCCCTTGGGAATCCACGGTGGCGGGTTCGACGTCACTGGCCGTGAGGTCGGAACTGGCCGGCAACATGATCGTCACTTCAGTGCCACGCCGGGCAATGCTGCGGATGTGCGCATCACCCCCCGATTGCCGGGCGAAGCCGTAGATGGTCGACAACCCCAACCCCGTGCCTTGCCCCAAGGGTTTGGTGGTGAAGAACGGGTCGAACACCTTGTCGATCACGCTGTGGTCGATGCCGGTGCCGTCATCGCGTACCGACAACGCCACATACGCGCCATCGGCCAGATTGGGGTCGCCGTGGGAATAGGCGGCGTAGGTGCTGACCCAGATGTTGCCGCCGTGGGGCAAAGCATCACGCGCGTTGATCACCAGGTTGAGCACGGCACTTTCGAGCTGGATCGGGTCGACCAGGGCGATCGCGGCCTTGGAGGTCAATTCCAGTTTCAAGGCAATGCGTTCGCCAATGGTGCGCACCAGCAATTCCTCGAGGGAACGCACGTGCTCGTTGATGTCCACGGGCCGGGTGTCGAGCGGCTGTTGACGGGCGAAAGCCAGCAGGCGATGGGTCAGGGACGCGGCGCTCATCGCCGAGTTCAAGGCCGCTTCGGCGTAAAACTGAACCTTGTCGGTGCGTGAATTGGCGATGCGTTTCTGGATCAGTTCAAGGCTGGTGATGATGCCGGTCAGCAAATTATTGAAATCATGGGCGATGCCGCCGGTGAGCTTGCCCAGCGCATCCATCTTCTGCACTTGCAACAGCTGCGCCTCGGTGCGTACGCGTTCGGCGACTTCCTTGGCCAACTGCGTGGTGGCATCGTCCAGCCGCGCCAGGTGCGAGCGTTCGCGGTGACGGTGTTCGGTGACGTCCTCGACGAACACCAGGCTCAATTCCGGGGTGCGGTAGGGCGACAGCTGCCATTCGGTTTCACGAGTCTCACCCTGGACCTTCATGCTCAGGGTGCCTTTCCAGCGCTCGCCGTAAGCCAGGCGCAGGCGCAATTCGTCGATGATTGAACCCTGATCTTCGGCAAAGCACTCGCGCAGGGCGTCCGGGTCGCGATTGTCCTGGATCAACTGCGCGAAGGCATGGTTGCATTCGTGGACCTTCAGGTCGGCATCCAGCACCGCGATCGGCGCCGACACGTTGACGAAAATCTCCCGGAAGCGCGCCTCGCTTTCACGCAGGGCGTTTTCGGTTTCGCGTACCCGCAGCAAGGTGCGCAGGGTGGCCAGCAGCACATCCGGGTCGACCGGGTGAATCAGATACGCATCGGCACCAGCGTCCAGCCCGGTGATGATGTCGCCGGTCTGGATCGAGGCCGCCGACACGTGAATCACCGGCAGCAGGGCGGTGGCACTTTCGGAGCGCAGTTTGCGCACGATGTCGAAACCGCTCATGTCCGGCAGGTTGACGTCGAGGATCAGCGCATCGATGCTGACGCTGTCGATCAGCTCCAGGCCCTCGGTGCCGGTGCCGGCTTCGAGCACTTCATAGCCATGGCGTTCCAGGCGTCGGCGCAAGGCGTAGCGCGTGGCAACGTTGTCGTCGACGATCAGCAAACGGATGTCACGTTTCATCGGCGGGTTCCATGGCAATGGCCAGCGGGATGATCACGAAGAAGGTCGAGCCGGAACCCGGCGTACTCTGGACCCCGACTTCGCCGCCCAGCAATTCGGCGAAGCGTTTGCACAGGGACAGCCCGAGTCCGGTGCCGCGCAGGCGTTTTTGCAGCGGCGAGTCGACCTGAGAGAAGTCCTCGAACAATGCGCCATGTAGCTCCGGGGCGATACCTATTCCGGTGTCGCTGACGGCGAAGCGCACGTGGGTGCTGTTTTCCAGCTGCGCCGACACGCGGACTTCGCCACGGGTGGTGAACTTCAGTGAGTTGGAAATGAAGTTGCGCAGGATCTGCGCGAGTTTCTTGTCGTCGGTGTAGAGCCTTGGCAGGCCCGCCGGCTCTTCGAAAATCAGGTCCACGGCGCTGCCATCGACAATCGGGCGAAACATGCCGCGCAGGGCGGAGAACAGATCGAGCATGTCGAACCAGGCCGGCGAAATGGTGATGCGCCCGGCTTCGATCTTCGCCAGGTCCAGCAGGTCGTCGACCATGTCGCTCAACTCGCGCGCGGCACCGCTGACGAAGGCCACTTGCTTGTGCTGCTCGGGGCTCAAGGGGCCGTCGAGTTCATCGGTCAGCAGTCCGGTGATGCTCAAGATCGAGCCCAGCGGCGTGCGGAACTCATGGCTCATGTACGACAGGAAACGGCTTTTCAGGTCCGAGGCCTGGCGCAACTGTTCGGCCTGGGTGTCGAGCTCCGCGTACAACGCCAGGACGCCCTGATTGGTTTCATCCAGCTCTTCGCGCAGGGCATTGGCTTCGCCCTGCAATTGCGCGATCAGTGCGGCTTGTTCGTCCACCTGACTCATGGGTGGGCCTCCAGAGCAATGACCAACACCGTGACATCGTCCCGTCCACGGCAGAAGTCGCGGTGCAGTATGGCGGCAATCACAGCGGGATGGCGGTGCACCAGGCCGGGGTAATCGTGCAGGTTCCAACGGGACTGCAGGCCGTCGCTGTACATGATCAATAGCTGTCCGTTCACTTGAGCATAGTCAAAGGGTTGTGCCTTTCTATATTGTCCGCCGACGATGCCGGGGTGCGAGGCCAGGCCGCGGGATTTGTCCGGGGCGATCAGGCAGGCGCCAATGTTGCCGATACCGACGAATCGCAGTGCATCGCGGTCGCCGTCGAACTGCGCGATGGCCAGGGCACCGCCGCGGGTGCCGGTCATCGCTTGATGAATGTCCTCCAGCAACAGCAATGGCGAGTCGAATGGCGACAGGGCAAAGGTTTTTTCACCGACGCGGGCGGCACGCTCGGCTTCTTCGCCATGGCCCAGGCCGTCGATCACCAAGGCGCTGATGCGCGGGCCGTCAAACGCCAGGTGCCAGACATCGCCGCAGGCCGGGTCGTTGTGCAACGAATGCTGGCTGACACCGATCCGTCGATCCGCTGCCTTGTCACTGCGCGGATACAACCTTGTCAGCAGCACCGCGCCCCGCGAGTCGGCGTATACATCGAACACTTCGGTCTGGCGCGACACCGCCCCGAGGCCAATGCCCTGGGTGCCGCCGGTGGAAAAACCATCGGTCAGGCACGCCTGCAAATCAAAGCCGTTGGCGCGATCGACGGCGAGCATTTCGATGCCGAAACCCGACGGGCGCGGCAAGACTCTCAGGTGCAATTCGCCGCTGGTGGCATGCTTGAGAATGTTGCTGGCCAGTTCGGTAGCCACCAGCGCCACACGTCCGGCATCGGTGGCGTCAAAGCCGTGTTGTTCCGCGAGCTTTTGCGCAATGCGCCGTGCATGGCCGATCTGGCTGGTGTCTTCGATCGGCAGCACCTGCGTGACGGAACCGCCAATGTTCACGTCCATCGGGTGATCGTTATGCGAGTGCCTTTGCCGGGCGCGGTGTCGAGTTCGAACTCTTCGACCAGCCGCTTGGCGCCGGTCAGGCCGAGCCCCAGGCCACTGCCGGAGGTCCAGCCATCGGTCATTGCCAGTTTGATGTCGGGAATGCCGGGGCCTTCGTCGCGAAAGATCAGGCGCAAGCCGGTGCGCGCGTTCTCGTCGAGGATCTGCCAATCCATGTCGCCACCACCGCCATACACCATGGTGTTGCGCGCCAGTTCACTGACGGCGGTCACCAGTTTGGTCAGGTCGATCAGGCGCATGCCGCACTCCTGGGCGAGCTTGCGCGCCAGCTGCCGGGCCAGCACCACGTCCTGCTCGATGTGAATCGGGTGAGTGCCGCTGCTGCGCACGGTCATTGTTCGCGTACTCGGGCCTGCAACAGTTTCATCCCGCGCTCGACGTTCAGTGCGGTGCTGACGCCGGGCAGGGTCAGGCCGAGTTCCACCAGCGTGATGGCCACGGCGGGCTGCATGCCCACTAGCACGGTCTGGGCGTCCATGATTTTCGACAGGCCGGAAATGGTGCCGATCATCCGTCCAATGAACGAATCGACCATGTCGAGGGCGGAGATGTCGATCAGCACTCCATGGGCCGAGGTCCGGCTGATGCGCTCGGACAAATCGTCCTGCAGGGTCAGGGCCAACTGGTCATGCATGTCGACCTGAATGGTCACCAGCAGGAAGTCGCCCATTTGCAAAATCGGAATGCGCTCCATCGGCTCAGTCCGCCTTGCTGACGGACAATCCCAGCCGGGTCAGGGCCAGTTTCAGGGCATCGGCCAGATTGGCCTTGGTCACCACGCCTTGCAGGTCCAGGCCCAGGTGCACGATGGTCTGGGCGATCTGCGGTCGCACGCCGCTGATGATGCAATCGGCGCCCATCAGGCGAATTGCGGTCACGGTTTTGAGCAGGTGCTGTGCCACCAGGGTGTCGACGGTCGGTACGCCGGTGATGTCGATGATGGCGATTTCCGAACCGGTGTCGACGATCCGCTGCAACAGCGATTCCATCACCACCTGGGTGCGTTGTGAGTCGAGGGTGCCAATCATCGGCAACGCCAGTACGCCATCCCAAAGCTTGACCACCGGGGTCGACAGTTCCAGCAATTCTTCCTGCTGACGCTTGATCACCGCCTCGCGGGATTTCTGGAAGGTGCGGATGGTGTGCATGCCCAGGGCGTCGAGCAGTTCGGAGACTTCCCAGAGTTGTTCAGCGAGCAGCGCGGGATTGTCCTGGTAATGGTTTTGCAGCAGGGAAAACAGCGGGCCTTTCAGGGCGAAGATGAAGCTGGCGGTTTGATGCGAGTCCTGGCCGAGCAGGGCGCGGGTGTGGGAGAGCTTTTCGAGGAATTGGCGAATCTCATCCCAACCGGGCGCCGCGACGTTCGGGCTGTTGCCTCGTTCCAGCCCGGAAACGATCAGTTGCAAAAATTCCGACGTCTGTTGCTGCAGATCCTGTTCCTTGAGGTTACGCGAAGCACCGCTGGCTGCCAGGCTGGTCGTCCATTCGGCGAGCAGTTGCGCCTGGTTTTTTTTCATCGCATCGAGTGTAGTGGTTTGCAGTGCCGCCATGTGCCGTGACTCCTTGGAAGTGTTTGCCGATTCCCCAGAATTCGATCGACGTAAGATCAGTGACATTTGCCGTATGAAATAGTTGGTTGTTGGGCCAGTTTTATTTCATCCGGTGCCTATGGACTCTAGTAGGCGCTGCCGGAGGCTGCGACCTTTCGACCTTGATCTTTTACGCTCTGCAAATGGAACTCCTGCCTGCGCGATGGCTTCGAATCTACAAGGCTCGACTGCTTCAGCCGCGCCATTGCACTGACGAACGAGGTACGTATGAAAGACGAAAGGAGTCTGGAGGACGCGAAAACCGCCGAACCGGAAAGCGCGGATAATGCGGTCGACCAAAAGAACGTCCACAGCGATAACGACAACGAGTTCAGCCCGGGTTTCAAGCCGCATCCGGATCGGCCGAAACCTGGTGATGAGACGGATGCCGATATCGATACCGATGGTGGCTAGGTTGAGGGGCACACAGGCAGCATCCATTGGTGTGTATATCCATTTCTGCGGTAACGGCCACTAACGGTTCCGCCATTACCGCAGAAACGGATATGCCCCGATCCCAACATTTTTAAAAGCATCCATCAATGCGGCCTTTTTTGTGGCCGTTACTTACTCGGATGAGCCGCCTGGAGTTTTTTCGCCATATCCAGGTGCTTCTCCAGCCCCGGCAACATTTTTTGCGCGAACCCCTTGAGCTCCGTGGCGCCTTTGACCTTGTCGTCCGTCACGGTATTGGCTTCTTTCTTGAACAGCTCGATGGTGTCTTCGTGAGCCTTCACCTGGTTATTGGCGTAGGCCGCATCGAAGGACTCATCGCGCATGTCGAGGATTTTCTCTTTCGCCTGCTTGACCAGCGTGGTGCTGTCCGGCACCTCGATGTCATTCTTTTTCGCGATCGCCGCCAGCTCATCATTCGCCTTGGAGTGGTCAGTGATCATCATGTTGGCGAATTCCTTGATATCCGCCGATTTGCTTTTTTCCAGGGCGAGCCGGCTGGTTTCAATTTCAGCGATGCCGCCTGCCGCCGCTTTATCGACGAAGTCATTGGAAGTGGCCGCGCAGGCCATGCCCATGCTGGTGCTCAAGGCGATGGCCAGTGTCAGGTGGCGCAGGGTAAATCCGTCCATTGGTTATTCTCCACACAGGTTTTCATGGGCGATCAAGTGATCGTTAACCTGTGGATGCCGACGGACGGGCAAAGGTTTAATCGCAGTTATGGCAGGACGACGAACGGACACCGCTGGTCTGATAGGCGGTCGACAGAACCGGCTAACCAAGGCCATTCTGATAGTTGGTGAACGCAATCGATCGCGTTTGCCTCCGATCAACAAACGGAGGTGTTCCATGCCGGTGCCACACGATCTTTATCAGGACTTGAAACTGTCAAAGGAAGAAATCCAGCAAAAACGCACCAAGGATCCGTTATTGGATTCACTGATCAACAAGTATTCGCAAGCGGACGCCGAGGTAATAAAAGCTGAAACCGCCCAATCGGATGCGCCCAGCGATGACGCCCTGAGGAAGCTGAAAGAGAAGCGCGTGCAGGTTAAGGACAAGATCGTCCAGCAACTCCAGGCGTCGTCCTGACGTGCCGTGTCCAGCCACCGACAGTCGGTGACGCAATAATTGGAACGGCGATAAATACCGGCACCTCGAATGATCAGAGTCCGAATTGACGGCTCCATGCGAGGTGCCCCATGTCTGATCCAATCATTCCCGGAAAACAAAAATACCCCAGCGAAGAACAGGGCGGTTACGACCCGATTCCCACGCACCCCGAACCTTTGAGTCCGGGCCGTACCACGACCAATCCCGAAGATGAACCGGGCATCGACGAACTGCCGGATAACGAAGGTGCCATCCCGCTGGACGACGATGACACCGCGATGGACCCGGAGCGCGTGCGGGAAGAAACGGATAACGCGGTAGGCGATAACGAGTTGGACCCACGCTGAGTTAGCCTCACGCAAACCCCTGTAGGAGCAGAGCTTGCTCGCGAAAGCGGTCATTCAGTCGACATCTCTGTCGGCTGACACGGTCTTTTCGCGAGCAAGCTCTGCTCCTACAGAGTTCTGCGGTGTTATTGCAACGCGGTACTTAGCGGCAACCGCGCCATGTGATCGGCCTTCAACGAGCCGAAATACAACCAGTCCCCGTATTCGCGCACCGTGGTAATCGGCGAATAATTGTCGCTACTCCCATCCTGCAAATTGGCAATGACCTTGCCCTCAAGGTCCAGCCCCAAGACAAACGCGCGTTTCTCCACCGGTTTGGGCAGCACTTTCATGGCCCGCGCAATCATCTTGCGCACGAAGGGATGCGGCGCCGTGGCATCGAGCAGTGCGTTGCGCGGGGCATAAAGCGCCACCCAGAAGCGATCCCGGCCGTTGAATGCCAGGTTGTCCGGCAGTCCCGGCAAGTTGTCGATGAACAGATCGTGGGTGCCGGCTTTCGGACCGCTCAACCAGTACCGGCTGATGCGGTAGGCACCGGTTTCGTTGACCAGCACAAAACTGTCGTCCGGTCCCAGGGTCACGCCGTTGGCGAATTCCAGCTTATCCAGCAGCACCGCTGTTTTGCCGGTCTGGAAGTCGTAGCGCAGCAACCGGCCGTCGCCACCGTGCTCGATGATCGCTTCGCCGTCCTTGCCGTAGCCGAATCGGCTGGAGGCATCGCTGAAATAGGCATAGTGCCCGGACTTGTCGATGGCCACGTCGTCGGTGAAACCGAAGGGCACGCCGCTGGCGGCGGTGGTCAGTGGAATCAACCGGCCCTGGGCATCCAGCGACAGCAAGCCTTTGACCGCGTCGGCGATCACCAGCAACCCATTGGGATGGCGGGCCAGGCCCAACGGCCTGCCGCCGGTATCGGCCAGGATCTTGGTCACTTTGCCATCGAGACTGGTACGAATCAGCCGACCGTCATGCAGGCCGGTGATCAGGGCGCTGTCTTCCAGCAGCAACGCCTCCGGCCCCTCAATACCGGCAATCCCGACGCGTTCGACACCCTTGAGGCGCTGATTATCGGCGTAGAGTCCGCTGGTGAGGGAGGGCGCCGGTGGCGGCGTCCAGGCCACCGGTTGCACCTGGGTCGGCATCAGCAACACGTAGGCGCCGATGGCCACGATCACCAGCAGCACGACATGGCGAAAATTGACGGTTCGGCTCACGCCGTGGCTCCAGTGGAGGCCAGGTGTTTAAGCGCCATCTCGCGCAGGGCTCGCATTGAGGCTGCCGACTCATTCGCGATGCGCCGCTTGAGCAGCAGGCGATTGGCGATGCGCATCGCCAGGCCGCCGAATTGGTACTCCAGGGTGCGGACAAACCGTGTGCCGTCACCGTCAGCCTCGCACTCGTAAGTCACCACCAGCGACAGGCCATGATCGCCCCGGGCCCGAGCGCACCAGCGCCGTCCTGGCAAATACTCGTCGACGATCCAGCTCAAGTGCCCCTCGCGCCCGCCTGCCCGAATGTCCTCTTCGAACCGAACCCCGGCATGCAGTGGGCCCCGCTGGCCCTCGACCTTGAGGGACGACGGATGCCACTCCGGCCAACGGGTCACGGTGCTGGCGTAGGCGAGCACGTCGATCGGGTTGGCGGCAATGTCGATCTGATGCTGCATGCGGGTCATGGGCGTACTCGTCGAGTTCGGGGAGAAGTGTTCCGGCTCCCAGTAGAGGGTGCCGAACAGATAGTCCATCAGCGGAAACACGATGTTGAAGTTGCGTTCCTGCATCAGCTCGCGGCGGTGATGCAGTTCGTGCAGGCGACGCATCTGGCGGATCCACGGCAGGCGCGTGACCGGGTTACTGGGGGGCAAGTGTTCGCACGCATGGAACACCTCATAAGCCAGGTAGCCGAGGACCAGGCACCCACCGAACAGGCCGGCGACATTGGCGTCGAACTGCTTGAGCAGCCACCAGAGGGGCAGGGTGATGACCACCGTGTGCAACACAATCAGCCAGGCTGGAAACAGAATCACCCGCCAGTCGCGGGCGCTGTCATAGGTCATGTGACCGGGGGCGAAAAAACTGTGATGGTCGCCGGCATGCCGGGCATAAAACATCCGCGCGAAGCTTTTTTTGTGGTGCCCCAGGTGTCGGTGCACGCTGTACACGCCGAAGTTGAAAACCAGCAAGGTCAGCGGCACGGCCAGCCACTCTTGCGGCGTGACCTGATGCACGGTGCTCCAGAATCCGCCGATGGCCAGCACCCCGAACAGCAGCACAAAGGCGCCGTGCAGCCAGGGGTTGTAGAGCGGATGAATGTCGGCGCGGTAGCGGCTGCGAAATGATTCGGTGGTCTGCCTCACTGCGGTCACCTGTGATTATTGTTATAACCAGCAGAGTAGCCGATCCCGTCGTTTTGGCTGGGCGAACCTCAAGGCCACAAACGCCATGCTCCGGTGCAAACCGGACTCAGGTCAGCGGGTTCCAGCGCTGCGACCAGTCATCGTCGGAGCGGATGACTTCGCGCAGCAGGTCGAAGGCCTGCTGCAAGGTCGCCGAGTCGCGGTCGCGGGAGTAAACCAGGTAGGTGGGGTAACTGAATTCCGGGGCCTTGGGCACTTGTTCCAGCAGGCCGTTTTGAAGATAACTCTGGACCACCCGGGTGCGGAAGTAGCCGCTGCCACCGTTTTCCAGAATGTACTGCAAGCCCAGTGGGCCGAGGTTGAAGCTCAACGCGGCTTTGGCTTTTTCCGGCAACGCGGCATCGTGCTGGCGGCGGAAGTCCGGGCCCCAATCGATGTACACGTAAGGATCGGGCCGTCCGGCCAGGCGGACGAGGACGAGTTTTTCTTCCAGTACCTGTTCGACTTGCAGGCCTGGCCAGTATTCGGGCTGATAGACCAGCGCCGCATCCAGCACCCCCAGTTCCAGTTGGCGCAGGAGGTTTTCGCCGTCACGGATTTCCATCCGCAGGGCGTGGCTGGTGATTTTCTCGCGCAGCGCCCCGGCCCAACTGAGCATCAGCGGGTTGCACAAACTGACCTCGCCCCCGATGTGCAGCACGTCGTGGTAACCCTCGGGGAGCGGCAAGTCCCGGCGCGCGGCTTCCCAGGTCTGCACCAGTTGATTGGCGTAGACCACAAAGGCTTCACCGTTCGGGGTCAGGCGGGCACCGGCGCGGTTGCGCACGAACAGCGTACTGCCCAATTGGCTCTCGAGCTTCTGCACGCGCGCGGTGATCGCCGTCTGGGTGACATGGAGTTTTTCGGCGGCAGCGGCGAGGCTGCCGTGACGAACGATTTCCAGAAAGGTGCGGGCGAGTTCGATGTCCATGGAGAGGCCGGTGCGGGAGGTGCGGGAGGTGCGGGCATTGTAAACGGATACGCTAGGACCGGCTCATGCAGCTGGCGAAAGCTGCTATGAGTCGCGGTAATGTCGGATGTGCAGTTCAGTGTGGGAGCGACTGCTCCCACTGTTCAAAACGCGAAACACGAACAACCAAACGCCCCCCAGAAACCGGCGAAATCGCTGACCGGTGCCGAGGATAATCTCGCCCGTTCGTGACTGTGCGCATGTACCGCACACGCCCCGACGCACTGATGCACCTGCGCCGTTATCGGCGCCAAGGGTTTCCAGTGCCCCGGTACGGTGGTGACCGGCGACCATTCCGGCACCACGGGAATCGGAGGCGGCCCGAGTTTTTCGAACTCGACGGCGCCGTAGACGATCTTGCCATCAACAATGGTCAGCACCGATTCGATCCATTTGACCGCTTCGTCCTCGATGTGGAAATAGTCCGCCGACAGCGCAATCAAATCCGCCAGTTGCCCGACTTTGATCTGGCCTTTCTTGCCTTGCTCCGAGGAAAACCAGGCGCTGCCATGGGTGAACAATTCCAGCGCGGTGTCGCGGCTCAAGCCTTGCGGGTACAGCTCCAGGCCGCCCACGGTGCGGCCGCTGACCAGCCAGTACATCGACGTCCACGGGTTGTAACTGGAGACCCGCGTGGCATCGGTGCCGGCGCCAACGGGGATTCCTTCGGCCAACATCCGGGCAATCGGTGGTGTGTGCTCGGCGGCCTTGGCGCCGTAACGGTCGACGAAGTATTCACCCTGGAACGCCATGCGATCCTGAATCGCAATGCCGCCACCGAGGGCTTTGACCCGTTCGATGTTCTGCGGAGTGATGGTTTCGGCATGGTCGAAAAACCACGGCAAGCCGTCGAACGGAATGTCGCGATTGACCTTCTCGAACACGTCAAGCATGCGGCTGATGGATTCGTTGTACGTCGCGTGCAAGCGGAACGGCCAGCGTTGTTCCACCAGGTGCCGCACCACGGGCTCCAGTTCCTGCTCCATGGTTTGCGGCAGGTCGGGGCGTGGTTCGAGGAAGTCTTCAAAGTCTGCTGCCGAGAACACCAGCATTTCCCCGGCACCGTTGTGTCGCAGGAAGTCGTCGCCCTGACCGTAGCGGGAGGTGCTGGTCCAGTTTTTGAAGTCGGTCAGCTCTTCCTTGGGTTTCTGGGTGAACAGGTTGTAGGCGATGCGCACCGTGAGCTGTTGGTCTTTGGCCAGTTGCTGGATGACCTGATAGTCGTCCGGGTAATTCTGGTATCCGCCGCCGGCATCGATGGCGCTGGTGACTCCCAGGCGATTGAGTTCGCGCATGAACTGGCGCGTCGAGTTGACCTGATATTCCAGTGGCAGTTTCGGCCCTTTGGCCAGGGTCGAGTAGAGGATCATCGCGTTGGGTCGGGCGATCAGCATGCCGGTCGGGTCGCCATTGGCATCGCGCTGGATTTCACCGCCCGGCGGGTTCGGTGTGTCGCGGGTATAACCGACCACTTTCAGCGCGGCGCGGTTGAGCAGGGCGCGGTCGTAGAGGTGCAGGACGAACACCGGAGTGTCCGGCGCAGCCTTGTTCAGTTCATCAAGCGTGGGCAGGCGTTTCTCGGCGAACTGGAACTCGTTCCAGCCGCCGACCACCCGCACCCATTGCGGTGTGGGGGTGCGATCCGCTTGATCCTTGAGCATCCGCAAGGCATCGACCAGTGACGGCACGCCTTCCCAGCGCAGTTCGAGGTTGTAGTTCAGGCCACCACGGATCAGGTGCAGGTGCGAGTCATTGAGCCCAGGAATCACCGTGCGTCCGTGCAGGTCGACGATTTTCGTGCCCGGCCCTTGCAGGGCCATGGCCTGGGCATCGCTGCCGACCACCACGAAGCGTCCGTCCTTGATCGCGACAGCACTGGCCTGGGGCTTCTTGCGATCGACGGTGTGCAGGCGTCCGTTGTACAGAATGAGGTCGGCCGGGGCATCGGGCATGGTTTTACTCCCTGCTAGTAGCGGGCTGATCCAGGCGCCGACGGCACCTGCCGTAAGGCCTTGCAGTACACGTCGGCGATTGAAACCGTCGTGGTCGTCAGGTGGGCTCATGGCAGTGCTCCGCGCAAAGGCTCTTCATGAAAAAGCGAGGACAAACGGCCGGTGTCTGACGCAGGCGGCCAGAAAGAATATAGACGGCAAATCCGTGGGAGGCCGTTTTACAGGGGTGAAAAACGACAAATCCCGCCACAAGGGGCGGGATTCGTGTGCAGCCAGAGAGGCTCCCCAAGCAGGGAGCCGCCGTCTTAGCTTGGGAACAGCTCGGACAGTTTCATCGCCAGCATCATGTCGCCTTCGGCGCGCAGTTTGCCGCCCATGAACGCTTGCATGCCGTCGGTCGAACCGTCAACGATGCCTTGCAGGGTTTCGCCGTCCATCACCAGGGTCACCTGGGCGTCCGGGTTTTCGCCTTCTTGCAGCTCGCAGGTGCTGTCCTTGACGATCAGCGAGAAGTTCTTGGTGTCGTCGATGCGGAAACCGAAGACCAGGTCCAGACCGGCAGCAGCGGCTGGGTTGAACTTGGCTTTCATTGCTTGTACGGCATCAGCTACGGAGGTCATGGTTCGATCCTTTCTTGGGTAATTAGAGCTGGGTGATTACAGCCAGGGTCACAATAGTCCGGACTCAGCGAAACGTGATGAGTTCCGGGGCCTTCAACAGTTGCAGATGCACATGACTGTTGAAGGAAGCCAGCGCCACCTCGCGACCACGGAACTTCAGTTGGTTGAGCGAGGTGTTGACGATTTGCCAGTTCAGTTCAAATGCCTGTCGGGCCGGCATTTGCGTTATGAGGTGGAGCAGGGCAGTGATGGTGCCACCGGAAGTGAACACGGCGATTTTCTGGGTATTGTCGGCCTGTTCGAGGATTCGCTGCAGACCGGCCTGCACGCGCTCGACAAACCCCAGCCAGCTTTCCAGGCCCGGTGTGTCAAAGGTGCCGGCGAGCCAGCGTTCGATGATCAGGGCGAAGATGCGCTGGAACTCAGCGCGGTTTTGCGCGGCGTTGCGCAGGATGTCCAGCGCCTCGGGCTCGTCCGCCAACATGGCCGGCAGCAGCGCGCGGATCACCGCGTCGGCGTCGAACTCGTTGAAGGCGGAATCGATTTCCAGTGCCGGAACCGGCAGGCCCACGGTCGCGAACTGTTCCAGCGCGCTGTTGGCCGTATGCTGCTGCCGGCGCAGGTCGCCCGAGAGGCAGCGATCGAAGCTGATGCCGAGCCCGGCCAGGTGTTGGCCGAGTACTTCTGCCTGGCGAATACCGGTCGGCGACAGGACGTCATAGTCGTCTGCACCAAAGGAGGCCTGGCCATGTCGAATCAAATAGATACTGCCCACGTCCGCGTCATCCCGGTACGTTGAAGGTTCGGCGAGGTTATGAGGATGGCGGTGAGCTGTCAATGAAAAAACATACGCTTGTTTGAAATGCCCGTTACAGGCCTGTTGCCAGAGGTTTCACGGCTGGCCGCCGGGCCGACGCATGGGTATGCTGGTGCTAATCCCGCGCGCGTTAATGCAGCGCATCGTATTGAAGGAGTCCCTGTGGAGTTTTTTGCCGAATATGCCGTTTTTCTGGCCAAGACCGTAACACTGGTGATCGCCATTCTGGTGGTCCTGGCCAGTTTTGCGGCCTTGCGCAGCAAAGGCCGACGCAAGACGGCCGGCCAGTTGCAAGTCAGCAAACTCAATGATTTCTACAAAGGGCTGCGTGAGCGCCTTGAGCAAACCCTGCTCGACAAGGACCAGCTCAAGGCCCTGCGCAAGTCCCAGGTTAAAACCGAGAAAAAACAGAAGAAAAAACCCGAGGCAAAACCGCGGGTGTTCGTGCTCGATTTCGACGGCGACATCAAGGCCTCGGCCACTGAAAGTCTGCGCCATGAAATCACCGCGCTGCTGACCCTCGCCACGCCCAAGGATGAAGTGGTGCTGCGCCTGGAAAGCGGCGGCGGCATGGTTCACAGCTACGGCCTGGCGTCCTCGCAACTGGCGCGTATCCGTGAGGCGGGCGTGCCATTGACTGTGTGCATCGACAAGGTCGCGGCCAGCGGCGGCTACATGATGGCGTGCATCGGCGAGAAGATCATCAGCGCACCGTTCGCGATTCTCGGTTCGATCGGCGTGGTGGCGCAGTTGCCCAACGTCAATCGCCTGCTGAAAAAGCACGACATCGACTTCGAAGTCCTGACCGCCGGCGAATACAAACGCACCCTGACGGTGTTTGGCGAAAACACCGAGAAGGGCCGGGAGAAGTTCCAGGAAGACCTGGACATCACCCATCAACTGTTCAAGAACTTTGTGTCCCGTTATCGCCCGCAACTGGCCATCGACGAAGTGGCCACCGGTGAAATCTGGCTCGGCATCGCGGCGCTGGACAAGCAACTGGTGGACGAACTCAAGACCAGCGACGAATACTTGGCCGAACGCGCCAAGCAGTCCGAGCTCTATCATCTGCACTATGCCGAACGCAAAAGCCTGCAGGAACGCATCGGCATGGCGGCCAGCGGTTCGGTCGATCGAGTATTGCTGAGCTGGTGGAGCCGGTTGACCCAGCAACGTTTCTGGTAAAACAAAACAACACGGGCCCTTTCATTGTCTCGCCATGAAGGGCCCGTTTTTTATGGTGGTATATATGTAGTTTTCAGGTTTGTATTGTTGATTCGAATCCCGGTTTTCTGATCGGCTATTCGCGCTTTTATTAAAAATGATGCTCGGTAAGCTGAAGGCTCTAAATCAGTTGTCGAGATACTCAATATGTCTTCTTTATCTGTCCCGCCTGTGGTTCCTGTTTTAACGCCTGAGCAACAAGGCGTTTTTTTTGATGTTGTCAAACGTAATACACCTTCTTGGTTGTTGGCGGCGTCGGATGAGTTACGACGTGAACTTTATGTCAGTTTGATGGCCAGTCATCGCTCAAAAAGTGAAGCCGACACACTTCTGGAAAAGCTCGAATCTCCCGAAAGTTTTTGCGCGCCGTTATTGGCCAAGGCCATGTCCGACAAACTGGGTATGCCGCTGGAAGTGTCAGGTGTGGTTTTTCAACACGTGCGGTCGACCTCGAGCCTGTTGGGGCTACGCAAGAAACTGGTCCTGCCGATCGATCGGGATCTGTTGACGGCAGCCTGCGAAAACTTTGAACTCAGCGAGACGCTGCCGGCAAACTATCACGACACCTCATTGATCTATATTCCGGAAAAGATTACCGGGCGAGCAGCCAAGATACTATCGATAAAACCCGATGAGTTTGCCGCACTGTGCCGGACACTGGATTTAGGTAAGCAATATCAGACTCATCTTCAGACAGTATTTGAGCCTGGTGCGCCGGTCAGTGAACTGCGCAATAAATGCATTACCCATTCGCAGGATTGTTTCGAAGTGGACAGGCATGTCGCGCTGATGAAAAAACACATCAGTCCCGAAGTTCATCAGATGTTGAAGTCAGTGAAAAATAATACGCAACCCCTCAGACTCGGCAACAACACACTGGGTTATCAGGGATTGAAACTGCTTGAGGTGATGATTAATGGGGCGATGTTCATTGGTCCGGTCAGTGAACATGATGATGGTGATTACCGTTGTGTCGTCTATCTGCCGGATGATCCGCTGCACCCATTGAAGGAGTATGCCTCGTTCCGCGATTTCGAGATGGAATTGAGCCGGCGATTGAAAGGCGCCGAATTTCGCAAATTTTTCATGCGCTACATCAGTATCGGCGATCGCTTGAATTTTTTGACTGAGCTCGATAGCCGTTTGTTTCCACGCAGCAATTCACCACTTCCACAGCTGGCTGATTACGTGTCATTTACCGGTGTTGACTTCGAAGGCGACCTTTTTACACAGATGTATCGCCAGCGCGTCGCGCAATCCATAGCGGATGCGCGGCTTATGGTGGTTCCTACAGACGATGAAGACGAGAAGACCCGGCTCGCCAGACTGGAAACCTACAAGACAATCGGGCTCGATCTGCTGTTGGTCGCCGCGTCGTTTCTGCCCGTAGTGGGCGAGATTTTGTTGGCACTGACCGCTGTGCAACTGCTGGCGCAGGTGTATGAAGGCATCGCGAGCTGGTCCAGGGGCGAGAAAGAACAGGCCACGGATTATCTGTTCGATGTGATCGAGAACCTGATTCTGATGGCGGCGTTTACGGCGGGTACGGCGGCCGCTGGAGTGACCTTTAAAGCCGTCAGGACTTCGGGTTTTATCGAATGCCTGAGAACGGTCAACTTGACGCAGGCCCGGACCCGCTTGTGGAAGCCCGACCTGACGGCCTATCACCAGCGTCGGTCCGTGCCCAGGGCGCTGGCCCCGGATGATCGGGGACTGCGCTGGATAGAAGGTCAGGCTTATCTTTCCATCGATACACACCTGTATGCGGTGCGCCCCCAGCCCTCGACGGATTTGTGGGAAGTGCTGCAACCCAATGGCGGCGCAGACGGGTATATCCCATTACTCGAAACGAACGGCGAGGGGGCCTGGCGTCATGACTCGGAACTGACGCAAACATGGGATCAGCTGACACTGTTTCGCCGCTTTGGCTATTCACGCGTTGACCTGCCGGACGTCACTGCGAGGAAGATCCTTGCCGTCAGCGGGATCGAAGACGGTGTTCTGCGTCAGGCTCACACTGACCGTAGCAGCCCACCGGCATTATTGATCGATACGGTTCGGCGGTTTCGTGCCGATGCCACGGTCACTGACTTTATCGAACAGGTGCAGGCAGCGTCGTCAGCTGCGTCGGCAGACTCCGACCTGCAATTGCATTTGCTGACAGCCCTGAGGACCTGGCCAAGCGATAGCGCCATCAGTGTCGTTAATACCGCGGGGGAGCAAACGGGATTGTATGGCTCGCCCACGGCAGCGAAGACCGTCCGGCTTAAACAGGACACATTGGATAAAGGGCAGTGGCACAGCGTGTTGTTGTCAGCCCTCGATAGTGCTCAGCGTGAGAGTCTTCTGGGGGAGGCGGCCGAGGGTTCGGATGCTCAGGTGACGCAACTGATGCAGATCATCGCGGAGCCGGCCGAAAGCAAAAGACTGGCACTGTTCAGTCGGGTCTATCAACGCACGCAAGCGCCGAGCAATGTCCGGGTGTCTGCCTTACTCGGCGCCTTTGCCGATTTGCCGGCCAGTGTGGCCGAGGAACTGGTGAACAACGCCACTATCGAGGAGTGGGCCGAACTGGATGCTGCCAAAGTGCCGTTGCGGCTGGCGGAAGAAGCGCGGCGTTATGAACAGGTTGTGCGTGTCAGTCGGGCATACGAGGGCTTGTATCTCAATGGTGCTGGGGGCTACTACACCCATTGTCTGGTGCTCGATACCCTTGCGCACTTGCCAGGCTGGTCCGCTGACCTGCGCGTCCAGATCCTGGAGTGGACCATCAGCGAAGGGGTGGTGGCCAGTATTGGAGCGGAGCAAGCATCGGAGAAACTGCTGATCAACGCGCTTGCTGACCGATACAGCGTCTTTGAAGGGCGCGACGGGCCCCTGACCACATTCACCGGACGCACCCGTGACCATTATTTCCAGGCGCTATGGCATGGGCTCCCGGCGCAACTTAAGGAGGCACTGGGCGTTCAGGCTGATGACGCGGGGACGGCGTTGCGGGAGAAAATTACGCGGCTCGCCTTGCAGCGGCGCTCAGCCATCGCGCAGGTCATAGGCGCCCAGCCTCGCCGCCCAGGCTACACCTCGCCCATGGGGTTGGCTGACAGGTCTGTCGCACAGTCCGGTAGCGCTGCCGTCGCCAGCACCGACGTTAAGGTGCGCCGGGCGCAAGAGCTTTATCCGATGCATTCCCCCGCGCAAATCCACACATTGTTGACTGCCCTCGGTACGAACGAGATTCTGGTTCTGAGGAAGCTGGAAGCGCAGAGGCTGGAGTTTGTTGCAATCAGGGAAACGTTGAGCCGCTGGGTAAACCGGCAAACCTGGCATCAGACGCCCGACGGCCCACGGTTGCAGGTCTCCAGGCTGAGCAAGCTCCGCGCCGCGCAAGCAATCACTCGCAGTTGGCGTAACGAATCCGGCATTGCTCAGCCGATTGAAGGGCCATTGAGCACGCTGATATTGGTCGCAGAACCTTTGGGTGAGTTACCGGTGATTATCGGCAATTTCAGCCATGTCGGTAGCCTGGTGCTGGAAGGCGTGGGGGCGGGCGCCGGTTTGAATACCTTTCTGCATAACTTCAGCAATCTGCGCAGCCTGTCCCTGCGCGGCAATCACCTGACGCGTTTGCCCTTGGCCGTGGAACGCATGCCGACGCTGGCGCATCTGGACCTGAGCGACAACCGGATTCAACTGACGGCCGAGTCAGTCACTCAGCTTGCGAATATGACGGGCCTGCAGACGCTAAACCTGGCCCGCAATCCATCCCTTTCGCGAGTGCCTGATGTCAGCAAATTGCAGCACCTGGAGCAGCTGAGCCTGCGTGGCACCGGTATCGATCAGTGGCCCCCGGGCGCCTCAGGTCTTTCCAGCCTGCGCCTGCTCGATATGCGCGACAACCAGATAGAACAGTTGCCCAAAGAGGTCTTCGAGGGGGCTTTGGCGATAAACCAGGGAATCAATGTGTATGGCAACCCGTTATCGCCTGACACGTTCAAACAGATAGTCAC
Source organism: Pseudomonas sp. LBUM1661 (assembly GCF_059695925.1). Classification (NCBI taxonomy): domain Bacteria; kingdom Pseudomonadati; phylum Pseudomonadota; class Gammaproteobacteria; order Pseudomonadales; family Pseudomonadaceae; genus Pseudomonas; species Pseudomonas sp. LBUM1661. The sequence goes on from NZ_CP166794.1 coordinate 2,725,870, forward strand.
GTATCAGCAAAAAAGGGGTGTCAATCTTGGGGTGACCGCCTCGGATTACCGTCGGCAACTCGGGGCAACCGGGCCCCAGGCAGATCAAAGTGCTTTATGGCTGGCGGGCAATTCCATTGCCGAATCTTTGCCCAGACGGACGCTGTGGGACTCGTTGCAGGTAACGCCCGGTTCGGGTGATTTTTTCAATGTGCTTTCACGCCTGAGTGAGACGGCCGATTTCAAGCGAATTTACGCACACTTCAGCCAGCGGGTCTGGAACGTCCTGGAGGCGGTCGCCGAAGATGATCGTCTGCGACGGTCATTGTTTAGCATGGCCCGCGTGGGGCGGGTCAGCGCCGACGGATACGCGGCGCTTTTCAGTGAATTTGAAGTGCAGGTGTTGTGCTTCCGCGCAATGGCAGCGGCCACGACCGGTGCGGCGGCTCTGGAGCAGCAACTCATCAACCTGCTAAGGGGCTTGTTCCGCTTGCAAGAGGTCGAAGGATTGGCGTTGGCAGATATCAACACACGCAGCGTCGCTGAACCGACAATCTACGAGCACGCCCTTGAGGTCAGTCTGGCTTATCGCGTGAGGCTGGCCGAGCGATTGGACTTGCCGTCCCAGCCAAGGGGCATCACGACCCGATGGAATGTCGAGATTCACCCGACGACCCTGGACCGGATGTATCAGGATGTGCTGACAAAGGAACGCACCAGCGCATGGCCGGAATGGATCATCACGCAAGGGTTTTGGGTCGAATACCTTGAGGCGTCCCATCGTGAACGGTTTGAGGCGGTCTCTGATCGGGCAGCACGGTCGTTTGCGCAGTTGGAGGGGCAGGAACTCTCGCAGGCGGTCGCTACTGAGCGTATGAATGGCGTCTTTCAAAACTTCAAAAACGAACGTCGCGAGCTGATCAAACAGCTTACGTCCCAGGCATTGGTACGAAATCAGGCGCCCGATTCCTGAAGAACAATCGCAAACGCGGTAGAGGTGGATGGCCTTGAACCCCCGCAGAGAGGTTCAAGGCCTCACGATCAACGGCGACGGAACAGCGGCAGCGGTTCGTCGGTGGCGGCCTGATAGGTCACCGAGAAGTCCTTGAGACCTTCCAGGGCTTCGTACGGGTCTTTATCGGCGCGGATTGCAAACGCGTCAAAACCGCAGCGGTGCAGGTAGAACAACTGGTCGCGCAGGACATCGCCAATCGCCCGCAATTCGCCTTTGAAACCATAACGGTCTCGCAGCAGACGGGCGTTGGAGTAGTTGCGGCCATCGGTGAAGGCCGGGAAGTTCAAGGCGATGACCTGGAAACTCTCCACGTCTTCACCGATTTCTTCGGCTTCTTCATCGGCATCCAGCCATACGCCCAAACCGCCATCGCGGGCCTTGAGCATACGACTGTGCTCGCGCCACAGCTGCAGCGGGACGATCAGATCGTCGCAGTTGCTGATCTCGTCGATGTTGAAGTCCTTGGGCAACAGGTGCCAGGTTTCGTCGACGACTTCGTTGTTCTTAATTATTCGCTGCATAGACGCGCTCCTTGAAGAGGTCGATACCAATACGCTGGTAGGTGTCGATGAAACGCTCGTCTTCGGTACGTTGTTCAAGGTACACGTCGATCAGCTTTTCGATCACGTCAGGCATGGCGTCCTGGGCAAAGGACGGGCCGAGGATTTTACCCAGGCTGGCGTCGCGGCTGCCGCTGCCACCGAGGGAAACCTGGTAGAACTCTTCGCCTTTCTTGTCCACGCCGAGAATGCCGATGTGGCCGACGTGGTGGTGACCACAGGCGTTCATGCAACCGGAGATGTTCAGGTCCAGTTCACCGATGTCGAACAGGTAGTCCAGATCGTCGAAACGACGCTGGATCGATTCGGCGATCGGGATCGACTTGGCGTTGGCCAGGGAGCAGAAGTCGCCGCCCGGGCAGCAGATGATGTCGGTCAGCAGACCAATGTTCGGCGTGGCGAAACCTTGCTCGCGCAACTCGCTCCACATCGCAAACAACTGGCTCTGTTCAACATCGGCCAGAATGATGTTCTGCTCGTGGGAGGTGCGCAGCTGACCGAAGCTGTAACGATCGGCCAGGTCGGCAACGGCATCGAGCTGCTTGTCGGTGATGTCGCCCGGTGCAACACCGGTCGGCTTCAGGGACAGCGTCACCGCGACATAACCCGGCTTCTTGTGCGCCAGGGTATTGCGGGTGCGCCAGCGGGCGAAGCCCGGATGCTGCTTGTCGAGCTCGGCCAGTTCGGCAGCCTGGTTGTCCAGGACCTTGTAGTCCGGGTCGACGAAGTGTTTGGCGACGCGATGCACTTCGGCGTCGGTCAGCGTGGTCTGGCCACCGCGAAGGTGCTCCATTTCCGCGTCGACTTTTTGTGCGAAGACTTCAGGGGTCAAGGCTTTGACGAGGATCTTGATCCGCGCCTTGTACTTGTTGTCACGACGGCCGTAGCGGTTGTAAACCCGCAGGATGGCGTCGAGGTAGCTCAACAGGTCTTTCCAGGGCAGGAATTCATTGATGAATGCCCCCACCACCGGCGTACGACCGAGGCCGCCACCGACCAGCACACGGAAACCCAGTTCGCCAGCGGCGTTGTGTACCGGCTCAAGGCCGATGTCATGGACTTCGATAGCGGCACGGTCGGAGGTCGAACCGTTGATGGCAATCTTGAATTTACGCGGCAGGTAGGCGAATTCCGGGTGGAATGTCGTCCACTGACGGACGATCTCGCACCACGGACGCGGGTCGATCAACTCGTCGAAAGCGACACCGGCGAACTGGTCGGTGGTGACGTTGCGCAGGCAGTTGCCGCTGGTCTGGATCGCGTGCATCTGCACGGTGGCCAGTTCAGCCAGGATGTCCGGAATGTCTTCCAGGGCCGGCCAGTTGAACTGCACGTTCTGCCGGGTACTGATGTGGGCATAGCCCTTGTCGTAGTCGCGGGCAATCTTGGCCATCATTCGCGTCTGGCGCGAAGTCAGTTGGCCGTAAGGCACCGCCACACGCAACATCGGCGCGAAACGCTGGATATAAAGCCCGTTTTGCAAGCGCAGGGGGCGGAATTCTTCTTCGCTCAGCTCGCCTGCCAGATAGCGTCGGGTCTGATCACGGAACTGCTTGACGCGGTCCTCGATGATCCGCTGATCGTACTCGTCGTATACGTACATATAAGTCCTGTTCTCAGGCTTGGGCCGGTCGGATCCAGCTGCGTTTTTGGCTTGCTGAAGTCTCGATACTGCCTCGGCAATTCTGCGCGCACGGCCGCGCACTCCCAACGGAGCCGGGGCAAGATACCAGTTTGCAGTTATGCGCAAAAGTGATGTTTGAGTATATGCAAAGAACCAAAACGACTAATGAGATGCAATGGGACAAAACCCACATTTGTGGTGCGGGCAATCGTCGTCTTTACTGTGGTCGAGTCTTTATGCAATCACCGATAAAACCGACAAGAGGCGATGCAATGAGCAACCCTACCAAAGCTTCAAAACCCGATAGCACCGTCGATGCCTGGGCGATTCTGTTCCTGATCATCCTGGTCGTGGGCACAGCCGTATTCTGGGTCAGTCATCAGTAATCGACCCCGTCCGGGTCCTGTCCTGACGATTGTCGGACAAAAACCGGAATAAACGCCGTTTGACGGGAGTTCGCTGGCTATAATGCGCGGCGAATTTTCGGGGCTCGGACGATCAATGTTGAAGTTTCTGTGTGGTGTACTGCTGACGCTGAGTACGGTCGTTGGATCGTGCGCTCAAGCGGCGTCGGTGTTGTTCCTGAATCCGGGAACCACCAAGGAAGCTTTTTGGGTCAGCTACTCGCAATTCATGCAGGCCGCCGCCACCGACCTGGGCATGGATTTGCGCATCCAGTATTCCGACCGGGTGGCCGAAATCACCCTCAGGCAGGCGCGCGAAGCCCTGCAAGGGCCGGTTCGTCCGGACTATCTGGTGTTCGTCAACGAGCAGTACATCGCCCCCGAAATTCTGCGCCTGTCCCGAGGCAGCGGGGTGAAACTGTTCATGGTCAACAACGCCCTGACCGCGAGCCAGATGAGCCTGCTAGGTTCGCAGCCGGACAAATACCCCGATTGGCTGGGTAGCCTGGTGCCCAACGATGAGGAGGGCGGCTACCTGATGCTCAAGGAGCTGATTCGCCTGCACGGCGCGGTAGGTCGCGGTCAGTTCATCGACTTGCTGGCCTTTTCCGGTTTGAAGATCACCCCCGCCGCGCAGTTGCGCGAGAAGGGCATGATGCGCGCCCTGGCCGAACATCCTGAAGTGCGGTTGCGCCAGTTGGTGTATGGCGGCTGGACCCATCAGCGGGCCTATGAGCAGGCAAAATTGCTGTTCAAGCGCTACCCGCAGACAGCGCTGGTCTGGTCGGCGAATGACGAAATGGCCTTCGGCGCCATGCAGGCGTATGCCGAAACCGGTGGCAAACCCGGGAAGGACGCGTTGTTCGGCGCCATCAATAACTCGCCGGCGGCGTTGCAGGCGTTGCTGGACAATCGATTGAGCGTGTTGCTGGGCGGGCACTTCAGTCTCGGCGGCTGGGCGCTGGTGCAGTTGCACGATTACGATCAGGGCGTGGATGTCAGCCAGTATGGTGGTCGCGACCGGCAGATCCCGTTATTGCAATTGATTAATCGGGCGCAAGCCAGGCAATTGCTGGCGATGGGCGCGGCGCAGAATTTCGGCGTGGATTTTCACAAGCTCTCGGCCAAGGGCAAGCCCACGACGTACCGCTACCCGTTCAGCCTGCAAACGTTGATGCACTGAGCCGGATTCAAACGCCCGCCACGAGCAGCACCAGTTTCACGATGCCAAACAGTGCCAGGGCGAACACTGCCGTGAACAGAATCCCCAGAATCACGAAATGACTCGGCTTGCCGTGCGTGAAGTCCCGCGCGCGGTTTTTCCCGCTTTGCACCCCGAAGGCCGCCGCCATCACGCTGTGCAGCATCTGCCAGAACGTCGGCGGTTTGTTGTCGACTGGGTCGTCCATAAATGCCTCGCCTGAAAGAATGTCCCAAGAGCATAGCCAATCCGGCCATTCGTGCCGCCGAAGCCGTTGGTAACAAACCGGCAATGGCGCCATAACTATCTACCGCAGAGGCGCGTTCTTCAAATGGTGTCCTGTCGTTCCACTTGTCAGGAGCGACACCATGCCACGCATTCCCCGAGAAAAAACCAGCCTCCATAGCGACTTCCTTGAACAGATCAGCCCCGACTGGCTGATTGACGCCACGCCGGCCAGACGCGCGGCGATAAAAGATTCCCGTGCGCACCTGCCGGGCTGGTATCAAGACGCGTCCATCGAGCAACGGCAGGCGTTGAGCAACAGGTTCAACGCCAGTTTTACCGCCCAGACAGCGCTGGACAAGACGATGTCAGCGCTCCAGGACATCGACACATTCGCCGCCCCGTTGCTCGGCAAAGCCTTGAAGGAGCAGTTCGGGATCGACCTGGACGTCAATAAAACCCTGTTGTGCCTGAGGCGACCGCTGGAAGTGGGCGTCTTTGAAATCGAAATCACCTCGTTCGAGGTGCTGAAACTCTCGTTGTTGCAGGCTGCGCTGCATAACTTCGAAGCGTCCGAGTGTGAGGAGGGCGCCTTCCATCATCAATCCGGGTTCGTTGTAGAAACCTCCACCCCCGGCACGTTCGAAGTCGCCACTGTCGCCATGACGGTCAGGCAGTTCTTGTCACTCTGTCGCACGCTGAATATCGGCGCCCACTATCAAACCTACGTGAAGGGGTTCTTCCAGCCTGCGGATGCGCAGAGGGAGGCGACGCTTCGCCAGCAATTCATCACCAGTCAGAAAACAGCGCTGAGCGCCGCTGCCGAATTGGCCCTGCTGAAAAAGGATATCGAGCCCGAAGACTACACCATGATCCTGTCGGTGGTCGGCGGTGAAATCCACCCCGTTCTGGGTAACAGGCCGGTGTGGTTTCGCGACTTGAGTTTGATGAAACGAAGAATGACCGGCTGCGTCGTGTTCAGCATCTGCGAACAATACCGCTATACCGATGATTTCATCGTTTACATACCCCACGACCCGGAGCACCCGCTCAAGCGCTACACCCCTTCGCAGTGGCGAGATGAGTTCAAACGCCAGTTCACCGCCCGTGATGCATCGCCGTCCGATCAGGGTCGCCCGACAGCTCATCAGCGTTTTTTCAGCCAGTTCGTGGCCTACGCCGACCGTCCGTATTACTTCAGCCAGTTCACCCGACCTTCAGCGGACTCGCCCTCTGATCCATGGCGATCCATTTGGGTAAAAGTCGCCCAGCTGGTGCCGCCGATTTCGACCATCGCCCGCATCAAAGAGGTGCCGCCCGAGCCACAGGCCAAGCGCGAGCCGGTCGCAGACCCTTATCTCAATCCGTTCGGTGTCACTCGCAAAGGGGCTGATGGCATCTGGTCCGCCAACAGCGATCTCTGGAACTATCTCTACGAACAGCACCGCACCAAGGTCATCGCCGACACGCGCAGCCATGCGGTTCCCACCGCTGACGTCGATGCGAAAGTGCGCGCGGAAAAGCTCAATCACCTGCTGGAAATCGGCATGCTGGGGTTGAACATGGTGTCGATGTTCGTCCCGGTGCTGGGCGAGCTCATGATCACGGTGATGGCCGGGCAGTTGCTGTACGAATCCTTCGAGGGGGCGATCGAGTGGAGTGAGGGCGATCGCCAAGCCGCCAAGGCGCATCTGGTCGACGTCGCGCAGAACCTGGCGCTGATCGGCGTGATGGCCGGCGGGGGCAAAGTGCTGGGCAAACTGGCAACGCTGAAACCCGAACCCGTGATCGAGAAGCTCGATCAAGTTACCCGACCTGATGGGAAAACCCGTTTGTGGAAACCGGACCTGGCGGCGTATGAAAGTGATCTTGCGCTGGGTCACAACGCCGTCCCCGACGCCTGGGGACTGCACCAGGTAAACCGCAAGACGTACCTCCGGCAGAGCGGCAAGGTTTATGAAGTCACCTACGATGAACCGCTGAAAAAATGGCGCATCAAGCATCCGACTGACGCTAATGCCTATCAGCCGATTCTCGAACACAACGGGCATGGCGCCTGGCGCCATACGCTTGAGCGCCCGCTCCAGTGGGACCGCTTGACGCTGCTGCGGCGCATGGGGCCTGTGACCGAGGCGTTGAGCGACGAGCAACTGCTCAAGGTCGCCGACGCCGTGGGTGTCGATGACAATGCCTTGCGTAAAATGCACCTGGATCATCTGCCGCCGCCACCGGAGTTGGCTGACGCCTTGCGGCTGTTTGCGCTTGATGTCGGCAAGGCTGAAGCCAGTGACCCATTCATCACCCTGCTGCAGCGAGCATGTCCGGGCCTGGGCGAATCCGCTGCGCAACGGATTCTGCTGGATGCCAGTGCTGAGGAGCTCACGCGCCTGAAAGCAACGCGTCGAGTCCCGTTGAACCTGCTGGAAGAAGCCCGCTGGTACGCGCAGCAGGGGCGTGTGGGTCAGGCCTTTGCCGGTCTGCACCTTGGACGCATGGTTTCGGCTGACAGCCAATGGCTTGCCTTGCACGCACTGGAAAAACTGCCGGGCTGGTCTGGCGAGGTGCGCCTGGAAATTCGCGACGGCCACACCAACGGGCCGCTGATCGATGGCATCGGCCGCGAGGCCGCTGCGAGTCGCAAGTATGTAGTCAAAAAGGGGCCGGCTTACCAGGCGTTTGATGAACATGGCGAGGCACTCAATAGCGTGCCCTCGATGGGCGACAACTTTTTCGCCTCGATTATGCAGGCCTTGCCTGATGAGGCGCGCCAGGCACTGGGTGTTCCCCACGTCAGCCAAAGCGCTGATTTACAGCGGGTCATTGTCGACTCGGCCATCAAGCATCGAGCCGAATTGGCGCAACGACTGGAGGATCGCTCGGGCAGGAACAGGTCGTTCAAGCCGCCCGTACGGGTGACAGAGCGCACCGTGGGCTACTACGCCAGCGGACGCGGCCAAGGGGTCAATCCATCGTTGGTGAGTCGCGTACGGGATGTCTATCCGCTGCTCACCGATCAGCAGGCCAACGGTTTCATCCTCAAGCAATTGCGAGAGGGAAAGACCGACGCACAGATTTTCAGCCATTTGCAGAGGCGCCTGCGTGAATGGCAGCAGCTTGAGTCCACGCTCGATCAATGGGTGGGCGACTCGGTTTCGGAGACTACCTTGCAGTCCATGTTGGGGGGCAAGGCGGCCTCGGCGCGAAACATCAAGCAAGCCTGGCGCAACGCACCGCTGGCCGAGGAGCAGGCGCCTCTTCGGTCACTTGAAGTGGTGTGTGACGACCCGATTCCGCCTCTGTCGGCGGATTTTTCACACGTGAATGATTTGCTGCTCTGGGGGCGGTGTGTCACGGACGCCAGCATCGATGCGCTGCTGGGCGCCTTTCCCAAGCTGAAAAGCCTGCGGATCAATTCAACCAGCGATGAGTTCAGTAACGTGCCGGCGGCGTTGAGCGCAATGCCGGACCTCACCGGCCTGAGCCTGTCTTCGGCCGTGCCCTACGCCGTGGATATGCCGACGAGGCTGAGTGCGCTGACCACGCTTGAAGAACTCAGTGTGTATTCCTCGGGTTATGCACCGCTGGCACTGGATGTCAGCGGCATGCGCAACTTGCGCGCACTCAAGGTCCTTGCACCCTCGCTGGATCAATGGCCCACCGGAGTGCTTGAACTGCCGCACCTTCAACGCCTGGATCTGAAAAGCACCGGGATCAGTACGGTGCCGGACGGCCTGTTCGAGGGGCATGAAAAATTGTGGTCCGGATTGTCGCTGGACTGGTCGAAATTCAGCCGTGAAAAATTCAAACCGGCCTATGAGTACGTCAAGAATCACCCGCAACACCTTATCGACCGGGAAGAGATGGTCAGGGACTACTGCAAAAGTGAGCTGAAACGTCTGGCTGATGGCATGGATGAGCCTTCCTTGGGCCTGTTAAACCATTTTCTCGAGCAATGGCAGGGGGCGCAGGCGCGGTTCGATGCTGTCGATGCCTTGAGCGAGCAGTTCCGCGTACTGGACTGGCAACTGAACGACTGGGCCGGTCGTGCGATGCAACAGAAAATGGATTTGAAGGAAGTGATGGGACGGTCCTGGGCGGCGGCTTTTATCAGGACGTGTTGGCGTAACGGTGTATTCAAGCGCTACGGCGCGACGGTCGATGCCTCTGCGCTTGATCTGCCGAAAGTGCAATTCACTGAGTTCCCCCAACTGCCTGCCGGTGCCTTCGATCATGTACAAACCCTGTACTTGAGGGGGGTGCAAGCGCCGGCCGAACAGTTCCGAGGTTTTGTTCGAGGGTTTAGCGAGCTGCACACCCTCGACCTGAGCGCTAATGGTTTGACCGAAGTCCCGATTGCGCCGGGCGATCTTGCGAAGTTGACCCGTCTCGATCTCTCTGGCAACCGGCTAGTCGTCGATCCCGAGGTGCAGCAAGCACTCGATGGCCTGCGCGCGGTTGAATCCCTGGACTTGAGCGACAACCCGCTGAGCACGCTGGACATCAGCCGGATGACTCGCCTGAAGGTCTTGAATGTGCGGGGCACGAATCTGCATGAATGGCCGACGGGAACGCAAGATCTGCCGCATCTGGCCTGGCTGGATGTGCGTGGCAGCCAGATATCCTCGCTACCGGCCGACCTTGTGGATGACGTGCTGCTCAAGAGCCAGCTGACTTATACACCGTTGACCGCGAAAGCCCTGCAGGCGCTGAAAATGGCTCGGCAGCGCATCGAAATTGCCAAAGTCCTGCCGGCGGGCACGCTGGAAAGGTTCGATCTGGAGGAGGTGCCGGCCACCTTCCCGCCGACAGAAAGTGGCCTTTCCATCGCCCGGCAATTGCTGCCGTTGCCGCCAGTGCCTGTGGGCGAGGGCAATGCGCATTTTGCCACGCGCCTGCAACGACTGAATCCGGCACTTGCCGATGATGAAGCACTTCAGGCCATCGAGCAGATGCGCAACCGGGGTGCAACGGAGGTTCAAATCATCGAGCGGCTAAGGGAATGGGACCAGACTTTTGAAGACCTGACGCGCCGATTGAATGGTTGGCTGTTTACCCGGGAAACCCATGGCGCAGGTTGGGCAGTGTCGTCGGAGAGTCGTCGACTGGGTGCGATACGAATCCTCGATTGCTGGCGCGAAAGTGTGACGGGCGCGGCAGGTGCGATGGGTGAGGTGTTGAATCTCAACGGTCTGCAATTGGGCGATCTCCCCGAGCTGCCGGCCGTGTTCGCTCACGTGGACACGCTGGACCTGACCGGGGTAAGGCTCACCGCGCAAGGTTCCGACGGTTTTCTCAAGGCCTTCACCCACGTGAAATCGTTGAAGCTCAACGGCAATGAGCTGCGAGCGCTACCGGAGCACATCCAGTCCATGGTCAACCTCGAACGGCTTGAACTCTCCGCCAACCGATTGAATGATACCGAGCACCTGTACGCCTCGTTGAACCGACTGGAGCACCTGAAATGGCTGGATCTGGGCTACAACGGGCTGGACGAATTTGATGTCGAGGTGTTTGTGCGACTGGAGACGCTCGATCTGCGCAACAACAATTTGACCGATTGGCCGCAAGGCGTGCTGGACGCCCATCATCTCGGCACACTGAACCTGAGCGGTAACTACCTCACCGCAATGCCTTCCGAGATTCTGGATGGCAGCCACGAGGTGCTGGTTGCCGGTACAGACCTGAGCGAAAACTACAGTCTGGAGCTTGAGAGTCTTGAGCAGCTCAGGGATTACCGCGAGGCAGGTTCACGCGAAACCGTGATGGGACTGTCGCGCACTGATCTGGACGAAATGCTTGCCGATGCCAGCGGCGAGGGTGACGGCGAAAGTGAAAGCGTTGAATCCGATGAAACCCTGCCTGAGGTGCCGCCTGATTTCCAGCAAAGTGCACCTTGGTTAGCCAACGCGGCTCCCGAGGAACTGGCGGGCAAAACGCAGACCTGGAGGCAACTGGCGGCCGAGCCGGACAACGCGGCGTTCTTTCATTTGCTTTCGCGATTGCAGGATACGCAGGAGTTCCGGGTGGCAAATGCCGACCTGACGCGTCGGGTGTGGACGGTGATGGATGCCGCCGCCAGCAATAGCGAACTCAGGGAAATTCTGTTCGCCAGCGCCAACACGCATGGCACCTGCGTTGACGGTCGAATCCTCACCTTCAGCGGGCTGGAAAGTAAAGTCTTCACCCACAACGCCTTGCTCGAAATACCCGCGGGGCGACTGGCCGTAAGGGGTGAGGCACTGTTGAAACTGTCTCGGCAGCTTTTCCGCCTGGACAAGGTCGACGATCTGGCGACGAAAGCCGCTGCGCGCAACGGTCGTGATGAAGCGGAAGTGCGCCTGGGTTATCGAATCGGGCTGACGGAGGGCTGGAGCGACGGTCTGGAATTGCCTGGGCAACCGAAACACATGACCTATGCCTCGGGCGTAACGCCCCGACAATTGGCAGAAGCCCGGATCGAAGTGAGCAACGCGGAACAGTCCGACCGCTTCTTTGAAGACTTGATCCAGCGTGATTACTGGGTCGACTACCTCAAGGAAAAATACCCTGAAGAATTCCGCACACTCGATGAGGCAGAGACGTCCGAGGAGGCGGTGGATGTGGACGACGCAACGTTGATGATCAAGCTTTTTGACCTGGCAGCGGCGCGCAACAGCAAGATGATCGAACTGTCACGCAAAGAGGTCGACGCCCCGAACACCCCAAGCACCTGACCGCTTTCTGTAGGAGCGAGCTTGCTCGCGATGGCAATGCATCTGTCGCCAGCGATATTGACTGTAATGCCGCCATCGCGGGCAAGCCCGCTCCCACAGTAGTTGCGGTCGTTCACCCATTTTGTACCCACCCACGTCCCTGTGGGAGCGGGCTTGCCCGCGAAGGCGATTTCAAGTGCGCCATCGCGGGCAAGCCTTGCTACTACAGGAAATCCAGTGGTGACTTAGTTGTCGTACCCGAGGTTCGGTGCCAACCAGCGTTCGGTCACGCTCAATTCCTGACCTTTACGCGAGGTGTAGCTCTGCACCTGGTCCTTGTCGATCTTGCCCACGGCGAAGTATTGCGCCTGCGGATGCGCGAAGTACCAGCCGCTGACCGCTGCCGCCGGGAACATCGCGTAATGCTCGGTGAGGAACACGCCGCTGCGGCCCGCTTTCATTTCGCTGGCTTCTGGATCGAGCAAGGCAAACAACGTCGATTTCTCGGTGTGATCCGGGCACGCCGGGTAGCCCGGGGCAGGGCGGATGCCGGTGTATTGCTCTTTGATGAGTGCCTCGTTGTCCAGGGTTTCATCCTTGGCGTAACCCCAGTGCTCTTTACGCACTTGCTGGTGCAGCCACTCGGCGCAGGCCTCGGCCAGGCGGTCGGCCAGGGCCTTGACCATGATCGAGTTGTAATCGTCGCCAGCATCCTGATAAGCCTTCGCCACTTCTTCGGCGCCGATGCCGGCGGTGGTGATGAAACCACCCACGTAGTCGGTCACTTCGCTGTCCTTCGGTGCAACGAAGTCGGCCAGGGAGAAGTTCGGCTTGCCGTCGGTTTTGATGATCTGCTGGCGCAAGTGATGCAGCTTGGCCAATGGCTTGCCGTCATCGCCATAGACTTCGATGTCGTCGTCACGCACCTGATTGGCCGGCCAGAAACCGAACACCGCACGGGCGCTGATGAGTTTCTCGTCGATCAGCTTGGCGAGCATTTCCTGGGCATCGGCAAACAGCGCGGTGGCGGCTTCACCGACCACTTCGTCGGTGAGGATGCGCGGGTACTTGCCGGCCAGATCCCAGGAGATAAAGAACGGCGTCCAGTCGATGTACTCGGCCAGAACCTTCAGGTCGATATTGTCCAGTACCTTGGCGCCGGTGAACGTCGGTTTGACCGGCTCGTAGGTGCTCCAGTCGAACTGCGGCTTCTTGGCAATCGCCGCCGGGTAGCTCAGGCGCTCGGTGCGCGCGCTGCGATTGGCCGTGCGCTCGCGGACGTCGATGTATTCCAGGCGGGTCTTTTCGACGAACGCCGGTTTCAGTTCCTTGGACAGCAATTGCGTCGCCACGCCCACGGCGCGGGAGGCGTCGGTGACGTAGATCACCGCGTCGTTGCTGTACTTCGGCTCGATCTTCACCGCCGTGTGCGCCTTGGAGGTGGTCGCGCCACCGATCATCAGCGGCAAGTGGAAATCCTGACGCTGCATCTCGCGAGCGACGTGGACCATTTCATCCAGCGAAGGCGTGATCAGGCCGGAGAGGCCGATGATGTCGCATTTCTGCTCCTTGGCCACTTGCAGGATCTTCTCCGCCGGCACCATCACGCCGAGGTCGACGATGTCGTAGCCGTTACAGCCAAGTACCACGCCCACGATGTTCTTGCCGATATCGTGCACGTCGCCCTTGACCGTGGCCATGAGGATCTTGCCCTTGGCTTCCGGTTTGTCGCCTTTTTCCAGTTCGATGAACGGGATCAAGTGGGCCACGGCCTGCTTCATCACGCGGGCGGATTTCACCACCTGCGGCAGGAACATTTTGCCGGCACCGAACAGGTCGCCGACGATGTTCATGCCCGACATCAGCGGGCCTTCGATCACTTCGATCGGGCGAGCAAACGACTGACGCGATTCTTCGGTATCTTCCACGATGTGCGTGGTGATGCCTTTGACCAGCGCATGCTCCAGACGCTTGTTGACGTCCCAGTTGCGCCACTCTTCCGTCTCGGCTTCCTTGACGCTGCCATCGCCCTTGTATTTGTCGGCAATGGCGAGGAGGGCGTCGGTGCCGTTCGGGGTGCGGTTGAGCACTACATCTTCGACGGCGTCGCGCAGTTCGGCCGGGATCTGGTCGTAGATCTCCAGCTGACCGGCGTTGACGATGCCCATGGTCAGGCCGTTGCGGATCGCATACAGCAGGAACACCGAATGGATCGCTTCACGCACCGGGTTGTTGCCTCGGAACGAGAACGACACGTTGGACACGCCGCCCGACGTCAGGGCATACGGCAGTTCGTCACGGATGTAGGCACAGGCGTTGATGAAGTCCACAGCGTAGTTGTTGTGTTCTTCGATGCCGGTGGCGATGGCGAAGATGTTCGGGTCGAAGATGATGTCTTCCGGTGGGAAGCCGACATCGTTGACCAGAATGTCGTAGGAGCGTTTGCAGATTTCTTTCTTGCGCGCTTCGGTGTCGGCCTGACCGGCCTCATCGAACGCCATCACCACCACGGCAGCGCCGTAGCGCTTGCACAGTTTGGCGTGATGAATGAACTGCTCGACGCCTTCTTTCATGCTGATCGAGTTGACGATGCCCTTGCCCTGGATGCACTTGAGGCCGGCTTCGATCACTTCCCACTTCGAGGAGTCGATCATGATCGGTACGCGGGAGATGTCCGGTTCACCGGCAATCAGATTGAGGAAGGTCACCATGGCCTTCTTCGAATCGAGCATCCCTTCGTCCATGTTGATGTCGATCACCTGGGCGCCGGCTTCGACCTGCTGCAGGGCGACTTCCAGGGCTTCGGTGTAGTTGTCTTCACGGATCAGCCGGGCGAATTTGGCGGAACCGGTGATGTTGGTACGCTCGCCGACGTTGATAAACAACGAGTTGCGGTCGATGGTGAACGGTTCCAGGCCCGAGAGGCGGCAGGCTTTCGGAATTTCCGGAATCTGGCGCGGCGCATAACCGGCCACCGCTTTGGCGATGGCTTCGATGTGGCCCGGCGTGGTGCCGCAGCAGCCGCCGACAATGTTGAGGAAGCCGCTCTGGGCGAATTCTTCGATGACCTTGGCGGTTTCCGCCGGCAGTTCGTCGTACTCACCGAATTCGTTCGGCAGACCGGCGTTCGGGTGCGCGGAAACGTGGGTGCCGGCCTTGTTCGACAGCTCTTCCAGGTACGGGCGCAGCTCGCTGGCGCCGAGGGCGCAGTTCAGGCCGACCGAGATCGGCTTGGCGTGGGCCACGGAGTTCCAGAACGCTTCGGTGGTCTGGCCCGACAAGGTACGGCCGGAGGCGTCGGTGATGGTGCCGGAGATCATGATCGGCAGTTCGACGCCGAGTTCTTCGTAAACCCCTTGCACGGCGAAGATTGCGGCTTTGGCGTTGAGGGTGTCGAAAATGGTTTCGATCAGGATCAGGTCGGCGCCGCCTTCGATCAGGCCTTTGGTGGCCTCGGTGTAGTTCTCCACCAGTTCATCGAAGGTCACGTTGCGGTAGCCGGGGTTGTTCACGTCCGGCGACAGCGAGCAGGTGCGGCTGGTCGGGCCGAGCACGCCGGCGACGAAGCGCGGCTTGTCCGGGTTCTCGAGGGTTTTCGCGTCGGCGATCTTGCGCGCCAGGCGAGCGCCTTCTACGTTCAGTTCGTAGGCCAGTTCTTCCATGCCGTAATCGGCCATGGAAATCCGGGTGGCGTTGAAGGTGTTGGTTTCCAGAATGTCGGCGCCGGCGTCCAGGTAGGCTTTCTCGATGCCGCCAATCACGTCCGGGCGCGTCAGTATCAACAGGTCATTGTTGCCTTTGACATCGCTCGGCCAGTCAGCGAAGCGTTTGCCACGGTAATCCTGCTCTTCGAGCTTGTAGCTCTGGATCATCGTGCCCATGCCGCCATCGAGAATCAGGATGCGCTCTTTGAGGGCGTGCTTGAGAGCTTGAAGGCGAACGCTGCGATCGGACATTTGGACTACTCGGTAAGGCCATGACGAAGGGGCGGGATAATAGCAAACCTGCGCGCTCCTAGAGCATGTCCGGTTTTTGCATGAATATCGCTCATGTTGGTACGGGTGTCCGAGCGTTAGAATCGCGGCGTTTTTTCATGATTGGGACCAGGGACATGTCTTTTCGCGTCATCAGCATGGTGTTGCTGTTTTTAAGCTGGGGCGCGGCCGCGCAAGAACCGGCCATTTCCGCTGGCATTTCCTACAGCCGCGACATCCAACCGATCTTCACCGAAAAGTGCGTGGCCTGCCATGCCTGCTACGACGCCGCTTGTCAGCTCAATCTGGGCAGTGGTGAAGGGGCGGCGCGGGGCGCGACCAAGATTGTGGTGTACGACGGCGAGCGCAGCCGGGCCGCTGCACCGACCCGGCTGTTTTACGACGCCTTTGGCAAACGCACGTGGCAGCAAAAGGGCTTCTATTCGGTACTCGACGCCCAGGGCAGTCAGGCTGCTCTGATGGCGCGGATGCTGGAGTTGGGACACACCACGCCGTTGCAGCCCAACGCGAAGCTGCCTGAAGACATTGTCCTGGGCCTGAACCGGGAAAACACCTGCGCCATGCCGGCCGAGTTTGCCGGCTACGCCAGCACGCATCCGAAGGAGGGCATGCCGCTGGCGGTCACCGGCCTCACCGATCAGCAATACCAGACGCTGCAACGCTGGCTGGCCTCCGGCGCGCCCATCGATGAGCAAGGCTTGGTGCCTTCGGCGAAGGAAGCGTTGCAGGTGGTGCAATGGGAAAACCTGCTCAACGCGCCGGGCGCGCGACAAAGCCTGGTCGGGCGCTGGTTGTTCGAGCATTGGTTTCTCGCTCACATTTACTTCAAGGACGGCGAGCCGGGGCACTTCTTCCAGTGGGTGCGTTCGCGCACGCCGACCGGCCAGCCGATCGATTTGATCAACACCCGCCGTCCGAACGATGACCCCGGCACTCAGGTGTATTACCGCTTGTGGCCGGTGCAAGGGGTGATTGTGCAGAAGACCCACATTACCTATCCGCTGAGCGCGGCGAAGATGGCGCGGATCAAAACCCTCTTTTATAACGGCAACTGGCAAGTCAACGCCTTGCCGGGTTACGGGCCGGAGCGCCGGGCCAATCCGTTCACTACCTTCGAGGCGATTCTGGCACAGGCGCGCTATCAGTTCATGCTCGATAATGCCGAATACTTCGTGCGCACCTTCATTCGCGGCCCTGTCTGTCGCGGTGAGATTGCCACTGACGTGATCCGCGATAACTTCTGGGCGCTGTTCCAGGCGCCGGAACACGACCTCTACATCATTGACCCGAATTACCGGGGCCAGGCCACGCCGTTGCTGGCGATGCCGGGGCAGAACGACGACGTCGGCAGCGTCCTGAGCCTGTGGCACGACTATCTCGACAAGCGTAACGAATACGAGGCGCTGCGCCGCGACAGTTACGCCGATGCGCCGGCACCGAGCTGGTCGACCTTGTGGGCCGGCAACGATAACGCTTTGCTGACCATCTTCCGCCACTTTGACAGCGCTTCAGTGAACAAGGGCCTGATCGGTGACGTGCCGCAAACGATGTGGCTGTTCGACTTCCCGCTGCTGGAGCGCACCTACTATCAGCTGGCGGTCAACTTCGACGTGTTCGGCAACGTCTCCCATCAGGCGCAGACGCGGCTGTATTTCGACCTGATCCGCAACGGCGCCGAGCAGAACTTCCTGCGCCTGATGCCGGCGGATTCGCGGGACGCATACCTCGACGATTGGTACCAGAACAGCGGCAAGATCAAGATGTGGCTGGATTACGAGGCCATTGATAACGACAAGGAGACGGCGCTCGTCCTGAACGAAAAAGACCCCAAGCGTGATTTCGCCCTGCAGTTGCTGGCCCGCTACGGCGACCTCGATGCCAAGCCCGATCCAATCAATCGCTGTGACGGCGCTTATTGCTCGCGACCGAATATCGATCTGCAATTGCAGAGTGCCGAGCAGGCCTTGAGTCGCCTGACGTCGCGGCCGGCGGCGGGGTTGAAAGTTATCGATCAGTTGCCGGAAGCAACGATGCTGCGCATTCAAACCACCAGCGGCAAGCGTGAGGTCTATAGCCTGCTGCGCAACCGCGCGCACAGCAACGTGGCGTTCCTGCTCGGTGAGTCGCTGCGCTATCAACCGGGGCTCGACACGCTGACTATTTTCCCCGGCATGCTCAGCAGCTATCCGAACTTCATGTTCAACATTCCGGCCGGGCAGGTGCCCGAGTTCGTCGACGCGATGGAAAACGCCAAGGACGCCCATCGCTTCGAGAAAATCGTCGAACGCTGGGGGATTCGCCGTAGCCATCCGCAATTCTGGTTCTACTTCCATGATATGAGCCGGTATGTCCACGAGACCGACCCGGTGGAAGAGGGCGTCCTGGACATGAACCGCTACGAGAATCTTTGATCGACCTTTGACAGACGCCTGATGTCCCAATCTGAAGGCACCGTAGAACCCCTGTGGGAGCGGGCTTGCCCGCGATAGCGGTGGATCATTCGCCATCAGGTTGAATGTGATGGTCCCATCGCGGGCAAGCCCGCTCCCACAAGGGATTTTGGTGGTGCGTAGATTTGGTATCCGGAGGGCCGTCAATGTTGATTTCAGTGCAGGCACTGCGCGCCATCGCCGCCTGGGCAGTGGTTTGCCACCATTTCATGCAGATTTTCTTCGACTTCAAGGCCCATGGGCCGGTGGGGCAGATGTTCATCGACAAGGGCGCGGTGGGCGTCGACGTGTTTTTTGTCATCAGTGGCCTGGTGATTTTCCTCTCCACCGAGGGCAAGTCGCTGCCGCCGGGGCGCTTTCTGCTGTATCGCCTCTTTCGCATCGTCCCGGCGTACTGGCTGTATACGGTGCTGATGGCGTTGCTGGTGGTGTTCGCCAAACCCTTGCTGCCGGATCAGACGGTCGACTGGTCGCATTTCCTGCTGTCGCTGCTGTTCATTCCTACCGAGAACCCCGGCGGCTACGGGATTTATCCGACGCTTAACGTTGGCTGGACCCTTAACTACGAAATGCTGTTTTACCTGCTGTTCGCCTGGGCGCTGCTGTTTCGCTTGCAGGTCCGGTTGCTGGTCGTTGCGGCGCTGCTGTTCGCGGTGTGCCAGGCGTGGACCGGTTATGGCTGGGTCAGCGAGTTCTATCGCTCGGGTATCGTTTATGAGTTCCTGCTGGGGATCGCCATCGGCATGATCTACCGCCGTGGCTGGATCAAGCCGGGTTTGTACCTGCCATTGCTGGGCATTGCCGGGGCGTTGACGGCTATTTATCACCTGGCGCCGCAACCACGATTCCTGACCTGGGGCGTGCCGAGTGCGGTGCTGGTCATGGCGTGCATGTCGCTGGAACGCTTTTTCGCGAACAATCGGCTGTTCAAGTTGCTCGGTGATTGTTCCTACTCGGTGTACCTGATGCACGTGCTGGTGCTGTCTGCGGGTGGTTTTGTCGCTCAGCGCTACGGCATAAACCCCTACGTGATGTTCGCTGTTTGCGCGGCGACGATTGGCCTGGGTTCGTGGGCAAGCTACGAATGGGTGGAAAAATGCAGCTATCGGTGGCTTAAAGACTGGATTGACGGTGAACCGGCGGTCGAGACGGTCCCGGCTCTTTCCCGACAAAAATACTAGGACTTTGTCCGGCGCGATGATTGGCGTAAACTGCGCCCAAGCCTGCGAGGAGTTTCCATGACCGCTATTACCATTACCGACGCCGCCCACGATTATCTGGCTGATCTGCTCTCCAAGCAGAACACCCCAGGCATCGGCATCCGCGTCTTTATCACCCAGCCTGGCACCCAGTACGCCGAAACCTGCATTGCTTATTGCAAGCCGGGCGAAGAAAAACCTGAAGACACGGCGCTGGGGCTGAAAAGCTTCACTGCTTACATCGACTCGTTCAGCGAAGCGTTCCTGGACGATGCGGTAGTCGACTACGCCACCGACCGCATGGGCGGCCAGCTGACCATCAAGGCGCCAAACGCCAAAGTGCCGATGGTCAACGCCGACAGCCCGGTGAACGAGCGCATCAACTACTACCTGCAAACCGAGATCAACCCGGGGCTCGCGAGCCACGGCGGTCAGGTCAGCCTGATCGATGTGGTCGAGGACGGCATCGCCGTGCTCAAGTTCGGCGGCGGTTGCCAGGGCTGCGGCCAGGCAGACGTGACCTTGCGTGAAGGCATCGAGCGCACCTTGCTCGAGCGCATTCCCGAGCTCAAGGGCGTTCGCGACGTGACCGACCACACGCAGAAAGAAAACGCCTACTACTGAGTAAGGTGTTCGCTGCAAACATAAAAAACGGCGCCCCGTGAGCGCCGTTTTTTTATGGGCGATACAAATGCGCATGCCCGGCACGGTACAGCGACGACTCACTAAAGTGATCGCTGCCCAACACCCGACCCACCAGAATCAACGCCGTACGCCGAAATCCCTTCGCCGCCACCTTCTCGGCAATATCCTCAAGCGTTCCCACTACCCAATCCTGATCCGGCCAGCTCGCCCGGTGAATCACCGCAATCGGACAATCCGCGCCGTAATGCGGCAGCAATTCAGCCAGGATCTTCTCCAGATGATTGACCCCCAGATGAATCGCCATGGTCGCCCCGTGCTGCGCCAGGCTGCCCAGTTCTTCGCCCGCCGGCATCGCGGTTTTGTCGGCGTAGCGGGTCAGAATCACGCTCTGTGACACGTCCGGCAGCGTCAGTTCCGCACCGAGCAACGCCGCGCAGGCCGCCGTCGCTGTCACGCCGGGAATGATTTCAAACGGGATGTCGAATTCGCGCAGGTAACGAATCTGCTCGCCAATGGCGCCGTACAGGCTCGGATCGCCGGAATGCACGCGAGCCACATCCTGGCCGTTGGCATGGGCAGTCTTGATCAGGTCGATAATCTGTTCCAGGTGCAATTCGGCGCTGTTGACCACTTGTTCAGCCTGATGACCTTCCAACACGGCGGTGGGCACCAGGGAGCCGGCGTAGAGGATGACCGGGCAGCTGCGAATCAGCCGTTGGCCTTTGACGGTGATCAGTTCCGGGTCGCCCGGACCTGCGCCAATGAAATAGACGGTCATCGTCGGTTCCTGTGAGAAAAAGGGGCTTGGGCAAGGCTTCAGATGAAGATTGCTCATGATCGAAGACGGGGATTATCGGGGATTTTATACAGCGCAGGCCAATGCGAGGGTGGCCTGGGCATACTTTTGTCGCGAAATCAGCAGTTTTACCGGCGCCTGGGACAGGTGTTCGGCGAGGGCGAGGGCGGCACTTTCCGCCACGCCGTAGCAGCCGGTGCGTTCGAACGCGATGTCTGACTGATGGCTGAGTTGCGTTTGGTAACCGACCAGTTGCTCACTGCTGAAATAGATCAGCGGCAGCGACAATTGTTCGGCCAGTTCGATCAGGCCAGGCTCATCGCGCTTCATGTCGATACTGGCCAGGGCCCTGATCTGATGAAGTCCGATTTGATGCGCCTGTAACGCCTGATCGAGCAATGCCCGCAGCGTGCTGACAGGGCAGCCGCGCTGGCAGCCCAGACCGACTGCCAGGGTCGGCGCTGCGCTGGCATCTGTCATGCGTGGTATTGACCCGCGCTTTTGCGGCGGAACAACCAGGCACTGATCAGGCCCAGGGCCAGCCAGAATCCCATGTTGGTCAGCTGCGAAGCGATTTTGAACTGGGTTTCCAGCGCTTGCGGCGCGAGCATCGAATGCACTTCCGGTTGCGGAGCGCCGATCAAATGAGGAACGGCCAGGATCGCCGCGCCAAGGACTTTCATCAGCCAGTGGCGGCTAAACACGATCAGCGCGATGCCGACGGCGGTGGAGGCCGCCGCGCCAATCCACCAGAACTGCCGTTGTGCCAGATCGGCCGCAGCGGTGCCGGGCAACTCAGGCGGCAGGCCGAGGGTCGGCGCGAGCACGAAGGTCGCATAACCGGCCAGGCCCCAGAGCAAGCCCTGCGAGGTTTTGGTCGGTGCACGCAAGGTGTAGAGACCAGCGAGCATCAGGGCGAAACCGACAGCGACCACCAGATTACCGCCAGTGGTCGACAGCACGCGCTGCCAGCCGTCTTCAGGTTCCCAGGCTTCGGCGTCGTGGGTGTGAGCGGTGACAGCACCGGCGTCGTGTTCGTGGACTACAACAGCGGCTGGTTCGGATTTTTCGTAGGTTTCTGCCTGTAAAATCAACGGAGCCACCCAGAAGCTTTGCAGCAGGGTCAGCAGCAGGGCGGCCAGCAGTCCGGTGAAACCTGCGGTTTGCGCAATACGCTTGATCATGTCGGCAGGTCTCAATGGCACGGGAAAGCGGAGCTGTGACGGGTGTCGTGCGCGGCGTTGTGCACTGCTTCGATGTGCGAGAAACCGGCGAAATACACCAGGCTAGCGCCAAGGATCGATGCGCAAACGGCAGCGGTCAGGCGTTGAGTCAGGGTCGTGGTGGTGCTGGCGGTCTTATCGGTGTTGCTGCCGGTGCTGCTGATAATCGACATGGCGCTTCCCTCTGGTCTGTCAGTGGGTGAATAGAGCGCATGGAAGATCTCTGCGAGTCGGGCGCGCAGAGGTTCAAACAGCGCCCGCCCACCGCGGGTTTGTTATTCAGTGAACGTAATGGTCACTGTGTGTTGCGGGCCGGTCTCCGGGCTCACGAGGGGCTAGGCTTGCGCCTTGACCTGCAAGCATCACCTTCCCATGCCGAACTGCTGGCACAGTGGATCTGACGCTTCGCTCGCTTACCGTTGCGGGGGCAGCACCGGACTGACATGGCCTTGAGTAAAGCACATGATTCACCGGTTTCCCGTTTCACCCTGTGAAGGGCACCCGTAACAAGGTGAGTAGGAGAGCATGGGCGGGGGTTGGGCGTCAATTGGCAGGGGTTCTCAGTTGATACCGAGTCGCTCCCTTCGCGGGCAAGCCTCGCTCCTACAAAAAGCACCGCGGTCCTGTAGGAGCGAGGCTTGCCCGCGAAGGCGTCATTTCAACCACCGCGAACTTCGCTAGAACATTGACCCGCCCCCACACGATGCGTAGCCTTGCGCTTTCGAGGTTCTTCGGCGTTTTGCCGAAGCTAAGAAGGGAACGCGGTCGATGCCGCGGCTGCCCCCGCAACTGTGAACGGTGATGTTCGCTGCCACGCCACTGCAAACGCCGTCCAACGGGTTCGCGGGAAGGCGCAGCCAACGCCAGTCCAACGATTGGCACACCGTCAGCCAGGAGACCTGCCTCGACACAGATTCTCACTACAACCGGGCGGGGTGATCCGGTGGCGAACTCTTCCGCGC
Source organism: Pseudomonas sp. LBUM1661 (assembly GCF_059695925.1). Taxonomy (NCBI): domain Bacteria; kingdom Pseudomonadati; phylum Pseudomonadota; class Gammaproteobacteria; order Pseudomonadales; family Pseudomonadaceae; genus Pseudomonas; species Pseudomonas sp. LBUM1661. The sequence continues at coordinate 2,748,840 of NZ_CP166794.1, forward strand.
GCGCACGTCGCAGCGATTGTCGTCCCGTATGCCCGCCACCTTGCCAAAGGGCATCCGATGAAAACACTGGCCAAACTCCCCGTCACCATCGTTACCGGCTTCCTCGGCTCGGGCAAAACCACCTTGCTTCGACACATGCTCGACAACGCTCAGGGCCGCCGTATCGCGGTGATCGTCAACGAGTTCGGCGAGCTGGGCATCGACGGCGAAATCCTCAAGCAGTGCGCCATCGGCTGCACCGAAGAAGAAGCCAACGGCCGCGTCTACGAACTGGCCAACGGCTGCCTGTGCTGCACCGTCCAGGAAGAATTCTTCCCGGTGATGCGCGAACTGGTGGCCCGTCGCGGCGACCTCGACCACATCCTGATCGAAACCTCGGGCCTGGCCCTGCCAAAACCGTTGGTTCAAGCCTTCCAGTGGCCGGAAATCCGCAGCGCCTGCACCGTCGATGCGGTGATCACCGTGGTCGACAGCCCGGCCGTGGCCGCCGGCACCTTCGCCGCATTCCCGGATCAGGTCGACGCCCAGCGCAAACTCGACCCGAACCTCGATCACGAATCACCGCTGCACGAACTGTTCGCCGACCAACTGGCCAGCGCCGACCTGGTGATCCTCAACAAGGCCGACCTGATCAGCGCGGAAGACCTCGCCCGTGTACGCCTGGAAGTCGCCGAAGAACTGCCGCCAGCGGTCAAAGTCATCGAAGCCAGCAGCGGCCGCGTTCCATTGGACGTACTGATTGGCTTGGGCGCCGGTTCCGAAGAACACATCGACAGCCGTCACAGCCATCACGATCACCACCACGAAGGTGAAGACGATCATGACCACGATGCTTTTGATTCGATCTCCATCGAATTGCCGCAAGCCGACGAAAGCCTGCTGATGGACGCACTGACGCAGTTGGTTGTGCAACACGGCATCCTGCGCGTCAAAGGTTTCGCCGCGATCCCGAACAAGCCGATGCGTCTGCTGATCCAGGGCGTGGGCACGCGCTTCGACAAGCATTTCGACCGCCAGTGGGGCGCCGAAGAAGCGCGCACCACGCGCCTGGTGTTGATCGGCCAGGAACTGGACGCCGCTCTGCTCGAAGCGCAATTGCGCGCTGCGCTTAGCGTTTAAGCCATGCACCTGCTCAGGACCCAGCCCGGCGGTTTCGTCTCGGATGACAACATTGCCGACCTTGGACAAACCCCCGCCGAGCTGGTGATCCTGTGCAGCGGCGACTCCAGCCTGGCGCTGCTCGCCGAAGCGGCGCAGCAGTTGCCCGACGATTACCCGAGCGTGCGCCTGGCCAACCCGATGCAGGTGCAGAATCACGCCTCGGTCGACCTGTATGTCGACGAAGTGCTGCGCCATGCCAAGGTGATTCTGATTTCACTGCACGGCGGCATCGCCTATTGGCGTTACGGCGTCGAGCAACTGGTGCAGCTCTCGGAGCGTGGAGTGCAACTGATTCTGGTGCCGGGTGATGATCGCCCGGACCCGGAGCTCAGTGATCTGAGCACCGTGCCCGCCGAAGACCGCGACCGCCTCTGGCAGTTTTTGCGTCAGGGCGGCATGGGCAATGCCCTGGACTTTTTCCGCTGCCTGGCCAACCGTTGGCTGGACCGCGACTACGCCTGGACCGAGCCGCAAACCCTGCCGCGCACCGCGATCTACCATCCACAAAAAAACCCCGCCGACCTACGCGATTGGCAAGCCGACTGGCAGGCTGATCAACCGGTGGCGGCGGTGCTGTTCTACCGCTCGCATTTGCAGGCGGCGAACACCGGTTTCATCGATGTTTTTTGCCAGCGTCTGCAAGCGGCGGGGCTCAATCCGCTGCCGATTGCCGTGGCCAGTTTGAAGGAGCCCGGCTGCCTGACGGTGGTCGAGGACCTGCTGGACGAGACTGAAGCGGCGGTGATTCTCAACACCACCGGTTTCGCCCAGTCCAGCCCTGAAGCGCCGCACCTGCGACCGTTTCGCCGCAACATCCCGGTGATCCAGGCAATTTGCGCCCAGGACAACGAACCTGGTTGGCGCGCCAGCGAGCAAGGCCTCGGCCCGCGTGATTTGGCGATGCACATTGCGCTGCCGGAACTGGACGGGCGGATCATCAGCCGCCCGATCAGCTTCAAGGATTTGGCGTGGCGCAGTGAGCGCAGTCAGTCCGATGTGGTGTGTTATCGGCCGCAACCGGAACGCATGGATTTCGTCGCCGAACTGGCGCGGCGCTGGATCGATCTGGCACGGGTGCCGAACGCAGAAAAACGCATCGCCCTGATCCTCGCCAACTACCCGACGCGCGATGGTCGCATCGGCAATGGCGTCGGCCTCGACACGCCGGCCGCTGCGCTGAACATCCTGCGTGCGCTGCATCAAGAAGGTTATCCGCTGCCCGCCGAATTGCCGGACAGCGGCACCGCGTTGATCCAGCAGTTGCTCGGTGGCGTCAGCAATGACCTCGAGACCCTCGACCAGCGTCCGTGCCAGCAAAGCCTTGCGATGGACGACTACCTGCTGATGTTCAACGCGCTGCCTGACGCCAACCGCGAAGCTGTGCTGGAACGATGGGGTTCACCTGAAAGCGACCCGATGTGCCGTGGCGGGCGCATGATGATCGCCGGGCTGCGCTTCGGCCTGACCTTCGTCGGTATTCAGCCGGCGCGGGGTTATCAAGTCGACCCGAGCGCGGTGTATCACGACCCGGACCTGGTGCCGCCGCACGGCTACCTGGCGTTCTATTTCTGGTTGCGCAACACCTACGGCGCCCACGGCGTGATCCACGTCGGCAAGCACGGCAACCTTGAATGGCTGCCGGGCAAGGGCGTCGGGCTTTCGGAAAACTGCTGGCCGGACGCGTTGCTCGGGCCGTTGCCGAATATCTACCCGTTCATCGTCAACGATCCGGGCGAGGGCGCCCAGGCCAAGCGCCGCACTCAGGCTGTGATCATCGATCACCTGATGCCACCGCTGACCCGCGCCGAAACCTACGGGCCGTTGCGTAACCTTGAGCTGCTGGCCGACGAATATTACGAAGCGCAATTGCTCGATCCGCGCCGCGCCCGGGAGTTGCAGCGCGACATCCTGCAACTGGTGCGCGACACGCACATCGACCGTGAATTGCAACTGGACGAAAAACTCGACAGCGACGTCGACGCGGCGATCTGGCTGCCGCGTCTGGACACGTACTTGTGCGACTTGAAAGAGTCGCAGATCCGCGATGGCCTGCACATTTTTGGCGAATCGCCGACCGGGCGCTTGCGCATTGATACGTTGCTGGCGCTGCTGCGGATTCCTCGTGGCGACGGGCGCGGGGCGCAGTCGAGTTTGCTGCGGGCGTTGGCCAAGGCGTTCGCGTTGGGCTTCGATCCGCTGGATTGTGCGCTGGCAGATCCTTGGACCGGGCCACGTCCGATTGAATTGCAAAATCTTAACGATGAACTCTGGCGCACCGCAGGCGACACCCGCGAACGCCTGGAATTGTTCGCCGCCCAGCTGATTTCCCAAACGGTGAACGACCCCTGTAGGAGCGAGCTTGCTCGCGATGGCGTGTCAGCCAAATCACTATCGACTGACACTCCGCTTTCGCGAGCAAGCCCGCTCCCACAGGAACCCGGCTGGTCGGAAGTGGATGCCATTCTCGACAATTTGCGCGAAGTCGTCGCCCCACGCCTGGACGCCTGCGGCCCAGCGGAAATGCGCGGTCTGCTCGACGCCCTCAGCGGCCGTTTCGTCCCCGCCGGCCCGAGCGGTGCGCCGAGTCGCGGTCGTCTGGACGTGCTGCCGACCGGGCGCAACTTCTATTCGGTGGACGTGCGCAACCTGCCGACCACCACCGCGTGGCGCATCGGTTTCCAGTCGGCAACCCTGATTCTTGAGCGGCATTTGCAGGACCACGGCGACCACCTGCGCCAACTCGGCCTGTCGGTCTGGGGCACCGCGACCATGCGCACCGGTGGCGACGACATCGCCCAGGCCATGGCGCTGATGGGCGTGCGCCCGGTGTGGGCGACGGGCAGTCAGCGGGTCGACGATTTCGAAATCCTGCCGCTGAGTTTGCTCGACCGCCCACGGGTGGACGTGACCTTGCGCGTCTCGGGATTCTTTCGCGATGCGTTTGCCAACCTGATTCGTTTGTTTGATGCCGCGGTACAAGCGGTTGCCGCGCTGGATGAGCCGGACGATCTCAACCCGTTGGCCGCCAAGGTCCGCGCCGAGCGTGAGGCTTTATTGGCAAGCGGCCTGGATGAGGACGCGGCCCGACGTCAGGCCGGTTGGCGCATCTTCGGCGCCAAACCCGGTGCGTACGGCGCGGGTGTGCAGGGCGCCATCGATGGTCGTCTGTGGCAGAGCCGCGAGGACCTGGCCGAGGTTTACCTGAACTGGGGCGGCTACGCGTATGGCGGTTCCGACGAAGGCACCGCTGCCCGCGAACAGTTCGCCCAGCGCCTGAGCCAGGTGCAAGCGGTGCTGCAAAACCAGGACAACCGCGAGCACGATTTGCTCGATTCCAACGATTACTACCAGTTCCAGGGCGGCATGCTCGCCGCCGTGGAAAGCCTCAGTGGCGAAACGGCGGCCAGTTATCATGGCGATCACAGTCAGCCGGATCTGCCGAAGATCCGCACGTTGAAGGAAGAGTTGAACCGGGTGATCCGTTCCCGGGCCGCCAATCCGAAGTGGATCGACGGCGTGAAGCGGCATGGCTACAAAGGCGCGTTCGAACTGGCGGCCACGGTCGATAACCTGTTTGCCTTTGATGCGACCACGCAATTGATCGACGATCACCAGTACGCGTTGCTGGCGGATGCGTATTTGCTGGACCCGGCGACCCGTGATTTCGTCCGTGAACACAACCCCCATGCGTTGCGCGACATGACCGAGCGGATGCTCGAAGCGCAGCAGCGCGGGATGTGGAAGGAGCCAGGTGAATACCGCGAGGCGCTTGAGAATCTGTTGCTCGACATAGAAGAAGACAGCTAGCGCTACCGACCCTGTGGCGAGGACTTCGTCCTCGATCGCGGGCAAGCCTCGCTTCTACAGATCGCGCCTACCTATAGGAGCGAGGCTTGCCCGCGAAGACGTACTGATGAACACCACCGACCACAAATGAGAACCTGATATGACCGACACCCCGCATTTCCCCCTCTCCGCCGTGGTCGGCGCCGACGACTTGAAGCTCGCCCTGTACCTGACCGCCATCGACCCGAAAATCGGCGGTGTGCTGATCGAAGGTCCGCGCGGCATGGCCAAGTCGACCCTCGCACGCGGCCTCGCGGACCTGCTGGCCAGCGGCCAATTCGTCACCTTGCCCTTGGGCGCCACCGAAGAACGTTTGGTCGGCACCCTCGACCTCGACGCAGCCCTGAGCGAAGGTCGCGCGCAATTTTCCCCCGGCGTGCTGGCCAAGGCCGACGGTGGCGTGCTCTACGTCGATGAAGTGAACCTGTTGCCCGATCACCTCGTCGACCTGTTACTCGACGTGGCCGCCAGTGGCACCAACCTGATCGAGCGCGACGGCATTTCCCATCGGCATTCCGCTAAGTTCGTGCTGATCGGCACCATGAACCCGGAAGAGGGCGAATTGCGCCCGCAACTGCTCGACCGCTTCGGCCTGAACGTCGCCCTCAGTGGTCACACCCAGCCGGCCGAGCGTGGCCAGATCATCCGTCGGCGCCTGGATTTCGACAGCGACCCGCAAGGCTTCTGCGCCGAATGGGAAAGCCAGCAGCAGTCGTTGCGCGAGCGTTGCCAGAAGGCGCGCAGCGCATTGGCGAGCATCCCTCTCGACGATCAAGCGCTGGCACAGATTACCGAGCGCTGCTTTGCCGCCGGTGTCGATGGCTTGCGCGCCGACCTGGTCTGGCTGCGCGCGGCCCGAGCCCACGCCGCATGGCGAGGGGCGAGCGCAATCACCGAGGAAGATATCGACGCCGTTGCGGAGTTCGCCTTGCGCCATCGGCGCCGCGAACAGTCGCCACCGGCGCCGCAACAATCCCAAGCCCCTTCGGCCCAGCCTTCCAGCCCGAGCGAAGGCCAGGGCCAGTGGGGTGAAATGCCCGCGCAAGCGCTGCCGGTGGGCGCCCGTCGTGAAGTGCCGAGCTGGCCAAAAAAGCCTTAGGCATTCGCCCTCGATCTGACGCGGGGGCGAATGCCAGACCCCGCGCCGGACGGCTGGACAACGGCAAGCAGGGCAAACGTCACGCCGCCCGCAGCGGCTCGATCAACTGGCCTGGCACCTTGCTCAACGGCCGACCGCGTCTGCGCGCTGACGTGCTGTTTCACCTGCGCACCCGTTCGCCCCATGAACTGTGGCTGGTGATCGTCGACGCTTCGGCTTCGACTCGCCGCCATCAGGCATTGAGCGATGCCAAGGGGTTGCTTGCGCAACTGTTCGACGATGCCTATCGCCAGCGCGCACGCCTGGCTTTGCTCACGGCCAGCGGTGCCGCGCCGAAATGGCAGGTACAAGGGCTGAAGGCTTCAACGGGTTTGCGTCATTGGCTCGATGGCCTGGGTGCCGGTGGCGGCACGCCGTTGCTGGCGGCGCTGGGCGAGGCGGGGCAGTGGCTTGCGGCACGGCAGAAGCGCTTTCCGGCGGAGCGGCAGCGGTTGTTGTTGGTGACGGATGGGCGGTTGAAGGAATGGCCATCGTTGCCGGCGCTCGACTGTCCGGGGCTGCTGATTGACATCGAGCGCGGGCCGATTCGTCTTGGCCGGGCGAAGCAGTTGGCATTGGAGCTACAAGCCGATTATCGACATATCGACGAGCTGATTTCAGGCTGAGTCTTGTGTTGTCTCTGCCGGCCTCTTCGCGAGCAAGCCCGCTCCCACATTAGTCCGCGGTCGATCAAAAAATGGAGATCAAATGTGGGAGCGGGCTTGCTCGCGAAGGCATCAGCTCGGTGCCGGATAATCACGACTAATCTGCATCGCCTGCCGAGCGGGTACTGGCGTCACTCAAGCATGAGTGACTTTCGCAGTCTTCACTGGCCCGCTCATCGCGGTCGGTATCGGATTACGCATCAGCGTACCCACCACCAACGCCCCGAGTAACGCCAGCAAACCCGCGACCCACAGCAGCAGACTGAAACCGCCAACAAAGGCCTGGCGCGCCAGTGGCTCGATCACCGGGCGAGCGGCTTCGGGTAACAGGCTCATCGCTGCCGTCATGTCACCGGCCACCACCCGCGAGGCGATGCCCTGGGTTTGGCCGAGCCATTGCGCGCCGTGTGCGGACAGGCTGGTGCGCAACAACAGTTCGGTGTGGCTGGACAGCAACGCGCCGAACACACCGATGGCCAGCACAATCGCACTGAAACGCATGGTGGTGCTCATGCCCGACGCCATCCCGGTACGCTCCCGTGGTACGCACGCCATGATGTTTTTTTGCGTATCGCCATTGAGCAGCCCGGCACCTGCACCGGTCACGGCAATCGCCAGGGCGAAGGGCAGGTAACCGCCGCTGCTGACCGCCCAGGCGCTGAGCAGGTTGCCGCTGCCGACCAGGGTCAGACCGGTGGCCATGATCGTTGCCGGGGCAAATCGACTGGCCAGGCGCACGCCAATCCGTGGGCAAATCAGCATGGTCAGGGCAAATGGCAACATCCCCAGGCCCGAGGCGATGGCCGAGAAACCCAGGCCGTTTTGCAGGTAGAACGGCAACAGGGTCATCATCACCTGGGCGCAACCGGCGTAGGCAAACATGCCCAACAGCGCGCCGATGAAACGCGGGTGTCTGAACAATTGCAGATCGACCATCGGCCGCTGCTGCATCCGTTCAATCACCACGAACAGCCCGAGCAATAGGGCGCCGCCGATGAGACGAGCGTAGGTCAGCGGGTTGCTCCAGCCGATCCGGTTGGCCTCGATCAGGCCCCAGATCAAACACAGCAAACTCGCACTGAACGCCAGGCTGCCCCATGGATCGAGGCGTGCCGATTGTGGGTCTCGGGACTCCGGCACCGCGCGCCAGGCCATCGCCATCAGGAACAATCCGACCGGCAAGTTGAGGTAGAAAATCCAGCGCCAGCCCATGTATTCGGTGATCAGCCCACCGACCGTCGGTGCGGCGGTCATCGCCACCCCCATGCACGCGCCCCAGAACGCCCAGGCCTTGGCCCGTTCGACTTCGTCGTGAAAGGTGTGGCCGATGGAGGCCAGTGCCGAGGTCAGCAGCAATGCGGCGCCGACGCCTTTAACGGCACGGGCGATGTCGAGGAACAACGCGTTGGGCGCCGCGCCGCAACCGATGGACGCAAGGATGAAAATGCCCAGGCCCCAGAACAGGGTTTTCTGTCGGCCGAAGCGGTCGGCGATGCTCCCGGCCGGCAACAGCAGGGCGGCGAAAGCCAGCATGTAGGCGCTGACCACCCATTCGATATCCGCGAAGTTCGCGCCCAGGTCCCGGGCGATCGTCGGCAAGGTGACCGCGACTATATTGGTGTCAAGGACGATCAGAGAACAGACGCCAGAAGCCGTCAGCAGCGTCAGCCGCGGGTTGACCCGGCTCATGGTCTGATTGCCTTTTGGGCAAGGTCATCGATCGCAACGGTAATTTGGGGTTTGACGTACATGGCGCTGGCTCTCTACTGTGATTGCCAGTGAGTTTATCGTGACCCATCAAGGCCTTCGTTAGCCAGGCATCGGGACTTCATTACCTTTGAGCTAATACACCCATGGACATACGGCATTTCCGCTACTTTCTGGCCGTTGCCCGGCAAGGCAACTTCACCCGCGCCGCCGAGCAACTGGGTATCGCGCCGCCAACGTTGACCCGGCAGATCCAGGACATGGAGAACGAACTCGGCACCCGCTTGTTCGTGCGCCAGACACGTGAAGTCAGCCTGACCGAAGCCGGCGCCGCGTTGCTGATTGAGGCCGAGGCGACCGTGCGCCAATTCGAATACGCCCAGCACAATGCCCAGCGCGCCGGGCGCGGGGATATTGGTCATATCGAACTGGGTTACGTGGCCTCGGCGGTGTACTCGGGCCTGCTGCAAAAGCAGGTGCAGGCCTTCAGTCGCGAATGCCCGGACGTCAGCCTGAATGTGCGGGAAAGCCCCATGGCCTCATTGCCGGCGATGGTGGCCGAGGGACGATTCGACATTGGTTACGTGCGCTCACCGATGACCTTGCCCGAAGGCTTGGAGGCGATTCGCCTGGACGCGGAAGGCTTTGTCCTGGCGCTGTCGAGCGAGTCCTGGCTGTGTCGTTTGCCCGAGATCAATCCGGAGCACCTGCAGAACGAGACATTCATCCTGCCGGAGCAAATCAGCGGCACGTTGCAAGTCGCTGCCGAGGGCGGCTTTGCGCCGAAACTGGGAGCGCAACCGGGCGGCCTGGTGGCGGTGATCGCGCTGGTTTCGTTGGGGCAGGGCGTGGCAGTGGTGCCGGAGTCGGTGGTCGGGCATGTCGGTTTGCCCGGTGTGTTGTACCGGTCGATCAAGGGCTGTGAAGCGAGCTCGTGGTTGTCGTTGATCTATCGGCGGTTTGAGAAGTCAGCGGCGGTGGTCAGGTACATTGAGAGGGTCAGAAACCTTTAAGAGCAAAAGCTTCGCGAGCAAGTCGAAGAAGGCCGTCAGAACAACGATAATCCAAGCAATTACAGATTTTGTAATGATTTCCGACTGTAGGAATTGTCGCGTTCACCTGTACGATCCAAGTCCTTTTTCCTTTCAGGACTTGCATGAACACCCTTTTGGAGCCTCCCGGTTATCCTTTCTCCTCGCGCCACCACGCGGCCTTGATGCGCGCGAAACATCCCGTCTTTCGACTTGCGAACGCCTTTGACATTGCAGCTCCACGGCCTCTGCGCCGCGCCTTGCCGTGCCCGGCATTCTGAATTCACTGACGAGATCGAGACGTTTTTATGGAATGGATAGCTGACCCCACCGCGTGGCTGGGCCTGTTGACGTTGATCGTGCTGGAGCTGGTGCTCGGCATCGACAACCTGGTGTTCATCGCGATCCTTGCGGACAAATTGCCGCCCGAGCAGCGCGACCGTGCGCGAATCATCGGTTTATCCCTGGCGTTGCTGATGCGCCTGGGCCTGCTGGCGAGTATTTCCTGGCTGGTCACGCTGACTCAGCCGCTGTTCGAGGTGTTCGACAAAAGCTTCTCCGGTCGTGACCTGATCATGCTGTTCGGCGGTGTGTTCCTGTTGTTCAAGGCAACCATGGAGTTGCACGAACGGCTTGAGGGCCATGTCGGCCAGCGTTCGTCCAATGCGGCTTACGCAATGTTCTGGCCGATCGTCGCGCAGATCGTGGTGCTCGATGCGGTGTTCTCGCTCGATGCGGTGATTACCGCCGTGGGCATGGTCGATGAACTGGCGGTGATGATGATCGCGGTGATCATTTCCATCGGCCTGATGATTGTCGCCAGCAAACCGCTGACGCGTTTCGTCAACGAACACCCGACGGTGATCATGCTCTGTCTGGGTTTCCTGATGATGATCGGCTTCGCGCTGACCGCTGAAGGCCTGGGCTTCCACATTCCGAAGGGCTACCTGTACGCGGCCATCGGTTTCTCGATCCTGATCGAAGTGTTCAACCAGATCGCCCGGGCTCGGCGCAAAAAATCCATGCAAGGAGTGCGTCCGATGCGTGAGCGCACGGCCCATGCGGTGATGCGTTTGCTTGGCGGTCGCAAGCTGGCGGTGGAAGAAGTCGGTGAGGAAATTGCCGACATGCTGGACAGCGGTGAAGCGTCGAGCGAAGTGCTGTTTGATCGTCGCGAGCGCGTGATGATCAGCGGTGTGTTGCAACTGGCCGAGCGGCCGATCCGCAGCTTGATGACTGTGCGCGCCGACGTCGATCACATCGACCTGGCCGAGGACGCCGAGGCGATTCGTACGCGGCTGATGCATTCGTCCTACTCGCGCCTGCCGCTGATTCGCGGCGGAGCAGTGTATGAACCGCTGGGCTTCGTGCACAAGAAGGAATTGCTCAAGGAATACCTGGCCGGCAACCAGCCTGATCTTGCGCACCTGGCGCGCCAGACCGTCAACCTGCTGGACAGCTACTCGATCCTCAATGCGCTGGAACAAATGCGCAAGGCGTCGACCCATATTGCCTTTGTGGTCAACGAGTTCGGCGACTTCGTCGGCGTGCTGACCATGACCGACATCCTCGAATCGATTGCCGGTGAGCTGCCTGACGCCAGCGAAATCGAAGGCCCGGATGTGGTTGAAGAGAAGGGCGGATTTGTGGTCAGCGGCGCGTTGAACCTGGCACGGGTACGCCAGCGCACCGGGTTTGCTGCGGAACCGACCGAGGACTATCAAACCCTGGCCGGGTTGGTGGTGAGCCTGCTGGATCGTTTGCCGATGATCGGCGACAGCCATGAGTGGGAAGGCTGGCGACTGACCGTGATGTCGGTGGAAGAGCGGCGGGTGAAGCGGGTGTTTCTAGCCCGCGTTGGCGGGTAATTTTGCGCTGAATCTGAAGGACCCTTCGCGAGCAGGCTCACTCCCACATTTGATCTCCATTGTTTGTTACAACGCGGACTAATGTGGGAGCGGCGGTGCGACGATTCGACTTGCTCGCGAAAGCAATCTGCTAGACGACTCAAACCTGACTGATATCGCCGATCAGATGTCGACTAGTGCCTTAAATGCCTCGCTACTGATCTGCTCCATTTCAGCCATCACCGCACCACTTGTGAACCTGATACCCGCCCTCCGTAGCCAACAGTAGCGCTTCTTCACCTGTGCCTTTCGTAACACCGTTTGCGCCGTTCTGCGCATCCCTCTGATTCAAAACACTTTTCAATCTCCTCTACATTCCCTCCGCATCCTGTGGCACACTTTCTGCTGTCTATTCCGTTGTTACACACCAACTTCCGGTATAGCGGAATACACATCACCCTGGAGTGCTTGCCATGCATCGCCGACCTTCCTTGTTTAAAGCGTGTGTTTTTGTTTTCGCGGCTTCGGCTGCTGCCATGGGTGTTGCCCAGGCCGCGGACAGTAAGCTCGATAGCGTGTTGGCCCGTGGCAAATTGATTGTGGGCACGGGCAGTACCAATGCGCCGTGGCACTTCCAGGGAGCGGACGGCAAGTTGCAGGGGTTTGATATCGATATCGCGCGCATGGTGGCCAAAGGGCTGTTCAACGACCCGAGCAAGGTCGAGTTCGTGGTGCAGTCGTCCGATGCGCGGATTCCCAACCTGCTGACCGACAAGGTCGACATGAGTTGTCAGTTCATTACCGTGACCGCCAGCCGTGCGCAGCAGGTCGCGTTCACACTGCCGTACTACCGCGAAGGCGTCGGCCTGTTGTTGCCGGCCAACAGCAAGTACAAGGAAATCGAAGACCTCAAGGCCGCTGGCGACAGCGTCACCGTGGCGGTGCTGCAAAACGTCTACGCCGAAGAACTGGTGCATCAGGCATTGCCTAAAGCCAAGGTCGATCAATACGACAGCGTCGACCTGATGTATCAGGCGGTGAACTCTGGTCGTGCCGATGCCGCCGCCACTGACCAGTCTTCGGTGAAATACCTGATGGTGCAGAACCAGGGCCGCTACCGCAGCCCGGCCTACGCCTGGAGCCCGCAGACTTACGCCTGCGCCGTTAAACGCGGCGATCAGGACTGGCTGAACTTCGTCAACACCGCCTTGCATGAAGCCATGACCGGCGTTGAGTTCCCGACGTACGCGGCCTCCTTCAAGCAATGGTTCGGTGTCGATCTGCCGACTCCAGCCATCGGTTTCCCCGTCGAATTCAAATGATCCCGTGAGAGTGGGGCGGTTTTAAATCGCCCCGCTCAAGGTACTGCTGACCATGAACTATCAGTTGAATTTTGCCGCCGTGTGGCGCGATTTCGACACCTTGCTGGCGGGGCTCGGTCTGGGCCTCGAACTGGCCTTGGTGTCGATCGCCATCGGCTGCGTGATCGGCCTGCTGATGGCGTTTGCTTTGCTCTCGAAGCACCGCGCGTTGCGGGTGCTGGCGTCGGTGTATGTGACGGTGATCCGTAATACGCCGATTCTGGTGTTGATTCTGTTGATCTACTTTGCGTTACCGAGCCTGGGGATTCGTCTGGACAAGATCCCGTCGTTCATCATCACCCTGTCGTTGTATGCCGGGGCGTACCTGACCGAAGTGTTCCGTGGCGGACTGTTGAGCATTCCCAAGGGCCAGCGCGAAGCCGGGTTGGCCATCGGGCTCGGTGAATGGCAGGTAAAGGCCTACGTCACCGTGCCGGTGATGCTGCGCAATGTGCTGCCGGCGCTGTCGAACAACTTCATTTCGCTGTTCAAGGACACCTCGCTGGCGGCGGCGATTGCCGTGCCGGAGCTGACCTATTACGCGCGCAAGATCAATGTCGAGAGCTACCGGGTGATTGAAACCTGGCTGGTCACCACGGCGCTCTATGTTGCGGCCTGTTACCTCATTGCCATGCTGCTGCGTTACCTCGAGCAGCGTCTGGCGATTCGCCGATAGGAGCCCCCCATGTACGAATCCCCCAGTTGGTTGCATGAGTTATGGGTCGCCCGGGAAGTGCTGTGGCAGGGCTTTTTGACCAGCGTGCAGGTCTCCGCGTTGGCCATTCTGCTGGGCACGATGGTCGGCATCGTCGCCGGTCTGGTGCTGACCTACGGCAAGTTCTGGATGCGCGCGCCGTTTCGCTTTTACGTCGACCTGATTCGCGGTACGCCGGTGTTTGTATTGGTCCTGGCCTGCTTCTATATGGCGCCGGCGCTGGGCTGGCAGATCAGTGCGTTTCAGGCCGGTGCGTTGGGGTTGACGCTGTTTTGCGGCTCCCACGTCGCCGAGATCGTGCGCGGTGCGTTGCAAGCGTTGCCCAGCGGCCAGATGGAGGCGAGCAAGGCCATCGGCCTGACGTTCTTTCAGTCCTTGAGCTACGTGCTGTTGCCTCAGGCGTTGCGGCAGATCTTGCCGACGTGGGTCAACTCATCCACCGAAATCGTCAAGGCCTCGACCTTGCTCTCGGTGATCGGCGTGGCCGAACTGCTGCTCAGTACGCAGCAGATCATCGCCCGCACCTTCATGACCCTGGAGTTTTACCTGTTCGCCGGATTTCTGTTTTTCGTCATCAACTACGCCATCGAATTACTCGGCCGGCACATTGAAAAGCGGGTGGCCTTGCCATGACTCAGACTCAAGCAGCAAAAACGCAAAACGGCCAACCCCTGCTGGACATTCGCGGGTTGCACAAAAAGTACGGCCAGCTCGAAGTGCTCAAGGGCGTCGACCTGACCATGCAGCGGGGCAACGTGGTCACGCTGATTGGCTCCAGTGGCTCGGGCAAGACCACGCTGCTGCGTTGCGTGAACATGCTCGAAGAGTTTCAGGGCGGGCAGATCATGCTCGATGGCGAGTCTATCGGTTATGACGAAATCAACGGCAAACGCGTGCGTCACGCGGAAAAAGTAATCGCCCGTCATCGCGCCATGACCGGCATGGCGTTCCAGCAGTTCAACCTGTTTCCGCACCTCACCGCGTTGCAGAACGTCACGCTCGGTCTGCTCAAGGTCAAGAAACTGCACAAGGACGAGGCCGTCGCACTGGCGGAGAAATGGCTGGAGCGCGTCGGTTTGCTGGAGCGTCGCGATCACTATCCCGGCCAGTTGTCCGGCGGTCAGCAGCAGCGCGTGGCGATTGCCCGGGCCATTGCGATGAACCCGAGCCTGATGCTGTTCGACGAAGTCACCTCGGCCCTCGATCCGGAACTGGTCGGCGAAGTGCTGAACGTGATCAAAGGCCTGGCCGAAGACGGCATGACCATGCTGCTGGTGACCCACGAAATGCGTTTCGCCTTCGAGGTCTCGGACAAGATTGTTTTCATGAATCAGGGGCGCATCGAGGAGCAGGGGCCACCCAAGGAACTGTTCGAACGCCCGCAATCGCCGCGTCTGACGGAATTCCTCAAGAACACGCGCTTTTAACCATTCACTTTCAAATCAGGAGAAACACTCATGAGCATTACTCGTTACGGCACCGGCAGCTCCGCTGCAGGCGGCACGCCTCGTCCTTTCGCCCGCGCCGTTGAAGCCGATGGCTGGCTGCACGTTTCCGGGCAGGTGCCGGCGGTGGACGGCGAGATTATTACTGGCGGGATTGTCGAACAGACCCATCAGACCATGAAGAACCTGATCGCGATTCTGGAAGAGGCCGGTTATGGCCTGGAAGATGTGGTGCGTGCTGGTGTGTGGCTGGAGGATCCGCGGGATTTCACCAGTTTCAACAAGGTGTTTTCCGAGTACTTCAAAAGCGAACACGCACCGGCCCGCGCCTGTGTGCAGGCGAACATGATGGTCGACTGCAAGGTCGAGATCGACTGCATCGCGTACAAGAAAAAGACCTGACCGAGGTGGTTTCATCGCTAGCAGGCTAGCTCCCACAGGGAAACGCATTCCAAATGTGGGAGGCTAGCCTGCTAGCGATGGCGGCCTAACGGTCGTCGCCGCACTCTAGGTAAACTCCCGGCATTTTGAAGGGGAACCACTGACATGACCGAAGACACCATCAAGCGCCGGGCTCGCGGTCTGGACCGGGCGTTCGATATCCTCGATTTCCTCAAGGAAATCGGCCAACCCCTGCGCCCGAACGAAATCGCCAGCGGCATCGGCAGCCCGAAATCCACGGTCTACGAACTGGTGGCTTCGCTGCTGGAGCGGCGGATTCTCGAACCCGTGGGCAAGGACGGTCACGTCTACCTCGGCCGTCAACTGTACTTCCTCGGGCAGGCGCATTTGCGCCATTTCGACCTGACCCGCGAGGCCGATCACGCCTTGCAGGAGATCGTCAGCCAGACCCACGAAACCGCGCAGATGTGCCTGCTCAACGGGCGCAAGTACACCGTGGCGTTGATGAAAGAGGGCGAGCGGCATTTCCGCATTTCCTCGGACATCGGCGAGAACGCGCCGATCCCCTGGACCGCGTCCGGACGCTTGCTGCTGACGCACCTGAGCGACCAGGAAATCATCGACCTGATCGACCACGACGACTTCATCCTGCCGGGTGGCGAACGCTTGCCGCTGGAACAGTTTCTCGGGGAAATCCGGCAGGCCGGTCTCGACGGATTCTTCTCTTTCGATAGCGTCGCCGACACCTTTACTCATTGCTTCGCCGCCCCGGTCAAAGACCCCGGCGGCGTGGCCATTGCGACCCTCTGCATCGTCGCCCCCCGGGCCGATGCGAAGAAAAACTACAACGACTATCGCCGGGTGCTGATCGACAGCGCCAACAGCCTGGCCCGTCGCATCAACGAATAACAGCGGCTGCCTGCGGCCGCGAATGTGAGGAGTTCGACCATGTCTTCTGCCAAAAATACTGCCGCCGTGGAAAAGGGCTTTGCCCACACTGGTGCCAACCTGGTGCGCGACGTCAGCCTGCCAGCGCTGGTGCTGCATCGCGAAGCGCTGGAACACAACATTCGCTGGATGCAGACCTTCGCCAGCAACAGCGGTGCGGAACTGGCGCCCCACGGCAAAACCAGCATGACCCCGGCGCTGTTCCGCCGCCAGCTCGACGCCGGCGCCTGGGGCATCACCCTGGCCAGCGCCACCCAGACCCGCGCGGCTTATGCTCATGGCGTGCATCGGGTGCTGATGGCCAACCAGCTGGTCGGCACGCCGAACATGGCGCTGATCGCCGATCTGCTGGCGGACCCGGCGTTCGAGTTCCATTGCATGGTCGATCACCCGGACAACGTCGCTGACCTCGGCGCGTACTTCGCCTCGCGTGGCGTGCGCTTGAACGTGATGATCGAGTACGGCGTGGTCGGCGGTCGTTGCGGTTGCCGTAGCGAAGAGGAAGTCGTCGCACTGGCCAAGGCCATTTCGGCACAGCCGGCGCTGGCGCTGACCGGTATCGAAGGCTACGAAGGCGTGATCCACGGTGATCATGCCGTGAGCGGCATCCGCGAATTCGCCGCGTCCTTGGTGCGTCTGGCGGTGCAGTTGCAGGACAGCGGCGCATTTGCGATTGACAAGCCGATCATCACCGCGTCGGGTTCGGCCTGGTACGACTTGATCGCCGAATCCTTTGAAGCGCAGAACGCCGCTGGGCGTTTCCTCAGCGTGCTGCGTCCCGGCAGTTACGTGGCGCACGACCATGGCATCTACAAAGAGGCGCAATGCTGCGTGCTCGACCGCCGCAGCGACCTGCACGAAGGCCTGCGCCCGGCGCTGGAAGTCTGGGCGCACGTGCAATCGTTGCCGGAGCCTGGGTTTGCGGTGATCGCCCTGGGTAAACGCGACGTGGCTTACGACGCCGGTTTGCCGGTGCCGTTGTTGCGTTACAAGGCTGGCGTGGTGCCGGCGACGGGCGACGACGTGAGTGCCTGCAAGGTGACCGCGGTGATGGACCAACATGCGTTCATGACCGTGGCGCCGGGTGTTGAATTGCGCGTGGGCGACATCATTTCGTTCGGCACATCGCACCCGTGCCTGACGTTCGACAAGTGGCGGATCGGCTGCCTGGTGGATGAGCACCTGAACGTTATCGAAACCATGGAAACCTGTTTCTAAGGTTTGAGACCGAGGTGCGGCCTTCGCGAGCAGGCTCGCTCCCACAATGGAATGCATTCCCCTGTGGGAGCGAGCCTGCTCGCGATAGGGCCCGACCAAACAACACAGAAACACCAGAGATTGCACAACAATGAACACCATCAACACCCTCGGCCCCAACACCCCGCGCATCGCCCTGATCGGCGAATGCATGATCGAGCTGCAACAGCGCGCCGACGGCAGCCTGCGACAAAGCTTCGGCGGCGACACCCTGAACACGGCGGTCTACCTGTCCCGGGAATTGGCCGAGGGCGGCACGGTCGACTACGTCACCGCACTGGGCGATGACAGTTTCAGCGATGCCATGTGCCAAAGCTGGGCCGCCGAAAACATCGGCCTCGACATGGTCCAGCGCTTGCCGGGCCGACTGCCGGGCTTGTATTGCATCCAGACTGACGCCGCCGGCGAACGGCGTTTTCTCTACTGGCGCAACGAGGCGGCCGTGCGCGATTGCTTCACCACCCCGGCCGCCGCACCGATCCTGGCGGCGTTGCCGGATTACGACGTGCTGTACTTCAGTGGCATCACCCTGGCAGTGCTTGGCGGGCAAGGTCGGGGAAAGTTGCTGGAAACCCTGATCGAGGCCCGGCAGCGGGATGCGCGGATCGTTTTCGACAACAACTACCGTCCACGTTTGTGGGCCTCGATTGAGGAAGCACGGGCGGCGTATCGCAACGTTTTACCCTACGTCGACCTGGCGTTGCTGACGGTCGATGACGAGCAGGCGCTGTTTCATTTTTCCGATGTCGAGGCGGTGTTCGCCGCTTACGAGCAGATTGGCACGCCTGAAGTGGTGCTCAAGCGGGGTGCCGAGGCGTGTCTGATTCGCTGTGATGGCGAGTTGTTTGAAGTGCCGGCTCAGGTGGTTGAGCGAGTGGTGGATACCACGGCGGCGGGGGATTCGTTCAGTGCGGCGTATTTGGCCAGTCGGCTGAAAGGTGGCAGCCCGATTGAGGCGGCTGAGGCGGGGCATCGGTTGGCGAGTCGGGTGATTCAGGTGCCGGGGGCACTCATTCCGAAGTAAAGGATGAATGGCCGCTGGCTGCGCCATCGGTTCGCGGGCAAGCCCGCTCCCACAGTTTTTTGGGGGTGGCTGCAATCCATGGCAACTCACAAATCCCTGTGGGAGCGGGCTTGCCCGCGATGAGGCCCTAAAGCCAACCGATCAATCCCGGTAAAACACCTGCACCAGGTGATACCCAAACTTGCTCTTGATCGGCCCATGCACCACCCGCAGCGGCTTTTTGAAGATCACCGCATCAATCACCCCCACCATCTGCCCCGGCCGCACTTCACCCAAATCACCTCCGCGCTTGCCGGACGGGCAGGTGGAGTACTTCTTGGCCAGCACATCAAAAGCTTCGCCCTTGGCGATGCGTTGTTTGAGCTGCTCGGCTTCTTCCGAGGTTTTCACCAGAATATGGCGGGCTTGAGCTTTCATTGGCAGTACCTTGCAACGGTCGTGGCTATGTTGGTGCCCGCGTGGGGTGCGGGATTATGCCTTAACTCACTCGGATTGGCCGATCATCGTGCGAATCTTGTTGGCCAGCAGGTCGATGGAAAAAGGTTTGGCCACCATGTCCATGCCTTCTTCCAGGAAGCCCTGGCGCTCGGCGGCTTTTTCCGCATAACCGGTCATGAACAGCACCTTGAGGTCGGGACGGTGCTGGCGCGCGATTTCCGCCAGTTGTCGGCCATTCATCCCTGGCAGCCCGACATCGGTCACCAGCAGATCGACCCTCAGGTCCGATTCCAGCAGGGGCAGGGCGGTCTTCGCGTCTTCTGCTTCATGGGCGTGATAGCCCAGCTCGTTGAGCAGGTCGAGCACCAGCATGCGCACCGCCGGATCGTCTTCCACCAGCACCACGGTTTCGCCGGCAATCGCCGCCGGCGTGTCGCCCGTAACCGGCAACAAGGTATTTTCCGGCACCGCGACGAACAACCGTGGCAGGTACAGGCGAACGCTGGTGCCTTGATCGGGCACGCTGTGCAGGCTCACGTGTCCGCCCGACTGCTGGGCGAAACCATAAATCATCGACAGCCCAAGCCCGGTGCCCTGGCCGATCGGTTTGGTGGTGAAGAACGGGTCGAAGGCCTTGGCCAGCACCGACGGCGTCATGCCGGTGCCGTTGTCGCTGACGGCGATCATCACGTAATCCCCGGCCTTGACCGGTTCCAGGGTGGTGATGTCACTGCCGTCGAGGTACACATTGGCGGTTTCGATCAGCAACTCGCCGCCATCGGGCATCGCGTCCCGGGCGTTGATCACCAGGTTGAGCAAGGCGTTTTCCAGTTGGCTGACGTCCGTGCTGACCGGCCACACTTCATCGGCCAGCTGCAATTTTAGCTCGATGTGGTCGCCCTTGGTCCGGCTGAGCAAGTCTTCCAGGGAATGGACCAGTTCGTTGGCGTTCAGCGGCTTGCGATCCAGCGACTGACGGCGCGAGAACGCCAGCAGGCGATGGGTCAGGGCGGCGGCGCGGTTGGCCGACGACACCGCCGCTTCGGTGAAACGACCAATCTCGGCAGCGCGCCCGTCGGCAATGTAACGCTGCATGAGGTCGAGGCTGCCGATGATCCCGGTGAGCATGTTGTTGAAGTCGTGGGCGATGCCGCCCGTGAGCTGGCCGACCGCTTCCATTTTCTGCGCATGGCGCAACGCCTCTTCGGCGCGCTCGCGTTCGAACATCTCGCTGAGCAGCTTTTCATTGGCCTCGGCCAATTGTCGGGTGCGGGCGGCGACCCGTTCCTCAAGGGTTTCGTTGAGATTGCGCAAGGCTTCTTCGGTTTGCTTGCGCTCGGTTTCGTCGATCACAAAGATGTAGAAACCATTCACCGCGCCATCGGAACCGTGGCGCGGCAAGTAATTCATCAGGGCATGGCGAATACTGCCGTCACGGTGCGGGGTGCTGATGCTGAAACAGCAGGGCTTGCCGGACAGTGCTTCGGCGATGTGCTCGGCGCGCAAGGCATAGGCTTCTTCGCCGAGGACTTCACGAACGGTGCGGCCGAAGAGTTCCTGGGGTGTCAGGCCGTACCAGTCGAGATAGGCGGCGTTATTCAGGCGAAAGCGCTCTTCGCTGTCCACGTAGCTGATCAGGATCGGCATGGCGTTGATGATCAGCTGCAGCTCGGTCTGACTCTGGCGCAGCGCTTGCTCGGTGAGTTTGCGTTCGGTCAGGTCCAGGGCCGCGCCAAGGAAACGGATCGGCCGGCCATGGTGGTCCTTGTAGCAACGACCACGGGCAAACACCCAGCGCAACTGGCCATCGGCTTGCAGCAGGCGATATTCCTCGGCGTATTCGGTGCCGTGGGTGATGCAGTGCTTGATGGCGCGGGTGACCATGCCGCGGTCTTCCGGGTGGACCCCGTGGAGGTAGGCGCTGATAGGCAACTGACTGGCCAACAGCGGGTCGATGCCATGTAATTGGGCAAAGTGGGTGTCGGCGATGAAACGGTCGTCGCTGATGTCCCAATCCCAGGTGCCAACCGCGTCTGTGGCGGCGAGGGCCAGTTGCAGTCGTTCCTCGGTTTCGTGCTGGGCCTTGAGGCTGGCGGCCGAGCGCTGTTCGAGTTCGAGGGCGATGCGTCGGCGCTCGTTGGTTTCGATGGCAGTGACCAGAATCCCGGCGACCTCGGCGCTTTCATCGCGGATGGGGCTGTAGGTCAGGTCCAGCCAGAAGTCGGAATCAACGCCGTCACGCTGTAGAGTGAAGCGCTGTTCGCTGTAGCTCCGCACTTGTCCTTGTAGGACGGCGCTGTAAATCGGGTCGGTAAAGTCTTTGAGTTCTGGCCAGGTTTGGTGAGTAGGCTGTCCGAAAGCGTGTGGATGCTTGCTACCGGCCAGCAGGGCGAAGCCATCGTTGTAGATCTGCGTCAGCTGCGGCCCCCACAGCAACAGCATCGGCATCGGCGAATGAATCACGATATCTACGGCGGTTCGCAGGCTCTGTGGCCAGGTACTGGCAGCGCCCAGCGGGTTGCGTGTCCAGTCGAGCCTGGCAATCAAGGCCTGGGTATCGCTGCCGGTCGGTGATGCGTTCATCAAAAATGTCCTGCACTAAAGTCGGTGTGGCGACGTCTACTATCCTTGCAAGCGGTCGACGCTGGATGACCCGTTCGGGTCATATTTTTTCATTGAATGCTTCGCGGGTGCTTTTTGCCATGGATATCGATGCACTGTTAAGACTGCTGGCCAGCCAGAATGGCTCTGATCTTTACCTTTCCACCGGCGCGCCACCCAGCGCGCGGTTCGACGGCGTCCTCAAACCCCTGGACGATCAGCCGTTCAAACCGGGGGAAATCGCGGCCATTGCCGACTCCATCATGGACGCCGAGCAGCGACTTGAGTTCGATCGGGAACTGGAGATGAACCTGGCGATCTCGTTGCCGGGTGTCGGGCGCTTTCGGGTCAATATCTTCAAGCAGCGCAACGATGTGTCGATTGTGGCGCGCAACATCAAACTCGACATTCCACGCTTTGAAGACCTCAACTTACCCTCGGTACTGCTCGAAACGGTCATGCTCAAGCAAGGCCTGATGCTGTTCGTCGGCGCCACCGGCTCGGGCAAGTCTACCTCGCTGGCGGCCTTGATCGACTACCGCAACCGTCATAGCTGCGGCCACATCATCACCATCGAAGACCCGGTCGAGTACATCCATCGGCACAAGAAGTCGATCATCAACCAGCGCGAGGTCGGCGTCGATACCCGAAGTTTTCATGCCGCCTTGAAAAACACCCTGCGCCAGGCACCGGACGTGGTGCTGATCGGTGAAATTCGCGACCGCGAAACCATGGAGCACGCGCTGGCATTCGCCGATACCGGTCATCTGGTGATTTCCACCCTGCATGCACACAACGCCAACCAGGCGCTGGACCGCATCATCAACTTCTTCCCCGAAGAGCGCCACACGCAACTGCTGCATGACTTGGGCAACAACCTCAAGGCCTTCGTCTCGCAACGCCTGGTGCGCACCCGCGACGGCCAGCGACGGGCGGCGGTGGAAGTGATGCTGGGCACGCCGACCATCGGCGATCTGATCCGGCGCAATGAGCTTTCTGAACTGAAGGGGATCATGGAGAAGTCGCTGGAGCTGGGGATGCAGACGTTCGATTGCGCGCTTTACGCACTGGTGGTCGAAGGGGCGATTGATGAGGACGAAGCGCTGAAACACGCAGACTCGGTGAACAACCTGCGGCTACGCCTGAAGTTGCACGCCGAAGCGTCACCCGGCCCCCACGCACCACCGGGCGAATGGGGCTTGATGGACTGACGGATACGACGCTGATCAAAAATGTAGGAGCGAGCCTGCTCGCGAAGGCGCCGTGTCAGTCAACATTGATGTCGACTGACATACCGCTTTCGCGAGCAGGCTCGCTCCCACAGTAGAGCTGCGGCGTTCAGTCGTTTAGTTCGGGGCGGTTGCGAAATTGCTCCAGCGCTTCGGGATTGGCCAGTGCATCGGTGTTTTTCACTGTCTGCCCATGCACCACATTCCTTACGGCCAACTCAACCACCTTGCCGCTGATCGTCCGGGGAATGTCCGTCACCGCGACAATCTTCGCCGGCACGTGCCGTGGCGTGGTGTTGGCGCGAATCACCTGGCGAATCTGCGTTTGCAGCGCCTCGTCCAGTTCGACGCCGTCGCGCAAACGCACAAACAACACCACGCGCACGTCATCCTGCCATTGCTGACCGATGGCCACGCTGTCGATCACCTGCGCGACTTTTTCCACCTGACGGTAGATTTCCGCCGTGCCGATGCGTACGCCGCCGGGGTTGAGCACGGCGTCCGAGCGGCCGTGGATCATCATCCCGCCGTGGGGCAGTTGCTCAGCGTAATCCCCCTGGGCCCAGACCCCGGGAAACTGGCTGAAGTAAGACGCGCGCAGTTTTTCTCCGGTGGAGTCGTTCCACAGGCCGATGGGCATTGCCGGGAAGTGCCGGGTGCAAACCAGTTCGCCCTTTTCGCCGATGACCGGCCGGCCATCGTCATTCCACACCTCGACGGCCATGCCCAGGCTCTTGCCCTGGATTTCTCCTCGGCGAACCGCTTGCAACGGATTGCCGTTCACGAAGCACGAGACGATGTCGGTACCGCCGGACATCGACGCCAGGCACAGGTCGCTCTTGACGTCGCGGTAGACGTAATCGTAGCTCTGCGGCGACAGCGCGGAACCGGTGCACAGCAGGACGTTAAGGCTGTCCAGGTCATGGCTGTCGCGAGGCTTCACGCCATTGCTTTCCAGGGTCGCGAGGTATTTGGGGCTGGTGCCGAAGACGCTGATGCGTTCGTCGTCGATCAAGTCGATCAAGCGCTCGGGCCCCGGATGAAACGGTGAGCCGTCATACAGCACCACGGCGCTGCCCACCGCCAGGGCCGAGACCAGCCAGTTCCACATCATCCAGCCGCAAGTGGTGTAGTAGAACAAACGGTCGCCGGGGCCGAGACCGGAATGCAGGCCGTGTTCCTTGACGTGTTGCAACAGCACGCCGCCGGTGCTGTGGATGATGCATTTCGGCACGCCAGTGGTGCCGCTGGAATAGAGGATGTACAGCGGGTGGGCGAACGGTACTGCAACGAATTCCGGCTCGCCGCCCGGTTCGTAAAAATCATCCCAGAGCGTCACGTTGGCCACGGTGTGGAAATCTGTGATGTGCGCGTGGGGGCGGGCATAAGGCACGACGATCAACTGCTGCAAGGACGGCAGCCGTTCGAGGATTTCGTTGACCTTGGCGGTCTGATCGATCTCCTTGCCGGCATAACGATAACCGGCGCAGGTGATCAGCACCTTCGGTTCGATCTGGCCGAAACGGTCGATCACCCCTTGAGTGCCGAAGTCCGGCGAAGAACACGACCAGATCGCGCCCAGACTGGTGGTGCCGAGCATTGCCACAAGGGTTTGCCAGGTGTTCGGCATGCAGGCGGCGACACGGTCGCCAATGCCGACCCCGGCGGCGATCAGGCTGTTTTGAAAACCGGCGACGTGCTCGGCCAGTTCGGCCCAGGTCAAATGTTCGCGCTGGCCGTTCTCACCGATGGCCACCACGGCCACGGCATCGTCGCGGCGGCGCAGCAGGTGTTCGGCGAAGTTCAGGGTGGCGCCGGGGAACCACTCGGCACTGGGCATTTGCGCGCC
Source organism: Pseudomonas sp. LBUM1661 (assembly GCF_059695925.1). Taxonomy (NCBI): domain Bacteria; kingdom Pseudomonadati; phylum Pseudomonadota; class Gammaproteobacteria; order Pseudomonadales; family Pseudomonadaceae; genus Pseudomonas; species Pseudomonas sp. LBUM1661. Next base: position 2,773,504 of record NZ_CP166794.1, read on the forward strand.
TTCCACCAGCACCGCGTCGGGTTGGTCGTGAAAGCGGATGTCGAAGAAATCGACGATCGCCTGCCAAAAGGCTTCTCGCTGATCGATGGACCATTGATGCAGGGCAGGGTAGTCGTCGACGTGCAGATGGTGCCGCTGATTGATGAAGCGCCGAAAGGCCTCCATGCGGGTCTTGCCGATGCGCTGGGCGCTGGGTTGCCAGAGGATGTCGGACATGGCTTGCCTCTTGTTCTCTCTTCAGATCCATTCGCGGGCAAGCCACGCTCCCACAGGCGGGCGACACAAAACCTGTAGGAGCGAGGCTTGCCCGCGAAGAACGATAACGCGGTCTGACGGCTGATTACTGCGCCAACCACCCACCATCAATATTCCACGCCGCGCCCCGCACCTGGCTACCGGCTTCACTGCACAAAAACAGCACCAACTCGCCCAGCTGCGGCGGCGTCACGAATTCCAGGGACGGCTGCTTCTCGGCCAGCAAATCATGCTGCGCCTGCTGCGGATCGGTGCCCTTGGCAATGCGATCATCAATCTGCTTCTGCACCAGCGGCGTCAACACCCAACCTGGACAAATGGCGTTGCAGGTAACGTTGGTCGCGGCGGTTTCCAGCCCGACCACCTTGGTCAAGCCGATCACGCCATGCTTGGCCGCGACATACGCAGCCTTACCCGTTGAACCCACCAGGCCATGAACCGACGCGATGTTGATGATCCGACCCCAACCCTTGGCACGCATGCCCGGCAGACTCAAACGGGTGCTGTGGAACACCGACGACAGGTTGATCGCAATGATCGAGTCCCAGCGCTCGATCGGGAACTCGTCCACCGGCGCCACATGCTGGATGCCGGCGTTGTTCACCAGAATGTCTACGCCGCCGAATTCGCGTTCGGCGTAGGCGATCATCTCGGCGATCTGTTCAGGGTTGCTGACGTCGGCGGGATGATGGCCGACCTTGCCGCCGAACTGCTCGACCTCGGCAATCACCTTGGACGCGTCGCCGAAGCCGTTGAGGATCAAATTGGCCCCGGCCTTGGCCAGGCTGAGGGCGATGCCCAGGCCGATGCCGCTGGTAGAACCGGTGACCAGTGCGGTCTTGCCCGAAAGAGTCGTCATGTATACCTCACACAATGCCAGTGGCGTAGAAAGTACCGATCACCACAAAGACCGCCAGGGTCTTGATCAGCGTAATACAGAAAATGTCTTTGTAGGCCTCGCGATGGGTCAGGCCGGTGACCGCCAGCAAGGTAATCACCGCGCCGTTGTGCGGCAGGGTGTCCATGCCGCCACTGGCCATCGAGGCAACCCGGTGCAGCACTTCAAGCGGGATGTTGGCGGCATGCGCTGCGGCGATGAAGTCATTGGCCATGGCCGCCAGGGCGATGCTCATGCCGCCCGAGGCAGAACCGGTGATGCCGGCCAGCAGGGTCACGGTAATCGCTTCGTTGACCAGCGGATTGGGAATGCTCTTGAGCCAGTCGGCCAGTACCAGGAAGCCCGGCAGGGAAGCGATCACCGCACCAAAGCCGTATTCCGACGCGGTGTTCATCGCCGCCAGCAACGCGCCGCTGACCGCACTTCTGCTGCCTTCGGCGAGCTTGCCGCGAATCGCCTTGAAGCCGAACGCCAGCACCATGAGAATGCCGACCAGCAACGCGGCTTGAACGGCCCAGATCGCCGTGAGTTTGGCGATTTCGGTGGTCACCGGCGCGGCCATGCCCGGCAGCGCGAGGCTGTGGGTCTTGCCGTACCACTGAGGAATCCACTGGGTGAACAGCAGGTTCATGATGCCGACGGCCAGCAGTGGCGACACTGCAATCCACGGGTTCGGCAGCTTGATATCCGCAGCGGTTTCCGGCTCGTTGCGCAGTTCGGTGCCATACCCTTCGCCGGCGCGCTGAGCCTTGTTGCGCTGACGCTGGAGAAACAGCATGCCGGCGCAGAACACGAAAATCGCCCCGATCAAGCCCAGCCACGGCGCCGCCCAAGCGGTGGTGTTGAAGAAGGTGCTGGGGATGATGTTCTGGATTTGCGGGGTGCCGGGCAGGGCGTCCATGGTGAACGAGAACGCGCCGAGGGCAATGGTCGCCGGGATCAGGCGTTTGGGGATGTTGCTCTGGCGGAACATTTCCGCGGCAAACGGGTAGACCGCGAACACCACCACAAACAACGACACGCCGCCGTAGGTGAGCAGGGCGCAGACCAGCACGATCACTAGCATCGCCTGACGGGTGCCGAGCAGGCGAATCGCCGCCGCGACAATCGAGCGCGAGAAACCGGACAGCTCAATCAGCTTGCCGAACACCGCACCGAGCAGGAACACCGGGAAATACAGTTTGATGAAGCCGACCATTTTCTCCATGAACACCCCGGTAAACGCAGGGGCGACGGCGGAAGGGTCGGTGAGCAGCACGGCGCCGAGGGCGGCAATCGGGGCAAAAAGGATAACGCTGTAGCCACGGTAAGCCGCGAGCATTAGCAGCGTGAGTGCTGCCAAGGCAATGATCACACTCATGGTGTGTCTCCTGGATTGTTATTTTTGTAGGGTGGATCTGTTGTGGGTGGGGGCTTTAGCGAGATTCGTGCCATGCATGCAACATGTTGAAATATAAGGATATTTTTATTTATTCAGGTTGATTTTAGGAAATTTGTCTCTGTTGTGAGACTTGCATGGATAGGGATCGCCTCTTCGCGAGCAAGACCGCTCCCACATTTGACCGCATTCTTCTGCACGACTCGGTAGAAATGTGGGAGCGGGCTTGCTCGCGAATGGCCTGTCTGCCAATGGAGATTAATGTCTCTTTACGGAGACTCGGCAATCCCCAACGCCACCATCTTCTTGTACAACGTCGACCGCCCCAGCCCCAACCGCGCCGCCGCTTCAATCACCTTCCCCCCGCATTGCGCCAAGGCCGATTCAATCAGCTGCCGATCAAACCGCTCCCGCGCCTCACTGAACGTTTCATGCGCAACCGGCTCGACATTCAGGGGCGCCACACGCTCCACCGGGGTAAACGTACCAATCGCCGCACGAATATCCCCCGCGTTCAACATCAGGTCATCACTGAGCAACGCCGCCCGCTCCAGCACATTTCGCAATTCACGAATATTCCCCGGCCAGGCGTGTTGGCCCAGCAGGTCCAGGGCTTCGCGGTTCAGTTCATGCTGGCTGCGCAGTTCCTCAAGAATCGCTTCACTGAGTGCTGGCAGGTCGTCGAGGCGATCGCGCAGCGGCGGTACCTGGATCGGCAACACGTTGAGGCGGTAATACAAGTCGGCGCGAAATTCGCCGCGTTTGATCGCCGCCTCCAGATCAGTAGAGGTTGCGGCAATCACGCGCACGTCGCTCTGAATCACTTCATTGGAGCCCACCGGCTCGAATTCCTTTTCCTGCAAAACCCGCAGCAGTTTGCTTTGCAAGGGCAGCGGCATGTCGCCGATTTCATCGAGGAACAACGTACCGCCCTGGGCAATCTGCAACTTGCCCACCCGGCCCTTGCGGTCCGCGCCGGTAAACGCGCCCGGGGCCGTGCCGAAGAATTCCGCTTCCAGCAGCGACTCGGGAATCGCCGCGCTGTTGATGCTGACAAAGGCTTTGTGCGCGCGTGGCGAAGCGCCGTGGATCGCCTGGGCCAACAGTTCCTTGCCGGTGCCGGTTTCACCGAGCAGCAACACCGGCGATTCGGCGCTGGCACTGCGTCGGGCGCGGCGTTTGACTTCCAGGCTGGCGGCGCTGGTGCCAATGAAGTGGGCGAAGTTGTATTTGGTCTGCCGCGAGCGCAGCAGCGAGCGGGTGGACGCCAGTTCTTCCTGCATGCTCATGTAGCGCTTGAGCATCGGCGACAGGCTGCGCAATTCGTCGAACAGCGCAAAACCGATGGCGCCGATCACCACGCCGGCATCGTCGTGAATCGGCAGGCGCATGACCACCAGCGGTTCTTTGGAGGTGTCCTGCATGTCGAGCAAAATGGGCCGGCCGGTGCGCACCACCTCACGCAACAGACTGCCGGGGATCACGCTTTCGCAAGCCTTGCCGATCGCCACTTCGGCCGACTCCAGGCCGAAGCGCCGGGCATAGCGTTCGTTCATCCAGACGATATTGGCATCACGATCGACAATCACCGTGCCTTCACTCGACTGCTCAATGATCTCGAACAACGAACGGATCGCCAGCAGGCGAACGCGCTGGTAGTCCTTGAGGCTTTCGGTGGTGTTCATGGAGGCTGATCCTGATTGTTTGTTGCTGGTGCGGGCGCCTTCGCGGGCAAGCCTCGCTCCTACGGGTCGAGGTGATTTGTAGGAGCGAGGCTTGCCCGCGAAGGCCGCGACTCGGTTCAATGGCCTACGCTGGATGCGCCGCCGCCAACAGCTCTTTGGTGTACGGATGCTGCGGCGAATCGAATACGTCGTGACTGGCGCCGCGTTCCACCACTTTGCCGTCCTTGATCACGATCATGTCGTGAGCCAGGGCGCGCACCACCGCCAGATCGTGACTGATAAACAGGTACGTGAGGCCGTGTTTTTCCTGAAGCTGGCGGAGCAGGGCGACCACTTGTTTTTGCACCGTGCGATCCAGCGCCGAGGTCGGTTCGTCGAGCAGGATCAGCGCCGGTTTCAACACCAGCGCCCGAGCGATGGCGATGCGTTGGCGCTGGCCGCCAGAGAACTCGTGAGGGTAACGATGGCGGCTTTGCGGGTCGAGGCCGACTTCTTCGAGTGCCCGAATCACTTCAGCCTTGCACTCGTCAGCGGTTAACTGGCTATGCACCTCAAGGCCTTCACTGATGATCTGTGCCACGGACATTCGTGGGCTGAGGCTGCCGAACGGGTCCTGGAACACCACCTGCATCTTCTTGCGCCACGGCCGCAACTGCTTTTGCGTCAAGCCGTCCAGCGCCGCACCCTGAAAACGAATGCGGCCTTCGGAATCGAGCAAACGCAGGATCGCCTGACCCAGCGTCGACTTGCCGGAACCGGATTCGCCGACGATGCCCAACGTTTTGCCGCGCTGGATGTTCAGGCTGATACCGTCCACGGCCGTCAGGTAGGTCTTGCGCTGGAACAACCCGCCACCGAGGGCGAACTGCACCCGCAAATTGTCCACTTCCAGCACGTTTTCGCGTTCGTCCCGGGGCAGGGCTTCACCTTCTGGCTCGGCGTTCAGCAGCACGCAGCTGTAAGGGTGTTTCGGCTCCGTAAACAGTACCTCGCAAGGCGCCTGCTCGACGATTTCCCCGGCCTTCATCACGCACACCCGTTGGGCGATGCTGCGCACCAGATTGAGGTCGTGACTGATCAGCAGCAGCGACATGCCGAGCCGCTGCTGCAGGGATTTGAGCAACAGCAGGATCTTGCGCTGCACCGTCACGTCCAGCGCCGTGGTCGGTTCGTCGGCGATCAGCAACTCCGGCTCGCAGGCCAGGGCCATGGCGATCATCACCCGTTGGCGCTGACCACCGGACAATTGATGGGGATAGGCCTTGAGGCGTTCCTTGGGTTTCTGAATGCCCACCAGGTGCAGTAATTCGAGAATTCGCGCCTGCGCCGCTTTACCGGCCAGGCCCTTGTGCAGCAGCAGCGTTTCGCCGATCTGCTTTTCGATGCTGTGCAGCGGATTGAGGGAGGTCATCGGCTCCTGAAAGATCATCGCGATCCGGTTGCCGCGCAACTCGCGCAGCACCTTGGCCTCGGCACCCACCAGTTCCTTGCCGCGATAGCGAATGCTGCCGGTGGTTTCGGTGCCGGTCTCGGGCAGCAGTTGCAGGATCGAGTGGGCGGTCACCGATTTGCCGGAACCCGACTCGCCCACCAGCGCCAGGCATTCGCCCGGGCGGATGTCCAGGCACAGCTTGCGCACCACGGCCTGGCCGTTGAAGGCCACGCTGAGGTCACGGATTTCGATCAGGTTAGTCATATCAACAGTCCGCGTCATGATCGTGGGTCAAAGGCATCACGCAACGCCTCGCCGATAAACACCAGTAAAGAAAGAATCAGCGCCAGGGTGAAAAACGCCGTCAGCCCCAGCCATGGCGCTTGCAGGTTTTGCTTGCCCTGACCGATCAACTCACCCAGCGAGGCACTGCCGGCGGGCATGCCGAAACCGAGGAAGTCTAGTGCAGTCAGCGTGGAAATGGCGCCGGTCAGAATGAACGGCAGATAACTCAGGGTCGCGTTCATCGCGTTGGGCAGGATATGCCGCACGATGACTTTGCGGTCGCTCAGGCCCAATGCCCGCGCCGCTTTGACGTATTCCAGGTTGCGCCCGCGCAGAAACTCGGCACGCACCACGTCCACCAGGGCCAGCCAGGAAAACAGCGCCATGATCCCCAGCAACCACCAGAAATTCGGCTCGACAAACCCCGACAGGATGATCAGCAGGTACAGCACCGGCAGCCCCGACCAGACTTCCAGCAAGCGCTGGCCGATCAGGTCAACCCAACCGCCGTAATAGCCTTGCAGCGCACCGGCAGCGATACCGATCAGCGCGCTGACAAAGGTCAGCATCAAGGCAAACAGGATCGATACCCGTGCGCCGAAGATCACCCGGGCCAACACGTCGCGAGCCTGGTCGTCCGTGCCCAGCCAATTCACCTTCGAGGGTGGGCTCGGTGCCGGTTTGTTCAGGTCATAGTTGGGTGTGTCGTCGCTGAAAGGAATCGGCGGGAACAGCAACCAGCCGCCATCTTTTTTGATCAGCTTCTGCACATAGTCACTGCGGTAGTCGGCCTGGAACGGCAGCTGCCCGCCGAACTCCTGTTCGGTGTAGCGCTTGAGGGCCGGGAAGTACAGCGAGCCCTGGTAGCTGACGATCAGCGGCTTGTCGTTGGCGATCAGTTCGCCGCCGAGGGACAACACGAACAGGCCGACAAACAACCACAGCGACCACCAGCCACGACGGTTTTTCTTGAAGCGTTCGAAACGCCGACGGCCTAACGGCGAGAGCTTGAACATCAGGCGTTCCTCGCGGCGAAGTCGATACGCGGGTCGACCAGGGTGTAGCACAGGTCGCCAACCAGTTTTATCAGGAGGCCGAACAGCGTGAAGATGAACAGCGAGCCGAACACCACCGGATAGTCCCGCGAAACCGCCGCTTCGTAACTCATGCGACCCAGGCCGTCGAGGGAGAAAATCACTTCGATCAGCAACGAACCGGCGAAAAACACGCTGATGAACGCCTGGGGAATGCCCGACACCACCAGCAGCATGGCATTGCGAAACACATGGCCGTACAACACTCGACGCTCGCTCAAGCCCTTGGCACGGGCGGTGACCACGTACTGGCGGGTGATTTCATTGAGGAACGAGTTTTTGGTCAGGATAGTCAGCGTGGCGAAACCACCGATCACCAGCGCCGTCACCGGCAGGACCAGGTGCCAGAAGTAATCGGCGATTTTGCCCACGGTCGACAGCGAGTCGAAGTTGTCCGAGACCAACCCGCGCACCGGGAACCAGTTCAGCGAAGTGCCGCCGGCGAATACCACGATCAGGAACATCGCAAACAGGAACGCCGGCATGGCGTAGCCGATGATGATCGCGGTGCTGCTCCAGATATCGAAGTGGCTGCCGTGGTGCACGGCTTTGCGGATGCCCAAGGGAATCGACACCAGATAAGTGATCAGCGTCGCCCAGAGCCCGAGGGAAATGGTCACCGGCATTTTTTCGAGAATCAGGTCAGTGACGGTGGCGCCACGGAAGAAACTCTTGCCGAAGTCCAGGCGCGCGTAACTCTTGAGCATCAGCCACAGGCGTTCGGGTGCCGGTTTGTCGAAGCCGTACTGTTTTTCGATCTCCTTGATCAGTTGCGGATCGAGGCCGCGACTGGCCCGTGAGGTGCCGGACATGGTCTCGCTGGAACCGCCACCGACACTGGCGCCGCCAATGCCTTGCAGGTGCGCGATGGCCTGTTCCACCGGTCCGCCCGGCGCGGCCTGAACGATGATGAAGTTGACCAGCAGAATGATCACCAGCGTCGGAATGATCAGCAGCAAACGCCGCAGTATATACGCCCACATCAGTGCGGCCCTCCGGGTTTGCCACGGCGGATTTTCTCGGCGGTCATCTGTTGGTTGGTCAATGGCGTGGTGCTCATTTCCCACCAGCTCTCGATGGCTTCGTCATTGCTCGCCTGCACGTTCGGTATGCCGAAGCGATTCCACCACACGGTGGAGGTACCCGGCGGGTAATAGTTGGGAATCCAGTAGTAGTTCCATTGCAGCACCCGGTCCAGCGCGTGGGCATAGCGCAGCATGTCGGCCTGGGTGGTCGCGCGGATCAGCCCGGCGATCAAGGTGTCCACGGCCGGGTTTTTCAGCACCATGTAGTTGTTGGCACCGGGATCGGTGGCCGAGACCGAGCCGAAGTAATTGAGTAGTTCGCTGCCGGGCGAGGTGGTGACCGGGTAGCCGGTGACGATCATGTCGTAGTCGCGGCTCATCAGGCGATTGACGTACTGCGACGAATCGATGCGGCGGATGTTCAGGTCGATGCCGATCTGCTTGAGGGTGCGCTTATAAGGCAGCAGTAACCGGTCCATGCCGTTCTGGCTGACCAGGAACGTGAAGCTCAGCGGTTTGCCTTCGGCGTTGACCAGTTGATCACCTTTGGGTTTCCAGCCCGCCTGTTCGAGCAGGTCGAGGGCCTGCAACTGTTTGTCGCGAATCAGGCCGCTGCCATCGGTTTTCGGGGCTTCGAAGACCTTGGTAAAGACTTCATCGGGAATTTGCCCGCGCAAAGGGTCGAGAATCGCCAGCTCGGCGGCGTCCGGCAATTGTCGGGCGGCGAGGTCGGTGTTGGAAAAGAAGCTCTGCTGGCGGATGTACATGTCGCGCATCATCTGCCGGTTGCTCCACTCGAAATCCCAGAGCATCACCAGCGCCTGGCGGACCCGGCGGTCCTGGAACATCGGGTTTTGCAAGTTGAAGACAAAACCCTGGGCCGGTTGTGGCGCCTCTTTTGCCAAGTGGGACTTTTGCAGGCGGCCGTCGCTCAACGCCGGACTGTCGTAGCCGATGGAGTAACCGGTGGCGGAAAACTCGCGGTTGTAGTCGTAGGCACCGCCGCGCAGCACCTGGCGCGCCACGTCGGTGTCGCCGAAGTACTCAATGCTGAAACGATCGAAATTGTAGAGGCCGCGGCTCACCGGCAAATCCTTGCCCCACCAGTCGGCGTTGCGTTCGAAGGTGATGCTGCGCCCGGAGTCGACCTTGCCCACTTTGTACGGGCCGCTACCCAGTGGCGGTTCGTAACCGCCGCCACCGGCGAAGTCGCGGGTCTTCCACCAATGCTCGGGAAACACCGGCAAGGTTGCGATGTCCAGCGGCAGGGTGCGGTTTTCGTTGTTCTTGAAATCGAAACGAATGGTCCGTGGCGACTCCACTTCGACGCCTTTGACGTCGGCGAACTGGGTGCGATAACGCAGGCTGCCCTGGGTCATCAGCAAGTCGAAGGTGTAGCGCACGTCTTCGGCGGTGATCGGCTTGCCGTCGGCAAAACGGGCCTTGGGGTTGAGGTAGAAACGCAGGGACAGACCGTCCTCGGAGCGCTCCATCTGCTGCGCCACCAGACCATACACCGTGTAAGGCTCGTCCAGCGAACGCTGGGCCAGGGGCGAGTAGAGCAGGCCGTCGATCTGCGTGACGCCAATGCCCTTGTCGATGTACGGCAGCATATGGTCGAAGTGCCCGATCTCGATCGCCGAGCGCCGCATCGTGCCGCCCTTGGGGGCTTGCGGATTGGTGTAGGCAAAGTGACTGAAGCCGGCAGGGTACTTCGCCGGTTCGCCGTACACGGTCATCGCGTGTTGCGGTGCAGCAGCATTCACACCAGCGGCGCCCAATAACAGCGCTACGGCAGTGAACAATAAAGTAGGGAAAGCCAGTCGCATTGTCAGCCTTAGAGCCGGGTGGTCGTTAACCACAATTTGTACGCTAGCGGCGCGTCCCTCGCCAGCCGTATACGTAACAGAAACACAACGGCCCACCAAAAGGCGGGCCGTTATGCAAAGTGCAGGCGTTGATCAGTCCTGACGGCTGGTCACTTCCAGCAGGTGGTAACCGAACTGGGTCTTGACCGGGCCTTGCACCACGTTGAGCGGTGCGCTGAAGACCACGGTGTCGAACTCCTTGACCATCTGACCCGGACCGAACGAACCCAGATCACCGCCCTGGCGGCTCGAAGGGCACGTAGAGTTGGCTTTGGCGACTTCGGCGAAATCGGCGCCGCCTTCGATTTGGGCCTTCAATTCGTTGCACTTGGCTTCGCTGGCAACCAGGATGTGACGGGCAGTGGCTTTAGCCATGGAAAAATACTCCTTTCAATGTTCGTTAAAGTGCTGAGCCTACCGGATTCAGTGGTCTATTTCTCCTCAAAGTTCCGTCCACATCGCGTGGTCAGGATGGCGTTGCTTATAAACCGGCCTTTTTCAAGCGTTCGGCGTGTTGCACGTACAGCTCAATCGGGTCGACACCTTTTCGCTCCCGGCCGGTTGTCTGGCCGAGGCTGTCCAGATGATCCATCGGATAGTCGGAGCGAATCACTTTGCCCAGGTGGGAGCTGTAGCGGCCGACCATGCCGTCATTCTGTTCGGCTTCGGTGGTGAAATATCGGGAAAAGGCTCGGGACAAAGCGTGCAGCGGATCGAGTGCATTGAGTCCGTCGTCGAGGCTGTTCCCCTGCAAGGTGCCGCTCCAGGAGTAGTAGCGCACACCGTTGACCAGCTCACGCCCCTTGCCACCCCAGCTTTTTGGCAGCGCCTGGGGGTATTTGTCATTGAACGCGCCTACACCTTCAGTCGTCAGGCTGTTCAGCGCCGCAATGGCGTTTTGCGGCAGATCTCGATTGCCGCTGAGCAACGACAGAAAGTCGGCGAACAAGGTGGCAACCGTCTCGGCGACATGTTCCGGCAGGCGTCCGGGTATCAGGGCCTTGCGCAGGAAGTCGGCCAGTTCCGAGCCGTGGTTCGGTCCGCTGACCGACGTCACCGAAGCGACGATGTCTGGCGCAACCGCTGCCGCATAACGCGCAGCGAGTGCGCCTTGACTGTGACCGATCAGGTTGACTTTTTTTGCACCGGTCCCTTCCAGTACCCGTTCGATCTGCGCCAGCAGTTGGTCACCGCGAACTTCGTTGCTATGGGTAGCCGACAGGTGGGGAACGAACACCCTGGCACCGGCACATCTCAGGGCTTGTTTGACGTCCTGGAACAGCTCGATGTGGCCGATGCGATCGAAGCCGAAGAGCCCGTGAACCAACAGGATTGGGGAGTGAGTGCTTGCATTCCGTTGCATGTTTATACCTTTTCTCAGGAGTTCGAAGTGTGTGCCAGGGGCTCACTCTAAAACACTCCGGCGTTGAGGCGATGTCTGAAGAATCCGCTGTAACTTGATGAAAGCGGAATAGAAAGCGTATGAAAAGTCGGAACTGGATGAGGTCTTGGTCGGAATGTCCCGACATCTTTTCGTCGAGTTCCAGGCCCTTTCGAGCAATGGCCTACCTGGCGAATGGCATTTGTCCGTGCGCCCCGAAGCACTCACCTGACATCGCAGATCATGCCCATGGGGTTCAATAGGCTTCATTCGATGCGGCCTTTCGAGGTGGCGTTTATTCCAAGGACTGGAGCGTTTGAATGACTACCCATGAAGCAGAGACCCAAACCGTTGTAAGCCAATCCATGCCCGTGCTGGATCAGGCGCAAAACGGGATGCTGGACCCCTCTGAAAGAAAAGCCATTATCAAGGTCAAGCCTTATCCGGGCATGGCCTGCGGAGACAAATTGCGCTTGTCCTGGGCGGGGCTGGACGTTGACGGCATTGCTTACCAGCATGAAGTGTCGCGTTTTGTCAGTGAGGGGCAGGTGGCCCAGGAGATCGTCTTCAGCGTGCCCGCCGTGCACATCGGCGCCCTCGACGGTGGTTCGCTGGAGGTTTTTTACACGCTCCAGAGTGCGCGGCTGCCTGAACCTGTGCAGTCCCGACGTTTGCAACTTGACGTTGGCGATGCCAGGCCCGACTTGCTGCCTGCAATCGTTAACGATGCCGTAGGCGGCACGCTCGATCCCGAGAGGGTAGTGGAAGGCGCGCTTGTCACCCTCAAGCCCTACGCCCGTATGGCGATTGGCGACAAGGTTTTGTTGTCTTGGGCGGGTGTTACACCCGAGGCGAGCCTCGATGACGCGTTAATCGTCGAGTCCTTTGCGATAGGCGGGGACCTGTCGTTCTGGATAAGCCCGGACTGCATTGCGCCGAACCTTGGGTCCACTGCCACCGTCAGCTATTGCGTGGTACAGGACGGACAAGCCCCCCGTTACTCGGAGCCCGCGCGATTGTTGATCGGGCCTTTGCAGCGCGGCCCCTTGTTGGCGCCCGAAGTGCTTGAGGCCGAAGAAGGCAGGCTGGATCTGCAAGACGCAATGGATGGTGTAACCGTTGTCATCAATGACGCCCAGGCGGAAGAAGGGGAACTGGTCTACCTGAAATGCGACTGCGACTATTTCAGTCACCGCGATGATCGCGACATCACCCGGGAAATGGCCGGGCAGCCGCTGGTGTTTATCGTGCCCTACAGATTTTGGCGCGAGCATCGAGACTTGACCGTCCGGGTCGCCTACTCGGTGGAGCGGCTGGACGATGTCAGTCAGAATTCCGAAGTGACGTTGGTGCAGGTGCAGTCTTAACCAGTGGTCGTCACCCACCCGTCCTCGATTGAGGTCGGGTGGGTGTTGGTCATGCTGGCTGTTGAACGCTGTTTTGTGCGCGCAGCCGTTCCGCCGCCTGGCGCAACAATTCTTCCGTCCCGGTCCAGCCAAGGCAGCCATCGGTGACCGACACGCCGTAACGCAGCGATGGGCTCAGCGGTTGGCAACCTTCGAACAGATGACTTTCGATCATCATGCCGATCAGCGATCGATCGCCTTGCAGGCGCTGTTCAAGCACGTCGTTGAATACTGCTGGTTGACGCGACGGGTCTTTGCCGCTGTTGGCGTGGCTGCAGTCGACCATGATTCGGGCCGGGATTTTCAGTTTGGTCAGGTCGCTGTGCACTTGGGCGACGCTGTCGCGGTCGTAGTTCGGCCCGCGATGGCCGCCGCGCAGTACCAGGTGAGTGTCGGCATTGCCTGGCGTTTGAATGATCGCGGGATGACCCTGGCTATCGACACCGAAGTGACGATGGGGATGGGCCGCCGAGCGCATGGCGTCACTGGCAACGCCGACGCCGCCATCGGTGCCGTTCTTGAAACCGACCGGCATGCTCAGGCCGCTGGCCATTTCCCGGTGGATTTGCGATTCGGTGGTGCGGGCGCCAATGGCTACCCAGCTCAGCAGATCGTCGAAGTAGCCGGCCGCCATCGGTTGCAGCAGCTCGGTGGCAATCGGTAGCCCGAGTCGGAGCATTTCGCGCATCAGCTCACGGGACAAGGTCAGGCCGCCGGCCATGTCGTCGCTGCCATCCAGGTGCGGATCGTAGGCCAGGCCTTTCCAGCCGACGGTGGTACGGGGCTTTTCGACGTAGGCGCGCATGACCAGGAGCATTTCATCGCTGACTTCGGCGGCCAGGCGGGCAAGGTTGCCGGCGTATTCAAGGGCAGATTGCGGATCGTGAATCGAGCACGGGCCGACGATGACCAGCAGACGGGCGTCTTCACCGTTGAGGATCGCGCGAACCGCTTGGCGGTGGGCGGCGACTTGCTGGTTGAGGGCGTTGCTGAGTGGCAGTTGCTGCTTGAGTTGCAATGAGCTGGGCAGACGCAGGGTCAGCGCTTCATTGGCAGGGCTCAGGGTGGACAGCGGCAGAGCAGAGACGGACGAGTTCATATTCGGGCTTCCTGGGCTGGCGGCGGGTTCGTTCCCGCGCGCTCGGCCCTACTGGGGTGTTCGACAATTGGCCGGATTGGCTGCGTGTGTGTGCTTGCCACCTGTGGGTGACCGATCGGAGGCGGCAGGCTGTCCCGAGCGGAGGCTGGTAAATCGCCAGGCGGTAAAACTGTCGTGACGGTAATAAGTGGCGTAGTTCATGGGGTGAATCCTCAAATTGTCTGGTTGTTGCTGAAAATGTATGCGGGTAAATCCAGGGCGCTGAAAAAACAAAACCCCCGGTCGGGAGGCCGACCGGGGGTTGAGAATTCTCTGGTGGCGACCCGTTTTATGTGGGCGCCGTGTGGGTATCAGGCGCGCCAGTGGCTAAACCAATACCCAAAATAAAAGCTGACCGGAGCACAAACGTCATTCACCCGGGCAGCCGCAACCGAGCGCAGGACGCTGGCGGTACGAAGCTGTGAGAGGGCGTTGAACATGGTCTGTCTCCGATGGATGCGCCGAGCTTACTAGAGGCGGGTACACGGATTCAATCAGAAAATGCTATCGATCATCGACGGTGTTTTCTATCGCTTGAGTGCGTCGCCGGTTGTGACACACTTGGTTTTTCGCTTATGTACACCGTCACAAGGACGAATCATGACGCCACTGACCATAGCCGCCGCTCAATCGATCTCCATCGCCGGTGACCTTGCCGCCAACATCGCCTGGCATCAACACTTCATCCAGGTGGCCGCTGAGCAAGGCGTGCATTTGCTGGTGTTCCCGGAGCTGTCGTTGACCGGCTACGAGCGCGGGCTTGCGGCCCTGTTGGCCATTGCGCCGGACGCATCCGTGCTGCAACCGCTGCGCGATGTTGCGCGGGAAGTCGGCGTGACCGCTGTTGTCGGGATGCCGATTCGCCTGTCGGACGATTCACCGGTATTGATTGGCGCACTGGTGTTGGGCGCCGACGGTTCGCTGGGGATTTACAGCAAACAACATTTGCACCCAGGCGAGGAGGTTGCGTTTGCACCGGGCACCGGCGGTTCGACGCTGACAATCGGCGCCGACACGGTCGCTTTGGCGGTGTGTGCGGATTTCTCTCACGCCAGTCATGCGGCTGCGGCGGCGCAGCAAGGCGCTGACCTTTATGCCGCAGGCGTACTGATCACGGAAAACGGCTACGCTGCGGATACGGCGTTGTTGCAAGGCTATGCCCATTCTCACTCAATGGCGGTCCTGATGGCCAACCATGGCGGTGCAACGGGTGGCTGGGAGTCAGCAGGGCGCAGTGCAATCTGGGCGTCGGACGGTTCATTGATTGCCGCCGCACCGGGTACCGGTAACGTGATGGTCGTCGCTCGACGCAACGCTGACGGCTGGAAGGGGCAAATAGTGGAGGTTTCGCAGGGGTGATGGTCTTTGATTTACGCCCGGCGACATCCCGGGACCTCGACTTCGCCCGTGAGCTGACGCGCAGCAACATGCTGCGCTATTACATACAACACGATCTGCTGTGGCAGGACGAAGGGTTCGATGTCGGCTGGGCCGGGCGCGAGAACTGGCTGATTGTGAGTGGCAGTACCGTGCTGGGCTTTTTCAGTCTGAGTCGTGACGCCAAAGCCCTGTACATCCGCGAACTGCACGTCCTCGAAGCGTTTAGAGGCCAGGGCGCGGGTTCCTGGGCGATCGATCAGGTATTGGCCATGACGTGCAGGGAAAGGCGTCCGGCAATGCGTTTGACGGTTTTTGAAAACAACCCGGCGCGAGCGTTGTATGAGCGAAAGGGACTGAAGGTGGTCGGCACGGACGAGTGTTTCCTGAGAATGCAGCGCGATGTCGGTGACCAGCATCCCTGAAACACGCATACGCCAAGCCTTTCAAGAACTTTGAAACTTTTTATATGACGCTTGCCGCTAGGTCTGCCAGTCGCTTTTTGCTAAGGTGTCGGGCAACTGAATATGACCATATCGCGAGGTGTCTGCTTGATTAGGGTGCTAGTGGTCGATGACCATGATCTCGTTCGTACAGGCATTACACGAATGCTGGCTGACATCGATGGCCTGCAAGTAGTCGGCCAGGCCGAGTCAGGTGAAGAGTCCCTGCTCAAGGCGCGTGAATTGAAACCCGATGTGGTACTGATGGACGTCAAGATGCCCGGCATCGGCGGTCTTGAAGCCACGCGCAAATTATTGCGCAGCCATCCGGACATTAAAGTCGTCGCGGTCACTGTGTGCGAAGAAGATCCGTTCCCTACACGACTGTTGCAGGCGGGGGCCGCCGGTTATCTGACCAAGGGGGCTGGACTTCCGGAAATGGTCCAGGCCATTCGCCTGGTATTTGCCGGGCAACGCTACATCAGCCCGCAGATTGCGCAGCAGCTGGCGATCAAGTCCTTCCAGCCGACCAACGATTCGCCGTTCGATGCGCTGTCCGAGCGGGAGATCCAGATCGCGCTGATGATTGTCGGCTGCCAGAAAGTCCAGATCATTTCCGACAAGCTTTGCCTGTCGCCAAAAACCGTGAACACTTACCGTTACCGCATTTTCGAAAAGCTTTCGATCAGCAGTGATGTCGAGCTGACGCTGTTGGCGGTTCGTCACGGCATGGTCGATGCCAGCCTCTGAAAATGACTGACACCTTCGATCCAAGCGCCTTTCTGTCGACGGTCAGCGGGCGCCCCGGTGTGTATCGCATGTTCGACAGCGAGGCACGCCTGCTCTACGTCGGCAAGGCCAAGAACCTCAAGAATCGCCTGTCCAGCTACTTCCGCAAATCCGGCCTTGCACCCAAGACGGCGGCGCTGGTCGCTCGTATCGCTCAGGTCGAGACGACGATCACGGCCAATGAAACCGAAGCCTTGTTGCTTGAGCAGACGCTGATCAAGGAATGGCGTCCGCCCTACAACATCTTGCTGCGCGACGATAAATCCTACCCATATGTCTTTCTCTCGGATGGCCAGTTTCCACGCTTGAGCATCCATCGCGGTGCGAAAAAGGCCAAGGGCAAATATTTCGGGCCCTATCCAAGCGCCGGTGCGATTCGCGAAAGCCTGAGCCTGCTGCAAAAGACCTTTTTTGTGCGTCAGTGCGAAGACAGCTATTACAAGAACCGCACGCGGCCGTGTCTGCAATACCAGATCAAACGCTGCAAGGCGCCGTGTGTTGGCCTGGTGGAGCCCGAGGTGTATGCCGAAGACGTGCGGCACTCGGTAATGTTTCTTGAGGGCCGCAGCAATGCGCTGACGGACGAGTTGTCCGCTGGCATGGAAGAGGCGGCGATCAACCTTGAGTTCGAGCGTGCGGCTGAGTTGCGCGACCAGATCTCGTTGCTGCGCCGGGTCCAGGATCAGCAGAGCATGGAAGGCGGGACGGGCGATGTCGACGTGATCGCGGCGTTCGTCAATCCGGGCGGCGCCTGCGTGCACTTGATCAGCGTGCGCGGCGGCCGAGTGCTGGGGAGCAAGAATTTCTTCCCGCAGGTGGGTATTGAAGAAGACGTATCCGAAGTAATGGCCGCGTTTCTTGGCCAGTACTTCATCAGCAGTCCCGAACGCGACTTGCCGAGCGAGTTGATCGTCAACGTGGTTCACGAAGACTTCCCGACCCTGATTGCGGCCATCGATGAACTGCGAGGTCGCGAACTGACCATCAGCCATCGGGTGCGCGGCACACGGGCGCGCTGGCAGCAATTGGCCGTCACCAATGCCGAGCAGGCGCTCGGTGCGCGCCTGGCCAACCGTCAACATGTTGCGGCACGTTTCGATGCCTTGGCCGAAGTGCTGAACCTGGACGAGCCACCACAACGTCTGGAGTGCTACGACATCAGTCACTCCAGCGGCGAAGCCACCGTGGCGTCCTGCGTGGTGTTCGGCCCCGAAGGCCCGATCAAGTCCGACTACCGTCGCTACAACATTGAAGGCGTTACCCCGGGCGATGACTACGCCGCGATGCACCAGGCCCTGACCCGACGCTTCAGCAAACTGAAGGACGGGGAGGGCAAGCTACCGGATATTTTGCTGGTGGACGGTGGTAAAGGTCAGTTGTCCATGGCCCGCGACGTGCTCAATGAACTGGCGGTGCCCGACCTGATTCTGTTGGGTGTGGCCAAAGGCGCGACGCGCAAGGCCGGTTTTGAAACCTTGTATCTGAATGATGCTGCCCACGAATTCACCTTGCGCGGCGATTCTCCCGCGCTGCATTTGATCCAGCAGATACGCGACGAAGCCCACCGTTTCGCGATTACCGGGCACCGCGCGCGTCGTGGCAAAACACGCCGCACGTCTACACTGGAGGGCGTGGCTGGCGTCGGACCGACCCGTCGACGCGATTTGTTGAAACATTTTGGTGGATTGCAGGAGCTGTCTCGTGCCAGCATCGAAGAGATCGCCAAAGCACCCGGGATCAGTAAAAAGCTCGCAGAGTTGATTTATGCAAATCTGCACAGCGAGTAGAATGCCCCCTCACCTCGTAGCCAGTTGTGCCGATGAATATCCCTAATCTGATTACCGTTCTACGCGTCCTGCTCATTCCGATCTTCATTTTACTGTTCTACCTGCCGTACCAATGGAGCTACCTGGCGTCCGCCTCGGTCTTCGCATTTGCTGCCGCCACAGACTGGCTGGATGGGTACCTGGCCCGCCGTCTTGAGCAAAGCACGCCGTTCGGGGCTTTTCTCGATCCGGTGGCTGACAAGCTGATGGTCGCCGTTGCGCTGGTGTTGCTGGTGCAAGAACACGGCAACCTGTGGCTGACGCTGCCGGCCGCGGTCATCATCGGTCGCGAGATTGTCGTTTCGGCACTGCGCGAGTGGATGGCCGAACTCGGCGCCCGAGCTCACGTCGCCGTGTCGAACCTGGGCAAGTGGAAAACCGCCGCGCAAATGCTCGCGCTGGTGATCCTGCTGGCCAACCCGTCGGACTTCACGTTCTGGGTCCTGGTGGGCTACGCCTTGCTGATGGTGTCCGCAGGCCTGACATTGTGGTCGATGGTCCAATACTTACGGGCTGCCTGGCCGCATCTGAAGACCGATGTGGAAAAGAAATAAAACTTTTTTGAATCAAGGGGTTGACGGGGCATCTGGATTCTATAGAATGCGCCTCACCAAGACGCGGGAATAGCTCAGTTGGTAGAGCACGACCTTGCCAAGGTCGGGGTCGCGAGTTCGAGTCTCGTTTCCCGCTCCAAGCATTAAAAAATGGATCTCTGAAAAGAGGTCCATTTTTTTTCGTCCAGAGAAAAGTCTTTCTTAGACTTTTGCCGCTCCCCTCCTGAAAACACTCATATCCAGCCCTAATGGGCACATTTTCCAGTACATCAATCCGGTGCACGGCTTTTTTCCAAAGTGCCGTGCCGGTGAACCTCAATTGGTGACCAGCAGTTCCGGGCCGAGGTAGTCGTTGATGTGGTCGATATCGTCGTCGCCCAGGCTGCCCACCGAAGAGGCCAGGCGCAGGCGTGACATCAAGTAGCGCAGCTTGGCCTCGAACAGATCGTGGCGCGCAACGAAGAGCAGCTCTTCGGCATTGAGAACGTCCAGGTTGGTGCTGGTGCCTCCTTCTTTGAAGCCCTTGCGTGTCGAAGTCAGCGAGCGTTCGCTGGACTCCACGGCCTTCTCCAGCGCGTGAATACGCGTGGCGCCGCTCTCTACGCCACGGTACTCACGGGTGGTGCCGGTGATCACTTCCTGGCGCGTGGCGTCGAGTTCGTCCAGCGCCTTGTAGCTGTTGGCACTCGCCTGGCGTGTCAATGCGGTGGTGCCGCCACCGCTGTACAACGGAAAGTTCACTTCCAGCCCGATTGAGCCGTAGCGGTTACGTTGATTGAGCTCGGAGATGGATTGGCTCTGACCCGCGGTGTAGCCGGCGACGAAATCCAGCGTTGGCCAGTGGCCGGCCTTGGCGCGCTTCACTTCTTCTTCGGCGAGGTCGCTGCTATGACGGCGCGCATGGATCAGCGGGCTGTCGCTCTGGGCTTTGACCAGCCAGTCCTGCAAGTTGCTCGGCAGCAGCGGTGGCGTATCGAAGCTCGGACGCAAGGTGGTCAGCGATTCGGGGGTTTCACCGATAAATTCCTCAAGCTTGCGGCGAGCATTGACCAGGCTGTCCTGCGCTTCGATCAGCTCAACCGCGGCAAGGTCGCGACGAGCGGCCGACTCGTCGATGTCGGTGACGGTGCCGTCCCCCAACTCCATGCGCCGTTTCGCCGAAGCGAGCTGCTCGTCGAAGGCGTTCAGTTTGGACTTGGCGAGGACGATGGTTTCGCTGGCCAGGAGCACGTCGAAATAGCTTTCAGCCAGACGCACCGCGGCGTCCTGACTCTTGGCATCGAACACCGCGACGCTGTAGTCGGCACGTTGCTGGCCTTGGCGGTATTCGGCCATCTTCTGTTTGTTGAACAGCGGCTGGCGCAGGCGCACGTTAGCGCCCTTGGAGGTGTAGTCGAGATCTCTGTCGACGCCGCTCTGGCGTTGGGTGCCATTGACCTTGTTGTCGTAGGCCGAGGCATTGATTTGCGGTAGCAGGCCGGCCATGCCGATGTCGCGGTTTTGCGCACCGGCCTCCTTTTCATGCACGGCGGCGCGATAGACGGGGCCTTGGTACTGCAACAGATCCCAGGCTTGTTTGAGGTCCATGGCGCTGGCCGGGAGGGACAGCGCCAGCAGGCTGAAGAACAGGCAATGACGGTCCATTTCATTGTTCCTTGAAGGCGCTGTCAACACGCTCAAGCATGGGTTTGAGCAGGTAGCTCAGCAGGTTGCGCTCACCCGTCTTGATGGTGACGCTGGCGGGCATGCCGGGACGTATGTGATTGCTGCCAAGCAGGCTCATGCCATCGGGCGTGACTTCTACCTGAGCCAGATAGAACGGTTGCTTGCTTTCCTCGTCGAGCAAGCGGTCGGCGGAGACGGTCTTCACGCGCCCGGGAATGTTCGGCGTCTGGGCATGGTTGAAGGCCGGGAAGGCGATGTCCACGGCCAGGCCGGGAACCATCTTGTCGATGGCCTGCACGGGAATCATTGCGTCGACCTGCAACGGTTCGTTGTCCGGAACGATTTCCATGATCTTGAAGCCGGGCTGAATGATCCCGCCGATGGTCGCAATGCTCAGGGACTGGACCATGCCATCGATCGGCGACCGAATCACCGTGTGGGTCACTTCATAGTCCAGCGCACGCAAACGGTCGGCCAGGGTGGTGTTTTCCTTGGCGGTGTCGGTGAGCTGCGATTCGACTTCCTTCAAGTAATCGTGCTGGCGTTGCAAGATGCGCAGCTTGATTTCGGTGGTCTGGCTACGCACGCGAGCGATGTTGTTGAGGTTCTCGGCCTGGCCGGCGGAGAGGTCGGCATTGCTGCGTTCCAGCTCAAGCAGACGGTTGCGCGGCACGTAGCCTTCGGCCGCCAGCACGCGGGTGCCTTTCAGTTCCTGGTTGAGGAAGTTGATCTGCGAGGCGCGGGCGCCATAGACCTGCTGCAGTCCATTGAGCTGCACCGCCGACGCCGCGAGGTTTTCCTGCAGGATGCTGATCTCGCCCGCGAGACCGGCACGCCGGGTGTCCAGCAGGCGTTGTTGCAGATCCATGGCGGCCACCAGGCGGTAGTCATTCCCGAAGCGCTTGAGCAATTCGGGGTCGAAGTTCACCACAGCGCGGCCGTCACGTTCCGCTTCCAGGCGGTTTTCCACCGTCTTGCTGACGATGTACTGGGCGCTGACCGCACCCTGTTCAGCAGCGGCACGCAACGAGTCGAGGCGGACCACCTCCTGGCCTTTTTTCACGGCATCGCCTTCGCGAACAAGAATGGCTTCCACGGTGCCGCCGCTCAGATGCTGCACGGCTTTGCGATTGCTGGTGACTTTCACCGTGCCTGTCGCTACCACGCCGGCATCCAGTGGCGCCAGCCAGGACCACAAGAGGAAGCCGCCGAAGCCGGCGAGCATCAGCAACATGCCCCAGCGCACGGGCTTACCAACGTCCAGATCCACCACGTTCCTGGCATCGGTGAGCATCATGTCGGTGTGTTGGCTCATTTGCATGATCGGTTACTCCCGTGCTTTGACGGAGGTCAGCGGAGTTGACGCGCCTGCAGGCATCACACTGGCCTTGCGCAGCGCTGCGAATACTTCGTCGCGAGTGCCGAGCATCTGCACGCCGCCGTCACGCAGCATCAGCACCTTGTCGACGGCGCAGAGCACATTGGGACGGTGGGAAATCAGAATCACGGTGGCGCCGCGGTTTTTGAGTTGGGCCAACGCATCGACCAAGGCCTTTTCGCCGACGTCGTCGAGGTTGGCGTTCGGCTCATCCAGCACAATCAGGTTGGGTTCTCCATACAGCGCGCGGGCCAAGGCGATGCGTTGCTTCTGGCCTCCGGAAAGCGGGCTGCCATCGGTGCCCAGACGGGTCTCGTAACCCTGTGCCAAACGCAGGATCATCTCGTGCACGCCCGTCGCCCTGGCGGCACGGATGACCGCGTCACTGTCCACTTCACCAAAGCGCGCAATGTTGTCGGCGATGGTGCCCTCGAACAGCTCCACATCCTGCGGCAGGTAACCGAGCCAAGGACCCAGCTCGCCCTTGTCCCAGGTGAATATGTCCGCGCCGTCCAGGCGCACCTTGCCGGCCTGTGCCGGCCAGACGCCGACCAACAGGCGGGCGAGGGTGGATTTGCCCGAGGCGGATGGACCGATAATGCCAAGGCTTTCCCCGGGGGAAAGGTTGAGGCTCACCCCACGCAGAATCGTGTTGCCGGTGCCAGGGGACCCGGCATACACATTCTCCACCGCCAACATGCCCAGCGGCCGCTGCAGCGACATGCTCGGCGGCCGGCGCGGATAGTCGTTGAGCATCTCGTTCAACCGGCCCCAGGCCGAACGGCAGCCAAGCAGCTGCTTCCACGACGCAATGACTTGTTCCACCGGGCCCAGCGCGCGGCCGGTGAGGATCGAGCAAGCAATCATCATCCCGGGGGTGATCTTGCCTTCGATCGCCAGCAGCGCGCCGGCGCCGAGGATCAGCGACTGCAAAGTGATACGCACGAAGCGCCCGGTGCTGCTGATCAGGGCGGCACGGTCGGAGGCCAGGGTCTGCATTTCCAGGATGCGCAAATGGCTTTGGTACCAGCGCTTGCCGATCGAGGGCAGCATACCCATGGCCTCGATGACCTCGGCGTTGCGCAGGTTGTTGTTGGCGTAGCTGGCGGAGGAGAGGGCGGCCTGGTTGGCTTCGGCCAGTGGCTTTTGTGTGGCCTTCTCGGTGAGATAAGCCAGGCCTACCAGAATCAGCGAGCCGATCAGCGTGATCAATCCGAGCAGCGGATGGATCAGATAGGCGACCAGCAGGTAGATCGGCGTCCATGGCGCATCAAAGAAAGCGAACAGGCCATTGCCGGTGAGGAACTGGCGCACCTGTGCAAGATCCTGGAGGGCCTGGGCCGGATTACCCCCGGCGCGGCTCAGGTTGCGCTCGAATGCTGCGGTGAAAACGCGTCGATTGAGGTCCATGTCGAGGCAGTTGCCGACCCGGATCAGCACGCGGGTGCGGAACATCTCCAGTGTGGCCATCAGCAGGAACAGGCCTATCACCAGGATGGTCAGCATCGTCAATGTTGTGACGTTACGACTGACCAGGGCCCGATCATAGACCTGCAGCATATAAATGGCTGGCGTCAACATCATGACGTTGATGACGCCACTGAACCCGGCGAGCGAGTAAAAACTTTGGCGGAGTCGAAAAAGCGCGTCGGCCAGTTCGGATCGGGTACTCGATTGTTTGTGCATTGGGTGACCCCCCTCTTCGAAAAGCCGTGTGCCCTTGCGGCGCAACAACTAAAAAAAGCAGTACCGCAGGCCGCTCGTTGATGTGCAGGTTGGTCGCTCTAGGGGCGCATCACCTGCCAATCGCTGCGTTGCTTCCATAGCCAGCAGCGTAGGTGGGGGCGAAACAATCTGAAATAACATTTCGCTCTAATATCGCAACGAACTATCTATAAGTCGTTTAAAAACATCTAGTTGTGAGATCTATTACCAATTGTCTGTTTTGCGTGCCGTAAAATTGACAATTTTTCACTCTGCGACTTTAGTCTCAATCATTGAGGGAGACGCGCGCCTCAAGCTTGTCAACTTTTTGGCAACGCCAGGCGTGATGATTTTCCCGATGGAGCGCACATGTCGATGATTTCGTTCTTCCGCAGAGTGAAGGGGATGTTCAAGACGTTCGCCTTTTCTTCAAGTGTCCATGGCCCGCCCAAGGCTCGGACTCGCTCTGCCTAATCGCTCTGCGAGCCCGTCTTCGCGAATTCCAGGCGCGCATCCCGGAGGGGCCATGTAACGGCTCTGCCTTCCCGTGCCAGCGCTCGCCCAAAAAAAAAGAACCAACACACTGCGCAAGCCAGCACCGGACTGAGCGCGGGAGGATTCTTATCGTCCCGTGCCCCTCCCCAAAGAGATCGAGGGCAATCAAAATGGCCAATTTCAACAAGTCGGACCTGGAATTCATCCTCAAGCAAATCTTCATCGCAGAAGCGCATGCCGACGGCGCCAGCCTCAGTGATTTACTACCCAACAGTCAGGTGCCATACGGCCTGCGCACCGTCGATGGCAGCGACAACAACCTGGTCGCCGGGCAAAGCGAGTTTGGCGCCGCGGACAATTCCTTCCTGCGCCTGCTTGATGCCCAGTATCGAGCGGCCTATGCCGCGTCAGGGACGGTGTTCGACTCGCAGCCTCGGACTATCAGTAACCTGATCGTCGACCAGACCGCCAACAACCCGGCCGCCGTAGCGGCGAACGGCGGTGCCGACCCGGTGATCAGCCCCGGTCTGGATGGCGTGTTCGGCACGGCCGACGACAAGGAAGTTTTTTTCATCCCTAACCAGTCGCCGGACGCGGGTCTGACCGCCGGCTTCAACTCGTGGATGACCTTCTTTGGCCAGTTCTTCGACCACGGCCTCGACCTGGTTACCAAGAGCAGTACCGACTTCGTGTTTGTGCCGCTGCAGCCGGACGATCCGTTGTTCGTGCCGGGCAGCCCGACCAACTTCATGGTGCTGTCACGTGCCGTGCACACCCCCGGCGCGGACGGAATTCTCGGCACTGCCGATGATAGCCAGCCCAACACCACCTCGCCGTTCGTGGACCAAAGCCAGACGTACAGCTCGCACCCCTCGCATCAGGTGTTCCTGCGCGAGTATGTCCTCAACGCGGCAGGTGACCCGGTTGCAACGGGGCGCTTGATTACCAACCGCGATCTCGGTGCCGACGGCAAGTTTGGCACTGCCGATGATGGCGACGGCGAAAATGGTGGCATGGCGACCTGGGCAGTGGTCAAGGCCCAGGCCCGTGACATTCTCGGTATCAACCTGACCGACGCCGATGTGCACAGCGTGCCGCTGCTGGCAACCGATGCGTATGGCAATTTCCTCCGGGGACCGAGCGGCATGCCGCAGGTGGTGATGCGCGTCAGCAACGGGGCTGACGGGATCGCCGGGACGGCTGATGACGTCACGCAACTGGTCGAAGGCAACCGCGATGCTCCGATCAGCCTGGCCAGCGCCGTGAGCGCCGGACATGGCTTCCTCGACGACATCGCCCACAATGCCGCGCCGGTAGTCGTCGGCGGGGTTCTGCAAGCGGACGCTGACACCGATGTCGGTAATGCGCAGCCAGCTGGGGCGGGCGGCAACAACCTGACCTACGACAACGAACTGCTGGATGCTCACTACATTGCCGGCGACGGTCGGGTGAACGAGAACATCGGCCTGACCTCCGTGCACCATGTGTTCCACTCCGAACACAACCGCCTGGTCCAACAAAGCAAGGACACCCTCCTTGCCGCCGGCGATCTGGCCTTCCTCAATGAGTGGCTGGTGGACGACGTGGCCGCGATACCGACGACACCCGCCGAGATCGCGGCGTTGGTGTGGGACGGCGAGCGCCTGTTCCAGGCCGCCAAGTTCGGCACCGAGATGCAGTACCAGCACCTGGTGTTCGAGGAGTTCGCGCGGACCATTCAGCCGCAGGTCGACGCATTCCTTGCACCCAACGGGTATGACACCTCGATCAACCCGGCCATCCTCGCCGAGTTCGCCCACGTGGTGTACCGCTTCGGTCACTCGATGTTGACCGAGACCGTCGATCGCTTCGACCCCGAATTCAATCCGCTCCTCACTGACCCGAACAACCCGGACTCGCAGATGGGGCTGATCGCGGCCTTCCTCAACCCGCTGGCGTTTGCCGGCAGCGGGGCGACTGCGGACGAAGCGGCAGGGGCGATCATTCGCGGTGTGACCCGCCAACTCGGCAACGAGATCGACGAGTTCGTCACCGAAGCGTTGCGCAACAATCTGCTGGGGCTACCGCTCGATTTGCCGGCCCTGAACCTGGCGCGTGGTCGCGACACCGGCATCCCCACGTTGAATGAAGCGCGGCGTGAGATGTACGCATCAACCGGCGACAGCCAACTCACGCCTTACATCAGTTGGGCTGACTTCGCGGACCACCTCAAGCATCCCGAGTCGTTGGTCAACTTCATCGCGGCCTATGGCACGCATGACACGATTACGGCGGCAACCACCCTGGCAGACAAACGCGCCGCAGCCTTGGCGCTGGTGTTCGGCGGTGCGGGTTCACCGGCTGATCGCCTGGACTTCCTCAACAGCGCCGGTGCCTATGCCAACGTAACGCTGGCCGGCAAGGATGGCCTGGTGGGCACTGCCGACGACGTGACGGGTGTGACGATCACGGGTCTCGACGACATCGACTTCTGGGTGGGTGGCCTCGCCGAGCAGAAAATGCCGTTCGGCGGCATGCTCGGCTCGACGTTCAACTTCGTGTTTGAAACCCAGATGGAGGCGTTGCAGGACGGCGATCGCTTCTACTACCTGTCGCGTACCGCGGGCCTGAACTTCGGCACCGAGTTGGAGAACAACTCCTTTGCCAAGCTGATGATGCTCAACACCGATGTCACCCACCTGTCGAACACCGTGTTCCTGACGCCGACGTTCACCCTCGAAGTGAATCAGGCCAATCAGTTCACTAACCTTGGCGCGGGCGGCAACGCCGATCCGACGGGCGGTCTGTTGATCAACGGCGTGGAAATCGTGCCGCTGGTGATCCGCGATAACCCCAACACTGCGGGTGCGGACAATAATTATCTGCAATACACCGGTGAAGACCATGTCGTCCTGGGAGGCACCGCCGGTAATGACATCATCGTCTCCGGCGATGGCGATGACACCCTTTATGGCGACGGCGGCAACGATCGCCTCGAAGGCGGCGCCGGGAACGATGCGGTACTGGGCGGCGCGGGCGATGACATCATCACCGACTCGTTTGGCGACAACCGTCTGGAAGGCAATGCCGGTAACGATGTGATCATCGCCGGTAGCATGCTGGCTGGAGGCAACCTGATCCTTGGGGGCGATGGCCAGGACTTCATCATCACTACTGAAGACATCAGCACCACCTTCGGCGGCCAGGGTGACGATTTCATCCTCGGCGCCAAGACCAACCTGCCCGCTACCGGCAACGAAGGCGATGACTGGATCGAAAAGGGCACCCAGGACGGTGCGCCTGGCGATAACGCCTCGCCGTTGCTCAATGACGATACGATCGGAAACGATATCTTTGTCGGTGGTGGTGGCTTCGACGAAATGATCGGCGAGGGTGGCGATGACATCTTTGTCGGCAGCGATGCCCAGGACAATATGGACGGCATGTCCGGTTTCGACTGGGTAACCCATAAAAATGACAGGGTCGGTGTGACCGTTGACCTGACCATGGCCGAACTGGCGCAGCCACACGGCAACGCGCCAAACCAGAACAACGGGGTGTTCAATCCGGTCGGCGCCTCGCCGGCCTCGATTCTCGACCGTTTTGCCGAGGTTGAAGGCTTGTCCGGTTCGCAATTCGGCGATGTGCTCATGGGCGATAATGTTGATGCGGACACTATCATCAACCACGGTGGTACCACGGGCAGTGCGCTGACCAATGTGGCGTTGATCCGCGGACTGGAGCAGTTTCTGGCCGATGCCGGTTTGCCGACCACCGGCTTTGCCACGGGCAACATCATCCTCGGTGGCAATGGCAGTGACCTGATCGAGGGTCGCGGTGGCGATGATTTGATCGATGGCGACAAATGGCTCAACGTCAGGATTGCGGTGTATGACGTCGGTGACGTCAATCATACCGGCCCCGAGATCGCCACCTTCGACAGCATGGTCGATATGATCCCGTTCATGCTGGACGGCACCTTTAACCCGGGTCAGCTCAAGGCTGTGCGGGAAATCATGCCCGGCACTTCGACAGGCGGGGCGGCTTTCGACACCGCCATTTTCTCCGGGCTCCAGTCCGAGTATGTGGTGACGCGTGATACCCGCGGCACGGCCAATGTGGCGGACGATGTCTGGACGGTGACCGACACCGAAGTGGGTCGCGACGGCACCGATACCTTGCTGCACATCGAACGCCTGCAATTCGCCGATACCCAGCAAGTGCTGGTGCCGGGGCTGAACGCACAACCGACGGGCAGGCCGACCGTCACGGACGGCAACGGCGGCGAAATCACCGTGGGCGACACACTGACCGTGAGCATGGCCGGTGTGCGCGATGGCAACAACATCGCGGTGGGCAACCTGCAGGGTTTCGTCAACAACGCTTCGGTGTCCTACTACTGGCAGTTCGAAGCCGACCCCGGCACCGGCGTGTTCGAAGACATCATCCTGCTACCGGCGGGTGACCTGGGGTTCCAAAGTGCCGACGGCACCACGTTCAAGGTCTCCCCGGATCTTGCCGGGCTGGCACTGCGGGTCAAGGCGATCTACCAGGATGGTCATGGCACGACTGAAGTGGTGTTCTCGCAGCCGACGTCCGTGGTGGTTCCCGGCGCACCGGTGGTGCCGACGGCGCAGGCACCTGTCGTCGATGCCACGGCGGGTGGCGAGGGCCTTCACATGGTCCGCTCCGACCTCAACTTCATTCTTGATCAGATCAAGATTGCCGAGGCAGACGCGGCCGGTCAGGACATTCTCTCGCTGATCCCGAATATTCGCGCGCCGTTGGGCCTGCGCGCGGTCGATGGCTCGAACAACAACCTGATGAACCTCAACGGCATCAACAACACCGAATTTGGTGC
The DNA here is from genome assembly GCF_059695925.1 of Pseudomonas sp. LBUM1661. Taxonomy (NCBI): domain Bacteria; kingdom Pseudomonadati; phylum Pseudomonadota; class Gammaproteobacteria; order Pseudomonadales; family Pseudomonadaceae; genus Pseudomonas; species Pseudomonas sp. LBUM1661. The sequence continues at coordinate 2,802,420 of NZ_CP166794.1, forward strand.
CGCGGACAACACCTTCCCGCGTTTGACCGATCCGGTCTTCAATCCGGCGGAAGGTGCTCCCGCCGGGTTCTTTGGCCCCGGCTCGCCGGCCATTCCGGGCTCGTCGTACCAGCAGACCAGCGGCTCAGTGTTTGACTCGCAACCGCGCACCATCAGTAATCTGATCGTCGACCAGACGTCGAACAACCCGGCGGCCTATGCCACGGCTTACGACGCGGGCGCGGACGGTGTGCTCAACTTCGGCACGGTGGATAACGACGACGTGCTCAAGGATGGCGTACGCATAGTCGCCAGTCCCGGCATGGATGGTCAGTTCGGTACTGACGACGACCACGATGTGTACCTGTTCGAGAACACCACTGCGGATGCGGGGTTGTCCGCGCCGTTCAACGCCTGGATGACCTTTTTCGGGCAGTTCTTCGATCACGGTCTGGACCTGGTGACCAAAGGCGGTTCGGGCACCATCTTCATCCCGCTGCAACCGGATGATCCGCTGTATGTGCCCGGTGGCAACACTAACTTCATGGTGCTGACCCGCGCGACCAACCAGCCAGGGGCGGATGGCATTCTCGGCACGGCCGACGACATCCGTGAGCACACCAACACCACGACGCCGTTCGTGGACCAGAACCAGACCTACAGCTCCCACCCGTCGCACCAGGTTTTCCTGCGCGGTTATGAGCTGACCGACAACGGCCCCGTCGCGACCGGCAGGCTGATCACTAACCGTGACCTGGGGGCGGATGGCAAATTTGGTACCGCAGACGACACTGAAATCGGTGGTATGGCGACCTGGAAGGTGGTCAAGGCACAGGCCAACGACATTCTGGGGATCCGCCTTACCGATGCCGACGTCGAAAATTCCCCGCTGTTGGCGACGGACGCCTATGGCAATTTCATCAAGGGGCCGAACGGCTTCCCGATGGTCGTGATGAAGGGGGCTGACGGTCTGGGTGGCACGGCGGATGACGTCCTTGTCGAAGGCAATCCGCTTTCCCCCATTAGCCTGACCAATGCTGTGCGCACCGGTCACCAGTTCCTCGCCGACATCGCTCACAATGCCGCGCCGGTGTTCAGCGGTGGTGTGCTCGTGCCTGATGCGGATAGCAACATCGGTAACGCAGTGCCGTTCAATCCGCAAACCGGGGCCAACCTGGCCTACGACAACGAGTTGCTCGATGCGCATTACATCGCTGGCGACGGCCGGGTCAACGAGAACATCGGCCTGACCGCGGTGCATGCGATCTTTCACGCCGAGCACAATCGGCTGGTCGCGCAGACCCAGGACACCGTACTCGATTCGGGTGACGTGGCCTTCCTCAACGAGTGGCTGCTCAACCCGGTGAGCGCGTTGCCAGTCAACCAGGCTGAGATCGATGCGCTGGTGTGGAATGGCGAGCGCCTGTTCCAGGCTGCCAAGTTCGGCACCGAGATGCAGTATCAGCACCTGGTGTTCGAGGAGTTTGCCCGGACCATCCAGCCCCGGGTCGATCTGTTCTTCGCACCGACCCAGGTCTATGACGTTGACCTCGATGCCTCGATCGTCGCCGAGTTCGCCCACACCGTGTACCGGTTTGGCCACTCGATGCTGACCGAGACCGTCGATCGCTTCGACGTCGATTTCAATGTGATTGGCGATCCGAACAGTGCTGATCCTGATCAGCAAATGGGCCTGATCGCGGCGTTCCTCAACCCGCTGGCGTACGCCGCCAGTGGCGTGACACCCGAGGATGCGACCAGTGCGATCGTGCGTGGGATGACGCGGCAAGCGGGTAACGAAATCGACGAGTTCGTCACCGAGGCGCTGCGCAACAACCTGCTCGGCCTGCCACTCGACCTGCCGGCGCTGAACATCGCCCGTGGCCGCGACGTGGGGATTCCTTCGCTCAATGCGGTTCGCCGCGAGATCTACAGCCAGACCGGTGATACCCAACTCACGCCTTACATCAGCTGGGTCGACCTGGTGCAGCACCTCAAACATCCTGAGTCGTTGATCAACTTCATCGCGGCGTATGGCACCCATGACACGATCACCGCGGCGACCACGCTGGAAGGTAAACGCGCGGCAGCCCTGGCGCTGGTATTAGGGGGTGAGGATGCGCCGGCTGATCGCCTGGACTTCCTCAACGGCACGGGTGCCTGGGCCAACGTAACCCGTGCAGGCAAAGATGGGCTGCTCGGTACGGCTGACGACCTGAAGGGTGTGACGATCACGGGCGTCGATGCCATCGACCTGTGGATCGGCGGCCTGGCCGAAGAGAAAACGCCGTTCGGCGGCATGCTCGGCTCGACCTTCAACTTCGTGTTCGAGAACCAGCTGGAAAAACTGCAGGACGGTGACCGCTTCTACTACCTGGAGCGTACCGCTGGCCTGTCAATGAACGCCGAACTGGAAAGCAACTCGTTCGCCAAGCTGATCATGGCCAACACCTCGGCGACGCACTTGCCGGGCCTGGTGTTCTCGGACCCAGGGTTGTATCTGGAAAGGGACCAGAGCAAGCAGTACAACGATGGCCTGGGCAACGCCGATCCGCTGGGCGAGAACGGCGAGCAGGTGGTGTTCCGCGACAACCCGCTGACCGCAGGGCCGGACAGCAACTACATCCGGTACTCGGGTGAAGAGCACATCGTGTTGGGCGGCACCAACAATGCAGACATCCTCATCGCCAGTGAAGGCGATGACACGGTCTGGGGCGACGGCGGCAACGATCGCATCGAAGGGGGTGACGGCAACGACCAACTGCGCGGTGGTGCCGGCGACGACATCATCACCGACCGCGGTGGCGACGATAACATCCAGGGTGGCGACGGCAACGACGTGCTGCACGGTGGCAACGGCGTCAACCTGATCATTGGCGGGTTCGGCAATGACTTCATCGTGACCGGTGAGGACGCTTCCGAGGCCATTGGGGGCCAGGGCAACGACTTCATCCTGGGCAGCAAAGCCAACGAACAGGACATGGGGAACGAAGGCGACGACTGGATCGAGAAGGGCACGTCGGACGGTGCACCTGGCGACAACTTCGACCCGGCGGGCAATGACCCGGTGATCGGCCACGATGTGTTCATCGGCGGTAACGAGAACGATAAGTTCAACGGCGAAGGCGGCGACGACATCATGGTCGGCAGTCTCGGCCTGGGTGACCGATATATCGGTGGCTCCGGCTATGACTGGGCAACCTTCAAGGGGCTCGCCCAGGGCGTGACCATCGATTTCACCGACCGCTTTTTCGATGTGCCGCCGATGCCGGGTTCGGGTGCTTCAGCGCTGGTGCGTTTCGACATCATGGAAGGTCTGTCGGGTTCATCGCACGGTGACTTCCTGCGCGGTGATAACGAAGATGCCACCTCGCTGCCGACTTCGGGTGCAACCGGCAGTGTGCTGACCCACATCAACCTGATCAACGGCCTGGCTGAATTGCTGCCAGACGGAGCGACGTTCTTCGATGGCGGCAACATCATCCTCGGTGGTAGCGGTAGCGACCTGATCGAAGGTCGCGGGGGTGACGACATCATCGATGGCGACAAGTGGCTGAACGTACGCATCAGCGTACGGGAAAACGTTGACGGCACTGGCGCTGAAATTGCCACGTTCGACAGCATGGAGCCACTGGTGCCGTTCATGCTGAACGGTACTTACAACCCGGGCCAGTTGGTCATCGTGCGGGAGATTCTGGCCGGCGATAACAGCTTCGACACGGCGTTGTTCTCCGGTAATTTGGGCGAATACGGTATCGAGGTCGATGGCGACACGGTCATCGTGACCGACTCGGTGGCAGGGCGTGATGGCGTCGATCGCCTGACGGGCGTCGAGCGTCTGCAGTTCGCTGACGTTGCGCTGGCGTCCGGAGTGGGGACCGCGCAAAACAACGACCCATCGGGTCATCTGGCCATCCTCGATGCGGCCACCGGTGTGCGTGACGAAACGCCTGTCGCTGGCCAGTTGCTGCGAGTCAGTGACAGGGGAGTACACGACGCCGACAGCCAAAGCGTAACCAATCCGACCGGTGCGGTGACGGGTGCGGTGGCTTACTACTGGCAGGTTGAAACCATTCCCGGGTCGGGCATCTTTGAAGACATCACCACTGTCGCCGCGGGTGAGGCCACGCGGGCGATCGGCACCACCTATCGGGTGGCGGACGATGTGGCGGGCCTGAACATCCGCGTCCGGGCGGTGTACCAGGATGGCAAGGGCACGCTGGAGATCGTCGATTCGTCCGGGAACAGTACACCGACCGAAGGGCCGACCGTTACCGGGCTGGCCGTGCAGAACCAGGTGTTGACCGCTGACCCGTCGAGCATCGTCGACCTCGATGGCCTGAGCAATCCGCAGTTCACCTACCAGTGGCAGGCGAACGACGGGCTTGGCTTCGTCAACATCAACGGCGCTACCGGCAGCACATTCGCGCTTGGCCAGGCTCAGGTCGACCAGGAAGTGCGCGTGGTGATCGGTTACGTGGATGCCTTCGGTGTGGCCGAAAGCGTTTCGTCCAACATCCTGGGGCCGGTGGACAACGTCAACGATGCACCGACTGCTGGGCCGACCGTCACCGGGCTTGCCGCGCAGAACCAGGTATTGACGGCTAACCCGGCGAGCATCATCGACGTTGATGGCCTCAGCAATCCGCAGTTCACCTACCAATGGCAGGCGAACAACGGGCCTGGCTTCGTCAACATCGCCGGCGCTACCGGTAGCACGTTTGCGCTTGGGCAGGCTCAGGTCGGCCAGGCAGTGCGCGTGGTGGTCAGTTACGTGGATGATTTCGGTGCGGCCGAAAGCGTTTCGTCCAACGTCCTGGGGCCGGTGGCCAACGTCAACGATGCACCGACAGGCCTGTTGCTGATCAGCGATACGACACCGGATCAAGGGCAGGTGCTGACCGCGCTGACGGGTGGGATTGCCGATGCGGATGGACTGGGTACCTTCAGCTTCCAGTGGCAGCAAGGTACTGGCGCGACCTTCACTAACATCAACGGCGCGACGGCGGCGACCTTCACCCCAGGTGCGGCGCAGGTCAATCTGCAACTGCGAGTGATCGTGCGCTACACCGATGGCTTCGGCACGCTGGAGTCGGTGACCTCTGCAGCGACAGCGGCGACGGCGATTGTAGTACAGGGCGTGACACTGCAGGGCAATGCGTTGGCAAACACCCTCACCGGCACCGCGGGTAACGATGTGCTGCTTGGCCTGGGCGGGAACGATACGCTGAATGGCCTCGCCGGTATCGACCAGTTGTTTGGCGGTACGGGCAACGACATCCTCAACGGCGGAGACGGCAACGACGTCCTCAATGGCGAGGACGGCGATGACACCCTCAACGGTGGGCTTGGCGCGGATGTCATGAGCGGCGGTGCCGGCAACGACACCTTTGTGGTCGACAACGTCGGTGACCTTGTCACCGAGGCTCTGGGGGGTGGTACTGATCTGGTGCAAGCCAGTCTGACGACCTACCAGCTCGGTACCAACGTCGAGAACCTGACCTATACGGGCACCGGTAACTTCACCGGTACCGGTAACGCGCTAGCCAACACCATCACCGGCGGGGTGGGTAACGACGTCCTCAATGGCGGTGCAGGTGCTGACCGGTTGGTGGGGGGGGCGGGCAACGATACCTACGTTGTCGATGTCGCCGCAGACGTGGTGGTCGAGGCAGCGGGTGGCGGTACGGACACCGTGCAGACGTCGCTGGCCAGCTATACGCTGGGCGCTAATGTCGAAAATCTGACCTACACCGGCGTCGGCAACTTCGTCGGCAACGGCAACGTGTTGAACAACGCCATCACCGGCGGGGTGGGTAATGACACCTTCAATGGTGGCGACGGCAACGACATCCTCACCGGCAACGGTGGCAACGACACACTGAATGGCGACGCCGGTAACGACCAACTGTTCGGTGGCATTGGCACGGATACCCTGAACGGCGGCACGGGCGATGACAGCCTCGACGGCGGTGATGGGGCGGATGTCTTGAATGGTGGCGCAGGCAACGACACGCTGCTCGGTGGTGACGCCAACGACACATTGCTGGGAGGGATCGGCAATGACGTTATCGATGGAGGGACCGGCAACAATACGGTCACGGGTGGTGCCGGCAACGACACGATGGTTGCCAGCAGTGGCAACGATATCTTCATGTTCGCAGCGGGCTTCGGGGTCGATCAGATCATCGGCTTCGACGCCGACGCGGTGGGAGGCCAGGACCGGCTCGACATTTCCTCGTTCGGCGTCACAGCGGCGACCTTTGCCGGCATCGTCATCATCACCGATGTCGGTGCGGATACCTTGATCAGCTCTGCAGGAATAGCTGACTCCATCCGCCTGGTCGGTGTGGCCGATGCAACAACCGTCACTGCCGCAGACTTCATTCTCGCCACTTGAGGTCCTGATCAGTACGGTTACAGACGCGTGAAAAGCGGAGGGGAGGGCAGGGATGCCCTCCCTCTTTTTTTTCTAAGAAACTGGCCGTTTGTTACGCTGAGAATGGATGCACCCTCCTGGCAGATCGGTAGGTCGGACAGAAGGAAACGCGTGATCAACATTTGACTGGGGAGTGGAGAAAGGGGAGCTCAACCTTGAACATTTTGATGAATGTTTCCCACCGGCTCTTAGTTGCTGAACAAGCCGATAAGACTCCAGGCTGCCCCTATCGTGAAAATGTAAAGCGTGAGTGCCAGCGAGAAGATTAGCGGTTTGATGCGCATGAGAGTGGCTCCTCGGAAGGGCAAGCATTACACGCCTGAGAGTGCCCCGGGAAAGGTGTTTTTCCAGGCGGCAACAGCTTCAAACTCTCAACGAATGCGCTAGTGAACACAGAGCATTCTCTATGCCAAAAAATTCAACAGCTTATAAACCCCCGCCGGCGGGGCAGCCTGATTCTGTGGCCCGTTCTTCATCAAAAAAGTTGCAATAGAATGCGGGTAATACAACCCGTTTATGGGGGGATTTATCGGCGCGAGGGTAGAGCGATATTACCGATAACTTCAGGTGGGAAGTGGAGGCTGGTTCTTCCGGTTGGACCTTAAAGTTGAAGTACTCCAATCGCTCTACTTTTTCCAAAGTTTGACAGGGCCGTTTACGGGACAGTGATCTGCTTCGCGGGTTGTTTAATTGAAGTGCTGCATCGCGGCGTCCCAACCATTACCCCCAAATGTGGGTGACGAAGGCATGAAAAAAGCACAGCGGTTTGCCGTCAAGCAGAGACCGAGAGTGTGCGTCTGTCGTGCAGTTGGGGGCCCTGAAACGGGTGTGAACTTTCCCCGTTAGCGGGTGTCATTCCCCAGCCGTTTTCCCCGGTCGCGGCACAGTAATGCTGATGCGCCATTGTTTATTCAGTATCCGTACTTTCGTAAAAAAAGTGACAAGTTTGGCGAGGTCCTTGCACCAGCCCCATTACCCCCTTCACTACTTCGAGGCGGCTGGTAATGGACAGAAAAACGCGGTACCCCTTCAAATGGTTCGGCCTCCTGACGCCGCTGAGCGTTCTTCTGACAATGACGCTGGGCAACGCCCCGCTGCGTGCCAGCCCTATCGATGACGAGCGACAGCCAGAACCTTCCGACCCCTCGGCTTACTACGATGAACCGGCTGACAAAGCAGGCGCCTTGAACGCCATTTTGACCATGCCTCCGGCTAACCTGGATTCCTTCGACCTGCCGGCTGGCGTCAAAGGCAGCAAAGACACCACGCGCCAGGAAAACATCCTGCCGCCGGCGGTGCAGACCAGTTTCAATTACCCTACTAACGGGAAACCCAGCCCACTGTACGGTGCGCTGCCGTTCACTCAGCAACTGGTGCTGTTCGAAGAATTCGGTCCGGAAAAACTCGACCCCGCCACCCCGGCGGCACTCTTGCCGTTTCCACCGGCCGCCATTGGCCCGATGCCACAACAAGATCCCACCAGTGCGGCCCGCAGCGCGCCATCCAGCACCGCACTCGATGCATTCTTGCGCCAACCGGGCTTGACCCCGTTCCCGAGTCAGTACTCCAACGTGGTCGACCGCAACCCTTGGCAGAAGCAGATCGAATTTTTCCTCAATCGCCGTATCGGCTCGTCGGCGGAAGGCCGTCCGCCAGGAAAGGGCTGGTCGCACCAGCGCTGGAACGAGTTCTACCCGCAAGTGGCCTACAAAACCGTGCAAACCGGGGCCAGGCTCAACAGTGGTTGGCGTGACAGTCGTCAGATGCATCGCTATGCAGTGGGTGAGTTCGGCCCCGGCGGTCTCTATCACAACGTGGCCGGTGTCCCGGTCACGAATGGCACCGCCAAGGGCGTCGATCCACGTTTCCACCCGAAAATGCCGGTGCAGAATCACAACTCGGTGTGGACCTTCGACGGCACCTTGCCGCCCAAATTGCTCATGGTGCGTTACGGGCAACCCGTGTTGATGCGTCATTACAACGGCTTGCCGATCGACCCGTCGGCGAACATGGGGTTTGGTCTGCACACCATCAGTACCCATGAACACAACGGTCACGTACCGGCGGAAAGCGACGGTTATGCCAATGCGTTTTTCTTCCCGGGGCAATTTTACGACTATCGCTGGCCGATCCAGTTGGCCGGCTACGACAGCATCAACACCAAGGCTGAGGACCCACGTGCAGCTTTTCCGTGCTCGCCGGGCGAAACCCTTTGGACCAACGACCTCACCCCCAGCCGCAAGACCTGTGACAACGGCATGATCAAGATCCGCGGCGACTGGCGCGAAACCATGAGCACCCACTGGTTTCACGACCACATGCTCGATTTCACCGCGCAGAACGTCTACAAGGGCAACGCGGCAATGATGAACTACTACAGCGCCCTGGACCGCGGCAATGAATCGGTGAATGACGGCGTCAACCTGCGCCTGCCCAGTGGCAGCGCCTTGCCCTGGGGTAACCGCGACTACGACGTCAACCTGATGTTTGCCGACAAGGCGTGGGATAAAAACGGTCAACTGTGGTTCAACCCCTTCAACACTGACGGCTTCCTCGGTGACCAGGTGCTGGTCAACTGGAAGTGGAAACCGACTCTGGACGTGCGCGCCCGCAGCTATCGCTTCCGCATGCTCAATGGCTCAGTGTCGCGCTACTTCAAACTGGCGCTGGTGCGGGAGATCAAGGGCACCAGCGGCGAGTTCCAAGGGCCTGCCGGGTCGGGCGTGTCGTTTGCTCGCGTGCCGTTTCACATGATTGCCAATGACGGCAACATCATGGAGCACAGCGTGCCGTTCGACGGCAGCATGGACCTGGATGCCGACGGCGATAAACAGAACCACAACGCGATCCTGCCAACCCTGGGCATCGCCGAGCGTTTCGACATCATCGTCAACTTCTCGAAAAACGGGATCAAGCCAGGCGACAAGCTGTTCTTCGTCAACCTGCTGGTGCACGAAGACGGCAAGGGTCCGGAAGAACCCGCCTCCCTGGCTGACGTGCTGTCCGAGAAATACAAGGCGATTCTCAAGCAAACCAGCAAGGGGCCGAAGTGGGAAAACGGTGATCCGGCGGTAGGCAAGGTCTTGCAATTCAACGTCAAGGCCTACACCGGTCAGGACCTGGCCATGGACCCGGCGGCTTATGAACCGGCCAAACCGGGCAAGGCTGAAGGCCTGGTGATGCTCCCGTTGAAGATTCATCGCGACAACACCGCCGACAAGGCGCTGCTGGCCAAAGCCCGTCACCGCACGTTCACCTTCGGCCGTTCCGATGGCACCGATGAAGCACCGTGGACGGTCAAGACCGATGGCGGGTTCGGCTTCAGCATGGACCCACGGCGTTTGAACACTGCGACCAAATTGGCCAGTGGCCCCACCGATGCCGGTGTCGCCGGTTTCGGCACCCTGGAAGTGTGGAACATCAAGCTCGGCGGCGAGGGCTGGAGCCACCCGGTGCATGTGCATTTCGAGGAGGGGATCATCCTCAGCCGCGGCGGCAAGCTGCCACCGGAATGGGAAAAATGGGCCCGCAAGGACGTGTACCGCATTGGCCCGGAAAAGGATGGCCTGGACAGCGTCGAGATCGCGATTCACTTCCGCGAGTTCGCCGGGACATACATGGAGCACTGTCACAACACTCAGCATGAGGACAACTCCATGCTGCTGCGTTGGGACGTTGAAAAACCCGGGCAATTCCAACTGATGCCGACACCGCTGCCGAGTTGGGATGGTGTGCGCTACGTGAACTCCGCCGCGCTGCCAACCTTCCGCACTGGCGACGGCTACGGCCCCCAAGTGGTGGTCAAACCATGAACCGCGAGGGAGCCGACATGAAGTTGCTAATGTCGCGCTCCCGCGCCCTGGGCATGCACCTTATGTGAGGGCGATTCCTTGGCACGTTCGAGTAACTGCGTCGTTACCCTTTTAGAACCCTCGACAAACACCTTATCCGGTATCGGCGAGGGTAACGCCCTCCTGTCGGTACTCATGAACCTGTCACGAAGCTGCCTGATCCATCTAGAAATGCCTTCAGGATTCCGTACGGCCATGAACTCATTCAAGAACGTCCTGACGCTGGCTCAAGAGCGAAGACTTCGTGCTCTGGATCTGTGGCACCGTGCGCTCGAAAACGTCTCCCTGCGTATGGATTGCCCGGATGCCTATCACGAGGAACTGATCCGGCAGGCGGATGAAATGGATCGGCAGAGGATCGTGGATTGGGAGGAGTGGCGAGACCTTCGCGTCAAGGCAGATCATGCCTATTTGCGTGCGGTGGCAGGAGCGGATTATCACTGAGTGGCTGGACGACCGTGCGTGTCCAGTCGTACTGTCTGCTCCAGCCGATCAGCCTGGAGAGCCACAACAATGAATGAGATCGCCACCCACCTGCCTGACACGCGCAGCGCCAACGAACAAAGGCTGCGTGAGGAACTGGCGGCGTGTTATCGCCTGGTTGCGCACTTTCGCATGACCGACTTGATCTTCACCCACATCTCGGTGCGTCTGCCGGGGCCGGAGCATCACTTCCTGATCAATCCTTACGGGCTGATGTTCGATGAAATCACTGCGTCCAACCTGGTGAAGATCGACCTCAATGGCCACGCGGTCGAGCCGTCACCGTTCCCGGTGAACCCGGCGGGGTTCGTGATTCACAGCGCGATTCACGGGGCCCGTGAAGATGCGCATTGCGTGCTGCACACTCATACCAAATCCGGTTGTGCGGTCGCCGCGTTGAAGTGCGGATTGTTGCCGGTGAACCAGATTTCCATGGAGTTCTACGGTCGTGTGGCTTACCACGATTACGAAGGCGTAGCGCTGGACATGAGCGAGCAGCAGCGATTGGTGCACGACCTCGGCGACAAACCGGTGTTGATGCTGCGCAATCATGGTCTGCTGACGGTGGGTGAAACCGTGAGCCAGGCGTTTTTGCGCATGTATTACCTTGAGAAAGCGTGCGAAATCCAGTTGGCGGCACAGGCCGCCGGGGAGGTGGTGCTACCGCCGGCCGAGATCTGCGAGCACACCGAACGGCAGTTCAATGATCCTGGGCGGCCGCTGGATGAGGGTGAGCTGAGTGATCCGGATGCGATGCAACTGGCTTGGGCGGCCTTGCTGCGGTTGCTGGAACGGGTGGCGCCGGGGTATCGGAACTGAGCTGCGTCAGGTGCTGAATGAACGGACGTCATCGCGGGCAAGCCCGTTCCCACAGGGAGCCGGGATCAAAAGTGGGAGCGAGCCTGCTCGCGATGCAGGCACCTCTGTTCTTCGGCCTTGCAAGACTGGAGATCGGCAACCCTCTTGCTGTACAGTCGTTCAGCTCGCCCGCAAAACGCGAGCCCCTATGTTGAATCCAGGAGCGTGTCGCCGATGAATCAGGAAGCCCGTTTTTCCCGCATGGAACCGGAGTTGCGCAAGGCCAATCTGATCGAGGCGACGCTGGTGTGCCTCAAGCGTCACGGCTTTCAAGGGGCGTCTATTCGCAAGATTTCCGCCGAGGCCGGGGTTTCCGTGGGGCTGATCAGCCACCACTATTCCGGCAAGGATGAACTGGTGGCCGAAGCTTACATGGCGATCACCGGGCGGGTCATGACCTTGCTGCGCGACGCCATGGAGCAAGCGGCGCCCAATGCCCGCGAGCGTTTGTCGGCGTTTTTTCGTGGTTCATTCTCCGCCGAATTGCTCGATCCGCAGCTGATTGACGCCTGGCTGGCGTTCTGGGGCGCGGTGAAGACCGCCGAGGCGATCAACCAGGCGCACGACCATTCCTACGGCGAGTACCGCGGCATCTTGCGCAAAGTGCTGACGGAACTGGCGCAGGAGGAGGGCTGGGAACACTTCGACGCCGATCTCGCCGCCATCAGCCTGAGCGCTTTGCTTGACGGTTTGTGGCTGGAGTTGGGCCTGAACCCCGGCACCTTCACCCCGGAACAGGGCATGCAGATTTGCGAGGCCTGGGTCGACGGTTTGCAGGCCGGCGGTCGCCAGCGCTTTTGCGTGCAGACGAGCAGCTGTTGATCGCCTGTTCAACAGTGGCTACTCTCTGCCGCTGACGCAGCAAAACACTCTAATAAGAAACAAGCCTTCGGGCCCGTGCAGGACACCCAGCAATGACTCCTCGGGTACTGATCGTCGATGACGATCCGCTGATTCGCGAACTGTTGCACGCCTACCTGTCCCAGGAAGGCTATGAGGTGCATTGCGCCGCCACGGCGGAACTGGCCGAAACCTTTCTGGCCAGCCAGGCCGTGGACCTGGTCATGCTCGATATCCGTTTGCCGGGCAAGGACGGCCTGACCCTGACCCGCGAACTGCGGGTGCGTTCGGAAGTCGGGATCATCCTGATCACCGGGCGCAACGATGAAATCGATCGCATCGTCGGTCTCGAATGCGGCGCCGATGACTATGTGATCAAACCGCTCAATCCCCGCGAACTGGTCTCGCGGGCGAAAAACCTGATTCGCCGGGTGCGCCACGCACAGACGCCGCAACCGGTGGCCGCCGTTTCCCGGCCGGTCAAACAGTTCGCTGATTGGGCGCTGGACACCGACCGCCGACGCCTGATCGATCCGGCCGGCAGTGAAACCCTGCTGACCCACGGCGAATACCAGTTGCTCAGCGTGTTCCTGCGCAACAGCGGCCACACCCTGAGCCGCGACCAATTGATGGACCAGATTCGCAACCGCGAATGGGTGCCCAACGATCGCTCCATCGATGTGCTGGTGGGCCGCTTGCGCCGCAAGTTGCACGACGATCCCGCCGAACCGCAGTTGATCATCACCATTCACGGCGCCGGTTACCTGTTCACGGCCAGCCTCGCGGCGTGATGCGGCGACTGTTGTGGCTGCTGCTCGTGCTGATCACGGGGCAGACGATGGCCGCCGACAAGGTGCGCTATTGCGATTACCCGGTGTACCCGCCGATTTCCTGGAGCGACGGCAAACAGGTGCGTGGCCTCGCACCGAGCGTGGTGAATAAACTGTTCGGCGAACTGGGCTACGAGGTCGACATCGTGGTGCTGGGCAACTGGAAGCGTTGCCTGCTCGACGCCGCTGAAGGCCGGGTCGATGTGGTGCTCGCGTACAGCACCGTGCAACGGGAGCAGAGCATGCTGTTTTCCACGGTGCCGGTGCTGCGCGAAGAGGTTGCATTGTTTATCAATCGCCAACATCCAGTGCAGTTCGAACGCCTGCAAGACCTGGCCCGTTACCATGGCGGATTGCTGTTCGGCGAGAGTTACGGTGTGGAATTCGATCGCATGGTCGCGCAAAACAACAACATTGAATGGGTCTCCGACAGCCGCCAGAACTTCGGCAAGCTGATTCGCGGACGCATTGATTTCATCACTCAGGAACGCCGCACCGGCCAGTTGTACATCGAGAACCTGGCCGGAGCGCAAGACATCGTGGCCCTGCCCACCGCCCTGAGCGTCGACTATTTGCGGGTCGCGGTGTCGCGCCGCTCGCCGTTGGCCAGCAGCATGGCGCAGATCAATGCGCAATTGCAGCGCATGGTCGATGCCGGCGATATCGAGCGCCTGCTCAATGAAAGCGAAGTCACCTACCGCGACATGATCAACCTGCCGGCGAACGAGCAATGATCCGCGCCCGTCCCGGTGGGCTGTTGCGGCGTCTGCTGCTGTTCATTCTGCTGTTCAGCCTGTGTTTCACCGTGCTCGCCAGCACCGTGCAGTTGTACATCGAATACCGCCGGGAAATGCGTGACATCGACTCGCGCATGGAACTGATCCGCGCCGGCTATCTGGCCAGCCTGGAGCGCAGCCTGTGGGACCTGAACCAGGAACAGTTGAACGTGCAATTGCGCGGTCTGGTGGATTTCTCCGACGTGGCGCGGGTGCACTTGACGGGGCCGGACTACGACCTGGTGCAAGGCAATCCGGACCCGGTCGGGCCGTTGCGGGTCGAGCGTTTTGCCCTGGCTTATCAGCCGCCGTCCGGCCCGTTGCGACACCTCGGTGAGCTGGAGGTCAGTACCGATCTGGGCGCGGTGTATCAGCGCCTGATTGCCAGCGGCTTGACCAGTCTGTTGTGGATGGGGGTGTTCCTGTGTGGGCTGGCGGTGGCGTTGTCCGGACTGTTTTACCGCTTGGTCACGCGTCATCTGCAAATCATGGCTGAATTTGCCCGGCGTATCGCCGCCGGTGAATGGCACGAGCCCTTGCGCCTGGACAAGCGGCGCAGCGCGCAAGCTGATGAAATCGACACCGTGGCTCACGCCCTCGACGACATGCGCCGGGCGATCCTCAGCGACATTGATCGGCGTGAAACCGATCGCCTGGCGTTGCAGGACAATCGCGATGAACTGCTGCGCATGGTCGAGCGCCGCACGGCCAGCCTGATGCGCGCCAAGGATGAAGCCGAGGCGGCCAACCAGGCCAAGTCACGATTCCTGGCGACCATGAGCCACGAATTGCGCACGCCGCTCAACGGCATTCTCGGCATGGCGGAATTGCTGCGTGGCGCCAGCCTCGACGAGCGCGACGGCAAACGTCTGGATGCGCTGCACAAGGCGGGCGAGGGCTTGCTGACCATCCTCAATGAAGTGCTGTATTTCGCCAAACTGGAAGAGGGCGCAAGCCTGCCCGAACCGGTGGATTTTGCTATTCGCCACCTGCTGGACGAAGTGCTGACCTTGCTGGAACCGAAGGCCCTGGCCAACGACACGCTCCTGCATTGTCGGGTCGATCAACGGGTAGCCGAACTTCACCATGGCGCCGAACAATTCCTGCGACAGGTGTTGAGCAACCTGCTGGCCAATGCGATCAAGTTCACCGAGGGCGGGGAGGTCAGTGTCGAGGTGACGTGCCTCGCACAGCCCGGAGGGCAGAGCGGGCAACACCTGCGGATCAGTGTGACTGACAACGGCATCGGCATCGCGCCGCTGATGCAGGCGAAGATTTTCGAGCGTTTTACCCAGGCCAGTGAAGAAGTGGCGCAGCGTTTTGGCGGCACCGGGTTGGGGTTGGCGATCTGTAAACATCTGGTCGAGCACATGGGCGGCTGCATCGGCGTCAGCAGTGAAGTCGGACGCGGCAGTTGCTTCTGGTTCGAGCTGACGTTGCGGCCCGCGACCGGTGTGACGGCCGTCGCACCCGTTGCGGTGATGGGGCCCGCGTTGAAGGTGCTGGTGGTCGAGGATGTTGCGCTGAACCGCGAAGTGGTCGAGGGCCTGCTGCAACGGGACGGCCACCAGGTGTGGTTGGCCGAGGAGGCGCAACAGGCGTTGGCACAGTGTGCCGGGCAGGCGTTCGATCTGATTCTGCTGGACGTTCATCTGCCGGGCCTGAGTGGCGACGAGCTGTGCAGGTTGATCCGCAACCATCCGGGGCCGAACCGCCAGACCCGCATCTTCGCCCTCACCGCCAGCGTGCAGCCGGCGCTGGTGCGTCGTTATCTGGAGGCCGGCATGGACGGCGTTCTGGGCAAGCCACTGAAGCTGGATCATTTGCGTCAGGCACTGGCGGGGCAAGCGCCGATCCCCGAGCCGGCGATGGATGACGAGATGGACTGGCCGTTGCTGCACACCCATCGCACCTTGCTTGGTGAACAGAAAGTTCAGGGCCTGCTCGCGGTGCTGCGCGATTCGATCCTGCAACATCGTGAGGCGTTGAGCGAAGCCATCGCGGCGGACGATTGCACCGAGGTCGCCCACTTGGCCCATCGCCTGGCGGGCAGCGGCGATTCCCTGGGGTTCAGGGCCTTGGCCAACGTTTTGCGACGGCTCGAAGCCGCCGCGCTGGCCAGTGACGAGGCGGCGATACGCACTCTGGCAGCGTCGGTGGATGAGCAATTGCAGCGCTCGCAAGCGGCGTTGGATGTCTTGATACAGCCCTGACGCACAAGTTTGTTACGACTTTTTACATCTTTGATCTTTACGTACAACGTGACCTTACATGGCTTTCCAATAATCGACGCAACCGCCGCAGCGCGGTCTTCGAAGCTTATTGGAGATAATAATAATGAATGGCCGTAAAGCTGATCCTTCCCTGCGCCATGCGCTGCGCACCTCACTGACTGCTGAGGTGCCGACATGAGCGATAACATCGACCGCAAAGGCATCCAACTGACCCGCGCCCTGAAGAGCCGGCACATTTTCATGCTGTCGCTGGGCGGCGTAATCGGCACCGGTCTCTTTATGGGCTCCGGCGTGACCATCAACCAGGGCGGGCCGGTGGGAGCGATTCTGGCGTACCTCGTCGCTGGTTTCCTGATGTACCTGGTGATGGTTTGCCTCGGCGAACTGTCGGTGCAGATGCCGGTGTCCGGTTCGTTCCAGACTCACGCCACCCAATTCATCGGACCGGCCACCGGCTTCATGATCGGCTGGGTGTACTGGATGAGCTGGGCCACCACCGTGGGCCTGGAGTTCACCGCCGCCGGCATGCTGATGACCCGCTGGTTCCCGGCGATACCGATCTGGTACTGGTCGGCGCTGTTCGTGGTGGTGCTGTTCGGCATCAATGCCTTGGCAACTCGCGCGTTCGGCGAGGCGGAATACTGGTTTTCCGGGATCAAGGTCGCGGCGATCCTCGGCTTCATCGTCGTCGGTGTGCTGGTGATCTTCGGCGCGATCCCGCTGACCAGTGGCGCGCCCGCGCCGATGGCGACCAACCTGATCGGCGACTCTTTGTTCCCCAACGGCCTGTCGGCGGTGTTCGCGGTGATGATGACCGTGGTCTACGCCTTCCAGGGCTGCGAGATTATGGGCGTGGCTGCCGGCGAAACCGATCAACCGGAAAAAAGCATCCCGCGTGCCGTGCGCAACGTGGTGTTCCGCGTGCTGATTTTCTACGTGCTGGCGATCATTGTGCTGTCGGCCATCGTGCCGTGGCAGCAGGCGGGACTGATGGAAAGCCCGTTCGTGCAGGTGTTCGACATGGTCGGCATTCCGTTCGCCGCTGATCTGATGAACTTCGTGATCCTCACGGCCATTCTGTCGGTGGGCAACTCCGGTTTGTACGCCTCGACCCGCATCCTGTGGGCGATGTCGAAAACCGGCATGGCACCGAAAAGCCTCTCGCCCCTGAGCAAGCGCGGCGTGCCGTTACGCGCCCTGAGCATCACCTTGTGCTTTGCGCTGGTGTCGCTGATGACCAGTTTCGTCGCGGCCGACACCTTGTTCATGGTGCTGATGGCGGTGAGCGGGATGTCCGGCACCGTGACCTGGATCGTCATCGCGCTGGCGCAGTACAAGTTTCGCAAGGCCTACCTGCGCGACGGCGGCAAACTCAGCGACCTGAAATACCGCGCCCCCTGGTTCCCGGTGTTGCCGCTGATGTGCATCACGCTGTGCTGCTCGTTGTTCGTGTTCCTGGCGCTGGATGAAACCCAGCGGCCGTCACTGTATTGGGGCTTCGGGTTCATCGCGTTGTGCTATGGCGCGTACTTTGTGTTCCATCGCAAGCGCGAGGCGGTGCTGGCACCGAGCCTGTCTTAAGTTCAAGCGGTAAAAAAACTGTGGGAGCGAGCCTGCTCGCGATGGCGGTGGATCAGTCAGCAGACATGTTGAATGTGATACCGCTATCGCGAGCAGGCTCGCTCCCACATTGATTTCATGGCGAAGGCTCTGTGGAAGCGGTGTCCCTGAGATTGCAGCGGTGTAGCCAGTTGTTCGAAGTTGTAACAGCGCCACCGCCCCACGATCGCCTCCCGACAAATAATCAATATAAAACAACAACTTAATAAGATTTAAAGTCTGTTACAGCGCATTCCATCGCCGATTGCCGCCTTACTGAACACTCGTTTAGTATGGCCTCAAGTCGCAACACCTCACGCCAAACACAATAATTCGAGGACTCGCATGACTACTCATGATTCTCTGCTCAGTCAGGTCGAAGCAGGCGTTGCCTGGATCACCCTTAATCGCACCGCCCAACGCAACGCGCTGGACATCCCGACGCTGAAAAATCTCCACGCCTTGCTCGACGGTTTCAACGCCGATCCTGCGGTCCGCGTTGTGGTCCTGACCGGCAGCGGCCGCAGCTTCTGTGCCGGCGCCGACCTCGACGAATGGGCCGCCGCCGAAGCCCGTGGCGCGCTGGAAAGCTACGGCTGGACCGAAACCGCCCACGCCCTGATGAGCCGTTTGTACAGCCTGGAAAAACCCACCATCGCCGCCATCAACGGCACCGCCGTCGGCGCGGGGATGGACCTGACCCTGTGTTGCGACCTGCGCATCGCCGGGCAATCGGCGCGGTTCAAGGCCGGCTACACCAGCATGGCCTACTCGCCGGATGCCGGCGCCAGTTGGCATCTGCCACGCCTGATCGGCGTCGAGCAAGCCAAGCGCCTGTTGTTCCTCGACGAATTGTGGGGCGCCGACCGTGCGCTGACCGCGGGCCTGATCAGTGACGTTTGCGCCGACGATCAACTGCAAAGTGTCGCCAGTGAGCTCGCCGCACGCCTGGCCAGCGGGCCGACATTGGCCTTTGCCCAGACCAAAAAGCTCATGCGCGAAGGCGCCAACCGCAGCCTGCCCGAACAACTGCAAGCGGAACTCGCCGCCGGCCTGTTGTGCGGTCGCAGCGAAGACGGCAACGAAGCCCTGCGCGCGGCCATGGAAAAACGCCCGGCACGCTTCATCGGTCGCTAAGTCTTCGCACCTTCTATCAGCACACGAACAACAGGTAGCAGCATGAATTTCCAACTGACCCAAGAACAAGAAATGTTGGTGGACTCGGTACGCAGCTTCGTCGAGAAGGAACTGCTGCCCTATGAAGATGGAGTCGATCGCGCCGACGAAGTCTCGCCGGAACTGGCGGCACAGATTCGCGGCAAGGCGATTGCCGCCGGTTTCTACGCCTTCAACATGCCGGAAGAGGTCGGTGGTGGTGGCCTGGATTACCTGTCACAGGCGCTGATCGAGCGTGAGCTGTCCAAGGTCTCCTGGGCGCTGCACGTATTTGTCGCGCGGCCGTCGAAAATCCTCATGGCCTGCACCGGCGACCAGATCGACGACTACCTGTTGCCGTGCATCCAGGGCGAAAAGATCGACTGCTTCGCGCTGACCGAGCCGGGCGCCGGGTCCGATGCCAACGCGATCAAGACACGCGCGGTGCGTGACGGTGACGACTTTGTCCTCAACGGCAGCAAGCACTTCATCAGCCACGCCGGCCACGCCGATTTCGCCATCGTCTTTGCGGTGACTGACACCTACGAGCACAACGGCAAAAAACGCAACGCCGTGACCTCATTCCTGGTCGACCGCAACACCCCGGGCATGACCATCCGCCGGGGGCCCAAGTGCGTGAGCAACCGGGGTTACCACACCTTCGAGATGTTCTTCGACGATTGCCGCGTGCCGGCGTCCAAAGTGCTCGGCGAAGTCGGCAAGGGCTGGGACGTGGCCAACGCCTGGCTGACCGCCGGGCGCGTGATGGTCGCGGCCAACTGCGTCGGTCAGGCGCAACGGGCACTCGACCTGTCGCTGCAATGGGCGGCGGACCGCAAACAGTTCGGCCAGCCGATCGGTAGTTACCAAGGGGTGTCGTTCAAGTTGGCGGACATGGCCACGCAAATTCGCGCCGCCGAACTGCTGACCCTGCACACCGCCTGGAAGATGGACCAGGGCACCATGACCGATGGCGAGGCCGGCATGGCCAAGCTGTTTGCCAGCGAAGTGCTGGGCCGCGCGGCCGACGAAGCGGTGCAGATTTTTGGTGGTATGGGCCTGATGGACGAAGGTCCGGTGGAACGCATCTGGCGCAACGCGCGAATCGAACGGATCTGGGAAGGCACGTCGGAAATCCAGCGCCACATCATTTCCCGCGAACTGCTGCGGCCACTGCTGCGCTGATCGGCGCGGAGAATTGCTATGTCCCAGACCCTTCGTGACAACCTTAAACGCATGCTCGCACCCCGGCACGTCGCGTTCGTCGGTGGCCGCAGCATGGCCCGCGCCCTCAAGCGCTGCGCCGAGGGCGGCTACCCCGGGCACATGTGGCTGATCAATCCGCAGCACGACAGCCTCGAAGGCGTGCCGTGTGTGCGCAGCATTGCCGAACTGCCGTGCGGGCCGGACGCGGTGTTCATCGCGACCAACCGCGACCTGACCCTGACCGCCGTCGCCGAACTGGCCGCCATCGGCACCGGCGGCGCGATTTGCTACGCCTCCGGTTTTGCCGAAACCGGCGCCGAAGGCCAGGCCCTGCAACGGCAACTGCTCGAAGCCGCCGGCGACATGGCGTTGCTCGGCCCCAACTGCTACGGACTGCTCGACTACCTGCACAGCTGCGCGCTGTGGCCGGTGGCCCATGGCGGCAAAGCGGTGGAGAAGGGCGTGGCGGTGCTGACCCAGAGCGGCAACTTTGCCTACAACCTGTCGATGAGCGACCGCTCGCTGCCGATCGCCTACATGGCCTCGGTCGGCAATCAGGCGCAGTTGGGCGTGGCCGAATTGCTCGACGTCCTGCTCGATGAACCGCGGGTCACCGCCATCGGCCTGCACCTCGAAGGCTTGAACAACGTGCCGGGTTTCGCCCGCGCCGCGCACAAGGCACTGGAGAAGGGCATTCCGATCATTGCCCTGAAAACCGGCGTGTCGCAGATCGGTGCCGAATTGGCCCTGAGTCACACCAGTTCACTGTCCGGTTCCGATGCGCTGTACGACGCCTTGTTTGCCCGACTCGGAGTGATCCGCGTCAGCGGTCCGGTGAGTTTTGTCGAAACCCTGAAAGCCGCGGCGTGCGGCGTCCTGCCGGCGGGCAACAGTCTGATTGCGCTGGCCTGTTCCGGCGGTGATGCCGGGTTGATCGCTGACTACGCCGAACGCAATGAACTGGCGTTGCCGACGCTCGACGCTGGCCAGGTCGATGAGCTGGCGCAGGTGTTGCCAACCTACGCCAATCTGGTCAACCCGCTGGATTTCACCACGGCGATCTGGGGCGATGGCGAAGCGCTGATCCGCATGCTCGACAGCGCCCTGCGCACCGAAGCCGATGCGGCAATGTTGGTACTCGATTACCCCTCGGAATTCACCGGCGAGCGCAAGGAATGCGACCTGCTGCTGGACCTGTATTGCAACGCGCTGGCGCTCCATGGCAAGACCGGTTTTGTCACATCGGCATTTCCCGAGCTGCTGCCGGCGCATGCTCGCGAGCGTTTGCATCAACAAGGTGTCGCGGCCTTGCAAGGGGTCGAAGACGGTTTGGCCGCCTGGGGTCGCATCGCCGGTTATCAGCGCAATCGCCAGGACTTGCTGGCCTTGGGTGAATCGGCGCTGGTGCCGTTGTGCCCGCAAGCGCTGGAAGGTGAAGGCCGGTTGCTCAACGAATGGGAGTCCAAACAGGCCCTGCGCGTGTTTGGCCTGCCAACGCCCAACGGCGTCTTGAGTACGCCAGAAAACGCATTGAAAGACGCACAAGCGCTGGGCTATCCGCTGGTGCTCAAAGCCGTCAGTGCGAAACTGCCGCACAAGACCGAGGCCGGCGCCGTGGCGCTCAACCTCAAGGACGATGCGGCCCTGAGCGCAGCGCTGGAAAAAATGCGCGCGAGCATCGCCGCCTACGCGCCGGACGTGGCCTTCGAGCAACTGCTGCTGGAGCCGATGGCCAAGCCGCCGTTGGCCGAGCTGATCGTCGGCATCAAGCGTGAAAACGATTTCGGCCTGGCCCTGGTGATGGGCGCCGGCGGCATTCTGGTGGAGTTGCTCAAGGACAGTCGCAGCCTGTTGCTGCCGACCACCGACGGCGCGATTCGCCAGGCTTTGCTGAGCCTGCGCAGCGCGCCGTTGCTGCAAGGTTTTCGCGGTCGCGAAGCGGCGGACCTGGACGCGTTGGTGGCGGCGATCCGTGCCGTGGCCGATTACGCCTGCGAAAACGTCGCGCAACTGCTCGAACTCGATGTGAACCCATTGTTGGTCGGCGCCGATGGCACGACTGCGGTCGATGCGTTGATTCGCCTTGGCCATGCGTGAGGAGCTGAACATGCAAAGCAAAACCTTGACCGGTGGCCAGGCGCTGGTGCGTCTGCTGGCCAACTACGGCGTCGACACCGTATTCGGCATTCCCGGCGTGCACACCCTTGAACTGTATCGCGGCTTGCCCGGCAGCGGGATTCGCCACGTGCTGACCCGGCATGAGCAGGGCGCCAGTTTCATGGCTGACGGCTATGCGCGGGTCAGTGGCAAACCCGGCGTATGCTTCATCATCACCGGCCCCGGCGTGACCAACGCCGCCACTGGCATCGGCCAGGCCTACGCCGACTCGATTCCGATGCTGGTGATTTCCAGCGTCAACCACAGCGCCAGCCTCGGCAAGGGCTGGGGCAGCCTGCACGAGTGTCAGGATCAACGCGCGATGACCGCGCCGATCACCGCGTTCTCCGCCGTGGCCCTGACCGCTGAAGACCTGCCGGAACTGATCGCTCGCGCCTACGCGGTGTTCGACAGCGAGCGTCCGCGCCCGGTGCACATCTCGGTGCCGCTGGACGTGTTGTCGGCACCGGTGGCCCGCGACTGGAGCAACGATGTGGTGCGTCGTCCGGGTCGTGGCACGCCAGCGGCCACTGCGCTGGATGAAGCCGTGGCCAAATTGCAAGGCGCCAAACGGCCGATGATCATCGCCGGCGGCGGGGCGCTGAATGCAGTGACAGAGTTGCAAGCAATCAGCACTCGCCTGGCCGCGCCCCTGTTCACCAGCGTCGCCGGCAAAGGCTTGCTGCCGCCGGATGCACCGCTGAATGCCGGATCGTCGCTGTGCGTGGAACCGGGCTGGAACCTGATCGCCGAGGCCGACGTGGTACTGGCGGTCGGCACGGAAATGGCCGACACCGATTTCTGGCGCGAGCGCCTGCCACTCAACGCGGAACTGCTGCGAGTGGACATCGATCCACGCAAGTTCAACGACTTCTATCCCTGCGCAGTGGCGTTGCACGGTGATGCGCAACAGACCCTCAGTGCCTTACTGGAACGCCTGTCGCCGGATATCCGTGACGCCAGCGCCGCCATCGCCAAAGTGGCCGCACTGCGTGAAGCGATTCAGGCCGGCCATGGACCGTTGCAGTCGATCCATCAGGCGATTCTGCAGCGCATTGCCGCCGAACTGCCGGCCGACGCCTTCATCAGCACCGATATGACGCAGCTGGCCTACACCGGCAACTACGCCTTCAACTCCCTGGCGCCACGCAGCTGGTTGCACCCGACCGGCTACGGCACATTGGGTTACGGCTTGCCGGCCGGCATTGGCGCCAAGTTCGGCGCGCCGCAACGGCCGGGCCTGGTGCTGGTCGGTGATGGCGGCTTCCTCTACACCGCGCAGGAACTGGCGACAGCGGTCGAAGAACTGGACAGCCCGCTGGTGGTATTGCTGTGGAACAACGACGCCCTGGGGCAGATTCGCGACGACATGATCGGCCTGGACATTGAGCCGATCGGCGTGCTGCCGCGCAACCCTGACTTCGCAGCCCTTGGCCGCGCGTTCGGCTGCACCGTGACTCAGCCGCAAAGCCTGGCCGAGTTGCAGACCGACTTGCGCCACGGCTTCAAGCGCAACGGCGTGACCCTGATCGAACTCAAGCATGCCTGCGCGCACTGATCTGTATTTCAAGGGGATGAAGCCATGCGCTTTTCCGATCTGACTCAACGCATCGCCGGCGACGGCGCCGCCGCGTGGGACATTCACTACCGTGCTCTGGCACTGCGCGAGCAGGGCAAAGACATCCTGTTGCTGTCGGTGGGCGATCCGGATTTCGACACGCCGCTGCCCATCGTGCAGGGCGCCATCGACAGCCTGTTGGCCGGCAACACCCATTACGCCGAGGTGCGCGGCAAGCGCGCCTTGCGTGAGGCCATCGCCAAACGGCACCGGCAACGCAGCGGCCAACCCGTGTCGGCGGCGGAGGTCACGGTGCTGGCCGGCGCGCAATGCGCGCTGTTCAGCGTGGCTCAATGCGTCCTCAATCCGGGCGATGAAGTGATCGTCGCCGAACCGATGTACGTCACCTACGAAGCGGTGTTCGGTGCCTGCGGCGCGGTGGTGGTGCCGGTGCCGGTGCGTTCGGAAAACGGCTTCCGGGTGTTGCCGGAAGACGTCACCGCGCGCATCACCCCGCGCACCCGTGCGCTGGCACTCAACAGCCCGCACAACCCGTCGGGTGCAAGCCTGCCACGGCGTACGTGGGAAGCCTTGGCCGAACTGTGCATCGCCCACGATCTGTGGCTGATTTCCGATGAGGTCTACAGCGAATTGCTGTTTGAAGGCGAACACGTCAGTCCGGCCAGCTTGCCGGGCATGGCCGAGCGCACCGCGACGCTCAACAGCCTGTCGAAGTCCCACGCCATGACCGGTTGGCGCGTGGGTTGGGTGGTGGCGCCGCCTTCGCTGTCCGCGCACCTGGAAAACCTGGCGCTGTGCATGCTTTACGGCTCACCGGACTTCATTCAGGACGCCGCCGTGGTGGCGCTGGAAAGTCAGCTACCGGAACTCGAGGCGATGCGCGAAGCCTATCGCCAACGCCGAGACCTGGTCTGCGACAGCCTGGCCGATTGCCCCGGCGTGCGTGCGTTGAAGCCCGATGGCGGCATGTTCGTGATGGTCGACATTCGCGAAACCGGGCTCAGCGCCCAGGCGTTCGCCAATCGCTTGCTCGATCGGCACGGCGTTTCGGTGTTGGCCGGTGAAGCCTTCGGCCCGAGCGCTGCCGGTCATATTCGCCTCGGGTTGGTGGTGGACGCCGCGCCGTTGCGCGATGCCTGCCAGCGCATTGCCCGTTGTGCTCAAGAACTGATGGAGGCTCAGGTTGATGCTTAATCACAAGGCGCTGTTTATTGATGGACGCTGGCAAATCCCGTCGGGGCAGGGCATCGCCGAGGTGATCAACCCGGCCACCGAAGAAGTCGCCGGCAGCGTGCCGCTGGGCGATGAGCGCGATGTCGACAACGCTGTGGCGGCGGCGC
Source organism: Pseudomonas sp. LBUM1661 (assembly GCF_059695925.1). Taxonomy (NCBI): domain Bacteria; kingdom Pseudomonadati; phylum Pseudomonadota; class Gammaproteobacteria; order Pseudomonadales; family Pseudomonadaceae; genus Pseudomonas; species Pseudomonas sp. LBUM1661. The sequence continues at coordinate 2,827,746 of NZ_CP166794.1, forward strand.
GCAAGGCTTTTGCAGCGTGGTCGCGTACGCCATCCAGCGTGCGCGCCGGGTACATCCGCGCGCTGGCCGATCAACTGCGGGCCCGCGCCGACGAAATGGCCGCGGTGATCACCACTGAACTGGGCATGCCGGTGCAGTGGTGCCGTTCGGTGCAAGTCGACGGTCCGATCGTGGGCCTGGAGCAGTACGTCGAACTCGCCGGTGTGATGGATGAAGTGCGCGAGGTCGGCAACTCGCGGGTGATCCGCGAGGCGGTGGGCGTTTGCGCGTTCATCAACCCGTGGAATTACCCGCTGCACCAGTTGATCGGCAAGCTCGCACCGGCACTGGCCGCCGGTTGCACGGTGGTGGTCAAGCCGAGTCAGGAAACCCCGCTGCACGCATTTCTGCTGGCGCAGATGATCGAGGACATCGGCCTGCCGGCCGGGGTGTTCAACCTGGTCAGCGGACCGGGTTCGAAGGTCGGCGAAGCGCTGGCCAGCCACCCGGACGTGGACATGGTGTCGTTCACCGGTTCCACAGGCGCCGGCGTGCGGGTTGCGCAAGCAGCGGCGCCCTCGGTGAAGCGGGTGTGCCTGGAACTGGGCGGCAAGTCGGCGCTGCTGATCGCCGAGGATGCCGACCTGGAGGCGGCGGTGCGCTACGGCGTACAGGACGTGATGATCAACTCCGGCCAGACCTGCACCGCACTGACGCGCATGCTGCTGCCCGCCAGCCGCTACGCCGAAGCGCTGGACATTGCCCTGGAGGAAACCCTAAGCCTGCGCATGGGCGATCCGCTCGATCCGCAAAGCTTCCTGGGCCCGATGTGCTCTGCAGGGCAACGACGCACCGTGCTCGACTACATCAAGCTCGGCCAGGAGGACGCACGCCTGTTGTGCGGCGGCGATGCGGCGCCGGGCCTGGAGCGTGGTTACTACGTCAGCCCGACGCTGTTCGCCGACGTCGATAACCGCATGCGCATCGCCCAGGAAGAAATCTTCGGCCCGGTGCTGTGCCTGATTCCTTATGCCGACGAGGCGCAGGCCATCGAGATCGCCAACGACTCGCCATTCGGTCTGTCCAGCGGCGTGTGGGCCGGCAGCACCGAGCGTGCCTTGCAACTGGGTCGCCAACTACGCGCGGGCCAGTGCTTCCTCAACGGCGCGGCGTTCAACTATCAGGCGCCGTTCGGCGGCTACAAACAATCCGGCAACGGGCGTGAATGGGGAGAAGAGGGCCTTAACGAATTCGTCGAAGTGAAGGCGATCCAGGTGTGACAGGCAACGATTCAAGGGATGTTCGCACCGGGCCATGGCCCGGTGTCTTGCGTGGTGTTGAACCGGCATTTCATTAGCTTTTGATCAGGGGCAAATTCACATGAGCGATAACAAAAACAAGATTACTCAAGCGAACCACGAATTCAGCTTCCCGCGCAGAGACTTTCTCAAGTACAGCGCGGCCGCTGCCGCGATGGCCGGCGCGTTCTCCATGGGCCTGCCATTTGGCGCCTTCGCCGCGGACGCCACGCCAAAACCGGGCGGTGTGTTGCGCCTGGGCCTGGCCGGTGGCAGCACCACCGACTCCCGCGATCCGGGCTCATGGAGCGACACCTTCACCTTCGTCGGCTTCTCGGCGGTCTATAACACCCTGAGCGAAATTGCCGTCGACGGCACGGCGATTCCCGAACTGGCCGAAAGCTGGACCTCGACCCCGGATGCGCGCATCTGGACCTTCAAACTGCGCCAGGGCGTGACCTTCCACAACGGCAAGACCCTGACCGCCGATGACGTGGTGGCGTCGATCCAGCACCACCTCGGCGAAAAATCAACGTCGGCGGCCAAGACCGTGCTGGGCGATGTGGCCAAGGTCAGCGCCAATGGCAGTGACAACGTGGTGTTCGAGCTGCATTCGGGCAACGCCGATTTCTCTTACGTGGTCGCCGACTATCACTTGGTGATCATGCCGAGCAAGGACGGGGTGGCGGACTGGAAGGCGGGTGTTGGCACCGGCGGTTATCGCCTCAAGGACTTCGAACCGGGCGTGCGCATGACCCTGGAACGCAGCCCGGATTACTGGAAGCCGGGCCGCGCGCATTTCGCCAGCGCCGAGCTGATCGCTATCGCCGATGGTGCGGCGCGAGTGAACGCGCTGGTCACCGGCCAGGTCGATGTGATCAACAAGGTCGACCTGAAAACCGTGGCGCTGCTCAAGCGCAACCCGAACCTGGTCATCGAAGAAACCAAGGGCGCGCAGCACTACACCTTCCCGATGCTCACTGACAGCCCGGTGTTCCAGAACAACGACGTGCGCATGGCAATGAAGCACGCGATCAATCGCGAAACGCTGTTGGCTTCGGTGCTGTATGGCTATGGCCTGGTCGGCAACGATCACCCGATCCAGCCCGGCAGCCGCTTCATCAACACTGCCCTGGAACAACGCAGCTACGATCCGGACAAGTCGCGCTTCTACCTGAAAAAAGCCGGCCTGGATTCGCTCAAGGTGCGACTGCAAGCTTCTGACGCGGCGTACACCGGCGCGGTCGACGCCTCGGTGCTGTTCAAGGAGCAGGCGCGTGCGGCCGGGATCGACATCGACGTGGTGCGCGAACCGGCCGACGGGTTCTTCTCCAATGTCTGGATGAAACAACCCTTCACCACCTCGTTCTGGTACAGCAGCCTGACCGCCGACCGCATGTTCAGCATCGGCTACGCCAAGGGTGCGGCGTGGAACGAAACCCACTGGGACAACCCGCGCTTCAACCAATTGCTCAACGCCGCCCGTGGCGAGATGAACGACCCGTTGCGCCGCGAGATGTACAACGAAATGCAGTCGCTGTGCCGCGACGATGGCGGGGCGATCGTGCCGCTGTTCGCCAGCTCCGTGGCGGCCCGTTCCAACCGCGTTGCGCACGGTGGCCAAACCGCGCCGTATGGCGAGTTGGATGGCCTGCGGGTGATCGAGCGTTGGTGGCAGGCGTAAAACCGGATCTTGAAACCTGTGGAGATCAACTGTGGGAGCGAGCCTGCTCGCGATGAGGCCTTGTCAGCAGATATTTATGCTGACTGACACACCGCTATCGCGAGCAGGCTCGCTCCCACAGGGTTTGTGTTCCCACAGTAGAGATACGTGGTGTGTTCAAGCGTGCCCATTTCGAGGAACTGTGCGGTGAATAGTATTTTCAAGTTGCTCCTGCAGCGTTTGGCCTTGGGGCTGTTATCGCTCTTCGCGGTGTCAGTGATCATTTTTCTCGCGGTCGGCATGCTCCCGGGCGATATCGCCCAGGCCATGCTCGGCCAGTCCGCCACGCCGGAGACCGTGGCGGCGTTTCGTGCGCAACTGGGGCTGGACTTGCCGCCGCTGACCCGCTTCGGGCACTGGATCTGGCAGTTGCTGCACGGTGACCTCGGCGTGTCGCTGGCCAACCAGCGACCCATCGCCGATCTGGTGGCCACGCGCCTGGGCAACACCTTCAGCCTGGCGCTGCTGGCGGCGCTGGTGTCGGTGCCGCTGGCCTTGCTGCTGGGGATGCTCGCCGCGTTGTACCGCAACAGCTGGTTCGACCGTTTGCTCAATACGTCGGCGTTGAGTGCGGTGTCGTTCCCCGAGTTCTTTGTCGCCTACATCCTGATCCTGGTGTTCTCGGTCAAACTCAACTGGTTCCCGAGCATTTCCAACCTGGCGCCGGACGCGTCCCTCGGCACGGTCCTGGAGCGTTCGGTGCTGCCGGTGGCGACCCTGAGCCTGGTGGTGATCGCGCAGATGATGCGCATGACCCGCGCCTCGTTGATCAACCTGCTGGCCAGCCCGTACATCGAAATGGCCCGGCTCAAAGGCATCAGCCAGTCGCGGATCATCTTCCGCCACGCCTTGCCCAACGCGCTGGCGCCGATTGTCAACGTGGTCGCGCTGAACCTGGCCTATCTGGTGGTCGGCGTGGTGGTGGTTGAAGTGGTGTTCGTCTATCCGGGGCTCGGCCAGTTGCTGGTGGACTCGGTAGCGAAGCGCGATATCCCGGTGGTGCAGGCCTGCAGCCTGATCTTCGCCGCGACTTACATCCTGCTCAACACCAGCGCCGATGTGCTGTCGATCGCCAGCAACCCACGCCTGATGCATCCGAAGGGGTAGACCATGAGCCTGTTCAAACAATTATTGCGGGCGCCGCTGAGCGCGAAGTTCGGACTGCTGGTGATCGTGCTGTACATCCTCGTCGCGCTGTTTGCCCCGCTGCTGGCGCCGTTCGGCGAAACCCAGGTAGTGGGCGAGGGCTTCGCGCCGTGGGGTGGCCAGTTCCTGTTGGGCACCGATAACCTGGGGCGCGACATGTTCAGCCGTCTGGTCTATGGCGCGCGCAACACCCTGGGCATAGCCTTCCTGACCACCGTGCTGGCGTTCCTGCTCGGCGGCCTGAGTGGTCTGGTTGCGGCGATCAAGGGCGGTGCGATCGATCAGGGCCTGTCGCGGGTGGTGGACATCCTGATGGCGATTCCGCAATTGATCTTCGCCTTGCTGATCCTCAGTGTGGTCGGCACCACGGCGACGTCGCTGGTGCTGGTCATCGCGCTGCTGGATGCGACCCGGGTGTTTCGCCTCTCAAGGGCGGTGGCGATGAACGTGGTGGTGCAGGACTTCGTCGAAGCCGCACGCCTGCGCGGTGAAGGCCTGTGGTGGCTGGTGACCCGCGAAGTGCTGCCGAACGCGGCGGCACCGCTGATTGCCGAATTCGGTCTGCGGTTCTGCTTCGTGTTCCTGTTCATCAGTGCGCTGTCGTTCCTCGGCCTGGGCATCCAGCCGCCGACCGCCGACTGGGGCAGCATGGTGCGCGACAACGCCGTACTGATCACCTTTGGCGACATCAGCCCGTTGCTGCCCGCCCTGGCCGTGGCGTTGATCACGGTCAGCGTCAACTTCGTCGTCGACTGGATGCTGCATAAATCCAGCGGCCTCAAGGAATGCTGAACATGACGACCTCCAAAACGTTGTTGGAAATCCGCGACCTGCACATCGAAGGTCACTACGAAGACGCCTGGCACCCGCTGATCAAGGGCATCGACCTGACCCTGCAGCGCGGCGAAGTGCTGGGGCTGATCGGCGAGTCGGGGGCGGGCAAGTCGACCCTCGGCCTGTCGGCCATGGGCTACACCCGCGACGGCTGCCGGATCACCGGCGGCTCGGTGCATTTCGACGGCATCGACCTGCTCAAGGCCAAACCCGAAGCCCTGCGTAAACTGCGTGGCTTGCGCATCGCCTACGTCGCGCAGAGTGCGGCGGCTTCTTTCAACCCGGCCCATCGCTTGATCGACCAGCATGTGGAAACCGCGGTGAAAAACGGCGGCATGAGCCGCGCCCAGGCCATGGCCGAAGCGGTGGAACTGTATCGCGTGCTGCGGCTGCCCAATCCTGAAACCATTGGCCAACGTTATCCGCATCAGGTCTCCGGCGGGCAGTTGCAGCGTGTCATGACCGCGATGGCCATGGCCTGCCATCCGGACTTGATCATCTTCGACGAACCGACCACCGCGCTGGACGTCACCACCCAGATCGAAGTGCTGGCGGCGATTCGCGATGCGGTGGCGACTTTCGGCAGCGCCGCGATCTACATCAGCCACGACCTGGCGGTGGTGGCGCAGATGGCCGACCGGATCATGGTGTTGCGCCACGGCAAACTGGTGGAAGAGGCCGAGACCCGCCAGATGCTCGGCGACCCGCAGGAGGACTACACCAAGTCGTTGTGGGCCGTGCGCAGTTTCCGCACCGAGCCCAAGGCCTTGCCGCAGCAGGAACAGCCGCTGCTGGAATTGCGCAAGAGCTGCGCCAGTTACGGCCATCAACCGGTGCTGCACGATGTGTCGCTCAAGCTTTATCGCGGCCAGACCCTGGCGGTGATCGGCGAGTCCGGCAGCGGCAAAAGCTCGACGGCGCGGCTGATCACCGGTTTGCTGCCGCCGACTGATGGCGAGGTGCTGTACGACGGCGCGCCGCTGCCGGCGGACTTTCGCCAACGCAGCAAGGAACAATTGCGCCGCATCCAGATGATCTACCAGATCCCGGACACCGCGCTCAATCCGCGCCAGCGCATCGTCGACATCATCGGCCGGCCGCTGACGTTCTACCTCGGGCTCAAGGGCAAGGCCATGCGCGCGCGAGTCGCCGAGTTGCTGGAGATGATCGAACTGGACCCGGCGACGTTCATGGAGCGCCAACCCCGTGAACTGTCCGGCGGGCAGAAACAGCGCGTTTGCATCGCCCGGGCACTGGCGGCCGATCCGCAACTGATCATCTGCGACGAAGTCACCTCGGCACTGGATCAACTGGTGGCCGAAGGCGTGCTCAAGCTGCTCAACCGCATTCAACAACAACTCGGCGTCGCCTACCTGTTCATCACCCATGACGTCGCCACCGTGCGCGCGATTGCCGACGAGGTGCTGGTGATGCAACGGGGCAGGGTGGTGGACCACGGTTCGCGCAGCGCGATCTTCACCCCGCCGCACCACGACTACACCGGGCTGCTGTTCTCATCGGAACCGCAAATGGACCCCGACTGGCTCGACCGCTTGCTGGCCAGTCGCGCCGCCACGAATTCAAATCCTACGCTGGAAAAAGTCTAAGGAATTACCATGAAAGTACTGATCGTCCACGCTCATCCCGAGCCAAAATCCTTCACCTCCGCCCTGCGTGATCAGGCTGTCACCACCCTTGAAGCCCAGGGTCACGAGGTGCAGGTCAGTGACCTGTACAAGATGAACTGGAACCCGGTGGCCAGCGCCGACGACTTCTCGTCGCGGGAAAATCCCGAATACTTGGTGTATGCGCTTGAGCAGCGTTTGGGTGTGAAAAGCCAGTCGCTGGCGACTGACATCCAGGCTGAACTGGACAAGCTGCTGTGGGCTGACCAGTTGATCCTCAACTTCCCAATCTTCTGGTTCTCCACCCCGGCCATCCTCAAGGGCTGGATCGACCGGGTGCTGGTATCGGGCATCTGCTACGGCGGCAAGCGCTTCTACGATCAGGGTGGGCTCGCCGGCAAAAAAGCGCTGGTGACCGTGACCCTGGGAGGTCGCGACCACATGTTCGGCGATGGCGCGATTCATGGTCCGCTGGAGGACATGCTGCGTCCGATCCTGCGCGGCACCCTGGCGTATGTCGGGTTTGATGTGCTGGAACCGTTTGTGGCGTGGCATGTGCCGTATATCAGCGACGAGGCGCGCAAAGACTTCCTGGTGGACTATGCCAAGCGCCTGACGCATCTGAACGACGAGCAACCCTTGGTGTTTCCGAAGCTGTCGCAGTTCGATGAAAAGCTCTACCCGCTGAGCCCTCCCGTTGCCGTGGATGGTTGAATGACACTACGCAAAAACGCCACCACTGTCGTAAAAACGACCTGTTTACGCTGAACGCGAACCTTCATCAGTTTTCTGTTGAACGAGTGTTCAGCTTGGTCTATGTTCCTTTTCACATTCTCTCTCCCGGTTGGTTGCGGGCTTGCGCTCTTCACTTCGAACGAGGCACTGGCATGCGGTTTTCACCCTTTGTTGAGCGGATCTCAGGGCAAGGCGTTGCTGCCTGGGATATCCATTACGCCGCGTTTGAAGCACGAGGCCGTGGCGAGGATGTCATCATTCTGAGTGTCGGTGATCCGGACTTCCCCACGCCCGACTTCATCACCGATGCCGCCATCCAGGCCTTGCGCGAAGGTGACACCCACTACACCGAAATCGCCGGTCGCCTGGCCTTGCGCGAAGCCATCGCGGCGCGCTACGGCAAGCTGTTCGATCGCGAGTTGCACGCCTCAAACGTCATCACCGTGGCCGGAGCGCAAAACGCACTGTTTGCCGCGTCGATGTGCCTGCTCAGTGCCGGCGACGAAGTCATCGCCTTCGATCCGATGTACGTGACCTACGAAGCGACGCTCAAGGCCTCCGGCGCCACGCTGGTGCGGGTGGCCTGCTCGGCGGACGATGATTTCCGTCTTGATGCCGCCGTGCTGGCCAAGGCCATCACCCCGAAGACCCGGGCGATTTTCTTCTCCAACCCGAACAATCCCACTGGCGTGGTGATGAACCGCGAAGAGCTGCAAGCGATCGCCGACCTGGCCATCGCCCATGACCTGTGGGTGGTGGTCGACGAAGTCTATGAAAGCCTGACGTTCGAGCGCGACCACCTGAGCCTGGCGGCGTGGCCCGGCATGGCCGAGCGGTGCGTGGTGATTGGCAGTCTGTCGAAATCCCACGCCATGACCGGTTGGCGAATTGGCTGGATCGTTGCCGATCAGGCATTGGTCGCGCATGTCGAAACCCTGGTGTTGAGCATGTTGTACGGTTTGCCGGGGTTTGCCATGGAGGCCGCACTCAAGGCCGTGCAGGCCCATGAAGAAGTGACTCACGGCATGCGCGATATCTATCGTCGTCGCCGTGATCTGGTGGTGGCAGGTCTGGCGGATTGCCCGGGGATTTCGGTGCTCAAACCCGATGCCGGCATGTTTGTGCTGGTGGATGTACGCGGCACCGGCCTGACTTCGCTGGAGTTCGCCTGGCGGCTGTTGCGCGAGGCACGCGTCTCGGCGCTGGACGCCGCCGCGTTCGGTGAACCCGCACAAGGTTTTGTGCGCCTGTCGTTCACCCTGGGTGAAGAGCGGCTGGCCGAGGCTTGTCAGCGTATCCGCGATTTCGTCCTGGTGCTCAACGGCGAAGCGCCGCGGCCCGTCATTGCTCGCGTGGCCCGTGAAGCCGTGGCGGCGCCCGTTGCGGCCCGGACCATGATCGAGGTCGACCGACTGCACAAACGCTTTGGCAATATCGAGGTGCTCAAGGGCGTGTCCCTGACCGCCTGCGAAGGCGAGGTGATCTCGCTGATCGGCGCCAGCGGTTCGGGCAAAAGTACTTTGCTGCGCTGCATCAACATGCTTGAAGTGCCGGACCAAGGGCGCATTCTGGTCGACGGCGAAAGCATTCACCTGAACCATTCCCGCCCCGGCGCACCGCTGGTGTCGGACGCCAAGCAACTGGTTCGTATCCGTTCGAGCCTGGGCATGGTGTTCCAGAACTTCAACCTCTGGCCCCATCGCACGGTGCTGGAAAACCTCATCGAAGCGCCGACCCAGGTCCTGCGTGAAAGCCGTGCGGAAGCCACTGAACGGGCCGAAGCCTTGCTCGAACGTGTCGGGCTTGCCGCCAAGCGTAACGAGTACCCGGCGTTTCTTTCCGGGGGACAGCAACAACGGGTGGCCATCGCCCGAGCCCTGGCCATGCGGCCCAAGGTGATGCTGTTCGATGAACCCACCTCGGCACTCGACCCGGAACTGGTCGGCGAAGTGCTGCGGGTGATCCGCTCTCTCGCGGAAGAAGGCCGGACCATGATCCTGGTGACCCATGAAATGGCCTTCGCACGCGATGTCTCTTCCAAAGTTGCCTTTCTACATCAAGGGCTGATCGAGGAAACCGGTTCGCCGGATGAAGTGTTCGTACACCCACGCAGCGAACGTTGCCGACAGTTCGTCAACGCTCATCAGACTCGCTAATACATCATAAAAAGACGGGGAAAAAATCATGGGGCATCGACGTTTTGCAAACTGGTTTACCGGCGTGGCCTGCGTATTGCTGGCCGGCATGAGCGCGGCACAGGCTCAGCCGATCAGGTTCGCGGTGGCGGCCGAACCTTATCCGCCGTACACCGAGAAGCAGGCCAACGGTGAGTGGAAGGGCTTTGAGGTCGACCTGATCCACAAGCTGTGCAGTGAAATGAAAGCCGAGTGCGAGATCAAGGAAGTGGCGTGGGACGGGATCATTCCGTCGCTGCTGGCAAAGAAGATCGACGTGATTTTCTCCTCGATGTCGGTGACTGAAGAGCGTGAAAAACAGATCGCCTTCAGCGACGCCTACTACGACTCGGTGATTGCCATTGTCGGGCCGAAGGATGCGTCGGTGAAAAAGTATCCGGATGATCTCAAGGGCAAGACCATCGGCGTGCAGAACTCGACGGTGAGCGCCAGTTACCTGAAGACGTATTACGAAAAAATCGCCGACGTTAAGTATTACGACACCCAGGACTCGGCCAACGCCGACATGATTGCCGGTCGAATCGACCTGATGATGGCCGACGGCACGGCCATGTCAGCCTTCGTCAAGACGGCGGACGCCAAAGACCTGGCCTACCTCGGCGCCGTCCCGTACGACCCGATTTTCGGCAAGGGCGTGGGGGCCGGCCTGCGCAAGGACGACGCCGAACTCAAGGCCAAACTCGACAAGGCGATCAAGACCTTGCTGGCGAGCAAGGACTATGACGACCTGTCCCAACACTACTTCGGTACCAGCGTAAAACCGGCGTTCTGACCTCATCCCCTGTAGGAGCCGGCTTGCTGGCGATTGATACGACGCGGTTTGCCAGACACGCCGCCATCGCTGGCAGGCCAGCTCCCACAAAGGGTTGCGGTGGGTTCACGATCGTTTTACGGGAGAGTGAAATGCCAGCAATGTTCGATTTGATCAATTTCACCGAACAGGGATGGGGCGGGGCGCTGTTGAAGGGGCTCTGGATGACCCTGCAGATATCGGCCGGGGCCTTTCTGGTCGGGTTGGCCATCGGCTTGGCGGTCGCATGCCTGAAACTGGGCGCGCCAAAACCGATCGCGGCCCTGGCGCGCGGTTACACCACATTGTTCCGGGCAGTGCCGGAGTTGTTGCTGATCCTGCTGCTGTACTACGTCGGTTCCATGCTGCTCAATTCCTTGATGGCATCGCTCGGCTACGACGCGGTGAACGTCAGCGGTCCGCTGGCGGCGATCCTGGTACTGGGCCTGGTGCAGGGCGCCTACGCCTCGGAGATTTTTCGCGCGGCGATCCAGGCCATTCCCTACGGCCAGATCGAAGCGGCCAAGGCATTCGGCCTGCACGGCTTCGGGCTGTTCCGGCGCGTCACGCTGCCGATCATGGCGCCATATGCGATGGCGGGGATGGCCAACCTGTGGATCAACCTGATCAAGGACAGTGCCCTGATCAGCGTGGTCGGCACCAACGAGTTGTTGTACACCGCCAAGCAAGGCGCGGGTTCGACGCGTCACTACCTGTTGTTTTACCTCACGGCTGCCGCGCTGTATTACGCGGTGACGTTGGTGTCCAACTATCTGTCGGGCCGGCTAGAGCGACGCATTCGTCGCTGGATGCCTTTGGCTGAGTGAGAGAAATGATTCCAGCGTGGATAGTTGAATACGCGTCGTTGCTGATCCGCGGACTGCAGACGACCATTGCCATTCTGTTGATTTCCAGTGTCTTCGGTTTTGTGCTTGCGGTGTTGGTGGCACTGGCGCGCATCTCGAAGAACAGGCTGATTGCCAAGCTCAGTCTGTTCTACACCAGCGTGACGCGCGGGACGCCGTTGCTGATCCAGATCTACATTTTCTACTACGGCCTGGGCAGCCTGTTTGCGCAGTTTCCGCTGATACGCGGCAGCTTTTTCTGGCCTTATCTGCGCGACGGTTACTGGTACATCGTGTTCGCCCTGGTGATCTCGGTGGGCGCGTACGTGGGCGAAGTGATTCGCGGTGGCTTGCTGGCGGTGCCCAAAGGCGAAATGGAAGCCGCTTCGGCGTTTGGCATGACGGCGCGCCAGGCGCTGCTACGGGTGCGTTTGCCCCGGGCGCTGCGCTTGCTGTTGCCGACCCTGGCCGGGGAGACCGTGATGCTGCTCAAATCCACGGCACTGGCGTCGACCATCGCCGTGATCGACTTGCTGGGCGCGGCCAACGTGGTGCGGGCGCAGACGCTGCAGGTGTATGAACCGTTGCTGCTGGTGGCCGGTGTGTACGTCTGCCTGACGTTCCTGATCGAGGCGTTGTTTGCGTTTGCCGAACGGCGGGGAACGCCAGTGCGCAGGTCCGCATGATGAATAAGCCCGTGGTGGACCGCTCGCTGCAAGGCATTGGCCTTTGCACGTTGGGCTACGCATTTCTTTCCTTACAGGACGCGGGCATCAAGTGGCTGGTGGACGATTATTCGGTGTTCACGATCCTGTTCTGGCGCGCGGTGGTGGTCGCGGTGGCTTGTTTGCTGGTGGGCCGCCTGGCGTTGGTTCAGCGAGCGTGGCGCTCGTCCAGCCGGCGGTTGCTGGTGGTGCGCGGCTTGCTGTCGATCGCCGCCTGGCTGATGTATTACACCGCGGCCCGGGACCTGACGCTGGCGGAAATGACCACCCTGTATTTTTCGGCACCGATCATGGTGACGGTGCTGGCGACGGTGATTCTCAAGGAGCGCGTCACCGGTTGGCAGTGGTTCTCCCTGATGATCGGATTCGTCGGCGTGGTGATTGCCTGTCGCCCCAATAACCTGACGGCTCCGTTGCCGATTGTTCTGACGTTGTTGGCGGCGATGTGCTGGGCGATTACCTACATCCAGTTACGCCAGGTGGATGACCAGACCTCGGTGCTGGAACAGATGCTGATCACCAATGTGGTGTTCGTCATCTGCATGACGGTGGCGTTGCCCTGGACCTACACCCCGACACCGACGCCTGCCTGGTTGGGCATGCTCGGCGCAGGGCTTTTGGGCGGTATCGGGCAGTTTCTGTTGTTCGCTAGCTTCCAGCGCGCCACCGCGACCGTGCTGGCGCCATTCGAGTACACCGGGCTGATCTGGGCGTTCCTGCTGTCGAGCCTGATCTGGGGCACGCTGATGGATGTGTCGCTGATGATCGGCGCCGGTCTGATCGCGGTCAGCGGCACCCTGGCGATGATCTTCGGTCGGCACCCGTCACAGGACGTCGTCGGCTCCGAATGCTCCGTGTCGCAGCCCCTTTATCCAGCAACGGCAGATGTGGAGGCCGTTGGCGGGGCTGAAGGTCTCGGGGTTCAGGCACCACTCGATCCAGAGGCCGTCGAGCATCGCCGATAAACCGATGGCGGCAAGGCGCGTGTCGTGGATCGTGAAACCTTCGCTGGCCGCCAGGTCATCGAGTAACTGGCGCAGCAAATCGAGGTATGCACCGTAGCTTTTTTCGTGGGACTTGCTGACGTGCTCGGAGTGGCGGATCAGGCTCCAGAACACCACCCAGGCACCCAGCAGTTTCGGGTCCATGACCCGCGGTGAAAAAGAACCGACCAGGAAGGCGTCCATCTTTTGCGCGGGTGTTCCGGCCTGGTGGATTTCGTGGAGCAGGGCGGTGGTGAGTTCGCTGGCGAGCTTTTGGTAGGTGTCGGCGATCAGCGCATCGATGCTGCCGAAATGGTGATTGAGCAGGCCGACGGACACACCGGCCTCGGTCGCGATGCGCCGCACGGAAATCCCGGCGTGGCCATCGCGAACCAGACAGCGCAAGGTCGCGGCAATCAGCAGTTCGCGGCGTTCGTCGGGTTCGGCACGGCGGTTTTTCGGGGCAACGGTGGTCACAAAGAATTCCTGGGTGTAATTCCACGTTGGCGAGCTTAGTTGAACAGACGTTCAATCTCCAGTTTCGGCAGCGACGATGTTTAACAGTCATCACCGGAGGGCAAACACATGGTGCAGGACGTTTCGTTCAACATCCCCAACAATAACGGCGACGCGGTGCAGGTCAGTGCCTGGCGTTTCGTCGGCGACGGCCACGGGCCGACGGTCCATTTACAGGCCGGGGTGCATGCCGACGAAATCGCCGGGATGCTGGTCTTGCATGTGTTGATGCAGCGTCTTCACGTGGCGCACGCACAGGGCCGGCTCAAGGGCAGTGTGACCGTGGTGCCACAGGCCAATCCGCTCGGCATCGGGCAGTTTTCCCAGGGGCGGATCCTCGGGCGATATCACCATGCGACCGGCCAGAACTTCAATCGCGGATTCGACCGGTCGGCGGCGATGGAACGACCTTCGACCAACGTTCAGCAGTGGCAAAAAAAACTGGTGCAACTGGCGGCGCAGTCGGACCTGATGCTCGACCTGCACACCGACGACGCAGCGCTGCCCTACCTGTATGTACACCGCAGTTTCTGGCCCCGTGGCCGTGAATTGGCGGCGGCGATGAAGATGGACGTGGCGATCATCTGGGACGACGGTGACGATGGCTCTTTCGAAGAGACCATCATTGCGCCGTGGCTGCGTGACGGCACCACCGATCAGCACATGGCCGCGACCCTGGAGCTGCGCGGGCAGGGCGACGTCAGCGATCGATTCGCCGAGCAGGACGCCGAGGGGCTGTATGCCTGGCTTTGTGCAATCGGGGTCATCGACGATGCGGTATCCCCGGCGGACTGGCCCGTCGAAGCCGTGGAGATGGGACACATGGAGACCCTTCTTGCACCGCAACCGGGGGTGCTGATCTTTGAAAAAGAACTGGGTGATGTCGTCGAAGAAGGACAGCGTTTTGCGCGCATCCTGCGTCGCCCGGGTGACCCGGACTCCGAAGTGGTGCTGTTCGCCGAACAAACCGGGCGCCTGGTGACTTGCTGTCGGGATCGTTTCATTTCCCAGGGCATGGGGGTGGCGAAGTTCACGGGTACACGCCCGTCGCGGAACTGGAGCGGAGGGTTGCTGGACCCGAACTAGGCGGCAGTCCTGCTTTTACTGTCGGTGAGCGCCGCAAGAACGTTCACCGGTCATCAAGCCGCGAATGGCGCTGATGGCACGTTCGCGGGCGTTTTCCAGTAATTGCGCAGAGAGCGTCGGCGGCTGGTCGAGGCCATGTGGCAGCGGCCTGACGCCGAGCGCGATATGGGCCTGTTCGAACTGCCGTTCCCGTCGTATCACTCCGGCCGACACCAGTTTGAAATAGAGCCTTGCCAAGCGATCCTGCTGTCTGGGCGTCCCGCGCGCACTCAGGGTTCGCTCTATCACCCCCAGTCGCTGCTCTAGTGCGTGACGGAGCCGGGCTTTGCCCTTGCGTTGGATCGGCAACGGAAATACCGCGACAGGACGCCCAGTCATGCACGCCTCGGTCAGCATTGAAAGGCTATCGCCGGTGACGATAAAGCGATCCGCCAGCGCAAGAAACGCCGGATAAGGATTGTCTTGCGCGCCATCGAATCGGTAACAAAAGCATGGGATGTCGATGGCCGACCGTACCGCATCGAGGGTCTTCGCGGAGGAGCGCGGGCTGCTCGACAACAAAATCGACCCCCCCAACGCCTTGACTGCCGCAGCGGCTTCAGCGCCGAGCCGAGCGCCCGCACTCGGGTCCAGGCAATAGGGTGTGCTGCTGGCGCCCACGAGAACGGCTACCCAGGGTCGAGGCAAGTCGGCGAATTGCTGTCGCCAACGCTCCATTTGCGGCGGGTTCAGGGATCTGGGGTTCATGTAAGGGGCAGGCAGATCCACCACGTTGTCGTTCAGCGCAAGGCCGTATTGCGGCGTCGACAGGACGAGGTCGAAGCGCCACAACGGGGCTTGGGCGCGCCCGACATGGACGAGTCGTGTCCTCCCTGCGGAGCGATGTTTGATCCATTGGGCAACCTGTGCGCAACGCCGCCCCGAACTCAAGACCATGTCAGGCCAGGGCTCGTTCAGGCCTGGTATCGGGCTTCGGGGCGACAGGGGCCCGAACAAAGCGTCCAGCAGGTAAGGATGAGGTTTGACGGCGATACGCTTGCATTCGTAAGGCCAAGGCAGCGCGTCGGCCATGGCCAGTAGCTGCGCGTTATCGCCGGCATGTTGACTCAACAGTACCCAGATTCTCGGACTGTCGGCCGTCTGAGCCTGCAACGCAAAGTCGGCGACGAAGCGATGGGTGTGTCCTGTTTCATCTTCGCAATCAAGCCTCCAGCAACGATCCGGATAGCGCTGCGCCACGCGGTGCAGGAGTCTGCGCCAGCCAGGGACAGAGCTGATCATCGAACCGTCGCGACTCACTTTGGCCTGGATATACAGAAAGCGGGTGGCCAGGCTGAACAACCGATCCACTACCCAGGGCAGATCTTCCGCCGGCAGCGTATCAAGGCCATGGGCCGCGATGAAATCCTGGCCGGGCAAATCTGTCTGGCGCAGCTGGGCAACCTCGTAGTGCCTGATCTCCTGGCCGAGTGCCTCCGTCTGTTTCCACGGTCCGATCAACCCCGTCGTGGTAGTGCGCAGCGTGTGGTTCAGCCGCTTGACGTCCTCCGGGATCAGCGCCGTCTGCGTGATGAATGATCGACAGGACGGGGCAAACGCGGGGCTGGGTTGCGCGGCCGTGTAGAGCTCATACCCGGTAGCATCGGCCGCTTGTTCAAGGCTGAGAAAATATTCGGCGTAAGGATGGATCAGGTAGCTGTACTGGGCGGGCAGTGGTCGCCAGGGCTGTAGATGCAGCGTGGTGTAATGCAAGAGCCGGGATTCTCCGTGTTTATATTCCATGTCCCGGGCGTGCCAGACAGCATCCAGTGTTCCCCAGCAGCCGGGTATCGCGGCCGCCAGGGCATGCAGGGTTTTTTTGCGTTTGGTGGATGCACCTTCCATGTTCCAGCATCGGTGCATCCGCTCGCAGTCGATGAGCATGACCGCGGTCTCCTTGGGAGACAGCGCCAGGTAGCCATGCTCGCCCATCGGTTGGTCGAACAGGGGGGCCGGGTCGGCGGTGTAGATTTGATCGACGTCGTTGTAGAGCGCGCGACCATGGCGCCCCGCGAGGTCCGGGATAGCGAAGCGGTAATTGGTGAAGCCTGTACGCCAATCCGTCTGGACGAAGCCGGGCAGGCCGGTCATCCGGTAAATCTCATAACGGCGGTCCGGGTTTCGCACCTGTGCCAGCGCATAGACAAAAATGCGCTCGGCTCGGTATTGCGCAGGTTCGGTGCCCAGGAATATCCGCACTGCCGGTGCCTGCGGCGCGCCGGCGCGGGCCGCCAGTACGATTGGCTCGATACGGGGAATCGCGACCGGCGTCTCAGTGCCGCACCCGACAACCGGGTTGCGGGTATCGAGGCTGGAGGATGACGGCAACGAACTTTTCAGCCACGACCGGATCCCGCGGCGCATTGGCAGTTCCTCGAAAAAAGTACTGTTCAGAAGCATAGAGGGTAATTGGCAGACGGCGAGAACGAAATGGCCTCTCGGTGCACTGTCGAGTCCAGGCGATGGCCGGGTGTCTAAAGGGCAGGCCAAGTTCATGTATTGATCTAGTCTTGCAAGCAAGCCCTTGAATGATCGTGGGGTTCCTGGCAGTCCAATCCTTAACCTGAGGAGCCTGGGAGAGATGGGTCAATTCGAACGACGCACACTGACAGGCGCCATCATCTTGAGTGCCGGCCAGGGGCGGCGACTCCTTCCGTATACGAAGAATTCTCCCAAATGCCTGATCGAGGTCGGTGGGCAACGGGTCATTGAATGGCAGATCGATGCCTTGTTGGCTGCCGGGATCACGCGCATCACCGCGGTGGTCGGCTATGGGGCCGACCAGGTCGAGCGGGTGTTGAACGACCATTATGGCCCGGGCGTTATTTCGACCATTTTCAATCCGTTCTTTGAAGTTGCCGATAACCTGGCCAGTTGCTGGATGGCGCGGCACGTCATGGGTGACGATTTCATCCTGCTCAATGGCGATACCTTGTTCGACTTGCCGGTGCTGGAGCGGCTGCTGGAGGCTCCGCCAAGGGCGATTACCCTGGCGGTCGACAAAAAGCCGATCTATGACGGCGACGATATGAAAATCCGCCTCGACGGTGATCGTATCTGCGCCGTCAGCAAGCAGATTCCGCTGGATTGTGTCGATGGGGAATCTATCGGCATGATGCATTTTCAAACCGGAGGCGGGGCACTTTTTCGGCGTGCGCTTGAAGAAAGCATGCATCGCCCGCAAGCCCTGCAGCAGTGGTATCTCAGCATCATCGATTACCTGGCGGGCACCACCGGCCAGGTATTCGCCCAGTCAGTCCAGGGATTGGGCTGGAGTGAGTTGGACTTTCCGGCCGACCTCGAGGCAGCGAGGGCGTTGGTCAGGCCTTGGGCAGACCGAATGCAGGGGGCAGAAGCCTTCTTCGTTCAGGGCAAAGATGTACAAACCTAGTCCTGCGACCCACAACCGCTCAACCAATCGGCTTCGCGATGGCAAGCCGTGAACAGTCACAATGAAAATTGGCGTGGCGCACAAAGGTTGCGTGGGACGCCGCATAGTCCCAGCGCTCGACAGTGACCTGCCTTGTCTGTTGATCCAGATGGAGGCGGTTGAAGGAGTTGGGGATGCTGCCGCGTAACCGTGACGAGAGCGTAGTGCCCGCTTGCACCAGCCAGATTTCCTTGGGCAGGCCGGCATATTGAGTGCTGAGTGGCAGCACATAGGGGAGATGGATATGCCCGCCCATCACCAGATCCAGGCCTGAGGCTGCCCAACGCTCCAGTGCGGCCCTTGCGCCAATCTGCAGGTTGCGCAGGTCCGAGGCGACGATGGAGCCGAACGGCTGGTGAGCCACGACAATGCGCAGCTTTTTCGGGTCGCAATTCTGCAACCGCTCAGCCACTTCCTCGATCTGTCGTTCAGTGACCTTGCCGTCTTTTCGCCGTTTGGGGTGCGTTGTATTCAACCCGATGATCAGTGCATCGTCGTTCTCGAAAATCGGCGCGAGGTTGCTGTCGATGTACCTGCGGTAGTACCCGTAGGGTGAAAACAGTCGCGCGAACAGATTGAACATGGGGATATCGTGGTTGCCGGGTATCGCCAATACCTGAGGAATACCATGGTTTTTGAGGCGGTTGATGAACGCCTGGGCTGCGGCGTACTGGGCATTTCTCGCCCGTTGTGTGATATCACCGGACAGTATGACCAGGTCGGCGCCATGCTCGATGACGTGCGCTTCCAAGGCTTGCATGACCGGCGTCTGCTCGGTACCGAAATGCGTATCGGAGATATGCAGAAGTTGAGTCATGGTCACAAGGTGTCCTTTATACGAGGCGATTTCAGGTGCAACTTCATCAGCGTAGACGACGGCTTCTCAGCAGTCGCCAGAGCAACGGCCAGCCGAACACCAGCGGGTAACGGCGCAGCCGCTGGGTCACGACGATGGGCTCATCCAGATGGCGTTCCAGCTTCCAGATCAGGTAGTCGACACCGTTTTCGAAGGTGTAGAAGGATTTGACCAGCCGCGCCACGTTCAAGGTCCTGCCCTGTACTCGCCTGAATTTCCACAGCAGCGCATTGCGCCGGCGCACAGGCGCCGGGCACAGGTTGCGATAGCGATCCTCTTCGCCCGTACAGGCAAGGTGCTTCACGGCAGGGGCGGCGGCGCGGGTGATGCGCGAATAATAGGTCCTGTCATGCCGGACCAACTGCCCGGGGCGATCAACCGACTCGGGACGCAACTCAGCGCCATACGCCAGCGTCAGGGCCCTTTCCCACAGGGTAAAGCTGTCGAATTGATCCGGGAGCATGGCGATACAGCGGCTGATCAGCGTGATCACGGCGCGCGCCAATGCGAGACAAATACGGTTCTGCGTAGCGGGGTCCTTGAAATACACCAGCCGTGACGGCTGGGCGAAACGGGCCCAAAGATAGCTTTGGAACCATGAATCCGTACCCGCCTCGAAATCCCGCAACGACACGATGGCGCATTTGGCCTGCAATATTCGTCCATCGGGCGCCTCGGCCCTGACGAGGAACACGGTGGGGGGCAGCCATGCATTGGACAGCTGTGCCGAGCGCTTTCGATGAGCGTGAGCGTAGCTGTCGACCAGTACATACATGTCGATCATGCCATCGCCGAGGTCACCATCGCGCAAGCATGAGCCGTGGAACAGCAGCGCCGCCAATGCACCGCCCAGGCGTGTGCGCAACACCTGGACGAGGCTATCCAGAGAATCGGGCACCGGCAGCGAGCACTGCGCCCTGATGTGTTCAAGCAGGGCCACAGGCACTTCGCGACCTGTCGAGCGACCTGGGGCGCTATGCATCGTTGAGACCCGAGCGGGGCGCGAACAGCCGGACGATCAGACGGTCGCGCTCGGTGGCCATGTCGATCCGGCTAAGCCAGGGCTGCACCGGGTGTCCGCGGCGCTTCAACAGCAGGGCCGAAACCGTGCGCACACCCAGAATCAGCGTCGAGACGCACGTCCACACGGCCACGAGAACCAGTCCCATGTCATCGGCGTCAACCGCCCATGACCAGGTCAGAATCAGCAGGTTGGGATTACGCCGCGCCGTGACGAGCCTGTTGATCGAATCGAAGGGGCGCCAGAGAAACAGTGAGAAGGGGGCGACGAACTTGAAGGCGCCTTCGCACAGCCGACCTGAGACATAGCCCACGAACATCAACCAGAGCACAAGGTTGAGTGAAACATCCAGCTGCCAGGTCGCTTCAAGCCCGATCCCCCACGCGAAATACCAGAGCGGCGGGTGAATCAGGTCCAGGCCGTGGTCGAAAATGTTGCCGAAGCGGGTCGACGTCACGGTGACGCGCGCCAGTTTGCCATCGACCGTGTCCAGAAACGTCATCAACCAGCCGGCCAACAGTCCCGCACCGAACAGCCCATGCCAGAACAGAAAGCCTGCCGCGATGGCCAGCACATAGCTGGCCGCAGTGACCTGATTGGGGCTCAGTCCCCACCGCACGCACCAGACCGTGGCCCAGTGGGCGGGTATGGGCCAGATACCCCGGGTGATGAAGTCGGTCACACCTTTGTAGGAGCCGTTGAACAATGACTTGCTCAGGTACGCCTGGTTGGCAGGCGTTATGCGGGCGACCCACGGAGGATCGAACTTGCGCAATTGAATCTGTATCGAGGTGGCCACGCTGTCGGGGACCACTGTGCGCAAGTCGGCGACCGCCGCACTGTCCAGGCTGGCCTGGTGCGCCAGTCGATCGACGCTGGCATGGACGGCGACGAGGGTGTCGGTCCGGGGATCCTTTAACGCGACCTCGTGCATGTCCATCAGGCCCCGGAGCACGCGGTCATCGTAAAGGTAATCCTCGCGCAGCAAGACGACTTCACCTTGCGCCGGCAATGGTTCGTCTGCGTCGCAGAGGCGGGCGTTGGGTATCTTCGCCAGCATTCGGCCCAGGCGCTCCCTGGACGTCAGGTTCCATAACCGCACCGGGCAACTGTGGAGCAGATAGACAGGTGTTTTCATTGTTATGCCTGCGTCGAATCCGATGGTTGAAAGGGAGGGCCGCAGCGTCTCATCCGTAGAACAAGCCTGTGCGGTTTCAGCGACGGCCCCGGTCCAGGTAACCCACGATGACAATTGCCACTCCCAGCAAGACCACCGCGGGGCCCAAGGTGGTGATTAACGTGTTGAGCTTCAGCAGCAATCCAAGGTTCACAATGATTTGATTGCTGACATACACCAGCAGTCCGATCAGCGCACCCACGGCAAGCCGGGCACCCAGGCCGGGCGAGCGGGGTTGTGATACGGCAAACGGGATCGCCAGCAGTATCATCGCCAGGGTCAGGATCGGTCGCCCGAGCTTCTGCCACATGGCCATTTCGTACTGCGCCCAAGGCTGGCCCGAGGCTTTGAGGTACTCGACGTAACGGTACAGCTGGCGCGCGGAAAGGCTGTCGGTCGGCAGCGTGATGTCGCCCAATCGTGACCCGCCAAATATCGAATGCCAAGGAAGATGATCGAGTTGTTCCGCCGTTTCAGTGCCCTGGTCCCAGCGTTTCACCTGGACGTTGTTCAGGCGCCACATGCCGGCGTCCTGAATGTCTGCCGTTTGCGCAAAGGTGTAGGAAGACAGGGAGCGGTCTTTGGCGAACCTGAAAATTTCAATGTCCGTGGGCAAGCGCTTGTGCTCGAGCTTGCCGATGCGGACAACCTGATCGTCCTGTCGAGCCCATAGACTGCCTTGATCGTTGCTGGCCTTCGCGCCCGCCGCTATGGCTTCAGACCGCAGTTCCAGGCCATTTTGCTGCAGTGGCGAGGCCACCCATTCATCCAGCGCCCCCCAGGCCAACGCCAGCACGAGACCGGCCAGCATCGCGGTGCAGCCGATCCGCGCAATCGACAGCCCGGTGGCGCGCAGCACGGTCAGCTCCTGGGTGGCCGACAATTGACCGAGCGCGGCAATGCCGCCAAGCAGCGCAATGAACGGGCCCAGTTCGACCGCACGGCGTGGCAGCGTCATCAATACCACTTCGATGGCCTGGTCCAACCGGTACCCGCCCGGTGTCACGTCGTCCAGTTCACCCACCAGATCGAGGGTGGTGAACAGCGGCAGCAGCAGCGCCGCCGCTGCCGCGAAGCCGAAGAACACATGACGGGTAATGTAGCGATCGACGATTTTCATCGGTAGCCGAACCGGAAACTGGTTAGATCGCGAGCGATAAACACCAGCAGGACCACGCTCATCAGCAGCGGCACTGTCCACATCCCCGGGAACAAGGGCAGTGTGTTGTTACCCACCATTGTCTTGCAGATGTCCCCGGCATAGAAGACCAGGGCGAAGACGGCGGTCACCGGCAGCAGGGTGGAGAATCGCCCTTGCCTGGGGCGGGTGCGGCTCAACGGGATGGCAAGCAGTGCAAGCACCGTCGCGCTCAGGCCTCGGGTCTCGCGCCATTGTAATTCGGCCTGGTCCTGGAGGGCGTCGGAGGCCTTGAGCGTTTTGCTGGACGAAGCCTTGCGCTTGACTTCCGCGCTCTGCTCAATGGGTTGCAGATGAAGGCGCAGGGTGGCAAACGTTTCTGAAATATCGCGTGCTGCATTGTGCTGGAGCCAATAGGAGTGACCTTGCTTGAGCTCAACGATCGGATCGTTTGGATCGGGGTTGAGGATGCGGGCTTCATCCGCGCGGAATACGCGGGTTTTTGCACCCGGGTCATAGATCAGCACATCGTGTAGCCTGCCGTCGCTTCGGTCGATCCGCTCGGCCAGGATCATCCTGCCGTTATCGTCGTTCAGATTGAACCGTTGCGGCAGCAGATGATTGACGTCCAGGTCGGTTTTGGATTGCTGTTCAAGGGCGTAGGCCTGCGTATAGGCCCAGGGCCGCCCGTAGAGCGAAAGCATGGCCACGGCCAGCGAGACCGGCACTGCCAGCAGCAGGATAGCCCGGTAAATCCGCAGTGGACTGGCGCCCGAAGCCGCTATCGCGGTGATTTCGGAATCATGACACAGGCGTCCGACCGCAATGGCCACCGAGGCATACAACGCAACGGGCACCAGCACTTCGAGGGCAATCAGGACCTTGTAAAACACCATGTCCAGCACCGCCGGCAAACCGAGCGTGCCCATGGCCGCTTCAGCGAGATAGCGCTCCGCCGAATAGCTGGCAAAGATGAACACCAAAATGCTGACCATCACCAGAACCGGCCGCCCGGTCTCGGCGATGACATAACGTTCGATCAGGAACATGCCACGCGCCTTGATCTTTCGCAGCGACCGCCATGCGCTCCAGCGCCGGTGCACCTTTGCCGTCCCAAGCCATCAAGCGTCGCGCGGTATTGATTGGGTTCTCTGGGCATGGAGCTTCTCCACTGTTTGATGATCCTGCGGCGAATCGACATCGATAGCGGCCTCCGCGAAGGGCATGATCACCGCGCCGATGTTCATGCCCAACTTGGCGGACATTCGTTGCAGCGCCTGTTCCAGGGTCAGTCGACCTGACACGTAACGCAGTATTCCTGCAAGACCCAGAGCACCGGCGATGACCCGTCGGGGATGCTTGCGATCCTGTTCGACCCGCTGCCAGAAACGGGCGAGGCGTCGAGCATCTTCTGTCATGAAAGCGAACAGGTTGCTGCCGCAGTACGGACCGCCACGGAGCCGAATCCCCGTGCGGCGGGTCCCCGGAAAACGCGCCAGCACCGTATCAAGCGGTGTCACTGCGACGACCATGTCACAGCCGCTTGCGGTCGCCTGCTGAAGAAAATAGTCGATCATTTCCCGGCTGAGCAGCGCGTGATCCGCTGTGGTCACCAGCACGGGCTGGCCTGCGGGCTGGCGCGCCAGGCCCATCGCCGCGCTGGCGCTTGGAGAGCCGGCGGGTTCCAGCCAACTGACGCCGGGCGTGTCGAGCAAATGTGCTACCGAAGCATCACGCTCCAGCAAATGCCTCGCGGGCCCCAGCAGTACGATTTGGCCGATGCGGTCGCTGGACGCCAGCACCTCGACCACGCGGCGGACCATGGGAACCCCTGCCACCGGCACCAGTGCCTTGCAGCTCGCTCCGGTCATCGCGGCCACCGGATCGGCCGGGCCCCTGTCCGCAGCCAGGACCAGCGCAGTGAACCGTGGTCCCTCAAATGTGCTTTTCATAGATCCGGTAGCGCTTGTAGGGCAGGGCACCGATGCGCTCCAGAATCTTGCGCATGACCGCATTCGATTCAAGGATCCAGGACATTTCCAAGGCTTCGATGCCGCGCTTGATGAAGGGCGGTTTGAGCGCTTCGATCAAGAGTAGAGCGAGCGTCGGGCCTAATCGACTGAACTGATAATTCTGCTTGACGCCCATCAGCGGCACCCGCGCCGTGCGGGTACCTTTGACGCGTAGCCGCCACAGCAGCCGCAGCCAGCCAAAGGGCAGCAAGCGCCCCTTGAGCGGGGCGATGGCCTCGTTGATGTTAGGCATGGCCACGATAAACGCACAGGGATCGCCTTCGACTTCTGCGATGTACAACAGGTCTTTGGGGACCAGCAGCCTCAAATGAGTGCCCAGCTTGAAAAACTCGCTCTCGGTAAAGGGCACGAAGCCCCAGTTGTGGCGCCAGGCGTCATTAAAGATTTCTCGCAGAAAACCCATGTCCCGCCGGAACTGACGAGGGTCCAGGGGCCTGATCACCACACGCTTTTGCTCACGCGCCATCATGGCCGACAACACCGGGGGAAAGTGCAATTGGTCGGTGCGCATCCAGTAGGCGAGCAGGTCCTTGGCTTGCCCGTAGCCGAGTGCCTTGAGCCGGTGATCATAAAAAGGTTGGCCGTGTCCCATCATGGCGCTGGGGGGCGTATCGAACCCCTCCACGAGCAGCCCGCTTTCCTGATTGATGGTCAGGTTGAACGGACCTGTGATGCGGGTAGCCCCTCGCTGCCGCAACCAGGCCTCTGCCGCCGCGAACAGGCTGTCGAATACGGCAGGGTCGTCCACGGCTTCAAGCATCCCGAAGTGCCCCGAATCACTGCCGTGCAATTGCCGATGAAGCGTGTCGATCTGTGCCGTTATACGCCCCACAACTTCAGTACCCGACCACGCCAGCCACGCCTGCCATGTCAGATGAGCCGCCGCCGGATTCTTTGGCGAAAGAAGTTCGAGGCGTTCGGAATGAATGGGTTCGACCCAGCAAGGGTCGTTACGATAAAGGGTGCCGGGAAAGCTGATAAAGGTTTTTAGATCCAAACTGTTGGTGACGGGGCGCGTAATAATCGGCAGCTGGTTAGTCTTCATCGTTTGGCCACACAAGTCGCTGGAAGTTGAACTCGTCCCGCTTGAACAGTGCTTCGAAAGTCTAGCTGAAGTATTGGCCAAGGCGTGGGCTGCGCAGGTGTTGGCGCACGTTTGCGGCGTAAGTCGTTATTCCCGCTGAACTTCGCGACAAGGGCCACAGTTGAGAATGAGTTGCTTTGGCTGTCGTGAGCTAGCCAGTCGTCGCTCACCTTGGAAAAAATTTGCGAACACCCGGATGCCGATTAGTATTGCGTTAGGCCTTGAATTTACTGGGGTGAGATAAAGCAAACGGTCTGAGGACCCGCAAATCATAGAATCATCGATGGACGGAGAAGACATAGGAGGCAATGAGGCCGTACGTATTAAGTTGGCGCAGCTGTACTGAGCGCTCTTTGGCTGGTCCTGATCTGGACTTAAAAATATGGCTAATCTTTATATGTCTTCGACCCTCGCAAAACATGAACTAAATCATCGTTTGGCTGACTTTTCCACGCTGGTGGAAGCACTCGATTATGCCGCCTTGGGCCAGACCGGCATGAATTATTACGACCGGCATTGCCACTTGAGTGCGGCGGTTCAGTACGGGGAGCTCCGGCGTAACGCTGTCGCAACAGCCAAACGGTTGCTGGGTCTCAAGTTGAAGAAAGGCGACCGGGTCGCGCTCATCGCCGATACGGACCCCAGCTTCGTCGAGGCGTTTTTTGCCTGTGAATACGCCGGCCTGATCGCGGTGCCTCTTCTGGTGCCTTCCAATCTGGGGAGCCATCGTTCGTATGTGGAAAAATTGCGCGGGCTGCTCGCCAACTGCGCGCCGGCCGCCGTCCTCGGGCTGGAGGACTGGCTTCCCTTTGTCCGCGAGGCGCTGGGCAGTACCGCGAAAATGTTCGTCGGGACCCTTGAGCAACTGAGTACCTTGCCGGCGGAGCAGGCGCTTCCCAGCGTTTTTCCGGACGATGTCGCCTACCTGCAATACACCTCCGGGAGTACCCGTTTTCCTCGGGGCGTGATCATCACCCAGCGTGCGGTGATGGCCAACCTGCGCGGCATCGTCGTGGACGGTATCGGCGTTCGCGCGGGCGACCGGTGCGTTTCCTGGCTGCCGTTTTATCACGACATGGGGCTGGTGGGTTTTGTCCTGGCACCCATGGCGGCGCAACTGTCTGTCGACTACCTGCGCACCCAGGATTTCGCCACCCGGCCTGGACAATGGCTCAAACTGATCAGCCAGAACCGGGCGACTGTTTCGGTGGCTCCGCCGTTTGGCTATGACCTCTGTACCCGGCGCGTCCGGGACCCGGAAAAGGCTGCACTGGATCTGTCCAGTTGGCGTGTCGCAGGGATCGGGGCGGAACCGATTCGGGCGTCGGTCTTGAGCCGTTTCGCGGATCGTTTCCTCGACTGCGGATTCGACCCGCTCGCTTTCATGCCCTGCTACGGCCTGGCGGAAAGCACACTGGCCGTCAGTTTCGCCCGCCGCGGGTCGGGGGTCCTGGTGGACCATGTCGATCGCCAGATGCTGGAGTATCAATCCATGGCCGTGGCCTGCAGCGCGGAAGATCCGGGCAGCTGCGTCTTTACTAACTGTGGCGCCCCTCTGCCAGGCCATCGCGTAGAGGTCCGCAATGCGGCCGGGCTAGTCGTTGCCGAACGTGAAATAGGGCGGATATTCGTGCAGGGTCCCAGCCTGATGTCGGGTTATTTCAAGGACCCGGTGAGCACGCCGCTGGCGTTGCACGGCGACTGGCTGGACACCGGTGACCTGGGCTATCTGTCCCAAGGTGACATCCATATCACGGGCCGGCGCAAGGATTTGCTGATTGTTCGCGGTCGGAATATCTGGCCGCAGGATATTGAATTCCTGGTGGAGTCCGAGCCGGAATTGAGGCCGGGTGATGCCATCGTGTTTGTCGTTCCGAGCGATGACGAGCCGCAGGTCGTGGTCCAGGTTCAATGCCGCCTCCGTGAGTTGGAGCATCGCGAACACCTGATCCATACCCTGGTGGCGAAGATCACCAGCGAGTTCGGGCTCACTGCCAACGTGCACCTTGTACCGCCTCACTCTCTGCCACGCACTTCATCGGGCAAGCCTTCCCGTGCCGAAGCCCTTGAGCGATTCGTGGCCCAGGACAAGGCCGATTCTTCTTATCTGGCCCTGGGGGGGGCGTGAGCGCACGCGTTGTTTCGCTCACCGGCGCGACCGGCTTCATCGGCAGCGTCTTGCGTCAACAGCTTGCCACCTGCGGGGTGGAACTGCGTGCCTTGGGTCGCGACAAGAGCGGAACGGGCGCGGATGGCACCCAATGGATCAGGGGCACACTTGAAGATGAGCAGGCCCTCGTCAAGCTTACCCAGGGCGCGCACGTGGTCATCCATTGCGCGGGAAGGGTCAGGGGCCGGGACGCCCGAGACTTTGACTCGGTCAACGTGCAGGGGAGCAAGCGCTTGATGGACGCGGCACGGCGCAGCGGCAGTTGCGAGCGTTTTCTGCTGATGTCTTCACTGGCCGCGCGACATCCGACGTTGTCCTGGTACGCCGCCTCAAAATTCGAAGGCGAACGGCAAGTCACCGCCGCGGCGGGAGCGATCGCCGTCAGTATTTTCCGGCCTACCGCCGTGTATGGGCCGGGCGACCGAGAGTTGCGTCCGTTGTTCGATTGGCTACTGCGCGGGTGGCTGGTCACCCTCGGACCAGGCCATGCATTGCTCAGCTTTCTCCATGTGTACGATCTGGTCGAGGCCGTCATGCAGTGGCTGGATGCCCCTGTCATGCACGCGCAGACCTTTGAGTTGTGCGACGGTCGGGCGCAGGGCTACAGCTGGGCAAGCCTGGCCAGCATCGCTTCAGAAGTACGCCACGGACCGGTACGGCAAGCTCCCGTTCCGGCCACATTATTGAAGGGGCTCGCACGGGCGAACCTGGCGCTGTCTCATTTCACTCGGCGCGCGCCCATGCTGACCCCCGGCAAAGTCAACGAACTGCTGCATCGCGACTGGACCTGCAGCAATGCCCGCATCAGTGCGGCGCTAGGCTGGGAACCGCGGATTTTGTTGCGCCAGGCCTTGCAGGATCATCTGTTCTAAACCGGCGACAAGCCGCCGAACTCAAGGAGACTCCGTAATGATCTCGCAAGAGGTGATACTCGAGAGGGTGATGCAGTTCATCGGGCAACTGGTGCCTTCCGAGACGCCAATCGGTCCCAATACTGACCTTGTCCTGGACCTCGGGTTGGAGTCGATGAAGATGATGGACCTCGTGATGGAACTGGAAGACGAGTTCGACATTTCGATCCCTCTCAATATCCTGATGGATGTACGGACCTCTGCGCAGTTGGCCCAGGCGATTGTTGGCCTGATGGAGCACGAAGATGGGACTGTTTGACAAGTTCGGTAAGTTGGCAGCCGAGCGCGCCAGTCTCGGGGACTCGCCACTCTTGCCTTTCGGTACGCGTATCGATGAGATGTATTCGCCGACCGAGGGCTGCATTCAGGGCAGGAAAGTGATTCTTGCCGGCACCAACAATTACCTTGGGCTCACCTTCGACCCCACGAGTATCAAGGCGGCGCAGCGCTCTCTGGAGTTCGAAGGAACCGGTACCACCGGCTCGCGCATGGCCAACGGCAGCTACGCCGGGCACGTCGCGCTGGAGGCGGAACTGGCCGACTTTCTCGGCCGACCTTCGGTGATTGTGTTCTCGACGGGCTATGTCGCCAACCTGGGCGTCATCGGCACGCTGGCCGGGCCGCGTGAAGTGGTGCTGCTTGACGCCGACTGTCACGCGAGCATTTACGACGCCTGCAAGCTGGGCGGCGCAGAAGTGATCCGCTTTCGCCATAACGATGCCGCTGACCTTGAACGACGCATGCTGCGGCTCGGCGAACGCGCTCGAGAAGCCATCATCCTGGTGGAAGGCATCTACAGCATGATGGGCGACCAGGCGCCGCTCAGGGAAATCGTCGACATCAAGCGCCGGCTCGGCGGCTATCTGCTGGTTGACGAAGCGCATTCCTTTGGCGTCCTGGGGGCTAATGGCCGGGGGCTTGCCGAAGCGTTGGGCGTGGAGCCGGAAGTGGACATTCTGTTGGGCACGTTCAGCAAGAGCCTGGGCGCATTGGGAGGATTCGCCGCCTGTCACGACCCGCAAATGGACCTGCTTCGCTACGCCAGCCGGCCGTATATTTTCACCGCCTCGCCGTCTCCCTCGGCGATTGCTTCGGTAAGGTCGGCGCTGGCGGCCATCCGGGCGCGCCCCGAATTGCGGCGTCAGTTGTGGTCGAACGCGCGACGGCTTTATCAGGGGTTGGCAGGCGCTGGCTACCGGGTCGGGCCACAAGCCAGCCCGATTATTCCGGTGATGCTGCAGTCGCCTCAGGAAGGCATGGCAATGTGGCAAGCGCTGATCGGCAAGGGCGTCTACGTCAATCTTGTACTTCCGCCAGCGACGCCCGGCGCAGTCACGCTGGTGCGTTGCAGCGTCAGCGCCGCCCATAGCCATGAACAGATAGACCATATCATCGAGGCCTTCGCTTCATTGCGCGGGCCGATGGGCATCGCTGCAGCAGGCACTTGATCGTTGTCTCAGGATGACGGGGAGCGACTCTTTACCCATTGCATAGCGAACGACATTCATGGGGATTATTTTTGCCTTTGGCCGCTCCTATCCGGGCCGTACTGTTTTGATGCTGCTGAGTCTTCTGTTGGCGGGGCTGGTTGAGAGTGTCAGCTTGACCACCATGCTTCCGCTGATATCGGTGATGCTTGAAGACCAGCCCCATTCGCGGCTGGCAACCCATGTCTTCGAGATTATGGTCTCGATAGGCCTGCAGCCAACCATTGCAACCATGCTGGTGGTCATTGTCGTGGGCCTGACACTCAGCAACCTGTTGATATTGCTGGGCAATCGGCAGGTCGGCTATACCGTGGCGCACGTGGCAACCGACCTGCGCGTCGACCTGATCAAAGCGTTGCTGGGGAGCCGCTGGGAGTATTACCTGCGCCAACCCGCCGGGGCGCTGGCCAACGCCGTCGCCACCGAAGCCTATCGTGCTTCCACGGCCTACGAGCACGCCGCCAATATGCTCGCGTTGGGCATTCAGGCCGCCGCTTATGCCGCCATCGCGCTCGTCGTCTCCTGGCAGGCTGCGATCATTTCGCTGCTGGTCGGCTTTGCGCTGCTCTCGGTCTTGCGAGGCCTGGTAAAGGCATCGCGGCGTGCCGGCAAAAGCCAGACCAGGCTGATGCGCGAGCTGCTGGTCCAACTGACCGATACGCTAGGCTCGGTGAAACCGCTGAAAGCCATGGCCCGTGAAGACATCGCCGATTCATTGCTGCGCCATCACGCCGGCGAGCTCAACACGGCAATGGAACGCGAAGTCATGAGCCGGGAAACGTTGAGGGCGTTGCAGGAACCCATGCTGGCGGTCCTGGCAGCAGCGGGTTTATACATGGGGTATGTGCTGGGCGGACTGCCGCTGTCTTCGGTGATGGTGTTGATCTTCGTGGTCGTGCGCATGCTGGGATTGCTGCACAAGGCCCAGCAACGCTATCACCGGATGGCCGCGCAAGAGAGCGCCTACTGGGCCATCAACGAGTCGATCGACTGTGCCATTGCCGATGCCGAGCCCATCGGCGGGACCGGCGCACCCACCTTGAAGCGGCAGATCGTTTTCGACAATATCCAGTTTGGTTACGGCGACCGGCAGGTTTTGAAAAACGTATCGATGCGCTTTCCGGTCGGTTCTTTTACCAGCCTGATCGGCCCTTCGGGCTCAGGCAAGACCACCGTCCTCGACCTTCTTTGTTCGCTGCTCATCCCGCAGTCCGGACGCATCTGGGTAGATGACATCGAACTCCAGGACCTGGACAGGCGAAAGTGGCGACGCTTGATCGGTTATGTCACCCAGGAAACCTTACTGCTGCACGACAGCATCCTGGCCAACGTGACCTTGGGAGACAAGGCCCTGACGGCCGTCGATGCGGAGCGCGCGCTGCGTCAAGCCGGGGCCTGGCAGTTCGTGCAAGAGAGTCCCGACGGGTTGCACGCCATCGTCGGTGAACGCGGTGCCAAGCTGTCCGGTGGGCAAAGGCAGCGTATCGTCATCGCCCGTGCCCTGGCTCATCGTCCAAGGCTGCTGATCCTCGACGAAGCCACCAGCGCGCTTGATCCGGAGTCGGAGGCTGCCATATGCCAGGCGCTGAAAAGCCTGACCCCTGAAATCACCATCATCGCGGTGTCCCATCGCCCGGCCATGATCCGCATTGCAGACCAGATTCTTGAACTGCGCGATGGCAAGGTATCAGCCGTACAACACGCGCTTCGATCCTGACGGCAAAAGCGGTCGCAGGTGGTTCAGTCAAGAGCCGCGCGGAAGGCGACACGGCTCACGGTCTGTAGGCGCAAGGCTTGCCCGCGAAGCTTTTAATGCTTGAACATCACATGCCGTACGACGGTGTAGTCCTCCAACCCATACATGGACATGTCCTTGCCATAACCGGACAATTTCTGACCGCCATGGGGCATTTCGCTGACCAGCATGAAGTGGGTATTCACCCACGTGCAGCCGTACTGCAACCGCGCTGAAAGGCGATGCGCGCGACCGACGTCCGCGGTCCAGACCGATGACGCCAGCCCATAGTCCGAATCGTTGGCCCAGCCCAGTACCTGGGCTTCATCGGTGAATTGAGTCACCGACACCACCGGCCCGAACACTTCGCGACGGACGATTTCGTCGTCCTGTTGCGCGTCGGCCAACACCGTCGGCTCGAAGAAGAAGCCATTGCCCTCGACCGTCTTGCCACCGGTGATCAAACGGATATGCGGCTGCGCCACGGCACGTTCGACGAACCCGGCGACGCGGTCGCGATGTTGTGCGGTGATCAACGGCCCCAGTTCGGTCGATGGATCATCCTGCAAACCGTACTTGATGCTGCTGACCGCTTCGCCGAGCTTTTCGACGAATTTTTCGTAGATGCCGGCCTGGGCGTAGATGCGGCAAGCAGCCGTGCAGTCCTGGCCGGCGTTGTAGAAACCGAAGGTGCGAATGCCTTCCACGGCCGCCTCGATGTCGGCGTCGTCGAAGATGATCACCGGGGCCTTGCCACCCAGTTCCATGTGCATGCGTTTGACGCTGTCGGCGGTGCTGGAAATGATGTTCGAGCCGGTGGCGATCGAGCCGGTCAGCGACACCATGCGCACTTTCGGGTGCGTGACCAGCGGGCTGCCGACCGTAGGACCACGGCCGAACACCAGGTTGAGCACGCCGGCCGGGAAAATCTCCGACGCCAGTTCGGCCAGGCGCAGGGCGGTCAGCGGGGTTTGTTCCGACGGCTTGAGCACCACGGTATTCCCGGCGGCGAGGGCCGGGGCAATTTTCCAGGCGACCATCATCAGCGGGTAGTTCCACGGCGCGATGGAGGCGATCACGCCGACCGGGTCGCGGCGGATCATCGAGGTGTGGCCGGCCAGGTATTCACCGCCGGCCGAACCGCTCATGCACCGGCTGGCACCGGCGAAGAAGCGGAACACGTCGGCAATCGCCGGGATTTCGTCATTGAGTGCGGCGCTGAAGGGTTTGCCGCAGTTGTCCGATTCCAGTTTGGCCAGCTCTTCACCGTGGGCTTCGATGGCGTCGGCGAGTTTGAGCAGCAACAGCGAGCGCTCTTTCGGTGGGGTTTGCGACCAGCTGTCGAACGCCGCATCGGCAGCCCGCACGGCGGCATCGACCTGGGCTTCACTGGCTTCGTTGATTTCGATCAACACGCGGCCGAGGGCCGGGTTGAACACCGGTTGGGCGGGGCCGTCGCCGTCGATCAGTTGGCCGTTGATCAAGAGTTTGGTTTGCATGGCATTGTCCTCATTGCAGCTTTTATTTTTCTGTCGGAACCGAAAAACCTGTGGGAGCGGGCTTGCCCGCGATAGCGGTGGATCAGTCAACATCATCGTTAAATGTGACGCCCCCATCGCGGGCAAGCCTCGCTCCTACAGGGATGGTTGTTATCAGATCGAGGTTCGGCTGGCCGATGCGCCGGAAACACCAGCGGGTTTGGCAAGCGGTTTGGAGAACTTCCAGGCATCACCGGCCGGCGCCGTGCCTTTGTCGTAAGGCTTGCCGAGCAGCATGTACACCAGGCCGGCGCCCATCACTACCAGCGTGGTCAGGATCATCGAATAATTGATGTACCACGGCGCGTCCGGCGAACGCGGCCAGACCATGTTGACGATGGCGCACACGCCATACACCAAGGCTGCCAGGTTTACCCAAAGGCCCCAGGCGCCGAGGGTGAATTGACCATTCGGGCGCCAGCCCTTGGCGCGAGCGATCAAGGCCGCGACGACGATCAACTGGAACGCGACGTAGATACCAATCGCCGCGAAGCCGACGATGGTCGCCACGGCATCGGCCATGAACATGCCCAGGCAGACAATCGCTGCGGGCACCAGCCCGCTGATCAGCAAGGCGAACGACGGCACATGGTTGCCCGAGAGGCGCTTGAGCAGCGAACTGCCAACGATCATTTCGTCACGGGCATAAGCGAACAACAGACGGCTGGCCGCTGCCTGCAGACTCAAGACGCAAGAGATAAACGACACCATTACCACCGCCATGACCAGCCGCGAACCGACCGGGCCAAAGGCGTTGGCCAGGATAGTGGCCACCGGATCGGTGTCTTCACCGGCCAATACCTTGGCCATGTCCGGCACCGAAAGAATCAGCGCCAGGCAAGCGAACATCGCCGCGGCACCGCCGATGTAGATCGTCATGCGCATGGCTTTGGGAATGCGCTTGCCTGGGTTCGGGGTTTCTTCGGCGACATCGCCGCAAGCCTCAAAGCCGTAGTACTGGAACAGACCTGCCAGGGACGCCGCGAGGAACGCCGGCAAGTACGAGCCATTGACTTCAAGGTTGAAGGTGTCGAACAGCACGCTGAACGGCTGATGACGCTCGAAAATCAGCAAGTAGCCACCGACGAGAATCGCCCCGACCAACTCGCAGAGAAAGCCGAACATGGCGACGCGTGCCAGCAGCTTGGTGCCCACCAGATTCAGGCAGGTCGAGAGCAGGATGATCGACAGGGCAATATAGATATTGGCCTCGGGACCCGGATTGAAGCCCAGCATAATCGCCAGATAGGGCCCGGCACCGACGGCTACGCCAGCGATGGTTGCACACAAGGCCCACGCATAGACCCAGCCGACCATCCACGCCCAGCGCTTGCCGACCAAACGGCGAGCCCACGGATAGACACCGCCGGAAATCGGGAATTGCGAAACGATTTCACCGAAGATCAGGCACACCAGCAGTTGGCCGGCACCGATCAGCAGGTACGACCAGAACATTGGCGGGCCGCCGGCGGCCAGGCACAAACCAAACAGGGTGTAGACACCGACGACCGGCGACAGGTAAGTGAAGCCCAGGGAAAAGTTCTCCCACAGACTCATGCTGCGATTGAAATCCGAACTGTAGCCGAGGGCGCGGAGTTGTTCCGCGTCCTGATCGGCGACGCTTGCACGCGCGTTGGGTAAGCCACTCATTTTATTTCCTCATTATCAATGGCAGTTGATTTGCAGTACTGGCGGGTTGTCCCGCCATTGCTCGTTTGAGCTTGTTGTTTTGTTCAGGCCTCGCACCTGTAGCCGCTGCCGAAGGCTGCGTTCGGCCGCGAAGCGGTCGTAAAACCTGGGTGCAGGGTGCTCATGAAACACCGCATCGTCTGATTTCACGATCGCTTCGCGGCCGAACGCAGGCTTCGCCAGCTGCTACGTCCTGTGGCGCAGTGGGCCCGCATTTTCAAGCCTGTTTTTTGGTCTCGGCGTCACGCCCGTCGTCGTATTGGGAGAGCCACTCGACGGCCGCATCGCG
Organism: Pseudomonas sp. LBUM1661; assembly: GCF_059695925.1. NCBI lineage: Bacteria > Pseudomonadati > Pseudomonadota > Gammaproteobacteria > Pseudomonadales > Pseudomonadaceae > Pseudomonas > Pseudomonas sp. LBUM1661. The sequence continues at coordinate 2,862,823 of NZ_CP166794.1, forward strand.
GTAGCGGCTGAAGCCCTTGTAGTCGACCAGTTGCTGGTTCAGATCCCGCAGGACCCGATGCATGCGTCGGGCCCACGCCGGGTTGGTGGCGATGTCTTCGAGGCTGAGCAAGTAAGTGCGAATCGGGAAGACGATGGCGTTACTGCGCGGCAAGCGATGCAACGGCTGCAACTCGATACGCAGGTAGACCAGTTTGCCGGCGTTTTCCGCGGTCACGATGGTGCGGTCCGGTGCCCATTCCGGCAGGCTTTCGGCCGACACTTCGAGGCGCGGGTTGACGGTCAACGACCAGTTCAGACGACGCACCGGATGGCCTGTGCGCAGGCGCAGCAGAAACTTCAGGGCGCGGTCGAGCATGCCGATTTCCTTCACCAACGGCACCGGCCCGTGGAACTCTTCCCAGCTCATGCCGAGGTTGAAACGCAAGGAATAATCGGCGCGCTGGGTTGCGATCCCTGCCCCCCAGTACAGCGTGCCGTCACGTTCTTCTTGCAGCACCCAATCGCCCTGCGCCTGACGGGTCACATACTCCATGGGCTCATAGGGCAGGGTGGTCGGATCGCCGAAGGTAAAGTGGTCGTCGATGTCCAGCAGACGGTTGGTCCAATGCCACTGCCGACCTTCACGCGCCAGGCTGAAGTACTGCGGATAATCCCGGGCGTAGGACTCCATGATCAACTCAAGCAAATCCCATTGCGCCTCCATCATGTGCGGGGCCGAGACGTAGTGCATGCCGGGATCTTTTTCCAGGGTGATCGCACGGTCCCGGCACTCGCTGATGTAGTGCTCATCGATATCAAAGGCGGCACGAAACGCACCGTCGCCGACTGAGACATGCGGCTCGAGGTTCATCGAATACATGTAGTCGTCATCAGGGAACGGGAAGGGCGCCCGCGCGATGGTTTCCGGACGGTTGGCGAAGGTGTAGTCGTCGCGGTAGGTTTCGTCGGGATTGAATTGGATATTCATTGTTATGTCTCCGTCGATCAGAGGTCGATGACCAGGCGATTGCATTTGGCGCGGGATACGCAGGGCATGATTTTCTTGCGGCTGGTTTTGTCTTCATCGGACAGCCAGTCATCGGTGTGCAGCAGCTCGCCGTCGAGTTCCAATACCTCGGTTTCGCAGTGACCACAGGCGCCGCCACGACACAGGTAAGGCATGCTGTACCCGGCGGCTTCCACCGCTTCGAGCATGGTCTGGTCGGGCGAGACTTCGATGGTTGCGCCACTGCGGCCGAGGGTGAAACTGAAGGCTTCGCCGCCGCTGCTTTGTTCAAGGAAACGCTCGAAGTGCACATGGCTGTCGGTCCAGCCAAGATCGCGGGCACAGGCCAGGGTGGCGTCGATCATGCTGTCCGGACCGCACGCATACACGTGGCTGCCCAGCGGGCGGTCCGCGAGGATCCGGCCTATGTCCATGCGCGACTCGATGCCTTTGCGGTACAGGTGGACCTGCTCGCCGTAGGTGGCTTGCAACTCTTTGCCAAGCTGCGCGTGCGCTTCGCCGCGAACCGCGTAATGCAGTTCAAAGGGCACCTTGCTCAGCCGCAGTTCTTCCAGTTGGGAAATCACCGGCGTGATGCCGACGCCGCCGGCGATGAACAAGTGCAGGCGTGCCTGTTTGATCAGCGGGAACAGATTGACCGGTGGCGTGACCTCGATCAGATCGCCTTCTACGACGTTGTCGTGCAGCGACACGGAACCGCCGCGACCGCTTTCAACCCGGCGCACGGCGATCTGATAGCTGCTGGTGTCGTAGGGTGAACTCAACAGCGAGTAAGGGTTGCGCAAGGTGTTGTGTTGATTGCCGATCAGCACCACGACGTGGCTGCCACCGGAGAACGCCGGCAAATGTGCGCCGGTCGGCGACACCAGGGTGAAGCGTTTGATTTCCGGGGTGACCGATTCGATTCGGGCCACGCGCAGATTCAACGTCCCATTGTTCTGGCTCATGTGTCGAGCTCCTCGGCTTCGGGCAATTCACCCGGGACTTCGGCATCGGCCTTGACTGCCTGAAAAGCCGCCAGTCGCCGGGAGTAGTGATCGCGCACCACCAGCGTCAAACCGCAACCGGGGCAGTCGTAAACGCGTTGGGTGACATTTTCGGTGTAGGTGTCGCAATGCACGCACCAGACTCGGCGGACCAACGTCCCGGAGTGTTCGCGCAGCACTTCGTCGCGATTCAGGTCGAAATGCGTGGCCACTTGCATGGCACTGCCCAGGAAACTTTCAGAACCGGCGAGGTAAAGACGAGTGCCCATACGCGCTTCACCGAGCAGCGTCTTGAGTTCGTCGATCAGCGCCTGGTTGGACGCATGCACATGCAGTGAGTGTTCGCGGTGCTGCTGCAATTGGGCCAAGTAGTCCTGGCCGGAAAACGACTCTTGGGAGTACAGCAAGGTGATCGGTCGATCCAGCCCTGCCATATCGCCCAACAAGCGCAGCATGGCGCGACCGCCGCTGCCTTGCCCGGCAATGATGTGCCGAAGGCCTCCTGGTAGCGGTTGCAACTGGTCATAGACCGGTCGGCTTTTGATCCCGGTGATCAACATTTTTATTATTCCTCCTGGCTACCGGCTCGGCTGATGGAAGCCGGCCCTGATGCAAAGCCCAATGATGGTGGGGTGCAGATAGCAGGAGCACAGGTCGTGCCAGATTATTAAGCCATTGAATCTAAAGGTTTTTATGGTTTTGTGGGAGTGAGGCGCAGGCAGGAATGGCCACGGCTGTATGCGTTTTTGCAGCGCCTTGGGCGAAAAAGAAGGGGCGTTGGACACATCCCTGTGTCGGGGGAGATTCAGTCGCGTTGCAGTTTGCGGATCAGCGTACCGATGTCGATACCCAGGTGCTGCGCTGCCTTGCGTTTGCTGCCGCACAGGTGCACGGCCCGGAGGATGACCTGGCGTTCGAAGTGCTGGACTTGAAGCTTGAGATTGCGCTCTGGATCGTCCTCCGGTTCTTCGTCCGCAACCTTGGTTTTCAAACGTTCCTGAGGGCGCACCGGCTCGAGCAATTCAGCCGGTAGATGGTGTTCCTGCGCTTCATCGTCGGCGAGTACCGCCAGCCGTTCAAAGATGTTCACCAGCTCGCGGATATTGCCCGGATAGCTATAGCTCATCAGCCGCTGCCGGCAACCGGCAGACAGACTCAGGGAGGGCTCGCGATCACCGTTGATGCGGCTCAACAGAATGTCGATCAGAAACGGCAAGTCATCCCGGTGCTGGCGCAACGGCGGAATTTCTACCGGCAGGACGGCCAGGCGGTAGTAGAGGTCGGCGCGAAACTCACCCAGGCTCACCAGGTGACGCAGGTCCTTGTTGGTGGCCGCAATCACTTGTACCTGAACCGTTTTACTCAGCGGCGAACCGACCGACTGGATCGTACTGTCCTCAAGGAATTTCAGCAGTTTGGCCTGGACATGCAGGGGGATTTCGCCGATCTCATCGAGGAACAAGGTCCCGCCCGAAGCGGCCTCAATGTAGCCTTGCTTGCCGCCCTGCAATGCACCGGTAAAGGCGCCGCGTTCATAGCCGAACATCTCGGACTCGAACAGGCTCTCCGGAATGCTCCCGCAGTTAACGTGAATAAAAGGCCGATCACCCCAGCCGGCTGCACGGTGGATATGCCGTGCAATGGCGGTCTTGCCGACGCCCGGCTCGCCCAGCAACAACAACCGCGCGCGACGTCGAAAGGCGCGCACGCCGGTGTCGGCGATGCTCGAGAGTTGAGGTGACAGATGCAGGGCGCTGTCCTGTGGATCGCGCAGGCCTTGCGGCTCCACGGGCCGGTTGCCTAGCGACGCTCGACGCTGCGGCTGACTGCCGTCGAAGTCTTTCTGGGTCAGCATCCTGAACGGTTTTTCGTAGGCGCCCGTGGGGATGGCGTGGGTGCTGCTGAGTAGAACCCGACCTTCCCGTGAGCGGGTCAAGGCGCTGTTGCCGCCTCGGTTCAACGCCGTGATCAAGTCGTCGTAATTCAATGCCGAGCGTTGGTAAAACTCTTGGTCGGACAGGCCGACGGCTTGCTGTTTGGACAGTCGATTAACGCGCTCGGCGGCCAGATTGAGAAAGCGCACCCGGCCTTCACCGTCGGTCACGATCAGTGCTTCGCTGAAGCTGTCGAGCAAGGCGTGCAGTGAAGGTGTTTCCAGCAAGGCGCCGAGCACCTCGCTGCTGACATTGACCGATGAACGCATACCCATCTGCAGCGTGGGTGGCAGGTTCTTTTCGTTCATGGGTGCAACTCTTGCGCACGGCGTACGCCCTGGCTTTCACGAAACACCGCGACTCGCCAGGCCACGCCTTCGCGAATCAGGATGCGCGAACAATGCACATTGAAGTTCAAGTCTCGCCCGCTCAGATCAGGCAACGGCAAGCTGTGCCAAGTGCGCTCGGGCAGGGCGTTATCCAGCAGCAATCGAGCGATGCCGGCGCCATGGGTAATGCCAAACGTCTCTTCGAAGGCTGCGTTGCGCCATTGGGGTTGCAGGTGTTCGTCGATCACCAGCACCGCGTCCGGCACCGCATCGAAGACCCGGCGCAAGGCATCGATGCGCTGCTCGGCGTCGTGCTGCATGCGCAATTCCTGGCTGACGTCGCGAATGCTGCCCCACATGCGCAACAGATGGCCGTTGACGATGGTCGCGCGGACATCGTTCTCGACGTAGGCCGGAGAGCCATCGTGACGACGGTCCACTGAGAGCGCGCAGTCGACGCTGAAACCGGCTTCGATCAGGCGCCGCACAAACTCCTCGTTGGCCGGGCTGCGAGGCCAGTACAGACGAACCGGTTGCTGGTTGAAATCGACATCCGACGGCATCTCATAGACGTCGGCCATGGCCCGATTGCACAGCCGCCAGTGCGAGTCGTTTTCGAAGACCTGGCGGACGATTTCATCGGGCGACGTGTTGATGTCCACCGCCTCGGCGAACTCTATGCACCAGTAGGCCACCTTGGCGCTCTGCAGCATCTGGCTCATGACTTCATTGGCGTTGTGCATTTCCCGCAGCCGATGGCCCAGCGATCCCAGCGCAATTTTCAGCAAGTGCAGGCGCGCCGGTTGCACCGAGCGCCATTCCAGCAGGCCGCTGGCGACGACGGGCAGCAGACCGCCGTTATGGCGAATCAGCGTCAGCTCCAGGCTGTGGATCTGCTCATCCGCAGGAGGATTGGCGAACAGCAACTGCAAGGCCCGCACCGACTCGACACTGTAGATACGTTCAATCGGCTGATTGAGCAGTTCTTCTGGCGCATAACCCAATTGATCGCTCAGGCTGGCGGACAGGCTGACGAGTTGCCCGTCAGCGTTCACGGTGCTTGAAAGGGGCTGGATTTTGTTGACCAGTAAATTCAGGGTATCCATCGATTGATCGGCTCGATTTGGCTTATGGGCACCTGATTAAAAACATTCAGGCTTTTGAAGCAGGCGGCATATCGCATGCCAACTCATCGGCTGGTAAACATTGAGGTTCAAGGGCCTGAACGCTAACCCGTGCTGTGATAGTGCAGCATGTTATGCATTCTTGCAGCGCTTAACGCCCGATGTGGGAGCGAGCTGGCGCGCGATGGACCCCCGATCCGGCGACCCTGGATATTGCCGCGGACAAAATACAGTTCGAAACCGCCCTGAGCCGTACCTCGCTGCAAGGCAAAACCATTGGGGTGATCACTAACTTCAAAGGCGCCAACCCGGAGGTGGACGCGGTCTTTAAAGCCGCGCAAGACACCCTCGACGCACGCGGTGCGCATGTCGTTTCCATCGAACTGCCAAAAGCCTTTGAAACCCTGTGGAGCGATGGCCAAGAAAAATCAGGCGCAAAACGGCTCGCATGGCATGAACCCGGCGCGCCTGGCCGGACTGGAAACGGTAGCGAATGCCACCAGTACCGATTCGCCGCAGTACATCTCGATCCTCTCGCGGAAGATCCCGCAGTTGCGCCAGCAGCTGATGGGCATCATGAAGCAGAACAACGTCGACAGCCTGTTCTTCGCGACGATCAACTGCCCGGCGTCGGTGGTGCATGGCGTGACCGATGACAGTTACGTGTGCTCCTCCGGCGATACCTACGCCTCGTCGTACATTGCCTCCGCGACCGGATTCCCCGAGATCACCGTTCCGGCCGGCACCATCAAGGGCAACCTGCCAGTCGGTGTTTCGTTCCTCGGCGGCTACGGCGAAGACGCCAAGATTGTCGGTTTTGGTTACGCATTCCTCGGGCGCTGATCGTTAGATCTGTTGCAGCAACCAGGTGCGGAACGCGACGAGCGACGGCAGCATTTCGTTGCGCGGCGGATAGGTCAGGTAGTAACTGCGCTGGCTGGCGAAGGGCTGATCGAGGCTGATCAGCTCGGCGTTGGCCAGCTCGTCGGCCACCAGGATTCGCGGCACCAGGCCGATGCCGATACCGGCCCTGACGGCCTGGATCAAATGCGAGGTGAGTTCGAAACTCGGCCCCAGCCGCATCATTCTATGCGGCAGGCGGTGGTGGCTGAACCACTCGCCCCAGACGTTGGCGTTGCTCGCGACGTTGAGCAGCGTCTGGCCACCGATGCGTTCCGGAGTCCATGCGTCATGGGCCTGGGCGGCTTCTGGAGAAATGATCACCATCAGTTCTTCGGTGTGCAGGCGATGGCTGATCAACCCCGGCACGTCGGCGCTGCCCACGACGATGGCGGCATCGATGCCGCTGGTTTCGAAGTCGATGGCGTCGATCCGCGAGTTGATGTGCACCAGCATGCCGGGATGGGTTTTGTAGAAGTCATGCAGGCGCGGTAATAACCACTTCGAGCCGAAAGTCGGCAAGGTGGCCAGGCGCAAGGTGCCGCTGCCGGACTGATAGGCCATCGCCTGCAAGGTGGCGCTGCGGATGCGTCCGAGCGCTTCACTCATTTCCCGCTGATACAGACGACCGACATCGGTCAATTGCACTTGCCGGCCTTCACGGCGAAACAGCGTCAGGCCGAGTTGCTGCTCCAGTGCCTGGACCTGCCGGCTCACGGCGCTTTGGGTCAGCGACAGTTCCATCGCGGCGCGGGTGTAGCTCTCATGTCGGGCGGCTGCTTCAAAGGCCAGCAGCAACGACATCGAAGGGGTGAGGTGGCGGTAATTCATTCGTAAAAGTCATCGATAGCGGCAGGATTATCCGTTTGTCCCACGCCAGAACCTGCAGGATCATTGGCATAGCCGACGACCTGAGGCTGACCTATTAATGCTCAGGCGACAAGTGTTTTGATTTTCCCGTGATTAGACCGACAAGAGAACAGCCTGCGATGATCGCCCAGTTGCCCACCGTTGCACTCGCGGCAGACTACCCCGAATTCCTTCAAGCCCTGCGTGCCAGCGGCTTTCGCGGCCAGCTCAGCGCCGACTACGCCACCCGCACCGTGCTGGCGACCGACAACTCGATTTACCAGCGTCTGCCGCAAGCGGCGGTATTCCCGCTGGACGCGGACGACGTCGCGCGCATTGCAACCGTGATGGCCGAACCGCGCTTTCGCCCGATCAAACTGACCCCGCGCGGTGGTGGCACCGGCACCAACGGCCAGTCATTGACCGACGGCATCGTGGTCGACCTGTCGCGGCACATGAACAACATCCTCGAAATCAACGTCGCCGAGCGCTGGGTGCGGGTGCAGGCGGGCGTGGTGAAGGACCAGCTCAATGCCGCGCTCAAGCCTCATGGGTTGTTTTTTGCCCCGGAGTTGTCGACGTCCAATCGCGCCACCGTCGGCGGCATGATCAACACCGACGCCAGTGGCCAGGGCAGCTGCACCTACGGCAAGACCCGCGATCACGTTCTCGAATTGCACAGCGTACTGCTCGGCGGTGAGCGCCTGCACAGCCAGCCGCTGTTCGACGCGGAACTGGACGTCGCGTGCGCGCAACCCGGCCGGATCGGCGAGGTGTACCGGGTGGCGCGGCACATTCAGGAAACCCAGGCTGAGCTGATCGAAGCGGTGTTCCCTAAACTCAATCGCTGCCTGACCGGCTACGACCTGGCGCACCTGCGCGACCAGCACGGCCGGTTCAACCTCAACAGCGTGCTGTGCGGCGCGGAAGGTTCGTTGGGCTACCTCGTTGAAGCCAAACTCAACGTGCTGCCAATCCCGAAGTATTCGGTACTGGTGAACGTGCGTTACGGCAGCTTCATGGATGCACTGCGCGACGCCAATGCGTTATTGGCGCACAAGCCGTTGTCCATCGAAACCGTGGACTCCAAGGTGTTGCTGCTGGCGATGAAAGACATCGTCTGGCACAGCGTTGCCGAGTATTTCCCGAGCGATGCCGGGCGCCCGACGCTGGGGATCAATCTGGTGGAGTTCAGCGGCGACGACGTGGCTGAAGTGAGCCTGCGCGTGGCGGCGTTTGTGGCGCATCAGCAGGCCGACATAACCATCCAGCGCCTCGGTCACACGCTGGCCGAAGGGGCTGAAGCCGTGAGCCGTGTCTACACCATGCGCAAGCGTTCGGTCGGGCTGCTGGGCAACGTCGACGGCGAGATTCGCCCGCAGCCTTTTGTTGAAGACACCGCCGTGCCGCCGGAAAAACTGGCCGACTACATCGCCGAGTTCCGTGCGTTGCTGGACAGCTATAACCTGGCGTACGGCATGTTCGGCCACGTCGATGCCGGCGTGTTGCACGTGCGTCCGGCGCTGGACATGAAAGACCCGGCCCAGGCCGCGCTGGTCAAGCCGATTTCCGATGCCGTGGCCGAGTTGACCCGGCGTTATGGCGGGCTGCTGTGGGGCGAGCACGGCAAGGGCTTGCGCTCGGAATACGTGCCCGATTTTTTTGGCGCGCTGTACCCGGCGTTGCAGTCGCTCAAGGGCGCGTTCGACCCGCACAATCAGCTCAACCCCGGCAAAATCTGCACCCCGCCGGAGGCCGTCCAAGGCTTGCTCAAGGTCAACGAAGTCACGCTGCGCGGTGATCTGGATCGGCAAATCGACGAGCGCGTCTGGCAAAGCTTCGGCACCGCGATGCACTGCAACGGTAACGGCGCTTGCTACAATTACGACCCCAACGATGCAATGTGCCCGTCGTGGAAAGCCACCCGTGAACGCCAGCATTCGCCGAAGGGCAGGGCGTCGTTGATACGCGAATGGTTGCGCCTGCAAGGCGCGGCCAATATCGATGTATTGCAAGCAGCGCGGGGCAAGTTGGCGTGGCTGAGCGGGTTGCCGGAACGCTTGCGCAATAACCTGGCGCGCTCACGTGGCGAGGCGGATTTTTCCCATGAAGTCTACGACGCGATGGCCGGCTGCCTGGCCTGTAAATCCTGTGCGGGGCAATGCCCGGTCAAGGTCAATGTCCCGGAGTTCCGCTCGCGTTTTCTCGAGCTGTACCACGGTCGCTATCAGCGCCCGCTACGTGACTACCTGATCGGCTCGCTGGAGTTCACCATTCCTTATATGGCCCGCGCGCCGGGTTTGTACAACGCGGTGATGGGCTCGAAATGGGTGAGCCGCCTGCTTGAGCGACAGGTCGGCATGCTCGACAGTCCGCTGATCCATCGCCATGACTTGCAGGCCACGTTGACCCGCTGCAAGGTCGCGGTCGCCAGCGTGCCAACCCTGCGCGAACTGACCGCGGCCCAACGTGAGCGCAGCGTGGTGTTGGTGCAGGACGCCTTCACCCGTTACTTCGAAACCCCGTTGCTGGCGAGCTTTATCGAGCTGGCGCATCAGTTGGGCTTTCGGGTGTTTTTGGCGCCTTACAGCGCCAACGGCAAGCCGTTGCACGTGCAGGGTTTCCTGGGCGCCTTCGCCAAGGCAGCGATTCGCAACGCCACTCAGCTCAAGGCGCTCGCCGATTGCGGCGTGGCGCTGGTAGGGCTGGACCCGGCGATGACGCTGGTCTACCGCCAGGAATATCAGAAAGTACCGGGGCTCGACGGTTGCCCGAAGGTCTTGCTGCCTCAGGAATGGCTCGTCGACGCGTTGCCCGAAAAACTGCACACCGCGACCGAGACCTTCCGTTTGTTGGCACACTGCACCGAGAAAACCAATGTTCCGGCCAGTTCGGCACACTGGCAAACCGTGTTCGCCCGGCTAGGGCTCACGCTGGTGACGGAGGCAACCGGCTGCTGCGGCATGTCTGGAACCTACGGCCACGAATCGCGAAACCAGGCCACCTCGCGGACCATTTTCGAGCAGTCATGGTCCGGCGCGCTGGATAAAAAGGGGGAGGCGCTCGCCACGGGGTATTCCTGCCGCAGTCAGGTGAAACGCTTGGCCGACAGGCAGCTGCGTCATCCGCTGGAGGTGGTGTTGGAGTGTTTGCGAGCTTACCCTTAGTAGCGGCGTTCATTCCGGCCAAGGCCGCATCGAGCAAGACCGCCGAGATCCTGGCGGATTCGATGCAACGAATGTCACTTGCGGGCCTCATATGAAAACGAGCGGTGCTGTTGGTGACGCTACAGATGCGATTGCCGTGATCGATTATTTCATGACCGGAGGTGACTGTTTTCATGACGGCGGCTGAGAAAAACCATGTGGACTGGCTGGTCGAGCAATCGATGCTTCATGCTGCAAGACAACGGGCCAAGCTCTACTCGGGGCAAGGTCGATTGTGGCAACAGCCTTACGCCCATACCCGACCTCGTGACGCGTCGGCCCTGGCGTCGGTGTGGTTCACCGCCTATCCGGCGTCCATTGTTACCCGCGAAAATGGCACGGTGCTGGAGGCCTTGGGGGACGAAACCTTATGGCACGCGCTGTCCAGAATTGGTATCCAGGGGATTCACAACGGTCCGCTGAAACGGTCTGGCGGTCTTTCAGGCACCCGGCACACGCCCACGATTGACGGCAACTTTGACCGCATCAGTTTCGACATCGATCCACAGTTGGGCACCGAGGCACAGCTTCAGGCGCTGACTCGTATGGCCGCCGCGCACAATGCGGTGATCATCGATGATGTGATCCCGTCGCACACTGGCAAAGGCGCCGACTTTCGCCTGGCCGAAATGGCGTATGAAGACTATCCGGGGCTCTACCACATGGTGGAAATCCGCGAGGAGGACTGGCCGCTGCTGCCCGACATTGCCCAGGGGCGCGATGCGCAGAACCTCAGCCCGCAGCAGGTAGACGTTCTGCGCGACAAGCATTACATCGTCGGCCAGTTGCAACGGGTGATTTTCTTCGAGCCCGGGGTCAAGGAAACCGACTGGAGTGCCACGCCGATTGTCGTGGGGGTCGATGGCAAGCCGCGACGCTGGGTGTACCTGCATTACTTCAAGGAAGGGCAGCCCTCGCTGAACTGGCTGGACCCGACCTTCGCCGCGCAGCAGATGATCATCGGCGATGCCTTGCACGCCATCGACGTCATGGGCGCAAAAATCCTGCGCCTGGACGCCAACGGCTTCCTCGGCGTCGAGCGCAAGCTCGACGGCACCGCCTGGTCGGAAAGCCATCCGTTATCGATCACCGGTAACCAGTTGCTGGCCGGCGCGATTCGCAAGGCCGGCGGTTTCAGTTTTCAGGAACTGAACCTGACCGTTGATGACATCGCCGCCATGTCCCACGGCGGGGCCGATCTCTCGTATGACTTCATCACCCGTCCCGCTTACCAGCATGCCTTGTTGATGGGCGATACCGAATTCCTGCGGCTGATGCTGCGCCAGATGCATAACCTCGGCATTGATCCGGGTTCGCTGATCCACGCCTTGCAGAACCATGACGAACTGACCCTGGAACTGGTGCATTTCTGGACGCTGCACGCCCATGACACGTTCCTCTATCAGGGGCAGACGTTCCCAGGGAACATCTTGCGCGAGCACATTCGCGAACAAATGTATGAACGCCTCGCCGGCGAGCACGCGCCTTACAACCTTAAATTTGTCACCAACGGCGTGTCCTGTACCACCGCCAGCATCATTACGGCTGCGCTGGGGATTCGTGATCTTGAGGCGATTACCCCGGCGGATATCCAGCAGATACGCCAGGTCCATTTGCTGTTGGTGATGTACAACGCGATGCAGCCGGGCGTGTTCGCGTTATCGGGTTGGGACCTGGTGGGCGCACTGCCGTTGCCGGCAGAGCAGGTCGCGCATTTGATGCTCGACGGCGATACGCGCTGGATTCATCGCGGCGCCTATGATCTGGTGGACCTCAACCCCGAGGCGGAGCTTTCCGAGGGGCAGATGCCGCGCCCGAAAACCTTGTACGGCAGCCTGACCAGCCAGTTGAAAGACCCTGACTCGTTTGCCTCGCAGCTGAAGAAAATCCTTGCCGCGCGCCGTTCCTACGACATCGCTGCCAGCCGCCAGATTCTGGTGCCGGATGTGCAGAATCCGGGGCTGCTGATCATGGTGCATGAGTTGCCGGCCGGCAAAGGCACGCAAATCACAGCGCTGAACTTCGGCTCGACACCCATCACCGAAACGCTGCACTTGCCCAATATCGCGCCGGGCCCGGTGGTCGACATCATCAATGAGCGGGTCGAAGGTGATCTCACGCCGGAAGGCGAGTTCACCATCACGCTGGATGCGTTTGAGGGGTTGGCGCTACGGGTGGTCAGCAGCTCGCCGTTGATCTAGGGCTGCGTGGGAGGTTTCGAGGTGGTTAAGCGCTTAACCACCTCGACGGCATTTCAAACTCGCTGAACACCGCCATGCCGGCCATCGAGGTCGTCGAGAACTTACGGCGATTGTATTTCTGTCTATAAAGTCAATTCAGTCCGACCGACCGTTCGATGACAGGGGTGTGATTGGGCCTTCAATCCCTGAGCGATCTGCGACGCGACAAACTCGAATCGGGGTAACTCACCGTGTAACCAGGTGTCGTCGAGGCGAGTTCAAGATCCTGTCGTAACCCGGCGACAAGGCTTTCGATGGCACGCCCGTTACACAGTTGAGCCACCGAGATACCGGTGACAACAAGCACTTCTTGATTTGAAACGTCCTGGAAGAACCGTACCGTCATAGCGTCTCCCGGATCGATGGTGCATTCACAACGAAGGGGCAGGAAACTCTGCTCCACTAAATGGCGGATTTCTAAAGTCGATAGCATGAGGCTTGTCTCGACGGGAGCCAGCCAAATGACTTTTGTCTAGAGAGTAATGAGGAAGCGTCGCGAAGGTACGCGCTTGATAGGGCTTGACCTAATGCATTGGCTAGGGGCTCGCAAACGAGTGTATACCCGTGCTCTCAGATGCTTTAGACCCTTTTGGTCTCGGGGGCGTGGGCCAACCCGCGTTAGTGCCACGTTTGCAGAAAGCGGCATTCACCGTTCAATCGATATGACGGAAAGGGTCATACATCAATCTGAAACTCCAGATCACCGTTAGCGGCCTTGCGAGCGTTCGCTACCGTGCCGATCAAGCGCTCACCGTTCGCAAGGAAGAGGGTCAGGGAATGAGCTTTGTGCAGATCATCAGGTACCGGCGATCGCACCTGCACCTGGAACGCTCCGGGTGTAATGGGTGTGATGATGACGTCGCAATCAATAGATTTAGCGATAGGGCCCAGAAGGGTGTCGTTCAAGTAATTCAAACGTGCGCGGTCGGTCATAGCCATGTCCTTTACGCCAGTGATTTGAGGCTTGGTTTCTGTGCTCTATTATGCGCCAGACGTTGGCCGTGACTGTCCCTCCGAGCCGCGTGGCGCGGTAGAGGCCGCTATGTCCCACGTCAGCAGTATCTGGGTGATAGCCGCATCGATGACCTCATGCGGCGTGTTATCCCGAGCGAGGATGGAAATACCCTGCAGGAAACTGTCAAACACCGTCGCCATCGCGGCCGCGTGAATGTCGCCCGGCAACTGACCGGCGCTGACACCCCGTTCAACACACGCCAGTATCCCCGCGCGAGTGCGGGCGCGAGAGTGGGTCAGGGCATCGACCACCCGCGCATTCTCCAGGCTCGGCGCGCTCATCACGCCGAGGGCCACCATGCAGCCCTTGGGATGACCGTCTTCACACTGCATGCGCGCAGACTGGCGCAGCGCGGTCTCGATGGCCTGGCGTGGCGGCAGGCGCTCGTCCCACAGGCATTCGGTGACCTGGGCGAAGGTGGCCAGGTAACGCTGCACACACTCATCAAACAACGCTTCCTTGGAACCGAACGCCGCGTAAAAACTCGGCGCGGAGATTCCGCCACCCAGTCCGGCTTTCAACTGAGCGAGAGACGTCGCGTCATAGCCGTGTTGCCAAAACAGGTGCAAGGCCTGTTCCACGGCGTGGTCGCGGTCGAAGGTGCGGGGGCGGCCCATTTGCGCCATTTCAAGGCTCCTCTGGATGACGAGATAAATACTAGTCGATACATAAGTCATTGACAACGAGCGCTGTCGACCCTCAACATTTATATCGATCAGTATTTAAGTCTGAAATCCTCACGCAAGGAGTCGCCCGTGACACCCTCAATCACCTTATCGGCAGCCGCCGACCGCCTGCCCATTGGCGCGTTGCTCGCGCTCGCCATGACCGGCTTCATCTGCATCGTCACCGAAACATTGCCCGCGGGCCTGTTGCCGCTGATCAGCGACGGCCTGGCAATTTCCCCGTCCATGGCCGGCCAGATGGTCACCGCCTACGCGTTGGGTTCGGTACTGGCGGTCATCCCCATGACCATCGCCACCCGCGGCTGGCGCCGCCGTAATGTGCTGCTGCTGACGATCGTCGGGTTTTTGCTGTTCAACTCCATCACCGCGCTGTCCTCCCACTACGGCGTGACCCTGGTGGCGCGCTTCTTCGCCGGTGTCGCGGCGGGATTGGCCTGGAGCCTGCTCGCCGGCTATGCCCGGCGAATGGTTGCGCCCCATCAACAAGGCAAGGCGCTGGCGCTGGCCATGGTCGGCACGCCAATTGCCTTGTCTCTGGGCGTACCTCTCGGCACGTGGCTGGGCGGTCTCGTGGGGTGGCGCACCACCTTTGGCATCATGTCGGCCCTGACACTGGTGCTGATTGCCTGGGTGCTGGTGAAAGTCCCTGACTACCCTCCGCAGGCCGCAAACCGGCGCATGGCGCTGCGCACAGTGCTGACCACGCCGGGCGTGCGACCTGTGTTGGCGGTGGTGATCAGCTGGATGCTGGCGCACAACATTCTCTACACCTACATCGCACCGTTCGTGGCCCCGGCTGGGTTAGGGGATCGGGTCGACCTGGTGTTGCTGGTATTTGGAAGTGCAGCGTTGGTAGGGATTTGGCTGACCGCCAAATGGGTTGAGCCATTGTTGCGCAAGACTGTGTTGGTGAGCCTGGCGACATTTGCCGCGGTTTGCCTGGCGTTTGGTTTTTTGGGCAGTGTGCCTGAGGTGATCTTCATCGGCGTGGCGGTTTGGGGGTTGAGTTTTGGCGGGGCGGCGACGTTGCTGCAAACGGCGCTGGCGGATGCGGCGGGGGACGGCGTGGATGTGGCGTTATCGTTGAATGTGGTGGCCTGGAACAGTGCGATTGCGGGGAGTGGAGTGCTAGGTGGCGTGTTGCTGGACAGCTTCGGCGTCGCCTCTTTTCCGTGGGCAATGGTGGTGTTGGTGGGGGTGGGATTTGCGATTGTCTGGGGCGCCCGGGCGCATGGCTTCAAATCGGGCCCGCGTGCGGCTGGCAAGCCTGCGGTTGCGGGCACTGAACCCTAAAAAAGCCGCTATCCGAGGGGCGAGCGGCCTTCAAAATCCAGTGGGTTGGCTATTATTAAAAGGCAGAAATCAAATCAGTCTGACTTTGAGGACGTAAGTCATGATTTCTCTACTTGAGCTCCGCCACATCATTGAGTGTGGGTTTCGCCTTTGTCCTGTACCTGCACTGCGAATCCCGACGGATCGCTGATGATCAAAGTGTTTGATCCGTCGTCCGGACAAATTGTTCTTCAGCGGAAAGGTTCGTGCCGCTCGTGATTGACCGCAGTGACGCGCTGTCGTGCAGGAGACGTTCTGCCAGGGCTCATCAGCCTCTGACATGGATCAAGGAAAATGACAGGAATTTTTTCATGGATCTGGCAATGGGGACTTCTATTGTTTTATGAATGAGATAAGAGCCACCGATCATCAGGATGACCGTGCCCCATAGCAGTAGGTGCGGATTAACCGCCGGATAAACAATGTTAAAGATCATGAAGCCGATCATTTGATGTAACAGATAAAGTGGATACGTCAGCGCGCCTAATGCCGTCCAGTTCAAGGCGCCTATGGCTGCGGTTTTATTCGTTGCGATCAAAAGAAATATCATGAAGAACAGGATGATCATGCTGCAGATGATCAGGTTGTTGTAGTCGGTTGAATATTTGGTTTCGAGCGCTTCGGCCCAGACAATGGCGGTGTAGCCGGCTAACACCAATGCACCCAACAACAGGAGCACTCGCGTGATAGTGAATCCCTTGGTCCATATCACGTAGTACGTCGCACCCGCTATGAAATAGGCCGCGTAATCGGTCACTAATACCCAGCGCAATTTTTCAAAAACGAAGACTTCTGATACTGCAGAAATCAGCAGCCAGGCCACGAGGTAGGTCTCTATTTTTTCTATTTGTTTGAAGCCCAACAGAATGGAGATCATTAGGTAGAATTTAATTTCTGCAAACAGAGACCAGTAAACGCCGTCTATCGGCAGCACACCCAGCACGTCGCTAAGGAACATCATGTTCATCACGTATTGATAAAAGTCAGCCGTGTACCTGGGTTGGCCGATGGCCAGAGTGATAACAAAAGTGAGGGTGCAGCACACCCAGAAAGCCGGGCAGATGCGCACGACGCGGGATATGAAAAACGCTTTGAGATTATTGTTCGACGCGGTCATCAGAATGACGAATCCGCTGATCATGAAAAACAGCTCAACCCCCAAGTACCCGTATTTAGCAGGCTCGGCCAATAGGGGGTAGGGCATTGTGGACATGTCGCCCCGTGCATACCCGCGAAACGCGTAGTGAAAAATCACTACCGCGATTGCAGCGAGAAAGCGCAGCAAATCCAACTCTTTCAGCCGGCGCTTGATCATGCATATGCGCTCCAGATTCTTGCGCTGATTAAAACTGACCACCCTGCCGATGAAAGTTGGCCTGGGGCGAACGCTATCGCAGCAGTAGCGCCCCATGAACTTCAATTGAAGGTGCAATACCTTCTTTTGCGTCGGCAATCACGCTTTCGGGATAACAGGTCGTATCAGCTCGATGGCCAGGCAGGCCCGCGAAGCGATGGCGTCAGATAGGTTGTCGGCAGTGGCTGACCGACGTTACTGCAACTGCGAAGCAACCCAGGCTTGGTGTGAGGGCTACTGACTACGTTGCCACACCTTGACGTAGTCGATGCTGAAGGTGGAAGGCAGGTCAGCGTCGTCGACAACGCCGAACCAATTCCACATGGCTTCACTGTCAAAGATGATCTGCATCGGGAAGAAGAAGTGCGTGTTCTTCGATTCTCTGACCAGTACGCCATCGACGTACCAGCGCAGGGTGTCAGGTTGCCAGTCGAAGCCGTAGACATGAAAGTCGTCTGCCAGGCGCCAGGGGCTGATCCACACGCTGCCGTTGGCAATATGTTCGGTGCTTTGCGGCGTGGCCCAGAGGTGGGCGTTCATGTTGTATTTGCGGTCATGGACGCCGTCTTTGGTCTTGCCACCGATTTCGAAGATGTCGATTTCGGTGGCGTTGTCCGCCATGCCCGTCCAGGCGAGCCAGAATGCGCTGGAACCTGCGGAGTTCATGGGTTTGGCACGTGCTTCGTAATACCCGTAAAAGCTGCGATCAATGGTACGGACCATGGCAGAGGTGTAGTCCTTGAAACCGAGTTTGACGTACTTCTGCTCCAAGGTTTCCTTGCGAAAGACAATGTTCAGGTTGCCATCGGCCAGGAAGGCATTGGCCGGCCTGAACAGCGCCGGTTTGCGGCCCAGGGATTCATTCCCCTGGGCATTGTTGACGTGCCAGCGCACAGAGTCGAGAACGTCGCCATTGAAGTCATCGGACAGTTTGCTGTCGAATACCCAATTGCCGGCATTGGCCTGATCGGACAGGGGCAAGCCAGCGTCGCCGGGTTTCGGCAGCTTGCCCAGCGGTCCGACCCGGGTCCAGGTATCCGCTTGCCGGGGAACGGTCACCGACCACTTGTTCGCCAGGTATTGATACGCCGCTTGTTGCTGCGCAAGGGAGGCAAACGGGCGGTCGTACACCAGTATCTCCGCGATATCGCCTTTGAAGTTTTCGGCATTGCCAACCACGTTGCGCCCGACCGCATAGGGGCCAATCGGCACGTCTTGAAGTTCAAGGACGGACACGGTCGGCGCGTAGGCGTCGGACTGTTGCAGGCTGATGGCGAAATTCGGCAACACGTTATCGTTGTCGGCGGTCTGCGGGCGTGAACTGAACAACCGTTGCCAGGGATCGACCGGCGCATGTTCGGGCAAGCGACGGGACACGATCAGTACCGTCACAGGGCCTTTGGCCGTGCGGAGGGTGTTGCCGAGAAACCCCGAAACGCCACTGAAACGCACGACCGAATGACCGTTCAGGGCGTTGGCTATCCGCTGTGGCGGCGAGGCGGCACCGTCTACCGTGGCGTCATTGGCCTTGGCGGATTTGTCGCTCCAGCGCTGGAGACGGTCCTGCGCATCCAGGGTCATGGTTGACGCATCGGCCGCGTCCAGCCACAGCACCAGCCCGCTGGTGGGTACGGGGGAGGGCGCTTGCGCGGCGTTGCCAACCAGCGAAACCGACAGCAGCACTACCAGCAGGCATTCTTTAAACATCCGCATCATTTCACTTCAATCAGCGCCGGTGTCTCGAAGGAAGACTGATACCCCAGCGGATTACACGACTGCCACCGCCAGGTATCGATGATCATCTGTTCCAGGCCGCGTTGCGCGCTCCACCCCAGCTCGCGTCCGGCCTTGCTCGGGTCGGCCCAGCATTTGGCAATGTCACCGAGCCGGCGCGGGGCAAAGCGGTAGGGCACGGTGATGCCGGTAATGTCCTCGAAACTGTGGATGATCTGCAGCACGCTGTAGCCGATGCCGGTGCCGAGGTTCCAGTAGTGGATGCCGTTGTGGTGCTGCAACACCTCCAACGCCTTGAGGTGTCCGTTGGCCAGGTCGACCACGTGAATGTAGTCGCGTACGCAAGTCCCATCCACGGTGGGATAGTCGCAGCCGTACACCGTGAGTTCGGGAAGCCGCCCAATCGCGACCTGCGTCAGGCACGGCAACAGGTTGTTGGGGCGACCGTGGGGATCTTCTCCGATCAGCCCGCTTTCATGGGCACCAATCGGGTTGAAGTAACGCAACAACGCGATGCTCCAGCGGGGATCGGCGTTGCACAGGTCGGTGAGCAACTCCTCGATCATGAGCTTGGTGCGGCCGTAGGGATTGGCCGGTTTGCCGGTGCCGAAGTCTTCCAGGATCGGGGTCTGCACGGGGTCGCCGTACACCGTCGCCGAGGAGCTGAACACCAGTTTGAACACCCCGTGATGCGCCATCGCCCGGCACAGGTTCAACGTCCCGCCGACGTTGTTGGTGTAATAATCCAGTGGCTTGCGCGTGCTTTCCTCAACGGATTTCAGACTCGCAAAATGCACCACGGTATCGATGTCATAACGGCTGAAAATGTCGGCGAGCAAGCTCGAGTCGCAAATATCGCCATTGATGAAATCGATCCGCGTATGGGCCAGGTACTCAAGGCGCGCGATGCACTCTCGACAACTGTTGCACAGGTTGTCGAGCACCAGCACGTTGTGGCCGGCGTCGATGAGCGCCAGGGAAGTATGGGAGCCGATGTAGCCGGCCCCGCCCGTAATCAACGTCGTTTTGCGCATGGTAGGTATTCCTGTCTCAGGACTGGATTCAGCGAGCAGTGAAAACCGTTTTGAATTCTTGCGGCCAGCGCGGGTGCAATACGCTGTAGGCCACGGCATAGGTCATTGCGCCAATGCCGATGTTGCAGATCAGGTGCAGATAGCCTTGAAGGCCCAGTTGTCCGGAAGCCACGATGACGGTCGCCGCCATCACGAGCGAGGCGACGACGCTGCGATAATTGGATTCGAAAAACCGCCGCCATCCGTAACCGATGGCCGTGTTGAGTCCGCGGATTTGCAGCGGGGTGATGAGCAGCATCCGCGCCAGCAGGGCGAGGGCCGCGGCCATGCCGCCATAAAGGCTGCCGAAGCTATAGACCAGCGCCAGCGCCAGCACCGTGGTTGCCACTTCGGCCTTGATGGTCAGGTGGCTGCGATTGACCGCGACCAGGGCGGTGGTGGCGTACATGGCCGTGTTGCCGATGGCCGCCGTGCACGCAAGCACTTGCAGCAGGGGAATGGCCTCGGCCCATTTGGCGCCGAAGATCAACAGGATCACGTCGTGCGCGGTGAGTGCGATGCCGATGAACAGAGGCGTCAGCAGGAAGCCACTGACGGCGGTCGAATCGCTGATGATCGCGAGCAACCGTGATTGATCGGCGCTGCGCCGGGCGAACGCCGGCAGCGCATAGCTGATCAGGCCGTGATAGATCGCCGTACGCGGCAGGTCGATGATGCGCATCGCCATGTTGAACATGCCCACCGCGTTGGTGCCGGCCGTCATACCCAGGACCACGTTGACCCCGCGCTGTAGCGTTTGCGAGCTCAGCGCGTTGATGGCCACCGGTGCGCCGGCTTTCAACAGTTCGCGCAAGAACGGCCCGTCAATCTGAAAAGCAATGCGTCGCGGGTCGGCGCGCATCAACACGATGATGGAGACGAGTTCCATGATCACTGCCTGAGCGATGACCGCCCAGGCCCCCAAGCCCCACAGCGCGACAGCGATACCGCCGACGCCACCACACACCTTGCCCAGTAACGTGCGCGACGCCAGGGCCCTGAAGTTGCCGCTGCGGCGCATTTCTGCCACATAGACCCGCGCCATCATGGTGAACAGGATTTTCACCGAGGCCACCGCCGTCATCCATTGCAGCACCGGGTCGGACGTGTACAGCACCGCCGCGCCCGAGATGACCACGATGGACGCCAGGCTGACGAGTACCGCCGCCCAGAAGGCCGTGGAGATGTGTTTGTCCTCCAGCCGCTCAAGTCGTACCAGCGGGTCCTCCAGCACCGATGAGTAAACCAGGCCGATCAACTCGATGATCGCAATGATCACCGTGCCCACGCCCAACTCTGCGGGCGACAGCAGCCGGGCATACGCGACAAAGGTAATCATCGACAGGAAAATCAGGCCGAATTTCTCGGTGAAGATCCAGATCAATGTCACCAGACGGTGATTGGCCATGGTGGATACCGGTTCAATGAGCGGTGGTGGACGCAGCGGCCTTGCGCCATGTCTGGGCGCACGCATAGAGATAGCGCAAGGTCGGTTTGCCGTTGTCGAAGATCAGCGCTTGCCAGGAACAATCGAGCATTCGGCGGTACACGCCGATCACCTCGGCATGCTCGCCTTTGCGGGAAAACGCATTGAGAAAGTCGGTGTGGTTGCCCAGCACGAAATCGATCCGTTGCTGCTTGCTCAGCTGCTCGCCATAGCGGGCCAGGTACACGTCGATGAACCTGAGTTTGTTCGGGTAGTACTTTTTCGGGTTTGCGGTCATGTTGCCGGCGTTGACCGTGCGCTCCAGCAGCACCTCCGGCACCGTATGGACCTCCCAGTGTTCGGCGATCCGGGTCCACATGTAGCGGTCTTCGGAATACCGCAGGCTGGCATCGAAGCCGCCGAGTTGCATGATCACGTCGCGCTTGACCAGCGCGGTGGATACGCCATTGACGACGTTGGCGTGAATGAAATCGTAGAAATGCCGGCCGCTCTTGCGATGGTTGTCCAGTTGCTGCCTGCCGTCGCTGTAATTGACTTGCGTATAGCAGTCGATCAGCCCCACCGGCCGTCCCTGACGAGTGAGTTCGTCGTATAGCGCCAGTTGCAGCTCCAGCTTTCGCGGACGCCATTGGTCATCGGCATCGAGCATCGCCACAAACGTTTCTTCAGAGTGCCGCATGCCGTGGTTGCGGGCGCTGGCCTGGCCTTCGTTGGCCTGGTGCAACAGCGTCAGGCGAAATGGCGCGACGAAGTCTCTGACCCGTTGTGGTCCGTCATCGGTGGAACCATCGTCGATGACGATGACGTGATCGGGCTGCCGGGTTTGCTCGGCCAGCGACGCCAGTGTTTGCTCGATGCTGTCGGCGCCGTTGTACATCGGGATCACGACGCACACGGTATGCGGTAGAGAGGGGGCTTGATCTGACACGGGTATTTCTCCTTTTGTTACGCCTGGGCAGAGTCGCGCGGTGTTGCCCTGCCAGACGGACGCTGACGCTGCGGGGCAGGGGACAACTCAGGGAATGTCACGTGGTGATGCCGGAAGGACAGGGCCAGGGTGCAGAACACCAGAAACTCGGCGGAGCGGTAGTTGGGGATCACGTAGGCCACATAATTGGTCACAACGAACATGCCGATGATCACCAGCGCGCTGGCGCGAAACTGTGCCGCCTGGTTCGCCGTCACGGCGCGGTATTGCTTGAACAGCGCTTCGCCCATCAGCAAGGCCAGCGCAATCAACTGGACGATGCCGCCGTTGAGCAGGGTTTCCATGTAGCCGCTGTGGGCGTTGCCGATGTAACCCCAACGCCTGATGAACACATCGGCGTCGGGACTGGCCCAGAAGGCGCCGAAGCCGTACCCCTTGAGCCATTGTTGGTCGACAAAGGGTGCGAGCAACTCCCAGATCATCGTGCGGTCCGTCAGCGACGGATCGCGCCCGGCCATCTCCAGCAGCAACGCAACGTGGTTGTAGACCAATAGGCACACCAGCAGGAACACCAGCGTGCAACCGAAGAACAGCCACTGCGAACGGTTCATGCGCAAGCGGATCAGGGTCAGGAAATACCAGTAGCTCACCGTGCCGGAAACGATCAAGGCCACGCCGGTCGCCGACTGGGCGAGAAAAACGGCGATCAGCGAAAAAAACGAGCAGAAGAGGGCCCAGCGATTGCGCTGGCGAATCATCGGCAGCAACAGCAGGATGGCGATTGCGTTGAGCCGTGCGCCGGCGTTTTTCTCGCTGAAAATCCCCTTGAATGCGCCGTCGCGAATGCCACCGGCAATGAAGGCGACGTTGGGCATGACCACGGCGAGTATCAAGCCGATGAGTGCGGCCGCGCCGATGGCACAGCCGAGCATGAAGGTGATTTTTTCGAGGCTGTAGTTATAGGCGATGAAGCCGGCGAAAAACACCACACTGATCATCGCGACAAACCGTTTGAGGCTTAACATCGGGTCGTGCGACCAGCCGATCGACGCTAACACGCAGAACAAGAACACCAGCAGAAAGAAGTTGTTCCGGTAAAAGCTCTTGCTGAGGAACACCTTGTTGCGGATGAAGAAAAACAACGGCACCAGCAGGGTAATCAGGCCGCATATCTGGTTGGCCACGTTGCCTTCGAGGTCCTTATCAATGTCGTCAAAATTCGCCGTTCCGCCCAGCCCCAGGAAAAACGTAATCACCTGGATGTAGAACAGCACGCCGAACAAGGTGAAGGCGTCGCGTAACGTGGAATACCTGATCTCCAGCGTGTTCATGGCGATGGACTCCCGAGCAACGCGGCGAGGTAGGTCTGCACCGCGCTGGCATTGATGAAACGGGCGGCGGCATCGATTCGGGCCTGGCGGTGTAAATCCCGTGGTGTGGACAGTTGCAGGGCGATTGCCTGCGCCAGCGCGATCGGGTCGTCGACGGCCACCAGCGGTGCGACGAGGCCGTCCATGAGGATGTCTTGCGGGCCATGGGGGCATCGGGTCGACACCACCGGCGTGCCGGTGGACAAGGCTTCCACCAACGCGTTGGGACTGCCCTCGAAACGCGACGACAACACGTAGCAACTGGCCGCGGCGACCTCTGCCCTGGGATCACGGGTATAGCCCGGCAGATCGAACCGCTCAGCCACGCCCAACTTGTGTGCCTGGTCAAGCAATCGAGCCCTGAGCGGGCCTTCGCCAAAGATGATCAAGCGGGCGCTGCGATCCGGTAACGCGGCGAACGCGGTGAGCAAGGTGTCGAAGCCTTTTTGCGGCGCCAGGCGACCCACGGCGACAATCACCGGGCAAGACTTTTCCAGCAGCCAGCGGTGACTTGGCCGCCCGGGCGTCTTGTCGCGAAAGTCGTTGTCGAGGACCGGATTGTCGGCAATGGTCACATCCCGATGTCGCGCAATGGTGGTGTCGACCAGGTCTTGGGCGACGCCTCGCGAGACGCAGATCACCGGATTGGGAATCAGCCGATACAGCAGCGGCGCCACCCGGTACGCCACCCGCACCCTGAAGTCGGGGTTGACGTACTTGTCGTGGGAAAACGCGTTGCGCTCGCTGACGTGCAGCCGCGCCAGTGTCCCGGACAGCGCGGCGGCGGCGATCGCCACCACGTTGACGTGAGTGAGCGCAGCCAGTTGGGCGTCGAAGCGATTGGCCCGCAAAAATCGTGCGAGTGCCGGCACCGCGCGTGAGCTGCGCGGGCTTTGCAGTTCAACCTTCTTTACGCGCGGGTCGAGGTGCGCCGCGTTGATGCCGCCGCCGGTGAGCATCAGCAATGTCACGTCATTGCCGGCGTCCACCAGGGCGCCGGCGAGGCGCGCCATCATCTTTTCAGCCCCGCCCGCGCCGAGGTCATGCAGGATAATCAGCAGCTTTTTCATTGGTTCCATACCTGGTAGTACGCTTGCGCGGCGTACTGGCTGGTATACGGGTGGATGGCCTCGGTGAGCATTTTTCCGCTGGGCGCCGCGTAACCCTGTGACGTCAGGCTTTGCAGCATTCCACTCGCCAACGCGGGTACGTCGTTGACGGCGACCAGTTGGCCCAGTCGACCGTTGTCCAGCAATTCCCTGGGCCCGGTCTCGCAGTCGCACGCCAATATGGGCGTGCCCAGCGCCAGTGCCTCGATCAGCACGGTCGGCATGCCTTCCTGCACCGAACTCAGAATGAACAGCTTTGCCTGCCTGAGCAGTGGATAGGGATTACTCAGGAAACCGGTGAAATGCACCCGATGCGCGACGCCCAGGCGCTGTGCCTGAGCGGTCAGCGCGCCGAGCAAAGGGCCGTCGCCGACGATCACCAGATCGGGCAACGCTGCGCTGCGCAGCGCCAAGGCATAGGCATCGAGCAACAGATGAAAACCCTTGGGTTCCACCAAGCGGCCCAGGCTCAACCAGTAGTCGTTGGGCAATCCGTCGAGCAGCGGCGCCTGTGAGGCTTGCAGCAGTTGGTCGGTGACGACGGCATTGGGGCAATAACGGATGCGCCGCTGGCCCCACGGCATTAAATCGACCAAGGCCTGGCGCAGGGCCGTGGAGACCGTCACGACCTTGCCATTGCCGCAGAGGTACAAGGAGTAGAGCAGGCGCAGGCTGGAGGGGCCGGTGTTCTGTTCAGTGCAATCAAGTGTCGCGTGGCGGCTATAGATGACTTTGCAGGCGCTGCCCAAGGTGGCGAACCAGGTGCAGAGATTGGCCTGCTCCTTGGCCGAGATGAGGTGGGTGACGCCCTCACGGCGAATGATCCGGCGCAACAGAACGATGGACTTGAGCAGGCCGACGATGCCGCTGCCGCCGCCGTTGAGGTGTTGCACACCGTCGGTGTCGGGCCTGTCGCCATTCATGACGAAGAAGCTCACACGCCGGCCGTCCTTGAGAAATTGCTCGGACAACCGTTGCTGGACGCGCTCGACACCGCCGCCCGGCTTGAAATCCTTGAGGATAAACAGGATGTGCATTTCATTCCCCCACGCTGATGGCGACTTTGTGCCGGGCGAGCATGGCTAACAGGTGCAGAAAGTTGCTCGGGTAGTCGATGAGGTAGCGTTTGATCGTATGGGGCTCGCGATACATTCGATAAAACGCGCGCAAATGCAGGCGATTGATCAATGCCGGGTAGTAATTTCGCGTGGCCGTGGCTTCCTGGCGAATGAACCCGCCACACGTGAAGGCGACACCGCCGAACCCGGCGCGCAATGTGTCCTGCTCGAACTGCTCTTGTCGCCCGGCGCCCAGGCCCACGATCAGGATGTCCGCCTTGCTGCGGCAGATGTCGGCCCGAATGCCCTCGGCCTGCGACGCATCGAAGTAGCCGTTGTGCGAGCCGGCGATGCTCAGTCGCGGATAGCGTGCCTTGATCTTGCTGAGGAACTGCTCCAGTTCAACCTGCCGGGCGCCGACGAAATACACGCGCTTGCCCTGTTGCTCGGCGCCGCTGAGTACCAGGTCAGCAATCGACGTGAAGTCAAAGCTGACCCGGCCGATCGTTCGGCCCGTCACGCGAGACATGAACGCCGACATCAGCATGCCGTCGCAAAAATAGGCGACGGTGCTGGGCGTCTGCTCGAAAAAACTGCCGATGGACGCGAAGTTAATGAAGGAATAAGCCTGGTTGGCATCCAGCAGTTTCGGTGAGTAATGCCTGACTATTTCCAGCCTGATCATGGCGCGACACCTTTCAGAGGACCGAGTGGGTCCGCCGGCCCACGGAGAGGTAGGTAAAGCCGCGTTGGCTCATACGCTGCGGATCGAACAGATTGCGTCCATCAAAAATCAGCGGTTGCCTGAGCTGCCGCCTGAGCAGGTCAAAGTCCGGCGCGCGAAAGGATTGCCACTCGGTGACGATGACCAGTGCGTCGGCATTTTTCAGCGCCGCTTCCTTGGTGCCCGCCAGGGTCAGGTCATCGCGCGAGCCATAAAGGCGCTGGGCCTCTTCCATGGCTTTCGGGTCGAACGCCTGGACGCTGGCGCCGGCGTGCCACAAGGCTTCCATCAAGACCCGGCTGGGGGCTTCGCGCATGTCGTCGGTGTTCGGTTTGAAACTCAAACCCCACAAGGCAAAGGTCTTGCCGCGAAGGGCACCGTCGAAGTGCTGGAAAATCTTGTTGAACAGGCTGGCTTTCTGTTCGTGGTTACGTGACTCGACGGCCTTGAGTACCCGGGCATCGATATCGACGTGGTTGGCGGCCTGTATCAGCGCCCTCACGTCTTTGGGAAAGCACGAACCGCCGTAGCCCAGTCCCGGGTAGATAAATTGATAACCGATGCGCGGATCCGAGCCGATGCCAAGACGTACCTTCTCGATATCGGCGCCCAGCTTTTCGGCGAGGCAGGCCATTTCGTTCATGAAGCTGATCTTGGTCGCCAGCATGCAGTTAGCCGCGTACTTGGTCAGCTCGGCGCTGCGAACGTCCATGACGATGATTTTTTCGCGGTTGCGATTGAACGGTTCGTACAGCTCGCGCATGACCGCTTCGGCGCGCGGGTTGTCGGTGCCGATGATGATCCGGTCCGGGCGCATGCAGTCTTCCACTGCGCAGCCTTCCTTGAGAAATTCCGGATTGGAGACCACGTCGAACGTGAGATCGCGGCGATCGTTGTCGGCCAGGACCTGCTCGATGCGCGCCCGCACCAAGTCACCGGTGCCGACCGGCACGGTGGATTTGTCGACGATGACGTGGTGACGGTCCATGTTCAGCGCGATGGTTTGCGCCACGCTCAACACGTAGGTGAGGTCCGCCGAACCGTCTTCGTCAGGCGGCGTACCGACGGCAATCAACAGCACATCGCCGTGGCGGACCGCGCTGGCCAGGTCCGTGTCGAACCGCAGGCGTCCACTCTGGTAATTATCGCGGACGAGGCTTTTCAGGCCGGGCTCGTAGAGGGGCAACGTGCCTTCCTTCAATGCCTCGACCTTGGCAGCGTCGACATCGACACACAGCACAGTGTGGCCGACCTCGGCCAGTGCGGCGCCTTGGACAAGGCCGACATAACCAATACCGAATACGCTCACATTCATGGTCAACCCTCGGGTCGTCGTGACAGTGATCAGCGATGGGGCGGGGTGTCAGTAGATGTTTTTCGAGAACAACGTGAAGGGGGTCTTGATCAGGATTTTGATGTCGAGCCACAGCGACCAATGGTTGATGTAGTGGAGGTCCTGAGCGACGCGCAACTGCATCTTTTCTACCGTCTCGGTTTCGCCGCGATGCCCGGTGATCTGGGCCAAACCGGTAATGCCCGGTTTGAGGCGATGGCGAGCCATGTAGGCGTGCACTTTTCCGGTGTAGTAAATGTTGTGGGTGACGGCATGCGGGCGCGGGCCGACCAGGGCCATTTGGCCGAACAGGACGTTGAACAGCTGTGGCAACTCGTCGATGGAACTGCGGCGCAGGAAACGCCCAAGCGGTGTGACGCGATCGTCTTCTCGCGTGGCCTGGCGCACTTCACTGTCGTCGTGGAGGCGCATCGACCGAAACTTCCAGACGTTGATCACTTCACCGTTGCAACCGTGTCGATTTTGCTTGAACAGCACCGGGCCGGAGGAACTGAGCTTGACGGCAGCCGCCACCACCAGCAGCAACGGGCTGAGCAGAATGATCGCCATAGCGGCCAGGCTGCGTTCCAGCAGGTCTTTGCAAAACAGGCTGGCGGGATGAGAGCTGAGCAGGCTTTCATTGAGGTAAATGGCCGGCATGCGCTCGATTTCCGAGATCGAATGGTTGAGCAGCACCATGCTGCCGAAATCCGGGATCCACACCACGTCCACGTTCATGTCCAGCAGATCGATGTACAACGCTTCGATGACTGAGGCATGCGCCATGGGCAGGACGATGTAGACGCGGCGCACTTCCAGGCGGGTGATGATTTCGCGGATCGAGTCGAGGTGGCCGAGCAGCGGCAAGATGCTGGGGGCCGGTCCACTGTTGTCCGCTTCGGCAATAAAACCCAGCACCAGCGCACGGTTCGGTCTGCAGAGTTTTTTCGCCAGCTCATGGGCGGTCGGGCAGGTGCCGATGATCACCGAGCGACGCTCGTTGCAGACCATCCGTGAGTGCAGGCGGGCGAAGTAATGCAGGGGCAGAAAACTGATGGCTTGGACCACGTAGCCCAGCACTGCCCAGATCATCATCACCTGGCGCGAGTAAATCGCACTGGTCTGGGTGATAAAGGCAATAGCCGCCAGCACGGCCAGCAAAATCAACCAACCGGCCAGCAACCTGGCGAGCCCGACCAACAGGCCATGGCGCTTGTGATAGACCTGCATCACGCTGTAAATCGGCACGGAGCCGAGCACAGTCAGAATGATCAAGATGCGGTAATCGCTGGTCAGAGTGCCGACACGCCAATAGACGAGCAACATCAGCAGCGAAGTGACCAGCGTCAGCGCACACAGCCATTGTCCCCAGAACGTCAGGCCTCGGCGGTGTGCCATCTGAGCGGTATAGATCGGTGTCATGGGCTTGACCTCAAGGCAGACGTTATGAATTAGCGCTAACGGGCAGGCACGGCGTGGCTCCCGCAGGCTTTTCCCTGGCTCGGCAGAGGTGAAGCAGCGTGTTGTGAGGGTGTGATGGCAGAAAGAGGTGTAGCGACAGTCAGGTGCGCGGGGCGTTACCGAGGCGCGAAGTCGTAGTTATAAAGCGTCTTGGAGTGGTGATAGCCGTACTTGCGTGCCTTGCGCAGGTCGACCTGGTTGAGCACGGTACCAAACACCGATACATGGCTCTGCTGCAACATGGCAATGCCCCTTTGCACTTGGCTGATCGGCGTGCTGTCGGCCTTGACCACGTAGATCACTGCATCCGAATGCTGAGCCAGCAACAGCGCGTCGCTGATCATTTCGGCGGGTGGTGAATCGATAATGATGTGGCGGTAACGCGACTTGAGCGCGTCAAGCATGCGCGCCATGCGCGGTGAACTCAGCAGATCCTGCGGCGGAGGCTGACGGGCCGGGTTAAGCGGGTCGGCAGGGGAAGGCAAGCGCGGCGCGTCGAACAGATCCAGTGAAGGAGGCGTGACCTTCCCGGCCGGTATCATGTCCAGATTGCCCACCGACACGATGCAGTCTTCGAGTCTGGCAGTGCCGGCAATGACATTGGCAAGTCCCGGGCTGTCAGGCGGAAAATCGAAGTTCAGCGAAAGGGTTGGCTGGCGCATGTCGGCGTCGATCAGCAGCACACGTTCCAGCGACGAGAGCGAACTGGCCAGGTTGTTGGCAATGGTGCTTTTGCCCTCTCCGGCAACGGTCGACGTCACCAGGACCACCTGCGACGGCATATCACTGCTTTGCAACATCAGCCAGGTGCGCAGATTGCGAATGGTCTCGGAAAAATGCGGGTTGTCGTTGTCTTCGAACAAGCGCGCCAATTGCCGCCGGCTTTTCTTCCTCACTAACGGTACGACGCTGAGCAGAGGAATATTCAGCGCGCTTTCGATCGTCTCGTCGGTTTTGAAGGTGTTGCTCAGGCTGTCGAAGAGCAATGCCAACGCTACGCCGATGACCGCAGCGATCAACCCGACGATCGCCACAATCAATGTTTTACGCGGCTTGCTTGCTTCAGTCGGGACAATGGCGGGGTCGACGATGCGCACTTTGGTCGAGTCCATGTCGGCGGTCGCCGCCGTTTCTTTCAAGCGGGTGACGAAGGTTTCATACAGCGCGCGAGTGCTGTCGACCTCACGCTGGAACTCGCGCAACTGGAACTCTTTGCGCGCAATGTCCTGGATCTGCGCCTTGTTGTTGTTGAACGATTGGCGCAACGAGGCTTCACTGGCCGAGGCGAGTTGGTATTGCCTTTCAATACCGGCCACCACTTGCTGCACCTGCAGTTGCAGGCTGGTGGTGGCTGCGCGCAATTCGGACTGCGCGGAAATCAGGCTGGGATGTTTGGGACCATAGCGCCCCGCCAGTTCATCAACCTTGGCCTGGGCCTTGGCCAGGTCCGCCTGAAATTGTTGGACCAATGGGTTACTCAAGACCGCAGGCACGCTGGAAAGCCGGCTCAGATCGCCATTGCTCAGGGACTTCGCCTGCCGGTACTGGCTCTCGGCTTCAGCGCGGTTACGACGGGCGTCGACCATGCGATTGCCGGTCATTTCCAGTTCGTTGGCGCTGATGGTGGCGACGCCTCCAACGTCGACCAGGCCTTGCTCTTCCCGGTAGCCCTGTAGTTTTTTCTCGGCCACGCGCAGGTTGTCGCGCAGTTTGATCAGTCGTGTGTTCATCCACGCGGTGGTGTTCTGCGAGGACTTTTCGCTGGTGTCCAGTTGGCTGTCGGTAAAGCCCTGGGCCAAGGCGTTGGCCGCCGCTGCCGCCAGCGCCGGGTCCGGAAGCTCCACCTCGATTTCGAGCAATTGGCTCTTGCCGACAAACTTGACGCTGGTGTGCAGCATCAGGTTCTGCGTGACCTGATTGAAGACGTCTTCTTCAGTCGGCGCCTCTTTCACCGGCGACAACAGCGGCAGACCCGGGAGCCATTGATCAAGGTCAAGGCCAAGGTAATCGTCAAGGTCTGCCAGCCACTTGCGCGGCGTGAACCAGGGCGCCGGTTGCTGGCGCGGGTCGGTGATCGGGTTAGTCGTCAGACCCAGTTTGGTCACTGCGCGTTCGGCAAGGTCCCGCGATTGCAGGAGTGCTTGTTGTGTCTGCAAGTATTCGGTGGCGTTGCTGCCCGAATCCTTGACTTGCTGGAAAGACATCAGCGGCGGTGTCTTATCGTTGAACAGCAACGTGGTGCTGCCGATGTATTGCGGCGTTATGGCCGAAACGGCAACGGCCGCCAGTACGCAGCACAGCAGGACCATCCACCCGATGTTCCATTTCGCGCGCCAGATCACCCTCCAGAGTTTAAGCAGGTCAATGGTGTCCTTGTCTTCGCTGTACGGCTGATGCACATGCGTTTGCAGAGGACGTTCGACGTAGGTGCTAGGGCTGTTGTCCATGATCAGAAAAACCCTTGTGCAATGGAAATGGTGTCGCCGGGGGCAATCGTGGTGGTTCGTGTGACGGTATCGGTCAGGGTCGGGCCGCCATCGCCGCGAACGATGGTCACGCGTTTGATCGAGGCTCGCTCGGTCAGGCCACCGCCCAAGGCGATGGCTTTCTCCAGTGTCAGGCCGGGCACGAAGGGATAGCTGCCGGGTTTTTGCACTTCGCCATTGATGTAGAACGAACGGTATTCGATCTGGCTCAGGCTGACTTTGGGGTCGATCAGGTAGCCTTGTTTAAGTCCGTCGACGATGATCTTTTCGACCTGGTTGGGGGTGAGTCCCTTGGCGGAAATCTCTCCCAGAAACGGGTAGGAAAAGGTGCCGGCATCGCTGAGGCGGATCTTTTTCATGCTCAGCTCCGGCTCACCAAACACGATGATGCGCAAGACATCGCCAGCGGCCAGTTTGTATTGGGTGCCGGGGTCTGCTGCATACGTATCGGGTATAAACGCCAGTGTGAACAACAAGCCAAGAGTGTGTGCGTTCATATCGAAACCCTCTTGCTAAAGGCTTACGTTGAAGCTGATCTGGAAAACGTTGCGGGTGAAACTTTCATTGTCGGCATCGGAGTCGTTGTCGCGGTAGCGATAGCCGAGCTCGATATCCAGCCACCGACGCATCGCGTAGATCACCGCCAGGTTGTAATCCTGGAAGTTGTCCGTGCGGCTCTGGCCTTCGTAGACATAACGACCGAGCCCGGCCTTTGCCACCGTGGTGATGCGTTCGGTCCAGCCATGGCGCCAACCGACCTGAGTGAAGGTCGACTTCACGGCATCGGCGCCATCGTCGCCCTCGGCCAGGGCTTGGCGGGCCAGGAAGGTAAACGTGGAGTAAGTTCGTGGTTTCCACTGCAGATCCACCTGCCAGGTGGGGTTGTTGAGGTCTTTGGATTCGCTGTTATCGAAGTTCTTTCGTTCATAACCGATGCGCACTTTACCGGTCGTACGTGCGGTGACATCCCACACGGCACCGGCGAGCACCGCATCAGATTTACTACTGCGCAAACTGTCGGATTGCTTGTAGTCAAAAATCGTGTGGTCGTACTCCAGCAGGCTGCGCGTGTTGCTGCCGACACGGTGATACCAGGTGGAGGTCATGCCGGTGGTATTACGTTCTTTGTCGTCGTTGATGCCGTCGGCGTTGTCGTAGCGCAGTTGCGCGTAATTGGCACCGAAAGCCAGTTGGTTGTCAGCGCTTTTGGCGCCATAGGTGTAGAGGCCGCCCACCCGTTTATTGTTGATCTTGTCATTGACGCCTTCGACCGCTGTCGATTCCGTACGCTCGTACTTGCGGTATTCAGCGTCGAGCTCCAGACGATGTCGGTCGGTGAACTCCATGATGCTGTCCGCCAGCACGCGTTGCGATGTGTACGAGGCATCCGACTCGCTGTGATAGATGTAGCGGGTGGGCTGCCAGATCAGTCGGGTGGCGCTGTTGCGATCTTCGGCCTTGAGTGCGAAGGAGGGCGCCAGTTTGGTGATCATCGAGGACTGAACGTTGTGCTCCAGTTCCCGGAAGTTATCGTCATGGCTTTCCGTCAGCATGAAAGTCGGCACGAAATCGAACCCATAAACATCGATAGGCTGGGGGTCAATGCTCCAGGCCACCCCCGGGTATAAAGAGGCCATGATCAGTGCAATAGGGCAGCGTGACATCAAGGCCATATCTATAGCTCCCGGGGCAAAAGCATCAGTCAGATGATTAGATATTGGTTTGCAATGAAGATTGCTGACGTTCGAGATTGCTCAATGGCACACAGACAGCGTGTTCGCGATTCAGAAACTGTAGCAGGATCATGACGCGCTCAGTCCCTTGCGCAGAGACGAAAATACCCTCCAGTGTCGACAAGGGCCCTCCAATGATGCGCAAGTGTTCACCGGGCTTGAGGGGCTCATCGATGGGCGATTCCGATGACTCGATACAGCGCGCACGCAGATGCTCGATGATGTTCTCGGACACCGTCGCAGGACCATGATTGAATTCGACAATACGACTGACGCCACGCGTGGACCGAATGGGCGCCCAGTTGTCGTTACCGCCAAGATGGATGAACAGATACCCTGGAAACAGAGATTCTCGCACCCTGTGTGCTTTGCCGCGAATCACGCGCTCATTCACGAATTGAGGGTGAAACACGACATAGTTCTGTTGCACCAGGTTGACGTGAGCACGTTCATCCTGGTGAGGCTTGCATTGCAGAAGGTACCAACTGCATCGGTCGGTGCTGATTGCTGGCATGCTGGTAAACTCCGTAAGTTTCGAAAGTTTAAGCAGGCAGAGGATTAATTGGATCCAGAAAGTGATAAAGCCAAGCGCATTATTGTTTTAAAGCGGTTGCGTCAATGTGTTTCATAGTTGAATCAGGTGTTAAGTGGGTGAAACATGGAACAATGAATTCCGTTATATCTGACAGCGTGTCGGGTATAACCATCGATCACTTTGCTTTAGGCAAAGCTACCGCACGGTCCGTACCAAAGGCCGTTAAAAAAACAAGTTGTTCACAAGTTGTCTGAAGAACAGCGCTCAACGAGCAATGTGCACTCGTTGCCTGTTCAGATAGACCGGTTTAGTTATCGACCACTCTTGGCGGCCTGTCAAACGTTCCCTGTCAAAAAGCATGCCTTTTATCCAATAGTGAATACCTCGTACTCTAACTAATTGTTTTTTCTCGCTATTATTTTTCCGGCGAACGGTTAAAACTTTTTAAAATATTTATAGTCGTGCTCCGGTGAGATAATCCTGAGACCAATCCCCATTAGTGGGGCTTGTTAAGGAGTCTGGCATCCTGACATTACAACGCTATAACTTACGGCCTGGAGGTGGGCAATGGAGCAGGGCACTATCCCCGCTCTTATGATGGACGTTGCAACGGTTCATCGGGCATTAAACGGTCCAACGCCTCTGCCGGAGAGGCCTTGAAGTAGTCGATATCGACAAGCTCAAGGAACACTGTCTGGATATCGAGTACATTTGGTTAAAAAGCTAAGCTTGCTATACAGTTTTCTCTTTTCAATCAATGGATGTCGCAGTCTATTCCCGGCAGTGACTGCGATCAGAAGAGCGATGTTTGGCGGATTCCTTGAGTCGAGATCTTCCATCGGTTCCTGAGTTATCGCCCACACAAAAATCCGACTTCAACCGGTATTGAACAGCTCGCGGATCAGGTTGGGCGTGCTGCCGGTCCAGCGCTTGAAGGAGCGCCGGAAGTTGGCCGCATCGTTGAATCGCAGGTAGTCCGCCACTTCTTCGTTACTGAATCCCTTGATCTGATACAGGTAAAGCGCCACGTGTTTGCGCACCAGATCCACCTGTTGTTGAAAGCCTGTGTCGTGTTTTTGCAGTTTGCGCTTGAGCGTGGCCGGGCTCATGGCGAAGGCCTGGGCGGCCTGTTCGAGGTTGGGGGCTTGGCGCACATGGGTTTGCAGGTAGCGATAAACGCAATCGATGAAGCTTGAGGCAAAACCCAGTTGTTCGATTTGTCGGTGAGCTTCCTGACGGGCGACCTGGCCCGCGGTGGCCGAGGCGTCGGGCCAGGATTGAGCGAGAAATTCCCGGGGGATGCGCATCAGGTCGAGCGGGCGTTTGAACTGTGTGTGCTCGCCCAGATGCACCCAGTACTGCTCGACATAACGCGGTTCGGCATGGCTGAAGCTGCATTCCCACGGCAGGCGCTGGCCGCTCTGTGAGCGGCTCATGGCCACAATCGAAGTCATGCTGGCCTCCAGCAAAAAACGCCATTGCTCGCCCGCGCCGCAGCTGTCCAGCCAGTAGAAGTAGGCGTGTTTTTCATCCAGCACCAGGCGCGGCGTGGCCAGCGGGCTGAGCAGCGCCTGTTGTTGCACCAGGGTGTCGAGGGCCTGGTGCAGGTTTTGCGCGTGGCGCAGGGCGTGGCTGGCGGGGCCGTAATGCCCCGGCAGCAGGCGTTGGCCGAACAAAAAACTGCTGTCGTCGGCATCCAGCAAACGCCGGCTGTTGCCGATCAACCCGAGAAACTGCTGCGGACTCAGACGCGTCTGGCCGGCCAGGATGTCCTCATGAAACAGTCCGGTCCCGCGCAGCAGGCGATGGCTGTCAATGTCTCGGGACAGCGCCAGATCAATCAGGGTCGCGGGTTGGTAATGCCCGGGAATGAAACGGCTGTCGGTTTCGAACCAGGTGTTTTTCAGGGTCATGAGCGGGCCTCAGGCCGTTTTTGCCAAGGGCTGTTTGGCCCGGGCCAGTGCCAGGTTGAGGCGTTTGAGCAGGGCATCCGGCGCCTCATCCACGGCCATGACCACCGCAGTGGCGGCGGACAGGTGAATGCGCTCGCCGTGTTGTCGGGTTTTGTGGGCCAGGCCCTGAACGGCCTGTTGCAGTTCCAGCGCCAGCAAGCGTGCCTGGCTCTCGCCGGTGTTGGGCAGCAACACCACGAATCGGTCGCCGGCCAGTCGGCAGAGCAGGTCCTGACGGCGCAGGTTGAGCAGCAGCAAATGACTGAGCGCCTGCAACACGGCATCGCCTTCGGCATGCCCGAAGGCCTGATTGATCGCCGCGAAGTTATCGACATCCAGCACCAGCAATGACAAGGGTTGCGCCTGGCCTTGGCTGTCTTCGAGGCTGGTGATCAACTGGCGCTTGAGGTAATCGGCGCCGCCTAATGGCGTGAGTTTGTCGAACAGCCGATGTTCGCGAAAAAGCTTTTCGCGTTTCTCCATTTGCGCGCTGATCGCCAGTTGTTCGCGGTGCCAGTGATAGATGCCGAGGGTCAGCAGAATCATGCCCACCGGCATCGGCCCGGACTCCAGCCAGTGGTCCCAGGTGATGCTGTCGGGCAGGCGGATGAACTCGTCGAGGCTGTCGATCCACCAGGAGAAAAAGATGCAGCTCAAGCCCAGCGCCAGGTAATTGGTAACGCGTCCGGCCGGACGACTCTTGAGCACCA
Source organism: Pseudomonas sp. LBUM1661 (assembly GCF_059695925.1). Lineage (NCBI taxonomy): Bacteria > Pseudomonadati > Pseudomonadota > Gammaproteobacteria > Pseudomonadales > Pseudomonadaceae > Pseudomonas > Pseudomonas sp. LBUM1661. The sequence goes on from NZ_CP166794.1 coordinate 2,899,439, forward strand.
GCCCCAGCCAGACCAGCGCGAGTAGCGCAGAACCGCCTTCACCGACGATGTCCAGCCAGACCCATTCGCTGATGCTTTTCAGCTCACCGCAGGCCAGGTGCAACAGCAACCCCATGTTCGCCGCCAACAGCAGCAAAGCGAGTTTCCAACGATGGGGTTTTAGCACTGAGAACATGGCCGTGATCCTTTGGCGAAGAGGTATTGCGAGTCAGCACAGCAGATGTTTGTGACAGCGGGGTGACTGGGCTGTGAGGTCGAATCAGCTCACGGCTCTGCGCAGCTTTTTATCCACCAACATCCCGAAAACCGCTCCGCACCCTGGTAGCAACTGCCGAACGCAGCCTTCGGCAGCTGCTACAGGGAAGGCGTAATGGCTGGTGATGGGTCAAATCAGCTCAGTTTGCGTTGTAATCCCGGCAAAACCCCGGTTTAAAGCGCTCCCTGCCCACCGGTGTCACAGGACTGTCATCCCCCGACCCTAGCGTGCCCTCCCAGTTGCCGGGCCACTTGCCTGGCGTTATCGGACTCTGGGGAGGACCACCATGTACCAGCGCAGCAGTACCGCCGGGATCGTCAGCTTTACGCTCACCGCCTTGGCCATGGCGATGGCCAGCGAACGCCTGAGCGCCGCCGAGACCGCACCGAACACTGAACACGTCGAAGTGGTCGGGCAGGCGGCGAGCATCGATCTGGCGCTGAAGGAACAGCGCAACTCCGACAGCATCAAGAGCGTGGTGCATGCCGACGGCGTGGCTCAACTGCCGGACGAAAACGTCGCCGAAGCGGTGCAGCGGTTACCGGGCGTCGGCGTCGAGCGTGACCAGGGCGAAGGGCGGTTTGTCAGCGTGCGCGGCCTGGGGCCGGACCTCAACAGCGTGACCATCAATGGCACGCTGGTGCCGTCGCCGGAAAGCGAACGCCGCGCCGTGGCCCTCGATGTGTTGCCGGCGGAACTGGTGCAATCCTTGTCGGTAATCAAGACCCTGACCCCGGACATGGACGCCAACTCGCTGGGCGGCACCGTGGATGTGCAAAGCCTCTCGGCCTTCGATCACACGGGGCTGTTCTACACCGGCAGCAGCGAGGCCAGCTATGACCAGAACACCCACCAGACCAGCCCGAAGTTTTCCGGCGCGGTCAGTGACCGTTTCAGCCTCGGCGACGGCATCGACAACTTCGGTGTCGCCGCCGCGCTGAGCTGGCAGAAGCGCGACTTCGGTTCGGACAACGTCGAAACCGGCGGTGCCTGGGATTTCCAGCAGGGCGCCAAACTCGAGGAGTTCGAGCAACGGGACTACGACATCAGCCGCGAACGCGCCGGCGGTGGCCTGAACTTCGATTACAAGCCCGATGACCTCAGCAGCTATTACCTGCGCACGCTCTACAGCCGCTACAAGGACAGCGAAACGCGCAATTCCACTAGCTTTGAATTCGCCGATCCGCAGGCTGCGGGCGAACTGGGCGATGCCGAAGGTTCGCGCAAACTCAAGCAACGCGAAGAGACCCAGGAAATCCAGTCCTACGTTCTCGGCGGCGAGCGTATGTTCGGCCTCTGGACCCTCAGCGGCCAGGCCGGTTACAGCCGCTCCAGCGAAGACAGTCCGGGCCACATCGCCAATGCCGAATTCGCCGGTATTGATGACTTCGCCGACAGCGGTTTCTACGACAACGACAAGCCACGCCCGATCGTTGGCCAGGGCTTTTACGACCCGAGCAATTTCAGCCTCGACAAAGTCGACTGGGAACAACAGAAAACCACCGACACCGAGAAAAACCTGCGCCTGGACCTCGCTCGCGATTACGACTTCAAAGGCTACGCGTCACAGGTCAAGTTTGGCGGCAAGGTCAGCCGGCGCAACAAGGACAACAACCTCGACGCCTGGGTCTATGAAGACTTCGACGACCTGGGGTTCAGTGATGAGCAACTCAATCTGACGCAGTTCAAGAAGGGCAACGTCGACTACCGTCTCGGCCAGTTCGGGCCGGGTATCAGTGGCAGTGCGGTCAAGCAGTTGATCGGCGGCCTCAATCAAGCGGACTTCTTTGACGAAACCGAATCGCGGGTCAACGACTTCAAGATCAGCGAGGACATCAACGCCGGCTACCTGATGAACACCCTGGATATTGACGACTGGCGCTTCATCGCCGGCCTGCGCTACGAGGGCACCGAGTTCGAAGCCAAGGGCACCGGCGTCACCGATGGCGAGTTCCAGTCCACCGAGACCAAACGCCGTTATCACCACTGGTTGCCGGGGCTGCATGCGCGCTATCAGCTGGACAAGAACACACAGGTTCGCGCGGCCTGGACCAAGTCCGTGGTGCGTCCGACCTTCGGCCAACTGGCGCCGGGGTTTGTCATCGACGATGACGAAGCGACGTTCGGCAACCCGGACCTCAAGCCGCTGGAATCGAGCAACCTCGACCTCGGCATCGAGCACTACATGGGCCATGCCGGCACTGTCTCGGCGTTCGTGTTCTATAAAGACATCAAGAATTTCGTCTACAACACGGACCTCGCCGGCACCGGCGCCTGGGTCGATTTCACCGAAGCCCACACGTTCGCCAACGGCGACAGCGCCAAGCTGTATGGCCTGGAACTGGCGTACTCGCAGAAATTCGACTGGCTGCCCGCGCCCTGGAATGGCCTGCTGATTGGCGCCAACACGACCTTCAGCCGCTCGGATGCCGAGATCAAAGGCTTCGACGCTGCCAGTGGCACCAACCGCAAGCGCAGCATCGATTTGCCCAATCAGTCCGACACGGTCGGCAACCTGATGCTCGGTTGGGAAGACGACAAGCTGAGCCTGCGCCTGTCGGCCAACTACAAGTCGGACTACCTCTTTGAGTTGGCCTCGATCGACGACAAGGCCCACGACCTGCACGTCGACGCCCAGACCTTTGTCGACTTCAGCGCGCGTTACTCGCTGAGCAAAAACCTGCAGGTCAGCTTCGAGGCGCAGAACCTCACCGACGAGCCGTATTTCGTCTACACCGGCCACCGTTCCTACAACGGCCAGTACGAAGAATACGGCCCGACCTACAAAGTCGGCCTGACCTTCACCCACTTCTAAGCCCCGATGCCGCTGCCCCACGACAAGGACTTTGCCTGTTCATGAGTATTTCGTTTCTACCCACGCGCCACGTGTTGGCTGCACTGATTTGCCTGACCGCCGGCCAGGTGTTGGCGGCCGTGCCGACCCTGTCTCTCAAGCCCTGGGCCGCGAACCTGTCGGTCGATGCCGTGGCGTTTCTGCCCGCCAGCGCCGACGGCGACCGCCTGGCCGCCAGCGAGCGTGATGGCTTGCTCTTGCTGGATGCGCAAGGCAAGGAACTGGCGCGCTTGAAGGGCTCGTTCAATGGTGTGGACAGCCGCGCCGCCGGCCAACAGGTGGTGGTCGCGAGCCTCGACAACAGTCGTCAGCAAGCGCTGCTGGTCAGCCTCGATCCAGGCAAGCGCACGTGGGGTCAGCCGGTGTACCTGCCGACGCGGGATTACCCGGTCAACGGTCTGTGCCTGTACCGCGACGAAGCCCGCAACCTGTTCCTGTTCCTGGTGGGCGAGGAGGGCAAGGGCGAGCAATGGCTGGTGGGCAATGGCGCGACGCTCAACCCGCAGCCGCAACGTGTGCGCGGTCTGCCGCTGCCGCCTTCGGCCACGGATTGTCAGGTCGACGATGGTGCCAATCAGTTGGTGGTCAACGAGGAAAACGTCGGTTGGTGGGCTTACCCGGCGCACCCGGAAGCCGATGTCACGCGCAGCCCGGTGGCCCTGCGTGAACCGTTCGGCGAGATCAAAAAAACCGCCGGCGCCCTGGCGTTGGTGCCGGGTGGCGTCGTCGCGCTCGACCCGAAAGCCGCGCAATTGCACCTCTATCAGCAGCAAGACGAACGCTGGTCCGCTCAGGCAACCCTGGCGCTGTCAGGCTTGAAGGAGCCGGAAAACCTCGCCCTGCGTCCAACCGATAAAGGCCTGCAAATACTCCTGCGTGACGATGACGACGGCCGACTGTATCAAGGCGAACTCGACTGGCAGCCCACGCCGGTGCCGTTGGCGCCCGTGCTGCCAAACGTAAAGGCGCTGAGCCAGAGTGATCCGGTCGGGCGTCAGGGCGATGCGGCGGACGATCCGGCGATCTGGATTCACCCGCAGCAACCGTCGCTGAGCCGCGTACTGGGCACCAATAAAAAACAGGGGCTGCTGGCGTACGACCTGCAGGGCAAGTTGCTGCAGGACCTGCCGGTCGGGCGCCTGAACAACGTCGACGTGCGAGCGAATTTCAAACTCGGCCAGCAGACGGTCGACCTCGCCGTCGCGAGCAATCGCGATCGCAACAGCCTCAGCCTGTTCAGCATCGACCGTAGCAGCGGCGAGCTGCGCGAAGCCGGCGAGATTCCCACGCCGCTCAAGGACATCTACGGCATCTGCCTGTTTCAGCCGGCGAGTGGCGAGCTCTACGCCATTGCCAACGACAAGGACGGCACCTTCCTGCAATACCGCCTGAGCGCGCCGAACGGCGCGGTGCACGGTGAGTTGGTGCGCCAGTTCAAGGTCGATAGCCAACCCGAAGGGTGCGTGGCCGACGACCAGCGCCAACGGCTGTTTCTCGGTGAAGAAGACGTCGGCGTCTGGGCGGTGGATGCCCGCGCCGATCAACCGGCGACGTTGAGCAGCGTGATCAAGGTCGGACCGCACCTGCAGGCTGACGTGGAAGGGCTGGCGCTCTATCAAAGCGCGGCTCACGACTACCTGGTGATTTCCAGCCAAGGCAACGACAGCTACCTGGTGCTGGATGCCGAGCCACCGTTCGCTGCGCGCGGCGCCTTTCGCGTTGGCCTGAACGCCGAACTTGGTATCGACGGCGCGTCAGAAACCGACGGCCTGGAAGTCACCTCGGTGAACCTCGGCGGGCCCTGGAGCCAAGGCCTGCTGGTGGTGCAGGACGGCCGCAAACGCATGCCCGAGCAGACGCAGAACTTCAAATTTGTGCCGTGGGCCGACGTCACCCAGGCCCTGAAGTTGCCTTGACCCGAACTGTCATCAACGCGTCATCCGTTTTCCATCGAATAGCTCAACGGCCGTCGCGCATCGGCGGTCAGAGGGCATCAGACAAGGAGTTTCACCATGCAGGCCACGCTCGAACACATGACGATCTGGGGGCTGATCAGCGACGCCAGCCTGTTGGTCAAAGCGGTCATGCTCACCCTGTTGCTGGCCTCGTTGCTCAGTTGGTACCTGATCATCCAGCGCAGTCGCGTATTGCAACAGCGCGAACGGCAGATGAACGGGTTTGTGCAACGTTTTCGCAGCGCCTCGGACCTGCTGCCGCTGTACCGGGAAACAACTGACAGCGAGAGCGGCGTCGAACCGATCTTTCACGCCGGGCTTCACGAGTTCAATCATCTGCATCAGCACACCGGCAATGCCGCCGACGTGGTGCTCGAAGGGGTGGAGCGCGCGTTGTACGTCGCCATCAGCGAGCAGGAAGTGCAGTTGGAGAAAGGCTTGCAGTTCCTCGCGACCGTCGGTTCGGTCAGCCCTTACATCGGCCTGTTCGGCACCGTTTGGGGGATCATGAATTCGTTTCTCGGCCTGTCTCAGGTGCAGCAGGCCACGCTGTCGACCGTGGCGCCGGGCATCGCCGAAGCGCTGATCGCCACGGCCATCGGCCTGTTTGCGGCGATACCCGCGGTGATTGCCTACAACCGTTTTTCCTCGCGCAGCCAGACCTTGCTCACCCGTTACTACGCCTTCGGCAATGAGCTGCAAGTGCGCCTGCATCGCACGTTGCACGGCAAGCCGTTGAACCTGGCCGCCGCAGCCTGAGAGGAGAGTGAAGATGCTGGTCAGACCGCAACGCAAGCACGGGCCCAAGGCCGAAATGAACGTGGTGCCGTACATCGACGTGATGTTGGTGCTGCTGGTGATCTTCATGGTTACCGCACCGATGCTGACTCAGGGGGTGAAGATCGACCTGCCCAAGGTGGCCAGTGAAGCCCTGGCCACGGACACGCGCCAGCAAATCCTGACCCTGTCGGTGAAGGCCGAGGGCGGTTACTACTGGAACCTCGGCGGTGAACTCGACACCCGGCACCAGACTGACAGCGCGGTGACGCTCGACGACATGCGGGCGAAGGTCACGCAGATTGTGAGTGAGCGGCATGACACGCAAGTCTTCATCCGCGCCGACAACGACGCCGGTTATGGCCGCGTGGTCGCGGCGATGGCGGCGTTGCAGCAGGGCGGGGTCAGCAACCTCGGGCTGGTGACCGAGGCCCCGCAATGACGGCGATGATCATGCACACTCCGACCCTGACGTTGCAGCGCAGTGTTCGCAGCGGGTTCTGGCACAACAGTCTGGCGGCGGGCCTGGCCGTGGCGCTGCATGTCATCGTCCTGGCCCTCTTGGTAAATGGCTGGTCGCCGCAAACAACGCCAGCCACGCAACCGACGGTGTTGAGAACCCAGTTGGTGATGCTGCCACCCGCCGCTCAGCCGCAGGCCCCCGAACCCGCACCGGCATCAGCGCCGCCAGCACCTCCCGAGCCCGTTGCTGCCGCCCCCGTCGAGTCGATCAAACCGGCGGTCGATCCGCAGCTTCAGGTACAAAAGAAACTCGAACAGGCCGCCTTGGCGCGCAAACGGGTCGAGGATAAAAAACGCGAGCAGCAAGCCGAGCGACTGGAGACGCAACGACTCAACCGAGAGGCCGAGCAACAGCAACTCGCCCAGCAACAAGCACAGCAAGCGCAACGCGCCGAGCAGGCCAGGCTGGCGGCAGAACGCGCGCGCCAACTGGCCGCCCAGACCGCTGCCGACAGTCGTCAGTACTTGCCCCTGAGCAAGGAAGCGCCGGACTATCCGCAGCGAGCGCTGGACAAAAACATTGAGGGTGATTGCTCTGTGGAATACACCGTCAACCCACAAGGCAACGTCGAAAACCCGAGAGTGCTCGAAGGCTGCCACCCGCTGTTTATTCGTCCATCGCTGGCCGCCGCCAACACCTTCCGTTACCAACCGCGAATCGTCGACGGCCAAGCCGTTGCAGTGCCGGCCGTGCGCAATACGTTCCATTATCGGATCAAGTAAGAGGGCACCTAGGGCGCCGCTGCTCAGGTATCGGGCGACGGCAATACCCGGCGCTTGAATGATGCCGAAGCCTGCCACACCACATTGCCCATTACCGCACTCACGGCGCCGTCGCTCCGCGCGGTCTACCCGTTCGAAAAAGCCCGTGAAGCCTACGAATATCTCGCCAAGGGCGCGTTCGGGAAAGTGGTCATCAAGATCGCCGAATGATTGTGCAGACACCCATCAGTTAAACCAACACACGATCCCTGTAGCAGCCGGACGCAGGCTTCGCCAGCTGCTACAGGGGCGCGAACGGCCTGCCCAAAAGCTGCGCGTCAGAAGCGTGCTGGACCTTATCCACTTTCTTGAAAACGATCAGATCGGGATAAACGCGACTAAGGGAAACCTTTAGTCGCGTTGGAGATTTCCCCCTTTCAGATGCTGTTCGTCTTGATACCGGCGCAGCGTCTACTGGCTTACCTTGAGCAGACAAGAGGCGTGTCGCCGTGGCGGACTGTTCCATTGAGTCTGCGTGGCGTTTTACCCCATAACAATAAGAGGCCTGACCATGCTCGAACCCTTTGTCCTTCGCATCTGCCCCGCAACTTCCCAGCCGTCAACTTGTGAACCGTCGACCGGCGCGTCGCGCGCGTGAACGGTTGCTCTGACGAGCACCCTGGCGGTTTTCAGTGGTGATGCTGCTCCTATAAATACAGTGCCCGGCACTGACAGATGTGGAGATGTTGGATGTATCAGGTAAAGCAATCTTGCCGTGGGCTCGGTATGGCCAGCGTGTTGGGGATGATCTGTTCGCCAGTGGCGGCCCATGCCGATGTGATTGATGACAGTCACTTCAAAGTGGATACGCGTAACTTCTACTTGCACCGTAACTACACCAACACCCAGGCGCCGGACTCTGAAGTGCACAGTTGGTCGCAGGGTTTCGATGCGCAGTTCACCTCCGGTTACACCGACACCGCCTTGGCCATCGGCCTTGATGTGGATGCGCAATACGCCGTGCGCCTGGACTCGGCGGGCAATGACGGTTCGCTGCCGTACAGCGTCCGCGATGGGCAAACCGCCGATGACTACAGTCGCGCCGGTGCAACGTTCAAGATGCGCTACAGCAAGACCGAGTTGAAGGTCGGTGATCTTCGCCCACAGTTGCCGGTGGCATTCGATGACCCCAGTCGGCAGTTGGACACTATCTATCAGGGAGCCGTGGTTGAGTCCAAAGAGATCGATGGGTTGACGCTGACCGGTGGGCGTTTCTGGTCTGCCGTGACACGCGAGTCTTCCAATCACGAGAAGCTGTACAAGTATGGCTCCACCGATAATATCGACAGTGACGGCCTGGACTTCGGCGGCGCCACGTACGACATCAGCAAAAACCTGCAAGCCAGCTACTTCTATGGCGTGCTGCACGATATTTATCAGCAGCATTACGTTGGCCTGATGCACATGGCTGATTTGGGCAACGGCTACAAACTCAAAACCGACTTGCGCTACTTCAATAACAATGAAGATGGCAACGCGTTGAACGGTGAGATCGACAACCGTGCCTACGGTGCCTTGTTCACCTTGCTCAAGGGCGCGCACATGGTTGGCGTCAGTTACCAGCGCATGCTCGGTGACAGTGTGTTCCCCACAATGAACGGCTATATCCCGCAACCTTACCTGGTGCACTGGTCGTCCCTGGGGTTTGTCCGCCCGGGTGAAAGGTCCTGGTCGGCGCGCTACGGCTATGACTTTGCCGGGATGGGAATGCCGGGGCTGAAGTTCTACACCCGCTACACCAAGGGTACCCAATGGGACCGTGGCGCCAACCTGAGCGACAACCAGGAAAGCGAACGCTATCTGGGGCTCAACTACGTGGTGCAGAGCGGGGCGCTGCAAGGCTTGGGGCTGGACCTGCGCAACATCGATGTGAAGCAGAAGTACGGCTACGACTACAACGAATTCCGTGTCGCCACCACCTACACCTGGAAGTTCTGGTAGGTGAGTTTCCCCCCATAACAATAAGAGGTCTGACCATGTTCGAACCCATCGTCCTTTACATCTGCCCCGCAACTTCCCAGTCGGTGTCTTGTGCACCGTCACCCGGCGCGCTGCGCGCATGAGCGGATTCCAAAAGGAGCAAACACTAGTGAATATTCAGGTCGATAACGCGGTCCTGCAGAAGAACAAGACCTACGTCTACGAGTGGTACGTGGTGGGCCTGTGCATGATCGCCTACATCTTTTCATTCGTCGATCGGCAGATCCTGGCGCTGATGATCGAGCCGATCAAAGCCGACTTGCAGATCAGCGATACCCAATTCAGCTTGCTGCACGGGCTGGCGTTTTCGTTGTTCTACGCCTTCATGGGCATGCCCATCGCCTACCTGGCCGACCGTTTCTCCCGGCCGAAGATCATCGCCGTCGGCATCGTGTTCTGGAGCCTGGCGACTGCCGCGTGCGGCATGAGCAAGAGCTTCCTGCACATGTTCCTCGCGCGCATTGGCGTCGGTGTCGGCGAAGCGGCCCTGTCGCCCTCGGCGTACTCGATGTTCAGCGACATGTTCCCCAAGGAGAAACTCGGCCGCGCGGTGGGCGTGTACTCGATAGGCTCGTTCGTGGGCGGCGGGCTGGCCTTCCTGGTGGGCGGTTATGTGATCGCGATGCTCAAGGACATGAACACCATCGAGGTCGCCTTTCTCGGGGCGATGAAGGCCTGGCAGCTGGCGTTCTTCATTGTCGGGCTGCCGGGCATCCTGGTCGGCCTGCTGATCTGGCTCACCGTGCGCGACCCGGCGCGCAAAGGCCTGCAGGTCGATGCGCAGGGCCGGGCGAAGAAGGTGGCGCTGACCGATGGCCTGCGCTTCCTCGGGCGTCACCGTGGCACGTTCACCTGCCATTACCTGGGCTTTTCGTTCTACGCCATGGCCCTGTTCTGCATGATGAGCTGGAGCCCGGCGCTGTACATCCGCAAGTTCGGCCTGTCGCCGATGGAGGCGGGCTACATGCTCGGCACCGTGCTGTTGCTGGCCAACACTGCCGGGGTGCTGTGCGGTGGCTGGCTCACCGACTATCTGGCGAAAAAAGGTCATCAGGACGCCGCCATGCGCACCGGCGTCATCGGTGCCCTCGGCATGGCGGTGCCGGCCGTGTTGTTCCCGCAAGCCGATCAACTGTGGCTGTCGGTGACCCTGTTGGTGCCGGCGATGTTCTTCGCCTCGTTCCCGATGCCCGCGTCCACGGCGGCGATGCAGATCCTCGCGCCCAATCAGGTGCGCGCACAGGTCTCGGCGGTGTTTCTACTGATCAGCAATCTGCTGGGGTTGGGCCTGGGAACCACGCTGGTGGCGCTGTTGACCGACCGCTACTTCGGATCGCCCGCGGCGGTCGGCTCGTCGATGTCGCTGGTGATTGCCGGTGCGTCGGCATTGACCGTGCTGTTGCTGTGGCGTGGTTGCCGGCGTTTTCGCGAAAGCTATGCTCGGGAATACCCGACCCGGGCATGATGGGTCATCGTCCATGATCGGCGTCTCGGCCTCGCTCCTTTTACAGGGAGTGGGGCCAAGACGCTTCAGTCCGGAGAACCGTTGATGTTGAATGATGTACATCTGCTGGAACGGCACAGCCTGCTCAGCTCCACCGATTACCGTGAGATCAAGGACAAGGTCAGCCATTACCTGTGCCCGCACACCTTCAATGTGCTGCGTGACGAGCCGATATACACCCGGCTCAACGGCGTATTTTTCGGCGATTCGGCGCTGCTCGACTTGCGCTATGGCGCGCCGGTAGAGATCACCATCGGCGACATTGCCGATCAGTACCTGTTTCGCATTACCTTGCAGGGGCACTGCGAAGTGGCCCACGGGCGGCGCCGCGCGGTGATGCAGTCGGGTTATCTGAGCGTGTCTTCGCCGTTCGCGCAAAGCCGCATTGTCACCGATGGCGAATGCCGCAATCTGATCCTGCGCGTCGACCGCGATGCCCTGGAGACTCAACTGCAACGCCTGCTCGGACGCAGCCTGCGGCAGTCGGTGATCTTTGATGTCAGCGTCGATCATCTGGGCGCCGGCGTCGTCAGCCTCTATCACACCCTGGATTACATCTGCCGGCTTTACGGCAGTGGCGTCGACGGTACGCACATCGCCAGCGGCCTGTCCGAATATTTGATGCAGCTGCTGCTGACGCAGTTGCCGCACAACTACTCCGCCGACCTCCGGGTCGATTCGCGCGCGCCGCTGCCGCACCACGTGAAGAAGGCGCGTGACTACATCGAGGCGCACCTCGACGAACCGATCAGCCTCGCGACCCTGAGCGAGCTCTGTGGCGTTTCTGTGCGCACCTTGCAGAACGGCTTCAAGCAGTTTCTCCAGCAGGCACCGGTCGAGTACATCCGTGACCGTCGCCTGGCGGTGATCCACGACTCGCTGAAGCAGGGCAGGGACGGTGAAACCGTCACCGATATCCTGTTGCGTCACGGCATCAACAGCTTCGGGCATTTTTCCAGTGCTTATCGGCAACGCTATGGTTGCCTGCCGTCGGACACTCTGCGCCGACACAGACATTGAGACGCCTGCGTAATCCGTCAGTCGGCTGCGCAATCGGATAAGTCCGTGGCGGTACGGCCCGATAGCATCGAGTCTCTTACAAGAGGAGCAACTCGATGAATATTACGGTGCTGGGTGGTGGACACGGCTGTTACGCGGCGGCTGTCGAAATGGCGGAAAAGGGGCATTCGACGCGCTTGTGGCGTCGTGATTCGGCAGCGCTCAAGGAGCTGCTGGCCATCGGTAGCCTGACCATCAGGGACTACCGGGGCACTCGTCAGTTGTCCGTCGGCCGGCAGGGCGACAAGCTGTCGTTGACCGACGACCTGGCCGAAGCCCTCGGTGATGCGCAACTGGTCATCATCCCGTTGCCGTCGACGTCCCACGAAGAGTTGGCCAAGCACGTCGCGCCGCACTTGCACGACGGTCAGGTGGTGTTCCTGCCGCCGGGCACGTTCGGCAGCTACGTGTTCGCCAAGGCCATGGCCGATGCGGGCAACCAGAGCAAGGTCGCCTTTGCCGAAACCGGTACGCTGCCGTACCTGGTCCGCAAGCATGGCGCCAGTGACCTGGTGATCAGCGGCTACGCCACCCGCCTGCCGACCGGCGTGTTCCCCAGCAAACTGTCCGGGCACGCCTTTGCGGTATTGCGCGAGGCCTATCCGAGCGTCGAACCGATTGAGGACGCCCTGAGCGGTGCGTTGATGAACGCAGGTCCCATCATCCATCCGCCGTTGATCATGATGAACGCAGGTCCCCTGGAGCATTTCGAGGCCTGGGACATTCACAACGAAGGCACCCAGCCGTCGATTCGCCGTGTGACCAACCAGCTCGATGCCGAGCGTATGGCCGTGCGCGAAGCACTGACCTACGGCGCGCCGCACTTTCCCTTGGCCGATCACTACAACACCACCGCAGGCGACGAGTGGATGTACGGTCGCGGTGCCCATGGCAAGCTGACCGACAGCGGCGACTGGCGCGAGGACATCGACCTGCAGACGCATCGCTACATGCTCGAAGACACCCGTCTGGGCCTGTCCTTGCTGGTTTCCGTCGGCCGCTGGGCCGGAGTGCCAACCCCGGTGGCGCAGGGCTTGCTGAGCATTGCCTCGGTGGTGGCCGAGCGTGATCTCTACGCCGAGGGCCGCACCCTGGAAAACCTCGGGCTGGCCAAGCTGAGTCGGGCACAGATGACCGAACTGCTGACCGAGGGCTGCAACTGATGAACGCTGCGCTGCCCCATGTCAGCGTGGTCGGCGCCGGCCGGATGGGCGAGGGCATTGCCCTGGCGTTCATCCATGCGGGCCTGCCGGTCACCCTCATCGACATCAAGGATCGAGCCGAGGAGGAGCGGCACGGCTACTTCGAGCGGGTGCGCCACAACGTCCGCGTCGAGTTGCAAATGTTGGTACGCCTCGGCGTGCTCCAACCGGCGCAGGCGGACACCGCGCTTTCCCGGTTGACGTTGCAAGCCCGATCCCAGGCTGCAGAGACATTGCACCGGTGCGACCTGGTGTTCGAAGCCGTGCCGGAAGTCATCGAGGTCAAGCAGGAGACCTTCGCCTGGGTCAGCGAGCATGTCCCGGCGTCGACCATCATCGCCTCGACCACCTCGACGTTTCTGGTCACCGCGTTGAGTGAAATGGTCAGCGAGCCGCAACGCTTCGTCAACGCGCACTGGCTGAATCCGGCGTACCTGATGCCGCTGGTGGAAGTCAGTCGCAGCGACGCGACCTGCCCACACGTGGTCGAGCGGCTGCTGCAACTGCTCAAGCGCATCGGCAAAGTGCCCGTGGTGTGCAATCCGGTGGCGGGCTACATCGTGCCGCGCATCCAGGCACTGGCGATGAACGAGGCCGCGCGGATGGTGGAAGAGGGCGTGGCCAGCGCCGAAGACATCGACACCGCGGTGCGCGTCGGCTTTGGCTTGCGCTTCTCGGTGCTGGGCCTGCTTGAATTCATCGATTGGGGTGGCGGCGACATTCTCTACTACGCCTCGCGTTACCTGAGTGGCGCGCTGTCACCGCGTTTCGAGTCGCCACAGGTGATTGCCGACAACATGCAAAACGGCCGCAATGGCTTGCGAGATGGCCAGGGTTTCTACGATTACCGTGACCTGGATGTGGAAGCCTACAAGCAGGAACGGCTCGGAGCCTTTGTCCGCCAGCTGCAGTTGTCGGGATTGACGCCAGCGTTCGATGGCGCGTTGAGGCAGGGCTGAGCATCAGGGGCTGGATGCCGGGACGCTTTTCTCCCTTCTGACGGGGCGGCACAAACGAAAAGCCTGGATGCTTTCCCAGCACACTTTGCTGGGTGCATCCAGCTGTTGACGTGACGCTCAATCAGATGACGCGAGCCTCGATGACGCTGTGCGAGAACATCATGGGCGTGACAACACAGGTGTCCGTATATGGACTCCTCCTCGTTGGGAAGCTTCCTTCGCTTTGGCGCCCGTGCCGACTGCACACGTATATTCGGCCTCTGGATACAGCATCGTTTCGATGCAGGGCCATGATGGGCTATTCGCGCGCCGGCTCCCAATCGCTTCTACGTGCTTCGCGCACCTGGACACTTGAGGGGTTTGCCGACGCCGGTTCGACCGGTTTGCCATCGTTCGGGTTGCTTCGCAATCGTGGTAGGCAGTTTTTTACTCGTTGGCGTAATAGGTTCGTGGATCAGGCTGCGGCCTTGTCCGGTTGGTAATCAGTGTCGTTGCGCAGCATCGCCCAAGCCATGCGTGCAGTTTTGTTGGCCAGCGCGATAGCGGCCACATTGGGATGTGATCGCTCGGCCAAACGGACGGCCCACTGGCTGAGCCGGTCATTTTTGGATTTGGCCGTGCGTAGTGCCGATCGAGCACCATGGACCATCAACGTTCGCAAATAGGCATCTCCTCGTTTGCTGATGCCAAGTAATCGGTCCTTTCCGCCAGAACTGTGTTGTCTGGGTGTCAGCCCTAATGAGGCCGCCAATTGTCGGCCATTGGCAAACTGGCGGGCATCACCGATAGCGGCGATGAGCGCGGTAGCGATCATTGGGCCTACACCGCGTAACTGCTGCAAGCGGACGGCCGTTGGTTCACTTGCCGCGATCGCAGATATCTCGCCATCGAGTTCGCTCACGCGCTCATCAAGTGCGCGCAGATCGTCCCACAAGCCATTCAGCAGACGACGAAAGCGTACCGTCAAACCGTTATCCGCATCTTCTAGCCAGCATGGTATTGCGCGACGCAGCATCAGCAATTCCTTCGGCGCAATGAGGCCGTACTCGGCGATCAGCCCACGAATCTGATTGGCTTTGGCGGTCCGCTGTTCGATTAAGCCGGCCCGGATGCGATGCGTCGCCTGGATATCCTGTTGTTCGATGGTCTTGACGGCGACGAAGCGCATGCTGGGGCGGCTCATGGCTTCGCAGATCGCCTCGGCATCGTTGGCGTCGTTCTTGTTGCTCTTGACGTACGGTTTGACGAACTGCGGCGCGATCAGCTTCACCCGAAATCCGCGTGCTTGTAGTTGCCGCGCCCAATGGTGCGCACCACCGCAACTTTCCATGCCGATCTCACAGCCGGGTTCGATCTTTTCCAGCACCGTTTGCAGCCAGCGATCGCGCGATAAACGCTGCCGCCAGACGGGTAGCTCATGACAATCCACGCCGTGGATCTGAAACACGTTCTTGGCCAGGTCGACCCCAATTCGCATAAGCTTCATGTGTGGACTCCTTCTCACCGTTGACTGTGGTTCGCACTTTCAGTCTGGCACTCAAGATGCCGAAGTGAGGAGGAGTCCATCCCATTGCTTCTGGCCGTTTTCAGCCGGTCGCGACAGGCAGAAATCGGCCAAGAGCGGACAATAAACTTAGCAAAGCAGAACTCAGAAAAGGGGCACCCTTGCCCTGCGGGGGGCCCAAATGTAACGCGCCCTTGAGCCCCGATAAGTGAACGAGGACGCCACTGCCTGAATGTG
Organism: Pseudomonas sp. LBUM1661; assembly: GCF_059695925.1. Lineage (NCBI taxonomy): Bacteria > Pseudomonadati > Pseudomonadota > Gammaproteobacteria > Pseudomonadales > Pseudomonadaceae > Pseudomonas > Pseudomonas sp. LBUM1661. The sequence continues at coordinate 2,915,010 of NZ_CP166794.1, forward strand.
GGCGAGATGGCTCGATTGAACGATCTAGAAACTTCTGGACGCTCACAAATGACTTTTTAAGTGGTTTGCAAGCTTCGCTTCTTCCTCTTGACAGGCACCTCAAGTTCGACGTTCGTAATTAAACGGCACCTCAGATTGTATTTTGGCAAAGCCCTACTACGCTGAACACAAACTCAAGAGGATTATGCGATTGCTTACGATCGCTTACTACGCCTGCGCCTAAAGGCCGAGTCATAATAAACAACCAACAGCACCGTTCAATGAATGTTTTTTATGAACTCTGTTTAAGCTGTTACGCCACATTTGGTGTCCGACAAATGAACGACGAGCCAACAAACCACATTCAACGCCCTCCCAGCGATGACGGCCCGCAGAAGCTATCCCCTCAAGAGGAGAAAATTGTTCTGGAAACGGAAAAATTGCGACTGGAACAACAACTTCTCCGCCATCAGCTTTCCCGCACTTGGCTAACTATGGAGTGGCTGAAATCAGCTACAGTACCCGCCGCCATACTGGGCGCTGCAATAACTCTCTATATCGGCTTCGGCCAAATCGAGCAGATGGAAAAGAATCGTAGTGCCGACCGTTTTGATGCAGCTTTATCGCGTCTATCGGACTCAAGCACCATTGAGCGACTCACAGGGGTTTCGGGATTACGATTATTTCTGGTTGATGGCGATACGCGGCTTCGCAAGAATGCGCTTCAATACCTCGTAAATGCCGTTTCAATTGAAACAAATGAAATCGTACAAACTGCAATCATCAACGTATTCCATGACTTGAAGTATTCACACCCAGACGCCGACTTACTTGACAGCACTCTGCGCGCAACCCTAGAGCAAAACCGAAATCTCACAAGCTCAATACTTGCAAGGTATAAATCGCGAGTTCATGCTCGCAATGTTGAAATAATAGCCGGCTCGATGAATAAAAAATTATCGCCGAACGAGATACCTGACCCCATCCCTAAGAGCTTCCTCGATAAGCTTTCACAAGCCGACTACTTGAAGATTAAAACTTACACTTTAGGTCGTTTTGAAGGATTGGATGCAGCCCAGGAAGTCCCATTGAAGGGGTTAGCAATGCTGGTTTCAATCCTTGTTAATCTGGGTGCTAAAAACTATGACTTTTCCGGAATTTTTTGCGAGGGCTGTGATTTTCAAAATGCCTCAGATCTCAACGATACAAATTTTGAAAAATCATTTCTGGCGAGGGCAAACTTCACACGCGTCAGCTTGAAAAAGTCATATTTTTATAACGCCGATCTCAGTAGCACAGTATTTTTTTCAGCAGATCTATCAGATGCTTTTTTGTATAACAATACAGATCTATTCAAAGATAACAATAAAGTAGGTGTTGATTTTCCTATACTAGAGTGTGCAAATCTACAAGGGGCAGATTTATCCGGCACACCGCTCTTGGTTTTTACACGCAACTATGGCACAAAAACCATATGGACTCGCGAAAAAGAATTCACAGTTGCATCTCCGCGTTTAAAGCTGGTAAAAATTGACAAAAATACAAAGCTAGATAATTTCAACATAGCGACCCATACAACTATATCGAATGAGTATGCATCCAAAAATCCAAGGGACGATATTTTATTGCCGCTGCAAAAATTCGCCATGCCATCCGCTATCGACCCATTCCTTCTAGACCAATGGGGTGCACTTCAGTATGTGAATCCACAATTTCCAAATTTCATGTATCGAGAATATGAGGTGAAACCATCATCAACAATGTATGTTCAATACACGGATATAGACTCCTTGGCTGTTGAGAATCTTCGCTCTGAAACAGCAGAGTATCTCAGAGGGTACTTGTCGCAGACTGCACTAGCCGACATCCCACTAGTAAAAGCTTTTAGTACCGCGATCGGAGACGATAAAAAGAAACAGTATCGAGAGAAAAGATTTGAAAGGTCCACTGATATTTCATGCGATGCTGAGCTGACTCCTAATACTGCGTATTTGATCGAGATAGGCTACGTCGACGTGGCGCCTCAGCGAAACTCTCAAGCTCGTTAGTTTAATGAGTGATGACTCAGCCCATTTCGTGCATCTGCTGAAAGTGAATCAGATGCGAATTTTTGCTAGCAATTGGTCATAAAGTACCCCGCCGATAACTTGCGTTCGAAAGTAGCCCGACTCGATAGGCACCCTACGGACAGAAGCGTTCTATGGGATGCACCTGGAAATCGAATTGACTCAATGGGCATCAGAAATGACTGTGTGCGTCTCGGGTTAATACACGCTCCGGCAGCTGACTGCGGTCGTGACAGGCAGATAACCGCCAAAAGTGCGTTCTTAAGGTCTGAATGACCGGATCCCTCATCACTTGGGACTGGCTAATGAAGGCCAGCCCTTCTCGTCGGGCAGCAATCGGCTGTCAATTGATCAGCACACCTCCCAGTACTAAAGGAGAGGCCAATGAACGCTAAAGGACCATTCCAGTCTGGCGTCATGGGTTTAGTCTCAATCCCATGATCAAAAGATCCCGGCTGTGATGGCCCATTCACCTCTGCGTCTTAAAGCAAGTTCGCCTGAACACTTGGTGCAGTCCCCGTCTCCCCGCTGAACCTCATCAATGATGACGATCAGACCCGCCTCACAGCCTGCAATATGAGCAGAAAACCTCACCTGATTTCCGGGTTTCCAGAATAAAAGAGGATTTATCATGAGCAGCACCTTCTTCATTCCCTCCGTGAACATGATGGGCATCGGCAGTCTCGATGAAGCGATGCTTGCCATCCGCAAATATGGTTTCCGTAAAGCCTTGATCGTCACTGACGCAGGCCTGGCCAAAGCCGGCGTGGCCGCCAAGGTGGCCAGCCTTCTGGCCCAGCAGGACATCGACTCCACCCTGTTTGATGGCGCCAAACCGAATCCGACGGTCAGCAATGTCGAAAAAGGCCTCGAACTGCTGGGTCGCAGCGACTGTGATTTCATTATTTCCCTGGGCGGCGGTTCACCCCATGACTGCGCCAAGGGCATTGCCCTGTGCGCCGCCAACGGTGGGCACATCAGTGATTACGAAGGCGTAGATCAATCCGCCAAGCCACAGATGCCACTGATCGCGATCAATACCACCGCTGGCACGGCGAGTGAAATGACCCGTTTCTGCATCATTACCGACGAAGTCCGGCACGTGAAAATGGCCATCGTCGACCGTAACGTCACGCCACTGTTGTCGGTCAACGATCCTTCGTTGATGGCTGGCATGCCCAAAGGCCTGACGGCCGCCACCGGCATGGATGCATTGACTCACGCGATCGAAGCCTACGTGTCGACGGCGGCAACGCCGATCACCGATGCCTGTGCGCTCAAGGCCGTGGAATTGATCTCGGCCAACCTGCGCACGGCCGTTGCTCAGGGTGACGACATGAGCGCCCGGGAAAACATGGCCTACGCGCAGTTTCTTGCCGGCATGGCCTTCAACAATGCTTCGCTGGGCTATGTCCACGCCATGGCACACCAACTGGGTGGGTTCTACGACCTGCCTCACGGCGTCTGTAATGCGATCCTGCTGCCGCATGTCGCCAGCTTCAATGCCAGCGTATGCCCGGCCCGGTTTAAAGACATTGCCAATGCAATGGGGGTCGACACGCAGCATCTGGATGCGCAAAAAGGCGCCGCCGCGGCGATCACGGCCATCCGCAAACTGTCTTCGGATGTCGGTATTCCGAGCGGCCTCGCCGAGCTGGGCGCCAAGGCCGACGACATCCCGATCCTGGCAACCAATGCCATGAAGGATGCCTGCGGCTTTACCAATCCGCGTCCTGCCAATCAGGACGAGATCGAACAGATTTTCCATACTGCGATGTGACGTGACACCAGCCCAATCAAAAGCCCCGCCTTCGGTTGAAGTGCGGGGCTTTTTTTGGGGGCTTCACGGGGTGCCCGTTGGTTTCTTCTGCGGAACGATAAAACTCACTGTCGTACCGGTGAGGATTTTGTGAGTCGGGTCGGCCACTTCAAGAAGAACCTTGTGAGTGCCGGGCGTCAGTCCAACCAGGATAATCGGGTCTTCACTGGTGTGCGCCCAGGTACCTTTCCAGTCGTCGACGGTCACGTGAAGGTGACTGAGACGTGGCGATACATCAGCCGCCGCTTTGCCAAATACCGGCAGGATCCTGGCGTGCTCTGTTCGATACTGGATGATGACAACGCCGCGGGCGAGCGGTTCGGCAAGCGGCGGATAGGCAATGAGTTTTGGCAGCGCTTCAGACTCCAACGGGAGTATCGCCGGTGGGGGATGGGTGTCTGCTGCCTCTTCTCCGCACGCACCCGTGCAAAAAAGGACACCCAACGTCAGGGCCAATAGATTTCTGGGGGCGAGGTACATGGTGTTTTTCTCCCGCAGGCTTTCACTCAAGGCTAGATTAAACCGGGCGGTTGTCTATTTATTCAGTCGACGCTGACAGGCCGCTTCCGGCTGATTGCGCTCTTGCAGCGGTTATCCATTTTCTTTTCTCAAGGGCAGTGCGGTTTTATAGCGGACCTGTTTCAACGACAGACTGGAGCGGATTTTTTCGACTTCCGGCATAGGCGACAGTCGCTCGATGATGAAATGCTCCAGCGCCTGCATGTCTGCCATCACGACGCGAATCAAATAGTCGGCATCACCGGTCATCAGATAGCACTCCATGACCTCGTCGCATTCGCAGATCGTGCGTTCGAAATTCTGCAACGACTCCCGGCCTTGCTGCTTGAGGCTGATGGAGATGAACACATTCAAACGCAAGCCCAGCGCCTCGGGCGCCAGTAGCGCCACGTACTCGCGAATGCAACCGGAGGCTTCCAGCGCCTTGACCCGAGCCAGGCACGGGGAGGGCGAAAGGTGAACCCGCTTGGCCAGTTCCACATTGGACAGGCTGCTGTCGTTTTGCAGCTCTCGAAGGATCTTCAGGTCAATACCGTCGAAGTTCATTGTGCTTCTACTTTTAGGATGGACAGCGTTTTATGCCGCCAATGATCGAATTGGGTCTGCATAACGATCAAAAAAGCTGCGGGCCTCGGCATAGACTATTAAAAAAGCGAGGAGGTGCCTATGAGCCGTTTCCATTCCAACCCACCCGATGCAACAGCCGCCCCCCTGACCCAGAACGATCTCGACGAGCTGCGCGAATGGCGTGAGGCCCTGGAGTCGCTGGTGGCCACTCGCGGCCCCGAGCATGCGCGGCGGTTGCTCGACCAATTGGCTGAAGCGGCACGTGATCCATCCGTTGGCTGGCAGCCGCGCCGGGGCACGTCTTACGTCAACAGCATCCCGGTGTCGCAGCAACCGCTGTTCCCGGGGGATCTCGCCACGGAAGAACGCCTTGCTTCGATCATGCGCTGGAATGCTTTGGTCATGGTGGTCCGTGCCAATCGGGCGTATGGCGAACTCGGCGGGCATATCGCCAGTTACACCAGCGCAGCGGATCTGTTCGAGGTGGGCTTCAACCATTTTTTCCGGGCGCGTAACGACGTCTTCGACGGTGACCTGGTGTTCTTCCAGCCTCATTCGGCACCGGGTATCTATGCTCGCGCTTTCCTCGAAGGGCGATTGAGCGAAACCGATCTTGAGCACTATCGCCAGGAAATCACCGCGCGAAAAACCGGTGCCCAAGGGCTGTCGAGCTATCCGCATCCCTGGTTGATGCCGGACTTCTGGCAGTTCCCCACCGGCTCGATGGGCATCGGTCCGATCAGCTCGATTTTCCAGGCGCGCTTTATGCGCTACTTGCAGCACCGTGGCCTGCAAGACACCACTGACCGGCACGTCTGGGGGGTGTTCGGCGATGGCGAGATGGACGAGCCGGAAAGCATGTCCGCGCTGACCCTGGCCGCCCGTGAAGGCCTGGATAACCTGACGTGGGTGGTCAACTGTAACTTGCAGCGCCTTGACGGTCCGGTGCGGGGCAACGGACGGATCATCGACGAATTGGAAGCGTTGTTCAGCGGTGCCGGATGGAACGTGATCAAAGTGGTCTGGGGTTCGGACTGGGACGCGTTGCTGGCCAGGGACGAGGATGGCGCGCTGGTGCGCACGCTGTCGCAGACGGTCGATGGTCAATTCCAGACGTTCGCCGCCAAGGATGGCGCCTACAACCGCGAACATTTCTTCGGCCAAAGCGCATCACTGGCGCGGCTGGCCCACGGCTTGAGCGATGAGCAGATCGACCGCCTCAAACGTGGTGGCCACGACATTATCAAGATCTACGCCGCCTACCTTGCAGCCAGCCAGAAAGAGGGCAAGCCGACGGTGATCCTTGCCCAGACCAAAAAGGGCTTCGGCATGGGCGAAGCGGGGCAGGGCAAGATGACCACGCATCAGCAGAAGAAGCTCGACCGCGAAGCGTTGATCGCTTTCCGCAACCGCTTTCAGTTGCCGCTGTCGGATGAACAGGTCGAGTCGTTGAGCTTTTGCAAACCGGCTGACGACAGCCGCGAAATGCGTTACCTGCATCAGCGGCGACAGTCTCTGGGTGGTTACATGCCGGCGCGCAACCGCACGGCCGCCGCCGTGCCGGTGCCTCCGATTGCAAGCTATGCCAGCTTCGCCACACAGGCCGAGGGCAAGGAAATGTCCACCACCATGGCCTTCGTGCGGATGCTCAGCAACCTGCTGAAGGACAAGCAACTGGGCCCGCGCATTGTGCCGATTGTCGCCGACGAAGCGCGCACCTTTGGCATGGCCAACCTGTTCAAGCAGATCGGCATCTACTCCAGCGTGGGCCAGTGTTACGAGCCCGAAGATATCGGCTCGATCCTCAGCTACCGTGAAGCCACCGACGGGCAGATTCTCGAAGAAGGCATCAGCGAAGCCAGCGCCATCAGTTCCTGGGTAGCCGCCGCCACCAGCTATTCGGCCCACGGCCTGCGGATGCTGCCGTTCTACATTTACTACTCGATGTTCGGCTTCCAGCGGGTCGGCGACCTGATATGGGCCGCAGCTGACCAACGTTCCCGTGGCTTCCTGTTGGGCGCCACGGCTGGGCGAACCACGCTCGGCGGTGAAGGCTTGCAGCATCAGGACGGCACCAGTCACCTGATCGCCGCCACGGTACCCAACTGTCGCGCCTACGATCCGGCGTTCGCCAGCGAGTTCGCGGTGATCCTCGACCATGGCATGCGCCAGATGCTCGAACAGGACGTCGACGAGTTCTATTACGTGACCCTGATGAATGAAAACTACCCGCAACCGACCTTGCCCGAGGGCATTGAGCGGTCGATTATTCGCGGCATGTATCGCTTCAATGAACAGCAGCCGGCGACTCCAAAAGGCAAGGTACGCTTGCTCGGTTCGGGCACTCTCCTGCGCGAAGCCCTGGCCGCCGCCGAGTTGCTGGCCAACGATTGGCAGATTGCGAGCGAGGTGTGGAGCGTCACCAGTTTCAGTGAACTGGCGCGTGATGCGCGGGACGTCGAGCGCTGGAACCGCTTGCATCCGCAAGCCGACGTCCGCACCAGCTACCTTGACGAATGCCTGCCCGGCGGCGCGCCGGTGGTGGCCGTGTCTGACTACGTGCGCGCGTTGCCGCAACTGATCGGCTCGTACCTGCAATCACGCTATACGGTACTCGGCACCGATGGGTTTGGGCGAAGCGATACCCGCGCGGCCTTGCGCGACTTTTTCGAAGTCGATCGCCATCACATCGTATTGGCCGCCCTCGCTACCCTTGCCGATGAAGGCACGGTTGATCGACAACTCTGCGCCGAGGCGATCAAGCGCTATGGACTGGACAGTGAGAGCCAGGCTTCGTGGACCTGCTGACACGCCGGATTCACTCCAGCCGCCGGCTTGAGCGTGAGGCCGAGCGCAACGTCGAGTTGATGTGGCTCACGGGGCGTTTGGCTCCGGACTTCAATGACCTACCTGAATATTCAGTAATCGAGGGTCTTATGCGTGTCTTCATAGAGAACGCCTAAGGGTCAGCTGAAGCCAGCAGCTTGGGTCAAAACCACATCAGCACCAACAGCCGGCTGCGATAGTGGCGGTTTTTTTCTTCAGTCATCCGCTTCTCCCTTGATGGCCAAAACGCTGCAAGGCACCTGATACAGAACATGCTCCGTGGTACTGCCAACCAGCTTGTCCACCCCTTTGTGATGGGTATTTCCCATTACGAAGACATCCGCTCGAGTATGAGTGGCAAAGTCGGCCATTGCTTTGGTTGGGGGGCCTGCAATGAAGTGTTGTCGCTCAGGTGGCACGCCGTGGCGTCCAGCCAAGGCAATGAAGCACTTTTCGAGTGACCGGCGCACGTCGTTGCTGAAGCCTGGCATCGTCACGGCGCCAGCACCAGCATCAGAGAAATGTGTGTGTGTCAGTTCATAGGCATACAGCATGTGCAATTCAGCATCACATTGCGTCGCCAATTCGTTCGCCGCCTGAATGACGCTGTCGTTGATTCCGCTGATCTGACCCTGTGGATGCGATGGGTCAACCGCTGCCACAATCACCCGAGGAAGCGGACACCTGACTTCGCTGACCAGATGTACGGGGGTCGGACATTCCCGCAACAACTGCCAATCCAAAGGCGTGACGAATACGCGTTTGAGCGCTGATTCATGATGTACGTCCTTGATAACCAGGTCCGGCTGCATTTCAGCCACATGCCCAAGGATTGCTTGCAGCGGGTCACGAGTCAATGCAACTTCGGTGGTCACATTGATGCCCTTCCTGCGCATGAGTTCGGCCTCATCCGTCAACCACTGCAGGTTCTCCTGCCGGCAACTCTCACGAAGTTGTTCGCTGTTGCTCATTAACCGCATAAGGTCGAAGTCTTCGATGAACACTGCGATATGCAGCGCTGCGCCTGTAGCGTCGGCCAGTGCGATTGCCCGCTCCATCGCCGGCGAGTGACGCATGGTCGGACCTGCGATCAGAAAGAGTCGTTGATACTGCCTCATGTGACACCTCCAAACGTTCTGGGTTATTCGCTAGCGCCCCCAGCACTTTCGCGTGTCCCACCATTGGCGATCTTTTATCGCCTCAACTACCTGGATCGACACTATCAATATACGCCTGCATCACCGGCTTACCAGTTGCCAAGCCTGTCGAAGGATGTAGCAGACCTTTTCATCACGATCGAGCAGGAGACGGGGCTGCTGGAACCGCGCGCCAGCCACCTGCCTTGACCACGGAGCAGAACCAATGCGATTGCCGGTAGTTGAGCACCTGAATTAACACTTCGTAAAAAACGAACTATTCGCAACGAATAAACGATTTTTTTTGATGTGATAGGCTCGTTAGCATGACTCCTCCAGCCTATTGCTGCTTCATGCGGAGGACAGTAAATGACCGCCATCAGCGTCGGCCAATCCTGGATGTGGGCCGCCTTCATCGTGTTCGTCCTTGCCATGCTGGCGCTTGATCTGTTCGTCTTCGGCGGACGCAAGGCGCATCGTGTTTCAGTGCGCGAAGCGCTGGCCTGGGTCATCGCCTGGGCCAGTTTGGCGTTGGTCTTCGCCGTCCTGCTCTGGTGGTATTTGCGCAGCATGTTCGGCGCCGAAGTGGCCCAGCGTACAACGCTCGAATTCCTGACGGGCTACCTGATCGAGCAGTCGCTGTCGATCGACAACATGTTCGTTTTCGTGATGATCTTCGGCTACTTCGCCGTGCCGCCAGAGTTGCAGCGCCGCGTCCTGCTCTATGGCGTGCTCGGCGCCATCATCATGCGCGCCGGTATGATTCTCGCCGGTGCGTGGCTGGTGCAGGAGTTTGCCTGGCTACTCTATGTCTTTGGTGCTTTCCTCGTCATCACCGGCATCAAGATGCTGATCTTCGCCAACCAGCAGCCAGACCTCGAAAAGAACCCTTTGCTGCGCTGGCTGCGTAGCCATCTTCGCATCACCGATGGCTTTCATGGCGAGCGCTTCTTCGTGCGCCAGAACGGCCTGCGCTGGGCGACGCCGATGTTCCTGGTGCTGGTACTGATCGAGGCCAGCGACCTGGTCTTCGCGATTGATAGCATCCCGGCTATCTTCGCCGTCACCACCGACCCCTTCATCGTGTTCACCTCCAATATCTTCGCCATCATGGGCCTGCGCGCACTGTATTTTCTGCTTGCCGACATGGCGGACCGCTTCCACTTGCTCAAATATGGCCTGGCCATCGTCCTGGTGTTCATCGGCGGCAAGATGCTGGTAGCGCCGTGGTGGCACATGCCGATCCAATGGTCGCTGACCACAGTCGGCGGCATCATATTGATTTCGGTCCTGTTGAGCCTGACTTTGACGAAGAGCAAAACACGGGTTACGGGAGAGCAGTGATGAATCAGAGATGTAGGCGCTGATGCCAGAGATCGATCAATGCTTTGTTCGATCTGTTGCATGCGTGCCTTCACTTTGCCCAGGGTGAAGTTACGGTCCCGGTTGTTGACTGCTTTGAATTTGCTGCCGTCGATGGCGATGATCGATTGGGAGAAGAGGTCAAGGTTGCGGCAAAGAACTACAAATTGCCGTCAGACACTGCGAATGGCTTTGCCGTTGTTCTTACGGGGCCACCCCGTGAAAGGCTTCGATGGAAGCCTTTTTTGATAGCGCAGAAGGGCGCACGTGCCAGTAAGACGCGTGCGCGGGCTTTCCCTTGTGGTTCTAACAGGACGTCCGGACGACCAGCGCCAAACTCGTCGAAGATCAGCGCCTTGGGCCGGCATTGCCCAGGGCAGGATGCCGTCCTGGAACTCACAAGTCCGGTATGTGCTGCGGGCAAGATGAGGACTTAGTTAACCATCACCTCGTCCAGTGCCTGCTCGAGGGTGCTGACCGTGCGCTCGATATTCTGCAGCTTTTCGAGCCCGAACAGACCGATGCGGAAGGTCTGGAAGTCGGCCGGCTCGTCGCATTGCAACGGCACTCCGGCGGCGATCTGCAGGCCGTGGTTGGCAAATTTCTTGCCGCTCTTGATGTCGGGATCATCGGTGTAGCTCACCACGACGCCAGGGGCCTGAAAGCCGGCTGCGGCCACGCTTTTGATGCCTTTGCCGGTCAACATTGTGCGAACCCGATCGCCCAGAGCCTGTTGTTCGTCGCGGACCTTGTCGAAACCGTAGGCTTGCGTCTCTTTCATCACTTCGTTGAATCGTGCGAGGGAATCGCTGGGCATGGTCGCATGGTAGGCATGTCCGCCCTGTTCGTAGGCCTGCATGATCTGAAGCCACTTTTTCAGGTCGCAGGCGAAGCTGCTGCTTTGCGTCTGTTCGATGCGTTCGAGGGCCAAAGAACTGAGCATCACCAGGGCGCAGCAAGGGGAGGCGCTCCAGCCTTTCTGCGGTGCGCTGATCAGCAGGTCAACTGCGCATTTGTGCATATCAACCCACAGCGTGCCTGAGGCGATGCAGTCCAGCACGAACAGGCCACCCACCGCATGCACGGCGTCGCCGATGGCCCGCAGGTACTCGTCGGGCAGGATAATCCCTGATGAGGTTTCAACATGGGGGGCGAAGACAATCTGCGGTTTCTGCGCCTGAATGGCTGCCAGCACTTCGTCCAGAGGCGGTGGGGCGTAGGCCGCCTGGCGACCTGTGTCGACCGGCCGGGCTTTCAGCACCGTGGTGGCCGCCGGGATGTTGCCCATCTCAAGGATCTGGCTCCAGCGATAACTGAACCAGCCGTTGCGTATCACCAGGCATTGCTGGCCGGTGGCAAACTGTCGCGCCACCGCTTCCATGCCGAATGTGCCGCTGCCCGGGACTACCGCAACGGCCTGGGCGTTGTAGACCTGTTTCAGGGTCCGGGAAATGTTCTTCATCACGGCTTGAAATGACTGCGACATGTGGTTGAGCGAGCGGTCGGTGTAGACCACTGAGTACTCGACCAGCCCCTCAGGATCGATACTGGGATAGAGCTTTGACATGGGGTGACTCCTTTGGCAGAGATGTCCGTGGTATCGACCCTGCCCTAAGCCTTGGCAAATGACAAGATTGCTTGGGATTGAATGGCGACTTCTGTCGAGCGGCGGGCATCACCTGTGGGCGGCAACGGGTTCTAACTGCGCAGGTTCAGCCAGTCGCCAAGAGCAGCGCTCGACCCAACGAAGACGTTTAAACCGTCGTCGCGCTGCACCGCTTCGGGCTCGACAGATTTGATCCGGCCGCTCGCTTCGTAAAATCGACAGGGTGAAGGCGCCAGTCCGCCGATTTTCGCCAGTTGGCCTATTCTCATACTCCACCCCTGAAAACCACTGACCTTAACGTTGATTCGCGTGATCTGGCGGCCAAGCAGCGCACAGGTAATGCGTTGCTCAAGCGCCATGGAGTTCAGGGGTAGGCGCAACCAGTCCCTCTGAACCACCTATCGGATGGGCTGCACTTTGTTCAATACGGGGCACGATCAGCACACGACGCTGATCATGACCGCCATTTCATTCAGGAGATGCGAACATGGGGTATGTCACTACGCAGGACGGTGTCGAGATTTTTTACAAAGACTGGGGGCCACGCGATGCCCAAGTGATCTTCTTTCATCACGGATGGCCACTGAGCGCGGATGACTGGGATGCGCAAATGCTGTTTTTTCTGGCGAACGGCTACCGGGTCATCGCACACGACCGGCGGGGGCACGGGCGCTCCAGTCAGGTCTGGGACGGGCACGACATGGATCACTATGCGGATGACGTCGCGGCCGTAGTCGACCATCTTGGCGTGCAGGGCGCCGTGCATGTGGGGCACTCCACCGGCGGGGGCGAAGTCATCCATTACATTGCTCGCCACGGCGAAGACCGAGTGTCGAAGGCCGTTATCATCAGCGCCGTACCGCCGTTGATGGTTCAGACCCCGAGCAATCCAGGCGGCTTGCCGAAGTCGGTTTTCGATGACTTGCAGGCACAGCTCAAAGCCAACCGGGCGCAGTTCTACCATGACGTTCCAGCGGGGCCTTTCTACGGTTACAACCGCCCGGGTGCAAAACCGTCCGAGGGCATCATTCGCAACTGGTGGCGACAAGGCATGATGGGCTGTGCAATTGCACATTATGACGGGATCGTGGCCTTTTCTCAGACCGACTTTACCGACGATCTGAAAAGCATCACGATCCCCGTGCTCGTGATGCATGGTGATGATGATCAGATCGTGCCTTATGAAGACTCCGGACCCTTGTCAGCCAAGCTGTTGCAAAACAGCACGCTGAAAACCTACTCGGGCTACCCACACGGGATGCCGACAACGAACGCCGATACCATCAACGCCGATTTGCTCGCTTTCGTCAGAAGTTAGGCAACGGGAGGGGCGGGTAAACGCCTGCCCCTGCCTTCACGACAGCCATCAGCTCCCAACCTGTAGGTCTATATCTTGCGCGTGACCTGGCGGTCAACGCCGCTACAAATCCCGAGCGATGGCTGCCTGTCATGGGCGTCTGCAACCGACTCCGACGCGGTTATTCCAGTAGCGGACAGGTTTCAGTAAGCTCATACCACGGAACCTCGTGAACGAGGGTAACGTGCGGTACGACGGCCAAGCGCGGAGGCAACCATCATGCACCTGATCGAGATTTTTTTGCCGCTCAACACGAACGATGGCACACCTCAGCCCGTCGAGCTTTTTCGCCATGCGCGGGAACAGTTGGCCGAACAGTTCGGAGGCGTGACGGCGTTCACCCGCAACCCGGCGAAAGGGATTGAGCTGCTGGAAGGCAACGAAAGATCAGAGGACGACGTCATCGTTTATGAGGTCATGGTTGAAGCCGTTAACCGGCTGTGGTGGCAACGCTACAAGCGCGATCTTGAAGCGCGTTTTCAACAGGAAGACATTCTGATCCGTGTGACCGCCGTGAGCCTCGTTCGCTAGCCAAATCAGCAGGGCGCCGCAGCGGGCGGTGGACACGGTATTCAACCAGCGCCCGACAGCTGCTACTCAGGGTAGGCGTTTTCTGATCGGCCTGACGTACAGTGTCGGGCAACGACGTAGATGAGCCGGAATCTCCGATGTCTCAACGCCGCTCGATATGGATTGCGCTGTTGGTTGCCGTCACATTCTCGGTGTTGCAGCGTTAGCGCACCAGTTGCTCCACCAACTCAGGCGTCACGTAGTGCGGTCCGTCGAACAGGTAGAGCGGATAGCCGCCATAGGCCGCCAATTGTGTCTTCAGCTCGGGCGCCGTCGCGGAACGAAATCCGCCGCCAAAGTTGGGGCGAAAGGCTTCGACGATGATCCGCACACGGTTTTTCCCCAGACGCTGGCGCAAGGCGTCGGCGTAGGTTCTGGCGACCGGCGCGGTGCGGGCGTAAACACCAACGCCGTCCTGGAAGAACACACCGATGTCATCCGGCAGCCACTGTTTGAGCCATTCGGCCGTGGCGACCGGGCCTATATTGGCGCCGTCATAAACGCTGATCCACAACGGTCGCGGTAACTTGGCCAGCAGGGCAGGCAGCTCTTTGGCACGGGTCCAACTCGGGTCGACTTCGGCGGGGAAATACCAGCCGGTGACGTGTAACGGCGTAGGCAGTTTGGCGATGCGTTCCGAGACCGCAGCCAGTTGCTCGATGTTGTCCCGTGAGCGGTTTTCGCTGAAATAACCCGCCAGCCCAAGGATGACATCCTGCGCCCAGGGCGCCTTGGCGATGCGCGCCCAATCGGGCAGCACCGGCACGCCGGGCAGGCCGGTACCGGGAATGAACGCCTGATCGTCGACGACCGTCCACTGCACCAGCAACTCACGGGCGCCGAGTTTTTCCCAGTGCCCGTTGATGCCGACGGTTTGGTTGTCCGGCTGCCAGACGATGCCGACGATGTCCGGTTCGACAGCCTGGGTGCGCGTCACGTAGAGCGTGCCGGTCGATGCGGCGAGCGTGGCGGCCAACAGGAGCGCAACAACCGCCCCGCGACTGACGGTGTAATTGAAGACGTTCACGGCAGTGCCTTTTTGATGCGTTGATGCCACTGGCTCAGCGAGGTGACGCCTTTTGCGTTCCAATTGGCCGCCGCGTCAGGGCCGAGGTGGAATTGGCCTTCATTGAATTGCCAGACGATCACTTGCGGCTTGTGCTGGGCAAAATCGGCAGACTCCAGGTATTGCAGCAGCGTCGCCCACGGGCCGACGTCGCCCGGATTCCAGGTCAGTGCGACGGGACGGTCCAGGGCATTCGACAGCTTCTGCGTAAAGCCAAGATAAGGCTGGACAAAGCTGTTGCCGATCACCTGGACCGGCGCCGGTGCATCATCGATCAGCAAGTCTTTCTCGGCCTGATGGCGAACGGTGTAGATGTCGCGACCAATCGCCTTGCGCTTGATCGCCGGGAGGAAATTGCTCGCCAGATCGCCGAACGCGCGTCGGTCGAACCACTGGCCCAGCGCCGCGCCACCGCCCGGATCACCTTGCAGGCGGTAGCGGGTGTTGATGAGCTGCGCCGTGGCGTCGGCAGTGTTTTCGGCGCTCCACGCCGTCCAGTGATAGTCGGCGCGGTAAAACGCGGTCTGGTTGCCTTGCTCGGTCCGTTGCAGGATCGGCTTGATGTTCAGTGTGCCGAGGCCCGCCTGGGTCAGATCGGTTTGCAGGTGGTCATAGCGCTGCATCACCGCCGGGCTCAAGGGTTGATCGGCGGGCAGGCGCTGGGCATAAAACGGCGCTTTCATCGGCACCACCAGCACGATCAACCCGATGTGTTGGTGTTCAAGTGCCTGCTGGATTTTTTTGATCAGGGCAATGTTGCGGGCAGTGCCGGGATTATCGACCTTGCTCAAGCTTTCCCAGGCCGGGAATAACCAGCCGCCGTCGCCGGTGATCACCGCCGAGGCTGCCTGGACGCCGGTGCCGGACAGGCTCGCCAGCAGGCCGGCGATCATCGCGGGCACCGACCATCGACGGAAAAAGCGTTCGGGTTTGCAGTGACGGTTCATGGTGCGGTCTCGTCCACCAGGCCAATCAGGCGCGGCGCCTTGCGCGAGCCGATCAGGAACAGGCTGTAACGATCGCCGGCCTTGAAGGGTGCCAGCTTCAACGGCAGGCTGGAGGTCTCATTGCAGCTGGCAACCAGCGTCGCCTGCACCGGGTTGATCGTGCGTTGGGCTTGTCCGTTGAACGGCACCTGGCTGAAGACCACGGCGCCATTGGCCAATTTAATATCGGCCGGTTCGCAACCGCTGCCCAGGTTGTACACGTTGAGCTCGGCGCGCAGGTCTTTGCCGCGTTGTGGCGGGTCGATGACCAGGCGGGGTGCGCGTGCCGGATCGCTGTCGAGAATCAGCGTGACCCACATGCTTTTTGGTGCAGCGAGGCCTGTTATCTCGCGGCCATTGACGGTCACGCGCAGCGGCTGTCGCGAATCCACCGCCTGAAAGGGACTGGCCACCGTCCCTTGGGCGGACAGGGCAAAGCTCGTGCCTTGGTCGATGCGAACCTGCGTGGCGGTGTCGCCGGGATTGACCACCCGCACCCAGGCCGAGCCTTCGGGCAATTTCGGCGCGTACAGTTGGGCGATTTCAGGGGCGGCGTGCGCCGCCCATGTCGGGACCAGGGCAAGACCCAGGCACCAGAAAACTCGAACGTTCATGCAAATCCTCAATAGGAGTAGGTCAGGCGGCCGAACACGCCTTGAGCGCGATCATCGCCCAGCACCTTCACGCGGTACTGCAGGGAAAAATCCACGTAGGAGCGGGGCGCGTTGTAGGCATCCTCGCGGAACCAGTAGCGGACGTTGTTACCGACACCCACGCCACCGGCCCTGCCGGATGAAGAGTCGGTGTTGCCATCGGCGTCGGTCCCGCTGTTCATTTTGGAGTCGTAGTCGAACGCGGCCACCACATGCGGGAAACTCACCCAGCGCGAGCCGGCGCCGCCGATGGCGTAGCTGCGACCCACCTGCCATTCGCTGTTGAAATAGTCCCGCGAGTCGTTGATGTAGTGCCCGGCTTCGGCAAACAGCTGCGAGGTCCACCAGCTGGAAGCATCGACCCGCAAATCGGTGCCGACGCTGGCGCCATAGCCCAGGCGCACCAGCCAGTCACCGTCAATGTCCGACGATCCCAACGGGAACGTACGCTCGACCGCTGCCATCACGTTCAACGAGGTGAACGGCTTGACCCGTACGCCGACGGCACCTTGCAGCGCATCGAAACCGGTATCCGAATCGCCGTTCTTGCTCCACAGCGTGTCAGTCACGCGTCCGTAGAGTTCGACAAAACGGGCGTTGCGATAACCCAAGGGACGCCAGGACAGTTCGGTGCTGTTTTGCACACTGTCATTGCTGGTGCTGCCACCGCTGGGGGCTGAACTCAGGCCGCTGCTGGAATTGTTGCCACGATAGCTGGTGGTGCTGGTCAAACCCCAGGTGCGCGAAACATCCGCCACCGCGCGGCGGGTGTCGAACAGCTGCTGCGCGGGCATGTCCAGCTCGCCGGCGTTCTGGGCGTCGATGACGCGCTTGAAGTAGCTGACCGCTTGCTCGTCGTCATTGACCCGCATCGCGTTATACGCCGCGTCCTGCGTCGCCGTCGGCGTGAGTCGGGTCTCGGCATCGGCTTTTTGGAACGACGTATGGGCGCCGTCATCATCGCCGGCCTGGACCGACAGATAGGCCATTTGCAGGTCGCTCATCGATTCCAGTTCGCCCGTGTCCCGCGCTTGCTGCAAGCGCTCGCGCGCCGTTCGGCGCTGACCGATGGCTGCATACAGGCTGGCTTCCTCGTAAGCGGGCAGGCTGCCCAGTGCCAAGGCCTGGGTGAAGTCCTTGCGAGCCCCGGCGTCGTCACCCGATCGCTGGCGCAGACGACCGCGCTGGGCCAACAGCCGCGCGTCATCGCCATTGATCTCGAGGCCGTCGCTGGCGGCCGCGATGGCTTCGGGCAGACGTTTCTGCTCACTCAGGGCGCTGACCAACAGACGCCGGTACGCCGGATTCTGCGGTGCGCGGTCAATGGCTACCTGCGCCAGGGCAACGGCGGTCTCGGCGTCCTTGCGGGCCAAGGCCGCGTAGGCCTGGGTGGCCGTGTCGGTTCCGGCATCGCGCAGGTTGCCCGGCCAGATATCGCAGACCAGGCCGAAGGCGCTTTCCTGACAGTTCAAGGCGGGGGCCGGTAACAGGGCGACGGTGTTGAAGCCGTTGTTTTTTTGCCGCAATGCCATTCGCGCGGCAGTCCGTCGGCGGGCCACTTCGCCGCTGTCATCGTCGGCCAGCGGCTGCAAATGATCGAGCGCCTGCTGCGGCTCGCCATGGGCCAGTGCGGCGTCGGCGGCGAAAAACCGAATGTCGCGGGTTTCCGCTTCCAGCAGGCCATCGATGGCCAGTGCGTGATTCAAATCAGCCTGGGCCAACCGGATTTTGCCCTGGCGATCGAGGGCATAGCTGCGCAAAATCCACGGCGCGATTTCCCCATCGTCCTGTGCCAGTGCGGCAGACGCGGCCTGTTCGGCTGCGGGGTAATCCTTGCCTGCCAGCAGCGCACTGATCAGCAGTTGCTGATTGGCGCTGATCTCGGGCGCCCAGGCGACGGCTTTCCGGGACTGGTCAACGGCCCGGGTGACATTGCCTTGCTCCAGGGCGTGATAACCCTCAACCGCCAACGGCGCCGCCAGTTGCCGACGAATCGCTTCGCGACGCATCAGCAAGGTATCGTCGTCCGGGAACATGTCCAGTGCCTGGGTGGTGGCCTGATCTGCGGCTTGCAGCTGTTGTTGACGCTGCAAGGACTCGATCAGCAGCAGCCGATAATCCATGCGCTTCGGCGCCTGGGCGATCGCCTTGCGTGCCGCCTGGGCGGCCGCGCCGAAGTCATCGCGATCATAGGCCTTGAATGCCTGGGCCGCGGCGCCGAAGCCTGGAGCCTGGCGTGACTGCGGGTAGCGCTTGGGATGGTCACGCAGGTCCTTGTCGCGCTGCGCCAGGGTAATCAACGTGTTCAAACGGGTGATATCGGCCCGCTGCCGCAACGCTTCGCGGGCCTTGGCGATGGCCAGGTCGTAGTCTTTGCGTTCGTAAGCGCTGTAAGCCTCGTTGGCCGTGACATACGCCGGGCCAGTCAACGGCAATGGCAGCGTCTGGGCATGCGCAACGGCGGGTAACAGGCTCAGTCCCGTGGCCATGAGGGTCAGGAAGGGACGGTTCATGCCGGAAGCTCCGCAGGGTAGTGGCTGTGCTGACGTGCCACGGCCTTTTCGATGGTGGCGCGGGGCAGCACGCCGCTGTCGACCAGATAGTCGCCGATGCGTCCGTGATGCTGCGGGCGGTACTGCAACATGGCGCGACTGAACACCTCGCGATCCAGCAGGCCCATTTCGATCAACAGGTCGCCCAGCAGCGGCGCTCGCGCATCCGGCACCGATTGGCCTTCACGCACGTTCAGTTGACGCAACTGCGCGACGATTTCACTTTCACGGGCAATCAGCTGCACCGGTTCGCTGCCCAGTTCATCGCTGATCTGTTGCAGACCTTCAGCCGTCAGCGGGCTGGCCACGGCGACTTGCGCCCGGCCCTCGGCATTCAAGCCCAGCGGCACCACACGCCAGCGCAGGGCGAATTCATCGTCCAGGGTCTGGGTGGCATCCTCAGCCATGGCCGCCACATCGAACACACGCGGCAAGTCGTTCTGGAAGGCGATGGCTTCCGCCAGCGTCTCGTCGTCCAGCCAGCCGTTACTGAGCAATATCCGCCCCAACGGCATGTGCCGGGTTTTCTGTTCGGCGAGAGCGCTTTGCAGGTCGGCGTCGTTGATCGCCTGCCAGGACAGCAACACGCTGCCGAGCTTGCGCGGTGCGGCAGCGACGAGGTCGGTGGACGGGAAGTCGTGCATGGTCTTGTCCCACACCAACTTGCGGTTCAGCACCTTGCCGACGAGGAACATGCGCCAGGCCCGTGAGGCGGCCATGAAGTTGACGAAGTTGCCCACGACCATCCGCGGAATGGACAGCAACCCATGCTGCCAGCCGTACAGCACGGTGGTGAAATAGCAGCGGTGCGCGATACGCCAGGCCAGCGCGATACCGTTGGCCAACAGCAAGTATTTGATCACGCCGCCGGTTTCAAACGGCGCCGGGAAACTCACGTCCCACAGGCCACTCTGGCGCAGGATAATCAAGCCCACCAACTGCAGCAGAATCACGTAGGCAAGGATGCTGATGAACGCCGTCACGATACCTTTGCGGTCACGGAACAGCAGGTATCGGTTGGCCAGCGAACCGCTCCAACCCATTTGCTCCCAGCCTTGCAGGCCGATGCCGAGTGTCCAGCGGGCTTTCTGGCGAAACGCAGTGCGGAAGGTGTCGGGAAAAAATTCGCGCACGCACAACGGCATCTGCAAGGTCGATTCGTAAGGCTTGCGAAACCATGATTTGCGCAACACGCGAAACTGCACCGGGAAACGCACGAAGATCGCGTTCATGCCGACCTTGGCCAGGCGTGCGCCGACGTCGTAGTCCTCGGTGAGGCTGTCAGTGTTGAACGGCTGGTTCTGGGTTTCCCCAGCCAGCACTCGCAGGGCACGATGGGAGAAACAGGTGCCGACCCCGGCCGACGGCACCGTGTCGGTCATGCTTTCACGCACCACCAGATCCTTGCCGTGCCATTCGGCGAATTCGTCCATGTACGTGCCGGCCACCCATTCGTACCAGTTGCGCTCCAGCGAAACCACAGGCAACTGGATCATGTCCTTGCGCGGCAGCAAGTAGTTGAACAGGCGCAGTTCCAGCGGGTGCAGCACGTCCTCGCTGTCGTGCAAGACGACACCGGCGAAGGTCATGCCGTGGGTCTTCTCGTGCAGGAAGATGGCCTGGATCACCCAGTTCAGGCAGTCAGCCTTGCAGGTCGGCCCGGCATGCGGGACTTCCACGCGATGCAGCTGCTTGTAACGCCGACGCATGCGTTCCACTTCATCGATGGTGCGCTGGTCGTTGATGTAGGTGCCGACAAAGACCACATAGTTCTGGTAATCCAGGGTCGACACCATGTTTTCAATCATCGGCGCGATGACGTCATATTCCAGCCAGGCCGGGACCATGATTGCCAGTGGCTGTTCATCCCGGGCCATCAATTGCTCGGCGGTCAGCGGCCGATATCGGCGATCCGCGGTGAACTTGCGAAACAGCCGGCGAGACCAGTACCACAGGTCAATAAACAGGTCGTCCAGGCTGGAGATCAGGATCAGCACCGCAACCACAATGGTCGAGATCTCCAGGAAGCTGTAGTAGTGAGCCAGCCAATAGGGCCAATAAAGCGACGTCATCGAAGGGTTCCGTTACTGGCGATTGCGACGGGCGTTACGGCCAGCCAGCAACAGGATGAGAACCAACAGGATGCCACCCGGAATCAGCCACAACAGCGACGGCGTGCGCCAGGCGTCCAGGCCCTTGGGTTCTTCGTTGTCGATCAGTTGGCTGCCACTCGGATCCTTGGCATCGAAGGTGGACAGCGTGCCGTTGTCACCGAGGATGGCCACGTCGCCGCGGGTCAGCAGAATCTGCTTGGCGAAGCGCGGCGCATCGTTGCCCAGGGCGCGATAGACCAGGCCGTGCTGGCCACCGGCATCCACCACTTGCAGCGAGGCCAGATGGTTGAGGGGATGCACGTCCAGCAGCACTTGATCCTTGTGATTGATGCGCAGGCGACCCTGTTCATCGACCTGTACCGATTCCTTGCTGTTCTTGATCGGCAGCTCGAACGCCAGGAAGGCTTTGTCCGGCGTGACCGAAACCTTGGGGTCGGCGCTGACGCTCAAGTGCGCACGCAACGGTGAAACGCCGGCGCCGTCGGCGACCGAAATCACTTGCGGCAAGCTGCTCGCCGGATGCTCGAGGTAGGCCTGTGGCACGAGGATTTGCGTGTTCATGGCAAAGCGCGCGGCCATGCCGGAGAAGTCATCATCCAGCGCGGTTTTTTCCAGCACGATGTGGCTGGTCGGGAGCACCGAGACCGGGAAGGCCTGTGGTGTTTCCAGGCAACGATCGCTGACGGGCTGACGCTGGAAAGAGACACGCAGCACGTTTTTCGAACCCAGCGCGTAACGCGGGATTCGCGCTTCGATGCGTTGCTTCTCACCGTCGGCCACCAACTGTTGCGCGCCGATCAGGTAATCGTTGAGAAACAGCGAGGCCACCGGCGCGGTATCCGAAGCGCCGGGGGCGGCAGACACATCGATCACGGCCTTCACCGGCAAGCGTCCGTCATAGGCGACGCTGCCCAGCGGGAACGAGGTGCTCCAGTCGGACTTGGCCAGCACGTCGAGGGTGCCGGGGTTGCCGCCCAAACGCGACAAGGCCACACGGCCGTCGGCGCTCAAGGGCATCTGTGCTTCGCTGACCGTCAATTGGCGGCTGCGTGCCAGGGCGTTCCAGGCCGAACTGAACAAGGCCAGCGCCTTGCCGGTCGCCTGTGGCGCGATCATCAGCACCGGGCGTGTGCCCAGCAATGCCAGGCGCACATTGTCAGTGCCGGTGGCGGCCAGGCCTGCGTTGATATGCCGCTCACGCCATTGCGTGAAAGCGTTGGCTGCCGTGGCGTCCAGGCCTTGAATCTGGTTCTGCAACGCGTCCAGGGATTGATTGACGGCATTGAGCAGTTGCGGATCGTTGATGGCCAGGTCCGCCTGAACGTTCGGCGTCTGTCCCAACATCAACAGCGCGCCGATCTCGGCCGGGTTCGCCAGCACGTGCGGGCCTTTGACGTTGAGGCTGGCGAAGGCTGGAATCGTTTGCAGTTCAGCCGGAATGCGCAGACTGCTCAGGTCAACGCTGTCCTGTACGGCGGGGAAGGGCAGGATGCGGCTGTGTTTGCCAATCCGCTCCAGCGCCACACCCAGGCGCCAGGCGGCGTCGTAGCTTTCGGCGGACAAGGTGCCCGGCGCGACCATGATGCCCGGCTTGCCGGGTAATACCGTCCAGGCGGCACCGACGTCCTGCAACTGGTTGGCGTCGTAGCTGTAAGTGAGGCGGGTGTCTGGTTCGATGCGCAACACATTGCCGATGGCGCGTTCGTCTTCGCACAGTACACGGGACACGATGGACGACCAGGCAACGCCGAGGCGCAACGAGCCGTTTTCTCGCGCTTTCTTATCCACGCCGAGCGTGACGCTGGCGTCGCCCTGGGCTTCGCTGAGCCCTTCAGCACGCACCGGGTAACCGTCCAGCGACAACAGCAGCGTGTTGCGGCCACCTTCGCCATTCAGGTAGCTGGCGTCGAAATTAAGGGTGGCATCCGTCAGCGGCACACCGGCCGGCACGGGCAGGTACAGTTCGCGCCGGGCATCGGTGGAACCGAGGATGATCGGGGCGTCGATCCCCAGATCGCTCAAGCGGATTTCACGCTCCTGGCGCGTGTCGGCGTTGAGCCGGTTAATCGCCTGGGTGAGCGGGCTGTCCGCGGCCAGGGCAAAGGTCGGCATGAGCGCGAGCAGGCTCACGCCACAGGCAAGGGCGCTGAGCGCACCCATATGGATGGCAACGGAAGACTTCATTCAGGCAGATCTCGAGCTGATAAGGGGAGGAGCGGTTCAGGTGAAAGCCGGGTGGTTTTTTTCGGGCACACGCGCCCCTGACGGTTGGTGCAGGAACCTGGGTAAGGGCACCTGTGTCACGACAAAATCATCGACCGCACGCCCCATCAGGGCGTCGACGATGCGTGCACTGGCCTTGCCGTCGCCGTACGGGTTGGCGGCCTGGGAGCTACGACGCCACAGCAGTTCATCATCGAACAGCGCGTTGACGCCTGCGATGATCGAGTCCGGCGACGTGCCGACCAAACGCACGGTGCCCGCAGCAACCGCTTCGGGGCGCTCGGTCACGTCACGCATGACGAGCACGGGTTTGCCCAGGGACGGTGCTTCTTCCTGCACGCCACCGGAGTCGGTGAGGATCACATGCGCACGTTGCATCAGGCGCACGAACGCCAGGTAGTCCAGTGGCTTGATCAGGTGCACGTTGGGCAGGTCGCCCAGGTGCTCGGTGACCGGGCCCATGACATTCGGGTTCAAGTGCACCGGGTAGACGATCTGGATATCAGCCCGTCGGGCCAAATGGCTCAGCGCCTTGCAGATATCAAGGAAGCCTTCGCCGAAGTTTTCCCGACGGTGCCCGGTCACCAGCAGCACCTTGCGGCCGGGTTGCAGGAAGAGGAATTGCTGGTCCAGGCTTGCACGCAACCCGGCGTCCTGCTCAATGCGCCGCGCCGTTATCTGCAACGCGTCGATCACCGTATTGCCGGTCACGAAGGACCGACCTTGAAGGCGTTCGTCGAGCAGGTTGTTGCGCGATTCGTGAGTCGGCGCAAAGAGCATGTCCGCGCCCAGATCAATGCAGCGCCGGTTCATTTCTTCCGGCCACGGGCTGTAGATATCACCGGTTCGCAACCCGGCTTCGACATGACCGACCGGGATCCGTCGGTGAAACGCCGCCATCGCGGCGACCATCGCCGAGGTCGTGTCGCCATGCACCAGCACCCGGTCCGGCCGGGTCTGTTCCAGCACCGGATCAATCGCCGCGTAAAGCGCCGCCGTCAGCGAGTTGAGCGTCTGGTGGGGCGTCATGACGTCGAGGGTGAAATCGGCCTTGAGGTCGAACAGATCCAGCACCTGTTTAAGCATGCTTTGGTGTTGTCCGGTGACGCAGATCAGCGAATGAATGCCGGGTTCCGCCGCGAGGGCCTTGACCAACGGTGCCATCTTGATGGCTTCCGGGCGGGTACCGAAGATCGAAAGGATCTTCATCCTTGAATGAGGGTGAACGATGATGTCTTCCTTGCGCATTCAGTGCGCAGCACAACAGCGGGCTCAAGTTTTATTGAAACTTGAACTCGCTAGCGTTAGTTGGAGTTAGTAGAAACCGGGTAATCAGAGAGAGCGGACAGTCACTTGTGTTGGGTGGTGCATCATCTGGAACCCGCATCCGGCCGGGATTATTAGCATCGAATGCGCCTATTTCAAAGCGCCATGTGCGTTTTTTATTTAGCTGATTAAGTTTGAAACTTTTGTATTTGGCGTGGGTCTTTTCTAGTTTTTCGACTTTTTCTGAAGGGTTGTTAGAAACGTTATTAAAGTGGCTATGATCGTGATTTTGTTGTTATTTTTGTTTTTCTGTCCGTTTGTCGGGATGTCGGAATTATTCACTGTTTAGTGAGGTCTCGCTGTATTGCTTTAATGGCGCCAGTTTGCCGGAATTGTCACCGTTGTGCCAGTCACTTAAATGGCGCCTTTATATTGTCATTATCAAGTAAGAAGTTATTTTGATGGCGAGTTAAATCGAAAAGCTAACATTCGGTTGCCCGTTCACTGTTGCCGACCTGGTCTTGCCAGCGCATCGCTCATCATTTCATTGGAACTCCCATAATCCTTCTCCGTCATCTGGAATGAGGGGGGCTACGGGCATTTCGTGGCGAACCCGATAACGCTTTTTTATCCAGAGGGCGAGGGCAGTCATGAATACTTCAGACACCAGAACGGACGGTCAGACTGACCAGAACGGCTCCGGAAGACCGGAGCAGGATTTTCAACAGTTGAAGGAGAACGTAACAGAGACGCTTGGCAGCGCGAGACAGCAGGCCGACGCCCAGTTTGGGCAGTACCGCGACACGGCAGCAGACCAGATCGAGGCGCTGGCACAGGGGGCGAAATCCTTCGTTTCCGAGATTGAAAGCAAAGACACGCTCGGTATGTCCGACTACCTGTCAGACATGGCGGAGTCCATGAGCGGCCTCGCGGGCAACCTGCGTGGAAAGAGTGCCGAGCAGCTGCTTCACGACGCGGCGAACCTGGCGCGAAACAACCCCGCACTTTTCATTGCCGGCAGTGTGGCGCTGGGTTTTGGCCTGTCGCGATTCCTGAAAGCCGGCAGCGCCCCGGCGGCGACATTCCCTGATGCCGGCGACCCGGCAGCAGGCAACTCAATGCCGCCGTCAGGCGGTTTTGGCGCCCAACGTCCTTATGAAACGTCCGTTGTACCGCGCACCGATCCAGGTGCCGGTCTGGCCACGGGCATCACGCCGGCATCGGCCAATGAACACGACCATCCTTCGGACTTCGCAACGACCTCCACACCCGGCTCGACAGCCTTCAAAGGAGAACTGTGATGAACAGAGAAGATTCAGATTTCCCCGGCACAAGACCGGTGTCCGCCACTGAACATGACGCGTCAGTTGTCGGCTTGTTACGCCAGCTATCGCGTGAAGTGCCCGCGCTGTTCACCAAGGAACTGGCCTTGGCCAAAGCCGAGCTTCAAGCCAGCCTGACGACGCTCAAGGCCGGCCTTGCCGCGGTCGCGGGCGGTGCGATTGTGCTGCTGGCAGGCTTCATCATCTTGTTGATGTCGGCCGTCTACGGACTGAGCCTGGTGATGGCGCCCTGGTTGGCGGCGCTGATTGTGGGGGTCGTGGTGATGATCATCGGGTTCGCCATGTTGCAATCAGGGAAAAAACAATTCGAGCCGTCCAACTTCAAGCCGGATCGCACACTGGACGCTTTGAATAAAGACCAGGAAGCACTGCGGAGGAAAGTCTCATGAATCGTGAATTTGAACTTGAATCGCAAAAAAGTCCTGAAACCATCGAGCGTGAAATCGATGCGCAGCGGGCCAGCATTGGCAATATCGTCGATGCGCTGGAAAGCAAATTCACCCCGGGTCAGATGTTCGATCAGGCGCTGGGCATGATGCAGAGCAATGGCACGATGTTCCTGAGTAACCTGGGCACCAGCGTGCGCAACAACCCTGTTCCTGCCGTGCTGACATCGGTCGGGTTGCTGTGGTTGATGATGAGTCAGAACCGTCCACCGACCCCACGCCCGGTCTATCCAACTGGCCCCGATCAGGACAGGGTTGGCGAATGGGCCGAGGGCCTGTCGGATGGCATCGACAGTGCGCGTGAGCATTTGCATCACACCACTGACTCGCTCAAGGAGGGTTACCAGGCCGTCAAAGGCAAGGCTGCCAACCTGACGGATAACCTGGGTGCCGCCACCGATAACATCAGCCACGCCGTGCATGACGCCAGTGACCGGTTAGTGCGCAGCACTCAGGTGATGACTAATCAATTCAGCCATTTGCTCAAGGAACAACCCTTGATGGTTGCCGCTGCGGGCATCGCCCTGGGCGCCATGCTGGGGGCGGCATTGCCGTCGACGGCGACCGAGCAACGGTACCTTGGCAAGACCAGTGCGGGCCTGGCCGACAAGGTCAAGCAACAGGCACGGGAGGGCTTTGAGGCGGTGCGCGATACGGTGACAAAGACCACGGATCATTCGGACATGGACGTCAGGCCGGAAGGTGAGCGTCGATCAGCCTCTGATTCGCCAGCCGATTTATCACATGGCTTAGGCACGTCGTAAAAGGCTGAATGAAAGACGGGAGGTCGCCATTGACCTCCCGTTTTTTTATCCGTCGTTATTACGTTCATCGCAGTGACAGTGGTTGAGATCACAGGCAAAAAAAAGTTTGAATCGATTGGTCGACGACCGACGACTGGTGGTAAATCCGCACCATTGACGCCGCTCAATGCCGCCCGTCGCGAGCGACCGATCTTTATAAAATTTTCCCGGACGCATCCGCTTCAGATGTCTGTGGGCGGCGCATTCGGCCAACCGTCGAATGAGTGACACCGTCTTTTAGGCCTGAGGAGATTCGTCATGTTCTTGCATAACAAACGACTTCAATACACCGTGCGTGTCGCCCAACCCAACCCGGGGTTGGCGAACCTTTTACTTGAGCAATTCGGCGGGGCGCAGGGTGAGCTGGCAGCCGCGTCCAGGTACTTCACTCAAGCATTGGCTGAAGATGATCCGGGAAGAAAAGATCTGCTGATGGACATTGCAACTGAGGAGCTCAGTCATCTTGAGATCGTCGGTTCGATCATTGTGATGCTCAACAAGGGCGCCAAGGGCCGCATGGCCGAAGGTGTGGAAGAAGAAGGCGAACTGTATCGCGCGATCAATGGCGCCGGTAACGACTCGCACATCACCAGCCTGCTATACGGGGCGGGTGCGCCACTGACCAACTCCGCTGGCGTGCCGTGGTCAGCCGCCTATGTCGACACCATTGGCGAGCCAACGGCCGATATGCGGTCCAACATTGCCGCCGAGGCACGCGCCAAGATTGTTTATGAACGGCTGATGAACATCACCGACGATCCAGGCGTGAAAGAGGCGCTGGGATTTCTCATGACCCGGGAAATCGCTCACCAACTGTCGTTTGAAAAAGCCTTGCACTCGATCCAGCCGAACTTCCCTCAAGGCAAGTTGCCCGGCATGCCTGAGTTCACCAACGTCTACTTCAACTTGTCCCAGGGCGAAGGCAGCACCCGCGGGCCATGGAACGAGGGTGAGGATTGGGAGTACGTGGAAGAGCCGATGCCCGCCGTCGATGGCGGGGACGGCAGCGCCAGTGTTCAGCTGAGCGAGGAGGAAGAAGGCCTGCTGCTGGACATGAAAGTACGGACGATGTCTGACCCGGACAGCGATCCCATCACCGGCGCCGATCTGGGGGCCGGTATGCAGGAAAAAGCCAATGCCTGACGGGATCACCGCACGCTGCTCAGGCGTGCGGCTCCTTTGTTTTTCCCACGTGTTGAGGTGAGCCCGATGATCTCTAAAACAAGCATTTCTTCTGCGGAGTCGGTGGAGGGTTTTTCGCGTCTGTTCAGTGCCACCGCGATGGCCTTCGAGCGAGACGCTTCACGGCTGTCGAGACAAATTCACACGGTGAACCCGAGAGCCACCCATAAGCGCTCCAATGGAAAATAGGTGTTCTCATGTCGGAGCATTCTTCACCGGTCAAAACGCCCTGGCACGCCTGGTTTGACATTGGGAAGAGCGGCCGTTGGCTGAGCCTGTTTTTCTGGTCAACCCTTGTGGGTGTCTGCGTTCTTTTGCTGATCAGCGGCTACAGCGCCTTCACCGGGGCTAACCGGGTCAACCTGCAGTATGCGTTCCTCGGTGGTCTCTCGGGGTTTGGCGCGACTGCGCTCGGTGCGATGGTGGCGGTGGTGTTGCGCGACATCGCCGCCCGGACCCAGGACATCATGCTGGGCTTCGCCGCCGGCATGATGCTCGCCGCCAGCTCGTTCTCCCTGATCCTCCCCGGCATTGCGGCGGCGCAGTCGATTTGCGGCAACAAGCTGCTGGCAGCGTGCGTCGTGGTCCTGGGGTTGGTGTTGGGCGTGGCACTGATGATCGGGCTGGATCGCTTTATCCCCCATGAGCACCAGAAGAGTGGACGCAAAGGCCCGGATGTCCAGCGCATTAATCGAGTCTGGCTGTTCGTTCTGGCGATCACGCTGCATAACTTGCCCGAGGGCATGGCCATCGGCGTCAGCTTTGCCACTGGCGATATGCAGGTGGGTTTGCCGCTGACCACGGCCATCGCCATCCAGGACATTCCCGAAGGACTGGCCATCGCGCTGGCGCTGCGCGTGACCGGTGTCTCGACACTACGAGCGGCGGTGATTGCCGTCGGATCAGGACTGATGGAGCCGTTAGGCGCCGTTGTCGGCCTCGGACTATCCACCAGTTTCGCCCTGGGTTACCCCGTAGCGTTAGGCCTCGCTGCCGGCGCGATGATTTTTGTCGTCTCCCATGAAGTCATTCCCGAGACCCATCGTAATGGCCACGAAACGCCCGCGACGTTGGGCCTGATGCTGGGCTTCGGGGTCATGATGTTTCTCGATACCGCGTTGGGTTGAACGCGGTTTTCGTATCGACCGTTCATGAGGACTGAATCTCCGTCCAGTCCAGCATGGCAGACTCGCGCCATTTCACCTGCGTGACCCCGTACCTCTCCGCTTGAGGTTTGGAGACGACTTTGAGCGGCGGCTTCCCCGGTTTTGGAATAGGCGCCAGTCCGGCATCACAACTCGCCCAGTGCCAGGCATCGGCATTGCTCATCGCCTTGGCCCGGATGATGAAAGACTTCGGCTCGCCATGGAGCTTGTACTCGATAACGAAGAGATCAGTGCGGTTCATGAGGCCCCCTCCTTTTGCTCATAGACAAAGGAGTGAGCGCGTCAAAAAAAATTCAAAGTGTTTAGCCGACCCTCTGAAGCGTTTGAATCAGGTGTCTTTTTCGTTCGGATTTGCACCTCTTGTCGGCGCTAGTGAACCTGCATCGAATCCTGTTGACCCAGCAGAAATAGCTCAGGGATTGCATTGCTATGAATTCGATGAACAGGCCATTGAGATTCGGCATTGAAGAGGAATACTTCGTCACTGATCTGGGCACTCGACGCATGTCCGAGCAGCCTCTTGGCGCTTCGATTGAAGCGTGCAAACAGGTGATGGGCGAGTGTTTCGCTTATGAGATGTTCCAGGGGCAAATCGAAGTGGCGTCCCCCATCTTCACCGGCCTTGCGCAGGCCGAGGAGTACCTTGTCAGTGCTCGCAAAAGACTGCGCTGCGCACTGGAATCTTTCGGCCTGGGACTGCTCTGCGCCGGGAGCCACCCGTTGGCCGACTGGCGTACGCAACAGGCCACTGAGCAGGATCATTTTCTTCAATTGTTTGAAGACTACCAGTGCGTGGCTCGGCGTAGCCTGTTATCCGGTTTGCACGTGCATGTTGAAATCGCCGGGCACCTGGATCGCATTCAGGTGATGAACGAAGTCTTGCCGTGGATGCCGTTGCTGCTGGCACTCAGCAGCTCTTCACCCTTTTGGGACGGCGCCGACAGCGGCTTTATGAGCTACCGGCAAACGGTGTGTGACGAGTGGCCGAGGATGGGCATACCGGAGTTCTTCGAGGACGAAGCGGCCTATGCCGCTTACGTCGCCTTGTTGATCCGTACCGGTACGATCAAGCAGGCCAGCGAATGCTGGTGGGGCGTTCGGCCTGCCGCCCGGTATCCGACCCTGGAATTACGCATGACGGACGCTTGCCCACGCGTGGACGACGCCCTGTGCATTGCCTCGTTGTTTCGATTGCTGGTCGCCTACGCCATGGATCAACCTCGGCCAGGCTCGGCCTATTCGCAAGCGTCCCAATGGCTACTCAAGGAAAATCGCTGGCGGGCCAAACGATTTGGCATCCATGGCTCATTCATCGTTGAAGGTTACGACCGGCCATTCTCTGCCGAGCAATGGCTGTTCCTGGCGCAGCAGATGCTGGGCGAAACAGCGCAGAAACTGCGCGTGGAAAACGTCTTTTCCCACGCTCGCCGAATGCTCCGGGACGGCACCAGTGCAGAGCGGCAGAGGCACGCCTACGCACGAGCCTTGCGCGGCGGAGCGGAGGTGCCTGCGGCTCTGTCGCAAGTCGTGGACCAATTGCTGATGGAAACGGCACAAGAGCCCTGTCACTCAGCCGCAACCCCAACCGTGTAGCAGCTGGCGAAGCCTGCGTCCGGCTGCGCAGCAGTCGTAAACCCTGCACGCACGGTATTCCTGATACACCGCATCGGCTGATTTTACGACTGCTGCGCAGCCGGACGCAGGCTTCGCCAGCTGCTACAGGATTGTGGGATGCTCATCCACCGCTGACTTTCCAGTGTTTGACGTCATCGGCGAAGACCATCTGCTGCATCTCATGAGCGATGCCATAGGCCAGGGATTCGTGGGCGGCGATGACTTTTTCTTCCGCTGAAAGGCAATGGAAAATATCCAGTTTGGTCTCTGCCTCAGCGGTTTCGAGGGTGAAAATCTGCACATAGCGCGCGAGGTCGTTGTCGAGGCTCGACAGGTACTCGCGCAAGCGTTGATGATCGACCGATTTCTGACTGAAATACCAGTTCATCGGGTGAATCAAAAAGCGCGCGTGAGGCGAAGTGATGCGCCGGTTTGCGGCCAAAAACATGATAATGCCCATCGATTCGATGTTGCCCGCATTAATAGCGCACAGCGGCACCGGCAATGACTTCAGGAAGGTGTAGAGCGTAAAACCGAAATTGGTGCTGCCACCACACGTCGACAGATTCAACAGCAGCGACGTAGCGCCCTGATCGATGGCTTCAAGACAACAATCCCTGAAACGCTCGGTCGTGCCCTGATCGATCTGGCAGTGAAAATGGACGATGTGTTCGGTCATTGACTGACCTCCCATTGCACAATGCACGCAGGATTCAAACGCTTTTATAGCCTAGTGAAAATCTGAACTCTTTTGAAAAATAATCCAATTGCAGGGTGATCGGCGGTGCCCCGGCCGTCAGTCGCTCGGGGCAGATTTTCCGGGAACTATCTGGCTCATTCCGCCCGTCCTGAGAGCGGCATTTTCTTTCAAACTTTCGATTTTTCATGACCTCGTAATTGTAGGCGAGCAACGCGCTCGTCCCTGAGAAAGAGGTGAACAAAAATGGCTAACACCGGAAACAACAACCCTGGAAACTTTGACAAAGACCGGGACAAGGCCTCGCAAGCTGGCAAGAAAGGCGGGGAGGCATCAGGCGGCAATTTTGCCAACGACCCACAACGGGCTTCTGAAGCGGGCCAAAAAGGTGGCATGGCTTCAGGCGGACAGCAGTCCAAAGACGCTGACCGTATGTCCGGCGGCGGTCAGGGCGCAGGACGCGGAGGCAGCTTTACCGACGACAGCGACAAAACCTCGCAGTCAGGCCAGAAAGGCGGCCAGGCTTCGGGCGGCCGGCAATCCACCGATGCGGATCAGTCGACCAGCGGCGGCCAGGGAAGTGGACGCGACGGTAACTTTGCCGACAAGGATAAAATGTCTGATGCAGGGCGCAAAGGAGGTGACCAAGGCCCTGATGGCGGACGTAAATCCTGATGCCGTGTGATTCACATCAAGCCCCGAGTTGTTTTCGGGGCTTGATTTTTAGCCTCATGAAGTCCTGCGCTTCGTGACATCAATGCCCTTTGACTTTCCTGATCCGTATCACAATAAGCGCAAGGATCGCGATCGCCAGCGGCGTCATGGCCAGCATGGCCTCCCGTGGGGCGATGTCGACGCCGAGCAAGTGCAGCCCTGAATAGCCGAGCTTCAGCAGGCTCAGCAGGTAGTAAGTGATGGCGATAATCGACAGGCCTTCGACGGCGCGCTGGATCTTGATCTGGGCATCGGCGCGGGCGTTCAGGCTTTTGAGGATTTCCGAGTTCTGTTCTTCCATTTCAACCTGAACCCGGGCTTGTAACAGATCGCCCAGGTTGGCCACGCTTTCGGCCAGGTGCTCCAGGCGCTGTTCGGTGGCGGTGCAGTACCTGACGGTCGGTTTGAAGCGGCGTTCGATGAACACCCCAAGGCGCTGGCAATCGCCTACGTGGCTTTCGCGCAGTTCGCCGAGGCGCTCGTACACCAATTGGGCATAGGCCTGAGTGGCACTGAAGCGGTGGCGGGTTTTCGCGGTGCTGCTGACCACTTGGGCTGACAGGTTGGAGATGTCCGCCAGCAGGGCTTTTGCGTTGCCGCCGTTGGCATGGGCGTTACGCTCGGAGAGGGTGACCAGGGTTTTGTCAAAGCCATCGAGTTGCGCGCTCAAGGTCTTGGCCGTGGTCAACGACAGCGAGGCCATCATGCGGTACGTCTCGATCTCCAGCAGACGGCGGATCATCCGCCCCTGGCGATAGGCATTGAGGCGCCGGTTGATGAACAACAAGTGGTTGCTGCCGTCCTCGCAGAGACGAAAGTCGCTCCAGACCACCGCATCGCCACCGCCCACGCAGGAACCGCACGGGTCCTTGAAACCGTAGCCGGCGATGTCCAGGCCGGCTTCGCCACGCACGACGATCTGCGCCGAGTTGATCAGCTGCGGCAAATACGCTTCGACCTTTTGCGCCAGCACCTCTGGCAGTGATGTCCAGGACAGGTCATTGCTCGATGAAGTGACGACGAGGGTGAGGGTGAAGAACTCGGCGTGGCGTTCCCACTTCAGTGCGTGGCCATTGAGCTCGGTAATACCTTGGGCGGCGGTCAGGTCGAAGGTGGCAGGGCAGCAGTCCTGAAGGAGCGTGTTGCACGCTTGCTCGCCGCCGAGAAAGGCCAGATGAAACACATGGGCCGGCTCATCGAAATACAGTGACGGGCGTGCGTGCAGTTCGTTGTGCAGGGTTTGTCTTTGCGGATGCATGCTGTTCAGGCCAGGTTGGTTTTTTGTTCTTGGCGCTTGCGATCAATGCCCACTCGGGAGCTCGCCTGCGGTGTTCAGGCAGTGATCGATGGCTGTTGTTGGTGGGACAGGTGGCCGATCTCGCGAGTCACTACCAGTGATCGATACTTTTGCTTTCAACAACGATTAGGGCGGGACCCCGACGTGATGCGACTCACGTCGGGGGTGTCGTCGATTTAACAGACCTTCCAGTCAGCGTTCTGCTCGAAGGCATAGGCCGCGCGGTATAGGTCGGCTTCGGCGAAATGTTTGCCCACCAGCTGCAAACCGATCGGCAGGCCATCGCGTGTGGCACAGGGGAGTGAAAGGGCCGGGTGTCCGGTGACATCGAAGCCGCAGGTGTTGGCGAGCATCTCGAAACTGCGCCCCAGGTAGTCCGCCAGTGGCGCATCGGCTGGCGGTAGTGGCGTGGCTTTGAGGGGGAGTGTGGGCATAAGCAGCAGATCGTGGCGGGTCAGTATCTCGTCGTAGGCCAGGCGCAGCTTGCGCCCGAGATTCTGCGCCTTGCCGTAAAAGCGCCCATGGTAGTGGCGGCTGAAATACTCGCCCAGGATCATGGTGGTCTTGACCGTATCGGGTAGATCATCCGCTCGATGTCGCCAGCTCGCATGGTGCTCCATCATGTCGGTCAGGTAGAGCCCCCGCCAGTTGAAGCCGTGGCTGTTGCCCAGCATCATCTGCTGGGTGGCGCCTTCGGCGGCGATTGCCAGCCAGATGGCTGGACCCAACAGGTGCATGGGCAAGGACACTTCTTCGACCGTCGCGCCCTGAGCGCGGAACACTTCGCAGGCCTGACGTACCGCCTGGTCGACATCGGTCTCAGAGTTGGCATGGCCAAAGCCTTCCTTGAGCACCGCTATCTTCAGCCCTGTAATGCCACGCGCCAGACCCTCGGTGTAGCGCGCAGTCCTGGTCCCGGCCAATTGACGCGGATCGAGCCCGTCGACGCCGGCCATTGCTTCGAGCATCAGGGCGTTGTCCTGCACCGTCCGGGTAATGGGGCCCAGGTGATCAAGGGTACTTTCTATCGGCATTGCGCCGGTATACGGCACCAGGCCGTGGGTCGGTTTCATCCCATACACGCCGCAGAAAGAGGCGGGTATGCGCACTGATCCGCCCTGATCGCTGCCCACCGCCAAGTCGACTTCACCGGCGGCGACCAACGCTGCACAGCCCGAGGACGAACCGCCAGCGGAGTAGCCCGGACGCAGCGGGTTGTGCACCGGACCGCTGGCCGACGTGTGCGATCCCCCGGAAAAGCACAGGGCTTCACAGACAGCCTTGCCCGCGACGCTGGCACCGGCATCCAGCAGGCGTGTCACGACCGTCGCATCGACCTCGGGCCGATAGCCATCGAGGGTAAATGATCCGTTGAGCATGGGCAGGCCGGCGACGGCAATGTTGTCTTTGATCACCAGCGTTTTTCCAGATAACGGACCCGCGCTGTTGCCCTGGATATGCGCCTGGCACTGCCACGCACCGAGACGGTTCTGCTCGGTGCTCGGGACGTGACCGGCCGACCGTGGGTAAGTGACCTCCGGAAGGAAGTCGGCCTGTTGGTCAAGCACGTCATAGGCGTCGAAATTGGCTTGCAGTACGGAGTGATAATCGTCGAGTTGTCTGGCCGTCAGGCGAATGCCCAGGCGGTTGGCAATCGCGCCGAGTTCGTCGGTGTTGGGTCGAATAACAGACATGTTGCGTCCTCGCTGTAAAAAGGGAGTTTTCAGGCCTTGAGCAGGTAGCTGCCGAACAAGTCCACCACCACGGTGCCCGCGTCTGCGGCATCGCCCCACAGTTCCTGGGTGGTGAAGAGCACGTGGTAGGTCGGCTCGCTTGCGCTTGGCTGGCCGTGACCGACCGTGTCGGGAAACGGCCATGCATGAGTCGTGCGGTGCACGACAACCCCATACTTGCCCCGTACATAGCCGGGCATGCGCACATGACCGTCGACATACTCGTCGCGAACGCGTACCCGATCGCCGTTCCGGAACGGGATGGCTGGCGGGTGGGCGGCGCGTCCGGGGCCGAGCGGCAGCGCCAGCGGGTACGCACCGGCGGCGAGTTCTTCAAGGCGCTGCTGGGTGATGGCGCCTTTTTCGACAAACAGCGAGGCGACACCCACGATAATTCGATCGTAGTAGCTGGACGCGAGGTATTGCCTCGGCTCCATTCGCTCGATCGCGTGGCGCAGCTCATCCACATTGAACAGTCCCAGCTCCCCGGCACCGAGGAACAGGAGACTGTAGCCAAGGTGTTCCCAGTCTTCATGGAACACCGGTTTGTAACTCAGCGAGTTGGCGCTGTGCTGCACGCGCCCAAATCCCTGAACGCCGCCCAAATCATGGATGCCATCCATCATTGCTTCACTCGCGGCTGCTGGGTGGGGGCGCCGGGGCGTGCGATGCCGATCAGCACATCCTTGGTGACGAGCGCGGCAAGCTGTTCTTCAGTCCAGTCCTCGGTGCCGGACGGGCGGAAGGGCAGCACCATGTAGCGGGTTTCCGCGCTGGTGTCCCAGACCCGGATTTCGACCTCGTCCGGCAAATCCAGGCCCATCTCGCGAAGTACCGTTCGCGACTCCCTCACGACGCGGGAGCGGTATTCGAAGCTTTTGTACCAGTCAGGTGGCAGGCCGAGGACCGGCCAGGCCGTGCACGAGCACAAGGTGCAGACGATGACGTTTTGCAGGGCTGGCGTATTTTCCAGTGCCACGATGTACTCACCTTGTACGCCGGTGTAACCGAACTGCGCGCAGGCCGCGGTGCCATCGCTCAGTAGCAGCTCGCGGTAGTGCGGATCGACCCAGGCCCTGGCGACGACGCGTGCGCCATTGGCAGGGTCGAAATCGTTTTGCATGATCTCGGTGAATTTCTCGACATACCCTTCTGGAACCAATGCGCGTTCCTCAAGGGCGTTTTTCAGGGCGACGGCGCGTACGGCAGCCGAAGCCTGCGCGTTATTGGAGTGGTCGTTCATGATCGTTATCCTCTTGACGATACCGGGTCTCAGCTGTGCTGCATCAGGCCGGTCTCGGCGTGGCAATTGATGTACTCGTAAAGCTGATCTTCGGCGCGCAGGACGCTGACCTCGTGATAGCCCTTCCACTTGAGCTCGCCCCCCAGTTCCTGAACGATCTTCATGAAGGTGCCAAATATCTCGATGTGCGTCGGATGGGATTCGGACCAGCGCTCCAGGTGCGCCAGCGAGCGCCAGTGGCTGACTGAAAAGGTTTTCTCCAGCCTTTGCCCGTTGGCGTTCAGATGCTGCATATAACGGTTGCTGTAACAGCCCACTGGCAGACCGTCATCGCGCAAGAATTCCATGCCGGCTCGCAGCGCCGGTTCCATCTGGTTCAGGTACAGGTCACGTTCGGTTCCTTCGGTTTCACTCCAGTCCTGGCCCGAACGAATGACCACCAGATTCTCGTGGCCCTTGATCACTTTTCGACGTGAAGCCAGGGTGGCCTCGAGCTGGCCGGTTGGGGACATGGGGTCGGTCTGGGACAAAGGGATTCGGTCGCGCATTGAGCCCCAGTAGCCGTGTTCCTGAATTTCGTCACTGCGCGAACCCATGACCAGACCGATCCCTTCCAGGTCATTGGGCATGGCGAAGAAGGTTTCAAAACGTTCGACGCCCGGGGTCAGGATTTCCCGGAAATATCCCAGGCCGTCGCTGCCCAGTGCGTCGCTGTCCCACCATTGCGAGACCTGTTCACTGGACTGCCAGCGGAGGAAGGACTGAGGACTATCCCAATAGGCGATGGCAATCATGTTGTCGTAGCCGGCGGCGTCGACGTAGTGAGTGATGTCGTGATGGCCCGGTCCGTCGGCGAGACCGAAATGCTGCACGATGTTGCGCAGTGCCGCGCAGGCTGGACCCAGGTAATGCTCGCCCTTTGACTGGACGCCGAAATAGGCCATGACCACTTGCTCGACCGAGCCATCGGCGCGGCCTACCCAGCCGGGGTAGGGCGGTGTGTAATCATCTTCAATCCGCCGGGCACGAGACCGAGGGCACATCAGGTGTTTATCAATCGCGGATTCCATACGTTGCTCTCTTTTTATTCAGGCCATTGGCATGCCAACTGCACGTAACCGGTGCAAGTGGGCGGGTGCTTGTTTGAAGGAGGGAAGGGCGTCAAAACACCCGCGCATAACGCAGGTTCATGCGAAAGTCCTCTTTGGGACCGTTCTCGACCGAGAGATCCCGGCCTAGCTGGAGCTGGAGTTGATCCTGGGGCGTGACGAATCGGGTGGCGGTCAAACGAATGTTGGTGGTGCGCATCGCATCATCGCGCTCGACCCGATCAACCTCGGTTTCCCCACCCCAGATGTGCCCGAAACCCACGGCGAAAGAGGTGGCGGGATCCGGCATGTAGCGAGTCATGACCTGCGCGCTGTAGGAGGTTTTTTGCTTGAGCACCGCGGAGCTGGCGCCGTAGGCGTCGTTATCGCCATACCAGATCGCATCGCCCACCAGGTCCACCGCCCACTTGTCGAGAAAGTGCTTGATGTAGGCGCCCTGAAAGTCGACTTTCCAGCGGTTTTCACCGAGGTTGATCGGCTCGTTCTTGTCGTAGGTACCGCTGGGTACATAGAGGTAGGCGTTGGCGCTGAGGGTGTCTCGGGCACTGTTGAGGAGCACCTTGATCGGCGCCGTCAGGATGAGGTCGCCGGTGCCGCTGGCGTCGCCGAGCGCCGAGGCGCTGCCATGGCCGGAAAGCTGACCGAACGGCAGCAGGAACTGCGGGTCGATGGTCACCGATTCGCTCAGTTGGTAGACATGCAGCAACCGCAGAATGCCGATATCGGATGTCAGGTTGAAATCCGAAATCGCCTGGTGGCCGTTGGATCGCCACGAGTCGGTGGTTGCATGCTGGTAATAGACCGCCCCGATCGTCGCCCCTATCGGGTATTGCTCGTAGTCACCCGGTGCCACTTCCACCGCCAGGGTGGCGAACGATGTCCCTATCAGGATCAACCCCAGCAATACGGACTTTTTCTGTCGCACTAGCCACGCTTTAACTTTGCTCATTGTCTGTCGCCTATTGTTGATTGTCCCTTCGTAGGGGGACATTTAAGGAACTTGCCTTGCGGGGTGTTCACCCGTGGCTCAAGGATGCGGCGGTCAGGAATTGGCTTCTTGGCTATGCGGGAACAAAAAGTTTTCTCAGGCGGCCCTTTGGTCGCTGTTGGTGGCGAAGCGATCGGGGAGTGAGGTAAGAAGTGTTCCAGGGTTTGAGAAAACGTTTGATGCAGAGGTTGCTTCGTTAGGCCCACGGATGTGCCTGGTATGGGGTCATTCCAAAATCACTTCCGCAGGAAGGGGGCTTCGCAGATGGGTAAGCAACAGGAAGGGGGCTTGAAGGGATGGGGGGCAAGTGCCGTTGACCTGAGTGGCGGCAGTCAGGTGCCGGTAACCAATTGGTCTTGCGAACACATCGACGTCGCCACCCAAAGCGGTTCCACGTCCGAGCGAGTGGATTATTGGCGAGAAATGATTCTGCGGATGTTTGCCGACGTCGAAATCGGCGCTGTCCCGAACCCGGCGTTCTTCGGCAAAGTCAGGTCGCAGAAGTGCGAGCTATTGCGCATCAGTGACGTCAGTGCAGCGGCTCAGGCCGTCAACCGTCGTCACCTGCAACCAAGGTCGCGGGACGAAGACAAATACTTTGCGGTGTTGATGCTCGAGGGGACCGAGCAGTTGGAACAGGACGGAAACAGGGCAATTATCGGGCCCGGGGATTTCGCCATTTATGATGCAACACGCCCGCATCAACTGAGCTTTGCCAATGATTGGCGGCAGATCATCGTGAGCGTGCCAAGGCCCGGCCTGAATCAACTGGTGG
The DNA here is from genome assembly GCF_059695925.1 of Pseudomonas sp. LBUM1661. Classification (NCBI taxonomy): domain Bacteria; kingdom Pseudomonadati; phylum Pseudomonadota; class Gammaproteobacteria; order Pseudomonadales; family Pseudomonadaceae; genus Pseudomonas; species Pseudomonas sp. LBUM1661. The sequence goes on from NZ_CP166794.1 coordinate 2,954,787, forward strand.
TGGGAATGGAAAGCCGGATGGCGACGCGAGTCTCCATGGACAATCCGGTCGGCCGCGTCATGCGCCTGTTCCTGGAGAGTGTGACCTCACAAATTGGCCAGTTCTCTGCCACCGAGATGATCAAGTTGTCGGAGTCGGCCACCAATCTGATTGCGCTGACGCTGGGTAACTTGCAAACCCTGTACCCTGAACACTCGCGCAACCAGGCCCTGACCTTGATGCGGGTGAAGGTTTTTGTAAACGACAACCTGCGTGATCCGACACTCAATGCCCAACAGGTCTCGCTGGGCACAGGTCTTTCAGCGCGTTACATCAATAAGCTGTTTGAACATGAAGGTTCTTCGCTGATGCGCTACCTGTTGCGTCGTCGCCTGGAACGTTGCAGCGCTGATCTGTTGAACCCGGCCAACGCCACGTTGCGGATCTCCGACATCGCTTTTCGTTGGGGCTTCAATGACCTTTCGCACTTCAGCCGGGTGTTTCGTGGGGTCTATGGTCATGCACCCAGGGACTGGCGCGAGATTCAGCTTCGGCGGTAGCCGTTTTCAGCCACAACACCTACTGTGTAGCAGCAGGCCTCGCTAGCGGCTACACAGATCGCGTTATGGTTTTTCGCTCCGTGCGTCAGGTGCGCTCAACCAAATTCTTGCATCGCATCCAGCAGCGCCTCACGAAAATACGTTTTCGATGCCCGATCACAAAGGATGTGAAACCCCGGCTGTTGCGCGGTGCTGGAGTTGATCACGATCACATTGATGCGTGCCGCCGAGGTTTGCGCCACCGCACCGGCGCCGAACGCCAGTGGGCTCAAGTCGACGCCGCAGAGCTTGGCCATGACCTCGGCCAGGTGTTCGCCGCTCAGTTGGAAACAGGCATGGCTGTCCTGGCGCGGCAGCAGGTAGTTGGCCTGGTGGTCGAGCTCCCAACGGGCTTCTTCATCGGCGATGCGCTTGCCTAGGTCCGAGGGGCTGCCCAGCAGCAGGTACTCGGTCTGGGACAGGCGTACGACGTGGCTACCATCGGCCTGGACGACGGCGCGATTGGGGGCGTCCGGCAGGACAAAATTGCGGGCTTGCAGGTACGCGGCGCTGTGTGCGCCACGAAAACCCACCCGAGGCAGGTCAGTCAGATCCGTCAGGGTGCAGCTCGGCAATGGCGCGAGCGCGTGTTGCCCGACGCTGTGTTGTTCTCTCAGGCTGGTCATGGCTTAAAGCTCCTGCCGTTGGTTGTCGGGATCGAAGAAGGGCAGCTTCACCACCTCGGCCTGGAGCAGAATGCCGCCCTCGACACGGATCGGAATGCGCTGGCCGGGTTGGCTCTGGTCGATGTCGGCGTAGGCCAGTCCGATGATTTTCCCCAGGGTGGCGGAATACTCGCAGGAGGTGACGCTGCCGCTGATGTCGGGGCCGTTGAGCACCAAATGGCCTTCAAGCGGTTGCAGACTGCCCTTGGGCAGGGCGAAACCCACCAATTTGCGTTTCAGCGGTTGGGCTTCGAGGATGTCCACCGAGCGGCGGCCGACGAAAAACGGCTTGGTGCGACTGACCGCCCAACCCATGTCGATTTCCGCCGGGTGAGTCATGCCGTCGGTGTCCTGGCTGATGATCACGTGGCCTTTTTCCAGGCGCAGCAGGCGCTGGGTTTCGACGCCGAAAGGACGAATGTCGTGAGCCTTGCCGGCCTCCATCAGCGCATCCCAAAGCATGAGGCCGTGGCGCGCAGGAACGTGGATTTCATACCCCAGTTCGCCGACGAAACCGACCCGCAGCAAGCGCGCCTTGATCCCGGCGACCGTGCCCTGACGCACGCCCAGATAAGGGAATCCTTCGGCGCTCAGATCGAGATCGCTACAGACTTTTTCCAGCACTTTTCGCGAGTCCGGCCCGGCGACGTTGACCGCGCAGATGGCGGCGGTGACGTTGGCGACGTCCACGTCCAGGCGCCACTGCGCATTCCACTTGAGCATCTGCTGATAGATCCGGTCGACACCGCTGGTGGTGGCCGTGACGTAGAAGTGGTTTTCGGCAAACCGCGCGCAGACGCCATCGTCGATCACCACCCCGTGCTCATTGGTCATCAACGCATAACGGGAACGGCCGATCGGTTGCTTGAGGAAGGCAAAGGTGTACATCCGGTTGAGCAGTTCGGCAGCGTCCGGGCCGCGCACATCCAGGCCACCGAGGGTCGAGACGTCGATGAGGCCGACCTTGTTGCGCACGTGCAGGGCTTCGGCTTGCATGCAGGCCTCGCGGTCCTTGGCGCTGCCGTAATAGGCCGGGCGCTGCCAGATGCCGGCGGGCATCATCTTCGCCCCGGCTTGCAGGTGGCGCGCGTGCATCGGCGTTTGCCGGTACGGGTCGAAGGCACGGCCGGCGACATGCGCCAGTTTCTCCGCGACGAAGGGCGGTCGTGCCGTGGTCACACCGGTTTCGCTGATGTTGCGTTGGGTCGCCCAAGCCACCAGGCGTGCGGTCGGCAGCGCCGAGTGACGGCCCTGGGACGGGCCCATGCCGACGGTGGAGTAACGCTTGACCAGTTGCACGTCGCGATAACCGATGCGGGTGGCGTTGACGATATCGGCCACTTGCAAGTCCTCGTCGAAGTCGACGAAGTCCTTGCCCTTGGGGTGAGGGAAGATCGGCCAATTGAAGTTGACCCGGGCTTCTGCAGCGAAAGGCGCACGCTGGGTGCCAACCTCAAGGCCCAGGGCGAGCGCCGCATCGGCACCGGCGTTGACGCTATCGGCGATGACGTTGTCCAGTCCATGGCGGCCATTGACCGAGCCTGCGACCGAAAGGTTGTTTGGCAGCCCGCTGAGGGTGAACTCGGCACGCTGGTCGTCGTAGGCGAGTTTGCCGCCGGCCTGGCACAGCAGTTGATAGACCGGCATGTAACCGGCGGACATGCACAGCAAGTCGCAGTCCAGTTGTAGAGCACTATCGGCAACCTCACCTTGCGCGGTGATTTTGCGGATGTCGACGCCAGTGACATGACGCATCCCTTTTTCGTGCAGGGCTTCGTACACCGTGCTGTTGCTCAGGCAACGGATCTTGCGTTGCGCCAACGCACCGAACAGCGAGGTATTTGCCGGCGCATGACGCAGGTCCACCACTGCCGCCACTTCTACCCCTTGATCATGCAAATCGAGCGCTGCGAGGTAACCGTCATCGTTGCCGGTCAGCACCACCGCGCGCTTGCCGGGTTTGACCGCATACAGTTTCATCAAGCGTTGCGCGGCGCTGGTGAGCATCACGCCGGGCAAGTCGTTGTTGCGAAAAATCACCGGTTGATCGAAGGAACCGCTGCACACCAGGCACTGGAGGGCGCGCACTTTATACATGCGTTTGCCCTGGATCACTGGCAGGTAATTGTCGGTGAACCAGGCGTTGCAGGTGGCGTCGGTGAGGATCTGGATGTTGGCGTGCTGTTGCACCGCTGCGAGCAATTCGCGGCGCAGGGATTCAGCTCTTTTACCGTCGATATCGAACCGGGCATAGGTCAGCGAACCGCCGAGAATCGGCTGCTGTTCAATGAGCAAAACCTTGGCTCCAGCGTTGGCTGCTGTCAGCGCCGCGTGCAGCCCGGCAGGTCCGGCGCCAATCACCGCGACATCGGTGAACAGGTAAGCCTTGTCGTAGTACTCGGGCTGGAACTTCAAGTCGAGTACACCGAGCCCGGCTTTTTTTCGAATGATCGGTTCCCAGACTTTCCACATGCCTTTGGGCTTGTAGAAAGAGCGGTAGTAGAAACCCACCGGCATGAATTTGGAGAACTTGCCGAGGTAGGCGTCCTTGTCGTTGTCCAGCGAGCCGTTGACGTTTTGCGCAGTGACCTGCAAACCGGCGGACAGCGCGTGAGCATCGGCCAGCACATTGGGTTCTTCAGGCAATTGCACCAGGCTGTTGGCGTCCTGGCCGGCCATGGTCAGCGGGCCGCGCGGGCGATGGTATTTAAACGAACGGGAGATCAGGAAGCGCCCGTTGGCCAACAGGGCGCTGGCAATGCTGTCGCCTTGCAAGCCTTGATAACGTTCACCATCGAAACTGAAATCCAGTGACTGATCACGGTCGATCAGCAGGCCCATGGGGGCGGGTAGGCGGTTCATCCTGCGATCTCCTTGGCGGCGGCGGTGAATTCGACACGGGTGCTGAAGAGCTCTTTGGGATCGAAGGTACGCAGGATTTCATCGGTGACGGTGTGCCGCTCCGCGAGAAACCAGTAACTGGAAGGCGTGTGCATCCACCACTCACGTACGACGCCGGCGAGGTTGTCGGTGTTGAACACATAGTCGGCCCATTCGCCGTCGCTGCATGTCAGCGGGTCGGGAATGGGTTTGAATTCACCGCCATAGGTGAACTCGCTGATATTGCGCGGCCCGTTGAGCGGGCAATTCATGATTTTCATGGTCTGCTCTCCGTCAGTGGCTGGCCGCTGTGGCGCCCATTTCGTTGACTTGCTGGAAGGTCGAGAAGCGCTCAAGGGCAAAGGGCTTGATCAGGTCCGGGACCTTGCCGCCACTGGCGACCAGTTCGGCCATGGTCTTGCCGCAGATCGGCGTGGCCTTGAAGCCCCAGGTGCCCCAGCCGGCGTCGAGGTAGTAATTCTTCACCGGCGACAGGCCCATGATCGGGCTGTAGTCCGGGGTCATGTCGGTGATGCCGGCCCATTGGCGCATTAACTTGGCGTTGGCCAGGAACGGGAACATCTCGATGGCATGGGCCAGCAGGCTTTCCTTGAGGTCCAGCGTCGAGCGCGTGTTGAACAGCGGATACGGGTCGGAACCGCCACCGAACACCACCTCGCCACGGCTGGTCTGCTGCACGTAGCAGTGCAGGGCGGAGGAGCTCACCAGCGGATCGAGAAACGGCTTGAACGGCTGGGTCACCATCGCTTGCAGCGGGAAGGTCTGGATCGGCGAACGGATCCCGGCCTTGGCCATCAACAAGGAGCTGTGCCCGGCAATCGCCTGCACCGCGCAGCCGCACTTGATGGTGCCGCGATTGGTTTTGACGGCGGTGATGGCGCCGTTCTCGATGATCAGGTCCTGAACTTCGGTGAGCTGATGGATTTCCACGCCGCGTTTGGCCGCCTGCTTGGCGTAACCCCAGGCCACGGCGTCATGGCGCGCGGTGGCACCGTCGATGTGCCAAAGCCCGGCGAGCACCGGCAAGTGGCCGGGGTCGAGGTTGAGGCTGGGCACCAGTTCGCGGATCTGCTGGCGGTCGATCATTTCGGTGCGGCCGCCGAAGTGTTTGTTGACCTCGGCGCGCTGACGGAACGAACGTACCGTGGCATCGGTGTGGGCCAGGGTCAGTTGGCCGCGCTCGGAGTACATGATGTTGAAATCGAACTCGTTGGACAGCGACTGAAACATCCGCACTGACTCGGCATAAAAACGCACGCCTTCGCTGGTCAGGTAGTTGGAGCGGATCACCGCGGTGTTGCGCGCGGTATTGCCGCCGCCCAGGTAGGACTTCTCCAGCACCGCGATGTTGGTGATGCCGTGGTACTTGGCCAGGTAATAGGCGGTGGCCAAGCCATGTCCGCCGGCGCCGATGATGACCACGTCATAGCTTGACTTGAGTTCCTTCGGCGGCGGCAAATCCACCTCAACCGGGTACTCCGAACTCAGCCCGTATTTCAATAGATTGAATGGCATACGGCCTCCGATTGGCTGCGTAGGGCCTGATGTTGCGCAAGGGCTGCGGTCACGGTGTTTTTCATCAGAAAGGCGATGGTCATCGGGCCGACTCCACCGGGTACCGGGGTAATCGCCGCGACTTGGGTCAGGGCGCTATCGAAATCGACGTCACCCACCAGACGGCTGCGGCCATCGCCCTCGATCCGGTTGATACCGACGTCGATCACCACCGCGCCGGGCTTGAGCCAACTGGCATCAATCAGCTGTGGTCGGCCGACGGCGGCGATGACGATGTCTGCCTGACGACACAGGGCCTGCGCATCCAGACTGCGCGAATGCAGTACGGTCACCGAGCAGTCTGCTTGCAACAGTAAGGCGGCCATGGGTTTGCCGACGATGTTCGAACGGCCGATCACCACCGCGTGCTTGCCGCGCAGATCGCCACAGGTTTGCTCCAGTAAATACAGGCAGCCGCTGGGCGTACAGGGCGCGAGTACGCTGCGACCCTGGCTCAGACCGCCGACGTTCTGACTGTGGAAGCCGTCCACGTCCTTGTCCGGCGCGATAGCTTCCAGTGCGCGCAATTCGTCGATATGCGCTGGCAACGGCAGTTGAAGAAGAATGCCGTGGATCGAGCGATCGGCATTCAGTCGGGCGATCAGAATAAGCAGCTGCTCCGTGCTGGTGTCCGTGGACAGCCGATGTTCCAGCGAGCGGATACCCACCTCTTCGGCGCGCAGGATTTTGTTGCGCACATAGACCTGACTGGCGGGGTCGCTGCCCACCAGGATCACCGCCAGTGCCGGTTGAATGTCTTGCTCGCGCAGGCGCTCCACGTCCTTGCGGACCTGCACTAGCACGCGGGCGGCGGTGGCTTTGCCGTCGATCAATTTATGCGTGTTCACCGGAAGATCACCGTTCTGTCCTGGTTGAGGAAAACCCGGTGCTCCAGGTGGTATTTGACCGCCTTGGACAGGGCCACGGTTTCGGTATCACGGCCGGTCGCCACGAGGTCGTCGGGCAGGTAGACGTGATCGACGCGCTGCACTTCCTGCTCAATGATCGGTCCCTCGTCGAGGTCGCTGGTGACGTAGTGGGCGGTGGCGCCAATCAGTTTCACGCCGCGCTGGTAGGCCTGGTGATACGGCTTGGCGCCCTTGAAACCGGGCAGGAACGAATGGTGAATGTTGATCGCCCGGCCTGAGAGTTGCTTGCACAGGTCATCGGAGAGGATTTGCATGTAACGCGCCAACACCACGAGTTCGGTGCCCGTGTCGTCGACGATCTTCATCAACTCGGCTTCCTGCCGGGCTTTGGTGTCTTTGGTGACCGGTAGATAGATGAAACGAATGCCTTCGCGTTCGGCCATGGGCCGCAGGTCGAGGTGATTGGAGACGATGGCGGTGATGGTCATGTCCATCTCGCCCTTGTGGTAGCGGTAGAGCAGGTCGGTCAGGCAATGGTCGAATTTGCTGACCATCAGCAACACGCGCATCGGTTCGCGGGTGTCGTGCAGTTCCCAGGTCATGTCGAAGGCTTGGGCAACGTCGGCGAAACCGTCCTTGATCTGTTGCAGATCGCCTACGTGGCCGTCGTTGAAACGGAATACCGCGCGCATGAAAAAGCGGCCGCTGAAATCGTCATCGAATTGCGCCATCTCCCCGATGTAGCAACCGTTGTCCGCCAGGTAGGTGGTGACGGCGGCCACGATGCCGGACACCGCGGGACAAGTAATCTTGATGATGAAATGGTTTTTTTCGTGTTGCATGACACGTCCTCGGGATGATGGCGGCAGCTCATCGCATAGCGAAAATAAGTGTCAGCGGACAGCAGGCTCATTCCTTGAGCGCGTTTTCTTGTGGGGAATATATTATTCCTGTTGGTGGCTTTATAGGGGAAATGAGGGCGTGACGTCTAGGGGTTTTGTGAAAGTTTTTTAACTGTGAGGAAATTTAGATGGCGGCCTGATAGTTGGCCTGGGGGGTGATTGAGTAAAAAACAACGTCCACTGTAGTAGCGAGCTCGCTCGCGATGGACCCACAGGCACCGTTCTTCGCGAGCAAGCTCGCTCCTATAGGGGAATGCGTATTCGCCAGTCAGGCCGGCCTGCAGGCCGCCGTGCTTTTGATCTTGATGCACCGCCCCATCGTGAGGCCCACGGAGCAGGACCGGAGCGAGGGCATGCCGAGCCACAGCGAGGCACCGAACGAAAGGGGCAAGAGCCCTTGGTTACTTGGGGCTCTTCCAAGTGACTCGCCGTAAGGGCGAAACCAATAGCGGCCGCAACCAAAAAATGGATATGCACACAAATCCATCAGCGTGCCTTTACTCCTTGTCACTCCCATAATTCATGATCGACAAAAGCCGAATCGGCACCCGCACCAATTCCTCCGGCCCATGGGGAATTTCGCCTTCAAAGGTCAAGCTGTCACCCGCCTCCATGCGATACAGCTGATTCCCATGGCGATAAATCAGCTCACCCTCAAGCAGATGAAGGAACTCGGTGCCAGGGTGCGAAAAGGTCGGAAACTCCTCACTCGCATCGTCCATGCTCACCATGTACGCCTCAAAACTCTTCTTCGGCCCACGCGTGTGATTGAGCAAATGGTACGTATGCCCCTTCTCGGTACCCCGGCGCACCACTTCCATGCCCTCATCCGCCTTGACCAATAACGCACTGCCATCCTGCTGATCATATTCGCTGAACAACTTCGACAACGGCAGGCCAAGCACATCGCACAGACGGCTCAGGGTATCGAGGCTGGTGGACACCTGGGCGTTTTCGATCTTGCTCAACATCCCCTGACTGATGTCGGCAATCTTCGCCACGTCAGACAACTTCAGATCCTGGGCCTGGCGCTGGCGCTTGATCTGCAAACCCAGGTATTGCTCAAGCTTGAGGCGCGGGGCGGTTTCGGTCGACATAGTCATCAGATCCTGCACACTTTCCGTTCAGTAATATTAGTTTCGCACTGAGAAAGTGCAAATCGCGGCGTTCGGCTCGCATCCTTCGGGCGGTATTCCCACCGGGAAAAGAATATTCCCATATATACAGCACAAAAGCGCCTTTCAGGGCGAATCAGCGTTGCACGCGCGAATCTGGCAAGGGCCTTGCATTCCTATTGGGAAACTAACTTTCTTTTTAGGAATAAAAAGACAGTCAAGGCCAATCCACAACGTTTTGCCTTTCGCGAGGAGTGACAAGCAATGTTGCCAGCAGAAACCCAGCGCATCATCGACAAGCACGGGATCAAGTACGTGCTTGCGCAGTTTGTGGATATACACGGCGCGGCCAAGACCAAATCGGTGCCGATCTGCGGCCTCAAAGCCGTGGCCGAGGAGGGCGCAGGGTTCGCCGGTTTCGCGATCAGCGGCATGGGCATGGAACCCCACGGGCCGGACTTCATGGCGCGCGGTGACTTGTCGACCCTGACCCCAGTGCCTTGGCAACCGGGTTATGGCCGAGTGGTGTGTATCGGTCATGTCGACGGCAAGCCGCATCCGTATGACAGTCGCTATGTCCTGCAACAGCAGGTGCAGCGCCTGGAGGAAAAGGGCTGGACCCTCAACACCGGTCTGGAACCCGAGTTCAACCTGATGCGCCGCGATGAAAGCGGCAAGCTGCAACTGGTCGACCCCAGCGACAACCTCGACAAGCCTTGCTACGACTACAAAGGCCTGTCGCGCTCCCGGGTGTTCCTCGAACGCCTGACCGAAGCCCTGCAAGCGGTGGATTTCGAGGTCTATCAAATCGACCACGAAGACGCCAACGGTCAGTTCGAGATCAATTACACCTACAGCGACGCCCTGACCTCGGCGGACCGCTTCACCTTCTTCCGCATGGCCGCCGGCGAGATCGCCAATGACCTCGGCATGATCTGCTCGTTCATGCCCAAGCCTGACCCGAAACGCGCGGGCAACGGCATGCACTTTCACCTGTCGATCAGCAGTGCCGACAACAAGAACCTGTTCCATGACGCCAACGACCCGAGTGGCATGGGCCTGTCGAAAATGGCCTATCACTTCGCGGCCGGTTTGCTGGCCCACGGCCCGGCGTTGTGCGCCTTCGCCGCGCCGACGGTCAACTCCTACAAGCGTCTGGTGGTCGGTAATTCGTTGTCCGGCGCGACCTGGGCGCCGGCCTTTATTGCCTTCGGCGCCAACAACCGCTCGGCGATGGTGCGGGTGCCTTACGGACGCCTGGAATTCCGGCTGCCGGACGCCGGTTGCAATCCCTATCTGGTCAGCGCCGCGATCATCGCTGCCGGCCTGGACGGCATCGACCGTCAGCTGGAAATCGACCACGTCTGCAATGAAAACCTCTACAGCCTGAGCCTGGAGCAGATCGCTGCGCGCGGCATCAAGACCCTGCCGCAATCGCTCAAGGAAGCGTGCGATGCGCTCGAAGCCGACCCGCTGTTCGCCGAGGTGCTGGGCCCGCAGATCGTTGGCGAGTTCATCAAGCTCAAGCGCATGGAGTGGGTGGAATACAGCCGCCACGTCTCCGATTGGGAGATCCAGCGCTACACCGAATTTTTCTGACTTTTTGCATCGACAACCATTCGGGCACCCGGCGTGGCGTCGGGCGTTCAGTGCCTCCGAAGGAGACTTGATATGTGTGGAATCGTAGGTCTGTACCTGAAAAATCCGCAGCTGGAATCCCAGCTCGGCAAGCTCTTTGAACCGATGTTGCAGGCCATGACCGATCGTGGCCCGGACAGCGCCGGTTTCGCTATCTATGGCGATGAAGTGGCGGATGGCTGGGTCAAGCTGACGCTGCAAGCGACCACTGATGGCTTCGATTGGAAAGTCCTGATGGGCGAACTGGAAGGCCGCCTCGGCTGTTCGCTGGACTGGTTCCAGAACGCCAGCGCCGCCGTGCTGAAGATTCATGCCGAAGAGGCACCGGTCCGCCTGGCCCTCGCCGAACTGGCGCCGAGCGTGCGGATCATGAGTGCGGGGCAGAGCATCGAAATCCTCAAGGGCATGGGCTTGCCGCAGGAAATTTCCCAACGTTTTGGCTTGGCCGGCATGAAGGGCAGCCACATCATCGGCCATACCCGGATGGCCACCGAAAGCGCGGTGACCATGGAAGGCAGCCACCCGTTTTCCACCGGCGCCGACCTCTGTCTGGTGCACAACGGCTCGCTGTCCAACCACTTCCGCCTGCGTCAGGAACTCAAACGCGAAGGCATCCATTTCGAAACCGACAACGACACTGAAGTGGCCGCCGGTTACCTGACCTGGCGCCTGCAACAGGGCGATTCATTGAAGGAGGCGCTGGATCATTCGCTGGAGGACCTGGACGGTTTCTTTACCTTCGCCATCGGCACCCGCAACGGTTTTGCAGTGATCCGCGACCCGATTGCCTGCAAGCCAGCGATCCTCGCCGAGACCGACGACTACGTCGCCATGGCCTCCGAATATCAGGCCCTGTCGAGCCTGCCGGGAATCGAAAACGCCAGGATCTGGGAGCCGGCACCGGCCACCCTGTACATCTGGGAACGCGAGTCAGCTTAAGGAGCGCACACATGAAAACCATCGATCTTTCCACTGCCACTGTGCGCGATCTCAATCAGGCGCTGCACGATCAGGTCAACAACGTTGAAGACCGCGAGTGGGTCGTCACTCATTCCAATGGCAAGCACAACCTCGCCGTGGGCGTGAATGAAGCCGTGTCCATCGATATCCAGGGTCACGCCGGTTACTACTGCGCGGGCATGAATCAAAAAGCCTCGATCACCGTGCACGGCAATGTCGGTGTCGGTTGCGCCGAGAACATGATGTCCGGCTACGTCCGGGTCAAAGGCAGCGCCTCCCAGGCTGCCGGTGCCACGGCCCATGGCGGGCTGCTGGTGATCGAAGGCGATGCCGGGGCGCGTTGCGGGATTTCCATGAAGGGCATCGACATCGTCGTCGGCGGCAGCATCGGCCACATGAGTTGTTTCATGGGGCAGGCCGGCCGCTTGGTGGTGTGTGGTGATGCCGGCGATGCACTGGGCGATTCGTTGTATGAAACCCACATCTACGTCAAAGGCAGCGTCGAGTCCCTGGGCTCGGATTGCATCGAAAAAGAGATGCGCGCCGAACACCTGGAAGAGCTGCAAGCGCTGCTGAACCGTGCAGGTTTCGACCACCAGGCGGCTGACTTCAAGCGCTACGGTTCGGCCCGTCAGTTGTACAACTTCAAAGTCGATAACGCGTCCGCGTACTGATCCAGGAGAACAAAACATGTCCGAGAAAACCCCTCCGGTACTGCGCGAGTCGGCCACCTTCGACCGCCTGACCATCCAGGAAATCCAGCGTGCCGCGGAAACCGGCATCTATGACATTCGCGGCGGTGGCACCAAGCGCAAGCTGCCGCATTTCGATGACCTGCTGCTGCTCGGCGCGAGTGTTTCGCGCTACCCGCTGGAAGGCTATCGGGAGAAGTGCGGCACTGACGTGATCCTCGGCAACCGCTTCGCCAAGAAGCCGATTCACCTGAAGATTCCGGTGACTATCGCCGGCATGAGTTTCGGTGCGCTGTCGGCCAATGCCAAGGAAGCCCTGGGCCGTGGCGCGACCATCGCCGGCACCAGCACCACCACCGGTGACGGCGGCATGACCCCGGAAGAACGCGGTCAGTCGCAGCACTTGGTCTATCAATATCTGCCCTCCCGTTATGGCATGAACCCGGACGACCTGCGCAAGGCTGATGCGATTGAAATCGTCCTGGGGCAGGGCGCCAAACCGGGGGGCGGCGGCATGCTGCTGGGCATGAAAGTCACCGAGCGCGTGGCCGGTATGCGCACCTTGCCGATCGGGGTCGACCAGCGCAGCGCTTGCCGTCATCCGGACTGGACCGGACCGGATGACCTGGCGATCAAGATTGCCGAGCTGCGGGAAATCACCGACTGGGAAAAACCGATCTACGTGAAGATTGGCGCGAGCCGGCCGTATTACGACGTCAAGTTGGCGGTGAAAGCCGGCGCGGACGTGATCGTGCTCGATGGCATGCAAGGCGGGACCGCGGCGACTCAGGAAGTGTTTATCGAACACGTCGGCATCCCGATTTTGTCGGCCATCCCGCAAGCGGTACAGGCTTTGCAAGAGATGGGCATGCATCGCAAGGTTCAGCTGATTGTCTCCGGTGGTATTCGCAACGGTGCCGACGTGGCCAAGGCCATGGCGTTGGGGGCGGATGCGGTGGCCATCGGCACGGCGGCGCTGATTGCCCTGGGCGATAACCATCCACGTCTGGACGAGGAACTGAAAAAAATCGGCTCGGCCGCCGGTTTCTATGATGACTGGCAAAACGGCCGCGACCCGGCCGGCATTACCACCCAGGACCCGGAGCTGTCCAAGCGTCTGGACCCGGTGGAAGGCGGCCGACGTCTGGCCAACTACCTGCGCGTTATGGTGCTGGAGGCCCAGACCATGGCTCGGGCTTGCGGCAAGTCGCACCTGCACAACCTTGATCCTGAGGATCTGGTGGCATTGACGGTGGAATCGGCGGCCATGGCGCGGGTGCCGTTGGCGGGGACCAGCTGGATTCCTGGTTCGGGTTCCGGTTACTGAAACGGGGTTGATGACGCTCGTTCCCACGCAGGAGCATGGGAACGATCAGATTGAGGGGCCCACAAAGAGGCCCATGAAAATTAAGTTGCTCACTGCCAGGCACTTTCCATTTTTTTGCAGGAGCTTTGAACATGGTCAATCGTCTTCTTGGCAAATCCCTTCTTGGCTTACTCGCGGCCGGTGCACTTGTACCGTTGGCGCAGGCGGCTGATGCACCAACTTTGAACACGGGTAGCACTGCCTGGATGGTCACTGCGGCGGTGTTGGTGCTGTTTATGTGCCTGCCGGGTCTCGCCTTGTTCTACGGCGGGCTGGTGCGGGCGAAAAACATGCTCTCGTTGTTTACCCAGTGTTTTGGCATCGCCGGTCTGGTGGGTGTTTTGTGGGTGGTTTATGGCTACAGCATGGTGGTCGACAGCACCGGCATGGTCGAGGGGCAGGTGACCTTCAACAGCTTTGTCGGCGGTTTGAGTCGGGCGTTTCTGGCCGGCATGACCCCCGAAAGTCTGGTGGGGGACATACCGGAAGGCGTGTTCGTGACCTTCCAGATGACCTTCGCCATCATCACCCCGGCACTAATTGCCGGGGCCTTTGCCGAACGCATGAAGTTCTCGGCGGCGCTGCTGTTCATGGCGCTGTGGTTCACCCTGGTTTACGCCCCGGTGGCGCATATGGTCTGGGGCGGTTCGGGCGCGTTGATGCATAACTGGGGTGTGCTGGATTTTGCCGGCGGTACTGCGGTGCATATCAATGCCGGTGTCGCGGCGCTGGCGGCGTGCCTGATTCTCGGCAAGCGCAAGGGTTATCAAAATACCCCGATGCCAGCGCACAACCTGAGCCTGACCATGGCCGGTGCGGCGATGCTTTGGGTCGGCTGGTTCGGCTTCAATATCGGTTCCGGTGGCGGCCTCAGTGGCACCTCCGGCATTGTCATGCTCAATACCCAACTGGGCGCGTGTGCCGGGATTCTTGGCTGGATGTTTACCGAGTGGTTCAAGGTCGGCAAACCGAGTGCACTCGGCCTGGCCAGCGGTGCCTTGGCCGGTCTGGTGGGGATCACGCCGGCGTGCGCCTATGTGGGTGTCGGTGGTGCGTTGGCCATCGGCCTGTTGTGCGGGGTGTTCTGCTATTTGAGCGTTACTGTGCTCAAGCGCCGCTTCGGCTATGACGACAGCCTCGACGTGTATGGCTTGCACGGCATCGGCGGGATGATTGGCGCGGTGTTGACCGGGGTGTTCTGCGTGCCGTCGATGGGCGGATTGGTCGAAGGCGTGACCATGGGCGCTCAGGTCGTGGCGCAAATCAAGGGTGTGCTGTTGACGACGGTTTACTGCTTTGTCATCAGTTGGATCATTCTCAAAGTGGTCAACGCGTTGGTTGGCTTGCGTGCGGATGAGTCGGTGGAAGACATGGGGCTGGATCTGGCTGAGCACAATGAGCGTGCTTACAACCACTGATCCTGACGGTTGATCGATACCTCGCTTGAGCTTGCGGAAAACCCTGTCGTTGCTGACGGGGTTTTTTGCGGATGTACACAGCCCAAATGTGGGAGCGGGCTTGCTCGCGATGGCGGCCTGATAGCCGACCATTTTCTTTCAGGTGTACATATCCATTCCTGCGGTAACGGCGGCTGGCGGTTTCGCTCTTACAGCGAGTCCCTTTTGCAAACGCCCAAAAGGAACCAAAACGCTTTGCCCCTCCATTCGGTGCCTCGCTGTGGCTCGGCATGCCCTCACTCCGGCATTGCTCCGGGGGCCCGCCGCCATCGGCCATCCCTGGCCGAGGGCGGCTACCGCGGCATCCTTGCCGCGGTGCCCCCTGCGCAACGCCTGCGTTCGGCCTCTGGGAAAGGGGCAACAGATCAAGATCAAAAGCCGAAGCAACGGCAACGGCAACGGCAAGATCAACAGCATCGCGAGCAAGCCCGCCCGCACATGATCGTTCCCACGCTCCGCGTGGGAATGCCGCCGGGGACGCTCCGCGTCCCGCTGTCGACGCAAGACCTCAGTCCTGCGCACGGGTGACGCGGAGCGTCACGGGATGCATTCCCACGCGGAGCATGGGAACGATCAGGTTACGGGGAATGCGTGCGCAGAAATCAGGCCGGCCGGTAGGCCGCCGTGCTGTTGATTTTGATGCACCGCCACCTCGTGAGGCCGAGTGGAGGTTCTGCGCAGTGGGCAACCCGGCAGGGATGCCGGGTTAGCCGCCGCCGGCCAGGGATGGCCGATGGCGGCGGGCCCACGGAGCAGGACCGGAGCGAGGGCATGCCGAGCCAAAGCGAGGCACCAAACGAAAGGGGCAAGAGCCCTTGGTTACTTGGGGCTCTTCCAAGTGACTCGCCGTAAGGGCGAAACCCATATCAGCCGTCACCAAAAAAAACGGATATGCCCCCAATGCCTCAGCGAGCCTCAACCCAACGCCAGGTCACTGACCGACCGCCAAAACCCCCGAGCCCAAAACCCCACGCTGCAACTGACTGGCAATCAAGGTGTTCTTCAGCAGATAGGCAATTGTCATCGGCCCAACACCCCCAGGCACCGGCGTAATCGCACTGGCAACCGTGCGTGCACTGGCATAATCAACATCACCCACCAGATGACTACCGGATTCGTCGGTAATGCGATTAATCCCGACATCAATCACCACCGCTCCAGGCTTAAGCCAGCTCGCGTTGATCAACCCAGGACGACCCACCGCCGCGACAACGATATCCGCCAGTCGGCACAACGCCGGCGCATCGACGCTACGTGAGTGCACCACGCTGACCGAACAATGCGCCTGCAACAACAAGGTCGCCATCGGCTTGCCGACAATGTTCGATCGGCCAACAACCACCGCATGCAAACCGCTCAAATCACCACAGGTTTCGTGCAACAGACGCATGCAGCCGCTAGGTGTGCACGGCGTCAGGACTTCCATCCCTTGCACCAATCCGCCAACGTTCTCCCGATGAAAACCGTCCACGTCCTTGATCGGGTCAATGGCATGAATCACGGCCGCTTCGTCGATGTGCCCCGGCAAGGGCAACTGCACCAAAATGCCGTTCACCGTGGCGTCGGCGTTCAGTTGGGCGATCAACTCTAGCACTTGTGCCTGGCTGGCATCGTCCGGCAGACGGTATTCAAGGGAGCGAATCCCGACTTCCTTGGCCCGCAGCAGCTTGTTGCGCACATACACATGGCTGGCCGGGTCGTCGCCAATCAGCAGGACCGCCAAGGCGGGAAAAATCTGCTGCCCGGCCAGGACCAGAAGTTCTTCTCGGACTTCTTCCAGAACCTTGGCGGCAATGGCTTTACCGTCGATATTCCGGGCCAGTGGTGGGGTATTGCTGTTCAAATGCGTCACCGTCATTAAAAGAATATCGAGGTGATCATCGAGACGCCGTAGCGCCTCGATGGTCCATAAGCGGCATGAAACCAGGGGCTCAGGTTACCAGTTGGTGGCAACCGTACACCACCAGCACGCCGGCGATGAGCGTGACATAGGGCAACCAACCTGCACGTTTGAGCCCGGCATCGGCCTGAACGTACAGGTCGCTGAGCATTGCGTCGGGGAAGCGGCCCTTGTCCTGCACATAGTGGCGGTAGCAGAACACCGGCAGGATCAACAGCGCCAGCAACAGGCCAGTCATCAATGTCCCGGCGCCCCAGATATCGGCGCCCAGTCCCATGCACGCCAGATTGACGAAACTCAATACGCCACCGGCCGCCAGCAACACCGTTGGTGCCTTGTACGGGCGCAGCCAGTCGGGACGGTCGAGCCGATGGATCCAGCCGGCATTCAGGTTGAGGAAGTTGAAGATGATGTAGCTGACGTTCGACGCGGCGAGCACGAAGACGTAGTCGGACATCAGCAACAACAGCAGATTGAAGGACAGGTCCGTCCACATCGCCGCCGTGGGGGCGCCGTGTTCATTGGTGCGGCCCAGGTACTTCGGCAGCCAGCCATCCACCGATGCCTGATACAGGGTGCGCGACGAACCGGACATCGAGGTCATGATCGCCAGCAACGTGGCCAGTACCAGCATGATCAGCACGATGTTGGCGACCAGTTTACCGCCGCCGATGCTGTCCGCCAGCACCTGGCCGACGCCCATGCCGCTGTAGATCGCCGGCGACAACAGACCGCTGTAGACCGCCGGTGTGACCACCGCGCCGCTGGCATCCAGCACCGCCGGCGTCACCAGTTGGCCAAGGCCGAGGCTGCCTTGAAACGCCAGCGGCACCAGGGTAAACACCAGAATGCACAGCAGGCCGGCATAGAAAATCGCCTTGAACGTGTCACGCTTGGGGTCCTTGAATTCCCGGGTGTAGCACACCGCCGTTTCGAAGCCGTAGGTCGACCACGCGGCCATGAATAGCCCGCCGGCCATCAGCGACCAGCCGGAAATATCCCACGGCCCGTCGATGACCTGACCCGCCGCATCATGCGCCAGCGGGTACAACGGCAAGAAATTGGCCTGCGCCGCGTCCCCGGTGAACAACGGCACGACGCCCACCAGCAGCAACGGAATCAGCGAGGTCACACCCAGCACCAGGGTCAGGCGCGCCGAACGCAGGATGCCGCCATGCTGCACGGCGAACACCGTCAACAGAATCAACAGGCCAATGGCGAAGGTCGCGTTGATCCGCAGCGACAGGCCACTCTTGATCCAGCCCAGATCGAGCAAGGTCAGTTGCCAGGTGTTGATTAACGCATCGGCCGGGAACAGCGCGGTGAGGATGTAACCAGCTGCCAACCCTGAGCCGATGGACAACACCGGCGACCAGGCCAGCCAGTTGCACCACACCGACACCGGTGCAATCAGCTTGCTGTAGCGCACCCAGGCAACGGCGCCGTAGACCGAGGCGCCACCAGACTTGTGCGGAAACAGGCCGGCGATTTCGGCGTAGGTGAAGGCCTGGATAAACCCGAACAGGATCGACACGATCCAGACGATCCACGCCGGTTTGCCCACCGTGGCGGCAATCGCGCCGATTGAAAACAGCACCAGCGCGGGCACGCCGCTGGCGACCCAGAAAGCCCCGCGCCAATCGATCTTGCGGTGCAGGCTGCCGACCGAGCTGGCGGCCTGCGGTACGGTCTCGAACGTAGTCGCTTCCATCTTCGTATTCCCATGTCTGAGTAGAGGGGTAGTGGGGCAGTCAAAGTCAGGTGGCGCACAGGTTCGTGGGGGGCGATTAACTGCGTACCCGGCTTTTGTCCGGGTCGTAGAAAATCGCGGCGGTGACCGTGGCGCTGATGCGCTTCTGCAGGCCATCGACTTTGCCGATCTCAAGCGTCGTACCGACATCGGCGCAGGCCACATCGACCCGGCACAGGGCGATGTTGCTGGCCAGCAGCGGCGAACGGCAGGCACTGGTGATCACCCCGACCTGCGCCCGGCCGCGATACACCGGGTCACCGTGATGGGCGCCTTCGTTGCCGCTCAATTGCAGCCCCACCAACTTGTGCGCGGGGTGCGCGCTGCGCCGAAACAGGGCATCGCGGCCGATGAAATCGTCGGTTTTGCTTTTCAACGGCACGCTAAAACCGATGCCTGCCTCGAAAGGATCGGTCTGGTCGCTGAACTCGTAGCCAGCGAAAATCAGCCCGGCTTCGATGCGCAGCATGTCCAGCGCTTCCAGGCCCAGCGGCACCAGGCCCAAGGGTTGGCCCAGTTGCCAGATCCGGTCCCAGACTTGCTCGGCGTCCTCGGGCTGGCACCAGACTTCGTAGCCCAGTTCGCCGGTGTAGCCGGTGCGCGAGATCATCAGCGGGCAGCCGTCGTAGCCGTCCAGACGGCCCACCAGGAAACGGAACCAGCCCAGGGTTTCCAGGCTCGGTTGGGTCGGCGCGGTCCAGACCATCTGTTTGAGCAACTCGCGGCTCATCGGGCCTTGCACCGCCAGGTTGTGGATCTGCTCGCTGGCGGATTTGACCCAGACCTTCATGCCGAGCTTTTGCGCCTGCTCGCGCAGCCACACCCCGGCGTAGTCCTCGCCGCAAATCCAGCGGAAATTGTCCGGGCCCAGGCGCAGCAGGGTACCGTCGTCGAGCATGCCGCCGTGTTCGTGGCACATCGCCGAGTACACCACTTGACCCACCGCCAGACGGCGTACATCGCGGGTCAGGCAGTACTGCAACAAGGCTTCGGCGTCGGGGCCGATGATCTCGAACTTGCGCAGGGCGGTCAGGTCCATCACCGCCACGCGTTCGCGGCAACCGAGGTATTCCTCGATTGCGCCATAGCCGTCATAGCGCAGTGGCAACCACCAATTGCGGTAGTCGACGAAGCTGCCGGTCAGGGCGCTGGTGCGTGAGTGAAACGCAGACTCACGGGTGAGAATCGGGTCGGCATCGGCCGTGGTTCGAGTGCTCATGGCGATGGAAAAACGCTCCTTTTCGCTGTAGATGCGGACCTGGATGTCGGTCGGGTTCCAGCCATTGGCCGGGTCGATGTCATCCGGGCACGAGGTGCTGCCGCACAGCAGGTCGGTCATGGCCCGCAGCAACACGTAATCGCCAGGCCGCGACCAGGGTTCGTCCAGGGTCATTTGCTGGTGCGCGTCGATCCCGGTGTTGAAGAACAAATTGATCGCCGGCCAACCGCTGCGAGCCTCGACCCCGTGAGGCGCCAACGCCCGGCTCAGGTTGTCGCTGCAGTTGTCGTGCCCGAAGTAGCCATGGCTTTCGTAGTAGCGCGCGGCGCAAGCCAGGGCGAAGGAATCGTGGCGGCCGACGGTGTCACGCACCACCTCCAGCATCGGCTGCATCTGCCGGTCGAAAAACTTCGAGAACAGCCCCGGTGCCGGGTAGGCACTGCCGTTCAAGGTGCGGGTGACGGTCTGGTCCAGATCCAGTTCGACGCCGCGATCCAGTGCCCGTCGATCGAGGGCGACGAAGTCCGAGCATTGCCGACCAGCGACGTCCAGCACCTGTACGTATTGGCCTTTGCCGACGGTGTAACTGCGGGCGGTGCCAGCGTTGATGGTGAATTCGTCGAGTAACTCGCCCAAGGGTTCGGGCAACGCGGGAAGCAGTAGCGGCGAGGGGGCGGCCCGAGTCACCCACACCCTGAGTTCGCTGGGCCGATACTGCCGGTCAACGCTCGTTGGCCCGGCGGGCGCGGCAACGATCACCAGCAACTCGTCACTGGCAACGAAATGTCGGCTGAAATCGGCCGGGCTGTCCTCGCCCCAGAGTGACGCGGCGCTGGGCAGGTGGTGCGGATCAATCCCGCGTCGGCTCAAGGCCTGGTTAATGCGCCGGGCCTGCAAGGTCGGTTCGGCGAGCCGAGCGCAGATGAACCCGCAGTCCGCTGAACCGCTCAACGCCCAGGCCGATAACGCGCTGCGGCCGCTGGCGTCCACGGCCAGCAACTCGCAGGGTTGCCGACCTTCAAGGTCGATTATTTGCAGGCTGTCGCCGGGCTGCAAGGCCACCAGCGTCAGGCCGCCCGCCGCCACCCGATAGCGTTCCTGCGCCGGGGCGCGGGCAAACAGTCCGGGCTCCCGGGGGCGAGATACACGAGGTGCATTCATGATGAACCTCCGGGTCAGCCGACTGACTTGATCGACGTCGGGGGTTGCGCGAGGTACGCCGCCATCGAGTCGTCGAGGGCATGCAACCACGGCGTGTGATGGGGCGGTGACTGGGTGCCGGTCATCAGCGAGCGGTAGGATTTGTCGCGATAACCCATGATGTTTTCCGCCTTGTCGTGCTTCCAGTGCAGGAAGGTTTCGTTGACGGCGGCGATGTCGAAATTCGGGTAATCGGTGGCGTCCACCAGGTGCTGGATGTAGGCGCCCTGGTACTCGAACATCTGCTGGTTGGTTTCCAGCGTCTGTTCCCGTGCGTGCCATTGCTGGCTGTCGGCGACCATCTCGGCGTGGCTCGGCAATTCAATGCGCCCGAGGATCACATCGCGGGCGTACCAGGCCTGGGCGTCGAACATGTTGAAGGAGTACCACTGGTCCTGCATGCCGAGGTAAATCAGCCGTGGGTTCGGTTCCCAGAACACGCCTTTGTACAGATTCATCGGCCACAGGCGGTTGTCGGTCTTGAGGCTCAGTTCGTCCGGCAGGAAAGGGAAGTGATGCTTGTAGCCGGTGCAGAGGATCACCGCGTCGATGTGCTTGCTGCTGCCGTCGATAAAGTACGCACGGTTGTTTTCCAGGCGCTGCAGCAACGGTTTTTCTTCCCAATTCTCCGGCCAGGCATAGCCCATGGGCGCGGTGCGGTAGCAACTGGTGATGCTGCGCGCGCCGTATTTGTAGCACTGCGAACCGATGTCCTCGGCGGAATAGCTGCTGCCGACGATCAGCAGATCCTTGCCCTTGAACTCCAGTGCCTCGCGGAAATCATGGGCATGCAGGATGCGCCCGGCGAACTGTTCGAAGCCTTCGAAGTACGGCACTTTGGGTGTGGAAAAATGGCCGCAGGCGTTGATCACATAGTCGAATGCTTCGCAGGTCAGGGTGTCGCTGTTGTAGTCGTGGGCGTACAGGGTGAAGCGCTGGCTTTGCTCATCAAACGTGACCTGACGCACCACGTTGTTGAAGCGGATGTAGTCGCGCACGCCAGCTTTTTCGACGCGTCCCTTGATGTAGTCCCACAGCACTTCCCGTGGCGGATAAGAGCCGATGGGGCGACCAAAATGTTCTTCGAAGGTGTAGTCGGCAAATTCCAGGCATTCCTTCGGTCCGTTCGACCACAGGTAACGGTACATGCTGCCGTGCACCGGCTCGCCGTTTTCGTCCAGGCCGGTGCGCCAGGTGTAGTTCCACATGCCGCCCCAATCGTTCTGCTTTTCGAAGCAGACCAATTCCGGGATGTCGGCGCCCTGGTCGCGAGCCGACTGGAAGGCTCGAAGTTGCGCCATGCCGCAAGGACCGGCGCCGATGATTGCCACGCGTAAAGTCATGATCGTGCCTCGTAATGGCTCTTGAAGTTAAAAACAGGGGCGCTCAGCGAAAGATCACTGTCTTGTCCTGGTTGATGAACACCCGGTGTTCCAGGTGGTATTTCAGGGCTTTGGAAAGGGCCACGGTTTCGGTGTCGCGACCGATCGCGACCAGCGAATCGGGCAGGTGCGTATGGTCGACGCGCTGGATTTCCTGCTCGATGATCGGCCCCTCGTCGAGGTCGCTGGTGACGTAGTGGGCGGTGGCGCCGATCAGCTTCACGCCCCGGTCGTATGCCTGGTGATAGGGTTTGGCACCCTTGAAACCGGGCAGGAACGAGTGATGGATGTTGATGGCCCGACCGGACAATTGCTGGCACAGACCGTCGGACAAAATCTGCATGTAGCGGGCAAGCACCACCAGATCAGTTTGGGTGTCTTCGACGATGCGCATCAGCTCGGCTTCCTGGCTGGCCTTGCTGTCCTTGGTGACCGGCAGGTAGATGAAGCGGATGCCCTCGCGCTCGGCCATCGCGCGTAAATCCAGGTGGTTGGAAACCACCGCAGTGATGTGCATGTCCATCTCGCCTTTGCGGTGGCGATACAGCAGGTCGGTCAGGCAATGGTCGAACTTGCTGACCATCAACAGCACTCGGGTCGGCTGGCTTGAGCAGAACAGTTGCCACTGCATGTCGAAGCCGCCGGACAGATCGCCCAGGTCTTCACGCAGGGCGCCGATATCGCCGCTCACGCCGGTGTTGAAACGGAACACCGCGCGCATGAAAAACTGCCCGGTGAACTCGTCGTCGAATTGCGCCAACTCGCTGATGTAGCACTGCTGGCGGGCCAGGCAGGCGCTGATCGCGGCGACGATGCCCGACGCCGCCGGGCAGTTGATTTTCAGAATGTAATGTTCGCTGGAGGTGTCCATCGAAGGCTCCATGGAGGAAATGGGTGGGGCTCAGCCCTTGGCCGTGCGCTTGGTTTTTTCCGGGTCGTCGAAAGGCAGCGCGTGAGTCACGGCGGCGCTTTCCTGGCTGCCTCGGACCTGCAAGGCGATGCCGGGAACGGAGCAGGCGACGCTCAGGCGTGCGATCGCCATCGAGCGTTTGCTCAGGCGTGAATACATGCCGCAGGTGATCACCCCGACTTGCTGATTGCCTTGCCACAAGGTGTCGCCGGCCTCGGCGGCGCGCACGCCTTCGAGCAACACGCCAGTGATCTTGAAGCGCTCCTGGCCGCGCAGACGGAAGTGCTCTTCGGCGCCGCGAAACTCGCGTTTGTCCGGGGAGACGGTGAAATCCAGGCCCATTTCCCAGAGCGTGTCGCCGGCCTTCTGGTCGGCGAAGGGGTACATCTGCGAGTTGTCGTAGGGGAAAAACATCAACGAACTTTCCACGCGCAACCAGTCCAGCGCGGTAAAGGCACACGGGATGATGCCCAGGCCCGCGCCGTATTCGAGGATGGCGTCCCACAGCGCCGGGGCATCGGCGGCCTTGCAGAAAATCTCGTAGCCGCGTTCGCCGGTGTAGCCGGTGCGCGAGATCATCACCGGGCGGTCGAACAGGCGGGTTTGCAGGTGATGGAAGTACGGCAACTGGCGAATGCCGGGCACGTGCTCGGCGAGAAAATCCACCGCCAGTGGCCCTTGCAGCGACAGGTCGTGCAGGTCGTCGTCGAACAGCACCGCCACCTGCCGGCCTTGCGACGAACGCACGAGCATTTCGTGTCCGCTGCCGGCGCCGTGCACCACCATGAACGCGTTGGGCCCGGTGCAGTAAACGATGCAGTCATCGACGAACTTGCCGTCCTCGTCGAGCATCGAGGCGTACACCGATTTGCCGGGGTAGAGCTTGGCGATGTCGCGGGTGGTGGCCCATTGCAGCAGGCTCTCGGCGTGGGGGCCCACGTAGTGGACTTTTTTCAGCCCGGAAACGTCCATCAGCCCGGCGCGGGTGCGGATCGCCTGGTGGTGATCGGCCAGGTCGCTGGCATAGGTCCAGGCGGTGCCCATGCCGTTCCAGTCTTCGAGGTTCGAACCGAGTGCGCGGTGGCGCTCGGCGAGTGCAGAAATACGCCATGAATGAGCCATGTGAAGGTCCTTGTCGGGGGGAAAGTGCAAAGGGTCAGGCTTGTAGATCGAAGCGGCTCAGCCACTCCACCAGGGTCTGTCGGTAACGAGTCATGCCCTTGTAGTCGGCGATCGGCTCGGGCAGGTCGCGCAGCACGCGGTGCAAACGGCAGCCCCAGCCGGGCTGCGTGACCAGTTCGTCCATGCTGATCAGGTAGGTGCGGATGCTGAACATCACCGCGTTGCTGCGCGGCAGGCGGATCATCACTTGCAGCTCGACGCGCAAATGCACCTGCTGCCCGACGTTCTCGGGCGTGATGCGACCGCGGTCGGCGCCCCATTGGTGAAAGGTTTCGGGTGATGAATCGAGGCGCGGGTTGATCGTCAGCGTCCAGTTCAAGCGCCGGACCGGCTGCCCCACTTGCAGGTTGAGCAAGTACTTCAATGCACGCTCGAAAATGCCCATCTGATGCGCCATCGGCACCGGCGAATGCCACTGCTTGAAACTCATCCCGGCGTCGAACGCCAAGGACCAGTCGGCTGGGCTGGTGACCATGCCGGCGTCCATGAACAGGTCGCCGTCACGCTGATCGAGCAGGGCAAAGTCGCCCTGGACCTGGCGGGTAATGAACTCCAGCGGTTCGCAGGGCAGGGTGCTGGCATCGCCGAAGACAAAGCGTTGATCGATGTTCAGCACCCGGTTACGCCAGTGCCAATGCTCACCGTCACGCACCAGCGTGAAGCATTCCGGATAATCGGCCGCGAGGTTTTCCATCAGCAGTTGCAGCGCATCCCAGGCCGCCACTTGCATGTGCGGCATCACCAGGTAGCGGCGCGGATCCTTGTCCAGCACCAACGCGCGTTCGGCCATTTCCGAACGGTAGTGTTCGTCGATGTCGAAGCGGTGCTGGTAAATCGAACCCGGATCGCGGGAGGTCGCCGGTTCGATGTTCACTGAATACAGGTAACTGTCCTCGGTGAACGGGAAGGGGAAACGACGGATCGCCGTGGGGCTGTTGCGAAAACTGAAGTCGTCTCGATAGCTCTGCACGGGGCTTGATTGAATGGTCATGGTCGACTCCTAAAGATCCAGCGAAACGCAAGGGCCGCAGCCGCGAGAGACGCAGGGCATGAGAAATTCAGCCTGCTCGGCAGGGCTCAGAAAGCTGTCGCGGTGTTCGATCTCGCCGCTCACGTGGCGGGTCATGCACTGGCCACAGACGCCGCCACGGCACAGGTTGGGGATTTTCAAACCGGCGGATTCCAGGGCTTCGAGCAGGCTTTGCTCGGCACCGACCTTGAGGCGTTGGCCGCTGCGCAGCAGTTCCAGGTCGAAGGGCTGGCCCGGTTGCGCGGCATTGAAGGCTTCCCAATGCACCCGGCTTTTCGGCCAGCCAAGGGCCTTGGCCTGCTGCTGAACCGCATCGAGCAACGGTTGCGGGCCGCAGGTGTACACGTGGCTGCCGAGCGGCCGGTCTCGCAGGATCGGGTTCAGGTCCGGGCGGCAGGCGTAGGTGTGCAGTCGCGCGCCCAGTCGCTGTTGCAACTCTTCGACATAGGCATCGCTCACGCCTGGGCGATACAGGTAATGCAGCTCGAAGTCGGCCCGTTGTTGTTCCAGTGCCTCGATGTAAGCCATGAAAGGCGTGATGCCGATGCCGCCGGCGATCAGGATGTGCAGGCGGGCGGTCGAGTGCAGGGCGAACAGATTGGCCGGCGGTGAGATCTCCAGCGTGTCGCCGACCTGGACCTGCCGGTGCAGGTAGTGCGAGCCGCCGCGAGAGACGTCCTGCAGGCGCACGGCGATGCGGTAATGGCGGGTGTCCGCCGGGTCGCTGGTCAGAGAATAGGCGTTGCGCACCTTGCCGTCGGCCAGCGGCAGGTGCACCTGCACATGACTGCCGGGGGAGAAACCTGGCATCGGCCCGGCGCAGGATTGCAGGGTCAACTCACGCACCACCGGGGTGAGCATTCTCGTTGCGCTGACTCGTACCTTGAGCGCGGCACTCATGACCGGGCTCCTGCGTAAGGCTGGTCGGGATCAGTGCAGACGCCGAGGTAAGCCCCCAATCGACGGGAAAAGTGTTCGCGGACTTCAAGCCGGACTTCGCAACCGATGCAGTTCAACTCCGGTTCCGGCCCGGCGGATTGGCTCAGGCCGCAGTGCACGCAGTACACCCTGCGAGGGCCGGCGAGGGTGTGGCTGATGTCGATCTCGTCATCTTCCAGCCCGGCCGTGCGGGCTTCGCCATGGACGCGCCAGATAAAGGCCTCGTCGCCCAGGATGTAGAGATGGCTACCGACGGAGGCGTTGAGCAGTGCCTGATGCAGGCGCCGGGCAAAATCGGCGTTCTCGCCATTCAGCACCATAGGCTGTTCAAGTTCGCCGACAAAGGGCGCACAGGCCGCCGCCGATTGCATGACCACGATGTACCGGGTGGCCGTTTCGCGAGTGGGCGGCTGGCCATAGCGGGGGAGGCTGTGAAGTCGCTCGGGAGCGCTGCTGTGTCTATCCGTCATGCTGGCTTTCCTGGCTGGACAGGGAATTTTGTTTCCTGGTGGGGAAGATAATTTCCTATGGGGAAAATCTTCTCAATCCGGAAAAAGGGCTATGTCTTTGGAGATAAGCCGCGCTCGACGGGTGTTCGGGGCATGGAAGTTGCTCGTCTTTGCTCAAGGCTGAGCAACCGGACGGGGAGTTATCGAACAGTGCAAACACGACCGCAGTGGTGGCCGCTCTGGTTCGGGCGTATCCGCCCCGAACAGGCGCGCAGCGTGCGCAAGCTGTTAGCCGAGTTGCCTTTGTGTCAGGTGCACGCTGACGGTGCCTTGTCGGGTTTTCTGGACCGTTTCGAAGCACTGCTGCCGAGCTGCAAACTGAATCTGATCCTCGGTGGCGAAGACCTGGGGCCGGCACGGCGTGGATTGATCGAGGGCTGTCAGGACGTGGAACGCTGTCCCTGGCGTGACTCGACATTGACTGAAACGGCTCAGGTCTGCGGCCCTTGCCGGCAGCGCGGCGTGCATCGCCTGCTGTGTGCCTTGACGCACAGCGACGATTCGAACAAAGGCGTGCTGCTGCTTGATACCGCACAACCGGTCGGCGCTAGCTGGCGGCAGTTGCTGGAAGAAGCGGCTCAGGCCGTCGGCGTGACCGTGCACGTGGTGCGCCACGCCCGTGAGCAACAGCGTAAACAGGCCACTTCCCGACACGGCGCATTGGCCCGCGAGCTTCACGATTCGGTGGCTCAGCAGTTGGGTTATTTATCGTTCCAGGCGCGTTTGCTGCAATCGCAAGGGGGTGAACCCGCGCAGGCCAATACCGCGTTGCAGGAACTGTGCGGTGGCTTGAGTCAGCTGCAACGCCAGGTGCGCGAGCTGATCACCAGCGCTCGCCTGACCATGGACGGCCGCTCGCTGCGCCAGGCCTTGGCCGATTCCGTCGCGGAGTTCTCGCGGCGCTGCATCATCGTCTTTGAACTGGACAATCGCCTGGCCGACGATGCCTTGAGCCCGGAAACCGAATTGCAGATTCTTCAGATCATTCGCGAAGCGCTGGCCAATGCCGTGCGCCATTCCCACGCGCGGCATGTGCGCATCGAGTTACGGCAAGGCCAGGACGGCTATGCCTCGGTGTCGGTGGAAGATGACGGCATCGGCCTGAGCCCGGCATCCGGCGAGGACAATCATTTTGGCCTGGCAATTATCCGCGAGCGCGCCGCGAGCATTGGCGCCCAGTTGAGCATTGAAGCGATCCGCCCGCACGGTGTGCGCGTACACCTTGGCCTTTGTCGCCACCCAGACCTTCCACAGGAGCGTTTCGATGGATTGCACGAGCTTATTACTGATCGATGATCACCCGTTGTTTCGCAAAGGCCTGGCGCAGCTGTTCGACGCCAGTGACGACTTCGAAGTGGTGGGGCAGGCCGCCAGTGGTCGCGAAGGCATCAACCTGGCCGTGAGCCTGGCGCCGCAGCAGGTGTTGCTTGATCTGCACATGCCGGGCTTGAGCGGTTTACAGGTGCTCGACGAACTGCGTCAGTTGCGCCTCGACTGCCAGGTGGTGGTGCTCACCGCGTCGATGGATCGCGCCGAACTGCTGACCGCGCTGCGCCTGGGCGCCAGTGGTTATGTGCTCAAGGAAACCGAGCCCGATGCATTGCTGGCGTACATGCGCAATTGCCACAAGGGCGCGATCGTCCTGGATGCAACCCTGATTGCCCTGCTCGCTGATCAGGGCGACTCGGCGCAGCGGCCATCGTCGGATGCGGACCCGCTCGACACCGGCAACCTGACCGAGCGCGAGGGGCAAACCCTGGCGCTGATCGCTGCCGGCATGAGCAATAAACAGATCGGCCGCGAACTGGGCATCAGCGATGGCACGGTGAAGATCTATGTGCGCAACCTGTTGCAGAAGCTCAGCCTGCACTCGCGCCTGGAACTGGCGGCGTGGGTGCACAACGGCGCATCGGTACGACACGAGGAGCGCCATTAGATGATGGAAGAGCCAGAGGCATTCGTGCAGGTACCGTCCTTGCACCTGATGGACCGCTTTCCTGCGGCGTTACTCGAACTGCGCGATAACGGCCAGATTGCACACTTCAACCTGGCCTGGGTTGAACTGATGGATCGGCCAGGTCCAGAGCGCCACCTCATCGATTACGTGCACCACGAAGACCGTTCGTTGTGGCGTCAGGCCCTGCATGAACTGCGTCGACGGCCCGAGACCTCCTTCAATCAGCGACTGCGCTTCGTTCATCCTAGCGGGGAACTGCGCTGGTTCGAGGTCAGCCTGAAGCGCGGGCCGCAGGGTTTCTATCTGGTGGCCGGCGACATTACCGCGCACAAACGCCGCGAGATTGCCTTGCAAGCCAGCCAACGCAGCAGCATGAGCCTGCTCGACAGCATGCCGGGGCTGATCTATCGCGGCCGCAACAACCGCGACTGGACCATGGAATTCGTCAGCGCCGGTTGCCTGCAACTGACCGGCTATCCACCGGAGCGACTGGTGGACAACCATGAGTTCACCTACAACAGTCTGATCCTGGCGCAGGATGCCGATTACGTCTGGCGCGAGGTGCAATATGCCCTGTCGCGGCAGGAGCCGTTCGAACTCAATTACCGGATACGCTGCGCCGATCAGTCGATCAAGCATGTCTGGGAAAAGGGCGTCGGGATCTATGCCGACACCCGTGAAGTGTTGGGTATCGAAGGGGCGATTTTCGAGCGTAGTACTGGCAAGGGCCAGGGGCGCTGAACGATGTGGTTGCGTGCGCAAAATGCTGCTTTAACCCTGTTTCCACTGCGAATATAAAATAATGCTGCACGGATTTGTGCGCTTGAAGTCCGGGTCCTTGAAGGCAAGGAAGTCGTCTTTTGCTACCTTCGCTCGCCTCGGGTTTCTGCAAAGATCCTAGCTGCATCTCGAGCCGGTGGCAGGCCAAATACCCGCGCGTAGTCGCGGCTGAACTGGGTAGCGCTTTCATAACCGACCTCCAACGCCGCGTTAGTGACACTTTTGGCGTTGGCCACCAGCAACGTACGCGCCTGAAGCAGTCGAACCCTTTTTTGATATTGCAACGGGCTCAGCGCGGTGACGGCTTTGAAGTGACGGTGACAGGCCGACACGCTCATCGCCGCGTGTTGTGCCAGGGTCTCCACCCGGATGGACTCGGCAAACTCACGGCGAATGTACTGAATGGCCAGGCTGACCCGAGCCATGGCGCTATCGGGCGCCGCGATATCGCGCAGCATCCAGCCGTGTGGGCCTTGTAAAACACGGTACAAAATCTCCCGTTCGTATACAGGCGCCAGGGCCGCAATGTCTTCAGGCCGGGTCATCAAACGAAGCATGCGCACCCAGGCATCCATCAGGTCGGGCGTGACAGCGGCTACCGAAAAACCTGCTTCCTTGTCGTAATGCCCGAAGGGCTTTGGCAGGTCGGACAACAGGGTCGCCAGGACTGTCGGGTCGAGTGTCAGGCTGACTGCCAGGTAAGGCTCGCCGGAAGCGGCGGGGTGTACTTGACCGACCGCAGGCAACTCGATGGACATGACGAAATAGGTCGCCGGGTCATAGCGAAGCGTGCGATCGCCGATGGTCATTGATTTGCTGCCCTGCAGGATCAGGTTGATCATCGGGTCGTAAACGGCGGCCAGCAGGTGCTCGGGGACTTCGCCCTGGACCATGGCCACGCGTGGGATGCCCGTCTCCGTGCGGCGGTTTTCGGCACGGGCAGCCAGCGAGCGAAGTTCATTCAGTTGGTTTGTCATGCAGAACATCTGAACCCAGGCTGATACGCCCAGGCAAGCAAAAAGCAGAAACAGGCAGGATTCGAGCAGGAACGGCTGCGCTCGCTACGAAGGCGATGGTTACTGTGGTGACTCAACTCAGTGACATTGGAGCAGCAAATGAGCGTTATCGTCATTACCGGTGGCAGCCGGGGCATCGGCGCCAGCACGGCCGAACAGTGTGCCCGGCGCGGCATGGGGGTCATCCTCACCTACAAGCGTCATGCTGATTCAGCCGCCTCTGTCGTTCAGCGTATTCAGGCAGCGGGTGGCAAAGCTGTGGCGCTTGAGCTGGACGTTGCTGAGGTGAGTAGCTTCGAGCGCTTCCGAGAAGCGCTGGTGCTCACCTTGCGGACAACGTGGGGTGTGGCCACGCTCGGTGGCCTGGTGAACAACGCGGGACATGGCTTGTTCAATCCCTTGGAATCGGTCACCGAGGCGCAGTTTGACGGCTTGCTGAACGTTCACCTCAAAGGCCCGTTTTTCCTGACTCAAGCCTTGCTGCCGCTGATGGAAGAGGGCGCCAGCATCGTCAACCTGACCAGCGCCACGACCCGCGTGGCCACTGCCGGCGTCGCGCCTTACGCGGCTTTCAAGGGCGGACTCGACGTGCTGACGCGTTACATGGCCAAGGAGTTCGGCCCTCGGCGCATCCGTGCCAACGCCGTCTCGCCGGGGGCGATTCGCACCGAACTCGGTGGCGGCTTGAATGACGAATTCGAAGCGTTGCTCGCCTCGCAAACCGCCCTTGGCCGGGTGGGCGAGCCGGAGGACGTCGCTCGCGTTATCGCCATGCTGCTGTCTGAGGAAGGAAGCTGGATCAATGCCCAGACGATCGAAGTCGCGGGCGGCTATTTTATCTGAATCAGCATCTGAATCCGCATCTGAACAGCGAGGCAACCGCAATGCTTGATCATGTTTTTATCTCGGTCAGCGACGTTGATCGTTCCATCCGTTTCTACACCGCAACACTGACCCCGCTTGGGATTACCGGCAGGCTTGATTACGACGGCAAGGACGGTCCGCCAGGCCATCCGGATCTCAAGGGCTTTGGTGCCAACGGGCGGGTGTTTTTCTGGTTACGCGAAGGCGTGGTGGAGGGGCGGGCAGTTCACGTGGGCTTCGTGGCGAAGAGCAAGGTCGAGGTCAACGCCGCTTACGCGGCAGCTATGGAAAAGGGTGCTGTCGACAACGGTGCACCTGGCGCACGTCTGCATTACGATCCGAATTACTACGCCGCCAATGTCCTTGACCCGG
This sequence comes from Pseudomonas sp. LBUM1661, assembly GCF_059695925.1. NCBI lineage: Bacteria > Pseudomonadati > Pseudomonadota > Gammaproteobacteria > Pseudomonadales > Pseudomonadaceae > Pseudomonas > Pseudomonas sp. LBUM1661. Next base: position 2,986,494 of record NZ_CP166794.1, read on the forward strand.
ACGGTTACAGTCTCGAATTTGTCTACAAAAACTGGCAGCACGCCCAATGAATAAGCTGATGATCTACGGGGCGACGGGCTATACCGGGCGCATGGCTGCCGAGCAGGCCAAAGCGCAGGGGCTGGACGTTGTGATCGCTGGCCGCAATGGAGAAAGGCTGGCGTCTCTCGCTGCGCAACTGGACGTTCCTTACCGCGTGTTCACACCTGATAACCCGGCGGCAGAATCCCTGGAGGGCATCGGCGTGCTGCTGAACTTCGCAGGGCCTTTTGCTCGGACGGCAGACGCGTTGATGCAAGCCAGTATCAAGGCTGGGGTCGACTATCTGGACATCACGGCCGAGATCAATGTCTATCGGCTGGCGGAACGGCTTGGCGCCGACGCGGCCGAGGCGGGTGTTATGTTGCTGCCCGGAGTCGGCTGGGACGTGGTGCCGACAGACTGCCTGGCACTGCATGTCGCTCGCCGAGTGCAGGACCCGCAGTCGTTGAGCGTGGCGTTGCAGGTCGCGGGCTCCCTGTCACGGGGATCGGCGTTGAGCGTCAGCGAGATTATCAGTGCAGGCCTTTTGGCGCGCGTGGACGGACTGCTGGTCGCCACCCCGGATGCGAAGCCGCGGCACTTCGATTTTGGCGACGGCCCGGTGCTGTGCGCGCCACTGTCTTTCGGTGACTTGGTCACCGGCTGGCACTCCACCGGTATTCGCAACATTTGCATGTTCGTGCACATCACCGGCGATGCCTTTCCTGACGGTGATCTCTCACAACTGCCCGATGGCCCAAGCGCGCAGCAGCGTGAAACCCAGCGCGCCCGCGCCGTGGCTGAAGTCATTGGCGCCGACGGCACAAGTGCGCGTTCCGTGATCGAGACGGTCAACGGCTACACCTACACACCGTTGGCCGCGGTGGAGGCTGCACGCCGAGTGTTGGACGGTGAGCGGCGACCAGGCTTCGAGACGCCTGCGCGGGTGTTTGGCGTCGGATTCGCCGAGACGATTGCCGGGGCGACAATCACCGATTTTCAGGTTGCGACGCCAGAAGCACCTGTTGGCAAGGTCAATGGCGCCGGTTAAATCCTCAGCGATGCAGCCCCTGCAGCGGCGGGCAGGGGCAGTCAACTTGCTGAGTTCCTCCGATTTATCCAAGCAGGTATTCATTCATGAACTGCTTGATCACATCGGTGAAATTCTCATCGGCTGCGAACCCCAGATCCCGGGAGTAGGTAGCGCTAAAGGCTCCCGGCCACGAACCGACGATGCGCTCGATAGCAGGGTTACGCTCCATGCGAATCCGCCCGGCCACTTCTACGCCCGCGGTCTGACGCAGTGCATCGATCATCTGTTCCACGGTAATCGACAGGCCCGGCATGTTGATCACACGACCCTGGGTCAATTGCTCGCTGGAGAGCTCATGCCCATGGATCAGGTTTCGAATGGCCAGTGCTGGCGACATCAGCCAGAGTCGGGTGTCGAGGGGCACCGGGCATACGCTGTGTTGGCCGTTGAGCGGTTCGCGGATGATGCCGCTGGCGAAGCTGGACGCGGCCAGGTTGGGTTTACCCGGACGCACCACAATGGTCGGCATGCGCAGGCTGCGGCCATCGACGAATTCGCGGCGGCTGTAGTCGGCGAGCAACAAGTCGTTCATGGCTTTTTGCGTGCCGTAGGAACTCTGCGGCGCCCAGACGTGATTGTCCTCGACGCGCTCCGGCAACTGCCCACCGAACACCGCGACGGAGCTGGTCATCACCCATTTCGGGCACGTGCCAAGCAGGCGAATGCGTTCGAGCAAGTTTTGCGTCGCGGTGAAGTTGATGCGCATGCCCAGTTCGAAGTCGCCTTCGGCCTGGCTGGACACCACTGCCGCCAAATGGAAGATGCTGTCGGTGGTGTCATCGATCAGGCCGGCCAGCACTTCAGGGTCAGCGATGTCGCCACACACCACCTTGACCCGAGGATCATCAATGCCCTCGAGCGCGACCCTGTCGAAGGCAACGATTTGCCTGATGGCTTGGGACTGGCCGGCGCGGTCGGTGAGCGAGCCACGCAACAGCAGGGCTTCGATGAGGCGGCGGCCGAGGAAGCCGGCTGCACCGGTCACGAGAATGTTCATGAGTTACTCCAAACGTCAGTGGTTGACGAGCTTTCCGGGAATTCTGAAGACCAGCAGGGCGCCCAGGAACAGCGCGCTTGCCATCACATACATGCCGATCGTGGTGCTGTGGGTCGTGTCTTTGAGGAAGCCCATCAAGTACGGCGAGACAAAGCCCGCCAGGTTGCCCCACGAGTTGATCAAGGCAATGCCGGCGGCCGCTGCGGTGCCGCCGAGGAAGGCAGTCGGCAGGCTCCAGAACAAGGGCAGGGTGCTCATGGCTCCCATCGAGCCAAGGGTCAGGCCGATCATGGAAACGGTGAAGTTGTCGCTCCACGTGGCGGAGATGAACAGGCCGACACCGCCGAGCACGGCGGTCAGCGCCAGGTGCCAGCGACGCTCGCGCAGCCGGTCAGCGCTGCGCGAAACCAGGATCATGGTCAGCGCGGCGGCGGCATAAGGGATGGCGGTGAGCATTCCGACTTGCAAGACATCGCTGACCCCGGCCTGGCGGATCAACGTCGGCAGCCAGAAACCCACGGTGTAGAAACCGGCGATCATGCAGAAATAGATGGCCGTCAGCAGCCAGATGCGCGGCTGCAGGAACACCTCTTTGAGGCTGTGTTTTTGATGGCCAGCGGACTCGGCGTCGATGCGGGTCTGCAGCAGGTGTTTCTCTTCGCGGGTGAGCCAGCCGGCCTTGGAGATGCGGTCGCTGAGGCAAAAAATCACCAGAATCCCGACGGCAATCGAGGGCAACCCTTCGAGGAAAAACAGCCATTGCCAACCGGCAAAGCCATGGGTGCCGTTGAAGGCGCTCATGATCCAGCCGGACAATGGCGCGCCAATCAGTCCGGACAGCGGCACTGCCGTGGCGAACAGCGCATACATCTTGCCGCGGCGATGGGTGGGGAACCAGTAAGACAGGTAGAGGATGACGCCCGGGTAGAACCCGGCTTCGGCGAGCCCCAGCAGGAAACGCATGATGTAGAAGGACATCGGCGTGCTGACCAATGCCATGGCGGAAGAGATGATTCCCCAGCTGATCATGATGCGTGCGATCCACAAGCGCGCGCCGACGCGATGCAGGATCAGGTTGCTGGGAATTTCCACGAGGAAGTACGCAATGAAGAAGATCCCTGCGCCAAGACCATAGACGGCTTCGGAAAATTGCAGATCGTCGGACATTTGCAGTTTGGCGAAACCCACGTTCACCCGATCCAGGTAGGCGACGAGGTAGCACAGCAACAACAGCGGCAGGATTCGCCACGCGACTTTGCGATACGCCAAGTCCTCGAAGCGATCAGCGGGCACGGTGGTGCCGGTTTGAATCACTGATTCAGTCATGTGTTTCCCCCATCCTTATTTTTGTAGTGGGTGACTTTGTTTTTATCGGATTACATGAAGTGCCGGTTTTTTATCATAATACGTCATACGAATTCAAGCGCCGACACTCAAGGAGGACGGCGGGTCTAAAATGCAGTACCGTTCACCGATTTGAGCCCAGAGATGCCTATGCCCACGCCTGATAAATCTTCCTGTGCCGCCGATGCGCTGGCTGTCCTGAAGGATTCCGCCAAGGGCACGCTGTCTGATCAGGTCACCGCGGCCCTCAAGGCCTACATCGCCAATGGTGAAGTGCTGCCGGGCGCTCGCCTGCCTACGGAGCCCGTGCTCGCGGAGCGTTTCGGGGTGAGCAGGACGGTCATCCGCGAGGCGATCTCGCGCCTGAAGTCAGCCGGTCTGGTCGAGGTTCGCCAAGGCAGCGGGACGGTGGTCAGCGAAGGCGCGCACATCAAGGCGTTCACGATCGATCTGGATGTCTGCGGGTCGATCGAGGCGGTACTGCGGGTGACCGAGTTACGCCGTGGCATCGAAGGGGAAGCGGCGGCACTGGCGGCGCAGCGCCATTCACCCGCGCAACTGGAGGCCATCCACCAGGCGCTGAAGGCCATCGATGCCGCCGAGCAGGCGGGTCGCGATGGTGTCGAGGAAGACCTGGCGTTCCATCACTCGATTTCCAAAGCGACGGGCAATCCGCTGTACCCGTCACTGCACGAGTTCATCGCTCAATTCATCAAAGAGGCGATCCGCATCACGCGCTCCAACGAGGAGCGCCGCCGCGACCTGGCCAAGACCGTGCGGGTCGAGCACTTTGCGGTGTACGCGGCCATCGCCGCCAGTGACCCTGACGGTGCGCGCAAAGCCGCGCTCAACCACATCAACAATGCGGTTGAGCGGCTCAAGAGTGCCGATCCTTCGTTCTGGCAGAATCCGGGGGCGAGGACGTCGTAATAACCGCTCGCTATGCAAACACCTGATTGGTGTTCGCTTGCGTGAGTACCTGCAAAATCCAGTCAAGTCAGCTACCGTGCCAGTTTTCAGGTAACTCAGCGGCGGGCCCAACCGGGCTCGAGACAAAGGAGAGGTGAAGAATGGATTCATTTAGCGTTCGCGAGCTGAAAAGGACTGACGCTGAAGCGTTGCTGGCGTTTGAAATTCATAACCGTGAATGGTTTGAAACGCATATCGATGCGCGTGACCCTTCCTTCTACTCGTTGCAGGGTGTCGCCGATCACATTGAAGGCTACTTGGCCGATTTTGCCATCGGCGCCTGGCACCCGTTTGTGATCGAAGATGCCAGTGAAACAATAGTGGGTCGAGCCAACCTGAAAAGCATCGACTTGTCCCGGCGGTCCGCAGAAGTCGGCTATCGGATAGCGCAAAGCGTTTGCGGTCAGGGGCTGGCAACACTGGCGCTGAAGCATCTGATCCAGGAGGCACAGGTGCGGTGGGAACTGACGCACCTGGTGGCTTATGTCTACGAGGAAAATGTGGGTTCAAGGAAAGTGCTTGATCGCTGCGGATTCCTGCCTGAACAACCGTCTGGTAACGACAAAAGCGGCGATGAACGCCGGTTTGTGCTGACGATTTAGACGACGAAACTCCTCAGGTTTCACCTCGTGTAGGAAGCGTGTATCTGCTTTTTCAACAGCGGCGGAGGGCGCGTGTTTAAGCGCCTTCAGGTTTACTTCCTGAAAGCTACAAAACCTTGCGCCGTTGCCTACGGGTACGCCAGAATCCGCCGGCTTGTGCGCCTTGGGGTCCGTCGGTAACTTGAGTCCTGTCACTGATTGTCAGTGATCGGGTTTAGCAGCCCGCGTTAACTCGGCTGTGCATGCATCTGTCCTGTAGGTATTTCATACCTGTACTTGATGGTAGCTGTACGTAGGGCGCCCTCGGGCGCGCCGGATTGCTGAGTTACCCGGTCTGCTAACCTGCGTGCAGCTGCCACCCTCTTCGTTTAGCAGCAAGGGGGTTGGCACATCATTAGGTAACTCAGCATATGAAAAAACCTACACCGAACCCGCCGGAAACCGATCCCGTTTCTCCGTACGAACCCGGTTCTAAAAAGCTCAACGACGCCGCCGAAGCCGCCCTCGACTTCCACTTCGCATCAATTGCCGACATCAAAGCCACACCGCGCACACCCAACAAGGGTTTTTCCGTCGACCCAGAGAGCGATACCGAATCGCTGGTGGTTTATCTGGTCGAGACGCTGGCCTCGGTCGATGTGATGGTCCATCAGTTGGTGGATCATCTGGACGGTGAGTCGCGTTATGCGCTGCTGGGCATTTCCAACAGCGTCATGCTGGCGGAGATCACGGCCAATCGAGTGCTGGATCAGATTGATCCGCCGGAGTAAGGGCGGTCTGAGGTGAGATAGGCGAGGGGCCTGTGTATCGCTATGTATCCGGTGCCGCTATCCGGAGACTGGCTTACAAATGCCCCTCGATCCGGATACATCCGGGATACACGGTTGCAGTCAAATAGCCCTGCCTTGGCGAGAAAGCAAACGCGCCTCGCACCACGGCTTACCGCCCCTGTGGCATTGACCCTGGCGGCCTGGCCTCACACTGTATCCGGAGTAATTACCATGTCCCGTATGTCGAACAAATCCCGCATTGGCCTGATCGCAGTTGCACTGGCCGGCAGCCTGAACCTCGCCTCAAGCGCTTTTGCCGCTGACGCACTGCCACAAGGCTACCAACTCGCCGCGGCTGAAAAAACCGGCGAAGGCAAGTGTGGCGAAGGCAAGTGCGGTGCCAGCGAAACCGGCGCCAAAGCCACCAAGACCAGCGAAGGCAAATGCGGTGAAGGCAAGTGCGGCGACGCGTCCTTCGCCCGTACCGACACTGACCATGATGGCCGCGTTTCCCTGAAAGAATTGCTGACCGTGGCCCCGCAGGGTGGTGAGGAATTCAAGGCGATGGACACCAACAACGACGGTTTCCTCTCCGAAGGCGAGGTCTACAAGTTCCGCACCAACCAATACACCTCCAACGGCAAAAAAGTACCGACCGAGCTGTTCACCAAATTGAGCAAAGCCAAGAGCTGATCGTGCTGGGTCGCTCAAGCCTCCCCGGGTTCGCGCTCTGGGAGGTTTTTTTATGGCTGGCGTTTATGCGTGAAGCGTGCGTGCAAGCCCGTGCCAAATACGCTGATTCATCGCAAGTTCGAGACCTGGTTGCTCGAACAGGGAAACATCGAAGCGGCACGACAAGCCGCGCCAGCGGCGCAAGCACAGTGACCACTCGGCGTTCAGCCCTTGGCGCGGTGACGCAAGCGTGAGTAAGAAATCAGCATGCTGGTCAGTTCTTGTGTGACTCGGCTGAACGGTGGCACTCGACGGCTGATCAAGCACACCTCACATGATTCCAACGGCTCCCGAATCGAAAGGCTGATTAGCGACGAAGAAAACAACTTCATGCTGGGAAGCAGGCAGGGCTCAACGGTCAGGTAATCCGTCTCGGAGATGATGTGAAGGATTTCCAGCAGCGACTCGGTAGTGATCGCGATCTTCGGCGGGGGTAAGCCTTGGGCTTTGAACAATTCGTTCAGCTGGTTCTCCGCGCTACCGACAACCCCAGCGGGCCGGACGCTGATCCACTGGCAATCAGCCAAGTCGCGCACTGAGCGAGCCCCTGACAGGGGATGTCCCTTGCGTGCAATAACACTGGCTTTCGAGCTGTACAGCCGCTCAATGTGCAGGTCGATATCGCAGACCGTTGGACTCAGGGGGCACATCACGAAATCGAGCCGGCCTGTTCGAATCATCTCGATCAGCATTTTCGTTTTTCCACTGGCGACATGCAGCTGCACGTTTGGAAATCGGCTAGTAAAACTGCTGAAGACCGGCATTAAACACGCCGCCAATGATTCTGCTGTCACACCCAATGAGACTCGCCCCTCAGGCACACCATTCCATTGGCGGACGTCTTGTACCGCGCAATCGCAATCCAGAATGATCGAGCGTGCCCGAGTCAGGAAAACCTTACCGGCCAGGGTCAGGCTGATGCCTTGATTGGAACGCACCAACAAGGTGACCCCGAGTTCTCTTTCCAGGCTTTGAATCGACTCTGTCAGCGTACTTTGCGCAGCGTCCAGTGTGCGTGCCGCCGCACGAAAGCTGCCCATGTCGACCACTGAGCAGAAGGCTCGCAGCTGGATTAGTTTCATGAAGCCCAGTCTCCAGGAGCGTGGTCGGTAGAGACAAAACATTTGTCGGCGCTTGTGGTGTTCATGGCTGAATTTTCAAGGGAAAGGGCGTTGAAGATTGATATAAGTCGCAAGCGATCAAATCGTATGTGATTTTAGAATGTTCAATTAAACACCTGACGATGTCAAAGCGGACGATGCTTGTTGGCGACGAGCGGTTGGTCAAGATTAAGCGCGAGTGGCAGCGGAGGGGCGGGCGGAAAAGCCGAAGGTGATCGGTTTTTCCGTTCTATCCGGCGCCTTGAACGTGACGATAAAATCAGTCCTGTCAGATAGTTACGTGCTTTAGTTCTATTTGAATGTCATCAATACAATCAGGAATCACTGATGAGCAAAATCGAAAAAGTCTTGGCAACCGGTCAATCGCATACCACCTTGAGCAGTTCCGGCAACACGTCGCGCGGGCACAACGGCAAACTCGACATTGCATTGTCAACGCCGGGTTCCGCGCAGCCGGCCCATGTATTTACAGCGACCCAACCGCACCCCACCGCTGAGCAATTGTTTGCCGGGGCGTGGTCAGCTTGCTACATCGCAGCCCTTGGCCATGCGGCTAAAGCGTTGAAGGTTACGATTCCAGCCGATGTATCCGTCGACATCGAGATCGACCTGGGTCAAACCGACAGCGGTTACCTGCTTCAGGCGGGGTTCAATGTGCATTTGCCAGGCCTGTCTCATGAGATGGCTTCGGCTATCGCACATGCAGCGGATCAGATGTGCCCGTACTCGAAGGCAACGCGCGGCAACATCGACGTTTACTTTAATGTCCAGACATCGTGACTGAACGGGTTGCTTAATGACCGAGCCATTTAAGCCATACCGCTTCTAATTGAATTTTTCCGTGCCTGGTTATAGCGGGTAGACGTTTAGTTGCCGCTATGCCTGCCTGCTGTAATACGCGTTATTGAATCGAACTAAGCATGACCCATTGTCGTTGGCCCCTTTTAACAAGGCGCTCTACGCGTAACTTCGCGCCTCAGGAGCCTGTATGCCAAAACAAATAAAACAACTCTCCCTGACCAGACGCACATTTTGCGGCGCTGCCGCCGTGACCTGTGCTGTTGCACCGTTAGGGTTACTCGGTTTCTCAAACAGGATTGATGCAATGACGACTACAACAACAAAAACAGACAGTGTTTCCACCGAAATACGGCCGTTCCATTTCAGCGCCAAAGAGTCAGATCTTTCAGAGCTCCGCAGACGTATTCAAGCAACAAGATGGCCGGATAAGGAGCTCGTCAGTGACTCATCCCAAGGTGTGCAACTGGCAACGATTCAGAAGCTGGCCAACCACTGGGCGACAAACTACGACTGGCGAGTGATTGAATCCAAAATAAACGCAGTTCCAAACTTCATCACCCATATTGATGGCTTGGATATCCATTTTATTCATGTCCGCTCAAAGCACGAGAATGCCTTGCCACTGCTGATGGCGCACGGATGGCCTGGATCGATCATTGAATTGATGAAAGTCATTGGACCGCTCACCGATCCCACAGCGCACGGTGGCAGTGCCGCCGATGCGTTCAGCGTGGTGATTCCGTCGATGCCGGGTTACGGCTTCTCCGAGAAACCGACCGTGCCCGGTTGGAATCCGGTGCGTATCGCCGATGCCTACATCGAGTTGATGAAGCGTCTCGGGTACACCCGGTATGGCGCGCAAGGGGGTGACTGGGGCGCTATCGTTGTCGATCTGATGGCGGTAAAGGCACCAACCGGCTTGATCGGTATTCATTCGAACATGCCGGGCGTCATCCCGCCTGAACTTGACGCGGCGCTGTTTCGCGGCGAGCCCGTACCCGGCGGTCTTTCCGATGAGGAGAAGCTGGCGGCTGATCAACTCGCCAACACCTACAAGCACATCGGCTACGCCATCATGATGGGCGACAGGCCCCAGTCGCTGACAGGTCTTGCTGACTCACCCGTAGGTTTGGCGGCGTTCATGCTTGACCACGATCCTAAAAGCTACGAGATGATTGCGCGCTCCATTGACGGCCACGCGGAAGGGCTCACCCCCGATGACGTCCTCGACAACATCACCTTGTTCTGGCTGACCAATACCGCCGTGTCTTCCGGGCGGCTCTATTGGGAAAACAGGTCAACATTCTTCGCCGTCAAGGGCGTCAACATTCCGGTCGCGGTGAGCGTATTTCCGGATGAACTGTATGCGGCGCCGAAAAGCTGGTCGCAGAAGGCCTATCCCAAACTCGTGCATTACAACAGGCTGCCCAAAGGGGGGCACTTTGCGGCGTGGGAGCAGCCAGGGGTGTTCTCACAGGAAGTTCGGGCCGGGTTCAAGTCACTGAGGTAAGCGACAAGTCCCCAGGCAATGAAGTCCTGATCCTGGTTGTATGAAGGGCAGGGGGCTCGGTTCGGATCGTTGATCGCCATGCGTGAAGGGATCCGAATCGCGCCACCAGAATGTGAAGTCGCATCTACCGTTCGTCGTCTACGCGCAAAATAATATTTGACATCGCCGGGGCTTTGATTGAATATTTATCCATCGCATACGATTCAATCGAAAGCGACAACAAGCCCACGCATTGCCGTTTGGAGATCAGCCATGAACACCGGAAGCAGCTACAACAAGTCCTTCTCTACCGATCACGCTTTCCATGGCCACAACGGCAACAACTGGATCACAGCAGCGGGCAACTGATAAACGTTGCCTTTTTTAATCATATAAATGACGCATGCGATCAAATCGTATACATCAATTAACTTCTGAGGAAACACCCATGAGCAAGATCGAAAAAGTACTGGCAACCGGCAAAACCCACACCACCCTCAGCGGTGCCGACACGACCTTGCGCGGTCATAACGGCAACCTCGATATCGTGCTGTCCTCGCCAGGTTCCGCTCAGCCGGCACACGTTTTCGCCGCGACTCAGCCCCATCCGAAAGCCGAGCAACTGTTTGCCGGTGCTTGGTCGGCCTGCTACACCGCTGCGGTCGGGCTGGTGGCCCAGGAACGCAACATCGTGTTGCCGGCGGACCTGGCCGTCGACATCGAAGTGGACCTGGGCCAGACTGGTCCGGCCTATTTCCTTCAGGCCCGTCTGACCCTGCGCGTGCCGGGGCTGGCGCACGATGTGGCGACCGAACTGGCGCACATCGCCGACTCCATCTGCCCGTACTCGAAGGCGACACGCGGCAATATCGATGTTGCCCTGAACGTAATTACGGCGTGATGCCTGGACGCATCTTTATCATCGCAAGCGCGTACGAATCATAAACCTGTAAACCTGAGGGAATCATCATGAGCAAGATCGAAAAAGTACTGGTCACCGGCAAAACCCACACCACCCACAACAGTGCGGGCAACACGTCGCGCGGCCATAACGGCAGCCTCGACATCACGCTTTCATCGCCCGGCAGCGCCAAGCCGGAACACGAGCTCATCGCGGTCCAGCCGCACCCGAAAGCCGAGCAATTGTTCGCCGGTGCGTGGTCGGCCTGCTACATCGCAGCGGTGGGGCTGGCCGCCCAACAGATGAAGGTGACGCTGCCGGCCGACACGGCCGTCGACATCGAGGTGGATCTGGGCCAGACCGGGCCAGCCTACTTCCTCCAGGCCCGATTGACCCTGCGAGTGCCGGGTCTGGATCATGGAGTCGCGACGGAACTGGCGCACAACGCCGATCAAATCTGCCCGTACTCCAAAGCAACACGCGGCAACATTGACGTCGCTATCAACGTCCTTACCGCGTAACGCAACGCACCGTCAGCTCGCCAGGGGCCATCCCTGGCGAGCCGGTTGTTGACGTACAGACGTGATGGCCTTGGGTAATGATTGCAAACCGTGTGAGCACTTCCGACACCATCGCATGCGATGTATAGTTTGCCCATGCGGTCCCTCCGCCTTTGGCCAAAGAGAATGCTCATGAAATCCACTGACAAAAAAACCTCCGCACTGGACCTGAAGCTTTCCGACTTCCTGTGTTTTGCGGTCTATTCCTCTAACCTCGCCTTCGGCAAGGCTTACAAGCCGATGCTTGAACGGCTCGGCCTCACCTATACGCAATACATCACCCTGGTGGCGCTGTGGGAAGAAGACAACCAGACAGTCGGCAGCCTCGGCGAAAAGCTATTCCTCGAATCCAATACCCTCACACCGATCCTGAAAAAGCTGGAAGGCATGGGCTATGTGTTGCGCCAGCGTGACCCCCAAGACGAGCGGCAGGTGCGGATCAGTCTGACGAAAGAAGGGCGCAAATTGCGTGAAGGCCTGTCGGAAGATGGCTTCCCGCAAACCGGTCTTGATCCTGACGACTTCGTGCAAATGCAGAAGGCCATTGTCAAATTACGCAGCAATCTCATCCGTACGACGAAAGACAGGAGCTAAGTCGTATCGAGTAAAAATGGTCATCAGTTACTGGGCGACCGATTGATTACCACCGCTCGATAAATCAATTTGATAACGCCCGGTTATCAATTGATCGGATCATCTCATTGGGAATCTTGTGTCCGGCTCAATACAGTTATCGCAAATTCGCCCTTCATAAAGGCGAAGCCATAACAAGAAGCCGGCCGTACTGCCCTGAGAGGTTCCCGCAAGCATGTCTGAAGCCAAGCGTTACAACGTCCAAACGCTCACCACGTTCGTCGAGCAACTGTTCGAAAAAGCCGGGGCCGACGCCGAGGTTGCCCAAGTGGTGACCCGGGTGCTGCTCGAAGGTGAACTGCTGGGCCATCGCACCCATGGCCTCAATCTGGTCAGTCGCTATCTCGGTGGCATGCTGACCGGGCAGGTCAAGGCCCGTGCCGACTTGCTCGAGCAGGTCTCGGACAGTGGCATTTCGAGCCTGTTCGATGGCCACTATGTGCTTGGCCCTTATTGTGTCAGCCGCGCGCTGGATTGCGCGGCCAAGGGTGCCACGGAGCAGGGGATTGGTATCGCCGTGGTGCGCCGTGCCTCGCACATCGGTTGCCTGGCCGCTTACCTGAAACCTTTCACTGACCGTGGCCTGGTGGCGATGGTGTATTCCTCGGACCCGTCGGTGGGTCTGGTGTGCGCTCATGGCGGGATCGACCCGATCTACACGCCCAACCCGATTGCCGCCGGGATCCCGACCCGGGGCGAGCCGATCCTGCTGGATGTGAGCATGTCCACCGTGACCCTGGGCCTGATCGGCCAGTGCCGCGATGCCGGCAGCACACTGCCGCACCCGGTGTTGATGAGCAACGAGGGTCAATTGAGCGACGATCCGAGCGACTTCTTCACCACGCCGCCAGGTAGCATCCTGCCCTTGGGCGGCCAGGCTTTCGGCCACAAAGGCTTTGCCCTGGCGATTCTGGTCGAAGCCCTGACCTCGGGGTTGGCTGGTCATGGACGCAAAGACGCTCCAGATCAGTGGGGCGCCTCGGCCACGGCCGTGGTGATTGACCCGCGCTTCTTCGGCGGGCTGGAAGCCTTCACCGACGAAAGTTCGTTCCTGAGCACATTGATCCTGGCCAGCCGCCCGGTAGACCCCGAGCGCCCGGTGCGTTTGCCTGGCCAGGCCGGCCTGAAACTGCGCGAGCAAGCCCTGCGCGAAGGGGTGAGCCTGTCGCAGAAGGTGGTCGACGAGCTCAACCAGAGCGCCGGGCAATTGCAGTTGCCAGCACTGTCTCTCTGATAACTGTAGGAGCGAGCTTGCCCGCGAAAAACCCGAGGGCGCCGCGGGCCATCTGGTTTTACGCGTTATCGTTCACGACCTTCGCGAGCAAGCTCGCTCCTACAGAGGCTGCGCGTCAGCCCTGATTTTTTTTCGTCAATGAAACGCTGCAATAACAATAATAAAGGCCATCAGATGAACAAACTGAAGAAGTATCAAAGCATCACCGTTGTCTTCCTGCTATTGATCGGCATCGTCAACTACCTGGACCGTAGTGCGCTGTCGATTGCCAACACCTCGATCCAGAAGGACATGATGATCAGCCCCTCGCAGATGGGCATTTTGTTGTCGGCGTTCTCCATCGCCTACGCCTTTGCGCAGTTGCCGATGGGCCTGATCATCGACCGCCTTGGCAGCAAAATCGCCCTGGGCGCTTCGTTGCTGGCCTGGTCGGTGGCTCAAGCCACGTGCGGCATGGTCAACAGCTTCGCCGGCTTCATGGGAATGCGCGTGCTGCTGGGGATTGGCGAGGCTCCGATGTTCCCGTCGGCGGCCAAAGCCCTGTCTGAATGGTTCGACGCCAACGAGCGCGGCACGCCAACCGGGATCGTCTGGTCATCGACCTGCATCGGCCCCTGCCTGGCACCGCCGTTGCTGACGCTGTTCATGGTCAACTTCGGCTGGCGCGGCATGTTCATCATCACCGGCGTGATCGGCATCGTCCTCGCCTTGTGCTGGTTGACCTTCTACAAGAGCAAGGCGCAGTACCTGGCCGAGCTCGCGGCTGAAGGCAAGCCGTTGCCCACCGAGAAAAAAGCCCAGCCGCAAGCAGCCCATTCGCAGGCGCCGAAGGTGTCGTACTTCGCCGGCTGGCTCGACCTGTTCAAACATCGCAGCACGTGGGGCGCGGTCCTGGGTTTCATGGGCGTGATCTACATGCTGTGGCTGCACCTGACCTGGTTGCCCGGTTACTTCGAGCGCGAGCACGGCATGAATCTGTACAAGACCGCGTGGCTGGTGTCGCTGGCCTATGGCTTCGGTGCGGTGGGCACCATTGTCGCCGGGCGTTTCTGCGACCTGTTGGTCCGTCGGGGCATGAGCATCCTCTCCAGCCGCAAATTCGGCGTGATCACCGGCCTGGTGATGGCGGCGCTGTTCACCTTGCCGCTGTCGTACGTCACCGGCCTGACCGGTTGCATTATCCTGCTGTGCTTGGCGCTGTTCAGTATCAACATGGCCAGCGCCACGGCGTGGATGATCGTCAACACCATCGTCGACAGCCGCCGTGTGGCCTCGTTCGGTTCGATCCAGAACTTCGGCGGCTACATCGCCGGTTCTGTTGCGCCGATCGTCACCGGCTTCAGCATCGAGTACTCGGGTTCGTTCAATACCGCGTTCATGATCAGTGCAGTGGTAGCGCTGTGTTCGGCCCTGGCGTACTACCTGCTGCTCAACGCGCCGATAGGCAGCGCCGAGCCTGCACCTGAGCACCTCGTCGGTGTGACTGAATAAAGCGTCACGTATCGGGGGATTCCTGACGGTCGCGGTGGTTCAACGTACCCGTTGCACTACAGCGACTGTGAGGAACAAACGGAGCCGGGTTTTCCTATCGTGCTGACATGTGCTCTAAAACATTCCGCACATCCTGGACTCATTGCAGTCATTCACAATTGGCGTTACATCAGGCTGGGCTCGCTTTGAAGGCAAGCATCAGGTGGGTGGCATTGTTCAGTGGTGCGCTCATACCCCGTTATCTCTCTTTCTGCTTCGTGGGCTTCTTTTACTCAGCCAGTTCTTCTGGTGAAACCACCCACACGCTGCACGGCATTTTGTACAGCAGGTGTTCCACCGTACTGCCGACCAGTCGGCCAATGCCCCGATGGCCGACCCGGCCCATGACAATGACGTCGACGTCATAGGCATCCGCGTAGCTGGAGAGAACCTTGGCCGGGTTGCCCATGATCATGTGCTGGTTCTCCGGAGAAATTCCATTGCGCTCGGCCAGCTCGCGGAAGGCGTCGCCCTGTGCATCGAACAGGGTCTTGGCAGTACCTGAAGAAAAGAAAGCAGAGGCGTTGTCGAAACCGAATTCCTCGGAGCTGATGGAGGACAGGTCATGGGCGTAGATCACATCCAGCGTCGCATTACAGCTGCTCGCCAGTTTTGAGGCCTCGCGCAGAATCCGATCGTTGAAACCTTCGTATTGGCCATCGCGATGGAAAGGATCAACCGCGGCGACAATCTTGCGCGGCAAGGCGTGCTGCACATGACTGACAAAATGCAAAGGCACGGGGCATTCGCGCAGTAAATGGATATCGAGGGGCGTGAACATCAGGCGTGACAGCAGCGTTTCGTACTCTAGTGCCTTGATCAGTACAGCCATTGGCTGTTCTTTGAGGTGAATGAGGATTTCCTGCAAGGGTCTTTCCACCCAAACCACTTCAGTGGTGACGTGCACTCCAATTTTGCGTAAGGGACG
Organism: Pseudomonas sp. LBUM1661; assembly: GCF_059695925.1. Taxonomy (NCBI): domain Bacteria; kingdom Pseudomonadati; phylum Pseudomonadota; class Gammaproteobacteria; order Pseudomonadales; family Pseudomonadaceae; genus Pseudomonas; species Pseudomonas sp. LBUM1661. The sequence continues at coordinate 3,002,219 of NZ_CP166794.1, forward strand.
GGCCTGTTCTTCCAGCCACTGGCGATGGCGCTCGACGTACCCGAGGCGCATCTGCTCCAACGCTTGTTCGTTGACCATGCCGGCGGTCGCCAGCCCTTCCAGGTAATCGAACGCCACGATATGCAATGCCGCACCCGAAGCCTTGGCCAACGCTGCGGCCCGGTCGAACGCGGGGCTGTTTTCCATCAGCGGCGAGACGACCAGCATGAAACGTGATTGCTCAGACATGACAAATCTCCCGTAGGTAATCCAGAAACGCTTGCGCTCAATAGCAACGGTGCGTTTGGGCAGTGAAGCCTTAGGCTCATCCTGTCGCTGGCCGGGGAGGCGAGATTGACTTATGTCAAACAGGCGGGGAACGGAAAAAACCGTCCGACGTGCGGTTAGTCGCGCCGGCTCCATCGTGAAAGGGTTGACCATTATCAACCTCCCGTCCGTCATTGCGGCGCAGTCTTCAGGGCGTGCTGAACTCAAGCGCAAGAACGGGACTGGAGAGATCGCCATGGCGAGCATGAGAGCGGGACACCCATGATCGAAACCTTGGGCCTGGCGGGGGTTGCAGCTGCTTTGGGGATCGGCATGCTCATCGGTCTTGAACGCGAACGGCACAAGGGGCGAGGGGACAGCCGTGCCTGTGCCGGTTTGCGCACGTTTGCAATTACCGCGTTGTCGGGTTACGCAGCGATGTTGGTCGGTGGCGGCCTGCTGGTGGGGATCATGGCTTTTGGACTGGCGATGCTGGTCTGTGTGGCGTATTGGCGAAGCTTGAGTAACGACCCGGGTGTGACCAGCGAAGTGGCGTTGCTCACGGTGTTGGTATTGGGTGCGTTATGTAGCACCGCGCCTGAACTGGCCATTGTCATTGGAGTGGTGATAGCGGCGCTGCTGATGTATCGGCAGAAATTGCACCATTTTGCCCGCAGCCAATTGACCGAAGCGGAAATGCGCGACGGACTGGTGCTACTGATTGCTGCACTGGTGGTGCTGCCACTGGCACCGGACCGTTTCATCGGCCCGTATGCCGCCATCAACCTGCGCACCATTTGCACCCTGACCGTATTGCTGATGGCGGTGGGTGCGATGGGGCATATCGCTGTGCGTACCTTGGGCAGCCGTTATGGCTATGCGATCAGCGCCATCGCCTCCGGGTTTGCTTCCAGTACCATGACCATCGCCGCGATGGGGCATCGCGTCACCAAAGAGCCAGAGCAGATCAAAATTCTGAGCGCGGCAGCGATACTGTCCAATCTGGCGACCGTCATCCAGGTTGGCCTGATACTGGGGGCGGTCGATACCGGCCTGTTGCGTCAGATGTGGGGGCCGCTGTTATGCGGCGTCGCTGCCACGGCGTTATATGGCCTGGGCTTGATGTTTCCCAGGCCTTCGACCGGCGCCAACCAGCCGATCAAGGTGGGGGGGGCCTTTAATCTAAAGCTAGCCTTGGCCGTTACGCTGACCATGACCGGCATCACTGTTCTGTCGTCAGTGATGCTCAGCCACTTTGGCGAGGCAGGGGTAATGCTGACCGCGACACTTACCGGTTTTGCCGATGCGCACTCCTCGACGGCGTCCATTGCTTCCCTGGCCAAGGCCGGGCAATTGCCTTTTGATGCCATTGCCGGACCCGCGCTGATGGCTGTCAGCAGTAACTCGCTGAGCAAATGCCTGGTGGCCTGGGTCAGCGGCGGACGACGGTTTGCCGTTTATGTGATTCCCGGCCAGGTATTGCTGACGCTGGCGATGTGGGCGGGCACCTTGTTGCACTGAGGCCCGTTTATTGAGTTTTTAATCAGAGGGCGGCGCCAGGAGGCTGAAACGGCAGGTATTGCCACCGGCTTTTTTTGCCTGGTACATCGCCCCGTCAGCCTGCCCGAGCAAGTCCTCGGCGCTGACACCATTAGTGGGAAACAGGCTGATACCGATGCTTATGCGCATTTCGATACTCTGCGTCTCGATCATGAAGGGCTGATTGATTGCGGCGATAAGCTTATTGGCCAAGGCCTCAAGCTGGTCGACTTGATCCATGCACGTGATCAGAATCGCGAACTCGTCCCCGCTTAAACGAGAGACAACATCGGACCTGCGCACAGACTGGCCCAAGCGTTCGGCCACCGCTACCAACAGCTTGTCTCCGCAGGCGTGTCCCAACGTGTCGTTGACCGACTTGAAGCGATCCAGGTCGATAAACATCAACGCCAACGACTGTTGATGTTTCGTGGCGTGGTCAATCGCCTGATTGAGCAGATTCAGAAACAACCTGCGGTTGGGCAACCCGGTCAGGGTGTCATGGAACGCCAGCTGCTGCATGTTGGCGCGCTCGTCATCCATCACCTTGAAATTGTGCAAGATGGCGATGAAGTGCGTCACCACACCTTGAGGATCGAGCACGGGGGTGATGACCTGATTGACGGTACAGCTACCGCCATCCTTGCGTCGCTCGACCATTTCTCCCTGCCAGGTCAGGCCCGCCAGGAGCGTCAGCCATAGGTCCTGATAGAAGGTAGTGCTTTGTCTTCCCGACGAGAGCAGGTGCGGGGTTTTCCCCACCAGTTCCGGTTTGGTATAGCCACTCAAGAGGCAGAACGCTTTATTGATCCAGACGATGCACCCCGTCCGCTCTGTGATCAGTACCGGATTTGTCGCAGCGTCCAATGCTCTTACCAATAACTGCTGGTCATATTCGATCATTGCCCCTCCGGCATTGCCATTGACGCGTTAAGCCTTGATTCAGGCTAGGGCGATGGAGGAGGGAGTCTGTTGATCAAGATCAACTTTATCCGCCGTCATCAACGTCTGGCGGGACGTCGTTTCTGATAAAGATCAAGTCGCCTCCGGCAGGAACGCTCAATCTGGATGCCTGTTCACTTCATCCAGATGGCCGCGTGCCGAGGTGCCCCATGTCGCAGCCCCAGCGTTTACTGTTAATTGCCCCCCCTGCCATGACCCGCACGCCGGCGTTCGACCGCGCCGCCGCGTTGGCACTCGCCATGCAATTGCCGTTACACATCGTGGCGTTCGATTATTTGCAGGCCCTCGCGGTGGCCGGCCTGTTCGCCCCAGAACAAATCAGCCTGGCCCGGGACGGGTATTTGCAAACCCATCGGCTGTGGCTCGCGGAGCAAGCCGGGCTGATGAGCAAACACGGAGTCGAGGTCACCGGCGAGGTGGTGTGGGTCCAGCATCCTTACGAGGAGATCCTGCACTTCGTCAACGAGATGCCGCTGGCGCTGATCATCAAGGATGCCCAGGAAGAATCGGCATTGAAACGGGTGTTTTTCACGCCGCTGGACTGGCAGTTGCTGCGCGATTGCCCGGTACCGGTGCATCTGGTGACCAATGCCCTCAACCCTCGACCACACAACGTCCTGGCCATCGTCGATATGCTGCGCAGTGAAGATCAGGACCATGTGTTCAACGACCAGATTATCGACGCCGCGACGAAGCTGGCTGAACAGTGTGACGCCCGGCTTGAATTGCTGCATGCCTTTGACTGGACGGCCGTGTATGCGCAGGACATAGGATTTGGTGCGCTACCGCTGGCCGTCGGGATTTACGAAGCGTTGGGCGTGGTTCAGGCCGAGGCATTTGCAGCCCTGGCAGAGCGTCACGGCGTGCCACCGGAATGTCGGCACTTCATCGAGGGCGCACCGGTGTCGAGTATTTGTGAATTTGCCGCCGACCATCGCACCGATGTCATCGTAATGGGAACGGTGCAGCACACGGGGTTGAACAAGCTACTGGGGACCACGGCCGAACAGCTCTTGCACCGGGCGCCTTGCAGTGTACTGGCGATCAAGCCGAGCGAGATGTTGCAATCCTGAGAGCCTGGATCGCCCCGCGATGAACCATGGCCGGAACAACGCGGGGTGATTGTTTACAGGTAAAGACGATGAATGACCTGACTGCTGTCATCGGGATCATTGTGCGTATCGAAACCCAGGGCTTTGGCCAGGTCGCGCATCGGCGCATTGCTGGAAGCGTCTACCGAGTACATCTGGCGAAAACCGTTCTTGCGCGCGGTCTTGATCAGATGCTCCATCAGTAACGTGCCCAGCCCCAGGTGCTTCCATTCGTCGGCAACCGTCACCGCGCATTCACACTCGTGCTCGCCCGTGGCGGCGTAGCGGCTAATGCCGATCTCGATCAGTTGGCCGTTCTCGTGGACCAGCGCGATGTAGGCTGTGCGCTGTTTGTTATCGGTGTCCATCAACTGGTTAAGCATGGCGGCGCCGGGTTCATTTATCTGCGCAAGAAAACGCATGTGCCGGGACTCGGGAGACAGCCGTTTGATAAAGGCGTATTCACGCTCGCGGTCTTTTTCCGCCAGCGGCCGGATCAGCACGTGACGACCATCCTTGAGCGCTTCGATCCAGTATTGTCCGGTTACCGCGGCGTAGGCGGCAGCGGCCCGATCATTGTGGTCTTTGACAGTGAGCATGGGGTGATCCTCCATCCGGTTTGAAAGGTTGGCGCGCGGCGGCAAACCCCGCGGTTCATTCCTTTCTACGCCGCCGCCGGCGTCAGAATCTGATCTGGATCAGAGAGGCGTCACGTGAGCATTGATTTGCGCGTGTTTGATGTAAATCAACCTAGGGGAGGGGGCAACGAGCGCATCTTGAAACCTCCGGCGCTTAACGACCGGTGTCGAGCCGAGGTGTGTGATGGGTCAATATCAACGTTTGTTGCTGATCGCCGACCAAACCCTGCATCAGTCCCCAGCCACGCTGCGTGCCGTCGCGCTGGCCAAGGCGAGTGGCGCCGTGCTGGATGTGCGTGCTTTTGTCGAACCCGCGCCGATCGTGCATGTGTGGGAAGAGAAAGTCGACGACGCCGGGTATCAGCGCTATCTGCGCCGCTATCGTCGCTGGGAGGCCGAAGAGATCGAGCGGCTCAGTGGCCTGGGGCTGGAGGTGACGGTCAAAGTCGTGTTCACGACCCATCCGCTGCTGGATATTTTGAACGCGGTCGAAGACCTCAAGCCCGACCTGCTGATCAAGGATGTCACCCTGGAACCAGTGCTCAAGCGGGTGTTCATCACGCCGCTCGATTGTCACTTGCTGCGCGAATGCCCGATCCCCGTGCACCTGGTCAATCAGGCCCGCTACGGTTTGCCGCACAGGGTCGTCGCCGCGGTGGACCCGTTTGATCCGTCGACACAAATCAGCGGCCTGAACGACACCATCATTCAGAACGCCAACGCACTGGCCTTGCAATGCGACGCGCCGCTGCACCTGCTTTACGCCTATGACTTGTCGCCAGCCTTCAATGGCGATGCGCCGCTGGTCGGCGGTGGCTGGAGCGTGGACTACATTGAGGAGCTGCGTGAATCCCTGCATCTGGCCTTCGTCACCCTGGCCGATCGTTACGGCGTTCCACCGGAGCGTCGGCATTTTGTCATGGGCCTGCCGGTGCCGGTGATCAGCGAGTTTGTCGAGCAATACTTGGCCGATGTGGTGGTGATGGGCACGGTGCACCGCGTGGGGATCGACCGATTGATCGGCAGCAACACAGAACGGGCGCTGTATTCGGTGCCGGGCAGTATTCTGGCGGTCAGGCAGTCAGGGTCGAACGTCACGGACTGACTCGGCCTAAAGCTCGCCAGTGTCTGGTTGGCATCGTTCAGGGCTGGCGACCGGGAAATGCGCGGATGACCTGCGGCAAGACATTCTTGATCACGTCGCGGACATGCAGCCCGACCTGTTGATCAAGGAAGTCCAGCATGAATCCGCGCTCAAACGCGCGTTTTTCACCCCGCTGGACTGGCACTTGCTGCGCCACTGTCCGGTGCCCGTCTATCTGGTGACAGGGGGCGGTTTCGTAACGCCGCGCAAGGTTGTGGCTGCGGTTGAAGTGTCGGACACCGAATCTGCAGACAACGAGCTGAATGAGCGGATTATCCAGCAAGCCACCGCTTTGGCCATGCAGTGTGATGCCGAATTGCATTTGCTGTACGCCTGCAATATTTCCGCCGCCTTTCTGGCGGAAATGGGCGGTCTGACACTGGCTGACCTCACCAAAGCGCTGCGCAGAGACCTGGAAAAATCTTTCCTCAAGTTGGCCGGTCGGTATGGTGTGCCGTCTGATCGTCGACACTTCATTGTAGGGCACCCCGTCACGGCGCTGAGCGAGTTCGCTAACGAGCATCAAGTGGATGTGATCGTGATGGGTAGAGTCCAAACCCGTGGGGTGGACAAGCTGTTGGGCAGTACGACCGAGCATATTTTGTATCAGGTGCCTTGCAACGTCCTGGCAGTCTGAAAAGTACCGGGCTGGTTACGGGGAAGAGGAGGCTTGCTATTTGCTCTTCCAGTATTTCTGCATTTCGAGAAATAGAAATGACGCCGTCCAGGTAATGAGTACCAGACCGGTCAGCGCCTGCAGGCCGGTCAGGTATTTGAGATTACCCACGGGTGAAATATCGCCGAAACCGATCGTCGTGTAGGTCGTGAAGGAAAAGTACACGCAGTCCAGCAGCGAACCGTCGAAGTTGCCGGTCAGGCCGCCCCATTCGCCGGAGCGCACCATCAGGTAATAGACCAGCGCGAAGCACCAGACTTCTGACGCGTGGGCCAGCAGGGCCCCGAATACCCCGACGACAATCCTGAAACGGCTCCAAAGCTTGAGCCGCGGCAGCCAATCGTTCAGACGTAACAGGCATTCGTAGTGGATCACCACGACAATGATGACCACCAGTGAATTGATCAACGTGACTGCCAGCATGGCGAACCTCCGGTATCAATCTGGCCATAACAGGCACCCCTTGAGTCACCCGCAGAATCCCAGGCGGATTGGCTCAAGCAAGAAGCCATAGCTGTTGACGTGACCGGAGAGGGTGACAACGCCGTTGTCCACGGCAACGCCAATGTGGGCGGCATCGATTTCAGGTTTGAATTCAAGCGCTTCCAAAATGGTTTTACGCAGACTCAAATCGCTCATGACGGTGTCCCCTGTCGGATTTGGTGTTGATGACGGCCCGTGAATGCCCGATCTGTATTTTTTTACACCTGAGCGACGGAACATCATTGAGCTATATCAACAATCCTTCTGTGAGTCTGCCGTCGTTTCGTGCACCGATCGAAAGCCCCTGTTAATTGACAAAGATCAGAGCCCGCGCTGGATAACGCCAGATACTCGAACAACAGCTTTTCCAGGCGCGATAAAACGAGGGGGAAACCATGAACAGGCACTGGCATGCTCAGGAAATCGACGCACGATTGGGTTTCGGCATGTAGCCTGGCCAGGAAGTCGGGCTGCAGTCAGCCAGGTAAAGCGTTTCCAGGACGAGGTATGTGATGCTCAAACTCAAACGTATCCTATTGATTGCTCCCACCGAAATGATCCGCACCCCGGCGTTTGACCGGGCGCATGCACTGGCTTGCGCAACCGGAGCTTTGCTGCACATCGTCGCGTTTGATTATGTGCAGGCGTTGGCGGTGGCGGGCCTGTTTGACCATGATGCGATGGCCCAGGCGCGGGAGGGTTACTTGCAGGTGCATCGGAACTGGCTGGAGCAACAAGCGCGGTTTCAGCGGTGCGCGGGGTTGCAGGTGACTACTGAAGTGGTCTGGGCCAAGTCGAGCCTGGCCCACGTGCTTGCGTATGTGAATGACTTCCATGCAGACCTGGTGATCAAGGACACCCACCATGTGCCGGCACTTGACCGAGCGTTTCATCGGCCGCTTGACTGGCTGTTGCTGCGTGACTGTCCGGCGCATTTGCACCTGGTGACCAACGCCATAAATCCCAAGCCGTTGAAAATTCTCGCAGCCATCGATCTATCGCATCTGGAAGAGTTGACCCAAGGGCTGAACGACCGGATTCTCGATCTGGCCTCGACACTGGCAGCCTCCTGCGGTGCTGCCTTGCACTTGCTCAATGTCAGCCGTTGGTCGGTGATGAGTGATGCGGCGATGAGTGTGCCGACCCCCAGTCTGGATGACAGTTTGAGAGACGCGGTCAACGATGCCCAGGCAGAAGCCTTTGATGAGCTTGCCGAACGCTATGGCATCGGGCAAAAACGCCGGCATCTACTGACCGGCGCTCCTCACAAGATGATCGGACTTTTCGCCGAACGAAATACGATTGACATGGTGGTGCTGGGCACGGCCCATCACCACGGGCTCGACGGGTTCATCGGCAGTACCGCCGAGAGCGTGTTGAACCGCGCGCCCTGCAGTTTGACGGTCGTCAAGCCATTGCCCAGGCTCGACTGAAAGGGCAACCGTCGCGCCCACAGTTGATAAGAATCAACTGCCCTTGAGCCGAAAGGAGCGATCAATAGCGCTCCGATGAATGTTCAAGGAGACAGCCATGCGAATGACATTTCTCGGTGCAGCGGGCACGGTCACAGGTAGCAAGAACCTGTTGGAGCACAACGACCCGCTTTTGGCCGATTGCAGCCTGACAATGTGCTCGCCGCACTCGGCCAGAAATGCATCGCCGATCTGATGCGTAAAAACTATACAATGAGCTAATATTGTATAGAATTTTTTAAAAAGGCCGGGACGCTGATGAACGTGGCTGATTCCAGACGCTTTCTCGAACATCGTCTGTCGATATGCTGGCTGTTCGCGATATTACTCGCCGTACCCGCCTGGGCGGATTGGCATCCCGCGCTGCCCGATAGACGTCTGGTGGGCAGCGGCGACTTTACCTGGTTTGGCGTGAGTCTATACACCGCGCGGTTGTGGAGCTCCGGGTTGCCGCTGACCTGGGATCAGCCCTTTGCACTCGAACTGACTTATCACCGTGTCTTTTCCCGGGACACGCTGGTGGAGGTCAGCCTCAATGAAATGGAGCGCATGGCAGAGGCTCGTCTTGAGGCATCCACCCTCCAACGCTGGTCCAATGAAATGCGTGAAGCCTTCGTCGATGTTCGGCCCGGAATGCGCATCACCGGGGTCTACCATCCTGGCAAAGGCTGCACTTTCTTCGTCGACGGCCAGCTGCGCCGGCGCGTCGACGACCCTGCATTCGCCCGCGCCTTCTTCGATATCTGGCTTGATCCGCGCACCCGGGACAAGCAACTGCGTCAACGACTGCTGGGGATGGCCGGGCCGGCGGAGTGAGGAGGTAGAGATGCGTCAAATACTGGTACTGCTCGCTGGCCTGTTGCTGGTCAGCTGTAACAACGTTGGGGTGGAGCACTACGCAAAGGAGCGACCGACGCTGGATCTCGTGGCGTTCTTCTCTCGGCCGGTACAGGCTTGGGGCCTGTTCCAGAATCGCTCGGGCGAGGTGGTCAAGCGCTTCCATGTCCAGATCGAAAGCCGCGTCGAGGGCCAGCAGTTGATCCTCGACGAGCGATTTCTCTACAGCGATGGCACGCGTCAGCGGCGCGTCTGGACGCTGGAACCCGCCGGCGCCGGGCGTTGGCGTGGTCGTGCGGACGACGTCGTCGGAGAAGCCAGCGGCGAGGTCGCTGGCAACGCGCTGCGCTGGCGCTATCGCCTTGACCTGCCGGTTGACGGCAGGCATTGGGAAGTGGATCTGGACGACTGGATGTACCTGATGGACGAAGACACGATGATCAATCGCTCGAGTATGAGCAAGCTTGGCGTCGAGTTGGGACAAGTGATCCTGTTCTTCCGCCGTCAGCCGGCGTCGTTTCCGTAGACCCACAATGATCGGCAAAGCTGGCGACATTCACGCATTCAAAAGGCTGTTGTTTATCAGCGGGACGCAGCCAGTCGCAGGATGATTGGCATCCATACAGCCCACAGCATTGCAAGCAGCAAGGCCGTGCCAAGGGTGCCCCAAGGCAGGCCTACACCAGCCAGCCTTGCGCCGGCGATGTAAGCCAGAGGTCCACCGCACAGACCCAGTAGCGCCCCGTACCAGATGGGACGTCGAGCCCACGCCAGGCTGTGGCGAAGCCCGCTGGCCAGTACCAGCCACAGCAAGGCAAGCCACAGGGGAAGGGGTTGCTGGGTAAAATCGAAGACTCCCAGCGCACCCAGGCTGGCATCCAGTAAACACCCAGCCATCCCCACACAGGCCAGAGTGATTGCTTCGTCGCCTGGTCGTGGGCAAGCAGCCACATGCACCAACAGGCCTGCCACCACGGGGAGTAGCAGCCAGGGATGCCGCTCGCTCAGTACGCAAGCCCACCAGGCGGCCTGCATCCATAGCGCGTTGCCGATCAACCAGGCCCGGCTCAAGTCAGGCGTCCGGCAGCGCTGCGCGGCGTGCGGCCGGAGCTGCCCAGAGCAATTGCGCGACGCCGATAGTGCGCTCCTCGAAACCACCCTGGCAGTAACACAGGTAGAACTCCCAGAGGCGCTGAAAGGTGTCGTCATAGCCCAGCTCGGTCAAGGCCGTGCGCGACTGACGCAAGTTGTCGCGCCAGTGCTGCAGAGTCCGCGCATAGTCCAGGCCGAAGTCCTCCATGTGGACCAGGTTCAACGCGGTATGGCAACTGGCGGTCTGCAGCATGACGCTCAGGGAGGGCAGGGCACCACCGGGAAAGATATAGCGCTGAATGAAATCTACCGACCGCCGCGCCTGTTCATAACGTTGGTCACGGATGGTGATGGCCTGCAGCAGCATCAAGCCGTCATCCTTGAGCAGCGACGCGCAGCGCTGAAAGTAAACAGGCAGATAGCGGTGCCCGACCGCCTCGATCATCTCGATAGAGACCAGCTTGTCGAAGCGTCCGCGAAGGTCGCGGTAGTCCTCGCGCAGTACGGTAATGCGGTGTTGCAGACCAAGATCCTGGACGCGCTGCAGGGTATGGGCGTATTGCGCCTCGGACAACGTGGTGGTGGTCACCCGGCACCCGTGATGGGTGGCGGCATGAATCGCCAGGCTACCCCAACCGGTACCGATCTCGAGCAGATGATCGCCAGGACACAGCGCGAGTTTGACGCAGATACGCTCAAGCTTGTTCAGTTGGCCCTGCTCCAGGCTCTGCTCCAGACTGTCGAACATGGCTGCCGAGTACATCATGGTCGGGTCCAGCAGCCGCTCGAACAAAGCATTGCCCAGATCGTAATGGGCGAGAATGTTGCGTCGCGCGCCGCGCCGGCTGTTGCGGTTTAGCCAGTGCAGCAGGCGCAGGATCGGACGGCCCAGGCGCGCCAACCCGCCTTCAAGGGCGTCGAGCACCTCAATGTTGGCGACAAAGAGGCGAGTGACCGCGGCCAGGTCCGGACTGCGCCAGTAGCCATGGATGTAAGCTTCGCCGGCACCGATAGAGCCGTTGGCAGCCACCATACCCCAAGCGGCCTCGTCGAAGATCTCGACCTCAGCGTGTAGTGCGCTGTCGACGTCGCCGAACAGCCATTGCCGGTCTTGGTAGATCAGGCGCAGCCGGCCTTGGCGCAAGTTGCGAAACTGAGTAAGCACGGCGTTCCTGGCCAAGCCGCCGAATAACGGCGCCAGGCCCAAGGATTTGCTAACGCTCAGAGTTGGATCGGACATGCTCGGGCTCCTCGTGGGCGTGATGGCCAAGGTTTTGGCTGCTCTGACAGGTTGTGTGGGCATAGAGCGGGGTGCGCTTGAGTAACAGGCGCATGGCTTGCCAATAAATCGCACCGAGGGTGCGCAGGCTCATCCAGGGGAAGGCCAGTACGTGCCGTTGTAGTGTGGCGGCATCCAGCGGCTGTCGGCGCAGGGACAGGTCGGCCTCGAATACTTTTTGCCCTTCGCGGCGGTTTTCCATGTGGATGCGCATGTGCGCGTCATCAATGTAAAAGCGCATGTGGTACTGCATATCCATTGGCAGGAATGGCGAGACATGGAATGCCTTCGTGACCGAGAAGTGCCGGGGCTGGCCGGGCAGCACAGGCAACACGTAGTGAAAACGTTCACGCCAAGGGGTGTTACGTACCTCCAGCACAATCGCCGCCAGGAGACCGTCACTGTCGTGGCAAAAGTAGAAACTGACCGGATTGAATGAAATCCCCCAACTGCGCGGCTGGGTCAGCAAATGAATAGTGCCGCAGGGCGCCTGGCCCAAGGCCTGGGCCACTACTTCGCGCACCGCTTCCTGCAAGGGGATACCGCGACGGGTCCAGGCTGGCAGGTAATCGGTTTCTCGCCAACACAACGGCGCCAAGCGAGAAGCACCGAGTAACGGGGACAGGCCCAGCAGCAGATCCTGTTCGTCCAGATCCAGATAAAGCATGCCAATGCGATAACGGAATCCATGGAACCGCGGCAGCAGGCGCCGGTGGCTGACCCAACCATAGCAAAGGCTGCTGTTCACAGGCGCTCCCCGAATCTTTGGGCGACGTCCAGTGCGCTGACCACGCCATCCTCATGGAAGCCGTTTGCCCAATAAGCGCCGCAGAAGTAGCTGTGCCGGTTTCCCTGTAGCTCACCCTGGCGCGCCTGGGCTGCCATGGCGGCAAGGCTGTATTGGGGATGTGCATAATTGAATCGTGCCAGCACCTGCGACGGGTCCACGTAATCGCTCTGATTGAGGCTTAGGCAGAAGGTTGCCGGGGCGTCGATGCCTTGCAGAATGTTCATGTTGTAGGTCACGGCCGCCGGGGCGTGCGCGGGTCCACCGAGGCGATAGTTCCAGCTGGCCCAGGCCTTGCGCCGGCTGGGCAGCAGGCGGGTGTCGGTGTGAAGCACTACTTCGTTGGCGGCATAGTCGAGGGCACCTAGCACCTCGTGCTCGGTGGCCGTCGGTTTCTCCAGCAGCGCCAAAGCCTGGTCGCTATGGCAGGCGAACACGACCTTGTCGAAACGCTCATGGCCTGCCGCACTGGTGATCATCACGCCGCTATCGTCCCGGCGGACGCTCATCACCGGGCAACTGAGCCGAATGCGCTCGCTGAAGGTCTTGCACAACGGCTCCACATAGCTGCGCGAGCCACCCTCGATCACTCGCCATTGTGGCCGCTGGCTGATCGAGAGCAGACCATGGTTACGAAAAAAACGGACGAAGAAGTGCAACGGGAAACGCAGCATGTCGGCCCGTGATACCGACCAGATAGCCGAGCCCATGGGTACGATGTAGTGATGGATGAAACGCTGCCCGTAGTTTCGCGTGTGCAGGTAATCACCAAGACTCATGCCCGGCTCAATACGGTGGCCCTCAAGGTCGGCCACCGCCTGGCGGTTGAAGCGCACGATATCGCGCAACATGCCCCAGAAGCCCGGCGACAGCAGATTGCCGCGCTGTGCGAAGAGGGTGTCCAGGTTATTGCCGTTGTATTCCAGGCCGCTCTGCGGATCGTTCACCGAAAAGCTCATCTCGGTGGGGCGTGAGGCGACTCCGAGGCGATCCATCAAGCGGATGAAGTTGGGATAGGTCCAGTCGTTGAAGACGATGAAACCGGTGTCTACTGCATAAGGCTGGCCCTGCCATTCTATGTCGACAGTATGGGTATGGCCGCCGATCCAGTCAGCCGCTTCGAACACGGTCACCTCATTGCGACGTGACAGCAGGTAGGCACAGGTCAGCCCAGAGATCCCGCTGCCGATAATGGCGATACGCATATGACGCTATTCCTGTTCGGTTCGCGCCAGTCGACTACCCAGGGCCAGGCGCCAACGCGCTGGCAGGGCGCCAAGCAAGCGCAGGACGAGTATGAAGAGGCGTGGAAAGTTGATCTCCAACGGTCGTCGCGTCAGGCGCGCGACGACATGCCGCGCGGCGCGGTCGGCCGTCCAGAGTTGTGGCATGGCAAAGGTATTGCGCTGAGTCAGGGGGGTGTCGATGAAGCCTGGGCTGACCAGCGTTACATCGATGCCTTCGGCATGTAGATCCAGGCGCAGGGACTCGACCAGATAACGCAGGGCCGCCTTGGACGCGCCATAGGCTCCAGCCCGGGGCAGCGCCAGCCAGGTCACCGAGCTGCCGATCACTACGAGGTGTGGTCTGCGCCCGCGGCGCAGCAGTGGAAGGGCCGCCTGCAGGCAGTAACTGACTGCCAACAAATTGGTGCGCATCACGCGCTCGACTGTCTCGGCCTCGAACCTGCCCGGCACAAGATACTCGCAGGTGCCGGCGTTCAGGATCACCAGGTCCAGCGCGCCCCATGCATGCTCGATGTTCTCGCAGATAGCCGAGACCTGTCGTGGGTCAGTCACATCGCCGGTTGCGAGCAGCGCCCCGGGGTAGCGAAGCATCAGCGGCATCAGAGCCTCCGCCCGGCGGCCACCCAAGGCCACCTCATGGCCTTGCTCCAGCAGCCGTTCAGCCAGGGCCGCACCGAGGCCGCTGCTGGCGCCTGTCAGCCAGCAGCGGCTCATGCGAGCCTGCCCTTGATCCAGCCAATCACCCCGCCAAGTACCGGGACGTGCTCGTAGAGCAGGGCGCCGGCATCGAAGTAGTCGTGGTGCAGGTAGACATGTGTCGCCCAGCGCAGGTGGCTGCAGCCATGCAGACTGATCGGCTGACCGCGGGAAAGGCGTGGATGACGGAAATGCAGGATCCAGCGAAGATAACCCTGGCCGGGGGCGGTTTCATCCGCGTCAAGGAGGTCGTAGCGGATATCCTGGACGTTGGTGTACAGCTTTTCAAAGTACGTGCGCAGTGCCGGCAAGCCATCCAGCTGATGCAAGGGATCACGAAACTGAACGTCGTTGCTGTATAGCTCGCCCAGGCAGTCCAGGCGTTCTGCGTTCAGCGTTGCGAACGTATCAGCGAAATGGTGGAGATATGCAGACATGGCAGGCTCCAGGCAAAGTTGTACAATTCGAGAAGACTGTACACATTTATCTGAAGCCTACGGGGAAAATTGTACAAGTCAATATTCTTGTACACTTTTTGTGTCGGTCGTAGTGCTACTAGTCGTTAGCCACCCAGCATTGCCAGTTTGCTGCGAAGCTCGGCCACTTCGGTCTCAAGTGACTGAATCCTTTCCAGAGCGGCAATCTTGTCGCTGACGTCGTGCTGTATGCCAATGTAGTAGGTCAGCTGGTCGGCATCATTGTGCACGGGAGTGATAGACAGCTCGTTCCAGAACGGGCTGCCATCCTTGCGATAGTTGCGCAGCACCTGACGGCAGGGCTGACCGAGGCGGATGGCGTCGCGGATGGCCTCCAGGCCCGCCTGGCCATGATCGTCTGCCTGCAGGAACCGGCAATCCTGGTAGAGAATTTCGTCGGCACTGTAGCCGGTCAGGCGTTCGAAGGCAGGGTTGGCGTAGATGAGGATGCTGTCATTGCCTTCCTGCTCGGCCACGACGATGCCGTCATTGGAGGCTTCAACCATAAGTTGCAGGAGTTTGGCGTCAATCATGGTCTGGGCTCATTGTGATTTGTGGGTTTGCCCCTCAGCGTAGTCGTCAGCGACTGCCATGCCTAGATGGCAGGGCGCAGGGCCGTCGGATATCGATGGGTGCTGGTTAAAAAGTGTCATGCCTGGTTTAGAATGCCGACACACTCAGGATGCAACGACTTTCAATGACCGAGCCCATCGAATCCACCTCCGCCGACACCTTGCTCCCCATGCGGGAAGTCGCCAGCCTGACGGGCGTCAACCCAATCACCTTGCGGGCATGGGAGCGCCGCCACGGGCTGATCCGACCAGTACGCACTGTGGGAGGGCATCGCCTGTATTCGCAACAGGACATTGAACATATTCGTAGCATCATGCTCTGGACCAGCCGGGGCCTGCCCATCAGCAAGATAGGCGCTTTGCTCATCCGGCAGCAGGACACGCCCGGTATCACTGTTTCAGGCTCGGCCGAAGCCCCCTTGGTCCAGTGGCAAGAGGCAGTTCATCGTGCCACGCAGGCTTTTGATGGCGCTGAGCTGGAGCGCCTGCACGGGCAACTATTTACGATCTATCCGAAAGCTATTGCACTGGAGTCTATTCTGCTGCCGGTCTGGCGCAGCCTGGCATCCGGTAATCATTTCGGTCGACGCAGTCAGTGGTTGTTCCTTGACGCCTTCTTGCGTGCGCGGATGTTATTGCGACTGCAGATGAACCAGAGCAATGGTGCTTGCGTGCTGCTGGCAGACGGCTCGGGCCATGCGCGCGAATTGGAGCTGTTGTGTGCTGGTTTGTTGATGAGCAGTGACCATTTGCGCATCGAGGTGCTGGGCACGGGCCAGCCTCTGGAAGAACTGCCGTTGCTGTGTGAAGCAATTCAGCCCGCCGCGCTGGTGCTATGGGTCCAGGCGCCACTGCAGGCAGATGCACACAAGCGACTGCGAGCCCTTCAAATGGGCGTTACGTGCCCAGTGGCCTTGGCCGGCGACGCAGCTGCCGCGTCGTCGGCAGGGTTGCGTGGTTCTTCGATTGCCATTTTGGGCAATGACGAAGCGAGTATTTTGCCCAGGCTGGAAGCCTTGGTAAGGGGAACACTGCAAATTTGAATCGTCGTTCCAGCTAAGGAGGGTTACCTCAAACTGCATTGCAATCTTCATCCAGCTCCTGCCAAGGGTTCGATACAGAGCCTGACCTGGAAGACTGGGGGATATACCTATGCAAAGGGGCGCGGGCGTCGGGATTATCTACAGGCCCTTGCGGGGAAGAGAGTCTTCAGTTTCGAGGGGAGAGCGAGAGGATTTGGAAGGCCGCTTTTGGCCGTTTTCAGCCGGTCGCGACAGGCAGAAATCAGCCAGAAGCAGCCGCCGGCGTGAGAGTCAGCAAGCTTGAATCGGCACAGCATACTCCTGGTCATCCTTGGCAAGCCTCGATCGTTCGAGGGGGTGTTTGCAGCTGTTCCCACATGCGGGCGCCGGGATTTTTTGTAGGTTGTGTATCGCTGTGTAAGTTTGCCCGGGAACATACCGGCGATTACAAAACCTATACAGGGTGGATACATCGAGGTGACACAGTTTTCCCACACCTCCTTATCCACCCATCAGTCGGAGCCCTCCGATGAGTAAAATGCTTTCTGCCCTGGCCCTTGGTTGCGCCTTGGGTTTGTCTCTTTCCTACACTGCACAGGCTGCCGAGTCGGCGGGGTATTCCACAGAGCAACTGGCGGTTGCGTACCGCAGTATCAAGGTAGATGACCTAACGATTTTCTACCGTGAAGCCGGTCGGCCGGATGCGCCGACCTTATTGCTGCTTCACGGTTTTCCCAGTTCTTCACGCATGTATGACTCGCTGCTGGCGCGGCTGGCTCAGAATTATCATCTGGTGGCTCCTGACTATCCGGGCTTTGGTCATAGCGATGCGCCGGACCCCAAGGTGTTTGCCTATACCTTCGATCATCTGGCCAGTGTGATGGAGCATTTCACCGAGGCGCTGGGGCTGAAAAAGTATGCGCTGTATGTACAGGATTACGGCGGTCCGGTTGGCTTCAGAATGATGCTGGTTCACCCTGAAAGGGTGCAGGCGTTGATAGTTCAGAATGCAGTGTCCCATGAGGATGGTTTGGGACCGTTGTGGCAAAAACGTCGTGAGTTCTGGGCCAATCGGGCGGCGAACGAGGCGGGGCTGCGGGCGAGTTTTTTCTCCTTCGCGACCACTCGACAGCGGCATGTGGGGGCCAACCCGAATGTCGAGGTTTTCAACCCGGATCTATGGACCGACGAGTTCAATTTCCTGAATCAGCCCGGGCAAGCGGATATTCAGAGCGATCTGTTTTACGATTATCGCAACAACGTGGCCAGCTATCCGAAGTGGCAAGCGTGGTTGCGCGAACATCAACCACCAACGTTGGTGGTTTGGGGAAAGTTTGATCCATCTTTTGATGTGGCTGAGGCTGAGGCGTATCGCCGGGATTTGCCGAATGCAGAGGTTCATGTGCTGGAGGCGGGGCATTTTGCGCTGGATGAACAGCCTGGGCAGATTGCCGGGTTGGTGGGGGCGTTTCTTGGTAAGCATATGAGGGAGTGATGTCGGCGAGGCTGACTTGTTCGCGCCAGGCTGCTCCCACAGGGAATTGACTGGGCACTTGGCGTGCACCCCCATTGAACAGGGCTTTCCGCGCTTTCGCTCCGAGCGATTTGGTGGTTCATCCGCAAACAAGTAGACAGGTGAATAGCCGACACAGGGCGTTGTGCTTACCATCCCCCGATCTTGCTGAAGATATTACGACTATCTAAACCGCATTCAATTGAGTCGGCGTCTTGAACGAAAGACCCGGCGCAACGTCAAGCCGACGTTGCTGGCTGGGTGTTTGATGCCTGATTTCCTGAACATCGCGAACTTCCGAAAAGACAACAACAAGGCCATTCGAATGGAGCAAGGGTACTGCTTTCTCGTCATCATCACTTCGGTGCTTAGTGGCTCATAAAGTGAACCGCCCCCGATTTCCTAAAAAATCTGAATGCCGGCTTATGGCCGATTACTGCCTCCCACGAAGGGCGGCAATCGGCCAGAAGCAGACACTCACACAGTCGAGCGATCAACCAGTAACGCTACAACCCTTTCTCCAAAGATATTTTTTCAATCAGCTGCATCCAGATAATCCTCCCGCGGGTAGTACAGGTAGTAGCCATAGCTGCTGAACTGATTACTTTCTGGAGAGATTTGCATGAACGCTAAACGATTCCTGTGCATTGTCAGTAGTACGCTTGCAACTACCTGCTTGTTGGTCACAGTGCCAGTTGCCTATGCGCAAACAGATCTGCCCGACAGCATCAAGGTCCCGGACGGTCATAAGATCGCGCTGGAGACCGTGGGGACGGGCGAAATCACGTATGAGTGTCGCGAAAAGGCTAACTCCGCTGGCCAGACTGAATGGACTTTCGTCGGCCCCAAAGCGGTACTTAATGATCGCAACGGCCAACAGGTCGGCACTTACTTCGGACCGCCTGCTACCTGGCAAGCTAAAGACGGCTCTAAAATCACCGGGACACAACTGGCAGTTGCCCCCTCAGGCACCGGTGACCTCCCTTATCAGTTAGTCAAGGCCAACCCAGCTGAAGGTAAAGGCGCGATGAACGGTGTCAGTTATATCCAGAGGGTGGCCATCAAGGGCGGTGTAGCGCCTATGACCGACTGCTCCGCCGCTAACAAAGGTAAACGGGAGATCGTGAAATATCAGGCCGACTATATTTTTTGGGCAGCCAATTAAGCCAACGATCCAGAGCAGGTTGTTTGCGCGCAAGTCGTCTACGCTGCTTCGATGGAACTCCAGCCCTATGGCTGGAGTATTTACCACCTGCTGATGGCTGAAAACCTTGTCCTTGCCTGAGCCCTGTTTTGACTATGAAGCCTGCCTGATTGCTTGCACCCGAGGCGAGCAGCAGGCACTGCGAGACTTGTATGAGCAGGAAAGTGCTCGTCTTCTGGGGGTTGCAAAGCGCATCGCCCGTGATAACGCCCTGGCCGAAGACATCGTACACGATGCCTTTATCAATATTTGGACCCGTGCCGCCAGTTTCGATCCAGCGAGAGGCTCTGCGCGGGGCTGGATTTTCAGCGTAACGCGGCACTTGGCGCTGAACTTCATGCGAGATAGTGCCAGGGAGGTACAGGTCAGCGAGCAACAGGAAACGGCACTGCACGCTTCCGCTTCACTGGAAGCATCACAAGAGAGTGTGGACACCTTCGATTATCAAGCCCGTTCAGGGCGGATCTATAGGTGCCTCGAACAACTGGAGCCGGCGCGTCGCAACTGCATCCTGCATGCGTACGTCGACGGCTATTCGCATTCGGAAATTTCACAGAAACTGGGCGCACCGCTGGGGACCGTCAAAGCCTGGATCAAACGCGGTCTGGCAGCATTGCGGGAGTGCATGGGATGACCATAAGCCCACATGATGACAGCCCCGACAACGACAACATTGAAGAGCTGGCGAGTGAGTATGTGTTAGGCACATTGTCGGCAGAGCGTCGCATCGAAGTACAAAAGCGACTTGCTCTGGATGCCGATTTGCGAGCAGTTGTGGATGCATGGGAACAGCGTTTGCTTGCGTTGACCGAACTGGCTGAACCGCAAACACCTACGGCATCACTCTGGGGTCGTATCGAGCGCAGCTTGAACAGCATTGACCGGCGAGCACCACGAGTGACGACCACCGCGCAGCCAATCTCATGGTGGAACCTTCTTCCGCTATGGCGTGGGCTGGCGGGGACAGGTCTTGTTGCAACGTTGTTGCTCGGAACATTGCTACTGACACAAACAGCTCAAGTGAGTCCGACCACCTACCTGGTCGTTCTGGTGGCTCCGCAGAACCAGGCGCCCGGCTGGGTGATACAGGCGAGCAACCCAAGAGAAATCCAACTGATACCATTGGGGGTCGCGCAAATCCCAACCGATAAAGCACTTGAGTTCTGGACCAAAGCGGACGGCTGGCAAGGTCCAGTATCCCTTGGACTCGTCAAACCTGGGCAAACGCTTTCTGTCCCCTTGGATAGATTGCCGCCGCTGGAACCCAACCAACTCTTTGAGTTGACTCTGGAAAACCCCAATGGATCGCCGACTGGCAAACCCACAGGACCGATTCAGTTCATTGGACGGGCCGTTAAAGTGATCTGAGCGAGCGTTTTGGATGAAAAGGCCGCAGAGGCGGCCTTGTTCGCCCCTTACATCTCTACCTGAGAAACCAGTTCAATCACACTGTTCAGTGGCAATTTGAAATACTTCAGGTTGCTGTTGGCGTTCGTCAGCAAAAGCGCGAAAGGACTCTCCCGCCAGCGCGCCATCCCAATGCACTTGGTGGGGATCCGTGTGTGAGCTGCGGGCGAAGCAAGGAAGACATCGGAAAATGGAAACGCATGAAGCGGTCTGAAAAAATTGCCGCTGTGCAAAGGGCGAATGTGCGCTTGAAAGAGCTGAAGAAAGTACATCAATATTCACTTGCCCTGAATGACTGCTTTGGGTCCAGGCTGTGTAAAAACGTTTTTGAGCGCGACAGGTACTCAAAATCGGACTGGAAATCGCGTTACTACGCGAAATCCACACCTGCTGACGTGCCGATAAATTTCAGATTTAACGTAGATGCGCATACTTCAATTTTGGTGAAGCGTTTTTACACACTCTGGGTCGGTTGCGGCCTTTTGCGACAGGCACTTTTCGGCCAGAAGCGGACACTGGGTATGGATTGCAGATCTCGTACAGACACTACTCAAGGGGCTATGCAGACCTGTTCGAACCACGCGGCAAAGGTTGGCGATAGCTGTCATGCCGGTCCACTTCCGTCCAAAAGCTTTGGGATGCGCTGTTAACGAGGTTCGCCGCTGCCTGCTACCACATCAGCACATTCAAATTGCATCGGATTTCACCCCCTGCACCACGGGAAACCCGCGCAACTTGGCCGACCACGTCACCATCAGCGTGGCCACCAACAGCACCAGTAGTGCAGGAGGGAATGCTTCTACGCCGAGTCGGTCGAGTAGCAGACCTCCCACAATGCCCCCGCCAGCAATTGCGATGTTCCAAGCAGTCACGAGCATGGATTGTGCGACATCTGACGCGTCGCCAGCAGTTCGGACCAATGCCGTTTGAAACAACGTTGCGGCTCCGCCAAAGGCTAATCCCCACGCGCCAATCGCTACGAAAACGGCAACGGGTTCGGTGGCTGCTATACCCAGCACCATCGCTGAAATGCCAAACAATGCGGTACTCGCCAGGGTCAGCGCGCGCAGGTACTGGTCGATTAACAGCCCAACAATCCAGATTCCCAGCAGCGATGTGATTCCGAAGACTAGCAGTACTACATCCGTCTGCGCCCCCAGGCCGGCCACTTGCAGAAACGGGGCGATGTAGGTGTAGAGAATGTTGTGCGCAAGGACGAACGCCAGTACCACGAAGAGCACGGGGCGAATGCCCCACAGTGTGAATACATAGCGCAGCGACAGACGTTTTTGTTCAGCCTTTCCGGCGAAGTCCGGCACGTTGAAGCGCACCCATGCCATCAGCAGCACGGCCAGCAGGCTCATGATGCCGAAGCACATGCGCCATCCCAGGACGTTGCCCAGAAAGGTTCCGGCCGGGATGCCCAACGAGAGCGCCAGGGGTGTGCCCACCATCGCAATCGCGATGGCGCGGCCTTTGCGGTGTTCGGGCACCAGGCGCGCGGCATAGCCGGCCAATAACGCCCACAATAGCCCCGCCGCAACGCCGGCCAGAAAGCGCGCCGCGATCGTCAACGTGAAGCTGGTCGAAAACGTTGTGACCGTGTTGGCAATGGCAAAGCCGGCGATGGCAGCGAGTAGCAAGGGACGGCGACGAAATCCTTGTGTGGCCGCCGTTAACGGCATGGCGGCCATTAGCGATCCAATGGCGTAGGCGGTGACGGTTTGCCCGACCCACGCCTCGGAGACGGCCAGCCCCTGTGCCATCTGCGGCAGCAGACCCGCCGGCAGTGCTTCGGTAAGGATGGTGATGAAGGCGGCCATTGCCAGCGCCAACAAGGGTGCATAAGGCATGCGATCCTGCACTTCCGAGTTCATTGGCCTAGCTCCGCGACGCCGTATACCGCGTCCCGCAGGTCGGTTACGAACCGTCCCGACATGCCCTCGTACAACGTGTTGGTGAAGGCGACGACACTCAGCTTCTGCTGTCGATCCACACACCACGAATGGCCATAGGCGCCACCCCAACGCCAGGTGCCTGGCGACTCGGGGGTGACCGCCAAGACCGGATCGCGCAGTATCGAGAACCCCAGACCAAAGCCGAACCCCGGTGCAGCGGGCAATTCCCGGCCGCCCGTTTGATCGAGTGCCATCTCCTCGACGAGTGCCGTGGACAGCAGCTCACCGCCGCCGCGACGCAATGTTTCAAGGAGGCGCAGGAAGTCCTCGGCTGTTCCGGCCATGCCGGCACCACCCGACGCAAACGCCTGCGGGTTGAAGATGCGGGCGGGGCTGAACGGGATGCCGATCGCCCCCTCGAACGGCGAAACGATTTCGCCTTCGGCCAGCGCATGGGGCTCGGGAGTCGCACTGACGTAGGCGGTAGGCACGCGCGATGGATCCAGCGCGGCAAAGCCAGTATCGGTCATGCGCAGCGGATCAGTCACGAGCTGGCGCACCGCATCAGCCAGTTGCTCGCCCTGCACCCGCTGAATCACCGCCCCTAGTACATCGGTTGCCACCGAATAGCCCCAGGCCGTGCCGGGCTCGTACAGCAGCGGCACGCTGGCGATGCGGCTCAGGTTCTCGGTGAGGCTGACGGTGGACGCATCCATACCATCCGAGACACCGGCCTGTGCATAGGGGCCATGCCCATCGGCTTCGAAAAAGCGATAGCCAAGCCCCGCCGTGTGACTAAGCAAATGCCGCACCGTGATGCGGGCAGCACGTCCATCAGCCAACTGTGGCCGAAACTCGGGCAACCACTGCTCAACGCTGTCATCCAGACCGAGACGGCCTTGCGCTACCAACACCAGGGCCGCCGTCGAGACAATAGGTTTGCTGACCGATGCCAAGCGAAACACCGCCTCTACGCTCATCGGCAACCGCTTCTCGCGGTCGGCCCAGCCGGCCGCCTGGCGATGGACCAACTCGCCATCGCGGGCCACCAATACTACCGCGCCAACCAGTCGCTGCTGCTCCAGCGCTTGCTGGACCGTTGCTTCAATGCGCGCGGACAATTGACGTGAAATCGTGCCCGTGGATAAAGCGAATTCGGGGAGGGTCATGCGCAGTTCCTTCTGAGAGTGGAGAACCCCGCCACGATAGAAAGTCTAGGATTAAAGAAAAACTGGGGTAGAGTTCCATTTTATACGGAGCAGAACATCCGCAATGGAGGGCAGCATGGACAGCTTGAATGGCTTTGTGGTGTTTGTGCAGGTCGCTGAAAATCGCAGTTTCGTTGCGGCCGGCCGAATGCTGGGGGTGTCGGCGTCGGCCATCGGCAAGAGCGTGGCGCGGCTGGAAGAGAAGCTCGGTGTTCGCCTGTTTCACCGCAGCACGCGCAGCGTCACGCCGACTGCCGAAGGCATGCTGTTTCTGGAGCGCAGCCGTCGGATTCTGGCAGAAATCGAGGCGGCTCAACTGGAACTGTCGCAAGCCAGCGTCGCTCCACGTGGACGCTTGAGGGTCAGCCTGCCCTTGGTCAGTTCGCTGGTACATCCGGTGCTCGGCGACTTTATGCGTGAGTACCCGGCCATTGAATTGGACCTAGACTTCAGCGACCGCCTGGTCGATGTGATCGAGGAAGGTTTCGACGTCGTGGTCAGAACCGGCGCGCCTACGGATTCGCGTTTATCGGCGCGTAAGCTCGGTTCATTCCGTTCGTTGCTGGTCGCCTCGCCGGACTACCTGGCAGCGCGTGGTACGCCAAAGGTACCAACCGATCTGCTGCAGCACAGCTGCTTGCACTACCGTTTCCCCAATAGCGGCAAGCTGGAAACCTGGGCCTTGCGTCGTACTGCTGAGGAGCCCGAGTTATCCTTGCCCATTTCGATGATCTGCAACACCATCGAAACCCGTTTATGCTTTGCCTTGCGGGGACTGGGCATCGCCTATCTGCCGGAGTTCTCCGTGAGGCAGGCGCTCACTGAGGGGCAGCTGTGGACCGTTTTGCCAGAGCACACAGAGCGCAATGGCGAGTTTCATTTACTCTGGCCTTCCAGTAAACACCCTTCTCCCAAGGTGCGGGTATTCGTCGACTTCCTCTGCGCCCGGGTTTTTCCGGGGAGAAAGGGGACGGATTTATTTTCACTACTCTAAACGTCCGCTATTGGCCGTTCTCTACCGGTCGTCATTCCCACGTGCGCTGGTCAAGTCGGCTGCAAATGACTGGTCAGTTGTGATGCAGATGGGGGGCAAGTCCGTGCAACTCCAAAAGCCCAGCCGCCCGCTGGGCTTTTTACTGCCCGCTCATCTGCTCAGTCGCACACTTTCCACCTGCCAAATTCAAACTATTACGGCCCAGAAAAGCTGGACCTCATTGGTGAGGTGGGTATGTCTACCGATTCGAGTTTTCAAAACCAAACACAAGGTTCTGTTCCATCCAAGCCTGAGCCAGGTTCAGATGAGCCGACGCTAGATCCAGACGATCCGAACAAATACGATCCGTTGAAAAATCCAAGCGATGATCGTCCAGAAGACTGGAAGGATCCTGGTGAGAGGACTACCCCAGAGGCGGATGAACAGACACCGCTTTCTGACGATAGGAGATAGGAGAGAAAGCCCGGCCAGTGAGCCGGGTTTTTCTTCTCCGTCCGTCCACTGCGCTGCACTTGTAACGCTTTGCCGTTTCTCATGTTCAAGCACGGACATCCCGCGCATCAGTACGGAGGTTCAGCATGGACATTGACGAGAACGCACCTGGCAACAAATCACAGCAGCCCGAAACGCGCACGACGGACAACGAAACCGGCCATGACCCCAAGAGGGACGAGCCCGAAGTTCCGCTGCCTCCAGACGACGAGGCTCCTGTCGACGAAGACATGACTGACGTGGATGCAAATAACTCGGTGTCGAGTGAGCATCCAGAAGCTGGACAGAGCGGTCGAGTCGATAACCCTGACGCCGACCCACAGATGGACGATCAGGACGAAAACGATAAGGAAGCTCGCGGTATGCCTGCGAGTGACCCTGAATCAGGTGCCTGAATTAGTTCGGATGATTTCCGATGCCCGCTCAACGCGGGCTTTTTTACGCCTCGAGTTTACCTGTAGCCAGGGCAGCCGTTGGGAAGGCCTGGACGTCGATGGACGGATAGTGCGACGTACGGAATCAACACCGGCGACCCCCGTACCCTGACCTCCCATGCTTTCGGGGTGGTGCGAGGCGGGATCAGCGAGACCGATGCAATAGGGCGTTGGCGCCGTGAACGTCTTCGGCAGACAACGGGATTTAGAGCAGTGAATAGCCGCTGGGTTCGTACACGCGTCTAATGCCTGCTTTTGGCCGGTTGCTACCGGATACAACTGGCAGCTTTGGCCGTTTTCAGCCGGTCGCGACAGGCAGAAATCGGCCATAAGCAGACGGTCACGACCGACCGCTTATGGCCGAAAGCCCTAACGCCGGCCACATCAATACCGCGAGCGTTAGCTTGATGAACTTT
The DNA here is from genome assembly GCF_059695925.1 of Pseudomonas sp. LBUM1661. NCBI lineage: Bacteria > Pseudomonadati > Pseudomonadota > Gammaproteobacteria > Pseudomonadales > Pseudomonadaceae > Pseudomonas > Pseudomonas sp. LBUM1661. The sequence continues at coordinate 3,028,045 of NZ_CP166794.1, forward strand.
TCGTTTCTGTGATGGCGTCCAGCGCGCTCTGCACATTGTCGGTGACATCGACTGATCCGCGTCGCTTTCAAACGCGGGGACAAAGATCGGGCCGCTCCCTTCTTTCATGCACGACTCTTCCGCCCCGCTATAGAGGCTGACTTTGACGGAGAAGTTTCGGGGCTAAACGATCCAGCGATCGGACGGTATGAATTATTTGGCGTGTTCGTACTCCACCGCTCGAGGAACAGTTGTTTCTCAATGGCGGTGACCTCCGCGCCGAGGCAAAGCTAATGGCATCGATCGAAGATTTTAGGATGAAATCACAAGAGCTCCTGATAGAGCTCGACGCCGCTACGATGGAAATGATGACGCTGGTGACATCCAAATGCGTTTCAGGCCCCGACTGGGATTTTGCCAGCAAGAGGCAGCACGACGCCTATGACAGCTGGGATGCTTTTATGAATACGCCTAACACTAGGATTTAAATTGCAGATTCTGAAAAGTACCGGCTCACTAGCTGAGATAGACAATCTCGATCAATGCTTTTTTGTCTGATGCAAGAGAGTCCTATGAGTAGGCAAGAAGTTTTTAGCAAAAGAGTTAGAAATACACCATGAGTACGAAGTGGCGACAATTTTCATCTGCGACATGTTGAGCAAGCCTCGCGGGTAAAAGTCTACAAAAATCCGCTTGCCAGCGAGGTTATCGAAACCAAAGGCGGTAACCAAAATACATTGAAAGAGTGGAAAGCGAAATATGGCTCCGACATCGTAGTGTCCTGGCTTTCCAAGTGAAATTAGTTTGAGTACAAAACGGCTGAGAGGCCATTTTTGTTGGCGTTGCGGAGGAATGCGGATAAACGTCTGGCTAACACTGATGTTAGTGAGTACCAATGCTAACGTGGGATAAGTCCAGTTCAATTCGCAGGTTGGGATGGGTGGTAAGCCGGCTTCATATGTTTGATAAGGATGAACTCACCGTGCCGAGAATTTTGACTTCCCAGATAAGTGACACCGCACTAAACGAGCACAATGCCAGGATGTTCGGGTCGCCAAAGGAGCGCTTGGATTTTTACCGAAGAGAGATTCAGTACGAAACCAGCATATTGGCTAATCGAACTAACGCCTTTTTGGCATCTCAGTCTTTTTTGGTCATTGCATTTGCCTCCTCTATGGGCAATCTCAACCCCGAATGGGGCAAGTTGTTCACGCTGGTAGTACCCCCGTTTCTTACCTTGCTTGGAGTGCTAAGTTCGTTGAACGCTTGGCCCGGTATCCGTGCGGCATACGACATTATCGGCCATTGGCATTTCAAGCAGAGCGAGCTATTACATAGCGAGCCGTTAATGGGGTTGGCGTATGACGAGTCGCCTTTATTTTGTAAGCGAGAGTCCACGCAGAAGGGGTACCGAAAGGCGTTGCTGTTTTCAATGCGCATACCTTGGATCTTTGCGACGTTCTGGATATTGCTTGGAATTTGGTCGGTTTGTATCCAAATCACCAAACTAGGTGCTTGAGAGAGATATTCGGACATCATCAGCTCTGCGCCAAATGAAAACTCGATCACAGGTTATAGGGTGTACCATCGATAGGTGCCCATCAAAAATCAGTGAGCCATGTCCACGCTAAGCGAAGAGAGCCGCCAGATCGTAGCTTCTCTGGCGCACCGTGTTGGCCCCAACGCTGACATTGCAAGGATCGCCCAGGCGATCATTTCAACCTTGCGGGATATGGATTTAGCCCTCACGCCCATCATCGGCAAACAAGGGCTTGCCGCGCTTTTTCGCCGCAGCCTCCATCTGTGCGTCTCCATTCATTCGCGTCTGGCCCGCACCTACGACAAAGAGCAGTCGGGCATGGATCTGATTGCCCTCAAGTCCTTAATCGTTGAGCAAAGCGACGCCGATGCGTTGTTTTTCGGTGAAGTGTTGCTGACCACTTTCTACGAGCTGCTGACCACGCTCATCGGCCCCTCGCTCACCGAACGTTTGCTTCGTGGCATGTGGGAACCTTCTTTGAGTGACACCCCTTCGCAGGAAAACTCGCCATGAGCACCAAAGTGACTATCAACCGCCTGGCCACCGGTGTGCCAGGGCTAGACGAGGTGCTGGGCGGAGGACTGCCGGAGTTTTCGTTCAACCTGATCGCCGGCCCGCCGGGTTGCGGCAAAACTACCCTGGCGCACCAGATGATGTTTGCCCTGGCCACGCCCGAGCGCCCGGCGCTGTTCTTTACCGTGCTAGGCGAGCCGCCGCTGAAGATGTTGCGTTATCAGCAGCAATTCGACTTTTTCGACAGCGAAGTGATCAACCAGTCGATCCGCTATATCAACCTGACCGACGACACCCTGGCCGGGAATCTGGACGAAGTGCTGCGGCGCATCGTCAGCGAGGTGGAGGCTTACTCCCCGGCGCTGGTGTTCGTCGACTCTTTCCGTTCGGTGGTGCTGGCCAGCCAGACTCAGGACAACCCCAACAACAACCTGCCGCAGTTCGTTCAGCAACTGGGCATGTTGATGACCACCTGGCAGGCGACGACCTTCCTGATTGGCGAATACTTCAACGAAACCGACACCAACCCGATTTTCACCGTGGCCGATGGCCTGATCTGGCTGCGCCAGAGCGTTCAGCGCAACTCGATGGTGCGCAAGATAGAAATCATGAAAATGCGCGGACAGCCAACATTACCGGGACTGCACACCTTCCGCATCGGCCCCTCGGGGATAAAGGTCTTCTCGCCTGCTGCGTCAAATCTGACGGAAGTGCCTCTGGAATTCCCGATCAGACGCCTAAAAATGGGTGTCCCGCAGCTCGACGAAATGCTCGGTGGAGGCCTACCTCGGGGTTATTCCTTGCTGGTGGCTGGGCCGTCGGGGTCGGGCAAAAGCATCCTGGCGGCGACGTTCCTGGCGGAAGGCGCACGCAACGGCGAAACCGGCGTCATCGCGGTGTTCGAACAACGACCCAATCATTTTCAAAATGCCGCCCTCATTCAATTGATCCAAAACGGTCAGGTCGGCTTGGTGGACAGTCGCGCACCAGACTTGTCCATCGACGAAATCGTGCAGTTGCTGCTCAGCGAGATCAGCCGACTGAAAGCCACCCGGGTGGTGATCGATTCGTTGTCGGGCTTCGAACTGGCGCTGGCGCCGACCTTCCGCGAAGACTTCCGTGAATCGCTATCGCGTATGGTCACCGCGCTGACCCGTGCCGGGGTAACTGTGCTGATGACTTCGGAACTGGAAGACCGCTACACCGACCTGCGTTTTAGCCCTTACGGCACAGCGTTCCTTACCGACGCCATCATCGTTCAACGCTACATTGAAGTGCAGAGTCGTTTGCTGCGCATCATGGCCGTGGTCAAGTTGCGGGCTAGCGCTCACTCCGATGAGCTGCGCCTGTATCGCATCGACGAAAACGGCCTGCAGATTGGCGAAATGCTTCATGACCAAGAAGGTCTACTCGGAGGCCGCCCCAAAAAGCGGATTTCAGGTGTATCACACCCAGGAGATAAAAATGCTTGAGCCCGACTCATGAGTAATGTCGACGGCAAGAAAGAGCGTGAGATCGCTAATGCCGCTCACGAACTCTTCCTGCTTGGCCAGAAAACCGTTGAAGCGCGCGCCGTGCTGGCAGCCTTGCAAAAAGAGTTGAGCGACGCCAGCAACCCGTTGGGGGACAGCCAGCAGACCGAGCAAGTGATTGAGGCCAATCAGCAGTTGGTACCGGCTAAACTCCTCGTGCAGTCAGAAGAAGTAGTCGCCCCTCGTTTGGAAGAACAGCGGATGTATCAGGAACTGCGTGAGGCTAATGCGCAATTGGTCATAGCTGCGCTCAGCGCTCAAGACCTTCAAGCTGTAGCCGAGCGCGCACTGAGTCAGCAAAAAAGCATACTGGCGACAGTGGCCCATGAACTACGTAATCCATTAACACCTATCAGCATGATTGCAGAACGCATGGTTCGGATGCCTAGTGACGAATTGCCTCGAATGCGGCAGTTGATCGAGGGCCAAGTGCAACATATGTCACAGCTGGTCGACGATTTGCTGGACGTCTCCCGTGCCAGCACCGGGAAGTTGCGACTCAATCTCCGTGATATCGACATGATTCAAGTTCTACGTGAGGCCATTGATACGTGTCGCCCCTTAATGAGCGCACAAGAGCAGCGATTCGACGCCCACCTTCCCGATGGCATCTTGATGGTCAATGGTGACCCGGGGCGCCTCGCGCAGATTCTCCAAAACCTTCTAGCGAATGCGGCTAAATACACACCGACTCACGGTAGAATCGAACTGTCCTTAACAGTAGCGTCCGACGTTTTGAAGATAAAGATTTCCGACAATGGAATCGGTATTTCCGCTAAAGCGCTCCCGTTTATTTTCGACCCCTATGTGCAAGACGTGCATGCCGTCGGCTTCAATGGTTCAGGCTTGGGCATCGGATTGACGGTAGTCCGCGAGCTGGTTGAGGCGCACGGTGGCGAGGTTACCGGCATGAGCGAGGGTGATGGCAAGGGTAGCGAGTTCGTTGTCACGTTTCCGTTGGTGATCCATTCAAGCAGATAAAAAAGGCCTGGACACTGATCTATCTGAGTCCAGGGGCACGGGCCAGATCCCGCCAGACAATACGACGGCCGTCCATCGCTATGGCTTATCCATTAAAAACCGCAATCAAGATTCTTGGTGGGCACTGCAACTCAACTTCGAGTCAGACCCGCGGAGTACTGGATCCGACATGAACGCAGCGGACGACTTTAGATTTAAATCTCATGAGTTGCTTTTAGACCTAGATGCAGCTGTTAACAAAATGATGATGTTGGTCTCAGCTCGTGAGCTTTCCGGTGAAAGGTGGAGTGCGGCTGTAACGCGACATTCGGACGCGTATTCAGCTTGGAGTTCACATTTCAATGAGTCATCGCTACCGAACTCTCATAGCCTTTAATTCATGAGTTCGTGTCTGCGTTATTGAGCGAAATTAATGCGGTCATGCGACCCGCCGGATCAAGCCTTATGCTATCTGACGTCTGTAGGTGCGGCATTGTGATCAACCACTTTACTGCCGAGCTAGTGCTGACGTTCCTCCTTGAATGAACGGGGGCACCGGGAGAATTGGGCTTGGAATACATTGGTCTTGGCAATGGCACGCGAAGATCGTGATAGTGATTTCAGCCTGGATCATTGGTTCTCAACAGCTACGTAGGCGGGTGATCGCTTTCTGGGGATCCACCGTGAGCAATGCTTTGAGGTTAACCTGGGGGCGTCATGCGAACGCCTATACATTGATTCTGCTTGAGTGCGTACTTCTGGGCATAAACGCCCGTGGCCAAGAAGAATCTTAACGGCTATCGAGCTTCCTGATGCCTGGCGCCAGAGGTACGGTTTAGTACCTCTGGCGCCTGATTTTGAAGGATAAACCTAGTTTACATCGAGGTTCTTCTTGAACCCGCGAAGGTTCATTAGGAAAAGGCAAATCTGCAAAACGATGAGGGCATAGGCCTCTACGTACCCCCCCCAAATCACCCACAGTATATTGCTCAAACTGAAGCATACGAACCCTGTCATCCGTCTTGCGGGTCGTTGGGACCCGATAAGCCACGCTGCAACCACGGTTACCAGCATCGCAGGCCATTGAACCCAATCCAGGTAGCTCAAAATTACTCCCTAAATTTCTCCGAGAATCAAAGATAGAGGATGATATTGACGAATGATTCAGAGTTTCTCGTGAGACGTACTCCGTAACCACTCGTCCGGGAATGATTAGATTATTGAGCGTGTGTTCCTTTATTATAGACAGATAAGTCATGTGCTGACGAAACGCGCCCCTCGTTCGGCCTCCTTTTAAATATCACCATCTAGGAGAAAATAATAACAGTGCTCCGTTATGGGAGCAGGTACAGGGTTTGGCTTGAAGTTTCTTGAATGTATGAAATGAAGGGCTGCTACTGGCCGGTTAGCGACCTCCACTCATTGTGATTGATCCACCCTTGTCCTCCCTCAACGTGGAGGACGAGCCATGAACATTATTGCTAAAAACAGACATCAGCCTTGGAACAAGGGAAAGCTTGTCGGGCAGAAAGCCCCGCTTCGAGTCAGAGATATCTGGGCCATTCGGGTCAGACTCCAGCTCGCGGAGAAGACACGGGATCTGGCGCTGTTCAACTTGGCCATCGATAGCAAGCTGCGTGCCTGTGACTTAACTAAGCTGCTAGTCCGAGACATAGCCCATGGGGAACATGGGTCCTTACGGGCCATCATGATGCAGCAGAAAACCCAGCACCCAGTGCAATTTGAAATCACTGAGCAAACCCGAACGGTTCTGGAGGCTTGGATGCGACAGGCCTACCTCCGCAGCGAGGATTTTTTGTTTCCGACCCGGCTGCACAGCTCAGATCATCTCTCCACCAGGCAATATGCTCGAATAGTAAAAGCATAGGTGACCGCCATTGGCCTTGATCCAAGCATGTACGGCACTCACACGCTCCGGCGAACCAAGGCCTCGCTGATCTATCGCAGGACGAAGAACCTAAGAGCTGTCCAACTCCTGCTAGGTCATACGTAGCTTGAAAGCACCGTCAGATACCTGGGAATCGAAGTCGATGATGCCCTGGAAATGGCGGAGCAGACAGAGGTCTAACCCCCCTAGTGACGGTCGATGCTAGACCGTCGCTATTCGACCCAATGTGGCCATCGTATGAAGCAGAAGTCAGTCGAATTGCCTGTCTTTCGCCGGACTTATCTACCCGTCAGCGTGGAAACAGTAACGTCACAGCCACGCGAAAGCCCCAGCCTTGCGCACCATCCTCCGGACTGTCGAGCCAGTACCGTGGACCAGCTTGCAACGTTAGAGGTTGACCGCCGACTTTCAACAACTGGGTGACCGTCAGGTTGACTGGTACTGCCCACTCCCGGGATTGCCAGTTATAGGTCGACTCGGTGTTCACCCCATAAGTGGTGAAGGTAGCGGTTGTGTACGAGATGAAAGGTTGCAGGAAGGTCTGGTTAACCTTTTCTTTGTCTTCCGGAGGGCTGTCCTCCAACCCCCAGATATGGTTAGCGAGAATACCCCGAGTCCAGCCGTTTGACTGTTTTAGCGCGACCGCTGTCGGGCCTAGACCCCATTGCTTACTGCTGAGCAGTTTATCGCTGCCGGTAGGAATCAACAGCGCTGGGCCGACACCGAGGATCCAACCATTACCGGTGGGTTTTGTGGGAGAGAAGAAAAAACTTTGGGTCACGTCGCCGATGCCGGATTTATCCGCCGCGCCATTTGGCGCTAGGCCGTGCTGGTCGATCACTGGCAGGATGGTTCGCGAAATCAAGTTCCAGTCGTCGTTCAAACTAAAGGGCAATACGGGCTGGATGTTAGTGACGCTGTGCATGCCATCACCGCTCGGCCCCATCTTCTGATCCCAGTTGTATTGCACCGGAAGGCTGTACATTGCGGCAACCGGGTTGAGTGCCTTCTTTGCCAATTCTGCTGAATCCTCGGCCTGTACCCAACTGCTCTGCATAGCGACAATAGCGGCCGATAGGAGAGTTAACGGTAGTTGTATTCGCAACATGTTCCCTCCTATTCGGCAGGAGCCAACATTACGGTCAGCCTCGCCCGAGCGGTTGTTCTGACCGCGACTCTGTCTCACCGAACCAGTTCGAGCTCGCTCGGTCGCCACGTTTTCGTGAAAAACGATTCAAGTGGGCTGTAGAGGCGCAGGATCGTAAACCAGCCCTTGTCAGGCGTGGTCTGAATCCAGTTCCCCTCCTTGGCGTCGGCTGGCTTCGTAGGACCGAAATAGATGGTTGTGGACCCGTCCGCATTCTCGACTGAGGCCGGTGAAGGGTAGGTTTGGCTACCCGCTCGCGGGTAGCGTTGCGGAGTCTGGAGCATGGACCGCGTCTGGTTGTCGTATACGGTGAATGACCAGAATTTGGCCGCTGGAATATTTGGGGGCAGGGTCACTTTGTAGGTCTTGCCGCCATCAAAGGGATTCTTTTGCGCATCCGAGAACCCCATGAGGTACTGCGAGCCCACGTTGGGCAGGCGCATGATCATTCCTGGTGAGTCCATGGTGTAACCGTAATAGAAGGCCGTGCGCGAATCGAGGGTCCGTGCACCGGTCGGTGGCAATGCCTTGAACAAGCCTTCTTTGGTGATCATGGGCGGTGGTGTCTCAAAATCGAAGCCTCCCTGCCACAACATGCTGGCCCACATCGAGTTAGGGTAGTAGGCCCAGCCGGGATACTCGGCAGCACGGAAGTTCAGTGATCGCCCCGCTGCATTGCCCACGGCGGCCGCGTCGGTGAGGATCTTCTTCATCCGCTCGTCCGGAGCAAATGGCTTGCCCTTCACGATGCCAATGGCCGCCAGTTGACCCAGGAGTTCAGGGTTGAACGAGGTGGCGGGTTCCAGTTGCACAAGTTTGTCGAGCGTTTCGAAATAGGTGAAGTCGTTAGGAGGAATGGTGTTGAAAGACTTGCCGCTGCCGTCCACGAATTTCGTCGGCGGTATCGGCGGATTGGGCTGCAGCCTGATTTGGCCTGCGAGCGCCGTGGCAATGCTGGTGCCGTAGCCACCCGGGGTATAGGGATAAATCTTCAGCTTGTCTTTGATGAGGTCGACTGAAGGTTTCGGATCGTTATTTTCCATAAAGGCGCGAACGGCGTAGAGCACGTGGTTGGTTTTCGCTCGGCCTACGAAGAAGCCACTGTCCGGGAGAGGCCCGTCGTAGTCCGGCGGTACGATCAGATACTTGCCACCTTCGCCCCGGTCAGGCCCGGGCGTACCAAGGTCGATGATCCAGCCGAACCACATGTCATTGAGCGTACCGAGCGACTTCGGTGGCACTTCAACCACCAGCGGGCCCTTTGTCAGGTCGAGAACCGAGAGCGTATAGATGGTGTCGGCGTTGGCGGTGAGAAACAGCGATTGGGAGTCCATCAACTCGGAGAAGATGATCACCGTATTGTCGTCTGCCCCAATGCTGTGGAAACCCTCGCGAATCGCGTAGGCCGATGCGCCTGAAAAACTGTTCATGAACGCATCTATACCGCGAGTGAAAGCCAGGGTGTCATAGACGTCCTGTGTGGTTTTTACGCTCGGTGCGCCGTCCTTGAACTCCAGTGTGCCGATACGGGTTTCAATGCGATCGGGTGTAGTGATTCCCGGGGGAATTTCGGTGGCCGCCTGAGCCGCGTTCATTGCAGGTAGCGATAGCGCCGCCAAGGCCGTCAGCACGGTCAATGGTTTCAAAATATTCGTCATAAAGTTCTCCCTGGTGGATGCCAAATGCATTGACTACCCAAACTTAGGAACTAATGGCGCTTTGACATTTTTCCGGCGCGGCCAATCACTTTCCTTGCGCCCTCGTCATCACTGAGTGGTACTGACATTGAATCGCTCGGATGACCGTTTACGAATGTTGCGCACCATTGTCGGAACAGCGCAGTCTGCTTGATCAGTTCTTCCAGCAGACCAAGCATAGGTGCTCATTTTCCATCGCTCCAGTCACTGGCAGTTATTGGCCGATTGCTGCCCTTGGCGAGAGGCAGAACAGGGCCAGAGGCAGCCATTCAGTACCAACGTTTGCAGCAAGAGAATGCCTGTTTGGTGATGCCCACTTCACCACATGAGCTCGCTTAATCGTTAGGGGATGTAGACGTTGGCAGCTGCCGCCCCAGGCGTAATCCCACGTGTTGTACCGTTATAGCCACGCCGAGGCACCAGGCTGGAAGTTGGCGTAAAAAATGGACCTTTACGCCCGACGCTCGCGGGACTGAATCCCGATGCTTCGAGTCGTTTCCGGGCCAAGATCGCGCAGGAAAACCTGATCAAGGCCTCCGGCATTCCCTACACGCTCCTGCGTGCCACGCAGTTTTTCGAGTTTGTCGACGGCATCGTCCAGTCATTCGCCGTCGGCGAAGAGTTTCGTGTGTCGCCGGCGCTGATCCAGCCGATAGCGTCCGACGACGTGGTGGCGGCGCTGGCCGATGTCGTGCTGGCAGCACCGGTCAATGGCACGGTTGAAGTCGGCGGCCCGGAAGCCCTTCCGCTCGACGAACTGGCCAAGCGCTTTCTGCGGATCACCCAGGACAACCGCAAGGTCGTGCCGGACGTGAACGCGCGCTACTTCGGCGCCGTGCTTGACGATCAATCGCTGACCGCCGGCAAGAACTCGCGCGTGGGCGCGATCCACTTCGAAGACTGGCTCGCTGAGTCGATGGCCCGTTAAAGGTTCACACCCTCAACTCCCTACACATCAAGGAGCAATCCCATGGTCACTCGAATCCTGCTGGCCGCGGTCTTTGCAGCGCTCTCGATCAGCGCCGCATCGGCCGCCGAACCACCCGCCGGCAAGGTGACGGTCGTATTCGACCGTCCCATTCCCAACATCCCAGGCAAGAGCATGCGGGGCGTGCTCGTCGAGTATGGGCCGGGCGCCGCATCGCCATCCCACCCCCATCCAAAAACCGCCTTTATCTATGCAACGGTTCTGGAAGGCTCGTTTCGCATCAAAGTCAAAGGCGAGCCGGAAAAGATCTACAACGTCGGCGAAAACTTCGTGGAGGAACCGGGTTCCGTGCACTTGGTCAGCGCCAACGCCAGCGACACCCAACCGGCACGCCTGCTGGCGGTGTTCGTCCTCGACACCGACGAAACGGTGCTCGTCACACCGATCAAAAAGTAAGCCGATCAACGCGCTCATGAAGGGGCGACAGCGGGACGCCTGGCATCGAGGTACGGCGAAGCCGGCGCAAGACCATCAGACTATTGCTGTGCGTCGGTGACGTGCTGCGTTCCTCGTCGCCCCCCGGGAACGAGGAACGAATGAAAGCACTCGCTAAAGCCCCGACTTTTTCTTGAGCTCGGCCTCGCTCATCACGCCGCTGAGCGGACCGCCCGGCAAACCTTCATTGGCTCGTGCCAGCGGCAGAAGCACCGGTACAAACCCGGCGTCGCGCACCAGCCGGGCACCGAGGTCCCGGGCTTGGGCGTCGTCGGCGAAAGTAGGAATCGCCTTGCCTTTGCCCGATTCGCTTTTCATTGAGGCGTAGCCTATGGCGTTGAACGCCCGCACCAGGTGCACGCCGGGCAGATATTGCTGGTCTGCCAAGGCGACTCCCAGCTCCACTGCCTTGCGCCCGACGTCTCCGTCACGGCCGCTGAAGGGGTTGCTGGTGCTGAACAGCACTTTGCCGTCCAGCTTGCCTTTAAGCTGTTCGGACAGCGCCGGCATTGCGCCGTAGGGCACACTCAACACGATCACATCGCCCCAGGCCGCGGCATCGTTGACCGAGCCCGCCTGAGCATTGGGGCCGGTAGCCTTGACCAGGTCCGTCAGTTCCTCGGGGTGGCGTGACGAAAACATCACCGAGTGCCCGGCCTTTGCCCATAGCGTGCCAAGCGTACCGCCGACATTACCGGCGCCGATCACGCCGATTTTAAGGCCGTCCGCCACAACCTGGCTGGTGCACAGGACCAGGCCGGCGAACATCAGGAAGAGGATTCTGGACATGCGCTGCGCTCCTGAGTTGGAAAACAGGACCCGTGGTTTTCAGAGGTTGCCAGTGAACAGCATTCCACCATGCCCGGGTGCTGAACCCGGACATGGGGCGTGTCAGCCGATCAATGCCCGCCAACCACCATGTGACTGAACGGCGCCACATACGCCTGCAACGTCACCAGCCCACCGACCAGAATCGCCAGGATGATCGAGTGGAAGAACACGTAACGCAGGATTTCTCCTTCATGCCCATACCAGCGCGTAGCGGTGGAGGCCACCACGATTGACTGGGCATCGACCATCTTGCCCATTACCCCGCCGGAACTGTTGGCGGCGGCCATCAGCACCGGACTGATCCCCAGTTGCTCGGCGGTGACCCGCTGCAAGCCGCCGAACAGCACGTTGGAGGCGGTGTCCGAGCCGGTCAAGGCAACGCCGAGCCAGCCGAGGAGAGTGCCGAACATGGGGTAGAAAATCCCCGTCGCGGCGAAGGCCAGGCCCATGGTGGCGTCCAGGCCCGAATACCGGGTGAGGAAACCGAGGGCGAGCATCGCGGTGATGGTGATCAGTGAATAGCGCACCACCCACAGCGTTCGCAGGTACTGGTGGATCAGTTGCGGAATGGAATAACCCATCAGCAACCCACCCAGGATCGCCGACAGCAGGATGCCGCTACCGGTGCTGGTGAACCAGGTGAACTTGTAGACGGCTTCCTCGGTTTTTGGCGTCGGTACCACCGGCGGGACTTTCTCGATCTGCTGGTGAATCGTGGTGAAGGTCACGACCGGGGCGAAGATCGGGTTCGCTTCGCGCATCGGCTTGCCTTGAGGGTCGAGCTTGGCCGCTTGGGTGGCCGGATCGATTGCCGGGCGGGTGTCGAACATGTTTTTGAAGCCCTGGGTGCCCCAGGCGAAGACGAACACCGTGAGGATGATCCACGGCATCCACGCACGCATGACTGCAGGTTTCGCGTCGGCGGCAAAGGCTGCACTGGCGACGGGTTTTTCATCATGCTCGGCGTCGATTTTGGAGTTGTCGACTCGCCCGGACAGGGCGGCGGAGGTGTGTACGGTGGCCGGCTTCCAGACTTTGAGGAATCCCGTCAGGCAGGCCATTGAAATCAGCGCGGCGATCACGTCCACCAGCATCGGGCCGTGGTAGTTGGACACGAGGAACTGCGGCACCGCGAAGCTGACCCCGGCGACCAGGATCGCCGGCCAGATTTCCAGCATCTTGCGCCAGCCGGCGAAGGCCCAGATCAGCCAGAACGGCACGATCACCGAGAAGAATGGCAATTGCCGACCGACCATCATCGACAGCTCCATTTCATCCAGCCCGGTCACCTTGGCCAGCGTAATGATCGGCGTGCCCAAAGCGCCGAACGCCACGGGCGCGGTGTTGGCTATCAACGCCAGCCCCGACGCGGCCAGCGGCGAGAAGCCCAACCCGATCAGAATCGCCCCGGTCACCGCCACCGGCGTGCCGAAACCGGCCGCGCCTTCGAAGAAGGCACCGAAGCAGAACGCAATCAGCAGCAATTGCAGGCGTCGATCGTCGGTGATGCGCGCCAGGGAATCCTGCAGGACCTTGAACGAACCGTTTTCAGTGGTCAGCCGGTGCAGGAAGATGATGTTGAGCACGATCCAGCCAATCGGCAGCAAGCCGTTAGCGGCGCCGTACAGTGCTGCGGAGCCCGCCATGTTCGCCGGCATGCCGAAGGCGAAGATGGCAATCAGCAGGGCGGACGCCAGGGCGAGCAATGCCGCCAGGTGCGCCTTGATGTGGAAAAACGCCAAAGAGGCCAGCATCACCACGACCGGCACTGCCGCCATGATGGTGGAAAGCACCGGGTTACTGAACGGATCGTAGATTTGCTGCCAGACCATGTTCCACCTCTGCTTCTTATTGTTGGGCGTGCAGGCCCCTTGGGGGGTAGGTGGCTAGTAGTATAGGTGGCATTACGCCGCTGTCAGGGCAGGGTTCATCTCGGTGAATGAAGGCGGCTGGAAGGCTTCACTGAGCTAACATTGCATCCAGGGGTTTACGTCACTCGGGTGTCTACGACGGGAGGAATGCAGCAATGACTGAGCGCCATTTGGACCACAAGGAAACGCTGTCGAACGGATGCAAGATTGAGGTCAAGGCCGAGATATTGAGGGACGGCTCGCTGAAAATGTTCATCGGTGTTTACTGGCCGGACGGCTCGGTCATCTCTGAGAATCACGATCCCAAGCCGCACTTGCTGGACATGGAAGCGGCGCTGGATTGGGGTGTCGATATCGCGAAGGGTATCGGCAATAGCCAGCGAACGCTGTGAGGCGTGGCTAATGGTATCGGTGCCCTGAGGCGTCAATTCTCGATCCGGGCCCCCAAGTCCGGGGGAAATGCCTGGTAACCGGGTTGGCTGTTCGGGGCAGACTGCACCCACCACGATCCCTGTAGCAGCTGCCGAAGGCAGCGTTCGGCTGCGCAGCAGTCGTAAACCCTGCGCATGCGATTTTCCTGATACACCGCGAAGTCTGACTTCACGACTGCTGCGCAGCCGAACGCAGGCTTCGCCAGCTGCTACATCGGGGCGTGTCAGGGGTTGATCTACGTGCACGCCACCAGACCTCAGGCCGTCAGTAGACATCACGCAAATAGCGTTTCTGCTCGCTCAACTGGCGCCAGTAATCAGAGGCGTGTTCCGGACTCATCCCACCATGGCGTTGCGCAACCTGGCGCAGCGCCAGGTCAACATCCTTGGCCATGCGGCTGGCATCGCCACAGATGTACAGCTGCGCGCCTTCCTGTAGCCAGCGCCACAGTTCGGCACCCTGTTCGCGGATTCGGTCCTGCACGTAAATCTTCTCTGGCTGATCGCGGGAAAAAGCCAGGCTGAGTTGGGTCAGCAGGCCGTCGCGCTGCATGCCTTGCAGTTCCTCGCGGTAGTAGAAGTCGGTCGCGGCGTGCTGTTCACCGAAGAACAGCCAGTTCTGGCCCTTGTCGCCCCGCGCCCGTCGCTCTTGCAGGAACGCCCGAAACGGCGCCACGCCCGTGCCAGGGCCGATCATGATCATCGGCAGGTTGCCATCGGCGGGCGCGCGGAAGTGCTTGGATGGCTGGACAAAGATCGGGACTTCAGCGTTTTCGACGCGATCGGCGAGGAAGGTGGAGGACACGCCCTTGCGTTTGCCATAGCGCACGGCGGCAACGGTGAGATGAACTTCCTCAGGATGCGCCTTGGGGCTGGAGGCGATGGAATACAGCCGCGGTTGCAGGCGCTTGAGGGTGCCCAGCAGTTCACTGGCCGAACAGTCGACGGGAAACGCCTGCAGCACGTCCGCCAGTTGCCGGCCCCACAGCCACTCTTTCAACTCGGCCTTGCGCTCGCTGCCCAGCAGGTGTTTCAACGCCGGGTTGCGGCTGCGTTCGGCGATGAACGCCAGGGTGTCGCTGTTGGGCCGGGCGATTTCAAAGTGTTCGGTCAGTGCCTGGTGCAGAGGGACTTCACCGAGCTTGTCGACGTTTACTGTCGTGTCGGCACCCAACCCGGTCAGATCAAGCAACTCACCGACCAATTCCGGACAGTTGCGCGGCCAGACGCCCAAGGCATCGCCAGCCTCGTAACTCAGTCCGGAGTCCGCCAGCGCCAAGGAAAACTGGCGGGTTTCTTTGTTGGCGCTTTGCTTGTTCAGGTGACGGTTGACCAGCAGCCGCGAGGCAAAAGGGTTGGCCTTGCCCGGTGTCGCGACGGGGTTTGCGGCAACGCTCGGGATGGGTTCGACCGTTACCGGTGGCGCTGGAGTCAGCATTTGCTGGAATTGGGCTAGCCACGTGTCCGCACGCGCCTCGAATTCGGTGTCGCAGTCGACGCGTTCCAGCAGCCGGGTGGCGCCCAATTCATGTAGCCGCTGATCAAGTTTTTTGCCGTGCTGGCAGAACTGGTCGTAGTTGGGATCGCCCAGCGCCAGCACCGCAAAGCGCAGCGACTCCAGACGTGTCTCGGCAGTGCTCAAGGTGTTCCAGAAACCTTCGCCATTGTCCGGCGGGTCGCCGTCACCAAAGGTGCTGCTGATCACGGCCAGATGGCGGGTGCTGGCCAGTTTGCTCGCGGGGAAGTCGGCCATTGCGCTCAGTTCCACGGTTATTCCGCTGTCGCGCAAACGCGAGGCAAAACGCGCCGCCAAGGCTTCGGCATTCCCTGTTTGCGAAGCCCACAACAATGTCACTGCGGGGGCCGTCGGCAGGGGCGACGATTCAGCGCTGCTGTCGAGTCGTGGCGTGCCTGATTCGACCCGGCTGAACAACCCGCCCAACACACCGTCAAGCCATAGCCGGGTGCCATCGGCCATGGGCGCGTTCGGCGGCAGGGCAGGCACGCCGCCGGCCTGGCGACCCGCCGTGGATTGCAGGCCGCTGAGAAAACCGGCGAGGTAGGTGCGCTCGTTCTCGTTCAATTGCGGCGGCGGCAGATTGTGGATGCCGGCGAGATCGGCGAATGCCTCGATGCACGACATGGAAAGTTCCTCTTTAAAAGACGAAGGAGAGGGGCGATCGACGACAGCGAATGCGGGCATGTCGAGAAAGGCATGCTCGATCAAATCAACCCGTTGCAGCGCGACCGCGCAGAATTTGAATTCGGGCTGTTGCGAAATCGGGTCCACGGCATCGTTAGTGACGGCATTGATCGCCAGGTTTTCGCCAAACACATCGTTCCAGTGAAAGGGCGCAAAACAATTGCCCTGGCGTACCCGGTCGGTCACCACCGCCGGCAACACGGCTCGGCCACGCAGCGAGCGGACCTCGACATGATCCTTGTCTTTAATGCCAAAACTGGCGGCGTCTTCCGGATGAATCTCAACGAACGGCCCCGGATTGAGCTTGTTCAGAGTCGCGACCTTGCCGGTCTTGGTCAGGGTGTGCCATTGGTGCTGCAAACGGCCGGTGTTGAGGACGAAGGGGAATGCCTTGTCCGGCATTTCCGCTGGCGGCATGTGCGGCCGGGCGAGGAAAATGCCCTTGCCGCGCTCGGTGGCAAACACGATGGCCGGTTGGCTGCCATCGGCGTCGATTTTGAGCGTCTGGCTCACGCCATTGTTCAGGTAGCGAATCGGATTACGAGCCTCGGCGTCGTCCGACGCACAGGGCCATTGCAGCGGTTTTTCGCGCAGCCGCGCATAACTTGCACCGCGAATGTCATAACCGGTCTTGGGGTTCCACGCGCGCTTGATCTCTTCAAACACCTCGGCAGAAGAGGCGTAGGTGAATGCCTCTTCAAAGCCCATTTCGCATGCGACCCTGGCGATGATCTGCCAGTCGGGCAGCGTCTCGCCGGGTGGCTCCACGGCTTTTTGCATCAGCGTCAGGTTGCGCTCGGAGTTGATCATCACCCCTTCGGCCTCGGCCCAGAGTGCACCGGGCAGGAGGATGTCGGCGTAGCGGTTGGTCTCGGTGTCGAGGAACGCGTCCTGGGTGATGACCAGCTCGGCGGTTTGCAAACCTTCAATGACTTTCTGACGGTTGGGGACGCTGGCGACCGGGTTGGTGCAGATGATCCAGCAGGCTTTTATCTGGCCGGCGCACATCTGCTCGAACATCGCCACGGTGCCACCGCCGACGTCGCGAGGCAGGCTATCGTGCGGGATGCCCCACAGGTCTTCGATGAACAGCCGATCGGCCTCGATCAGCACCGAGCGCTGCCCCGGCAGGCCCGGGCCCATGTAACCCATTTCGCGTCCGCCCATGGCATTCGGTTGCCCGGTCAGGGAAAACGGCCCGCTGCCCGGCCGGCAGATAGCACCGGTGGCCAAGTGCAGGTTGCACAGGGCGTTGGTGTTCCAGGTGCCGTGGGTGCTTTGATTCAGGCCCATGGTCCAGCAACTCATCCACTCGGCGGCTTGGCCGATCCATTCCGCGGCCTGGCGAATGTCCGTCTCGGGAATGCCGGTGATGGCGGCGACGTTCTCCGGTGCGTAATCCTCAAGGAACTCAGGCATGGCTTCCCAGCCTTCGGTGAAGGAGGCGATGAAGTCCGGGTCGGTGTGGCCGTTTTTCACCAGCAGGTGCAGCAAGCCATTGAGCAATGCCAGGTCAGTACCGGGTTTGATCGGCATAAACAGGTTGGCTTTGTCCGCCGTGGCGCTGCGCCGTGGATCGACCACGATCAACTTCGCCCCGGCCTTGACCCGATCCATCATGCGCAGGAACAGAATCGGGTGACAGTCGGCCATGTTCGCGCCGATCACGAAGAACAACTCCGCGTGATCGAAGTCCTGATAAGAACCGGGCGGCCCATCGGAACCCAGCGAGAGCTTGTAACCGCTGCCCGCGCTGGCCATGCACAGGCGCGAATTGGACTCGATGTTGTGGGTCCGGACAAAACCTTTGGCCAGCTTGTTGACGAGGTACTGGGCTTCCAGCGACATCTGCCCGGACACGTAGAACGACAGGGCGTCAGGGCCGTGAGCGTCGAGGATCTCGCGCAGTCTTCTGGCGGTTTCACTGATCGCCTGGTCGATGGCGATACGCGACGGGTCTCGATGGCGCTCCTGGCGCAGGTAGGCGGTTTCCATCCGGCCGGACTCGGCGACGGATTGCCCGCAGGTCGTGCCTTTGGTGCAGAGTCGACCGAAGTTGGTCGGATGGGTCTTATCCCCGGTGACCTTGACCACCCGGTTGTTTTCAACCTGCATGACGATGCCGCAGCCCACACCACAAAAGGGACATACGCTACGCACGGTTTGGTTTGCCATCCTCGCCCCTCGAATCTCTGCCAGCACCTGACCGGTCCAGAAACAAAAAAGGCGCCATGTGACCCTCCGTCAAGAACGGGGGTTACACGGCGCCTTTGTCGTATAAGTGCAATCAGCGTTGACTGCGTATCAGGTGGCTGCAAACAGCGGGCCAGAAAGCTTCTGACCTTTCTGTATCGGGGGTTACAGGTAGAAAGAGGTCCGGTTGGGCACGGTTGCTTGCACTTTTATATAGCGTTCGACAGTCCTGTGCACCAGTCCAAGGCGACCGCTGCGGGTGAACGCAAGGTGTGAGAAAACCCGGACAACGGGACAGTCCGGGGTTTAGCGGGCGGGTGAGTGGATATCTGCGCGAAGGTGATTATGCTTCTAGGTGACTTGCGGCGATGCGAGGCGGGCAGCCTGTTCCCATTCTTCGCTCAATCCGCGATCCGGTGACATCAGCCCAAGGGCCTGGGTGCGGCAAAAGCGAGTGAGGTACTCCGGCCTACAACAAGCGCACGACGGAGAAGACTCATGGCCACAATCGACAACACAACCACGGGCAGCACGCCCCATCACGGGATCACCAAGGAGGAGCGCAAGGTCATTTTCGCTTCGTCCCTGGGCACTGTGTTCGAGTGGTACGACTTCTACCTTTACGGCTCCCTCGCGGCGATCATCGCCAAGCACTTCTTCGCCGGGGTCAACGAGACAACGTCGTTCATCTTCGCGCTGCTCGCGTTCGCCGCGGGCTTCGCCGTACGGCCCTTCGGCGCCATTGTATTCGGCCGCTTGGGTGACATGATCGGGCGCAAGCACACCTTCCTCATCACCATTGTGATCATGGGTGTTTCCACGGCCATTGTGGGCTTTCTGCCCGGTTACGCGACCATCGGCGTGGCGGCGCCGATCATCCTGATCACCCTGCGCCTGTTGCAAGGCCTGGCACTGGGCGGTGAGTACGGCGGCGCGGCGACTTACGTGGCCGAGCATGCGCCGAAAGGCAAGCGCGGCTACTTCACCTCGTGGATCCAGACCACCGCAACCCTTGGCCTGTTCCTCTCACTGCTGGTGATCCTCGCTTGCCGCACGGCCCTCGGCACCGAGGCCTTCGAGGACTGGGGCTGGCGGATTCCGTTCCTGCTGTCGATCCTGCTGCTGATCGTGTCGGTGTACATCCGCCTGCAACTCAGCGAGTCGCCGGTGTTCCTGAAAATGAAGGCCGAAGGCAAGTCCTCGAAGGCGCCGCTGACCGAATCCTTCGCCCGCTGGGACAACCTGAAAATAGTGATCATGGCCTTGCTCGGCGGTACCGCCGGTCAAGCCGTGGTCTGGTACACCGGGCAGTTCTATGCGCTGTTTTTCCTGCTGCAAACGCTGAAGATCGACCCGCAGACCGCCAACCTGTTGATCGCCGGCTCGCTGCTGATCGGCACGCCGTTCTTCGTCATCTTCGGCAGCCTGTCCGACCGCATTGGCCGCAAGGGCATCATCATGGCCGGCTGCATCCTCGCGGCGGTGACCTACTTCCCGATCTTCAATGCGTTGACCCAATACGGTAACCCCGACGTGTTCATCGCACAGGAGAAGAACCCGGTCACGGTGATCGCCGATCCTGATCAGTGCTCGTTCCAGTTCGACCCGGTGGGCAAGGCCAAATTCACCAGTTCCTGCGACCTCGCGAAAACCGTGCTGGCGAAAAAAGCCATCCCCTACAAAAACGTGAAGGCCGAACCGGGCACCGTCGCGCAGGTACGCATCGGCGACAAAGTGATCCCGAGCTTCGAGGGCACCGGCATGCCGGCCGCCGACTTCAAGACGCGCAACGATGCCTTCGCCGCCACCCTCGGCGCCGGGCTCAAGGAAGCCGGCTACCCTGAGAAGGCCGACCCGGCCAAGACCAATTACCCGATGGTGCTGCTGTTCCTGACCATCCTGGTGATCTACGTGACGATGGTTTACGGCCCGATCGCCGCGTGGCTGGTGGAACTGTTCCCGGCGCGCATCCGCTACACCTCGATGTCGCTGCCGTACCACATCGGCAATGGCTGGTTCGGCGGCTTCCTGCCGACGGTAGCCTTCGCCATGGTCGCGGCCACCGGGGATATTTATTATGGGTTGTGGTACCCGATCGTCATCGCGGTGATGACGGCCATTCTGGGTACCTTCTTCCTGCCGGAAACCAAGGATCGGGAAATCCATCACACGTAAATGACTGGAGCTGACGGATTAGCAACAACACCGACCCTGTAGCAGCAGGCTTCGCCAGCTGCTGCAGGTTGCGTTATGGCTTAGCTGATCGGCAGCCGCCGCCCTCAGGCGGCTTTTTTTCGACCCGCACGGTCTAGGTTCATGCTTTGGGGATACCCCCACCAGGGGAGCCAAACTTGAAGGGATCTGTACCACGGTTCTCGCGGTTTTTCGCTTTGCGTGCTTCGTCCGGGGGGCTGATCATTTGTACCGTCAAGCTGCCGTCCTGGCCGGCGTAGACCACCGCGCTGGCTCCGCCGTCCAGGTAGCTGGCAATGGTCGCCAGGTTGATTTCCACCAGAGCCCCACTCACCCCGGTGGTGCCCAGACGCCGTCCGATGTCGTAACCCTCATCGACATTGCCCAACTCGATACCATGGCCGTCCGTATTCAGGACGTGCAAGGCATTGGTCAGGGCAATTTCAGCATCCCGGTTGTCGGTGGTGTCATAGAACACGCGGACTGGTTTCTGCTCGTTGGGCAGCGTCTCAACAGCCTGTAACCAGGCTTCCTGCAGGGCTTTGGCCTGCAATGCCGGTTTAAGCCGTTGGCCATGTTCATTCTGCATCGAGACTTTGATCGGTCGGTGCAAGTAACCCAGCACCGGCGCGGCGTCGAACTCTTTGACCTGGTGCTGCGCCCAGCGTATGGGCAGCCACGGGGAGGGTTCGAAATCTCCTGGCCCGCGGTTGGCTATGGTTTTCCAGAGGGTGGGCAGTTGCGATTGCCAGTAGGCAGTGGACATGGTGGTAGGTGCGTAGGGCGCTTCAGCGGCTTTGGCACGTGCTGCGGTTTCATACCAATCCATAAATGCTCTATCACGGTCCCAATAAAAGGCCCAAAGCTTGCCCAGGTCAGTGTTTTTATTCTGATTGTCTTCAGGCTCGTAGGTGGCATAACGGCGAATATACCGATCCAAACGATCCGAGCGAGTGACCAGTAACCCGGTCATGCTTTCGTACACCGTGGGGACGACATGGCCGTTCTGCAATCCTGGGGTGCCTGGCACGCGTAAACCGTTTCGAGTGACGTCGCCATCCTCGCTCACGATCAAGGCTTGGGGCACTTTGGGGTTGTCATCAAAGAACTGGAACAATCGCTCGATCATGCCCTGGGCGTGGGTTGTATTCTCCGCGTCCTGCCACAAAAAGAGCGTGACCCCGAGCGTCGCGGCATTGCGACCGTTGAGAATATTATCCGCAGCCCCTGTATCGGCAGGTTGCTTGGGCGGCGCAATGGAAAACACCGGGATTGGCCAATAGGCTACTGACGCGTTTGCTGAATGTTTGAACGCAACACGGATTTTGATATCTCTGGAGTTTTCTCTAGATCTTAGTGACGCTTTATAGTCCTTGGGATCCATTGAGTAAATCGAAGCGAAGTTGTTATTTTTCTTCTTGATGAATTGCCAGATCTCCGATTGATGGTCCTGGTAAATCCCAAGCCCCACCCCGCGTATCTCCAACGCATAAGTCCGCGCTTGCGTGGCCTGCTGCTCGGTGATTTGCGCCATGACTTTGGCTTTATAAGCGGCAAGCCCCGCCTTTTCACTGGCCACGGCTTTGCCCCACCAGTGAACGCTGAACATCAGCAGCAAGGGGCCTAAAATGGCGGCGATACCCCAGCGCATTACCGGGTTCATGTCACGAAGTTCCACGTTGTTTTCCTGTGCCTTGATTTGGACAAGCCAGACGAAGCCGAGCCAAAGAACCAGCAGTACCCCGGCGATCCAGAGATAAGGCTTGAGTCTTGGTAATGTTCGGGGGCGGTGCTGAGGGTCGCTCACAAGGCCACTCCTTTTTTAGAGGTGCCAGCAAGCAGAGAGGGGGGTGTCAGCGATACCAAATCCGAGGGTGGGAAAATACCCTTGTCGTAATACAAATAACTGGCTCTCACTAATGCCTGAGCCTGCGCGCTGAGTCGCGACCATCCTGGCAACCGTCCGACTTGCTCGAATTGTTTTTTGTCCATCTTCCAATCCGCAATCGCCACCAACACCTCGCGCATGACCGGATAATCGAGGCAGTGGGCCTGGCCAATGGCAATGTCCATCGCCGTCACCCAGCGCTGGTTTTCCGGACTGCGCAAGATCGCCGAGTGGTAAGAGTTGGTGCCCCACGTCCCTTTGTCATGTTCCATGCGCGCCCGGGCCTCTCGCGGGGTCTCCTCGCGCTCGTGACAAGAACTGGAGCCGGAACGGGCCGCGCCTTTTCGTACGGCGCGCGTATGTTCCTCCGGGTTATCGGATAATCCGTTAAAACGAGCTAACGCCTCCTGTTGTGTGGTGTTCGGGGCGTCATACTCAGCGGGCATTTTTATCCACAAAAACGTCGCGGCGTCTTTGCCCAGCGCGATGCTCTTTCCAACCTCATCAGGCTTGTCCTGGCCTGCGGTGGTCGGGCTGCCTGTTATCGCTTCGCCGCCAAACATCTGCGGCGCATGAGGCGGGTTCAGGGCCTCAGCGTTGATCAGGCGTTCCTGCCCCTGGGAGATCGGGGCTTGCGAAGCCACTCCGGTGAACAAGGAAGCGCCCGGGTAGCGGTGTTCGCCTGGTGCGCGGATGAATTCGGGTTGTGGAGGCTTGCCCACCGGCACCGGCTCCCCGTCACGATGACGTTTGGTCCACAGGCGTTGATAAAAGCCCAGGGATTGCAGTGCCATCATCGCCGGTCGCCCATCGGGCGTTGCATCAGGCACACCGTAGGTGCCGATGCCTTGCACGTCGTCCAGGGCCACGGTGGTGTCGTCCGGGCAAAAATACAGGTACACCTTGCCGCGATTATCGCGTTCGGGAAAAACCGTGAGGTTGCCGATTTTGTCCTTGCGGGTTCCTTGAGTCGGTGACCACTTCGGACCGCTGCGACCGCCATAGGTTTTGCTATCCCTGAGCGCGGATAACGGTGGCTGGGCATGGGGCGTCTGCGTCACCGCCGTGACAATACGGATCAGCGTGGCGAGTGTGTCATGGTCTTTGGGGGTGACCTTGGGCAGCACGCTATAAGGCGAGTCGACCATGATGACGGTATCGGCGCAGCGCTGCCCCTTGTCCACCAATAAGGCCTGCGCCAATAACGAGATCAAGGTGCCTTGGCTATGGCCCATGATCGTGATGGTTTCATCGGGGGATACCCGGCGGATTTCTCTGACCAGCATGGCCAGACGATGGGCGGCCAACACAAAGTAATGCCGCCGCGGCGCATTGGCGAAGAGCAGGTAATTGTTCGGGCTCACGAGCTCGACGGTGGCGGTTTTCCTGTTGGCCTTGAAACCCTCGCCATACATGTCCTCCAGGTTGTTGGTGGCATTGACAAAAAACCCGCCGGCCTTGGCGAAGTGGCGATCCAGGCGATTGCCCTGGATGTCCTGAAACTGATTGCGCATCCTGAACGGATCACCGGCATCATCACGCTTGACGTGTTCCGGTGCGGCTCGATAGCCCCAGTAAAACGGGATCATCAGGCTACGGGTTTTGGGATCGTCTGCGTCGCGCTGATACAGAAAGGTATCAGGATCATCGAGCGTGGTTTTCTGATCGGCACTCCGTTCATCAGGTGGCAGTTCTTTGGCCTCACTGTAATCAGCCCCATACCGCCCAGCCTTCAGATCCGGCCGATCCAGCCGCTCGTTAACCCCCTGGCACAACCCGGTTTCCACCGACTCATAGGACGCCCCGGGGTCATTCACGCCGTGCAGGAAGATCACCACCCCCGGCAGGTCGGCGGGCACTTCCATTTTTCGCGGCGTATGCCAGTTGGGAAGCAGGCGGGTCGTCATTTGTGCCACGCAGTAAAAGTTTTCGCCGTTCATTGGCTGGCACCCTTCGGGGCGCTGCCACGCACCGCGGCTGTCGCGGGCACAAACGTGATCAGACGCCGATTCCGAGGCGCGAAAATAGCTGCTAAGTCCATTAACATTCTTACTCCGGCAAAAAGCCCCGAGAACTCCGAAAGGTATCTGCAACCCGGCCGGGGCATCAGCCCCCGGTCGCTGAGGGAGCGATGCGGCTGGACGTTAGCGTGCAGGTATCGGCAGGCACAATCGTGGCGACCTGGTGGCTCTGTATGGTTTTTTAGGGGCTGCAGGACGGAAGGTGCGCTGGTACTCGAGAGAGCCCGGAGATTGATCTGATACTCAACATAAAATTCAGAAGGGTCCTACAGCCAGATCGTTTCCACGGGTAGCCATGAGGCGCCGCCAGGAACGCTTCTGGCCTGAAAATACAAAACGCCCGGTGCGGTGCATCGGGCGTTGGGTTGAAACAGGTGTAACCCTATTTCAGGAGTGGACACCGATATTCGGGCCTTGAGCCCGTTACGCTCGCGGTACAACGCAATAACTCGTCTGCGTTCTTGCAGACGGGGAAATCCCTGCTTAACTCTGAATCGCCGGTCTGACAGTGACTGACCGGTCACGGGAACCATCCGGGCACCCTTACGCTGTGCGTTCAGTCCAATTGGTTCAGGGAAGAAAGACATGATGCCGCAAACTGCGATTATCGAGATTTGCGAGAAGTACAAGGTTTATACCGAGCACTATCTCAACACCGCCGCTGACAAGACCATCATTCTGGTCAACGGCTCGCTGGCAACTACCGCGTCCTTTGCCCAAACGGTGCGCTACCTGCAACCACGATTCAACGTGGTTCTCTACGACCAGCCCTACGCCGGGCAGTCGAGACGGCACAACCTCCACGACCAGCCGATTCGAAAGGAAGACGAGGCGCAGATACTGCTGGAATTGATCGAGCACTTTTGCGTGGACCATGTGCTGTCCTTTTCCTGGGGCGGGGCGGCCACCTTGCTGGCGCTGGCTCAGCAGCCGCGACGGATCGAGAAGGCGGTGATCAGTTCATTCTCGGCGCGGATCAATACGCCGATGCGTGATTACCTGGAGCGCGGCCTGAACTATCTCCAGGCCTGCGATCGCCTGAATGTCGGGCGCTTGATCAACAGCACGATCGGCAAGCATCTGCCCTCGCTGTTCAAACGCTTCAATCACCGACATGTCAGCAGCCTGGCCGAGCACGAATACCGGCAGATGCATTTCCATGTCAATGAGGTGCTGACCCAGGACACCCACTGCTACGTCGCCTGTGCCGATGCCATCGAAATCCCGCTGCTGTTTGTCAACGGTGAGTGGGATGAGTACACCTCGGCGGAAGACGCTCGGCTGTTTGCCAAACATGCCCCGCAGTCCAGGTTTCATACGATCAAGAACACCGGGCACTTCCTCGATATGGAACACTCCGCGGCCTGGCACGACGCTCAGCACGCGTTGCTCGGGTTTCTGCAGCCGGCTTCGAGGATCGCGCGGCCGCTGGACAGCGGACAACGCTGCGTCGTCAGTGATCGTGATTACGGTTGCAGTGCGGCACAGGGTTAGCGCCTTCAATGACAAACTGATCCGTGTTTTTTCGCCGCACCTGCTTCTTTCGCTGCAACCGGCGTGCACCTACAGTCAGTGACGCCGCTTCACGGGATTTCAGGTCATGTACAGCTCGCTAGTCCTGCCGAGCAACGCTCGCCAGTTTCACGACCGGATCTATGCCGGCGAGATTATCCGTATCGACGCCTTGCAACCCATGGCGACGCTGGTGGAATACGCTCGCGGGTTTCTCGAAGACGCACTCAATCCCTGGCAGCCGCAACAGATCCATCGTCACTTGAACCACCGCGAGCAGACGGAACGCTTCGCCAAATGGCAGAACGATTTCGCCGGCTCAGCCGAGATTCAGCAGCGCTGGCGAGACGTCGTGGAAAGCCTTGGCATTGCCCCGGATGCCCTGGCGTGCGATCGCCTACATTTACGTTTTCAGCCCCATCGTGAACCCGAGCAGGTCGCGACCCGTGCCCGCACCACGGCGACCATCGCGTTTCATCGCGACACCTGGGGCTCGAACATCTATGCGCAAACCAACTGGTGGGCGCCGATCTATCCCATCACCACCGGGCGAACTTTTGCCTTGTACCCAGACCTGTGGCAACGGCCGCTGCTCAATTCCAGCGCCGATTTCGACATGCGCGCAATCCTCCAGCGATCCCATCGAGACGGGCGCAACGCGGTGGATGCCGACGAAGCCATCCCGCATCTGCTGGAAGCGGTTGCCGCACAGCAGGGGATTGCCGTTGATATCGCCCCGGGCAGTCTGCTGGCCTTTTCCGGGGCGCATGCCCATGCCGGCGTCGGCAATCACACCGGGCTGACGCGCGTCTCTTTCGAAACCCGCTCGATCCTGATCGAAGACCTGACTGCCGGATTGGGAGCACCCAATGTTGACGGACACGCGCCGTGGCAGACGCTCGGGCTGTTCCGCCGAATGAGCGATGCCAAGCGACTCAACGAGATCCTCGGTTGCGGATTCATCGAGCCCTATCGGAACCGCGTCGGTATAGCCTCTTCAAACGGATAAAGTGAAAACCGATCCCGATTTTCATCAAGAATAGCGAAGCGTGAGAGAGCGCCGTCCGCTGAATCATGCAACCTCGGCAGAACCCGAACGAACACGGCTGCCCATCGCGATGGCCAGTGCGGCGGCGATCAGCACCAGCGCGACGGCAAACGTGATCCGCATACCGCCGGAGACCACTTCCGGCCGCGCGATGCTGATGTCGGCTGCTGCCGAGGCGAGCGCGAACACCGCGCCCATGGCCGAGGCTCCGGTGATCAGGCCCAGGTTTCGCGACAGGTTGAGTAGACCGGAGATAACACCACGCTGGTCAGGCGCAACCTCGGCCATGACCGCCGTGTTGTTGGCGGTCTGGAACACGGCATAGCCGAGGGTGATCACGACCATCGGGGCGATGTAGCCTGCGATGCCGAAGGTCAGCGGTAGCAGCGCAAGCGTCAGGCAACCGATCGCCATTGCGCTGAGCCCAACGAGGGTCATGCGCGGGGCACCAAAACGGTCAGCGATGCGCCCGGCGGGCACACTCGTCAGCGCCGCGACAAACGGCCCGACTGACAACACCAGCCCGACCCCGACGGCCTCCAGCCCGAGCGCCTGGGACAGATAAAAGGGCCCGACCACCAATGTCGCCATCATCACGGTTGCGACGAGCGTGCTCATGGCCAGGCTGCCACTCAACACCGGGTCGCGGAACATGGCCAGGCGAATCAGCGGTGAGGCCACTCGCGCCTCAGTCATCAGAAACAGTCCAAGGCCAGACAACGCCGTCATCAGCAGAGCAATGTTGAGCCAGCCGAAACTGCCTCGCCCCAGGGTCATGGCCAGCGCATACGCCGCCAGTGTCAGTGCCAGCAGCAGCGTGCCCACGGGGTCGAAACCGGTTCGCGCAGCCTTGGGTTTCTGCCGGTCGGCGGGCAGATAGCGATGTGCAAGCACCAACGTCAACAAGCCCAACGGCACCGTGATCAGGAAGATCGCACGCCAGCCATAGCCGTCGATCAGCAGGCCGCCAAGTGACGGCCCCATCGCGGTGCCAATCGCTGACATCGTGCCCAGCAACCCCATGGCGCTACCGGTTTTTGCCTTAGCAACGGTCTCGCCGACAAACGCCAGGGTCAGCGCCATCATGATGGCTGCGCCGAGGCCTTGCAGCGCCCGGGCGGCGATCAGCAGCGGCAGGGAAGGGGCAAAGCCGCTCAGCGCCGAGGCCAGGGTAAACACGCCGATACCGATCAATAGCAACCGCCGACGGCCAGTGAGGTCGCCGAGTCGGCCGACGCTGACGATCAGCGTGGTGATGGCCAGGAGATAGGCGATGACAACCCACTGCACGTGTTGGAAAGAGGCGCCGAACACCTGCGCGAATGTTGGCAAACCCACGTTGGCGATGCTGGTGCCGAGCGAGGACAGCAGCATCGACAGCGCAAGGCTGGTCAGGGCCCAGCGAACCGAGGGTGTGGGTGGCGCGTTGTCCGCTACTGCAAGGGTCGGTTTCATCCTGTCTCTCTTTGTCTGGCAACTCGCGAAGTGGAGCTATCAGGAATCTACGCTCGGGCCTAACATGGCGGAAGACGCACCCTTTGCATTGTATTCGTGCATTAAACGCCTCATCCCATTTGCGGAGCGCTGCATGTCCACGCCCGATCTGAACCTGCTGGTCACCCTTGATGTGCTGCTCGCCGAAGGCAGCGTGGCGCGCGCCGCCAAGCGCTTGCGGCTGAGTCCGTCGGCGATGAGTCGGGCGTTGGCGCGATTGCGCGAGACAACCGGTGATCCGTTACTCGTCAGGGCAGGGCGAGGGCTCGTGGCCACGCCGCGAGCGGTTGAACTGCGCGAGCGGGTCAGTCAGTTGGTACAGGAGGCCGAAGCGGTGCTGCGCCCAGCTGAACAACCGGACCTTTCGCAGTTGGTCCGAACCTTCACGCTGCGCACCAGTGAAGGCTTCGTGGAAAATTTTGGCGCACCGCTGATCGCGCGTATCGCCGAACACGCCCCAGGCGTTCGTCTGCGCTTCATGCACAAACCGGACAAGGACAGCACGTTGCTTCGCGACGGAACGGTCGATCTGGAGACTGGCGTGGTGGGCAAAAGCACTAGCCCGGAGTTGCGTACCCAGGGCTTGTTCCGGGACCGTTTCATCGGGGTCGTACGCATCGGTCATCCACTGAGCGACGGCGAAATCACGCCCGCCCGTTATGCAGCGGGCGGTCACATCAGTGTGTCCCGGCGAGGGCTCGACAAGGGGCCGATCGATGAAGCGCTTGAACCGCTGGAACGTCGGATAGTGACCATCGTCGCAGGCTTCTCGACCGCGTTGGCGCTCGCCCGAGCCACCGACCTGATCGCCAGTGTGCCAGAGCGGCATACCGAAAGCCTTCGAGCCGGCATGCACAGTTTTGCGCTGCCGTTTGCTATGCCAATGTTCACCGTTGCGATGTTATGGCACCCGCGAATGGAGGCCGATCCGGCGCACAGATGGCTGCGTAGTTGTGTGCGTGATGTCTGTGCGTTGCAAGATGACTAGCGTGATAGCTAAAAGGTGAACTGACGCGCTGAACGTGGCGAAGCGTGTGCCACTTCCATTTCCAGCAGGTGTTCGACCAGCACATCGTTCAAAAAGCGGAATTGATCGTTCAAACCCACCACTTCGTTGTTGAAATGATGGCCGGCGGCAGGGATCAGCAACGCTTCGAAGTTCTTGTCGAACACCAATGCGAACACTTTGCGCGGCACGGCTTCTTGCGCGTAGAAGTTGTTGCCAAATACCGGAAAACTCACGGCCAGGGTGACGGAGTGGATCATGACATGCGCTCCTCAGTCAGGACGTACCAGGAAAAAATGCTCAGTGTGAAAGCGGTCAGGGCCAGGCAGGTGAGGAGATGGATGATCATGATGTGCCCCTCCGATGTGGGGTTTTCCGTTGGGTTGAGATTGATCCTACGCTGACGGTTATTGAGCGGAAGGCATTCGCGGCGATGGTGAATATCGATGGAAGTGATGGTCAGAACTTCGCTGCCTGACCCGGCCTCATCGCGAGCAGGCTCGCTCCCACATTTAACTGTGGTGAACTCGAAACTGTGGGAGCGAGCCTGCTCGCGATGGCGGCCGAAAGAACACCACCAACCCAAGCGAACAAACGCCCGCACCTATACTCAAATCAATAGGTCTCTCTTGAACACCGGACATTTCGTCCGAAATCGACTGTAGGAAGCCGCGATCTTGAACGTGCGTTCGCTGATCGTCGCCGTGCTGGTGGTCTTGGCGGGATGCGTCACGCCTGCGCCTGCCCCGGTGGAAGTGGCGCCCGTGGTGATTTCCCAGAGCACCTGGCAGCAGGTGGATCGGGAAATTGTCGCGGCGTCGCAATCGGCCACCGAGCAGACCCGAATCTACTCGCGTGGCGCCATGGATTACTGGCGTACGCGGGTCTATCAACTGACCGAAGAGAACTTCATTCCATGGTTCAGTAGCTACTGGACCCAGGAATGGCTGTCGATGAAGGTCAGCTGGTACACCCTTAGCGCCAAGGGCGAGCAGGATGCGTCGGCCAAGCGACTGGCGGCCTATCTGCTGGAGCAATACCAGGAGCGCGTGCTTGCGCCGGTCGCGGTAGAGATCGATCCCGACGCGATTCTCGGCCTGGCCACGGCGTTCTACGTCGACATCCTCCAGGAAGAACTGCGGAAAATCTCCCAGCGCCACGGCGTGCCGATGGCTCAGCTCAACGGTCGAATCCAGAAAATCCCCGCCATTGCACTGGGCCCGCCACCGGCCCGTGATGCCTCGCTGTATCAGGTCGTGCACACCCAGCCGCTGAACACACTGCCGGCCTATGCGGCGTTGATCGACAAGATTCACAAGGCGGGTGGCGACAAGGGTGTTGATTCGACCGACACCGCCATGGCGCCGGTGGCCAAGCGTGCCAGTCAGCGGATGGAAGCCGAAATGGTCCCGCGCGGTGCGGCCAGTGCCGTGGCCGCTGCCGCGGGCAAATTGGCCGGGGGCTTGATTTCCGTGGGGGTGGCGGGGATTCGCGCGATCATCCAGGCCAACGACCGGCCGGACAGCGAGGCGCTGATTCGCAGCAGCCTGGGCAATACGTTCGACAAGGCCTGGATGAAACTGGTGCAAAACCCGACGACTGGCGTGATGGCCGGCACGCTGTACATGGCGGGGCAGATCGAAGGCAATCTGGCGGGGAGTGCCGAGATACCGTCGGTCAGTTCGAGCAGCGGAGCGGTCGATTGGAGCCCGACCGAATCGACTAGCCAGCAGAACGCCCCATAACCGAAGGAGAACGACCATGTCCTATGTAGATGGTTTTGTTATTGCCGTGCCCACCGCTAATCGCGAACAGTTCAAGCAACATGCCGAGTCCGCCGCTGCCGTGTTCATGGAGTACGGTGCGCTCAGCCTCGCCGAGTGCTGGGGTGACGACGTGCCTGATGGCAAGGTGACGTCGTTTCCCATGGCGGTGAAACTCAAGGAAGACGAAACCGTGGTGTTCTCCTGGATCATCTGGCCCGATAAGGCCACCCGTGATGCCGGGATGGAAAAGGTCATGTCCGATCCGCGTATTCAACCGGACATGAATGCGATGCCGTTCGATGGCCAGCGGATGATCTTTGGCGGTTTCGACATGATCGTGAAGGCTTGAAAACCGACCGCAGGATCACTCCGGCGACGGGGTGATCCTGCAACTCTTGCGATTGCGAATCTCGTGGTCCGTCGGTCGCTCTTTTACGAACTCGAAGCGCGGCTCACCTTCGCTGTAATGCACCAGCCAGCCCCATTCCAGCTCGAACTCGTCCTGACCGGGCTTCGGCGGCACGGCCCACCACGGCTCTTTGCTGATGATTTGTCGCATGGCCCCCTCCCGTTGTGTGGTCTGCATGAACTATAACTGGCTTGTCAGGAGGTGCCAGGAATGAGCGACGAATCCCATGAGCCGCTGAAACGGCTGTTTTTTGCGTTGGGCTGCGCGCCTGCACAGCGCCGGGCCATTGCCCAATGGCGTAGTGAATTGCAGCTGCGCAGCGGACGCCCGGTGCCGGCGGAAAACTTTCATCTGACGTTGTTGTTTTTGGGTGCTGTCGAAGTGGCGAAGATTGCTGACATCTGCACAGCGGCGGCGAATGTTTGCACGCCCGGCGTGGCCTTGACCCTGGTGCTTGATCGATTGGACGTCTGGCGCAAGTCGGGAGTTTTGCTGCTGGTGCCGGAGCAGGCGCCGCCGGAATTGCTGCGACTGGTGTATGCGCTGGAGCAGGCCATGCTGCCGTTCAGGTCTGAGGATTCGCCCAAGGAATTCCGCCCGCACCTGACCTTGATGCGCGACTATCGGGCGCCGGTGCCTGAATCCGCTGCACCCCCGGAGTTTTTCCTGCGCGCCGATCACTTCACCCTGTTCGAGTCCCATAAGGGCCGTTATCGGGCGCTCGCTGAATGGCCGCTGGTTTCGTCGTAAACCAAAATAAAAAAAGGCGCCTAAGGGCGCCCAAATTCACCTTAACCGAGGAAGCCAGGTGAAGCCGTTCTACTGAGAGGAGTGCAGCGGTGGTAAGGCGCTGCGTGAACGGAAAACGGTAAGCGGCCAGCATTGATGTTGAATCTTATGGCCTCATCGCGGGCAAGCCCGCTCCCACAGTGGTCTGGTGTGGAACGCCGAGTTGTGTACGACGCGGATCCCTGTGGGAGCGGGCTTGCCCGCGATGGCGATTTCAGATTCAGCAATTATTTCCCGAGCTTGACCCGCGTCCAGCCCCGGGTCATCACGCGCTGAACACCAATCGGCAAGTCAGGAATCGCATACAACGTCGCCATTACCGCTTGCGGCGGGTACGAGCCCGGATCATCGCGAATCGCTTCATCCACCAACGGCGTGGCCGCCGAGTTGGCGTTGCTGTAGCCGATGTTGTTGGTGATCTCGGCGATGATGTCCGGACGCATCAGGAAGTTCATGAACAGGTAAGCGTTCTCGACGTTGGCGGCATCACGCGGGATGGCGACCATGTCATAAAAACTGCCGGCACCTTCTTTCGGAATGCTGTAGTCGATCTTCACCGTGTCGCCGGCTTCCTTGGCGCGGGCCTTGGCTTGCAGCACGTCGCCGGAGTAACCGACCGCCACGCAGATGTTGCCGTTGGCCAAATCGGAGATGTACTTCGACGAATGGAAATACGCCACCGAAGGACGAATCTTCATGAACAGCGCTTCGGCCTCGGCGATTTGCTGCGGGTCCTTGGAGTTCACCGGGTAGCCCAGGTAGTGCAGGGCGGCCGGGAGCATTTCCGTCGGCGAATCGAGGAAACTGATGCCACAGGCTTTCAGCTTCTCGGCGTTTTCCGATTTGAACAGCAAGTCCCAGGAGTTGGTTGGTGCGTTGGCGCCCAACACTTCCTTGACCTTGTCCGGGTTGAAACCGATGCCGATCGAGCCCCACATGTACGGGAAGGCATGCGCGTTATCCGGGTCGCTGGCAGAGGCGTTTTTCAACAGGACCGGGTTGAGGTTTTTCCAGTTCGTCAGCTTCGACTTGTCCAGTTCCTGATAGACGCCGGCCTTGATCTGCTTGGCCAGGAAACTGTTGGACGGCACGACGATGTCGTAGCCGGATTTGCCCGCGAGCAGGCGTGCCTCAAGGGTTTCATTGCTGTCGAACACATCGTAGGTCACGCGGATGCCGGTCTCGTCTTCGAACTTCTTGACGGTGTCCGGGGCGATGTAATCCGACCAGTTGTAGACGCGCAGTACCTTGTCATTGGCCTGGGCGCCGGTGGCGATCGCGCCCAATAAGGACAGTGTCAGCAGAGTCCTGCCAAACATTTTCATCGGTACAACTCCATTTCTTTTTTTATTCAAAATCACACAGCAAACATCTGTGTCGAGAGCGCTCCCTGTGTAGGAGCGAGCCTGCTCGCGAAAAACTCAAGGACGCCGCGTTGAGTCAGGTAGCCCACGTCATCGTTAACGTCCATCGCGAGCAGGCTCGCTCCTACAGGGGCGGCATCAGGCGGTGGCTCCAGCCATTTGCTTTTTAGGTTGCTGCCAGGATTCGCTGGCGGTCTGGTCCATCGCTTCCTGGATCGCCCGTTTGCGGGTGGCTTCGGCACGACGGCTGAAGTACCAGACCATGAAGGTCACGATCGATACCGCCAACAGAATCAGGCTGGCCACGGCGTTGATCTCAGGCTTCACACCCAGACGTACCGCCGAGAACACTTCCATCGGCAGGGTCGTCGACCCCGGGCCCGATACGAAGCTGGCCAACACCAAGTCATCCAGTGACAAGGCAAACGACATCATGCCGCCGGCCGCCAGAGACGGCGCAATCATCGGAATGGTGATCAGGAAAAACACCTTGAACGGTTTCGCACCCAGGTCCATGGCCGCTTCTTCGATTGACAGGTCCAGCTCACGAAGGCGCGCGGAGACGACCACCGCCACATAAGCGGCACAAAACGTGGTATGGGCGATCCAGATGGTGACGATGCCACGCTCCATCGGCCAGCCGATCAACTGCGCCATCGCCACGAACAGCAGCAACAGCGACAGACCGGTGATCACTTCCGGCATCACCAATGGCGCGGTCACCAGGCCACCGAACAGCGTGCGGCCCTTGAAGCGCGTGACGCGAGTCAGCACAAACGCCGCCAAGGTGCCCAATGCCACCGCAGCAATCGCGGTGTAGCAGGCGATTTCCAGCGAGCGCACCACCGAGCCCATCAGTTGCGTGTTGTCGAGCAAACCGGCGTACCACTTGAACGACCAGCCACCCCACACCGTCACCAGTTTGGAGGCGTTGAACGAGTAGATCACCAGAATCAACATCGGCAAGTAGATAAACGACAAGCCGAAAATCAGCATGAACTTTGAAAATCCGAAGCGTTTCATCCCCGTGCCTCCATCTCTTTGGCCTGGCTGCGGTTAAACAGCAGAATCGGCACAATCAGGATCAACAGCATCACCACCGCCAGGGCAGACGCCACCGGCCAGTCGCGGTTGTTGAAGAACTCTTGCCACAACACGCGGCCGATCATCAGGGTCTCAGGGCCGCCCAGCAGTTCCGGAATCACGAACTCACCGACCACTGGAATGAACACCAACATGCAGCCGGCAATGATGCCGTTCTTGGCCAGCGGCACGGTGATTTTCCAGAAGTTGTTGAAGTTGCTCGAACCCAGGTCCGACGCGGCTTCCAGCAGGCTGTGATCATGCTTGACCAGGTTGGCGTACAGCGGCAACACCATGAACGGCAAGTAGGCGTAAACCACGCCGATGTACACGGCCGTGTTGGTGTTGAGGATCTCGATCGGGTGATCGGTCAGCCCGGTCCACATCAGGAAACCGTTGAGCAATCCGTTGTTGCTGAGGATGCCCATCCACGCATAGACGCGGATCAGGATCGCAGTCCAGGTCGGCATCATGATCAACAGCAGGAGAACGTTTTGCGTTTCCTTGTTCGCCTTGGTGATCGCGTAGGCCATCGGGAAACCGATCACCAGGCACATCAGCGTGCTTAAAAACGCCACCTTCAACGAGCCGAAGTACGCCGAGATGTACAACTCATCCTGAGTCAGCAACGAGTAGTTGCCGAGGTTCAGCAGCAGCTGGAATTTCTGCTCGGCGAAGGTGTAGATCTCTGAGTAAGGCGGAATGGCCAGGGCCGCTTCCGAGAAGCTGATCTTCATCACCAGGAAAAACGGCAACATGAAGAACAGGAACAGCCACAGGAACGGAATCCCGATGACGAGCTTTCGACCACTCGGCATCAGCCGCATAAACCGCTGATTGAGTGTTTTCATGAGCGCAGTACCACGCCGCTGTCGTCTTCCCACCACACGT
Source organism: Pseudomonas sp. LBUM1661 (assembly GCF_059695925.1). Lineage (NCBI taxonomy): Bacteria > Pseudomonadati > Pseudomonadota > Gammaproteobacteria > Pseudomonadales > Pseudomonadaceae > Pseudomonas > Pseudomonas sp. LBUM1661. The sequence goes on from NZ_CP166794.1 coordinate 3,063,738, forward strand.
AGACTTTGTCGTCCCAGGTTGGGCGCGCGCCACGGCGTTCGGCGTTGGCCATGAACGACTGCACGACTTTGCCGCCAGGCAATTCCACGTAGAACACCGAGTGCCCGCCGAGGTAGGCGATGTCATGCACCTTGCCGCTGGACCAGTTGTAGCGCGAGTCGGGTTGGGTGGTGCTGACCAGCAGTTTTTCCGGGCGGATCGCGTAGGTGATCGACTTGTCCTGCACCGACGTGCTGACGCCGTGACCGACGTAAATCTTCTGCTCCAGGTCCGGGCTGTGAATGATCGCGTGACCTTCCAGGTCCTCGACCACGGTGCCGTCGAAGGCGTTCACGTTACCGATGAATTCGCAGACCATGCGGCTGACCGGTGCTTCATAAATGTCGACCGGGCTGCCGATCTGGGCGATCCAGCCGAGGTGCATGATGGCGATGCGTTGGGCCATGGTCATGGCCTCTTCCTGGTCGTGGGTCACCATCACGCAGGTCACGCCAACCCGCTCGATGATCTCCACCAACTCCAGTTGCATCTGCGAGCGCAGCTTTTTATCCAGCGCGCCCATCGGTTCGTCGAGCAACAGCAGCTTCGGACGCTTGGCCAGGGAACGGGCGAGGGCGACGCGCTGACGCTGGCCGCCGGACAACTGATGCGGTTTGCGTTTGGCGTATTGGGTCATGTGCACCAGGCGCAGCATCTCTTCGACGCGGGCGTCGATTTCGCTGGAGGACAAACGATCCTGCTTCAGGCCGAAGGCAATGTTCTGCGCCACCGTCATGTGCGGGAACAGCGCGTAGGACTGGAACATCATGTTGATCGGCCGCTCGTAGGGCGGCATGTCGGTGATGTCGACACCGTCGAGCAGAATCCGGCCTTCGGTCGGGCGCTCGAAGCCTGCGAGCATGCGCAGCAGGGTCGATTTGCCGGAACCGGAACCGCCGAGCAGGGCGAAGATTTCGCCTTGATGGATTTCCAGGGACACATCGTCCACGGCGGTGGTTTCGTCGAATTTCTTGGTGACGCGGTCGACTTTCACCAGCACCTTTTTCGGTGACTGGTGACCTTCAAGAGCCTTCCTGTAGATGCTGGAGGCGTTTGCCATGTGAAACTCCCAACAGGTTTCAGTCGTCGGGCCAACGCGGCCTGACTTAATAGTGGATTGCAAGCCCGGGCGTGCGGTGCCAGTCAATCAAAGCGCTGACCCCTGTGGGAGCGGGCTTGCCCGCGATGACGGTGTGTCAGTCGAAATCTTCGTTACCTGATACACCGCTTTCGCGGGCAAGCCCGCTCCCACAGGGATTTGCGCATACTTCACTGGCATCGCCCGGTTCGGGCTTATTCGGCACCGCCGTCCTGGCTGCCTGTTCGTACTTGTTGTTATTGCGGTTCATCTAATACGTGAGTGACCGACGCGCAAAGGCACGCCCGCCTGACTCACGGGGCAGTAAATTGATTAATCGAGTGCTGAGTCAGCGCGGGTTACGCAGCGCCGCCCGTTGCCGGCACGCCTCGCCAAACGCCTGGAAAATACTCAAGTAGGGGGGATTCGAAAGCACCTGCCATTCCGGGTGCCATTGCACGCCGAGGGCGAAGGCTTTGCTGTGCTCGACCGAAATCGCTTCGATCAAACCGTCCGGCGCCACCGCTTCGGCGCGCAGGCCGGGCGCGAGTCGGTCGATGCCCTGGCTGTGAATCGAATTGACCTGGAACACCGGCGGCAGATCCAGCGCTTCAAACACACCACCCGGTTGCACAGCGACCGCATGGGCCGGTGCGTACTGCACCGCCAACTCCGGACTGTCCGCTTCGCGGTGATCGAGCATCCCCGGAATTTCGTGAACCCTCTGATGCAGGCTGCCACCGAACGCCACGTTCATTTCCTGAAAACCGCGGCAGATGCCCAGCACCGGAACGCCCGCCGCAATGGCTGCACGCAATAAAGGAAGGGTGGTGGCATCCCGCGCCGGATCGTGATCCGTACCGGGAGCGCTGTCCGGGCCTTGATAGTGGAAGGGTTCCACATTCGAGGGAGAGCCGGTCAGCAACAGACCGTCGAGCTGCGCGAGCAGGTCCTCGATTTCGGTCAGGTCGCCTAAGGAAGGAATGACCACGGGCAACCCCAGCGCCGCGACGCTGACAGCACGCAAGTACTTGTCGCCGCTGATGTGGTAGGGGTGCAGGCCAATCTGTTTGACGCACGCTGTAACGCCGATCAATGGCTTGAATGCCATTTTTATCACCTCGAAGTTTCACACTTGAACGAGCTTTTCCGGAGCTTAGCCTTGTTGATTTTAATTAACAACTCTCATGTAAAAAATTCTAAACGCCGCACGTCTGATCTTCAGCATTTACGCGGTACGCAAGACTAATCTGGCACTCTCGTGCCCAAAAAAGGCCCGAAAATAAAGGATGAGAGGCCAGGTGTTCGCTATTGACTTCACTTGGCCGTTCGGGTTGACTGGGCTCGCAACAAGGTAGTGAACATAATAATTAACAGCTAATAGGTGCAAAATGTCGGTCCCTCTGCGTACCGTTCAACTCAACGAAGCAAACGCATTCCTTAAGAAATATCCTGAGGTTTTGTACGTCGACCTTCTGATTGCGGATATGAACGGTGTGGTGCGCGGCAAGCGCATCGAGCGCACCAGTCTTCATAAGGTTTACGAAAAAGGCATCAACCTCCCGGCGTCTCTCTTTGCTCTGGACATCAACGGCTCTACGGTGGAAAGCACCGGCCTGGGTCTGGACATCGGCGACTCAGACCGAATCTGCTTCCCCATCCCGGATACGCTCAGCATCGAACCCTGGCAGAAGCGCCCGACCGCGCAACTGTTAATGACCATGCACGAACTCGAAGGCCAGCCGTTCTTCGCTGACCCTCGCGAAGTGCTGCGTCAGGTGGTGAGCAAGTTCGACGCAATGGGCCTGACCATCTGCGCGGCGTTCGAGCTCGAGTTCTACCTGATCGACCAGGACAACGTGAACGGCCGTCCGCAATCGCCACGTTCGCCGGTCTCCGGCAAGCGTCCGATCTCGACCCAGGTGTATTTGATCGACGACCTCGACGAATACGTCGATTGCCTGCAAGACATCCTCGAAGGCGCGAAAGAGCAGGGCATCCCTGCCGACGCCATCGTCAAGGAAAGCGCCCCGGCGCAGTTCGAAGTGAACCTGCATCACGTCAACGACCCGATCAAGGCCTGCGACTACGCGGTGTTGCTCAAGCGTCTGGTGAAGAACATCGCCTACGACCACGAGATGGACACCACGTTTATGGCCAAGCCGTATCCGGGCCAGGCGGGTAACGGGTTGCACGTACACATTTCGATTCTCGACAAAGAAGGCAACAACATCTTTGCCAGCGAGGATCCCGAGCAGAACGCCGCACTGCGTCACGCGATCGGCGGTGTGCTCGAGACCCTGCCGGCGCAGATGGCTTTCCTGTGCCCGAACGTCAACTCGTACCGTCGCTTCGGCGCGCAGTTTTATGTGCCGAACTCGCCGAGCTGGGGCATCGACAACCGTACCGTTGCGGTCCGTGTGCCCACCGGTTCGCCGGACTCGGTGCGCATCGAACACCGTGTAGCCGGCGCCGATGCCAACCCGTACCTGCTGATGGCGTCGGTCCTGGCCGGTATTCACCACGGCCTGACCAACGAAATCGAACCGGGCGCACCGGTCGAAGGCAACAGCTACGAGCAAAACGAGCAGAGCCTGCCGAACAACCTGCGCGATGCACTGCGCGAGCTGGACGACAGCGAAGTCATGTCTCGCTACATCGACCCGATGTACATCGACGTGTTCGTGGCGTGCAAGGAAAGCGAGCTGGCCGAGTTCGAGAACTCCATCTCCGACCTTGAGTACAACTGGTACCTGCACACGGTTTGATGGCTATTACCCGGCAGTTATGGGTCATGGGGTGCACACGAAACAGGTGTGCACCTCCCATCCCTGTGGGAGCGGGCTTGCCCGCGATGACGGCAGCACATCCAACATTGATTTTGCCTGACACACCGCTATCGCGGGCAAGCCCGCTCCCACAGGGGGTGGCGGTGTTCGCTGGTTGGCTTCAATCCGACAACTACTTATTCCTCTGCGTCGAGTCACAACAATGACAAACACTCGCAGCGACTGGGAACAACGCTTCCAGTCCCTAACACTAGAAGGCCGGGCATTCATCGACGGCCACTACTGCGCAGCCCTCAGCGGCGCAACCTTCGAATGCATCAGCCCGGTCGACGGCCGCTTCCTGGCCAACGTCGCCAGCACCGATGAAGCCGACGCCGACGCGGCCGTCGCCGTCGCGCGCCGCACCTTCGAATCCGGCATCTGGGCCAATCTGGCCCCGGCCGAGCGCAAGCGCATCCTGATTTGCTTCGCCGACCTGATCCTGGCCAACCAGGAAGAACTCGCCCTGCTCGAAACCCTCGACATGGGCAAGCCGATCAACGACTCGATGAACATCGACATCCCGGCGACCGCCAACGCGATCCGCTGGAGCGCCGAAGCCATCGACAAGATCTACGACGAAGTCGCCGCCACCCCGCACGACCAACTCGGCCTGATCACCCGCGAACCTGCCGGTGTGGTCGCCGCCATCGTGCCGTGGAACTTCCCGCTGATCATGGCCAGCTGGAAGTTCGCCCCAGCCCTCGCGGCCGGCAACTCGTTCATCCTCAAGCCGTCGGAAAAGTCGCCACTGACTGCCATCCGCATCGCCCAACTGGCGCTGGATGCTGGCATCCCTAAAGGCGTGTTCAACGTCCTGCCGGGCTTCGGTCACACCGTCGGCAAGGCGCTGGCGCTGCACATGGACGTCGACGTGCTGGCCTTCACCGGTTCGACCGCGATTGCCAAGCAACTGCTGATCTATTCCGGCCAAAGCAACATGAAACGCGTCTGGCTCGAAGCCGGCGGCAAGAGCCCGAACGTGGTGTTCGCCGACGCGCCGGATTTGCGCGCGGCAGCACAAGCGGCGGCCGGTGCGATTGCCTTCAACCAGGGCGAAGTCTGCACCGCAGGCTCGCGTTTGCTGGTCGAGCGTTCGATTCGTGAGCAGTTCATTCCGCTGCTGGTGGAAGCCTTGCAGGCCTGGAAACCGGGGCACGCCCTCGATCCAGAAACCACCGTCGGCGCCGTCGTCGATCAGCGCCAACTGGACAACGTGCTGCGCTACATCCAGGTCGGTAAAGACCAGGGCGCACAACTGATCGCTGGCGGCAGCCGCACCCTCGAAGCCACCGGCGGCCTGTACGTGGAACCGGCGATTTTCGACGGCGTGACCAACGCCATGACCATCGCCCAGGAAGAAATCTTCGGCCCGGTGTTGTCGCTGATCACCTTCGACACCGCTGAAGAAGCCCTGGCTATCGCCAACGACAGCATCTTCGGCCTGGCCGCCGGCGTCTGGACCAGCAACCTGAGCAAGGCCCACACCTTCGCTCGCGGTTTGCGCGCCGGCAGCGTCTGGGTCAACCAGTACGACGGCGGCGACATGACCGCGCCGTTCGGCGGGTACAAGCAGTCGGGTAACGGTCGGGACAAATCGCTGCACGCGTTCGACAAATACACCGAACTCAAAGCGACCTGGATCAAGCTCTGACACCTCTACAACGGCGGCCGCCGAATCGAATCGGCGGCCATCGGAGAAACGTATGAAACACACAACACATGTAAACAGCTACTACGCCGCCACCCGCAACTTCACCGGCGAATTCCCGGTGCTTGAAGAACTGGTGGAATGCGACGTCTGCGTGATCGGCGCCGGCTACACCGGTTTGTCTTCGGCCCTGTTCCTGGCTGAAGCCGGCTACAGCGTGACCGTGCTCGAAGCCGCCAAAGTCGGTTTCGGCGCCAGCGGTCGCAACGGCGGCCAACTGGTCAACTCCTACAGCCGCGACGTCGACGTCATCGAAGAACGCTACGGCGACAAGACCGCCGAAGTCCTCGGCAGCATGATCTTCGAAGGCGCCGACATCATCCGTCAGCGCATACAACACTACGACATCCAGTGCGACTACCGCCCGGGTGGCATCTTCGCCGCGCTGAACAAAAAGCAACTCAAAGGCCTGGCGGAGCAGAAAAGCAGCTGGGAACGCTACGGCAATAAAAACCTGCAAATGCTCGACGCGGCGGACATCAAGCGCGAAGTCGGCTGCGACAACTACGTCGGCGGCCTGCTCGACATGCAGGGCGGCCACATCCACCCGCTGAACCTGGCCCTCGGCGAAGCCTCGGCCATCATCGGCCTGGGCGGCAAGATCTACGAGCAATCGGCGGCGGTGGAAATCACCTACGGCGAACCGATCACCGTGCGCACCGCCAAAGGCGTGGTCCGCGCCAAGTACCTGCTGATCGCCGGCAACGCCTACCTGCCGCAAGACCTCGACAACCGCGTCACGCGCAAAAGCATGCCGTGCGGCTCGCAAATCGTCGTCACCGAACCGTTGTCCGAAAAGGTTGCGCGCAGCCTGATCAAAAACAACTACTGCGTCGAAGACTGCAACTACCTGCTCGACTACTACCGCCTCACCGCCGACAACCGCCTGCTGTACGGCGGCGGCGTGGTCTACGGCGCCCGCGAACCGGACGACATCGAGCAACTGATCAAGCCGAAAATCCTCAAGACCTTCCCGCAACTCAAGGACGTGAAGATCGACTACCGCTGGACCGGCAATTTCCTGCTGACCATGTCACGCATGCCGCAATTCGGCCGCATCGAGAAAAACGCCTACTACATGCAAGGCTACAGCGGCCACGGCGTCACCTGCTCGCACCTGGCCGGCAAACTGATCTCGGAAATGATCCGCGGCGACGCCGAACGCTTCGATGCGTTCGCTTCGTTGCCACACATGCCGATGCTCGGCGGCCGTACCTTCCAGGCCCCACTCACCGCCATGGGCGCCGCGTACTATGCGCTGCGTGACCGGTTCGGCATCTAATCAACCCAATCCCTGTGGGAGCGGGCTTGCCCGCGATAGCGGTCTAACAGCTGCAATTGATGTTGAATGTGATGTCCTCATCGCGGGCAAGCCCGCTCCCACAAGGGATTTATGGTGGGCACGAAATCTGTGCACCATCGAGATCAAACTGTGGGAGCGGGCTTGCCCGCGATGAGGCCAAGCCAGCCGCCATCAATGCCACCTGACCCACCCCCAAAAGCCTTTTTACCCAACCACCCATCGAACCTGCTGAGCAACACCACCAAACGTGATTTAATACCCGCCTTTCACATTTCCGGGACAGGGAAGCGGTACCTTCGCGGCCAAAAGTCGCCCGCCATCCACCCCCATAACCCTTAAGTATTCTTCGCATAAGGCTGTCATGGACACGGGCTCACGACTCAAATTAGTACGCGAAAGCTACAAACTCTCCCAGCGCGAGCTGGCCCGGCGTAGCGGCGTCACCAATGCCACCATCTCCCTGATCGAACAAAATCGCGTCAGTCCCTCCGTCAGCTCCCTGAAAAAACTGCTCGAAGGCATCCCCATGTCCCTGGCGGACTTCTTCACCTTCGACCAACCACCTCGCGAACACCAATACGTGTTCCGCGCCAACGAACAACCGGACCTCGGGCGTCATGGGCTGCGGTTGCTGCTGATCGGCGCATCAGTGCCGAGCCGGCAGATGCGACTGTTGCGCGAGCAATACGCGCCGGGCGCTAGTTCAGGGGAAGAGCCGATTGTGCACTCGGAAGGCGAGGAGTGTGGGCTGGTAACGCGGGGCACTGTTGAGCTGACGGTGGATGGGCAGATTAGTGTGCTGAATGCCGGGGATGGGTATTACTTTCCGACGACGCTGCCGCACAAGTTTCGCAATATTGGGGCGGATGAGGCGGAGATTATTAGTGCCAATACACCGGCTAACTTCTGATGTCGTCATTCCCCTCTAGAATTGACAATTCAGACCATCCAAAACACTATCGGCCCATGACCTACACACGCCGCATGAACATGATGTGCTCCTCCATGACCGCCTCTGGCGGGCCGTGAGGTCACGCGTTCATAGGATTTGACGTAGTTACCCAAAGCCCCGCCAGAAATGGACGGGGCTTTTTAGTTCTCCGTCCACCGATAACCAACGGAGATGAAATGTTCGAGATCAGACGCGCCAAGCCCAGCGACGCCCAAGCAGCATTCGACATTCGCCTTCAAGCGATACGGCACCAGTGCATCGGCGCGTACACCACTGAACAAATGCTGGCCTGGACGAAAGGATCAGCCGAGGACGGGTACAGCGAGTTGATGGAAAAACACTTTTATCTGGGCTGTATTAACGATGAACCCGTAGCGACTGGAATGCTTGATCTGGAAAACAGTGAAATCGGCGCGATCTTTGTACTCCCGGGTTTTATGCAACAAGGCATCGGCGTGAGGATCCTGAACCACTTGGAATGCGTGGCGCGGGATTTAGGGCTGAAGGAGGTCAATCTGGACGCCACGTTAAACGCGGCTGACTTTTACCGGCGATGCGGTTTCGTGGGTGACGAGCCTGCTATTTACCATTCGCCCTCTGGGCTTCAGTTGGCTTGTGTTCCGATGGTGAAGGAACTTTTACTTTGATGGGACGGTTGGCTGGGCTGTTCTGATTCTGGGGAAAACAGGTCATAAAGCCCTCGCAGGAGGGGGCTGAAACTCGATAATTGCAGCTTTTGCAACTTCACTCAGTGCATGAACAAGCGCCGTGGCGCCCGCCTTCATACTTTCAGCAATGTAAGCGGCCATAATTTCCGGGCTATCGAGGAAGCGGGAAGCTTCGTGACAGTTGGTACCAGAAGTGTCGACGTTGAGGATTGGCATGTCCTCGGGATTGAATGTTGTTTCTCTCATGTCATTTACCTTTCATACAACGCCCGGTTGAGGATTTCTGAGGCAACAAAAACCCGCATTGACGCGGGTTTTTTGTGTGAAATTCGGTCATTGACCTGTGGAAGTATCAAACCCTCGCTGCTCAATCACCCGAAACACATCACTCACATCCTGGAGCAAGATCCGAGCAATGTTGGCGACGGTGTTGATGTCGTTTTCGGCGTAGTCGGGGAGGCTGGTGCAGCCCATGAGCTGGAGGTAGGGGAGGACGGCGTTGAGGCGTTCGCTGACGCAGTTGTGGAGTTCGCGGAGTGGGGCGTCGCTGTCGACGAGCAGGACGGGGTAGTCGGTGGCGAACTGGGACATGGGGGTGAAGCGGCGGGGTGGGTTTTGGGTTGTCATTGGTTTGATCCTAAAAAGTTAATCACACCGTCAAATCCATTTCACAGACGGAAATCGTCTGTGTCGTGGCTGGCGGTACTCGGTGTCCTCTTTTTAGGGCTGCGAATCCCTGGACCAAACTATAAGCAGCGATTTTGGTGCCTGCAAACGGGTGTGTAGGACGTCTGCTCGGCTTTTGTAGCAGATGGCGCAGCCTGCGTTCGGCTGCGCAGCAGTCGTAAATCAACCACCTCGGTTTGACTGAAACACTGCGGCGCCTCATTTTGCGGCTGCTGCGCAGCCGAACGCAGGCTTCGCCAACTGCTACAGGGGTTGGGGATGTTTAAAAGTGTGGTGGAGGGTGGGGTGGTTTCGGGGCATAGAAGAGAATGCGCCCTTGCCGCAATGGATGATTTCCTACACGATTTTCGGATGTCGATTTTTAGATCCAGGCTTGGTCCATGCTGAAAACCAACATGACCGACCACTACGACCTCCCACCCAAGGAAAACCAAGATGACTCAATCACTGGAACGTGCCATCGCCATCGCTGCCGCCGCCCACGAAGGGCAGGTCGATAAGGGCGGTTCACCGTACATTCTGCACCCGCTGAAGGTGATGCTGAGGGTCGACACGCTGCAAGAACGGATCGTGGCGGTCCTGCATGATGTGGTTGAGGACTGTGGCATAAGTCTCGAGGATTTGCGTAACGAAGGCTTCAGCGAAACGGTGCTGACGGCGATTGAATCAGTGACCAAGTTGCCGGGAGAGTCTTATGAGGCGTTCGTCGAGCGAGCGGCGCAGAACCCGATTGGCCGAGTGGTGAAACTGGCTGATCTTGAGGAGAACAGCGACTTGTCGCGGATTGCCCAGCCGTCCTGGGATGATCTGGAACGCATTGAAAAGTATCGAAGGGCGATTGGCGTATTGCGCTCCTGACCTCTATCAGTAGGCGACGAGGACGTTGTGTGAAGGGCGTCTTTCGCGGTCTGAGATTGATCAGTTGGAGGGGATGATTGCGGGGTTGGAGTCGCTGGCGGATGTTGGCGAACTGGTACGGTTGACGGCAAAGCGCGCGGAGTAGGCGAGTTGCTGGATAAAGACGACTGAACCCGGCACTGCTCGGTTTTTTGTAGCAGCTGGCGAAGCCTGCGTTCGGCTGCGTAGCCGTCGTGAACTCAGCATGCGGGTTTCACCTGATACACCGCGACTGCCGATTTTGCGCCAGCTGCGCAGCCGTACGCAGGCGGCGCCAGCGGCTACAAGGAGCGGTTTTGCTGTCCGGCAGTTGCTGGGTCCACTCGCACACCCACCGCCATCATTGTCTGGCCTGAGGTGAATGAGGATTGTGTTCGGTGTGTTTCGGCCCCGCCAATGCCCACGCCACCACCCCGAACAGCGGCACAAACACGATCACTACGATCCACAAGAGCTTGTTGCTCGATTTGCCTTCGGCTTTACGCACCCGGTTGATCGCCCACAACTCAACCAGCAAAAGCACTGCTGCGAGCACGATCCAGATTGTTTCGATTTGCATTAGCCACCTCCTGATAGTCATTCAGTTAGGTGGGCGCTCGCGGCCAGGGTTCATTTTATCGGTGTCTGAAGTTCGACCAGCGTCCCGTGCGGGCAGCGCAGATTCCAGCGTTTTTTGGCTTCGAAGGAAATGCCCTACAGCTCGAAGCCGGAGCTGAATAGGACCGTTCTGATTCCTCCATTTGGCGATATCCCGATAGGCATTTGCTTCGTCAAAGCACCGTACATTCACTCCTGAAAAAATGATTGGCGATTCCATCATCAAGGAGAGAAAGCATGGCGTTTGACGCGTTCGTCAAAATCGAAGGAATTCCCGGCGAAGCCCTGGATGAAAACTACCGCGACTGGATTGAGGTCAGCGGATACAGTTTCAGCACCCATCAAGGTACGTCAGGAACGGCCAGTTCCAATGGCGGCGCGAGCTCTGGCCGTACGACGCTGAGCAACTTCACCTTCACCAAAGTCTTGGACAAATCCAGTTGCAAGCTGATGGAGGCCAGTTGTGCCGGCGAGCATTTGAAGGAAGTCAGTTTGGTGCTGAGCCGTGCGGGTGGTGAGAAGCTTAAATATTTCGAAGTGGTGCTCGAGGAAGTCATCATTGCCGACTACATGCAAAATGCCTCCCCCGGCGTTCCTGTAGAAATCGTGCAACTGAATTATGGCCGCATCAAGACCATCTACACCCAGCAAAAGCGCAGCGATGGCGGCGGGGGCGGCAATATTGCGGGTGGCTGGGATCGCATCAGTAACAAGAAATATTCGTGAGGCTGAAATGGCAGAGCCTCTAGCGTTTATCAATTCGCAAACCCAGTCTTACGCATCCCTCAAGGCGCAGTTGGGCCTGACAGATGTTTCCAAAAACAAATTCGATGCGCTCAACAGCCACATCACCAACACCGTGGTGCTGGCAGGTGAGCTGGTGATCATCGGTGATGCCTCTACTTCATCCAGTACCAGTCAAGAGGCGTACTTGATGGCCAAGGCACGCGAGATCCATATCGGCTTGTTGACCAACCATGTTGATGCGGACGACTTCTTTCTCGACAACTTCGATCTGCTGAAAGAGGTGCTCTTTTACGGTTCTATTGGTGCCGGTGTCGTCAGTGACGGGTGGAGCAAGCACATGGCCGCGATCGGGAAAACCCTGGAAGAGATCGAGCAGTTGCATAAGGAGTTTCTGCGCACAGGATCAGTAACCGCCAGGAAAAGGTTTTTAGCCGAGCGCGTCATCTTGTTTAGCAAACTGGAAGGGCAGCTTGCAAGGGCAACCTCTTATGGCTCCGGGCTTCGTCATCAAGGTTCGATAAAAAGAATGCTTGGGATTTCTACCAAGCGCTATTTGCATACGGGCGAGATTGTGGGGTATGCGGAAAAAGTCGATGGCGTGGCCAAGGCTGCGAAATTGATTAAAAGCGGAACCTATATTGGTACGGCGCTGACGGTTGCTTCCTCCGGGCTTGAGATCAGGAACGCGTGTGCGCTGGGGCGGGAAGATCAGTGTACGAGGGCTAAATATGTGGAGGGTTCTTCTTTGGCTGGAAGCTTGGCAGGAGGGGGATTTGGGGGCTTTATAGCTGGGTATACAGCAACGCTTGGCTGCGTATTGGTCCTAGGAATACCTACCGGAGGTTCCGGGGCACTTTTGTGTGGGGTGGTTGGCGGCGCAGTGGGAGGGGTTGTTGGTGGGAAACTCGGCGGCGCCGGTGGGGAAATTATTGGCGAACGTATCTACGGAGAAGTGAGGTAATGACCCAAATTCCGCTCGGTCTAATTGGCCTCTGCATTGGGGTTCCGCTGATTCTTATAGAGATTTGGTTGATTTACATGGTTCTCGTCTACACAGAAAAAGCGGAAGCGCTATTGCCAAAAAGTAGCTTCGTGGAGGCGAATAAAGCGGCGTACTCGCAAGCGGGACTTATCGGAAAAGGCATGCGTAATGGCTTTCTTACGTTGGTTTTAGCTATACCTGGGCCGTGCGCTAAGAAAGGTATTATTGATATCTCTGATGCTGAAAATTTTCCGAAAGGATTTAAACGGATGTTGTTTGTGTCGTGGGGTTCAGGTTTCTTGTTTTTTTTAGCCTTGATGATATTCGGTGGTTACATCAAATATATGGAGTCCTGCCACATCTGAAGGCTGAAGATAGAGGTCTCCAGTCTGCTGTTGATTGGCTGCAACCAGATACTACAAAGCCCCAAATTATCAGGGCTTTGGCTTGTGCTTATGTGGTTTTCGGGTTTCGTCGTAGTGCGTGGAGCTAGACATAAGCAAGTTATGCTCGCGAGCGGTATGACATTCAGCATTAATGCTGAATGTCAGGTCCTCTTCGCGAGCAAGCCCGCTCCCACAGGGGGTTACATGCTGTTTGCCAATTTCCCACTCGACAGGCGACGCTTGTACGCCGTGTCGCGGTTGGCCAGCCAGAAGTACAGCGGCGATGTCACCAACAGCCCCACCAACCAAGACAAATCCGCCCCATTGATGTGCTCTGAAATCGGCCCGACATACAGCGGCGTGTTCATGAATGGAATCTGCACCACGATCCCGATCGCGTACGCCAACAACGCCTGCGGGTTGTACCGGCCATAGATTCCGCCATCGACCTTGAAGATCGAGTTGATGTCGTATTTGCCTTTGTGAATCGCATAGAAGTCGATCAGGTTGATCGCGGTCCACGGCACCAGCACCACGAGCAGCACCAGCACCATGTCGACGAAGTGGCCGATGAAGTTGGCGGACGCGCCGACGGCGGCGAAGCAGCAGGCGGCGAGGATGATGATCGAGAGGACGGCGCGGCTTTTGGCGGTGGGGATCCAGCGGTAGGCGAAGGTTTGTACCAGGGTGATCAGCGACAGCACGGCGCCGTAGAGGTTGAGGGCGTTGTGGCTGATGACACTGAGCAGAAACAGCACGAGCATCAACGGGCCGATGGAGCCGGTGGCGAGTTTGACCGCGTCCATGGTGTCCATGCCGACGGGTGTGGCGAGGACGGCGACGGCGCCGAAGATGAACGAAAGGCTGGAGCCGAGCACGGTGCCCAGGTAAGTGGTCCAGAACGTCGAGGCGACGGGTACGTCAGCCGGCAGGTAGCGCGAGTAGTCGGACACATACGGTGCGAAGGCGATTTGCCAGAGCGCGGCGAGCGACACGGTGGCGAGCCAGCCGGAGATGTTGAAGCTGCCACGGGTGAGGAAGTCGGCGGTCTGCACGTGGGTGAAGATGTAGCCGAAACCGAGCACGATGCCGGCGCCGAGTACCCAGGTGCCGATGCGGTTGAGCACGTGGATGAAGCGGTAGCCGATGATGCCGATGATGCCGGAACCGAGGGCACCGATGACGATGCCCACGGGCACCGGCACGCTGTCGACCACGCCATGCAGGGACTTGCCGGCGAGGACGATGTTGGAGGCGAAGAAGCCGATGTACATGATGCCGGCGATCAGCACCACCAGCAGGGCGCCGAGGGAGCCGAACTGGGCGCGGCTCTGGATCATTTGCGGAATGCCCATCTGCGGGCCTTGCGCTGAGTGCAGCGCCATCAGCACGCCGCCGACCAGGTGGCCAACAAGGATGGCGACGATGCCCCACACCAGGTTCAGGTGGAACATCTGCACGCCGAGGGCGCCGGTGACGATCGGCAACGGCGCGATGTTGCCGCCGAACCAGAGGGTGAACAGGTCTCTTACCTTTCCATGGCGATCTTGCGGGGGCACGTATCCAATCGTGTGTTTTTCGATGAGCGGGGCGGAGGTTGTTTCAGAGGTGACCATGACGAACTCCAAGGCAAAAGTGAGTACGTGGACGTACTTCGGTGAGCGCCGCGTGAACGACGCTTTTCTTGTTGGAGTTGATGATGTGCGGTGGGGAGTGAGAGATAAATTAGTAAGTTTGTGGGTATAGACGTTAAAAAATGTATGTCTGTGCGGATGGCGAAAACCCTGTGGGAGCGGGCTCGCTCGCGAAGGCGGACTGGCAGACAACAGAGGTGTTGAATGTTAGTCCGCCTTCGCGAGCAAGCCCGCTCCCACAGGGTTTTTGGGTGATTCAGCTGATTGATTGCAACATCCGATTCAGCATTTCATCGCAGCCGTTCAATTGCGCCAGGCTGACGAACTCGTCGGGTTTATGGCCTTGGTCCATGCTGCCGGGGCCGCAGACGACGGTGGGAATGCCGGCGGCGTCGAAGAGTCCGCCCTCCGTTCCGAACGCCACTGTGCCGAACTCCCGTGAACCGGAAAATGCAGCGATTAACTCAGCGGCTTCGCTGTGCGCATCGGTCGCCAAACCGGGATACGCCGACAACTCACTGAAGCGGATTTCACTCTGTTCACTCACAGCGCGCATGCGCGGCAGCACTTGCTGTTCGGCGTAGGTCTGCAGTTCCTGCGCCACCAGACTCGGGTCATGTGAGGGCAGGGCGCGGATTTCAAAGTCGAAACGGCAATCGGCGGGGACGATGTTCAATGCCTTGCCGCCGAAAATCACGCCGGTTTGCACCGTACTGAACGGCGGATCAAACCGCGCATCGTGATGTTCCGGGGCTTTGAGCCGGTTGCCAATCCGCCCCAGTTCGCCGATCAGTTCGGCGGCGTATTCAATCGCATTGACCCCCAGTGGCGCGTACGCCGAGTGGCACGCTTCACCGTGAATGTCGCAGCGCATCGCCAGTTTGCCCTTGTGACCGAGCACCGGTTTGAGCTCGGTCGGTTCGCCAATGAGGCACAGCATCGGTTTGACCGGGCGCTTTTCCAGTTCCGACAGCAACGAGCGCACACCAAGGCAACCGACTTCCTCATCGTACGAAAGCGCGATGTGTACCGGCAGCCGCAACGTGGCCTTTACCAGTGACGGAACCAACGCGAGCACGCAAGCGATGTAGCCTTTCATGTCCGCCGTGCCGCGACCGTAGAGTTTGCCGTCGCGCTCAGTGAGTTCGAACGGCGCAACCGTCCACGGCTGACCATCGACGGGCACCACGTCGGTGTGGCCCGACAGCACGATACCCGGCCGATCCGCCGGGCCAATAGTCGCGAACAGATTGGCTTTGCTGCGTTGTTCGTTGTAGATCAGTTCGCAAGGCACGTCGAAGCGTTCGAGGTAGTCGCGGACAAACTCGATCAGGTGCAGGTTTGATTCGCGGCTCGTGGTGTCGAACGCCACCAATTGCTTTAGCAAATCGCGGCTGGTGCTCATCGGTCGTCTCCGGCAACGCCGTAGCCGGGGGATTTGTCGGGGGCCAGGGCGCGGTCGATGTAGTCCTGAACCTGTGGGCGATACGCGTCCCACAATTTCTGCAACTGGCCGATGGGGTCTTCGTCTGCCCAGTCGACCCGCAGGTTGATGATCGGCCAGGTCAGTTCACCGACCACCACCACCGCCGCCGAATGCACCGGTCCGGCTTCACCACCCGCTGCGATAGCGGCCTTCATCGCCGCGAGCAGGCGGTCGGTCAGTTGACCTTCGCCTTGCTCAAACGCGCTGACCATGGCCTCGATCACCGCACGGTCCGCCAGCATGTTGCCGGCCGCCACGCATTGCTCGCCGGAGACGGCGTTGTGATTGCCCAGGGTTTGGGAACCGCTGAAATGCGCGGTGCGGCCGAGGTGGTCAATCGCCGTGATCTGTCGGTACTGGCTGTAGCCGTTGCGGGTCAGGACGTTGTCCAGCGCCTCGGCGGGGGCGAGGCCTTGTTCCATGAGGGCCAGGGTTTCCGGGCCGAGGGACGGCAGGGTGATGTTTTGCGTGGAGACGGCGCCGACACCCGGCAGCAGCCACGGGCAGCGGGCGCCGACGGCGATGCTGGAGGAACTGATCGCGATGCCGAACTGACCGGTTTCGGGGCAACGGGCGGCGATGGAGAAGGTCATGGTTTTGCTCCTTGTTTGGCCTTGAGGAAAAGGTCGTCTGGGCGGGCGCCATCGCGAGCAGGCTCGCTCCCACATTTGATCTGTGTCGCACACACACTTTGTGTTCGCTGAAGATCCCCTGTGGGAGCGAGCCTGCTCGCGATGGCCGCAACTCGGTAAACCTGCTTACTCAGGAATCACCGCAATCACATCAATCTCCATCAACCACTGCGGCTGCCCCAACGCTGACACCACCAACCCGGTCGAAATCGGAAACACGCCCTTTAGCCATTTCCCGACTTCCTGATACACCGGCTCGCGATACCGCGGATCAATCAGGTAAGTCGTGGTTTTCACGATATGGCTCAGGTCGCTGCCGGCTTCTTCCAGCAACTGCTTGACGTTGCGCATGGCCTGTTCGGTTTGCGCACGCGGGTCACCAAGGCCTACCAGTTTGCCTTCGAAATCGGTGCCCACCTGGCCACGAACATAAACGGTATTGCCGGCCCGGACGGCCTGGCACAGGTCATTGTCCAGGCTCTGGTTCGGGTAGGTTTCCTTGGTGTTGAACATGCGAATACGGGTATGGGTTGGCGTGGACATGTGACGCTCCTGAAAAAGAAAAATGGCTTAAGCGCTGACCGTGGTTTTAAGGGCGACCGGGGCGATGTCCGCCTCGCGTTGCGCCGCATCGTGGTAGTCGAGATACGAGCGCTGGATGGCGATGTGGTCGGCCACGTACTTGGCGTCGTGCCAAACACCCCAGATGAACGAAGAACCGCGACGCGACTGCCACGGCAGGCCGAGGAAATACACTCCAGGCTCGCTCGACACACCGCGCTGGTGCTGTGGCTTGCCGTTATCGTCGAAGGCATCCACCTTGAGCCAGCTGTAGTCCGTGGCGAAACCGGTGGCCCAGATGATCGAGGTCACGCCAGCCTTGACCAGGTCCAGCTCAAGAATCGGCTGGGTTACGCACTCAGGATCGGGGAAGGTAATGCGCGCTTCCGGCTCTTCCGGCAGGTCCAGGCCATTACGCTCAATGTAGGCATCGGCGGCATTGAGCAGCGCCAGATAGTTCTCATCGCCGCGCGCCAGGTTGTCGGCCAGGTTCGGCTGGAACGTCGCCACGCTGCCATTGAATGCCTGGGTCAGGCCGACCAGCGTCATGCCGCGATGGGCCAGCCCGCGGAAGTCCACCGTGCGACCGCCATGCGCACCGCTCACGGCGATGGTCACGTGTTCGCGCCCCGGCTTCATTGCCGCCTGATCCCACTCGCCGAGCACACCCAGCCACCAGCAGAAGTCACGGTTGCGATAGGCGCGAGGAGGGCGATCGTGCGCGCCTACCGAGAGGTAAACCTTCTTGCCGGCACGCTGCAATTCATCCGCGATTTGCACGCCGGACGAACCCGCACCCACAACCATCACCGCGCCCTCGGGCAATTGCGCCGGGTTGCGGTAATCAGCGGAGTGGATCTGCATGAACGGCTGATCTTTCGGCGCGATCGGCGGGATAACCGGACGCTGGAACGGCCCGGTGGCCGCCACCACACGGTTGGCCTCGATCACGCCTTCGGAGGTTTCAATGGTGAAGCCCGGGCGACCGACATTGCGTTCAACTTTCAGCACGTCCACGCCGGTGCGGATCGGTGCGTTGAACTTCTTCGCGTAGGCTTCGAAGTAATCGGCGACACGTTCTTTCGGTGCAAACTCGTCGGGGCTGAGGTCGTCAAAATCAAGGCCTGGAAAGCGGTCGTGCCACGCCGGACCATTCGCCACCAGCGAATCCCAGCGCCCGGTGCGCCAGCGCTCGGCGATACGGTTGCGCTCCAGCACCAGGTGCGGCACGCCGAGTTTGCTCAAGTGTTCACTCATGGCCACGCCAGCCTGACCGGCGCCAACAATCAGCGTATCTGTTTTTATTTTTTCATTGGTCATCTCTATACCCTTCGAGTCGGATTTAGGTCGCTAACGGCCTGCCATTTCTTGGGCTCAAGACTAGGGATCACCCTGGTATCGGTAAAATATTATTAAGCTGGCATTTGAGTATAAATAACTGAGGCAGAGCGGTTTGAGGTGTCTGGAACGCGGGTTTTCAAGCGGGGTGGGGCGGGGGCGAGGCTAACGCCGGGTGAAATCAGGCATTGGGGTCGATAACAGACGAGACATCCAGCACTCGGGTTGAGCCGTCCTTGAACGGCTCAGTAATTAGCCCTGAGATAAATGACCGTCAGTGCATCTTGCTGTGATCAGCCATGCCCAGTGCCCGCGCTTCGGCTTGCACCTCGATCTTCTCTTTCTCACCCTTGGCGTTTTCCACGATCAGGGTCAGCGGGACTTTATCGCCTTCCTTAACCTGAGCCGTCAGGTCAATCAGCATCACGTGGTAGCCATGCGGGTCAAAGCTCACCGGCTTGCCGGCCGGCAGCGCAACGGACTCGACCTGACGCATGCTCATCACGTCGTCTTTCATGCTTGATTGGTGGATTTGCACGGTGTTGGCGACAGGCGACTGTACGCTGAGCAACTTGCTGTCGCTGTCGGCTTGCAGGGTCATGAAGGCACCGGTCGACTGCTGGCCGGCCACCGTCGCGCGGACCCAGGCGTCGTTGACCTGGGTTTGCGCGGAGACCTGCCAAGCCATGCCGATCAGGGAAAACCCCAGCACCAGCTGTTTAATACGGCGCGAAAAAGCGGTGGTTGCGCGTAGCGAATTCATTAGCAGACTTCCATGACGGTGAGCAGATCTTCTGCGCACTCTTGGGCGGTAAGGGACGCGGACAGCCCCAGGCGCAAGTTGCCCCGGGAGTCGAAGACGTAGCTGGTGGCGGTGTGGGAAAGGGTGTAGCTGGAACCGCTCGGGACCTTTTCATAGAACACGCCGAACTCCTTGGCGGTGGCGGCGGTTTGTTCCAGCGAACCGTGCAGTGCCTCAAAGCTTGGGTCGAATGACTTGACGTAGGCGTCGAGCATTTGCGGTGTGTCGCGCTCAGGGTCCAGGGTGATGAAGATCACTTGCAGTTTCTCGCCGTCGCGGCCCATCAGTTTCTTGGCTTGCACCGCACGGGCCAGCGTCGTCGGACAGACTGCCGGGCATTGGGTGAAACCGAAGAAAATCATCGGCATCAGACCGCGATAGCTGGTCAGCATCTTCGTTTCGCCCTGGGCATCCTTGAGCTTGAAGGTACGCCCCATGATCTTGTCGCTGAGGTCCTTGCCGTACTTGAACGACAGTTTGCTGCTGTCATCACAACCGGCGAGCAAACCCAGGCTCAACAGGCTCATGCCGCGCAGGACTGTGCGACGGGTATACAAGGTACTCATGGGAAAAAATCCTGTGTAGCGACGTGAGATCTACTGCGGCTGATTAATCAGACGAAAAAAGCGCGTGGATATTAACAAACTGTTGCCGTGCTCCGCACATTGTCTGACGAAGGCCTGTTCCGGTACAGCGTCAGAAAACACATAAAAGTACAGATCAGACCAACGTTCACCGCCATCTGTAGCAGCCTCGCAAGCTCGACAGCTGCTACAGGGGTTGTGTTGTGTGGTGGCTGACACATTGCAGATACAAAAGTGCGCTTTCATGGGCCTGTCCCCATCCACAAAGTGAGCGTTGCCATGTACCCCAAACTGCAACAGGCCGCCAAATTCCTCAGCCAGAGCGCGCGTTTGATGGTCGGTGTCCCCGATTACGACAACTATGTCGCCCAGATGGCGATCAAGCACCCGGATCAGCCGGTCATGAGCCATTCGGCGTTTATCCGTGAACGTCAGGAAGCCCGCTACGGTGGTAAACAATGCACCACGCGTTGCTGCTGAACGTCCCGCCCGGCGCGCCAGTCAGCACAATATTCTGCTCATTTCCTTGCGGCTGCTAAGCTTCGATCTGGCTGCGTCCGGGCCCGTTAAAGGCCGGCCGTTGATAGCGTGACGACGGAGTACCCCTGCAGTTCCGCCGCCCACCTCAAATGAGGTGGCGAGGGACTGTCGGCAACCTGCACGGAGGCAGGCAATGGTGATCAAGCACGTGGGCAATTCGAGTGCGGAGGCTGTTCCCGAGCCACTCGATCGTGAAGAAATGGAGCAGGTGCTGTCGCTGCTGCTGGCCAGTCCGTTGTTCGCCAAATCCAGGCGGATGGGCAGCCTGCTGCGGTTTCTGGTCGAACATGACCTGCAATCGTCGAACATTCCTCTGACTGAACATGCGATCGGCATCGCGGTGTTTCGCCGTGACCCGGCGGTTTACTGCACCGGTGATGATCCGGTGGTGCGGGTGCAAATGGGCCGGTTGCGGCGCAAGCTCGCCAGCCATTACGCCTCCGTGGGCCAGCACGATCCTGTGCGCCTGAGCATCCCGGCCGGTTGTTATCGGTTGGCGTACCAGCGGCTGCGGCCCAAAGGGCTTGGCATGCGCCATCCTGTTCTGCAGCTCCAGCCGTTTACCTGCATCACTGCCGATGGCGATGATTTTACCCGGGGCTTGTGCGAAGAGTTGAGTTGCCGGCTGTTCGAGTCCTTCGAGCAGACGCAAACCCAGGCGAACCACGTGTTGATGAAGGTGCCGCGCAGCAGTGCGAAAACACCGGAGTCGGTGCGTGCGGGGCGCAGCAGCTATTTCCTGGAGGGCAGCGTGCGGGTGGAGCCGAGCCGTGTCCGCGCCTCTGTGCGCCTGATCGATGTCGCTCAGGGACGGATTCGCTGGTCAGCGCAGTTCGATCGCAATCGACCGTACGGCATCGCTACCCAGGAAGATCTGGCGGAGTCCATCTGCCGCTCACTGACCGGCTATTTCTCCCGGGCGGACGCCTCATGAATGGAGCGGGGGCAACCGCAAGGTTGCCCCCGATGCGACGGTTACACAGTTTTCCATTCGCCGCCTTCGTAGAGGCGGGCGGCATCATTAGCGAAGGTCAGGTCTATTTCGATGGACTTGGAACGCGAGGTGCTGAACATGGTACTGGTCTGCACGTTCTGTTCGAACCACACGAGAATAGTCTCGACCGGGGTCAAAACGGTGTTGCCGGTGACCACCTGGTTGACTGCCACGTAGATGGGCGTGCTGACCTGATTGCCATCAATGCCGGTGGACAACTGGTTGACCCCCGGGTGAATGGGCGCGTAGTTATTCACCAGCGTGAAGGAGACGTCGGGACCGCCCGTTACCGCAGCGCCCATCAGGCCGCTGGAGTCAAGTATCGAGGTTTGTCCCAGTCCAATATTGACGGTGTTGGTCGAGGCTTTGACGGTGACGTTGTCCTTGAACACATTGGAGGCGAACAGCTGGTACTGAGGCGTCCAGCTGAATTCGTTGTTGCTTAGATAGGCGTCATAGGATTGCCAGACCACGTTGTAGTCTTCGGTGCCCACCTTCTTGGCGAAGCACAGTTTGTAACCGGACTTCTTGAGCAGGGTCAGATCACCGGGGGCGATCTCGATGGTGACCACTTTTTGGGTCGCAGCCAGGGTCGATCGCAACACCTTGCCATAGTCAGCGTGGGTCAGGGCTCTGGTGGCGCCCAGGATCGACTTGACGGCTTCTTGCACGTCATTTTGAAGTTGTTGGCCGTGTTCGCTTAAAGCAATTGATTTGCTCATGGTTTCCCTATTCCTTGGTGGTGTGTTGGGCAATCAATGGGCAGCGGGCATCGAATTGCACAAGCGGCACCCGTGACAGGTCTCCCATGCCTCCGTCGAGGAAAGCGGGCGGTGCCGATGATGTGTCACAACCCTGTAAGCACATTGACGGTTTCACTGTAGGCGCGCCGTGTGGGGCGGCGAAGTGTCTTGGCGTTACAGTCGCGAGGGCCGTTGAGCCGGTGCGGATCAGGCAGGTAACACGCTGCGTAACGCCGGTGTATCAAGGGCAGAAACAGCGGGGCGGCCGTTCGACCGCCCCACCGAGGCCTCAGTGAGCCGGGGTGCTTGCCTTCACATCAGCCCAGACGAAGTTCCAGCTGTTGCGTTTGCCTTTGGCAATCTCGATCAGCTTGTTCTCATAGCTGGTGTGATTGACCGTGCCGGTGTAGGTCAGCTTTCGGCTCTCGTTGTTGCCCGTCACCGTGCCCGGCGTGCCGCCAACGTCGGTCATGGCTTTTTTCATATCGGTTTCCGACGGGGCACTCTTATCGTTTTTTTCAACGGTTACAAAACTCATGGTGTCACCTCTTCCGTGATGGGGGGATCGGTGGACGACCGGGCCGACACGCTTTCACGTCCATGTCATCACACCGAAGCCATACTCTATTGGCCGGTCGAGCGGCGCAGAAGTGACAACACGGCTTGTAAGGTAACAACGCGGATACAGCAGAAACGGGCCGCGTAACCCACACGTATCAGCCATCCAATGACTGATGACCCTGTGGGAGCGGGCTTGCCCGCGATGAGGCTTTCACATTCAAAATCTACGTTGACTGATACACCGTCATCGCGGGCAAGCCCGCTCCCACAGGGATGGGGGGACACATAAATCCCGGGCATCTGCCGATACCGCGTCAGCCAATCATTCGTTTGATCGATGACGACCATCAATAAACGCAAGTTCTGTTTTTCCGCCAAGGGAGGAGGATAGCGTCATGTCGAACTCGCCATTGAAGGAACCTGTGCGATGAGAATGTCTACCTTGCTTGCCTTTGTTGCCGTGTTGACCGGCAGTGTGGTCGCCGCAGCGCCTGCCTACGCGGCCGATCAGTCTTGCCATTTTCCCCCGGTAGGCGACAGCACCGCCCGCTTGCAACACGCCCAATCGGTGGGGGTGCTCTACAGCGAAAACACTGTCGAAACCCTCCAATACCTTGAGCAATACCACTCGGTGGCGTTGAACGGCGCGAAGAACCCTGCGCTGGATTCACGCATCAGCCACGCGTTCGTCACCAGTTCCGATCCGAATCGGGCGATCAATTGGCTGATGGGTTCGCTGCAGAAAGAATTCGCTTCGGTAACCGTCTACGACAACCTCGACGCGGTGGTGCAAGCGCATCCTGACGTGGTGGTGATGCTGGACACGTACAGCCGTCTGGTGTCGAAGCGCAACAACCAGGTCGAAGCGCGCTTCCTGGCCAAGTTCTACGACGCGAACCTGCAATACATCGGCAAGGCTGAAGGCTCACGGGAACAGCAGATGCCCTCGGTCTGGGTGCACGACAAGGCAGCGCCGCAGATTGCCGCGCAGATCGACCAGCAAACCGCGCTGCAAATCAACGCGCTGAAGCAGTTCGATGCGTCATTGAAAGCCCTGGTGACGTCGGGGAACGTGGCGCAAGTCGCGAACAATTGACGGCCACCCGATCGTGCATCGGGTGGTGTCATGGGCAGGGCTCAGTTCTTGATCACATAGCCATAGGCGCGGATGCGACCCCCATCCTCTTTCAAGTACACGCCCTGAAGTTCCGGAGTGAAACCGGGCAGTGAGTTGATGCCGTCCTCCAATGCCAGGAAGTACTTGAGCACCGAACCTCCCCAGATTTCCCCCGGTACGACGCAGAGCACGCCGGGTGGATACGGAAGGGCACCTTCGGCGGCGATACGACCGTCCGCCTCTGTCAATGCCACCAACTCGACGTTGCCGCGAATGAATTCGAATTGGGCCGCCTGAGGGTTCATCGCCTTTTTCGGGAAGTGTTCCTTGCGGAACATTGCCTTCTGCAATTGCTGGACGTTGTGGTTGCGGTAAAGGTCGTGCATTTCCTGGCAGAGCTGGCGAATCGTGTAGTTGCGATAGCGCTCTTCGTACCGCGCATAGATCGCCGGCAACACCCGGCTCATCGGCGCGTCATCATTGATGAAGCGTTCAAATCGCGCGATCTGCGCGGCCAGATGGGTCATCTTCGCCCAGTCTTCGGCCGGGGTGAGCAGGAACAGAATCGAGTTCAAGTCACACTTTTCCGGAACGATGCCGTTCTCCCGCAGGAAGTTGGCCAGGATGCCGGCATGAATACCAAAGTCGGTGTAACTGCCATCGACAGGGTCGATGCCAGGCGTGGTAAACAGCAACTTGCACGGGTCGATGAAGTACTGCTTGTCTCCATAACCGGAGAACGCATGCCAACGATCTTTCGGATGAAACTCGAAAAAGCGGATGTCGTTGGCGATTTCTTCAGTGGGATAGTCTTCCCACGCACGCCCTTCGATGGTGTCCGGCACGAACGGGCGGACCATGGTGCACGCTTCCAGGATCAACTTGCGCGCATCGATGCCGAACTTCACGCAGTCTTCCCACAGGCGCAGGCCACTGCGGCCAGAGTGGATGCGCGCGTTCACGTCCAGTGAGGCAAACAGCGGGTAAAACGGGCTGGTCGACGCCTGGGCCATGAACGCATTGTTGAGCCGCGCATGGTTGCAATAGCGGGCCTGGCCTTTGATGTGGCGGTCTTTCTTGTGAATCTGCGACGCCTGGGAAAACCCCGCCTGCTGTTTGTGCACCGATTGGGTGACGAAGATGCCGGGATCGTTTTCATGCAGGTCAAGCAGCAGCGGCGAGCAATCCTTCATCATCGGGATGAACTGTTCATAGCCCACCCACGCCGAGTCGAACAGGATGTAGTCGCACAGTTTGCCGATGCGATCGACGACCTGCCGGGCGTTGTAGACGGTGCCGTCGTAGGTCCCCAATTGAATGATCGCCAGGCGAAACGGCCGTGGCAGGTTCGCCCTGTCTGGCGCGACTTCGCTGATGAGTTCACGCAGGTAGGATTCTTCGAAGCAGTGGGCGTCAATCCCGCCGATGAAGCCATAAGGGTTGCGCGCGGTTTCCAGGTACACCGGCGTGGCGCCGGCCTGGATCAGCGCCCCTTGGTGAACGGATTTGTGGTTGTTGCGATCGAACAGCACCAGGTCGCCAGGGGTGAGCAGGGCGTTGGTCACGACTTTGTTGGAGGCCGATGTGCCGTTGAGGACGAAGTAAGTCTTGTCGGCGTTAAACACCTTCGCCGCATGTTTCTGCGCCAAAAGCGCTGGGCCTTCGTGGATCAGCAAGTCGCCGAGCTTGACGTCGGCGTTGCACATGTCGGCGCGAAACAGTGTCTCGCCGAAGAAATCGAAGAACTGCCGGCCAGCCGGGTGCTTGCGAAAAAACTGGCCGCCCTGGTGGCCGGGGCAGGCAAACGTCGCATTGGCGGATTCGGTGTAGTGTTTGAGCGAGTCGAAGAAGGGCGGCAGAAGGCCCTCTTCGTAGGCTTTGGCGGCCGTTTCCAGTTGGTGGCCATGGTATTCGGCGTTGTTGCGCGAGGGATCAAAAATGCCGTTGACCTGCAGCAGCACATCTTCCAGGTGCTGGTAGACGTCCCGGGCACGTGTGCCGGTGCCGGGGGCGGTGACCAGGAAAATCGGAATATCAAACCCGGTCCGCTGGATGTCGTCCAGGGCGCCAGCGATCACATCTTCCACCGAGAACACCGCGACCGCGACGTCGGTGTAGTCGGTCTGATTGAGCGGGACCACTTCCCGTGAGGTCTGGAAACAATCAAACACGGTATCACTGGCGGCTATTTTTAAAGCTTTCATGCGGCGAATCTCCTAGCGACATTCACTTGTCTGCTGTTTTTGAAGAGATCAATTTCATAGGGCGCCTTCAAGCTGCCCCGATCCAGAGTAATGCCAACAGTGGTTATAGGTCATGACGTGGAACAGGTTTTGATTCTTTAGTCCTTCCCGAGGATTCGAGGAACCCTTGACGACAAGGGAAAAATTCATGGGTAACTGCTCTGGCTTGGGGCACCGGGGCGTTTGCCAGAAAACCATCAGACACCGACTCGATTGAGTTTGTGCGGCGGTTTGGCTAATCTCGCACAAACACGCAAAAACAGGCATAAGCATGCAAGATCAGCATTCAGCAGCGGAGCTTCCCCAGCTCCGTCGGCAGAAAATCCTGCTCATCCTCGAACGTGACGGCAAGGTCATGGCCTCCGAGCTGAGCCAGCATTTCGCGGTGTCGGAAGACACGATTCGACGGGATCTCTCGGAGCTTGCCAGCGCCGGCCTGGTGCAGCGGGTGCACGGCGGGGCGCTGCCGCGTCCCAAGGACACGGGGAAGGATTACTTCACTCGGGTTAGCGAAACCGATGAGGTGAAAACCCATCTGGCGCAGCTTGCGGCCGCGCGGGTGGAGGATGGGCAAATCGTGATGTTCGATTCCGGCTCCACAACGCTGCAGATCGCGCGTTCGTTGCCCTTGGACATTTGCATCACCGCGATCACGACCTCGCCGATGACCGCGATTACCTTGGCGGAATACAAAGGCATCAAGGTGATTATGGCGGGTGGGCAACTTAACCTGGCGACGATGTCGGTCAGCGGTCATGAGACCGTGCGCTTGCTGCAAAGCATCAAGGCGGATGTGCTGTTCACCGGTGTGTGTGCGATTCATCCGGAGGTGGGCATCAGCTCACTGCATTTCGATGAGGTGCCGGTGAAACAGGCATTGTTTGACAGCGCCTCACAGGTGATTGCCGTCACCACGGCGGACAAACTGGGGGCGGTGGAACCGTTCGTTGTCGCGCCGTGTTCGCGTCTGCAGATGCTGATCACCGAGCGTCATGTGGCAACGGGGAATATCGAGGATTACCGCAAGCTGGGGATCGAAGTGGTGCAGGCTGAGGTTTGAGACTGAGCTACATGTCCCGCAGGGAGCGGGCTGTCTGCTGGCATTTGTGTTGAATGTGCTGACCACTTCGCGGGCAAGCCCGCTCCCACAGTAGTTCCAGGTTGCTCACAGGTTTTGTGTTCGCTGGAGATCAAGTGTGGGAAATTCCAGTCAGCCATGAACCAACGCAATCGCAAACGAAACAACGATCATGCAGGCAAATGCAAAGTTAAGATTCATGAGGCCAACGTCCAAGCTGTTTAAAGTGGTGCCATATTGAACAGGTCGCAGGCAAATAAAAAATTCGGCTTCATGATTTAAAAGATCAAAGAAAATGATGATTGCCGGCTACGGGTTTGTTCACTGCGCACCGAACATCACCGTCCAGTAAATCCCCGCATCACTCTTCGGATCGACCGCATAGGCCGCCCCTGCATCCCGGAACTGTGGGTTCATCAGGTTCGCGCAGTGACCGGGACTGGCCAGCCAGCCGTCGACCACCTTGCGCACGGTGTCTTGCCCGGCGGCGATGTTTTCGCCGATCTGCTGTGCGTTGTATCCCGCCAGTTCCGCACGGTCACCCGGTGTGCGGCCATCACGGTCCTTGTGATCGAAGAAGTTGTTATTGGCCATGTCCCGCGAATGCGTTTCGGCGGCTGTTCCCAGTATGGCGTTCCAGGTCAGCGGCGTGGTGGCGGCAAAGGATTGTGCGCCGCACTGTTGGGGCCGGGTGCGGGCGGTGTTGAGCTCGGCCAGCAGTTTCTGGCCCTCCGCCTGCCAATCACCGAGGCGCGCGCTCAACAGCGGGCGGGCCACCACGATGCGCCATTCGCGGTCCTGGCGGCTGACGCCGACATCGACGAATTGCGGGTCCAGTACAATCTGGCAAAAAGTTTCCTGGATCGCCTTCATCGCCGAGGCCGCATCACGGGGCCCGGACAAGCTGATCGCCTGCACATTCTTCATCGGATAACCCGCGGTCACCATGGCCTGCTGCAAATTGCCGATGCTGGTGGCGGACAGTGCCAGGCGTGGATCGGCCGACAGCGGCGGCAGCTCCGACGAGACCTGGCCGGCGCAGCGTTGCAACTGGCTGCGGTAGACGTTGATCGACTCGATCAGCTGTGACGCGTCGCTCGCCACGGCGTTGGCAGCGAACAGCAGTCCCACTGACAACCCGGCAAAACGCATAGCGGATGATGTGAAGCGCATGGAAATCCCCCTTGAGCAGACTGCGCCCATGATGCGCGAAGTTACCCCATCAAAGGCAACGTATTTTCCAGAATGTCAGGAGAGGTGTGCAAACATTTCACTACTACACTGAAACGATACTGCCCACTGAGTCATTCCCACCATGCGCTTTGACTGGTTAGCCTCCTGCCTCGCACTCACTCTGCTTGCCGGCCCCGCATTCGCCGAGGATCAAGAGCAAAAACAAAAAGTAGCCGAAGACAAGGCCGAGGTGCTTGAGCATAAGGCGGCGGAGAACAGCAGCCCCGCACCGGCAACCAAAGCCCAAGCCATTACCCAGTCCGAAGTCCAGGCCGTGGACCCGGCCGGCGCCGCGCCGCTGGACGATGCAATCACCTGCCTGGCCCGTTCGATTTACTGGGAAGCCAAAGGCAAGAATTCCGCCGACATGGAAGCCGTCGCCAACGTCGTCATGAACCGCCTGGGCCACGAGGGTTTTCCGGATACGGTGTGCGGTGTGGTCAAGCAAGGTTCGGAAACCAAGAGCTGCCAGTTCTCGTGGTGGTGTGACGGCAAATCCGATTCGGTTCAGGAAGAAGTCCCTTACGCGCTCGCCAAGGAAATCGCCCGCAAGGCGCTGAACAAGCAATTGCCGGATCGCACCCATGGCGCGCTGTATTTCCATGACCGCACCGTGAAGCCGGTTTGGGCCAAGGAGTACATCAAAACCGTGGACATCGGCTTGTTCCGGTTTTATAAACCGCAGGGTGGGGATGCGAAGTAGCGGCGTCGATTTCTGACTGTTTTTTTGCAGACATACCTCAACGTTACCGAAACTGAAATATTTCTGTTTTATAAGTTTCACGGCGCAACAGTGCGTCAGTGATGCCATAAGCAGGAACATCAGATGAAGCTGAAGAGGGTGTTAATCAGCAACAACGCACCGATGAATGCGCATTGGCGGGCAGGCGTTGCCCGGGCGAGCACCCTGTGACTGTCTTGGTCACCGGTGCCGCCGGTTTCATCGGCTTTCACACTGTCCGACGCTTGTGCCAGGACGGTCATGACGTGGTCGGGATCGACAACCTCAGCGACTACTACGATGTCACGCTCAAGCAGGCGCGGCTCAAAGCGCTGGAGTCCTTGCCGGGATTTCGATTCCAGAAAATGGACATCGTTGATAAACCGGCCTTGCTGGCGTTGTTCGATAAACACGGATTTACCGAGGTGGTGCATCTGGCGGCGCAGGCCGGCGTGCGTTACTCGCTGGATAACCCGGATGTGTACGCCCAATCCAACCTGGTGGGTTTCCTCAATGTGCTGGAAGCCTGCCGTCACCATCACCCTGACCATCTGATCTATGCCTCGAGCAGTTCGGTGTACGGCACTAACAGCAAAATGCCGTTCAGTGTCGACGACGCCGTCGATCACCCCATCTCGCTGTATGCCGCCACCAAACGCGCCAATGAACTGCTGGCTGACAGCTATTGCCATTTGTATGGCTTGAAGGCCAGCGGCTTGCGTTTCTTTACCGTCTACGGCCCTTGGGGGCGGCCCGACATGGCGCTGTTCAAATTCACTGACGCGATCCTCAAAGGCCTGCCGATCGACCTCTATAACCAGGGCCAGATGTCGCGCGACTTCACCTACATCGATGACATCGTCGAAAGCATCGCCCGACTGCGCTCGCGGCCGCCAGTGCCGGAGGGTGAGGCCGTTGGCGTGAACCGACTGTTCAACATCGGTCGCGGCATGCCGGTGGCGCTGCTGGATTTCGTCGAGTGCCTGGAGCTGGCGCTGAATAAACCGGCCCAGCGCCATTTCATGCCGATGCAGGCCGGTGATGTGGTCAAGACCTGGGCCGACGTGTCGGCGCTGGCGGCGTGGGTTGGCTTCAGTCCGCAGGTGACGGTTGAAACCGGCGTGGCGGAATTCGTGAAGTGGTATCGGCAGTTTTATCAGATTTGAATTCGGTGACGGCGGTCTGTAGGAGCTGGCGTGATGAGGATAAATGGGGACTCCATGAGCCAGGATATTTTTGTATCGGTACTGATTCCAGCAAAAAACGAAGCGAACAACCTCAAGCCCTTGCTTGAAGAAATACGCGTGGCGCTGGCCGACGAGGCTTATGAAATTATCGTGGTCGACGACGGCAGCACCGATGCCACGCTGCACGAGTTGCGGCAGATCAAAAACAGCGGCCTGGACACCTTGCGCATCCTGCGTCACGAACGTTCGCTGGGGCAAAGCACCTCGCTCTACCATGCGGCGCGTGAAGCGCGGGGGCAATGGTTGGCGACGCTCGATGGCGACGGGCAAAACGACCCGGCGGACATCCCAGGCATGTTGGCACTGGTGCGCGGCGAGCGGGGCAGGGGCGACGTGCAATTGGTGGCCGGCCACCGGACCAACCGCCGCGACACTGCGAGCAAGCGCTGGGCCTCGCGTTTCGCCAACGGCCTGCGTCGCCGTCTGCTCAAGGACGCCACCCCGGACACCGGTTGCGGCTTGAAGCTGATCGAGCGAGTGGCCTTTCTGCGTCTGCCGTATTTCGACCATATGCACCGCTTCATTCCGGCATTGATCCAGCGCCACAACGGGCGAATGATCGTCCACCCGGTCAACCACCGACCGCGCACGGCCGGCGTGTCCAAGTACGGCAACCTCGACCGCGCGTTGGTCGGCATTCTCGACCTGGTCGGTGTCTGGTGGCTGATCAAACGCACCCGCCTGAACACCAACGCCCAGGAGGTGGACGCATGACTTTGTCGCGAGAAGTCCTGTGGCTGGTGATTGGCTTTGCCGGGCAGATTGCATTTACCGGTCGCTTCGTCTTGCAGTGGCTGTACAGCGAATACAAGAAACGCAGCGTGATCCCGGTGAGTTTCTGGTACTTGAGCATTGTCGGCAGCACCTTGCTGTTCGCCTACGCCATTTACCGCCAAGACCCGGTGTTCATTGCCGGCCAGGCCTTTGGTTCCATCGTGTATCTGCGCAACCTGCAATTGATCGCCAAGAGCAAAAACCTCAAGGAATAAGCCATGCGCCGAACCCTATCGCCCAGGGTCGAATGCCTGGGCCTGATGCTGCTTGCCTTGCTGTTGATCGGTGCGGGCCTGGGGCTGCGTCAGGCGCAGAACGTCGATGAAGAACGTTTCCTCGGCGTGGCGCTGGAGATGCTGAACAACGGTTCGTGGCTGATTCCACACCGCGCCGGGGAAATCTACGGCGACAAACCGCCAATTTTCATGTGGACGGTGGCGTTCTTCGTCTGGCTCACCGGCAAGCCCAACATCGCGCTTTATATTCCGGGGCTGTTTTCGGCGGTGACGGTGACAGCGATGGTCTACGACCTGGGCCGCCGGCTCTGGAATCAGCGCACCGCTCGCACGGCTGCGCTGCTGTACCTGGCGACTTACCAGACCTACAGCATCCTGCGCACCGGGCAGATCGACAGCTTTTTGATTCTGTTCACCTCGCTGGGCCTGTACGGGCTGGCGCGTCACTTGCTGCTCGGCCCGGCGTGGCGCTGGTTTTATGTGGGCTGCGCCGCCATGGGCATTGGCGTGATCACCAAAGGCGTCGGCTTCCTTCCGGCGCTGATGTTGATCCCGTATGCCTACGCGGTGCGCAAAGGTTGGCCGGGCGTGGTGGCCATGCCGGGAGAAGCGCGCAAGTGGTTGCTGGGTTTTGTGGTGATGCTCGGTGCGATTGCGATCTGGCTGTTGCCCTTGGCGCTGTCCATTGCACTCAATGGCAGCGCTGACGAAATTGCCTATGCACGGGAAATCCTCCTGCGCCAGACCGCCGGCCGCTACGCTGCCGCGTGGCATCACCGCGAGCCGTTCTGGTACTTCTTCGTCAACGTTATTCCGCAGTATTGGCTGCCTTTGGTTTTGGTGTTGCCGTGGCTGGTGCCAGCCTGGCGTCGACAGTTGAGCAAACGCGACGGTCGGGTGCTGGTGCTGCTCGGTTGGGTGGCGCTGGTGGTGCTGTTTTTCTGTATCAGCAGCGGCAAACGCAAGTTGTACATCTACCCGGCGCTGCCCGGATTGGTGCTGGTGGCCGCGCCGCTGATCCCGTGGCTGCTGCAGCGCTGGTTCCGCCAGCGCCCACGGTTTCGACGGGCATTTCCGGCGCTGGTCGTGACCTGGTTTGTGCTGTGGTTCGCCCGTGGTTTCATCGAGCCGGTCAAGGACGGGGTCAATCCGGATCAGTTGATCATGGCGCAGGCGAGTACCCTGAGCCACGGCGCGGAGCTGGTATTGGTCAACTGGAGCGAGGGCCACTGGTTGTTCGCCCGCCAGCCGATTGTGCATTTCGGCATGCTCGATTCCACGGTGGAGCGGGCCGCGCAGTGGCTGCGCGAACATCCGCAAGCCTACGCGTTGGTGCCGGATGAGGTGCTGAGTCGCTGT
Organism: Pseudomonas sp. LBUM1661; assembly: GCF_059695925.1. NCBI lineage: Bacteria > Pseudomonadati > Pseudomonadota > Gammaproteobacteria > Pseudomonadales > Pseudomonadaceae > Pseudomonas > Pseudomonas sp. LBUM1661. The sequence goes on from NZ_CP166794.1 coordinate 3,096,496, forward strand.
TTCGATCCCCTGGCTGCCCGTGAGCTGGGTGAGACGTCCCGGGCGCAATGGTCGATTGTGGGTGTCGATGCGGATAACGGCAAATGCCACCCCGAGCCGTCCGCCACGGTCTATCGATTCAACTGGCCACAGACCGTTGGTTATACGGTTTTTGGCGAAAACCTGCGGCTGGATGTCGTGCGCGCCGGTACGCCATGACCGCGCTAAAACTTCGCGTAGTTCAGCGCATCGACAATCGCCGAGCCGCCGATGCCGGTCAGCGACAGCAGCAGTGCCCGGATCAGCGGGTCTTCGGAGTAGCGGGAGAATGAGCCGGTATTGAGCGTCGCGACGCGCTCGCGGATCATCTTGAACTTCTCGTAGCAGGGCGACGATTCGGGCGTTTGCAGCAGGAAGGCGTCCAGTCGTTGCAACGCAAGTGTGCGGGCCTTTTCCGCGCCGCGCCGCAGCGACAATGCCGAGACGAGCAGGACCAGCGCCGTCAGCAGGTACGAAATGATCAGGCCCGGCGGTGTCGGCCAGTTATCGAACAGGCTGCTGCGCGACGCCAGCAGGATCAACATCACCACCGTCGGCGCATAGATCAGCCGGTTGACCGCCGAGGTGCGTTTGGCGATCAGTTGCAAATCCACCCACTCATCGATGCACGGATGCCTGAGCATGCCGAAGGTTTTCTTGTGCTCCGCCTGCAAGGTCCCGGGCCAGATCGCATGGTGTTCGCTGAGGTGGCGGATGAAGCGCGTCAGCAGCAGATTGGCGTCCACCACCCAGAACACCAGCACCTGGAAAATCAGCGTGGGCAGCAGCCAGCCCATCATCCACCACATCGAATGGCCGCGAACGGGCATGCCTTCCATTGGCCAGACGACAAACAGCACGCTGGTGACGACCACGTAGACCCACGTGGCGAGCATGGCTCGCAGCATTCTGGCACCGAAGGAACCGCACACACAGTGCTCACCCCAGAAGCGCGCAATGGAGATCAGCTTGCGCCCGTCCGCGCAGGTGGTCTGGGCCGGTGCGCAGGATCTCGACCATTCTTCGCTGGTGCTCATCAGCGGGAAGAAAATCAGCACCAGGCAATGCCCGAGTTCGTTGCACCAGCGCCGGAACTTCCAGCCCTTGCCGCGACGAATCAAACGCCGGAGCTGGCCCCATAAGGTCATCTCGTACTTACGCATGTGCAGGGTCAGGTGGTACGCGGTCTCGATCTCGGCCCGGTTGACGCGCAGGTTGCGCCAGCCCCAGGCCAATGCCGCGAGCGATATCAGCACGGCCAGCAGTCGCAGGGCCATGGTCGGCCAGGCACTGATGCCTTCGAACAGGAACATCGGTTCACCCAGGCCGTTTTCCGTCAAGGTGCTGCGCATCTGATACGCCATCATCAAGACAAGGATAAACATCACCAGGGGAACCACGATGTACCACGCACGGGAGTCGTACAGGCCGGTGCTGGCGTTGCCCGTCACATCCTGCGCCATCGCCAGTTTTCTTGCGGAGCGCCGGGTCAGGTTTGCGGTGATGATACCCAGCAGGATCAGCACGAACGTGAACCAGAGGAACTCCGCGTGCCAGAACCGAGTGGCGATAAAGGCGCAGGCCGCTGCCACCATGTACAACGTGATTGGCACGCCCCGGACCCAGGCCAGCCGGGCATCGTGATCATCTCGCGGGCCTTCGATTTTCCACCAGACGATGAACCCGGCGAGTATCAGCAGGGTGAGCGTCAACGGCCCGGCCCAGAAAAACGATTGGGCCTGCTTGAAGCGCTCGCGGATCGACGTGGAGGGTTCAGGGTAGGGCGGTGGCGAGGGATCCTGCAGGCAGCGCAGCGCCATCAGGTCGTGCGGACGTACGCCACGATCGGACTGGGATTGGGTCGGGGCTTCGCAGTTGGCCGGGCGTGAAGCGGTCAGCCGGCTCGCCAGCGGAATGAAGCCGCTGATGCCCACCTCGTAGATCCCCGGCGACAGCAGCTCGGATTTTGAATAGTCGAACTTCGCCCGTTTGGCATCGAAGGATTGTGGTGCCAGCGCGGCCAGCACCGAGATGAACACGGCACTTTGCAGGCTGTCGCGAAACGGCGGCACGTCTTGTTGCAACGCACGGGTCAGCGTCAGGCCATAGGGCGCGGCGAGTATCAGGTTGCGCGTGGTTTGCGCCTGGCCCCGCTGCAACATGCGCGCGTCGAGGTCGGTGGAAAAGTACAGTTTGTACGGCAACCGACTCTTCAGCGCCTGCAACACCAGCAGCTTGTCGTAGGCATCGACGCCCAGCACACCGATGGCGCCAATGCCGCTTTCGCCATTGCGCCTATACGCCGCGTCCTCGCTGGCGATGTGGTCGGCCAGGCGTCGCAGGTAATCGAGTTGGGAATTGCCATCGGATTTCTCCAGTGGGCTGAGATCAATCTGGGTGGGGTCTTTGCTGTTTTTGCCGGGATCGGAAGCGGCGCTTTTGTCGTTGCTGGCCGACTCCTCGGGCAGGCGACCGTCCAGGCCGCGTAAATAGCTGAAGCGCAAAATCCATTGATCGACCACTGCCCGCTGGTTTTTGTCATCGTTACCGAGGCGAGCGTCGTTGGCGACCTGCGACTTGAAGCTTTCAATCAGCGCGCGGCTGTAGAAGCTGTCCCACTCGGAAATCAACGCGATGCGGTTGCCGCTGCGGCGCAGGTCACGGGTGCATGGTGAGCCGATGCGTCGCAGCTTGCCTTCGCTGCACCGCACGCCAGCGGCCGGGTCGACACGGCGCAGCTTCAGTTCCTCCAACATCAGCTGCGTCATGGTGCCGTCGTCGCTGACGGTGCGCAGCAACTTCATCGGTGTTCGGGTTGCCAGCGGTGGTGAAAGTTTCTTGTAGCCGCGATCCAGGGTTTCGTTGTCGGCCGTGGCCAGCGGTGAGTAAATCTCGACAGTCGCCGTGGCCTGGCCGAGGTCCTGGTCCTGGAACATGTCGCGCAAAACGGTTGAGGTGGAAGGGCCGATGACTTTCAGGACGGCGTTGTCGGGTGGTGCTGTACAGGAGGGTGGCGTGCAGCCCTGAGCGATTTTGTGGTTCAGGGTTGCGCGTAGTTTTTCCAGTTGCTGCAACGGGGTTGAACCGAGTGCGTCCTGTTTCAGCCAGAACACGATCGTTCGATCAGGCGGCGGGGCGCCTTCCAGTGCGGTCGGCGGATCGAATGGGTTGGAGACGAAAATTTCATAGGGCGCGTCGACGAAAGCCTGTTTCTGCGGTGCATCGACCGACAGGTCAGCGGCGAGTCTCAAGCAATGGATGTACTGTTCCTGATCCGGCACCCGATGGGAATTCTTGAACCCCGCCAGCAAGGCGTAGCGGATGCGGCGACGCCGTTCGACTTCGTCGGCGTAAGGGCCGCCCTCGACCAGCGCCACCATCACATCGGGCGCTGCATTTTCGCCGGACAGGGACGCCATATCAGCACTGCACACATTGTCCGCATCGGGGTTCTTGCTGTCGGTGAGCTTCTTGCGATAACGCTCGACGGCATCGAAAGGGTCTTGCCAGAGCCGTGCTTCGATGGGCAGTTGCGCCTGGAACTGGGCGCCGATGGGCCGCGGTTCAAGGAACGGCTCGCGGTTGAGGGCGAACATCGAGACCACGAGACTGAGGATCACCGCACTGCCTGGCAGCCAAAACGCCAGGTTAGTGCCCGAACCGTGGTTGTCCATGGCCTGTGCCTCTTGTTTTCGGCCAACTGATTACAGTTATGTATAGACCCAATTTGGGCGTACAGTGCAATTCAGTGGCCTAAAACAAGTCATGCCACTTTTAAGGTCAAGAGAGGTGGCTGTCATGCACGAGATCGGACTGATTGTTCACCCCGGATTCCAGGTGCTCGGCCTGGCGATGTGCGCCTCATTCGAGTTGGCTAACACGGCCGCCGACGAGCCGGTGTACAGCATTACCTTGCTGTCCGAGCACGGGGGGACGGTGCAGACGTCCGCCGGATTCGGCGTGGAAACCAGCGCGTTCGACCAGCACTCGTTCGATACATTGCTGGTGATGGGTGACAACCTGATCCGCCCGACCACGCCGGGCATGGTCGAATTTTTACGCAACGCCAGCCGGACCACCCGGCGCCTGGGTTCGATCTGCACCGGCGCTATCGTGCTGGCCGAGGCCGGCTTGCTCGATGGCAGACGGGCGACCACGCACTGGTGTCATGCCCCGGCGCTGCAGCGGGCGTACCCGAAAGTGAAGGTGGAAGAAGACCGGATCTTTATCAACGACGGCAATATCTGGACAGCGGCGGGCATGAGCGCTTGCGTCGATTTGGCCCTGGCCCTGGTTGAGAACGACCTCGGTGCCGAAGTGGCACGGCGCGTGGCCCGGCAATTGGTGGTCTACCATCGGCGCGCGGGCGGGCAATCGCAGTTTTCGGTGATGCTCGAACTTGAGCCCAAGACTGACCGCATCCAGGCCGCGCTGACCTACGCCAAGCACAACCTGAAGTCCGCGTTGTCGGTCGAGGAACTGGCCAACGCAGCCAATTTGAGCCCTCGTCAGTTCAGCCGTGTGTTCCATGCCGAAACCGGTCAATCACCGGCCAAGGCCATCGAAAACCTGCGGGTGGAATCCGCGCGCCTGATGATGGAAACCGGTCGGCACTCCATTGACGTGGTGGCTGCCGATACCGGTTTTGGCGATCGGGAGCGGATGCGTCGGGCGTTTATCCGTGCGTTCGGCCAACCGCCGCAAGTCATACAACGCGCCAACCGAGCCTGATGCCAGTGAGTCAGGCACTGAACCTGTGGCGAGGGAGCTTGCTCCCGCTGGACTGCACAGCAGTCCTTTTTTTTGGGGCCGCTTCGCGACCCAGCGGGAGCAAGCTCCCTCGCCGCAGGTAACGCATCGTCTGAATTGATGGCATTTTTCAGAGTGTCCTAAAAGGTGGGATATACGACATTCAGGTCTAAATATTATTGGCGTAATGTTGATCTTGTTGAAGCCCACTTTTTCATTGAGATCACCGCCATGACCCTCATCAAAGCCGCCGCCGTCCAGATCGCGCCCGTACTCTACAGCCGTGAAGGCACTGTCGATAAAGTTGTCCAGAAGATTCTTGAACTCGGTGACCAGGGTGTGCAGTTCGCCGTGTTCCCGGAAACCATCGTGCCGTACTACCCGTATTTCTCGTTCGTGCAGTCGCCGTTCGAAATGGGCGCCGAACACCTCAAACTGTTGGACCAGTCCGTGACCATCCCGTCGGCCGCCACGGATGCCATCGGTGCCGCTGCCAAACAGGCTGGCATGGTCGTGTCCATCGGCGTCAACGAACGTGACGGCGGCACGCTGTACAACGCGCAATTGCTGTTCGATGCCGATGGCACACTGATCCAGCATCGCCGCAAGATTTCCCCGACCTATCACGAACGCATGATTTGGGGCATGGGTGACGGCTCTGGCCTTCGCGCTACCGACAGCGCGGTAGGGCGCATCGGCCAATTGGCCTGCTGGGAACATTACAACCCGCTGGCCCGTTACGCCTTGATGGCCGACGGCGAACACATCCACGCGTCGATGTACCCAGGGTCGTTTGCCGGACCGTTGTTCACTTCGCAAATGGAAGTCAACATCCGCCAGCATGCATTGGAATCGGCGTGCTTCGTGGTCAACTCCACCGCCTGGCTCAACCCTGAGCAACAGGCGCAGATCATGGCCGACACCGGTTGCCCCATCGGCCCGATTTCAGGCGGGTGCTTCACCGCGATCATCAGCCCGGATGGCGTGATACTCGGTTCGCTGACTGAAGGCGAAGGCGAGGTGATCGTCGACCTCGACATGAGCCTGATCGACAGGCGCAAACGCATGATGGATTCCCGTGGCCACTACAGCCGTCCGGAACTGCTGAGCCTGCTGATCGACCGCACACCACAGGCTCATGTGCATGAGCGGAGCACTCATCCGAAGCTGGCAGTGATCGGCTCAGTGGAAGAAGTCAGCCTTTAAACCGCGTCGTCCCCATCGCGGGCAAGCCGCGCTCCCACATTGAATTGGATTCCCCTGTGGGAGCGTGGCTTGCCCGCGATGAGGCCATCACAGGCGCAAAAAAAGGGGACTTCCACCTACGCGGTGGAAGTCCCCTTTTACTCATCTGGCCTTACAGTTCCTGACCCAGGAAGATCAACGTATTGCCATGCGCCTCAGCCGCGGTGCGCTGGTTGTAGCTGTCGCGGTGCGAACAGTTGAAGCCATGTTCGGCTTCCGGATACACGACAATTTCCACGTTGTCGTTGTTCTCGAAACGCTCGGCGATTTGCTCCACGGCTTCCAGTGAAATGTGGCTGTCGTTTTCGCCGAAGTGCATCAACAGCGGCACTTCGATTTGATCGGCGCGGTCCAGGTGATTCTGGATTCCACCGCCGTAGTAGGCGACGGCGACGTCCACCAGCCCGTTCGTGGCCGTGAGGTAAGAAAGCAAGCCGCCGAAGCAGTAGCCGAGCGAGGCGATGCCGCCGTCCAGCTCCGGCCGGGCTTTCAAGGCATCGATGGCCAGTTCGATGTCGGCTTGTGCCTTGCCGACATCGGTGGCGTTCATCAATTCGACGGCGCGTTTCCAGCCGGCTTCGTCGTAGCCCAGTTCGATACGGTGGCCGTTGCGCCAGAACAGGTCCGGTGCGATCACCAGGTAACCATCAGCCGCGTATTGCTCGGCAACCGAGCGGATGTGTTCATTCACGCCGAAGATCTCCTGGATCAGCACGATCCCCGGACCTTTGCGGGTATGCGGAATCGCCAGGTAAGCGCCGAATTTACCTTCGTCGCTGTCGATCTCGATCCATTGGGTGGTCACGCTCATGGTGGCTCCTGTCTACGCAATTGAGGTGGGGTAAAGCTTACTGTGGCTGTATGGCCTGGAAGCTTGGCAGTGCCTGCATACGTTTCCACCATTCGCTGAAACCGTCTACTGAAAATACCTGCGGCGCATCCTTGGTCATCGCTATATAGGCACAACCCGGTGCCAGGTAAAAGTCACCGATGCTCGGTTCTTGACCGGCAATATACGGATCGCTGCCTTTTATTTTCATGAGTTCACGCAGCACGCGTTTCGAGTTCTCGATCCCTTTGCGGCGTGAAGCTTCATTCTGCCCGCCAATAAAGTCAGGAAAAAGAAGTTAGCCCTGGCGTATCAGCGGTTGTGGCGACGCCAGAAGAATCGAGCCAGCAGCGCATCGACACTGAGCTTGCCGGCACCCGAGAGCAGCAGTGGCACAAAGGCCGCGAGGTAGATCAGCGGCAGTTTGAAGTTGCCATAACCCTTGTTGCTGATGGAGTAACCCTGGGCAAGCTCACTCAATGTAGACCAATCGGCCGGCCAGTGAACGGCAGCGGTCGCGACGATGGTTACCACGATCAGAATGAAGGCTGAAACCCGAGTTCCCAGGCCGATCAGGATGGCGAGGGCGCAGATCAGTTCAGCCCACATCGACAGTTCCCAGTTCAGCGTGGCCGAGACGTGGTCGAACGGAAACGGGAAGCGGTCCTGGATGTCGGCGAACCAGTTTTCGCCATTCCATTTTTCCAGGCCTGACTCGAAGAACTCCCAGGCGAGGAACAACCGCAGGGTCAGCGGCGCGATCCAGTTACCGGCACGGTCGAGGTTCAGGTGCAGGCCTTTGACGGCCGAAGAAATTGAGCTGTTCATGGGGTTGATCTCCGTTCAGTCAGGGATGTGGGGCAACGGCGTGCCCCACGCAATGGGTTACTCGCCGGCGCCGCACTTGCCTTCGCCACATTTGCCTTCAGCGGGTTTCTCGGGGCTATCGGCCTGGACCTGGCTGTAGCCGTGGGCCAGTTGTTTCATGCTGAACGCTTCGGACTCGGAGGCCGACGCGACGTTGGACAGGGCCAGGCCACCGGCGATGATCAGGCCGAGGGTCAGCGAAGCAGTCGAGAGCTTGAACATGGTGATACTCCGTAGCGTTGAGTGAGTTGAGCGCGGTGATCGGCTTGGCCAATCGACAGGCACATTTCATCAAGCAGGTGTATCTGCGATGTGTCGTTGGTGCGGGGTTTTATGGCCGGGGTGTGTCGAGAGGGGGGCTGTACACACTGTGATACGTAAGCACTTCAACCACACTGCGCCCCTTTAGGAGCTGCCGAGCGCAAGCTCCAACAGGGGCGCGGCGTGGAGGTTCGGTTACAACGGCAACGCGTCGATCCGGCTGCGCAAGTGCTCCAGCGTTTCGTCGTCCAGCACCGTGGTGGGCCCCAGCCCCTCTTTGGCCTGGAACAGATTCATCGCGTCGCGGGTTTGCTTGCCGACGATGCCGTCGATGGTGCCGGGATGAAAGCCCAGGTACGTCAAGTAGGTTTGAGCCATGCGGATCCTCAGGTCCGGGGTGCCGCCATAAGAGAACTTTTGATAGGCGGCACTGAGCCGCAAGTCATAGTTGTTGATGGCGTAGTTGGGGCCGTTGTAGCGGCGGGCGAAATTGGCCCAGTCCTTGGCACGTAACGCGTCCACTGCGCCGCCTTCGATCAACGTGCCAATGGTGCACAGCAGTTGCTCGTTCTCGGAGGCGACCATGCGCTTGACCATCGACTCGACATCCGTCGAACGGGTCTGGGCGAAGTTGAACCCCATCGTCTGCCCCAGACCCCACGAAGTACTTTGCAACGCGGCGTTCCTGTTCAAGCGGATGGCCTGGTTCAGGCGGTCGTATTGGTGCGCCCCCGATTCGCCGTAGTTGCCCGGGGTTTTGCTGCTGATCTGCGGGTGTTGTGCATCAAACATCTGGTGGGTCAGACGGCTGAAGACGTGACGCTCAAAGAGGATTTTCGGTCGGCGATCGGAAAAGTATCCGTTGCCCGAGGTTTCTACTGCCAGAACAGCCCAGAGTTGCGCGGCACTGACTTTGGCAAGGTCCAGGGCATTCGCCAGACCTTCGTCGTCAAGAGCCGATCCATGACTTTTGAATTCATCGCTCATGACAGCCTCCTTCGGCAACAGGAAACGCCGGTGTACCCCTTTAGCGTAGGAGGGCCGGGCGCTGGGGTCGCGGGTTTGCGATCACCGGTCAGGCGCGCGGTTAATGACGCTACGCGCAATTTCCTATACATTTTCTGCCCGTCCACTGCATGGTGAAACCGCTTCATGTCTCTTGCGCTCGAACGTCTAGTCGCTGGCACGCCGATCCCTTTCGCTGGTAATCGTGTCTCTGTGGTCAGCCCCGAATTGGCGGCGCGCTTTCAGCCCGGCGACCACCTGTTGGTGGAGCAAGTCAGTGGCGAGTTGTTGTTGATTCCGGTAGCCGATCAGCAAGCGGCAGCCGTCGCCATCGAACGGGCCGAAGCGGCATTCACGGCCATGTCCGCGGTCTCGGATCAGGCGATCAGCCAATTCTTCGATCTGTTTGCCCAACGTCTGGAAACGCCGGAGTGCTGGGGCTTGATCGCGGCGGCCAACCTGGTCGACATCGAGCGGGCCAAGGCACGCGGGCGCTCCACCACGCGACTGCTGGCCGATGAGCGCATGCGTGCCGACATGATCGCCGGCCTGCGGGCCTGGCGAGATGCGTCGGCCACCCGTGGCAAAGTGGTCAGTTGCGTCGAGCATGACGGCTGGAAAGTCGAGCAAGTGGTCTCGCCGCTGGGCATCGTCGCTTTCGTCTTCGAAGGCCGGCCAAATGTCTTCGCCGATGCTGCCGGGGTGTTGCGCACGGGTAACACTGCGGTGCTGCGCATTGGCAGTGATGCCTTGGGCACGGCGCAAGCCATCGTCACCCATGCATTGAATCCAGCCTTGTCCGAGGCAGGGTTGCCGGCCGGTGCAGTGTCGCTGGTGGAAAGCGTCAATCACGCCGCCGGTTGGGCGATGTTCGCCGACCGACGCTTGTCGTTGGCCGTAGCCCGTGGATCGGGGCGTGCCGTCAGTCAGTTGGGCAGCATCGCGCAACAGGCCGGCACCGCCGTCAGCCTGCACGGCACCGGTGGCGCCTGGTTGATCGCGAACCAGGACGCCGACGCCCAGCGCTTTGCCGCCGTGGTGCGCAACTCGCTGGACCGCAAAGTCTGCAATACCCTCAATGTCTGCCTCATCCACCGTGACCGCGCCAGCGAACTGGTGCCGCTGTTTCTCGACGCGCTGCAACAGGCCGGCACCGCACGGGGCCAGGGCTGCAAATTGCACATCGTCGAGGGCAGCGAGCCGTGGTTGCCAGCGCACTGGCAGACCGCGAGCGTCGAGGTGTATCGCGCCGAAGGCTACCAAACCGAAGCGTTGGCCGAACCGTTGCCCGAGAATCAGTTGGGCCGCGAGTGGGAATGGGAGGAAACCCCGGAAGTCAGCCTGAAGATCGTCGACGACCTGGACCAGTCCATCGCCTTGTTCAATCGCTACAGCCCGCAATTCACCGTGTCGCTGATCAGTGAAGCAGCCGAGGCTCAGGAGCGCTTCTACAACGCGGTCAACGCGCCTTTTGTCGGCAACGGGATGACCCGTTGGGTCGACGGCCAATACGCGCTGAACAAGCCGGAGTTGGGGCTTTCGAACTGGGAGAGCGGGCGCCTGTTTGCGCGCAGCGCGATTCTCTCGGGCGATGGCGTGTTCACCATTCGCAGCCGCATGACTCAGACGGATCTGTCGGTCAAACGCTGAGAACCCCGACCGCAGGCGAGGGCCGCACTATACTTAGTGTGTGTCTGAGTCTGCGTCTTGAGAGAGGGGTCCGTCATGAAACTTCAATCCTTTGGTCATTACTCTCATCAGTTGGAAGCGGTCGCGCACGACGCCTGGATTACCACCCGGGTGAAATCGGCCCTGGCAATGGCCACGCCATCCCTTGGCCTGCAAATTCATGTCAAAACCCTTGCGGGCACGGTGGCATTGAGCGGGCGCGTCAACACCCATAAACAGTGTGAGCAGGCGGTTGCGCTGGCCCGTTCGGTACCGGGTGTCGTCGACATTGATGCCAGGGAACTGCTGACTCACGTGTTCACCCCTGGCAGTGTTCCAACCGCGCCGAACGCCGAAGAGAGCCCTGAGAGCCGACCACAATCGTCCACCAGGAAGGACGATTTATAACCGTGGCGATCGAGTGAGAACAGCGCTCCCATGAGGGGGCGCTGTACCTGATAACGGCGTACTCGACCGTGGCCGAAACACCGCCCGGATGCGGGCTGTAGGAGGGCACGATATTGCCGGCGTTACGGATCACGAACAGTTCGCCGGGTTCTTGCTGGGTCAGCAGTTCCGGCACCACACGGCCATCGCCACCATCCTGCCGGAACCCATCGCCACCGAGGACCGTGTCCTGCGCAAGATACCGTTATTGGGCGCGGTTGCTGCGGAGTGACGGGGTCAGTCATCCACTGATTGGCACACACCATTGGGCGCCTTGCCGGTGGAACTCACGGTCACCGAGTCGTCATCGGCGAGGACGATCGAGAGTGTGACCCCCGATCCTTTGGCTTCGAAGCGGCGATCGTCGATGGCTTTGGTGTCCGCTTCTTTGCTGTTGATCAACACCGGGCCGTCCTGATCCGCATGGACCGCGATTTTTCCGGGGCAGTCGACGTCGAAGGAGGGAACGCCGGGGACACTGTTGGCCTGGGCGACAGTCGTTGTTGCCAGCAGCACGAACGTCAGGACAGTTTTCATCGTTAGCCTCCAAGGTTTGGCGCGTACGCTTAACCATAGCTTTGTTTGCGCCGCACGAGACAAACAAAAAGGCCCCGCTCGACAGTACGAGCGGGGCCTTTTGGTTGTGGGGGGGTGAAATAGAACCCTGGGGACGTCTCAGTAGAACCGGTCAATCACCCGAACTTCGTTCTGGTTCTGCATCGAGGCCCACGCCTGTTTCAGCGTTTGCAGAACATTACCGATGAAGTCCTTGTCGGCCGCGGCTTTCTTGCCGACATAGCCCTGGCCGCGACGGTACATCTTCAGTCGGGCCAGCAGGTTCTGGTTGTTCTTGTCGAACTCCGCTTCATGAGCGTGAGGCGACAGGCAGTCGATATGAACCTGGCCCGACTTGCTGATCCACAGAATGTGGCTGTCATGGCTGTCTTTTTGCGCAGCGAACATACGAGCCAGTTCATCGATAGTAGGTTGATTGTTCAGATTCATAATAAAGCCCCTTGACCATTTGGTGATCTTTCAAAGTTGATTCGCTAATACAGGTAGCCCATCGGTTAGTTGATCCCTGGCACCGAAACCAGGACGTCAGCGGTCGGCCGCCAAATCGACGGGGTCTCGCGTCTGTTGCATGTAGTCGTGTTGAATAACTGCTACGCAATAGCGTCACAACGAAGAGAAGCAGCGAAAACCTTCAGGCCACTACCGACGTTTTCAGGGTCGGCCACAAGCTTCATGAGGATTGATCGCCAGCGCTTCTCGTCCTTGTACTGGACGTTCGGGCCAGGTCAGCTTCTTCAATCTGCCTTGTGGGCAGCGTGTATCCGGGAAAAACAGCTCGGCGGTCAGACGAGCTTGCTCAAACATGTTGCCTGTACTCCCGATCGGGGAGACGTCTGCATCATGCAAGGCCAAAACGGCGTCGTCAACCGTTATGTAGTGATTATTTTCAGTCACTACATATTGTCGGACAAAGTGGTTTTGGAATTAAAAAGGGCAGCGGAACACGCCAGTCAGGCTGACGGCGGTGATGCGGTGAAACGGTAGAAGGTGCAGGGGTAACCGTCGACGGGTAGTTGAAGCAAGGTGAACTCGCCCTGAGTCAGCTCAGGCATCACCCTGGCCCAGAACCGCCGCGCAGGCGGGTTCGCATCGATGTGGAAAATCTGCCATTGACCGGGGATTTGGCTCAAGAGGGTGGAAACGACAAACTTCGCGACGCCTTGGCCACGGAAGCGTCGGCTGACAAAAAAGTAGCCGATGTTGTGCTCCGCGCCTGGCAGATGGGTCCGATCATCCACGGTCACAAAACCGGCCAGTTCACCGTCAACGTTGATGAGGAACGGGCGGGTCGCGGGGTTTCGCCAGTAATCCAGTTCAGGCTGGGCGTTGAAGAAGCCATGCCCGCCGAGTTTCAGCGGCAGCCACTCGCTGAAGTCGTACAGGTAGAACTGCATCAGGTTCTCAATCGTTTCCAGTTCGTCGCGCTGGGCGGCGTGCAGTTCTATCGAAGGCATGCGGGTTGGCTCCTGACGCGCAGGCCATCCGTGGCCCGGACGAGATCACTCAGTGGGGCGCGAAATCGTATTTCCCGCCTTTCTTTAGTGCGGCTGCATAAGCCGGGCGAGCCTGAAAGCGCTCAATCCAGGCCGCGACATGAGGATAGCCGCCGAGCTTGCCCTGGGCCCTGGCAATCTCGCCGATGAAGCTCATCTGGATGTCGGCGGCGGTCAGTTCATCGCCCAGCAGGTAATCGGACTGGCTCAGTGCCGTGTCGAGGTAACCGAGGTAGTTGGCCACTTCCGAATTGATCCGTGGGTGCAATGGCGCGCCGGCTTCACCGAGGCGCCCGACGTACAGGTTGAGCATCAGCGGCAACATTGCCGAGCCTTCGGCGAAGTGCAGCCACTGCACGTATTCATCGTAGGCCGGGGTGGACGGATCGGGTTGCAGGCGACCCTGGCCATGGCGGCGAATCAGGTAGTCGATGATCGCGGAGGACTCGATCAGCTTCTGCGCACCGTCTTCCAGCACCGGCGATTTGCCCAGGGCATTGATCGCTTTCAACTCCGGCGGCGCCAGGTTGGTCTTTGGGTCGCGCTGATACAGTTTCAGCTCGTAGGGGATGGCCAGTTCTTCCAGTAGCCAGAGAATCCGCTGGGAGCGGGAGTTGTTCAGGTGATGCACGATGATCATGGTCAATCCCTTTTCAGAAAAAGCGGCGGTCGCCGAGCTTGAAGAACACTAGACCATCACAGCCGGTTCGAAGTGCCCTCAAGCATTACTCGCTGGTTTTGCCGCGCGTTGGGTCCCGGTCGAGGGCTTGCGCTTGGCCGGTTTTCGTTTGTTTTTCCACGGCGTCGCGCCACGTCCGGCCGGGCTTGCCGGGCCGCTGATGGTCAGGCTGAGGCCGGCACACCGGGCGACCTGCTTGCTCATCCACGCCGCCTGTTTGGTGACGAATTCTTCCAGGCTCATTTCACCGCTTTGCACCATGTCCAGCGCCTGCTCCCAGATCGCCGTGGTTCCCGGATCGGCAATGGCGCGCGGCACGGCGTCGATCAGGCTGAACGCTGCCGGGGTCGCGGCCAGCGCTTTGCCGTTCTTGATCAGGTAACCGCGGTCGAGCAAGCCCTGGATGATCGAGGCGCGGGTTGCTTCGGTGCCGATGCCGGTGGTGTCCTTGAGCTTTTGCTTGAGCAGCGGATCTTCCACCAGTTTGGCGACGTTCTTCATGGCCTTGATCAGGTCGCCTTCGGTGAACGGCTTGGGCGGCTGCGTCCACAGGTCCTTGAGCTTGACGTCGGCGATGGCGCAATCAAGCCCTTCGGCCAGGGCCGGCAGGGTTTGCGGGGCTGGTGCCTCGCGGCCCTTGGCCGGGGCCAGGGCTTCGGGCAGGGCACGTTTCCAGCCGGGCTCGACGATCTGCTTGCCCACCGCGCGCAAGGCTTCACCGGCACAGTTGAAGTCGGCCTGGGTCCGATCGTATTCATGATTGGGCAGAAACTGCGCCAGGTAGCGTGCGCGGATCAGGGTGTAGACCGCTCGTTGCTTGCCCACCAGCCGCTCAAGGTTTTTCGCCGCAGCGGTGGGGATGATGCCGTGGTGAGCGCTGACTTTCGCATCGTTCCAGGCCCGTGAGCGTCGCTGGGGTTCCAGGTGATCGTTCAAGGCGTTCAGCGCCGGGTCAGCCTGGCGCAGCGCCGCCAGAATACCCGGTGCTTCGCTGTGCTGGCTCACAGGCAGGTAGCCGCAGTCGCTGCGAGGGTAGGTGATGACTTTGTGGGTTTCGTAGAGCGCTTGGGCGATGTCGAGGGTCTCCTGGGCACCGAGGCCGAGTTTCTTCGAGCAGACTTCCTGCAAGGTGCCCAGATCGAATGGCAATGGCGCCACTTCCCGCATCCGTTCGGTGCGTAGCTTGATCACCCGCGCACTCGTCGCGCTGCCCATTGCGGCGGCCGCTTTCTGTGCCAGCGGCTGATTCAGGCAGCGATCCTGATCGTCGCAGACATCTGACGCCGCACGCCACTGGGCAGTGAACGCCGTGCCGTCATGCAGCAGTTGCACGTCGATGGCCCAGTAAGCCACCGGCACGAAATCGGCGATGCTGCGATCGCGATCCACCACCAGGCGCAGGGTCGGTGTTTGCACCCGCCCGACCGGCAAGACGCCCTGATAACCTGACTGCCGCCCCAGCAGGGTAAACAGCCGGCTCATGTTCATCCCGATCAGCCAGTCGGCCCTGGAGCGCCCCAATGCCGAATGATAAAGACTGAAGGTTTCGGCCCCCGGCTTGAGCGCCGCGAGTGCCTTGCGGATCGAGGCATCGTCCAGCGCCGATAGCCATAGCCGCTGGATCGGCCCGCGATAGCGACAATGTTCGACCAGTTCCCGGGCAATCATCTCGCCCTCACGGTCGGCGTCGGTAGCGATGACCAGTTCGTCAGCTTCGCCGAGCAAGCGTTTGACCGCCTTGTACTGGCTGGCCGTGCGCGGCTTGACGGTCATTTTCCATTTTTCTGGAATGATCGGCAGGTCCGCCAGCACCCAGCGCTTGTAGCGCGCGTCGTAGGCATCCGGCGGCGCGGTTTCCAGCAGATGGCCAATGCACCAGGTCACCGTGACGTCCGTTCCCAGCCAGCAGCCGTCGCCCCGACGCCTGGCGCCGAGCACGGCCGCAATGTCTTTGGCCTGGGAAGGTTTTTCACAGAGGTACAGCCGCATAACCACCATCGTTCAGTCGGTTTGAAGAGGTGAACAGAATGCGCAGGGAAAGCGATTGGAGCAACCTTTATCTGTATGGATGTACAGCAAAACCTGTTGCGTATGTTTTCGGGGCTCAATCCACCACTGTCCCTTTGACCCGAAACTTGCGCTTGCCCGATGAGGGCCAAGACACATCTACCGTGTGTGCACATTCCAATGCGCGTGCTGACGAACGCTGCGATGTTTTGATCCTCCGTTCGGCTGCGAAGCCGTCGTGATCGCGAAATCTGGGTTATACCTGACAGTCGTGGTCTCGGTTTTTTTGCGGCCGCTGTGCAGTCCATCGCGGGCAAGCCTTGCTCCTACAGGTCCATCACCGTCATGAGGAACGTGTTCCATGAAAAGCTCCGGTCCTAGTCCTGTCATCACCATCGCAGAGCAACCCGGCTGCCTGTTGGTGAAGTTTCACGGTATCCAGGTGGCCGCCTCCGCACGCGCGCTGGTTTTGCTCGAGGCCAATTATCCTCCGGTGTATTACGTGCCCCGGGAGGACATCGACGAAAAGTACTACGCCCGCACCGACCACACCAGTTATTGCCCCTACAAGGGCGATGCCAGCTATTACAGTCTGCAAATCCCCGGGCATGAAGGCGCGAACGCGGTGTGGAGTTACGAGGACCCCAAGGTGTCGGTCGAGCAGATTCGCGGGTATATGGCGTTCTATCCCGATCAGGTGACGTTCGAGATTCTCAAGGACGTTTAAGTCTCGCTGCCTCGGTCGATCAAGAAAGCCGCGATACCGCGGCTTTTTCGCTTATCGGCAAAACCTGCCGTGTCCATCATCTCACTTGGGCACTTGGATCTATTGCCAATTACCGCCCGTAGCGATGACAATGCGAGTCATTATCAGTCGCGAATTATTCCATCGTCATGCCCTCCAACGATTTGTCCCTGCGCAGCGCCGTCAATGATCTGTATTGCGACCACCACGGTTGGCTCAATGGCTGGCTGCGCAAGCGTCTGGGCAACGCCTTCGATGCGGCGGACCTGGCGCAGGACACCTTTGTACGGGTGATCAAGGCACGTAACGCGCTGGAGATTCGCGAGCCGCGTCCCTATTTGTCGATGATCGCCAAGGGGCTGTTGATTGATCTGTTCCGTCGCCGTTCGCTGGAACAGTCATGGCTGGAAGCCCTGGCCGCCATGCCCGAATGGCAGCAACCGTCGTTGGAAGAACAGGCGATCCTGTTGCAGGCCTTGATGGAAATCGACCGTTTGCTGCAAGGGTTGGGGCCTAAGGTCAAGCAGGCTTTCATCCTGTCGCAGTTCGACGGCCTGACTTACCCGCAGATTGCCGAGCGCCTGAATGTCAGCGTGCGCACGGTCAACAATTACATGGCCAAGGCGATGGAGCATTGCTGCCTGGTGCAAATACAGTTGCAGCTGGCATGAGCCTTTCAACCGTCGAGTTGAACGCGATCAGTGTGGCCGCCCGGTGGTACGCCCGGCTGCATTCAGGCGTCGCGACCGACGCGGATCGTGCGGCGTGGAACGACTGGCTGAACGCTGACCCGTCGCATCGCCAAGCCTGGCAGCGCATGGCCGCCGTCGGCGAGCAGATGAACAGCGTGCCGGGCGCCCTGGCTTCGCCGGCCTTGCGCGGGGCTGATCGATCCCGTCGTCAGATATTGCGCAGTGTCGTGGTGCTGGCCTCGGCCGGTTCGCTGGGCTGGTTGGGATGGCGCAGTGAAACCACGCAAAACCTGTTTGCCGATTTCCGCACGGCGGTGGGCGAACGTCGTGAGTTCAGGTTGGCGGATGGCAGTTCATTGCTGCTGAACACTGACACCTCGGTCAATCTCCGATTCGATGGGCGCCAACGGGTTCTGGAACTGTTGTGGGGCGAACTGCTCGTTTCGACGGCCGTTGACCCTGCGCAGCGGCCGTTCAAGGTGGTCACGCGTCATGGCGAGGTGTTGGCCCTGGGCACGCGCTTTATTGTCCGGTCCCAGGAAGAGGGTGGCGAGGTGGCGGTGCTAGAGAAAGCGGTGAAGGTGACTTCGACTGGCGGTGGCTCGGCCGTGCGCCTCGAGGCGGGACAGTCCATGACGTTCAATGCCGTCTCGCTGGGGGCGGTACGGCGCAACGATGCGTCGACCGGCGCGTGGCAGCAAGGCAGCATCATCGCTATCGATCGTCCGTTGGCCGAGCTGCTGGCCGATCTTTCGCGCTATCGCCGCGGCGTGTTGCGTTGTGATCCACGGATTGCCCATTTGAAGGTGTCCGGAGCGTTCCCCATCGATAACACCGACCTGGCGCTGGCCGCGCTGGAGAGCGGTTTTTCGCTGAAAGTCAGTCGGCTTAGCCGATATTGGGTCACCGTCTCGGGCTGAGAATTTCGGCCTATGTAGGAGCGAGCTTGCTCGCGATGGTGTGTCATCCAACACTTAGTTCGACTGACACGCCTTCGCGAGCAAGCTCGCTCCTACAAGGGATCTTTGCGTCGGCAAAAATATTTTCCAGGCTTTTGCACTTTTCATTCACATCGTTCGGCTCATCCCTCAGTGAGTTTTTATTGATGGTCTTTGGGGGAGGGTAAGCATGTCTCGGGTGTACGCGCCAGGTCGTCTGGCGATTGCAGTGAAGGTCGGGTTGCTCGCGGCAACATCGATGGCCGTATGGCCGGTTACAGCCATTGCGGCGCCGGCGCAGCAGCAAAACAGGGTGCAGGCCTTCGACATCGGCGGGGGCAGCCTGACCGAAGTCCTCAGCCATTTCGCCAGCGCGGCGGGTGCCGCCATTTCCTTTGACGCGCGGCAAACAGAAGGGTTGAAGTCCCCCGGCCTCAAAGGTGCGTTTGGTGTCAGCGAAGGGTTCGCGCGGATTCTCGGCGGTAGCGGTCTGCAAGCCGAACCTCAAGCCAACGGTACGTATGTGCTGCGTCCCGTACCGGTTGCCGGCTCGGCGCTCGAACTGGGTGCGACCAATATCAATGGGCAACAGCTGGGCGCGACGACGGAGTACAGCGGCTCGTACACCACGGGCGCGGTGACCATCGGCAAGGGCGAACACTCGCTCAAGGAAACGCCGCAATCGGTCACGGTGATGACCCGCAAGATGCTCGATGACCAGAACCTCAACACCATCGACCAGGTCATGGAAAAGACCCCGGGCATTACCGTCTACGACTCGACCATGGGCGGCAAGTATTTCTATTCGCGCGGTTTCCGCATGTCGGGCCAGTATCAGTACGATGGCGTGCCGCTGGACATGGGCAACCTGTATGTCCAGGCCGACAGTTTCAGTGGTGACATGGCGTATTACGACCGGGTCGAAATTCTCCGTGGTGCAGCGGGCATGATGAAGGGCGCGGGTGGCACCGCCGGCGGGGTGAACTTCGTACGCAAACGCGGCCAGAGCACCCCGCATACCGACATCACACTGTCCGGTGGCAGCTGGGACAACTATCGCGGACAGGTCGACACCGGTGGCCCGCTGAACCAATCCGGTACGATCCGTGGCCGGGCCGTGGTCGCCGAGCAGAGCCGGCATTACTTTGTCGACGACGCCAGTCGCAAGGATCAGGTGTACTACGGCGCGCTCGACATTGATCTGAGCCCTGACACGACACTCGGGCTGGGCGTTGCCTATGAAGACGTGGACGCCAATCCGTGCTGGGGTGGCCTGCCGCGTTACAGGGACCGCAGCGACTTGAAGCTCAGCCGCTCGACCTGCCTCGATCCATCGTGGAACACGTGGCGCAGCCAGCGCACTACGGTCTTCAGTGATCTGAAACACCAGATCAACGAAGACTGGAGCTTGAAAGTCGCCAGTGTCTACACAAAAAACACCCAGGACATCAAATACGCATTCGCCTCCGGCGCTGTGACGCCGGGCACCGATACCACCGGCATGCTGGGCAGCCTGTACGATTACGACCAGGTCGATTACGGCCTCGACGCCTATGTGGATGGCAAGTTCGACGCGTTCGGTCAACGCCATGAACTGGTGGTCGGTTTCAACGCCAGTCGCGCGAAAAAGGACGACTTCTATTCGGTGGCGTTTCTGCCGCAGCGGCAGAATGTGTTCAACCCCGACAAACATATTCCAGAGCCGGACGACAGCTACTTCATCGACAACTCGTCGCGCGGCGGGCCCGTCAATTCAGTGACCAAACAGAAGGGCGTTTACTCGACACTGCGTTTGAAACTGGCGGATCCATTGACCTTTGTCGTCGGCAGTCGGGTGAGCTGGTACAACTCCGACACCGACTACGACTTCATCAACACAGGCACCTCGGAACACTCCAGCACCACGGAGACTGGCCAGGTCACGCCGTTTGCCGGCCTGTTGCTGGACCTGAACGAGAACCTGACGGCCTACGCCAGCTACTCGGAAATCTTCACCCCGCAAGGCAATTACCGCTCGGAAGACGGTTCGGCGCTCAAGCCGCTCGTGGGTCAAAGCTATGAATTGGGGATCAAGGGCGCCTGGTTCGAGGGTCGCCTGAACAGCTCGTTCAACCTGTTTCGTACGATCCAGAAAGATCAGGCGCAGACGGACTACAACTCCTCCTGCCCATCATCCGATGGCTTCTGCTATGTCAACGCCGGGAAGGTTCGCGCGCAGGGCTTTGAAGCCGAAATCAGCGGTGAGGTCATCGAACGCCTGCAAGTGCTTGCGGGTTACACCTACACCCAGACCAAAACCCTGGATGACATCGACACCAGCCTGAACGGCGCAGCGTTCAACAGCTATGTGCCTCGGCATGTGTTGCGCATGTGGGGTGATTACGCCTTGGGCGGGTCTCTCGATCGTTTCACGATCGGTGCCGGCGTCAATGCGCAAAGCGATAACTTCCGCGTCTCTCCGGCCAGTGGCGAGAAGATCAGCCAGTCAGGTTATGCGATCTGGAACGGTCGTATCGGCTACCGCATCGACGACACCTGGTCGGTCGCGTTGAACGGCAATAACCTGTTCGACAAGCGCTACTACACCACGGTTGGTACCGAGACCTTCGGTAACTATTACGGTGACCCACGTAACTTCATGGTGTCGGTCAAAGCGAGTTTCTGACGCAGACAACGCTGAAAACGCCGCGCATTTGCGCGGCGCTCAGGGTCAGTCGTTCAGCTCACCGCATGGCGGCAACCAACGTGGATTCATCAATCTGACTAATCGAAGTCACCCCGGTCAACGTCATCGCTACACGCATTTCCCTGGCGAAAATATCCAGCATATTCTCCACCCCGCGTTGACCATCGGCCGCCAACGCATAGGCCATGGAGCGCCCCAGCAATACGCCTTTCGCGCCCAGCGCCAACATCCGCACGACATCAAG
This sequence comes from Pseudomonas sp. LBUM1661, assembly GCF_059695925.1. Lineage (NCBI taxonomy): Bacteria > Pseudomonadati > Pseudomonadota > Gammaproteobacteria > Pseudomonadales > Pseudomonadaceae > Pseudomonas > Pseudomonas sp. LBUM1661. The sequence goes on from NZ_CP166794.1 coordinate 3,117,645, forward strand.
CCCCGAGCGGATGCCCGAGTCGACCAGCACGGTGAGGTCATTGCCGATGGCCTGCATGATCGGCGGCAATGCCTTGGTGGTGGAGAGCACGCCGTCGAGCTGCCTGCCACCGTGGTTCGACACCACGATGCCATCCGCGCCGAAACTGACCGCGTCTTTGGCATCTTGCGGATCAAGAATGCCTTTGATGATCATCGGGCCTTTCCAGAAATCACGAATCCACTCCAGATCGCTCCAGCTGATCGAGGGGTCGAAGTTGTTGGCCAGCCAGCCCATGTAGTCTTCGAGGGTGACGGCTTTGCCGAGGTACTTGGAGATGTTCCCGAGGTCGTGTGGACGTCCCATAAGGCCGACGTTGAAGGCCCAGTCGGGTTTGGTCATGGCCTGAAGCATTCGCCGCGATGAGGCAAAAGGGCCGGACATGCCCGAGTGTGCATCCCGGTAGCGGGCGCCGGGTGTGGGCATGTCGACGGTGAACACCAGGTTTTTCACGCCGGCGGCTTTCGCACGCTCCAGCGCGTTTTTCATGAAGCCCCGGTCTTTCAGCACGTACAGCTGAAACCAGATGGATTGCTGGCTTTGTGCCGAGACTTCTTCGATCGAGCATACCGAGACGGTTGAGAGGCAGAGCGGGATGCCTTTGTTTTCCGCGGCTCTTACCGCTTGGACTTCGCCACGGCGGGCGAACATGCCTGTCAGGCCTACCGGGGCCAGGATGATGGGCATTGCCAGGGGTTGATCGAAGAGGGTGGTTTGCAGGCTCAGGGTTTCGACGTTTTTCAGGATGCGCTGACGCAGGCTGATGCCTGTCAGGTCGGCGCTGTTGGCCCTCAGCGTGTGCTCGGCGTAGGCGCCCCCGTCGATGTAGTCAAACAGGAACCTGGGAAGTTTGCGGCGGGCAGCCTCTCGATAGTCGGATGCGGATGAGATGATCATGGAGCCTCGGTCGGGTGAGTGGCGGGGCGATGGGTGCGTGGTGTCAGAGTAGCGAAAACGTTCGGGGTTTGCGGATGTTTCCCCGAAATCGTTGCGGGATCTGGATTGCCAACGAAGGCGGCCTGACAGCCGACCTGTTTTTTGTTGAGTGAGTACATATCCGTTGCTGCGGTAACGGCTGAATATGGTTTCGCTCTTACAGCGAGTCACTTTGAAAAGCGCAAAGTAACCAAACGCTTTTGCCCCGCCATTCGGTGCCTCGCTTAGGCTCGGCATGCCGTAACGAAGGCATTGCTCCGGGGGCCCGCCGCCATCGGCCATCCCTGGCCGGGGGCGGCTACCGCGGCATCCTTGCCGCGGTACCCCCTACGCAACGCCTACGTTCGGCCTCTGGGAAAGGGGCGGCAGATCTGGAGCCAAAGCAAAGCAAAAGCAACGGCAAGATCAATAGCATCGTGAGCAAGCCCGCACCTGATCGTTCCCACGCTCCGCGTCCCGCTGTCGACGCAAGACTTGAACTCTGCGCACGGGTGACGCGGAGCGTCACGGGATGCATTCCCACGCGGAGCGTGGGAACGATCAGGTAACAGGGGAGCGCGGGTGCAGAAATCAGGCCGGCCGGCAGGCCGCCGTGCTTTTGATCTTGATGCACCGCCCATCGAGAGGCCGAGCGCAGGTTCTGCGCAGTGGGCAACCCGGCATGGATGCCGGGTTAGCCGCCCCCGGCCAGGGATGGCCGATGGCGGCGGGCCCACGGAGCAGGACCGGAGCGAGGGCATGCCGAGCCACAGCGAGGCACCGAACGACAGGGCAGAAGCGCTTTGGTTACTTTCGCGCTTTTCGAAAGTGACTCGCCGTAAGGGCGAAACCCATAGCGGCCATCACCGAGAAAACGGATATTCCCCCAAGCATCAGCCCGTTCAAAGCAACACTCAGTTGGTATCCAGATCCACGTTCTTGGTCTCACGCAAACAGATCATCCCCACCACCAGGCTCACCCCGGTAATCACCACCGGGTACCACAGCCCGTAGAAAATGTCCCCGGTATACACCACCAACGCAAACGACACCGTCGGCAAGAACCCACCAAACCAGCCGTTGCCGATGTGGTATGGCAGGGACATCGAGGTGTAGCGGATGCGCGTCGGGAACAGTTCGACCATCAGCGCCGCCAGCGGGCCGTAGCACATGGCGGAGATGATGATGAGCGCGACAATCAGCGCTACGATCATGGGTTTGTTGATCAACTGGGTGTCAGCCTGTGACGGATATCCGGCCAGCGTCACCGCACCACGCAGGGCCGCTTCGTCATAGCCATCGATCTTCACTTCACCCACGCTCACCTGCACCGCGCTACCGGCCGGCGCCGCTTGGCTGGTGTACGGCAGGCCTTGTTTCACCAGGAAGGTTTTGACCTTGTCGCAAGGGCTATCAAATTTCGCCTTGCCCACCGGATCAAACTGGAAGGTGCAAGTAGCCGGGTCGGCCAGCACAGTGATCGGCGCCTGGCGACTGGCCTGGTCGATCGCCGGATTGGCATAGTGGGCCAGGGTCTTGAAGATCGGGAAGTACAGCGCAGTGGCCAGCAGCAGGCCGATCATCAACACCGGTTTACGCCCGACCTTATCTGACAGCCAGCCGAAAAAGATAAAGAATGGCGCGCCAATGATCACGCTGATGATCAACAGGCTGTTGGCCAGGGCCGGGTCCATTTTCAGGAACTGGGTGAGGAAGAACAGCACATAGAACTGGGCCGCATAGAAGGTGACCGCTTGCCCGGCATTGATGCTGAACAGGGCGATCAAGACGACTTTGAGGTTTTCCCATTTGCCGAAGGAGTCGCGCAGCGGCGACTTGCAGAGTTTGCCTTCCTCTTTCATTTTCACGAACGCAGGCGACTCGTGCAGGCTCATGCGAATCCAGGTCGAGATGCCCAGCAGAACGATCGAAAACAGAAACGGAATGCGCCAGCCCCAGACTTCGAACTGGTCACCGGTGAAGTAACGGCAACCGAGCACCACCAGCAACGACAGCAGCAGCCCGAGGGTCGCGGTGGACTGAATCCAGCTGGTGTGGAAACCGCGTTTGCCCATTGGCGCGTGTTCCGCGACATACGTCGCCGCGCCGCCATATTCACCGCCCAGGGCCAGGCCCTGGAGCATGCGCAACACCACGAGGATGATCGGCGCGGCGATACCGATGCTGGCGTAAGTCGGTAGCAGCCCGACGCAGAAGGTGGCCACGCCCATCAGGATGATGGTCGCGAGGAAGGTGTATTTGCGCCCGATCATGTCCCCCAACCGACCGAACACCAACGCACCGAACGGCCGCACGATGAAGCCGGCGGCGAAGGCCATCAGGGCGAAGATGAAGGCCGTGGTGTCGTTGACCCCGGCGAAGAATTGTTTACTGATCACCGCCGCGAGGGCGCCATAAAGGAAAAAGTCATACCACTCGAACACCGTCCCGAGCGATGAAGCGAAGATGACTTTCCGCGTGTCGTGGCTGATTTCCGCGACCGGCGCGGCTTGCAGAGGCTGAACATGTTCTGACATATCGGTATCCCTCACAGTGATTGTTTTTGTTGTTCCACTGTCGGCTCCGTCCTTGTGGGCTGGCGCCGCTACTGCGATGTATCGGATGTACTTGCCCCTGTAGGAGCGAGCTCCTACAGGTTTACGGGTGTGTGACCAGTTCCATGGGTGGGGTGAGGCTCCTTGTCGAGGGGTTGAGGATGAGCTGGGCGGCCTTTTCGGCAATCATCAGCGTAGGCGAACAGGTGTTGCCCGAGGTAATGCGCGGCATGATCGAGGCGTCGGCAATACGCAGGCCGGGGATGCCATGGACGTTGAGCTGCGCATCAACCACCGCGTCCGCGTCGTTGCCCATGCGGCAGGTGCCCACCGGATGGAAAATGGTCGTGCCGATCCGCGCTGCTGCTTCCTGCAATTCCGCTTCGCTCTGCAAGCTGTCACCGGGCAGGTATTCCACTGGTTTGAACGCTTGCAGGGCCGGCGCTGCGACGATGCGCCGGGTCAGGCGAATGGCATCGGCCGCAACCCGCAGATCTTCCGGATGGCTCAGATAGTTGGGCTGAATCAACGGCGCTTCCTGCGGATCGACGGAGCGAATTTCGATACGGCCACGGCTTTGCGGACGCAGGTCGCAGACCGATGCGGTGAAGGCCGGGAAGGCGTGCAATGGCTCGCCGAAGCGTTCCAGCGATAAAGGTTGCACGTGGTACTCAAGATTCGCCGACGTCTGCTCCGGCCCCGACCGGGCAAACGCGCCGAGCTGGCTTGGCGCCATGGACAGCGGGCCGCTGCGGTCATACAGGTAACGCAACCCCATGCCCATCTTGCCCCACACGCTGCCGGCGATCTGGTTGAGGGTGCGGGCGTTCTCCAGTTTGTAGATCAACCGCAGTTGCAGGTGATCCTGCAGGTTGCCGCCCACCCCAGGCAGTTCATGTGCAACGCCGATCCCCAGGCGTTGCAGCAGCGGACGAGGGCCGATCCCGGAACGTTGCAGGATGCTCGGCGAACCGACCGAGCCGGCGCACAAGACGATTTCCTGGCGCGCCTTGAAGGTTTTCGCCTGGCCCTGCCAGCGTGCGCTGACCGCGCAAGCACGACCGTTTTCCAGCAGCACACGGTCGACTTCGACGTCGGTCAGTACGGTGAGATTGGGCCGATGGCGGATCGGTTTGAGAAACGCCTTGGCCGCGTTCCAGCGAATCCCGGCCTTCTGATTGACCTGGAAGTAGCCGCAGCCTTCGTTGTCGCCCTGGTTGAAGTCATCGATGCTGGCGATCCCGCTCTGCGCGGCGGCCTGTTGGAAGGCATCGAGAATCGGCCACGACAGGCGCTGACGTTCGATCCGCCATTCCCCGGCAGCGCCGTGAAACTCGGAATCGCCGGCAAAATGGTTTTCGCTTTTCTTGAACAGCGGCAGCACGTCGTTCCAGCTCCAGCCCGGATTGCCGTCGGCCGCCCAGCCGTCGTAGTCGCCGGACTGGCCGCGCATGTAGATCATGCCGTTGATCGAGGAACAGCCGCCGAGCACCTTGCCTCGTGGATAACTCAGGGCGCGCCCTTGCAGGCCAGGTTGCGCCTCGGTCTTGAAGCACCAGTCGGTGCGCGGGTTGCCGATGCAGAACAGGTAACCCACGGGGATGTGAATCCACGCATAGTTATCGCGACCGCCAGCTTCAAGCAGCAGCACTCGATGTTGCGGGTTGGCCGACAACCGATTGGCCAGCAAACACCCGGCTGGCCCGGCCCCGACCACGATGTAATCGTATTCATCTAGGGAAGTCTGCATCCCTGACCTCGTGTTGTTGTTCTTGTTGTCGGTCATCCTAGTTGTTAGCTTTCGTCAAAAGAATGTTAGTTTTTGCGCAGCCGCTGTGCGTTTTTAAACAGCCTCACCTCAAGGACGATTCATGTTCGACTGGAATGACCTGCGGTTTTTTCTCGAATTGCAGCGCAGTGGGCGTTTGCTCACCGCTGCCCGCCGTTTGAACACCACCCACGCCACGGTGGCGCGGCACATCGAGGCCATCGAAAAGAGCCTCGGCACCGCGCTGTTCGTCCAGCACGCCCAGGGTTATGAACTGACCCCGGCCGGTGAGGCGCTGCTCAAGCACGCTGAAGCCATGGAAAACGTCGCGTTGCTGGCCCAGGAAGAAATCACCCAGTCGACGGCGCCGCTGGGCAAGATTCGCGTCGGGGTGACGGAAGGGCTGGGCATCATGTTTCTCGCCAGTCGCATGAACGAGCTGTTCGAACGCTATCCGGGGCTGGAAGTGGAGTTGGTGGCGGTGCCGCGTTTCGTCAGCATCCTCAACCGCGAAGCCGAGATCAGCATCCACCTGGAGCGCCCGTCCGCCGACATGCTGGTCACGCGCAAACTCACCGACTATCGCCTGGCGTTGTACGCCAGCCAGGATTACCTGGACCGCTCGCCACCGCTGAGCAGTCGCGAAGACCTCGGCCGCCACGCCTGGATCGGTTACGTCGACGACTTGCTGTTCAGCCAGGAATTGATGTTCCTCAACAGTTTTTGCCGCAACCCGCAGGTGGTCTTCCACAGCACCAGCGTCATTGCCCAGCAACAGGCTGCACGCTCAGGTCTGGGCATCGCCGTGCTGCCGTGCTACATGGCCAGCGCCGATCCGGGTCTGGTGCCTTTGTTGCCGGATGAGAGCATCCAGCGCAGCTACTGGATCAGCACCCGCCGCGAGTTGCACAAATCGGTGCGGCTGCGGGTGTTGTGGGATTACGTGGTGGAGTTGTGTGAGCGTGAGCAGGATTTGTTGCTCGGACCGCAGTAACTCAACCCTTGGGCGGTGGCTCGCGGTTAGCTCGTGGCAATGGACTGCGCGACTGGCCGTCCGGAATCGACAGGGTTGCCCGCAACCCTCCCTCGGGGCGGTTGACCAGCGTGATCCGCCCGCCTAGCCGAGTCGCAATGGTGTTGACGATGGTCAGGCCCAATCCAGCCCCTTGAGCATTGCCACGGCTGTAAAAACGCTCGAACAATCGCTCGCGTTCCGTTTCGTCGATGCCCGGTCCCTGATCCTCGACGCTCAGTGAATAGAAGCCATCCGCCTGACTCAACTGCACGGTGATAACGCCATGTTCAGGGGAGAAGTTTGCCGCGTTCGTGATCAGGTTGTTCAAGGCAACATCGATGGCTGCGGCGTCAGTGACGACCTTGAAAGGACGATCGTTGACGTCGAACGCCAGTTCCAGGTGCTTGCTCAGCAACCAGGGGGCGAGTTGGACCAGGCTGTCACGGACGGTTTCGGTCAGGTCGATGCTGTGCAGCACTGGTGACACGGCGGAGGGTTCGAGGCGGGCCATGGTCAGCAACTGATTGACCAGACGGCTGGTGCGGTCGACACCGGCGATCAGGAACTCCAGTGATTCACGGCGCTCCTGTTCAGTACCCGCCTCGAGCAGGTTTTGCGCATGCACGCGCAGCACGGCCAGGGGCGTGCGCATTTCGTGGGCGGCATCGGCGATGAAGCGTCGTTCGCGCCCCAGTACTTCCTGAATCTGCGCGAGCATGCGATTGAGCGCTGCTTGCATCGGTTCCAGTTCACTGGGTAGCGGGGTCAGTTGCAACGGTTCCAGCGAGCCGCTGTGTCGTGCCCGCAGGGTCGATGCCATGTCGGCCAGCGGCTTGAGGCCCCAGCCGATGGCCATCCAGACCAACGCTGCCAGAATCAAGCTGCCGAGCACATTGGGCCATAGGGTATGGCGCACAATCCGGTCCACCAGGTCCGAACGCACATCGTCGCGTTCGCCGACCCAGATGCGCAAATCAGTTGGTTTATCCTCGAGCACAAACGCGCGCCAGTGGCGGTTGTTCAGGTCTACCACATCGCTGAAGCCGGGTTTCGACGGTGGTGCGGTGAAGGAGGGCGCGCTGGCGGTGTGCACCAGTACCTGGCCCTGACGATTCCAGACCTGGAAGGCAATCTTGGTTTCATAGGGATGGCCGTCGACCCTCGGCTCCGCTTCGCTCAAGGCCTGGTTGAATGCCTGATACAGGTCAGCGTGTTCTTTGCTGGCCATGGGCATGCGCATCACGCCCTGCAACAACCTGGCGTTCTGCGCGAGCTGGGCATCGTAGACTTCGGCGATTTCGTGGTTGCTGTCGTGCAGGTTCAATACGCTGATCACGGCCAGGCCGGCGAGCATCAGGCCGATGATCAGCGTCAGGGTGCGGCGCCGGATCGACGTCATCGGCGTTCCTCCACCAGGTAACCGACACCGCGAATGGTGCGGATCAGGTCGGTGGTAAATTTCTTGCGCAAGTGATGAATGTGTACTTCCAGGGTGTTGCTTTCGGCCTCCTCGTTCCAGCCGTAGAGCAACTGCATCAGGTGATCGCGAGTCATGACCCGGCCCGGTGGCGAGAGCAACTCATGGAGCAGCTGATATTCCTTGGGAGTCAGCGCGACCGGCTTGCCCTGATAACTGACTTGCTGGGTGCCGGGGTTCAGGCTGATGCCGGCATGTTCGATCAGCGCTTGGGCGCGACCGGCGCTGCGCCGTAACAAGGCCCGCAGGCGTGCCTTGAGTTCGGCTAGATCGAAGGGCTTGATCAGGTAATCGTCGGCCCCCGCGTCCAGCCCGGCGATACGGTCTTCGGTGGCATCCCGGGCGGTGAGGATCAACACGGGCAGGTTGGAGCCGCTGTCACGCAGGCGACGCAGCACTTCAAGACCGTCCATGCGTGGCAGGCCGAGGTCGAGCACCGCCAGGTCAAAGGTTTCGCTGAGCAGCGAATGCAAGGCGCTGCTGCCGTCCTGCAACCAGTCGACGGTATACCCTTCGCGGCTCAGTGCCTGATGAATGCCTTCGCCCAGAGCCACGTCATCCTCAATCAGTAATAAGCGCACACGGACTCCTGTCAGTCGAGTTTCTTGTTCACGTCCACCAGCAACGCTTCGATTTCCTTGCGCCGCCCGGCGTCGGCAACTTCGCGTCCTGGCCTCGGGTCGGCCTGCAGGGCTTTTTGCAGCGCGCCCTGGGCTTCGCTGTAACGTTTTTGACGGTAGAGGTGATCGCCCCAGAAGTACAGACTATCGATGCCGTTCGGGTTGAGTTGCAAGGCCTGCTTGAGCAGTTGCTCGGCCTTGTCCGAGTCGCCGAAGCCGATAGGCCAGCCTGGCACGCGGTCATACAGCGCCCCGAGGCTGGTATAGGCCGAGCCTTGCAGGGCTTTCGGGTCCAGGGCCAGGGCTTTCTCCAGATCGACCTTCGCGTCCTTGACCTTGCTCAGTGCTCCGAGCCCACCTTGGGCGCCGGCCCAACTGCTGGTGACGATCCCGGACCAGATCCAGGCTTCGGCCACCGATTGGCGTTCCCGAGTGAACACCGCGGCTTGGTTGGCGAGTTTTTCGAACGCAGCGGTGCGTTGATCGGCGGGCAGTTCGTACTGAATGTGCGCCCAGCTTTGCTGGAGGCCATTGAGGCGTTGCTGGTCAGCATTGTCCAAGGCCCAGACGCTTTGGCTCAAGGCACCCAGCAACAGGCAAGCGGCGAATTTTTTCATGGTTCGAGGTTCTCGTTGTCGGGCTTCTGACTCAGGCGACGGATCAATGGCAATTGCTTGCGCAAACCTCGATCCACCAGATTGGGCAGCAGGCTGTTCAGGCGCACGAAAAAGCGCTCCGGCCAGCCCAGGTACAAGTCGCGGCGGTCGCCGGCGATGGCGTGCATCACCGCCGAGGCGACTGTTTGCGGGTCGTCGACATTGGCTTTGAGTGCATCATTCAACGCCTGCGCCGCCGGGCTGTTCATGCTCGTGCGGGTGGCACGGGGTGCGACATATAAAACGCCGATTTGGGTGTCGGCCAGTTCCCGGCGCAGGGCTTCGGAAAACCCGCGCAAGGCAAATTTGCTGGCGCAATAACTGGCATAACCGGGGTAGCCGATGGAGCCGTAGGTCGAACCGACGTTCACCACCATCGCGCTTTTGGCTTGCTTGAGCAGCGGCAGCAAGGTTTTGGTCAGGCAGATCGGCGCGCTGATGTTCACCGCCAGCATCGCGTTGATGTCGCTGTCATCCAGCTGTTCGAGCATGGCGAAGTGATTGACCCCGGCGGCGTTGATCAGCAGGTTGATACCGCCGATGGCTTCGGCGGCGGCCAGCACTTTGCGCCGGTCGGCGAGAAAGGTCAGGTCGGCGCCCACCCAGCACAGCTGTTGCGGATAGCGTTCGAGCAAAGGCTCCAACGCTTCACGGTGCCGGGCCACTGCCAGCACCTTTGCACCACTGGCACACAAGGCGGTCGTGATCGCCAGACCGATACCGCCGCTGGCGCCGGTCAATACCACGCGAGCCTCAGACAGGCGCATGCAGATTCTCCCCATTGCGCGGCAAGCCGCGGAACATGTCGGTGTAGAGCGTGTAGACCACCTTGGAGGCGTGAATCACAGCGGCCTGGTCGGCCGGATCGTCGAGGGTGTTCATCAACCGGCGGTAGGTCTGCATGTGCTCGATATCCAGGGCACCATGGGAGTTGAGGTAGCTGAAGGCACTTTCTGGCAAGTCCAGGCGTTCGCGAATGCTGCCGGCAGCGTGGGTGGCCAGGGCAATGCTGGTGCCTTCCAGCACGTTGACCATGCCGAACAGGCCGACCGGGTTGTCCCGGGCGATCAGGTCGTAGAGGAAACTGACCATCAGTTCGATTGGCAAGGCCGGACGACCGTCGCGCACCGCGTCCTTGTCTCCGCCGCAGGCCTCGATGTCATTGAGCACCCATTGTTCGTGCCCGTATTCGTCCTCGATGTACTCGCACACTGCTTCGCGCAGCCATTCGAGGCGTTGTGGCAGGCGCGCGCCACAGGCCATCATCAAAGGTACGGTGTGGCGCACGTGGTAATAGGCTTGCGCCAGGAAGGCCCGGTAACTGTCCAGGCTGACCTTGCCCTCGAGCGCGTCGCGAATGATCGGCAGATTAAACAGCGCGTGGCGTTCCTGGTGGGTGGCTTCTTGCAGGGTGTCGAAAAAACTCATGGTGCGGATTCCTCCGAAAGTTCGGATTCAGTCAGTTGCGCGTGATAGCGCTCGATGATGGCCTCGCGGCGCGGTCGGCCGTTGGCGGTGAGCAGGCCATTGGCATGGGTGAACGGTTGAACCAGACGGGTCCAGTGATGGACCTGCGCGTAATCGGGCAACGTCTCGTTGGCCTGGGCCACGGCGGCGGCCAGGTCTTCGTCGGTGCACTCCGGGCGATGGGGCCAGAGCAGCGCATGATTGCGCGGCATGGCTTCGCCGTAGACGAAGGCCTGGGCGATATGACGACGCTGGGTCAATTCGGCCTCGACCCATTCCGGGTTCACGTTGCGACCGAAACTGGTGACGAACTGATGCTTCTTGCGCCCCTTGAGGTAGAGGAAACCCTCGGGGTCGAACTCGCCAAGATCGCCGCTCGGCCACCACTCACCGGCATGCGGCGCTTCGCCCAGATAACCCAGCAGGGTCGAACCCTTGATCAGCACTTCGCCATCCTCGGCCAGGCGAATCTCCACATGGGGCAGCGGCCGACCGACGCTGCCAGGGCGGCGCGCTTCTGGCCGATTGAGGCACACCACCGACGCGCACTCCGACAACCCGTAACCTTCGTAGACCGGCAGGCCGATACGTTGCGCACGCTGCAGCAATTCTTCGGAAACCCGAGCGCCACCGACGGCGGCAAAACGTAACGCGTAGGGGCTGAATGCTTTTTGCTCGGCGGCGCTGACCAGCAGGAGCAACAATTGCGGCACCAGGATCAGGCTTTCCGGCGCACGTGTGGCCAGGCAACCGAGCAGTCGCGGCACATCAACACCACTGGCGCCTCGAATGCCCAGCGTTTTCTGACTCGGCAGGCTCAACGTCGCGCCGGCATACAACGCGGCGTAGCAGCCGAGGTTTTCCAGCAGAATCGCCAGTGGCAAAAGCGCCAGATGATGTTGCGGGTCGGTGGGTTTGCTCGCCTGATTCAGCTCCCGGGCGACGGATAAAATGCTTTTTGCACTCAGACACACGCCTTTTGGCGTCCCCGTGGTGCCGGAGGTGAAGGTCAGTTTGGCGGTGCCTTCGGGCATCCGGCTCGGACCGCTAAAAGTGCGGCGCCAGAACTCACCTGTTTTTTCGTAGCCGGCCGTTTCCAGTTCGGCATTCAGTTCCGGTTCGGCAATGACCAAGGCGGCGTGGCTCTGTTCCAGGCAATGGCGGCGTTGAGCCGGGCTGAAGAAGGGCGGCAACGTCAGGCAGGTCAGGCCTTCGAACAGCACGGCCAGGTCCCAGAGCATCGCCTCGACGCCATTGTCCAGCGCCAATGCAACCACCTTGACGTTTTCAGCGCGCAGTCGCTGCTGGCGATAGATGACTTCGGCGTACAGCGTGGCGTAGTCCAGTTTCTGCTGATCGCCCCACAAGGCGATGGCGTTGGTCCTGCGTTCGGCATGGGCGCGCAGGGTCTGTTTGAAACGCTCCGTTTCAGGCGACATGACTGGATTCCTCGAGGGACGATGGCAACCCGAGGCGATTGAACATCCCGCTGTTGCGCAAATGGATGTAGCCGGCGCGGATGTTTCCGACATGGACCCAGGGCTTGCTCTCGTAATAGCTGCCCCAACTGTGGCGGTCGTCGCCCAGTCGCTCGGGGTCGGCAGCGCATAGGGTGACGGGCTTCAAGCCCAGTCGATGAAAGCTGTTCACCAGGCCGACATTGCCGGTAAACGCTACCCACTCCAGGCCACCCATGGCCAACAGGTAGGTGATGGCGATGATGCTCATTCGCGCACTGCCGGTGTCACTGGCAGCCAGATTGCCCACCTCGACGATACCGGTCCGGTCCACGGGGCGGTCGGCAGCGGCGCTGATCAAGGGGTCGATCGGTTCGTCCAGATACCGCTCGAGAAACAGCTGTCCGCTGTTCGCCAGGCGTACACCAGCCACCGCACAGAGTTCGCCCGATGCGTTGTTCATGCCGAACAGCTCCGGCATGAAATGGCGGATATCGGCGCCGTGGGCCTTACGGAAACGTTGCTGGATAAAGGCTTCGTAGACTGGGCGCAGAGGCTCGTCGGGCAAGGCTCTGGCCAGGCTCAACTGCGGCGTTTCGACGTGGCCGAAGTGCAGGGGCAGAGGGATGTTCCAGTCAAAGTCGTGCATTGGAATACACCTCCCGGGTAAGTTTGGGAGGAGTATCGGCAGCATTTCTTAACGGAGTCTGAAGGTGCGCAAAAGATCGGCCGGGTTTAGTCATAACGCGATCCGTAGCAGCTGTTGCTACGGTCGGAGGAGTCTTCAGGTTGCCTTAAGACTGGTCGGGCAGGGTGGCGTCAGGTGGTTCGGCGAGACGCCGGATCCGGGCTGTGCGAATGAATCGGCAGCCGTTTATGACGTTCACGAGGCTCACGATGACCTGCGATACAACAACACAACGGTATGGAAAACTGTCGATCACTCTGCACTGGCTGATGCTGGCGCTATTTGTCGGCGTATACGCTTGCATCGAACTCAAGGGGTTGATGCCGCGCGACGGTCATTTGAGGGGCCTGTTTCTCGGACTGCACGGGCTATTCGGTCTGAGCATTTTTGCCCTGGTCTGGGTTCGTTTGCTCGGGCGGCTCACCCCGCGTCCGCCCATCACCCCGGCGCTCCCCACTTGGCAGACCGGCGCTTCGCACCTGATGCACCTGGCCTTGTATGGGCTGATGATTGTCACCCCGGTACTGGCGTGGTTGATGCTGTCGGCCGGTGGCAAGCCGATGCCTTACTTCGGCTTCTTCTTGCCGTCGCCGGTGGCGGTGGATCCAGACCTGGCCAAACAGTTCAAGTATTGGCATGAGTTGCTCGGCAGCACCGGTTACTGGCTGATCGGTCTGCACGCGGCGGCAGGATTGCTCCATCACTATTGGGTCCGCGACAACACCCTGACGCGCATGCTGCCGGGTCGCTCCGATAATGCGGTCAATCAGCGTCAGCGATAATCTCAAACCCCGTACTGGCCAGGCGTTCACCGTTCACCAGAATGTGCACCGCATGTTGGCCGGCGTAGTGCTTGCGGGTGGTGAGTGCCTTGATGTGCTGGCCACGGGCGATGAACTCGGCAGCGTTGCCCGCAAGCGTCAACGCCTTGAGCTTGAACACCTTCGCCGAGGTGCTGCCGTTGGCTTTGACGTAATCGATGGCGTAGTCGATCACCAGTCGCTGACTGTCCGGCACCGTTGATTTCACGGTGAACGACAGGGTGATTTTCTCGCCCAGGCCGATCACCGCCGGTTCGACCTTCACATCAGAGATCTCGACCTCAGGCTTGCCGCCCGCACCAATGATCGCCAGTGCCCTCGGGTTGCCCTGTTTGATCAGGCTGCGCAGGGCATGTTTGGCGATCCACGCGGTGTGCTTGTTCTCCAGTGACCAACCTTCGATCACGTTCAGCACCCATTCGGGATGATCCTTGGTGATGTCGTTGAGGTGGTTGGCCACGGACTTGCGCACATACAGGCTGTCGTCGGCCTTGAGGTTGTCGAGGATCGCGGCCGCCAGTGTTGGATCGGCCTGGATCTGCGACAGGCGAAACGACCAGGGCAGGCGCGGTCGACTGCCTTCGCTGGCCAGGCGTCGTACGTGTTCGTTTTCGTCCAGGGACCAGTCGTGCATGACCGCCAGTGAGCGCTCGAGGTCGCTGCGCAGGAAATAACGAATCGCAAATTCCGCTGAGCCGAAGGTGGTGAAGTATTTCAGCGCGTCCATGGACGGTTCGAAGGCATGGGCGCCGTAGGTCGCGACGTAATGCGGCAACGAGATGCTGACGAAGCCGCTGTTCAGGCGCGGCGCGAGGGCGCGCAGGACGTCGAGCGTTTCTTCATAACCCAGCGGCAATACGGCGTGCAGGCATTCGCTGACCCGGGCCATGCGCTGCATGATCGACAAGTCGGCGAGCCCGGCGTTGGCCAGTTTCAGGAAGGCCTTGGCGTTGAACTCGGGGTAGACCGCGGTCATCTCGGTGGCGATGTGCTTGAGGCGCTCGGCGTTGAAGATTTCCTTGAGGGCGGGGGAGGGTTGGTCGGCAGCCATTGTGGGTTCCTTTGAAGTTGTCATTTATCCAGTGCACCGCGTCATCGTTCATCGCGGGCAAGCCCGCTCCCACAGGGTTAATGGATGTTCACAGAATCGGGTTCACCCAAAACCACTGTGGGAGCGGGCTTGCCCGCGAAGAGGCCCTCAAATGCACCTCAATTTTTACCCGCTTCCTCTTCCAATTGATCCGCCTCAAACAACCGCGCCAGTTCCGCCCGGGCTTCCTGGGCCGTCTGCAATACCTTCGCCGCATCGTCATAAATAGCATGCTGGGCTTCCAGCACCTGTTCATCGTGATGCTTGAAGCGCTTGATCCGCGCATCCGCCTGGGCCTGGGTCAGCCCCAATCCGACCAACGTCCGCCGGCTCATTTCCAGGCTGGAATAGTAAGTTTCCCGAATCGCCTCGGCACCGATGTCGACCAAACGGTGAACGTGCTGGCGGTTACGCGCCCGGGCGATGATTTTCATGTGCGGGTACAGCTTGTGTACCAGCTCGGCGGTCTTGATGTTGGTGTCCGGATCGTCGGTGGCGATCACGAAATACTCCGCTTGCTCGACCTTGGCCGCACTGAGGATTTCCGGGCGCATCGGGTCGCCGTAGAACACCGGCACGCCGCCGAAGCTGCGGGACAGTTCGATGGTTTCGACCGAGGTGTCGAGGGCGACGAACTTGATGTTTTGCGCACGCAGAATCCGCGCCACGATCTGCCCCATCCGGCCCATGCCGGCGATCACCACACGCGGCGCGTCGGTATCGATTTCGCGGAATTTCTCCGGCACCACCACCGGCTGAACCTTGGGGCTGACCAGTCGTGCGCAGATCAGCAGCAACAACGGGGTCACGGCCATCGACAGCGTGATCGTCAGTACCAGCAAGTCATACAGGCGCGGCTCGAACAAGCCTTGGTCGCGGCCGATCTTGAACACCACGAAGGCAAACTCACCGCCGGCGGCCAACACGATGCCGAGGCGAATCGCACTGACTTTGCTCAAGCCACCCGCCAGTCGGCCCACCACAAACAACAGCGGCAGCTTGATCGCGATCAGCAGCAGGGTCAGCCCCAGCACCACAATCGGCGCGCTCAGCAGCAAACTCAGGTTCGCGCCCATGCCGACGCTGATGAAAAACAGCCCCAGCAGCAAACCCTTGAACGGTTCGATCTGCGCTTCCAGTTCATGCCGGTATTCGGAGTCCGCCAGCAGCAAACCGGCCAGGAATGCCCCAAGCGCCATGGAGACGCCGACCAGATCCATCAACCATGCAGTGCCGATCACCACCAGCAACGCGGTGGCGGTGGAGACTTCCGGCAAACCGGTTTTTGCCACCACACGGAACACCGGGCGCAGCAAATAGCGCCCGCCAATCACCACCACGGCGATGCTGCCGAGCACTCTCAATCCGTGGTTCAAATCTTCGGCGGCAGTGGTGGTGTGATCGCCGCCGGCCAGCAGCGGCACCATGGCGATCAGCGGGATTGCGGCGATGTCCTGGAACAACAGAATCGCGAAGGCCAAGCGCCCGTGGGGGCTGGTCAGTTCCTTGCGTTCGGCCAGGCTCTGCAGGCCAAACGCGGTGGACGACAGGGCCAGGCCCAGGCCCAGGACAATCGCGCTATTCAGTGACTGCCCGAAGACAAACAACGCCACCACGCCAATCATCGAACCCGTCAGCAGCACCTGCGCCAGGCCGACGCCGAATACTGATCTGCGCATCACCCACAAGCGCCGCGGAGACAATTCCAGGCCGATGATGAACAGCAGCAACACCACGCCCAACTCGGAAATGTGGCTGACACTTTGCGGATTGCCGATCAAGCCAAGCACCGACGGGCCGATGATCACCCCGGCAAACAGATAACCCAGCACCGCCCCCAATTGCAGGCGCTTGGCCAAGGGCACGGTGAGCACCGCCGCGAACAGAAACACGACAGCGGCTTGCAACAGGTTGCCTTCATGGGGCATGACAAACTCCAGAACTCGGTACGGCGGGGCGACAAGGATAAAGGGTGATGCGGGATGCGTCAGCCATGAACATACAACGGTGTTGACTGATACACCGCTTTCGCGAGCAAGCCCGCTCCCACATTTGATCTTCGGTGAACACAGAATTTGTGTACGACAGAGATCGAATGTGGGAGCGGGCTTGCTCGCGAAGGCGGCTTTGCAGGCAATAAAGATATCGTTACATTTCGCATCAATTAGTTACATTCATACGATAAGCTGATCAATCTGTCTGTCCCTTGAGCCCCCCACCATGGCCATCAACTTCGACCTCAACGACCTGCAAGCCTTCCGCGCCGTGGTCGAGCAGGGTAGTTTTCGCAAGGCTGCCGACGCTGTGCGCATCTCGCAGCCAGCGCTGAGCCGGCGCATCGAGAAACTCGAAGACGCCCTTGGCGTCAGATTGTTCGAACGCACCACGCGCAAAGTCAGCCTGACCCAGGCAGGACGCGGTTTCATGCCCAGCGTCGAGCGGCTGCTGGATGATCTGGACGTGGCATTGCTCGGCATCAGCGAAGTCGCCTCGACCCGGCTCGGCCACGTCACGGTCGCTTGCGTGCCCTCGGCGGCGTACTACTTCATGCCCCGAGTGATTGCGCACTACCATCGCCAGTTTCCGCGAATCAAGGTCAAGGTGCTCGACTCCAGCGCCCATGAAGTGCTGAGTGCGGTGGTCAACGGTGAAGCGGATTTCGGCCTGAGTTTCATGGGCACCCTGGAGGCCGAAGTGGATTTCGAGCCGCTGGTGCAGGAAGGTTATGTGGTGGCCTGCCGGCGCGATCACCCGTTGGCCGGGCGCGGCAGCGTGACGTGGGACGAGTTTTATCAGCAGGATTACATCTCGCTGGACAAGACGTCCGGCAATCGCTTTTTACTCGATCAGGCGCTCACGGGCATCGTGCCGCAGCGGCCGAGCATCTGTGAAACCCGGCATGTGACGACAATGATTGGTCTGGTGGAGGCCGGGTTGGGTGTGGCGGCGGTGCCATTGATGGCAATGCCGGCGGCGGATCACCCGATTCTGACGCGGGTGCCACTGACCGATCCGCAGGTGATGCGCAGCGTCGGCTTGATCAAGCGCCGGGGTCGAACCTTGACCCCGGCGGCGTTGGAGCTGGAACGCCTGGTAGTGGAAATGAAAGTCCAGGTCAGCGATTGACCGAGTCCAGGCCGGTGGCTTGCACATCGGGCTGAGCCGCGGCGGAGGCGAGGTAGTCCAGTAGCGCCCTGGCTTCGGCCGGATGCTGCGCACCCACCGGAATACCGGCGGCGAAGCGGGTCACCGATTGCACCGACTCCGGGATCTTCGCGACAAAACTCACGCCAGGGACCGGCAGCAACTCGCTGACCTGCTGGAAGCCCAGTTGATAGTCGCCGGTGGCGACCACCGAACCCACCGGGATTTTCGGCACCATCGTTGACTTGGGTTTGAGTTGTTCTTCGATGCCCAGTCGCTTGAACAGCTGATTTTCGATGTATACGCCGCTGGCGCTGTCGGAATAGGCGACAGACTTCGCGTCGAGCAAGGTCTTTTTCAGGCTGTCGACGGAGCTGATGTCCGGCTTCGGCGCGCCTTCGCGCACCACCAGGCCTATTCGCGAATCGGCCAGTTCGACGCGCGACGCGGGATCGACTTTGCCTTGCTTGATCAGATCATCGAGGGCGTAGCCGACCATGATCACCACGTCGGCCTTTTCACCGCGGGCCAGCCGATTGGGGATCGCTTCCGGGGCCTTACCCATGGACGGACCGAGTGCCGTATCCAGCGTGTTGCCGGTGGACGCGGCGAATTTTGGGCCGAGGATTTTGTAGGCCGCGGTGAAGCCGCCGGAAGTCATCACGCGGATCTCTTCGGCCTGGGCGATGCTGCTCAGACCGAGGCTGGCCACGAGGACCAGGGTGGCAAAATTGAAAAGCTTTTTCATGGAGGGTTTCTCGAAAAGGGCTGGTTCAAGACATCGCCGGTTGCAGGCGACCGGTCGAACGACGATAGAGGTGCAGCGTCGCGCACAACGCACAAAGCGCCGCAAAACTCATCCAGTAACCGGGCGCAGCCTTGTCGCCGGTGTACTGGATCAGAAAGGTCGACATCGCCGGGGTGAAACCGCCAAACACCGCCGTCGCCAGGCTGTACGCCAACGAGAACCCGGCGACTCGCACTTCGACCGGCATGATCTCCGTCAGCGCGGCAATCATCGCGCCGTTGTACAAGCCATAAATAAATGACAACCACAGCAACACCAGCAGCATGTTGATGAAACTCGGCGCGTGCACCAGGTACGTCAGCGCCGGGTATGCGGTGGCGAGGGTCAGCAGGGCCATGGCGATCAACACCGGTCGACGGCCGATGCGGTCCGACAATGCGCCGCCAATCGGCAGCCAGAAAAAGTTCGAAACGCCCACCAGCAAGGTCACCAACAGGGCATCGGCGGTGCTCAAGTGCAGCACGGTTTTGCCGAAGGTCGGCGCGTACACGGTGATCAGGTAAAACGCGGTAGTGGTCAGGGCGACCATCATCATGCCAGCGAACACAATCACCCAGTTCTGCGCCAGGGTGCGGAACACGTCGCCCATGCTCGGGCGGTGTTTGCGGGCAGCGAACTCCTCGGTTTCCTCCAGGTTACGGCGCAGGAAGAAAATGAACGGCACGATCATGCAGCCAACGAAAAAAGGTATCCGCCAGCCCCAGTCGGCAATCATCGCTGGCGCCATCCATTGGTTCAGGCCATAGCCGAGCGCTGCCGCGACGATGATCGCCACCTGCTGACTGGCCGACTGCCAACTGGTGAAAAACCCTTTATTCCCCGGAGTAGAGATTTCCGAGAGATACACCGAGACACCGCCCATTTCCGCGCCGGCCGAGAAGCCCTGCAGCAATCGGCCGATCAACACGATGGCCGGGGCAAACAGTCCGATGGTGTCGTAACCGGGCACCAGCACAATCAGAATCGTGCCGCTGGCCATGATCGACAGGGTGACGATCAGCCCTTTGCGTCGACCCACATCGTCGATGTACGCACCCAGCACCACCGCGCCCAAAGGTCGCATCAGGAAGCCTGCACCGAACACCGCAAAGGTCATCATCAGGGAGGCGAATTCGCTGCTCGCCGGGAAGAACACGGCAGCGATCTGTGTGGCGTAAAAGCCAAAAAGGAAGAAGTCGAACTGTTCGAGAAAGTTGCCCGAGGTAACCCGGAAAATCGCACTGGCGCGGGAGCGCCCGGAATGGATTGATGTTGTCATTGACCTGTACTCCACCGCTTTTATGACGTGCGCCGCCTGAACGCGGTGCACGGTTCTTATTGGGGCGAATGGTGGAGCAGGGCGACCGATATGATAAGTGCATTGTTGGCATGCATTGATGCATGAAGCGGATCAATTGGGTCGGTCCCCGGTACAGTCCGGCACAGAATCATCGCAAAGTAATGAATGATTGATCGCGAGTGCAGTCGGAGTTTGGGTACAACGACATCACTGGAGGTTCACCAATGAACAACAAAACCCTTATCGCCAGCCTCGCCCTTGTCGCAGGCATAGCCGGTATCAGCCCGATCGTTCAGGCGGATGACCCACCGCAAAAAACCGTCCAGCCCGGCGTCAACAACGCCCGCAAGCTGGAAGTCGGCGACCGCGCCCCGGACGTTTACCAGCGCAGCGAAAAAGCCCTGACCAACTGGAAGGCGAAAGGCCTGAAAGCGCCCAAGGATCAGGCGCAATGGGTGCAGATCAACGACAAGTACATGATGGTGATGATTACCAACGGCACCATCATGGATATCACGCCGATTGAGCGATAAGCCGTCTAGGGGCTACTCGCTGTGAGCGCGCACCGGGCTTTCCGTGCCCAACCGATACTGATTATTCCCGCTGCGCTTGGCCTCATACATCGCCAGGTCGGCAATGTGAATCAGCCGGTCCATGCTCGGCGCGTGGTCGGGGAATACCGCGACACCCAGGCTGCTGCCGATGTGGCGCTGGTCGTTGCCGATGCTGATGGGCGGCGAGAGTTCGACGAAGATTTTCTGGCAGATGTTGCGCGCCTCGTCGTGCAGGCTGATGCCTTGAGCCAGGCCCTGCAGAATGACCACAAATTCATCGCCACCGATCCGCGCCACGGTGTCGGTTGAGCGCAGGATTCTCTTCAGTCGGGTGGCGGTGGTGATCAGCACCCGGTCGCCGGCGGCATGCCCGTAAACATCGTTGATCGCCTTGAAACCGTTCAGGTCGACGAACACCAAGGCCACCCTCGTCGCGCTGATGCGCGCCTGCTCCAAGGCCTCGGACAGACGCTCTTCGAGCACCAGACGATTGGGCAAGCCGGTCAGCGGGTCGAAGTGGGCCAGGTGTTGCAGGTAGCTGGCGGAGGCTTTTTCTTCAGTGATATCGCGCACCACGCCCATCATCTTGATGGTTGCATCGTGGTCGTTCTTGACCACATTGCCGGTTTCCCGAAGCCAGCGGAGGGTGCCGTCGGGCCAGATGACGCGGTATTCCTCGTCATGGTTTTCGCCGGTTTCCAGGCAACGCAGCTCGCCGGCCCGGACCTTGGTCCTATCGTCCGGGTGCACGCAAGCGCAAAACAACGCGTAGGAGGGCGTGACCTCACCGATCTTGAAGCCGAACATGCCGTAAATCGCGTCCGACCAGTAAAGCTTGTCGGTGTCGACATCCCAGTCCCAAGTGCCGATGCGAGCGAAGTACTGGCTGCGTTTGAAGCGTTCGACGTCGCCGTCCTGATGAATAGTCTGCCCATCGGTCAGGCTGGCGATCAGCACGCGAGATTCGGCCAACTGCTTGCGCAACGAGCGCTCGCGACAGATCAACGCGACGATCAGGGCAAACATCACCGTGCCGATGGCGGCGCTGGTCCAGGCCAGATTCATTCAGGGATTGCCATCATGGCGCATCAGCCGTACGGAAAAGATGCGCTAATGTTAGTTCACGTGGCCCGACAACAGCAGGCTCATAACACCTCGCCTTTGTCCCACAGCCGCACCAATTCACCCGGTGCCCGATCCTCAGGCACTTTCATCACCATGCGATCGTCCTGCTCGCCGCTGCGAAAATCCACTTCGATTTCAAAGAAGCGCTGATCACCTCGGCCCGAGGCGGAGTCTGCGAGCGGCAGGCAACCTTCCAGCAATGAACAGATGCGCGTGCGCTGATCGAGGTCGCATTGCGCGAATTCGATTCGACGAGGGCGGGTCAACGCGTGGATCGCCGCCACACCGCCCTGGCGGGAAAGACTCACCACGGCATCATCACCCAGTGTTGGCAAGGTTTTCATGGTTTCTCCTGAGAGACATCGACACCCACTTCAGACCAGGCATGGCGCACTGCCTTGGCTTCATCGGGGCCAAAAAGTTGCCGGGCATGCGCGAGGGTCAGATCGGCGAAGGCAGCGAATGACGCCTCGCTGTGCAGGCGCTTGTCGCACAGCGTGTCGTACCAGATGCGCCCGGCTTTCTCCCAGGCAAACCCGCCCAGGGTCTTGGCCGCCAGATAGAATGCGCGATTGGGGATGCCGGAATTAATGTGCACACCGCCGTTGTCTTCCTGAGTAATGACGAACTTGCGCATGTGGTCCGGTTGTGGATCCTTGCCCAGCAGCGGGTCGTCATACGCCGTGCCGGGATGAGCCATCGAGCGTAGTCCGATGCCTTTGATCCGCGGCGTCAGCAGGTCGGCGCCGATCAGCCAGTCCGCCTCGTTGGCCGTCTGGCCCAGCACATGTTGCTTGATCAGGACGCCGAAGACGTCCGATATCGATTCATTCAAGGCCCCGGACTGGTCGGCGTAGACCAGGCCGGCTTCGCTTTCGATCACGCCGTGGGTCAACTCGTGCCCGATCACATCCAGGGAGCGGGTGAAGCGCTCGAAAATTTCGCCATCGCCGTCACCGAACACCATCTGTGCACCGTTCCAGAACGCATTTTCGTAGTCCTGGCCGTAATGCACGCTGCCAATCAGGGCAAAACCTTTGTTGTCGATGGAGTCACGGCCCAGCACCTTCCAGAAAAAATCGTGACTGGCGCCCAACGCGTCGTAAGCCTCGTCGACCGCCGGGTCGCCCGTCGCCGGCTGGCCTTCGAGGCGCGCCGGCATCCCCGGCAGGAGCATTTTGCCCTGCGCATCATAGATACTGCGCTGTACCAGACCGGGTTGAGTGGAGGGAGGCAGGATCGTTGCCGCCGCAGAACGTACCGGTGGAGTCGGCGAGTGACGAAGGGTGCGCACGTGGGTCAGCGTGTTCAGCGCACTGGAACGCTGCCGCTCGGAGCCGTGGGCAATAATGCGGTTGAGGATGTAAGGCGGAATGAAACTGCGCAATGATCGTGAGTCGGTCATCAGAGCATCCTTTCCTGAGTACGAAATCGATATTCATGTGAGCAGGCGGGCGGCGTTTCGGTTCCATGGATTGCCATCCGCGGCGGATTCTGCGAAAACCACCGTCCGCGCCCTCAGTCCGGGGCGACAGTGAACGAGTAAGCAGTATGAACGACGAATTGCAAATCATCGACCTCGAACCAGGCGACGGCAAAGCCGCGGTCAAAGGCGCACTGATCACCACTCAATACCGCGGCTGGCTGGAAGACGGCACCGAATTCGATTCTTCCTACAGCCGAGGGAAACCTTTTCAGTGCGTGATCGGCACCGGTCGCGTGATTAAGGGCTGGGATCAGGGAATCATCGGCATGCAGGTCGGCGGCAAGCGCAAACTGCTGGTGCCCGCGCATTTAGCGTATGGCGAGCGTTCGATGGGGGCGATTACCCCCCATTCGAATCTGATTTTCGAGATTGAATTGCTGGAAGTGCTGACACGGGATGATTGAGTCGTTGTGGTGAGGGGCAAGCTCCCTCACCTCAAATCCCCCTATTTGAACGCTCGATAGATCAGGCGAATGCGTCAATATCGTCAAGCGTGTCCGCAATAATTCCTTCCAGCGAAGGGAATTTGTTCTTCACAGTTGCCAGTGCAGGAAGGACCTTGTCTCTATCCAGTCGACTATGCCTGCGAGCTATGTGACCCAGCGCGGTGACGGCGGATGCTGCAACCGATTCTGTCTCACTTGCGAGGTACTTAAGGCACGTGTTCTGAGCCCAGGCTCTATCTTCCTCATTCAGACCGATAGAAACCAATGCCGCAATAATGTTCGTATCCACGCCGCTGGCCAGAAGCTTCGTCGCTTCATCGTGGCTCATTGATGGATCTTGGTAGAGAAAGCTCACTTTTTAACTCCTGGAACATTGCCCTTGTCTTATGGGCATGCAAACGGGCGGCAAGTACAGGTCGCTGGTTGCGTAGAGCTCCTGACATCGCACTCGCCTACTCGCGCACCCCTATGAAGAGGTCCAGTTCAGTCGGTAACCGCTCATTGAGAGCTATGGAGACTTTTTGGACTTGCTCGCCGGTTAGCAGCCATTCCCCATCCGAACTTTCATCAAGACTTTTCCAGCCAAGACAATCCATTACCAAGGCTTCAAACTGAGGTCGAACTGTAAGTTCGTATTTTAAGGAGTCATCCTCGATATCACCTTTTAAAAAACCGCTAATCCATAAAAACATAAATAGCCTCTTAATTCATTTTGGGGTGGTTCTACCGGGTTTTGCGGGGTCAATCTGTTCACCTGTTTCGTGGTTGAACTCGCCAATATGCTTACCTAGTTTGTCGTAGATCTCTATTGCGCCCGTCTTGCTGTCCCATTCATATATCCGCCCCTTCCGGTCTTTCCACCGGCTGCGCTTACTCCCTCCGCCCTGAACACTGCTTTTTGATTTAACAGGAAGGGCTTCAGGAAATGCAGGTAATGCCAACGGTGGTCGGTGGTACTTTATATCACTGCCGCCAGCAGTTCTTGAAACCACAACATACAGCGGCTGCACACCAGAATCAGCCGGGAAAACAAGGATGAAGTCCTTGTATTCAGGCGGGTAAATCGGATCGACGATGATGTTATCTGCCTGCTCGGTAGGCGGATAAATCCAGATGGGCGGGACTTGTGGGGCAGCTTCCAGCGCCGGGATTCCCAAAGTGTTAGATGGGTCAACGGCTGGGGTCCATATCAGCGTTATCCCATTGCCGAAATCAGCCACTTGCTGAGTACCTTGAACAACGAACTGCACTACAGGAACCATTTCCCAATCGCTGCGCTTCTGGGTGTTGTATCCGTATCCTTTCAAGGTGCCATCGGCCTGTTGTTCGACATGCAGTCGGACACGTGTGCGGCCTTCCTTGAGTGATTTGAGCTGTTCTTCTGTGTACAGAGAACTGTCTTCCAGACTCGAGGGCCAGAGCAGCGCAAGCATTCCCACTAATGTGCCAGCAGCGACACCTCCCGCTACGACGCCGGCACCACCAACAGAACTTGTCCCGGTGCCAACAGCACCAACCCCGCCTAAGACAAGCGTTCCTATTGCAGCCGGTAACGCACTACCACTGATTTTCTTGAGAGGGATGTTTCCCGCGGAGTCCCTTTCTCGGCCGCCTAGCAGAGAGAATTTTCCGTAATCGGCCAGTTTCTCGACAGCGACAAACCCGGTCGGGTTGACGTGATTGATTACGCCGTCGGGAAGGTTGCAACTTTTGGCGAATACGCAACCTTTGGGGGGCGGAGGGTCCTGTTGTTGAGGTCGCTTTATGAAACGGTCTTCATATGCCTGTTGCCGGGCCAACATGTCGTCATAATTCTTTTGCCTGGCATCGCGCTCTGCCAGTTCTGTGGCGTTCATGTAGCGGCTGGTGATGTGATGCCCGTCGCCTGACGGTGGGTTTTGAACCCGAGGGATGTCTGTGTTACGAGCCATGAGCGTCCTTGTTTCATTTTCTGAAAGCGATGCGGACGCTATATCAAAGGGCATTTGATAGATGTAGGACGGGTCTGAAACTCTGGTCGTTGTTACAAATGGAGCGCCTCGTTTTAGCTCAGCTTGTCGCCAGGCGCTGAGCTGAAACGGGAAAACCCGTATTAACGGTTAGGCCTGAAACGTTTCCCGGTAGGCATACAGCCCCGGTGTGCCGCCGGTCATCACGAAGAGCACGTTGTCCCCGGCGTGGAAATGTCCTTGCCGGAGGTCGGCCAACAGGCCGGCGAAGGCTTTGCCGGAGTACACCGGGTCGATCAACAGGCCTTCGGCGCGGGCCATCAGGTGCACGGCGTCCTGCATGGCTGGCGTCGGCAGACCGTAACCGTTGCCCAATTGACTGCCGTCGATGCTGATCTCGTCGGCCTGCACGATGGCGTTGCTGCCCAGCAACGCCAAGGTGTCCTGAGTCAATTTCAGGGTTCTGGCCGCTGACGTGTCTTGATCGGATAACACCGAGTACGACTTGACGATCGATGTGCCTCGGTGCAGCAACTGGAAGCCAGCCGCGAGCCCGGCGTGGGTGCCGGCGCTGCCGTTGGGTACCACGACTTGATTGAAGGTCAGGCCGAGTGCCGTTTCCTGCTGCGCAATTTCCGCTGCGCAGCGCGCGTAACCGAGACTGCCAAGTGGCGTTGAGCCGCCCGTAGGAAGCACCATGACCTTGCGCCCCGATTCCCGGAGTTGCGCGGCCCGTGTCTCGGCCCTGGCGAGTGAGTCGGTGCCACCGGCAAGCACGCTGATGTCTGCTCCGAACAATTGGTCGAGCAGCACGTTGCCGTTGAGTTCGTAATCCACTTCGGTTTTGGGGACTGAGCGGGTCAGGATCAATTCGCAAGCGAGGCCCAGGCGCGCGCAGACTGCGGCGGTCAGGCGTGCATGGTTGGATTGCAGGCCGCCGATGGTAATGACCGTGTCGACCCCGGCCGCCAGCGCCGCACCGATATGGAATTCGAGTTTGCGCAGTTTGTTGCCACCACCGCCAATCAGCATGTGATCGTCCCGCTTGAGAAACAGGCCGATTCCCTGGGTATCCAGGCCCAGCAGCCGTTCGAGGCGTTCGCCGCGCTGAATGGGCGTGGGGCCTTGCAGCAGGTCTGCGCGGGCAAAAGCGTTCAGTGCCGTGTCCAGTTGGGTTTGCATCAGTGACGCCTCGGTGTCTTTTATTACCGTGACTTTAGGGAGAAAGGCACCTGGGACATAGGCATTGCCAGTCATTTCAGTTTTTACTTGGTGTAATTAATAGGTGCGTTGTATTTAGAACGCCTTCGCGAGCAGGCTCGCTCCCACATTGGTCTGTGTTGAGCTTGGATTTTTTGTGTTCGGCGCAAATCCCCCGGTGGGAGCGGGCTTGCTCGCGAAGAACGATAACGCGGTCGATCAGCCTGCCGACAAATCAGCGAACAACGGAATCCGTCCATTCAACGAAGGCCGGTAGCGCCAGGTCAATCGATCCAGCGCAGGTTTCATCTGCATAATCTGCGTCACCGTAGCGCTGGCGATGCTCATGGCCAATACCTGCCCCGGACATTGATGCCGCCCCGCGCCAAAAGTGAAACTGCGACGCTGCGGGCGATCGAGCAGGAAGGCGTCGGGAGAGTCATTGAGCTGCGAATCACGATTGGCCGAGGCCAGCAGCACTAGAATCACATCGGCGGGGCTCAGGCTCACGCCGTCGATTTCACAAGACGCGGCGACGAACCGGCGGGTGTTCTGCACCGGCGGATCGAAGCGCTGGACCTCAGCCAACAGCTCATCGATGCGAACCGGATCGCTCGGCAACGAGGGGTTTCGTATTAGCGCTACCAACGCATTGCCGATCAGCCCGGCGGTGGCCTCATACGTCTGGGAGAACAGACCAAGGAGGTTGGCGATCAACGCTTCGGGGTCGGTTGATGTCGCCGCAAAGCGCTGGCGAATACCGGCGAGCAGGGCGCTTTGAGGGGCCGGGTCGTCCATTAACTCGATGAAATAGCCACTCAATTGCTCCGCCGCCGCATCGGCTGCGTTCAGTTGTGCCTGATCGCTAAGGAGTGACAGGCACGCGACGAAATCCGCCGTCAGCTCGCTGATCACTCGACCCTGAGCCGGTGTAAACCCCAGCAGCGCCGCCACCACGCACACCGGGCCACGGAACATCGCTTTGTGCAGCCCATCAGCGTCCGGACTGAGCAACCTCGCACCGACCAGCGCATTGACTTCATCAACATCAATCAACGCCAACCCCGGCTGAATCGCCGACCTCGGGCACCGCTGGCGTTCGCCTTCATTCATCCGCATCAGTTGCCCGAATACCTGGCCGGCCATGCCACCCGCCATCGCCTTGGGCACCGGTTCGTGGGCCGGTCGAACATGGCAATCGGGATGCGCCAGTACCGCCGACACAGCGCGGGCGCTACTGGCCACCCAGAGTTTCAGTCCCTGAAGAAAAACCAGCCCGCCCTCGGCGCGCAATTGTGCGTAATAGGGATAAGGATCGGCATGAGTCGCAGCGATGATCGGGTCCATGGGTCGCAGCCTTCATCGTGGTGGGGAAAGTGTTGCTACTATCACCAGTCCGAAAGGCCCTTGATTCGTCCGGGAGCGAAGTATGAACGCAGAACAGCATGACATTGGCGTCTCTCAAGTCGCTGCGGCCATAGCGGAACCGGCCCGGACCAAGATCCTCTGTTCGCTGATGGACGGCCACGCCCGCACCAGCACCGAGCTGGCGGCGATCGCCGAGGTCAGTGCGTCTACCGCCAGCGCCCATCTGGCAAAACTCAAGGAAGCGGCATTGGTGCGTTTGCACGTCCAGGGCCGCCATCGCTATTACAGCCTCGCGGACAAACGGGTGGCCCAGGCATTGGAAGCGCTGATGGTCGTCGGCCAGAACGCCGCGCCGACCTTCAACCCGCGCACCCCGGATCGCCTGCAATTCGCCCGCACCTGCTACGACCACATGGCCGGCACCTTGGCGGTGTTGCTGCATGACCGGATGCTGGAAAAAGGCTGGCTGCTGGAAACCGATGAGCAGGTTTACCAGCTGAGCGACAGCGGCGAAGTGTTGTTTGAAGGGTTGGGGATCGAAGTCAAAGACCTGAACACATTGCGCCGCCGATTTGCCTGCCCATGCCTGGACTGGAGCATGCGCCGACCGCATCTGGGTGGATCGTTGGGGGCGGCGTTGCTGCAAACGGCGATCAAACGCAAATGGCTGACGCAGGATCTGGACAGTCGGGCGCTGGCGTTGACCGCAACAGGGCGCAAGGAACTCAGCAGCCGTTTCGCCGTTGAGCTGCCGGTTCAGCTCACGGCTGCAAAACCCACATCTACCGAGACCAGACGCCGAGCGAGCACCAGCCCCGCACCTTAACGACTGGCTGAGGCCATGAGCACGCCAAAACCGGCGAAGGTCACGCCTGAGACTTTCGCCGCCAGCCACGAACCCTTCGGGCTCGACAACCAGCCTTTGGCGGCATTGGCGAGCAAGGCGTAGCTGCCATGCACCAGGATCACCAGTACGGCATAGGAGGCGACCAGTTTGAAAAACTGGGCGGAGAAATGGGCCGAGGTGTCGATGAATTGCGGGAACACCGCGAGGAAGAAAAACACCGCCTTGGGGTTCAAAAACTGGATCGAAGCGGCTTCCAGGTAGCGATAACCCGGGCTTGAGGGGCGTGTTTCCAGCAGTGTGCTGAAACGATCCGAGCGCCAGCTTTTGAAACCCAGATACAACAAATAGGTAGCGCCTGCGTATTTCAACGCGGTAAAGGCGTTGGCCGAAGTGCTGAGTATCAAGCCGACACTGGTGGCGCTGATGGCGGCCACGATAAACGCCCCCGACGCGATCCCCAGAATGCCCGGCACGGCCCCGGTCCAGCCGTGGCGCGCGGCGTTGGACAAGGTCAGGAGTACGCCTGGCCCAGGGCTCAAAATGGTCAGGGTGGCGAAAAGTAGAAAGACTCCATAGCTGTTCATGTCGTGCTCCGTCAGGTGGCGCTTGCCGCGTGCGGGCAGATTGGCGCGGCGAAGCGAGCGTGACAAACGCTTTAAATGCGGCGCATATGTGACTAAATTAGACGCATGACCAATCCACTACCGCCGCTTAATGCTGTTCGCGCCTTCGCCGTTGCGGCTCGTCACCAGAGTTTCAGCCTGGCGGCCGAAGAGCTGCATGTCAGCCACAGTGCCGTCAGCCGGCACATCAAATTGCTTGAAGAGCACCTCGGCGTGCTGCTGTTCGAACGGCGTATCCGGCAATCGCTGCTGACGCCGGCCGGCCAGCGCTTTTATGAGCAGGTCAGCGCCGGGCTGGCACAGATCGCCGACGCCGCTGCGGCGCTCAAGCAGCATGCTGCGCTGCCGACCGTAAAGATCAATGTCCGGCCGTCCTTTGCCATGCTGTGGCTGGCGCCCCGGTTGGAGGATTTCATTGCGCAGCACCCGGACATCAAACCGCAGGTCATCACTCAAACCCAGGCGCCTGACCATGCCCGCGACGGCTTCGACGTGGTCATTCGTCGTGGCCGTGACGACTGGGCGCCAGCGATTGAGGCGCGACCTCTGTTCGAAGACGAACTGTTGCTGGTCGCGGCGCCCTCACTGATCGAACGCCTGCCACTTGAAGACCTCACGGCGCTGAGCCGACACACATTGTTAACTGCCAAGGCGCGTCGCGAAGACTGGCACAACTGGGCCTTGCACTTTGGTCAAAGCCAGTCAGCCACTCAGGTCACCCGCCAGTTTGATCATATGCATCGGGTGCTTGAAGCCGCCGTGGACGGGCAGGGCATTGCCTTGTGTCCGGCCTCCTTACTGGGCACCCATCTATCGAGCGGGCGCATGATGTGCCCGTTACCCGAGCTGCGCATGCCGTTGCCGCGTTATTACTACGGGGTGGCGCCGGAGGTGACGGAGGCTACACGGGTGTTTGTCGAGTGGTTGTTTGTCCGGATTGCCCAGGACGGACTTCAGGGCGTCTATCGGACCAAGGGCGCGATGCCGCCTTGAACCTCAGGTGCTGACCCTATACTGTATATCCAAACAGTAAAGGGGGCGCCTCATGGAACTCATCGATAAGCTCGGCATTCTCGCCGACGCCGCCAAGTACGACGCGTCCTGCGCCAGCAGTGGAGCGCCCAAACGCAGTTCCGAGGGCAAGAGCGGCCTGGGCTCGACCGACGGCATGGGCATTTGCCACAGCTATACGCCGGATGGTCGTTGCGTCTCGCTGTTGAAGATCCTGCTCACCAACTTTTGTCTTTATGACTGCCAGTACTGTGTCAATCGCCGTTCCAGTGATGTGCCACGCGCGCGTTTTACTCCCGAAGAAGTCGTGACGCTGACGCTGGATTTCTACCGACGTAACTGCATCAGTGGGCTATTTCTAAGTTCCGGGATCATTCGCTCGGCGGACTACACCATGGAGCAATTGATCCGCGTGGCCAAACTGCTGCGCGAAGACCATGAGTTTCGCGGCTACATCCACCTCAAGACCATTCCCGAAGCTGACCCGGCGCTGATCGAAGAAGCCGGACGCTACGCCGATCGATTGAGCGTCAACATCGAACTGCCCACCGATGACAGCCTGCAAATCCTCGCCCCGGAGAAGCAGCTGGGCTCGATCAAACAAGCGATGCAAACCATCTACACGGGCGAACAGACTGTCCTGAACGAACCGCGGGCTCCGAGATTCGCGCCAGCCGGGCAGAGCACGCAGATGATCGTTGGCGCCGATGACACCGACGACAGCACCATTCTTCATACTGCCCAGGCGCTATACGGCGACTTCCGTCTGCGGCGGGTCTATTACTCGGCGTTCAGCCCGATCCCCAATAGCCCGAAAAGCGTGCCGCTGGCCGCGCCGCCGCTGATGCGCGAGCACCGTTTGTATCAGGCCGATTTCCTTTTGCGCAGTTATGGCTTCAAGGCTGGCGAACTGTTCAACGGCCCGGGGCATCTGGCACTCGACATCGACCCGAAACTGGCCTGGGCACTGGAGCACCGTGAAGTCTTTC
This sequence comes from Pseudomonas sp. LBUM1661, assembly GCF_059695925.1. Lineage (NCBI taxonomy): Bacteria > Pseudomonadati > Pseudomonadota > Gammaproteobacteria > Pseudomonadales > Pseudomonadaceae > Pseudomonas > Pseudomonas sp. LBUM1661. The sequence goes on from NZ_CP166794.1 coordinate 3,149,042, forward strand.
CGCTGGACTTGAACCGCGCCGAGGCGTCCTTGATTTCGCGTATCCCCGGTATTGGCCTGCGCACGACCGAGCGGCTGGTGGAGTTGCGCCGCCAGCGACGCATTCGCTATGAGGACCTGGCCCGAATGCGTTGCGTGCTGGCCAAGGCCAAGCCGTTCTTCATCACCAGCGATTACCACCCACAACAGGCTGAGGTCACCAGTCATATGCTCTATCAACAATTGCGCGACCGGCCACCACCCCAGCAAATGGGGCTCTGGGGATGATCAATCTGGATTGCGACGACCTGTTCGACACTTGGCGCCAGCAAGCACGCTGGCTGCTGAGCCATCAGGTTGATCCCAGTCTGGTCAGTTGGGCCAGTGAACGTGTGGCAGACCTGTTCGCCAGTGATGATGTGTTGCCTGAAACACAAGGTCTGTTCCAGGCGCGCATTCCGCGAACGCTGCTCGACACACTCGAGCGAGCCGCTCGTTATCGCGGCGATCAGCGCTGGAGTCTGCTGTACGAAGTACTATGGCGGGTGAGTCATGGCGACCGCACGGCGATGATGGCCGGAGATAAAATCGGCAGCGAATTACAGAGAAGAATCAAACAGGTACAGCGTGAAGCTCATCATTTACATGCATTCGTACGCTTCGTGTCGATACCGGTAGGCGAGGGGCCGCAGTACGTTGCCTGGCATGAACCGGCTCATGACATCCTGTGCAGCGCCAGTGAACACTTCATCGGTCGAATGGGCCGACATCGCTGGTTGATCGCCACGCCTCGGGACGGTGTTTACTACGATGGCGACCAGTTGATTCATCAACGCAAGTGCCCGGCTGAATGGCAGCAACTGGCGAAAAACGTCGACGATCCACACAGCGACATGTGGCTGACGTACTACAGCCATATCTTTAACCCTGCGCGGCTGAACCCGAAAGTCATGCAAGGGCATTTGCCGGCGCGGTTCTGGAAGAATCTGCCGGAAGGTGCACTGATTCCGGGGCTGATCACTCAGGCGCGGACTGGCAAGCAACAGGACGGCCAGGCCAGCGGGATAAAGGGCAGGGAGGGCAAGCGCATCGCGCCGGGAGGCAGCGAACGTGGCCAGCGCTCATAAAAAAGCCCCTCATCACCAAGGCAATGAAGGGCTTCGGGGCCGCGGGTGTCAGATCAAACCTTGACGATCCAGCCGGCTGGCGCTTCGATTTCGCCAGTCTGTACACCGGTCAGCTCTTTGTAGAGCTTCTGGGTGACCGGGCCGACATCGGTTTCGCTGTGGAACACGTGCAGCTTGTCGTTGTAGCTGATGCCGCCGATTGGGGTGATCACGGCCGCCGTACCGCAAGCGCCGGCTTCCTTGAAGTCGGACAGCTTGTCGATGAACACGTCACCTTCGACCACTTCCAGACCCAGGCGCGATTTGGCCAGCTCGATCAGCGACAGACGGGTGATGCCCGGCAGTACCGACGGCGAGTTCGGCGTGACGAACTTGTTGTCGTGGGTGATCCCGAAGAAGTTGGCCGAACCGACTTCCTCGATTTTGGTGTGGGTCATCGGGTCCAGGTAGATGCAGTCGGCGAAGTGCGCTTTCTTGGCCTGGGAACCTGGCATCAGGCTGGCGGCGTAGTTGCCACCGACCTTGGCCGCGCCGGTGCCTTGTGGGGCTGCACGGTCGTAGCTGGAGATCAGGAAGTTGTGCGGGGTCAGGCCGCCCTTGAAGTAGGCGCCGACCGGGATGCAGAAGATCGAGAAGATGAACTCGGGTGCAGTGCGCACGCCGATGTTGTCACCCACGCCGATCACGAACGGGCGCAGGTACAGCGCGCCGCCGGTACCGTAAGGCGGGATGAAACGCTCGTTGGCGCGAACGACGTCCTTGCACGCTTCGATGAACTGCTCGGTGGACACCTGTGGCATCAGCAGGCGGGCGCAGCTGCGTTGCATGCGTGCGGCGTTCTGATCCGGACGGAACAGGTTGATCGAACCGTCCTTGCAACGATAGGCCTTAAGGCCTTCGAAGCATTGCTGGCCATAGTGAAGGGCGGTGGAGCCTTCGCTGATGTGCAGCACATTGTCTTCGGTCAGGGTGCCCTTGTCCCACTCGCCATTACGCCAGTGCGACAGATAGCGCTTGTCTGTCTTGATGTAGTCAAAACCCAACTTGTCCCAATTGATGCTTTCGTTACCCATGACACCCTCTATCACTTAACAACCGTCGAAACGGTTCAAGGCTTCTGACGTTTTTTTGGATGGGGACAACAATACTTCATTCCGGACCCATTTCGCAGCCCGGATTGCGTTCCTTTGATCGTTCCCACGCTCTGCGTGGGAATGCAGCCCGGGACGCTCCGCGTCCCTGAAGCGGACGCGGAGCGTCCGTTGAGGCATTCCCACGCGGAGCATGGGAACGATCAGTGTGAGGCGGTTATAGGTGCAACGCGTGGCCCAAGGCACGCAACGCCGCTTCCTGGACGGCTTCGCCCAAGGTCGGGTGCGCGTGGATGGTGCCGGCGATGTCTTCCAGTCTTGCGCCCATTTCCAGGCTCTGGCCGAACGCTGTCGACAATTCCGACACGCCCACACCAACGGCTTGCCAGCCGACAATCACATGATTGTCACGGCGCGCCACGACGCGCACGAAGCCGCTTTTCGATTCCAGAGTCATCGCCCGGCCATTCGCCGCGAACGGGAAGCTCGACACGATACAGTCCAAACCGCCAGCCTTGGCCTCGTCCGGCGTCTTGCCGACCACCACCAATTCCGGGTCGGTAAAGCACACGGCGGCAATCGCGGTTGGGTTGAACTCGCGGGATTTACCGCTGATCAGTTCGGCCACCATTTCGCCCTGAGCCATGGCCCGGTGCGCGAGCATCGGTTCGCCGCTGAGGTCGCCGATGGCATAGACGTTGCGCATGCTGGTCTGGCAGCGGTTGTCGATCTTGATCGCCGAACCGTTCATGTCCAGATTCAGCGCTTCGAGGTTCCAGCCCTGAGTGTTGGGTTTGCGCCCGACCGCCACCAGCACCTGATCGGTTTCCAGGTTCAACGTGTCGCCATTCGGATCACGAACTTGCAAGGTATTTGCTTTTGAATCAAAGCCTTCCACGCTGTGCTTCAAGTAAAGCTTCATGCCGAGTTTTTTTAATTCGTCATGAACCGGCTGAGTCAGTTCGGCGTCGTAGGCTGGCAGGATGCGCTCCTGTGCCTCGACCACGCTGACCTCGGCACCGAGCTTGCGATAGGCAATCCCCAGCTCCAGACCGATGTAACCACCGCCGACCACCACCAGCCGTTTTGGCACGGAGGTCGGCGCCAAGGCTTCGGTGGAGGAGATGATCGGGCCGCCAATCGGCAGCATCGGCAAGTTCACGCTTTTCGAACCGGTGGCCAGCACCAGGTGCTCGCACTGAATGCGCGTGTCGCCGACTTCTACGGTTTTACCGTCGATGACTTTCGCAAACCCTTGAATGACCTGGATTTTGTTCTTTTTCAGCAGCGCCGAGACGCCGGTAGTCAGGCGATCAACAATGCCGTCCTTCCACTCGACGCTCTTGCTGATGTCGAGCGTCGGCGCGGAAACGCTGATACCCAGGGCCGAGTGTTGGCTGTGATGCTGCGTCTGGTGGAACTGTTCCGCGACGTGGATCAGTGCCTTGGACGGAATGCAGCCGATGTTCAGGCACGTGCCGCCCAACGATTCGCCTTCCACCAGAATGGTCGAAATGCCCAGTTGACCGGCACGAATCGCCGTCACATAACCGCCGGGGCCGCCGCCGATGATCAGCAGCGTGGTGTTCAAAGTCTGTTGCATGACCTACTCCACAAACAAAGTAGCGGGTTGTTCGAGCAAGCCACGGATGGCCTGGATGAATTGCGCCGCGTCCATGCCATCGACCACGCGGTGATCGAAGGAGCTGGAGAGGTTCATCATCTTGCGAATCACGATCTGGCCTTTGACGACCATCGGGCGTTCGACGATTTTGTTGACGCCGACGATCGCCACTTCCGGCAGATTCAGCACCGGGGTGCTGACGATCCCGCCCAAGGCGCCGAGGCTGGTCAACGTGATGGTCGAGCCGGACAGCTCATCGCGGCTGGCCTTGCCGTTACGGGCAGCGGTAGCCAAGCGGGAGATTTCCGTGGCGCTGTCCCATAGGCTGCGAGTTTCGGCGTGACGCACCACCGGCACCATCAAACCGATATCGGCCTGAGTGGCGATGCCCACGTGCACGGCGCCGAGGCGGGTGATGACCTGGGCTTCGTCGTCGTAACGGGCGTTGATCTGCGGGAAGTCGCGCAGGGCGACAACCAAGGCGCGGACCAGGAACGGCAGCAAGGTCAGCTTGCCGCGGGTTGCGCCGTGTTTTTCGTTCAGGTGCGCACGCAGTTCTTCTACGGCCGTGACGTCGATTTCCTCGACGTAACTGAAGTGAGCGGCGCGTTGCGTGGCGTCCTGCATGCGCTGGGCGATCTTGCGGCGCATGCCGATGACCGGGATTTGTTCTTCGTCGTTACGCTGGGCGTAAGCGGCGGTGGCGGTCGATTGCGGCTGCTGACCTTGCGCCAGATAGGCGTCGAGGTCTTCGTGCAGAACGCGACCGGCAGGGCCAGTGCCGCGCACCAGACGCAACTGGATGCCGAGATCGAGCGCATGTTTGCGCACGGCCGGGGAGGCCAGTGGGCGTTCATCCGCCTCACGAGCCACCATCGGACCTTGGCACACGGCCGCTCGTGGCGCGGCTGCAGCCACCGGTTTGCTTTCAGCAACGGCTGCGGCTTTCGGCGCTGCCACCGGTGCTTCTTTCGCGGCAACGGTCGCCGGCTGAGCCGACTCTTTAACGTTGCCCGCGCCTTCGACTTCAATGCTGATCAGGATGCTGCCCACCGCCATGACTTCGCCAGGCTGGCCGCCCAGCGCAATCACCTTGCCGTGAACCGGCGAAGGGATGTCGACCATCGCCTTGTCGGTCATGACATCGGCCAGCACCTGATCTTCGACGACCATGTCGCCAACCTTGACGTGCCACACCGACAATTCAACTTCTGCAATGCCTTCGCCAATGTCCGGCATTTTAATAACGTGCGTGCCCATTCAGACCTCCATAACCCGATGCAAAGCCGCGCCCACACGGGTCGGACCAGGGAAATACGCCCACTCTTGTGCGTGCGGGTAGGGAGTGTCCCAACCGGTGACGCGCTCGATAGGCGCTTCCAGGTAGTGGAAGCAATGCTCTTGCACCAGGGCGACCAGTTCGGCGCCGAAGCCGCAAGTGCGGGTCGCTTCGTGAACGATCACGCAGCGGCCGGTTTTCTTCACCGACTTGACGATGGTGTCCAGGTCCAGCGGCCACAGGCTGCGCAGGTCGATGACTTCCGCGTCGATGCCGGTTTCTTCCGCCGCGACTTGCGACACGTAAACGGTGGTGCCGTAGGTCAGGATGGTCACGTCCTTGCCCGGACGTGCGATGGCGGCGACGTCCAGCGGCACGGTGTAGTAACCGTCCGGGACTTGCGCGGCCGGGTGTTTCGACCACGGGGTTACCGGGCGGTCGTGGTGGCCGTCGAACGGGCCGTTGTACAGGCGTTTCGGCTCCAGGAAGATCACCGGGTCATCGTTTTCGATGGAGGCAATCAGCAAGCCTTTGGCGTCGTAAGGGTTGGACGGCATGACCGTGCGCAGACCGCAGACCTGAGTAAACATCGCCTCGATGCTCTGGCTGTGGGTCTGGCCGCCGTAGATGCCGCCGCCGCAAGGCATGCGCAGAGTCATCGGTGCGGTGAACTCACCGGCGGAGCGATAACGCAGGCGAGCGGCTTCGGAAATGATCTGGTCGGACGCGGGGTACACGTAGTCGGCGAACTGGATCTCGGCCACTGGCCGCAGACCATAAGCACCCATGCCCACGGCGACGCCGACGATGCCGCTCTCGGAGATCGGCGCGTCGAACACCCGGGAGGTGCCGTACTTGTTCTGCAAGCCTTCGGTGCAACGGAACACGCCGCCGAAGTAGCCGACGTCCTGGCCGAACACCACGACGTTATCGTCACGCTCAAGCATCACGTCCATGGCCGAGCGCAGGGCCTGGATCATGGTCATGGTGGTTGTGGTCATGGCGGTTTCCAACTCGATAGTAGTGTTGTGGTCGTTCATGTCAGATCCCCAACTCTTGACGCTGGCGCTTCAAGTGCTCCGGCATCTCTTTATAGACGTCTTCGAACATCGTCGCGGCGCTTGGAATCTGGCCGCCGGCGAGGGTGCCGTACTGCTCGGCTTCTTTCTGCGCGGCAATCACTTCGGCTTCCAGTTCAGCGCTGACGGCGACGTGTTCCTCTTCGGACCACTGACCGATTTTCACCAGGTGCTGCTTCAGGCGCGCAATCGGGTCGCCCAACGGGAAGTAGCTCCAGTCGTCGGCAGGACGGTATTTGGACGGATCATCAGAAGTCGAGTGCGGACCGGCGCGGTAGGTGACCCATTCGATCATGGTCGGGCCGAGGTTGCGCCGGGCGCGTTCGGCGGCCCAGGCGGAGGCGGCGTAGACCGCGACGAAATCGTTGCCATCGACCCGCAGGGAGGCAATGCCGCAACCGACGCCACGACCGGCGAACGTGGTGGCTTCACCCCCGGCAATCGCCTGGAACGTGGAGATCGCCCACTGGTTGTTGACCACATTGAGGATCACTGGCGCACGGTAAACGTGGGCGAAGGTGAGGGCGGTGTGGAAGTCGGATTCAGCGGTAGCGCCGTCGCCGATCCAGGCCGAGGCGATTTTGGTGTCGCCCTTGATCGCCGAGGCCATGCCCCAGCCCACGCCTTGTACGAACTGGGTGGCGAGGTTGCCGGAAATAGTGAAGAAGCCGAAGTCTTTGACCGAATACATGATCGGCAACTGACGTCCCTTGAGCGGATCACGCTCGTTGGACAGCAGCTGACAGATCAGGTCCACCAGCGGCACTTCGCGCGCCATCAGGATGCTTTGCTGGCGGTACGTCGGGAAGCACATGTCATCGACGTTCAGCGCCAGGGCCTGGCCGCTGCCGATGGCTTCTTCGCCAAGGCTCTGCATGTAGAACGACATTTTTTTCTGACGCTGGGCGACCACCATGCGGTTGTCATAGATCCGCGTCTTGAGCATGGCGCGCATGCCTTTACGCAGGATCTCGGACGGTACGCCTTCAGCCCAAGGACCCAGGGCGTTGCCTTCGTCGTCGAGCACGCGAATCAGGCCCTTGGCCAGATCAGCGGTGTCGGCCGGTTCAACGTCGATTGGGGGTTTGCGCACCGTGCCGGCGTCGGTCAGACGCAGGTAGGAGAAGTCGGTTTTGCAGCCAGGACGGCCCGATGGTTCGGGAACGTGCAGTTGCAGCGGTTCGTACGCTTGGTTCATGGCTTCTACGCTCGATCTTGTGAATTTCTTGTAGTGAGCTGACAGATTTCCTTCGATAAAAGGAATCTTGTCCTACAACAATAATAGGCCCGGCCCAGAAGAATATTTATCTCTGTTTCGTTGCGCTGGCGATCATTTGAGGATAAATAATCTGTATAAACATAAAAAACAGGTGGTTTTGTCTCATGCGTAAACTGGACCGTACCGATATCGGCATTTTGAACAGCCTTCAAGAGAACGCCCGTATCACCAACGCCGACCTCGCTCGCTCGGTCAACCTGTCGCCGACGCCGTGCTTCAACCGGGTCAAGGCGATGGAGGAATTGGGGCTGATTCGTGAGCAGGTGACCTTGCTGGATGCCGATCTGCTGGGCCTGCACGTGAATGTGTTTATCCACGTCAGCCTGGAGAAACAGGTGGAGGAGGCGTTGCAGCATTTCGAAGAGGCGATCTCGGATCGCCCGGAAGTGATGGAGTGCTATTTGATGGCCGGCGACCCGGACTACTTGATCCGCGTGCTGGTGCCGACGATTCAGTCGCTTGAGCGCTTCATGATGGATTTTTTAACCAAAGTGCCTGGTGTGGCCAACATCCGCTCGAGCTTTGCGCTCAAGCAAGTGCGCTACAAAACCGCGCTGCCGTTGCCCGCCAACGGCCTGACCCTCAACAACTAAGCGATCCCCCTGTAGCAGCTGTCGAGCACCGCGAGGCAGCGTTCGGCGGCGAAGCCGTCGCAAACCCGGTAACCGAGTTCCTTCAGGTTCACCGCAGACGCAGCTTCGCGCTGCTCGACAGCTGCTACGGGTTACGTGTTCGATCGTTCCCATGCGAGGGGACAATCGAACGTCAGAGTTTGTTCAGGGGGATTTTAAGGTACGTGACGCCATTGTCCTCGGGCGGCGGTAGGTTCCCCGCCCGCACGTTCACCTGAATCGCCGGCAGCAGCAGCGTCGGCATGCCCAACCCGGCATCGCGTCCGGTGCGCATGGCGACGAACGCGGCCTCATCAATGCCATCATGCATGTGAATATTGCTTTTGCGCTGCTCACCCACCGTGCTCATGCACTGAGGTTCGCGACCTGCGGGCGGGTAGTCGTGGCAGACATACAGTCGCACGCTGGCAGGAAAGGCCAGCAGTTTGCGGATCGAGGCAAACATCTGGTTGGCGTTGCCGCCGGGGAAGTCGCAACGCGCGGTGCCCACATCCGGCATGAACAGCGTGTCGCCCACCAGAATCACATCGCTGTCGATCAGGTAAGCCATGTCTGCCGGGGTGTGGCCGGGCACATGCAGGGCCGTGGCCTTCAGATTGCCGATGCGGAACGATTCGTCCGGCGCAAACAGATGGTCAAACTGCGAGCCGTCGATACAAAACGCCGGCTCAAGATTGAACAACGCCTTGAACACCCCCTGAACCTTGCTGATCGACTCGCCAATGGCAATCTTGCCGCCCAGCTCCCGGCGCAGGTAAGGCGCGGCGGACAGGTGATCGGCGTGGGCGTGGGTCTCCAGCAGCCATTGCACGTGCAACTGATGTTCACGCACGAAAGCGATGATTTTGTCGGCCTGGGTGGTGGCGGTGCGCCCGGCGGCCGGGTCGTAGTCGAGCACCGGATCGACGATCGCGCATTGACCGCCATCGGCTTCGTAGATCACGTAGCTATAGGTCGAGGAGGAGGGGTCGAGGAAGGCTTCAATCAAGGCGGGCATGGTGGCCGTTTCGAGTGGGACAAGTGTTGAGGGTAGTTTCATTTTCCCTGGGTTGACCAGCCCCGGTTCAATTCAATGAAGGAAAAAAGCTGTACGGGCTCTATCCTGTCACTCAATCGATACCGGGCGTTCCCGGCTTTTTTCGCGGATCACGAGTGTTTTATGTTGCTGGCAAGTTTTTTTGGCGTGGTGATGGGATTGGTGCTCGGCTTGACCGGTGCCGGCGGCGGCATTCTTGCGGTGCCGGCCCTGGTGCTGGGGTTGGGTTGGAGCATGACCCAGGCGGCGCCGGTCGCGCTGTTTGCGGTGGGCAGCGCGGCAGCCGTTGGCGCCATCGACGGTTTGCGGCACGGTCTGGTGCGTTATCGCGCGGCGTTGCTGATCGCACTGTTGGGCGCGATTTTTTCGCCCATCGGCATCTACTTCGCCCATCAGCTGCCGGAAAAAATCCTGATGATTCTGTTCAGTCTGCTGATGGTCATGGTGGCGTGGCGGATGTTGCGTCGCGAGCGCCAGGACGAAGGGCCGAGCGACCACGGCCACGCCAACTGGGGCCAGAAAAACTGCATGCTCGACCAACAGACCGGGCGCTTTTCCTGGACCGCCAAATGCACCGCGACCCTCGCGGCACTCGGTGCGGTGACCGGTGTGGTCTCCGGGCTGCTCGGCGTGGGCGGCGGCTTTCTGATCGTCCCGGCCTTCAAGCAATTGACCGACGTGCAGATGCGCGGGATTGTCGCCACCTCCTTGATGGTGATCAGTTTGATCTCGGCCATCGGCGTGATCGGGGCGTTTCATGCCGGGGTGCGCATCGACGGTTTGGGCGTGACGTTCATCCTCGCGAGCATCGTCGGCATGGTCATTGGCCGCAACCTTTGTGCACGCTTAGCGCCCCGGGTACTGCAAACCGGCTTCGCGTCCATCTGTGTCGTGGTCGCCGCTTACATGCTGTTTAGAGCGGCCATCTAGCCAGTAGCGGTTCCTCTGGATGCCAGTCCGCCGGGCAGGCGTACGCCCTTGGTTCCGGGCCTTGCCGTGGCCCGGTCTTACGCCGAATTTGCCGCGCACCACCGGCCAAACCAAAGCACCTGACAACCGCCTCCAAGGCAGCGTATGACGCCGCCGGTCAGCTTTCGATAATCGCCTCCGACATCCAGTCCCCCCGCTGCGGAGCGCGTCATGCACAACAATAAGAACTTCAAGCATCGTTTCTTGCCGGCCTTCATCGCCAGCCTGTCGACCCTCGGTTTGAGCTCGATCGCCGAAGCCGAGATCATGCTGTACGACAAGGACCAGACCACGTTTTCCACTGACGGTTACATCAACGCCTTCTACGTGAACAGCGATGTCGACCGTGCCGGCGATCAGTACGACCGCAAGCAAGCGCGAGTGAAAATGGGGTATCTGCCCAACTACCTGGGCTTCAACATGGGCAAGCAGATCGATGACCTCAAGCTCGGCGCCCGGTCTTCCTTCTGGGTGACCATCAACGACAGCGAAACCAATGGCACCGACACCGCCATCGACGTGCGGCAGTTCTACGGCACGGTGGCTAACCCTGAGTGGGGCGAAGTGCTGATCGGCAAGGACTTCGGCCTGTTCGCCCGTTCCAACATCCTCCTTGATGAGTTGCTCGCCGGTTACGGCCAGGTCAGCGATACCCTGGGGTTGGTGGACGGTGGCGGGGTGTCGTTCGGCAACATCGGCACGGGTTATCCGTACCCGTTCCCGACGTCGCAGATCACCTACCGCACGCCGGTGATGGAGGGCTTGCGCGTGGCCGTGGGGATCATGGACCCGGTGGACACCAACGACAGCAGCCCGACAGGCAAGGCTTACCAAGAGAACCCGCGTACCGAAAGCGAGATCACCTATCAGTTCGACCTCGCCGGGGCGAAGATCTACAGCTGGGTCAACGGCAGCTACCAGACGTCGGACAATACCGATTCCACCGTCGAGTCCGTCACCTCAAAAGGCGTCGGCTATGGCGTGCAGGCAAAAATGGGCGGCTTGTCCCTCACTGGCTCCGGCTTCCAGGCCAAGGGCATCAACCCGTTCTTCACCAACAACGCCGGTGAGCCGACCCTGCGCAACGTCGACAGCGACGGCTACCTGTTGCAGGGCTCCTACAAACTCGGCAAAAACCGCCTGGCCTTGTCCTACGGCAAGACCAACGACGATGGCAACGGCGTGGTCGGCAGCGGTGCGGACTACGAGACCCGCGGGGTCGCGCTGTTCCATGACATCAACGACAACCTCAAGCTGGTAGCCGAGTACAACCAGTTCGCAATCAACGGCCACGACACCAGCGACCAGAACGAAGACACCGACACCTTCGCAGTGGGGGCGGTGCTGACCTGGTAATCCCACGCCAATCCCTTGTAGGAGCGAGGCTTGCCCGCGAAGAGGCCGTCACATTCAACATTGATGTCGACTGGCACACCGCTTTCGCGGGCAAGCCTCGCTCCTACAGGGGATGTGGGGCGTTTTTTAGATCCGCGATAGACCGGTTCTCATCCCATCGAAGCGGCTACTCGCTACCCAAGTAGCATACGTCGCAGCCCTCAGGCTTCGTACACTCGTGCCTCATACACGCGCACCTGCGGGAGGCGAGAATGCAGCAGGTCCAGAGTGAAGGGGTCGTCAGTGCGATGTCCCAGGCCACCGATGCACAGCAGGTGGCGCAGGAGCTGGCGCGGCAGCTATTGCACCCGCATTTGGGGTTCGTGCTGTTTTTCTGTTCCGCCGAGTACGACTTGCAGGCGCTGGGCCAGGCCTTGCAACAAAGCTTCGGTGGCATTCGACTGGTGGGTTGCACCAGCGCCGGGGAAATCACTCCGTTGGGCTACGGCCGCAATTGCGTGACGGCGGTGGGTTTCGACCATCGGCATTTTTCCATCGACGCTGAACTGATCTGCGAGATGGAGCGCTTCAGCCTGATCGACGCCCAACAAATGGTCGAGCGCCTGGTGAGTGGCTGTCGCAGCAACACCCTGGCGCCGATCAAGGGCAACAGCTTCGCCCTGACCTTGCTCGACGGCCTGTCCAGCCGCGAAGAAATGGTTCTCGCCGCCCTGAGTGCGGCATTGGGCGACATCCCGCATTTCGGCGGTTCGGCCGGCGACGACAACCGCCTGACCCACACCCACGTCTATTGCAATGGCGAGTTCCACAGCGGCGCGGCGGTGGTGGTGCTGGTCAACACTTGGCTGGATTTTGAAGTGTTCACCACCCACCACATCTTGCCGAGGGCGGAAAAACTGGTGGTCACCGGGGCCGACAGCGCCTCGCGCCGGGTCTTCGAACTGAATGCCGAACCCGCCGCCGAAGAGTACGCCCGCCACATCGGCGTGCCCGTCGCGGAGCTCGATCACCGGGTTTTTGCCGCGCACCCCTTGGCCGTGCGGATCAACGATCAGTATTACGTGCGGGCGATCCAGCAGGTTCACCCGGACCTGAGCCTGAGTTTCTACTGCGCGGTGGAAAACGGCATCGTCCTCACGGTCATGACCCCAGGCCCGATGCTGCCGAACCTGCAAACCCTGTTCGAAGGCCTTCAAGAGCGCCTCGGCGACCTGTTGCTGACCATCGGCTGCGACTGTTTTCTCAGGCGTCTGGAACTGGAAGACGGCGGCAGTCTGGAGCAAATCGGAAGTTTTTTGCGTGACCAGCGGGTGATGGGTTTCAACACCTACGGAGAACAGTTCAATGGCATGCACATCAACCAGACCTTCACCGGGGTTGCCATTGCCCGAGGCCGGACCCCTGGACATCGCTGAGCTTCAGGCAGAGGTCGCCAGCCTGCGCCACGACAACCAGAAATTGCAGCGCATCAATAGCGCACTGATCGAGCGGATCGAGTCCGGCATCACCCGTGGCAACGACCCGTACGCGGCGTTCCAGCATTCGGTGGTGCTGGCCGAACAGGTTCGCGAGCGCACCGACGCCTTGAACCAGGCCATGGCCGAACTCAAGTCGGGCAACCACTTGCTCAGAGAAGCGCGCCTGCGGGCCGAAACGGCGCATCAACACTTGATCGATGCCATCGAGAGCATTTCCGACGCCTTTGTGCTGTTCGATGCCGACCAGCGTATCGTCTTGTTCAACAGCCGCTTCAAGGCGTTCTGGGGCAACAGCCGGGTGCGGATTAACGCCGGCATGCGCCTGGCCGAGGTCAAGCGGTTGATGGCCTCTACCGGGTTGTTCACCGAAGAACCCCGTGGGCATGCCGATGAAAACCTGCTCTACCGCCTGCAGAACGGACGCTGGCTGCAAGTCAGCGAACGGCCGACCCAGGAAGGCGGGCGGGTGATCCTGTTCACCGACATCACCGACGTCAAACTCAGTGAAACCGTGCGTCGCGAGCAAGCCGTGGCGCAGAAATCGCATTTGCTGCAACGGGCGGTCGACAACCTGTCCCAAGGCGTGGCGATGGTCAACGCCGAGGGCATTCTGGAACTGTGGAACCGGCGTTTCCTTGAACTCAGCGGACTCGCTCCGGTGGCGGCGCATCGGCCGTTCGCCGAAGTGATCGCCGACAGCGAGTTGAACCTGCTGACCCCGGCCAGCCGCGATCCGAACGGGCGGCACGTGCAGGAATGCGAACAGCGCCTGTACGATGGCCGAGTGCTGGAAATCCGCACCCATCCGTTGCCCACCGGTGGCTTCGTCAACACCTTCACCGACATCACCGAACGCTACCAGCACGCCGAAGCCCTCAGCGAAAGCGAGCGCTGGATTCGCCTGATCACCGACCATGTGCCGGCGTTGATCGCCTACCTCAACGCCGATCTGGTCTACGAGTTCACCAACAAAGTCTACGAAGAATGGTACTGCTGGCCGCGCGGCGTGATGCTCGGGCAGAGCCTGCGCGAAGTGCACAGCGAACAGCATTACCAACGCCTGGAAGCCTACGTGGCGCGAGCGCTGGCCGGTGAGAGCGTGACGTTCGAGTTCGCCGAAACCAACATCAACAATCAGGAGCGCTACATGCTGCGCTCCTACGTGCCCAATCGCCTGGCCACCGGGGAAGTGGTGGGGATCTTCGTGTTGATCCGCGACATCACCGAGCGCCGCCGCACCGCCGAGGCGCTGCACCAGGCTTATCAGAACCTTGAACTGCGAGTGCGCGAACGCACGGCGGAGCTGACCACACTCAATGACCAGTTGCTGCGCGAGATCGATGAACGTCGGCGCATGGAATCGCGCTTGCGCGAAGCCAAACTCGAAGCCGAGCAGGCCAACCTGTCGAAGACCAAATTTCTGGCTGCGGTCAGCCACGATCTGCTGCAACCGCTGAATGCTGCGCGGCTGTTTACCAGTGCGCTGATGGAGCGCCGCGAACCGGTGGCCAACGCGATTCTGGTGCGCAATGTCAGCAATTCCCTGGAAGACGTGGAAAACCTGCTGGGCACATTGGTGGACATTTCCAAACTGGATGCCGGGGTCATCAAGGCTGACATCGCGCCGTTTGCCCTCAGCGAGTTGCTGGAAAACCTCGCCGCCGAATACACCCACGTGGCCCGTAGCGAAGGGCTGCAACTGCATTTCATCCCGTGCTCGGCGCTGGTGCGCAGCGACATTCAACTGCTGGCGCGGATTCTGCGCAATCTGCTGAGCAACGCCATTCGCTACACCTACAGCGGTCGCGTGGTGCTCGGTTGCCGACGTCATCATCAGCGGCTGTCGATTGAAGTCTGGGACAGCGGCATGGGCATCGCGGAAAACCGTCTGGAGGAGATTTTCCAGGAGTTCAAGCGCGGTGACGTGCAACGTCCGGATCAGGATCGCGGTTTGGGCCTGGGGCTGGCGATCGTGGAGAAGATTGCCGGGATTCTCGGGCACCGGATTCATGTGCGTTCGTGGCCGGGCAAGGGCTCGATGTTCTCGGTTGAAGTGCCTTTGAGCGCGACCGCCCCGAAGGCGCTGCCGAGTCTGGTCATGAGTGAGCCGATGCTTGAGCGTCTGCGCGGCGCGCGGGTGTGGGTGCTGGACAACGACGCGGCGATTTGCGCCGGCATGCGCACCTTGCTGGAAGGGTGGGGGTGTTTGGTGGTGACGGCGTTGTCGGAGCAGGACCTGGCGCGGCAAGTGGACAACTACCATCAAGAGGCCGACCTGCTGATCGCCGATTATCACCTGGATGACGATCAGAACGGCGTGGACGCCGTGGCGCGGATCAATGCCCGGCGTGGCTCCGCGATTCCGGCGATGATGATTACGGCCAATTACAGCAATGAACTGAAACTGCAGATTCGCGAGCTGGGCCACACGTTGATGCATAAGCCGGTGCGGCCGATGAAGCTCAAGACGGCGATGAGTCATTTGCTCGGCAGGCCTTGAGGCTTCTGGTGTTTGTGCTGGCCTCTTCGCGAGCAAGCCCGCTCCCACATTTGATTTGAGGTGAACTCGGTCAAATGTGGGAGCGGGCTTGCCCGCGAAGGGCGCAACGCCGTCTAGCGCCGTAGATAAGACCCGAAATCAATATCCCCGGCGCTCAGGATTGCCTGCACCCGGTTGTGCACATTGAGTTTGCGCAGGATCGCCGAGACATGCGCCTTGACCGTGGTTTCGGCGATTTCCAGGGTGTAGGCGATCTGTTTGTTCGACTCGCCCTTGGTCATGCGCTCCAGCACCAGCAACTGCTTGCGGGTCAAGGCCTGGAGCAGTTCAGTCGGGAAGCTCGGGTTGTCGTTCATGCGGCGGTGGGTGCCGGGTTTTTGCGTGCGGATGATATCCGGCGGCAAGTAGACATTGCCGTTGAGAATCTGCTGGATGGCCTCGGTCATCTGCACCCGTGGCGAGGATTTGGTGATGAAACCCACCGCGCCATACGTGATGGCTTGCAGCACGATCTGTTTGTCCTGCTCGGCCGAGACGATCACCACCGGAATGGTCGGCGCCTCGTTGCGCAGGTTGATCAGGCCATTGAGGCCATGCATGCCGGGCATGTTCAGGTCGAGCAGGATCAAGTCCAGGTCGTCGTGGTCCTGCGTCAGCGCCAGGGCGCTGTCGAGGTCAGCGGTTTCCATCACTTCGCTGCCGGGGAAACCGTCGCTGATGACGTTATGGATGGCTTCGCGAAACAGCGGGTGATCGTCGGCAATCAGAATTTTGTACATAGCCTTTCACCTCATTATTTTGATTATGGTGTGGCAACAGCTCGCAAGCGTAAAGATCAGGGAAAGGGCTCGGGCTGGGCCGGCACCACGGGCAGGTTTGCCGCTTGCCAGGCATCCAGGCCATCGCGGTACCAATACAGTGTTTTATAGCCCATGGCGGCGGCGCGCCTGACCGCGTTCCAGCTCAACCAACAATCAGAGCGGCAGTAGAAGACCAGCGGTTGCGCGCGATCGCCTGCGGTCAATGCGTTCAGTTTACGCGCAAAGTAGTCCCGCCAGTCGGGCGTCAGGTCACCGTCGCCGGTGTTGGCCAGCCAATGGCTGCCGGGCAGGTTCTCGTGGGGCTGGTCTTCGATGAAACGGCCTTGCAGCCATTGGCGGCGATAGACATCGATCAGCACCGGACGCGGGGTTTGGGTCAGCAGGGTTTGCAGGGCGGCGGTGTCGACGATGGCCGCACCGTCCAGTTGATTCGGCGTTGGGCTGCGGTACAGACCGATGCGGTAGCCGTCAGCGGAGAACAGCGGGGTTTCGGCGTGCGCGGCGCCCAGCAACAGGCTCAGCGACAGCACAGCGAGCGAAGGGCGCAGCAGACAACGTCGGGCACGCGGCATGGGGTTCAATCCTTATAGTTATGAACCCATTACATGCCAGTCGCGGTGCGATTGGAATGCGACGATAGACAGGAAAACCGGTACTAAAGTAGTAATTTCACCGTGTCCAATGGAGATCCCTGTGGGAGCGGGCTTGCCCGCGATGAGGCCAGAACATTCAATATTGATGTCAACTGAACTGACGCTATCGCGGGCAAGCCCGCTCCCACAGGGGGCATGGTGATCAGTTGGATTTGCGTAGGGCGGCGTGTTGCGGGTTGAAGGTGAGTACCGCGAGCAATGAAAAGACCAGCGTCAAGCCCACGCATACCCCGAGCGCCAATGGGTTGAAGCGTTCATATAAGGCAAACCGAACCAGCTCCACCGCATGCGTGAACGGATTCAACGCGCACAACCAGTACAACCACTCGCTGGATTCGCGCATTTTCCACAGCGGGTACAACGCCGACGACAGGAAAAACAGCGGGAAGATCACGAAATTCATCACCCCGGCGAAGTTCTCCAACTGGCGGATCGCGTTGGACAGCAGCAGGCCCAGCGCGCTGAGCATCAACGCCACCAGCAACAACGCCGGCAAGGCGATCAACAAACCCATGGCCGGCGGCTGCACACCATATAGCCAGGCAATCGCCAGAAAGGCATACACCTGCAACAGCGAAATCAACGAGGTGGCCAATAACTTGCTGCACAGCAGGAAGGTCCGGGGCAGGGGGCTGGTCAGCAGCACGCGCATGCTGCCCATCTCGCGGTCGTAGACCATCGACAGCGAACCTTGCATGCCGTTGAACAGCAGAATCATGCAGGCCAGCCCAGGGATGATGTAGACCTCGTAGGGAATGTAGGTGTCGTAAGGCTCGATGATCGCGATCCCGAGGGCCGCGCGGAAACCGGCGGCGAACACCAGCAGCCACAGCAGCGGCCGCACCAGCGCACTGAGAAACCGCGTGCGCTGCAACACAAAACGCAGCCATTCGCGCAGGACGATGCCGCTGAAACATTGCCAGTAAGCGTTCATCGGACGGCTCCAGCGGTGGTCAGGCGAGCGAAGGCCGAGCCGAGGTCGCCGCCGTGCTCCAGGCTCAGCGCATCGGCCTGTCCGCTGGCGACCAAGCGGCCCTGATGGAGAATCAGCAAGTCATCGCTGGGCTGCACTTCATCCAGTAAGTGAGTGGTCCAGAGCACGCTGATGTTTTGCTCGCGGCACAGGCTGCGGATGTGTTGATTGAGCGCTAACCGACTGGCCGGGTCGAGGCCGACGCTGGCTTCGTCGAGCAGCAGCAAGCGCGGTTCATGGAGCAAGGCGCGGGCGATTTCCACTCGGCGACGGTGGCCGCCATTGAGTTCGCGCACTCGCTCGCGACGGCGCTCGGTCAGGGCCTGACGCGCCAGTTCGGCGTCGACCCGCAAGCCGGTCTGGCGCCGTGACATGCCATGCAGCGCCGCGTGATAACGCAGGTTTTGCTCGACGCTGAGGTCCAGGTCGAGGGTGCTTTGCTGGAACACTACGCCCAGTTGCTTGAGCGCTGGCCGCGCCGCGTTGCGCAGTGAACAGCCGCCGACCGAAATATCTCCGCGCTGTAAATCATACAGCCGGGTCAGCAGGGCGATCAGTGTCGACTTACCCGCGCCGTTCGGCCCCAACAGCGCCGCGAAACGTCCGGGCGCCAGGCTGAAATTCACCTGGCGCAAGGCCTCGCGCGCGCCATAAGCAAAGCTCAGGTCGCTGACATCCAGTGCGTTCATGGCGTCACCACCACGCCCCACGGATAACGCCCGACCTTGATCGATTTGGTCACCTTGAGGCTGTCGACATCAATCACCGACACATCGCCGCTGACGCCATTGGTGGCGAGCAATTGCTTTTGATCCGGGGTAAATGACATCTGCCAGACGCGCCGACCGACCAGCAGATAGTCGAGGATTTCGAAGGTCTTGGCATCGATCACTGCCACATGATTCGCTGGGCCCAGCGCGACGAAACCGTACTTGCCGTCGGCGCTGAGCTTGATGCCCACCGGTTGGACCTTGTCCGGGTGCACGCCCTTGATCTGGAAAGTCAGGGTCTTGAGGATCTTGCGCGTCGCCACGTCGAGAATGGTCACCGTGCCGCCGATCTCCGCCGACGCCCAGAGCTTCGAACCGTCCGGGGTGAACTCGACGAAGCGCGGGCGCTGATCCACCAGCGTGCTGTCGGCCAGGGTCTGGGTGCTGGTGTCGATCCAGTGCAGCATGTTGGTGGTTTCGCTGGTGTTCACCGCCCATTTGCCATCGGGGCTGACGGCCATGCCTTCGGGCTCGACGCCGACGTTGATCTGGCTCAGCACCTTGGAGGTTTCGGTGTCGATCACCGTCACCAGCGCATCGTCCTCGTTGGAAACGTACAACCAACGGTTGTTGGGGTGCAGGGCAAATTGCTCGGGGTCCTTGCCCGACGGCAGCTCCTTGATGATCTTTCGCGTGGCCACGTCCATCACCTGCACCCGGTCCGAATCGCTGGCGCAGATGTACAGCAGCTTGTTGTCATGGGACAGCAGCAGGCCGCGCGGGCGCTGGCCGACGGGTAGGGTGTCGGTGACTTGCAGAGTCTGCAGGTCGATCAGGCTCAGGCTGTTGTCCTTTTCGTTGGAGACCCAGGCGGTGCTGGCCGCGGCGTGCCCGGCGGCGAGCAAGAGGGCGCAAGAGAGCAGGGTGCGGCGCATGGCAGATTCCTTGTTGTTGTATTTGTCATGGATCAGGGACTAGGGAAAGCGGCAGCTGACCTCGGGCTTGTCGTAACCCAGGCTGTCCATTTCGTTGAAGGGGTGCAGGAAACCGTCCTGGGGCGACGTGCTGACCAGCGCGCGGGGCTGGACGATGGGGATCGGTTGGCGCAACTGGCCATTCCACGGCCGATAACTGAGCTTGCGGCCCTTGAAACCGTCCAGCGGCAGTTGATCGCTGATCTCAAGCGTACGGATCGCCATCGGATCGACCTGGCGCAGTTTGCTCACCGCGCTGGCGATGCTGCGCACGGCGATCCACGCGGCGAAATCGCGGTCGTTCATCCAGCGCCCGGCCAGGGCTTCAAAGCGTTTCTGCAATTGCGCGGCGCCGTAGGTTTCCACGGTTTTGTGCCAGCCCACCGGGGTCAGGCCCTGGGTGCCGGCGACCGGGCGGGGATACCAGGTCTGGTAGGGCACGTATTCGCCAAAGTCACCGCGTTCATCGGCCACCAGCACCACGTCGTACTCGGCGGTTTGGGTGAACAGCGGCATGTCGGCCTGGGCGCTACGGCGCTGATCGTTGTCGAAGCTCCAGGCTTTTTCCGCCACCAGTTTCAGCCCGAAGCGTTTCGCGGCGCGGCGCAGGGCGGCGGCATAGGCTTGATCGTCCGGCGTCGGGCCGACGATCAGCAACGCCCGCTGCCATTTGCGCACCACCAGGAATTGCGCCAGCGCATCGGCGAGCATCGCCCGGCTCGGCAAGCTGTGCAGCACGTTCGGCAGGCAATCGGTGGTGCGCAGGCTGTCGTCGGGGCTGCCGGCGTTGAACAGCAAACTGTCGGGCAACGCGGCACTGAGTTGGCGCAGGCTGGCGGCCGGCGCGTTCACCACAAACAAACGCAGGCCCTGTTCATGCTGGGCCTTCGCCGCTTCGAGCAGCGCATCCGCCGTGTCGACGTTAGCGCTGACCAGGTTGTAACTCTGATTGAGAAAGCGCCCGGTGCTGTTGCTGTCGGTGATCGCCAGTTCGGCGCCGCGCAACCCGGCATCGACCGGCTCGGGAATGATGTTCGACAGCAGCGGGCCCGGATCGGGGCGATAGCCGAGGTAGCCGATCTGCACCTGCAACGGCGCGTCGGCAGCCTGGCTCTGGGTCGCCAGCCCGGCGGCGCAGGCAATCGCCAGCAGGTAGATCAGGGCGTAAGGGGCAAGCTGGCGCATAAGGCACTCCGTTACAGGTAGCGCCAGCATAGGAAGCCTGCGAGGCAGAATGAAATATGCAGAAAGTACCGCTCAGGCAGTACCAAGGTAGTAACTCATCTGAGGCGGCGCGGTTTTAGCATGGGTTTCAACGGCCATCACTGTGAAGGAGATCGACCATGCGTATTATCAAGGCGCTGCTCCTGCCGTTGTTGCTGATTCTGACGTTGATCGGCGTCGACAAATTGCATGGCCCGCGACCGACGCTGGTGCAGGTCTTGCCCGCGACACCGGGGCGCTAGGGGTGTCGGCCCTGTGGCGGATCAACCTCTGGGTGTGCGGCTTTTTCGCCCTGGTCACCTTGGCGTGCATGGGGTTGCTGGTGCACCAGGCGGTGGAGGATGTGGAGCGTGAGCTGCAATCCGCCGAAGCGGTGGTCGAGTACCTGAGCGAAACCGCCGAGCGCGACCCCGGTAGCCTGCAACCGAGACTGACGAGCAGCCTGCGGCATGTGCGGGTGCGCTGGCTGGCGCCGGGCGAGGCGGCGCGGTTGCCGGTGCAGGATGGATTGGATGCCTGGCTCGGGCGTTTATTGTTCGCCGACGCCCGGCACAGTGTGCGGGTGCTGAATTTGCAGGAGGGGCGACGGGTGCAGATCGCGGTCGATCCGCGAGATGAGATCGATGAAATCTGGGATTCCTTGCAACAGCTGCTGAGCCTCTGTGGGCTGGCGTTGTTGTTGAGTCTGTTGACCATCCGCTGGGCCGTGCGCCGGGGCATGGGCCTGCTCGACGAATTGTTGCGCGCCTTGCAGCAGGTCTCGGGCGGGCAGCTCAATGTGCGATTGCGGGCTGAAGGATTGCCGGAGGCGCGGCAGCTGGCGACGCATTTCAACCGTATGACCGCTGCTTTGGAGCAGGCTCGCGCCGACAACACCCAGCTGACCCAGACGCTGTTGGCGGTTCAGGAGCAGGAACGCACTCATCTGGCGCAGACCCTGCACGACGACCTCGGCCAATACCTGGCGGGCATTCGCGCCCAGGCCTGTTTGTTGCGGCTGGTGGCGGATCAGCCCTTGGTGGTGGAACGCACGGCGCGTGAGCTGGAACACCATTGCGAACACTTGCAGCAGGGCTTTCGGGCGCTGGTTCACGATCTCTATCCGGTGGTGCTGCAACACTTGCCGTTGGCTGAAGCCTTAGGGTTGCTGGTCGAGCAGTGGCAGGGCCGGCAGGGGATCGATTGCCGGCTGCGGGTCAGCACAGATTTGCCGGCGCTGTCGGTGTCGGACAAAACCCATCTCTATCGTTTGTTGCAGGAAGCGTTGACCAACATCGCCCGGCATGCCGATGCGAGCCAGGTGCGGGTTCGCCTGCAACATCGAGGCGGGCGTTTGCGGTTGCTGATTCGTGATAACGGTCGCGGTGCACAGCAACCTCAGCGGCCGGGTGTGGGTTTGTATTCGATGTTCGAACGCGCCCGCAGTCTTGGTGGCGAGTTGCGAATCATCAGTCACCCCGGTGCCGGTTGGGCGCTGGCCTTGAACGTGCCTTTGGAGGTGTGATGAATATTTTGTTGGTCGATGACCATGCGGTGGTTCGCCAAGGGTATGCCAGCCTGTTGCGGGCGTTGTTGCCGGCGATGGACGTGCGTGAGGCGGCCACGGGGGAGGAGGCGTTGTTGCGGGTTCAAGAGGCTGTGCCGAACCTGGTGATCATGGATTTTGGGTTGCCGGGGATCAGTGGGCTGGAGACTACGCGGCGGTTGCGTCAGCGTTTGCCGCAGCTGCGGGTGCTGTTTTTCAGCATGCACGATGAGTTGCCGTTGGTGCGCCAGGCATTGGACGCTGGGGCTTCGGGGTATCTGACCAAGAGTTCGGCGCCGGAGGTATTGATTGAGGCGGTGCGGCGGATTCTTGCGGGTCATGCCTATATTGAACAGCCATTGGCGACTCAATTGGCGTGCAATCCGCAACAGGACGCCAGTGATCCGCGTTTGCAGAGCATGACTCAGCGTGAGTTGGAGATTTTCGTGATGCTCGCCAAGGGCACGCCGGCGCGGGTGATTGCCGAGCAGTTGAGTATCAGCAGCAAGACTGTTTCGAATCATCTGACGTTGTTGAAGAGTAAGTTGCAGGTGAGTTCTCATGCTGAGTTGGTGCATTTGGGGATTGATATGGGGGTGGTGCGGGTGGCTGGCTGAGCTGGTTTTTTGATCGGAGCAGCGCCCAAATGTACGCATTCTCCTGTAGGAGCGAGCCTGCTCGCGATGGCCGTCAACGATGACGCGTTTTAACGGGATAAGCGCGGTGCCTGTGGGTCCATCGCGAGCAAGCTCGCTCCTGCAGGACTTATGCGTCAGCCGGTAAGGTGAGTCACTTATTCCAACTCGTTGGACACCCCGAACAGCCCTCCATATTCGCATCCTGGAAATTCGCATAATGCTGTCGCGCACCGCTCAGGTTCGCGTGTTCCAGATTACTTTCGCCAAACTTGGCCTCTTGCAGATTGGCGTCACCAAGATTGGCCCCCTTGAGATCCGCCTTGCTCAACCAGGTCATCTCCAGATCCGCCGCCCGCAGATTGGCGTTGTGCAATTTAGCCCCGGAGAGCCGGGCAAATTGCAGGTAAGCCCCACTGAGATTGGCGTCCTGAAACTGCGCGCCCTGGGCAAACAGCCCCCAACCCTGGATCGCCATCAACGTCGCGCCCGTGAGGTCTGCCAAACGCAGGTTGCTTTGTTGCAGGCTGGCGCGCGTCAGGTTGGCGCCTTGCAGCTGGGCCTTTTCCAGGTTGGCGAGGTCCAGTCGAGCGTGACGCAGGTCGGCATCGCGCAAGTCGGCGCCGCTGAGGTTCATGTTGCGCAGGTCCTGATTGCTCAGGTTGGCGCCTTTGAGATTGGCACCGGGGCATTGGCTGTGGTCGGCGATGGTGCAGCCGTTGATAATCAGCGGGGTGTCTTCGCCGTCGTCGGCGTAAGCGGGGGAAAAGGTCAAGAGCAGTACAAAAGACAGGTATTTCATCACGAGGCCTCTAAATGGTTTCACGTAGCAGCTGTCGAGTGAAACGAGGCTCGACAGCTGCTACGTGAGTCGTATCGGCAAGGTAGGTGGCGTTATTTCTGAGCGGTTTTCGTATCCCAACTCGGAATCTTGAACACCCAGAACGCCCCGCCCTGAGCCACCGGTTTGGTCAGCTCGGCCATGTCGCCACCCCACAACGGCACCGCGCCGCCATAGCCAACGGTCACGCCGACGTACTGCTCGCCATCCTGCTCCCAGGTGATCGGCGGCGAGACGATGCCGCTGCCGGTCTGGAACTTCCACAGTTCCTCACCGGTTTTCGCATCGAAGGCCTTGAAGAAACCGTCGCCGGTCCCGGTAAACACCAGGTTGCCCTTGGTCGCCAACACGCCGGCCCACAGCGGCAGCGCTTCCTTGTGTTCCCAGACCACTTTGCCGGTGGTGGGGTTCATCGCGCGCAGGGTGCCGACGTGATCGTCGTACATGCGCTTGATGCGAAAACCCATGCCCAGGTACGCCGAGCCTTTCTTGTAGTTGACCTCTTCGGTCCAGTATTCCTCTTTCCACTGGTTGCCCGGGATGTAGAACAGGCCGGTGTCCTGGCTGTACGCCATCGGGTTCCAGTTCTTGCCACCGAGGAACGGCGGCGAGACTTCCACCGATTTGCCCTTGGTCTCGCCGGGCAACGGTTTGGCCGGACGCTGACCCGGATTCTCAACCGGCTTGCCGGTCTTGAGGTCGATGTGGCTGGCCCAAGTAATGTTGTCGACGAAGGGGAAGGCGTTCTGCAATTTGCCGTTGTTGCGATCCACCACATAGAAGAAACCATTGCGGTCCGCGTGTCCGGTGGCTTTCACCGTTTTGCCGTCCTTGTCCTTGTAATCGAACAGCACCAGCTCGTTGTTGCCGGAGAAATCCCAAGCATCGTTCGGTGTGTGCTGGTAGAACCATTTCACCTCGCCAGTGCTTGGATCGACGCCCACCTGGCCCGAGGTGTAGAGGCTGTCGTAGTCGTGCGGGTTGCCGTCCTTCGAGGTGCGCGCCCAGGTATTCCACGGGCCAGGGTTGCCGGCACCGACGATGATGGTGTTGGTTTCCGGATCGAAACTGGCGCTCTGCCAAGGCGCGCCGCCGCCGTGGCTCCAGGCTTCGACCTTGCCGGTTTCGGTGGTGGGATCGTCGGGCCAGGACGGCGCCTTGACGTCACCGGTGGTGGTGCTGTCCTTGCCGTTCAACCGGCCCATGTGACCCTCGACGAAAGGCCTCATCCAGACTTCTTCGCCGGTGTCCGGATCGCGGGCAAACAGCTGCCCGACCACGCCGAACTCATCGCCGGAGCTGCCGTGGATCAGCAGCACCTTGCCAGTGGTTTTGTCTTTGATCAGCACCGGGGCGCCGGTCATGGTGTAGCCGGCGGCGTGGTCGCCGAATTTCTTGTTCCAGACCACTTTGCCGGTGTTCTTGTCGAGGGCGATCAGCCGCGCATCGAGGGTGCCGAAGTATATTTTGTCGCCATAGATCGCGGCGCCGCGATTGACCACGTCGCAGCACGGGCGAATGTTGTCCGGCAGGCGATGGTTGTAGGTCCACAGGCGCTTGCCGGTCTTGGCGTCGAGGGCAAATACCCGCGAATAGGAACCGGTGACGTAGACCACGCCGTCGCTGACGATGGCCTGGGATTCCTGGCCGCGCTGCTTCTCGTCACCGAACGAGTAGGACCAGGCCGGCGTCAGCTTGAACACGTTCTTGTCGTTGACCTGGGCCAACGGGCTCCAGCGCTGGGCGTTGGTGCCCATGCCGTATTGCAGCACATCCTTGGTGGTCAGGTGATCGTTGGCGATGTCTTCCCAGGAGACGTTGCGGGTCGGCGTGACCGGTGCGGTTGCGCCGTGGCTGACCGCGCTCAGGGACAGGCTGCCCACCAGCAGAAAAGCCTGCACGGCGATAGACAGAGGGGAAAGGGCGGGTAGCGATCTTATTGTCATGGTTGCAGTTCCCAGTGGAGGTTTTGGCCTGCACAGGGTGGTGCGCGCTGCCGTTGCCGGATACGGAAAAAGTCCCGCTGTCGCCGGGAATAATTCCCAAACGGCAGCTGAATTGGGTGTGCGCCACAAGCCCTACTACCAAGGTACTGGGTGGCGGCCACCAAAGCAGCATGGGGCTTGCGCGAAGTCGTTCCTAAGATGGGTGCCATAGCCTCTTCAAAGAGGTTTTGCGTGCAATCCTGAGGGCATAACAATGACAACAAAACGCAACGCCTTACTCGTTGCCGGACTGCTGGCCGGTTTTATCAGCGCAGGTTCCGTCTGGGCCCACGGCAACGTGGTGCCTCAGGCCGTTGCCACGACAGGCCTGACCTCGATCAAGGATTCCGGGGTGCCGGTCGATGCCGATGGTTGGGCGTCGGTGAACCCTTATCGCACCTCACCGGAACATGACAAGGCCGTGGAAATCGGTTCCTCCGCCTACAACCAGAACTGCGCGGCGTGTCATGGCCTGGAAGCCAAGTCCGGTGGCATCGCCCCGGATCTGCGCATGCTCGATGTCGCTGACGCCGGGGATGAATGGTTCGTCGAACGCGTGCGCCACGGCGCGGTGCGTGATGGCCGGGTCTACATGCCGAAGATGGCTGACTACTTGAGCCAGGAAGCCTTGTGGGCGGTACGCACCTACCTGGATAGCGTTCACGTCGAGGAGTAACCCATGCGCCTGCTCGCTGTGTTGATCAGCGCTGCGCTGCTGTGCTGCCAGATGGTGCAGGCGCAGGTTCGCACCTATGACGAAATGATCGCCGCCGGGGAACTGAAAGTGGCGGTCTACAAGGACTTCGCCCCCTACAGTTTTGAAGACGCCGGCCAGCCGCGAGGCGTTGATGTCGAGCTCGCCCAGGCACTGGCCAAGTCGCTAGGCGTGCAGTTGAAACTGATCTGGGCACCGGCCGGCGAAAAACTCGACGACGACCTGCGCGACTACATCTGGCGCGCCAGTCAGTTGCACGATCAGCAACTGGCCGACCTGATGATGCGCGTGCCGTACGACCGCGATTACGCACAAAAACGCAATGAACTGGGTGAGCTGGAAAACGGCCACGTGGTGATGTTCGGGCCGTACCAGAACGAACAATGGCAAGTCGCCTACGACCGCCGTCGGCTGGACAAGGTCGGCAGCGTCGCGGTGTTCGAGCAGCACCCGATCGGCGTTGAAGTCGACAGCGTGCCGTCGTTTTACCTGACCTCGGTGTTCAACGGCATGCTCGCCGCCAAGACTCACCACTATCCCGGCGTGCCCCAGGCCTTTGCGGCGATGAAAGCCGGCGAAGTCGATGCGGTGATGGCCATGCGCGGCGAGATCGACTGGCAGGTTCACGAAGCGGCCGACCCGCAAGTGGCACTGGCGGAAAACGCCTACCCGAACATGGGCAAGCAGCTTTGGGAAATCGGCATGGCGGTGCACGAAAGCAACCGTCAGCTGGCGTATGCCGTGGAAGAGGCGCTGGAAGGCCTGATCCGCGAGGGCTCGGTCAAGACGATTTATGGCCATTACGGCCTGCGCTATGACGTGCCCGAGATGTATCAACAGTGAATTGGCCAGCGATGTGTCTGCTCTGCTGGTTGCCCATTGCCGCTCAGGCGGCGGACATCGAACCGGGCAAGGACCCGGTCCCGTCGGTGATGTGGGACTTCTATCACAAGCAAATGCTCGGTGATGCGCCGTTCGTGTTCGATGACCGCGTGAAGCTGCTGGCGCCGCCATTTGCCGAAGACGCCCGGCAAGTGCCGCTGGAAATCGACGCCCGTGCGTTCAAGGGCGAAGTGGTGAAGATCCTTGCCTGGGCCGAGCTCAATCCCTTGCCGAAAATCGTCGATTTCCAGCCGCTCGGCCGCGTACTGCCGTGGTTGTCGATCCGCATCCGCATCGAGCAAGCCACACCGTTGCGCGCGGCGGTGCTGACCCGCGACGGCTTGTGGCATGTGGGTTCAACCCTGATCGATGCGGCGGGCGGCGGCTGTACGGCGCCGAGCGTGGTGCGCACGCAACCGGGCTGGGAAGAGCACATCGGCGAAGTGCTTGGCGGGCGTTATCCCCGTGGCGAATTCAGCCGTGTGCGCATGCAGGTGGCGCATCCGATGGACAACGGCATGGTCAGCGGCATTCCTGAGTTCTTCATCAACCATGCCGAACTGCGCGATCAAGACGATCAAGTGCTGGCCCGCCTTGAGCTGTTTCCCGCCGTCAGCGAAAACCCCAACCTGACCTTCGACATCGAAGGGGCAGGGCAGACGCGCCTGTTGTTGCGCGACAACAGCGGCAATCAATTCGATGCGGCCATACCCTGACCCCAAGGAGCGCGTGATGCGCTGGATGCTGCTGTTGTGCCTGAGCCTGAGCCCTCCGGTGTGGGCCGACCTCGACTACTCACTCAAGCCCCGACAGATCGCCGAAGACACCTGGCTGCTGGAAGGCAGTACCGACAATTTCGCCAAGGGCAACGGCGGCAACATCGTCAACACTGCGTTCATCGTCACCGAGCACGGGGTGGTGGTGATCGATACCGGGCCATCGAAGCGCTACGGCGAAGCCATGCGCAAGGCAATTGCCGCGACCACCGATAAACCGGTGATTCAGGTGCTGCTGACCCACCATCACCCGGACCATGCGCTGGGTAACCAGGCTTTCACCGACGTGCCGATTGGCGCGTTGGCCGGCACCACCGAGCTGCTGCATCAGCAGGGCGATGGCATGGCCGAGAATATGTATCTGTTGGTGGGCGACTGGATGCGCGGCACCGAAGTGGTGTTGCCAACCGAGGCGCTGACACCTGGCGTGAAAAGTTTTGGGAATCACGATTTGCGCCTGCTGAGCCTGGGTGGGCACACCGGCGCGGATCTGGCTATTCTCGACCAGAAAACCGGCGTGTTGTTTGCCGGGGATTTGGTGTTTTATCAACGGGCACTGACCACGCCGAACAGTCCTGGGCTTTCAGTCTGGCTGGCAGATATCACCACGCTCCAGGCCTTGCCGTGGACGCTGATCGTGCCCGGCCATGGCCCGGTGGCCAGCGATCGACAGCCCTTTGAACAGATGCGCGATTACCTGACCTGGCTCGACCAGTTGCTGCGCGATGGCGCCGCCAACGGCAGCGACATGGCCGAGATGATCCGCAGCCCCATCCCCGAACGGTTCGCCAGCATCAACCTGAGCCGCTACGAACTGATCCGCAGCGTCAGCCACCTGTACCCGCGTTACGAACGCGGGC
Organism: Pseudomonas sp. LBUM1661; assembly: GCF_059695925.1. Classification (NCBI taxonomy): domain Bacteria; kingdom Pseudomonadati; phylum Pseudomonadota; class Gammaproteobacteria; order Pseudomonadales; family Pseudomonadaceae; genus Pseudomonas; species Pseudomonas sp. LBUM1661. The sequence continues at coordinate 3,178,044 of NZ_CP166794.1, forward strand.
AGATGACCCGAGTCGATTCCAACGCGAACAAATGAACAACACGCAACCCCCTGTGGGAGCGGGCTTGCCCGCGATGAGGCCTTAACATTCAATATTTATGTTGGCTGATACACCGCCATCGCGGGCAAGCCCGCTCCCACAGGGGGCGGGTGTCGATCATACTCTCCGGGGTTCATCTCCTCCGACCCGCTACTAAGGAACTAGCAATCTCAACACTGCGGGCAATTGTTGCAAGGGCGGTGGCGGCGAAGAATCTGCACCAGACCGGGAAAATTTCCCGGGTATAACAAAAACCGCAGAGGTAGCCGTCATGACCCAACCCGCACGTCGCCAACCCTTCGTCTTGAGTGTGTTGCTCAGTGCCATGCTGCTGTCTGGCCAGGCATTGGCCGGCGTCACCGACCAGGACATTCTCCAGGACCCCAAGAACCCGGAGCAGATCGTCACCAACGGTCTGGGCGTCCAGGGTCAGCGCTACAGCCCGCTGGACACCCTCAACGTCGATAACGTGAAGGATTTGCGGCCAGCCTGGGCGTTCTCCTTCGGCGGTGAAAAACAGCGCGGTCAGCAAGCACAGCCGATGATCAAGGACGGCGTGATGTACATGACCGGCTCTTACTCACGAGTGTTCGCGGTGGACGCGCGCACCGGCAAGAAACTCTGGCAATACGATGCGCGCCTGCCCGATGACATCCGTCCGTGCTGCGACGTGATCAACCGTGGTGTCGCCCTGTACGGCGACCTGGTGTTCTTCGGCACGCTCGACGCCAAGCTCGTGGCCTTGAACAAGGACACCGGCAAAGTCGTCTGGAGCAAGAAAGTCGCGGACCACAAGGAAGGCTATTCGATCAGCGCCGCACCTCTGGTGATCAACGGCAAACTGATCACCGGCGTGGCCGGTGGCGAGTTCGGGGTGGTCGGCAAGATCGAGGCCTACGACCCGAAAAACGGCGACCTGCTGTGGAGCCGACCTACCGTCGAAGGTCACATGGGCTACGTCTACAAGGACGGTAAAGCGGTAGAGAACGGCATCTCCGGTGGTGAAGCGGGCAAGACCTGGCCCGGCGATCTATGGAAAACCGGCGGCGCCGCGCCTTGGCTTGGCGGTTACTACGACCCGGAAACCAACCTGCTGCTATTCGGCACCGGCAACCCGGCCCCGTGGAACTCGCACCTGCGTCCTGGCGACAACCTCTATTCCTCGTCGCGCCTGGCACTCAATCCGGACGACGGCACGATCAAATGGCACTTCCAGAGCACGCCTCACGACGGTTGGGATTACGACGGCGTGAATGAGCTGGTCTCGTTCAACTACACCGAAGGCGGCAAAGAAATCAAAGCCGCGGCCACTGCTGACCGTAACGGTTTCTTCTACGTGCTGGACCGCACCAACGGCAAGTTCATTCGCGGCTTCCCGTTCGTGGACAAGATCACCTGGGCCTCCGGCCTGGATAAAGACGGCCGACCGATCTACAACGAAGCCAGCCGTCCCGGCGCTCCGGGCACTGAAGCCAAAGGCAGTTCGGTGTTCGTCGCCCCGGCGTTCCTCGGCGCGAAAAACTGGATGCCGATGGCCTACAACAAGGACACCGGGCTGTTCTACGTGCCGTCCAACGAGTGGGGCATGGACATCTGGAACGAAGGCATCGCCTACAAGAAAGGCGCGGCGTTCCTCGGTGCCGGTTTCACCATCAAACCGTTGAATGACGACTACATCGGCGTGCTGCGGGCGATCGATCCGAAAACCGGCAAGGAAGTCTGGCGCCACAAGAACTACGCGCCGTTGTGGGGCGGGGTCCTGACCACCAAGGGCAACCTGGTGTTCACCGGCACGCCGGAAGGTTTCCTCCAGGCGTTCAACGCCAAGACCGGCGAGAAGGTCTGGGAGTTCCAGACTGGCTCCGGCGTACTTGGCTCGCCTGTGACCTGGGAAATGGACGGCGAACAGTACGTCTCGGTGCTGTCCGGTTGGGGTGGCGCGGTACCGCTGTGGGGCGGCGAAGTGGCCAAGCGCATCAAGGACTTCAACCAGGGCGGCATGCTCTGGACGTTCAAACTGCCTAAAGACCTCGTGGCCAAGCACTAAAACCAAATCCACCGCTCCCACATTTGATGTGCGCGAACCTACTACCAAATAACGAGAGTCCCCCTGCCAACGGCGCATTCGTCTGGCGGGCGGGGCTCTCTACTATCGGTTCATCGCCTGTTTGCCCGACAGGCACCGACCCAGACAGAGGCCCATCATGATCTACGCACAACCCGGAACACCTGGCGCCATCGTTTCCTTCAAACCACGCTACGGTAACTTCATCGGCGGCGAGTTCGTCCCGCCGGTCAATGGCGAGTACTTCACCAACACCTCTCCCGTCACCGGTGAAGTGATCGCCGAGTTCCCGCGCTCCAGCGCTGCCGACATCGACAAAGCCCTCGACGCCGCGCATGCCGCTGCCGATGCCTGGGGCAAGACCTCGGCGCAGGATCGCTCGCTGGTGCTGTTGAAAATCGCCGACCGCATTGAACAAAACCTGGAAATCCTTGCCGTTGCCGAAACCTGGGATAACGGCAAAGCCGTGCGCGAAACCCTCAACGCCGACGTGCCGCTGGCCGCTGACCATTTCCGTTACTTCGCCGGGTGCATCCGTGCGCAAGAGGGCGGCGCCGCCGAGATCAACGAGCTGACCACCGCCTATCACTTCCACGAGCCATTGGGCGTGGTCGGGCAGATCATCCCGTGGAACTTCCCGCTGCTGATGGCCGCCTGGAAACTCGCCCCGGCCCTGGCCGCCGGCAACTGCGTGGTGCTCAAGCCGGCCGAGCAAACGCCGCTGTCGATCATGGTCTTCGCCGAGCTGGTCGCCGACTTGCTGCCGCCCGGCGTGCTCAATATCGTTCAGGGCTTCGGTCGCGAAGCCGGTGAAGCGCTGGCCACCAGCAAGCGCATCGCCAAGATCGCTTTCACCGGTTCCACCCCGATCGGCGCGCACATCATGAAATGCGCCGCCGAGAACATCATTCCAAGCACCGTTGAACTGGGTGGCAAGTCGCCGAACATCTTCTTCGAAGACATCATGAACGCCGAGCCGCAGTTCATCGAGAAGGCCGCTGAAGGCCTGGTGCTGGCGTTCTTCAACCAGGGCGAAGTCTGCACCTGCCCGTCTCGCGCCCTGGTGCAAGAGTCGATCTACGACGACTTCATGAAAGTGGTGATGCAGAAGATCGTCAAAATCAAGCGCGGCAACCCGCTGGACACTGAAACCATGGTCGGCGCCCAGGCGTCCGAGCAGCAATACGACAAGATCCTCTCGTACCTGAAAATTGCCCAGGAGGAGGGCGCTGAGCTGCTCACTGGCGGTGCGGCCGAGCGTTTGGAAGGCGACCTGTCGACGGGTTATTACATCCAGCCGACCCTGCTCAAGGGCCACAACAAAATGCGCGTGTTCCAGGAAGAAATCTTCGGCCCGGTGGTGGGTATCACCACCTTCAAGGACGAAGCCGAAGCCCTGGCGATTGCCAACGACAGCGAGTTCGGCCTCGGCGCCGGCCTGTGGACCCGCGACATCAACCGTGCCTATCGCATGGGCCGGGCGATCAAGGCCGGTCGCGTGTGGACCAACTGCTACCACCTGTACCCGGCGCACGCCGCGTTCGGTGGCTACAAGAAATCCGGTGTCGGCCGTGAAAATCACAAGATGATGCTTGATCACTATCAACAGACCAAAAACCTGCTGGTGAGCTACGACATCAACCCGATGGGGTTCTTCTAACCCCGCAATAACATAGCAAAACCCTGCGGGAGCGGGCTTGCCCGCGATGAGGCCAGAACATTCAACATTGATGTTGAATGCCAGACCGTCATCGCGGGCAAGCCCGCTCCCACATTGGTTTTTTGTTGTTTTCGAGGTTGTGTATCACCCCCTACCAACGCACGCCGCCACCTCGTTCGAAAGTAGCATTCGATCGCCCGCCACCGCGTGCATTAATGGCTTTACCGGAATCGCCCGGCACAAGAAGAGGATTGACCCATGTGGACTAAACCCGCGTTTACCGACCTGCGCATTGGCTTCGAAGTGACGATGTATTTCGCCAACCGCTGATTGTTCACCCGGCCAGCCGTTGCGTTGGCCGGGCCTGCCTTCTGGAGCATCGCCCATGCACATCCGCGTTCTCGGTTCCGCCGCTGGCGGTGGTTTCCCGCAGTGGAACTGCAACTGCCGCCAGTGCGCCGCGATGCGCAACGGCAGCCTGCGCGCGCAACGTCGCACGCAATCGTCGATTGCCCTGAGCGACGACGGTGTGGAGTGGGTGCTGTGCAACGCGTCACCGGATATCCGCGCGCAACTCGAGCGCTTCCCCGCGATGCAACCGGCCCGCCAATTGCGCGATACCGCGATTGCCGGGATCGTCCTGCTGGACAGCCAGATCGACCATTGCACCGGCCTGTTGAGCCTGCGCGAAGGCTGCCCGCATCAAGTCTGGTGTACCGAGCGGGTTCATGAGGACCTGAGCAGCGGCTTCCCCTTGTTCACCATGCTCAAGCACTGGAACGGTGGCTTGCAGTGGCAACCCATCGGCCTGGACCGCGAGCCATTCAGCATCGCCGCGTGCGCACACCTGCAGTTTCGCGCGATCCCCTTGGTGAGCAACGCGCCGCCGTATTCGCCCAATCGTGGCAACCCGCAGCCGGGCGACACCATTGGTTTGTTTATCGAGGACCTGCGCAGCGGCGCCTCGGTGTTCTATGCGCCGGGCCTGGGGCAGATCGACGATGAAGTCCTGAGCTGGATGCAGCGCGCCGATTGCCTGTTGCTGGACGGCACGCTGTGGCGTGACGACGAAATGCGCGTCTGCGAAGTCGGCCAGAGCCTGGGCAGTGAAATGGGGCACCTGTCGCAAAGCGGCCCCGGCGGCATGCTTGAGGTGCTGGAGGATTTTCCCCGCCAGCGCAAGGTGCTGATCCACATCAACAACACCAACCCGATCCTTGATGAAGATTCGGCGGAGCGGGCGTTGTTGGAGCGGCGGGGGATTGAAGTGGCTTATGACGGCATGAGTCTTGTGCTGTAGCTCATGGCCCCATCGCGGGCAAGCCCGCTCCCACAGGTTTTGTGTACGCCGCAGCCCCTTGTGGGAGCGGGCTTGCCCGCGAAGGCGCCAGACCAGACACCGCAGCTCGACAAGGAGAACTGCAATGACCAACCTACCGATGTCCCCCGCCGAATTCGAAGCCGCCCTGCGCGCCAAAGGCGCCTACTACCACATCCATCACCCCTTCCACCAAGCCATGTACGCCGGCCGCGCCACCCGCGAGCAGATTCAGGGCTGGGTCGCCAATCGCTTCTACTACCAGATCAACATCCCGCTGAAAGACGCCGCCATCCTCGCCAACTGCCCGGACCGCGACGTGCGCCGGGAATGGCTGCAACGGATTCTCGACCACGACGGCGTGCCCGGCAGTGAAGGCGGGATCGAAGCCTGGTTGCGGCTGGGCGAAGCCGTCGGGCTGGATCGCGAACAAATCCTCTCCCAGGAACTGGTGCTGCCCGGCGTGCGTTTCGCCGTGGACGCTTACGTCAATTTCGCTCGCCGCGCCTGCTGGCAGGAAGCGGCCAGCAGCTCCCTGACTGAACTGTTCGCCCCACAGATCCACCAATCCCGACTCGACGCCTGGCCGACCCATTACCCGTGGATCGACGTCGCCGGCTACGACTATTTCCGTACACGCCTGAGCCAGGCGCGGCGAGATGTGGAGCACGGCTTGCGCATCACCCTCGCGCATTACGTCACGGTCGAAGGCCAGCAACGCATGCTGGAAATCCTCCAGTTCAAGCTCGACGTGCTGTGGAGCATGCTCGACGCGATGAGCATGGCCTACGAGCTGCAACGCCCGCCGTACCACACCGTCACCTCCGAGAACGTCTGGCACAGGGGGCTTGCTCAGTGAGTCTGAAGAATCGCCAAAAAACACCGTCCTTGCGCCAGGGTTTCCGTCTGCAATGGGAACCCCGTCAGGACTGTCACGTGCTGCTATACCCCGAAGGCATGATCAAACTCAACGCCAGTGCCGGGAAGGTGCTCGAGCTGGTCGACGGCCAGCGCAGCGTCGCGGCGATCATCGATCTACTGTCCGCGAGCTTCCCCGGCGAGCCGGATATTGACCACGACGTGCTGGCGTTTCTGGAGGTGGCCCATGCTCAATTCTGGATCGAATGACTCGCGTCCGGGGCCGCCGTTGTGGCTGTTGGCGGAGCTGACCTATCGCTGCCCGCTGCAATGCCCGTACTGTTCCAATCCGCTGGACTTTGCCCAATCCGGCGAAGAGTTGAGCACCGAAGAATGGATTCGTGTGTTCCGCGAGGCCCGGGACATGGGCGCGGCTCAACTGGGTTTTTCCGGTGGCGAGCCGTTGGTGCGCCAGGACCTGGCCGAGCTGATCAAAGCCGCGCGGGACATGGGTTACTACACCAACCTGATCACCTCGGGTATCGGCCTGACCGAACAGAAAGTCCGCGATTTCAAGGTCGCCGGGCTCGACCACATCCAGATCAGTTTCCAGGCCGCCGACGAAGCGGTGAACAACATGCTCGCCGGCTCGCGCAAGGCCTTCGCGCAGAAACTGGCCATGGCCCGGGCGGTAAAAGCCCAGGGTTACCCGATGGTGCTGAACTTCGTCACCCATCGGCACAACATCGACCAGATCGACCGGATCATCGACCTGTGCCTGGAACTGGAAGCGGATTTTGTTGAATTGGCCACGTGTCAGTTCTACGGCTGGGCCGAGCTCAACCGCGTCGGCCTGTTGCCGACCCGCGATCAATTGCAGCGCGCCGAGCGCATCACCAACGAATACCGCGAGCGGCTTGAGGCCCAGGGTCATCCGTGCAAGCTGATCTTCGTGACCCCGGACTACTACGAAGAACGCCCCAAGACCTGCATGAATGGCTGGGCCAACCTGTTTCTCGACATCACCCCGGACGGCACCGCGTTGCCTTGCCACAGCGCCCGGCAGTTGCCGGTGCAGTTTCCCAACGTGCGCGAGCACAGCATCGAACACATCTGGACCGACTCGTTTGGCTTTAACCGTTTTCGCGGTGATGACTGGATGAAAGAGCCGTGCCGTTCTTGCGACGAAAAGCACAAGGATCTGGGGGGCTGCCGCTGCCAGGCGTTCATGCTCACCGGCGATGCCGAAAATGCTGATCCGGTGTGCAGCAAGTCGCCGCACCACGGGGTGATCCTCAAGGCCCGCGAAGAGGCAGATGCGCCGGGGCAGGGCATGGAACACCTGACATTGCGCAATGAAAAGGCTTCGCGACTGATCTATCGCGGATGAATCGAGAGTTGATACAAATCCCTTGTGGGATCGGCGGTGAAAAAATGCTGTCCTTTGGTCTGATTGCATTCGCAGCCGGATGCTTTAGTGTGGGTTCTACCTTTCAAAACAATAAAAACAGGCTTTCCAATGAGCCAGAATCTCAGCCAGCTGCGTAAATTCGTTTCGCCTGAAATCATCTTCGGTGCCGGTTGCCGGCACAATGTCGGCAACTACGCCAAGACCTTCGGCGCCCGCAAGGTGCTGGTGGTCAGCGATCCCGGGGTGATTGCCGCCGGGTGGGTGGCCGATGTCGAGGCCAGCCTGCAAGCCCAGGGCATCGATTACTTTTTATATAGCGCCGTCTCGCCCAACCCTCGGGTCGAAGAAGTCATGCTCGGCGCCGACCTGTACCGGGAAAACCACTGCGATGTGATCGTCGCCGTCGGTGGCGGCAGCCCAATGGATTGCGGCAAGGGCATCGGCATCGTCGTCGCCCATGGCCGCAGCATCCTCGAGTTCGAAGGCGTGGACACCATCCGCGTGCCCAGCCCGCCGCTGATCCTGATTCCGACCACCGCCGGCACCTCGGCCGACGTCTCGCAATTCGTGATCATTTCCAACCAGCAAGAACGCATGAAGTTCTCCATCGTCAGCAAGGCCGTGGTTCCGGACGTGTCGCTGATCGACCCGGAAACCACCTTAAGCATGGACCCGTTCCTGTCGGCCTGTACCGGCATCGACGCGTTGGTGCACGCCATCGAAGCCTTCGTGTCCACCGGCCACGGGCCGTTGACCGACCCCCATGCGCTGGAAGCCATGCGCCTGATTAACGGCAACCTGGTGCAGATGATCGCCAACCCGAACGACATCGCCCTGCGCGAGAAAATCATGCTCGGCAGCATGCAGGCCGGGCTGGCGTTCTCCAACGCGATCCTCGGCGCGGTGCACGCGATGTCCCACAGCCTGGGCGGCTTCCTCGATTTGCCCCATGGTTTGTGCAACGCGGTGCTGGTGGAACACGTAGTCGCGTTCAACTACAACTCGGCACCGGAGCGCTTCAAGGTGATCGCCGAGACCTTCGGCATCGATTGCCGTGGCCTCAATCACCGGCAGATTTGCGGGCGCCTGGTCGAACACCTGATTGCCCTGAAACACGCGATCGGCTTCCATGAAACCCTCGGTCTGCACGGGGTCAGCATGGCGGACATTCCGTTCCTGTCACAACACGCCATGCACGACCCGTGCATCCTGACCAACCCGCGCGAATCCAGTCAGCGTGATGTCGAGGTCGTCTATGGCGAAGCCCTCTGACGAACAGCAACGAGCGCTGGCCGGGTTACTCGGATTAGGCAGCCATTCGGCGCGCAAGAGCCATTACCCGGAACTGGCCGCACGCCTCGATGAGCTGGAAGCCGAGCGCAATCGCTATAAATGGCTGTTCGAAAACGCGGTGCACGGGATCTTCCAGGCCAGCCTGCTCGAAGGCATGCGCGCCGCCAACCCGGCGTTGGCGCGCATGCTCGGTTATCAAGACCCGCAAGAGGTGCTGTTTTCCCTGGCGGATCTGGCGAGCAACCTGTTTGTCGGTGGGGCAAAAGAGCTGGAAAACATCGGCGAAATGCTCAGGCACCAGGGCAGCCTGCATGGCTATGAAACCCAATTGCGGCGCAAGGATGGCAGCAGCCTTGACGTATTGATGAACCTGTTGCTCAAGCCCGATCAGGAAGGGCTGGTGGAGGGGTTTGTCGCCGACATCACCGAACGCAAACACGCCCAGCAACGCCTGCAGCAACTCAATGACGAACTGGAGCAGCGCGTCACCGCGCGCACCGACGAGTTGCTGGAAGCCAACCGTAACCTGCAACAGCAGATCACCCAGCGTAAACAGATCGCCCAGGCATTGCGTGATGCCCGTGACGCCGCCGAGGCCGCCAATCGCAGCAAGGACAAATACCTCGCCGCCGCCAGCCACGACCTACTGCAACCGCTCAACGCCGCACGGTTGCTGATCTCGACCTTGCGCGAGCGCAAACTGCCCGACGTTGAACAGGTGTTGGTGGAACGCACGCACCAGGCGCTGGAAGGCGCCGAGGATTTACTCACCGATTTGCTGGATATTTCCCGGCTCGATCAAGCGGCGGTGAAACCGGACATTGCCTTGTATCGCCTCGACGAACTGCTCGGGCCGTTGGTTTCGGAATTCCAGTCGGTGGCCGAAGCGGCAGGTTTGAACCTGCGGGTGCACATGGGCGACTACGCCATCAGCACCGACTTGCGCTTGATGACGCGGATCCTGCGCAACTTCCTCAGCAACGCCTGCCGTTACACGGACGAGGGCAGCATTCTGCTGGGTGCCAGGCGCCGAGGTGAAATGCTGCGCCTGGAAGTCTGGGACACCGGGCGCGGGATCGCGGCGGATCGGCTGGATTCGATCTTTCTCGAATTCAATCAACTGGACGTCGGACGCGCCTCCGACCGCAAAGGCGTGGGGCTGGGGTTGGCCATCGTTGAACGCATCGCGAAGATTCTCGGCTATACAATCCGCGTGCAGTCGCGGCCGGGACGCGGTTCGATGTTCAGCATCGACGTGCCTATATCCCATGAGATTCCGTTGCCCATCAGCCAGGCTGCGCCGCTGCCGGGCACGGGCAATCCGCTGCCGGGGCGGCGCTTGCTGGTGCTGGACAACGAAGTGAGCATTCTCGACAGCATGAGCGCGCTGCTCGGGCAGTGGGGCTGCGAGGTGGTGGTCGCCACCGATGAGTTCTCTGCACTGGCCGCCTTGCAGGGACGCGCGCCAGAACTGATTCTGGCGGATTACCACCTCGATCACGGGGTGGTGGGCTGTGATGTGGTGCGGCATTTGCGCGAGCATTTCAGCCAGAGGATTCCAGCGGTCATCATCACGGCCGACCGCACCGACCAATGTCGGCGCTCGCTGCAAAGACTCGAAGCACCGCTGCTGAACAAACCGGTGAAACCCGGCAAGTTGCGTGCGGTGTTGAGTCAGATGCTGGGTTAAGTCAGTTCGCGGTATTGCAGGCTGCAACCCAATTCAGCCGACTGGCCTTGCTCCAGCAACACCAGCCCCGGTCGACCGGGCAGATGGTGCGCGTTGACCGGGTGGCTCACCGGCTCGATGCAGAAAAACCCCAGGTCCACCGGGCAGTACAGCAGGTAATAATCGCTGCCGGTGGCCTGGCATTCCAGTTCATAACCCAGATCGGGTTGCTGGATCAGGCAGCGGCCATCCCAGTGGCAGAAACCGTTGTCGACCAGTGTCGTGGGCAACGCCTTGGATTGCTGGAAGTCCCATTCAGCGGGCAGGGCGCTGAGTTGTGTCGGCAGTTTTGACGCGTCACACAACCAGACCTGCTCGGCCTGTGCCTGCAGCCGAGTGTTGGCTCTACGCGGAAAGTAAGGGTGCAAACCGAGCCCATGCCACGCGGCGCGTTCGGCCATATGGGTGACCTGCAACTCGATGCTCAGTCGCCCTTCACGCAGATGGAAGCGTTGTCGGGCGCGATAGGCAAACGGCGTTGTGCTGTCGAGTTGCAGCACCACTTCATCACGGGTCTGCGACACCACCTGCCACGCCTGTTGCCAGGCGCTGCCGTGAATCGGCAGCGGATCGGTGAGGCTGTTCGGCGTCAGTGCCAGCCAGCTATCGGGGCAGTCAAAACCCCCTTCGGCAATGCGGTTCGACCACGGCACCAGGGGAAAGCAGCCGAGCTTGCCCGGCAATCCGGTGTTCAGCGCATGAGCGTCACTGTGGCGCAACAGCGGCTGACCGGTGCTGCGTACCGCCCAGTTGACGATGCTCGCACCGAGTTCCGGGGCGAGGGTGAGGCGGGTGTATTCGTCTTCGAGGTTCAGCAAGGTTGGCGTCATTCAATTGAACTCTAATGTGATAACACCGCTGCCCCCTGTAGCAGCTGTCGAGCACCGCGAGGCAGCGCTCGGCGGCGAAGCCGTCGTAAAACCATCCTGCGCGATGCATCAAGAAAATTGCATCCACCGGATTGACGACTGCTTCGCAGCCGAACGCAGCCTTCGGCAGCTGCTACAGGGGGAGTTGATTCATCCTTTGAACTGTGGCTCTGGCAAGCCTTTGACGCCTGGATCGAGCGCGAACACGCCGCCCGCCAGCGACTGTTCGTCGTGATCGTCACCCGGGCGGATCGAGGTCACGAACAGCGTGTCCAGTCGACTGCCACCAAAGGCGCACATGGTCGGCTTTTTCACCGGTACGGCAAGGGATCGGTCCAATCGGCCGTCCGGGGTAAAGCGGTGAATCAACCCGGCGTCGTTGGCGCAGATCCAATAGCAGCCTTCGGCATCCACGGCGGCGCCGTCGGGGCGGCCGGGGAACTGATGCATGTCGACAAACAGCCGACGGTTGGAAGGCGTGCCGCTGTCGAGGTCGTAATCAAAGGCCCAGATCTGCTGGGCCAACGGATGGGAATCAGACACGTACATCGTGCGCCCGTCCGGGCTGAAGCCCAGGCCATTGGGCACGATGAATCCGCTGAGCTGAGCGTCAATCGAGCCGTGTTGACCGGCGCTGTAGCGATACAGCGTGCCGTCGGCCGCGTTGGCGCCCATGTTCAGCACCATACTGCCGGCCCAGAAACGCCCCTGACGATCGCAACGACCGTCGTTCAAACGCATGTCCGGGCGAGCGTGATCAACGCGGGCCAGCAGTTCGCTGTCGAGGCTGCCATCGTTGTGCGTGTGCAAATGGAAGAACCCGCTTTCCATCCCCGCCACCCAGCCGCCGTCACGATGACGAGCGATGCAGGCGAGCATTTCCGGCGCGGTCCAGGCGTGGACATGACCGCTGTCGGCACTCCAGCGCTGAAGTCCGCCGGCAGGAATATCGACCCAGTACAGGGCGTTTTCCTCGGGGACCCAGACCGGGCACTCACCGACTGCATTACGGGCATCGACAATCAATTCGGCTTGCATGCAACGCATTCCCTTGGGGTCAAGTGAAGGAAGAGATTCAGTCGCCGAACGGGCCAGACGCGACAAACGCGCCACCCTGGTAAACCATCGCCGGGTCATCGGCGGCAGGCATCGGTTGGGCTTCGACTTTATCGCGGAACACTTCGGAATTGTCCTGCGGTTTGTAACCCAGACCGGCGGCGAAGCGGTTATCCCACCAGACGTTCTTGTTATCGGACACGCCGTAGACCACGGTATGGCCAACGTTCTGGGCGTACAACGCGCATTCGAGCAGTTGGGTCAGGTCACCGAAGCTCAGCCAGGTGCTCATCATCCGGCGGTTTTGCGGTTCCGGGAACGAGGAACCGATGCGCACGCTGACGGTTTCGATGCCGTAGCGATCGAAGTAGAAACTCGCCATGTCTTCGCCGTAGGACTTGGACAAACCGTAGTAGCTGTCCGGACGGCGCGGGGAGTGGGCGTCGATGACTTCGTCCTGTTTGTAGAAGCCGATCACGTGGTTGGAACTGGCGAAAATCACGCGTTTCACGCCATGCCGGCGCGCGGCTTCGTAGATGTGGAACACGCCGCAAATGTTGGCGCCGAGGATGTCTTCGAACGAATGCTCCGTCGACACGCCGCCGAAGTGCAGGATCGCGTCCACGCCTTCAACCAGTTGATGCACGGCTTGCTTGTCCGCGAGGTCGCAAATCACGACTTCTTCGTGATGATCCTGGGCAGGAGCGATGTCGGCGATGTCGGACAGGCGAATCACGTTGGCATAAGGCCGCAGGGTTTCGCGCAGGACTTTGCCAAGGCCACCGGCTGCACCGGTCAGCAGCAGGCGATTAAAAGGGGCTGGAGGAGTAGTGATCATGGAAGTCCCTGGGACGCAGTTATTGTTAGTTGTTGTAAGTTGTCGTATGACTTGGCTGAAGTATCCTAAGCCTGTCCGGTGCTTGTCAACGCGTCATCACTCGAAATTGACGAAGGGTCCGGCCCCCCGCAATCCCAAGGAGCGAGACTTGCCCGCGAAAGCGGTGATTCAGACAAGCAGCCTTCGCGGGCAAGCCTCGCTCCTACAGGTGGGCAGGCTGTGGTGCCTTACAACAGCGAAATCGGGTAGTTGATGATGATGCGGTTTTCGTCGAATTCGTTGGTGCTGAAGTCCTTGCGGATGCTCGCGTTGCGCCATTTCACGTTGAGGTTTTTCAACGGGCCGCTCTGCACGGTATAGGCCAGTTCCGATTCGCGGCCCCATTCCTTGCCGTCGGTGATCGTGCCGGTGTGCACGTTATCACCGCTGATGTAGCGGTTCATCATCGTCAGGCCGGGAATACCGAGCACGACGAAGTTGTAGTCGTGGCGCAACTGCCAGGATTTTTCCTTGGCGTTATCGTAGCTCGAGTTGTAGCTGTCGTTGGCCAGGGTGCCGCCGCTGGTGCCGTTGACCCGCATCCAGAGATCGTCGCCGGTGAGTTTTTGCAGGCCGACGAAGAAGGTGCTGCCGCCGTATTTGGCCGAGAGCATGGCGAATGCGGTTTTGTTGTCGAGGTCGCCCGCCAGGGCGCTGCCGTCTTCCTTGCCGATGAAGTAGCCGAGGTTGGCGCCGAGGGTCCAGTCGCCCATCGGCTGGCTGTGGCTCAGGTTGAAATACTGCTGCTGATAGATATCGCTGAGTTCCGCGTACCAGACACCGACCTGGGTGCGCTTCTCGTTGAATGTGTATTCACCGCCGCCGAAGTTGAAACGGTCCGAGGCGAAGGCCGCCGATTTGCCGTTCATGAACATGTCTTCCATGCTCGCATCGTTGCGCGGGCTGTTCTGGCGGAACTGGCCGCCGTAGAGCGTCAGGCCGCTGATCTCGGTGGAGGTCACCTGGCCACCGCTGAAGGTCTGCGGCAGGGAGCGCCCGTCGTCCGAGCGCAGGATCGGCAACACCGGCATCCATTCGCCGACCTTGACTTCGGTTTTCGAGATTTTGCCTTTCAGCGCCACACCCAGGCGGCCGAAATTGTCGGCGGGGCGTCCATCGTCATGGATCGGCAGCAAGCTGGTGCCGCCCGTGCCTTTGCCGCCGTCGAGCTTCTGCGAGTACAGCCCCAGCACATCCACGCCAAAGCCGACCGGGCCCTGGGTGAACCCGGACCGGGCGTCGAGGATGAAGTTTTGCGTCCACTCTTCAGCCTTGCCCTGGGGATAGGCCGGGTTGGTGAAGTTGCGGTTGATGTAGAAGTTGCGCAGGCCCAGCGTGGCTTTGGCGTCATCGACAAACCCTTCGGCATTGCCGGTCATGGGCACGGCGAGTGCCAGGCTGCTGAAGCCAATCAAGCTCAGGGTATGGCGGCGTGCGAAGGATGGACGAGGGGTGCTGGCGGAGAAATGACGGACGAGCTTGCTCACAGTGACGCTCCCTTGAATCTTTGTTGTTTTTATTTTTGTTATACGTCGTCGTACAACATGGGGGCGATTATTTGCGAGGGATTCAGGGAATGTCAATCAGAAGTTGTACGATGACTCGGCGGGATGTTGCGGCATGTCAAAGAACCCCTGTGGGAGCGGGCTTGCTCGCAAATGCAATCTTACATTCAACATTGATGTTGGCTGATACACCGCTTTCGCGAGCAAGCCCGCTCCCACATTTTTGGTTTGTATTTCAGCTGGAAATCATCGGTGGCAGGGTGCCGAGTAGCGAAACCGCCGCCACGGCACCCATTCCCAGCAACCATTCCACGATCACGCTGGCACGCAATGTCGTCAGGCGTTGATCGCAGTCGTTGATCCGCAGCCGGTTGAACAACGCAAGCCCCAGCATCCCGGCGACCAGCACCACCTTGATCAACAAAATCAACGCGAACCCGGACAGCAACGGCGTCGGCCAAAACGCCCCGGTGAGCACCCGCACATTGATCAAACCGGTGAGCACTAGTCCCGCCACCAACAGGTAGCCAACCCCGCTGAAGCGTCGCAGGATTGCGCCGACGGCATGGCCCGCCGGTTGCCGAAGGATCATCACCAACAGCAGCAAGCCGCCGAGCCAGGCACCGACGCAGGTCAGGTGGACGATTTGATTGAGGATCAGCAAATGACCGCTGAGGCCGTCGA
Organism: Pseudomonas sp. LBUM1661; assembly: GCF_059695925.1. Taxonomy (NCBI): domain Bacteria; kingdom Pseudomonadati; phylum Pseudomonadota; class Gammaproteobacteria; order Pseudomonadales; family Pseudomonadaceae; genus Pseudomonas; species Pseudomonas sp. LBUM1661. The sequence goes on from NZ_CP166794.1 coordinate 3,193,408, forward strand.
GCATGGCGCCGTGGCCGACCGGGGCTAGGGTCGCCAGCAGCAGACTGGCCAGGCCAATCCGCAACGTCTGGTTCGAACGCAATGGCGTCATCAGCAACGCCAGCAACACCCCATTGAGCAACAAATGCCAGCACCAGACCTGGCCGAAAAACGTGTTGCGCAACACCCGTCGCAAGGTCGGCAGATCGAATGCCGCGCTCCAGGTCCCGGCCATGCTGGCGGTGATCAGCAGCAACCAACCGATGCCGCTGAGCAAAGCCACCGCCGCCAGCCACCGACTCACGCGCGCCAGAGGCCCATCGAGCACCGTCTCCCGACCCAACAGCAGCGGCTTGAACACCCAAGCCCCGAACAGCATCAACACCACGGTGAAATGCAGGAAGCGGCACAGCACCATCGCGTCTGTCATGAATTATTGGCCAACCTTGAAGCGGTAGGCGCCTTCGCTTTTGTGGGTGTCGACCGAGACGGCATGCCACTCGACTTTGTAGGTGCCCGCCGCCAACGGTGCGGCCGGCGTGACGATCAAGGTCTTCTTGTCGCTGCCTTCGGTGGCCAGGCTTTTCACCGGCACATCGGCACCGTCCTTGCTGATCGTGACCTTGGTAAAGGTCGCTTCAACGCCTTCAGAAAACACCAGCCGCAAGTCCGACGGCGCACTCACGGTGCTGTCGGCGGCCGGCGTCTGTTCTTTCAGATGGGCGTGGGCAAGCACCGATGAAGCGGCGAGCAGCGAGCCGAGCAGGGCAGCGGCGGTGAGGGTTTTCTTGAGCAGCATCGTGGAGACCTCGCGGGCAGGTTCAAAGTATGCTCAGTCTAGCGGCGAGCGGCGGCGTGTACGAAGTTTCCTTTTCCCCTGTCGCCGCGATGTAGAGCGGATGCTAGTCTTGATCAACGCTGTTGTCAGGGAGCCCTCATGGGCAATCACAAGATCGAGATCCGTCGCAGTAACGTCGAGAAGATTCTGCTGGGAGCTGAAAAGGTCTTCGCCGAAAAAGGTTTCGGCAGCACCGCCATGGCCGACATCGCCGCCGAAGTGCAACTGCCGCGCTCCAACCTGCATTACTACTTCAGCACCAAGACCGAGTTGTACAGCGCGGTGCTGTTCGATTTGCTGGAAGTCTGGAAGCAGGACGCGCTGTGCTTCGAGATGTTCGACGACCCGCGCGTGGTACTCAGCAGTTACATCCGCGCCAAGATGAACCACTCCCGCAGCCGGCCTTACGGCTCTAAAGTCTGGGCCAACGAAATCATCCACGGCGCGCCGACCCTCGGTGAGAAGCTCGATGTCAGTCTGTACGACTGGGCCAAGATGAAAGAAGCGAAAATTCGCCAGTGGGTGGACGACAAACGCATCCTGCCAGTGGAGCCTTCAAGCCTGCTGTACATGATCTGGGCCTCGACCCAGCACTATGCTGACTTTGATCATCAGGTGAATATCCTGAATGACCATCAGCCGTTGTCGGACATGCAGTTTGAGCGGGCGGTGCAGACGGTGACCAGTGTGATATTGCGCGGGATCGGGTTGGAGCCTTGAGATCGTCGTTATAGCTTCCGACGCCATCGCGGGCAAGCCCGCTCCCACAGGGATCTCGGGTGTACACAGGATTTGTGCACGACTAAAACCACTGTGGGAGCGGGCTTGCCCGCGAAGGCGTCAGCCCAGACAACACCTCATTCAGACGGTTACGTGGTACGGATTCCTCGGATCATGATTCCAATCCAGAAACGGCTTGCCGTTGTCCATCGGCACCATCTCGATGCAATCCTGCACCGGGCACGTAATCTGGCACAGGTTGCAGCCCACGCACTCCTCATCGATCACTTCATACTTGCGCGTCCCGTCCGCCTGCTTGAGGCTGGCAACCGCCTGGTGCGAGGTGTCTTCGCAAGCGATGTGACAGCGACCGCAACCGATGCAGGCGTCCTGATCAATCTTCGCGATCACCTGATAGTTGATGTCCAGGTACTTCCAGTCCGTGGTGTTGCCCACCGCACGCCCGGAAAATTGCGAAATACGGGCGTAGCCCTGACTGTCCATCCAGCGTGACAAGCCGTCCTTCATCTCCTCGACAATCCGGAACCCGTGCAGCATCGCCGCCGTGCACACCTGCACCGAGCCGCTGCCCAGGGCGATGAATTCCGCCGCATCGCGCCAACTGCCGATACCGCCAATGCCGGAGATCGGCAGGCCTTGGGTCTGCGGGTCGCGGGCGATTTCGGCGACCATGTTCAGCGCAATCGGCTTCACCGCCGACCCGCAATAACCGCCGTGGGTGCTTTGGCTGCCGACGGCGGGATTGGCGACCATGCGCTCCAGGTTGACGCTGGTGATCGAGTTGATGGTGTTGATCAGCGACACCGCATCGGCGCCGCCACGATGGGCCGCGCGGGCAGCGACACGGATGTCGGTGATGTTCGGCGTGAGTTTGACGATCACCGGCAGCGAGCAATAGGTCTTGCACCAGCGGGTGACCTGTTCGACGTACTCCGGCACCTGACCAACCGCCGCGCCCATGCCGCGTTCCGGCATGCCGTGCGGACAACCGAAGTTCAGCTCAATGCCGTCGGCACCGGTGGCTTCCACCAGCGGCAGGATGAATTTCCAGGACTCTTCGACGCAGGGCACCATCAGTGAAACGATCAACGCACGGTCCGGCCAGTCCTTTTTGACCTGGGTGATTTCCCGCAGGTTGATCTCCAGCGAGCGGTCGGTGATCAGCTCGATGTTGTTGAAACCCACCACCTCGCGGTTGGCACCGAAGTGCGCCGAGTAGCGCGACGATACGTTGACCGCCGCCGGGTCTTCACCCAGGGTTTTCCAGACCACACCGCCCCAACCGGCTTCGAAGGCACGAACCACGTTGTAGGCTTTGTCGGTGGGCGGCGCGGAGGCGAGCCAGAATGGATTGGGGGCTTTGATGCCGGCGAAGACAATCGAGAGATCGGCCATTTACGCAGCCTCCACGTTGAGCATGAGTTGGGCGTTGATGGCTTCGGCCGCCAGTTTGCCGTGCTGCACCGCTTGCACGGTGAGGTCCTGATCGAGGCTGGTGCAGTCGCCGCCGGCATACACGCCGGGGATGCTGGTGCGCAGCTGTTCGTCCACCAGGATTCGATCGCCCGAGCGCTTGAGTTCACGAGCCAGCGGATCGCCGAGGGCGCTGCCATCGAAGGCCTGGCCGATGGCTTTGAAGATTGCATCGGCGGCCAGCTCGAAAGTTTCGCCGGTGGTTTGCAGGCGACCTTCTACCAGGTGCGTGCGGGCGAAACGCATGCCGCGTACCTGACCGTTGTCATCAAGCAAAACTTCATCGGGTTGGGCCCAGGTCAACAGTCGCACCTGATTGGCCTTGGCGATGTCCTGTTCGTGACCGGTGGCGCCCATGTCCTCGACACCGCGGCGGTACACCAGGTTGACGTCGTGAGCCCCCAGACGCGCCATTTGCACGGCCATGTCGATGGCCGTGTTGCCGGCGCCGAGGACGATGCAATGGTCCGCGAGGGGAAGCTGGGTCAGGTCATCGGCCTGACGCAGTTCGCGGATGTAATCGGTGGCGGCCAGCAGGCCGGGTGCATCCTCGTGAGCCAGGCCCAATTGTTTGCTGGCGGCCAGGCCGAGGCCGAGGAACACCGCGTCGAATTGCTGATGCAGGTCGCTGAGGGTCAGGTTCTCACCGAGTTTCTGGCCGTGACGGATTTCGATGCCGCCTATTTCCAGCAGGAAATCCAGTTCCTTTTGTGCGTAATCGTCCACCAGTTTGTACTTGGCGATGCCGTATTCATTCAGGCCGCCAGCCTTTTCCCTTGCCTCGAAAATCACCACATCATGGCCGTGCATGGCGCTACGGTGCGCGCAGGACAACCCGGCAGGACCGGCGCCGACCACGGCGATGCGCTTGCCGGTGGCGGCGGCTCGCTGGAACGGGTGTTCGCTGAAGTGCGCGTTGTCCACGGCATAGCGTTGCAATAGACCGATCAGTACCGGTGCGCACTCATGGTCGTTGTTGCGCACGCAGGCTTGCTGGCACAGGATTTCCGTCGGGCAGACCCGGGCGCAACTGCCGCCGAGGATATTGGCCGAGAGGATTTTCTGTGCCGCGCCTTGAACGTTTTCCTGATGGATATTGCGGATGAACGACGGAATGTCGATGTCGCTCGGACAGGCGTTCACGCACGGCGCGTCGTAGCAATACAGGCAGCGCGAGGCTTCCAGATGCGCCTGGCGGTCGTTGAGTGGCGGCGCCAGATCGGTGAAGTGGCCGGCGAGGGCGGCCGCATCCTCATAGGGATGCGGGAGGTGGGTCAGGGTCTTGATCACGGTTTTTTGCCTCACGGTTATTTGAGGTAACTGCCTCTGATGGGCATTGGTTTGTGCAGTGTCTGAACGGGCCTCATCGCCAGCAGGCTGGCTCCCACAATTGGAATGCATTCCCCTGTGGGAGCCATTTGGAATGCATTCCCTGTGGGAGCCAGCCTGCTGGCGATGAGGCCGAAGGCCGCTCTCAGCGTTTCACTGCCACAGGCTTATTCAACTCCGCCCGCTTGCTCAGCAAATCAAACACCGCCGGGTACGCCGGCCGTTCGACATACCGCCCGGCACCTCGCTCGGCGCGCAGGTCGCCATCGGCCCAGACCACACGGCCCTGACTGACGGTATGGCTGGGCACGCCACGCACGGTCTTGCCTTCAAAAATGTTGAAGTCGACTTGCTGGTGATGCGTCTTCGCCGAAATCGTCCGCGTGCCCTCCGGGTCCCACAGCACCAGATCGGCATCGGCACCGACGCGGATCGCGCCTTTGCGCGGGTAGAGGTTGAAGATCTTCGCGGTGTTGGTGGAGGTCAACGCCACAAAGTGCTGCATCGACAAACGCCCGGTGTTCACCCCTTCATCCCACAACACCGCCATGCGGTCTTCGATCCCGGCGGTGCCATTGGGGATCTTGCTGAAATCGTCCTTGCCGGCGGCTTTTTGCTCGGCGCAGAAACAGCAATGGTCGGTGGCGGTGGTGTGCAGGTTGCCCGATTGCAAACCATGCCAAAGCGCCTCCTGATGGCCGCGCGGACGGAAGGGCGGGCTCATCACGTAACCGGCGGCGGTCTGCCAGTCCGGGTGTTGATAGACGCTGTCGTCCAGCAGCAGATGCCCGGCCAGCACCTCGCCGTAGACTTGTTGGCCCTTGCTGCGGGCGTACGTGATTTCGTCGAGGGCTTCCTTGGTCGAGACATGCACCAGGTACAACGGCGTGCCCAGGGTTTCGGCGATGCGGATCGCCCGGCTCGCGGCTTCGCCCTCAACCTGCGACGGCCGCGACAGCGGATGCGCTTCCGGGCCGGTCATGCCCTGGGCCATCAACTTGCGTTGCAGGTGATAGACCAACTCACCGTTTTCCGCATGCACGGTGGGCACGGCGCCGAGTTCCAGGCAACGCTCGAAACTTGCCACGAGCGTGTCGTCGGCGGCCATGATCGCGTTCTTGTAGGCCATGAAATGCTTGAAGCTGTTGACCCCGTGCTGGCTGACCAGCTCAGCCATTTCCTCACGAACCTGTTCGCTCCACCAGGTGATGGCGACGTGAAAACCGTAATCCGACGCCGACTTCTCGGCCCAGCCACGCCACTGGTGAAAGGCTTCCATCAGCGATTGCTGCGGATTGGGGATCACGAAGTCGATGATCGACGTCGTGCCACCGGCCAGTCCTGCCGCGGTGCCACTGAAAAAATCTTCGCTGGCCACGGTGCCCATGAAGGGCAGTTGCATGTGCGTGTGCGGATCGATGCCGCCGGGCATCAGGTATTGGCCGCTGCCGTCGAGCACTTCGGCACCCGCCGGAATATCAAGGTTTTCACCGATGGCTTTGATCACGCCGTCGGCGCAATAGACGTCGGCGCGATAACTTTCATCGTGGGTAATAACGGTGGCGCCACGGATCAACAGAGACATTCCGAGTTCCTCGCAGGCAATGACCGACTGATGTCGGTTCTAACTGTTTTATATGAAGCTGACGCAAACAGGTGTATTCCTGTCATCGCTGTCAAGAATAGACGCTAGCTGTAGATTGTGGATTGAGCAAGAATATTTTTTATAAGCTTATATCTGTTTTAACCATTTGATATTTAACAATTAAATATTGAAATCACCAAAATGGTGAGGTCTATCACCATTTTGACGCACTTGACAGGTTCCAGAAATAGACGAGATTTCTTATGTGAAATCAGCTGTTTGAGAATGGACTATGGTTGATGCGCAACTTTGAAAAAAAATCGCCTGCACCAGATTGAGTCCTGACTGAATGGACAACTTGCCTGGCATTCGGCCTGAGTGAACAGGCTGGTCATCAAGGACTCGTTGGCGATACAAATAAAACTGATAAACATCAGTTGGTTATAAAGTTTTTATGGAACTGCCCGATGCGCAAACGGGGTGGCCGGCACGCTTATTGAAGCCGCGAGCCCTCGATGAGCAAAAAATAATTCAAAAAACAGTGGAGCGGCCATGCAACAGATCAGATCGCAAGTGACCGAGCGCGACGGCTTGTTTGAGCTCGAAGCCGGCAGCGACGTCCTCGACAGTCCCCGTTATAACCACGACATGGCACCGACCAAGGTGCGCGAACGAACCTGGAACAAATGGCACATCACGGCATTGTGGATCGGCATGTCGATCTGCGTGCCGACGTACACCCTTGGCGGCGTGCTCACTGCGTATTTCGGCCTGACCGTTGGCGAAGCGCTGGTGGCGATTCTGTTCGCCAACATCATTGTGTTGATCCCACTGACGTTGAATGCCTTTCCCGGCACCAAGTACGGCATTCCGTTTCCGGTGTTGTTGCGTTCGTCCTTCGGCATCCTCGGTTCCAATGTTCCATGCCTGATCCGTGCCTTGGTGGCGTGCGGGTGGTTTGGCATCCAGACCATGTTCGGTGGGCTGGCGATTCACCTGTTCCTGGGCTCGGTGTTCGAGGGCTGGAAATCCTTGGGCGGCACCGGTGAGGTCATTGGTTTCATGATCTTCTGGGCGTTGAACCTGTGGGTGGTGATTCGCGGTGCCGAGTCGATCAAATGGCTGGAAACCCTGTCGGCGCCGCTGTTGGTGCTGGTGGGTGTGGGCTTGCTGGTGTGGGCGATGCCGAATGTGTCGATGACCGAGTTGCTGGCGATCCCGGCCAAGCGTCCGGAAGGTGCGAGCGTCGTCAGTTACTTCGCCGCCGGGCTGACCGCGATGGTCGGGTTCTGGGCCACGTTGTCGCTGAACATTCCCGACTTCAGCCGCTACGCGAAAAGCCAGAAAGACCAGATCGTCGGGCAGATCATTGGCCTGCCGCTGACCATGTTCCTGTTTGCCTCGCTGGGCGTGGTGATGACCGCCGCGTCGGTGAAACTGGTGGGCGTCACCGTCTCCGATCCGGTCACCTTGATCGGCCATATCCAGAGCCCGGTCTGGGTGGCGCTGGCCATGGCGCTGATCATCATTGCGACGCTGTCGACCAACACCGCGGCGAACATCGTGTCGCCGACCAACGACTTCCAGAACATCGCACCGAAGGTGATCAACCGGACCAAAGCGGTGATGCTCACCGGGTTTGTCGGGCTGCTGTTGATGGGCCATGAACTGCTGAAAAAGCTTGGGTTGATTGTCTCCGACGTCAGCCTGGAAACGGTGTATTCCAACTGGTTGCTGGGGTATTCCAGCCTGTTGGGGCCGATCGCCGGGATCATGGTGGTGGATTATTTCCTGATCAAGAAACAGCAGCTGGACCTGGCCGGGCTCTATCGCGACGACGTGTACCCGGCGTGGAACTGGTTCGGGTTTATCGCGTTTGGCGTGCCGGTGGTGTTGACGCTGCTGTCGCTGGGTAGCGATGCGTTCAGCTGGTTCTACAGCTATGGCTGGTTTACCGGCTCGGCGCTGGGCGGGCTGATTTATTACGGGTTGTGCTCGATGCGGCCTGATACGTCTGTCGCGAAATCTGCGGTGTGAGGGATGGCCTCTTCGCGAGCAAGCTCAGCTCCTACAGGGCCATGCATTCCCCTTTAGGAGCCGGGCTTGCCCGCGAAGACGGCCTTCAATACACCCAAAAAATGCCTGAAGAAATCCATAAGAACTGCCTGAGGAGATCATCATGAACGCTGCCGTAGACGTTCTGCAGTCCACCCATCAGCACATCAACCGCGACCGCCTGTGGCAGTCGCTCATGGACCTGGCCAGGCTCGGCGCCACGGTCAAGGGCGGCGTGTGTCGCCTGGCCCTGACCGACCTCGATCGCCAGGCCCGGGACATCTTCGTCCATTGGTGCGAAGAGGCGGGCTGTACCGTCAGCATCGACGCCGTCGGCAACATCTTCGCTCGTCGTCCCGGCCGCAACCCGAACCTGCCGCCGGTGATGACCGGCAGCCACATCGACACCCAGCCCACCGGCGGCAAATTCGACGGCTGTTTCGGCGTGCTTGCCGGTGTCGAAGTGCTGCGCACCCTCAATGATCTCGGCGTCGAAACCGAGGCACCGCTGGAAGTCGTGGTCTGGACCAACGAAGAAGGCTCGCGCTTCGCTCCGTGCATGATGGGCTCTGGCGTGTTCGCGGAAAAATTCACCCTCGAAGAAACCCTGGCCAAGGTCGACGCCGAAGGCATCACCGTTGGCGAAGCTCTGAATGCCATCGGTTACGCCGGCCCGCGCAAGGTCAGCGGGCATGCCGTTGGCGCCTATTTCGAAGCCCATATCGAACAAGGCCCGATCCTCGAAGATGAGCGCAAAACCATTGGCGTGGTGATGGGCGCCCTCGGCCAGAAATGGTTCGACCTTAAACTGCGCGGTGTCGAAGCCCACGCCGGCCCGACCCCGATGCATCTGCGCAAGGACGCCCTGGTCGGTGCGTCAGTGATCGTCGGCGCCGTCAACCGCGCAGCCTTAGGCCATCAACCCCACGCCTGTGGCACCGTCGGCTGCCTGCAAGCGTATCCGGGTTCGCGCAACGTCATTCCTGGCGAAGTGCGCATGACCCTCGACTTCCGGCATCTGGAACCGGCGCGCCTGGATTCGATGATCGCCGAAGTGCGCGAGGTCATCGAAACCACCTGCGAGGAACACGGCCTGACCTTCGAACTGACACCCACCGCCGACTTCCCGCCGTTGTACTTCGACAAGGGTTGCGTCGAGGCGGTACGTGGCGCGGCTCAAGGCTTGGGCCTGTCACACATGGACATCGTCAGTGGAGCAGGGCACGACGCGATCTTCCTCGCCGAGCTTGGCCCGGCCGGGATGATCTTCGTCCCGTGCGAAGGCGGCATCAGCCACAACGAAATCGAAAATGCCGCGCCGGATGATCTGGCGGCCGGGTGTGCGGTGTTGTTGCGGGCGATGCTGGCGGCGTCGACGGCAATTGCCAACGGCGAATTGGCGGGTTGAGATCAAAAGATCGCAGCCTTCGGCAGCTCCTACAGGTGCAGTTATTGATGTTGACGCACTGCCCCCATCATGCCTTCACCACCACTGCGTCTGCACTATCCCACCCCACTGCGGTCGACATCTTCACAGGCCAGCGCGTGAAGGCGCCGGCCGCAGCCGTGGAGATCCAATGAGCCAGGAAGTCCTGACCACCGAAACCAATCGCCGCCAGTTGCAGCAGATCATCGCCGGCCTGTCCGACGGCGTGATTCTGCTGGAACTCGACCAGACCCTTCTCTGGGCCAATGACGCCGCGCTGGCCATGCACGGTGTCAGTCGGATCGGCGATCTGGGGGCCAATGCCAAGGAATACGCCCAGCGCTTTACCTTGCGCTATCGCAACAATCATCCGGTGCCCGCCGACAACTACCCGATCAACCGCGTGGCCCGTGGCGAGACCTTCAGCGATGTGCTGGTGGAAGTGACGCCGGCTGATGACGAAGAACGCACTTGGGTCCACAACGTGCGCAGCATGGTGTTGGCCGACAGCAGCGGCGAGCCGGAGTCGCTTGTGCTGATCATGGACGATGTCACCGAATGGGCCAGCGCCGAGCAGCGTTTCGAGAAGACCTTCAACGCCAACCCGGCCCCGGCGGTGATCTGTCGCCTCAGTGATTTGCGCTACATCAAGGTCAATCCCGGCTTTCTGGAAATGACCGGTTACTCTCGAGATCAGGTGATCGGTTGTTCGACCTATGAACTGGACGTGCTCGAAGGCGCCGAACAAAAAGACCTGGCCAAGCAGCGATTGCGCGAAGGGACGACCATTCCGCAGATGCAGGCCGAGTTGCAAGTGGCCGACGGCGGCACCAAACAAGTGATCGTCGCCGGCCAACCGCTCGAGCTCCATGACGAAGCGTGCATGCTGTTTTCCTTCGTCGACATGGAGCCTCGGCACAAGGCAGAAGTCGCCCTGCGTCAGAGCGAGGAGCGTTTCGCCAAGGCCTTTCGCTTGACCCCGGTGCCGATCCTGGTGTGCAACGCCAGCGATCAGGTGGTGCTGGATGTGAACGAGGCTTTTCTCGACACCTTTGCGTACCCCAGCGAAGAAGTGCTCGGCAGGACCCTCATCGAGATCGATTTCATCCATGACAAAGGCGCTCGAACAAAGCTGCTTGCCGCGCTGGAAAAAACCGGAAGCCTGGATCGGGTCGACGTTCGCATGCGTAAAAAAGACGCCGAAGAGATCGAATGCGCCGTCTCCGCCGACACCGTGAACATCCAGAACAATCCCTGCTACTTGCTGGTGTTGATGGACGTCACCGAGCGCAAACGCACGGAGCTGGAGTTGGTGTCAGCCATCGAAGAGGTGATGAAAGACGCCTCATGGTTCAGCCGTACGCTGATCGAAAAACTGGCCAACGTGAAGCACGTCAGTTCGCCGAAGTTGCCCAGTGTGTCTTTTACTGACCTGACTGCCCGTGAGCGCGATGTGCTCGGCCTGATCTGTGAAGGCCTGGCGGACAAGGAAATCGCTGCCCGCCTGAAACTGGCGCCCAATACCGTGCGCAATCACGTCTCTACGGTGTATTCCAAACTCGATGTGCACAGCCGCAGCGAAGCCATTGTCTGGGCGCGCGAGCGTGGCTTGTTCTCCAGTGAGTGGAGGCCAAAAGGCCAGCGGTAAGGTGCAAATGCACTAGTTGTGGAGGTGCATTTTGATGTTCTGGACAGGTACGGCAATTCTTAATCTGTAAGGGTGCGATACAGGTCTTTGAGCCGTATTGCTTCCCCTTTGAAACAGCTAGAGGAACAGCCACATGCTTCGCCCATTCAAAACGGTTTCGATCGACGGGGCTATCCACCAACGTGGAGGTGAATCGCAATGATTTATCTGACGAAATTGCGCGCGCAATTGGAGCAGCAGTTTTCTCCCCGTGCTTGTGAGTGCAGCGTGTCGGGTGACAACTCGGTGACGGTGAAGCTTTATCACCCGGTATCCGGGCAAGTGGATCTGGTGGTCAGCGGGCTGAATGTGTCGAACCTCAGATCACCCGAGGCCGTGGCCGCTCTGGTTGAAGAGCTGCGGTATGAACTTGAGAGCAATACCTTGCATCATCATCCGCAAACTTCATAAACCTGTCTTTTCTGCTGTCGGCCCGTGGACTTTCCAGCGTTGTTTTGTTGTCACAAAACTGTGTACATCACTCATCGCGGGTCAACCTATGAAAAGTCTTGGGAAACGCATGTTCGCGCCACTGCCGCTTGCACTCTGCGCGGCGATTCTCGGTGGTTGTGCCAGTCCTCCACCGCCACCCCCCCTTGCTCCGCCACCGCCCCCTGTGCGTACTTGCCAAACCACTGAAAACACAGATGTGCAAGGCGACATGCGAGCTGAAGGGCAGGTGACCCGAAACACCACGCTGACCCGCTGCATCACTCAGTAAGCGCGGATCAGTGTGTGTAGGCCGCCAGCGGCGTTGTGCTGCTGGCGGCTGCCGCTCGTTCAGACTTCCTCGATCCTGACCCACCGCGATTCCCGCGCCGCCAGGCGAATCGCCGTTGCCAGGCGTTCGACTTCCCACGCCTGTTCGAAATCCGTCCCGCCCTGGTTACGCCTGGCCAGGGCCATCACCAGATCATGCACTTCCAGGGTCTTGAGCTCGTTGTAGCCCAGTTGATGCCCCGCCGCCGGGCTGAATGCGGCGTAACCCGGCAAGTTGGGTCCGGCCAGCAGGCGCTGGAAGCCATCCTGTCCGGCGCGATGCAGACGCAGTTCATTCAAGCGTTCCTGATCGAACGCCAACGTCCCCCGCGTGCCGCTGATTTCAAAGCTCAGATGGTTCTTGTAGCCGTGCTTGAGCCAGCTGCTGCTGAATGTCCCCCGCGCACCATTGGCAAACCTCAGCAGGGCGTGGACCTGATCGTCCACCGCGATGCTGAGTTGTTCCTGGCTGCCCGCCGTGGCAGGACGTTGCCCGTGTACGGTCTGGGTGTCGGCGCACACCGACTCGACATTGCCCACCAGATAACGGGCCATCGCCAGCAGGTGACTGCCCAGATCCGCCAGTGCGCCGCCGGCATGTTCGGCGTCGCACCGCCAAGACCAGGGTGAAGCGGGGTCGGCCATGAAGTCTTCGCTGAACTCACCCTGAAAACTGATGATCTGCCCCAATTCGCCGTTCTTGATCAGCTCGCGCGCGAGCCCGATGATCGGGTTGTGCTGGTAGTTGTAACCCACCCGCGTCACCACACCCGCTGCTTTGGCGGCGAGTCGCATGGCGTTGGCCTGCTCCAGACTGACCGCCAGGGGTTTTTCGCAATACACCGGTTTGCCGGCAGCCAGGGAGGCCATGGCCATGGGGTAGTGCAGATGGTTAGGCGTGGTGATGGCGACGAGATTGACCTTGGGGTCATCGATCAGTTTTTGCCAGTCGCTGTGGGCGGTATCAAAACCCCAGGCGTCGGCACAGTGACCGGCGCGTTGCGGGTCGGCATCGGCCAGGGCGGCGAGCCTGAGCTTGAGGGGCAGTTCGAAAACCGCGCTGACATTTCGAAACGCCAAGGCATGGGCGCGGCCCATGAAACCTGTGCCAATGAGTCCGATACCGAGTTCGCGCATAGCCGGGGTCCTTTTGAATTTTTGTTTTCAAGAGGACACTTTATGGAATAAATATTCACTAAATGCAATTAACAGAATAAATATTCTCTATGCGAGCGAATACCCTGTAGGAGCGAGCTCGCGATGAACCTGAGCGACGCGTTTAACCAGCAAACATGCGTTATCGCTAACGTCCATCGCGAGCAAGGGTTGAATCAGGACAGGAAGCCGCCATCCACGTTCAGGGAAACACCCGTGGTGTAGCTCGAAGCGTCGCTGGCCAGGTACAGCACCGCGCCGGCCATTTCGCTAGGGTCCGCCACGCGCTTGAGTGGAATCTGCTGCAACGCGGTGTTCAAGATCGCCTCGTTCTTCACCAGTGCCGACGCAAACTTGGTGTCCGTCAGACCCGGCAGAAGGGCGTTGCAGCGGATGCCGAACTGCGCGCATTCCTTGGCGAACACTTTGGTCATGTTGATCACGGCAGCCTTGGTCACCGAGTAGATGCCCTGGAAGATTCCCGGCGAGATGCCGTTGATCGATGCCACGTTGATGATGCTGCCGCCGCCGTTTTCGCGCATCAGCTTGCCGGCTTCCACCGACATGAAGAAGTAGCCACGGATGTTCACGTCGACGGTTTTCTGGAAGGCGCTGAGGTCGGTGTCCAGCACGTTGCAAAACTGCGGGTTGGTTGCCGCGTTGTTAACCAGGATGTCCAGGCGCCCGAACTGTTCGCGGATGCCGGCGAACACCTGGCTGATCTGTTCCATTTCTCCGATGTGGCAAGCGACGGCGGTGGCTTTGCCGCCGGCCGCGATGATCGCGTCGGCCACGTGTTGGCAGCCGTCGAGTTTGCGGCTCGAAACGATCACATGGGCGCCTTGCTGGGCCAGCAGTTTGGCGATGGCCTCACCGATGCCGCGGCTGGCACCGGAGACAAAAGCGATCTTGCCGTCGAGGTCGAACAACTGAGTCTTGGACATGGAGTTCCCTTATAAAAAGTCTTGTTTTTGGACCTGGTTGCAACAGAGAGCCGTTATCAGAGGCTGGATTTCGAAATGACCTGCAAGCTCATCTGCTCCAGCAGTTTGTTCATGTGAATGAACTGCGCGAAGCGTTTGTCCTGGGTCTGGCCATGGAAGAAGCGGTAGTAGATCTGCTGCACGATGCCGGCCAGGCGGAACAGGCCGTAGGTGTAGTAGAAGTCGAAGTTGTCGATCTGGATGCCCGAACGTTCGGCGTAGTAATCGACGAACTCGCGGCGGGTCAACATGCCCGGAGCGTGGCTCGGCTGACGACGCATCAGTTGAACCGGCGCCGGATCATCGGCTTCGATCCAGTAGGCGAGGGTGTTACCCAGGTCCATCAGCGGGTCGCCGAGGGTGGTCAGTTCCCAGTCGAGCACGCCGATGATCTGCATCGGGTTGTCCGGGTCGAGGATGACGTTGTCGAAGCGATAGTCGTTGTGCACGATGCTCGACGTCGGATGATCGGCCGGCATCTTGTCATTGAGCCAGGCTTTCACCGCTGCCCATTGCGGCGCGTCCGGGGTCAGGGCTTTCTCGTAGCGATCGCTCCAGCCTTTGATTTGCCGTGCCACGTAACCTTCAGGTTTGCCGAGGTCGGCCAGACCGTAGGCCTTGTAGTCGACCCGGTGCAGCTCGACGAATTTGTCGATGAAGCTCTTGCACAGGGCTTCGGTCTTTTCCGAGTCCAGACCCAGTTCCGGTGGCAGTTCGGAGCGCAGGATGATCCCGTTGACCCGCTCCATCACATAGAACTCGGCGCCGATCACCGATTCATCGGTGCAGTGCACGTAGGCTTTCGGGCAGTACGGAAAGCCGTCCCGGAGTTGATTGAGGATGCGAAATTCGCGGCCCATGTCGTGGGCGGACTTGGCCTTGTGACCAAACGGCGGCCGACGCAGGACGAACTCCTGTTCGGGGTATTCCAGCAAGTAGGTGAGGTTCGACGCACCGCCGGGAAACTGGCTGATCTGCGGCAAGCCACTCAGGCCCGGAATATGGGCCTTGAGGTACGGATCGATCAGGCTGGCATCGAGTTCTTCGCCGGTGCGGATACGGGTGGACTGGTCAGTAAGCGCCATGCTTATCCCTTCTGCTTATTCTGGAGGCCTGAGACTATTGGCTAATCTAATGCGCGCAGGGGCCACCCACAACCACGAACGGCCCTTATAGGTGAGCGTGTTGCTGGCCAATCATTGCTTTTGATACAACCGTTTGAATGGCCCTTATAGCACTGCCTTGATTTCGCTGGCCGGCAGGTCGATAGGCGTGAGCACCGGTTCGCCAGAAAAGAACGCCATCAGGTTGCGGCCCACCAGCTCCACGGTGCCTTGAGTGGCTTCCGGGGACAGCCCGGCGACATGCGGGGTGAGGATCACGTTGGCCAATCCCTTGAGTGCCTCCGGCACGTGGGGTTCGGCATCGAAGACATCCAGCGCCGCGCCGGCGATCCTGCGTTGCTCCAGGGCGCTGATCAGATCAGTGGTGACGATCACGCTGGCCCGGGCGATGTTGACGATGAAGCCCTTGGGGCCCAGCGCGTCGAGCACGTGTCGGTTGATCAGGTGTTTGGTGCCCAGGCCGCCAGGTGTGGCGACGATCAAGAAGTCCGAGGCGCGAGCCAGTTCGGCGGGCGTCGAGCAGAAGCTGTAGGGCACATCGCTGCGGTGCTGGCGATTGTGGTAACTCACCGTCATGTCGAAACCGTTGGCGGCACGTTTGGCAATGGCCATGCCGACGGCACCGAGGCCGAGGATACCCAGGCGTTTGCCGGCGAGGGAAGGGCGCATGATTTTCGGCCACTCGCCCCGGCGCACGGCGGCATCGCAACGAGGAATGTCGCGCACCAGCGACAACAGCAGCGCCATCGCGTGGTCGGCGACCGATGAGGCGTTGACCCCGGCGCCATTGGTGACGGTAATGCCGCGGTCAGCGGCCGCTTGCAGGTCGACGTGCTCATAACCGGCGCCGATCACGCAGATGATCCTGAGCTTGGGCAGGGCGGCGATTTCATCGGCATACAGGCCCAACGGGCCACGGGTCAGGACCGCATCGATCTGGCCCCCGTGCCGCTCAATGGCGGCGGCGCGCTCGGCAGGCGTCGGGGCAAGAATCAGATGAAAGCCCTGATGTTCGAGAATCGGCAGGTAATCATTAATGGTTTCAACCAGTACCAGAACGGTTGCGGGCATTGCTAGGCTCCTGTTGTCGTCGGCGTGTCGGGCGCAAAAGTAATTTCAGGGTGCTGATACCAGTGTTGTTTGGCAATGGTCGTCAATCGCAGAGCGGTACTTTTTAGTCTGGACTGCTTCTCGGAAGAAGCAAATTATCAGTTCAGGGCCGGCGGAGGCGTTGTCACGTCACTGTGCGGCACACTGCAAATACAGTGTGCTGCTGTAAGTGTCACTGGGTCGCTTGTGCTTGTTGTGCCTTGCTTTGTTCTGCCAGTGCTATCGCTTTGAAATCATAGGTCGGATAGAACTCGGTTCTGTAAGTCCCCCACGCCGTATTTTCGAGTGCAAGGTTTACTTCTGCCAGGCGGGTCGCCGGAAGGCGCAGTGTGACGACCTGCCCGATACCCATCATAATGTTCCAGCTAACAACCTCGACTCCAGCAGGTGGAAAAGCTTTATAGAATCCCTGCTTGGCTAGCTGCGCCTTTAGTTCGCCCAGCGGTCTTGACTGATCATGTTTTAAAAAGACGGTGAGCATGACCGCATTATCTGGCGTGGCAACGGCATTTTTCGCCGGGGACGAGGTGGTGGATTGCGCACTGACAACTCCGCAGAAGGCCGAAGTTGTCAGTAAGGTAGATATCAATAATGTTTTGATTGTTTTTTGCATATTGAAACTCCGTGTATTTATAAGAGATTTAGCTAAAGCAATAGTACTGACAAGGCGAAGCTGGGAGGCTCCGTTAGTGCGCGGCGGGTTCAGGTGTGTGATGTATTAGTTGGGCTTGATGGCAGGTGTTGTGGAAACTGTTCCCATGTAAGGGGAGTGAACGACATAGATGCGCACAAGCGGGTTGTTAGCTACCATGTCGCGGGGCACTTCCCGAGAATAGGTGAACTCGTTTCGATTTAATGTTTCCAGTTTTCTGACCACGGTTTTGGTCGGCCCTATATCGGGTACCAAAATATGGGTTTTATAATCGCCAGTGACAAAGAAGTAACCGCCTCCGCCATTGTTGTACTTTGATTCTCCCGTATCAGCGTAAAAAAACTCATAGCGATTGCGTTCGGGATCCCACGTCGATATTCCAACCACGCCAGGATAGTTCGCTTTTACGTCTGTTTGTGGTGCCCCCTCAATATAGACCTTGGTTGTCAGCCATCGAGGAGAGGATGCCAGATCTCGAACGTCGGCAGTGACGGGGGCTTGCTGCGCAAAGCTACCGAGAGGAAACAGCAGTGCCGCTAGAAGCAGGCCTTTAGAAGTCATAGTGTTTTTTTGCATGCGGATAACCCCTTATCAACGTCATTGGTCGCTAGCTTGCTATTAATCTTTGAGATTAAAAACGTAAAAAACTATAGGCTGGGAGTTGGGGGCGTTCAATAGCGAGGTGATTGCTTGTAACAATTAAGTGCTTTTTTTGATGTGGGTAATATTCTGTCGTACATGTATTTCATGTTTTCGCTGTCGGACTTTTCCTACATGTCCAGATGACGATGCGGCCGATATTGTTCATCGGTGCTCCGCCTGTTGGCTAAAACATCGCGTTCTCCGGGAAACACGGGGCTACAGTGATTGCTTGTGCGGAATCTATATACACCGAGTTTGTAGGCGGATGATGAGGTTACAAACTATTCATTGACGCGAGGGACTTAATTAAATGATAGAAAAGGTGTTGAAGGATCGATTGTGACACCCAAGACACGGATTCAAGTTCGAGTCAGAAAACTCATTGCGGCCTCAAGGATTTCATCTGATAACGGCTCGCCCTGGGTGGCTCGGGCCAGCGTCAGGGCGCCAACCATCAAGGAATATTGCACCAGCGCCTGTTTCCGGTCGCGGGCGTCATCGCCGCTGTCCATCAGCGTGCCGAAGGTATCGAGCAAGGTCTCCAGGCCTGCCATGAAAGTCTCGCGCAAACCGCTCTCGGCCGCTTCGTGGCACATGTCCCCGGCGAAGGCCACCACCGGGCAACTGTCGCCCGGCGTGTCGCGGCTGGCGGCTGACAGGTACGGTTCGATCAAGGCCTGGCGGGCGGCGTTTTTATCTTGATGTTCAGCAATTCGTTCCCTCCAGCGTCCGTTAGCCTGTGCGAACGCCCGGCCACTGGCTTCTTGCGCCAAGGCTTCCTTGGATTCGAAGTGCCCATAGAATCCGCCATGGGTCAGGCCGGCAGCCCCCATGACATCGACGACGCTGATCCCGTGCAGTCCGCGCTCACGAAACAGCCGCGTGGCGGCCTCGACGATGATCTCGCGGTTGAGGTCGGCTTGCTTGCGGGAAACTCGAGGCATTGGGGGCTCACAGATCAGTAGAAGTCAGGAATCAGAGGGCGTACTGGGCGATGCCATGGCCGAAGGACCAGTTTTCTTTTTTTACTTCCACCAGATTAATGAAAACGTCCTCCAGGCGCACCGCCAACTCTGCGTTAAGGCGCTCGGCGATGGTTTTGTAGAGCAGTTTTTTCTGCTCGATGCTCCGGCCTTCGCTCAGGGTGATCTGAATCACCACCAGATTGTCGCTGCGATTGATGCCCAGGTAGCCGGGATCAAAGATGAAATGCTGTTCGTCGTGCTCGGCAAGAATCTGGAAATTATCGTTCTCCGGCACGCCAATGGTGCTGTGCATGGCCGCGTAAATCTGCTGCCCGACGCGTTTGGCGAAAGTAGGGTCCTGATGCTTTTTGATGTCGACACGAACCAGTGGCATGGGATGACTCCAGAAGGGATGCAGGACACTTCAAAATACATGACGGGAAACCTTTATCAAGCGCCGATTGCTGTTCGGTGACGAAGCGCAAGCCCTGCAAAACCTCGAACACACCATAAAACCTTGTGGGAGCGGGCTTGCCCGCGAAGGCGTCGGCCCATTCAACAACAATTTAGCTGACAGACCGCTATCGCGGGCAAGCCCGCTCCCACAGGGGCTATGTCGCCCCTTATCATCTGATCCGCACCACCATTCCTCAGCTAAGTCTTTGCTTCTGTTGATTAATCCCGGACAATCGCGCCCCTGTTTCGGCCGGGGCGCTGCCTGTCGGATTTTTCCGACTCGTCCTGACCGAGTGGCAAGTGACCGGAATGTGGAGATCCCACCGGATGAATGATCAGGCCAATAGCGTCGACGAACGCTATGTAGCGGCGACACCAGCGAGCCTCGCGAGCTGGAATCGCCATGACACCACCTGGATGCTGGGCCTGTTTGGCACGGCGATCGGGGCCGGTACCCTGTTTTTGCCGATCAATGCGGGTCTGGGCGGCTTCTGGCCGTTGCTGGTCCTGGCGGTGTTGGCGTTCCCCATGACTTTCTACGCACACCGCGGCCTGACCCGTTTCGTGCTGTCGGGCCGTGAGGGCGCGGACATCACCGAAGTGGTGGAAGAGCACTTCGGGATCAAGGCCGGTGCGTTGATCACTTTGCTGTACTTCTTCGCGATCTTCCCGATCCTGTTGATTTACAGCGTGGCCCTGACCAATACCGTGGGCAGCTTCCTCGAACATCAACTGCACATCATGCCGCCACCGCGCGCCGTGCTGTCGTTGGTGCTGATACTCGGCTTGCTGGCCGTGGTGCGTTGCGGCGAGCAAGTGATCGTCAAGGCGATGAGCCTGATGGTGTATCCGTTCATCGTGGCGCTGCTGTTTCTCGCGGTGTTCCTGATTCCGCACTGGAACGGCGGCATCCTGGCCACCGCTTCGACGCTGCCTGAGCCGTCGGCGCTGCTGCACACGCTGTGGCTGGCGATTCCGGTGATGGTGTTCTCGTTCAACCATTCGCCGATCATCTCGGCGTTCGCGGTGGATCAGAAACGTCGCTACGGCGATCACGCCGAAGAGCGCAGCTCGCAGATCCTGTCCCGCGCCCACGCCTTGATGGTGGTGATGGTGCTGTTCTTCGTCTTCAGCTGCGTGCTGACCCTGTCGCCGGCGCAATTGGCGGAAGCCAAGGCACAGAACCTGTCGATCCTGTCGTACCTGGCCAACCACTTCAGCAACCCGACCATCGCTTTCGCAGCGCCATTGATTGCGTTCGTGGCGATCTCCAAGTCGTTCCTCGGTCACTACATCGGTGCCAGCGAAGGCCTTAAAGGCTTGATCGTGAAAAGCGGCAAGCGCCCGGCGCCGAAGACTTTGGATCGTATGACCGCTGCCTTCATGCTGGTGGTGTGCTGGATCGTCGCCACGCTGAACCCGAGCATTCTGGGGATGATCGAAACCCTCGGTGGCCCGATCATCGCGGCGATTCTGTTCCTGATGCCGATGTACGCGATCCGCAAGGTCCCGGCGATGGCGCGTTATCGCGGTCAGGCGTCCAACGTCTTCGTGACGGCGGTGGGCCTGGTGGCGATTTCGGCGTTGATCTATTCGCTGACAGCCTGATTCAGAGTCCCGAGGGGGGAGGTCCACAGTGACCTCCCTGGCACACTGAGATCCTGTGGGAGCGGGCTTGCTCGCGAAAGCGGTGTGTCATTCAACATTTTTATTGCCTGACACATCGTATTCGCGAGCAAGCCCGCTCCTACATTTGATCTTTAGAGGCAGTAAAATACGCCGCTCATCTCGCGATGGCGGCGTTTTTTATTGCGTTGAAAACGCCGGGTACCTGATCCAGAGCCGACATGGCGGGCGATTAGCGATTAAGCTTGCGCTGCATAAACGCGCCGTAGAGCGTTTGCCGGGGAATCGCCCCGGCCCGTCCATTTTTCTCTGGAGACGCTTCATGGCTCACGCTCACGGTGCATCGGCGCAACCCCGTGCCGCTTCGCCTAACCGCTGGCGGGATGTGTTGGCCGGGCTGTCGATTGCCGGTTTGCTGTTGCCCGAGGCGGTCGCCTATTCAAGCATCGCGGCGTTGCCGCCACAGGCCGGGGTGATTGCGCTGTTTGCCGGTCTGCTGTGCTATGGGCTGTTGGGCACCAGCCGTTTCGCCATCGTCTCCGCGACCTCGTCCTCAGCGGCGGTGCTGGCTGCCGCGACCGCCACGCTGGCCAACGGTGACCCAGGCCTGCGTCTATCCCTGGCGATCGGCCTGGTGTTGGTGACCGGTGGTTTCTTCCTGCTGGCCGGGCTGTTCAAACTCGGCAGCGTGACCTCATTCATCGCCAAACCGGTGCTGCGCGGTTTCGCGTTGGGACTGGCCGTGACCATCATCCTCAAACAAGTGGCGACCATCGTCGACGTGCACTTGAGCAATGGCAACCTGATCCGGTTCCTGCCGCAGTTGCTGGAGCAGTGGCCGCAGTGGAACAAGGTCGGCGCGCTGGTCGCGGCGGTGGCGCTGCTGGTGTTGTGGTTGTGCGCGCGGTTCAGGCGTTTGCCCGGCGGCTTGTTGGTGGTGGCGCTGGGCATCGCGGCTGGCCAGTGGCTGAACTTGCCGGCGTACGGGGTGAAGCTGATCGGCGTGATCGATCTGAGCCTCGACGTTCCCCATCTTCCGGTGTTGCCGTTCGCCGATTGGTTGCGCCTGGGTGAATTGGCGTTTGCCATGGTGATGATTCTGTACGCCGAATCCTACGGATCGATCACCTCGTTCGCGCTCAAGCATGGCGACCGGGTGTCCTCGAACCGTGACTTGCTGGCACTCGGCGCGGCCAATCTGCTGTCGGGCCTGTTTCATGGCATGCCGGCGGGCGCCGGTTACTCGGCGACGTCGGCCAATGAGGCGGCGGGTGCCGAGTCGCGAATGGCCGGCGCGGTAGCGGCGGCGGTGGTGTTGCTCATCGTGTTGACTGTATTGCCCTGGATTGCCCTGACCCCCGAGCCGGTGCTGGCCGCCATCGTCATTTTTGCCTTGGCGCGCGGCCTGAGCCTGCAACCATTGGGGCGTTATTTCATCTGGCGTCGCGACCGCCTGCTGGTCATCTGCGCGGTGGCGGCGGTGCTGGTATTGGGCGTGTTGGACGGCTTGCTGGTGGCGGTGGTGATCAGCGTGGTGCTGATGTTGAAGCAGATGTCGTCAGCGGATATTCAGGTGCTGGGGCGGATAGGTGGCGGTCATGATTTTGTCGACGTGCAACGCCATCCCGAGGCTCAGGAAATACCCGGCGTGCTGATCGTACGGCCGAGCGAGGCGCTGTTTTTCGCGAATGTGGAGCGCATTCTGGGCGGTGCGTTGCGCCTGGCCCGGCATGCCGATGCGCCGATTCATACGATCATTCTCAGTCTCGAAGAGTCGCCGGATCTGGACGGCACCAGCATCGAAGCGCTGGAAGCGTTCTTTTTGCAGGTGCGGGCCGAGGACAAGTTGCTGATCCTGGCGCGGCTCAAACACGAGGCTAAAGCGGTGTTGTTGAAGTTACCGACGCGGGAACTGGATCAGGTAATACTCAGCGGTTTGAGTGTCGACGGCGCGGTGCAGCAAGCCCTCAACCCCACGGCATAACCCTTGTGGGAGCGGGCATAAAAAAACGCCGCTCATCTCACGATGGGCGGCGTTTTTTATTGCGTTGCAGCGTTAAGCTTGAACTACCGGGATGTTGGCGTTCGCAGCCGCTTCACGGAACTCGGCAATCTGGTCGAAGGACAGGTAGCGGTAAACATCAGCCGCCATGCTGTCGATCTTGCCAGCGTATTCCATGTACTCCTCGACGGTCGGCAGGCGACCCAGGATGGACGCCACGGACGCCAACTCAGCCGAAGCCAGGTAAACGTTCGCGCCGTCACCCAGACGGTTCGGGAAGTTACGGGTCGACGTCGACACCACAGTCGAGTTCGGCTCTACACGTGCCTGGTTACCCATGCACAGCGAGCAGCCTGGCATTTCCATGCGCGCGCCAGCCTTGCCGTAGATGCCGTAGTAGCCTTCTTCGGTCAGTTGGTGAGCGTCCATCTTGGTCGGCGGCGACAGCCACAGACGGGTTGGCAGCTGACCCTTGACCTGATCCAGCAGTTTACCGGCAGCGCGGAAGTGACCGATGTTGGTCATGCACGAACCGATGAACACTTCGTCGATCTTCTCGCCAGCAACGCTGGACAGCAGACGGGCGTCGTCCGGATCGTTTGGCGCGCAGAGCACAGGCTCTTTGATGTCGGCCAGGTCGATTTCGATGATTTCAGCGTATTCGGCGTCAGCATCGGCAACCATCAACTCAGGGTTGGCAACCCAGGCTTCCATCGCTTGAGCACGACGTTCCAGAGTACGTGCATCGCCGTAGCCTTCGCCGATCATCCAGCGCAGCAGCGTGATGTTGGAGTTCAGGTACTCGGTGATCGACTCTTTCGACAGCTTGATGGTGCAACCGGCAGCCGAACGTTCAGCCGAGGCGTCGGACAGCTCGAAAGCCTGTTCGATGCTCAGGTTGTCCAGGCCTTCGATTTCCAGGATGCGGCCGGAGAAGGCGTTCTTCTTGCCTTTCTTCTCAACGGTCAACAGGCCAGCCTGAATCGCGAAGTAAGGAATGGCGTGAACCAGGTCACGCAGGGTGACGCCCGGTTGCATTTTGCCTTTGAAGCGCACCAGGATCGATTCCGGCATGTCCAGCGGCATAACGCCGGTGGCAGCAGCAAACGCAACCAGACCGGAACCGGCCGGGAACGAGATGCCCATCGGGAAACGGGTGTGCGAGTCACCACCGGTACCGACGGTGTCCGGCAGCAGCATACGGTTCAGCCAGCTGTGGATGATGCCGTCGCCCGGACGCAGGGACACGCCGCCGCGGGTCATGATGAAGTCTGGCAGGGTGTGGTGGGTGGTCACGTCGATCGGCTTAGGGTAAGCCGCGGTGTGGCAGAAGGACTGCATCACCAGATCGGTCGAGAAGCCCAGGCACGCCAGGTCTTTCAGTTCGTCACGGGTCATAGGACCGGTGGTGTCCTGGGAACCGACGGTGGTCATCTTCGGTTCGCAGTAAGTACCTGGACGAACGCCTTTGCCTTCTGGCAGGCCGCAGGCCTTGCCGACCATTTTCTGTGCCAGGGTGAAGCCCTTGCCGGTGTCGACAGGTGCTTCAGGCAGCTTGAACAGGTCGGTAGGACCCAGGCCCAGCTCGGCGCGGGCTTTGTCGGTCAGGCCGCGACCGATGATCAACGGGATACGGCCGCCAGCACGAACTTCGTCCAACAGAACCGGGGTCTTCATCTGGAAAGTGGTCAGGACTTCGTCGGTGCCGTGTTTGCAGACTTTGCCAGCATGCGGGTACAGGTCGATCACGTCGCCCATGTTCATGTTGGTGACGTCGAATTCGATCGGCAGTGCGCCGGCATCTTCCATGGTGTTGTAGAAGATTGGAGCGATCTTGCTGCCGAAGCAGAAACCGCCAGCACGCTTGTTCGGCACGTAAGGAACGTCGTCGCCGAAGAACCACAGCACCGAGTTGGTCGCCGATTTACGCGAAGAACCGGTACCGACCACGTCGCCGACGTAGGCGATCGGGAAGCCGCTGTTGCGCATTTCTTCGATCTGCTTCATCGGACCGGTAACGCCTTGGGCGTCAGGCACGATGCCTTCACGGGCCATTTTCAGCATGGCCAGGGCGTGCAGCGGGATGTCCGGGCGGGACCAGGCATCCGGGGCAGGGGACAGGTCGTCGGTGTTGGTTTCGCCGGTGACCTTGAACACGCGCAGGCTGATCTTGTCGGCCAGCACAGGGCGGTTCTTGAACCACTCGCCGTCAGCCCACGATTGCAGCACGCCTTTGGCGTGAACGTTACCGTTCTTGGCTTTTTCAGCGACGTCGTGGAAGGCGTCGAACATCAGCAGGGTGTGCTTGAGTTCTTTGGCAGCGACAGGCGCCAGTTCGGCGTCGTCCAGCAGGTTGACCAGCGTGACGATGTTGTAGCCGCCTTGCATGGTGCCGAGCAGTTCAACAGCGCGTTTCTTGTCGATCAGAGGGGAAGTGGCTTCGCTTTTGGCCAGAGCAGACAGGAAGCCCGCCTTTACATAGGCTGCTTCGTCCACGCCAGGCGGAACGCGATTGGTGATCAGGTCAACGAGGAAAGCTTCTTCGCCAGCCGGGGGATTTTTCAGCAGCTCGACCAGGCCTGCAGTTTGTTCGGCGTTAAGCGGCTGGGGAACGATACCCAGTGCTGCACGCTCTTCGATATGTTTGCGGTAGGCTTCAAGCACAGTTATTACCCTCATCAGTGGTCCCAAATGGGTGTCCGGGACGCTCATCCCGAAATTGCCGTACTCATGCGCTGCATGGCGTTGTGCGCCACTTAGCCAGAATTACCGACAATTCCTTACAGAAGCTGCTTTCAAAGTTTTACGCCTGCAGAACGGGAGCTGATGAGGGTTGGCGTTGGGCTTTTCCCCGCTGGAAAAACCCCTCGCCAACACCGCTCTGAAGGAACGACTGTGCTCGTGACGCTTTGAAAACAGCTTCTAACGGACATTGGCGCCTTAAAAGGCTGGCTGATTCTACGGCAAAAAAAAATTAAAGGTAAGTCAGGGTCTATTGGACTTTGGTGGCGGACCGCGTTGCTGGGCCAATGTGTGCGAGGCAAGGCGCGGGATGCCGCCCATGGTTGTTCCCTTGGCAAATCCTGCAACGCAGCCTCGCGCACATTGGCACGCAACCCGAAGGGACGGTGCCCGCTTGGTGCAGGGCTGCGTTGCTCGGAACTTATTTGGAACAACCAAACCACGTTCCTCGCGCCTTGCCCTGCACCAAGCGGGCCTCCGTCGCGGCCGTCACCACAGTCCAATAGACCCTGAGCCCTTTAACTTTGAGGGGTGATCAATGTTAGACAAAGGGCTAACATGCCGGCCTGTTCTGCTTTCCCGTGTTCTCCTGACCTATGCCCAATCAGACCATCAAGACCCCCTGCGTCGGCCTCTGCTCCACTGTTTACGGTGATCTGGTGTGCCGTGGCTGCAAGCGTTTCCACCATGAAGTGATCAACTGGAATGGTTACAACGAGGAGGAAAAACGTGCGGTTTGGCTGCGTCTTGAGCTGCTGTTGTCCCAGGTGATGGCCAGCAAACTGGAAATTTTTGATCCGCAGCGCCTTCGCCAGCAGCTTGAGCAGAGAAAGATCCGCTTCGTGCCGCATCAGTCGGAATATTGCTGGGCCTATCAGCTGATCGCCCGTGGTGCGCGGGTGATCAATAACCTGGAAGCCTACGGAATGGTGCTGATGCCGGAGTTTCGCGACTGGAACCTGCCGGAGTTGCGGGACGCGATAGATCGGGAGTTCTTTTTGCTCTCCGAGGCGCATTACCAGCGCTACATTGCGCCGGGGTTCCTCAAAGACGCGTTCGGCGGTTGAATCTTAAAAGCTTCGCGGGCAAGCCTTGCTCCTACAGGTTTTGTGTTGATCACACCCGTTATGCACGACACAAAACCTGTAGGCGCGAGGCTTGCCCGCGAAGGCGTCCTGCCTGACACCACACATCTCAATGCTGGGTCACGATCTCCTCCAGATGATCCATGATCGTATCCGGCTTGAGCACCAACACATCGCTCTCCACCGCATCCAGCACCACTTCCGCCGTATTGCCGATCAACGCCCCTGACAACCCGGACCGCGCGACAGTACCAATCACCGTCACTGCCGCACCCAGCTTGTGCACCATATAGGGAATCAACACATCCGCCGGACCTTCTGCGATATGCAGGTGTTCATCGTCGATATCGAACTCGGCCTGAAACGATTTGCACTGTTCGCGATAACGCGCTTCGATGGTTTCGCTGAGCTGTAACGTCGGATCAGCCGCCGACAACATCGGCGACGGATGGGCGCTGACGACATGCAACTGGGCCTTGGCCAGGCTGGCGATATCGAAACCGTGATCGACGATGCAGGCGTGCAAGGTGCGGTGCTCCCCATCGGTATTGCCCACGTCGATCGCCGCCAGAATCACTCCACCGGCCCAGGGCTTCGAGGTTTTCACCAGCAGCACCGGCGTCGGGCAATAGCGCAGCAGTTTCCAGTCCGCCGGGGTCAGCAGGGCCTTTTTCAGCGGGCTGTCGGGGTAGTGCTGTTTGACCACCAGCCCACAGCCTTCGGCCTGCTGCACATCGACGATGGTTTCGTGCAGGCTTTCGTTCCAGGCCTGCTCGGTGGTGACGCTGTAACCGTCCTCGATCAGGGCGGCCTTGAGCACGCCCAACATGCCGCTATGGTCATGCTTGCGATCACAGACCAGCAGGTGCAGATGAGCCTGGGTCACGCCGGCAATCAGTTTGGCCCGCTTGAGCGCCAGGCTTTCCGAGTGTTCGGGTTCTAGAACTACCAGGATGCTGCGAATGGCTTGCATGATCGGGACCTCCATGAAGTAAAAAATACTGCGTTGGACAACTATAGTTGCTGGTCGCGCATTCGGGACTTGATGCATATCAACGGTTGGCGACTGGTGGTCTGCCGGCAGGCCGGTATAATCGGCGCCCTTCGTTTTGAACCTCTTATCCGTGAGCCCCATGATCCTTCCCGAAATCCACGAGTTCCTCGGCTGCCGCACGCCCGATGGCTGGGTCCAGGCCGCGCTGGCCGATCAGGAAACCCTGCTGATCGACCACAAGAACTGCGAATTCAAGGCGGCCAGCACGGCGTTGAGCCTGATTGCCAAGTATCACTCTCACGTCGACCTGATCAACCTGATGTCGCGCCTGGCGCGGGAAGAGCTGGTGCACCACGAGCAGGTCATGCGCCTGATGAAAAAGCGCAAGATCGAGCTGCGTCAACTGTCCGCCGGGCGTTACGCTTCGGGCCTGCGCAAAGTGGTGCGTAGCCACGAGCCGGTGAAACTGGTCGATACGCTGGTGGTTGGCGCCTTCATTGAAGCGCGCAGTTGTGAACGTTTTGAGGCGTTGGTGCCGCATCTGGACGAAGAACTCGGTAAATTCTACTTCGGCCTGCTGAAAAGCGAGGCCCGGCATTTCCAGGGTTACTTGAAACTGGCCTACCAGTACGGTGACGCCAAGGACATCGCCCAGGTGATCGACCGGGTGCGCGCCGCCGAGCAGGAACTGATCGAATCGCCGGATGTTGAATTCAGATTTCATAGCGGTGTGCCAACCGCTGCCTAGTTGCTCTCACAGGCCCCATCGCGGGCAAGCCCGCTCCCACAAGTATTGCGCTGAACCCTGTAGGAGCGAGGCTTGCCCGCGAAGAGGTCATCAGCACCAGTGCCGATAAACGGACTTAACAGCTCAACCCCAGGCGCTCATGCCACTCGGCAATGGATTCTTCGGGGTAGGCATCGAACTGCTTATCGCCAGGCTGCAGCTCTGCTTCGACCCACGGCGCCTTGGAATCCAGCAGCAAATGCGTGTGTTCCGGCGGTACCGGCAACGGCGTGTCGATGGCCGAGGCAAACGGGTGAATCAGCTCCGGCCATTCCGGGCTGAACAGCCATAAACCCGAGCCACACACCGAGCAGAAATGCCGCTCGGCCGTGCTGCGGTGGGCGCGTTGAGCGCCGTCATCCTTGAGCAGCGCATGGTAAATCGCAATGTGCTTGCGCCCGCGCACTTTCAGGCTGTTGGCGTCACCCGCAATATTGATCGCATAACCGCCACCGCCCTGGGTCTTGCGGCAGATCGAGCAATAGCAGCGCTGGTACGGATAGGGGTGAGCACTGGTCAAACTGAACGACACGGCGCCGCAGTGGCAGGAACCTTCGAGCTGCATGGCAACCTCCGACGGGGCTTGGGCTTATCCAGACAGCCTAGACCGGTACCAGAATCGCATCACCCGTTGCCACCAGTTTCAATTGATCACCGGTTTGCGCGAACAGCTCGGCGCGGGCAAACACCTGCTTCTTGCCGGCCTTCACCACCCGACCCCGGGCGATGAACACTTCACCGACGGCGGGGGCCAGGCAGTTGACCGAAAAATGTGCCGCCAACACGTTACCGGCAACTGTTCCCGCCGCAAACCCGCACGCCGTGTCGAGTAGCGCGCCGATCAACCCGGCATGCAGGTAGCCTGCGTACTGCGCCATGTCGGCTTCGCGAAACGCCATTGTCAGTTCGGCTTCACCGCTCTCGGCGCGAGTGACTTCGAAGCCGGCCCAGCGGTTGAAGGCTGAGGTTGAGTTGATCTGTTTGAGTGTGTTGAGCATGGCGAATCCCTCCGGTTGAAAGGGCAACATGCGCCGGGTTTGGGGGGAAGTCATTGTTCATAAGTGAGGCTGATGAGACTGGATGTGTGGTGGCTGTGCTGGCCCCATCGCGAGCAGCCTCGCTCCCACAGTTGATCTGTGTCGTTGACAAATCCCCTGTGGGAGCGAGCCTGCTCGCGAAGAACGATGACACGGTCCCACTGGACGCCCACCGCCCGCCGGGTCAGCATGTGCGCCTCGCAACCGGGGTCTCAATTGATGCGACGTCTACCTTCACTGGCAGCACTCAGAACCTTCGAATGCGCCGCCCGTCACGCCCACTTCGGCCGGGCAGCGGCGGAGTTGTGCGTGACCGACAGCGCCGTCAGCCACCAGATTCGCCAACTGGAAGAGCAACTCGGCGTGTCGCTGTTCATCCGCGAAGGCCGGCAGATACGCCCGACAATGGCGGCCGGACGCCTGATGCAGAGTTTGCAGCAGGCGTTCGAGCTGATCGGCGACGCCTGCGACGAACTGCGCGACCCGTCATCCCTGGCGGTGTTACGCCTGGCAGTCACCGCCGAACTCGCGCAAAAGTGGTTGATGAGCCGTCTGGTGGACTTTTACGCACGCTATCCGCACATCACGTTGCACCTCTACGAACAACCGATCGACGCCACGGCGCCGGGTGAAGACATCGACCTGGCGATCACCTACGGCACCGGCCCGGTGGACAGCAGCGCGTACTTCGTCCGGCCGTTGCCAGCGTTGCAGTTCTTCCCGGTGTGCAGCCCCGGACTGTTCAACCAGGGCACCCTGAAAACCCCGAAGGACCTGGCGCGCCACTGCCTGCTGCACGACGATCAGGACGGCAAGACCTGGACCGCCTGGCTCACCAGCCATGCTGGCGATCAGCGCCCGGAACGGCAGCTGTATTTCGCCCACGCAGGCCTGGCGCTGGAGGCGGCGGCCCAAGGGCAGGGCGTGGCGATGGGTGACAACCTGACGGCTCAGGAAGATTTGCTCAGTGGTCGGCTAGTCCGGCCCTTCACCTCAAGCATGACCGCGTTGGGCCAATACGCGCTGGTGTGCGAGCGGGTGCGGCTGGAACGTCCTGCTGTGGCGCAGATGCTGGAATGGTTCAACGATCAGCTGAGCGATTGATGAGTTGAATTCAAGTATTCCGAAATAATCATCGTTGGCGAGCCGGGCGCTCACGCACTTAGCCTGTGGTCATTCCAATCCCCGCTGATGAGGTTTGACCATGGCACGTTTGCTCGACTCCACCCCGAAACGCGACGGCTTTCGCTTGCCCGGCGAATTCGAAACCAAGTCCGGTTGCTGGCTCGGCTGGCCGGAGCGCACTGACGTCTGGCGCAACGGCGCCAAGCCTGCGCAGAAAGTCTGGGTGCAGATTGTCACCGCCATTGCCCAAAGCGAACCGGTCACGGTGTGCGCTTCCGCCGCGCAATTCGCCACCGCTCGCCGCCAGTTGCCACCGCACGTGCGGGTGGTGGAAATGACCTGCAACGACACCTGGTTCCGTGACAGCGGGCCGTGCTTCGTGGTCAACGACGACAGCGGCGAAGTACGCGGCGTTGATTTCGAGTTCAACGCCTACGGTGGCCTCGACGGCGGCTTGTACTACCCGTGGGACAAGGACGACCAGATCGCCAGCAAGATCCTCGAAATCGAACGCTTCGACCGCTACCGCGCGCCGTTGATTGCCGAACTGGGCGGCATCCAGAGCGATGGCCAGGGCAGCATCCTCACCACCGAACAATGCCTGCTCAACCGCAATCGCAACCAGCATTTGGGCAAGGACGAAGTCACGCGCCGGCTCACCGATTACCTCGGCGCCGAGCAGATCATCTGGCTGCCACGGGGCTGCAAGTTCGATGAAACCGACGGCCACGTCGACGATCTCGCCTGCTTCGTGCGCCCCGGTGAAGTGGTGCTGCAATGGACCGACAATCGCGATGACCCGCAATGGGAAATCTACCAGGAGGCCTACGACATCCTGCGCAGCACCCGCGACAGCCGTGGCCGCGAGTTGATCGTGCACAAGTTGCCGCAACCCGATGTGCTGGAATGGACGGCCGAAGAGGCCGAAGGGCTGGACCAACTCGACAGCACCCATGCGCGGCAGGCCGGGACCCAAATCTGCGCGTCGTACATCAATTACTACGCCGGAAACAGCTCGATTGTGGTGCCGCTGTTTGGCGATCGCCATGATCAGGCGGCACAGGCAACCCTGGCCGAACTGTTCCCGCAGCACACAATCGTCGGCATCGAAAACTCCCGGGAAATCCTCCTCGGCGGCGGCAATGTCGCGTGCATCACCATGCCGCAATACGCTGGTAAAGGAGAGTGATCATGGGCCTGCACAAACTGACTCAAGCGTTATTGCTGGTGCTTGCACCCCTGTGTGTGCAGGCCGCCGACACCGCCAAACCGGTGGTGAATCTGTACATCTGGGGCGAGTACCTGGCCCCGGACACCTTGAAGAATTTCGAGCGCAAAACCGGCATCCACGTGGTGGCCGACCATTCCGACTCGCTGGAAACCGTCGAGACCAAACTGCTCACCGGCCGCAGCGGCTACGACCTGGTGCTGACCGCCGGGCAGCATTTGTCCCGGGCGATCCAGAGCGGGGCGATCCAGGCGTTAAACCCGCAACGGCTGCCGCATTTTGCCGGAGTTGGCGAGGAGTTTCGCCAGCACATGGCCGTGTTTGATCCGGGCAATCGTTACGCCGGGATCTATGCCTGGGGCACCACGGGTGTTGGCTATCAGGAGGAAGCGGTGAAACAGCGCCTGCCCGATGCGCCAAGGGACAGTTGGGCGATGCTGTTCGACCCGGCGGTGGTGGCGAAATTCGCCGATTGCGGGGTCAGTTTGCTCAACGACCCTAACGAGGTGTTCGCTGCGGTCATGAAGTACATGGGGCTGGACATCAATCGGCAGAACCTCGATGACCTGAAACTGGCCGAGCAACAACTGGCGAAGATCCGGCCCTACATCCGCTACTTCGACAACGACTTGAACATCAGCGACCTGGCCAATGGCAACACCTGCGTCGCCATGTCGTGGAACGGCAACGTGGCGATTGCGGCGGGGCAGGCAGACGCGGCGAACAAGCCGTTCACGCTGAGTTACCGGATACCGAAAGAGGGCACGCTGATCTGGTTTGACGCCATGGTCATTCCCAAGGATGCACCGCATCCCGAGGCTGGATTGGCGTTGATGGATTACTTGATGACGCCTGAGGTGATTGCGCCGATTACCGACACCATTCATTACGCCAATGCGATTACGGCGGCGGATGGGTTGATTGATCCGGCGATTCGGGATGATCCGGGGACGTATCCGTCGGCGCAGGTGCGGGCTTCGTTGTACAGCAAGAATGACAATGGCAAGGCGTTCAACCGGGCGCTGATTCGGGCGTTCAGTCGGTTGAAATCGGGGTTGTGATGGGTTGGATGTGCCGGCCTCTTCGCGAGCAAGCCCGCATACACATTGGTTTTGTGAACGCCAGAAATCCAGTGTGGGAGCGGGCTTGCTCGCGAAGAACGATAACGCGGTCTACTTGCCCGTCATCCGCCACAAATACCACGACGCCACCGTCCGATACGGACTCCACGCCAACCCGATCTCGATCATCTGCTTGCGCGTCGGCTGTAGCTCCAGCCCCTTGAGCCGCCGATACCCCTCACGCACGCCAAAGTCGTCGGCCGGCAAAATATCCGGCCGCTCCAGGCTGTAAATCAGCAGCATTTCCACGGTCCAGCGACCCACGCCGCGCAAGGTGATCAGGCGCTCGATCAGCGCCTCGTCATCCATGGCCAGCGCCGTGGCGTAATCCGGGACGACGCCGTCCAGAGCCGCCTGAGCGATCCCTTGAATGGTCGCAATCTTGCTGGCGGAAAACCCGCAAACGCGCAGCCGCTCAACATCTGTGGCGACGATCTGTTCCGGCCGGGGAAACCCGCCCGTTGGGAACAACGCCAACAGCCGGCCGACAATCGCATCCCCGGCCTTGGCATGCAGTTGTTGGTAGGCAATCGCCCGCACCAGCGACTCATAGGGATCACGCGCCGCATGGGGCTGATGCAGGCACGGGCCGATAGCGGCGATGTGGCGTGCCCAGTCCTCATCGATGGACGATAGAAATTGGCTAGCGGGCAGATAGCGGTCGGGCATGGGCTCAGATGTTCCCGGACTGTGCCAGCAGGGCGTTCACTTCGCCATAGGTGAAGGCCTTGAGCTCGCGGGTGTCGAACGTGCCTGTTTCCAGGAAACTCCTGGTCACTGTCGCCATCGCGCCATACAGAAACTCGGCAATGCGAGAACCCGCGCTCAACCGGCGTACCCCGAGTGCCTTCAGCGCTTCAGGCGATGGCAGGCCCGGGAGTCCGAGAACGTTGACGGGCAACGGGGTGCCTTGGCACAGCGCCGCGATCTCGTACTCGGCGGTGACGCCGGCCGCAAACAGCCCATCGGCACCGGCGGCTTGATACAACGCCGCACGCTTGAGTGTCTCGGCCACGCGGTCTTCGGCGGGTACCAGGCCCTTGAGGTAGACATCGGTGCGGGCATTGATGAACAGCTTCACGCCGCGACGTTCGGCCACCTGACGCGCGATTTCGATCTTGCGCACCAACAGCTCGGGCGGGGACGCGCCGTCCTCGATGTTGATCCCGACGGCGCCGGCGGCAATGACCGCATCAAGGACTTCGGCCACCCGCGCCAGGTCATCGGAATAGCCGGCTTCGATGTCCACGCTCAACGGTACGGTGATCACTCGGGCGATGGACTCGACCGTCGACACCAGGCGTTCGAGGGGCAGGGCGTTGCCGTCCTGATACCCGTGAAGCCAGGCCACTGCCGCACTGCTGGTGGCCACCGCTTTGCAGCCCAGTTGCTCGACCAGCCGCGCCCCGGCGGCATCGGCGACGTTGGTGAGGATCAGCAAGCCCTCGTGGTGCAACTGCCGGAATTGCGTGTCGAGCGTGTCCATCAAATGTCCTTTCTTATGACCTTTTGAGAAAACCGAGGGTGATCAGAATGCGAGTTGTTGCGTGAGCTGAACCGCAGCGTTTTCCAGCCTGAGCAGAAACGCCTTGCGCGGTTGCCCTCCACCATAGCCGGTCAACGAGCCGTCCGCACCGATCACCCGGTGACAGGGCACGACGATCGAAAGGCGGTTGTGCCCGTTGGCCAGGCCCACCGCGCGGCTGGCGCCGGGCTTGCCCAACAGCGCGGCGATGGTGCCGTAGGTGCTGGTCTGGCCGTAAGGGATTTTCGCCAGTTGCGCCCAGACCTGCCGCGCGAATTCGCTGCCGGGCAAGTGTAGTGGAACATTGAACTCGGTGAGTTTGCCGGCGAAATACTGCGCCAGCTCCGCTTCAATCTGCTGCAGATGCCCGTTATGCCCCGGCGCTACCGCATAGCCATAACGGTTCTGCAATGCTTCGATTTCGCGGGTCAGCGCCGGCCGGTCAAGAAACTCCAGCAGCACCAACCCGCGACGTTCGGCCATGGCGATCATCGGCCCCAACGGCGTGGTCAACCGAGTGAACAGCAACGGCTCGCTGTTGGCGGCGCGGCCGGGAGTGATGTTGAAGGACTTTTGAAACGCATCGCGAAAACCGCTGAGGGATTCATAACCCGAGTCGTAGGCGGCGTTGTCGATCGATTCGCCCTGTTTGATCCCGCCCAGCGCCATGCCGAGGCGCCGGGTGCGCAACCAGGCATGAAAGGTCATGCCGAAATGCTGTTTGAACCACCGCCGCAGTTTCAGCGGCTCGATGCCTTCGGCCAGCAATTGGGCATCGGTCCAGCGCTGCTCGGGATCGGCGTCCACCGACTTGAGCAACTTCTGCACCCAGTCCGGCGCGATGGCCGCGGCGTCCAGCGGCTTGCAGCGCAGGCAGGCGCGATAGCCTGCGGACATGCATTCATCGGCGTGGGCGAAGAACTCGACGTTCTCCGGCTTCGGTTTGCGCGCCGTGCAACTGGGGCGGCAGAAGATGCCAGTGGTTTTGACCGCAGTAAAGAACACCCCCTCGTAGGCGGTGTCTCGTTCGAGCATGGCGCGAACCATCTCGGCGTGGGGTGGAAGCACAGCGTTTTGTAGGTTCATGGGCTGAGCATAAGACGCGAAGGCCAAGGCCTCCACCGGAAAATCGACAGGGAACTCCAATGTGTGCGGGCTTGCTCGCGAAGGGGCCGTAACATCCGACATCAATATTGACTGTCAGGGCCCTTTCGCGAGCAAGCCCGCTGCCATATAGAGTTGTGGTGTTCAGGCCCGGTGCGTCAGATTGACCGTTGATTGACCCGTTTCGAGAGCTCTTCGGCGCTTTCCTTGCGTTCAGAATAACGGTCCACCAGGAACGCCTCGCGACCCCGTACCAGCAACGTGAACTTCATCAGTTCTTCCATCACATCCACCACCCGGTCGTAGTACGAAGAAGGCTTCATCCTGCCTGCTTCGTCAAACTCCATGAATGCCTTGGGCACCGAGGATTGATTAGGGATGGTCAACATCCGCATCCAACGGCCCAACACCCGCAGTTGATTGACCGTGTTGAACGACTGCGAACCACCGCAGACCTGCATCACTGCCAGCGTCTTGCCTTGAGTCGGACGGACGGCGCCCATGGTCAGGGGAATCCAGTCGATCTGC
The DNA here is from genome assembly GCF_059695925.1 of Pseudomonas sp. LBUM1661. Lineage (NCBI taxonomy): Bacteria > Pseudomonadati > Pseudomonadota > Gammaproteobacteria > Pseudomonadales > Pseudomonadaceae > Pseudomonas > Pseudomonas sp. LBUM1661. Next base: position 3,229,271 of record NZ_CP166794.1, read on the forward strand.
GCCTTGAACACCGCTGACATCGAGCCGTGGCGTTCCGGCGAACACCAGACCTGGCCTTCGGACCAAAGCACCAGCTCGCGCAGTTGCTGGATTTTCGGGTGGTCGCTGGGGGCGTCATCGGGAAGCGGCAGGCCGCTAGGGTCGAAGATCACCGTCTCGGCGCCGAGTAAACGCAGGATCCGCGCCGCTTCTTCGGTGAGCAGGCGGCTGAATGAGCGTTCGCGAGTGGAGCCGTAAAGCAGCAAGATGCGTGGTTTGTGGGTGCTTTCGTCAGGAGGCGTCAGCAATTCCAGGTCCAGGTTGGGCAGATCATCGTTCATCACAGGGCTCCGATGCGGTCCAATTCGGTTTTCAATTCGGCGTCCGACAGGTTGTTCAGATCCAGGGCGAAGAAAGCTGCAAAGCGTGTCTTGATCGTTTCGACGGTGCTGTCGAAAGCCGCCTGGACTTGTTGTTCGGTGCCGTGGACGTCCGATGGATCGGCCAATCCCCAGTGGCTTTTGATTGCCGGGCCGAAGTACACAGGGCAGGCCTCTCCGGCAGCCTTGTCGCACACAGTGATGACGATATCGGGCGGGGAATCGGCAAAGCCCGAGGAGTCTTTGCTATAGAGGCCTTCGGTCGAAATGCCGAGGGTATGCAGCGTGTGCACGGCTTGCGGGTTGAGCCGGCCGCTGGGGAAGCTGCCGGAGCTCACCGCTTCAAGACCTGCGGGGGCCAAGTGATTGAACAGCGCTTCGCTCAACACGCTGCGGCAACTGTTGGCGGTGCACATGAAGAGAATTCTGGTGGGGGCAGGGCGTGCGTTCATCGGAGCGACTCATATATATGGATATTCGAATATACGTATGCCGCTAAGCGATGACAATGCCCTTTTTCTGGAATCTAGTGTTTGTGGCGGTGATGAATGTCCGGAAAGTGCGGGTGACTGTGGCGGATCGGCGTGTGCTCGTGTTCATGGCTGTGGGGTTCGGTGCCGTCCCACTTGAACGAATGCTCGTGCTGATGATGTTCGTCATGAACGTGGCGATGGCCATGCTTGAGCGCCACGTGTTGATGATCATGGTCATGGTTTTCCTTGAGGTGAATCCAGACACCGAGGCCCATCAGCAGCGAAGCAAGCCAGAACGTCAGGGAGACCGGCTCGCCCAAGAGCACGATGGCAATCGCCGCACCGAGAAAAGGCGCCGTGGAAAAGTACGCGCCGGTGCGTGCGGTGCCCAAACCGCGCAGTGCCAGAACGAACAGCACCAGGCTGACGCCATACCCGAGGAAACCGACGGCCAGCGTCGGGACCAGTACGGTTATGTGCGGTAGTTTTGCGCCGAGCGCCAGCGCCAGAGAGCAGTTCACCAGGGCGGCAGTCAGCCCCTTGGTGCCGGCGATGAACAGGGCATCCGAGGCGGACACTTTGCGTGTCAGGTTGTTATCGATTGCCCAGCAGGCACAGGCGAGGGCGACCAGTAACGGTCCGATCCAACCCTGGGGGTGTGCCGAGTCGTGAGGCCAGGCCAGCAGCAAGCCGCCAGCGACGATTGCAAGCATGCCGGCGACGATACGACGGTCGGCATTTTCCTTGAACACCACCCAGGCCAGCACCGCTGTCAGTACCGATTCGAGGTTGAGCATCAGCGAGGCCGTGGCCCCCGACGTCAGGGTCAAACCATACATAAGTGCCACCGGCGCGAGCACACCGCCAAACGCGATAGCGCCCATCAACCATGGCCACTCCGACGATTTGAGGCCGCTGGGTTTCCAACCGCGGTCACGAATCAATCTGACCAGCGTCAAGCCCAGGCCGCTGCCCAGGTACAACAATCCGGCCAACAGGATCGGCGAAAGATCGATGCCCAACACTTTTGCCAACGGCGTACTCGCCCCGAAAAGTGCGGCTGCACCCAAGGCATAGATAATGTTCAGGTTCATCAAAGGCTCGTCGTTGTCTGGGCAATCGCGGGAATGCCTATTAAGTCACAGGCACGGAACGCGATCCATGTTGGCCGAACGGCGACAGGCTACATATAGGCACTCAGACCCGGCGCGCCATCAGCAACACCGATGCCGCCGCCGACAGCAATCCCGCACAGCAGCGGTTGAAGATCCGCTTGCCCCGTGGTTCGGCGAACCAGCGGCGCATGTGCAGGCCCATGTAGGCGTAGGCGGCGATGGCGATCCATTCCAGGATCAGGAACAGCGCGCCCAACAGCGCAAATTGCGGGGTGATCGCTCGGCTCGAGTCGACAAACTGCGGGAGAAACGCGGTGAAGATCAGGATCGCTTTCGGATTACCGGCCGCCACCAGGAACTCCTGGCGAGCCAGCGCCAGCATTCCGACCGGCGCACCCGCCACCTCGTTTTGTGCGCCCGGATCGGCTCGCCACAGTTGCCAGGCGAGATAGAGTAAGTACGCCGCCCCCAGAATCTTGATCCCGTAGAACAATAACTCCGAGGTTTGCAGCACCACCGCCAACCCCGCCGAGGCGAGGGCGATCATCCCGGCAAACGCCAGCAAGCGACCGATCCCGGCCAGGCAGGCGGTGCGGTAGCCGTAGCGGGTCGAGTTGCTGACCGACAGCAGGTTGTTCGGGCCGGGCGCCATGTTGAGGGCGAAACAGGCGGGAAGAAACAGCGTGAGCGTGGCGAGGTCCATGACGGGGCTCCTGTTACGAGAACCGTATTTTTATCACGGGTGGCGAGTGGTCTGGCCCATACAGCGGCGTACGCAAGTCGCCATACACTTGCCCTCGGCACGTCAAAAACGGATCTATGACCTACGCTTGTTCACAGACGCATGTTCAGTGAGCAGGGCTTGCTCCTGAGCGAGATTCACCGGCACCTAAAAAAACAATATCGGGAGACGACTCATGCAGGCTTTGTTCCGTGGACTTACTCGCTCCATCGCCGTTGCCGTTGCCATTACCGCTGCCGCGCTCACCACACCAGCCTTCGCGCTGGACACCGTCAAGTTCATGGCCCCAGGTTCAGTGGGTGGCGGCTACGACCAGACCGCACGGGATTTGGGCAAGGCCTTGATCGAAGCCAAAGCGGCCAAAGCGGTCACCTTCGAGAACAAGGGCGGGGCCGGTGGGACTTTGGGGCTGGCGCAGTTTGCCAACAGTACCAAGGGCGATCCGAATGCCCTGCTGGTGGTCGGCGCGATCATGGTCGCCGGTATTGAACAGAACAAACCGCAAATCACCTTGAAGGACGTGACGCCCATCGCCCGGCTTTTTACCGAGTACAACGTGATTGCCGTGCGCAAGGAGTCCGAGTTCAAAACCCTGGAGGACTTGCTGAAAGCCTTCAAGGAAAAACCGTCCAGCATCACCTGGGGCGGGGGTTCCAAGGGTTCGATCGATCACATTGGTATCGCCGATCTGGCCGGCAAAATGGATATTCCCGTCAACAAGGTCAATTACGTCGCCTTCGCCGGTGGCGGTGAAGTCGTTGCCCAGGTGTTGGGTGGCCAGATCAAGGTGATTACCGGGGGCTATGCCGAACTCGGCCAATACATCAAGAACGGCCAGTTCCGCGTCCTCGCCATCGGCGCACCGGAACGCGTTGAAGGCATCGACGCCCCGACCCTCAAAGAGAAAGGCTACGACGTGATCATCGGTAACTGGCGCGGTGTTTACGGTGCGGCGAACCTCACGCCCGAGCAGCGCAAAGAAGTCACCGACGCCGTGCTGGCTGCCGCCGATAGCAAAGTCTGGACGGACAATGTGAAAACCAACGCCTGGTCACCGAGCATCCTCACCGGAGATGAGTTCGGCAAATTCGTCGACGCAGAACACGTGCGACTGCACGCGATGCTGGTCGAGGTCGGGCTGATTGCCAAATGAATGAGCCGCGCAAAGTCGTGCCGGCGCAACTGGCGATTGGTGTCGGTGTGATAGTGATCGCCGCCGTGTTGGCTTTCGGCGCCTTTCGGTTTCCCCCGGAGATGGGTTTCGTCATCCTCGGCGCGCACGTCTATCCCTATGCTGTCGCGGCGTTCCTTGGTGTGGTGGGCGCTTTCCTGAGTGCTCAGGCGCTCACCGGTGGATTTCGCGAACTGGCCGACCACAGTGGCGAAAGTGCCAAGGCGCTGCCCGGCGGCAAACTCGGCGCCGCCTGGGTCACCGCAGGGCTGGTGGGGGTGGCCTTGCTGATCAACCTGATCGGCTTCGTGCTGGCGGCCGGGTTGCTGTTTGCCTGTTCGGCGCGTGGGTTTGGCAGTCGCCGCCCGGTGCGGGATTTGGCCATCGGCATTGCCTTGACGCTGCCGATTTACTGGCTGTTCAACGCCGGGCTTGGGGTTTCCCTTCCGCCCCTTATCAACGCCTGGATCTGATCCGGGCCGAAGGAGGTCAATAAGGTGGACATTCTCTCTAGCCTGGCAATCGGTTTCTCCGCGGCGCTGACACCGATCAATCTGATGTGGGGTTTCATCGGCTGTTTGCTCGGCACTGCCATCGGTGTCTTGCCGGGGATCGGCCCGGCGCTGACGGTCGCGTTGCTGCTGCCGATCACCGCCAAGGTCGACCCCACCGGTGCGCTGATCATGTTCGCCGGGATCTATTACGGCGCGCAGTTTGGTGGCTCAACCACCTCCATTCTGCTCAATACGCCAGGGGAATCGTCCTCCATGGTCACCGCCCTGGAAGGCAATCTCATGGCCCGCAACGGACGAGCAGGGCCGGCGCTGGCCACCGCGGCGATAGGCTCCTTCGTGGCCGGCACTATCGCGACGATCTTCTTGACCCTGTTTGCTCCGATCGTTGCCACGCTGGCGCTCAAGTTTGGCCCGGCGGAGTATTTCGCGATTCTGGTGCTGTCCTTCACCACGGTGTCGGCGGTGCTCGGCGCGTCGATGCTGCGGGGTTTCGCCTCGCTGGGGATTGGCCTGACGGTGGGCTTGATCGGCCTGGACGCGACCTCGGGCATTGCCCGCTACACCTTGGGGGTGCCGGAGTTGGTCGATGGCATCGAAGTGGTGCTGGTGGCGGTCGGGTTGTTTGCCGTGGGAGAAGCCTTGTACAGCCTGCTGTATCAAAAGGAAGAAGCCTCCGGACGGCACCGTTTGACCTCGTTGTGGATGACCCGCGCCGACTGGAAACGCTCGGTGCCCGCGTGGCTACGCGGAACGCTGATCGGCTTTCCCTTTGGTTCGATTCCGGCGGGTGGCGCTGAGATTCCGACCTTTCTGTCTTATTCCGCTGAACGCAAACTGAGCAAATTTCCGAAAGAGTTTGCCGGCAGCAAGGGCGAGGGCGCGATCGAGGGTGTTGCCGGCCCCGAGGCCGCCAACAACGCGAGCGCGACGGGTTCGCTGGTGCCGCTGCTGACACTCGGCATACCGACCTCCGCCACGGCCGCGATTCTGTTGGCCGCTTTCCAGAACTACAACCTGCAACCGGGGCCGATGCTCTTCCAGACCTCCGGTGAGCTGGTCTGGACGCTGGTGGCCTCGTTGTACATTGGCAACGTGATCTTGCTGGTGTTGAACCTGCCGTTGGTGGGCCTGTGGGTCAAGCTGCTGCAAATCCCCCGACCCTACTTGAACGCGGGGATTCTGGTGTTTGCCACCATTGGTGTGTACGGCATGCGTCACTCGTCGTTCGACCTGCTGCTGATGCTGGCGATCGGTTGGGGCGGGGTGCTGATGCGCCGTTTCGATTTTCCCGTCGCGCCAGTGATCGTCGGCATGCTGCTGGGGCCGATGGCGGAGAAGCAGTTGCGCAACGCGTTGTCCATCGGCGAGGGCGACTGGTCGATATTTGTCACGCAACCCATTTCCGCCGCATTCCTCGCGCTGACACTGCTGGTTCTGCTGGTGCCCCACCTGCTGCACGCCCGTGGAATCAAATTGCACGAGGATGATTGAGCCATCGCATTCGCTGTAGCAGCTGTCGAGCCTGCGAGGCTGCGTTCGGCTGCGCAGCAGTCGTAAAACTTGAGTACACGGTTTTCCTGATGCACCGCATTGTCTGATTTCACGACGGCTTCGCCGCCGAACGCAGCCTCGCAGGCTCGACAGCTGCTACGGCGGGGTGTTTAAAGTCGGGTTGGGCAGTTTTCTTCAATACGTGGGCCAGGGTGCTCTTTACCTTGAGCACTGTTTCCACTGACTTGAAGAAGGTATGCGATGAGTCTGATTATCTCCATGGCGGCGTTTGCCCTGGTGGCCTCGATTACACCGGGGCCGGTGAACATTGTGGCGTTGAGCGCCGGCGCGCAGTTCGGTTTTCGCGCCAGTCAACGGCATGTGGCGGGTGCGACGCTGGGGTTTGTGTTGTTGCTGGTGTTGATGGGCCTGGGCTTGCACGAGGTGTTGCGGTTGTGGCCGGCGCTGACGCAGGTGGTGCAGTGGGCCGGCGTGGCGTTTCTGTTGTTCATGGCCTACAAGTTGGCCGCCGACAACGGTCAGCTCGATGCCAAGGAATCCGGCCGTGCACCGTCGATGCTGTACGGCGCGGTCATGCAATGGCTTAACCCGAAAGCCTGGCTGGCCTGCGTGGCCGGCATGGGGGCGTTTGTCGCCGACGGTGAGGCGCGGCTGGTCTGGCAGTTTGCTGCGGTGTATCTGGTGATCTGCTACGTGTCGGTCGGCTGCTGGGCCTATGCCGGGACCTTTTTGCGCGGCTATCTGAACAACCCGGCGGGGATGCGCCTGTTCAACCGGATCATGGCGATGTTGCTGGCCATGAGCGCTGTGTATCTGCTGCTGCCTTAGCCGCGATATTGCCCCGGTGTCGCGGCCAGGTGCTGTTTGAACACCCGTTGAAAATGCGCCTGGTCGGCAAACCCCGCTTCTAGTGCGACATCGGCGATCAGCTTGCCGTTGCGCAGTTGATCCTGGGCGAACTGGATGCGCCGGTTAAGCAGAAACGCGTGGGGCGTCATGCCGTAATGCTGCTTGAACGCGCGGATCAGGTAGGACGGCGACAACTGCGCCGCCTCGCAAATGTCTTCGAGCTTGAGCAAGTGCGTGCAGTGATCGCGGATGTAATCGGCGGCGCGCTCCAGTTTGAAATTGGGCTCGCGCAGCGGTTGATCGACCGGGTTGAGCCGTAGCTGCACGTCGGCGAAAAACTCGACCGCCGCGCTGTGTTTAGCCAGCACGTCTTGCTGTTGATCGATCAACACTTCATACAACGCCTTCAAGCCTTCAAACAGGCTGGCGTCGCGAGTGTGCGTGATGGAAAAACGGCGAAACGCCAGATCCTGACTGAAACCGAGTTGGTGCTGCAAATCGGTGAGCCACGGCGTATCGACGTACAGCATCAGGTAGGACCACGGCTGATCGTCGATCGGGTTGCAGGCGTGGACATCGCCAGGGTTCATCAGCACCACGGTGCCGGCGCTGACCTGAAACTGCGCTTGCTCGTGAATATATGTACTGCGCCCGGCCGTGATCGCGCCGATGGAAAAGTGCTCGTGGGAATGACGGGTGTAGCAGACCTCGCGACCATCGGCGATGGAACGGGCTTCGATGAAGGGCAGGGCGTCGTCACGCCAGAAGCGCGGGGCCTTGTCAGTGTTTTTGGCAACGGAGTGCTTCATGCTCAGTCCTCGGCAGGTCAGCGTTGGAGTGTATTAGCTCTCACCGTTAAAGGCTCGTTGCAGCTCGGCGATGTCGAGTTTTTTCATCTGCATCATCGCCTCCATGGCGCGCTGGGATTTTGCCGTGTCGGGGTCTTTGATCATGTCCATCAGGGCGATTGGCACAATCTGCCACGACAGCCCGAACTTGTCCTTGAGCCAGCCGCATTGCTGGGCTTGAGGGACGCCGCCGGCGGACAGGGTTCCCCAGTAGTGATCGACTTCTTCCTGGGACTGGCAATTCACCTGGAACGAGACCGCCTCGCTGAACTTGAACAACGGTCCGCCGTTCAGGCCGGTGAAACTTTGCCCGTCGAGTTCGAAGCTGACGGTCATCACCGAGCCTTCGGGCCGGCCGTGGAACTCGAAACCGGCGTGGCCGTAATAGGTGGTGGCGGTGATTTTCGAATGGTCGAAGATCGAGCAGTAATATTTTGCAGCCTCTTCGGCTTGATCGTCGAACCATAGGCAGGGGGTAAGTTTTTGAACGCGTTGCATGGCGCTGCTCCTCTACGGATTTCTCACGCTGACTTTCAGCGTAGCCAGCCTGGGGTCGTCTGGCCGTACCGTAGATCGCCAAGTTTATTAAATGGAATAGAGTCGATATGACCTGCTGGCGCAGCATCGTTTGACTACGCATTCAGGGGGACTGCCGCCAATCAACCACCGCCCTGGCTAGCAACCCACCCCGTAGCCAAATCAATAAACCCCCGCAGTTTCGGCTGCGACTGCGAACGGCTGGGAAAATACAGATACAACGCCGAACTGAGCGGCACAAAGTCCTGCAGCACTCGCTCCAGACGCCCATCCGCCAATTCCTCGGCAATCTCCAGATCACAGGCATACGCCAACCCCGTCCCACTGCGAGCAGCCGCCACCAACAGGCGCCGATCATTGACGATCACGCCACCCTCGACGCCGACGGTAAAATCTCGACCCTCGCGGCGAAACTCCCAGCGATGAGCGCTGCCCGACGTCGAAAAGCGAAAGCCGATGCATTCGTGCCGAGTCAGCTCTTCAGGGCTGGTGGGTCTGCCAGCCTTGGCGAAGTACGCCGCAGAACCCACCACCGACCATTGCAGGTCGGGCGTCAGGCGCACCGCAATCATGTCTTTTTCGATCGACTCGCCCAGACGAATCCCCGCATCGAAGCCGCCGGCCATCAGATCGACCGTGGCGTCGTCCAGGGAGATGTCGAGGGTGACTTGCGGATACGCCTGCCGGTACAGCGCAATCAGCGGCTCCATCAATAAACTGCCGGACAGCCGCGGTGCCGTGAGGCGCAAGGTGCCCATGGGCTGATCGCGAAAACCGCTGAGCACCGCCAGGGCGTCGTCGATTTCACTGGCTGCCGGGCGCAAACGGGCAAACAGGCTGGCGCCGGCCTCGGTCAAGGCCACCCGGCGCGTGGTGCGCTGAAACAACAGCACGCCGGTGCGTCGCTCAAGCAACTTGATCGCGTGGCTGACCGCGGTGGGCGTCACCGCCAGTTTTGTCGCGGCCAGGGTGAAGCTTTTATGCTCGGCGACCGCCAGAAACTCGGTCAAGCCGTCGAAAGGGTCGTGATTCATATCGGCGCCATTATGAAAGAGCGTTTCATAGTGCTTGTAACACGAGGGCATTTTTCCGGCCAATCATCCTGCGTACCTTGTGCTTACCCCAACTGCACACAAGGATTCACGCTCATGACCACTTCCCACAGCTTTAAACGTGTCTGGCTCATCACCGGTGCTTCCCGTGGCATCGGCGCAAAGATTGCTGCCGCTGCACTCGCCAACGGTGACGCCGTTGTTGGCACCGCCCGTGACGCCAGCAGCATCACCCAACGTTTTGGCGTTCAACCGGGTTTGCTGGCGGTTAATCTGGATGTGACCAACGAAGCACAAGGCGCTGCGGTCGCCCAGGCGGCCATCGAACACTTCGGGCGCATCGACGTGCTGGTCAATAACGCCGGTTTCGGTTTGCTTGGCGCGGTGGAAGAGGCCAGTGCCGATGAAGTGCGGCGCGTGTACGAAACCAACGTTTTCGGTTTGCTGAATGTCACTCGCGCCGTCCTGCCGCACATGCGCGCCGCTCGCAGTGGGCATGTGATCAACCTCTCGTCGGTGGGCGGCTACCGGTCGGGGCCGGGTTTCGGCGTCTACTGCTCGACCAAATTCGCCGTCGAAGGCTTGAGCGAGGCGCTGCACGCCGAGTTGGCACCGCTGGGCGTCAAAGTGACCGTGGTCGAGCCTGGTTACTTCCGCACCGAATTTCTCGAAGGCAATTCGCTGGTCGAGTCGCCGTCCACGATTGCCGACTACGACAGTACAGCCGGCGAAGTCCGCAAAATTGCCAAGGCTGTGACCCTGAATCAGCCAGGCGATCCGGACAAGCTCGCCGACGCCATGATCACCCTGGTGGAAGCGGAAAAAGCCCCATTGCGCTTGCCACTGGGCAGTGACTGCGTCGCAGCGATCGAAGCCAAGAACAGCTTCGTCGCCGAAGAGTTGCAGACCTGGCGCGAAGTATCGGTCTCCACCGATTTCTAAGCTTCAAACGTTGAAGAAGGCCGCCGATTGAGGCGGCCTTTTCATGACCGGTGGTCGATGAACCTGTCCGTTGGATCAAATTGCGCTTAGCTGTAGGGATAACCCAATCCCGTAGGAGCGAGGCTTGCCCGCGAAAGCGTCCATTCTGACACCCCGCGTTATCGTTCTTCGCGAGCAAGCTTCGCTCCTGCAAAAACAATGGCATCACCGTGAGTCTGAGGAAGTTCGCAATGCTGACCCTTAATATCAACGGCAAGGATCAGGAGCTGGATGTCCCCGCCGACATGCCGCTGCTCTGGGTGCTGCGCGATGTCGCGCACCTCACTGGCACCAAATTCGGTTGCGGCATGGCCCAGTGCGGCGCCTGCACCGTACACATCGACGGCGCGCCGCTGCGTTCTTGCATCACGCCCGCCACGGCGGTGGCCCATGGGCAGAAAATTCTTACCATTGAAGGCCTGTCCACTGACGGGACGCACCCGGTGCAGCAAGCCTGGGCCGAACTCGATGTGGTCCAGTGCGGTTATTGCCAGTCCGGGCAGATCATGTCGGCGGCGGCCTTGCTGGCGAAGATCCCCAAACCCACCGACAGCGACATCGATCAGGCGCTGTCCGGCAATATCTGCCGTTGCGGCACTTATCCAAGGATTCGTGCCGCGGTCAAACGCGCCGCCGAACTCGGTTGATGGGAGGCTCGCCATGAACAGCATCAATCGACTCTCGCGCCGTGGTTTTCTCAAGGGCAGCGCCGTGCTGGGCGGCGGTCTGGTGGTGGCGTTTGTCATCCCCGGTGCGCATCGTTTCGCCGTCGGCGCCGAGAATCAAGGCAATGTGTTCGCACCCAATGCCTTCCTGCGCATTGGCAACGACAACAGCGTCACCGTGCTGCTGGGCCATTCGGAAATGGGCCAGGGCATCTGGACCGGCTTGACCATGCTGATCGCCGAAGAGCTCGACGCGGATTGGTCAAAAATCCGCGTCGAACATTCACCCGCGTCGGCCGCCGATTATGGTCTGGCGGCGTTTGGCGGGATGCAGATTACCGGCGGCTCGACCTCAACCTGGATGGAATTCGATCGTTACCGCCAGGCCGGCGCTGCGGCGCGTTTGATGTTGATCGACGCCGCCGCCAAACGCTTCAACATCGCGCCTTCGCAGATTCGCACCGAATCCGGCGTGGTGATCGCCGGCGAGCGACGCGCGACGTACGGCGAACTGGCCGATGACGCCGGCAAGTTGCCACTGCCGGACCCGGCCTCGATCAAGCTCAAGGACGCCAAGGACTGGAAGCTCATCGGCAAACCCACCAAGCGCCTGGACACACCGGAAAAAATCACCGGCCGGGCCAAATTCGGCATGGACGTGCAATTCGACGGCCTGATGACTGCCATGGTCGCGCGCCCACCGGTGTTGGGCGGCAGCGTCAAATCCTTTGAAGGCGCCGAGGCGCTGGCGATACCGGGCGTGCACAAAGTGGTGCAGGTGCCCACCGGCGTGGCGGTGATTGCCGATCATTACTGGGCGGCGAAGCTGGGGCGCGATGCGCTGAAGGTCGAGTGGGACCTGGGGCCGAACGCCGGGCTCGACAGTCAGAAGCTGCTGGAAAGCTTCCGCCAACTCGCCATCACCCCCGGCACGTCCGCGAGCAAGGCTGGTGATACCGAGGCGACCCTGGCCAAAGCGGCCAAGACCATCGACGTCGAATACAGCGTGCCGTACCTGGCGCACGCACCGATGGAACCGCTCAACTGCACGGTGAGCATCACCAAAGACAAATGCGAAATCTGGACCGGTACCCAATTCCAGACCCTCGATCAAATGGTCGCCGGGAAAATCACCGGGCTCAAACCCGAGCAAGTCGAGATTCATACCGAGTTTCTCGGTGGCGGCTTCGGGCGCCGGGCCAACCCGACCTCGGACTTCGTCAGCGAAGCGGTGTACGTCGCCAAGGCCGCTGGCGGACCGGTGAAAACCGTCTGGTCCCGCGAGGACGATATCCGTGGCGGCTATTACCGTTCGGCGTTCCTGCATCAGGCGCGCGTGGGTCTGGGCGCCGACGGCCTGCCACTGGCCTGGAAGCATGTGATGGTCGGGCAATCGATCATGGCCGGGACCATGCTTGAGGCGGCGATGGTCAAGGATGGCATCGACAAGACCTCGGTCGAAGGCGTCGCCGACAGCCCTTACCTTGAAGGGTTGGCCAATCACCAGGTGGAACTGCATTCACCGAAGACCGGCATCAGCGTGCTGTGGCTGCGCTCGGTCGGGCATACGCACACCGCGTTTGTCATGGAATCGTTGATCGATGAACTGGCTGAAGCGGCCGGCAAGGATCCGGTGGAATACCGACGCACCTTGCTCAAGGCGCATCCACGGCATCTCGGCGTGCTGAACCTGGCGGTGGAGAAAGCCAACTGGAATGCGCCTTTGCCCGACGGTCATGCGTTGGGCGTGGCGGTGCATGAGTCGTTCGGCAGTTACGTGGCCCACGTCGCCGAGGTGTCGCAGGACAACCTGGCGATTCGCGTGCACCGGGTGGTGTGCGCGGTGGACTGCGGGATCGCGGTCAACCCGCAGAGCATCGCGGCGCAGATGGAATCGTGCATCACCTTCGGCCTCGGATTTACCTTGCACAGCAAACTGACCTTCAAGGACGGGCAGGTGGTGCAGTCCAACTATCACGACTATCAAGTGCTGCGGCTCAACGAAATGCCGGTGGTCGAAGTGCATATCGTGCCCAGCAGCGAAAAACCCGGCGGCATCGGCGAGGCCGGTGTACCGCCCACGGCGCCGGCAGTGGCCAACGCAGTGTTCGCCCTGACCGGGCAGCGCCTGCGGGAACTGCCGCTGCAACTGTCGGGGGTGTGAGATGAAACGACATCTGCTGCTTGGCGCGGTGGTAATGATCGGACTGGTCGGCTATGCCGAAGATTTGTTCGCTGACGACAAGGAAGCGTTAAAGGCTTTCGATACCGTGCAGAAAGTCTTCCAGAGCCCGCGTTGCCAGAATTGCCACATCCCCGGCGACTCACCGTTGCAGTTCGATGCCGGGATTCCCCACGCCATGGACGTAGTGCGCGGAATGGACGGAAAAGGCGCGGCCGGTTTGCCCTGCGCGACTTGCCACGCCGAAAGCAATCCGCCGGCCAGTTATGGACCGCACGCACCGCCGGGGGCGCCACACTGGAGCCTGCCGCCGGCGGCGCACAAAATGGCCTGGATCGGCCTGCCGGCCAACCAGTTGTGCGCCATGATCAAGGACCGCTCCAGCAATGGCGATCGCGATTTCGCCGCGCTGATCAAGCACGTCAGTGACGACAAACTGGTGCTCTGGGGCTGGAATCCGGGCGGCAATCGGGCGCCGGTGCCGGTGCCACATGACATTTTCGTCAGCCAGTTCAAGCGGTGGGCGGACGCCGGCGGGCCGTGTCCGGTGGAAGGGATCTGACCAACGGTAAATTCATCAGGAGTCAAACCGGGTATGGGCGCCTCTAACGTACATACCCTTCACAGGAGTGAGTAATGCAGGTTCCAGACAAACCGGTCAAACCTGGCGCTTGCGCAGACACATTGCGCGGGCTTAACGTTCTCGAGACCGGGGTGCAGGAGCGCGAAATGATGCGCAACCTGGCGCGCAAGTTCGAGCAGCAGTTGACGGCGGTGCAGATGGCAAGCATGGATGAGTTGACATTGTTGACCAATCTTCATGGCTTCCTGGCCTTGTCCCAGTTGTGGCTTGATGCCTGCCTGGAGATGGATAAACCGGTCAGCCTGCTGTTTTTCGACCTCGCTTACTTCAAGCAGATCAACGAACTGTATGGCCGTGCCGAAGGCGACGATGCCCTGAAAACCTTCGCCGACGTACTGCGTATCGCCTTTCGCGAGAGCGATGTCGTCGGGCGGGTCGGCGGCGATGAATTCGCCGTGTTGCTGACCGGTTCCGCCGCAGTCGACGCTGCCGGCATCAGGGCGCGGCTCGAAGAGATGCTCGACGAGCGCAATTCAACGGTACATCGCTGCTACGACATTCGCTTCAGCATCAACCAGATCGAGTTCAATGCCCAGACTCACAAAACCGTGGACGGCCTTATGGCAGCTATCGAACGTGCTCGCCATCATGGGGCGGTGCGGTTCTGAGCAGTTCGCTTGCCACCTGCTCGGCGGCGCTCAACAACTGCCCGTCGTGCCTGAATCGACCCACCATCTGTAGCCCGATCGGCAGCTGTGCTTGAGTGCGGTTCAGCGGGATGTTCACCTGTGGCCAGCCGAACGCTCCCCAAAATTTGATGAAAACTGACGGCCCGGTGCCTTCCAGGCCCAGTGGCGCGACCAACCCGCAACAGGGGCCGAGCAGGGCGTCGAAGGGTTGGCACAGCGCATTCAGTCGTGGAGCAAGCTCCGCCAGGCGCGCCTTGGCAGCGGACTCCTGATCCCAGGTCGTCGCGGCCGCGCGCTCGAACATGGCCAGTGTCGAAGGACTCAATTGCGTGCGGTGTTGTTGATACTCCTTCGCCAGCGAGCGTGCGCCTTCGCAATCGTTGATCAGTTGGTGATCGTCGAACACCCCGGCAAACTCATGCGGCAACTGCACTTCGCTGACGTGATGGCCGGCACTGCGCAATTGCTCCAGTGCTTGCTCAAGCGCGTGCGCCACCTCCGGTTCCACTTGATGCCAGCGCGAGGTGCGATAGAAGCCCAGGCGCAACGGCTGCTGTCCGGTTTCAGGCACCGTGAACCCGGGAATCAGCACGCGCGCCACCAGGCTCAGATCACGCACGGATCGACCGTACCAACCGACGGTGTCGAAGCTGGGGGCCAGCGGCTTGACGCCTTCCAGCGATACCAGCCCAAACGATGGCTTGAAGGCAAACAGGCCGCAGTAGGACGCGGGCTTTAGCAGCGAACCAGCGGTCTGCGTGCCCAGCGCCAAGGCAAAAAAACCCGCCGCCATTCCTGCCGCCGAGCCCGCGCTGGAACTGCCGGGCGTGCGGGCTAGATCGTGCGGGTTGCGGGTCGGACCGGTGTGCATGTAAGCAAATTCGGTGGTGTGGGTCTTGCCCATGATCAGTGCCCCGGCCTGGCGCAACAGCGTTACCACGTGGGCGTCCCGGGACGGCTGGTTTCCCGCATAAATGGGCGAGTAAAACTGCGTGGGGTAGACGGCAGTATCGAAAATATCCTTGACGCCCACCGGCACCCCGGCCAGCAAGCCTCGGCCGTTGTGTTGCGCCGCATCGGCGCGCACTTGCCGGACGTCGAACGAAATAAAGGCCTGTATGTCCGGCTCGTGCGCCTGGATACGTTCAAGGAAGGTTTCGGCGACGTCGGCCGCAGTCGTTTCGCCGTTGACCACCGCCTGACTGAGGGCGGTGGCGTCAAGGGTAGGGCGGATCATTTGGCGAACAGCTGATTGATGTCTTTGAACGCCTTGAATTCCAGCGCGTTGCCGCAGGGGTCGAAGAGAAACATCGTCGCTTGCTCACCCACCAAACCCTCAAAGCGAATCCCCGGCTCGATCACGAATTGAGTGCCGAGTGACTTGAGCCGCTGCGCCAACGCCTGCCATTGCTCCATGCCCAACACCACACCGAAATGCGGCACGGGCACGTTATGGCCGTCAACAGCGTTGGTGTGTGCGGCTTCTTGAGAGGCGTTTTTCGGCGCCAGGTGAATCACCAGCTGATGGCCGAAAAAGTTGAAATCGACCCAATGATCGCTGGAACGACCTTCCTCCAGGCCGAACACTTCGCGATAAAAAAGGCGTGCGGCGCTCAGGTCATAGACCGGGATGGCCAGGTGAAACGGGGAGAGTGGCATGGTGGGTTCCTTGGTTGTCAGGCGTTGACGATGAGTTTAGTCCTGTGCTTTTTGATTAAAAGACGATAATTTTTGCATCGAGCTCAAATAATATCGATCAATCGAGAACGCCATGCTGCGGGAACTGAAAACCTTCATTGCCGTGACGCGCTATGGCACGTTCGCGGCAGCCGGGATGCACATCGGCCTGACACAGTCGGCGGTCAGCGCGCAGATTCGTAATCTGGAGCAGGCGCTGGGCATTCGCTTGTTCGATCGCACCGGGCGTCAGGCGCTGCTGAATGCGGCGGGGCAACGCGCGTTGCCGATGGCCAGGGAAATGCTCGAAACCTTCAGCCGCATGGCGGTCAGTGATGATGTCAGCGAATACCGCGGCGAGTTGAAAATTGGCGCGGTGGCCACGGCGCAAACCGGGCTGCTGCCTCAGGCGTTGTTGCGCCTGCGCCAACAGGCGCCGCTGCTGGAGCCGAAACTGGTGCCTGGTGTGTCGTTGAATCTGTTGAGCCAGGTAGACACTGGCGAAGTGGACCTGGCGATCCTGATCAAGCCGCCGTTCGACTTGCCCAAGGAATTGTCCGCGCAAGTGATTCGCCGCGAGCCGTTCGTACTGATTGTGCCGGCCGACCTTGAAGGTGATGACCCGTTGCAGTTGCTGGCGGAACATCCGCAGGTGCGCTACGACCGCAACTCGTTCGGCGGGCGCCTGGTGACGCGCTTTTTGCGCGAACAGCAGATCGACGTGCACGTCGCCCTTGAACTGGATGAGCTGGAAGCCATCGTTAAAATGGTCGAATGCGGATTGGGCGTGTCACTGCTGCCCGAGGCGGGGCTGTGGCTCGAACATCGAGCGAACGTCAGGATCATCCCGCTGGGAGCGCTGACGTTCTACCGCGAAATTGTCCTGTTGCAGCGCTACAGCCAGCGTACCCAGCCGATTCAGCAGCTCTTTGCGAAATGCCTGAACACCCAATAACCCTGTGGGAGCGAGCCTGCTCGCGATGACGGTTGATCATTCAAAATAATGTTACCTGACACACCGCCATCGCGAGCAGGCTCGCTCCCACAGTGGACTGCATCTGGCAAGGATTCGCGGGCATTAAAAAACCCGCCTATCGAGGCGGGTTTTTCGTTGCGACCGGAAGATTACTCTTCCAGGCTGCCCATGGCCGTGGTGTTGAAGCCACCGTCCACGTACATGATTTCGCCGCTGATGCCGGACGCCAGGTCCGAGCACAGGAACGCGCCGGCGTTGCCGACTTCGTCGATGGTGACGTTACGACGCAGCGGGGTTTGCGCTTCGTTGGCGGCCAGCATCTTGCGGAAGTTCTTGATGCCGGACGCGGCGAGGGTGCGGATCGGGCCAGCCGATACGCAGTTGACGCGGGTGCCGTCCGGGCCCAGGGAGCCGGCCAGGTAACGTACGCCAGCTTCCAGCGAAGCCTTGGCCATGCCCATCACGTTGTAGTTCGGCATGGTGCGCTCGGCGCCCAGGTACGACAGGGTCAGCAGGCTGCCATTGCGGCCTTTCATCATTTCGCGACCGGCCTTGGCCAGGGCCACGAAGCTGTAGGCGCTGATGTCGTGAGCGATGCGGAAACCTTCACGGGTGGTGGCTTCGGTGAAGTCGCCGTCCAGTTGGTCGCCCGGGGCGAAGCCGACGGAGTGCACGATGCAATCCAGGCCGTCCCACTTCTTGCCCAGCTCAACGAAAACCTTGGCGATTTCTTCATCGCTGGCCACGTCGCACGGGAAGCACAGGTCAGGGTTGGAACCCCAGCTTTGTGCGAACTCTTCGACACGACCCTTGAGTTTGTCGTTCTGATAAGTGAAGGCAAGCTCAGCGCCCTCGCGATGCATGGCGGCAGCGATGCCGGATGCGATGGACAGCTTGCTGGCGACACCGACGATCAGTACGCGCTTACCGGCGAGAAAACCCATGTGTTGCTCCTCTCTTTCAGGTTATTGCGCAGTGGCTGGAGCCAGGAAAGCGGCTTCCAGCAACTGCTGTGTATACGGATGTTGGGGGGCGGCAAAGATACTTTGCGCGTCTCCCTGTTCGACCACTTGGCCCTGCTTGACCACCATCAGCTGGTGGCTCAGCGCTTTGACGACAGCCAGGTCATGGCTGATAAACAGATACGTCAGGTTGTACTTGGTTTGCAGTGAACGCAGCAGCTCCACCACTTGGCGTTGCACTGTCCGGTCGAGGGCCGACGTCGGCTCGTCCAGCAGAATCAGCGCCGGTTTTAACACTAATGCCCGGGCAATGGCGATTCGCTGCCGTTGCCCACCGGAAAATTCGTGGGGGTAGCGGTTCCGGGTTTCCGGGTCCAGGCCTACCTCCTTCAATGCCGCAATAATCGCTTGTTCCTGTTCCGCCTCGGTGCCCATCTTGTGGATTCGCAGGCCTTCGCCGACGATCTGGCTCACACACATCCGTGGGCTCAAGCTGCCAAACGGGTCCTGAAACACCACCTGCATCTCCCGCCGTAGCGGTCGAACCTGTTGCTGCGTCAGGCAGTCTAGCTGCTTGCCTTCAAAACGGATCGCGCCTTTGCTACCGATCAGCCGCAAAATCGCCAAACCCAGCGTCGATTTGCCCGAACCGCTTTCTCCCACAATCCCCAGGGTCTGGCCCTGGGGCAGGCTGAAATTGATGCCGTCCACCGCTTTGATGTGGTCGACGGTCTTTTTCAGAAAGCCTTTCTTGATCGGGAACCAGACTTTCAGGTCCTCGACTTGCAGCAATGGCGGGCCAATCACATTGGTCGCCGGCTTGCCGCTGGGCTCCGCTGCCAGCAGTTCCCGAGTGTACGGATGCTGCGGCGCGCGGAACAACTCTTCGCACGATGCCTGTTCGACGATGCAACCGCGCTGCATGACACATACGCGATGCGCAATTCTTCGCACCAGGTTCAAATCGTGACTGATCAGTAGCAACGCCATGCCCAATCGGGCCTGTAATTCCTTGAGCAATTCGAGGATTTTAAGCTGAACGGTCACGTCCAGGGCGGTGGTCGGCTCGTCGGCAATCAGCAATTCTGGCTCATTCGCCAGGGCCATCGCGATCATCACCCGTTGCCGCTGGCCACCGGACAATTCATGGGGCAGGGCCTTGAGGCGTTTCTCGGGCTCTGGAATGCCGACCATCTCCAGCAATTCCAGGGTGCGCTTGGTCGCCACTTTACCGATCAGGCCTTTGTGGATACCCAGCACCTCGTTGATCTGCTTCTCGATCGAGTGCAGTGGATTGAGCGAGGTCATCGGCTCCTGGAAGATCATCGCAATCCGGTTGCCGCGGATGTGGCGGATGGTTTTCTCTTTCAGGCTCAGCAGGTTTTGCCCGGAATACTCGATGGTCCCGGACGGATGCCGGGCGAGCGGGTAGGGCAGCAGGCGCAGGATCGAGTGCGCGGTCACCGATTTGCCGGAGCCGCTTTCACCCACCAACGCGAGGGTTTCGCCGCGCTTGATGTCGAAGCTGACGCCTTCGACCACTCGCTGACAGCGATCGCCGACGACGAATTCGACGGCGAGGTCGCGCACTTCGATCAGATTGTCCTGATTCATTTCACTTCCTCGGGTCGAAGGCATCGCGAGCGGACTCGCCGATGAATACCAGCAAACTCAACATCAACGCCAGCACCGCAAACGCGCTCATGCCGAGCCACGGCGCTTGCAGGTTGGATTTGCCCTGAGCCACCAACTCACCCAGCGACGGCGCGCCCGGCGGCAAACCAAAGCCCAGGAAGTCGAGCGCGGTCAGGGTGCCGATGGCGCCGGTCAGAATGAACGGCATGAACGTCATGGTCGAGACCATCGCGTTGGGCAGGATGTGGCGGAACATGATCGCACCGTTCTGCATCCCCAACGCCCTGGCCGCGCGTACGTATTCGAGGTTGCGCCCGCGCAGGAACTCGGCGCGGACCACGTCCACCAGGCTCATCCACGAGAACAACAGCATAATCCCCAGCAGCCACCAGAAGTTTGGCTGGACGAAACTGGCGAGGATGATCAGCAAGTACAGCACCGGCAACCCGGACCAGATTTCCAGAAAACGCTGCCCGGCCAGGTCGACCCAGCCGCCATAAAAGCCCTGCAAGGCGCCGGCAATGACGCCGATGATCGAGCTGAGAATGGTCAGCGTCAGGGCAAACAGCACGGAAATACGGAAACCGTAAATCACCCGTGCCAACACATCGCGGCCCTGATCGTCAGTGCCCAGCAGGTTATCGGTCGAGGGCGGCGCCGGGGCGGGGACTTTCAGGTCGTAGTTGATGCTCTGGTAGCTGTAGGGGATCGGCGCCCACAACACCCAGGCCTCCTTGGCCTTGAGCAGTTCGCGGATATACGGGCTCTTGTAGTTGGCTTCCAGCGGGAATTCACCGCCGAACACGGTTTCCGGGTAACGCTTGAGCGCCGGGAAGTACCAACCGTTGTCGTAGTGCACCACCAGCGGCTTGTCGTTGGCGATCAGCTCGGCGCCGAGGCTGGCGCCAAACAGGATCAAAAACAGCCACAGCGACCACCAGCCACGCTTGTTGGCCTTGAACAGTTCGAAGCGTCGGCGATTGAGAGGGGACAGGTTCATCTCAATGCTCCCGGCTTTCGAAGTCAATGCGCGGATCGACAAAGGTGTAAGTAAGGTCGCCGATCAGCTTCACCACCAGCCCCAGCAGGGTGAAGATGAACAACGTGCCGAAGACCACCGGGTAATCGCGGTTGATCGCCGCTTCAAAGCTCATCAAACCCAGGCCGTCCAGGGAGAAGATCACTTCCACCAACAACGAGCCGGTAAAGAAAATCCCGATGAACGCCGACGGGAACCCGGCGATCACCAGCAGCATGGCGTTGCGGAACACATGGCCGTAGAGCACACGGTGGTTGGTCAGGCCCTTGGCTTTGGCGGTGACCACGTACTGTTTGTTGATTTCATCGAGGAAGCTGTTTTTGGTCAGCAGGGTCATGGTCGCAAAGTTGCCGATCACCAGGGCTGTCACCGGCAAGACCAGGTGCCAGAAGTAATCGAGAATCTTGCCGCCCATGCTCAGTTCATCGAAGTTGTTCGAGGTCAGGCCGCGCAGCGGGAACCAGTCGAAATAGCTGCCGCCAGCGAACACCACAATCAGCTGGATGGCGAACAGGAACGCCGGGATTGCATAGCCGACGATGATCGCCGAACTGGTCCAGACGTCGAAGTGACTGCCGTGCCGCGTCGCCTTGGCGATCCCCAGCGGGATCGACACCAGGTACATGATCAGCGTGCTCCACAGCCCGAGGGAGATCGACACCGGCATCTTTTCCTTGATCAGGTCGATGACCTTGGCGTCGCGAAAGAAGCTGTCGCCGAAATCCAGGGTCGCGTAGTTCTTGATCATGATCCACAAGCGTTCCGGCGCCGATTTGTCGAAGCCGTACATGTGCTCGATTTCTTTTACCAGCGCAGGGTCCAGACCTTGCGCGCCGCGATACGCCGAACCGGCCACCGAGACTTCGGCACTGCCACCGGCAATGCGGCTGGTGGCGCCTTCGAAGCCTTCGAGCTTGGCGATCATCTGTTCCACCGGCCCACCGGGGGCGGCCTGGATGATCACGAAGTTGATCAGCAGGATGCCGAGCAAGGTCGGGATGATCAGCAGCAGTCGCCGAAAAATATACGCCAGCATCTATTACTCCGTGCCCGCAGGGTCGGCTTGCAGTTTGGTTTCGACTTCTATCGCCGGTGTCGCATCCGGCTTGACCCACCAGGTATTGATGCCGATGTCGTACTTGGGTGAGATTTTCGGATGGCCAATGTGGTTCCAATAAGCCACGCGCCAGGTTTTGATGTGCCAGTTGGGGATGACGTAATAACCCCATTGCAGCACGCGGTCCAGTGCGCGGGCGTGGGACACCAGGCTTTTGCGCGAATCGGCATTGATCAGTTGCTCGACCAACTGGTCCACCACCGGGTCCTTGAGGCCCATGGAGTTGCGGCTGCCGGGTTTGTCGGCGGCGGCGGACATCCAGAATTCGCGCTGTTCGTTGCCCGGCGAGTTGGATTGCGGGAAGCTGCCGACGATCATGTCGAAGTCCCGCGAGCGCACGCGGTTGATGTACTGCGAAACGTCAACGCGGCGGATAACCAGGTCAATGCCGAGGTCGCTGAGGTTACGCTTGAACGGCAGCAACACCCGCTCGAACTCGGTCTGGGCCAGCAGGAACTCGATGTTCACCGGTTTGCCGTGGGCGTCGACCATCTTGTCGTCGACGATCCGCCAGCCGGCTTCTTGCAGCAGTTGGTAGGCCTTGCGTTGCTGGGCGCGGATCATCCCGCTGGCGTCGGTCACCGGGTTCTGGAACGACTCGCTGAACACCTGCTCGGGAATCTTGCCGCGAAACGGGTCGAGAATCGCCAGTTGATCGGCGTCCGGCAGGCCGGTGGCCGCCATTTCCGAATTCTCGAAGTAGCTGCGCGTGCGCGCGTAGGCACCGTTGAACAACTGCTTGTTGGTCCATTCGAAGTCCATCAACAACGTCAGCGCCTGACGCACACGCACGTCCTGGAACACCGGGCGCCGCAGGTTGAATACGAAACCTTGCATGCCGGTCGGGTTGCCGTTGGGGATCTGCTCCTTGATCAACCGGCCTTCGGTCACCGCTGGAATGTTGTAGGCGTTGGCCCAGTTTTTTGCGGCCATCTCCAGCCAGTAGTCGAACTGCCCGGCCTTGAGCGCTTCCAGCGCCACGGTGTTGTCGCGGTAATAGTCGGTGGTCATCACGTCGAAGTTGTAGAACCCGCGGTTGACCGGCAAGTCCTTGCCCCAGTAATCCTTGACCCGCTCATAACGCACCGAGCGTCCGGCTTTCACTTCGCTGACCTTGTAAGGGCCGCTGCCGAGGGGCTTTTCCAGGTTGCCCTTGGTGAAATCCCGGGTCGCCCACCAATGTTTGGGCAGTACCGGCAACTGGCCGAGGATCAGCGGCAGTTCGCGGTTGTTGCTGTGTTTGAACTTGAACAGCACCGTCAGCGGGTCTTCAGCGACCACTTCGTCGACATCGTTGTAGTAGCCGCGATACATCGGCGCGCCGTCCTTGATCAACGTCTGAAAGCTGAACACCACGTCTTCGGCGCGGATCGGATGACCGTCGTGGAAGCGTGCTTCGGGGCGCAGGTAGAACCGCACCCAGCTGTTGTCCGGGGCTTTTTCGATCTTGCCGGCGACCAGGCCGTATTCGGTGAACGGTTCATCCAGGCCCTGTTTGGCCAGGGTGTCGTAGATCATGCTGATGTCGTCGGCGGCAACCCCTTTGCTGATGAACGGGTTGAGGCTGTCGAAGCCACCGAAACCGGCCTGGCGGAAGATTCCGCCCTTGGGCGCGTCCGGGTTGACGTAATCGAAGTATTTGAAATCGGCCGGGTATTTCGGCGGCTCGTTGTACAGGGTCAGGGCATGTTGCGGGGCGGCGCAGGCCAGCCCGGCGAACAACAGGCCGCTGGCCTGCAGGAGCAGGACGCGTACGGGTTTCATTGATCTTTCTCCGAAGATTTCAGCCACCACGCGCTCAGGCCCAGGGTGTAGGGCGGCGTAGTGACGAAGGCGAACCGGTTGCGGTAAGCCAAGCGGTGATAATTGAGGTACCAATTGGGAATGATGTAGTGCTGCCACAGCAGCACCCGGTCCAGCGCTTTGCCGGCCGAGACTTGTTCATCACGGGTCTGGGCGGCGAGCAATTGTTCAAGCAAGTGATCGACCACCGGGTTGGCAATGCCCGCGTAGTTCTTGCTGCCCTTGACCCCGACCTGGCTGGAATGAAAGTACTGCCATTGCTCCAGGCCCGGGCTGAGGGTCTGGTTGAGGGTCATCAGGATCATGTCGAAATCGAACTGATCAAGGCGTTGCTTGTACTGGGCGCGGTCGACCGTACGCAGGCGCGCGTCGATGCCGATGCTGGTGAGGTTCTCGACGTAAGGCTGGAGAATGCGCTCCAGGTTTGGATTGACCAGCAGGATCTCCAGACGCAACGGTTGCCCGGTCGCGTTCTGCACCCGTTGGCCATTGAGCTTCCAGCCGGCCTCGGCAAGCAGGCTCAGGGCCTTGCGCATCGTTTCCCGTGGAATGCCGCGCCCTTGGGTCTGCGGCAGGCTGAAGGGCTCAGTGAAGAGCTTGGCGGGCAACTGCTCGCGATAGGGCTTGAGCATCAGCCATTCATGGCCGACCGGCAGGCCGGTGGCCGAGAACTCGCTGTTGGGGTAATAACTCATGGCGCGCCTGTAGGCGCCGCTGAACAGCGTTCGGTTAGTCCACTCGAAGTCGAACATCAACCCCAGCGCTTCACGGACCCTGGCATCTGAAAAAGTCGCGCGGCGGCTGTTCATGAACAGCCCTTGGCTTTGGGTCGGGATCTGATGCGGGATCTGCGCCTTGATCACATCGCCGCGCCTGACGGCCGGGAAGTCGTAGCCGTTTTCCCAGTTCTTCGCCTGATGTTCGATGTAGATGTCGAACTCGCCGGCCTTGAAGGCTTCGAAGGCGACGTCGCTGTCGCGGTAGAACTCGACTTCCATACGGTCGACGTTGTACTTGCCGCGATTGACCGGCAGGTCCTTGCCCCAGTAATCCTTGACCCGTTCAAACACAATCTGCCGTCCAGGCGATACCGACGTGATGCGATACGGCCCGCTGCCCAGTGGCGGTTCGAAGGTGGTCGCCTTGAAGTCACGACCTTTCCAGTAGTGCTGCGGCAGCACCGGCAACTCACCCAGGCGCAGGATCAGCAAAGGATTGCCGGCACGCTTGAAGACGAAGCGGATGCGATGCGAGTTGAGCACGTCGACCCGCAACACTTCCTGAAGGCTGGTGCGGTACTGCGGATGACCGTCCTTGAGCAGCAGGCGGTAGGAGAAGGCCACGTCGTACGCGGTGATCGGCGTGCCATCGTGGAAACGCGCTTCGGGGCGCAGGTTGAACACCACCCAGCTGCGGTCTTCGCTGTATTCCACCGATTGGGCAATCAGGCCATAACTGGAGGTCGGTTCGTCGCCGGACGGCGCGTATTGGCCAGTGCCGACCATCAACGGTTCATTGAGCTCGTTGATGCCGTATTGCAGGAAGTTGGGGGTGGAAACCGGGCTTGAGCCCTTGAACGTGTAAGGGTTGAGCGTATCGAAGGTGCCAAACGCCATCACCCGCAACGTACCGCCCTTGGGCGCTTGCGGGTTGACCCAGTCGAAGTGGGTAAATCTGGCCGGGTACTTGAGCGTGCCGAACTGCGCATAACCGTGGCTTTCGCTGATCGTCGCGCTAGCGGAGGAGCTCAAGGCCAGGCTGATCAGGAGCAGGAGGAGGGGACGCTTCAAGTCAGAGATCCGATCCAGGCGGCTTGGGCTTTGTGGGCCGTACAGTAACAGCTTGTATCGACAGGAAAAAGACGGGGGGGTAATGCGCTGTTAATTGCTGGTGTGATGGGTCGGGAGCCCCAAACTTTCGCCTCGCTTTTGTAGCAGCTGGCGAAGCCTGCGTTCGGCTGCGAAGCAGTCGTGAAGTCAGACAATGCGGTGTATCAGGAATACCGCGTGTTCAGGGTTTACGACTGCTGCGCAGCCGAACGCAGCCTTGCAAGCTCGACAGCTGCTACAGGAATTTGGGTAAGCTTCTCGGGCGAAAAAAAGCCCCTGATATCAGGGGCTCTTTTTAGTGCGGATTGGCAACCGTCAGCATCTGTCCCGGCTTCAGCGCCTGGCCGAGCCGAGGGTTCCAGCGCTTGAGGTGTTGCATTTCAACGTTGAAACGCTTGGCCACCATGTACAGCGAGTCGCCTTGCTGGACCTTGTATCGGGTCTGCGTCTTCTTGTCATTGGTTTTGCTGTTCGCCGCCACCACGGTGTTGACGCGCCCGGAACTGCGCTTGGTGGTGTCCTGCATCACCAGCACCTGGCCGGCTTTGAGATTCTTGCCGGTCATTCTGTTCCAACGCTGCAGGTCTTTGACGTCGACTTTGTTGGCCTTGGCGATACTGGCAAGGTTATCGCCGCGTTTAACCCGGTAGGCACGCTTGAGACTGGCAACTTCGGTCTTGTCCACGCCTTCGAACACGGGCTTGAGCGACTTCTTGCTGATCAGCTCCTCGGGACGCATGGTTTGCAGGCTGGTGGTCAGCAGCTGCGCCTTGGACGTTGGCACCAGCAAATGCTGGGGGCCGTCGATGGTGGTGCGCTGCTTGAAGGCCGGGTTGAGCTGGAACAACTCGTCTTCGTCGATGTTGGCCACCGCAGCCACCTTGGACAGGTCCATGCGCTGGTTGATCTCGACGACCTGGAAATACGGTTCGTTGGCGATCGGGTTCAGGTTCACGCCGTAGGCTTCCGGGGCCAATACCACTTGCGACAAGGCCAGCAGCTTCGGCACATAGGCCTGGGTTTCGGCCGGCAGCGGCAGGTTCCAGTAATCGGTCGGCAGGCCAAGCTTTTCGTTACGCTCGATGGCCCGGCTGACCGTGCCTTCACCGGCGTTGTAAGCCGCCAGGGCCAGCAGCCAGTCGCCGTTGAACATGTCGTGCAGGCGGCTCAGGTAATCCATGGCCGCGGTGGTCGAGGCGGTGATATCGCGACGGCCATCATAGAAACGGGTTTGACGCAGGTTGTAGTAACGCCCGGTGGACGGGATGAATTGCCAAAGACCCACCGCGTTGGCCCGGGAATAGGCCATCGGGTTGTAGGCGCTTTCAATCACGGGCAACAGCGCCAGTTCCAGCGGCATGTTGCGTTCTTCAAGGCGTTCGATGATGTAGTGAATGTACAGGCTGCCGCGTTCGCCGGCGTTTTCGAGGAAGGAAGGATTGCTGGCGAACCACAGGCGCTGTTGCTCGATGCGCGGGTTGACGCCCAGGCCGTCCTGCAACTGGAAGCCCTGGCGCATGCGCTCCCAGACATCCTGTGGAATTTGTGGCGTTGGTTTTTCGGTGAGCCAGATGGGTTTCTGCTTGGCGCGTGCAGCGATGTTAGGGGTGTGTGTCGCTTCGGTTTGCGGCACATGGCTGGAACAGCCCGCCAACGTGGCGGACACAGCCACCGCGATGGCTTGAGCCAAGCGGGTCAATGCGTCTGAATTGATGGCTTTACGAATAGATGACGACATTGGCTGGAAGTAAGTTCCGGGCAAAAATGTCGGGCGATTCTAGAAAGCGCACCCCCTGCGGTCAACCATTCAGAATTTTTGTACCAACGGCCAGCCTGCTTAGAACTTATCTTTCCAAGCACGAAGAGCAGCAAAAACCGCACTCGGAGCCCGGTTATGGGATCCGTTCCGTTCGTCCACTTTTTCTTTAACGGATGTTTCGCCGGTACGCAAAAACGGGTTTGTACGTTTTTCAAGGGCCAGCGTAGAGGGCAGCGTGATCATCCCGGCCTCCCGTTGTTGAGTGACTTTGGCCAGCCGTTCGACGGTGTCTTGATTGCCCGGTTCGACGGCGATGGCAAAGCGCAAATTGCTCAGGGTGTATTCATGCGCGCAGAAGACTTGCGTATCTTCGGGCAGGGCCGCCAGGCGTGTCAGCGAGGTGTGCATCTGCTCTGGGGTGCCTTCGAACAAGCGCCCGCAACCGGCGGCGAACAGGGTGTCACCGCAAAACAACAGGCCCTGATGATAAAAGGCGATGTGCCCCAAGGTATGACCAGGAATTTCGATGACGTCAAAGTCGCAACCCAGCACAGTGATGCGGTCGTTGTCCTTGAGTGCGACGTCCCGGCTCGGGATGGTTTCGCTGGCGGGGCCGTAGACCTTTGCGTCTGTCGCTTTTTTCAGCTGCTCGACGCCGCCGACATGGTCATGATGGTGATGAGTGATCAGAATATCGCTCAATACCCATTCCGGATTGGCCGCGAGCCACGCCTGCACTGGCGCGGCATCGCCCGGATCGACGACGGCGCAGCGTCGGGTGTCGGGGTCTTGTAACAACCAGATGTAGTTGTCGGTAAAGGCGGGCAGGGCACTGATCTGTATCATCGTCGGATTCGCCAAGCGGAAAACAATGGCGCATCTTAGAACTTCCTGACGCGTTGGAGAATGCAATGACCGATAAAGCGTTCGCTCAGGCTGATCCTGACTGGCTGGCGTTGATCAGCGCAGCCCGTGAATGGCTGTCCGGCCCGATCGGGCAATTTTTGCTGGATGAAGAACGCCGCATGCTCGAAGACGAGCTGGGCCGGTTCTTTGGCGGCTACCTGGTGCATTACGGGCCGTCGGCCCAGACCCCGCCGTCGGCACCGCAAGTGCAGCGCAACGTGCGACTCGGTGCGCCGTTGCCGGGGGTCGAGATTGTTTGTGAAGAGCAGGCCTGGCCGTTGAGCGAGCATGCCGCCGATGTGGTGGTGTTGCAGCACGGGCTGGATTTCTGCCTGTCGCCCCACGGTTTGCTCCGTGAGGCGGCGAGCAGCGTGCGGCCCGGCGGGCACCTGGTGATCATCGGCATCAACCCCTGGAGCACCTGGGGTTTGCGCCACGTGTTCGCCCATGATGCCTTGCGCAAGGCCCGTTGCATTTCCCCGTCTCGGGTCAGCGATTGGCTGAACCTGCTGGGCTTCGCGCTGGAGAAACGCCGCTTCGGGTGCTATCGTCCGCCGCTTGCGTCACCCGCCTGGCAAGCGCGTCTGGCCGGTTGGGAGCGCAAGGCCGGTGACTGGCAATTGTCTGGCGGCGGCTTCTATTTATTGGTGGCACGCAAGATCGTGGTGGGCCTGCGTCCGGTCCGTCAGGAACGACGCGAGCCGATGGGCAAGCTGATTCCGCTGCCGATGGCCAAGGTCAACCGTCGCAACATCGAGCCGTAATACACTTTTTATTTTCCCGGCCGGGTTTGCCCCGGCCTCGGGCATCGTCGATCGCGGATCGGCGAGCCACCGCATTTTCTGGATAGATTGGCATGAGCGATAGCGTAGAACTGTTCACCGACGGCGCCTGTAAAGGCAATCCTGGCCCAGGCGGCTGGGGCGCATTGCTGGTGTGCAAGGGTGTTGAAAAAGAACTCTGGGGCGGCGAAGCCAACACCACCAACAACCGCATGGAGCTGATGGGCGCGATCCGCGGCCTGGAAGAACTCAAGCGCTCCTGCGACGTGCTGCTGGTCACCGACTCCCAGTACGTGATGAAAGGCATCAACGAGTGGATGGACAACTGGAAGAAACGCGGCTGGAAAACCGCGGCGAAAGAGCCGGTTAAAAACGCTGATCTGTGGAAGCTGCTCGACGAGCAGGTCAACCGCCACAACGTCACCTGGAAATGGGTGCGCGGGCACATCGGTCACCACGGCAACGAACGGGCGGACCAATTGGCCAACCGTGGCGTGGATGAAGTGCGCGGTTACAAACAAGCCTGAAGACTCACCAATTACCTGTGGGAGCCGGGCTTGCCCGCGATGAACGATGACGCGGTTTTGCTGAAAGTCCGCAGCGTCTGCATCGCGGGCAAGCCCGGCTCCCACCTTGAACACGGTGTTTCTGAAAGCCCCGACGAGCGTGTTAACATCGCCGCTTTTGCACGATTGACCCGTTGAGAGCTGAGCACTGATGGCCACCAGATCCGTTGTACTCGATACCGAAACCACCGGCATGCCGGTGACCGACGGCCACCGGATTATCGAAATCGGTTGTGTCGAGTTGATCGGTCGGCGCCTGACGGGCCGGCATTTCCACGTTTACCTGCAACCGGATCGCGAAAGTGACGAAGGCGCCATCGGCGTCCACGGCATCACCAACGAATTCCTGGTGGGCAAACCGCGTTTCACCGAAGTGGCCGATGAGTTTTTCGAATTCATCAAGGGTGCACAGCTGATCATCCATAACGCGGCGTTCGACGTTGGTTTCATCAACAACGAATTCGCCCTGATGGGCCAGCACGATCGCGCGGACATCACCCGGCACTGCTCGATCCTCGACACCCTGATGATGGCCCGGGAGCGTCACCCCGGGCAGCGCAACAGCCTCGATGCCTTGTGCAAACGCTATGGCGTCGACAACTCCGGCCGTGAACTCCACGGCGCCTTGCTCGACTCCGAGATTCTCGCCGACGTTTACCTGACCATGACCGGCGGCCAGACCAGCCTGTCCCTGGCGGGTAATGCGTCCGATGGCAACGGTTCCGGTGAAGGCGCGGACAACTCGGCGACCGAAATCCGCCGCTTGCCGGCCGACCGTCAGCCGACGCGGATCATCCCCGCCAGCGAAGATGACCTGGCGCAACACGTGGCCCGTCTGGAAGCCATCGCCAAATCCGCCGGCGCCCCGTCGCTGTGGCAACAACTGGCCGAGGCCAAGGCCCAAGCCTGACACATCCCCCTGTAGCAGCTGCCGAAGGCTGCGTTCGAGGACGAAGTCCTCGCCTGCGGAGTGTCAGGAAGAACATAGGTCGCGTGTCAGCGACCGCTTCGCGCTCGAAAGCAGCCTTCGGCAGCTGCTACAGGTGGGGAAACCTGCCACATTAGGGTGCGAGGACTGACCCGCTTCGGGGCATCCCGCTCGCCACATTCGCCCGAACCCTCTACCCTGAGGTGATTGGCAGGCCACGGCCTGCCGCCTCAGGACACTGAGCCTCATGTATAAAGATTTGAAATTCCCGGTCCTGATCGTCCATCGCGACATCAAGGCCGACACCGTTGCCGGTGATCGCGTGCGTGGCATCGCCCGTGAACTGGAGCAAGAAGGCTTCAGCATCGTCTCGGCAGTGAATTACACCGAAGGGCGGCTGGTCGCGTCGACCCATCACGGCCTCTCCTGCATGTTGATTGCCTCCGAAGACGCCAGCGCCCACTCGCATTTGTTACAGAATATGGCCGAATTGATCGGGCTCGCGCGGGTCCGAGCGCCGGATTTACCGATCTTTGCCCTGGGCGAGCAAGTCACCCTGGAAAACGCGCCCGCAGACGCCATGGCTGAGCTCAATCAGCTGCGCGGCATCCTTTATCTGTTCGAAGACACCGTGCCATTCCTCGCCCGTCAGGTAGCCCGCGCCGCGCGCAAATACCTGGACGGCCTGCTGCCACCGTTTTTCAAGGCGCTGGTGCAGCACACGGCCGACTCCAATTATTCGTGGCACACGCCCGGTCATGGTGGCGGCGTGGCGTACCACAAGAGCCCCGTGGGACAGGCGTTTCATCAGTTCTTCGGCGAAAACACCCTGCGTTCGGATTTGTCGGTGTCGGTGCCTGAGCTCGGTTCGCTGCTCGATCACACCGGGCCGCTGGCAGAAGCGGAAGCCCGTGCGGCGCGCAATTTCGGCGCCGATCACACCTTTTTCGTGATCAATGGCACCTCGACCGCGAACAAAATCGTCTGGCATTCCATGGTTGCTCGCGATGACTTGGTGCTGGTGGATCGCAACTGCCACAAGTCGGTGTTGCACTCGATCATCATGACCGGCGCCATCCCGCTGTACCTGTGCCCTGAGCGCAATGAACTGGGGATTATCGGCCCGATCCCGCTGAGTGAATTCAGCCGCGAATCGATCCAGGCGAAGATCGACGCCAGCCCGCTGACCAAGGGCCGGGCGCCCAAGGTCAAGCTCGCGGTGGTGACTAATTCGACGTATGACGGCCTGTGCTACAACGCTGAGCTGATCAAGCAGCAACTGGGCAACAGCGTCGAGGTGCTGCATTTCGACGAAGCCTGGTATGCCTACGCGGCGTTCCACGAGTTCTTCGCCGGGCGTTATGGCATGGGCACGTCCCGCAGCGACTATGGCCCACTGGTGTTCAGCACCCATTCCACGCACAAACTGCTGGCGGCGTTCAGTCAGGCCTCGATGATTCATGTCCAGGACGGCGGCGCACGGCAGCTGGACCGGGATCGTTTCAACGAAGCGTTCATGATGCACATCTCCACTTCGCCGCAGTACAGCATCATCGCCTCTCTGGATGTGGCGTCGGCAATGATGGAAGGCCCGGCGGGGCGTTCGCTGTTGCAGGAAATGTTCGACGAGGCCCTGAGTTTTCGCCGGGCCCTGGCCAATCTGCGTCAGCACATCGCCGCGGACGACTGGTGGTTTTCCATTTGGCAGCCGCCGTCGGTGGAAGGCATTGATCGTGTGAATACCGAAGACTGGCTGCTGCAACCCGATGCCGACTGGCACGGCTTTGGCGGCGTGACGGACGACTATGTGCTGCTCGATCCGATCAAGGTCACCCTGGTGATGCCGGGCCTGACCGCCGGCGGTGCCTTGAGCGAGCGCGGGATTCCGGCCGCCGTTGTCAGCAAATTCCTCTGGGAGCGTGGGCTGGTGGTCGAGAAGACCGGTTTGTATTCGTTCCTGGTGCTGTTTTCCATGGGCATCACCAAAGGCAAATGGAGCACGCTGCTGACTGAATTGCTGGAGTTCAAGCGCAGCTACGACGCCAACGTCAGCCTGGCGAGTTGCCTGCCGTGCGTGGCGCAGGAGCACGTTGCGCGTTATCAAGGCATGGGCCTGCGCGATCTGTGCGATCAATTGCACGCCTGTTATCGCAGCAATGCCACGGCCAAACACCTCAAGCGCATGTACACCGTGCTGCCGGAAATCGCCATGAAGCCAGCGGACGCCTATGATCAGTTGGTGCGTGGTGAAGTTGAAGCCGTGTCGATCGATGCCCTGGAGGGGCGAATCGCCGCGGTGATGCTGGTGCCGTACCCGCCGGGAATCCCGTTGATCATGCCCGGCGAGCGTTTTACCGAATCGACCCGCTCGATCAACGATTACCTGGCGTTTGCCCGTACGTTCGACAGCAGCTTTCCAGGGTTTGTCGCCGATGTGCACGGCTTGCAACACGAAGATGAGGGCAATGGACGGCATTACACCGTCGATTGCATCAAGGAATGAGGACCTTTCCCAGTATGCAACCGGTTATGAATCCGAAATACCCAGGGCTGTCGGTGCGCGTTGCCGACGATGGCTTCGCGGCCTACATCTGGGGCAGTGACTTCAGTTTTGAAGTCGCCGCCTATGGCGCCGCCGAAATCGGCAAGCCGGTGGAGCAGTGGCCGGTCACGCCCATCACCCCTTATCGAAAGTGCTACGGCATTGATCCTGAGGAGTTCAGCAGTTTCCGCGATGCGGCCGACAGCGAGATCTTCATGGCTTATCTCGATGATGAGCCGGTGGGTCATCTGGTGGTCAGCACCAACTGGAACGGCTTTGCCCACATCGACGAGTTGGCGGTGCATGCACCGGCTCGCCGGCATGGCGTGGCCAAGGCGCTGCTGGACGTGGCGCAGTTCTGGAGCCGCAAGAAGAAGTTGCCGGGGATCATGCTCGAAACCCAGAACAACAACCTGGGCGCCTGCCGACTGTATGAGCGCTGCGGTTACGTCGTGGGCGGGGTCGATCATTTGCGTTATCGCGGCATCGACCCAAACACCGCTGAAGTGGCGCTGTTCTGGTACCGATTGTTCGATAACCCCCTGGAAAACCCGCTCAGCTCGCCAACATCGCCGCGGCTTGTTCCGTGACGATGTCCAGCAAACCCTGAACGGCCGGTGATGGCTCGCCGTTCTTCAAGGTCAACGCATAGAGGCTGATCGGCACTGCCGGCGCGAGTGGGCAGGCATCCAGTCCGGCGGATTTGGCGCCGAGCGCGGTGAAGGGGTCGACGATGGCCAGGCCTTCGCCGGCCTCGACCATGCTGCGCATCATCTGGTGAGTCTGAACCCGGGTCTGAATAACCGGGGCAGGCCGCAGGGTGTGCAATTTGTGGTCGAGCGCCGGGCTCAGCGGATCATGACCTTCCAGCCCGACCATTGACTGGCCAGCGAGGTCTTGCAGCGAGATGTACTTCTGTTTCGGTTGCAACCAGCCGTGGGGCGCCAGCAGCTGCAGTTTGCCCTGGGCAATCACCTGGCAATGAATGTCGGCATGATCGGGATCGTGCAGGCTCAGGCCCAGATCGCTTTCGCGCAGCAGCAGGCTTCTGACGATTTCGCGGGTGGGTTGGCTCAGGAGGCTGCAAGGTACGTCGGGCAAGCGACGACGTAGCGCCGCAATGCTCTGTGGCAACAGCTGTTGTGCCAGCGGCGGCGTGCAGATGATACGTAGCGGCGGAGCCTGATATTGCTTGAGGCTATTGGCCAGGCGCTGCAGCGGTTCGAGCGCGTCATAGACGTGGGCGATTTCAACCTGCAACTCCCGCGCCTCGCGCGTGGCCTGCAGGCGTCCACGCACGCTGGAAAACAGCATGAAACCCAACTGATCCTCGGCGTCGCGCAGAATGCGTTCGACCTCGGCCACCGGCAACTGCAACCATTCGGCAGCGGTGCCCAGGTGACCGGTCTGCAAGAGCGCCTGGATCACTTCGATATGACGTAAACGCATGCGTGAAGTCCATGTTCAGCAGGTGAGGGAGTCAGTGGCTGAATCCTACCCCAAGTCCGCGCATATGACTTCTGCTCATAACACTGGGTTATGAAGCGACGTTGGTTTCCGGCACACCCGTGACGTAGGTATCGGGTTCACGCACGATCGTGACGTCCGATTGAACCAGCAGGAACTGGTTGTCATCGAGCTTCTTGACGCGATCGCCAATGGCCAGCTTATAAGTGGTGACAGGCACCGAGCCGGTGAGACCGTCTGCCGACGGGATGGATTCCTGGAACTCATGCACGGAATAAACGCGGCCTTCCGCGTCTCTTGCATGGAACTGACCGACGAGTACTG
Organism: Pseudomonas sp. LBUM1661; assembly: GCF_059695925.1. Lineage (NCBI taxonomy): Bacteria > Pseudomonadati > Pseudomonadota > Gammaproteobacteria > Pseudomonadales > Pseudomonadaceae > Pseudomonas > Pseudomonas sp. LBUM1661. The sequence continues at coordinate 3,263,856 of NZ_CP166794.1, forward strand.
CTGCCATCTGTTTAGAACCTCTGGAGATAAATCACTCAATTTGCGGCTCTGTAGACCGTGGTTGGGCGAGGTAAGTTTTCCTACAGGAAAAAAATAGTCAGGGGCGGTGATTTTAAGCCGTCCGCTGGGTGAATCGTCATCTATAACTACAAGTTCTTTCTATTCGGACAGTCGAGAAACTTCCATGAGCAACGTCTATACGATCGCAGTCTTGGTCGGCAGCTTGAGAAAGGAATCGATCAATCGCAAGGTGGCGCTGGCCCTGGCCGATCTCGCGCCTGCCAATCTTAAGCTCAGTATCGTCGAAATTGGCGATCTGCCGCTCTACAACGAAGACATTGATGGTGCTTCACCGCCGGCAGCCTACAGCACTTTTCGGCAACAGGTGAGCTCATCCGACGCGGTGCTGTTCGTGACGCCGGAATACAACCGTTCGGTGCCGGCGCCCTTGAAGAATGCGATTGACGTAGGGTCGCGTCCCTACGGCAAGAGCGCCTGGAGCGGCAAGCCCGGCGCGGTGATCAGTGTTTCACCGGGGGCGGTGGGTGGTTTTGGCGCCAACCACCATTTGCGCCAGTCCATGGTGTTCCTCGATGTGCCGTGCATGCAGCAGCCGGAGGCGTACATCAGCGGCGCCGGAACAGCGTTCGACGAAACAGGCAAATTGTCCGAATCGCTGAAGCCGTTCCTGCAAAAATTCATCGATGCCTATGGGCAATGGGTCGAGCAGCACAAGAAAGAGTGAACAACCCGGTCCCTGTAGGAGCCAAGCTTGCTCGCGAAGAGGCCATCACATCCAACATCAATGTTGACTGATACACCGCTTTCGCGAGCAAGCTCGGCTCCTACAAGGGGCCTGTGGTAAGCAATCGGCTACAGATCATCGTTTGCATTTCCGACAACCAGGCGGCGCCTTGCTCCGCCGTCGCTTGTGTGATGACGCAATAACGACGCCCGCCCCAGGCCATGATCACCCAGGCGTCGATGGTTGCTGCTGACGGTTGTGTGGGCAAGTCGCTACAGGCTGCAAAGGCTTCATGCCATTTTTGCGACAGCTCCTGGAACACCCGTCGATGATGTTTGGATTCGGCGATCTGGTGTTCAAGAGCCAGCACTTCATGGTTAAACAGTGGCTGCCCGACATCGCTGGAGTCGCAGGTCAGGCGTACCAGACGTTTGATTCGGGTTAGCCAGTCCAGGTCGTTCGCTTGTATGACGTGTTCATCCAGGCGCGCTAGCAACGCATCCAGACAATAACGGATGTAACCCGACAGCAAGGCTTCCTTGCTCGGGAAATAATCGTACAGCGTGCCAATGGCGACGCCGGCTTCCAGCGCGACCTCGCGAGTAGTCAATCCCGACCAGCCGTCGCGCTGCCAAATCCGAACAAAGGCCTCGTAAATGGCCTCGACGGTGAAAATCGCCCGCGCCTGACTCGGCCGTTTCAGCGGCTTTGCGCGGGGATTAAGGGTGGGCGCGCGGCCCCTGGAGTTTCCGAACCCGCTCTTCATCGGCTGCCACTACTCTGGTGCTACCCGCCACATCGTCATAGCAGGAGTCTGAAAGATGCAAAGCCAAGGCACGGTAACACGACTGATCACGCGCAAAAACGCCCTCGACGAAAGCCGAATCGAGCAGGAGGAACGTAGCCTGATTCCGAATCCCGGAGAGGTGATCGTCAAGATTGACCGCTGCGCATTGACCACCAACAACATTACCTACGCCGCATATGGCGACTCGATGAACTACTGGGGGTTCTTTCCTACAGGCTTGGCGGACTGGGGTCACGTCCCTGCGTGGGGCTTTGCCGATGTCGTGGCATCCGATGTTGAAGGCGTCAAGGTAGGGGAGCGCTTCTATGGGTATTTCACGATTGCCAGCCATTTATGGATGCGCCCGGAGCGGGTGACTGATCGTGGGTTCTACGATGCGGCCGAGCATCGGCAAGGCTTGACCTCGGCTTACAACCAATACACCCGTTGCAGTTGGGATTCGTACTACAGCCCCGCAACCGAGAACCTGCAGATATTACTCAAACCGCTGTTTCTGACCTCGTCGATGCTGGCGGACTTCCTGCAGGACAAGCAGTTCTTTGGCGCTACTCGACTGCTGTTCTCCAGCGCTTCAAGCAAAACCGCCTACGGCACGGCGGTGTGCCTGGACAACCATCCCGGCCTGGAGCGCGTGGCGCTGACGTCTGCGGGTAACAAGGCGTTTGTCGAAAAGCTCGGTTGTTATGAGCGAACGGTGTCGTATGCGGAGTTGGCGAGCCTGGAAAATGACCGTCCAACACTTTATGTGGATTTTTCCGGCGACCTGGATCTACGTGACCGGGTGCACCAGCACTTTGCCGGGCAACTGGTTTACAGCTGCTTTGCCGGATCGGCGCAAAGTACCGGTGAAGCTCGGCTGACAGCGATCGAGGGGCCTCAACCGGTGTTCTTTTTCGCGCCGATACAGATCCGCAAGCGCAATACCGACTGGGGGCCGGAAGGGGTCAGTCAGCATATTGGCGAAGGTTTGCAGCAGTTTTATCGACAGGTGACTTCGGTAGAAAACCCGTTGCTGGAAGTGGTTGAGAGCAAGGGTTATGAAGCGGCGCAGAGCGTCATTTCCCGGTTGTTTCATGGCAAGGTCGCCCCGGTGGAAGGCCATGTAATCCGTTTATAAACCCACCGAAGACCTCTGTAGCAGCTGCCGAGCCTGCGAGGCTGCGTTCGGCGGCGCAGCCGTCGCGAGTTCAGGCACCTCGGTGTGTCAGTAAACCAAGCGTGCAGGATTCACGACGGCTTCGCCGCCGAACGCAGGCTTCGCCAGCTGCTACATCAGGCGCGGTGTCTGCGAGACTTTCCTTTACTGTATATTCGAAATTCCATATATTTACGCCTCGTTTGTCCAGAGGCGTATTCCCTCATGTCCGATCCCCGTAGCCCCGTCGATATTTTCAAGGCCCTGGCCGATGACACGCGCAGTCGTATCGCGCTGCTGATCGCCCGTGAAGGCGAGTTGTGCGTGTGTGAGCTGACCGCCGGGCTGGACCTCAGCCAACCGAAGATCTCGCGTCATCTGGCGCAATTACGCAGCAACGGGTTGCTGGCGGATCGTCGTCAGGGTCAGTGGGTTTTTTATCGCCTGCACCCACAACTATCACCTTGGGTCATCACCCTGTTGCAGGGCGCGCTGGCGGCCAACGTTGAATGGCTCGCCGCCGATGTCGCGCGTTTGCAAGCGATGGCTGACCGGCCGGTTCGCTGCTGCTGATTTTTCTCCACTCTTTAAAGGCTGCCCCGGATGCTTGTAGCGTCGTTGATTTTCCTCCTGACCATCACCTTGGTGATCTGGCAACCCAAAGGCCTCGGCGTGGGCTGGAGCGCGGTGCTCGGCGCGGTGTTGGCGCTGATCTTCGGTGTCGTGCACCTGACGGACATTCCGCTGGTGTGGCAGATCATCTGGAATGCGACCGGTACCTTTGTCGCGCTGATCATCATCAGTCTGTTGCTGGACGAGGCGGGTTTTTTTGCCTGGGCGGCGCTGCATGTGGCGCGCTGGGGGCGGGGCAGCGGACGCAAGCTGTTTGCTTATATGGTGCTGCTCGGTGCGCTGGTCTCGGCGTTGTTCGCTAACGATGGGGCGGCGCTGATTCTCACGCCTATCGTGATTTCCATGCTGCTGGCGTTGCGCTTTTCCCCGGCCGCGACCCTGGCATTCGTGATGGGTGCCGGTTTCATTGCCGACACGGCGAGCCTGCCGCTGGTGGTGTCGAACCTGGTGAACATCGTTTCCGCAGACTTCTTCAACATCGGTTTCAACCGTTACGCGGCGGTGATGGTCCCGGTCAACCTGGTCAGCGTCGCGGCCACCCTGGCCGTGCTGATGTGGTTCTTCCGGCGTGACATCCCCAAGGCTTACGACCCCGAACAACTCGAGCACCCGGAAACCGCGATCCACGACAAAGCCACGTTCTATGCCGGTTGGGCGGTGCTGGTGATTCTGTTGCTCGGCTGCTTTGCCCTGGAACCATTGGGCATTCCGATCAGCGCGATCTCGGCGGTGTGCGCCGCGTTACTGTTGGCTATCGCCGCACGCGGGCACAAGATTTCCACGCGCAAGGTGATCAAAGAAGCACCGTGGCACATCGTGATTTTCTCGCTGGGCATGTACCTGGTGGTCTACGGCCTGCGCAACGCCGGACTCACTGGGTATGTGGCCGGTTGGCTGGACGGTTTTGCCGGTTACGGCATCTGGGGCGCGGCCATGGGCACGGGCGTGCTGACGGCGTTGCTGTCGTCGATCATGAATAATTTGCCAACGGTGTTGATCGGTTTGCTGTCGATCGATGCCAGCCAGGCCACGGGTGTGGTGAAGGAAGCGATGATCTACGCCAACGTCATCGGCAGCGATTTGGGGCCGAAAATCACCCCGATTGGTAGCTTGGCGACGTTGCTGTGGTTGCATGTGCTGGAGCGCAAAAGCATTCGGATTGGCTGGGGGTATTACTTCAAGGTCGGGATTGTGTTGACGGTGCCGGTGCTGTTGGTGACTTTGGCGGCGCTGGCGGTGCGGTTGTCCATTTAGATCGCGTCGGCCCCATCGCGAGCAGGCTCGCTCCCACAGGGGAATGTATTTCAAATGTGGGAGCGAGCCTGCTCGCGATGGGGCCAGTCCAGGCACCACAAAACCTCAACCGTTACCCGGCACATTCGGCCAAAGATCCGCCACCAGAAACAACCGCTCCGCTTCCTCCCAATCGCCATCGGCATTTTCGGTCAGTCGCACCAGCAATTGCGCCGGCGCCAGCGGTTCCAGATCGCGCAGCCAGGCACTCAATTGCTCTACGCTCCAGGTCTGTTCGGCCGAATAGTGCGCCGGCGCCAGCCAGGCGTGGCGGGGCAGGGGCTGCCAGCGCCCGAAAGGTCGCTGCACCACAAACGCCGCCCAGTCTTTCTGATGCAGCCAACTGCCGCGCAAGTGCTGCGGATGCGCGCCGTTCGGTGGCCCGGCCGGTCCCGGCCACGGATAGAGTAAATAGCCGCCCAGCCACAGATGGGCGCTGAACTGCTGGATATCCAGCGACGCCAGCACTTCGCGACTCTCCGGGCGCGCGGAAATCGGCAGTTGATGTTGCGCGAGGTGCGCCAGTTTGCGATCCAGCCGGTCATGGCAGCCGGGGCCGAGCCATTGCGCGGTGTCGTGGCCATCGCCGTTTTGTGGCCCGAGGTAAAGCTTGATCGCCAGTTCCAGGTGATGCACGCCGTCGCGGTCACGCAGCAGCATGTCCAGTTCGCCCAGCGTGTGACCTTCACGGCGAATCGGCATGTTGGCGGCAATCAGGTCGATGCCAGGCGCGTGGCGCACGGCATATTGCCATAGCCGTTCATAGTACAAACCCAGGCGCCGCGTCCTGGCCTGAGCCAGCCAGTGCAGCAAGTCATAACTGTCGCGGTCGAGCAGCCGAAGCCATTGTTCCAGCCGCTCCGGTGCCTGCACCCAGTCACTGCCGGCCAACGGATGACGCTGCGGCCACGGGGTTTCGCCAAGCATCGGCGGTGCGAGGATCACCCACGCCAGGTCACGCACTTCGGGATGGCGTAACTGGTGGGGCAACTGCAGCAAATCTGGAAATAGGATCATCTTGCGAGCATAGCCTCAATCGTGAGTACACCGTTGTGGCTGAAAGGATTTTGTCTATCCCGCGCTTTCGCCCATAATCGTGTTTTTCGCCGCCGCGCAGGAACCCCATGGAGCAATTTCGTAATATCGGCATCATCGGTCGCCTGGGCAGTTCCCAGGTGCTGGATACCGTCCGCCGACTGAAACGGTTTCTGCTCGATCGTCACCTGCATGTGATCCTCGAAGACACCATCGCCGAAGTGCTGCCGGGCCATGGCCTGCAAACCTCGTCGCGCAAGATGCTCGGTGAAGTGTGTGACATGGTGATTGTGGTCGGTGGTGACGGCAGCCTGTTGGGCGCCGCTCGCGCGCTGGCTCGCCATAACATTCCGGTGCTCGGCATCAACCGTGGCAGCCTGGGCTTCCTGACCGATATCCGCCCGGATGAACTGGAAGTCAAAGTCGCCGAAGTGCTCGACGGCCACTATCTGGTTGAAAACCGCTTCCTGCTGCAAGCCGAAGTCCGCCGCCATGCCGAGGCCATTGGCCAGGGCGATGCGTTGAACGACGTGGTGCTGCACCCCGGCAAATCGACCCGGATGATCGAATTCGAGCTGTACATCGACGGCCAGTTCGTCTGCAGCCAGAAGGCCGACGGCCTGATCGTCGCCACGCCCACCGGTTCGACGGCGTACGCGCTGTCGGCGGGCGGACCGATCATGCATCCCAAGCTCGACGCTATTGTGATTGTGCCGATGTACCCCCATACCTTGTCGGGTAGGCCGATTGTGGTCGATGGCAACAGTGAGCTGAAAATCGTCGTGTCCAAAGATATGCAGATTTACCCGCAAGTCTCCTGTGACGGGCAGAACCACTTCACCTGCGCGCCCGGTGACACCATCACCATCAGCAAGAAGGCGCAAAAACTGCGGCTGATTCACCCCCTCGACCACAACTATTATGAGGTCTGCCGGACCAAGCTCGGCTGGGGCAGTCGGTTGGGTGGTGGAGGCGACTGATGCTCGATCCCGCGCGTAGCTATGACCTGATCGGTGACGTGCACGGTTGCGCTCTGACCCTTGAACACCTGCTCGACCGGCTCGGTTATCACAAACAACGTGGCGTCTGGCGGCATCCGTCGCGCATGGCGGTGTTTGTCGGCGATATCATCGACCGCGGTCCGCGGATTCGCGAAGCGCTGCACATCGTCCACGACATGGTCGAGGCCGGCCAGGCGCTGTGCATCATGGGCAACCATGAATTCAACGCCCTGGGCTGGAGCACCCCGGCGCCGCCGGGCAGCGGCAAGCAGTTCGTGCGTGAACATACGCCGCGCCACGCTCGCCTGCTGGGGGAAACCCTGACCCAATTTGAAGATCATCCGGGCGACTGGCATGACTTTCAGCAATGGTTCTATGAATTGCCCTTGTTTGTGGATGCCGGACGCTTCCGGGTGGTGCACGCCTGTTGGGATTCCGGCCTGATCGAACCGCTGCGCGCGTTGTTCCCCGATGGCTGCGCCGATGAACACTTCCTCCAGGCCTCGGCGGTGCCGGGCAGTTTCGCCTGCACCGTGTTCGATCGCCTGCTGCGCGGTACCGACATGCGCTTGCCCCATGGCTTGACCATGACCAGCGGCGATGGCCTGACGCGGTCGTTCTTCCGCACCAAGTTCTGGGAAGACGACCCGCAAACCTACGGAGACATTGTGTTCCAACCTGACGCGTTGCCTGATCCAGTGGCCCGTACGCCGCTGTCGTCCACCGAAAAAAATACGCTGCTGCGCTATGGCGTCGATGAGCCGTTGTTGTTCGTTGGCCACTACTGGCGCAGCGGCAAACCGGCCCCGATCCGTCCGAACCTGGCCTGCCTGGATTACAGCGCGGTGCTCTACGGCAAACTGGTCGCCTATCGTCTGGATCAGGAAACCCGTCTCGATCCGCATAAATTCGTCTGGGTCGATGTCGAGCGGCCGGAGGTGCTGCAATGAGTACCGTAGCGGTATTGCGCCTGCCATTGGCGGTGGACTTGAGCGGGTTCGTCAAACTGCTGCAACGCATGCAGGTGCCGCATCGGGTCAGCGAAGAGTCGGGCGAACAAGTGCTCTGGGTGCCGGCCGATATCAGCGAAGACGTCCGTTCGTTGTACGAGCGCTTTCCGGCTGGCGATCCCGATCAGCAACTGGACATTCCGGTGGCGCAAACCCAGCGCCGCCCAGGATTTGTCGAGCAGTTGCGCTACGCCAAGGCGACCGCACTGGTGCTGTTGCTCAGCGTGATTGTCGGCGCGGTGACGCTGCTGGGCGATAACCTCGACACGATGCGCTGGCTGACCTTCCTCGATTTCCGCGTTGTCGGCGAGTACATCCACTTCGTGCCGTTGGCCGACAGCCTGGCGGCGGGGCAGTGGTGGCGCCTGGTAACGCCGATGCTGATTCACTTCGGCATCCTGCACCTGGCCATGAACGGCATGTGGTACTGGGAACTGGGACGGCGCATCGAGTCGCGTCAGGGCAGCATCAACCTGGTGGGCCTGACCTTGCTGTTCGCCCTGGTGTCCAATTACGCCCAGTATTATTTCAGCGGCCCGACCTTGTTCGGCGGGTTATCCGGCGTGCTGTATGGCTTGCTCGGGCATTGCTGGATCTTCCAGGTATTGTCGCCGAACCCGGCTTATCGCTTGCCGCGCGGCGTGCTGGTGATGATGCTGGTGTGGCTGCTGCTGTGCCTGTCCGGGCTGGTCTCGATGATCGGCTTCGGTGAAATTGCCAACGCCGCCCACGTCGGCGGGTTGCTCGTCGGATGCTTGACCGGCTTGTTGGGCGGTTTGTACAACCGCCGTAAACTGGCCGTCTAAACAGTTACGTCAATCAAAGAGCGCGGAGCCCTTGATGTCCTCTTTTAACGAAATGATCCAAAACATCACCCCCGATATCTACCAGAGCCTGAAATTGGCGGTGGAAATCGGTAAATGGTCCGACGGTGGCAAACTCACCGCCGAACAACGCGAACTGTCGCTGCAAGCGATGATCGCCTGGGAAATCCAGAACCTGCCCGAAGAAGAGCGCACCGGTTACATGGGCCCGCAGGAATGCAGTTCGAAGTCGATCAGCGTACCGAATATTCTGTTCAAGTCGGATGCCGTCCATTGATTGAGATTGGCCGCGGTGCAATCAGCAAAATGTCGGCGCGCCTTGACGGGCCGAATGTGCAGTACGCGTTTCGCCTGGGCGACACCGAGGTACCGGTCAATCCGTTGATCGGCAGCACGGTGCGTCTGGAATACCTGGGGGCGATCTTTTGCTCCCATTGCGGGCGCAAGACCAAAACCAGTTTCAGCCAGGGTTATTGCTACCCGTGCATGACCAAACTGGCCCAGTGCGACCTCTGCATCATGAGCCCGGAGCGTTGTCACTACGACGCCGGCACCTGCCGTGAACCGGAGTGGGGCGAGAAGTTCTGCATGACCGATCACATTGTGTACCTGTCCAACTCGTCAGGGGTGAAGGTCGGGATTACCCGCGCTACCCAGCTGCCGACCCGCTGGATCGATCAAGGCGCCCGTCAGGCCTTGCCGATCATGCGCGTCTCGACCCGTCAGCAATCGGGTTTCGTCGAAGACCTGTTCCGTAGCCAGGTGGCCGACAAGACCAACTGGCGTGCGTTGCTCAAGGGCGAGGCGATTTCGGTGGATCTGGCACAGGTTCGCGATCAGTTGTTTGAAAGTTGCGCAGAAGGTTTGCAAGGTTTGCAGGAACGATTCGGCCTACAGGCGATCCAGACCATTGCCGATGTCGAACCGCTTGAAATCCGCTATCCGGTCGAGCAGTACCCGGCCAAGATTGTCAGCTTCAACCTGGACAAGAACCCGATTGCCGAAGGCACGCTGTTGGGGATCAAGGGCCAATACCTGATTTTTGACACTGGCGTGATCAATATTCGTAAATACACGGCCTATCAGCTCGCCGTGCATCAGTAGAAGGATTCCAGCATGCGCACCGAACAACCGAAGATGATCTATTTGAAAGACTATCAGGCGCCTGAATACCTGATCGATGAGACGCACCTGACCTTCGAGTTGTTCGAGGACCACAGCCTGGTCCATGCGCAACTGGTGATGCGCCGCAATCCTGAGCGTGGCCCGGGCCTGCCGCCGCTGGTGCTGGACGGCCAGCAACTCGACCTGCTGTCGGTGACGCTGGCCGACCGCGAACTGAGCGACGCTGACTATCAGCTGACCGAGAATCACCTGACCCTGCACCCGACCAGCGCCAGCTTCACGGTCGACACCAGCGTCCGGATTCACCCGGAAACCAACACCGCGCTGGAAGGCCTGTACAAGTCCGGCACGATGTTCTGCACCCAGTGCGAAGCCGAAGGCTTCCGCAAGATCACTTATTACCTCGACCGCCCGGACGTGATGAGCACGTTCACCACCACCGTGGTCGCCGAGCAGCACAGCTACCCGGTGCTGCTGTCCAACGGCAACCCGATTGCCTCGGGTCCGGGCGAAGACGGCCGGCACTGGGCGACCTGGGAAGACCCGTTCAAGAAACCGGCGTACCTGTTTGCGCTGGTGGCCGGTGACTTGTGGTGTGTCGAAGACACCTTCACCACCATGACCGAGCGCTCCGTGGCGCTGCGCATCTACGTCGAGCCGGAAAACATCGACAAGTGCCAGCACGCCATGAACAGCCTGAAGAAGTCCATGCGCTGGGACGAAGAGGTCTACGGTCGCGAGTACGATCTGGACATCTTCATGATCGTCGCGGTCAACGATTTCAACATGGGCGCCATGGAGAACAAGGGCCTCAACATCTTCAACTCCAGCGCCGTGCTGGCCCGCGCCGAAACCGCGACCGACGCCGCTCACCAGCGCGTCGAAGCGATCGTGGCCCACGAATACTTCCACAACTGGTCGGGCAACCGCGTGACCTGCCGCGACTGGTTCCAGCTGTCGCTGAAGGAAGGCTTCACCGTGTTCCGTGATTCGGGCTTCTCCGCCGACATGAACTCGGCCACGGTCAAGCGCATCCAGGACGTGGCTTACCTGCGGACCCACCAGTTCGCCGAAGACGCCGGCCCGATGGCTCACGCCGTGCGCCCGGACAGCTTCATCGAGATCTCCAACTTCTACACCCTGACCGTGTACGAAAAGGGTTCGGAAGTGGTCGGCATGATCCACACCTTGCTCGGGGCCGAAGGTTTCCGCAAAGGCAGCGACCTGTACTTCGAACGCCATGACGGCCAGGCTGTGACCTGCGACGACTTCATCAAGGCGATGGAAGATGCCAACGGCGTCGACCTGACCCAGTTCAAACGCTGGTACAGCCAGGCCGGTACACCGCGATTGGCAGTGAGCGAGTCTTACGACGCCGCAGCGAAAACCTATAGCCTGACCTTCCGCCAGAGCTGCCCGGCCACCCCGGACAAGGTTGAAAAACGGCCGTTCGTGATTCCGGTCGAACTGGGCCTGCTGGACAGCAAGGGCGGTGAAATTGCCCTGCGTCTTGATGGCGAAGCCGCCGCTGGCGCTGCTTCCCGCGTTATATCGGTGACCGAAGCCGAGCAGACCTTCACCTTCCTCGACATCGCTGAAAAGCCGCTGCCGTCGTTGCTGCGTGGCTTCTCGGCACCGGTCAAACTGAGCTTCCCGTACGACCGCGACCAGTTGATGTTCCTGATGCAGCACGACAGCGACGGCTTCAACCGCTGGGATGCAGGTCAGCAACTGTCGGTGCAGGTGCTGCAAGAACTGATTGCCCAGCAGCAGAAGGGCGAGACGCTGGTGCTGGATCAGCGTCTGGTGTCGGCGTTGCGCACGGTACTGGCCGACGAGACGCTCGATCAGGCTATGGTCGCGGAAATGCTTTCGCTGCCGGGCGAGGCGTATCTGACCGAAATCAGCGAAGTGGCTGATGTCGATGCCATCCACATTGCTCGCGAGTTCGCTCGCAAGCAGTTGGCCGATGGTTTGTTCGAGGCGCTGTGGCTGCGTTACCAGGCTAACCGCGACCTGTCGAAGAAAACGCCCTATGTCGCCGAGGCGGAGTACTTCGCCCGCCGTGCGTTGCAGAACATTGCGCTTTCTTACCTGATGCTGAGTGGCAAGCCGGAAGTGTTGGCCGCGACCCTTGAGCAATTTGAAACCAGCGACAACATGACTGAACGCCTGACGGCGTTGGCGGTGTTGGTCAATTCGTCGTTTGAAGACGAAAAAGCCAAGGCCCTGGCCAGCTTTGCCGAGCACTTCAGCGACAACCCGTTGGTCATGGATCAGTGGTTCAGTGTCCAGGCGGGCAGTGTCTTGCCGGGTGGCCTGGATCGCGTGAAGGCGTTAATGGCGCATCCGGCGTTCAACATCAAGAACCCGAACAAGGTGCGGGCACTGATCGGCGCGTTTGCCGGGCAGAACCTGATCAACTTCCACGCGGCGGATGGTTCCGGGTATCGCTTCCTGGCGGACCTGGTGATCGAGCTGAACGGGTTTAACCCGCAGATCGCTTCTCGCCAACTGGCGCCGCTGACTCGCTGGCGCAAATACGACGATGCTCGTCAGGCGTTGATGAAAGGCGAGCTGGAACGGATTCGCGCTTCGGGTCAATTGTCCAGCGATGTGTTTGAAGTGGTTAGCAAAAGCCTGGCCTGAGTTTGGCTCGCTCCTGCAGGATTCACCCGAACCCTGTAGGAGCTGGCTTGCCAGCGAAGACGGCCTGATAGCAGATCGTCTCTTGCAGATGTACCTAGTCGAAATGTGGGAGCTGGCCTGCCAGCGATGGCGGCCTAATGGCGGCCTAGTAGCCGACCATTTTCTTTTGGGTGTACATATCCATTCCTGCTGTAACGGCTTTATGGTTTCGCTCTTACAGCGAGTCACTTTTCCAAACGCCGAAAAGTAACCAAAAGGCTTTGCCCCTCCATTCGGTGCCTCGCTAAGGCTCGGCATGCCCTCACTCCGGCATTGCTCCGGGGGCCCGCCGCCATCGGCCATCCCTGGCCGGGGGCGGCTACCGCGGCATCCTTGCCGCGGTGCCCCCTGCGCAACGCCTGCGTTCGGCCTCTGGGAAAGGGGCAACAGATCAAGATCAAGTTCAAAAGCCACAGCCACAGCCACAGCCACGGCAACGGCAACGGCAATGGCAAGATCAACAGCTTCGCGAGCAGGCTCGCTCCCACATTTGGATGGGGGACACCTGCAAGAAATTGGTCGGCTACCAGGCCGCCATCGCAGGCAAGCTGAACTGGCCTAATGATTTTGGACACCTCAATCGGGCGCTATGATGGCGCCCAAATCTGAGGTGTTTGGATATGCGTAAATCTTATTCCAATGAGTTCAAACTCAAGGCTGCCAGCATGGTGCTGGACGAGGGGCAGTCCGTTCCCGAGGTCTGCACCAGTTTGGATATTGGCCCTACGGCCTTGCGCCGCTGGGTCGATCAGGTTCGTAAGGAACGCTTGGGTTCGACTCCGGTGGGAGCCAAGGCGATTACCGCGGATCAGCGAGAGATCCAGGAACTTAAAGCCTTGCTCAGGCAAAGAGACCGGGATATCGAAATCCTAAAAAAGGCCAGTGCTCTCCTGCTTTTGGACGCCAAAGATCACTCTCGTTGATCTGTGAGCTGGGCGAGCAGTACGGCGTTAACGATTGCTGTCGTGTCTTCGGAATAAACCGCAGTAGCTTTTACGCATGGCGTCAGCGCCAAGGCAAAGTGAGTCCTAAGCGAGAGAGGCTCAAGGCCATGCTGCTCAAACACCACAGGGCGTCGAGAGAGTCTGCGGGTGCTCGTACCTTGGCTAAACAGCTGCAAGCCGGCGGGTATGATGTCGGGCGATTCATGGCTCGCAGCCTGATGCGAGAAGCAGGCATTGTCAGCCGTCAACGCCGGCGCCATAAGTACAAGTCACCCGGCGTGGAAGCTTTGGTGGCACCGCATATGCTCAAACGCAAGTTTGATGTTACGGCGGTCAATCAGGTGTGGTGTGGGGACGTGACGTACATCAAAGTCGGCAAGCGCTGGCTGTATTTCGCGGCAGTTCTGGACTTGTTCGCTCGCCGGATCGTGGGCTGGTCATTTTCGATGATCTCCGATGCCACGCTGACCTGCGAAGCCCTGCGGATGGCGATTGAACTACGCGGTCGCCCAAAAGACGTACTGTTTCACTCCGACCAGGGTTGCCAGTACACCAGCCATAAATTTAGAAATGAACTGCTGGAACATGGACTCCGGCAGAGCATGAGCCGTAAAGGCGAATGCTGGGACAACGCTCCGATGGAGCGTTTCTTTGGAAGTTTGAAATCAGAGTGGGTGCCAGAAGCAGGCTACGGATCGGAACATGAGGCCCGAGCGGATGTGCAGCGCTATGTATCGCGCTACAACATCACCAGGCCGCATAGCTACAACGACTATCGGTCACCAGTCGCCAGGGAGAAGTTGGCGGCGTGAAACCTTAATCGGTGTCCAAGATTACTTGACCAGTTCAAGCCAGCTCCCACAATGAATCGGCGTACAGCTTTGGCTTCTCACCACTCATCAGGCCGAGCGTTAGCTCGCCTTGGCTTTTGATCTTGATCTGAGCGCCCCATCGAGAGGCCGAGTGGAGGTTCTGCGCAGTGGGCAACCCGGCAGGGATGCCGGGTTAGCCGCCCCCGGCCAGGGATGGCCGATGGCGGCGGGCCCACTGAGCAGGACCGGAGCGAGGGCATGCCGAGCCTTAGCGAGGCACCGAACGAAAGGGGCAAGAGCCCTTGGTTACTTGGGGCTCTTCCAAGTGACTCGCCGTAAGGGCGAAACCAATAGCGGCCATAACCCAAAAACGGATATGCACCCAAACCCCAAACCCCAAACCCCAATCACCCCACCTGATACCCAATCATTCACCCACCCCCCAACCCCGCCGGGTTAACAAAACATAACGTGGCGTCGATTGTCAGACCTTTGAAAACCCCGATAGGATAAGCCAGCTTCCGAAGGGGCTCTAGATTGCGCGTTTCAGGACTATGCTCCAGAAAGGTCAATCGCAATGAACACCCCTTACGGCGCCCTGAAAGGTTGAACGACCTAACAATAATAATGGGGGAAGGTCTATGAGTGAGCCTGTCATGGGTGTGGGTATCTGCCGCCCGCCGGCACTACGCAAATTCGCGTTGCTGGCTACAGCGCTCTCGCTGTTGGGCTGTGCCGCGTTGTCGGCGCCTGTGCTGGCCGCTGCCGCGCCGGCATCCGATGTTGTTTATTCCGTTGAATCCGCCAAGGCCAGCAAAAGCCTGATGCTCGACGTCGTGCATGCCGGCAAGCGCCTGGTGGCGGTCGGGGACCGCGGGCACATTCTGTATTCCGATGACCAGGGCGCGACCTGGACCCAGGCCAAAGTACCGACCCGGCAAATGCTCACGTCGGTATTTTTTGTCGATGACAAACACGGCTGGGCCGTCGGCCATGACGCACAGATCCTCGCCAGCGAGGACGGCGGCGTCACCTGGACCAAGCAATTTGAAGACCTGACACGCGAATCGCCGCTGCTCGACGTCTGGTTCCAGGACGCCAGCAACGGCTTTGCCGTGGGCGCCTACGGCTCGCTGATGGCAACCACCGACGGTGGCAAAAACTGGGAAAACGTCAGCGACCGCCTCGATAACGAAGACCAGTACCACCTCAACGGTATCGCCGCCGTCAAGGACGCCGGGCTGTTCATCGTCGGCGAGCAGGGCAGCATGTACCGCTCCGCCGACGGCGGCCAGACCTGGGAGAAACTTGAAGGCCCGTACCAAGGCTCGCTGTTCGGCGTGATCGGCACCGCTCAGGCCAATACGCTGCTGGCCTACGGACTGCGGGGCAATCTGTTTCGCTCGACCGACTTCGGCACCACCTGGGAACCGGTCGAGTTGAAGGCGGCTCGCGGTGCACTGGAATTCGGCCTGTCCGGCGCCACGCTGCTTGACGACGGTTCCATCGTGATCGTCGGCAACGGTGGCTCAGTGATCCGCAGCAACGACAACGGCGAATCCTTCAGCGTGTTCAATCGCCCCGATCGCATCTCCGTTTCGGCAGTCACCGCGGCGGGCAATGGCAATCTGATTCTGGCAGGACAGGGCGGCGTTCGCGCTACTTCGCCAACCGGCGCTGAGCTGGCCAAATGAGCCGGGCAAATAATAAGAAGGCGGGTCTATGACATCCCTAAGCAGTCATCACCAAGACAAGGCGACGTTTCTCGAGCGCCTGATTTTCAACAACCGCCCGGCAGTGATCGTCATCTGCCTGCTGGTCAGTATTTTCCTGTTCTGGCAGGCAACGCTGATCCGGCCGTCCACCAGCTTCGAAAAAATGATCCCGCTCGAGCATCCGTTCATTCAAAAGATGATGGAGCACCGCAACGATCTGGCGAACCTGGGCAACACGGTGCGGATTTCCGTTGAAGCCACCGACGGCGACATCTTCTCCAAGGAATACATGGAGACCCTGCGTCAGATCAACGACGAGGTGTTCTACATTTCCGGTGTCGACCGTTCCGGCCTCAAGTCGTTGTGGAGCCCGAGCGTGCGCTGGACCGAGGTGACGGAGGAGGGCTTCGCCGGTGGTGAAGTGATTCCCCAGAGCTATAACGGCTCCCAGCAAAGCCTCGACCTGCTGCGCAACAACGTGCTCAAGTCCGGTCAGGTCGGGCGACTGGTGTCCAACGATTTCAAATCGAGCATCGTCGATATCCCACTGCTGGAGTCCTATCCGGACCCGCAGGATCAGGGCAAGCTGCTGGCGCTGGATTATCGGAAGTTCTCCCACGAACTCGAAGAAAAGATTCGCGACAAGTTTGAAGCACAGAACCCGAACGTGCAGATCCACATCGTCGGTTTCGCCAAGAAGGTCGGCGATCTGATCGATGGCCTGGTGATGGTGGTGATGTTCTTTGGCGTTGCCTTCATCATCACCCTGATCCTGCTCTACTGGTTCACCAACTGCATGCGCAGCACCGTGGCGGTGTTGAGTACGACGCTGGTGGCGGTGGTCTGGCAGCTCGGCTTGATGCACTTCTTCGGCTTCGGGCTTGATCCGTATTCGATGCTGGTACCGTTTCTGATCTTCGCCATCGGTATTTCCCACGGCGTACAGAAGATCAACGGCATCGCGTTGCAGTCCAGTGAAGCGGACAACGCATTGACCGCAGCTCGCCGGACGTTCCGTCAGCTGTTCCTGCCGGGGATGATTGCGATCCTCGCCGATGCGGTGGGTTTCATTACGCTGCTGATCATCGACATCGGTGTGATTCGTGAACTGGCTATCGGCGCGTCCATCGGCGTGGCGGTGATCGTGTTCACCAACCTGATTCTGCTGCCGGTAGCGATTTCCTACGTCGGCATCAGCAAACGCGCCGTCGAACGCAGCAAGAAAGACGCGCACCGCGAACACCCGTTCTGGCGCCTGCTGTCGAACTTCGCCAGCCCGAAAGTCGCGCCGGTGTCGATCGTCCTGGCCTTGCTGGCCTTCGGTGGCGGCCTCTGGTACAGCCAGAACCTGAAAATCGGTGACCTCGATCAGGGTGCCCCGGAACTGCGTCCGGACTCGCGCTACAACAAGGACAACAACTTCATCATCAGTAACTACTCCACCAGTTCCGACGTGTTGGTGGTGATGGTCAAGACCAAGTCCGAAGGCTGCTCTCGCTACGAAGCCATGGCGCCGATCGACGAACTGATGTGGAAGATGCAGAACACCGAGGGCGTGCAGTCGGCGATTTCCCTGGTCACCGTGTCCAAGCAGATGATCAAGGGCATGAACGAGGGCAACCTGAAATGGGAAACCCTGTCGCGCAACCCTGACGTCCTGAACAACTCCATCGCCCGTGCCGATGGCTTGTACAACAACAGCTGCTCCCTGGCGCCGGTGCTGGTGTTTCTCAATGACCACAAGGCCGCAACGCTGGACCGCGCGGTGCATGCGGTGCAGGAGTTCGCCAAGGAGAACAACAAGGACGGTCTGGAGTTCATCCTCGCCGCCGGTAACGCCGGCATCGAAGCGGCCACCAACGAGGTGATCAAGGAATCCGAGCTGACCATCCTGGTGCTGGTGTACATCTGCGTCGCGACCATGTGCATGATCACCTTCCGTTCCTGGGCGGCGACTTTGTGCATCGTGCTGCCGCTGGTACTGACCTCGGTACTCGGTAACGCCCTGATGGCCTTCATGGGCATCGGCGTGAAAGTCGCGACCTTGCCGGTAGTGGCGCTCGGGGTGGGGATTGGCGTGGACTACGGGATCTACATCTATAGCCGCCTGGAAAGCTTCCTGCGTGCCGGCCTGCCGCTGCAAGAAGCCTATTACCAGACACTGAAATCCACCGGTAAGGCCGTGCTGTTCACCGGCCTGTGCCTGGCGATCGGCGTGTGCACCTGGATCTTCTCGGCCATCAAGTTCCAGGCCGACATGGGCCTGATGCTGACCTTCATGCTGCTCTGGAACATGTTCGGCGCACTGTGGCTGCTGCCAGCGCTGGCGCGGTTCCTGATCAAACCGGAAAAACTGGCGGGGCAGAAGGGCAACTCGTTGTTCGCTCACTGATCCCTGGCTGAAACAAAAAAGCCGCAACCCTGGTTGCGGCTTTTTTTCATCTGAAGATTCACGCCGGTCCCTGTGGGAGCGAGCCTGCTCGCGATGGCGGTCTACCAGCCAACATCAATGTTGAATGTGAAATTGCCATCGCGAGCAGGCTCGCTCCCACATTGGAGTTGTGGTGTTAGGAGGGATCGGTGCCCAGCACGACGTTCAGCGCGCTGCGCGCATCATCAAGCTGTACGAGGGTCGCATGCCGCGCACCCAGCGCATCACGGTTTTCGATCGCAGTGAGGATCGCCTTGTGCCGTGGCAGCGCCAGTTCATGCAGGTTCGGCCGCTGGTTGGAATGCTTCAACGCTTCGGCAATCGCCACCGACAGCATGTTGCAAAGATTCGCCAGCAAATCGTTGTGGGTCGCATCGGCGATCCGGCTGTGAAAGTCCAGGTCCGGTTGCAGCAACGCTTCCGGGGTCGGAGCGGCTTCCATGCGTTGATAGGCTTCACCGATGGAAGCGATGTCCTCGTCGGTGGCGAACTGCGCAGCGAGGGCGGCCGCCGCCGGTTCGATGATGCTGCGCACGCTGGTCAGCAGACTGAAAAACTCGTTCTGCGGGCTGCTTTGCATCAGCCAGTGCAGCACGTCCGGGTCGAGCATGTGCCATTCCCGACGCGGTTTGACCACAGTGCCCACCCGAGGACGGGAATACACCAGGCCCTTGGCGACCAATACCCGGGTGGCTTCACGCAGCACCGGCCGGCTGACCGCGTACTCTTCGCACAGCAGGGCTTCGGCGGGCAGTTTGTCATCCGGTTTGAACCGCCCGGAAACGATCTGCATGCCCAGTTCCTGGACGATGCGCGAGTGCATGCTTTTGCGGTCGGAGGGTTTGCGGTAATCCATGGGGAACGGCGCGATCCTGTGCGGTGGGGTGTCGCGCATGATAACAGGCACGGCGCAATCTTGAGGCGGCACAATCAAATGTGGGAGCTAGCCTGCTAGCGATTGCGGTGTGCCAGTTAACATGATGTCAACTGACAGACCGTAATCGCTAGCAGGCTAGCTCCCACACAGGATTGTTTTTGTCAGTGGGAGTGGCGTGGCACTTCGGCCCCGCGGCAACCGACCAGGAAGTCGAAGTCGCAACCCTGGTCTGCCTGCAGCACGTGGTCGATGTAGAGCTGACGATAACCGCCCACGATCAGGTTTTGCGGCGGTTGCAGATCCGCCATGCGCGCGGCCAGTTCGGCGTCCGGAATGTCCAGGTGTAGACGCCCGTTGGCGCAATCGAGCTCGATCCAGTCACCTTCCTTCACCGTCGCCAAAGGTCCGCCGGCCGCTGCTTCCGGGGCCACATGCAACACCACGGTGCCGTACGCCGTACCGCTCATGCGCGCATCGGAAATCCGCACCATGTCAGTCACGCCCTGGGCCAGCAGTTTGGCCGGCAAGCCCATGTTGCCGACTTCGGCCATGCCCGGATAACCCTTCGGCCCGCAGTTCTTCATCACCAGAATCGAGTGGGCATCGACGTCCAGCTCCGGATCATTGATTCGCGCCTTGTACATGTCAAAGCTCTCGAACACCACGGCGCGGCCACGATGCTGCATCAACTCGGCGGTGGCGGCAGAGGGTTTGAGCACTGCACCCAGTGGCGCCAGGTTGCCGCGCAACACGCAGATGCCGCCATCGGCGCGGATCGGGTTGTCGAGGGTGCGGATCACTTCGTCCTGGCCGTAGATCGGTGCGTCCTTGGTGTTCTCGCCGAGGGTCTTGCCGTTGACGGTCAAGGCGTTCGGGTGCGGAATCAGGTTGGCCTCACCGAGGCGACGCAATACCGCGGGCAAACCACCGGCGTAGTAGAACTCTTCCATCAGGAAGCGTCCGGACGGTTGCAGGTCGACGATGGTCGGCATGCCGCGCCCGATGCGGGTCCAGTCATCCAGTTCCAGGTCCACGCCAATGCGTCCGGCGATGGCTTTCAAGTGAATCACCGCGTTGGTCGAACCGCCGATGGCCGCGTTCACCCGGATGGCGTTTTCGAAGGCTTCCTTGGTCAGGATCTTCGACAGCTTCAAGTCTTCGCGAACCATCTCCACTGCGCGCATGCCGGACATATGCGCCAGTACATAACGCCGCGCATCCACCGCCGGAATCGCTGCGTTATGGGGTAGGGACGTACCGAGTGCTTCGGCCATGCAGGCCATGGTCGACGCGGTGCCCATGGTGTTGCAGGTGCCCGCCGAACGGGACATGCCGCCCTCGGCCGCGAGGAAATCGTCGAGGGTGATGGTACCGGCCTTGACCTGCTCGCTGAGCTGCCAGACCACAGTGCCCGAGCCAATGTCCTGGCCCTTGTGCTTACCGTTGAGCATCGGCCCACCGGTGACGACGATCGCCGGCACGTCACAACTGGCCGCGCCCATCAGCAATGCCGGGGTGGTTTTGTCACAACCGGTCAGCAGGACGACGCCGTCAATCGGGTTGCCGCGAATCGCTTCTTCAACGTCCATGCTCGTCAGGTTGCGGGTGAACATCGCGGTCGGACGCAGGTTGGATTCGCCGTTGGAGAACACCGGAAATTCCACCGGCCAGCCACCAGCCTCGATCACCCCACGTTTGACGTGCTCGGCAATCTGGCGGAAATGCGCGTTGCACGGGGTCAGTTCGGACCAGGTATTGCAGATGCCGATGATTGGCTTGCCGTGAAACTGGTGATCGGCGATGCCCTGATTCTTCATCCAGCTGCGGTACATGAAACCGTTTTTGTCGGCGGTGCCAAACCATTGGGCGGAGCGCAGGGTGGGTTTCTTATCAGACATGATCGGCTCTCTTATTGTATGACTATATTGTTCTAGCTACGGCGTAACATAAGCGCAAATTGGCCTGTTTGGAAGTGTTGTTGGGTAATTAGTATTACTATATAGTCGTTTTCAACGGAGGGATGGCCCTGGCCATTTTGTGCGAGAGGCGTCCCCCGAGGTTCCATAACAACAACAATCGGAGACCGATCTCATGAGCCAGGAACTGCGGCTTATTCGTCGCATCACGCTGAAACTGATTCCCTTCCTGATCCTGCTGTACCTGATCGCCTATGTGGATCGCTCCGCCGTGGGCTTCGCCAAACTGCACATGGGCGCCGACATCGGCCTCGGGGATGCGGCCTATGGCCTGGGCGCCGGGCTGTTTTTCATTGGCTACTTCCTGTTGGAAATCCCCAGCAACCTGATGCTCGATCGCTTCGGCGCGCGGCGCTGGTTTGCGCGGATCATGCTCTCCTGGGGCGCCATCACCATCGGCATGGCTTTCGTCCAGGGGCCGAACAGCTTTTACCTGATGCGTTTTCTGCTCGGTGCGGCGGAAGCCGGGTTCTTTCCGGGCGTTCTCTACTACATCACCCAATGGTTCCCGGTGCGCCATCGCGGCAAGATCCTCGGGCTGTTCATCCTTTCCCAACCCATTGCGATGATGATCACCGGCCCGGTGTCCGGCGGCTTGCTCGGCATGGACGGCACCCTCGGGCTGCACGGCTGGCAGTGGCTGTTCATCGTCATCGGCACCCCGGCGATCCTGCTGACCTGGCCGGTGCTGCGTTACCTGCCGGATGGCCCGCAGCAGGTGAAATGGATGGACCAGGCCGAGAAGGATTGGCTGACCGGTGAGCTGAAAAAGGACCTGGACGCATACGGCCAGACCCGTCACGGCAATCCGCTGCATGCGCTCAAAGACAAACGCGTGTTGCTGCTGGCGCTGTTTTACCTGCCGGTGACCCTGAGCATTTATGGCCTGGGCCTGTGGCTGCCGACGCTGATCAAACAGTTTGGTGGCACTGATCTGGTGACCGGCTTCGTGTCGTCGGTGCCGTACATCTTCGGGATCATCGGTTTGCTGATCATCCCGCGCAGTTCCGATCGTTTGAATGATCGCTACGGCCACTTGGCGGTGCTTTACGTGTTGGGGGCTATCGGCCTGTTCCTCAGTGCCTGGCTGACGGTGCCGGTGTTGCAACTGGCGGCGCTGTGCCTGGTGGCCTTCTCGCTGTTTTCCTGCACGGCGGTGTTCTGGACCTTGCCGGGCCGGTTCTTTGCCGGCGCCAGTGCGGCGGCCGGGATCGCCTTGATCAACTCGGTGGGCAATCTCGGCGGCTACATCGGTCCGTTCGTGATCGGTGCGCTGAAGGAGTACACCGGCAACCTCGCGTCGGGGTTGTATTTCCTCGCTGGCGTGATGCTGTTCGGGCTGCTGCTGACGGGCGTGGTTTATCGCTTGCTGGAGCGCAAGCATGTGCTGCCGGCTGATCAGTTTGCGGCCAGCGCCCGTGGTGCAACCCGTACCTGAATTCTGAAATCAGCCCCGATCAACTGTGGGAGCGAGCCTGCTCGCGATGAGGTCATCACATCCGACATGGATGTCGACTGATGCACCGCTATCGCGAGCAGGCTCGCTCCCACAGGGGGCTGCGTTGTTTTGAAGTCGTGTGTTCGAAGGAGAAAATCATGCGTTTGGTTCAGTTCGAATTGAGTAACGGTGAGCGCCGTGTCGGCGTGGTCGAGGGCGGTCTGGTGCGTGAAGTGCTGGAGGCGCGCACGGTGCGCGACCTGGCGCTGGCGGCGATCGAGGCGGGGAGCAATCTTGAGCAGCAGGTGCAAACTCTGGGCCTGGGCATCAGTCACGACTACGCCGAGTTGCTGTCCAAGCTGCGAATCCTGCCGCCGCTGGATCACCCGGACCCGGCGCACATGCTGGTCAGCGGCACCGGCCTGACCCATTTGGGCAGCGCCTCGGCGCGGGACAAAATGCATCAGCAGGCCGGCGATGAAGCCGCGATGACTGACACCATGCGTATTTTCAAATGGGGCGTGGAGGGCGGAAAACCGGCAGCGGGGCAGGCCGGCGTGCAACCGGAATGGTTCTACAAGGGCGACGGCAGCATTGTCGTGCGCCCGGGCCAACCGTTCCCGCTGCCACCGTTTGCCGAAGACGCCGGTGAAGAACCCGAGCTCAGCGGCCTCTACGTCATCGGCCACGACGGCAAGCCGTATCGCCTCGGGTTCGCCGTGGGCAACGAGTTCTCCGATCATGTGATGGAGCGCAAAAACTACCTGTACCTGGCGCATTCGAAATTGCGTAGTTGCAGCTATGGCCCGGAACTTCGGGTCGGCGAATTGCCGCAGCACCTGGCCGGCACCAGCCGCATTCTGCGCGATGGCGAAGTGCTGTGGCAGAACGAATTTCTCAGTGGCGAAGCCAACATGTGCCACAGCCTGGCGAACCTCGAATACCACCATTTCAAGTACAGCCAGTTCCTGCGTCCGGGCGACGTGCACATTCACTTCTTCGGCACCGCGACCCTGTCCTTTGCCGACGGCATCCGCACCCGACCGGGTGACGTGTTCGAGATCAGCCAGGCCGAGTTCGGCGCGCCATTGATCAACGGCATCGAGCCTGTGGGCGCGGCGTTTGAACCTGGCACTGTCGGCACACTTTAAGGGGATGCCCCTGACCCGCATCCTGGGGCACAACTTCATCGGCGGCCAGCGTTCCCGCAACGCCCGCTAACGGTCGAACGCAATCCCTGTGGGAGCGGGCTTGCCCGCGATAGCGCAGTGTCAGGCACCTTCATCGTTGTCTGAATGACCGTCATCGCGGGCAAGCCCGCTCCCACACGTTAGTGTGAAACGATCAATCGGGTGTGATGAGCTATCATTGCGTTTTTCCCATTCAAAGATTGACTGCCATGACTGCCGCAACCGACACCTTGCTCCACACCCTCGAACACTGCGACATGGTGGAGATCGACGGGCTGCACGCCTTCGAATTCTCCCTCGATGAAGACGACAACCTGCACATCGAATGCATAGACGGCCGCGTGTCCAAGCACTGGGAATTCACCCCGGACGAGGTCGGGGCCGCGACCTTCGATCCGACCTTGCAAAGCTGGCTGATCACCGGTGCTTCCGGCGAACACCGGTTGGTGTGCATGACCGCGATTCGCGGTGATGACGACGAGGACGAAGTGAATGAGGATGCGTAAACTCTGGCCGTTACTGATGGCTGGCAGCGTCGGCGCGATGGGTTTTCAGGTAGCGTCGGCCGACGACTATCAGTTGCTGGTCGGCTCCTACACGGCCGGCCAGAGCCAGGGGATTTATCGCCTGAACTTCGACGCCGCCACCGGGCAGATCGACGCCAAGCCGCTGCAAGTGGTCGAGAGTGAAAACCCGTCCTGGCTGACCGTGTCCAAGGATCAGCGCCACCTGTACGTGGTCAACGAAAACGGTCCGGGGCAGGCTGATCCGGTAGGGCGCGTCAGCAGTTACGCGATCGATTCCAAAACCCATGCGCTGAGCCTGATCAATCAGGTTCAGAGCCTGGGCAACGAGCCGACGCATTCGAGCCTCAGTGTTGACGCCAGTCACCTGTTTGTCAGCAACTACTCGGTGGCTGAAGATCCGGGCGGTACCTTGGCGGTGATACCGGTAGGTGGCCACGGCAAGCTCAAACACGTGGTGCAAATGAGCAGCCATCCGTCGAGCCGGGTCAACCCCGAGCGGCAGATGTCGGCCCATGTGCATTCGACGGTCTCGTCGCCGGATGGCAAATTTGTCTTTTCGAATGATCTGGGGGCCGACAAGATTTTTGTCTACCGCTTCGATCCCAAGGCCAATCCAGACTTGCCGCTGGCCGCCGCGACACCGGCGTCAGTCCAATTGCCGCCCGGCAGCGGGCCTCGGCATTTGCTGTTCAGCGCCGATGGCAAGCACGCGTGGCTGACCATGGAAATGAGTGCGCAGGTGGCGGTGTTCGACTACCAGGACGGCAAACTCGAGCAAACGCAGATGATTGATCTGGCGGCGGGGCAGCCCGCTTCGGACAAAGCCGCTGCGGCCCTGCATGCGTCGGCCGATGGCAAGTTCCTCTATGTCAGCAACCGTGGCACCGCCAATCAACTGCTGGTGTTCGCCATCGACCCGGCGAGCGGCCACCTCAAAGAGCTGCAGCGCAGAGCGGTGGAGGGTGATCATCCGCGCGAGTTCAGCCTCGATCCAAGCGGCAAGTTCTTGTTGATTGCCAACCAGAAAAGCAACCAGATTGTGGTGGTCGAGCGCGATACCAAGACCGGTTTGCTGGGTAAAACCGTGCAAAAACTGCCGATGGATGCCCCGAGCGATCTCAAGTTCCTGGTGCGTCAATAGGCCGCAGGCCCCGGTTGGTGGGGCCTGCGTCCTTCTATCAATGACGCTGATGTTTAGTAATGC
Source organism: Pseudomonas sp. LBUM1661 (assembly GCF_059695925.1). NCBI lineage: Bacteria > Pseudomonadati > Pseudomonadota > Gammaproteobacteria > Pseudomonadales > Pseudomonadaceae > Pseudomonas > Pseudomonas sp. LBUM1661. Next base: position 3,289,267 of record NZ_CP166794.1, read on the forward strand.
TACAAAGCATTTCAGCGCGTGAATCCCCGCGGTTAAGTTGGCTTCACGGCCCCACCGGGCAAGCAAGCCAACTGACTTCGAGGAACACCGCCATGAACTTCAATCTCTTCTCCGTAATCGCCGCCTCCGCTATCTCTGCAACCGTTGCTCTGCCAGCCAGCGCCAACGTTGAAATCAGCGACAAAAAATCCCACGCCCAGAGCTACACCCAGAAATACCTGCAACAAAGTGCCAACTTCTACGCGGCGCTGGATCACAAAACCCAAGCCTGAAATTCAAGCCCTGCACCTTTTATGCAGGAGCGAAGTCACTTGTGTCGATCGGGCTGAAAAGCCTCGAGAAACCTGAGTGATGTCGCTCCTGCATAACGCGTTTCCGACAGCATCATATTGATATCAAGGTACTGCTTGATATCACATGGCCATGAGTTTAAATTTGACGCTGATTTTCTGACTCCTTCTCTTATCACAAGGATCGACCGCATGGCGATGCGACTGGCCGTGGTTCTTCTGTTTCTCTATTCCACCCCCATTCTTTCGGCTGCCCAGCCCGTTCCAGACGAGCCGGATGCGGCCCGCGAGCGCTTGATGAGTTTTATTGAAGACTGAAATAGACTGGATTAATGATCAACGAAGCTGATGGTTACTATGGATAACCCTGAGTGGTTGTTACGGCTTTTTTGATCGATTCTGTGGGCATCGAAACATGCCTACGGAGAACACCATGGCCAGCGCAATCATCACTTATGCCAAACATGGCGCCTACCTGGCTATCGCTCTTTACGTGGCCCTGGTGTTGGTTGTCAGCCTTTCGCCGCAATCGCAACAGTCTTTCGAAGCGCCGATTCAAGTCGCTCATCCTGGCATCCAGTTCGATCACCGCGTCCAAAACGCAGTGATCGATCAGGCAGACGTGGCAGGAGTGGCAGGGGCATGAAAGGAGGCAAACTCTGGGTCATCGCCTTCCTGGCGTTCATGACCAATGGCGCTTCACTGTTGGGGATAGGGCAGGGCTCGGCAGGTTCCGTGGCCCGGTCCATCGAAGCCAATCACAACCTTGCACGTAATATTGAAACCGCCAAGGCCTTGGGTCTGTTGGCAGGCAATCCGCCGGTCAAACGCCAGGACGATTACTTCGGCCCGTTCCAGGTCGATTGCTCGGCGCTGGAAATGTGCAACGTACTGGCCTGACCGATCGAACACCCCTGTAGGAGCGAGGCTTGCCCGCGAAGCTTTTAGCGGCCTTGATGACGCCTTCGCGGGCAAGCCTCGCTCCTACAGGAAGTGGTTATTTTTGCATGATGCCGGTGAAGAGGTCTGAGTCGAGGAATCGCTGTAGCCACGCCTGCAACCGCACGTAACGCGTCTGGGCGAACCACTCGCGATCGACATGGGCGAATTGCCGTATGAACGGCATCAACGCCACATCCGCCAGGCTCGGATGCGCCGCCAGCAAGTAGTCGCGGCCCTCCAGCAACTCATCGAGTTTGCGCAAAAACACCTCGCCCTCGGCGCGATAGAACGCCATCGGCTGCTCGGGATAACGCTCGGCGTACTTGTAGTGATTCAGATGCACCTTGAACGCTTGATCGTTCTCTTCGATCAGCGCGGCGATGGATGCCTGTCCCTGCGGATCACCTGTGAGCAACCAGTCCTGCGGATCATTCTGCGCCAAAGCCCAGCGCATGATCTCCAGACTCTCATCGATCACCTGACCATCGACACTCAACACCGGCACCGTGCCTTTGCTCGACAGTGCGAGCATCTCGGCGGGTTTGGCCTTCAGGCTGACTTCGACAATGTCCAGCGCAACCCCGGCGTAACGCAGGGCCATGCGCGCCCGCATGGCGTACGGGCAGCGGCGGAAGGAATACAGCGTGATCATTTCACCTCCAGGGTACTCAGGCCGTTGCCCTGACGGCGGACCTGAATCTGCACCGGAATCCGTTCGTGCATTTCCTGTACGTGGGAAATCACTGCGACCTTACGGCCCTGGGCTTGCAAGCCGTCGAGGGCGTCCATGGCCAGTTGCAGGGATTCCGGATCGAGACTGCCGAAGCCTTCGTCGATGAACAGCGATTCGATTTTCAGTGTGCTCGACGCCATTGACGCCAGGCCCAAGGCCAGCGCCAGAGACACCAGGAACGTCTCGCCACCGGACAACGAATGCACCGACCGCAGCTCGTCGCCCATCTCGGTGTCCATCACCAGCAACCCGAGCATGCTGCCGCCGCGTTTCAGGCGATAGCGCCGCACCAGTTGCCGCAACTGTACGTTGGCGTGATGCACCAGCAGGTCGAGGTTGTAGGCCTGGGCGATCTTGCGGAACGTGTCGCCGGTGGCCGAACCGATCAGCGCATTCAAACGCGCCCAGCGCTGGTACTCGGTGTAGGCGCTGGCGATCTGTTGCGCCAAGGCCTGATTGGCATTTTGCCGGCGCTGATCCTCGGCCTGCTCGGCACGCAATTCGGCGCAGCGGTGTTCGCTGGCGGCGGCCTGGGTTTGCAGGTCTGCCAGCGCCGTCGCCAATTGCTCGGCGTCGAGATGGCCGTTGTGCTGGGCCTGATGATTGAGCAGGACCTTATCGCGCTCCTGCAACAGGACCTTGGCCTGCTCGATGGCTTTTTCGCTGTGCTGCAAGCGTTGCCTGAGTTCACTGACCTGTTGGTCGTCGACGCTCAGCAGGTCTTCCAGGCCGCCGTCATCCAGTTCTGGATGCAAGGCGCGCCAGTCGGCGATCTTGCCGCTCAACTCGCGATCTTCAGCTTCCAGCGCAATCAGGCGTTCTTGCTGCGCTTTCAGTTCCGCCGCCAGTTGCACCAGCCGCGTGCGCACGGTTTGCAGTTCCTGATTGGCCGCTGCTTCGGCAGCGCGCGCCTGTTCGACGGCTTGGTCCAGTTGCTGTTGCCACTGCTCGGCGCTGCTGTGTACGCCGAGCAATTGCGTGAGCTTCTGCTGACAAGCGTGTTGCTGCTCGGCAAGGGCGGTGAACTGCTGCTGAGCGGCTTCGAGTTGCTGGGCGCGGGTCTGCTGGCGATCCTGTTCTTTTTCCAGTGTCTGCTGGCGTTTTAGCTGTTCGCTGAGCTCATCGCGTTGCTGGTCGAGCTGCTCCAGCCGCTGGGCGATCTGCCCGTCGAGCTGGGTGAAAGTCGCCGCAGGTTCGTTGCGCAAAGCTTGCAGGGTGTCGGCCGGGAGCAGGCTGCTGAACGCTGTCAGCTCTTCGTCCAGGCGCTGGCGATCACTGCTCAACTCCCGTTGCTGGTTGGCCAGGTGCTGAGCCGCTTGCTGGCTGGCCGCTTCGGCGCTGCGCAGTTGCTGTTGAAGCCGCGCGGCATCCTGTTGCAGGGTGAGCAGGGCGGTTTGGCGTTGTTCGTCCTGGGTGATGCTTTGGTTCAGTTGGCTGTTTTGTTGCGCGAGCCAGCTGTCGCGTTTGCTCGCGTCCTGGGCCAGCAGTTGCGTCGACAGCGGATGTGCTTCGAGGCTCGGTGCCAGACTGTGCTGCTGAGCCGCGAGTTGTTCCTGTTGTTGCAGCAACTCCTTTTGCTGCGCAATCAAGCCACCGACTTCGGCACGCAGGTCGGTGAGTTTTTCTTTCAGCAGGTCGACGGCTTTCTGGGCGTTGGCCTGTTCGCTTTCATCATGCCGACCGAGGCTTTGCAGCAGCGCTTCGGGTTGATGATAAGGATGGTCCGGGCTGCCGCAGACCGGGCACGGTTGATCGTCCTGCAACTGCGCGCGCAGTTCTTCGACGCTGGCACTGCGCGCCAGGCGCTGGCGTTCCAGCAATTCGCGGGTGACGGTCAGGGTCTGCTCGGCGACGGTCAGTTCGCTTTTGGTTTTCACCCCGTCCTGGGTCAGGCGATCCCGTTCTTGCTGCGCAACGAACTGACGCTGCTGGAGTTCGGTGGCGCGTCTGTCCAGCTCTTGATGACTGGCCCACAGCCGCGTCAGTTCTTCAAAGGCGCGCAATTGTTTGCGGTTGTCCTGCAACAGACTGCCAAGAATCTGCACCTGCTCGGCCACTGCTTCCGGTTCGGCACCGGCCTCTTTGTACAGCACTTCAAGGCTCTGGCGCTGGGTGGCCAGCGCCTCGGCGGCGTGGCTGGCGCTTTGCTCCAAAGTGGCCAGTTCGGCCTGGCCCTTGTTCAGTCGATTGCCCACCAGCATCAGTTGTTGCAGGCGGTGACGGTAGGCGTTCCAGGCGTCGCTCAATGGCGCCAGATGGCTACTTTGTTCAAGCTCCCCGGCAATCCGTTGCAAGCGTTCGGCGACCCGTTTTTGTTGCTCGAGCAAGCCTTGAATCGTGGTTTGGCCCTGGGTGCAGGCCAGTTCTGCCTGCTGTTTGCGCTCGGTACTGAGCGCCGCGTCTTTGACCAGGCGGGCGAGGGTGCTTTGCTCTTCGAAAGCCTGACGCAGCAGCGGCGCGCTTGTACTGTGTTGGCTTTGCGCTTCGACGAGAGCGGTCTGCGCCGCGCTCAGGCTGTGTTCAAGCTGCGCCTGACGCGCTTGCAGTTCGCTTTGCTGTTGGCTGTGCAACTGAATCTGCGCCGCCAAAGGCGTGAGCTGGGCGACGAGTTCAGTCTTGCGGGCGAACTGGTGCCGTTGCGGCGCCAGTTGCTCCAGCCGGGTCAGCTTCAAGCGTTCGCCGGTGAGGCTTTCCCAATGCAACTGAGCGCTGGTCAGTTGTTCAGTGGCGCTGAGTTGCGCGTCCTGCAACTGCCGCAACTCCTTGAGCCAGGTGTGTTGCAGCTCAAGCTGCTTGAGCTGCACCTGTTGGGTCTTGAGTTGCTGCTGGGCGTCGTTGAAGCGCTCATCCAGTTCTGTGCGGGCTTCTGGCGACAGCGGCGTGACGCCGGTGGCCTGATCCTGCAACAGCTTGTGGGTTTCGCGCGCCTCTTTGGTCTTGTCGAAGGCACGCCGACCGAGACGGGTGTAGAGCGCCGTGTCGGTGAGCTTTTCCAGCAGCTCGCTGCGCTCGTTATCGTTGGCCTTGAGAAAGGCGCTGAACTCGCTCTGGGCGAGCAGTACGGCGCGGGTGAACTGTTCGAAGTTCAGGCCCAGGACGGATTCGAGCTGGGTTTTGAATTCGACTTTCTGACTGGCCAGCAATTGATCCAGATCGATGTCACGTAAACTTTGACGGCTGGCTTGCAGCTTGCCGCCAGCCTTCTCGCGGGCACGATTGGCTTCCCAACGAGCGCGATAGCGACGGCCATCGATGCCCACGAAATCCACTTCGGCATAGCCTTCGCCTGTGCCGCGACGCAGCAGAGTACGAGGGTCACCCGTGCTGATTTCGCCATCGGCATCCGGTGCTTTGGCCGACACTTGAGCGTTGCTCAGTCGCGGCACGGCACCGAACAGCGCCAGGCACAAGGCGTCGAGCAAGGTGCTTTTACCGGCGCCGGTGGGCCCGGTGATCGCAAACAGGCCGGCACTCGCCAGGGGTTCAGCGGTGAAGTCGATATCAAAAGGCCCGGCCAGCGAGGCAAGGTTTTTCAGGCGGATCGCGAGGATCTTCATGGTTGTTCGCTCTCCATCTGCACGTCCTGCAACAGCTCGGCAAAGTCCTTGAGGGTTTGCTCGTCGACCTCGCTGCCGTAGTTGTCCTGCCAGGCCCGGCTGAACAGTTCCTGGGGCGATAGCTGATCCAGTTCAATCAAGGTCGCGCCCTCATCGACGCCGTCGCGGCTGCCATTGCCTGCGTACTCGGCGGCAATTCGCACCAGCCGTACGGCTTTGCCTTGCAGCGCGGTTTCCACTTGGTGACGCAGGTCCGGTTGCGGCTCATCGAGACGCACACGGACTTCCAGCCAGGGTTGACGCTGCAGGTCGGCGAGCAAATCGATGTTCGGCAGGTCCGCCAGTTGCAAGAGGATTTCCGCCAGCGGCGCGGGGCCGATCCGCTGCAGGTTCACCGCGCGCGGGATCAGTTTCGGTTCGACGCTGACCAGGGTTTCGCCTTCGAGTGTGATGTCGAGAATCTGATGCTGATAGCCGATCTCGGAGAACGACAACGGAATCGGCGAGCCGCTGTATCGGATACGCTCCTCACCGTTGACCTTCTGTGGCTTGTGCAAATGCCCGAGGGCCACGTAGCTGATGCTCGGCCCGAACAGGCTGGCGGGCAAGGCTTCGGCGTTGCCGATGATCAGGCTGCGCTCGGAGTCTTCGGACACCGAACCGCCGGCCATGTGCGCGTGACTGATGGCAATCAGCGCCTGGCCTGGTTTGCGTTTGGCGTTCGCCGCTTCGATCAGCCATTCGTGAACCTGACCGATACCGCGCAGGTAGTTGTCGCCCAGGTGCGCGCCGGTCACTTCGGCCGGCCTCAGGAACGGCAGCGCCAGGCACCAACCGGCGATTTCGCCGCTGGCGTCCGGCAGTGGCAGCAACAGGCGCTCGGCGTCCAGTTGTCCGTCATCCAGCCACAGCACACGGCCCAATGCGTGAGTACGCAAACGGCGCATCAACGGTGCGGGCAGTTCGATGCGCGAGCCGGAATCATGGTTGCCGGCGATCATCACGATCGTCAGCAACGGTTGCTGCTCGTGAGCGCTGACGATGAAGTCGTAAAGGCGTTCCTGGGCTTTGACCGGTGGATTGACCGTGTCAAAGATATCGCCGGCAATCAGCAACACGTCGGGCTGGTCCAGCTTCAGCTGACGCAGCAGCCAGTCGAGAAAACAGCCGTGCTCGAAATCGCGTTCCTGGCCATGCAGATTCTGCCCAAGGTGCCAGTCGGAGGTGTGAAACAGACGCAAGGCAAACTCCGTAGGAAATAAGGTGATGGCCGCGTGGGAAATGATGGCGGCGAAAGGGGAGAGAGTTTACTGGCAAACGGGCTACATGTGGTCAGCAACACCACAACCCGCGTAGTAGCTGGCGAAGCCTGCGTTCGGCTGCGCAGCAGTCGTAAATCCAGCCTGCACGGTTTATGTGATACACCGCGTGTGCTGATTTTACGACTGCTGCGCAGCCGGACGCAGGCTTCGCCAAGCTGCTACAGGGATTGGGTCTATTTGGGGTAAAGCGGCGGAAGGCCGCTGTCGCCCACCGGGTCCTGAACCCGTTCGGCAATCGGGATCGCCTTGATCGCTCGCCACAGTTCCTCGCCTTGCCAATGCTGGCCGGTTTCGCTGTAGAGCGCGCCGTTCAGGCCGTCGAGGGCGTCGGACAGTGGGACGAAGCGGGCGGCCATGTCGGCCAGGGTTTCCGGTTGCTGCCTTGCCCAGGCGTCGAGGGCCTGGCGGGTGGCGTGGGAATCATTGGCCTGGCAGGCACGCTTGAGGTCGTCGAGCACGGTGCGCGGGCTCGGGCCGGTCTGCGTCGCCCGCAAGATCGCCGGTTGCCAGCGAGCGCGCCACCAGAGGCCGAAGCCCAGCAGGGTGGTGCATGCCAGGATCAGCGTGCTGAGCTTCCACCACCAGAGGGCTTCGTTGATCGCGGCGGCGGTGGCTTGGGGCGCGCTGGCCGGGGTGTCGATCATCAGGCTTGGATTGGTTGCCACGGGCAGGGTTCGGGCCGGCAGGCTGCTGTGTTCCAGATGATCCTCGAAGGTGTTCCACCACACCACGTCCACCGCCGGCAATTCGATGTCGCCGCTACGCGTCGGCACCAGCGCTTCCCTGTCCTCGCGACTGCCAATTAAACCGCGCTCGGTGTTCTGGTTGCCCAGCACCGGTTGATCCGGGTAGCGCCGCAGGCCATTGACGTCGGTGGCCGGCAACGGCGGCAATTGCGAACTGGCCAGGCCTTCGGCTCTCAAGGTCAGGCTGCGGGTCAGTGAATCACCGACCTGGACGTGATCCGGTTCCGGGTTCCAGCTTTCGCTCAGGCTCAGGCTGCGGGCTGGCAGCCATGGGAGGTCGGCGGGATAGCTGGCGGGTTTAGCCTTGACCGTCAGCAGGAGTTCTGAGGAGCTGACGCGCATCAATTTGCCCGATTTCGGCGCTTGGGTGGCGTTGTCCTGAGCGGGCTGCGCCTCGACCAGCGCGGCATTGAATATCTGCGCCGGAATGGTCAACACGCCGCTGTGTTGCGGATAAATCGCATAACGCATTTCGATCACGCCATGGCGCAAGCCATTGATGGCTTTCTCGTAGGTACGCGACTCGCCCAACTGTTCGATGCGTGCATCGGGGATCTGCAAGGGCGGCAGGCTGCTGTCGTCGTACAGCGAGACCGAATGGTAGATGCGCAAGGTCAGGACAGCCTGGGCCTGCACATACACGCTGTTTTGGTCGAGGCTGGCATCGATGAACACCGGCGCGAGTTTGCTCGCGGTGTCCTGGGTTTCGCTCTCGATCACTTGCACGGTGATGGGCTGGCTCTGCACATCGCCCAATTGCAGCGACGGAATCTCCACGCTGCCATTCTGCTTCGGCAGCAGGGTGATGATCCAGCGAGTGGTGGCACGGCTGTCGCCGTTGAGGGTGGTCAACTGGTTGACCTGGCGCGTGCCGCGTACTTCGAACAGCGGCTCCAGTGGCGTCAGGTCAGGTTTGCCAAACTGCGTCACGTCGTTGGATTCCAGCGTCAGTTCGACCGTTTCGCCGGAGTTCAGGCGACTGCGATCGACACTGGCGAGCAGCCCCGTAGCCTGGGCCTGAACAGTCCAGAGCAGCAGCGCGAGCAAGAAGGCGGTGAAGCGGTTCATCGAGTTTTTCCCTGATCCTGATGTTGTTGCTGTTCGTACCAGAATTTGCGTCTGAGCAATTCACCCGGATCATCCGGGATCTTGCGCAACCATTGCTCCAGCGCCTGACGCTGTTCGCCGTCGATGCTGCTGCTGGCCGGGCGCAAGGGTGGCGTGGTGTGCTGCTCGTCCCCCAGTTCGCTGCCGGGGACTTCGTTGGCACCCGGTTTCGGCGGTGCAGTGGACTGTTGCTCGGCGTCCGGTGTGGTTTGCTCGGCGTCGGTTTTCGGTTCGCCCGGTTGGGAGGCTGCACCGGGTAGTGGTTCCTGCGCGGTGGCCTGGTTTTCCTCACCGGTGTTTTTGTCCGGTTCAACGGGCGGCGGCGTGTTTTTCTGCTTGATCAGGTTTTCCACCAGCGCTTTGTTGGTCAAGGCCGGGCGCAAATCCGGCTGAAGTTCCAGGGCCTGATCGTAAGCATCCAGCGCGGCGTCCAGTTCACCGCTTTTGGCCAAGGCGTTGCCACGATTGTAGTGGGCGTGGGCGTCATTGCTTTCGGCGAACCGCTGGGCGGCGCCACTGTAGTCGCCGGCTTCATAGAGCGCCACGCCTTGCCATTGGTGATCGTCGAAATGCTCGGCGGCCTCGGCCGGGCGTTTTTGCTTGAGCAAGTGCAGGCCCTGCTGATCGGGCCGCAACCACAGGTCTTCGAAGTCGAAGGCGTAGCTTGGTTGTGGCAGCAGGAACAGCAGCGGCAGGCAGAACAACCAGCCGCGCCGGCCAGCGCAGGCCGCCAGCAGTAATAGCGGCAGCAACAGCCAGTAACCCTGGTCGGCCCAGGTGTCGAGGCGCAGGATCTGGCCGTCGTGGCGCACGTTGCGCGGGCCATCGAGCAGGCCGAGGGCACGCAAGTCGGCATCGCCCAGGCGCGCATGGCGATAGCGTCCGTCCAGGCCATTGACGAAGGCTTTCAGGCTGGGCTCGTCCAGGTGCGGCACCAGAATCGCGCCTTGTTCGTCCTTGAGGAAACTGCCGTCCTCGCGCGTAATGGGCGCACCTTCGGCGGTGCCGATACCGAGCATCAAAAACTGCGTCGCCTTGCCGTCCAGCGCCCGGCGAATGCCTTGGCGTTCCTCTTCGGTCAGGGTCGAGCCAATCAGCAGAATCCGACCATCGCCGAGGGCGCCTTGCTCCAATAGCGCGAGGGCCTTGGTCACGGCCAGATCGGCGCGATGACCGGCCTGCGGCATCAGCGACGGCTTCAGCGCATCCAGCAGGTTGCCGCTGGTGGACAGGTCATCGGACAGCGGCACCAGCGTGTGCGCGCTGCCGGCGTAGACCACGATGGCAGTCTGGGCGTCGCTGCGATTTTGCAGCAGGTCGAACAGCTTGCGTCGGGCCTGTTCCAGGCGGTTCGGCGCCACGTCGGTGGCGAGCATTTCCGGGGTCAGCTCCAGGATCACCACCAGCGGATCGGCAGGTTTCTGGCTGGTTTGCTCGACACGCTCCCAACTCGGCCCCAGCAACGCCAGAAGGGTCAGTACCCAGGCGACGCCCAGGGCGACCCACGGCAATTTGCTGTCGCGACCGCTGCCGCCACTGAGCAATGCGGCGTGGAAGGCCGGCGGCAGAATCATCTGCCAGCGCCCGGCGCGTTTTTGCCGATGCCAGAGTTGCCAGAGCAACCAGCCGAGCACCGGCAACAGCAGCAGCCACCAGGGGCGGAACCAGTAAGGCCAGAGCGCACTCATCGGCGCCTCCGCAGACGCAGGCGTTTGAGCCGTTGGCGCCAGTCAGGCAGTGGCGATTGCAGATACAGCTCCTTGGTGAACAGGCGTTGCAACGGGTTGTCCGGCCAGCGTTCACGGACCACCAACAGCATGCTCAACAGCAACGCCATCGCCAAAGGCCAGTGATACAACGCTTGCGCCGGGCGAGCCTGCGTCGGTTGCTGGGTTACCGGTTCCAGTTGGTCGAGGGTGGCCTTGATCGTCTGTAGTTCTTTGCCGTCGTGGGCGCGGAAGTACTGGCCGCCGGTGGCTTGGGCGATGGCCTTCAAAGAGTCCTCATCGAGGTCCAGGCTCGGATTGACACCGAGGAATCCCAGGGTGCCGCTTTGCTCCGGATCGGCGCCGATACCGATCGGGTAGATTTTCACCCCTTCAGTGGCTGCCAGTCGCGCCGCCGTGAGCGGGTCGATTTCGCCACCGTTGTTGGCGCCGTCGGTGACCAGAATCAGTACGCGGCTCTGTGCCGGACGCATGCGCAGGCGCTTTAGCGCCAGGCCAATGGCATCGCCGATGGCGGTGTTCTTGCCGGCGATGCCGATCCGCGCTTCGTCGAGCCACACGCGCACGGTGCGCCGATCAAACGTCAACGGCGCTTGCAGATAGGCCTGGCTGCCGAACAGGATCAGGCCGACCCGATCGCCTTCGCGGCTTTCGAGAAAATCGCCGAGCAAATGCTGGACCAGCGAAAGCCGGCTGACGTCTTCGTCCTGCCACTGCATGTCGGGGAAATCCATGGAGCCGGAGACGTCGACCGCCACTAGCAGATCGCGGCCACTGGCAGCAATCGGCAGCGGTTCGCCGAGCCATTGCGGGCGTGCCGCAGCCATCAGCAACAACAACCACAGCAGAATGAACGGCGCTTGTTGGCGCCAGGCCGGCAGGTTGGCGCGGGCACGGCGGCGGGCCAGGCCTTCGAGGTCGCTGAGGAAGCTGACTTTAAGCGCCGGCTCGCCACTGTCGGCGACCGGCAGCACGATACGCAGCAGCCACGGCAGCGGCAGCAGGGCGAAGATCCACGGCCAGGCGAGCTCAAACATGTTTGCGAATCCAGGTGTCGACGGCTTGGGTCAGGCCGGCGATGGCCTTGTCGTCGAGTTTGCATTCGGGTTTGTAGGCGCCTTCGACCAGCACCATCCAGCGCGTCAGGCCGGCGGCCGGGCAGCGGTTATCGAGGAACGCCAGCCATTTGCGCCCGTTGAGGGTGTGGCTCTGGCTGTAGGGATAATGGTTGCGGCACAGGCGCTTGAGCAAACCGTTGAGTTGCTGCAACCAGGCACCGGCCGGCGCGCCGTCGTAGGGTTTGGGCATCAACGCCAGTTCGGCCAGCGCGGCGACGCGCACCGGGTCCAAGGGTTGTTCGGCGCGTACGATGGGGCGTTTGCTCGGCAGGAAACGGCGTAAATGCCACAGGCCGAAACCGATCAGCGGCAGCAATAACAGCAACAGCCACCAGCCCGGTGCCGGCGGCCAAAACTCGATGGGCGGCGGGGAAATCAACGGCTGCAGTTGATCGAGGCTGCTCATCGAGCTTTCCCCGGTTTCTGTGGGTTCAGGTACTCGCGCAGTTGCTCGACCATTTCACTCTGGGTGCTCAAGGGCATCAGCAAAACGCGCAGCTTTTGCGCGAGCAATTCCCAGTGGGCGATCCGGGCTTCGGCCTGGGCGCGGTAGGTCTGGCGCAGGTCGTAATTCAGCGTGTCGAGTTCCAGTTGCGCACCGCGTTCGGCAAATCGCAGCAGGCCAGCGGCGGGCAGGGCGTGATCGAGCGGATCGGAGACCGGCAACAGCAACAGATCGCAATGTCGCGACAACAGGCTCAGCTGTTGTTCGGCGCCTTCGGTCAGCGCGCGTTCGTCGCAGATGATGATCACCAGACTGCCGGGACGCAGCACTTCACGGGCGCGGCGCAGGGCAATGTTGAAGGCATCGCGATCCGTTTCGCTTTCGGTGTGCAGCGACTGATTGACCCGCACCAGTCGGTTGAGCAGTTGCAACAGGCTCTGTTTGCTGCGTCGGGGTTTGATTTCGTAGTGCTCATTATCGCCGAACACCAGCCCGCCAACCCGGTCGTTATGGCCCAGGGCGGCCCAGCCGATCAGGCTCGCGGCCTGGGCGGCGAGCACCGATTTGAACATCAGCCCCGAGCCGAAAAACAGCCGACGGCTTTGCTCGACCATGATAAAAATCGGTCGCTCGCGTTCTTCGTGGAACAGCTTGGTGTGAGGCTCCTGGGTGCGGGCGGTGACGCGCCAGTCGATACTTCGCACGTCATCGCCAGCCTGATAGACCCGCACCTGATCGAAGTCGACGCCACGGCCACGCAGCTTGGAGTGGTGCAGGCCGATCAGCGGGCTGCGCTGGCTCGGCGTGGAGAACAGCTGCACTTCACGCACGCGATGGCGCATCTCGATCAGCTCGGCGAGGCTGACACGGATGCCCGGTTCCGGTGGCAGTATGGCGTTCATCGGGGTCAAGCGACGGCTACGACGTCGAGAATCCGCTGGACCACCCGGTCCTGGTCAATCCCGGCGGCTTCGGCTTCAAAGGAAAGAATGATGCGGTGACGCAGGACGTCGAACAGCACGGCTTGAATATCTTCCGGGCTGACGAAGTCGCGACCGGCGAGCCAGGCGTGGGCGCGGGCGCAGCGGTCGAGGGCAATCGAACCACGCGGGCTGGCGCCGTAGGCGATCCACTCGGCCATCTCCGGGTCGAACTTGGCCGGAGTGCGCGTGGCCATGACCAGTTGCACGAGGTATTCCTCCACGGCGTCGGCCATATACAGACCGAGGATTTCCTTGCGCGCAGCGAAAATAGCCTGCTGGCTGACGCGGCGCTCGGGCTTGGTTTCGCCGTTCAAGGCTTCGCCACGGGCCTGTTGCAGGATGCGGCGCTCGACAGCGGCGTCCGGGAACCCGATTTTTACGTGCATCAGGAAGCGGTCGAGCTGCGCTTCGGGCAGCGGGTAAGTGCCTTCCTGCTCGATCGGGTTTTGCGTGGCCATCACCAGGAACAACGGCGACAGCTCATAGGTGCTGCGTCCGACACTGACCTGACGCTCGCCCATGGCTTCAAGCAGCGCCGACTGCACCTTGGCCGGGGCGCGGTTGATTTCGTCCGCCAGCACCAGGTTGTGGAAGATCGGACCTTGCTGGAACACGAAACTGCCGGTTTCCGGGCGATAGATCTCGGTGCCGGTGATGTCGGCCGGCAGCAGGTCAGGGGTGAACTGGATACGGTGGAACTGGGCTTCGATGCCTTCGGCGAGTTCTTTGATGGCCTTGGTCTTGGCCAGGCCGGGAGCGCCCTCGACCAACATGTGGCCGTCGGCAAGCAGGGCGATGAGCAAGCGCTCGATGAGTTTTTCCTGGCCGAGAATCTGCGTTGAAAGAAAGGTTCGCAGCGCTAGCAGCGCTTCACGATGTTCCATCGATGACTGTTCCTGGAAAGGGTGACCGAAGACGTTCGAATAACGCCAGGGCTGGGGGCGTTACTTTAATCTATCGCGGGGGGCGGCGACTAACGGCATTTTGTGCAAAGTGCGGGAATCGATTGGCGAAACAGCCTTAAATTTGCAGGGAGGCAGGTGGGTGGTGTTCTTGCGGGCGCCATCGCGGGCAAGCCCGCTCCCACAGTATCGGAGCCGGGCTTGCAATCTGAGCAACGCAGCAGAACCCTGTGGGAGCGGGCTTGCCCGCGAAGAGGCCGGCCCAGACACCATCAAAGCTCGCTGATATAGGTCCCGGTCCCCTTGAGAATGTTCTGCAACGTCTCTTCCACCTCGGCCAGATCGCTTTCATCGGTGCTGTGAATGATTTCCAGCGAATCATCCCCATTCAGTGCATCAGCATCGGCAGCCGCGATTTCGATCAGCAAGCGGGTAGGGCTGAGGGTGACTTTCACTCCGTCCAGCGTCGAAGGCTCGCCGTCTAGGGTGATTTCCAGTTCGTCTTCGTCGGGATAGCGAGTCATCAGGAACATATCGCCCTGGTCGCTGTGGCAGGCGAGCATTGCCATGTTGTCTTCTTCGTCGTCGCACGGGTTGACGATCAAGAGGGAGGTGGTCATTTGCATGGGGAATTCCTGGCTCGGCGAGCGTTGTGAAGACGAACAAAGGCCAATTCTGCCAGTCCTCGGGAATTTCTGCTTGGCTGAGTGTCAGAGGATGTGTCGTGAACACTGGGAGTGTTACTGGTCACTTCTGGTACGAATGTGCCGTAAATCCGGGCATAAAACGCCCGATTTCCTGTACGGCTGCTAGTGTTGTTCGAGGCATTGGCCGAGAGCTGCGTACCGATGACCGAATATGTCGCAGCACCGCAAGCACGGGCCTTGCCGCACTGGTTAAGCTGCGCATCGAATGGATACCTGTAAAGACATTGTGCAATTGATCGCAGAGTCGTTTTTGCAGATGCCCATTCATGGAAGGTGAATGTGACCTGAGTGTCTCGTCCAGCTTCACCCACCTGTCACCCTGTTTCCTCTGCCCGAGAATCAGGAACTGGGTGACGGAACGCCCCGAAAGGGGTTTTGCACGCGACGCTTCCATCAATAACAAGCCCAAGCGGAGTACCACAGATGGCGTTCTTCACCGCAGCCAGCAAAGCCGACTTCCAGCACCAACTGCAAGCGGCACTGGCGCAGCACATCAGTGAACAGGCACTGCCACAAGTGGCGCTGTTCGCTGAACAATTTTTCGGCATCATTTCCCTGGACGAGCTGACCCAGCGTCGGTTGTCCGACCTCGCCGGCTGCACCCTTTCTGCGTGGCGCCTGCTTGAGCGCTTCGATCACGCGCAACCGCAAGTGCGCGTCTACAACCCCGATTACGAACGTCACGGCTGGCAGTCGACCCACACCGCGGTCGAAGTATTGCACCACGACCTGCCGTTCCTGGTGGACTCGGTGCGTACCGAGCTGAACCGTCGCGGCTACAGCATTCATACCCTGCAAACCACTGTGCTGAGCGTGCGTCGCGGCAGCAAGGGCGAGCTGCTGGAAATCCTGCCGAAAGGCACCCAGGGCGACGACGTTCTGCAAGAATCGTTGATGTACCTGGAAATCGACCGTTGCGCCAATTCGGCCGAATTGAACGTGCTGAGCAAAGAGCTGGAGCAGGTTCTCGGTGAAGTCCGCGTCGCGGTTGCCGATTTCGAGCCGATGAAAGCCAAGGTCCAGGAACTCCTGACCGGCCTGGACAACAGCCAGTTCAAGGTTGATCCAGAAGAAAAAGCCGAAATCAAAAGCTTCCTGGAATGGCTGGTGGGCAACCACTTCACCTTCCTCGGCTATGAAGAATTCGTGGTCCGCGATGAAGCTGACGGCGGTCACATCGTCTATGACCAGAACTCGTTCCTCGGCCTGACCAAATTGCTGCGTACCGGCCTGACTTACGATGACCTGCGCATCGAAGACTACGCCGTGAACTACCTGCGCGAACCGACCCTGTTGTCGTTCGCCAAGGCGGCGCACCCAAGCCGTGTACACCGTCCGGCTTACCCGGACTACGTGTCGATCCGTGAAATCGATGCCGACGGCAACGTCATCAAGGAATGCCGTTTCATGGGCCTGTACACCTCCTCGGTGTATGGCGAGAGCGTGCGGGTCATCCCGTACATCCGTCGCAAGGTCGAGGAAATCGAACGCCGTTCCGGCTTCCAGGCCAAGGCTCACCTGGGCAAGGAATTGGCGCAGGTGGTCGAAGTGCTGCCGCGCGATGACCTGTTCCAGACCCCGGTCGACGAACTGTTCAGCACCGTGATGTCGATCGTGCAGATCCAGGAACGCAACAAGATTCGCGTGTTCCTGCGCAAAGACCCGTACGGCCGTTTCTGCTATTGCCTGGCCTACGTGCCGCGCGACATCTACTCCACCGAAGTGCGCCAGAAGATCCAGCAAGTGCTGATGGATCGCCTGAAAGCCTCGGACTGCGAGTTCTGGACCTTCTTCTCCGAGTCCGTGCTGGCCCGCGTGCAACTGATTCTGCGCGTCGATCCGAAGAACCGACTCGATATCGACCCGGTTCTGCTGGAAAAAGAAGTGGTGCAAGCCTGCCGCAGTTGGCAGGACGATTACGCGAGCCTGGTGGTTGAAAGCTTCGGCGAAGCCCACGGCACCAACGTGCTGGCCGACTTCCCGAAAGGCTTCCCGGCCGGGTACCGCGAGCGTTTCGCAGCCCATTCGGCTGTGGTCGACATGCAGCACCTGCTGAGCCTGAACGAAAAAAATCCACTGGTGATGAGCTTCTATCAGCCATTGGGTCAGGTTTCCGGCCAGCGCGAACTGCACTGCAAGCTGTACCACGCCGATACGCCGCTGGCGTTGTCCGACGTGCTGCCGATCCTGGAAAACCTCGGCCTGCGCGTGCTGGGTGAGTTCCCGTATCGCCTGCGTCACAACAAAGGCCGCGAGTTCTGGATTCACGACTTTGCGTTCACCGCTGCCGAAGGCCTGGAACTCGACATCCAGCAGCTCAACGACACCTTGCAGGACGCGTTCGTCCACATCGTGCGCGGCGATGCCGAGAACGATGCGTTCAACCGTCTGGTGCTGACCGCCGGCCTGCCATGGCGCGACGTAGCGCTGCTGCGTGCTTACGCTCGCTACATGAAGCAGATCCGCCTGGGCTTCGACCTCGGTTACATCGCCAGCACCCTGAACAACCACACCGACATCGCTCGCGAGTTGACCCGGTTGTTCAAAACCCGTTTCTACCTGGCGCGCAAGCTAAGCAGCGACGACCTTGAGCAGCGTCTGGAACACGCGATTCTGAACGCTCTGGACGACGTCCAGGTGCTCAACGAAGACCGTATCTTGCGTCGCTACCTCGACCTGATCAAAGCGACCCTGCGGACCAACTTCTACCAGACCGACGCCAACGGTCAGAACAAGTCCTACTTCAGCTTCAAGTTCAACCCGCACCAGATTCCAGAGCTGCCGAAGCCCGTACCGAAGTTCGAAATCTTCGTTTACTCGCCGCGCGTCGAAGGCGTGCACCTGCGCTTCGGCAACGTCGCTCGTGGCGGTCTGCGCTGGTCCGACCGTGAAGAAGACTACCGCACCGAAGTCCTGGGCCTGGTTAAAGCCCAGCAAGTGAAGAACTCGGTCATCGTACCGGTCGGCGCCAAGGGCGGTTTCCTGCCACGTCGCTTGCCACTGGGCGGCAGCCGTGACGAGATCGCGGCTGAGGGCATCGCCTGCTACCGCATCTTCATCTCCGGCCTGTTGGACATCACCGACAACCTGAAAGACGGTGCGCTGGTTCCACCGACCAACGTCGTGCGTCATGACGACGATGACCCGTACCTGGTCGTTGCAGCGGATAAAGGCACTGCGACCTTCTCCGACATCGCCAACGGTATCGCCATCGACTACGGCTTCTGGCTCGGCGACGCATTCGCCTCCGGTGGCTCGGCCGGTTACGACCACAAGAAAATGGGCATTACCGCCAAGGGCGCGTGGGTCGGCGTACAACGTCACTTCCGCGAACGCGGCATCAATGTCCAGGAAGACAGCATCACTGTAGTGGGCGTCGGCGACATGGCCGGTGACGTGTTCGGTAACGGTTTGTTGATGTCCGACAAACTGCAACTGGTCGCCGCGTTCAACCACCTGCACATCTTCATCGACCCGAACCCGGAGCCGGCCAACAGCTTCGCCGAGCGTCAGCGACTGTTCGACCTGCCGCGTTCGGCCTGGTCGGATTACGACACCAGCATCATGTCCGAAGGTGGCGGGATCTTCTCCCGTAGCGCGAAAAGCATCGCGATTTCCCCGCAGATGCAAGCGCGCTTCGACATCACGGCCGACAAGCTGACCCCGACCGAACTGCTCAATGCCTTGCTCAAGGCCCCGGTAGACCTGTTGTGGAACGGCGGTATCGGTACGTACGTCAAGGCCAGCACCGAAAGCCACGCCGATGTCGGCGACAAGGCCAACGATGCACTGCGCGTCAACGGTAACGAACTGCGCTGCAAAGTCGTGGGCGAGGGCGGTAACCTCGGCATGACCCAATTGGGTCGTGTCGAATTCGGTCTCAATGGCGGCGGTTCCAACACCGACTTCATCGACAACGCCGGTGGCGTGGACTGCTCCGACCACGAAGTGAACATCAAGATCCTGCTGAACGAAGTGGTTCAGGCCGGTGACATGACCGACAAGCAACGCAATCAGTTGCTGGCGAGCATGACCGACGAAGTCGGTGGTCTGGTGCTGGGCAACAACTACAAGCAGACTCAGGCATTGTCCCTGGCCGCTCGTCGTGCCTTGCCGCGGATTGCCGAATACAAGCGTCTGATGAACGATCTGGAAGGCCGCGGCAAGCTGGATCGCGCCATCGAGTTCCTGCCGTCGGAAGAAGCGATCAACGAGCGAATCGCGGAAGGCCATGGCCTGACCCGTGCCGAGCTGTCGGTGCTGATCTCCTACAGCAAGATCGACCTCAAGGAAGCGCTGCTCAACTCCCTGGTGCCGGACGACGACTACCTGACCCGCGACATGGAAACCGCTTTCCCACCGAGCCTGGTGAGCAAGTTCTCCGACGCCATGCGCCGTCACCGTCTGAAGCGCGAGATCGTCAGCACCCAGATCGCCAACGACCTGGTCAACCACATGGGCATCACCTTCGTTCAACGACTCAAAGAGTCGACCGGCATGAGCCCGGCGAACGTGGCAGGCGCCTACGTGATCGTGCGTGACATCTTCCATCTCCCGCATTGGTTCCGTCAGATTGAAACCTTGGATTACCAGGTGTCCGCTGACGTGCAACTGGAGCTGATGGACGAGCTGATGCGCTTGGGTCGTCGCGCGACACGCTGGTTCCTGCGTGCCCGCCGCAACGAGCAGAACGCTGCCCGTGACGTCGCACACTTCGGTCCGCACCTGAAGGAGTTGGGCCTCAAGCTCGACGAACTGCTCAGTGGCGAGATCCGCGAGAACTGGCAGTCGCGCTATCAGGCGTACGTCGCCGCCGGTGTGCCAGAGTTGCTCGCGCGCATGGTGGCTGGCACGACGCACCTGTACACCCTGCTGCCGATCATCGAGGCTGCCGACGTGACCGGCCAGGACCCTGCGGATGTGGCCAAGGCCTACTTCGCCGTGGGCAGCGCGCTGGACATCACCTGGTACCTGCAACAGATCAGCGCTCTGCCGGTTGAAAACAACTGGCAAGCCTTGGCTCGTGAAGCGTTCCGTGATGACGTCGACTGGCAGCAACGTGCGATCACCATCTCCGTCCTGCAACAGGGCGACGGCACTCAGGACGTGGAAACACGCCTGGCGCTGTGGATGGCGCAGCACGACGGCATGATCGAACGCTGGCGCGCGATGCTGGTGGAAATCCGTGCCGCCAGCGGTACGGACTACGCCATGTATGCAGTGGCCAACCGTGAACTGCTGGACCTGGCGTTGAGCGGGCAAGCGATAGTGCCTGTCACGCCGACAGTCAGCGCCGAGCTGGAACCGGCTGCCTGATCAACTGTTGAATGAAAAAGCCCCGCATTGAGAGATGCGGGGTTTTTTTTGCCTGGCGGTTTTGTGGTGTTTGGTCGGATGTCTTCGCGGACAAGCCTCGCTCCTGCAGGTTTTGTGTCGTGTGCATGTTTTATGACCAACACAACCTCTGTAGGAGCGAGGCTTGCCCGCGAAGGGGTCATTACAATCAATACAACTCCCGCCCAGTATTACTATCTATCATCGACACTTTATCTGTCGGCCTAGTCAATAAATTACTGAGCGACTGGTCAAACTTCTGCAGCGCCCTGACTTGCACATTCTGTTGTTCGTTAATATCCGCGACGATCTCTTCAGTGCGCTTATAGTCGGCCCATACAGGACTCAGCGCCTTCGTATCACGCCCTTGTGCGGTGCCGATGTAGTTCAAGTTCGAATCATAAAAGCCCGCACTGACATCAGCCTTAATGTCCGAACTGCGTGATGTCATCAATTGACTGCGGCTGTCGACGATTGCCACCACGTCCGGTTTTGCCGCCCGAAGGCTTTGCATGTCCGGATACACCGTCACCGAGCCAAATTGGCGTTGCAACGAAGCCTTGACCCAGTCCACTGCCAAATCGGGTTTGGAGGTGGCTACGTAGGCATCGTGGATCGATTGCACCAGCAGGCTCTGGCCGAAACCGGTGCCGGCGTTGGCCTGGTAATCCTGAAGGTAGGCGCGGTTGGTCTGGGTGTTGCGGCTGTAGACGATGCCCAGTGAAACAGTGCTGCCGTTGGAGACGCTCGTGGCACTGCTGCGTCCCACCGGTTGGGTAAAGATACCGTCCAGCGAAGAGACCGCTGAAGGTGCCGTAGGAACCGAACAGCCGGTTAAAAGAGCAGCCAACGTTAACGTACTGACAAGCGCAAGTTTCATGGTGTTTCTCCCGTGAAACAACATTAAGTTTGAAGTTTGGGTGGCCGCCAGTGTGACGGCAGTTACTCCAGACTAAACCGGGAACGGCTTAATGAAACAGCCAATGTCCGCCCTTATCAGGTGACCAATAGTTTTGTTTGGTTTAAACAACTTTGGCTAATTGCCCTGAGACATAAAAAGGCCCGAATCGATGATTCGAGCCTGATTATTTATAGCTGGCGTAACAGCCATCAGTTTTCCAAGGGGATCAACACTTTTTCATCCGGCGACAACACCATGAACACCAGCAACTTGGCCGGTTGGGTAGCGCTGGCGTTTTTCGACACCAGATGCTCCGATCCCGCAGGCTCGTACCAGTATTCACCCGTCTTGTAGGTGATCGCCTTTTCACCCTTCACTTGAGAAATGATCGATCCCGAAAGGACGTAGGCCATGGCCGTGCCTTCGTGCTTGTGCGCGATGGACGACTGGCCGGGTTTGTAATCGACTTCGATCATCAGCGCTTTTTTACCGGGCGCGTTTTTCAGCATCTGGTCCTGCAACACCGTGACTTTTTCCGAAGGGGCACCGGTTTCATGGGCAAATGCCGAGGCGGAAACGGTCAAGGCCAGGGCGGCGAGCGGGGCTGCAAACAAACGGACTGGGTTCATGGTTCATCACCTGCGTGGATTAGTCGTCAGGGACCACGATAGTTCGCGCCGGTGGCTGGGCAAACCTCCAATTTTCGAGAAGCCGAGGTGACCAATCAGGTGCTTTGAATGCAGAAGATCGCAGCCTCCGACGCCTTCTACAGGGGTACCCATTGCCCTGTAGGAGTAGCCGAAGACTGCGACCTAATCTTAAACGATAGGAAAGCTGTTGAAGTCGACGCTGTTGGCCAGCCGACTGTCGATCAGGCCAATGAAGCCTTGGACTTCAGGGCAATTGAAATGCATCTGCATGGCCGCTTCCGATTGCCAGCGGGCGCTGACTGTCCAGCGGTTGCCGTCCTCGGGGCAGCGGTCGACCATATAGGAATCGCAGCCCGGTAGTTCGCGCAGGGTTTCGACAATCTTTTGCAGTTGCTTACCCAGCTCATCCGAGCGGCCGGCGGCGGCCTGCACCTTTACGGTATTGATCACTTCGTTGGACATTGCTCACACTCCTGAATCAGGCTGGACGAATCCTGCTCATTGAGGGATTACGCCTATGCAGGATAGGCCTGCACCTGTGGACCGCCAATAGCCAATCAGAGGATAAAAAAGCAGACCAATCCTCACGCCACCTGCTGCAAAATGTCCCGCAGGCGATCCAGGGCAATGTCGATGTCGAGGGTTTCGATGGCGCCAAAACCGAGGAAAAGCCCGTCCCTTGGCGCTTGCTGGTAGAAAAAACTGTCGATGGAATAGACCCCGACTTCGACCTTTTTCGCCAGTTCGATCACCAATGGAATATCGATAGGCATTTTGCACATAACCACCATGTGGAATCCGGCCGTGGTGGGCACGGCTTCAAGCCACGGTGAAAGATCGCCCGCCATACGTGCCAGAATTCGCTCCCGGCGCCCGGCATAGATCGTGTGGCAGCGCCGGATGTGCTTGAGCAGGCAGCCTTCGGCGATGAACTTGGCCAGCGCCCATTGGGGCAGGGTAGAGGTGTGCAGGTCGGTGAGCTGCTTGGCGCGGATCACCGCTTCGAGAATCGCCGGCGGCAGGATCGCATAGCCGAGTCGCAGTTCCGGCAGCAGGGTTTTCGAGAAGGTCCCGACGTAGGCGACGATCCCGCGTTCGTCCATGCTTTGCAGCGAATCGGTGGGCCGGCCTTCGTAGCGGAATTCGCTGTCGTAATCATCCTCGATGATGATCGCGCCCAGTTCATGGGCCCTGGCGAGCAGCGCAACCCGACGTTCCTGGCTCATCGGCATGCCCAGCGGAAACTGGTGGGACGGGGTGACGTAAATCAGCCGCGTGCCATTGGGGATCTTGTCCACCTGAATGCCCTCGGCATCCACCGGCACCCCGATCACTGTGGCGCCGTGGCTGCCGAACAACAAGCGTGCCGGCGGGTAACCGGGGTCTTCCATGGCGACGAGGCTGCCCGGTCGGGTCAGCACCCGGGAGATCAGGTCCAGCGCCTGCTGGGCGCCGTTGCACACCACCACGTCTTCGTCCTGGCAATTGACCCCGCGTGAAAACGCGATATGCCGGGCGATCGCATTGCGCAATGCCGGCAGGCCCTCCGGCAAGCTGTAGAAGCCCTTGGAACCGGCGATCTGGCGCAACGCGTGCGAGGTGCAGCGCCGCCAGTCATCCTGGGGAAACTGGCCCTTGCTGGTGGCGCCGCCAATGAAGTCATACCGCAACGAGCCTTCCAGGGTCGGATGACGAAGGAACACCGGCAGGGTGCGCCATGACTCGATGACGTCAAAACTCGCCAGCTCGGAATGGCTCTGTTTGCAGGTGATTTTCGCCGCCCGGGCGTTAACGAAGGTGCCTTTGCCGATCACCCCGGTGAGGAAGTTCTCGTAGGTCAGTTGGGCATAGGTGTCGGAAATGGTCTTGCGCGAAATGCCTAGTTGTTCCGCCAGCAGACGACTGGGCGGCAATTGCGTCCCGGCTGCCAGTCGGCCGGATTCGATGGCACTGCGCAGTTGGTTGTACAACTGGCCTGCCAGGTCCTTGCGGCCGTTGATGACAACATGAAGTTCCATACCGGCGTGGCTCCTGGGGCAATTGGGCGCGTGTGCGTCGCGCCAGATTACCCGCATGAGTTGCTGCGCAATAGTTGCGTGGGCGAAAAACCGAGGATTGGTCTGCTGCCTGAATGGTGCAGCGGTTTTTCGCTGAATTGGATCTGTAACGCCCGTGCATCAGCGTCTACCTTGGACGTACACGTCCGATCAATCAGGTTGCCCCATGAACCCCCGTCTGGATTACTACAGCGCATCGCCCAAGGCGATGAAAGCCATGATTGCCATGGAGGCCTTGACCAGCAATCTCAGCATCGAGCCAGCGTTGCTGCACCTGATCAAGATCCGTGCCTCGCAGCTCAATGGCTGCGCTTTTTGCACCGACATGCACTCGGTGGATGCGAGGCGACTCGGCGAGACGGACCGTCGGTTGTATTCGATTGTGGTCTGGCGCGACAGCGGCTTCTTCAACCCTCGGGAACGCGCGGCGCTGGCGTGGACCGAAGCGGTCACCTTGCTCTCTGAAAACCATGTACCGGACGACGTCTACGCGCTGGCCCGGGAACAGTTCAACGAAGGCGAGATGGTCGACCTGACCATCGCCGTCACCACCATCAACAGCTGGAACCGCCTGGCGGTCAGTTTCCGCCAAACCCCGAGTGCGTGATCCCGCCACATTGCCTACGCGGCCCCTGTAGGAGCTGATTTGCCAGCGAAGGTCGTTAACGATGACGTGTTCCAACATAAAAGCCGCTGTGCGCTGGGGTACTTCGCTGGCAAGCCAGCTCCTACAAGGGGGTCATTTCGGGATGAGCAGTGGCGTTGTCCCGGTCGCCGGTGCGGGTCGCTGGGGTTTCACCGACGTACCGAAGGTATTGCCCATGCGCGTGCTGGTTGCGGCCGGGGTTGCCAGGCCGACTTGATTGGGTGGCCGTTTGTTCACCGGCACGTTCATCGCTTGTTGATTTTTCTGCGCAGCGGCCGCGCCTTTGGGGCTACTGCCCATCTGCTGGCTCAAGCAGTGGTAATCCGGCGCCATGTAACCCCCGACCGTGACGTCGACGCAACCCTGCGGTTCTGCGGCCTGGACCGCGGTCAGACCGCTCAACAGCAGCACGCCGGTTGCAACACTCCACCGATTGTTCATTGAAGGCCTCCTGGCCGGCCCGAACGGGCCGCGCTATGGCGTGAGTCTAGAGCAAAGCGGTTTAACGTCTCGTGATGGTTTTTTTGCACCACCCGTCACACCAGAGTCATAAACAGTCCTCAGGATGACGGTTTTCAGGGATACGTCAGCCGTGCAGCGAGGCAGAGCCAGGGACGCGCGCCAGATTTCATCGACTTTTGTTCACCAGGCTTGCCTGGCGTTGCTGTTTTGGTTGGTGTCATCGGCGGCGGTGGCCGACCCGGTCGATTTACGTGCACCGTTGGACCTGGACATCCCGGCCCAGGAGTTGGCTAGTGCACTTGAACGGTTCAGTCGTGGCACTGGCATGGCCGTGTTGGTGGATCGCCAGTTGACCCGCGGTCGTCGCTCGATCGCTGTGAAAGGGCGTCTGAGTGCTGCCGATGCCTTGAGTCAGATGCTCGACGGCAGTGGACTTATGGCGCGGTATGCCCGGGCGGATGCTTTCACGTTGCAAGTGGCGCAGGTCGCCGAGGTGCCATCGACGCAAGGTTTGGTCGCAAACGCTACGCCGCTGTCGGGCAGCAGTTACGCGACGGCGATTCAATCGGCAATCGAGCGCCGTCTGTGCCGCTCGCCGTCGATCCGTCCAGGCACTTTTCGGGCATTACTGCAACTGTGGATCGGCCGCGACGGGGTGGTGCAGCACAGTCGTCTGGTCAGTTCGACAGGTGATGCGCAGCGCGACTCGGCGCTGGTGGACAGTTTACGCAACCTCAATATCGAACGTCCGGCGCCCAGTTCGCTAGGCCAGCCGGTTACGCTGCTTTTGCTACCGGAATCGTCAGGAAAGCGCATGGAATGCACACAATGGGAAGGAGTTTCCGGGGGATGAAAGACACCGGACAAAGTTCGATGGTCAGTCTGTTCTTGACGTCCTACGACGATTTCAAGGCGCGCTTGCGCCGTCGTCTCGGTTCGGAGGATTTGGCAAACGACGTCCTGCACGAGACTTACCTGCGGGTCGACCGCATGGAAGCGCCACCGAACATTGCCCAGCCCACTGCGTACCTCTATCGCATGGCCCTGAACATCGCGGCGGATCGGCGTCAATCGGATGCCCGTCTGCTGACCGGCAGCGAAGTGGAAGAGCTGTTGCAAGTCTCCGACGAGGCGCTCGACCCGGCGCGGGTGGTGGGCGGGCAGAAGGAAATACAGAGGCTGCTCAAAGCGCTGTACGAACTCCCGGAGCGTCGGCGCAAGATCTTTGTCGCCGCCCGCCTGGAAGAGGCTCCGCATTTGGAAATTTCCCGGCGTTTTGGCATTTCGACACGGATGGTCGAGAAGGAAATCAAAGCCGCTCTGGCCCATTGTGCCGCGCGCCTTGAAAGAAAAGTCATTCAGCGGTTCGGTCCCGGCGCGGGAAAACCGTCTTGATAGAAGAGTCCAGATTAATCCGTGAGTATCGCCGCGCTTGAACATCTTCCGTATTTCATCGCCTGAGGCGAAACCTCAGGACCGGCTACAGAGCGAAGCCCAGGACTGGTTGATCCTTTTGACCTCAGGCCGGGCGACGGTCGCCGACGCCAGGGCGTTGCGCCAGTGGTGCGAGCAAAGCCCCGAGCATGCGCGTGCATTTGAACAAAACAAGCGGCTATGGCAACAGTTGCAGCCTGCCGCCGAACGTTTGCAGGCGCCACGTCATATGGGTCGTCGGGCGTTCCTCGGCGGCGCCATTGCGGCGTCGGCAGCGTTTTTGCTGATTCGCGGCACCGTCCCGGGAGGCTTTTCGGGGCTAGGCGCCGATTACATTACGGAAGTCGGCGAGCAGCGGCGGGTGGATCTGGGGGACGGACTGAGTCTGGAGCTCAATACTCAGACGCGTATCAATCGCCGTGACAGTGTCGATGGCACCCAGACGCTGGAGCTACTCAGCGGCGAAGTCGAAGTGCTGACGCGCGCTCAGGAACCGCTCAAGGTTCAGGCCGGAGCGGGGTGGTTGAGTGCCCGTCAGGCCCGGTTCAATCTGCGCAACACCGACCAGAGCGTGTGTGTTACCTGTCTGGAGGGTGCGTTTCAGGTAGACGTTCAAGGTCGCAGCTTACGTCTGGAGTCAGGCCAGCAATTGACCTATGACGTTGGGCAAGTGGGCACACCGCAAGCGGTCGACACCTCGGCGGTGATCGCCTGGCGTCAACAGGTGCTGGTGTTCAACGATGCCACGCTGGAGACGGTGATTGACGAGATCAATCGCTACCGGCCGGGTCTGTTGCTGCTGCTCAACAGCGAGTTGGGCAAGCGCAAGGTGCAGGCGCGGTTCAGCCTGGATCAACTGGCGGGAGTGGCGTTGTTGATCCGCGATGCGTATGGGGCCAAATGCACTGAGTTGCCGGGTGGGGTGGTGGTGCTCAGCTAGGCGCAGACCTGAACGATGGGTTGTCTGGACTGGCGCCTTCGCGAGCAAGCCCGCGAAGTACGATAACGCGGTCGCCATAACAATCGGCAGCGCCCCACAGGGCGCTGCCGATTTTTTTTGCCTGCGCGTATCGGCCTTACCGGACCTATATGAACTTTGCATGACAAGCGTTCGGTCCCAGGCAGCGCCAACTGCCTTATCCCATATCAGCAACGCCAGCCGTTGCCGCAGCCTGTTTCCGCAACTGTAAAAGGAAGAGAGTGATGCCTCGCGGTAAAACCACGCCTGATCTGGATGTCCCTGTGCGCTCGATGGAGCTCCCGCTGTTGCGCTTGAAACCCTTGGCCCAGGCCATCGCGTTGCTGATGATCACCGGCAGTGCCGACGCGGCCACGGCGTTTAGTTCGAGTTGGTTCGCCGCCAAGGGCGCCGCCCAGGCCAGTGGTGCCGCACGGCCCGGTGGCCAGGTGCCTGGCGGGCCGCCACCGCTGGCGCAACAGCAACGGATCAATCAGCAGTTACAGCGCTCGATCAACAACTTGAACAACACCGTGGCCGCGATTGCCGCGCAACAGGCGGCCCAAGCGGCCGGGCGTCAATTTGCCCTGGGTCAGCCGCAGAGTGTGCCCAATGGCTTGGGCGAGGGCGGGCTGAAGGTCGATGAAAATCCGCTGACCCGTGGCTGGAGCAACGCCACCGGGCCACGTCAGACTCAGGCCGACGGCAAGACCACCGTGCGCATCGAGCAGACCGCCGACAAGGCGATTCTCAACTGGGAAACCTTCAACGTCGGGCGCGATACCACCGTCGAGTTCGGCCAGCAGGCGAACTGGGCGGTGCTCAACCGGGTCAACGACCCGAATGCCCGCGCCAGTGTGATTGCCGGTCAGATCAACGCACCGGGTACGGTGATGCTGGTCAACCGCAACGGCATCGTGTTCAGCGGCAGCAGCCAGGTCAACGTGCGCAACCTGGTGGCCGCCGCCGCGACCATCAGCGATGACCAGTTCAGCAAGAATGGCCTGTACGTGGACACCAGCGGCACCCAGCCCACCTTTACCGATGCCGCTGGCAAAGTGCTGGTGGAACAGGGCGCGCGGATTGAAACCCACAAGCCGATGCTTTCCACTGACTCCGGTGGTTATGCCCTGCTGCTGGGCAATGAAGTGGAGAACGCAGGTACCATCAGCACCGCCAAGGGCCAGAGCGTGCTCGGTGCCGGTGATCGCTTTTACATCCGCAAAGGATCGGGCACCGAAGGCAACGGCCTTTCCACCACATCCGGCAGCGAAGTCGTCCCCGGTTTCAAGGTCAGTGGCTCGGGTAAGGCCAGCAACAGCGGGCTGATCCAGGCTTCGACTGGCGACATTACGATGACCGGCCATGAGGTCGTGCAAAACGGCGTGTTATTGGCGAGTACCTCGGTGTCTACCCGCGGCACTCTGCACTTGCTCAACCCGACTACTGACACCAGCGGCAGCGTGACTTTGGGCCAGGGCAGCGTCAGCGCGATCATGCTCGACAGTAGCGACCTCACGGCCCTGAACAGTCAGCGCGATGCGGCGTTGATGGCGGTCAATGCCAATAACCGCATTCGCAGCGACCAGTCGCGTGTCGAGATCGGCAGTGGCGGCAGCATCGAGTTCCAGAACGGTTCGATCACGTTGGCCACGGGCGGCCAGGTCGCTGTTGCGGCCGGGCACCGCAGCGTGGTGCGTGACGGTGCAGTGATCGACGTCTCCGGTGCAATTGGCGTCAAAGTGGCGATGGACGCCAACAACATCAAGGTCAACGTCCAGGGCAACGAGCAGCGCGATGCGTCGGCCAACCGCGAGAGCGGAGCGCTTAACAGTAACGATGTGTGGGTCGACGTGCGCGAACTGGTGTACGTACCCGCCGGCACCAACGGATATGCCTCTGATCGGTGGTACACCGCCGGTGGTTTGCTGGAAGTTGGTGGTTACCTCGGCACACAGGGCCACAGCATTGGCGAATGGATGGCCCAGGGCGGCACAGTGAGTTTCAGCGGCAACGATGTGGTAACCGAGAAGGGTTCGCGGATCAACCTGTCTGGCGGCACCCTGGATGTGCAGAGCGGTTTCATCCGCCAGAGTTGGTTACGTGGCGCGGACGGGCGTTTGTATGACGTGTCGCGGGCGCCGGGGGACATTCTCTACACCGGTCTCTACAAAGGTTATGAAGAACACAGCGAACGCTGGGGCCAGACCGACTACTACTACAGCCCGCTGATTGCACCGACCCGACGTTTTGAGACGGGTTACTCGATCGGTCGCGATGCCGGGCAACTGGTGGTTTCAAGCAAGAACGCGGTGCTCGATGGCCAGTTGTCGGGCGAGGTGTTCCAGGGGGAGCGCCAGAACCAGGCCCCGCGCGCCGGACTTGACGGCTACACCCAGGCGCAAACCGCCGTGGCGCGCCGGGCGCAGTTGATCATCGGCGAATACGAACCGAGCTGGTCGGCCACCACTGGCGGCCTGGTTTATTTGCACTCGGGTGTGCTGGATGCGGTGCGGATTGGCGGCGAGCGGCCGGCTGACGGTGCCGATCCGGGCCTGACTGGCGTGGTGTCCGATGCGCGCAAAGGCAAGCTCTTTCTCGATACCGACTTGCTCAATGGTTTGCGACTTGGGGCCCTGAAGATCGCCGTCAAGGATAAGGTTGAGGTCAATGATGCCGTGGCCGTGGAGAGCGGTGGCGACATCACGCTGTACGGGCAGCAGGTACAGGTCAACGCTGACCTGACCGCACGTTCCGGTAGCCTGCGCCTGGGTAGCGCCCTGACAGAAACAGCAAAACCGACTCTCACGACCGTTGCCGAGGGTGTGCATCTGGACACCCGCGGTCTGTGGAGCAACGTGCGCAACGACGCGACCGACATCAACAACCTGGCCTACATCAATGGCGGGCGGGTGTCGATCCGAAGCACGGGCGACATTAATCTGGCCAAGGGCAGCGTGGTCGACGTGTCGTCCGGCGGCGCGGTGTTGGCCAATGGCAAGACCCGTGGCGGCAAGGGCGGCGACGTTATACTTGAGTCCAGCGCAGACACCGCGCCAGGCCAGTCGCAAATGCTGATCGACGGCGACGTGCGGGGTTATGGCGTGACAGGTGGCGGAACGCTGACGATCCAGGCCAACAAGATTCTGATCGGCCAGTCCGACAGTCCTGTTGCCGATAACACGCTGCAACTGGCGCCGGACCTGTTCAGTAAAGGATTCTCGGCCTACAAACTCATTGGCCTGACGGATATGGCGGTGGCCGACGATGCCATTGTCGACGTGTCGATGCCGGTTTTGCGCTTCACCGATTCGGTGCCGAACCAGCCCGGCGGTGTCGACCCACTTGCGGCGCTGGAACTCTGGACGCCGGCCCTGTTCCAGGAAAATCCGACCAAGGGCGTGCTGGCCCAGCGCGGTGGGGCGAGCCTTTCACTGCGGGCCGGCGCCAGCCAGGACAGGCTGTATGACCCGGACAACAGCACATTGACGCTCGGCCTGGGCTCGCGGATCAGCGTCGACCCAGGGCAACGCATCGAGCTGCGCAGTAACGGGCAAATCACCCTCGAAGGTGAACTCAATGCCTGGGGCGGCACCCTTGATATCCGCCAGCAACGCTATACGGATATCGATGTGGCCACGTCCTATCTGGCGGCGGATGGAAATCCGCACAACCGCTCAATCTGGATAGGCGAGCACGCCGTGCTGGATGTTGCCGGACGCGCGACCACCGCGGTTGATGCCTTGGGCCGGGTCTACGGTCAGGTCGGCAAGGGTGGCAGCATCATCGTCGGCGGTGAAATCGATTCGAAAAAGGCGACCGCCCTGTCAGCTGACGCTTATGTGATCGTGCGCAAGGGTGCGCGACTGGAAGCCTCCGGTGCCGAAGCCCTGCTGGATATCGCCGTTCAAGGACCGACCCGTGTCGCGACGGATGGCGGGCGTATTGCCTTGAGCTCCTACAACGGTCTGTTCATCGAAGGCAATCTGCACGCGGCTGCCGGTGGCGCGGGCGCTGCGGGCGGGCGTCTGGAGATTGCCATCGATACGCCGGTCTACAACGACTTCCAGGCCGTCAACGCGGTTCGCGTGCCCCGAGAAATGATCATTTCCCAACGGCCGGTAGACAAACTACTGCCGGGCGATCTGCGCCCTGGCGAGGCGACAGAAACGTTGCGTTATGGCCCTGCGCGACTGAGTGCCGACACGCTGATGGCCGGTGGCTTCGACAACCTGAGCCTGTTCAGCAACGGCTTGATGACGTTTGACGGCGATGTCGACTTGCACATGAACCAGAGCTTGAGCCTGTTTGCAGACTCACTGTCGTTGGCCGAAACGTCGAAAGATACCGCGCGTATCAACCTGTCCGCGCCTTATATGCGTCTGTCCGGCGTGGGCAAGTACTACGTCCAATCGGGTTTGCGTCCCAGGTTGCTGAGCAATCCGACTGCAAAATTGTCGGCCGCGCAATTCAGCGCCAATGCGAACCTGCTGGACCTCGGCAACACGCTGTCGTTCGGCAACGAAGGCACAATCAGGCAATTCACCGGCCCGGTGCTGGCAGTCAGTCGCCGTGGCTTTGACCTGGTGACGCTCGACAGCAGCGGCGACATGCGTTTCCTGAACGCAACCGATGAAAACGGCAGGTCCCGTCTGTGGACGGGCGGGGACATGAACCTGCGTGCCGGGCAAATCTACCCGGCCAGCGGTGCAACGGCCGAGGTGCTGGTCGGTTATCAGGCCCCCGTGCCGGTGCCGGAGAACGCGCGTACCTTGCGTATCAGCAGCCATGGGGCGGCACCGATGCAGTTGCCGTACTCGGTTTTTGGCAAACTGATTCTGGGGGCCGGGTTCATTGAACAAGGTGGCGTCATCCGCGCACCTTTGGGGTCGATCACCCTGGGCGCTGATGCCTTTGTCCCGAGCCAGCAAGTCCACTTGTTGCCTGGCAGTGTGACGTCGGTCAGCGGTTCCGGATTGGTCATGCCGTACGGTGGCACCACCGATGGCATCGATTACCAGTACAACGGCAATTCCGTGGTACTGAACGGCATTGTCACCGAGTTGGACGGGGTGAACCTTAACGCCCAAACCCTGGATGTGCAGAACGGTGCGCTGATTGACCTCTCCGGCGGCGGCGATTTGCGCGGGGCCGGGTTCGTCTCCGGGCGTGGCGGCTCCACTGATGCGCGTTTCAATCCATTGGTGCGTAATGCGAGCGATGGCACCTTCAGTTTGCCAGGCCTGGGCAGCAACCCGGTGTATGCCATCGTTCCGGGCAATCAGAGCGTCTATGCGCCGATGCTGGCGGAGGCGGGCGCCGTCGACCCGCGTATTGGCCAACAAATCACTATTGGCGCCGGTGTACCGGGCCTGGCTGCCGGCACCTATACCTTGTTGCCGTCGACCTTTGCCCTGTTGCCCGGTGCCTTCCGGGTCGAGGTCAACGGCCAGGCAACACCGGGCGCCAGCAGCGGCGCGTTGAAAATGCGCAACGGTTCGTGGACCAGCAACGGGCAAATGTCGATCGCCAATACCGGGCTGCGCGACAGCGTCCCCAGCCAGGTGATCCTGACTTCGGCCGACGTGTTGCGCCGTTATTCCCAATACAACGAAACCAGTTTCACGCAGTTTATACAGAGTGACGCCGCACGTCGGGGCATCCCGCGCGCCAGGGCGCCGATGGACGCCAAGACCCTGCAACTGATGATGAGTGTCGGGGGGGATCAAGACATTGCCCTCGCGTTCAATGGCCAGGTGTTGGCCACTCCAGCCCAGGGTGGTATGACCGGCACGACCGTGGTGCGGGCAAATTCCGGAGCATCCATTGAAGTGCTCGGCACGGGCCATTCCCGAACCCCGGGTTTTGAGGGTGTTTCGGTGTACGCCGATGCCCTCAACGGCCTGACAGCCGGGCGCCTGGTTATCGGCTCCTCACCCGTCGTGTTCTACGGCACGGCAGGCAACATCGTAGATTTCAGAGGCAACACAAAAAACATCATCTTGCGCGAGGGTGCGATGCTGTCGGCGCCGGAGGTGGTGCTCAGGACGCAATCCACCGCTGGCGGGATCACCATCGAGGCGGGTGCGGGTATCAACACGCTGGGGGCGGGCGACGTACTCTTTGATTCAATGCAAGGCTACGTCTATCAAACCGGCAAGGCAGGCTTGCTGGTAGTGTCCAACGGCTGGACCAGCGTCCTGGCGCCTGAGGCGGCTACGGGGCTGGATGGCGCCGGCAGCATTCGTATCGGCACCTGTGCTTCCCAGGCGTGCAGCAACCCGGCGTTGCTCTATTCCAATGGCAGCATCATCGCCTCCACGGACAATCAATTTGAAATGGACGAGGCCGTTCGCTTCGGTACCCGCCATCTCGGTCTGGCGGTGGGCGCTGTCAATGCCGGTAGCGCCCAGGCGCTGGCGGCGGTGGGGGATCGGTTGCCGGTCGGCATGACGTTGAACCAGAGCGTCCTCGATCGCCTGTTGCGTGGCGACACCCAATTTGGCGCACCGGCCCTGGAAACCCTTGGCCTGACGACCCGAGAGTCGTTCAACTTCTTCGGCAGCGTCACCCTCGACACCCTGGACCCGCAGACCGGCAAGAGCCGGCTGGACAATCTGGTACTGGTCACCCCAGCCATTTATGGCTTGGGCGACAGCAACGATGTGGCCAACGTCCGTACCGCCAATTTGATCTGGAACGGCTCGCCTCAGCAACCAGGTGCCATGGTCAGCGGCGGCGCGGGATCAGGTCACGGCACGCTGGATATCCAGGCCAACCGCATCGAGTTCGGCTATGGCCCGAACCCGCAGCCCAATGGTCTGGATCACAATGATCGCCTGGCGCTGGGCTTTGCCAACGTCAACTTGAACGCCAGTGAGCGCATCACCGCCAACCATAAGGGCAGCCTCGCCATTTATGAACAGCAGGGCGCTTACAATCCGGTCACGGGATATGCCTACAGCGGCGGCAACCTGAACCTGCGCACGCCGTTACTCACCGGGGAAGCGGGATCGGTCAACCTGCTCAAGGCCGGTAATGGCCTGAGCCTGATCTCGCCACATGGCGTCGATACCGCCGTGGCGGATGCCTTGGGCGCGGAATTGAACCTGCAAGCGCGCAACGTCCTGCTCGACGGTCGCATCGCCCTGGCTAGCGGCAAGCTTACGGTCAAGGCCGAAGACGACCTGACCTTGAACAGTGGCGCTTATCTGGATATGGCCGGGCGCACATTGCCCTTCAACGATGTGAAGAAATACAGTTGGGGCGGTGACGTGGCGCTCTACAGCAGCAACGGCAACATTCGCCAGGCTGCCGGCTCGCGCATTGACCTGTCGGCGAGCAACAATCAGGGTGGCAACCTCAGTGCCGTGGCATTGGCGTCCGGTGCGGGTTTGGTCGATTTGCAGGGGGAAATCCTTGGCGCCAGCAGCGGCTACTTCGACGCAGGCGGCACCTGGGTTCCGTACAAGGCGGGCGGCGTGGATATTCGTGCCCGGCAGTTGGGCAGCAGCGGCGAGTTGAATCAGGAATTCGCCGCACTCAACCAGCGCCTGAACGCCGGACAGGTGTTCGGCAGCCGCAGCTTCCAGCTCAAGCAAGGCAACCTGGTGATCGGTGACGGGCTCAAGGCCAGCGAGGTCAACGTCTCGGTGGATAACGGCAGCCTCACGGTTGTCGGTTTGATCGATGCCAGTGGTGAGCGCGTCGGCAGTATTCGCTTGTCGGGCAAGAACGGCCTGATCCTGGCCGGGAGTGCGGTACTCGATGCCCATGGCAGACAGCTGCGGGTCGACAGCTACGGCAAGATCATCGACGCACCGAACCGCGCCATGGTCGAACTCAATTCCGGTGACGGTCAGATGACCCTGACCTCCGGTGCGCGCATCGATCTGCGCCACGGCACCGACGCCGTCCCCGGCAATCTACCCGGCCAACATGATGGTCAACTGCGCGGCACCCTGGAGCTCAATGCGCCGCGCCTGGGGGCGGGCGACATCGCCATTGACGCCAGCGGTGCCCTGAACATTCAGGGCGCGCGATCCATCGGCCTGAATGCCACACGTCGCTACATCGATGCCGTGGACGGTGTCGACCCGACGACCAGCGGCCGTCCGTATCAGATCATCGACCAGGCGTACCTGGACAACATTCACATGGACAGCACCGCCTTCATCAACGCGGCCCTGGCCAACCCCGACTTGCTGCAGCGCAAATTGGCCGGCTTGAACAATGCCGCATTTACCGATGCCTTCCACCTGCGCCCCGGGGTGGAAATCGCCAGCAAAACCACCGATGGCGACTTGGTGGTACAGGGTGATCTGGACTTGTCCGGTTACCGCTACGTTAGCCTCAACCCGCACACACCCAAGGCATCGGTTTACGGCTCCGGAGAGGCCGGTAGCCTGGTGATTCGCGCCGGGGGCAACCTCGATATTTTTGGCAGCATCAACGATGGCTTTGCTCCGCCACCGCAAACCGTGGACGACAACGGCTGGAAACTGCTGCCGGGCGTGCAGCCGTTTGGTGGTGACCTCGTTGTGCCGGTCGCTGGGGCAACGCTGGCTGAAGGGACGCAATTCCCGGTAGGCGCCGTGCTCAACTATGACCTGCCTATCCAGGGGCTGAACCTTTCCAGCGGCACACTATTGGCCACCCAGGGAATTCTGGCAGAACCCTACACATTCGGCGCCGGCACCGTGCTGGCGGCTGCGGTGCATGACAGCGAGGGGTATCTGCTGTACGCCGCGGGTACCTTACTCAAAGACGGCCTGACGCTACCGGCCGGCAGTCGCCTGGGGGCAGGCATCCGGTTGAACAAACTCACCGCGATGCAAGGCATGCTCTGGCCCAAAGGCGTGCCGCTGCCGGGCAGTTTCGACCCGGACATGCAAACGACTACCGGTGTAAAACTGGCGGGTTCGCTGGATTTGCTCCGTGGTTCGCTGATCCCGTCCATGACCGACGTGGTACTGGCCGAAGGGACCGACATGATCGAATTGCGTCCGTTGAATGGCACTCAACAAGGTCGTAACTGGGCGTTGGCGAGCATGTTGCCTTCCGGCAGTGTGTCATGGTCGATGCGAATCGTGGCGGGCGCTGATACCCAAGCCGCTGACAGCCGGGCGATAAAGCCACTGGGCACGGAAGGTCACTTGCGGCTTGCCGATACCCACTTCGGCATGAAGGTATCGAGCGGCGCACCACTGGTATGGACCGAAGGCAACAAATTTGGCATGCCAGCCTTTGAACCGGTCTCCGAAGACCAGCTGGCCAAATGCGCTGAGGATCCTGCCGCGTGCGCCCCCATGGCCCACTGGACCTGGGCGCCCGGCAACTGGTTGGGTATGCCTGACTACAACCCTGTCACCGACGATATGGTGGAGTACTGCGTCATCATTCCCGAGCTTTGTGTCGAGAGCAAAGCGGGTCAAATGGCCAAGACGCACAGCCAGATGTTCAGCGTGCTGCGCACCGGTACGGGCGACCTGGAGGTGATGGCCTCGGGTAACCTGAGCATGGATTCACCCTTCGGAGTGTACACGGCCGGCACCCAGTCCAGCGACGTCGATCAGCGTTACAACCTGCCCCGTGGTCGACTGTCGGACGATGGTTCAGTGCTGGGCAGTGCCGGCAAGGACTACGAGCAATGGGTCGATGGCGGCAGCGATAGCCTCTACCAGGCCTGGTTCCCGCAGCTGGGTGGCAACCTGACGATTAACGCCGGGGGCGCTGTTTCAGGCGATACGGTCGGACGTCGATCGATCAACGGGCCGACAACACGCGAACAAGTCCCGAGCGTCGCCGTGGGCAACTGGCTCTGGCGACAAGGTACCGGCAACGACGACGTACCGACGGCCTGGTGGGTCAACTTTGGCAGCTATGCAACACAGCCTTTACCGGACCAACAGCGTGATAACGGGCCGTATCTGGTCGGTTTCACAGGGTTTGGTACGTTGGGCGGTGGCAATGTCAGCCTGCGCGCCGGGACGGACGCCGGCATGCTCAAAGTCATGGGGGATGAAAAGACCAATCGATACCCTCGTGGCCAGGGCCTCATTGTGGCCGTCGCCAGTACCGGCCGTGTCGGCAGTGACGGCAGTCTCACGTTGACGGGTGGCGGGGACCTGGATATCCGCATTGGCGGTACGCTCAACCCTTCGCTGCGGGCTCGTGCCGGGCAGACCGGCACAGACAATCCCGACCACGACTTGCAAGGCGCGCTGATCAACTTGCGGGGTTCTTCGCAGCTGACGGGCGGCGCCGTGGGTGGAATCAACCTGCAATACGGCACCTTCAACTTTCAGCAGGACCTGCGTGAAACCCGCGCCTATGATCCATTCAACGCCACAACCAGTAGCGCAACCGGCGGCCTGGTGCTGATTCCCGGCGATTCGGGCATGCGTATCAGCACCCGCGGCGATCTGGTGCTCGGTGGCGCGGCGGACCCGGGACGCGTGCGACTGCAGAACTCCACGCCGTTCACCACGCCTGACGGTGTGGTGCATGCCGGCGGTGGTTTGACCGGTTTCTCGTTGTGGACCGACCACACGGCCATTGATCTGTTTTCCGCCGGCGGTAACCTCACGCCGAGTACGCAATTGGCGGATGTGGATTCCGCTTCACCCGCTTCGGGGAAAAACACCTCACCCACGGATGGCCGATTCGTCTATCCGTCGATCCTGCGCGCAGTGGCTGCGCAAGGCTCTATTTTTGCCGGACCATCGGCAAGCTTCGGCCCCGGGAAAGAGGCGCCCATGGTGGGCTACTCCTTGCTGCTGGCGCCTTCGACAGCGGGGCAACTTGAGCTACTGGCGGGTGACTCGATCTACGCCGGTGGCTACGCGATCAATCAATCCGGCGCGAGCCCGCTGGCGATCACCACACCTTTTGCACCGGCCTTCAACGGCTATGGCCGTTACAACTCGGACAGGATCATCATGTCGAACAGCGGCAGTGATGGTGTTTTACCGGACACCAACCGTCGCTACCCGTTGTTCGCGTTCGGGGCCAATAGCTACTCGGGACTCAGTGGCGTGCAGGGACCAGCACGGATCTATGCGTTGACCGGTGATCTGGTCGGTGTTCGCAGCGGTGAAACGCTGACGTTCACCCAAACACTGCGTACCTGGTACGAAGCCGCGGGACCGGTCTGGATGCTTGCCGGTCGCGATATCGTCGCATCCGGTACGACCCTGGGTCAGCCGACTTTTGTACCGACCTCTGAAATGGGCAGGAGCAGCGACTCTATTTTCTCGGCCGGTAACCTGTTCATCAACAACGACTCAAACGAGGTATCGCGGGTGTCCGCCGGCCGCGACATCCTCTACAGCAGCTTTGATGTCGGTGGCCCCGGGACCCTGGACATCAATGCCGGGCGCAGCATCCTGATGGAGAACCAGGCCTCGATTTCCAGCATCGGGGCGGTCAGGGCAGGGGATGATCGCCCAGGCGCGAGCGTGGTGTTGCAGGCCGGCGCGGGCGCGCAAGGCCCGGATTACGGCCACTTCATCGCCCGCTATCTGGACCCGAATAACCTGGCTGTCAACGGTGTGCCTCTGAGTGCTCAACCGGGCAAGGTGGTCAGGACCTACGGTGAAGAACTGCAAGCCTGGCTGACCCTGGGCTACGGATTCAGCGGTAACGAAGAACAGGCGCGGGCGTTCTACGCTGCACTGCCGGGCATCCAGCAAGCGATATTCGCTCGGCAGGTGTACTTCGCTGAACTGCGTGCCGGTGGCCTGGAATACAGCGATCAGGACGGTCCGCGTCAGGGCAGCTACCTGCGCGGACGTAATGCGATTGCGGCGCTGTTCCCGACCACGGACGTGGCCGGCAATCCGATTCGTTACGACGGCGACATCACTTTGTACGGCGGCGCGGGCATCAAGACGCTGTTCGGTGGCGATATCCAGATGCTCACGCCCGGTGGCGGACAGGTGTTCGGTGTCGAAGGCGCGGCGCCGCCCTCCACGGCAGGCATCGTCACCCAGGGCCAGGGCAACATTCAGCTGTATTCCCAGGGCAGTATCCTGCTGGGGCAGAGCCGGATCATGACCACCTTCGGCGGCAATATTCTTGGCTGGTCGGCCGAAGGCGACATCAACGCCGGCCGAGGGTCGAAAACCACCGTGGTGTTCACACCGCCCAAGCGTGTCTACGACACCTGGGGCAACGTGACCTTGTCGCCAACGGTACCGAGCACCGGTGCCGGTATCGCCACGCTCAACCCGATTGCCGAGGTGCCGCCAGGGGACATCGACCTGATCGCGCCGTTGGGGACCATTGATGCGGGTGAGGCGGGGATCCGGGTATCGGGCAACATCAACATCATCGCCTTGCGAGTGGTCAACGCGGCGAACATCCAGGTGCAGGGCAAATCGTCGGGAATCCCGGTGACGGCATCGGTGAATACGGGCGCGATCACATCGGCCAGTTCCGCTGCGACGTCTGCCACGCAGGCGGCAGAGGACATGTCACGCCAACAACAAGCCGCAGCGCGCAAAAACCAGGCCTCGGTGTTCACCGTGCAAGTACTGAGTTTCGGTTCCGAGCAACTGGCACCGACCCGCGACGGTGCGAGCCGGGCACAGACGCCGACCTACAACCCGGACAGCCCGGTGCAGGTGCTGGGTGCCGGAGCACTGGATGAGTCGGCACGCCAGCGCTTGACCGAGGAGGAGCGCGGCAATCTCACGCTATAGAACTCTCGTTGTAATTTTCGGGCGACCTTCGGGTCGCCTTTTTTTTGCCGAGCACCGCCTGCATACAACCCGACCAACTGTAGGAGCGTACAGCCCAGTCATTGCCCCCCTGGAATGAAGCTTTTATGACAAAAGTTCGGTAACCCACCGCCAGTCCGGTCATGCCTATGTAACGCGCTTTAGGGGGCCGCATGGCCGCTTTTGCTGCTGCGGCGAGCGCCGGGAGTCAGGCGGCAAACAGCGAAGGTTATTTCGAATTCAGGGGGTGGTGTGGAGCATTTTTTCAAGTCACGGCTGG
Organism: Pseudomonas sp. LBUM1661; assembly: GCF_059695925.1. Lineage (NCBI taxonomy): Bacteria > Pseudomonadati > Pseudomonadota > Gammaproteobacteria > Pseudomonadales > Pseudomonadaceae > Pseudomonas > Pseudomonas sp. LBUM1661. The sequence goes on from NZ_CP166794.1 coordinate 3,329,290, forward strand.
CGCTGTGGGGCTGGCTGCTGGTGGCGGCTGGCACGCAACCGGCTTTCGCCGAAGAAGTGCCAGCGCCGGCGAAACTGGTTGATGTCAACGAGTACTTCGTGCGCGGCAACACGGTGCTCGATGCCCGGGCGATCGAAGAAGCGGTGTATCCGTTTCTCGGCCCACAGAAGGCGCTCACCGATATCGAAGGCGCCCGTGATGCCTTGCAGAAGGTTTATCAGGCACGCGGCTATCAGTCGGTGTACGTCGAGTTGCCGGAACAGAAAGTCGACGACGGCATCGTCTATCTGCACGTCAGCGAAACCAAGGTCGGCCGGGTGCGGGTGGTTGGCGCCAAGCACTATTCGCCAGTGGAAATCCGCGATGACGTACCGGCGCTGAAGGAAGGCGAAGTGCCGGACTTCGCCAAGGTCCAGACCGAACTGGCGCAGCTCAACAAGACCCCGGGCCGCCAGGTCATGCCACTGGTACACGAGGGACAGCGGCCCGGCACCATGGACGTCGACTTGCAGGTCGAAGACCAGAATCCGTGGCACGCCAGCCTGGGCCTGAACAACGATTACAGCGCCGATACCGAGAAGCTGCGCAGCGTCGCCAGCCTCGGCTACGACAACCTGTGGCAGTTGGGGCACAGCGTTTCGCTGACTTTCTTTACCGCACCGCAAGACACGTCCAACGCCAAGGTCTGGTCCGGTTCCTACACCGCGCCGCTGAGCGAGCGCTGGAGTGTGCAGTTCTCCGGTTATCAGTCGGACAGCAACGTGGCGACCATCGGCGGCAGCAACGTCTTGGGCAAGGGCCATTCCTACGGCGTGTCGGCGATCTACACGCTGCCGTCCAGTGGCAACTGGTCCAACTCACTGTCGGCCGGGATCGACTTCAAGGACTTCGACGAGCAACTCGAACTCGGCGGTGACAGCGACAAGGTGCCGCTCAAATACGCGCCGTTCACCTTCGCCTACAACGGCTTTCGCTACACCGAAAGCTCGCAGCTGGGCTTGGGCCTGAGCCTGGTGGCCGGCACGCGCAGCTTCTTGGGGTACGGCAGCTCCGACGAAGACTTCGACTACAAACGCTATCGCGCCAGCCCCAGTTTTGCCGTGCTCAAGGGCGACACCCATTTCACCTACACCTTCGACAGTGACTGGCAGGCCGCGAGCAAAGCCGCGTTCCAGCTGGCCTCCGGGCCGTTGGTTTCCAACGAACAATTCTCGGCCGGCGGTGCCACTTCGGTGCGCGGCTACCTGGCCGCCGAGCGCACCGGTGACGACGGTTACTTGCTCTCCCAGGAATTGCGCACGCCGTCCCTCGCCAAGTACCTGGGCAGTTACGTCCAGGAATGGCGCTTCTATGCCTTCGCCGAAGGCGCCCAGTTGTACCTGCGTGACGAGCTCCCCGATCAGGACGCGGATTACGCCCTCGCCAGTGTTGGCCTGGGCACCCGCGCGAGCTTGAGCAAGTGGCTTTCCGGCAGCCTCGATTGGGGCTACCCGTTGCTCGAAGGGCCGAACACCTCGAAACAGGAATCGCGCCTGCATTTCAACCTGCAAGCGACATTCTGAACCTACGGAGTAATTTTTCATGCAGCGCTTATTCATCGCTTTCCTGATCTGCCTGGGCTTCGTGCTCCCGGCCACCGCCCAGGCCTGGTGGCAGGACGACTGGCATTACCGCAAACAGATTTCGGTCGACACCACGCCGCAGGGCGCGGGCATCAACGAGGCCTTGGGCCGCACGGCGTTGCTAGTGCGCCTGCACACCGGCAACTTCACCTTCGACGGCGTCAAGGAAGACGGTTCGGACCTGCGCTTTGTCGCTGCCGATGACAAGACGGTGCTCAACCACCAGATCGAAAGCTTCGACCCACTCATGGGCATGGCGCTGATCTGGGTCGATGTACCGAAAGTCGAGGGTGGCCAGCGTCAGGACATCTGGATGTATTACGGCAACCAGAAAGCCCCGGCTACCGGCAACGGTCAGCTCACGTTCGATCCAAACTACACCGCGCTTTACCATTTCGACGGTGCCAACGGCACGCCAGCCAAAGACACAACGGCTTACGGCAACACCGCGCAAAGCGCGACCGGCACCAGCATCGATGGCGTGATCGGGCGGGCGTTGCAATGGACCGGTCAACCGTTGTTGTTACCGGCCAGCCCATCGCTGCAACACACCGCTGGCAGTGCGTTCACCTTCAGTGCCTGGCTGCGTCTGGATCAGGCCAATGGCGAGCAGTTGCTGCTGAGCCGCCGCGAAGGCACCAACAGCCTGTTGCTGGGCTTGAACCAGGGCCTGCCGTTCGTGGAAATTGACGGTCAGCGCGCCGTGTCGACCCAACCGCTGAACCCCGGCCAATGGCAGCACCTGGCGCTGACCGCCGAAGGCAGCAAGGTCTCGCTGTACGTCAACGGTCGTGAAACCGCGAGCCTCGCCGTGGCCATGCCGGCCTTCAACTCAATCATGGCCATCGGCGCCGATCTGCCGAGCGAAACCGCCAGCGTTTATCTGCCCTTCAGCGGTGCGATGGATGAGCTGCGCCTGTCCAAGATCGCCCGACCTGCCGCGCAACTGCTGGCCGATGCGAATGCCCAGGGCGCCGAGTCGAAACTGGTGGCTTACGGTGTCGACGAAGAGCAGTCGGGCTACGGCTTCGGCAGCCTCGGTTTCCTGCTGAACGCGGTGCCGATGGACGCCTGGGTGATCATCGCGGTGCTGGTGCTGATGATGTTCCAGTCGTGGGTCATCATGATTCGCAAGAACCGCATGGTCAGCCGGGTCAGCGCCTCCAACGAAGCCTTCCGCGAGCAGTTCGCCAACGTTGGCACGCGTCTGGAAATGTTCGCCGACGATCAGGACCTGGCTCAGCGTCTGCAGTATTCCTCGCTCTGGCGTTTGTATCAGGTCGCGGTCAAGGAAATCCGCACCCGCCGCGATCAGGGCGCCGACACCTCGTCGGTCTCGGCCGCGACCATCGAAGCCATTCGCTGCTCCATGGACGGTGTGCGCACCCGCGAAAACCAAGCGCTCAGTTCAAAACTCTCGACCCTTTCCAACGCCATTGCCGGCGGCCCGTACATCGGCCTGCTTGGCACGGTGCTGGGGATCATGGTGGTGTTCCTCGGCACGGCGATGGCCGGTGACGTCAACATCAACGCCATTGCGCCCGGTATGGCTGCTGCGTTGCTGGCCACGGCCATGGGCCTTTTCGTCGCGATTCCGGCGCTGTTTGGCTACAACCGACTGATCACCCGCAACAAGGAAGTCAGCGCCGACATGCGCGTGTTCGTCGATGAGTTCATCACCCGTCTGGCCGAGATGCACGGTGAGAGCCAGTTCAGTGAAGCGGCCCATCGCCGTGGCAACCACACCCATCCGTCCGTACCGGCCTGAGGAGCACCGACATGGCTTCCGTAAATGCCTCCCACGACGATGACGATGATGCCCCGGTGGACAGCATCAACATCACGCCCTTGGTGGACGTGCTGATGGTGGTGCTGGTGATGTTCATCCTCACCGCCACCGCACAGGTCTCCGGCATCCAGATCAACCTGCCCAAGGCCAGTGCCTCGGTGTCGCTGTCCGAAGCCAAGACCAAGGCGATTTCGGTCAACGACGGCGGTCAGGTGTTCCTCGATGCGTACCCGGTGACGCTGGCAGAACTTGAAGATCGCCTGCGCATCGAGAAGGCCCAGAACCCCGACTTCCCGGTGATCGTGCGCGGCGACGCCCTGGTCCAGTACCAGAAAGTCATCGAGGTGCTGGACCTGTTGCGCCGTCTTGAGTTGTCCCAGGTCGGTCTCGTCACCGGCAAACCGAGCCAGGGCTGACCATGACCGCACAACAACCCTTCAAGCCGCTGCCGCTGAAACCGTCGCCCGTGCGCTTTGTGAAGTGGGGCGCCGGGGTGCTGATCGCTGGCGTGGCCGCGTGGTTTCTCTGGCAATGGGCCAACGACATGAGCGGCGTGCGCCGGGAAGCGCCGAAGGTGCCGACGATTATTCCGTTGCCGCCGCCGCCACCTCCGCCGCCGGAAAAGCCTCCGGAACCGCAGACACCCGTGGAAGAAAAAATGGTCGAGCCCGAGCCGACGCCCGAACCCGAAGAGGTCAAGCCTGAGGAAGAGGCGCCGCCGAGCCCGGCGGACGATCTGGCCAACCCGATGCAAATGGACGGCGACGCCCAGTCCGGCAACGACGCGTTCAACATCGGCGCCGGCAAGGGTGGTGGTATGGCCGGTGGAGGCGGGCGCGTGGGCAATGGCACTTACAGCCAGTTCCTGGCGTTCACTTTCCAGCGCTTGCTGCGCGAAAACCCGGAGCTGCGCAACCTCGCCTTTGCGCTGCAGGCCGACGTCTGGCTGAGCAGCGTCGGCGAGATCACCCGGGTGGAATTGGTGAAGTCCAGCGGCAACCCGCAAGTCGACACCCAGGTACTCGCCGCGTTGCGCAATGCGCCGCACTTAACGGAACGGCCACCGGCCTCCCTGACTTTACCCGTGCGCCTGTCCCTGCAAGGGCGGCGTCCGGGTTAACCGAATATTCAGAGTTTTGCCAAAAGGAGTTGTGTGCAGATGATTTCCAACGTGAATCGATTGTCCCTGGCGGTCGGCATGGTCATTGCGACCCTGGTCGGGCACGCGGCGGCAGCGCCTGCGCCCTCGGAAAACGCCACGATCAATCTGATCCGCTTGCTGGTCGAGCAAGGCGTGTTGAAACAGGACAAGGCCGAAGCGCTGATTGCCCAGGCCCAGAACGAAGCGACGCAGGCCCGTCAGGCCGCGAGTGCTCCAACCGCAGTCGCCGCAGGTCCGGCCGCCGTCCCCGGCGATGTGCGGGTGCAGTATGTGCCGGCGGCGGTTCGCGATCAGATCCGCGACCAGGTCAAGGCTGAAGTCATGGCCACCGCCAAGCAGGAAAACTGGGCTCAACCCAATACCTTTCCGGACTGGGTGTCGCGCATCAGCTTCGACGGCGACATTCGCCTGCGTGACGAGTCGCGCTATTACTCGGGCACCAACAGCAACGAAATCGTCGACTTCGCCAAGCTCAACAACAACGGCCCGTTCGACGTGAACCCCAACAGCAGCACCAGCCTGCCGCCGTTGCTCAACACCCGCGAAGACCGCGAAAACCTGTTCCGCCTGCGGGCACGCCTGGGCATGAAAGCAGTGATCAGCCCGGAATGGACCGCCGGCATCCGTATTGGCACCGGTTCGGACAACAACCCGGTGTCGACCACGCAAACCCTCGGCGGTGGTTTCGGCAAGAAAGACATCTGGCTCGATCAGGGCTACCTGACCTGGAGACCGTCCGATCAGTTGACCCTGACCGGCGGGCGTATCGCCAACCCGTTCATGTCCACCGACATGCTCTATTCCAATGACCTGAATTTCGATGGCGTGGCAGCAATTTTCGACCACAAGCTCAACCGCGATTGGGGCCTGTTCGGCACCGTCGGTGCGTTCCCGGTCGAGTACACCAACGACACCACCAGCAGCAACGGCTTCGACAAGGAAGACAGCGACAACAAGTGGCTCTACGGCGCACAGATCGGCGCCAATTGGGCGATCAACTCCAGCAACCGCGTCAAGGGTGCGCTGGCCTATTACCGTTTCGACGACATCGAAGGCCAGCGCTCCAGCCCCTGCGAACCGTGGTCCGGCGAGCCGGGTTGCGACACCGATGGCAGTCGCTCGGCGTTCATGCAGAAGGGCAACACCGTGTTCCTGTTGCGCGACATCACGCCGAACCCGCTCAACCCGGCCGCCACACCGCAACCGCAATTCGTCGGCCTGGCCTCGGAATTCAATCTGCTGGACTTGAACTTCGTGTGGGACGCCGATCTGCCGGAAAACTTCAAACTGCGCAGCCAAGCCAACTACGTGCACAACCTCGGTTACGACGAAGGCGACATGCGCAAGCGTTCGGCCGGACAGATCGTCAACAACCTCGACAGCGACGGCAACATCGAAAGCGGGGCGAATGCGTGGATGGTTCAGTTCACCCTCGGCAGCGAACTGGAGTTGAAGAAGCAGGGCGCCTGGAACGTCTTCGCGGGCTACAAATACATCCAGCCGGACGCCTTGCCTGACGGCTTCAACGATTCGTCGTTTCACCTCGGCGGCACCAACGCCAAAGGCTATTTCCTGGGCGGCAACTACGGTCTGGCGAAGAACGTCGTCGCCACCGGTCGCTGGTTGAATTCCGAGGCGGTGTACGGCGCGCCGTTCGACATCGACGTCTTGCAGCTTGAAATCAACACGCGCTTCTAAGGCGCCGGGAGAGCTTCATGAACACAAAAATCCTGCTGTTGGCCTTGGGTGTACTGGTGACTCAAGGGGCCAGCGCCGAAGGCATGGAGGAACGCCTGCGCACGCAACTGCGCAGCACCACCCAGCAATTGCAGGCGCTGCAAAGCCAACAGGCCCAGGCCAGCGCCGCGCAAGTGGCCGCCGAAAACCAGGCCAAGGCTGCTCAGGCGCAAATCAAGCAATTGACCGCGGCGCTGGCCAAGGCCAACGGCGTTGCCGAACAACTGGCCGGGCAGCACGACAGCCTGCGCAGCCAGGCTCAAGCGCAAGCTCAGGCCAGCAGCGAGCAGATCGGCAAGTTCAAGAACGCCTACGAGGAACTGTTGGTAATGGCGCGGGGCAAAGAAGCCGAACGTTCCAGGTTGGCGGCGCAATTGGCCGAACGTGACACACAAATGCAGCAATGTTCGGTCAAGAATCAACAGATGTATGGCGTGGCCAAGGACATTCTCACGGCTTACGAAAAAATCGACGTCGCCGAGGTGATGAAGATTCGCCAACCGTTCGCCGGGGCTGCCCGGGTCAAGTTCGAAGAACTGGCCCAAGGCTTTGGCGACGCACTCTACAAGACGCAATTCGACGCGCCGCAAGCCGCGATCGCTCACTGAAAAACAGGGAAGAACAGCACATGACTCAATTGATCAGCCACGTTTCGCCTCAGTCCCTCACCGATGTCCTGCAAGCCGCCGGTTACCGGGTCAACCAGACCGAACAGAACGGCATCGTCCAGCTGCTGAGTGCCAGCCAGGGCATTGGTTATGCGGTGCGTTTTGGCAATCCGGCTGCCGAGCAGGGCCGCTATGTCGACTTCACGTTCAGCTGCGCTTTGCGGGTCCAGGGCGAGTTGCCGGCCGGGCTGGCGGAACTGTGGAACGCTTCGCGACGGTTTGCCCGGTTGTCGGTGCAGGGCGAGTTTCTGGTGATGGAAATGGACGTGGTCGTCGCCGCCGGTGTGAGCGACGAACACCTGCGAGGCAACCTTGAACTGTGGGATCGCTTGCTTCAGGAATTCATCGTTTACCTACGTGAATACAGCCAGAACGCTGCGCAGTTGCAGGCCCAGGCCGGAACCGTCGAGGCCCCGGTGCAAGAGGTGCCAGCCCTGTGAAGAAGCGCACAGTAGTCGCCAGCGCAGGCGCGTTGGCCGTGGTGGTCGCCGTCGGGTTGGGATTGCGTCCGGGTAATGACCCGGTCGCGGCTCAGCAATCTGCGCCCGCGGTATTGAAAACCAGTGAGCCGGCGATTGCGCGGCTGGGCAATCAGCAGGTGGGCCCTGATGAACTCAAAGCGTTGTTGGCAACGTTGCCGCCCGAGTCACGCGAACAATTGCGGGCTAATCGCGGGGCACTGGAAAGCTGGATTCGCTCACGGTTGGCCGAGAAAACAGTGCTCGAACAGGCCGATGCCCAAGGCTGGCGTCAGCGTCCGGAAGTCGAGCAGCAAACCCGTGCGGCCACCGAGCAGATCGTCTTTCGCGATTACTTGCAGTCGGTCAGCCAGGTGCCACCCGACTACCCCGATGCCGCCGAATTGCAGCAGGCTTATGAAGCGGGCAAGTCTGGCTGGATGACGCCGCCGATGTACCGCGTCAGCCAGATTTTCCTCGGCGCTGCCGATCCGCAAACGCTCGAAACCGTGCGCAAGCAAGCGGCTGAACTGAGCAAGAAAGCCCAGGCGACGCCAGCGGAGTTTGCCGCGCTGGCAAGTCAGTACTCGCAAGATCGCGCCAGCGCTGAACGCGGCGGCGATACCGGGATGCAACCGCTACAGCAACTGGTACCCGAAGTACGCGGCGTGGTGGCGCGACTCAAAGTGGGTGGCGTGTCGGAGCCGGTGCAAAGCACGGCGGGGTTTCATGTGATCAAACTCACCGAGTCGCAACCGGCACGGCTGGCAACCCTGGACGAACTGCGCGAGCGCTTGACCCAGGCGTTGCGCGCCCAGCGTCAGGAGCAGATCGCCAAGGCTTATCTGGACGGCATGCTCAATACCGCGACGTTGAGTATCGACGGCGCGGTGTTGAACAAGGTGTTGGAGGAGACGCTTTAACTCACTGTAGGAGCGTGTTTGCTCGCGATGATGGTTTTATATCCAGGATTTACAGTGACTGATTCACCACCATCGCGAGCAAGCTCGCTCCTACAGAGGGGCCGTGAGCTTCTGTAGCACCGCAAGCAAACCAACAACAAAGATCGACAGGGAGTCATCGATGTCTTTGATAGAACCCACATGGCGTCAGGGTGTTACCGGTTACCGGTCCTTCGAAATAAAGTCGTCATCCTGGCTGGAGCTGGCGACCGGGATCGATGCTGAGGTGGCGCAATGTTTTATGGTCAGCGCCCGTTGTGGATGTTTCATGCAGGCCGCACGCAGCCTCAATATCAAGCCAAGCCTGCTGCGCAAGCACCTGGCGCTGCTCGAAGATCAGCTGCAGCGCACGCTGTTCCGATTCCAGGGCAGTGAACTGACGTTGAGCCGCGACGGGCAGCAGTTGCAGGCGCAGTTGATTGCGTTGGTGCATGAGCGCAAGTTGCCGGTGATCGAACAGCCGCTGATTCGTCTGGCGGTCGCCGAAACCATCCTGCATGACATTCTCGGTCGCGATCTGGTGGCCTTGCTGCGTCGCAACGCCAGCGTGCGCCTGGACATCATCACCCTGGACAGTGAGCTTTCCTTGCAAGCGGTCAGTGCCGATGTGGTGGTGTGGCTGGCCGGTACAGACTCGCCGTTGCCAGGCCCGAGTTTTACCGTCAGTGAGCCGCAGCGTCTGGCGCGGCTGGATTACTCGCCGCACATCGCCAAGCGATATTCGCGGGTGGCGTCGCGCCCGGACTGCGTGGATGACCTGGCCGATTTCATGCTGGTGCAATGGCAGCATGACCATCAGGTCGAGGATTTCTTGCCGTGGAACAGTGTGGTGGATCAGCGTCTGGCCGGGGTGGTGCAGTTGCATTCGTACGAATTGATGCTCGAGATGATCCGGTGCAGCGCGTGCATTGGCCTGCTGCCGCATTACATGAGCCAGTTCGACCGGGGGCTGATTGCCTTGCCGGGGCTGTTTAGCCAGCCGATGCAGCGTCAGGTGTGGATGGCGGTCAATACCGATTCTCAGGATGAGGATGGGGTGCAGATGATTGTCGAGCTGATCCACAACACCTTCAACGAACGCAGGGAATGGTTCGAAGGCTGATCCCGGTTCAAAAATGTGGGAGCGGGCTTGCTCGCGAAGAAGGCGTGTCAGTCGACATCTACGCATCTGACACCGCGCCCGCATCGGTTCTCGCCATTCAGGAAGAGGGCGTTGTAGAGTGAACGGCCATGTCTGCCTCAAGGATGAATCACCCATGACCGCCACCGAGTCTGTCATTACCCTCGAACGCCTCAACGAATCCCACATCGAGGGCATCGCTGCGCTTTACCACGAACCCTCAATCGCTCGCCAAACCCTACAAATTCCGTTTCCGTCCACCGAGACCTGGCGCAAACGCCTGGTGTCGGACAATGAACGGGTGGTGCAACTGGTGGCACTGCATCAAGGGGCGGTGATCGGCAGCATTACCCTGGAACAGTTTCCGCGCATCCGTCGCAGTCATGCCGGCAGCTTTGGCATGGGCGTCGCGCAGGCCTGGCAGGGCAAGGGCGTCGGTTCGAAACTGCTCGCGGCGGCGCTGGACATCGCCGACAACTGGATGAACCTGCGCCGGGTCGAGCTTTCGGTCTACACCGACAACGAAGCCGCCATCGCCTTGTACCGCAAGTTCGGCTTCGAAAACGAAGGCGTGTTTCGCGACTACGCGGTGCGTGACGGTGTATTCGTCGATACCTTGAGCATGGCGCGCCTGCGTTCCATGCCCAAATCCTCTTAGGTCAGTCTTCCAGTGCAAACGCCACCGCCGCCTGCGCATGCAGTTCGGTGGTGTCGAGCAGGGGCAGGGCGCTGTGTTCGGGTTTGATCAGCAGGCCGATTTCGGTGCAGCCGAGGATGATGGCCTGGGCGCCGCGCCGGGTCAGCGATTCGATGACCCGCTGATAGACCTGGCGCGACGTTTCGCTGATCACCCCGACGCACAATTCGTCATAAATGATCCGGTGCACGGCCTGACGTTCATCGGCCTCCGGCACCAGCACGGTCAAGCCTTGCGCGGCGAGGCGCTCCTTCAGGAAGTCCTGCTCCATGGTGAACGCCGTGCCCAGCAAACCGACCTTCAACGCACCGGCCTCGACCGCTGCCTGACCGGCCGGGTCGGCAATGTGCAGGAACGGAATGCTGATCGCCGCCTGAATCTGTGCGGCCACTTTGTGCATGGTGTTGGTGCACAGCACCACGCAATCGGCGCCACCAGCCTCCAGCCGTCGCGCCGCATCCACCAGGATCAGCGCCGCATCGTCCCAGCGCCCGGCATGTTGCGCCTGTTCGACAGGCCCGAAGTCGACGCTGTACATTAGCAATTTGGCCGAACGCAACGGCCCGAGCCGGTCGCGCACCTGTTGGTTGATGAGGCGGTAATACTCGGCGCTGGACTCCCAGCTCATGCCGCCGATAAGGCCGATGGTGCGCATGCTGTGCTCCTGTTGTTGGCAACCCTTTGCTTGAGAGTCTCCCGTGAATCCGGGTTTCGATCTATCAGGAAATTTCACATGCCTTCAGTGCTGAGCCAGGACTTGCTGGGCGGCAGACTCTGCCTGCAACTGTTGCCTCGCGCGGCGTATAGCGCGCGGGATCCCGCGCAGTGGCAAACCCTGGGCGTGACGCTGGAGCGTCAGCAAGGCGTGCATGCGATCGATTCGGATCAGCGGGTCGATTTCGACACACTGCCTGGCGTGCTGGCCTACACCCCGGTTGGCGTGGAAGTGTTTTCCGAGTCGGCCAGCGGTGGCGAATACCTGCTGATGCGCCTGGGCGATCAATTGGCAAACGAGTATTTGCCCGTCGTTGGCCACCGTGTGCAGTCCGCAGGCAATCGACAGGCGCTGAGTCTGGCCAGGGAAGTGAGGCGGCTATTGCTTGCACCTCAACCCGACACCCTGGCACTGGAGCAATGTGCATTGGGTTTCATCAGGCTTGCTCAACGGCACAGCGAAACCACCCACCGCGCCATGCCCAAGGCCTTCACCCGTGTACTGGATCAGATCGCCGAGCAGTTCCATCAGCCACTGACGCTGGAACAACTGGCCGCCACCTACGGGCAAAACGAACTGCGCTTTCTGCGCGACTTCACCCGGGCGATCGGCCTGACGCCCCACGCTTACATTGTGGAAGTACGGCTTCAAGCGGCCCGTCGGATGATCGAAACCACTGACCTGTCACTGGCCAGCATCGCCCTCGACAGCGGTTTCGCCCATCAGTCGCACATGGGCAGCGCCTTCCGCAAATACCTGGCCATGACCCCCAGCCACTACCGCTCACACTTTTAGTCGTACGCCCGTTGCGCGCATCTGCCATGCTCAAAGTCCGCAGCACCGCTTCAACCAAAGGAACACTGCAATGGACGACGTACAGCAACTGGGTGAGATGCTTCGCCACTACGCAGAAAGCGAAGCGCACAAGAAACAACTGTTTGAGTCGCAATCGGCCGTGTGGGCGACGCGCATTGGTGAGCTGTTCGATCAGATCCAGCAATGGCTGGAACCGGTCCAGGCGCCGAACCTGCTGGAAGTGAGCCGCGAAGCGTATGTCGCCTCGGGGCCGAGCGTGCCGGTCGAGACGTCGACCTTCAAGACCGAGAAGCTGTCCATTGTGATCGCCGGCAAACCGGTGGAGTTCGTGCCGGATGTGATGGGCGCGGGCGGGCAGATCTCACTGGCCGTGATGGGCCTGACCGCCGCGCGTTATGGCAGCATTTCGCTGGTGTGCCTGCCGCCGTCCAGCAACTGGCAGTGGCGCAAGACCAATGGCCTGAAAGACCCGGACACCTTCGCGTTTGACGCGAACTTCCTGGCGCAGCAGCTGCAGAGCCTGATCCCCCGAGAACGCAGCTAACACAGACCCCTGTAGGAGCGAGCTTGCTCGCGAAAGCGGCACAGTCAACCCTGATGTTGCCTGACACACCGCTTTCGCGAGCAGGCTCGCTCCCACAATGATCGGCGTTGTCTCAAATTTCGAGGTTGCCCCAACCCGGCTTCAGCGATTCAGGCGCCACCGCCTTCACCGTCTTCCCCGTCGCCAATTCCACCCGCCGCGCTACCTCCGGGTCATCGGCAAACGGAATCAAACTCGCATCCTCCAGGCTGTCTGCCGTCTCGTGCTTCAAGCAGTATTCGACCGCCAGCCAAAGCCCGACCACGCCCAACACATTCAGCACGACTTCAATCATCTCAAGCTCCTTGCCTCAGGCAATCTGCGCTTCACGCTCGGCCATCGACACGTCGGCTACCCGCACCGTGCGCCAAACGTTGTAGGCCATCAGCAGCATCCCGCTGAGGAAAAACACCCCGCCGACAAAGCGCACCACGAAGCCCGGATGGCTGGCCTGCAAGGCTTCGACGAAGGAATAGGTGAGCGTGCCGTCGTCGTTGATCGCACGCCACATCAAGCCTTGGGTGATGCCATTGACCCACATCGAGGCGATGTACAACACCGTGCCGATGGTCGCGAGCCAAAAGTGCAGGTTGATCAGCGGTGTGCTGTGCATCTGCTCTCGGCCAAAGACTTTCGGGATCATGTGGTACAGCGAACCGAAGGTAATCATCGCCACCCAACCGAGTGCGCCGGCATGCACGTGGCCGATGGTCCAGTCGGTGTAGTGGGAGAGGGCGTTCACGGTTTTGATCGCCATCATCGGCCCTTCGAAGGTCGACATGCCGTAGAAGGCCAGGGACAACACCAGGAAGCGCAGGATCGGGTCGGTGCGCAATTTATGCCAGGCGCCGGACAGCGTCATCATGCCGTTGATCATCCCGCCCCAACTCGGCGCCAGCAGGATCAACGACATCGCCATGCCGAGCGACTGTGCCCAGTCCGGCAAAGCCGTGTAGTGCAAATGGTGCGGGCCGGCCCAGATGTACAGGGTGATCAGCGCCCAGAAGTGCACGATCGACAACCGATAGGAATACACCGGCCGTCCGACCTGTTTTGGCACGAAGTAATACATCATCCCGAGGAAACCGGTGGTCAGGAAAAACCCCACGGCGTTGTGCCCGTACCACCACTGGACCATGGCGTCGGTGGCCCCGGAATACACCGGATAGGACTTGAACCAGTCCACCGGAATCGCCAGGTGGTTGACCACGTGCAGCATCGCAATCACCACGATGAACGCGCCAAAGAACCAGTTGCCGACGTAGATATGCTTGGTCTTGCGCTGCACCACGGTGGTGAAGAATACGATGGCGTAAGCGACCCACACGACAGTCATCCACACCGCGCCGGAGAACTCGATCTCGGCGTATTCCTTGGTGGTGGTGTAGCCCAGCGGCAAGGTGACCAGCATCACCACGATGACCGACTGCCAGCCCCAAAAGGTGAACGCGGCGAGCTTGTCGGAAAACAGCCGCACCTGGCAGGTACGTTGTACCGCGTAATAACTGGCAGCGAATTGCGCACTGCCGGCGAAACCGAAAATCACCAGGCTGGTGTGCAGCGGTCGCAAGCGGCCGAAGGTGGTCCACGGCAGGTCTAGGTTCATCTCGGGCCACACCAGTTGCGAGGCGATCCACACCCCCATCGCCATCCCCACGACGCCCCAGACGATGGTCGCCACGACGAATTGGCGGACGACCTTGTAGTTATAGGCCTGTCCGATTGTTGCTGTGCTCATGGTCAATGCTTCCACGGTTGCAAAGGCTTGCCAGACCACCCGGCCTGGCCTGTGATGCACTGTAGAAACCCTGCCGGAAACAAAACAGACTCAGGAAAACTTCATTTATGCGGATCAGATGTTGCCCATGCCTGCGGCCATTTGCCGCTGGCTGATATGGTTTTTTTGCAATCAGGTGAATCTGTAACGTCCTGCGCCGCAGGTGCATAGTCATCACCTCAAAAACGAGCCGCAAGTCTGGTGCCGAACAGTTGAAGAGTTGAACGCCGCAACCCTTGTGGGAGCGGGCTCGCCCGCGATGGCTGAGTCAAATTCGATAAAGATGTCGACTTACCTACCGCTATCGCGGGCAAGCCCGCTCCCACAGGTTTTTGCGTCTTGACTGACTGGCATTAGCCGCAGAGCCCGATCAATCCTGATGAGGTAGCCACATGTATCAGTACGATGACTATGACCGGGCGCTGGTGTTCGAGCGGGTTGCGCAGTTTCGCGATCAGGTCGAACGCTTCATGGCGGGTGAGTTGAGCGAGGAAGAGTTCCTGCCGTTGCGCTTGCAGAACGGCCTGTACATGCAAAAGCACGCCTACATGCTGCGCGTGGCGATTCCTTACGGAACCCTGAGCGCCAACCAGATGCGCACGCTGGCGAGCATCGCCCGTGATTACGATCGCGGCTACGGCCACTTCACCACCCGGCAGAACATGCAGTTCAACTGGATCGAACTGGCCCAGGTGCCGGACATCCTCGAACGCCTGGCCCAGGTCGAAATGCACGCGATCCAGACCTCTGGCAACTGCGTGCGCAACATCACCACCGAAGCCTTCGCCGGGGTTGCGGCGGACGAGATGATCGACCCGCGACCGCTGGCGGAAATCCTTCGGCAATGGTCGACCATCAACCCGGAATTCCTGTTCCTGCCACGCAAGTTCAAGATCGCCATCTGCTCGGCGGAGCAGGACCGCGCCGCGATCATGATGCACGACATCGGCCTCTACCTTTATCCGGGCGCGGACGGGCAAATGCTCCTGCGGGTGATCGTCGGTGGAGGGCTGGGGCGTACGCCGATCCTCGGTCTGCAGATCCGCGAAGGCTTGCCGTGGCAGCACCTGCTGTCCTACGTCGAGGCGGTGCTGCGGGTCTACAACCGTCATGGCCGGCGGGACAACAAGTACAAGGCGCGCATCAAGATTCTGGTCAAGGCGCTGGGCATCGAGGCCTTCGCCAAAGAAGTGGAGGAGGAGTGGCAGTACCTCAAGGACGGTCCGGCACAGTTGACCGACATCGAATATGAGCGCGTCGCCAGTGCCTTCGTCGCGCCTGATTACCGCGCGCTGTCCGACACCGACCTGGAGTTCGGCACACGCCTGGCTGAAAACCCGGTCTTCGCCCGTTGGGTCACGCGCAATGTCCAGCCGCACAAAGTGCCGGGTTACGTCAGCGTGGTGCTGTCGACCAAACCGGGCATCGCTTCGCCGCCGGGTGATGTCACTGGCGAACAAATGGACGCCGTGGCCGCCTGGTCCGAGCAATTCGGTTTCGGTGAGATCCGTATCGCTCATGAGCAGAACATTGTCTTGCCGGATGTGCCAAAGGCGGATTCGTTCGCGCTCTGGAGCCTGGCTTGCGAGCAAGGCCTGGGCTGCGCCAATGTCGGTTTGCTGACCGACATCATCGCCTGCCCCGGCGGTGACTTCTGTGCGCTGGCCAATGCCAAGTCGATCCCGATCGCCCAAGGGATCCAGGGGCGTTTCGAAGACCTTGATTACCTGCATGACCTGGGCGACATCAGCCTCAACATCTCCGGTTGCATGAACGCTTGCGGCCACCACCACATCGGCAATATCGGCATTCTGGGGGTCGATAAGAACGGCAGTGAGTGGTACCAGATCACCCTCGGCGGCTCCCAGGGCAAGAACAGTGCACTGGGCAAAGTCATCGGCCCCTCGTTCAGCGCGGCTGAAGTGCCCGACGTGATCGAGCGGATCATCGCCACGTTCGTGCGTTACCGCGAGAGCGAGGAGTTGTTCGTCGACACCTTGCAGCGCATCGGGCTGGAGCCGTTCAAAGAGGAGGTTTATCCGAAACTGCTGGAGGTGTCGGCATGAACAATCTGCTGCGATTGGAGGAAGGCGTGGCACGGATTGACGCCGACGATCCATGGACGCTGGTGCGGGAGGTCAACGAGGAATGGCCGGCCGGTGCAGTGATTCTGCCGTTGGCCCGTTGGCTTGAAGGCCCGCCGCAAAAGGGCGTGTGGCTGGGGCCGGACGACGAGGTGGAAAGCCTCAAACCGTGGTTTGCACACTTGCCGCTGATTGCCCTGGATTTTCCGAGTTTCCGTGACGGCCGTGCCTACAGCCAGGCGTACTTGCTGCGCACGCGATTGGGCTGGACCGGCGAGTTGCGTGCGGTGGGCGATGTGTTGCGTGATCAGCTCAGCCATATGCGTCAGTGCGGTTTTGATAGCTTCGCGGTGCGCGAAGACAAATCTGCGGAGGACGCGCTTAAAGGATTGGCGGGGATGAGTGTGTTGTACGGACGTTCGGTGATTGAGTCGAGGCCATTGTTTCGCCGACGGGGGTAAACCATCGGCGAAGAGGGCGCATCTGTTACGGCAGGATGCGCCAGGCGCTGGTCAGTTGATGCGAACCAGGGCTGCTTTTGCGTCTGGTGACAGCTGATCGATTTCCAGCAGCGTCAGCTCTTTTGGTGCTTCACCGGGCAATGGATTGCCAAGGTTGCCCGCGGCACCCTCGGGCAGTTTGTACATCGCGCCAGTCAACGGATCGACAACCAGCAAGCCAATCAGGCCACCGATCAGAATGTTGCCCCAGTACCAGCCACTCATGCTGGTTTCCAGTGTGGTGCTTGCATCGCCATACCCCTCTTTCTTGAAGGTAATGGTGTAGGCCTCGCCCTTGAAGTAGCCACGACCGGAAGGCAACGTCACGGTATTGGGTGTGGAGCCGTTATGCACGACCACACCGGCCTTGTTCGTGATAGTGAAGTTGGCACCGCTTGGGGTGCTCGATACGTTTACCGGGTACTTGCTGTTCCCGACGATGCTCGCGCAGCCCGAAGTCAGGAGTGTGGTGGTCAGGGCGGTAACGGTAAACAGCTTGCGGAGAGCTTCCATTGTTTTTCCTTGAGACAGGGCTTTGCCGTCATTGGCCGAGGCGTGCTTCATGTAGCCTCGAAATGTTATTCAGGGGTTATTTACGCGGCGGCGACTTTATCACTAGTGGCTCGGTGATATCATGCAAAAATTAGAATGAATTCATCTCAATCACTTGCACGGGCGGCGGGCATGCAAGGCAAGGAATTTCCGCTTGGGGCAGTGATGGCATTTTGATAAAGTCCGCGCATTCTCAAAAAGGAGTGGGTTATGCGCAGGATTTTTGCTGTTGGCTTGGTGGCCTTGATGTTGGCGGGGTGTGGTGCTCCAAAGTTGGACGGCACGACCGATGAGAGCCTGACTACCTCACTGGAAAAAGTCACGGCGGACATGCCTCAGGACAAGAAAGCCCAGCTACTGGAAGACTTGAAACTCATCACCTTCAGCAATATAGGCCAGGCGTTGAGTGGCCAGATTTCAGCCGAGCAAGCGAAATCGAACGTGCGCACAACGCTCAATGGCAAAACCGCGCAAGAGGTTGCAGTGATCGCTGCCGCCCTTCGTGCCGAGCGTGAGCTCAAGGAAAAACAGCAAGCCCTGGCCGAGATCAAGCAACTGCAAGACATTCAGCAGGCTGCGGAAAAAGCCAAGGTCGAGATGGCCAAGTTCCAGATTCTCAAATCAGAGTTCTACTTCACCGAGAAGAATAAAAACGTCGCGGCACCTCACGGTCAACCGGTGGTGGTTGCCAAGGTCAAGAACGGCACGGTGTATTCGGTGGCTCGTGTTGCTTTCAAAGGCACCGTGGCCAGCCCGGGGCGCGCCACGCCATGGTTCGTCGGCACTGTCGAGTTGCCGATTCCCGGCGGCATCGAGCCGGGCGAGTCGCCGACCTGGGAGATCACGCCGAACATGTTCAGCGATTGGGGCAAGCTGGATGCGCCGCCTGAGGCGCTGTTCAGCCTGGAAATCATCAAACTCACTGGTGCCGACGGCGCCGTGCTATTCGATGCCAGCGGCCTGACCCCGCAGCAGAGCGAGCGCCTGCTGGCGCTGCAGAACAAATACGCGTCCAACTGAACAATCAAAAAAAACCGTCGCAGCTGTCGAGCAGCGCGAGGCTGCGTTCGGCGGCTGCTACGGATAGAGGCGCTTAAGGATTATTTCAACGCCGGATCGCCCATGTTCATTTTCTTCCAGCCTTGCAGCAGCACCTGGGCTTTGGGTTCCTGCCCGTTGTCCAGGTAGTACTGGATCAGCGACAGCCGCGCATTGCGATTGGCCGGTTGTATCTTCAACAACCGTTCGAGCTCTTCGCAGGCTTGGTCGATTTTGCCGCTGTCGTGCAGCGCCACGGCCAGGACGTAGCCGTATTGGGCGTTCTGCGGTTCCAGTTGCGCGGCTTTGCGCAGGGCCGACATGGCTTGGTCCGATTTGCCCGCACGCACCAGCGACAAGCCTTGGGTATGTTGCAGCAGCGCGGCGTTCGGGTGTTCCTTGAGGCTCTGCGCCAGCAGCGTTTGAGCTTCCTGGCCGCGTCCGCTGGCTTCCAGCCATTGCACCAGGGTCACCAGCGCCGGGTAGAAATCCGGGTCGCGCTTAAGGGCGGTGCGCAGCAGTGCTTCGACTTCACTGCTGCGACCGCTGGCCTGGTAAAGCATGGCCAAGTTGAGATTGGCTTCGGCGCGTTCGGCCAGGCTCTTCTGCACGGCTTCGTATTCGGCAATGGCCGCATTCCAGTTGTCCTGTGCGGCGCCCAAGCCGGTGCGCGCCACGCTCAACAAATCCCGGGCGGCGGCGATGCGCACGGCCTTCACCGGATCGCTCAGCAACGGCGTCAACAACGACGCACGCTCCGGGGGTGGCAGGAACGCGCTGATTGCCCGAACGGCGCTTTCACGCACTTGCGGTGCCGGGTGGCTCAAGTCCTTGGTGGCCAGTTTCAGCGCCTGTTCGCTTGGGTACATCGCCAGTTCCACCAGCAGCGTTGCCCGTTGAATCGCCGGCAGGTTGCTGCGTTGCAGCTGCTCGTACAGGGCTTGTGCGGCGCCGGGCTGACCGTTGCGAATCAGCCACAGGCTTTCGTCATAGCGCGGCGCCTGTGCGGCATTGGTATTGGCGGTATTCCACCGTTTGAATTGCTCGGTGACCTTGTCACCGGCCTTGCCCTGGTGACAGGTCAGGCAGGCGTCCGGCGTACCGAGTTTTGTCGCCCGTTCGGGGTTGGGAATGCTGAAACTGTGGTCATGACGGAAGTCATTGCCCATGTAGAACTTGCCGGGCATGTGGCAATCCACGCACTGCGAGCCTGGCTGGCCCATGGCGTGGCGGGTGTGTTCGATGGAATCGTAATTTTTCGCTTGCAGGCCCTTGCCATCGACGCCTTCGACGGCGGTTTTGCCGGCGGTGTTGTGGCATTGCAGGCAGACGCCATTTCCCGGCGCCTTGAGCTCGGTGCTGTGCGGGTTGTGGCAGTTGCTGCAGCGCACGCCCTTGTCGAACATTTTGCTCTGGGCGAAGGAGCCGTGTTCGAACACTTCATCCTTGATCTTGCCGTTCAGTGCATACAACTCGCGGGTCAGGGCGCTCGGCAGGTAGTCATCCATCAGGCGTTTGCCAGCGGTAAAACCATCGCCCAGTGGCGCGCGGCGGGAGTGGCAGCGGGCGCAGGTTTCGATTTCGACGGTGGCGTTCTTGTCCTTGAGGTCGACGACAAAACCGGCGTGGATCAAGTCAGTCTTTTTCGCCGTCCATTCCAGGTGATTGGACGCTGGGCCGTGACAGGCCTGACAGCCGACGCCGAGACTGTTCCACTGACTGTCGAAGGTGTTTTTGGCCGCATCGAAATTGCGTTTGAAACCGGTGGTGTGGCACTCGACGCACATGAAGTTGGCGTTCTGGCTCGGCTTGCTCCAGTGCAGCGGGTCCTTGAAGTTCACGCCCTGGCCCGGATAGAGGTGAAACCAGCGCTGCTTCTCGGTATCCCAGGCCACGCCCAGGGCTTGCAGCCGACCTTCGCCGACCTCGATCAGGTATTGCTGCAACGGCGCGATGCCGAAGGTGTAGGCCACTTTGAAATCTGCGTTCTTGCCGTCAATGCCGGGGGTGTTGACCCAGAACCCGTCGTCCTTGCGCGAGAATCGTGTGGTCTCGTTTTCCGCTTTGAAGGTGACGTTGTTGAAGTCGCCGAGCATGGTTTCGGCGCTGGCTTGCTGCATCGCCAATTGATGATGCGAACCTTGCCAATCCTTGACCTGTTCGCTGTGGCAGCCCTGGCATTGCTGCTCATCGACCATCTTCGCAGGCTGCGCGGCAACCGGTTGCGGTTTGGCTGGCTGAGCCACGGGCGCGCTCACCGGTGCATAGGCCACGGGGGCCGGATTGCTGCTGAGCAGAAACCAGCCAATGCCCACGACGGCCACCAGCAAAACGCCAATGATGACGGGAAAAAGGTAACGATTAATCAAGGTCGGTGGCGAACCAGGGTTGGGGTTTACAGCTTTATTGTTATGTTTCGGCATTGCGACTTCCGTAGTCCAGGTGCGTTTGCCGTCAGGCGCGCGTTCAAGCGAGATGCAGCTTTGCCGGATGGCCGGCGTCTGTCAAATAACGGTCGTGCTCTGTGTGTAGCGTTAGCTGAATAGTGTGATTTTCCAAAACAAAAAGCGCTGCATTGGCTATACCTGTACCACCCTTGCTTATACCGTTACCGATCTACTTACAGGAGTTACAGCATGAAGCTAGCGTTAATGATGAGCACTGTGTGCATGGCCTCGATCGGATTGGTCGGCTGTGCCAGCAAAGTCGTTGAGCCGGATCAGTATTCCGGTTTTCTCAAGGACTACAGCCAGCTCAAGGAAGCCAAGTCGCCCTCGGGTGCCACGGTGATGCGCTGGGTCGATCCCAAGGTCGATATCAGCAAATTCACCAGCGTCTACGTCGAACCGACCCAGCTCTATCCCAAGCCTCAACCGACGGTGAAAATTCCTCAGGCCACCCTCAATGGCATCACCGGTTACTACGATCAGGCGCTCAAGCGTGAAATCGGTAAATCCCTGCCACTGGCCGCAGGTCCTGGCCCCGGTGTGATCGTGGTGCGTGCGGCGATCACCGCGGTCAGCAGCAAGACCGAAGGGCTCAAGCCTTATGAAGTGATCCCGATCGCCCTAGTGGCAGCGGCGGTCAGCACGGCCAGCGGTATTCGCGATCAGGAAACCGACCTGTCGACGGAAGCGGTGTTTCTCGACGGCGGCAATAATCATGTGCTGGCCCAGGTCGTGCGCAAGGGCACCGGCAAACCGTTGGAAAACGACGCTCAGGTGATGAAGGCCGATGACGTCAAAGGCGTGATCGATGGTTGGGCGGCGGATTTGCATCAGTCGTATTTGAAGCTCAAATCCAATTAATGTACCGGGGCTGATGGCCTCTTCGCGGGCAAGTCGAATCGTCGCACCGCTCGCTCCTACAGGGGACCGCGTAAACCTGTAGGAGCGAGCGGTGCGACGATTCGACTTGCTCGCGAAGGCGGTCTATCAGGCACCACATCACTCCCCGACAAACCACCGGTAATACGGATTCCCGCCATCCCCGCGCATCACCTCGCGAATATCCCTGGCCCAGGCATCACGGTCGCCGTCATACGCATGCAGGCTCGCCCGATAGAACTGCATCAGGCGTTGCTGGTGCGCATTCATCCGCTCGTTGAAACCCGCCTCGGCGTTCACCAATGGAGGCGCGATATGCAGGTCCAGCAGGGCCGGCAACACGCGGCTGATCTCCTTGGCCCGCACCCACGGCGCATATTCGATACGCGGCTGATCATCGGTGACCGGTTGCGCGTCAGCGGCGAAACGTTCCAGCCCTGCGCGATCGGTCACCCAGGTTGCCAACAACGCCGCCGCTGAACCGATGCCTGCGCACCAGTGCGCGCGAGTCGTCGATGTTTTGGGTCGGCAACGGCAGCCACTGAGCGACCAGGCCTTTGTTCTCCAGGCGACTGGCGGCCAATTGGTAGAAGTCGCGGGAATACAGATTCACCACGCCAGCGGCGGAGGGCGGTGGTGGTTCCAGGGTGATCAAGTCATAACGCTGTGGGTTGCGCAGCAGTCGCCCACCGGTTGGAACCGATGTTGATTACCCGGTCCTTGTCATAGTCGCCGGTTGGGGCGGTGATCCAGAGGGCGCCGGTAAGGAAAGTCTCCGGGGTCCAGTTGGCGAACGCTTCCTTGGTCAGCGCCGGGCCGCCAAACAGGTTGTGCACCAGCACGAACTGGGTGTCGGCCATGCCGCCATTGTGCTGGGTGCCGTCAAAAAACTGCGCGTTGTCGAATGACGCGGTGATGTCGGCGTAGGGTTGCAGGATCTGGATCGCGCTATTGCGTCCGTCAATCGCAAACGAGCGGGCGAAACGCGCGATGTACAGGTCGGCGTTGAGTGATAAACCATCGATGGGCAACGCGGTGTCGATCGAAGTGTTGGTATCGATACGGTTGTAATAGCCGAACACCATGTTCAGGTCGGTCGGCAGGTTTTGTCAGTCGCGAGCGTTGTCTGCCTGGCTCAGCAGCGGTGCCATGCTCAGGGTGAGGGCCGACAATGCGGCTTTTTTAATCGTCTTCGGGGCCCATCACGGTGCTCCTGCGGGATACGGGGTAGAGGTTCATGGCTTAGGGGGCACTCGGAATCAGTATCGGCATTTTCCATTGGCCACTGGCGACTTCCGGTTTCGGCAGGTACAGGCGCAATACGCCGTAGAACGGCCCGTCCGGCGCTGGCAGCCAGTTGCTTTGCAGCGCTTGGGCCGGTGGCTTGTTTTGCAGGTAAAGGGTCAGCCCGCCGTCGCTGTCGAGCTTGAGGTCCGGCAGCATGCGCGAGTTGATCAGGTAGCGATTCAGCGGGTTGGCCACGAGCAATTTGTTTCTGCCGTTGTACATCGTCAGGGACCAGAACGCGTCGGCCGGGGGCAGGGCACCCTTGTCAAAATGCAGGGTGTAATCGTGCTTCGAGGCATCGACCGGCTGGCCATTCTTGTCGACGAAATAGCCGATGTAATTCGCCTCTTCGGCGGAGTTGCCGAAGATCCCCATGTTGGCGCCGGCGTAGCGGTACAGGTAGTTGCCCTTGAGGTGATCGCGGGTGCCGAACAAGTCGCCACTGCTGACTTGGTGGGTATCGACATGATCTTTTTTGAACTGTTCGAACGCGGCCTTGGCGTCGGCGATGCCGTCCTCCAGCGCCTTACGTTGATCGCCCGTGAGCGTGGTCAGATTGAAAGGTTTGCCGGCTTCGATGCCGATTGTCTTGAAGCGCCCAAGCAGGTCTTTTTCCACGTCCTGCGCCGGAGCGAACGCCAGCATGAAGTTCAGGTAGCGGAACAGGTCGGGCGTGTCGCTCATGCCCGGCAAGGGTTTTGGCCAGTCGATCGTCGGTGCGGCAGCCGGGGCCTTGTGCCCGACATAGCGGCTCAGCGGCTCGACCTTGTAGCCCTTCTGGATGTCCTTGACCTTGCCCAGGTCTTTGTCATCGAACAACTGGGTGCGGTACAGCGCATAGGCGATGTTGCTTTCGCTGCGCAGCAACCGGTCGATTTTCACCGGTTGCTGACCTTGCCAGTCCGGCCCGGCGATCATGAAATTGCCGCCCTTGTTGCCGGTGCTGCGGGTGCCCAGGTACGCGAAGTTCTGCGTGTAGGCATCGATCAGTTGCACGGAATAGTAACGGTGCTCTTCGATGGGCGGCAGGGTCAGCACCAAGGGTTCGGCGCGCAGGTCCATCCAGACAAAGGAGTAGGGCGTGTCGGCATTCGGCGTGACGAACGCGGTGTCCTTGGCGGTAAACGCCTTGGCGGTGTTGCCGATCTGGTTGAACGGCGCCTTGAAGTTCGGGCTGCTCTTGTCCACGGCCTGGGTGTAGAGGGTCTTGTACATTTCCACCACCGGGAAGCCATACAAATAGGCTTCCTTGGCGATGCCTCGGGCCTCTTCCGGCGTGGCAGTGAAGTCGGCCCAGGCGCTGGTGCTCAGGGTGAGAGAAAGTGCGGTGAGCAACAAGCGGTTATTCATAACATTCCTTATTGAACCCTTGGGCGTCATTCCACAGCGGTGATGTCGTCGAGTTTCCAGCTTTTGTCGAAGTAGGCTTCGGTCGGGGCGTACAGGCGGAAATAGCTGAACCAGTGTTTGCCCGGTACGGTTTGTACCCAGTTGTTTTCGAAACCTGCCGGCGCGGTCGGGCCGAAGTACAAGTCCACCGAACCATCCGCGTTCTTTTTCAGGTCCTGACGGGAAGACAAGTCAGCCTTGCGCTGCGGATTGTCGATCAGGCAACGGCTGTCGATGTCGTACACGGTCATCGACCAGAACTGCTTGGCCGGCGGATTGGCGCCGACGTGCAGGCGATAATTCTTGCCACCGTCGAGCCAGTTGCCCTTGGCATCGGTGTAGGCGCCGAGGTAGGTCTGGCCCAGGCCCGGAGTCTTGGAAACCATGCCTTTGGTGTTGGTCACCGCTTCGTAGAACCAGGCGCTGCGTTCCCATAACTGGTCGTAATAGGCCACGCGCTGCGACGGTTCGGCGATGTTCAGCACGGTGTCCCACTGGCGGTCCGGCCAGTACTGCGAATCAGAGAAACGCTTGGCGAAGGTGTTGGCCTTGGCGATCAGCTCGCCGACCTGTGCGCCTTGTTCCAGTGCCTTGCGTTGGTTGTCGTTGGGGTTGAAGGGTTTGTCCTTCTCGATACCCAGACTGGCAAGCATCGCCATGTAAAAGCGGTCACGCTCGTTGACCGGTTCTTTCTGAATGATCTGATGCAACCGTTCCCAGTACGCCAGGCCTCGTGGCTGGGTGCCCGACCAGGCTTTGCCGCCGGGGGAAAGCAGTTGGGTCTTGCCGGGTTCGGCGCGCTTGGCGTACGGGTACATCTTGAATTGCTCGACCAGCGCCTTGCCCTTGGCCGGGTCCGGATCGAGCACACG
The DNA here is from genome assembly GCF_059695925.1 of Pseudomonas sp. LBUM1661. Taxonomy (NCBI): domain Bacteria; kingdom Pseudomonadati; phylum Pseudomonadota; class Gammaproteobacteria; order Pseudomonadales; family Pseudomonadaceae; genus Pseudomonas; species Pseudomonas sp. LBUM1661. The sequence continues at coordinate 3,354,444 of NZ_CP166794.1, forward strand.
AAAACCGACCAGTACGTTCATGGTTTCCGATTTAGCCAGGTAATACTTGCCGGCATCGGCCGGTGGTTCGGCGCCCGGTGGCAGCACCAGGTACTTGCCGCCCTTGCCTTTGTCCGGGCCGGTCTGGCCCATGTCGATGATCGCCCGCTGCCAGAAATCACCGACGCCGCCCGCCGTCGGGCCGGGTGGCAGTTCGATCACCATCGGGCCGGTTTCATTGAGGTCGACGAAGCCGAGGATGTAGGGCGTGGTGGCGTTGGCGGTGATCACGCCGAGTTTGTCTTCGTAACTGTTGAGCACCATCAGGTCACCGCTGTGGGCGCCCAGTTTGTCGCGGAATTCTTCCTGCCATTGCGCATAGGAAACCAGCGGCAACGCCCACAGATAACTCTGGGTCGCCTGCTGGAAATCCAGTTCGGCGTACAGTTTGGCAATGGACTCATGGGCCGGCAGTTCGCCGTCCATCGCGATTTTACCTATCGGGGTGTCGAGATCCAGAGCGCCCACGCCACAGCTGACGAACATGGTCATCAGGCTGAAACCGGCTGCGCGGATGGCAACGTGCATAGTGAATTCCTTATTGACCGAACGTGACGTTGATCCCGGCGAACAGCGTGAGCTGCTGCAGGCCATCGCCTTTGCGCTCTACGGTCCATTGCGGTTCGATGAAGGCGTTGAGGATATTGGAACCGGATTTCCACACTTTGCCGCCACCCAAACCGAGTGGGATGTATTGGGTGTCGTTCTTCAGGTCGAAGGTCCAAGTGCCGGTCGAGCGCAGGTACCAGCCTTTGGCCAGGTTATGAAGGTTGGCGCCGGGCGCCAGGTTCAGCGGGTTGTGACTTTTGTTGGCGGTGTCAGCGTTGTCCGCGAAGGCATAAAAGACAGGCGCAAATGATGCCGCCAACAGCGAGGCGTCTGTTCCCAATCTAATCGACATGATTCCCCGGTTCCTTGGTGGCTCATTGGACGACTCGGCACTTCTCGGCCGTTACTGCGTAAGCTTTTTCCTATCAAGCCGTAGGACACGTCCATTCAAGTTAGCAGCTAACCGTCGGTTGGCCAGTCAGGGGAGGTGATTTTTTCGGATTTTGCACAAATTCGCGTACTAAGAAGTTGATACAAATCATTGGGTTGGGGGTGATAGTTGCTGTTAATTCGATAGAGAGGTTGTCTGATGTGCCGCCTTCGTGAGCAGGCTTGCTCCCATGTGGTTGCTGGCGTACACGGGTTTTGTGTTCGCTCATGATCAAATGTGGGAGCGGGCTTGCTCGCGAAGAACGATGACGCGGTGGTGCTGATTGGCTACTGAAATATTCAGCGTTTATTCCCTTTCCCAAACGCCCGCTCTTCCTGCTCGCGCAACTCCGGCGTGAACTCCTCCCCAAAATCCTCCATCTCAAACACCTGACGAATTTCAATCTCGGCGTCGGTGCCCGGCATCGGGTTGGGGCAGCGCTTGACCCAGTCGATCGCTTCTTCTTTTGATTTCACCTGCCACAACCAGAAGCCGGCGATCAGTTCCTTGGTTTCGGCGAAGGGGCCGTCGATCACCGTGCGTTTGTCGCCCGAGAAACGCACGCGGGCGCCTTTGCTGCTGGGGTGCAGGCCTTCGCCCGCGAGGAGGATGCCGGCCTTGGCCAGTTCTTCGTTGTAATTGCCCATCGCGGTGAGCAGTTCTTCGCTGGGCATCACGCCGGCTTCGGAATCCTGGCTGGCCTTGATAATGATCATGAATCGCATGGTGGTCTCTCCACTGGATTTGAATGAGTCACTTCATAGTCGTGCGGCGGAGTGCCAAATCGACAGGGCTTCAATAAAAATCGCGGACAGGCCTGCCTTTCGTCACGAACACCGAGTGGCGATGGGCAACAGCGGTACGCTTTGTATCGATTGACCCTGTAGGAGCGAGGCTTGCCCGCGAATGGGGCGCCGCGGTGCCACAGGCAGACTGCGTTATCGTTCTTCGCGGGCAAGCCTCGCTCCTACAGGGTTTTGGGTTGTATCCAGTTTGTGCGACGACATATCACAATTTGTATCCGCCCATAGGTCGTCGGGCAATTTCGTGGTTAACTTCCGCCTCTTCAAAATTCTCCACAACAACGACAGAAGGACTCCGTTCATGGCTCAAGTCACTCTTAAAGGCAACCCGGTTCAAGTCAACGGCCAACTGCCACAAGCCGGTTCCAAGGCGCCAGCCTTTTCCCTGGTTGCCGGCAATCTGTCCGACGTGACCCTGGCGAACTTCGCCGGCAAGCGCAAAGTGCTGAACATCTTCCCAAGCGTCGACACCCCGACCTGCGCCACCTCGGTTCGCAAGTTCAACGCCCAGGCCAACGACGTCGCCAACACCGTGGTGCTGTGCATCTCCGCCGATCTGCCGTTCGCCCAAGCCCGTTTCTGCGGCGCCGAAGGTCTGGAAAACGTACAGAACCTGTCGACCCTGCGCGGCACCGAGTTCATCGAGAACTACGGCGTTGCCATCGCTGACGGCCCACTCAAAGGCCTGACCGCCCGTGCCGTCGTGGTGCTGGACGAGAACGACAACGTGCTGCACAGCGAACTGGTCAGCGAAATCGGTCAAGAACCGAACTACGAAGCGGCACTTGCTGTATTGAAATAAGCGCGGCTTCACAAATTGTTAACGGCCTGGCCCTGTCCAGGCCGTTTTCATTTGTGCTTCAGTGTCTTAGCCAAACATCCTGTTACGTAAGCCGAAGGTAAATTGCCGGTAAAGGCGCTTTGCTTAATACCCGCCAGTGCTTATCGTTCAGCCTCCAGTAGAAAAAGCCCACGCGCCCAATGGTTGATCATTCAATGCAATCCTCCGCTTCCCGTAGTCCTCGCCGCTGGCTGTTTGGCCTGCTTGTCCTGTTGGTCATCGCTGGCCTGTGCTGGAAATTCTGGCCCGGCAGCGCTACGCCAAAAGAAGGCGCGGGGCAAAAAGCCGTGGCCGGGCACACCGGCCGTTCAGGGGGAATGCGCCCGGGTTTCGGTGGGGCGTCCGGTCCGGTTCCGGTACGTGTGGCGCCAGCGGTGAAGGGCGACTTCCCGTTGTACTACAAGGCCCTCGGTACAGTGACCGCGTTGAATACGATCAATGTGCGCAGCCGAGTCGGCGGCGAATTGATCAAGATTTCGTTCGAAGAAGGGCAAATGGTCAAGGCGGGCGATCTGCTGGCTGAAATCGACCCGCGTCCGTACCAGAACGCCTTGCTGCAGGCCGAAGGCACGTTGCTGCAGAATCAGGCACAACTGAAAAACGCCCAGGTCGACGTCGAGCGCTACCGCGGCCTGTACCGCGAAGACAGCATCGCCAAGCAAACCCTGGACACCGCCGAAGCATTGGTCGGCCAGTACCAGGGCACGGTCAAGACCAATCAGGCGGCAGTCAACGACGCCAAGCTCAATCTCGAATTCACCAGGATCCGCGCCCCGATTACCGGCCGCGTCGGCCTGCGCCAGCTGGACGTCGGCAACCTCGTCGCGGCCAACGACACCACGGCGCTGGCGATCATCACCCAGACTCAACCGATCAGCGTAGCTTTCACCTTGCCGGAAAACAGCCTTGACGTGGTGCTGGCCCGCTACCGCACCGGCGCCAAACTGCCCGCCGAAGCCTGGGACCGCGGCGACACCAAATTGCAGGCCACCGGCGTATTGCAGAGCCTGGATAACCAGATCGACGTCACTACCGGCACTCTGAAATTCAAGGCGCGCTACGAGAACCGCGATCAATCGCTGTTCCCCAACCAGTTCGTCAATGTCCACTTGCTGGCCGACACACTTAAAGACGTGGTGCTCGCGCCCTCGGCGGCGATCCAGTTCGGCACCAACGGCACGTTCGTCTACGCGATGGACGGCGACAAGAAGGTCAAGATCCGTCAGTTGAAAGTCGGCGCCAGTGACGGTGACAACACCGTCATCACCGAAGGCCTCGCCGCCGGTGACCGCGTCGTCCTGGAGGGCACCGATCGCCTGAAGGACGGCAGCGATGTCGAGGTCGTCAACGACACCAAGGATGTACCGACCACCCCGACCGGGCACCTGCAAGGCAAATCGGCGGCCAACGCGACTGAGCCGGCACCCGTCGACAAGGCGAAAAAGGGCGGCGCATGAACATCTCGCGGCTGTTCATCCTTCGCCCGGTAGCCACCACACTGAGCATGCTGGCGATTATCCTGGCCGGCGTGATCGCCTATCGTCTGCTGCCGGTGTCGGCGTTGCCTCAGGTCGATTATCCGACCATTCGCGTCATGACGCTGTACCCCGGCGCCAGCCCGGATGTCATGACCAGCGCGGTGACGGCTCCCCTTGAACGTCAGTTCGGGCAGATGCCGGGCCTGACCCAAATGGCCTCGACCAGTTCGGGCGGCGCCTCGGTGCTGACCTTGCGTTTCAGCCTCGACATCAACATGGACGTCGCCGAGCAGCAGGTGCAGGCGGCAATCAACGCCGCGACCAATTTGCTGCCCAAGGACCTGCCGGCACCGCCGGTGTACAACAAGGTCAACCCGGCGGACACCCCGGTCCTGACCCTGGCCATTACTTCCAAGACCATGCTGCTGCCCAAGCTCAATGACTTGGTCGACACCCGCATGGCGCAGAAAATCGCCCAGATCAGCGGCGTCGGCATGGTCAGCATTGCCGGCGGCCAGCGTCAGGCGGTGCGGATCAAGGTCAACCCCGAAGCCTTGGCGGCCAACGGCTTGAACCTGTCGGACGTGCGCACGCTGATCGGCGCGTCCAACGTCAACCAGCCCAAGGGTAACTTCGACGGTCCGACACGGGTGTCGATGCTCGATGCCAACGACCAGCTGACCTCGCCCAAGGATTACGCCAACCTGATCCTGGCCTATGCCAACGGCGCGCCGTTGCGGCTCAAGGACGTGGCAGAAATCGTCGACGGTGCCGAGAACGAGCGTCTGGCAGCGTGGGCCAACGAAAACCAGGCGGTGTTGCTGAATATCCAGCGTCAGCCCGGCGCCAACGTCATCGAAGTGGTCGACCGGATCAAGGCCTTGCTGCCGAGCATCACCGACAACCTGCCGGCCGGCCTCGAAGTCACGGTCCTGACCGACCGCACACAAACCATCCGCGCTTCCGTCACAGACGTGCAACACGAGCTGCTGATCGCCATCGCGCTGGTCGTCATGGTGACGTTCCTGTTCCTGCGTCGCGCCAGCGCCACGATCATTCCGTCGGTCGCCGTGCCTTTGTCGCTGATCGGCACCTTCGGCGTGATGTACCTCGCAGGTTTCTCGGTCAATAACCTGACCCTGATGGCCCTGACCATCGCCACCGGTTTTGTGGTGGACGATGCGATCGTCATGCTGGAGAATATTTCCCGATTTATCGAAGAGGGCGACAGTCCCTTGAATGCAGCGCTCAAGGGCGCCAAGCAAATCGGCTTTACCCTGATTTCCCTGACCCTGTCGCTGATCGCGGTGCTGATTCCGCTGCTGTTCATGGCGGACGTGGTGGGCCGGTTGTTCCGCGAATTTGCGATCACGCTGGCCGTGGCGATCCTTATCTCGCTGGTGGTGTCGCTGACCCTGACGCCAATGATGTGCGCGCGGTTGCTCAAGCGCGAACCCAAGGAAGAAGAGCAGGGCCGTTTCTATCGGGCCAGCGGCGCAACAATTGATTGGATGATCGCGGCTTACGGACGTAAGTTAAAGTGGGTTCTCAAGCACCAACCGCTGACGTTGCTGGTGGCCATCGGCACCTTGGCGCTGACGGTGTTCCTTTACATGGTCGTGCCCAAGGGCTTCTTCCCGGTGCAGGACACCGGGGTGATTCAGGGGATTTCCGAGGCGCCGCAGTCGATTTCCTTCGCGGCGATGAGCGAACGGCAGCAGGAATTGGCTAAAGTGATCCTGGCCGATCCGGCCGTAGAGAGTCTTTCGTCCTACATTGGTGTGGACGGTGACAACTCGACGCTCAACAGCGGTCGCATGCTGATCAACCTCAAGCCTCACAGTGCGCGGGACCTCAGCGCCACCAAAATCATTGCCCGCCTGCAACCGGAAGTGGACAAGCTGATCGGCATTCGCCTGTTCATGCAGCCGGTGCAGGACTTGACCATCGAAGATCGGGTCAGCCGCACGCAATACCAATTCAGCATGTCATCGCCGGATTCCGAGTTGCTGAGCCTGTGGAGTGGCCGCCTGGTCGAAGCCCTGGCCCAGCGGCCCGAACTGACTGACGTTGCCAGCGATTTGCAGGACAAGGGTTTGCAGGTTTATCTGGTGATCGACCGCGATGCGGCATCGCGAGTCGGTGTCTCGGTGTCGAACATCACCGATGCGCTGTACGACGCCTTCGGTCAGCGGCAGATTTCCACCATCTACACCCAGGCCAGCCAGTACCGCGTGGTGCTGCAGTCGCAGTCCGGCGAGAAGATCGGCCCGGACGCGCTGAATCAGATTCACGTGAAAACCACCGATGGCGGCCAGGTTCGCCTGTCCAGCCTGGCCCACATGGAGGAGCGTCAGGCGCAACTGGCGATCACCCACATCGGCCAGTTCCCGGCGGTGATGATGTCGTTCAACCTCGCGCCGGGCGTGGCGTTGGGGCATGCGGTGGACATCATCGACCAGGTGCAGAAAGACATCGGCATGCCGATTGGCGTGCAAACCCAGTTCCAGGGCGCGGCCGAAGCGTTCCAGGCCTCGCTGTCGAGCACCTTGCTGCTGATCCTCGCGGCGGTGGTAACCATGTACATCGTGCTGGGCGTGCTGTACGAGAGCTACATCCACCCGATCACCATTCTCTCGACCTTGCCCTCGGCGGCGGTCGGCGCCTTGTTGGCGCTGCTGTTGAGCGGCAATGACCTGGGGATGATCGCGATCATCGGCATCATCCTGCTGATCGGTATCGTGAAAAAGAACGCGATCATGATGATCGACTTCGCCCTCGACGCTGAACGCAATCAGGGCCTGGACCCGGAAACAGCGATCTATCAGGCTGCGCTGCTGCGCTTCCGGCCGATCCTGATGACCACCCTGGCGGCCTTGTTCGGCGCGGTGCCGTTGATGCTGGCCACCGGCTCCGGCGCTGAGTTGCGGCAGCCGTTGGGTCTGGTGATGGTCGGTGGTTTGCTGGTGAGTCAGGTGCTGACGTTGTTCACCACGCCGGTGATCTACCTGTACTTCGATCGTCTCGGTCGGCGCTGGGGCCGCAGTTCTCAATCCGTGGAAGCGGTTGAGCAGCCATGAACCTCTCCGGACCTTTCATCAAGCGCCCGGTAGCGACCATGCTGCTGAGCCTGGCGATCATACTGCTGGGCGGGGTGAGCTTCGGGTTGTTGCCAGTGTCGCCGCTGCCGCAAATGGACTTCCCGGTGATCGTGGTCCAGGCCAGTCTTCCCGGTGCGAGTCCGGAGGTGATGGCGTCGACGGTGGCCACGCCGCTGGAACGCTCCTTCGGCGCCATCGCCGGGGTCAACACCATGAGCAGCCGTTCCAGCCAAGGCTCGACCCGGGTCATCCTGCAATTTGACCTCGACCGCGACATCAACGGTGCGGCGCGGGAAGTGCAAGCGGCGATCAACGCCTCGCGCAACCTGCTGCCTAGCGGAATGCGCAGCATGCCGACCTATAAAAAGGTCAACCCGTCCCAGGCACCGATCATGGTGCTGTCGCTGACCTCCGATGTGCTGGAAAAGGGTCAGCTCTACGATTTGGCCTCGACGATCCTGTCCCAGAGCCTGTCCCAGGTGCAGGGCGTCGGGGAAGTGCAGATCGGCGGCAGTTCACTGCCGGCGGTGCGTATCGAACTCGAACCCCAGGCGCTGAACCAGTACGGTGTGGCCCTGGACGATGTGCGCAACACCATCGCCAACGCCAACGTGCGCCGGCCCAAGGGTTCGGTCGAAGACGGCCAGCGTTTGTGGCAAGTCCAGGCCAACGATCAGTTGGAGAAAGCCAAGGATTACGAGTCGCTGATCATCCACTACAACGGCGGCGCGGCTCTGCGCCTGAAGGATGTGGCCAAGGTCAGCGACGGCGTCGAGGACCGCTACAACAGCGGCTTCTTCAACGATGACGCGGCGGTGTTGCTGGTGATCAACCGGCAGGCCGGCGCCAACATCATCGAGACGGTCAACGAGATCAAGGCCCAGCTGCCGGCGTTGCAGGCCGTTCTGCCGGCCAGCGTCAAACTGAATCTGGCCATGGACCGCTCGCCGGTGATCAAGGCGACCTTGCACGAAGCGGAAATGACCCTGCTGATTGCCGTGGCGCTGGTGATTCTGGTGGTGTTCCTGTTCCTCGGTAACTTCCGCGCTTCGTTGATTCCGACGTTGGCGGTGCCGGTGTCGTTGGTGGGCACGTTCGCGGTGATGTACCTCTATGGGTTCTCGCTGAACAACCTGTCGCTGATGGCGCTGATTCTGGCCACCGGGTTGGTGGTGGACGATGCCATCGTGGTGCTGGAGAACATTTCCCGGCACATCGACAAAGGGGTGCCGCCAATGAAGGCCGCCTACCTGGGGGCGCAGGAAGTCGGTTTCACCTTGCTCTCGATGAACGTCTCGCTGGTGGCGGTGTTCCTGTCGATCCTGTTCATGGGCGGGATCATCGAAAGCCTGTTCCGCGAGTTTTCCATCACCCTGGCGGCGTCCATCGTGGTGTCGCTGGTGGTTTCGCTGACGCTGACGCCGATGCTCTGCGCGCGGTGGCTCAAGCCGCACACGCCGGGCCAGGAAAACCGCTTGCAACGCTGGAGTCAGCGGGCCAACGAGTGGATGGTCGGCAAATACGCAACCAGCCTCGACTGGGTACTGCGCCATCGCCGGCTGACTCTGCTTAGTTTGTTTCTGACTATTGGCGTTAACATTGCGCTGTATGTAGTTGTTCCTAAAACATTTTTACCTCAGCAGGACACCGGTCAGCTGATCGGTTTCGTGCGCGGCGACGATGGCCTGTCTTTCAGCGTGATGCAGCCGAAAATGGAAACCTTCCGCCGTGCCGTGCTCAAGGACGACGCGGTGCAAAGCGTCGCCGGCTTCATCGGCGGCACTAACGGCACCAACAACGCCTTCATGCTGGTACGTCTGAAGCCGATCAAGGAACGCAACATTTCCGCGCAGAAAGTCATCGAGCGCCTGCGCAAGGAAATGCCCAAGGTCGCTGGCGCGCAGCTGATGCTGATGGCGGATCAGGACCTGCAATTTGGTGGTGGTCGTGAACAAACCACTGCGCAGTATTCCTACATCCTGCAAAGCGGTGATCTGGGGGCGTTGCGCGAGTGGTATCCAAAAGTCGTCACGGCGTTGAAAGCCTTGCCGGAACTGACGGCCATTGACGCCCGTGAAGGCCGTGGTGCGCAGCAAGTGACGCTGATTGTCGATCGCGATCAGGCCAAACGCCTGGGGGTCGACATGGACATGGTCACCTCGGTGCTGAACAACGCCTACAGCCAGCGGCAGATTTCGACGATTTACGACAGCCTCAACCAGTATCAGGTGGTGATGGAGGTCAATCCGAAATACGCCCAGGACCCGATCACCCTGAAACAGGTTCAGGTGATCACGGCTGACGGCGCGCGGATCCCGCTGTCGACCATCGCCCATTACGAAAACAGCCTGGAAGACGATCGCGTCAGCCACGAAGGCCAGTTCGCCTCGGAAAGCATTTCGTTCGACATGGCTGAAGGCGTGACGGTGGAGCAGGGCAGCGCGGCCATCGAGCGGGCGATTGCCAAGGTCGGCTTGCCGGAAGACGTCATCGCGAAAATGGCCGGCACTGCCGACGCCTTTGCCGCGACGCAGAAGAGCCAGCCGTGGATGATTCTCGGCGCGCTGGTGGCGGTGTATCTGGTGCTGGGTGTGCTGTATGAAAGCTACATCCATCCGCTGACCATTCTCTCGACCTTGCCGTCGGCCGGGGTCGGTGCGCTGCTGTCGATCTATGCACTGGGCGGTGAGTTCAGCCTGATCTCGTTGCTCGGCTTGTTCCTGCTGATCGGCGTGGTGAAGAAAAACGCGATTCTGATGATCGACCTGGCCTTGCAGCTTGAACGCCATCAAGGCCTGGCGCCGCTGGAGTCGATTCGCAGCGCCTGCCTGCAACGTCTGCGGCCGATTCTGATGACCACGCTGGCGGCGATTCTCGGTGCCTTGCCGTTGCTGCTGAGCCGTGCCGAAGGTGCGGAAATGCGTCAGCCACTGGGCCTGACCATCATCGGCGGGCTGATCTTCAGCCAGGTGCTGACCCTTTACACCACCCCGGTGGTTTACCTCTATCTCGACAAACTGCGCCATCGCTTCAACCACTGGCGTGGGGTGCGTACCGATGCTGCTCTGGAAACTCCGCTATGACTGACCGTTCGCTTATCAACCTGACTGCACCGCTGATCACGGCCCGAGGCTCGCGGTTGTTGAGCCTGTCGCTGTGTGTCGCACTGCTCAGCGCCTGCGCCATCGGCCCGGATTACCAGCGCCCGCCAACCGCCGAGCCGGTGCAATACAAGGAAGCGGCCGGTTGGCGTCAGGCCAGGCCGAGCGATTCACTGGCGCGCGGTGCCTGGTGGGAGTTGTATGGCGATCAACAGCTCAATGGCCTGATCGAAAAACTCAACAGTTCCAACCAGACGGTCGCCCAGTCCGAAGCCCAATACCGTCAGGCGCAGGCCTTGGTAAAAAGTGCCCGGGGGGCGTTTTTTCCGACGGTGGACCTGACGGTCGGGAAGAACCGCTCCAGCCAGGGCACCGGTAGTAGCAGTTCGAGCCTGACCAGTTCTTCCAGCGGGATTCGCGACACCTATACCGCCCAGGCCGGGGTCAGCTGGGAAGCCGATATCTGGGGCAAGCTGCGCCGTGGGTTGCAAGCCGACACCGCGAACGCCGAGGCAAGCTTTGCCGATCTGGCGGCTATGCGCCTGAGCCAGCAGTCGGAGCTGGTGCAGAACTACCTGCAATTGCGCGTGATCGATGAGCAGAAGCGCTTGCTGGAAGCGACGGTCGAGGCCTACCGGCGTTCGCTGACAATGACCCAAAACCAATACCGCGCCGGTGTCTCCGGCAAGGACGCGGTGGCTCAGGCACAGACCCAACTCAAGAGCACCGAGGCGGACCTGGTCGATCTGATCTGGCAGCGTGCCCAGTTCGAAAACGCCATTGCCGTGCTCATCGGGTTGGCGCCAGCCGAGTTCAGCCTGGCGGAAACCAAGGACATCCCGGTATTGCCCGAGGTGCCGCTGGGCTTGCCTTCGCAGTTGCTGGAGCGCCGCCCGGACATTGCCTCTGCCGAGCGTTCGGTAATCGCCGCCAACGCCAACATCGGCGTGGCCAAGGCTGCCTACTACCCGGACCTGACGTTGAGCCTGAACGGTGGCTATAGCAGCAGCACCTACGCCAACTGGATCAGCTTGCCCAACCGTTTCTGGTCGGTCGGGCCGCAACTGGCCATGACCTTGTTCGACGGCGGCCAGCGTTCGGCGGAAGTCGACCGCAGCGAAGCCGCCTACGACGAAACCGTGGCCAAATACCGCCAGACCGTGCTCGATGGCTTCCGTGAGGTGGAAAACTACATGGTCCAGCTCAAGGTCCTGGAAAACGAAGCCGGCGTGCGCCAGGAAGCGCTGGACGCTGCGCGCGAGTCCTTGCGCCTGATCCAGAACCAGTACAAGGCCGGGTTGATCGCTTACCTCGATGTGGTCGTGGTACAAGCCACGGCGCTCAACAATGAACGCAACGTGCTGAACTTGTTGCAGAGCCGCCTGATTGCCAGCGTGCAGCTGATCGCGGCGCTGGGCGGTGGCTGGGATGGCGCGTTGCAAGTCAGCGAAAAAGGGACCCTGTAGCAGCTGCCGAGCCGGTCGCTCAGAGGTGTCAAACAAGCGTTTCATCGGCTTGATGGCTTTTTGCTAATTTTGTCAGTGCGTTCTTTTGCGCAATCAGTACAATCGCCCGATTTACCCCTCCGAGAATGGAAGCAGTACGGAGGGGCGTCGCGCGAGAAGACCCATGCTCATCGGTAGCTATTCCCCCACGCTGGTTATCATCTCGCTCTGTGTGGCGATTCTCGCTTCCTATACCGCGCTTGACCTGACCGAACGCATCGCCACCGCCAAAGGCCGGGCGGTGCACCTATGGACAGCCGGCGGCGCGTTGGCCATGGGGATTGGCGTGTGGTCGATGCATTTCATCGGCATGCTCGCGTTCACACTGCCCATCGACCTCGGTTACGACGTCGGCATTACTTTTCTGTCGCTGCTGATCGGGATCCTGTCCTGCGGCTTCGCCCTGTGGCTGGTCAGCCAGCCACGTTTGCCAGCCTGGCAACTGGCGTTCGGCGCGTTGGTCATGGGGGCCGGCATCAGTGCCATGCATTACACCGGCATGGCCGCGATGCGCATGCAACCGGGGATCGATTACGACCCGACACTGTTCGGCACATCGCTGCTCATCGCCGTCGGCGCCTCGGGCGCTGCGTTGTGGATTGCCTTTCGCCTGCGCCAGCACACCCCGTATGTCGGCCTTATTCGTGGCGGCGCGGCGGTGATCATGGGCATCGCCATTGTCGGCATGCACTACACCGCCATGGCGGCGGCGCGCTTCGCCGACGGCAGTTTCTGCGGCGCGGCCGTCACAGGCCTCAACGGCAAAGGCCTGGACAATCTGGTGCTGATCACCACCCTGGCGGTGTTGAGCATTGCCTTGCTGACCTCGATTCTCGATGCGCGCCTGGAAGCCCGCACCGCCAGCCTGGCCCATTCGCTGACCGAGGCCAACCGCGAACTCACCCAACTGGCCCTGCACGACACCCTGACCGGCCTGCCGAATCGGGTATTGCTGGCTGATCGCATTGATCAAGCGATGTCGCGAGTGCAAGAGCAGGGTGGTTGTTTTGCGCTGATGTTCATCGATCTGGACGGCTTCAAGCCGGTCAACGATGCCTTCGGCCACCACATGGGTGATCAGTTGTTGCGCGAGGTCGCCCTGCGTCTGCGTGAAGATCTGCGCAGTCAGGATACCCTGGCGCGGATCGGCGGTGATGAGTTCGTGTTGCTGGTGCAACTCGAAGAACAGAATGACGCCTTGAACCTGGCGGCTCGCCAGGTCGGGCTGATCGCGCGCTCATTCCGGGTTGGCGAACATGACTTGCAGATATCCGCCAGCGTCGGTATCGCGCTCTATCCGGGCAATGGCCAAACCGCCCACGAATTGTTGATGAACGCCGACGCGGCGATGTATCACGCCAAGGGCGCGGGGAAAAACGGTTACAGCTTCTTCGACGTCTCAATGAACAGCAACGCGCGCAAACAGCTGCAACTGCTGCAAGACCTGCGCAACGCAGTTGAACAGCAACAGTTCAGCCTCTATTACCAGCCCAAGTTCGACGCCGCCAATGGTCGGCCGGTCGGTGCCGAGGCGCTGCTGCGCTGGGAGCACCCGACTCAGGGCATGCTGCTTCCGGACAAATTCATCGAACTGGCGGAGAAGACCGGGCTGATCATTCCGATTGGCGACTGGGTGCTCAACGAAGCCTGCCGCCAGATGCGCGAGTGGTACGTGCTCGGTTACACCCACTGGCGCATCGCAGTGAATCTCTCGGCCTTGCAGTTCTGTCACGTCGGCCTGGTGCAGAGCGTCGCCAAGGCCCTGGCCACGCACCATTTACCGGCCAACAGCCTGACCCTGGAAATCACCGAAACCACCGCCATGAGCGATGCCGACGCGAGCATGACGGTGCTTCAGGAGCTGTCGGAAATGGGCGTCGACCTGTCCATCGATGACTTTGGCACCGGCTATTCGAGCTTGATGTACCTCAAGCGCCTGCCGGCCAACGAACTGAAGATCGACCGGGGTTTCGTTCGCGATCTGGAGCGTGACAGCGATGACGCCGCGATCGTTTCCGCCATCGTCGCCCTCGGTCAGGCCCTGGGGCTGCGAATCGTCGCCGAAGGCGTGGAAACCGACTCGCAGCAGGACTTCCTGACTCAACTTGGGTGCGATTCGTTGCAGGGCTACCTGCTCGGCCACCCACTGCCGGCCGAACGCTTCATGATCGACATTCATCGCGCAGAACAACTCGCAACAGCCTGACACACCGCGTTATCGTTATTCGCGGGCAAGCCACGCTCCCACAGGTTTTGCATATCCTGTGGGAGCTGGGCTTGCCCGCGATGGCGTCGGCCTGGACACCACAGAACCAGAGCCCATGCAAAAACCACCAATGGCGGTTATTCTTGGCCCCGACCGCTTACGCTTGGATTGGGGGAAACTCACATGGATAAAGTCATCGTCATCACCGGAGGCAGCCGCGGCATCGGTGCCGCCACCGCCCTGTTGGCCGCCGAACAAGGCTATCGGATCTGTATCAACTACCAGGCTGACGAAGAGGCTGCGCAGCGAGTGCTGGAGCAAGTCCGCGCCCTGGGTGCGCAAGCCATCGCGGTACGCGCCGACGTCAGCATCGAAGACGAAGTGATCGGTCTGTTCAATCGCGTGGACGCCGAGCTGGGCAGGGTCACGGCACTGGTGAACAACGCCGGTACCGTGGGGCAAAAGTCCCGGGTCGACGAAATGTCCGAATTCCGCATTCTCAAAATCCTCAAGACCAACGTGCTCGCACCGATCCTCTGTGCCAAGCACGCGATCCTGCGCATGTCACCCAAGCATGGCGGGCAGGGCGGCAGCATCGTCAACGTGTCCTCGGTGGCCTCGCGTTTGGGTTCGCCCAACGAGTACGTGGATTACGCGGCATCGAAAGGTGCGCTGGACAGCTTTACTATCGGGTTGTCCAAGGAAGTGGCGGGCGAGGGGATTCGTGTCAACGCTGTGCGGCCGGGCTTTATCTACACCGATTTCCATGCGCTGAGCGGCGATCCGGAACGGGTCAGCAAGCTTGAGTCGGCGATTCCGATGGCTCGCGGTGGCCGGCCGGATGAAGTGGCTGAGGCGATTGTCTGGTTGCTGTCGGACAAGGCGTCGTATGCGACCGGGACCTTTGTTGATTTGGGTGGCGGACGCTGAACTTGGCATTCGCTTAGTATCATCGAGCCGATCAAACTCGAAAATAAATCACTACGTTAGCAATAAAGTAATCCCGTCATTAGTTGCTGTTTTAAAAGTTGACGCGCCTTGCATCTCAGGGCGCATTATTGTTTGTGTGCTGTGAAATGTCTTTAGTTTCTGACACGCTCTGTATCGGGTTGTCAGGATGCAAGTGTTGAGCTTGAAAAAAGATGCGGTTATTCTTTTGTTTGTTCGCAAGAAGCGAATAATTTAAATTAAATAATGGAGCATGTGATATGGATCTTTATAAGGATGAAGTTGCTTTTTGGGACGGCGTGGTGCTGAATTATATTTATAGTAATTTTTCCGCGATGACGCCTGCTCAGGAATACGCAAATGTAGCCGATCTTGCTGATAAAATGATTTTGGAACGGCGCAAGCGTGACGTACTTGAAGTGCCTGATACCGCTGCAAACTAAGCGGTCTGCCGGCAGGATGCCAGCTTTATATAGGGATATATTTAAATGAATGCTGAAGATGATAACAAGTCGATGATCGCCAACCTTTTCCTTAAAGGAAAGCCCTTGGTGTTGAACTATCAACTCATGGAGAGCAGGCTGAAGCGACCGCGTCTGACGCCCTCTCAACGGTTTGAATACAACCGTCAGCTTCTGAGTGAAGGTGGGTTCCTGACAGTTGCCGATAACGAAAAGGATGAACCTTTATTGATTCACTTTCGTTCGGAAGATGACCGTTATACGTTGCGGGTTGCAACGCCCGGTAAGTTCTATGGGTATTTTCTGAGCATGGAGGATATACAGAATACTGACGGCGAGAAGCAATCAATTCGTAATCTTGTAGTGCTGAAAGAGGGTAGCCCCACCCGGTTTTACTTGGAGAACGTATCGCCGGGTGTAGGACGTTTGCTGAATGTCGGTAGAAAATCAGTTGTTGATCTAGAAGGGTTGGAGGCGACGGTTCATTTTGCTGTATTGCAGGCAGTGCAAAACAAGATAGACGGCCCAACGTATCTCTATTCCAATAAAGTAAGCCTTGAAAACGAAGCGCAGTTATATTTTTCTGACACGTTTCTGCCGAGTGCACAGGTAATATGGGATCCGCAGGCTGTACAGTTTGCCGTGAGCGTCAGGGGGACGGGTGTCCTGGAATTGAGCGACATCGGATGAAGATTAAAAGTCGTTAAACAATGACTGGCGAATGAGCGTCGATTATATTTTCAGGGTTAATTGAGATGTAATCGCTCTTGCCGAACAAGTCCTGCTGGCCTCTGCCAGCAGGGCTTTTTTGTACTGAGGCTTACTCAATTCACAACACTAACGACCGCACAATTCGCCCCAACGTCTCCATCGCCTTCTCGCAAGCCTCATCCCACGGGCTGCCGTAATTCAGCCGAATACAATTCCTGAACCGCTGCGTCGGCGAGAAAATCGGCCCCGGCGCGATGCTGATGCCTTGCGCCAGTGCCATCTGAAACAACTTCAACGAATCCATCTGCGCCGGCAGTTCCAGCCACAAAAAGTAGCCGCCGGCCGGTTGGCTGACGCGAGTCTGCGCCGGGAAGTACCGTGCAATGGCCGCCAGCATCGCGCTTTGCTGCTCTTCCAGGGCATAGCGCAATTTGCGCAGGTGCCGATCATAACCGCCATGCTGCAAGTAATCGGCAATGGCGGCCTGGGCCGGCATCGAGGCGCAGAGCGAGGTCATGAGTTTCAGGCGTTCGATTTTCTGCGCATAGCGCCCGGCGGCGACCCAGCCGATGCGGTAGCCGGGGGCCAGGCTCTTGGCGAAGGAACCGCAATGCATCACCAATCCTTCAGTGTCGAAGGCCTTGGCCGGTTTCGGCGCCTGTTGGCCGTAATAGAGTTCGGCGTAGACATCGTCTTCGATCAGCGGCACTTGATGGCTGCGCAATAACGCCACCAGTTCCTGCTTTTTCGCCTCGGGCATGGTCGCGCCCATGGGGTTCTGGAAGCTGGTCATGCACCAGCAGGCCTTGATCGGGTGCCGTTCCAGGGTTTGCGCGAGTACGCCGAGGTCGATGCCGTCGCGCGGGTGCACCGGAATTTCCACGGCCTTGAGTTTCAACCGTTCGAGTATTTGCAGGCAGGCGTAGAACGCCGGGGCTTCGATGGCCACCAGGTCACCGGGCTCGGTGACGGCTTGCAGGCACAGGTTCAACGCTTCGAGGGCGCCGTTGGTGATCAGCAGCTCTTCCATGGGCAGCATCAGCCCGCCGACCATGTAACGCAGGGCGATTTGCCGGCGCAACTGCGGGTTGCCCGGCGACATGTCGGTGACGACCATGCGCGGGTCCATCTCGCGGGCAGCGCTGGCCAGCGAGCGGGACAACCGCTGCAACGGAAACAGGGTCGGGCTGGGGAACGCCGAGCCAAAGGGCACGGTGTTGGGGTCCTTGATTGAATCGAGGACCGAGAACACCAACTCGCTGACGTCGACTTCCGTGGACTCGTTGACCTGGCTGCTGATTACCGGCTCGGAAAACGGGCTGGGCGCGTGGGCGTTGACGAAGTAACCGGAACGCGGGCGGGCGCGGATCAGACCGCGACGTTCGAGCAGGTAATAGGCCTGGAACACCGTGGACGGACTGACGCCGTAAGTCTGGCTGGCGTAGCGCACCGATGGCACGCGCTGGCCGGGGCCGAGGACGCCAGAGCGGATCAGTTCAGCGATGTCGTCGGCGAATTTTTCGTAGCGTTTCATCGAGTGCCCGGTTTGTTTTCATTCAAAAAAATCGAGGTGACTTCTTCGCGGGCAAGCCTCGCTCCTACAGACACCAGCGTACCGTAGGAGCGAGGCTTGCCCGCGAAGGGCGCCCCGCAGTCTAAAGGCTCAACGATTCATCGGCGCAACAAACCGACTCTTCGCCACGCTATAAATATCCGGTTCATCACTGTCGACCACCTTGAAGCTGATGCTCTGCGAACTGCTGCTCGGCCGCTCCGTGGTCATCGCCACCGACACCGGCACATCGACAATCTCACCGGCCGCCAGGCTCAGCTCAGTCTTGCCTTGCAACTGGAAGCCGTCGCCATCGACCAGCGTCAGACGATAGTCCTGACGTTGCTGGGTTTTGTTGATGACCTTGAGGCTGTAGATGTTTTCGATCTGCCCCTGACTGTTCTCACGGAACAAACCACGGTCCTTGCTCACGTCCAGCGAGACCATCGGCCGCTCGACCAAGGCCAGGGCGAGGGCGCCGATCATCAGCAACAGCACCGCCGTGTAGCCGATCAACCGAGGCCGCAGCAAGTGAGTCTTGCCACCCTGCAACTGGTGCTCCGAGGTATAGCTGATCAGGCCGCGGGCGTAGCCCATTTTGTCCATGATCGAATCACAGGCGTCGATGCAGGCCGCGCAGCCGATGCATTCCATCTGCAAGCCGTCGCGGATGTCGATGCCGGTGGGGCAGACCTGCACGCAGAGCTGACAGTCGATGCAATCCCCGAGTCCGACCTCGGCCGGCGCCACGTCACGCTTGCGCGGACCACGGTTTTCACCACGGGCCACGTCGTAGGAAATGGTCAGGGTGTCCTTGTCGAACATCACGCTCTGGAACCGTGCATACGGGCACATGTGCATGCACACCGCTTCACGCAGCCAGCCGGCGTTGATGTACGTGGCGCCGGTAAAGAACAACACCCAGAACAGACTGACTCCGCCCATCTGCAAGGTCAGCAACTCTTCGGCCAGTGGCCGGATCGGCGTGAAGTAACCAACGAACGTCAGGCCGGTCAACAGGCTGATCGCCAGCCACAAGGTGTGCTTGGCCGAGCGACGCATCAGTTTGTTCACGCCCCAGGGCGCGGCTTGCAGCTTGATCCGCTGGTTGCGCTCGCCCTCGGTGATCTTCTCGCACCACATGAAGATCCAGGTCCAGGAACTCTGCGGGCAGGTATAGCCGCACCAGACGCGACCGGCAAACACGGTGATCGCAAACAGACCGAACGCAGCAATGATCAACAACGCCGACAGCAGGATGAAATCCTGCGGCCAGAAGGTCGCGCCGAAGATGTGGAATTTGCTTTCGGACAGGTCCCAGAGCACCGCTTGCCGGCCGCCCCAGTTCAACCACACCGTGCCGAAGAACAGCAGAAACAGAAACCCCGCGCCGCTCATGCGCAGGGTACGGAACAGCCCGGTGAAACTGCGGGTGTGGATCAGGGTGTCACTGGACTTGGCCTTCATCTTGGGACGCGAAGGCTCGAAGGTCTCAACTATTCGGACGGGGATTCTATCGCTCATGGTCTTTCGCTCATCAGCCTCCATCAGGCCTGAGCACTATGAGCGGCGATCTGTTTGCATAACAGACTCAGCTATCGCAATAAAAAGCGGATCAGATGGGCGCTGATCCGCTGCCTGCGACAACTTGATGCACCCGCCATAACGGGGCGCGGACGCCTATATCAGGCGCCCGGGCGGGTTATTGATCCGGGTCAGTCAAATCACCGAATCACTGTCCGTGGCCTTCAAATGCTTACGACCGTCGACGGCGCCTGCTACGGTCAATGCGTCGGCTTCTGCTTCGGTGATGTAGATGCGCTGGCCGTTGAGTTCGACCGCCGACATGGCTTTTTCCGAGTCGGTGATGATGGTGACATCGGGACACAGACGAATCTCTTCGCCGTTTTCGGTGGTGAAAAAGCAGGTTTGGTTTTCGATGCGCACGGTCATGGAGGCGTCCTTTTTTCTGCGGGGTTCTACAGTGTTAGGGCGCGCTCGGCGGTCATCGTTCGGTGCAACCGATTAATGGTCGGCGCGGTCCATCCTCTATTCGGCACTTCTCAAGGATTACAGCATGAACGCTTGGTGGCATGAGGTTTGGGTGACCCTGCAAGCGGAGTTCGCAGACATTGGCGACGCCTCGCAACTGACGCGCATTACCGTGCGCCTGTTGATGGCCGCCGTGCTGGGCGGGATTCTCGGTTTCGAACGCGAGCAAAAGGGTAAGGCCGCCGGGGTGCGCACCCACATGCTGGTGGCGCTCGGTGCGGCGTTGTTCGTGCTGGTGCCGCAGATGTCCGGCTCCCAGGCCGATGCCATGAGTCGGGTGGTGCAGGGTGTGATCGCCGGGATCGGCTTTCTCGGGGCCGGGACCATCCTGAAAAATCAGGAAGGCGACGAAGGCCACGTCAAAGGCCTGACCACCGCCGCCGGTTTATGGATGACCGCCGCCATTGGGGTTTCAGCGGGCTTGGGGAGAGAAGCGACAGCGGTGTTCAGTACGTTTTTGGCGCTGGCGATTTTCAGCGTGATGCCGAAGATCGTGAAGATGTTCGACAAGAACGACGATTGAGATCGTTCCCGACCAATTGTCTTCATTCAGGATTTACGATCACCGGCGGCATGGTGTCCGGGGGTTCCTGCCGTGGGGGCGGGGTAGTGCCCGGGGGCTCCTGCTCCGGCACCGGTTCCGGCTCGGTCGGCGGGATGGTTGGACTGTCGATGTTCGGATCAGGCGTTTCGGCAGGAATCGGAATACTCATCGTTGAAGCCTCCAGTGGCACTTGGCGTAAGTCGTGCTTAAGTTGATTGACCACCGCGCAGTGGAATTGATTCCCCGAAGGCTGCGGCAAATCCCCGTGAACTTTTACCGCCACCCGTCGCTCGGAACCTAAGTGAGTTAATTCAGGGAACATCAGACACAAGAGCGTCCATGGGGCGTAAAGGAGAGATGCTCGATGACTGCCGAAAAACCGACAGAGCTTAACTACAACCCTCATATGCCGCTGTCGCAGGCGTTACTGCTGCCGCGCATCGCAATCGAAAACACCATGCCGACCCTCGATGGCGGGCAGTTTGCCGTGAAAGCCGTGGTGGGTCAGGACGTGGTCGTGAGCAGCAAAGTGTTTGCCGACGGTCATGACAAACTGGCCGTGCGCATCCGCTGGCGCGCCGATGGCGACGAGACCTGGCAGAGCGATGCCATGAGCGACCTGGGCAATAACGGCTGGCAGGGCCAGTTTCGTGTCGCGCGCCAGGGCCGTTATGCGTTTTGCATCGAAGCCTGGATCGATCAGTTCGCCAGCTTCTGTTATGAGCTGGAGAAAAAACACGCCGCCCGAGTGCCGATCAGCCTGGAGTTACAGGAAGGGCGCACGATGGTTCAGCAAGCCGCCGAACGCGCCGATGGACAACTGAGCGAGCAACTGGCGCAGCTGCACCATGAATTGTCGGGCCTGCTCGAAACCGAGCAAGTCGCGCTGTTTATGCACCAGCGCAGCGCCGATTTGATGGCCGAGGCCGATCATCGCCCCTACCTGAGCCTGAGCCCGGAATACCCGCTGGACGTCGAACGGGAACTGGCGCAGTTCGCCAGTTGGTATGAGTTGTTCCCGCGCTCGATCACCGACGATCCGGCCCGTCACGGCACATTCAACGACGTGCATTCGCGGCTGCCGATGATCCAGGACATGGGCTTCGACGTGCTGTACTTCCCGCCGATCCACCCGATTGGCCGCAGCTACCGCAAAGGCCCGAACAACTCGCTGACCGCCGGGCCGGATGATCCGGGCAGCCCGTATGCGATCGGCAGCCCCGAAGGCGGGCATGAGGCGATTCACTCGGAACTGGGCACCCGCGAAGACTTCCGCCGGCTGGTCGCGGCCGCCGCTGATCATGGCCTGGAAATCGCCCTCGACTTCGCCATTCAGTGTTCCCAGGATCACCCATGGCTGGAACAGCATCCCGGCTGGTTCAACTGGCGGCCGGACGGCACGATCAAATACGCCGAGAACCCGCCGAAGAAATACCAGGACATCGTCAACGTCGACTTCTATGCCTCGGACGCGATACCAAGCCTGTGGGTCGAGTTGCGCGACATCGTGGTGGGCTGGGTCGAGGAGGGCGTGAAGATCTTTCGCGTCGACAACCCTCACACCAAACCGCTGCCGTTCTGGCAGTGGCTGATCGCCGATGTGCGGGCGTTGTACCCGGAAGTGATCTTCCTCGCCGAAGCCTTTACCACCCCGGCGATGATGGCGCGGCTGGGCAAGGTCGGTTACTCCCAGAGCTACACCTACTTCACGTGGCGCAACACCAAATACGAGCTCTCGACTTACTTCACCGAGCTCAACGAATCGCCGTGGCGCGAATGCTATCGCCCGAACTTCTTCGTCAATACCCCGGACATCAACCCGGCGTTTCTCCATGAGTCCGGGCGTGCCGGTTTCCTGATCCGTGCGGCGCTGGCGACCATGGGCTCCGGTCTGTGGGGCATGTATTCGGGCTTCGAACTCTGCGAATCGGCGCCGGTGCCGGGGAAAGAGGAATACCTCAACTCCGAGAAGTACGAAATCCGCCCAAGGGATTTCAACGCGCCGGGCAACATCATTGCCGAGATCGCCCAGCTCAACCGCATCCGCCGGCAGAACCCGGCGCTGCACACCCATCTGGGCCTGAAGGTCTACAACGCCTGGAACGACAACATCCTGTACTTCGGCAAACGCAGCGCGGATGGCAGCAATTTCATTCTGGTGGCCGTGAGCCTTGATCCGCACAACGTGCAGGAGGCGAATTTCGAATTGCCGCTGTGGGAGATGGGTTTGCCCGACGACGCCAGCACCCAGGGCGAAGACCTGATGAGCGGGCACCGCTGGACCTGGCACGGCAAGTACCAGTTCATGCGCATTGACCCGGCGCATCAGCCGTTCGGCATTTGGCGGATCACCGTTTAACACGATCGTTCCCACGCTCTGCGTGGGAATGCATCCCGGGACGCTCCGCGTCCCCAGCGCGTCCATGGCTGCATTCCCACGCAGAGCGTGGGAACGATCATCAACAGGAGTTACAAATGGCGAAGAAACCCAAGGCAGCCACCTTCATCAAGGACCCGCTCTGGTACAAGGATGCGGTGATCTACCAGGTTCACGTTAAGTCTTTTTTCGACTCCAACAATGACGGGATCGGCGACTTTCCCGGTCTTATCGCCAAACTCGATTACATTGCCGATCTGGGCGTCAACACCATCTGGCTGTTGCCGTTCTACCCCTCGCCACGCCGTGACGATGGCTACGACATCGCCGAATACCGCGGAGTGCACCCCGACTACGGCACTTTGGCCGATGCCAAGCGTTTCATCTCCGAAGCGCACAAGCGCGGGTTGCGGGTGATTACCGAGCTGGTCATCAACCACACTTCGGACCAGCACGCCTGGTTCCAGCGCGCGCGCAAGGCCAAGAAAGGCTCGGCGGCACGGGACTTCTACGTCTGGTCGGATGACGATCAAAAGTACGACGGCACCCGCGTCATTTTCCTCGACACCGAAAAGTCCAACTGGACCTGGGACCCGGTGGCCGGCCAATACTTCTGGCACCGTTTCTATTCCCACCAGCCAGACCTGAATTTCGATAACCCGCAAGTCATGAAAGCCGTGTTGTCGGTGATGCGCTACTGGCTGGACATGGGCATCGACGGCCTGCGACTCGACGCGATTCCGTACCTGATCGAGCGCGACGGCACCAACAACGAAAACCTGCCCGAGACCCACGACGTCCTCAAGCAGATCCGTGCCGAAATCGACGCCAACTACCCGGACCGCATGCTGCTGGCCGAGGCCAATCAATGGCCGGAAGACACTCAGCTGTACTTCGGCGACACCGATAAAAAAGGCCTGAACGGCGACGAATGCCACATGGCTTTTCACTTCCCGTTGATGCCGCGCATGTACATGGCGCTGGCCCAGGAAGACCGCTTCCCGATCACCGACATTCTGCGCCAGACCCCGGAAATCCCGGCCAACTGCCAGTGGGCGATTTTCCTGCGCAACCACGATGAGCTGACCCTGGAAATGGTCACCGACAAGGAACGCGATTACCTGTGGAATTACTACGCCGCCGACCGTCGGGCGCGGATCAACCTGGGGATTCGCCGCCGTCTTGCGCCACTGATGGAGCGTGATCGTCGTCGCGTGGAATTGCTCAACAGCCTGTTGCTGTCGATGCCCGGCACGCCGACTCTGTATTACGGCGATGAAATCGGCATGGGCGACAACATCTACCTCGGCGACCGCGACGGCGTGCGCACGCCGATGCAATGGTCGATCGACCGTAACGGCGGCTTCTCCCGCGCCGACCCGGCCAGCCTCGTGCTGCCGCCGATCATGGACCCGCAATACGGTTACCTGTCGGTCAACGTCGAAACCCAGGCCGGTGACCCGCATTCATTGTTGAACTGGACCCGCCGCATGCTCGCCGTGCGCAAGCAATCCAAGGCTTTCGGGCGTGGCACGCTGAAAATGCTCTCGCCAAGCAACCGGCGGATTCTCGCCTACACCCGTGAATTTTACGGCCCGGATGGCAAGTACGAAATCATCCTGTGTGTGGCCAACGTCTCGCGCAGTGCGCAGGCGGCGGAGCTGGATTTATCGGCGTATGCCGGCATGGTGCCGGTGGAAATGCTCGGCGGTAACGCCTTTCCGCCGATTGGCCAGTTGAATTTTTTGCTGACCCTGGCGCCTTACGGCTTCTACTGGTTCGGCCTCGCGGCAGAGAATCAGATGCCGAGCTGGCACGTGGAACCTGCGCAAAGCCTGCCGGACTTCACCACGCTGGTGTTGAAAAAACGCATGGAAGAACTGCTCGAAGCGCCCTCGCGCGGCACGCTGGAACAGGGCATCTTGCCGAGCTGGTTGCAGAATCGGCGCTGGTTCGCCGGCAAGGACGCGGCCATCGAAAAGGTCAACCTGGCCTACGGTGTGCGCTTCGGCGATGCGCAGCATCCGGTGCTGTTGAGCGAAATTGAAGTCACCAGCGGCGGCCAGACCAGCCGTTACCAACTGCCGTTCGGTTTTATTGCCGATGATCAGGTCGGTCCTGCGTTACCCCAGCAACTGGCGCTGTCTCGTGTCAGGCGCGGGCCTCAGGTCGGTTTGATTACCGATGCGTTCAGCCTTGAGAACTTTATCCGCACGGTGTTACAGGGCATGCAGAACAACCTCGTGCTGCCTTCCGATGGCGGCGAGATCCGTTTCGAACCGACCGCCGAGCTGGCCAAGCTGGGCCTGACGGCTGAATCGGAAGTGCGTTACCTGTCGGCCGAGCAATCCAACAGTTCGGTGGTGATTGGTAAAAGCCTGGTGCTGAAACTGATCCGCAAAGTCGCCTCGGGCGTACACCCGGAACTGGAAATGAGCGCGTACCTGACCCGCGCCGGTTTCGCCAATATCTCGCCACTGCTCGGTTCGGTGATTCGCCGCGATGCGGCGGGCGAGGACAATCTGTTGATGATCGCCCAAGGCTACTTGAGCAATCAGGGTGACGCCTGGGAGTGGACGCAGAACAACCTCGAGCGTGCGCTGCGTGATGAACTCGCCGACGCCATGTCCGAGCAGGAACAGCACTACAACGCCCTCGGCGAGCTGAGAGACTTTGCCGGCATGCTCGGTCAACGCCTGGGCGAAATGCATCAGGTGCTGGCTGCGCCGACCGACAATCCGGACTTCGCGCCGCAAGTCACGACGCAAAAGGATGCGTTGGCGTCGGCCAAGGATGTCGCCGCGCAACTGGAACATGCGCTGAAATTGCTCAAGCAGCATCAAAGCGAATTGAACCCGGCGGACAAAGCCCTGGTCAGTCGTTTACTGGACAACAAAAAAGCCATCCTCAGCCATGTTCAGGCGCTGGGCAAAAAAGCCGTCGGTGGTCTGCGCATTCGCGTTCACGGCGACTTGCACCTGGGCCAGGTGCTGGTGATCAAGGGCGATGCTTACCTGATCGACTTCGAAGGCGAGCCGGCACGGCCGCTGTACGAACGCCGCGGCAAGCACAGCCCGTACAAGGACGTCAGCGGCGTATTGCGTTCTTTCGACTACGCTGCGGCGATGGCGATCAACGTACACAACGTCGATAACACAGCCGATGCACAGGCCGCTCGTCAGCGTGTCGCCGATCGCTATCTAAATGATGCAAAACAAGCATTTGTCGACGCTTATCGGCTGGCGGCAGCTAGTCTTGCTCATGCGTGGCAAGATCCGGAAGGCGAGGACGCCGCGTTGGCGTTGTTCGGTCTGGAGAAGGCGGCCTATGAGGTGGCGTATGAGGCTGAAAATCGCCCCACTTGGTTGCCTGTGCCATTGCACGGTTTGTATGGACTATTGAGTGGGCTTAAACCCTTTTCCGATCTTGGTGGAGAGTAGTTATGAGTTTCTCGAACAAGGAACAGGGTCATCATAAAGAGGCGCTGCTGCCCAAGGCGCGGGATATCGATGCGCTGGTACGTGCCGAACATCACGACCCTTTTGCAATTCTCGGCCCTCACGGCGATGGTGCCGGCGGGCAATTCATTCGGGCTTATCTGCCGGACGCCCTGAGCGTGCAGGTGGTGGCGAAGGACTCCGGGGAAGAACTCGGCCACCTTGAAGCCACCCAGACGCCGGGGCTGTTCGTTGGCCACTTCGACAAGGGCCAGGCGTATTTGCTGCGGACCCGTTGGGCCGGCGGCGAGCAACTGTCCGAAGACCCTTACAGCTTTGGCCCGTTGCTGGGCGAGATGGACTTGTACCTGTTCGCCGAGGGCAATCACCGCGACCTCAGCGCTTGCCTCGGCGCGCAGCTGAAGACGGTCGAGGGTGTCGACGGCGTGCGATTCGCCGTGTGGGCGCCGAATGCCAAAAGGGTCTCGGTGGTCGGTGACTTCAACAACTGGGACGGTCGCCGCCATCCCATGCGCCTGCGCCATCCGACTGGCGTCTGGGAGTTGTTCATCCCGCGCATGCAGGCCGGGGAAGCCTACAAGTACGAGATCCTCGGTGCCCACGGCATTCTGCCGCTCAAGGCGGATCCGATGGCGTTGGCCACCACACTGCCGCCAGACACCGCGTCCAGGGTCGCCTCGCCGCTGAAGATCGACTGGCAGGACCAGGCGTGGATGCAATCGCGTGGCGATCGGCATCGGCCGAGTGCGCCGCTGTCGATCTACGAGTTGCACGCCGGCTCCTGGCAGTGCGAGCTGGACGATCTGGGCGAAGTCGCTCGCCAGTACACCTGGCACGAGCTGGGTGAACGGCTGATTCCGTATGTGAAGGAACTGGGCTTCACCCACATCGAACTGATGCCGATCATGGAACACCCGTTCGGCGGTTCCTGGGGTTACCAGTTGCTTTCGCAGTTCGCCCCGAGTGCCCGTTACGGCTCGCCCGATGACTTCGCCGCTTTCGTCAATGCCTGCCACGTGGCCGACATCGGCGTGATCCTCGATTGGGTGCCGGCGCATTTTCCCACCGATACCCACGGGCTCGCGCAGTTCGACGGCACCGCGCTGTACGAATACGGCAACCCGCAGGAAGGTTTCCACCAGGACTGGGACACGCTGATCTACAACCTCGGCCGCACTGAAGTGCATGGCTACATGCTGGCTTCGGCGCTGCACTGGCTCAAGCATTTCCACGTCGACGGCCTGCGGGTCGATGCCGTGGCGTCGATGCTCTATCGCGACTATTCGCGCAAGGCGGGCGAATGGGTGCCGAACCGTCACGGCGGTCGCGAGAACCTCGAAGCCATCGACTTCCTGCGCCACCTCAATGATGTGGTCGACCTCGAAGCGCCCGGCGCGCTGGTGATTGCCGAAGAGTCCACGGCGTGGCCCGGTGTCAGCCAGGGCACGCAACAGGGCGGGCTCGGCTTCGACTACAAGTGGAACATGGGCTGGATGCACGATTCGCTGCACTACATCCAGCAGGATCCGGTGTACCGCGCGCATCATCACAACGAACTGAGTTTCGGCCTGGTGTACGCCTGGTCCGAGCGTTTCATCTTGCCGATCTCCCACGATGAAGTGGTACACGGCAAGCATTCGCTGATCGACAAAATGCCCGGCGATCGCTGGCAGAAGTTTGCCAACCTGCGGGCCTACCTGAGCTTCATGTGGGCGCATCCAGGCAAGAAGCTGCTGTTCATGGGCTGCGAATTCGGCCAGTGGCGGGAGTGGAACCACGATCAGCAGCTGGACTGGTACTTGCTGCAGTACTCGGAACACAAAGGTGTGCAGAAACTGGTGGGCGACCTCAATCGCTTGTACCGCGAAGAGCCGGCGTTGCATGACCAGGATGACGCACCTCAAGGGTTCCAGTGGCTGATCGGCGACGATGCGACCAACAGCGTTTACGCGTGGATGCGCTGGAGCAAGGAAGGTCGGCCGGTGTTGGTGGTGGCCAACT
Organism: Pseudomonas sp. LBUM1661; assembly: GCF_059695925.1. Classification (NCBI taxonomy): domain Bacteria; kingdom Pseudomonadati; phylum Pseudomonadota; class Gammaproteobacteria; order Pseudomonadales; family Pseudomonadaceae; genus Pseudomonas; species Pseudomonas sp. LBUM1661. The sequence continues at coordinate 3,382,601 of NZ_CP166794.1, forward strand.
TTACGCCGGTGCCGCGCGAGGCTTATCGCGTGGGCGTGCCGTTCGCGGGGCGTTGGTCTGAGTTGATCAACAGCGATGCGGCGATGTATGCCGGTTCCAATTACGGCAACAGCGGCGGGGCGTTCACCGAGGAAGAGCCGAGCCATGGGCAGGCGCTGTCACTGGTGTTGAATTTGCCGCCGCTGGCGGTGTTGATCTTGCGGCCGGAGGGTTGATCTAACACCGCGTCGCGTCCAATCGCGAGCAGGCTCGCTCCCACATTTGGTTTTGTGTACGACAAATCCACTGTGGGAGCGAGCCTGCTCGCGATGGCGTCAGCCCAGACAAAACACTTCTACTGCCTGACCCTCACCAGCGCATCCGCACACCCAAACTGCCAATCACCCCGTTCAAATCATTGTCGTCGACGTCGCTGCTGTAATCGGCGCTGACGTACAGACTCACGGCGGGCGTCACCCTGGCCACCAGTCCCAAACCCAACTCAACCGTCGATGAGTTGCGGCTACTGCTGATCTTGTCGACCTGATCGAGGGTCACGGTGTTGCCGGTGTAGACCGTGTGCCACAAGTTGGTCCGCACATAAGGTTCGACCCCCAGGCCGTTGAAGTCGTAACTACCTTTCAACCGTGCACCGACCCGACCGCTCCAGGACGTCACGTCTGTGGACGACGCATTGCCGGAGCCGGCATACGGCGTGTCCAGGGTAATGCGTTGATTCACCAACTGCGCTTGTGGTTCAACGACCCAGTTTTCGCTGATGCCGATGGGGAAACCACCTTCTACCGACAGCGTGACCGCGCTGCCCTCGGTGGCTTGTCGGGCGCCCTGGTCATTGCGGCTGTAGCCATTGACTCGCCCGCCACTGGCGGTCAAATCCACGTGCCAGCCATTAGGCCCGGTCAAGCTCCAGTAGGCGCCAAGGCTTTGGCCTTCAAGGTTGAGGGTGTCGGTGCCGGGGGCAGACAGGGCGCGACTGGTCAGCAGGCCGTTACTGTTGCCCTGGATCTGATTGATGCCGCCGATCAGCCCCACCTGTTGCGTATGGCCGCTGTTGCTTTTCAGGGTCAGGATCGCCGGGCCCTTGAATTCGGTTGCGCCAGGGCCGGAATAACCCTGCGCCATGACATCGGTTTGTGCTTGTCGCGAAGCCTGGCCATAGAGCTGATCCCAGGCCGAAGGCGCGACTTCTTCAATCGTCAGGTGCGAACTTCGCAAATCGGGGCTGGCACTGAAACGGCCAGGATAGGTGGTAGCGAGTGCGGGCAAAGTGAGTACCGGGACGTCCTGTTTATACCAGGGCGTAGTGTCTTCCTCGACAGGTGACGCTTGCACTTCCATTGTGGAGCACAGCAGGAGGGAGCTCGAGACAGTGCAAAAAGTGACTTTGATCTCTTGTGAGTTGAGTGAGTTTTTCATGGAGGTCTACCTTGCAATCGCATGCGGTATCTCGCTCTGGCGTCTCTCCTACCCCGAATGAGGGGCGACCGAATGTATTGAGGCAAGCCTCTGGCCGCCCGTTTTCGCGGGTATCCGGGGTTTGCCCCTGATGGTAATTCCGGGGGTAGTAACGTGTAGCTAAGAAGACCCCCGGCACTGCGTCAAGAAAATGGCCGATAAGTGGTAGAGGTATTTTAGAGACTTCAAGTGACTGATTTACGCCGCACATCTAAGTTCTTGTTTGTTCGAAAAATCGTCAAAAAACCCGCGAGCTAGAGGGGTTTGGTAGCTGGCTAACGGCTTACCAGCTCACTCGCAATCCGACGTTTCCAAACAATCCTCGCAGCTGATTGCTGTCGATATTGCTGCTGTAGTCGGCGCTTGCGTACACGCTGACGGAAGACGCAAGGCTCAACACCATCCCGATGCCGAGATCGGCTGAAGAGGACTTTTGTTGGGTTTCGATTTGATCGACTCCGTCAAATGTGACCGTATCGGTGCCTGAAAACGTGTGCCACAGATTGGCTCGAAGATAAGGCTCCAAGGGGCGACCGCTGACTTCATAACGCCCCTTGAGGCGCGCGCCGAGGCGTCCGGTCCAGCTGCCGTCGGAATCGAAAGACACGCGGGAAACGCCGTCGTCCTGGCTGTCCAGCGAGATTTTCTGATGGATCACTTGCGCCTGGGGTTCGATTACCCAGTTGCCCGCCACGGCCATTGGATACCCGGACTCTGCCGACAGGGTCAGGGCATGGCCGCGGTTGTCGAGCTTGAGGCCGCGTTCGGAGTGGCTATCGCCCTCCAGCCGAGTGCCCATCACCACCGTGTCGACATACCCGCCTTCAGGGCCGGTCAGCGTCCAGTAGAGTCCGACGCTGTCACCCTCAAGTTCGACGTTGCCGGCGCGTTTGCCTTCGAAGCCCTGGTTGAAACCGTCGACGTCGCCCTGCAAGCGGCTGTGACCGACGAAAAACCCCACGCGCTGAATGTGTCCGCCCGCCAGTTGAGAACCGAAAAGGTCGTTCCCCACCTGAAAGCCGTTGAGTGAGCCGTCGAGGCGGGGCGTCACAGTGCCGGCCCAGGTCTGGTCGAGGTTTTTGCCATAGACGCGGCCCCAGCCAGCGCCGAAGGCACCGGTTTCGCTGAGCAGGCGCTGATCGCCCTGGCGATCGTGGAAAGTACCGAGGGCTGTCAGCGTCAGCTGTGCCGCCGCTGGTGGCAGCACTGACCAGGTCGGGACCTCCGGACGATAAAGGGCAATCGGTGCGGCCCCTGGCACGGCGGCGGGGAGTTCCGGCAGTGCCGGGCTACCGGACGGCGCGAGCGCGGCGACGGGTATTGCAACCACGGGAACCGTGATCGGCGGCAAGGTGGGGTCGGGGTTGGCAAGGGTCGTGACGGCTGGCGCGACAACCGCCGAGCGCAGGTACCAGCTGTTTTCTGTGCCTGCGGTGACACCGCCCTTGAACAGTCGGTAATCGAAGGCGCCGGCCGACAGCGTGCCGCCATTGAGCGCAAAAGCCCCGTTGTCGCTCACGGCAGTGCCTTGGGCTTGCACCAGCTGGATGCCGTTTTGCGCGGTCAGTGCGCCGAGACCGCCGAGGTTGTTAACGGTTATCAGGGTAGTGCCGGTCAAGCTTCCATCGTTGACCACCAGTTTGTCGCTGGGAGCATTGTCGTCACCCACGACACTTTGCAACAACAACTGGCCGCCGCTGCCGGCGTAATTTCCCTGTACGGTCAACGTGTCGTTGGTGCGTGTATTGCCACTGCTCAGGTCGATCACACCGGCGTTGTTCAAGGTGACGCGCTGACCTGTGGCGGAGGGCGTGAAGCTACCCTGGATCGAGGTCACTGTGCTGCTGCCATCGATATTGAACACGCCGGTGCCGGTGCCGTTGTCGCCGAGGACGAAAATACCGCTGAGGTCGAATTGCGAGTCGTTGCGCAGAGTGACCGTTTCCCAGTTGAGGTAACGACCGGCGCCGGCTGATGTGGTGTGATCGAAGGTCAGCAGATCGGTGCCACTGCCGCCATTGAGGCTCGGGGTCAGGGCGAGGGTGCTTTCGTCGAGATTGCGCAAGGTCGCACTGTCGTTGCCGTCCTCCATCAGAATCGCCGAGCGGACAATGCCGCCGCCGTCCCACAGTAGCGTGTCGTTGCCGGTGCTGGCGCGGATCTCCCCGAGGATCTCGCCACCGGTCACGGTGATGCTGTCGTTGCCACCGCTGACACTGATGTTGCCGCCAATCCTGCCGCCGGAGACGATGATGGTGTCGGTGCCGAACCCGGTGACCAGGTTGCCATCGATCAGTCCGCCCGACATGTCGAAGAGATTGTTATCCAGTTTCATGTCGACCCGACCGATTCTGCCATCGGTCATCCTGGCGGTGTCGCCGTCCTCGAAAGCACCCATGATCCTGCCGCCGGTCATCAGGAAGAAATCGCGACTGTCGCCTTGGGCCAAAGACTGGATAGTCCCGCCAGTCATGGTGAACGTATCGACGCCGTTGCCCTGATTGACGGCGCCGGTGATCAGGCCGGCGCTGATGTTGAAGGTGTCGGCACCGTCACCCTGAGTGAGTGTGCCAACGAGGGTGCCGGAGTTCATGTCGACGGTGTCGGCCCCGGCACCGAAGGTCACGTTGCCGTTAATCGTGCCGGTGCCATTGGTGGGGAAGGTCAGGGTGTTGTTGCCCGACAGGTCGGTCAGCGGTCCGTTGCTGCCACTGTCACAGACGAAGTTGTGGTTACCGGCGGTGGGGATGAGGGTGCAGGCCGCCTGGCTGGTGTGCGGCCAGCCAATGCATAAGCCGATGGAAATGGCGCAGGCGCCGTAGCGGTACCGGGGCAAGATTGTCGAAAGTTTCACACGCGCCTCCCGCGTAAGGATCGACGCCCGGGCCGCCACTTTTCATGAGTGGCAAGGCAGCGGACGCTCTCGGCAGCGCGAGTTTCGAGACAGCATCGGGAAAGCCATCACCCGTAACGGAACACGGCTACAGTGGGTCGTGTCCGTACCGTAGCAATAGTTTCGGGGTGTATCTACTGTCAGAAGTAACAGGTCGGATGGGTAGATTGGCCTTTAATACGGCAGTAAAACAACGCATTCCGGGCGCTCAGAGATGCACCTCAACCGCCAGCGGCAAATGATCCGACAGGTGCGTCCAGGGCTTGCTCCCCAGTATTCGCGGCTCATGGCTGCTGGCATTACGCAGGTAAATCCGGTCCAGACGCAGCAGCGGAAACCGTGCTGGGTAGGTTTTGGCCGGGCGGCCGTGGTGACGTTCGAAGGCTTCGTGCAGGTAGTCGCGACGGGCGAGGGCGGCGTTGCCCTGGAGCTGCCAGTCGTTGAAGTCGCCGGCGATGATCACCGGGGCGGCATCGGGCAGGGATTCGAGCAGTTGGCAGAGTAGCTGCAACTGCAATTGACGGTGGCTTTCGAGCAGGCTCAGGTGAACGCAGATCGCGTGGACTTCGGCGTGGCCCGGCACGTCCAGCACGCAATGCAACAGCCCGCGGCGTTCGGGGCCGGTGATCGAAACGTCGAGGTTGCGGTACTCGCGGATCGGGTATTTCGACAGCAGCGCGTTGCCGTGGTGACCGTCCGGGTAAACCGCGTTGCGGCCGTAGGCGAAGTCGCTCCACATGCTGTCGGCGAGGAACTCGTATTGCGAGGTTTGTGGCCAGTCGTTGTAACGGGACGAGTGGCGCTCGTGTACGCCAATCACTTCTTGCAAAAACACCAGGTCCGCCGAGGTACTGCGGACCGCCTCACGCAGTTCCGGAAGGATGAAGCGTCGATTGAGTGCGGTAAAACCCTTGTGCGTATTGACCGTCAACACTCTCAGTCGATGAATCGCCGGGGGCGTGTTCAAGGGGACCGATTCGACGGCTTGTTGCTTGGAATCGCTGGTCACGTTCACTCCTCTGAATCAGGGATGCCTATGTATGCGACTGATGTGGGGACGGGCAGTTCAGTTTGACTAAGTGTAGAGACAACACCACCCAGTATGGGAGCGAGCCTGCTCGCGATAGCGGACTGGCTGACAACATCATTGTTGAATGTGCTGGCCCCTTCGCGAGCAGGCTCGCTCCCACCCTTTCAGATGAACACGATTTCATAGGGCAACCGCATTCGCTCCAGCAGCACCGGCGGCAGGAGCGGGGCGAGGCCGATGGCGGGTTCGCCGTCGAGCTGGGTGGCGTAGGCGTGGGTGGCGTGGCTTTTACGGGCGACGGTCCAGGTGTCGAGGCGCACCTTGCGCGCACGGTTCCAAGGGATCAACCCTCGGTCGCGAGTCGGCCAGTGCCAGGCCCAGACCGGTACTTCGTTGAACGCCGCGCCCACCAGGGCGGCCGCCCTGGCGCTGGCTCGCCCGACGACGTCGTGGTCGATATTGCCGTCCTGGCACCAGGTGCTGAACACCACATCGCCGGGGCGCAAATAGCGCACGATGAATTGGGTCAGTTGCAGTTCGCGTTCGGCCAGGGCGTTGTCGGTGAAGCCGCCGCGAATCCACTTCAGGCTGTGCATCGGCAACCCGAGCCGGCGCAGGGCTTCGACGCTTTCCTGCGGGCGAAACACGCTCAGGCGTTTCTCCGACCACTGGTGCGAGCCGGGATGGCTGGCACTGCCGTCGGTAATCGAGATCAATTGCAGCGGATGCCCGAGGCTGCTGAGCAACTGCAGCAGGCCGCCGCAGGTCACCACTTCATCGCCCGGGTGCGGGGCAATCACCACGGCGCGTGCGCCAGTCGGGACGAGGGTCTGGGTGCTGATGACAGGGATGTTGTCGAGTTGCGGGGCGCTGTTCCAGATTTGTGCTGGGAGGCTGCTTTCGCTGATGCTGAACGGGGTCATGGCTACGTCCTTGTTCTCATTGATAGCGTGTGCAGCGCTCCAAACCCTGGATTGCCGCGTGCAGAGTATTGCTCATGTACTGTTATTCGTCGCGTTGATGTTCCATCTGGTCCGTTTTTTTATCCGATCTGCGCCATGTCCCGCAAAAAATCACCAAAGCCACCCCGGGCCCGGCTGTCCAGTCGGGCACTGGTGAGCACCTGCGGGCGTTGACTCCAGGCGATGTTAGCGCCGCACCGTTCGAGTTGCCGCACCAGTTGCACGTCTTCATCACAGGCCAGCGGTTCGAAACCGCCGGCCCGCTGATACGCCTCGGCGCTGATACCGAGGTTGGCACCGTGGATATGCCGGTGGCCATCGCGAGCCTGGTAATGCTGGTGATAGCGGATCTGTGCCGACTCGTCGAAGGCAATGTTCCACTGATCGACCGTCACCGTGCCACACACGGCGTCGGCACCGAGGGCCAGTTGCGCCACCAGCCAGTCCTTGGCGACCCGGCTGTCGGCGTCGGAGCAGGAAATCCAGCGCACCCCGCGATCCAGCAGAAACCGTGCCCCCGCCGCGCGTGCCTGGCCGACGTTACGCGCCTCGATCGCCAGGCTGTGCACCGGGTAACGGTCAACGATCTCTGAAGATCGGTCGGTGCAGCTGTCGAGCACCACCAGCACCAGCACCGTTTCGCCCTCCAGCCGTTCGTGGCACGCGGCGCGCAAGGCGGCGCGGATGCATTCTTCGAGCAAGTCTTCTTCGTTGTGCGCCGGGATCAAGATGCCGATCATCGCAAACCCTCCAGCGCCGCCACGGAGCGCGGTTCGCGGCTCCAGAGCTCCAAGAGGAAATCGGCTTCCTGATGCAGGACCAGGCGCGGCAAGGGTAAATGCTCGTGTAGCAGGTCATGGACCTGTCGGGCGTTCAGCGGACAACCGTCGATGGCCGGGCGCCAATGGCAGGCCAGCAATTGGCCGTCGGCGGTCAGCGACTGTGCGGCGTGTTCGATCAGTTGCTTGAGGTCGTCGGCATCCAGGTAATAGCCGACTTCGCTGAGCACGATCAGGTCGAACTGCTCGTTGGGCCAATCCCCCGGCAAGCGGCTTTGGCGAACTTCGGCGTGGTCGAACAGGCTCAGGCGTGTGCGCGCCAACGCCACGGCGGCGGCTGCGGTGTCGCAACACAACAGGCGATCGCAGCGAGTAGCGAGCTCAGCGCTGAGCTCACCGTTGGCGCAACCCGGTTCGAAGATCGCGCGGTAGTGCGGCCGGGGCAGCGCGGCCAGGGTGATGGCGCGTTTGCGTCGTTCGTACCAGCGTTGACGAAACGCCCAGGGATCGTCGTTGCCGGCGAACAATCCGTCGAAATAGCGATCTTCGACACTCATACAAACACCACTTCAAAAGGTTGCAGCAAACGCTCCAGCACATAAGGCGCCAACACGGGCGGCAAGCCGATCTGCGGGTCGCCTTCCAACTGACTGGCAAAGGCCTGCAGCGCATGCCGCTTGCGCGCGACCCGTGTCGGAGTCAGGAGGATTTTGCGCGCGCGATGCCAAGGCACCCGGCCGTCTTCCGGTGTTGCCCAGTGCCAGGTCCACACGGGCAATTCATGCAGGGTGGCACCGACGCGCTTCGCCGCCTCGGCACTGGCACGCCCCACGGCTTCGTGATCGCAATGGCCGTCTTCGCGCCACGTGGTGAAGACCACGTCGCCGGGGCGCAAATGCCGCTCGATGAACGCGCTCAGTTCGCTTTCCCGTGCCGCCACCTGACTGTCGGCAAAACCACCGCGCTTCCATTTCAGGCTGTGCAGCGGCAAGCCGAGACGACGCAGGGCTTCGGCCGACTCCTGCGGGCGCACCGTGCTCAGGCGTTCCACCGGCCAACGTTCGGATCCGGGATGGCTGGCGCTGCCGTCGGTGACCGAGATCAGTTGCAACGGTCGGCCCGCCGCGGCCAGCAATTGCAGAAAGCCGCCGCAGCCCAGCACTTCGTCGTCGGGATGCGGAGCGATGATCACGGCGCGTGCGCCTTCCGGGACTAACGTGAGGATGTCGATTACCGGCAACTGCGCCAGATGGCTGGAGCTTTGCCACACCTGCAGCGGCGTGCCCTGACCGACAATAGGATTGGCTTTCATAACGTCCATGTTCCGTTGATGACCTGTTGGCCGAGGGCTGCAAGGTCCCGTTCGGCGTGACTTTGGCGCAGGAATACCGGCAGGTCGGCGATCAGCCGCGCGAACTGCCGATCCCTACAATAGGGACCGGCACCCAGTGCGTGGCCGACGTGTTGGATGACCTGTTCGGCCGCGTGTTCAACCACCGCCCGAGCGCGACGGGCAAGGAGTTCGGCATCGTCCAGAGGCGCGGCGTCAATGGTCAGCGCGCTGGCCCGCAACACCTCGGCGGCGCCATGCAGCGCGCTGTCGACGGCGCCGAGGTGGGCGAGGGCGTGGGGTTCTTCACGTTGTGCGCAGTGCCGGCGCAGGCGTTCGGCGATGCTGTGCGCAGCACCGTACCAGCAGGCGGCAATGCCAATCCCGCCTTGCCAAAAGCCTGGGCGTTGCAAGTAATCGCCGGGGTTGCCAATCGCTTGCGCTTCGGCACCGTCGAACAGCACCTCGACGCTGCCGGTCGCACCCATGCCCACGGCGTGCCAGCCTTGATCAGTGATCACCACGCCGGGCTGATCCAGTGCCACCGCGACCAGTTGCTGACGGTCCTGGTCATCCCATGCCGTGAGCAAGGCATGGCTCAACACCGCCGCCCCCGAACACCAGGCCTTGCGCCCGTTCAGCGCAACCCGCTGGCCTTGCGCACTGACGCGCACGCGCGCCTGTGGCGGTTCGGCGGCCCACATGCCCCACGTGCTGGCGGGCATCGACGCGCCACCGAGTTGCTGGATAATCGCCAGCGCATCGGTGTGCCCCTCGTACAACTTGCACAACCCCAGGTCATGTCCACCGACCTCGGCCAGCCGCTGGAACCGCTCCAGCGTCTGGCCACTGCCGGGCAGCGGAAGCCGATCGAGACCGGCCTCCACCATCGCCCGCAAGCACCGGCCTAACGCCTGAGTGTCGGCGTCATCCGCTGACTGATGCTGGAGAAAGCCCTGGAGGTCCATTTCACTCTTCTTCCTCACGCTGCAATTCGAACAGCAGCAGCGAACGGCCGGTGACTGAATATTCATGGCCGAACTCGAAGCGTTCCTGGCCGCGAATCGACGGTTGATTGGTGTCGATCATGCAGGTCCAGAACCCGCCATCCGGGACTTCCGGCAGCAGGAAATTGACGATGTCGTGGTGCGCGTTGACCACCAACAGCACGGTGGCATCGGCGCCTTTTCGACGAATCCCGGTTTCCTGAGCACGGCCATCGAGCAGCATGCCGAGGCAGCGGCCATGGGCCTCCTGCCATTGTTCGGTGGTCATTTCGCTGCCATCCGGCGCGAGCCAGGTGACATCCTTGACGCCGATGTCCTCGTTGTAATTGCCCACCAGGAAGCGTCCGCGACGCAGGATCGGGTAGGCCAGGCGCAGCTTGATCAGGCGTTTGACGAACTTGAGCAGGGCCTTGCCGTCGTCGCTCAGGTCCCAATTGACCCAACCGATGTCGCTGTCCTGGCAATAGGCGTTGTTGTTGCCTTCCTGGGTGCGGGCGAACTCGTCGCCGGCCACCAGCATCGGCGTGCCCTGGGACAGCAGCAGCGTGGCGAAGAAGTTACGCATCTGGCGCTGGCGCAGCTCGTTGATCTCGGGATCATCGGTCGGGCCTTCGACGCCATGGTTCCAGGACAGGTTGTTGTTGCTGCCGTCCTGGTTGTTTTCGTCGTTGGCTTCGTTGTGCTTGTCGTTGTACGACACCAGGTCATTGAGGGTGAAACCGTCGTGGGCGGTGATGAAGTTCACCGAGGCGTAGGGTCTGCGACCCCGCTGGTTGAACATCTCGCCCGAGGCGGTCATGCGACTCGCGAAGTCTGCAAGCTGACCATCATCGCCTTTCCAGAACGCGCGCACGGTGTCGCGGTACTTGTCGTTCCACTCGACCCAGCCGGGCGGGAAACCACCGACCTGATAACCGCCGGGACCGCAATCCCATGGCTCGGCAATCATCTTCACTTGGCGCAGCACCGGATCCTGGCGGCAGGCCACGAGGAAACTGTGACGCTCATCGAACCCGTCGTGATAACGCCCGAGAATGGTTGCCAGGTCGAAACGGAAACCGTCGACGTGCATTTCCGTGGCCCAGTAGCGCAAGGAGTCGGTGACCATCTGCAACACGCATGGGTGACTCAAGTCCAGGGTGTTGCCGGTCCCGGAATCGTTGATGTAGAAACGCTTGTCGTCAGGCATCAAGCGGTAGTACGAGGCGTTGTCGATACCGCGCATCGACAGCGTCGGGCCTTGTTCGTTGCCCTCGGCGGTGTGGTTGTAGACCACGTCGAGGATCACTTCCAGATTGGCTTCGTGCAGGTGCGCGACCATTTCCTTGAACTCGGCGATCTTGCCGCTGGCCAGGTAGCGCGGGTCCGGGGCGAAGAACGCGATGCTGTTATAGCCCCAGTAATTGGTCATGCCTTTGTGCAGCAGATGCTGGTCGTTGACGAACGCGTGGATCGGCAGCAATTCCACGGTCGAGACGCCAAGCTTGCGGATGTGTTCGAGCACGTCATCGACCATCAACCCGGCGAAGGTGCCACGCACGTTTTCGGGGACGGAAGGGTGACGCATGCTGATGCCGCGCACGTGGGTTTCATAAATGATGGTCTTGTCCCACGGCACGCTGACCCGATGGTCGTGGCCCCAGGTGTGTGCCGGGTCGATCACTTTGCATTTGGGCACGAACGGCGCGCTGTCTCGCTCATCGAAACTGAGGTCGGCGTCGGGGTGGCCGATGGTGTAGCCGAACAGCGCCTCGGACCATTTCAACTTGCCGACCAGTTGTTTGGCGTAGGGGTCGATCAGCAGTTTGTTGTGGTTGAAGCGATGACCGTTGGCCGGGTCGTACGCGCCGTACACTCGGTAGCCGTAAATCAAACCGGGATGAGCGTCGGGCAAGTAGCCGTGGTAAATCTCGTCGGTGTATTCCGGCAGCTCGATGCGTTCAAGTTCGACTTCGCCGGCATCATCGAAGATGCACAGTTCGACCTTGGTGGCGTTGGCGGAAAACAAGGCGAAGTTGACCCCCAGGCCATCCCAGGTCGCGCCCAGCGGGAAGGGCAAGCCTTCACGGATTCGCGAGGCCTCGGCTTGAGGTTCTGGCGCGGCTTTCTTTGGATTGGTCATAGATGCTCCTGCAAAAAGGGGTACGGGTGTGGCGTCGTTCTTTCTTTCTGTAGAAGCCAGCTGGCCAGCGAAGGCGTTTTGGCGGGCGCTTTCGCCGGCAAGCCTGGCTCCTACACAATCAATAATTCAGGGCGAGCGAGTCCTCGGTGGCGAGAGGGCTCGCCACGCAGTGAATCAGGGCAAACAGGTGTAGCGTCAGACAGCAGGCGGTTTACGCGCGGCTCGAGGCTTTTTCTCGGCGGCTTTTTCGCCCGGCGGGATCACTTTTGAAGCCGCCGCAGGTTTAGCCTTGGCTTTGGTTTTGGGCTCGCCAGCCTTGCCATTCGCGGTTTTGCTGACAGGCGCCTTGGCGGCGGCGGTTTTGCTGCCAGCCGCTTTTGGCGACTTGCTCGGTGCCAGGGCCTCGGCTTCTGCCAGCTTGCGCGCCATCTCCCAATGGCGAGCGTCCTGGCCCTCGGGCTTTCCTTCCGACTCCCAGATCTGATAGGCAAATTCGCGGACGCGTTTATCGTCGGTACTCATCGCAATGCTCCTGAACTGAACTCAAGTGTTAGTCGTTTGGATAAAGAGATTGACCGGGAAATCCCCCAGCGCGGCACTGATCATCAGTTCCTTGTGATGTGTGACTGCGACGCTGGAAAAAAGTCCCTTCAGATTTTCGTCAGGGGCGGCGAACGGTATTTTGATGCGTGTATCGCCCCACTGCAGCGCGCCGATCTTGGGCTCGGCACTGTTTTCCAGCAGCTGTGCGCAACGTATCGGTACGATCACGATGGCCCGTTTTCCCTCATGTTCGCGAACAAACCCGAGCACGCAATGTGCCTGGCTGCCGACCACTTCAAGCGCCTGGTACGTGCCGCGCCGAAACAGTTCGGCATGCTCGGCACGCAGGTTCAACGTGTGCGCAATCAGGGTTTGCTTGATACGCCCGTCACGCCAGTTCGCCAACAGATCAGGCAGGTCCAAAGGCCGCTGCATGGCCTGCTGGCGATTGGCGTAATCCACTGGCCGGCGGTTGTCCGGATCGACCAGCGTAAAGTCCCAGTAGTCGTTGCCCTGATAAAGATCCGGCACGCCCGGCACCGTCATTCGCAGCAAAGTTTGCGCCAAACCGTTGAGCGCGCCGGGGATGGCGATGGTCCTGGCGACCTTGCCGAGGGCGCTGCGCAACAGTTCACCTTCCGGGCTCAGCAACAGCTGTTGCAGGAAGCGCTGGGCCGCTTGTTCGTAAGCGTCGTTGGGCGCGCTCCAGCTGCTTTGCAACTTGGCTTCGCGCAAGGCTTTTTGTTGCCACTGCCACACCCGTTGAGTGTAGTCCTCGAGCGCCGCTGGATCGTCACCGCGCAAGTCGAGCGGCCAGCTGCCGAGCAGCGCTTGATACAGAATCAACTCATCGCCCGCCGTGGGCATCTGGTCGTCGCTGCGCAGCGGCCGGGCGAGGGTCCGCCAGAGCGGCACCTGCTCGGCGAACCAGGCGGCGCGCTCGCTCAATACCGCCAGGCGCGCGCGGGTGTCTTCGCCGCGTTTGTGATCGTGGGTGGCGGTGGCCAGCAAGTTGTCCGGGAACTGTTCGAGGCGATTGCGGCACGCGGCATGGAAGTCGGCCACGGGCGCGCTGAACTGCTCGGTGCTAAAGCCGACATCATTGCGTGACAGCAACACCGCCGAGCGATAGAACGCGGTGTCTTCCACGGCTTTGGCCGCTGCCGGCGAGGTCAGTTGCTGAAAGCGCACGCAGGCATGCTTGAGCATCTTGCGCGGGCGACCCACCGGGCGTTTGCGCCACGGTTCACCACCGAGCCAGCCGGCCAGGCAATCGAGCACCGGCCAATCGGCCTCGCTGAGCGTCTGCCGCGCGCCGTCCATGGCTTGCTGGAAAAACACATCGTCTTCGGCAGAGCGGCCACGGGGGCTGATGTAGGTGCGGTACACCGGGAAATGCACGATCAGTTCCTGCAACGCCCGACGAATCGCGCCGAGGGTCAGGTCGCGGGTCATCAGGTCGTCACGAGCCACTTGCAAAAGGGCCTGGGCGACGCTTTCGAAATCCCCGGCGAGCGAGCCGTTGAGAATCTGCTGGCGCGCCAGTTGGGCTTCCTGACGGAAATCGGCAGGCCGTTCGCTGTAGCGACTCCAGAGTTCGCCCAAGACCTGCGCACCTTCGGGAGCGTGTTGCAGCAGCGACAATTGATTCATGAATTCGTAACCGGTGGTGCCGTCCACCGACCAGTCGCGGTGCAGGGTTTCGCCTTCGCCGAGGATTTTCTCGACGTAGATTGGCAAGTGCCGATCCGGTGACAGGCTATCGACCCGACGCCGCAGTTTGCGGCAATAACCCCGAGGGTCGGCGAGACCGTCGATGTGGTCGATACGCAGACCGTCGACCAAACCTTCTGCCACCAGCTCGAAGATTTTTGCGTGGGTGGCTTCGAACACCGCCGGGCGTTCGACCCGCAGGCCGCCGAGTTCGTTAACGTCGAAAAAACGCCGCCAATTGATGTCGTCCGCTGCGGTGCGCCAGCTCGCCAGGCGATAGCTCTGGCGCTCCAGCAAGTTGTGCAGGCGCTGAAAGCCTTCCGCAGTGAGCGAGTCGTACGCTTGCAGGTTGCGCTGGATGGCTTGAAGCGTCGCCGGATCAGCCGCCCGTTCACGCAGCTCCGCTTGCAGCGGCTTGGCCAGGCTGTGAGCGTCGGTCTGATAGCTCAACGCACTGAAACGGTCGGCCAGGAACTTGAGCTGCTCGGCCTGTTGCTCATTCAGTTCCTCGTCAGGCTTGAGCAGTTCGCCGTAGCTGCTCGGGCAGATCGGGAAATGATGGTCATAGTGCTCGACATAAAAGGCGCCACGCCCGGCATCGAAACGCAAGGGCAGGGTGCCGTCTTGCAGGGCGACGCCGTAGTCGCTGCCGAGAAAGGGCAACAGCAACTGACCTTCCATCAATGGATCGGGCGAATGCCATTGGATGTCGAAGAACTCGCCGTATGGACTCAGGCGGCCCCACTCCAGCAGGTCCAGCCACCATGGATTATCGCCACCGCCCACCGCCATGTGGTTGGAAACGATGTCGAGGATCAGCCCCATTTTTTGCTCGCGCAAGGTACTGACCAAACGGCGCAACGCCGCTTCGCCGCCCAGTTCCGGGTTAACCGTGGTCGGGTCCACTACGTCGTAGCCGTGCATCGAACCGGCGCGGGCGCTCAGCAGTGGCGAGGCGTAGACATGGCTGATGCCGAGGCTGGCGAAATACGGCACCAGCGGCACCGCGTCGTCCAGCGTGAAGTCTTTATGAAACTGCAGCCGCAGGGTCGCCCGCAGCGGTTGGATGAGCGCCTGATTCATTGGTCACGCTCGGCCGCCTGGAGTCGCGCACAGGCCAGCAGCTCCAGGCGCCGGGCGGCGTCCGGGTCATCGAGCAAGGCTGCGCTGTTGCCGTTCAAGCGTCGCGACCAGTTGGGATGCGTGTCGGTGGTGCCGGGCAGGTTGGCCTGCTGTTCGATGCCCAAGGCATCTTCCAGCGGCAGCAACACCAGTGGCGCGCGGGTATGACCGAGGAAACGGATTGCGGCGTCGAGCACCTGATCGGTTTCATGGGACTCTTCGCGGAAGTTTTGCGGGTCTTCGGTTAATACCCGGCGCAGGCCTTCGCGTTCCCGCTCACGATGATGCCGCCATTCGATTTCGCCGGTGGCGTCGACCAGGCCGAGTCGCGAATTCCAGTCGATATCGTGGCCATGCCACCAGCCATTGAGGGTGGGCAAGTCGTGGGTGCTGGTGGTCGCCAGGGCGTTGTCCGGCCAGTCGAGAATCGGCTTGAAGTGTGCGTTGTCCTGTTCGAACAGCAAGACGCGCATGCCGAGGATCGAGCGGGCGATGAGTTTTTCCCGCAGGCCGTCGGCCACGGTGCCCAGGTCTTCGCCGAGGACGATGGCCTGATGGCGATGGGATTCGAGGGTCAGCAAGCGCAGCAGGTCGTCCACCGGGTAATAAAGGTAGGCGCCGTCGGCCGGTGATGCGCCGTTGGGGATCACCCACAGCCGTTGCAGGCCCATGACATGGTCGATGCGCAGGCCACCGGCGTGGGCGAAATTGGCCCGGAGCATTTCAATGAAGGCGCGGAAACCGTGGCGCACCAGGCCTTCCGGAGAGAACGCGGAAATGCCCCAGCCCTGACCGGTGCGGTTGAGGATGTCCGGCGGGGCGCCCACGGTCAGCGAGGCGAGCAATTCGTCCTGGCGACTCCAGGCCTGGCTGCCGCCGCCGTCGGCGCCCACCGCCAGGTCGGCGATCAGCCCAATGCGCATGCCGCTGCTGCGGGCGGCGGTTTGCGCGCGTTCCAGGCAGCGGGTGATCAGCCATTGGCAGAAGGCGAAAAAGCCAATGCGTCCGGCGTTTTCTTCGGCGAACTCGGCCAACGCGGCGCTGCGCGGGTCGCGCCATTGCTCGGGCCATTCGCGCCAGTCGAGGCTTTCACCTTTGGCGGCGCGGACTTCCTGAATGGCTTCGAAGCGGCAATGATTTTCCAGGGCCTCGCCAGCGGTGTGGCGGTAGCTGCTGAAGTCGGCATGCAACGGATGCTCACCCTGAACGAAGCCTTCGTACAACGCCTGCAACAGACGGTGTTTGGCCTCGGCGGCGACCGGCCAGTCAATCAATGGCAGCTCTTCGAGGCGTTTCAGCTCCACGGCCAGGCCGGTCGCATCAATCGCCGTGCGCATCGCGCGTTCGCCAAGAATGGCGCCCGGCGCGGCGTAAAGGCTGTTGAGGAACAAACGGCTGGACGGTGAATAAGGGCTGTACCGGTGGGTGTCGCTGGCAAACATGGCATGCAGCGGACTGATCGCCAATGCTTCAGCGCCGCGTTCACCGGCCACCCGGGCCAGGTCTTCAAGCGCCTGGGTATCGCCGAAACCGCCATCGCCGGAACGGCGCAGCGAGTACAACTGCACGCTCAGGCCCCAGGTCCGCGGGATCGGGCTGTCGACGGCGTCGCCAACGCTGTAGCAGCGAGTAGGGGCGACGGCCAGCGTGAATTCCTGGCCGTCGATGCTGACGTGCTGATAACCGACCGGGATCAACCCGGGAAGCGTCGCTTGGGCGTCCAGTTTCAGGTTGAGCCGCGAGCCATCTTCGAGGTGGATTTCGCAGGGCGTTTCGGGCTCAAAAAAATGCGCCAGTTTGAGACCGACACCGAAGTCCGCGGTCAGCAGCGGCGGCAGGTGCCGGGTCTCTTGCACCTGTTGCAGCTCTTGCAGGCTGGCATCGATTTCCTGGGCGCTGCCGGCCGGGTGGCCGAGGCCGGTCAGCACGGCGCGTAATACCGATGGAGCGACTTTCTGTGGGCGGCCATTGGCGTCGATCCAGTCGACGGCCAGGCCTGCTCGGGTAGCCAGTGTTTCCAGTTGCGCATCGCTCATTGGCGCTCTCCATCCGGGGGTAGCAAAGGGGCTGCGGCCTTGAGGCTGACTAGCGCGCAATACGGGGCAAGCGTGCCCTGTTCCAACAGGCCAGCTGACTGTGACGGAGTTTCGAACAACAGCAACGCGTCGGCCTGTGGGGAGTGGACCACAGGCGTGTCGCTGAGGTTCAGGTCAATGCGCAGTTGACTGCCATCGCCCAGCAACCAGCGCGCCGACACTGCGCCCTCGGCCAGCACGTCGGCGCCCAAGGCCTGCGCACCGGGCAAGCGCGGAATAATCTGCCGATGACGGATTTTCAGCAGTTGGTGATACAGGCCTTGCATCGCCGATTGCCGGGTGGCGGTCAGCTTGGGCCGCGACGCTTCAAAGGTTTGTGGCGCATTCGGATCGGGAATCTGTTCACGCTTGTGCGGATCAGCAAACGCGCTGAACGCTGCAAACTCGTTTCGCCGTCCTTCGCGCACCAGTTCCGCCAATTCACCGTGGTGACTGGTGAAGAACAGGAAGGGTTCTTCGGCGGAAAACTCGTCGCCCATGAACATCAGCGGAATCATCGGCGACAGCAGCAACAGCGCGGTCGCGGCGTTTAACGCGGCGGGGTTGGCCAGTTGATGCAAGCGCTCGCCAAACGCACGATTGCCGATCTGATCATGGTTTTGCAGAAACAGCACGAAGGCGCTGGGCGGCAGGTGGCCGCTGGGCTCGCCACGGGCTTCGCCATGGCGGTTGATGTGGCCTTGAAACACGAAACCCTGGCTCAGGCAGCGAGCCAGTTGTTCGGTGGGGTTGTCGGCATAGTCGGCGTAATAGGCGTCGGTCTCGCCGGTCAACAACACGTGCAAGGCGTTATGGCCGTCGTCGTTCCACTGCGCGTCGAAACCTTCTTCCAGCAGGCTGGCCTGGTTGTGCTCGTTCTCGACGTTGAGCCACACATGCCGCGCCGGGTCGGTCTGCTGGCGCACCCGTTGTGCCAGTTCCTGAAGAAAGTCCGGGGATTCGATCGCGTGCACCGCGTCCAGGCGCAAGCCGTCGAAGCGGTACTCCAGCAACCACATCAGCGCGTTTTCGATAAAGAAGTCGCGCACCTCGCGCCGGCGGAAGTCGATGGCCGCACCCCACGGGGTGTGCTTGTCTTCGCGGAAGAAACCCTTGGCGTAGCGATGCAGGTAATTGCCGTCCGGGCCGAAATGGTTGTAGACCACGTCGAGAATCACCGCCAGGCCATGGCCGTGGGCGGTGTCGATCAGGTGCTTGAGTTGCTCGGGCGTCCCGTAGGAGGCTTGGGGCGCGTAAGGCAGCACCCCGTCGTAACCCCAATTGCGATCGCCGGGAAACTGCGCCAGCGGCATCAGTTCGATCGCGGTGATGCCCAGCTCGACGAGGCGTGCCAAGTGCTGTTCGACGGCACTGAAGCCACCGAGCACACCGACATGCAATTCGTAGATCACCGCCTCGTTCCATGGCCGACCCAGCCAGGTGTTGTGTTGCCACGGGTAGGCGAGGGGATCGACCACTACGCTGTGCTGATCGAGATCACCGGCCTGCGCGCGGGAGGCCGGGTCGGGCACCTCCAGCTCGCCGTCGATGTTGTAGCGGTAACGCGTGCCTGCGGGGCAGCGGGTGTTGATCACGAACCAGCCATCAGCCTGAGGCAGCAGTGGCAAGGATTGTCCATTGTCCAGTTCGACACTGACGAAAAACGCATCTGGCGCCCACAAAGCAAAACGCGTGTGCTCTGCGTCCAGCATGATTGCGCCGTGGGGCCAGGTCTCAAGGGTCCGTAACGGCATCGATGAAAACCTCTTGTTATTTATGGCCCGATTTACCCAGGGCTTTAGTCACTAGTTGCTCGTAGAGTTCGGCGTAGGGTTCGACCGCCTTGCACCAGTTGAACGGTGCCGCCATGGCGCGGCAGCGCATGGCATTGAGCAGGTCGGGGTAGGCGAATACCTTGAACGCGCGGCTCAGGGCTTCTTGATAACTTTCTGCCGTGGATTCGTCGAACAGGAAACCGGTCACGCCGTTTTCAATGGTGTCGGCCAGGCCGCCAGTATTGCGCGCCACCGGCAATGAACCGAAACGCTGGGCATACATCTGGCTCAGGCCGCAAGGTTCGTAACGCGAAGGCATCAGCAGGAAATCGCTGCCGGCAAACATGCGCCGGGCGTCGGTTTCGTTGAAGCCGATGCGCACGCCGATCTGGCCAGGGAAGCGCAGGGCCAGCTCACGCATGGCTTGTTCTTCTTCCGGCTCGCCACGACCGATGATCGCAATCTGACCGCCCGACTTGACGATGTATTCGGAAACGGCTTCGGTCAGGTCCAGGCCCTTCTGATAGACCAGGCGTGAAACGACAGCGAACAGCGGCCCTTCGGAATCGTCCAGGCCGAACAGGGCGCGCACGTGGGCAGCGTTGACCGCTTTGCCTTCCCAGTCGCCGATGCTGAACGGGCAGAACAGGTGCGGATCGGTGGCCGCGTCCCAGCTTTCATCGATGCCATTGGGAATACCACTGAGCAGGCCTTGCTGGGTCTTGGCGGCGAGAAAACCGTCGAGGCCGCAGCCGAAGGCCGGGGTGGTGATTTCCTGGGCGTAGGTCGCGCTGACCGTGGTGATGTGGCTCGAATAGGCCATGCCGGCCTTGAGGAACGACATCTTGCCGTAGAACTCCATGCCTTCCTGTTGCAGGGCGTGCATCGGGATACCCAGCTCCGGGCAAGAGCCCAGGCTGGTGACGCCTTGGTAGGCCAGGTTATGGATGGTGAACAGCGTCGCGGTGCGCTGACCACGCCAGTGCATATAGGCGGGTGCCAGACCGGCAGGCCAGTCGTGGGCGTGCACCAGATCCGGGCACCAGTGGATTTGCGCGAGGTTGGCGGCAATATCGGCAGCCGCCAGGCCCAGGCGGGCGAAACGAATGTGGTTGTCCGGCCAGTCGCGACCGTTGTTGGCGCCGTAGGGCGAACCTTCGCGTTCGTAGAGTTCGGGGCAGATCAACACGTAAATGACCAGACCGTCGGGCATGTCCATGCGCCCGATCTTGCAGGGCGGCAACGCTGCATGACCGCCGAGTTCACCAATGATATGAATCGGGTTTTCGCTGTGCAGCACCTGCGGGTAACCGGGAATCAACACGCGCACATCGTGCAGATGCGCCATCGCCCGTGGCAACGCTGCCGAGACGTCGCCCAAACCACCGGTCTTCACCAGATCGGCGATTTCCGAGGTCACGAACAATACTTTCTTGCGGTTAGGATTCTGACTCTTGACCGGTGCCAGCGTCTTGGTGCTGGGGACGCTAATCGATTGGGCACTTGGAGCACTCACGGCGCTCGATTCGCCGACCTGCTGATGAGCACGTTCTCCCTGAATATCTAAAGCCGTACTGATCATATGAATCTCCCGTGTTGTTGATCTAATTCTTAGGTCTGGCAAACGGTGTTCCGTGGCCAATTCCTGTGGCCGGGCGCAAACGCGCTACGCATCGGTGAGCAAGCGCTGCCCAATGCGCTGAAGCAGTAGGGGTGGAGTAGCCATTGCAAGGATTGCACCAGTCGCAACGTACCTTCCTTTTAGGTGACCCTTCACGACTGGCAAACGTTCAGACTATTTTTCCACTTTGTGACCGACTGGTTTCAACTCGCGAAAATCAGTCTAGGCCAGAAGTTAGAGCGGGGAAGGCCAAATGGCAAAATTGTTCGACAATCGGTTTATAGCGGTACGGACGTACCGATTGGAGGGCGAAACGCACCGACGAAGTGCAGGTTTTTTGGGCTTTTTGCCTCAAAAAGTAGTGAGGCCGTCATATAAATGTGCGAAGCACCGTAACACTCGCGCACTGTTGTGGTGCGCGATTGGTAAGTCCCGCTTTTGGCCGAACCGCTGCCTTACGGCTGGCCATGCTGCCTTGTTATAGTTCGGGCCTCATTTTTGCCCGGTAAAGGATCACTACCATGCCTCAGTACACCGCGTTCACCGTCGAACTCGTCGACAAAATCGCCCATGTGCAGATCAATCGCCCAGAAAAGATCAACGCCATGAACGCCGCGTTCTGGAACGAAATCATCGAGATTTTCCAGTGGGTGGATGACACCGACGAAGTCCGGGTGGTGGTCCTCAGTGGTGCGGGCAAACATTTTTCTTCCGGCATCGACCTGATGATGCTGGCCGGCGTGGCCAATGAACTGGGCAAGGACGTGGGGCGCAACGCGCGCCTGCTGCGTCGCAAGATCCTCGCCCTGCAGGCGTCTTTCAATGCAGTCGACAACTGCCGCAAGCCGGTGCTGGCGGCGATTCAGGGTTATTGCCTGGGTGGCGCCATTGATTTGATCTCGGCGTGCGACATGCGCTATGCCGCCGAAGACGCGCAATTTTCGATCAAGGAAATCGATATCGGCATGGCGGCCGACGTCGGCACCTTGCAACGCTTGCCGCGGATCATCGGTGACGGCATGCTGCGTGAACTGGCTTACACTGGTCGCACCTTCGGCGCCGAAGAAGCGCGTGGCATGGGCCTGGTCAATCGCGTCTACAGCGACACCACCAGCCTGCTCGACGGCGTCATGGGTATTGCCCGCGAAATCGCCAGCAAGTCGCCGATTGCCGTCACCGGCACCAAAGAGATGATCAGCTATATGCGCGACCATCGCATCGACGACGGCCTCGAATACGTCGCCACCTGGAACGCCGCCATGCTGCAATCCACCGATTTGCGCGTGGCCATGGCCGCCCATATGAGCAAACAGAAACCCGAATTTCTGGATTGAATTAAACATGACTTCACGCTGGACCACTGCAGTACTGGATACCGACCAACCCGGCGGCTGGGCCGTGGCGCGCAGCCCCGAGGGTTTTCTGTTCGATGACAATGGCGCGCTGTTTCCGCGCGAATGGCTCAAGCGCCAGGACCTGTCGGTCATTTCCGAACATGGCATCGGTCATCTGGATGGCGAACCGGTGTACCTGCTGGAACTGCGCAACCACAGCGACGTGCCGGGCTGCAACTGGAAAGGCTTGCGCGCATTCATGCTTGAAGCCGATCACACGGTTTACAAAGTGCTGGGGTATGCCGCGCAGATCGGCACCTGGGCGCGCGAGCACCGCTTTTGCGGCAATTGCGGGCAAGCGACCCACCAGGTACCGCGTGAGCGGGCGATGTACTGCGAGCCGTGCGAGTTGCGTTATTACCCGCGCATCTCGCCGAGCATGATCGTGCTGATCACCCGAGGCGACGAAGTTTTGCTGGCGCGTTCACCGCGTTTTGTCACTGGGGTCTACAGCACGCTGGCGGGGTTCGCCGAGCCGGGCGAGTCGGCTGAGCAATGCCTGATTCGCGAGGTCCGCGAAGAAGTGCAGATCGAGGTCAAGAACATCCAGTACCTGGGCAGCCAGTGCTGGCCGTTCCCGCACTCGATGATGCTCGGTTTTCATGCCGAATACGCCGGTGGCGAGATCGTCTGTCAGGAAGACGAGATCGAAGACGCCCAGTGGTTCAACGTGCACGATCTGCCGCCGTTGCCAGCGTCAAAATCGATTGCCCGTTACCTGATCGACGTCTACGTGGCGCGGCGCTTAGGCCACGCTGAACCAGTGCTGCCAGGCTAACCGCACGGTCAAGCCCAGCACCACGGTGATGAACACCGGACGAATGAATTTCGCACCGCCACTGATGGCGGTGCGCGCGCCGAAGAAGGCGCCGACCATCACCGACAGGCCCATGCTCAGGCCGATGATCCAGTCCACTTGCCCGGAAAACACGAACACCGACAGCGCCGCAATGTTGCTGACGAAGTTCATGCTGCGCGCCACGCCGCTGGCCTTGACCAGGTCGATGGGGTACATCAGCAGGCTGCTGACGGTCCAGAACGCGCCCGTGCCGGGGCCGGCCACGCCGTCATAAAAACCGAGGCTGAAGCCTTGGGTCGATTGCCACTTTTTCTTGATCGGTGCGTCGCTGTCCAGCGGCGCTTTCGGCGTGCCACCAAACAACAGGTAGACGCCGCAGGCGAAAACGATCACCGGGAGCATCTTGTTCAACCATTCCGCCGGCAGGTAATGCGCAACCACGGCACCGGTGAGTGCACCGACCAGCGTGCCGACGATGGCGTGTACCCATTGTCTGGGGTGGAACAACTTGCGCCGGTAGAAGGTAAAACTGGCTGTGGCCGAACCGAAGGTCGAACTGAGTTTGTTGGTGCCCAACACCAGGTGCGGTGGCAGGCCGGCGGTCAACAGCGCCGGTGTGGTCAACAGACCGCCACCGCCGGCGATGGCGTCGATGAAACCGGCAATGAAAGCGACAAAGGCCAGAATGGCCAGGGTGGTGAGGTCAACGCTGAGTTCGAAAGGCATGGAATCGGCTTATTTCGGCGGGGTGCAGGAAAGGGCTGCGGGGAAGGGCCGATATCTTACCTATATCCAACATCTGCGGCGACTGGTCTGACGCCTTCGCGGGCAAGCCTCGCTCCTACAGGTTATGCGCTGCTTCTGTAGGAGCGAGGCTTGCCCGCGAAGACTGACTTGCAGGCGCTAAATCACTTTCGGTCAGGCCCATTGCCGATCTGCCATACAAACGGCGGCTCAGTCCCGTTGATCACCCAGTCACCGACAATCCGCGCTTTGTAGATCAGCGGATTATGCGAAGACACCGTTCGCGCATTACGCCAATGCCGATCCAGCGACTTGCCTTCGCGAATGTCCGACGCCCCCAGCGCATTGAACAACTCGGTCGTCGCCCGCTGGATCAATTCCGACACCACCACCTGAGCCTTCGCCGATTCAATTTCCGCCGCGACGTTGGCCGCGCGCTCCAGTTCTTCATCCCCCGAAAACCGTGCCAGATACGCCCGTTGCGCCGGTTGTGCGGCTTTCAATGCGCTGGCCTCGGCCGCATACACCAACGCGGCAATGTCGCCGACCACTTGCTGCACTTGCGCGTCCTGGCGGACATGCTGTGCATTGCCATGGCTGTAGATGCGTTTGCGTTCACGCACCTGATGCGCCACATCGCTCAATGCCGCACGGCCGATCCCGGCCAGGGTCGCCAGCAACACCAATTGATAAAACGCCGTCTGGTACTTGAAGCGGGTCGCGAAGTCGATGACGTTCTCGGCCTCCACCTCGGCATCGGTAAACCGCGAAGTGCCGCTGCCGGTGGTGCGCTGGCCGAAACCGTCCCAGTCGTCGCTTTGCACGATCCCGGGCTGGCGAGTGCGGACGGCGGCAATCACATCGCCACCGGTATCGCTGCGTTGGGCATAGACGTCGATCCAGTCGGAAAACAGGCTGCCGGTGCTGTAGAACTTCTCACCGTTGAGCCGCCACTGATTACCGTGCGGCGAGACCTTGGTGATGACATCGCCAATCGCCACGCTGCCAATCTCGGTCCAGGCGTTGCCGACGAGGTCACCGTCGACGAAGCGTTTGAACCACAGATCCCGAGCCGGCCCCGGTGGCGAGTTCAAGCGATCCTCGGCGAAGGCGAAGTGCCCGCGCAAGGCTTGAGGCACGTTGGAATCGGCTTCGGCCAGCTCGATCAGCAATTCAAACAATTGAGGCAGCGAGGCACCGCCGCCACCGTATTCAAGCGGCACCCGCACGGCGCCAAACCCCGCCTCCTTGAGCCACCGGATCGGCTCGAACGGCAAGCTGCGGGTTTGCTCGCGTTCAACCGCACCGGCGGCGATGCGCTGGAAAATCGGCCGGAACCTGCCGGCCAATGCCTCGTAGTCAGTACCAATGGACAGCGGGTTGATTACCTGGTGTTCGGTCATGGGACAGTTCCTTGGATCAGCAGTGAGTGCCAAGGGCGATTGCACAGTCCATGCCGGGAGTGGGGGCTCAGGGTTTACGCGGGGATGGCGATCCTCGAAGGGTTTCAAGTGTTGCTGCGACAACAGCGCAGCAGCAAATTGCCCCGGACACACCCAGATCAGTGTGGGAGCGAGCCTGCTCGCGAATGCGGTTGGACATTCAACATTTTTGCTGGCTGATACTCCGCTTTCGCGAGCAGGCTCGCTCCCACAGGGTTCTTGCCCAGTTTACGACTCTCGTGTCACACGTCCGTTTCAGCGGTGGCACGGTTGCTGCTCTTGTCCCAAGACTTCCCATACGTCCAGAGGACACGCCTATGAGTCAGCAAGCCGTCAAATTTGCCTACTGGGTACCGAACGTCAGCGGCGGGCTGGTGGTCAGCAAGATCGAGCAACGCACCCACTGGGGCATCGACTACAACCGCAAACTGGCGCAACTGGCCGAAGCGGCGGGCTTTGAATACGCCCTGACGCAGATCCGCTTCACCGCCGGTTACGGTGCCGAATACCAGCATGAATCGGTCGCCTTCAGCCATGCGCTACTGGCCGCGACCACCACATTGAAAGTGATCGCCGCGATTCTGCCGGGCCCGTGGCAACCGGCGTTGGCGGCCAAGCAATTGGCGACCATCGATCAACTGACTAACGGCCGGGTGGCCGTGAATATCGTCAGCGGCTGGTTCAAGGGTGAGTTCCAGGCCATCGGCGAACACTGGCTTGAGCACGACGAGCGCTATCGCCGCTCCGAAGAATTCATTCGTTCATTGAAGGGCATCTGGTCCCTGGACAACTTCACCTTTCGCGGTGACTTCTACCGCTTCGACAACTACAGCCTCAAACCGAAACCGCTGGGCCAGCCGGAAATCTTCCAGGGCGGCAGTTCCCGCGCGGCCCGGGACATGGCCTCACGGGTCTCGGACTGGTACTTCACCAATGGCAACACCCCGGAAGGCATCAAGGCCCAGGTCGATGACATCCGCGCCAAGGCGGCGTTGAACAATCATTCGGTGAAGGTCGGCGTGAATGCGTTTGTCATTGCTCGCGACACCGAAGAAGAAGCCCGCGCGGTGCTGGCGCAGATCATCGATCAGGCCGATCCGGAAGCGGTCAATGCCTTTGGCGATGCGGCGAAGCAGGCGGGCAGGGCGTCGCCTGAAGGCGAGGGCAATTGGGCGAAGTCGACGTTCGAGGATCTGGTGCAGTACAACGACGGCTTCAAGACCAACCTGATTGGCACGCCGCAGCAAATCGCCGAAAGGATTGTGGCGCTCAAAGCGGTGGGCGTGGATCTGGTGCTGGCGGGGTTTCTGCACTTTCAGGAAGAGGTGGAGTACTTCGGCAAGCGGGTGTTGCCGTTGGTGCGTGAGCTGGAAGCTAAAGCACAACTCAAACAGACTGCAGCGGTCGCCTGACCGCTACAAATCCCTGTGGGAGCAGGCTTGCCCGCGTTGGCGGCGTGACAGGCAACATCATCGTTGACTGATATACCGCTATCGCGAGCAGGCTCGCTCCCACAATGGATCAGTGTTTACAGGCCCAGGTCGGACAGGCCCGGATGATCATCCGGGCGACGACCCAGCGGCCAGTGGAACTTGCGCTCGCTTTCCTTGATCGGCATATCGTTGATGCAGGCAAACCGGTTGGCCATCAAACCGTTCTCGTCAAATTCCCAGTTCTCATTACCGTAGGAACGGAACCAGTTACCCGAATCGTCGTGCCATTCATAGGCATAACGCACGGCGATGCGGTTACCGGTGAACGCCCAGAGTTCTTTGATCAACCGGTAGTCCAGCTCTTTCGCCCATTTACGGGTGAGGAAGCCTTTGGCTTCTTCGCGGTTGTAGGCGAATTCCGCGCGGTTACGCCATTGGGTGTCCAGGGTGTAGGCCAGCGACACCCGTTCCGGGTCGCGCGAATTCCAGCCGTCTTCAGCCAGGCGAACTTTCTCGATGGCCGACTCACGGGTAAAGGGCGGCAATGGCGGACGAACTTCAGCGTTAGACATGTACAGTCTCCCTATTAAAGTAATAGTTCAAGCAAGTTGTCGGGCTTGGTCAAGTTATTACAGGTCCAATAACTTTCGCGCCATGCATTGCGCATTATCGGCAGCACTGTGATCACCCATGACAAGCGCCACGGTGATGGCCCCGTCGATCAGGATCAGCAGCTGTTTGGCCAGCGTCTCCGGGTCTTCAGCGCCATATTCGGTACAGAGCTCGCGCAGGTAGTCGAGCAGCTTCTGTTTATGTTCTTTGGCCACCAGGCGAACCGGGTCTTGCGGGTCACCGGTTTCGCCGCTGGTGTTAATGAATGCGCAGCCACGGAAGCCTTCGGAGGCGAACCAGGCCTTGAGCACGGTAAACAGGTTGAGCAGCCGCTCGGCCGGGGTTTCGGCCTGGTCGACGGCGCTTCTGTACCAGTGCATCCAGCGCACATCGCGGCGTTGCAGGGCCGCGACGGTGAGCGCCTCCTTGTTGGTGAAGTAGCGGTAGATACTCTTTCTGGAGACGCCGGCGGTCTTCACCAGAAGATCCATGCCAGTGGCCGCGATGCCACTTTTGTAGATCAACTTTTCGGTGACATCCAGAATGATGTCGCGTGTGTCGTTGCTTGTGATTTCGTTCATGCGGATTACAGTAGAACGGTCGTTCTTCTTGGTCAAGTAGATATTTTTATCGCCTGTGAAGTTGCCTTCGCGGGCAAGCCTCGCTCCTACAGAAGAATGCGTTCCCCTGTAGGAGCGAGGCTTGCCCGCGAAGAGGCCAGAACGGACAGCCACAAGACCCAAGCCGATCCATGGTGTAAGCTCTCGGGTTCTTCGGATTCGACCCATTGCGAGCCCTATGCCGTCGCTTTTCAAACGCCCTCTGCTGCCTAAACTGCGCAGTTTTCCGCTGACCGCCGATGCCGTCACCATCCTGTCCGGTGCCGCCGAGTTTCGCCGTTGCCTGCTGGAAAAAATCGCCAGCGCAACCCAGCGCATCTACATCGTTGCGCTCTATCTGCAACAGGATGAGGCCGGCCAGGAAATTCTCGATGCCTTGCACGCGGCCAAACTGGCACGTCCTGAACTGGACGTGGTGGTGATCGTTGACTGGTTGCGTGCCCAGCGCGGCTTGATCGGCGCCGGCAAGCAGCCGGGCAACTCGGCCTGGTATCAGGAAATGACCCGTACGCATGCCAGCGAAGTGCCGGTGTACGGCGTCCCGGTGCAGACCCGCGAGCTGTTCGGCGTGCTGCATCTCAAAGGCTTTGTGATCGATGACTGCGTGATCTACAGCGGCGCAAGCCTCAACAACGTCTATCTGCACAAGTTCGACAAGTACCGCTATGACCGTTATCACGTGCTGCAGAACCAGGCGCTGGCCGATTCGATGCATCACCTGGTCAAGCACGGCCTGATTACCTCCAAGGCGGTGCATCGCCTCGACCTGCCGAACCCGCCAACCACCCGCAGCCTGCGCAACGACATTGGCGACCTGCGTAGCCGCCTCAAGTACGCGGCCTACGACACCACGACGGGCACCACGGACAAGAGTGGTCTGTCGGTCAGCCCGTTAATCGGCGTGTGCAAGAACAACCCGTTGAGCCGGGTGATAGGCGAACTGATCGCCAGTGCCCAGCATCAACTGACGATCTGCACCCCGTACTTCAACCTGCCGCTGGCGGTAACCCGGGAAATCAACCGGGCGCTGGCGCGAGGCGTGAAGATCGACATCATCGTCGGCGACAAGACCGCCAACGACTTCTACATTCCACCCAGCGAGCCGTTCAAGGTCATCGCGGCGCTGCCGTATCTCTATGAGATCAGCTTGCGGCGCTTCGCCAAGCGTCATCATCGCAGCATCGAAAGCGGGCAGTTGAACCTGCACCTGTGGAAAGACGGCGACAACACCTATCACCTCAAGGGCATGTGGATCGATCAGCGCTACACCTTGCTGACCGGCAACAACCTCAATCCGCGGGCCTTTCGTCTCGACCTGGAAAACGCCTTGCTGCTCGATGACCCCAAAGGCGAACTGCTGGAACCGCGCCGGACCGAACTGGCTCAGATTTTCCAGCACACCAGCCGTATCGAGCGCTATCAGGACCTGGAAACGCTCCTGGATTATCCGGCGGCGGTGGCCAAGTTTCTCCGGCGCGTCAGTCGGGTGCGGATTGAACGGTTGCTCTATCGGATTTTGTAAACGTATACGGGGTTGGGGCCCGAGAGAACCAGGCAAAGGGGTAATCAGCGGCAGAGCGTAATTTTATAGTTCCTTTCACGTGTGCGTTTTAGGCTGAGGCCATGCACCCATGTGAAAGGAATATGAAAAAATGCTCGCGACCTCTGCCGTAACAAGCACTGACCGTTCCGGCCTATCTCATCCCGTTCTAGAGACTCGCGCGCCGACCCACTTGGCCGAGCGGGTATTACACACCGGCAGTAGCTCAGCGGAACTGGTCAAAGATTTTCCCGCAAATTCCCGACGCCCCGAACACAGAGAACATGCAGAAGGGGGCGAGGATAGGGTGCTCGGCGAGGCAGGTGATTCAGATAGAGCTGTACAAGCTGATCGAGATCTACAAGCGAGCATGCTGGGGCAATTGCAATCCAGGCGAAATATTCCGCTGCCTGTCCCGCGAGGCAGTTTGATCGATGAGCCTGTAGATCTTTATAAACAAACCTTGAACGATCCCAAAGTGCTTGCCTGGTTAGAATCCAAGGGCTTGGCGCTGGATTCATTGATCATTCGAGAGCACTCGATATCTGGAAATGTCACCGGTAGTGATGTGAGCAGCACCGAAACGTTTACCGTGTCAGATGCCTCGGGATGGTGGCAGGTATCAGCGCAAGTTCTCGCCGCGAGGCAAGTACTTGATCCTGGTGATTTCGGTTTACCGTATGTCGATGATCGAAAACTTATTCCGTGTAATGTGATTATTGATTTTTATGGGGTGGTGCCGCCGACTTCTGACGAGGAGGTTGACGCACTTGCCAATCGCCTGAAACGCGAGGGATGGCCGGAGATTACCCCAGGGGAAAAGGTCGAACTGGATAACGAGTGTCATACCGTCAAGGCGTTGATCAGAGAGGCGAAGGTACGCACCCAGTTGATCAACACGCTTGAAAATGTCGTGAAAGATTCGGAAAACGCACAGAACTTTCCATTGTCCTTTGACTTGCAACAGAAGCTGTCTTTCAGCGGATTTGGCAATCCCAAAAACACGGGTGAAGTGTGCAACATCATTCGATGGCTACAAACTTCACTACCTAAGGCTACCCCACTGGGCGATTACGGCGCTGAACTGCTGTGGGACAGCCAGTCACCGGTACGGTTGACCGCAGCGGAAAGAGCGACAGTTATTAAGCTGGCGAACGAGGTTTCAAACGGCGCCAGTTCGATTATTGATGAGTTAGGCGCTGACTTGCTGCTCAACACATCCGATGAATACAGGCGAAGCAACGCCGACGAGTTGCTGAACGACATGTTCGAAAAAGACCAATTCGTTGCCTTGGGCCACCAATTGCTCCAGGCACTGGACTGGTATGGTGCGTGTCAAACAGCGTCGCCAGAGAACTATGAGACGCTGTTGCTGGCAGCGATCAAACTGGAAGTCGATCCTGACTTTTCCGCCAAGTCCGGAATCATCGCGGGCTATGACGTCTACCAACCAAAGAACCTGGGACGCGATCTTACGGTCGTGCGCACAGAGATTGAACAGCACCTTATCGAACACAAGGGCGTGAGTGCGCAGGCGGCGCCACTGATTGCGCATTTGTTTTTGGCAGATGTAGCGCCCGAATTTCTCGCGCAGGATCTCAGTGAGGGCATTCAGGTGGGCACTGGGGCCTGGATGGCCCTGAGCCTGGGTGGCGCAATTGCTGAGGTTCTGGACCCCGGGTGTTCGCGAATCATGACCACTGACCAGTTGATGACGCTTGCTCTGCTTGAACCCACGACACCTGAGCAGGAACTGTTGTTCAAGAACCTTGCCGCCGATATTTCGATTTTATGGGCCGTCATGAATGGCGTTATACAACGTCATGAAGACTCCTCTTACTCTTCCGAAGACTACAAGACAGCCGCGCAAATGTTCGCGACCCAAAGAGACGATCTTTCTAACGCGCTGGAAGGATTCAAGCGCGAACTGCATACGCGAAGGGAACTTGCAGCCAAAGAGCTTCGGATCGCCTTTCCAATAACACTCAAGCGACTAACGGAGTCAGAGGCGCGAATGCAGCCCCCAACGGAGAGAAAGCAGTTACCCATGGAGGAAATAATAATCGGGCCTCGGCAAATTGAAGAATTCGACACACGATATAAGGGCAAGACGAAATTGATCGTCGAGGCTTATATGGACAAAGAGGGTTCTCCGCGAAGTTGGGAAATGTGTGATGTACAGATGCCGGATCAGCAGTTTGACGACGGCTGGAGCAAGTTGCCCGACCTGGACAAGATCTTCTCTGCGTCTGTGGACAGTTTTTTTGATGCGCGAAAGCAAAGTTTTGTTACCGCGACCAAATCCCTGATTGCGACGTTGCCGCTGGAAGATCGTCAGAGCCTTGAGTTTGGGGAAGTGAGATTTTTTACTTTGCGCGAAGAGACGGGGATGCCTAAAGAAGATGAAACACCATCGAACCGGGCGAAATTCCAAGGTCGCCAAGGGACGCTGTTGCGCTGTGAGGTCCAGGACGGGGAGGAGAACAAAGTTAGCTATTTCGAAGTATTTCCGGGGCGGATGTCCATTATCAAACGCACGGATTTGCCTCATGAGTTGCCACTGGATGGCGTAAAAAAAATCGAACAGGTCAGGCTCAAAGGGACGGTCAACGTTGATGTACAGCGTGGAACCGAATTACCGTTTGATTTTGCTGCCTATGCAAAAGGTTCCGAGCCGATAGCTGGCGCTAAATCGCAAAAGCTTATTATCGAAAAACTGGGTGGAAGCCTTCCCGCCAGGGCAGAGCAAGAGGGCCGTGCGTCCGTGCCGAACAGTTACTTCTCAGAAAGGACCTCGGATATTGTCGACAGAATCGTTAACGACAATCTTCTTCAAGGAGAGCGGGACTTTTTGTTTGAAAAAGCCAAAGGCACCACCAGCGAAGAAGACAATCGTGCGTACCGTGAAAAAGTCACGAATTTCCTGTTGCAACTGATTCCCTTCGTTGGTTGTACGCAAGATTTGAGATCAGGGGATCGAATGCGCTTCATTAACGGCGCCTTCGGTTGTTTTACAGACCTGGTATCCATCCTGAACACGGTAGCGGGTGGTGTGGGCAAGCTTTCTAATGCGTTGAAGTCCGTCGCCCCTATCAGAGCCAAGGCCTTTGAAGTCCTCAAACTTGCCGGGCAGACCACGGTTTCATTGGTTAACCCGCTGGACGGGGTGTCAGGCGTTGCCGCAGGGGGCGCAAGAACCCTTGGTGGTTTCGCCAGGCTATTCAAGAGTGGCGCATTCGCTTTCACCAAAACGGGTATTGGACATCTGCAGACAAGCGTGGATCGTCTGCGGGGATACTTTGGAGGGTTTGCCAGTGGAGCCGCTGGGACCGCTCTACCCAATCGGATGAACACGTTTGCTCATCGCGTCACCGGCACTGTCGACGGCACCGACATAACGGCCATTCGAGATAATGGAAAATGGTACGCGCTGGATAAAAACGGTAACCCGATTGGCCGGGCGCTCGACAATTTCATAGTGCTGACGGCCTAGGACCGATCGAAAAATACTGACAAGGGCCCATCCGCAACGCTATCGCAATCCGTGAAGCCTGGAAGGCCTGCGACTGAATGTTGAATCCAGTCGCAGGCCGGTGGTGCTGCAAACCTCAGTTCAAACCCAATTTCCCACGCAACGTCGACAAATCCTCAGCCAGTGTATTCACCGGCCCGACCAGCGCCTTGCGGTCGTTATCCTTCACTTTGTCGTAGGTCTCGAAACCGCCATCCTTGGTTTTGTACTTGGCCAGGATCTTGTTCACGGAAGCGAAGTTCTTGTCGACTTTGGCGATGAAGGCCGCGTCTTGTTTCTGGATCTGCGGACGGAACAGGTCGACGATTTTCTTCGCGCCGTCGATGTTGCCCTGGAAGTCATACAGGTCGGTGTGGCTGTAGCGATCTTCTTCACCGGAGATCTTGGTCGCGGCGACTTCTTCCAGCAGCGCAGCGGCACCGCCGACGACTTTTTCCGGTGGGAAGGTCAGGCCGGCCACGCGGCTTTGCAAGTCTTTGACGTCTTTATCCAGGCCGTCGGCCAGTTCGCCCAGGCCCTGGGTGCTTTTTTCCGAGAACAATGAATACTCGATGCGGTGGAAACCGGTGAAGTCTTCGGCTTTCACACCTTTTTCGTGGTCGTCGACACGGGAGTCAATGGACGCGTCGAGGTCACTGAACAGCTCGGCAATCGGCTCGATCGACTCATAGTAGACGCGGGTCGGTGCATAGAGCTTTTGCGCAGTGGCCAGGTC
The DNA here is from genome assembly GCF_059695925.1 of Pseudomonas sp. LBUM1661. Classification (NCBI taxonomy): domain Bacteria; kingdom Pseudomonadati; phylum Pseudomonadota; class Gammaproteobacteria; order Pseudomonadales; family Pseudomonadaceae; genus Pseudomonas; species Pseudomonas sp. LBUM1661. The sequence goes on from NZ_CP166794.1 coordinate 3,415,859, forward strand.
ACCTTTTTTCACCGCGTCGGTGAACTGTTGGGTGTGGCTGGCCAGTTCATCCAGCTGCTCGGTGACGTAGATCTTGTAGTCCGAGACCGGCCCCACCAGATCAAGCGGCGCCGTCGCCGCGAACGCCGAAAACGGGGTGCTGAGCAAGCCAAGGGTCAGCAGTAAAGCGAGTGGCGACTTTTTCATGGGACGGTTCCGTGTGGGGGGTTATGCAGTTGTTTTTGGTTGAGCAGCCGGTTGTGTCGCGTCAAGCAGCGAGCGACCGATGAAATCCTTGTCGCCCGTGACCCCGGGCAGGGTGAAGAAGTACCCGCCGCCGACCGGTTTGAGGTATTCCTCAAGCGGTTCGCCGTTGAGTCGGGTTTGCACGGTGATGAAGCCTTTTTCCAGATCCGCCTGGTAGCAGATGAACAGCAAACCCATGTCCAACTGACCGTTCTTGTTCACGCCGTTGGAGTAGTTGAACGGCCGACGCAGGATGAGGTTGGCCTGGGTGGCGGCAGTGCGCGGGTTGGCCAGGCGGATGTGCGCGTCGAGTTTGGTCACCTTGCCTTGCGGGTCGTTGGCGTAATCCGGCACCTGAGTTTCATGCGCGCCGCCCATGGGCGCGCCGGTGCTTTTGACCCGGCCGAGAATGCTTTCCTGCTCTTGCAGCGGCGTACGGTCCCAGCGCTCGACGAAGTTGCGGATGATCCGCACCGCCTGATAGCTGCCATAGGCCGCCCAGGCCGGTTCGTCGCTGCCGGGCTGCACCCAGACGAGGCTGTCCATGCTCTTGGCATCGTTGGAATCGGGGTTGGCCGAGCCGTCGCGAAAGCCCAGGAAGTTGCGCGCACTCTGCGCCGGAACCCCAGGTTTCGCCGGTGCCTGCGGCGGCACGCTGCCTTCCTGTTTCCAGCGCACCAGCAGCAAGTCCGGCAGGTTTTTCACGATGTCGCGCAGAGCGTGGATGTTGGTGTCGGTAGTGTTTGAGCAGAACTGCACACTGAGGTCGCCGTGGCAGCAATCGGCTTCCAGTGCGTCGTTGGGAAAGCCAACCATGCGGATCAGGCGCTTGGGCTTGGCGTCGGCCAGGCCGAAGCGCTCGTCGAACAAGGATTCGCCGACCGACACGGTGATGGTCAGGTTGTCCGGCGTCACCACCGGGCCAAGAATCCCCGAATCCACCGGCGGCAGTTTCGGGTCGACCTGAGCGACCGGGCCGCCCTTCATCAGGAACGCGATTCGCTCGTTGAGCGTGCGGAACAAGCGCTCCAGGTCCTCACGATCAGTGGCCAGGACATCGAAGGACACCAGCATGCCCGAGGCCGGTCGCGGCGTGACGATGCCGGTCTGGTGTTTGCCGTGGAACGCGTGACGGTCACCGGTTTTTTCGCTGCTAGGTGCTTCGGTCACTTGCGCAGGGCTGGCGGCCATGGCCGGGCAGCTCAGTGCCGAACCGGCCAAAGCCACGCCTGCGGCCCCCATGCCCATCAATACGCGACGGCGTTGCGCTGAAAACTGATCTGAGTCGTTCATGTAAAAGTGGTCTTCTGCTTACAGGCCGGAAAGGCCAAGGGCGGGATCGATTCCATCGAGTGCGTCGGCCAGCTCCCTGGCCTTGTCGGCGATCTGTTTGCGCTGATCGGCACTGAGCGTGTCGTAGCTGGCGTAGCCATCCTTGACGGTGAAACCGTTGAGTTGCGCGTCAAGGGCGGCGATCGCGCTGTCGATGGTCGGGAGCACATCGGCGGCGGACTGGGTCAGCAATGGTCGCAACAAATCAACCACTTTGCGGGCGGCGAAAAGGTTGGCGGCGAAGCCATTCAGGTCGGTGTGGCTGTAGCGTTCTTCTTCACCGCTGCTGGCGCGGACATCGGCGAGGGTGTTGAGGTTGCGCACCAGAATGCTCACCAGTTGCTCCGGCGGCAGGGACTGGGCCATTAGCTGCTGCTTCAGCGTGGTGACGTCGGCGACAAGGCGCTGGGCAACTGGCGCCAGGCCGTCGAGATTGCGCTGCTGGAACAGCGCATATTCGATCCGGTGGAAGCCGACGAAGTCCGGATCCTGCTCGCGTTTCTCGAAGTAATCGGCACGGGCATTGATGCTGTTGTCCAGTTCGGCCAGGCGCTGGGCGGCCGGCGCGAGGCGTTGGTAAGCGGCGCGGGCCGGCACATAAAGCGCCTGGGCCTGGTTCAGATCACCGGCCTCGATGGCTTGTTCCAGCGCGGTTACCGCTTTAATCAGCGCGGTGCTCTGCGTGCTGAGGTAAACGCGGAACTCCGACAGCGGGCCGATAAACGCCACCATCGAAGGCCTTGCCTTGGCCGCCGCATCAGACGCCGCCGTTGGCGTCACCTGCAAGGTGCCGCGCGGGTTGCTCAGCAGGCCGCAGGTGATGGCGTAGTCGCCGGGCAACAGGTTGGCGTTGATCACCTGACTCAAGCCGGGCGCAATGTTTTCCCGTTCTTCGAGCACCAGCACGCCGTCGAGAATTTCCCATTCAACGGCGCGGTCCGAGCGGTTGACGATGCGGAAACTGGCGCGGCCGGCGGGCACCGTCAGGGCATTCGGTTCGCAGCTGTGCGGGTGAATGGTCACCGTCACTTCGTCATGGTGGGCCTGGCGCTTGGCCGCGGCCATTTTCGAGGCGTAGCAGAACAGGCCACCGGCGGCGATCATCACGATCACCGAGCCGGCCACCGCCCAGCGCAAGGCGCGGGGAGGGGGAGCCGTTGGGGAGGTAGGCGTTGACATGAATGCCCTTACTGGCTGGAAGCTGAAGTAGATTGCTTTGCAGGTGCAGCAGTGGGGAGAAAGAACATCACCAACGCCACCAGCAGATAAATCAGATACGCCCCGAGGGTGCTGACGGTTGGCGCGTCCTGGTAGCCGAACATCCCGGCCAGCACCGAGCCGAGCGGGCCGTCCATTGGCAGCGCGGCGCTGAAGTCGAAGAGCACGGTTTGCAGGTGATTCCAGACCCCGGCTTCATGCAGTGCTTGCACGGAACTGGCGAGGATCCCGGCCGCGACGACCAGGATGAACAAACCGGTCCAGCGGAAGAACGCACCGAGGTTCAGGCGCATGCTGCCGGTGTAGATCAGGAAGCCGACGATGATCGCCAGGATCAGGCCGAGCAGGGCGCCGATCGGTGCCGCCGGGCCTTCGCTCTGCTGGAACACCGCGAGCAGAAAGAACACCGTTTCCAGGCCTTCCCGGGCCACGGCGAAAAACACCATGGCAATCAGCGCCGTCACTTGATGTTTGGAACCGGTCAGCGCGTGGTCGAGGGAAACGTGCAGCGAATGCTTGATCGAACGCGCGACCTTGCGCATCCAGAACACCATGGAGCTGAGGATGCCGACGGCCACCAGGCCGACCACGCCTTCGAAGAGTTCCTGTTGTTTCTGCGGGAATTCAGCGCTGACCAGCTCCAGACCACCGCCCACCAGCAGGGCCAGGGCGACGGCAAGGAACACGCCGATCCACACGGCCGGCATCCACTGGCCACGGCCGGTCTGCTGGAGGTAGCTGGCGATGATGCCAACGATCAGCGCGGCTTCAATGCCTTCGCGCAGCATGATCAGAAAAGGAACCAGCATTCAGCACCGTAGGGTCATTAGATAGGGTGCTAATTTGTAACATAATGACACTCATTCTCAAACGCCAGGCATTGACATTTACCTGAACCTAGCCTGAACAAACCTGAAGATGATCGTGCGTCGATCCCACAAGGATTAACGCTGCCCACAGGGTTCTGCGTCGGGCTGGTGGCTGCGCTAATATGCCCCCCACTCAAACAAGAACAGGGTTTGCCTCGCGCAATGTCGGAAAAAGACACCATCTCCATTCAACTGGTGCGTGAAGCGCTGTTGCAAAGCTGCGCCCCGGGAGCCGCCACCGAAGAGGTGTTGAGCAAGGTCGGCATCGACCCGGCACTGCTCGAACGCAGCAATGCACGCGTCCCGGCCACGGCTTATGCGCGTCTGTGGCGATTGCTGGCACGGCGTGGGGACGATGAGTTTTTCGGCATGGATTCGCGCAAGCTCAAATCCGGCAGCCTGGAATTCCTTTGCCGCTGTTCCATGGTCCAGCCGAGCCTGGCGGCCGGTCTGACTTCGGGCCTGAACTTCCTGTCATTGATGCTGGAACACCTGCCGGCACAACTGGTTCGCCAGCAAAGCCTGGCGGAAATCGTCTTGCTGGAGGACGACCAGGCCCCGCGTCGGGCCTTCACTTATTTCACCTATTGGATGATCGTTCACGGCGTCGCTTGCTGGCTGGCAGGGCGGCGGATACCGATCCTGGCCATCGAATTGCGCTGTGCGCAGCCGGATTTCTGCGACGACTATCAGGTGATGTTCTCCGAGAACCTGCGTTTCGACCGGCCACGCACGCGGATGATTTTCTCCGCCGAATGCCTGGACTTGCCGATCAAGCGCAGCCCGGAAGAACTCAAGCGCTTCCTGGCCCATGCGCCGGCAAACATTCTGGTCAAATACCGCGACCCGGAGAGCCTGGCCAGCCGGATCAAGCACGATTTGCGGCATCTGAGCGCCGAGCTCTGGCCGGAAACCGAAGCCCTGGCGCAAAAGCTGTGCATGTCGGCGTCAACTCTGCGCCGGCGGCTGGCCGAGGAAGGGCAGACGTATCAAGGGCTCAAGGACAGTGTGCGCAAGGAATTGGCCATCGTGTGGCTGGCCGAGCCTGCCATTAGTTTTGCCGACATTGCTACGCGGTTGGGGTTTGCTGATACGAGTTCGTTCTACAAGGCGTTTCGCAAATGGTCGGGGTCCAATCCGGGGCATTACCGCAGTTTGATTTTGAACGAGGCTGACTGATCCGGGTTTTATAGTGCCTGAGCCGACATCGCGGGCAAGCCCGCTCCCACAGGATTTGTACGTTTTCAAAATTGACACATGACCTGTGGGAGCGGGCTTGCCCGCGAAGGCGGCCGTCCAGGCACCACACCTCTCCAACCTTGGCCAAACCAGTCAAACAACTTGATAGCTTTGACCATTGCCCCACCCCCCGCGCAGAGCGAGTATTTCCCTGTAAATCAAGGTTCCCCCCACCTAATAAAAAACACAGAGGGATTCTGGCAATGCGCGATTACTTGTCTGCTACATCACAGTTCAATTATCAGCACACCGTCGAGGCTGCACTGGCCGGCGATTTGACCGCACTCAACGCCTGCGTCGAGTGTTGTGACCGGCATGCCTTGCCGGGGCGCATTGCGTTGTTCTGGGAAGGCCGCGACGGCACCGGTGCGACGTACACCTTCAGCGACTTGCAGGACAAAGCCGCACGTTTTGCCAATTTCCTCCTGGCCCAGGGCGTGAAGAAAGGCGACAAGGTCGCCGGCCTGCTGCCACGCAACATCGAACTACTGATTACCGTGTTCGCCACCTGGCGCATCGGCGCGGTCTATCAGCCGCTGTTCACCGCCTTCGGCCCGAAAGCCATCGAACATCGCCTCGGCTGCTCCGGCGCCAAAGTGGTGGTGACCGACGCCGTCAATCGCAGCAAACTCGCGGAAGTCGCCGACTGCCCAACCATCGTCACCGTCGCCGGCCCCAAAGGCCAGGGCATCGTTCGCGGCGATTACAGTTTCTGGGCCGAACTGGCCAATTATTCCCCCGCGTGCGAACCGGTGCTGCTGACCGGCGAAGACCCGTTCCTGCTGATGTTCACCTCGGGCACCACCGGACCGTCGAAAGCCTTGTCCGTACCACTGAAAGCCATCGTCGCGTTCCAGAGTTACACCCGCGACGCCGTGGACCTGCGCCCCGAAGACGCGTTCTGGAACGTCGCCGATCCAGGCTGGGCCTACGGCATCTATTTCGGCGTCACCGGACCGATGTCGATGGGGCATCCGATCACCTTCTACGATGGCCCGTTCACCCTCGAAAGCACCTGCCGGGTGATCAACAAGTACGGGATCACCAACCTCACCGGTTCACCCACGGCCTATCGTTTGCTGATCGCGGGCGGCGATGAATTCGCCAAGTCGATCAAGGGCAAGCTGCGCATCGTCAGCAGCGCCGGCGAGCCGCTGAACCCGGAAGTGATCCGCTGGTTCGCCGACAACCTCGGCGTGGTCATTCACGACCACTACGGCCAGACCGAACTGGGCATGGTCCTGTGCAATCACCACGCGCTCGAACATCCGATCCACATGGGCGCCGCCGGTTTTGCCTCGCCGGGCCACCGTATTGTGGTGCTGGACGACGAGTACAAGGAACTGGGCGTCGGCGAGCCCGGCATTCTGGCCATCGACCGCACCCAGTCGCCGATGTGCTGGTTCGCCGGTTACGAAGGCGCACCCACCAAGGCCTTCGTCGGCAACTATTACCTGAGCGGCGACACCGTTGAGTGGAACCCGGACGGCAGCATCAGCTTCGTCGGCCGCAGTGACGATGTGATCACCACCTCTGGCTATCGCGTCGGCCCGTTCGACGTGGAAAGCGCGTTGATCGAACACCCGGCCGTGATCGAAGCCGCCGTGGTCGGCAAGCCAGATCCGGAGCGCACCGAACTGGTCAAAGCGTTCGTGGTGATTTGCGAGCAGTACCGCGCAACACCGGAACTGGCCGAAGAACTGCGCCAACACGTGCGCAAACGTCTGGCGGCGCATTCGTACCCCCGTGAAATCGAATTTGTCAGCGAGTTGCCGAAAACCCCAAGCGGCAAATTGCAGCGCTTTATCTTGCGCAACCAGGAAATCGCCAAGGCTCAAGAGGCCGCCGCGAAGAACGTTTCAGCTTGAATCCAAGGAAACAATGATGCAGATCGAAAACAAGGTTTTTCTCGTCACCGGCGGCGCGTCCGGCCTGGGCGCGGCCACCGCTGAAATGTTGGTGGCGGCGGGCGCCAAAGTGATGCTGGTGGACATGAACGCCGAAGCGGTTGCCGCCCAGGCTGAACGTCTCGGCGCGCACAGCGTGGTGGCGGATATCAGCAACGAAGCAGAGGCCGAAGCGGCGGTGCAGGCCACGGTCAAAGCCTTTGGCGGCCTTAACGGCCTCGTCAACTGCGCCGGCATCGTGCGTGGCGAGAAGATCCTCGGCAAAAACGGTCCGCACGCCTTGTCCAGCTTCAGCCAGGTGATCAACGTCAACCTGATCGGCAGCTTCAACATGCTGCGTCTGGCGTCGGCAGCAATTGCCGAAACCGAAGCCGATGCCGATGGAGAGCGCGGTGTGATCATCAACACCGCCTCGGCAGCGGCGTACGACGGCCAGATCGGCCAGGCTGCCTACGCGGCCTCCAAAGGCGCGATCGTCAGCCTGACGTTGCCCGCCGCCCGCGAACTGGCACGCTTTGGCATCCGTGTGATGACCATCGCTCCCGGCATTTTCGAAACCCCGATGATGGCCGGCATGACCCCGGAAGTCCGCGCATCGCTGGCCGCTGGCGTGCCATTTCCGCCGCGCCTGGGCAAACCGGACGAGTATGCCGCGCTGGTCAGGCATATCATTGAAAACAGCATGCTCAACGGCGAGGTGATCCGTCTCGACGGCGCCTTGCGCATGGCCGCCAAATAAGGAGGATTTGTCATGACTATTGCCAACGATCCAATCGTTATCGTCAGCGCCGTCCGTACCCCGATGGGTGGATTCCAGGGCGAACTGAAAAGCCTGACCGCACCGCAACTCGGTGCGGCAGCGATCAAAGCTGCAGTTGAACGCGCCGGGATTGCGCCGGATGCGGTTGAAGAGGTGCTGTTTGGTTGTGTACTGCCCGCCGGCCTCGGCCAGGCGCCTGCACGTCAGGCTGCGTTGGGCGCCGGGCTGGACAAATCGACTCGCTGCACCACCCTGAACAAGATGTGCGGTTCGGGCATGGAAGCGGCGATTCTCGCCCACGACATGCTGGTTGCCGGCAGTGCCGACGTGGTGGTCGCCGGTGGCATGGAAAGCATGTCCAACGCGCCATACTTGCTCGACCGCGCCCGCAGCGGCTACCGCATGGGCCACGGCCGGGTACTTGATTCGATGTTCCTCGACGGTCTGGAAGACGCCTACGACAAGGGCCGCCTGATGGGCACCTTCGCCGAAGATTGCGCCGAAACCAACGGCTTTACTCGCGAGGCCCAGGACGCATTTGCTATTGCTTCGACCACCCGCGCGCAGCAGGCGATCAAGGATGGCAGCTTCAAAGATGAAATCGTCCCGCTCACCGTCACCGTCGGCAAAGAGCAGGTGCTGATCAGCAACGACGAGCAGCCACCGAAAGCCAAACTGGACAAGATCGCGTCGCTGAAACCGGCGTTCCGCGAAGGCGGCACTGTCACGGCGGCGAACTCCAGTTCGATCTCCGATGGCGCGGCGGCACTGGTGCTGATGCGTCGTTCCGAAGCGGAAAAACGCGGTCTGAAACCACTGGCAGTGATTCACGGCCATGCGGCGTTTGCCGACACGCCGGGCCTGTTTCCGGTGGCCCCGGTGGGCGCGATCAAGAAGCTGCTGAAGAAAACCGGCTGGTCTTTGGACGAAGTCGATCTGGTCGAAGTCAACGAAGCGTTCGCGGTGGTCAGCCTGGTCACCATGACCAAACTGGAAATCCCCCACGAGAAGATCAACGTGCACGGCGGCGCTTGCGCCCTGGGCCACCCGATCGGTGCGTCCGGCGCGCGAATCCTCGTGACCTTGCTCTCGGCCCTGCGCCAGAAAGGCCTGAAACGCGGCGTTGCAGCGATCTGTATCGGCGGCGGCGAAGCCACGGCCATGGCCGTGGAATGCCTGTACTAGGCCAACCTCACCCCTGTGGGAGCCAGCCTGCTGGCGATGACTGTGTGTCATAAAAACAGGCATTGACTGACACGACGCTATCGCCAGCAGGCTGGCTCCCACAGGGTTTGCGTCGTAACTGGATTTAAGGATTCACCATGATTCCCAATGACGAACAACTGCAAATCAGCGACGCGGCTCGGCAGTTCGCTCAGGAACGGCTGAAACCGTTCGCCGCTGAATGGGACCGCGAACACCGTTTCCCCAAGGAAGCCATCGGCGAGATGGCCGAACTGGGTTTCTTCGGCATGTTGGTGCCGGAAGAGTGGGGCGGTTGCAACACCGGTTACCTGGCCTACGCCATGGCCCTGGAAGAAATCGCCGCCGGTGACGGCGCCTGCTCGACCATCATGAGCGTGCACAACTCGGTGGGTTGCGTGCCGATCCTCAAGTACGGCACCGACGAACAGAAAGAACGCTTCCTCAAGCCATTGGCCAGCGGTTCGATGCTCGGCGCCTTTGCGTTGACCGAACCCCAGGCCGGCTCCGATGCCAGCGGCCTGAAGACCCGCGCCAGGTTGAACGGCGATCACTACGTGCTCAACGGCTGCAAACAGTTCATCACCTCCGGGCAGAATGCCGGTGTGGTGATCGTGTTCGCCGTGACCGACCCAAGTGCCGGTAAACGCGGGATCACCGCACTGATCGTGCCCACCGATTCGCCCGGCTACAAAGTCGCGCGGGTCGAAGACAAACTCGGCCAGCATGCCTCCGACACCTGCCAGATCCTGTTCGAGGACGTGAAAGTGCCGGTGGCCAACCGGTTGGGCGAGGAGGGCGAAGGTTATCGAATTGCCCTGGCCAACCTCGAAGGCGGCCGTGTCGGCATCGCTTCGCAATCAGTGGGCATGGCCCGCGCCGCGTTCGAAGCTGCCCGCGACTACGCTCGCGAACGTGAAAGCTTCGGCAAGCCGATCATCGAACACCAGGCCGTCGCATTCCGTCTGGCGGACATGGCGACCCAGATCGCTGTGGCCCGGCAGATGGTGCATTACGCGGCGGCGCTGAGAGACAGCGGCAAACCGGCGCTGGTCGAAGCGTCGATGGCCAAGCTGTTCGCCTCGGAAATGGCTGAGAAAGTCTGCTCCTCGGCGTTGCAAACCCTCGGCGGTTACGGTTACTTGAACGATTTTCCACTGGAGCGGATCTACCGCGACGTCCGGGTCTGCCAGATCTACGAAGGCACCAGCGATATTCAGCGTATGGTTATTTCGCGCAATCTTTGAGAAGGAGTCCATCTGTGAGTTACGAAACGATTTTGTTGGAAACCCACGGTCGAGTGGGCCTGATTACCCTCAACCGTCCGCAAGCCTTGAACGCGTTGAACGCGCAAATCGTCAGCGAATTGAACCACGCCCTTGATGGCCTGGAAGCCGATTCGAACATTGGCTGCATCGTGCTGACCGGCTCGAAAAAAGCCTTCGCCGCCGGCGCCGACATCAAGGAAATGGCCGAGCTGACCTATCCGCAGATCTACCTCGACGACCTGTTCAGCGACAGCGATCGCGTGGCCAACCGGCGCAAGCCGATCATCGCGGCCGTCAACGGTTTTGCCTTGGGCGGTGGTTGTGAACTGGCGCTGATGTGCGACTTCATTCTGGCCGGCGACAACGCCAAATTCGGTCAGCCGGAAATCAACCTCGGCGTACTGCCAGGCATGGGCGGCACCCAGCGCCTGACCCGCGCAGTGGGCAAGGCCAAGGCCATGGAAATGTGCCTGAGCGGTCGACTGATCGATGCGGTGGAAGCGGAGCGCTGCGGGATTGTCGCGCGGATCGTGCCGGCGGATGAGTTGCTGGACGAGGCGCTGAAAGTCGCGGCGTTGATTGCCAAGAAGTCGTTGCCAATCGCGATGATGATCAAGGAAAGCGTAAACCGTGCGTTTGAAGTGAGCCTGTCGGAAGGCGTGCGCTTTGAACGTCGGGTGTTCCATGCGGCGTTTGCGACACAGGATCAGAAGGAAGGGATGGCGGCGTTTATTGCCAAGCGTGAGGCGGAGTTCGTCGGGAAGTAATACGGCGTTTTGATTGACGCCTTCGCGGGCAAGCCTCGCTCCTACAAGGATACGCATTCCCCTGTAGGAGCGAGGCTTGCCCGCGAAGCTTTTAGGCATCACACCAGATAATTTTTCAACTCACGGGCGATCACCATCCGCTGAATCTCGCTCGACCCTTCATAAATCTGCGTAATCCGCGCATCCCGGTAGTAACGCTCGACCGGGTAATCCTCCAGATACCCATACCCGCCATGAATCTGCATCGCTGACGAGCAGACCTTCTCGGCCATTTCCGATGCAAACAGCTTGGCCTGCGAAGCCTCGGACAGACACGGCTTGCCGGCACTGCGCAACCGCGCCGCGTGCAAGATCAGTAGCCGTGCCGCGTTCAACCGGGTGTGCATGTCCGCCAGCATATTCGCAATGCTCTGGTGCTCGATGATCGGCTTGTCGAACTGCACCCGATCCCGCGAGTAGGCCAGCGCTGCTTCGAACGCCGCGCGGGCAATACCGAGCGCCTGTGCCGCGATGCCGATGCGGCCGCCTTCGAGGTTCGACAAGGCAATCGCCAGCCCCTTGCCGCGCTCACCCAGCAGGTTGGCTTCAGGAATCGTGCAATTACTCAGGGTCACTGCACAGGTGTCAGATGCGCGGATGCCCATCTTGTGTTCGGTGCGATCAACGATGAAGCCTGCGGTATCGGTCGGCACCAGAAACGCCGAGATGCCACGCTTGCCCAGGTCCGGGTCGGTCACGGCAAATACGATCGCCAGTTTCGCCCGTTTGCCGTTGCTGACGAATTGCTTGGCGCCGTTGATCACCCACTGACCGTCGCGCAGTTCGGCGCGGGTGCGCAGGTTATGCGCTTCGGAACCGGCCTGGGGTTCGGTCAGGCAGAAGCAGCCGATGGCCTGGCCGCTGGCCAGGTCGGGCAACCAGGTCTGTTTCTGTTCGTCAGTGCCGTAGTTGAGCACCGGCCCGCAACCCACCGAGTTGTGGATGCTCATCAGTGCGCCGGTGGCGCCGTCACCGGCCGAAATCTCTTCCACCGCCAGAGCGTAGGCGACGTAGTCGACATAGGTGCCGCCCCACTCTTCAGGCACCACCATGCCCAGCAGGCCCAGTTCGCCCATCTTCGCCACCAGGCCGTCGTCGATCCAGCCAGCCTTTTCCCAAGCCTGGGCGTGGGGCGCGATTTCGCCACGGGCAAAGTCCCGGGCCATGTCGCGGATCATCACTTGCTCTTCGCTCAATTCGATATCGTGCATGGCTCAGCTCCCGCTGTGGTTGAACCCGGTGAAGAAACTCGCGACGTGCTCGGCATCCAGCGCCTGCAAGGTCGGCGGGTTCCAGCGCGGGTTCTTGTCTTTGTCGATCAGCAAGGCACGCACGCCTTCGATCAGGTCGCCGCGCTCGAACCACTGGCGGTCCAGGTGCAGCTCAAGGGCGAAGCAGTTTTCCAGGTCCAGGTGCCGACCGCGCCGCAGCATTTCCAGGGTCACGGCCATTGCCAGCGGCGAACGGCTTTCCAGCAGGTCGGCGGTGGCGATCGCCCATTCATGGCTGTCGGCGACGGTGACGGCTCGCAGTTGCTCAACAATACTCGGCACGTCGGGCAGGGCGAAGAAGTGATCGATGGCCGGGCGTAGCGCAATCAATGGAGCGTCGGGTAACTGTTGCACGGCGAGTTGTGCCAGCAGGCCTTGAAGGTCCTTGAGCGGCGAATCGTGCCATTGCAACTGGTCGAGTTGCTCGTCCAGCATGCCCAGTTTGGCGCTGTCCAGGTACCAGTCGGCCAGGCCGCAATAGAGCGCGTCGGCGGCGCGAATCTGCACGCCGCTGACGCCGAGGTAAATCCCCAGTTCGCCAGGCACGCGCGACAGGAAGTGGCTGCCACCGACGTCCGGGAAATAACCGATGCCGACTTCCGGCATCGCCAGGCGGCTTTTCTCGGTGACCACTCGCAGGTCGGCGCCTTGCACCAGGCCCATGCCGCCGCCGAGGACAAAACCGTCCATCAAGGCCAGCACCGGTTTGCGGTAATGGTGGATCGCGAGGTCGAGGGCGTATTCCTCGACGAAGAAATCCTGGTGCAACGTGTCGCCGCTTTTATAGCTGTCATACAGCGAGCGGATATCGCCACCGGCACAGAAGGCTTTCTCGCCGGCACCGCGTAACACCACCGCATGCACGTGCGAATCCTGCGACCAGGCATCGAGCTGACGTTGCAGGCTGCGCACCATGTCCAGGGTAATGGCATTGAGGCCGGCGGGGCGATTGAGGGTCAGGTGACCGATGTGGTTGCGAACCTCGGCCAGCACTTCGTTTTGCGTGGCATCCATGGACGAAGTCCCCTTCGATAAAACCTGAGCAGCCATCACTAACTCCCTGCTTTTATTGTTCTTTATAGAGAAGCTCGCGCGCGAGCGATGAGGGATCGTACCAGTGCAAATTTGTGATGTACAACCCGGATAAGTGCAGCTTGGCTATGCATTTTTGCATGGCCGATGCCGGGCGTGCGCGTGGCGAAGAAAGGCGCAAAAGCAAGCCCGTAGCAGGTGCGTGGGCGCGTTCAGGTTCTGCTGCTGAGCACTTCGCTGATGCTACGCCGCTTGGCGTGCATTTCACTGGCGTGGATCAGTTGCTCCAGGTCTTCGGGGGTGACATCGAAGAACGCTTCCATGTCCGCCAGCGCCAGTTTCAAGTCCTGGGCGGTAATGGCCTGGCTGTCGATGGGAGGATGATCGGCCGGTATCACGGCAACCGTTTCGCTGGCGCGCTTGGGGTAACGAATGCGCGTCAGGTTATTGAAGACCAGGGCGCTGAGCAGCATGGTCGATGCACTGAGCATCACCGGGCCGAGGGCTTTCCAGTCCATGGCAATGGTCGCCGGGTCGGCCAACACCAGCAGCAACGCCAATGCTCCGGCCGGCGGGTGCAGGCAACGCAGCCAGCACATCAGAATCAGCGCCATGCCGGCCGCCAGGCAGGCGCTGCCCAAAGTCCGCCCAAGCACGTGAGCCACCAGCAGCGAAACCACCCCGGCGCAGAGGTAGCCACCCAGAATCGACCACGGCTGGGCGAGGGCGCCGGACGACACGGCGAACAACAGCACCGCCGACGCCCCCAATGGGCCGACCAGGTGCTGGGCCACTTCCATGCCAAACACCTGAGCGCAAAGCCAGACGCTGAACAGCGTGCCCAGGGACATGCCAATGGCCGCGCGGCTCCATTCCGAGGGGCGGGTGTTGATGGCGGCGGGTAACCAGCGAGCGAGCATGATAAAAACCGATCCGTTAATAAAAAAAACCTAGGCAAAAAAAGGGCTTGCCGGGGATACCCAGAAAGCCCTTGAAGGTGTTCCAACTATTGGGGGAGGAACAACCACAGTGTGCCGTCCTATTTCGATGCTGACAAATTCATATTAATGCAGTTTCAATGCATTATTTTTGCTGCATCGCCACCCGCCGGCCACTCATGAAACACAGGAAACCGCCCATGGCGGTGAGCGCGCTCAAGGCATAAAACATGGTCGGCGCGGGGGTGTGCATCAACAGGAAACCGCAAATCACCGGGCTCAGGGCGCCGCCGAGTGCGGCGAGGTTTTGCGCGCCGTAATAGCTGCCGCGCAGTTCTTCCGGGGCGAGGGTATCGACGAAGAGGAATTCGGCGGGGTAAATGATCATTTCACCGAGGGTGAAGATGAACATCGCCACGCACCAGCTCACCAGGCTGTCGGCCAGACTGAAACCGATCAGCCCGACGATGAACAGGCTGGTGCCGCCGGCAATCCAGTAGCGCAGTTGCTCACGCTTGAGGAAACGGCCGATCTGGTATTGCAGCAGGATCACGCTGATGGCGTTGCAGGCGAGCAGCGCGGCCATGGTTTCCAGGGCGCGCTTGGAGTCGTGGGTCACCAGCAGGTATTGCGACAGGTACAGGGTGAATCGCCCGTGGACCACGGTGCTGAGCAAACAGCCGCAAGTGAACATGATCAGGGTGCGGTCGTTTTTCAGGGTCACCAGGGTCTTGAGGAAACTTGGCGGCTGGCCGACCACGGGCGTCTGGGCCGAGTCTTTGGGAATCCCGATCATCAGGAAGATGCTGAAAAACGCGATGCCGCCGGCAATCAGGAACGGCGCAATCGGGTACACGCCGGCAATCACCACGCCGAGCATCGGCCCGGTGGCGTAACCGATGTTGGTCAGGGTGTAGCGCAGGGAAAACGCCTTGGCGCGCTGGCCCATGGGCAGGTTTTCGCTGAGGATCGCTTTTGACCCGATCAGGAACAAGGCCGAAGCGGTTTCGGTGATCACCAGGGTGGCGGTGGTCAGGTAAAGGTTCGAGGCGAAGGTCAGCAACACGAAACCGATGGCGCTGGAGAGCATGGCCAGGATCAGCAGCCGACGTTTTTCCAGGCGGTCGATGATGTAGCCGCCGTAGAGGGCGAGCAGGGTGGCGATGAACACCGCGATGCCCAACAGCAAGCCAACGTCCTGTTGGTTGAGGCCGAGTTTGTTGCTCAGGAACAGCGTGAGCAACGGGCTGGTGATGGCACGGCTGACGACGATGGTCAGCGAAACGATCATCAAGCGGCGGATAACGAGTGAGTAAGTGGCCACGGTGGGGCAAATGTCCTTATTTTGGGTGTTCGACGGTGTACCGGGTTGCTCGCGAAGAGGCCAGTCCAGGCAATGCAAGACTCAAGTCAACCACCGATCGAGAGAGCCAACCGATTCAAGCGCTTCCAGCTTCCACAACTGTTCAAGCAATTCCTCCGCCTGCAACCGCGGCATCACCCGCACCGCCAGACTGAAAAACTTCTCTTCGAGCGCCTCATCACTCAGCGGATTCCCCGGAGCCCCCAAGGGTGGATCGACGCACAGGCCCGCCTGCCGACCGTCCACGGTCCGCACGCTCACCAGCGGCTCGCCATCCTCTGACAGTTGCGAGTCCACATCAAGACGAATGCGCGACATCCACTGGCCAATCCGCGGATCGCTGCGCTGCGCCTCGTCATAAGCCTCCAACCGGCAATGGCCATGGACCAGCCGCGCCGCGAGGGCATACGGCAGGCTCATCTGCGCCGCCGCCAGCGTACTCACGTCGCGGCCACCGCACATGTCCTGCAGAAACCCGCACAACGACACCTGAACATCCTCGACCTGGTCCGTGTCGATGCTCAGTTGATCAAGCAACAGCCCCAAGGCGTCGATCGCCGAATGAGTCCCCCGGCACGCGGCGTACGGTTTGATCGAGCAGCGGGCAAGTTTCCACACCACGCCCAGGTCGACATCCAGCGCTTGCGGTTGCGACGTCACACCGGCCAGGGTTCTCAAAAAGCCGCCCCAGACGTCATCAAACAACTTCGTCGGCCCGGTGATGCCTCGCTGGGCAAACCGCGTCGCCAGCAATCCGCCTTCGGCCGCACGACCGCTGTGCAGTTTTTTGCTTTGTGAGCCATCGTGGATAAAGGCCCACAAGCCGCCGCTAAAACTGCCGGCGATGCCCAACGCCGACATCGTTTGTTCGGCATTCAAGCCGAGAATCCGCGCACTCGCCGCCGCTGCACCGAACACACCGCAGGTCGCCGTGGAATGCCATCCGGCACCGTTGTGCGCCGAGTAACCGCCGCAGGCTTCGAGCACCCGGCGACCGACTTCGTAGCCGATCACCACGGCCGTGATGAACTCACGACCGCCCACCGGTTTCGTCGACATCGATACGGCGGCCATGACCGCTGGCAGCACCACAGCGCCGGAATGATCGCAGCCACCGGTGTCGTCGAGTTCCAGGGCATGCGCCGCGACGCCGTTGAGCATTGCAGCCTGGGCGGCACCAACGCGCAGATCAGTGCCCCAGACCAACGTGCTGCCGGTTTCGCCGTCGAACACTTGGCGTGCCTGTTTCGCCACCTCGCTATCAGCCCCGGCCAAGGTCGCGCCGAAGGTGTCGAGAATGTGCCGTTTGGTTTGCGCCACCAATGCCGGTGGCAAGTCTTCAAATCGCAAGTCGACGCAAAACTGCGCCAGTCGCTGCATCCGCTCAGTCATACGCTGTAATCCCGATAATGCCGCTCATACACCGCCGCCGGATGATCCTCGGTGACGGTTGCCGCCGAATCCGCCCACCATTGCGCGACTTCGGCCCCGGTGGCGATCCACACGTCATCGTGCTGTTGAATGCCCTCAAGCAACTCGCGCAACACCCCAATGCGCCCCGGCGTGGCAATGATTTCCGGGTGCAGGCGCAGCACATAACACAGCCCGAACCGGTGAAACCCGGCGAAGTCCATTTGCAGGTTGCCCAAGGTATGGCTGTAAGAGGCGATCCGCGATTGCGCGGGTGGCACGGCGGGACTGAGGTTGAAGGCGAAGTAGGGTTCGTCTTCCAGTTCGTAGTGCAACGGCAGTTCGATCACTTCGGGCGCGGTCGGGTGAGCGAACGGCAAATCATCGCCGCGCCAGGACGACGACCAGCGAATGCCGTGATCCTTCAATGCCTCGATAAAACCGGGTGCACCGTTGCCGGCCGGGATGCGAAACCCGGTCGGACGCTGGCCGGTCAGCGCCGTCAAGGCTTCGCAGCCCTTGGCGATGTCGGCGCTCTGCGCGGCCAGGTCGAGGGTGTCGTAGTTCTGATGGCGATAGCCTGCGCAGGCAATTTCGTGCCCGCCGGCCTGGATTGCGCGGATGTGTTCCGGGTTTTCTTCGGCGACGATGCCGGGAATGCACCAACTGCTGCAAACCCCCAGTTCTGCGAACAAACCGAGCAAACGCTCGACGCCGCGTTGGCTGCCATAGCGCCAGACCGACAGGGTCTTGTCGCGTCCCGCCACTTCCGGGGCCTGGGTGAGAATGCCGTGGATGTCGTTGTAATCGACGGTCAGCACCACGGCGCAACGGTAGCCTTTGGGCCAGACAGTGGAATCAGCCATGGTGATGCTCCTTGAGCCACCACTGGGCGACATCGCGGCAAGTGGCGAACCACACGTCATCACGCTGGCGCATGTGTTCGAAGAGTTTTTCCAGCAACAGGATGCGTCCCGGTTTGCCGGTGATCTTGGGGTGGAACAGGGTGGTCAGGCACAGCCCTTCGTTCATCGCGCCGTCGTATTCGCGGCACCAGTTGTCGAGGGTCAGTTCGTAGCTGGCGGTGCGGTCGAGCCCCGAAGGAAAGTTCGGTGCGCGGGTGTAGGCGAGGGAGGCGTAGTCGTCCATTTCCCAGCGGCCGGGGATTTCCACCAGCGGCGTGTCGAAGCCGGGGACATTGACCAGATAAGGCCGGTCATCGCCGCGCATGCTGCTGGAATAGGTGACGCCGGCTTCCACCAGCATCGCCGGGGTTTCGGCGCGCCAGTCGCCGGACGGGGTGCGAAAGCCTTCGGCGCGGATGTTCAGGTGGTTCCAGAACACCTCGCGAGATTTATTCATTACGTCCTTTTGCTGTTCCAGCGTCAGGGCGTAAAAGGATTCGTGTTTGTAGCCGTGGTACGCCACTTCATGCCCGCGCTCGACAATCGACTGGCACTGTTTCGGCCAGTTCTCCACGACCCAGGCCGGGACGAAAAACGTGGTCGGGATGCGGAACTCGTCGAGCAGATCGAGGATTCGCGGCAACGCCCGGTAAGGGCCATAACCGCCGAAACCGAAGTACTCGGGCTTGCGCCAGATCGAGCCGTTGAGCATGGCATCGCCGGTCGGCCCATCAAGGTCGAAGGCCAGGGCCAGACAGGCTTTGTGCTGGCCGGGCCAGGTGGGTTGGGGTGAGGAGGACATCGGTGGTGCTCCAGTTATCTTCAAGTAAACACCCGACCCCTGTGGGAGCGAGCAGGCTCGCTCCCACATTGGATTCGGGTCGCCTGCGCGATTACTTGCCGGCGTTGATGGTTACGGTCTTGATCGCCCCCAACTCCAGGTCCCACTTCTTCAGGATGGTCTGATAGGTGCCATCGTCGATCATGCTCTGCAACGCAACCTTCAACGCTTCGCTCAACTCAGGCTTTTTCTTGCTCACGCCCAGTCCGGTGAACTGCTCGGAAATCGGCAAGCCCACGGTCTTGTACATGTCCTTTTCCTGGGTTTTGAGGTACGACAAGGTTTCGCTGCCCTGCATGGCGGCATCGATACGGCTCTGGCGCAGTTGCGCACGGGCATCGGCCGAGCCTTCAGTGCCGATCACGTTGATCGCTGGCTTACCGGCGGCTTCGCAATTGGCCTTGCTCCACTCGGCGATTTCCGCCGGGAAGGTGGTGCGGCGGCTGGTGCCGACTTTCTTGCCGCACAGATCAATGATCTCGTTGAAGTCCTTGTTTTTCTGCAAGGTGTAGAACTGCGGACCGCTGGTGAAGTAGTCGACGAAGGTCACGCTGGCCTGACGCTCGGCGGTGTCGGTCATGCCCGACATGACCATGTCCACACGGTCGGTGGTCAATGCGTTGATCATTTGTTCGAAGCCGGTTTCCTGCCATTTGATCTTTACGCCCAGACGTTCGGCCAGGGCGTTGCCCAGGTCATAGTCGAGCCCCGTCAGCGTGTTGGTGGCCGGGTCCTTGAAATCCATCGGCGGGTAGTTCGGCATGATCGCTACGACGACCTCGCCCTTGGCCTTGATGCTGGCCGGCAATTCGGCGGCGAAAGTGAAGCCGGATGCCATAACGCCTGCGAGTACTGCTGGAATAACGAAGTTCTTCATGGTCGTTCTCTTATGAGTGTTGTGAGCGCCAAAGGACGCTTAGGTTCGAACGGCAGAAATGAAGCTTTGGGTGCGCGGGTTTTGCGGACTTATTAGTATTTCTTCGGGGCTTCCTGCCTCCACGATCTGCCCGCCGTCCATGAACACCATGCGGTTGGAAACCTCGCGAGCGAAGCCCAGTTCATGGGTGACGACGATCATGGTCATGCCGGTCTGCGCCAGATCGCGCATCACCGACAGCACCTCACCGACCAGTTCCGGGTCGAGTGCCGAAGTGGGTTCATCGAACAGCATCAGCTTGGGCCGCATGGCCAAAGCGCGAGCAATGGCGACGCGTTGTTGCTGACCACCCGACAGCTCGATCGGGTAGCTGTTGCGCTTGTCGGCCAGGCCGACGCGGGCGAGCAATTCCACGGCTTCTTCGTGCGCCTCTTTGGGCGAACGCTTGAGCACCTGGCACGGCCCTTCGATGATGTTTTGCAGCACGGTCATGTGCGGGAACAGGTTGAAACGCTGGAACACCATGCCGGTGGACAGGCGTTGACGGGCGATCTGCGACTCGTTGAGCTCGTGCAGTTTGTTGCCGACGACGCGGTAACCGACCAGCTCGCCGTCGACCCAGAGACCGCCCTTGTCGATCTTTTCCAACTGGTTGATGCAACGCAGCAAGGTACTTTTGCCGGAGCCGGACGGGCCGATGATGCACAGCACTTCGCCTTGCTCGACTTCGATGTTGACGTCCTTGAGGGCGTGGAACTGGTCGTAGTATTTGTTCAGGCTCACGGCCTTGACGATGCTTCTCATGTGCGGTTCCTCAAGAGCGCTTGCCGGCGCCGCGAGCGAAACGACGCTCCAGACGGCTTTGACCAAAGGACAGGACGGTAACCGTGGCCAGGTACCAGATACCGGCGACAATCAGTAGCTCCATCACCCGGGCGTTGGCGTAGTAGATGTTCTGGGCGTTGTAGAGCAGTTCCGAGTATTGGATGACGCTGGCCAGCGAGGTCATTTTGACCATGCCGATGAACTCGTTGCCCACGGGCGGAATGATCACCCGCATGGCCTGCGGCAGAATGATTCGGCGCAGCGCTTGCAGGCGTGGCATGCCGATCGACTTGGCGGCTTCGTACTGGCCGGTGTCCACCGACAGCAGGCCGGCGCGCACCACTTCGGCGGTGTAGGCGCCCTGGTTGATGCTCAAACCGAGGAGGGCAGCCACGAACGGCGTCATCAGGGTCACGGTGTCCATTTCGAACAGGCCGGGAATGCCGATGGTGGGAAAGATCAGTGCCAGGTTGAACCACAACAGCAGTTGCAGGATCAGCGGCGTACCGCGAAACAGCCAGGTGTAAGTCACCGCGACGTAGCGCAGGATCGGGTTGGCCGACATGCGCATGACCGCCGTGATCACCCCGAAGACGATCCCCAGGGCCATCGCCAGCACCGCCATTATGATGGTGTTGAGCAAGCCCCACATAATCGCCTGGGACGTAAGGAACTGACCGATGTACGACCATTCGATCTTGCCTTCGGCGAACGCCCGCACCAGGCCGAGAATCGCGATGACGATCACGGTGGCGAAGAAAATCCGTCCGTAGTAACGCCGAGGCACGTGGTGGTACTGGGTGATATCGAACTGGTTGTCCGCCAGTTTGCGCTCCGCCTGGAGTCGTTCTGCCTGAGTCTGGCTCATGTTGTTTCTCCGTACACCGCCCTCGTTACAGGCGGCGCGTATGGTTTTCGGGTTAAGCGCAACCCCTGTGGGAGCGGGCTTGCCCGCGATTGCGGCGGGTCAGTCAACATGGATGTTGAATATGAAACCGCCATCGCGGGCAAGCCCGCTCCCACAGGTTTTGTGTCTTTGCTCAGAGGCGAAAGCCCTGATAGTTCTCGGTCCATTGCTGCTGGGCGGCGAGGGCGGTTTTCAAGCGCCCGATCTGCTCGCGTACCTGTTGCGGCGCGGTGCCGCCCCAGCCACTGCGGGCGGCAATAGCGGCTTCGAGGGTCAGGGCCTCACGCACTTCGGGTGTCAGGCGCGGATCGATCTCGGCCAGCAGCGCCGGCGAGGCTTCCCACAGTTCGATGTCGTGTTTCTCACAGGCCTGGACCAATGCGCCGGTGATTTCGTGCGCTTCCTTGAACGGCACGCCGCGCATGGCCAGCCAGTCGGCGACTTCGGTGGCAAGGGTGAACCCCATCGGAGCCTGGCGACGCAGTTCTTCGACGTTGACCTTCATGGTCGCGACCATCCCGGCCATGGCCGGCAGCACCAGCAGCAGGGTGTCGACGCTGTCGAGCACGCCGTTCTTGTCTTCGCTCAAGTCGCGGTTGTACGACAGTGGCAGGGATTTGAGGATCGACAGCAGACCGGTCAGGTTGCCGATCAGGCGACCTGCCTTGCCACGAGCCAACTCGGCGATGTCCGGGTTCTTCTTCTGCGGCATGATCGAGCTGCCGGTGGCGTAGGCATCGTCCAGTACCACCCAGCGAAATTGCCGCGACGACCACAGGCAAAACTCTTCGGCGAGGCGGGAAATGTTGATCCCGAGCATGCTGGCGATAAACAGGAATTCGGCGACGTGATCGCGGCTGGCGACAGCGTCGATGGAGTTTTCACACACGCCGCTGTAGCCCATTTCCTTGGCCGACTGCTGCGGCAGGCGCGCGATGGCGGAACCGGCCATGGCTGCCGCGCCGAGTGGCGACAGTGAAGTGCGCACGTCCCAGTCCACCAGGCGCTGCACGTCACGCAGCATCGATTGGGCGTGGGCCAGCAAATGGTGAGCGAAGACGATGGGTTGGGCCTGCTGCAGGTGAGTGAAGCCCGGGCAGATGCTCTCGATGTGTTGCTCGGCTTGATCCACCAGCGCTTGCTGCAAGGCCAGCACTTCAACGGCCAGGGTGCGCACGTGATCACGCAGGAACAGACGCAAGTCGTTGGCGGTCTGGTCGTTACGGGAACGGCCGGCGCGCAGCTTGCCGCCGAGGGCGCCGAGGCGTTCGGTCAGCAGGCGTTCGATGAAGGTGTGGACGTCTTCGTCGTCAAGGGTCGGTGCGATGCTGCCGGCGCGGAAGTCGTCACCGATACGCTCAAGGGCGTCGAGCATGGTCTGGGTTTCTTGCTCGTCCAGCAGCCCGGCGCGCTGCAGTTCACGGGCATGGGCCTTGGAACCGGCGAGGTCGTACGGGGTGAGGCGGAAGTAGCGCTCAGGGCAACGGGACAGGGCCGCCAGGGCTTCGGACGGGCCGCTTTTGAAGCGAGCACCCCAGAGACGGTCGGTGGTTTGAGACATTGTTGTTTTCCTCGTCGGTAGAGCGAACAGAAGTCGGTGTGCCGGGCCTGAAACACGCGCCGCAAATCGTGGGGGCGTGGTCAGGTCAGAGCAGTTTTCAAGAGGGCAGTTGCGAAAGGGCGAGAGCTGATCGAAGTGTCAGCTTTTAGTAGTTCGAAATCAGTGAGTTGGCACTGATGTGCGGAATTTATTAGCGGTTGCCAAGCCTGGTTTTCTGTGTTCATTATTATTGGCCAGCACTGTTTTTGTTGTTGAGCACAGAGTGTTGAATAGGGCGTCAGAGGTAAATAAGCATTATGGAAACCCCACTTTCCAATTCCGGAAACCCACCACCGAAAACGTCACATCGAGCACCGCTGGCCCTCAGCGGCCTGGACTTCAAACTGCTCAAAGTGTTCAAGGCGGTGGTCGAGGCCGGCGGCTTCAGTGCGGCCCAAAACGAGCTGAATGTGGGGCTGGCAGCCATCAGCAAACAGATTTCCGACCTTGAGATTCGCATCGGCATGCGCTTGTGTACTCGAGGGCGGGAGGGTTTTCATCTGACCGAAGAAGGTAGCCTGGTGTATCAGGCGTCCATCGACTTGTTTGCTTCGGTCGACAACTTTCGTGATCGTCTTAGTTCGGCACAGAATGAACTTATCGGCGACCTTGGCGTGGGCGTGATTGACAATACGATTTCCGACGTTAATTCACCGTTAGTTGCTGCGCTTAGAAGAATCAATGAAGAATCACCGAAAGTAAGGTTCCAACTTCAGGCGTCGCAACTGGATGAGGTGGAAAGAGGCGTGGTAGAGGGGCGGTTAGTGGCGGGGATCGTGCCGGCTTATCAAAAAAGAGAAGAGTTTGATTACTACGCGTTGTACGAGGAGTGCTCGGAGGTTTATTGCGCGGTCGGTCATCCGTTGTTCTCGATGGCGGACGCGGAAATGGGCAGCGATGTGCTCAAGAATTATGAATGTATCAACCACCGTTATGCGATCCACCGCGACAAGTTGAACTTTGCCCACTACGACAGTTTTTCTGCCTCGGCCACTCAGGTGGAGGCTGTGGCGCTGTTGATCAAGACCGGCCGTTTCGTGGGTTTCCTGCCTCAGCATTATGCGGCGGCGATGGTTGCTCAGGGGCAGTTTCGGGCGGTGCGTCCGGACCTGATCAGCATCGTTACGCCGTTCAATCTGATCTTGCGGCATAACACTGTGCGCAGTCCGCTGGTCAAGGCGTTTGCCCAGGCGTTGGGGGTCGATTTGAAGGCGCCGCTGTGATTTTTGTAGCACTCAGCATGTGGTCCGTATCGATCTGTTCATGTGCGACGAAGATTAACTTGTTGCGTGTAGGCGCTGGCTTGCCAGCGAAGCATTCGAATACACCACGTTTATCCTGTTAAAACGCGTCATCGTTAGCAACCTTCGCTGGCGAGCCAACTCCTAAAAGGGATTGAGGTGCAGCAACACAAAATCGTTTTTATCAAAACGCCCACTCAACACGGGTTGCAAGTTGCCCAGAGGCGTGTCTTTCAAAGCCCGGTAATCGCTCTGGTCCATCATCAACCACGCCGGCCCCTGAAGGTTTTCCAGTTCTTGGCTGGACTCAGTGAAAACCGGCTGCAAGTCCTGCTCGATATTGACCATGAACTTGATGGCCTTGGCATCCTTGCCCATGGCGTGCATGACCAGCGGCGCCGGATCTTTTTGAACCCTCGCAAAGGCCGCACGGCTGAAGGTTTGCGTGTCGTAGAGCCGACGTTCGACCGGCTCAAACACCAGAATGTAGACCGACCACAACGCGAGCACCGCGCAAACAGCCAGCGTCTCTTCCCGCCAACGCGATCTGAAAAGAACCAGCAACCCGATCACTTGCAGCACGCCAAGAAGTATCAACGTCACCGCAAGGTTGACCCATTGCTCGGGCAAACGCCGTTGGGCGACCAGCAATCCAACCATCAACAGCCCCGGCATCAACACCCAAAGCCCTTGCATCAATGCGCGCAACCAGCCAAACACCCGTCCCTGCACCCCCTGAAACGGGTACGCGGCAATGATCGACACCATGGGCAGCATCGGCAGCAGGTAACGAGCCTTTTTCGCCTGGGGAATCGATAAGCCGACCATCACGATCAACGCCGCCGCCGTGCAGTATTGCAACAGGCGCAGCGCCGGTCCGCTCGGCCTTGGATTCGTCAGCCACACCGCTGCCAGCACCAGCAGTGCCAGCGGATAAGCCAGCGCATAGTTGCCCACCGAGCTGGTGAAGTAATACAGCGAGCCACTGACGCCTTCGCTGCCGTCCAGGCGTCCCATGAACTGCATGCGCACCACGTCCTGCATGAAGGCCGGGCCGCCAATGGTTTCGGCCAGCCACAACAATGCGCCCACGCACACGGCCAGCAACACCGCGGCTGTCAGGCCGAAGCCGAACAAGCGCTGCCACTGCCGATTAAGCACGAAGTAGCTGCACAGCATGCCGGTGGGAATCACCAGGCCAATCGGGCCGCGAACGCCGAAGCCCAGCAGCAACAGGGCAAAGATCAACAACCAGCGGTGCTTCGCCTCGAAATGATCGGCGGCATAGCCGAGGTAAAACACCGAAAAGGCCACCGCGGCGAGCATCAGGTCCTGGGACACGGCACGGGTTTCGGTGACAAAGGTGTTGGTCATCAGCATCAGGGCGATGCTCAGCAAGGCCCAGCGCCGGGAGTAGGGCGCCAGC
The DNA here is from genome assembly GCF_059695925.1 of Pseudomonas sp. LBUM1661. Classification (NCBI taxonomy): domain Bacteria; kingdom Pseudomonadati; phylum Pseudomonadota; class Gammaproteobacteria; order Pseudomonadales; family Pseudomonadaceae; genus Pseudomonas; species Pseudomonas sp. LBUM1661. The sequence continues at coordinate 3,441,322 of NZ_CP166794.1, forward strand.
AACCGGTACATCAACGTCACGATCACGGCCCCGGCGACTGCACTCGGCAACCAGGCACTCAGGCTGTTGACCTGCCCGAACGGCTGGGACAGGCACCAGATGAACAGCGTCGAAAGCGCCGAATAATCGGCGTAAGGCTGGCCATATGTGGTCGGGAACACCGACGGTCCGTGGCGCAGCATCTCCTGGGCGAACAGCACAAACCGCGAATCGAAACCGATCACCGCCTGCTGATATACCCCGGCGCTGAACAGCAACAGCGCCAGCAGCCCAACGCCTACGGAGTGCCGGCGGACACAGGATGACTGGATGCTCAAGCGACGACCTGAGCCACCGGCCATTGCTGATGAGGAATCGGCAGCTTGCACGATTCACCGCGACCCATCGGGAAGTACAGGAAACCACTGCGGGCCAGACGCTCGGCGTCATACAGGTTACGTCCGTCGAAGATCACCGGCGCGTTGAGCCGCTGCTGGATCAGGTCGAAATCAGGTGCCTTGAACTGCTGCCACTCGGTGCAGATGATCAACGCATCGGCGCCCGCCAGGACTGACTCCGGGGTGCCCATGAGCATCAGTTTCGATTCGTCCGGGTACAACTGCTGGGTTTCCTGCATGGCCTCCGGATCGAATGCCCGCACATTGGCCCCGGCCGCCCACAATGATTCCAGCAACACCCGGCTCGGCGCATCGCGCATGTCGTCGGTGTTCGGTTTGAACGCCAGGCCCCACACAGCAAAGGTCCTGCCGCGCAAATCGCCCTTGTAGAACGCGTTGATGCGTTCGAACAGTTTGTGTTTTTGCCGCTGGTTGATGGCTTCCACCGCTTGCAGCAGATCGCTGGAACAGTGGGCCTCTTCGGCACTGTGGATCAGCGCACGCATGTCCTTGGGGAAACACGAGCCGCCATACCCGCAGCCCGGATAGATGAAGTGGTAACCGATGCGCGAGTCGGCGCCGATGCCCAGGCGCACCGATTCGATGTCGGCGCCGAGGTGTTCGGCCAGTTCGGCGATCTGGTTGATGAAGCTGATCTTGGTCGCCAGCATGCAATTGGCGGCGTACTTGGTCAGCTCGGCGCTGCGCAGGTCCATGAACATGATCCGGTCATGGTTGCGGTTGAAGGGCGCGTAGAGGTCGCGCATTACCTCACGCACTTCATCGCTTTCACAGCCGATGACGATCCGGTCCGGACGCCGGCAATCAGCCACGGCCGAGCCTTCTTTCAAAAACTCCGGGTTGGAGACGATATCGAACTGCAACAGCCGGCCGACCTTGATCAGGCACTTGTCGATGTGCGCGCGCAAAGTGTCGCCAGTGCCCACGGGCACGGTGGATTTTTCCACCAGAATCACCGGTTGTTCACGATGACGGGCGACGGCTTCGCCCACCGACAGCACGTAGCGCAAGTCGGCCGAGCCATCGTCCCGGGACGGGGTTCCCACGGCGATGAACAGCACTTGCCCGTGTTGCACCGCAAACTTCTCGTCGGTGGTGAATTGCAGCCGCTTGGCTTCCAGGCTTTCGCGCACCAGGCTGGCCAGCCCCGGTTCGAAAATGCTCACGTGGCCTTGTTGCAGCAACTCGACTTTTTTCTCGTCAATGTCCATGCAGACCACGTCGTGGCCGACTTCAGCCAGGACGGCGGCCTGCACCAGGCCAACGTAACCGCTACCAAATACACTGATTTTCATGAGGCACTCCTGAGTTCGGGCGCGCGGGCAGGTCGAGAGTTAATGGTGATGACGCCGAGGATGACCAGGGCCACGCCAAGGCTTTTGGAAAGGCTGAACGCTTCGTTGAACAGCGGCAGGCTGGCCGCCAGCAGGTACACCAGCGCATAGCTGATGCTCAGTAGCGAATACGCCCGGCCCAGCGGCACATCCCGCAGGGCGAGCAGCCAGCAAAGCATCGACAGCGCATAGGCGAGGATGGCGGCCAGCACCACGGCCACGGCAGACAGATCAATCGGCGCGCTGAGCCAGTGTTCCGGCGTCGGCAAGCGACTCATGCTCCAGCGCATGGCCAACTGCGCAGCGCTGACCAGCAATACGCTGACCAGGGCGAAGGTGATTCCGCGCCGCAGGTTCACGCTTGTTGCCCCAACAGCACTACGCCGCCGATCACCAGCGCCACGCCCAGCCAGTGACGGCGGTCGATGGTCTCGTGGAACACGAAACGGGCGACGAGGGTGATCAGTACGAAATTCAGGCTCAGCATCGGGTAGGCGATGCCGACTTGGAGGCGCTGCAACACCAGCAGCCAGACCAGCAAACCCAACCCCAGGGAGGCGAGCGCCAGCCACAACCACGGCGAACGCAGTTTCTCGCCCCAGCCCGACAACTGGCCACGCCAGCTTTCCACGGCGTACTTCTGGGCGATCTGACCCAGGCAAGTCAGCACGCAGGCGGTCAATAACAGCAGCAGGCTCATGATTCAGCCTGCGGAAATATCAAAATCACGAGATTGCCTTGTTCATATCGCTTGCCATCCTTTGGCAGCCATTCGACTTCGCGCAGCTCGTCGTTCCCCTTGATCCGCATCAGCACGCCGACGGAGCCGTTGCGACGGGCTTCGCGCATCCACTGTTGCACCTGTTTTGGGTCGACTCGCTGCTGCACGCCGTCAGGATAGGCCAGGCCATATTTCAGTTCGCCTATCGTGTTGTACAACGCCACGTTCGGACGATGCAGGCGCCAGGCCAGGGCCGCAGCGGCGCCCAGGTCGTTGCTCAGCAACTGGCCGGTCTGGCCGAGTTCATGTGCGTGTTTGAGGATGAAGGCGTCGGGCGTTTTGTTGGCGACCACCGAATCGGGCAGCCCGGCCGGCAGCAAGCCGATCAGCAACAGGCTGCCAAAGGCCGGTGCGGCCCAGCATTGCAGAGGCCTGAAGGCTTGCAGCAGGTTGGCCATGATCCAGCCGATCAGGCCGATGAACACCAGCACCAGGTTGTGCAGTTCATGGTTGTACAGCGGCTTTTTCAGTTGCAGGTAAACCAGTGCGAAGAGGGTGAGCAAGCCCAGCACCAGGTTCAGCAGGCCATTGAGGCCCAATACCCGACCTTGCTCCCGCTGCAAACGGTCCGCCAGCGCATGGCCCAGCAGCAACGCCAGGGGCAACAGACACGGCAGGATGTAGCTCGGCAATTTGCCTTTGCTGAGGCTGAAAAACAGCAGCGGCATCAACAGCCACGACAACAGGAAAGCGATATTCGCCTGACGACGCGTTTGCCACGCCTGGCGCAACGCCGGCGGCAACAACGCCACCCACGGCAGACTGAACGCGACCAGCAACGGCAGATAGAACCACCACGGCGCGTCATGCTGGGCATCGTCCCCGGCGAAGCGCCGAATGTGTTCATGCCAGAAGAAGAACCGCCAGTAATCGGGCTCCTGCGCATGCACCGCCAAGGCCCACGGCAAGCTGACGAAGAGGGCCACGACAATCGCCAGCGGCCCGTAGACCAGCAGCTCACGCCAGCGTTTTTGCCAAAGCATCCAGGGCAGGGCGATCAGTACCGGCAGCAGCCAGGCCAGAAAGCCCTTGGTCAGGAATCCCATGCCACAGGCGACGCCCAATCCCGCCCAACCGATCAGCCGCTGGCCACGGCTGACGCTGTCCAGCGCAAACCACAAGGCCACCAGGCTCAGGTTGACCCAGAAGGTGAATGGCGGATCGAGGTTGGCGTAGCCCGCCGCGCCGGCGATGACCGTAAGACTCATGTACAGCAGCGCGCAGGCAAAACTCTTGCGCGGATCGTTCCACATCCGCCGAGCGATCAGGAAGCACAGCAACACACTCAGCCCGGTACTCAAGGCGGAGGCAAACCGCACGCCGAACAGGTTCTGGCCAAAGAGTGCCTGGCTGGCGGCGATCATCCAGTAGCCGGCCGCCGGTTTTTCGAAATAGCGCAAGCTCATGAAATGCGGCGACACCCAGTTGCCGCTCAGGAGCATGTCCTGGCTGATCTGGGCGTAGCGGGTTTCGTCGGGAATCCACAAGCCATGACTGGCCAACGGCAACAGGTACGCCAGCGCACACATGACCAGCAATAACGGCAATGCCCAGGGTTTGCTCATAGGCCTTGCACCCCCAGCCAGCCTTCACGGCCTTCGAGCGTGCCGCGCACGACACGACCGATCGGCAAGGTGTTGGGCGCCTCAGGCAGCAGATTGCCCAAGGGTTGAAAGCAGATGCCTCGCCGGCGCGCATCGGCCAGCAGTTGGCGAAAATCGTTGGCCATCAGAATCCCTTCTACTTCGGCATGGATCGTGTAGACGTTGAGTTTTTCGGCGCTGAAGCGCTCGAGAATGAAAGCGTTGAAGTCCTTGGCCGCCACGCTGGGGCCAACTACTTCATCGAAGGTCGGCAGGTCCACCGGAATCTGCGGCGTACCCAATCCACCCTTGGCCAATGCGGGCTGGAACAGGTTTCGGCCGCGACAATCGCTGTTGTAGCGAAAGCCGAACGCCTGCTTGGCCTCGATCACGCGCTCGTCGGCGCGCCAACCGGCTGCGGCGGAACACTCGACGGTTTGCCCGAGAATGTCGCTGAGCGTGTCGACGCCCTGGCGGATCTGTTCGATCAGCTGCGCATCGCTCCAGCGCCCGGCATTGGCTTGCCAGCCGTGGTGATCCCAGGCATGCAAGCCGACTTCATGCCCGGCAGCCCGGGCTTGGCGCATCAAGTGCCCGAGGTCGCGGCCAATCGGTTTGCCTGGCCACGCGGTGCCGGCCAGCAAGATGTCCCAGCCGTACAGGCCAGCAGCGTTGGAGCGGAGCATTTTCCAAAGGAACTGCGGGCGGATCAGGCGCCACAAATGACGGCCCATGTTGTCCGGCCCGACACTGAAGAAAAACGTCGCCTTGACCTGCGCTTCATCGAGGATTTCCAGCAACCGCGGCACCCCCTCACGGGTGCCTCGGTAGGTGTCGACATCGATTCGAAGACCCGCCAGCATTAACGCTTGTCCGCCATTTCGAGCATGGCTTCACGCAAGAAGAAGTCCAGCGTATTGCCGATGGTTTCACTCATGTCCACGGTCGGCGTCCAGTCCAGCAGGCGCTTGGCGTTGGCGATGCTTGGCTTGCGGTGGGACACGTCCTGGTAGCCGCTGCCGTAAAACGCTTTGCTTTCGACATCGCGGAACCCGGCAAACGGCGGGAAGTTGTTGCGCAACGGGTGCGCTTCGAACTGACGCAGCAACGCTTCGCCCAACTGGCGAATACTGGCTTCGTTGTCCGGGTTGCCGATGTTGATGATCTGGCCATTGCAGGCGTTGTTCTCGTTGTCGATGATCCGTGCCAGCGCTTCGACGCCGTCGGCAATGTCAGTGAAGCAGCGTTTTTGCTCACCGCCATCAAACAGGCGAATCGGCGTGCCTTCGACCAGGTTGAGGATCAGTTGGGTAATCGCCCGGGAGCTGCCGATTCGCGCCGAATCCAGGCGGTCGAGGCGTGGGCCCATCCAGTTGAAGGGACGAAACAAGGTGAAGTTCAGGCCTTTCTGGCCGTAGGCCCAGATCACGCGGTCGAGCAATTGCTTGGAGATCGAGTAGATCCAGCGTTGCTTGTTGATCGGACCGACGACAAGGTTGGAGGTGTCTTCGTCGAAGGTGTGGTCCTGGCACATGCCGTAGACTTCCGAGGTCGACGGGAAAATCACGCGCTTGTTGTATTTGACGCAGTAGCGCACCAGTTTCAGGTTCTCTTCGAAGTCCAGTTCGAAGACGCGCAGCGGGTTGCGGGTGTACTCGATCGGCGTGGCAATCGCCACCAGCGGCAGAATCACGTCGCACTTCTTGACGTGGTATTCGATCCACTCGGAGTGAATGCTGATGTCGCCTTCAACGAAGTGGAAATTCGGGTGGCTGCGCAAGCGGTCGATGGCGTCCGAGCCGATGTCGAGGCCATAGACTTCGTATTTGTCGTCACGCAGCAAGCGCTCGGACAAGTGATTACCGATGAAGCCGTTGACGCCGAGGATCAGCACGCGGGTACGACGCGGCGCGCCACCGGACTCGGCGCCCCGCAACACGGAACCGTCGACCAGTCCCAGCTCTTTGGCCAGTTGCGGGCCGCTGAGGTACAAGCCGTTGTCGTTACGCTGGCCAGCGTTGATGATCAAAGAATCCTCGCCGCAGGCAATACGCAACGGGTCGACACTGATCACCCGTCCCGGCGCCTGGCCTTCGTTGCCCTGGGCGACTTCGGCGCTCCAGACAATCAGCTTGTGCTCGCCCACCGCGCAGAATGCGCCCGGGTACGGTTGGGTCACCGCGCGTACCAGGTTGAACAGTGCTTCGGCGGGGCGTTGCCAGGCCAGTTTGCCGTCGGCCGGGGTGCGGCGACCAAATACCGTGGCGTTGGACTCGTCTTGAGGCGTTGCACTGACTCTACCGGCAAGCAACGCTGGCAAGGTGTCGCGCAGCAAGTCGGTGGCCGCCATGCGCAATTTACCGTGCAGGGACAACGCCGTGTCGCTGCGGTCGATGGCAACTTTTTGCTGGGCGAGGATGGCGCCGGTATCGGCACGCTTGACCATGCGGTGCAGGGTGACGCCGGTTTCGGTTTCGCCGTTGACCAGCACCCAGTTGGCCGGCGCGCGACCACGGTAGCGCGGCAACAACGAGCCGTGCAGGTTGAATGCGCCTCGACGGGCGGTGGCCAGCAGCGGCTCGCTCAACAGGTTGCGGTAGTAGAACGAGAACAGGTAATCCGGGTTGAGCTTGCTGATGCGCTCGATCCACAGCGGGTGGTTGGCATCTTCCGGGGCATGCACCGCGATGCCCTTGCTGGCACACAGTTGCGCAACGGAGCGATAGAACGCGTTCTCCTTCGGATCATCGGCGTGGGTGAACACCGCGGCGATGTCATAACCGGAACTGAGCAGGGTTTCGATGCCGGCACAGCCGATATCGTGGTAGGCGAAAACAACAGCTGTTGCGCTCATGAGAGAACCTGATCTGAAGAAGTGGAAGTGAGGCCGTCAACGGTGACAACGGGAACAGGCGTGGCGGGCTGGCTGCGCAGGACCTTTTCGACAAAGAACCGGGGACGGGCGCGCACGTCGCTGTACATGCGGCCCAGGTATTCGCCCAGCAGACCCATGCCGATGAATTGCCCGCCGGTGAAAACGAACAACACCGCGAACAGCACAAACGTACCGTCCCCGGCCCAACTCGCGCCGAAGGCCAGGCGCAAGACGATCAGCGCCGTGGCGAACAGCAGGCCCAGCGCCGCCATGCCGAAGCCGACGATGCTCAGCAAGCGCAAGGGCGTGGTGGTCATGCAGGTGATCAGGTCAAACATCAGGTTGACCAGGCGCATCGGGCTGTACTTCGATTCGCCGTGTTCGCGCTCGGCGTGGGTCACCGGGATTTCCGTGGTGTGCCGGGCGAAGCTGTTGGCCAGGATCGGGATGAAGGTGCTGCGTTCGCGGCAGGCGAGCATGGCGTCGACAATGCTGCGGCGGTAGGCGCGCAGCATGCAGCCGTAGTCGCTCATCGCGACGCCAGTGGAACGCTGCACCGCGAGGTTGATCAGCTTCGACGGCCAACGGCGCAAGGCCGAGTCCTGACGGTTGTTGCGCACGGTGGCGACCACGTCATAGCCAAGTTCGGCCTGGGCCACCAGCCGGGGAATTTCTTCCGGTGGGTTTTGCAGGTCGGCGTCGAGGGTGATGATGACGTCGCCTTTGCACTGCTCAAAACCGGCCATGATTGCCGCGTGCTGGCCGTAGTTGCGGTTGAGAATGACCGCCACCACCGGGCTGCACTCACGACTGGCGGCGTCTTCGAGGATCTGCGCCGACTGGTCGCGGCTGCCGTCATCGACCAGCACGATTTCGTAGTCATGGTGCAGCTGCTGGCACGCTGCTTCGGTGCGCCTGAGCAACTCGGGCAGGCTGTCTTGCTCGTTGTAGACCGGGATGACGATCGACACGCAACGGATCGGATAAGGTTTCACAGGCTTCTGTCCATAATGTTTTCAATGGCGCCGACGACGCGGTCGACGTCATCGCCGGTCATGTCGGGGAACAACGGGATCGAACACAGCCGCGCCGAATTCCATTCGGTGTTGGGCAGGTGAACGTGGGGGAAACGTTGGCGGTAGTAGGTGTGCAGGTGCGTGGCGATGAAGTGAATGCCGGTGCCGATGTTCTGCTCCAGCAGGGCTTTCATGAACGCTTCACGATCCAGTCCGCAGCGCTCGGGATCGATGCGCAGGATGAACAAATGCCAGGCGTGCTGCTGCGGGTACGCCGGAATGGCCAGCGGTTGCACCTTCGAGCCTTCGAAGCGTTGCAGGTAGGCGTGGGCCAGCTCGGTGCGCGTGGCGTTGATCTCGTCCAGTCGCTTGAGCTGCACCAGGGCGATGGCGGCATTGATGTCGGCCAGGTTGTACTTGAAGCCGGGTTCCATGACCTGGGCCTGGGGTTTGCGGCCGTGGGTCAGGCGGTCGTAGGCATCGACGCCGAGGCCATGAAACTTGAGCATGCGCACCCGCGAGGCCAGGGCTTCGTCATCGCTGACGAACATCGCGCCTTCGGCGCAGGTCATGTTCTTGATCGCGTGGAACGAGAAGATCGCCGTGCCTTTCGCGCCGACATGACGACCTTTGTAGAAGGTGCCTGCTGCGTGGGCGGCATCTTCGATGATGGGGATGCCGTGTCGGTCGGCCAGCGCATACAGCGGATCGAGATCGAACGCGGCGCCGGCGTAATGCACCGGAATAATGGCGCGGGTACGCGGCGTGATCGCGGCTTCGATGCTGGCCAGGTCACTCATCAGCGTGTCGCGGTCGACATCGACGAACACCGGTGTGGCGCCCAACAGGCAGATCATGTTGGCGGTGGACACCCACGTCTGGGACGGTGTAATCACTTCGTCCCCCGGACCGATTCCCAACGCCAGTAACGCGATATGCAGGGCACCCGTGGCCGAGGACAAAGCCACGGCATGCCGGCACCCGACGTAGTGGGCGAATTGCTCTTCCAATTCCTGGTTTTTCGGCCCGGTAGTGATCCAGCCAGAGCGTAAAACTTGCTCTACGGCGGCAATTTCTTCATCGCCGATACTGGGGCGGGAGAACGGTAGAAAAGCCTCACTCATAGAGAACCTCGGGGCGTAAGCCGTCCTTCAGCAAAAGGCCGAAAGAAGCTTGAATTGATAGGTCTAGTGACTTGCCGGCACACAGCGCAATTGACTTTTGCGGCCGTGGCCGGCAGGTTGGGAGCGGATCGGCGCTCACCAGGTTGATCAGAGGTTAGGCCCGATTTTGTAAAAGGAACATGAAAAACCGGTGGGCAAATCGTTTATCTGGAAGTTATTAAGCCATTGTTCAGACTTCTGCCGTTCATCGAAATTTTTAAAAGAAAAGTCCTACAGAAGTGTCCCGCTTTATAGGAAGAATGTTTCAATCCTTAGTTGTGTTAATGAACTGTTTCTACTCAAGGCCGTTTCGTTTGATTGACTTACCCATTACCGATTCAATGACTTCAAAGACCAATCCGTTGACCGTGTACCTGGCGCGCCTTGCGCCATCCAGTCAACTCACCATGCGCTATGTTTTGCAGGACGCCGCCGACCGTCTGGGCTTTGAAGACATGAACATCGAGGACATCCCGTGGCATGAACTTCAGCCTGACAACGTGATTGCGTTAGTGGCGACCTTGCGCACCGACGGTTACGCGCCAAATACGTCTTCGTTGTACGTCAACGCGGTGCGCGGGGTGATGAACGAAGCGTGGCGCATGAGCCTGATCAGTCAGGAACACTTGTTGAAAATGCGCTCGGTCAAGGGCATTGCCGGCACGCGGTTATCCCAGGGGCGCAACCTGCGGCGCACGCTGATCCAGGAATTGATGGCCGTCTGCGCCGCCGATCCAAGGCCACAAGGCCTGCGGGACGCGGCGATCATCGGGATTCTGTACGGCTCGGGGATGCGCAAATCGGAGTCGGTAAACCTCGACCTCAACCAGCTCGATTTCACCGAGCGCAGCCTACGGGTCACCGCCAAGGGCAACAAGCAACTGATCAAGTACGCGCCAGCCTGGGCCTTCGACAAGCTCAACGACTGGCTGGAACTGCGGCGTTCGCAACTGAAGGAAGGTGAAACGGACGATCCGTTCCTGTTCAACCGTATTCGCCGGGGCAGCCACATCACCCGCGAGCGCATTACCAAGCATGCGATCTACTACATCGCCCGGCAGCGAGGCGCGCAGGTCGGGGTGAAAATCATGCCGCATGATTTCCGCCGCTCGTTCATCACTCGGGTGATCGAAGAGCACGACTTGTCGATCGCGCAGAAACTCGCGCACCACAGCAATATCCAGACGACCGCCAACTACGACGTGCGCGATGACAACGAGCGGCGGCGGGCGGTTGACCGCTTCGATTTGTGACGCATGGTGTCAGGATTCGCTGAGGACATGGGCATGGCCAATGGTCGAGACATGCACCGCGCTACCCGCCGGTGGCGCGTGCATGCCGGAGCTGCGCACCAGCAGCGAGCGGCCCGGTTGGTCTTCATTCGCCAACGACTGCAGTTCCACGGTCAAGGTGCAGGTATTGCCGCCGAAATCGCGGTCCGTCACCACGCCTCTGCACCCTTGTGAATGGGCCTCGCCGGTGATCGGGCTGCACACCTGAAGTTGCTCGGGGCGCAGCATGATTTGCGCTGAGCGGTTGTTCCGGTGGTTGTTGACCGGTATGCGCCCCAGGTCGCAATGCGCCCAGCCCGCTTCGATTCTGGCGGGCATGACCACGGCTTCACCGAGAAACAGTGCGGTTTGCTCATCGTCGGGATAGCGGTACAGGTCCAACGGATGGCCGGATTGCACCAGCCGGCCTTGACGCATCACTGCCAGCTGATCAGCGAACGACAACGCCTCGCTCTGGTCATGGGTGACCAGAATGGTGGTGACGCCCGCGTCGGCCAGCAGCCGCGCGACCAATTTGCGCATGGCGGCGCGCAGGCCGGTATCGAGTGCCGAAAACGGTTCGTCCAGCAGCATCAATCGCGGTTGTTGCGCCAAGGCTCGCGCCAGCGCCACGCGCTGTTGTTGGCCGCCAGACAGTTCGTGGGGCCAGCGCTCGGCCATGTTCGAATCCAGCGCCACGCTGTCCATCAGCTCAGCGATCCGCTCCTGTTTTTCCAGGCCCTTGGTCGACAGTCCGAAGCCAATATTGGCGGCCACGGTCATGTGCGGGAAGAGGGCGCCGTCCTGGGGCACGTAGCCAATCAAGCGCTGATGCGCCGGCACCTCGTGGGTGCTGTCGACCAGTGTCTGACCGTTGAGCGTCAGGCGGCCTGAATCGGGAAATTCGAAGCCGGCGATCATCCGCAGCAAGGTGGTCTTGCCGGAGCCCGAAGGGCCGACGATCACCGTGCGGCTGCCGGTGGGCACCGACAGGCTGATGTTATCCAAGGCCCGCTGAGAACCGTAGGCCTTGTAGATCGAGTGCAGTTCGAGAGTGTTCATCGGCCAGCCGTTCGTTTGGATTGGTGGTAGAGAATTCCGGTCAACGGAAGCGACAGCAAAATCATCAGCAGGGCGTAAGGCGCGGCGGCGGCGTAATCGATTTCGCTGGTCAGGGCCCAGAACCCGGTGGCCAGGGTCCGGGTGCCGTTTGGCGCGAGGAGCAACGTGGCGGTCAATTCATTGGTGATCGCCAGAAATACCAATGCGGCGCCGGCGGCGGCACCGGGCGCAGCCAGGCGCAGGGTGATCAGCCACAACGCCCGAACAGGGGAGCGGCCGAGGCTGCGGGCGATGTTTTCCAGCTCCACCGGTGCCTGGGCGATACCGGCCCGCAAACTCACCAGGGCGCGGGGCAAGAACATCAGCAGGTACGCCAGCAGCACCGTGACCGTGGTCTGGTAAATCGGCCGGGCAAAATGGATGGTGATCGTCACCAAGGCCAGGGCCACGACAATTCCCGGCAACGAGCTGGTGATGTAGTTGCAGCTTTCCAGCAGCCGTTGCAGACGACCCGGCGAGCGAATCGACAGCCAGGCAATCGGGATGGCCGCGCAGGTGGTGAGCACGGCACCTGCGGCACCGAACTGCAGGGTCTGTTGCAGGGCCGGCAGCAGGTCGCTCATTTGCCAGACTTGGGTGCCACCGGCGATCAGCCACTTGCCCAGGGTCATCAACGGCACACCGAGCGCCAGTGCACAGGTGATGATTTGCAGGGCCAGCGCCAGGGCGGTTGCCCCGGACTTCAGGTGCACGACCCGCTGGTCCCGGGCACTGCCGGAGCCGATCCGGGCGTAACGCGCGTTGCCGCGAGCCGCCGACTCAATCGTCAGCATTACCAGGCAGCACAATGCGAGCACACCGGCCAGCATGTTGGCCGCAGGCCCGTTGAAGGTGGATTTGAACTGATCGAAGATCGCCGTGGTGAAGGTGTCGAAGCGGATCATCGCGTACAGGCCGTATTCCGCCAGCAAATGCAGACCCACCAGCAAGGCGCCGCCGCAGATCGCCAGGCGCAATTGCGGCAGTACCACGCGAAAAAATACCGCCCAGGGCTTGAGTCCCAGGGATTCGGCGACGTCTTCGATCGCCGGATCGAGCCGACGCAGGGTTGCCGCCACCGGCAGGTAAAGGAACGGGAAGTAGGCAATGACTGAGACCAGCACCCCGGCAAACAATCCATGAATCGGTGGCACCAGACTGACCCAGGCATAGCTGTGGACGAAGGCCGGCACCGCCAATGGCGCGGTCGCCAGCAACGACCACCAGCGTCGCCCGGGCAAATCGGTGCGCTCAGTCAGCCATGCCAGCGCCACGCCGAGGGTGACGCACAAGGGAATCGTGATCACCACCAGCAACACGGTGTTGATCAACAACTCACCGACCCGAGGCCGAAATACCAGCGGCACCAGGGTTGCCCAACCCGTCTCAAAAGACACGCCAATGACGAAGGCAATCGGCAGCAGCGCCAACATTGACACCAGCACCGACAAACCAATCACCCACGCGCCACCGCGGCCCGCAAGGAGACCGCGTGAGCGTCGGCGCAAATTCGCGGGTATCGCCTCAGCGACACCCGCCGGCAGGGTTTCAGGCATCAATTAGAGCAGTCCGGCCTGAGTCATCAGATCCACGGCTTTTTTACTGTCGAGTTTTGAGGCGTCGACGGTTGGCGCGTCGAGTTGCTGCAAAGGCACCAGTTTGGGGTTGGATTCAGCGTTCTTGCCCACGGCGTATTCAAACGATTTACCGGTCTTGAGAATGGCCTGGCCGTCTTTGCCGGTGATCCATTTCAGGAACGCCTGGGCTTGTTCCTTGTGTTTGCTGGACGCCAGGACGCCGCCCCCCGAGACACTGACAAACGCACCCGGATCCTTGTGCTTGAAGTAGTGCAGGGCGGTGTTCTTGCTGTTTTCACCGGTCTTGGCCTGATCGCCAAAACTGTAATAGTGATAAATCACACCGCTGTCGATCTGCCCGGCATTGACCGCCTTGAGCACGGCGCTGTTGCCGCGATAGGCGGTAAAGTTGGTTTTCATTCCTTTCAACCATTCGAGCGTGGCGGCTTCACCCTTGAGTGCCAGCACCGCGGCGACGATGGCCTGGAAGTCGGCACCGGCCGGCGAAGCGCCCCAGCGGCCTTTCCAGTTCGGGCCGGCGAGGTCCATCAGCGACTTCGGCAATTGGGCTTCAGGCAGTTTGCTCGGGTTGTAGACAAACACCGTGGAGCGCGCGGCGATCCCCACCCATTTGCCATGGGCCGGACGATACGCTTCACCCACCTGTTCCAGGGTGGTCGGGGCCACCGGGGCAAACAGCCCGGCGTTGTCGACCAACACCATGGCCGGGGAGTTTTCGGTAAGGAACACGTCAGCCGGGGAGGCAGCGCCTTCTTGCACGATCTGGTTGCCCATTTCGGTGTCATCACCGTTGCGCAGCGTGACCGGAATACCGGTTTCCTGGGTGAAACCCTCGGCCCAGGATTTGGTCAGGCTTTCGTGCTGCGCGTTGTAAACCACGATGCCAACAGCCTCGGCTGCGTACACGTGGCCGGCGCTCAGCAGAGCGGTGACCAGCAGTGCTTTTTTCAGGAAAGAAGGGGGACGGGGATTCATGCGTTGGCAGCTCCTGTTTTTTTTAGAATCGTGCGCACAGACTCGACGGAATCGACGGAAAGGGTCGTCGATCAGTGTAGATCAATACGAATCATTTGCATGTTTAAGGCGCGGCGAATTTAGAGCTTGAGTTGAGAAAAAAACGTCAAAATTTCATCAGAAATGCATCCGGTGTGCGTTCGGCACAAGGATTCGGGTTCAGGTTGATGGGCAGCCTTGTTGGGATCCGCTGGCGGCTTTACTGATCAGTGCCGCGAGGCGCTTGACGTTGGTTTGTTGAGCCGCCACCAACTCATCGATCGACGGGCCGGAAGGCGTCTGCAACGTGCTGCGGCACGTCACCAGAGAAACATCGGTTTGCCCGAGGTCGCGCAGGCGCCATTTGACGTCGATCAAGCCGTATTGGCCCGGAATCGAGTCGAAACGTTGTACATCCAGGCGTACCGACACTTTGCGCCGGGGGTTGCTGTTGACCAGTTGCTCCACCAGGGCGCTGCGCAGCTCATCCACCAGACTCGCGGCCCACCATTGGGTTTCCAGGATCGCCAGGCCACTGCTGCCTTGGCGAACGACAATCTGCGGACGGTCGACCTGCGGTGGCACGCTGAGGCTTTCGATCTGGATATCCTCCACGCCGGCCCTTGAGTGGCCGGCCAGTTGGGTCGGGATCAACGTGTGAAACTGAATCGGATCACTGCGGCAAGCGGTGAGCAGCAACAGCGCAGCGACCAAGGTGATCTTGTACGAAAAAGCCATGTGTGTTGCTCCTGTGGTCAGTTGCGCGGTGGCGCTTGCAGATCCATTGGCGCGGCGTTGTTGGGGCGACCACGGATCAGCGATTCCGGATGCCGTCCCAGGTAATCCGACAGCTCACGCAACGAGCGCGACATGCGTCCGAGTTCGTCCAGGGTCTGGGTCAACTGCTCACGTTGCGGTGAATCCTCGGCGAGCGTCGAACTGGCCGAATTCAGGGTTTTGCTGACGTCCGCCAGGGTGGATTGCACGCCGGGCAGGGTCTTGGCGTTGAATTGGGTCAGGCCTTTGCGCAGTTCGACGAGGTTGCCGTCGAGGTTGCTGGCGATGCGTTCCACGGGCAGGTTGTTGATCTTGTTGATCATGGCCTCGAGTTTTTCCTGCAATTGTTCGAGGCTGCCAGGAACGGTCGGAATCATCACCGGGCGGGCGCTCGGATCGAACACGACTTTGTCTGCCTTGGGGTAGAAATCGAGGGCAATGTAGAGCTGGCCGGTCAGCAGATTGCCGCTACGGGCCTGGGCCCGCAGACCGTTCTCGATGAAGGTGCCCATCAGCCGAACGCCTGCGGCTTCGTCATTGGGGTCATGCTTCAAGGCCTCGAGCATTTTGATATGGGCCTGGCCGAGCCGCTGCGGGTAGATCACGATGCCGACATTGATCGGGAAGCTGCGTTTTTTCGCGTCGAAATCCAGATTGACTGCCACGACTTTGCCGAACTCGACGCCGAGGAATTCCACCGGTGCACCGACCTTGAGTCCGCGCAAGGCTTGATCGAAACGCAACGCCAGGTATTGCCCCTTGCCGTTGGGTGGGGCGAGGGCGGTTTGCTGGTCTTCGAACAGTTCGAAGGTTTTTTCCTCCCCCGCCAGCTGATCGTTGGGGCTGTATTCTGGCGCCCGGAAGGCAATGCCGCCGACCAGGATAGAGGACAGTGACTCGGTTTTTACCGAAAACCCGTTGGCGCCAACATTCACGTCAATGCCGCTGGCGTTCCAGAACCGGGTGTTTTTAGTGACGTAGGCATCGTTGGGCGCGTGAATGAAGACTTCGATGTTCACCCCTTTGCCTTCGGCATCCAGGGCATAGGCCACCACTTGGCCAACAGGAATCTTGCGGTAGTAAACGGGCGAGCCGATGTCCAGTGAGCCGAGGTCTTCGGTGTGCAGCATGAAGCGCTTGCCCGGCTCGCCATAGGTAATCGGTGGCGGGTTTTCCAGGCCGGTGAAGTTTTTCGATCGGGCATTGGACTGGCCGATATCGGCGCCAATGTAGTCCCCGGACAGCAGGGTATCGATGCCCGATACCCCGCCCGCGCCAATGCGCGGGCGCACCACCCAGAACTGCGAGTCTTCGCGGGTAAAGCTTTCGGCCTGCTTGGCCAGTTTGACAGTGGCGTTGACACTTTTCTGGTCGTTGCTCAGCTCGACATCGGTGACTTGCCCGATCACCACGTTGCGGTATTTGACTTCGGTTTTGTTGGCGGTCAAGCCGCTACCGGTCTTGAAGGTGATGGTGATGGTCGGGCCTTCCTGCAGGATGCTGTGCACCACCAGCGAGATCCCTACCAGCACCGCGACGATTGGCACGATCCATACCAGCGAAACGCTGAAACGACGGGTCTTTACAGGTGCCTGGCCGGGCGCTTGCGGCCCGTCAGTGGCTTTCGACTTCATCCATGACCTCCTCGTTTTGTGGGTTGTCCTGCTCTTTTTGCCAGATCAGGCGCGGGTCGAAACTCATCGCCGACAACATGGTGAACACCACCACCAGGCCAAAGAACAGAATGCCCGGGCGCGGTTCGATATCGGCCAGGGCTTGAAACTTCACCAGGGCGGCGACCAGGGCCACCACGATCACATCGAGCATTGACCAGTAACCGATGAGCTCGACGAAACGGTACATTTTTGACCGCTCCTTGCGCGCCCAATGACTGCCGCGCTGAACAGTAATCAGCAACAGCGTCAGGGCGACGAACTTGATGCCCGGTACCGCGATGCTGGCGATAAAAATGATCAGGGCGATGTCCCAGGCGCCGTGCTGCCAGAACTCCAGCACACCGCTCATGATCGTGCTGTCTGCACCGTTGCCGACCATCTGGGTGTTCATTACCGGTAGCAGATTGGCCGGGACGTAAAACGCCAGGGCGGTGAACATGTAGGCCCAGGTCCGGGCGAGCGAGTTGGTTTTGTACCGATGCAGCGGCGCACCGCAGCGTTCGCACTCATGGGGCTCATGGGTCATGTCGCAGGCCAGCCCGCAGCTGTGACACAGGCACAGGTTGAGTTCGCTCGCCACCGGAGGCCTGTTCATAGGATGTCCCACAGGTCACGGACGTCGCGCCCGGCGATACGGATCATCATCAGGCTGAGAATCGCCAGGGCAAACAGACCGATGCCGGGCAACACATCCAGCAACCCGGCGAGTTTGATCACCGCGACCATGGCGCCCAGCAGGCACACCTCCAGCATGCTCCAGGGCCGGAGGGTTTCCAGCCAGCGCATGCAGAACTTGAAACCGGGGGAGCGTTGATCCGCGAGGGCGAAGCTCAAGACCCAGATCAGCAGCACCAGCTGGAAAATCGGCGCGATGATCATTGCGATCGCCGCCACCATTGCAATGAATGTGATGGGGCCGTGGCTGAGGGCCAATACCGAATCCCAGAGCGTGGCGCTGTTTTTCAGGCCTTTGAGGCTGATGCTCATGACCGGGTAGAAATTGGTGAAAATCCACAGCACCAACGCGGTAAAGCTCAACGCCAGGCGCTGTTGCACCGTCAGACCGTTATAGCGCTGAAGCACGCCGCCGCAGCGCGTACACAGGGTTTTCTGATGTTTGGCGAGCGTGACTTTTTCATACACGCAGTCGCAGTGCTCGCAGATGATCAGCTGGTCAGTCGTTGCCATAGGCCAAGCTCGACGGGAGGCAGAAAGTGATGAGCACTCCCTCAATATAGAAGTGCCTCGCGATTGAGCAAATCGAAAGGCGCAAACGACTGATCGACCACGTTATCGTTCTTCGCGAGCAAGCCCGCTCCCACACTGGATCTCAGTCGTTCACAAACATTGTGTTCGCTGAAGAGCCAGTGTGGGAGCGGGCTTGCTCGCGAAGGCGACCGATCAGGCAACCAAAGGCTTCCTGATCAACCCAGAATCTCGCGCAAGCGATACCAGAACATCCCAAGTGCCAGCAGTGGCGAACGCAGCAGCGGGCCGCCGGGGAAGGTCATGTGCGGCACCGCGCTGAACACATCAAACCCCCGGCTGTGCCCGGCATGGATCGCCTCGCCCAACAACTTTGCGCACCAGTGGGTGACGTTCAGGCCATGGCCGGAATAGCCCTGCGCATAGAACACGTTCGGATGCTGGTTCAAGCGCCCGACCTGCGGGAAGCGATTGGCCGAGATGCCGATCTTGCCGCCCCATTGATAGTCGATGCGCACATTCGCCAACTGCGGGAACACCTTGAGCATTTGCGGGCGCATATACGCCGTAATGTCCGCCGGATCACGTCCCGAATAGTGGCAGGCACCGCCGAACAGCAAGCGCCGGTCCGCCGAGAGCCGGTAGTAATCCAGGCCGACTTTCTGGTCGCACAGCGCCAGGTTGTGCGGGATCAGTTGCGCAGCTACGTCCGGCGCCAGGGGTTCGGTGGCAATGATGTAACTGCCCGCTGGCAGCACCTTGCCGCTCAAGTGCGGTTCAAGTTCTTCCAGGTGCGCATTGCAGGCCAGCACCAGACTGCCGGCGCGCACCGTGCCACCGGCACAACGAACCTGCGCGGTGCTGCCATGGATCAATTCCAGCACCGGGCTCTGCTCGAAGATCTGCACCCCAAGTGATTGCGCCAGCCGCGCTTCGCCGAGGACCAGATTGAGCGGGTGCAAGTGACCCGACCCCCTATCGATCAAACCACCGGCATACACGCCGGAGTTCACAACCTGCTCACGGATCTGCTCTGGGCCGACCAGCCGGGTTTCGTGGGAATAACCTGACTCGGAAAGGCCTTCCTGTTCGGTCTTGAGTGCCGCGAACTGCGCCTTGGTATTGGCCAGTTCGCAGAAGCCCCAGCGCAGGTCGCAATCGATGCCGTGCTCACGGATGCGGTCACCCACCAGCGCCACCGACTCGATCCCGGCACGCTCGAGATAGCGCACGCCTTCTTCACCGACATGCCGGGCGAAACCGCTAACGTCATGCCCGATACCGCGAATCAGCTGGCCACCGTTGCGTCCGCTGGCGCCCCAGCCAATCCGCCGGGCCTCCAGCAAGATCACCTTGAGCCCGCGCTGAGCCAGTTCGATCGCCGTGTTAACGCCGGTGAAACCACCGCCGATCACGCAGACATCGGCCTCAAGGTCCGACGTCAGTGCGGGGTAGGGCGCCATTCCATTGGCCGACGCGGCGTAATAGGACTGGGTGTGTTCATTGCTGGACTGATTCATTTGTTGGACTTCACTTTGCTCCAGGAACGGGTCATCAGACGCATGATCGGCTGGGGCGGGGTGGTCGAAATGTAGAGCTTGTCGAGGACTGCCTGAGGCGGGTAAACCTCAGGGTTGTTCACCAGTTCGGCGTCCATGTATTGCTTGGCGGCCGGGTTCGGGTTGGCGTAACCGACCGAGGCACTGACCTTGGCAATCACTTGCGGGTCGAGCAGGTAATTGATGAAGGCGTGGGCTTCTTTCGGATTGCCGGCGTCGGCGGGAATAGCCAGCAAGTCGAACCACAAATTACTGCCTTCCTTGGGAATGGCGTACGCGATGTTCACGCCGTTCTTCGCTTCCTTGGCCCGGTTCGCCGCCTGGAACACGTCGCCCGAATAACCGAAGGCCACGCAGATGTCGCCGTTGGCCAGGTCCGAGACGTACTTGGAGGAGTGGAAATACGTGATGTACGGCCGAATGCTCAACAGCTTGGCTTCGGCTTTCTTGAAGTCTTCCGGGTTTTCGCTGCGTGGGTCCATGCCCATGTAATTGAGGATCGCCGGGAACACTTCGTCGGCCGAGTCCATCATCGACACGCCGCACTGGCTGAGCTTCTTGATGTTCTCCGGTTCGAACAGCACCGCCCAGGAGTCGATGTGATCGATGCCGAGCACTTGCTTGACCTTGTCGACGTTGTAGCCAATACCGTTGGTGCCCCACAGGTAAGGCACCGAGTGCGCGTTTTGCGGATCGTTTTTCTCCAGCAGCGCCAGCAGTTTCGGGTCGAGGTTGGAGAAGTTCGGCAGTTGCGAACGATCCAGTTTGAGGAACGCACCGGCTTTCACCTGGCGGGCGAGGAAGTGGTTGGACGGCACCACCACGTCATACCCGGTACGGCCGGCGAGCAATTTGCCCTCCAGGGTTTCGTTGGAGTCGAACACGTCGTAGATCACTTTGATCCCGGTTTTTGCCTGGAAGTCGACGAGGGTGGTCTCGCCGATGTAATCGGTCCAGTTGTAGACACTGACCTGTGGCTGAGCCTGTGCCACGGCGCTGAACAAAACGGCCAGCGCGACCGGGACCATGGATTTCAATAGACGCATATCGATACCTCTTGGAATTATTGGGTTTTTCCAGGCGTTTCTTTGGTGTTCTCTATCCCTGTGGGAGCGGGCTTGCCCGCGATGGCGGCCGGTCAGTCACCGAGGTGTTGAATGTGCCGGCCTCTTCGCGGGCAAGCCCGCTCCCACAGGGGATGTGTGATGCCATGGGGAGCGAGGCTTTTAGACACTCAGCAGCAGGAACTCACGCTCCCAGGAGCTGATCACACGCTTGAAGTTCTCGTGCTCGGCGCGCTTGACCGCGACATAACCGCGAACGAATTTGCTGCCCAGATAACGCGAAACGGTGTCGCACTCTTCCATCTGCGTCAGCGCGTCCTCGATGGTGATCGGCAGGCGCAGGTTACGGCGCTCATAGGCCCGACCTTGCACCGCCGCGCTCGGTTCGACGCCCTCGACCATCCCCAGATATCCGCACAACAAGCTCGCAGCGATGGCCAGATACGGGTTGGCATCCGCTCCCGGCAAACGGTTTTCCACGCGCATCGCGTCCGGGCTTGAGGTCGGCACACGCAAGCCGACGGTACGGTTTTCTTCGCCCCATTCGACGTTCACCGGCGCCGAGGTGTCCGGCAGGAAGCGGCGGAACGAATTGACGTTGGGTGCAAACATCGGCAGCACTTTCGGGATGTACTTTTGCAAGCCGCCGATATGGTGCAGGAACAGCTCACTCATAGTGCCGTCGGCATTGGCGAAGATCGGCTGGCCGGTGGCGATGTCCACCACGCTCTGGTGAATGTGCATGGCGCTGCCGGGCTCATCGCCAATCGGCTTGGCCATGAACGTCGCCGCGACGTTGTGCTTGAGCGCCGCCTCACGCATCGTGCGTTTGAACACGGTGATCTGGTCCGCCAGGTCCAGCGCGTCGCCGTGACGGAAGTTGATTTCCATCTGCGCCGGGCCGTCTTCGTGGATCAGCGTGTCGAGGTCCAGGCCCTGCAATTCGCACCAGTCGTAGACGTCTTCGAACAGCGGATCGAACTCGTTGGCGGCGTCGATGGAAAACGACTGACGACCACTTTCCGCGCGGCCCGAACGGCCCATCGGCGCCTTCAACGGCAAGTCCGGGTCTTCGCAGCGCTGGGTCAGGTAAAACTCCATTTCCGGCGCGACAATCGGCCTCCAGCCTTTGTCGGTGTACAGCTGCAGGACTTTTTTCAGCACGTTGCGCGGCGACAGTTCGATGGGGTTGCCGAACTTGTCGAAGGTGTCGTGAATCACGATGGCCGTCGGCTCGATGGCCCATGGAATCACGTAGACCGCGTCGGACACCGGTTTGCAGACCATGTCGATATCGGCCGGGTCGAGCAGGTCGTAGTAGATGTCGTCGTCGACAAAGTCCCCGGTTACCGTTTGCAAAAGCACACTTTCCGGCAGGCGCATGCCTCGCTCATGCAGGAACTTGTTGGTGGGTGCAATTTTGCCGCGCGCAATGCCGGTCAGGTCACTGACGACGCACTCGACTTCGGTAATCTTGTGATCTTTCAGCCACGTCAGCAGCTGATCGAAAGGGGCATTCATAAAGACCTCGTTATTGGTTTTATTAACGCCAGGAGAAGCCGATTTCATCTTTCGGACACTTCCCCTGTAGCGCGTTGACGACTATCTTGGGCGAGCCTTGCGGTTCCATCTATCCACTTTAAGCAGCACAAAGCGCACCAAAAGAGTGCGCAAGGTCTCCCATGACAACCTGTAACTCGTTGCAAGTCCAAGCGTTCAACACCGCCGATGTGGCCGAACAAATCCGCGCCACACCGGGGTGGGTGCAGCATTATCAGCAGATGTCACCGGGGCATTTCGCCGGGCGGGTGCGCTATCTGGACCTGCAAGGCGTGGAGATTTACGAGGAGCAGATGAACACGCGGGTCGAGCAGAATTTCAGCGCGCCCGAGGGTTCGCTGGCGTTCTGTTTCGATCGCAGCGACAACGCGCTGTACGTGTTGAATGAAGAAAGCCGCAACATCTGGATCACCCCGGAGAACTACCAGGAAATCGCCGTGGTGTTTGGTCCGGAGTTTGTTCAGCGCCATGGGTTGAATGTCGCGCGGCTTGAAGGGTTGTTCATGGCGCCGCTGAATTCGGGGCAGAACGCGCTGTTCAGTCGCTGGTTGAGCGGGACGCTGACCCGGCTGACGCAGACGCTTGATCCGCCGAGCAAAGAGGCGTTGACCCAGCAGTTGCTGGAGGACTGTTTGTACATCCTCGATAACGCCTGTGTGTGTCTTGATCGCGGCGGTTTGCAGCGCCGGGCCGAAGAACGCGCGGTGATGAAACGCATCGGTGAGTGGGCGGCGGATGCGCCGGAAGAAACCCTGAACTTGTTGGAGCTTTCACAAATTGCCGGGGTTTCATTGCGGCAGTTGCAGCATGCGTTCAAGGCCTATACCGGCATGACGCCAACCCATTGGCTGCGCTTGCGTCGGCTCAACAGCGCGCACCGTGAGTTGCTCAGTCGTTCGGCAATGGAAACCACGGTGGCGGAGGTGGCGATGCGTTGGTCGTTCTGGCATCTGGGACGGTTTTCCAGCAGCTATCGGGCGTTGTTCAAGGAGTTGCCGAGTGAGACGTTGAAGCGTGTGGGGCGGGGCTGATTGGGCTGGAGCTGCTGGGTGTATATCCGTTTCTTCGGTGACGGCTGATATTGGTTTCGCTCTTACAGCGAGTCACTTTCGAAAAGCGCGAAAGTAACCAAAGCGCTTCTGCCCTTTCGTTCGGTGCCTCGCTAAGGCTCGGCATGCCCTCGCTCCGGTCCTGCTCCGTGGGCCCGCCGCCATCGGCCATCCATGGCCGGGGGCGGCTAACCCGGCATCCATGCCGGGTTGCCCACTGCGCAGAACCTCCACTCGGCCTTACGAGGGGCGGTGCGTCAAAATCAAAAGCACGGCGGCCTGCAGGCCGGCCTGATTTCTGCGCACACACTCCCCGTGACCCGTGACCTGATCGTTCCCACGCTCTGGTCTGCATCCCGTGACGCTCCGCGTCACCCGTGCGCAGGGCTCAGGTCATGCGTCGACAGCGGGACGCGGAGCGTCCCCGGCGGCATTCCCACGCGGAGCGTGGGAACGATCATGTGCGGACTGGTTTGCTCGCGCTGCTATTGATCTTGCCGTTGCCGTTGCCGTTGCTTCGGCTTTTGATCTTGATCTGTTGCCCCTTTCCCAGAGGCCGAACGCAGGCGTTGCGTAGGGGGCACCGCGGCAAGGATGCCGCGGTAGCCGCCCCCGGCCATGGATGGCCGATGGCGGCGGGCCCCCGGAGCAATGCCGGAGTGAGGGCATGCCGAGCCTAGGCGAGGCACCGAATGGAGGGGCAAAGCCTTTTGGTTCCTTTTTGGCGTTTGAAAAAGGGACTCGCTGTAAGAGCGAAACCATAAGCCGCCGTTACCGCAGAAACGGATATGTACTCACATCCCATTCAAACCGCCGGCACCGGTTTCGCCAACTCAATACCCGCCGCCCCCAATCGCTTGAGAATCTCAAACAACAAGTCACTCTTGGTACTGGCCACAATCCTCGGGCTGCTAACGTACCCGGTAATCGTCAGCGTAATCCCTTCCGGCGTCAGCTTGCTGAAACGCACAGAGGGAGCAGGGTGGTCAAGAATGGTTTCATGCTCAAAATACGTCTCATACAACAGGTTCTTGACCTGCTCGGGATCGATGTCCAGCGGGAACACCAGTTCAAGAATCGCCACCCCTTGAGCACTGCCGCCCATCGTCACGTTGCGCAAATTTTGTGAAATCAGCTGCGAGTTAGGCACGATCACAATCGAGCGGTCACTGAGCTGAATCTCGGTCGCCCGCACGTTAATCCTCCGGATATCACCCTCGACTCCGCTAATGCTGATCAGATCGCCGACCTTCACCGGGCGCTCGGTGAGCAGGATCAACCCGGAGACGAAATTCTTGACGATCTCCTGCAAACCGAAGCCGATCCCCACCGACAACGCGCTGACAATCCAGGCCAGGTTGGTCCACTTGACGCCCAATGAAGACAGCGTCAGCAGAATCACCAGCGCATAGCCGATGTTGCTGAACAAAGTGCTCAGCGACGCACCCATGCCAGGGTCCATATCGGTTTTGGGCAGGAACTCATTGTCCAGCCAGCGGCGCAGGGATCGAATCAAGTAGATGCCGATCAACAGCGCCAGCACCGCATTCAGCAGGTTCTCCGGGATGATGTTCAGCTTGCGCAGGCCATCGCCGCCGAGTATCGCTGTAACCCGATCCGTCAACTGCCCGAACGTCGATCCAACACCCCCCACAAACGTTGTAATCACCGCAATCAGGATCAAGGTCGCTCGGCCGAGACCCGACAAGACCACTTCGATTTGTTCAAGCCTTACATCACCGATACCGAGCAATTGTTTGATGGCCTTACCACTGGGATTTTTGGGCGAAAACAGGTAGTCGCACAAGTCCCTGAACAGCTGCGTCAGCAAATAGAAACTGGAAATCACGATATACAGCCAGACGATTTCATAGGTGATGAATCTGGCGAGGGAGACGTAACCGACCAACAGGCCAAACAGCGAAATCAATACGCCAATGCTGATGCCGGAATAAATCAGGCCTGCCAGCGTCGTACCGGCCTCCGGCGCTTCCCCGGCAATCACCATCGCTCGGCGGGTCTTATTGGTGCGCAGCAACAGTGCCCCCAAAATCAGGGCAACGACCAGAGCGACGATGCCCCGGCAGAAGATCACCGCCTGCGAACTCATGCCCATTGCATTGGGGATCTGCGCGAGCGACACCAGCACCAGCAGCGACCCGGCCAGCATGGCCGGATAGGGGCTCATCGCAAGCGCCACTTCATCGGCGATCCCCGGCAGGCGCCAGGAGGGATTGCGCCTGGACAGCAGGGCCCGACTCAGGCCGGTAATCATGGCGCAGGTGTAGGCGAGCTTCTCGATGTCCTCGAAATAGCCTTGCAGCGGCTGCGTCAGTGGATTCAGCCGAGTGGCAGCCATTAAGATCAGTTGGATGGCACAGCCAGCGCTCAACAGGGTGGCGAGTACCGTCGCTATCGCCAACGAGCTTCTGCGCAAACGACCTTCCGGTACGTGGTGGATGCAGATCCAGGTCAGCCCGCGCTCAGCCAGCCTGCGCCCCAACGACCAGAAGGCCAGGGCCAGCAATAGCAACATGACCGTGATACCGCGCTCGCCGGGTTGCCAGGCAGGCTCGACGACACTGTCGAACTGGTCGCTAAAAAAACGCAGGCGGTTTTTATCCTCTTCTATGGGAGAAAACAGCGGTAACCAGAATCGAGGATTGAGCAGGCTGGTGGTGCGCTGGACCAGCTCGGTCTCCAGTTGAGTGCGGCGAATGCTGGCGATCTGCGTGATGAGGTTGGCTGCGCCGAGTTTGATGGCCTGCAGTATCTGGAGATCGTCGTCCACCTTGTCTTTTTGTTCGGTCAGGTAGGTGCGCTGTTTCACCAGATCGGCCTTTTCCATGGCCAGGCTGGTCGCGGAGGTCGTCCCGAGCACATTGAGCTGCGCTTGCAATTGCGCCTGTTCGGGCAGTAACACGGCCTCCAGTTTGCTCGTATCACTGAGGAGTAATTGAACACTGTCCTGAAAACCCACCAACTGCGTGTAGTTACTGCTCAACGACACCTGTTGTTTAAGGTTGTCCAGCCTGAGTTGCAGGGTTTCCAGATCGCCCTTTGACACAGTGGTGATGGTGCTGGCTTCTGAAGTATTCGCCGGTTCATCTGCCGACAGCACGCCGATGTTCGCCGCCAACAGCGCAAACACGATGAACATGAGTAATTTCAGTGCAGGACGCATAAGTATGCCCCGGCGGCTTTAGCCATTCAGGTTAGGCCATGGCGTGTGCAGGCGCGAAAAATACTTCCGACACGCACACCACAAATGCCCGCTTCACCGGCAATCAACTGTGGGAGCGGGCTTGCTCGCGAAGGAAGGCATGCCGGAGCGTGCGTTCGGCGAAAACATGGCCTTCACGGCGGGCGAAACGGCGCTGGTGCGCGGACGGGTGGTCGATACCCACGGCGAACCGCTGGCCGGCGCGGTGCTGGACGTCTGGCAAACCGCCGAAAACGGCATGTATTCCGGCCAGGACACCGAACAACCGTTCGGCAATCTGCGCGGCCGCTATCGCACCGATGCCAACGGCTATTTTGCGATTCGCACGATCGTCCCGGTGTGCTACCCGATCCCCACTGATGGCCCGGTCGGGCGCATGCTCAATGCCGCCAACCGTCACCCGTGGCGGCCGGCGCACCTGCATTTCATGATCGACGTGCCGGGTTATCGCAAATTGGTCACGCACCTGTTCAATCACGATGATCCGTACCTGGCGTCCGATGCGGTGTTCGGCGTCAAACAGTCGTTGCAGGTGATCTATGAAGACCGGATCACCCACGATGATCTGTCCGCCGACCTGGGTATCGACCTGCCGTTCAAGCGTGCGTGTTACGAATTCGTCATGGAAACCGAATGAATCATGGGACAGTTTTTTGCGGTATTCGCTACAGACCACCCGGACTCGCTGGCCTTGCGTCAGCGTCTGCGACCTAGTCATCAAGCCCACTTGCGCGGGACCGAAACGCATCGGGTGATCGTCCGCCTCGGCGGTCCGACCCTTGATCATGAGGGCGCGGCGATGAATGGCACGTTGCTGGTGATTGAGGCGGGTAGCCTGCCGGAGGTGGAAGCATTTATCCAAGACGACCCGTATGTTCAGGCCGGGCTGTTTGCCAGCATCCAGATCCGCCCTTGGCACTGGAGCCTTGGCAACCCGGAATTGCGTGGCTGACCATGACCACCATCACCTTGTGCCAACGGGATGACATTATCGACGGCGGCGCCCTGGGTCTGCCTGAGCACCAGCAGCTGCATCCCGCCGGGCTGATTGCCGTTCGTCAAGGCGAGCACGTCTGGGTGTACATCAACCGCTGCCCGCATTTCTCGGTGCCGCTGGACTATCGCCCGCAAGAATTCTGCACCTATCGCGGCAAGATCCTGATGTGCGCTCATCACAGCGCGATGTTTCGGTTCGAAGACGGGCATTGCATCGACGGGCCGTGCAAGGGGGCGCAACTGGAGCCGGTGCCGGTGCGTTGGGTCGAAGACCAGTTGGTGATGGAGGTGTGATCTACACTCTTTGATGGTGAGAACCAGGCTCATCCGGAGGTCATCATGAAAAGGTTGTCGCCCATCAGTCTGTGCGTCGCATTGTCGGTTTTCAGTGTCCAGGGCTGGGCCGAAACGGTGGTGCCGATGAAAGGGCAGAGTTCGCAACAAACCCAAACCGACATTACCGATTGTCACAACATCGCGGCCAGTCAGAGCGCTTCGACGGCTGCGTCGCCTTCTGGTGGAAGACTGAAGGGCGCCGCCGTGGGTGCTGCCGCCGGTGCAGCGGGGGCTCAGGTGCGCGGGCGTCAGCACGACGAGTTTTATGATCGCGTCGATGATGACGTAAAGCAGGATTATCGCCAGAATCGCGCCAAAGAGACCGCCGCGGCGGGCGCCGTGGTGGGCGGCTCACGCCAGCGTCAGGAGCGCCGCGCACAGCAGAAAACCAGCGCCGCAACCACGTCAACGGCCTATACCAGTTGCCTGCAAGGAAAGGGGTATCAGGTCAACCCCTGAACCCTCCCGGACACACCGGACCTGTAGGAGCGAGGCTCGCCCGCGAAGGCGTCCGAGAGATCGCCTTCGCAGGCAAGCCTCGCGCCTACGAAAAGCGGTTCTGAGCCGTACGCTGATCGAGCAGATGAACCATCAGCACGGCATACAGCGTGACGAAGATGAACAACCCCATGCGCACCGCGAAAGCGGTGTAGACGTCTTTGCCCGCTGCGCTGTCCTGAACCGACTGGCCCAACAGGATGATCATGGTGATCAGCGTATTGAGCCAGAATCCCGGGCTCAACCGGGTAGGGCTCAGGGCGTACAGCTTGCGCGCCAGTATCAGGCCGAACAGCAGCGTCCACAGAAAGAACATCCACAGGTGCACAAACAGGCTGAGCGCGCACCAGAACAGGATCGCCAACACCCCGCCGAGCAGGGTTGAGCCTACCAGCTCGCGACCGGCGTTGCGCGCGCTGGTCGTTTCACTTTGCTGCCCGAGGCTGACCGCTTTGAGGATGATCGGCAGATAGCTGGCCGGATCGATCAGCGCCAACAGGAAGGTGGGCAACACGATCAAGGTTGCACGTAGCGCCACTCGGCCAGTGGCGTCGGCGGACAGGGGCGCGGCGCGCGGAGGAGTTGGGGCGTTGGCCGGTTCCGGGAAAAGCCAATGACTGATGGCCACCACCGTCACGGCGAGTAGCAACCCCTTGACCAGGGCAGCAATGACCATCGCCGCCAGGTCAAATTCGGCGACACCGGCCGAGGAAATCATGGTCAGGCCAATCACCAGAAACGTCACGACCAGGTTATTGCCGCCACTCAAGCCAAAACGGAAGGCCAGGAACAGACAGACGCCGATCAACAGCACGCCGCTGATGGGGTAGTAACGCAGGATCGGGATCAGCAACAGGCCGACGCCCGTGGTCAGCGCCGCAACCAGTGCGAGCACCAGACTGGTTTTGAACGGCAGCGCCCGATTAAGCATGGCCAGCAGCATCAGGCACAGCACCGGCCCAAGAAACGGCAGCGGCAAAGCCAGGCCGAAGCTGGCCGCGAGGCACAGTGCGGTGCCAGTGGCCAGCCGCAGCGCGCGCTGATCCCGGGCGGTGCCTTTAATAAACATACGAGAGCCAGCTCATCAGTCCGAGAAACACCCGGCCCAGCAGGTTCAGCGGATTGCCCTGGCTCGGGAACGCCATGACTTCGGCCTGCCCACCGGCACGGATGGCGCCACTGTCGCGCAGCACCTTCATGGACTCCGCGGAAAACTCGATAATCACTGGAAAACGCTGGGCCGGGCGCAGCCAGTCGCGGCTGTTCTGCACACTGGGCAACGTGCCCGGCGCGGGCGGCTGACCGACGCTGACGCCATAGCCCATGCTGCGCACGCGGCCTTCGAACACCTCGCCCGGCAGTGAATCCAGAACAATCGAAACCGGTGTCTCAAGCTTGACCAGACCCAAGTTGTTCTCGGTCAGATCCGCGCTGATCCACACATCGTGGATGGCAATCAACGTCATGACCGGGCTGCCGGCAGCGGCGAACTGCCCGGCGTCGGTCCGCAGATCGGTGATCAGCCCCGCCGAGCGTGCGCGTATCTGCGTGTTGGACAGGTCCAGCTCGGCTTTTGACAACGCCGTGGCGGCGCTGCGCAGCAAGGCGTTGTCTTCCTGACTGCCACCTTCCTGCTCACGTGCCCGCTGTACCTCGGCGCGGGCCTGGGCAACCTGACTGACCGCCTGTTCGCGGTTGGCGCGTGACACTTCCAGCAGGCGCACCGAAATGGTGCCGGGGTCTTCGCGATACAAACCTTCCAGACGTTGATTGTCCTGCTTCGCCTTGAGTTCGTTGGCCTGGGCGGCGCGTAAATTGGCTTGCGCCGACGCGATCCCGGCGGTGCTGGCACCGATCTGTCGGCGCGTCGATTCAAGGTCTGCGCGGGCACGGTCGACGGCGATCTGATACGGCTGCGGGTCCACCTCGAACAGCACATCGCCGGCCTTGACGTCCTGGTTGTTGCGCACGTTGACGCGCACGACGCGGCCCGCCACCTCTGACGCCACCGGAATGACAAAGGCGCCCACCCGCGCCTGTTGCGTATACGGCGTGTAGCGGTCAGCCAACAGGTACCAGGCCAGACTTAACACGATCAGCAGCAACACCCACTTGATGCCTTTTTTCGCCGGGTCGGCGGCCGGAGCCGGAGGCTTGGAGGAGGGCGCGTCGGGGGAGGGCTGCGCGGCTTCACTCATGGTTGTCTACCTTGTCTGGAAGAGGAAAGGCTGGCTGCGCAGCGGCGGGTTCATTCAGCAGATTGCCCCAGTCGGTGCGTTTTTCCATTTGCCGGCGGGTGGCGGGATCGACGCGCGGCAAGGCGCTGTACCAGCCACCGCCCATGGCTTTGTACAAGGCAATCACATTGCTCACCGCATTACTGCGGGCGACCAGGTAGTTGTCCTGTTGTTCGAGCAGCGCGCGCTGTGCATCCAGCACCCGCTGGAAATCCGAATAACCTTCCCGGTACTGAGTGTTGGCCAGCACCAGCGAGCGCTTGGCCGCGACTTCGGCCTCGCGCAGGATGCGTTCGCGTTCCAGCGATTTGATCAGACCGTTCGCCGCGTCGTCCGCCTCGCGTGCGGCCTGGCGAACCTTGTCGCGGTACGCCTCGATCAGTTGCTGCAAACGCGCATCCTGCACTCGCACGTTGTTGCTGATCTGGCCATGGTCGAACAGGTTCCAGCGCAAGCTGGGGCCGCCGATCAAGTCCAGCGTCCGGGACGTACCGTTGAGCGTGTCAGCGGACCAGACGATGCTGCCGAGCAAGGTCAGCGACGGATAGAAATCGCTTTCGGCCACACCGATCAACGCCGATTGAGCGGCGACATTCAGCTCGGCGGCGCGCACGTCGGGGCGGCGCAGCAGCAGATTGGCCGGCACATCTTGCAGCACGGCGCGGTCGACCAGCGGGATCAATCCTTCATTCTCAAGCAACTGCGGCAGTCCGCCGGGCGGCTGGCCGATCAACACGGCCAAGGCGTTGCGCGTGCGCTGTAGCTGATCTTCCAGGTTGGGAATGGTGCTCAACGTGCCCAGGTATTGGGTCTTGGCTTGTTGCAGGTCGAGTTCGGCTTGCTGGCCACTGTTGAACAGCTTCTCGGTGATCTCGAAGTTACGCTGTTGTTGCTTGGCGTTTTCCTGGGCGACGCGCAAACGTGCCTCGGTGGTGCGCAATGAATAATAAGTGTCGGCCACCTGTGCCCGCAGCAGCACAAGCACGTCTTCGTAGTTGGCCTGGGCGGCGAAGTAGCTGGCGTCGGACGACTCGATGGCACGACTGAAGCGTCCCCAGAAATCCAGCTCCCAGCCGACATCAAACCCGGCGCTGTATTGCCAGAAATGGCTGTCCTGTGGATTGATCCCGCCGGATTGCTTGCGATTGAAGTACAAACTGTCGGCGCTGGCCTGTTGCAGTTGCGGGTAAAGCCCGCTTTGGGCAATGCCCAGCTGGGCGCGTGCTTCCATGACGCGCAGGCCGGCGATCTTGAGGCTGGCGTTGTGCGCATCCGACTCGGCAATCAAACGGTCGAGCACTGGATCGGTGAACACCTGCCACCACTGGCGCAGGTCCGGGTTCATTCCACGTTGGCTGGATAGCTCGAGGGCAGGGGTGTCCCAATGTTTGACCCAGGCTTCACCCGGCGGTTGGAAATCCGGACCCAGCCGCACGCAGCCACTGAGGGCAAGCGCGCCAAGCATCAGGAATCGGCCGGATGTAGATGAATGCATTACGCATTTTCCAGTGCAGGAAGATCACAGGGAGCATAGACGCCCGAATGGGCGAGTTGAGCATTTTGCATATTCGCCCATCACGGAAGTGACAAGGTTTTTTGAAACTACACTGAAGGGGGGCTGAAAGCCGGTCCTGAAAATAGCTGCACTGACCGATGAACCTCGCATCAGCGGGTAGGTATCCGCAAGGCAGGCTGCATGCAAAACACTGGAGTACCAAAGCGCGCACGGGTGCTCGACCCGGTCGACCGTGTCACGGAAGTGATCTTCGGTCTGCTCATGGCGATGACCTTCACCGGAACGATCAGCGTGGCGACCTCAGGCCAGGAGGCGGAACGCACGATGATGATCGCCGCGTTGGGTTGCAACCTGGCCTGGGGGCTTGCAGATGCGGTGATGTACCTGTTGCGAACGGTGATCGAGCGCACCCGCAAGCGCACGCTACTCGCCACGTTGCGCAGCGGGGCGGACGCGGCGACGGGGCAGGCGCTGATTGCGCAGGCCTTACCGCCGCGTCTCTCGGCAGCGGCCGGCCCGGATGAACTGGAGTCGCTGCGGCGACGCCTGCTTGAGGTCACCGCCCTACCGGCAGCGCCACGCCTGGGCCTGGATGATTTCAAGGGCGCACTCGGGGTATTCCTGTTGGTCGTGGCCTCGACATTTCCGCTCGTAGTGCCTTTTCTGTTGCTGGACCAGACCGCGCTCGCCGTCCGTCTCTCTAACCTGATCGGTCTCGGGGTGCTGTTCATTGCCGGCTGGATACTCGCCCGCTACGCCGGTGCCAAACCGTGGCAAGGCGCGGTGGCACTGGCGATCACCGGTGCGGCGCTGATTACCGCGATCATCGCACTCGGCGGATAAGCCGTGTCATGAAATGAAAAGCCATTGTCGTCTGATGAGAAGCGGCTCACCAGGCGCCGTCCTACAGTCCAATCAGCGCATATCGACGCAAATAGCCAACAGTGCAGATTGGAGAATAAGAAAACATGGCCAAAGCCGTCCGCTTCTACGAAACCGGTGGTCCCGAAGTCCTTCGCTATGAAGAGGTCGAGGTCGGGGATCCCGGCCCGGGCCAGGTTCGCCTGCGCCACGTGGCGGTCGGCCTGAACTATGCCGACACCTACTTTCGCAATGGCACCTATCCGATCCCGATGCCGAACGGCATGGGCGTCGAAGCCTCCGGGGTGGTGCAGGCTGTGGGCGAGGGCGTCACTCATGTGGCCGTTGGCGACCGTGTGACCTACACCGGTTTTCTCAACACCCTGGCCGAGTTCACCCGACCGTTGAACGCCGCCGTGGACACCCTCGATGAACTGACGGCGTGGCTGCTGGATCGAGCCCAAAGCAACCCGAATGAAATCGGCGCCGCCTCGGTCGAGTACCTGCACGTCTTTGGCTACACCGCGTACGCCTACATGTGGGCGCGCATGGCCAAAGCCGCCATGAGCACGCCTTCCAAGGACGATTTCTACGTCAGCAAACTGGCCACCGCACGCTTCTACTTCGCCCGCCTGCTGCCGCGAATCCACTCGTTGAGCGCTTCAGCCAAGGCCGGTAGCGACTGCCTCTACCAACTGGATGCGGAGCAGTTCTGATCGCCGAGCCCACGCAAAACAAGGACCAGGAACCACAACCATGATGGCGACAAAAATAATTCCGCCCGCCGACGGCGCCTATGCCTATCCCTTGCTGATCAAGCAGCTGTTGCTGTCCGGCGTGCGCTACGAGCCGGGCCGGGAAATCGTCTATGCCGACAAACTGCGCTACAGCTACCAGACCCTCAATCAGCGGGTTCGTCGGCTGGCCAACGCCTTGACGGCAGCCGGCGTCAAGGCCGGTGACACGGTGGCGCTGCTCGATTGGGACAGTCATCGCTACCTGGAATGTTTTTTCGCCGTACCGATGATCGGTGCGGTGCTGCACACCGTAAACATTCGCCTGTCGCCGGATCAGGTGCTCTACACCATGAATCACGCCGAAGACGATCTGGTGCTGGTGCATGATGATTTCCTGCCCCTGATCGAGCCGATTCAGGGTCAGCTCAGCACCGTCAAAGGCTACGTGCGGTTGACCGACGACATGGCAAGCGAAACGTCTCTGCCGGTGGTAGGTGAGTATGAGCAGCACTGCTGCGTTCCGATGACGTGTACATGCCCATCACGCCGATGTTTCACGTGCATGCGTGGGGCGTGCCCTATGTCGCGACCCTGATGGGGCTCAAACAGGTCTACCCCGGACGCTACGAGCCCAACAGCCTGGTCAGGTTGTACCGGGAAGAGCGCGTGACATTCTCCCATTGCGTGCCGACCATCCTGCAAATGATCCTCGGCTGCGAGGCGGCGGCAGACAGCCGTTTTGATGGCTGGAAAATGCTCCTGGGCGGCAGCGCACTGACCCTGGGTATCGCCAGCGAAGCGAGCGCCAAAGGCATTCAAGTGCACAGTGGTTACGGCATGTCGGAAACCTGCCCGATCCTCTGCACCACTTACCTGCGTGATGAAGACCTCGAAAAATCCCGGCAAGCCCAGTTGCCCAAGCGCATCAAGACGGGCACGCCGGTGCCGATGGTCGATCTGAAAATCGTCGATGCCAGCGGTAAAGCCGTTGCCCATGACGGCGAGTCATTGGGCGAGATCGTGGTCCGCGCGCCGTGGTTGACGCAAGGTTATTTGAAGGAACCCGAGAAGGGCGCGGAGCTTTGGCAGGGCGGCTGGCTGCACACCGGCGACATGGCCTCTATCGATGCCATGGGCGGGGTGGAAATCAAGGACCGGATCAAGGACGTGATCAAGACGGGCGGGGAGTGGATCAGCTCCCTTGAGCTGGAAAACCTGCTCAGTCAACATCCTGCCGTGATGTCCGTCGCCGTGGTGGGCATTGCCGATGAGCAATGGGGCGAACGGCCGATGGCGCTGGTGATTTGCGAACCGGGAACCTTCCTCGACCGACGGGTTCTCGAGACGCACCTGCAACAGTTCGTCGAGAGTGGCCGCATCAACAAATGGGCGATCCCCAAACAGTTCAAGTTTGTCGCCGAGATTCCTAAAACCAGCGTCGGCAAGATCAACAAAAAGCTGATTCGGGAAAGCGCAGCGGGCTGAAGTGCAAAGGCGCTGGCCGATTCGGCACAGCGCTTCAGCGCGGCGAAGCCACTGTGAACGTGTCCGCTTCGGTCACCCAGCCGCCACCGGTTGCCTTGTAAACATCGACCATGGCGTTCAACACCAGGCCCCGGGTCTGGGTGTAACTCAACTCGGCGTCGAACAGGCTCCGCTCCGCATCCAGTACTTCGATGTAGCTGGTGTAGCCATTGTCGTAGCGAAGCCGCGCAAATTTTGTGTAGGTGCGCAACGCTTCGACCTGGTTAGCCTGGGAGGCCATCTGCTCGCGGGATTTGCTCGCGGTGACCAGCGCGTTTTCGACATCCCTGAACGCCGATTGAATCGATTGCTGGTAGCTCAACAGCGCTTGTTGTTGAAACGCCTCGGCCTGTTGAACCTGCCCGGCGATGCCGCCGGCGGTGAAGATCGGCATGCTCGCCCCGACCCCATAGGACCAGGTTGCGGCCGGACCGGTGAACAGGTTGGAGAGTTGGTTACTGGCCGAACCGAGCAGACCGGTCAGGGAGATCGTCGGAAAATACAACGCCTTGGCAGCACCGATGCGGGCGTTGGCGGAAATCAAGTCAAGCTCGGCCTGGCGCAGGTCGGGACGCCGCTCGAGCAAATCCGAGGGCAGACCGGCCGGCACTGACGGCAGGGTTAATTGCTCCAGGTCACGCCCCCGAATGATGGGCCCGGGGTTGCGTCCGAGCAGCACGGCCAGATTGTTTTCCTGTACGGCAACCTGGGATTCGAATTGCGCGACAGAGGCCTGGGTGCGCTGAAACTCGGAGAGGTTCTGCGCCAGTTCCATTTCGGAAATGGTCCCGGCGCCAAAGCGCAGTTTGAAGATTTCGTAGGAGTCGCCACGGGCCTTGGCGGTGGTGCGGGCAATTTGCAGTTCCTGATCAAGATCACGCAGGGTGATGTAGCTGGACGCCACCGATGACACCAGGCTCAAAATAACCGCACGCCGGCCTTCCTCCGAGGCCAGCAAGTCGGCACGCGCGGACTCGTTGAGGCGCCGCAGGCGACCCCAGACATCCAGTTCCCAACTGGCACTGAGATTAGCCTGGTAGTTGTTGAATATCGGGTCGATGCTGGAATCCAGCGGTACCGGGCCGTTGTCGCGGGGCGCGCGGTTACGAGTGCCTTGCACACCCAGTCCGACCTGCGGAAACAGTTGCGAGCGCACCACACCGTATCGGCCCTGGAATTCCTCGACCCGCGCGGCGGCGATCTTGATGTCCTTGTTCTCGGCCAAGGCACTGCGAATCAGCTCATTGAGCACCGGGTCCTTGAACTGCTCCCACCACAGGGTGTTCGACAGTTCGTGAGCCTCCTTGTCGGCATAGCGATAGGCGGCCGGGGCGTCAGTGGCGGGGCGCTGATAATCCGGGCCGACCATGCAGCCGGTCAGGCCCAGGCACAGCAGGAAAGGGAGATGAGCGGTGCGCATCTCAATCTCCCTCATGTCGATGTTGGGGAGCACCCTTGGGAAGCTCCCCGGAGGACAGTGGCGAGGTGAGCTGGGCGGGTGGCTTGATCACGCCTTTTTTCTCGGTCAAGCGTTCAACCAGGTAGTAGAACAGCGGGATGAAGAAGATGGCGATGACGGTGGCGGCGAGCATCCCGCCGATCACCCCCGTACCGATGGAATGGCGACTGTTTTCCGAGGCGCCGACAGCAATGGCCAGCGGCACACACCCGAGGATAAAGGCCAGTGACGTCATCACGATGGGCCGCAGACGCTCTTTCGCCGCGGTCATGGCGGCATCGTAGGCCGACATGCCGTTTTCGCGGTTCAGCACCGCAAACTCGAAAATCAGAATGGCGTTCTTGGCCGCCAGCGCGACCAGCATGGTCAGGCCGATCTGGAAGTAGACGTCGTTGCTCAACCCTCGAATCAACACCGCGAGCAGCGCACCGAACAAGGCAAAAGGCACCGCCAGCAACACACCCACCGGCAGTGACCATTTCTCGTACTGTGCCGCCAGGATCAGGAACACCATGATCAGGCCAAAGATGAACACCTTGGACGAAGCGCCGCCGCTTTTTTTCTCCTCGAACGCTTCGCCGCTCAGGGCCAGCGCATAGTCGTTGGTCATGATTTCGGCGCTGATTTCTTCCAGGGCCTTGAGTGCCTGGCCGGAACTGTAGCCAGGGGCCGCGTTGGCGGTGAGTTTGACCGCCGGGAAGTTGTTGAAGCGCGTCAGCAGGTCGGGGCCGGTGACGTAACGGGTGGTCAGCAAGGCCTTGAGCGGCACCATTTCAAGGTTTTTGCTGCGCACGTAAATCTGCTGCAGGTCCTCGGCCTTGAGGCGATAGATCGGCTCAGCTTGCAAAATAACCTGCCACAGGCGACTGAATTTGTTGAATTGAGACACGTAGAGCGAGCCGAACATGGTTTGCATCGTGCTGTAGACATCTTCTACCGGCACCCCCAGCGTTTCGGCCTTTTCCCGGTCGACGTCCACCAGCAGTTGTCGCGAGAACACGTTGAACGTGGAGGTAATGGCGCCGAGTTCGGGACGCTGTTTGGCCTTGGCAACCAGCGTGCCGACCATCTCAGCCAGTTGGCCGATACTGGCGTCGCCCTTGCTTTGCACCCACACCTCCATGCCCCCGGTGGTGCCCAGGCCAGGAATGGACGGCGGATTGACCGGCAGGATGATCCCGCCCTGAACCGTAGAAAAAGCATGGGCAGCCTTCTGGATAACCGCTGGTGCGCTTTGCTCCTTGATCGTGTCCGAGTCCTTGTAACGGCCCTCGAAATCCTTGAATCCGACGAAAAAGGCTGCCGCATTGTTCTTGTTCTGGCCGTCCAGCAGGCTGTAGCCGTTAACGATGGCAACGCCCTCGACGGAGGCATCGTTCATGAAGAAGTCACTGGCCACTTTCCCGACTTCGCCGGTGCGATCGAGGCTGGCGGCGTCGGGCATGATTACGGCCCCCAGCAAGTAGCCCTGGTCTTCCGGCGGCAGGAAGGCACTCGGTATTCGCTGCGCCATCAACAAGATCAATACGATCATGCCGGCAAAGAGCAGCAAGGCCAGTACGAAGCGTTTGATCATGAACGCCACCGAGCGCGAATAGCTTTCGGTCATGCGTTCGAAGCTGCGCTCGAACCAGCGGAAGAATGCGTTTTTATCACCGTGCTGCGGCTTGAGCAGCAGCGCGGCCAGGGCCGGTGAAAGAGTCAGGGCGACCAGGCCGGAAATCACCACGGAAATGGCGATGGTGATCGCGAACTGTTTGTACAGTTGGCCGGTGATGCCACCCATGAAAGCCACCGGGATGAACACCGCACACAGCACCAGGACAATGGCCACCACCGGACCGGCCACTTCATCCATGGCCCGTTTGGCGGCGTCCTTGGGCGACATCTTGTGGACTTGCATGTTGCGTTCGACGTTTTCGATCACCACGATGGCGTCGTCCACCACGATGCCAATCGCCAGCACCATGCCGAACAGCGTCAACATGTTCACCGAAAAACCCAGAGCCGACATGCCGATAAAGGTGCCGACAATCGACACCGGCACCGCCAGCACCGGAATCAGCGTGGCTCGCAGGCTCTGCAGGAAAATGAACACCACCACGACCACCAGCACCAGCGCTTCGAAAAAGGTGTGGATCACCTCGGTAATCGACGCCCGGGTAAACGCGGTGGTGTCCATGACGATCTTGTATTCGATGCCCTCGGGAAAGGTCGTCTTCATCTGCGCCAGCGTCGAGGTGACGGCGGCGGACACATCGAGGGCGTTGGCGCCGGGTTGTTGATACACGGCAATCAGCGTCGCCGGCTTTCCTTGGTAAGTGCTGCGCAACGAGTAGTCTTTTTGCCCGAGTTCGGCCCGGCCAATGTCCTTGAGACGAACAATGGCGGCCCCGTCGTTGCTGGCACGCAGAATAATGTTCTCGAATTCGGCCGGTTCAGTCAGCCGCCCTTTGGTGGTTACCGCAAAGGACTGCTCCACAGCCTGTCCGGTGGGGGACTGTCCGACCCGGCCCACTGCGAATTGCTGGTTCTGATTGGCCACGGCTTTCTGCACATCCGCCGCGGTGATGCCCAGTTGCGCCATGCGGTCGGGCTTGAGCCAGATCCGCATCGCGTAGTCCGGCGTACCGAAAATGCTCGCCTGGTTGGCCCCGGGAATGCGCTTGATGGCGTCCAGAATGTACAGGTTGGCGTAGTTGGCGACGTAGGTGCTGTCGTAGCGATCGCCGGCGGAGTAAACCGCCAGGACCATCATGAAGGCCGATGATTTCTTCTGTACCTGGATGCCCTGGCTCTGCACGGCGGAGGGCAGTTGCGGCAGGGCCAGGTTGACCCGGTTTTGCACGTCGACCTGGGCCAGCGAAGGGTCGGTGCCGATTTCGAAGAACACGTTGAGGGTCATGTTGCCCGTCGCCGAGCTCGACGAGTTCATGTAGATCATGTTGTCGGCGCCGTTGACCTGCTGCTCGATCGGCGCCGCCACATTGTTAGCCACCACCAGTGCATCGGCGCCCGGGTAGGTCGCCGCCACCGTAATTTGTGGGGGTGTGATGTCAGGGTATTGGGCGACAGGCAGTTGGACCATTGCCACCGCGCCAGCCAGGGTGATGATGATCGAGATCACCGAGGCGAAAATCGGGCGATCAATGCAATAGTGGGAAATGCTCATGGGCTGTGCCCACTGTTTTGCGCGGCCACGGCCGCTTTCGTCGCTGGCACCACGTCCGGGGCCGGTGGCGTAGGGGAGATGATATTCAGCGCTCCGCCAGGGGTGACCCGGATTGCCCCGTCGACCACGATGCGCTCACCCGCCTGCAAGCCTTTGGTAATGAACCAGTCGTCACCATGCCAGTCACCCACCTCGACAACGCGCTGCTCGGGTTTGCCCTCGGCGTTGACGACCCAGACGAAATGGCTTTTGGCGCCTTCCAGCACCGCCTTTTGTGGAACCACAATGGCGTTCGGCCGGGTAGCGCCGATGGCTCGCGCCCGCACGAACTGGCCGGGGCGCAACAGGCTGGCCGGGTTCGCCACCACGGCCCGGACCAGAAAGGTTCCGGTGTCCTGGCTGTAGGAGGGCGCCGCAAAATTCAGGCGACCGCGCTCGGGCACCACGGTGCCGTCGGCCAGTACCACTTCCACGACAAACTCGCTTCGTGGCGGAAAGATGAGATGTCCGGCCGCGATCTCGTCGCGGTACTTGAGCGTCTCGTTTTCCGAAAGGCTGAAATTGACGTAGATCGGGTCCATCTGCGACACGGTGGTCAGCAGGCCTGATTCACCGGGAGTGACGTAACTCCCTTCCTGCTTTTTGGCAAAGCTTGAAAGGCCCGTGAGGGGAGAGCTGATCGTGGTGTAGCTCAGGTTCAATTGCTCGGTGCGAACCGAGCCCTCGGCGGCCAGTACAGCGGCGCGGGTTTGGCGCTCGTCACCGACGGCGTTGTCCAGGTCCATCTTGCTGACCGCATTCTGTGCCGCCAAGGGACGCACGCGCGCCAGGGTGGCTTTGGCCACTTCCCATCGCGCCTGTTGCTGGGCCAGTTGTCCCTGGGCTGACAGCAACGCGGCTTCGAAGGGTTTACGGTCCATCTGAAACAGCGTTTGCCCGGCCTTTACCAAATCGCCTTCGGTGTACAGCCGCTTCTCGAGGAAACCGGCCACCCGGGCGCGGATCTCGACCTCGCGGGAGCTCTGGGTTTGCGCGACGAATTCAAAGGTGACTGGGGTGTTGCGTGCAGTGACGGTCATGACCGTCACATCGGGAGGCTGGCGGGCGGGAGAGGCGGGCTCTTTACCGCAGCCGGCAAGCAGGACCAGTCCCCCTGCCAGAGTGACGATCGGTAAGACGAAGAGCCGTCTGACAGCGTTCATAGTCACGCCATGCTCCATAGAGGCCGCCCGATCAGAAGCGTAGTCACTATCCCTGCATATCGCTAATTCGCGAATGCTACCCGTAGCGCAGAGTTGGGACCGGCATCATTCCGGTTTTGGATCGACCGTCACTTCCTTCCAGCTGTTGTCTGGATCAAACAGCTTCATCGACTGAGCGAGCTTGCCACTTTGGGGGCCCAGGTCTTTCTCGAACACTTGTCCTTCATGGCTGATCATGAAGCTCATCACCCCGGTGTCGTCGTATTTTGCCGGCCAGGCGATCAGTGCGAAGCCGCGGCTCATCTTGTCTCCGATCAAGTAGCTGTAAGCTCCGCCGGGTGCCGAGGGACCTTGTCCCTTGAGAATGCGAAAGTGGTAACCGTGCCAGTCCTCGCCGACCGTGGTGTTGCCGAACAATGGACCTAGCGGGCTTATTTGACCGCTGTCGTCATCCGCCCAATAGAGTCCGTCGTGTGTGCCGGGTGTACTGAAGATGTTCTGCGCGTATTCGAGCGCGCCGTCACCTTCACGGTCCACCGACGCATAGTCCATCTGGGCGTCGTGATAAGTCAGTACGGATTGCACCGTGGAGAGTTCGTTGCGGCCGATTCGCCGTGCGCGGATTTCAACACTGCCGGCCTTCATGTCGAACCGCCAACCGTTTGCTCCTTTAACCATGGGGATAGGCAGTGTCCAGTGGTCACTGCCGACCGCCAGGAGGGTCTTGCGATCACTGAGTTTTTCGATCTGATGTTGCTCGTGATACTGCTGCAAAAACGCATCCACATCGCTGCGCTGCACACCTTCGCGGGGAATGACGCTGCGCCAGTCTTCTCCCAGCAACTCTGTGAGGCGTGCCTGATCGGCGTGTTCCGTGCCGAGCGCCTTGACGAACTCCTCAGCGGCCTTTTCCGGCGTTGAGAATGCCTGCTGCGCCATCGCCATGCACGACCACGCCAAGCCCGTGGTAATCGCCAGAGCGGTGATGAGCGTTGTTACTCGACGTTGGCTGTTCACCGACGGCCCCCTCCCGAACGCATTGGGGCGGACGGCCGGCTGATCTGATGGCCGGCAGAACGCATGGCGCTCGGACGCTGAGCGGAAGCCTGGCTGGCCCGGCCACGCAGGGCTTGCGCATTGGCCTGGGAGGGTGAACGCACGCCGGCGAATGCATTGTTGCGGGCACTGCCGGGGCTGGCGGCCGGCCGATTTTGCGTACCCTGACGCGTCTGGGAGAGGTCCTGCCTGCGCTGACTCACCTGAGCATCCTGTCTTCCGGGCTGCTGGTTCTCGCGAATGTTTTTGCCATCGCCCTGGCTTCTGTCAGCCACTCTCGGTCGGTCTGCACCTGGCTGCATTCGGTTACCTGCCGAGGCTCCCGACTGCGCCTGGCGTGCCTGATCACGGGCTTGTCGGTTGCTGGTGGCCGGTCTCTCGAAACCGCTCCTGTCCATGGCGCTACGGGCATTTTCACGGGCCTGGGTGCGCTGGGCATTGTCGCCCCGATAGGCCTGGCGCTGAGCGGCACCGTTGAGTTGGCGGCCAAATTCCTGGCGGCTTCTGTTATCTCGATAGGGAACACCGTCACGATGGACTGCGTTGTGCTGCCACTTGTTCTGGTTGTTGGTGATCTGGTTGTTGCGATTGATGTTGTTGTAGCGATTGACGTCGATGTCGATGTCGTTATTGCCCCAGTCACAGTCGCCCCATAGCGAGCCGATGATCGCGACGCCGGTACCGAACGCC
This sequence comes from Pseudomonas sp. LBUM1661, assembly GCF_059695925.1. Classification (NCBI taxonomy): domain Bacteria; kingdom Pseudomonadati; phylum Pseudomonadota; class Gammaproteobacteria; order Pseudomonadales; family Pseudomonadaceae; genus Pseudomonas; species Pseudomonas sp. LBUM1661. Next base: position 3,483,833 of record NZ_CP166794.1, read on the forward strand.
AGCCCGGCCACCAATGCCGAACCGGGGTAATAGGCGGGGGGCGGTGGGTAGTAGACGGGGGGCGAAGCCGGGTAGGCCCAGGTGCCGTAGGTGGTTGTCGGGTTGTAGGCTGGAACGTACACCACCTGCGGATCGGCGGGTTGAATGATGATGGTGGAAGAGGTGCTGGCCGGGGCCGATGCAGGTGCCGGTGCCGCAGCGGGGGCCGTCACATTCTGCACCGTCACGTTCTGATACTGGTTGCTCTGCAGGTTGCCCGCAGCCTGCGCTTGATGCCGCAAGCGTTGCACGCCGCCCATCACATCGTCGGGCTGGGCCAGAAAGGCGTCGCCCAGTCGCTGAACCCAGGCGGGATCCTGCCCCAGCGTAACCAGCACCTGCGGGAAGGCGACCAGCGCTTGCACGCTAGGGTCCCAGGGCTGACTTGCTACTTTTTTGACTGCATCATCGCCTTTGGCTTTGGGGTTCGCTTTAGACCAGGTGACGGCTTCGGCGACTTCCCCTGGGTAGGTGCTGGCCATCAGCACCTGTGCAAGGAGTGGGTCCGGATAAAGGGCAATCGAAGCCAGCATCTGATCCAGCTGCTCCTGAGTGAAGACTGCATCCTTGGCGGCCGCCGCCACGGGTGGCGCATCGGCAGCAGTGGCATCCGGTGACTGCGCCAGGCAAGCAGAGCCCTGCAAAAACAGTACAACTGACACCGCGTAAAACAATGGAATGCGCATTGCGCCCCCCATGTGACCAGGCAGGCTGGCGATGATCGGATAATGCTCAGTACAGCTGAGTTTCAGACGCTTTGCAGAGTAAGGCCTTGCCATTCATCCTGCGGTACTCATGGAAACGGCTCTGCCGAACTCACGTCCTGTTGTTCGAGACCACAGGCCACGCATGTCGGCGAGCGTCGCTAGCGTGAAGTCTTGACCTTCAGGACTTCGGTATAGACGGCATCGATCGTCTGACCCACCTGGAGCTTCTTCATTCTTTTGCAACCTGCACCAAGAGATAGGAAGGTTGGCAGGCGTTTGGGTTTTCGCGTGAGTATCGAGTCACTCGAAGCGCTCAGGATTGATGGGGTCTCCGGACTGCATGTTCAGCTGGACCCGCACATCTTCGAACATCTGGTCGTAATGTTTGTGGATCGAACCAATGTTGCTATGCGCCTTCGGGATCCCGTACTTCTCGGCGATTTTTGTGACGTTGCTGGCGAAGTTATAGGCTTGGTCCTTGGGCAGGAAAAAGGATTCCGTCATGTCCTTGCCCAGGATGCTGCCGTGCATTGTGAACTGCATCCCTTTGCCTTCCTTGGGATCCTGGGTGACTTCATAATCTATGTGCAGGTTGTAGCTGACATCCTTGTCGTTCAGTGCGTGTCGCTCGATGTGCAGGTGACCGGGTTCGAACGTAGCCATTGTCGACTCTCCTCCAAAAAGACCTTGAATCGGGGCAGACCGGGCCTGCCCCTTATGTTCACGCGTCTACAAGTACGAGATACCAGGTGTCGCGGTGCTGATGCGGGTGCCGGCCTTGCCCTGGACGATCGCTTCGATATCCGAGAGAGAACCGATCACCGCGGTCTTTCCAGTATGGCGGGCGAATTCGCAGGCTGCCTGCACCTTCGGTCCCATGGAGCCCGCCGCGAAGCCGAGGTTTTCCATGTCGTCCGGGTGAGCCTGAGCGATGGCTTTCTGTGTGGGTTTACCGAAATCGATGAAGGCGGCACTGACGTCGGTAGCGATCACCAGCAGATCGGCGTCAAGCTGTTCGGCCAGCAGCGCCGAGCACAGGTCTTTGTCGATGACCGCTTCGACGCCTTCCAGTTTGCCTGGTGCCGTGTACAGGGTCGGAATGCCGCCGCCACCGGCACAGATCACGATGCTGCCTTTTTCCAGCAACCACTGGATCGGGCGTATTTCGAAAATGCGTTTCGGTTTGGGGCTGGCGACCACGCGGCGATACTTGTCGCCATCCGGGGCAATGGCCCAGCCTTTTTCGGCCGCGAGTTTTTCCGCCTCGGCTTTGGTGTACACCGGGCCGATGGGTTTGGTGGGGTTTTGGAAGGCCGGGTCATTGGCGTCGACTTCGACCTGGGTCAGCAGGGTGGCGAAGGGGACTTCGAAGTCCAGCAGGTTACCCAGTTCCTGTTCGATGATGTAGCCGATCATGCCTTCGGTTTCGGCGCCGAGCACGTCTAGCGGATAGGGCGACACCGAGGTATAGGCCGCTGCCTGCAAGGACAGCAGCCCGACCTGCGGACCATTGCCGTGGGCGATGACCAGTTGATTGCCGGGATGGATCTTGGCAATTTGCTCGGTGGCGATACGGATATTGGCGCGCTGGTTGTCCGAGGTCATGGGTTCCCCCCGGCGGAGCAGGGCGTTACCGCCCAGAGCGACGACGATACGCATAATGCAGTCCTTCTAAACAGAGAAATTGCTAGCGACTCGGTTCCCAATTGGAACTCGGTCAATGTGGGAGCTGGCTTGCCTGCGATGGGGTCACCTCGGTGCCTCTGACAGACCGAGGCGATGCCATCGCAGGCAAGCCAGCTCCCACAGGACGGTGTTCAGTCAGGAGGCGGGTCGGGCTATTAGATATCCGCCAGTGCCGACACCAGGATCGCCTTAATGGTGTGCATACGGTTTTCCGCTTGCTCGAAGGCGATGTTGGCCGGCGATTCGAAGACCTCTTCAGTCACCTCAACGCCATTGGCCAAGTGCGGATACCGCGCGGCAATGTCCTTGCCGACCTTGGTTTCGCTGTTGTGGAACGCGGGCAAACAGTGCATGAATTTCACGCGCGGGTTGCCCGAAGCCTTCATCATGGAGGCGTTGACCTGATACGGCATTAGTTGCTCGATGCGCTCGTCCCACGCTTCCACCGGTTCACCCATCGACACCCAAATATCGGTGTGGATGAAGTCCACGCCTTTGACTGCTTCTTTCGGGTCTTCGGTGATGGTGATGCGTGCGCCGCTGTCTTCGGCGAAGGCTTTGCATTGGGCGATAAAGTCCTCCGTTGGCCACAGCGCTTTCGGTGCAGCGATGCGCACGTCCATACCCAGCTTGGCCCCGATCATCAACAGCGAGTTGCCCATGTTATAGCGGGCGTCACCGAGGTAGGCGTAGCTGATTTCATGCAGCGGTTTGTCGCTGTGCTCGCGCATGGTCAGGGTGTCGGCGATCATTTGCGTCGGGTGGAATTCGGCGGTCAGGCCGTTGAACACCGGCACACCTGCGAACTTGGCCAGCTCCTCGACAATTTCCTGTTCGAAGCCGCGGTACTCGATGGCATCAAACATCCGCCCCAGCACGCGGGCGGTGTCTTTCATGCTTTCCTTGTGGCCGATCTGCGACGACACCGGATCGATGTAGGTGACGTGGGCGCCCTGGTCGTGGGCCGCGACTTCGAAGGCGCAACGGGTGCGGGTCGAGGTTTTTTCGAAGATCAGCGCGATGTTCTTGCCTTGCAGGTGTGGACGCTCGGTGCCGGTGTACTTGGCGCGTTTGAGGTCTCGGGACAGGTCCAGCAAATAGTGCAGCTCGCGGGTGGTGTGGTGCATCAGCGAGAGCAGACTTCGATTGCGCATATTGAAAGCCATGATCGGATCTCCTTGAATTTCAGATATCCCCAAGGCCTGCGCTCTATCAAGCGCCGGCCTTGGCGGGAACATTAATAGTCAATCGGGTCGCGGATGATCGGGCAGGTCATGCAATGGCCACCGCCACGGCCGCGCCCGAGTTCGCCGGCACTGATGGTGATGACCTCGACACCGGCTTTGCGCAGCAACGTGTTGGTGTAGGTGTTGCGGTCGTAGCCGATGACCACACCGGGTTCCACGGCCACCACGTTGTTGCCATCGTCCCATTGCTCGCGTTCGGCGGCGAAGCTGTTGCCACCGGTTTCCACCACGCGCAACGTTTTCAGGTTGAGGGCTTTGGCGACGGTGTCGAGGAAGTTGGTTTCTTCGCGGCGGATATCGATACCGCCCGGTTTATTTTCGTCAGGGCGCAGGGTGAAGGCGACGATCTGGCTCACCACTTCCGGGAAGATGGTCACCAGATCGCGATCACAGAAGCTGAACACGGTATCCAGGTGCATGGCCGCGCGGGATTTTGGCAGGCCGGCGACGATCACCCGTTCTACTGCTTTATTTTTGAATAGGTTCACCGCCAGTTGACCGATGGCCTGGCGCGACGACCGTTCGCCCATGCCGATCAAGACCACGCCGTTGCCGATGGGCATCACGTCGCCGCCTTCGAGTGTGGCGTTGCCGTGTTCCTGATCCGGATCGCCATACCAGATCTGGAAGTCAGCGTTGGTGAACTCCGGGTGGAATTTGTAGATGGCGCTGGCCAGCAACGTTTCCTGACGGCGCGCCGGCCAGTGCATCGGATTCAGAGTCACGCCACCGAAAATCCAGCAGGTGGTATCGCGGGTGAACTGGGTGTTGGGCAACGGCGGCAGAATGAAGCTCGAGTGGCCGAGGAAATCGCGGAACATCTGAATGGTCTTGCCGCCGAAGCTGTCCGGCAGATCATCCGCCGACACGCCGCCAATCAGGAACTCGGCAATCTTGCGCGACTCCAGGCTGCGCAGCCACGAGCTGACTTCGTTGACCAGGCCCAAACCCACCGAATTCGCGGTGATCTTGCGCTCCAGGATCCAGTTCAGGGCTTCAGGGATGGCGACGATGTCGGTCAGCAGGTTGTGCATTTCCAGCACTTCGACGTTGCGTTCACGCATTTTGGTGACGAAATCGAAATGGTCGCGCTTGGCCTGGGCCACCCACAAGACATCATCGAACAGCAGTTCGTCACAGTTGTTGGGCGTCAGCCGCTGGTGGGCCAGACCGGGGGAGCAAACCATGACTTTGCGCAGTTTGCCGGCCTCCGAATGCACGCCGTACTTAACTTTTTCCGTGGTCATTTCAGTGATCCTCCAGAGGTTAAAAACAGGGCGGCTACAAGGTCAGGAAGCCGTCATAGAGACCGTAGGCCGCCACCAGGGCGCCCACCACCACTGCGGCAAATATCAGCTTCTCGACGTGGGTGAAAACAGGCTTGTCGATTTCAAGCTTGGCCTTGGCGAAAAGAATCGCGCCGGGGGCATAGAGGAGGGCGGACAGCAGCAGGTATTTGATGCCCCCGGCATACAGCAGCCAGACCGCATAGATCAGCGCCACAGCGCCGATGATCAGATCCTTCTGCCGTTCGCCCGGCGCGCCTTCGTAGCTTTCGCCACGCACGGCCAGCAGAAAGGCGTAAGCCGCCGACCACAGGTAAGGCACCAGAATCATCGAGGTGGCGAGGTAGATCAGTGACAGGTAAGTGCTTGCAGAAAACAGGGTGATGACCAGGAACACCTGGACCATGGCATTGGTCAGCCACAGCGCGTTGACCGGTACATGGTTGGCGTTTTCCTTGCGCAGGAACGCCGGCATGGTGTGGTCCTTGGCGGCGGCGAACATGATCTCCGCACACAGCAGCACCCACGACAGTAGTGCCCCCAGCAGCGAGATAATCAGACCGACGCTGATCAACACGGCGCCCCATTCCCCGACCACGTGTTTGAGCACTGCGGCCATCGAAGGGTTCTGCAGCTTGGCCAGTTCCGGTTGGGTCATGATGCCCAGCGACAACACGTTCACCAGCACCAAAAACAGCAACACGGTAACGAAACCGATCACCGTGGCTTTACCCACGTCGCTGCGTTGTTCCGCCCGGGCCGAAAAAATGCTCGCGCCCTCGATGCCGATGAACACCCAGACGGTGACCAGCATCATCTTGCGCACTTGATTCATCACACTGCCCAGATCGGGGCTTTTCAAGCCCCAGATATCGGCGGTGAAAATGTCCAGTTTGAACGCGAACACCGCAATCAACACGAACAACAGCAGCGGCAGGATCTTGGCGACGGTGGTGACCAGGTTAATGAACGCCGCTTCCTTGATCCCGCGTAATACGAGAAAGTGCACCGCCCAGAGCAACACCGACGCGCCAATAATCGCCGCGACTGTGTTGCCTTCACCAAAGACCGGAAAGAAATACCCGAGCGTGCTGAACAGCAGCACGAAGTAACCCACGTTGCCCAGCCAGGCGCTGATCCAATACCCCCAGGCGGACGAGAAACCCATGTAGTCGCCGAAACCGGCCTTGGCGTAGGCGTAGACCCCGCCGTCGAGATCTGGCTTGCGGTTGGCCAACGTCTGGAAAACAAACGCGAGGGTCAACATGCCGACGGCGGTGATCGCCCAGCCAATCAGAATGGCGCCGACGTCCGCACTGGCAGCCATGTTCTGTGGTAAGGAAAAAATTCCGCCTCCGATCATTGAACCCACGACTAAAGCAACCAGTGCGCCGAGTTTCAGTTTGCCCGGTGATTCAGACATTGCATCACTCCATTGCAGGGGAGGAGGGTTTCTGCTGTTAGCGTGCCATTATTTATAAGGCGACCTAGTCTGGAGGGATGTAAAAAATACGTGACACCCTTTCTGACACCAGCGTTTTAGAGCCTAAGGCACGGTCGGAATATCACGCATTACAGTGAGTTATTAAGCTAGTTCTTTTTTGATTTTAAGCAAATTTTAAAATGACTTTTAAAGCACAGAATTGGGATTATTAAAAAACACAAATAAAGCTAATAAATATATGCATTACGATAAAAATATAAACGTTAAATAAGCACCATTATTGGCGTTATCGAATAACCGTTATTACGCTCTGTTTAGCCCATGCAGGTCTGCCCCCGGCATTTCGGGGAACAGGAGCTCCCGAAATGTCGCAATCGACGCACAAGCTTCGCCTGAGCGCGCTCATCGCCCTTGTCGTGGGATCGATGATTGGCGGCGGGATCTTCTCTTTGCCGCAGAACATGTCAGCCCATGCCGATGCTGGCGCAATATTGATCGGTTGGGCGATCACCGCCGTGGGAATGCTGACTTTGGCCTTCGTGTTCCAGACACTGGCCAATCGCAAACCCGATCTGGATTCCGGGGTCTACGCCTACGCCAGGGCCGGGTTCGGAAATTACATGGGGTTTTCGTCTGCGTGGGGTTACTGGATGAGCGCCTGGCTGGGTAACGTCGGCTACTTTGTGCTGTTGTTCAGTACCCTCGGGTACTTTTTTCCGGTCTTTGGCCATGGCAACACACCCATCGCCATCGGTTGTGCCTCAGCCCTGCTGTGGGCCGTGCATTTTCTGGTGTTGCGCGGGATCAAGGAAGCCGCCTTCATCAATCAGTTGACCACTGTGGCCAAGATCGTGCCGCTGATCATGTTCATCGTCATTGCCGCGGTCGCCTTCAAGGCAGACATTTTTACCCGTGACATCTGGGGGCGCAGCAACCCGGATTTTGGCAGCGTGATGGATCAGGTCCGGAACATGATGCTGGTCACCGTATTTGTTTTTATCGGTATCGAAGGGGCGAGTGTGTACTCGGCCCGGGCGGAGAAACGGTCGGACGTTGGCCGGGCGACGGTCATCGGTTTTCTGGGCGTATTGGCGTTACTGGTGCTGGTGAATGTACTGTCATTGGGAATCATGAGCCAACCAGAACTGGCCACGTTGCAGAATCCTTCGTTGGCGGCGGTGCTGGAACATATCGTCGGCCCTTGGGGCGCATTGCTAATCAGTATCGGCCTGGCGATTTCACTATTGGGTGCTTTGTTGTCCTGGGCTTTATTGTGTGCCGAAATCCTCTTTGCCACGGCCAAAGACAACACCATGCCCGCGTTCCTGACCAGGGAAAACGCCAATCATGTGCCGGTCAATGCGTTGTGGATGACCAACGTGATGATCCAGATTTTTCTGCTGATCACGCTGTTTTCCGCTGGAACGTACACCAGTCTGATTTACCTCGCGTCCTCGATGATCCTGGTGCCGTATCTGTGGTCGGCGGCCTATGCGGTGCTGTTGAGCGGGCGTGGTGAGACCTACGAACATGCGTCGACAGAACGGAGCAAAGACTTGCTGATCGGTGGCATAGCCCTGAGCTATGCGGCGTGGTTGCTGTACGCCGCAGGGCTTAAATATTTGCTGCTTTCTGCATTGCTGTATGCGCCGGGGGTGATCCTGTTTGCCAAGGCCAGGCATGAACAGGGCGAGCCTTTGTTCACCTCGGTCGAGAAAGGAATCTTCACCTGCGTTATCAGCGGCGCGGGGCTGGCGGCGTACGGGCTGTACAGCGGATTGTTGAGCTTGTGAGGTTGTTGCTGAAGTACCCGCAACTTATGCTTGGGTGACGATGCTGGAGGAGGGGGCTGCCGTGTGTTTACTTAAAAGCAGCGTTTTATCGAGAAATGAAGTCCGTAAAGCTGAATTTGAGGGCGAAATAACCCATCAGGAAGCGCCTCTACATATAACTAAACTAAACATCTATTTAGTGTAGTTATATCTTTAGATTATAATAACCCTTTTAAGCAGGTAAGGGTTATTGTCAGATCTGGTACGACTTCTTGAACCACGGGAAGCTTGCGACATGACAGAAAACGGGCGCGACAAACACTTTCAAAACGCTCAAGACGTGATCGCTGCACTCAACCTGGAACCCCACGTCGAAGGTGGTTACTTTCGCAGAACCTTCCAGACCGATCACCAACCAATGGCCGAGACCGCCGGTGGCCAACGTTATTTGATGTCCTCCATCTATTATCTGCTGACCCGCGAGTCGCCAATTGGATACTTTCATCTGAACCGATCCGACATCCTGCATTACTACCATTTGGGAGACGCGATTCAGTACCGCCTGATTTTCCCGGACGGCACATTGAAAACGGTCGTGATGGGCAGCGACATACTCGCCGGACAATGTTTGCAGCTGCACGTACCGGGCGGCGTCTGGAAAGCTTCGCAGCTGATGGATGGGACGAAGGGATTCGGATTGATCAGTGAAGCGGTTTCACCAGGGTTTGATTGTGCGGACATGGAGATGGGCAGTCAGCGCAAACTCGGCGAGCAGTTTCCAGAGCATTTGGAGCTGGTTCAGAGGCTGACCCAAGAATGAAGGGTTTAGGGGAAATGAGGTCTTCAAGATCTGCGTGCAATCGGGCTAATCTGGAAACATCGTGTTACGTGTAATGTATATTATGTTAAACCAGATGCTATGTCAGATATGTTCATGAGGCGCGCTTGCCCTTGGTGCTCATATGAACCTGTCGCGGCCCTGCTCGGCGCTCATGTCTTGCACGGTCATGGCGAAGCCCCAGTGTAAGGCGCCGACGAAGCTAAGGATGACTGCGCCATAGTTAACAAGCGCAATCGCAAACAACGGCCGATAGTCGAGAGAGAACGGGATCAGCAGCGCCAGGAAAATAAACGGCAACAGACCACCATAACCCAGCAGGTTGACGTGCTTTGGCAGAGAGGTTGAAGGCAACGCGTTCATTTGTATTCCTTGCAGTGAGCGACAATCAAAACTGTAGGCCCAAAAGCCCCGCCTGGGCGAGATATTGATGGCGATCCTAAGCTGGGGTCAGCGTAATGAGTCGCTTTGTAGAATTAGGTCATAGCCCCATTCCTTTTCGGGCAAGCAGGCGACTGCATATGAGGAGCTTCGCATCCTTGAGATCAAGCTCAGTGCCTGCATTTACCAAGTCGACCGCACCCTAGAAGCTTTCTAGCCTTCCAGCCTTCCAGCCTTCAGTTCTTCGTGAGCGGTTTTTTAAAGCGTTCCAATGCAATGAACAGATTCTTGAAACCAAAATTAATAGGAAAACCGCGCCAGCTTTGCTTTGCCTAGTCGTCCAAGGCTCCCTGCCCTGCGGCGAGTTTAAGATGTTTACAGGCCTCCCTTCAGCGAGGCAAAGCGCGAACTCTGTGCTCGCCTATACTAATAATGTTAAATCATGCTGGTGAGCTCGGCTAACAAGGCATTGATAAATATGGAGATTTAAAAAATTGTTTGCCTTGGAGGTCGCGGGTTAAGAAATATTTCTCTGTGATGGTTTGGTGTCGTGAAGAGGTTTTGATATGAACATCTTGTTGAAGGAACTTCAGGCATATCATCATGAGGTGGCTATAAAAATCACTCAGATCAAAGAGTTGCTGAGGAAGATGAGGCATGAATCCGAATCCGATGGCGCTGATGACTGCAAGCTATTGTTCGAGATGCTGGAAGCCATGCATGGTGATGCAGAACGACACCACCATGAAAATGAAGAACTTATTCGGCTGGCATTGCTAGCGACTGAGGCACCGATCCACCAACGGGTCAAGGATATCGAGCGAGATCATCAAGCATTTGGGCGCATTGCTGGACAGTTGAAGATGTTGGAGGACACACCTCAGGAAACGAGAGTAATTGCTGACACTATCGATGACTTTATCAAAAAATATTTCGATCATATGGACTCGGAGGAAAATATTTTCTTTCCGTTGGCAGATAAGTGGCTGTCAGACGAGCAGTGGCAGGAAATAAAGCGTCAGTGGCATTAATTGAGTCTCACCGTAGACCTTAAAAATTTAGCTACTACTTAGTCCGCGATCTAACAAGCTCGGTTGACACTGCTAGGCTTCAACTTCGCGCTGAGGAAATGTCGCCATGTCACCCTCTCCCTTACTGCCGGACATACTCGAAACTCTTCACGAAAACCAGCTCGCGCTTGCCGACGCCATTGAGTCGATAGCAATGTGGAGTGATTAGAGGGGATCCACTGGCGTTTCCAGTACCGCCTTGGCGCTATCCCACGCCCGACTAATGCTGAGACGGTCACTGTCCCCATTTCTCAAAGTCGCCAATTCGCTAGGAGGCAGCCAATTTTTTAGATTTACTCCTGCGAGCCAGCAGAGGCTTGGTCGCGGGTTTTCCACAGCGACAGCAGCACACCGCCCAGCAACAGCCCCACGGTCACGCTCAGGGAAATGCCCGCCGGAATCTTGCCGATGATGCCGACCAGGAAGATCTTGCCACCGATAAACACCAGCACCAGTGCCAGCGCGTACTTGAGGTAGGCGAAGCGGTGAATCATCGCCGCCAGGGCGAAATACAACGCACGCAGGCCAAGGATGGCGAAGATGTTCGAGGTGTAGACGATGAAGGGGTCTTGGGTGATGGCGAAGATCGCTGGCACGCTGTCCACGGCGAACACCAGGTCGGCACACTCGATCAGCACCAAGGCTAAGAACAACGGCGTCGCCCAGACCACGGACTTGCCGCTGGCATCCGCCTGACGGACAAAGAAGCGCCCTTCATGCAGTTGCTCGGTCACCCGCATGTGTTTGCGCAGGAACTTCACCAGCAGGTTTTCGCTAAGGTTCGGATGGGCATCGACCTTGCTGAACAGCATCCTCACTCCAGTTAACAGCAGGAAGATGCCGAACACATACAGAATCCAGCTGAACTCGGCGATCAGCGCCGCACCCAGGCCAATCATGATCGCGCGCAGCACGATGACACCGAGAATGCCCCAGAACAGCACCTCGTGCTGATACCTACGCGGGATAGAGAGGAAGCTGAAGATCATCGCCATCAGGAACACGTTGTCCATCGACAACGATTTCTCGATCAGAAAACCGGTGTAGAAATCCATCCCGGCGTCAACACCCTTGACCTGCCAGACCCAGAGGCCGAACAGCAAGCCAGCCGTGATATAGCCAGCAGACAGCAGCAGACTTTCAGTAACGCCGATTTCTCGCTGCTCACGGTGGAGAACCCCGAGGTCGAAGACCAACAGGCCTATCACGATGCTTATCGGTGCCGAAGAACTCGGCCAGGAAGAACGGTTCTAGGGCAGTCATGATCCCCTCCTCTAAGTGTCGAAGTTATAAAAACTGCAACTCCGACATGGCAGCGGTTAGCTGTCAGAGGGGCCCGGCATTGCGAAATTAAATCTAGAGAGACGCGTGGGTTTTCTCAATCACGCAAGGGTTGCAAGGTATTTCAAGTGGGTATGCCCCATCGGAATGCCGATATGATATTTGCATCCAGAGAATCTCAAGTAGAACATGACAGATCACCTATGTTATTTATGCCAAACTTAACGATTAAATGAGCCTGAATATCCTAGATGAAAGACTCGATAGCTAAGAAAAAACCGCGAACGGAAAAGATCCTCTAAGTTAATAACGCAATTGCGAAAATAAAACGGACGCCTTGTCGGGCGCCCGGTTTTTAGTGGGCGCGCGCTGCGAGTTTAGATATGACGAACGCTATCGCCGCATCGAGGCCAACGGCACGCTCAAGTAAATTTACATGCGATGGTTCCTTAGCCTTGACTAAGCGACTAGCGGTGTTTGTGAGCAAGTGGTGTTTGTAAGCATCTCAAGCTTCCGGGGACTCAGTCATCGCGACTCCTTTACGTCCCAGTTGTTTAACACCGTACATTGCCTGATCCGCTGCTTTCAGCAATGAGCCCAAACTTTGGCCATGGTTAGGGCACAGAGAGACTCCGATACTGCACGACAGTGACAGCGCTCCTGCGCTTGTCGCTACTGTCTGCGCAATGGCTTCCAGCACCCGCTCAGCGTTGAGCTCAGCACGCTCTGAGTTGATAAGATCCGTGATCAGAATCACGAATTCGTCTCCACCGTAGCGTGCGACGGTGTCACAAGAACGAGTGACCTGAAGCATGCGATTGGCGACTGCCTTGAGAACCTGGTCACCAACCTCATGGCCATGCTTATCGTTAATGTCCTTGAAATGATCCAGATCGATCAACAGAACGGCAAACGCAGTCCCACTCACTGTCCAGTTTGAGAGGGCCTGGTCAAAACGATCGGCGAAGAGGTAGCGATTCGGCAATTGGGTTAGAACATCATGGGTTGCGAGATAAGCCGAGCGTTCGTGTTCAACCTCTGCTCTTTCAATCGCTTTGAAATGCCGAATTAGCACCACAGGCATCAATACGAACGCCCCCGCGAGAACTGCAAGGATTATCAATGTTTCCGAAGTCAGTACATCTCCTAATCGCAACTGACGCTCGAATGACAAGGTCATCGGTTGTGAAACACTCCTGATCTCGACTCTGTCGGACAAAGCCGGTAACAGGAGGCGATCCAGGATACCGGCTTGCTCGGTCTCCGTTGAAAAGACATTGCTTTCAGACCCCGCAGCGGTTTTCAGGACAGCGCTGACGTGAACAAGAGGATCTACGTTCGCATAAATCACAGCATCCTGTAGCGACCCCGTCTTGATCAAAAGCAAAGACACCATCGTGCTGCCAAAGAAGTTGGGACGGGTGTTCTCTCGCGCCTGTTCAGGTCGAGTGACTGACTGCATCAGAATGTAAGCGCTACCGCCCTCGTACATTGAGAAGACTGGCGATACCACAGGTTTCTGGTTACTGTGGGTTCGAGCCAGCGCATAGGAGAGATAGGCGACGGTTTCCAGCCTGACGCCATAGATCGAGCTGGATTCAGGGAGTAATGGGTACATGAACAATACAGGCCAAGTCTCGTTGAGATAGACCTGATGTTGTGCAGGTTGATGAGTGAGGCTCGGAAAGTCCTTGAGTTCAAAGTCTGGCCGCCAAGTACTACGCAATAGATCTTCGAACGCAGCCTCTTCGCCAATAGGTACCGCCCTCGCCGCCTCGAGCATGTAAATATGAGGGTAAGCGGTTAAAACGGCCGCCGCGTAACGGGCCGCCGCATCCGTATCGCTTTGATCGACAGCCTGGAGAAATGCAGAGAAACCGGCCAACACAGCCTCATTAGTATCAAGCTGATTGCGCACGACTCCGGAAATATTTTGCACGTATTCCGAGAAACGCTTTTCTCTGCGCTGAGTTTCGGACTTCAGCAGTAACAGGGCAGAAAAGCCAACCAGGCCGACAGCCAGAATAATGAACCCTACTAGGGAGCTGCGCCGTTTAGTAAACGCCACTTTAATTTTCCAACGCGCAGAACGAGAGCCGTGCCTTGGCAAGCACCGTTGCAGCCAAACGTGATTGGGGGTGAACGACCGATGACATGCAGATTCGAAGGTCGTTTAGTATTGAAAACAAATTCCAAGGGATCAGGTCTGATGCGCATATTTGCGATTCAAAAATGATGCTGGGCAAGGTTACCTCCCCAAAAATGACGTAGGAGGCTTTCGGATTCATGCTCATCATTACGTCTCCCCTTTAGCATCTGCCCGAAAGAAAACTTTTCGAGCCCCATTTGCATGCTTCCTACGCGGTCATCTCTGCAAGAAACCCCACTATAGGGCAATTTGCCATCATTCGCTGTGTTGGGTGCAATACCTTCGGTTCGAGCTCAGGATTTTATAAGGGGAAACTCCAAGTGAAAGCTCGTACCTGCGTCAGTGCTATCAACGGTTATACAACCGCCATGCAGTTGCATAATCGAACGAACGATGGCCAATCCCAGACCACCGGAATCGTCGGGTTGATTGCGTGATGGGTCACACCGGTAAAAGCGCTCAAACAATCGTGGAAGATGTTCCGCTGCAATCGCCTCGCCGTGGTTGTGCACCGTGATGTCGAGCGTGTCCTCCGAAATCTCGCTGCTGATCGTCACTGCAGAGGCGGGAGTTGCGTAGCGCAGCGCATTAGCCAGCAAGTTAGCCAATGCTCGACGGATCAAACCTGGATCCCCCAGCAACTGATGCCGGGTCTGGTTTAGCAGTTGCACATCTCGCTCTTGCGCCACGCCTTCGAAATACTCACATAGTTGCTCAATGAGATCGTGCAGGTTGATTTGCTCGAATTTTGCGCAGGCGTTTGGCTGCTCGGTGCGAGCGAGAAACAGCATGCTGTCGATCATTCGGGCCAACCGTTCATATTCTTCCTGATTGGAAACCAGCAGGTTCTGATAGTCCTCGATAGAGCGACTGCGCCTCAGGGCTTGCTGGGTATGACCCATCAGGTTGCCAAGCGGGGTTCGCATCTCATGGGCGAGGTCTTCCGAGAAGCGTGAAAGCTGGGCGAATCCGTCCTCAAGGCGTGCAAGCATCTGGTTAAGGGCACTACAGAGCAGTTTGAGTTCATTCAGTTCATTGAACTCATCCAGCCGCAGGTGCAGGTGCTGCACGTCAATTGCGGCAGCGCGCTTAGCAAGCAGGCGCACCGGGTGCAAGCCTCGTTGACTGACCCACCAGCCGAATACGAAAGCCAGCAGCGCACCGACGGACATGGCCAGCCAGAGCTTGAGCCGGTAAGCCCCCAGCATCTGCTCGCGCTCCCCCAACAACTTGCCAGCAATCAGGGTCAAACCGCGATCACCCTGCATGACATCATGCCAAGCAAGCCGCAATGGCTCGGAGGAGTGATCGTCAACGAGGCGAGCATGGGGTGCAGCGGGCAACTTCGGCAAAGTCATTCGCACTGGATTGATTTCGATTAATACTTTGCCAGTGTCATCGACGATCCATAGCAGACTGTCGCGATTGCCCAACATGTTTTCATAGAGCTTGGGCCGACCTCGCAGTTGCTCGATGCTGTCACTATCGCTGATCAAGGCTTGCATTCGCTCCAGGCGCCCCAGCAGGGCCTGATCATCGCGCCAGGCAATCTCTCGCTGCAACGATTGATAAAGATAAAAACCAATGGAGCCCAGTAAAAGCGTGCTGACAATTGCGAACATGATCGCTAGGCGCAGGCTCAGAGTGCGCGGAAACAGTTTCAGGATTGCACCTCGAGCATGTAACCGATACCACGCACTGTGTGTATCAACTTAAGTGAGTATGGATCGTCAATCTTGGCCCGCAGGCGACGAATAGCGACATCTACCACATTGGTGTCACTGTCAAAGTTCATTTGCCAGATCTGTGAGGCAATCAACGAACGCGATAGCACTTCCCCTTCACGACTAAGCAGCAAGTGCAGTAGGGCGAATTCCTTGTTGGTCAGGGTGAGGCGCTCGCCGTTGCGCGTTACCTTGCGTCGCAACAAGTCCAGGCTCAGGTCGCCAGCCACAAAATGCTCCACCTCGCGAGGCGGGCCACGGCGCAGCAAAGTGCGTACGCGTGCCAACAACTCGGCATAGGAAAAGGGTTTCACCAGATAATCATCAGCCCCCAACTCCAGCCCTTTGACCCGATCATCAACCGAATCACGTGCGGTAAGAAACAGTACCGGGGTCTGCCACTTACGCCGGATGATTTGCAGCAATTGCCAGCCGTCCAACCCCGGCAACATGACATCCAGAATGATCAGATCGAACTCACTCTCCTGTGCCAAATGCTGGCCGTCCAGCCCGTCAAGGGCGATCTCTACCGCATAGCCCGATTCAGTCAGGGCTTTACGCAGGTAATCCGCCATTTTCGTTTCATCTTCAACCACCAGGATACGCATTTTTTCCTCCAGGACTGGCGCACAGGCTAGCCCGCTTCGCTGATTTCTCACATTACATATTGGTAATCAGGAAGTAATCATTCTGACGGAGCGGGCTGGTCATGATGTCTGGCAATGACCCAGACAGACTCAATCAACCAAGGAAACAGCATGCGTACAAGCCTATCGACTTCATTGCTGATCACACTCGCAATGAACTCTGCATTCGCCGTTGCAGCCCCGGATCAAGTTGCGCAGCGCAAGGACGTGTCACTTGCAATGGCCAACGATTTGCTAACGGCCGCGCTGACCGCCTGTCACGCCGATGGCCGCACAGCCGTTGCCGCAGTTGTCGACCGTGGCGGCAATCTGGTTGCCGTGCAACGCGATGACAATGTCGGCCCGCACAACACGTTAGCCGCGCAACGCAAAGCCTATACCGCCCTGTCGACCAAGACTTCGACGCGGTTGTTAGCTGAGCGCGCTCGCGCTAATCCAGATGCTGAAAACCTCAACACCCTCGATGAGTTGTTACTTCTCGGTGGAGGCGTGCCATTGAAATTCGATGGTCAGGTCATCGGCGCCATCGGAGTGGCCGGTGCAGGCGGCGCTGCAAACGATGAAGGTTGTGCAGAGGTCGCTATCAACAAAGTTTTACCTGCCGTTAAAAACTAAGGACATCACCATGACTGTATTGAAAAGTTTCTTCGCTGGCGCTGTATTGAGTGCCCTTTCAGCCCTTGCATCAGCGGCAGCAAATCCATTGAGCGTGCATGTACTCAACTTGCAGGATGGCCTGCCCTCCCCGGGAGTCAATGTCACGTTGGAAAAACAGCATGGGAAAGACTGGGACATGCTCAACAGCGCGAAAACCAACGAGCAAGGTCGTATCACCGGGCTGTATCCGGAAGGTCGGGGTCTGGAGAAAGGTACCTACCGTGTCACCTTCAAGACTGGCGAGTGGTTCAAGGCGCACAAAACGTCCAGCTTCTTTCCGGAGGTGCCCGTCATTTTTGAAGTGGACGGTACCGTTCCTCACTATCACATCCCGTTGCTTCTCAGCCCTTACGGCTTCTCCACATACCGAGGAAATTGATCGTTAAACGATACCAAATAGATACCGCACGAACGTGAAGACAGCCGCCCTACTCGAAAGGGCGGCACTGTCGCCCGACTTTTCCGCATCAAAACCTTCAGCGATAACCTGGATCACTCCTTAGAGTCAGTTCACGTTTGCGCCAACAGTTATCTGGTAAATCAGTTCATTTCAGCCCACAGCAATTATCGAGAAGACCAGTGCGGCGGTTCCATTCAAAACCGCCTGCGGTTTCTGCGTGAGGTGATTGCTGGGGTAGCCGAATGTATTGGCAAAGAGAAGGTTGGCGCCCGTTTCGCCCCATTGTTTAGCAGCAACAATGAGGAGCGCACTTACCTAGGGATGGTTGAAGACGATCCTCATAACACCTACATCGAAGCGATCAAAGTACTTGAGGATGTTGGGATTGCTTACCTCTGCATCGCCGAAGCGGACTGAAATAATGCACCACGGATGCCGGAATCGTTCCGTCGCGCAGTCCGTAGTTCCTTCAGCGGGGCGATCATCTACGCCGGTCGTTACACTGCACAAAGCGCTACGCAGTTGCTGGATTCAGGACTGGCCGACCTTGTCGCTTTCGGCCGTAAGCCAACCCGGATCTACCAGCCAGAATCGCGAACGATTGGCCGCTGAACCCTCTGAACTCAGCCATACTGTATGGCGGTATGCCGAGGGTTATACTGATTACTTCATGTATGGCGGGTAACCGCTAAAAATGAGATGTCACTCACTGGGGCTCTGAAAATGATCGACGCAGAACTGCTGAAACTGGTGGTTGAAGCATCCAACGACGGCATCGTGGTAGCAGAGCAGGAAGGCGACGAAAACATCCTGATCTATGCCAACCCCGCCTTTCAGCGCCTTACGGGGTACAGCGTTGACGACATCCTGTACCAGGACTGCCGCTTCCTGCAGGGTGATGACCGCAACCAAGCTGGTTTGACAGTAATCCGCGAGGCGATAAGGAACCTTCTCCCCTGCCGCTAAGTCATTCGCAACTATCGCAAGGACGGCAGCGCCTTCTGGAACGAACTGTCGATTACCCCAGTGTTCAACGACGCAGATCAACTCACCTACTTCATCGGTATACAGAAGGACGTCAGCGTCGAGGTTGAGGCTAGCGAGCGAGTGCGCGAACTGGAAGCTGAACTCGCACTGTTGAAGAAGCAACTCGGATAGTTGGAGCGCAAAGATTAACTCCGTACGGACTTGATAAATTAACGCTCCAGCAATGTCCGGTCTAATAAAGTCCCCTGTTCAAACACCAAATATTGGTTGTCGTTTAGCAAGGTTCTAACTCCGAGTCCAAGTTACCGGCCGCCAGGATTTCTTCTCTGCAAAAATCGCCTAAATTGCTGCAGAGCTTCGATTCGACTGGAGATAAAAGGTGGTCATCCCTACGACCGCGCCGTGTTGAACACTACCATCGGTCTGCTGAGAAATCTCATATGCCGTTTCAGTTACCTTACTGACTTGGAGTTCACACGCAACCTGATCCGTGACTACCGTCGCAAACCTAACCACCTTTCAGAGCATGCATACGGTGTCCTAAACCGAGTTGTGCGTCGGGTCAATCGTGCCCGCATGCTGCTTGCGTCTTCTTCAGTATCGGGAACAGGTGGCACATCTCCTCAATATCTTCATTAATGTCTTTGCGACATATCTCTTGTTAACCCAGGTGATGCCATACATTAGCAGTCATCAATATCAACTACACAATTCCTACCCTTGGATTTTGCATGATAGAGAGCACTATCTGCGGAGATTAACAGTTCCTTGAGAGTGGATCGCGATTGACTCATCGAGGCACACCCAATACTGACTGTGATTTTGATTTCCTCGCCACCAGCATCGACACTAGATGCTTCAATGCTGCTCCTTAGTCGCTCCGCAATAACTGAAGCCTCGAGGCTATTACTCTTAGGCAACATAACGACAAATTCTTCGCCTCCAAACCTAGCTATAGTATCTCCGGGGCGAAGAACCCCCTCGGCAATTTTGGCTATCGACTTAAGAACTTCATCGCCAATGGGATGCCCCCAGCTATCATTAACATGCTTGAAGTGATCGGCGTCTAGCATGATTATAGATATTGAGTGCTCGTATCGACTTGCCCGCGCAAACTCTTTCTCTGCCAAGTTGAAAAAGTGGGCACGATTAATTGCGCCTGTGAGGTGGTCTTTAGTGAGCAAATTGGCCAGATTATCACTCGACACCTTTCGCTCGGTGATATCTCGAAACACCACCGTATAGCCAGAAAACTTGTCATCTTCGTCACGCAAAACGGCGATCATTGTTTGAGCAAAAAAATTGTGTCCTGATTTGTGCTGGCAGCTATAGTCTCGTGAGTGCCAACCTTCTTCACGTGCGAACGTGAGTTGCTCCTTCAAAACATCCACTTCCAAAGCGGACAAACTATAGAAGCGGCCCAACGTCTCACCAATAGCCTCGGACTCCGTGTAACCTGTTAAACGCTCTGCCGAAGGGCTCCAGCTATTAATTACTCCCTGCTCAGTCAAGCCGAGGACTGCGAAATCGTTAACAATCGTATAGATGGCGTCCAGCCATGAGTCTGTCTGCCTTAGCCTCCTTTCAGTTGCAACTTGGCAAGAAATATCAGTTAGAACTGTTATTAGAACCTCGTCATTGACCTTTACAATTGTACATGCGAGAACAATACCTCCGTCGGCTGCGGACGACACGTGGATTCTATGATTTACACATATTGATCCGCATGGCTCTCTAAAACTTGTCACTAAGTTACGTAGCTCAGGCGCAACGGAAGCAAGTGTTTCAAACAGATTTTCAAGGCCAATAGACTTAACCAATGGCATCAACAATTGTGTTGCCATGGGATTAAGCATATCAATTTTCCCGCCGGGGTCGGTTCTTACCAGCCCTACTGGCGATAGATACATGAATGAAATTAATGCTTCGTACTCTGACTCGATTGAGTCATTGGTCAGCTCTATGCTACTCATTTTTACGCCCACTCAACCAGTAGGAAGCGGGTGTTATTATCAATCTTTTTAAGCAGTCTTAATCTTACTGGGACGGGCCTCATTCTAAGTGCTAGAACGTAAGAAATAATCACGTCCAACTCAGGTTCATTCTCAAATCTTTGAGCGACCATTGCGTTATTCAAGCAGGGAGCAATCTCCAAAAATAGATTCTTACCTAAAACACGCGCCTGTCGTAAGGCCGCACTTGTAGCTTCAAAAGTATTGTAAATCACCACTTCTGACGCGTCGCTAAAGCCAATTATCCCGAAGTTTAGAGTATCCAGTTGATCGAGTGCGTCCAACAATGCTTGAATCGATGCTTCTTCGAACGTAAGATTCATTTTCCTACTCACTCGCAAAGTACAATATTAATTTTTAAACGCCCCAGTCGGACTGTATCCACCCTGCCATATAGCAATAAGTCCCCTCCCCTTTTAGCATTCAATTATGAAGAACGGATGGCTATCTTCCAATTTAACCTTACCCTCTACTCCAATGTCTCGCATGTCAAGTGCTAACCTTCGGAACGTTGCAGAAAGAGCCTAGTATCAAATCAAGCATAGCTACTCATTTTTTATTATGCCGTCCACTAATTGTATTTTTAGTAGCCCCTTAATCTGTCATCCTGGAAGCTATCGATCCCTTTGGAGTTTTTTGTATTGATACTCAGATACAAAGAGCTTTATCTTTAGCGCCTTGGCCACGGCGCATTTGAGGCAATCTATGCTTTATGCCAAGACTTGGCAGTGACCAGAGCCATTGCTTCAAATGCAGGCTTGGCGAACCAATACCCCTGCATCAGATAAACCCCGCAGTCGGTAAGAAAATCCCGTTCCTCAGCATGTTCGATTCCTTCTGCAATGATTTCAATACCCATTTCCGCACATATTATGACAACACCACGGACGATAGCCTGACGGGAGCGATCACGATGGATATTACGCACTAAAGCTATATCGAGCTTTATAAGATCAGGTTGAAAATCTGCCAACAGGGTCAGTCCCGAATAACCAGATCCAAAGTCATCAATTGCTATTTTCAAACCGAACTCCCGATATACACGTAGAATGTTGGTCAGATGGTGATTATTTTCAATGTATTCGCTTTCGACTGTCTCGAAAATCAGCCGATCGAGCGGGAAGTCGTGAGTACGTGCGGTTTCCAACGTGCTTCTAATGCACAATTCTGGACGGTAAACCGCGTTGGGTAGAAAATTAATTGATAGGTGTTGAGTCATTCCAAGTTGCGAAGCAGTTGAAATAGCACGCATGCGGCAAAGCTGATCGAATCGATAACGGTTTTGATCGTTTACTTTCTCCAGCACTGACAACGCCCCCTCTCCATTAATGCCTCTCACCAACGCCTCATGTGCGAAAATTGTTTGATCGCGAACGTCCACTATTGGTTGAAAAGCGAAAGTAAAATCTAAATCCAGCTCAAGAGTGCTTTTGCAACCTTGGCAACCATTGGACGAAGTCAATGAGTTCGGAAAAATTGTCACGTCGCACTCCAAAAAATTAATACTATTTTTATGGTGGCTATTCCAATTAATGCCTGAGCATCGCAACAAACATTAAATAAACTTAGGAAGGACTTATAATGACTCGGCTGGGCCGCTTTGATTGTAGCAGTTTATTCTTGTATTGCTTCTTTCTAGCTGATAAATGCTCGATTTTTAGCCTTCGAAATACCACGACGAGGTCAAAAACGGTTATGGCTTAGACACTTAACCTTATTTCATACCGCCGGACTTTTTGACACAGGGAACTGTCAGTCGCTGATTGCAAGGCGCTATGCGGCGAAAATAGAGATCAAAATAATCAGAAGGAGAGCGTCAGATAAGGGGGCTTGGGGTAACGTGCTGAGTGAGTCGCTCCCAGCTACTTAGACTCTTCAGCGGATAGCTATGAGGCGGTAGCCACTTGACGCTGAAGTAGGAGTGATTCACAAGCCGAAGCTCGAACCTGAGGATAGAGACGTGCTCAGACTTGCGCTCGATGATTATCCGAATTTACAAAACGCACCTCCGAGGGCGTACAAACTCATGAGGTGAGCACGCACGATTAGGCTAGCAACCTGCTTACTTAACGCATGAAAATTTTAACAGTCTTCAGGCCAATCCCATCGAATTCTTTCAATCGCTCTTCGATCTCAAGGTGATCGCCACTCACCTCAAAGATATTCCCCACCCGCCCCGAATACTCATCGCTGATCTTTCGGGCTAAAGCGTTCAATCGAGTTGAGGCTCGTTGGCACGAGACATTACGTTGCATGCATAAATGGAAGTCGAATCAGCTCATCCTTATTGCAGAGAAATTTGCTGAGCGCTCATATCTTCACTGCCTAGTCTTTACCGTGACAAACATCTTAATCCGGTCGTGAATCTCCTGAAGCGCATGGCGAAAAGGTTCATGTCGCTCACTGGTCGTCGGGTCTTCAAAACTCCACACGATGACCTCGCCGGAGGTCGGCATCCGTGCTGCCTCCTCGGAAGACTTGTCACACAGTGTGATCACGTAATGGAACTCCTGCCCCTCAAATTCACCTATTGATTTGCTGCGCAGGTCATTGGTCTCTATGCCTATGTGCTCGAGAGACTCCAAGGTTCTAGGGTCAACTTCACCAGGCTCAAGGCCAGCACTAAAAGCTTCAAAGTTTGAGGAGTCAGTGTGGCGAAGCAGCGCTTCTGCCCACACGGAACGGACATCATTCTTGGCGCAGACAAACAGCACCCGCATTTTGCCAGTCATTCCTTTCTCCTCCGCTCGAACAGTGATCTGAGAAAACGACAATCTCAGTTAAGCAGCGTTTGTGATCACCCGGCTTCAAGTCGATGGAATGTACTATTTCCAAATCTTTCAATGCCCGCGTCATCGGTGGGCATTGCGGTGGCGGTAGACAGGTCAGATTGAGCAGCGCTGATTCAGTTTGCTTCCTCCAACACATTCAAGAGCTCAACGAACTGGCCTGTCAGCTTGTGATGCCTGTCGAGATGAATCAAGGGTAGGCACCGCTCATGGGATTCACGCATCTTAACCGAGTTGCCGAGATACACCGGGAGAATCGGCAACCCTTCCTTAATGAGCTCTTACAACAGATTGCGGTGGAAGCCCATCACCCAAAGCCTATTTCGACGCTTCAAAATAATTTGAACCGCTTTTAGACGCGCTCGCCTAATGATCAGCTTGTGGATCATCCCACAGGCAATTTTGCCAATAGCGGCATACTCCGAGAGGTGGGCAACGTGGCTAAAGACGAGAAGAAAAGCAAAGGTGAAGCTTCCAAAGCCAGCAAGGAATTAAAAGACAAAAAGTCATCACCGGCAAAGAAATCAGCTGCTGCCTCGGCTCTTTCGAAATCTTCCGAAAAGAAAGACAAGAAAAAAGATGCCGAACCGAAGAAATCTGCAAAAAAAGCTGATAGCAAGCCAGAAAAGGCTAAGAAATCAGAGAAGGCAGAAAAGCCGGAGAAAAAGAAAAAGTGACATCTACTATCCGCAGGGCTTTACGCCCTAGCTTCCGGTGGGCGTGACTTGAACATGCCGTTGGCGATCATCGGTGCGGGCCCTTCATCCCTGTGCTGCTGGTACAGGAATTCGCGTATCGCTTCGGCGGTGCGCCTGGCCCTCGTCAGTGGCACATATCGATGACGTACCGCATGGATGTTCAATTTTGCTAGCGGTGCCCCCTGAGACGCCAGATGCCGCTGCGAATGATCCAAAAAATTCAGACGTATCGACATCAGGAGGAAAAAACCTCTGTGCGTTGTTGCGATGGTTTTTTGTGTCTGAGCGGTTGCTGCCAAACTAGCTGTGCCTGGACTTCAGCTGCTGCATCCAAGACTCTCTTCGCCCAGTTCTCATCATCCGGACGTACTACAACGACGCGAAAACCGTGATCATAGCCCTCAATTTGCACGCCCTCGGAATCATCGACATGCAAGTCGATATCAAATGCTGGCGGGAATTTCGAGGGGGCGTTCGAAAGCCCATGTACCGTCAGGGCACGGTTATGCCGAACACTGTTGACCACACCGTCAACGTGGATACCATGCAGTAATAACCAGCGCCTGATGTACGAAGGTGTCCGACCGGACGACGTGTAGACCCAGACACTGCATCCCTGTCTGCGTAACTCTCGGGTCAGGTCGCGTGTTCCCATACGCAATGGCTCGCCCAGCCAACGATGAACAAATGCCGGCAGCCTGCTTTGCTCGACTGCGCAGTGATGGAGTTGACAGGCCAACGTGTCATCTATATCGAACGAAATGCGTAGACGCTGACGCCTGAACAGGTGCATGGGGATTGCACACTGGATTGCCTGCCACACGCGATTGCTGGAAGTTCGGCATTTTTTTAGCGTCGGATACCAGCGCATCAATGGCCTCCCTGATAAACGGACAGCGGTGTTTCGCTCAGGAAAAACTCCATCAGATCCGGGGACTGCTCTTCCAGGAAGGCCGCATATTTTTTCTTGATCTTGGGCAATTCGTACAACGCCTTCACCCCGTGCTTGGCAGAGTTGCGTATGACCGAAGACGGGTTGAAGTAGCCCTCGGCGTTTTCCAGCGACAGCACAAACGGCGGCAAACCTGCGCGCATGAGCAAATAGCTGACAATGAGCGACCCGCTGCGGTTATTACCTTCAATGAACAATTGCGGCTTGCTGAGAATGCGAACATAGACACCGGCGGCACGCTTCCAGACAGATTCGCTGCGATACGCGCAATACCAATTGAACAAGTCCTTGATGCCGCCCTCAACGTTGTTGAAGAAGTGTTCCTCGGTAGCCGCAAGGTGTTGAGCGAATTCCAGTCGGCGCGCCGGATCTCGGCCACAGAGAACCGTGGCATTGATCTCCAGCATCAGGTTCAGGTGCTGAAGATCAAACAGGTCGACGCCACGTGCAACGTAGTCGTCAATCAGTGCATAGCCATCAAGTACATTGCACAGCACTTCGTCAGTCAAGGGATCACGCGGCTCGGTAAAATGCCTGCTGAGTTCAGCGAAGCGACCCTGCACTTCACGTAGCGCACGCTCAATCGCTGGCAAATCAAGACGACGCTTTGCAGGCATGGGCAATCTCGAAGAAATCATGTGTGAGAAAGTAAAACGACCGGATGAACGCCAAGGCGACTTGGCCATTGGCGGCATGCGGCATTGGTTGAACGTCGGTTAGCTAAACTTGCCGCTTATGTAGTCGCTCGTCAGTTGTTCGCGCGGACTGTCGAAAATCTGGGCAGTCGGGCCCATCTCAACCAGATAGCCTGTGCGCGTTCCCTGCGAAATATCAACCGAGAAAAAAGCTGTCGTGTCAGCAACACGGATCGCCTGCTGCATATTGTGAGTTACCAGAGCAATGGTGTAATCCTTCTTCAACTCGACCATCAGTTCTTCGACCCGGCGGGTGGCAATCGGGTCGAGTGCCGAGCAGGGCTCATCCAGCAACAGCACTTCAGGTTCGGTCGCGATAGCGCGGGCGATACAAAGCCGTTGCTGCTGGCCTCCCGAAAGGGACAGACCGCTGACCTTGAGCTTGTCCTTGACCTCATCCCAAAGCGCCGCGCCCTGCAGGGCGTGCTTTACGCGATCACCCAGATCACCCTGGTAACGATTGAGGCGCAAGCCAAAAGCAACATTATCGAAAATGCTCATCGAGAACGGGTTCGGTTGTTGAAATACCATCCCGATGTAGCGGCGCACCACCACTGGATCAACGCCCTTGCCATAGACGTCTTGCCCGAGGAACTGCACATGGCCCTCGAAACGAAAGCCTTTTACCAGATCATTCATCCGATTGAGGCTGCGCAGGACAGTGCTCTTGCCGCAGCCGGAGGGGCCGATGAATCCGGTAATCTTGTTTTTTTCGATCGGTACATGGCTGTCGCGCACGGCCATGAAGTTGCCATAAAAAATCTTGTCCAGCTTGCAGTCCATGACCAATGGTGCCTGGATTTCAAACGGGGCAGTTTTTTGCACGGATAATACATTCACAGTTCAGATGCTCCCATTCTCAAAACTTTGGCTTGCCGAAAATACGGCTGACAACATTCACGACCAGCACGATCATCACCAGCACCAGCGAGGCCGCCCATGCGAGCTCAAGCTGATTGTCGAACGGCATACCAGAGAAGTTGTAAATCAGCACGGCAAGCGATGCGGTCGGATTCATCACCGCCAGACTGCCGTCGTGGTAGATCCAGTAGTTGCTGAACAGCGCAGTAAACAACAACGGCGCCGTCTCGCCCGCTGCGCGAGCCACGGCCAGCATGACGCCGGTGAGGATCGCCGGCAGGCCCGTTGGCAATACGATTTTCCAGATCACCTGCGAGCGGGTGCAGCCCATGCCATAGGCGGCATCCTTCATGATTTTTGGCACCATCCGCATCGACTCTTCAGCGGTCAGCACAACGATGGGCAGCATCAGTACCGCCAGTGCCACGCCACCTGCAGGTGCCGAGTAGGTACCGGTGGTCATCACCACCAGCGCGTAGGCAAAAACCCCGGCCAAAATCGAAGGCAGCCCCGTGAGCATCTTGGCGGCAAAGCGCGCGGCGTTAGCCAGCTTGCTGTCCGGGCCCAGCTCCGCCAGAAAGATCGCCGCCATGATGCCAACGGGAACCGCGATGGCGGCTGCGATACCGACCATGACAAAGGTGCCGGCCATCGCGTTGCCGAAGCCGCCGCCCGTCTCGAATCCGGTCGGCGGTAGTTCGGTGAATACCTCTAGACTAAGGCGAGCACCGCCTCGCGTGATGAGCATATAGAGCACGGAAATCAGCGGCACACTGGCCAGCAGAGCACCGCCCCAGACCAGCGTGGTCAACACCAGGCTGCGCAAGGCGCGGCCTTCAAACTTGCGCTGCAGACTTGGCAAAGCGGCTGTAGGAGAAGTGAGGTCTCTCATCATTTAGTACCACGCTGGGCATAGACCATTATCATGGATCCGATGACGTTCACTATGAGAGTGATCAACATCAGCACCAGTGCGGCATACATCAAAACCTCAATCTCGGTCGGCCCCGCTTCGGGAAAGTTCAGCGCCAACAACGCCGCCAGCGTATTGGCTGGTGCAAACAGAGAGAGAGAAATATTGTTTGAGTTTCCTACCAACATAGCCAGGGCCATCGTTTCACCCAGGGCCCGGCCCAGACCCAACACCAGCGAGCCAAAAATGCCTGTAGCAGCGGAGGGCACCATTACTTTGAGAATCGCTTCCCAATGGGTGGTACCCATCCCGTAGGCCGCCTGCTTGGTTTTCATCGGAACGCCGGTGAGGGCATCCTGTGAAACGGCAGCAATAGTCGGCAGGATCATGATGGCAAGTACTAATGCTGCAGGTAACAGTCCCGGCCCGCTCAAGGTCGTACCGAAAAAGGGTATCCAGCCAAGTTCGCTGTTTAACCAATCCGTGAGGGGGCGAATGGCCGGGATTACCACGTAGATTCCCCACAGACCATAAACGACGCTGGGAATGGCCGCGAGCAATTCGACAATGGTGCGAAAAATGGCCGCGAGTTGCGCAGGCAGGAAATCCTGGGTCAGGAAAATCGCCATGCTGACGCCGAAAAAACCTGCGATCGCTAACGCTATAAAGGCGCTGTAGAGCGTGCCCCAAATGGCCGGCAGAATGCCGTACTTGCCCTGATTCACATCCCAGACGGTACCTAAAAGGACGTCCAGACCGTGTTTCTCCATGCCTGGTAGTGCCTTGCGCCCTACCTCGAATACCAAGGCAAATACCAGCGCCAGAACGAGAACTACACCTATGCGCGCAAGCGCGCGGAAGGTGCGATCGACCAGAAAATCTTTCGCAGATGGGGGGCGGCAGGCAGAATCCGGATTAACCGGTACGACAAATGGCTTGTTCATGGGCTATTCCGCAGCGTAGGGGAAATCTCTTCGGCGAGGCTAAAAGCACACGCCGAAAGAGGCCTCGCAAGTGTCACTGAATGTTGGCGGAAGCCTTGCGAACTTGATCGATGACCGATTGCGGCAGGGGAATGTAACCCATCGAATCGGCAATTTTCTGACCCTCTGTCAGACTGTATTCGACCATCTCACGCATGGCTTTGGCCTTGGCCGGGTTCTCGTTTTGCTTACGGAAGATCATCCAGGTATAGGAAGTGATCGGGTAAGACTTGGCACCGTCCGGGTCAGGCAGCCAAGCAACCAGGCTCTCCGGCATCTTCACCGCAGCGAGAGCCTCGGCACCGCTCTCTGCGTTTGGCACAACGTACTGACCGGCCTTGTTCTGCAACTGGGCAAAGTCGACCTTGGCCAGTTTTGCGAAGCCGTATTCGATGTACCCAATGGCGCCCGGGGTCTGGCGTACGGTGGCCGTCACACCATCGTTCTTGGGCGATTTGATGAATTTGTCGCTGGCCGGCCAGTTGACGGTGTTGCCTTCACCTAACGCCTTATTGAACTCTGGATTGATTGCTGCCATGTGTTTTGTGAAGACTGCGGTAGTACCGCTGGAGTCTGCACGCACGACAATGGTGATCGGCATATCCGGAAGTTTCAGCTCGGGATTGGCCGCGACGAGCTGAGGATCATTCCATCGAGTGATCTTGCCGAGGAAAATGTTGGAATAAACGTCGCGTGGCAGTTTGAGCCCTTTGGGACTGCCCGGCAGATTATACGCCAGCACGATTTCACCCGCAGTCATCGGCAGCAATTGCGCGCCCTCGGCCACCTTGGCGATGTCCTCGTCTTTCATCGCCGAGTCACTGGCCGCGAAATCAACGGTTTTGTTCAAAAAGTCCTGTACACCCGCACCGCTGCCCTTGGATTGGTAATCCACAGTGACGCCAGCGCTTTTCTTGCTGAAATCCTTGAACCAGGTGAGATAAATCGGAGCCGGAAAACTGGCGCCGGAACCTGTCAGGCGAACGCTTTCCGCAGCAAAGGACACTGAGGTGGCACAAAGAGAAACCGTAATGGCGAG
The DNA here is from genome assembly GCF_059695925.1 of Pseudomonas sp. LBUM1661. NCBI lineage: Bacteria > Pseudomonadati > Pseudomonadota > Gammaproteobacteria > Pseudomonadales > Pseudomonadaceae > Pseudomonas > Pseudomonas sp. LBUM1661. The sequence continues at coordinate 3,513,090 of NZ_CP166794.1, forward strand.
CGCAGCAGACTTCATGAAACTTTTCATCGAAGGAACTCCTTGTGATATCGGGCTCCCAAACTCTGCAACAATTTTGTGACGTTTTTATGAAAATCGAATGGCATAAAAATGTCGCTGACATCACTTGTCTATCTAGGCAGCTATCACATGGCGCTGGTGGCCACACTCCTTATCTGGTTGCCCCAAATCACAAGTTGATGTAATTAATTCGTAACAAGTTACGACTAACACTTTGCCAGGCCCTTCCCGACACGAGTTTGTCCCATACCCTCAATCGAAGACACCCTGATACAGCGCATCCACCGCGAGCTGCTCGATCACAGTGACGAAGAGCTGGAACTGGAATTATCCGAAGACGGGCATGACCTGAATGCGCTATTCGATGAACACGCCGAGGCCGGAAGTGAGAAGGAAGCCCGACGACTCTATTTCAGCGAACTGTTCCGCCTGCAAGGCGAACTGGTGAAGCTGCAAAGCTGGGTGGTCAAGACTGGTCACAAAGTAGTGATTCTGTTCGAAGGACGTGATGCAGCCGGCAAAGGTGGTGTTATCAAGCGCATTACCCAACGACTCAATCCTCGGGTCTGTCGTGTCGCCGCTCTGCCTGCACCCAATGACCGCGAACGTACCCAATGGTACTTCCAGCGCTACGTCTCGCACCTGCCGGCAGCTGGTGAAATAGTGCTCTTCGACCGTAGTTGGTACAACCGCGCCGGGGTCGAAAAGGTCATGGGGTTTTGCAATGACGATCAGTACGAAGAGTTTTTTCGCACGGTGCCAGAGTTTGAGCGGATGCTCGCTCGCTCCGGCATTCAGTTGATTAAATACTGGTTTTCCATTTCCGACCAAGAACAGCACCTGCGCTTTCTCAGCCGCATCCATGACCCGCTTAAGCAGTGGAAACTCAGCCCCATGGATCTGGAATCCCGTCGGCGCTGGAAGGCCTACACCAAGGCCAAGGAAATCATGCTCGAACGCACCCACATCGCCGAAGCACCATGGTGGGTGGTGCAAGCCGACGACAAGAAAAAAGCCCGCCTCAACTGCATCCATCATCTGCTCGGGCAGATGCCCTACGAAGAAGTGGAGCTACCTATGATTGAACTGCCTCAGCGCGTGCGGCAGGAGGACTACTCCCGCAACCCGACGCCATCGGAACTCATCGTGCCTCAGGTCTACTAAGTCAGGTCGAACAGGGGCGCCCTGCAACGAGCACCCCGCCTACGCAAGCCGAGCATGAGTATCCTTGGTGGTATTACAGCGCTGGGCAAGGGGCTGCTGCTCACCGCCTCTACATAGGAGCAGACAATAAACAGCTACACCAGAAAACTCATCGCATTCGAAGGCCAAAATTCGGGTCGTTGAATCGCGACAGGGAGACTGCTTGCTGACTCTGAAAGAATCCCAGGACGCACGCGCTCGCTTCTTGAGCAACAACCCGACCTTCAAGAAACGCATCCGCATGCTGAGTACCAATGAACAGCAGGAGCTGATTGAGCAGGCATACGAGAATGAAGCCGAGAGACTGGGTGTAGGCTCTTGGGAGTTGACACTGCAATTGATTGCGACCTCCGAAGAACAGGCGCACCAACGTATTCTTGCCGCGCACAAGGAGATAGCCGAAATGGTCAACGTGTCATGGGCTGATTACTGTCGGTTGCACAACATAACGGGATAGCTTTGATGATTCTGCACGTCCTCTCTGACGCTGCTAGTCTTTCAGTTCATTCTGAGGAAATGTCGCCATGTCATCCCCTCCCCAACTACCGGACATACTCGAAACCCTCCACGAAAACCAACTCGCGCTGGCCGATCCCATTGAGTCGATAGCAATGTGGATAGATCAAAGGGGATCTACTGGCGTTTCCAGCAACGCCCTTGGCGCAATCGCCACGCTCGACTTGAATGCCGAATCCGTCAGAAAGGGCATTGAGGCACTGAGAAAAGCCATCAGATGAATCCTACCGCCCAATTCTCTGGATCACTTGAGAGTCGATACTTAGGCGTCGAAAGGGTACGAGCTCTTTTGTTTAGGCTCGTCATTGATCCGAGTTACCTCATGAAAGGATTCTCGTGATGCTGATCAGAATCGAAGAAGCGAGCACGCCCGAAGGTTGGCTTGTGTGGATGGATGCATGGTGCGTCAAATTTTGCAGCTATGCCGAAGCTGAAGCGTTCGTAAAAACGCTGGAAGATCGTGTAAATGCAGCCCACCGTTGGCCTATCAGCATAAACAGACCTGTCGTTGAGCTGTCTTAAGGTGCAGGCATCGATGGACAAAAAACCATCATCGATTTGTAAATTTCGGCCCGCAATACTCAGACCATTCAAAACGCGCTCATTCTTCTGCTGCCACTTTAGGCAGCTTTTTTTTGCCCGAAGATTTTGGCAGCCGTGTTGCCAAGTCTTTCAACTGGATCTCAGCTTTTTCTAGTGCGGTAGCTGCGCAGCTCTGAATCGCGTCACTGTATTCGACCGGCAGGCTGGGCGCCGCGCCGCTCAGCAAGCGTTTGCCCTCGGCATCAGTGAGCAGGATAGAGCAGAAGGTTTCGGGGGCCTGATCGTCAAGCATCTGGCAGATGGCGCAGAGTATGTCGCCCAGGTGATGATCGGTCGCGATCATACCGAGAATGTCACGTTGCGACTCGGGGAAGGTCTTGCTGTGAAAGCTTGGACGAGTATTCATGGTGTTTCCTGAAGACTCTCGAGGTCGTCCGGTCTTCAGAGAGCCTGAAATAGTGGGCAGCCGATCACTGTCCACTAGTGCGTCGGACGCGCACTCTATAGAGCACCGACCCGCTAAAAAAAGGCTCAGATCCAACATAAAAAACAGTATCAGATTGCCGCCGTTTGGCTGACTTCGCTTGCTCGACTCGCGGCTATTTCTCGGCCAGTTTCATCCCCCTCCTGTACGGCTTCGCGTTCGCTGTCTACGGAGCATCTACAGGACTCTGTAGATCTCAGAAACCACCTGCATCGTTGCGTCTTCGATGGTTCCTTCATTACGGCATAAAACCCAGCCATGATCGGCAATCGCTCGCTCAAAGGCCTCGGTACAAGCGACATGTTCTTCCAGCTTATGGATCACCGTACTGCTCAGCCCACGCCGGCGTGCCACCGCCCTCGCCCATGAAATTTCAGGGTCGGCGACAACCCCGACATGCAGGTCTGGCACTCGCACGTTTCGATCAATGTTTAACTGGAGAATCTCTGCAAACGGGATTGTCCGGCGGAAAGCGGCATCAGACGGGTACCAGCGATCGATCAAGATGATGCTGCCTAAAGGCTGTTTAGTCAGCACGTGCTCGGAAATCCAGGTACGGCTGTCAGCAAAGCGCTCACACACCTCCAACTCTATATCCCGAGTGGGATTTCTGACGAGTTTGTTAACGAGGGCCATTGTTTCCCCCCGATAGGGATCGCTTTTGCTCTCGCAGAGTCGGATCACCTTTTTGTTGTCTGCCCTCAGTACTTTCGTAACGGCCTCCAACAGTGTGGTTTTGCCGGTTCCCTTGGGCCCGTCTAGAGAAATAAACAGCGGAGGATTCATTCTTCACATAACGATTGATAGATGGTTTTTTTTGCCCGGTTCTTTTGTTGCAAGCACTTGGCGCGATTTCGCGAATCAAGTGGCGGGCCGTTGTGAACAGACGTTGATGAACACTCTAACCTGATTTCTGGCTAACGGGTCTCACAATGGCGATGAGCCGTTATGTGAACATGGAGTCAACCGGTAATCCCGGTTCACTCCATGAGCCGCTCGCGATCAGCCCGCCGCGACGACGGTGATTTCCACCAGCAAGTCCGGCGCCGCCAGACGCGATTCAACGGTGGCACGCGCAGGTGCATGGCCTTCTGGCGCCCAGGCGTCCCACACCTCGTTCATGCCGGCGAAGTCGGCCTGGATGTCCTTCAACCAGACCTGGGCGGTGAGAATGCGGGTTTTGTCCAGGCCTGCCTGAGCCAGGAAGTTATCGATTTTCGCCAGTACCTGAGCGGTCTGGCCCTTGATGTCCTGGGTCCGGTCGGTGGCTGTCTGGCCGCCGAGGAAGGTGAAGCCGTTGCATTGAACGACGCGGCTCATGCGCTGATTGGTTTCGATGCGTGTAATGTCGAGCATGTGAACTCCTCAATGTTGCGGGATGGTTGAAGCGTAAGGAAAAGCAGACGCCAGCGCGCTGGCGGCTACGGTAAATCGATCGATGGCGAACGGTTCCAGTGAGATGTCCGAATGCTCGCCAAGAATGAGTTGGGCCAGACGCTTGCCGGTGCCAGGGCCCATCTGAAAGCCGCTGCCGCAGAAACCGAATGAATAACTCAAGTGACTGGCTTTGCGACTGGCGCCGATCACCGGCAGATCATCGGCCGTGAATGCTTCGACGCCGGCCCAGACGCGATTGACACCCAAGTGTTTTAAATGTGGAAACAAATCAGTGACCGTGCGCGCGCTGCTGCCCAGTCGCTGCATGTCGACCTCGCCATGGCGCGCGAGAAAATCCAGTGACCCGATCAGCTTGCCACCAATCACTACCGTACCATTGGCAAACTGTTTGAACGACAGTGCTCGGGTTGTGGCTCCCAGCACGGGGGCACAGAAAGGTGCCACGCGATGGGTGACCATCAGCATCAACCCTTCCGGGTGCACGGGCACCGGCTCGCCAATCTTGGCCGCCAGGCCTGCGGCCCAGGCGCCTGCCGTCACCACCAGGTGTTCGGCAGTGAAACTGCCCGTAGGCGTCGACACTCGCCACCGGGTACCTGTCTGCTCGATGCGTTGCGCGCACGTGTTTTCGTGAATCTGTACGCCGCGTTTTTCCGCGGCCAGGCGAAACGCGGTGACGGTTTTGTAAGGCACCGCGTAACCGTCGTCCTCGACCCAGATGCCGCCCGTCACGTGCCGCGCTACGGCCGGTACTTTGTTGAACACCTGGTGTTGATCGATCAACACTTCATGGCTGAAACCCAACGCCTGAAGGTGCTCGACCCGCTGCCGGCACGCCTCCAGTTCCGCCACGTTCTCCGCCAGTTTGAGCTGGCCGCTGGGGACAAAACCGCCATCATCGCCCAGCGTGTTTTTCAGTTCATGCCACAGATCACGCGAGGCTAGCGCCAATGGAATTTCCGCAATGTGACGGCCCAACGTGCGCACGCCACCGGCATTGACGCCGGAGGCATGGCGGCCGCAATACTCCGCTTCCAGCACGGTCACCTTGACCCCGGCTTGTGCCAGATAAAACGCCGTGCTCAAGCCATGGATACCGCCACCGATGACCAGCACATCAGCCTGGCGTTTGCTCGACTCACTCACCGGCCAGCTCTCCCAACGTGATGGGTTTGATCGGCGGACGAATGCGGTAGTAACCCACTTGCGCCGCCGATACGCCACGGGCCTTGGCGATGACTTCGGTCACGGTCAGGCCGCACATGCGCCCCTGACACGGCCCCATGCCACAACGACCAAATGACTTGGCCTGGTTCGGGCCCGAACACCCCAGGGCGACGAAGCCGCGCAGTTCGCCCGCCGTCACTTCCTCGCAGCGACACACCATCACCTCATCGGCCGGAATGCGGTTTTGTTCTTTGGGCTGATAGAGCGCATCGAGAAAAGGCCGAATCCGCAAGTTGGCCTCAAGCTGCACGCGCAACACGCGAGCCTTGTCATCACGTTCAGCGGTGCTGAGGGTCTTGAGTTGTGAGGCGATCCCCAGCGCCGCCAACTGGCCCTGCACGGCCGCTGCCTGAGCGCCACCGATGCCGGCACCGTCTCCGGCGACGTAGACACCCGGCACATCCAGTTCACCCCACGGATCGGTGACCGGCCTGAAACACAGCTGATCCAGATCCCATTCATGCCGCGCGCGCAATGCCTGACTGAATTGGATATTCGGCACCACGCCCTGATGCAGCAGCACGCAACGGGTGGCGATGCGCTGCGCCTTGCCGGACACGCTGAAGGTCAGGGCCTGTGCCGCCTCTTCGCCCTCGACCGCCAGTTGCTCGGCACCGCTGTAATGAGCGATCCCGGCACTGCGCAGGCTGCGCATCAGTTCCAGCCCCTTGCGCAGATAAGGCCAGGCGCGCAGAGCAGCAAACAGGTGCCGACGGGCACGCCAGTAATCGGCGGGATGCGTGGTGTCGACCAGGGCTTTGATCTTCACGCCAGCCCGCAGGTACTGCCAGCCGAGCAAATACAGGAGCGGGCCACAACCGGCCAAGACCACCGGTTCGCTCGGCGCCAGGCCTGAGCTTTTCAGCAGGATCTGCGCAGCACCGGCACTCATCACGCCGGGCAAGGTCCAGCCGGCAATCGGAAACGGCCGCTCCATGGCACCGGTCGCCAGCAACACGGCTTTGGCGTCCAGGGTATACAGACGCCCGTCGCGCAGATAACTGACCTGATGATCGCGGGTCACCTGCCACACCGAGGCGTCTTTTTCATAGCGCACGCTGGACGATGCCAGGGCCTGAGCCAGTTGATTGCCGTGAGCATAATCCGGCCCGAGCAGGTCCCGTCGCGACAGCGGCGCCAGGGTGATGCCCCGATAAATCTGACCACCCGGACTGCCCTGCTCATCCAGCAACACCACCTGCAAGCCCAGCCCGGCCATGTGCGTCGCGGCGGCCATGCCGGCCGCGCCTGCACCCACCACCACGACATCGACGGTTTCGCGGTTCATGACTGCACCTCCACGGCCTGGACATTCATCGGTTGATAGATCAAATCCCGGGCGCCTTCCTGGGAACGAATGCGCATGCCGTCAACCACTTCGATCAGGCAGCTTTGGCGATTGGGAACGCCGTCGATGTCCACCAGGCACTCGAAGCACACGCCCATCATGCAATACGGGGCACGGGGCGATTCGCTGACCGGTGTGGCGCGAAACCGGCTGATGCCGGACATCAGCAATGCCGCGGCGACGCTGATGCCAGCGGGCACCGTCAGCGGTTGATCGTTGAAGGTCAGGCTCACGGTCCGCGTCGCCCTGACTTCACTGATGACGGGTTGAAACAGCGGATCAGTGCGCATGTGAAAACACCTTATCAGTTAGAAAACGATCACCGGTAAACACCTCCAGCTCATCGGGGGGAGCCCCGCCCATGATCCACGGCGCGATGCGCAAGGCATGGGCCGCCGCCAGGGTCACGCCGCTGTGGCAGGTGACCACGAAGGCACCGGGGTGGGCGCTGGATTGCTGGTAGATGGGAAATCCGTCCGGGCTCAGCACCCGCAATGCGCCCCAGGCACGGACCAGCCGCACATCACGCAGCAACGGAAAAGTCGAGACGCCGCGTTTGGCGATGGCGGCCAACACGGCAGTGGAAGTGCCGTCATCGAAACCCACCTCCTCCATCGAATCGCCCAGCTGCACCGTGCCTTCGTCGGTCTGCCGGACATTGAGGGTCGGGTAATCGAGAAAGGGCCGCACCCGCTCACTGATCAACACCTGCCCGCGATTGGGTGCGACCGGTGCATACAGGCCCACCTGCCGCGCCAACGCCGCGTTGCCGAGCCCGGCAGCCAGCACGACCCGTGGCGCGACAAAGCAACGCTGACCGGCCTTGACACGAAATTCTCCGGGGGCGCAATCGATGCGATCGACCTGCACGTTGCCATGCAGTCGTGTGCCCTTGGCCTGCGCCGACGTGTGCAAGGCCCGCAGCAGTTTCAATGGATTGACGTGGCCATCCTGCGGCGTGTAACTGGCGCCGATCACGGCCGGTCCGATCAGCGGCAAACGCGCTTTCACGTCGGCGGCGTCCAGCATCTCGAACGGGTAATCACCCAACGCATCCTGCAAGGTCTGTAAGCGTGACTGGCGCTCCAGCAGTTCTTCGTCGCTGAAGCACGGGTGAAAACCACCCGGTTGCTTGAGCTGCACGTCGACGCCGCTGTCGGCCATCAGCGCTTGGGCAAGCGCCGGCCAGCGACTCGCCGAAGAGCGCGTCCAGCGCGCGTAATCCGGCAGGTCATGGCCCTTGCCCTGGACCCAGACCAGGCCGAAATTGCCCCGCGAAGCGCGAAACGCATCGTCGCCCTGATCGAGGACCACGGTGTCGACACCGCTGCGGGCCAACCCATAGGCCACCGCCGTCCCCACCAGCCCTCCGCCGATCACAATCACGTCCGACTGCACGACGTTGTGTCTGTCCTGGCTCATTTGCCTTCTCCGATCAGTACCCGATCCAGCCCGACCAGGCGATCCAGCACCAGCATCAACAACACGGTGCCGACGATCAGCACCGTGGAGACGGCGGTGATCAACGGGTCAATGGTCTGGGAAATCTGGTTGTACATGGCCACCGGCAAGGTGGTGGTGCCGGGCGTGGCGACGAACACGGTCATGGTCAGTTCGTCGAAGCTCTGAATGAATGCCAGCATCCAGCCGCCGATGACACCGGTGCGGATACGTGGCAAAACCACCCGGTAGAAAGCCGTCCAGCGCCGCGCGCCGAGGGACAAGGCCGCCTGTTCGATGTCGCGCTCCAGGCCAATGGTCGAGGCCAGCGTCAACCGCAATGCGTAAGGCAGCACCACGATTACATGGGTAATGCTCAGCGCCCAGAACGATCCGCCAATCTGCGCCATGGAGAAAAATCGCAGAAAGGCAATGCCCAGCACCACGGAGGGAATCATCAGCGGCGACAGCAGAAAACCAGTCAGTGTGCCGCGCCCTGGAAACTCGTATCGGCTGATCGCCAATGCCGCCGGGACCGCCAGCAACGTGGCGACGGTGGCCGAGACCAGGCCCAGCTTGAGCGACAGGAAGAGCGCATCGAGCATTTCCTGGTTCGCAAGCAACGCCCGAAACCAGCGCAACGACAAACCGTTGGTGGGCAGCGATAGATAGCCCTTGTCGGTAAACGCCATCGCCATGACCACCACCAGCGGCGCGACGATAAACGTGATGAACAGCAGATGAAACAGCAGCGAGAAAAATCCGTTCTTGTGCATGGCGGGTTACTCGAAGACTTGCTTGAAGCGACGCTCGGCCAGCTTGCTGCAACCCAGAATGATGATCAGGTTGGCAACCAGCAGGAGCATTGCGATGGCGGCGCCGAGCGGCCAGTTGAGGGTGCCGAGGAATTCGTCATAGGCCGCCGTCGCCACCACCTTCAGACGTCGACCACCAATGATCGCGGGGGTCGCGAAGGCTGACGCCGCCAGGGCGAAGACAATGATCGAGCCGGAGAGAATGCCGGGCATGATCTGCGGCAGGATGATGCGGCGGAACACCGTCAGACGCGACGCGCCGAGGGACAGGCCGGCCCATTCCACCTGCAGGTCCAGGCGCTGCAAAGTGGCCCATACGGCAATCACCATGAACGGCACCAGCACGTGGGTCAGCGCGATAATCACTCCGAGCTGGGTGAACAACATCTTCACCGGTTGATCGGTAATCCCCAGCGCCTGCAAGGCATCGTTGATCAGACCGTTGTTACCCAGCAGGATCGCCCAGCCGAGCGTGCGGACCACCACCGAGATCAGCAACGGCCCCAGCACCACCAGCAAAAACAACGAACGCCAGCGCGGCGCCATGCGCGCAATGATGATGGTTTCCGGTACGCCGAGCAGCACGCAGAGGACCGTGACCGCCAGTGCCATGCCGCCGGTGCGCAGAAAGATTTCGTGGAAATAGCCGTCCTTGAACACTTCCAGATAATTGCCGAGGCTGTAGACCGGCAACACGCCTTCGGTGTCGCTGAACAAATTGAGCGACAACACCGCGGTCAACAGCAGCGGCACCAGCAACAGCGCAACGAACACCAAGAGTGCCGGCCCGCTCAGCAACCACGGCGCCGTGCCGACGTGTTCGGCGTCATACCTGGCCATGGGCGACCTCCCGATCCAGCAGACGCAGGTCGTCGTCTGACCAGTCCAACCCGACTTCAGCGTTTTCATCGGGCGGTGGCGAGCCCAGGTTGGGCTGGGTCATGTGCACCACACCAAAGCTGCTTTCCACCGCGATCAACCACAGGTTGCCGAGGAACACGCGCAGGCGTATGCGCCCGTTCAAACGTCCCCTGCCCGCCTCCGTCAGGCGGATTTTTTCCGGGCGGATGTAGACGTTGACGTCGTTGCCCAGCGAGCGATCCTCGTGAGGTACGTGCAACAGCGTGTCCTTGACCTGCACATTGCAGCAGCGAGCATTGCGGGTTTGCACCGCGCCCGCGAAGGCGTTGGTCTTGCCCAGGAACGCCGAGGCAAACGGTGAATGCGGGCGCTCGTACGCTTCGTAGGGTGTGTCGATCTGCACGATCCGGCCTTTTTGCATCACCGCGATACGGTCGCTCATGGTCATGGCCTCGACCTGATCGTGGGTCACCAGAATCGTGGTGATGCCCAGGTCGCGTTGAATCGCCCGCAACTCGATGTGCATCTCTTCGCGCAGTTTGGCGTCGAGGTTGGACATCGGTTCGTCGAGCAGCAACAGGTTGGGCCGAATGGCCAGGGCCCGGGCAATCGCCACCCGTTGCCGTTGCCCGCCTGACAGCGCCTTGGGGTAACGCTCGCCGAGGCCGCCGAGGCGTACCAGGTCCAGGGCTTCGTCGATACGCTTGCTGCGTTCGGTCTTGGGTACGCCGCGCATTTCCAGGCCGAAACTGATGTTCTGCGCCACGGTCATGTGCGGGAACAGCGCGTAGCTTTGAAAGACGATGCCCAGGCCCCGCTGCTCGGGACGCACATGGGTGATGTCGCGGCCATCGAGGACGATGCGCCCCTCGGTGGGCTGGACGAAGCCGGCAATGGATTGCAGGGTGGTGGTTTTGCCGCATCCGGAAGGCCCGAGCAAGGCGATGAATTCGCCGTGCCGGACTTCCAGGTTCAATCCGTCGATGGCCCTGAAACTGCCATACGTCTTGACGATGCCTTCGAGTGTGAGAAATGCCATTGGCTTGCCACGCAGGCGCGGGCCTGCGTCTCCAGAATGATTTCGGGAAGGATCGGAACCCCTGAGCGGCTAGCGTTCGACCGTGCGATTCCAGCGCGTCGTCCACTCGCTGCGCTGCTGGTTGATCGTGTCCCAATCGACCTTGATCAACGCACTGACCTTCTCCGGGCCATAGGGCATGCGCGCGGCAATGTCCGGCTCAAGCGTGACGGTCTGGTTGACCGGCGCGAAGCCGTTTTGCCGGGCCTGGATCGTCTGCACCTCGGGTGACAACACATACTGAATGAATTGCTGCGACAGCTCCGGCTGCGCATTGGGCGTGATGCCACAGGCGGCGATCTGCAAGGCAATCGCGCCTTCTTTGGGGTAGATGAATTTGAGCGGGAAGCCGGTCTCTTGCAGCGCCACCGCACGACCGCTGCCATACACCGCCATGACCACGTCGCCGTTCTGCATCATCCCGTCCATTTCACCGGGGGCCGACACCCAGGCCAGGACATTCGGGCCGATTTCATCCTTGAGCGCCTTGAAGCCGGGGTTGATGTCCTTCTCACCGCCGCCCCGCAGACGGGCCATTTCCACCAGGGTGTGCAAACCGTAGGTGTTGGTCACCGGTGGCATGCCCAGCAGTTGCTTGTAGCGTGGATCGGTGAGGTTTTCCCAGGAATCGGGCGGTGCCCAGCCACGCTTCTTGAACGCCTCTTCGTTGTAACCGATGCCTGTGGCGACCATGCCGACACCGGTGGCTTCAGGGCTGATGCGCGCCAGCGGATAGAGGTCTTTGTAGACCGGGGCATCGCTGAGTTTTTCGCACAGGCCCAATTGCAGCGCCTGGTACATCGGCCCGTCGTCCATCATCGCCACGTTGATCTGCTGACGGCCCTTCTGAGCCTGGAGTTTGGCCAGGGTTTCGGTGGAGTTGCCGGCGACGTAGACCACTTTGACGTTGTGCTGTTTCTCGAACGCGGGGATGACTTTGGTCTTGTACATCTGCTCGGTGGAACCGCCGACACCGGCGACATACAGCGTCGGCTCGGCAAACGCGGCGCCACTGCCCAGCCCGACAAGGGCGACAGCGACAGCAGTGGTAATGCGGCTCAGAGGGCGAAACGGCGGTGTTGCTGAGGTCGAGTTATGGCTATTCACAGACTATCTCCGAAGTGCGTGGGGCAGATCGAACAATGCGTCAGTCGCTTCGGCGTCAATCGAAGCCATGCACCGCAGTGCATGTCCCGGCGAATACATCACGGGATGGCGCATCTTCATGTGCGCTATGGGTTGCTGGTTTGAAGTATTGCGAGGCACTATCCATAGGGTCAAATCACAATATCCGGGTTAGTTATTCATATTTGATATGGATGGTCGGCATGAATCTCAGGCAGATAGAAGCGTTCCGCAGCGTCATGCGATTGGGCTCGATGACCGCGGCGGCGGAAGTGCTGTACACCTCGCAGCCCAATGTCAGCCGGCTGATTGCACAGCTGGAACTGAGCACCGGGCTGACCCTGTTCAAACGCGCGGGCGTGCGGCTGATCCCGACCCAGGAAGGTCAGGCGTTCTTTCATGAAGTGGAACGTGCTTATGTCGGCCTCGACAGCCTCAAGCATTCGGCGAAGAACATCCGCAATCTGGGCACCGGACGTTTGCGTGTGGCGGCCGTCCCGTCGACCGGCATGAGCGTGCTGCCCGGGGTCATCAAGACCTTCACCGACTCGCGCCCGGAACTCACGATGTCGTTGCACGTGAACTCCTCGCCGACGGTGGAGCAATGGGTGAAATCGCAGTTCTGCGACATCGGCATCGTGGTTCATCCCGGCGACGTCAACAGTCAACAGGTCGAGTTGCTCGCCGAGATAGCAGCCGTGTGCGTGTTGCCTCGCTCACATGCGCTGGCGGAACGATCGCAGATCACCTTCGAAGACCTCGAAGGGCAAGCGTTCGTTTCGCTCTGTCACGGGGATGGCACACGCTCGCTGGTGGATGGCTTGTTCGAGCTGGCAGGCGTCGAGCGGGTGATGGCGGTGGAAGCGCAATACAGCGCGATCAACTGCGAAATGGTCGCACTCGGCATGGGCGTCACCCTCGCCCATCCGTTGGTGGCCAAGGATTATCGGCATCGGGATATCGTGATCAGACCGTTCAGACCCGACATCCTCTTTCCCACCTACGTGATCTGGCCGAACGCACAAACGAGGACGCAACTGGCCGAGGAGTTCGTCGATACGCTGAAGGCGTACTACCGAGACGCGGTGGATGCCGTTTAGCTCGACCCGGATCACTCCGCCGAAAGCCCACCGGCCCTGATCACCGAATCGTTCAGGACTTCACGATTTTGACACTTGCGAATGTCGATTCATCACGTGCCTGATCCAGCAAGCTCATCGGCCGTGTCGATGGCAATGCCTGCGTCGTTTGCCTTACTGTCACTTGCCGCAGCGTTTGCGTCACCAAGCGCTCGTCGCTGGGAGGAATGCCAAAACACTCGCGATAGCACTTTGAAAAATGCGGTGTCGACACAAAACCACACACCACAGACAACTCTACGATGGAGATCGGTGTTTGCTTGAGCAACTGACGCGCGCGGATAAGGCGCAGTTTGAGGTAATACCTCGAAGGCGAGGACTGTAAGTACTTCTGAAACAACCGCTCGAGTTGTCGACGGGACAAGCCGACATAATTTGCCAGTTCGTCCAATTCGATCGGTTCTTCCAGATTGGCCTCCATCAGTGCGACGATTTCCTGCAACTTCGGTTGATGGGTGCCGAGCATGTGCTTGAGGGGGACTCGCTGGTGATCCTGCTCGTTACGGATGCGCTCGTAGACAAACATTTCGGAGATGGCCGCTGCCAGTTCATGACCATGATCGCGACTGATCAGATGCAGCATCATGTCCATGGGGGCGGTTCCACCAGAGCAGGTGAAGCGGTCACGGTCGAGGGTGAATAGACTGGAACTGAGGTTCACGCGCGGAAAAGCTTCCTGCATGGCAGCCAGAAATTCCCAGTGCACGCTGCAGTCGAAACCATCCAGCAACCCCGCCTGGGCCAAGGCCCAGCTACCAGTGCACACACCCCCGATGCGTTTCGTGCGCCGCGCCTGGGATCGCAACCAGGTCACGTGCTCCCGAGTCACCGCGCCTTGAATGCCAATGCCACCGCAGACGATCACCGTATCAAGCATCGCTGTGTTATGCGTCGACGAATCCGGCGTGATCGGCATGCCGTCGCTTGCCCATACCCGCTCGCCTCCCAAGCTGAAGGTGTGCCAGCGATACAGTTCTTGACCGGTCAACTGATTGGCCATTCGTAGAGGCTCAACCGCAGACGCCAGCGAGATCAACGTGAATTGATCCAGCAGCAAAAAGCCAATGGTTTGGGGGTGTGCGGGCTTGGAGGTGTCGTATGCCATCGAAGTTACTCTCGCAGCGAACGGTAAGGACCCGTGGCGCAGGCGGTGTTAACCGCCCCGCCGCTGCTCGCGCACTGATCAGAGCGCAAGCAGGTTTTTGCGCGGAATATGACGACTACGCACGTTGCGCCGACACCGCCCTCTGCGGTCGCCCATGGTGACGCGTGGTCACAAGGCCGATGAAAGAAATCACCAACGCCAGGCCGATGGTTGAAGACACTTCCAGACGGTGCTCTGGCGTCACCATCATCACCGCCAACGCTGCGCAGATGAAGGCGATGACCAACCAGGTGAGCCAGGGAAACAACCACATCTTGAAGGTCAGCGTGACGTTCTGCCGACGCAGAATCTTGCGCATGCGCAATTGCGACACGGCGATCACCAGGTACACCAGCAACGCAATGGCACCGGAACTGGCGAGCAGAAACTGGAATAAACCAGCGGGCATGAAGTAGCTGAACAAGGTCACACCGGCACCCAGTACGGTGCTGGCAATCACCGCCGCCCTCGGCACGCCCGCCGACGACGTTACCCTCAACGGCTTCGGAGCATCACCGCGCTTGCCCAAGGAAAACAACATGCGCGAGGAAATATAGATCGACGAGTTCATGCAGCTGGCCACGGCAATCAACACCACCATATCCACCAGCAACTTGGCATGGGGAATGTTCATCAGCTCAAGTGCCCGCTGATAAGAGCCTACCGACGCCAGCATCGGGTCGTTCCAGGGCACCACGGAAATGACCACGAAAATGGACAGCAAGTAGAACACGCCGATGCGCCAGATCACCGAACGTGTGGCTTTGGCGATGTTCTGCGCGGGGTTGCTGGATTCGGCGGCTGCGATGGTCACCGCTTCTGTCCCGATGAAGCTGAACATGATGGTGATGAACGCGCCTACGACCGCTGACAAGCCGTTGGGCGCAAACCCGCCATGCTCCTCCATGAGTCGACTCAACCCGCTGGCTTCCCGCTCGGGAATCCAACCCATCAGCACCGCAAAACCAAGGCCGATAAAGCCGATGATCGCCACGACCTTGGCCATCGCAAACCAGAATTCGAACTCGCCATATTTGGACACGCTGAACAGGTTGGTCACGACCAACAGGACAATGGAAGACAAGGCAAACAGCCAGGTGTCGATCTGGGGAAACCATTGATTCAAGACATGCCCGGCGGCGAGCGCTTCGATCGGTATGACCAACACCCAGAACCACCAGTAAAGCCAGCCGATGGTGAAGCCGGCCCAACGCCCGATCGCCTGGTCGGCATAGGTAGAAAAGGAACCGGTGTCCGGGTTGGCCACGGCCATTTCGCCCAGCATGCGCATGACCAATACGACCAACAGGCCGGAGCATAAATAAGCCAACAATACCGCTGGGCCGGCAGCAGCGATGGCATGACCGGAGCCAACAAATAAACCCGCGCCAATAATCCCCGCGATAGAAAGCATTGTGACGTGACGCGGCTTGAAACCCTGCGCCAACTGACCGTTCGAATCTTTGGAGTTCAGGCTATCCATTGTTTTTTTTTGTTCTCTGGTGATCGACGTTAGAGCTGCTGACTGAGGGTCAGGCGATCATCATTCCTTCCTGTTGCCTCTTATCGAAAGCGGCGAACCTCAGCGCTTCTGAGCATTCCCCATCAGGCTTCACAACGGCTCACTGTCAGGGAATGACGCGCCACCTTACGCGTCTCACCCGTAACGAAAGTAGCCTGAGCGCGCCACCTTCGCGTCTGATCTCGACATTCACCCGTGCAAATATCACGGTGGCGGCCGTGCGAGCCATGCTCCAATGAAACGGTGCTGGGACCACTCGGCAATGAGTCGAGGACGGAGGCACTGATCAAGGGCGTTCAACGGGGGGTGCTTCGCTCATTGGTCACTGACCGGGACTGACGCTGGGCCCGATTGTCTGCGCCAGGTGCCGGGCGATGTGCCGAACTGGCGCTTGAAGGCGCGACTGAATGCAGCTTCGGATTCATAGCCAACTGCAAAGCCGATTTGCGCCACATTACCGCGACCTTCGCGCAGGTGTTGAGCCGCCACATGCATACGCCAGAGCGTCAGGTATTGCATCGGTGGCTGTCCAACAACTGTCGTGAATCGCTCCGCAAACACTGAGCGCGACATGCCCACTTCGAGCGCCAGCGCTTCTGCCGTCCAGCCCTCGGTTGGACGCGCATGGAGCAGCGCCAGTGCCCGCCCGATAGGCGGATCTCGCAAACCCGCCAGCCACCCGCGCTGCTCAGTGGGGAGGTTCGCGACATACTGGCTGACGGCTTCGACGAACAGCAATTCGGACAGCTTGGCGATGACCGTTGTCGAGCCGACGCGCCCCGCCGCGATCTCACTGACAGCGAAACGGAATGAGCTTTCAATCCAGGCTCCCGAGGCCGTCGCGCGCACATCTAACTTCAATAAGGAGGGCAGCGACGAAAGCAACGGACTGAACGGTGTTTCAGAGCCGAGGAAT
Source organism: Pseudomonas sp. LBUM1661 (assembly GCF_059695925.1). NCBI lineage: Bacteria > Pseudomonadati > Pseudomonadota > Gammaproteobacteria > Pseudomonadales > Pseudomonadaceae > Pseudomonas > Pseudomonas sp. LBUM1661. Next base: position 3,529,867 of record NZ_CP166794.1, read on the forward strand.
CCGCACAATAACTGCGTGGATTCGCCGCCCCCGCCGTACTTGATTCGTGAAATGCCGCCGACTTCCGGCGGCTGAATGACTTCGCGCGCCAACATGGGCGCAACACGTAGATCGCTGCCAAACGTATGAACGTCATTGCGAGGCAGCAGGATGAGCTCGCCTGCCCGTACGTCGAGGGTGGCACCCTCGTCGATGCGCAATTGCATGTGCCCCGCCGCGACAAAATGCGACGCAATGATATGCCTGGGTGCCGCCAGGAACGGTTTGCAATCGTCTGCAGAGATTCTTCCGCTGACGCACCAGGGCGCGGTGAATTCCGCCTCGAGGAAGACTCCTCCAGACAGCCGAATCACACGCAAAACATCAGAAAGCGCATCTAACAATGGCCAGCCCTCCTTTCCGGAGTCCGGAGCATGTAATCAGGCGCACGGATCATTCAACGCCTGAACGGCGAGGCCTAGATTAGCACCAACGTGGACTCAGTGATCGAACGCTTCACCGAGGGTCATTGACTCCCGCGTCAGCCGCCATTGGCCCATTCCCACTCGACCACGGAAGCCGGAGATCACTATGAACACCGCCGCGACCCTCCCCAGCCCGGATTCGGGCAACATCGCCCGTTATGCGCAAATCGTCAGATCATCGAAGAAAGCGGAATGGCAGATCGATCGCGATTTGCTACAGGACCGTCGCTTCGACTTCTCGCGAAAATTCTTGCCCGACGGACTGTCGCGGATCGACCGCCTGACCTTTCTCGCCGCGGACGAGGCACGCCTGCTTAGCCAGATTCAGGGCCGAACCTATGCGTATCTCTTTGGCCTGGTCGAGCGTTTTATCAGTGCCAAAATGCTCGATCAAGGTCGGGCCCATGTGTTTGACGATCAGTTCGCACTCGAAGCGCTGGTGCGATTTTCCAACGACGAGATCAAGCATCAGGAGCTGTTCCGGCGCATCGAAACGATGATGGGTACTCAATTGCCCGCCGGATATCGACAAGTAGCCGATCCCAACGAAGTGGCTCGCGCAGTGCTGGCGTCCAGCACCTGGTCGGTACTGGCGCTGACCTGTCATATCGAGCTGTTTGTTCAGACGCACTACGTGCAAAGCATCGCCCCGCGCGAGGAGCTGTGCCCACTGTTCAAGGATGTCTTCAAATTTCACTGGAAGGATGAAAGCCGGCATGTCGTGCTCGATGAACTGTAGTGGAACGCGGAGCACGCAAAACTTTCGCCAGCCGAGCGCGACGAGGGAGTCAACGATCTAATTGCGCTGGTGGCGGCCCTCGACGCCATCCTGCAGGCACAATCAGCATCCGATGCGGACTACTTCATACGCAATGCTTCACGATCGTTCAGTGTCGATGAGACGGCGCAAATCAAGGCCTGCGTGCTGAGCGCCTACCGCTGGCAATACATTATCTCGGGCGTGCAGCATCCACACTTTGGCCGGCTGCTGACGCGCATGACAACGCCAGCACAGATGTCCAGGATTCAGACCGCATTGGTACCCATCATGAGCAATTGATCGGTAGGGGCGACCGACCGCGCGTCAGTCGCACTACGGTGGGAAAACGTGCTGAACATGCTTGATTGAGGATGGCAGCCATGACGATTCCGATGTGGATGTTGCTTGGATTTGCAACCTGGACTTTGCTGCTGTTGATGGCCACCGTCGGGGTGTATCGCTGGATCAGAATCCTGTTCTCGAATGTTCCGATTGCCTCCTTCCAAAGCGATCAGCTCGAAGGCGAGGATTGGTATCGGCGCGGGACAAGGGCACACGCAAACTGTGTGGAAAATCTGCCGGTTTTTGGCGTCATCGTGTTCGTGATTTCAGCCCTTGGGATCGACGGCCCTGCAGTGAGCTACGTGTCCATAGTCGTGCTGATCGCTCGCGTGTGCCAGTCCCTGGTCCACGTAGCCCATGTGCAAACCGATACGTTCGTGGCGGTTCGATTTGCCTTCTTTTTCGTACAGTTGGTCTGTTTTCTCGCACTCATTGTGATAGCCGCCAGTTACGGCGTCTGAATACTCAAATAGAGGTCAAACCCATCAAGTTGGCAAACTTGCCGACCACCGTCAGGCTCGCCCAGGTCTGCAATGCTTAGCGCCACCGACTCACTCGGCACCATGTCCTTCAGACTCGCCAAACACTTTGGCGCGAACAGCGTGACGCCATCGCGCACCCAACGTGAAACTGGAAAGACCCGCCTGATCTCGCGAGCGACGTGCCAGTAGTGGGCACCTACGCGTATCAGCTAAAACCAGCCACGAACCGCCCTCGCAGGTAGTCGACAAAAACGCTGACGGCTCTCGGCACATGGGTGGAATAAGGACGCACCAGGTAAATGTGCTCAGGGAAGGCGCCGACCAATCTCCACGTCGGCAACACCGGCACCAGGCTTCCGTTCTTCAGTCCGGCTTGGGCGCTGAAATCGGGCAAGAGCGCGATGCCCAAATCAGTCAGCGCCGCGTCACGCAACGCCTCGCTATTGTTGGTGGCGAAGGTGCCTTTGATCGGAACCGTCAGCCGTTTCCCCGTCACTTCGCAGCTGTCGGGGGCTTCGAAAGCCCAGGCCGGCATGTCGTTGCCTCGCGGGTAATAGAGACAGTTGTGTTCCGCGAGATCCTCTGGACGTTTGGGTTCACCGAACTTGTCCAGGTAGCTGCGAGTCGCAACCAGCACGGAATGCGTCGCGCATAATTTCCAGGCGACATGGGTGTCCGGGATCTGATTGCTGTGCCGAACCGCCAGGTCAAAACCCTCCGATGCGATGGCGGAAATCTGATCGGAAACGTCTAGCTGCACCCGGACTTCGGGATAGTCGTTGAAGAAACCGGCCAGCACCGGAACCAGTTGCTGACGGGCAAATGCGACCGGCGCCGTCAGCCGTAGCAGGCCCCGAGCGACGCCTGCAGAGTCTCGAACATCGGAAAAACTCCGGGAGATTTGCTCATAGGCACTGCGCACGTCACGCACCAGAGCGTTGCCCGCATCGGTCAGTCGCACGCTACGAGTCGTGCGCTGCACCAGGCTCAGGCCCGTGGCCTTTTCCAGTTCGACAATGCGCTGGCTCACCGCTGACTTGCTCACCCCGAGCCTGATCGCTGCCGCGGTATACGTGCCCTGCTCTGCAAGGATCGCCAGCCAGTGCACATGGGTCCAGAGTCTTTCGATTTCTACTTTAGGCATGATCTGATTGTTCTTGTATGGAAACAATGAATTCGATTTTTGCACCTCGTCATGAACAAAGCAAAGGCTTAGTGTGGGCCTCAGGACCTGCGATGCAGGCAACCTATCCACTGGAGATTACCCACATGCCTCTGATGAAATTCGATGTCGTAGAAGGTCGTGACGACACGCAGCTCAAAGCCCTACTGGATGCGGCGCATCGTGCGATGGTCGTTGCGTTTGAAGTGCCCGAACGTGATCGCTATCAGATCGTCAACGAACACCGTCCCAGCCGCATGATCGTCGAAGATACCGGTCTGGATATTCCAAGAACCAAAGACGTGATCATCATCAGCGTCACCAGCAGACCGCGCAGTGAAGCCTCGAAGATCAAATTCTACGAGCTGCTCACTCAAGAGCTACAGGCCCATTGCAACATCCAGCCCAGCGATGTGATGGTTTCCATTGTGATCAATGACGATGCCGACTGGAGCTTCGGCAACGGACGCGCGCAGTTCCTGACGGGCGAACTGTAAGGTTCACCCGCCACGGTCTCCTCTCGGTGTAGCGGGCTTTGCAGCCCGCTCTCCTCCTGCGCAAAACCCTCTTCCCACCCCTTCAACGATGCCGAAAAACCGGAGCCCGCTTGGCGAGAAACGCCTGCATGCCTTCCTTTTGTCCATCCGTTGCAAATGCCGCCTGGAACAATCTGCGCTCATGCAGCATGCCTTCGGCCAGGCTCAGTTCCTGGGCGCGATTGACTGCTTCTTTGGCCATTCGCACGGCCGGGGCGTTGTAGCCGGCGATGGTGTGTGCAGCCTCGAGTGCGGTTTGCAGCAGGTCAGCTGAAGGCACGACTCGGGCAACCAGCCCAGTCGCCGACGGCTTTCGCCGGGCGACCACGCTTGCGAGGGATAGCAGTCATGTTCGTCATGCGCCGATTAATAGACTGATCGTCTTTTATAAATCAACTGATTTCCCACGCTCGCCTCCCTCTTATTGAGACAGTGGTTTTAATTCGCGGTCGGCATCGCAAACTCGGCGCCTTTGCCGATGCTTTCCGGCCAGCGCTGCATGATCGATTTTTGCTTGGTGTAGAACCGCACGCCTTCTTCTCCGTAAGCATGCATGTCACCAAACAGACTTTTTTTCCAGCCGCCAAAGCCCTGCCAGGCCATAGGCACCGGAATCGGTACGTTGATGCCGACCATGCCGACCTGGATGCGACGGCTGAATTCGCGTGCGACGTTGCCATCGCGGGTGAAGCAGGCCACGCCGTTGCCAAATTCGTGGTCGTTGACCAATTGCACCGCGGTGGCGAAATCAGGCACGCGTACGCAGGCCAGCACCGGGCCGAAGATTTCTTCTTTATAGATGCGCATGTCCGGGGTGACGTGGTCGAACAGCGTGCCGCCCATCCAGAAACCTTCCTCGCAACCTTCGCCAGCGTCCGCGGCATTGAAGTGACGGCCATCCACCAGCAATTGCGCGCCTTCCTTGATGCCTTGTTCGATGTAGCCCGTGATGCGGGCATGAGCGGCCGGGGTGACGATCGGGCCCATTTCAGCCGCCAGGTTGGTGCCGTTGAGCACCTTCAAGGTCTTGGTGCGTTCCAGCAGTTTGGGTATGACTTTGTCTGCCACGTCGCCAACCAACACCGCGACCGAGATCGCCATGCAGCGTTCGCCTGCCGAGCCATAGCCAGCGCCGATCAGTGCGTCGACCACCTGATCGATGTCCGCGTCAGGCATGACCACCATGTGGTTTTTCGCGCCGCCCAGGGCCTGCACGCGTTTGCCGTGGTGGGCACCGGTCTCGTAGATGTAGTTGGCGATTGGCGTGGAGCCGACGAAGGACACCGCTTTCACATCCGGGTGAACCAGCAGCGCATCAACTGCTTCTTTGTCGCCTTGCACCACGTTGAACACACCGTCCGGCAGACCGGCCTGCTTCAGCAGATCAGCCATGAACAAGCTGGCGCTAGGATCGGTTGGGCTTGGCTTGAGAATGAAGGTGTTGCCCGCCGCGATGGCCACCGGAAACATCCACATTGGTACCATCACCGGGAAGTTGAACGGCGTGATGCCGGCGACGACACCCAAGGGTTGACGCAGTGTCCAGTTGTCCATGTTGGTGGACACCTGATCGGAGAAGTCGCCCTTGAGCAACTGCGGAATGCCACAAGAGAACTCAACGATGTCGATCCCTCGGGCCACTTCGCCCTGGGCATCGGTGAAGACCTTGCCATGCTCGGCAGTGATCAGGTGCGCCAGTTCGTCTTTGTGCTGGTTCAACAGCTCCAAGAATTTGAACAATACCCGGGCGCGGCGAATCGGCGGCGTGTTCGACCAAGCGGGAAAGGCAGCCTCGGCGGACGCCACTGCGGCGTCTACGTCCTGCGAGTTACCCAGGCGCACATAGCGAGTGACAGCGCCGGTGGCCGGATTGTAAATCGGTTGGGTGCGCACACCACTGCCGGCGACGTGGACGCCGTGGATGTACTGGGCAATTTCTTGGTTGTCGCTGGCAATGGTCATGACAGGTCTCGCTGCGGTGAAGGAAGGTAAATTTCACCCCCAGAGTAGGCAGCGGTCATCGCCCTGACTACGGCAAAAACCTGAATTGATTGTTCGCTATAGCGAACAATCAGGAGTTCCGGACACTAGCAGGACTGACACACCGCATTGCCTGATTTCACGACTGCTTCGCAGCCGAACGCAGGCTTCGCCAGCCGCTACAAAGAGTGTGTCGCTGCTACTGATCCCGCCACGGATTCGCTACTATGTTTGACCGTTACCCTTACCGTCAGCTTTCCTTGATTTGGAGCCCGAATGCCTAGTCCCAAGGACATCGCCGCCGACAGCGGCGCACCGATGATTCCTGAGCAGCGCCGTGAATTGATGCTGCGACAATTGCGCAAGCATCAGGTGCTGAGCGTTCATCAATTGATGGAAATGTTCGACTGTTCGCACATGACCATCCGCCGCGACATTGCGTTGCTGGAGCAGGAAGGTCGTGCTTATTCGGTAACGGGTGGGGTGCGGATCGCCAGCCAGCTGCACAGTGAGCCGAGTCATCAGCTCAAGGCGGTGGTCGAGTTGCCGCAGAAGCAGGCCATGGCCAAGCTTGCCGCAAAGCTTTTGCATGCCGACATGACGGTTTACCTGGACGCAGGAACCAGCACACTGGAAATCGTCCCCTATATCAAGGCGCTGTCCGGCATGACCGTGGTGACAAACGACTTCGGTATTGTCCAGGCACTGATCGACGCGCCCCATGTCACGGTGATTCATACCGGCGGGCAGCTGGATCATTCCAACCAATCGTGCGTGGGCGGCCTGGCGGTGGCCACCTTGCGTCAGGTCGTCACCGATATCGCGTTCATATCGACCAGTTCCTGGGATTTGCGTCGCGGTCTCACCACGCCTTCGGCGCTGAAGGTGGAAGTCAAACAAGCGGCGATGGAATCGGCTTCGCAAGTGGTGCTGGTGGCAAGCAGTTCGAAGTACGGCACCTTCAGCATGTACAGGATCGCCGGGCTGGAGCAGTTCGACATCATCCTCAGCGACGACGCGCTGACCCCTGCCGCGGCCGATGGCATTCGCAAGCAGGGTGTCGAATTGATGCTGCCGTCTGACACTGCTTCGGCCTGAAACGACGGCTACTGGCCTGATCTGTAGGAGCAAGCTCGCTCCTACAGGTTTCCTAGCGTGCTTTCCAGTCGCGCAACCACTGCAAGCCCGCCGACGTGTTGCCGCGCGGCCGATACTCGCACCCTACCCAGCCGTCGTACCCCAACTGGTCGATCAGCTCGAACAGATAGGGATAGTTCACTTCGCCCAAATCCGGCTCATGCCGATCCGGTACGCCCGCGATCTGGATATGGCCGATGCCGTCGAAGTCCCGACGCAGTTTGGTGGCCAGGTCGCCCTCGACGATTTGGCAGTGGTAGCAGTCGAACTGCACCTTCAGGTTGCTGGCGCCGACTTCTTTGCAGATGGCCTGGGCCTGATCCTGACGGTTGAGGAAAAAGCCCGGCATGTCCCGCGTATTGATCGGTTCGAGCAATACCGTGATGCCGACCTTGGCCGCCTGCGCGGTGGCGTAGGCGAGGTTTTCCAGGTAGATGCCGTGGTGCCGCGCCCGATCGTTTTCGGAGGGCAACAGGCCGGCCATGACATGGAGGCGTGTGTTGCCCAACACGCCGGCGTATTCCAGGGCGCGATCAAAACCACTGCGAAATTCAGCCTCCCGACCCGGCAACGATACGGTGCCCCGCTCGCCCGCCGCCCAATCTCCGGGCGGCGCGTTAAACAGGGCCTGCACCAGGCCGTTGTCGTTCAAGCGTTGCTTGAGTGCTTCAGCGCTGTAGTCGTAGGGGAACAGAAATTCCACCGCTTCGAACCCATCGGCCGCCGCGGCGGCGAAACGGTCCAGAAACTCATGTTCCGGGTAAAGCATGCTGAGGTTGGCAGCAAAACGAGGCATGGTAGCTCCTATAGATGGCTTTTTTGTTTGTAGGAGCAGAGCTTGCTCGCGAAGGCGATCTCAAATACGCCATCGCCAGCAAGCCATGCGCCTACAGTTCGTTAGACAAAGGGCCAGATCAGCAGGGTAATACAGAAACCCAACGTACCGAGCAACGTGGTCAATACCGTCCAGGTCCGCAAGCCGTCGGCCACGTTCAGGCCGGCCAGCTTGGTGAAAATCCAGTAGCCGGCGTCGTTGATATGCGACATGGCCAACCCGCCACCGCCCATGGCCAGACACAACAAGGCCATATGGTTCGGGGTGAGATTGAGGGTCACGATCAGCGGGCTGATGATGCCGGCCGTGGTCACCAACGCCACCGTGGTCGAACCCTGCACCGCGCGCAACAGCATGGTCAACAGAAAGCCCAGCGCCAGCACCGGCAGACCGGTGGTGCGCAGCAAATCGGACACCACGGCACCGATTCCGGTGTCTACCAGCACCTTACCGAATACTCCGCCGGCACCGGCAATCAGGATCACCATGGCCACACCAGGCAACGCTGAACCGATCACATCAGACACCTGAGTGCGGCTCCAGCCCCGACGCGAACCCAGCAACCAGGCACACAGCAAGGTGTCGATCAGCAACGCCACCAACGGCGCACCGAGCACGGTCATGATGCCGCGCAGGACCGATTCGGCAGGCAGCAACGAGGTCGACAGCGTGCCGAGCAGAATCAGAATGATCGGCAGCAGGATCAGGCTGACAATCAGGCCAAAACCCGGAGCGGGTGCCGGCGGCAGCTTGGAAACGATGCTGCTGGTGGATTCTTCCAGGCCCATGTGCGAGACGGCCACGGCCGCTTGCGCGGTGTTCGTGTCGTTGCCATTGGCCCAGGCGGCCAGATCTTCATTGGTGACATGCGGGCCATAAACCTCGGCACGAATATCGTCGGTCATCGGGTACACCCGACGAGTCATGCGCCCCGCCACGCGGTAGCCGACATAGCAAAGGAACGCGGTGATCGGCAGACCGAACATCAACACGCGACCCAGGTCCGCGCCCAACTGACTGGCCGCGGCAACGGCGCCGGGGTGCGGCGGCAGAAAGGCGTGAACGGTCAGCAAGGCCGCACACATTGGCAGTGCGAATACCAGCAGCGGCTTGCGCGCACTGCGAGCGACGCTGTAAGCCAGTGGCATCAGGATGATCACACCGACCTCGAAGAACACCGGCACCCCGACCATGAAACCGGCAATCGTCAACGCCAGGGGCGTACGCCGATTACCAAAGCGGCTGATCAGTGTCTTCGCCAGCGCCTCGGCGCCGCCGGAGAGCTCGATGATCCGCCCGATCATCGCGCCCAAGGCAATGATGATCGCGATATGGCCCAAGGTCTTGCCCATGCCGCCTTCGATGGTGGCGACCAGATCGGCCGGTTTCACGCCGGCGACCAGCGCCACCAGAATGCTCACCAGCATCAAGGCGACGAAGGGTTGGAATTTGTACTTGAGCACCAGGAACAACAACAGCGCGATGCCCACCCCGGCGGTAATCATCAGGATGAACGGGCTCATTTCAGCTGCCCTCCACGCCGGGTAAACGAAGGGGTTGTGCCACTGGATCTGAAAATGCCGCCGTGGAGGTAAAAAATCATGCTGGGAGGTCCTGTTGTTATTGTTTTTTCAGGCAAGCCGGGGCCGTCGAGAGTCGTTGCGCGTCTCCCGGGTAATGCCTGAGTGATCGATGTATCGTGTGACGCCTGCGCGTTACCAGTGCGCGCCGAAGGTCTCTCGCAACTCGTCCAGCGCCGCCTGATCGAGCGGTTCGGGCTTGGGGTTGCTCATCAGCCAGAGCCGCGCGGTTTCCTCGAGTTCTTCCAGGGCGTAGCTGGCCCGGGACACCGAACTTTCCCAGACCACCGGGCCCAGCCGCTCAAGCATCACGCCGCGCACGCTGTTGGCCAGTTGGGCGACCTGTTCAGCCACCTTCGGCGAACCGGGTCGCTGGTAGGTGATCAACGGGATATGCCCGACTTTCATGACCTGATACGGCGTCAGCGGCGGCAAAATGTCGTCCGGCCGCCAGACACCGGCCAGCGTCAACGCCACCAGGTGGGTGGAATGGGTATGCACCACGCCGCCGACACTCGGGTTGCGGTCGTAGACCTGGCGATGCAGCGCAAGAGTCTTCGAAGGCTTGTCACCAGAGACCCATTCGCCGGCCAGATTGACCTTGGCGATGGTCGCCGGATCGAGTCGCCCCAGGCAGACGTCAGTCGGCGTAATCAACCAACCGTCGTCCAGGCGCGCACTGATATTGCCGGCGCTGCCGACGGTGTAGCCGCGCTGATAAAGGCTGCGGCCAGCCTCACAGATTTCTTCGCGCAGGGCGTTTTCGTTACTCATTGCACACCTCCGGCGAGTTGATTCAGGGCCTTGCTGAAGAAATCCCGACCACCGAAATTGCCCGATTTGAGTGCCAGCGCCAAAGGCTCGTCAGTGCTGCTGACGGTCGCGGGCACACCCGGATCGATCTGCGCGCCGATCTGCAGCAGGTGCACGCCGAGCGCCTTGACCACCGCGCCCGAGGTTTCGCCGCCGGCAATGACGAAGCGGCGCACGCCGCTGTCGCGCAGACCTTGGGCAATTTCGCCAAAGGCGTTTTCCACCAGACTGCCGGCCTGCTCGACACCCAGTTGCTGTTGCACCGACTTGACCTCATCCGGTGAACTGGTGGCGTAGATCAATACGGTGTGTGGGTTATCACGGGCGAAGGTCAAGGCTTGCGCCACCACCGGTTCACCTGCCGCCAAGGCCAACGGATCAATGCGCAACGCCGGGCGACCGGCTTCGAGCCAGGCGGCCACTTGCCCATTGGTGGCGATCGAAGCACTGCCCGCCAATACCACTTCCCCACCGGACACTGTCGGAAGTTTCGAAGCATCGAGGTTGCGCAGCTTGCCGGCGCGACGGAAGTTTTCCGGCAGGCCCAAAGCCAGACCCGAACCACCGGTCAACAGCGGCAAATCGGCACAAGCGGTGCCGAGGGTGTACAGATCGCTGTCCGACAAGGCATCCGCGATGGCCATGCCGACACCTTGCGATTTCAACTCGGCGATTCGCGCACGTACCTGCTCGGTACCGAGGGCAATGGTGTCGTAGCGCAACAGGCCGACATTCAATTGAGTCTGCGATTGCAGCACGCGCACCAGATTGGCATCGGTCATCGGCGTCAGCGGGTGATGTTGCATGCCCGATTCGCTGAGCAGTTGATCCTGCACAAACAGGTGACCGCGGAAAATCGTCCGGCCGTTCTCCGGGAATGCCGGACACGCGAGCGTGAATTCACTGTCCAAGGCCTTCAGTAGCGCTTCGCTGACCTGGCCGATGTTGCCGGCCGCGGTGGAGTCGAACGTCGAGCAATATTTGAAAAAAATCTGCTCACAGCCTTGTTCGCGCAACCAGGCCAGCGCGGCGAGGGACTCTTCGACCGCTTCGGCGACCGGCGTAGTACGCGACTTCAGGGCAACGACGATGGCATCGGCATCAAGCCCAGCGGCCACTTCGGCGCTCGGGATGCCGATACTTTGCACGGTGCGCATACCGCCGCGCACCAGCATGTTGGCCAGGTCCGTGGCACCGGTGAAATCGTCGGCGATGCAGCCCAGCAACGGGCGTGCGGTGGAGATAGTCATGAGAGGTATTCCTTAAACGGATTCAGGCTTGGCCGTCGGCAATTCGATGCCCGGGAAAATCTTGATCACCGCCGAGTCGTCCTCACGACCGAAGCCGGCGCTCGACGCCTGCATGAACATCTGGTGCGCGGTGGCGGACAGCGGCAGCGGGAATTTGCTGGCCCGGGCGGTATCCAGCACCAGGCCCAGGTCCTTGACGAAAATATCCACGGCGGACAACGGCGTGTAGTCAGCCTTGAGAATGTGCGGCACGCGGTTTTCGAACATCCAGGAATTGCCGGCGCTGTGGGTGATCACCTCATACAGCGCATCGGCATCGACCCCTTCACGCAGGCCCAGCGCCATGGCTTCGGCGGACGCGGCAATGTGAACCCCGGCCAACAACTGGTTGATGATTTTGACCTTCGAACCGAGGCCATGCACATCACCCAGGCGATACACCTTGCCGGCCATGCCCGCGAGGATCGACTCAGCCTTGGCATAAGCGTCGGCCGGGCCCGAGGTCATCATGGTCATCTCGCCAGCGGCAGCCTTGGCGGCGCCACCGGAAATCGGTGCATCGAGGTACAGCAGGCCCAGCGCGGCCAGACGCTGGCCCAAATCCACGGCGTAGGTCGGGGCCACGGTGGCACAGCCAATCACCAGGCTACCCGGCCGCAGTGCAGCCACGGCACCGCCCTCACCAAACAAGACGGTCTCGGTCTGCTCGGCATTGACCACCACGGTGATGATCACTTCACACTCAGCGGCCATGTGCGACGGCGAAGGACACGCCACGCCGCCCTCCCCGGCGAACTGTTCGGTGACGGCAGCACGCACATCACAGGCATGCACGTTAAAACCGCTGCGCAACAACGAGCGGGCAATGCCCAGGCCCATCGCGCCCAGACCGACAACACCGACATTCTTGTTATTCATGGGGTACTCCAGAGGGAAGCAGCGACTAGACGGTGGTCGCGTTGTAAATAGAGGGGCGGTCAGCAGGATCGGCACCGAGCGGAATAATCCGCTGAGGGGCGCTGTGGTTCAGCACATGAGTGGGGATCTCATCGAACATCAAGGCAATCCTGTTTTTGACGTGTTTTCAGGTTGTCATACCGGCCGAGGAAGATCATCTACCAATGATCGGATTATGTGAAGTATTTTTTCGACTTAACATTTATTAACACGACCTGCATGCTGCTACAGAACCGGACGCCAGCCGCTACCAGGCAGGCGTTTCTGCGCCCGACGGTGTGGCAAGTTTTGAGCACTGACTTACACTGCGATACACCCCATGCGGAAGCCGACATGAAATCGGTCACGACCCGTTACGCCTGTCTGCTCGCTGCCAGCGTGTGCGTGGCGATGAGCCCGTGTGCCCATGCGGCGAAGCCTGCCCCCCTCTTCAAGACCAGCTTCGACTGCGCCACTGCCAGTGCTGCCGTCGAAAAGCTGATCTGTCGCGACGCGCAACTGGCGCAGATGGACCTCGAACTGACGCGTCTTTATCTCCTCGCGCTCACGGATGAACGTTCAGTTCCCAGTCCAGACAAAGTCATGATCGACCAGCAGTTCTGGATCGCGGCCCGCAATCAATGCGCCTCCGAGCGCGAACCGAAAGCGTGCACGATCCGCAGTTATGCCGAGCGCGCGCACCAGCTGCGCCAAGGCTCGGCCATTGTGCGAACCAAGGACCCAGACCGACTCACCGAAGGCCCTTTGGCCTTTCGGTGCACCGGGTTTAACGCGCTGGTTGCCGCGACCTTCTTTACCACGCAGCCGGGCGTCGTGTACCTGAAGTGGGCGAACACCTCGGTCACCCTGACCCAGGTGCCGAGTGATGCGGGAACCCGATACGCTGGCAAGGACAACCAGGGCACCTACAGCTTCTGGCAAGACGGCAACGTGGTCCTTTTTCAGAAACCCGGCTCAGCGCAAATGAGTTGTACCGCCGAGCCGGTCAGCTGATTGTTCAACTGTCACAGATGGTCCGCATCAATCACCGCTTTGGCGAAAGCCTGCGGGTCTTCCTGCGGCAGGTTGTGGCCGATGCCGCCGCTGATCAGTCGGAATTCATATTTGCCGGTGAAGCGCTTGGCATAGTCTTCGGGAGCCGGGTGCGGTGCGCCGTTGGCGTCGCCTTCAAGGGTGATGGTCGGCACGCTGATGGACGGCGCTTTGGCCAACCGCTGCTCTAGCGCTTCGTATTGGGGTTCGCCCGGAATCAGCGCCAACCGCCAGCGGTAGTTGAAGACGGTGATGGCGACGTGGTCGGGGTTGTCCAGCGCGGCGGCACTGCGGTCGAAGGTGGCGTCGTCCAACGCCCATTTCGGCGACGCCGTTTGCCAAATCAATTTGGCGAAGTCATGCCGGTATTTTTCGTAGCCGGCACGACCGCGTTCGGTGGCGAAATAATACTGATACCACCACTGCAATTCGGCCTTGGGCGGCAACGGATTCTTGCCCGCTTCCTGGTTGCTGATCAAGTATCCGCTGACGGAGACCAGCGCCTTCACCCTCTCCGGCCAGAGCGCCGCGACGATGCCCGCCGAGCGCGCGCCCCAATCGTAACCGCCGAGAACTGCCTGCTTGATCTTGAGTGCGTCCATGAAAGCGACGACATCGCTGGCCAGCGCGGAAGGTTGGCCGTTGCGCAGCGTCTTGGCGGAGAGGAAATGCGTGTCGCCGTAGCCCCGCGCATAGGGGATCAGCACTCGATAACCCTTCGCCGCCAGCAAGGGCGCCACATCGATGTAGCTGTGAATATCGTAGGGCCAACCGTGCAGAAGAATGACCACAGGCCCATCGGCAGGACCAACCTCGGCGTAAGACACATTGAGTAAACCGGCGTCGACATGCTTCAGCGGGCCGAACGAGGCCTGTGTCGCCGCTGCTGGGGTCGCCGCCGTGGCGTTGCCGGTTTGCACCTCGGCAGCACCGAGGACGCCGAACGGCATCAGTGCGAGCGCAAGCACGGACGAGCCGACTAAGCGGCGTTGGGTGGAGGTCTTAGCGTTCAACAGCGGCATCGTCATCGTCCGGTCTCCCTCGTTGGTGTGATCAATGAGGTTAGTCCGGCATTCACGGATTGTTGGCAAAACCGTTCAAGTCAGGCTGTTGCCCGACATCAAGCCCTCGGTGAGCAATGACACCAAGGGCTGGACCAGGTGCTGAGTGCGAGCTTCGTCGCCAATCACGGCCACTTCGGTGGACGGTAAGGTCGGCAATTTTTCCGACGGTTCGACAATACGCATACCTTCCTGCAGGAACGATGCGCCCAGGGCGGTAATCCCCAACCCTGCGGCGACTGCCGCCTGCACGCCCATCAAGTTGCTGGCCAGGCACGCGCACATCCACTCGCGCCGAACCGACGCCATGGCTTCGATCATGATTGCCCGGTACGCGCAGGGGGGGCGCATCATCACCAGGCGGACGGGCCTCGCCGTGTCGATTTCATAGTCCTTCGCGGCGATCCACACCAGAGGCTCGCGCCAGATGATTCGCCCCCGTTGCGCGTTAGGACTGATCTTGCGCTTGGCAATGACCACGTCCAGTAGCCCGGCTTCGTGGTCGTCCAGCAGATCGTTGCTCAAGCCTGTAGTGAGTTCCAGCTGGATGTCAGGGTACAGCTTGCTAAAGCGCGACAACAGCTTGGGCAACTGAGTCGGCACCAGGTTTTCCGAAACCCCCAAGCGCAAAAGACTGAGGGTGGCCGGTTGCTTGATCTCGCGGATGAAGGTGTCGAAATGCACCATCAACTTGCGTGCGCCCACCAGCAGCCGCTCGCCGTCGGCGGTCAGCGTCAGGGCCCGGCTGGTGCGCTCGAAAACCCGTAAACCGAGAATGTCTTCCAGGCGAATGATTTTCTGGCTCACCGCCGATTGCGAGCGCGCAATCACCTCGGCCGCCGCGGTGAAACTGCCGGTTTCCGCGACCGCGATAAACGCCCGCAGCAGGTCGATTTCCAGGTCAGTGGCTTGCATGATGAATTCGCCTTTCTACTGGATGCCATTAAATTTATGCGTTTGAGCTCTGGATCGCAAACTCCGATGATCAAGCCATCACTACGAGGATTTCCACATGACAGGCAATAAAGCGGTAGAAATAGTTGAAAGCTTTTGGCGTGAGGTTTGGCAGGCAAAAGACCCGCAAGCCGCCGCGCGCTTCGTCGCCGAAGACTTCGTTATTACGTCGGGTGGCGTTGAGATTGTCGGCCGGGAGGCCTTCATTGAATGGATAGGCGTGTTCCTGTCGAAAATCGACGACTTCGAATTCGGCAGTATCGAGACGTTCCAGAATGCCGAAGGCACTCGCGTCGCCTCGCGCTGGAAACTGGCCGGAAAAAACAACGGGTTTATCGGCGGACGCTCGTGCAACAGTCCATTTGAAATGCTCGGTACGGCGGTTTGGGAAGTGCGTCCGGACGGTCGACTGGCGCACAACTGGGTGGAGCGTAATTCCCTGGAAGTCCACCGGGACATGATCGGTCTTTGATCGTCGGCCCCAGGCGTTCCAACGCACCATGAATCCGACGGTTTTTTTCATCCTCCTCCTGCACCTGATAACCCCACCTCACAGTGCGCGACCACCTGAAATCGTGATGGATAGCCGATATCGATTGCAGGAGTCCGCACTGAGTTTTAATCCAACCTGAGCGATCAGGCGGCTGTCTCTTTCAAGTCCTTGCGGTCTTTCACCACGGCGGGTTCAGTCGGGCGGAACACCAGCCCCGAGGCGAACACCACGCCAAGAATCACGCCCGCCGCGCCAAGCAATTGCCAGATATTGGGCACCACGCCCAGTATCGAGGACACCAGCATGGTGAACACGGGGGCCAGGTTGAAGAAGATCGAGGTCCGCGCAGCGCCAATGGCATGGATGCCCTTGAACCACAGCAAGTACGCGATCAACGAACCTAACACGGCCAGGTAGATGACGGCGCCATGAACGGACAGTGAGGCGCTATGGATATTGGCGATCGGGTCTTCAAAGATGAAGCCCAGCACGATCAGGCCAATCACCCCGAACAACATCGAGAAGCTGGTGGTTTCCAGCGGTGTGACGTCTTTGACGAAACGCCGGGTGCCGACCATGTTCGCCGCCCAGGCCATGCTGCCGGCGAGAATCATCGCGTCGCCGGTGGCCACTTTCAGCCCGAGCAACACGTGGATATCGCCACGGGTAATCACCAGGCCAACGCCCAACAAACCGAGGATCAGACCGATGGCTCGGCCGCGATCAATCCGTTCGCCTTCCAGCAGCACTGCAAAGATCATCGTCCACAGCGGCGTGGTTGCCAGGATCAATGCGCCGTTGATGGGCGTAGTGGTTTGCAGACCGAAGAAGGTCGCGAGGTTGAAGGCGGTAAAACCCAGCAGGCCCAGGCCGATAAACGCCGGCAGATTGTTCTTCAGCGTGGCAAGGCGCAACTTGCCGGCCAGGCCGAAAACCAACAGCAGCAATAGGGTAGACATTGAAAAGCGCTCAATGGACGCGCTGATCGGTGCCATGCTCTTGATGATGTAGGCACCGGCGTTGAAGTTGGTGCCCCAGAAAAACGTGGCACCGACAATCCCGGCATAGGCGAGAGGCGTTGATTTTGACATGGCTGTTTCCTCGTCAAGTCGTGCGATGAACACTCGGCAAACCGCTGAATGCTTGAAACCTGCTTGTCAGGTTTTGCAGGATTCTTGCAGGCTTGCCGTTGGGGCAAAATTCCCCATTTATTCACCCTTCATGTGAGAAAACGCCCATGTTCGATTGGGAGGATCTGCGCTACTTCATCGTCTTCGCCCACGAACAGTCGTTATCGGCGGCGGCACGCAAACTCAAGGTCGACCATGCCACCGTGGCGCGACGCATCAGCGCGCTGGAGAGCTCGCTGAACCTCAAGTTGGTGGACCGGCGCCCTCGCGCCTACCTCCTCACCGAGGACGGAGAACGCATTGCGCAGTTGGGCCGACGCATGGAAAGCGAGTCCTTCGCCGTGCAACGCACCGCGCTCGCCGGGCAGGACAGCTACGCCGGCGACGTCACCGTCAGCGCCCCGCCAGCGCTGGCCTGCGCGTTGATCGCGCCGCGGATCAATGAATTGCGCGCGCACTATCCGCAGTTGTCCTTGCACCTGATCGGCAGCCTGGGCAGTGCCTCGTTGTCGCGACGGGAAGCCGACATTGCCGTGCGCCTCAGTCGCCCCAAGGAACCGGATCTGGTGACACGCAAGGTCGCCACTGTGCCGTTCCACCTGTACGGCTCGGCGGACTATCTGGCCAACACCGCGCCGGAAGATCGGGTGTTCATCGCCTACGACGAAACCATGGAGCAATCCCCGCAACAGGCGTGGCTGAAGAAACAAGCGGGTGATCGACCGATCCTGCTGCGCAGCAATGATCTGAATATCCAGGCCACCGTCGCGCAGGCAGGCGCCGGTGTCGCCGCCCTGCCCTATTTTCTGGGTGACCGTTACGGCCTGCAAACGATGCCGTCGGTTGGCGCAGACCTGGCGCGGGACGTGTGGCTGGTGGTCCACAGCGACATCCGCCATACCCCGGCCGTGCAGGCGGTGATGAGTTTCCTGGTGTCCTGCTTCGAAACCTGAATCGACCGTGGATTACCTCACGGTGTGATCGAGCCTGAACTCGAACCGCACGGCCTGGACGATCCCGCTGATCACATCATTCACCAGCAATTTCCCCTTCTCGGCGCTGGAGCCACGTGCAGAGGACAGCACGCCACTCTCCGGCACCCATTCGGTCCGGGTCGGATACATATCGTAGACCGGAAACTCAGCGGGCCCGTGATCCGGAATCTGCTCCAGAGCAACCATCTGCGGGTGATAGTGCAGCATCATCGACGTTTCGATGACCGCAGCGTGTTCCAGTGCAATCCCCGGAAAACCGTCCGGAAAGATCTTGTCGAGCGTCGCTGATTGAACGAACTCCCAGTGCTCCAGACGCATGACCTCCAAACCGGCCTGCGCGCCAATATCACGCATCGCCAACTCGATGCCTTCGGTGACGAACCACTGATTTTCGTAGTGACCGATCACCAGCACCAGGCGCTTCACGCCATGGCGATGAAACTCGCGGACGGCGTCCCGGACCATCGCGATCAGGGTCGCCCCATCCACACTGGTTGTGCCGCAAAAGTGCTGCCCTCCTCCACACTTCGGCTGGGATTTGTACCCATAGGACAGCGCTGGCGCGACGATCCCGTCGATTTCCCTGGCCACGTCTTCACTGATTGCACTGGCCAGCAAGGCGTCGGTTCCCAGGGGCAAGTGCGGGCCGTGTTGCTCAGTCGCGCCAATCGGCAGAAAAACCACCGCGCCCGACTTCACGCGGCGCTCGTAGTCGACCCAACTGATGTTATCCATGCGAACGGTGTTCATGATGCCGTACTCCAGGCGTCGTTCTGTGTATTGAAAGCCTCAGCGCCGGGCTTGCCCAAACGCTGAGGTATTGCCGCCGTTGCGTTATGCCCGTGGCGGATACCACTGCTCCGGTTCCGGGTAATCCCAATCCGCGGGGAATGCATAGGTTTCAAACACGGTGGTGGTATCCGCCTCGGTGCCGAAGAAGGCGAAATGATTCACGCCCATCCAGGAACCCGACTGCACGCACTTGAAGCCCCGACGTTCCAGCTCGGTGATGCGCTCTTCGAACGGGATGTTGTTGCAGTCATAAGCGACGTGCTGGATGCCTTCGCCATGCGCGTCGAGGAAGTCCGCGAAAATCGTCGGTCCGGAGACCGGTTCCATCAACTCCCAGACCATGTTTCCCGACTGGGCGAAGCAGACTTTCAGGACAAACTCGGCGGGCTCGCCACGATAGGTCTGGTTTAGGGTGTTTTCCGGGCTGAAGGTGTAGACGCGCCAAGGACCGATACCCAGCTTCAGCAAGCCATCCATGGTCCGCTGGTGATCCCGCGTCACGATCGCAATCTCGACGACGTTACCCAGAAACGCATCGACTTCAGCGCCAGCATTCAACGCGGTCAGAACATTGAGTTGTTCAAGATGAGACATTTACACTTACCTCTTTTAGCAATGAAAAGTTATCCGGAGTTGATGAACGCTTACTTAACAAGGAGCGATGACTGGATAACTTCCGCTCGCCGTGAACGGTGCAACACGTAATAAGCGCCACCCCCCACGACAAATCCCGCTAACCATGACAAATCAATTCCGCCCAATGCCATTGCCATCGGCCCTTGCAACGCCTTAATGGTTCCGACTTGAAATAACCACGCCGCCAATACACCGATTGCAAGCGCAAACACACCTCGCCAGTTGACATCACGGCATGCACTTTCAGAGTGATGGCAATAAAGCGATTTCAGATCGACTTGCCCGCGACGCAGCAAAAAGAAATCCACCAGGGTGATACCGGCCCACGGACTGATCCACACCACGAAAAACACCATCAGGTTTTCGAAGGCATGGACAAACTCACCGGATTGCAGAAACAGGTAGAGCATGAACAGTGCGACGACCCCGGACACCGTCGAGACCACCCAGCGTGGAACGCGGATGTCCAGCGACAGCGTGGCCAGTGCCGCCGAGTAAATAACCACGATGTTGGTGGCGACCGGGCCATGTAGCAGCACCAGAAGGACGGGCAACGCCATCGTGCCAAACACGGCAATGATCAGTTGCGCAGGGTCCGAGCCGGCACCTGCTGACGCGATGGCCGCCCCCAGAAACGCCAGCCATACGGTGGGCAGGAACATGCCAAGGAAGGTCGAGCGGAACACCTGGCCGTCGGACAGTTTGCTTTGGGTGAAACGGGTGTAATCCGAGGCGTAGACCAGCCACGAAATGCCCCAGCCGATGCCTATCGCAGTCATGAGGCTGCTCATGGCCGAGAGTTTGCCGATGCCCTCGGTGGTCGAGGCTTGCCATTGGACGTCCACGTGGGTGAACGCCAGCACGGTCATCACCACCATGATCAGCAGGATCACCGGCATGGTGTAGCGCTCGAAGCACTTGATGGCGTTGAAGCCCCAGGCCGCAATGCCGACCTGGATCAGCATCACGATCAACGCGATGCCGTACTTGAGTTCCATGCCTCCGCTGATCCCGATCTTTTCCAGGGCGGCCACCGCCAGATCAAGGACGATCCAGGTGTTGGTGGCCACCCAGCCCATGGGCATCAACACTTGCATGATGGTGGGCAAGTAGGCGCCGCGCCGACCGAACGCCAACCGCGAGAGCACCATTTGCGGCACCCCCGTGCGGTGGCCCATGATGCAGATACCGCCAAACAATGCGGCGCCCAGCAGATTGCCGACCACGATCACCAGCAGGGTTTCAATCAGGCTCAAGCCCAACTGAATACCGATGGCACCCAGCACCCAGTTGATGGGCGCTACGTTCGCTCCGGCCCAAATCCAGAACTGGTCCAACGGACTGGAAGTACGATGACTATCGGGCACTGGTTCAATGCCCAACGCATCATAGTTGGCCTCGCTGATTACGCTTTTTTCAGATTCACGACGGGTAGACATTATTATTTTCCTCGCTGAACGGCGACCACTTGAATCGCCCGGAGCCATTAAAGCGAGGTGCATACTTTTATGTAATTGATAATAACTAAACGCGACTTTAGAAAAATTGTGCCCTTGAGAAAACATCAATTGCGCAGGTTATTGACGCCTGTAAACATCCGCCAAAACCTCAAACACGCTAGTGTTCTAATCCCGTTAAACAATAAAACTCGTTGGTTGAGTTTTATTTGACGCGCTTCAAATAAATATCAATAGCTGGATCATCGACAGTCGTGGCCCACTTGTTTCCGTCGCCGAGGTCATTCCGCCTCTGGCTTAACAGGAAACCCTCCATGACCACTCTTCTTCACATCGATGCCAGCGCCCGAACTGATCGCTCCCTGAGTCGCAAACTGTCGAAGGCATTCGTCGACACCTGGATCGAGCACGATGACCAGACGCACGTCATTACCCGTGACGTCGGCCACAACCCTCCGCCTTTCGTGACGGAGGACTGGATTGCCGCAGTCTTTACCCCCGAGGCGCACCTGACGCCGGAAAAACGCGAGGAGATCCGGCTCTCGGACACGTTGATCGACGAAATCGACCGAGCCGACGTCATTGTCATGGGCACCCCGATGTACAACTACGGTATGCCCGCCGCCCTCAAGTCGTGGTTCGATAAAGTGATTCGTATCGGCAAGACCTTCACCTTTGATCTGGCCCGCGGCGATTACCCGCTGGAACCCATCATGAGCGGCAAGAAGCTGGTGATTTTGTCTTCCCGGGGCGAGTTCGGATTTGGTCCGGGCGGCGTGCGCGAAAAGATGAACCACCTCGACACTCATATCCAGACCTGCGCGCACTATCTGGGGGTGAATGAAACCCACGTCCTCTCCATCGACTACCAGGAGTTTGGTGACGCACGCCATGAAGCCTCCATCGCCGATGCGTTCGATGCCGTTCCCGTGCTGGTGAAGCAAATGGTTGAAGAACGTCAACGCGAACTGTCGCCCGCCTGATTGCCCGTCACCTTCGCCCACCCAATCGGAGCAACCATGATCACGCTGCCGGAAACCGCCGAGCGATTGAAACAAGGCCTCACCACACCTGATACGTTGATCGAGGCCGCATTGGCCGCCGCCAGCGACGATCAACTGCTCGGTGCCTGCCTGGCGATCGAGACGGCCCTTGGCATCAGGACGTAAGCGCGAGCCGACCGGTTGACACCTCGTTCAGGGCGTTGTCCCTGAACGCTTTCGCCTCGCTCAACAGCCAGTCGCGAAACAATGACACGCTGCGACGCGAATCGGTCCTTGGGTCTTCGATCAGGTGGTAGGTGAAACCTGGCAACGCCGGTCCCGTTACTCGACGCATACGCCCCGAACGCAGCTCATCGTCAATCAATACCGTGCTGCACAGCAACGGCCCCAACCCCCGCTCTACCGCATGCAGGGCGAGTGTTTCTTCGCTGTACCAGGAAATGCGGAAATCCCGGGTAGTATCGTGCTCGACCCGGGCCAGCCACGCGGACCAGGAAGGAGCCTGCAGCGCCTGATTCTTCCACTTGAACGCCAGCAGCGAACGGTTGTGAAAGTCGTTGATCGTGGGATGTCGGTCGACAGGGCAAATGCTTTGGTCCGCGACGGCGATGTACTCATCGTCGAACAGAACGGGGCCTTGCCTGCCTGCATCGGTCGGGCCGTACCGAATCGCCAGATCGACCGTTTCGGAACGCAGGTCCACGACCTTCTCCGAGGCATGGATGTGTACCCTGATCGTTGGATAAATGTCGTTGAAACGTGCCAGACGAGGCATCAGCCACCGCTCGGCAAATGCACGCGTGGTGGAGACCTGAATGGCATCCCCCTCCTTGGGTGCATCGATCAGGGCAAACGCCTGGGCAATCTGGTCGAAGCCGTCGCGTAACAGCGGATAAATGGTTTTGCCCGCCGGGGTAAGCGTCACCGTCCGGCCTCGCTCCAGGAGCTTTTGCCCCAGCCCGTCTTCCAGTTGGCGGACTTGATGGCTGACCGCAGCGACCGTCACGGAGAGTTCGTTGGCTGCCGCGGAAAAACTCTGGTGACGTGCGACCGCCTCAAACGCGCGCACGGAATTCAATGGGGGTATTTTGCGCATGGCTTACTCCGGACACCTGTCTTTGTTGGGCGACGAATTCAATGTCCTGCCGGCAGACAGCGTCCACCGGCAGGCGTTGTGTGGCGTCAGGTGACGCTGTAGTGAACGTCCTGAGGCCGCATTCCATTGACGGCGGTAATGTCCTGCGGGCAGGCAGAAAAAACCACGATCGCATCCATTTCCGCCTGCAGCGCTACGTATTGCCCAGGCTCACTGACCGGTGCCGCAAACTCGATACGCCCGTCCTGATGCACCGGCACATTCATAAACAGGTTCAACGGGCTCGGCGTTTCCGGTGCCACCAGGCCGAGGGCACCCAGGGCCAGAAAGAGATTTTCGTTGCAGCTGTCATGATGCCCGATCACCCCCAACTGCTCATAGCGCGTCGGGTCGCAAGCGGCGACCAGCGTGTCGTGGATGCCCGGTGAGGTGTCCTCGATGAGCGTCAGGATTTTCCGGCGTTTGTTGGTGACGAGGCTGTCACCTTGCCGGGGGTTGAGCTTCAACCAGAAGGGACGGCTGTGTTCCATCGACATGGCCTCGCAGAGGTCGTCCGGGTTGAATGCCCACGTGTCTACGACTTGCTGGCCATGGGTGTTGATGAGCTTGATGATCTGCCCCCGTTTCAAGCGGATCGCTACCCCACGCCGGGCAGGCAAGCGGACCCGTTCGCCGGGGTAAATCGTCGTGATTGCAGTCATGGTGTGTGGTTCTCCTCGTGCACGGCTAATGGCCTGAAGGCCGGGTACCTGACGTCAAGGAAAACACAGAGGAAAACCGCAAACCAATAATATAAAGTCGCCTCTGTATAAGTGAAATCTATAGGGTGGCCCATGCGAATCCGGCAACTTGAGTGCTTCAGAACCTTGATGATCCACGGCACCATGACCCGTGCTGCCGAGCTTTTGGGCATCTCTCAACCCGCCATCAGCAGCACCATCGCCAATCTGGAGCATGAAACCGGCCTGACGCTTTTCGTGCGCAAGGGCGGTCGCCTGCAACCCACCCCCGAAGCGCGGCTGTTTTTTGTCGAGGCCGAACGCGCGCTGGAGGCGGTGGAGAAAACCCATCGCATCGCCAAGGAGATTCGCACCGGCAAACGCGGCCACTTGGCCATCGCCGCGTACGCCAGTATCTCGATCAACCTGCTGCCACGATTGATGGCCGAGTTCGCGAAGGAGCGTCCGGGGCTGCAACTGAAGATCATCACCCGCAACTCCCAGTCAGTTCGCGAACTGATGTCGACGCAGCAATTTGACCTGGCTATCGCCGAACTGCCCCTCGACTACCCGACCTCGAACATGGAGGTGATTTCGTACGAATGCCAGTGCATGGTGCCGCTCGGCCACCCCCTGGCAGCACTGGACGTGATCACGCCGGCGGACCTGGATGGCGTGCCGTTCGTTTCACTGTTCAAGGGTGATCCGATCTACCAGCAGTTGGCCATGGCCTTTTCGGCGTACGGGGCATCCTGGAACGTGGTGGCCGAGACAGAATTCTTCTCCACCGCCTGCGAACTGGTGTGTGCCGGCATGGGCGTCGGGATCATCGACCCGGTCGTCAGCCTGCCATTCACCGGGAATTTAGTGCTCAAGCCATTCTCACCGCCGATCAAGTATGAAATCGCACTCCTGCTTCCCACCCAGGAAGAGCCTTCGCAACTGGCGCGAGAATTTGTCCGGTTCCTCAGGCAACACCTTTGAGGATTTCGGCAAACGTTGCGAATTGGCCGTCACCAAGCCGGGCCAGTGGCCGGACGTTGGAAAGATCGATACGCCCTTCGATGAGCCAGATGTCGTTGATGTGCAAGCCGACCACCCGCCCGATAATCAGCAGGTTTTCTTCAATCTCCGAAGGTAATTCGACAACCTTCAGCAGCACGCACTCCATGTGGATGGGCGACGCTTTCACGCGCGGTGCGCGGTGGCATCACCAGCGCTGACGCCTCACATTCGAGTCCCGCTCACAAGCAACATAAAGCACCCTCCCGCGTGGACTGATAGCGGGAGTGGAACAGCTTCGTGGGCGAAAAAATAATACTGAATCTTGCTGCGGCTATAAGTGAAATCTATACGGGGTGTGCGGGGCCTGCACCGTATTCAGGAACTCGGCGATTTATGCCACGGGTAACCTTTCGCGGCGAGTTGGAAGGCGTAATCGAACAAGCGCTTCATGTACTCGCCATCGAATTTCTGATTGCGCGGAAAGTGAAAATCAGCGCCGATATACGCCAGGTTGAAGTCTGCCCCGTCCTGCTCGGCAATTCGGTAGATCCGGTCCAGGTCGCTGATCCCCTGAGTCTGGATCAACGTGCTGATGGCTCGGCCGCCGATACTCAAGGTACGGCGCTTGGTGCCGGACCACTGCGGCACCAGTTTGCCGTTGCGAATGACGTAGAAATGCCGTCCCTGCCGTAGGCGTGCGCCGGTCACGCTGTTGAGCGCCATCACGGTGCCCGGTGGGTAAAGGAACACCTGAGTGAGCACGCCGCCGTCCACGTGCATTTCCTGAAACTGTTTGCCGTCAACCTCGACATCGATCATCACCGGTGAGACGGCGCCGGGAATGCTCATCGACGCGACCATGATGTTACGAAAGAGGTGGAGCGCTCCGGGTGCATCGCTGGAAGCAATGGCGCCCATGTTCCAGGTCACGGGCCGCCCGGCATCCAAGTCGGTGGTGCCGATCATCAGCAGTCGTCCTTTGGCGTATTGCTCGGCGATGGCCGCCAGCACCTCGGCGGTGATGTACTTGGCGATGAGACGCGCCAGTGGCTTGCTGTCCGCTATACCGTCGCTGGCCAGCCGGGTCAGGACACTTCGCGAATGGAAAACGTCCTTGGGACCGATGGCGCTGCAGATTCCCAGAATGACCGGGTCGTATTCAGGCCCCAGGTAAGCGAACGGCGCGACCAGGGCACCCGCGCTGATGCCGGTGACGACCTTGAACATTGGCCGGCTTCCGTGCAGGGTCCATCCGGCAATGATGCCCGCCGCGAAGGTGCCGGCGTCGCCACCTCCCGAAATCGCCAGGTAATGGCCCAGTGGCAATACATCATCCCTGATCCCTGTGCCGGTGAGCGCCGCGATCTCTCGATCGTTGGCCAGGCTCGCATCCTGGATGAACGACGTCAGGTCCTGATCCAGCCAGTAGCGCGCATTCGGGATGCCTGGAATGACCGCTTGTTCCGTTAACGTTTGCGGCACCGCCTCACGACGTTGCAGGCACCCTTCACGCAACATATTCATCGTTGTGGCGCTGGGCCTGGGCAGAAATGGTTTCAAAACGCCTCCTCCGGTCCCCTGCAATCGACAGAGAACGCGCGCAACGGGACGGTGAAATGGCCTCACCCATCATGCGCGCGCCATACAGCCATGACGACTTTCTCAGTCAGGCGGCGGTCGCCTGAAGACCAGCAGTTTGCCGGTGGCGCGTTGCACCACGTTGTCGTGCTGATTGCGGGTTTCCATGAGCATGGTCACCACGCCCCGGTCGGGCTTGGTGGCGGACGGTTCGATCGCCTGGACGGTGGTGGTGAGACGTAACGTGTCATCGGGGTACGTCGGCGTCGGCCAGCTCAATTCGATGCCCAGACCAATAATCCCGTCAGCCAGCGGCACGCTGGCCACCAGCAGTTTCATGGTCAGGGCCGCCGTGTTCCAGCCACTCGCCGCCAGGCCGCGAAACAGGCTCAGGTCGGCGGCTTCCGGGTCGAGGTGGAACGGTTGCGGGTCGTACTCCTGAGCAAACGCCAACATCTTCCTTCGCTCGACGTGGAGGCTGTCGCTTTCGAACACCTGGCCGAGGCTCAGGTCATCGAGGTAGAGTTTTTCCCAGGAATGCACGGTCATGATTCATTCCTCCGCTTGGCATTATGTGTAACCGATGTCGCTGAGATCGATCGCCACCAGCAGCGCGTCCCTGTCGGCCTGGCCGTCGGGCATGCGTCGATAAGCGCGCCGCTTGCCAGGCATGCGCAGCCCGTCTGCTTCAATATAGTGATGAACATACTGGGCGGCAGGCAAACCACCGCTCACGTCGACGTTGTAGTCGTGTCGACGCAACAGAAAGTCGTCACCGAAACAGAATTCCTGAACCGCGCAGTGCGTCGCGATGTTCTCGGGAAAGGTCACCTTTAATCGCCGCCAGAGCTGTGTTCCCTCGTGCCAGGGCTCGACCTCCTCGGTCACGACACCCGGCAAGGTGAACTGGAACGGCATCGTCAAGTAGGACCACATCGCATAACCGTTGAAGTACGCCCGATGCAGTGGATCCCAAGGGGAGTTTTCGCCGTGCTCGCGGAAGGATTCTCTGGGGGCCGATCGTTCGGCAATCACCTGGCCATCGGTCTTTTGAATGGCAATTCGCTCCGGCGTGTAAGCGGTCAATTGATCCGCCCCGCCAAAGGGCGTCACCGAGGCGCGCTGCTCATGCAACCAGACCGTCATCTGGCGGGGTGCGCTGTCCTGCGTCAGGCCTTTCATGGCCCATAACGAACCGCCGGTCACGATCGTGGCCCGTACGGTGCTGAAGCTGTTCCAGCGTTCAAGACCCCCGTGGGCGATCAGCACCTGGTCCAGCAGTTCATCATTGTGCGCACTCATGGTTACAGCCCTTCTTCCGGCGGCCGATCCTGTACCCACTGCCAGAATAATTGATAGCCAACCGCAAGCACCACCGGGCCGATGAACAGCCCGATAATGCCGCCGGTCACCATGCCACCCAAGGCACCGATCAACACCACCGGCATCGGCACATCGACCCCGCGCCCGAGCAGCAACGGCTTTAGCACGTTATCCACCAGACCGGCAACAAACACATAGATGGCGAAGATGATGGTCGCGGTGGAGGCGCCCTCGGTGGCGAACACGTAGACGATCACGGGCAGCGTAATCACCGTCACTGGCAACTGCATGATGCCCAGCAGCAACACCGCCAAGGCAAGCAGGCCTGCGCCGGGGACGCCTTTGAGGACGAAACCGAGGCCCACCAGCAGCATCTGGATAAACGCGATACCGACCACCCCCAGCGCCACCGCACGGATCGTGGCGGTGCAGAGCTCGGCGATTTTCGGCCCCTTGGCCGGACCACTGACACGGCTGGCGATTTGTACCGCGCTACGGCTGCCGCCTTCGCCATAGGCCATGAAAATGCCGGCGATGATCAGGGCGAAGATAAAGGTCAGGAAACCCATGCCGACGCCAGCCAGTTTGCTCAACAAGGTCAGGCTGACCCCTTTGATCTGCGGGATGTACTTCTCGGTCAAACCCGGAAGATCGGTTGAGGCCTGCAGCCACGCCGCCGACAGCGGTTTCCCCACCACCGGCCAACCGGCGACGGAATCGGCCGGCGGAGGAATGTGCACCCCGCCCTCCCTGACCACATTCATGGCTTTTTCGACCGAGTCGGCAATCGAGGTGCCCAACAGGTAAATCGGCACCATCAGGATAACGATGGCGATCAAGATGATCAGCGTCGCGACGTGCCCCTCTTTGAGGCCGCGCCCGGCCATCAGACGCTTTTGCAGCGGGTAAAGGGTGATCGCCAGGATCACCGACCACAGCATCAGGTCGCGGAACGGGCTGAATATCTGGAAGCAGAACAACACCAGGATGACAATGAGTCCGGCGCGAATCAGTACATCAAGCAGGCTGCGACTGAACATCTTTTCGGTGATGGACGTGGGCACCATGACTGCCTCCTTGCAGATCGCTGCAGAGGGTTGTGATCGGTTAGCCCAGCATAGACGTTCAGCAGAAAACGTGAGGCCTCAACGCAGCTTCAGTGGGTCGACCAGTTCAGCGGCGATGGCCATGCCCACCAGGTCCGGCAAGGTATTGGCCTGCATGCGTTTCATCACCCGCGAGCGATACAAGTCGACGGTTTTGGCGCTGACCCCCAGTTGCTCGGCGATTTCACGGGTGGTGTAACCCTGCACCAGCGGCAACAACACATCGCGTTCCCGCGGGGTCAGGGTGAGCAAACGCGCCTGCAAGGCTTCGTGGCCCTGATTGCCGGAACGGTTGGCCGCGCAATTGCTGAGCGCCTGCTGCACGCTGTCCAGCAGCAGTTGCTCGTTATAGGGTTTTTCGATGAAGTCGTGGGCGCCGGCCTTGAAGGCGCGTACCACGATCGGCACGTCCGCGTGGCCGCTGACGAAAATGATCGGCAGGTTCAATTCGCGGGCGCGCATTTCTTCCTGCACGTTCAACCCGCCCATGCCGGGCATGCGCACGTCCAGCAGCACGCAGGCATCGAGCGTCGCATCACAGGCATTGAGAAACTCGACGCCACTGGTAAACGGCAAGGCCTTGAGGCCGACCGACTCCAGTAACCAGACCGTTGAATCGAGCATGCCTTGGTCGTCGTCGACCACATACACCACGTGCTCCGTCACACCTGACATTACGTTATTCCTGTTGTTGTTTTGTTGGGCCGGCAAGCGGCAAGCGGCAACACATCAGCAGCCCGACAGGCTGACGCCGGGCCTGCAATTCGCCACCGAAACCTTCGACGATGCTGCGGCTCATGGACAGCCCGAGCCCCAGGCCATCGGCCTTGCTGGTATAGAACGGGGTGAAAATCTGTTCCAGCTCGGGCTCGCTGACGCCTGGCCCCTGGTCCTGCACACTGATTTCCACCGTGGCGCCACTGCCCTGCCCCGCAGCCATCACGATCAACGAAGGCTGGCCGGGGTGTTGTTCGCGGTTGGCATCGATGGCGTTGCGCAACAGATTGAGCAGGACTTGCTCCAGCAGCACCCGGTCGGCATAAACGGGCGGCAGATTATCCGGCAGTCGATCCTCGATTGTCACTTGGCAATTGCTCGCCTCCCAGGCACACAAACGCACGGCCTCGCGGGCGACGTCGGTGAAATTCAGGGCCTGCATGCGGCGCTGGCCCTTGCGCAGAAACGCCCGCAGACGCCGGATCACTTCCGACGCATGGGTGGCGTGATAAGTGATGCGCTCCAGGCCTTGCGCGACTCGTTCGGCGGCTTGGGGATTGGAACCCAGTGTCTGTAAATAGCGCTGGCTGGCATTGGCGTAATTGACCACGGCGGCCAACGGCTGGTTGATCTCGTGGGCAATGCCCGACGCCAGTTCACCCAGCGTCACCAGGCGCGCGGTGTGCGCCAGCTCGTCCTGATGGCGGCGCTGTTGCACTTCGCGCAGTTCACGTTCGGTCATGTCTCGCGCCACCAATGAGTAATAGCGCTCGTTGCCGGCCGCACGGTGCGCCAGCAGTACCAGTGACACCGGCACCGACGTGCCGCCCGCCGGTGGTTGCAACCGCGCATCGGTGCTCCAGACCCCGTCACGTTCGGCACTGCTCCAGCCATCCCGTTGCAAACGCGCGAGGTCGGCGCTGGCGAACAACTCGCCCAGGGCCGGCATTGGCTGTTGCTCGTCAATCCCCAGGATGCGCCGCGCGGCCGGGTTGAGGTATGTGACCTGCCCCTCGGGGTCGATGAACAACACCGGATCGGTGTTGGCCTCGACGACCTCGGCCAGGCGCCGCTTGTTTTCTTCGGCCTGCACCCGGGCAGTGACGTCGCGGGAGACGCTGACCACTTCAACCACCGCACCGGTGTAGGTTTCACGAATCGCCCGGCTGGCGGTTTCGAACCACAGATAGTGCCCGGCCCGGTGGCGGATGCGGTAGGTCATGGTGTGATAACCGTCCTGCTCCAGGGCATCTCGCGCACGCTGCACCAGATTGGCCAGGTCGTGGCCATGGAACAGGCCCTGGGCCAATTGCCCGCGCAACTCTTCAGGCCAGTAGCCGAGCAAGGTCCAGGACGCCGGCGACGCATCGAGAAAGCGCCCGTCCGGTGTGTGACGGGAAATCAGGTCGGTGGTGTTCTCGATGATCAGCCGGTACAGCCGGCGCGCCTTGGTGGCCTCGCGCTCGGCCAGCACTTGCGCCGTGGCGTCACGGCAACGGGCGAGGACGCGGTTGTCCTGCGGATCGGGGATAAACGTCCAGATCAGGATCTGCGCTTCGAACTGCGCCTCGACCCCTTCGATGGCACGTTGCTGATCGAGGCAGGCGCGCACCAGCACTCGATGATTGACCGGTAAAAAGCCCAGCACATCGGTCAGCGGTTTTTCCGCGAGCAGCGCCAACAACGCCGCATTGAACTCCAGCGGTCGGCCCTGGGCGTCGAGCAACAGACTCGGTTGCGGATCGTGGCCCAACAGCGGCGAGCCTCGCAGCATGCCATTGACGCTGCTGAGCAAGGTGGTCAGCAAATCCTGCACCCAACCCAGCCAGTCAAGGCTCACGCCCTCGCAGACTTCCACCAGCAGCAATCCGGCCTGCCCGGGCTGCAAGGCCAGATCGAACACCTGCCCATGACTGATGGCAGCCCGGCGCAATCGGCCGGACAACCAGCAATCGAGTTGACGTACCTGAGCCAGATCCAGACGCCCTTCCTCGACCAGCCGATCGAACAGTAACTGATCGCTGGCCAGTGCCGGGTCGCCCAGGCCCGGTGGAAAATGCAGCGCGGCGCCCTCGTGGCTGTAAATCCCGGCATGGGGCTGCCAACTCAGATAAACCGCCCGGCGCACCTCGGGACAATCCTGCAACGCCCGGCACAACGCATCGGCCCGGGCGGCCAGGGACACACCCTCGCGCTGCAGGCGCAACCAGCTGTGCAATCGAACGGGAGTCAGGGTCATCACGGGTCCGCTTCGTTGGGGTAGCCAAGGATATACCGGCCTCGGAGGCATGGCGGCATTCATTTGGCACCTGAAGAATCGAATATAGTACATATACTATACTGCGTAGGTTGTACTTCCATATCAACGGTAGATTGTTATATAAAGCAAACCGGACATAAAAGATGACCTCAGCGGATACGCTTAAAGGTCATCCATAGAGCTAACAATCAGCCACCGAGTACCCGTCATGTCGATCTACGAACAAGGGCTAGGCCCTGCGGCTGTCAATCATATTGCCTTGTCTCCGCTCAGCTTCATCGAGCGCACGGCCAGCGTTTATCCCAACTACCCCGCCGTCATCCATGGCTCGATTCGCCGCACATGGGCGCAGACCTACACCCGTTGCCGACGCCTGGCCTCGGCGCTGGCCGGTCGTGGCATCGGCAAGAACGACACCGTGGCGGTGATGCTGCCGAACATCCCCGAGATGCTCGAAGTGCATTTCGGCGTGCCGATGATCGGCGCCGTGCTCAACCCGCTCAATGTGCGCCTGGATGCCGAAGCCATTGCCTTCATGCTGCAGCACGGCGAGGCGAAGGTGCTGATCACCGACCGCGAGTTCCATAGCGTGATTCACGCGGCGATCGGCATGCTCGATCACCCGCCGCTGGTGATCGACGTCAATGACCCGGAATACGGCGAAGGTGAAGCCGTCAGCGAGCTGGACTATGAAGCGCTGCTGGCCGAAGGTGACCCGGATTACGCCTGGCAATGGCCGGCGAACGAATGGCAAGCCATCTCGTTGAACTACACCTCCGGCACCACCGGCAACCCCAAAGGCGTGGTTTACCACCATCGCGGCGCCTACCTGAATTCACTCGGCAACCAGATGACCTGGGCCATGGGCAACCATCCGGTCTACCTCTGGACGCTGCCGATGTTCCACTGCAACGGTTGGTGCTACCCGTGGATCATCACCGCGTTGGCCGGTGTGCATGTGTTCCTGCGCCGGGTCGACCCACAGAAAATCCTTACGCTGATCCGCGAGCATCAGATTACTCACCTGTGTGCTGCGCCGATTGTGCTCAACGCGCTGGTCAACATGCCCGAGTCGGCGAAAGCGGCCATTGATCACCCGGTCAATGCCATGGTCGCCGGTGCGGCGCCACCGGCCAAAGTGATCGGTGCCGTGGAAGAAATGGGCATTAAGGTCACCCACGTCTATGGCCTGACCGAAACCTACGGCCCGGTAACCCTCTGCGCCTGGCATGCCGAATGGGATGAGTTGCCGCTGGATGAACGGGCACAAATCAAATCCCGTCAGGGCGTGCGCTACCCGACGCTCGAAGGCGTGATGGTCGGCGACTCGAAGACGCTGGAACCGACCCCACGGGACGGTCAGACCATCGGCGAGATTTTCATGCGCGGCAATACCGTGATGAAGGGCTACCTGAAAAACCCGACCGCCACCGCCGAAGCGTTCGAAGGGGGCTGGTTCCACACCGGCGACCTGGCGGTGTGTCACCCGGACGGTTATGTCGAGATCAAGGACCGACTCAAGGACATCATCATCTCGGGCGGCGAGAACATTTCCACCATCGAACTCGAAGGTGTGCTTTACCGCCACCCCGGCGTGATGGAAGCGGCAGTGGTTGCCCGTCCCGATGAAAAGTGGGGCGAAACGCCTTGCGCGTTCATCACCTTGAAGGCTGATCACCAGGACGTTCGCGAGGCCGACATCATCAGTTTCTGCCGCGAACACCTGGCCGGTTTCAAAGTACCGCGCACCGTGATTTTCACCCTGTTGCCGAAAACGTCCACCGGCAAGATCCAGAAGTACGTCCTGCGCGACAGGGCTAAAGCGCTCTAACCGAACCAACGTTGTACCCACCAGGCGGCAGGTGCTTTTACCTGCCGCCTCGGGTTCGTGCATGCCTGATTCGGCCCTGCCCGCCCCCAAACACTGATAACAAAAACAATGTGGAGCCACCCATGATCGACATCCATTCAACCGATACCCAACGCTGTGAACGCATTCGGAGCAATCCGAAATTCCTTCAATTGGTCAGTAGCCGTTCGCGCCTGGCGTGGTCGTTGAGTGCCGCCGTGCTGGGCACTTATTACCTGTTCATGCTGGTGGTGGCGTTTGCCCCGCAGTGGTTGCATGCACCGCTGGGCGAACATCGAATGTTGACATTGGGCATGCCGGTTGGCGCGGCGATCATCATTTTTTCCTGGCTGCTGACCGGCTGGTATGTCTACAGCGCCAATACCCGCTTCGATGCACTGGGCGCGGCCATTCTTGAGGAGAGCAAGTAATGAACCTGCTTCGTAAATTGCTCCTCGCCGGTGCCGGGCTGCTGCCGGCCTCCGTTGTGCTGGCTGCGCCCGCGTTGGGCGCCATCGAGAAACAACCGCTCAACCTGCATGCGATCGGCATGTTCTTTGTGTTCGTCCTCGGCACGCTGGCCATCACCTGGTGGGCGGCGCGGCAAACCAAATCCACCTCCGACTTCTATACCGCAGGCGGTGGCATCACCGGGTTCCAGAACGGTCTGGCGATTGCCGGTGACTACATGTCCGCCGCCACGCTGCTGGGCTTGTCCAGCCTGGTGTTCGCCAAGGGTTACGATGGCTTCATCTATACCATCGGCTTCTTTGTCGGCTGGCCGATCATCACCTTCCTGATGGCCGAGCGCCTGCGCAATTTGGGCCGCTACACCTTCGCCGATATCGTGTCCTATCGACTGGACCAGAACAAAGTGCGGATCTTCGCCGCGTTCGGTTCGCTGACAGTGGTGTGCTGCTACCTGATCGTGCAGATGGTTGGCGCGGGTCAGTTGATCAAATTGTTGTTCGGTCTCGATTACCCGGTCGCCGTGGTGATCGTCGGCGCATTGATGCTGGTCTACGTGATCTTTGGCGGCATGATCGCCACCACGTGGGTGCAGATCATCAAGGCTGTATTGCTGCTGGCCGGCGGCACGACCCTGGCGGTGATGGCCATGTCGCAGTTCGGTTTCAGCTACGAAACCCTGGCCACCAAAGCCGTCGAGGCTCACGCCAGTGGCTGGAACATCATGGGTCCGGGCTCTATGCTCGCCGACCCGATCAACACCGCGTCGATGTCGCTGGGCCTGGTGTTCGGGATTGCCGGCCTGCCGCACATCCTGATGCGCTTCTTCACCGTGCCGAACGCCAAGGAAGCGCGCAAGTCGGTGTTCTACGCCACGGGTTTCATCGGTTTCTTCTTCCTGGTGGTCTGCACCCTGGGCTTTGCCGCGATGGTCATCATCGGCACCGACCCGCAGTACTACGTGAATGGTGAAGTCGGCGGCGCCTTGATCGGCGGCGGCAACATGGTCGCCATGCACCTGGCCAAGGCGGTCGGCGGCAACCTGTTCTTCGGTTTCCTCTCGGCGGTCGCGTTCGCCACCATCCTCGCGGTGGTCTCCGGGCTGGCCCTGGCCGGTGCGTCGGCGATCTCCCACGACCTCTACGCCACCGTGTTCAAGAAAGGTAAAGCCACGCAGAAACAGGAAATGCGCGTGACCCGCATGGCCACCGTCGCCCTTGGGATCATCGCGATTCTGCTGGGCATTCTGTTCGAGAAGATGAACGTCGCATTCCTCGTCGGCCTGACCTTCGGCATCGCCGCGTCGACCAACTTCCCGGTGCTGATCATGGCCATGTACTGGAAAGGCCTGACCACCAAAGGCGCGATCATCGGCGGTTTTTCCGGCCTGATCTGCGCGCTGGTGCTGGTGATCCTCTCGCCAGCCGTGTGGGTCACCGTGCTCGGTCATGCTCACGCGATCTTCCCGTACGACCACCCGGCCCTGTTCTCCATGCCGCTGGCGTTCCTGGTGATCGTCGTCGTGTCGAAACTCGACCAGAGCGTGCGCGCCGGCAAGGAACGTGACGCCTACGCCGACCAGTTCGTTCGCGCCCAGACCGGCCTCGGTGCCGCCAGCGCTTCCAGCCATTGATTGCAAAGGCACGGGCCGTTCAACGGCGCCGTGCCCACCGTACAACCGTCCGATTGAGGTTCACGTTATGCCCGAATTCAACGCCCCGCTGCGCGACATGCGCTTTGTGCTGCACGAAGTGTTCGACGCCCCGGCCCTGTGGGCGCGTTTGCCGGCCCTGGCCGACAACGTCGACGCCGCCACCGCTGACGCCATTCTTGAAGAGGCGGCCAAAGTCACCTCGCACCTGATTGCCCCGTTGAATCGCAGCGGCGACGAAGAAGGCGCGCAGTGGCTCGACGGCCAGGTCAGCACGCCGATCGGTTTCAAGCAGGCTTACGCCACCTACATCGAAGGCGGCTGGGTCGGTTTGTCCGGCAACGCCGATTTCGGCGGCATGGGCATGCCGAAGATGCTCGCGGTGCAGTTTGAAGAAATGCTCTACGGCGCCAACTCAAGCTTTGCTTTGTATTCGGCGTTGAGCTCCGGTGCGTGCCTGGCGCTGGATGCCCACGCCAGCGACACCCTGAAAAACCTCTATTTGCCGCCGATGTACGAAGGCCGCTGGGCCGGTTCCATGTGCCTGACCGAAGCCCATGCCGGCACCGACCTGGGGATCATCCGTACCCGCGCCGAACCCCAGGCCGATGGCAGCTACAGCATCACCGGCAGCAAGATCTTCATCACCGGTGGCGATCAGGACCTGACCGAAAACATCGTGCATCTGGTGCTGGCCAAACTGCCGGACGCGCCTGCGGGGCCAAAAGGGATCTCGCTGTTTGTCGTCCCTAAAGTGCTGGTCAATGCCGACGGCTCCCTCGGCAATCCCAACGCCGTGAGTTGCGGTTCGATCGAACACAAAATGGGCATCAAGGCCTCGGCCACCTGCGTGATGAATTTCGACGGTGCCAGCGGTTGGCTGGTCGGCGAAGCCAACAAAGGTTTGGCGGCGATGTTCACCATGATGAACTACGAACGCCTGTCCATCGGCATTCAAGGCATCGGTTGTGCCGAGGCGTCTTATCAAAGCGCCGTGGCCTACGCCCGTGAACGCGTGCAGAGCCGCGCGCCGACCGGTGCCATTGCCCCGGACAAAGTCGCCGATCCAATCATCGTTCACCCCGATGTGCGCCGCATGCTGCTGAGCATGAAAGCCATGACCGAAGGCGGTCGCGCGTTCGCCAGTTATGTCGGGCAACAACTCGATCTGGCGAAGTTTTCCGATGATGCGCAGGAACGCGACAGCGCACAAAACCTGGTGGCGCTGCTCACCCCGATTGCCAAGGCGTTCTTCACTGACACCGGTCTGGAAAGCTGCATCCACGGCCAGCAGGTGTTCGGCGGGCATGGCTACATCCGCGAATGGGGCCAGGAACAATTGGTCCGTGACGTGCGGATTGCGCAGATCTACGAAGGCACCAACGGCATTCAGGCGCTGGACCTGCTCGGTCGCAAAGTGCTCGCAGACAAGGGCGTTGCGCTGCGCCAGTTCACCGGCCAGATCCGCCAGTTCGCCGATCAACCCGACGCGCCCTACTGCGCTCAACTGCTCGATGCCGTGCAGCGCCTGGAAGACCTCAGCGACTGGCTGCAAGACCAGGCCGCGACCAACCGCAACGAAGTTGGCGCGGCCTCGGTGGAATATCTGCACCTGTTCGGCTACGTCGCCTACGCCTGGCTTTGGGCGCGCATGGCTCAAGTCGCGAAGAAAAAACACAGCGAAGATCCAGCCTTTTATGGCGCGAAAATCGCCACCGCCGACTTCTACATCCACCGCCTGCTGCCGCGCATTTTGAGCCTGGAGCAATCCATCCGCGCGGGCAGCGGCTCGTTGTATGGCCTCAGCGCCGAACAGTTCTAACGATTGAACCGCACGCGGCGCCACGCTCCTCTCTTTTCGGCGTTCGCGTTTTTTATTGATCAGCCCTCGCCTGTCTGGCGAGGGCCGCGGGACCTGCTTTTCCATAATAAAAACAAAGGGGCTTCACCATGGATCGTCACACCCGCAATCTCGTTACCCGACTGCTGCTGGCCGGCGGTGTCATCAGCCTCTCGGCCCCCGCCGCTGCTGACTTTATCAAGGACAGCAAGGCCAGCCTCGAGCTGCGCAACTTCTACTTCAATCGCGATTATCGCCAGACCAACGCACCTCAATCCAAACAAGAGGAATGGGCGCAAGGTTTTCTGTTGCGCTACGAATCCGGTTTCACCGAAGGCTTGGTGGGTGTCGGTTTCGATGCCATTGGCCTGCTCGGCGTGAAACTTGACTCCAGCCCCGATCGCGCCGGTTCCGGCCTGCTCAAACGCCATAGCGATACCCGTAAAGGCGCGCAGGACGAATACGGCGAACTGGGCCTGACCGCCAAACTGCGGGCCTCGAAAAGCACGCTGAAACTCGGCACCCTGCTGCCCAAACTGCCGACGGTGTTGGCCAACGATTCACGGCTGTTGCCGCAAACCTTCAAGGGCGGTCAGTTGACGTCGCTGGAAATCGAAGGCCTGACCGTGGATGCCGGGCGTCTGACGCAGGTCAACCAGCGCGACTCCTCGGACTACGAGGACATGGGCATCACCCGGACCGGCGCCAAGGGCATCACCACGCGTCATCTGGACAGCGACAGCTTCGACTTCGCCAGCCTGAATTACAAATGGACCAGCAATCTGGCTACTGGCTATAGCTATGGTCACCTCGACAATTTCTACAGCCAGCACCTGGTGAACCTGACTTACGTGTTGCCGGTGACCACGGGGCAGTCGTTGAAGACGGACCTGCGCTTCGCCCGCTCCACCGACGATGGCGGCAGTAACGTCGATAACAATGCGATTGGCGCGATGTTCACCTACAGCCTTGGCGGGCATGCGTTTGGCCTGGGTTATCAGGGCATGAGTGGCGACACTGGGTATGCCTACGTCAA
This sequence comes from Pseudomonas sp. LBUM1661, assembly GCF_059695925.1. Taxonomy (NCBI): domain Bacteria; kingdom Pseudomonadati; phylum Pseudomonadota; class Gammaproteobacteria; order Pseudomonadales; family Pseudomonadaceae; genus Pseudomonas; species Pseudomonas sp. LBUM1661. The sequence goes on from NZ_CP166794.1 coordinate 3,568,367, forward strand.
CGGCACCGATGCGTTTCTGGTGAACTTCGTGCAGATCGGTGACTTCGCCAGCAAGGACGAAAAATCCTGGCAGGCTCGTTATGACTATAACTTTGCGGCGATGGGGGTTCCGGGGCTGACGTTTATGACTCGCTATATCACCGGTGACAACATCGATCTGGGCGGCAACCGCCCGGAAGGCAAGGAATGGGAGCGTGATACCGATATTGGTTATGTGGTGCAGAGTGGTCCGCTGAAGAATGTCGGGGTGAAATGGCGTAATGCGACGGTTCGCTCGACCAATTTTGGCAGTGATCTGGATGAGAATCGGTTGATTGTCAGTTACACCTTGCCGATTTGGTAAGTCGATCCAGTGTTTGCAAAGGGGACTCGCTTAATGGCGCAGTCCCCTTTTTTCTGGTGGATGAGTGGTGTGCTTCCGGGCCTCTTCGCGGGCAAGCCCGCTCCCACATTAAACCGTGCTCGTCCAGACAACCCGGCGGACTTGTTCCCAATGGACACCCAAGGAGGCTCCAGATCCGCGGCAGTCCCCATAGTAGGTTAAGATGCCTGCAAACCAGGCCCGCCGCGAGACGCCCGCATGACTGATAACACCCCCCGCCTGATCAAGAAATATCCCAATCGCCGACTGTATGACACCCACACCAGCAGTCACTTGACGCTGGCGGACATACGCCAACTGGTGGTTGATAAAGTGGCCTTCCAGGTGGTCGACGCCAAGAGTGGCGAGGACCTGACGCGCAGCATCCTCCTGCAAGTCATTCTGGAAGCTGAAAGCGGTGGCGAACCGATCTTCACCAGCGAAATGCTGATGGGGATTATCCAGTTCTACGGTCCGTACCAAGGCGTACTCGGCAGTTACCTGGACAAAAGCATTCAAACTGTCATCGACATCCAGTCCCAGACCGGCGCGCAGTCGTCCGAAGCCTGGAGCACCTTCATGCACCAGCAAGCGCCGGTGATGCAGGACTTGATGCGTCAATACGTCGATCAGTCCAAGGCGCTGTACCTGAACACCCAGAACCTGTTCGGCATGTTTGGCGGCAAGCCGGATGCCAATGGCACGAAAAAAAATGGCGATGGGGAATAAACCCATCGCCATCGGTGCAACCGTACTGATGTGACTTACTTGTTACCGCTGGTCTTGGCGCTGGCTTCCGGAGCAGCTTTAGCGGCTGCGGCGGTGGCTGCGTCGAAGTTGCTCTGAGCGGCTTCGGAAGCCTGTTTCACAGCTTTCTGTGCACTTTCAAACGCAGTACCGGCATTCGCCAGGCCCGACTTGAACGCGGCCACGACTGGCTCGGAACCGGCCGGTGCATTCTTGCTGATCTCTTCAACAAACGCTTGAACCTGCTGGGTGCCGGCCTCGACCTGACTCGAGGTCAGTTTGGCGATGTCCGACTGCGTGCCCACGATCAGCGCTTGCACCTGACGGTTGAACTCGGCCAGGCGTTCGGTTTGCGCGCTCGGCTGGGTGAAAGAAGCCTGCAGCTCAGCGAAGCCTTGTGGATCGCGGACGGCCAGCAGCTTGCGAACACCTTCGAAATGCTCTTCGGTGGAGTCACGCAGTGCCTTGAACTGCAACTGGCTCAGCTGTTCGACACTGGCGAAAACCTTGCCGCTGATTTGCTGCAGCAGGTCAAGGTTGGCTTTCTGAGCGGTTTGCAGTTTTTCCGAATTGAAAAAAGACATGCTTGAATCTCCTGGTACTAGAAGGCCCTGATGGGCCCGGGGACGCGATAGCGATCCGGCCAGTCATCGCGTTAGCCTTGATATTGCAGTGCACAAAACTATTTGGCAACGGCTATTTTTGTGCAGCGCAAAATAAACTTTGCTCACTGCCCCCCTCTTAGCTATAAACTCCTGTCTATCGAACAGCCAGCCTAGCCTTGTTTAGTCAAAGGGTTTAGAGGGGCAGGTTCTCACGCATGGCGTCAGGAGTTCACGATGGGTCAGGAAGAAAATATTGCGTTGCAAGATGAAGGGCTTTGCGCCCCCGCTGGTTTATTCGAGCACCTCAATCATCTGCAACGCCTCAATACCCGCAACGTCCTCGACGCCGTGCAGAAGCGCCAGGCCAAAACCTTCGCGCCTTTAAGCCTTGGGCAGCTAAGGCAACCGACCACGTCCGACTGGCAGGAATACTTCACTGACCTCGGCCAACGCAGCGTGCTGTTCTGGGACACCTTGCGCCAACGCGGCGACAATACGCTGGCCCACGAACGTGCCGGGTATCCGCTGCTGCTCAAGTTCAACCATGAAACGCTGGTCGATGGCGCCGAACTGCCACGCCCGGTCAATTACTCGTTGTTGCAGATTCTCGCGGGCCCTGGTCAACGGATCGACAGCAAAAAACAACCCGTGATCATCATTGACCCACGCGGCGGCCACGGCTCGGGGATCGGCGGTTTCAAACAGGATTCGGTCATCGGTGAAAGCCTCAGGGCTGGCCATCCCACCTATTTCATCTCCTTCAGTCACTCGCCACGTCCTGGGCAAACCCTCGCAGACATCGTTGAGGCGCAGGCGCGGTTTATCGAAGTTGTCAGTGCCCGGCATCCGGACAGCACCAAGCCTGTGATCATCGGCAACTGCCAGGCGGGCTGGGCATTGATGGGTCTTGCGGCCAAACGTCCCGAGCTACCGGGCCTGATCATCGTCAATGGCGCGCCGTTGTCCTACTGGGCCGGCGTCAATGGCCGCAATCCAATGCGCTACACCGGCGGCCTGTTGGGCGGCGGCTGGATGGCGCGCCTGGGCAGCGACCTCGGTAATAGCCGCTTCGACGGGACGTGGCTGGTCAGCAATTTCGAGAGCCTCGACCCGGCCAATACCTACTGGGGCAAGTACTACCACCTGTTCAGTGAAGTCGACAGCGAAGCGGCGCGGTTTCTCGATTTCGAACGCTGGTGGGGCAGTCCGACCCTGCTTAACGGCGAAGAAATCGAGATGATTGTCGACGACCTGTTCATTGGCAATCAGCTGTCCGGCGGCCTCGGACGCAAGAGCAGCGGGCTCGACCTCAAACTGATCGAAGTGCCGGTGGTGGTGTTCTGTTCCTACGGCGACAACATCACCTCGCCGCAACAGGCGCTGGACTGGATCACCGACGTCTACCCCAGCGATCTCGCCTTGCAAAATGCCGGGCGGACCATCGTTTACCTGCGACACGCCAGCATCGGGCATTTGGGCATCTTCGTTTCCGGCGAAGTGGCTCGGCGCGAACACCGCGAATTGCTGGGTGCGGTCGATACGATCAATGCGCTGCCGGCCGGGCTGTACGAAATGCTCATCGATGATTTGCCGGCGACGTCGGGCAGCGTCGATACGCAGTACGGCGTGCGTTTCGAACCTCGGCGAATTGCCGATATCCATGGCGACGCCAAACCGCCCCGTGACGACGACCGCGAATTTGCCCTGGTCGAGCGCGCGTCTGTCATCAACAACGGCCTGTACGACGGCTTCGTACGTCCATGGTTGCGCCAGTTGATCAACGAACCGAGCGCCGAGTTGATGCGCAAGGCCCACCCTTTCCATCAGCAGCAAGTGCTGTGGAGCAGCTTGAACCCGGCGCTGTGGTGGCTGGCCGATAGCGTCGCCCAAGTGAACAAGCATCGTCGCCCCGCCAGTCTGGACAACCCGCTGCTAGCTTGGCAGGAACTGTTTTCCAACCAGGTTCAGGACGCATTGAACGGCTATCGCGATCTGCGTGATGCGGCTCAGGAAATGTGTTTCTACGGCGTGTATGGCGTTCTCAATAGCCTCGCCGGCAATGCACCGGGACGCAATCTTCAGGCGCATGCCGAGCTGCATGACAAGGCGTTGATCGAACGTTTGCAGGACGCCCTGCCCCTTGGCGGTCTGATGGAAGCCTTGATCCGCATCCTCTTTTTGCTCGGCCGCGACAGCGACGAACCCGGCAAGGACAGCGTCGAGAAACTGATCCAGCAAATGCAGGTGCTGCTGCAGGACTACAGCGCGGAGCCGCTCGATCTTCGTGAAACCGTCAGCCTGCAAAAACTGCTGGTCGCCACTTACCCGCAAGAAAGCCTGCAGAGCTTGCCGTTGATGCTTCCCGAGGCCGAGGAGCGCCAGCAGGTGCTGGCCGCCGTCGCCAATTTGCTGCCGGAACTGCTGACTGGCAACGGTGCTGAACACCCGTTCTGGTGCACGTTGCACACGCTGTTCGACGTCCCATTGCCGGGTTTCAGCCTGACCCAACCGCCCGGTGAGGCTGATGTCGTCAAGGAAGAAGTCCCGGTGGTAACACCAGAGCCAGTCAAGCAAAAAGCGCCGGTCGTCACGCCTGAGCCGATCAAGCAGAAAGCCCCGGTCGTCATTCCTGAACCGATTAAACAGATCGCTCCCGAAGTCACCAAACAGGAACCCCCGGCCGTAACACCTGAACCGCCCCAGCCAAAAACCCCGGCGGTGCCTCAAAAACCTATCGCCAAGGTTGCGACCCCGGTACGCAAACCTGCCAAGAACAAAAAAGGCGTAAAGAAACCCCCAGTGCTGTGACACTGAATCGCTACGGGAACCGCGTCAGACCGGCGCGGTTTCCTCGACTTGAAACGATTCATCGGCCCGATACTGGCCGGGTGTCATGCCAAACCAGCGGCTGCAGGCTTTGTTGAAGCTGCTGTGGTCATGAAAACCAAGGAGATACGCCACATGCTTCATGTTGAAGTGCGAATGGCGCAGGTAGAAATCGGCCAATTGCCGGCGCACTGCGTTCTGCACGTCCTTGAATTGCGTGCCTTCCTTTTCCAGGGCGCGCTGCAACGTTCGCTTGCTGATGTTCAACGCGGCAGCAATCGACTCCATGTCGTATTGCCCCTGACCCTGACTCAAGCGCTCGGTGATCAGCGCGCGAATCCTGCCGACGATACAGAAACCAAACAGCAGATCCAATTGCGCCTCGGCAAAACTGTCGTGCAGGACCGCCAGCGCTTCGTTGGCCATGCTCAACGGACGCAGCAACTCCTGCTCGTCAAACAAGATGCTGTCGTATGCCGCGTCGAAATGCAGCGCGCAGCCAAACAACCGTCGATGCTCGGAGGTGTCTTCAGGTTCGGGATAGGTAAATCCGACGCTCAAGGGTTGAGGTGCATTGCCGCCCGCCAGCTTACGGCAGAAACCCAGCAATGAAGCCAGGCCTGCATCGGTGTATTGGCGAGGTTTGACCGAACCCTTTTGCTGATGATCGAGCCCGGACAGTCGGTAATTTTGCTGCTCCGCTGTAAAGAAAAGGCTGAAGCCAGTGCCGATCAACGGACTGAAACGGACCAGGCGTTCAAGGGCTTTTTTCAGGTTCAGGCTGGACATCATGGTGTAGCCGACAATCTGAAAACTGCCGGGATGGAAACTTCCATAAGCCTTCAAACCAATGTCTGGATCGCCCGAGGCCTGAGCGGCCAGTTCCCATAATCGATAGATCGCCTTTCGCTCGCAAAACGCTCCTGGTTTGTTCGCGAGATTAATATCCAGTCCAGCTTCCTGACACAGACTGGCAACATCCAGTCCTTGAGCCGAAAGCGTATTTACCAGCACGCTGGCATAGCCTGAACTCATTCTATACATGGCGTCCTCAATGACCTCTGGAACCGAACATCCTGTCCGGAGCCATGACTGATCTACGGTACAGCAAATAGTAACCGGCCGTTTAATTCGAAAAATTGATCTCAGTATAGGTACTCACGCTTTTTTGCCACATCTGCCCACCAGTCGTCGCCTGTAGCAGTTGCCGAGCCTGCGAGGCTGCGTTCGGCGGCGAAGCCGTCGTAAATCCTGCATGCAAGGTTTTGCTGACACACCGAGGTGCCTGATTTCACGACGGCTTCGCCGCCGAACGCAGCCTCGCAGGCTTGGCAGCTGCTACAAGGGCGATCTCAAGCGAACCCATGGCTTCGACGCGATGAGAACAGCCGCCAACAGTTCAATTTCATTTCGCGCTTGGCACCGTTGGACACCAGACAGTCACCTCTCAACACTTCCGCACACCCGGCCAATACCGAACAATCCTTGCATCTTGCAATGCAATATAAAAAAAGGTAATGAGTCGATGAAGTCGCTTAGTCGTATTGCGTTGGTAACGGGTGGTATGGGTGGGATTGGCACTGCGATTAGCCAACGCCTGTACAAGGAAGGATTCAAAGTCATTGTCGGTTGCAGCTCTGATTCCGCCCGCAAGAACGAATGGATTGCCGCACAGCTGGCGGCGGGTTATCAGTTCGAATGCATCTACGGCGACATCACCGATTGGGAGTCGACGCGCAAGGCTTTCGAGATGGCCCGTGAGCAATTCGGCCCGGTCGATGTACTGGTCAACAACGCCGGCATTACGCGTGATGCGTCGTTCCGCAAACTCACCCCCGAAGACTGGAACGCGGTGATCGGCACCAACCTCAGCGGCCTGTTCAACACCACCAAACAGGTGATTGAAGGCATGTTGGCCAAGGGCTGGGGACGGGTCATCAACATCTCCTCGATCAACGGCCAACGCGGCCAGTTCGGCCAGACCAACTACAGCGCGGCCAAAGCCGGTATCCACGGTTTCACCATGGCGCTGGCCCGAGAAGTGTCGGGCAAGGGCGTGACTGTTAACACCGTTTCCCCTGGCTACATCCAGACCAGCATGACCGCGGCCATTCGCCCGGACATTCTCGACACCATGATTGCAGCCACGCCGGTCGGGCGTCTTGGCCAACCCGAGGAAATCGCCTCCATCGTCGCCTGGCTGGCGTCCGATGAATCGGGCTACAGCACCGGCGCCGACTTCTCGGTCAACGGCGGCATGAACATGCAATAGGCCTGTCGGGGCATGGACGCCCCGCTCCCGCTCGACACAATCTTAATGAGGTCATGCATGAACGAAGTCGTAATCGTTGCCGCTACGCGCACCGCCATTGGTACCTTTCAAGGTGCCTTGGCCGCCATTCCCGCCACCGAACTGGGTGCTGCGGTGATTCGCAGCCTGCTGGAACAGACCGGTATCGATGCCGCGCAGGTCGATGAAGTGATCCTCGGCCAAGTGCTGACCGCAGGCTCGGGGCAAAACCCGGCACGTCAGTCCGCCATCAAGGCTGGCCTGCCTCACACCACCCCAGCCCTGACCCTGAACAAAGTCTGCGGCTCCGGCCTCAAGGCTGTGCAACTCGCGGTCCAGGCAATCCGTTGCGGCGACGCCGAACTGGTGATTGCCGGCGGTCAGGAAAACATGAGCCTGGCCCCTTACGTTCTGCCGAAGGCACGCACCGGCCTGCGCCTGGGTCATGCGCAACTGCAAGACAGCGTGATTCAGGATGGTTTGTGGGACGCTTTCAACGACTACCACATGGGCATCACCGCAGAGAATCTGGCGAGCAAGTACGAACTCAGTCGTGAAGATCAGGACGCCTTCGCTGCCGCCTCGCAACAGAAAGCCGCCGCGGCCATCGAAGCCGGTTACTTCAAGCGTGAAATCACCCCGATCCTGATTCCTCAGCGCAAGGGCGAGCCGCTGGTCTTCGACACCGACGAACAACCGCGCCCGGACAGCACGCTCCAGGCATTGGGCAACCTCAAACCTGCCTTCCAGAAAACCGGCAGCGTCACCGCTGGCAACTCGTCGACCCTCAACGATGGCGCCGCCGTGCTGATGCTGGCCAGCGAGGCCAAGGCCCTGGCGCTTGGCTTGCCAATACTGGCGCGCATCAAGGCCTATGCCAGTGCCGGTGTAGACCCGTCGATCATGGGCATCGGCCCGGTGCCCGCCACCCGTCAGGCCTTGACCAAAGCCGGCTGGACGCTGGATGACCTCGACCTGATCGAAGCCAATGAAGCCTTCGCTGCGCAATCACTGGCGGTCGGCAAGGAGCTGGGTTGGGACACCAGCAAGGTCAACGTCAACGGTGGCGCAATTGCCCTGGGTCATCCGATCGGCGCATCAGGTGCGCGGATTCTGGTGTCGCTGTTGCACGAACTGATTCGACGCGATGGCAAGAAAGGCCTGGCCACGTTGTGCATCGGTGGCGGCCAGGGTGTCGCCCTGGTGATCGAACGCTAAGAAGAAAGACAGGACTGCTTGCTTGACTGCCGACGCGGCGCCGAAGTCCGGCGCCGCGGTTTTTTTCTGCCCGGTTTACTGAAGTGGGCAAGGAGTTCCATGGACAACAATGCGCATACGTTCAACACCTTCTGGTCAGGCCAGGTTCCGTTCATTGCCTCCTTTGCAGTGCAACAATTACGCCTTTGGGTCAGCACCAATCCGTGGTTCACGGGGCAGGAATACAGCGAGTGGTTTGACCTGCCGCGCGACACCCTGGACAGCCTGCAAGCGGACTATCAGCAGCAATGGGGCGAACTCGGCCAGCGTCTGCTGACCGGCCAGCCCTTCAGCTTCGACGATCGACGCTTTGCCAGCGGTAACTGGAGCCAGCCGCTGTTCGGCTCCCTCGCGGCGTTTTACCTGCTCAATGCCGGGTTTCTTCTGAAACTGCTCGATAAGCTGCCGATCAAGGACAAAAAACCACGCCTGCGCCTGCTGTATCTGGTGGAACAGGCCATCGCCGCGGGCGCGCCGAGTAACTTCCTCGCCAGCAACCCCGATGCCCTGCAGCGTGTCTTTGATACGCAAGGCAGCAGCCTGCTCACCGGCATGTTGCACCTGGCCAGCGACCTGCAAGAAGGCAAAATGCGCCAGTGCGACAGCGGCGCCTTCAAGGTCGGCGTCGATCTGGCCAACACCCCTGGCGAAGTGGTCTACGAGAACGAACTGTTCCAGCTGATCCAGTACTACCCGCAAAGCAAAACCCAGTACCAACGCCCGGTGTTCGTTGTGCCGCCGTCGATCAACAAGTACTACATCCTCGACCTGCGCCCGGACAACTCGATGGTTCGCCACCTGTTGCAGCAAGGCCATCCGGTGTTTCTGATGTCATGGCGCAACTTCGACCAGGCACACGCCGGCACCACGTGGGATGACCTGATCGAAACCGGCATCATCAAAGGCCTGCAAGTGACCCGTGAGATCAGCGGCGAGCAACGGCCCAATTGCGTCGGTTTCTGCATTGGCGGAACGCTGTTGAGTTCGGCGCTGGCGGTGTTGGCGGCGCGCGGTGACAAAGACATTGCCAGCGTCAGCCTGTTGACCACCTTCCTCGATTACCTCGACACCGGCCCCATCGACATCTTCGTCGACGAAGAACTGGTGGCCTACCGCGAGCGCACCATCGGCGGCCTGAATGGCCCGATCGGCCTGTTCAAGGGCGAAGACATGGGCAACACCTTCTCGCTGCTGCGGCCCAACGACTTGTGGTGGAACTACAACGTCGACAAGTACCTCAAGGGCCAGAAACCCAACGCGCTGGACCTGTTGTTCTGGAACAACGACAGCACCAACCTGCCAGGGCCGATGTACTGCTGGTACCTGCGCCACACGTATCTGCAGAACGACCTGAAATCCGGCGAACTGGACTGCTGCGGGGTCAAGCTCGACCTGCGCGCCATCGACGCGCCCGCGTACATCCTCGCCACCCACGACGATCACATCGTGCCGTGGAGAAGCGCCTACGCCAGCACCGCATTGCTCTCCGGGACCAAGCGCTTTGTGTTGGGCGCCTCAGGCCATATCGCCGGGGTGATCAATCCGCCCGCCAAGGAAAAACGCAACTACTGGACCAACAATCGGATCACCGAGGACCCGGAAACCTGGTTCAACAACGCCCAGCAACACGCGGGTAGCTGGTGGAATGACTGGTTCGTCTGGCTGGCTGAACAGTCCGGCGAGCGCCAACCTTCGGTGCTGCACACCGGAAACGCGCAATACCCGGCGATCGAGTCGGCGCCAGGGCGTTACGTGATGCAATGACCGCCAGCCTCGCGCGATAACTTCATACGAGGCTGCGTTCGGCTGCGCAGCAGTCGTGAAATCAGGCAATGCGGTGTATCAGGAAAACCGCGTGCTCAGGATTTACGACTGCTTCGCAGCCGGACGCCCCAGCGGTACTGATCTACTCACAAGGATCGAGTTGATCCAGCGCCCGGTTCACCACCAACTCTGCCGACATCACAACTTGGGCAATACCCAGCAGCGTATTGCGACTTGTCCCCTCTACACGATCCGCCAAGTCCATGAGCATGACATCGATCGATGCCAGCGACTCGCAAGCATGCCCCAACAGGGTTTCGACATCGAGCTCTGGATCTACGGTGAACATCGTGGTCACTTTTCGCGGGGTGGCGTTGATGTGGGCGGTGCGGGCGGCAGGGTCGAGGTAGAAATCGAGGGCACGTTTGACGGCCTCGTCGTGTTTTTTTGGATCGGGGCTTTCGAATTGCGATGTCGGATCGGCGTCCGGGGGATTCGGTGTTGGTTTGAACATAGATGAAACTCCATATGGGACTAAAGGAGCCATCACCCTCGCTACCAAACGAAGGGTGGCGGCCATACGAAGGTTGGTAGACCGGCCCACATGGAAAACCCGGCGCGCCCGAAGGCGCCCTGCGCATGGCCACCATAAAATAGATGCTGAAAAAGCATCTGCGTAAGGTGACGCTATGCGTCATGTAGGGGCGGGCTACCAAACCCGATCGCTGTTGTTCAGCGACGGGGAAACGATAAAACCCACGTCCAAGACGCACAAGCCGGCGGATTCTTACGCACCTGTAGGCAACGACGCAAGGTGTTGTAGCCTGCGGGAAGTAACACTGAGTGTCTTTAAACACGCCAGTTTAACTGTGTGGATTTGGCGTCAGAGCCGGTCCCACACGCAGTGTCGAAAATCAAAAAATCGAGGATTTTGGCCCACCACAGGCTCCCTTCTCTTCCCGTCCCCGCAAAAACCCCCAAACACAGCACACCGATTCAATATCCCCGCCGCGATCTACGTAACCATGACCTCCTCACTCACCCCGTAAGGACATCGTCATGGCCACCGCAAAAGCTGTTCCTGGCAAAACCCTGCTGACCCCGACCGACCACACGCTGATCATGATCGATCACCAGTCGCAAATGTCCTTTGCGACCAAGTCGATCGACGCCGTCACCCTGCGCAACAACGCTGCGCTCGTCGCCAAGGCCGCGCGTGGCTTCAAGGTCTCGACCATTCTCACCACCGTTGCCGAGAAGAGTTTTTCCGGCCCGATCTTCGACGAAATCAAGTCAGTGTTCCCGGAACACAACGTCATCGACCGTACCAGCATGAACACCTGGGAAGACGAGCGCATTGCCGTCGAGGTGAATAAATTCGGCAAACAGAAAATCGTCCTGGCTGGCCTCTGGACTTCCGTGTGCATCGTCGGCCCGGCGCTGTCGGCGATTGACCAGGGTTTTGAGGTGTATGTGATTGCCGATGCCTGTGGCGACGTCACCACCGAAGCCCATGAAATGGCCATGCAGCGCATGATCCAGATCGGCGCGCGGCCGATGACCTCGCTGCAATACCTGCTGGAACTGCAACGTGACTGGGCGCGCAGCGAGACCTACGATGAAACCGTGAAAACCTCGATTGCCAATGGCGGCGCCTACGGTCTGGGCCTGATCTACGCCAAAACCATGTTCGGTGCCTCGGAAGGCCATTGATCGCCTGACGACCATCAAGCGACTTCGGACCCACCGGAGTCGCTGTTCCGTGGTGATTGCCCCATGAAGTTCGCCTCGCAAGACTTGAAATCCAGCCTGCGATTCTGGTTGTCGGTGTTGTTCGCCGGCACAACCGGGACAGCCCTGGCTGATGAATCCGCACAAGGGTTTCTCGACGGCGCGACACTTGAAGTGCTGAGCCGAAATTTTTACCTCAACAGTGACTACCGCTCCCCTTCGCCGGCAGACAAGAGCTACAAACAGGAATGGGCTCAAGGCTTTATCAGCACCTTTGAATCCGGTTTCTCACCCGGCACCATCGGTTTTGGCCTCGATGCACACGCTTTTCTGGGGGTGAAACTGGATGGCGGCAAGGGGCATTCCGGGACGGGACTGCTGCCCGTGGACGGTGACGGCCGCAGTGAAGACAACTATTCCAGCGGCGGCGCTGCCGTGAAAGTCAAAGCCTCGCGAACCACGCTGGCGTTCGGTGAAATGCTGGTGGAAACCCCGGTATTTGATACCGCCGACAAACGCCTGCAACCGGAGTACGCCACCGGTTTCCTGCTCAATAGCCGCGAAATCGATGGCATGAACCTGGTGGCCGGTCACTTCACGGCGTTCAAGAATCAGGACAGTTCTTCGGGCAAGGACGACTTTTACGGCTACGGTGCCAACACCGAAGCCGGCGGCATTTCGTTTCTCGGGGCCGACCTGTTCACGCAGAGCCCGGTCGGCGCAGCGCTCTATGCGTCCGAGCTGACCGATACCTGGCATCAGTACTACGCCAACCTGCACCTGAAACAGTCCGGCGTGTTCCTCGATGCCAATGTTTATCACACGCGGGACACCGGCCAAGCCCTGGCCGGCGCCATCGACAACACGGCGTCAAGCCTGTCGGGCAAATACACGCTGGGTGCGCACGCCTTTACCCTGGCCTGGCAAAAAATCAATGGTGACACTCCGTTCGATTTCGTCGGTGGCGACTCCATCTACCTCGCCAACTCGATCAAGTACGCTGACTTCAATGGCGCCCACGAACGCTCATGGCAAGCACGTTACGACCTCGATCTGGGGCCGTTCGGGATTCCCGGCCTGAACTTCATGACCCGCTATGTGAAGGGCAGTCAGATTGATGGTACCCATGCGCCTCAGGGCGGGGCCTATAACCCGTTCGACGAGACAGCCGGGGCGTTCGTGCCTCAACAAGGCGACGGCGGACGGCATTGGGAGCGGGACATCGATTTGCGTTACGTCGTGCAATCCGGATCGGCCAAGGGCTTGTCGCTGCAACTGTCCCATGTGTCGCATCGGGCGAACACGGCTCAGGCCGGTGATGACATCGACCGGGTTTATGTGGTCATTCAGTACCCGCTGAGCTTCGGGCGTCTTTGAAAATGGCGGAAGGCAGCCGGAGTCGAACCTGCCCGGGAACGGATGCCGTCCCCAACCGGGTTTGAAGCCCGGCCGCGCCACCGGGCGCGATTGCCTTCCTTGAAATCAGTGTAAATCTCTGTAGGCGATGGATTGCCAGCGAAGGCTGCGTGGATAGTTGATGGTGTACATATCCATTCCTGCGGTAACGGCTGCTTTGGGTTACGCCCTTACGGCGTGTCACTTGGAAAAGCCCCAAGTAACCAAGGGCTCTTGCCCCTTTCGTTCGGTGCCTCGCCTAGGCTCGGCATGCCCTCGCTCCGGTCCTGCTCCGTGGGCCCGCCGCCATCGGCCATCCATGGCCGGCGGCGGCTAACCCGGCATCCATGCCGGGTTGCCCACTGCGCAGAACCTGCACTCGGCCTTACGAGGGGGCGGTGCGTCAAAATCAAAAGCACGGCGGCCTACCGGCCGGCCTGATCTCTGAGTATGCATTCCCCTGTAGGAGCGAGCTTGCTCGCGATGAACGTTAACGATGACGCGTTTTAACAGGATAAACGCGGTGCCTATGGTTGCGTTGCCAGCGCATTATCGGGTCGAATCTGGCGTCGGTCGCCAAACCGTCGGGTCAGGCCGATTCGGTCGAAGTATTCGAGAATCTGGATGCTGCGCTTGCGACCGAGGCCCACGGCATCGCGAAAGGCCGAAACCTGTATGACCGGGTTCTCGGCCGCCAGTTGCATCAGCATAGCCGCCAATCGGCGCAGCACCGCGTCGGTGTAAAACAGGTCACGAACCACTTGATGCAGCAACCCCAGCCGCGCCATTTTGCGCAGCAGCAAGCGCACCGCGGCCTCATCGTGGCCCAGGTCGCGCACCCACGGCGGATCGAAACCGGCCTGTTCGAACACCGGCTGCAACTGTTGCCACAACGCTTCATCTTCTGCGCTCAACCGCACCTGGTGATCGGGTAGATGCAGCCATGGCCCGCTGGTGGAAATGGCGCCGCTGGCCAGCAGTTCGTCGAGCAGGCTGATGAACGTCGAGCGGTCCAGCGGGGTGCCGCTGAAGCGACGCAGGCGATCTCGGTCCGGGCCCATTTGGTCCGGTTCCAGTTGATGAAAGCGTGCGAGGTGCTCCAGTAGCGGCGCTTTCAAAGCGTTCCAACGGTCAGCGCTGAACAACAACGGACCTTGACGGGTGTCGATCAAGCGCACGTCATCGGGCAACACCCACGTGCTGCGCGGACGGTTGAACTGACGCTCCAATTGCTGCGGGTCGAGCCCGGAGTCGCTGTGAGTCAGCAGCGCAGGCAGCACGGCTTCCAGACTGTCAGTGGTGGCCAGTGCCTGTAGCTGCGCCAGCCGTTCTGGACTTCGCCGTTGTCGGGTCGGCGCGAAAGGGTCGAGCACCCGGCCACCGCCGAGGGTGCGTTGGGCGCTCTGGTCACGCAGGATCAAACGATCACCCTTCACCGCATGCACCGGCGCTTTCAGCAGGAGCTGCGCGAACATCCGCTCACCCGGCGCCAGGCTGGAACCCTCGAGCAACGCCACCCGCCCCGTCACGTCCTGGGTGCCCAAGTGAACGTGCACCGGTTGAAAGTGCTCAAAGCCCCGGGCTTCGCTGGCCAACACGTGCATCTCGATGTCCACACGCTGGGTCGGTGCAAACAGCCAATCGGCCAATAACCAGTGCCCACGATGAATCTGCTCCAGTGCCAGGCGTTCGGCGCTCAGGTTCAACGCGACGCGCTGGCCGGCAAACGCAGTGTCCGCAGCCTGATTCTGCGCATGCAGCCCGCGCACCCGCACCGGTTTGCCCTGCGGGCAGAGCCACAACGTATCGCCCACCGCCACCTGCCCGGACAGCGCCGTGCCAGTCACCACGGTACCGGCGCCGGCCACGCTGAAGGCGCGGTCGATCGCCAGACGAAACCCACCGCTGACACTGCGTTGAAGCACATCAGTTTGCGCGTCGACCAAGGCCTGGCGCAGCGTATCGACGCCGTCTCCGGTCACGCTCGACAGCGCAATCTGCGGCGCACCGGCATAAGGGCCGGGGGCCAGCAACATTTCGATTTGTTCGCGAACGGCCTGCACTCGGGCCGCGTCGACCCGGTCGCACTTGGTGATCGCGATCAATGCCCGTGGAATGCCCAGCAGTTCGACGATGGCCAAATGTTCACGCGTCTGCGGCATCACGCCGTCGTCCGCCGCCACCACCAGCAACACCAGATCAACCCCTTGCGCCCCGGCCAGCATGTTGTGGGTGAAGCGCTCATGACCGGGCACGTCGATAAAACCGGTCAGGGCCGCACCGGGTTCGAGCGCTGAGTAGAGGTAGCCAAGGTCGATGGTCATGCCGCGTTCGCGTTCTTCCCGGCGACGATCACCGGCCTGGCCGGTCAAGGCCTGGAGCAATAACGTCTTGCCATGGTCGATGTGGCCTGCCGTTCCGACAATCACTGTTGCGCGCCCTCCTCCTGCAATTGACCGAGTTGCGCCAGCCACGCCGCCTCGTCGTCGAGTTGCCGCAGGTCCAGCCACACGGCGTCGTCATCGATGCGCCCGAGCACCGGAATCGGCAAGGCACGCAGGGCCGCTTCCAAACTGTGCAGGCAGCGTCCGCGCAGCCGTTTGGACACCTGCGGCCGCAAGCACAACGCGCCACTCGGCAAGCGCGCCACCGGTTGGCTGCCGCTGCCGATCATGCCCAGCGCCGGCACCGCGCTTACGTTCCAGCCATCGCCCAGCACCTGAGCCAGTGACGGTTGCAGACGTTCGGCCTGCGCCAGGATGTCAGCCTGCGGACGGGTCAGCAGGCGCAACGCCGGCAAGCGTTCAGCCAGTCGATCCGGATCGCGGTACAGGCCCAGCACCGCTTCGAGGGCGGCCAAGGTCAGTTTGTCGACCCGCAATGCGCGCTTGAGCGGGTTCTTCTTGATCTTCGCGATCAGCTCTTTGCGCCCGACAATCAACCCGGCTTGCGGACCGCCGAGCAATTTGTCGCCACTGAACGTGACGATGTCCGCGCCATCGATCAACGCCTGACGCACCGTCGGTTCGGCGGGCAGGCCCCAGCGTGTCAGGTCCAACAGGCTGCCGCTGCCGAGGTCTTCCAGCAGCGGCAGCCCATGCTTGTGGGCCAACGCCGCCAGTTCCGCCGTCGGAACACGCGTGGTGAACCCCTGAATGCTGTAATTGCTCGCATGCACACGCATGAGCAAACCACTGCGCGGGCCGATGGCGGCTTCGTAGTCTTTGGCATGGGTGCGGTTGGTGGTGCCCACTTCGTGGAGCTTCACCCCGGCGCGCGCCATGATGTCGGGGATGCGGAAAGCGCCACCGATTTCAATCAATTCACCGCGAGAGATGATGCCTTCCTTGCGTGCGCCCAGGCTGTTGAGCGTCAGCAACACCGCGGCAGCGTTGTTGTTGACCACGGTCACCGCCTCGGCGCCGGTCAGCTCGCGGATCAGGCCTTCGATCAAGTCGTCACGGTCACCGCGCTTGCCGCTGCGCAGGTCGAATTCAAGATTGAGCGGATAACGGGCGGCCATCTGAACCGCGTCGATGGCCTCCTCCGGCAACAGTGCCCGACCGAGATTGGTGTGAAGAACGGTGCCGGTCAGGTTGAACACGCGGCGGATGTGGCTGCGATGCTGAGCGGCCAAGCGTTCAGCAGCCCGGCCTGCCAACACGTCTGGCGCGATTTCAACGGCGTCGATGTGCCCCGAAACCACCGGTTCACGCAAGTCATCGAGCAATTGCCGCAGACTGCTCAGCAGCGCGTCACGCCCATAGCGCTCGGCCAATGGCTGGCACGCAGGATGCCGCAACAAGCTGTCGATGGAGGGTAGCCGCAGGGTTGAGCTGGCAGATCTGGAAGACATCAGGCGCTCCCGCAAACGTTGACCGTCGCGCCTGAGTGTAGCCGTTGCGCTTGAAGGGATAAGCTCAGTCGCCTCCGGGTGCCAGCAGCAGATTCGGCGCCAGGCGCAGGTAACCTTCCTGCTCCAGGCGCATGTCCAGCATCAGGCTGGTCAGGTCCGCCGACAGCGCTTCGGCCTCGGCGTCGTTTTCCAGATAAAGCAGTTTCAGGTAGCTGCGGCAACCGGGGCAGACTTCCGCGCGCAACGGTGCCTGATTGGCGGCGTGACGGTCGTCATCGAGGCTGACGTATTCCAGGCCTTTGCTCTGTTCGCAGTACACGCACTTGACCCGCACCACATGCCATTCGCAGGCACACAGCGAGCACACCAGGTAGCGTAAACCGTTGTACTTGCCGCGATGGCGAATCACCCCGGCCATGGCCGGCGAACCACAAGACGGGCATTGATTGAGGCTGTCGCCGGGCTTCAACGCAAGGCCCGGCGTGTGCAGCAGCCAGTGACTCCAGGCCGCTTGCAATGCAGCGCCGAGAAACGGCACCAACGCTGCCGGCACCAGCGCGTACTGACCGCTGACCAAGGCAATCGCCCACGCCTTGCGTTGCCCGGCGTCGGCGCCGCGCAACGTCGCCACGGCGTTCTCGACCGCCGGTTGCGTGGGCGCCGGGTAATGCTGCAACAACGCGTCGAGCCACGGCAACCAACCGTCTTCGCGCGTCAGGCTGTCGGCGGCGAACGGCGGCAAGCCATGTTGCTGGCACAGCCGCAGGCGTTCTGGATCGGGCATGGCCGATACCGGTGGAGCGTCCAGCAAACCCTGCTGCACGCGGGACAGGCCAGCGACTAATCGCAAGTAATCGGCCAGTGGATTGCCCTCGGCCAAACGCTCCAGGCGCAAGGCCCGCAGGGTGAAGAGGTTGTTCGGTGGCTGATGCAGAAACGGCGGTGAACTCGCCGCCGCTTCGATCTCTCCAGGCTCAAGAATGGTCGCCAAGGGGTTATCCTTTTTTACTGATCGGCCGCTCGGGGTTTTCGTCGCGGGTCACTTCCCGGTACCAGAGTTCATGGTGCTTCTTCGCCCAGGCGCGGCTGACCCAGCCATGCGTCATGGCACTGACCGAACCCTTGATCCAGATGCCGGCGTAGATGTGCACGATGATGCTCAGCACCAGGATCAAACCCGCCAACGCATGCAGCAGCATCGCCCAACGAATGCTGGTGATGCCGAAGTACTCGCTGAAATACGCGCGCCAGATCACCAACCCGCTGAACAGCAGCACCAGCATGCAAATAAGCAAGATCCAGAACAGCAGCTTCTGCCCCGGATTGTACTTGCCGATCGCGGGCACGCCCTCTTCCTCGTTGCGGATCACCCGCCCGACGCGCCGCAGCCACAAGCGGTCATTGCTGATAAAGAAGTTCGCCCGGAAGAATTGAATCACCAGTCCCAGAAACAGCACGAACATCACCACGCCCAGGAACGGATGCAGGATGCGCGTCCACGGTCCGCCGCCAAACAGGTTGCTCAGCCAGAACAGCGCCGGGTGGAACAACGCCAGCCCCGACAGCGCCGCCATGAAAAAGAAAATCGCCACCAGCCAGTGGTTGGTGCGCTGGTTCGAGGTGTAGCGCAGGATCTGTCGGCGGATCATGGTCTGTTCTCCCCGCGCGGATCAAAGGTGTGTACCGATGGATCGACCTCATGTACCGCAGGATCGACGGTGGTCGGCAGTTCGTCCTCCTCGACCACTTGCGGCCCGACCCGCACGTAGTGGAAGAACCCGGCCAACACGGCCAAACCCATGGCCAGTAAGCCCAAGGGTTTGCTCACGCCTTTCCACAATTCCACCAACGGACTGATGGTCGGGGCGCTCGGCAGGCCGGCGTACAACTTCGGCGTGTCGGCATGGTGCAGCACGTACATGACGTGAGTGCCGCCGACACCTTCGGGGTCGTACAGGCCTGCGTTGTCGAAGCCACGACTTTTCAGGTCGACGATGCGTTCCGCCGCATGTTCCTTCATGTCTTCCTTGGTGCCGAAGACAATGGCGCCGGTCGGGCAGGTTTTCACGCACGCCGGTTCCAGGCCCACCGCCACCCGGTCCGAACACAAGGTGCATTTGTAAGCCTTGTGATCCTTCTGCGAAATGCGCGGAATGTTGAACGGGCAACCGGTGATGCAATAACCGCAGCCGATGCAATGGTCCTGGTCGAAATCGACGATGCCGTTGGCGTGCTTGATGATCGCGCCAGGGCTGGGGCACGCCGCCAGGCAACCGGGCTCGGCGCAGTGCATGCAGCCGTCCTTGCGGATCAGCCATTCGAGGTTGCCGGCGTCGGTTTCGTGCTCGGTGAAACGCATCAACGTCCAGGTTTCCGCGGTCAGGTCCTGGGGATTGTCGTAAGTGCCGTGGTTGTGGCCAACGTCGTCGCGCAGCTCGTTCCATTCCGAGCACGCGACCTGGCACGCCTTGCAGCCAATGCACTTGGTGGTGTCGATCAGCTTGGCCACTTCCTCCTGATTGCGCACCGACGAGGAGAACGTGGTGGTGGCCGAACGGGCGATGATGTCTTGGCTGGCCATTTAGACTTTCTCCACGTTGACCAGGAATGACTTGGATTCCGGGGTCTGAGTGTTGCCATCGCCGAGGAACGGCACCAGGGTGTTGGTCAGGTAACCGTGACGCGTGAGCCCGGTGAATCCCCAGTGCAGCGGGATGCCGATCTGGTGCACCACTTGATTGTTGACCTGCAACGGCCGGATGCGCTTGGTCACCACCGCCACCGCTTCGATGAAGCCGCGCTTGGAACTGACCCGCACTTTGTCGCCGGCAACGATGCCTTTTTCTTTCGCCAGCACTTCACCGATCTCGACAAACTGCTCCGGCTGGGAAATCGCGTTGAGCTTGCAGTGCTTGCTCCAGAAGTGGAAATGCTCGGTCAACCGGTAGCTGGTCGCGGCATACGGGTAATCCTTGGCCACGCCAAGGGAATCCCACACCGAATCGAAGATCCGAGCCGCCGGGTTGCTGGTGGCTTTCTTGTTGTCCGGGTGCAGCGGGTTGATCCCGATCGGTGTTTCGAACGGTTCGTAGTGCTCAGGGAATGGGCCTTCATTCATCTTGTCGACAGCGAAGAAACGCGCCACGCCTTCGGGGTTCATGATGAACGGATTCATCCCGGCTTCCGGTGCCGAGTCGGCCTTGAAGTCCGGCACATCGGTGCCGGCCCAGACTTTGCCGTTCCACCACACCAGGCGTTTTTTCTCGTCCCATGGCTTGCCTTGTGGGTCGCAAGAAGCACGGTTGTAAAGAATCCGTCGGTTCGCCGGCCAGGCCCAGGCCCAACCCTGATGTTGTTTCATGCCATACGGATCGCTGTTGTCGCGTCGGGCCATCTGATTGCCGGTTTCGGTCCAGCTGCCGCAGAAAATCCAGCAGCCCGACGCGGTGCTGCCGTCGTCCTTGAGTTGACCGAAACCGGCCAGTTGCGCGTTGGCCTTGATCGCCGCGCCGCTGGCATCGGTGATGTCGGCGGTGGCGTAGCCGTTGATTTCCTTGGCCAGTTCTTCCGGCGAAGGCTCATCGGCGATCTTGTACGGCCACGACAGTTTGAGGATCGGCTCGGCATAAGCGCCGCCATTGGCCTGGTAACGCTGACGCAGGCGGATGAACAACTCGCTCATGATCCGCACGTCGGTGCGCGCTTCACCCGGTCCGTCCGCGCCTTTCCAGTGCCATTGCAGCCAGCGGCTGCTGTTGACCAGCGAGCCGTCTTCTTCGGCAAAACAGGTGGTGGGCAGGCGAATCACTTCGGTCTGGATGTCGGCGGATTTGACGTCGTTGTAGGGCCCGACGTTGCGCCAGAACTCCGAGGTTTCAGTGGACAGCGGGTCCATCACCACCAGCCATTTCAACTTGGCCAGCGCCGCCATCACCCGGTTCTTGTCGGGCAGCGCGGCAATCGGGTTGAAGCCCTGGCACATGTAGCCGTTGACCTTGCCCTGGCCCATCAGGTCGAAGACCTTGAGGATGTCGTAGTTGGGGATGTCCAGTTTTGGCAAATAGTCGAAAGCCCAGTTGTTCTCCACGGTGGCGTTGGTGCCGTACCAGGCTTTCATCAGGCTGACGTGGAACTTGCTGTAGTTCTGCCAGTAGGACAACTGCCCTGGACGCAGCGGTGTCTGCGTGCGTTTGACGATGTAGGCGTTGTAGTCCTGCTCCGCATCCTGCGGCAAGGTCAGGTAGCCCGGCAGCGCATTGGACAGCAGGCCCAAGTCGGTCAGGCCCTGGATGTTGGAGTGCCCGCGCAAGGCATTGACGCCACCGCCCGGCATGCCGACGTTGCCCAGCAGCAGTTGCACCATCGCCGCGCTGCGGATGATCTGCGAGCCGATCGAGTGCTGGGTCCAACCCAACGCATAGAGAATCGTCATGGTCTTGCCCGGTTGCGAGCACGTGGCGATTTCTTCCCAGATTTTCTGCATGGCATCGACCGGCATGCCACAAATCTGGCTCGCCAGTTGAATGTTGTAGCGGCTGTAATGCTGCTTCATCAGTTGATAGACGCAGTGCGGGTCTTGCAGGGACGGGTCGACCTTGACGAAGCCGTCCTCACCGAGCTCATAGCCCCAGCCGGACTTGTCGGTGTAGACGCGCTTGGCCACGTCGTAACCGCTGAAGATCCCGTCCTCGAAGCCATACCCGGCTTTGACGATGAACGACACGTCGGTGTAGTTGCGCACGTATTCGTGCTGGATCTTGTTTTCGGTCAACAGGTAGTTGATCAGCCCGCCCATGAAGGCAATGTCGGTGCCGGTGCGAATCGGCGCGTAATAGTCGGCCACCGAGGCGGTCCGGGTAAAACGCGGATCGACCACAATCAAGCGCGCCTTGTTGTGCGCCTTGGCTTCGGTCACCCATTTGAAGCCGCACGGGTGCGCTTCTGCTGCGTTGCCGCCCATCACCAGGATCAGATTCGCGTTACCGATATCGGTCCAGGTATTGGTCATGGCACCACGGCCGTACGTCGGGGCAAGACTTGCCACCGTCGGGCCGTGTCAGACACGCGCCTGGTTATCGAACCCCAGCATGCCGAGGCTGCGAACCACTTTATGGGTGATGTAACCCGCTTCATTGGACGCCGCGGAAGCCGCGAGGAAACCGGTGGTCAGCCAGCGGTTCACCGTTTGGCCCTGCGCGTTCTTCTCGATAAAGTTGGCGTCGCGGTCGGCCTTCATCAGGTCGGCTACGCGATCCAGCGCTTCATCCCAGGAGATTCGCGTCCATTCGCTGCTGCCCGGCTTGCGTACCTCGGGGTACTGCAAGCGGCTGGGGCTGTGAATGAAGTCCAGCAGGCCCGCGCCTTTGGGGCACAGGGTGCCGCGGTTGACCGGGTGGTCGGCGTCGCCTTCGATGTGGATGATGCTCTGCGCGACATTCTTGGCATTGTCGCCCTGGCTGTACATGATCACGCCGCAGCCGACCGAGCAGTACGGGCAGGTGTTGCGGGTTTCATGGGTGTGGGCGAGTTTGAAATGGCGTACCTGCTCGGCGAAGGCTGGCGGGGCCATGCCCAGCGCGCCCAGGCTCGAGCCCGCAAGGCCGATACCAGCGACCTTGAAGAACTGACGACGGCTGAGGTCCATCGTGCACTCCTGATCAGGTGATGACCCGGTACTTAAGCCGGGTTTTTCTGGACAATCACGGTGGCGGCAGCGTGGCTACCGACACTTGAATACTAGACAGGGCTGTCGAATTCGCCACGAGAGCCGACCGTCGGCCCTGTGCCGCTTACTGTGGGAGCGAGCCTGCTCGCGAAGAGGCCGGCAGATCCAGCATTCATGTCGGCTGACACAACGCCTTCGCGAGCAGGCTCGCTCCCACAGGGGCTTGGCGATTATCATGGCCGCCATCACCCACCCAGCTGTTACGAGACTGCGCATGACTTTCGATTTTGATCAGGTGTTCGATCGCCACAATACCGGCAGCACCAAATGGAGCCGTTACCCGGCCGACGTGTTGCCGATGTGGGTGGCCGACATGGATTTCGCCGCGCCGCCGGTGATCATCCAGGCCCTGCAAAAGCGCCTGGAACATCCGATGATCGGCTACAGCGTGGCGCAGGACGACTTGCGCGAGGCCATCGTTGCCGATCTCTGGAACAAGTACGCCTGGCGTGTCGAACCGCAGGCGCTGATCTTCCTGCCGGGCGTGGAATCGGGTTTCAA
Source organism: Pseudomonas sp. LBUM1661 (assembly GCF_059695925.1). Classification (NCBI taxonomy): domain Bacteria; kingdom Pseudomonadati; phylum Pseudomonadota; class Gammaproteobacteria; order Pseudomonadales; family Pseudomonadaceae; genus Pseudomonas; species Pseudomonas sp. LBUM1661. The sequence continues at coordinate 3,591,425 of NZ_CP166794.1, forward strand.
CATGGCGCTCAAAGCGCTGGTCCAGCCGCAACAGAACGTGGTGGTGCAGGTTCCCAACTATCCGCCGCTGCGGCATGCGCCGGGCCATTGGGGGTTGAACAAGGTTGAACTGGATTTCGAAGAACTGGCTGACGGCACCTACACCACGCGGCTCGACACCTTGCGCCAGTCCCTGGCCGGCGGCGGTGCCCTGCTGTTGAGCAACCCGCATAACCCGCTAGGCAAGGTATTCCCTCGGGAAGAACTGCAAGCGGTGGCTGACATCTGCCTGGAGCAGGACGCCTGGATCATCTCCGACGAAATCCACGCCGAACTGTGCTTCGACGGACGCAAACACGTGCCCGTGGCCACGCTGAGCCCGCAGATTGCCCAGCGCACCATTACGCTGATGTCGGCGAGCAAGGCCTACAATATCGCCGGGTTGAAAACCTCGTTCATGATCATTGAGGACCGGGCCGTACGCGAACGGGTCAACCACGCCCGTTGCGGCATGGTCGACAGCGTCAACCCGTTGGGCCTGGAAGCGACCCGCGTCGCCTACAGCGAAGCCGGTCCCTGGCTGGCCGAACTGATGACGTATCTGCAAGACAACCGCGACTACCTGGTCGACGCCGTGCGCACCCGCTTACCGGGCGTCACGATGAATGTGCCGCAGAGCACCTATCTGGCGTGGCTCGATTGCTCGGCGCTGGGGCTGGAGAACCCGCAGCAGTTCTTCCTCGATCACGCGAAAGTCGGGCTCAGCCCCGGCCTAGATTTCGGCGATGACAGCAAACAATTCGTTCGCGTGAATTTCGGCTGCCCACGGGCCTTGCTTGAAGACGGCATTGCACGCATGGAACGCAGCCTGCTCAACCTCAAGGCCTGACCTCATCCCAACAACACCAAAAAACCTGTGGGAGCGGGCTTGCCCGCGATGACGTCAGCACAGTCAACATTAATATTGGCTGGCCCACCGCAATCGCGGGCAAGCCCGCTCCCACAGGGTCATCTTTTTGGTTTGAGACAGCCTGCGAAATCCAACCGAACTCAAGGCAAAACACCAGGGTCAACCCTTTGACTCTTCTGCCTTGAAACCGGAGATTTCCCATGAACGACTACCCAAAACCACCCTTCCCCAAACAGCACCAGCCGGTCCCCGGCTCCCAACAGAAAATGGACCCGTACCCGGACTGTGGCGAACAGAGCTACACAGGTTCCGGCCGACTGGAAGGCAAGATCGCCCTGATCACCGGCGCCGACAGCGGTATCGGCCGTGCGGTGGCCATTGCCTTCGCCCGTGAAGGCGCGGACGTGGTGGTGGCCTACCTCAACGAACATGAAGACGCCCGGGAAACCGCGCGCTGGGTCGAGCAGGCCGGCCGCCAATGCCTGTTGTTGCCCGGCGATATTGCACAGAAAGCGCAGTGCCAGGCATTGGTCGACAAAACCGTCGAGCGCTTCGGCCGGATCGATATTCTGGTCAACAACGCCGCGTTCCAGATGACCCACGAACACTTCGAAGACATCCCGGACGAAGAATGGGTGATGACCTTCGATGTGAACATCACGGCCATTTTCAGGATCTGTCAGGCAGCGCTCAAGCACATGCAGGCTGGCGGTTCGATCATCAACACCAGTTCGGTCAATTCGGACATGCCCAAGCCCACCCTCCTCCCTTACGCCACCACCAAGGGAGCGATTGCCAACTTCACCGCCGGCCTGGCGCAGATGCTCGGGCCGAAGAACATTCGGGTGAACTGCGTGGCGCCGGGGCCTATCTGGACGCCGCTGATCGTCTCGACCATGCCGGATGAAGAAGTGCAGAACTTTGGTGGCCAGACCCCGCTAGGACGGCCCGGCCAACCGGTAGAAGTCGCGCCGATTTATGTGCTGCTGGCCTCGGACGAAGCCAGCTACATCACCGGTCAGCGTTACGGGATTACCGGCGGCAAACCGATGCTTTAAGCCTGTCTTGTGGCCGCTGCCGAAGGCTGTGTTTGGGCAGCGGCCTCATGACTGCTCTTGCGCTATCACCGAAATCTTGCCGTTGCGCTCAATGATCGCGAACTTGATCTGATCCAGGGTTTCGATGCCCTGGCTCGAGCGCGCGGCTTCCATGATGTCGGCTTCGACCAATCGAGCGTGACGCAAGCGCTTGTGCAGCACCTTGCCGTTCTCACAGCCCCAGCCCATCACCGCGCAACGTCAGGTAGAGGCTGGCCTGACCCTGAGCGTCGGTCTGCAGCCACAGCTTCAAGCCTTGGCCGGCACTGATGGCGCGCACGGGTTCCGGTTGCAGGGTTTCGATGCTGAAACCGTCCAGCAGCGCACCACTCAGCTCCAGCTCGACCGTGGCATCGGGCGCACCGATCACACTGATCTGCATCGGGTTGGACGAGCCGTTGCGGTGGAACATCTCGTATTGCACCCGGACCTTGCCATCGCCACCGTGAACGTCACGGGTGCTCAGCGGCCCGCGTGAAAACAACCCGAGCAGCGCCAGTAAGATCAACAGCACCAGGGTGTACCAGCCCCAGCGCTCGAATCGCCAGACCTTGACCTGATACGCCATGTCTTCACGCACGGGATAGTCGCGGCTGTGAAAATCGCTATGGCTGGATTCATCGTTCATGCTGCGTTCCCTGGCCTTGCTCAGCGGCGATCGCCTGTTGATGAAAATGCGGAACCAGCTTCAACGCGTGCTCCGCGGCCAATAACTGAACCTCGCAACGCGTGCCGCAAAACTGCTGTTGCTGGCTGAATACATGGTGGCCCCGCTCGGACTGATAGGCCCAGGCGAAACAAATGGTGCCCGCAGGAATGCCATCGACGTCTTCCGGCCCGAGGATGCCGGTAGTCGCCACCGCGACGTTGGCTGTGCTGTCTCGCAGCGCGCCCAAGGCCATTTCCCGCGCGACTTCACAACTGGTCAAGTTGAAGGTGTCGATCGTCTCGGGGCTGACGTTGAGCAAGCGTTGCTTCGCTTCGGGGGAATACACCACGTAGCCGCATTCGATCAACTCGCCGCTGTGCGGAACCTCTGCCAGCAGCGTGATGATTTTTCCGGCCGTACACGATTCTGCGGTGGTCAGCAGCAAGTCATTTTGACGCAAATACTCGACCACGGATTGACTGACGCTCATGGCAAATCATCCGCAACAGTGCAATTGCTCGGTTGACTCTGCGCAGCTGTAAACATTCCCTCTATCGGACTGTGTCTCGCTCAGGGCAGAAAAAAGTGAACCCCTGCCAAAATTCGCCCCTCAATACGTTTAGGGGCCCTGTCACGGGCCGCTCCAGATCAGGAGGCCGTCATGTCCGCACCTATCGTCAAGCTGTTTACCCAACCGAACTTCGCGTGGACGGATATCCGCAAGGAAGAAGAAGCACATCCGCGCCACTACCTCGCTCACCTGTTGCTGCTCTCCTTGATCCCTGCCGTGTGCCTGTTTATCGGGACTACTTATGTCGGCTGGAGCCTGGCCGAGAACGAAACAGTCAAGCTCAGCAGTGCCAGCGCGCTGCAACTTTGCGTGTTGCTGTACGTGACCATCGTTGCCGGCGTGGCGCTGATGGGCCTGTTCATCCGCTGGATGTCGCGCACCTTCGACGCACGGCCGACGGTCAATCAATGCATCGGATTTGCGGCCTACACCGTGACGCCGTTTTTCCTCGCCGGCATTGCCGGGTTGTACCCGAGCCGTTGGCTGGCGATCACGGTGCTGGGCGCCGCGTCGATCTATTCGACGTTCCTTCTGTTTGTCGGCTTGCCAACGTTCATGCACGAGCGCAAGGAACAAGGTCTGCTGAACGCCGCTTGCGTCTGGGGCGTTGGGTTGTTGGTGCTGGTCACTATCCTGGTCTCCATGATCCTGCTCTGGTTCAACGTGCTGACGCCTGAATACTTGCGCGCAACAGTCGGTTGAATACCAGAAGCCCGACATCGCGGCACCCATCCAGTGAGTATCAAGAATGAGCTTCATTTTATGGGTCGCGGTGTTGGGCGCCGTGCTGCTGACGCTGGCGCTGACCTCCTCGTACCTGCGCTGGATGCCGGTGACCACGTCGGCGGTGTGCCTGGTGCTGGGCGTCGCCATCGGGCCGGCCGGGCTCGGTTTTTTGAAGCTGGACACGGGCGACGCCTCGATCTGGATGGAGCACCTGACGGAAGTCGCGGTGCTCTTTTCGTTGTTCGTCTGCGGTTTGAAACTGCGCTTGCCCCTCCAGGATAGAACCTGGCGAATTGCGTTCGGCCTGGCCGGTCCGGTGATGGTGCTGACCATTGCCGGTATTTGCCTGCTGTTGCACTACGGCTTCGGGTTTTCCTGGGGCCTCTCTGTGTTGATCGGCTCGATTCTAGCGCCCACCGACCCGGTACTCGCGGCCCTGGTACAGGTCAACGACGCCCGGGATGACGACAGCGTGCGCTTCGGACTGTCGGGTGAGGCCGGGCTCAACGACGGGATCGCTTTTCCGTTTGTGATCCTTGGGCTGCTTCTGCTGCAGCACGATGGCAATCCTGGCTGGGTAAGTGACTGGGTGTTGCGCAGCCTGCTGTGGGCGGTCCCGGCCGGATTGCTCATGGGCTATTGGATGGGGCGCGGCATTGGCCGACTGACGTTGTCACTGCAGATCAAGAATGACGACAGCACCCTTTCCCCCAACGACTACCTCGCGCTGGCACTGATCGCGCTGGCCTATGTCGGGGCGGAAGCGATTCACGCCTATGGCTTTCTATCCGTGTTCGCCGCAGGCCTCGGTTTGCGTCAGGTCGAAGCCAAGTCCAGCGGCCACACGCAGCCGCCCGCCGAACACCTGGTTCAGCCCGTCGTTGGTCATCAGAACGTCGAGCCGCAGCACGCCGTGCATGGCGATACCGAACACCTGGAAGACACCCAGGTCGCGGCGGGCATCATGATGGGCGACATGCTCGCCTTCGGCAGCCTGGTGGAACGGGCCATGGAAGTGTTTCTGGTGACGCTGCTCGGCGTGGTGCTGGTGGCGCATTGGGACTGGCGAGCGCTGGTGATCGCGGGTGTGTTGTTTTTCCTGATTCGACCGCTGTGCGTCATCGCCATGCCGTGGGGCCGGTTGCTCGACGGGCGGCAGCGCGCGTTGATTGGCTGGTTCGGCATACGCGGGATCGGCAGCCTGTTCTATCTATTTTATGCGTTGAACCATGGGCTTGGGCAGTCGGTGGCAACCCTGTGCACTGACCTGACGCTGTCGGTGGTCGCCTTGAGCATCCTGTTCCACGGGGTCAGCACGCAACCGGTGCTTGCCCGGTATGAGCGGTGGAAGAATCCAAATAGTTGATTCTTGGCTTGCGTTTTTCGCGAACGAATTATCGATTTTTCGAGCTCAACAAATTGAAATTCTTCTGTAATCCAGCGTGTCACACGTTTAATCCCGCCTCACAGTTGTTCGGCGGGACTCGTCGGAATCGGCGCCTCTCTGGCCTCGAAACCTGTTAAACGGGACCTCGAATAATAAGGTACTGGTCATGATTCAATACTCCACCTCCGAGCAAATCAAAGCCTGCCGGGCATTCGCTCTGGAGCGTAATCGTCAGATGTTCGAAGAAGCCCAGGCACTGAGCCGCAGCGCGTTTGAGTTACTGGAGAGCGGCAAAATGGACGGGGAGTTGTTTGATCGCTATCAGGCGATGCGCAGGAAAGCAGATTTGAAGTTCGGCGAAGCGATTGAGCATTTGCGCTTACTTAACGAAGAGTTTCCACCCATTCCAGTGTCCACCCAGCGCTCGGATGAAGTGCGGCAGCACGAAGCCAGAGTTTAGATCGCTTTTCGTAGGAGCCAGGCTTGCTGGCGTAGGCGTTCTTGAAAACGCCTTCGCCGGCAAGCCTGGCTGGGTATTTACAACGCGGGTATCGGGGTGACTTCGAGGTTTTCGGTCAGTGGGACATCGCTCGAACCGGGCGTGAGAATGACTTTGCGGCACTCCTCCTGTTTCTTGTCGAAAAGCCTGTAGCCCTCGGCCACCTGCTCCAGCGACAGGCGGTGCGTGATGATCGCCTCCGGTTGCAGACGCCCGGTTTCTATGTGCCCGAGCAGTTCCGGCAGGTAGCGCTGTACATGGGTCTGGCCCATTTTGAACGTCAGGCCTTTGTCGAACGCATCACCGAACAGAAAGCCGTGAATAAACCCGGAATAAACGCCCGGCACACTGACCACGCCGCCACGGCGAACGGCCGCAATACACTGGCGTAATGCTTTGCCGCTGCTGCCTTCGAGCTTGAGGGTGGCGAGCAGCGTTTCCGTGGTGCTGCCCTTGGCTTCGAACCCCACGGCATCGATTACCGCGTCCACGCCGCGACTGCCCGCGGTCTGGCGGATGATGGTGTCGGCCGGGTCATCATCGTCATCAAAATTGATCGGGATTACGCCGTAGGTGCGCTGGGCATACGCCAGTCGATAGTTGTGATGGTCAACCATGAAAATCTGCTCGGCACCCACCATCTTCGCGCACGCCGCACTCAATAACCCCACGGGGCCGGCACCGTAGATCGCAATGCTTGAGCCCTGCCCGATCCCGCTGTTCAGTACGGCCTGCCACGCCGTCGGCAAGATGTCCGACAGGAACAGCACCTTCTCGTCCGCCAGCAGCCCTGGAACCTTGAACGGCCCGGTGTTGGCCTTGGGCACCCTGACCAGTTCTGCCTGCCCGCCCGGTATGCCGCCATACAAACGGCTGAAACCGAACAATGCAGCAGGCGGTGGAATGGCCTTTTTATTGACGATCGCGCCACGGCCGGTGTTGGTGGTTTCACAGCTGGCGTACAGCTCATTCTGACAAAAGAAGCAGTCGCCGCAGGCAATCACGAACGGGATGACGACGCGATCACCGCGTTGCACGGCGGTGACGGCCGAGCCGGTTTCCTCGACGATGCCCATGAACTCATGACCAAAGATATCGCCGTGTTCCACGGTCGGAATCTTGCCTCGGTACAGGTGCAGATCCGATCCACAGATGGCAGTGGCGGTCACGCGCAAAATGATGTCGTCAGGCGCTTCGATAGTGGGATCGGGTACGGTTTCGATTTTTACATCATGGGCTCCGTGGTAAGTCATCGCACGCATGGCGGCATCCTCGTGGGTCAATAAAGACAGCGTTTGTCTGTATTAAGGGAGCGAGGCAGAACCGCGAGTTCAGTTGCATGAGTGTCGAATCTGATCAATGGTCGAACGGGTCAATTGACGTTTATGAAGGGGTAAAACGCGATCCTGCGAACTGCATGAGTCAAATTCCGGGCTCATGCAGCCTGCATGACCGCAGTTCGCCATCAGCGTCTTTAACCTATTGATATTCAAGGATGTATTAGAAGAAAGAAACCCGGCACGACAAATGCTCAAGGACTATCAGCGACTTTCGGCCTTGAGACCGTTCGCGCTCATCCCCGTGACTATTTGAGAGATTCGACCATGAACGCCATAGACCTATTGAAAGCCGATCATGAACGCGTAAAGGGCATCCTGACCCAGTTGAGCGAGTCCACCGAGCGTGGCGTGAAGAAACGTACGGAGTTGCTCGCCAAGCTGGAAATGGAGATTGCGATTCATACCCGTCTGGAAGAAGAAGTGTTGTACCCGGCGTATAAAAAGGCGGGAGGCAAGGAGCAGGACGTCATGTATTACGAGGCCAAGGAAGAGCACCGCACGGTTGATTCGCTGGTGTTGCCCGACCTGAAAGTGACTGACCCCTCTACTCCGGAATTTGCCGGTCGGGTGAAAGTGGTCAAGGAATTACTGGAACATCACATTGAAGAGGAAGAAACAGAAATGTTCCCTCAGGCTAAGAAGCTACTGGGGAAAGCGACGCTGGAAGAGTTGGGGGCGCAGATGGAGAGCTTGAAGGCGCAGTACAAGAAGGAAATGAGTGCGGCTAATTTGGCGGCTTGATCCTTTTTGACTTGGATCGGGGTGTATATCCGTTTGATGAACCCGGTCCAATTGTGGGAGCGAGCCTGCTCGCGATGGACGTTAACGATGACGCGTTTCAACAGGATATACGCGGTGTCTATGGGTTCATCGCGAGCGAGCTCGCGCCTACAGGGGACGGTGGTTTTTCAGATGTAGCGTTCGCTTTTGATCTTGCACCGCAGCAAAGGTATGCCCAATCCCAATCCGGTTCACCCACCGGGATTAGTCACCTGAATAAAAACCGCGTAACCACCCAACAACACCCAAAAAGTTGCAAAGATCCACGGCGTGCGCACCGAAAACAACAGCGATTTCCGATACCCCTTATGTGAAGACTCCATCTCGCTAAACAGCGGCGATTCATCATAAGCAAGCCCCATCAAAGGTTCGCTCCGCAACAACTCACTCTGCTTGAAATGCCAGTGATCAATGATGTCATACGCCGCGCGGATACCCGGCCAGGCGTTGAGCGAACTGAGCAGGCCCAACAGCGCCAGGAAGGGCGGTACCACCAGCGTGAAAAGCTTCCCCCACTCAGGGTTGAGGTTCGACATGCAGGACGCGAAAGCAATCACCAGAAACGATTGCGCCGCCAGATAGGCGTCAGTGCGATTGGCCAGAATACTGGTTTCGTACTGGATTTCCCGGCGGTAGAAATCCAGGCGTTCCTTGGGCGACCCGAACATCTTGGCGTTGTGTTCGGTCAGGGCTTCTTCGGCCGGGGTTTCAGTCAGTATTCTTGGCACAGGCGTCACGCATGGGAGGGAAAACATTTAGAAGTAGCGTCAACCGACAAGTTCAGGTGAATTCAACGCGCTCATGCCATCCCCTGTAGGAGCGAGCCAGTGATTGCCCCGAACGGACCGTCGCCACCGTGGTCCCTCAGATAACGGTCTGATGTTTAGGAACTGCGATGGACTACCTCGATTGGGTGCAATGGCCAGCGATGCTGGTCACGGTGATGGCGGCGTGGTTGATCGGTTCGCGACAACCTTCAAGCCGGGTGTCAGGCTTCATCTGCTTTATTGTCAGCAATATCTTGTGGGTGATCTGGGGTTACCACACCCATGCCTACGCCCTGATCGTGTTGCAGTTTTGCCTGTGTGCCATGAATTTACGTGGTTTCAAGAAGAACGCGGGAGCCAGCACTGAACAGTAAGCGCGTCAGTCATTTCATCGCCGAGGCAATAATTTCCACCAGATGGAGTTGGTTATAGGGCTTGGACAGCCTCGGGAGGCTGGTCGCGAAGCCTTCCAGTCGCTCGGCGTAACCGGTGGCGAGAATGATCGGTACGTCCGGTTTCATGATCCGAATGGTCTGCGCCAATTGCGCACCACTCATCTGCGGCATGGCCATGTCCGTGATGACCAGGTCAATGTCGTGCTCCTTCTCGAACAATTCCAGCGCCAGCGCACCGGATGACGCACTGATCACCCGATGGCCCAGGTCCTCAAGCAACAGGCTGGTACTCGTCAGCACCAGGCTGTCGTCGTCCACCACCAACACGCACAGATGAGGCACCTTCACGGCAGATTTCTCTTCGGCGAGCATTTTGGCGCGCGGGCCGACAGTAGCGACAGGTAACCAAAGTTCGGCGGTTGTACCGTGGTCCTTCTGACTCTTGAGAATGAATCGCCCACCCAACTGTTCGACAAAACCGTGAACCATCGACAGCCCCAGGCCCGTACCTTTACCCACCCCTTTGGTGGTGAAAAACGGGTCCATCGCCGAAGCCAGCGTGGAGGCATCCATGCCCTCCCCTGTATCGGTAACACTCAGGCAGACATAACGACCGGCAACCAGGGACCACCTGGTCGGGTCGTCGACTTCTTCGGTGCGGGTGCTGATGACGATTTTCCCGCCATGAGGCATGGCGTCCCGGGCGTTGGTGGCCAGATTCAGCACCGCCAACTCGAGCTGATTGACGTCGGCCAGGACGGGTTCAAGCTCAGGCGAGAAATCAGTTTCGAGTGTCACTGCAGGCCCAAGGGAGCTGCGCAACAATCCGCTGATCCCTTGCACCAGTTCTGGTATATCGACCGATTCGGCTTTCAGTTCCTGACGCCTGGCAAACGCCAACATGCGCTGGGTCAGGGATACGCCACGCAAGGCCCCCTGTGTCGCGTTGTCGAGTAATCGGGTAATTTTTGGTTCTTCGCCCACGCGTTTGCGGACGATTTCCAGATTACCCAGAATGACCGTCAGCAAATTATTGAAGTCGTGGGCAATCCCGCCGCTGAGTTGGCCGATGGCCTGCATCTTCTGCGCCTGGAACAGCGCTTCGCGGGTTTGCTCAAGGGTCTGCTGTGCCAATGTCGCTTCGGTGATATCACGGGTGATCTTGGCGAAACCGAGCAGCGTGCCGGTATCGCCCCAGATCGGGTCGACCACGACATGCGCCATGAATCGTGTGCCGTCCTTGCGCACCCGCCAGCCTTTGTTTTCGAATCGCCCTTCACGTACGGCAATGTCCAACGTCCGATTTGGCTCGCCAGCCTCGCGGTCTTCCGGGGTATAGAACATCGAAAAGTGCTGGCCGATGACCTCTTCGGGCAAGTAGCCCTTGATGCGTTGCGCTCCCGGGTTCCAGTTTGTCAGGCGTCCATCCGGGGCGAGCATGTAGATGGCGTAGTCAGTGACGCTCTGCACCAGCAGGCGAAACTGCTGCTCGCTTTGCTTGAGAATTTCTTCGGCCATCTTGCGGTCGGTCAAATCACGAGTGATCTTGGCAAACCCCAGCAACTTGCCCGACGGGTCGATAATCGGATCGATCACCACATGACACCAAAAATGCGTGCCGTCCTTGCGAACGCGCCAGCCTTCGCCCTCGAAACGCCCCTCCCGAATGGCCGTATCCAACGCGCGCCGGGGCAAACCGGCCAAGCGATCCTCTTCGGTATAGAACTGCGAGAAGTGCTGGCCGAGAATTTCCGCCTCCTCATACCCCTTGAAACGCCGCGCACCCGCGTTCCAGCTGGTAATGATGCCATCGGGATCAATCATGTAGATCGCGTAGTCAATCACAGCATCGATCAACAGGCGAAACCGACTGTCGTCAATGGCTGTGGTTTTGGTCCGATCTTCGATCATTGAAAGCTCACGTCAGCATTGTTTTTCAGGAGTATGCGACAAACCGCCAATTTGGAAAGCCGAATCATCAGCGGTTTGTCTTACGGTTTATTTAATCTTGATGCTGGGTGTTAGCGGTACACGTATTTAACGATGTAGGCGTACAGGTCGTTGTAGACAAAATCAGGCACCTGGTTGGCAAAAGTCCCGGTCTTGAGTAACGCAAGGTGGCACTCTTTGACCATCTCGTCTCGCTCCTGCATGGCGTAGACGTGATTATTGATGATGGTGTTGTAGTTACTGTAACTATAAGGCGCGGCGGTAGAGCTGATGGTCAACTCCCCGTTAGCGTCTTTGGAGTATGAGCTATGTGCTCGCAAAGTCCGTTCATTCAATGCGCCCAAACCGCGCTCGTACAAAAATATCTGGGAACCGCTGACCGCTTTGGCGACTGCCTCGAACGCCAGAATAATCGCCTGAGCGTTACTCATGCTCGATTCCAGTGCCGAATAACTGACAAATCGCTCAAGCTCTTGTTTCTCCAGACTCCTCAGGCCCCGTTTGATGCTCGACAGGTGCGCAAACGCCTGGTTACAGCCCACGATGTGAGCTTCAAGCTGGTAGCCGGCGGGTATGGCATAGGACGCAAGCCCGGCAAAATCGATGCTGTCGAACGCGCACTCCATGATGATGTTGTATTTGCGCGTAAACGCTGCCTCGAACACTTGGGCGCTGACCTCACGGATAAACGCTTCCGTATGCTGGTACGCGTGCAGAACACCGAGCTTGATCATCTCGGCGTACTGAGGGTGTTTTTCCCGGTATTCGGGCAGGTACAGACGTACATAATTGCTGTAGCGGCCCGACGGCAACAGGCTCTTTTCCAGCAGATAGGTTTTACCTGAGCCCTGCAGCCCCGCGGGCACCAGCAACTTGGGGGGCGTCTCGGCCGTTTTGCCACTGAACAGCGTGGCGGTGATCTCATTGAACGCTGCGGTGACGTCTTCCGGGGTGTAAGCGTAAATCGGTGCTTGTGACATACCTTGATTTCCTTATCAAAGACGCGGGTGAAAGTGATACCCCGCCCTTTGAATAAAGCCCCCTCACGCGGTTTATTCAAATGGGTGTGTCTTTCAAGATATGTCACTGTTTTTTAAGGTAAAAGATCCTACTCGACTGCGGGAAAAAAGCCACCCTTCAAACTGACCACCAGCGCGGCAGCAACTCCTTGACCTTGCTCTCGCCAAATCGGTCATCGATCAACATCACCACCCCTTGATCCTGCTGGGTACGGATCACTCGTCCGGCGGCCTGCACCACTTTTTGCACCCCTGGAAACAGGTAGGTGTAGTCGTAGCCAGCACCAAAAATCGCCGCCATGCGGTGTTTCAGCTGTTCGTTGACCGGGTTGAGCTGCGCCAGCCCCAGGGTGGCAATGAACGCACCGATCAGTCGCGCGCCGGGCAAGTCGATGCCTTCGCCAAACGCCCCGCCGAGTACCGCAAACCCGACGCCCTGACTGTCGGCGGTGAACTGATCGAGAAAGTCCTGGCGCTGCCCTTCCGCCATGCCTCGGGACTGCGCCCACAGATTGATGTGCGGATGTTTCTCGGCCAGCAACTGCGCCACTTGCTGCAAGTAATCGAAGCTGCTGAAAAACGCCAGGTAGTTACCGGGTCGTTGGCTGAACTGCCGGGCAATCAGCTCGACGATCGGCGCAAGGGACGACTGACGATGGACGAACCGCGTGGAGATCTGGCTGACGATATGCACTTGCAGCTGATCGGAATGAAACGGCGACTCCACATCAATCCACACCGTGTTCGCCGGTGTCCCCAGCAGATCGGCGTAGTAATGGCGAGGGCTCAGGGTCGCGGAAAACAGCACGGTGCTGCGCGCGGCCGTCAGACGCGGGCGGATGAAACCGGCGGGCACCACGTTGCGCAGGCACAACTGCGACAGGTTGCGCTTGCGGTCGAGGTCGCGCTTGCTGATGTCGAACAGGAACTGCTCATCGAAGAGTTCAGCCACCCGGCAGAATTGCAGCATGTCGAAGTAGAACGTCTGCAAGGCACTGTCCAGGCCTTGCGGATGATCGTTCAGGTAATCGCCGATGCTTGCACTGCACGACGACAGCGCCTGGAGCAGTTTTTCCGGGGCTTTGTCGTACGCCTGATAGGCGCCGAGTTGCAGGTTATGCAGGGCATTCCACTCACGGTTGACCCGTTGCATGGACTTTTTCAATGGCTCGGGCGCGGTTTTGCGCACCGCGTTGAGCGTCGACTGGTCGAGGCTGGCGCTGTACATCTGCCGGCCGCGTTCCACCAGATTGTGCGCCTCGTCCACCAGCACCGCGACTGTCCAGTTATTGGCCTGGGCCAGCCCGAACAACAGCGCACTGAAGTCGAAGTAATAGTTGTAATCAGCGACCACCACGTCCGCCCAACGGGCCATTTCCTGACTCAGGTAATAGGGGCAGACGTCGTGCTTCAGGGCCACCTCGCGCAACGCGCTCTGGTTCAACAGGCTCAGTTCGCTGGCCGCCTGGCGAGCAGCCGGCAAACGATCATAGAAGCCTTGAGCCAACGGACAGGATTCGCCGTGACAGGCCTTGTCCGGATGTTCGCAGGCCTTGTCGCGGGCAATCATTTCGAGGACCCGCAGCGGCGGTGCATCGGCGCTGTCGAGGATCACCTGCGCGGCGTCCAGCGCCAGTTTGCGCCCCGGGGTTTTCGCCGTGAGGAAGAACACCTTGTCCAGCCGCTGCGGCGCCAGGGCCTTGAGCATCGGGAACAGCGTCCCCACGGTTTTGCCGATCCCGGTGGGCGCCTGAGCCATCAGGCAACGACCGGTGCTGACAGCCTTGAACACCGACTCCGCCAGATGACGCTGCCCCGGCCGGAAATCGGCATGGGGAAACGCCAACTGTTGGGCCGCCTTGTTACGTGCGTCGCGATGGGCCATTTCCTGCTCGGCCCAGTGCAGGAACCGCGCGCAATGGAGTTCGAAGAACTGCCCCAGTTCTTCGGCACTGAAGGCTTCGACCAGGCAGGTTTCCTTTTCGCTGACGATGTCGAAGTACACCAGGGCCAGATTGATCTGCGCCAGATCGAGTTTGCGACACATCAACCAACCGTAGATTTTCGCCTGCGCCCAGTGCAATTGCCGGTGATTGGCCGGTTGCTTGCTCAAGTCGCCGCGATAGGTTTTGACCTCTTCCAGGCAGTTTTGCACGGGGTCGTAGCCGTCCGCCCTGCCCTTGACCAGCAGCGTTTGATACTGCCCCTCAAGCGCGACTTCACTCTGATAAACGTCGCTGCGCCGGGACGCGACCGTGCGGTGCCCGACGATGCCTTCCAGTGCGGTTGGCGACGGGGTGAAGCGCAGGTCGAGGTCGCCGACCTTGGCGGTGAATTCACACAGGGCCCGCACCGCAATGCTGTAGCTCAAGCGCTCTGCTCCGCCCATTGCACGTAGCAAACGGCAATCGGCATGTGGTGTTCATGGCAGAACTCCAGCCAGCGTAACTGATTGTCTTGCAAGCGATCGCCGGGGCCTTTGACTTCGATCATGCGGTAGGTTTTTTGCTGCGGCCAGAACTGGATCAGGTCCGGCATCCCGGCACGATTGGCCTTGATGTCCAGCAGCAGGCGAGTGAACCAGTGCTTGAGGTGTTCGGCGGGCAGGCAGTCGAGCGCCTGATCCAGCAAGTCCTCGCTCAACGCCCCCCAGAACACGAACGGCGACTGCACGCCCCACTTGGCGGCATAGCGTTCCCGAATGGTCTGGCGGTAACGCCCGTCGTCGAGTTCAGCCAAACAATCCTGGAACAACGCCGAGCGGCGAGCATGAAAGTCTTCATTGAGCAGATCCACCGGCCCGCGCTGGAACGGGTGAAAAAACGCGCCCGGCAGCGGCGCGAAGATTGCCGGCCAGCACAGCAGCCCGAACAACGAGTTGATCAGGCTGTTTTCGACGTAATGCACCGGCGCCGATTCTTCCGCCAGGTGCGCCTGAACGTAATACTCCACCGACAGCGCCAGGTCGGTCCGGGGCAATTGCAGGTCCAGGCGCAGCATCTCCCGTGGTGACGAGCGCTTCATCGCCGGGCCGCCGAGCTTGCGCCGCAGTCTGGGCAACACACGTAGCAATTGCTGCTGTTCAGCGGCGCTTTCCGGCGCTTGCTCGGCATGGGCGGCCAGGTCCATGGCGAGCGAATACTCCCCGCAACGTTCCAGCACGCGAATCAGGCGCAGGCGCGCACCGGGATAGGCGCACTCGCGGTAGATGGTCAGGGCGTTAGGGAAATCCGCGATGCGCTCGCAGTACTGCCCGATCTGGAACAGCAACTTGCCGCGACGCCTTTGCAGCCACGGGTTGCTCAGTGCCAGCCCGTTGATCTGCTCGACAATACCCGCCACCGCTTCACCCGCCTCGAAACGCTGCTGACAGTGGTGAAGAAAGAGGCAGGCGTCGACGTCGTCGCGGCTGCGCAAACCTCGCGATTCGGCGCAGAACTCGACTTTTTCGTAAGTGAAGATGCCCAGATCGGCCAGCACAAACTCCGACCAATCCTGGTAAAGATTGCCGAAAAACATCAGGCGCAGCCGGTCGCACAGGCCCATGATGGTCAGGCTGAACAATCGCTCGTCCAGGGTCGGGCACCAGTTCGCGAAACCCTGAGCCTCGGGAAACCGTTCGCTCAGTGTCGGCAGCCAATCGGCCTTTTTGCCTTTGTGTTGATCGATGGCCGCGCCAAAGCACTGGAGGATTTCTGCCTTGAGCAGCACTTCGAACAGCGTCTCGATCGACAGCGGTGACTGTTCGTCAATCCAGCCCAGCGCCAGCAATGGCTCGGCGGCCAGCCCAATGTCGCCGATCTCGACGTAATGCAGTTTGCTCGCCCTGAAGTGAATGCCTTTGCGCATCACCATTCTGACCAACAGTGCCTGGGATTCGCGGGGCAATTGATGGAAATCACGGATGAAGCGTTGCTCTTCTATACTCAATACATCGGCGTAGCGATGCTCAAGCCAATCAAGCACTTGCCTGAAGTTGTTCAAGTAATAGAACGGATCGTCGAGGGGATTTGCAGTCACAGGGAAAATGGGCCATGGCGAGCGAGTACTGGTTATGCGTACAGATACCAGCTACGCCCCACCCGGTGCAAATGGAAAAGGATAAATGGCGACGCTATTTGCTTATTTTTCCGCTGCCCGCCGAACTTTCTGCTGTTCCATGGCACCAACCGCCTTAGAGATACGGTAATCGCGCTGTTTTTTATTTGAAGTTTGAGAGGTGAGTATGAATATCAAGACTCTGGGCTTGCCCTTGGCGGTAGCAGCCTTTCTGGCCCTGGCCGGTTGCTCGACGCCAACGGTGGTGACACTGCAGAACGGCACCCAGTATTTGACCAAGGACATGCCGAAAACCAAGACCAAGGATGGCTTCTTTGAATTTGAAGACATCTCCGGGGCGAAAGTGAAGGTCAAGGCGGATGAAGTGAGCACGATTCGTCAGGAAGACTGAGGACCGCGTTATCGTTCTTCGCGAGCAAGCCCGCTCCCACATTAGACCGAGTCGACCGCAAATTTTGTGGACGACAAAAATCAAATGTGGGAGCGGGCTTGCTCGCGAAGAGGCCCTTACCGGCGCCGCGTCACCCTCAGGCAATCAAAATTCCCGCACCCGACAAACTATCCAATCCAACCCCGACCAACGTCACCGAATCCCCGCCAAACGTCAGCACCGTGTCCTGCCCCACCGCCGTGGCATGCGCCCGATAATCATCGCCAGGCACCACGCCCTGAACCCCGAGAAACACCAGCGTATCGTTCGCCTGATAGCCGATCACCCGGTCCTGGCCAAAGGCGCCGCTGAACAGGAACGTATCGATCCCGCCCCCCGATTCCATCAGGTCGTTACCCGCCCCGCCAACCAACACGTCGTTGCCCGTGCCGCCGATCAAATGATCGTTGCCGTCCAGGCCAAACAGCCAGTCGCCCGCCGTGTGAGCCTTGAGCGTATCGGTACCCGCGCCGCCCTTCACCGTTGACGCGTACGGGGTCAGGTTATTGCCGGCCACCAGCCCATTGGCTGTGACGCTGTGAGTCACGTCATCCTTGAACAGCCCCCATAAAAACCCCGGCTCTTTGCTGACGATGCTGCCGATGTCACGGGTGATGCTGATACCGCCCTGGGCGTCGCGTATGTACAGGTTGCCGGCGCCGTCATTGGCGAAGTCAATGTTCTTCACCGACTGCTGCACATCGAGCACGTTGCTGCCCTTGCCGCCCAACAGGATGTTGTAGCCGCCACCGTCGCGAAAGGTGTCGTTGCCATCGCGGCCGTCCAGGTAGTCGTTGCCCTTGCCACCCTGGATCAGGTCGTTACCGTCGCTGCCGATGATGAAGGTACTGCCCTTGTGGGTGTCGGCATTGCGATTGAGGTCCTGGACCCAGGTGTTGCTGCGTGCCGGGTCCGACAGGTTGGCAACGATAATCGTCGAGTCTTTGTCGGTGAGGTCGTAGAACCTCGACTCCAGCACCCGCGTCATGCCGTCGCCGTACCCGGTGGGCAGGTGCGAGATCCAGGTCGGAATGTTGAGGATGGAGAACGGCAGCAGGTTCCAGGCCGTTGACGCATAGTGGTCGTTGAAGCTGACGATGTTGTTGGTCGCCGACTCCTGATGAGCATCGTGCACGCCCACCGACGACAGATTGAACGAGGAACCGTCGAGCGCCCGGAACACCGGATCGTTTTCATAACCGACGTTCAATACTTTGTCGGTGCTGCTTTGGGTCGGTGACGCGTAGGCAATGTAGTTGGAGTCCTGGTAGAACCCGGCCCACTTGTCACGGCTTAAATCCGCCAGGCTATTGACCGCCAAGCCGCCGAGGCTATGACCGCTGACCAGCACATCCTTGCCCGACAGGCCATTGGCCTGGGCAAACGCGGCGACGTCGCCGAGCAAGTTGCCGAACGCTTCACCGACGTAGTTCTTCGCATAATCCTGGGGCCCCAGCGCCGCCAGCAGATCGTTGATCACGTCGGCGATTGAATCGCTGACCAGGGTTTCCCGTGGGCCGCTGGTGCCACGAAAGGCGATGCCGATTTCAGTGAGATGGCCCTGGGCGTCGTACTTGCCGAGGATTTCCACCTGAGCGCTGGTGTAGCCGTCCTTCTCGCCAAAGAAGGTTCCGCGCCCGTCGACCTTGCCGTCGTAGCCCAACTGCGCGGCCGTGATGGGTGTCCAGCCAGCTTTCTGCACCGTCTCCAGCGCGGCTTTTTCCGAATCCGGATTCCACGGGATGCCGGGAATCACGCCCTGGGAGTCTGCGCCGCCAATCAGCGCCGTCACCAGTGTCGCCGGCAAGCCCAGGCCGAATCCGTTGTGCTGGTAGCCGGTGGCAAAACCGTTATCGAGGTTGTGATAGGCATACAGCGTGATCGCCATCGCATCGGTAAACAACGCTTTGGAGTCTGCTGTGCCGAGGTTTTTGTAGTCGTACACACCCATGGGTATTGCCTCTCTCTTTGTTGGAATTGTCAGAGATAGAACGCGCTACAGGGCTGCAATGTTCAGGCGTTACGGCGTCCTCGGTCCTTGTCCGAACGCCTCGTCAACCTTGGCCAGATCCTGCTCGCTCAAAGTCCCGGCGTAGTAATGCAACTTGGTCCACGCCATTAAATAGTCGTACCGGGTCTGGGCCAGGTCCCGACGTGTGGTAAAGAGTTGTTGTTCGGCATTCAGCGCATCGAGGTTGACCCGTTCGCCACCCAGAATGCTTTGCCGGGTCGACACCACCAGGGCTTCGGCCGAGCTCAGGGCTTTCTGATAGGCGCGCAGTTTGCTCACGCCCGACAGGCAGGCGCTGAACTGCCGACGCAGCTCGATCAGGGTTTCCCGGGTCTTGCCGTCCAGTTCGTACTCGGCCTGTTCCATGGCGCGACTGGCCTGACGAGTCGAGGCCGAAACCCCACCGCCGGCGTACAGCGGCACATTGACTTCGATGCCGATGGTGTTGGTGTCGTAGCGCTGGTTATAGGTGTTGCCACTTTCCGACTCGTTCTGGCGCACCGAGGCGTAGGCGCTGACTTTGGGCAGGTGCCCGGCACGGTTGCGTTCGACTTCGTAGCGCGCCACTTCCAGGGCCTGGCGCTGGGAAGCCAGGTTCGGGTTGTTGGCGACGGCGATCTCATGCCAGGTGTCGTAACTGGCCGGTTGCAAGGTGAAGGTCTGGAAATTCTGGTCCAGCGGCGCCAGGTCGGCGATGTCGATGGCCGGCACGCCGATCAGCGCGCCCAGTTCCCGCAGGGCGGCATCCTGTTCGTTACGCGCCTCGATTTCCTCGGCGGTCGCCAGTTCGTAGCGCGACTCGGCTTCAAGAATATCGGTGCGCGTGCCCTCGCCCTGACGGAACATCTGCTCGTTCTGCTGAAACTGTTGCTCGTAGGCTTTTTTCTTCGCCAGGGCGATGTCGATCTGGTCCTGGGCGAACAAGGCCTTGGTGTAGTTCTCCAGCACCCGCACCAGCAACTCCTGGCTTTTGCCGCGAAAGTTTTCGTCGGCGAACAGCGACTGCGCCACGCCTTTGCGATAGGCCGCGTAAGCCTCGTAGTCGAGCAACGGTTGTTGCAGGGTCAGGGTCGAGCCGTAGCTGCTGTAGTTGCGGTCATCCGACTGGTTTTGCCCGCGCTCGTTGAGGTAAGTGACCTTCGAGGTGTTACGGCCCTTGTTGTAGTTGTAACCCAGTTTCGGCAACAGCCCGGCGCGGCCAATGGCACGGTTCTCAAGACCGGCGTCGCGCTCCTTGATGGCGCCGAGGAACACCGGATCATTGCGTAACGCTTGTTCGTAGACATCGAACGGCCCCATGGCCATCGCACTGTTGCAGGTCAGCAGCGCCAGGGTCGCGGCGAGCATGGAAAGCTTATTCATACAACGGAACATCCTTATTCCTCAGTCAACGCGGAGCCTGCCCGGTCGAGCAGCGGTTTGAACAGGTAGTTGAGGAGCGAACGTTCACCGGTGCGCACAAACATTTCCGCCGGCATGCCGGGCTTGATCACCAGGCCATTGAGTTTTTCCATGGCTTGCTCGCTGACGCTGCTGCGCAGCACGTAATACGGCGCACCGGTTTTTTCGTCGACCATCTGGTCGGCGGAGATCAGGCTGACTTCACCCGGCACTCGCGGGGTGCGGCTCTGGTTGAACGCGGTAAACAGAATGTCCACCGGCAAGTGCGTGCCGACCTTGTCGACCAGGTTGATCGGCAAATGCCCTTCCACTTCCAGGCGTGTGCCTTGGGGCACGATCTCCAGCAAGGTTTCGCCCTGACGCACCACCGCGCCCTCGGTGTGAACCCCGAGGTTGACCGCGATGCCGTCGGCCGTGGCGATGATCTCGCTGTGTTGCAGGTCGAACCCGGCGGAGGTCAGTTGCTCTTCGAGGGTTACGCTTTTGAGCTGCGCATCGGCCAGTTGCGTGCGGACTTCTTTCTGGTATTCCTCGATGTGTTGTTGCAGCTTCAGCCGCGATTCGAGGATGCCCTGCTCCACCCGGCCGCTTTCGCCGGTGTTTTCTGCCAATTGTTGCTGCACTTGCGACAGCTGACGCTGGTACTCCATCAACCGGTTGCGCGGGATGTAGCCGTTATCCGCCAGGGGCTGCAGGTTGCTCAATTGTTGTTGCAGCGAGCTGGCCTGTGCGGTCAGGTCCGTACGGGCGCGACGCATGCCGGCCAGTTGCGCACCGGCACCTTCGATACTGGCGCGCAAGGCGCCTTGTTCGCGAGAAAAGGCTTCGCGACGACTGCTGAACAACTGGCGCTGGCCTTCCAGCACTAATTTCAGGCGCGGGTCGGGATCGTTGCTCAGTTCGGCGGGGAAATCGACCTGCTTGAGATTGTCACGCTCGCTCTGCCACCGCGCCAGACTGGCCCAGGCCATGCGGTACTGCGCTTGCAGGGATTGCACGTCAGCGGCGACCTGCGTCTGGTCGAGCTGAAACAGCGGCTGGCCCTGCTTCACCACCTGACCTTCGCGCACCAGAATCCGGCTGACCACACCGTTGCTCATCGACTGCACGGCTTTGCGCTTGCCCGACACCACCACGGTGCCTTGTACCGGAATGCCCTGGTCAAGTGGCGCCAGACTGGCCCACGTGAAGAAACTGCCAGCGCCGACGATCGCCAGAATCCAGCCCAGGCGGGCGAAATAGCGCGCGTCGCGCTCAGGGCGTTCGGCGATGTAGTCGTGTTCCATCGCGGCTTCGTTTTGACTGTTCATCTGCATGCTGCTCATACACCCGAATTCCTTGTCGACGGCTGAGACTGTCGGCTCATGCTGACGCCCGCCGGTGCTTGAGCGGCCGCTCCAGACAGCGCCTTGAGCACCTCCTGGCTCGGACCGAACGCCTGCAAACGTCCCTCATTGAGGACCAGCAACTTGTCAGCCTGGGCCAACGCCGAGGAACGATGGGTGACCAGAATCACACTGGTGCCCTGGGCCTTCATCTGTGCGATAGCACTGGCCAGCGCCGCTTCGCCGACGGTGTCGAGGTTGGAGTTCGGTTCATCCAGCACCACCAGGCTCGGCTTGCCGTACAGCGCACGGGCCAGGGCCACACGTTGTTTTTGCCCACCGGACAATCCGCTGCCGTCTTCCCCGAGCACCGTGTCGTAGCCCTGAGGCATGCGCAGGATCAGTTCATGCACGCCAGCCTGTTGCGCGGCCTGCACCACTTGTTGCGGATCGGCTTCGCGGAATCGGGCGATGTTTTGCGCGATGCTGCCGCTGAACAGTTCGATGTCCTGCGGCAGGTAACCGATGTAAGGGCCGAGGTCATCGCGATTCCAGCGATGGATGTCCGCGCCGTCGAGTCGCACAGTGCCGCCGAGGGTCGGCCAAACGCCGACCAGCACGCGAGCCAATGTCGACTTGCCGGAACCCGACGCACCGAGCACGCCCAGCACCTCCCCGGCGCCGAGGCTGAAGTTGACCATGTGCAGGGTCGCGGTACGTTGCCCCGGAGGGCCGGCGCTGACTTGTTCGAAGGTGATCTGCCCCTTCGGCGCCGGCAACGCCATGGCCTCGTCACTTGGTGGAAAGGCTTGCAGCAACGCGTCGAGACGTCCGTAGGCGAGTTTGGCGCCGCTCCATTGCTTCCACACGGCAATCAGCTGATCGATGGGGCTCAGTACGCGGCCCATCAGGATGGAACCGGCGATCATCATCCCGGCGGTCATGTCGCCCTTGATCACCAGCAACGCGCCCAGACCCAACACCAGTGATTGCAGGCACAGTCGCAGGGTTTTGCTCAGGGAACTGATGACGGCACCGGTGTCGCTGGCCTGGTTCTGCAAGCCGAGGAAACGCGAATGGACCTGGAACCAGCGATTGCGCAAGGCACCGAGCATGCCCATGGCCTGGATGGTTTCGGCGTTGTGCAGGTGACTGGTGGCCAGTTGGCTGGATTTCTGGGAAAACGCGGCGGCTTCGCCCAGCGGCTTTTTAGTCATGGCCTCATTCAGGCAAGCCAGCGCGATCAGCAGCAGCGCGCCTGCGGTGGCGAACACCCCGAGCCAGACGTTGAACAGATAAATCACGAACAGGTAGACCGGAAACCACGGCGCATCGAAGAAGGCGAACAGCGCGGGGCCGGTGACGAATTGGCGAATATGGGTCAGGTCGCCGAGCGATTGGCCGGCATTGCCCTCACCCTTGAATAAATTGCGCTCGAACGCTGCCTGATAGACCCGCAGGTTGAAGCGACGCTCCAGCTGGCTGCCGATGCGGATGACGATAAAGCTGCGAACAATTTCCAGTAAACCGATAAAGACAAAGAACCCGACGACCATCAGCGACAACATGGCCAAGGTGGTTTCGTTTTGCGAGGACAACACCCGGTCATAGACCTGGAGCATATAAATCGACGGGACCAGCATCAGTATGTTGATCAATGCGGTAAAACAACCGACGCTGATCAGGATACTTTTATAGTCGCCCAGTGCCTTGATTAACGGTGCAGTGACTGGGGCCTTCGCCATCTTCATTGGTTTTTCCTGAACTGATATTTCCCACCGTACTCCGGCGAGGTTCCATTAACTGTCCGCACACGGTCGAGACATTCTTTTGCCCGCTGTCGCTTACAAACTAATAACAACTTATTTTGTTCAATAAGAAGTCCGGTTATCGATTCGCGCCTCATAACGGGCAATCAAGGGCCTTATAGTCGGTACCTGTAAACGGCTTGCCACTTTTGCGCTTAATACGTAGCGCGCTGAAGCGTAATGATCAGCCCTGATTTCAACGTGCTTGTGTAAAGCCCCTCATGCTGTCGGCTGAAGAACACGATTCTTGAGCCTTCTTTGCCAGTGATCGCGATACCGTCGGGTTCCGGAAACCAGCCGATGGCCTGCTCGCCCAACCAGCTACTGAGGCACTCGGCGCCCTCACCCAGCGTTTGCTGCGGTTGAAAGTCGATGATGCAGGACTTTGAAGAGTCTTCGGCGGCATTCAAAGTGGCTTGCCACTGGCCAGCCAATTCTGAGGGGTCTGCCAATTTAAGGCTGCTTGCCATGGTTAAATCTCCAAGAAACATCATCAGCGTCACCCAAAGCCACGCGGTAGTTCTGTAGGTAAAAACCTTGTGCTTCATAGGACGTTGTACTCCGGCGCGTAGCTTACTCACCGCAGATAGCGATGCAAGGAAAGAGACCGGCGCATCGAGCGCCGCCCTCCTTTTTTCACTTCACATCACGCCGCGATGTCTGTGTACGCCGCCTGACCGACAGTGCTGACGAGGAAATCAGCCACGCCGTGCCCGGAGAAATCAACCGACAACAGGCTGTTGCCGCCGGACGTGCTCAACACCGCATCGCCCGCTGCACCGGTGAACGCACTGACGAAGTGCAGGCCCGCGCCGTTGGTGATGCCGGTCAGGTCGATCTTGTCCAGGCCGCTGACAAAATCGAGGATCTGGTCGATCGCCCCTGGCTTGGAGTCGCTGCTGGCGGCGAACACGAACGTGTCCGAACCTGCACCGCCCCACAACTTGTCCGCACCGCCCGCGCCGAAAAGGATGTCGTTGCCGGCACCGCCCTTTAGCTCATTGGACACGTTGTTGCCGATCAGCAGGTCATTGCCCGAACCGCCAATGGCGTTCTCGACGGTGACACCCTTGGCGATGGACACGTTGCCGACCAGGCCACCAACGTCGGAGAACGAGGCTTCATTGAGGTTGATTTTCTGGTTCTGAGTGAATCCCGAGAAATCCAGCGTGTCTTTGCCACCCGCATCCCAGACCGAAAACACCACTTTGTCCGACGACGAAGACGCGCTGAGAAAGTCGCGACCGGCGTTGGAGTTGAAACCGTAAGTGGTGTCACCGGTACGCGTGGTGGTGTTCGCGCCGTAGAGTTGCTGGATGGCCGCAATGTCGTCCATCAGCGGGCCGGACGCATACGCTTCGACGCCGCCCTTGCTGAAGTTCTGACTGGTGTTGCTTTCACTCCAGTAGCTCATGACGCTGTAGCCGCGGGTATCTTGTCCGTAGGTCGCGTCGTTGTAGGTCGGCGCGCCTTCGCCAGCGTTGTAATCACCCGGATGAGCCAGGCCCAGGGTGTGGCCGATTTCGTGGGTCAGGGTCTGGCGGCCGTAGTTATTCAGGTCCGGCGTCTTGTTGGGCGTGTAGCTGCTGTTGGTCAGGTACCAGGAAGTCCCGTCGTATCCAGCCCCCGTGCCCGGCAGATAAGCAAACGCTGCCGCACCGTCCTGGCCGCTGCTGTAGTTGCCGAAGGTCATGTGGCCGTCACCGCCAGTGGCTTTCTCGGTGAAGGTGACATTGGCCACATCGGCCCAGGATTGCATGGCGAGCACGGCCTGGGTTTTCTGTTGCGTGCTGAACTGGCTGAACCCACTGATGCCGTGCTTGTTCAGGGTGCTCGACGAGGCCGAGGTCAGGAACGTGTAGGTGAGTTCGATTTTGCCGCTGCCGTCCTTGTCCTGGTAGGCAGCACCGTCACGCAGCAACTGGTCAGCTGCCTGGTCTACGGAGTAGGAGGGTTTGCCATTGACCGTGAGGTTACCGCCCCGATCATATTGATGGCTGAAGCTATTGATCTGGTTGAACGCAGAACTGGATGCAGCCAATGATTGCGGCTGAAAAGCCTGTTCGGCGGTATCAATAGCGTGGTCTTTTACAGTCGACATAAACACACTTCCTTGTTTAGCTATGGAACAGTTTTTTGTCAGACAGCGACAATCTCTGGCGAGATCGTCCTATCACTCGCCCAATGAAGGCGAAAGAAAACTGACACAATTTGAAATCAAACGTCTACTACTTTTTTGACGTCAAATTGAAGTTGCTCCAGCAAGTACCCGAAAACAATGCGTGTGCTGTCGAAATATTATTTCTGGCTCGAAGGGATTCGCTTAATTGTCTGACAATTGGCAATTTAAATATTAAATAAGAGTAAGTTGTTTTTGTTTAAGGCATCTCACTTTTACGCATAGGCAAGTGCCAGCGCAATGCCATCAATCGAATGAAACGTTTAGTGAGTTGCTCATGTTATGGCAAGGGAGAAGGCTCCCTTGCCATAACATGAGCAATTGAACTTAACTCCCCGTCCGAATCTTGTTCCACACCCGCGTTCGTACCCGATCAATGTTCAGCGGCATGGCCTCCAGGGCGAACAACTTGCCCATCATGTCCGGGCTCGGGTAGACCTTGGTGTCGTTCTTGATGGCCGGGTCGATCAGGCTGTCGGCCTGTTCGTTGCCGTTGGCGTAGCGCACGTAGTTGCTGATGCTGGCCATGACGTCCGGGCGCAGCAGGTAGTTCATGAAGGTGTAGCCGGCTTTTTCGTCCGGGGCGTCGGCGGGCATTGAGACCATGTCGAACCAGATCGCGGAGCCTTCCTTGGGAATCGCATAACCGATTTCAATGCCGTTGTTGGCTTCTCTGGCGCGACTTTCCGCTTGCAGAACGTCACCGGAAAAGCCTACTGCCACGCAGATATCGCCGTTGGCCAGATCACCGGTGTATTTGGACGAGTGGAAATAGCTGACGTAAGGCCGGACTTTCAACAGCAGCGCTTCGGCCTTCTTGTAGTCATCAGGATTTTTACTGTGATGCGGCAGGCCCAGGTAATTCAGCGCCGCTGGCAGCAGTTCCGGCCCGTTATCGAGGATCGCCACGCCGCATTTTTGCAGCTTTTCCATGTATTCGGGCTTGAAGATCAGGTCCCAGGAGTCCACGGGCGCGTTGTCGCCCAGCACCGCTTTGACCTTGGCAATGTTGTAGCCGATGCCGGTACTGCCCCACAGGTACGGAAATCCGTGTTCGTTGCCAGGGTCGTTGGTTTGCAGGGCCTTGAGCAACACCGGATTGAGATTCTTCCAGTTCGGCAGCTGCTCCTTGTCCAGTTTCTTTAACGCCCCGCCTTGAATCTGCCGGGCCATGAAGTGGTTCGACGGAAACACTACGTCATACCCGGAGTTACCGGTCATCAACTTGCCATCAAGGGTTTCGTTGCTGTCGTACACGTCATAACTGAAACCGATGCCGGTTTCCTTCTGGAAGTTTTTCGTGGTGTCTGGAGCGATATAGCTCGACCAGTTGTAGATCTTGACGGTCTCGGCCGCCTGACTGAGGGTCGCGACGAACGCTAATGGGGCCAGGGTCAGTGTCTTTCGGATCATGAGTCGATTCCTGTTTGGGTTGTTTTTGTTGGCAGGCAATCAGAGGATCAAAAAATCAAAACGTAGGTCTTGCGCACGGTTTCCTGGATATCCCAGATGCCGAGGCTGTTGGCTGGCAACATCAGTGCGTCGCCCGCTTCTATGTGCAGGGTTTCACCGTCGTCCGGGGTGAAAGTGCAGCGCCCCTGGATGAAGTGACAAAATTCCTGGGCAACGATCTGCCGCCGCCAGCGGCCGGGCGTGCATTCCCAGACGCCGGTTTCGACGCCGTCGTCGCGTTCGACGCTGGTGGTCGAAGCCACGGCCACGGGGGTGCCCAAGGGCACGGCGACCGGGTTCGACTCGTCCAGCTTAAGGGTGGCGGTGTGCTTGAATTGCGTGATGCTCATGGGAGTACCTGTTGATTGAGAAGACGCCGTTACTGCATGAAACCTTCCATGAACCCCGCCACGCCGCAGGCCAGTTTGCGACGCCACGGCGCGGTCGTCGGGTTGGCCAGGGTCTGGTCTTCGTGGACGAAGCTGCGGATGATCGCGTTGTAGCCGAGCCAGCGGCAGGGTTCCGGCTCCCAGGCCTTGAGCGCGTCGAGACCACCTTGGGGAATTACCCACGGCTGGCGCACCAGCTCGCTGTCGCGCTGCAAAATCAGGTCGGCAAGGGTTCGTCCGCCCAGATTGCTGGCGCCGACACCCTCCCCGCCATAACCGCCAGACAAGGCAATGCCGCTGGCGTGATCGCAGAGCATGTGAGGCCTGAAACGCCGGGACATGCCCAGATTGCCGCCCCAGGCATGGGTGATCCGCACGTTCTTCAGTTGTGGGAAGAGCTCGCCGAACAGATAGCGGCGCAACTCGACTTCGCTGGTGGTCAGGTCGAAGTCATGGCGCAACTTGCCGGCGAACTGATAACCACCGCGCGCGCCGAACACCAGGCGGTTGTCCGCCGTGCGCTGGCCGTAAGTGACTTGGCGGCTGCTTTCGCTGAAGGCCTGGCCGCGACTCAGGCCGATCTCGTCCCAAGTCGCGGCGGACAGCGGCTCAGTGGCGACAATCAAACTTTGCACCGGCAACTGATAACGACCCAGTGGCGGCAAAGTGACCGCGTAACCTTCTACCGCCGGCACAATCCAGCGGCTGCGGACCAAGGCTTTCGCCGTGCGCAGGCTGCCCGACTGCCAGTGGGTGACCGGGCTGTTCTCGTAAATCCTGACGCCCATGCACTCCACCGTCCGGGCCAGGCCTCGCACCAACTTGGCCGGGTGAATCGTCGCAACGTGCGGTGCATAGATACCGCCATAAGGCTTGGCGACTCTGATCTGTTGCGCCAGCTGCTCGGGGCTGAGCCAGCGGTAATCGCTTTCGGTCAGGCCCTGGCGGTAGAGCTTGTCCAGGTAGTGGCGCAGGCTCGCTTCCTGTTCTGGGTAGCGTGCCGCGCAGTACAGCACCCCGCCTTTGCGGTAATCGCAGTCGATGCCTTCACGTTCGAGGACAATCTGCACTTCATCAGGGATACCGTGCAGCAGATCGAATGAAGCACGGCGCTGCTCTGGCGACAGGTCGGCGAGCAAGCGGTCTTCGCCCAGCAGGTTGCCCATCAGCCAGCCGCCATTGCGCCCCGACGCACCAAAACCGGCGGTTTGTGCTTCGACGATGGCAATGCTCAGGTCCGGCGCCAGGCGTTTAAGGTAATACGCGGTCCAGAGCCCGGTGTACCCCGCGCCAATGATGGCAACGTCGACATCCAAGTCCTGTTCCAGCGTCGGACGCGCCAGCAACGGCTCGTCGAGTTGATCCATCCACAAACTGATATTGCGCCACGCCGGCATACACGACTCCGCCACTCAACACTTCGATGGCGTCGATCCTAGTGCGTGGGCTCAGAGGCTGTCTTGCGCGCGTGCACGCAAAGAAATTTGTTTTGCGTAGGCCTTTGGCGACAGGCCCGTGTGCTGGCGAAAACAGCTGTAGAACGCCGACAGCGAATTGAAGCCGGCGGCAAACGCCAGCTCGTCAATGCGCAACGGCGGTGTGGCGGCGTCCAGCGCCGCGAGCAAATGCTGCAAGCGCGCCTGGTTGACGTAGCGGTAGAAGCTCTGGCCAAGCACCTGATTGAGTAAATAGGAAATCTGATTGCGGCTGTACCCGCACTCCTTCGCCACCCGCTGCAGGTCGAGTTCGGGGTCGAGATAAGGTTGCTGGCGCTGGAAATACTGTTGCAGGTCGTCCGCCATGAAACTCAACTGGCGCGGCGACAAGCCGAGCCGACTGACGGCCGGGCGTTGGTTGTTGGCGGCTTTGTTGGCGGGCTGCTCATGCACCAGCGACGCGTATTCGTTGACCCGCCAAATCAACCCGTCACGCACGGTAATCGCCTCGCTGGCCCGGAACGACACCAACCCTGCACCGCCGCGAAGGGTGATGCGGTACTGAATGAATGCAGTGTTGCCGTCCAGGCGAATACGGTCCGAATGCTCCAGGGCCTCATCGGGATCACGCGGCATGCTGCTGCGCACGTACTCGCGCAGTTCGTCCAGCCCCATCACACGGTTCTGGAAAAAGTCGTTGTACTGGACCTCCGGGTGATACAGCGCCATGACACCGTCCAGGTCCCGGTGTTTCCAGCGCAAGTGGTAACGCATGACCGTCTCGCCCGTGGCCTGGGTTTGCTGCGGACCATCGTCATCGGCGTGCATAAAGGACTCGGCGAGAAAACGCCGAGCTTGCCGAAGTTCCGGCCCGGCTTCAATGGTCAATCCCTGCTCGCCCTTTTTCGAAAAAACGATTCACCGTGACTTGCATCAAAAAAAACTGAACCAATCGCCAAACGGCCTGAAAAAAAAACAAGATTTTCACATCTGGATGCTACTTTTAAAGGCAGTCACCGGTTGAGCCAATGAAGGCTCTTCCCTCCTAACATGAGCTAACGGAAGCGCTCGATGAAGAAGGCGGGCAACACATGAATAAAGGGTTTAGCAAAGTCACCTTTCCAAACGCCTGCCAGCTGATGCGCTGGCATTTTCATCCAATGGGTTTCGAGGCGAGCATGGATGCGCCGGGCAGCATGATTGCCCGTTTATTTGACCGCGCCAGTGGCGTGACCATGATCGCCATTGCCGGCATTCCCTGCGCAACCGTCATGAATGCCGCGGATGTAGAACGAATTATTGAAGCGGTGGAGGATGAGCTTGAAGCATTCATTCCGCCAGTTGCCCTCAGAAGTTACGCCTGAAGGCTGAACCCCCGACAAAAAGCCCACGTCATGTGGGCTTTTTTGTGGTTGTGATGTTTAGCGATTACGCCACTGTCTTGCTCTGCCGGTGATCGATAAAGAACGCCTTGCCCTTGCCGATCCGATCGGACGCTTTGGGCATGTTAGCCGCCTGGGTGTCTTGGCCGTCGACATACCAGTAGCAATGGCTCACCGCCCGCGTGATGCCGACATACGCCAATCGCAGGATTTCGTCCTTCTGTGCATTGTCATACGCCTCGCTGTCGCCAGCCTTGCCCAGACCCGCCATGCGATAGACCTGGTTCTTGTAAGGTGAACTGGTCAGGTGCTGGCAATCTCCCAGCAGAAAAACCGCGTCAGCCTGAAGGCCTTTTGCGCTGTGATAGGTCAGCTGTTTCAATCTTCGTGCTTCATACGGCAAGCTAGAATCAACATTAACTACAGACTGAATATGCTGTTCTATCAATAATTTATCGCTACTTTTTCGATACAACATCAAGATCGAATCACCCTTTCGGTAGTGCTCCATCAAGCGCTGGGCCATGCCTTGATCATCTCGATCGAGCACATTGACCGGCAGCAGCGCCTTCGGCTCGCCGCTGGCCTTGGCCTTCTTGCCGGTGATCGCTGGCGCTGCGCGGACGATATGTTCGGCGGCATCGATGATGTGTTGATGGCTGCGGTAGTTGTCGCTGAGCATGACTTTGGTGGTGCTCGGCGAGGGGAATTCCTTGTTGAACTCCATGAAATACGTCGGCGAACTGCCCCGCCAGCCATAGATCGATTGCCAGTCGTCACCCACACAGAGCAATGACGAGCGCTGCGCCCCACGCCCGACATGCATGGCCGGACCACGACTGCGGATCTCCGCCAGGCTGGCGCGGATCCAGGAAACGATTTGCGGCGATACATCCTGAAATTCGTCGATCATCAGGTGTGACAAAGGCCTGAGCAGCTCATCACTCAACAGCTTGAGATTTTCCGGGGAATGCTCACTGAACAAGGCGAACATTCGGTTATAAGTCATCACCGGAGGTTTCTGATCGAGCAGATGATCTTCCAGGGCGCGCCAGAACAGGCTCAAGGCTTCAAAGAAGAACCGGTCCGGGTCGTCCTTGGCAAAACTCATCTGGCCCACGGCATTCGGCACATCCAGGCCGAGGTTTTCGATGAACCCGGCAGCGGCGACAAAACAGTCCAGCAACGGCGCGGAGGCGAGTTCGCCCTTGACCTTGTAGTCGAAACCCGGCCCGGCGCTCGCATCACCCACCAGCGAGGCAAGCACACGCTTTGATGACTCATAACTATCTAGCCATATCAAAGGCTTACGACAGAAAGCTTGAAACAGGGTGCGCTTTACCGCCCACTCTGCGCGCACCGTCAGCTTGGCGTTGGGACGGCTTACCTGCGGGTTTTCACGGGGATCGAAACCCAGCACCACCCAAGCGTCGAGGGTCGGAATATAGCCGTGACAATGGAACGTCGACCCGTTGATATCGAACGACTGACGATTCGGCTCAATGCCTTTGATCGGCCAGGCACCGGCGCGAAACCACAAATCCTCAATAGCATCGCAAAGCTCTTCATCACGCTTGGCGGCCAGTTCGGTCACGACCATGCGCTTCTGCACGTCCGGGTGATCGCGCTCCAGCTCCTTGAGCTGCAAGGCGTGGCGCGACAACGGCTTGATCAACTCGCGAAAACGCTCATCGCGGGTGTGCAGGCTGTGATAGCAGGCGTTGAGCTGCTGGCGCTGGGCGTCGTTGATGCGCAGATCGAAAGGGTTGCTGTCGACTTCCTCATCGCCGTTTTGCGCACGATGACTGAGGTTTTCGAACGCTTGCAGCCGCTCGAAGCCCGGCAGACTGCGAACCATCGGCAGAATGCGCGAGTGGAAAGTGCGCACCAGATCACGCGCCTCCTTGAAACTCAGCGCCCGCCCCCAGAGCGCAAACAACTCGACCAGCTTATTGATGAAATCCTTGCGCGACTCGCGGGTGAAGGTCACCACGGTCATCGAACTCAGCTCAAACCCCAGATAGTGGGTCAGGAGCAAAATACGCAGCACCAGCGTGGTCGACTTGCCCGCGCCGGCACCGGCAATCACCGAGGTCGAGGGTGTGTCGCTGAAGATCATCTTCCACTGTGCGGCGCTGGGCTGGGCATGCGCCGGCAGCAACCGCGCGACATCCGCCTTCATGCGCTTCTTCAACTCTGCGTTCAAAGGCAGGCGCCAATCATCGAACAAACAGTCATCGACATTCGGCGGCCGGTGTTCGGTTGAGCGCGAGTCGCGAATCAACAAGACCTGCCGGCCTTCTTCCAGCCCTTCGAGCTTTCCTTCCTTATAGCCGTAATCCACCCCGGCGCTGTGACCACTGCGAAAGCCATCGGCCTGGCCATGCAGCCACGATGCGCGATGTTGCGCACGCAGACGCGTCAGGCCATGACCGAAGAATCGGGCGGCCAGGCGCTTGAGCAATGGCATCTCGGCCAGGGGACGAAGTTCAGGAGGAAGATCGGGGGTGTGTTGCGGCACGCGGACGGACTCCAGGGTGTGAGGCTGTTGAGGGCTATGGTGTCTGCATTTGTCGTTCAGTTCTAGTGAAATGCTTACAGGTCATTGGCTTATGCGATGAAGTGAAGGCTTTATGAGAATGTTTCGAGGCTCAGAGCCATCAAGTTATTCGATTGTAATGCTGCATTTTTTACGCTTTTTATCGATCAGTGCCTGATAGATGATGCTCGCCATTAACCCCCCTATTCAGGAGACGATCATGCTCGAACTCAGACCTTTCAACTCCCTGGGCGGCGCCAACCACGGCTGGTTGGATGCTCATCACCACTTTTCGTTCGCCGAGTACCATGACCCAAAACGCATGAACTGGGGCAACCTGCGCGTGTGGAACGACGACGTGATCGCCTCTGGCACCGGTTTCCCGAAACACCCGCACCGGGACATGGAAATCATTACCTATGTCCGTGAAGGCGCGATTACCCACGAAGACAACCTTGGCAACAAGGGTCGTACCGAAGCGGGCGACGTTCAGGTCATGAGCGCTGGCACCGGGATCGCCCACAGCGAGTACAACCTGGAAGCCACCGCGACCAAGATCTTCCAGATCTGGATCATCCCGAACGAATCCGGCTTGGCACCCTCCTGGGGCGCCAAGCCTTTCCCGAAAGGCCAGCGTGAAGGCTTCGTGACCCTGGCCAGCGGCAAGGCCGGCGACGATCAGAGCCTGCGTATTCGTGCCGATGCGCGGCTGGTGGCGGCAAACCTGAAGGCCGGTGAGTCCGCCGAGTATCGCCTGGACAACGGCCGTCGTGCCTACCTGGTGCCGGCCACTGGGGCTATTGAAGTCAATGGCTTGCGTGCACAAGCTCGAGACGGTGTCGCGGTTGTCGATGAGCAGGTGTTGCGTGTGACGGCTATTGAGGACAGTGAAATCGTGTTGGTGGATTTGGCTTGATTGGGTAAAAGCGGGGCAAAAAAATGGGGCGACCGTTAATGGTCGCCCCTTTTTTATCCGGTGATGCCACTGACGCCATCGCGGGCAAGCCCGCTCCCACAAGGATTGCGCAAAACCCTGTGGGAGCGGGCTTGCCCGCGAAGGGGCCCTCAATCACTTCGCAGAAATAGCGCCATCCACGAGGGTTTGCGCTTCCGCGACCAATTGCTTGAGGTGGTCATCGCTGATGAAGCTTTCTGCGTAAATCTTGTAGATGTCTTCAGTACCCGACGGACGCGCCGCGAACCAGCCGTTTTCGGTCATGACTTTCAGGCCGCCAATGGCCTGGTCGTTGCCCGGCGCGTGACTGAGGATGTTCTGGATTGCCTCACCTGCCAGTTGGGTCGAAGTCACCTGATCCGGCGACAATTTACTCAGCAGCGCTTTCTGCTCAGGGTTGGCCTTGGCATCCACCCGGACCGAGAACGGCTCGCCGAGCTCGTCGGTCAAGGCGCGATAAGCCTGGCTTGGATCACGACCGGTGCGGGCGGTCATTTCTGCCGCCAGCAGGGCCGGAATCAAACCATCCTTGTCGGTGCACCAGACGCCACCGTCCTTGCGCAGGAAGGACGCGCCGGCGCTTTCTTCGCCGCCAAAGCCCAGGGAGCCATCGAACAATCCGTCGGCAAACCACTTGAAGCCCACCGGCACTTCGTACAGGCGACGACCCAGACGCTTGGCAACGCGATCGATCAAGCCGCTGCTGACCACGGTTTTGCCCACGGCCGCATCGGCGCGCCATTGCGGACGGTTCTGGAACAGATAGTCGATCGACACTGCAAGGTAGTTGTTCGGCGCCAGCAAACCACCGGACGGGGTCACGATGCCGTGGCGGTCGTGATCCGGGTCGCAACCGAATGCCACGTCAAAACGATCCTTCAGGCCGATCAGGCCTTGCATGGCGTGAGTGGACGAGGGGTCCATACGGATCTGGCCATCCCAGTCGACGGTCATGAAGCGGAAAGTCGGGTCGACCTGCTTGTTGACCACTTCCAGGTCCAGACGGTAATGCTCGGCAATCGCCGACCAGTAGCGCACCCCTGCTCCGCCCAGCGGATCGACGCCCAGTCGCAACTTGGCATCACGAATGGCGTCGAAGTCGATCACGTTGATCAGGTCGGCGACATAGGTGTTGAGGTAATCGTGGCGATGCGTCGTGCTGGCCTTCAAGGCCTGCTCGTAGCTGATGCGCTTGACGCCGGCGAGCTTGTTGCTCAACAGCTCGTTGGCCTTGGCTTCGATCCACTTGGTAATGTGGGTGTCGGCCGGGCCGCCGTTGGTTGGGTTGTATTTGTAGCCACCGCTTTGCGGCGGGTTGTGCGACGGCGTGATGACGACACCATCCGCCAGGCCCGACGTGCGCCCACGGTTGTAGCAGAGAATGGCGTGGGAAATCGCCGGTGTCGGGGTGTACTCATCGCCTTCGGCGATCATCACCGTCACGCCATTGGCGGCCAGCACTTCCAGGGCGCTCGCGCCGGCCGGAGTGGACAGCGCGTGAGTGTCGATGCCGACAAACAGCGGGCCGTCGATGCCTTGGGCTTCGCGGTACAGGCAGATCGCCTGACTGATCGCCAGCACGTGCCATTCGTTGAAACTCAGGTCGAACGAGCTGCCTCGGTGCCCGGACGTGCCGAAGGCGACGCGCTGGGTGGAGATGGCGGCATCGGGCTGGCCAGTGTAATAGGCCGTGACCAGTCGCGGGATGTCGACCAACAGTTCTGCCGGTGCCGGTTTGCCCGCAAAAGCACTGAGTGTCATGCAAAACCTCTGAAATAGAATGGTTCAGGAATGGGGAAGCAGTTTACTGGCAGTTTGACCGCGGCGCGACGTTAACGATCCCGGCTGATCAACGCGCAATGTTAGAAATCCCGAGACACGCCGTGGACGTCGTGCGCCCCACCTCAGTCGATCGATTCCAGTCGCAGCGCATCCCCCAGCAAACCCAGGGCGGTGGCCAGGTCGTGGTCTCCGGGGAAGGTATGACTCAGGCGCAAGTGCTGGGCATGCAAGCCGTGGAGGCTGAACAGTTCGCCCGGTGCGATCACCATCTGGTGCTTGAGCAGGCGCTGGAATACTCGACGCACATCCACCTGGCGCAACGAGCGAACCCAGATCGTCGCGCCCCCGTGGGGCTCAACGAAGTGCAAGGCGTCGCCCAGACGCTCCTGCAACAACTGGGTCATCTGCACCTTGCGGTCCTTGAGCAACCGGCGCAACACCTGAAGATGCTGATCAATCCGGCCGTTGCTGTACAGGCGCGCGATGGCTTTCTGGCGAATCGGTGACAAACGGAATGAGCGCAGCAAAAACTGCCGTTGCAGTTCGCCGCGCAGAGGCCGCGAGAGCAGATAGCAGTAAGGCGCCTCCGGGCCGATGATTTTCTCGAAACCGGAAAACACGATGAGCCTGTCGGGGTCCAGCAGATCGCGAAATCGCCGACCATCCGGTTCGAACCCGAGCTCGCCATAACAGTCATTTTCCAGCACCCAAGTGCCATGCAGCTCCAGCAACTGCGCGATGGCTCGCCGGTTGTCGTCAGGCACCAGGCTGCCTCGCGGCATGTTCAGCCCGGATGAAACCATCACCAGTCGCACCGGTTCGGTTTCCAGCAATTCCTGGAGTCGTTCGAGGTCGAGGCCCCCGCAGGCTTGCACGGCCAGTTCGATCACCTGCACGTCCGCCTGTTGCAGCAAACGCAAAATCGTCCAGTCGCACGGGGATTCGACCAGCACCGTGGCGCCTTTGAGACACAACACTGCGATGACTATTTCCAGCACACCACGCAGATCAGCGCCGATGTACACGTCATCAGCATGCCAGCAGCGCACCGGCGACGTGGTGTAGCGTGCCGCCAGGGCGGTTCGCAGCTCCAGTTCGCCACAGGGTTGCGAGGACGAATGCGGCTGGCGCGGATACTGGCGCAACAACTCTCTTTCCAGCAGCAGCAAAGGCCTGTCGAGCGGCTGCAACAACGCCGGCTCATCGCTGCTCATCACCAGCATTCCTGGGCGCCTGGCATTGGCATAGACGGTTTCGAGCAGGTCATTGCCGCCGCCGGACGTATTGATGGAGGACACTGGAAACGCGTAATAGCCAGACTTGGCAACCGAATAGACACGCCCTTCCTTCTCCAGCAACGAATACGCGTACTGAATGGTCGAGATCGACACGTTAAGACGATCCGCCAACTGGCGCAGTGAAGGCAGGCGGACTCGTCTGTCGTTGGCCGGCTCATTGATCAGTTGAGTCAGGTACCGGTACACCGCCTGATAAGCGAAATCAGTTTCTCGTGGCCCTTTCATCGAAAAGGGCCGGATACGGTAACGGTCAAACCCGGCACGCTCAATGCCCTGCTGACCATTCACTGGCCACGGCCGTGTCTTCGGCATCATCGGCCGCTTCGGTTTGCACACCCGTCTCACGCATCCCGTTCCCCCCTGCGGCCAGCGGGCTCATGCGGTAAAGCTTGCCGATCAGGCTGACCGACAACCCGCTGACATCAACCATCCATTGCAGGACCTGTTCCGGCGCAGGATTGCCCTGCATGGCCCGGTGCAAGTCAGGTATCGCCACGATCATGCCGGGGTGGCACTGGCGCAGAAAACGCTCAAGCCCGGCGCCATGCTCGACAAACGGTGAAAAGAGCAGGCACAAAAGCTGTGCCTCGCTCAAGCCCAAGTTCCGTTGTGCCTCGGTTGAGGCCTGCGCGCGCAGCTCGGTTAGCGCCGCCGGGTTGCCAAATGCCTCCATCGCCTGTTCGCACAAGCGTTCGGGAAGTTGTTTGCGGCGCATCATCACCAAGGCTCGTTGCAGGTATTGCGCGACACCGGCCTCGTAGCTGCGCCCCTGTACGTAACACGCTTGCAGACCCCGAAGGTGCGCAGAGATAGCGGGCGTGACGTACTCGTTATCACTGAGCTGGGCTGCCAGCTCGTCAGGCTGAAAGCCGAGAAACTCGGTCAATAACGGCCAGCGCTCTTCCAGGCTACTGACCAGCATGTCGTGAAGATCGATGAAGGTGGTGCGGCGACAGGCTTCAAATCGCTCGGCAGGACGCCATTGCGTCTGGATAAGCTCAGGATAAAACGCGCGGTAGCCATCGCCGCCCAGCTCATCAATCAAGGCGAACAGCTGCTCGTAGCCCATTTCATGGTGATCCGAAGTGCGCAGCCCGGCCTTGGTGGTCGCACGTTTCAACCCGTCGAGAAACTGCTTCTGCTGACGAGGTGTGTCGCCGCTGACCAATGCATCGACACCGCGATCCCAGCGCGCGATCTGTCCATAGAACTCGGCGCTGGCCAGATACCCGTCGTCCCACAGATCCAGGGCCCCGCTCCAGTTGCGACGGTGGCCGACCATCAGCAGGTTGAGCCGATTCGACTCGCGGCCGGCTTCGGAGATCGGCGCCAGGTGGCTGAATGGCAAGACTTCGCGGCCATCGACCATCAAGACTTCGACCCGAGGATCGTCATACAGGAACAAAGCGCTGTAGCTGCGATGGATATTGTCCAGGGCCAACGGGCTGGCATCGTTCAAACGCAACGTCGCAACGCGTAGCTGGAACGTCGCGGGCGCCCGGCCGGCGATACTCAATTGTGCGGCGCGCAGCAGCGCCAGGGTGTAGCAGCTGTCTCGGGACCCGGACTGGATCGCCAGCACCTTGTATTCGCCAATACGCTCCATGCCCCCAGCGGCGACCACCAGGCGCTGAATCATGAGCTGCAACGCCGTGCGTTCGGCTCGCGAGAAAAAACTCAGCAAACGCTGCAGCACTTGCAGATAGACATAGTTCATCGCTTGATCATGGATGTGGGTCATCTTTATTTACCTGATACTCGTAAGTTCGTTATCGCAAACAACAA
Source organism: Pseudomonas sp. LBUM1661 (assembly GCF_059695925.1). Taxonomy (NCBI): domain Bacteria; kingdom Pseudomonadati; phylum Pseudomonadota; class Gammaproteobacteria; order Pseudomonadales; family Pseudomonadaceae; genus Pseudomonas; species Pseudomonas sp. LBUM1661. The sequence goes on from NZ_CP166794.1 coordinate 3,629,725, forward strand.
CGCATGCACTACAAGAGGATTGCCGACCACGACTTGAAGTGCTGGACTTTATTTTAAAAGGCTAGCACTAAAACTCTTGGCAATTATTTGAAATGATTGAGCTTGAGCTTCGATCCTCTCACTGAGAAACGACCGCAAAGCCCCGTGGCGTCTGCGGGCCAAGGCCGCGCGCAACGTCCTAGGAAATGTCCGACAGCGTCCCACAGACATGTAGTACAGAAAATAGAGAAAGAAGTTGCGCACAGTTTTTTCGTCACTGCACGACATAGAACGATGGGTTGAATATATATCAACGGGGAGCATTGAACAGTATCGGTCTGATACCCAGCCATGACTCATTCCTTGAGATGAAAGTAATCATCCAATTATCAGGGCTTATAAACTGATTAGAAGATACAGATTGAGAGCAAAAACCAGTTCAGTTGCTGAACTGCCCCATTGGCACGCCAATGGATCGTCTCGTTTTGGAAGGAGGCTGCACGCAAAAGAGTCCGTGCGAGCACGGACTCTTGCTGGAGGGTTAAACCGGTTCGACCTGGAGGGCGACCCGTTCGCGGCATGGGCATTCGTCCATGTAGCGGTGAGCTTCGACAAACTCGGCGAACGGGAAGACCCGAGTCTTGAGCGGCAGCAGAACGCGGTCGGCGGTCAGCTGGTTGATATCGCGCAAGGCACGTTGCAGTGCGACCTGGTCCTGGATGATGCCCAGTTCCGGCTTGCCGGTGAAGTTGCCGATGCAGTGCACAAAGAACTGGATGTTCTTCTGGAACGCTGCGCAGGCCGGGAATGGCGTCTGGTTGCCACCTTGCAGGCCATACAGCACCAGGCTGCCACGCGGTGCGAGCACATCGCCGAGCAATGACATCTGCGGACCGCCGAGACCGTCGAACACCACGTCCACGCCACGGTTATCGGTGATTTTGTTGATCCGAATGAGCAGATCTTCTTCTTCGGTGACGATCACTTTCTCGGCACCCAGCGACAGCAGGTATTCACGCTCATCCGCTGTTTTGGTGGCCGCAATCACTCGCACGCCCAGGGCTTTACCCAGTTGTACGAAGGACGGACCGGCACAGTGACTGGCGTCGGTCACCAGGGCAAATTGCCCGGGTTTGACCCGTGCCAGGTCAACGTAGGCGAAATAAGCGATCAACAGCGGCGTGTAATGCACGCTAGCCTCGATCGGGCTCAGGACGTCCGGGTACCGGGTCAGTGCCGAGCGCGGCAATACGATCTGCTCGCCGTAGACCGGATAGTCGTTCGGGCTTTCTGCCGGGAAACTGGCGACCTTGTCACCCACTGCCAGGTCATCGACCCCGTCACCGACGGCGGTAACGACACCAGACATTTCATGACCAAGGCCTGAAGGCAGACGTGCATGGGACGACGCCAGGTTCTGGCGCCAGAGAATGTCGTACCAGCTGATGCCAATCGCCTCGACGCGCACCTGCACTTCGCCCGGTGCAGGCAGAGCGGCCGTATGCTCTTCGCATTTGAGCACCTCGGCTGGACCAAACTTGTGAAAACGAATCGTGCGGGACATCGCAAACCTCGTCAAAGAAACCTCTAATGCCCTGAACTCTATCTGGGCTTTCTACCCAAGACTATCAGTGGCTATTAATAGTCGACATGCCTGTCATTGATTCCGCAGCGCCGGCAACATCGTCAAATGACATAGGAAACCGTAGCAGCCTTTGTAGGAAATCTGAATTACTCGGTGCAGAGTACCAGTCTTTCCCCGTAAGATTCATGCCGGCCATTGTTCTTATGTGGCCGCTCACGTCAAGTTTGCTGACTCTGCCAGGACTCCAGATGAATCGTAATGACCTGCGTCGTGTCGACCTGAACCTGTTGATCGTATTCGAAACATTGATGCACGAACGCAGTGTGACCCGCGCTGCGGAGAAGCTGTTCCTCGGCCAGCCGGCCATCAGTGCGGCGCTTTCGCGCCTGCGCGGGCTGTTCGATGATCCGCTGTTCGTGCGCACAGGCCGCAGCATGGAGCCGTCCGCCCGGGCGGTGGAAATCTTCGCCCTGCTCTCTCCGGCACTGGACTCGATTTCCACCGCGGTCAGCCGTGCGGCGGAATTCGACCCGGCCACCAGTACCGCGGTGTTCCGCATCGGCCTGTCGGACGACGTCGAATTCGCCTTGCTGCCGATGCTGCTCAAGCGCCTGCGCGCAGAGTCGCCGGGGATTGTGCTGGTGGTGCGTCGGGCCAACTACATCCTGATGCCGAGCCTGCTGGCCTCGGGCGAGATTTCCATCGGTGTCAGCTACACCGCCGACCTGCCGGCCAATGCCAAGCGCAAGGTACTGCGTCGCAGCTCACCGAAGCTGTTGCGTGCGGACAGCGTGCCGGGGCCATTGAGCCTGGATGATTTCTGTGCACGACCACATGCGCTGGTGTCGTTCGCCGGTGACCTCAGCGGCTTTATAGATGAAGAGCTGGAAAAACTCGGACGCAAACGTCATGTGGTGCTCGCGGTGCCGCAGTTCAACGGGCTGAGTACACTCATCAGCGGCACCGATATTGTCGCCACCGTCCCTGACTACACTGCCGATGCATTGACGGCGGCCGGCGGTGTGCGCGCTGAAGATCCGCCGCTGCCGGTGCGCAGTTTCGAATTGCACATGGCTTGGCGCGGGTCGCAGGATAACGATCCTGGGGAGCGTTGGCTGCGGTCGCGGATTCAGATGTTCTTTGGGGATCCGGACAGTCTGGCCTGAGTCTGGTTTTTGTATGGGGGCTGATGGACTCTTCGCGGGCAAGCCTCGCTCCTACAGTGATCGCGTTCTCCTGTAGGAGCGAGGCTTGCCCGCGAAGACCGTGACTCGGTTTCATGCCTTACTCTTGCACCCACGGCAACACAGAATTGTCATCAGGCGAGTTGATAGCCTGCTAGCGTGAGGTGCATGCTAGAGAGCTCGCTTTGAGCTTATATCATTCCGAATGATAGTTACCTTTGCCTCATTCGATTCGTGCGATACAGCCCCGCCGAGCATCATCCGTCCATTCTTAATACATTGGCGGATGCATCCATGGAACAGTCACTCAAACATTTGCGCTTCCCGTTGGCCATGCTGGCCGTGCTGGTGATGAGCGCCTGCGGCAAGGCTCCGGAAACTGCCGCCACGATGCCCGCGGCCAAGGTCAGCGTGGCCAAGGTGCTGGAACAACCGGTCAATGAGTGGGACGAATTCACCGGGCGCCTCGAAGCGCCAGAAACCGTAGAAATTCGTCCACGGGTGTCCGGCCAGATCGATGAAGTCGCTTTCACTGAAGGCGCATTGGTCAAGAAAGGCGACCTGCTGTTCCAGATCGACCCGCGTCCGTTCCAGGCTGAGGTTCGCCGCCTCGAAGCCCTGGTTGCTCAATCCCGCGCCAACGCCACCCGCAGCGAAAACGAAGCTCAGCGCGGTGAACGCCTGCGTACCAGCAACGCGATTTCCGCTGAACTGGCTGACTCGCGCACCAGCGCGGCCCAGGAAGCCCGAGCCGCCGTTGGCGCCCTCCAGGCTCAACTGGACCTGGCCAAACTGAACCTGAGTTTCACCCGCGTGACCGCCCCGATCAGTGGCCGCGTCAGCCGCGCGGAAATTACCGCCGGTAACCTGGTGACCGCCGATACCACGCCGCTGACCAGTGTGGTGTCCACCGACAAGGTCTACGCCTACTTCGATGCCGACGAGCGTGTGTTCCTCAAGTACACCCAACTCGCTCGCCAGGGCAAACGCGGCGCAACCACCCCGGTTTACCTAGGTTTGTCCAACGAAGACGGCAACCCGCACCAAGGCGTGATGAACTTCGTCGACAACCAGGTCAACCCGAAAACCGGCACCATCCGCGGTCGTGCGGTGTTCGACAACACTGACGGTCAATACACCCCCGGCTTGTATGCCCGCCTGAAACTGGTCGGCAGCGGCACCTACTCCGCCGTCCTGATCAACGACGAAGCGGTCGGTACCGACCTCGGTAAAAAGTTCGTGCTGGTGATGGATGCCGACAACAAGACGGCGTATCGCTCGGTCGAATTGGGTCCGAAGATCGAAGGTCTGCGCATCGTGCGCAACGGCCTGAACAAGGACGACACCGTCATCGTCAAGGGTCTGCAACGGGTTCGCCCTGGCTCACCGGTCACCCCTGAAGTGATCCCGATGGCCAGCGAGCAAACCCTCGCCGCTCTGGCACAACAACGACAAGCGCTGGAAGCCAGCAACCTGCCCCAAGTCGCGCCTGCCAAGGTCGCGCCGGGTTCGGTTGTGAAAGTGGCTGCTGCGACCCCACGCGGTTAAGGGATCTTTACGATGAATTTTTCCCAATTCTTCATTTCACGGCCGATCTTCGCAGCGGTACTGTCGCTGCTGATCCTGATCGCCGGCGCCATCTCGCTGTTCCAGTTACCGATCAGCGAATACCCGGAAGTGGTACCACCGACCGTTGTGGTCCGCGCCAACTTCCCGGGTGCCAACCCGAAAGTCATCGGTGAAACCGTGGCCGCTCCGCTGGAGCAAGCCATCACCGGCGTCGAGAACATGTTGTATATGTCCTCGCAGTCCACCGCTGACGGCAAGATTACCCTGACCATCACCTTTGCGCTGGGCACCGACCTGGACAACGCTCAGGTGCAGGTGCAGAACCGCGTGACCCGGACCGAGCCAAAGCTTCCCGAGGAAGTGACGCGCATCGGTATTACCGTGGACAAGGCGTCGCCCGACCTGACCATGGTGGTGCACTTGACCTCGCCGGACAAACGCTACGACATGCTCTACCTGTCCAACTACGCCTTGCTCAACATCAAGGATGAGCTGGCGCGCCTGGGCGGTGTCGGTGATGTGCAGCTGTTCGGCATGGGCGACTACTCGCTGCGGGTGTGGCTCGATCCGAACAAGACCGCTTCGCGTAACCTGACCGCAACCGATGTCGTGACCGCGATCCGTGAACAGAACCGTCAGGTGGCTGCCGGTGCATTGGGCGCGCCACCTGCGCCGAATGCCACCGCCTTCCAGCTGTCGGTGAACACCCAAGGTCGTCTGGTTTCTGAGGAAGAGTTCGAGAACATCATCATTCGCTCCGGCGACAACGGTGAAATCACTCGCCTCAAAGACATCGCTCGCGTTGAACTGGGTTCCAGTCAATACGCCCTGCGTTCCTTGCTGAACAACCAACCGGCGGTGGCGATCCCGATCTTCCAGCGTCCGGGTTCGAACGCTATCGAAATCTCCAATGAAGTGCGCGACAAGATGGCCGAGCTGAAGAAGAACTTCCCGGAAGGCATGGACTTCAGCATCGTCTATGACCCGACGATCTTCGTGCGCGGCTCCATCGAAGCGGTGGTTCATACCCTCTTCGAAGCACTGATCCTCGTTGTGTTGGTGGTGATTCTGTTCCTGCAAACCTGGCGCGCCTCGATCATTCCATTGGTCGCTGTGCCGGTGTCGCTGATCGGTACCTTCGCGGTGATGCATTTGTTCGGCTTCTCGCTGAACGCCTTGTCACTGTTCGGATTGGTACTGGCGATCGGTATCGTGGTGGACGACGCCATTGTGGTAGTGGAGAACGTCGAAAGGCACATCGAGCTGGGAGAAACGCCCGTCGAAGCCACCAAGAAAGCCATGCGTGAGGTGACCGGGCCGATCATCGCGACGGCGCTGGTGCTGTGTGCGGTATTTATCCCGGCGGCGTTCATTTCCGGACTCACTGGCCAGTTCTACAAACAGTTTGCCCTGACCATTGCCATCTCGACCGTGATCTCGGCGTTCAACTCGCTGACACTGTCCCCTGCCCTGGCCGCCGTGCTGCTCAAGAGCCACGATGCGCCGAAAGATCGCTTTACCAAAGTGCTTGATAAACTGTTGGGCGGCTGGCTGTTCCGTCCGTTCAACCGGTTTTTCGACCGTGCCAGCCATGGCTATGTCGGCACCGTAGCCCGGGTTATCCGCAGCAGCGGTATTGCCCTGCTGTTGTACGCAGGCCTGATGGTGCTGACCTTCTTCGGTTTCGCCCACACCCCGACCGGTTTCGTACCCGGCCAGGACAAGCAATACCTGGTGGCTTTCGCACAATTGCCGGACGCCTCGAGCCTGGACCGTACCGAAGACGTGATCAAGCGCATGTCCGACCTCGCCCTGAAACAGCCAGGCGTGGAAAGTGCGGTTGCGTTTCCAGGCCTGTCGATCAACGGCTTCACCAACAGTCCGAACGCCGGCATCGTGTTCGTGACCCTGAAGCCGTTCGATGAGCGTAAAGACCCGAGCATGTCCGCCGGTGCGATTGCCGGTGCCTTGAACGGTCAGTACGCCGGGATTCAAGAAGCCTACATGGCGATTTTCCCGCCGCCGCCAGTACAAGGTTTGGGCACCATCGGTGGTTTCCGACTGCAGATCGAAGACAAGGGCAACCTGGGCTACGACGAGCTGTACAAAGAAACCATGAACATCATCAACAAAAGCCACAACGTGCCGGAACTGGCCGCCCTGTTCACCAGCTACACCGTGAACGTGCCGCAGGTCGATGCCGCTATCGACCGGGAAAAAGCCAAGACCCACGGCGTGGCCGTCAGCGACATCTTCGACACCCTGCAGATCTACCTGGGTTCGCTGTATGCCAACGACTTCAACCGTTTCGGCCGTACGTATCAGGTCAACGTTCAGGCCGAGCAACAGTTCCGCCTCGAACCCGATCAGATCGGTCAGTTGAAAGTGCGTAACAACAAAGGCGAGATGATCCCGCTGGCGACCTTCATCAAGGTCAGCGACACCTCGGGGCCGGATCGCGTGATGCACTACAACGGCTTCATCACCGCTGAAATCAACGGTGCGGCAGCCCCCGGCTACAGCTCCGGCCAAGCCGAAAAAGCCATCGAGAAACTGCTCAAGGAAGAACTTCCGAACGGCATGACCTACGAGTGGACCGACCTGACCTACCAGCAGATTCTGTCCGGCAACACCGCATTGTTCGTGTTCCCGCTCTGCGTACTGTTGGCGTTCCTGGTACTCGCGGCTCAATACGAAAGCTGGAGCCTGCCACTGGCAGTGATCCTGATCGTACCGATGACCCTGCTGTCGGCCATCACCGGTGTGATTGCTTCGGGAGGCGACAACAACATCTTCACCCAGATCGGCTTGATCGTACTGGTGGGACTTGCCTGTAAGAACGCGATTCTGATCGTCGAGTTTGCCAAGGATAAACAGCAGGACGAAGGCATGAGCCCGCTGGCTGCGGTACTGGAAGCTTGCCGCCTGCGTCTGCGCCCGATCCTGATGACGTCTTTCGCGTTCATCATGGGTGTCGTGCCTCTGGTGTTCTCCAGCGGTGCCGGTGCCGAAATGCGTCACGCCATGGGTGTGGCGGTGTTCTCTGGGATGCTCGGGGTGACCTTCTTCGGCCTGTTGCTGACGCCAGTGTTCTACGTGTTGATTCGTAATTTTGTGGAGCGCGGTGAAAAGCGCAAAGCGGCCAAGGCGCACAATCTTCAAAAGCAACTGGAGGCGCAACAATGAGCTTGAAAGCCTTCCTGCCGAGCCTTCTGGTACTGGCCTTGAGTGCCTGTGCCGTTGGCCCGGACTACAAGACCCCAGCCACTGAACCGGCCAACATCACCACGGCCACCGATGGTGCCGCGGGTCAGAAGAACTTCGACCGTTCGCGTTTCGAAGGCATCTGGTGGCAGCAGTTTGAAGACCCGACGCTGAACCAGCTGGTGACCGAGTCGTTGAAAGGCAACCGCGATTTGCGCGTAGCCTTTGCGCGCTGGAAAGCAGCGCGAGCGATTCGCGACGACGTCAGCAATGACGCGATGCCGACCATCACCAGCCGAGCCAGCAGTGATCTGGGCAAAGGACAGATTCCTGGCCAGACCACCAAACGGGTCAATAGCGAACGCTACGATCTGGGTCTGGACATGGCGTGGGAGATCGACCTGTTCGGCCGTATCCAGCGCAACCTGGAATCTGCCGACGCCGAACAGCAGGCGATCGAAGCCGATCTGTACCAACTGCAAGTCACCATGATTGCCGAACTGGTGGACGCCTACGGTCAACTGCGCGGTGCGCAACTGCGGGAAAAGATCGCGCTGGCCAACCTGAACAACCAGCAGGAATCGCGCAAGATCACCGAAAGCCTGCGTGATGCCGGCGTCGGCGACCAGCTCGATGTGGAACGCGCCGATGCCCGCCTGGCGTCCGTTGAAGCCAGTGTGCCGCAATTACAGGCTGAGCAGGTTCGGCAGAAAAACCGCATCGCCACCCTGTTGGGTGAACGTCCGGACAAGCTGACCGTGGACTTGGGTCCGAAGGACTTGCCGGCCATTGCCAAGGCTTTGCCGATTGGTGATCCGGGCGAGTTGCTGCAACGTCGTCCGGACATACTGAGCGCCGAACGCCAACTGGCCTCCGCCACCGCGCGGATCGGCGTGGCCAAGGCTGATTTGTTCCCGCGTGTCAGCCTTAGCGGCTTCCTCGGTTTCACCGCCGGGCGCGGATCGCAGATCGGTTCCTCGGCGGCCAACGCCTGGGCGCTGGGCCCAAGCATTACGTGGGCCGCCTTCGACCTGGGCAGCGTGCGCGCGCGTCTGCGTGGCGCCGATGCGGATGCCGAAGGCGCTTTGGCAACCTACGAGCAGCAGGTGTTGCTGGCCCTGGAAGAATCGGAAAACGCTTTCAGTGATTACGGCAAACGGCAGCAACGGTTGATTTCGCTGATTCGTCAAAGCGAATCGAGCCGCGCCGCCGCCGACCTGGCTGAAATTCGCTACCGCGAAGGCACGGCGGACTTCCTCGTCCTGCTCGATGCTCAACGCGAACGTCTGGCGGCGGAAGACACGCAGGCCCAGGCTGAAGTCGATCTGTATCGCGGCATTGTCGCGATTTACAAAGCCCTAGGCGGTGGCTGGCAACCAGAAACCGTGGCCAGCAAGTAACGTTTCAAACGAGCTCTTTTGGTTGGCCGCAACCAACCAATTTCTTTGCCCCGCGCCTCATTCGGTCGCGGGGTTTTTTTTGCCTGCCCAAAAGGCAATACAAATCCCTGTGGGAGCGGGCTTGCCCGCGATGACGGTTGCACATTCAACTTTGATGGCGGCTGACCCACCGCTATCGCGGGCAAGCCCGCTCCCACAGGGTTTAACGGTGATCCTCCGCCCTACGTGTTTCGTCGACGGTGACGGTGGCCGTGGTCCCGGCACGCAGGTTGTTTTTGCCGGCGTAATCGGCATCGATCTGGATCCGCACCGGCACTCGCTGTGCGAGTTTGACCCAGGTGTAGCTCGGGTTGATGTTGGCCAGCAGGCGACCGCCCGGCAGGTTCTCCCGGTCGGCAATCGCAAAGGCAATGCTTTGGACGGTGCCGCCGAAGGTCTCGCCGCTCATCAATTCGATCCTGACGTGGTCGCCCTCCTCTATTCGTGGCAGCTTGGTTTCTTCGAAGTAGCCGCTGACATAAAACGAATCGCTGTCCACCAGCGCCAGCAGCGCGCCACCCGCAGTGGCATAGTCCCCCTGACGGGTCAGCAGATTGGTGACATAACCACTGACAGGCGCTTCGACCCGGGTGCGCTGCAAGTCGAGTTCAGCCTGGGTCAATGCGGCGATCGCCAATTGCACATTGGCCTGAGCCAAACCCAGGTTGGCCTGGTTACGCAGCAACTCTGCCTGCGCCACAGCGACGTCGGTGCTGGATTTCTCCCACTCCTCGCCTGAAATTGCGGCGCGTTCCTTGAGGGTGCGACGCCGGCGTTCTTCGCTCTGACGCTGCCTGAGCAGTGCTCCGCTGGCGACAATCGTCGCTTCGGACTGCCCGAGGGAGGCTTTCGCCACTTCCACCGAACGCCGGGCATGTTCCACCGCCAGCCTGTAACGCGCAGGGTCGATCTCCAGCAACAGCTGGCCCTTGTCGACATGCTGATTGTCCTGCACGCGAAGGCTGACGATGCGCCCCGCAACATCGGCGGACAAGGTCACCACATCGGCACGCACCCGTGCATCTCGCGTCCAGGGTGCGCGGGTGTAATGCTCCCAGGCGAACCAGCCCAGCACAAAGGCCAGCAACACCACCGCCACGGTCGCGAGTCGGGAAAGGATCTTCTTCACCGCATCAAGCTCCCATCACCAGAATCAGCGTCGCGCAAACGCAGGCGTACAACGCACCTTCGAACAACGCTTCATGCCAGACAAACCGCAACACGCCCAAGCGGCGCAGGATCCAGTCCAGCAGCAGGTAAATCGGCAACGCCAGCAGCAACGCCTGGGCGATTGGCGGCAAGTAGACGCCACCCACTTCCAGATCAATGGGCAAGGGCCGGTACTCCTTTCACGTCTACGGATTGAAAGTGGATGCGATGCCGCTGCAGAAATGACACCACGATCAGCAATGCCACGCGCATCCTGAAGACTGACCACAGGTGTTCATGAACGTCCAGATGCAAGTCGTCCATTTCATCGCCCAGGACATGCAAGGTTTCGAGCAACTGTTCAAGATCAATCCCGGGCCGCCCGGCGATCAACCGCCCTGTCTCGCGGACCGCTCCCAACAAACGGTTTTGCTGTTCCGTGCTCAGCAACGTGTTGCTTTGTCCCTGTTGCCTGAGCTGGTTCAACGCCACGCCCAGTGCCATGCAGCCCAGGCTGACTTCGAATAGCTCGCTGGATTGCTTGTCATGGGTGGCCGGCAACAGTCCCAGCATCATGGTCAAGCGATCGACCATGCGACTTTCAAAGGCAAATTGCTGCTCATCGGTGGCCGGGGTTTTCAATAGAGCGTAGACCTGCTCGCAGTTCTCATTGAACAGCCGGCGCATCCGCAAAACCGGCCTGAACGGGAAGATCAAGGCGTAGACACTTAACGCCAGGGACGCTGCGCAGATATACGCGCCAGCAAACTCGAACCATTGAATGGCGGTGTTCTGACCGGTGCCGACGTTTTGCGGGCCCAGCAACAGCATCGTCGTCAGTCCAAGACCAATGCCGGTGCCCGTGGTCGGCGGACTGGACAGCCCCACCGCGACGGCATACAGCAAAGGGGCCAACAACAAAGCGAGTAATTCGAAGTTGCTGATCATCGGTATCAGCAGGAACAGATACACCGCCGACACCACCAACGCCAGGCCCAGTCCTCTGGCAAAGCTTTGGCTGGCCAGCAACGGTCGCGGAAAAGTCGCCATCAGCGAACACAGAATCCCCGTCACAATCATCCCGCCACGAGCCCCGTCCCAACCGGTCTCGATCCAGATCAGGCCGGCCACCATCAACGCGGTAAAGGCCCGGATCGCGTTCATCGACGCCAGGGTGAAATCCAGGTGCAAGGGGTTGTCCTGGCCGCGAAACATGCTACTGGCTGGGCGCCCGTCCTGAATCGCGTCGCTCAGTTCCAGTATCTGCGCCAGTTGCTCCAACATCCGCGCCTGCTCCCAGCGCAGCGCCCAGGCCAGTGAACGCAGCGTGGCCGGCATCGTCTCGGTAAGCTGCTCGGCCTTGTAGGCCTGGTCATCGAATCGCTGTTGCAACGCCCCGAAATGGTGACGCGCCTCGGCTGACAATGAACGTCCCTTCTGGGCCAGTTCGTCGAGAAAAACCAGTTCTTCGGCGCGTAAACGCTGGATCTCTTCTGGTAACGCGCCTTTCCAGCGCTCAGTCAGCAGTTCTCGCTGATGGCGCAGCGCCGTCAGCCGCGACGTCAGCAGCACCAGCTGATTACCGAGCAACTGCACCAGACCATTGGCGCTGCGCAAACGGGGGGCATCGTAGTACAAATGCCGACGGACACCCTCCAGGGCGCTGATCGCGCCGAGCAGCTGCATTTGCCGACGGTGGAAATCGTCCTCGCTTTCTTCGGTGCGGATGACGGCGGCAGCGTGGGTGGCAAGCAGCTTGATCACTTGATCGACCTTGGCAAAGTAATCCCGGGCCACAGCCTCCGGTCGCGCCGTGAGAAGGCTGACCACGCACACGCAGGCCACCGCCAGCAGCGTCTCGGTCACGCGGGTGACGGCCAGCAGGAACGTGCCGTCCTGATCCGGCACCGCCAGCAGCGCCACGACCACCGCTGTGTAGCCACTCAGGACAAACGCCTGGGAACTGGTGTAACGCAGCAACGTGCCACCGGCGGTACACAACGCCAACCACAAGGCCAGGGTGAGGATGAAAGGCATCGGCGCCTGGGGAAAGATCGCCATGATCACCACCGCTACCGCCGCGCCCAGGGTGGTGCCGATCACCTGGCCGAAACTGCGCGCCAGCACCATGCCGCCCAATGGCTGGCTGATAATGACCACGGCCATGATCGACCATTTGGGCTGGTCGAGGTCGAACAGAAAGGCCAGATACAGCGTCAAAATCCCGGCCGTGATGGTTCTCAAGGCAAACAACAGCACCCCTGGGCCTGGGTTGAGTATTGCCTTGAAGTATTGAAGAAGCGGTTGCATGGGCATGCTCATCGAGACATCTCCAGCAAGCGTAGTCACTGCTTCCAGACCTCGACAGGTTTCAATGTCGACGGGGCCTGTAGGCAAAATCACTGATCGGCCAGACTGCCTTGAATCGGCTGACACACAGACTGAAGCCAGTCAGGGTTTGACTCACAGCCGTGCCTGACCGAAGCTGACGGCTTTGCAAAAGCTTGCCAGCTCCCGGATTCCTGCATGCCCCAGTCCCGCCGCTACCTGATCATCAGCCTCTGCGTCCTGTTTGCCATCGGCCTCGCCTGGTTGTTCCTGCGCAGCTCTGCCCCGGTGGTGCCGGAAGCGATCAAGCGCGGCTTCACCGAAGCCCTGAACCAGGCTCGCGCGGGTCAACCGGGTGCGGCGCGGGTCCTTTATCAGCAGTTGGCCCGCCCGGATATCTCACCGAAGCGACGCATCTGGCTGCACGCCGAACTGCCCAACTACCCGAGCTCCGTGGCCCTGAAACTGGCGGATGCGGACTTGCAGCATGAATCGCCAGACGTGCGCATCGCGGCCATCAAAAGCATCAGCGGGCTGGTGCCCAACGGGCAACGCAGCCTGTTGATCGGGCCGTTGCTCGATGACAGCGAACAGAAGGTCCGGTTTGCCGCCATCAATGCACTGCTGGGGCTTTCGCCAGATGATCTTGGCCTGTACTTCGGCCCATTGCAGCAGGCGATCGACGCCTGGGAGCTGGTGCTCAAGAGCGCCCCTGAAAGCGCCGACAACTACTATCAGCGCGCTCGGCTGCACCTGCACAACGCCGAGTTGAAAGAAGCCCAACAGGCCCTTGAACAGACCTTGCGCCTCGACCCCGGCAACCTGCCGGCCCTGGTGATGCAGATCGAAGTGCTGGATAAACAGGGTCAGAGCGATGCCGCCCGGCAACTGTTGGCCAAACAGTTGAAGGCTCAACCGGATTCGGCCTACCTGCAACATGCCCTGGGCCTCTGGTTGCTGCACCACGGCCAAAGCGAATTCGCCCTGCTCGGTCTGTCCAAAGCCGTGGAGCTGGAACCGGACAACAAGGATTACCGCTACGACCTGGCCACCACGCTGCACGGTGAAGAAGAGCTGGAAGCGGCGCAGAAACAGTTGCAGGAAATCGTTCAGCGCCACCCGGCCGATCGCAAGGCCCGCGTGCTGTTGATCAATTACTGGAAGGAAAGCGGACAACTGCAGAACGTGCAGATCCTGCTGGCGCAACTCGAGCAACTCAACCCGGACGATCCAGCGCTGCAACAAGGCCTGTAAACAACTCCCCGTGTAGCAGCGGCCGAAGGCTGCGTTCGAATGCGCAGCGCTCGCCGACCAACCGATGGCGGGCGCTACACACCCGAACGCAGCCTTCGGCACCCGCTACAGATTACGTAGAAGAAAGGTTGAACCGTCGTCTCGGCCAAAGGTCAAGTGATCAGGTAGTCCATTCAGGCGCTTCAGGCCTGCTGCCTCGCTTCCCCTAGTCATGAGAGGGCTTTTTTTGTCTACATCTAACGAGTTGTTCAGTGCAAAAGCCGCCACCGGCATCGAAGGTCTGGATGACATCCTGGCCGGTGGATTGTCCCGCGGCCATGTGTTTTTGCTTGAGGGTGAACCCGGAACCGGCAAAACCACCGTCGCCTTGCATTTTCTGTTGGCCGGCGCCCGAGCCGGCGAACGCTCGTTGTACATCACCCTGTCGGAAACCGAACGTGAGCTGCGCCAAGGCGCGCTGTCCCACGGCTGGGAGCTGGATGAAAACATCCACATCTTCGAACTGACACCGCCGGAAAGTCTGCTCAATGCCCAACATCAGCAAAGCCTGCTGTACTCCTCGGACTTGGAGTTGGGTGAAGCGACCAAGCAGATTTTCGAAGTGGTCGAACGGGTCAAACCGACCCGCGTGGTGCTCGACAGCCTTTCCGAGATCCGCCTCCTGGCCCAAAGCTCCCTGCGCTACCGGCGCCAGATCCTCGCGATCAAACACTACTTCGTGCGCTATGACGCCACCGTGGTGTTGCTCGACGACCTGACCACCGAATCCCTCGACAAGACCGTGCACAGCGTCGCGCACGGGGTGATTCGCCTGGAAGAATTGACCCCCAACTACGGCGCCGAACGGCGGCGAATCCGTGTGGTGAAGTACCGTGGCCAGAAATACCGTGGCGGCTTTCACGACTTCACCATCATGGGCGACGGCGTACACGTGTTCCCCCGGCTGGTCGCTGCCGAGCACCGCGGCGTGTACATCCGCCAGCAGCTGACCAGCGGCATCAAGGAAATGGACGCCCTGCTCGGCGGCGGAATCGAGACCGGTTCCAGCACCTTGATCCTCGGCCCGGCCGGTACCGGCAAGTCGCTGATCTCGATGATCTTCGCCGCCGCCGCCGTGGCCCGGGGCGAAAAAGCCGCGCTGTTCATTTTCGATGAAGAACTGGGGTTGCTGTTCGAGCGCATGAGAAACATGGGCATCGATTTGAAGGCCCTGCAAGACACTGGCAACCTGCTGATCGAACAAGTGGATGCGGCGGAATTGTCCCCCGGAGAGTTTTCCCACAGGGTGCGTCGTTGCGTCGACGAGCGCGACATCAAGACCGTGGTGATCGACAGCATCAACGGCTATCAAGCCGCGATGCCTGAAGAGAACGCCCTGGTGCTGCACATGCACGAGTTGCTGCTGTACCTCAATCGCCGAGGCGCTGCGACGTTCATGACCGTCGCCCAGCATGGTTTGGTCGGCGACATGCAGGCCCCGGTGGACATCACGTATCTGGCCGACACGGTCATCCTGCTGCGTTACTTCGAAGCGCTGGGCAAGGTTCGCCGGGCCATCTCGATCATCAAGAAGCGCACGGGCAGCCATGAGTCAACCATTCGTGAATACCGCATCGGCTCGCAGGGCATGACCATCGGCGAACCACTGGAAGCCTTCCAGGGCGTGCTGCGTGGCGTACCCACCTATCTGGGCGCGAGCAATCCATTGCTCGGGGATCAAACCCCGTGATTGCCCAGGAAGCGATGTCCGAGCGCGCGATCATTCTCGCGCCGCTGGGTCGCGACAGTCAGATTGCGCTGATGATGCTCAACGAAGCGGGTTTCGACGGGGTGATCGCCCGGGATCTGATCGGGCTTTGCTCCGAGCTGCAGCAAGGCGCCGGTTTACTGCTGATCTCTTCCGAGGCCCTGTTGGGCGGTGATCTTGAGCCACTGCTCGGGATGATCGAGCAACAGCCGGCCTGGTCGGACCTGCCGATTGTCCTGATGACTTACCACGGTGGCCCGGAACAGAACCCGGCCTCGCGATTCGGTCCGCAACTGGGCAACGTCACCTTTCTGGAGCGCCCTTTTCACCCGGTCACGTTGATCAGCCTGGTGACCACTGCGTTGCGTGGCCGTCGACGACAGTACGAAGCCAGGGACCGGCTGATTGACCTGAGCCAGAGCGAACTGCGCCTGCAAAACACCCTCGAAACCCTCGAACAACAGGTCGAAGAACGCACCGCCCAGTTGCGACACAACGAAGAAGCGTTGCGTCAGTCGCAGAAAATGGAAGCGGTCGGCCAACTCACCGGGGGTATTGCCCACGACTTCAACAACATGCTGACCGGCATCATCGGCAGCCTGGAGTTGCTGCGCCGGCGCCTGGCCCGTGGACGCATCGAAGACCTCGACAGCCTGATCGATCTCGGCGTGACGTCGGCCAACCGTGCGGCGGGCCTGACCCACCGCTTGCTCGCGTTCTCCCGGCGCCAATCGCTGGACTCAAAACCCGTGGAAATGAATATCCTGGTGGTGTCCATGGGCGAACTGCTGCAACGCAGTATCAACGAAAGCATTCAACTGGACATGCAGCTCAGCGAACCCTTGTGGGTGGCCGAGGCCGACCCCAACCAACTGGAAAGCGCCCTGCTCAATCTGGTGATCAATGCGCGCGATGCCATGCCCGACGGTGGCAAACTGGCGGTAAAAACCTGCAATCAATATCTGGATTCGGGCTTCACCGCCGCCCACAGCAACCTTGATCCGGGTGATTACGTGGTGCTGAGCGTCACCGACACCGGGTGTGGCATGCCACAAAGCACGATCAGCCGAGCATTTGATCCTTTCTTCACCACCAAGCCGATCGGCCAGGGCACCGGCCTTGGGCTGTCGATGATCTATGGCTTCACCAAGCAATCGCGCGGGCATGTGGCCATTGCCAGTGAAGTGGGCAAAGGCACGACCGTGAGCCTGTACCTGCCACGTTTCGGCGGCGACGTGCCGCAGGACAAGCCCGTCGACGTGCCGCACGCGCCGTTCGCGCAAAATGGCGAAACGGTGTTGATCGTCGAGGACGATCCAGCGGTGCGGGTCTTGGTCAGTACCGTGTTGAGCGAATTGGGTTATGCCTTCGTCGAAGCTGGCGATGCCGACAGCGCGGTGCCGATTCTCGATTCAGGACAACGCATCGATCTATTGATCAGCGACGTTGGGTTGCCCGGCATGAATGGCCGACAACTGGCGGAAATCGGCCGGCAGTATCGACCTGAACTCAAGGTGCTGTTCATCACCGGCTACGCCGAACACGCGGCGGTGCGCGGCGGTTTCCTTGACCCTGGCATGCAGATGATCACCAAGCCGTTCACCTTCGACCTGTTGACGGCGAAGGTGCGGGAGATGATCCGCGTGTGAGACGCCACTCCCCGGACTTGAAACGCAGCTTCACGACCCCATCAGTGCGCCGACAGGTCAGGTTCACTTTTCGCGCCCATAGGGGTCGCTGAATGCTGCGTTAGAGCGGTAGCACAGTCTCTGACAGCGGAACTGCCCCTTCCGGGATCGGTCAGTGGCCTCCTTTGAATGCCACGAATCCGTTTCGCATCGTAATATTTATACATTAATTTTGTATTGCCTTGCTTTCGCCTTCGGGTCCAACCTTAGACGCGAAGTTAATGGCGGCGAGTTCTAACAACATCAACACACAAGTTAAACTACTTGGTTTTCTGTTTAAACTTTTTATACACCACGGCGCGATACAAAGCTGTATGCGCTGCGCGAGGTATGGATACCTCTCAACTCGTTTTAAAAGGGACTTTAAATGGAATTGACTCCGACGTTCATCCACGACCAGCTTCGTCATGAGCGAGTTCTCACACGAGACGTAGGATATATCTGTGACCCGGTTGAAGTCTGGTGGGCCAATCACCGGCCCGATCTGTCAAACCACACTTTGAAGTTACAGCTCATTTCCCTGCTCAGCGATACATTGCATGAAGACGACAAGCGCTACTTTGATAGTGTCGGGAAAAATGGCATCTCAGCGGTATGCTTGACAGGCGTATTCCAAACGGATAACTACTGCCTCGCCTTTATCGTTCACGAAGCATTGTGCGATTTGTTCCATCTTCGGGACATCAAGTACCCTTATGAAAATCATAAAGCAATATTTCTCAAACCAAACGCCGAACAGTATCGAAACTGGGGCAATGGTTATGGTGAAATCACGCCTCACTCCGATGATCTGTACGAAGTTGAATCAACCGATCTTCTCGCACTCACAGTCTGTCGCGACAAGACCTGCACGCCGACACAGTACTTTCTTGCAAAAAATATAATTGAAGGTCTCAGTGATACAGAGCTGAGGCAACTTGCGCAAATGAGCGCACGCTTTCGATCGGGGAAAAACGTTGAAACTTCGAAAAGCCATGAGCGAAAACTGATTCAGTACGATCCAACCTACGGAATACAGGTTTACCTCGACTTCCGTATTGATACTGATGTCGGCGCGCGCATGGTCCCAACCAACCCTGTCGACAGGCAGTTGATTGGAATGATAAGGCAGCAAATACCGTCGTGGACCCCGACCTGTTCAGCCGCTACCACGGGTACTTTTCTTATTTTAGCGAACCATAAGGTGCTGCATGCCCGTCCCGTTTTGAATCTGGACATCCATACCGCAACCACTCATGCACGGAAGACCAAGCTCAACGAAACACCCCGCCTGTTGTTTCGTAGCAAAGGTCCGAGACATCATTTGTCTTTGGCACCCGGGTATGACGCTTATCTCTAAAGCAGCCAGAAGCACGGGTCTCACCTCAAATCCAGAAACACATCGCGGTATGCCTACCGTCAATACAAGGATATCCAATGAAAGGAGCCTTCATCGTTCGACTCATTATTGCGACTTCGCTCTACACGATTCTGGGTCGCGCTACCGTCTGGTTTGATCCCGTTTCGAATGCAATACTTGTTTTCGGCAGTCGCTTTTTTCTGGTTTTTTCGCCGTTCTTTTTTGCACACTTCAAGGCTAACGCAATACTTGTAGCCACATTATTAGCCGCATTGGGCGCTGTATTGCTCGTGATCCCAGGACAGAT
The DNA here is from genome assembly GCF_059695925.1 of Pseudomonas sp. LBUM1661. Taxonomy (NCBI): domain Bacteria; kingdom Pseudomonadati; phylum Pseudomonadota; class Gammaproteobacteria; order Pseudomonadales; family Pseudomonadaceae; genus Pseudomonas; species Pseudomonas sp. LBUM1661. The sequence continues at coordinate 3,648,497 of NZ_CP166794.1, forward strand.
ATTCCTCATTGCGGGAGCGATATGTCTGGCGACCGGTGTTAGCGTGGCGGGTTATCTGATCAGAGCGTACGCTTCCGAAAACATCGGTGCAGCAGCGCGAAACAAGGTTGCAATCAACTCCGGTGTCATCCTTGCCGGCATCGCGCTTTCAATTCCAGACCAAAGCAACACTGTTATAGCGCTGACAAGCTTCATAATTCTATTACTGGCCGCGTATGTGGCTCGAAATATTGTTTCGTCTCGGACCCGTGTCGAATTACCCGCAGGAAGCACTGCGTCCCGATCCATTCAATTGGCATGGGTGCTCCTGGGTTTAACAATGGGCATCAAACTGTACAGCCCGTTTACCCTGCTGCCCCAATATATCGTGTCGACAACCGGATCGCTCGCCCCGTGGTATGGATTGGTTGTCCTGGCCAGTAGTGTGTTCATCGTCATTCTTCAAAAACCGGTTATCCGCGTTATGGGCAAGTTCGCCGATGACAGGGTTTCGATGATCACCACATGGCTGGCGATGTTCTGCGGCCTCTGCGTAATAGCACTCCCCGGGCCTTTCCAGGCAGCGACATTGACTGGCGCACTTGTGTGGGTACTGATGCTCTCGCTAGTTGAATGTTTTGCCAGTTACCTGGACGTGTTTGGAGCGAAAGACAATTGTCTTTTTATCAAAGAGCTTGCAGTCGGGGCTGGCGGAGGACTCAGCGCCCTGGTGTCGCGGTACGCCCCTCCGGAAATATCTGGCCCGATACTGGCACTGACCGGGATGGCCTTCATGGTGATCGCCGTGATGATCATTCTGAATTCAAGCTCGGCTTATCGACCGAAACTCAGGAAATACGATGCGAATTAAAAGAGTGTCCATCAGTTTGCTGCGCATACCCCTTCGAAAACCGTTTGTGTCATGCCTTCGCCGTGTCGAATACATCGAGGACGTGGTCATCGAGATAGAGACGGATTGCGGCTTGCGTGGCTACAGAGCAGGTACACCCTCTTTGCGAATGAACGGCGAAAGCGTCGATTCAATAATATCGGTAGTAAAAAACGTATTGGCACCCACCTTGATGGGCAAGGATGTTTCGAAGTTTGAAGCGTTCCTGACGTCGATGGATCATTCCATTGCCGGGAACACGGCGGCAAAAGCTTCAATCGACATAGCGCTACACGACCTTTTGGCTCAAGCCGCCGGGGTTCCGCTTTATCGTTTCCTGGGTGGTGACAGCCAGCAGATAACCACGGGCATCTCGATTTCCCACAACACGCTTGATGAGATGGTGAGCGACGCTGCGGCCGCTGTCGGCAACGGTTTCACTGCCTTGAAGCTTAAACTCGGCTCCGAGCAGGGTATTGAGGACGACCTTCGACGGGTTCGCGAGATCCGTCGCTCGGTTGGGGAATCTATTGAAATCGGCGTCGACGCGAATCAGGCATGGAGTGAAAACGATGCGCTGAAATTTGCGGAACAGGCCGACGCTACCGGTATGAATCTGTCTTTCATAGAACAGCCTGTGCTGTTTACCGAAAGATCCAGCCTTGGTCGAGTCACCGACGCCTCGCGTATTCCTGTGCTGGCGGATGAGAGTTGCTCATCGCTACTTGACGCAGCCGATCTGGCAAAACACGGAATCGTAGACGGGCTCGCCATAAAGCTGATGAAGCTGGGGGGTATCCGCGCCGCAAGATCGGCTTACGACCTCGCGCGCCTGCACGCCAGGATGTGTGCGGCGACGTGCCTCATGGAGTCTCCCATCGCGATAGCGGCAATGGCGAGTTTTTGCTCAGGCAGGCATTTCAGGTTCATTGATCTCGACGCTATGGCGTTGATCGCTCGCAACCCCGTTATCGGTGGCGCAACGATGTCGATGAATACGCTTCTCTTGAGTGACAAGCCAGGTCTGGGAATACAACGGATCGAGTGCTTGGAGCCGGTGCTCAGTATTAGCTGATGTGCGGCTATCGGAGCCGAATACGTTCATTGCGCCCCAATCAAAGGATAAGACCGACATGGAAAAATGCTTGATCGTCGTTGGATACAACAACGTCCGTATTTACGACATCCCCAAAATTCAACGAGCTTGCCATCAACTCTTCGACGCGAAGTTACTACTTGTGACAGAAAAGATCGAAGAAGCCGATCGCCACGCCGCCGATGAAGTCGTCGCGTGCGCCCTTGGGAATGACGCCATCGAAACGTCGACTCGATGGGTGTGCGCAGAGCTTGATCGGCTTGAACTCAAACCCATCGGCGTCCTGCCATTTTCAGACCGTGGCGTGCTGCTTGGCGCGACACTGGCCACGCATTTCGGGCTTGCTGGAATAGCGCCGCACGATGCACTTGCAGGCCTCGACAAGCACGCCTTTCGCAACCGGGACGCGCAAAGCGAAGCTCACGTTCCAGGGTACAAACCTGTTCGTTGCGTTCATGTACGATCAAAAGCGCAGTTCCAGAGCACTGTAGCTGAGCTCGGCGGCCGAGCTTTCGTCAAGCCGGTGAACGAAGGAAACAGTCGTGGTTGCCATGTCGTACCCTCCATCGAGCACTGCAACGTCATCTGGTCAGACTTGAGGCAATATCACGACGGTGGAATTATCGTCGAAGAATTGATCGAGAATGCTCAAGAGTACAGTTGGGATTACGTGGCGGGATGCTCGTGGATAACGGAGAAACATACGACAACAGGGCTGTACCGCGCAGAAATACAACAAATTGTGCCTGCACCGTTGTCAGAGGATGTCCGTCGTCAGATTGACGCAGCCGGGAATCACATGCGCCGACTGCTTCCAGACGGCGGCGCCTACCACAACGAAATATTCTCGCGCTCCGGACTCACTGCCGCGGTAGAAACAAATCTGCGGCCAGCCGGCCTGCACATCTGGGACTTGGCGGCGTTGTCGTTCAACAATCTGAATCCCTGGGAGATCTGGGTGCGGTGGGCTGTCACTGGCGTTGTCGACGAGAGGTCGCCAGACCCGCTGTGCTACTCCGGTATTCGGCTGATTAAAGCACCGGCGTCAGGGGTTTTGACTGCGCTTCCGGATATTGGGCAGATCGCGGCCGAGCTCGGAATCGAGGTACGAGACTATCGATACACGAAACAATCTGGAGAGCGCGTCACGGACACCCCTCAAGACAACTCAGGCTTTCTGGGTGAAGTCATAAGCTGTTCCACTGAGTACACAGATCTCTGCGCGCAGCTGCTTGAATTGACGTCGACGATTGAATCCAGGATGAGCATCGCTTGATGGGCGCACTCTCCCACTGGTGAGTCGCATCCGCCGCGACTGCGATCTTCTGATTTTTCAAGCCTTTCAAAAGATCGCAGTTCACGGCACCTCCCACCCGAAGGTGTGGTGCCAAAATTCCCCGACTGGTCTTACGAGAGCATTTCTTGCATCAGCTCTTGCAGCACATCCAGATCGAACGGTTTGCCCAGGATCGGCGCTTTGCGCGTGATCGGGCTGTCGGTCTCGCGGATTTCCTGCGGATAACCGCTGATGAAAATCACTTTGAGCTCCGGTCGCAGCTTCACCGCGGGTTCGGCGATCTGGACGCCAGAGATTCCGCCCGGCAGGCGAAAATCGGTGATCATCATGTCCAGATGCGGTTTGCTCGCGAGGATTTCAAAGGCCTGCTCGCCGTTTTCGGCCTGCAGCACCCGGTAGCCCTCACCCGACAGATAGGCCGACAGCACCATCAAAATCGAGGGGTCATCTTCGACGATCAATACGACGTCTTGTGCATCTTCACTCATGGGAAGCCTTTGTTCGGTCAATAGCTGCTGATACGACCGTGAGGTCGATCAGAGGTTGCGTTTATCCAGCTGTTTTCCTACAGCGGCAGACAAACGCGAAATAAGGCGCCCTCGCCAATCCGGCTTTCGACGGTAATGGAGCCGCCATGAGCGGCCACAATCTGTTCGGAAATAAACAAGCCCAGACCCAGCCCCGAGACGGCGTGTTTGGCCGTGACGCGCTCGAACTGCTGGAAAATGCGCTTCTGGTTTTCTTCACTGATGCCGATCCCGTGATCGCGCACTTCCACTCGCGCCTGCTGGTTGTCACTGTACACCTTCACGGTGATCGGACTCTTGGCGCCGTAACGCAAAGCGTTGGTCAGCAGGTTGGAAATCACCTGTTCAATACGAAATTCGTCCCAGCTTCCGATCACCGGCTGCTCGGCGTCCAGGGTTACCGAGGACTCGGCGGCATCGATCTGCGCCGCGAAGTTCTGCAGCAAACCGCTCACAAGTGCCGACAGATCGAAGCGTTTCGGCCGGATCGACAGTTTGCCGGTGCGAATGCGCGACACATCGAGCATGTCTTCGATCAAGCGGATCAGGCTTTTGATCTGGCGTTCGTCGCGGTCGACCATGGCGTGCATCTTGTCCAGGGTGAACGCCGAGGCGTTGTCCCGGGCCAGGTGCATTTTGCGCAATTGGGTTTCGAGGATCAGGCCATTGAGCGGCGTGCGCACTTCATGCGCGACGATGGACATGAAGTCATCGCGCATGCGCACCGCCTGCTCCAGTTCGAACTGCGTGCTCTGCAATTGTTTGAGCAGCGCCTCCTGCTCGCGGCGGCTCTGCTCCAGGGCTTCAACCTGCTGCTTCATCGCCTTGCTCTGACGATAGAGTTCGACGAACACATTGACCTTGCTCTTCACCGCATGGATATCCAGCGGCTTGTGCAGGAAGTCCACCGCGCCGCTTTCGTAGCCCTTGAACGCGTAGTTCAGCTCACGTCCGGCGGCACTGACGAAGACAATCGGAATGTTTTTGGTCTTTTCCGTGCCGCGCATCAACTCGGCCAGTTCAAAGCCGTTCATGCCCGGCATCTGCACATCAAGAATGGCCATGGCGAATTCGTGCTGCAACAACAGCGACAACGCTTCGTCAGCCGAAAGTGCCTTATAGACCGTACGGTCTTCGCGCTTGATCAGCGCCTCAAGTGCCAACAGGTTCTCCGGCAGATCGTCGACGATCAGCAGTTTGGCTTGGATGTCACTTAGCATGCTCTTCGTTCCAGCTCGACAATCAGACGGCCAATGCCGCGTATAGGGAGAATATGGTCTGGCTGGTGCATATCCAGGGCCGCCAGGGGCATGGTCGCGACTTGGGCTTCGTCCGGGTCCTGCACGATGGTCAGGCCGCCACGACGCTTGACCTGGGCCAGGCCGCGGGCGCCATCCTGGTTGGCACCGGTCAACAACATGGCGGCCAAGGCCGGGCCATAGGCATCGGCAGCCGACTCGAACAGAAAATCGATGGCGGGTCTCGAATAGTGCACGCGGGCTTCCAGACTCAAGGAAAAACTGCGGTCTTGCTCCACCGACAAGTGATAACCGGGCGCGGCGAAATACAGCGTTCCGGCTTCAACCCGTGTCTTGTCATGGGCTTCCAGAACCGGCATGGACACGCGCCGTGCGAAGACCTCAGCCAGTTGGCTGCGACGCCCGTCAGGCAGGTGCAACACCACAATGATCGGCAGCACGAAACCTTCGCGCAGAGGGCTGAGAATGTTCAGCAACGCCTCTACGCCGCCGGCCGAGGCGCCAATAACAATCGCTTCTATGGTAGGCAGACCCGCTGCATTGTTCATGATTTACGGTAAATCCGTTCTTGTTTGACCAACGGCTCGAACTGGTTGCCGAAGGCCGAAAAATCCAGCGTTTCCTTGCTGCCCAGCACTAAAAATCCACGGTGGCAAAGGGACTCGTGAAACAAGCCAAACGCGCGATCCTGAAGTTTTTTGTTGAAATAAATCAAAACGTTACGACACGAAATTAACTGAGTTTCTGAAAATACGCTGTCGGTCGCCAGGCTGTGATCGGCGAAGGTCACGTTCTCACACAGCGTCTTGTCGAAAATCGCGTACCCGTACGCCGCTGTGTAGTAGTCGGCGAACGAACGCTGGCCACCTGCCTGCTGGTAGTTATGAGTGTAGGCGCGGACGTTCTCCATTGAGAAAATCCCTTGCTTGGCTTTTTCCAGCGAGCGCGGATTGATGTCAGTGGCGTAGATGATGGTGCGATCGAGCAGGCCTTCCTCGCGCAGCAAGATCGCCATCGAATAGACCTCTTCACCGGTGCTGCAACCGGCAATCCAGATTTTGATCGACGGATAGGTCTTGAGCAGCGGCACCACTTCCTTGCGGATCGCCAGAAAGTGCGAAGGGTCGCGAAACATCTCGCTGACCGGGATCGTCAGCAATTGCAGCAACTGCATGAACGCCGTCGGATCGTGCAGCACTTTCTCCTGCAACGCCGAAATGGTCGCGCACTCGAACTGGCTCAACGCATGCTGGACCCGACGCTTGATCGAAGCCCCGGAGTAATCGCGAAAGTCATAGCTGTATTTGAGGTAGATCGCCTCGATCAACAACCGCAATTCGATTTCGGTGTTCTTTTCCACTAAATACGTTCCACTAAATGCGTTCCATCTTCGGTAACCACACGCGAATCAGCGAGAACAGGCGATCCAGGTCGATGGGCTTGGCCAGGTAATCGTTGGAACCGGCTTGCAGGCAGCGTTCCTGATCGTCCTTCATAGCCTTGGCCGTCACCGCAATGATCGGCAGCTTGCGCCAGCGCGGGTCCTTGCGGATCTCGATGGTGGCTTCGTAGCCATCCATCTCCGGCATCATCACGTCCATCAGCACCAGGTCGATGTCCTCGACTTCATTCAACTTTTCAATCGCCTCACGACCGTTCCGGCCAATGACCACGACTGCGCCTTTTTGCTCCAGCGCGCTGGTGAGGGCGAAGATATTGCGTACATCGTCGTCCACCAGCAGCACCTTGCGACCCTCGAAGACCTTATCGCGGCTGCGCGCGGTCTTGAGCATCTTCTGCCGTTCATGGGACAACTTGGATTCGACTTTGTGCAGAAAGAGTGTCACCTCATCCAGCAAACGCTCCGGCGAGCGTGCGCCCTTGATGATGATCGAGCGCGAATACTTGCGCAGTTCAGCCTCTTCGTCCCGGGTCAGGTTGCGCCCGGTGTAGACGATCACCGGCGGGAACGAGCAGATATCCTCGGTGGACATGCGTTTGAGCAGGTCGTTGCCGAGCATGTCCGGCAGTTTCAGGTCGATGATCATGCAATCGAAAATCGTCGTGCGCAGCAGCTCCAGCGCATCCTGCGCCAGGCCGACCGCGGTGATCTCGATGTCCTCGTCACCGATCAACCGGGCAATGCTGTCGCGCTGCAAGTCGTCGTCTTCCACCAGCAGGACGCGTTTGACCTTCTGGGTCAGCTTGGCTTCGAGACGGGCAAATACGTCCTTGAGCTCTTCACGGGTGGTCGGCTTGACCGCATAGCCGATGGCGCCCATGTGCATGGCCGCCTCGACGCGGTCCTCGACCGAAATCACGTGAACCGGAATGTGCCGGGTTTCGGCGTGTTCTTTCAGGCGCTGCAACACGGTCAAGCCGGAATGATCCGGCAGGCGCATGTCCAGCAAAATGGCGTCTGGGATGAACTCCTTGGCCAGGTCGTAACCTTCGTCGGCACCGTGCGCGACCAGGCACTGATAACCCAGTTCATGCGCGAGGTCGTAGAGGATGTTCGCAAAGTTCGGCTCATCTTCCACCACCAGAATGCAGCGGGTGGCGAACGGTGAATGGCTACGATCGTCGTCGAAACGCGGAATATCGACCTCGGCAATCAGCGGCACCAGCGCGACCGGAGCGACCTTCGGTGTCGCGGCAACCGGCGAGGCTCTCATCGGTTCGACGGGCTCATCGCCCGGTTCAACGTACTGCTGCGGCAGCACCAGGGTGAACACGCTGCCCTGCCCCGGTTCGCTGGTGACGCTGATGGACCCGCCGAGCAATGCCGCCAGGTCACGGGAAATCGACAAGCCCAGGCCGGTACCGCCGTAACGGCGATTGGTGGTGCCATCGGCCTGACGGAACGCCTCGAAAATGCTTTCCTGCTGCTCCTGCGCGATACCGATCCCGGAGTCGCGTACGACAAAAGCGATGCCTTCGTTCGGCTGCGAGGCCACGGTCAGGCTGACCGTGCCTTTTTCGGTGAACTTCACCGCGTTGGACAGCAGGTTCTTGATCACTTGCTCCAGGCGCTGGCGGTCGGTGTAGATCATCAACGGCGCACCGGCCTGCACGTCCACACGGAAATCCAGTTGCTTGTCCGCCGCCAAGGGCTCGAACATTCCGCGCAAGCCATCCACCAGGCGCGCGACGCTGGTGTTCTCGGGGCGCATGTCAAGTTTGCCGGCCTCGACCTTGGAAATGTCGAGAATATCGTTGATCAGGTTGAGCAAATCGTTGCCCGCGGAATAGATCGACTCGGCGAACTTGACCTGCTCGGCGGTGAGGTTTTCCTGGGGGTTTTCCGACAGCAACTTGGCCAGGATCAACGAACTGTTCAACGGCGTACGCAGTTCGTGGGACATGTTGGCGAGGAATTCGGACTTGTACTTGCTCGAGCGCTGCAACTCTTCAGCGCGTTCTTCGAGCAGGAGTTGGGCCTGATTCAGTTCGGTGTTTTTCAGGTCCACGGTGTCGCGTTGCTCGGCCAGAATCTGCGCCTGCTCGGCGAGCTGTTCGTTGGTCTGCTCCAGTTCGACCTGCTGGGTTTCCAGATGCGCCTGGGATTCCTTGAGAATCCGCGACTGCTCTTCCAGCTCTTCGTTGGCGGTCTTGAGTTCTTCTTGTTGAACTTGCAGTTCTTCGTTGAGCTGTTGGGTTTCGGCCAGCACTTCCTGCAAGCGCTGGCGATAGCGCGCGGCTTCGATGGAGGTGCCGATGTTGCCGGCAATCAGTTCAAGCAATTCGATGTCGCGGTCATCCAGCGTGCGCAAAAAGCCCAGCTCGATCACGCCGTTGACCCGGTCGTCGTCGCTGGTCGGCACCACCAGCACACTGTGCGGCAGACCTTCACCGAGGCCGGAGCTGACCTTGAAATAGTCACTTGGCACCTCGTCGAGACGAATCAAACGAGCCTGTTGTGCCGCCTGGCCGACAATCCCTTCGCCACTGTAGATCTGTTGTTGAAGCGCTTCCTGTTCACGGGAGAAACCGTAGGACGCGATACGCTTGAGGCCGCCATGATCTTCGCGCACATAAATAGCCGCCACGGCCGTGCCCAGATACTGCGCGCAAAACTGCAGGATGTTGCGGCCCAGTAAATTGAGCGACAGCTGCCCCAACACTTGCTCGGCCAGTTCGGTCTGGCCATTGCGCAGCCAGGCTTGTTGCTCCAGACGCAGGGAACTGGCCTTTTGCGCGGCGAAGTTGGCGCTGTAGCTGTTGGACAGATTGAGCAGGTCCCGACGACCAATGTAGGCAAGCATCGCGCTGATACCGGCGATGAACAACAGATAAAGGCCAATGCTCCACACCGTGGTGCGGCGCACGTCCTCGTTGCGCGCGGCGCGCAACTGCTGCTCCATGTCGATCACTTCTTCGAATTGCTTGCGGATCTCGTCAGTCAGGCGCTTGCCCTGCCCGGCCTTGATCACGCTGCGGTAATCGCCGCCGTTGCGTTGCAAGTCGATCATGTTTTGCGCGTAGTTGGCCCAGTCCTGCTGCAGGGCTTTCAAGCGGTTGAGGCGGTCGGTCTGGATCGGGTTGTCCGCTGTCAGCTCAAGCAAGGTCTTGAGGGCAACCGCGATTCTCGGCTTGGCTGTTTCGTAGGGTTGCAGAAACGTGTCGTCGCCACTGAGCAGGAAACCGCGCATGCCGGTTTCCAGATCGACTGTCAGTTTTATCGCTTCATTGGCGTTATTGATCACCCGGTCCGTGTGCTCGACCCACTGGATCGTCGACAGCAAATAGGTAATCAGGGAAACAAAGAAAACAGCACTGATGGCACCAACACCCAGCGGCAGGCTGATGTTGCGGCTCAGGAGTTTGCGGAATCGTTGCTCATCAACCGAAGACGCGGAGGTCATGGGGTGGCCTTGTCGAACTGTTGAAAACCAGGGAGTTTGCCCCAAAAGTGGCACATTGATCCAACTATCTGACAGATTTTCGCGCAAAATCCTACATTCCCCAGCGACGGTGCAAGGGAGCAGTTATCCTTGCTGCCTCTGGCGCGGCTATTCTTTTTTGTAAAGCGTTGGGAACTTGTCGGGATCCGCCACTTACTCATGCAAGAGACCGGCGATTTCAATCGACCCGCCACCGTGAATTTCAATCTTTGGGAACCCTTACTATGTCCTCCGATGCGTCCATCATCCTAGTAGTCGAAGACGATGCCATTGTGCGCATGTTGATCGTCGATGTGCTGGAGGAGCTGGAATTCAAGGTGCTGGAGGCTGACGGCAGCGAACAGGCACTGGAGTTTCTCAATGACGAAGACCAGTACATCGACCTGATGATGACCGACGTCGGCTTGCCGGTGATGGACGGTCGTGAACTGGCCACCCAGGCGCGCATGCTGCGTCCCGAGCTGCCCATTCTGTTCGCCAGCGGCTACGCCGAAAGCATTGACGTGCCCGCAGGCATGCAGGTTATTGGCAAACCGTTCTCCATTGATCAGTTGCGCGACAAGGTCAGAGGCATGCTCGCGTCGTCCTGAGACCCGCTCAAGCGCACGCAAGGATCTCGATCGGCTGTGGTTTAATTGCGCCCCGTTTTTTTCCGGTCCCTACCCGTTTCAAGGAAATTTCGTTGATGATTCAGCCCCGCGCAACCAAAGTCCTGGTCATTGGTTACGTCTGGCCCGAGCCCCGCTCTTCAGCGGCCAGTGGGCATGTGATGCAAATTCTCGAGAGTTTCAGGCAACAGGGCTGGGACATTACGTTCAGCAGCCCGGCCGGGATCGGTGAACACAAGGCCGACCTGACGGAATTGGGCATCCGTGAAGTGCCGATCGAGCTGAACAACAGCAGTTTCGACACCTTCGTCAGCGAACTGGCCCCGGACATCGTGTTGTTCGATCAATTCATGATGGAAGAACAGTTTGGCTGGCGCGTCGAAAAGCACTGCCCCGAAGCGCTGCGCGTGCTTGAAAGTTGCGACCTGCAAAGCCTGCGGCATGCTCGGCATCAGCGCCTCAAGGAGCGCTTGAAGGCCAGTGATGACGCCAACGATTTCAGCGAATTTTTCGCGCCGACGTTGCGTGAAGAATTCGAGTTCATGGCCGACATGGACCTGGCCAAACGGGAGATCGCGGCGATGTATCGTTGCGACCTGACGCTGATGGTCTCGGAAGTGGAAATCGAACTGCTGGTCGAGCAATTCCAGGTGCCACGCAGCCTGTTGTTCTGGTGCCCGCTGATGGTTGATCTGCCGAGCGAGCCGTGCGTACCTTTTGAAGACCGGGCGAATTTTCTGCACATCGGTAACTTCCGCCATGCGCCCAACTGGGATGCGGTGCTTTGGTTGAAGACCGCCATTTGGCCAATGATCCGCGAGCGATTGCCCGCCGCTCAGTTGCATATCTACGGTGCTTACACGCCGCCCAAGGCCACTGCGTTGCACAACCCGGCCCAGGGTTTTCATGTAATGAACTGGGCGGAAGACGCCTTGCAAGTCATGTCGGCGGCGCGGGTGTGCCTGGCGCCGCTGCGTTTCGGCGCGGGGGTCAAAGGCAAGATTGTCGATGCGATGCTCTGCGGCACGCCGAATGTCACCACGCCGATTGGCGCCGAAGCCATGTATGGCGACGAAGTCTGGCCCGGTGCGATTACCCGGACCGCTCGAGAGTTCGCCGATAACGCCGTTCGGCTGCATGACGACAAGGCCCAATGGCTGATCGCCCAGGCTCATGCGCAACCCCTGTTGGCCAGCCGTTACCAGCAATACGTCCACGGCCCGGCGCTGATCGAAAGGCTGATGGATTGCCAACAGCATCTCGTGCAACTTAGAAGGGATAACTTCACCGGCAGCATGTTGCGCCACCATCACCATAAAAGCACTCAGTACATGGCGCAATGGATTGAAGCAAAGAATCGCAATCCGGTAGAAGCCCTATAATCAACGCACGCCTAGATCCAGACAGGCTATATCGAACAGCAACTTTAACGCCGACTTGATACTTACTGTATCAACTCGGCGCTTGGCATTTTAGTGCCCGGCAATTATAACTGCCGCGCACTTTTTCTACTTTAATTCGGCGCGAACCAACAGTCGCACCATTAATCAATGCAAGGATGCATTCATGAGCAATACAGCATTAGAACACTATGAGCCAAGTCAATGGATGGCCTCCACATTAGACATCGATTCATTGGCCCTTGGCGATTTGATTTTGCCCGGCGCCCACAATAGCGGCGTCGACCGAAAGGCAACTTACGCAGCACCCGGCTTGGCGCACTGGATAGCGTGCCAGAACAATTCCTTTTACGAGCAGTTGCGAAACGGCGCCCGCGCGCTGGATGTCCGGGTCGAGTACGACGTGGATTCCCGAGGCGTAGGTACATTCTGGTTTCAGCACAACGGCGTACGGTCATCCCGTTCGATGGAAAACCTGATCATGCAGTTGATGCGCTTTCTCCAGGAAAACCCCGACGAGTTTGTACTGCTTGATTTCCACAAATTGGAACCCGCCAACACTGCCTTCGACTATCAAGAGTTCAATCGGTTTTTGCTGGCGCACCTTGGGCCCAGAATCATTCCTTCGAGCAACCGGCACTTGAATCTCGGCCAGTTGAAACAGGTCAATGCAGTTCAGCGAGTATGGGTGGCGGCTGAGCGCCACTGGGCGTTGGACAGGGACTGGTTTATGCCAAAAGTCGAGCATCAGTGGAGCGGCATCGGCGACACCAGTGTCGATGAACTGGAAGCACACATCACCCAAGTGATGAAAAGCCCGCCGTCCGGTTCGATGCCCTGGTCGCTCTCCGCCACCAGCTACAGCATCGCGTTGGGGCCCGTGGACATCAAGGAACACCTCGATCGCTGGTTCGATGTCGAGGCCGGCAACTGGGTTCACGGGTGCAGCGTCATCAATGCGGATTTTTTTGAAGAGTCCCGTCTGGTGTACAACTGCCGGGCCTCTAACATACGCAAGGCCCATCAACGCAATAAATAAGTAACACCCTTGTTTTTATCCGTCAGGTAATTTCAGGCTTCATGCACCCTAAGCCACTTTTTCCATGGAAGGGTTTGCTCAGAAAAAGGAAGAACAATGACTGATAAAAAAACAGCAATGCTTAATAAACAGAACTGGATGAGTAGAGTCCTGGACATCGACAAACTCAAACTCAGCGATATTGTCTGGCCCTGCGCCCATAACGCAGGCATGGATAAAAAGGCGCCCAAACAAGACGCGCTATTGGGGAACTGGATAAGTTGTCAGAACGATACATTCGCCTGGCAACTGGAGAATGGCGCACGGGTCTTCGATATACGCCTCGGCTATACCGAAGGCCCTGAGCCGGTGTTTTACTTTCACCATAATGGCTATCAATCGGGTCGCGTCCTGGATGACTTGATCGATGCGCTGCTGCCATTCCTTGATCGAAACCCGGATGAGTTCATCGTACTGGACTTTCATCAACTGGGCGATGGCGACAAACCGTTCAATCACAAAGCACTCAGTGATTGGCTGGTGCGCCGCCTCGGGCAACGAATCATCCTGCCCCGCGACGAGCTGAGTACCGTGGCGGTGCTCAAGCGATCCAGCGCACAGCGCCGGATCGTCATGGCCGCCTCCTTCAATCCGCAACTGGACCGTGAATACTTCTGGCCGGCCATCTCACACCGGTGGCATGGCCAGACATTCACCTCCACCACGGAATTGCAACGCCACATCGCATCAACGCTGGCCCGTGTGCCACACGAAACGTTTTTATGGTCACTGTCGGCCACCTGTTATTCCTTGCTCGGCGGGCCTCAAGACATCAAGCACCGTATCAACGAGTGGTTCAACACCACGGCAAACTGGGTGACGCGCTGCAGCATCATCAGCACCGATTTTTTCGAGGAATCCGAGATCGTCCGTTACTGCTGGAGCGCCAGCAGCATGAAAGCCGTTTACGGTCACGCCCTGCATGAGCGGCCAGGTACACCTTAGTTTTTTAAATCGGTGAGCTGGCATTGCCCGCCTCGATAGGGGCATGATCAAGGCGCGATAACAACAAAAGCGCCCCGACATGTCCCGAACCGCCAGAGTCACCGACCCCTCCTACGAATTGATGGACGACCACAACGGGTTGTCCATCATCTATCGTCAGCATGGCTTTCCCTGCCCGCTGGTGCGCTGGCATTTCCACAAGGAATACGAGCTGCACCTGATCGTCGCCAGCTCCGGCAAGGTGTTCATCGGCGACTACATCGGTAACTTCTACCCCGAAAGCCTGTTCCTCACCGGTCCCAACCTGCCGCACAACTGGATCAGCCAGGTGGCCGAAGACGAAGTGGTGCCCAAGCGCGACATGCTGGTCAACTTCACGGACGAGTTGTTCGACAGCGGCCACCTGGTGTTCGCCGAACTCAAGGCGCTGGCGCCCTTGCTGGAGCGTGCGCAGTACGGCATCGAGTTTCGCTGCAAGCGCACCATCCGCCAGGCGATGACGCTGATGCAGCGCATTGCTGATACCCAAGGCGTGACCCGGCTCGGGCACTTTTTCATTCTGCTGGAATTGCTCGCGGCCTCTGACGATTATCAGTTGCTGTCCGGTGCGACGACGCCGCAACTGGCTGACGAGCACAATATCGACCGGACCAACCGGGCCGTGGATTACATTTTTGCGCATTACGCCCGTGACTTGTCGCTGGAAGAGGTGGCCGAGCATTTGGGCATGAAGCCGACCTACTTCAGCCGGGTGTTCAAGCAAGCCACCGGGCGCTGCTTCATCGAGTTCGTCAATCGCCTGCGCATCAGCAAATCCTGCGAGCTGCTGGCCGATGGTGATAAGCCGGTGACAGATGTGTGCTTCGAGTCGGGGTTTAACAATATTTCCAACTTCAACCGGCGGTTTCAGCAGCTCAAGGGCATGACGCCGTCGCATTACCGGCGGTTGGCGGTGCAGCGGCTGACCGAACAAAATCTGAGTTAACGCCCATCCCCTGTGGGAGCGGGCTTGCCCGCGAAAGCGGACTGTCAGCCAATATAAATGTTGGATCTGATGGCCTCTTCGCGGGCAAGCCCGCTCCCACAGGGTTTTGTATTCATGCCGAAAACCTGTACAGATTCCAACGGTGCTATCGGCCAAAAAGCCGTCCCACGCACCTCTCGCTCCAAACCCCAGTGCAAAATAGTATCGATTCAAGTGCGATGGATGATTTGTCTCATCGTCAATTGAAGGCTGTAATCAGTGCACATTCTTCCTGTCATCGGAAGACACAAAAACAATAACTGTCCTTCTGTAACCCACCGGGTGCAGAAAAGGAGTGCACGATGCAACCTTCTGTAAAAGCTCTGCTTGCCCTCACCTGCATGACCCTCAGCAGCGTCAGCCTCGGCGCCCAGACCCTGACCATCGCCACCGTCAACAACAGCGACATGATCCGCATGCAAAAGCTCTCGAAAACCTTCGAGGCCGAGCACCCGGACATCAAGCTCAATTGGGTGGTGCTGGAAGAAAACGTCCTGCGCCAGCGCCTGACCACCGACATCGCCACCCAGGGCGGCCAGTTCGATGTGCTGACCATCGGCATGTACGAAGCCGCACTCTGGGGTGCCAAGGGTTGGCTGGAGCCGATGAAGGATTTGCCCGCCAGCTACGCGCTCGACGACGTATTCCCGTCGGTACGTGAAGGCCTGTCGGTCAAAGGATCGCTCTACGCCCTGCCGTTCTACGCCGAAAGCTCGATCACCTATTACCGCACCGACCTGTTCAAGGACGCCGGGCTGACCATGCCCGAGCGTCCGACCTGGACCCAGATCGGCGAGTTCGCCAGCAAACTCACCAATAAGGATAAAGAGCAGTACGGCATCTGCCTGCGCGGCAAGGCCGGCTGGGGCGAGAACATGGCGCTGATTACTACCGTGGCCAATGCCTACGGTGCGCGCTGGTTCGATGAGAAGTGGCAGCCGGAATTCACCGGTCCGGAATGGAAAAACGCCCTGAATTTCTACGTCGACACCATGAAAAAATCCGGCCCGCCGGGAGCGTCGAGCAACGGTTTCAACGAGAACCTGGCGCTGTTCAACAGCGGCAAATGCGCGATCTGGGTCGATGCCAGCGTCGCCGGTTCCTTTGTCACCGACAAGACCCAAAGCAAGGTCAGCGAGCACGTTGGCTTCACTTACGCGCCGCATGAAACCACCGACAAAGGCTCGGCCTGGTTGTATTCCTGGGCGCTGGCGATTCCGACCAGTTCCAAGGCCAAGGACGCCGCGAAAACCTTCAGCGCCTGGGCCACGTCCAAGGAGTACGGCGCGCTGGTCGCCGAAAAAGACGGCATTGCCAACGTGCCGCCAGGCACTCGGGCCTCGACCTACAGCGAGGCTTATATGAGCGCCGCGCCGTTCGCCAAGGTGACCCTCGAGTCGCTGAAAGCCGCCGACCCGAGCAAACCGAGCGTCAAGCCAGTGCCTTACATCGGCATCCAGCTGGTGACCATTCCTGAGTTCCAGGGCATCGGCACTCAGGTGGGCAAGTCGTTCTCGGCAGCGCTGATTGGTCAAACCACGGTCGACCAGGCCCTGGCCGCCGCCCAGCAAACCACCGAACGTGAGATGAAGCGCGCCGGTTACCCCAAGTAACCGCATCGCTCGCTCCTACAGGTTTCGCGTTCTGCTCCTGTTCTTAAATCGGTTCTATCGCCATGAATATTTCAACTGCCAAAGCTCACATGGACATTCCCCAACCGGTGCGTAAAAGCCGGTTGAGTAACCCCGGCTGGTTCCTGGTCAGCCCTTCGGTGGCGTTGTTGCTGCTGTGGATGATCGTGCCGCTGGGCATGACCCTCTACTTCTCGGTGATTCGCTACAACCTGCTCAACCCCGGCGAGAACGAATTTGTCGGGATGGAGAATTTCACCTACTTCCTGACCGACTCGGGTTTTATGCCCGGCGCCACCAACACCTTGTTGCTGGTGGGCAGCGTGCTGCTGATCAGCGTGGTGCTCGGGGTGTTGATCAGTGCGTTGCTGGAGGCCAGTGAGTTTCTCGGTCGCGGCATCGTCCGGGTCATGCTGATCTCGCCGTTTTTCATCATGCCCACGGTCGGCGCGCTGATCTGGAAGAACCTGATTTTCCATCCGGTGTCGGGGATTCTCGCCTACGTCTGGAAGCTGTTCGGCGCGCAGCCCGTGGACTGGCTGGCGCATTACCCGCTGCTGTCGATCATCATCATTGTGTCGTGGCAATGGCTGCCGTTCGCAATCCTGATCCTGATGACCGCCATGCAGTCCCTCGATCAGGAACAAAAAGAAGCCGCGCGCCTCGATGGCGCCGGTCCGATAGCGATTTTCTGGCACCTGACCCTGCCGCACCTGGCGCGGCCGATTGCGGTGGTGGTGATGATCGAAACCATTTTCCTGCTCTCGGTGTTCGCCGAAATCTTCACCACCACCAACGGCGGCCCGGGCTACGCCTCGACCAACCTCGCGTACCTGATCTACAACCAGGCGCTAGTGCAGTTCGACGTCGGCATGGCGTCCGCTGGCGGCTTGATCGCGGTGGTGATCGCCAACATCGCGGCCATCGTGCTGGTGCGCATGATCGGCAAAAACCTGACAGACAAAGCCTGAGGCCTGCGCCATGACTCTTCAACAATCCCGCCGTCTGCAAAGCCTGCTGCTGGGCACGCTGGCCTGGGCCATCGCGATCCTGATTTTCTTCCCGATCTTCTGGATGGTGCTGACCAGTTTTAAAACCGAAATCGACGCCTTCGCCACGCCGCCGCAGTTCATCTTCACGCCGACACTGGAGAACTACCTGCACATCAACGAGCGCAGCGATTACTTCAGCTTCGCCTGGAACTCGGTGGTGATTTCGTTCAGCGCTACGGCTCTGTGCCTGTTGATCGCGGTGCCGGCGGCCTACTCGATGGCGTTCTACGAAACCCAGCGCACCAAAGGCACGCTGCTGTGGATGCTCTCGACCAAGATGCTGCCGCCGGTGGGCGTGCTGATGCCGATCTACCTGCTGGCCAAGAGCTTTGGCCTGCTCGATACGCGCATCGCGCTGATCATCATTTACACGCTGATCAACCTGCCGATCGTGGTCTGGATGATTTACACCTACTTCAAGGACATCCCCAAGGACATCCTCGAAGCCGCCCGCCTGGACGGCGCCACGCTGTGGCAGGAAATGGTCCGCGTGCTGCTGCCGATCGCCAAGGGTGGCCTGGCGTCCACGGTGCTGCTGTCGCTGATCCTGTGCTGGAACGAAGCGTTCTGGTCGCTGAACCTGACCTCGTCGAAAGCCGCGCCGCTGACCGCGTTGATCGCCTCGTACTCCAGTCCTGAAGGGCTGTTCTGGGCCAAGTTGTCGGCGGTCTCGACCCTGGCCTGCGCGCCGATCCTGATCTTCGGCTGGATCAGTCAGAAACAACTGGTGCGCGGCCTGTCGTTTGGCGCCGTGAAGTAAATCTGCCTCGCCCCCTGTGGGAGCGAGCCTGCTCGCGATGGCGGAGTGTCATTCAACAGTGATGTCGACTGACACGGCCTCATCGCGAGCAGGCTCACTCCCACAAAAAAGCCCACCTGGCTCAACTGAACAAAAATGTGGAGGCCCATCATCATGGCCAACCTGAAAATCAAGAATCTGCAAAAAGGCTTCGAAGGCTTTTCCATCATCAAAGGCATCGACCTGGAAGTGAACGACAAGGAATTCGTGGTCTTCGTCGGCCCCTCGGGCTGCGGTAAATCCACGCTGCTGCGCCTGATCGCCGGCCTGGAAGAAGTCAGCGGCGGCACCATTGAACTCGATGGCCGCGACATCACCGAAGTCAGCCCTGCCAAGCGCGACCTGGCGATGGTGTTCCAGACCTACGCCCTGTACCCGCACATGACCGTGAAAAAGAACATGTCGTTCGCCCTCGACCTGGCCGGCGTACCGAAGGCCGAAGTCGAGAAGAAAGTCGGTGAAGCGGCGCGCATCCTTGAACTCGGGCCGATGCTTGAACGCAAGCCGAAACAGCTCTCCGGCGGCCAGCGTCAGCGCGTCGCCATCGGCCGCGCCATTGTGCGCAACCCGAAAATCTTCCTGTTCGACGAACCGCTGTCCAACCTCGACGCCGCCCTGCGGGTGCAGATGCGCCTGGAGCTGCTGCGCCTGCACAAAGAACTGCAAGCCACGATGATCTACGTGACCCACGACCAGGTTGAAGCCATGACCATGGCCGACAAAGTCGTCGTGCTCAATGGCGGCAAGATCGAGCAAGTCGGCTCGCCGCTGGACCTGTATCACCAGCCGGCCAACCTGTTTGTCGCCGGGTTCCTCGGTACGCCGAAAATGGGCTTCCTCAAAGGCCAGGTCACCCGCGTCGAAAGCCAGAATGTCGAAGTACTGCTGGACGCTGGCACCCGCATCACCCTGCCGCTGAGCGGTGCCAATCTGAACGTCGGCGGCGCGGTGACCCTGGGGATTCGCCCGGAGCATCTGAACCTGGCGCACACCGGCGACTGCACACTGCAAGTCACCGCCGACGTCAGCGAACGCCTGGGCAGCGACACCTTCTGCCACGTCATGACCGCTTCCGGTGAAGCGCTGACCATGCGTGTTCGCGGCGATCTGGCCAGTCGTTACGGCGAAGCACTGAGCCTGCACCTGGACGCCGAACACTGCCATTTATTCGATGCCGACGGCGTGGCGCTGACCCGCCCGTTGCGCGCTGCAGCCTGATTTAGAGAGCCTGTGATGAAACTGAATAAACACAACCTCAACCGCCTCGCCCCCGAGGTGGTCCTGCCCGCCTACGCCCTGAGCGATACGCGCCAAGGCATCGCACACATCGGCGTCGGCGGTTTCCATCGGGCGCACCAGGCGTATTACACCGACGCCCTGATGAACACCGGCGAAGGCCTGGACTGGGCGATTTGCGGCGTCGGCCTGCGCGCCGAAGACCGTCGGGCCCGAGACGACCTGAAGGAGCAGGATTACCTGTTCACCTTGTTTGAACTGGGCGACACCGACGACACCGAAGTCCGGGTCATTGGCGCCCTGCGCGACATGCTGCTGGCCGAAGACAGCGCGGCGGCGCTAATCGACAAACTCGCCAGCCCCGATATCCGCATCGTCTCGCTGACCATCACCGAGGGCGGCTACTGCATCGACGACAGCAACGGCGAGTTCATGGCGCACTTGCCGCAGATCCAGCACGACCTGACGCACCCGGATTCACCCAAAACCGTGTTCGGTTTTCTCTGTGCCGCGTTGGCCAAACGCCGCGCCGCCGGTACGCCAGCGTTCACCTTGATGTCCTGCGATAACCTGCCGCACAACGGCGCGGTCACCCGCAAAGCGCTGCTGGCTTTCGCTGCGCTACGCGACGCCGACTTGCGGGACTGGATCGCCAGCAACGTCAGTTTTCCCAACGCGATGGTCGACCGCATCACGCCGATGACCAGCACCGAACACAAGCTGCAACTGCACGACAAACACGCGGTCGACGACGCCTGGCCGGTGGTCTGCGAACCGTTTGTGCAGTGGGTATTGGAAGACAAGTTCGTCAACGGTCGTCCGGCCTGGGAAAAGGTCGGCGTGCAGTTCACCGACGACGTCACGCCATACGAAGAGATGAAGATCAAACTGCTCAACGGCAGTCACCTGGCACTGACTTACCTGGGGTTTTTGAAGGGCTATCGCTTCGTTCACGAAACCATGAACGACCCGCTGTTTGTGCGGTACATGCGAGCGTATATGGACCTGGACGTGACCCCGCAACTGCCCGAGGTGCCGGGGATTGACCTGACTGAGTACAAGAACACGCTGGTGGCGCGGTTTTCCAATCAGGCGATTGCCGATCAGCTTGAGCGGGTGTGTTCGGATGGGTCGTCGAAGTTTCCCAAGTTCACCGTGCCGACGATTAACCGCCTGATTGCCGATGGTCGAGAGACCAAACGTGCGGCGCTGGTGGTGGCAGCATGGGCGTTGTATTTGAAGGGCGTGGATGAGAATGGCGAGACCTATGCCATTCCGGATCCGCGGGCGGCGTTCTGTCAGGCGCTGGTGGTTGATGATGCGTTGATCACCCAGCGGTTGTTGGTGGTTGAGGAGATTTTTGGTGCGGCGATTCCACGTTCGCCGGCGTTTGTAGCGGCGTTT
Source organism: Pseudomonas sp. LBUM1661 (assembly GCF_059695925.1). Lineage (NCBI taxonomy): Bacteria > Pseudomonadati > Pseudomonadota > Gammaproteobacteria > Pseudomonadales > Pseudomonadaceae > Pseudomonas > Pseudomonas sp. LBUM1661. Next base: position 3,669,625 of record NZ_CP166794.1, read on the forward strand.
GAGTGGTGCTGCAACAGCTTGCGCGATGTTGGGGTGTCGCGGACGTTGGAGCGGGTGCTGGCCTGAATTGAGCGGCGACGTTGCTGCCGTCATCGCGGGCAAGCCCGCTCCCACAGGGTTCTTCTGCGAACACATATTTCGTGAACAACATTGATAACTGTGGGAGCGGGCTTGCCCGCGATGGCGGCCTGACAAACGACATGATGTTGAATGTGCACTGAAATCGACCTGACACACCAAGGATCTTCCATGGCAAACCAACACCTGTTCCTCGGCATCGACTGCGGCACCCAAGGCACCAAAGCCATCGTCCTCGACGCCATCAGCGGTCAGGTGCTCGGCCAAGGCGCCGCTGCCCATACGCTGATCAGCGGTGCCAACGGCCGCCGCGAGCAAGACACCCGCCAATGGCTGGAAGCCTTCAGCCTGGCCACTCACCGCGCTTTACTCGCGGCGAATGTCGACGGCCAGGACATCCTCGGCATCGGTGTCTCCGGCCAGCAACATGGCCTGGTGCTGCTCGACGACCAAGGCCAGGTCCTGCGCCCGGCCAAGCTCTGGTGCGACACCGAATCCACCCGGGAGAACGAGCGCTTGCTGGCGCATCTGGGCGGTGAAAAAGGCTCGCTGGAACGCCTCGGCGTGGTCATCGCACCGGGCTACACCGTTTCCAAACTGCTCTGGACCCAAGAACAGCACCCGCAAGTATTCGCCCGAATCGCGCGCATCCTGCTGCCCCACGACTACCTCAATTTCTGGCTCACCGGCCGCAGTTGCAGCGAATACGGCGATGCCTCGGGCACCGGGTATTTCGACGTGCGCACCCGCCAGTGGGACTTGCAGTTGCTGCGCGACATCGACCCCACTGGCCGCCTGCAAGCCGCGCTGCCGGAGCTGATCGACGCCCACGAGGCGGTCGGCACGATCCTGCCGAGCATCGCCGAACACCTGGGCATCAATCCGCAAGCACTGGTGTCCAGCGGCGGCGGCGACAACATGATGGGCGCCATCGGCACCGGCAACATACAACCCGGCGCGATCACCATGAGCCTCGGTTCCTCGGGGACGGTCTACGCCTATGCCGATCAGCCGAACGTCAGCCCGGATGCCTCGGTCGCGACGTTCTGTTCTTCCAGCGGCGGCTGGCTGCCGTTGATTTGCACGATGAACCTGACCAATGCCACCGGGGCGATTCGCGAGTTGTTCGAGCTGGACATCGAACGTTTCAACGCTCTGGTCGAGCAAGCGCCGATCGGTGCCGAAGGCGTGTGCATGCTGCCGTTTCTCAACGGTGAGCGCGTCCCCGCCCTGCCCCATGCCACCGGCAGCCTGCTGGGCCTGACGATGACCAACCTGACCCAGGCCAACCTGTGCCGCGCCGTGGTGGAAGGCACGACCTTCGGTTTGCGGTATGGACTGGACCTGTTGCGTCGCAATGGCTTACAAAGCCGCAGCATTTGCCTGATTGGCGGCGGTTCGAAAAGTCTGGTGTGGCGGCAGATGGTCGCCGACATCATGAACACGCCAGTGATCTGCACCGAACACAGCGAAGCCGCTGCCCTCGGGGCGGCGATTCAGGCGGCGTGGTGCACGTCCTGGGCAAACGGGCGCGAGGACAGCCTGGCGGATCTTTGCGAGCGTTGTGTGAAGCTCGATCTCTCCAGTGAAACCTTGCCGATCGCCGACAACGTGGCGGCCTGTCAGCAGGCCTATGAACGCTATCAACAGCATGTCGCAACCTTTTAAAGAGCGAACAACTATGTATCTGGTCTGTGGTGAAGCGCTGTTCGATTTCTTCAGTGAAGAAGACGCCAGCGGCCTGGCTTCAAAAGTGAATTTCAAGGCGATCGCCGGCGGCTCGCCGTTCAACGTCGCAGTGGGATTGCGCCGGTTGGGCGTGGACGCGGCATTGTTTGCCGGGTTGTCGACCGACTACTTGGGTCGACGTTTGCAGCAGGTGCTGCAGGACGAAGGCGTGCGCCCGGACTACCTGGTGGACTTCGCCGCGCCCACCACGCTGGCCATGGTCGCGGTCGGTGCCAACGGTTCCCCGCACTACAGCTTCCGCGGTGAAGGTTGCGCTGACCGGCAGTTGAAACCGGAACATTTGCCGGCGCTGGGGCCTGAAGTGCGCGGTTTGCACATCGGTTCGTATTCGCTGGTGGTGCAACCGATTGCCGATACGTTGCTGGCGTTGGTGCGCCGGGAAAGTGGTAAGCGTCTGATCAGTCTTGACCCAAACGTGCGGCTCAACCCTGAGCCGAATATCGAGCTGTGGCGTTCGCGGATTGCTTCATTGGTCGAGTTGGCCGACCTGATCAAAGTCAGTGACGAAGATTTGAGCCTGCTCTATCCCGAGCAAGACCCTGAGCGGGTGATCGAAGGCTGGCTGCAACACCGCTGTCAGTTGGTGTTCCTGACCCGTGGTGGCGAGGGGGCGACGGTGTTCAGCCGGGCTCATGGTGCGTGGTCGGTGCCGGCCAGCTCGGTGAAAATTGCCGATACCGTCGGGGCTGGCGATACATTCCAGGCGGCCTTGATTACCTGGTTGACGGAGCAGCAGCTGGATTCGATTGAAGGATTGCAGCGGCTGGGGCGAGAGCAGATCGATGCGATGCTCAGGTTTGCGGTGCAGGCGGCGGCACTGACGTGCAGCAAGACCGGGCCGGATTTGCCGTATCGGCGGCAGTCGGATCTTCGCTGAGTTTGAGGGCCTCTTCGCGAGCAAGCCCGCTCCCACATTTGATCGTTGCCGAACACAAACTCTGTGTTCACCGAAGTTCCACTGTGGGAGCGAGCCTGCTCGCGATAGCGGTCTTCCTCACACCGAAAACCTTTAGCCAGGCGACAGGTGGCGTTCAGCCAGGTTAACCAACGCTTAATCCCGCGGTCCAACACTTTACTGGACCGCACGCCCTCAGACTCTTCTGACGCCCAGTGCGGCAGGTTCGACATCCGTTACGTCGAGCTGACTTTCCGTCCGCACCGGAGAACGTTCATGAACATGCGCATACTGTGGGTTACCGCCGCCCTCGCCTGCACTGGCCTTAGCGGTCTTGCCCAAGCCAACGACACCTCATCCTCTGAAGCCACTGCTCCGTCGTACCATTACGGCATGCCGCTAAACGTGGGCAAGGTCGTTTCGTTGACCGAACCCAACACCCTGGATTGCAAAGTGGTGAAGGCTGAGATGAAGTACATCGACACCAACGGCAAACCCTCGGAAGTCACCTACAGGAAGTTGTCCGACGCTTGCAGCATGCAGAACTGACCGAACCTGGCGCTCGGCCTGGGGTTTTTTCCAGGCCAAGCGACTGTCGATAGAATGGGCGTAAGAGTGGGCGTAGGTTAGAGAGCTTTTCTATCCGGATGCAGAGTCTCGGCATTCGTCTTGTGCTGCATGTCCGAGCGCAACTCGGCGATCAGGTCATTGATCTCGCGACAGCCATTGAGCCGTTTGGCATTGATACCGGTGACCAATAGATCAAGTTGATCGGTTTTACCGTCCGCATACACTTTTACGGTCATCGACAGGTCCGGCGACAGCGTGCATTGACAGCGTTTCGGCAGAAAGCTGCTTTCAACGATATTGCGAAGTTCCAAGGCAGAAAGAAACATGGCGACCCTCTCCTTAATATGAGACTGCCAATAAAGTATCAACGCCGACTCCTGAAATCCGCGGTCAGCTTAAGAGCAGCTACAGCATAAAACATGCCCAGAATTTCGCCGTGCAGCTCATCGGCAAATCAAGCGTTTAGCGTAACTAGTTGTAAATACCCTCATGCAATCTGCAAGAAAGCCCTGTGACACCCCTGCAATTTGCATTCTTGCCGCGATGAGTTTGCAATAGCCGCGCACGGCAGCAAGAATGCCGCGAGGCCATTGAATATCTGCCCACCCCACTCACACGCAAGGAGGCATCATGGGTTGTTTGACCTGTAAAACGACCGTCGGGCTAATGGTTGCCGCACTGTCGACTGTCGCTCATGGAGCGAAACTCGAAGACATCGCACCGTTCCCGAAACCTGAAAGCGGTTTTACCCGCCAAGTGATCCATCTCGCCCCACAGGCTCAGGAAGACAGCTTCCAGGTCGAAATCCTCGCCGGCAAAACCCTGGACGTCGACTGTAATCGCCAACGCCTGGGCGGCATTCTTGAGGAGAAAAACCTTGAAGGCTGGGGCTACCCGTTTTACCGACTGGAAAAAGTCATCGGCCCGATGAGCACTCTCATGGCCTGCCCGGATGGCAAGCGCAAAAAGGACTTCGTGCCGGTGGTCGGCGACGGCTTCCTGCTGCGTTACAACAGCAAATTGCCGATCGTGCTCTACGTGCCCAAGGACGTCGACGTCCGCTACCGCATCTGGTCGGCATCGAGCACCGTCGAGAAAGCCATACAGGAATAACCGAGGCATCCCCTTACGCCAGCGCGTCGCACATTGCCGCGCGCTCGGCCACATGACGCAAGCTGTCGAAATTGATATTGGCCCCCGAGTCGACGGCCACCAGGGTCTGACCACGGGCGCCGGTTTGCGCCACGTACTTTTTGATTCCAGCCACGGCCAGTGCGCCGGAAGGCTCGGTGATCGAGCGCGTGTCGTCGTAGATATTCTTGATCGCGGCGCACAGTTCGTCATTGTTGACCGTCAACACCTCATCGACGCAAAACCGGCAAACTTCGAAACCATGAGCGCCAATCTGGGCGACGGCTACACCATCGGCGAAGGTGCCTACGGTGGGCAGGACGACTCGCTCACCCGCCTCTAACGCAGCGGACAAACACGCGGAATGTTCCGATTCGACGCCGACGATGCGGACTTCAGGTCGAAGGTATTTGACGTACGCGGCGATGCCGGCGATCAAGCCACCTCCACCCACCGGGACGAAGATCGCGTCCAGCGGTCCTTGGTGCTGGCGCAGGATTTCCATCGCCACCGTGCCCTGCCCCGCGATCACCTCCGGGTCATCGAAAGGCGAGACAAAGGTGCGTCCGGTTTGCTGTGCCAGATTCAAGGCATGTTCCAGGGCAAACGGAAAGCTCTCCCCGTGCAGCACCGCATCGGCCCCGCGACTGCGCACACCGAGCACCTTCAATTCCGGTGTCGTACACGGCATGACGACAGTGGCGGCAATCCCCAATTCGCGAGCGGCCAACGCCACGCCTTGGGCATGATTGCCCGCCGATGCGGTGATCACGCCGCGAGCCTTTTGCTCATCGCTCAATTGCACCAGCTTGTTAAAAGCACCGCGAATCTTGAAGGAAAAGGTCGGTTGCAAGTCCTCACGCTTGAGCAGGATCCGATTGCCCAAGGCTTCGGACAGCGCCGGAGCGTCTTGCAGCGGCGTGCGTACCGCCAATTCATACACGGGCGCGGCGAGGATTTTTTTCACGTAATGCTCAAGCAAGGTTTGCTGGGCCTGGGTGCTGCTCATGGTCATCTCCTGGCTAAGATCGGCGCCCCGGAGACAGAAAATGAAAACCCGCCTCTAGGGCGGGTTGGGTGCTGCAGTCGTGAGCTAGCCCGCCAGATAAGGAATGGCGGTAATAATGCTTGGCTGGCAGCGCAATACGGTGGAAGTCATGTGTGAAAACTAGCCGGGCGCTAATGGCAAGTCAATGGCCAATTTTGTCCGGGCTCTGTAGGCTGGCGATTCTGCTCATCGTCCCAAGGAAGGACACCATGAAGTCTGTCGCCCTGCCCCTCGTAGCCCTTATCGCCTTCGCCAGCTACACCGTGTCGGTGATGCTCCAGGCTGAACAGTCATTGATCGACTTTGGCATCAGCCTGATGTCGCGGCCTGATACGGCGCAGGTGGTGATTGATCTTTACTTGCTGGCAGTCCTGGCGGGTATCTGGATGTATCGCGATGCGCGCAAGCGTGGGCAGTCGGGGTGGTCGGTTGTTCCTTACCTGTTGATTACCGCGATTTTTGTGTCGGTCGGGCCGTTGTTGTATCTGGTGGTTCGTGGTTTGCAGGATAGGAAGTTGCGTACATGAGATTGCCTTCGCCAGCAGGCTGGCTCCCACATTTCACCGGGTCCGACATGAGAACGCGGTCAACTGTGGGAGCCAGCCTGCTGGCGAAGTCGGCCTGACAGTCACCGCATTCACTTGGCCAGCCGCCTGAGCCCGAGCACCATCCCCCCCGCCCCCAGCATCATCGCCGAGAGAAACAACGGATACGAAACCCACCACGGCGTGCCCGACGTCATCATGCTGAATTCGGACATCCCGCCAATGCTCGCAATCAGGTTCAGAGGCAGAAACACCACGTTGATCAACGTCAGCTTGCGCAACAGGTTGTTCATGCTGTTGTTCATCAGATTGCCCCGGGCGTCGATCAGCCCGGAGAACACCGTGGAGTAGATTTCCGCCTGTTTGTAGCACTGGTTGTTTTCGATGATCAGGTCGTCGATCAGGCCGATGGCTGCTGCGCTGAAGTGTTCCTTTTCCGCATGGTTGCGCAGCCGGGTCAGGACCGCACCGTTGCTGTGGATCGCATTGATGTAATAGATCAGGCTTTCACTGAGGTTGAACATTTGGATCAGGTGCTGGTTTTGCATCGAGGCGTTGAATTTCTGCTGCAACTCCCGCGCAACCAACTTGATCACCTTCAGGTGGCCCAGATAGTGATGGATGTTGTTGAACAGCAGGTGCAGCAACACATCCAGCGGCGTGTTCAACTGCTGCCGAATGCCCAGGCCACTGAGCGGCGAGTCGTCGGTGGCGATGACCAGCAAACGCCCCGGGGAAAACAGCAAGCCGCAGGACGATACTTCGAAGGCCAGGCTGCCGGCGCCGGAGTAGTTTTCCGGGCGTTTCCAGATCAGGAACAGGTTGTCGGGATGGAACTCGATGCGCGACACCTCGTCAGGGTCCAGGGCCGAGGCCAGCGCGTGTTCATCGAGTTTGAAATGGCTGTGCAGCAAGTCCCGTTCGGCCGCATCCGGGTTGCTGAACAGCATCACCTCGGCGTCCAGCCGTTCTACGGCGTGCAGCGCGCCGTTGCTGAGTTGGAAACTCTTGATCATCGGCCGCTCACCAGGCCTGGCCGCGGCGTTTGAGTTCCAACCGACGCACGAACTCCTCCAGCACCAGTGAATACAGATCGTCCTGCAAGTAGGCGTCTTCGATGCCGGCGTCCATGTTCGGGTTGTCGTTGACCTCGATCACCACCACTTTGTCGCCGGACTGCTTGAGGTCGACGCCGTAGAGGCCATCGCCGATCAGGTTCGCGGTCTTCACCGCCAGTTCCACCACCGCCCGTGGTGCCTCGTGGACCGCCAACGTGCGGCACTCGCCGTTGATGTCCTGACCCTTGGCCTTGTGGTTGTAGATCTGCCAATGGCCCTTGGACATGAAGTACTGGCAGGCAAAGATCGGTTTGCGGTTGAGCACGCCGATGCGCCAGTCGTATTCGGTGTAGAAGAATTCCTGGGCCAGCAACAGCACCGAATGTTCGAACAGTTCAGCGGTGGCTTCAAGCAAGGCTTGCTGGCTTTCGACCTTGATCACGCCACGGGAGAAACAGCCGTCGGGGATCTTCAATACCAACGGAAAGCCCAGGCGCTCGCCGACACGTTCGAAATCTTCCGGTCGTTCCTTGTACAGAATTTCGGTGGCGGGCATGCCCAGTTGATGGCTTTTGAGCAGGTCCGTCAGGTACACCTTGTTGGTGCAGCGCAGGATCGAGGCCGGGTCGTCCATCACCACCAAGCCTTCGCTCTCGGCTTTCTTGGCGAAGCGGTAAGTGTGGTTATCGACGCTGGTGGTCTCGCGAATCAGCAGCCCGTCATATTCGGCGATACGCGCGTAGTCCTTGCGCTCGATCAACTCGACGTCGATGCCCAATGTCTTGCCCACCCGGACAAAGTTGTCGAGGGCCTTGGCGTTGGACGGTGGCAACGCTTCCTGCGGGTCGTGCAAAATCGCCAGGTCATACCGCGCCAACCGGCGGGAGCGTGGCACGCGCCAGATCTTGCGACTGAAACTGTCGAGCGAGTTGGCAAATTGATCTTCCTGATCCTCACGCAACTTATGCAAGGCGCCGGACTTTATGCCTTCGATGTGCCAACCGTTAGTTCGGCGAAACTCAACTAACAAAATCGGACACGGGAACACTTCGAACAACTGACGTGCCAGATCCTGCAACGGTTCGATGTTAGTCCTGCCAAAGTACAGCGTCAGGGTAAAACCTTCGGTGTCACTGTAAAGATGATTGCTGAGGGCTTTTTCCAAAGGTTTATCCAGGTCGTCCAGGGACAGACCGTACAAGGATTTTTTGGTCAGCTCGCTGATGGTTCGCACCGACGGAATCACTTTGTGCCCCCGTGCCTCCGCCAGCAACGAGCAGTAATACCCGTGCCCCAGGTACTTGTAGCTGCGGCACAGGTTGATCACCTGGACCCGTTTGCCCTGCTCATTGTCCCGCGTCTGCTCAAGGTATTCCTGGGCGCTGACAATGTCCTCACTTGGGAAATACGACGCCCAGTCTTCCTTGCGTTCGACGATGATAATCAATTGACTTGAAGTTCTAGCTGCGTCATTTAAATAAGTTGCTGCCGGCAAAGTTTGCTCGGATACTTCGCGCCAATGACCTTGTACCGCTGACATAGTGATTGATCCGTTGGAGAACAAGACCTTTCCTATTAAGCACGAAGTTTTTTGAAAGTCTCGTTTCGTTACGCAACTTTTACGGTGGTCATATGAATCTGGTTTTTCGCCTGGCGGTTGTTGAAGACTTGCCGGCACTGCTGGAACTTGAACAACAATGCTTCACCACGGATCGGCTCAACAGCCGCAGTTTTCAATGGATGATCAGCCGCGCCCACGGGCAACTGTTGGTGGCCCAGCGCGGCGAACACCTGGTGGGTTACGCCGTGGTGCTGTTTCATCGGGGCACTTCGCTGGCGCGTCTCTACTCGATCGCCATTGCTGAACAGGCGCGTGGCAGCGGGTTGGGCAAGCAATTGCTGGAACGCATCGAGGCCTGCGCCCTTGAGCACGATTGCGCCTACCTGCGGCTGGAGGTGCGGATCGATAACCCGGCGGCGATCGCCTTGTATGAGCGCAACGGTTATCGGCGTTTCGCGCTGATTCACGACTATTACCAGGACCATGCCGATGCGCTGCGCCTGGAAAAACGCATCCTCCAGCACCGCGACTCACGCAACATCAAGGTGCCGTATTACCCGCAGACCACCGATTTCACCTGCGGCCCGGCCTGCCTGCTGATGGCCATGGGTGCGTTGCAACAGGATCGAACGCTGGAACGCCGCGAAGAACTGCAGATCTGGCGCGAAGCGACCACCGTGTTCATGACCTCCGGCCACGGTGGTTGCAGCCCGCAAGGGCTGGCACTGGCCGCTTTAAGACGCGGGTTTCGGGTGCGCCTGCAACTGAGCATGGCCGGACCATTGTTCCTCGATGGTGTGCGTGATGAGCATAAAAAAGACGTAATGCGTTTGGTGCATGATGAGTTCACCGAACAGCTGCAAGCCACCGACGTCGAACGGGTGATCGGCGGGCCGTTGCAGCTGCCACGGTTACTGGACGCCGGCGGCCAGCCGTTGGTGCTGATCAGCAGTTATCGGCTGACCCGCTCGAAATCACCGCATTGGGTGATCGTCACCGATTGCGATGATGAATTCGTCTATTTGCATGACCCTGATGTCGATCACAGCCAACATCGTCAACCGATGGACTGCCAGCATTTGCCGGTCAGCCATGCCGAGTTTGAGAAAATGAGCAGCTTTGGCCGGGGCAAATTGAGGGCGGCGGTGATTCTGTATGCCCCTTCAGACTGATCGTTCACTCCGCGTGGGAACGATCACTCTGGTGGGTTATTTCAGGCCGACTTTGTACAACGTGCCGTCATCCTCGTCGGTGAGCACATACAAATACCCGTCCGGGCCCTGCCGTACATCGCGGATGCGCTTGTTGAGTTCACCCATCAATCGCTCTTCGTGAACCACCCGGTCGCCGTCGAATTGCAGGCGGATCAACTCTTGGCTCACCAGCGCGCCGATAAATGCGTTGTGCTGCCAGGCCTTGAACCGATCCGCGTCGTAGAAGGCCAAGCCGCTGAGCCCCGGCGACTTTTCCCAGACATGGTGCGGTGCAACGGTGCCTTCGGCGGTTTTGCCCTTGGCCTCCGGAATTGGCCCACCGGAATAGTTGATGCCGTGGGTTGCCAGCGGCCAGCCGTAGTTCTTGCCACGTTCGATGATGTTGACCTCATCGCCACCCTGGGGGCCGTGTTCGTTTTCCCAGAGGGTGCCCGTCCACGGGTTGAGTGCCGCGCCTTGCGGATTGCGATGGCCGTAGGACCAGATTTCCGGGCGTACGCCGGCCTGACCGACGAAGGGGTTGTCATCCGGCACTTTGCCGTCCGGGTAGATTCGCACGACCTTGCCTTGCAGCTTGTCGAGGTCCTGCGCCGTTGGCCGGTCGTTGTTCTCGCCCAAGGTGATAAACAGGTAGCCATCGCGATCGAACACCAGCCGCGAGCCAAAGTGGTTACCGACCGAGAGCTTGGGTTCCTGACGGAATATAACCCTGAAGTTCTTGAGGGTCGTCAGGTCTTCGGACAGCTGTCCGCGACCCACCGCGGTGCCGGCCTTGTCGCCCTTGCCGCCACCTTCGGCATACGACAGGTAGACCGTGCGGTCTTGCTTGAAGTCGGGCGACAACACCACGTCCAGCAAACCACCCTGCCCCTTGGCCCAGACTTCGGGCACGCCATCAATCGGGTCTGAGAGCTTGCCGTCGGCGCTGACGACGCGCAGGTTGCCGGGCCGCTCGGTTACCAGCATTCCCTTGCGATCCGGCAGGAAGGCCAAGGCCCAGGGATGCTCCAGCCCCTTGGCAATGGTCGTGACTTCGAGGGTGCCCTGTTCGCTGTTCAGCTCTTGCGTCGGCGCCGCGAAAACAGGCGCTGCAGCGGTGATCAGTGCGCTGGCGCAGAAGGTGGCCAGGAGGGTTTTACGCAACATGCACGATTCCTTTTGTCGTTCGAATGGCTGGCAAGAACGCTGTCCTGCCGTTCAACGGTTGCTGGTGTCCGCGTCTCGATGAGGTGGGTTGGGAATGAATTTTGGCTGGCTGGCGGGAGGTGGTCGGTCCTGAGGATAACGGTTGCCGACGCCACCATTGTCAAGGGTCGGCGGTCGAGGCACGGGCACGGTATTGGGCCCACGAATGGCTGGCGCGCTGGGTTGCGTGCCTTGCATGCTGTTGGGGTTGGCCCGGCGAATCGGGCTGTTGTAAGGATTGCTGGCGTTGCCCGTCGGGCTCTGGGCCAACAGCAACGAAGGCGTTGCCGGTGCGCTCCCGGCCTGGGCCAGCGGGCTCAGCAAGCCACTCAACGCCAACGCGGTGCAGCCGAGCACAAATCTGTTCATGGGAAGCCTCTCGACATCAGCGTGGATAGGACCTTCGATAGCACGCTACGCCCGGGGTTCGGATTTGTTAACTAAAACATGCTTCACAAGGTGTAACACGAGTTGACCACACCGCCGATCCGCCCGTAGGGCCGGGCCGCAGCGCGCTGAAACTTTTGCACGGCGTCACCGGTCACCTGAACATCACTCACGAGAAGACGACCATGGCACGGGCAATCTGGAAAGGCGCAATCAGTTTCGGGCTGGTGCATATCCCTGTGGCGCTGGTCTCGGCGACGTCTTCGCAAGGGGTGGATTTCGACTGGCTCGACAGCCGCAGCATGGAACCGGTGGGCTATAAACGCGTGAACAAGGTCACCGGCAAGGAAGTCACCAAGGAGCACATCGTCAAAGGTGTGCAGTATGAAAAGGGCCGCTACGTGGTGCTCAGTGAGGAGGAGATCAAGTCGGCGCATCCGCTGTCCACGCAAACCATCGACATCTTTTCCTTTGTCGACAGTGACCAGATTCCCCTGCAGAACATCGACACACCCTATTACCTGGCACCGGACAAGCGCGGCGGCAAGGTCTATGCACTGTTGCGCGAAACCCTGAGCAAAACCAACAAGGTCGCCCTCGCCCATGTGGTGCTGCATACCCGCCAGCACCTGGCGGCACTGATGCCGCTGGAATCGGCGATGGTCCTGGTGATGCTGCGCTGGCCGGCGGAAGTGCGCAGCCTCGACACGCTTGAGTTGGGCAGCGAAGTGACCAAACCGGAACTGGCCAAGGGTGAGCTCGACATGGCCAAGCGTCTGGTTGAAGACATGAGCGCCGACTGGAAACCTGACGACTATCGCGACAGTTTTGAAGACAAGATCATGGCGCTGGTCGAGAAGAAGGCCAATGAAGGCAAGATCGAGGATGTGGAGACAGCGACTGGCGAAGAAGAGCGGAAAACGGCGGATGTTATCGATTTGACCGAGCTGCTTAAACGCAGCCTTGGCGGCAAGAGCGCCGGTAAAGCCAAGCCGGCCGCGAAACCCGCCGCGAACAAAAAAGCCACGAAGACGTCTCGTGGCTGATTGATTGTATTGCGGTGACTGTTATGGCCCCATCGCGAGCAGGCTCGCTCCCACATTGGAACTCGATCCCCTGTGGGAGCGAGCCTGCTCGCGAATGCTTTATCTGCCTTAACGCGAAAGACTAGATCAGTACAAAAACCGCCAGCAGGCCACCAAAAATCGCCCACTTCTCCAGGTAATAGAGCTTGCGATTACGCTTCTTCAGCGCCTTGCCACGGAGACGAATCTTATAGATTTTGGCGAACAGGCGATTAATTCCCCCGGTCTTGTCGCCCCCATCATTCGGCGCACCCGCCGCTGACATCACGTTACGGCTGAACCAGCCATTGAACGCCGCTGCCCAGCGATATTTCATCGGGCGCTCAATGTCGCAGAACAGAATGATGCGATTCTGCCCGGTGGTGTTTTCGGCGTAATGAATGAAGGTCTCGTCGAACATCACCGCTTCACCGTCACGCCAGTGATAAGGCTCGCCATCGACGTTGATGTAGCAGCCGGCATCGTTCGGCGTTTCCAGGCCCAGGTGATAACGGTAGGAACCGGCGTACGGATCGCGATGACGAACCAGCTTGGAGCCCGGTGGCAATTCGGCGAACATCGCGGCTTTGATCGAGCCGATGCTCTGCACCAGTTCAGTGGTGCGTGGGCACAGCTTCATCGCCGAGGGGTGGCTGTCGCCGTACCACTTCAAGTAGAAACGCTTCCAGCCGGTCTTGAAGAAGGAGTTGAAGCCCACGTCGTCGTATTGGTTCGAGCGTTTGATTTCCCCGGCCCTGAGCAGGTTCTGGCCTTCGGCGCGAATTTCTTCCCAATGGGTCTGCAACGGACTCAAGTCGGGGAAATCGGCGGGATCAAGGTAAGGCTTGTTGGGGATTTTCGAGAACAGATAAAGGAAGCAATTGATCGGCGCCAGAAAGCTCGAATGGTCGCTCAGTTGGCGACCGAGTTTGTGACGCACCCGACCGCGCAGGTGGACGTACGCGATGGAGACAACATAAATAGCAGCGATGAGAAGTTTCACAGATATCGTCACACGTCAGAAGTGAACAAACTGCGTCCCCTGCCGGCCAAACGGTCCGAGGGCATTGTGCAGCGTCTGAATACGAAACAGCGGTCCCAATGGGGCGGCCTTGAGGCACTGCCGTCGGTCGGCATCAGGATGAAAAATGGCATTTTAGCCACTGTTTGTAACCAGTTGTTAGCATTCAGATGTGAAAATCTGTCCGCTGGTGCCGCCAAAGCGCCCGTGCGGCCTCAATGCCCTATCGTTTAAAGAGCCAGACCAGTACAATCGCCGCCAAACATTACGCGCCCCCCTTGGTTGATGACGGAAATGAACCCGTCTCAGCGCACTTCGACTCGGGCCAAGCGCTCCATATGCAGCTGTCCACTTATTGCCAGATGGACCTTCCGCTTCTGACCGGGATGCATTTCCCGTGGTTTGAAATCCGGAAACGGGTACTGAATCGGTACTGCCGCAACCCTAGCTACTCTGAATGCTTCGCAGGAAAAACCTTTGATCTCTACAGCTAACATCACGATGCAGTTCGGCGCCAAGCCGCTATTCGAAAACGTTTCGGTCAAGTTCGGCGCGGGCAACCGCTACGGCCTGATCGGCGCCAACGGTTGCGGCAAGTCGACTTTCATGAAAATCCTCGGTGGCGACCTTGAGCCCTCCGGTGGCCAGGTCATGCTTGAGCCGAACGTGCGTCTGGGTAAATTGCGCCAGGACCAGTTCGCCTACGAAGAATTCACCGTGATCGATACCGTGATCATGGGTCACGAAGAGCTGTGGAAGGTCAAGGCCGAGCGCGATCGCATCTACTCGCTGCCGGAAATGACCGAAGAAGACGGCATGGCCGTGGCCGAGCTGGAAACCGAATTCGCTGAAATGGACGGCTACACCGCCGAATCCCGTGCCGGTGAATTGCTGCTGGGCCTGGGTATCGGCATCGAACAGCATTTCGGCCCGATGAGCGAAGTGTCCCCAGGCTGGAAACTGCGCGTATTGCTGGCTCAGGCACTGTTCTCCGATCCTGAAGTGCTGTTGCTCGACGAACCGACCAACCACCTGGACATCAACACCATCCGCTGGCTGGAAAACATTCTGACCCAGCGCTCCAGCCTGATGATCATCATCTCTCACGACCGTCACTTCCTGAACAGCGTGTGCACCCACATGGCTGACCTGGATTACGGCGAGCTGCGCCTGTTCCCGGGCAACTACGACGAGTACATGACCGTGGCGACCCAGTCCCGCGAGCAGCTGCTGTCGGACAACGCCAAGAAGAAGGCGCAGATTTCGGAACTGCAATCGTTCGTCAGCCGCTTCTCGGCCAACGCCTCGAAAGCCAAGCAGGCCACTTCCCGCGCCAAGGCGATCGACAAGATCCAGCTGGCCGAGGTCAAGCCTTCGAGCCGCGTCAGCCCGTTCATCCGCTTCGAACAAACCAAGAAGCTGCACCGTCAGGCGGTCATCGTCGAGCGCATGGCCAAAGGCTTCGACGGCAAGCCGCTGTTCAAGGATTTCAGCTTCCAGGTTGAAGCCGGCGAGCGCGTGGCGATCATTGGCCCGAACGGCATCGGCAAAACCACATTGCTGCGCACCCTGGTCAACGAACTGACCCCGGATGCCGGCACCGTGAAGTGGACCGACGCCGCGGAACTGGGCTACTACGCCCAGGACCACGCGCACGACTTCGAAGACGATTGCAACCTGTTCGACTGGATGGGCCAATGGACCCAGGGCGGCGAGCAGATCGTTCGCGGTACCCTCGGCCGTATGCTGTTCTCCAACGACGAGATCCTCAAGTCGGTCAAGGTCATCTCCGGTGGTGAGCAAGGTCGCATGCTGTTTGGCAAGCTGATCCTGCAAAAGCCGAACGTGCTGATCATGGACGAACCGACCAACCACTTGGACATGGAGTCCATCGAGGCGCTGAACCTGGCGCTGGAGAACTACCCGGGCACGCTGATCTTCGTCAGCCACGACCGTGAGTTCGTATCGTCGTTGGCTACCCGCATTATCGAGTTGAGCCCTAGCGGCGTGATCGACTTTAGCGGTACTTATGACGATTACCTGCGTAGCCAGGGCGTTGTGTTCTAAGTAAGCTTGCTGCAATTGAAAGCCCTGTCCTGGTGACAGGGCTTTTTGCATTTCAGGGTGAAAGGTTTTTGCTGGTGCTGATGGCCTCTTCGCGGGCAAGCCTCGCTCCTACAGGTTGTGCGCTGCCTCTGTAGGAGCGAGGCTTGCCCGCGAAGGGTCCCTCACGCCAGGCGATTATCGTTAGCCTGCTTCCTTTTATCCCCCGCCCTTGCCATGATGCAGTTCTCCTACCGCCGCCCGCGAACGAGCCCTCATGTCTGTGCAGCAGCTGCCACCGCAAAGCTCCACGGCGATCACCCTGCAGATCGTCTCCATCGTTTTCTATACCTTTATCGCCTTCCTCTGCATCGGCCTGCCGATTGCGGTATTGCCGGGGTATGTCCACGAACAACTCGGCTTCAGCGCCATCGTCGCCGGGCTGACGATTGGTTCCCAATACCTGGCCACCCTACTCAGTCGCCCCATGGCCGGGCGCATGTCGGACAACATCGGGACCAAACGGGCGATTGTTTACGGGTTGTCGGGGATTGTGTTGAGCGGCCTGCTGACATTGCTCTCGACCTTGCTCCAGAGCATTCCGCTGGTGAGCCTGTTGATCCTGATCGCTGGCCGGCTGTTGCTGGGGATCGCCCAAGGGTTGATCGGGGTTGGCACGATCAGTTGGTGCATGGGCCAGGTCGGCGCTGAGCACACCGCACGCTCGATCTCGTGGAACGGCATTGCGTCCTATGGCGCCATCGCCATCGGCGCGCCGCTGGGGGTGGTGATGGTCGCCGAGTACGGGTTTGAAAGCCTGGGGATCGTGCTGTCGCTGCTGGCACTGGCGGCGCTGGTGCTGATTCGCAACAAACCGTCGGTGCCGGTGATTCGCGGCGAGCGTCTGCCGTTCTGGGCGGTGTTCGGGCGCATTGCACCGTTCGGGGCGAGCTTGAGCCTGGCGTCTATCGGCTATGGCACCCTGACCACCTTTATTACCTTGTATTACGTTAATCGTGGCTGGACCGGCGCCGCGTATTGCCTGACGGTGTTCGGGGTATGTTTCATCCTGTCGCGCCTGTTGTTTATTTCCGCCATCAGCCGTTTTGGCGGTTTCACGTCGGCCATTGCCTGCATGACCATCGAGACCGTCGGCCTGGTGTTGCTGTGGCTGGCACCGTCCACCGGGTATGCGCTGATCGGTGCCGGCCTGACCGGTTTTGGCCTGTCGCTGGTGTACCCGGCACTGGGGGTGGAAGCGATCAAGCAGGTGCCCAACTCCAGTCGCGGCGCGGGGTTGAGTGCTTATGCGGTGTTTTTCGACCTGGCGCTGGCGATTGCCGGGCCATTGATGGGCGCGGTGGCGTTGAATTTGGGGTATTCGTGGATTTTCTTCAGCGCGGCCTTATTGTCGGTCACCGGCCTCGGCTTGACCCTTCTCCTGAAACGCCGCGCAATGGCCTGACACTGCAAAACCTTGTGGGAGCGGGCTTGCTCGCGAATGCGGCGTGTCATTCAACATCAATGTTGTCTGACAGGGCCTCTTCGCGAGCAAGCGTTTTGCAGTGTTAGAGGCATTATTGATCGGCGGTTTGCATTCCGGCGCGATTAGGTTTGCCCAGGGTGCGGGAGAAAAAGCGTCCGGCTTCGGAAATCATGTTGCGGTGAATGTCTTCGCGATCGACGCCATCGGCATCGGTGCACAGCGCCGGCATGGCGATGATCTGCTCTTCGTTGCAAGGCGCCATGAATACGAAGTGCCCTGCCCCGGCCAGCAACTTGAAGTCCGGCGCGATGGGCAGTTTGCGCGCCAGGGCGGCGGCGTTTTTGTCGAAGGCCACCAGTTTGTCGCCGTCACCGCTGTAGAGCAGCACCGGCACATGCACATCGGCCAGGGTATGACGGCCGAACTTCAGGCTCAACGGCGCCATCAACAACAAAGCATGCACGCGTGGGTCCGCCACCGGTTGCAAATCATCACGGTCGGCGATCAGCTCGCCCTGAGTGTTGCAGGCATCGTGGTCGTCCGGGCGTTCCTGGCAATAGCGCCGCAGACGGTCGAGATCAGGCGTCGCCCCGGACAGAATCAACGCCGTCTCGCCACCCGCCGAATAACCGATCACGCCCACCTGATCGGCATTGACGAAGGGTGCGAGCATGCGGTCGCCCAAGGTCGCGGTAATGGCTTCGGAAATCTGGATCGGCCGGCCGTAAAGATTGCTCAGTGTGCCGAGGCGGCTGTGGTCTTTTGAGTTGTCGCCGGGATGAATCACCGCCACCACCACAAACCCTTTGCGTGCCAGCGACGTCATCAGGTCGTGCAGGGCCAGCGGGGTTCCGGTGTTGCCGTGGGACAGCATCAACATTGGGAAACGGCCGATGGCGACACGCGTATCTTCGCCAGCTTCGACGGTGTAACCCTCGAGTTTGCTGGCGTGTTCTTTATCGCTGGAAGGATAAAAGGCAATGGCCCGCATCGGCTGCAGATCCAGCGGGTCGAGAAAACTCATCTCATGGAAGCCGACACTCCAATGAGGGTGTGGCGCAGGCGCGGCGTGCACTGAATTCAGGCTGCTGAGCAGGCAAATCAGTAACGTTGCACAAAGACGCATCATGGGATGCCCCACCTTTGGTACTTGACCGGGAAGCCCGTTCTTCTTCAGACACCGAAGAAGCGGCCTTGGGCCAGAAATGCGCGGCGACCAAGGTCGTTGCAAAACGGGGACGTTAACCCTCGAGTGCATAACCTGGGCCAGAATCTTCTACAAAATTGAAATGACCAGAAACAAAAAACTCCGCATCTGGCACTTGCGTGATCAGAATACAGAGTTTTTTGGGAGTTGCTTGAGCTGTTTGATTTTTTTTACAGACGCTTTACGCGGCGGCGAACAACTGCTCGCTGATTTGCGTGTGCGCGTCGCTCATCGCTTTGCTGCGCACTTCATCACCGTAAGCCAAACCATGGGCGCGGACGAACTCGATGTCGGTGACGCCGAGGAAGCCGAACAGCACTTTCAGGTATTCTTCGTGAGCAACGCCAGTCGCTTGGCCAGCATGCAAGCCGCCGGAAGTCGACACGATCACGACTTTCTTGCCACCGCACAGGCCTTCAGGGCCGGCTTCGGTGTAGCGGAAGGTCTGACCGGCAACGGCGATGCGGTCGATCCAGGCCTTCAGTTGAGTCGGGATCGTGAAGTTGTACATCGGGGCTGCAATCACCACGGCATCAGCGGCGATAAATTCGGCCAACGTCGAAGCGCTCAGCTCGGCTTCGTGCTGTTGGGCAGCGTTGCGCAGTTCAGCGGTGGTGCCGGCGGCGACCAGGGTCGTCGCGGAGAAATGGCTGATGGCGTCGGCGGCCAGGTCGCGGTAGGTCACCACGGCCGTTGGCTCGGCGGTTTGCCAGGCTTTGACGACTTCACTGCTCAGCTGGCGGGAAGCCGAGTTGTCACCAAGAATGCTCGAATCGATATGCAGCAGTTTCATGTGGGATCTCCAGGTGAGGATCGCTACGTGGCGATCTGATGGGGGCGATCCTACAGACGAAACCAATGGCTGATTAGTCGGCAACAATGCGATAGTTTGTCCTACTGATAGAACAATCACGCTGAACTCTCAGCGTCGTCTGATCAGCGCCCACTACGCAAGGCGACTGCTCCCTACCGCTACTTTACTTGCCACTCAATGGATGAATTTTTCCGGCCCGCTCACACGCCAGCCGATCCGCCTCGGCATTTGCGCCAAAATCCTCCGCTAGCAAATCAATGAGTCCGCGAACAGAAGGCAGCAACCCTCTCCTGGATGGGAATACCGCATGGATCAATCCACTTGGAGGAGGAAACATCGGCAGTATCTCAACTAGACGGCCATCGTCCAGAGCATGCCTGACCATGATTTCTGGCATCTGTACCACTCCCACACCTTGAATGGCCGCGCGGCGTAAGGCGTCGAGATCCGACGTTACAAATCGTGGGGCGTGAATCACATCAAATGTTGATTCTCCGGGGCCCATAAACGTCCACCTATGCTCACGGTTAGGTGGGCCCAAATCCATGCTCGGCAGCCCAGCCAGATCCGCAGGCGACTCCAACTTCATTCCGGCGATCAGCGATGGGCATGCCACTAACTTTTGATGGCTGTCACCGAAAACCCGCATCACCAAATTCGCATCCTCAAGGGGTGGAAAGCGAACACGAAGAGCAATGTCATAACCCTCACCCAAGACATCCACCCTGCGATTGGTGCTATCGATCTGGACCTGTACCTTTGGGTGCAACACCATGAATTTTGCGATTGTGTCGCTGACGCCCATGGCGCCCAGGGCGGGAGGGCAACTGATTCGAACAATTCCTTGAGGCTCAGATCGTGAATGCGCAACAACCTGCTCCGCAGCATCAGCTTCAACAAGCATCGCCAGGCAGTGCCGATAGTAGTCTTGACCAATATCCGTCACCGTAAACTTGCGTGTTGAACGCTGTATCAGCCGAACTCCCAAGCGCTCTTCCAACTGCCCAATACGTCTGCTGAGCTTGGACTTTGGCACGCCTAGCTTTCGGCTAGCAGCGGTAAATCCCTCGTGTTCGACCACCTGGACAAAGAAATACAAATCGTTGAAGTCGTACACGGGTTTATTTACTCGGGTTCGAGGAGGCAGGACTTTATCATCGCAGAGAGACCGCGACACCTCATCACCGAAACCGGTGTTGGGTGTCGTTTTATTCCTTGAGCGCAGGGTTACCGGAATCAGCGGCCTGTTACCGCTACATCTCGACCTGTGTGCCCAGCTCAATCACCCGATTCAGCGGCAACTTGAAGTATTTCAAGTTGCTGTTGGCGTTCTTGAGCAAAAACGCGAACAGGCTTTCTCGCCAACGGGCCATACCTATGCGCTTGGTCGGGATCACCGTCTCTCGGCTGAGAAAATAGGTCGTGCGCATCGGACTGAAGTCCAGCTCAGCCAAGTGACAGAGACTCAACGCCAAAGGGACATCGGGCTCTTCGATAAAGCCAAAGTGCAAACTGACCCGGAAGAAGCCTTCACCGTAGGCTTCGACCTCAAACCTTCTGTCAGCACTGACGCGAGGGCTGTCTTCAGACACCACGGTGAGCAATACCACTTGCTCATGCAAAACCTGGTTATGCAGCAGGTTGTGCAGCAGCGCATGAGGAACAGCATCGGCCCTGGCCGTCAGAAACACCGCCGTGCCTTGTACGCGATGGGGAGGCTGCGTACGGATGCTGCCGATGAAGAGCGGTAGAGGAAGCGCGGTTTCATCCAGCCGCTCAACAACAATCTTCCTGCCCCGCTTCCAGGTCGTCATCAAAATGAACAGGCCGATGCCGGCAATCACCGGGAACGCACCGCCCTGAAAAATCTTCGGCGCGTTGGCCGCGAAATACAGACTGTCCACCAGCAAAAATCCGAGCAGCATCGGGATGGCCAACCAGCGCGGCGTTTTCCATAGGAGCAGGACGACAGCCGAAGACAGGATTGTGGTGATCAGCATGGTCCCCGTCACAGCGACGCCATAAGCTGCGGCCAAAGCACTGGACGACTCGAAACCAATCACCAACAACACGACACCGACCATCAACGCCCAGTTCACCGTGCCAATGTAGATCTGTCCCTGCTCCTGGCTGGAGGTGTGCTGGATAAACATGCGAGGGACGTAACCCAGCTGTATGGCCTGGCGAGTCAGGGAGAAAGCACCGGAGATCACGGCTTGAGAAGCGATGATGGTCGCCAGTGTGGAGAGCGCGACCATCGGCAACAGTGCCCACTCGGGCGCCAACAAATAGAACGGATTGCGCACAGTCTCCGGGTTTCCCAGGATCAAGGCGCCTTGGCCAAAGTAGTTGAGCACCAAACCGGGCAACACGAGAATGAACCAGGCACGTGAAATCGGTTTGCGACCAAAGTGGCCCATGTCCGCATACAGTGCTTCAGCACCGGTCAATGACAATACGACGGCACCCAGGATGGCCACACCGATTCCCGGATGAGCGATAAAAAAATGTGCTCCCCAATACGGGTTGAGCGCTTGCAGTACTTCCGGGCGCTGCAAAATCCCATAGATTCCTAGCGCACCTAATACTACAAACCACAGCACCATCACGGGGCCGAACAGGATACCGATGCGAGCCGTGCCGTGCTTTTGGATCAAGAACAACGCCACCAGCACGATCACTGACAAGGGCACAACCCAGTGCTCTATTCCGTCAAACGCCAGCTGTAGCCCTTCAACCGCAGAGAGCACCGAAATAGCCGGGGTGATCATGCTGTCCCCATAAAAAAGTGCCGCACCGAACAGGCCGAGCAGTACCAATACCTTGCTCGTGTGCGGATAAGGTGCTGCTGCGCGGCGGGCTAACGCCGTCAACGCCATGATGCCGCCTTCGCCCTGATTATTGGCTCGCAGGATGAAAAGCACGTACTTGATCGAGACCACCCAGATCAGTGACCAGAAGATCAACGACAGAATGCCTAGCACTCCGTCGTGATTTACCTGAACGCCGTAGTGGCCGGAAAATACTTCTTTCAGCGTGTACAGGGGACTGGTGCCTATGTCCCCGTATACCACGCCGACAGCGGCGATGAGCAAGCCCACTCCTGACGTTTTTGAATGGGAGTCTTCATGTGCACCGGTCGCAGTTTCACTCAAGGGTCGCTTCTCTCAAATTGCGGGGAGGATAGGCATACCTTCCTCGGGCAATGCGGTTTTCCAGGGCCGTTGATAGGCCCGGCGGATGGACGATCTAAAATCGCCGCCAGTATCGTTGCGAGTAGAAACACCTACCGTAAAGAAAGCGTAAAAAATGTATGGCAGATACGCCCCTTACCCATTCGAACAGCCAGGCACAAGACGTAGTCTTTGCCTTGATCAGGCGCTGAAGGTAAAACCTGGACGGCATCCGCACAGAAGCTGACCAACACTGATACCTCTCCGTAAGCAGGGAAGATTGGGGAAGCGTTCTGGTGCAAACCCTTCGGGCAGGTTTGGCTCAACCAGTGCGTATGGCTCTCGGATGAATCATCGATTCGGATAGAACTCGATCGGCGCCCCGAATAATACAAAAGTATGAGACGCACATATAAAGTGACTATCGGCTACACACCTATGCACGACTGATTATTTCTCTCTGGAAAGATACTCTACTTTCAAAGGTTCCAGAGGACTTCATCATGAACAAGCTACTGATGAAAACAATTGGCATTGTATCCTCCCTGGGTTCGATCTGTTTGAACTCGGCAGTCGTCAATATGGAATGTGAGTCAAACGTGAATGACCCGTTTTTTGAAAACGGTTCCCATGCCTGCAACGCTATTAGTGCGCCAACACCACGGGAAGCAAACTCAAAGCATGCAGCCTTCATAGTCCGCGACGCTGATCGCCTGAGCGCAGGATCGCACCTGGTCAGTCCGCGCAAGTTCTATGTTCATCACGGCATCTACCTTGGCGATGGCAAGGTCGCTCATTACTCGGGATTGAGTGCATCACTGCAAGCCGGCCCGATCGAAGTCACTGACCTGGATCGCTTCGGCAACGGCAGTTCCATCTGGGTGCATGAGGAACAATGTGCCTTTTCCAGCGACGAGATCATTGTACGGGCCCTGTCGAGAGTCGGAGAATCACAGTACAAAATCCTGTCAAACAACTGCGAACACTTTTGCAATTGGTGCATCAACGGCAATAGCTACAGCGCACAAGTTGCCGAGTACCTCCATCGCCCTTTCGGCCTGGTGCGCATGCTCTTCTCGTCGAGGACAGGTTTGATTGCTTAGTCTCTGTCGTACGTTTCCCCCTACTTTACGTTAACTGTCTCCACTTATAGAAACTCGGGAGCGACGTCGTTTCTCGGAACGGACCAACACACTTCGCTATCCACTATGGGTTTTGCTTGCTGCAATTTCGCCTGGGGTGTTCACTGCAATCACCCGTGATGAATTGCATTCCCAGCAGGCCTATTGATTGATATGAAAATCTCAATTGAACCGACGGTAGCTGTAAAAAATCCCGCGCACCCCACCCCTCATACGCACCTCCAGAGATTTGGCGCCGCCACGCTGGCCGGCGCCATCTTCATCATCGACACACTCACTTCCATCCATATCGCCATAGCGGTGCTCTACGTCGCCGTGATTCTGATGTCGGTAAACCTGTTTTCACGCAAAGGTGTCATTGGCGTTTCGCTCTCCTGCTTTGGATTGACGTTGGCCGCGTTTTTCATTTCACATGGCAGCGACTTCAACAGCGACGCGTTCGCCCGTTGCCTGGTCAGCCTGTCCGCAATCGGTATTACCACTTTACTGGCACTGAAAAACAAAGCAGCCAATGACGAGTTGCAGGAGCAGGTGCGGATGCTCGCGCAAACCCACGACGCCATCATCGTTCGAGACATGAATGGCATCATCACTGCGTGGAGCCCGGGCGCCGAAGCCTTGTATGGCTGGTCGAAAGCACAAGCTATCGGTCAGGATTTTCGACAACTTCTGCGGCCTCAACTGACGCTCAGCTGGGAGCAAATGATGAATTCGCTGATTGAAACCGGCCGATGGGAAGGCGAAGTTGTGGAACACCGACGTGACGGAACGCCCGTGACGGTTGTAAGTCGTTGCTCCGTGTCACGGGACGAGAGCAATCAACCAAAAGCGGTTTTGGCCACTCACAACGACATCACCGAGCAAAAAAGGGCCATCAATGCCCTGCGACGCAGCGAAGCGTTTCTGGCCGGTGCTCAATGGCTGAGTCAGACCGGGAGCATTGGTCTGAAAATCCCAAGCGGCGAGATGTATTGGTCCGACGAGGCTCGGCGGATATTCGAGTTCGGCGAAGACGAGGAACCGCTGCTGTCCAGCGTCCTTAAAAAAACCCATCCAGATGATCTGGACCTGGTCAAAATATCGATCAAGCACGCCTATCAGAAAGAGCCGCACATCAAGGTGGAATATCGGCTTTTGATGACCGACGGGCGGATCAAGCATGTGCAAATGCTGGCTCATCCCGTCCAGGATGCCGCCGGAAATTTTGAATACATCGGGGCACTGATGGATGTGACTGATGCAAAAATGTCTGAGGAAGCGCTCCACCGCTCGCAGACAGAATTGGCTCACGTGACCCGAATCACAACATTGGGTGAACTGGCGGCGTCGATCGCACATGAAGTCAACCAGCCATTGGCCGCCGTAACCACCAATGGCACTGCCGGCTTGCGTTGGCTGAATCGCGAGGTGCCAGACATCGACGAGGTGCGCAGTGCCATGGAGCGGATGATGAGCGAGACCCATCGAGCGAGCGAGGTGATTCGACGTATCCGGGCAATGTCACGCAAGACCGATCCTCAAAGCGTCCCGGTTGATCTCCAGGAAGTCATAGAAGAGTCATTGGCGCTGGTCGACAGGGAGGTCAGACGGAACAAAATTGTGCTAGACCATCAATACGATACCGAGACAGCCCGGATTATTGGTGACCGCGTCCAACTCCAGCAGGTCATCATCAATCTGATCATGAATGGTGTGCAGGCAATGGCCAATACCAAAGGTAAACAGCGCACGCTCCATTTGCGTCTCAGGCGTTCTGACGCGGGCGAATTGTGCGTAGATGTCAAAGACAACGGCCCCGGCATTTCGCCGCAAAGCATGCCCAGACTCTTCAACGCTTTCTACACTACCAAGCCCGACGGAATGGGTATGGGGTTATCCATTTGTCGATCGATCATTGATGCCCATGGTGGCCGCATCTGGGCAACAAGTGAAGCCGGTGAAGGCGCGGTATTCCACTTGTCCTTCCCCTCCAGCAATGAGGAGCCTGCATGAACGAAAATAATGCTTCCATGGATAAGGCGCCCATGGACAAGGGCCCTGTTGTCTTTGTGATTGACGACGAGGCGCCCATGCGCGAAGCACTCAGTAGTCTCTTTCGATCGGTGGGGCTTCAGGTGCAGACTTTTGCCTCGCCGACAGAATTTCTACGAATACCCGATCCCGGTGCGCCCAGTTGTCTGGTCCTCGATGTACGGCTCCAAGGCGCCAGTGGCCTGGAGTTCCAACATCAGTTGGTGGAATCGAAGATCGCATTGCCCATCATCTTCATCTCGGGGCATGGGGACATCGCCATGTCAGTCAAGGCGATGAAAGCCGGGGCTGTGGATTTTCTGGTCAAACCGTTCCGCGATCAGGATTTGCTGGACGCCGTCGCCGCTGCTCACCACAGGGACGCCAAGCGTCGGGAAATCGACCAGCAGGACGCCCAAATGCATGCCTGCTACCAAACGCTGACAGCCCGTGAACGAGAGGTCATGGCCTACGCAGCCAAGGGTCTGATGAACAAACAGATTGCGGGAGAAATGAATCTAAGTGAAATCACCGTCAAAATCCATCGCGGGCATGTGATGAAAAAAATGCACGCAAAGTCGTTTGCAGACCTGGTTCGAACGGCACAAAACCTGGGGATCGGACCAAAACGCTGAGCAACACATACGTGTGTATGATTTCTTTCAAGGCTATCGGCACATAGAGTGGAATTGGCGCGATAGTTTTTCAGCTGTTTCGAATCCATTGATGTCGCGCCAGGATCTGCGCAATGAATAAAGCCCCTGTGATCGCCATTGTCGACGATGACGAATCTGGCCGAATCGCACTCAGTAGCCTGGTGCGTTCCATGGGCTGTGAACCCAGTCTTTTTTCCTGCGCCGAAGATTTTCTCGCCTGCGCCAAAAGCTACGGCACCGACTGCCTGATCTCGGATGTTCAAATGCCGGGCATGACGGGCCTGGACCTGCAATCTGAACTCCTCAGTAAAGGGCACGACATCCCTATTATTTTCATCACCGCCTACCCGGAAGAGTCGGTTCGCAAACGTGCACAATCGGCGGGAGCGATCTGTTTTCTCAGCAAACCATTTGACGGACAGGTGATGATTGACTGTATTGAGCAAATCCTGAGAAATAGAGAGACAGTCTTATCGTAAATTGACAACCGCGAGGCGTCCGGCAAAGCCCAACTGTTTAATTGCACCATATAATTTTCACTTTTCCGAAGCCCTCCTCCAACCGACTCAATGCACCCCCTTATACTCAAGTATTAGCCGCTACCACTTACACCTTAGATAAATCAAACCTACGTAGAAGTGCTAATCAAGCCATCATCAATCACTATACAACCAAGCCAACGACAGCGGCATTTCAATTAAATACAGGCCTCCAAAGCTGTTTAATTGATTGGGTTATTACCGTCCGCTTAGAGGCTCACAGGCAATGAGTCAGATGTCCTTTGAACATCGCTCTTTGCGCACCGAAGCACAATGACGGGCCGCAACCCTTTGGGTGATGACAATGAATAGAAACGATCTTCGCAAAATCGACTTCGGTCTTTTGATCGTTTTCGAAACGTTGATGCACGAACGAAATCTTACCCGTGCGGGTGAGAAATTATTTCTCTGTCAATCGGCAATCAGTGCTTCCTTGAATCGGTTGCGTCAGTTTTTCGATGATCCGCTGTTCATTCGGATGGGTAGAACCATGGAGCCCACGAGCAGAGCATTTGAAATACAACTCACGTTGACTCCTGCGCTGGACACCATGGCGGCTGCGCTGAGCAACATGAGCGAATTTGACCCCACGACCAGTACCAACGTCTTCAGAATTGGACTTTCCGATGATGTGGAGTATTCCTTGCTGCCAGGCCTGCTTCGCCAACTGCGTATGGAAGCGCCTCAAGTCAGTTTCGTCGTGCGCCGTACCGACCATTCATTGCTGGCCAACCAGCTGGCTACAGGCGAAGTGTCACTGGGTGTGTGCCATTGCCGCGAACTTCCCGCCAATGCCAAACGAAAATTCCTGCGCAGCATCCGCCCCACTGTTTTAAGTGCCAACACCATGGCGGGGCCTCTGGACCTCAACGAGTACTGTAATCGCCCACACGTCTCTGTTTCGGTCAACGGCGAAGCGTCCGATTACATTGACCGAGCGTTGGGATCCTTGGGGCGGCAACGTCAGATCGTCCTGGCTGTTCCGCAATTTAGCGCACTTAAAACACTGCTTGAGGACACGCAGATGTTGGCCGTCGTACCCGATTACGTCGCCAAAGCCATGACGCGGCAAGGTGGTTTACGTGCAGACCCCGTTCCAATGAGTCTACCGGCCCTTGATCTATCCATGTCATGGAGCTCCACGCTGGATAACGATCCAGGGGAGCGTTGGTTACGCTCCCGCATTGCTGATTATTTGAGCGAAAAAAGTGGAACATTGCTCGAAATAAGTGCAAAAAAAGAAGCGGCTTAAAATTTCCGTCAATAGTCCAGGCTCACCAAGCCTGATTATTTCAGTAATTGAAGAGCAAAGACACGACTCACCTTAAGTCATACGCAGGCAGCATAAAAGTTCAACAGCATTAGATTTATCCTATATAACAAATAAATCATTACTCCCTCTTGTTCTTGGACGGTATTTAGCCAGGCCTCTAACATCGGTCTTCGCGCTGAACGCCGAAACTTGCACATAAAAGCACTCATCGAAGGCTTCATCAAGTTTCAAAAACAAGTTTTTCCGAAGCGAATGGACCTTTTCAAACAGCTCACCATGACCCAAAACCCAGAAACTTTATTTATCACCTGCTCCGACAGTAGCGTCATTCCGGAGTTGCTTACACAGCAAGAGCTGTATCTGCAGGGTTGGGTCTATGACATCGGAACAGGGTCCATCGTCGCGCTCGATGGCAGAACCAACATATTCGTTCCATTGGCGGAGTTTCCGGAAACAACGGCATAGGGCTCACCAGCTCCCTGAGCACATTGCCTGCTCGACCACGATGTCCCCACACGTACGGAGTGAAAATCATGCCTGAATCTGAAACCCGTCCACCACTCCCCCCTTTCGATCGCGAATCGGCAATTCTCAAAGTCCGGCTTGCAGAGGATGGCTGGAACTCCCGCGATGCAGAAAAAGTTTCACTCGCCTACACACCCGATACCCGGTGGCGCAATCGCGTCGACTTCGCGGTAAACCGGGCCGAGGCCGCAGCATTCTTGACACGCAAATGGAACAAAGAACTGGACTACCGACTGATCAAAGAGCTGTGGGCTTTTACCGATAACCGCATCGCTGTGCGTTACGCCTACGAATGGCACGATGACTCAGGTAACTGGTATCGCTCTTACGGAAACGAGAATTGGGAGTTCGCAGAAAACGGCTTGATGGCCCATCGCTTCGCCTGCGTCAATGACATGCCAATCAAAGAGTCGGAGCGAAAATTTCGCTGGCCGCTAGGCCGTCGCCCTGACGATCATCCTGGACTCTCTGATTTGGGCCTGTAACGAGCGCCGTATGCCAATCGATGCAGTGAAAGAGGAAGTGAAGATGGTCAAATTACTGGTTCTCTATCATTCGATGTATGGCCACATTGAAACGATGGCGCAGCATGTGGCCGAGGGCGCTCGAAGTGTTCCAGGCGTAGAGGTCACTGTGAAGCGCGTTCCCGAACTCATGGATCCTGAAGCTTTCAAAGCGGCACATGGCAAGACTGACCAGGCGGCTCCCATAGCCAGTCCTGCCGAGTTATCTGGATACGACGCCATCATCTTTGGCACGCCTACCCGCTTTGGCAACATGTCAGGACAGATGCGCAACTTCCTCGATCAGACTGGCGGCCTATGGGCTAGCGGAGCACTGGTTGGCAAGGTCGCCAGTGTATTTACATCAACAGGTACTGGCGGTGGCCAAGAGATGACCATCACCTCGACGTGGACGACACTTGCTCATCACGGCATGGTCATTGTGCCTATCGGTTATTCCGATCCCGCCTTGTTCGATGTATCGCAACCAGGCGGCGGTACGCCCTATGGGGCATCCACCATTGCAGGGGCTGATGGCTCCCGCCAACCCGACCCGCGTGAATTAGGTATTGCTCGCCACCAAGGGCAATACGTCGCAAAAATTGCAGCGAAACTCAAGGAATAGGTCTTCCCTCTATCCGTGTTGTTTGACGTTCAAGAAAGGTTAGGGAGCGATGTATGTCAGTCGCTCATGATGATCAATATGGTAGGTACCGGGTGCTTGCCATTCGGAGGCAGCATGAAAAACCTAAGTGTTTTAGCCGTTATTGTCGGACTTTCACTGTTCAGCGCAGGTACAACGCGAGCCGACGAGGTTCTCTCACAAACTGGCGACACCACAGCAGGCGCCGCCTTTGGCGCAGGAACCGGAGTATTAATTGGAGGTGCAGTCGGCGGACCTTTAGGCGCGTTGATCGGAGCAGGATTAGGATTGCTGGGAGGCCGTGAGGTCCAGACAGCCAGCGGTTTGGAGGAGCGCGCTTACACCGTTCGGAGTAGTACAGGCGAAGAGCAAGTCGTGCGCTCTCCGCGCGAAGAGTTTGCCATCGGCCAACAGGTAAGTGTCAAAGGCAGACGACTGCATGCCGTTACTCCCTGAAAAATTTACGGCAGTGGAAGTAGATTGCGCCAGTTCCTGTCTTTTACCTCTGCGACTTACACAAAGCTTCGCCTCGTCGGCCAGATCGAGGCGAAAGCTTCACCCTCCCCATCGCAGCTCCAATAGCCTCGCCAATGCCTCTGGCAGATCGCTTAGCCAATCCCGCAAAGGCCGGACCGTTATCGATTCAGGATCATGTTGATGAAATTGCGTGGTCCAGACCACATCGTAACGAGCGAGGATCTCAATCATGTCGCTGCGCTGATAAGTCTTTTGAAGGGCGGCCACCGCAAGCTCTCGAAAGGCCTGTTCGACCGCACCTGGCCATAACACCGCACCGACAGTGCTCGCCACCGTTCCGTACTGATGGATGCGGTGAGCGATCCCGGGGTTGAGTTTTATAGCCTCGCCTTCCTGAAGTAACGCAATTCGCTGTCGACCGGCACGAATATCCAGTTCGCCCTTGAGCGCCACCACCAGTTTGGTTTCCTGACGATGCATCAACGGTAGGTTGTGAGCATGCAAGGGCAATACAAAGCGCATCGCCGTGCCCGCCCCTCCAATGCTTGCCTGAGCCACGTCAATCCACACTGGAAAGCCGTTGGGGATCAACAGCAGCGCCTCCGAGTTTTCAACGTTCATGAACACTTTGACCTGCATCTATAGGAACGACTTATGCGTTGGATTGTATATCGGTCTTGGACGCTATCGAGCAAACGGCAGAAGATTGCTTCACACCCAAGCAACACAAACCTGGCAACCGCCACCCAGCAAAACCGATAGGAGAAACACCATGCAACAGTCCCACGCTTACAACGACACCAGCCTTGAGCTGACCGCGAAAATCCTTGACGCCAAGGCGCGCAAAAACCTGTCCTTCGAACAAGTGACTGAAGGCACCGGCCTCGGCCTGGCTTACGTCACCGCCGCCCTGCTCGGCCAGCACCCGCTGCCTGAAGCCGCTGCCAAAGTGATCGGCGAAAAACTGGACCTGGACGCCGACTCGGTCGCCCGTCTGCAAATCATCCCACTGCGCGGCAGCCTGTCGGGTGTTCCAACGGATCCGACCATCTACCGCTTCTACGAAATGATTCAGATCTACGGCACCACCTTGAAAGCCCTGGTTCACGAACAGTTCGGCGACGGCATCATCAGCGCGATCAACTTCAAACTGGACATGAAGAAAGTCGAAGACCCGGAAGGCGGTCACCGTGCAGTGATCACCCTCGATGGCAAGTTCCTGCCACTGCGTCCTTTCTAAGGATGCAACCGGACCTGTAAATCGGCCCGCAGCCTTGCGGGCCTGCTTCAACAAATTTCTTAACCCTTTTCGATCAATCACCACATTTGAATGGAGGATTCGTCATGAAAAAAATTCTGTTTCTCGCCCTGTCCCTGACCGCCTCGCTGTC
The DNA here is from genome assembly GCF_059695925.1 of Pseudomonas sp. LBUM1661. Taxonomy (NCBI): domain Bacteria; kingdom Pseudomonadati; phylum Pseudomonadota; class Gammaproteobacteria; order Pseudomonadales; family Pseudomonadaceae; genus Pseudomonas; species Pseudomonas sp. LBUM1661. The sequence goes on from NZ_CP166794.1 coordinate 3,701,013, forward strand.
GGCCTACGCCCAGCCAGCCGTGGTCGCACCGGATGCCGTTCCCTATGCGTATGGCATGCACCTGGATATCGCCAAGGTGATTCACATCACCCCGACGGCGGATGTCTGCGGCCCGATGCCCGTGCAAATGACTTACCGCGATTCGCACGGTGATACCCACATCCTGGAATACAGCGTGATCGGCAGCGGCTGCACCAACTGATCGTCACTTACTCAACACCCAATGAAAGGTAACCATCATGAAAGCGCTCATCGAAGGTTTTTTGAAGTTCCAAAAAGAAGCATTTCCACAACGCACTGACCTGTTCAAACACTTGGCCACCACGCAACATCCAGGCACGTTGTTTATCACCTGTTCCGACAGCCGAGTTGTACCGGAACTGCTGACCCAGCAAGAGCCTGGCGAACTGTTTGTGATCCGTAACGCCGGCAACATCGTGCCGTCCTACAGCCCGCACTCCGGTGGCGTGTCGGCCACGGTCGAATACGCCGTCGCCGTACTGGGCGTGACTGATATCGTGATCTGCGGCCATTCCGATTGTGGTGCCATGACCGCTGTCGCCAAGTGCAAGTGCATGGATCACCTGCCAGCGGTCGCCGGTTGGTTGCAACATGCCGAGTCAGCGAAAGTCATCAACGAATCCCGTCCTCACGTCAGTGAAGCCGCCAAAGTCAGTTCCATGGTGCGTGAAAACGTCATCGCCCAACTGGCGAACATTCAGACTCATCCAAGCGTGCGCCTGGCTCAGGAAAAAGGTCTGGTGAATCTGCATGGCTGGGTCTACGACATCGGGACCGGTTCAATCGACGCCCTGGACGCCGACAACAAGACCTTCAAGTCACTGGTCAAGTATCCGAACACCGTTGCCGTTCATGCCCGTCCAGCAAAAGCTGTTGCCTGAATCAGCCTCTAATTTTCGAGAGTCCTCAACATGATTGAAGTCACCATGTACACCACCACGACCTGCCCCTACTGCCGTAATGCCAAGCGCTTGCTTGATGCCAAAGGGATTGCGTACAAGGAAATCGATGTACGCTCAGTCGATGTGAAGAACGAAATGGTCAGCCGAAGCGGTCGCCGTACCGTCCCGCAGATCTTCTTCGGCAACTGGCACGTTGGCGGCTTCGATGACTTGGCTCAACTTGAAAGCGAAGGCGGCATCGACCAGGTACTCAACCCGCGCATGGCGGGATGAGCACCGATGACGCCAGCTCACACATCCAGCACCAGGGGGGCGTCGCCCCCCTTGGCTTGCGCTGGCACCGCACAGCAAATCAGTACCTCTCCTTCGGCCGGCATCTCAGCCGGCAGGTTCAGATAATGCACTTGGCCACTGACCAATCGGGTCCGGCATGTACCGCACGATCCGCCCCGGCAACTGAAGTCCGGGTTCAGGCCACGGCTCTCGGCCAGTTCCAGTAAACTCCCGCCACCCGGCTCCCAACGAGCTTCCTTTGCCGACGCCGAAAACAGCACTTTGACCGGGCTGCTTGCCGCGGGTATCTGCTCGACCGCCGGGGTTAGATGATCCCGTTGGCGAACCAGAGTCGAAGGGCCGAAAGTCTCCGCGTGAATACGATCATCACCAATACGCAACTGACGCAGGCCGTCGTACAGCGCCTGGGTAAAAGCACCAGGGCCACATAAGTAAAAATCGTAATCGTCCAGGGGCAGCAATGCCTTGAGCAGCTCGACATCCACCCGCCCCGCCACCTCAAAATCCTCACCAACGCGAGCGTGAGTTTCCGGCTGACTGAGCAGACGCAGCGCATGAATTTTATTCTTGGCACGGGTCGCCAGTTCGTAAAGCTCATCGCGAAACCCGAGTTCCCCCAGGCTGCGCGCACTTTGGATGAACCAGGTGGGTCGAGTACGACGGATACGTTCGCCTTCATAAATGACTTCACGCAGCATCGACAGCAGCGGGGTCACGCCCACGCCCGCGGCCAGCAAAACCAACGGACGATGCTCATCGGCTTGCACCGTGAAGCGCCCTTGAGGGGCACGGGCTTCAACCAGATCCCCCACCTTAACGCGGTCGTGCAGATGCGACGAGATGAGCCCGTCACGCTTGACGCTGATGCGGAAAAAACTGTCCGACGGCGCACTCGACAGGCTGTAGGTTCTGACCAGAGGCGCCTGGCCTTCAGCAAGGCAAAAGCGCACCGGCAGATGTTGGCCAGCCTCGAAGCGAGGTATGCCCGCGCCATCGGCCGGTTCAAAGTAGAAGGAGCGAATGGAACTGCTCTCGTCAACGATCCGCGTCACCCGCAGCGGTCGCCACTGATCGCGCAGGTTATCGGCTTGCAATCGGCCCTCAGCTTGCGCCCAACTTCCGGTCAGCAGGCTATTGGGCGAAAAACCTTCAAACCGCCAACGTAGGGCCAACACGGCCTGACGTCGGACCACCTGTTCCACGGTCAGCGTCCAGAGCCGCTCAGCCCCCTGAAAGGCAGCAATCTCCGGCCCCTCGAGAATGATTTCGGTACGCCCGCTGACTTGCAGCATGTCGCCTGTTTCAAAATCGATGAACACCAGCCCCGCGCGCGGGTTGAGCAGGAAATTACCCAAGGTGTTGAAGTGCAGGTTGCCGGCAAAATCGGGAATCGTCAGCACGTTGCCTTCGACCCTGACGAAACCTGAATTGCCACCCCGGTGAGAAACGTCCACCGAGCGCCGGGATGCATCGCCATCCAGGTCGACATAGCTGGCGAGGAAAAAAGTATCGGCCTTGCTGATGGCCGATTTCGCGGCTTCATCCAGTTCGCTGAGATATTCGGCCGCAACATTGGCTGAGGCGTGGCCAAGGCTGACCGGTTCAACGCCTCGCAACTGAATGTACTGCGGGCAGTTGCCGAAAGCGTGCACCACAGAAACGGCAATACCGCCTGTCGAGGCGGTCCTGATGTTGCCGTTCATGCGATTGCGCCTTCGGGTCTTCAGGTCAATGCCCAGCAGTCCCACCGCAGCGCCCTGCTTAAGGGCCGCCCTGACCGGATCACCCTCGGCGGGGAGCCGGTCGAGTTGCAATACACGCGGATCGGGCGAATGGATGAAGCCAGGGGGGCCTTCGATCAACGTGGCCCAAGGCATCCCTTGTTCATCGACCGCGCCCACCACCAGGTAAGGCAACTGGTTGTAAAACAATCGATGCTGATCAGGCATGTGGTCCCGTACAACCTTGCGTCCGAATATCTCCATTTGATCGGCGACGCCGACACTTTCCTGCAATTCACGCTCACCCGCATGCCAAGGGGATGCTCCTGGCGCGTCCGACTGATTCATGATCACCTCTACGCATTCGTAAACAGGTGCCCTTCACCCGCCGCCCGGCGAGGAATGGTTGAATCCCCGGCAGCGGGGTCTATTACGCAGTTGCCGGTGATCATCAACTCTGCGCTTTGCAACCTCATGAAACTTGAGACAGACCCTGCACGCACTCGAGCAACCTGAAGTCGCCCAAGTGGGCAGTGACCCCGCTATGGAAGCCCATAAAGCTTTTTTCTGTCTTGGTCAGTTTGACCCGATGGACGAATTTGCTCCCCTTTGGCGTAGGCCCGAACCACTGCGGGGCGCCTACTGATTTTTTCCAGCCAAGCGGCGACGTTAGGATAACCATCGAGCGTCATTCCTTGCTTGTCATGTTGCAGCACCCAAGGATAGATCGCCATATCGGCAATGGAGTACTCGCCGGCGACGTAAGGTCGTTCGCTCAATTGCTGCTCCAGAACGCCATACAAACGTTCGGTTTCTTTACTGAACCGAGCCACGGCGAGCGGCACCTGTTCAGAGGCGTAATTAAGGAAGAACACTGCCTGTCCCGCTATCGGCCCCAGGTTCGCCGCTTGCCAGAACAGCCACTGCATGACTTCAGCCGCCCCTTTCGCATCGGCGGGGATGAATTGCCCGCGACGCTGAGCCAGGTACAACAAAATCGCCCCTGACTCAAAGACCGATACACCCGTCTCTCTGTCGACTATCGCGGGAATGCGCTGATTGGGCGAAATTCGGGTGAACTCAGTGGAAAATTGCTCACCATTGCTGATATTGACGGGATGCGCGACGTAGGGATGTTCCAACTCCTCAAGAAAAATGGCGACCTTCTGCCCATTGGGGGTTGGCCAGTAGTAGTAATCGACGGCATTGGAGAGATTGAACATTGGGTGACCTTTTTCGGCAGCAGAATGAAAACCTAGGCCACATACTCGTCAGTGCTCAGCTCAAGGCAGCCATGAACGCCGTCGGAGTTGGCGGATCATTTCAGGGCACTTGCGGCGTTTCGTACCAATCACGGTCGGGGGTGGCGAAGCGCATCTTCTTGCGGATAAAAGCGGCATTTTCGACGCTGGTTATTTTTTCGAGCAGTACGAATGCAACTTCGGTGGCAGTGCCCGGCCCGCTTGAAGTGATGATCTGGTCATCGACAACCACGGGGCGATCGACAAAGCGTGCACCGGTTTCCAACAGTTGGTTTTTCCGCTTGCCGCCCTCCTGGTGGTAGGTCGTGGCGTTCCTGTCACGCAGCACGCCGGCCACGCCCAGGCACACGGAAGACACGCAAACGCTGGCAACGGGTTTACCGGCTTCGACGAAATGCCGGATGGTCGCCAGGAAGGGTTCGCTCAAGGCTTCCTCGTAAAAACCCGACGGTTCAAAACCACCCGGCAGTGCCAAGGCATCGAAGCTGCTCACGTCCAGTTCGCTCAATAAAAAACCCGGATTGAGCGTGAGACCGAAGGTGGTCACGATCTTTCTGCGCAGGCCGGCGTTGACCAGTTCCACAGGGTAATCACCCAACAGGTTGGCCCAGCCAAGCACATCGGTAAAAGCGGCCATTTCCAGTGGCTCTACGCCGTTGGCCAGTAACATAAGCACGCGTTTCATCGGTCATGAGCCTTTGCTGTACAGCATGGAAGAGTGTGTGTGCTTATGCTCCGCCTTAACCGCGGTACAGAGAACGACCACAAAATACAATCCACTATTTCGCTGACTGAAATGCCTGGGATCAAGGAGTATCCGGCTGCATGGCTGGATGCTCGCGCAGGCCATCGACGATGTGGTCAACAAAACTGCGCACCCGCATCGAGGCCTTGCGCCCTTCGCGGTACACCACGTGCACCGGCAGCGCCGGTAACTCATAGGGCTGCAACACACGCCGCAATCGCCCAGTGTTCAAATACTCGTACAACGGATAGCTCAGACAACGGGTAATGCCGGCGCCATGAGCGGCTGCATCGATGGCCGCCTGTACCGTCGCGCAATTGATCCGTGTCCGGGCTTTTAGGTGATTCACCTCACCGTCGTGGTGGAAGTCCCACTGGACATTGTCTCGATAAGCATGGGTGGCGACGAGTCGATGATTTTGCAGATCCTCCGGTACGCCGGGCTCACCGTGAGTAGCCAGATAAGCAGGGCTGCTGCATACCATCGAGCGTACATAGCCCACCTGTCGTGCGATCAATTGCGAACTCGGAAGATTGCCGACCAGCACCGCCACATCGATGCCCTCTTCATTCATGTTCGGAAAACGATCATGGTATTGCGCAAAGACTTTTACCTCGGGATACAGACTCATGTAGTCCGTCAGAATCGAGGTCATGACATAACGGCTGAACAGCAAAGGCATCAGCACCGTGAGATTGCCTTGGGCGTGAACGTGCAAGCCCTTGGCCGAAGCCTCTGCGTCTTCGATGGCCCTGAGAATGCGTGAACAATCGGCCATGAAGCCGGTGCCGGCCTCGGTCAGCGACACCCCGCGGGTGCTTCGAAGTAACAGCGGCACGCCGAGACGTTCCTCCAGCCGTGCAATGGCACGAACGACCGTAGGTCCGGACACCTCCAGACGACGGGCCGCAGCAGCCAGACTGGGATGCTCCGATAACGCTTCGAACATCAGCACTTGATGGTAGCGATCCATCAGTTGGACCCCTTCACCACAGCCTTGAGCGCCGAATCCTTGCCGAGTCGATCCGCGAGAAAATCCACGAAGGTACGAACCTTTGCCGGTATGCGGGTGCTCTTGAGGTAGACCACTTGAATGGGCAGCGCAGGTGGTTCGAAGTCCTCCAGCACCAATTCCAGTTCGCCAGCCGCCACCTGGTTGGCCACCTGATAGGACAACACCCGCGTGACGCCCCAGCCCAGACTGGCGATATTGATCGCGGCCTGATTGGCGGTGACTACCAATCGCGGTTCGAATCGAAAGCTCAGTGCGTTGCCGTCGTTGACGAATTGCCAGTCGCTCAGCAAATGACTGGCCGAAGACATGACGATGTTGGCGGTACTGAGTTCACCGGGATGACGCGGCCTACCGTAGCGTTCGAAATAATCGGGAGTACCGCAGATCACTTGGCGTACTTCGCCGACTTTTATGGCGTGCTGATTGGTCTCGTGCAAATGACCAATGCGGATGGCCACATCAATACCCTCGTCGGCCATGTTCACGACACGATCCACCAGCAAGGCATTGAGGTGCACCGAAGGAAACTGGTCCACGTACTCGGCCAGCAGCGGCGCGACGTACAACTCGCCAAACAGCACCGACGCGGTCACGGTCAAATGCCCGCACGGTATCGAGTAACTACCGGCAGCAGCCTCCTCCGCCTCGTCGATATCACTGAGGATTCGCCGACAATCCTCGAGAAAGCGTTGACCCGCTTCGGTAAGATGCAGGCTGCGAGTGGTTCGAGAAAGGAGCTGTGTGCCGATTCGCTCTTCCATCGCGGCGATGGCACGAGTCACGCTGGGGGGAGAGATATTCAACAGGCGGGCGGCGGCGGCAAAGCCTTCTTCCTCGGCTACGGCCATGAATATCTGCATTTCTTGAAAACGATCCATAGTCGCCCCTGTCTTGATGAAAGGACAGCGAGGTATCTGGCCGCTTGCGCGGGAAGGCCTGATTGCCAGTATCGTCGGCTACAGCGAATTTCGCACGCGCCGTCGGGCTGGCTGCATGTACGTAAAGCGTCCTGGAAGAACTGCGAAACAAATGAAAAGGAGCTGGCCGGAATTATTCTCCCGGCAAGCGCCTTCAGAATCGAGTCAAGCCTCTTGCAAGCCTACAGCAGTACGTTGCATGCCAACGAAGTTCGGCAACCCTTCGATGCGGCTCAACCAGGCACGGACATTCGGGTAGTCAGTCAGCGCCACGTTACCTTCCGGTGCGTGGGACACGTAAGTGTAGGCAGCAACATCGGCGACGGTCGGCTTGTCGCCGGCCAGGAATGGGCTCTGACCCAGCTCCTCCTCCATGACCTTGAGCAGCGCATGAGAACGTTTGATCGTTTCATCGGCGTCATAACCGGCGCCAAACACGGTGATCAATCGCGCGGTGGCAGGGCCCGAATTGATTTGACCGGCGGCCACCGACAACCAGCGTTGAACCTTGGCTTGCTCTACCGGATCGGTCGGCAGCCATTGGCCCTTGCCATATTTGGCGGCGAGATAAACCACGATGGCGTTGGAGTCTGCCAGGACGGTACCGTTGTCATCGATCACCGGCACTTGGCCAAAGCGGTTGAGCGCCAGGAAGTCAGGCGCTTTGTGCGCGCCCTTCATCAGATCCACGAATACCAGTTCGGTTGGCAGTCCCAGCAGGGACAGCATCAATTCGACCCGATGAGAGTGGCCAGACAAAGGGTGACGATAAAGTTTGATCGCTTGCTGGGACATGACGTACTCCGATTGTTATGTGAGTTCGACCCGGTGATCGCGTCGATGGAGTTATCTTCCCCTCCTCTCATAAACAGCGGAATGACCAGCAATTACAATCCAGCATTTCATTGCGTGTAATGATCAGTTCTTTGCCGAACCTACTGACCCACCTGCACGCCCAGCATCAACTCCTTAAAGGCGACTGACGCCGCGCTGTGATAGTTGTTTTTACGCCGCAGCAAGGCGGCTCCGCGCCGAGGCCCCTTGTCCAGCAGCGCGAGCTTGCGCAGGGCGCGGTCCTGGGTAGCGATGGGTTCAGGAAGAATAGTGGCGACCGCCGTGTGCCGCATGACTTCCAGCAACGTGTTGACCGAATTGACCTCGATCACCACCTTGGGAGTGATCTGCGTCTTGGCGAAGTATTCGTCAATACAGATGCGGGTGGCGAAGTCGGGAGTCAGCAACGCAAAGTCCAGCTGAGCGACCTGCTCGGCGGTCAACGGTTCCTTACAGTCGTATAACGGATGATTCCGCCCCACCATCAGTCCCAGGGTTTCAATAAAAGCCGGGATTGTTTCGATGTCGGCATTTCTTACATCGTCAAACGCAATGGCGATATCCAGTGAATCATCCGCCAGGCCGGTTTCGATATCGGCCATGGAGAGTTCAAAGATCTCCAGATGGATGTTCGGATAGAGAGCCATGTAGTCGCGCACCAACGATCCTACCAGGTACGCCATGAACGTCGGTGTCATGGCCAGGCGCAGGGTGCCGCGGGACAGATCCTTTACATCGTGCAATGCACGCTTGCCAGCTTCCAACTCAACCAATACGCGACGTGCACATTCGATGTAAGCCTGCCCCGCATCAGTAGGTTTTACCGTGCGCGAGGTCCGGTCGAACAGCACAACGCCGAGCGTCTCTTCCAACTGCCGGATCTGTTGCGACAAGGTCGGCTGGGAAACATGCAGCGCCTCGGCGGCGCGGGTGAAGCCGGCGTTATCGGCGACGGCCAACAAATAGCGCAAGTGTCGTAGCAGCATGGGATTCCCCCTCTATAGGCCCTACTTATGCGCCGCATTGTATATCGGTCTTGGACGCTATGGAGCAACCTGACAACCGCCACCTAGCAAACCCGGTAGGAGAAACACCATGCAACAGTCCCCTATTGCGGCGGTGTGGCTTTGAAGCTGGGCAGTTCCTGAATCCGGTGCCGCCAATCAGCGAAGCCACTGATGGCAAATACTTGCTCTGCGTCCGGAGTCATCGACAGATAAGCACAAGCTTGTCGGCATACGGGGCCTACGGCGGCATGAAGGCCGCGAGGGAGGTCAACGTCAGTCAGACGTTGCTATAACCGATGTTGGTGGTGTCGTACACCTCGGCAAGCCCATTTAATGTAGACCATCCGATGCTCGCTCTTCCCGCTCCGTTCAAATCCCACTCAATTTCAAGCAAAAGCGCGCGCCTGACTCCGCTTTGTTTTCTGCGCGAGCTTGCCTACCAACCGAATCGCAATGGCCGAAAACATGATGCCGAACGGCACTACATACCAGGCGCTCAGGGGTATGCGCTTGAAGTTGGAATACGTGAACACGACCGCGAGCACCCACATCCCACTGACGTGCAAGGCCTTCCAGGTTTTGCGACCTATCAGACGTGTGGTGGTCTTGAAGGACGTCAAGGTCATCAACAGGATGAACAGATAGCCAAGCGTTCCAGGGAGGTTGGTCAGGGTGCTTCGACCGGGCCAGAATTCAGTGTTCAGTTGACCGTACTTGTAGATCAGGATCGCATGTAGCAAGTGAGAGAACGCGAACGCCAGTCCAATGAAACGACGCTCGCGAACCAGCGTTCTGGAAAACGGCGACGGTATCAGAACTGCGAATGCAGAGGCGGTGAACGCCGCGAGAAACAGCGAAAATGACGTACGCGCCGTGGCGCGGATAGCGCTGCGCAGGCCTTCTATCACGTCTGGATTCAACGCCAGGATCAACGCCGTCATCACCAATATCAGCAAACACAGCAGACCGAACAGCGACCAGCCTTCGTAACGAGGTAATTGGACTTTCATGGCAAGACTCTTGAAAAAAATGTATGGGGTTGGCCGTTTGCCGTCATCTGCCAGAGACAGGCGTACGCAGGGTCACAAACTCTTCCGCTGAAGTCGGATGCACACCGATGGTTTCATCGAACAGGCGCTTGGTGGCGCCCGCTTTCAGCGCGATGGCCAACCCCTGGATGATGTCTCCGGCGTCGGGGCCGACCATGTGCGCGCCCAGCACCCGATCAGTCTCAGCATCCACCACCAACTTCATCAGCGTCTGCTCGGACGATTGCGTGAGGGTCAGTTTCATCGGTTTGAATCGGCTCTCGAAAATCACTACCGGGTGGCCATTGTCCAGCGCCTGTTCCTCAGTCAGTCCAACGGTGCCGATATTGGGTTGGCTGAACACGGCGGTGGGGATGTGTCGGTAATCCACCGGGCGATATTCTTCGGGTTTGAACAGGCGACGCGCGACCGCCATGCCTTCCGCCGTGGCGACCGGGGTCAGTTGCACTCGGCCGATCACATCGCCCAATGCCAGAATCGATGGCTCGCGCGTTTCGAAGTTGTCGTTGACGTCGATGTAACCCTTGTCATTGAGTTCAACGCGGGTGTTTTCCAGGCCCAGATTGTCGAGCATGGGCCGGCGGCCAGTGGCGTAGAAAATGCTGTCGGTCTCCAGTTGACGACCGTCGTTGAGCGTCGCCAACAGACTGCCGTCCGCCTGTTTGTCGATCTGCACGATATCGGTGTTGAACTGCAATTGCAGACCGCGTTTGGTCAGCTCTTGCACAAGGTGCGTTCGAACCGACTTATCGAACCCGCGCAGGAACAGATCACCACGGTAAAGAAGGCTGGTGTCGGCACCCAGGCCATTGAAGATCCCGGCAAATTCGACGGCGATGTAACCGCCGCCGACCACCAATACACGCTTGGGCAGTTGCTTGAGAAAGAATGCTTCATTCGAGGTGATGGCGTGCTCGCGACCTGGAATATCCGGAATCTGTGGCCAGCCACCGGTGGCAATCAGAATGCGTTCGGCGCTGTAACGCTGGCCGTTGATTTCGACGTGATGGGCATCGGTCAGCCGTGCATGACCTTCGAGCAAGGTCACGCCACTGTTGACCAGCAATGTGCGGTAAATGCCGTTGAGTCGTTCGATCTCACGGTTCTTGTTGGAGATCAATTTTTCCCAGTCGAATTGCGCCTTGCCGGCGGTCCAGCCAAAGCCCTCGGCCTGTTCGAAGTCGTCGGCAAAATGGGAGCCGTAGACCAGCAGTTTCTTCGGCACACAGCCGACGTTGACGCAGGTGCCACCGAGGTAGCGACTCTCGGCAACCGCCACTTTCGCGCCGAATCCTGCGGCAAACCTCGCTGCACGAACACCGCCGGATCCTGCACCAATCACAAATAAATCGAAGTCGTAGGTCATCTCAATTCTCTGCAAGGTCGCACAACGCATATGCAGCCAAATATCGTTAAAGGGGAGAAAAACGAAGTTTCAATGCACGCAAAATCGGGGCGCACAGTGTCAAGACCGAAGCCTTGTTCTGATGCGAGCTGGATCTGTGCGTGACAGGAGCCGACCTGTATTCGCTAGCCAGCGCTCCCATCAATTGGGGCAGCAAAAAGCCGCCTTCGTATTCGGTATGAGCCATGGCTGGCGTATCCAACCAAGGGTTACCGTCGCAGGAATGAGCGACATCAATCATGTGGGGACTCCCTCAATGGACACTGCGTTAACCAAAAATGGGTCAATTGCTTCTGGGTTCAGTCTCACCATCCAGGGGCAATAAGAGAACCAGCAGGGATCTCATGACTTAATTGTGCTGAGTGAAATAATCCAGTGAGGTATTGCTCTGCACATACTGATCAGGCGCGGCATGAGCGTCTCTGGCGAGCTCATTGATAGCCTCACAGTGGCAAACGCCAGAGCAACCATCGGTTTTTCAATGTTTGGCGATAAGCAATTCATGCGCGACTTTCCCGCAGCAACTGACGAGCTGAGTCGGCCATCACAGTAAGGGAGCCTGCCAGCATCAATACGTCTTTGAGCACCAGGCGACCGCCACCGGACAGGTAGGGAAAACCGTGTTGAGCGTCGCCCAGAGCCCCCACCCAGGCTTCGGGCGTGGTGATCAGAAAGCTCAACGTCACCAGCGGCGTACCGAAGGCCAATGCACCACCGAGTAAGCCGGTGCGTCGTGAGAGCGGGTTGGACAGCACCAACAGTCCAATCAGGAGTTCGACAAGGCCCAGACCGGTCGAGAACCCGTAGGTGTTGTTGGCTGTCTGCCAGGCGCGCTTGTCCGCGTTCAGTTCGCCTTCATGTGTCAGATGAGCCTTGTACGCTTGCGGGTGTTCGTAGAAGAACGACATGAAGGGGCTGTTGGCGACAAATGGTGTGATGCTATCGGCTTCGTAGGGGACGAATTTGAGTGCGCCGATCCACAGGAAAACGACGCCGATTGCCAGTCGCATGAGCGAAGCGCCAAAGGTATCGACTTTGCTGAGGAACCGTAACCAGGTGGTAAATGAGGTGAGCATGAGACTTCTCCAGAACATTGAATGTGGAGCTAGTCTGCGGGTTTGGCGAACGGTGCTTTTGTTCGTCATGCTCAAGTTGTTGCTTGATCGTCTCAACGTGACCTTCACGCTTCAATGACGTAAAAAAGCCTCGGCACTTTGTAGTGCCGAGGCTGCGGTGGACGCGATGTCAGACTGGTTTTTCAGCGTATCAAACGCTTCGAGCGTGCGTAGCGAACAGATGCTCAATCGGCTCAGCTTTTATTGCGAAAGACTCAACATGAATTCAATCGATAAACTCATCAGCTTGGCCAATGTTCGCGGCAGCCTGGATTTGCGCTGCCAGTTCGAAGGGGATTGGGCGCGGGAGCATGAGCAGGAGCCCCTGGGCAAGGCGCCCTATCACATCGTGCTGGCCGGAGAGTGCCGGGTAGATTTTCCCGATGGTCAACGCGTTCCCATGAAGGCCGGGGACATTTTACTGCTGCCAAGTGGCGCGCCGCATGTCATGCACAGCCCTGGTAAAACCGTGGCGCCGACCGTGCCGGAAGTCACCGAAGGTGGTGTTGTGCCGATGCATCGTATTGGCCGGGCAAGTCGCGACTTCGACATGCTTTGTGGCGGGTTTCACTTCAATCGCACTTCACTGCTGTTCGCCGCATTGCCCGAATACCTGGTCATCCCGCCCACCGCCGCTGGGCAGTTGCCTGCGCTGGTGGAAATGCTGCGCGGTGAAGCGGACGGCGACCAGGTCTGCTCCAGATTCATGCTCGACGCGCTATCCCAGGCGTTGTTCACCTTGATCCTGCGAGCGCACCTGGCAAGCGATGGCCAGACCACCGGCTCAATCGCCTTGCTCAGCGATAAACGCCTTGGACGCGCGTGGCAGGCCATGTTGGCCGACCCTGCATTCGAGTGGACCGTTGAAGGACTGGCGGAAATGGCGAGCATGTCCCGCGCAACATTTCTGCGCGCCTTTGCACGCGTGGCAGGCGCATCACCCTGGGTGCTGTTGACTCGGGTTCGTATGGAAATGGCGTTCAATCTGCTGCGCCACTCTCATTTGGGGTTGAGCGATATTGCCGTGCAGGTCGGGTACCAGTCGCAGTCGGCATTCAGCAAGAAATTCAAGGAATTTTACGGGGAAGCACCGGGAAAACTGCGCCGCGGGATTTAGTTCTACTGTTTGACGCGATTCGTCTGCTTGTGCGCTCAAGTTCGGGTTCGTAATTTAGCCATCAGGCAACATCGTACCGTCCTACAGCCCTCTCCAGGCGGTGTAACAGCAACGGTTGAAAGGCCGTCGCTATATCCAGACTCTGCGTGATAAAGCCCCGATCGAGAGAGGAAACACTCTGTCGGAGGTGATTGCCCAGTAAGAAGGCAATCGACGTATCAACGCTCAACCCCCGGCCATTTCAGAGAGTGAAATATTAGATTGTTCTTTTTGGTCGTTCTCACGCCATTGATACAAGCAGACCATGATCCACGCAGTCGATCCATTCGTAACAGGTTGCAGATCGGTGCTCGATGACCTGTGGGCAGGCGGTTCTGCACCCGTGTCAAATTTACCTGACTGCGTCAATCTTCTATACACAGGAACACTCGATGAAACAGCTACTTGCAGGGCTTGCTCTCGCAGCAATGATCAGTTCGACCGCGGCAATGGCCGCTCCGGTCAAACCAACCGTTGTGTTGGTGCACGGCGCCTTCGCCGACTCCAGCAGTTGGAACGGTGTGGTAAAAATTCTGGAAAAGGATGGATATCCGGTAATTGCAGCCTCCAACCCACTGCGCTCGCTCAAGGGTGACGCACAGTCGGTAGCTGATGTGTTGGCGAGCATCAAGACTCCAATCGTCTTGGTTGGGCACTCTTATGGCGGTCCGGTCATCAGCGAAGCTGCCTACGGAAATGCCAACGTCAAAGCCTTGGTTTACGTCGCTGCTATTGCACCCGATGCAGGTGAGTCCACCGCAGACCTGGCAGGTCGCTTCCCAGGTAACACGCTTGGCCCAACCCTGGCATCACCGGTTGAATTGGCCGACGGTGGTAAGGACCTCTATATCCAACAGGACAAGTTTCACGATCAGTTTGCCGCGGACGTATCGAACGCCGACGCCAAGGTGATGGCTGCGACCCAACGCCCTGTGACCGCAGCGGCGCTCAACGAAAAGTCGAGCGAACCCGCGTGGAAAACCATTCCTTCATGGTTCGTTTACGGTGACAAGGACAAGAACATCCCTGCGCAAGCCCAGGCGTTCATGGCTGAACGAGCGCATGCCAAACAGACCGTGGCGGTCAAAGGCGCGTCTCATGTCGTGATGGTGTCCAATCCGAAGGTCGTTGCCAGCCTGATTGAAGCGGCTGCCACTGCCAAATGACGATTGCTTGCAACCGTCACGGAACGGTCGCGGCTTCCGTTCAACCAGCATCTGGCCGAAAGGCCGGATGCACTTGCAGACCCTCGACAATGTAGTCGACAAAACTGCGTACACTCATCGTTGGAGAGTTTGTGATGACTTCAAAAGTGCTCGTTCTAACCGCGACCGCCAGTATTCTCTGCGGGCTAGCTTTCTCTATTGTTGCATCCGCTGATTCAACCCCTGGTCCAGCCGCAGAGGGATCGCCAGTTTTCGGTGTGACACTCCCACCGGGCTACCGGAACTGGCAATTTGTCAGCATTGCTCATGAAGAAGGTGATAAACCTGACATCCGTGTAATTCTGGGAAATGATGTCGCCATGAAAGCGTTTAGGGATGGGACTCTTCCATTTCCAGATGGCACTATCATCGCTCGACTCGCTTATAAATATGAATCCTCCGCGCAAAACAATGCTGTGTTTGGTCGAGACCAGTCTTTCATCGCGGGCGAGCCCACGAACGTCCAGATCGAAGTCAAAGACTCCAAGCGTTACGCCAGTACAGGCGGATGGGGTTACGGGCAGTTTGAAAACGGCAAGCCCAATCCCAGTGAAAAGATCATCAATGGCTGCTTCGCTTGCCATACGAAATTGCCCCCTGCGACGGACCTGATCTTCACGAAATATTCCGAATAGCCGATCCAGCTCGGGAACAACCTTCACTAGACTGGTGCCAATCGATGCGAGGACTGCTTAAATTTTCAACAGGGGCTTGGTCTTCTCTCTATCCCATTAGGCGCATTTGGGAACTGGCTCTGTATCATCTGGTATTCCAAGTGTCACTTCCTACACAGCGTATGCGCCGCCCGATCGATCGTTTGAGCAGCGCAACCACTTGAAGTTGGTCGAAACAACTCGACCTATGAATCAGGCGAGGTAGCCGCCGTTCACATCCAACACGGAGCCGGTGATGTAACTGGCTGTTGGTCCCGCCAGGAACAAGATACCCGCTGCAACTTCTTCGACGGTCGCCATGCGGCGAATGGCATGTACATCCATAAGGCTTGGTGGCAAACCATCTTTCGAGGCAGCAGCCATGTCTGTAGCCATCAGGCCTGCCTGGACGACGTTGACCGTAATGTTGCGTGCCCCCAAATCGCGGGCGGCACCCTTCGAGTAGCCAATTACAGCGGCCTTGGTGGCGGCGTAGTCAGCAGTTCCAGGAAATCCGGCACGGGTACCGAGACCGGAACCAACTGAAACGATGCGACCGCCTTCTGGCAGATACTTCACTGCGGCCCTGATATTGGCGACCACACCTGCGACGTTGATTGTCCATTGGCGATCCATTGCATCGTTGTCGATGCTCGGGTCGTCCAGCGTCTTGCCTTGCCAGGCCACGGCTGCGTTGTTCACCAAAACATCGAGTCGGCCGAAGTATTCGACCACCTCTGCCATCAATGCATCGGCTGTTTCAGGGGCGCCTTGATCTGCCTTGATCGCACGGGCCTTGACGCCTCTCGACTCTAGATCAGCCACTACCGACAACGCCTTTCCTTCGGACTCGACATAGGTGATTGCGACATCGGCGCCTTCGTCAGCGAACGCCCGTGCAGTGGCAGCGCCAAGACCGCGGGAACCGCCGGTAATCAGTACAACCTTGCCGGTGAAAATCTTGCTCATGGAACACCTTCTCTACTTCGTGGGTATAACGATGGGTTTGGTTTTCGAATCTTTGCTCAGGCCATCTAGCAGCAACGCAGCGATCAAACAGAGCACCCCGGCGACAATCAGTGTGTCGCTAGGCCCTATCGATTCGATCATCAGTCCACCGCTGAAAGCGCCAAATGCCAGCGCGATTTGGGCAACGCTCACAAAAAGTGCGGCACCGCTTTCGTAATTGTCGGGAGCGGCTTGGTACATCCAGATCTGCATACATACCGGGATCGCGCCAAAAGCGAAGCCCCATACTGCCGAGAACAGGTAAGCGGACAGAGGGCCCTGCACGAGTAATCCGCCGAGCAAAATGGTGGTTCCCAACAACACCGACATAGCGATGAACGCTCGGCGAATGCTTTTGTCAGCTGCTATTTCGGCAAAGAAATTTCCGGCAATGCCGAATAGGCCATAGGTGAAAAGCAAGCGAGTCAGGGTCAACTGATCGACACCCGTGAACGTTTTCAGAAACGGTTCCAAATAGGTGTAGCCAGCGAATTGCCCAGCGAAGAGAAACAGCGTGGCCAGCAAGCCCAGCCGTGCCTGCGTGACGGTAAACAAGGCGCGCAAATGGTGAAGACCAATGGACTGATGGACCGGTAAAGAGGGCACCAACACCAGCTGGCTCATCAGCACAATCATCCCCAACCCTGCATTTGCCAAAAATGCCTGGCGCCAGCCCAGCCACTCGCCGATTTGGGATCCGGCTGGAACGCCGAGAATCATGCCGATCGATATGCCCGCTGAAATCAGAGCGGTAGCACGAGCACCTGATGCGTGTGGGACGAGCCTTCGACCCGCGGATACGGCAAACGTCCAGAAGCCACCAACTGCCACGCCTAGAAATACCCGCCCTACTAACAGCAGTGTCACGTCACTTGCGAATGCGACGATCAGGTTCGACACGCAAATCAGCACGGTCATGCAGAACAGCATCAAGCGGCGATCCAGACGCCCCGCCAGCAATGTCAAAGCAGGAGCTGCGAACGCAGCGACGAAGCCTGGAGTAGTGACGCTCAGGCCGGCGATTCCTTTGGTGATATCGAGACTGTCTGCTATCGGTGTCAGGAGGCCTATCGGTAAAAACTCACTGGTGACCAGCAGGAATGTACCCGCGGCGACCGAGAGAACGGCCAGCCAAGCCTGCCAAGTTGTCGGTGGACGTTCTACGTTCTCGCAGGATGAAGGCATGGAAAGGCTCTATTAAATACCGATCGTTATGATAACGCACGGTATTGATAACCAGAACCAGAGTCAACAGATTCAGTAACGATCTGTATTTTTTCTAGGCATCCACGAAGTTTATGGCGGATAATGAAACGCCTTTTTTTCAGGAATCGATATGGGACGGCAGAGAGAATTTAGCCCCGACGATGCACTTGACGCAGCTCTGACCGAGTTTTGGAGCAAGGGCTATGAAGGCACATCCTATGCAGACCTCAGCGCAGCGACCGGTGTCGCTCGCCCCGGCTTGTATGCAGTTTTTGGTAACAAGGAGGAGCTATTCTTCAAAGCGCTTGACCGCTACGAAACGCTCTACATGGGATTCATGGGGCAAGCGCTTGCATTGTCGAAAGCAAAAGCCGTAATTGGGGCGATCCTGAGTGGCTCGATCAATCTGCAAACTGCGCAGGAAACTGCAAAAGGCTGCCTCGGCATCAATGGCGCGATCGCATGCACCGAGCCCTCGGAGCCCGTCCGCCTGGAGCTTGTCCGGCGCCGCAAGCAGTCCGAAAAGGCTTTGGCCGTACGTCTGCAACAAGCCAAGGATGAGGGAGATCTACCGCCAAGCGTCGTGCCAAAAGACCTGGCACGTTACGTGATGACGGTGACTCAGGGTATGGCTGTACAAGCTAAAGCCGGGGCAAGCAAAGCTGAATTGCGGCGTGTAGCAGACATTTTGCTGGCTCAATTGCCGTAGGCTTCAATCGGCACGGAAGTGTTGGCAGAGCGATGCTTGAAAATGCTCCAACAGAAAATCGATGAACACCCGTGTTTTGGCCGGCAACGATTTTTTGGAAGAGTAGTAAACCGAGACCACGCCTAGATCTACATACCAATCAGGTAATAATCGAATCAGCTCACCGCGTTGCAACCAGGGCCACGCACGATCCAAAGGCAGCAGCGCAACACCTAGCCCCATCACAGCACAGCTGCACAGCGCTTCTGGGTCGTTCATGATGGCTGTTGGTTTCAGGTTGAGGTCGAACCGCCCTTCCCCATGATCACGAAGCGTCCAGTTCAGCAAACGCCCTGAGTTGGTCGAACGCATTACGATGCCCTCCACCCCCTGCAACTCGCTGGGCGTAGTGGGTAGCAGCTTGCCTTCCAGCCATGACGGAGCAGCGACAGCCACGAGATGAAGTTTGGCCAGTTCTCGGGCCACAACGCCAGGTGACAATTCCATGCCGCCACCGATAGCGACGTCAAAACCTTCGCCGATCAAATCTACGCGTCGGATTTCCAAGTGCCAATCCGGTACCACAGCGGGGTAACGCTGCTTAAAAGTCTTGAGCAATGGCAATACATAATCGTAAGCGAATGACGGTGACAAATTGACCCGCAATCGCCCTGCGGGGACTTCTCGGGCTTCGCCTATCTGGTTGATGGCGCCCTGGATGGTTTCCAGGCCTTCTGCGACCTGTTGGTAAAACAACTCTCCCGCCTCGGTGAGGGTGAGACTTCGCGTGCTGCGGTGAAACAACCGCGTACCCAGTTTGGCTTCAAGCCGCGCCACATTCTTACTCACGGCAGCAGAGGTAACCCCCATCCGCCGAGCGGCTTCGGAAAAGCTGCTGGCTTCCGCTGCACGGACGAAGGATTCAAGATTACCCAGGGTTTCCACGATCATCTCCAACTTTTGGTTGAAGCTGATTCTACCTATTGAAGACTAATTTATCTTTGATGCTTTGGTCATGATGGGCTTCCTCCTGGTCATCAAGATTGGAAAGCAAAGCATCATGGCAAAAATTCTCGTTACTGGCGCGACAGGCCGATTGGGCAATGCTGTCTTGCGTTCACTGGTAAAAAAAATCCCGGCATCGACTGTTGTGGCAATGGCACGTGATATTGAAAAGGCTGAGCCTCTGGCTGCACTAGGTATAGAAGTGCGCTACGGGGATTACACCGATTACGATTCGTTGGTGGCGGCATTCGAAGGCGTAGAAAAAATCTACCTGGTGTCAGCCGTAGCGTTCAGTGATCGTCTTGCCCAGCATAAAAACGTGATCGTTGCCGCCGGCCGGGCGGGTGTACGCCATGTGGTTTACACCAGTATTCAACGGATCAACGATGAGCTGGCACCTATTGAAGGAGTGACGGAGAGCGATATAGCGACCGAGCGACTGCTTGAAAAATCGGGCCTCACGTACACGATTATTCAACATCCGCTATACGCCGACGATTTGCCCTTCCTCATCGGCGCCGATGCAGCAAAAGAAGGCTTCAGCGCCCCAACAGGTCGAGGTCGAGCCAGCTTCGCCACGTATGCCGAGCTGGCAGAGGCCGGTGCCGCACTGTTAACCCAAACAGGGTATGAAAATCGTACTTGCCTGCTGAACTCGGGAGAAACGTGGTCATTCCAGGACATCGCTGACGGCTTGGCTCGACTGACGGGCAAGCCGGTTCATTACCAGCCAATGTCCGTTCAAGCATTCATCGCCGCTCGGGAGGCTGAAGGCTGGCCAACATCGCTCGCGAACTTCCTCAGCGGTTGGGGTAATGCTATCGATAAAGGCGCTTTCGATCAGAGCAGTCCTACGCTTGAAAAACTGTTGGGACGCAGGCCGAAAGATCTTGAGGGCATTCTACGGGTAGCCTTCAATCTCTGAACACTTTCAGATCCGCCGTTCCCCATCAGATCAATTGCTCACGCCTCTCGTACAAGAATGCATAGAGGACAACAGCTTGAGGCAGGCGGATCAAATTGTTCATATTGAGCAGTGATGCGATTGCTGCCCGACGCGTCATTGCCTGGCGGCTGGCTGCAAGCGGTCTACCCTCATCGTCGCGGGGTGATGCCCGCCGTGCATGCCTGGATCGACCATTTGATCGAATCTTTCAATGCCTGTGGGGACCGACTGATATGAAGGCTGGACGCATGAGCGAAGAGGACGTCGCGCAATTCTGCCTCGCACTGCCCGGTGCGCGGGAAGACTACAAGTGGGGTGGCGTGCGGGTATTTTCGATTGCCGGGAACAAGATGTTCGCCTTGCAGAACCTGCGTGGCGCGTCCCTGGCGTTCAAGGTCGACAAGGATTTGTTTCTCGGCCATTGCGACCGTCCGGGCATTCACCCGGCGCCTTATCTGGCACGGGCCCAGTGGATCATCATGGAAACGCCCTACCCGCTGGGTGCCGAAGAGCTACAAGGGTTGTTGCAACGTTCCCATCAACTGGTGGTGAGCAAACTGCCCAAGCGTACTCAGGTCGGCTTGCTGCTGTAGAACCCGCTGATTCAGAACAGCGCGAGCAGATGGGCGCCGAGGAACAACTGGTCGATCCAGAACACTTGATGCAACAGCACGATGGCCCAGCACACCACCTGAAACGAGAGCTTGCGCGTCTTGTGCCGAAACACCTGCTGCGCAATCAAGGCACCCGGCCAGCCACCGCCCAGTTCCAGCGCGTGCAACACGTTCTCCGGGGTGCGCCAGGTGTCGGCGCGCGCCTTGCGCTTGTCGCTCCAGTACAGGAAGAACGCCAGAACGCTGACGATGCCGTACGCCGCGAGGGGAATCACCGAGACCCCGCGCAGCCATAGCGACATCGAACCAAACAGCGGCAGCGCGCAGAGGATCGCGAACACCACGAGTTTCAGGCGCAGATGCTGCATCTCACCCCCGGACGGGCGCCCGGGGTTGTGGCGCGCGCTTGAATCGCTCATGGCTTGGCCGCGGCCCAATCGACCCAGCCAAACTGCCAGGTCGCGAGGATGAACAGGCCGAACGCGATCCGGTACCAGGCGAACGCCGCGTAGCTGTGGCTGGCGATGAACTTGAGCAAGCCTCTGACAGCAATCATCGCGAAGATGAACGCCGTCACGAAGCCGATGGCGAACACCGGGAAGTCCGCCGGCACGAACAGGTCCCGATACTTGTAGCCCGAGTACACCGCCGCGCCGACCATGGTAGGCATCGCCAGGAAGAACGAGAACTCAGTGGCGGTCTTGCGCGACAAGCCGAACAGCAAACCGCCAATGATCGTCGAGCCGGAGCGCGAGGTGCCCGGAATCATCGCCAGGCACTGGGCAAAGCCGACCTTCAATGCGTCTTTCCAGGTGATCTCATCAACCGTTTCGGCATGCACTTCATGCTGGCGCTGTTCAGCCCACAACATCACGATACCGCCCACGACTAGCGCAGTGGCAACGGTGATTGGGTTGAACAGGTAGTGGTGGATCAGGTCTGCGAATATCACTCCCAACACGACGGCCGGCAAGAACGCAATCAACAGGTTCGCGGTAAAGCGTCGAGCATTTGGCTGTGTCGGCAGGCCAATCACCACGTCGAGGATCTTGCGCCGGAACTCCCACACCACCGCCAGGATTGCCCCGAGCTGGATAATGATGTTGAACGCCATGGCCCGCTCGCCACCGAAGTCGAGCAAGTCGGCCACGATGATCTGGTGCCCGGTACTGGAGATCGGCAAAAACTCCGTCAGCCCTTCTACAACCCCAAGAATCAATGCCTGAAAGGCGGTCCAAAGATCCATCAATCCCCCAAGAAGCGATGCGCCACGGCATGCCCCGTTAATATTTTTCAGAGCGTTTGACTGCGAACAGCGTGGTTAACAACCCGCGAGCGCAAGATCCACGCACAGCCGTAAAAATCCTGTGAAAAATCAACTTGGATTCAGGTTTTTCCGTGCGGGGCCGAAATCCTATCAGACAAGTCCGTTTTACGCTGCCGCGTATTGGACTTGGGTCTCATAGGCCCGTTTGGCAAAGTGTGATTGGATGCTGGCGATCATTTACTACAAGAAAAAGAATCCGGAGTGACAGCGTTATGAACAGCTTGCGCAGTATGTCGATCAGCCGCCGTTTGTGGCTGATCTTGATCGTGGCCGTGATGATGCTATTGACGTTAGGCGTGTTGATGCTCAAGCAGATACACGATGACCTCTACTCCGCCAAGGTTCAGAAAACCCAGCACGTGGTACAGACCGCCAGTGGCATCCTGACTTATTATCACGACCTGGAAACAGCCGGCACGCTCACCCGTGACGTCGCGCAGAAACAGGCACTGACGGCTGTTCGCGGCCTGCGTTATGACCAGAACGATTACTTCTGGATCAACGATCTGACGCCGGTGATGGTGATGCACCCGGCCAACCCGAAACTCGAAGGCCAGAACCTCTCGACGATCCGCGACCCGGACGGTTTTGCGCTGTTCAATGAAATGGTCGCCATCGCCAAGTCCAAGGGTGCCGGCACGGTTGACTACCGCTGGCCGAAACCGGGTGCCAACGCACCGGTCGAGAAAACCTCCTACGTCAAACTGTTCGAGCCCTGGGGTTGGGTGATCGGTTCGGGCGTGTACGTCGATGACGTGCAGGCCGAGTTTTATGGCCAGGTCTGGAAGGCTTCTTTCGTCGGGCTGGTGATTGCCCTGATCATGGCGCTGCTGGTGATCCTGATTGCCCGCAGCATCGTCCGTCCGCTCCAGGAAACCGTGACGGCCATGGCCAACATCGCCAGCGGCGAGAGCGACCTGACCCGCAGCCTCGATACCCACGGCCAGGATGAAGTCACGCAACTGGCACGCCACTTCAACGCATTCACCACCAAATTGCGCCTGGTGATCAGTGAGTTGCAGCTGTCCGCCAGTGCCCTGGGCCAGTCTTCCAGCGACTTGGGCAACGACGCCGCCCAGGCCCAGCAACGCAGCCAACAGCAATCGCAACAGATGGAGCTGGTGGCCACGGCTATTAATGAGGTGACCTACGGTGTGCAAGACGTGGCGAAAAACGCCGAGCACGCCGCCAGTGAAATGCGCGATGCCGAGTCTCAGGCGCAGCAAGGCCAGGTCAACATCGATGGCAGCCTGCAACAGATCGACAAGTTGTCTTCGACCATCGATCAGGCGGTTGAAGTGATTCGCACACTGGCCGCCGAAAGCACGCAGATCGGCAGCGTTCTGGAAGTGATCCGTTCGATTGCCGAGCAGACCAATCTACTGGCACTCAACGCGGCTATCGAAGCCGCCCGTGCCGGTGAACAGGGTCGCGGCTTTGCGGTGGTGGCCGATGAAGTGCGGCTACTGGCCCAGCGCACGCAGAAGTCCACGGCTGAGATTCAGTCGATGATTGAACGCCTGCAGAGCCACTCCGAAGCGGCGGTGAAGGTAATCGGCGACAGCAGTCGCGCATCGCAATTGACCATCGAGCAGGCCGGTCTTGCCGGTGCGAGCCTGAACGCCATTGGCCAGGCGCTGCGTAACCTCAACGGGCTGAACGCCTCGATTGCCAGCGCGACCCTGCAACAGGCGCACGTGGTCGAGGACATCAACCAGAACGTCACCCAGGCGGCGGGTTTGTCGCATAGCACGGCACTGGCGGCGGAACAGTCGAGCCTGGCCAGTGTTCGCTTGAAGGAATTGAGTGAACAGTTGAACGGGTTGCTCAAGCAATTCCGGGTGTAGCAGCGATCCTTGTAAAGCTGCCACGAGGGATGGCGCTGCTGGTTTTACTCGGCAGCGCCTGCCGGTACAATCCGTCCCCCTCTTCGCTTCCCCCAAGGAACCTCCATGTCCGGGCTTGAACTGTTTGCCGCCAGCCTCGGCGTGATTGCCGTCTGGCTGACGGTCAAACAGAACCCTTGGTGCTGGCCCATCGGCCTGGTCATGGTGCTGCTTTATAGCTGGATCTTTTTTGAGGTGAAGCTGTACTCGGACATGCTGCTACAAGTGATCTACGCCGGGTTTCAGCTCTATGGCTGGTGGCAATGGACCCGTGCCGGTGAATCGCATCAGGGTCGGCGGGTCAGCCTGCTTGAAGGCAAATCGGTCGCGTTCGGCCTCGCCATCGGCGCGCTCGGCAGCCTGTTGCTCGGCGCGGCAATGGCGCACTGGACCGATGCCGCCCAACCCTGGCTGGATGCGGCGCTGACCGGCTTCAGCCTGGTGGCGCAGTTCTGGATGGCGCAAAAACGTGTGCAATGCTGGCCGTTGTGGATCGCTCTGGATGTGGTCTTCGTCGGACTGTTTATCTACAAAGGCATGTACCTGACCGCTGGCCTCTATGCACTGTTCACCCTGATTGCCGTGCAAGGCTGGCGAGAATGGCGTACCGATCCGGCGTTGCGCACATGAAAGTGCTGGTGCTGGCAGGGCCGGAATCCAGCGGCAAGAGCTGGCTTTCGAGCGAGATCCAGGCCCAATTTGGCGGCCTGTTGGTCGGTGAATACGTTCGGCATTTCATCGAAACTGAAGCCCGCGAAACCTGCTACGACGACATCACTGCCATCGCACAGGGCCAGCTGGCGTGGGAAGACGAAGCACGCGCCAATCAACCGTCACTGCTGATTCTCGATACGCACCTCTTGAGCAATATCCTTTGGAGCCGCACGCTGTTCAGTGCTTGTCCG
Organism: Pseudomonas sp. LBUM1661; assembly: GCF_059695925.1. NCBI lineage: Bacteria > Pseudomonadati > Pseudomonadota > Gammaproteobacteria > Pseudomonadales > Pseudomonadaceae > Pseudomonas > Pseudomonas sp. LBUM1661. The sequence goes on from NZ_CP166794.1 coordinate 3,725,899, forward strand.
GCCTGGATCGAGCAAGCATTGCTGGCACGGCACTACGACCTGCATCTGCTGCTGAGCCCAGACACCGTGACCTGGCATGACGACGGGCAGCGTTGCCAGCCGCAACTGACAGAACGCCAGGCGTTTTTCCAGGCCAGTCGCCAATGGCTTGAGCGGCACCGCCAGCCTTTTCAGGTGCTGCAAGGAGACTGGAAACAGCGCAAGGACGCGGCATTCGAGGCCGTGACGCGTTTGGTCAAGGCCTGACAGGGCATCCCGGCCCCGCCACAAATGTCCATTTCTGAAACACTCTTCTGTGCGAAAACCCGCGATCTAAAGCGGCTCAAGCTCGCCCGCAAGAAAATGTTACGCCACTGATACACCCTGCCTTCAGAGCCCTTTAGCGAGCACTGCCGCCAGCATGGACGGCGCTTTTGCGTGGATCTGTCTCAGCGGCGTTACAAATTTTTTTTGACCCATGCGATTAATAAATCCAACTAATTGGTTTTAAACGGAAAACCAAAACCGGCACACCTTCTGCTCTCTCCCTCACAACGCTGATAAGGGCCCAGCGTTCCACTTACAGAAGGAATTGCCGCCGTGGGGAAATTTGATAACCGCCTCTATAGCCTTCTTTTAATTGGATGCGCGCTGGGCTCAGTTGTCTGCCTGCCAGTACAGGCCGACAACGGCATTATTACGATCAAACGCGATGTCCAAACGCGCAACGCAACGATTCCACCCGTGATTCCCGATCCAAACCCCACGACCGTCAATGCCAACCCGTCCAAACAGATCCTCAGTCAAACGAACGAGTTGAGCGACGGCGACTTTGCCAATGTCGCCAGTGGTGCAAGCATCTCCCGCCTGATCACTCAAAACACCAACAACCTGGGCGGCAATATCAGCAACCAGACCCAGCTTTCCAACCTCCCTGCCGGACGTTCGGGAAATTCGGGCAATGGTATTGCCAACATGGTCAATTCAAACATCCAGCAAGGCCTGGGTGCTCTGAAAATCATAACGGGAGACCGTTAAGATGAATCGTACGCTGCTGATTATCGCCATGTTTTGCAGTGCTTCGACCTTTGCCCAACCTCCCGTCATCAACAACGCCGACATCGACGGTTCGGGCATGCAGTACCAAGGCAACCTCGCGGTTAACCAGGCTGCCGGCGATCTGCAGCAACAGGCTAACGCCCGGGCCATCGCCGTTGGTCATAACGCCAGCGCGACCACGCAGATTCGCCAACGGTTGCGCAGCCACGTCGACCCCACGATCGATGCCACCTCCAGCATCCAGGGTAGTTCCTTCAGTCACGGCAACGGCGTACTGGGTGTCAACCAGAGCGCGGGCGCCAGCAACCAGCAAGCCAATGCCCTGCGGATAAGCATCAGTGCTCAGCCGCAAAGTATCGACGACAGCGTCCTCAGGCAACAGAACGTGGCGCTGGTCACCAACTCCGATCCAACTGCTTCTGCACCAGGCTATCGCCAGGTCGCTACCAGCGACCAGGCCTTCACCGGTAGCCGTGGGGTGATTCAGTTGAATCAGAGCGCCGGGGTGGGAAACCGAACGGCCAACACCCTGAGCGTACGGGTCGCGGATTGACCCAAAAAGGTAGAAACAACACTTAACCTAAAATAAGTACGGAGAATCACCATGAAACCTTCGATGGCAATCAAGCCTCTGGTTTTCGCAATTGCTGCGGTCATGGCTGTTGCTGTACAAGCTGGGCAGCGTGACGACCACCATAATGGCCACCACAATGGCCATAATAACAACGGTCATCACACCCCTCCTCCAACCAAGATCCCGGTTTATGCAACTGCCAATGCCTGGGATAACCAAAGCAGTACCGGCAACCGCATCCGCAATGAAGGGACTGTCAACGATGCCGAGATGACCAGCTCTGCCACCGGCACCAGCGGTAACGTCGGCGTCAACGTGGCGGCAGGCAGTGGCAACCAACAAGACAACGCGGCCGCCATCGCAAACGCTGCGTCAGACTCCAGTCTCGACAACAGCTTCGTGTTCGGTACTGCTTCCGCTACCGCCAGCGTGCGTCAATACAGCAACAATAACCGCGTCGACAACTATGGCAGCACTGCTTCTGCCGCCATGAGCGGATCGGGCAACAGCGGCAGCGGCAACATGGGGATCAACATTGCTGGCGGCGATCTGAACCAGCAGAAAAACACCATGGCGATTGCCAATACCAATGCTCCACTGGGTAACGCAACGGCCACCGCTTCCGCCGATCAACAAGGTCCTGGCCTGATTGTGAATAACAACGCCGATCGGACGTATCGTGTGGATACCATCACCGTTACCAATTCGGCCAGCGGTAGTTTCTCGAAAGATAAATCGTTTGAGGCAAGCGGCAGTCAAAGCGCTTCTTCAAGCTGGAACAAGGCCGGTTCCAAGAGCTATGACGCCAGCGGTTCAAAAAGCGTTGATATAAGCGGTTCGAGCGCCAGCAATGCCAGCGGTTCCAGCAGCAGCAATGCCAGCGGTTCCAACAGCAGCAGTGCTAGCGGTTCTTCGAGCGCTTCTTTGAGTGCTTCCTTGAACGCTACGCTGGACGCAGCTGCCGCGGCTTCGAGCTCCACTACCGTCAACAACGGCTGGGGCGATCGCACTCGCAGCAGGTCTTCCGAGGCATCGCTTAACGCCTCGCTCGACGCAACGCTTGATGCTTCGATAGACAAATCGTACGACAGATCGCACGACTCCTCGTACGACAAATCGCGCGACTCTTCGTACGATAAATCACGCGATTCGTCGTTCGAAAAATCGTACGACAAGTCGTACACGAAGTCGTCTGACTCCTCGTACGAAAAATCGGGTAGCAAATCGTCCGAGTCCGCATACGACAAAGCGAAAAGCTACAGCGAAAGCAGCTCTTATGATTTGAGCAACACCTACTCTTATCAAGTGCTGACTCCAACTGGCTGGGCAAACCCTGTGACCAACACTGCAACCCTGAGCGGTTCGGTGAATGGCGGCAGTGGCAACCTGGGCGTCAACGTGGCTGCTGGTGTGGGCAACCAACAAAGCAACTCGCTGGCCATTTCCAACAACTCGTTCTAATAGTTGTCTCTGGAGGCCCCCTTACGGGGGCCTTTTTCAACCCCACCAGAAGGCATCCCACAATGCGCATTATCGCCTTGGCATTTTTGCTTTGCGTGGCCAGCGTGATCGAGGCTGCACAACTGCCGCTTTCCGTCCTGCCGGGCGGCGCGGTGATCTATAAGCCGATCCAGAGCATACGTGAGCGCAAGTTTGCCGACCTGGTACAACAGAAAACCGACTTCAGTTGCGGCGCCGCGGCGCTGGCGACCATCTTGCGCCAAGCCTATTGGCTGGACGTGAACGAAGAACAAATCATCGAAGGCATGCTGGCTCACTCCGATCAAGACCTTGTCCGCGTCCAGGGCTTCTCCATGCTCGACATGAAGCGTTACGTGGAAAGTATCGGCATGCGGGCCCGTGGCTACCGGGTAGCGACGGAAACGCTGAACGAAATCCGCATTCCGGTTGTTGTTCTCTTGGATATCCGTGGCTACAAACATTTTGTGGTGATGCAGAAGGTCCAAGACGGCTGGGTCTATATCGGAGATCCGGTGCTCGGTCATAAACGCTACAAAGTCGACGACTTTGTCAAAGGCTGGAACGGCATCATCTTCGCCGTCATCGGCCAGGGTTACGACAAAACCAACGCGTTGCTCGACCCACCCATGCCATTGACCGCCAAGAACCGCCTCAACACCTTCAACCCGGTGCAAGACGCAGAATTGATGGATTTCGGATTCATCAAAAGCGACTTCTTCTAATAATAAGGGAGCACGACGCTCCGGGAGCATCCAATGAAGACTTCACTCTGGCTGGCCGTGGTTTGCCTGACCGCCAGCCTGCCGACCCAGGCACAGACCTTCAAACCCATTGAGCTCAAGGATCAGGAATTGGCGAACCTGCGAGGCCGCTTTGTCATGCCGGGCCGGATCATCAGTTTCGGTGTGGTCATGACCAGCACCTGGCAAAATGCCAAAGGTGACGTGATTGGGGCAACGTCCTCGATGCAAATTCAACAATCGACCAGCCAGCCACAGTTCTATGTGTCAATGATCGACGAAAAAGGCGACCCAGCGCGTTCGCAAGGCACCGGTACCGGCACCGTCACGGGCGGCAGCGGCCTCAACAGCACCGAAGGCGTCACTCAGGTCGTGCGTGCTGCCGGCGACAACAACACGGCCTACAACAACGTTGATATCAATGTCTCAAAGGCTAACCAGGCGCCAACAACGCAACAGCAGGGCCAGGCACTGGCCGCAGGCGGGACAATGGTCGGCTCGAATGGCGCGGGCTCGCTGAGCGTGTCCTCGACGGGTTCGGGCATGCAACTCAACATCGTTGCCAACAACAACCAAGGCAGCACCGTACAACGCCTGGCCCAAGGCGGGCTGATGCAGAACACAACGTTGCTCGGCGGTAGCAACCAGGTCAGAAACCTCACGTCCCTCAATGTCGTGCTGCGTGACAATGCACCGACAGCTGGATCGCTGAACGGCAATCTAGACCAGCTGAGGGGCCTACGCACTATCGGATTCTGATCTACGCTCAGTCTCATTCAGATGTAGTCAGAAGGGACGGCTAACCCATGCACCGATCTTTAACGTTCAACGCTATCGTATGTTTGAGTAGCCTGGCGCCGGCCACAGCGCTATACGCAGCACCGGACCCCCAGGTCGAATTACTAAAACAAGAACTCATGGAGTTGAAACAGCGTTACGAAGCACAACAGAACGCGCTGATGGTACTTGAGCAACGCGTTCGCCAAGTCGAAGAAGCACCTGCAACACCTGCTCCCAAACGCCTGACCAAATCCCCCGCCGAACCGGCCAGGGGCGGTCAGGCGGTGGCCGCCGGTGCGCCAGGAACCACCGGGAGTTCATACGGCCAATCGCTCAAAGATGATTCCGAACCCGCGCAAAGCGTGTCCAACCTGTATGACGAAGCCAGCGGCTTCTTCGGCGGCGGCAAGTTCAGCGTCGAAACCGGCCTGACCTACACGCACTACGATACCCGTGCATTGACGCTCAACGGCTTCCTGGCTCTGGACTCGATTTTTCTCGGCAACATCAACCTCGACCGCATCAAGGCCGACAACTGGACCCTGGACCTGACCGCCCGCTACAACGTGGCACAGCGCTGGCAGTTCGACATTAACGTCCCCGTTGTTTATCGCGAATCCACGTATTCCTCCGGTGGCGCGGGTGGCGCAGGCCCGGTGACGTCGGACGCAACCGTTACGCGCGACCCGACCATCGGCGACGTCAACGTTGGCGTGGCTTACAAGTTTCTGGATGAGTCGGCCAACCTGCCCGACGCGGTCGCTACACTGCGCGTCAAGGCGCCAACCGGTAAAGATCCTTACGGCATCAAGCTGGTCGAGGATCCGAGCAACGATAACCTCGCGGTACCGGAGAGCTTGCCTACCGGCAACGGTATCTGGTCGATCACCCCGGGTATCTCGCTGGTCAAGACCTTCGACCCGGCCGTGCTGTTCGGCAGCCTGTCGTACACCTACAACATGCAAGACTCTTTCAGCGACATCAGCCCGCAGGTTGACTCCAAGGTCAAGGGCGACGTGAAACTGGGCGACTCCTGGCAAATCGGCGCGGGCATTGCGTTTGCCTTGAACGAGAAGATGAGTATGTCGTTCTCGTTCACCGATCAGTTCGCTGGCAAGAGCAAGATCAAACCGGACGGCGGCGATTGGCAATCGATTTCCAACAGCGATTACAACTCGGCTAACTTCAACATCGGCATGACCCTGGCAGCCACCGATAACCTGACGATCGTTCCCAACCTGTCCATTGGCCTGACGGATGACTCGCCGGACTTTTCCTTCAGCCTGAAATTCCCGTACTACTTCTAATCCGGCCTCAACAAAAAACCCGCTTTAAGGCGGGTTTTTTGTTGAGCTTTTACGTGCAGTTCAACGAATCTGATGCTTGTGCAACAACCGGTAGAAGGTCGGCCTGGAAATCCCCAGCACCTTGGCAGCGATGCTCAGATTATCGCTATGGCGGTTGAGCACATCGCACAAGGCCTGGCGCTCGGCGCGAATCTTGTAGTCCTCCAGCGTGCCCATGGGCGTGGCGAAGGCCTGTTGACTCATCAACCCCAGGTCTCGCGCCTCGATCTGCCGGCCTTCGGCCAACACCAGCCCGCGGCGCACCCGGTTGGCCAACTCGCGGACATTGCCCGGCCAGTCATGCTTGCCCATGGCAATGAGCGCGTCTTCACTGAAACTGCGAGGGCGGCGACCGGTTTCATGGCTGTAGAAATGGGAGAAGTGGTTGGCCAGCATCGACAAATCACCGTGTCGCTCACGCAACGGTGCGGTGGCGACTTGCAGCACGTTCAGGCGATAGTACAAATCTTCGCGAAAGCGTTTCTTCTCGATGGCGGCCTCAAGGTCGACGTGCGTCGCCGCCAATACCCGCACATCCACCGGAATCGGCTGACTGCCGCCCACGCGTTCGATGTGTTTTTCTTGCAGGAAGCGCAGCAGATTGGCTTGCAGCTCCAGGGGCAGATCACCGATTTCATCGAGAAACAGGGTCCCGCCGTTGGCGGCCTCGATCCGTCCGACCTTGCGTTGATGGGCGCCGGTAAACGCGCCCTTCTCGTGGCCAAACAGTTCGGACTGGATCAGGTGTTCGGGTATCGCGCCGCAGTTGATCGCGACAAAGGGTTTGCTGTGACGCTGGGATTGTCGATGCAGGGTGCGGGCGACCAGTTCTTTACCCGTCCCGCTTTCGCCCCGGATCAATACGGGTGATTCGGTGGGCGCCAGTTTGCTCAGCAACTTGCGCAATTCACGAATAGGTTTGCTGTCGCCGAGCAGTTCGTGCTCAGGCTGATCAATGTGAACCGTGCCCTGCCCGCGCAAACGGGCCATGCCGAAGGCCCGGCCTAACGTCACTTGAACCCTGGAGACATCGAACGGCAGGGTATGGAAATCGAAGAACCATTCACAGACAAAGTCCCCGACATTTTGCAGCCGCAGGACTTCCTGGTTGAGTACAGCGATCCACTCGGTGCCGCTGCGACTGATCAGCTCTTTGACGGCCTCGGGGCGCTCCAGGTGAAAAGGTTGCAATCGCAGCAGGCCAACGTCGCAGGTTTTGTCACCGGCGTTTTCCAGCGTGCAGCTGTCAACATCCCAACCCACAGAGCGTAAACCCGGCAAAAGACGATGACAGTCGTCGCAAGGGTCCACTACTAACAGACGTCGTAAGGCAGGCGCTTCGATCATGACTGTTCCTTGGCGCCAAATTTTAGGAAATATTATTAAAAACAGTCATTTGGCGGACCTGGCTGTAACATTAGCAAGAATTTGACACGCCCTTGTATCGTTTGACTATAGACCTGCTGCTTAATTAGTTATAAGAACCCACTTTGTTAGTTACCTAACGACTCCACCCTTTCATTCAGCTTTCAACAACCGTCTGAACCTTTAACCGTTGAAAGAAAGTTGAAAATTCTTTTAATTGTATGTGACCCGTTCCCCGGTTGCGGGCATCAGTACAAGTAAGCAGCCGAACGGTAAGCCCAACCGACGGCACATCACTTGATTGGGCATAGAGAGAGAAAATCCCATGAACGCCCCGCTCCGTATCAACGAAGCTCTTTTGATTGCCAACCGCGCATTCCAACCGTTCCAATGCGTGGCCTGGGCTCCACAAGACGGAAATGGCGAGCTCTGCCTGTCCGTGATCGATCGCACCAACACCCGCATCGGCCGCGCACAAATCCCAAGCAGTGCGTATTCCGATCCCGCACAACTCGAACACGTGCTGGAACAAGCGCGAGCCGAATTGAGCCAGGAAGGCTACCAACTCCAGTCGTGGTTGATGCCACACTAAGCCTTTTGCGGATTACTTCGCGGTAATCCGCACCCTCCTCCCCCGTGCGTTAGTTAGCTGGCTTTCGCCCTCTGCACTGATGATGTTTGTTTAATCGAAGTTGCCGCAATTACTTGGCTGGCTAGCCATTGGTTCGAAAAGACACTCTTCTGGCACAAAGCGACTCTCCGCCTGTTGGTTTCGACAGTTGTGCGCCTGCTCATTCAGGGTTTGAATGCTTTTCTTAAGGCAGTCGCCGCCCCCAACTCCTGGATCAGGACGACTCGCAAGGAGATGCGTGCATGTCACTCCAGACGGCGTTTGCCGTACCTGCCACCCTGAACGACGGTGCAAACCTCGATACAACCTTTGCCGCCCAAGGCAAAACGCAAGTGTATTTCGCCGGCACCACGTCAAGCATGGCCAATGGCATCGCCGTTGATGCGCACGGCAGGCTGTTGGTGGCAGCGAAAGTCGGCGTGCCGGGCGGCAGCCGCTTTGGCTTGGCTCGCTTGCTGGAAGACGGTTCGGCAGACCTGGCATTCGGCAGACAAGGCAGCGTCATCGGCCAGTTTGAACCGTGCTTCGAGGCCATGGCCGGCAACGTCCATGTACTGCCCGACGGGCACATTCTGGTGGCTGGCCTGCACTACGAAAATGCGCAGCAGACACTGCCCGCCCTGGCCCTGTTTGATCCTCAAGGCCGCCCGGCTCATGGGTTTGGCGCCAATGGACGCTGCATTGTGCGCTTACCGGGCGGTCTGTCCCTGGGTGTGCGTGATGCCGCGCTGCCACACGGTGTCCCGGGCGCCGAAATCTGTGGGGTGTGCGTTCAGGAAGACGGTCAAATCCTGTTGCTGGCCAATCATCATTTCGAACGGGCCGATCATGTTGGCGTGCTGATACGGCTCAACGTCGATGGCTCGCTGGACACGTCTTTCAACGGTCGTGGTTTCGTGATCATCAGGCACTTGCTGATGAACACCTGGATCAGCAGCCTGGCGGTGCAGCGGGACGGCCGGATCCTGGTGGGCGGCTCGATCAACTTTCCCGAAGAGGGCTTGCTGGCCCGTTATCACACCGATGGCAGTCTGGACGAGAGTTTCGCCGTGGATGGTTTCATGACCTTCAAGGCGCAGGGGCACGGCGCACAGGTGCGTCAGATCGTGCAGCATGAAAATGGCGACTTGCAATGCTTTGGCAGCAGTCGCGAGCCGATGCAATGCATGGCGTTGAAAGTCCACCCTAACGGCCGCCCGGACAGTCATTGCAACGGCGGTCATCCGCAGCTGCTGAAAATCGGTCACAGCAACTGCCAGTGGAGCGCCGCCCAGGCACTGGCGGATGGCAGTGTGTTAACGGTTGGGGCAATGATCGGCGGCGTCGAAGCCGACTTCATTGTGGCCCGGCACTTGCCCGACGGACAGCTCGACAGCCGCTTCGGTGAGGGCAACGGTTGGGTGCGTACCCGCCTGGGTCGCAGCCTGGATATCGCCACTTCACTGGCCGTGCAAGCCGATGGCGGGATTGTCGTGGGAGGTTATTCGCTGGATGGAAACTACCGGGCAGTCGTGGCGCGTTACCTCACCTGAAACGATGTTTTTTTCCTACGCTTGATCTTCCTTTCCGCTTGCGGCAAGTTGCGCGCTTCTTAATACAAGGAGTAGCCGATGTCCGGTTCTATGGCCCAGGCGTTCGCACACAACTTTCTCGGGCATTCACCTCGCTGGTACAAGGCGAGTATCGTCGGTTTCCTGATACTTAACGCGCTGGTTTTATGGACGGTCGGCCCGGTGGCGGCCGGTTGGCTGTTGGTGCTTGAGTTCATTTTCACCCTGGCCATGGCGCTCAAGTGTTATCCATTGATGCCCGGCGGCCTGTTGCTGGTCGAAGCGCTGCTACTGAAGATGACCACGCCCCAAGCGCTTTATGATGAGCTGGTGCACAACTTCCCGGTGATCCTGCTGCTGATGTTCATGGTGGCCGGCATTTACTTCATGAAGGACCTGTTGCTGTTTCTGTTCTCGCGTTTGCTGCTGGGGGTGCGCTCCAAGGCGCTGCTGGCGTTGATGTTCTGTTTTCTGTCGGCATTTTTGTCGGCGTTTCTCGATGCCTTGACCGTGACCGCCGTGATCATCAGTGCGGCCGTGGGGTTTTACTCGGTGTATCACCGCGTTGCGTCGGGCACTGATCCGCGCCAGGACAGCGCGTTCGGTGACGACCAGCACCTGCCCACCCTTCACCATGCCGACCTCGAACAATTCCGCGCCTTCCTGCGCAGCCTGTTGATGCACGGCGCCGTGGGCACTGCGTTGGGCGGTGTTTGCACGCTGGTCGGCGAGCCGCAGAACCTGCTGATCGGCCACGAGATGGGCTGGCACTTCGCTGAGTTCTTTCTGAAAGTCGCGCCGGTGTCGTTGCCGGTGCTAGTGGCGGGCCTGGTGACTTGCGTCCTGCTGGAGAAGTTGCGTTGGTTCGGTTACGGCACGCTGCTGCCGGACAACGTGCGCGCCGTGCTGGCCAACTACGCCGCCGAAGACAACGCCGAACGCACCTCGCGCCAACGCGCAGCGCTGATCGTGCAGGGCGTGGCGGCGTTGATTCTGATTGCCGGGTTGGCGTTTCACATCGCTGAAGTCGGCTTGATCGGGTTGATGGTGATTGTGCTGATCACCGCTTTCACCGGCATCACTGAAGAGCACCGCATCGGCAACGCGTTCAAGGACGCCATGCCATTCACTGCGCTGCTGGTGGTGTTCTTCGCCGTGGTGGCGGTGATTCACGATCAGCAACTGTTCACGCCGTTGATCCAGTGGGTGCTGGCGCTGCCAGCGGAGCAACAACCGGGCATGTTGTTCATTGCCAATGGATTGCTCTCGGCGATCAGCGACAACGTGTTCGTCGCGACCATCTACATCACCGAAGTGAAACAGGCGTTCCTGTCCGGTCACATGAGCCGTGAACACTTCGAGACATTGGCCATCGCGATCAACACCGGCACCAACCTGCCAAGCGTGGCGACGCCCAACGGCCAGGCTGCGTTCCTGTTCCTGCTGACGTCGGCGATTGCACCGCTGATTCGCTTGTCGTACGGGCGGATGGTGTGGATGGCGTTGCCGTACACGGTGGTGATGGGTGTTCTCGGCTGGTACGCCGTGAGCTACTGGCTGTAAACACCGACCAAATGTGGGAGCGAGCCTGCTCGCGAAGAGGCCATGTCAGTCAACATTGATGTTGAATGACACTCCGCCTTCGCGAGCAGGCTCGCTCCCACAGGGTTTGGTGGTGTCAGCGAGGGAGGATGTAGCGTTCGATTGCCTGGGCGGCGCCGTCTTCGGTGTTGGCGCCGGTGACCACGTCCGCTTGACGTTTTACCGCGTCTTCCGCCTGGCCCATGGCGATCGACAATCCGGCACGATGAAACATCGCCGGGTCGTTGCCGCCGTCGCCCAGGGCGGCGGTGTGTGCCAATGGCACACCGAGAAACTCGGCCAGTGTCGCCAGCGCGTCGCCCTTGTTGGCTTGCATGGCGGTCACGTCCAGGTAGATCGGCTGCGAACGCGAGACCTGCGCCTGGCCCTCGACCTTGGGCAGCAACTGCGCCTCCAGTTCAATCAGCAATGCCGCGTTGTTGCTGGTGGCGACGATCTTGTCGACGCGCTCAAGATACGGTTCGAAACTCTCCACCACCACTGGCGGATAGCCCAGGCCATGCTGCTCGCGCGGCACCATCGGCCCGTCCGGGTCTTTCAATAACCAATCGCCGCCGCTGAACACCCAGACCTCGAGGTCCGGCTGATCGGCAAACAGCGTCAATGCGGTCAGCGCGGCCGTCGCCGGCAAGTAATGCGCCACCAGCAAACTGCCGTCCGGGTTGACGATCGTGCCGCCATTGAAGGCCGCTGTCGGCAGATCGACGCCCAAGGCTTCAATCTGTTGCAACATGGCTTTGGGCGGACGCCCGGTGGCCAGGCTGAACAACACGCCGGCCTCGCGCAATGAACGCACCGCATCGATGGTGCGCTGACTGAGGCTGTGATCGGGCAGCAACAACGTGCCGTCCATGTCGCTGAGCAAAAACCGCACGGGGTGCTGCGTTACATCACTCATCCGAGGCTGTGCCAGACGCGACCGTCGCGGGTCAGCAATTCTTCGGCAGACTGAGGCCCATCCTCGCCAGCCGGATAACTCTGCACACTCGAATCCTGCTGCCAGGCATCGAGGAATGGCTGCACGGCGCGCCAGCCGTTTTCGATGTTGTCGGCGCGCTGGAACAGCGTCTGATCGCCGGTCAGGCAATCGTAGATCAAGGTTTCGTAGCCGGTGGACGGCTGCATTTCAAAGAAGTCCTTATAGGCAAAACCCAGCTCGATATTGGCCATTTTCAACGCCGGGCCTGGCCGTTTAGCCAGCAGATCGAACCACATGCCTTCGTTGGGTTGAATCTGGATCCGCAGGTAAGTCGGCTGCAACTCATCGACTTCGGTATCGCGGAACTGCGCATAGGGCGCTGGTTTGAAGCAGATGACGATCTCGGTGTCACGCACGCTCATGCGTTTGCCGGTGCGCAAGTAGAACGGCACGCCAACCCAACGCCAGTTGTCGATCATGACTTTGAGCGCGACGTAGGTTTCGGTGGTGCTGTCGGGCGCCACGTTGTTTTCCTGGCGATAGCCTGGCAACGACTTGCCATCGACCTCGCCGGCGGCGTATTGGCCGCGTACCGAGTTGGCCCGCGCCTCCTCGACCGACCAGGGGCGAATTGCGCCGACCACCTTGGCTTTCTCGCCACGGACCGCATCGGCGCCAAACGCGGCCGGTGGCTCCATGGCCACCATTGCCAACAACTGGAACAAGTGATTGGGCACCATGTCCCGCAGGGCGCCGGTGTGTTCATAAAAACTGCCACGGGTTTCCACGCCGACGGTTTCGGCGGCGGTGATCTGTACGTGGTCGATGTAGTGATTGTTCCAGAACGCTTCGAACAGGCTGTTGGAGAACCGGCTGATCAGAATGTTCTGCACCGTCTCCTTGCCCAGATAGTGGTCGATCCGGTAGATCTGGTTTTCCGTCATCACCTTGAGCAAGCAAGCGTTCAAGGCTTCGGCGGTGTGCAGATCGGAACCGAAGGGTTTTTCGATCACCACCCTTCTGAACGCTTCGGGTGTTTCCTGCAGCAAACCGGCGGCGCCGAGACGGCGCACCACTTCACTGAAAAAGCGCGGCGCGGTGGCGAGGTAGAACACCGCGTTGCCGGTGCCGCTGGCGGCGATTTTTGCCGCCAGGGCTTGATAGGTGCTGTCGTCCAGGAAGTCGCCCTGGACGTAGCTGATGCCTTTGGCCAACTGGGCCCACAAGTCCGGGTCAAGGGCTTGATCGCCCTTGCCGACCTTGGTGGCCACTTCAGTGCGAATGAAGTCTTCGAGTTTTTTCGCGAAGGCGTCATCGCTGATGGCGTTGTGGTCAACGCCGATGATCCGCAGTCCATCCCCGAGCAAACCGTCGCGACTCAGGTTGTACAGCGCCGGCATCAGCAGACGCTTGACCAGATCGCCATGGGCACCGAACAGAAACAGCGTGGTCGGTGGTGCAGGTTCGGCCTTGGATTTATTGCGGATCAGACGCGTCATTTTTTCGAGGTCTCCACGTGGCCACCGAAGCCGAAGCGCTGGGCCGAAAGAATCTTGTCGCCAAAGGTACCTTGCCCGCGCGAACGGTAGCGTGAAAACAGCGAGTTCGACAGCACCGGTACAGGAACCGACTGTTCCATGGCCGCTTCGATGGTCCAGCGACCTTCACCGCTGTCAGCCACCGAGCCGGAATAACCGTCGAGCTTCGGATCGGCGGCCAGTGCATCGGCCGTCAGGTCGAGCAGCCAGGACGATACCACGCTGCCACGACGCCAGACTTCGGCGATGTCGCCGACATTCAGGTCGAAACGCTGATCTTCCGGCAGCTGGGTGCTGGCCTTGGTCTTGAGGATGTCGAAGCCTTCGGCGAAGGCCTGCATCATTCCGTACTCGATGCCGTTGTGGATCATCTTGACGAAATGGCCAGAGCCTGCGGGGCCGGCGTGGATGTAACCGCGCTCGGCACGGTCATCGTCCGACTTGCGGTCCTTGGTGCGCGGGATGTCGCCCAGGCCCGGTGCGAGGCTGTCGAACAACGGGTCGAGGCGCTTCACCACATCGGCTTCACCGCCGATCATCATGCAATAACCACGCTCCAGGCCCCAGACGCCGCCGGAGGTGCCGACGTCGATGTAGTGCAGGCCTTTTTCCGACAAGGTTTTCGCCCGGCGGATGTCGTCCTTATAGAAGGTGTTGCCGCCGTCGATGATGGTATCGCCGGCTTCGAGCAAAGAGCTCAGGGTGTCAATGGTGTCTTCGGTGGGCGCGCCGGCCGGCAGCATGACCCACACCGCGCGCGGCTTGGCCAGGCCGGCGACCAGTGCTGGCAGGTCGGCAGCGCCGGTGGCGCCCTCTTCGCTCAAGGTGTCGACGAAGGCGGTATTGCGGTCGTAAACAACGGTGGTGTGCCCGTTGAGCATCAGGCGCCGCGCAATATTGCCGCCCATGCGGCCCAGTCCAATAATCCCGAGTTGCATGTGCTGATGCTCCCTACTACAAATAAAGTGTGTCAAAGGTTATAGCCCAACGCGACTAATGAGGGTTAGTCCAGAGCGCTGGCACATAGTTTCCGGGCATTGTGCCCGATCCTGATTGATAACGTCGGTAATCGCGCCGAAGACACAACGACCATGAAAAATAAAAAAGTTCCCTTCAGGGGCAAAAGAAATCAATATCAGGGCCGATAGTAAGTCAGCATCCGATTTCGGGGCCGATTTACAGTTGAGGCAAGCCATTTGCGAGGTGAGCAATGGGCACAGTATACAAAGCAGAACCTGCACAAACCCTCTACGTTACGATTCGTCGAGATGAATTGCGCCAGTTGAAAGACGAGCGCGAGCAATTGAAGCGGGAGCTGGCGCAATTGCGCATGCTCACACAAGGCCATCAGGCCCAGTCTTTACCTGTCGCCCACCGCGCTCCACACGCCTGACCCCTCCTGCAATTCGGAAGCAGCCTCCTGCTGTTTCCGACCTGTCACGCCGTGCCTGATCCAGGCAGCTCACGAAGTTTTCACATCCATTTGTTGATACTCCGGCTCATTGTGGCCGCTCGGTATCCGTGCGCCACCCATTCGTCGGCGACCCGGCGATGCAAGTGAATTCTGGCTGGAGTGCTGAATGGCTTTGTTTAAACGCAGCAGTAAGTCTGCGAAAGGTTTTGATTGGACAGGTTTTCTCTGGTTGTTCCTGTTCTTCTGGTATTTTTCCGGCATCACCCAACTGCTGATCCAACTGACGGGCACCTCCGGTTTTACCGGGTTCCGCCAAGCCTTTGTGATGAGTGCCATCTGGCTGGCGCCGATGTTGCTGTTCCCTAAGCAAACACGGGTAATGGCCGCGCTGATCGGCGTGGTGCTGTGGGCTTGCTCGATGGCCAGCCTGGGTTACTTCTTCATCTATCAGCAGGAATTTTCCCAAAGCGTCATCTTCATCATGTTCGAATCGAACGTGTCGGAAGCCGGCGAGTACATGACGCAGTACTTCGCCTGGTGGATGGTGGCGGCGTTCCTCGCTCACACGCTGTTTGCCTATTTCCTGTGGACCCGCTTGCGCCCGGTGTACCTGCCCCGCGGTCAGGCGCTGGTCGCCGCCACCGCGATTCTGGTGGCCGTTATCGGTTATCCGATGGTCAAGCAAACCTTGCGCACCGGCAGCCTGGCCGCCGGTTTCGAGAAGTTCGAAACGCGCATCGAGCCCGCGGTGCCTTGGCAGATGGCGGTGGCTTACCACCGTTACCTCGACACCCTGGCCGGCATGCAAGACATGCTCAACAGCGCCAGCAAGATTCCACCGCTGCACAACCTGAAAGACACGATGGCCAATCAGCCGTCGACGCTGGTGCTGGTGATCGGCGAGTCCACCAACCGTCAGCGCATGAGCCTGTACGGCTACCCTCGGGAAACCACCCCGGGACTGGACAAACTCAAGGATCAACTGGCGGTCTTCGATAACGTCATCACCCCGCGCCCGTACACCATCGAGGCGTTGCAGCAGGTGCTGACCTTTGCCGATGAAGAAAGCCCGGACCTGTACCTGTCGACCCCGTCGCTGGTCAGCATGATGAAACAGGCGGGTTACAAGACCTTCTGGATCACCAACCAGCAGACCATGACCAAGCGCAACACCATGCTGACAACCTTCTCCGAGCAGGCCGACGAGCAGGTGTACCTGAACAACAACCGCAACCAGAACGCCGCCCAGTACGATGGCGATGTGATCGAGCCGTTCAACAAGGCCTTGACCGACGCCGCGCCGCGCAAGCTGATCGTGGTGCATTTGCTCGGTACGCACATGAGCTACCAATACCGTTACCCGTCGACCTTCGATAAGTTCAAGGATCGCAAAGGTGTTCCGGACGGCGTGCGCGACGATCAGGTGCCGACGTACAACAGCTACGACAACGCGGTGCTGTACAACGACTTCGTGGTGTCGAGCCTGATCAAGGACTACGCCAAGACTGATCCGAACGGCTTCCTGCTGTACCTCTCCGACCACGGCGAAGACGTGTTCGACTCCCCTGGCCATAGCACCCTGGGCCGCAACGAGAGCAAACCGACGGCGCCGATGTACACCATTCCCTTCATGGCCTGGGCTTCGCCGAAATGGCGTGAAACCCATGACTGGAGTTTCGCCGGTGATTTGTCGCGGCCGTACAGCAGTTCGCACCTGATCCATACCTGGGCCGACCTCGCCGGCCTGAGTTTCGATGAACTGGACCGCAGCAAGAGCCTGGTCAGCGACAGCTTCAAGGCGCGCCCATTGATGATCGGCAACCCGTACGAGCGCGAACAAAAGGCCTTGATCGACTTCAGCCTGATGAAACCCAAGGTGGCAGCGGAAGTCGTTCAGAAGTAATCCGTTGCACCTGAACTTGTAGGAGCGAGCTTGCTCCGGGCGGCGTTCCGACGATGAGCCTTAGGGCGATGCGTTTATCCAGTGGATACGCGTTATCGTTGACGTCCATCGCGAGCAGGCTCGCTCCTACAGAGCCCTCGAAACATCCTGAAATAGCAACAATTCTCGTTTATCACTAAATCCCCCCGCCCTCCTTCGTCTTTGAGCAAACGGAATTTTTTCCCTCGACGACAAGGAGTCGGCTGCGATGTTCGCGCCTATCACCCGTTCCATGACTTTTACCCTGGGCCTGTGCAGTGCCGCCCTGAGCCTGGATGTGCTGGCTGAAACCGAGCCTGACCAAGCGCCCGGCCGCACCCTCGAACTGGGTGCCACCAACGTCACCGCCCAAGGCCTGGGCAGCACCACCGAAAACACTGAGTCGTACACCACCGGCGCCATGAGCACCGCCACTCGCCTGAACCTGTCGATCAAGGAAACACCGCAATCGGTCTCGGTGGTCACTCGCCAGCAAATGGACGATTTCAAGCTCGACTCGCTCTCCAAAGCCATGAGCCAGACCACCGGCGTGGTGGTTCAACACAACGACTCGGACCGGGTCGTTTACTACTCCCGCGGCTACTCGATCAACAACTTCCAGGTCGATGGCATGCTGAACACCTTCAGCTACATGAAGTCCGATTCGGACACCATCATCTACGACCGCATCGAAGTGGTTCGCGGCGCAACCGGCCTGACCACGGGCGCCGGCGATCCTTCCGCCACCATCAACATGGTGCGCAAACGGCCGACGGCGCAGTGGGAAGCCAAGACCGGTGTCAGCGGCGGCAGCTATGACGATTACTACAGTTACCTGGACGTCGGCGGCCCTTTGGCATTCGACGGACGGCTGCGCGGACGTGGAGTGGTGGCCTATCGCGACAGCGATTCCTATCGCGATAAATATCAGCAGCAACGGGAAGTGGGCTACGGGATTCTCGAAGCCGACCTGACCGACGACACCGTGCTGGCGGTGGGTTACGACTATCAGAACAAACACGTCCAGGGCACGTCCTGGGGCACCGTGCCTTACTGGAACTCTGACGGCGGCAAAGCCAACCTCGGCCGCTCCACCAACATGGCCACGTCCTGGAGTTCCTGGCCGCTGAAGGACAAAACCGCGTTCGCCAATCTTGACCATCAACTGGGTGCTGGTTGGCACCTCAAAGCCGCCTACACCCACCGCGAAAGCGACACCGACGGCAAGATCTACTACGGCGGTGGCGGCTTCCCGAATGCCGATCGCAGCGGCATGTTCGCCAACGTCAGCCACATGATAGGCACGCAAAAAATGAAGGCTTATGACTTCAATATCTCCGGCCCCTATTCGCTGCTAGGCCGGGAACACGAGTTGATGGTGGGATATGGCGAAGCCGAGCGCAGTGAAGACAATCCCTACACGGTGGATGGCCCCATCGCCGACGATTACGCAAGCATCCGCGACTGGAAATACATGGGTGACATCGCCAAGTTCCCCGACACGGTCACTAGCCTCCCCGCGTCGAAAGACAGTACCCGCCAAAAGGCCGGTTACCTCGCCACTCGCCTGAGCCTGACGGATGAACTGCACGCGGTGCTCGGCAGCCGTTATGGCAGCTGGAAAGCCTCGAAGACGTCCTATAGCTATGACGCCAATCTGCAACTGAGCGGCTCTGAGAACACCCGCCAGCAGCACAACGACATGTGGACGCCCTACGCCGGCCTGCTCTACGACCTCACCCCGGAATACACCGTTTACGTCAGTTACACCGACATTTTCAAGCCGCAATCCAACCGTGACAGCAGTCGCAAATACCTCGAACCGGTGGTGGGCAGCAACTATGAACTGGGGCTCAAGGGCAGCCTGCTGGAAGAGCGGCTGAACCTTGCCACCGCGCTGTTCTGGAGCAAGCAGGACAACGTCGCGGAGCTCGACGACTCGGTGCCACCGGACCCGGTGACCAACGAGGAATTCTTCAAGTCCGGCGGTAAAGGCAGCAAGGTCCAGGGCTTCGAAGCCGAGGTCTCGGGCGAGGTCATGGCAGGCTGGAACATGACCGCCGGTTACACCTACACCCACTCGCTCAATGGCGAAAAGCAGCGCAGCAATACCAACCAGCCACTGAACATGGTCAGACTCTCAACCGCCTGGCACCTGCCCGGCGACTGGCAGGCGCTGACGGTGGGTGGCGCGGTGAATTGGCAGAGCGATATCTTCCGCGCCGCGAGGCGCCCGGTCGGACGCGACGCCGATGGCGAGCTGATCACCGAAAAAGCGAACATCCGTCAGGAGGCTTACACCGTGGTCAACCTGATGTCGCGTTATGCGTTTGACAGGCAGCTGTCGGCCTCGTTGAACGTCGATAACCTGTTCGACAAGAAGTATTACGAGAACGTCGGGTTCTACAACGGCAATTATTGGGGCGCCCCGCGCACGGTGACCCTGAGCCTGGACTGGAGGCTCTAAGGGGTTATTAATTCCCACGTAACGAAATCGGCGGATAATGGGCGCGTTCGAGATTGCATTGGCTCATGGACGAAAACGCACCCGATCTACGCAGTGGGAGGCAAACCATGAAACCTGTACCCCTGATCGTCGCTGGACTGATGACGTTCGTTTCGGCAAGCGCCTTTGCCGAAGGTGGCGCCGAACGCATGCGGTATTACTTCGAAACCCTGCGGTACCACCAACAGCAGGCGCTGGGTAATACCACCGAGGGCAAGCGCGCTGAACTCCGGGTTCCGGACGATCAAACCGCTCAAGTGACTGAGACCTATAAACCGAAGTAAGCCGCAACACAATCTGTAGCCGCTGGCGCAGCCTGCGTCCGGCTGCGCAGCAGTCGTAAATCCTGCCAACGCGGTGAACCAGAAACACCGGGGACTCAGGGTTTACGACTGCTGCGCAGCCGGACGCAGCCTTCGGCAGCTGCTACAAGGTTTTTCGTCGTTGCGACTACAGCGGTTTGGTCCAGAACAGCATCCGCCCGTGAGACGGGTCGAACATGCCCGGCGCGAAACCGAACTTGCCATAGGACGCCTGGGCGACTGCGTTACCTTCCAAGACTTCCAGGGTGATTTTGCAGCAGCCACGCTGGCGGGCGATGTCCTCGACCTTTTGCAGCATCTTCTGGCTCAAGCCCAGCCCGCGAAATTTCTTCACCACCATCACATCGTGCACGTTGACCAACGGTCGGCAGGCAAACGTCGAGAAACCCTCAAAGCAATTGACCAACCCGGCCGGCTCCCCTCCCACGAACGCCAGCACGCTGAATGCATAAGGCCGTTTGGCCAATTCCCCCGGCAGTTGTTGCAGCACATCGGCGGGCAAGGAATGTCCACCGCCCATCGGGTCTTCAGCGTAATGGTTCAACACCAGGCCAATCGCCTCGGCATGCACCGCATTGGTGTAGCTGGCCTGAAGCACAAGAATTTCTGCGGATTCCATTTCCACCCTCGTTTACCCATCAAGTAGCCCCAGCGCGCTGCTCGCACTGGACAGCCGAACGACGATATCGCGAGCGCTGGGGTGCCGACAATCTTTCAGTGCCCCCAAATCAACGCTTCGGTCCACCCCAACTCGGCAAAATCCTCCGCCCTCAACCCCGACTCGCCGGCGCAGAAAAATTCGTCGAGTTGCGGCGGTTTGACCGAGGTGCCGCTGAGCATGGCGTGGACTTGCCCGCGATGATGGAGTTGGTGTTCGAACAGATGGGACAGCATGCGCAAGCGACTGTCATGTTGCGGCGTGTCCCGGGCGATGGTGACGATTTTCTCAAGGTCGGCGTCGCGCATTTGCTCGCAATAGGCGATCAGGCGCCGGTCCACCAGGGCTTGCTCGCGCTTGAGGTCTACGGCCTGCGTGAACGGCTCGTCGTTGTTGAAGAACACGTAGCAATCCGGGTGCGGGCCATCCCCGCGCAACTCCCGCTCCAGCGCATCCACGTAGAACCAGTCGCAGGTAAGAATGTGGTTGAGCGTCGCGCGCAAACTGGGAAAGAAACTGACCCGAGGCGCCGCCAATTCCGCGGCGCTCAACTGACTCCAGGCCTTGGCCAGTCGATGATTGGCCCAGGCGTTCTGATAGGCCATGGTCAGCAAATGGTGCGACAGGGGCTGATTCATGTTCGCGGCTCCTTGAATTCAAGCGTCGGCGAAACGTTGCAGCTGCATTTCCTGTAGGCGACTGAGGGTGCGGCGAAACGGGAATTCCAGATAACCCTCAGTGTAGAGCGACTCCATGGCGACCTGCGCTTCGAGGTACAGCGGCACCTTGCGGTCGTAGCACTCGTCCACCAGGGCGATGAAACGGCGCACACCGTCGTCATGCACCGACAATTGCGGCAATTGGCGATCGCCCGCCACCACCCGCTCGACACCGTCTTCAGTCCCGCGAGCGATGCGTCCTTCGCGTTTTTGCGCGCTGAGGTTGGGCACGTCACTCAACAGAATAGCCTTGAAGGTGTCGCACAGGGCCATGAAATCCATGGCGGCGAAAGGCTGTTCACAGAGATCGGCATAACGACTCCAGAGCACCGTTTCACTGGCTTGCACCACATTGAGCGAACGGTAACCGACCTTGATCGGTTCGCTGGACACCGACTGGCCAACCGTCAACGCCTTGAACACCTCACTCAACGCGCCGGGCTGTCCGGGCGCCGCCACCCAGTAACGTTGCAAACCCTGGCCGGGGTGCAAGCGATGATCTTCGCCACCGTCCACGGCAATCACCTGCATGTGCTGCTTGATCGCCGTGATGGCGGGCACGAAGCGGTCGCGATTGAAGCCGTCCGCGTACAGTTGATCCGGCGGCTGGTTGGAGGTGCAGACCACCACCACGCCTTGCTCGAACATCACCTGGAACAAGCGCCCGAGAATGATTGCATCGCCGATGTCGTTGACGAAAAGCTCGTCGAAGCACAGTACCCGCACTTCCTCGCTCAGCTCGCGCGCCAGCGCCTTCAATGGGTCGGCGGTGCCGGTCAGCTGGAACGAACGCTGATGCACCCAGCCCATGAAGTGGTGAAAGTGTTGACGCCGCGCCGGGACCTTCAGGCTTTGGTAAAACTGGTCCATCAACCAGGTTTTACCGCGCCCGACCGGGCCCCAAAGGTAAACGCCGGTGATCGGCGTGCGTCCTTCGTGCAAGGCCTCGTAGCATTTTTGCAGCGCCCAGACGGCGTGCTCCTGGGCTTCGTCCTGGACGAAGCCCTTTTGTTCGATGGCACGCTGCCAGGCGCTGAGGGGGGAGTCGACATTCATGCGCGGCAGTATACGGCCCGGTTACAGGGAGATGTCTAGCCGGGCGATCTTGCCCTGTTCATTCAGGCGAAACATATAGCGCAATTCCAGCGGGCTGCCGGGGAACGTGCCGGAGATCAGGTTATGCACCAGCACCTTGCCCGTGCGCAGTTGCACGTCGAGCACTTCGACCCGTGGCTGGTAACGCTGGGCGGTGTCTTCCATCCATTGGGCGATGGCCTGGGTGCCGATCCGGTGCTGACCTTCATCGAACACATTGGCATCCTCAGCGAAAAAATGGGTGACCCTGGAGGTGTCGCGTGCATTGGCGGCAGCAATGTACGCGGCGATGGCGGGCGCCAGTGAAGAGGCGGAATTGGACATGGTTGCGGCTCCTTGTTTGTTGATTCTGGCACCATGCTAAAACAAGCCTGTGTCAGTTCTTGTCAGGAGTGAAACGCCCCGCTTCATCCAGTTGCATCTGCTTGCGCCAGGTGCGCAACAGGTCGCTGCGCCGTCCCGGATAGCGCTCGCCCTGCTCGCTGGCGGCCGAGATCCGATCGGTGCGAAAGGTCCGATAGGCGCTGCGCAGTTCACACCAGGCGACGATGATTCGTACCTCATTGAGAAACCCCAGGGCCAGCGGCCAGATCAGCCGTTGGCTGGGCACCTGCTGGGCATCGGCGTAGTCGATGTGCAGCTTGGCCTGATCGCGGATGGCCTGGCGAAACACGTTCAGTGGCACCGCGTTCGGTGCAAAGCCATAACCGCGCGGCCCCGGCAGCACCGTCGGATTACGTAGCGCCTCCAGCGCTTCCGGGGCCAACACCGCTGCAATCTTCGCCAGCGCATCGGTCGCGGCTTTGCTCAAGACCTCGTCCCCACGCTGATCGACGTAGCGCAAACCGAGCACGATGGCTTCGGTTTCGTCGGCATTGAGCATCAACGGTGGCAGAAACAAACCGCTGCGCAGGACGTAGCCGATGCCTGCCTCGCCATAGATTGGCGCACCCAGGGCAGTGAGTTCGGCAATGTCGCGGTACAGCGTGCGTTCAGAAATATCCAGTTCGCCCGCCAGCGTCGCCGCCGTGACCGGTCGGCTTTTGCCACGCAGCACTTGCAACAAAGTGAGTAAACGAGTGGTACGCGACACGATAGGCTGGCTCTGTCGGTAAAAGTTGCCGCAGCTTAGCAGAGGCCCCTGTCAGAAAGTGGCAGTAGCCAGTGAGTCCGGTGGTCGGCCGTTTTACCGCGCATGAAAATGCACCTTGACGTGGAATATTACTGCAATCATATTTAATACATGTCACTAGACATTTATATTTCGTCCCAACGCCTTTTCCTTCAGGAGTCATCCCATGCACTACAAAGTCTTTGGCCGTAAAACCGGCTTGCGGGTTTCCGAACTGGCGTTGGGCGCCGGTAATTTCGGCACCGGTTGGGGACATGGCGCCGAACGCGACGAAGCCAAGCGCATTTTCGATGGCTACCTCGAGGCCGGCGGCAACTTCATCGACACCGCCAACGGTTATCAAGCGGGCCAGTCGGAAGCGATGCTCAGTGAGTTCATCGCCGCAGAACGGGATCGCCTGGTTATCGCCACCAAATACACGCTCGGTACTACGCCAGCCGCAGGCATTTCCCACACCGGCAACAACCGCAAAAACATGGTTCGTGCCGTGGAAGAAAGCCTGACACGGCTGAAGACCGATCACCTCGACCTGTTCTGGGCGCACATGAGCGATGGCGTGACGCCGATGGAAGAGATCCTGCGCGGTTTCGACGATCTGGTCCGCGCCGGCAAGATCCACTACGCCGGGCTGTCGAACTTCCCGGCGTGGCGCATCGCCCGGGCTGATCTGCTGGCCGAAGTTCGTGGTTTCGCGCCGATTGCGGCCATCCAGGTCGAGTACAGCCTGGCCGAACGCACCGCCGAGCGGGAACAACTGCCCATGGCCGAAGCCCTGGGTTTGGCCGCGACGCTGTGGTCGCCGCTGGGTGGCGGGTTCCTCACTGGCAAGTACCGCACCAGCGAAGCGGACAACCGTGCGACCAAACTCGGCATGCTGGTTCACGCCGAAAAGAGCGCTCGGGAAACCGCCCTGCTCGACGCCTTGCTGGCCGTCGCCGCGGAACTGGCTGCCAGCCCGACTCACGTGGCCATTGCCTGGTTGCGGGAAAAAGCCAGGCGCTCGACCACAGCGCTAATCCCGATTCTCGGCTCACGCACCCGCGAACAGCTGGACGCGACATTGGGTGCGCTGGAGGTGCAGTTAAGTGCTGATCAGTTGGCGCGGCTTGATGGCGTGAGTGACGTGGCGAAGGGTGTGCCCCATGAATCGATTGCCGGGTCGTTTTCGCGATTTACCGGGGCTGAAACTCTGGATCTCCCAATAATCCCGGTCGCCTGAACAAGCTTCGCGGGCAAGCCCGCTCCCACAGGAACTGCGCTGTACTTGTGGGAGCGGGCTTGCCCGCGATGGCGTCTTCACAGCCAGCAAAAATCCTTATTACCGGTCGACCTTATGTTTCGCCGCATACAAACACAGCATCTCCATTGCCAACGTCGCCGCCGCCAGTGAGGTAATGTCCGCGCTGTCGTAGGCCGGCGCGACTTCCACCACGTCCATCCCCACCAGATTGATCCCGCGCAAGCCGCCGAGGATTTCCAGCGCCTGCACCGTGCTCAAGCCGCCGCACACTGGCGTTCCGGTGCCCGGGGCGAAGGCCGGGTCGAGGCAGTCGATGTCGAACGTCAAGTACACCGGGTGATCGCCGACCCGCGCCCGAATGGCTTCGACAATCGCCTCACACCCTTGCCGGTGCACCTGCCGCGCATCCAGCACCTGAAATCCCTGATGATCGTCATTGGTGGTGCGCAATCCGATCTGCACCGAGCGCGACGGGTCCACCAGACCTTCCTTGGCCGCGTGCCAGAACATCGTCCCGTGGTCGATGCGCTTGCCCTCTTCGTCCGGCCAGGTATCGCTATGAGCGTCGAAGTGAATCAGCGACAGGGCTCCGTGCTTCCGGGCATGCGCCTTGAGCAGCGGATAGGTGATGAAGTGATCGCCACCGAACGTCAACATCGCGCTGCCGGCGTTGAGAATGTGCTCGGCATGGGCTTCGATGCTTTCCGGCACCGACTGCGGCGAACCGTAATCGAAGTCGCAATCGCCGTAGTCGATCACCGCCAGATGATCGAACGGATCAAAGGTCCACGGCCAGTGGCGTTCCCAGGCAATCCCGGTGGACGCGGCACGAATGCCGCGCGGTCCGAAACGCGCACCGGGACGGTTGCTGGTGGCGGTGTCGAACGGGACACCGCTGACCGCCACGTCGACACCGCGCAAGTCGCGACTGTAGCGACGACGCATGAAACTGGTGATGCCGGCGTAGGTACTTTCGGCGGCAGTGCCATAGAGGCTGTCGCGGGTCATGGCCTGATCGTTTTGCATCGGGACGTCCATCAGGTATTCCTTTTTATTGGCGGCTACGGAAAGTGGTCCACAAGCGGGTGCGCTGACGCATGTCCTTGAGGCTCATGCTGCGGTCGGCATACAACCGGCCACGCACATCGGACGGCGGGTAGATATCCGGATCGGTGCGCACCGCCTCATCCACCAGCGGCGTGGCGGCCTGGTTGGCGGTGGCAAAGAACAAGGTGTTGGTCAGCGCCGCGACGGATTCGGGGCGCAACATGAACTCGATGAACTGGCGGGCGGCTTCGGGGTGTGGCGCGTCCTTGGGGATGGCCAGGTTGTCCTGCCACACGAGGGTGCCTTCCCTGGGAATCCGGTAGGCGACTTCGTACGGTTTGTTGGCCTTGCGCGCCTGGTCGGCGGCCATGCTCGCGTCGCCGTTGTAAGCCAGGGCCAGGCAGACGCTGCCGTTGGCCAGGTCGTTGATCTGCCGGCCGCTGGCGACATACAGCACGTTAGGCTGCAACTGATGCAACAACGCTTGCGCCGCGTCGAGATCGCTCTTGTCGGTGCTGTAGGGATCTTTGCCCAGATAGTGCAACGCCAGGCCGATCACTTCCTGCGGCGAATCAATGATCGCGATGCCACAGTCCTTCAGTTTGCTGGCGTATTCCGGTTTGAACAGCAGGTCGAGGCTGTTCAGCGGCACGTTCGGCAAGCGCTTCTGCACCGCTTCGACATTCATCCCCAGCCCCAGCGTGCCCCAGGTATAAGGCACGCCATATTGATTGCCGGGATCGACCGCCGCGAGTTTCGCCAGCAAATCCGGGTCAAGGTTGGCGTAACCCTTCAAGCCTTCGTGAGGAATCGCTTTCAGCGCGCCGGCCGCCAACCCACGGGCCAGGACGCTGGACGACGGCACCACCACGTCATAACCGCTGCCACCGGTGAGCAATTTGGTTTCCAGCACTTCCGGCGCGTCGAAGGTGTCGTAGCGCACATGAATGCCGGTTTCCTGCTCGAAACGCTGCAAGGTTTCCGGGGCGACGTAATCGGCCCAACTGTAGAGGTTGACGACCTTGTCCTCAGCCTGGGCCGACGCGGCCATGGCCAGGAACAGCGCGGGGAAGCACAACTTGAACACGGGAGCCATGACGAACACCTGACCAGAGGAAGTGGCTGCAGCATGCGTCGTCGGATACATTGGCGAAATATCAAGTTTGTTATCCTGACTTTATCCCGGAGTAATGTTTGATGCTCGGCCAACTGCATGATCTGGACCTGCAACTGCTAAGACTTTTCGTCAGCGTGGTGGAATGCGGCGGCTTCAGCGCGGCGCAGGGTGAACTGGGCCTGAGCCAGTCGAGCATCAGCCAGCAGATGGCCAAACTGGAAACCCGGCTCGGCTATCGCCTGTGCAGTCGTGGCAAAGGCGGCTTCAAGGTCACCCCCAAAGGCGAACAACTGCTCAGCGCGACGCGCGGGTTGTTCGAGTCCATCGAAGCGTTCCGCCATCAATCCAATGGCGTCGCCGGGCGCTTGATCGGGGAAGTGCGCCTGGGCTTGTCCGAAGCACTCGATCAATCGGTGCTGCAACGGGTAGCGGACGCGATCCGGCGCTTTCGTGAACGGGACGAATCGGTGCGCATCGAGCTGATCAGCGCCATGCCTGGCGAAATGGAGCGGTTGCTGTTGCAACAACGGCTGGACTTGGCGATCGGCTATTTCTCACAAGTGCAAAGCGCGTTTGACTACCGCCAACTCTTCACTGAAACCCAACACTTGTATTGCGCATCGGGGCACCCGCTGTTCACGAATGACGCGCCTGACGATCAAGCGCTCCAGGCCTGCGACCGGGTCGATCACCCTTACCGTTTCCTGCGCAGTGACGAGCCGTTCCAGGGCAAACGGTGTTCGGCGCGTTCGGAGCAGGTCGAAGGCACCCTCGCCTTTATTCTGTCCGGTAAACATGTCGGTTACTTGCCCAGCCACTTCGCCCGCAGTTGGGAAGACAAAAAGTTGCTGCGGGCGGTGCGTCGTGAGGACATGAGTTTCGACGTGGCGTTTCATCTGGCGCGGCATCGTGCGCAAGTGCCGGGAGATGCACAGAAGGCGTTCGAGGAGGACTTGCTCACCGCGTTCGCTTGAACCCACACCAATCCCTGTGGGAGCGGGCTTGCCCGCGATGACGGTGTGTCAGGCGACATTGATGCTGCCTGATACGCCGCCATCGCGGGCAAGCCCGCTCCCACAGGGATTGCGCCAGGTATCGGGCTCATCGCTCGCCACCCAATGGGCTTTCTGGCATCCTGCGCCTCCATTTTCTGACCCGGCCCGCCTTCTGGCACGCATAAAACCCATGACCGCCTCCGAAAAAGCCCCGGCCCCGCGCCACAACGACCTGATCTACGGCCTCGACGACCGCCCGCACCTGACCGCGACCGTCTTCGCCGCCCTGCAACACGTGCTCGCGAGTTTCGTCGGCATCATCACCCCCACGCTGATCATGGGCAGCGCCTTGGGCCTGCAAAGTGAAGTGCCGTATCTGATCAGCATGGCGCTGTTCGTTTCCGGTCTGGGCACGTTCGTTCAGGCGCGGCGGTTCGGTCCGGTCGGTTCCGGGTTGCTGTGTCTGCAAGGCACGAGTTTTTCGTTTATCAGCGTGATTCTCAGCGCCGGGTTCATGGTCAAGGCTCGCGGCGGCGGCACCGATGAAATCCTCTCGACAATCTTCGGCGTGTGTTTTTTTGCAGCCTTCATCGAAGTGGTGTTGAGCCAGTTCATCGGCAAACTGCGGATGCTGATCACCCCGGTGGTGACCGGCACGATCATCACGCTGATGGGCCTGTCGCTGATCAAGGTCGCCATGACTGACATTGCCGGCGGTTTCGGCGCCACGGACCTCGGCGCCGCCAGCCATCTGGCCCTGGCGGCCCTGGTGCTCGGGACCATCGTGGTGTTGAACCGGGTGGATGTGCCGTTCCTGCGCCTGGGTGCGATTGTCATCGGACTGACCCTTGGCTATGTCGTCGCCTGGCTCATGGGCGACGTCAACTTTTCGAGCATGCCCGACGTACCGCTGATGAGCGTGCCAGTGCCGTTCAAATATGGATTCAATTTCGACTGGGTGGCGTTCGTGCCGGTGGCGGTGATTTTCCTGGTGTCGCCGCTGGAAGCCGCCGGTGACCTGACCGCCAACTCAATGATTTCCCGGCAGCCGGTCAAAGGCCCGATCTACATTCGCCGGATCAAGTCCGGGCTGCTGGCGGACGGCCTCAATTCAGCCATGGCGGCGGTGTTCAACAGCATGCCAATGGTGACCTTCGCGCAGAACAACGGTGTGATCCAGCTCACCGGCGTGGCCAGCCGTTACGTGGCGTTCTTCATTGCCGGGCTGTTGGTGGTGCTGGGGTTGTTCCCGATGATTGGCGCGGTGCTGCAACTGATGCCCAAGCCGGTGCTGGGTGGCGCCGAACTGGTGATGTTTGGCACCGTCGCCGTGGCCGGGATCAAGATCCTCGCCGAAGCCGGCCTGCATCGGCGCAACATGCTGATCGTGGCCATTTCCCTCGGCATGGGCCTGGGTGTGGCGGCGGTGCCGGAAGTATTGCGCGAGCTGCCGAAGGCGCTGCATAACATCTTCGAATCGCCGATCACCGTCGGGGCGTTGTGCGCTATCGTGCTGAATATTTTCCTGCCCGAGGAATTCATCGAGCTGGAAGAAGACGATTTCGATCCGGAAGCCTCGATTCTCCAGGTCATGGAAAACCCGGATGTCCCGGCCAAGGGTGAACCCGCCACACTCGGGGCTGTCGCACAGTTGAACCGCTAGACAGGCTCAAGGGTTGAGCCTCTGACGGTTCAACCCTTTTTTAGACGAGAGCACATCCATGCGCAGTGTCCACGCCGTCCTTCTTTCCGTTCTGTTGCTCTCTCTGAGCGCCTGCGCCCTGTTCCCCAACCGCGATCCGCTGAACATCAACGTGGTGGGTTTCGAGCCGTTGCAAAGCCAGGACATGGAAGTGCGCTTTGCCGTGAAAATCCGCGTGCAGAACCCCAATGACAGCACCATCGAATACAACGGCGTCGCCCTGGACCTGGAGGTCAACGGCCAGCCACTCGCCTCCGGCGTCAGCGATCAATCGGGCTCGATTACACGCTTTTCCGAGACCGTGCTGACGGTGCCCGTTAGCGTTTCGGCGTTCTCGGTGCTGCGTCAGACGCTCGGCCTGAGCCAGACACAAACCCTGAACAACCTGCCTTACGTACTGCGCGGCAAACTGGCGGGCGGCCTGTTTGGCACGATGCGGTTCGTGGACAGTGGCAAGCTCAGCCTGCCCACGTCGACGACCGGCACCTGGTAACACCGACGCCCCGCCCCCGCGCGGCACCGAACGCCCGATCCCAATGTTCTCGCGTCCGACACCATTCAAATGTGGGAGCGGGCTTGCTCGCGAAAGCGGTCCGCCGGTCGACATTGAGGTTGAATGTGCCGGCCTCTTCGCGGGCAAGCCCGCTCCCACAGGGGTTATGTGTTGAAGCGCACGCCGGGTTTGGCGCGTTCATCCACTGTCAACTCGAACACATCCGGGCGTGCATAGTGACCGACCACGTCGTAGTCGTAACGGGCGCGGACCAGGTCGTCGGTGTCGATTTGCGCGGTGAGTAAACCGGCGCGGTCACGTAGCGGTCCCGCCAGAATGTCACCCATCGGCCCGACGATGATGCTGCCGCCTGCAATCAAGGGTCGGTCCGCTGGCCAGTTGGCGATCTCCACGCCCAAGGCGTGCGGTGAGTCCTGCACCTGACAGGCGCTGACCACGAAGCAGCGGCCTTCATGGGCGATATGGCGCATGCTGACCTGCCACATCTCGCGCTCGTCCACCGTCGGCGCGCACCAGACCTCCACGCCTTTGGCGTACATCGCGGTGCGCAGCAGCGGCATCATGTTTTCCCAGCAGATCACCGCGCCGATCTTCCCGACCTGACTGTCGATCACCGGCAGCGTCGAACCATCGCCCTTGCCCCAGATCAGCCGTTCAGTGCCGGTCGGCATCAGTTTACGGTGCTTGGCCACCAATCCGGCCTGCGGATCAAAGTGTAACGCGGTGCAGAACAACGTGCTGCCGGCGCGCTCGATGACGCCGATCACCAGGTTCGCCCCCGTGCGGGACGACAAGCCGGCCAAGGTTTCGGTCTCCGCGCCGGGCACGTCAATGGCGTTGGCAAAATACCGGGCAAAGGCTTCACGACCTTCCGGCAGTCGATAGCCCAGTTGAGTGCCGAAGCCCTCGCCTTTGGGATACCCGCCGAGCAACGCTTCAGGCATCACCACCAGCGCGGCGCCTGACTCAAGAATGGCGTTTTCATACGACAGAATCTGTTCCAGTGTCTCGGCTTTACCGCCCGGTAGAGCGCCGATTTGCAGTGCAGCAACGATTGACTTGGGCATGGCAGTCACTCCGAAAAGCAATGAGGTGTTGCTCATTCTCTGGCGCCACGGGATCATCAATAAAGCCCGATTCACTGCTAAATGATATGAATCAAATGAATATCGCCTCCGTCGACCTCAACCTGCTGAAAGTCTTCGAAGCCTTGCACGAGGAATCCAGTGCGAGCCGCGCCGCGTTACGTCTGGGCGTAACACAATCGGCGGTGAGCGCCGCGTTGCGTCGGCTGCGCGACGTGTATGGCGATCAGCTGTTCGTGCGCACCGGCCGTGGCCTTGCCCCGACGCTCAAGGCCAATCAGTTGAAACCGGTGGTGAGCGATGCGCTGAACAAATGCCGCCAGAGCCTGGCGATGGTCGATCCGGCCGCGGATCATTACGACGGACGCTCGGTCACCGTGGGCATGTCGGATGATTTTGAAATCGCCTACGGTCGGCGTTTGATCGAGCACATCGCGATCTGCGCACCAAAGCTGCGGCTGATTTTCCGTCAGACCCACAGCCAGATCGTCGCCCACGCGTTGATGGAACGCAGCATCGACCTGGCGATTACCGCTGGCGGTTTTGCCGAACGCTTACTCAGCCGTCAGGTGCTGGGTGAAGGCGGTTATCTGTGCCTGGTGGATCCGCTGAGCCTCGCTGAGGGACAGCAGACGCTGAGTCTTGAGGCGTTCGTCGCCCGTGAACACATTCTGGTGTCGTCGGGCGGTTTTATCGGGATTACCGATGAGGGATTGGCGGCAGTGGGATTGAGTCGGCGGGTGTGCGCCTCGACCACGCACTTTGCCGCGTTGCCGCATTTGCTCAAGGGCAGTCAGGCGGTGGCGACCATTCCGGCTCATGCGGCCCAAAGCATCGCCGCGCTCTGCGGCCTGGCGCTGCTGCCCTGCCCGCTGGTGCTGCCACGTTACCCGATCGAACTGGGCTGGCGTACCAGCACGCAGCTCGATCCGGTGGTGGTGAAAGTGCGCGAGGCGATTGTCGCGAGCTTTGCCAGCGCGTAGGAACCGGCGTGTTGGCGATGGCGATCTCGAGGACGCCTTCGCCGGCAAGCCGTGCTCCTACAGGGATCGTGTTACTTGGCGGCCATGAGGCGGTTGACTTCACTGCGCACCATGTTGGCGTATTCCGGCGGCGACATACCGTCGAGCTCGGAACGGACCCATTCGGCCCATTTGCCTTTGCGCTTGGCGCGTTCGCCGAACAAGCGTGCGGCCTCGCCCTTGGATTTGCCCAGGTTGGTTTGCCAAAGATCGAACAGACGGGATTTCTCATCTTCCAGCGCAGCGCGCTCGGCGAGGGGTTTGTCGGCCAGATTGAAGCTCATGGGAATTACCTGCTGCGTAAAATAGGCGACATCTTACACTGTAGGCGGAAATGTCCTGCGTTGGATTTTTCATCAGGATCGAGTCCCCGCGCAAATTCGCTGCAACTTTTTCACCCGCGCCGGACTCCATTGTTCACTGTCCATTCACCTGCAAGGAGTACTTCAATGGCCCGGAAAACCGCCGCGCAAACCGCCTCGGATCAAATCAAGGATCAAGCGTTCAGCGAACTTCAGTCGTTGATCGAAGAGTCGGAAAAACTGCTCAAGAGCAGTGCTTCACTGGTCGGTGAGGAAGCGGAGACGCTTCGTGGGCAAATCGCCCAGAAACTCCAACAGGCCCGGGACTCGGTCACCAGCGTTCGAGACCGGACCTTGCCCGCGGTCGAAGCCACGGAAACCTACATCGGTGGTCATCCATGGCAAACCGTGGCCGTCTCCGCCGGTTTCGGTTTGGTAGTGGGGTTGCTGCTGGCCCGTCGTTAAGCACCGCGAAAAAACCACAATTGCAATTGACGTACAAAACCTGTGGGAGCGGGCTTGCCCGCGAAGAGGGAGCATCAGGCGACACTAATGTTGCCTGACACACCGCCTTCGCGGGCAAGCCCGCTCCCACATTTATTGCATTAACTGCCCGACAATTGTCCTGCCAGCGCCTGCAATTCGCCCAGAGTCTGCGCATCGAGCTGGATGCCGTCCGCGTTCGTCCTGGCGCGCTGATGGTGGCGTCGATCACCCGGCAACCGCTTCAGCCCCACGCCATGCATCTGCCGCACCAGTTCCTGACTGCGCTCGGCAAAATTCTGCCCGGCCGCCTTGCTCGGATCGATCACGATCAGCAACTGACCAGTCCACGGCGTTTTCGCACCGGGATGGTTGGACCAGTCGAACTCGAAAGAAAAATTCCCCCCCGTCAACGCCGCCGCCAACAGTTCAACCATCATCGACAGCGCCGAGCCCTTGTGCCCGCCGAACGGCAGCAATGCGCCGCCCTCAAGAATGGCTTTCGGGTCTTGCGTCGGCTGGCCGAGGCTGTCGACGCCCATGCCCGGCGACAAGCGTTCGCCCTTGCGTGCGGCGATCTGCACGTCGCCATGGGCAATGGCGCTGGTCGCCAGGTCGAAGACAATCGGCTCGCCATCGGCGCGCGGGGCGGCGAAGGCAATCGGGTTGGTCCCGAACAGCGGGCGATCGGCACCGTGCGGCACCACGCAGGTCATGCTGTTGACCACGCTCAGCGCCACCAGCCCTTCATAGGCGAAAGGTTCGACATCCGGCCACAACGCGGCGAAATGGTGTGAGTTACGGATCGCCAGCACCGCAATGCCGGCACTGCGGGCCTTTTCCACCAACAAGGCGCGGGCCGCCGCGAGGGCTGGCTGGGCAAAACCGTTACCGGCGTCGACCCGGACAAAACCCGAGGCCACGTCCTCGACCACCGGCACTGCCTGGCCGTTGACCCAGCCGCTCTTGAGCGTCGACACGTAACCCGGCATACGGAACACGCCATGGCTGTGCGCGCCATCGCGCTCGGCACCGGCGCAGTTTTCGGCCAGCACCCGCGCGACATCGGCCGAGGTGCCGTGGCGCAGGAATATCTTCTCAAGCAAGGCTGTCAGCTCATCGAGGGACAGGTTTTGCGAGACAACAGTAGACACATGATCGTGTGGCGCAGACATCTGAAGCTCCAGACTAATTATTGGAGGGGGCAACAGCGTACGAAGACGAACGATTAACAACGCGCGGCGAGTGACCTGTCAACCCTTCGATAGCGCCCACCTACACGAACACCGACAGCGCATGTGTTAACTATCTACCACCTGCGACACGGCAGCGACTTTTAGTCTCGAGTCTCCAACCACAGGCGCACATCGCGGCGCCCTGAACGAGACTCGACGATGCCCACCTCTCCTGCTCCCTTGTTTTTCCCCCAAGTGTTCCAGCAACCCGGCCTGTGGAGCGACCTTGGCAACACCCACGGGCTCACGCAAAAGGATTTTGAATGGTTCAGTCATCTGCAACTGGCCAGCCAGACGTTGCGCAGCCAACAGCGCCCGCCGATGCTCGCCGAAAAAATCCTGGTCAGCACAGGCAACCTGGCCCCGATCCCGTTGGCCGGCAGCTTCGTGCTCAGCGCAACCCCGGATGACCACGGTGAGATTCTCTACACGCCGTACGGCGGCATCCAGAAATTCGACAGCCGCGCAGCCTTGTCCGAACACCTGAAAAGCCGACTGAACCGTGCGACCGAAGACGACGACTTGCTGGCGCTCATGGCGTTGGCTCAGCGAAAAACGCTGGCGGCGGCCACCCGCGTTCAAGTCACCTTTGAAGTCATTGAAGGCGATGTGTTCGATGACCAGCGCGCGGTCATTAACAATGGACAGCAAAGCAACCACCAGGCGCTGCTCGACGAATTGCTCAAGCTGCCGACGCTCACGTCGCTACTCGACCAGGCGCTGGATGAGGCGCTGTCGCCGGTCTTTGCCGGGCTGGATCAACGCCAGACCCTGGTCAATGTTTACGCCGGGCAGCGCTGGATCAATGCCATGTCCCTGAGTGATGCCGTACTGCTGCACTACCGTCACCGGCGCTGGCCGACCGGGCAGCGCCTTGAGTTTTCCCATCCCAAGCAACGTCCCGCCGACGGCGACGGGCAACGCTGGGAAAACGCAGTCATCGGCGTGTCCGGCAAACTCGCCAGTCTGCTGAGCGCGCAACTGCAGAGCTTCTGGAACACGGCGAGTGCCGATGGCGCGTCACGGCGCGATTTTGTCAGCCGGGCCCTGCGTGAAATGGCCCGAGCCAATCTGTTGCTCAACCGCGAGGCCGACATCATCAGCGCGGAACAAAGCCAGGCGCTGCACGGGTTGATCGAGCCAACGCCCCACGCGGCCCGGTCGATCACACATGAGACCGTGCGGCTTTGGGAGCACGAGGCCAATTTTGTCGAGCTCGCGGGCTCCCTGATGATCAGTCACGCCAACGCCTTTCTGTACACGCCGACGCTGGGGTTACAGGTATTGAAGGACTATTCGGACCTGAAACAGACCTTGCTGAGTAAATTCAGCGCGGCCGGTCATGAGGATGAGCTGTACGGCCTCCTGAGCCTGGAGGAACGTAACCGCTTCATCGGTTTCGATCAGCCGCATGTCACCGGTGGAGTGATTGCCGGTTCGATTTTTACAACGTTGTTCGAATCGATTATCAGCAAACAACTGCACAACATTGATCACGCGCTTCAGGTGTTTTGTCACAGTGACGGTGCCGTCAACCTCCATGCGTTATTCGACAAGGCGCTGGATATCCGCAGCATGATCAGCGAACGCTTGCTGCCGCTGGATGCCCAAGGGCGCTGGAGTACGAGACCGGTGCTGACGGGCAATCAACAACCTTCCATCGTGCGGGCGGACACCGCAGCGGCCTTTGCGAAAACCTTCAACGATGTCGAGTCACTGATCAGCGCCGATTTCGCGGCCCAACCTGTCGTTTCGCTGGCCCTGCAACGGGTCTACCTGGAGAAGATGAAACCGCAACTGGCTCATGCGCTGTCCGTCGGGATACGCGGGGAAGCCAGCCTGCGGGTGCTCGACGCCTCGTTACGCAGCGCCGATCAGGCGATTGTCGATACGGTGCTCAACCCGGACAAGCCGGATCGGAACAGCCGTCTTGCGCTCAATGGTTTCCGGCCTGACGCCTATTCGCTGGTCCTTGAGTGTTCCGGCCAAAGGAATGTACTGCCCTTGGCCAATTGCCTGGTGTTGACCGAGCGCGGCGGAATCGACGCCGGGAATTCCGGACGTGCCGTCCTGTGGACGCCCGCATGGGGGCTGGAAGTCTTTGATTCGATCAGCGCCGCGAAACTGGAACTGAACCGGCGCCTGCTTGATCCGCGCAAGCGCCTGGCACTCCTGGAAAACCTCAGCCCCACCCAGCGCAAATTCCACCAGCGCTACTCGCTCAATGCGTTGCGACTGATCGAGGGCAACGTCCTTCACCACCTTTCGCAGACATCTATCGAGCATTTTTTGGCGGCCAGCGAACACTTACGCTCGCAGGACCTGACCGATGCAAAAAAGCACAAGGCGCTGAAAGAACAGGCGAAGACGGTCATCGATACCAACTTGCGCAGGGCCACGCTGATCTCGAAAGCGATCGCCCGACAGCAGTCCCTGCCCGCCTGGCTCGGCATGGCTCCTGTCGAAGAGCAGCAGTTGCACCTTGAATTGCTTGAGCAATACCGCAACAACGTGACGGACGACAAAGACTACCTGCACGACATCCAAACGCTGGCGTCCTTCGTCCATGACCGATTGGAATCACTGCTCAACAGCCGATTTCCCGGGGCGCGGCTTGACCCCGACCACATCGAAATCATTCCCAACCTGGCCTTGGCCGGGCCTTCCCGGACCCTGACCGAGTTTGCCCTCAACCACGTCAACATTGCCCAGGGCACAGGGTTCACGATTGCGTCGACCACCACCCAAACCCTGCCTGAGCGTCTGAACCAGGAGGCCGTCCAACAGCTTTTGCAATCACTGAACATCCAGAGTGACTACGCCAAGTTGGTGACGGATAAGTTGACCCAGGCCGGTGCCGACGCTGACAGTCGCACGCGGCGCTTTGTGCAGCAACTGCCGTGGCAATTACTGCAACATGCCCATGCGTTGAAACTGCAGCAACGTCTTTCCGCCGGCGCTTTCGACCTGATCCAGCAAGTGCTGGACATGCCGGACGCGATGGCCCGGGCGGCCGTGCAAGGCGCGCATGCCATCGTCCGTCCGCTGGAATTGATCAAGACAGCCGGTGCCGCTGCGGTGAAAACCCTCGGTTTGTACCTGATCGGCCCCGGCGCCGGGCACGACGGGCCGCAAATCCTGTATGCGCCGTACCACGCCGGTTCGGTGTTCACGGAATTCAACAACGAGGCCAGCGTTGTCGCGGCGATCAACGTGCCCGGGGCGCTCCAGGACCTGATTATTCGGCGTTTGCCCGAGAATCAGCAATCGACGTTCAACAACCTCTTCAAGTCCACTGTCGGGCAACTGAGCGAGATCACGCTCAGCCTCTTCCCCATCGATGGAAACCTGCTTGTCCGGTTGTTCAGCGACAACACTGCCCTTCTGGCGCGGATGCTCGGCAGTCAGTCCAAAACCACCGGCCAGGCAGACTGGGAGGCCGCTAAAAATCTGTTCACCTCCGGCATCAAAATGGTCGGGAGCCTGTTGCCGGGCAAACTCGCCTATGGACTGTTTTTGTGGCAAAGCTTCAAAGACTTCGAAGACTCCGCCGAAGCGCTGCAGGACCACCACTGGAAACGGGCCTTGCAGGCGTTTATTGCCGGTGCCGTGCAAATGGTGGCCGTGGGACGCTTGTCGCTGGAGGCCTCGGCGGCGACCGAGCCGGTGGCGGCCGAAACGGCCCCTGTCGAGAGCGCCGTGGTCGAGCCGAAATGGTCGGCTATAAAGCCGACAGCGCCGCAGCGTACGGCCTTGCAGCCGCTCGAAGCACCGACCGTGGCCTTGAAGGATCTGAAAAAAAAACCGGCCGATGGCACTTACCTCGACCCGGTCAGCAAACACCAGTACGCGCCCATTGCAGGAAAGGTCTACCGCGTCGACAAACCCGGTGCTGTCTGGCAGATCCGCGATGCCGAACAGGCCGGGCCTTCACTGCAGACAACGCCGACGCGGCAACTGGTGATCGATCCGGACGTGCATACCGTGCATTACGGCAAAGCCCTGTCGAAAATGCACAATCAATACGCGACCAGCTACGAGGTCAGCCAGGTACTGAATATCGAAGCGCGGGGCATGCAAGCCATCCGCGCCAACCACCCGGAAAAAGCGCGCATGATCGTGCAGGCCATCGACATGGCTCGCTATTACGCGCTCAACAGTTTGCACAACATGGCGCAGCTCAGGCACCGCGTCCCCGGCACGCGGCTGGATACCTTCCTCAAAGGCTTTTTTGATGTCGACAATGTTGATAGCGTCCTTCTGGATAAAATCAAACAGGCCATCGTTCCCATCTGTACGGCGCTGGTTGATCCCGACGAAGATTTGATGAATACCGAACGCTTTGTCGTCGGCTCAAACAAACACGCGCATGCCGATTTGATCGCGTTCGTGGTGGAGCAGGACTCCCGGAAGACTGTGCATTTCACCGAGAAATTTTTCGATCAGCAACTCGATTGGTACAAGTCCTGTCTGACTGAACCGTTCAATGTCGACGGGCATAGTCAGGCCGCCACGTTGATACACGAATTTTCTCATCTGTTTTCGAAAACGGTGGACGTGGCGTCACTTGAAGCCAGGCGCCCCTTCAGTGATCTCGTTGCGCCAATCACCGGTTATGGCCAAGCCCTGAAGCAAACCCAACTGGTTTTCCAGCGAGAAGCCTTGTCCCTGGCGACACCCAGGGAGGAATTGTTCGCCCGCTGGAACAACACGCTGCAATCATGGATCAGTCTTGATTCGATTCCGGGGGCCACTCACGTGGGTAAGGAAGTCCTGAAAATCGCTGGCGCCAAGACCATGGAGGCCGCGCGCGACGCTTTTTTCAACCGACAGAACCCTGACACGCGGGTGGATATCATTTTGCGCAATGCCGATTCAATTGCATTTTTGATTTGTGAAATGGGACGACAACTGGATCCGATGCCTGCTTTTCAGGGTTCTGAAGTGAAAATTGCTTAACTTTGATGGGTAATTGCCATGACGACTGTTCTCGCAGACTTCCCCTCAAGGTTAGAATGCACGAAATCAGGATGAGTCAATGACCGACAACCCTCTCTCGCAAGCCCAATATGACGCCATCACCGATGCCGCAGCGCACTGGTGCATGCGTCTGCACGCCACTGACTGCACCGTTGAAGAACGGCTGAAGTTCGAACAGTGGCGTGACGCTCATCCGCTTCACGCGTTCGAGTACGAGGCCATGCTGGAGATCTGGGATGTGGCCGGTGATCTGCCGCACCCCGAGGCCGCCGTGCCGGTGACTCGCCTCAAGCCACAAATGCCTTGGCGCACCTTCGGCATCGCGGCCGCGGTGTGTGCCCTGGCGTTGCCACTGGCGGCGTATAGCGGCTGGAACCTGGGCTGGTTGCCCAATTCATATCAATACTTCGAGGCGACCGGCAATGTCCGCCACGTCACGCTGAGTGATGGCAGCGAGGTGGAACTGAACCTCGGTTCCGAGCTGACGTTCAGCAACTACAAGGATCAACGTCGGGTCACGCTGGAAAAAGGCGAAGCCTTCTTCAGCGTCAGCCACGACACCCGCCACCCTTTCGTCGTCAAGGCGGCCGAAGGCCGGATTCGGGTCACCGGGACTCAATTCAACGTCTGGATGTATGAAGATCAAGTGAAAGTGAACCTGATTGAAGGTTCGGTGCTGGTCACCAGCAATGATGACCTTCCGGGGGATGGTTTGCGTCTCGGGCCTGCGATGCAGGCGAGCTACGGCCACGGCGACTTGATTCCTCGGATCAGTCAGACCTATGACCATGACAACGCATTGGCCTGGCGTAGCGGCAAACTGGTACTGGATGATTTGGCGCTGACCGAAGCGCTGCCACTGATCAATCGTTACCTGAACAAACCGCTGATGGTTGCCGACAACAGCACCGGTTCGATCCGCATTGGCGGCATCTACAACATCAAAGAGCTCAACAGTCTGGTGTCGTCCCTGCCCAAGGTATTGCCGGTGTACCTGACCCGCAACAAGGACGGCAACCCGGTCCTCAACTCCATTCCGCAGAAAGCCCCAAAAAGCTGAAGGCCGCGCCCCTTATGGGTTGCGGCCTTCATCCGTGCGTAATGCCGATCTCTCTAGGAGCGAGCTCCTACTCGCGGATCGTCCGCGTCTGGTACTGCGGATCGGACGTGATCTGCTGTTCAGTGAATGGCAACACACTCAACTGCTTCTTCGAAAACGCCAGCGTCTGGTCTCGCGAATGTTTCGAGGCCGGGTCACTGGACAGCGAGAACGCCAACAGCCCCTGGGCGTGCGGTCCCTTGTCGTCGAAGGTCACGACCTGCAAGTAGCTGGTGCCACTGACGACTTCAAGTTTGCCGTCGGTTCCGGGCACGCTCTGAATCGCGTTATACACCCCCAGCGTGCCCGGCCCGCCGTGAATTGGCGTCTGTTCACCGCCACTGCTGACCACCTGAATATCGCCCCAGCGGCTATCCGCCTTGAGCCCCCTTTTGTTGGCCTGCTCGACCGACGCCAGCATCGCTTCCCGAACCG
This sequence comes from Pseudomonas sp. LBUM1661, assembly GCF_059695925.1. Lineage (NCBI taxonomy): Bacteria > Pseudomonadati > Pseudomonadota > Gammaproteobacteria > Pseudomonadales > Pseudomonadaceae > Pseudomonas > Pseudomonas sp. LBUM1661. The sequence goes on from NZ_CP166794.1 coordinate 3,766,488, forward strand.
CCTTGGCGACTTCCGGGCGATCGACCGCCAGGCCACGCGGCGTGTGTTGCGGGTCTTTCGGATCGAAGCCGACTCGCCACACATCCGGTGCTGATTGCAGTGATTCCATGACGTTCTGAAAATGCACAAACCCCAAACCGCTGTCCAGGTTCGCACTGCGATCCCAGGCCTTGAGACTGGCACACAGCGGGGTGAGCGTTGGCGCATCGGCGCCCAGTTCGGCCGCGCAGAATTGCAGCAGATCCGGCATCACTTGGGTGGCTTGATACACCTGGTCGTCCATCACCATGTGTTGCAAATCTGTCGCCGCAATCGGGCCGGCCTTGTTCAGCGTACTCAGGCGATCCAGTGCAAAACGCGAGCGCAAACCCAATGGCTGGCTGTCTTGGCTGATCAGCGGTGAAAATCCGGTCAGCGGTTGCGCCGGGTTGGCCATCCACGCCGAGTCGTTGGAGTGCTGCACGAAGTCCTTGCGCGACAGTTGCGGCAACTGGTCTGACGCATAGATTCCTTTTTGCGCCGCCTGCGGATCGATGTCCCAGGCGCAGGCACTGTTGGAGCCGTCGAGCACGATCATCTGCAACCCGGCTCGCGGGTCGCTGCACTGGGCGAGTTTGTCGGCGCTGACGTTCGGCACCACCGAAAGGTTCATGTACAGCGTCTGGCCTTGATCGTCCGCCGCCAGGGTGTTGACCCACGGGATGCCCTGGATCGTGTGCACCGAGGCCTGCAATTCCTTGAGGCTGACAGCCCGGTTCATCGCGTACCACTGCTGCAGCACCCGGTCGTTTTCCAGATTGGCATCGCGCAAGCTGTAAGCGAACTGGTTGTCCCAGTCGAGCTTGCCGGGCCACTGCACGATCGGGCCGAATTGCGAACTGTAGACCACATGGCTAACCGCTTTGCTCTGGCCATCCGCTTGTTTCACGTTAACCGTCACGGTCTGTTTTTTCATCGGCAAGGACTTGCCGTCGAGCAGGTAGCGGGTCGAATCCTTGGGATCGAGTTGCAGGCGATACAAGGTGAAATGCTTGGACGAGTCCACGGTGTGGGTCCAGGCCAGGTGCTGGTTGAAACCGATGTTGATCATTGGCAGACCGGGCAGCGCCGCGCCCATCACGTCCAGCTTGCCGGGAATGGTCAGGTGCATCTGATAAAAACGCATGCCGCCCACCCACGGAAAATGCGGGTTGGCCAGCAACATGCCGCGACCGTTGAAGGAGCGCTCGCTGCCGACGGCAACCGCGTTACTGCCACGATCCAGGGCAAAACGCTGCAGGCGCGAAGCGGCCACCTGGAACGACGCCGGGGCCGCGGTTTTTTCCGCGACGGCCTTGGGTGGGGTGGCGCCGGCCAGCGCTTCGGCAAACTGCCCTATGCCGCCTTCAACCAAAAGGCGCCGGGTCAACTTGACCAGATCCTGAGACGTGATCTCGCGCACCCAGGCGCCCTGGCATTGCGGCGGCAATCCCTCGGCTCGACGTTCCGTCAGTGAGCGGTTGAAGCCCGCCACGTAGCCTTCGATGAGTTGACGGACTTCCGGGGTTTGCGCCTGCCAGAAAGCGGAGACGGCTTGCGGGGTGTTCAGCCAGTTGAAAAACACATCGCTGACCTGATTCTCGCGCTCTTCGACCGTGAACTGATTCGGGCCGAAGTACCGCGAACGTTCACCGTTGACCGTGATGATCTCGTTGGCCAGCAGGCACAGGTTGTCTTGCGCGTAGGCGTAGCCAATTCCGTAGCCGAGTCCGCGCTCGTTCTCGGCACGAATGTGCGGCACGCCGAAACTGGTGCGGCGGATGTCGGCAGTCGCCTGCTCCGGCTGGCTGCGCGCGTTTGCCGCAAGACTCAAGCCCACCAACACACCGGCAAGGCTCAACCTGGTTAACTGCCTGGAAATAATCACGCTCGCTCCTGATCGAAAGACGAAGATCCCCAATGCCCCTGCAGGGGCATTGAGGTCACTTCTAGGAACGAAGCAAACGACAAAAAATTAGGGGAATTGGCGGTCTCTGACGGCTTGATAACGTGGCGTCGACAAAATTTCTACATTTGAGCCTTCATTATTTGCGTAGCTCATCCGTCTTATTGATTGAGAGCACCCATTTTTTCCTGTTCAGGCTCTGAAAAGGAGTTTTTGCATGTACAACTCGCAACTGCCAACGGACGGTAGCACTGCGCCAACGGGCACCTCCATGGGCTCCGGCGTCTTCAATAATCAACGCACCGAGCGTCACGGCAACGACCGGATCAGATTCCTGCTCAAGCGCTTTGGCCTGCGCACCAGTCTGATTCGCCTGAAAGTCATCGACGCCTTGCTCTCCGCCGCCGAGAGCGAGCGCAGCCTGGGGGTTCGCGGCGTCCACACGTACTTGCTGGACCTGGACATTCCCCTGTCTTTTCTGAGTGTGCGCGAAGTGTTGAAACGCTTGTGCATCGAAGGCGTGATTGTCCTCAATCCGGACAAAAGCTACAGCCTGCACCCACAGGCGCTCGCCGCTCTCCACGGCGAGTAACCCGCCCCCGACGCGTCGCTCAGGGCTTGACCTTGCGGCGCATCACGCCATTGACCACCACCACGATCACCGCCACACCAATGGCGATGTACTGGAACAGCTTTTCGCTGATAACGCCGGTGTTCTGCAAATAGGAAAGGCCAAACATGATCCCCAGCACCACCAGGGAGATCAGAATCGAGTATTTCAAACGTTGCGACTGGGTCATTGCCATTTCCTGACTGTGAGCTTGAACTAAAAAAATTGTATCCGGTTTGTATCCGAACGCATGCCAAGCCCCTACCGTTTTCCGGGGATGGAGCGCTGCAAACGGGGTCTCATGTTACAGCCGATGAAGAGTTTTGGCTTCATAGCGGCGATAACCATGAGGACTTTCAAATGTTGCGTCGAATCACGCTGCTGATTCCCCTGCTGGCCATACTTTCCTTGAGCGGCTGCATTATTTTCCCCCACGGCGGCGGGCACCACGACCGCTATTACGACCATGGCGGACCGGGTTACTACCAACATCGCTAGGTTCTGAGAAAGCCGTTTCCCGGTTGCGCGCAAAGCTCCACCATCCAGTCAACGAACACCCGCACCCGCCGTGACAACTGGCGGTGAGGAGGATAGAGCGCCGTCAGCGGCATGCCTGGCGGCGGCACCTCCCTCAAGACCTCGGTCAAACGTCCTTCCTTCAATTGCCGGGCCACGTGGTAATACGGGGTCTGGACCAGACCATACCCGGCCTCGCACGCCGCCAGATAACCATCGGCGCTGTTGACCGAGACCTGCTTGGGCAGGTTGATCGGCTGGACCTTGCCATCGACGACAAACTCCAGGCCGAAGCGCTTGCCGCTACTGGCCACGTATTCCACCATTTGATGTTCCGGCAGATCCGCCAGACACCGTGGCATCCCTTGGCGTTGCAGGTAGTCGGGACTGGCGCAGGTCACCTGATCGAGCATCACCAGCGGCCGCGCCACCAGTGAATCGTCCAGCGACGAACCGCCGCGCAGCACGCAATCGACACCTTCGCGAATCAGGTCGACAGGCCGGTCATTGAGGCCGATTTCCAGTTCGATCAACGGATAGCGAGCGGTGAATTGCGGCAACGCCGGGATCACAATCAAACGCCCTATCCCCGCCGGCATGTCGACTCGCAGCAAACCCTTGGGGTTATGGCGGGCAGCGGAAAACACCGCTTCGGTTTCCTCAAGGTCCGCCAGCAAACGCACGCAACGGGGGTAATACGCTGCGCCGTCGAGCGTCAGGCTGATCTGCCGCGTCGTGCGTTGCAGCAGTTGCACCCCGAGGTGCGCCTCCAGTTGCTTGATCAGAATGGTCACCGAGGCTCGGGGCAATTGCAGGCTGTCCGCAGCCTTGGCAAAGCCGCCCAGTTCGACAATTCGGGTGAACACGCGCATGGCGTTGAAACGGTCCATTGCTTGGCGTACCGGTTGATTATTTAGAAATGACGAACAGTGATAGCAGTTTTAGCCGGTTTATCTTGTTTCTGTCGAGATCAACAATGGGTTTCACAGTCACAGGGAGCTGATTTCATGAAAACACGTCAACTGGGCAAAAACGGTCCGCAGGTGAGCGCGATCGGTCTGGGCTGCATGGGCATGACCGATTTCTACACCACAGGCGTCGATACCAAAGAAGCCACGGCCACCCTGCATCGCGCACTGGAGTTGGGCATCAACCTGCTCGATACCGCTGACATGTACGGCCCGCACACCAACGAAGCACTCATTGGCAAAGCCATCGTCGGCAAGCGCGACCAGGTGTTTCTGGCCAGCAAGTTCGGCATCGTCCGCGACCCTGCCGATCCGGTTGCGCGCGGCGTCAACGGGCGACCGGAGTACATTCGCGCCGCCATCGACGGCACCCTCAAGCGCCTCGGTGTCGAGACCCTGGATTTGTACTACCAGCACCGGATCGACCCGCAGGTGGCGATCGAGGAAACCGTCGGCGCCATGGCTGAACTGGTCAAGGCAGGCAAGGTGCGTTACCTGGGGTTGAGCGAGGCCTCGGTGGCGACGCTGGAGCGAGCGCACAAGGTTCACCCGATCAGCGCGCTGCAAAGTGAATACTCGCTGTGGAGCCGCGATCAGGAGGAAAACGGTTGCCTGGCGGCGTGCCAGCGTCTGGGCATTGCGTTTGTGCCTTACAGCCCGCTGGGACGGGGGTTTCTGACCGGCGCGCTAAAAAGTCCGGAGGATTTCGCGGCAGACGACTACCGTCGCTTCAGCCCGCGATTCCAAGGGGAAAACTTCGCGAAAAACCTGATGCTGGTGCAGCAAGTGCAGGATCTGGCGGCAGAAAAAGGCGTGACCGCCGGCCAACTCGCGCTGGCGTGGGTGCTGGTCCAGGGTGATTATCTGATTCCGATTCCGGGGACCAAGCAGCGCAAATACCTGGAAGAGAACGTCGCGGCACTGGACGTGACGCTGAGTCGCGAAGAACTGCACGCGCTGGAAGCGATATTCCCGGCGCATGCCACTGCCGGTTTGCGTTATCCGGAAGAAGTCATGAAGTTGCTCGACCGGTAACCGTTTATTCAGCCATACGATACCCCTTGTGGGAGCGGGCTTGCCCGCGAAGGCGGCGTGCCAGGCAACAGTAATGTCGACTGACACGCCCTCATCGCGGGCAAGCCCGCTCCCACATTGGATCGCGCTTGCCCCATCACCGCATGCGGTATTAGTTCGAAACAATCTCGTACCTCCTCGCCAGAAAAACCGGTCAGAATGCCTTTTTTTGGCCGCAATCCGAAACGAGATTCCCCCCATGCGAACCCACCTGCGTCTGGTCGCCCTGAGCGCCCTGTTCATTTCTTCCCTGGCCCAGGCCGCCGACCTGATCCCGATCGAAGTGCACCGTGACGCCAATTGCGGCTGCTGCAAAAAATGGATCAGCCACCTGGAAGCCAACGGCTTCAAGGTCGACGATCACGTTGAAGCCAACATGAGCGAATTCAAGCAACAGCACGGCGTGCCACCGCGCCTGGCGTCCTGCCACACCGGTTTGATCAACGGCAAATTCGTTGAAGGCCACGTCCCGGCCGATCAGGTGCTGGCTTTGAGCAAACGCGATGACCTGCTGGGTGTTGCCGCCCCTGGCATGCCCATGGGTTCGCCTGGCATGGAAATGGACGGCATGAGCGATGCGTACCAAGTGATCGGCCTGAAGAAAGACGGCACTGACGTGGTGGTGGCGGACTACCCCGCCCATTGATGTCCGCGGCCTACATCGGGTTGTTCTTCGCCGCCTTCGGTGCGGCGACGCTGCTGCCCCTGCAATCCGAAGCGGTGCTGGTGGGCTTGTTGCTCAGCGACTCGTATTGGCTCTGGTCGCTGCTGGCGGTCGCGACGCTGGGCAATGTCCTCGGTTCGCTGCTGAACTGGTGGCTGGGGCTTGGTATCGAACGCTTTCGTGAGCGGCGCTGGTTTCCGGTCAGCCCCCGTCATCTGGACAAGGCCCGACGGCATTATCAGCGCTACGGCCATTGGTCGTTGCTGCTGAGTTGGGTGCCGGTTATCGGTGACCCACTGACGCTGGTGGCCGGGGTGATGCGCGAGCCGTTTTGGCGATTCCTGCTGATCGTCACCCTCGCCAAAGGCGCCCGTTATGGCGTACTGGCCCTGGCAACGCGGGGCTGGATGGGTTGAACCATCGCGCAGCGCGATTGCCTGTGCTTAATGTCGCCCTAATCGTACCGATCCAGCATCGACCGGTTTCCAATGGAGTTCCCCATGTCCCATGCCCTCTCCCGCTGGCTGCCCAGCCTGCTGCTTACCGCTGCACTGCCCGTCACTGCCCACGCCGAAGGCCCGGCATATGGCCCCGAGCTGCAGGGTTTCGAATACCCCTACACCGTCAAGCATTTCGCCTTTCAGTCCCAGGGCAAAGCCCTGCAAATGGGCTACATGGACGTTGCCGCCCACGGCAAGGCCAACGGGCGCAGCATCGTCTTGATGCATGGCAAGAATTTCTGCGGTGCGACCTGGGACGCTTCGATCAAGACCTTGAGCGAGGCCGGTTACCGCGTCATCGCCCCGGACCAGATAGGCTTCTGCACCTCCAGCAAACCCGACAACTATCAGTACAGTTTCCAGCAACTGGCGAGCAACACCCAGCAACTGCTCAAAGCCCTCGGCATCCAGAAGGCCAGCCTGCTCGGGCATTCCACCGGCGGCATGCTCGCCACCCGCTACGCGCTGCAATACCCCGATCAAGTCGAACAACTGGCGCTGGTCAATCCCATCGGCCTGGAAGACTGGAAAGCCCTCGGCGTGCCGTATCGCACGGTGGATCAATGGAATGAACGCGAACTGAAACTCACCGCCGACGGCATCCGCACCTACGAACGCAACACCTATTACGGTGGCCGCTGGAAGCCCGAGTTCGATCGCTGGGTGGACATGCTCGCCGGCCTGAACAAAGGCCCGGGGCACACGCAGGTGGCGTGGAATTCGGCGCTGATCTACGACATGATCTTCACCCAGCCGGTGTACTACGAGTTCAAGGACCTGAAGATGCCGACGCTGTTGCTGATCGGTACGTCCGACACCACCGCCATCGGCAGCGACATCGCGTCGCCCGAGGTCAAGGCGAAGCTCGGTCACTACGACGTACTCGGCAAGCAAGTGGCGAAACTGATTCCCCAATCAACGCTGGTTGAATTCCCCGGCATGGGCCACGCGCCGCAGATGGAAGAACCGGCAAAATTCCACCAGGCCCTGCTCGCCTGGCTGAACAAAACCAACCCCGTTCATTGATGAGGTGAGGCGAATGGCTGTGCAGATTGCGGTGATCGACGATTGGCAGGATGTGGCCCGGAACGTGGTGGACTGGTCAGCGCTGGGGAGCATCGGCCAGGTGAGTTTTCTCCATGATTACCCTGCCGACAACGAAACCCTGGCGGCACGTTTGGGCGAGTTTGAGGTGATCTGTGTGATGCGCGAGCGCACCCGGTTCGATGAGGACCTGCTGCGGCGCTTGCCGAAACTCAAACTGCTGGTCACCGGCGCCATGCGCAACGCCGCCCTCGACTTGAAGGCCGCCACCGCGCTGGGCATTCAGGTCAGCGGAACGGACAGCTACAAACACGCCGCCCCGGAACTGACCTGGGCGCTGATCATGGCCGCGACCCGCAACCTGCTGGTCGAGGCTAATGCGGTGCGCGCCGGCAAGTGGCAGCAAAGTCTCGGTGGCGACCTGCATGGCAAGACCCTGGGAATCCTCGGTCTGGGCAGCATCGGCCAACGTGTCGCCCAGTTCGGTCAGGTGTTCGGCATGCGCGTGATCGCCTGGAGCGAGAACCTGACGGCGGAACGCGCGGCCGAAACCGGTGTGACCTATGTCAGCAAGCAGGAACTGTTCGAACAGGCCGATGTGCTGTCGGTGCACCTGGTGCTCAGCGAGCGCAGCCGCGGATTGGTCGATGCTCAGGCTCTGGACTGGATGAAGCCCACGGCGCTGCTGGTGAACACCGCGCGCGGGCCGATTGTCGATGAAGCGGCGCTGATCAAGGCGCTGCAAAAACAGCGACTGGCGGGCGCGGCGCTGGATGTGTTCGACCAGGAACCGCTGCCCGCTCATCATCCGTTCCGGACATTGGAGAATGTGTTGGCGACCCCGCATGTCGGGTATGTCAGCCAGCAGAACTATCACCAGTTCTTTTCGCAGATGGTTGAGGACATTCAGGCGTGGGCGGCGGGAAAACCGATACGCCTGCTGAGCTGATACCGCGTTATCGTTCTTCGCGGGCAAGCCCGCTCCCACATTTGATCTGTGTCGTTCACAAAGCCAATGTGGGAGCGGGCTTGCTCTCGAATGGCCTCGCCACCGATCTAACCGCCCTTCACCGCCACAAACGCCACTGTCACATATGGCACCGTCACCACCTCTTTTCCCCGCAACTCAGGCTCCCGGGCAATCATTGCCCGAATCTGCTCATCCACCTTCGCCCGCTCCACCGCCGGCAACGCCGCGACAAAACTGGTCGAACGCACACGGTTGAAAATCACGTCCTCCGGCGCTCCCGTGTGGCTATGACTGAAGTGCTGTTCCTGCAGCGGCCCGAACGCCGCATGCGGAAACGCTCGACGCCAGGCGCCCGTGTAAAAGCGCGGGGTATCACCCTCCAGCGCATTGACGATCGCGTCCAGTTTCGGCACCCAACTCACCGTGGTATCACGCAGGTTCCACACCAGCCCCAGCTTGCCGCCGGGCTTGAGCACGCGGGCCATTTCGGTCAGTGCTTCGGCGCTGGCAAACCAGTGAAACGCCTGGGCGCAGATCACCACGTTCACGGATGCGTCGGGCAGTGGCAAGTCATTGGCGGTGCCGTTGACGGCCAGCACTTCAGGTAATGCTTCAGAGAGTTTTTCGAGCATCTGCGGCACCGGTTCCACGGCAATCACCTGCGCCCCGGTCGCGACCAGCCGAGCGGTGAACTTGCCGGTGCCGGCGCCCAGATCAATCACGGTTTTATCCGCGTTCAAGCCCAGCGTACCCGTTAGCCAATCGGCCACTTGCGGCGGATAATCCGGGCGACCGCGAACGTAACTGTCGGCGCCGGTTTTATAGCCCGCCGCGGCGGCGTGATGAACCTGATCTCGCATGGCAGTGCTCCAGATCGACAACCAATGCTGACGAGCATAGCCCCTCGATTTGCGCTTTCCTTGCAAAGATCGTCATAAAGAAATGAATAATTGTTCACCCCTGCGTGTTCATCCTGTATCGCCCCTGAGGATTATCCATGAGTCGCTTGAACCCTGTCGCACCGAGACGTTACGACCGCCTGACCATGAGCCTGCACTGGCTGACGGCCCTGCTGGTGATTGGCCTGTTCGCCAGTGCGCAGATTTGGGATCAACTGGAAAAGGGCACGCCGTTGCGCAAGGAATTGCAGGCGCTGCACATTTCCTGCGGCATTCTGCTGGCAGTGATTGTCGTCGGCCGGTTGCTCTGGCGCCTGACCCGAGGCCGTCGTTTGCCAGGCGCCAACCAAGGCGTGATGAACATCCTGGCGAAAACCGCGCATGTGACCCTTTATGCCTTGTTACTGAGTCAGATCGTGCTGGGCTTTGTGTTCCGCTGGGCGCAGGCTGAACCGTTCAGCTTTTTTGGCCTGTTCGATGTCCCAACGCTAATCACCTTCGATAAAAGCATGAAGTCGGTATTTGGCGGCCTGCACGAGCAAGTGGCGTGGGTTATCGTGATTCTGGCCGGATTGCATGCGGTCATGGCGCTGGTTCACCATTACGGCCTGCGGGATAACACCTTGCGCCGGATGTTGCCAGGGCGTGATGTAAGCTGAAACGACCCCACGTGTGGAGCCTTGACCATGAATATCCGTTTCACAGCTGTGACCGCCCCGTTGCTGCTCGCTGTCGCGTTGTCCAGTTCCCTTGCGTTGGCCAATGGCGATGACGAGGAGCCGGCCAAGCCCAACTGTCCCAAAGGCCAGGTCTGGGACAGCAAACAGCAGAGATGCCTCAAGCAGACCAGCAGCCTGGTACCGGACGCTGACCGTACCGATTACGCTTATCGCCTGGCCAAGGACGGTCGCTACGAAGAAGCCCTGGCCCTGCTCGACACCTTGAAAGAGCCCAACACCGCCAAGGCACTGAACTATCGCGGTTTCGCCACGCGTAAACTGGGGCGTACCGATGAAGGCATCGGTTACTACCTGCAATCGGTGAAGCTCGACCCGCAGTATGCGCAAGTGCGTGAATACCTCGGCGAAGCCTACGTGATCAAAGGTCGCCTGGACCTGGCGCAGGAACAGCTTCAGCAGATCCAATCGATCTGCGGCAACACGTGCGAGGAATACCAGGACCTGGCCGAAGCCATCAACGATTCATCGAAAACCTGACACACCGGACAGACGGAGGTCGCTATCGCCAGCGATCAGGCAATACGAGCAGAATTGGGCCAGCATCTGGCGCGCTTATGGCGCTACGGCCTGCTGCTGTCCAGGCAGAAGCATGTCGCCGAAGACCTGGTGCAGGCGACCTGTGTGCGGGCGCTCGAACGCGGCGGGCAGTTTGAGGCGGGCACGCGCATGGACCGCTGGCTGATGAGCATTCTGCATTCGATCTGGCTCAATGAAGTGCGCGCTCGCCGGGTGCGGCATGGCCAAGGACTGGTGGAGGCCGACAACGCGTTATCGTTCGACGGTGAACACGCCGCGCAGACCCACGTGCTGGCGGCGCAAGTGATCCGACGCGTTGACGCGCTGCCCGAAGCCCAGCGCGAAACGGTGTTTCTCGCCTACGTCGAGGGCTTGTCGTACCGCGAAGTCGCCGAGGTGTTGCAGGTGCCGATCGGTACGGTCATGAGCCGCCTGGCCACTGCCCGCCTGAAACTGGCCGAGTATCCACCGCTGCACACTGTGCCGAACCCTTCCACCGGAGAACATCGATGAACGCGATCCCCTCGGACGAGCAACTGGTGGCGTACCTCGATGACCAGCTCGACCATGAACAGCGCGCCCGCATCGACAGCGCCATCGCTGAGGACCCGACGCTCAACCTGCGCCTGCAATGGCTGGCGCGCAGCAATCTGCCGTTCAAGGCGGCTTACGACGAGTTGGGGCAACAGGCGCCGATGGATCGCTTGCAGTACATGCTCGACACCTTGCCCGCGCCTGCCCGCCCGGGCATGAACCGGCGCTGGTTCCTCGCGGCGGCGGCAGGCCTGGTGGTCAGCGGCGTGCTCGCGGACCGGTTGTTCCTTGGCTGGCAATTGAGCCAGCAAAAGAACAACTGGCGTGACCTGGTGGCCGACTACATGTCGCTCTACGTGCCACAGACCCTGGAACATTTGCCCAGCGATGAAGCCGCCCAACGGGTGCAACTGCGCACGGTCGACGCGCGCCTGGGCTTGAAGCTCGCACCCGCACAACTGGCGCTGCCGCGCTCCGAGTTCAAACGCGCGCAAATCCTCGAATACGACGGCGTGGCCATTGCCCAGATCACCTATCTGGACCCGACGCACGGCCCGATGGCCCTGTGCGTCACCCGCTCCAACAGCGGCAGCCGGCCGTTGGTCCATGAGCGTCGGCATGAGATGAACGTTGTCTATTGGGCCGAACGGGAACACGCCTGGATGCTGATCGGGCGCAACCCGGCGGCGGAGCTGGAAGACATGGCCAAGCTGCTGCAAAGCCGACTGAGCGCCTGACAAAAATCCCAATGGCGCCCCGATCTCCCCTGTAGCAGCTGCCGAGCCCGCGAGGTTGCGTTCGAGGACGCAGTCCTCGCCAATCCTGTGCACGCGGTTTATCTGCTGGACCGTGTTGCCTGGTTTTACGACTGCTGCGCAGCCGGACGCAGCCTTCGGCAGCTGCTACAAAAAAGCGTCAAACCGGGGTTGGCAGCCATAGGCGGAACCGCGCGCCGCCCAGTGGTGAGGGTTTGACTGTCAATGTGCCGCCCTGGGCTTCCAGCGCCCGCCGACTGATCGCCAGCCCCAGCCCGAATCCACCGGTCGCCCGGTCACGGCTGCGATCCAGCCGATAAAACGGCTCGAAAATCCGCTCACGCTCGTCATCCGGAATACCGATCCCGTCATCGTCCACCCAAATCTCACAGCCCTTCGGGCAGACCTGCACGCCAATCTGAATCCGCTTTTCGCAGTAGCGCATGGCGTTGCGCAGCAGGTTCTGCAGGGCGCGGGCGGTCAGGCGTGGGTCGAGGCTGAAGCGTTCGAGTTGGCCGTGAAGCAGCACGTCGATGACGATGTCCGGCGACTCCAGTTCTTCGTCGACGCTGCCGAGGATGCTGTCGATGAATTCATCCAGCGAGACTTCAACCTGCTCCAGCAAGCGCGCCGGATTTTGCAGGCGGCTGTAGGACAGCAGTTCCAGCACCAGCTCGTCGAGTTCGCGAATGTGCGCGACCAGACCTTGCAGGCGTTCGCGGCTGGCGGCGGGCAAGTCGTCGGAGAGTGCCAGGGCCAGGCCGAAATCCAGGCGTGTCAGCGGTGTCCGCAGTTCGTGGGAGACCGCGTTGAGCAGGTCCCGCTGCTGGTTCAGCAAGTTCTCGATGTCGCCGGCCATGGTGTCGAAGACATTCGCCAGGCTGCCAATGTTGGAGCTGGGGGAAATTTGCGTGCGCTCGCCCAACTGGCCTTTGCCGAAGCGTTCGGCGGTGCCTTTGAGGCGCTCCAGATCGCGCCAGTGCGGGCGCAACCACAACAGCAAACAGGCAAGCATGGTCGCGCCGATCAGCACGTTGATGCTCCAGTACAGCCAGCTGACGTCCGTCGGGTCCGGCGGCACGATCATTTCCACCACCGTTTGCTCGTTCAGCGGCGACACCGCCAGCGTGCGCCAGCCCCAGTCGCCAATGCGCACGACGTTCTCGCCACGCTGCAAACGTTCCCGCTCGTCAAGGGTGAAATCGGCATCGTCGTGACCGGTCAGCGCGATGTGCAGCGGCGCGAATTCGCGGTCCATCTCGGCGGCCAATGCCGGCCATTGTTCTTGGGGCACGGCGTGAAACTGTTTGACGATGAGGGTTTGCAGCCCTCGGGAATAATCGAGGTTGTAGGTGAGAAAACGCTCATGGAAAACCTTGATCACCAGGTCCGGCACCAGGTAAATCGCCGCGCTGAACGAGACGATGGTCACCAGGTACAGGCGAAAGAGGATTCTGAACATCGCCTCAGCATTCCCACTCGGAACGACTGAACAGGTAACCCTTGCCCCACACGGTCTTGATCTTGCGCGCCTCGCCGGCATGGTCATCGAACTTGCGCCGCAGCTTGGAGATCGCCACGTCCACCGAGCGGTCGGTGCCATTGAATTCGATGCCGCGCAGACGTTGCAGAATCTGGTCGCGGCTCAGCACTTCGCCGGCATGCCGGGCCAGCACCACCAACAGGTTGTACTCACCGCTGGACAGTTCGACCAATTGCTCGCGCCAGGTCACGGTGCGCTCCGACAGGTCAATGCACAGGTTGCCCATGAGAATGCGGTCGTTGGCGGTCTGCGGTTCGCTGAGGCTGCTGCGCCGCAGCAAGGTCCGCACCCTGGCCAGCAACACGCGCGGTTCGCAGGGTTTGGTGACGTAGTCATCGGCGCCCATTTCCAGGCCCAGCACCTGATCGTGGCTGTCGTCGCGGGCGGTGAGCATCAGGATCGGCAACGCCGCCGAATCGGCGCGCAGCAAGCGACAGACTTGCAGGCCGTCGAGCCCCGGCAGCATCAGGTCGAGGATCACCAGGTCCGGCGGATTGACCCGCGCACGCTCGCGCACCTGGTCACCGCGGCTGATCACGCTGACGGAGTAGCCGTTGCGTTCCAGGTAGCTGGCAATCAGTTCGGAAAGCGCGGTGTCGTCTTCGACCAGGAGAATGTTGGGCATGGGGTGTTTCCAGAAAGTGCTGTGGCGCCGGATAGATTGCCATCGCGAGCAGGCTCGCTCCCACAGGGGACCGCATTTCAACTGTGGGAGCGAGCCTGCTCGCGATGGCGGCCTGACTGGCGCAAAAATAATCAAGCAGCCAAGGATATACGCCCTCACACCCACCTGAGTAAAACCCTTACACAATTTCACACAGCGCCTACAAAGCTTCACCGCTACCCTCGTCCGCTCCCCGTAGGATGCGGGGGGTCATTATTGGGGTATGTACATGTCAAAAAATCTGCTTGCGTGGCTCAGCCTGATTGCACTCGCCTTGACGCTGAGCGCGTGTGACAAGTCCTCGATCGCCGATGAGCAGGCAACCCTGGCCACGGTTCGCATCGAGACGATTGAAGCCCGGCCGCTGTCGATCAGCAGCGAGCTGAGCGGTCGGATTGCAGCGCCGCGCATCGCCGAAGTCCGCGCCCGAGTGGCCGGTGTGGTGCTGCAACGCGCCTTCCGCGAAGGCAGCGACGTGAAAAAAGGCGAGGTCCTGTTTCGCATCGACCCGGCGCCGTTCAAGTCCGACCTCGACAGTGCCGAAGCCGCGCTGCGCAAGGCCGAGGCCAACGCGTTCCAGGCCAGACTGCAAGAGCAACGCTACGCCCAGTTGATCGAAGGCAACGCCATCAGCGGTCAGGACTACGACAACGCCCGGGCCAGCGTTCGGCAAACCGCGGCCGACGTCGCCGCCAACAAAGCCGCCGCCGAGCGGGCGAAACTCAACCTGGGTTACGCCACCGTCACCGCGCCGATTTCCGGGCGCATCGGGCGTGCACTGGTCACCGAAGGCGCCCTGGTCGGACAGAATGAAACCACGCCGCTGGCGTTGATTCAGCAACTGAACCCGATCCACGCCGACCTCACCCAATCGACCCGCGAACTCAACGACCTGCGTCGGGCGTTCCGTTCCGGGCAACTGAAAGAAGTGGGTCAGGGAGAGGCCAAAGCCACGCTGATTCAGGACGACGGCAGCCTTTATCCGTTGCCCGGCAAGGTGCTGTTCACCGACATCACCGTCGACCCGGGCACCGGTCAGATCATCCTGCGCAGCGAGTTCCCCAACCCCGACCTCGACTTGCTGCCGGGCAGTTTCGTTCGCGTGCGTGTGGAACAAGCGGTCAATCAAGAAGGCATCAGCGTGCCGCAACGGGCCATCCAGCGTGACAGCGCCGGCATCGCCCAAGTGTTGGTGCTCGACGCCGAGCAGCGGGTCGGCCAGCAACCGGTCGAACTGGGGCCGGTGCAGAACGATCGCTGGATCGTCACCAATGGCCTCAAGCCCGGTGACCGCATCGTTACCGAAGGCCTGCAACACGCCCGTCCCGGCGAAAAAGTGCAGATCGACGACACCCCTCTTCCACTTGCCCAGGTTTCTGGTCAGTAAGCAGGACGCTTGTTTATGCCGCAGTTCTTTATCGATCGCCCGGTGTTCGCCTGGGTGGTCGCGCTGTTCATCCTGTTGGCCGGCGCGCTGGCCATCCCGCAGTTGCCAGTGGCGCAGTACCCCAACGTCGCGCCGCCGAAAGTCGAAATCTATGCCGTGTACCCCGGCGCCTCGGCGCAGACCGTGGACGAAAGCGTGGTCAGCCTGATCGAGGAAGAACTCAACGGCGCTGACCACCTGCTGTATTTCGAATCCCAGAGCAGCCTCGGCAGCGCCACCATCACCGCGACGTTCCAGCCGGGCACCGACCCGGAAATGGCCCAGGTTGATGTGCAAAACCGCCTCAAAGCGGTGGAGTCGCGCTTGCCCCAGGCGGTCACGCAACAAGGCTTGCAGGTGGAAAAAGTCTCCGCCGGTTTCCTGCTGCTGATCACCCTGACCTCCAGCGACGGCAAGCTCGACGACGTGGCGCTCAGCGATTACCTGGCGCGCAACGTGATGAACGAGATCAAGCGTCTGGACGGTGTCGGCAAGGCCCAGCTGTACGGCGCCGAACGGGCGATGCGTATCTGGATTGACCCGCAGAAACTGATCGGTTTCAACCTGACGCCGGCCGACGTCAACGCCGCCATCGTCGCGCAGAACGCCCAGGTTTCCGCCGGCAGCATCGGCGACTTGCCGACCCGCACCACCCAGGAAATCACCGCGACCATTCTGGTCAAAGGCCAGTTGTCGACTCCGGAAGAGTTCGCCGACATTGTGCTCAAGGCCAATCCCGACGGCTCTACCGTGCGCATCGGTGATGTCGCGCGAGTCGAGATCGGCAGCCAGGAATATCAATTCTCCACTCGCCTCAACGGCAAACCGTCGACCGCCGTCAGCGTGCAACTGGCGCCCGGCGCCAATGCCCTGAGCACCGCAACGCTGGTGCGGGCGAAGATGGATGAACTGGCGCGCTACTTCCCGGCCGGCGTCGAATACAAGATCCCGTACGACACTTCGCCCTTCGTCAAAGTCTCGATCACCAAGGTGGTTTACACCCTTGGCGAGGCGATGTTGCTGGTGTTCGCGGTGATGTTCCTGTTCCTGCAAAACATCCGTTACACGCTGATCCCGACGCTGGTAGTGCCGGTGGCGCTGATGGGCACGTTTGCGACGATGTTGGCATTGGGCTTCTCGATCAACGTGCTGACCATGTTCGGCATGGTCCTGGCCATCGGCATCCTCGTGGACGATGCGATTGTGGTGGTGGAGAACGTCGAGCGGATCATGGCCAGCGAAGGCCTGTCGCCCAAAGAGGCGACGCGCAAGGCGATGAAGCAGATCACCGGCGCAATCATCGGCATCACGCTGGTGCTGGTGGCGGTGTTCATTCCGATGGCGTTCATGCAGGGTTCGGTCGGGGTGATTTACCGGCAGTTCTCGCTGTCCATGGCCACCTCGATCCTGTTCTCGGCGTTCCTCGCCCTGACCTTGACCCCGGCGCTGTGCGCGACGCTGTTGAAGCCGATTGCCAAGGGTGAGCATCATGAGAAACGGGGGTTCTTTGGCTGGTTCAACCGCCGCTTTGAACAGTTGACCGAGCGTTATCAGGGCTGGGTCGCCTATGCGCTGAAACGCAGCGGTCGCTACCTGTTGATTTACGGTGTGTTGCTGATCGGTTTGGGCGTGTGTTTCAGTCGCCTGCCCTCCTCGTTCCTGCCGGTTGAAGACCAGGGCTACACCATCACCGACATTCAACTGCCACCGGGCGCGAGCAAGAACCGAACGGTGCAGGTGGTCGAACAGATCGAAGCGCACAACGCCACCGAACCCGGTGTGGGCGACAGCACGGTGATTCTCGGTTTCAGCTTCTCCGGCAGCGGCCAGAACGCGGCGTTGGCGTTTACCACGTTGAAGGATTGGTCTGATCGCGGCAGCGACGATTCGGCGAGTTCGATTGCCGACCGCGCCAACATCGCCTTGAGCCAGATCAAGGACGCCGTGGCGTTTGCGGTGCTGCCACCGCCGGTGGATGGCCTCGGGACTTCCAGCGGATTCGAGTTCCGCTTGCAGGATCGCGGCGGCCTCGGCCACGCGACGTTGATGCAGGCGCGCAGCGAATTGCTGGCGGCGGCCGAGAAAAGCCCGATCCTGATGAACGTGCGCGAAAGCGCCCTGGCGGAAGCGCCGCAGGTACAACTGATCGTCGACCGTAAACAGGCGAATGCGCTGGGCGTGTCGTTTGCCGACATCGGCAGTGTGCTGTCCACCGCCGTCGGTTCTGCCTACATCAACGACTTCCCCAATCAGGGGCGGATGCAGCGGGTGGTGGTGCAGGCTGAGGGTGATCAGCGAAGTCAGGTGGCCGATTTGCTGAAGATTAACGTGCGCAACAACGCCGGGAAAATGGTGCCGCTGTCGGCGTTCGTCCAGGCCAAATGGACCCAAGGGCCGGCGCAGTTGACCCGTTACAACGGTTATCCGGCGATCAGTATTTCCGGCGAACCGACGCCGGGCCACAGCACCGGTGAAGCCATGGCGGAAATCGAGCGGCTCGTTGCTTTGGGGCCTGCCGGGTTGGGTCAGGAATGGACCGGACTGTCGCTGCAGGAACGCTTATCCGGCAGTCAGGCGCCGATTCTGCTCGGCTTGTCGTTGCTGATCGTGTTTCTGTGTCTGGCGGCGTTGTATGAGAGCTGGTCGATTCCGACCTCGGTGCTGCTGGTGGTGCCGCTCGGCGTGCTCGGCGCGGTACTCGCGGTGACGTTGCGCGGGATGCCCAACGATGTGTTTTTCAAGGTCGGGTTGATCACCATCATCGGTCTGTCGGCGAAGAACGCGATCCTGATCATCGAATTCGCCAAGAGCCTGTACGACGAAGGCCATGACCTGATCGACGCCACGCTACAGGCGGCGCGATTGCGATTGCGGCCGATCGTCATGACCTCGCTGGCATTCATCCTCGGCGTGGTGCCATTGGCCATCGCCACCGGTGCCAGCTCGGCGAGCCAGCAAGCGATCGGCACCGGGGTGATCGGCGGGATGATCACCGCGACCCTGGCCGTGGTGTTTGTGCCGGTGTTTTTTGTGGTGGTGATGAAGCTGGTGCGCAAACGCCACAAGAACATCTGACCCAACACATCCCCCTGTAGGAGCTGGCTTGCCAGCGAAGGCGGCCTGAAGATCAACGCAACATTCAAGGCCCTCTTCGCCGGCAAGCCGGCTCCTACACAGATTTGGTTCGCCTGATGATTGTGGTCACACCCGACCGCGCTGGGCTAAGGTGTTTGCAATGCCCTGACCCCATCGAGCCTCCATGCCTTTCCTCACCCACACCCACCCTCGCCTCTCCGCCGCCACCACGTTCGGCATCGCAGTGGGCATTCTGGCGCCGGTCGATTCGATCATCAGTAAAATCCTGATGGGCTGGAACGCCGGGGTCTGGACTTACCTGATCCTGATGTTCTGGCTCACCGCACGCGCCAAGGCGCCTGATGTGCAGCGCATCGCCGAGGTCGAGGATGAAAACGCCGGGCTGGTACTGTTCGTGGTGTGCATGGCGGCGATGGCCAGCCTGGCGACCATCACCTTCGAACTGGCCGGCAGCAAAGAGCTGGAAACCACCAGCAAACTGCTGCATTACGGTTTTACCGCGTTGACGGTCATCGGTTCCTGGTTGCTGATCGGGGTGATTTTCAGCCTGCATTACGCGCGGCTGTTTTACACCTGGGACGGCAAGGAGCCGGCGCTGCGTTTTGCCGAAGGCCTGACGACACCCAACTATTGGGACTTTCTGTATTTCTCATTCACCGTTGGGGTGGCGGTACAGACAGCGGATGTCGGCGTCGCCACACGGGAAATGCGCAAGATTGTGCTGGCGCAGTCGCTGATCGGTTTTGTGTTCAACACGGCGATTCTTGGGTTCTCGATCAATATTGCGGCGGGGTTGTTTGGGTGATGCGAGCGCTACCGACCTGACAGAAATGACCGGTGTCTCGAAGAAAAGCGACAAACGGAACATCTCCTCCCTTCGCGCGTTCTGCGCCGACCAAACGCCTGTATTCGCTGAAAATTACAGACTGCCGACGCAATCCGCAGCACCGCATTTTCCTGCCAAACCTGATAGTTCTTACAGGTTTCAAGACGTCGTAACCACGCTATAAACGGGACTCACGCTTCACGCTGGACGCAGGGACCACGCCCGCCTCAGGAAGGATCCGCCGCGCCCACCTCATTGAATGAAATGGGAGTGCCCGTCATGTACCACCAGACCCCGATCACCCATAGCACTCGCCCGGTCCAGGTTGCCCTCTCGGTAACACCTTGCGCGAAACAGCCACGCATCACCCTGACCCGCCGAGAAAAAGAAGCTTTGCAATGGAGCGCCAAAGGCAAGTCGTCGTGGGAAATCAGTCGGATTTTCGATTGCACCGAGGCTGGCGTGAATTATCACTTCAGTAATATACGACGCAAGTTTGGTGTGAGTTCGCGCTGGGTGGCGGCGAGGATGGCGTTGGAGTTGGGGTTGATTCAGTTGGGGTGATGCAGATTTTGCATGACGCGAGGTGCGCTATCCTTTAGACACGTGCGTGGTAACACCAGTCCATGCTCGATAAAGTTATCTTGAGCATGGACTGTTTCACATTGTTAACTGAAATTCTTCGTTACAGACTCCATTGCTTCGTCTCGTTGACTGACATTACCACGTAAAGTCTTAGCCATACTCTGGAACATCGACTCAGGTTGTTTCGACTTGGCCTTCATTTGGTCCCATCCGCTGGGAGGGTCGCTCAGTCCGTCATCAAATTTTGGGCCTGTTGCATTTTTTAGCGGTGGCGAAGGCTTGTATGGTGCCGGGCGATAGATGCCCTCTTCCTGTTCTTGAGCCTTCAAATAGTCCCAAAGGCTGTTTTCTTTGGCCCGTCCGTTCGAAATGGCGCCCGGCCTTTTGAAGGCTCCGTCTGCACTTTTTCCTGCGCTTTTTCCACCTGAAGAGGTCGTCCTGGCTGTTGTGCCTGCTGACTTGGAACCAGCGCTTGCGGTAGTCCTGGTGGATGTATCAGAGGCTGCTTTGGCTGGTTTGGCTGCTTTCCCCGCAGCGCTTGCTGTCTTTGTTCCAGAACTCGCCGTTGTTTCGAAAAGCCTGCCTAGCCATTTACTTAAAAAGGCTGGAATTATGCGCCAGCGGCCCGTCGGATCCACATAACCAACCGGATCCCCCCCCACATACGCATAAGCATTCATCCCACCTGCTCCAAACGGGCTCCAACTATCCGGGCTATAAAACCGCATCAACACCGGACTAAACACCCGATACCCCAGCCCCAACATGTACCATCCAGTCAGCCTTTCCCGCCGTTCACCATTGAAGCCTAAATGGCTACTCATCGAAGCGTCCTGCGCACGATGGCCGTAAGGCGTATAGGCAATACCCTTGCGCCCAGCCTTACTAACCTCACCCAACACACTGTTCTTGTCATCCCCGGCCATCAATACCGACTTTGGGTCAGCACCAGCCTGGTGCTCGGCGAGCACTGCATCACCGCCACGCATGAAGGTGCTGCTGTTGGCGCCCTTGATCTGGCTCGCCAACTTATCGCCTTGGTAAAAGCGTTTTTCCGAGCCGCCCTGGCCATTCAAACCGGACACCTTGTCCAGCGGGTCATAGCTGTAACTACACGGCGTCTCACCCGGCAAGCCGCTGAGACTGATCAAGCGTCCCAGTGAGTCATATTCCAGCGTACGTTTTTCCTCGTCACGGATCAGATGGCCGTCCTCGTTGTAGGTGAGTTCAATCAACGGCGGGTAATCTTTATGAGTATTCTCGACCTTGTACAATTGTGCAGGGTCGACCGGACCGTAGTGGTAGAACGCTATATTTGAGTCACCGTCAAACTCAGTCGTCACCATCAGGAGATTATCGATCTCGTCGAACAGGAACGACTGGCTGGTGATTTTTTTATTGCAGGGATCAACCGGCGGCTGAGTGCCGCTGCACTCGTAAAGAACCAACCGGCCGCGAAGGTCGTAGTAATACGTTTCATCGCGCAGCGTTACAGTGCCTTCTTTCAACGTGCGCCGGGACAGGTTATCGACATCGTTATAAACCTGGCAGAGCGTCTGTTTAACGCCGTTGAGGTCGAAGCTGCGCAGGGTTTCCCGATCGAACTCATCGTACTCCAGGGCGATGCCGACGGTCTGTGCACCGGCTTTGTCATGCGTCACGATGGTGGCGGTACGGCCCAGGGAGTCGTAGGTAAACGTCGAGGCGGTGTCGCCCAGCTCAGTGTGCTCAAGGCGTCCCACAGCGTCGTAGCGATAGGTCTGTTCCTGGCGCAGGACGTCGGTGTAGCTCAGCAGACGACCGAGCCGGCTGTAGCGGTAGTCCATGGTGTACGAGACACCGTCGACGGTTCGCGTCTCGCTTTTTGGCTCGCCGGTGCTGAAATAGTCCCGCGTCAGTTGAACGCCCTGTTCCTGACACGAAACCAGGCGCGCGTTTTTCAAATCGTAGTCGTAGGTGGCTTCGGAAAATTCGCCGATGGCGTCCATCGGTGGCAGGCGTCTGAGGATCGGCTCCGTGCCCAGTTGAGGCTGGTAGCCGTACTCGATGACTTTGCCGCTGGGTGTGGTGACTGATTTGGGTTGGGTCTGTCCGGGCTCATAGGCGAACAGCTGCACACGCTCGCCAGTGTTCGAGCTGATCATGCGGCCCAGGCCGTCGTGAGTCTGAGTGCCGAGGGTTTTGCCTTTGACGCGGATCAACGTCGGCAGGTCCTCGCGACTATGGGGAGCGAAGGTGCGGACCACTGCGTTTCCATCCGGCAGCGTGTTTAACGTCAATCGGTCGAAGTTGTCGTATTCATAGAGTGTCGTGCGCTGCACAGTGCCGAACCCGACCACTTCTTTTCGGGTTCGCCCCAGTCCGTCATAAAAATATCTATGAAGGCTCACTTGGTCGTTGCTGAGATTCAGCCGTTTAGTCTGGGCTGGTTTCTCGAACAGGTTGAGCCATGTCTCGGTGACACCGGTTTTCTTCGGATTGGGCGCTGGCCCTTCACGCCAACTGCGCTGGATCGGCCCCCTCCAATCAGTTGTGCCGGTCGGGTCGGTTTCCTCGAAGGCCTTGATACCGTCAGGTGAGATGACACAGTATTGCGCGCCCCAATCGTCGAATTCGAACCGAGTGAGCTGGGCAACGTTTTGATCATCGCGCCAGTCGTATTCGGTTTCTTCGATCATCTGGCCGTAGGCATCGTATTTCGCGGCATAGGTCTGGCGCAGTGTATTACCGGGATTGGGGTTGTCGGCATCGGCGCGCTTTTCAGAAATGGCGCGGTTGAGGCCGTCGAACTCCGTGCAGGTCTCCACGCCCTTGACGTCGAACAGATGCTGTTCAGCCTTTTCGCCGGCGTTGGCGCATAGAAAATACGTATAGCGACGTGTCGCGGCGAAGTCGGTGTCTGGAGCGACGGTTTCACTGATGACGCGACGTAGCGCGTCATAGATGTAGCTGATTATTACGTTGTTATCGTCATGCTGCCGCAGAATCTCGCCGTTGAGAATTGAATGCTGCCGGGTGACTTCTTTTTTTACGTTTCGTCCGTCAACCCCGTGGTCAAAACCGGTCAGGGTTTCCACTGTTTGCAGCACGGCATCCTTGAGTTCCGTGCCGTCGAGCTTGCTGTAGCCGTAATCGGTCATTGTGCTGTAGTCGGTAATCGTGCCCTCCACGTCGTGCTTCATCGTCACCGTCTGACGTTTGACGCGGCCATGCAGGAATGCGTCCTTCGGCGTTTCGTTATAGACGAACACCGTACGTTCGAGCTCAACTTCTTTACCGCCGTCCACTTGCACAAGCGTTTCGCTCTCTACTGTCAGCCAATTCTTCAACAGGCTGCCTTCGATGGGCGGCAACGCCTTGTAGCGATAATGTGTTCGCAGCGTAGGCGCCTCGCCGTCCGACGATGAAGCCGGGGTGACGGTCAGGTCCTTCAAGTGCCGCACAAATTTCTCGGGGTCCATGTCGATCGGGTGCCAGGTGCTGGTCTCGACAACGCCAGTGGCGTAGGTCTGGGTCAGCAGGTTGCCGTAGCTGTCATAGGTGCTGCTGGCGGTTTCGCTACGATGCTGGTCAGTCCCGGTAATCGACCAACTGGTTGTGACGTCCTTGGGCAACTGGAAGTACTTGGGCTGCGCGACGAAAGATTTTTGCGGGTCCAGGAAATAGGTGGTTTCGACTTTCTGAACGTTATTTTTGCGCGTAGTCGTTTCGCTGGTCAGCAGGTGGAACTGATTGAATTTACGCTCGATGGTCTGCACCGCTTGACCGCCAACATGAAGTGTCTCGATGGAGCCATATTCATAGGGGCCAATGTATTGGTAGAGGTTGTCCTCCCCGTCGTCATTCCACGAGATACCTTTGAGGGTAAAGCCCAGAAAATTTTTGCCTTCCGGGTAGGTGTAGGCGTTTTCGATATCAGGTTGACCGGCGCCTGGTTTTACGAGATGCCGGGTTACACGTGGCAATGGAGTGCGCAGGCTGCCTTCCGGGAATCTATGGCCACCGTCGTCATGCGTCATCTCTTCACGACCGCCGACGGGTGTTTCCGCCCAGACCATGCACAGATGACCCTTTACGGTTTCGTAGCCAAAGCGCCAGGAGGCGAGGTTTTCAGTTGGCAGGCTGATCGTGTCGACGTGATTGTTGGTGCCGCCCAGGGTCATGACAAAACTGGCCACTGGCGTTTCGTCCGGGCCGGCGTCAGGCAGGAGCAGCACTTCAACCGACGAATTGTTGCGAGCGACCGTCAACAACAACTGGTCGGAATCATCCTTGATCCAGCTCAGCAACGGGTAAGTGTTGTTGAAAGTGACATAGTCGAGTGTGACCTTGTGACCTTCGGGGGAATGAACCTCGACCGGTACCGCTACTCGATTGTCTGTACCGCCACGCACTTCGAGAATCTCGACGAGGCCGGACTTGTGCATAACCCGGAAACGGGATGGGTTTTCCGGATCCTGATAGAAGTGGAAGCTGTCGAGTTTCTTTTCCTTCATCACCAATTGGTCACCTTCGCTGCCGGTGACCTTGAAGGATTCACCGGTGTGCAGTGACAGGACCTGATTGCGCAGGTTGTACTGCGTCTGCTTCAAGTCCCAACCATGGCCGAACCCGCTGTCGACCGTATTGAGCGGGTTGAAGATCAGCGCCAACGGGACCTCCGGGCCTCGCAGGTCATTGGTTTTGAGCTCGGGTAAATTGATCGATACCGTATATTGACCGGTCCGTGGGTCGACCCCGCTTTGCAGGAAACTCATAAAATTGAAAGCGTTGGAATGAACGGAAGTTGAAGCAGCCATTTTCTGATCCTCAGCATCGTGCGGCCACCGTCAAGCAGTGGCCTTATAAAGTAATTAAATGAGCAAACTGTCAGCCACCTGTTTTAGCAAGGCACTGCCAAACAACTAACGTTAATAAATCGTCAAGTGCCTGGGGTGAAGAGGGTGTGTTTCAGCTTGTTGCGATTACCCACCGTGCCTGATTGAAGAAAAGAGATTCGTCGATAGTGCGTATTGCCGCGTTTGTCTATTAATCGCACCGCCAGGTCCCGCGATAGTTTATCTCGAGGTCCGGGTTTAGCAGGATCATTCGTTTCGCGTATATACGAGACGTCGTCAGTACGGTGCAAACTGATAACTAATGATCCTTTCTCAAACCCTCTATCAACCACGGTTATATCAAGAGGTTTCGCTGGCGCGACGTTCTTGACGGACTCATCGAATACCACATATTCAGGAGGTTCGATCTCCGGTTTAGTTGGATCGGGTTCAGCGGTTTCATGAAAGATATACCCTGTCCAACTGAACATTTTTTCGGACAATTGCTCGCTTTCCCAACGAACAGTGGAAGTCGAAGGCGAAGCATATGTTCCGACGCCCTGCGTGTCTAAAAACTCCACGGTCTCGAACGTTGTCCCTTCCCGGTTAACTCTTCCATCGTATTTCAACTTCCAGTAATCGACAGACTGCAAGTGAAAATCAAAATCATCATCTTCCCCAGGGTTTTCAGGATCGCCTCCGCCTGAGCCGCCGTCGATCCGTTCGCGTACGAAGCTATACTCCGCGTCAGAAAACACCGGAAGTTCCAGTGGCGTCACGTTGATCTTGCCATCGAGCGCAGACTTTCCGACAGAGGTCCACAAATTATTGTCTTTTGCGTCGAACGCCGCATGGAACGTCTCCGAGGTTCCTTCTCTTCCCCGGGAATGGAGGAAAAGGTTGATCGTAGTGACGATTTCCGGTTCGGCGCGGGTAGGCAGATCTTGTGACGGCATCATGGGAAGCGCCATCACGAACCGATTCGCGATTCGACGGGTGCGCCACTCGGCCTTGTCATTTTCTGGTATACCGGGAAGCGCAGCGTCCACGAACTGCAAATCACTGTTCGAAATGTTGTCCACCAGCCTGATGCTGCTCCTTTCGGTCGCGCTCAATGGATAGACCTTTGTGCCTACCGGCATCGTTTCGATTCTGATCTGTACCCTGAGTTGCTGGTAGCCATTGCCGAACAGCCTGCCCGTTCGACCTTCTTCAGGCCCGTTTGGAACTTTGAGGGTGAAATACTTGAGGTCTTTCCAGGTCGGTTCCGGTTCCAGTTCCGATTGCCCGACAACGCTGTAGCCGCTGGAGAGGATCACGCCGTTGCGCACGATTTCGCACTGAACGACGCTGGTGGAGGTAATGCCTTGGGCCGGTGCAGTGAATCGCCCGGAGGCATCGACGGTGCCGCCACCGCTGATGACTTTCCAACGCCGCGTCGCGCCTGGCAACAGCGTGGTATCGTCCTGGAGTTGAACAGATGTGAAGGCCTTGATCGCTGGAACGTACCCGGGGGCGACTTGCAACAACTGTTGGTTATTCACCAGCACTAGCGATGCCTGGCGCTTTTCACCACCCGACGCTTCCAGTCGTTGAACAACCAGCCCTTTGGCTTTTGCCCGAGCGTCGGGAAAGAACCGGGCCTGGCCGGCGCTTTGGCTCAGGGCGCCGTATTCAGGCGCCAGCAACGACCAGGTCACCGTTGCATTGGCAGCAGTGGACGCCGTCAACACAATGGGATTTGCTTGCGTACGTGCTCCATAAACCGCCACTCGCGGGGTAACCGTCATTTCATCGAAGGCAACCAATAGCAGCGCCGAAGCTGTGTAAGTGATGCCCTCGTTGACGTATTCAGCGGTCACCACCACGTGCAGTGAATCATGGCCGATAAGCGCTTTGGAGGCCGAGGTATATAACCCGTTTACAATCGTGCCATGGCCCTCGGGTGTATGACTCTGCAGGCTGACGGCGCTCCATTGACTGGCCTGGATTTCCTGCCCTTTCCAATTGCGCAAGGTGTAGCGTTGGGTGTCGCCGGCCTTGATGGTCTTGAAGGCGGGGTCCAGCGAGATACGTGTCTGTTTCGCACTGACATTGCCGAAGACCGCCAGATCACGGGGTGTATGCCGTTCGCGCTCTTCGAAAACGTTCTGTCCGGGAAACAGCAGGTTTTTCAGGATATCCGCTTGGTTGTCTACGACATACGGAATCATCGCCTCGGACAGCACTAGAGAGGCTGAATACCGCTCGCTGCCATCCGCCTCCTGATTATCGGGGATCAAATACGGAAAGTTGGTATCCGGCGGGTAGCGGCCATCGGTGGCATTGCCACGCAACCGAATGAATACCACCACGCCGCCATCTCCATAATTCAATGCATTTTTTATCTTGGCGCCTGGCGCTGACTGGGTGGCAATCCGGAACGACTGCGGGGTCAAGTGGTTGTAGCCTTTCAAATCAAGCATGCCCAGTTCGAAGACACTTCGATCCGCGGGCAATGCTGCGAAACGCCGTTTGAAAAACTCGGAAAATTGCGCATTCGCCACGTCATCATGATCAGCGATATTGCAACGAAAATTCACAGCATCGGACAAATTGAGTTTGACCTTGCCTTGCCTGTCGATCTCGCCAACCACCAGCGAAAGATCAATATCCATTTCCAGTTTAAAGCCGGCGGGTTCAGTGAAGTTGAACTCCGACAACAAGGTGGCCTGAGCACCGGGCGTTTCACGCAAAGCGCTATAACGGCCGGCAATGATGTTCATCGTCAACACGGCACTGGAGTTGGTCAGTGATGCGGTGTTGAATGACAGCAGCGGCTGCCCTAGCGCAATGTCTTGCAGTTCAACATTGTCGTAGCTCCCTTCTTTCAAGGAAACTCGCCCTGAAAAAGCAGGGATAAACCCGTAGCCATTGAACCGTTCAATATATTGTTGTTCGAGCAAACGATTGATCCGGCTGCGGCTGAATACCGAAACAGCGCCCCACCCTTGAGTGATCGAACCTTCTTTCATCCGAGCAAGCAAACTTTCCAGCGAATTACCAGACATGATAGTGCCCCTCTGCCATTGTTTAAAAAACAAAGCAAAAACCGCGTTATTTCAATTCGATAACGTTTTTATTGAGCCGACTTGCCAACCAGGAAAGTGAAGTCTTCGAAGGGTAGCGGCAAAATAATATGACCCAAGAACGTCCTACCGATCACTTGCACCGATACGTACACCAGCACAAATCGTGTTTTGGCCATGGGGTCGTCGCTATACAGCCCCCCATCGTCGATGTAACCAGGCCCGCCGATCGGCAGACTCCATTGACCGTCAATGGGTTCTCCGTCGAAAAAGGCCTGCAACCGAACCTGGCCAGGGCCGGGATTACCGACAGGCTTGACCACCACGAGCGGGTCTTTCTGAATGACCAGGATAGACGCAGACCGGGTGCGTGTGCCTTGCCGGTCCCGCACCTCTATCTCATCGAGGACATAGTTCTTACCGGTTACTTGAGGGCCGGCGGTATAGGTGCAGGTACTCCCACTGACGACAAGCTTGCCACTCTCGCCTTCAATCGGGTTCTTGATCGACCAGACAAGCTCGTTGCCGTGCAGGTCATTGGCGGACAACTCAACCGCATCGCCGAAATAACACTCATATACCTGTGGGTTGATGGTAATCGGATTCACCTGAACCGTGAGCAATGTCACGCTTCGCTCATCGGTATCCGGGTCAATGGCCGCCACCAGCACACGGTTGAACGAACCGGCTATTGCATGGCCGGGCGGTGCTTTATACAAACCGGTTTGCGGATCGATGCTTCCGGGTTCGCTGGCACTGCCAGGCAGACTTTCAACAACCCAGCTCAATCCGCTGCGTTCCGGCTCCGTGGTGAACTTCAGGGTCTCGCCGGCAATAATCAGCGGTTGTTGCTGGACAATGGAAAACGCCGAGCCCGCGGGATTGATCTGGCCAAACACCGCCAAATCAAAAGGCAAGGCCACGTGGGAAGCCTGCAACGTACTGGCGCCGACAATTTCAACCTCTTCCAGATAGGTTTCCGACGCCGTGGTCGTCAGCGTATTGGAGAAGCGTTCGAGGATCGCCCGTTTGACCGTATTGGCGACGAAGTCCCTGATTTGCTCCAGCTCATTGCTGCCCATTGCCGGCAGCCCGGAAACGACCTCCACTTCCTGTGTCTCGGTGTACGGCGTGGACAACTCCCCTTCCATGGCCGACACGCCCGACTCGTCCGCCCATAAACGGAACTCATGCTGCAGGTTGATGTTGAAGACGCCAGTGAGGTTTTTCCACTCCGCTCCTTTCAAAGGGCGGTATCTGAAAGGCAGCGTGAAGGTGCTCTGCCAGCGTTGCGTCACCAGATTGCGATCAAACTCGACCGTCAGCGGCAATGCCCCCTCAACCGCCGAGAGGCTGATGGGATCGGCGTTGAACTCATATTCGCTGCTTTCATAAATGCTTCTGGGCACTGGCAGGCTGCCTGCCTTGGCCACCAGTCTGGCCAATGCTCCCCCCTCCCCGGCGACGTGATCGAACTCAGCATCATCAAGCAGCTGTAAAACCGCCTGGCCGAACGCGGCACGGTGGATCAACGCCTGCGAGAATAATTCGGTGGCCGAATAGCGATGTTGCGCATCGTCGTCGGGAATCAAGTCTTTGAAGCCGGCGTTGTCTCCCGGAAAGTCACCCGAACCGCCATCGACCATGCTGGCGAACAGCACCACCGCGCCGCGCTCATCGACAGCGGCAGGCGTGTGCGTCGACACGTCGCGTTTTTGCGTGCGCACATCCAGTCGACGCGTGGACATCAATGGGTTGCCCTCACCGGGGAATGTCGCCACGGTGTGCACGCGCCTTTCATTGTCCATGCCGTCGAACCAGGCCTTGAACAGTGCCCCGGTGGCGCGTTGCTGCGCGGGGGTACCGACCATTGTCAGCAATACTTCCTCGCTGTCTTTAAGATCCAGCAGGACACTGCCCGCATCGGCGGTTAACGGCAGCTTGAGCGTTACTTGCATTCCGTCCCTTGGGTCGTGTTCGCTCAACTCAAGGATTCTTTCCTGGCCCTGGACAGTTTCCACCATCATGTGTGTGCCACCGGCCACCGCCAGGCTCAAGGCCGTTTTATCGGTTTGAAAGGAGGCATCGCCGAACGACAATAGGGGCGCCGCCAGCCTGAAACCGGACAGATGTTGGCTGATGTTGGTTTCGCAAATATCGACGGAGCCCGAGAAACTTCCCAGATCGGTGCCCCGGCTCAATCGCGTGGTGTGATCTTGCCGCAGCCCCTGATTGATCATGCGACCGTCCAGGCTGACGATCAGGTCCCAGCCCAACATGCGGGAGTTGTCCTTCATCCACGCCAACAAGCTTTCCAGCGAATTACCGGCCATGATGGTGGCTCCCGGCTGAAGTTATTTTGTGTGTTTGATTGTGAGTCGTCATGTGCTCACCCCTTCAGGCGAGCGGGAAACTCGACCAGGGGCAGTGGCAGGATCAGGTGCCCCTCAAATTTGCGCGAGCCGAATGGCACCTCGGCGAAAATCAGGGCGAAGCGTTGGGTGGACGTCGGCGCCGCCCGATACAGGCCGGTCGAGTCAATCGAACCCTCGCCCAACGGGAGGCTCCACACGGCGTCTTCCTTTTCACCGTCGAACAACGCCGACAATTGAACCTGACCCGTCTGCACATCGATACGATCGATTTGTACCGCCAGCATGGGATCCTTTTGCAACGACAACACACGGACCGACCGAGTGGCATTGGTCCGGGGGTTTTTGACTTCTATTTCATCGAGTACGTAGGTCTTGCCCGCGACCACTGGCCCGTGGTGATAGGTGTAATGACCCCCGGGTTTGACACTGGGTCGCAGTTGGCCGCTTTCACCCGGGACAGGATTCTTGATCGACCAGACCAGTTCGCCCTCATCCATCACGCCCGCGGTGAGTTCTACCGTGGCGTCGATGTCACAGATCTGGATCAAGGGATGGACCGACAGTTCGTTGGCCACAATGGTCACCAGGGCCGAGCTGTGATAACCCGTGCCTGGCGCGGTCGCCGTGACGCGGACCCGAGTGAAACGGTTCTCGATCGACGCGGGTGCCTGGTACCTCCCACTGCTTCTATCGATGGTCCCTGGGTTACCCGTGTCTCCAACCAGATTTTCAACCTTCCATTGCACGCCTGTCACCACCGGGTCGGTGCTGAACTGCTGGGTACTGCCTTGTTTCATCAACGGATGTGTCGGAGTGGTCAGGAATGTGGTTTGTTGAGGATTGATGCGCCCGAAGAAGCCGATGTCGTGAGGTGCGTAAATTTCGTTGCCTTGTATGGCTTGGCCGAAGTTTAGTTTGACTATTTCGTCAATAGTTGAATTGACTGAATGTTGGGAGTTCAGTAGCTCCTCAAAAAATGTCAATATTTTCGATACGATTGTAACGAATGCGTAGAAGCTTGCGACAAACGATGCAAGGTGTGGAATGAGCGGATCAAAAAAACCGTTGATTTGGTTTTCGTTCGAAGCCTGATGCATCGACACGATTGGCTGAACATCCGATTTCGTCTGGACTAATACGCCCTCCCCCTGAGTATCTCTAAACTCGTACTCCATTAACATATCAACACCATATTGCAGTACAAATGTAGCGGGGTCCTGCCCCTCAGTGTTAAAGGTAGTATGAACGTTTGTTACTGATTGCCAACGCACTGCAACTGTTCCGTTCGACAGATCAACCACCAGTGGCGCCGATCGGCTGACTAATAACTCATACGCGCCTATGGCAACGTTTACGTCATGCTTAGAGCCATCCAGCAGGTAGAATGGTGCGGTGGCGCTAAAAGCTTCAAACGCTAGCGACCCGGACATGAACGTCACTTTTAACAGCCTTCCAGAATTATCGCGTACTAATTCAACCTCATCGCCCGAGACAAATTTTAAAGCCTCTTTCAGCAATGTCATTACCATTATCAATTGCTGATCAAACAACACCGTGGCGGAATAGTCTTTCCCCTGGTCATCAGGGATCAAGTATTTGTAGTTAGCACCTGGCAAATTTCCGCCTTTCTCCCCTTCCATGCAAACCAGGGCCAGAATGCAGCCATTGCCGGAGTCGACAGAGCCACCGTCATGCTGAGTACGCAACTCGAATGAATCCGGACGCATTAGCCCATTTGATCCACGCTCAATCTTGCCCAAGGGATAAATTCGTTGCTCGGGCTTCAACTTATTAAACAAGTCTTTAAAGAAGTTGCCGCCGATACGCTGCTCATTCTCCGACTCGGCAAACGTCAATCTGAAATTATCACTTTCACTCAGATCCAGTAGCACTCGCCCGTCAACTTCGACATCACCGGGCACCTGATGCAACAACAAGTCCAGGTATAACTTCGGACCCTGCAGCGGATCTATTTCATCAAGCTTGTAAACCTTCCATCCGACGCTTTCTTTCTCGAGGGTTAATTGACTTCCACCCATGACCGACATCGTCAACATGGCCTTGGAATCGTTAAGATCAGCATTTTCAAATGAAAGGAGCGGCACGCCCATGACAAAGTCATGGATCAACTCCATTCGTTTGTTTTCGACAATCGGTACTTCGCCTTTGATGGCTGGAATGTAGCTACCCACGCCAAAACGATTTATATATTCCTGCAGAACAATCAAATTCGCTTTACGTCGTTCAAGGGCAACAACCAGCCCCCACCCCAACATTTTCGACTCATCTTTCATCCACGCCAGAATATCGGCCAATGAATTGCTTGACATAATTCCACCTCACCAATGAGTTAACTAACGTCTCGCGCAGTGCTACAAAACCAGCAGGGGTTCAATATAAGAATGTTTCTTGTAGCTGACACCGCCATCGAAACTGATTTCAACGGTTACATCGAATTTTACATTGAGCATCAACGTAGCCAGGTAGGACCGAGGTAACGGCACTTTCAATTGGCCGAGGGTATATTCCGCTTCGGTAACCTGTTCGGCATCGCCTATGCGCATCTCAAAACGCTCTTCACCGCCCGTTGCCAAAAGGCCATTGGCAATGACCCTCACACGCTGCCCTTGGGCAAAGTACGGCCATTTGATCAACGTCAGTTCCAGCGAATCGGTCACCGTTGCCAACGACACTTTGGCATTGTTGTTACCTTCAGGAAAACTGACCTGAATAGACCGCCATTGTGACGCTGGAAAGTCATTGATTCGAAGATCTATCAACTTGGAGCGTACAGTAGCCGCTCCGGTCGGCGTGACTTCATAGTAAACAAACAGACGTTTGCCCAAGTTCGCCGGCACGTACCGCGGAGGGATGAAGAAACGCCTTTGATTGCCAATCGAAGGGTCAGCAACACATCGGCCTGACTCTGAAAAACCATCAAAGATCATTTGCACTTTGCCACTCACCACTGCCTCGGGCGGATACTGAATAAAGATACCCTCCGTGGTGTATTCGCTCAGCAAGTAGCGCTTATACTCTTCGTCTTCACCTTCATGCTCAGCATCTTCGACGATGGGGTGAGGAAGGTTTAGTGGCTCGCTAAGAGTCAAGGTCCTCTCTACCGAAGTGCCCGCGTTACCGACCCGGGCGTATTGGTATGACAGGCTAATTGTCAATCCGATGTTTTGCATCAACCATTCATGGCCCAGTTTGATGTGCAGTCTTTTACTGTCCAGTGTCGATTGATCCACTCGCACCGTCTTGACCTCGAGCGTTTTGCCCAAGGCGTACAACACCACGTCATCGCCCACTTGAATGCCGTCGTACCACGGAATACTCAGCACAATACCTTTTGGAAATGCCTCAGGGTCGAGTATGTCACCGTCATAGTCCTTGATTGCAAGACGTGGCAACAAATCGCTCGTAGGCGCAACCAGGTGGAACTCCTGTTTTTCCGAATGGGTGGTTGGCCTCACGGTTTCATCGCCGTCGTCGGTGGCATAGTCGATGCGATAGCTGAATGTTGCGTGGAAAGATGGAAACTGGAAAAACTTGCTTGGTTCCACCGTCCACTGCAGAGGGAGCCCAATGTCGCTTTCGGTCAAGGTTTTCTCACGTATGACCGGATCAATTTCAATCGGAAATCCTTTCTTCTCAAATTCAATGGTCAACGGCACGCTATCGCCAGCTGACATCGCTTGATAAGCCGGTGCAACAATCACCAGCATAACGTCCTTGATCGCCCTCGGATCAAACTCGAGATTATGTGACTTCTCGAACTGGGCAACCGGTAACAGCGTCGTCATGCCGGCCGGCGCTGAATCGGATAGTTTTGTCACCGGTTGCTTACTTGCCATCATTCAACTCCTTTACTTGCCAGGCATCGATGCCAGTTGCACGGCGGTATCAGTCAAGTTGTTCGTCGTGGATGGCTAGTTTTTACGCCTTGTTTCGCGACCTGCCTACTATCAGAACTGATAGGTTCCCCGACGCGGGTTGGCTGTTATTGTTTTTGCCAACCGCCTGTGTTGAATCACTGAATGCAGATAAAACGCCGCGTTAGTGGGCCTCTTTGCGCGCCGGGGCAGCTGAAGTTCGGAGCGGTAGACGCTGACATCGCGGATACCGACAAATGTTTCGGTTGGCGGTTTTACCTATCGACAACGAGGTGCATTTCAATGACCGCTACCAGCTCCGTGTCCTCAAACGCACTCAACTTCATGAGTGCCATCAAAAATGGTGTCGACGAACGCACCGGCCTTTACAAGGTGTCGATCAGCCTCCCCGAAATCAAAACCAACGATTTGCGTGGGCCGGGGTTTGCCTTGGCACTGGCCTACAGCCCGCTCAATACCCGGGACAGTGGCTACGGTTATGGCTGGAACATGCAGCTGACGGAGTACTCGCTCGGCAGCAGGATCCTGTCAGTGAGTACCGGTGAAACCTTTAAAGTCACCGGCAGCGAAAGCGAAGGCGACAAGACTCGGCTGGTGATGAAAGAGCAGAGACTCGACAGCTTTCACTTCTATGAGGTGAAGAGAGACGAACTGTACCGAGTCGTGCACAAGTCCGGCCTGGTTGAAATTCTGGAAGTGCATGGCAGTCTGCAGAATCGGGTGGCGCTGCCGGTCGAGATTTACTCCCCCGCGGGACACCGAATCAAGTTGCAGTACAAGACGTTCAACGGCGTTCATCAGATTCTGGAATGGATCAAGGATGATTCGGACGTCACGCTGTTGACGCTCGAACGCGCCAGCACGTTCATCAAGATGATGCTGCGACCCTTTGACGGCCCTGAAGACGGCCCGCTCGCAACGTTTGAAATGACCCTGGAGTCCTCAACCAATTACGTCACCCGAATCACCCTGCCCACAGAAGAGCGCGCTTCCTGGCGATTCGCGTACGAGATTATCAACAACCAGCTGTGCATGCAGTCGGTCGAAACACCCAGTGGCGGGCGTGAAGAAATTTACTATGACTTGGACGGGCACCGGTTTCCCGGTGGAAGCACGCGCAGGCTGCCCAGGGTGAGCCAGCATCTGACGCTGACGGGCTACAAGGACCAGCCCGTCCTCGATGTTCGCTACACCTACAAAAGTCACCCCAATGACACGGAGACAAATTTCCTGGGCTACGGGCTCAATATCGACTGGCTCGACGATGGCTTGGACAATCTCTACAGATGGCCAGATGACTATGAGTATGTGTGCATCGAAACCCTGTTTGTCTCGGACCGCGCAGTGCGGACCATTGATAGAAAATACAACAAGTTCCACCTGTTGACCCAGGAAACGACCACCCAGAACACGCATGTCAGGACAGTCAAAACCACTTATAACCTGACGCCAGGGTACTCGTTCGATCGCCAGCCCAAAAACTGCCAGTTACCCCAAAAGGTCGAAACCATTTGGTCAATAGCAGGTAATTCGAACAGTCGGCGTACTGAAACAGAAAGCAAAACCTACGACAGCTACGGCAACCAACTGGTGTATACCCAGGCCACCGGCGTTGTCGAAACCCAAACGTGGTACCCCGCGAAAGGGGAAGAAGGTCAGTGCCCGCCCGACCCGGAAGGCTTCGTGCGCTATTTGAAGGACGTTACCGTCACCCCGGCTGCGTCAACTGACAGCGCAGCCCCCACACTGCGCACGCGCAGCCGGTATAAAGAGATGAAAGCGCTGGAGGGCACCACGCTGCCGAACTGGATCACCCTTGATCGCCAGGTGCTGATACAAGTTGAGGACGGCATCGAGACTGAACTGGAGCATACGGATTACAAATACGCCGACGATCCGAGCGATCCATTCCTTCACGGCCGCCTCTCCAGCCAGGAAAAGACCCTCAATGGCAACACGACCGTCATCTCCTATTCCTACGAAAAGCTCATCAGCGAGAAACTGAAGATCCCCGTGCAGAAAACCACGGAAATCCTGACGACCTCTTTCGATACGGTCAAACGAACCGTCATTCGCGAACACTCACTGTTCACATCACAGGAAGTGTTGAACCGCATTGACGGGGTAGAAATCCATTATTTCTACGATGCGCTGAACCGGCTGGTACGTGAATTCGTCAACTCCGAATCCTTCCCGGCCGAACGCACGTATGAATACACCCTTAGTACGGCGTACGGGCAACAGGCCGAGCAAACGGCTATCAACGCCAAAGGCGTCAAAACGCGCAGTGTCATGGATGGCTTGGGCCGTCTGGTTTTCCAGGAGCGCGACCATGTCTATAGTGATAATGCCGAACAGGTCGAACAAACCTACGCAGCCGTTTACGATGAGTGGGCCAACCTGGTTGAAGAGACCGATTTCGACTGGCTGGACGGTAAAGGCCTGAAGCTCAAAAGCAGTTTTTTTTATGACGATTGGGCGCACCGGTACCGCGTGGTGGGCTCCGACGGTGTCGAAACCTACGACACCATCGACCCTATCGGGACAGCAGACTGGCGAGCTCCGATCCACAAAAGCTGGACCCAAAGCGACGACACGCCCCCGGTCAAGAGCGGCATCAGCAAGGCCTGGATAAACCTGTTCGGCAAGCCGGCCAAGGTCAGCAACCTGGATGCAGCCGAGGCGGAGTATGCCACGCAGGACTACGAATATGACGGCCTGGGGCAGACGACCAAACACACGGATGCCTCGCGATTCGTCACCCGCTTTGCGTACGATGCCTGGTCGCGCCTGATCACTACCACCCTGCCCGACGGCAGCATCGTCACACAATCCTATGCCGCTCACAGTAGCTCGGAATTGGCTGTCGCATTGAGCGTGAAAAGCGGGGGAAAAGACATCACGGCAGGTGAGCAAGTGTTTGATGGTTTGGGTCGCCTGACCCAGTCGACCACCGGCAATCGCATTGAGCGCTACACCTATCAGGACGATCAGCTCCAAGTCAAAACCAGGACCACGCCGGCCAACCAGTGCATCGTGTATGACTACAACCTGGACCTCACGGCCAAGCCGATCAGCTGTCACGCGCCGGACGAAGCCGTCGACTTCACATTTGATCCCGTCAGCGCACGTCTGACCCAGGCCCGCAGCGGACAAGGCAGGCGCGAATACACCTACGACGCCGCCAACCAACTGCGCAGCGAGCACTGGGTGGATCAGCAAGAGGTGACCTGGGAAACCCTCTACGCCAGCTCCATGCAAGGCCGGCAACTCAAGCGCACCGATGTGAAGCAAGCAGACGGCACAGGGCTGGACACTGTTTATGTCTACGATGACTACGGACGGGTAAAAAACATCAGTCAGGGCCAGCTCTACGTCGAGTACGCGTACAACCGCCTGGGCCAGGTCGCCAGTACCACCACCAAGGACCTCGCCACTAACAGCTCCCTTGTGACGACACTTGCGTACGACCATCAGGGCCGTGAAATCCTTCGCACCCTGGAGCTGGATGAGCAACCTGTTCGTACCCTGGAGCAGATCTGGAAAGTCGATGGCTTGCTGGCAACCCGAGATTTAAAACAAAACGGCGTAACACTGCTCAAGGAGACGTTCTCTTATGACTCCCGTGGCCGCCTGAC
Organism: Pseudomonas sp. LBUM1661; assembly: GCF_059695925.1. NCBI lineage: Bacteria > Pseudomonadati > Pseudomonadota > Gammaproteobacteria > Pseudomonadales > Pseudomonadaceae > Pseudomonas > Pseudomonas sp. LBUM1661. The sequence continues at coordinate 3,804,136 of NZ_CP166794.1, forward strand.
CCTGCACGAGTGCGAGGGCAGCACACTGCCCAGGGACGCTGAAGGCCGGCAGATCAAGGACCAGTCCTGGTACTTCGATGCTCTGGACAACATCCTGATGTCGACCACGACATTCCCGGACGACACAAACGAACTGGCGTTTTACAGCTACTCCGAAGACGATCCCTGCCAGTTGAAAAGTATTGAGTATGCGTCCGCCCGATCGACTGCGAACCCGACGTTCAGCTACAACCTCAATGGTTGCCTGCTCAACGACGAACGCGGAAACAACCTGACCTATGACAGCCAGAACCGTCTGCTGCGCGTCGAAAATGCCGGCCAGGTTCTCAACCGGTATTGGTATGACGGCCACGATCACCTGGTCAATTCACAACAGGGCAATCAGAGCGAAACCCTGCATTTCTATCAGGATGAGCAGTTGACCAATACGGTCCAGAACGGCCGCAAAATCCAGTTTCTTTCCTACGCCGACCAGCCCTTGGGCCAGCAACAGGCCGGCGATAATTCCCAGACGTTGCTCCTGCTGACCGACCCCAACCACAGCGTTATCGGTGAAAGCCAACGCCGGGAACTGCGCACCGCCGTGTATAACGCGTATGGCGACCGCCACGGCGAAAAACCGCTGCTCAGCCTCAAGGCGTTCAACGGCGAAGTCCGTGAAGACCGCGGCTGGTACCTGCTGGGCCGTGGCTATCGTGCTTACAACCCAAACCTGATGCGCTTCCACAGCCCGGATTCGCTCAGCCCGTTCGGCAGTGGCGGCATCAACCCCTACAGCTATTGCCTGGGTAACCCGATTGCCCTGCGCGACCCGACCGGGCATTCCTCGATTGGCTGGAGCGGCAGATTGAAGCGACCGGATGAGAATGAGGTTCGGAAGCGGCCGATGGGTAGCAGCAACGCCTGGTTATCCTGGGTGTTCGTTGTTATAGGTGCTGTTGCTACTGTGGTGTCGGCCGTATTGACAGTTCTCACGGCGGGCGCTGCCGCCCCACTTTTAGGGGCGGCTTTTGCCTTCACCGCTGCAAAAGCCTCAGTGCTTGCTGTTGGCACAGTCCTTGCGGTCGGATCGACAGTCACCAGCGCGATCAGTGCCGCCACCGGGGACAAATCGGCGGGTGAATGGGGTATGTATCTGGGACTGGCTTCTTTTGCAGCTGGGGCGGCAGCGTCGGTTCTTGGTGGTCTGGCAAAAGTCGTTGGAGAGGGTTTTGATGACCTGCTGAAACAACTAAAACCCCTTTCAACGGGAAATATGCGGGGCATGGGACCTGATAGGGCTAGAAACCTGGCAGCCTCAGCAGCCGCAGGTATGGATGATGCACCTGGTCAGGGAGGCTGGGGTCTCAGTCGTGTTTTGCGACGGTACCTCCCACGCGCCTGGACTGGCAGGCAATCGAATCCTGTTAGTCCTCAAGCCTCTCCAACAGTAACAACAGCACCGGCTTCTCGTCCTGGTCCGTCCGGTTCTGCAGTTCAGTACGGTTCGAGAGACGTCAATTGGCGAAGCAAAATAGAACCCGTAAAGGTCACAGACGAGTCTACAAGTGGCGCACAGGCGGGCAATACAAATATTCGTAGTGACGACCCGATGTCATACTGACCCAGCAACAAGAGCACAAACACGCTTGTTGCCAATGATGAAGTGTGTAGGAGCGCTTGCTCGCGAGCTAGCTAGCTCCTACAGATTTCGGTTCGCATCCCCAACCTTTAAGAACACAAAAAAGCGGGCTTGCCATCATCGACAAGCCCGCTTTTTCACAAAACCTCAAAGAACCAATGTCGGCTTCAACGGCAAGAAGCTCTGCCAGGTCAGCTTGTTATCGAAGCTCACTTTGAACGTCACTTCCAACTGGCCGCCGATCCTGTAGCGCTGCAGATTGGCCTTTGAAATCCGCCCTACAGGCATATTGGTTTCCACTTCCGGCACCGATGCCGCTGTCTGCACCGGAATTGTTAACTCGGTGCCATCGATGGCGGTGCCAACCACCGCGATGGTGAAGAACTGATCCCGTGCGATGAGTGTCCAGGGCCGGATCGTGAAGTCGGCCCACCCCGTCGTCAGGCTTGCCAGGCTCAACTGGTTGCCCGACACGTGCGAGCACTGGACGATCGGCGTCCCGCTCAAACTATCGACACGCAATTCATACCGCGTGGATTTATGCGGTTCGACGACGTCTGGTTCGAAGACGTCGTACTCCACGAACAGTGTTTTGTCGATGTGCCAGGCTACCTTGGCGGCGGGGATGCGGAAATCCCGCGTGTTCGGAGCGATCGGTATGTCGGTGCGATGCGCACCCGGCGTGTCCTTCTGCGCCCACTGCAAAAACAGTTGCTCGCCAGGATGGATGTCCGCTCCGGGCAACACGGTCACTACCGCACCACTGACGGCATCGCGTGGGTTCAGTACACCTCTGGAAGTCGATCCGACAGCGTCCTTGACCTTGACTGCCGGCAACCGGCGCGGAATGGGAGTGGCGTCAACGTCCAGCTCCACCGGCTCGGAACGTTGACTGGGGTTTCCCGCGCGGTCTTGCACCTGATACCACGCGTAGCGCCAACCGTCCTTGCGTTGTCGAATCAGCTCGCCCGTAATGGTGATGACCAATGGGTCAGTGTAATTTTTGTCATTGAGTACGATGACGCCGCCCTGCTCCTGGTTGCCCGGCGACGAGCCCCAATACCAGGTGATGCGGTCCCCGGGTAGGGGGGAAATATAGGCAGGGCGGATAGTCGCCTCGACCTTATCGAGATTTTGGTCAAGGTAGAGGGCGGTGAGTTTGTTCGGCGGGAGGATTGCGGCAGGAAAGTCCAATTTGCTGTTGCTTGCAAGGAGTGGCGCAACGGTATCGAGGGTCATCACCAGGTCGAACGAGTCTGCCTTCTCGCCGTTGTAAATGGTGATGGTGTAAGCAAACCGGTGCTCCCCGTCATTGCCACGCAGCCATGCCTGCGGCACGACGACATAGCGGTCCGTATCACCGATGGGCTGGGTCCACTCACGGGTCACCAGCGGTGTCGGATTACCGTCGACGAACAGCTCAACGGTTTCCTTGCCTTTCGTAGGATCGGAGTTGACCGGCACGGTAAACCAGACCTTCAGATCGGTGCGGGTCAGTGCCTCCGGTAACAGATTGGTCTCACCACCCGGTATGTCGGGCAGTAATCCTTGCACCTCGGGTGCGGACATTGTCGGAATGCGGGGAGAACGGTTATCGCTGAACTGAACCATGAACAAGACTCCTCGGATAAAAAGCAAGGAAGAAAACCCCGGCTTCGGGCCTTCCTTCCTTGCCTTATGAAAAGAACGCTGAACGGGTAGCGCACTCACCTCCCCGGCTTTATCAACTCAAGCCCAGCGATTACCAGCGATAACGCGCACCCACGTTGAAGCCCCATGGCTGCTCGATCTTGTTGCCGTTGCTGTAATCGGCCTCGACATGCATCGATACCTTGTCGGTCATCGCCAGCGCAACGCCCGCACCCAGCTCGCCGCGAGAACCCGAGAGGTCAGTGCTGAAGCGGTTGTCGTTGACTTTCACATCCGAATTGTCTGCGAACTCGTGTACATAGGCGGCACGCAGATACGGTTGCAGGGTTTTGCCTTCAGCCCAGATGAAGTTGCGGCCGACAGTGGCCCCCACTTTACCGAGCAAGGAATAGGCGCGATCGCCATCGGCGGCCAGACCGTTATCCAGGTCGTATTGGGCGCCGTCGATAATGACACCGGACAATTGCGCGTACGGCTCGGCAAAGTAGTTGTCCGCCAATTTGATGTGTCGACCGAACTCCAGGGACGCACCGACACCGTTGTTGTGGTAATCGCCTTTGGACTTTTTGCCGTCGCTGAGCTGCACGTCGGACTCGTTCTGGAAGCGGTTGAATTTCACCACACCGTCGAAATAGTAACCGCGCGCTGCATCCAGCCAGGTGGTGTAGGCGCCCAGGTAGTAGCTGTCGACTTCGCCGCTGGTGCCCCGGCTCATGTCCAGGTCGGATTGGCTGTAACCGGCCAGCACCCCGACCAGCCATTGCCCGTCACCGATCGGCAGCGGTGCATCGGCACCGAACGACAGGCCTTGCTGGTTTTGCTTGTAGGCAACGCCGGCGCTCTCGCTGACGTTGAATTTGTTGCCATACGCGCGGATCCAGCCGCCGGCCTTGCCATGGTCCATGCGCACTTCACCCATGCGGCTGCGCAGGGTGCTGAGTTCGCCATACCAGACGGTCGGCGCGGCATTGAACAGCGCCATCACCGATTGCGTGCCGGGGCTGATGGTCCGGGTGGCGCTGTTGAGGTACCAGTCGTTGTTACCCACCTTGACCAAGTCGTAGGAGAAGGCGCCCTGCTCCACTGGCCCGTTCAACAGTTCGAATTGCGCATCACCGGCGGCGATGTGCACCACGGGCGTCGCCTGCGAGGTCACCGGTTCCGAACCGCTGCTGTCGAGCGACACCTTGTGACTGCCGCTGGCGGTGCCCGTCACGTCCAGCGTATCGACCTGCCCGGTGCTGAAGTCGTTGTGCATGTAAAACGTGCCGTTACCCGACAGTTCACCCACCGACAACTTGAAATACTCGCCGGGATTGCCGTACTGCACGCCACCGCCGTTGAGATCAAGTTTGCCGACGACGCCGTCACCGACCATCACCCAGCGTGCGTCGTTATTGACCGTCAGGCTGCGCACGTTTTCCAGGCGCCCGGTCAACGTCGCGGCGTTGTTCAACAAGACATCGGCGCTGCTGCCGCTGGCCACGACGACATCGCCGATCAAGCGGCTGTTATCGGCCTTGAAATTGACTGACGCGCCGCTGATGACTTCCAGCACCGTGCCGTTACCCCCTTTGAGAGTAGAGCCGTTGTTGACGTCGATATTCATTTGCTCGTTGTTTGTCTGGTTCAGCCTGTCGACCAGCACAGCCGAACCGTTCAGGCCTTCGACCTGAGTGTTATTTAGAACAAATGAGTTGCCGGCAGGCACGGCACCCGCCGCAAACAGACTGATCCCGTTACGTCCGCCGGTGATGCTGCTGTCCGAGGCAGAAACCGTTCCACCGAAGCTGCGAACACCAATGCTGTTCGCGTTGGTGCCGATGATTTTGGTGTTTGATTCCAGTGTCAGACGGCTGTCGCGGCTCAGGGAAGCGCCCATGAAGTCACCACTGATTTCGCTGTCGCTGACCCGTGCGGTTGACGCGCCAGCGGACGATTGCGCCAGGAGCAGGCCGGTGCGCGAGCTGGTGACTTTACTCTTGGTAATCGTTGCATCACTGGCAGAAATGTCGACGCCGCTGCTGGTACCCTGGGCCGTCACCCGAGTGCCATTGAGCACGACAGTGGAATTGGCAAACAACACAATCTGGTGGGTGGTGGCGTCATTGGCTGTCAGGCGACTTTTGTTATTGACCAGATAGTCGTCGACCCGTGTGGAAGGACCAATGATTCTTTGGCCGCCCTCATCAATCAAGGTCTGCGCCAGCGCACACGGACTGAGCAGAATCAGCGGCCCGAAGGTGGCGAGTTTAAGCAAGCGTGCGAGTGGTGTGACGGTGAATGAAGGGCTGACAGGCATGGTATCGCTCCTGAGGTACAGACAAGGATTGTCGGCAAAACGCTCACCCGGTACTTCGCGACAGGGTTTGGCGTCAAAGGGCGGCGATCCTAAGAAACTTCCTACGCCGGGTATGTAGGACTAATCCTTTTGAACACTGGAAATTGCTTCAGCTATTGCGTGACTCCATAACCGAGTACCGATTGAAGCAGCAGACATCACGGGCGAAAGCCGCCCGTGAGTTGTCTGAAGATGAAGCTAGGGTCTGGGGATTTCGCACGAATCACTCGGCCGGTGGAATGCAGTGCGTGCGATTAAAGGCGTGGAGCCTATGATTTCAGTACCGTCGTCGAAAAAGTACTGGATCTTGACCCGACCGCGTCGGTTTGTAGCCGCGTTTTCGGTGTAAAGCGGCAGGATATGCGTGGTGTAGGGGGTCACCAGGAATTCAAATCCGGACACGGGGAAAGCAGTGCCCAGCGTAAACTCTTTTCTGAAAATCGCAGAGGTAATTGGATCGTCCGGGGCGCCCAGCGTCTCTCCGCGCATGGGTGTGAATTCGACATTGATCTTGTCCCCAGGCTTGAGCACACCCGTGAGATCAGGGATGGTGACCCTGAGGTCACCATTGGCTTCCAGTGATCCGCACCCCGGGTAATTCGGATTAGGCTGCTGCGCAAACGAAGGAAAACTCCCGGCGGGCAGTTCCACGACAATCGCGTTGACAACGACATCCGTCGTGTCCGAGTGCAGCTGATTGACTATCCCTGAACCGCTGACCTGGTAGTGAACCGGTACAGGATCACCGTTGCCACCGTCCTTGATGTAACTCCACGGAATCTCAACGTCAAAATCCCCCCCCGGGACATGGCCGGGTTCTGTCGAATCAAAGGTAACTTGAGCTTCGACGACCCGCGTTCCGTTCCAGTAGAAATCGATGACGTGCCCGTTGTCTGCAGCCGCGTACCAGGTGAAGTGGAAGAAGGCATCTTCGTCCTTGTCCGCCCGAATCAGCTCATTGGTCCGGGTGTCGTCGAAGTTCTTGACTTCACCGGCGTCCAGATCCGGGTGAACCGGGTTTGGCCAGTCCACCGGTGGCCAGGGAAGCCACGGCAACGCCACCTGGAAGTTGACATTGAAGGGCTCGGATTCCGGGCCGAACACCCGACCGTTGCGGATCACCTCATAGCTGACGACAGTCGCCTTGGTTCCGGTGGTCGCTTGCCCATAGTCTTCAAGCATCAGCAGCGCAGGCAGCACCGGGATCTCGATAGTGGGCAGCGAATTATTGCCGATGGGGAAATCCGGCAGGGTTTGACCGCCCCACTTCAGCCGGATGGCATCTCCGCCCTTGAAGTGGTCGTACTTGTCGATCCAGACACTCACACCGTCTTGAACATGTGCCACTGTCAACGGCCCGGGCGTGGCTTGCGGCACCGTTGGTTTTTTTAAACCGCTGGGTAGCGGCCCGAAGGTGAGGCTGACTTTTTTGTAGATCGCCGGTGGACTCGGGTTCAGCGCCCGATCAATCAAGGCGTAGGTCAGCAACCCGCTGGCATCGCCAAAAGCGCGGATCTTGTCCGCGTCGAGTTCTACAACGGTATCGGTGATACCCGGCGAGGGAACCGGGGTGAACAAGATCGGAGGTGTGGCGGTCGGATCGTCGGGAATGTTGTTCGAATCAATCAGAAAAAAGGCAACCATGTCTGTGCTCTGCCAGTCAGGGTAGCCCGGGATGGTGACCTTCAACTTGCTGCCGGCTGGAAGAGTGGTGTCGTCAAGGAAGTCCCCCGCGAATACCGGCTCCTTCGGCGGCAGGTGTTTATAAGGTGGCAGCCGATCGCAAATGACCGTGATGTCCAGTGACTCCGTGTCATAGCCTGTGTAGTCGCGATGGATGTAGCGCAGTTGGCACGTCGCTGCATCGGGTAGATCGTTGGCGGCGATGGTGACGGGAAAAGGGAAGGTCTGCGGAAAGTCGCTGCTTCCCGGCGGGATCATGAACGCGATCGGCGCCCCCAACTGAGTAAAGTTGCCGCTGCCAATCTTGATCATCAGCCGGACATGCTCAGGTTCTCCGGGCGGTGGCAGGTTATCCCACTTGGGGATGTACACCGTCAGCCCCTGCGCATTCAGCTTCGGACCGTCCAACGTCCCGGACGCTTTGTGCGCGTAGGCGTCGTCTCTAATCTCGATCACCTTATTGACAAGCTTCGCACGATGTTCGGAGCGCATTTTCAGGTAGGCGCTGTTGGCCTCATCCTGCTTGCGTTTGACCTGTTCAGTTGCCATGTTTTCACTCTCCTGCCACGCCATTGGAGCCATAGGCGATGCTACGGCCGTTCCGTCGGTCGACAACTTGAGGACTGCAAGCAAGGCAAACGACTCCCTTCGCTCAGCAGGCCGAACTGACCCTGGACGGATTAAGCGCTTATGGAACAAAAAGCGTAACTGTCAAAGTTGACAGGTACCCCGTCGCCCGTTGCACAAATCTTCTAGTCATTGCACGCGATGCGAGCGTTAAATATCCCGGCTATGCGTTGTTCCAAAAGGTGCCTATGACCACTCACAACTGGCTCGACCTGGCCCAGGATGCCGACACCGGCATCGAGACCCTGCGCGCACATTTCGAAGGCCATGCCTACGATCCGCACTGGCATGACAGCTACCTGGTGGGCGTCACCGAACAAGGGGTTCAGCAGTTCAACTGTCGCCGGGCCAAACATCAGAGCACGCCGGGCAAGGTGTTCTTGCTTGAGCCGGGCGACATCCACGATGGCGAAGCGCGGACCGCCGAGGGTTTCACCTACCGCATGCTGTACCTCGACCCGCAGTGGTTGCAGCGCGAACTCGGCGCCGTATTCGACAATGCTCCGGACAACGGTGAACTGAGTTTCGCCACCACCCTGGCCAGCGACACGCGTTTGGCCCAGGCCACCAGCCACGCGTTCGAAGCCCTGCATCGCAGTGAGCTGAAAATCGTCCGCCAGACCGCTCTCGACACCTTGTTCGAATGCCTGACCCGCCATTTGCACTGGCGCGCGCGTTACCGCGACGATCCGCGCCTGCCGTTGGTGGCGCAGAAGGCGCGGGAGTATCTGCACGCCAACGCGCACTTCGACATTGGCCTCGATCAACTGGCCGCTGTCACCGGCGTCGACCGCTTTCGCCTGACCCGCGCCTTCAAGGCGGCTTATGGCTTGGCACCGCACGCGTATCTGGTGCAATTGCGCTTGGCCAAGGCCCGACGAATGCTGGCCCGAGGCGAGCAACCGGCGACTGTCGCCATGACGCTGGGCTTTGCCGATCAGAGTCACTTGGGCCGCTGGTTCGTGCGCGCCTATGGCCTGACGCCGGCGCTGTATCGCAAGCGCTGCTCAAATCTTCCAGACAGCTGACGCGTGGATTGTGAAGATCGATCTCAACGATCTTCACTGGAGTTTGCCTGCGATGCTGTCCTCTTTCCCGACGTTGCTGCCGTTTCTGTTGTTTGCCTTTGTCGCCTCGATCACCCCCGGCCCGACCAACATTCTGGTGCTGAGCAACAGCGCCCGATTCGGTTTGGCGGCTGCCGTGCCGATCATCTTCGGCGCCTGCGCCAGTGCCGCGATGCTGGTGTTGCTGGTGGGCACTGGCGCCGGCACCACCTTGACCACCTGGCCCGGCGTTCAAGCGTTTATGCAGTGGGCCGGCGTGGCGTGGTTGAGTTATCTGGCGTGGCAGATTTTCCGCGCCCCGGCCGACGTCATTACGACAGCGTCAAGCCAAGCCCGCCTCGGACTGCTGGGCGCCGCCGGCCTGCAATGGATCAACCCGAAAACCTGGATGATGGCGCTGGCCGTGATCAGCGTATTTGCCGGCGTCGGTGAGGATCGCTTCGAACATGTGCTGTACCTGTCCCTGGTATTTTTCCTGATTTCCCTGCCCTGCCTTGGCGCTTGGGCGTTGCTCGGCGCCGGTTCCAGTCGCTGGCTGCGCTCGCCCCGCGCCCTGCAACGTTTCAACCGTTGCATGGCGTTGTTGCTGCTGGGCTCGGCGTGGATGAGCGTGTGGGTCTAAGCGCCGTCCGTCGATCTATATCAGCGCAGGGGCTTGACGACGTATTGGCTTTTGGTGTCTTCTGAAACCGGTTTCAGTGCTGCATCCAATGCACCTGACCTGATAAATCCAATAAGAAAGGTTTCAGACCGTGAACGACTTCTCCGCCGCCCAGCGCAGCCGCGTGACCATGCTCGACGTGGCCGAACACGCCAAGGTCTCCAAGGCCAGCGTTTCGCGGTTCATTGGCGAGGATCGCGCCCTGCTCTCCGATGCCATTGCCCAGCGCATCGAGCAGTCGATTGCCGAACTCGGCTACCGCCCGAACCAGATGGCCCGAGGCCTGAAACGCGGGCGCACGCGCCTGATCGGCATGCTCGTCGCCGATATCCGTAACCCTTATTCAATCGCCGTGATGCACGGGGTGGAAACCGCCTGCCGTCAGCACGGCTACAGCCTGGTGGTGTGCAACACCGATCGCGACGACGAGCAGGAACGCCAGCACCTGGCGCTGCTGCGCTCGTACAACATCGAGGGTTTGATCGTGAACACCCTCGGCCACCACCGCGACGAACTGCTCGAACTGCACCGGGAAATGCCGCTGGTGCTGGTGGACCGCAAGGTCGAAAAACTTGAGAGCGACATGGTCGGGCTGGACAACCCGGCGGCCGTCGAAATGGCCCTCGCGCACCTTGAAGAGCGCGGCTATCGCGATGTGCTGCTGGTGACCGAACCGTTTGACGGCACCAGCTCGCGGATTGAACGGGTCGGCAGTTTCAAGTCGCACATCGCGTTGCGGCCGGCACTTCAGGGCAGCCTCCTTGAAACGGGTAGCGAATTGACTGCGCGGTTGAAAACCTTCCTCGACACCCCCGGCCCAGGCCCGAAAGCGCTGTTTTGCGCGAACGGGATTGCGGCGCTGGCCAGCACTCATGCGTTGCGCGAGTTGCAGTGTGATCTGTTTAGGGACGTGGGCTTGATCGCCCTCGATGATCTGGATTGGTACCCGCTGGTGGGCAGCGGAATTACTGCCCTCGCCCAACCGACCACCGACATTGGCGCCAGCGCGTTTGAGTGTTTGCTCAAGCGGTTGCGTGGTGATGACGGGCCGGTGCGGACGCTGGATTTTTCGGCGCGGTTGATTGTTAGAGGGTCAACCCAGGGGGATTTGCGTTGACTTTTCCGGCCTCATCGCGGGCAAGCCCGCTCCCACAGGTGATGGGTGATGAGCATAATTTGACGACCACCACAGATCCCTGTGGGAGCGGGCTTGCCCGCGATGAGGCCCGAAATGTTCACCAAAAACTTTTTTTTGAACAAAAATGAAACCGGTTTCAGAGGTAGAAAAACAATGAACACACCCGCCGTTTCCATCAGTCTGTCCAGCTACGGCGCCGACCTCGTGCGCCAACGCGGCCAGGGCAGTTTTATCGAAATACTCGCCGCCGCCGGCGCCACGCGCATCGAATGGCGTGAAGAATTGCTGACCACCGAAGACGCCACGCAACTGGCCGATGCCACGGCGGCCGAAGGCCTGGAGAGCGTGTATTCCTCGCCGATGGAGTTGTGGCTGGCCGGCCAGTCGAAACCCAATCCCGAACTGGTCACGGCCCTGCAACGCGCCCAAGCCTTCGGCGCGAAATGGCTGAAAGTGTCGCTGGGCTACTTCACCGACAACAATGACCTGCAAGCCCTGGCCCGCACCCTCACGCAGAGCCCGGTGCACCTGTTGGTGGAGAACGACCAGACCTTGCACGGTGGCCGCATCGAACCGTTCCAGCGCTTTTTCACGGCGGTCGAGCAGCACACGCTGCCGATCAAAATGACCTTCGATATCGGCAACTGGCACTGGCAGGATCAGTCCGCCGCCAGTGCCGCGCGCCTGCTCGGTCGCCATGTCGGCTACGTGCATTGCAAAGCGGTATCGCGCCGCACCGATGGCAAACTGGTTGCCATACCGCCTGCCGCCAGTGACGTTCATCAGTGGGAACAACTGCTGCGGCACATGCCCCAAGGCGTCATGCGCGCCGCGGAATATCCACTGCAAGGCGACGATCTGCTGCAGTTGACCACCGAGCATGTCGCCACCCTCGCCCGCCTCGGCCACACCCGGTTGGAGAGCGCTCATGTCTGAGATCGATATTCTGTCGTTCGGTGAAACCATGGCCATGTTCGTCGCCGAGCAGGCTGGCGATCTGGCCGATATCGGCGCCTTTCATAAACGCATCGCCGGTGCCGACAGCAACGTCGCCATCGGTTTGTCGCGGCTGGGTTTCAAGGTCGCGTGGCTGAGCCGGGTCGGTGCCGATTCGTTGGGTCGGTTCGTGATCGATACCCTGGAGAAGGAAGGCCTGGATTGCAGCCATGTCGATATCGATACCGCACACCCCACCGGTTTTCAGCTCAAGTCGCGCACTGACGATGGCAGTGATCCGGTGGTTGAGTACTTTCGGCGCGGTTCGGCGGCCAGTCACCTGTCGGCGCATTCGATCGTGCCGGAGTTGCTCAACGCCCGGCATCTGCACGCCACGGGCATTCCCCCGGCGCTGTCCAGCACCGCGCGGGAAATGTCTGTTGAATTGATGACCCGCATGCGCGATGCCGGGCGCAGCGTGTCGTTCGACCCCAACCTGCGCCCGAGCCTGTGGGCCAGCGAGCAGCAGATGATCACCGAGATCAACCGCCTCGCCGCCCTCGCCCATTGGGTGCTGCCGGGGCTGAGCGAAGGTCGCCTGCTGACGGGTTTTGAAGACCCGGCCGACATCGCCGCGTTTTACCTCGACCAAGGTGCCGAAGCCGTAGCGATCAAACTGGGACCGCACGGTGCTTACTACCGCACGCATCTGGATGCCGGTTTCGTGGCGGGCGTGCCGGTGGAAACGGTGGTCGACACGGTCGGTGCCGGCGATGGTTTTGCCGTCGGCATGATCAGCGCACTCCTGGAAAACCACAGCTTTGCCGATGCCGTGAAGCGCGCCAACTGGATTGGCAGCCGGGCGGTGCAGAGTCGCGGGGATATGGAGGGTTTACCGACCCGTCTTGAGATGTCCGTTGAATTTGAGGCCGCCATCGCCAGCAGGCTGGCTCCCACAGGGGATTTGTGCCGGATGTAGAACCCCTGTGGGAGCTAGCCTGCTAGCGATTAGGTCCGCCCGTTCACTGAAGATTGCAACACCTGCTGCGACAAAAACAACAAGCTCAGGAGCATCAACCATGAAAACCGCAACGCTCGCCACCCGCCGCTGGTGGTACATCATGCCCATCGTGTTCATCACCTACAGCCTGGCGTACCTCGATCGCGCCAACTACGGCTTCGCCGCCGCCTCCGGGATGGCCGCCGACCTGATGATCACGCCGGGCCTGTCGTCGATGCTCGGCGCGCTGTTCTTCCTCGGCTACTTTTTCTTCCAGGTACCGGGCGCGATCTACGCGCAGAAGCACAGCGTGAAGAAACTGATTTTCGTCAGCCTGATCCTCTGGGGTGGCTTGGCCACGTTGACCGGGATCGTCTCCAACGCCTACTGGCTGATCGTCATTCGCTTCATGCTCGGCGTGGTCGAAGCCGCCGTGATGCCGGCGATGCTGATCTACCTCTGCCACTGGTTCACCCGTGCCGAACGCTCGCGCGCCAACACCTTCCTAATCCTCGGCAACCCGGTGACCATGCTCTGGATGTCGGTGGTCTCCGGGTATCTGGTGCAGCATTACAGCTGGCGCTGGATGTTCATCATCGAAGGTTTGCCGGCGGTGCTCTGGGCGTTTATCTGGTGGCGTCTGGCCGATGATCGTCCCGCTCAAGCCAAGTGGCTGACCGATCAAGAGAAGCAGGATCTGGAAAGTGCCTTGGCCGCCGAACAGGTCGGCATCAAAGCGGTGAAGAACTACGCCGAAGCGTTCCGTTCGCCCAAGGTGATCATCCTGGCCTTGCAGTTTTTCTGCTGGAGCATCGGCGTCTATGGCTTCGTGCTGTGGCTGCCGTCGATCCTCAAGGCTGGCGCACAAATGGACATGATCGAAGCCGGCTGGCTCTCGGCGCTGCCGTACCTGGCGGCGGTGATCGGCATGCTGCTGGTGTCCTGGGGCTCGGACAAAATGCAGAAGCGCAAACGCTTTGTCTGGCCGCCGCTGCTGATTGCCTCGATTGCGTTTTACGGCTCCTACGCATTGGGTGCTGAACATTTCTGGTGGTCCTACACCCTGCTGGTGATTGCCGGTGCCTGCATGTACGCGCCTTACGGCCCGTTCTTCGCGATCATCCCGGAAATCCTCCCGGCCAACGTCGCCGGCGGCGCCATGGCACTGATCAACAGCATGGGCGCGCTCGGTTCGTTTGGCGGTTCGTATCTGGTCGGTTACCTGAACAGCTCCACCGGTTCGCCCGGTGCCTCGTACCTGCTGATGAGCGGCGCGCTGATGCTCTCCGTGGTGCTGACGATTTTCCTCAAGCCCGGCGCCAGCGACCGGGAGCGTCCCCCGGTCGCGGTCACTCGCCCCGCCGCCACACATTCCTGATTGAGAGTATTGCGATGAAAAAGCAGGTCGTTCTGTACAAAAAACTCTCGCCGCTGCTGATGGCTCGGCTGCATGAGCACACTGAAGTGACGCTGATCGACAGCCTCGACGCTGAAGGCCTGGCCAAACTGCGCGAGGCCCTGCCCCGCGCTCAAGGCTTGCTCGGCGCCAGCCTGAAACTGGATGCCGAACTGCTCGACCTGGCGCCCCATCTTGAAGCGATCGCCAGCGTCTCGGTCGGCGTCGACAACTACGACATCGACTACCTGACCGAGCGCCGCGTCCTGCTCAGCAACACGCCGGATGTGCTCACCGAAACCACCGCCGACACCGGTTTTGCGCTGATCCTGGCGACGGCGCGGCGTGTGGTGGAACTGGCTAACATGGTTCGCGCTGGAGATTGGAAACGCAACGTCGGCCCGGCGCAGTTCGGCACCGATGTGCACGGCAAAACCCTGGGCATCATCGGCATGGGCCGCATCGGCGAAGCACTCGCGCAGCGCGGGCATTTCGGCTTTGGCATGCCGGTGATCTATCACAGCCACTCGCCGAAACCGGCGGTCGAGCAACGCTTCAATGCGCAGTACCGCAGCCTGACGGAGCTGTTGCAGCAGGCAGATTTTGTCTGCCTGACGTTGCCGCTTACCGCTGAAACCGAAGGGCTGATCGGTGCCGAAGAGTTCGCGCTGATGCGTCCCGAAACCATCTTCATCAACATTTCCCGGGGCAAGGTGGTGGACGAAGCGGCGATGATTGAAGCGTTGCGTGCGGGTCAGATTCGCGCGGCGGGGCTGGATGTGTTTGAGCGTGAACCCTTGAACGCGGACTCACCGTTGTTGCAGTTGAACAACGTGGTGGCGACCCCGCACATTGGGTCGGCGACTCATGAAACCCGGGAAGCGATGGCCAGGTGTGCGGTGGAGAATCTGTTGGCAGCGCTGGCGGGCGAGCGACCGGCGAATTTGGTGAACGCAGGGGTGTGGGAGAAATAACTATTGGGCGTTTTGTAGCCGTCTTCGCGGGCAAGTCGACTTGCCCGCGAAAATAGCCTTGAAGCCTGCAGCGATCTGGCGGATCCATTGATCACGTCATTGAATATCCGCTGCTACTGTCGCCTAAGGCAATTCTGACCGCGTAATTCTGACGCAGCTCAACTCATCGATATTATCGCCGCCTTGATGATCCTGCTCTATGAGAATAACCCCTCTCTTAACGATGGTTCCTACCTTTGCCGTCCGTAGCTCGCCAAAACTGATCCAACCCGTAGAAACAGGATGGATATAGGTTCTGATTTTAAACTTCCAATATCTTGTTGCCTGAGACGGCTTAGGGCACTTACCCTCTTCCGTAGGCGCCGAATGCTCACTAAAAAACTCTACTTCAGTCGCAGAAGGCGCATTGTCCAATTTAAAATAGTTCAATCGATCGTTGTTACACTTGTTTGGCTGCCCTACCTCAATAACTTGATCCCCATTGACTAACGCAAGACCACAATTGAAACGTGGGTCCAGCGGATCAGAAGTCATCATTAACGTTCCATCCGGAAAGGTCGCCACCCCCTGCGAAGTGCAGGCGCTCATGACGAGCATAAAACTGATCAACAGTATTCTGAGAACAACCATCTCGTGACTCCTTTACTTGATTAAAACAAGTGACTGGGCATCGCTGGCTAATTTCTACGCCTTGTCAATCAATCTGCCTACTATCAGAACTGATAGGTTACCCGGTGTTATTCGGCTGCTATATTTTGTACCGAATGCCCGGCAACCTCGCGGCGGGCTGTTTGGCATGACTGCGATCTTTTCGCTGTTCTTGTTTACCCACGACGTCGAAGTGTCGTGAAAACAAAGTCCGTAGGCTCGGAAGTGTTTCCACTGGAATCTACGGCGGTGTTTTTTACCGAACAGGTGATATCGGGTGACAACCCCGGCAGCATGAAAACGGGAATCAACGCCGGCCAGCTGCGCCCGTTAAGCGCAACCCAATACGTCACGGTCGCGTTGTCCTCTGAGGGGTCCCAAAACCAGGACGACACCGTCAGAAAACAGCACAACCCTCACGTGGCCAGGGCTGCATATTCGCGAGGTCGGCAAGTTGCGGGGGTCGCCTGAAATATCGGACATTTTAGGCTCCGGCCTGAAAGGTCCTTTTTGTTACCACAAAGCGACTTCACCCCGCGCCTGTCAGAACTGAAAGGTGCTAATGACAGAAGTTGGGTGCCTGTAAGGCCGACTTCGCGAGCCCAGACACCACAAAACTTTCAGGCCCGCCGCGCTTCCAAAAGGTCGGTCGCACACAGCGCAATCCTGCGGCACGCATCCGCCAGCTTGAGCCGGTCGACGACCAACCCAATGCGGATATGCCCCGCCGCACTCGGCCCGAATGCCTCGCCCGCCAGCACCGACACGCCATAACCTTCCAGCAGCCGCTCGGCAAAATGCTGGGCAGTCAATCCGGTCTGGCGCACGTCGACCATCACGAACATGCCGCCATCCGGACGGATCGCGCGCATGCCAGGGCAGTGATCGAGGCTCGCACACACCAGGTCGCGGCGTTGGCGATACTCCTCACGCATCAGGGCCACTTCCGGCAGGTCTTTATCCAGCGCCACTTGCGCGGCGTTCTGAATGAAATCCGGAAGGCCAAACAGCATGCACAAGGACAAATGCACCAGATGCTCGGCCAAGGGTTTGGGCCCGACCACCCAGCCCACTCGCCAGCCACTCATGGCGTGGGATTTGGACAGGCTGTTGATCGTCGCAGTGCGCTCGGCCATGCCCGGCAGGCTCGCCGGGCTGATGTGTTCGCCCTCGTAGAGCAATTCGCTGTAGACCTCGTCGCTGATCAGCCACAGGTCGTGACGCACGCACAGCGCCGCCAGTTCCTGCCAGATGGCCAGCGACAAACTGGCGCCGGACGGGTTGTTGGGACTGTTGAGCAAAATGGCTCGGGTCTTCGCCGTGATGCGTGCGGCGACATCGGCCGGATCGACCCGAAAGCCATTCTCCGGACGCACCGGCACGGGCACGACTTTGGCCCCGCAAGCGCCGAACACGCCTTCGTAGGTCACGTACATCGGTTCGGCGACGATCACTTCGTCCCCCGGATCGAGCAGGCATTGCACCACCGAATACACCGCGCACTGCGCCCCCGGAAACACGATCACATGTTCGGCATCCACCTCTTGGCCGCTGCGTTGGCGATGACGCCGGGCGATGCTCTCGCGCAACCCCTGACTGCCGCGCACCGCCGGATAGTGCGTGTCGCCGGCGAGCAAGCTGTCGATAGCGGCGAGGACGATGGGTTGCGGTGTGTCGAAGTCTGGATCGCCTATCGACAGCAGCAACACATCGACGCCCTGCTCGCGCAATTCCAGCGCTCGATCATGAATCTGCCAGGCCGCCGCTCCGTCACCGGCGATTCGTTGGGTCAAGGCTGAATAGCGCATGTCTTTCTCCTGTGGCGCGGTTCCATGCCTCAACCCTATCTCAAATCGCGAAACACGCCACTATGACCTCGTGCTCCTACAGAAGGCCGATCAAATCACGAAGCGTGCGACCATGGCGTTCAGGTCCACGGCTAATCGCGAGAGTTCGTGGGTGGCGGCGCTGGTCTGGTTGGCACCGGCGGCGGACTGGGTGGCGAGGTCGCGGATGTTCACCAGGTTGCGGTCAACTTCACGGGACACCTGCGCCTGTTCTTCCGAGGCGCTGGCGATCACCAGGTTGCGTTCGTTGATCAAGTGGATCGACTGCGTGATCTGCTCCAGCGCAACACCGGCGGCACGGGCCATTTCCAGGGTGCTTTGGGTGCGCTGGTTGCTTTGCTGCATCGACGAGACGGCGGCACCCGTGCCGTTCTGAATGCCGGCGACCATCTTCTCGATTTCCTGAGTGGACTGCGCCGTGCGATGGGCCAAGGCCCGAACCTCATCCGCCACCACCGCAAAACCACGTCCGGCTTCACCGGCCCGCGCGGCTTCGATCGCGGCGTTCAATGCCAGCAAGTTGGTTTGTTCAGCGATGGCACGGATCACGTCGAGCACCTTGCCGATGTCGCGTCCCTGAGCGGCCAGGCCTTCGATCATCAGCGAGGTGTTTTGCACGTCGTGGGTCATGGTCTGGATCGCGTCGACGGTTTCCACCACGCGGTCGCGACCTTCGCGGGCGGCCTGGGTCGATTGGTTCGAAGCTTCGGAGGTGGACACCGCATTACGCGCAACCTCTTCAACGGCGGCGGTCATTTCATTGACGGCGGTGGCGGCCTGCTCGATTTCGTTGTTCTGCTGCTGCAGTCCGCGAGACGCTTTCTGGGTGACCGTGCTGAGTTCTTCGGCAGCGGCGCCCAACTGGGTGGCGGAACCGGCGATCTGTTCGATGGTTTTACGCAGGTTGGCCTGCATGTTGGATAACGCGTTGAGCAGGCGGGCCGGCTCATCCTTGCCGTCGATTTCAATGACGTGGGTGAGGTTGCCTCCCGCAATGGTTTCGGCCGCCTGCAGCGCCCGGCTCAACGGTGTGACGATGCTGCGGGTCAACAGCCAGGCCAGCAACACCGTCATCAGCGCCGCGATCACGGCAACCGCGATGATGCCGGTGATGGCGGTGCGGTACTGCTCGCCCGCTTCGGCCGAAGCGGCTTTGGCATCGTCGTTGTTGAGTGCCACCAATTTATTGAGCTGCTCGCCCATCTGGTCGGTGCCGTCCTTGATCCGCGTATTGATCAACGTGCGCATCGCATCAAGCTGGTTCTGCCGTGACAGCTCCAGCATCTGGTTCTGGGCTTGCATGTAGTTGTCGAGGGTGGCGGTGAATGTCTTGTACAGCAGCGCTTCTTCGGGACCTGTCGGCAACGCGGCATAACTGGCTTGCGCACTGCGCAGTTTGTCGACAAGCACGCCGATGCGCGTCTGGGCTTCCTGCAGTGCGGCCGGATCACGGTTGACCAGCACCCTGAACGACAGAATCCGCATCCGCAGGACGTTTTCCGTCATGTTGCCCAGGAACCCGACGCTGGGTAACTGCGTGCTCCCCATGTCGATGGAAGCCTGACGGATGATCGTCATGCGGTTCACGGCAAACACGCCCAACGCGATGACCAGCAAGGCAATGAAGGCGAAACCCAGGAAAGCTCGAGGCGCGATGTTCAGATTACGCAGTGACATAGGACGATTCTCGTGATTGAGGCTGCGAGCATCCTTGCCGTGATGGCTGTCGGGCAGGCGCTGGCGCGCACCGTTTCAGCTTGGCGCCAGGGTTGTAATGGGTTTGTGTGCGCCTGTTATCTGTATCGGCGGGAGTTGAGGATTTCTGCGGGGGGAGATGAAATATTTTTCAGGGCGTCAGAGGTGTTTCATCCATGAAACAATTGATCCCCTGTAGCAGCCTTCGGCAGCTGCTACAGGGATAGCGATTTCAGCGGGTGCGGGCCGCCAATTGCCAGACCCTGGCGATATCTGTCGCCCGTTCACGCAACAACCGCGGTGCCTCGGCGCAAGCCTGCTCCAGCGTCATCGGGCCACTGGCCAGGGCAAAGGCGGCATCGATGCCATGTTCATACAGTTCCTGATAGCCCTCGCCCAGTGTCCCGGCGATAACGACCACCGGCACGCCGTGCTGCCGAGCAATGCGCGCCACACCAAACGGGGTCTTGCCACGCAAGGTTTGCGCATCGAAACGACCTTCGCCGGTGATCACCAGGTCAGCGCCCTTGACCGCATCCGCCAGGCCCACCAGTTCGGCAACCACTTCAACCCCGGCCTTGAATTGCGCACCCAGAAACGCCTTGGCGGCAAACCCGAGGCCGCCCGCCGCGCCGCTGCCCGGTTCGTCGCGCACGTCTTTGTTCAAGGCTTTGGCGCAGTGATCGGCGAAGTGCCCGAGGGCGTGATCCAGCTGTTCGACCTGCTGCGGCGAGGCGCCTTTTTGCGGACCGAAAATCGCCGACGCGCCGTGAGGGCCGCACAGCGGGTTGTTGACGTCGGCGGCGATGTCGAAACGCACCTCGGCCAGGCGCGGGTCGATGTCGCTCAAATCAATGCGCGCCAGTTGCCCGAGCGCCAGACCGCCGGGTGCCAGGATCTGGCCCTGCGCGTCGAACAGTTTCACGCCCAAGGCCTGCACGGCACCCGCACCGCCGTCGTTGGTCGCACTGCCGCCAATCGCCAGTATCACCCGCTGCGCGCCGGCCTCCAGTGCCGCGCGGATCAACTCACCGGTGCCGAAAGTGCTGCTGATGCACGCATCGCGCTGGCCCACCGGGACCAACTGCAAACCGCTGGCTTCGGCCATTTCGATGATCGCGGTGTGACTGTGGGGCAGCCAGCCCCAGGCAGCGTTGACCGGCGCGCCGAGTGGTCCGCGGACTGTGTTGCGGCGCAGTTCGCCATCGCAGGCGGCCAGAACCGACTCGACCGTCCCTTCCCCGCCGTCGGCCATCGGGCACTTGATCAGCTGCGCATCGGGCCAGACCTCGGCCAGCCCGAGGGCAATGGCATCGGCCACGCCTTGAGCGCTGAGGCTGTCCTTGAACGAATCCGGGGCGATAACGATTTTCATGGGAGTTCTCCAGTTCCAATGCCCTCATGCTGCCAGCAGGTTAGAACAATAACGCCGGTCCGCTGCACAAGCGGCACAGAGGATTATTGTTCATTCCCACAAAACCCTTTGGATGGACGCGTTACCTGTGGGAGCGGGTTGTTTACGGATTTGTGTCGGTTTGGGGCAGGAGTTGTACGCCGAGGTAGAGCGCGAGCATGCCGTCCAGGCGCAACGGATCAACGCCGCTGAGTTCGGCAATCCGCTCCATGCGATAACGCAAGCTGTTGCGGTGGATGCCCAGGGCGTCGGCGCACGCCTGGCTCTGGCCATCGTGTTCGCACCAACTGCGCAGGGTCGCCAGCAACTGGCCGTTGTTGTCCTTGGCGACGACTTTGCGCAGCGGGCTGAGCAACTCGTCCAGCGCATCGTCGTTACGATGACGCCAGAGCAACACTGGCAACCGATAGCGGTTCAGGGTCAGCAACCGCGACTGGGGCAGCACCTCACGCCCGTAGGCCAGCAAGTCACTCACCCGGCGACAGCAACGGCGCAATCCCGCCAGCCCATCAGCCTGTCCACCCACGGCGATACGCAAGATGCTCCAGCCCAGACCGTCGAGTTTTTCCAGCAACCGATCATGCTCGATCGCCTGGTTGGCCGGCCGGCACCAAAGCAACGAGGACTTGGCCGAACTCACGCACCAACTGTCCGGGTAGCGTGAGGTCAACCAGGCACTGAGCGCCTCGACGGTCTGCCCCGGACCGTGCGCCGTCCCCAATTCGAACAGAGACGGCGTACGAGTCAGCTGCGGCTTGAGCCCCAACTGTTGCGCCTCGTCGATCAGCCGGGGCGAATCCCCGGCCTCGCTGAGCAGTAATGCCAGCAGATCATCGCAACGCTGGCGCCGCCATTGCTGCTCGGCCTGCTGATTGCGCTGGCCCACCAGCATCTCGGCGGTCATGCGCACCAGTTCGGCATAGGTGCGCAATTGCTCCGGTTCGCCGGTGATGCCCAGCACGCCGATCAGCCGCTGATCGAGCATCAGCGGCAGGTTGATGCCCGGCTGCACGCCTTTGAGGTGGATCGCGGTCTGCGCGTCGATCTCCACCACGCGGCCGTTGGCCAACACCAGTTGCGCGCCTTCATGCCGGGTGTTGACACGCTCCGGTTCGCCACTGCCGAGGATCAGGCCCTGGCTGTCCATGACATTGACGTTGTACGGCAGGATGGCCATCGCCCGGTCGACGATGTCCTGGGCCAGGTCGTGATCGAGTTCGAACATAGCGGTGATCCTTGAAAGCGTAAGGCACGGGCCGGGGACGCAAGAACAGTAACGTTGACGATAAAAAACGCCTCGGTCAAATGTGGGATGTTCGATAATTCCGTTTGCCCCGCCCTACCGTTCTGGTATTTGATTGAGCCTTTCCCACCGGTAAAAGGATTTCGTCATGAGCTACCGCGTACTGGGTCATTCGGGTCTGCAGGTTTCCACCCTGACCCTGGGCACCATGATGTTCGGCGAACAGACCAGCACCGAAGATTCCCTGCGGATCATCGACAAGGCCTGGGACCAGGGCATCAATTTCATCGACACCGCAGACGTCTACACCAACGGCCGCTCCGAAGAAATCGTCGGCGAAGCGATTGCCAGCCGCCGTCACGAATGGGTGCTCGCCAGCAAGGTCGGTTCCGGCCCGGTGAACGGCGTGCCAAACCGCAGCGGCCTGAGCCGCAAGCACATTTTCAATGGTATCGACGCCAGCCTGACCCGCCTGGGCACCGACTACCTGGACATCTATTACCTGCACCGCGAAGACCACAACACGCCGCTGGAAGTAACGGTGTCGGCCATCGGCGATCTGATTCGCCATGGCAAGATCCGTTACTGGGGGCTGTCGAATTTCCGTGGCTGGCGCATCGCCGAAGTCATTCGAGTGGCCGACCACCTGGGCGTCGACAGACCTGTGATCAGCCAGCCGCTGTACAACATCGTCAACCGCCAGGCCGAATCCGAACAGATCACGGCCGCACAAAACTATGGCCTCGGCGTGGTGCCTTACAGCCCGCTGGCGCGTGGCGTGCTTAGCGGCAAATACGCGCCGGACGTCAAACCGGACGCCAACAGTCGTGCCGGGCGCGCAGACAAACGCATTCTGGAAACCGAATGGCGCGTCGAATCCCTGCGCATCGCCCAGCAGATCCAGCACTACACCCAGGGCCGTGGCGTGGGCATCGTCGAGTTCGCCATCGCCTGGGTGCTGAACAACGGCGCCGTCACCTCGGCCATCGTTGGGCCGCGTACCGAAGCGCAATGGGATGCCTACACTAAAGCGCAGGCGGTGAAGATCACGGCGGAAGATGAAGCGTTCATCGACTCGCTGGTCACGCCGGGGCACTCGTCGACACCGGGGTTCAATGACGTGAGCCATTTCGTGTCGGGTCGTAAACCGCGTAGCAACTGAAAACACCCAATCCACTGTGGAAGCAAGCCTGCTCGCGAAAGCGGACTATCAACCAACATCTCTGTTGAATTTGAAATCGCCATCGCGAGCAGGCTCGCTCCCACATGGGATCAGTGTTGATCGGTTGGTCAGTATTCACAGGTAAAACCACGTATCCTCTGCGCCCCCGTTTCACGTTCAACCTCGCGAGGACAGTTTGTCTAAAGGTATCGTTTTATCGGTCACAGCCTCGGTGCTGTTTGCCGTCATGTATTACTACACGTCGCTGCTCACCCCGTTGAGCGGTGTGGAAATTTTCGGCTGGCGCATGCTGCTGACGGTGCCGTGCATCACCGTGTTCATGGTGGTCTCCGGCGAATGGAAACGCGTCATCGACATCCTTCGCCGCCTGCGCAGCAAACCCAAATTATTCGCCGGCCTGATCGCCTCTTCCGCCCTGGTCGGCGTACAGCTCTGGCTGTTCATGTGGGCGCCGCTCAACGGCTACAGCCTGGACGTGTCGCTGGGGTATTTCCTGTTGCCGCTGACCATGGTCCTGACCGGACGGATCGCCTATGGCGAACGCCTCTCCTATTTGCAAAAAGTCGCCGTGACATTCGCCTGCCTCGGCGTGATCAATGAGGTGTATCAGGTCGGTGGTTTTTCCTGGGCGACCTTGCTGGTGTGCATTGGCTATCCGACCTATTTCGTCCTGCGCAAACGACTGGCGACGGACAACCTCGGCGGGCTCTGGGTGGACATGACGCTGACGCTGCCGGTGGCGTTCTGGTTCGTGCTGGGGGGTGAGCAAGGTTTCGACGTGTTCGATCAGTACCCGTGGCTGTCGCTGCTGATCCCGATACTCGGGGTGATCAGTGCCTCGGCGCTGGTGGTCTACATCATCGCCAGTCGGCTGTTGCCGTTCAGCCTGTTCGGGTTGTTGAGCTACGTCGAACCGGTGCTGTTGCTCGGCGTTGCGTTGCTGCTGGGGGAAAGTATCAAGGCCGGCGAATGGCTGACCTACATTCCGATCTGGATGGCGGTGGTTGTGCTGATGTTTGAAGGGTTCAAGCATTTGATGAGGCAACGACGCCCGTAACAACAACCGAAAACAAATGTGGGAGCTAGCCTGCTAGCGATGGCTGTGTGTCAGTCAACAGTGATGTTGAATGCACAACCGCTATCGCTAGCAGGCTAGCTCCCACAGTTTTATCGGTGTAAGGGTTTAGTCAGTGGAAAGCACACCACGACGCACCTGATCCCGCTCAATCGATTCGAACAACGCCTTGAAGTTGCCTTCGCCGAAACCATCATCGCCTTTACGCTGGATGAATTCGAAGAACACCGGCCCCATCAGGGTTTCCGAGAATATCTGCAGCAGCAGGCGTCGGTCGCCCGACTCGGACGAACCGTCCAGCAGAATCCCCCGCGATTGCAGTTGATCGACCGGCTCGCCGTGGTTCGGCAAACGGCCTTCGAGCATTTCGTAGTAGGTTTCCGGTGGCGCGGTCATGAAGCGCATGCCGATGCTTTTCAGGTGATCCCAAGTCTTGATCAGGTCATCACTGAGGAAGGCAACGTGCTGGATGCCCTCACCGTTGAACTGCATCAGGAACTCTTCGATCTGCCCGGCGCCCTTGGAAGACTCTTCGTTCAACGGGATGCGGATCATGCCATCCGGCGCGGTCATGGCTTTGGAGGTCAGGCCGGTGTATTCGCCCTTGATGTCGAAGTAACGGATCTCGCGGAAGTTGAACAGCTTCTCGTAGAAGTTGGCCCAATAGGCCATGCGACCGCGATACACGTTGTGGGTCAGGTGGTCGATGATTTTCAGGCCGGCACCGACCGGGTTGCGATCCACGCCTTCGATGAACACGAAGTCGATGTCATAAATCGAACTGCCTTCGCCGAAACGGTCGATCAGGTACAGCGGCGCGCCGCCAATGCCTTTGATCGCCGGCAGGTGCAATTCCATCGGACCGGTCTCGATGTGGATCGGCTGTGCGCCGAGTTCCAGCGCACGCTTGTAGGCCTTTTGCGAATCCTTGACGCGAAACGCCATGCCGCACACCGACGGGCCGTGCTCGGCCGCGAAGTACGAGGCCACGCTGTTCGGTTCGTTGTTGAGGATCAGGTTGATCTGGCCCTGACGATACAGGTGCACGTCTTTGGAGCGGTGGGTCGCGACCTTGGTGAAGCCCATGATCTCGAAGATCGGCTCCAGAGTGTTCGGGGTTGGCGATGCGAATTCAATGAATTCAAAGCCCATCAGGCCCATTGGGTTTTCGTATAAATCTGCCATGGTTGGCGCCTCATCATCATTCTTAGAATTAACGGAACGTTAGTTACTAGCAATGCTGAGACCGGCGGGTGGCGCGCAGGAGATGCCCCGCACGCTGCGGGCGAGGAAGTCACCGTAGATCAATTGAAACCCAAAACTCTTCATTGTCGACCCAAGGCTGTTGCGGGCGAGGCTTCTGCTGCCAGAAGACGATTATTCTTATATGCGTAAACCGATTCTACACAGCGTAAATCAGTTTGTCCGCCTTCTGTATCAAATCCCCTTTTTCCCCACTCGCGCAAGGGGTTTGTTGCAGAGGAAAATCCCGGCCAGAATCAGCCCTCCTCCCAGGCACATCGTCAGCGTCAATTGCTCGCCCAGCAGCAGCGCGCCAAGGATCACCGCGGTCAGCGGGTTCAACGCAATGAACACGCCGGAACGGGTCGCGCCGATTTTGCGGAGGCCATCGTAATAGCCGATGTAGGCCAGCGCCGAACCCAACACGCCGAGGTACATCAGGCTCAGCCATTGTTGCGGCCCGAGGCTGGCGAGCGCTGCAACGCTCAACTCTCCCCTGACAGCGCTGGTCACCCATAGCATCAGCGTGCCCAGCAGAATCGAGTACGTCACCGTTTGCACGGGCCCGAGGGCGTAGTTCAGATCCTTGGAGAACAGCGAGTAAATCCCCCAACCGACCACGCAACCGAAAATCAACAGATCGCCGATCCAGGCGTCGACATTGCCGGCCAACAGCTGCGGGTTACGGCTGACGATCACCAGGCTGGCCCC
Organism: Pseudomonas sp. LBUM1661; assembly: GCF_059695925.1. NCBI lineage: Bacteria > Pseudomonadati > Pseudomonadota > Gammaproteobacteria > Pseudomonadales > Pseudomonadaceae > Pseudomonas > Pseudomonas sp. LBUM1661. The sequence continues at coordinate 3,830,288 of NZ_CP166794.1, forward strand.
GGCAATGCAGATCGCAATACCGGCGACTTTCGCCCGACTCAAGTGCTCCTTGAACAACAGCCACGACGCCAACCCGATCACGGCCGGGTTCAGCGCCACAATCAATGACGCCCGTGAGGCATTGATGTAGAGCAGGCCATAAAAGAAGCACAGGTTGTAGAAAAAGATCCCGAAGAATCCCAGCAGTGCCAACCGCAGCCATTGCCTGGGGCTGGGTCGGGCCAGCGGTACGCGGGCCAACAGCAAAAACAGCAACAATGCCGCGCTGGCCAACAGGAAACGCAGGCTGGCGGCGAACAGCGGGCTCAGGCTATCTGCCAGAAACCGGCCAGCGACGAAGGTGCCGCCCCAGATCATGGTGACAGCGGCGAGCTTTAGATAGACCGGTGTATCCGAAGGGTTCGATAGGGTTTGTTCACAACGGGTCATAAGTTTCCAGAACGGGAAATGGACGAGATGACGTATCATTCGACTAATGTCAGATCATCGTAAAATGAGTAAACACTCATGACCCTTACCCAATTGGAGATTTTCTCCCTCGTGGCCGAGCTTCACGGTTTCACGGCGGCGGCCAACCGTTTGGGGATTTCCCAATCCGCGGTATCTCACGCGCTCAAGTCACTGGAACAGGAATTGGGCGTCGAGTTGCTGCGCCGGAATCAATCCCAGGTCGAACTAAGCGACATCGGCCAACAGCTTTTAATGCGCGCGCGGGCAATGCTCGGCCTGGCCAACACCTTGCGCCAGGAAGCCGCCGATGCCCGCGGAATGAAACGCGGCACGCTGCGTATCGGCTCGTTCGGCCCGACCTCATCGATCAAATTGCTGCCGCTGATCCTGCAGCACTACCGCGCCGCTCACCCGGGCATTGAGGTCCATATTGATGAAGGCCCGGACAGGCAAGTCATCCATTGGCTGGAAGAGCGACGTATCGATGTCGGCTTCGTGGTGTTGCCCGAAGAGCGCTTCGACACCTTCGCGCTGATCGAGGACCAGATGGTCGCGCTGCTCCCCGTCGATCATCCGCTGGCCAGTCGCGACAGCTTGAGCCTCGGCGATTTGTGTCACGACCCGTTCGTGCTGACCGAGGCCGGCTCGTCGGAACTGGTTTCACGGCTGTTCAGCGCCTCCCGGCTGACACCGAACATTCGCTATCGCTGTTCGCAGCTACTGAGCACGCTGGATACCGTTGGCCGAGGCGATGCGTTGACCGTGGTCGCCGAAGGCTCATTGCCCGTGCACGACGACAACCGCTACGTGAAAAAACCACTGTCACCGCCGGTTGCTCGCCAAGTCGGCCTGGCGGTGCTCGACCAGCGCCAGTCCTCACCGGCGGCGCTGGCCTTTATCAAACTGGCCGAGCGCCTGAACTACCGTTGAACGGCATAATTGCCGAAGGCCAACTATCATGGCCCGTACTTGAACTCTTTTTGGGAGGCACCTTGCCCTGCCAGCATTTGAGAGCCCTCTTTTATCGTTACAGGTTTCGCGAATGCCACTGAACGTCAAAACCCGCCGCACACGTACCCGGATTGCGGTGACTGTATTGAGCGGTTTACTCCCGGTACTGCTGGGATTCGCCATCCTCTATATGCAAGCGGAACGGGCACTGAAGCACAACACCGAACAGACCGCCGAAGAAGCCATTCGCCAATTCGAACTGATGCTCGACAACAACGCCTCGGCCGCACGCGAGTTACTGCCACTGGCCGGGCAAAGTTGCATTGATGTGAACCTGGCGTTGCGCGAACAAGTCACCCGCCGCCCGTTCGTGCGCTCAACCAATCTGCTGTGGGACGACACCATTTACTGCAGTTCCCTGTTTGGCGACTACCAGGAAAAACTCACTGCCGGTGACTACAGCAAAGGCGAGATAGTGCTGATGAAAGGCAACCTGGTAACGCCCAATAGCGCGTTACTGGTGTATCGGCTCAACGCAGGAAAACAGGGCGCGATGAGTACCCTGGACGGTTATCACCTGAGCAATGTGTTGCGCATGATCGGCGGCAAGACGTTACTGCTACTGCAAGTTGGCCCAAATTGGTTGACCGCTGACGGCACCTTCCACGGTGACGCGCTGCCTACTTTGCCAGTGGCACAAACCACACTGGCGTCCTCGCGTTATGCATTTACCGTGACGGCCGGTTTCCCCGAAGGTGAAACCTGGCGCTATATGCGCAGCGAGTATCCGCCGTTGTTCAGTTTGTTGATCTTTTTCGGTGTGATCGCTGGTGTTATCGGGCATTTTCTACAGAAGCGCTCGTCGTCACCCAGCCATGAATTGCAGCGTGCGCTGGAGGCTTCAGAGTTCGTTCCGTATTTTCAACCCGTGGTCCACGGCGACAGCAAGAAGTGGTCGGGCGCCGAAGTCCTAATGCGCTGGAATCACCCGAAGGAAGGCCTGGTGCGCCCGGACATGTTCATCCCGTTTGCCGAACATTCCGGGCTGATCGTGCCGATGACCCGCGCATTGATGCAACAAACTGCCGCCCTGCTGGCGCCCCATCAGGCGTCGTTCAACCGGCCGTTTCATGTGGGGATCAACATCACGGCCAGTCACTGCCGAGACCTGGAACTGGTCGCCGATTGCCGCGAATTCCTCGCCGCTTTTGCGCCGGGTGCCATCAGCCTCGTACTGGAACTCACCGAACGCGAACTCATCGAGCCCACGGCCATCACCCATCAACTGTTCGAGCAGCTGCATGAGCTGGGCGTGATGATTGCCATTGACGACTTCGGTACCGGTCACTCGAGCCTGGGTTATCTGCGGCAGTTCAATGTGGACTTTTTGAAGATCGACCAGAGCTTTGTCGCCATGATCGGCGCCGACGCCCTTTCCCGGCACATTCTGGACACCATCATCGAACTCTGCGCCAAGCTCGACCTGGACATTGTTGCCGAAGGTGTGGAAACCGAGGAACAAAGTGATTACCTGACTGCCCATGGCGTGAACTTCTTGCAAGGTTATCTGTTCGGCCGCCCCATGCCCGCCGCAGAGTTCGTTAACGCATTAAGTCACCATTAACTAGCGGCTCTAAGCGATGACTCAAGCAAGCCTTGCACCAAATTGAATCAAAAGACTACGGTAGTTACATGAAGAAAAAGACAGGATTTACTCTTGGCCAATTAACTACTACAATTTTTCGTGCCTGCGTAAGATTAGCAGGTGAGCCATTATCACCGAGTCGCTACAAGGCCCTTGGCTTATAGCTTTGTTTGCGGTTGGTATCAGCCAAACACACTATTGGAGTAAAGATATTGTCCAGACTCGCTGAATTTCGTGCCGCTGAAAAGGCCCTTCAAGAACAGCTCAAGCAGCTGGAATCGCTGAAGAACGATGCCGGGCTCAAGAAAGAAATCGAATTCGAAGAAAAGCTCCAGGGGCTGATGAAAACCTACGGCAAGAGCCTGCGCGACATCATCGCCATTCTCGATCCGAACCCGGCAAAATCCGGCCTGCAACAGGCAACAGCACCCAAGACCCGCCGCGCTCGCGTGGTCAAGGTTTATCAGAACCCGCACACCGGCGAACTGATTGAAACCAAGGGTGGCAACCACCGCGGCCTGAAAGCCTGGAAGGAAGAATACGGTGCAGCTACTGTTGATTCCTGGCTGCGCGGCTAAGCACTCGCGGTAACAAGAAAAGCCCTGCTTATGCAGGGCTTTTTCATGGATACCTCTAAATGCAACGATCAGCACCGATCAATCACTACTTGCACGTTAACTTTGTGCTTAGTCCCTTCAGGTATCTAAACATGACAAAAAGCGCTGAGATCGATGGCCACTGAAATCGTTCACTAAAGTTTCAAGCTGTTACGGGCAGCCTCTATTTCCTCCTGACTTGCTTTATAAACCTCAGCCTGCCCCGCGTAGGAAAGAACATAGGCTTTATCGGCATCGACAGCCGCGACCAATGTTTGAGAGAGCACATGCCTGCCGTTCTGGGTGATCGTGCAGGTAGTTTCCAGCGCCGTTAAGCGGCTCAAGGTAGTCGGGTGAATCTTGCTGCAAACACTTTGATAACCGCCTTGAAAGAAGTCCTTTTGCACCGACTTGCGCATCTCCAGCAACACGCCTTGCAGGTTCACCTGATGACCGCTTTCCACCGGCGTCATGGTCAACTCCATCACCATCACCGGCGTACCGTCCTGATCGTTTTTGACCGCGCGCTGGCGGGAAACTTCTGGTTTGGCATCATCGGGCGGAATGACTTCGACTTCCCAGCCGCTGGGCCACGTCACGATTGGCTCGTCTGCGTGAGCGTTGGCAATGCCTGAAAGCAGACACATCAGGACGAACGCCGATTTACAGAATCGAATCATTGCAATGAACACTCACGGATTGAGCGGTAAAGTCTGAGCCTCACCCGCCCGTCAGGCAATAGCCGACGGTTTGGGTTTGGTGATGTCAGAACCCTTGCGTATCATTGTCGCCATTCGTTCGCCCCACTTATTTTTTTTCCGGAGGGCCCATGAGCCTGCACGAATTGAACACCTTCCCAGGCGTCACCGCCCAACCTGACACCGCCACCCAGAAGTTTGTCTTCAACCACACCATGCTTCGGGTCAAGGACATCACCAAGTCCCTGGATTTCTACACGCGTATTTTGGGTTTTTCGCTGGTGGAAAAACGCGACTTCCCGGAAGCCGAGTTCAGCCTGTACTTTTTGGCGCTGGTCGACAAAAACCAGATCCCGGCCGACGCCGCCGCGCGTACCGAGTGGATGAAATCGATCCCCGGCATTCTTGAACTGACCCACAACCACGGCACCGAGAACGACGCGGATTTTGCCTACCACAACGGCAACACCGACCCGCGTGGTTTTGGCCATATCTGCATTTCCGTGCCGGACATCGTTGCCGCGTGCGAGCGCTTCGAAGCGCTGGGCTGTGATTTCCAGAAACGCCTGAACGACGGCCGCATGAAAAGCCTGGCGTTCATCAAGGACCCGGATGCGTACTGGGTAGAGATCATCCAGCCGGCCCCGATGTAACTCCCACCACTGAACTAATGTGGGAGCGGGCTTGCTCGCGAAAGTGGCGTATTATTCAACATCTTTGTTGGCTGACACACCGCTTTCGCGAGCAAGCCCGCTCCCACAGTTGGTAGGCGTGAGGCACAAAAAAACCCCATGATCGCTCATGGGGTTTTGTGTTTTCAGCGCGGCCGTTATGCCGGGGCCGAGGTCCGGATCAAGTGATCAAATGCGCTCAGGGAAGCCTTGGCGCCCTCGCCCACCGCGATCACGATCTGCTTGTACGGCACGGTCGTCACGTCACCGGCCGCAAACACGCCCGGCATCGACGTCTCGCCACGCGCATCGACAATGATCTCGCCACGCGGCGACAACTCGATGGTACCTTTGAGCCAATCGGTGTTCGGCAACAGACCGATCTGCACGAAGATCCCTTCCAGTTCCACGCTACGCAGTTCGTCAGACTGACGATCTTTGTAGCGCAGGCCGTTGACCTTCTGACCGTCGCCCAACACTTCAGTGGTTTGCGCATGGGTGATCACGGTGACGTTTGGCAGGCTGTGCAACTTGCGCTGCAACACTGCATCGGCGCGCAACTGCACGTCGAACTCCAGCAGCGTAACGTGCGAGACGATACCGGCGAGATCGATAGCCGCTTCGACGCCGGAGTTACCGCCGCCAATCACCGCCACACGCTTGCCTTTGAACAGCGGACCGTCACAGTGCGGGCAGTACGCCACGCCTTTGTTGCGGTATTGCTGCTCACCCGGGACGTTCATTTCACGCCATCTTGCGCCGGTCGCCAGGATCACCGTCTTGGCTTTCAGGGTCGCGCCGCTGGCGAAGTGAACTTCGTGCAGCTCGCCGCTCTTGCCTGGCACCAGCTTGTCGGCGCGTTGCAGGTTCATGATGTCGACGTCGTATTGCTTGACGTGCTCTTCCAGCGCTACCGCCAGTTTCGGCCCTTCGGTTTCCTGCACGGAGATGAAGTTTTCGATGGCCATGGTGTCCAGCACCTGCCCACCAAAACGCTCCGCCGCCACACCGGTGCGAATGCCTTTACGCGCCGCGTAAATAGCAGCCGAAGCACCGGCCGGGCCACCGCCGACGACCAGCACGTCAAAGGCTTCTTTGGCGCTGATCTTCTCGGCCTGACGCTCGATGCCGCTGGTGTCGATCTTGGCGAGGATTTCTTCCAGGCCCATGCGGCCCTGGCCGAAGTTCACACCGTTCAAGTAGATGCTTGGCACGGCCATGATCTGGCGTTCATCGACTTCAGCCTGGAACAGCGCGCCGTCGATGGCGACGTGGCGGATGTTCGGGTTCAGCACGGCCATCAGGTTCAGTGCCTGGACCAAGTCCGGGCAGTTCTGGCAGGACAGCGAGAAGTAAGTCTCGAAGCTGAAATCACCCTTGAGCGAGCGGATCTGTTCGATCACTTCAGCACTGGCCTTCGATGGGTGGCCGCCGACTTGCAGCAGGGCCAACACCAGCGAAGTGAATTCATGGCCCATCGGGATGCCGGCGAAACGCAGGCTGATATCGGCACCGGGGCGGTTGATCGAGAACGATGGTTTGCGTGCATCGTCACCGTTGTCGAGCAAGGTAATCTGGTTGGAAAGACTGGCAACGTCTTTCAGCAGTTCGAGCATTTCCTGGGATTTCGCACCGTCGTCGAGGGAGGCAACGATCTCGATCGGTTGGGTGACCCGTTCCAGGTACGATTTCAACTGGGCTTTAAGATTGGCGTCCAACATACGGGCGATTTCCTTTTTGCAAATTCATAAAAAAACGCCCGAGCGAATATCGCCCGGGCGTTTTTGAGGGCGGTGCAGCTTACTTAGTAGGTGCGGAGTTCCGCCCTGATGATGCGATCCACAGACTTAGATCTTGCCGACCAGGTCCAGGGACGGAGCCAGAGTGGCTTCGCCTTCTTTCCACTTGGCTGGGCAAACCTGGCCTGGGTGAGCAGCAACGTACTGGGCAGCCTTGATTTTGCGCAGCAGCTCGGAAGCGTCACGGCCTACACCACCGTCGTTCAGTTCGACGATTTTGATCTGGCCTTCAGGGTTGATCACGAAGGTGCCACGGTCAGCCAGGCCAGCGTCTTCGATCAGTACGTCGAAGTTGCGGGAGATAGCGTGAGTCGGGTCGCCGATCATGGTGTACTGGATTTTGCCGATGGCTGGCGATGTGTTGTGCCAGGCAGCGTGAGCAAAATGGGTATCGGTGGAAACGCTGTAGATCTCGACGCCCAGCTTCTGGAACGCGTCGTAGTTGTCAGCCAGGTCTTCGAGTTCGGTCGGGCAAACGAAGGTGAAGTCAGCTGGGTAGAAGAACACGACCGACCACTTGCCTTTCAGGTCAGCGTCCGAGACTTTTACGAAGTCGCCATTTTTGAATGCGTCAGCTTTGAACGGTTTAACTTGGCTGTTGATGATAGGCATCGTTGACTCTCCGTCAGGGGTTAAGAAGTTGATGGAGTGAACTCTACCGACTCGACGGACGGATGGCTCATTGGCAAACCTCATGCTGCTGATTGGTTTTCGCTATTAGCCGACAGTATTAATAGAAGAAAACGGTACTAGGGCTCCATGAGGTCTCGTAGCAGCTGTCGAGCCCGCGAGGCAGCTGCCACAACAGGTTGCGTGTGAAGCGGAATTGATCAGGGTTGTTCGGCGATGCGGTTCATCCCGAGAAACGGGTTGGCATCGACATAGCGCATCGCCGACTTCACGTCCTTCCAGCCGACGTAACTCATCAGCGACTTCAAATCCCAACCGCTTTGATGGGCCCACGTCGCGAAGCCGCGTCGCAGGGAGTGACTGGTGTAATGCTCGGCCGGGATGCCGGCGCGTTCCAGCGCCTGGCGCAGCAGGGGAATCACGCTGTTGGCGTGCAAGCCCTCCTCGCTCAAATGGCCCCAGCGGTCGATGCCTCGGAACACCGGCCCACGCACCAGCGCGGCTTCAGTGATCCAGGCGATATAGGCCTGCACCGGACATAACCGCTGCAACGCCGGTGTCTGATACGTCTTGCCAAGGTTTTCGCGATCGCTTTTGCTGCGCGGCAAGTAGAGCGTGATGCCGGAGCCGGCGCTCGCTTGCACGTGCTCAATCTGTACGCGGCACAACTCATCGCTACGAAAGCCACGCCAGAAACCCAGCAGGATCAACGCCGTGTCGCGCCTGGCCCGCAACAGCGCCGGTCGATCGTTCGCAGCATTGGCGGTTTGCGCTTCCAGTTCCAGCCACGCCACCACTTGCTCCAGGTGCTGAAGCTGCAACGGCTCGGCCTGTTTCTCCTGGGCCGGGTGCAACGCCCGAATCCCCTTGAAGACCTTGCGCACCACCGGCGCCTTGGTGGGATCGGCAAAACCCTGACTGTTGTGCCACTGAGCCAGCGCCGACAAACGCAGTTTCAAGGTATTGATCGACAACACGCCCGCATGCGCCACCAGATAGCGCGCCACGCTGTCGCCCGTCGCCGGCAAAAAACCACCCCAACTGACTTCAAAGTGCTCGATCGCCGCCCGATAGCTGCGACGGGTGTTGTCGCGAGTGGCGGCTTGCAGGTAACGATCCAGCTCAGTCATGGGCTCACTTCTCGAAGGCGTACTGCTGTTGCGAGTCAAAACCCGGTGAATGGCTCATCACACGGGGTAATACCAGTATATCCCGTGTCAATTACATCAAGTATTTAACTTCTAATAATGAATGGTACAATGTGTATTGTAGTGGTATGTACCACATTACGAAATCGTAGGAGAACTCATGGCTCGTGGCGGTGTAAACAAAGCAGTGGTGCAAGCGGCACGCTTGGCAATCTTGGCGCGCGGCGAAAACCCAAGCATCGACGCAGTACGGATCGAGATGGGCAACACTGGCTCGAAAACCACGATTCATCGGTATTTGAAGGAACTGGATGACGGCATCGAGCGCGCCGAAGCGCCGCCCGCCCCCATCGACGATGAGCTGGCAGGACTGGTGTCGCGGCTGGCGCAACGCCTCAAGGAGCAGGCGCAAGAGCCGATTGATCAGGCTCGCGAGCAGTTCGAGCAACAAAGAAAAGAGCTGGAAACCCGGCTGCAGGCAGCTGATCAGGCCAACACGCAGCTGCAGGAGCATTACGAAGTTCAAAGCCTGGCACTGACCCAGGAATCCGAGGCACTGCAAGACACTCGCGCCCTGCTGCAGACCGAACAAACCCGCAACGCCGGACTGAACCAGGCGCTGGCCGATTTCGAATTACGCTTGCAAGACAAGGACGAGCAGATCCGCTCCCTTGAAGAGAAACACCTGCATGCACGCGATGCGCTGGAACACTACCGCAACGCCGTCAAGGATCAGCGCGAGCAGGAACAGCGTCGCCATGAAGGCCAAGTGCAGCAGATTCAGATGGAATTGCGCCAGGCTCAGCAAAGCGCAATGGTGCGTCAGGATGAGATCACGCAATTGCACCGCGACAACGAGCGCCTGCTGACCGAGAACCGTGGAACCTTGAGGGAACTGAGCCTGATGCAGGATCAGCTGAAACAGAGCAACAGCCGACAGGATCAACTGCTGGAGCAAGCCACTCGCGTCGACAGCGAACGCACCCTTCTCCAGGAACGCTTGCGCGTCGCCCTGCTGGAGAGTCAGTCACTCAAACAAAGCGTCGACGAGCAGTCGCAGATCAACCAGTCACTGGAAATCGAATTGACCAAGGCCCAGGCCGATCTGGCAGAAAGCGTACGCCTGGCAGCTGCCGCGAAGACAGTGCCAGACGCACCTAAGGACGCTTAACCGGCGACCGGCGTACGCATGGTGACAAACTCTTCGGCGGCCGTCGGATGCACACCGATGGTTTCGTCGAAGTCACGCTTGGTGGCGCCGGCCTTCAAGGCAATCGCCAGGCCCTGGACGATTTCGCCCGCATCCGGCCCGACCATGTGGCAACCCAAAACCTTGTCGGTCTTGGCGTCCACCACCAGCTTCATCAGCGTGCGCTCCTGGCATTCGGTCAGGGTCAGCTTCATCGGCCGGAAACGGCTTTCGAAGATCACCACGTCGTGGCCGGCTTCGCGCGCGTCTTCTTCGGTCAAACCGACGGTGCCGATGTTCGGCAAGCTGAACACCGCCGTCGGGATCATTTTGTAATCCACCGGACGGTATTGCTCAGGCTTGAACAAACGGCGCGCAACGGCCATGCCTTCGGCGAGCGCGACGGGCGTCAGTTGCACTCGACCGATCACATCCCCCAGCGCCAGGATCGACGGCTCGGCGGTCTGATACTGCTCGTCAACCTCGACAAAGCCTTTCTTGTCGAGTTTGACGCCGGTGTTCTCCAGCCCGAGATTGTCCAGCATCGGACGTCGGCCGGTAGCGTAGAACACGCAGTCCGCCTCCAGCTCGCGACCGTCCTTGAGGGTGACTTTGAGGCTACCGTCAGCCTGCTTGTCGATGCGCTCGATGTCGGCATTGAATTGCAGGTCCATGCCGCGCTTGGTCAACTCTTCCTGCAAGTGCTTGCGCACCGCACCGTCGAAGCCGCGCAGGAACAATTCACCGCGATAGAGCAGCGTGGTTTCGGCGCCCAGACCATGGAAAATCCCGGCGAACTCGACGGCGATGTAACCACCGCCCACCACCAGAACGCGCTTGGGGAGCTCTTTGAGGAAGAAGGCCTGGTTGGAACTGATCGCGTGCTCATGCCCCGGAATCTCCGGAATCTGCGGCCAGCCGCCCGTAGCAATCAGAATGTTCTTGGCGGTGAAACGCTCGCCATTGATCTCGACCTGATGCGGATCGACGATCTTGGCGTGGCCTTCGTGCAAGGTCACGCCGCTGTTGACCAGCAGCGTGCGATAGATGCCGTTCAGGCGATTGATCTCGCGATCCTTGTTGGCGATCAACGTCGCCCAATCAAACTTCGCCTCACCCGGCGTCCAGCCAAAACCCTGCGACTGCTCGAAGTCTTCGGCGAAGTGCGCGCCGTAGACCAGCAACTTCTTCGGCACACAGCCGACGTTCACACACGTGCCGCCCAGATAACGACTCTCGGCCACGGCCACTTTCGCCCCAAAACCCGCCGCAAACCGCGCAGCCCGCACACCGCCGGAACCGGCACCAATCACATAAAGGTCAAAATCGTAGGCCATTTTCAATCTCCTCGGCAGGCAAACAGCATACCCGCAGATGTCCGTGGGGCAAGCGCTGCAAACGATATGAGGGCGGAAAATGAAAAAGCCACCCGAAGGTGGCTTTTCGTTACAAGCAGATCAAGCGCTATCAGTAAGCCTTGCCAGTCTTGTAGAAGTTCTCGAAGCAGAAGTTGGTCGCGTCGATGTAGCCTTCGGCGCCGCCGCAGTCGAAACGCTTGCCTTTGAACTTGTAGGCCATGACGCAGCCGTTTTGGGCTTGCTTCATCAGGGCGTCGGTGATCTGGATTTCGCCACCCTTGCCTGGCTCGGTCTGTTCGATCAGGTCGAAGATGTCCGGGGTCAGGATGTAGCGACCGATGATCGCCAGGTTCGACGGGGCGTCTTCAGGCTTTGGTTTTTCGACCATGCTGTGAACGCGGTAGATGTCGTCGCGGATCATCTCGCCGGCAATCACGCCGTACTTGTGGGTTTCTTGCGGATCGACTTCCTGGATGGCCACGATCGAGCAGCGGAACTGCTTGTACAGCTTGACCATCTGGGTCAGTACGCCGTCGCCGTCGAGGTTGACGCACAAGTCATCCGCCAGGACCACGGCGAACGGTTCGTCGCCGATCAGCGGACGGCCGGTCAGGATGGCGTGGCCCAGGCCTTTCATTTCGGTCTGGCGGGTGTAGGAGAACGAGCAGTTGTCGAGCAGCTTGCGGATGCCGACCAGGTATTTTTCCTTGTCGGTGCCCTTGATCTGGTTTTCCAGCTCGTAGCTGATGTCGAAGTGGTCTTCGAGGGCGCGTTTGCCGCGACCGGTGACGATGGAAATTTCGGTCAACCCAGCGTCCAGTGCTTCTTCGACGCCGTACTGGATCAGTGGCTTGTTTACCACCGGCAGCATTTCTTTGGGCATGGCTTTAGTCGCTGGCAGGAAGCGAGTACCGTAACCGGCTGCTGGGAACAAGCATTTCTTGATCATATAAGTCCTTGAAAGGGCTGTGTGTACGAGTTTCGGCGCAGTCTAATCAGGCGGCGCGCACCTTACAATGCCCCGCACTGGCTAACCGATGCCATCATAGAGAAATATTCTCGCGGATAGTTCCGCTGGCTCTTATAGATAGCAGAGACCGACAGAATTGCACGACCTGTCAGCCGAAGACAATCTGCACCACCATACGCCCATCGGCACCTTCTGCGTGCATTTGGCGGTATCATTGCGCGATTGAACCAGTCAACGAGGCAGATAGATGTCGGTAGCAAAGAGCGTCAATGGGTACCTGATCAATCAGGCGAAAGACGGCCAATGGTGGGTAGACAGCGTTGGCGGCGAGAATATTGCCGGACCTTTCCCGACCGAAGCGTTGGCGATCGAGGTGGCATCGGTGTTGCAAGATCAACCCGCCGGCCCGAAACGGCGCGGCAAAGATAAGTCCTGAGAAGCACCTGACTAGATAAAGCCCTGCCGTCGCGCAGGGCTTTTTTGTGATTGGCTGCACGGTCGTGGCCAATCGCTATAACCTTTCGATGCCGGCGCTGTCACAGGCTAAGCCCCATCATCCTGACGACGACAACGACATGAATAAATTTTTGCCCCTGATTGCAGTATTGGCCCTGAGCGGCTGCGCCACGTCCGAAACGACTTACCTGAACAACGGCGAGCAAGGCCTGAGCATCGACTGCTCGGGCGAAGCCAACTCCTGGGCCACCTGCTACGAAAAAGCCGATGCCTCCTGCGCGGGCACCGGTTACCGAATCGTCGGTACCGACGGATCCCCTTCGACCAAGGAAAGCGACAAGACCCTGGGCGTGGACGTCGGCAACTACAAGAACCGCAGTGTCGTGGTGGTCTGCAAGTAAGGGCGCCCTGCCCTACATGTGAATTTCGGCGAACTTGATCCCGAGACCGCGCACGGTCTCGACCAATTCGTCGAGACCACTGAAGGATTCGACTTCGTCGTTTTCATCCACCAGGAAGTAACTGCGCCCGGCGCTCTTCTTGAAAAACACGATCCATTCCCCCGGGTTTGCCGGATTCTGAATGACATGCGTGGCAGAGATATGACCCTCTGCATGGCGTTCCCGTACCTGCTCTCGCTTCATGCTCGACTCCAGAAATGACAATGCCGCCAAAGCGTTGCTTTGACGGCATCGGTGCTGATGGTCGACAGTCTATCAGCCGGAAATGCACGTGTTGGCGGCTTTCTGTACGTCCTTTGGACGCACCGGCACATTGGACATGCGCTCATGCAGCTTGATGCTGCTGCCCGTGGAGCGGTCTTCGATGTCGAAGACGGCGGCCGGCGCCGACGAAAACCTGGCCGGGACGATCACGCGCATGCCGTCCTTGTGTGGCTCCACCTGCAGCGCGCCACGCGTATCGGCCAACTGTTCCACCAGGCATTGCGCATACTCATGGGGTTTCTTGCCGGAGATCACGCTCATGGTGGGCAACGTCTCATTGATTTCCGCGACATTCGCACAGCCACTGATCACCAATGCCAGCGGCAACACGCACACACCCCACTTCATACGAAACCTCCGATAAAGACCCTCCGACAGCACAAATGCCAATTTTCTCCGAGGCTCACTGCTTTTATGGCTCATAGAATTCCGATTAACTGTTTTTAATTGCCAAAGCGGACCCCGACGACCGGATAATAACCCGTTCGGGCTGATAAACTGCGCCAATCGCCCATGCTATCGTTTTGATTTTGTAGAAAAAGCCCTTCTGGAGGCGCCTCATGAAATTTATCCACCAGCGCGAGCACCTGAACGAAGACGACATCGTCGTCATCCAGTGCTCCCAAATGTGCAACATCCGTTTGATGAACGACGCCAACTTCCGCAGCTTCAAGAATGGCGGCCGCCACACTTACCACGGCGGAGCGTTTGACACTTTCCCGGCGCGGATTACTGCACCGAGCACCGGCTTCTGGAACATCACCATCGACACGGTCAACCGCCGGCCGATCAGCGTGACCCGCAAACCGACCCTGACTCACTCGATCAAGATCATCCGCCGCTCCAGCTCGAAACTGAGCTGAGTAGCGCCCCACACCAAGACAGGCAGGTATGACCGTGGCCCAAACGACCAAGTACGTCATCAAATACAAACTCAACGGCGAACGCCGCTTCGAATTTGCCCAGCTTGAACAAGGCACCGAAGCAGAAGCCAAGGCCGCGCTGGACGTCATTCATGGCCAGAGCGACGACGTCATCAGCGAGATCAGCGTCAGCAAAGCGCTGTAACGCGATCCGGAGCGACAACATGGACGTCTGCTCCCCGCGTGTAAATTCGACCGCAAGCGCCGGAGTGTTCGCTCCAATAACGCGCCCTAGACTGGCCACCTCAACCATTGGTTAAGGAGTCAGAACATGCCCGCTTCCACGATTCGCTTCATTACGGGTACTTCCAGCCTCGGCATCCTGATGCTGGCGTTCAGCGCCGAGGGTCTTTGTGCGTTGCTGCTGGGTGATGACCTGGCGGCGCTGGAACATGATCTTGCCCAGCGTTTCCCCGACCAGCAGCCGCTACAACGCGATGAAGGCTTGAGGCCGGCGCTGGAGCAAACCCTGCACTCTCTCGAAAACCCGCACACCGCCCTCGATCTGCCACTGGATCTTATCGGCAGCGTGTTTCAACGGCGTGTCTGGGAGGCCTTGCAACAGATACCGATCGGTCAAACCGCCAGCTACCAGGAGATCGCCCGGCAATTGGGTCAACCCAAAGCCTTTCGCGCAGTGGCCAATGCCTGCGGCGCGAACCCGCTGGCGGTGATCGTGCCGTGTCACCGGGTGCTGCGCCAGGATGGCAGCCTCGGCGGTTATCGGTGGGGCCTGGAACGCAAACGGCAACTGCTGGATCGCGAGGCCCGGGGATGAGCGAGCATTATCTGGACAAGCTGGACTGGGCACTGCTTGAACAGCAACTCGATCAGGATGGCTGCGCGGTCATCCAATCACTGCTGAGTCGCAAGGCCTGTGATGAAGTGAGCGCGCTGTACCCCAGCGCCGAGCCGTTTCGCTCGCAAGTGGTCATGGCTCGCCACGGTTTCGGCCGTGGCGAGTACAAGTACTTCAATTACCCGCTGCCAGACCTCGTCGCCCGTTTGCGCAGCGCGCTTTACCCTCGACTGGTGCCGATTGCCAATCGCTGGTACGAACACATGGACCTGCCGACCCGTTTCCCCGACACGCATGAAGCCTTCCTCGAACGCTGCCATGCCGCCGGTCAGGAACGCCCGACGCCGCTGTTGCTGCACTACGGTCCGCAGGACTACAACTGCCTGCATCAGGACTTGTACGGCGAACACGTATTCCCGTTGCAAGTGGCGATTCTGCTGTCAGAACCGGACGAAGAGTTCACCGGCGGCGAATTCGTCCTGACCGAACAGCGCCCACGAATGCAGTCGCGCCCGCAGGTCATCGGCTTGAAGAAAGGCGACGGGCTGATCTTTGCCGTCAATCAGCGACCGGTCAAAGGGGTTCGTGGCTATTACCGGGTGACGCTGCGACATGGCGTCAGTCGCCTGCACAGCGGAAAACGGCATACTCTTGGAATCATCTTTCACGATGCGTTATGACCCCATGAAACCGAGCACTTTCGATCTGTTTGCCGATACCGAACTTGAGCAGCAGCCCAGACGCGATCAGATTGGCCAACAGTCCTGCGTGTTGCGCGGCTTTGCCCTGCCTTGGCTGGATCGGTTGTTGCCTGCATTAGAGGCGGTTTTGGCCGCCGCGCCGTTTCGGCAAATGGTCACGCCGGGCGGCTTCACCATGTCGGTGGCGTTGAGCAGTTGTGGCACGCTGGGCTGGACCACCGATCGCAGCGGTTACCGCTACACCCGCAACGACCCGCAGACCGGCCAACCCTGGCCGGCGATGCCCGAGGTGTTTTTCGAGCTCGCGCAAGCGGCGGCCCGGGAAGCCGGGTTTGCGGATTTCGTGCCGGATTCCTGCCTGATCAATCGCTATGTTCCCGGGGCCAAGATGTCATTGCATCAGGACAAGGACGAAGGTTCCTACGCCGCGCCCATCGTTTCGGTGTCGTTAGGGTTGCCGGCGATGTTCCTGTTCGGCGGCTTTGAGCGCGGCGACAAGAGCCAACGAGTGCCACTGTTGCATGGCGATATTGTGGTCTGGGGCGGCGTCGATCGCTTGCGCTATCACGGGGTCTTGCCGATCAAGGATGGACTGCACCCGCGACTCGGTGAGCAACGGATCAACTTCACTTTTCGTACCGCGGGTTGAAGCCCTTGAATTTGACCGCAAGACCCGGAGTGCGGCGAGCCCGGCGACTGGTTAGTCTGCCTTAAACGGGTCAACGGACATGAAGCCATGACAAACCATCCAACAAAGATCGCCACCGAGAACGACCCGCGCTGGGCCGCTGTCGTCGCACGCGATGCCCGCGCTGACGGGCAGTTTGTCTATGCGGTGAAAACCACCGGTATCTACTGCCGCCCCAGTAGCCTGGCGCGTCTGCCGAAACCGCAGAACGTCGAATTCTTCGACACCGCCGAGCAGGCCCAGGCGGCCGGTTATCGCCCCAGCAAACGCGCCGCGAAGGATCAAAGTGACGTGGCCGCGCAGCATGCCGCCACCGTGGCCGCGGCTTGCCGACAAATCGAAACCGCCGAGCATGTGCCGGCTCTGAGCGAACTGGCCGTTGCCGCCGGCCTCAGCAGTTTTCACTTTCATCGAGTGTTCAAAACCGTGACCGGGCTGACGCCCAAGGGCTATGCCACGGCCCACCGTTCGCGCAAGGTCCGTGAGCGCTTGACCGATGGCGGCTCGGTGACCGACGCGCTGTATGACGCTGGCTTCAACTCCAACAGCCGTTTCTATGAGTCAGCGGATCAGCTGTTGGGCATGAAACCCGGCGATTACCGCGCGGCCGGTCAGAACAACGACATTCGTTTTGCCGTCGGCCAGTGTTCCCTGGGGGCGATTCTGGTGGCGCAAAGTGAGCGCGGGGTTTGCGCGATACTGCTGGGCGATGATCCGCACCAACTGGTCTGCGACCTGCAGGACAAATTTCGGCGGGCCAATCTGATTGGTGCCGATCACGAGTTCGAGCAATTGATCGCCAAGGTCGTCGGCTTCATCGAAGCCCCGGCCATCGGCCTGGATTTGCCACTGGACGTACGTGGCACGGCGTTTCAGGAACGGGTCTGGCAAGCATTACGGGAAATTCCTGCCGGCAGCACGGCGAGCTACGCCGATATCGCCCAGCGCATCGGCGCGCCAAAAGCCGTTCGCGCGGTGGCTCAAGCCTGCGGCGCGAACAGTCTGGCGGTGGCGATTCCGTGTCATCGGGTGGTCCGCAGCGACGGCAACTTGTCGGGCTATCGCTGGGGGGTAGAACGCAAGCGGCAGTTGTTGGCGCGTGAAACGCAATAATCAGCGATTCACATCCACCACCACTCGCCCGCGCAATTGGCCGGCGAGCAACCGTGGCGCAGCATCGATCGCTTCGCTCAAACCGATTTCATGGCTGATCAACGGCAGCAAGGCAAAGTCCAGATCCTCGGCCAGACGATTCCACGCCTGTACCCGCTTGGCTTTCGGCTGGGTCACGCTGTTGATCCCGGCAAGGGTCACGCCGCGCAAAATGAACGGCGCGACTGACGCCGGAAAATCCATGCCCTGAGCCAGACCACACGCCGCGACCGTGCCGTTGGCTTTGGTGCTCGCGCACGCGTTGGCCAGGGTGTGGCTGCCCACCGAATCAACGACCGCCGCCCAGCGTTCCTTGGCCAAAGGTTTGCCCGGTTCGGACAGGGTGGCGCGGTCGATGATTTCGCTGGCGCCCAGCTGTTTCAGGTAGTCATGTTCAGAAGTACGGCCGGTGGACGCGACCACCCGATAGCCGAGCTTGCTCAGCAAGGCGATGGCGAAACTGCCGACACCGCCGTTGGCGCCCGTGACCAGGATGTCGCCCTGTTCAGGCGTCACGCCGTTATGCTCCAGCGCCAGGATGCACAGCATCGCCGTGTAACCCGCCGTACCAATGGCCATCGCTTGCGCAGCGGTAAATGCCTTGGGCAGTGGAATCAACCAGCCGCCATTCAGACGAGCCTTCTGCGCCAGACCGCCCCAATGCCCTTCGCCCACGCCCCAGCCATTGAGTACGACCTGATCACCGAACTTGTAGTCTGGATGTCCACTGACTTCGACAGTCCCTGCCAAATCGATACCCGGCACCATCGGGAATTTTCGCACCACCGGGCTGCTGCCGGTAATCGCCAGGCCATCCTTGAAATTCAGCGTGCTGTACGCCACACGCACGGTGACATCGCCCTCGGGTAGCTGATCGTCATTGATCTCTTGCAGTGTGGCCCGGTAACCGCTGTCGTCTTTGTCGATCAATATGCCTTTGAACATTACTGCTTCCTCTTGGATTTATCCGTTTGTTGTGCAATTGAAATATCACAAAGCTAAAGGTTGCCGTACTCGACTTTAAGCCAGTCCGGGTGATTGCTCCCGGGTTACGTGACCTGCGGTCGAGGCGGCAGCGGCAGTGACGGATTGCATCGGCGTTGAAGGAGATGCTCACCAGCCATACACTCAACCGGTCGTGTGCCAGTCATTGCTGGTACAGACTCCGCACTCCTCTGCCCCCGATTTCACGCCGGAGAATCTGCAAATGAGCCAATGGCCAGACACCCGCATTCTTGACCTGCTCGGGATTGAGCTGCCCATCATCCAGGCGCCCATGGCGGGCGCCACCGGTACGGCCATGGTGATTGCGGCGAGCAACGCCGGCGGCCTGGGCTCGATGCCCGCCGCCATGTTGAGCACCGAGCAGTTGCGTGAGGAACTGAAGACGATTCGCCAACACAGCCAGCGCCCGATCAACGTCAACTTTTTCTGCCATCAACCCCCGGCTGCCGATGAGCAACGCGCCCGCGACTGGAAGAATTTGCTGGAGCCGTATTACCGGGAATTGGGCGTCGACTTCGACGCACCGACGCCGGTGTCCAATCGAGCGCCGTTTGATAACGCTACCTGCGAAGTGATCGAAGCGTTTCGCCCCGAAGTCGTGAGTTTTCACTTCGGCCTGCCGGAAAAATCCTTGCTGGACCGCGTGAAAGCGACCGGGGCAAAAGTGCTGTCGTCGGCAACCACCGTCGAGGAGGCTGTCTGGCTGGAGCAGCATGGCTGTGACGCGATCATCGCCATGGGTTACGAAGCGGGAGGCCATCGCGGGATGTTTCTCAGCGACGACCTGAGCAGCCAGGTGGGCCTCTTCGCGCTGGTGCCACAGATCGTCGATGCGGTGAAAGTGCCGGTGATTGCGGCGGGCGGCATTGCCGATGCACGCGGCGTCGCGGCGGCGTTTCTGCTGGGGGCTTCGGCGGTGCAAGTGGGCACGGCGTACTTGTTCACACCAGAGGCCAAGGTCAGTGCGTCGCACCACACGGCGTTGCGCACGGCCAAGGAAAGCGAGACCGCCGTCACCAATATTTTCACCGGTCGCCCGGCACGCGGGATTCTCAATCGGGTGATGCGTGAAATCGGCCCCATGAGCGATAAAGCACCGGCATTCCCGCTCGCGGGTGGTGCGTTGATGCCGTTGCGGGCCAAGGGGGAAGCGCAATTCAGCAACCTCTGGGCAGGACAGGCGTTTACGTTGGGGGTTGAATTAACGACGGCAGAACTGACCCGACGCCTGGCCGAAGAGGGATTGGCGAAACTGGTTCGTGCATAGCCCTTGTAGCAGCTGCCGAAGGCTGCGTTCGGCTGCGAAGCAGTCGTAAATCTGTCTACACGGTCATTCTGAAACACCGCGGTGCCTGGTTTTACGACTGCTGCGCAGCCGAACGCAGCCTTCGGCAGCTGTTACAGGATTGCGTGCGATTTCAACGAACATTCCGTTTGCAGGCAATTCGCTATATATTCATCTATATAGCGTTCACCCCCTCGCTGCAGTGCCTGCCACGGAGCCGTTTCATGTCCATTCGTGCCTCACGTTTTGCCCTCACAAGCCTTCTCGCTGCACTGGCCATCGGGTCTGCCCAGGCGGGCGAAGTCCAGGTGGCTGTCGCCGCCAACTTCACCGCGCCGATTCAAGCCATCGCTGCCGATTTCAAGAAAGACACCGGGCACACATTGGTCACGTCCTTCGGTGCAACCGGCCAGTTCTACACCCAGATCAAAAACGGTGCGCCGTTCGAAGTGTTCCTCTCGGCTGACGACACCACCCCGCAGAAGCTCGAAACCGAAGGCGACACCGTCAAGGGTTCGCGCTTCACCTACGCCATCGGCACCCTGGCGTTGTGGTCGGCCAAGGACGGTTATGTCGATGCCAAGGGCGATGTGCTGAAAAAGAACGAATATCAGCACTTGTCCATCGCTAACCCGAAAACCGCACCGTATGGCTTGGCGGCGACCCAGGTGCTGGCCAGGCTGGGCCTGACCGACAAGGTCAAAGGCAAGATCGTTGAAGGCCAGAACATCACTCAGGCCTACCAGTTCGTGTCCACCGGCAACGCCGAGCTCGGCTTCGTTGCCTTGTCGCAGATCTACAAAGACGGCACAGTCACCAGCGGTTCGGCGTGGATCGTTCCAGCCAACATGCACGATCCGATCAAACAAGACGCGGTGATCCTCAACAAAGGCAAGGACAATCCGGCCGCCAAGGCGCTGGTTGACTACCTCAAGGGCCCGAAAGCCGCCGCTGTCATCAAATCCTACGGTTACCAACTCTAAATGACGCTCTCGAGTGCCGACTTTTCCGCCATCTGGCTGACCCTGAAACTGGCGTCCGTGACGACGCTGATTCTGTTGATCATCGGCACTCCGATTGCGTTGTGGCTCTCGCGCACCCAATCCTGGTTGCGCGGCCCGGTCGGGGCGATCGTCGCCCTGCCCCTGGTGCTGCCACCCACGGTGATTGGTTTTTATCTGTTGCTGGCGCTCGGCCCTAACGGGTTTGTCGGCCACTTCACCCAGTCACTGGGGCTCGGCACCCTCACGTTCAGTTTTGCAGGGTTGGTGATCGGCTCGGTGCTTTACTCGATGCCGTTCGTGGTGCAGCCACTGCAGAACGCTTTTTCCGCCATCGGCACCCGTCCGCTGGAAGTGGCCGCGACGTTGCGCGCCAATCCCTGGGACACCTTTTTCAGCGTGATCCTGCCGCTCGCCCGACCCGGCTTTATCACCGCCACCATTCTCGGTTTCGCCCACACCGTCGGTGAGTTTGGCGTGGTGCTGATGATCGGCGGCAACATTCCCGACAAGACCCGCGTGGTCTCGGTGCAGATCTACGATCACGTCGAGGCGATGGAATATGCCCAGGCCCATTGGCTGGCCGGGGCGATGCTGGTGTTCTCGTTTGCCGTGTTGCTGGCGCTCTACTCCAGCCGCAAAACCAAAGCGGGCTGGAGCTGATCGATGATTCATACGCGTTTGAAACTGAAATACTCAGGGTTCGCACTGGATGTGGATGTGCAGTTGCCGGGGCGCGGCGTCAGCGCATTGTACGGTCACTCCGGATCGGGCAAGACCACTGTGCTGCGCTGCATCGCCGGCCTGGAACGGGCCGAACAGGGTTTTATCCAGGTCAACGACGAAGTCTGGCAGGACAGCGACAGGAAGATTTTCGTCGCGCCGCACAAACGTGCGCTGGGTTATGTCTTTCAGGAAGCCAGTCTGTTTCCGCATCTTTCGGTGCTGGCCAACCTGGAATTCGGCCTCAAGCGAATTCCCAAACAACAGCGCCGGGTCGATATGGCTCACGCGACTGAACTGCTCGGTATCGGCCATTTACTGGATCGCCATCCGCAACACCTGTCGGGCGGCGAACGGCAGCGGATCGGCATCGCTCGCGCCCTGCTCACCAGCCCGAAGCTGTTGTTGATGGACGAACCGCTGGCCGCGCTGGATGCACAACGTAAAAGTGAAATCCTGCCTTACCTGCAACGGCTGCACGACGAACTGGATATTCCGGTGCTGTACGTCAGCCATTCCCAGGATGAAGTGGCACGCCTCGCCGACCATATCGTCCTGCTCAGCAACGGCAAGGCGCTGGCCAGCGGCCCGATCGGTGAGACCCTGGCGCGACTCGATCTGCCGTTGGCGCTGGGCGATGACGCGGGCGTGGTGATCGAGGGGCACGTCAGCGCGTATGACAGCCATTATCAGCTGCTGACCTTGCAACTGCCCGGCACGGATTTGAACATTCGCGTGACGCATACGCCGATGGACGCCGGCCAGGCGCTGCGCTGCAAGGTCCAGGCGCGAGATGTCAGCCTGAGCCTGCACAGCGTCGAGCAAAGCAGCATCCTCAATCGCCTGCCGGTCACGGTGGTCAGTGAAATGGGCGCGGACAACGCTGCCCATGTGCTGATCCGCCTGGACGCGGCGGGCACCCCGCTGCTGGCGCGGATTACCCGCTTCTCCAGGGACCAGTTGGGCGTGCACCCCGGCCAGCCACTCTGGGCGCAGATCAAGGCGGTGGCGGTACTGGCGTAAATCCGCTGGCACGACTGCAAGGGCGCGCGGTCAATGGCTGTAACGGCCCCCTGATCCGATGCCAAGGACTACCGCCATGCCTGACACCGCGCTGCCTGCTGTACTGCCGCCCGACCTGCATTACGTCGATGACACCTTACCCGGAATCACCCGCAGGAAACTGCGTGGCAAATTCTGCTATTTCGACGCAAAGGGTCAACGCATCACCGACCCGGACGAAATCAAACGGATCAACGCACTGGCCGTGCCCCCGGCGTACACCGACGTGTGGATTTGCGCCGACCCGCGCGGCCATCTGCAAGCCACTGGCCGCGATGCCCGAGGCCGCAAGCAATACCGCTATCACCCGCGTTGGCGTGAAGTGCGCGACGCCGACAAATACTCGCGCCTGCGCGACTTCGGCCTGGCCTTGCCGAAGCTGCGCAAACAACTCGAAGCCCTGCTGGAAGCCCCAGGCTTCAGTCGCGACAAGGTCATGGCCACGGTCATCACCTTGCTCGATGCAACGCTGATTCGCGTCGGCAATACCCAGTACGCGCGGGACAACCGCTCCTACGGTCTGACCACGTTGCGCAACCGTCACGTCGAGGTCAACGGCAGCGCAATCCTGTTCCAGTTCCGCGGCAAAAGCGGCGTCGAACATCAGATCACCGTGAAAGACCGGCGCCTGGCGCGGATCATCAAGCGCTGCCAGGAAATCCCCGGGCAAAACCTGTTTCAGTACCTCGATGAAAACGGTGAGCGCCACACCATCAGCTCCTCCGACGTAAATGCCTACCTGCAAACCCTCACCGGCGCGGACTTCACCGCCAAGGATTACCGCACCTGGGCCGGCAGTGCCCTGGCACTGGCGGTATTGCGCGAGTTGCAGTGGGAACCGGAATCGGACGCCAAGCGGCATGTGGTGGAAATGGTGAAGAACGTCGCCAGGCAACTGGGCAACACCCCGGCGGTGTGCCGCAAGTGCTATATCCATCCTGCTGTGCTTGACGGTTTCCTCATCGGCGCACTGGCCGAGTTGCCCCGGCCGAGAATGCGCAAGGGGCTTCGGGCCGAGGAAGTCGGGCTGGCGATGTACCTGGAAAAGATGATCGAGGCGACAGAACCGACGAACTGACCTGCCTATTTTTTGCACGATTGCAAATGGCTTCTATAGTTGTTCTGAACGAATTAGCTGCGGTGACGCCATGGAAGACATTTTCGTTGTGAAGCGTTGCAACAAGATCATTATTCATGGCCGCCGCGCCGGGGAAGTCAGTCATCAACCGCCCGACGCCGCCGTCTGGTTCCGAATCACCGACACCCGCACGCACGGCTTCATCGGTGACGGTTTCGATGTTGAAGAAGACGCCCAACGTGAATGCCACCGGCTCAACGCCAGGTCACAAATGACGGTCCGACTCGGCTGACATTCACCTGTCGTTTCCGGGTCTATACTGACGTTAGCTGAAGGATTAGCGACCCCATCGGCAGACAGCTCGCACCAAGCGGGCTTTTTGCTGCCAATTACAGGTTTCTTGAACGGAGGTGTTTGCCATGTCCGAAAAAGAGTCCATCACCACCCTGCTTACTCTGCTTGATTCTCGCCAGGCTCGCCTGGCTGCGGCGTGCAAGGAAATCGCCGACTGGGTCGATCATCAAGGCGGGCACCCGACAGCCCTGCGGATTCGCGATCGTCTGAACGACATCGAGAAGGACGCGCCACTGATTCGCAACACACTGTCTTCGCTCAAACCCGTCGACCCGCCGCTGCCACGGTTCAGATGATTCAATCCGGGATCGCGCATAGAGGACACGGCCTGATTCAGGGCGCATGAACGGCGACGTTATCGTTACCGAGTGCGTCCTTGCCTGATTGCCCGCGTTTACATCCCCAACCCAGCCTGGCGCTGGGATTTTTTTATTGCGAAAATTTCCCTTTCACACTGCCTTCACATCTCAGGCCCTACTGTGAGCCCACTCCTTTTGATGAATCCCTTGGCCCGCCCGCATGCGGGCCTTTTTTTTTTGCCTTTTCCAGGCAGCGAACGTCACCGCCCGCTGAAGGTCAAACGTTCACACATCACGAAGGAGACCTCTTATGGTCACTCACTTCAAAGTCGGCGGGCACCTGGCCTGCGGTCACACCGGCAGCAACCTGGTTTCAACCAAAGAACTGACCCGCGTCAAATGCAGAAGCTGCCGAAACACCGATGCCTTCAAGGACGCGCGCAAAGACCAACGCAACGCTGCTCGGCGCGCCGCACGCAAAGCCAAAACCACCCACACCGCCAGTGACTGGCGCGCAGCCTGGACCGAGCGCCTGACGGCCATGGCCGGTCGGCAACGATTGCCTCGTGGTTTTTCCGGTCAACCCTTCGTTTAGCTGCAAACTTCGGCGGCTGACTCGACTGAAATCGGGGCAGCCGCCCAGTGCAGTCTGTCAAAATCAGAAAATCGGATGGAACGAGCCGGTTCATCATCTTTCGAAACCTATAGGTCCTGACTTCGCACACAGGCCGCTATTGGAGAGGAAATCCTGATGAACAGTCGACTGCTGCTTCTGCTTGCCAGCCTCAGCCCGACCCTGGCGTTCGCTCAAGGATGTGACGTCACCACCCGCTCGCAAAGCCCTTCCGTTCCGGTGGTTGAAACCCACACCTGCTATGAATACGAAGGCATGCCGGTGGATGCCATCGATTGGTCGTGCAGCAACGAGAGCAAGGAAATGCTGACCAGCACCAAGAAAAAAGTCGCACAGTGCGGCGATCATTATCAGGCGACCTGCCTGGCCACATTGACCCAAGAATCCCTGGCAAACCCTCAGTCCATTAGCAAGGACAAGAACAGCAAGTCGCTGAACATCCCCGCCAATGCGCAGATAACCACGTATTACTACGGCGTTGAACACCCGCAGCAAGCCAAGATCGATTGCGAAACAGGCGGCGGGCGCTGGTCGCAGAAATAACTATGAGCCGGGCGTTGTCACCACCGCTGCCGTCATGATTTCGCGCAAGGACATGCGCTTGAAGGCTTCGACCAGACGCCGCCCTTCCTCGGGCACGCATGAGATCGCCAGGCGCATCGTCGCCTCTCCCAGCTGCCAGATCAGAAAGGCTGCGTCAGCGACCTGTTGCGCATCAATGCCTGGATTGACCCGCAGCATCGCGTCGGCCAGTAATGCCCCGGCGACACGACTTTCCTCCAGCTCCAACTCCAGTAACTGTTTGTCTGCCTGCATCCCCGACCAGATATCACGCATCGCCGGTGTCGCGAGAACGATCTCGTAATACTGGTCGAGCAGCTCCGAATACGCGCTCCGCAACCCCTGTTCATCCTCGACCGCCGCCAGCGCTTCCTCGATACAGCGGCGGCTTTCGGCGTTATAGCGTTCGGCCAAGGTGCGAATGACCGAACTCTTGTCGGGAAAATACTGATACAGCGATCCGATCGAGATCTCCGACCGCTCAGCAATTTCACTCATCTTCACTTGATCGCTGCCCTTGGTCGCAATCAGTTGCGTCGCCACCGCCAGGATTCGCTCCTGACGCTCACGACTGCGTTGTTGCGTAGGGTTGCGCCGAGTCGGCTCTGGAACAGATTGCTCGGTGGTTTTCTTGCGCACTGGCGTGGTTCCCGATCAATAACGTGACATAGGCTCACCTTAGCACCGCACGTCGGTTTCATCGATTCCGTTGGTTGACGATAGAACGTGAGCGTTTATCATATTTTAAACATGAGCATCACTCACATTAACCCGATGGAGATGAACGCGATGAAAACCACACAAGAAACCCTCCTGATTCTCGGCGCGACGGGCAAAACCGGGCGACGCATCACTGAACGCCTGCAAGCCGCCGGTTTACCCGTTCGCCTCGGCTCGCGCGCCGCGACGCCAGCATTCGACTGGGAAGACAGAACCACTTGGGCAGCGGCGCTTGATGGCATTCACGCGGTCTACCTCTCTTATCAACCAGACCTCGCCGTCCCCGGCGCGCTCGACACGGTTCAGGCATTCACCGACCTGGCCGTCAAAAGTGGTGTCGGCAAACTGGTGTTGCTGTCCGGTCGCGGTGAAGTCGAAGCAGAACAGGCCGAACGCGTCGTACAGAACAGTGGCGTCGACTGGACAATCCTGCGAGCCAGCTGGTTCTTCCAGAACTTCAGCGAGGCGCACTTTCTGGAGCCGATCGTTCAGGGCGAACTGGCCCTCCCCGTCGGTGACATTGCGGAGCCTTTCGTCGATGCAGAAGACATCGCCGAGATCGCAGTCGAAGCGCTGACCCAACCTGGGCACTCAGGCCAACTCTATGAATTGACGGGGCCACGCTCGCTGACGTTTGCCGACGCCGTGGAAGAAATCGCCCATGTGACCCGACGCGATATCCGTTTCGCAGCCGTGCCAGCGGAAGGTTATCGTCAGGCGTTGGAACAGGCAGCGCTGCCGGCTCAACTGATCGACCTGGTGCTGTACCTCTTCACCACCGTACTCGACGGTCGCAATACACCGGTGGCCGATGGCGTACAGCGTGCGTTGGGTCGGCCGGCGCGGGACTTCACCGATTATGTGCGGCGCACGGCCGCTTCAGGCGTTTGGGCGAACGAAGGTTGAAAGGGTTGCCCAGTGCCTGCCTGCGATTGAAACAGTTAGTGTGCGTTAGTTAAAGGCCCTGAAACTAATGCACACTGAACTTATTGTTGGTCGTCTTTTTCGTTTGATCGACAAGCCAAACTGAAACACCGTCACTGTGTGCGGTATTGCATTCTTTTCCATACTCTTGGTAGGTGACGCAAATGACGTCGCCAGCGACTGTCCAATTGCCTTTTTGGATTGGATCTTTGGCAATTTGTATCGCCGCCGTTCCATCAGGACTCAAGGTCTCCCAGAAAGGCAGTCCCCCAGCGGTTTCGCTTTGCAGCTTACGACCAATCAACGTCTGGTGTATCTCGGCTCCACTCAATTGCTTCGCGCCTGGAGGTGCGGGCATATGGGCTGCATTGGGCGTCTGCTGACCTGAAGAGCATCCAGCCACGAGTAGTGCTATAGCAATGGCAGCCAATAACTTTCTCATAACTTCCACCTTTTTTATTTATCCAATCAGGCAACACAAACCCTAAGATTAGATAACCGCAACGTGCTGGATATATTATTTTATTATTAATTCAATCGCTTCACGCGCGCTTGCGTCAGCCTTGCCAGGTCTCTGGTTGGCGATAAACAGATTCCTCAACTAGGATTTCTATCGCATCGAAATGTGGCGCCTTTGGTGGCGGGCACCTAATCAAGGAGGAGACAGATGACAACAATCCATATCACCGAGCAGACCTATCGCACCTGGTCCAGCCCGATTTTGCTTGAACTCAAGGAGAGAGAACATCAGCTGGACCCTATCGCTCGCCAGGCCCTGCAAAATGTCCTGGCAGAAAGAAGGCTGGTGGACATCGGCAATCCTGGTGGGAGTGATCGGCGTAAAGCCGATTCGTCCACTGGCGACAGCCAATAGCTGCCGCCAGCAAAAATAGCGGACCAGAAACCAATAAGGGTTTGCCTCAGCTTTCGCGCGCAAACCCTTGATTCAAAAATCGGCGACCTGCACCCATCACTTCCTGGCCTAAACTCAACTGAACATCAATTCGTCGGTGAGTAACAGGCGAGGCATTCCCATGCTGGAAACTTTGCAGGCGCCGCGCGTGAAACGCTTCGCCGCGAACGTGGCCGGTCGAGACTTCGCGGTCGGCGACATTCATGGCTACTTCACTCGCGTGCAGGCCGCGCTGGATGCGGCCGGGTTTAATCCCACGCTCGATCGCCTGTTCAGTGTTGGCGATCTGATCGACCGCGGGCCTGAATGCCGCGACGTTCTTGATTGGCTGGAAAAACCCTGGTTCCACCCGGTACGCGGAAACCATGACGACTACGTGGTTCACTTCGATACCTGCGACGTCGACAGCTGGATCTACAACGGCGGCTCCTGGTTCGCCGGCCTGTCGCTGCCCGAACAGCAATACTTCGCGACGCGTTTCGCCGCACTCCCTATCGCCATCGAAATCGAAACCGCACAAGGCCTGATCGGCATCGTGCACGCCGACTGCCCGCTGCCATCGTGGGAGGCATTGCGAAATGAACTGGAAACGCCAGAAAGCGATGAGCGTTTGGCACAAGTGCAGAACCGCTGCATGTGGTCACGACGGCGAATTGATCAGTTTGAAACGCATGGCGTTGACGGCCTGCGTGCGCTAGTCGTCGGGCATACACCGCTTCAAAAGCCAGTCAGACTGGGCAATGTAATTCACATTGATACCGGTGGTTGGAAGGATCGTGGGTATTTCACGCTTCTGAATCTTGAAACGCTGGAAACCATCCCTGCCGCGCCATCTAACCATTGGCAAAGGTAATGAATTGCGGAGCAGATCGATAGCGGACCAAAAACAAACAAGGGCTTGCATCAGCTCTCGCCCGCAAACCCTTGATTTAAGATGGTGCCGAAGCCGGAATCGAACCTTTCTTATTGTTATTGAAAATAAAGGGAAATTTTTAGGTCGAAAATTTTTCTACCTCTATGTGTACCCTCAGTCTGCGGGCAGACTCAGTAATGAGCGTTGCTACCGGATTCCACCGAGTAATCGCCATGGAAAATTCGGGTGTGGTCATCCACGCGGAAGGGTCCTTCGGTAAGTGGACTTTTCCAATGGTACGACTGGAACGCAGTAGACCCAATGAAACAGAAACCGGTCGCAGCTGGAACCTGTTGGGCGACATGCTCATTGATATCTTGATACACCAGGATGATTTGGAGGACTTGAGACACAATAAGAGATGTCATCGCCTCCGCCATCTTTATACGACAAAGCCCTGATTATTCAGGGCTTTTTCGTTTCTGGCTTTTGGAAATACCTACCAGCCCACACTTCAGCCCACACCCTGGATGAAGCATTGATTTTCGACCAGTGGCTAGTTTTTCGAATGCTCTCTTGCCGCTACACTCTCCTGAAGCACCCATTAAGACTCAGCTCCTGCAGGAAGCGCCGAGACAAAAGTAACTATCTTGATCTCGTCCTCAGCAAGCCAAAAAAATTACGTACAAACGAAAACGCCGCTCAAATGAGCGGCGTTTTTGCGTATGGAGCGGGAAACGACAGTGCCGCACCAAGACTCCGAGAAATGCCCGACTCTTTTACCATGGTTAACATCGACGGTTAATTCCAGCCGCCACCCAATACTTTGTACAAGCTCACCCGATTGCTCTGTTCGGCCAGACGCAAGATGATCAGGTCCTGCTGTGCGCTGTACAGCGAACGCTGGGCGTCCAGGGCTTCGAGATAGCTTTGCGAGCCGCCGCGGTAAAGCGCGTCGGCCAGTTCGAAGCTTTTGCGGCTGGCGTCGGTCAGCGCTTGCTGCGCCGCCAGGCGTTGATCCAGGGTGCTACGCACCGCCAACGCGTCAGCCACTTCCTTGAAGGCTGTCTGCAAGGTTTGTTGATAGGTCTGCACCTGTATTTCGTGCTCGACCTTGGCCGCGTCCAGCGTTGCGCGGTTACTGCCGGCATCGAAGATCGGCAGGCTGATACTCGGGGCAAACGTCCAGGCGCCGCTGCCGGATTTGAACAGACCGGACAACGCCGAACTCGCGGAACCGGCATTGGCCGTCAGGGTGATGCTTGGAAAGAACGCCGCGCGGGCCGCACCGATATCGATATTGGCCGACTTGAGCGTGTGTTCGGCGGCCAGGACATCCGGGCGACGCTGCAACAGGCTGGATGGCAGTTCAGCCGGCAACTGAACCAGCGCCGCAGCCGATTGCAGGCTCGTGCCCGGCAGCAGCTCATCGGGAACGTCGCTGCCGACCAGCAGGCGCAAGGCATTGCGGTCCTGGAGAATCTGGCTTTCATAGACCGCCGCGTCGCCCCGCGCCGACTCCACGGTGGTTTGCGCCTGCGCCAGGGCCAAGCCGGAAGAACCGCCCAACGCGTGACTGCGCTGGGTCAATTCGTAGGTCGCCTGCTGACTGCGCAGGGTCTCCTGAGCCAGCTGTAACAGTTCGTTGTCCGCCGCCAGAGTCAGCCAGG
Organism: Pseudomonas sp. LBUM1661; assembly: GCF_059695925.1. NCBI lineage: Bacteria > Pseudomonadati > Pseudomonadota > Gammaproteobacteria > Pseudomonadales > Pseudomonadaceae > Pseudomonas > Pseudomonas sp. LBUM1661. The sequence goes on from NZ_CP166794.1 coordinate 3,860,919, forward strand.
CCGTGGCCACTTCGGCCACCAGGCTGATCTGCGTGCTGCGCCGGGTTTCGGTCAGCGCCAGATAGGCTTCCAGCGCTTCGTCCTGAAGGTTCTGTACCCGCCCGAACACATCCAGTTCATAACTGCTCAGCCCCAGTTGCGCGCTGTAGTCATGACTGGTGGCCGCCGTGCCGCTGCTGGACAACGAGCTCGGTGTGCGGCTGTGAGTGCCGCTGACGCCGGCATCGATCGAGGGCAAGGCCGCTGCTCGCTGGATGCGGTATTGAGCCTGAGCTTTTTCGATGTTCAGACTGGCCAGGCGCAGGTCGCGATTGTTGACCAGCGCCAGGGACTGCAAGCGCGCCAGACGGCTGTCGGTGAAAAACTGTTGCCACTCGATGTCGGCTGCCACCTGCCCCTTTGGCGTGCTGGCTGCCGGCAGCCATTGATCGGCGACGGGCGCTTCAGGGCGCTCATACTGAGGCGCCAGATTGACACAGCCGCCGAGGGCCAGAACGGCCAGCAGTGGCCAGTGAAACTTGATCATGCGTCACCTGTCTGGACGGATTGGGTGGAGGTCGAAGCCGTGGAAGCGCGGCCAAAACGGCGGCGGATCTGCACAAAGAACAGCGGTACGAAGAAGATCCCCAGCACCGTGGCGCTGAACATACCGCCCAGCACGCCGGTGCCGATGGCCTGGCGCCCGGCGGAACCGGCGCCGGAGCTCAACGCCAGGGGTAGCACGCCGAACATGAAGGCCAGGGACGTCATGAGAATGGGCCGCAGGCGTTGGCGCACGGCGATCAACGTCGCCTCCCGCAAGCTGTTGCCCTGCTCTTGCAGGTGCTTGGCGAATTCGACGATCAAAATCGCGTTCTTGGCCGCCAGCCCCACGGTGGTCAACAACCCCACCTGGAAGTACACGTCATTGCTCAAGCCCGTGAATCGGGTCGCCAATACCGCGCCGACCACACCCAATGGCACCACCAGCATCACCGAGAATGGCACCGACCAGCTCTCGTAAAGAGCGGCCAGGCAGAGGAACACGAACAGCACCGAGATCCCGTACAGCAGCGGTGCCTGGGTACCGGACAGGCGCAGCTGATACGACTGCCCGGTCCACTCGTAACCGATGCCTTCCGGCAATTGCTTGATGATCGCTTCCACCGCATCCATCGCCACGCCGGAACTCACGCCCGGCGCCGGATCACCAACGACCTCCAAAGAAGCGCTGCCGTTATAGCGCTCCAGCAACGGCGAGCCATAACTCCACGAGCTGCTGGCGAAGGAGGAAAACGGCACCATCTCATCGTTGCTGTTGCGCACAAACCAATGATCCAGATCCGCCGCTTGCATGCGCGCTGACGCCTGGCCCTGAACATAAACCTTCTTGACCCGCCCCTGATTGAGGAAGTCATTGACGTAACTGCCGCCCAGGGCAGTCGACAAGGTGGCGTTGATATCGCTGGTGCTCAGACTCAAGGCGCCGGCCTTGCGATCATCGATACTGACCTTGAGCTGGGGCGTGTCGTCCAGACCATTGCTGCGCACACCCAGCAACCGCGGGTCTTTTTCCGCCAGCTCGATGAACCGCTCCCGCGCCGCCACCAGGGCGTCGTGCCCCAGGCCACCGAGATCCTTGAGTTGCAAGTCGAAACCGGAGCTCTGCCCCAACCCGCGCACGGCCGGCGGCTGCATGACAAACACATTGGCATCACCGATGCTCGCCAGCGCCTGGGTCGCCCGCTGGGCGATGGACGCCGAATCCTGCCCTGCCCCCAACCGCTCGCTCCAGTCCTTGAGCCGGATAAAGGCGCGGGCGGTGTTCTGGCTGTTGCCGCCCATGCCCAGGCCGGTGATGCTGATCAGCGCTTCGACTTCCAGTTGTTCGAGCATGTAGCTTTCGAACTGCTTCATCACCGCTTGGGTGCGACTATCCGTGGCACCCACCGGTAACTGCACCTGTGCCATGAGAATGCCCTGGTCTTCGTCCGGCAGGAACGAGGTCGGCAGGCTGGCGTAACCCGCCGCCATGGCCAGCACCACCAGCCCATACACCAGCAGGCTGCGGCGCCCGCGCTGCAAAATACCGCCGACCAGCCTTTGATAGGCCTCGGCACTGCGTTCGAAGGTGCGGTTGAACCAGCCGAAGAACCCGCCTTGAGGACCATGACCCTGGGCATCGGACGGCTTGAGCAAGGTCGCACACAATGCCGGCGTCAGCGTCATCGCCACCAGCACCGAGAGCACCATGGCCGAGACGATGGTCACCGAGAACTGTCGGTAGATGATCCCCGTGGAGCCACCAAAAAACGCCATGGGAATAAACACTGCGCTCAGCACCAGGGCGATGCCGATCAGTGCGCTAGTGATTTCATCCATCGACTGGCGCGTGGCCGCCAGTGCCGAAAGCCCCTGCTCGCCCATCACCCGCTCGACGTTCTCCACCACCACGATCGCGTCGTCCACCAGCAGGCCGATCGCCAACACCATAGCGAACATGGTCAGGGTGTTAATCGAATAGCCGAACAGCGCCAGCACGCCGAACGTGCCCAACAGCACCACCGGTACGGTGATCGCCGGAATCAGCGTGGCCCGCAGGTTTTGCAGGAACAGGAACATGATCAGCACCACCAGAACAATGGCCTCGCCCAACGACTTGACCACCTCCTCGATGGACAGGCTGACAAAGGGCGTGGTGTCGTAGGCAATGACGTTTTTCAGCTGCATTTCCGTCGGGTAAAACGGCTCCAGCTCCTTAAGCTTGGCCTTCACCGCTTCGCCGACTTTCAGGGCATTGGCGCCCGCGGCGAGCTGTATGCCCATGGCGGCAGCGGGCTTGCCGTTGAGGGCCGAATTCACGTCATAGCTTTCACTGCCCAGCTCAATCGTCGCGACATCGCCGAGCAAGACCACTGCGCCGTCGCTTGAAGACTTGACCACGACATTGCGAAATTCTTCCGCGGTTTGCAGCTTGCTGCGGGCACTGATCGTGGCGTTCAACTGCTGCCCTGCCACCGCCGGCAAGGCGCCGAGCTGGCCGGCGGAAACTTCGGTGTTCTGCGCCTCCAGGGCCGTGCTGATGTCCGAGGGCATCAGCGCGTATTTTTCCAGCAGGGCCGGGTCGAGCCAGATGCGCATGGCATAGCCCGAACCGAGGGTCTGCACATCGCCAACGCCATCGATACGACTGATCTGGTCAAGCAAGGTGCTGGAAATGTAGTCGCCAATTTGGGTACCGGTGACACTCGGGTTGTCGGAGGCCAGGGCGGCAATCATCAGGAAGTCCGAGCCGCCCTTGGTCACGGTCAGGCCTTCACTTTGCACCGACTGCGGCAGTCTCGACTCGACTTGTTGCAGCTTGTTCTGCACCTGCATCTGCGCCACGTCGGGGTCGGTACCGGCGTCGAACGTCAGGTTGATGCTGGCGCTACCCGCCGAGCTGCTGGAGGCAGACATATAGGTCAGGTTGTCCAGACCGGTCATCTGCTGCTCGATCACCTGGGTCACCGAATCCTCCACGGTCTTGGCCGAAGCACCGGTGTAAGTGGCGGAAATCCGCACCGTCGGCGGCGCGATATCCGGGTACTGTTCCAGGGGCAGTTGGCTGATGGACAACGCGCCGGCGAGCATGATGACGATGGCGATGACCCAGGCAAAAATCGGTCGATCAATAAAGAAGCGCGCCATGCTCAACCCTCCTGCGCAATGGCAGTGGGGGCGGTGTGCAGCGTCCGTCCCCGAGCGCTGGTGTTTTGCGCCAACACCGCGGCGCCGACCCGGACTTTCTGTCCGCCTTCCACGATCACCTGATCACCCGCCTTCAGGCCTGCGGTGACCCACCACTGGTTGCCCACGGCGCGGTCGATGGTCAGCACGCGCTGCTCGACCTTGCCGTTGACCACCAGCAACACCGAGGTCACGCCACTGGCGCTGCGGCTCACAGCCTGTTGTGGAATCAGAATCGCCTGATCATTCCAGGCCTGCTCCAGCACCGCCCGCACATACATACCCGGCAGCAACAGATGCTCCGGATTGTCGACCTCGGCGCGCAGGGTCACCGTGCCGGTGCCTTCGTTGACACTGACCCCGCTGAATTTCAAGCGGCCTTCGTGGTTATAGGTACTGCCGTCGTCGAGTTTGAGGCTGATCCGCGCTTCGCCCTCGCCGTTGCCTTGCAATGCGCCGCTGGCCAGATCGCGCTTGAGGCGCAGCAGTTCGGTGGTCGATTGCGTGACATCAACGTAGATCGGGTCCAGCTGCTGCACCGTGGTCAGTGCGCTGTCCTGATTGGCCACGACGAGCGCGCCGGGGGTAACGGTCGACGTTTCGATGCGCCCGCCGACGGGCGAGCTGATGCGGGTATACGCCAGGTTGATGCGCGCTGTATCCACACCGGCCTGCGCTACTTGCAGTTCGGCCTCGGCGGTCAACAGACTGGTCTGAGCATCCTCGTTATCCTGCTGGCTGATGGCGTCGATTTTCGCCAGTTGGGCATTGCGTTTGGCGGTGGACTGGGCTGACTTCAAGGTGGCGCGGGCCTTGGCCACAGTCGCCTGCGCTTCAGCCAATGCTGCCTTATAAGGGGCCGCATCCAGCTGATACAGCGCCTGTCCGGCCTTGACCTCGGCGCCTTCGACAAACAAGCGTTGCTGGACGATACCGCCGACCTGCGGGCGGATCTCGGCGACCATGAACGCCTGGGTGCGCCCGGCCAGTTCAGTGGTCAGCGCCTGACTCTGAGGTTGCACGGTGATCACCGAAACTTTTGGTGCGACAGCGACAGGCGCGGACTCGCCGGCCGAACAACCGCTCAACACGAACAGAACGATCAGGGAAAGAATAACGGCGGCGGTTACCAGGGATTTGGCGAAAAGTTTGGTCGACATATCTGCCTCTGCAAGACGGGGTGGCTTGAGCCATGCGCCATACTGCGAGGCAAATGTGCAGGAAAATTGAAGATTGCCCGCCGAGCTTGAATCTTCGTCGCGTCAGGGCCTAAATGACCGGGCCATTCACCGACCCGCCCGAGCCCATGAAACTGAGCATCTCCACCAAGCTGTTTGTTGCTGTACTGGCCAGCGTGCTGTTTGTCATCCTGAGCATGGGCCTGGCCACCAGCTGGAGTTTTGGCCGGGGGTTTCTCGGCTACCTCAATGAACAGGCCCTGGAGCGCATGGCCCCGGTGCTGCCGCGCCTGGCCAGCGCCTACGAGCGTGAGGGCAGCTGGGAATTCCTGCGCAACCAGCCGGATCGCTGGTTCGAGATCATGCGGCCGGAGCCGAGGGATGGAGATGTGTTCCACGAGCTGAGGATTCCATCACCCTCTGATCTGACGGGCGCGTTGTTCCGCATAGCCTTGCTGGATCAGCAAAAAAAACGCGTCACCGGTTACCCCGCGATCGGTGATGACGCGTTGCTGCGTCCGATCGAAGTGGCTGGCAAAACCGTCGGTTGGCTGGCAGTCACCCCCTTCCAGAGCGTGACAGAAGCAGGGGGCGAACGGTTTCAGCAGTATCAATGGCGTGCCAGCCTGGCGATGGGTGTGCTCTCGTTGCTGTTGGCGATGCTGATCGCCTGGTGGATTGCCCGCACCCTGCTCGAACCGGTCAAACGGGTGGCCGCGGCCACTCACCGTCTGGCCGCCGGGGAATACAGCAATCGAGTGACCGTGTCGTCCGACGACGAAGTGGGCCAACTGGCTCGCGACTTCAACCAGCTTGCGTACACGCTGGAACGCAACGAACAGATGCGTCGGGAATTCATGGCCGATGTCTCCCACGAACTGCGCACCCCGCTGTCGGTATTGCGCGGTGAACTGGAGGCCATCGAGGACGGCGTGCGCACCCTCGATCAGACCTCGATGAAGTCGCTGCAAGGCGAAGTCGGCATGCTCAGCAAACTGGTGGACGACCTGTACGAGCTGTCCCTGGCGGACGTCGGCGCACTGAACTATCGCAAGAGCGAATGCGTGCTCAACGAGCTGCTGGAAAGCAGCGCGGCCATGTTTCAAGAGCGCTGCAACGCTGCACAGCTACGTCTGGAGCTGGACCTGCCGGCGCAACCGCTGCGGTTGGAGGCCGACCCCAAGCGCCTGCAACAACTGTTCGGGAACCTGCTGGAAAACGCTGTGCGTTATACCGATCCGGGCGGTGTACTGCGCATCAGCGCTGCCATCGATGGCGACGACGTGCGCATCGAATTCCTCGATTCCGGCCCCGGGGTTGAAGCGCAGCAATTGCCCCGGCTATTTGAGCGTTTCTACCGCGGCGAAGCCTCACGCAATCGCGCCAGTGGCGGGGCCGGCCTCGGATTGGCAATCTGTCATAGCATCGCCCTGGCCCACGGCGGCAGCCTGACGGCCGACCACTCTCCCTTGGGTGGCCTCTGGCTGACCCTGCGCCTGCCACGGAATGCCTGAACATGGTCAACGACACTCCGATTCTCATCGTCGAAGATGAACCCAAACTGGCCGCGTTGATGCGCGACTACCTGACCGTTGCCGGTTACCCGACCCAGTGTCTGGACAACGGGTTGGACGTGGTGCCGGCGGTACGTGCCTGCGAGCCGCGACTGATCCTTCTCGACCTGATGCTGCCCGGACGGGATGGCCTGCAAGTGTGCAAAGAACTGCGCAGCTTCAGTGCGGTGCCCATCATCATGATCACCGCCCGAGTCGAGGAAGTAGATCGCCTGCTCGGACTGGACCTGGGCGCCGACGACTACATCTGCAAACCTTTCAGCCCCCGTGAAGTGGTCGCCCGAGTCAAGGCCATCCTGCGACGCAGCCCGCACCTTTTGACGTCTGCGCGATCGCGTCTGCAGATTGATGAAGAACAATACCAGGCCTCCCTCGACGGTATCGCACTGGACCTGACGCCCCTGGAACTGCGACTGCTCAACACCCTCGCCCGCTCTCCGGGACGCGTATTTTCTCGGGATCAGTTGCTCGACAAGATCTACTCCGATCACCGAGTGGTGACCGACCGCACGGTCGACAGCCATATTCGTAATCTGCGGCGCAAGCTCGAACAGGCCTGCCCGGGGGAGAATCCCATCGAGTCGTTGTATGGCGTGGGTTATCGGTTTCAACTCGCCGACGACTGAGGTGTCGTCCGGGCTGAGGATGATCACCGCCCCGTTCCGCCGGATAAACGGGCAGAACGGGGCAGTTCGTCAAAGCGGTGTGATCAGAATGTCACGCTGGCGCTCAGGCGGGCCGTGCGCGGCTCGCCGACATTGACCGCCAGTTGGCTGCCGGTGGAGGACGGGTAGTACTGTTTGTCGAACAGGTTATCGACGTTGAACTGCAGCGTGGTCTTGTACCCGAACATCGGCGACTCCCAACGTACGAAGGCATCGGCCACGGTGTAGCTGCTCAGCCAGAAATCGTTGGCGTTGTTGGCGGCGCGCTCGCCGACGTAACCAAACCCAAGGAGCGTGGTAACGCCCAGTCGACTGAAATCCTCGGGGCAGGGTTTGCAGAACGGCCATCAGAATCGGAATCAATGCCGAGGTCAGCGCCGTGGCGCTGGCAAAGCCCAAGTGGATCAGAATAAGGAAGGCACTGAGGACGGCAAACACCCCCAGCGTGCCGAGCTTGTCCAGCCCCATTTGCCCGACAACCTGGACACCCAACCATTGCCCGGCCTGGGTGGTCAACAGCGCGGTGCCCAGGCTGATGCCGACCCCGAAGACAATCACGGCTCCCCACAGAATGCGTGCTTGAACGTCTTTCCAGGTCATTACACCGAAACGGGGCAATAACAAAAGAACCAGCCCGGCATACGTCGTCGAGGTCGTATCGAAAGCATGCAACTTGCCTTCAGTCACCCAACTCAAAAGAAGCAGGCCAGTGTGTTCAGAGCGTTCGAACCAGCGATCGAAATGGACTTCAGCGTGCTGCTGGTTCAAGGACCGGCATCGAAACTGCAAATCAGCTTTCTCGAACACATGCAGCAATTCATCGCTCGGGAAGTTCCAGCGGAGTATCGGTTTTAGATGCTCATCAGTCGCACTGCTTTTATACGCGTACCCATGCACTTCCTGACAAGAAGTCAGCAGGTGTAAACCTTTTTCAAAATCAACTAACAAAAAAAACGCCACTCATAGAGTGGCGTTTTTGTGAAATCCAGATTATTCAAACGCAGACAGAGCGACCCCAGGACTTATCGTTGACCGCCCCCACCTTGACCACCACCGCCGCCAGGCCCGCCATGCTGACCACCACCACCACCACCACCACCACCACCACCACCACCTGGAGGCATGAATAACCAACAGCCCGACAATGACGAAAATAGAGCGACCACTACCGCTACTTTTGCTACACGATTCAGCTTCATTACAGCACTCTCTTTTTCAGCAACAAAAACAATACTTGCCGCTTATGACAGTGTAATCATTGATTTCATCAATTTTTTGTGTAACTGAATGGTAGTCATTGTGTTGAAAACGACACATTAAATCCCTTAACCAATGTAGTGCTCAACTACTCCTGTGCACGGCGTTAAGTTATTTCTCCGCCATTGCCGGTGCACCGCTCACTCGATTTCTACCCTGAGACTTTGCCAGGTAGAGCGCAATGTCAGCCCGATTGATCAAAGCCTTCTCATCATGGTCGCTATCGAGGGGGATAGCCGAGCGCTCACATCCCAACGTGGCCGCTATCGCACTGGCTAACAAAACTGCACGCATGGCTTGGGCGATGCTGCGCAACGGCACTGATTACCAACCGGATCGAGCATTGGCCTGACCTATTCATCCCGGGAGAAGCACCCTACACCACGATTGCGAAGTAACCCGAGCAATGGCAAACCGGTCGAACCGGCGTCGGCAAAACCCTCAAGTGTCCAGGTGCGCAAAGCACGTAGAACCGATTGGGAGCCGACGCGCGAATAGCCCATCATGGCCCTGCATCGAATCGATGCCAAAGTCAGAGGCCGAATATACGTGTGCAGTCGGCACGGGCGCCAAAGCAAAGGAGGCTTGCAACGAGGAGGAGTCCATATACGGACCTTGATAATGTTGAGCATACGGGACGGCCCCCTGGCGGTGCATCACGCCCGGCTTGATTGGCATTTGCCAGCCAGGTTCCCGTAACGGCTTTACGACATATGCAAAAACCCGTCGCAAGGACAGGCCTTCTTCACATGGCTAGATTAAGTACGCACAGGTTCGTCGGGAACTCGTGTTGCCGGCGAAGCGATAGCCGCTACTCCTGGGCCCTCTTCTAGACCTTTTTGAAGCACCTTTTCGTCCAACTGCCCACACCACTTGGCGACCACGATTGTCGCTACGCCGTTGCCGATCAGATTGGTCAACGCCCGCGCTTCGGACATAAAGCGGTCGATACCTAAAATCAAGGCCAGCGCCGCAACTGGCACATGCCCTACTGACGACAGCGTAGCCGCCAATACGATGAAGCCACTGCCCGTTACACCCGCCGCTCCTTTTGATGTGATGAGCAAGACCAGCAACAAAGTGATCTGGTGTGTAATGTCCATGGGCGTATCGGTGGCTTGGGCAAGGAAAATCGCCGCCATGGTCAGGTAAATGGAAGTGCCATCGAGGTTGAAGGAATAACCGGTCGGGATGACTAGGCCCACGACGGACTTATGCGCACCGAGCTTCTGCATCTTGACGATCATAAGTGGCAGCGCGGTCTCAGACGACGAAGTACCCAGGACGATCAGCAGTTCTTCGCGGATGTACTTGATGAACTTAAAGATGCTGAACCCGTGGACACGTGCGATCGTGCCCAATATCCCCAGTACGAAGACCAGGCAGGTGAAGTAAAAGCACAGCATCAAATAGCCCAACTGCACTAAAGAACCTACACCGTACTTACCGATAGTAAATGCCATTGCACCCAACGCACCGATTGGCGCGACTTTCATCACCACGCCCATGATGCTGAACAACACCTGAGAGATGCTCTCGATGAACTCGAACACCCGACGGCCATAGTCGCCGATGCGATGCAGCGCGTAACCAAACAGTACGGAGAAGAACAACACCTGCAGGATCTCACCCTCCGCAAACGCGCCAACAATCGTGTTGGGAATGATGTTCAGCAGGAACTGGATCGTGCTCTGCTTTTCTCCTGCGGCCGCGTACGCAGTTATCCCCGACGCATCAAGCGTGGACGGATCAATATGCATACCAGCGCCTGGCTGCACGACGTTGACCACGGCTAGCCCGATCAACAGGGCAATTGTCGAAACAATCTCGAAGTAAAGAAGCGCAAAGCCACCGGTCTTTCCCACAGCTTTCATGCTTTGCATACCGGCGATACCCGTGACCACCGTACAGAAGATGATAGGAGCGATGACCATTTTGATCAGCTTGATAAAGCCATCACCCAGCGGTTTTAACGTGGTACCAGTTTCCGGATAGAAGTGGCCTATCAGGATGCCGATTGCGATCGCGAACAAGACTTGGAGATATAGAATCTTGTAGAACGGTTTGCGGATATGGGTTTCAGCTGACATGGCGGAACCTCGTTTGGGACGCGTGATTAGTCCTCGGACCACAGCACCCGTTTCAGACACCTTCCTTTGATGGAAGAATTTGTTTTGAACTTAAAGTCCGCTGAGTTGGGCGAAGTGCATAAGCTGAGCCTCAAACCAGGAACAACCGCGTGCGTTCGCGGCCTGTTACAAGAGCAGTCCGGCGGAGACGCCTTTGTAAGCCCCCCCGCCGGTATTGATTTACAGAGTGACGCGCCGCAGGACGGCGATGAGCAACACCACGGTTATTTCCCGCTCAGGGCTTTAATATCCTCAAACAGGCTATCGAGTGTCGGGCGCATGATTAATGGATCAGGCGCACCTGCGGGCGCGTCGAGTCCTATTCTGTTATGCCAAAAGGTTGGCAAGCCGACTTTCTGCGTGCCAAACAGATCGTAGGCTGAACCCGCTACGAAGATGGCGTGAGAGGGCTCTACACCCGCGACTTGCAGCGCGAGCCTGTAAGGTTCCGGATCGGGCTTGTAGAAACCGGCCTGTTCAGAAGTGACAATTACGTCAAATGGCACCCCCAGAAGATCCGCCGCGATGCGTCCCAACCGCTCCGAACAGTTAGTGACCACCCCCAGTTGATAGTGCGGCGCCAACTCGGTGAGCACGCGTTTGGCCTCAGGCCAAGGTTGCAATTCCGTCCAGCGCGCCTCCAGATTTTGCGCGGCCTCTTTACCTAGTCCCACACTGATCGCGGCTTCCTCGACCAGCGTTTCATAAGGCCGGTAAGCGCCACAGCCGTAAGTCGCCTTCAAATAAGCCATACGCCAGGTGTGCCCCATTTCATCGGAGCCTGCAACGGAATTCCAAAGCGTCCACGAATCCAGCAAAGCAGTGAGCAAATCGAACAGGACAAGTTTGACAGGAGTTTGCTGCACATTGTTTTCAATCGAATTCATAACAACTGCCCTTCTTTAAATTTATATTTCAGCCACTGCTGAAATTTCCACCAAGGCCCCATAATGGAGCGGACCACACGGGATGATTACTCTTGCGGGACGGTGCGCCCCCATCAGCGTTGAATAAGCCAGATTGACGATCGGCCAGTAAGCAACATCAACGATGTAAATTTGCACGCTGACTAAATGACTCAACGAACCTCCCGCAGCCTGAAGCACAGCTTCAATATTCGTCATTGCCTGAATAGTCTGGGCCTCTATTCCATCACGAAATTCTTGAACATCCGGTGGAAATGGCAACTGCCCGGAAATGAATAGAAGTTTTCCTGCCATTACACCGTGTGAGTAATGCCCACCGGGTACAGGCAGTTTCTCTGCTGTGATCAACTTCATTTGCCCCCCTTGATCGATCAAAGTTGTAAGTTCTGGTGAATGGATTAATTACCAACCTGTGATGCGTGGCCAGTAACCGAGACTGCGTCCCTCGCTGAGAACGTGATAACCCGTGTGCTGTGCCGAGGTGGCACAGGCGTGATTCGGCAAGATCCGCAGCAGCGTGCCCAAGGGCAGTAAGCTCAAGGCTTCAAGCTTCCCGGCCCGCGATGAAATGATCCCGTGCTCCTGATTGGTGGCGCTGACGATCAAGTCGCCAATGGGCTGGCCGGCGGCGTCACACACAACGCCATATCCCTGATCGATCGCTTGCCTGGCGGTACCACGATCACGAGACAGTGCCATCCATCCCGCATCCGTAATGATCCAGCCTTTCTCAGCCTGATGACCAATGACGGTCGTCAGAACCGAGACCGCAATATCCTGCACATCGCAGACACCCAAGCCCGCCATGACCAGATCGAAGAAGGCGAACACCCCCGCACGAACTTCAGTTACTCCGGTTAAATCCTTAGTAAAAAGTGCCGTGGGTGTCGAACCGATACTGATGATCGTCATGTTGAAACCCGCAGCGGCGAGCATTTGGCTGGCATCGATAATCGCCGCGCGTTCCTGCCGGGCGCAGGCCTCGATTTCAGCGATCGACTGACTGTCGTAGGACTTGCCGGCGTGTGTCATCAAGCCGCTGAGCCTGACGCCTTTGGTGCTCAACAATTGCGCGATTTCCACCAACAGCGGCGATTGCGGGCCGAGACCGGAGCGGTGGCCGTCGCAATCGATTTCCAGCAGGACATCAAAAACATGACCCGACGTTTGGGCAAAGTCGGCCAATAATCTGGCAGTGTCCAGATTGTCGAGTACCAGTTTGAGCTGCGCACCTTTGCTGATCAACGTGGCGGCGTGAGCGAATTTGTTAGGCGCAATGCCAACGCCATACAAGATGTCGGTAAACCCGGCCTCGAAAAAGAAATCGGCCTCACGCAGGGTTGAAACAGTGATGGGCCCGCGCCCACCTGCAAACAGGCGCTCGGTGACTTCCACCGACTTGTTGGTCTTCACGTGTGGACGCAATACCACATTGAATGCTGCCAGCTTATTGCGCATCCGTTGGATGTTGGCATCGAGTCGATCGCGATCGAGCAGTAAGGCGGGGGTTTCGATATGAGTGAGTGCGGACATGTCTGGTCTCCTGGAATAGCGCTATTCTAAGCTTCCGATTTCAGATTAAAATTTAATAAAATTAATTCTAATATTCAGTGATTCTTAATGAACGAGACATTTGATATCCGCTTTCTCCTGGTCGTCCGGGAAAGCGAGAGTTTGTTGGCCGCGTCACGCAAGCTGGGTCTGACGCCCTCGGCCGTGACCCAGCGACTTCAGCAAATGGAGAAAAAACTGTCGATTCGATTGCTGGATCGGTCAGCCCGGCAGCTGCGCTTTACCGATGAGGGCGAATTCTTGTGTCTGCGTGGGGCCGAGCTGGTCGAGCAGTTCGATACTCTGCTGGCGGACCTGCATGAGCGACGCAGTGGCTTCGTTGGCAAGCTGAAAGTCAACGCACCGTTCGGATTTGGGCGCCTGCACGTGGCGCCCGCGGTGGCGGCTTTCCAGCGCCTGCATCCAGACGTAGAGATAGCATTGAGTTTGTCCGAACAGCCGATGGTCGAAGCGACTGATCGATTTGATGTCGTTATCCATATTGGGGAACTGCGCTCCTCCAACCTGGTGGGCCATTCCATTGCCCCCAACCGTCGCTACGTATGCGCCTCACCCGCCTTTATTGAACAGTACGGTCTGCCGGAACATCCCGACCAGTTGGCTACCCTGCCCTGCATTGCATTGCGGGAAAACAACGAAGACGTCACCCTCTGGCATTTCACGCGCGCACGTAAAACACTCAATGTGCGCATCCGCCCAGCATTGAGCTGCAACGATGGAAGTGTTATTCGGCAATGGGCGTGCGAAGGGCGCGGCATCATCATGCGTTCTGAATGGGATGTTACCGATGCTCTGGCGGAGGGGACGTTGATACGACTATTGCCTGGTTGGAAACTTCCAGATGTCAATATTGTTGCGCTGACGCATCAACGCGAGGGGTTGCCCGCGCGAACGCTCAATTTTTTGCGTTTCCTCCAGGATCAGTTCCGGCCGCAACCACCTTGGCGACAATAGATTTTGTTCAAATACAAAAAGGCCCTTTGAGGGCTTTTTTAGTGTAAGCATCCAATAGATGGCAGAAATCGGCCAATTTTAGCCAATGCTGACCGGCAGCTATGGGTCAATTTTGTTGAAAAAGTCGGCCGTGGTTTCCGCAGCTGAAAAGTACGCATCCGAGATTGAAATCTTTACTTTCAGCTGAGATCCCCAGACGCATATTTCACGTAGCAGCGTGTAAAAAAGGTGTTTTCACCGTTCAATGACGAGACAGTTTTGGATGATCGACTTTTTCAACAGAATCGGTCGATTTCTGCCTATCGCCGCTGTCAGCTATGGGCTTGAGACTGGCAACCAGTTAAGCATCGAGATTCTGGATGGAGTGATGGTGTTAAAGCCAGTCCGCGATACGACTACCGTACCCTAATGTTTGAGGCCTCAATCGACACGAACCGGTCGGGTGACCCGCAGTAACGAATGCGGTTCAATGCCAGGCGAGCGAGCCAAGTGAGAGTGCCCACTTACATCGACTTGAAGCTTGCGCAATGCCACACGCAGATGAGTATCCATGCACCAAAGCATCAACTCGCTCATCACCTGTTGAACGGACACCGTCTGCCAATCAGCGCAACGATTACGGAAGCTCACCAAGTAAATCGGGTAATCCCGCAACGACTCCGAAGTAATCGCCAGTCCTGAATACGGCAGTTCTTGCTGATAGTGTCCCCCAAGCGCAGCACGCGCTTGCTGGCCGACGATGGTCAACACCGGCATGTGATCCATCCGCGCATCGTAAAGCCCGGTGATCAGATGCGAAGCGCCGGGGCCGGAGGTCGCAATACACACGCCCAGCTATCCCGTGAACTTGGCATGAGCGCAGGCCATGAATGCAGCCATTTCATCGTGCCGGGCCTGAACGAATTCGATTTTGCCTTGGGCACGACTCAGCGCACCAAAAACACCGTTGATACCGTCCCCCGGATAACCAAAAATCCGCGTTACGCCCCATTGGCTGAGTCGCTCAACCAGAAAATCGCTGATGTCGTTGTCATTAAGATCCTCGTCTTTCACCGATGCCTAGAGTCGTTGCTAGAGCGGCAGGTGAACAGCGAATGCTCTAGGTCCAGGCGCCACGTTAACCAAGGAGCCAAATGGGGGGCACACGCAAAAATCAGTAAAGGAAGCGCATTCAGCAGCCCTGCGGCCGCAGGACTTAATCCGAAGTAGTCCTGTACCTGAGACAAATACTGGGTCAAGCGACGTAATGGGGGCACGCAAATTAGCCGCGATGAGCAGGATGCCCATGAGCAAGGACGACGTGAATAGAGACTTTTCGACCTGGATAGTCGAGGAGGTAATAGGCATTTTTAACCACGCACAGCATAGGGAAGGAGATATCCCAAGTGTGCGTTGGTTGACGTTAACGCTTACGCAGAGCGCCAAAGCGCAATGTCTGTCGGCAGGGTAACAAACCCGTGAGCAACATTTCATTCTATGGCTCCCTCCATGCATCCACGGCGCCGGGGCTGACTCAGTGGAAGCGCCGGCATACCCGATGCTCTTGAGCACCACTGCTAGCTAGCAGAATCGGAAGCAGAAAAAGCACTGAGTCATTCGGCCGCGAGATCCTCAGTGGCAACTGGCTCCGTGCTCAAGCACATCCTGGTGCCCCATGCACAAATGACGAAGCCGGCGGCTAAGAATCCGACGTACTGAAGGCCGATGTGATCGATCAACAGCCCTCCAGCCGAAGTACCAAGCATGATCCCAAGGTTGATCGCGCTGACGTTTACGGAGCCGATGAACTGAGCATTAGCCCCAGCCCTTCGCAGCACGTCAACGCCTGTCAACAGGCTGGCACCTGCATGACAGCAGCCGATGGCGGCCACTACCAAAGGTACCAACCATACTGATTCGCCCAAGAGCGAGATCGCAGCGAGGCTGACAGCCAGCACTAACAACAGCGTCTTGAACATGCCATCCAGTTGATCAGGAACCCGCTGGGACAGGAGCAAGTTGCCAACAATGTCCGAAACGCCGTACAGAGCTAACATGAGCGTGACCGGCGTACCTGCCAGCCCCGTATACCTCGCGAGGAATGTTGCGAGGTAACTGAAGACCGCCATGATCCCTGCAAACATAAATAGGTAGCTCAGCAGAGCCAAGGCAATATCTCTCGTCCAGACGCTTCGGAGCCGCTGAGCGAGGCCGCGATGATTCACAGGTGTGTCAGTTTGAGGCGGGTGTATCCATCGAATAACGGCAAGCAACGCCAACGCACTTAACGCGGCCATCATCCCCATAGCAATTTCCCAGTCCCACGTGTCGCTAACTAGCTTGCCGAGCGGTACGCCCACTACTGAAGCAATTGAAATGCCGATAAGCACACGAGATACGGCAAGGCTCTTATGCGCCGTTGAGGACATCGCTGAGGCGGCCAGGGCAGCATTAGTCCAGAAAATCGCCACGCCTATGCCGCCCAGCGCTCGGCCCATCATCAGCAACGAGAAATTATCAGTGAGCGCGCTGATGGTGTTCCCACAAAAGAGCGCCACGCACCCGCTCATCAGCAGGGTGCGCAGGCTAACCTTATGCGTAAAAGCCGCGATGACCGGAGCACCAATTCCCATCCCCAAGGCAAATGCAGTAACGAGCCAGCCTGCTTGACCCACGGAGATTTGCAGACCCGAAGCGATCTCAGGCAGCAGGCCCGCCGCTATGAACTCGGAGGACAGCATCACGAATGCTGTGAATGTCAGGATGTATATTTTCGGGTTGAGCGAGTCAGCCATAAAACCTTATTTCCGTTGATATATGTCCCGTCGACCATTCCAAGCCTTTGTCTATCTGCGGCTGAGCGATCGGCGAAACGATGTTGACCAACCAGCACGACCCGCAGTTCATGTGCTGCCGTTAATCCCGAACCGCCCCGATGTGTTGAGGCCGACGTAGAATTGACCCACATGCCGAGATATCACTGACCCAGTCTGACTTCTTGCGAACCGTCGCATGTACTGGACTTACGCCGATTGGAGGTGGGTTAGTCTTGCCTCGGCATGTGGGTCAATTCGGCGTCAGCATCTACATGTACTCATCACTCACTGCTGTAAATGACGTCGTCTGAACGACATTTGATCTGTACCACTTTCTAGCGTCAGGTGGCGCACGTACATTGCGGCCCCTTAAAAACTTCAACGTATGTTGCTGTTTCGTTCATCGCTCGTGGTTAGCTACCAAGTAAAATGCAAACGGCGTTCTAGCCAGTCCGCCTAACCCGATCGCCTTGTAGACGCTCTTCTTCATGCGCACGCTTGGCAAACAGTTCCCCAACCCAGTCTGTGAAAGCCCGAACAATCATCGACGAGCGATTACCTTTAGGGTAGACCGCCGAGACGGGGACACTGGGTTCATTGAACTGCTCCAGCACCGAAACCAGACGTCCGGCGCGCAAATGCTCCTGCACTAAGTAACTGGCGACTCGAATCAATCCGAGGCTTTTAAGGCCGCAGGTCACGTACGCCGAAGTCTCGTTAACAGAAATCGTGTTATTCATGCGGATGTTGACTGACTCGCCATTGGAGATAAAAACCCAGTCGATATTCTTGCCTGACTGCGGATGGAAATAACCGACGGCTTGATGGGCCGCGAGGTCAGTCAATTGTCGGGGCGTACCGTATTTTTGAAGATACTCGGGGGAGGCGCAGGTTATCCACTCAAATGAAGCAACGCGTCGCGCGATCAAGGTCTGGGAGTCCTGCGGGACGCCGGTACGGATGGCACAATCGATATTGTCCTGAATGAGATCGACCACCCGATCATCCAGGCCGATCGTCAGTTGGATCTGCGGATAAAGCTCGATGAACTCGTTAATCGCCGGCAAGATCAACTGGCTGGCCAGCGCATGGGAAATATCGACCCGCAGTTTTCCCCGCGGCGCCAGGGTAGTGCCTGGCAGGGTTTTCTCCGCTAGTTCCACATCGACCAAAATCCGCTTGCAGTGGTCATAGTAGTGGAGACCGTCGGGAGTCAGACTCAGTCGACGGGTAGTGCGATTGAGCAAGGCTACCCCGAGATGAGTTTCCAATTGCTGGACCTGGCGCGATATTGTCGGCGTCGCCACACCCATCACCAGCGACGCTTTACCGAAGCCGGCTTGTTCCACTACATGGGCGAATGCTTGCATAGCCTGAAACCGATCCATATCCACTACCTCACTAAATGCAGCATCAAGCGTGCGGAGTAAACACGCGACGGGTTAGTCGATCCATGGACAGCAAGTAACCTGATAGTTGCGCGCCACCGGGATCATCAACCGCAGGTGACGACGTCAGCGTCCAATTGTCGATCTCGGTGACCAACGGATGCTCATCACGATTGGTGTCGTTTCTGTAATTGGCCAGCAGTTCGGCGCGCCATTGCGGTAGCGCTCTGGTGCCAGACGGTGCGAGGTTGGTCGCCTCGACAACTGCACTGACATGCCGGACCTGACTCATCAGAAAGATCACTCGCCCAGCCTGCTCGATCAACTGGTGCTTCTTCTCAGGGGCTTCATAAATCGAGATATAGACCATCTTGTCGATAACCAGCCCGACTCGATCGGCAAGGGCTATCGACGAAGTTCGTTCTACCGAATTATCGGAGAGGAAGCGATCAAGGTCATGTTCAAACACTTCACTGACCCGCGCCGGGTTTTTCAGGACCCGTTTTCTGGGCAGGCAGATGTAAAGCAGTGCCAAAAGGATGGTACCCAGGCCCATGCTCAGCGAGCGCTCGATTGCAAAACCGATGTCAACCGACGGCACGTTTTCTGGCAGCAAGAACACCATGAACGAGATATTGAAGCCCAGGCTGTAGGCGAAGCTCGACAGACTGGACAAGCCCATGAAGCCAAAGAACAGCACTAGGCCACTGGTCAGCAACAGCAGCTCGACGGCGCTCGGAGCTTGAGCCAACAGACTCATGACCACCATCCCCACAGGAATGGCGACAAAGAAACCGATGGCGATGTTCTTGAGGATTAGCTCCGGGTGTGGAAGCTTGCCCAGCATGATGCTGAACACGATCGGAACGACACACATCAAAAAGCCGTAGGTCCAATCGGTCGCGTACCAGAACACGAACCCGAGCAGAAACAGCACTGCCGATCGCGCTCCGGTAATCAGGCAGTTCGACAGCTGTCGGTGACGACGAACACTGACCCCTTTGACGCTGACTTTCTCAGCCTTCATCAGGCTCGCATAAAGCTGGGCAAAACCGCTGAGGTGTTGGGCCAGATCAGCGATCTTGCCCAACAACATGCTCAGTTCGCCATCTTCATGGGCGACCTGTTCGCTGCGCTCGCGGGCGTCCGCCATAAAACTTTGCAGCCGATACACATCGCCCCCCGCCGGTATCGCCTGGTGGGCCAAGACGTCAACCAGGTGCTCCAGTTCATTGAGTTCAACCGCCATATGCTGTTGATACACCGGAGTGAGTTGCGCCAGTGCATACGAATCAGTGGTGACCTCGATCGCCAGTTTGTTCATTTCCCGGGCAACCTGCGCCCCCCTTCTCCCCCATGCACCCTCGAACTCGCAATGGTCAGCCAGGTCCGCGTGTTCGATGATGCCGCTGAATACCGCCGAGAGTCGTGCCCGGAACTGCTCAGGGTCCGAACCGAACTGCGTATTGAGGGCAAACACCGATTTGAACAGGCGCCCGGAAGACAGGCGCAGCAAGTCCGAACTGAACATCGGCCAAATGCAGGCGCTGACAAAAGATGCCCAGATAATCCCCACGATGATGGTGCCGATCCGATCAACGAAAATTTCGTAAATCTCTTCGCTGGTAGGCACTAGCGTCACCGTCACCATGACCATGATGCAAACGGTCACCACAAAGATCGCACACAGAAAAGTACGGTTGGCATCGCGTGTATGGTAGGAAAGCGCGGAGGCTATGAAGACAATAATGGCGACCGACAATGCTGCCATGAGCGGGCTCTGGCCGAAAAAGTTCATCACCGCCACGCCAAGAATCCCGCCCAGCACAGTGCTGAAACACTGGAACAGGCACTTCTTCAGCACTTGCGCATGGTCCGGCGCGAAAAACGAAATCATCCCGGTGATCATGGCCCAGACCGGGTGTTCAAAATTCATCAACAAAGCAATGAACAACGCGCCCAGGACCGAAACAGAGATCTTGATACCGGTCTTGACGGCGACCTTATTACCTAACAGGTATGAATCCAGCGCTGTAGGAGCCATGAAATTTGCCTCGACTTTGCACGAAGGTGCCGCACTTGCTATCTGAAAAAAATCGCGCCGGAGCCTACAACAACGATTTTACGTTTTCGCTGAAAGCATGAAGAACCGATCGCTGGTCACGCTGATCACCAACTGGCACAACGACTTTCAGCGTGGCCGACATGCCAGAGCTCAAATTGACACCTTCAGGTACCTGATCGATTTTGATGTTGACGGGAATTCGCTGGGCCAGGCGCACCCAGGCGAAGGTCGCCTCGACACTTGGAAGCATCTGATTGCCCGGAGTGCTGTTACTGTTGGAGATACCGCTGTCGATTGATTCCACATGACCTTCGAGCTTCAAGGTCCCGGCCATCAGCCATATTTCGACCTTGTCGCCGATCTTGATACCGGGGATTTTGGTCTCTTCGAAATAGCCGGTGACGTAGTAACTGTCGTCTTTGACCAAGGCCAGGCGATTCACACCACGATTAACGTAGTCGCCTTTTTCCAGTTCAAGATTGATGATCTTGCCCGAGGCTGGCGAGGTATAGGTGGTTCGCGCCAAGTCAATCTTCGCGCTGTTCAGGACGGCGACTGATTGTTTGTAGCTGGCTTGCTTTTCCATCATGTCCAGGCGCGATGTATCGACCTCTTCACGACTCACGGCATCGGCACTCATTAGTGTCCGGCGTTTATAGACGTTGGTCGCCCGATCCCAGCTCACCTTGGCACTGTCCGATTGTGCCTGCGCCAGATCGACGGCGACTTGATAGCGTGCGTGATCCACAGTGAACAGGACATCGCCCGTTTTAACTTCACGGGAGTTCTGCGCATGCAACTCATCAATCCAACCCGATACATCGGGAGCGATATTAACGACATCGGCCCGGACCCTGCCGTCGCGCGTCCAGGGCGTGTACATGTAGCTGTCCCAGATGTAAACCAGAACTACGACAATGGCGCCAATCAGCACCAGTGTCATGGCCATATTTGCGACTCTTTTCATTTTTTGTCTCTCAGAAAGTAATTCGTACCAGTCCGGCGAGGATCAACATGAACAGCAGCATGCCCAGCAAACTTTCATTGCGTTGCATTGAATAGGGAATGATCCGATCCACAACTCGGCTGGTCACAACAGTCACGGCGGCGGCAATCAGCACCATCATGAATATCGGGCTGACCAGCAATCCCTGAAAACTCACTTCGTGCAGCGGCATAACAGGCAATCCTCTGGTTAAAGGCTAAATACGCAAAACTCGATCATCCGACTGCCAGCCATCTCCTGCGCAGGAGGGGCCAGGGCGGACAACACGGGGCAAATGAGTCAGCAAAAGGATGACCACAAGCAATCTCGTATTACGATACAGCATCCCGCCATACGAGACAACTCGGTAGCTTTCTAATTTTTGATTTCTGTCCGGCTCTCGCATGGATCAACAAAACGTAGACACAGAAATGCTGCGACCGGCCCAGTCAGGGCCGACGCATCAGGGGTTTGGAATCAGGGGGAATGCCGACACCGGAAGTGCCGCAATAAGCAGTAAAACTGCTAACGCCGCGCCGCCTAACAGAACTTAGCGACTTGCCACAGCGCCCTTGGACATGCGACCGATCTTCTTCTCGATCTCGCGCTTGCAGTCCATCAGCGCCGCTTTGTACGTATCACCATTACGCCCGGCACGGATGCTCGGGGCGATGATGCTGATGGAGTAATTTCCGAGGTAAGTCTCCAGCGCCACGGCAAAGGTGCAGACGCCTTCAATGTGTTCCTGATCATCCACCGCGACGGCAGACTGACGAACGTCTTGCAGTTGGGTAATGAGCTGGGCGCGGGTCAGTGTGTGCTCGGTCAACTCCTGAAGCTTCTTCGGAAGAATTGCTTGCAATGCATCGTCGGAAAACGCAGCCAGCATTATTTTTCCGGCTGCGGTGGCATAGGCGGGAGCCTCGATGCCCACCGAGAAGACAACCCGCAACTCGCGCTCGACAATGATGCAATCGACGACGTTGACCTTGGCGCCCGCCAGCGTCGCCAGGCATACCGACTCGCGAACCTGCGCCGACAAGGAGTTCAGATATTCCCTGACACTGGAGATGATGTCGGCCTGGGTCTGGTGAATAAGCTGCCCGAATGCATGACCCAGGCGAAAACCACCGGATGGTCCGATTGACTCGACCAGGTGCTCTTCCTCTAGCGCAACGATAATACGGTGCACCGTGGATCGCGGCAATTTGACGATGTTGGCAATGGCCGAAAGACTCAGCCCGCCAGAGTTGTTCCCAAGCGCACGTAAAATGGCGGCGGCTCGGGCGATGACCTGGATGCTGGGTTGCTTGCTCTCGACCAGGTCGCTTGGATCAGACATGGAATCACTCCAGAAAAAAAAACATTACATCCCTAACGGCGACAGCTCGCAAATTTATCGCTGCCGATTTTGGTCTGTCAGGCAAGGACGTAGCCGCCTCTGACCAGTTCTTGCAGCGTATGAACGAACGGCCCCGTCAGTGTCTCGGTGGAGTCGGGACTGTGTAGTGTCTCGATGACAAGGCCGGTTATGGACAAGGCCATCAGGTGAGCCAGTGCATTTAACTGGACCGCTGTGCGCTGTGTCGACATGCCCTCCAAAGCGGTCAAGAGCAACGTCAGTTGGGTCCGCAGGTTATGCTGCGCAACGCGCCAACGGACCACCACCGGACATTCCGGTGCGCCGATTTCGCCATCCTTCAACAAGATGGTGCAGAAGTCTCGGTGGTGTTGGACGTTGAGCGTGTCATTCAGTGCGCGAGCGAAATGCTCGAAACCTGGCGTCGGATCATCCGAGTTCACGAAGAACCCCTCCAGGGGCAATACCGAGGCGTTCATGATCGACAGCAGCAGATCCCCCTTCCCCTTGAAATGCCAGTAAACCGCACCTCGACTTAGACCTGCACATTTCGCGATGTCATCAAGAGTCGAATAGGCGTAACCGTACTTGGCGAACATCCGTGTACCCGCCGCCATCAACCTGATACGCGTCTGTTCTGACTCTTCAACCGTTTTTCTCGCCATGACAATTGTTACCTGATCCTGTGCACCGGTGGATGTCATTCAGCCTTCCACACACCTCGGCATCGCAAAAACCGAGCATTGTAGATGGCCGCATTATGGTACACTTTCTCGCATTGCGGTACAGTTCAAGTTCCTTGCTTACAAGCTGGCAGTCCACACCCTCAAAAAATCAGGTAAGAACCATGAAGTTGAAAGCACTTATTGTTGCGATTCTGCTGGGCGCCAGCCTGCAGGGTTGCAGCTTGATCCCCGTCTACCACCGGCCCGAAGCGCCGGTTGATCAGAGCTGGCCTCAAGGTCCGGGTTATAAAGCCTCATCAGTGGGTGCGGCCAACAGCGCCAAATCCATCGCTGACTTGCATTGGCAGCAATTTTTTCGCGACCCGGCCATACGCCAGTTGATCGGGTTGGCCTTGACTAACAACCGGGATCTGCGCCAGGCGGCCTTGAATGTTGATGCTTACCGAGCGCTGTATCGCATTCAGCGCTCCGAGTTGTCACCAACCGTTGACGTCAATGGTTCAGGCAGCAAACAACACCTTCCAGCAGATCGGGCGATTTCCGGGAAGAACGGGACCTATGGCGACTACGAGCTCAATGTCGGCGTCGCGTCCTACGAGCTGGACGTGTTTGGACGTATCCAGAGCCTGGACGAGAGCGCCCTGCAGACTTACCTATCGACCGAAGAAGCCCAGCACAGCGTTCAGGTGGGCCTGGTGGCCAGTGTCGCCAGCGCTTACCTGACCTGGCGAACAGACCAGCAGCTGCTGCAGATCGCGCAATCGACAATGGACACCTACATCCATGGGCTCAACGTGATGCAGTCCGCCCGCTCTGCCGGCACGACCTCTGACCTGAGCGTGCGTCAGGCACGCACTCTTGTGGACACCGCACGCACCAAGACCCTGTCCTACACTCGCCGGGTCGCCCATGACATGAACACCTTGGCGCTGTTGGTCGGCACCCACATACCCGGCAATCTGCCTGACGACGGCGATTGGACGCAGCGGATGATCGCATCCATTCCGGCCGGTTTGCCTGCGGACATACTGCGGCAACGGCCTGATGTCAGAGCAGCGGAGCGCGACTTGATCGCCGCAAATGCCAACATCGGTGCAGCGCGGGCAGCGTTCTACCCCTCCATCACCTTGACGGCGAATGCTGGCGTGGCCAGTGCACAGCTGTCCCATTTGTTCGCCGGAGGCCAGGGTCAATGGACGTTCATCCCCCAGATCAATATCCCGATCTTCAATGGGGGGCGTTTGAAGGCGAACCTCAATTACGCAGAAATCCAGAAAGATATCCGCGTGGCTGCCTACGAGAAGAGCATCCAGGTCGCCTTCAGTGAAGTCGCCGACGGCCTGGCCTCAGCGGGAGTCTACGACGAGCAACTGCAAGCGCACCGCGATCTGGTGCAAGACAACAGCGCGTACCTGGATCTGGCACTTAATCGCTTCCAGCACGGCGTCGATAACTTCCTGCCCGTCCTAGACGCCCAGCGCAATCTGTTTGCGGCGCGCGAAGAACTCGCTTCCAACCGCTTGTTGCAGCTTCAAAGTCAGGTCCAGCTGTACCGCGCCCTGGGCGGCGGTTGGGACGACACGCAACTTGCCAGTGCCAGACATTCCGATTCCCATCTCGAATAGCCGAATGAGAACGTTGATATGACGGAGGGATGCCTAGGTTTTCGAGACAGGATGGCATTGGTTACCGGTGGCAGCACCGGCGTTGGCCGAGTGACACACATAGTGTGCGATTGATGCCCTGACGAGAAGTGATATGGGAATTGAATTGGTTGAAAGAAACAGCATCCAGGTTGTCTCCAGAGCCGCCCGAATACTGCGTTGCTTGGAGAGTGAGCCTGAAGGATTGAGCCTTGGCGTTATCGCCACTCGCAGTAATCTGCCCCGCTCGACCGTGCAACGGCTGGTCGACGCGCTGGCCGTCGAGCAACTGTTGGATATCGGCAAGAACGGTGTGCGTCTGGGCTCTGCATTGATGCGACTGGCTTCCCACAGCCACTTCGACGTGACCTACAGCGCCCGGGCACCTTTGGAACGGCTGGCGCAACACACCGGCGAAACTTCAGCACTGGTTTATTCCAGCGGCATTGAGTTGATCATGTTGCACGCAGTGGTCTCCAGTCAGGAGTTACGAGTAGCTCCCATGGTTGGCAGTTTTCTCTGTGTGTACGGCACTGCCGCCGGAAAGATTTGCCTGTCCAAGATGAGCGACGAGCAGGTGACCAGCCTGCTGGGTGGCGTAACGGAGCCACTTACCTCGGATACATTAAGCTTGCCGGCGCTGCTCGATGACCTGCGCCATATACGTCAGCAAGGGATTGCCTTCGATCACGAGGAGCATCGTCAGGGGATCGGCTCGATCGCAATAGGCGTCGAGACCACCCAGGGCTTTTATTCCATAACCGTGGTCGGCCCGTCGTGGCGAATTCGCAATCAGCGGGAGCCGATCATCCTGGCGCTTAAAGAATGTCAGCTCAGTCTTAATGCCTCATCTTGCTCGAGCGATTGACCGATAGATTCAGCAGATACCCGATAGCCCAAACTATGCCCACGCTGACACCCATGAAAATCAATCTCCGGATTTTTGCCGAAATCGACCTCAATCTGATGGTCGTCTTTATGGTTATTTACGATGAGCGAAATGTCTCGCGCGCGGCGCTCAAGCTTGGCGTCGGCCAGCCGGCGGTGAGTGGCTCGCTGGCGCGGTTGCGTGCGCGTTTTGGCGATCCGTTGTTCGAGCGAATGGGTAGCGGTATGGAACCGACTTCCAAAGCTCACGACATCGCTCGTAAGCTAGCGCCTGCAATCAGAACGATCGAGGCGATCCTGGGGCAGCGCTGAAAGATGCACTCAGCGCAATGGCCGCCAGGCGGCCATGCTCTTTATGCCTGGAAACAGTCAGCCAGTCAGACGGTAAGTGATGATCTATCAGTGACTGGTCTGGCCGCCATCGATGATGAAAACCTGGCCTGTAGCAAAAGAGGCCATCGGAGAGCACAAGTAAAGAACGGTGCTAGCCAGTTCTTCCGGTTTACCAGGACGTCCCATCAGCGGCCCGGCTAACACCGCGTCGCGCATATCGGGGTCTGCTAACCAGCGCTGGGTCATAGGCGTCTCGACCAAGCCGGGAGCCAGTGCGTTGACCCGGATCCCTGACTTGGCGTAGTCGACCGCTGCTGCTTTGGTCAGACCGATAACGGCGTGTTTCGCGGCGACATAAGGCGCCATTCCAGGATCGGCAATAACGCCAGCGACCGATGCGGTATTGACGATGACACCACCGCCCGCCTTCAACATATGCCTGATCTGATACTTCAGGCACAGGAACACGCCCTTGACGTCTACCGCCATCACGCGGTCGTACATTTCCTCATCTTGTTCTGCCAAGGGCAATGTCGGCGGTAAGATCCCGGCATTATTGAACGCGCAGTGCAGACCGCCATAGGTCTTCACTGTGGTGTCCACCAGCGCTCGGACTTGGGCGGCATCGGCGACGTTAGTCTTGACGTACAACCCCTCACCACCGGCGGCCTTGATCAACTCAATAGTCTTTTGACCTTCCTCGCTAACATCGCCAACAACCACTTTCGCGCCCCGTTTGGCGAACGCCAATGCTGTAGCACGGCCGATACCAGTACTCCCACCGGTGATCAAGATGACCTGACCGGTAAAATCAAGCAGCTCATCGTTCATGTTCGTTCAACCTCTCATTCGTTAGCGATTCAGTTGAGATGCGCTCTTCACATCTTGAGGGGTCCCGGTCCCCATTCGGCGTCGCAGACTCAACGCCGAAAGACGCTTGTATCGCAATGCGGCCCAATGTACCACAATGCGAAACATGCTTTGCAAGCTAGAATCTACCCGTGCCTGGCCGCGGCCGCATCGCGCACCGATTAATTTTTCTCGCCAGCAATGGTATCAAGCCTGGCTCCGCTGTTGCCGTCAGCGGTTTGTTCTTTAGGCAAGAGATTGAACGCATGCCAGTCAACATCGTTGTTGTGGGAGGAGCGGGGGCCGTGATGGGCAGCGTCAAGGTGGAAGGATGGCTGGCCAAGTGCTTTTACGTCTCGCTGTACCGGATGCATCAGGTCGCTCTGTTTGGGTTGGTTCGCACGGGCTTGCGCGTGCTGGGTGATCGCATAGGCAGCAGTACCGAAACGCGTCTAAAGCTTCACAAACTGACGCGAACCTGACCTCGGAACACGGATACGCCGGTTCCGGGGTAGCCAAGCCAACACAGCATTTTTTTCGCCAGGGCAGCGAACCATCCTTCGCTGTCAGTGGCTCAGGATCCCTCGATCCAGCAATACCTGATCCCACTCAGGCACATCACCGATGCGCTCGATCAGAAAGTCGATCAATGTCCGTACCTTGAGGGCTCGACGTTGGGTTTCGGGATACACGGCGGCGAAATCAAAAGATGACAAATGATAGTTGGTAAGAATCGGCACCAGTC
This sequence comes from Pseudomonas sp. LBUM1661, assembly GCF_059695925.1. Classification (NCBI taxonomy): domain Bacteria; kingdom Pseudomonadati; phylum Pseudomonadota; class Gammaproteobacteria; order Pseudomonadales; family Pseudomonadaceae; genus Pseudomonas; species Pseudomonas sp. LBUM1661. The sequence goes on from NZ_CP166794.1 coordinate 3,888,619, forward strand.
GCCCGGCGAGTAGCTCGCTGCTGGCAATGAGCGTCGGCAAGCAAGTGATACCGGCCCCGGCCAGGGCATAGTCACGCAAAAGATGGACCGAACTGGAGCGCACCTGACCGTGTAAGGTCAAATCGATACACTCCTCGCCCCGGGTGAACTGCCACCGGTTGCGTGACGGATAGCCACCGTAAAGGGCAATGCGGTGATCCTTGAGCTGTTCGGGATGCTGGGGAGCATCATGTACGCGCAAATATGCGGGCGACGCACAGAACAGCCGATACACATTAAACAGCTTGCGCACCACCAGGCGCTCGGCCATCGGCGGGAACATCTGGAAGGCAATGTCAAAGCCCTCTTCGATCGGATCGACCACGCGGTCATTGACCACCACATCGAACTCGATCTCGGGATACATAGCGGTGAACTCCGCCAGCATCGGGCCCAGGTGGTCGATCGCGAACCCTTGCAGTACCTGGACGCGCAACTGACCCGTAAGGTTGGAGCGCTGATTGCGCATCTTCTCGGTCAGGCCATGAAAACCGGCAACCATGTCGGCGCATTCTTGAAAATAGGCTTCGCCAATGTCCGAGAGTCGAACGTGGCGAGTGCTGCGGTGAAAAAGCGGCGAATTGATGAACGTCTCAAGCTGTTGCACACGATTAGTAATCACTGAGCGGGTCACGCCCAGCTGCTCCGCCGCCTTGGAGAAACTACCGGTCTGCGCCACGTGCACGAACGCCTCAGTGATGAGTAGACGATCCATGACCTCCCCTTTTTTTTGTAATGATTGGCTGGAATTCATTTTAGGTGAGTCCGGCGCAGCCTGCCGTTTCATAGTAAGGCTGTGCCGGTGATCTCGCCAGCGAAGCGATCAGGAAAGGTGGTAATCGGTCGGCTCGACTTCATGAGTCCGGCGCCAGAACTCTACGGCGTTGAACGGGAAGTTCTGGGTGACCCGCCCTTTGCTGTTCTTGTACCAACTGTTGACCTTGGAGAAGCCCCAGGCGCGCAAGCCATTGGCCTGGTCGATCCTCTGGTTGTAGCTCTCGAACACCTGCGGCTTGATCTCCATGCTCTGGTGCCCGCCTTCCAGCAACAACCGCACAGCATCGACGATGTAGGTTGCGGTGAACTCGGAGAACTGGATGATGGTGCTGTACACCACCAGCCCGGTGTTGGGGCCGTACATGCAGAACATGTTGGGGAAGCCCGGCACGGTCATGCCCATGTAGGCGCGAGCGTCATCATCCTTCCAGAGCTGGTGCAGGGCCAGGCCGTCGCGACCGGTGATGTTGATCGGCATAAGAAACTTGGAGGCATGAAAGCCGGTGCCGTAGACGATCAGATCGAACTCGTGTTCAGTGCCATCGACACAGCAGATGCCCTTGGGCGTGATCGCCTCGATAGGCTGGCGAATCATGCTGACGTTGTCGCGCTTGAGCGTCGAGATCCAGGTGCCGTTGTCACGGATGATGCGCTTGCCGCCGACGGGAGAATCCGGAATCAGCACATCGCGCAGGTCCGGCCGGTCAGCGAACTGCGGCTCCATCCAGGCACTGATGTCCCGGCGCAATTGATCGTTGCGCGCCGATACCGCGACTTCTGTCGGTGGGTAATTGACATCGACAACGACATCCTCAAGAAAGCCGACGCTCTGCGGCATGACCATAGCCGCCCGGTACCACAGGCTGTAGTTGGGCAGGTTGGCGAGCAACCATTTACAGCTGTCGGAGATTTTCTCGTGCAGATCGGGCGTGGGTAGCAGCCAGTTGGTGGTGCGCGCGAAGACCTTGAGATCGGCGGCGGTCTTGGCCAATTGCGGGATGAACTGGGCAGCACTCGCCCCCGTGCCGATCACCGCAACGCGCTTACCGCTCCAGTCGACATTGTGGTCCCACTGCGCCGAGTGGAATGCCGGGCCCTGGAACGTCTCTTTGCCAGGAATGGCCGGGATCATCGGCCGATTAAGTTGCCCGACGGCGAACACCACCACGTTGCTGTCGACGCGGGTCTGCCCGGCGCTGTTGCGGCAGAGCATTTTCCAACGCTGGCTGTCTTCGTCCCAATGGGCATCGGTGACTTCGGTGTTGAACTGAATATGCTCATACAGTCCTTTCTCCCGCGCCACCGCCTGCATGTAGCCGAACACCTGCGGGCCTGGGGCGAAACAATCGTCCCAGGTGCTGCGGGCAAAGGAGAAGCTGTAGAAGAAACTGTTGATGTCGATGCGGCAACCCGGGTAGGTATTTTCGCGCCAGGTACCGCCGACATCGCCGCCTTTCTCATAGACAACAAAAGGCACACCGGCCTGCTTCAAGCGCAACGCCGCGATCATGCCGCTCTCGCCCGCGCCGATGATCACCACCTTAAAGTCACGGCCGGCGGCCACATGTTCTTTATGCCAGCGAGGGGCGCGAGGGTCTTCCTCGGCCGTCACCAGTTCCTCGGCGACCAGCGGCAGATAGGGCTCGATGACAGGACCCATCAGCCAGGTCCCGATGGCGTGCAACTGGTCGCTGGTCGGCCGCGCTGGCACGGGCATCCCACTGTCGTGAAAGGCCATTAGTCTGTGCAAGCAAAATTCTCGCACCTCGGCTTCGACCTCGGCGCTCATCCCGCTTCCCGCCACGCCCATGGCAACGAGAGGCTTCCAATCCGGCTTGAGCACATCGAGGTCGCCGGTCAGGTGCGCGACGGTCATCAGCAAGGTCGGAATATCGGCCCCCTGCAGGTGGCCACGCAGGGTTTCTTCATCACAGTCAAGGGAAGCCAAAGTAGTGTTATAGGCGCTCATGGGTAAACCTCTTGTTCTTGTTGTAGGGGATCATTGATCGGTCGTACGGGGTTTAAACGGCCTGCAACCAGGGATCGATCTGGTCACTCAGCCAATCCAGCGCCTCGCGGCTGGCACGCAGGAAAGGCATGGTCACAAAGCCGTGCATCTGCCCGCTGAAACAGCGTTCACTCACAACGATGCCGGCCTGCGCCAGACGGTTGGCGTAGGCTTGGCCTTCGTCGCGCAGCACATCGAATTCCGCGGTCAGCACCACCGCCGGTGGCACGCCACGCAAGCTCTTAGCCGCCAACGGTGATGCCGAAACCTGCTGGCGCTCGTTGGCATCCGGCAGGTAGTGATCCCAAAACCAGCGCATGTCCTCACGGGTCAGCAGTAGTTGCCGTTGCGGGTCGAGATAACCTGGCCCATCGAGATCAGCCTGGGTCGCCGGATAGATCAACACCTGCAAGGCCCAGTGCAACTCGCCTCGCTGGGCAGCACGCTGAGCGAACACGGCAGCCAGATTGCCGCCGGCACTGTCGCCCGCGACGATCAGAGTGCCGTTGGCCGAGCCAGTGAGCTGCTCGCGACGGTCCATCAGCCACTGTGCGGCGCGCTCGACGTCATCGAGGGCGGCTGGAAAAGGAAACTCCGGGGCCAGGCGGTAATCGACGAGGACCACGGTGCAGTCGGTACGGTGCGCCAACTGGCGAGCGAAGTGGTCGAAGTCGTCGAGCCCACCCACGACCCAGCCCCCGCCATGCAGATAGAGGATTGCGCCGCGTACCGAGGCGCTGGGCGTCAATACACGCAGGCGCGCCCCACCCAATTGCACCTCCTCGACGCTGAGCATGGTCGGCCCCACGGCCTCCGGGCGCAGGCTCGCCATGACTTCACGAGCCTCGTAGGGGTTCATCAAATGAAACGGTTTCAGGCCGCTCTCGGCCAATTGCTCAAGCAATCGGACAGACTCGACATCAAGCGTCATAGCGTTGCTCTCCTGTCATGGATGCACCTGCTCGGGTGCGTTGTGAACCTCGGCCAACCACAGCAACCCGTCCTGCTCGTACACCGGGACACTGTCCAGGTTCGCACCTTCGCAAGGGCCATCGATGCAGCGGCCATCTTCGAAACGAAACATCGCCCCGTGGTGCGCGCACATCAGCAGTCGCGTCTGGTAGGTGCTGAACGACCCCGGTTGATAGTCCAAGGGGATGGAAAAATGCGGGCAGCGGTTGCGGTAGACCCACACCTGCGTACCCCGCCGCACCGCGATCAAGGCAGTGGCTTGGCCTCGCAGCGTCGCCTCAAGCCCGAGTGCTCCTCCATCGGGCACCTGATCGAGGGCGCACAGCCAAATATCTGCCATGGCTCACGCTCCCATTTGGGGATTACCCAGGCCCCAGCACCAGGGCCGGATCTCGACGCGCTCGAACAACCCGGCCCGGGCATAGGGATCGTCGGCAAAAAAAGCCTCGGCCTCGCTCAAGCTGCCTGCCTCCACTACCAGCAAGGTGCCATTCATGGCGCCTTCGCAGCCGTTCAACGTCGGCCCGCCCAAGCGCACCACCACGCGATGCGGGTGGGGCTCGCGCAGATACTCGCGATGCAAGGGGCGGATCTCGCTGCGCAAAGGCTCGCGGCCGAGCTTGTCAGTGGCGAAGATGGCAAAGAAATAGTTCATGCCATGGCCTCCAGGACGAAGTCGAAGGTCGCGATGTGGAAATCCGTACCGATATCGAACTGCTCGGCCAGGGGATCACTGGCGGACCGTGGTTCGTACACGACCCGCAGCGAATCCTTGACCCCAAACACTGCGTCCGAATCGATATAGGGATCGTCGTCGTTGAACAAATGGGTCACCAGTCGGCGATGGCCCCTCGCATCCAGCATGAAATGCAGATGCGCCGGGCGCCACGGATGGCGGCCGCTGGCCTTCAGCAGGTCGCCAACGGGGCCGTCGGTAGGGATCGGATAACTCACTGGCACCACGCTACGAATCGCATAGCGTCCCTGTTCATCGGCGTGGTAACGACCGCGCAGGTTGCCGTGCGGCTGCGCGACATCCTGACCCGAGTACTGACCGTTTTCCGCGGTCTGCCACACATCCAGGGTGGCCCCCGGCAAAGGGTTGCCAGAGGCATCGCGCACGTAACCGGTGATCAGCGAGGCGCTGCCAGGAATCAGCGCCATGTTTTCGCCGTACTCCCGTTCAGGCATACCGGCCATGTAGAACGGCCCAAACACCGTGCTCTGCGTCGCCTCCACGCCACTGCGGTGCTCGATGGCGTCGACCAGCATGGACAACCCCAGCACATCCGAGAGCAGGATGAATTCCTGACGAACCACGTCATCACACTTCTGCCCGGTGGCCGTGAGGAACTGGATCGCCTGCAACCACTCGACCTCGCTGAGCTCGACTTCACTGGCAAACTGGTGGAGATACCCCACCAGTTTCTGCAGCAAAAAGCGCAGGCGTGCATCGGGTGTGTGCGCAAAGCTGTTGATGGCGCGGGCGGTAATCTCGCGCTCGGAAGACAAGTCGAGGTTATTCATCTTGTTATTCTCGTATGGCAATCGTTGGAAAGCGGCACCACCCTCAGGCCGGTGCTTGCCCCTTCAGCGCCCGGGTCAGCAGTGCCTCAATGGCATCCTGTTCGAACGGGCGCGGGTTGTAGTAAGGGCTGGCGCAGGCAATGCGCGCGGCTTCGGCCGGGCCTTGCTCGGGGAAGCCGATCTCGGCCAACGCCAGGGGAATGCCAAGGCGACGGTTCAACTCGTACAACAATGGCCCCACTTCATCGGCGTGCTCACCACCCAGCGCTCGTGCAGCGCGGCGCAACGGCTCGGCCGCTGCACTGCGGTTGTAATGCGCCGCATGGGGCAGGACGATGGCGTGGGCCTGGGCGTGTGGCAGGTTGAAGGTACCGCCGAGGGTGTGGCACAGCTTGTGGTGGATCGCCATGCCCACCGAACCCAGGCAGATACCGGCCAGCCATGCGCCTTGCAACGCTTGGCCACGGGCCTCGACGTTTTGTGGGTCGTCGACGATTTTCGGCAGCGCTTGCGCCAATGCGCGGATCGACTCTTCGGCCATCAACGAGATCACCGGGTTGGCGTCCTCGGCGTACAGGGCTTCGATCGCATGGGCCATGGCGTTCATGCCCGAACAGGCCGACATACCCACTGGCAGAGTCAGCGTCAGCTCCGGGTCGTAGATCACGGTCTTGGGCAGGACCCGTGGATCGCGACCGGTTTTCTTCAAACGGTTTTCGGTCAAGCCGTAAATCGGGGTCATTTCCGATCCGGCGTACGTGGTCGGCACCGCCAGGATCGGCAAGCCGCTATCCATGGCGATGGCTTTACCTAGGCCGATGGTCGAACCACCGCCTACGGCCACGCAGCAATCCGCTTCGCGGCGCACGGCCTCCTCGCGGGCCGCTTGCGCTGTTTCCAGCGGCACGTGCATCACCGCGTGGGGATAGACGCCGGCGCTGCGATCACCCAGTAACCTTGCGACCTGCTCGCCCAGTTCCTGTTGCTCCGGGGTGGTCAGGATCAGCGCGCGACGGGCGCCCAGGCGCTGGATTTCGTCACTGAGGCAGGCCAGTTTACCGGCACCGAAAATCACTCGGGTCGGCGTGCCTTGATAGATGAATGCGTTCATGAGGTCGCCTCAGCGCGGGTAGTGGGGAAGGATTTTGGCATCGACGTTTACCCATACCGAGCGAGCCTCGGTGTAGTCGTGAATGGCCTCGAAGCCCATCTCCCGGCCATAACCGGATTGACCCAGACCGCCGAACGGGCTGCCGGGGCTGACACGCTTGTAGCAGTTGATCCAGCACATGCCGACGTTGATCTTTTCCGCCACACGATGGGCGCGCTGCAGGTCACGGGTCCACAGACCACTGCCCAATCCGTAGGCCGTTCCGTTGGCTATCTCCAGCGCCTCTTCCTCGGTGGAAAACCGCAGCACGGTCACGAAGGGGCCGAACACCTCTTCCTGGGCCACACGGTCACTTGGCTTGGCTTCAACGATGGTCGGCTCGATATAAAAACCCGAGGCCAACGCGGGATCGCTCGGCGCCTTGCCTCCGGTGAGGACGCGGCCGCCCTGCTGGCGGGCGATGTCGACGAACGACAGCACGCGGTCGCGGTGCAACGCAGAGGTCAGTGGGCCCATTTCGGTATTCGGGTCCAGGGGATCGCCCAGGCGGATGGACCGGGCCAAGGTGACAAAGCGTTCAAGAAACTCATCGGCGATGCTGTCTTGCAACAACAACCGCGAACCTGCGATGCAGGCTTGGCCCTGATTGTGGAAGATCGCCCAGGCCGCGCCGTTGACGGCGGCGTCGAGGTTGGCATCTTCGAAGACGATGTTGGCCCCCTTGCCGCCCAGCTCCAGTTGCACGCGTTTCAGGTTGCCCTGGGAAGCTTCGACGATGCGCCGCCCGGTGGCGGTAGAACCGGTGAAGGCGATCTTGCCGACATCGGGGTGTTCGGCCAGGCGTTGCCCGGCGGTATGGCCGTAGCCTGGGACGATGTTGACCACGCCGTCCGGGAAGCCTACTTCTTTCATCAGCTCAGCGATGCGCAGCGTCGACAGCGGCGTCAGCTCTGACGGCTTGAGCACCACGGTATTACCTGCAGCCAGCGCCGGGCCCATCTTCCAGCTGGTGAACATCAGTGGAAAATTCCACGGCACGATCTGACCCACGACGCCGATTGGCTTGCGCTGCACGTAGTTGAGAAAGCCGGCATCCACCGGAATAACCTTGCCTTCGATCTTGTCGGCGATACCGCCGAAATAGCGGAAACAGGCGGCGGTGCGCGGTACGTCGAGGATCCGTGAATCACGTAGGGGATGGCCGGTATCCAACGACTCCAGGTGCGCCAGCTCATCGCTGCAAGCCTCAATGCGATCGGCCAGCTTCATCAGCAACCGCCCCCGCTCAGCGCCCGGCGTGGCCGCCCAGCCTGGGAATGCGCGCTTGGCTGCGGCCACGGCAAGATCGACGTCCTCGGCCTGCGCCGCGGCAATGCGTGTGATCAGCTCGCCGTTGGTAGGGTTGATGACATCGATCTCGCCGCCTTCAAGGGCGGGGACGAATTGGCCATCAATGAACAATTGGTTTTGCATGAGCAAAGACTCCCTGCAGTGCCTGGATAGGCACTGTGAAATGCACTGGTATGGGAATGCCGGCCCAGCCTGAATCGCTGGGCTGCGGTGATTAGAATTCGACGGGGTACGGCTTGAGTTCGCCGCTTTCGTAACGCTGAGGCAGGTTAGGCGTGGCGTTCTCCCAGACCAGCAGCATCGAGCGCTTAGTCGAGTAACCCTGGTGACGGATGTCGGCGGGCATCGCGCAGATGTCGCCGGCACGCATGGTGATCCGCGCACGAGGATTGCCATCGTCCTTGTCGCCGATATCCCAGACGATCTCGTCGCTGAGCTGCAGGAACCACTCGATCCGGTCATTGCCATGCACAATCGGCAGGACGAACTCTTCGGTGGTCGGGCAGAACAGACTGGTGCGGCACACAGAGGTCACCGAAGGGTTCCAGCTAACGTCGGAGCGCGACAGGTACTTGAACAGGCTGAAGGCATGTAGCTGCCCTTCGAAGCCCTCGGCGGCGTGTACTTCGGGCTCGTCCTGGGCCACATCGGCAAAATGGCGGTTGACCGGCAGGTCCTCGCGCAACGGCGAATCCCCTTCCAGACCTGGCATACGCCGAGTAGCAACGCGGAAACGCTCGATTGCCTCGATGTTGTCACCGTGCTTGCGGCCAAACGCCGTACCGGTTTCGGAAGGTGCGGCAAACGGGTCAAAGCCGGCGTTGGTCCAGTCACGCAGGATCGCCTTGAAGGTGGCCATGATCTGCGGCGTTTCGAACTGCTCGGTGTAGTCGACACCGGCGGCTTTTAAGACACCATTGAAGGTGCCCGCGTACATGTCGACCTTGCCGTACAGGTTGCGAGTACCAAAGACGTGGTCGAAGTTGACCCAGCCGTAGAAAAAGCCCCACGCCACGTCACGCATGACGGCGCGCAGGAAAGCGTCTGCCGGGATCAGGTGCGAGCGACGCTCACCCTTGGCCGGCCATTCGATACGAGCGAAGTATTCGTCGCGGGAGAGTTTGAAGGCACCCAGCGTATAAGACTTGTAGCCGGTGATGGGGTGGGCGGCGCTGGCGTCCACCAGGTTGTCAAACGACAGTGCGTTCTCGGTTTCAACTGCTTCGAGCATAGCCATGATTGGCTCCTGTTATTTTTGGAGTGATGTCGAGGTCAGAACACGGATCATTTCAGGCAGATGTCAGCCCACTTCTCGACGCTGAGGGCGCCCTGCACGGTTTGCAGCAGCAGCACGCAGGGGGTGCCGGCTTCGAAGCGATAAGCGCAGCCGGCAGGTAGCAGTGCCTGGTGGCCGCGCTTGAGCAGCACGTAGCCCATTGGCCGACCTTTCGGCAGTTCGCCAGCAAGCTGGGTGCCCTCGCCTTGGGCCGTTGCCGCGTCGAGCTTGAGAAAGTCGACGCGTACGCTGCCGTCGACCGAGATGACGAACTCGTCGTGGGCACAGGTGAACCAGGGAGAAGTGCCTTCAGCGCGCAGCGTTTCGATCACATAGCCGAGATTGAGACCCACGACGACTTTCTCGTAGGGTGCCGATTGTGCGGCGACTTCGAAGATATTGGAGAAGGCATAGTGGCTTTTTTTTCCGGTCACCAGCTCGATAGAGCCCTTGGTGTAGTGCGCCAGCGAGCCGAAAACTGTTTCGAATGCAGGTTGAGTACTCATCGTCTTAGCCCTGTTATTTTTGTGTTTGAGTGGCTCAACGTTAAGGCCCCTCCCCCCCCCTAACAAGGCCATTATGGGCGAAATGACTGTTCGCGAAACACGAACAGTGGTCCGGCACCAACCAAGCGCTCGGGCGCCGAACGAGTTGTTCGTTTTCGGCGAATTATCTATTCGCCCAGATTGCACTTGTTGTGCGGGGGCCGTGAATTTACCGTCTAGGCACTCGACTATAAGAACAACAGGGCCAAGCCATGAGTAACTCCCCCGCCTTTTAGACGATCTTCGGGTCGCGCACGCAATACCCCCTGGACAAACAATAACAATAAGGTAATTGCTCTAATGCGTATTCCTATCGCTTCGCTGTGCGCAATGTTTTCGTGCACCCTGTGCGCGGCGCCTCCCTCCCAGTCGGGAGAAGGTGACTTGGCAACCTGGCTGATACCTGAGTTGAAAAGAGACACCGGCATTCGCATTTATGGCGTCGTTGATGCGGGGTTTTCACGCAACAATACATCGACCCGTAGTGAGCGCCACGGCGGCCTGACCAACTTGCCCGTGGCGGGATACGCCGACGAAAAGTTTCAATTGTCCTTTTTCAACCTGTTTATCGAAAAGCCTCTTAATACCAGCTATGTTCCGCGCGCTACGCCACTACCGGGACCGCAGCCTACCGAGGCGTCATTCGGTTTCACTTTCGGGTTGCTCTATGGTCGCGACGGTCAATTTGCGCGAACCACGGGCTGGGATGAGCACTGGGGAGTGAATGAGCCGGGCGCATCAGACTCGGCCAAAGCTCAGCGAAGCCGGCAAAACTTCTATGCGTTTCCTGACTTGTTTGGCACGGCCTATCTGCCTGTTGGCACTGGGATCAGCGTTATGGCCGGGATCTTCGGACCGGGGGTAGGCTACGAGATCCCACCGAACATCCGCATTGCGCGCAACGCTTTTGCTACCAAAACTTATGCATTTGTAACCGAGCCAGCAACCGTCAGCGGTGTCGTCCTGGGTACGAGGCTAATCAGTACCGAATCAAGTCTGCTTGGCGGCGAGCTAGGCATTGTGCAGGGCTGGAATAACCTGAGGGACAATAACGACAGCAAATCGGTACTAGGCGCAATACGTTGGCGCAGAGCCGACATGCAAGGCTGGATCGATTATGAATTTCTAATTGGTGACGAGCAGAATAAATCCATCGATGATATTCAAGCACCGACGTCGCGTTTGATTTCATCCAATGGCCAACTCAAGCAGCAACATTCATTGAATGGCTGGTTCGCGCTTGACCAGCATTGGTCAATCGGCGCCGAGGCGGTGTATGGACGCCAAAGTGGCGACGGCAAAGTTGATACTGTCGACATCGTGACAGGCCCGCGGTTCTCAGGCGCTCAATGGTGGGGCGTGAACAGTTCTCTGAGTTATCAATATCGCAAGGACCTTATCTTCTCGGCGAGGGCAGAACATTTCGCGGATCCCGACGGCTTCGCACTGTTCCCGGTGTCTACAGCTCACGGTGCATTCAACGCGCTGACCTCGGGCTTTCGCTATGAAGCAACGCGTAATCTATCGTTACGCCCTGAGATCCGATATGACTGGTTTACCGGCAGCGATGATGACAAACCTTTTGGCAATGGCAGAGACCGCAAGCAGGCTACCGCGACGGTGCAAGTGCTCTATTATTTCTGAACATAGCCATCCAGACCTATTTTGCGCTAGCCCGACAAATAGTGGCCAGGCTATCGGACCAGGTCGCAGTTGCTTTGCGTTCGCCGCATCAAGACACCGGCTCCAAGTCGCGTAAGGCTTGCTGCCACTCCCCTGCTCGCTTCTATTGATCCTAGGAGCCTGTCGGACTTAGAAAAATCAGGCGACGCTACATGCTTTCCAGGCAAGTCACAGAAACTTGATGCCTTGGAACTCACGTAGCGATCAATTTTATGGTTGTTTTTTTGCTCATTCTCAGGGTTTTCGCGGAAAGTCCGACAGGTTCCCTAGAAGCTCTTAGCGCTGTGCTAAAGGAAATGTACGTGACCAATTCAGGATAACGCCGCTCAATGGCGGCCACGATCACGCGCTGTCATCAGGATTTTGCAACTCCTCGACGAACGCGAGCAGATAATCAAAGGTAAAGTCGATGGCATCCGGCGATCAACGTCCGCATTAAGAACATACCTTGGCACGACCACCAGCAACTCTATCGCTTCGACCGGGCTTTTGTGCGGATCAATCGCGAGAATGTTAGGTACCGACCGAATTTTCATGGCTAATTACCACTCCTACCTCCCCGCTTATGATTCCTTACAAACAGCGATCTCCTCCCCCTCAACCCAACGAAGCACTTCCGCAGAGGGCCCTGGGAGAGTCAGCTTGAAGCAGAGCATTTGGGTTATTTGCCATTATGGCTTGGGGAGCGCTTATCCATATTGAGCTGATAGTCAGCTGAACGGCCTTCACACCTTCGACGAATCAACCCTGCTGTTAATTCGTAGTAGTAAACGGTCGCTGGTGCAGAGCAACGCAGACAGTGCTCCAAAAACCATCTGGTGTGCTTTTCCTTCCAGGACCAGGGCGTCGCACACCTCCAACGCTCACGAATCACTTCGTGCATCCTTTGGGCCTGCCTGATGTGCCGCTGCCGCGTGACATGCGCACCTTTGAGCACCGGGCTCAGAAACAATGCCATATCGAACTCGGCTTTCATCGACGACCTCCAATGTAGGCACTCACCACATCGATGCGGTTAAGCGTTTTGTTCGCCAGGATGTTGTGGTCTTGTTAAGCACTTCGCCGCAGGCTCACAAGAAATGGCCGGGATTGCACGAGCGCCTGACCGCACGACTCCTGAGCAAAACCGTCTAGGGCAAGGTCTGCCAGATCCTAACCTCGATGGCCGACCCGCTGCGCTTCCCGTCCGACAAGATTGTTGACCTGTACAGCCAGCGACGGGAGCTCGAATTTGGCTTTCGGGAGATGAAACAGACGCTGTTCTACAGCAGCTATACGTTGCGCAGCAAGACGCCCGAGACGATCGAGTAGGAGTTGTGGGGGGTGTTGTTGGGCTACAACTTGTTGCGCTATCAGATGGTGAAAATGAGCCGTCATTGTCCGGGCATCTACCCGTGCGAAATGAGCTTTACCGCCTGCGCCTGGGCGATTCTGGGGTTTATCAACAGTGTGTCGGCCGACCGTTCCGGGAATATCCCCAAGTACCTGGCCGAGCTCCATGCCTCAGCGCCGTACTACGTGCTGCCGCACCGGCTTGAGGAGCGTGTTTATCCTCGCGCCATACGGCTCAAATCGCTGAAGCATCCAATCAGAAATAAAAATACCAGTCAGCTTAACTGACTGGTATTAGGTCTAGTTCCCCTCTTTCGATCAGGAACCAGACCCGCCGCCCTGCGTTGATGCACTTAGATCAGAAGCGATAAAAATAGCCGAACCCAACACCGTACTGGGTGCTCTTTTCAACCAATGGACTGTCTTGGATACCCCCTCCCATTCGGGTGGCGCCCAGGTCAACAAACACCGAGTGATTAGGGGTCGGGCGCCAATCCATACGTATGCCCGCCTCGGTATTGACTGTTGAAGCTCCCTGGTAGCCTGGGCGCCCAGCAATCACTTCACCCGTCGTTACACCGTAGTAGTAATCCACATAGTTGCTATCCACCCACTCGGCTGCCAATCGCGGCGTAACGCCGAAGGCTCCCGCAGCGAATCGACGATCAATCTGCAGTTTTGCCCGAGCTCCTTGGCTGTTATTCATGGCGTCTGTAAGAACTTCGGCTGACAGCCTGACCCACTCCGTTCTCCAGGTGGCAACGCCACCTACCCAGAAACTGCTATAGCGATCACTCATGCCTCGAAGAAAAGGCGAGTCACCTGATTCGTAGCTTTCACTGATGTATTTCCCGCGTAGACGGAAGGTCACAGGCCCTGCCGATGGCAGCTTCACGTCGACACCGGAACCGAATACGTGAACATATTCGCCCTCGTAGGTCACCATCGGAAAGCCGCGTACTTTGGCGTCAAAATCACGATAGACCCGATAGTTCATACCGCCTGCGAACCCGATGGCCCACTTTGAATTGCTGGTATCCGCTTCCGACCGGCCCTCGCCAGATGACTTGGCCGTGGTGTCTGTGGTCTGCGCAAACGCAGAAGTCATGGGCAGGCCACCGGCAGCAAGTATGGCCAGGGTCGCCGGTAGGTTGCGAACGAGCTTGAGTGAAACGGCAGAGAAAGCACGTGATGACATAGTCGAATCGTCCGGAGAAGACTGCTGGGAAGGCCTGGCCGGAGATCGGCAGGCGCCATAAAACACTCATCAAAAACGCATTAACGACCAATCGGTCATTAGCTGAAAGCCTACTACCGAACGATCGGTCATTAAATGCTCAATTTAAAACCAGATATTGCAGGCAGTACCCAAGGCCGGCGCCTTGACCCACTGTCGACTTCAGCGGTTGAACAGTTTGTTGACGCGCAGCCTGCGGCAACGCGGGCCTGCTGGTTGAGCGTTCGCTAAACCAGAAGGTCACGCTAGACATTTGATTTAATGAGAAAAAGATGGGCGGCTTGAGCGCGCATAGGCGAGGCATTCGGCCGCAAACGTTGCTACAGATGCTGCTCCGTTAACGCTGGACAGACTGCGCCGTTGCGAATTGCCGGATGTGGGGATGTCGATTACGACGTTGATCCTGAACAACGTAGCGTTGCTGTTGCCTTGGGCAACACGATCAATCAATTTTTCTGATATTGCTACCAGCCATAGAAAAACCAGGGCCTTCGACTGTCAGCTTGCAATCTCATTGGGGGGCACTCGCAGAGCCCCCGCTAATCACTGCTTTCGGGGCGCAACAGCAAGGCCAACAACTTGCGATGGGAGTCCTTGACCGCCTGTATTTCTTGTTGCGCTTTATCCTTGCCCATGACCATTTGCGCCACTGCGGAATAGACCACGGGCGCCATCACAAGGCTGAAATGGTCGGTCAAGGGGCTGGACTTCACGATGCCGTCCGCCACATAGCCATCGATCAGTGCCTGGCGATCCATACGACCATGCATGTTCTTGGCCTCCCACTTCGCCAGCAAGTGCGGCACACGATGGCCCTCGGTAATAAGCAGCCGGGCAATCGCAACCGTGTCATCGGTAAGCCCGCTGTAGGCAAAGTCGATAAGGCGCTCGATAAGGTCATCGGCACTGGTGAGATTCTGCAACTGACTCCAGTTACGTTCCGAGCGGCTCATCAATTGCTCAAGGAGCGTTTCGAACATGTCGTCCTTGCTAGCGAAATGAACATAGACATTCGCCTTCGAGATTCCCGCCCTCTCGGCAATCTTGGCAATACTGGCGCCGGTGAAGCCCAAAGCATTGAACTCAATCAGCGCCGCGTCGAGAATTTGCTGGCGACGAACTTCGGGGAGCAGACGCGTCCTTTTCTTTTTTGGTTCAGACTGGAGTTCGAGCGCTGTCGGATTTGTTTTCTTCATGCTGCCCTGTCGTGTAAGAGTCAGACCGTCGTGCAGAGCGTGTCGACGGGGTTTTTAACTGTGTGCGAGAGAAACCTGGCTGCGCATTTATCAAGTTTGCGGATCATTGATAACACACATGCGCATAACGCTATACACCGTGCAGAATCCCAAGAGGGGCGACATGCCAGTGTGCAAGTCTAGACCACGAAGCTTTGCGGACGCTCAATTTTCTACTTCCATCCCCTGCATTCCTAGCCTGGGCAGCGAGCTAAGACATCCATGTGTTGCCGCTGTGGGCCGGCATGGCTTTCAAGCTTCGTGTGCGCGAAAAAACCAGCCCCCCCACGTGCGGCTACACCTTAACGATAGCGCTCAAGCCAGTGAGCGTAGGGTACAGGCAGTGTCCAGGAGGCCTTTTCAACACCCAACTCCTTAGCCGCAAAGTACGCCCAGTGTGGGTCGGCCAGGTGCGCACGCCCCACTGACACCAGATCGAGTTGCCCGGCCTGCAACGCCCCTTCGGCCAGTTGCGGCGTACCAAAGCCCCAGGCCGATGTCACTGGCAAACCGGCTTCGCGACGCACGCGCTCGGCGATTGAGCCCATGAACGCCGGACCCCAGGGGATATTAGCGTCGGGAGTGGTGAAGCCAACGCTGACGCTCAGCAAATCCAACCCACCGGCCTTGAAGCGACGGGCAAGCTCGATAGATTCGCTCAGGGTCTGCTCATCACGTCCGTCATATTCGATCACGCCGAAACGCGCGGTTAGCGGCAGGTTTTCTGGCCAGACTTCTCGAACCGCGGCGAGGGTTTCCAGCAGGAAACGGCTACGGTTATCGAAGCTGCCGCCGTAGGCATCAGTACGTTGGTTGGAATGTTCGGAGAAAAAGCTCTGGCCCAGGTAACCGTGAGCGAAATGCAGTTCGATCCATTCAAAACCTGCGTCACGGGCACGTCGGGCAGCATCGACGAAGTTCTGGCGAACACGGGCGATGTCTTCCTGGGTCATGGCGCGCGGCACGTTCGGCAGATGAGCGCCGAAAGCGATGGCCGATGGTGCGATGGTTTGCCAAGCGCGAGCGTCGGAAGCGGGGATATGGTCGTCGCCTTCCCACGGGCGATTAGCGCTGGCCTTACGACCGGCATGGGCAATCTGGATACCGGGTACGGAGCCTGCGGCCTTGATAGCTTGCACCATAGGGACAAAGGCTTGCGCATGCTCATCACTCCAGATCCCCGCGCAACCTGGCGTGATACGGCCTTCAGGCGCGACAGCGGTAGCCTCGACAACCAGCAAGCCAGCGCCGCCGCGGGCCAAACTTGCGAGGTGGACGTGATGCCAGTCGTTGACGATGCCGTCGTTAGCCATGTACTGGCACATCGGTGGGATGGCGATCCGGTTGCGCAACGTAACGTCTTTCAGTTTGAAGGGTTCGAACAATGCAGACATGGGAGAGCTCCAGAAAACGAAGAGACAATTTCATTCGATTGTTCGATGTTAATCGAACTATGGTAATGAGCGATAGCCCTGTTATTATTCGAGTCATGCGAGCCTTCAAACACCCAAATACCGAAGACCTGATTCTCGAACGCGTGCTGTACGCTTTGAGTGACCCTGTTCGCCTGGAAATCGTTCGTTGCCTCGCAGGGGTTCTCGAGGCAAGTTGCGGCGAACTGGACGGGGGACGTCCGAAATCCAGCATGTCTCATCACTTTCGGGTATTACGGGATGCAGGGCTTGTACACACCCGTAGCGTGGGAACTACGCATATGAATTCGTTGCGTGCCGACGTGCTTGGCTGTCGGTTCCCCGGATTGCTCGAGACCATTCTTTCTCAGCACTAAGCCAGACCTCCGGCAAATGCCGCCACAAGAAGCAACCCGACGATTGCAGCGGACGGCGGTGAAGCTTATTCCTTGCCCATTAAATTGATGCCCGGTCCGCCGTACGCTCTCTAAGCCACTCTGTAAATTTCTTGATCGTCGAATGGACGCCCCATGCAAGCAGACCTATTTCTGACTCGACCCGAGGATCTAAATCTGCTTCCTTCGGGTGGTGTCGTGAACGATTTCGGCATTGTCCTGAGCATGATAGAAGCCGATGTTATTTTCTCACGCCTGATATCAGAGATTGCCTGGCAGGCCGATACGGCGTTCATCAATGGCAACGTCATCGAAACCAGGCGCCAAGTGGCGTGGTATGCAGACACCCCATCACGCTACGTCCATTCCGGTGTCCTGAGACAATCGTTGCCATGGGATGTCGAAATCCTCGACTCGCTCAGAGCCCAGGTTGAGCGCTTAACCGCAACGACGTTCAACTCGTGCTTGCTCAATCGTTATGAGGATGGCACCCAAGGAATGGGATGGCACAGCGACAGTGAGGCTACGGGTGAGCACGCTGTGATCGCGTCATTGAGTCTGGGGGGAACTCGAAAGTTTGCCTTCAAACACAAGAGCTCCGGTGAGCGTAGGGAAATGGCTTTGCACCATGGACAACTGATCGTGATGCGAGGGGATACGCAACAATATTGGCTTCATGCACTGACGAAAACCAACGCTGTGGTCTCCCCGCGTATCAGCCTGACGTTCAGACGGTTCCCGTAGTCTGCACGTTTTCAACTCATCGTCGCGCCCACCGGCAAGCAGCCCCTCAGACCATCAGCTAGCTGCGTTGCCTTGGAAAAACGCTATTGTATAAACACTGCCAGTTTCTATAGAGTCCGCAAAGCATTAACCAGCCGATTTCGAGCATCGCCAAGCCCATGACCCAAAAGCCCACCAAGTCCACGCCTGCCAAACCCCGCAGCCGTTCCTCGATTGGCGCGGTGCGCAGCCCGCAAAGCACCGAGGCCATCCTGGAAGCGGCCGCCGCTATTCTTGAAGAGCAAGGGTATCGGGCGTTTACCATGGATGCGCTGGTCGAGCGTGCCGGGTCAAGCAAGCCTACCATCTATCGCTGGTGGCGCAGCAAAGGCGCTTTGTTGAGAGATGTTTACGAGCGCACCGCGCTGACTTTCGTCACCTCCCCCGACACCGGCAATCTGGAGCAGGATTTGATTGTGCATTTGCGCTCTCTTTGGACTTGGTGGCAGTCGTCTAGCGCCGGGGAAACCCTCCGCAGTTTCTTCATTGAAATTCAGATGGATTCAAAGGCCATTGCGGAATTCCGAGAGGAGTTTCTACCGCGTCGCGAACGTACTTTGCGCAAGATATTCGCCAGAGCAGTGAGCGCAGGAGAAATTGTCGACGGTCCTGCCGTGGAGGTCGCCGTCTCGATGCTCACAGGCATGTCCTGGCTGCATCTGATCACCGCGAACCTGGAAAACCTAGATGACATAGACAATTCAGTCGCGGTGATCGTCAAGGGCCTTAGAATTCAATAGTCGTCAGAAGGTCCAGTTCTTTTTTTTGCCCATAACGACACTAACAGTGTTTATTGACTAAATCGCACTCACAACCCGTCACTTTTTCATTTCTGCCCGCCAATCCTTACGCCAGAGAATACCGTTCATGAACAGTCGAAAAAATGAGGAGTTTACGGACGTGCGATCCAGACGCTCCTTTGCCGCCCAAGCGTCAGCCGCTGTCTTGCTGATCCTGCTTGCCGGTTGCTCTTTCAGCGACTTGAGGCCGCAGTCCAGAATGCTCTCACCCGAGGATGCCGGTGAAACCTTGGCCGATAGCGGCATCACGTTATCGCCTGCCGCTTGGCCAACCGAAACCTGGTGGACCAGTTTCAACGATCCGCAGCTCAACACTTTGGTTGAAGAGGCACTCGCAGATAGTCCGACACTGCGCTCCGCCGCCGCTCGCGTGCGCCAGGCCGGCGCCCTGGAGGCCATCGAAAGCGCCTCGCTGTTGCCACGTATTGACGCAGCGG
This sequence comes from Pseudomonas sp. LBUM1661, assembly GCF_059695925.1. NCBI lineage: Bacteria > Pseudomonadati > Pseudomonadota > Gammaproteobacteria > Pseudomonadales > Pseudomonadaceae > Pseudomonas > Pseudomonas sp. LBUM1661. Next base: position 3,907,538 of record NZ_CP166794.1, read on the forward strand.
CAAGCACCACCCGCGAACGCTTCAGTGCTAACGGCACTACGCCTGCGCCTGTCAAAGGCACCTGGCAAAATGTCGACCAAGCGACGCTGAATGTTGGGTACGAACTGGATTTCTGGGGTAAAAATCGTTCTGCCGTTGAAGCCGCCGTGGGGCGTCGACATGCGCTTGAGGTCGACAGCCACGCGGCTGCGCTGATGCTATCGACGTCCATCGTGCAAACCTATATCGCCTTGCAGGACACTTATGAGCAACTTGATGTTGCTCAGGCGTTACTGGCCCAGCAAGTCCACATTGAAAAGCTGACACAGCAACGCTTTACCGCCGAATTGGGCACGCAAATTGATATCAAGCAATCCCAAGCCTCGCTGCCCGCCAGCCGGGCCAACATTGCCGCCCACAAAGAAGTGATTGAGCTGAACCAGAACAAGCTCGCCTCTTTACTGGGCAAGGGACCTGACCGTGGACGTTCGATCGCACGCCCGCACATGCAGGCAAGCAACACCGTCGCGCTTCCCAGCCAGATTCCTGCCGAGCTGGTCGGGCACCGTCCCGATGTAGTCGCTCAACGCTGGCGCGTAGAGGCATCGGGGCATGAGATTGATGTGGCCAAAGCCCGGTTTTACCCAAACGTGAACCTCACGTCCTTTATTGGCCTGCAAAGCCTAGCGTTCGACACCTTCAACGACCACAGCAGTCGAATTTTGGGCTTTTCGCCGGCGATCAGCCTGCCCATCTTCGAGGGTGGACGCTTGCGCGGCAATTTGGATGCTCAGGATGCGGCTTACGACCTCGCCGTTGAAAACTACAACCAGACCGTCATCGACGCGCTACGTGACATCGCCGATCAACTGTCTTCGCTGCGTTGGTTAAAAGAGCGACTGGCCCAACAACTCGAGGCGGTCAACACAGCCCAGGCCGCGTCCGATCTGGTCAACCTGCGCTATGGCGCGGGGCTGGCCACGTACCTGCAAGTGCTGGCAACCGAGAACGCGACACTGACCCAAAAAAGTCAATTGGTCGCGTTGCAGTCCCGTGCGCTTTCTCTGCAAGCCAACTTGAGCCGGGCGCTGGGCGGTGGCTATCGCCCCGAGTTCTCCAGCAACCCCCCTGCACTCCCAACCGTAGCTGATAAATCATGACCACCCAAACGTCCTCCCCCGTCGATCCTGCTCAACCCAAAGCCTCCTATCGCCCTCAGTTGCTGCTGATCCTGGGCATTGTGCTGTTAATGGCGACCTTGGGCATCTGGTACCTGTTGGGACTGGGTACCGAATCTACCGACGATGCCTATGTGGACGGCAACATCGTTCAGGTGACCTCTCAGGTCAGCGGCACCGTGACGGTGATCAGTGGCGACAACACCAACCATGTCGATGCCCATTCGCCGCTGGTCACGCTCAATGCTGTGGATGCCGAGATCCAATTCGAGCGCGCTAAATCCAACCTTGCCCGCGCCGTGCGCCAGGCTCGCACCCAGTATTACCAGGTGCAACAACTGGAGGCTGAAGTCAGCCAACGACAAAACGACGTAACCAAGGCCCAGGATGATGTACGCCGACGCAGTCAGCTTGCCGCCAGCGGCGCTGTTTCGCGCGAAGAGATCAGCCATGCCGAAAAGGTGCTTAAAAACGCCTTGGCGGACCTGGACGGTACCCGGCATGCACTGGCGGTTCGCCTGGCCATGGTCGATAACACGACTCTACGTACCCACCCCGATGTGCTGGTGGCTGCCGCCAATTTGCGCGATGCCTGTATTTCTCTGCATCGCAGCCAAATCTACTCGCCGGTTACCGGTGTAATCACCAAACGCAGTGTGCAGGTTGGTCAGCGAATCAATCCAGGCGTGGCCCTGATGTCGGTGGTGCCAATCGACCAGGTGTGGGTGAACGCCAACTTCAAGGAATCGCAGATCCAGGATTTACGCATAGGCCAACCAGTGGTTCTGCGTGCCGATGCCTACAGCCGCAAGGTGATATTTCACGGTTCCATCGTAGGTCTGGATGCTGGCACCGGAAGCGCGTTTTCGTTGATGCCGGCACAGAACGCAACAGGTAACTGGATCAAGGTGACCCAGCGCGTGCCTGTGCGAATCGCCCTGCAACCGCAGGAAGTCGCCGACAACCCGCTGCGTCTCGGCCTATCCATGCGTGTGTCCGTTGACACCACCGACACCAGCGGGCAGGTGCTTAACAAGAAGACACCCGCGCAACCGGCCTACAGCACCAATATTTTTGAAAACGAGCTTACGGATGCCAATGACGTTGTGGAGCAAGTGATCAGCGCCAACGATGACCGTGGCCGATATGCCAAGCATCTGAAACCTTGACGGGGTCTTTCATGTACCGGAAAAACGCCGCCTTGTTGATCACCGTAGGGCTGCTATGCGCATTGGAGTATCTACAGGCCGGCATGATCGCCTTTGCCTCGGCCCCCATCCGCGGTGAGATCGACGCCAGCCCTGAAGAGTTCACGCTGATTGCGGCGCTCTATGCGTGTATCGCCGTGGTGGTTATCTCAAAACAACGCTGGTTGGTGGAACGGCTCGGCTGGCGCAACTTCATGCTGGGCTCCATCAGCATTTACGTGTTGGGGGCCTTCGTGTGCGGCGTCAGCAGTGACCTCACTACCTTCACCACCGGCCGCGTGGTCATGGCGCTGGGAGGCGCATCGTTCATGACCTCAGCGCGCCTGATGGTCAACCTGCTCCCGCCGGGGCCCGGGCGATTCGTCGGGGTAAAAGTATTCGCCACTGGGCTGGCCATTGGCACGGCAGCGGCGCCCTTTCTTTCATCACTGGCAGTCGTCGAGGACACATGGCACGCGATCTTCTGGCTACTGATTGTCGGTGCGTCGGTAGCGGCCGTTCTCTGCACACGTTTTTTACCCAACATACCTATTCACGAGGATGACCGGACGCCCTCCAGCCCGGCTAACATCCTGTTGTTATCCGTCAGCACTTTCTTCCTGCTGTATGTGCTTCAGCGCTCCTACTACGATTTTTACAACGAGATGTTCATCCTCCTCACCTTCGCGCTGCTCGCCGCCTTGGGCGTGTACATCTTCTTCCACGCCGAACACGGTAAAGAGGCGCCCTTCCTTAAGGTCAAGGACTTGATGCAGTCTCGTTACATCCTCGGAGTTGCGTTGTTCTGCTTCACCTACATTGTGCTGGGCAGTAACAACTACATCTTGCCGTATTTCCTGCAAACGGCACTGGGTTACTCCTGGGACACCATCGGTACGTTCCAGGCCTTCGGCTTGGCTGGTGCGCTGTTGACATGGATCGTCATGGCTATCGTCATTCCAAAGTATCCAGCTCCGAAGAAGTTCTTCGTCGCGGGCTTCAGTGCCCTGATCTGCTTTGGCGTGTTGTTGTCATCCCTGACCCCCGACGCCAATATGTGGTCAAACATCCTGCCTGCACTGGTGCTTAACGGCTGTTTCGTGATGCTTGTACTCGCCACAGCGGCCATGCAGACTTTTCGCGATGTGACACACCATGAAACGCTGTTCGCCCACGCCTATCAGATCAAAAGTATGCTGGCGCAGATTGCCATGGCACTTGGCACAACCGTTGCCACCTTGTTCCTGCAATGGCGCACCACTCTGCAATACAACAATCTCAACGGGCATTTCAGTTCAGGCGATCCGCTCTATCTGGAACAGACTCAACTGCTGGCTCAGGCACTCACACCTGCCGTAGGTGCGGGCCCAGCCAGTCAGATTTCGGTATCGACACTTGCCCAATCCCTGCACCAACAATCAACCCTGGTCGCAAGCATGGAGTACTTCTGGGCTGTCATCATAGTCGCCAGTATTGCACTGGTCGTTTCCATGATGCAGAAGACCTTCAAGTGAGGTCTGCGGTGCGAACGCCTTGACGCTCAGCCCCTCGACTTGGGCAGCATTCCATTCAGAATGTCGTCCTTATCGACAAAATGGTGCTTGAGAGCCACCAGCGCATGCCCGCCGACAAGCGCGCCGCAAAACCACGCGATCCAGGTATGGACGAGTTTGGCTAAATCATAGAGATCGGGATTGGGCGCAACCAATGGCGGCAATATGAACAGGCCGGCGACGAGAATGGGTTTGTCGGCCACCGAACTCCAGTACCAGCCCGACAGTGGTAAAGCCATCAGTGCAAGCGCATACAGAAGAATATGTCCCAACGCTGCACCACGCCTCATCAGTGGGTTCATGCTCACCGGAAAGGCTGGCGGGCGCTTTAACAAACGCCAGAAGACTCGCACCACAACCAGAAAAAGCAAAGTGCTGGCCGTAGCCTTATGCAGAAAGGTCAGCTCATGATGTGGATTGAGTTCGTCACGCCAATGGGTGGCCAGAATGCCCACACCCCAACTGCCGAGCCATATCAGGGCCATGCCCCAGTGCAACCACTTGGCAGTGCCGGTGTAGCCGTCGGTTTTTGATACCGTCATCGATTTATCCCTGCTTTCAAAGTACCTGATGCGTTTCGCCAGAGGCGCGCGCAACGCGATCCTATAGGGCTTTCCAGCAGGGATAAACGCCGCGAAAATCGCCGCTGTGTAGAAAAAATCTCTACTGTTTAGCCAACGGCAATGGGGCCGATGCGCGAACCATCGCTAAAGGGGAACGGTCAGTTTGAGCCAGTAAGCCTCCCCTTCCGGACGATTGCGCACCTCGCTCTCCTTCTGCCACTTTGCGGTCACGAACCAGCCAGCAGAACTGGCGTACTTGATCGAAGGGCCGATGGCAAACGCGCGCCCCTTGTTGTCCTCAACGCGGTCACCGTCTTGATGATCGTAGGTGGTCTGGCGGTAGACGTAACCGCCTACCCCAACCACCCAGCCATTGCCGAAGCCCCAACCCAGGGAGTAGTCGGCATGCAACTCCTGGCCAGAGCGATAGTCAGTAGCGGCATTGCGCAGATTGAAGTCATACATCATCTTGATGTCGGCGTTCACCCCCGCAGGATCAACATACGAAAACGCCGCGATGGGTTCAAACGCCCAGTAGTTGCGGCCAATATTGGCCAGGTCACCGCGATCGTAACGCCCGGTTGGGGCGAAGACGTCAACTGCATAAATCGCGTGAAATTTTTCGCTGTAGTGATACCCCAGAGCCGGACCAAAGATGATGTCCCCAAGCCCCGTTTTGTTTTGATGCTGGCCGTTGACCTCCACCCTTAGATCAACCAATGGAACGTTGACGTGAAATGCCAGCGCCCCGTCGAGAATTTTTTGCTCCGTGACCCAAATCAGCCTTGGCGCAATCACATCTGCACTCAAATGAAAGTCGTCAACCGCCCGCTGCCCTCGATTATCGAGAAGACGATCAGCGCGATAACTTTCAGCAAAAATTTGCCCATAAAAACCAGGCGGCGGCATGGCGCCGGTCATGTAGTTTTCCGCCCCCATTGGGTACGACGACCCTCCTCCTTCGGTGGCTTGCACCGCGGGAAAAAAAATTGCCAACGCGGATCCAGCCATCGCACAAGGAACATTTCTAAGGAGGCTTACAGCTGCATAGGTATTTTTATTATTCATTGTCGCAACCATGGATTTGTTGAAGACACACAGGCACCGCTTACCGCAACACAAGGTGTCGTCGTGAAGTGAAGAGTGTCGGTAACCGACTCCTAAGAGCCGGTCACCGTGGCCTGACGTCAGAATGGATAAGGTTGGTCGGAGGGCTCGACCGTGACCCACTTCACTTCGGTGAACTCTTCGATAACGGCACTGCCGTCGAACCGGCCATAGCCACTGTTCTTCATGCCGCCGTAGGGTGCCTGAGGCTCGTTTTGCACCGTTGCACCGTTGATATGCACGCAACCGGCATCCAGCCGGCTGGCCAGGTCCAGGGCAAGGCTGACATTGCGACTGAAAATCGCCGATGAGAGGCCGAACGCTGTGTCGTTAGCGACTTCCAGCGCCTGCTCGGCACCTTTGACACGCACCACCGTGGTTACCGGGCCGAAAGTTTCCTCATCGTAGATCTCCATTGCCGAGGACACACGGTCCACCAGCGTCGGCGCCATTTGCGCCTGCTCCGCCAGCCCGCCGGCAACAATAGTCGCGCCCTTGCCGATGGCATCGTCGAGCAACTGGTTGATGCGCTGCACCGAGCCCTGGGAAATCATCGGGCCCACAATGCTGGCCGGGTTGGTCACCGGACTACCCTGCTCAAGACCGCGGATACGCTGCGCAAACTTTGCAACGAACTCGTCCGCCACGGCTTCGTCGACGACAAACCGTTCGGTCGACATGCAAATTTGCCCCTGGTACAGAAAGGCGCCAAACACTGCGGCATTGACTGCGCCATCCAGGTCGGCGTCATCGAGCACGATAAACGGCGCCTTGCCGCCCAGTTCCAACAGGCAGCGCTTGAGGTGTTTCGCACTGGTCTGGGCAATCATCCGGCCGACTTTGGTCGAACCGGTGAAATTCACTCGGCGAACCGTATCGTGGGCAATCAGCACTTCCGTCAAGGCGCCGGCATCTTCGGGCGCAGAGATGATGAAGTTCAACACGCCGGGCGGAAAGCCCGCTTCATAGAAGGCCTGCGCCAGCAGCTCATGGGTGCGCGGGCTGTTCTCCGAACCTTTGAAAATAACGGTGTTGCCACACGCCAATGGGTAGGCGATGGATCGGGTGCCGAGGATGACCGGGCCGTTCCACGGCGCGATGCTCAATACCGTACCGGCGGGCTGGCGTAGGGTTACCGATAAAGTGCCGGGTTTGTCGGTGGCAAGGGTTTCACCCTTGATTTGCGTCGTGAGCGCAGCGGCTTCACGGAGCAGGTTGGCGGAAGCCCCCACATTGAACTGCGACCACAGCTGCGAAGCACCGATCTCTTCAGCCATGACACTGCAGAAAAGCTCCATCTTGTTTTCCAGGGCATCGGCTGCCGCCAGCAGCAGACGACGGCGCTCGGTAGGACCGACCTTCGACCATGTTTTGAACGCCTGCTGCGAAGAGGCCGCAACACGCAGGGCGTCTTCGACGCTGCAGGCGGCGCCGGTGGTGACGACCTTGCCGCTGACAGGGTCGACACGCTGGTAGGTCTTACCGTCCGAGGCATCTTGCGGGATATTGTCGATTACGAGTTGAACATTCATCTTGGGTTCCTTTAATGAGCCTGAACAATCACGCCAGGTCGGCCGCGGCCGGCATGCGAAGAATCGGTTTGATCGTGATACCACTTTCGCTGTCGGCCATCGCTTCATTGACCTGGTCAAACGTGTAGAACCGGCACAACTTGTCGAACGGGAAGCGACCTTGCAGGTACAGATCGACCAGGGTGGGAATGAAGGCGTTGGCCACCACATCGCCCTGGACAATGCCCATGATTCGCTTGCCGGGGATCATCACGTCGTTGATGTTGAACGCCACCTCCGTGCCCATCTTGGTTGCCCCGACAATCCCGCAGGTCCCCAGCGTCGTGAGCGCGTCGATGGCCTGACGCAACACTTCCGCGCGCCCGGAGCATTCCAGGCTGTAGTTCACGCCACCGCCGGTGATCTCACGGATGCGCTGGACAGGGTCCTCTTCACGGCTGTTGATCACGTGGGTGGCGCCCACTTCAAGCGCCAGGCTCAGGCGGCTCGGCGTAACGTCGACAGCGATAATGGTGGTGGCGCCGGCCACCTTGGCCGCCATCACCGCCGCCAGGCCTACTGCGCCTGCACCGAAGGCCGCGAAACTGGCTCCCGCCTCCACTTGCAAAGCCTTAAGTACCGAACCCGCGCCCGTCTGAATGCCGCACCCCAGCGGGCCGAGCAACTCGAGTGGTGCCTTTTTCGACACTTTCACCACACTGCGTTCACTGGCAATTACATAAGTCGAAAAAGACGACTGGCCGAAGAAGTGGTCATGTATCGGAGCCGCGGTGTCGCAGCTGCAGGTAGACGTGCTGCCATCGAGGCGCCCACCGCCGAAGTTCAGCGGGTGCATATGGGAGCAATGCGCGGGGTGCCCGGTTTCGCAGGGCAGACACAAGCCGCAGGACATGTAGGTCATGACCACGTGATCGCCAGGCACGATGGTGGTGACTGCAGCGCCCACCGACTCGACCACCCCCGCACCTTCGTGACCCAGGACGATGGGCAACGGCGTGGGGAAAAGCTGGTCACGCACGACCATGTCGGTGTGGCAAACACCCGTCGCGACGATACGCACACGGACCTCATCAGCGCGCGGAACCGCCAGCTCTGCACGCTCGAGCTGGAGCCTGCCACCGGCTTCACGCAATACGGCAACGTTGACTTCGATAGGGGTAAGGGTGCTTTGGGACATGTCTTTATCCTCTTGAATAGTTTCGGGGGATGCTGCTTCGACTTACGCGGTTTGCAAGGCACGCGGGCGATTGCTGCGCTGTTGCGCTTCAGGGTTGGCTGCCGGACGCAGCTGGAAATCAAAGGTCATTTGCGCAAAACGTCCGGGCACGTGATGGGCAGCGGCCAAAGCCTGGTCATCGATGAACTGCACCTCGCCGATCAATCCATCTCGGGTGGCGTAGGCGAAGTCATCCCAGAGGTACTTGTCGTTGGACAGGTTGATCTGGGTGGTCAAATGTTCGTACCCCGGAGCGGACACGAAGAAGTGGATATGCGCCGGGCGCTGGCCATGTCGGCCCAGGTGATTGAGGCACTCCTGGGTCGGACCCTGGGGATCACAGCCGTAGCCCGAGGGGACGATGCTCCTGACCCGGTAACGACCGTCGGCGTCGGTCACGATGCGTCGGCGCAGATTGAATTCGGATTGGCTTTTATCGAAGTGGGAGTAGTTGCCCTTGCTGTCCGCTTGCCACAGGTCCACCAGGGCCCCCGCAATCGGCTGGCCTTGCAGATTGAGGATCTGTCCTTCCACAAAAAATGCAGTGGCGACCTCGTCTTCGGCGCCATCATCCATCCGGGCGTAACCCTGGCTGAGGGGCGCACCGGCTACATACAAAGGCCCTTCAATCGTCCGCGGTGTGCCTCCGGTACGCCCTGCGTCGGCTTCCTTGGCATCATTGAGCAGATCGAGAAAGTGCTCAACGCCCAGGCCTGCCGCCAGCAGCCCGGCCTCGTTGCTTTTGCCGAGGCGGTTGATGTATTCGACACCGGCCCAGAACTCACCATCACTGATCTCCAGTTCTTCAATGAGCCTGGCGGTCTCTTGCAGAATACGTAACACGATTTGTTTATTGCGCGGGTTACCCGCCGCGTTCTTCAGCCCTGCTGCGTCCTGGAAAAACTCAAGCATTGGGGGGGTATGGGAAATGCTGACAGCCATAGAGGTTTCACCTATTTTTATTGTGGGTGTAGCGCGCCAGCCGCTGGGAACTGGCGCATTGCAGGAACGCAATCAAATGGCCTCTACCCACCCGAGTCGGGTGCGAGCCTCTGCCAGGTCCGATTGCATGTCGTGGTTCCACAGCCAGTCGAAACGACTGGCCAGGGTTGTCGACAGAAGGGGTTCTTGGTCTAAGACCTGACGGTCTCGAAACTCGTAGAGTTCGCCGGCTTCCCAGGACGTTCGCTGAACACGGCAGGCGCGAGGTCTGCGGATAGCGTCGTACACCTCAAGCACGCTTTGGGCATCACTTTGAAGCACCCGAGAGTCTCCCAGCAGTCGCGCGAGCAGCCAGGCATCCTCCAGCCCCTGCCCCGCCCCGGCCCCTTGGTGGGGGAGCATGGCGTGGGCAGCGTCACCGATCAGCCCTACGCGGCCATGGGTATAGCCTGCAAGCTCCTCCAATTCGTGAAGTGCCCAGAGGGTAGGTTCGGGAATGCACTCGAGCAGCACGCGAACGGCATCCCCCCACTCGGAGAACGCTTCCAGCATCTGCGCCTGGCTCGTGCTTTTGACCCAAGGTGTGTCTTGCGGCCATACCGGATTGGGGTCGGTGCGATCAGAAACGAATGCAACCACGTTGATCAATCGGCCCTGCTTGACCGGAAAAGTGAGGATGTGGGCGTCGAGTCCCAGGTACATTTGCGGGACGTTGATCAGGTGCTCATCAACACCGGCAGTGCGATAGGCGGCGCGCAGTTGCTCGCTGTCGATCATTCCGCGATAGGCGCAGGTTCCGCTGAATCGGGGCGCGACCAAAGGCTGGCCCAGCCCCTGAAGCACATAGTCGCGAATAGAGGATTTGATACCGTCTGCGGCGATCAGAAGGTCGCACTGATAGTCCGTGCCATCAGTGAACTGCACGCTGACCCTGTCCCCCGTCTCATGGACGCCAACCGCACGTTTGTCGAAGCAGGCGATGCCTTCTGGCAATTGCGTTGCCAAGGCGTCGAGGAAATCTGCGCGGTGAACGGAGGACTGACCGACGCCTTGGGCAACGCTGGCACCGAGATAACCGGCATCGACGCCTCGACGCCATTCAAACCAGATGTCTTGCCACGGTTGCGGGGTGCGGTCAGCGATGAGTTCGTAGGGTTTGCCGATACCCAGCCCTTCGATGGTGCGGACGGCGTTCGCACCAAAGGACACACCTGCGCCGACCTCGCCGAAGGCGGGAGCAGCTTCAAATAATTTCACATCCAGATGCTGATGACGGCAAAGATCCAGTGCCAAGGCGACGCCAGCGATACCGCCGCCGACGATGCCCACTTGCAAGACAGAGTGAGGGCTACTCATGGGGGAAACCTTATGTGTTGTTTTTGGAATAGCCCGATCATGACTATTCACAAACCATTGATAAATGCCCTCAACCCCATACAAACTATCACCAACCTGAATACTAATTCACTTTCAAGAGCCGCCTCAAGGCCGAGAAAATTTGCGATGAACCTGCGTGAACTGGATCTGAACCTGCTGGTGATCTTTCACCAATTGCTGGTGGATCGAAGTGTTTCAGCTGCGGCCGAGAGCCTTGGGCTGACCCAACCCGCCGTCAGCAATGCGCTCAAGCGTTTACGGAACACGTTCAATGACGAATTGTTTGTGCGCACCCATCAGGGGATGCAGCCGACGCCCTATGCCGCGCAACTGGCCGAGCCAGTCTCCCAGGCAATCAACCTGCTGCACGGCGCGATCAATCGCCATGACGAGTTCGATCCATCGACCAGCCAGAAGCGCTTTGTCGTGGCGATGACCGACATCGGGGAGATTTATTTTGTGCCACGGTTGATCGACGCCTTGCTCAAACAGGCCCCCGGAATATCGGTCACCACATTGCGCAGCAATACCGAACTTTCCGAGAAAATGGCCAATGGTGAGGTGGATCTGGCCGTGGGATTGCTGCCGGATCTGCAAGCGGGCTTCTACCAGAGGCGCCTGTTCCACCATCGCTACGTCTGTTTATGCCGAAAGGACCACCCGCTCACTGAACAGCCCATGACACGGGAGCGCTTTTGCGAGTTCGGGCATGTCAGGATCATCGCCGCCAGCACGGGGCATGGAGAGATCGATACGCATATGCAGCGGGCCGGTCTACAACGAGACATTCGACTGGAGGTTCCACACTTTGTCGCGGTCGGTCATATCCTGCAGAACACAGACCTGATCGCCACGGTACCTGAGCGTTTCGCCAACAGCTGCGCCGGCCCCTTCGGACTGACGAGCCTGCCGTTGCCTTTACCGTTGCCCGAGATCGCCATCAACTTGTTCTGGCACGGTAAATACAATCGGGACCCGGCCAACAAATGGTTCCGGCAACTGATGTTTGATCTGTTCAGCGATTGAGCGATGAAGGCTGATGGAGCGGCGGTAGTCATCCAGCGATGGAACTCACCTGGCGGCAGCCTGCATCACCGCCAGTGCTCACATAGTTTGACCAGCTCATCGACCACATACCTGACCTTCGGCCGCAGATGGGACACCTTTGGCCAGACGGCATGCACATCGACAGCTTCTGGTTCATACACTTGCAGAACCTCCACCAGCCGGCCCGCTTCGATATCCTCCTGGAAAAGGCTGCGCGGCATCTGGCACAACCCCGTGCCGGCGACTGCCGCGAGAATCATGGCTTCCCCGTCACCAATCTGATGGGTCGAGGGTGGCGCGTAGCGTACGGTCTGCCCCGCTTGCATGACCCGCCACGACAACGGCTGGCCGCGTCGATGCCCGACAATGCAACGGTGATGGCTCAGATCTTCAAGGGTCTGCGGAACACCATAGCGCTTCAGGTAGTCGGGAGCGGCACAAATGGCCCAGCGCTGCCGGGTCAGCCGCCGCGCCACCAGACCGCTAGTGTCCTGCAGCTCTCCAAAGCGGACCAACAAATCGATCCCCTCCTCAAAGGGATCAACCAGGTGGTCGGAAAACGTCAAGTTCAGTTGCAAAGCCGGGTACTTGTTGGCGATCTCAAACAGCAACGGGGCGACAACACGACGACCGAATGCCACAGGAATGTCCACTCGCAGACGCCCGGAAGGTTCACCACCGCCGGGCCCCAACCCGCTCTCTGCAGCACCAATTTCCTCAAGGGCGGTAGAGCACGCCACGAAATAAGCCTCACCATCCGCGGTCAGGGAAATCCGGCGAGTGGTGCGATGAAACAGCTGCGTACCCAAGCGCTCTTCCAGACGCGCAATGGCTTTGCCCACGGCGGATTTTGACAGCCCCAGGCGCTCGGCAGCCTGAGTGAAGCTGGTCGAGCGCGCGGCCACGACGAACGTGATGACGCCCTGAAACGAATCGATAGGAACCATGCCTGCTCGCCGATTGTAGAGTTTTAGTCTACCCAGATTATAGCTTGAGGCCGTTTATCGCCAGCACACTCAACAGTAGGATGGGTTCTAGAAAGACAACGGTGCACATCACGCACCTCTCTCCAGATCAATGCCCCAAGAGGACACCATCATGCCCGTCGTACGTGTGAGCTGGTTCGAAGGTAAAGAACACGCACAAAAAGCCGCTGTTGCCGCAGAGATCACCGAAAGCATCGTTAAACACACTGGTACAGATGCCAACTATATCTACGTCATTTTTGAAGACGTTGCGCCTTCGGATTGGGCTGGCGCCGGCAAACTATTCGGGGACGCGCCCGAGAAATCCTGACCCCCCATCAGCACCGAATACATCGGCTTGACCAGCGATGCATTCTCAACAGGCTTCTTATGAAGCCTCTGACGGAAGAGCTATCCATGCACCCACATGTCTCCTGCCTGTTCTCCCTCGCTGTAAAACCCGAAGAGTTTCCAGAGTTCAAGGCGCTGATCGCGAACATCGTGGCAGCCACCCGCGCCGAGCCTGGCACGCTGGTTTACGAATACAGCGCCAACGAAGACAACAACACCGTTCACATCCTTGAACGCTATAACGCCGATGCCGTTGTCAGTCACGTAGACACCACCTTCGCACCGTTCGGCAAGCGTTTCCTCGAACTGTGCACCGTTACCAGTCTGGTGGTCTACGGCACACCGGATGCAGAAATCCGCAAACGTCTTGACCCGTTCGGGGCGGTGTATATGACCCCTTTCGACGGCTTCAGCCGCTAAGTTCTATGACGGCGCAGGCTCGACGGTAACAACCGGGACTGCACGCATCCCCTTTCCCGCACAGAGATCACCATGTCTGTTATTGCTGAAGTAATTAAGTCCCGAATTTCCGCCAACAGCTACGACACTGAACGTCAGTTGACGGATCAACAGATCGCCGAGCTGATCGAACTGGCAACGCACGCTCCCTCTGCCTTCAACCTTCAAAACTGGAGGTTCCTGGCGGTACGCAGCACCGAAGCAAAGGCGCGATTGCTGCCATTGGCCTTCGGTCAACAAAAGGTCATGGATTCAGCCGTGACCTTTATTGTCTGTGGCACCCTCAATCCCCATGAAACCCTGCCATCAGCCCTGAAGCCGACGCTGGATGCAGGGATCATTGATCAGGCGATCTACGACATGTGGGTTGGCGCCGCTCAAGGCATGTACCAGGACAACCCGCAGTTACAACGCGACGAAGCGATCCGCTCAGGCTCGCTGGCGGCCATGACCCTGATGCTGGCCGCCAAAGGACAAGGCCTTGTTTCGACACCCATGATCGGGTTCGACCAGTCGGCAGTGGCACAAGCATTCGGTCTTTCCGCTACGGAGATTCCGGTGATGTTGATCACCGTTGGCTACCCTGGCTCGGCTAACTGGCCGCAAAAGCCCCGTAAAGCTGTCAACGACGTTCTGCAGTTCGTGTAAGCAGTGCTGCCGGCGATAGCCAGGTACAACCTGGCTTCGCTGGCTGTTGCTGATCGACTCGCAACTACCACATGCCTGGGGCTGTGAACCATTGATCGCTGAATCCAAATCACCTTCTTCGTTACGCGCGATTCTGACCGCTGCCTGTTTGGGGTTTCTTGTCGTTCAACTTGACGTCAGCGTCGTAAACGTTGGCCTTGGCGCTCTCAAAAATGCGTTCGGCACCGACCTCACCGGCCTGCAGTGGGTCATTAACAGTTACGCGCTGCCTTTTTCTGCCTTGCTCATCCTGGGAGGCGCATGGGGTGACAAATGGGGAGCAAAATCCGTGTTTGCAGCGGGTTTCGCTATCTTTACCCTCGCCTCGATCGGTTGTGGCCTCGCCGACAGCATGACCATGCTGATCACGATGCGGGTCGTGCAGGGCATCGGCGCAGCCTTCCTGATACCGACATCACTTACCCTGATTCGCGTGTCATTTCATGACCCCGATGCACGTCGTGCCGCTGTTGCGCTCTGGGGCGCCTGTGGGGGTATCGCGTTGGCAGCCGGACCCGTGATCGGCGGCCTGATGATCGAGTACTTCGGCTGGCGAAGCGTATTTCTGCTGAATATTCCGATCGGCCTGCTGGCTGTCGGGCTGATCTTGCGTTACGCCCCCGCCTCCCCTCGGGTTGATAAGCACGTCGATATTCCAGGGCAAATCAGTATTGCGATTTTCCTGGCGTCACTGACCTATGGCTTGACCGAATCCAGTGCCATAGGTTGGGTAAGCGAAACACTCACCGCGATTGCAATTGCCGCGATTAGCGCGGCGGCATTTGTTCTGATCGAGCGTCGGGTAACGCATCCGATGCTGCCCGCTCACCTGGCGAAAAACAAAGTGCTGGGGAGCATGGCGCTCGCAGGCGCTGCGATCAATCTGACGTTTTATGGAACGGTCTTCGTTTTCAGTATTTACTTTCAAACCTTCCTGCACTACGACGCATTTAAAACAGGGTTGTCGTTTATCCCGCTGACGGCGGTGCTGACACTTTCTACGATGCTCTCGTCAAGGTTCGCCAGGCGGTTCAGTGCCACTCGTATTATCACGACGGGTTTCACGGTTCAGATCGTCGGATTCATCGCGCTTTCGCAAACCACTTCCAATAGCTCGCTCTGGTTGCTCAATGGTGCGTTGATGCTGGTGGGAATTGGCAGCGCCATGTCAGTACCGTTCATTACCAACTCGATGCTGTCCTCGGTCACACAGCATGACGCGGGCATCGCCTCCGGCCTGATGGCCTCCGCCAGGCAACTGGGCGGCGTGATCGGTGTTGCGGTCTTCGGCACGATGATCGCCCATTCGGATAAGGCCGCTTTTTCCGCTGGACTATCCACCGCGATGCTGTTTTCAGCGCTGGTCTTGGCAGTGTGCATCGCCGTAAACCTGTACGCAGCCTCCCCTCGGCGTCAATAAATGGCGGTATGGATGAGACCCCGCCTTCTCACGCCCTGAATCAACTGCGCCATTTCTTCAACTGAATGGGATTGCACTTTGAAATACCCACTGAACTATCAATCGCTTCTCTCGCTGCTCGGCGAAGACTTTCACTTCCCCCATGAAATTCCCGGCCAACCGGTTCGGGTTTCTGACTTTGAAGGCCTGAAACTCAACAGCTTTATCACCAGCGACCAGGTCAATCTCGCCTATTGGGAGGCCGGTGAAGGCAAGCCGCTGATTTTCATCCCGGGGTGGTCAGCTAACGGTGCGCTGTACTTTCACCTCATGCACATCCTCAGCAAGCATTATCGTGTGTACGTGCTGGATGCGAGGAACCAGGGTCTGTCCGAGAAGGTTGCCTTTGGCAATCGGATTTCCCGTTATGCCATGGACGTGAAAGAGTTTGCCGATCACCTGGGTGTCTCCCAAGCCGATTACTGTGGCTGGTCGATGGGCGCGTCGATCCTCTGGGCCTGCATCGACCTGTTCGGTACACAAGGCATACGCTCGCTGAGCATCATCGACCAGGCGCCATCGGTGTATTGTCACGCAGACTGGACGGAGCAGGAGCGACTGCAAGCCGGGGCGTTCACCACCTCTCCAGAGCGCATGATTGCGTCCTATGCCACTGGGTCGCCCACCAACCAACTGATCAGCGGGACTCGAGTTCTGGAACGCGCCATGGCCCTGGACTCGCCCTACTTTCACAACGTCATCAGCTTGGCACAGCGCGTCGCTAAGGATGACATGGCGTTCCTGGAACGCGTGCTGTTCGATCACGTCACTAATGATTGGCGGGATGTCATCCAAACGAAGATTGATGTGCCAACCGCCATTTTCACCGGCGAATACAGCGACTGGCTGGACAGCCAACGCTGGATGAATTCGGTGGTCGCAGGCTCCGTACTGCATGTGTACACCAAGGCCGAACAGGGCGACCACTTCCTGGCATTGAAGAACCCGGAAAAGTTTGCCAGCGACCTGCGGGGCTTCCTGGATAACTGCTGAGTCAGACGATGCCCGGCGAAATGCCCGCTATTGCTCCCATCGAGGGTGGGCAAATCGCTCGGCCAGAAAATTGATCAGCACCCGAACCTTGGTCGCCAGATGCTTGCGCGTGGGGTAGACCACGTAGATGCCCAGTTCGACCGACTGGTGCTCAGGCAGAATCTCCACCAGGTCCCCCGCCCGCAAATCCTCGGCCACCATAAAGCTGGGCTGCAAGGCAATACCACCTCCCGCCAAGGCAATACTGCGGCAGGTATCGCCATTGTTGCAGCGAACAATGGAACGGGTGCGCACACTTTCGCTGCCGTCAGGGCCTTGGAACTGCCATTCATTGCCGCTGGCGAAGTTGGTATAGGCAATCACGCCGTGTTCTGTCAGATCAGACAAAGTGCGCACCTCTGGGTGACTTGCCAGGTATTCGGGTGAAGCGCACAAGCACATCCGCGTGCCCGCCAGACGACGCCCGACCAGCGAAGAGTTTTCCATGCGGGCAATGCGAACAGCCGCATCGAATCCCTCCTCCACCAGGTCAACCAGTCGGTCGTTCAAGCTGATGTCCAACTCGATATTGGGGTAGGCCTTCATGAAGTCGCCCCATAGCGGCGCCAAGTGCAGCACTCCGAAACTGACCGGTGCATTCACCCGCAACACGCCACTGGGTTCCGGCGCGGTGGACGAAACCGCCTCCTCGGCCTGATCCATCAGCGCCAGCACCTCCCGCGCCTGGTGGTAGAACTGGCGCCCCTCCTCCGTCAATGAAAGCCGGCGGGTCGTGCGATGCAAAAGCCGCGCACCGAGCCGTTCTTCCAGGCTGCTCACATAGCGCGAGATGGCCGCCTTGGACATCTCCAACGGTTTGGCCGCGCCTACAAAACTGCCTTTATCGACGACGGTGCAGAAGACCTGCATCTCCAATGCTCTGTCCATCATTGTCTCACTAGGTGGAACGGTTAATCATATTCAGCCTTATTTATCTCGTTTTCACAACCTATAAACTGAGCCCATCGAAACGCACATCAAGACAAATGAGGTCGCTATGAAAATTACAGTTTTGGGTACCGGCAACATGGGTTCGGCGTTCACAAAACAGCTGTCCAGCGCCGGCCATATCGTTCGTGTCACGGGCCGCGACATCGACAAGGCCAAAGCCCTCGCCGCTCAGTTTGACAATGTCAGCGCCTATTCGGCGGCAGAGGCACTGGGTGATAGCGACGTCGTTGTTGTTGCAACCGCCTACGAAGACGCCGCCAAAGCCTTGCAAAGCCTGGGCGACCTGACGGGCAAGGTGGTTATCGACATCACCAACCCACTAAGCGCCGACTACATGTCGCTGACCATCGGTCACGTGACAAGCGCTGGCGAAGAAATTGCCAAAGCGGTGCCTCAGGCCCATGTCGTTAAAGCGTTCAACACCCTGTTCGCTCAAGTGCTTGCCGACGGCCCGACATTCTCGGAAAACCAGCGTGGCAGTGTGTTCGTCGCCAGTGACAGTGAGCGCGCCAAGCAGACCGCGATTGCCCTGGCACACAGCCTGGGCTGGAAGACAGTGGACGCTGGTGGACTGATCAACGCCCGTTACCTGGAGCCATTGGCAGGCCTGAATATCTATCTCGGCTACGGCGCCGGCCTGGGCACCGCCATCGCACCGGTCTGGCTTAACAAGTAATCACTTCGGAGCACTTCACCATGAACACTTCGTTCCCCCTGTTGTTTGTGTCTCATGGTGCTCCAATGTTTGCCATCGAGCCCGGTCTGGCTGGTCAGCGGCTGGCTGAGCTCGGTCGCGAACTGCCGCGACCTGATGCCATCGTCATCCTTTCACCACACTGGATGACTCGTGGCGAAGTCAGCGTTACGGCGAGCACCGCCCCTGAAACCATTCACGACTTCGGTGGATTTCCCGACGCCTTGTACCAGTTGCGCTACCCCGCACCGGGCGCTCCGGCCCTAGCCGCCCATATCGTGGATCTGCTGCAGAATGCGGGATGGAAGTCCCGGCTTGACGACCGTCGAGGACTGGACCACGGCGCCTGGGTGCCACTGCTGTATCTGGCCCCTGAGGCAGACATACCCGTCGTTCAGGTATCGATGCCTGCCGGCCTCGATACCCACCACGCCTGGAAACTGGGCCAAGCCCTCAAGCCACTGCGGGATATGAATGTGCTGATCGTGGCTTCCGGAAGCCTGACCCATAACTTGTATGAGTTTCGGGGGGCGGCCACCCATGGCGCCGACTACGTGAAAGCGTTTGCAGCCTGGACAGCCCAAACCCTGCAGGCGGGCAACACCGATTTCCTGCTGGACTATAAGCAACACGCACCTTCAGCCGAACGTGCCCATCCGACGGATGAGCATTTTTTACCGCTGCTCATCGCCCTCGGTGCGGCCGGCGAACACTACGAGACTCGAGTTCTGGAGGGCGGCGTGAGCTACGGGGTACTGGCGATGGACAGCTATCTATTTTCCTCAAACAACCCTGTTGGATTCGACTCAATTCAACCTAGCCAAGGCGTTACAGATCATGCGTGACACCTCTTTTTCCGAAGCCGCTCGCGAGCCGCAAACGGGCCTGTTTTTCCGCAAGGGTTGCAGTACATCGGCGCCTAAGGGCCGGCTGCTTCTGCTGCATGGCGTCGGTTCAAATGAAGCGAATCTCGCGTCATTGGCCGCGTCCCTGCCCGAGGAACTGGAAGTCATTCTGCTCCGCGGCCCGCTGCAGGTTGGCCCACAAGGTTTCGCTTGGTACCAGGTGAACTTCACCAGCAACGGCCCTTCGTTCAATCAAGAACAGGCAGAGTCCAGCCGGCAACTGTTGCACCACTTCATCGAAGCGCTGCCCAAGTTGCCGACCGTCATCGCCGGCTTCAGCCAGGGCGGCATCATGAGCGCGAGCCTCGGGGTCACTGAGCCCGAGCTGGTTGCCGGATTTGCAATATTGAGCGGCCGGATGCTGCGCGAACTTGATCCTCGGATTGCTTCGGCCGATCGACTCCAGTCCATCAACGCTTTCATCGCCCATGGCCACCAGGACAACGTACTACCAGTGGCTTGGGCGAAAGAAGCGGACGAATGGCTGAGTCGAATCGGCGTCGCCCACGAAACGCATTTCTACGACATGGCCCACGAGATCGTCGCTGAAGAACTGGCAGACTTCTCGCAATGGCTGACCAACACGCTGTCACTTTCCAAGTAAACAAAAAGGAACTGCACCATGATCGACACACGTACCGCACCATACGCTGCCTTCGTTATGCGCCTGGCACTGGGCATTATGTTCATTGCCCACGGCCTGACCAAAGTCTTTGTCTTCACCCCGGCAGGCACTGCGGGCTTCTTTGAGTCCATCGGCTTCCCGGGCTTCCTGGCCTACCCGGTCATGGCCTTTGAAGTGATCGGCGGTTTGATGCTGGTGCTGGGAGTTTATTCGCGCTGGGTAGCCGCTCTGGCAGTGGTTCAGCTGTTCGTGGCCGCGACCGTCCACTTCGGCAATGGCTGGAGCTTCATCAACGCCAATGGCGGCTGGGAATACCCGATTTACCTGAGCGTCACCGCACTGGTAGTAGCCTTGCTGGGCGACGGCGTCTTTGCGGCAAAGGCCTCCAACAAAGCGTAAGTCACTGCGGATTCAAAACCTGCCGACGCTGCGGAATTCTCCGGAGCATCGGCAGTTTGCGCTCGGGTCAACCGTACCGCCTCACGTCAGACGCGATGTCATAAAGCTTACAAAGGCCTTTATCTTGGGTAACGGATGACGACTCGATGGCCAGAGAATGCTGAAGGTACGGTGGTCGCGAACGTAGCGATCCAATACAGGCACCAATCGTCCGTCTGCAATGGCGTCCTCGACAAAAAAGTCAGGGAGGCACGCTATACCTTGTCCCGCCTCAGCCATTGCCAACAACGGTTCAATCGCGTTGGCGGTAGCCGACTGTCCCAGTTCAACACTGTCCTGTCCCTTTTTTGACACCAGAGGCCAAGGGTCGAGTTTACCGCTGGTGGGGTATCGGTAACGCAGGCATGAATGGCTGGACAGTTCCGATGGCCGTGATGGAACACCCCGGCTTGAAAGATAGTGTGGAGACGCGACCAGACGATGACTGTAGCCGTTGAGCTTGCGCATCATCAGGCGCGAGTCTTCAACCTCACCGATACGCATCACGGCATCAAAACCCTCCTCGATCACGTTAACCAACCGATCACTGAACTCCAGTTCCAACTCCACTTCGGGATACGCCTGCTGAAACGCAATCAAGTGAGGCATCAACCTCATGCCCAGTTGTGGCAAACCGAGGCGCAACTTCCCCTGGGGCTTGCCAGCAGCCTGGGTGAGCTCTCGTTTGGCAACCTCGTACTCCGCGAAAATTCGATGGCAGCGTTCCAGAAAAAGGCTGCCCTCGGACGTCAGGGTTATGGCGCGCGTGGATCGGTGAAACAGCCTTACACCAAGCTCTTCCTCCAGCCGCGCAACCGCCTTACCAATGGCCGATGAAGACACGCCGGTTCTGCGCCCAGCCTCGGTAAAGCTACGCGTTTGCGCGGCATGCACGAACGCGCTGAGCGCTCCAAAATGATCCATGACCACCCCTGTCTATTTGAGCGTTTTATTCGCAAATGTTCGGAACTTCATCCTGTTTTTCTTTTACATCATACAACCTATAGTCACCGCCATTGTGACTTCACCCCGCTATATCGCACTGCGAAGTCACCGTCATCTGACTACACGAGAGCCCTCGAATGACTTCGATGCCTTCCACCTACGAACTTGCGCCTGAGCTCAAACAACACCCCGGCTACGCGCGCGTTTTCCAACCCGGCCATTTGACCTTCGGCTTTATCGCGCCGCTGGAAAGCTATCCCAATAGTCCAGGCCCGACCCTGCAGGATCACGCGCAATTAGCTCAGAAAGTTGACGAAGTTGGCTTTTCCGCCATCTGGCTACGGGACGTGCCCTTTTACGATCCGAACTTCGGTGACGTGGGTCAAATCCTTGATCCGCTGGTCTATGCCGGCTTCCTCGCGGCCGTGACCAAGCAGATTGCCATCGGCACCGCCGGCATCGTGCTGCCCTTGCGCGATCCGTTGATCGTTGCCAAGCAGGCCGCAAGCATCGATCAGTTGCTTGGGGGACGTTTTATTCTGGGCCTGGCCACGGGCGATCGACCGGTGGAATACCCCGCCTTCGGACTCGACTTCGGCAACCGTGCCGAGCGGTTCCGTGACGCGCTGGCAATCATTCGCGCCACGACGGAAACACACTGGGCCGTGCACCCGTCGCGGTTTTATGGCCAGTTGAATGGAGAGATCGACCTAGTTCCCAAACCGGTAGGCTCACGCATGCCGACCATTATCGTTGGCCAGGCCGGCCAGTCGCTGGAGTGGATTGGAGAAAATACGGACGGCATTCTTTCCTACATATCCAATCCCGCTCTCATTCCGCAAATCATCGAACGTTGGCGCGCCGCCTGTAGCGCCAACGTCTACAAGCCCTATGGCTACGGCACCCTGTTTGACCTGGACCGTGATCCAAACCATCCCGTCCAAGCGGGCCGTGTGCTGCGTGCCGGGCGAAATACGCTGATTGAACATTGGAAACGCCAACAGGATCAGGGCGTCGGTCACGTGGCCCTGCACTTCAAACCTCAACGACGCCATGCCTCGGATGTCATCGACGAGCTGGGCGAATACCTCTTGCCGCACTTTCCAAGTGCGTCGTTACCCGTCGGACCATCGCCAGCGCAGGCCCACTCATGAATCGTCCTCTGCATCATATGGATTTCATTTTTCAGACGACCCTGGGGACCTATCCCTTGGCAGCGCAGTGCGAGATGCTCGCTGAACTCGGCTACCAGGGGCTGACAATGTCCGCCTGGAGTAAAGACCTGAAGTCGATCGCCCAGGTTAAACCCACCTGGGGCCTGGACGTGGGCGCGGTCTACCTGATCTATCGCAAGGGCCTGGAATCGTTTGTGACCAACATATTCGAGACCATTGAGGGCTGCACCACAATCGAATTGGCCCTGCACTCCGGCGACGAAGTCACGAACTTTGACCGCCGAATGATCGAGCGCCTACTGCCGATCTGCGAGCGTCGTGGCCTGGAGATCAGCCTGTACCCCCATGCCCGCTACGGCATGCAGACGACCACCGAGGCGGTGGCCCTATGCCGTGAGTTCAACCATCCGCGCCTCAACATCGTGTTCAACGGTTATCACTGGTACGCGACCGAAGAGCAGGCCCTGGAGCAGCGCCTTGATGCGGCGTGGCCTTGGCTGAAACAGGTGAACATTGCCGGCAGTCGGCGCTCCCCGCTCGGATGGGGTGGCCTGGCAACTATCGAACCGCTCGATGAAGGTGAGATGGATAACTTCGTGCTGTTGGGCGCGCTGGAACGGCGCGGCTTTGACGGACGATTTGGCGTGCTCGGCTGGGAAAGCATGGGCGGCGACGTCTACGGCAACCTGCGACGCTCGGTCACTGCGTTCCGGTCGATGGAACAACGGTTGGCCGCCCACCCTGAGTGGGCTGTCCTGACCGACTCGCCGCACTGAGCCAGGAGATAAATCATGGCTCATCGCATCCATGCACTCGATTCCTTCTTCTACTCGTCAATGGGCGTATACGCCTTTCAGACGCAGTGCGAAATGTTGTCCGAGATCGGCTACGACGGCATTACTGTCGCTGCCTGGGGTGGCACACCACTGACTGACCTCAGCCTGCTGCCCAGCGTCCGGGAAAACCATGGCCTGCACATCGAGGGCCTTTACCTGGTGCTCCACGAGGGGCGCAACGACGCCCTGATACGGCGCATCGTTGAAACCGTCGAGGGTGTGGAGCTGATCGAGCTGGCGATACAGACCTCAGTCAATGGCACCCAAGCCATCCTGCGGTTTATCGAGTCGCTGCTGCCCATTGCCGAACGACGCGGATTACGCATTGCGTTGTATCCGCATCTTCATCACGTCACCCAGACCACTACGCAAGTCGTGCAGATTTGCGAGCTCTTTGCTCACCCACGCCTGGGGGCCTCGTTCAATGGCTATCACTGGTACGCCAGCCAGGAAGGCGAACTTGAACAGCGACTCGCCGCGATGAAACCCTGGCTCATGCAAGTGGTGACCTCTGGCAGCGCACTTTCGCAACTCGGCTGGGGTGGCGCGGCCACCATGGAGCCGGTCGACCGCGGAGAGCTCGACAATTTTGCTTTGATCGCAGCGCTGAACCGCGTCGGTTACACGGGCAGTATTGGCGTACTTGGCTGGGATTATGGTGGTGATATCTACCTCAAACTCCAGCGATGCCTGGCAACGCTTCGCGATATCGATCGACGGCTGGAACGTTATCCGCACTGGTCGGACTTCCCATTGAAGTAACGCATCGCTGCCTCACGAACCTAATTTGAAAAATGGAGCCTGTGATGACAGCCCTATCTGTACTTGACCTCATGATGATCGGCGAAGATAAAACCTTCGCCCACACGCTAGAAGACGCAGTCTCTCTGGCGCGACACGTGGAGGCCCACGGCTACAAGCGCTACTGGATCGCCGAGCACCATGACCTGCCAGGGATCGCGTCTTCGGCTACAACCCTGCTCATTCAGCATCTGGCTGCGGCAACGAGCACCCTGCGAGTGGGCTCTGGCGGCATCATGCTACCCAACCACTCTCCTCTGTTGGTGGCGGAGCAGTTCGGGACATTGGACACCTTGTTTCCAGACCGCATCGATTTAGGCATTGGCAGAGCACCTGGATCCGCTGGACCGGCTATCCGCGCCATACGCGGCGATGCCTCCGAGCGAGACTTCACGCAAGACATCCAGCAATTGACGGACTATCTAGCGGATGACGGAAATCAGCCGGTTCGCGCGATCCCTGGAAAACATGACGTTCCACTATGGCTATTGGGTTCGAGCATGAACAGTGCTGATCTCGCCGCGAAACTGGGGCTGCCCTACGCATTCGCTTCACATTTCGCACCTCGATTTTTGATGGAAGCCATTACGCATTACCGCGCCACGTTCCGGCCGTCAGCAGTGCTGGAGAGTCCTTATGTCATCGCAGGCGCGAATGTTTTCGCTGCCTCGACTCGAGCCGAAGCCGACTACCTGGCGAGTTCACACCGTCAGTGGGTCAGCAACTTGTACTCGGGCAAAGCAGGCGCTCTGCCGCGCCCGGAAGAGGGCTTTATGGAACGGCTGTCCAACTATGATCGGCAGAATCTGGCTGAAGCCATGTCGTGCACCGCAATTGGCAACAAAGACGATGTAGGACGTTGGCTGCGCCAGTTCATCGCGACCACGGAGGTGGACGAGGTGATAATCGATGCGAGGATTTACGACCCTGACGCACGCCGCCGCTCCTATCAACTCGCCGCCGAATCCATTTCCGACCTGCTCGACTGATACCAAAGGGAACGGTGTTGCTGCGGTCCCTCTATCGCTGACCTCGACACGAGGCCAGCGAAGGCTATGAACCCGAGGTATCCGATATGCTCGATACAGATCAAAAATCGACGTCCACCTCGCCCCACTTCGACGCAACCATGCGCGCGATTGCACACCCAGTGAGACGAAAAATCCTCGAGTGGCTCAAGGCGCCGACTCTGCATTTCCCCCCGCAACCATGCGGTTTTGAGTTCGGGGTGAGCGTTGGCCAGATCACACAACGTTGCGGTCTGTCCCAATCGACAGTCTCCCAACACCTGGCCGTGCTCAAAGGGGTGGCATTGGTCGATGTACACAAAACCGGTCCGTTTCATTTCTTGAAGCGAAACGAGACGACTATTCAGCACCTCACTGGCTACCTGAGTGATTTGCTGGAAAATAGACGCTTACCGGCCATCCAAGTTGAGGGGCGTAGTTCAGCCCAAATAATACTGATAACTGTCAGGCCTCACCTCAGCACCAGGCGCCGTCAATCAATTTGAACGATTGACGGCGCCTGACCGATTGAGCGCTATTGGCTCCCGATTAACCGGTTCCCAATCAATACACTAGTGCAGAGATTTTTTCTTTTTAAACGCATGCAACAGTGCGTCAGCCGCCACGATCGCGTCATACACCAAGTCAGGCGTCACCGTAAAAGGCATGTTGTGAATCGTGTCGTTTTTGTCGCATGCCAGTTCGGCGACCTTTCTCCACTCCGTTTCCTTAAAGCTTTTGAGCCCTAAATCCTCAAGCGTCAACGGGAGACCGACGGCGATCGCAATATCAACAACCTCTTCAATCTCCTCCATCGGTGCGGCCTCCATCACTAATTGAGTGAACAAGCCGAAAACCACCTTTTCACCATGCTGTGCTCCGTGTAGATCATGCACTATGGTCATTCCGTTATGGATCGCATGCGCCGCAGCACAACCACCAGATTCAGCTCCGACAGCTGACATATAAATGGTGGCTTCAATGGCGTTCTCCAATGCTGCAGTGATGACTTTCTTCTCCACCGCAAAAGCCGCCTGCGCTGAATACTTCTTGATGGTTGCATAGCACGTTTGGGCAATAGCAAAACCGATCAACGTAGGCTTGAGCATTTTTCCGTCATTGCCCAGGATCAGGTTGTCGCGTTGCGCAGCAAAGCACGCTCTCGCCTCAAAATAAGTTGCCAGACCATCACCCACACCGGCCGCAAAAAACCTGGGCGGTTGTTCCGCCAAAATGCGCGTATCCGCTAAAACAACGTCCGGATTCTTTGATAAAAACAGGTAGCGATTAAACGTATCGTCGTCATTGTAAATCACTGAAATCGCGGTACAGGGCGCATCCGTCGAAGCCAATGTGGGCAGAATCAATACTGGTTTTTCCAGGAAATGTGCTGCTGCCTTGGCGGTATCCAATGTTTTTCCGCCACCAATACCGACAATATAGTCAGCCTCACGCGCGGCTTGGACATGCTTGTTGATTTCGCTGTCGGAACACTGCCCACCGAACACGGCCAACTCAGCACGCTGTTCATGCTTGAATCCTGGCATCGCTTTTTCATGAACCCGGCCCACAATAAATTGATCGCAGATCAGATAGGCATTGGCCCCATAGGCTTTACCATGCATCGATAAATCAACCAGTGCATCAGCCTGAACCAGAAACTTGGCCGGCGATGCAATGCCTTTAGTAATAGTCATCTCAATCCCTCACGTCGCATGCGCGAAAACGCTCAACACGCATAAACTTGAACGTTCTCCAGCGCTGATGACGAATCAGTTAAATACCATCCCGCCATCAATAATGACCGCCTGACCTGTCATGTAGTCAGAGTCAGGACCGGACAAGAACGAAACGCAGGCTGCCACATCCTCAGGCTGGGAAAGCCGCTTCAAGGTGATGTGTTGTGCAAATTGTTCCATCCCCCATTCAATAGTCTGGTTGGCATTGTCCGCCACATCCTGGGCAACCTTGCGCATCATGGGAGTGTTCACAATGCCTGGGCAATATGCGTTCACCGTAATACCGAGATGGGCCAACTCACGGGCCGCTGTTTGCGTAATGCCTCGCACTGCGAACTTGGTCCCCCCATAAACAGCCAGGTCGGGATTGCCGATATGACCTGCCTGAGAGGAAGCACTGATGATTTTCCCGCCATGCCCCAACGCTTTAAACGCCTTTACCGCGGCCTGTATGCCCCAGAGAACACCACCTACGTTGATATCGAACGTTCTCCTGTAGATCTCTGGCGTAATCGCTTCAATGGGAGCAATAGGCGCGATACCCGCATTATTAATGACCACATGTAGATCACCCAAGCCATCCACCGCTGCCTGCACGGCCTTGAAAACATCCTCGCGATCGGCCACATCAACCTTTATGGCCAGAGCTTTACCCCCCTCTTTTTTGATTCTTTCAGCCACCTGACTGGCTGTTTCAATGTTCATATCAGCGCAGGCTACGGCAAAGCCATCTGCCGCCAATCGCAACGCGATGGCCTCACCGATCCCTTGACCTGCACCGGTTACAAAAGCGACTTTTCCTAAAGATTTGCTCATTTCAGTTTTCCTTCTCAATCGTGACGGAGAATTAGATAGCGACTACTGACTGCTCACGTACGTGCCTACGCTCAAAAACTCGCCTGAAGTTTCAGACCGGCAACCCAAGCGTTGTCTACCTCGTAGACACCGCCTGGATTACGCACGTACTGCACGTTCGGGCGTACGGTCAGCCAGTCGGTAACGTGTACGCCGTAGTTGAGTTCGATGTTGTATTCACTGTGCTGCACAGGGACATAGAGCGGGTCGTCGTAGTCGGTGATGCCCGTACTGTCATTGATCAGGCGCTGCCGTTTGGTCACGTCGTCGTTGACCTTCAGGCGCGCGACACCCAGCCCGATGTCATCCTTGGGCCGGGCATCAAAAGGGCCTTTGTAGACCGCACCAATGTTCTGGAAACTCTCGATGCCGCTGGTAGCCTTGTCATGAACGGTCAGGCTGGCAAAGACGCTCAGGCCGCGCGAGGCATCGCCGTGATGAGTGGTCAATTGCTGCTGGCCCATGATCCACGCACCATGCTTGCTGCTGCGTGATTTGGGGGCTTGGCCAGTCAGCGCCTGCGGAGCACCGTTGACATCGTCATACACGTCATTGGCGCTGGCACTGCTGTGGTAGTAACCCAGACGGTATTCACCCGGTAACGCTTCCTTGCCCAATGTTGGCTTCCAGACAACCTCCACCGGCACCAGCGCACCTTTAGTACCACTGCCGCTGAGTTTGAAGCCATTGCCGGTGCTGAGATTCGACGGGTTCTGCTCGTACACCCCGACCTGCAGCGCCCACTGCTCGTTGAGGTTGTAGCGAACGCGCAAGCCCCACTGGCTGACGGGGCCGCTGTACCAGACATCCCCAGCCACGTTGCCGATGGGCGCACTGCAGAACGACAGGCTCTGGAAGTCGCACGGGAAACTGGCAAAGTCTTCATTGACACCCAGGCGACCCAGTTTGAGATCCAGGGCGCTGTCGAAAAACTTCTGGCGATACCACATCTGGGTCAGGCGCCAGGTTTGCCCCCGGCCCCACACTTCCTGCACCGAGCTGAGCTGCGGGGCGCGCGGGTCAGAGATGCGTTCGTTGGAAAGGTTATTGCCATTGCGCTCCGTCACCAGTAGCTGGAACTCGGCGTCGTCCCAGCCCAGCAGCTTCTGCAGGTCCAGGTGTGTGCCGAGCGCCCACTGCGCGGTATAGCGTGCGGTACGATCATGGTTGTAGCCACCGTGGACATTGGTGGCTGCTTCGCCGACGTAACCGACGATCACGTCAACGCCCTGCTCCAGCAGTTCGCTGCGTACCCCTCCCCAATCACCCGTTCCCCATTGCGATGAAGGGTCAGCGGCGGACGCAGGTACGGCGATGCACGACAGGAGCCCAAGCCCCATCGGCAGTTTCCAAGCGATGTTCATGTCGATGTTCCTATTGTTTTTATGTTTTACGACACAGCGTTAACCGGACCGCAGGGCAATGCCCTGACGGCCATGAAGCAAGCTATCAATTGAAAAGTGGACAGTGATGGATCAGCTCAGATGCCGGCCAGACACAGGTATTTGATCTCGAGGTAATCCTCAAGCCCGTACTTGGACCCTTCACGGCCGACACCCGACGCCTTGACCCCACCAAACGGCGCGGCCTCGGAACTGATGATGCCGGTGTTGACCCCGACGATGCCGTACTCCAGAGCCTCCCCCACTCGAAACACGCGACTCAGGTTGGCGGTATAGAAATACGCCGCCAGGCCGAACTCGGTGTCGTTGGCTTTGGCGATGACTTCGGCGTCATCAAAGAAGCGGAACACCGGCGCCAAGGGGCCGAAGGTTTCTTCCTTGGCGACCCGGGCGTTGTCAGGTACATCCACCAGGATGGTGGGTTCGAAGAAATTCTCACCCTGGGCATGCGCGCCACCCCCCTGAACAACCTTGGCGCCCTTGGCCAGCGCATCCTCGATATGCTCGCGCACCTTGGCAACGGCCTTACCGTCGATCAGCGGCCCGAGGGTGACGCCGTCGGTAAAGCCATCGCCCACCTTCAGGGCACCGACCGCCGAAGCCAGTTTGTCGACGAACGCGTCGTACACCTTGTCGTGCACGTAAAGCCGGTTGGCGCACACGCAAGTCTGCCCGGCGTTACGGAATTTTGAGGCCAGCGCGCCGTCCACGGCGGCATCGAGATCGGCATCCTCGAAGACGATAAACGGCGCGTTGCCACCCAGTTCCAGGGAGACCTTTTTGATGTCGTGGGCGCATTTCTCCATGATCTGGCGCCCGATCTCGGTGGACCCGGTAAAGGAAATCTTGCGCACTGCCGGGTTGCTGGTCAGCTCTTCGGCAATCTCCGCCGCTGCGCCCGTGACCACCGACAACACGCCCTTGGGAATGCCCGCCTGCTCAGCCAAATAGACCAATGCCAATGCCGAGAACGGCGTCTGCGAGGCCGGTTTGATCACCATGGTGCAGCCAGCGGCCAAGGCCGGGCCGGCTTTGCGGGTGATCATTGCACTGGGGAAGTTCCAGGGCGTAATAGCGGCACAAACACCCACCGGTTGTTTGATCACCAACAGGCGCTTGTCGGTCGCGCCGGGGATCAGATCCCCGTAGACACGCTTGGCCTCCTCCGCGTACCACTCGATGTACGACGCACCAAAGACAATTTCGCCCAATGCCTCAGGCAAAGGCTTGCCCTGCTCCAGCGTCATGATGTGGGCCAGGTCGTGCTGGTTGTCGATGATCAGCTCGTACCAGCGGCGCAACGCATTGGCCCGGGCCTTGGCAGAAAGCTCACGCCAGGCGGGCAACGCACGCTCGGCGGCTTCGATTGCACGGCGTGTTTCTGCCTTACCCATGCGCGGGACCTGGCCGATGGTCGTCCCGGTCGACGGGTTGACCACGGTGATCGTGGCTTCGTTGTCGGCAGCCAGCCACTCACCGTCGATAAACGCTTGATGACGCATCAGTTGGGGGTTGTTCAACTTCATTGCAGGTTCTCCGTTACGCGGCGCGACTTCGCCCCATCAACACTCACGGCCTTGAATTTGAAGCCCCGGTAGTCGTCGTTCCTGACGGCTGCCAACTGTTCGCTGAACGCGCCCAAGCCACCCATGTAGAAATAAACCTTGTTGCTCTTGCCGGGGATATTGGCGCCGAAGATCCACGAGTCGGTCTTGGCGAACAGCGTCTGGTCGGCAATGTCCTGGCAGGTCTTGCCCCATTCGTGCTCGCTTTGCGCCGACGGCTCCACGCAAGCCAGCTCGTTCTGCTCCATAAAGTCGATCAGCTCGGACACCCACTCCACTTCGGTTTCAATGGTCGGTGGAAGATTGGTAAAGGGACCGTTGGGCCCAAGGATCATGAACATATTGGGAAACTTGGCGGTGGCGACCGACAGGTAGCTCGACGGACCGTCAGCCCAGTGATCCTTCATCGAGACGTTGTCGCGCCCGCGAATATCGATACGCTTGTAGTTGCCGTCCACGGCATCGAAACCGGTGGCGAACACCAGTACATCCAGCTCGTGTTCGACCCCGTCCGCCGTGCGAATGCCCTTGGCGGTGATTTCTTCAATCGGGTTGGCCTTGACGTCCACCAGCGACACATTGGGGCGATTGAAGGTGGCGTAGTAGCCGCTGTCGCACAACGGTCGCTTGGCGTAGAGATCGCGGGGCATCAACTTGCGTGCGGTTTCCGGGTCCTTGACGATTTCAGCGATTTTCTCGCGGACGAAGTTCTGGGCCTCGACGTTGGCTTCTTCGCTGGTGGCAATATCGTTGAAGGTCTGGAACATGTAGCGGAAACCGCCACCTCCTTCCCAGGCGCGCTGGAAGATGGCTTTTCGTTCGGCAGCGTCCACGCTCATGGTGGGGACGTCGCTCTCCGGGAAGCCGAACGCTAGCCGCGAGGAACGCACTTCCTTCCAGATGGCATCATAGTTGCGCTTGATGTCGTCGACGTATTCGCGACTGACCGGGCCGTTGCCCACCGGCACGGTGTACTGCGCTGAACGCTGGAACACCGTGAGGTGGCCGACGGTCGGCGCGATCGCGGTGATGACTTGGCAGCCTGTGGACCCGGTACCTATCACTCCCACCCGCTTGCCTTCGAGCACGGCATCGGCCGGCCAGTTGGCGGTGTGGTACATGTGCCCCTTGAATTGGTCCAAGCCGTTGATCTTCGGAACATTCGTCGCGGACAGCAGGCCCAGCGCAGTCACCAGGTACTTGGCGCTGTATTGATGGCCGTCATCAGCCGTCACCAGCCAGCGGCCGCTCTGCTCGTCGAACACCGCTGCGGTGATGCCGGTTTCCAACTGGATATCACGACGCAAGTCGTGTCGATCTACCGCATGGTTAAGGTAGGACAGAATCTGCGGCTGGGTCAGGTAGCGCGTGGTGATATCCCACTCCTGGCACAGCTCGCGGTCCCAGGAGAAGCAGTAGACGAATGATTCACTGTCGGATAACGCACCGGGATATCGGTTCCAGAACCAAGTGCCGCCAATTCCGCCGGCCTTGTCGAAGGCGCGGACTTTCAAACCCAGTTCATCGCGCAACTTCTTGAGCATGTAAATGCCGCCGAAACCTGCGCCAATCACAATGGCGTCGTAGTTGATAACGTCGGTGCCAACGGAACGTTTGGCCAGAACTGTAGTTGTCATTATGTTCTCCTGTTTCGATCAATGCGCCTGCAGGCACAACTCGCTTCAGTGCGTGATGCAAAGCTGCAGGCAAGCCGTATCCGCCCCCTGAGCCAAGCGTTCAGGGGATGTAATCTTCAACGTGTGCTAGCGGGCCAAGGCAGGCCCATGGGGACAACTAAAGCGAGAAGCCGCCGTCTACAGCGATAGCCTGGCCGGTGACATGGGGGGCGCAGGCCAGGTAAACCGCAAGTTGACCCATGTCTTCCACGGTTTGCGCTTCACCCTGAGGCAGCAGGCTGGACTGATGCCGCTCCCAGGACTGCACTTCGGATTCCCCAGACTGGGCCCAACGCGCGGAAAGCCCCTCGTCACCGCGCCACATGCCTGTGCCGACCACGCCCGGGCAGAGGGCGTTGACAGTGATGCCCTCGCGGGCTACCTCCTTGGCGAAGGCGTTGGTAAAACCGATTACGGCGAACTTGGAGGCGCTGTAGTGGGATAGATCCGGGAAACCGACTTTGCCGGCAATAGAGGCCAGGTTAATGATTCGGCCGAAGTGATGCTCCCGCATCAGCTTGAGTTCAGCCTGACAGCACAGGAAAACGCCGCGCGCGTTGATATTCATGATGCGGTCCCATTCGCTAACCGCAAGCTCATCGACCCGGCCGAGACTCACCACGCCGGCATTATTGACGGCTACGTCAAGACGGCCAAAGGTCTGCCGCACTTGATCGATCATGCTTGCGACACTCTCTGCCTGGCTGACATCTACCTGCAGGGCGACAGCACGACGACCGAGGGCACGCACATTGGCCGCCGCTTCCTCAGCGATATTCAAGTCGTAGTCGGCGAGTACTACGTCAGCGCCCGCCTGGGCCAGGCTCAGCGCAATACCTTGGCCAATACCACGACCGGCGCCGGTGATTAGGGCAACTTTGCCTTCCAGGGAGAAATTGACAGCTTTGAATTGGCTCATGGGGTGCCTCTGTTCATTCTTCTTGTTGAAATACAGCCGTCTCATGCGGCCCGCTGAGACAGACAGAGCAAGTCGAATGCCAAGATCGGAAAACCGGGCTGAGAAGCCCGTAACAGAGAGGTTAAGCGATTAAATGAAGGTATGAGAAAGGCGGCTAATCCAAGACATAATGGCTCTCCTTCCTCACGTCCCCCTGCGAATACTGAGATGTTATGTCTCACCGGGACCGGCTGACCGATTCAGCTTGAAGGGGACAGCCATCGCGCCTTTAATGAGCCTCACAGAAAAATAAGATCCAATCTTCGGAGGTACCATGTCCTCTGGCTTGTCAAAGGTTCATGTCGAGCATGTGAATCGAGTGTTACGCACGGCTGGAAATGCCCCGACCTTACCGGTGCCGAATATCATCCTCGACTCCTGGCGACGCTCGATACAGCACTACAAACTTGACCCTGGGTCAATGCAGGGCCCCAGGGTTCTGGAGGCTCACCAAATCAATGAACACCGCCAGCGTGTCGACGATTTCCTGCACTTGGCCGGTGATGAGATGTCGCGGCTACATGGCCGTGTACGAGACGCCGATTACTGTGTGATGCTCACCGATACGCTGGGTTGCACCGTCGACTATCGGATCGAATCGACCCTGCGCGGCGAGTACCGCCGTTCCGGCATGGACGTCGGCACCTGCTGGTCGGAAAAGGAAGAAGGTACGACCGCTGTCAGCGCGGTGTTGATCGACAAACTGCCGGTCACCGTGCACAAGCATGATCATTTCCGCGCGGCGTTCATTGGCAATACCTGCTCGGCGGCGCCGATATTTTCACCCAACGGCGAGATCCTGGCGGTATTGGACGTCTCTTCAGTGCGCGCACCAGACGACCGACGCAGCCAGCATCTGATCCGGCAGATGGTTATCCAAAGTGCCATCGACCTTGAAAATGCCTACTTCATGTACAGCACCCAAGACCTGTGGGTGTTACGCGCCCATCCCCTGCCCGGCTACGTCGACAGCCAGCCTCAGTGCCTGTTCGCCTGGGACCGTGATGGCCGCATCGAAGCGCTCAACCCCGCCGCGCGACGCCTGCTCTTGCAGCGCTGTGGCCGGATCCCCACACATATCGACGAAGCCTTCGCCTCAGCGCAACTGCCCGCCGCCGGGGATGACAACATCCACTACCTGCCGACGATGGGCCTGCATGTGCGCCTCAAGATGCCCCGCCGGCCCATCAGTGCGCCCGCGGCCAGCACACTGGCGTCAGCCCTCGACCCTAAGGTCGCCCAAGCGCTGGAACTGGCGGTGCGCGTCAAGGATCGCGGGCTGCCTGTGCTGATTCATGGTGAGACCGGCGCCGGCAAGGAGCACTTTGCCCTGCAACTGCACGCTGCCAGTAAACGCCGCGACAAGGCCTTCGTGGCTATCAACTGCGCGGCGATACCCGAGAGCTTGATTGAGAGCGAGCTGTTCGGCTATGCCGCCGGTGCCTTCACCGGCGCCTCCAGTAAAGGCATGCTCGGTCTGTTGCAGCAGGCGGACGGCGGCACCCTGTTCCTGGATGAAATCGGCGACATGCCACTGTCCTTGCAAACGCGCCTGCTGCGGGTGTTAAGCGAGGGTGAGGTAGCGCCATTGGGTGCAGCGCGCGCACAGTCGATCGACATCCAGATCATCTGCGCCAGCCACCGCGATATCGCCACTCTGGTTGAAACCGGGCACTTCCGCGAGGACCTGTTCTTCCGCTTGAGCGGCGCGCGCTTCGATATCCCGCCGCTGCGCGAGCGTAAGGACAAGCTGGCGCTGATCACTAAACTGCTGGAAGAAGAATGCGCACGCTCGGGGGAACGCTTGGAGTTAAGCGAAGCGGCATTGGAAATGCTGCTGAATTACAGCTGGCCCGGCAATATGCGGCAATTGCACCACGTGCTGCGCTACGCCTGTGCTATTTGCAAAAGCCAGGTGATTGGGGTGGAGGATCTACCGGTGACACTGAGCGTGAGTGCACCTGCGAAAGGTTTGAACACTGTCTCTGGGAGTCCAGAACGCCAAGCTTTGATTGATACGCTGGTGCGCAATCGCTGGAAGCCGCTGTTGGCCGCGCAGGAGCTGGGGATTTCGCGTGCAACGCTGTATCGCAAGGTCAACCTGCACGGCATCAAGATGCCGGGCAAAGGCTCATACGACTGAAACTCGCCAGGCGCCGCGTACCGGCGCCTGGTTCATCCTTAAAGGGCTTGCTGAAGGGCTGGCACTGCCTCGAACAAGTCCGCTACCAGACCGTAATCGGCCACCTGGAAGATCGGCGCTTCTTCGTCCTTGTTGATCGCAACGATCACTTTGGAGTCTTTCATGCCGGCCAGGTGCTGGATCGCTCCGGAGATACCGACGGCGATGTACAGCTGTGGAGCAACGATTTTGCCGGTCTGACCGACCTGCATGTCGTTGGGTACAAAACCTGCGTCGACCGCGGCGCGGGAAGCTCCGACGGCAGCGCCCAGCTTGTCAGCCAGGGCGTACAGGTGTTTGAAGTTGTCACCGTTCTGCATGCCGCGGCCGCCGGAAACGACGATTTTGGCAGCGGTCAGTTCCGGACGATCGGACTTGGCCAGTTCTTCGCCGACGAAGCTGGAAGTGCCGGCGTCGTGAGTCGCCGCCACTGCTTCAACAGTAGCAGAACCGCCTTCAGCCGCCACCGGGTCGAAACCGGTAGCACGCACGGTGATGACTTTCACCGAAGCGTTGGACTGAACGGTAGCGATGGCGTTACCGGCATAGATCGGGCGTTTGAAGGTGTCAGCGCTTTCGACCGAGATGATCTCGGAGATCTGATCAACGTCCAGTTGCGCGGCAACGCGCGGTAGGATGTTTTTGCCGTTGGAGGTGGCGGCGGCCAGGATGTGGCTGTAGCCAGCGCCCCCCGCCTCTAAACAAAGAGCAGCGACCAGAGGCGCGACGTTTTCCGGCAACTGATGCGCATAGGCGGCGTTATCGGCCAGCAGTACTTTGCTCACGCCGGCGATTTTCGCAGCGGCTTCAACCACGGCGCCAGCGCCCTGACCGGCAACCAGTACGTGGATATCACCACCGATTTTCGCAGCGGCAGCCAGGGTGTTCAGCGTGGCCGGAGCCAGCACTTTGTTGTCATGTTCTGCGATGACCAAGATAGTCATTATTCGGCTCTCCAATTCAAAGCACCTTCGCTTCGTTTTTCAGTTTCTCGACCAGTTCAGCCACCGACTTGACCTTGATACCCGCGCCGCGTCCAGCCGGCGCTTCGACTTTTACGGTCTTGTTGGTGGAGGCGGTGGAAACGCCCAAAGCGTCCGGAGTCAGCACTTCGAGAGGCTTCTTCTTGGCTTTCATGATGTTTGGCAGGGACGCGTAGCGCGGCTCGTTCAAACGCAGGTCGGTGGTGACGATGGCCGGCAGTTTCAGGGAAACCGTCTGCGCGCCGCCGTCGACTTCGCGAGTCACGGCAACGCTGTCGCCGCTGATCTCGACTTTGGACGCGAACGTGCCCTGACCGTAGCCGCTCAATGCCGCGAGCATCTGGCCAGTCTGGTTGTTGTCGCTGTCGATGGCTTGTTTGCCAAGGATCACCAGCTGAGGCTGTTCCTTGTCGACAACCGCTTTCAACAGCTTGGCAACCGCCAAGGAAGTCAGGTCTTCAGCGGATTCGACGAGGATGGCGCGGTCGGCACCCAGCGCCAGCGCGGTGCGCAGTTGCTCTTGAGCGGTGGACGGGCCGATCGAGACGACGACGATTTCAGTCGTTAGTCCTTTCTCTTTCAGGCGTACGGCTTCTTCCACGGCGATTTCGCAGAACGGGTTCATCGACATCTTGACGTTGGCGAGGTCGACGCCGGAATTGTCCGCCTTGACGCGAACCTTGACGTTGTAGTCGACCACTCGTTTGATAGCTACGAGGACTTTCATGGATAACTCCATTACAAAATAGTGAACCCGGCTCACCCTCGGCGGGCCGGGCAAAGCAGATCAGCGCGCGCCCAACTGCTCAATGACACCGCTGGCCTTCAACTGCGCCAGACGCTCGTCATCCAACCCCAACTGACGTTTGAGCACTTCATCCGTATGCTCGCCGAGCATCGGCGCCGGTCGCAGGTATTCCACCGGCGTGCCGGACAGCTTGATCGGGCTCCCAACGGTCACGAAATCGGCCTTCAGCGGATGGGGAATCGTCACCAGCATATTGCGCGCCTTGACCTGAGGCTCATCCAGCGCCTGTGCGATGCTGTTGATCGCCCCTATCGGCACGCCCCGGGGATGGATACGGTCTATCCACGCCTGCGCACAGCCCTCAAGGAAGTGCCGCGACAAGATCTCGATAATCGCCTCGCGATTGGCAACGCGGTCGGCGTTACGCATGAAGCGCGGGTCTTGAGACAGGTGCACCAGGCCGATGGCTTCACACAGAGCGACGAATTGCGAGTCGTTGCCGCAAGCGATGATGAAGTCCTGGTCGCTGGCGCGAAACACCTGATACGGCACTATGTTGGCGTGGGCATTGCCGTAACGGCCGGGTGGTTTGCCCGAGGCTAGGTAGTTCTGGCTCTGGTTGCACAAGGTGGCGACCTGCACATCCAGCAGCGCCATATCGATGTGCTGACCCACGCCGGTCTTTTCCCGGCTGAGCAACGCCGCCTGGATCGCGACCGTGGAATAAAGCCCGGTCATCAGATCGGAAAACGCCACGCCGACCTTTTGCGGCCCGCCACCGGGCAGGTCATCGCGCTCGCCGGTGATGCTCATCAGCCCGCCGATGCCCTGCACGATAAAGTCGTAGCCCGGCTCAGCAGCGCGTGGCCCGGTCTGCCCAAAGCCGGTGACGGAGCAGTACACCAGTCGCGGGTTCAGTTGCGCCAGCGAGGCGTAATCCAACCCATACTTGGCCAGGGAGCCGGCCTTGTAGTTTTCGATCAGCACATCGCAATCGGTCGCCAACGCACGCACCAGTTCCTGCCCTTCCGGGCTGGCCAGGTTCAGTGCCACCGATAACTTGCCGCGATTGGTCGACTGATAATAAGAGGCCTCGGAGGTCAACTCATCGCTCTGGCCCTTCATCCAGGGCGGGCCCCAACCACGAGTGTCATCGCCCGCGCCCGGCCGTTCGACCTTGATCACTTCGGCGCCCAGGTCGGCCAGTGTTTGCCCGCACCAGGGGCCGGCAAGCACACGGCTCAAGTCGAGCACGCGGTATCCAGTCAAAGCACCCATGTCATTTCACCTTTGCTTGAGCGTTTACACACGCTCGATAACCATCGCCAGCCCTTGGCCGACACCGATACACAGACTGACCACGGCGTAACGTTTGCCGCATTCCCGCAACGCTCGTGCGGTGCTCAGCGCCAAGCGAGCACCCGAGGCACCCAGCGGGTGGCCGACCGCGATCGCTCCGCCGTTGGGGTTGACCCGAGGGTCGTCCAACGCCAGGCCAAGCCCCTTGAGGCAGCCCAGTACCTGGCTGGCA
Source organism: Pseudomonas sp. LBUM1661 (assembly GCF_059695925.1). Taxonomy (NCBI): domain Bacteria; kingdom Pseudomonadati; phylum Pseudomonadota; class Gammaproteobacteria; order Pseudomonadales; family Pseudomonadaceae; genus Pseudomonas; species Pseudomonas sp. LBUM1661. The sequence continues at coordinate 3,946,189 of NZ_CP166794.1, forward strand.
AACGCTTCGTTGATTTCGATGATATCCATGTCTGCCAGCGTCAGCCCGGCGCGGGCCAGGGCCTTGTTGATCGCCTCCACCGGGCCGACACCCATGATGCGCGGAGCCACACCCGCAGCGGCACTCGACAGGATACGCACCATAGGCACCAACCCGTGGCGCTCACCCGCAGCAGCCGTACCGATCAGCAGTGCTGCGGCCCCATCGTTGACACCTGACGCATTGCCGGCGGTGACCACGCCCCCTTCGTGCAAGGGGCGCAGACGAGTAAGTGCGGCAAGGTCAGATTGCGGGCGCGGGTGTTCGTCTTGCTCCACCAGATGGGGCGGCGTCCTGCGGCCGGTGGGCACGCTGACGCCGAGCAGTTCGTCGTTGAAGAAACCACGTGTGCGCGCGGCTTCGTAATTGGCTTGGGAGCGTGCGGCGAACACATCGGCCTGGGCCCGCTCGATGCCGTACTCCTGGGCCACGTTGTCGCCGGTCTGAGGCATGCTGTCATTGCCGAACTCGGCAACAATCCTGGGGTTGGGAAAGCGTGCGCCGATGGTGCTGTCATACATCGTAAAGTCGCGGCTGTAGGCCGTTTCGGCTTTGGCCATGACGAAGGGCGCGCGCGACATGCTCTCCACTCCGCCGGCAACAAACAGTTCACCTTCCTTACAGGTCACCGCGCGTGCGGCATCGATCACCGCGGCCAGCCCGCTGGCACACAACCGATTGACCGTCTGCCCCGGAACCGTCACCGGCAAACCGGCGAGCAGTGCGGCGTGGCGCGCGATATTGCGGCTGTCTTCGCCGGCCTGATTGGTATTGCCGAGAATCACATCCTCAATGGCGTCACCAGGGATGGCATGTCGCGCAAGCAGTTCTCGAATCACATGAGCAGCAAGATCATCGGGTCGAACGGGTGCGAGTGCACCGCCGTGGCGACCGAAAGGAGTACGTAATCCTGCAAAGATGTAGGCGTCGAGCATGGAAGTATCCTAAGGATAGAAAGGTCAGGTTAGTGTCGGTTCGGCGTGGCGCAGCGATAGGCCGATGGTCGCGCGTCGACGCAGCCAAGGGCCCGGCCGGTAACGCGGATCCCCCGTCAATTCGGTCATGCGCTCCAGGATGGTCAGCAAGCGTTTGGTGCCGACACTGTCGCCCCAGGCCAACGGCCCCTGCGGATAACCCAGCCCCCGGCGCACTCCCTCATCTAGGTCTGCGACGCTGGCGATGCGCTGTTGAACGATATCGCCGGCCAGGTTGACGATCATTGCCAGCACGCGTTGGGCGACGAAGCCGACGCTGTCGTTAATAACGCTGACACCTACGCCGTCGCGAGCAAGCAATGCATGCGCGGCATTGCGCATGTCGACTCGGGTTGCCGGGTTCAGCATCAGCGTGCGGTAGCGAGTGCAGTCGAGAAGCGGGTCGATGCAGACCGTGCGCGCCGGGTCGGTGGCAAAGCGTTCCGAGGCACTGGTCGCATCCAGACCATAGGGCGCCAGCAAGCAGAGCGCTTCGCTGGACGGCGTGGCGCCCTGCTCTACCTGCGCGCCGAGCTGATTCAGCAAAGCAGTCAGGCTGACATGATCGGCCTCGTTCTCGGTACCCAGCCAAACCGGAGGTTGAGTCTCCACTACCGGTACTGTCTGCGCCTGGGGCGCATCGACCATTTGACCGTTGGCGTATCTGTAAAAGCCTCGCCCGACCTTGCGACCGACATACCCGGCCTCAAGCATCTGCCGAGTCAACGCTGCCGGACGATATCGTGGCTCTTGGTAAAACTGGTTGTAGATCGACTCGATTACCGGGTGCGAGACATCCAGGGCTGTCAGGTCGAACAACTCCAGCGGCCCCATGCGAAAACCCAGGCCTTCGCGCAGGATGCGGTCGATTTCGGCGGGCTCAGTCACGCCTTCCTTGAGAATTTGCAGGGCTTCGGTGCTGTAGGCACGTCCCGCATGGTTAATGATGAAACCTGGCGTGTCCTTGGCCCGAATACCACGATGGCCCATGCGCGCCGCCAACGCCTGCAAGCGATCACCCACTTGCGGATCACTGGCGAGGCCATCGATGACTTCAACGACTTTCATCAGTGGCACCGGGTTGAAGAAGTGGAAACCCGCGACACGTTCAGGACGCCGACATTCCCGGGCGATGCTGGTCACAGACAGCGACGAGGTATTGGTTGCCAGAATGCAATCATCACCGACGACGGCTTCAAGCTGTGCGAGCAAAGCCTGCTTGGCATCGAGGCGCTCAACAATCGCTTCGACGACCAGGTCGACGTCCTTGAGCTCGGTCAGAGCGGTCGCTACCTGCAGGCGATCGCGTGTGGCCTGTGCGTCTGCGGCGAGGACCTTGCCCTTGCTCACCAGCTTGTCCAGCGTCTGTTCAAGGTTATCGAGAGCGGCTTGGGCGGCGCCTTCGCGGTTATCAAACAGCAGAACCTGAATACCGGCCTGGGCTGCAATCTGGGCAATGCCGGTGCCCATGATGCCAGCCCCCACCACCGCCATATGGTTGATCTCGCGTGTCATGAATCACTCTCCCGAAAAGGTGGCTTTGCGTTTTTCAAGGAAGGCACTGGCACCCTCTTTCTGATCCCTGGAATCGAACAGCAGCTGAAACGCCTTGCGCTCCAACGCCAGCGCGCTGTCCAGAGGCAAGTCGGCACCGAGCAACATGACTTCCTTAATCTGCGCTACGGCCAACGGTGGTAAGGCGGCTATTTCAGAAGCCAGCTCAAGGGCTCGCGGCACTGTGCGCTCGTCACTCACCACCTCGCTGACCATGCCCATTGCCAGCGCTTCGGGGGCCGGGACCAGACAGCCCGTCAGTGCGATACGCATCGCCTGGAACTTGCCGACGGCGCGAATCAGGCGCTGGGTGCCACCGGCTCCCGGCATCAGGCCAAGCTTGACCTCTGGCTGACCGAAGCGTGCCGATTGCCCTGCAACGATGATGTCGCAGTGCATCGCCAATTCGCAGCCGCCTCCCAGGGCAAAACCATTGACCGCGGCGATCACAGGTTTAGGGCAACGTGCGATGGCCTCCCACAAGTACTCTGTGTGGCGGCGATACATTTCGATAGGGCTGGCCTCGGCGAACTCACGGATGTCGGCACCGGCGACAAAGCACTGTTCACCACCGGTGAGGACGATCGCGCGCACCTGCTCATTGCCGGCCAGAGAGCGAAAGATTGCTGCCAGCTGTTCGCGCACTGCGCTGTTGAGCGCGTTCCTGGTCTCGGGCCGCTGAATGTGTACGACCGCGACGGCATCATCGCGAATGTGCAGATCCACTACAGCGTTGAGTCGGGAGTCCATAGCCACCTCTTGTTTTATGTTTCGCTATACGAAACTGAATACCGTAATTCATATCAATCATAGATACGCTTCTAAAATTCTGTAAACAGGAAAACCAATAAATCTGTTTTAACCCTTTATTTACAGTGATTTAGGCATAACCAAGAAACAGGTTGGTTTTTTGTGAAGCACCTAATACAATTTCGTCAGGCGAAACTGTATTTTATTTTCTTGCATTTCTCGAAAGCGAGGTTCTACCATGGGTCGCAACAAGGCAGATCACCAGGCCGTGGACAAGTCAAAGGGAGCGGATGAAATCGGCTTGCTGAAGATGGGCATGCTCGACCCCGCCAGCGCGCTGAGCGAAGACGAAAGCAGTGGCCAGTTCGTAACAGCGTTGGCACGCGGGCTTGAGCTGATGAGGTGTTTCACGCCACGCGACAACGTGCTCGGCAATCAGGACCTGGCGCGAATGACCGGGCTGCCCAAACCGACCGTGACGCGTCTGACCAATACGTTGATGCGGCTGGGCTGCCTCAAACGTGAAGTGCATTCAGGCAAGTATCAGCTGGACGTCGGTGTGTTGGGTTTCGGTTACGCGATGTTGTCGAATCTGGCGATTCGCACGGTGGCTCATCCCTTGATGGAGGAGTTGGCCAATCACGCTCAAGCGGCCGTCGCCATGGCCGCCCGCGATCGACTTCAGATGGTGTACCTGGATGTGGTTCAGGGTCAGGGCAACATGACCATGCGCCGGCAAATCGGCAGCTACTTGCCATTGGCACAGAGTTCGGTGGGTCGGGCGTGCCTTGCTGCGATGCCGGAAACCGAGCGGGAATTTTTACTCGACCACATTCGCCAGCGCGAATCGGAGCAGTGGCCAACCATCCGCAAGGGCCTGGACAAAGCGTTCAGGGATTTCGCCGATTACGGCTTCTGCCTGTCGATTGGTGAGTGGCACCGCGACGTCAACTCCGTTGCAGTGCCATTGCTACACCCGCAGTACGGGTTACTGACCTTCAACTGCGGTGGACCGAGCTTTCAGCTACCCCGTGAACAGCTCGTGGACGATATCGGGCCTCGCCTGATCAACATGGTCAATAACATTGGCGCCGCTGCTCGCTGACGCAACGGAGTAACGGCGCCCTAAAAAAACGGCTCGCTTGCGAGCCTCAGGAGCGCACATGATCCGTGATACCGAAACCCTGCAGATTCTGTTGGATTCCCTTCGTCAGTTCGTCAGCGAAGTGCTGATTCCCCGTGAAAATGAGGTGGCTGACACCGACGCAATCCCCCACGACATCGTCGAGCAGATGCGGGAAATGGGTCTGTTTGGTCTGACGCTCCCGGAAGAGTTTGGCGGTTTGGGCGTCACGATGGAGGAAGAGGTGAGTATCGCCTTCGAGCTGGGTCGCACTTCACCAGCGTTTCGCTCCTACATCGGTACCAACAACGGGATCGGCTCCATCGGCATCCTCTTGGACGGCACTGAAGAACAGAAGCATCACTACCTGCCCAAGCTGGCCAGCGGCGAGTTACTCAGTTCTTTCTGCTTGACTGAGCCCGACGCTGGCTCAGACGCCGCCTCGCTCAAAACCAACGCTGTACGCGATGGCGATAGCTACATTCTCAATGGCACCAAGCGGTTCATCACCAATGCCCCGCACGCCGGAATCTATACGGTGATGGCGCGAACCAATCCCGAAATCAAAGGCGCCGCCGGCATCAGCGCGTTTATTGTCGAGCGTGGAACACCCGGCGTATCACTGGGCAAGCCCGATCACAAGATGGGCCACAAAGGTGCTCACACCTGCGACGTTATATTTGAGAATGCACGGGTCCCGGCCAGCCAACTGATCGGTGGTGTCGAAGGCGTGGGCTTCAAGACCGCGATGAAAGTACTCGACAAAGGTCGGCTGCATATTGCCGCGTTGAGTGTCGGCGCTGCTGAACGGATGCTCGACGATGCCTTGCGCTACGCAATGGAGCGCAAACAATTCGGCAAACCGATCGCCGAGTTTCAACTGATCCAGGCCATGCTCGCCGACAGTAAGGCTGAAATCTATGCGAGCCGTTGCATGGTGCTGGATGCTGCACGCAAGCGTGACGACGGACGTAACGTTAGCACCGAAGCCTCCTGCGCCAAGATGTTCTCCACTGAAATGTGCGGACGGGTCGCCGACCGTTGCGTACAGATTCATGGTGGTGCCGGCTATGTGAGCGAGTACGCCATCGAACGCTTCTATCGGGATGTTCGCCTGTTCCGCATTTACGAAGGCACTACCCAGATTCAGCAGATAGTCATCGCCCGAAACATGATCCGCGACGCTCAACGCTGAGGCCCCGGGCTTTCAATTCCGATTCAAGTGCCCTCCCCCAATAAATACAAAAAAGGTAACACCATGGACGCTGCAGCTCAGGCGAGTGTGACTACGCACGCCAAAACCAGTACCTGGGTGCTGGTCTTCATCTTCTGCTTTCTTGGATTGTTGATCGACGGTGCCGATCTGATGCTGCTTTCCTACAGCCTCAGCAGCCTGAAGGCCGAATTCGGCCTGAGCAACGTAGAGGCCGGCAGCCTGGGTAGCTTTACCCTGGCCGGGATGGCCATCGGTGGCATCTACGGTGGCTGGGCCTGCGATCGCTTCGGCCGGGTGAAAACCGTTGTCTGGAGTATCGTACTGTTTTCCGTCGGCACCGCTGTGCTAGGCATGACGCATAGCTATTGGCAGTTCGCGATTACCCGTTTCGTGGCCTCACTGGGTATCGGCGCATTGTATGTGGCTTGCAACACGTTGATGTCCGAATACGTGCCCACCCGTTACCGCACAACAGTACTCGGCACCCTGCAGGCAGGCTGGTCAGTGGGCTATATCGTTGCGACGCTGCTGGCGGGTTGGATACTGCCGAGCCATGGCTGGCGCTGGCTGTTCTACATCGCGATTATCCCGGTGATCCTGGCCATGGTGATGCAACGTTTCGTGCCGGAGCCACAAGCCTGGATCAACGCTCAGGCCGAGCGCGCCAAGAAGAAAATCACGGGCGCCCAAAATCGGCTCTCCGAAAAGCGCGAAAGCATGTACAAGCTGATCTTCAGTGATCCGCAAGCTAGTCGGATGTTTATCTTCTGGGCCCTGACTGCCGGCTTTCTACAGTTCGGCTACTACGGCGTGAACAACTGGATGCCGACGTACCTGGAAAGCGAACTGGGCATGAATCTCAAATCCATGACCGGCTACATGGTCGGCACCTACACCGCCATGATCCTCGGAAAAATCCTTGCGGGCCTGGCGGCTGATCGGATCGGACGTCGTACCGTGTTCGCCTTTGGCGCTCTGGGGACCGCAGTGTTCCTGCCGGTTATCGTGCTCTTCCAAAGCCAGGAAAACATACTCTGGATGCTAGTGGTGTTCGGCTTTTTGTACGGCATTCCATACGGTGTGAACGCCACGTACATGACCGAAAGCTTCGAGGCAAAATTTCGCGGGTCTGCCGTAGGCGGTGCTTACAATATCGGGCGTCTGGGTGCAGCGGTTGCTCCGGCCGCTATCGGGTTCCTTGCCTCTCATGGCTCGATCGGTGTGGGTTTTCTGGTCATGGGCGCGGCCTACTTCATCTGTGGCGTGATTCCGGCACTGTTTATCAGGGACAAACAATTCGATCCGCAGAAGCAATAGACCTGCATCGCACGCATCGAGTGACAGTCGCGCGGCCATGAAAAAAGCTGGTTCTTACAAACGCTCCCCTTATTCACTCATTTTCGCTCCCAACGACTAGATACTTAATTTGTGCAGCTCCAAAAAGCCACTAATGACCGATAATTCATTATGATATAAAATTTTCGTCGCCCCACGACTGAGGAGGTTCTCCGGCGAGGCATCATCGCCACCAAGATGGCAGGCACGCGAATTCAATCCTGCCAGCTACTAGCACAGAGAGTGGAAAATGCAGCAGAACCAAGGTGCTTCACGCCATCAGACGGCGTGATGACAGTTTTCATTTGACCGACATCCCGCAATTTAGGAAGGAATGCACCCATGAATGCTCGTCAATTCATCATGTTTGCTCCGATTAAATTGGCCATCAGCAGTTGCGCAATCAATACCGTGAAACCGAAGGTTTCAACATCAGCCTTCTGGGAAGGATCGATGACAAAAGGCGTGGTTGCGCAATACGGCGGCCATAGTCAGAGACCAACCTCACCCCATCGATCACGTGAAAAATACGGGATTAGCGTACAGACTGCAGGCGCTAAAACTTGTCGATGGACACTTCTCCTGGACAAGTCCACAAGCCAGTTTTTTTGACGAATATGCGCTGGTCAGTGCCCTGTGGATGCAGCGGCGTGAACGTCAGATCGAGCAGAATCTGCGAGGAAAGACGAGCTGATTTGCATGAATGGCGACAACAGGACGATTGCAGCACTAGCCAGAGCACTACTGCATTCGCCCGTTGCTTTAAGTAACTTCATAGCTTCAGAAAGCCGTTCGGGAGATTCAACACACAGATCAATGTGTCGCGACGATTAGCCCTTTGGTCAATTACAGAGCTACCGCGATGGGACTACCGAAACACTGGTGCAACGCCTTGGCTCACTTATCAATTTCAGTACTTGGTGAGGGATGCAATCAACTGGCGATCAGCACCGCCAGAGGCCTGTAGGTAGATGTCATGTTTAGTGTCTGCACAATTGATGCAGATTCAGAGACGTTGCCATAGAGACGTTTCGCAGGAGGCCTATCCATCGGGAATGGAGGTCCGTTAGCATATGTCTTCAAACAACTTTAATCCGCAGGCCAAAACCTTCTATCGACCCATCGACGCAGCATTGCGTTGGTGCAACCTCACTCGTTACGAAACGCAGATAGTGCAAGCTGATTGGTCCTGTCCAGAAAAGCTAAGGACCCAGTTTCCCCAATGGCCTTGCCTGCAAGCCAATATCGAAAAAATTTATGACGCCGTCCGGAATGGCGAATTACCGTATGGCTGTTTCGGTATTTCGACGCCCCTGGGCACCCCAGTAGAACTCACTCTGTTGACGGTACGACACTCTGACCTGCGGCATTGGATGCAAATCTACTACCCCGATCAAAAACCCGAGTTTCTGTTCGGCGCAGACGACACTCAAGGAAAAATCAGCCTAGGTGTATACTTTTCGCTCCAGGCAGACCGTGATGCGCTCCTGCGAGAGAGGAATACTCTGAAGCATCAGCTCCGGGATGTTGAGGCAGACCTTCAGGAGCTGGGACTTGAGCAGGAAAGCCTAAAAGCTCTAGTAAAAACACAAGGACAGCTCAGCAAACGTAGTGAACATACCTACTTGCAGATCATTGGCGCCTTGCTTAATACCATGCTGGACTCTTCACCCGCGGGCAAGCCGCTTTCCGTGTTCAAAAATCAAACCGCGATTGTCGATGCTGTGACCGTACGCCATAAAGACATTCCCGGTCTCAGCAAGCGGACCCTTGACGAGAAATTTGCTGCGGCCAACCGTAGTCTCAACAAAAAAACTTGAGCCACGGCATTGCACTGCGACGCCCTTAATTGCAGTGCAATGACGCCCTCCCCATTCTGCTATTCAATTCAGGTCACTTCCCACCACGCGCCAATCGGCGCCAGGAGTGACCAGCATGCCCGCCCAATCCTCACCCATCGCTGAAATACCTCTACCGCAGGTCGAACGCCACATCATGCGCCGCGAAGAAGTCGAACGAAAAACCGGCTTCAAGCGTGCCCACATCTACAACCTGATGAAAGAAGGTAAATTCCCTCAGGCTAAACGCATTGGATTGCGTGCAGTCGGTTGAGCACTACCCCGTCTTGATCACCGCCACCTCACTGGATCAGTGAGTAAGGTCATGGCCGAGCATGCGATGGAGTCCAAACTCCGGCCAGCGGTGGAGCTGTATACCGTAGCGATCTGCGTCGCCGCCGCGGTGTTGTGCGTGAACTCGCCCTGGGCTGTGGCCCTCTCACCCGAGATCGGGCTGGTTGCGGCGCTGGCCTATACCCTATTCGGCCTTATCCGCCTGCGACAAGCCTGGGAGGTGCTGCGTTATCGACGCAATATCCGTCGGCTGCCCCGTTACGAGCTGACCAGTCGGCAGATTCCGGTCAGTCGTAAGCGTTTGTTCATGGGGCGCGGCTTTCGCTGGACCCGCCTGCACACCCAGCGCTTGGTAGAAGCCCAGGATCCGGCGGTCGCCCACTATGTCGACCAACCGACCTGTTATCGCCTAGCCCGTGGACTCGAACGGCGCCTGGAGCATGCACCGTTTCCGCTCTCGACATTGGCCCGTGTCACCGCCTGGGACAGTGCCTTCAATCCGTTGCGCCCTTTGCCCCCGGTAGGTGGCTCGCCGCTGTTGCATGGGGTCGAGCCCAATGAAACGGAAGTCAGTCTGCCGCTGGGCGAACGGGTCGGACACACCTTGGTGCTCGGCACTACTCGTGTCGGCAAGACGCGACTCGCCGAGGTGTACATCACCCAGGACATTCACCGCGTCGAACATGAGGTGGTCATCGTTTTCGATCCGAAGGGCGATGCCGACCTGCTCAAGCGTATGTACGTCGAAGCCAAACGCGCCGGACGGGAGAAGGAGTTTTATGTTTTCCATCTAGGTTGGCCGGAGATCTCCGCGCGCTACAATGCCGTGGGACGTTTCGGTCGTATCTCGGAAGTGGCATCACGCATTGCTGGGCAACTCAGTGGTGAAGGTAACTCTGCGGCCTTCCGTGAGTTCGCCTGGCGCTTCGTCAACATCATTGCCCGGGCTTTGATCGAGTTGGGCCGGCGTCCGGACTACCTGCAGATCCAGCGACATGTGGTCAATATCGACGCCCTGTTCATCGAATACGCCCAGCAGTTTTTCGCCAAGACCGATCCGAAAGCCTGGGAAGTGATCGTCCAACTTGAAGGCAAGCTCACCGAGAAGAACATTCCTCGACATATGGTGGGACGCGAAAAGCGGGTGGTGGCCATCGAGCAGTACCTGGCAGTGAAGCGGGTATTTGATCCGGTACTGGACGGACTGCGTTCGGCGGTACGCTACGACCGTACTTACTTCGACAAAATCGTTGCCTCGCTACTGCCGCTGCTGGAGAAACTCACCACCGGCAAGACCGCCCAGTTACTGGCCCCCAACTACACCGACCTAGATGACCCGCGACCGATCTTCGACTGGATGCAAATCATTCGAAAACGCGGCATCGTCTACGTCGGTCTGGATGCGCTGACCGACGCTGAGGTGGCCGCCGCCGTGGGCAACTCCATGTTCGCCGACTTGGTTTCGGTCGCGGGCCACATCTACAAACATGGTATCGACCACGGCCTGCCTCAGTCGGGTAGGAGCAGTGACAAGCTGCCGATCAACCTGCACGCCGATGAGTTCAACGAGTTGATGGGTGATGAGTTCATCCCGCTGATCAACAAGGGCGGCGGGGCCGGCATCCAGGTGACGGCCTACACCCAGACCCTCAGCGATATCGAGGCGCGAATCGGCAACCGGGCCAAGGCCGACCAGGTCATTGGAAACTTCAATACCTTGCAGATGCTGCGGGTGCGCGAGACCGCCACCGCGGAGCTGCTCACCCAGCAGTTGCCCAAGGTCAACGTGCTAACTAGAACCTTGGTGTCGGGTGCGACTGACACCTCCGATCCTGAAGCCAATACAGACTTCACTTCGTCCTCCCAGGATCGCGTCAGCAGCACAAACGTGCCGTTGATCGAGCCGGCTCACATCGTCAGCTTGCCCAAAGGGCAAATGTTCTCTTTCCAGGCCGGTGGCCAGCTCTGGAAAGTCCGCATGCCGTTGCCAAAACCCTCCAACGACGATGCCATGCCCAAGGACCTGCAGGAACTCACTCAGCGGATGCGGGCGGCCTACAACGAGCAGGCGGGGCAATGGTGGAGCGCAAGCGGTGGCGGCCCAACAACAAACTTCGATTGGGATCAGGTGGGGTAGCCCTACCCCACCACAGGTTTCGATTCAGCAGAAAACGATCCAGAAGACGTAGTGCCCACATCAACTCTGCAGCGCGCAATGGAGTGAACGATGGCGACTTCCGTCCAGAACACGCCGCCACAACCGATCCAGCGCCCGGGGTTGATCATCTCGGCGATCAGCCTGGTCCTGCGCATCATCGGCTTGCTGATTGCCTCGTTGTTGTTCTCGATCCTCACCGAGTTCGTCGGACTGCTACTGTTCTGGGGCGATCAGGGTTGGCGACACAGCCAGGCCATGTTAAATAGCGAATTGGGATGGCTCAGCGAGCACTTCAAAGCTTCACTCATCCTCCAACAACCCGGGCAAACGATCGTTCAAGTACTGGATTCTCTAAATCAGTGGCTGCTGGTCAAGACTGGCTTTGCGGATTTTGCCCGGCAGGCGCGGGTGTCGAGCCAGGGCAACGGCTTCTGGAGCTGGACCAATCAGCTCTACGTGAGCATTGAGGATTTCGTGCTGGCTGCAGTGTATGTGACCTTTACCTTCGTGGTGCGCCTGACCATTCTAGTCCTGGCAACACCACTATTTTTGTTGGCCACGCTCACCGGTTTTGTCGATGGTTTGATGCGCCGCGACCTGCGTAAGTTTGGCGCTGGGCGGGAAAGCAGCTTTGTTTATCACCGCGTCAAGCGAGCAGTGGCGCCACTGTTATTCGTGCCCTGGATCATTTACTTGTCTCTCCCCTTTTCGTTTAACCCTATGGCTGTGTTTTTGCCTTGCGCCATGCTACTTGGAGTGACAATGGCGATCACCGCAGCAACATTCAAAAAATATCTTTGACGGCTACTAATCGGCGTTCCAAAGTATCGGTACTACTACACAGTTTATTACAAGCGATCCGGGACTTGCTTGGCCATCTCTGCGCTCGAATAAAGCTATGCCGATCACGAATCGTTGAGCTTAATCAGAGGAAGATTTTCGATGGCTAATGGAGGGGCATAAAAAAACCGGAACCCTTATCAGATTCCGGCCTTCCCCGATGCGCAGGGATTAGTCAAATTTTCTAGCTAGACAACATAGCGGACATTCATCGGGATTGACTTTTCAACTGGACAACTGATCGCTCCAGAAGATTTCCGCGCAACAACTCACTAAGCTCAAGGCAAGGGATCAAACTTCAAATTTCTGAGGCTCTGCACTTTGTCCTCACGAACCATTTTGTAAGCGGTGTTTGGGCCGATCCAGCGATCCCAGATCGCATCGATCTCGCCGGCCTTTTCCATCGACGCCAGCGATTCGTTGACCTTGGCCAGAAAGGCCGGCTCATCCCGGCGCATACCCGCGCCAATTGGTTCGAGGGCCATCGGCTCCTTGGCCAATGCCAGTTCGACACCACTTTCCTTAGCCTGACCCACCAGTTTCAACGCGGTCATGGTGTTGGTCACCAGACCCACAACCTTGTTTTGCTGCAAGGCCATGTAGGCCGAGCCGGTGTCCTGGAACGTCACCGGCGTGGCCCCGGCAATCCGGATCGACTGCTCGGAGGTCGAGCCTTTGGTGGAGCTGATGCGCTTGTCCTTGAAGAAACTTTTCGGCTGATCGGCGTTGACCGCGCGCACCACCAGGGTTTCCTTGGCGATGTAGTACGGATCGCTGAACTGGATCTGTTCGGCGCGGGTCTTGGTGTAGGCCAGGTTGGCGAAGATCACATCGACGCGACCCATTTTCACTTCAGGAATCCGTGCTTCGACCGAAAGCGGCTTGAGTTCCAATTCGACGCCCATGGTCTTGGCCAAGGCCTTGCACAAATCGACGTCCATGCCCACCAGTTCGCGGGTTTTCGGATCAGGCGCCGAGAACGGCGGCACGTCGGCGTACACACCGCAACTCAACGACTTCTTGGCCATGATGTCGCTCAACTGATCGGCCTGCGCGACCGCAACAGCCAAAGGACCTAACGCCAGCGTGACAAACAGATGCTTCATACGCATGGAAAAAACTCCGGGGATGGGAAAGTCGGATGGCAGAGCAAGAAAAACCGCTGCGGCTCAATGAGCCCGCAGATCGGCGATAAAGCGTTGTGCTCGCGGGTGCGCGGGCTGATTGAAGAAGCTTTCGGGCGTGCTCTTTTCCAGAATCTGACCCGCGTCCATAAACCAGATGGTGTCGGCGACTTCACGGGCGAAGTTCATCTCGTGGGTCACGCACATCATGGTCATGCCCTCCTTGGCCAAGCCTTTCATCACACTCAGCACTTCGCCGACCATTTCCGGGTCAAGGGCACTGGTGGGTTCATCGAACAACATCACTGGCGGCTCCATGGCCAGTGCGCGGGCGATTGCCACCCGCTGCTGTTGACCGCCGGACAACTGCGCCGGATAGGCCCCGGCCTTGTGGGCCAGGCCAACCCGATCCAGCAATTGCATGGCCTGCTGTTTAGCTGCCGAACCTTTGAGGTTGCGGATTTTGCTCGGCGCCAGGGTGATGTTTTCCAGCACCGACAGGTGCGGGAACAGGTTGAAGCTCTGGAACACAAAACCCACCCGGCTGCGCAGTCGGTTGATGTGCGCGTCGGTGCCGTGTACGTCCTGACCGTCGAACAGGATCTGGCCTTTCTGGATATCTTCCAGACGATTGACCGTGCGGATCAACGTCGACTTGCCGGACCCTGACGGGCCGCATAACACCACCACTTCGCCGGGTTTCACCTCGGCAGTGATGTCGGTCAGTGCGTGGTACTCGCCGTACCATTTGTTGATGTTCGAAAACATGATCATTGGATGCATGGACGCAACCCTCTTCAATTATCGATGGCCAGCAAGGGGTCGGCAGCCACGGCCGGACCGCCGTTGCCCAGACGCTTGCGAGCGATACGGCGCTCCACCCAGCCGGCCAGATGGGTCAGGCCAAAACAGAGCAGGTAGTAGATGATCGCCAGGATAAAAAACACCTGAAACGGCTTGGTCAGTAACTGGTTATTGACCTGGTTGGCAGCGAAGGTCACTTCCTGGACGTTGATCACATAGCCCAGCGAGGTTTCCTTGATGATCGAGATGAACTGGCTGATCAGGCTGGGCAGCGCGTTGTAGAGCGCTTGCGGCAAAATCACCCAAACCGTCGTTCGCAGGTAACCGAGGCCCAGTGCACGGGACGCTTCGTACTGACCCGGTGGTAACGCCTGGATGCCACCGCGAATGATTTCGCACAGGTAGGCACTCTGGTAGATCACCAGGGTGCACAGCATGGTGACGAACCCGGTGATGTTGTGGCCGATCAGCAAGGGCACCAGGAAGTAGGTCCAGAAAATCACCATCAGCAGCGGAATACCGCGCAGCACATAGACCCACACCGTGGCCGCCCACCGCAGGCCCCTCCAAGGCGAAACCCGCGCCAGCGCCAGCAGCAAACCAAACGGGAATGCCAGCAACAACGCCAGTGCCGCCAGAATCAAGGTGCTGGCCAAACCACCCAGCGGGCCGTGCGGGTACTGGCCGATCAGAAACAGGGTCCAGTTTTGCTGCAGTATCGAAAAGAGATCGAACATGGTCGTCTACCTCGCCAGCGCTTTGTTGAAGCGTCGTGCCAACAGCGCGCCGAGCCCCATCAACAGCAGTGAAAAGACCAGGTAGAACACCGTGGCGACGAGGTAGGACTCGAACGTGCGGAAGGTGTAGTTCTCGACTTCGCGGGTGGCGTAAGTCAGCTCGACCACACCGATGGCCATGGCCAGGCTGGTGTTCTTGAACAACAGCACCGTGTGGTTGATCAGCGATGGCAGGCAATTACGCACGCCTTGCGGCAGGATCACGTAGCGCATCGAACGCACATACCCCAGCCCCAGCGCTCGGGACGCTTCGGTCTGCCCGGCCGGAATGGCGCGCAGGCCACTGCGGATGTCTTCACAGAAATACGCGGCCTGACACAACCCCAAGGCAATCACCGAGAACAGGTATTCAGTGCTGTAGTTGGCCAGCCACAGCTGAGTGGATTCGCTCAGCAACGTCGGCACACCGAAGTACCACAGCATCAATTGCACCAGCGTTGGCACATTGCGGTGATAGGACACGTAACCGGCCACCAGACGATCAGCGAGCTTGTTACCGGTCAGGCGCACGGTCACCAGCAACAGCGCGAGGGCCATCGCCAGCAGCCAGGCGAACAGCGCCAACTGCAGAGTTGTTTCGATGCCCTTGACGATCAGCTCGGCATATTCGCCTTGCAGAACCGCGGCCAAATCGAAGTCGTGCTTCATGGTCAATCCCTACGGGCATTGGGCTAGGGCAGAAATAAAAAGCGTCTGGCGAGCCATGACGTGGGTACCGCATGACGGATTGATCCGTTCTTCTGGTGCGTGCTTCGCAGGGAAAATCTCAGCCCTGGTAATCCTGCGGGCGAGCCGTGGATAGACCACCGGGCACTTGCAGGGTCGGGGTGATTTCCATGTGCCCGACGTTGACCGCAATCGGCGCGGCGATGGCAAACGCGATGGCGTCGGCAATGTCCTTGGCCTGGGGCAGCTCGAAACCTTCGACGAAGCGTTTGTAGGTCTCTTCGGAGTCACCGTGGACGTGGGCGAAAATGTCAGTGGCCACGCGCCCCGGACAGATCTCGGTGACCCGGACCCGCTTGCCGAAGGCATCGATGCGCAATTGCCGCGACAACATGCTCACGGCGGCTTTCGTCGCGTGGTACGTGGAGTTGCCGCCGAAGTTATACGCGGCAGCAATCGAACTGATGTTGATGATGTGGCCGCAGTCACGCTCGACCATCCCCGGCAACGCCAGACGCGCCAGGTGCAGGACCGCCCGCAGGTTGACGTCGATCAGCAAGTCGATGCCTTCAGCGTCGGCCTTTAGAATCGAACCCGGTTTGTCGACCCCGGCGTTGTTCACCAGAATGTCGAACTGCTGGGTTGCAAACAGGCGGGTCAACCCGGCCAGGTCGGTGACGTCGATGGCGTGTGCGATGCAACCGGTTTTCGCGGCCAGTTCTTCGAGCTTGTCAGCACTGCGAGCCAAGGCATGCACCTGCACGCCTTCCTGGCATAGGCGCTCGACGACGGCGGCGCCAATCCCGGAAGAGGCGCCGGTCACCAGCGCGGTTTTGTAATCTGAAAATGGCATGAAGTTGTCCTCGTATTACGTGTGCGGATCACTCAGTGATCGCGATGACTTCGACTCTATCCAGCCCTGAAGCCGTGGACCAAGACGGAATGACTGTGTGGCAATAAGCGCTGCTTATGACCGTGCAACCGTTACGCCAAGAGCTGCGATATCGGTGTGATAGAACCGCCCGCCAGCAGGATTTCTCGACGGATGGTGCGGGCCAGTTCCACGGCACCGGGTGTGTCTCCGTGCAACAGGATCGAATGTGCCGGCACCGCGAGGTGCTTGCCGTTGAGGCTGGTCACGGTGCCCTCCTCCAGCAACTGCCGAACCCGTTGCAGCACGGCTGCCGGTTCTTTGATCACCGAGCCTGGCACCTTGCGCGGCACCAGCAGGCAGTCATCGTCGTAGGCGCGGTCGGCGAGAAACGTCGTGGCGACCCGCAAGCCACATTTTTCAGCGGCGTTTTCGATGGCCCGACTGCTCGATGAACTGATAATCAGCGTCGGATCGAACGCCGCCACCGCACACACCAAGGGCTCTGCCAGCGCAGAATCGGCCGCGACCATGTTGCCCAGTGCGCCATGAAAGCTCATGTGCGTCATACGGTGGCCATTGACCGCTGCCATCCCGGCCAGCGCGCCGAGCTGATACACCACGTAGGTCGCCAGCTCCTTGAGCTCGATGTTCATCTGCCGCCGACCGAAACCCATCAAGTCGGGAAACCCCACATGGGCGCCCAGATCGATGCCGCCGGCCTTGGCCAGGCGCACGGTGTTATCCATGATCAGCGGGTCGCCGGCATGGAAACCGCACGCCACGTTGGCCGATGAGATCAGGCTCATCAACGCTTCATCTTCACCCATACGCCAAGGCCCGAAGCCTTCGCCCAGATCAGCGTTCAAATCGATTTTCATCACTTGCCCTCACTCGTCATGCCGCGTCCAGGCGCATGAACGCCTCGCCATAACCGACAGTCGTGCCACACACCGTCAACACCGCCGCCACTCGTCCGGCCTTCTGGCTGCGGACCGGCAAAAGCAAGTCGCCGACTTGCAGCAACGCGACCAGTTGCCCTGGCTCCACCCGACTGCCGACCGATACCAGCACCTCGCTCTGTTGCGGGTGCGTCAGCAGAAACCGGCCCAGGCCGGGGGTCTTCAACAGCTGTTCATCCGGCGCCTTCGAAGCTTCTGGCGCCGTGATCTGAACCGGTGCCGCGACCTCGTCGACGCTACGTTTGAGCACCAGATGCAGCCCTGGACGACGGATTTCCGCGCCAGCCAGGTGGGTCTCCTTGAGCCACACCGCCAACTGGCGGATTTCCTGATTTGTCATGTCTGAATGTCCTTAGCGCGAGGCTAGCCCGTGAAGGTCAACCAGGCGGCTGACCTCCGCGAGATAGCGCGAATTGTCTTCCAGGGCCGCGACGGCTTCGGCATAGCTGCACTCGATAAACCGTACCTTGCTGCCAATCGGCGCCTGACCCAGACGCCAGAGATCGGCCTCGATCACGGTGCCAAATTTCGGATAACCGCCACTCGGTTGCGCATCGCGCATCTGGATGATCGGCTGGCCACCGTGGGGCACCTGAATCACGCCGGGGACGATGCCGTGGGAACGGACTTCCATCGGCGCCTTGGGCAATATCGGCGCGCCTTCGAGCCGGTAGCCGTAGCGGTTGCTCTGGGTCGTGACCTTCCACTCGCCAGCCCAGAACGCGGCACGGGATTCTTCCAGAAAGCACTCGTATTCGGCCGCAGGCAGTACGCGCATCGCCGGCAGTCCATCGCGTTGCAATGGCAAGGCCTGACTGGGTGACACGACCCCAAAATCCGTGGGCAGCGTGCTCATGCCGGGACGCAACGCCGAGACCTGGTCGCCCTGCTGCAAGGCTCGCCCCTGCAAACCACCGAACTCACCGCGCAACTGAGTGCTGCGCGAGCCGAGCACCGACGGCACGTCGACACCGCCGGCCAGACACAAGTAGGCGCGACTGCCGGAGCTGGGATAGCCGAGGCTCAGCACCTGGCCTTCCCGAGCCTGCGCCGCCCAGAATGGCAACAATGGCTGACCGTCCAGGGTCGCTTCGCAGGCCGCACCGGTGAACGCGAAGGCACAGTCCTGCGTAAACCGTACTTCGAACGGGAACAGCGGAATCTCGATGGCCGCCGCGTCTTCGGGATTACCCAGCAGCAGATTGCCCAGCGCCAGCGCCAAATGGTCCATCGCGCCGGAGGTTCCGACGCCATAACCGAGGCTGCCAAAGCGGCCGAAGTCCTGCACCGTGGCCAAAGCAGTGGCCGATAAAATCTCGATCATCGAATGATCCTCTCGATGCGCAAACGCAACATGTCGCCCGGCCTGAGCATCGCCGGAGGGTTTTGGGTCGGGTCAAAAAACGACATTTCAGTTCGGCCGATGGTGTTCCAGCCGCTGGGGCCGGCCGAGGCAGAGACACCGGTTTGCACCCCGCCAATCGACACCGAGCCGGCGCCAATGCTGATCACCGGCACCTGGCGTCGTGGCGTGGCCAGGCGCGAATCCATGCCGCCGAGGTAGCAATAACCCGGGTGGCTGCCCAAGGCATACACCGGGTACAGCGGCTCGCAATGCAGGTTGGCGATGGTTTCGATGTCCAGCCCGGTGTGCGCCACCACATCATGGATGTGCGGGCCGAACTCGCCGCCGTAGACCACCGGCAATTCAACAATCCGGCCTTCCAGTGGCAATGGCTGACTGGCCTCCCATGCTTCCAGCAATCGCTCGCACAACCCGTTGAGGTCACGTGGCGGCTTGATGAACGTCAGCATCAGGTTGTTCATGCCCGGGACCGCTTCGTGGACCTCGGCCCACTCCCCGGCTTGCAAGGCCAGGCTCCAAATGCGTTGTTGCGGTGCCAGATCGAGCTCGCCCGGCGCTTCGAATAACAAGGCCGTGGACCCCAGCAGGCTGATGTGCGGACGCGGCGAAACAGATGCTGTGTTCATGTCAGACTCCGTTGTTGCAACCAGCGCTCCAGGTGATGAATGTCCACGCCGCCGGCACAGAACGCCGGGTCGTCGAGAATGTCGCGGTGCAAGGGGATGTTGGTCGAGATGCCTTCCACGACCAGCTCACTCAGGGCCAGGCGCATCCGCGCCATCGCCTCATCGCGCGTCGCGCCGTGGGTGATGACCTTGGCCACCATCGAGTCGTAATACGGCGGCACCCGATACCCGGTGGTGACGTGGGAATCGACCCGCACACCAAAGCCACCGGGGACTTCCCAGCGCTGGATCAGCCCCGGCGTCGGCATAAAGGTGATCGGGTCTTCGGCGTTGATCCGGCATTCCAGCGAATGGCCGTTGAGCTGGACGTCCTGTTGACGCAGTTCCAGCACTTCACCGCGGGCCATGCGCAATTGCTGCTGGACGATATCGATGCCGGTCGTCATCTCCGTCACCGGGTGTTCGACTTGTAGCCGGGTGTTCATCTCGATGAAGAAGAACTCGCCGTCCTCGTACAGAAATTCGAAGGTGCCGACGCCGCGATAGCCGATCTGCCGGCACGCGGCGGCACAGCGCTCACCGACCTTGGAGATCAGTTCCGGATCAATGCCCGGCGCCGGCGCTTCTTCCAGGACTTTCTGGTGCCGACGCTGCAACGAACAATCGCGGCAGCCGAGCCAGATCGCGTGGCCATGGGCATCGCACAACACCTGGATTTCCACATGCCGTGGATGGCCGAGAAACTTCTCGATGTAGAGCTCCGGATTGCCGAAGGCCAGCCGCGCTTCTTCACGGGTCAGGGCGATGGCGTCGAGCAATTCGCCCTCTTCCTTCACCACGCGCATGCCACGACCACCGCCACCGCCGGCGGCTTTGACGATCACCGGGTAACCGATTTCACGGGCAATCGCCTGGATGCTGGCATCGTCGGTGGGCATGACCGAATCAGGCCCCGGCACGCAGGGCACGCCGGCTTCACGCATTGCCCGTTTGGCCGCGACCTTGTCGCCCATGGTGCGAATGCACGCGGCGCTCGGCCCGATAAAGGTCAGGCCGGCGTTTTCGATACGCTCGGCAAACCCGGCGTTCTCCGACAGAAAACCGTAACCCGGATGGATCGCCTGCGCGCCGCTGACCTTGGCCGCGAACAGCAGCGCCGCCTGGTTCAAGTAACTCTGGCTGGGTGACGCCGGCCCGATGCACAGGGCCTGATCGGCGTTTTGCACATACTGTGCGTGGCGATCGGCCTCGGAGTGCACGACCACGGTTTGTATCCCCAGGCCGCGGCAGGCACGCTGAATGCGCAGGGCGATTTCGCCACGGTTGGCGATCAGCACTTTGTCGAACATTGAATTCACCTGAAAGAGGATGGGCTTTGGATCAGCCGAGGCGGAACAGCGACTGTCCGGCTTCGACTTCGGCGCCACTGCGGGCAAGGATCGCGGTGACCTGACCGGCGATTTTGGCCTTGACCGGGTGGAACATTTTCATCGCTTCGAGGATCGCCAGGGTTTGCCCTGCTTCGACCTGATCGCCGACCGCGACAAACGGTGCTTCCCCTGCGGCGGGCGTCAGATGCAGGACGCCATACAGGCTGGCCTTGATCTCGGTAGCGGCCATCGCCGGGGTGTCTGACGTGGGCAAATTCGCGGCCGGTGTCGGCGAAGGCTCCGCCATCGACTCGGTCGTCACGACCTTCCCCGTCTGCTTGAAAAGACGAATCGTACTGTCGCCTTCGGTCAGACTCAGTTCGAGCAGATCGGATTCGGCGAGCAAATCGATCAACCCCTTGATGCGTTCTGAATCCATGCGTGGGCCCCTGCCTGTCGAGCGTGTCTGAGTGGATGAGGTCAATGTAGCGAGCCCGTCCGACGGCGACCAAGACGCTTTGGCTTTGGGGTGATAAGCCGTCCTTATGACCGCTCAGATCAGGCTGCCGCGCATCTCCGCGACCAGTTCCAGCAGGATTGCCTTGACCGCTTGGGCCGGCACCGACAACGGCAGGTGACCGGACAGACACAGGGCCAGCGGCGCCTCGATTTCAGGTTCGACAATGCGGCACATGTGTACGGAAGTGGCGGCGACCATCACCCGCGCCGAGGATTCGGGCAGGATCGTCGAGCCGAAGTGCTCGGCGACGGCGGCGGTCAGGGTGACCGATGATTCGATTTCCGCCACCACCCGCGCGCTCATGCCAATGCGCTGGAAGGCTTCATCCGCCAATCGCCGCATGACGTTGTAGGGACGCGGCAGAAGCATGTCCATGTCGGCGAGTTCGGCCAGGGGAATCTCGTCCAGCGCGCTGACCGCCGGATCGGCGCTCACCAGGTAAAGGTTCTCGCGCAGCAGCGACACGAAGCTCAAGCCATGCACTTCGCGCCCGCCATAGAGCACAGCCATGTCCATCCGGCCGTTCATGATCAACTCGCTCAAAGTGGTGCCGAAGTTTTCATTGAGGTACAGCAAAATGCCCGGATGGCGCTCGCGCACCCGGCGCAACAGCGGCAACGAAAGCGTCGATGCGGCGGTGCCCGGCGCCAGGCCGACCGACACCTGCCCGGACAAGGCATGCCCCGTGGCATTGATGTCGCTTTGAGCCTGCTCGCACTGCCGCAAAATGATCTGCGCATGACCGTAGAGCACCTTCCCAGCCTCAGTCGGGGTGACCCCACGTTTGGTCCTGATCAGCAACTGCTGTTGCAACTCCGCTTCCAGCGTGGCCAGTTGCTGACTCAGTGCCGGTTGCGCGACATGCAGCACATCGGCAGCCTGGGTCATGCTGCCGATATCGACGAGTTTCACGAAATACTTCAAACGACGCAGGTTCACGGTGGCGGTGCTCTTGCTCGAAAAAGGGAGACAGCCCTCAGGCTTTAGCAAGAGCCAGGCCAGCCCCGACAAGTCGCGCGCGGGGTTAAAGCCAAGGCCCAACCATAAGCCTTTGCTATGGCTGGATCGTGGCGACCTCGATCAACCCCCGCCACGGCCATACAGGCTTGACTGCACCAACCTGGTGCGAGCACTGCTCAGTTCCAGCCATAAGCGATTCCTATCCGACCAGAACGATCTCATCTTATGGCTGCCCGGTGAGCGACTCGTACTGTAGGACCTCGTCAACGTCATCAACGAGGAACGACACGTGACCGCCTCCCGCATCGCCGCCCGTGTGCAACGCATCAAGCCGTCCCCCAGCAGCGCCGCTTCCGACCGTGCGAACGAACTTCGCCGGCAGGGCAAATCCATCATCAATCTGGTGGTCGGCGAGCCGGACTTCGATACCCCGGTGAACATTCGGCAAGCGGCCAGTGCCGCCATCGAACGCGGCGAAACCCGTTACACGCAAAATGCCGGCACCCCGGAACTGCGTCAGGCAATCGTCGACAAGCTGGCACGGGAAAACGGCCTGACTTACGTGGCGAATCAGATCCTGGTCACCAGCGGCGCGAAGAGTGCGATTTTCAATGCCTTCGCCGCCACCCTCGGCGCGGGCGACGAAGTTCTGATTCCGGCGCCGTACTGGGTATCGTACCCGGACATGGTGCTGGCCTGCGAAGGCGAACCGGTCACCCTCGCCTGCCCGGAAGAACACGCCTTCAAGCTGACTCCGGAGCAACTGCGCGGCGCGATCACCGAACGCACTCGCTGGTTGCTGCTCAATTCGCCGAGCAACCCGACCGGTGCCAGCTACAGCGCTGCCGAACTGCGCGCCCTGGCCGATGTGCTGCTCGATCATCCGCAGGTGTTGCTGATGACCGACGACATCTACGAACACATCCGCTATGAAGGCCTGGATAACCCGCACATCCTCGCCATCGAACCGGCGCTGACCGAACGCACCCTGGTGGTCAACGGTGTGTCCAAGACCTACGCCATGACCGGTTGGCGAATCGGCTACGCCGCTGGCCCGGCTGATTTGATCGGCGCCATGGCGACCCTGCAATCGCAATCGACCAGCAATGCTTGCTCGGTCAGCCAGGCCGCCGCGGTCGAAGCGCTCAACGGTAACCAGAGTTTCGTCAAGGACAGCGTGGCGGTTTACCAGCAACGTCGGGATCGTTGCCTGGACCTGCTCAACGCCATAGATGGCTTGAGTTGCCGCAAACCCGATGGCGCGTTTTATCTCTATGTGAACTGCTCGGGGCTGCTCGGTAAAACCACAGTTCAAGGCAAGCAGTTGAACACCGATTACGACGTGGTCATGTACCTGCTGGAAAGCCAGGGTGTGGCCGTGGTCGCCGGGACCGCGTATGGATTGGCGCCGTTCTTCCGGATGTCGATCGCCACCGACATCAAGACCCTCGATGAAGGTTGTTCGCGGATTGCCGCTGCCGTTGCGGCGCTGAGCTGAGGAACGACCATGACCGTGGCGACCCACCCGCCCCTGAGCTTTCGGCAAGCGTTGCTGGCAATGCTCGGCATCTCACTGGTGCTGATGCTTTCGGCGCTCGACCAGACCGTGATCGGCAATGCCTTGCCGAGCATCGTCGCCGAGCTCAAGGGGTTCGAGCTCTACGCCTGGGTGGCCACGGGGTACATGCTGGCGTCGATTGTCACCATCCCGATCTTCGGTCGACTGGGCGACTATTACGGGCGCAAACCCTTCATCATCGCCGCCACCGTGATCTTCACCCTGGCGTCGCTGGCCTGCGCCGTGGCCAACGACATGCTGTGGCTGGTGATCGGCCGCGCCTTGCAGGGTGTCGGCGGCGGCATGTTGATCGGCACCGCGTTCGCCTGCATCCCGGAACTGTTTCCCGACACCCGCCAACGCCTGCGCTGGCAGATGTTGCTCAGTGCCTTGTTCAGTGTGGTCAACGCCATCGGGCCTGGGTTGGGCGGCTATCTGACCGGGGCCTACGGTTGGCGTTCTGTGTTCTACATCAACTTGCCACTGGGCTGCCTGGCATTGTTTTTTGCCTGGCGCTACCTGCCTTATTACCGCCCGCAGCAACGGGCAACAATCAGCCTCGACTGGCCGGGCGCATTACTGATTGCCTTGGCGCTGGGCAGCCTGCAATTGTTCGTCGAATGGCTGGGCCATTCCAGTCTGATATTGAGCACGGTGCTGGGACTGAGCTGCATCGCGGCAACCCTCGCCCTATGGCACTGGGAACGTCGCTGCCAACACGCGTTGCTGCCGGCGGCGTTACTCGGATTGCCGAGCATGCGCCTGTTGTTTCTGCTGTCAATGGCGGCCGGGGCGATCATGTTTTCGTTGTTGTTCTATCTGCCGCTGTTACTGCAAGGCGGCTACGGCTACACGCCCCAGGATGCCGGTCTGCTGATTACGCCACTGGCGCTGAGCATCACCCTGGGCGCCATCGTCAACAGCCGTATCGTCACCCGTTTGCGCAATCCAAACCTGTTGCCGCTGGGAGGTTTTGTAGCGCTGCTACTGGCCTGCCTCGGGCTGGCCATCGCCGGACGCAGTGCTTCGTTTAATGCGCTACTGGGCTTGATCCTGCTGGCGGGACTTGGCCTGGGTTTCATCCTGCTGAACCTGACGGTCTTCACCCAGACCCTCGCCGAGCGTCAGTTCCTCGGCATCGCTACGGCGCTGACCCAATCGCTGCGCCTGGTCGGTGGATTGCTGGGCACGGCGGGAATGGGGGTATTGGTCAACCTGCTGTACAGCGCCAACCTGCAACGACTTTTCATTGCCCAAGGGCACCTCGACGGACTGGCCTTGTACGCAGACCCGCAGGTCCTTTTGCGCCCCGAGGCTGACCTGCTCGCACACCCTCAATGGCTGAACCTGGCCCGTGATGCACTGGCCCAGTCAGTGGGCGTCGGCCTGCTGCTGTGCGCCGGGCTCGGCGTGTTGGCGTTGTTCATCCTGTACCGCTTGCCGCCCGTTAAACTGAACGTTTCACCGGCCATCGTCGCTCCTGAAAAACAATAAAAACTTCTACTGCCGCTTTTGACTGCCTCTCACAACATTCGACAACTCATGGGGATGACTCCGATGGAGCTTTTCAATCGCGCACCTAAAGTAGTGGCCGGCATTTGCGGCCTGATTATCGCTCAACAGGGTTACGCCGCCGGTCTGGTGGAAGACAGCAAGCTCAGTGTGCTGGCCCGTAACTTTTTCAGTAATGCCGACAACCGCAGCGGCGCCGCCGACCCCAATTACACTCAGGAATGGGGCCAGGGTTTCATCGCCAACTTTCAGTCAGGCTTTACTCAGGGCACCGTCGGTTTCGGCATGGATGCGATTGGCATGTTCGGGGTGCGGCTGGACTCTGGTAAAGGTCGGCACTACAACCCTGAAAGCAAGGCCTTCAACGGCAATATCTTCCCGACCGACAGTGATGGGCGTGCCGTGGATGAGTTCGGAAGCCTGGGCCTGACGGCCAAGGCGAAGTTCTCCAACACCGAACTGAAATACGGCACGCTGGTGCCGATGTTGCCGGTGGTGATGTCCACCGACCGCATGCTGCAACAGACTTTCAATGGCGGGCAGATTCAGTCCAAAGAGCTGGAGAATTTCACTTTCACCGTGGGCCAGTTGGAGCACGTCAAAGGTCGCGGTTCAAGTAACCAGATGGGCATGTCGATTCCCGGCGCGAACAACGCGCAAACCGGCGAGTTCGTGAACAAGTTCTACTACGGCGGCGTGGATTACAAAGCCACCAAAGACCTGACGTTGCAGTACTACTACGGCAACCTGGAGGACTTCTACAAACAGAACTTCCTCGGCCTCAAATACGATCTGAAGGTGGGTCCCGGCACCCTGCGTACCGACCTGCGCCACTTCGACAACCGCTCCGATGGCGCCAACGGCCACGACCCCGACTTCTACACCTTTGGCTACTACGGCAACGGCGTGACCAAAGGCAAGGTCGACAGTCGCCTGGACAGCGCGCAACTCACCTACCTGGTCAACGGCCACACCTTCGCCGCCGGCCTGCAACAAGTCAGCGGCGACAGCGATGCGGTCTGGCTGAACCAGGGCGACGGTTCTACGGCTTACTTCATGACGGAGTCGATGATCGGCAAGTTCCAGCGCGCCGGGGAAACCACCTGGCAGGTTCGATACGGCTATGATTTTGCGACGGTAGGCGTTCCTGGTTTGAGCTTCTTGGGAATGTACGAAAGCGGCTCGAACATCCGTACCCCTGATGGCGACAAGAAAGAGTGGGAACGCAACCTGACCGTGAGCTATGTGGTCCAGCAAGGCCCGCTCAAAGACCTGAGCATTGCCCTTCGCCACGCCTCACTGCGCACCGGTGTGTCCACACAACGGGACAGCGACGAGCATCGAGTGATCATCAGCTACGCGCTGAACATTCTGTAAGGCATCGAAACCCGGCGTCACGCCGGGTTTCGTCTCCTTTATGATGCTCATCTTTCCAACAGACGCTGATGTAAAGATGACCCGAGCGTCATCGCCAATCTATCGAGCACGGATTGGGGTTACCCCATAAACCTAAAACCCAGATTCAATCGACCTCCACCTCAATTTCCGCTGCGTATCTTGATAAGGAAAAAGCGATTCCTCATATCTCGCTTTTCTTACTGCCCCGCCCACCCTTTTAACTTGATTCTGGTTCCATATGACTATGGGCCAGCATCATGCCGACTACTGCTTCTCGCTACCTGTCTCTACTCTCGCTGGTACTTGTCCATGGCGGTAGCTATGCCGCATCTGCTCATGAACAGAGTCAACTCAGTCTGGTCCTGCAGCAACTCGATGCTATCGAACGCCTTGCAACACGAGCCGAGGCAGCCAGCCCATCTGAATCTGTCGAGCGCTATCGCTTTGACTACCCCCGCCTGTCTCAGGACATCCAACGTATTCGCCAGGGCGTGCAGGATTATATGTCCCCCTCCCGCGCTCAGCCCCGTGATCCCGCCGAACTGGTCGGTGATTACCGTCTAGACACACTGCCCGCGAAGCCGTTGCCATGAGCATGACTGAGGCTCAGGCCGCTGCCTTCCAAAACGCCTCCGGCTTCTCGGCACAGAGCAGTTCGACACTGTGGTTGTCCCTGATTCTCGTTCTGGCTTTTTTGTGGTGTGCCTGGGTGATGTGGACGGCTTACCGGGGATGGGCCACCGGCAGTGTGCGGTTTGGAGCCTTCGGTGGCAGCGCCGCGCGCGTGCTGCTCACCTTGCTGGTTTTGATGTTCTTCACCCTTTCCTAACCTTGGAGATCGCCGCCATGCTCAAGTCCTTAGTCCCCCTGAAAAACAACCTGCGTGATCGTGCGAGCCAGCGCTTGATCGGTCTGCTGCTGGTGCTCGGTCCAAGTTTGGCTTTTGCCGAACTACCGACCATGGAAGCTCCTTCACGCGGTGAAGGTTCCGGGTTGATCGAGACGATCAAAAACTACGCCTACGACGGCGGCATCCTGCTCGGCCTGCTGATCGCCCTGCTCGCTTTTCTCGGTGTGGCTTGGCATTCCCTGACCGTCTATGCCGACGTGCAAAACCAGCGCAAGACTTGGAAAGACCTCGGCGCCGTAGTCGGCATCGGAGCCCTGCTGGTGGTGATCATCATCTGGTTCCTGACCAAGGCTGCTGCAATTCTGTGAGGTCGATATGAACGACACTATCGAACGCTTTGCCGACGGCACCTTGGCCTTTCTGCCAGAGCGACTCAATCGTGATCCCGCCGTATTGCGTGGTTTGACCAATGATGAGATGTGGGTAGCGCTCGGCACCGGCGCTGTCATTGGCCTGCTGCTAGGCGTTCCTCTGGCGATCGCCACCTCGTCTATTGCCGTTGCGCCGACCAGCATGATCGCAAGCATGGCGCTGGTGGTATTTGCCGGTGGTACGCTTTTGCGTCGGGCCAAACGGGCTCGCCCCGAGACCTGGTTGTACCGCAAGCTCGAATGGATACTCGCCAGCCGTTGGCGCCTGGGGCGCGGAAGTTTGATTCTCCACTCCGGCGCCTGGACGATTCGCCGTTCGCGTCGACTGCGCCCTGCCCTTTCCCAGTGGCAACAGCCTGATCATGATCAGCAACCACCTCAACTTGGTCGAGCAGCAGCGGCAGAGCGCGGAATCAATCTCCAGTCGGACCGCCGAGTTTCTGGCTGCCGGCGGGCAAATCGCCCAACTGAAAAGCCCGCCGCGCAACCCGCTGCCGCCTTCCAGCTCACAGAAAATCGACCCCGGCACGGTCCTCAAGAGAAAGCCTAAGGCGTTGACAGCCGCTGATCGAAAGGCTCTCCGGTTAATGGCGGACTCGCTATGAGTAAACGCAAACAGCACAACCTCAAAGCCCGCATCGACCGATCATGTCGTTCTTTGCTGGCCACCAACCACGTCGCAGTGGTGAACATCGATCCCAGCGGCCACTAGGGCATGATCAATTACAAGTCGCTGAAGAACATCGCGCCCGGGAAGATTGGCCAGGCCGTTTGTAGCATCCCCCACCGATGGACGATCTACCTCAGCGCTCTCTGTATTGATGCTCGCGGCGACCGCTACAGCAAGTCGATTGAGGTGGCTCCAGACGGAGTCTATCTCTCCGACCACCTGGAAGACGTGATCGAGCGCTGCTACAAGGATTTGCGCGACTCAGCCAACCAAAGCCAGATGGTGGCTTCTGGCTGGATCGCGGTTCCGGAATCCTTGTCGCTCGACGAAGCTCACGCAGCGCGAATTTTTGAAGCGGTCGGGGCCTGGAATCAGGTCAAGGTAGCAGCGTGAGACGGTTCCGCGTTCAGCAACGAAAACGACAAACCTGGCTGGCGATGCCGGCCAGTGGCATAGAAGAGGTTGACCATGGCCAAGAGTGGACAAGAACGATCGGCGAAGGCCGCCGAGAAACGGATCGAGTACGACGAGAAGGAATTACGGCATCGCTGCCGGTTGGGCACTCGGCAGAAGCTTGACGAGTTGATAGCCTGGAACGGCATCGAGGAAATCAACGAGGCGGTGCAGAACCTGATTCTAAACGCGCATGCCCTAGGCCCGAATGGGTCGGCCAAGGTGATGGCAATCCCGCGACACGAAATCGTATTTAGCGAAAACGTGTCGCGGGCATTTGAGCGGGAAAGCCTGCGCGAGCTAAGTAAAGACCCAGGCGACCTACCGAAGCACATGATGAATGCGCTCCAGAGTTAAGTGGCGGAAAGCTGCTCCTTGTATTCCTTGGTGTACCCAACAGCCAGCGACTCTTTCTGCTTATCGTCCAGAATCTTACCAGCCATCTGGAAGAACTTTTGCTCCTCCTCTTTCAAGTGGTGATGCACTTTTTCAGAGAGCTTTTTGGCGGTAACCAGCCAGCCGGGGGTGGACATCTCTATCTCGTCCAGCTGCTCCATCAACTCATCCATTTCGTGGTGTTCTGAAATGGCGTGACGACTCAAGTCAACGCCGTCGTCGTACTCCATTAGCGGCATGTAGAAAAAGCGCTCTTCCGCAGTTTCGTGAGCTTGGAGCTCAGATTTGAGCTGTTTGTACGCCTCGACGCGCTCCGGGCTTTCTCCACTGGTCTGGATAAGTGCATCAGCGTAGGTGCGCTGCCGTTCATGGCTCTCACGCAAAGCTTCGAAGATATTCAATGGCGTTTCTCCAAGATCACTTCCAAATACGAAAGCAATTCTGATTAGACCTCTTCGAGAGATCGCCGGTTCCACAACCACCCCACTGTCGCATCCGGTCACGGAGGGCGGCGCCTACTCGACTTTGATCTTCACGTTTGGCTCTGACGACATCGTCGGGCGACGCAACTCTGGATCGTTCGCATCAAGGCAACGGAATTGCAGTTCGGCATTTGCATAGCGACCGTAGCCGGAATCTCGGGATGCTTCTTTCACAGGCATAAGCTGCTTCCCTTTGTTTTCACAAAAGACATTGGCTTCCTGGTACAGCTCAGCCTTGACGGCTCCGCCGCCGAAGGTGGTGAAGCTGCCATCCTTCGCGAGCATGTATGTGTCGCGCCCCATCGGCACGATGCCCGGTCCAGAGCAACCAGCGATAAGTAGGGTGATCGTTGAAACCAATAAAAGCCGCATCGGCAACATTCCTTGTGGTGTAGGGAAGCTGGCCATCACTCTGCCACACCCGAAAACATCCAACCACTGTCGCATCCGGTCACGGAGGGCCCAACTGGAGTGCGCCAGCGCCGACGACAGACACGGCTGGATCTACCCAAAGCAGATTGGTTATGTCCTTTCCGAAGAGCTAAAGGGCTATCCGTTACTGAGGAACAAGCATGAAGGCAAGGTGCCTAAACATTCCATCAAAGGCATGATAGAAAGTTTTAGAGTTATTAAAAGCTTGAAAGTGATTTACGTTAGGCATTTTCAGCAGTTTCCCGACAGACGTTCCCTGCGGCAGTGGATCATTTTTTTGAAGCCCCATCAGTCGCTTTCCAACAACAGCAAAATCTTTAACACATTTATCCGAGCTATGAGCAACCCTGTTTCGAATAGAAATTGCGTCTGCCAGCCTGTCTTCAAAGACGGACGGAATCTTCGTGTATGGCTCGCCACGTTCAAAAAAAAGATTAGCGCGGGAGCGCACCTCAGAATACCGAGTCCATGTGAGATATTTCCGAGTCAAATCATATTCGTGCTCTCCCGCTAGCACGTCGACTGCATGATCAATACCTTTACATGGTCCAATTTTAAAATTAGGAGCGTAACTAGGTGAAACGGCCCCAGCCATGTATCGAATGAAGCTTTTGCCAACGAACTCCTCCCAGGCTCCTACAGTCGACATAAAGCAAAGCCCTAGAACACGAGTCGCCTGTGTTGGGCGTATAGCAGCTTTATTATTGTGATAGGTGTAGCTCGCATGAGGAATCATCGCTTCATACAAGTCCAGATTACTATCCAGAACCGCGATAAACTTATCTCGAACTGAAGTTACGCTTGCCGACCTTCCCACAAAATCAACCTCTATCTGGATCCTCGTTAGCTACTATCAAACTACAATTGGCATTAAATTGCCACCACGCCGCAACCAATCACGTAGGACGGCGCACGAATGAGAATTGTTAGCGCCGACAGACATGGCTGGATCTACCGGCCCACGGAATTGAAGAGGTTGGCCATGGCCAAAGACAATGCGCAGATACAGAGGGACAAGCGTGCCAAGGAGAAAGCCTTGCTGGATCGGATCGGCGCCGAGAAGCGCACGCTGATTGTGTCGAAGGCGCTTGCTGATGCACTTGAGGTGCTGGGCGAGCGTCACGACTTCGAGGAATGGCAGTAGACGGTGTCGACGTTCCTGATCAACCTGGCCGGCGCAACGGCCTATCAGTCCGGTCAATTCGCCAACATGTCGCGACCTGAAATAGTGGTTACGGAAAAGCAGTCGCGACAGCTTGAGCGGTTCGCGAAGACAGGCGTCGAGGCTTGATCAGCGGGATGAGCTTTCAAAGCTTCCTGGATACACAGGCGACCATTTGCCTTTTTTCTTCTTGGCTTTGTTGCGACGCTTTTTGGTGGTCTTGCGCATAAGGCCAGCCAATGCCTCTTCCGGGGTGATCGCAAACTTTTCAGATACACCTTCCACTTTCACACCCTTCAAACGATTGACCAGCGTTTCTTGTTGCTCGACTTTCGATTTCATCCATGAGCCTCGACGGTATGGGTTCTGGATTTATAGCACACCGCACGCCGCGCATCCGGCCACGGAGGGCGAAAGCAGGATCCCACTCAACTCGCAGCCAGCTCTGCGTTAATCAAGTTCGAATAATAAGGGTGGATAGTCCCCAACCTTTCCGAAACTCTATTTCGGAGTTGTTCAACAGAATCAAAATCACCTAGCGAAATCTCAATGGACAAGCGGACCAAATCTGAAGCTGCCTTGTCTGTCTCCTGCAAAGAGTTATTCAAACCACGAAGATGAGCCGCGTTCATACTTAAGAAATCTTGTGTCAGCTTTATCTGTTCAACATCTTTGCTATACCGGTCATGCATACGCTCAAACATTGAAATTTGCTGATCGAGTAACTGCAGCTGGTGAGACTTATAGTCTGACAGCTTTGAAAACCCCGCCTGCTCTACTTGCGCATCATTGGATTCACGCTGCAGCTTGCTTAAATCATCAAACTCTTTCCGTTGAGTACTGAGCAACTGCTTCTGAAGATCAATTGTTTTTAATATGGCAAACAGGGTAACCAAAGAAATAACAGGACCAAAAACACCACCAACAAAAGAACCGAAAGCCGACCAGTTATCTGGGGCCTTTGATAAACCATCATTAAATACACTCAAATAAACAACTGCCGCTATAACCAGCAAACTGAATATAAATATCAGGCCGACTTTTAAAGATCGATCTAGCAGGCGTGTGCCTGACTGGTCAAGTTTCATTTAGAGCGCCTCGATAAATTCACATTGGCTTTTCTCCACTATTTAGCAGGTTCCCCTATGTCCGCACAACAGAAGTTGCCCCAGTTCATCCATGGCCAGCCAAGTATGGGCCTGCCGTTCGAAAAAGAACTGGTGGTGGACCTGTTCGCTGGTGGCGGTGGCGCAAGCACCGGCATCGCTCGGGCGTATCGTGAGCCGGACGTGGCGGTAAACCACAACCCCATCGCCCTGGCTGTGCACCGCGCCAACCACCCGAAGACGGCGCACTATGTTGCCGACGTGTAGGAGGTTGATCCGCGGGAAGCAACCGGCGGCCAGCCCGTCGCGATCATCTGGGCATCACCCGATTGTCGCCACCACAGCAAGGCCAAAGGTAGCGCGCCGCGTGACCGAGGCGTTCGCGGGCTGGCATGGGTGGTGATTCGTTGGCTGTTCATCACCAAATCGCGGCTGCTCTTCCTCGAGAACGTCGAAGATTTCTGCGACTGGGGACCGATCGACGACGAAGGCCAACCGATCAAGACCGAGCGCGGGCGCACCTTCAAGGCATTCATTGCGGCGATCAGCACTGGACTTTCCGCCGATCACCCGGACATGCCGGAAATCATGCAGGCCATCGGCGAGTTCGTACCGATGGAAGCGCTGGTGCGCGGCCTTGACTACAACGTCGAATGGCGCGAGCGTATCGCCGCCAACGCCGGCACCCCAACCATTCGCAAACGGCTGTACCTGGTAGCACGAAGCGATGGCCAGCCGATCGTCTGGCCAGCGCCGAAGCGCCACAAAAAGCCAACAGCAAAACAACACCCGTGGCGCACCGCGGCGGAGTGCATCGACTGGAACAACGTCGGAAGAACCATCTTTCGCGAAAGGCCAATGGCGAAGAACACCATGCGCCGGGTAGCCAAAGGCTGCTACCGGCACGTACTGACCAATCCGAAGCCCTTCATCGTACCTATGCGCGGAACATCGCCCTCTCACACTAGCACCCATGGTGTGGATGAGGCGCTGTCGACGATCAGCTCTGGTGGTACTCACCACGCATTAGTTCAGCCGGTCGCGGCTTCCTTTCTTACCGAGTGCGCCAACGGTTCATCGCAACGCAACTTCGATGTACAGGAGCCACTGAGAACGCAAGTCGCTCAAGTTAAAGGCGGCCACTTCGCCATGGTCGCCGCCCACATGACTGCATTCGGCCAAAACGCCGTCGGCAGTTCGCCTTTGGAGCCGACGCAGACGGTAATGGCCGGAGCCGCCCGACACGGGATCGTTGCGGCATTCTTCGAGCAAGCGAATGGCGGATTCTACGACGGTGACGGCCGCGCCGCCGACTCACCTCTCTCGACCATCTGTCAGTCCGGCGCCAACCAGCGACTGGTGAACGCGTACCTGGTGAAGTATTACGGCAACGAGAAGGACGGCATTTCGCTCACTGAGCCGATGCACACCCTGCCCACGAAAGACCGTGTTGCACTGGTCGAGGTTGTGCAGGTGCCGGATACGCTGACGGCGGAACAAATGGAAGGCGCCCGCCGCTGCGCCGCCTTCATGCACGAGTATCTGCCGGAACACTTCAAAGACCCCGCCGAAATGGTGATGGTCGGCGGCTATGTGCTGGTGGACATCACCCTGCGCATGCTGCAACCGCCTGAGCTGAAGGCTGCACAGGGTTTCGACAAGGACTACATCATCGACCGGGGTCTGTTCGTCGATCCGGTCACCGGCGCCGAAGAGTGGCGCGACATTAACAAGACAGACCAGGTCCGGCTGATCGGAAACAGCGTCTGTCCCGATGAGGCCGAGGCGCTGGTAAGTGCCAACGCCGCCGACATCATCGAGCTTTACCAGCGCCTCGCCGCCTGACTTATGCAAACCACAACTGCCAAGGCATCGTGTTAAGCCAATCGATGAATCGACCCAAAAGGGTTATCACTTGGTCGGTCAGGAGCTGTAGCAGAAGTTCTTCTAGAAGTCGAAACATCAGCGTTTACCGCCTATCAACGAACCGGCATATCCGGCGACCGCTGATGTTACTGCGCCCCAAAAAAGCGGAAGGCGATTTACGTAATTAGTTGTGGCAGCAGTTCCCTTTTCCCTCTCCCCACCGCCCGGGCATGACCCGGCATAGGACGCCCCATGCCCACAGAAAACCGCAAACCGGATCTGCGTACCATCGTGACCGAGTCCCTGATCGGCATGATCGCAACGGTTACCCAGCTGGTACCGCCGGCGAACGAGCCACCGCCACCTTTCATCCAAGGCCCGATTGATCGTGCGGTGGATCGCATTCAGGCATTCGTTACCCCAGGCGTGACGCTTCAGACCACCCGCGCCAACCGCGTGTACGTGGCAGGACCAATGACCGGGATCGAGGACTTCAACTATCCAGCCTTCAACGCCATGGCCCACCGACTGCGCGCACAAGGTTACGAGGTCGAAAACCCAGCCGACCACGGTGTCGTTGAGGGTGCGGTCTGGGCCGACTACATGGCCTACGACCTGACAAGGCTTGGCTTGTGCGGAGTGATCGCCCTCCTGCCCGGATGGGAAAGGTCAGAAGGCGCGCGGCTGGAAGTGCAGATTGGCCACCGCCTCGGCATGACGGTTGTGAATGCCCATGATCTGGTATCGATGGAGATTGCGTGATGAGCGAAGTGATGCGTTGGAAATTGAAGGGCTTCATCCCAGGCGTCGAGGGTGAGAGCAAGGCGGTATTTCAACCCGTCGTGGTCCTCGCCGAAGACTACGACAAGGCGACCCGCCTTTTTCTGGATGCGGCGGAACGATGCCTCGCCGCCGAACGCCGCGAAGCAGCCCTGCAGCTTCGCCTGAACGCAGCGGATCAGCGGATTGATGAGCTTTCTAGATCTCAGACTGATCGCTCACCACAGGATTACGCCGTTGAGCATGCTGAATACATGGCCAAGTCAGCCGATGACGTACTGGCAAAATTCCAGGCATACGGATTGGCTCTGCTGGCAGTCGATGAGGGCGGTGACGATGGTGAAGGCGAGCTGCTTGAAGCGATCGATTCGACCCGTCAGGACCTGCAGGAATCGTTGGTAGATTTGCGCGGCATGGTTTACGAGTTTCGCAAACGCAGCAACCGCTGCACCCCGCAGTAACTCCCTCCCCCTTCAAAGTCAGCCGCTATAGCGGCAAAGGACGAAGTCATGCCTATTTTTGCCCTCGCCTACATGGCCTGGCTCATCTACTCGGGGCCATAAGGTCAGGCGACTTTCAATGTCTCGACACGTGCCCGCCCATCAGCCATGCAATGAAGGTACTCACGCCACTTTTTGAAGGCTTGGTACTGCCTGCCGGCGGCTTCCTGCCACTGAGCGCTTCCGATGAGCTCGACTGGGATAGACATCATCTGAGCAGTCGAGAGGTCGAGCTCATCAATGAGTTCGCGCCCATTTGGCATATCGAGAATTAAAGATCGCATAGGAACCTATTTTTTTTGGGCTACTACGTCGACTTGCCACCTGGCTGATCGTGCCCGAGCTCCGACGAACGGCCCCCCTTTTTAATCCACCTTCTGCCGCCACGCGCGGCATGGAACAGCTCATGAGAATTCAATTTTTATCGCACGAAGAGGTTTGCGAGCTGACCGGCGCGCGGACCAAGGCAGGACAGATCCTCAACCTGAAGAAGAATGGCGTCAGACACACCATCAAGGTGAATGGTTGGCCAAGTGTCACGGCCATGGCCGTGACGGCGGTCGGCATGTTTGAAGCAGAAAAAACCGAATGGAAACCACGCAAGGCTAGTTGATATGGGACGACGACCGAGTAAATCCGGCTCAATAGCCCGGCTGCGAGAGCGCAAGAAAGCTAGCGGCCGGGTTTTCTACTACTACGAGATGGGCGGCAAGGACCGCAAAGAAATCGCGCTGGGCAGCGACTACGGCCTGGCAATCATGGAATACGCCAAACTAGAGCGGGACCGCACCGCGACGGCCCTGGTCGCCAAGGTGATTACCTTCCGGTACGTGGCCGAGAAGTATATGGTCGACGTCGTACCAACGAAAAAGCCCGCCACACAGAAAGACAACGTCAGAGAGCTGAAAAACCTGATGTCTTTTTTCGACGACCCGCCGGCACCGCTCGAAACAATCCAGCCCCTGCATGTCCGCCAGTATTTGACCTGGCGCAGGGCTGCACCTGTACGGGCCAACCGCGAGAAGGCTTTGCTCAGTGCAATCTGGAACTTTGCCAGGGACGTCGGCTATACGGCCTTGGCCAACCCCTGCGCCGGAATCAAGGGTAACAAAGAGACCGGCCGGGACATCTACATCGAGGACGCAATGTTCAAGCGCGTGTATGAGAAAGCAGATGCTGGCCTGCGAGATGCGATGGACCTTGCCTATCTAACCGGTCAGCGCGTGACGGATACCCGATTACTGGACGAACGGGACGTCCGAGACGGGCAAATCTGGGTGCTGCAAGGTAAGACGAATGCAAAACGTCGGATTGAGATAACGGGCGAACTGAAAGTTTTGATTAATCGAATCATGTCCCGAAAAAAAGAACATAAGGTCCGCTCGACGCGGCTGATCGTTTCGGAGGATGGCACACCAATGACGGTGGCAATGTTGCGGGGAAGGTTTGATCTGGCCAGGGAGGCGGCGGGTGTCGCGAAGTCCGAGTTTCAAATGCGTGATTTACGCGCTAAAGCTGGTACGGACAAGGCTGAATCAAGTGGCGACATCATGCAGGCCAGAGATCAACTTGGGCATACGACCGTTGTCATGACCGAGCAATACATCCGCAATCGCATAGGTAAGAAAGTCTCGCCTACCAAGTGAATTGCGACCCAGAAACAAACAAGGGCTTGCATTAGCTTTCGCCCGCAAACCCTTGATTTTAATATGGTGCCCGAAGCCGGAATCGAACCGGCACGCCCTTACGAGCGGGGGATTTTAAGTCCCATGCGTCTACCAGTTTCGCCATTCGGGCGGTAGCGCGGTGAAGCGGTCTGACACTGCACACAACAAACTGGCAGTTCTGACGCTTGTGCAGCAGAGGTGGAAATATATACATCCCACCCCGGTGAAGCAAGTTCGCAGATGCCCTTTTCAAGGCTAAATCTTGCAGCGCAATGCAAATAAAAAAGCTCCGTAAATCATAGATCTACGGAGCTTGTTTAAAGTGGAGGCCGAGGTCGGAATCGAACCGGCGTAGGTGGATTTGCAATCCACTGCATAACCATTTTGCTACTCGGCCTCAAACATCTGATGTCATGTAGCACAACACCAGATGCGTACAAACTTGGATTTAGATACTTGATCTAACTCCTTGAAAACATTGAGCTTTTTCAGCGGTCAGTGCTTTCGATGGCGTGAATTATGTACTGATTTCCCGAGGCTGGCAACCCCTTGATTTCAAAAAAAATTCTACCGGGTGGTTTGCCTGTTTTTCCAGAGTCGCGCTGCTCACCCGACTCCGGACAACACGCTCAAGCCTGTCCGACTTCCACTCTTCCACCGTTCAACCGCACCGGCCACACGCGCAGGCGCTGTTGCGGATACTCCAGGCAACTGCCGTCCTCCAGGCGGAAATGCTGCTTGTAGATCGGCGAGGCCACGACCAGGTCGCCTTTGATGCTCCCCACCAACCCGCGACCGATGACGTTCGCCCCGGATTGCGGGTCATGGTTGTCGATGGCGTAGAGGGTCCGGCCCTCGGCGGTCGGCAGGTAGAACAGCGCCACTTGGGCGCCGTCGAGCCAGACGACGACGCCGGAGTTGCTGACGAGGTCCTGTTGCTCGCACACCGTTTGCCAGACGTCGGTGTTGTTCAGGGCATCAATGCGCTGGGTATTGGACTGGCTCATCAGGCAATCTCCTCGGTGACAGGGATAAGGTTGAGTTCGGTGGCCATGATTGGACGGCGCTGGCCGCGTTCCTGGACGAAGTGGATGTCCGGGTCTGGGCGTTTGTCGTTGACGAAGGTGCGGAAGCGCTTGAGTTTTTCCGGGTCTTTGAGGGCGTTGGCCCATTCGCATTCATAGCGGTCGACCACCAGCTGCATCTGCGCTTCGAGTTCTGCGCCAAGTCCGAGGCTGTCGTGGATGATCACGTCCTTGAGGTAATCGAGGCCGCCTTCGAGGCTTTCGCGCCACACCGAGGTGCGCTGCAATTTGTCGGCGGTGCGGATGTAGAACATCAGGAAGCGGTCGATGTAACGGATCAGGGTTTCATCGTCGAGGTCGGTAGCAAACAGCTCGGCGTGGCGCGGACGCATGCCGCCGTTGCCGGAAATGTAGAGGTTCCAGCCCTTCTCGGTGGCAATCACGCCCACGTCTTTGCTCTGCGCCTCGGCGCACTCGCGGGTGCAACCGGACACCGCGAACTTGAGCTTGTGCGGTGAGCGCAGGCCCTTGTAGCGGTCTTCGAGGGTCAGGGCCATTTGCACGCTGTCTTGCACGCCGTAACGGCACCAGGTGCTGCCGACGCAGGACTTCACCGTGCGGGTCGATTTGCCATAGGCATGCCCGGTTTCGAATCCGGCTTCGATCAGCTCGGCCCAGATTTCTGGCAATTGATGCAACTGCGCGCCAAACAGGTCGATACGCTGGCCACCGGTGATTTTGGTGTAGAGGTCGTATTTCTTCGCCACCACGCCAATCGCAATCAACTTGTCAGCGGTGATTTCGCCGCCGGGGATGCGCGGCACCACCGAATAGGTGCCGTTCTTCTGCATGTTGGCCATGAAGGTGTCGTTGGTGTCCTGCAACGGCACCAGTGAGGCGTCCATGATCGGCTGGTTCCAGCACGACGCGAGGATCGAACCCACGGCCGGTTTGCAGATATCGCAACCGGTGTGACCACGGCCGTGTTTGGCCAGCAGTTCTTCGAAGGTGATCACCCCTTCTACCCGCACCAGCGCGTACAGTTCCTGGCGGGTATAGGCGAAGTGTTCGCACAGGCTTTTATCGACACTGACGCCACGGGCGATCAACTCATGCTCGAAGACCTGCTTGAGCAAACCGGCACAACCGCCGCAGCCGGTGCAGGCCTTGGTCTGCGACTTGAGCTGGCCGAGGTCGGTGCAGCCGCCGTCGATGGCCGAGCAGATGGCGCCCTTGGTGACGTTATGGCACGAGCAGACGGTTGCCGATTCAGGCAACGCGCCTGGGCCCAGGGTTGGTGCGCCTTCGGACGACGGCAGAATCAGGCTGGCCGGTTCGGACGGCAGTGCAATGGCGTTCTGCATGTATTGCAGCAGGGTGTCGTAATAGCTGTTGTCGCCGACCAGCACCGCACCGAGGACGTGTTTGCCGGTCGCGTCCACCACCAGGCGTCGATAGCTGGCCGTGGTTTCGTCGATGAACTGGTAACTGCGCGCACCCGGCGTATTGCCGTGAGCGTCACCGATGGAGCCGACATCGACGCCCAGCAGTTTGAGTTTGGTCGACATGTCGGCGCCCATGAACGGCTCGGCGACCTCGTGGCACAGCCGCGCCGCGACGCTGCGAGCCATCTGATAGCCAGGCGCGACCAGGCCGAACAGGCTGCCATTCCAGGACGCGCACTCGCCGATGGCGTAGATGTTCGGGTCGATGCTCAGGCATTCGTCGTCAATCACCACGCCACCGCGCGGCCCGATTTCCAAGGCGCATTGGCGGGCCAGCGCATCTTGTGCGCGGATACCGGCCGAGAACACGATCAGGTCGGTTTCGAGGAATTCGTCATTGGCAAAATTCATGCGGTAGCGGTAATGCTCGCCCGCACTGATCGATTGCGTGGCGCGTGACAGGTGCACGCCGACGCCCAGCCGTTCAATCTGCGACTTGAGCGCAAGGCCGCCCATTTCGTCCAGTTGCACCGGCATCAAGCGCGGGGCGAATTCCACGACATGCGCTTCCAGGCCCAGGCTCTTCAGCGCATTGGCGGCTTCAAGACCGAGCAAGCCCCCGCCCACCACCACGCCGCGCCGCGCATTGGCAGCCGCTGCACGGATGGCGTCGAGGTCTTCAAGGGTTCGATAGACCAGGCGCGAGTCGCCCTCGGCGCCTTCGATCGGCGGCACAAACGGGTAGGACCCGGTGGCCAGGACCAATTTGTCGTAAGAGACGCAACCTTGCGCGGTAATCACCTCACGCCGGGCACGGTCGATTTCCAGCACCGGCACACCCAAATGCAGGGTGACGCCCGGCGTCTGGTACAGCGACGCATCTGACAGCGCCAACGATTCGGCATCACGACCGGAGAAGTACTCGGAGAGGTGCACGCGGTCGTAGGCACGCATCGGCTCCTCGCTGAAGACGTGCAGCCGATAGTGATCGAGCGCACCGCGCTCGATCAGTTGTTCGACGCAATGATGTCCGACCATGCCATTGCCGATCACGATCAGCGTTTGCAGCTTGTTCAACGTGGCAACATTGGAGTTCATAAGAAGCACCCGGCTAAAACGGTTCAAAAAGCAAAAAAAAACGCCTGAAACCTTGCGGTTCCAGGCGTCTTTGCCTGTTCTTTTGCGGTGTTAGCACCAGACGTCTATGCCTGATCCACCGATGTTGCCCACGAATCGATCGTCGTTGACCGAGGGGGCTGCCCACTCGACTGCGTTTGCGGTGGGCCTGAACAGTGTCTTGCAGCGTTTGTGCCAGATCGCGAAGACAGGGCTTTGAGAAGGGTTTTCAAGCCTGTAACGGGTGAACTCGCCTGAAAGAACCGCAGGCGCTTGCCTTCGCATAGTGCAGAGGCCTGCCCCACGGCTTTATAAAAGTGCACAAAGGGCGGCACTACAGGTATTTGAGCCAGGTAATGTCCCGACGTCGAACCTTCAACTCAGAGAACCCGCGAACCGGGCGATAAAGCAAAATGGCCAGCAGCCCTGCCGCGAGCCAAACCGCGCCGACCGAGGAGAAGCCAAACCAGCTGCCCTGGTTCAATCCGAACACAGCGACGGCGATCAGATACAAAACCTTCAGCGCGTACAGGTGCAGTAAATAGAAGAACATCGGTGCCGATCCAAATACCGTCAGTGGACGCAGCCATCGGCTGTTCTGCCGCCGCTCCAACCCCAGCAACAGTAGAAATCCGACGCCCAGGGTCAGCGCCACAAACTGCAGCGACGGTGGGTATTTGGTGATATTGAAAAATCCCATCAGCGTTTGCAGGGACGTATCACCCCCAACCCAGGGCTTCTCGCCATAACCGTTCAGCAGTCGCAGCGCGATGAAACCCGTCAAACCCACGACGCCGCAGAGCATCAGCTTGCGCTGGCGCACCTTCGCATCCACTGCGCGCCCGAACCACGGCCCGATGGCATAACCCAGGCCGATGACACCGATCCATGGCAATACAGGATAGGACGTGCGCAATCGAAACCCTTCAGACAGTTCGATCCAGCCTCGATCATGGAGAATCGCCCAGGGCACGTGCATGGCCGACTCAATCGGAAAGTGCATGGCGTCCAGCATGTTGTGACCGGCAATGATCGCCAGACTCAACAAGAGCAATACCAGTCGCGGCAACCAGACCATCACCGCCAGGGCAATCATGCTCAAACCGATGGCCCATATCACCTGCAGGTAAATGACGGTCGGTGGGAACTGGAACGTCCAGGCAAAGTTCACCAGGGTGAGTTCCAGCACCACCAGAAACAGGCCTCGCTTGAAGAGAAAGCTGCAAACGTCTGCCTTGCCAGCGTATTTCTCACCATACAACCAGGCGGATACACCGGTGAGCAGCACAAAGATCGGTGCGCACAGATGGGCCAGCGTCCGGCTGAAAAACAAGGCTGGCTCGGTCATGGCAATGTCCATGGGATCGGACACTTGTCGATGCAGGAGGAAGGTCTCACGAACATGGTCGAGCAGCATGAACAGAATCACCATGCCTCTCAATGCGTCAATGGACGTAAGCCGGCCAGCCACGATGTTCGTGGAATGAGGAGGATGTTGGGTCATGAGGATTTCGCAGCAAGGGTGAATAAATGTGTCCCGCAGAACGACGGGCGAGGATTATCTATTGTTACCCTATAACATTAAAAGCCGGAATCGAGAGCTTACACATCTGGAAAAACTTTCCGCCGCACGGCGAAGATGCAGCACTCCGTGCTACATCTCCCTTCATTGAGTATCGAAATTAGCTGCCCCGAGGGTGATGTCTTTGGCCAGCCGCTCCCTGCCCTTCTCACCCGCCGAGGGCACGAGGCACACCAGGCCGTTGACGACGACGATCACCGTTGAGTTGATCGCCGCCCACGCCAGCGGCCTTCGAGCACCTCGCACAGCCGTTCGGTCTGCAGGACACCTGTAGGAGCGAGCTCGCTCGCGATGGACGTTAACGATAACGCGTGCTTGTTGGATGAACGCGGTGCCCTCCGGTCCATCGCGAGCAAGCTCGCTCCTACAGGCTTTTATCTGATTACGACCCTTGCACACCGAAAGCGACACCTCGTCCCGTGGACGATTGACGGACCGTGCTTCGTCCTATTAAGTGCTATTTATCCGCATTAATAGGATAAATAGAAAACATGCTCAGTCGCCCGATTCGCCGCAAACGCCAGAAGCTTTCCGATGTGATTGTCGAGTCGGTCAAGCGCTCCATCGTCACCGACGCGCTGCGTCCTGGCGACCGTTTGCCCACCGAGCGCGAGCTGATGGAAAGCTTCCAGTGTTCCAAGGGCTCGGCGCGTGAAGCGCTCAAGGCCCTTGAGGTCGAAGGGTTGGTCAACACCCGCACCGGCCCCAGCGGCGGCGCCTACCTGAATGAAGCCGGCACCGAACCGGCCAGCCGTGCCTTGCGTAATTACCTGCACTTCCAGCACCTGGACGGTGAGCAGGTGTACCAACTGCGCAAAGTCATCGAAGTCGAACTGGCGGTGTCGGTGATCGGCCGCCTCAGCGCCGCTGACTTCAAAGCCCTGCAAGACAACGTGGATTTCTGCAGCGCACCGGAAGACAGCGAAGCCGGCCAGCGCGAACAACGCCTGGCGGAACTGGAGTTCCACAACCTGCTGGCCCGTGCCTGCCCCAACCCGCTGCTGGCATTCATGGCGCAATTTCTCAACGACCTGCTGCGCGACCTGGTGGTGTTGAAGAAAGCCTACAAACCCAAGCGCAAGCAGTTCGACGCGGCCAACCTCGATTACCACAAACGCCTGCTGAACGCCTTGCAAGCCGAGGACGAAAGCAGCGTGCGGCAATTGATGCACGAACACATGTGCGATGCCGAGCACCACATGAGTGCCCTCGAAGGGGAAGTTACCCGCCACTTTTTACTGGAGTTCGATCACACCCACTGATGTCCGCTCCGACCTCCAATAAAAGGCCTGCCCACAGGCCGTGATGCGCCGTTTTGTCATTGCCACTCCTGCCAATAATTAAACCAGGGAGTTACCCCATGCAGCGTCGTACGTTGTTGAAAGCCGGTCTGACCGTAGCCGGAGCCCTTAGCCTTCCGCTGGGTGTGCGTCATGCGTTTGCCGCCGAGCCCTTTACTTTTTATGGGCTCAAATCGATGTCTGGCGCCTTCGCCAGTTACGGCAAGTTCGCCGACATGGGCTCGCGCCTGGCGGTGGAGCAGCATCCGACCTTGCTCGGCCGGCCCCTGAACTACAAGGTAATCGACACCGAAGGCAACGCCGGCAAGGCCGTGCGCAAAGTCCAGGAGGCAATCGCCCAGGATGGCGCACGTTTTTTCCAGGGTTGCACCCTGTCGTCTTCCGCGCTGGCGGTGGCCAAGGAAGTGGGCAAGGTGGGCGGTGTGTTCATGACGCCGGTGGGCGCCGATGAAGTCACCGGCAAGGACTGCAACGCCTCGACCTTTCGCTGGTCGGTGCCGACCTATGGCGCCATTCGCGAAACCATGGTGCCGCTGATCAAACTGCTACCCAATGCCAAGCGCTGGTACACCATCACCCCGCAATACGTGTTCGGCGAAGCGTTGCTCGCCGGGGCGAAACAGGTGTGCGCCGAGCATGGCATCGAACACATCGGCAACAGCTATCACTCGTTGCAGGAGCAGGAATTCTCCGGCTACCTGACCAACGCCATCGCCGCCCAACCCGACGTGCTGGTGCTGCTCAACTTCGGTAGCCAGTCCTCCAACGCCCTGCGCCAGGCAGTGAACTTCGGCATCAAGGAGCGCATGAAAGTGCTGCTGGTGTGGTCCGCCGGGCTCGACCAGTTCCAGGAGCTGGGCAGCGACGTGCTCGAAGGCGTCTACCTCGGTGCGCAGTATTGGCATCAGGTCGATACCCCGTTGAACCGTGAGCTGGTGAAAATCACCCAGGCCAA
This sequence comes from Pseudomonas sp. LBUM1661, assembly GCF_059695925.1. Lineage (NCBI taxonomy): Bacteria > Pseudomonadati > Pseudomonadota > Gammaproteobacteria > Pseudomonadales > Pseudomonadaceae > Pseudomonas > Pseudomonas sp. LBUM1661. The sequence goes on from NZ_CP166794.1 coordinate 3,991,063, forward strand.
ATACGGGATCAATCCCACCTACCCGCTGGCGGCCGATTACATCGGCACCAAGATCATGCTCGACAGCATCATCGCCACCGGCAGCTTCGACGGCCCGACCGTGTCGAAGGCCATGCAGGGCTTGAGCTACGAAGGACCGACCGGCCAGGAGTCGATCCGTGCCGGCGATCATCAGGTGATCAAGGATTACTACTTGCTGGTGGGCAAGGCCGCTGCCGACATGCGTGACAAGGATGACCTGGCGCAAATCGTCAGCTCCGGTCGCTCGTTCCCTTCAGCAGACGCGACCGGCTGCGTCCTCGGCTGACCGAGAAACCTTTCTACCGCTTGCCACAGGCAGCGGGCCGGGTGACGCCTTTGTCAGCCGGCTCCCTGCAGAGGGTACCTGCATGCTCAATCTTTACCTGTTCCAGATCCTCAATGGCCTCGGCCTGGGGATGATCTACTTCCTGATCGCGGTCGGCCTGACGATCATTTTCGGTCTGCTGAACTTCGTCAACTTCGCCCACGGCGCGTTTTTCGTGCTCGGCGCCTACATCTGCTACACCGTCGTCAGCCTGAGCGGAAGTTTCTGGCTGGCCCTGCTTCTGGCGCCGCTGGTGGTGGCCGCCCTCGCCTGGGCCATCGAGCGATTATTGATCCAGAGGATCTACCACTTACCCCATACCTTCCAGATTCTGGTGACCCTCGGCATCGCGCTGATTATCCAGGAAGCCAGCGTGCTGATCTGGGGACCGGTAGGCAAAAGCGTGGCGGTGCCGGAGCTGCTGCGCGGCGTGTTGATCATCGGCGACTTCGTGTACCCCTACTACCGCTTGTTCCTGATCGTCTTTTCCGGATTGATCGGGCTGACATTGTGGCTGCTACTGGAATGCACGCGTTTCGGCGCATTGGTGCGGGCCGGCAGTGAAAGCACTGAAACGGTGTCGCTGCTGGGCACCAACATCTTCCGCCTGTTCTCCATGACCTTCGCTCTCGGCGTCGCACTGGCCGGTGTCGCCGGGGTGCTGTTTGCGCCCTTGCGCGGCGCCCAACCCTTTGTCGGCCCGGAGATTCTCGGGGTCGCGTTCGTAGTGGTGGTGATCGGCGGCATGGGCTCGTTCAGCGGTGCGCTGGTGGGCGGTTTGCTGGTCGGCGTGGTGCAAAGCCTGATGACCACTATCTGGCCCCAAGGCGCCAGCCTGATGATTTACGGCGCCATGGCGGCGGTCATTCTGGTCCGTCCCTACGGCCTGTTCGGGAGAGCATGATCATGAGCGAGAAAAACCCCCTGCCCTTTGCCAAGACCCAGTCGCGCTCCATGCTGCTGTTGGTAATAGCGGTGCTGATCGGCCTGCCGCTGGTATTGCCCTCGGCGACCCTGGCCACGGAAATCCTGATCTTCGCCCTCGCGGCGCTGGCCTGTAACCTGCTGCTGGGTTACACCGGGCTGCTGTCATTCGGCCAGGGCATCTTCTTCGGCGCCGGTGCCTACTGCGCGGCGCTGTTGATGATCCACCTGCAACTCGGGTTGATCAGCGCCCTGCTCGGTGCCGCACTGGCCGGCGCGGTGCTGGCGTTACTGGTCGGTGCCCTGGCGATTCGTCGCACCGGCATCTATTTCGTGATGCTGACCCTGGCGTTCAGCCAGATGGCCTACTTCATCGCCTACACCCTGAGCGACTGGACCGGCGGCGACAATGGCCTGCTCAGCGTGCCGCGCCCGGAAATCCGCATCGGCGACACGGTGCTGCTGTCGCTGAGCGACGCCCGTTATTTCTACGGGTTCGTCGCGGTGTTGTTCCTGCTGATCTTCATTGGCGCCCGTCGGGTGATCGCCTCGCCCTTCGGCAGCACGCTGATGGCGATCCGCGAGAACGAAACCCGCGCCGCCGCCATCGGCTACGACACCCGGCATTTCAAGATCCTGGTGTTTATGTTGTCCGGCGCGGTGACCGGGATCGCCGGGGCGCTGTACGCCATGCTCCTGCATTTCGTGCCGCTGTCGAACATCGACCTGGCGATGTCGGAAAACATCCTGATCATGACCATCGTCGGCGGCACCGGTTCGCTGTTCGGCTCCTTGTTGGGCGCCGGTTCGATCGTGCTGCTCGGCGAGTTCCTCTCCGATCTCTGGCCACGCTGGCTGATGTTGCTGGGGATCATCCTGATCCTGGTGGTGGTGTTCATGCGCGGCGGGTTGTGGGGCGGACTGTCGAGTCTGGTTGAACGCCTCAAGGGTCAGCGCAAAACGGTCGTGCCGGCCGAGGAGAAACTCTCATGAACAGCCCTGCACAGTACTTGCTGGAAACCCGCGACCTGGAACTGGCCTACGGCAGCTTCCGCGCGGTCAATGGCGTCAACCTGAAAGTCGAGGCCGGCACCATCCACACCATCATCGGCCCCAACGGTGCGGGCAAGACCAGCCTGTTCCACTGCCTGACCGGTGAACGCCAGGCCACTGCCGGGGCCATCCTGTTCAACGGCAAAAACATCATCAAGAAGCCGGCTCATGGCCGGGTCGGCCTGGGCATGGCCCGTTCGTTCCAGTTGACCAGCCTGTTCCAAAACCTCAGCGTACGGGAAAATCTGCGCCTCGCCGCCCAGGGCCGCGATGGCCTGGCGGCGCTGAACTTCTGGCGTCATGTCGACAGCCGCCGCGAACACCTTGAGATGGCCGATCAGGTACTCGAACGCCTGCAACTGACGACACGCGCCGACACCCTCGCCGGCGAACTGTCCCACGGCCAGCAGCGGGTGCTGGAAGTCGGCATGTCGATCTGCTCCAAGCCAAAACTGCTGATGCTCGATGAGCCCACCTCGGGCATGGGCATCGACGACATCCCGATCATGACCCAACTGATCAGCGACCTGGGCCGCGATCACACGGTGCTGCTGATCGAGCACAACATGAGCATCGTCATGTCCATCAGCCAACGCATCACCGTCATGAGCCACGGCCAGATCCTGGTCGAGGGCACACCGGAATTCGTCCGCGCCGACGAGCGCGTACGCATCGCCTATCTGGGAGAAGCCGCCTGATGCTGACCGTCGAGAATATCCATTCCTACTACGACAAGAGCCACGTCCTCGAAGGCGTCTCGCTGCAGGTCAACGCCGGTGAACTGGTGACCCTGCTGGGACGCAACGGCGCAGGCAAGACCACGACCCTGCGCAGCATCCTCGGGATTATCTGCCCGCGTCAGGGGCAGATCCGTTTCAACGGCAAGGAGCTGGTCGGCCAGAAAATCTTCGAGATCGCTCGCCAGGGTTTGGCGCTGGTGCCGGAACATCGCGGTATTTTCCGTTTGCTCAGCGTCGAGGAGAACCTGCGGATCGCCCAGCGCAAGACCAGCCGCTGGCAGCTGGAGGATGTCTACGGAATGTTTCCACGCCTCAAGGAACGCCGTAAAAACGCCGGCCACGCACTGTCCGGCGGCGAACAGCAAATGCTCGCCATCGCCCGCGCCCTGCTCAATGACCCGAAGCTGCTGATCCTTGATGAACCCACCGAAGGCCTGGCCCCGGTGATCGTCGATGAACTGGTGAAGATCTTGCGCAAGATCAAGGACGACGGCCTGCCGGTGCTGCTGGTGGAACAGAACCTGATGGTCTGCGACAAGCTCGCCGACCGCCATTACGTCCTCGAACAGGGCCGCGTGGTTTACGAAGGCAGCGCCGCTGACTTCCGCGCCGACCCGACCATCAAGAACCGCTACCTGGCCCTGAGCGCCTGACGGGAGAGATGAAATGAACCAACCGATAATGTCGCCACCCCAGTTGCAAAACAGTGCCCCGCTGATCAACCGCGAACGTCTCTGGCAGTCGCTGATGGACCTTGCGCAGCTAGGCGCCACCGTCAAGGGCGGCGTCTGTCGCCTGGCCCTGACCGACCTTGACCGCCAGGCCCGCGACCTCTTCGTGCGTTGGTGCGAAGACGCCGGTTGCAGCGTCAGCATCGACGGCATCGGCAATATTTTCGCCCGCCGTGCCGGACGCGATCCCGAGCGTGCGCCGGTAATGACCGGTAGCCATATCGACACCCAGCCCACTGGCGGCAAGTTCGACGGCTGCTATGGCGTGATGGCCGGGCTGGAGGTGATCCGCACCCTCAATGACCTCGGCGTGCAGACCGAGGCGCCGATCGAAGTGGTGGTCTGGACCAACGAAGAAGGCTCACGTTTTCCGCCGTGCATGATGGGCTCGGGGGTGTTTGCCGGGAAGTTCGATCTGGAAGACACCTTGCGTAAACAGGATGAACAAGGGCTGTCGGTAGGCAGTGAGTTGCAGCGCATCGGCTATGCCGGATCGCGGGCAGTGCTCGGTCATGCGGTGGGGGCGTATTTCGAGGCACACATCGAACAGGGCCCGGTACTCGAAGACCGCGAGACCACCATTGGCGTGGTCATGGGCTGTCTCGGGCAGAAGTGGTTCGACCTGACCCTGACCGGTGTCGAAGCCCATGCCGGGCCGACGCCGATGCACCTGCGCAAGGATGCTTTGGTCGGCGCCGCGCAGGTGGTCAGCGCAGTGAATCGCATCGCCCACGCGCAACAGCCTCACGCCTGCGGCACGGTCGGTTGCCTGACCCTGCATCCCGGCTCGCGAAATGTAATTCCCGGACAAGTACACATGACCATCGACCTGCGCCATCTGCATGCCGACAAGCTGCAAGCCATGGTCGAGGAAGTGCGCCAGGTGATCGAAGACACCTGCCAGCAGCACGGCTTGAGTTTCGAGCTGACCCCGACCGCCGACTTCCCGCCGCTGGATTTTGACCCCGCCTGTGTCGCCGCCGTGCGCCAGGGCGCCGTGCAGTTGGGCTTGAGTCACATGGACATCGTCAGCGGCGCCGGGCACGACGCGATCTTCGTCGCCGAGTTGGGTCCGGCCGGGATGATCTTCGTACCGTGCGAGGGCGGCATCAGCCACAACGAAATCGAAAACGCCGCGCCCCAGGACCTGGCCGACGGCTGCGCCGTATTGCTGCGGGCCATGGTCAACGCGGCACAAGGGCAAGGAGGACAAGCGGCATGAAGCACACCGAAATCGCCGAAATGAGTGCCGTCGAGCTATTGGCCCATTACCGTGACAAGCGCCTGTCGCCGGTGGAAGTGACCGAGGACGCCCTGGCGCGCATCGAGCGCTTCAATCCGCAGGTCAACGCTTATTGTCATGTTGATCAACAAGGTGCGATGGATGCGGCGCGGGCCTCCGAACAACGCTGGCTCAAGGGCCAGCCGCGCGGCGCCCTCGACGGTGTGCCGGCGTCGATCAAGGACTTGACCCTGACGCGTGGCATGCCCACGCGCAAAGGTTCGAAGACCACTTCTGCCACGGGCCCCTGGGAAGTTGATGCACCCTTCTCGGCCTTTATGCGCAACGCCGGCGCGGTGCTGCTGGGCAAAACCACCACCCCCGAATTCGGTTGGAAAGGCGTGACCGACAATCCGTTGTACGGCGTCACCCGAAACCCTTGGGACACGCGCATGACCGCCGGCGGTTCCTCCGGGGGCGCGGCCGCTGCTGCATCGCTGAACCTCGGGGTGTTGCACCAGGGCAGCGATGCCGGCGGCTCGATCCGCATTCCTTGTGCGTTCACCGGCACTTTCGGGATCAAGCCGACTTTCGGTTACGTGCCGCAGTGGCCGGCCAGCGCCATGACCCTGCTTTCGCATTTGGGGCCGATGACTCGCACCGTCGACGATGCGGTGCTGATGCTGCAAACCGTCGCTCGGCCAGACGTGCGCGACGGTTTCGCCGGAGCACCGCGCAGCACGCCATGGCTGCCAGAGAGCAATGATCTCAAAGGCCTGCGCATCGCCTACAGCCCGGACTTCGGTTATGTGAAGGTCGATCCGCAGGTGGCCAAGGTGGTGGCCCAGGCAGTGGACCGCCTGGTGCAATTGGGCGCGCATGTCGAACAGGTCGACCCTGGTTTCAGCGATCCACTGGAGCTGTTCAATACCCTGTGGTTCGCCGGCGCTGCACGACTGGCCGGACAGCTGAGCCCGGCGCAACGCGCGCAACTCGATCCGGGCTTGCTGCGCATCGCCGAACAAGGCGAACGTATCAGCCTCCACGACTACACCCTGGCCCTGGAAGCTCGCGCCGCGCTGGTCGCACAGATGGCTGAGTTCCACAGTCGCTATGACCTGCTGGTCTCGCCGATGCTGCCCATCACAGCCTTCGCCGCCGGGCACAACGTTCCGCCGGACTCAGGCTTGGGTGAATGGATGGAGTGGACGCCCTTCAGCTATCCTTTCAATTTGACCCAGCAGCCGGCAGCGTCAGTGCCGTGCGGCTTCGCGCAAGACGGGTTGCCCGTCGGCTTGCACGTGGTCGGTGCGCGTTTTGCCGATGATCAGGTGCTGCGCGTATGCCGGGCCTATGAGCGGGCGTTTCCAAGTCCCCATCCTCAGCAACCTCTGATGAAAGGCTGAACCTTGCGCAGAACAAGCGGGTCCTAGTAATACGTACGCGCAGCACCCTTGTATCGCAATCCTGTTCAGATTGAGAGGTGGATTTCATGAACAACATCATCTACATCGTCGGATTAGTTGTGGTAGTCGTCGTGATCCTGTCGTTCCTTGGCTTTGCATAGAGTCGCCGGGCGGCCGATCAGGCGAATTTGATGGTGCCGCCCTGGACGTCGTCTCGAGCCAATCGCAGGTCATGGGCGTCCTGATTGAGCTGGTGAATCAGGTTGAGCAGCCGCTGGCGCAACAGCTCGTCTTTGAGTTGCTCGGTGGCGCGCATGACATCCAGCGCCGCAACTTCGTTGTTGGTGGCAACAGCGTCGAGCAGTTTGCGCATGCTCCTTGATGACCGATTCATCCATAACACCCCAGGTTTTCGATGAACCAGATCATACGGCCGGAATATTTCGGCAATGTTTCAGACCCATCCGATCAGTTGACCGCGTTCAAATGGCAATTGGAGATTGCATTTCATCTGGTAGGAGAACAAGTACAACCCACCGCAGGTACTGCTCTTGGCGAAGACGGGGTTTTACGCCCACCCCTCTAGCCGCAACGTGGCCCGAACCAGCCGCTGTTCCTCGCCTTCGATTTCCTTGAGGTTTTCGCAGATGCTCTGGATGTGCGCGATGGCCGCCTTGCGCGCCTGTTCCGGCATACGCCCGGTCACGGCGTTGTAGAGGCGCGCGTGGTGACGGTCGATCTGCTTTTTTTGCGTTTCGCGGTGATAGAGGTTGTTGACCGAAGCGAACACGGTGTTCAGCAGCAAATCGGTCAGCGAACGCAGGGTTTGCACCAGCACCGGGTTGTGCGAAGCCTCGCAAATCGCCAGGTGAAACGCATGGTCGAGACGGGCATGGGCGGACGCGTCCAGCGAACGGCTGTGGGCATCGAGCAGCGCTTCATAGGCGCGGGTGATGAGGACAAAATCCGCGTCCGTACCGCGCAGGGCCGCGAGGCGTGCGGATTCACCTTCGAGCAGACTGCGCACCTCGAACAGATCGTAGAGCGTTCGTGGCTGCGAACTGAACAAATGCAGCAGTGGCGACGCGGCACCATGCCCTGACAGGTCGGCCACGAATGAGCCCTTGCCCTGCTCCGTCTTGATAATCCCGCGAGCGCGCAACAGCTTCAGGCCTTCGCGCAGTGCGGTACGGGAAACGCCGAGTTTTTCCGTCAGCCGCCGCTCCGACGGCAACAGCTGCCCGGTCTTGAGGACCCCGTCGACGATCAGCCGTTCTATACGCTCGCAGACCACGTCTGCCACTTGTGGATTACGGGTCACCGTTGTGCTGTCCATCGAACCCTCCAACTGGTATGACCAGTCTCAACATCAAAACCACGCAGACTCAAAGCCAAACATAACTAACTGTTTTATTTGATTTTTTTCAAAAATATAAAAAACTGGCAAGTAAAAAACTGGTTCGACCAGCCAAACAACGCATAGACAGTAGAACGCCTCGGGCCAATGATGCAAGTCAGCTGCATACGTAAACAGACCCTCTTATAAAAACAAGCGAGTGTCGTGCACCGATGAACATTCTCTACGACGAACGCGTTGACGGTGTCCTGCCTGACGTCGACAAAAATGCATTGCTGCAGGCCCTGCACACGCAGTGGCCGGACCTGGAAGTGCTGCATCAGCAGGAAGAACTCAAGCCATACGAATGCGACGGACTCTCGGCGTATCGCACCACGCCCATGCTGGTGGTGCTGCCACGAACCATCGACCAGGTTCAAGGGGTGCTTCGCCTCTGTCACGAAAAGCAGGTGTCGGTGGTCGCTCGCGGCGCCGGGACCGGTTTGTCCGGCGGCGCATTGCCGCTGGAAAAAGGCGTGCTGCTGGTAATGGCGCGCTTCAACAACATCCTGCACATCGACGCCGCTGCGCGCACCGCCCGGGTCCAACCGGGGGTGCGTAACCTGGCGATTTCCCAGGCCGCCGCGCCGTTCGGCCTGTACTACGCGCCGGACCCGTCCTCGCAGATCGCCTGTTCGATCGGTGGCAACGTGGCGGAAAACGCCGGTGGCGTGCATTGCCTGAAGTACGGTTTGACCGTGCACAACCTGCTCAAGGTCGACATCCTCACCGTCGACGGCGAACACCTGACGCTGGGCTCGGAAGCGCTCGACTCACCGGGTTTCGATCTGCTGGCGCTGTTCACCGGTTCTGAAGGCATGCTCGGCGTCATCACCGAAGTGACCGTCAAACTGCTGCCCAAACCGCAAACCGCCAAAGTACTGCTGGCGGCGTTCGACTCCGTGGAAAAGGCCGGTCGTGCGGTCGGCGACATCATTGCCGCCGGGATCATCCCGGGCGGTTTGGAAATGATGGACAACCTGGCCATTCGGGCCGCCGAAGACTTTATCCACGCGGGCTATCCGGTCGACGCCGAAGCCATTTTACTCTGCGAGCTCGATGGCGTTGAAGCCGACGTTCACGATGACTGCGACCGCGTACGCCAGGTGTTGGAACAGGCCGGCGCCACCGAAGTGCGTCAGGCGAAAGATGAAGCTGAACGCGTGCGTTTTTGGGCCGGGCGCAAAAATGCCTTCCCGGCGGTGGGCCGCCTCTCACCGGATTACTACTGCATGGACGGGACGATCCCGCGCCGCGAATTGCCCGGCGTGTTGCACGCGATTGCCGCGTTGTCGGCCGAATACGACCTGCGAGTCGCCAACGTTTTCCACGCCGGTGACGGCAACATGCACCCGCTGATTCTGTTTGATGCCAATCAACCCGGTGAACTGGATCGTGCTGAAGCCCTGGGCGGCAAGATCCTCGAATTGTGCGTGAAGGTCGGCGGCAGCATTACCGGCGAACACGGCGTGGGCCGCGAGAAAATCAATCAGATGTGTGCGCAGTTCAACAGCGATGAGTTGACTGTGTTCCATGCCGTCAAAGCCGCGTTCGATCCGAGCGGGTTGCTCAATCCCGGCAAGAACATTCCCACCCTGCACCGCTGCGCCGAGTTCGGCGCGATGCACGTCCACATGGGTCAGATGCCCTTCCCTGAACTGGAGCGTTTCTGATGCGCAATGAACACGATATCGATGACAGCGGCGCACTGCTGGAGCAGGTCAATCAGGCCTTGGAAAACGCCACGCCGTTGCGTATCCAGGGTTCCAACAGCAAGGCGTTTCTGGGGCGTATTGTGCCGGGTGAAGTGCTCGACACGCGCTCGCACCGGGGCATCGTCAGCTACGACCCGACCGAATTGGTGATCACTGCCCGCTGCGGCACGCCATTGGCAGAATTGTCCGCAGTGCTGGACGCGGCGCAACAGATGTTGCCCTGCGAACCGCCCTCCTTCGGCGAAGACGCCACGGTGGGCGGGATGATTGCCAGCGGGCTCTCGGGGCCGCGCCGCCCGTGGTCAGGCTCCGTTCGCGACTTCGTCCTCGGGACGCGGGTCATTACCGGGCACGGCAAGCATTTGCGCTTTGGCGGCGAGGTCATGAAAAACGTTGCCGGCTACGATCTGTCGCGGTTGATGTCCGGCAGTTTCGGATCCCTCGGCTTGATCACCGAAGTCTCGCTCAAGGTCCTGCCCAAGCCGCGTCAATGCCTGAGCATCAGCCTGGACATCGACAGCGATCGCGCCTTGCTACGCCTGGCGGAATGGGGCCAGCAGCCGCTGCCGATCAGCGCCGCGTGTCACGACGGTCAACGCCTGCACCTGCGGCTTGAGGGTGGCGAGGGCTCGGTGGCAGCCGCCCATGACCGCTTGGGCGGCGAGTTGCTGGACTCGTCGTACTGGGCCGACCTCAACGAACAGCGCTTGAGTTTCTTCGATGAGGATCAGCCGCTTTGGCGTCTGTCACTGCCGAACAACACCGCGAAACTGTCCCTGCCCGGTCGCCAACTGATCGACTGGGGCGGCGCCCAGCGCTGGCTCAAATCCACCGCCGAAGCGGCGTTCATCCGCAAGGTTGTCGAAGAGGTCGGCGGACACGTGACCTGTTACAGCCACGGCCTGATCGACAGCCCGTTCCAACCGTTGCCGGCGGCGCTGATGCGCTACCACCAGAACCTCAAGCAACAACTCGACCCCCGGGGCATTTTCAATCCCGGACGCCTGTACGCGGAGCTTTGACCCATGCAGACAACCTTGAGCGAACACGCCCGCCAACTGCCCCGCGCCGAAGAAGCCGAAAGCATTCTGCGCACTTGCGTGCACTGCGGTTTCTGCAATGCCACCTGCCCGACTTATCAATTGCTCGGCGATGAACTGGATGGCCCGAGGGGCCGCATTTACCTGATCAAGCAAGTGCTGGAAGGCAACGAGGTCACCCAGAAAACCCAGCAGCATTTGGATCGCTGCCTGTCGTGCCGCAATTGCGAAACCACCTGCCCTTCCGGCGTCGACTACCACAACCTGCTGGACATCGGCCGGGCGGTGGTCGACGCGGCGGTGCCGCGATCGCTCGGCCAACGACTGTTGCGCGAAGGATTAAGAGCAGTCGTACCCAATCCGGGACTGTTCAAAGGGCTGGTCAGCAGCGGCCAGGTGTTCCGCGCCTTGCTGCCCAATACCCTGCAAGTGAAATTGCCGCGCAACGTGCATCCGGCGAAGCCACGCCCGACTACCCGCCACACCCGGCACGTGCTGATGCTCGAAGGCTGCGTGCAGCCGAGCTTGTCGCCCAATACCAACGCAGCGGCTGCCCGAGTGCTGGATCGCCTGGGTATCAGTGTGACCCCGGCCAGCGAAGCCGGATGCTGCGGCGCCGTGGATTATCACCTCGACGCTCAGGCCGCCGGCCTCGATCGTGCGCGCCGCAACATCGATGCATGGTGGCCGAGCATTGAAAAAGGTGCCGAGGCCATTGTGCAAACCGCCAGTGGTTGTGGCGCATTTATCAAAGACTACGGGCACCTGCTCAATGCCGACCCGGCCTATGCCGAGAAGGCGAAAAAGGTCAGCGCACTGGCCAGGGACCTGGTTGAAGTGCTGCGCGACGAGCCGCTGGAAAAGCTCGGTGTACAAAGCTGCCAGCGCCTGGCGTTCCATTGCCCCTGCACCTTGCAGCACGCCCAGAAACTCGGCGGCGCCGTTGAGGCGATGCTGACGAGCCTGGGCTTTAATCTGACTGCCGTTCCCGACAGCCACCTGTGCTGCGGCTCGGCGGGCACTTATTCGATCACCCAACCTGAACTGTCTCGGCAACTGCGCGACAACAAGTTGAACGCGCTGGAAAGTGGACACCCCGAAGTCATTGTCACCGCCAATATCGGCTGCCAGTCGCACCTCGATGGCGCGGGCAGAACCCCTGTCCGGCACTGGATCGAACTGGTCGAAGCCGCGTTGCCTTAACCGAACCCTGGAGATTCCCCATGAAAAGCAAAGCCGTACTGAGCCAGACCGAAGTCAGCCAAATCCTCGCCGCCGCACGCACCGAAGCGCAGAACAATCAGTGGGCCGTGACCATCGCGATTGTCGATGACGGTGGCCATCCTTTGGCCCTCGAACGCCTCGACGGTTGCGCGCCGATTGGTGCCTACATTGCCACCGAAAAGGCCCGCACGTCGGCACTCGGTCGGCGTGAGTCGAAGGGCTATGAAGAGATGGTCAACGGCGGTCGCCATGCGTTTTTGTCGGCGCCATTGCTGACCTCCCTTGAAGGTGGCGTGCCGATCATTGTCGACGGCCAGGTGATCGGCGCGGTCGGCGTGTCCGGGGTCAAGGCCGAGCAGGACGCACAAGTGGCCAAGGCCGGCGCGCAATGCCTGAAATGAACTGAACGTGACGCGATAGCGCTCGATAAATACCGTGTGATGGAGATGCAAAAGTGACCGATTTCGTTAACTGCCAAGGCCTCAAGGTCGCGCCTGTCCTGCAGCGTTTCGTCGATTCGGACGTGTTGCCGGGAACCGGCCTGGATGCGCAAACGTTCTGGGGTGGTTTCGCCGCGCTGGTGCATGAACTGGCGCCGATCAACCGCGCGTTGCTGGCTGAGCGGGATCGCCTGCAAACCGAACTGGACACCTGGCACCGGGCCCATCCCGGCCCGGTGACCGACATGCCGGCGTACCGCGATTTCCTGAGCGGGATCGGTTATCTGCACGCACAGCCCGAGCATGTGAAAGTCAGCACCCGTAACGTCGATACCGAGATCAGTGTGCAGGCCGGTCCGCAACTGGTGGTCCCGGCCGTGAATGCGCGTTACGCGCTGAACGCGGCCAATGCCCGGTGGGGCTCGTTGTACGACGCACTCTATGGCACCGACGTGATTTCCGACGACGGCGGCGCTGAGCCGGGCCGGGCTTACAACCCTGTGCGTGGGGCAAAAGTCATCGCGTTTGCGCGGGCGTTTCTCGATCAGGCGTTCCCGCTGAGCGGCGGCTCCCATACAGAAGCGTCGCGATACGGCATCGAAAGTGGTGCGCTGCAAGTCACCCTGAACGACGGCAGTCAAACCGGATTGGCGAATACCGCGCAGTACATCGGCTACCAAGGCTCGCTCGCTGACCCCACGGCCATTCTGCTGAAAAACAACGATTTGCACATCGAGATCCAGATCGATCGGCAGAGCGTCATCGGCCAGGCTGACGCGGCCGGCGTCAAGGACCTGCTGATCGAAGCCGCCCTCTCGACCATCATCGATTGCGAAGATTCGGTGGCGGCGGTCGACGCCGACGACAAGGTGCAGGTGTACCGCAACTGGCTGGGTTTGATGAAGGGTGACCTGAAGGAAGACCTGGAGAAAAACGGCAAAACCATCACTCGACGCTTGAACCCGGACCGCGAATACACCGCCGCCGATGGCCGCTCACTGACGCTGCACGGGCGTTCGTTGCTGTTCATCCGCAACGTCGGGCACCTGATGACCAGCCCGGCGATTCTTGACAAGGGTGGACTGGACATTCCGGAAGGCATTCTCGACGGTGTCATCACCAGCCTGATTGCCCTGCATGACCTGCAGCGCCGGGGCAACTCCCGAGCCGGCAGCGTCTACATCGTCAAACCGAAAATGCACGGCCCCGCCGAAGTGGCCTTCGCCGAGCAGCTGTTCAGCCGCATCGAAGACCTGCTGCAGCTCGAACGTCACACCCTGAAAATGGGCATCATGGACGAGGAGCGACGCACCAGCGTCAACCTCAAGGCCTGCATCGCGGCGGCATCCTCACGGGTTGCGTTCATCAACACCGGCTTCCTCGATCGCACCGGCGACGAGATGCACACCGCCATGGAAGCGGGCCCGATGCTGCGCAAGGGCGACATGAAAAGCACCGCGTGGATCGAAGCCTACGAGCGCAGCAACGTGCTGGTGGGCCTGGATTGCGGACTGCGCGGGCGGGCGCAGATTGGTAAAGGCATGTGGGCGATGCCGGACCGCATGGCCGACATGCTCCAACAGAAAGTCGCGCACCCCAAGGCTGGCGCGAATACCGCGTGGGTGCCCTCGCCGACTGCCGCTACGCTGCACGCGCTGCATTACCACCAGGTCAATGTACGCTCGGTGCAAGCATCCCTTGAAACAACAGACTTCGGTGGCGTCAGCCCGGCACTGCTGGACGGTTTACTCAGCGTGCCGGTCGTGACCACCGCGTCCTGGTCGGCCGATGAGATACGTCAGGAAGTTGAAAACAATGCGCAAGGTTTGCTGGGGTATGTGGTGCGTTGGGTCGAGCAAGGCATCGGCTGCTCGAAGGTGCCGGACATCCATAACGTGGGCCTGATGGAAGACCGCGCGACCTTGCGCATTTCCAGTCAGCACATGGCGAACTGGCTGCGGCACGGGGTCATCACCCAGGAACAGACCCTCGAGATTTTGCAGCGCATGGCGCGGGTCGTCGATGAGCAGAACGCCGGGGATCCGCTCTACACCCCCATGGCGCCGGACTTTGAGCAATCCGTTGCGTTCCAGGCGGCTTGCGCACTGGTGCTCGAGGGCTGCGCACAACCCAATGGCTATACCGAACCGTTGCTGCATAAATTCCGGCTTGGGTTCAAACAGTCGAGGGCATAACGGTCAGTCAAGCTGCAGAACCTGTGGGAGCGGGCTTGCTCGCGAAGGCGGCGTATCAGGCAACATTTTTGTCGACTGACACGCCCTCTTCGCGAGCAAGCCCACTCCCACATTGATTGCGTTTAGCAGACTGGCATCAGGCTCGGGCCGGTTCTTCTGTAAGCGGCTACGCTCGATAGTTGTCGCTCACATTGTCGAGCCTGCAGCCACCGACCCGCCCAGAAGGAAGCGCACAGATGACCCGTCTCACTGCGAAAGACTTTGCCCCGGAATTATTGGAACTCTACGACTATTACGCCCACGGCAAGATCAACCGGCGAGAGTTTCTCGATCGGGCGGCGTTGTTCACGTTTGGCGGTTTGACGGCCGGTGCGTTGCTGGCCGCGCTGAGCCCGAACTATGCGCTGGCCGAACAGGTTGAATTCACCGACCCGGACATCCTCCCCGAATACATCACCTACCCCTCACCCAAGGGCAACGGGCAGGTCCGTGGTTATCTGGTACGCCCGGCGAAAGCCACTGGCAAGGTCCCGGCGGTGGTGGTCGTGCATGAAAATCGTGGGCTCAATCCGTACATCGAAGACGTCGCCCGGCGTCTGGCCAAGGCCGGTTTCATTGCCCTCGCCCCCGATGGGCTGACCTCGGTCGGCGGTTATCCCGGCAACGATGAAAAAGGCAAAGAGCTGCAACTGACTGTTGATCCTGAAAAGCTCATGAACGATTTTTTCGCCGCCATTGAGTGGCTGATGAAACACGACAAGACCACCGGAAAAGTCGGCATCACCGGGTTCTGCTATGGCGGCGGAGTCGTCAACGCCGCAGCCGTGGCCTATCCGGAACTGGGTGCGGGTGTGTCCTTTTACGGCAAGCAGCCGGAGGCCAAGGATGTCGCCAAAATCAAGGCACCGGTGATGCTCCATTACGGCGAACTGGATACCCGCATCAACGAAGGCTGGCCCGCCTATGAGAAGGCGTTGAAAGCCGCCGGCAAGACCTACGAGGCTTACATCTACCCCGGCGCCAACCACGGTTTCCACAACGACTCCACACCTCGATACGATGAGGCCGCCGCCAAGCTGGCCTGGGACCGCACGCTGGGCTGGTTTAAAAAATACCTGGGTTAGACGACTGATCGGATCGGGGACAGACAGCAGTTGCCCCAGGCTAAAGGGCAACCGCTATCCTCCGTTTTGCTGCGGTGATTACTTCGGTTGCGCCACGGTGCGCAGGTAAGGTTTCACCGTCTTGAAGCCTTCCGGGTACTTCTTCCTGGCGTCTTCGTCAGAGACCGACGTGGGAATGATGACGTCGTCGCCCGGACGCCAGTTCACCGGGGTCGCGACGGTGTGCTTGGCGTTCAGTTGCAGGGCATCGAGCAGGCGCAGCACTTCATCGAAGTTGCGCCCGGCGCTCATCGGATAGATCAGCATTGCCTTGATCTTCTTGTCGGGGCCGACGATGAACACCGACCGCACCGTAGCGTTGTCCACGGCCGTGCGTGAGCCGCCACTGGCGTTGGGGTGAATCATGTCGTAGAGCTTGGCCACCACCAGGTCTTCGTCGCCGATCATGGGGTAGTTGACCGCGTGCCCCTGGGTTTCTTCGATGTCTTTGGCCCAGTCCTTGTGATTACCGACCGGATCGATACTGAGCCCGACGATCTTGGTATTGCGCTTGTCGAACTCTGGCTTGAGTCCGGCCATGTAACCGAGTTCAGTGGTGCATACAGGTGTGAAGTCCTTCGGATGCGAGAACAGGATCGCCCACTTATCGCCAATCCACTCGTGGAAGCGGATCTGGCCTTCAGTGCTTTCGGCGGTGAAATCCGGTGCTTCATCGCCAATACGAATTGCCATGTTCGATCTCCTTGCAGTGACTGAGAGGGAAGCCGTCAGAGCGCTGACTGCTGTTCCAACGGTGCGCTGTGTTCTGCGTTGAACCGGTCAACGCGGATCAAGTATAGGAGACGCAGGAGAAAAGGCTGGAAACCAAGCCACAACACGATCCAATTACAGGGGTATGTGTTGTTTTGGTTGTTCATTTTTCCATGACGTCGTCCGCCCAGCTGATG
This sequence comes from Pseudomonas sp. LBUM1661, assembly GCF_059695925.1. Taxonomy (NCBI): domain Bacteria; kingdom Pseudomonadati; phylum Pseudomonadota; class Gammaproteobacteria; order Pseudomonadales; family Pseudomonadaceae; genus Pseudomonas; species Pseudomonas sp. LBUM1661. Next base: position 4,007,566 of record NZ_CP166794.1, read on the forward strand.
GCGGCAACCACCGTGGGGAAGCCGATCGTGCTGGTCAGTGCAATCAGCGTGTGATGGATCTGCTCTTTCGTTGCACCCGCCTCCAGTGCCCGTCGTGTATGACTGTGCACCGCGCCCTCGGAGCGGATGGCTGCGGCGGCGCCGAGCTGGATCAACTGCACCACTTTCTCCTCCAGTGGCCCGGCCTGACGCACCGCCGTGCCCAAGGCCTCCACGGCGGTCAGGTAATCCGGGTATTGCAGTTCAAGGCGTTGGTAGGTGTTGAGCTCTTTCTTCTTGGCCATTTTCTTCTCCGCGCTAAAGGCTTCGCTCACCGAAACTTGCGTATACCAACAGTAGGCTAAGCTTAGTGCAGCTTATTGCCCATGATGCTCGCGTCTGCAGGTTTTGGTTTTTTCTGGAGAGCGTCTGCAACAGCTATCTCAGATCAGGCCCAAACAATTCACGCAGGAACGACGTGATGACCGAGCCCCTCCTTAGTTTTGATCAACTAAAGCGTGCCGCCGCATCCGGCGAGATTGATACCGTGTTGGTGTGCATGGTCGACATGCAAGGCCGACTGGTCGGCAAGCGCTTCCAGGTCGAGTTTTTCATCGATAGCGGCCACGAAGAAACCCACTGCTGCAATTACCTGCTGGCCGACGACATCGACATGGAACCCGTGCCGGGTTACGCCGCTGCCAGCTGGAGCAAAGGCTATGGCGACTTTGTGCTCAAACCCGACATGGCCACGTTGCGACGAGTGCCCTGGCTGGAGTGCACGGCGCTGGTGCTCTGCGATGTGCTCGATCACCACCATCGGCGCGACCTGCCGCACAGCCCGCGGGCGATCCTGAAAAAGCAGATCGAGCGCCTGCGTGAGCGCGGCTATACCGGCATGTTCGCCTCGGAACTGGAGTTCTATCTGTTCGACGAGAGCTACGAAGCCATCCACAAACGCAACTACCACAAGCCAAAAACAGCCGGTCACTACATCGAGGATTACAACATCCTGCAGACGACCCGCGAGGAACCGGTGCTGCGGGCAATTCGCAAGCATCTGCAGGCGTCCGGCATTCCCGTGGAAAACTCCAAGGGTGAATGGGGGCCGGGCCAGGAAGAAATCAACATTCGCTATGCCGATGCCCTGACCATGGCCGACCACCACGTCATCATCAAACACGCCTGCAAAGAGATCGCGCAGCTGCAAGGCAAGGCGATTACGTTCATGGCCAAGTGGCGCTATGACGCCGCCGGTTCCAGCAGCCATATCCACAATTCGCTGTGGGACAAGAACGCCAAGAAGCCGCTGTTCTTCGACGCCAAGGCTGAGTTCGGCATGTCGAAGCTGATGCGTTCCTGGGTCGCCGGCCAGCTCAAGTACGCCAACGACATCACCTGTTTTCTCGCGCCCTACATCAACTCGTACAAGCGCTTTCAGGCCGGCACGTTTGCACCGACCCGTGCCGTGTGGAGCCGCGACAATCGCACCGCAGGCTTTCGTTTGTGTGCCGAAGGCAGCAAATCGATCCGCATCGAATGCCGCATCGGCGGCGCCGACCTCAACCCTTACCTGGCTTTCGCTGCGTTGATCGCTGCGGGCCTGGCCGGCATCGATGAGCAGCTCACCCTCACGCCCCCGTTCGAAGGCGATGCCTACGTCGACGAGCACTTGCCCGAAGTGTCGAAGACCCTGCGCGATGCGTGCGGGGCACTCAAAGCCTCAACCATGTTGCGCGAGGCGTTCGGTGATGAAGTGATCGACCACTACGTGCACACCGCCGAATGGGAGCAGAAGGAGTACGACCGGCGGATCACCGACTGGGAACTGCAGCGCGGTTTTGAGCGTTATTGAGAGCGCCATGAAAAAGCTTAGTCAACTCATCTCACCGGTCGATGGCCGGGTGTACGCCGAACGTCAGTACGCCGATATTGTGCAGATCGAGCAGGCATTGGCGACTGCCGCCGCTGCCCAGGCGCAATGGAAACGTCGTCCCTTGAGCGAACGCGCGGCTTTTTGCAGCGCGGCGGTGGACGCGATGCTGTCCATGAAGGATGAAATCATCCCGGAACTGGCCTGGCAAATGGGCCGCCCGGTGCGTTTTGGCGGGGGCGAACTGCGCGGGTTCGAAGAGCGTGCCCGCCATATGATTGCCATAGCGCCAGAAGCGTTGGCAGCGGTTGAACCCACGCCGGTCGCCGGCTTTCGCCGGCATATCCAACGTGAACCGTTGGGGACGGTGCTGGTGGTCGCCCCGTGGAATTACCCTTACCTGACGGCGGTCAACACGATCATTCCGGCACTGATGGCCGGCAACAGCGTCATCCTCAAACACGCCTCGCAAACGCTGCTGGTCGGCGAACGTTTCGCCGAGGCCATGCGCCGCGCCAACGTGCCTGAAGGGCTGTTCCAGAACCTGGTGCTCAGTCATCTTTACACCTCGGTGCTCATCGCACCGGGAGGTGTGCAGCAGGTGAACTTCACCGGTTCGGTGGAGGGTGGCAAGGCCATGCAAAACGCCTCCTTCGGAGCCTTTATCGGCATGGGCCTGGAGCTCGGCGGCAAAGACCCGGCCTATGTCCGGGCAGACGCCAACCTCGAACACGCGGTGGAAAACCTGGTGGACGGCAGCTTCTTCAATTCCGGGCAAAGCTGCTGCGCGGTCGAACGTATCTATGTGGATAAGAACATCTACCCGGCGTTCGTCGAGCGCTTCGCCGACCTGACGCGCCAGTACGTGCTCGGCAACCCACTGGACGAAGCCACCACGCTCGGCCCGCTGGTATCGCCGAGCGCCGCTGAATTCGTTCGGGGCCAGATCGCCGAGGCGTTGTCGAAAGGCGCGAAGGCTCTGATTGATCCGAAAACCTTCCCCGCCGACGCACCGGGCAGCGCCTACCTCGCGCCGCAGGTGTTGATTGACGTCACCCATCAAATGTCGGTCATGCGCGAGGAAAGCTTTGGTCCGGTGGTCGGCATCATGCCGGTGGCCAGCGACGACGAAGCCATCGCCCTGATGAATGACAGTGAGTTCGGGCTCAGCGCGTCCATCTGGACCCAAGACCTCGCCGCCGCCGAACGCTTGGGCAACGAGATCGACACCGGCACGGTGTTCATGAACCGCTGTGATTACCTGGACCCGGCGCTGGCCTGGACCGGCGTGAAGAAAAGCGGGCACGGCGTGACGCTGTCGCGCCTGGGCTACGAGCACCTGACCCGCGCCAAATCCTTCCATCTGCGCCACGAGATCTGAGCCATGAGCCTGACGGGAAACTGGAATTACCCCACGAGCATTCGTTTCGGTGTCGGCCGCATCACCGAGCTGGCCGAAGTCTGTCGCAGCCAGGGTATCCAGCGACCGTTGCTGGTCACCGACAGTGGCCTGGCGCGTGCCCCGATCACCACGGCGGCGCTGGACGCCTTGCGCGCCGACGGCCTGGGCGTCGCGCTGTTTTGTGACCTCAAGCCGAATCCGGTCGAAGCCAACCTGGCGGGCGGACTTGAAGCCTGGCGCACCGGCAAACACGATGGCGTGATCGCCTTCGGCGGCGGCAGCGGGCTGGACATGGGCAAGCTCATCGCGTTCATGAGTGGCCAGACCCGACCGGTGTGGGATTTCGAAGACATCGGCGACTACTGGACCCGTGCCGACGAAAGCCAGATCGCCCCGATCATTGCGGTGCCGACCACTGCGGGCACAGGCTCGGAAGTGGGCCGTGCAGCGGTGATCATCGACGAAAGCACCCACACCAAACGCATTATCTTTCACCCGAAAATGATGCCGCGCGTGGTCATCAGCGACCCGGCCCTGACCGTCGGCATGCCGGCCAAAGTCACTGCCGGTACGGGCATGGATGCGCTTTCGCACTGCCTGGAAGCGTACTGCGCCCCCGGTTTTCACCCCTTGGCCGATGGCATCGCGGTGGAAGGCATGCGTCTGGTGGCCAACGCTCTGGTGCGGGCCGTGCACACGCCCTCCGACCTTGAAGCGCGAGCGCAAATGCTCGCGGCGGCGGCGATGGGCGCCACGGCTTTCCAGAAAGGCCTGGGCGGGATGCACGCCCTTTCGCACCCGGTGGGCGCGCTGTACGACACCCATCACGGCATGACCAATGCCACTTTCATGCCTTATGTATTGAAATTCAATCGCCCGGCCATCGAAGAACGCATCACGCGTCTGGCGGCGTATTTGCGGTTGCCCTCCCCCGGCTTCGACAGCTTTTTGGCCTTCGTCCTAAAGCTGCGCAAAGACATCGGCGTGCCGCACACGCTGGTTGAGCTGGGCGTGGATGACCGGCAAGCCGATCTGATCGCCGACATGGCAATCGTCGACCCGTCTGCCAGCGGCAACCCGCTGCCGTTGACCAAGGCCGGCGTGACCGACATTTTTCAAAGCGCATATCACGGCCGTCTGTAGGAGCCGAGCTTGCTCGCGATGGACTCAAGGACGCCGCGTTTAGTCAGTAAGCACAGGTGATCGTTGACGCTCATCGCGAGCAAGCTCGCTCCTACAGAAAACCAAGGTCGCAGCCTACGGCGGTTCAGTTCGGCCTGTACCAAAACCTGAGAAGGGGCACACAACATGAAGCCAGAAAGCCAGCCCGGCACCAGCGCGTCGCACGACGATGACGTCAAGGTGCTGCACAGCATGGGTTACGCCCAACAGCTCTCGCGACGAATGGGGGTTTTCTCCAACTTTGCGATTTCCTTTTCGATCATCTGCATCCTCTCGGGTGGCATCAACTCGCTCGCCCAGGGCACCTCGGGCGCGGGCGGCGCGTCCATCGGCATCGGCTGGCCGATCGGCTGCCTGATCTCCGGGGTCTTCGCCATGGCCATGGCGCAGATTTCCTCGGCCTACCCCACCGCTGGCGGGCTGTATCACTGGGGCTCGATTCTTGGTAACCGCTTCACCGGCTGGCTGACCGCGTGGTTCAACTTGCTGGGATTGGTGACGGTGCTCGGCGCGATCAACGTCGGCACCTACTACTTCTTTTTCGGCGCCTTCGGACCGGCCCTGGGCATGGAAGATACCACCACGACCCGCGTGATTTTCCTGGCGATCCTGACCGGCGTCCAGGCCTTGTGCAACCACTTGGGTATCGGCCTGACCGCGAAGCTCACCGACTTCTCGGGTTACCTGATTTTCGCCACCGCCCTGGCGCTGACCATCGTCTGCCTGATCTCGGCACCGAGTTACGAGTTCGCCCGGTTATGGACCTTCAGCAACTACTCCGGTGAGGCCGGCGGCAGCGTCTGGCCACAGGTCTCGAACGGCTGGATTTTCATGCTCGGCCTGCTGTTGCCGATCTACACCATCACCGGCTATGACGCGTCCGCACACACCTCCGAAGAAACCCGCAATGCGGCCATGTCGGTGCCACGCGGGATGGTCATGTCGGTGGTCTGGTCGTTGCTGTTCGGTTGGGTGATGCTCAGCGCGTTTGTGCTGATGCTGCCGAGCATGGACGAGGCGGCAAAGCATGGCTGGACCGTGTTTTTCTGGGCTATGGACACACAAGTCAACCCGACGGTGAAGCTCGCGCTGTATGTGGCGATTTTCATCTCGCAGTTTCTCTGCGGGCTGGCGACCGTGACCTCGGTTTCACGCATGATCTTCGCTTTCTCGCGTGACGGCGGCCTGCCCTGCTCGAAAGCATTGGCCTCGGTCTCGCCGACCTTTCGCAGCCCGGTGGCAGCGATCTGGACCGGTGCCACTCTGGCCGTGTTATTTGTCTGGGGATCGTCGGTGATCTCGATCGGTGAAACACCGGTGTACACCATCGTGGTGTCCTGCACGGTGATCTTCCTGTTCTTCTCCTTCGTCATTCCGATCGTGCTGGGCCTGTTTACCTACGGCACCTCGAAGTGGCCGACCATGGGGCCGTGGAACATGGGGCGCTTCTGGTACACGGTGTTCGCCCTGCTCTCGATCCTGTCGATGGTGATCATCTTCGTCATCGGCATCCAGCCACCGAACGATTGGGCGCTGTACATCACCATCGGCTTCCTGGTGCTGACGGCCATCGTCTGGTTCGGTTTTGAAGCCCGACGCTTCCAGGGTCCGCCGATTGGCGACGTGATTATCAAGCGCCAGGCGGAAATTGCGGCGGCTGAAGCGGCGTTGAATAAACGGGCCGGAAGCTGATCGCCACCGTCATAAAAACCCAAACCCGTAGGAGCAAGCTTGCTCGCGAAAGCAGCTTTACATTCAACATGAATGTTGACTGATATGGCCCCTTCGCGAGCAAGCCCGCTCCCACAGGGGAACACCCGTGCGACTCGGCAGTCGCCCCTTAATCAGCGCGGAGGCAACAGCGAGGAACTCGCCCGCACCTGCAACTGCGGCGCAAGGATGATTGACTCGGCTGCCTCGCCTTTGATGCGCTTGAGCAGCAACTCCACCGCATGCCGTCCCATCTGTGCCAATTGCAGGCGCACGCTGGTCAGTGGAACGATGAGTTCATTGGCCAATGGGATGTCGTTGAAGCCGACCACGGCAATGTCCTTGCCCGGCTGCAAGCCTTTGTCGCGGGCGGCGCCCATCAGGCCGATGGCAAGGAAGTCGTTGACCGCGAAAAATGCCTGAGGACGTGGGTTGAGCCCCAACAGATATTCGCCTTGTTGGTGTCCGGTGTGGCTGTCAAAAGGACCATTAACGATCCACTCCGGGCGCAGGGCTACGCCTTGCTCACGGTAATAGCGGATGAACCCGCGGGTACGATCTGCGCCGGTGGACGCATGCCGCTCACCCGCCAGGATCGCCACGTCGCGACAGCCCAACTGATACAAGTGTTCGGCCGCCAACCAGCCGCCCAATTCATCGTCGCTGGCCGCCGCGAGATGTCCCGCAATCTGCCGACTGACCAGCACGTAAGGAATGTTCTTGCGAGCGAGCAGATCGAGCAGGGGCTGGTTTTCACCCACGTGCGAATCCCCCACGATCAACCCCGCCACCGAACGGCGCAAGGCGTGCTCGGCGCGGGCCATTTGGCGCGGCTGCAGGTCGTCGGTATTGGAGACGAACGTGAGGTAGCCGGCCTCCTCGGCCGCGCTGTCAATGCTGTCATAAATGGTCGCCATCACCAGGTCGGTGAGGCGTGGCATGAGCACGCAGATCTCCTGACTTTTGCGCAATTTCAGGTTGGTTGCCTGGGTGTTCGGCCGGTAATCCAGCTCCTTGGCCAGCGCGCGGATACGCTCCACCACCGTCGCCGACGCCGCTCGCTCGACCTCGGCCGGGTCGCCATTGAGCACCCGCGACACCGTGGAGACGTGTACCCCGAGTGCAGTCGCCATGGACTTGAGGGTGGCGGGGCGAGATTCATTCGGCATGTTTGAGCGTCTTCCACCGTGCATTAATCAGCGCGCGATTCTACCTCAACCGCGACCTCTTCCCGAGAAAAAAACCTCTACCCAAACGATTGACTAAAACTTTATCCGCCTCTACATTTCGTTAACCCAAACGTTTGGGTAAAACAATAAAATACGCCGGACGCGGCCGACTTTTTGACTTCTGCCATCATTTTGAAGAGTCAGATCCCTATGAAGAGCGCAGCTATCCCGTCTTTCCGCTACCAGATTTTCTTCCTGATCATGCTCATGGCACTGCTCAATTACATTGACCGCGGCGCGATTGCCTATGCCTCGGCGAGCATTCTTCCGGAGTACGGTTTCGACAAGGCCGACTGGGGCAAAGTCCTGGGTTACTTCGGTTACGGCTACATCCTCGGGGCGTTGATCGGCGGCATCCTGGCCGACCGCTTTGGCGCCAGGCGCATCTGGCTGATTGCGGGTGCCACCTGGTCGATTTTCGAGATCGCCACCGCGTTTGCCGGTGACCTCGGGCTGGCCTTCATGGGGGGCTCGGCCATGGCCGGTTTCGCCACGATCCGCGTGCTGTTCGGCTTTGCCGAAGGCCCGGCCTACTCGGTGATCAACAAGAGCGTGGCCAACTGGGCCACACCCAAGGAACGCGGCTTCGTGGTCTCGGTCGGGCTGCTCAGCACACCGTTGGGCGCACTGCTCACCGCCCCGGTCGCGGTCGGCTTGCAAACCTTGACGGGTGGCTGGCGCAGCATGTTCGTGGTGCTGGGCCTGGTCAGCCTGGCGCTGCTGATTTTCTTCATGACGCGCTTCACCAACACCCCCGATGAAAACCCGCGCGTGTCCAAGGCTGAACTCGACTTCCTGCGCCGCGAACGCGCCGCCGCCGCCAATGCGTCAACCCCGACCACCAGCGTGGCGCCGGTATGGCATTTCTTCAAGAACAAGGACCTGATACTCAATGCGGTCGGTTACTTCTCGTTCGTCTACGTGACGTTCCTGCTGCTGACCTGGACCCCGAAATACCTGCAGGACGAGTTCCACTACAACCTGTCGTCGCTGTGGTACATGGGCATGATTCCGTGGACCGGCGCCTGCTTCACCGTGCTATTGGGCGGCAAGATTTCCGACCTGCTGTTGCGCCGCACCGGCAACCTGAAGGTGGCCCGCAGCTGGCTGGCCGCGACCTGCCTGCTGTTGACCACGCTCTGTTTCATATTGGTATCGCAGGCCCAGACCGTGTGGGGCGTGATTGCCCTGATGACCCTGGCCAACGCCCTCAACGCGCTGCCCAACTCGGTTTACTGGGCCGTGGTGATCGACACCGCGCCGTCCAACCGGGTCGGCGCCTACAGCGGCATGACCCATTTCATCGCCAACACCGCTTCGTTCATCGCGCCGATGCTCACCGGCTACCTGACCGTGCGCTATGGCTACTCGTCGATGTTCGTGGCAGCGGCGGTGGCCACTGCACTGGGCATGAGCGCGATGCTGATGGTGCGTCCCGGCAGTCGGCAAACCCGCCCTTCCCCTTTACCCGCAGCCGTTTGATGGAGTCGTTCGTATGAGCCTGGCGAAGCCTGTTCACGTTGGATCTTTTTATGCTCAATCGGTCGTCGCGCTGGCCGAGCGCCTGCGCGCGGGCAGCCTGACGAGCGTCGAGCTGACCCAAGCCGCCCTGGACAACATCGAGCGCCTCAATCCGACCTTGAACGCCTTCGTTCATGTCGATGCACCCGTGGCGCTGGCCCAGGCGCGCAAGGCCGATGAACTGTTTGCCCAAGGCCTGGACCTGGGCCCGTTGCACGGCATACCGGTGGCGGTCAAAGACAATATCGACACGTTCGACCACGTCACCACCTACGGTTCGGCGCATTTCGCAGGCTTCAGGCCGAGCCGCGATGCGCTGTGCGTGCAACGCCTGCGCGAGGCGGGTGCGGTCATTGTCGGCAAGACCTTGACCCACGAATTCGCCTACGGCCCGACCGGCGACCGCTCGCTGCACGGCGCGGCCCGTAACCCGTGGGATGCCAGCTGCATCACTGGCGGCTCCAGCGCCGGCAGCGCGGCGGCGGTGGCCAGCGGCATGGTGCCACTGGCGTTGGGCACCGACACCGGCGGGTCGATCCGCATTCCGGCGGCGTTGTGCGGCGTGGTCGGCTTCAAGCCATCGTTTGCCAGCGTGCCGGTCGAGGGCGTGTTCCCGTTGGCGTCGAGTCTCGACCACGTGGGCCCGATCGCCAACAATGTCGAGGATGCACGCCTGCTGTTCGAAGTGGTCGCTGGGCGCGTGTGTGCGTCGCTGGCCAACCCTCGACCGTTACGGGTTGGCTGGATCAGCACCGGCAGCTTCGGCCCGGTCGACGCCGAGCTGGATCGGCAGGTTTATCAGGCGGCGCAGCGGCTGTTTGGCGAGGCGCTGCAAGATACGGCGGAACTGGTGCCGCTGGCGGCCGAAATGAAAGACACCTTGCTGGTGCTGCAACGCGCCGAGGCCTTCAATGTGCATGCCGAGCGCATGCAGGAGGCACCGCACACGTTCGAGCAAGAGGTGCGCGAGCGCCTCGAATTGTCGCGTGAAGTCCGGGGCTGGCAGTACATCCGCGCAAAGGCGAGCCAGGTACGGCTCAAAGCGGCGATGGCGCGTTTGTTCGAGCACTATGACTTCCTGGTTTCGCCGAGCGTGCCGATTACCGCGACAGCCGTCGACGCGCGCGAGGTCCGTGTGGGTGAGCAAGACATCGATGTGCGCCCCGCCCTGCTCAGCCATACCAGTGCGTGGAACCTCACCGGGTTGCCTGCGATCAGCCTGCCGGTGGGGCTGGTGAGGAAGATGCCGGTGGGGCTACAGGTGATTGCCGCTGCGGGAGAGGATGATCGTTTGTTGCGGGAGATGGAGCAGCGATTCCTGCAGTACTAACAAGCCCGCAGCAACACCTACCCTGTAGCAGCTGGCAAAGCCTGCGTCCGGCTGCGCAGCAGTCGTAAACCCTGAGTGCGCGGTCGGTCTGACGCACCGCATACGCTGAATTTACGACTGCTGCGCAGCCGGACGCAGGCTTCGCCAGCTGCTACACGGACCGTTAGCGTCCGGCCAGAATACCTTGCTAACCGAACGTTAATGACTACCATATTGCTGCTCCGGTCCTCCTACCGTCAGCCGAGTAAACGATCGCGGTGGTTTTGCAGCGGACGTTAGCGAGCGCTACTGGCCCATCGGATCTACTGTCGCGACTGTTGTCGCGGTTGTCCCCCAGCATGAAAACATACCCACGCGGAATCTTTGTTAGCGCGAAGCTTTGCGAGTAGCGTTTATCCTTGGGCGACCAAGAATGAAACGGCCCAAAGTTTTCTCCGTTAAGCAGCACGTTGCCGTCGATCATCTCGATGCTGTTTCCCTCGGTGGCGGCGATACGCTTGACCTCGATTTTTCCTTCACGCTCGTAAGCGACGACATCTCCCAGTGAGTAATCGCTACGCCTACTATCACAAACAAACGCATCGCCAGTCATCAGTGTCGGGGCCATGCCATTCCCCTGAACGCGATACCCTTCAATACCGAGCAATCGAGAGCGCGCGTTGGGTTGGGCCAGCAGCCAAAGACTGACAGCCATCGCGGCAAGGAAGAAAAAATGCTCTCGTTTGCGGGGCACTTCGACACGGTGACGCGCAAACCAGGCACCGGCAAAGGCTGATACGCACTTCGTCACGATGATAATCGCGACCAATGCAATGACGCCGCGCCGGCTGGTAAACAGTCCAGACCATCCTCCTATCAGTAAGCAGCTCCATAGCGCGGCAATAAGCGCGGCGGCAAGTCGAGGTCGACCTGCATAGAACAACCCCCAGCCGCTAACGACAGCACCCAGTAGAAACGCCACCGAAGGTTTGGCAGGGTTAACAGCTTGCATATACCCATCCATGAAATAGTGCAGTGGGCCGCACGCGTAGCGAACGGAGCTGTCAGTGTGCTACGGAAAAACGAACTGTTTCATTGCGGCCATTACTGCAATCAACAGAACGGCGAGCCCCACTCCGCAAGTCCAGTCGGACTCCGGTGTACTGGCAAACCAAGCGCCCTTCGAAGGATATTTACCTAGCGTCATAAGCCTCATGATGGGCCAACCAACCGGAAAGAAAATTGCGCGAAAAATCACTTCAATCAATGGATCAAGCACGCTTGTATTTCCTTGTACTGAGCGATAGAAAGCAATCAGGCCATAGCGCGGGCCCGCTGTGTGTCAGGGATCAGGCGCACAGCGCCAACCGCCAGCCGGGATGAATGTGCCGAGTGAAGCCATGACGGCTTCATTGGCAAAAATATCCGCGGCAAACGGGTCCACCGATGCTGGCAGCAAGCATTGGCCCGCGTTGGCGGGGAGCGTCGAGCACTCGATTTTCCATGGGGTTTGTCCGGCGTGATGCCGGCCAAAAGACAGTTCGCAAGCCAACAAGGAACCAGGGTTTATCGAGCTGTCGAGTTGGCTGAAATTTTCGCGTAAATGAGTGCCCGGGCTCAGCGGTGTGGGACGGCTGGCGGCGAACAGAAAATAATCCCCGGCCAACAGCAGACAGCCCTGACGCGCTGGATCATCCATCGCTTGCAACCATTGGCCACGACAAGCGCCGAGGGAATCGGGCAAGCGGTCCCATATTTCGTAGTAGCTGTCGTCCAGCGCGGTTTCGATCAGGCACTCACTGGTTTCAAAGTGCATACGACCCATGTCTTCATCGCCACTGACCGGCTGATAGTCCAGTTTGCGATGCCATTGGCAAATGTCGGCGTCAACCTGGGTCACCCCGGCGAAGCCTTTCTGTTCACACAACGCCAGCTGTTGAGCGTGGCTGAGTGCTTCAAGCGCCAGAGCTGGCAGTGGATTGGAGGGGATGCGCAGGTCGGCGAACAGTCGCGGCGTCTGTAGCCAATACACGGCCGTTTCACTGTCCGAATGCCCTGAGCGATGCTGGATCAAACGCCGCTTCCAAACGCCACGGTAACTTTGCGCAACTTGATGCATTGATAGTCCCTTTGAAAGGCGTGGCGTTTGGGCAGATCGGACGGCAGACACCGTCCCGGAGAGGCATCGAACACCGGCATGCCTTACTCGGTCAAGTGCTCAGTGATCCGCCATTGCCGCTGCACTGAGCGAGTGTAGACGCGGTCGCCCTGCTCCGGCCACCACCCCCTCGAAACGCGCCCCTGACAACACCTCCGACTCCGATCGTTCCCACGCTCCGCGTGGGAAACGATCAGAAGCCCAGCCCGTCACCTGCTTTTCGGTGGAATGTGCGAGCGCCTACTCCTGCGGATCAATCTGATCCAGCACTCGATTGGCCGTGATCTCCGCCAGCATGACGCTGTTGGAAATGCCCAGCAGCGCATAACGCGACTCACCGTCCAGATGATCCACCAACTGATGAACCATCACATCGACAGCTGCCAGTGTCTCGACCAGATAAACCACCAGGGATTCGGTATCGCTCTCAGGGGCGACGAGAAAACCCTTGTTGGGTGTGCGCGGTGTGGCTTTGATGTCGGCGATTGATGCGAAGTGGAAGCCGAGGGCGGCTTCGGCGGCGTCGTTGAGCTTTTTTGAACCGGGTTCGTATGGGGAGACTGGATCGGTTTCCGGCGGGTTGGGTGTGGGCTTTTTCATTGTGAATCTCCGTTTGCGGGTTGAACTGCTCCCATTCGTTTCCAGGCGAAAAGGTGGCAGCTGTACGCAGGCTGGAAACCCGGGGAAACGGCAACCCGGTAGACCCGAAGGTCTCCCGCGCACAGCCGCCATAACGGAGTGCACACTGTGAAAGCGCGCAAGCATAAGTTATGAAGGGCACTTTTGCGCCATTTACACTTCGGGGTTTCCAGACCCGGCCGCTGAATAGTCAGCAGCACGGAAACGATAGAACCAAGGCCCACGGCGAACAAGCCGGCGGATTCTGGCGTACCCGTAGGCAACGGCGCAAGGTCTTGTAGCTTTCAGGAAGTAACCTTGAGAGCGTTTAAACACGCACACTCAAGCGATGTTTATGTGTCGTAGGCGCACGCCCTACAGACTTGATTGGCATCAGGGGCGGACTCGACTGAACTCGGACGGCACTGCCGTAAAACAGCCCACAGCACTGCTCGGCATTTGCGATACAGGGCCGCTATTGACCTGGCTTATACCCTGAAGTTCCTGCTGCAACGGCCGTCGCAACCCGTGTCATTTTTGACCACCCCGACCTCTAAGCACGACCTATTGCGGCACTACACGCAGGACAGAAAACGGCCAAAGCTCGCACCGAGAAAGCACACTTCAAAAAGGGTCGAAGAGTGAGACCGTCGTTATTTAAGCAACGGCTCCCTAGAACTTTTCTCTAATTGCCGGTCTATGGAGATAGGCAAATCCGCTCGGTCAGCACGCCCCCGCAGGCTGACCACAGCAGCTTGGCCATACGTCCAATTGTCGATCAGAGGTTGACTTCGCTCATGAAACTTCATGTCTCACGGATGGTGCTCTTCGGCCTGTTCGCGCTCGCGGCAGTGGACTCGGCATCAGCAACACAGATGAAAACCTCAACCCCTGTTTTCGCAACTGAAGTCACAGCTGTTCAGGCTCCTGTCCGGACCGCCGGCAACCCGTGGCCGACCTTGGCCAGCAAGGCCGACAAGCAACCAGGGCCGTTGCTTGCCCATGACGACCGATACTGGCGTGACGGCCGTTGGCACGATCGTCGAGACAATTGGCGCCGAGACGAGTGGCGCCGAGATAACTGGCGTAGAGAGCAAGCGCGCCGAGAAGCTGAACGCCATCGTTATTGGGATCGCGACAACGATCGGGCGATGCGGCACCGCTACGAGGACAATCACCGTTACTACCGTCGCTAGTGCGTAGCCACGGAGCAATCCGACGCCCACGAGTGTAGACATCCGGCTGAAGACCTCGACGACCCCGTACCCTGTCTTGCCCCTTTCAGGTTCCGCCGTCAACGGATAAGGCAATCCATGAATACGCCCTCGCGACAGGCAGAAATCGGCCTGAAGCCGCCAGTCGCGAAGGGCCGACCCAAAGCGGCCCAAAGCCAAGCAGCAAACTGGGTAGGTGCATTTGCCCTGATCGCCAGCTCATGTAAAGCAAGGTAATGGAGATTATCGATTGATGCTCGCGTTAATCAGGCGCTCCCTTTACCGCCTTGCTGCCGCAAGTAAGCGCCAACCAAACATGCATTCAGCAACCGGAGAAACTCTTAACTGGACGACATTGCAGAAGAACATACCCGCGCCCTGCCCGCGTTCTTCGCTTCGTAGAGTTGCTTGTCCGCAGCTTCAATCAAAGCCTGGAACTCAAGATCTCGAGTGGGAGTCAATGTTGCGACGCCTAGAGAAATAGTCACCACACGATCTACATCGGAAGCAGAATGTTCGATGCCCAATGTCCGAACACGCTCTTGCATTCTTTCTGCAATCTCGACCGCACCAGAAAGACCTGTATTGGGCAGAACGCAGGCGAACTCTTCGCCACCATACCGAGCGACCAGGTCGTAGGGCCGTCTAACCGTTTCAGATAACGTTTGGGCAACGGATTTCAAGCAGTCATCTCCAGCCTGGTGACCGTACCGGTCGTTGTAGCGTTTGAAATAGTCGACATCCACCAAAATGAGCGATAGCGGCTTTTGCTCTCGAAAGCACTGACGCCAATCCACCAGTATGTCCTCATTAAATTTGCGTCGATTGGCCACTCCAGTAAGACCATCTATCAATGCCATGGAACGCAGCAGATCGCTCTGTAGTTTCAGGGTTAAATGTGTTCGTACCCGTGCTCTGACAATGGTGGTATTGATGGGTTTGGTGATGAAGTCCACCGCGCCAAGCTCCAGACCTAGCACCTCATCTGACTCCTGCTGCTGTGCGGTAATGAAGATGATAGGGATGCCTTGGGTCGTAGGGTCAACCTTGAGTCGACGGCATACTTCATGCCCGTCCATACCCTCCATGACCACGTCCAGCAGAATCAGATCGGGCAGTTGGGTCTGGCATACGCTGATTGCCTGCTCACCGCTGGTGGCCATGAACACATCACAGTCTTCACGAAATAGCTCATGAAGTACCCGGATATTAATCGGTTGGTCGTCGACAATAAGGAGTTTTGGACGGTTAAAGGAATGGGGTAACCAGGTTTCCATTGATTGTTCCATCAGGCAGATCTCAACAGGTCACGACCGATCGGCATCGCGGCGGAAAAGTCTAGCGACTGCACCTTGGCAACAAGTTCGTCGAACTGTGGGCGGAGGGATTGCGGCGTTTTTGACGCCAATGCGTCTGTCAGCTCTATGGCTTGAAGGTTACCCGCTTCCAACAACAGCAAAACCTCCTCCAGGGACTCTCTCCATTGCGCAGGCGCCATGGAGTCCTCGTCAGCCCCCCTATTTTCACGCAGGCTCTGGCCAAAATCGGCATTCATTTGCTCAAGGCTTTGTTGCAGTAACCTGCTCAACCCGTCAAACCATATTGGGTCGGCCAAAAGACTCGCTACAGACTCTGAATCGGCAGATTTCAGTTTGTGCTCCAGGTCGCCTGCCATCAGCGACAAAGCCTTGGCGCCCATAGTACCGCTGCTACCTTTAATGGTATGCAGGACAAACGCGGCCCCCGATGCATCTTGCCGCTGGATCTGATCGCGCAAGTGGACAAGCTGTTTTCCCATCTCTGGGCCAAAGGTACGTAGCACCGTGCGGATCAAATCGAGGTCACCACCAAAGCGGTCAATAGTTGATGCACGAGACTCTGTAACGCCTTCTCCTGCATTGACTTGTCCCAAGGTTAAAGATGCCTGACTGTCTTCACGGCCCGATTGAAAGAGCAGCGTTACCACGAGTTGTTCCAGGTCTATAGGCTTGCCGACATGATCATTCATCCCCGCAGCAAGACAGGCTTCACGGTCGGTATTGGAGGCATTTGCGGTCATCGCCACAATCGGCAGTGTTGCGAAGCGTGGGTTCGATCTAATGCGACGAGTCGCCTCCAAGCCATCAATATCTGGCATCTGGATATCCATTAATACGACGTCGAAGGACACACGCTCATTCATCACCTTGCTCACACCTTCCAGCCCGCCTTCAGCCAGCGTCACCTGCGCGCCCTCCCTTGTCAGTAACTCATCGGCTACCTGTCGATTGAGCATGTTGTCTTCCACCACCAATAGCCGTAGCCCGGTCAGACGCGGTGGTCTCTCAACCGTTGAGCGGGGGATGGGGGAATGCAGAAGGTCTTTTTCATTGAACGCTTTCTGAACAGCGTCGGCTAGCTGCTTGGGAGTGACAGGTTTGGTGAGGAACCCCACGAAGGGAGCGTCTCCCGCCTGGTGGACGTCGGCCAATACCTCGCGGCCGTAAGCAGTGATCATAATGACCATCGGAGGTGGTACTCCGTTACCCTGCTGGTGGATCAATTGCGCAGCGCTCAGTCCATCCATATCGGACATCCGCCAGTCCATCAGCACCACGTCGTAGGCCTCACCTAGCGCTCGGGCTTTCTTTACCCATTCCACCGCTTGCGTGCCACCGCTCACGCGGTCAGCCTTCCATCCCAATGCATGCACGGTGCGCAACAGCAATTCACCCGCCGTGGCGTTGTCGTCAACGACCAGAATCCGTAAGGACATATCGACTCCAGTACATGCGGAGCTCAGCAGTGACGTCGGCGCTACATCCAGAGTGATATCGAACCAGAAACGACTCCCGACACCTTGCTTGCTCTCCACTCGAAGTTCACCACCCATCAAGGTGACCAACCGCTTGCAAATCACCAGGCCCAGACCTGTGCCACCAAAGCGTCGGGAAGTTGAAGCCTCGGCCTGGGTGAAGCCTTCAAAAATGCGCTGAAGCTGTTCCGGGCTTATACCGATGCCGGTATCAGAAACGGCGATGCGCAAACTCACAGCATTTTCCGTGCGCATCAGTTGTTCAACGCTGACCACGACCTGGCCTTCGAGGGTGAACTTGAGGGCATTACCCGCCAGGTTGATCAGTACCTGTTGCAGTCGCAGGCTATCGCCGATCAGGTCGTTGGGTAAATTGGAGTCGAGGTCGAACATGACCTCAACCTCCTTATCGCCCTGGTTACCTGTCAGCACAACGGCGAGGTCACGCATGAGCGGTTCAAGCTCGAACGGGTGCACATCGAGCTGCAGCTTGCCCGCCTCAATCTTGGAATAATCGAGAATGTCATTGAGCAAACCCAGCAGTGATTTCGCAGCGGTTTGCGCTTTGGTCACATAGTCGAGTTGGCGACCATTCAGGTCAGTGTTCTGCACCAACTGCAACATACCCAACACGGCATTCATCGGTGTGCGTATTTCATGACTCATGTTGGCCAGGAAGGCAGACTTGGCCGCACTCCCTGCATCGGCCTGTTCCTTGGCGTAAAGCAGATGCGACTCTAGCTCGCGTTGGACAGTGATGTCCCGATTGATCCCGGTCACACGCAATGCCGCACCGTTCGGGCTGCGTTCAATCTGCGCGCCGGCCTGTATGAAGCGGATCTGACCGTCCGGGCGAACGACACGGAAAATCGTGTCATACACATCAGTCCCCTCGACGGCGGCATTCAGCTTTGCCGCCGCTGCCACGACATCCTCGGGGTGAACACGCGAGTACCAGTGCATATAGCTCAGACCGTTATTGCGCAACGTCAGTGGCTGCCCGTAGAACTCGAACATACGGTCATTCCACTGCAAGTTATTGTCCGCCAACGTCCAGGACCAGACGCCCAATTCGGCCACTTCAGCCGCCATCAGCAGTTGATCGTGCACCGCCATCAGTTCGCTACGTTGTTCCAGTGTCGTCTTCAGGCTCGCAGCCAGTTCCTTTTCTGCCGCTTTACGTTCGGTGATGTCTACCGCGATGCCGAGGTAGCCGTTCAATTTCCCATCGGCATCGCGCATGGAGGTGACCACTAGCGTGACAGGAAACCGCGAGCCATCCTTGCGTGTGTAAGTCCACTCTCGGGTTTCTGCGCCTTCAAGCTCAGGTTTATGGGTAAGCACACGGAAACCGTCGATAGTCTGAGCATACTCCTCGCTCAGCTCAACGCCACGCGCAGCGACTTCCTCTGGGACATGGAAGAGCGCCGGGGTGCCTTTGCCGACTAACTCAACGGCGTCATAACCCAACAAATGCTCGGCGCCTTTGTTGAATACACGGATAACGCCATCGAGATCCGTCGCAATGATCGAAACCTCAGTAGCCGAGCGTAGCACCGTGTCCAACAACAGATTGAGATGCCGCAACTCGGAGGTTCGTTGCGCAACCTGCTCTTCAAGGTTGGAGTTGAGTTCAAGAATTCGGGCCTCTGCCACTTTTTTCGCCGAGATATCCCTTAACGTCTTGGACGCCCCAATGACGCGACCACCCTCGCCATAAATGGGTGAGATGCTGACGGAGACATCGATCAGTCGCCTGTCTTTGTGATGGCGTTGTGTATCAAAGCTGCCGATACGCTCACCCGCCCTGATCTGCGCAAGGATATGAGCTTCCTCTGTGACAAGTTCTGCCGGAACAATCAGATTAGCGAGTGTCTGTCCCACCGCCTCCTCGGTGGTATAACCATAAAGGTGTTCGGCTCCTTTGTTCCAGTTGGTGACGACGCCATCGAGGGTTGTTCCAATAATGCCATCGCCCGAGCTTTCAACGATGGAAGCCAGCCTTGCCTGCTCGACAAATATCTGCCGCCGACGTTGACGGCTGACACTCACGACACTCGCCAATGTCGCCAGAAGAAGCGTGAGAAAACCACCGAAAAACAGCACCACTTTTGGTGAAACCTGATGCAGGCGCTGGATGAACAGCGAATTTGCGTCGAGTTCGATTTGCCACCGCCTTCCGTATACCTCGCGCTCCAGCTGATGGGTCATCAGCGTTTCACGGCGAGCAGAGTCGTCGGTGCTTTCATAAAACAGCTTCTCTTGTCCTGGGACGGTGATATCCCTTAATCGCAAATGTACCGTCTCATTTTCTATGCGCAGGCCTTTGAGTACCTCCTCGGTCTGCAACACAACATAGCTCCAGCCAAAAGCAGTTGCCTCTCGTTCAGCAGCGGTCACCGGAGTGACTCCGCCGCGAAAGATGGGCATCAACACCAGGAAAGACTGCTGCGGTTTTCCTACGGCCTGTATAAGCGTGATAGGCCCGGTGATCCGTGCCGCACCGCTTTGTATCGAGGATTGTGCCGCCTCTCGCCGCGATGTTTCCGACGCTATGTCCAAGCCAATGGCAGCCTGGTTACCTTCAGCCGGTTCGACATACTGAATAACGTAGCGCTCGCCTGAGTGCGCTGAGAATTGATGAATGGAGAAATCCGCCGCGTCGTCAGCTTGAGCGTGCTTGAGAAACTCGTTTTCGTCGCGCTCGGGTACACGCCTGATAAAACCAAAGGCACTGGCGCCGGGGAACTCGAAAGCGAGGTCGCGGGTTTTGTGATATCGGCGAAAAACTTCACGGCTAATGTCATATTCGCCTGCTGTCAGGACCGCTCCACGAGCGCCTCGCAAACCGTATTGGTAAAGGTTCAGACGCATTAAAACCAACTCTGCGGCGTCTTCGGTCGCCGCTGTAATCGCTTCTTGAGCCTGCTGTTCGTTGGTGCGTTCAAGGGTCCATCCACCCAGAATGCTTGCCACTAACCCTACGACAAGAGTGATAGCTACTCCCCAGTTCCATGCAAAATACTTATGCTTTCTCACCCGCATTGTTCCATCGCAGAAGGCCTTCAGCCTTCAAGATTAAAGTTAAAACCCTGTTGGGGTGCCGCAAGATGTCCAACCTGCAAGGCACGAATACGCTCAGGTCAGGCCGGCCAATCGTTTAAGTCTTTCTATGGCTGCTTCGGGTTCGCCGTTGTTCATGGCGGCAGCAAGGCGCATCACTATTTGTTCGCGGCGAACTTGCATGTGGGGCAACGCATAAATTGCGCCTATCAACTCGCGTAAAACCATAGGAAGCCCCCAGCGCGCTTTCAAGCGAATGGCAAACGGCGCTGAAAAATCACGGACTGCGTGGGTAAGCGTTTCTTCGGTCACGCTATTGCCCTGGTTCTCCCATTTCTGAGTTTGGTACAGCACACAGAGTTCGCCCATCCGGTGCAACAGGGCGGCACTTTGCAGCGGAGCGGGATCCAGACCACATTGTTGAGCCAGAAGAACAGCCCTTTCAGCTAAACGCTCGGCATCATCCAGATGAGCCTGGATGGCAATCTTCAGCATGCCGTCAGGCTGAGTATTGGTCTGTCGCAGTGCCTGGCTAATGGCCAGATTCACGCTGGTAAGCCCTCCTAACCGTGTCAGAGCACCGTTCAAATTCGTGCATGGCTGGCCGAGCCCGAGATACGCGGCACCGTTGGCGGCGGCGATCAAGTGGGCGCACAGCGCCGGGTCATACTGCCAATCATTGGCGAGCTCTCGTAAATCCATTGGCGCCACGCCATAGCCGAGCTGAAGTTTGTCTTTTACAGAGGCCAGTAAAGGTAAGTCCAACTCACCCGCAGACAAACCACTGAGATAGCTGATCAGGTCTTCAGTGTTGACCGTGATCGCTCGGGGGGGCTCATCAAGCGGAAGGAGCGCGTCCAGGCATTCAACGACGCGCGTAACCTGGAATGGCTTGGTGAAAAAGGCACTGATCCTCAGCGATTTTACCGCCAGCACACTGTCTCGATCAGCGCGCCCAGTGATCATGATCAGCGGCGTGCTTTGATCTTTTTCGCGAATTTTCTGCAACAGGTTGACGCCGGGGGCATCCGGTAGATTCCAGTCGGCCATCACCAACTGATAGGTGCTTGACTGCCAAGCGACTAAAGCGCTGGCGACATCGATAAAGCAATCGACCTGAGCAACCGGACGGATGCTCAACACGAGCTGTTTTAAGAGATCTGATATCCAGGGATCATCATCCAGAATCATCACGCGCATTCGATAATCCTCACTGGATTGATACCCGACCTCGCAGTGTCTTGGTAACTGACCATCAGCCACCAGCATGCATAGACATCATTGAGATCAACGGTTGAGGTGGTTACCGAGCGATTTTGAGTAAATCACGGCAATTTCCCTTTGATGTATAGCTTGATAGGATCCTTAAGGATCGAATCTATTCCTGACCCACGAACTATACAAGCAAGCAAACAGCTCACAGGTAGTCAGGCTGGTGAGGGTTAGTAAATGAACGCCGCCATAGCGCACTTACTTGAGTGATTCCGTCCTGCTGCTCGCTGTCCTTGGCCCCCAACAAATCCTCCAACCCCATCGGCTTGGCAAAATAATACCCCTGCGCCTGCCCTGCCCCCATCTCCCGCAGCAACACCAACGTCGCCTCATCCTCAACACCTTCCGCCACCACACTTAAGTCCAGCGACTCCGCCATCCTTACAATCGCCCGGACGATCGCGCGGCTACGTGGGCTGGTGGTCAGTTCAAGGATGAATGACTTGTCGATTTTCAAGCCGCTGAAGCGGTATTGGTGCACGTAGCTCAGGGATGAGAATCCTGCGCCGAAGTCGTCGAGTACCACCGACATGCCGTTGTCGGCGAGTTGTTGCATGGTCAGTCGGGCAATGGCGGGTTCAGCCACCAGCGCGCCTTCGGTCAATTCCAGGCAGATGCGCGATGGCGCGACGTTGTGCCGCGCCAACAGCGCGAGCACGTCACTGGCGAAGTCCGGGCGAGTCATGCTGTAGCTGGAGCAGTTGACGTGCACCGGCGGCCAGTTGGCGTGCTCGGGTTGGGCGAGGATCACGGCGATGCTGGTGAGCATGTAAAGGTCCAGTCGACCGATCAGGCGTAAACCCTCGACGTCCGGCAAAAATTCGCCCGGTGCGATGACCCGGCCCCCCGGTTGATGCCAGCGGATCAGCGCTTCAAGGGCCAACAGTTCGCCGGTTTCGACGCTGACAATCGGCTGGAAATACGGCAGCAGTTCGTCGGTGCGCTTGAGCGCGTTGCGCAAGGCCCCTTCGCGCTCGACCTGGTCCGAGACTTCGCGGCGCACTTCCTGGTTGAACACCGCGTAGCTGTCGCGCCCGGCACTCTTGACCCGGTACATCGCCGCATCGGCATCGCGCAGCAAGTCGGCGGGCTCGTGATGGAACTGATGGTCGGCGCTGACAATGCCGATGCTGCAGGACGAAAACACTTCATGGCCATTGATGACAAACGGCAGGTCAAACGCCGCCAGGATCCGTTCGGCGATTTCGATCACCGCGTCCAGTGGCGCTTCGGGCGCGAGCACCGAAAACTCATCGCCGCCCAGACGCGCCAGCATGTCGGTGTCGCGCATACAACCGCGCAAACGCTGGGCCGCCTGCATCAACAGCAGGTCGCCAAAATGGTGGCCGAGGCTGTCGTTGACCAGTTTGAAACGGTCGAGGTCGATGAACATCACCGCCAGGTGCCCGCCTTCGCGGCCGAACTGCAACCAGGCCTGATTGAGGCGCTGTTGCAGGTAGGTACGGTTCGGCAGCCCGGTCAGTGCATCGTGGGAGTTTTCGTGTTGCAACTTGGCATTGGCGTGATCGAGTTCGCGGGTGCGGTTCTGCACCCGGGCTTCGAGCTTGAGGTTGGCGGCATGGATCGCTTCGGCGGCGGTGCGTCGCGACAACGCGGTGTCGATGTGTCGCGACACGAACGTCAGCAGTTCCTGGTGCCGCAGGGTGTACTGCACCTGCGAGGTATAGCTTTGCACCGCCAGCACGCCACGCACCACATCGCCATCGAACAAGGGAATGCCGAGCCAGGAGTAGGATCGGACAGACTCATCGGCCAGCTCAATCTCACCGCGCGCAGACAATCGTTCAGCCTCGTCGGCGTCAATCAGGCACGGTCGACGCTGGCGGATCACGTACTCGGTCAAGCCTCGGCACCCACGCCGGGCCATCGGGCAGGTCGTCTGTCGTTCATCGACATAGTACGGAAAGGTCACTTCACTGGTCGCGTCATCGAACAGCGCAATGTAGAAGTTCTGCGCGAACAGCAGATCACCAACGATGCCATGCAAGGTTTGGAACAACTCTGCCATGTCGCCAGGCTGGCTCGACATCTCGGCAATCTGGAACAGCGCGCTCTGCAGATGTTCGGCACGTTCCCGGTCTGCCACTTCTTGCCGCAATGCGGCGTTGAGTGCCGAAAGCTCCAGGGTGCGGCGCATCACAATCGCTTCGAGGTCTTCGCGGTGCAGGATCCGGTCAAGCGCCATGGCCACGTGACGGGCCACCACCAGAAACAGCGCGCGGTCTTCAGCGCTGTAGGTGCGGGAAACGTCATAGACCTGCATCGCGAGCATGCCGAACACGTCATCCGAGGCGTTTTTCAACGGTGCGCCCATCCAGAACTCAGGGCGATCACCTACGCAGTAGAAACGGCCCTCGGCCTGCGCCGCGAGAATGCCGGCGGCGTCGATCAGCAACGGCTGGCCCGAGGTCAATACCTGGCCGGTGAGCGACAGGTGCGAACGGTCCAGGTATTCGTAGTTCTCGGACTCCAGGGCATCCACGTCGATGATGTCGACGTAATACGGGTAGTCGATCTTGCCGCTGTGCGGGTCATACAGCGCGAGGTAGAAGTTCTCGGCGTCGATCAGGCTGGCCAGCAGCCGGTGAACCCCCACCAGAAACACGGAGCGATCGCGGGTCGAACTGGCCAGGTAGGTAATTTCATACAGCACCCGCTGAGTAATCTGCGCACGGGCCAGCGTATTGGTCTGGACCTCAATGCCCAGGCGCTGGGCAAACTCGGCGAGTGCCGGTTCCGCGGCGTCCTCGACGGGCGCGAGTAGCCAACCCAACACCGTTTCGCCTCTGCCGGTCGGCCAGCGATGCAAGCGCCAGGTCAGGCAAAAGTCTTCAAACGCTTCATTGGCAACGATTGACGGCCACTGTACCCGTGGGTCGCCCTGCCCGACCAAATGCATTTGCTCACCGGCGCGGTACACCACCCACGCGGTGGTGTGCGCCCAGCTGCGCGCTGAGTCCAGCAATTGTTCGATCGTGTCCCCGTTGCCAGCGTAAGCCATGCCGACGGTATCCAGGTTCCCTTTCAGTTGCGATGCGACCACGTCGCAATCGTTCGATTGCCGCGGAGAGTCGGTCAATGGACGAAAACTCATCAGCGCTCCCTGAGTTAAAAACCGGCGATAGTTATTGTTTGCTGGCAATGTGCCGGTGACCCTCTCGTTTAAAGCTTATAGCGGATTTTTTCAACCGTTTTATTCGCTTTACTAGCAACTCCTTCGAACTCGCGTGACGATGCCCGCAAAATGTAGCGCCAGGGGTTTTGTCGCGGGAATTAATTGGCGGTGGATTCAACCCGTCGCTATTTGCCGATATGCATCAGTGCCGTCCGTAACGGAGCATCCGAAACATGGATCACACCGATGTAAGGGTGCGCCATATCGACCACCAGAAACACCGCCGCCGCCACCGACAAAGAGCAGATCAACATGACACCGATCACCGTGGGATTGGCCGGCGCCTGCAGACCGAACGTCGCGAACAACCAGGCCAGCCAGCAGGTGAGGATGACCAGAAACGCCGTCGGCAGTCCTTCCGTATTGCTCTCGACCAGAATCCAGTGGGCTTCCGCCAACTGTGTGCTGACTTCCAGCGCGCGGGCCTGCAGCATGCGTTGCGGTTCGTTGGCGGGCGTGAGCGCCCGGAGCACCACCTGAATCGGTTCGATCCCCGGAGAATCGTCAAACGGGTTGACCACCGTCGAGTCGGCGGGCGGATGGCCCCAGCCCCGGTTTAAGCGGGATTCAATCAACTCGCGCAGGCGGGTTCGAGCCTGGGTTGTCTCCGGACCGTACTGATCCATCAGCCTGTCGAGCAGGACGATGCGCGCAGCCGAGGTCCGCACTTCAATCTCATAACTGTCATAGACGTTTTTGGCAGACGCAATCAACAGCCCAAGCGCAAGCGCGGACAGCGTCCCCACGACGGCCGTTGCCAGGCGGATGACGTCCTTGGACTCGGCATCCAGGTGATGAATCGGTAATCGCATGCGCAGCAGCATCCCGATCAGCGCGGCAGCGAACAGGCAGGCGAAAACAATGCCTCCGATGATGATGGAGCTCAATGGCTGATCTCCGTGGATGGCTGACGATCGGGGCAGTTAATCCAATTGCGACTAATGATTAGTGCCTATTGTGATTAACCTCGGTGGAAAGTTCCGGTCCAGCAGCAATACTCCACTCTGCTTCGAAAACTATTCGAGTATAGCGTGGGGCAATAAGTCATGAACTTAGGCGTCTGCGTAGCGAAAGAATCTCGACGTTCGTTAATCAAGCGATGCCTTCGCCAGCCGTTAGTGCACTTTTTAATCGCCGGTTTTGCACTCTTTGTGTTGTACGGCGGCGTGCACCGTTCAACGGTCAATCAAGACCCTCAACGCATCGAAATTACCCCGCAGATTGTTCAGCGGATCGCGATCTCGTGGCTGGCACGATGGCAACGACCCGCATCGGAGCAACAGTTGCAGGGCATGATTGATGAATATGTGAAAGAGGAAATCCTCTATCGCGAAGCATTGAAACTTGGCCTGGATAAAGACGACACCATCATTCGCCGCCGACTGGCGCAAAAAATGGACTTCCTCGCCGAAGATGTCGCGTCACTTCGCGAACCGGCACCCGGTGTACTTGAGGCCTGGTACCAGCAGCATCAAGACCTGTATGCCCCTCCACCACTGGCGACCTTCCATCATCTGTTCTTCGCCCAGGACAAACGCGGAGCGGATGCGCAGGCCCAGGCTCAGGCCGTGTTAAGTGGGCTGACGGACAAGAACAGTGGTGAAGGCGATGCGTTCATGTTTAAAAGCGCCTACACAGAACAATCCCAGGATCAGCTGGCGCGGGTCTTTGGTTCAACGTTCGCCATGGCCTTGTTCAAGCAAACGCCGGGACGTTGGGTGGGGCCTGTGGAATCGGGCTTTGGCTGGCACCTGGTGTGGCTTGAAGCGCTGGCCAAACCACCGGCACCGCCGTTTGAAACCGTGGCCCAGCAGGTCAAGTCCGATTGGTTGTCCGAGCAACGCAGCACCTCGAAACAAGCAAATTTCGATGCGCTGAAAGCACGCTATGAAGTGGTGGTGGTGATGCCGACGTCCACCAGCACGATTGCCGCGACGCAACCGGAGCGGCCTTGATGAGGCGCACGGTCTGGCTGTTGTTGCTGCTCTGCTTCATGGGGCTGACGGCCATGGCCCATGAGTCCCGTCCTGCTTACCTGGAAATCAACGAAACGGCCGCCGGGCACTATGACGTCCTGTGGCGCACGCCGGTGCTGTCAGGCATGCGCTTACCGATTGCGCTGCGGTTTGCCGACGGTGTGCGCACTGTCGTTGGGCCGGTCGAAAGCGAATTGAACGATTCACTGATCGAGCGCCGAATGATTGATGTCGGCCCCACCGGACGGGTCGGGCAACGCATCGAATTCATCGGCCTGCAAGCGAGCATCACCGACGTGCTGGTGCGTGTCTCGCGCCTGGACGGCAGCCTGACGACCACCCTCGTCCATCCCGCTCAACCCTGGATAGACATCGCTGCCACGCCGGGCGCGCTCTCGGTGGCCGGTGCTTTTGTGGCCCATGGCATCCAGCACATTCTGGGCGGTTTCGATCACCTGCTGTTCGTCTTCGGCCTTCTGCTGCTGGTGGGTAACGGCTGGATGTTGGTGAAGACCATCACCGCGTTTACCCTCGCCCACTCCATTACCCTGGCGCTCGCTGCACTGGGCGCGGTGCAGCTTCCAGGGCCGCCGGTGGAAGCGACGATCGCGTTGAGCATTCTGTTGCTGGCGGTGGAAATCGCCCGCAAGAACCGAGGTGAAACCAGCTTCACCCTTCAATGGCCCTGGGTCGTCGCGTTCTGTTTTGGCTTGTTGCACGGCTTTGGTTTTGCCGGGGCACTGGCGCAAATCGGTTTGCCCCAGCGCGACCTGCCTTTGGCGCTGTTCACCTTCAATGTCGGCGTGGAGATCGGCCAACTGATGTTTGTCGCCGCCGTGCTGGGCCTGCGAGCCTTGTTGTTGCGTTGTCGACTGCCAGAGCTCGCACGCCTGTATGCCCGACCGATTGCTTCTTATGGGCTGGGTACGCTGGCAGCCTTCTGGTTTTTTGAACGGGTCTCGAGTTTCTGAGGAGACGTGGAATATGAACGCCCCTACACACTTCACCGCGCCGTCACTGTTCGGTTGCGCCTTGCTGACTGTCAGCACATTGGCATTGGCAGACGGCAACCCGGATCGCGAGGTTTACTTTGGCCAGACGCACTCGCACACCTCCTGGTCGATTGATGCCTACCTGATCGGCAACCATCAGGTCGATCCGGAGCAGGCTTACCAATACTCACTCGGCATGCCGGTCAAACATCCGATGGGCTTTGAAGTGCAACTCAAAGGCCGACCGCTGGATTTCCACGGCGTGACCGATCATTCGGAATACGTCGGCGTGATCGCCCTGGCCAACGATCCAAAGTCGGACTTCAGCAAGCAGCCCATCGCGCAGAAGCTGATCGCCAAGACCCCGGAAGACTTCAACCGGGTGTTCAAATGGATCGCCGGCAGCTTGAGCCATCCGATCAAGGAGCTGATTGATCCGAAGGTGGCCGGCAACATCTGGCAGCAGAACATCGCCATCGCCGACAAGTACTACAAGCCCGGCACGTTCACCACGTTCGTCGCCTATGAATGGACCTCGGCCCCGAACAACCAAAACATGCACCGCAATGTGTTTTTCCGCGATTCGAAGAAGGTGCCGGACCTGCCCTTCACGGCCCTCGACTCGGACAAGCCGGAGGACTTGTGGGGCTGGATGGACGACCAACGCAAAAAGGGCAACGAGGTCCTGGCGATCTCCCACAATGGCAATCTCAGCAACGGCCTGATGTTTCCGGTCGACGTGGATGACCGTGGCCGGCCCATCGATGCCGCCTGGGCTGAAACGCGGATGCGCAATGAATCGCTCACTGAAATTCACCAGGTCAAGGGCACCTCCGAAACCCACCCCGAGCTGTCGCCGACCGACGAATTTGCCAATTATGAAATCATGAGTTTCCTGATCGGCATCGACAACAGCACGTCGAAACTCAACGGCAGTTACGTCAGGCAAGCCTGGCAAAACGGCATGGCCTTGCAGGAGGCCCGTGGCTACAACCTGTACAAAATGGGCGTGGTCGGCGCCAGCGACTCGCACAACGGGGTGATCCCTTATGCGCAGAGCAACAACTTCGGCTCCCACGGTTTTACCGACAGCACCCCGGCGGCGCGCCTGTCCGGCAAACAGAACTCGGGCATGATGGCCTTGCAGACCAGCACCTCGGGACTGGCCGGTGTATGGGCGGAAGAAAACACCCGTGAAGCGATCTTCGATGCCATGAAACGTAAGGAAGTCTATGGCACCAGCGGCGTGCGCATCCCCGTGCGCCTGTTTGGTGGCTGGGGCTTCGACAGCAGTCTGTGGAACGAAAAAGACTGG
Organism: Pseudomonas sp. LBUM1661; assembly: GCF_059695925.1. NCBI lineage: Bacteria > Pseudomonadati > Pseudomonadota > Gammaproteobacteria > Pseudomonadales > Pseudomonadaceae > Pseudomonas > Pseudomonas sp. LBUM1661. Next base: position 4,036,369 of record NZ_CP166794.1, read on the forward strand.
GTGCACGCCGCCTACGCCAAGGGCGTTCCCATGGGCGGCGACCTGCCGGCGAAACCGGGTAAACAGGCGCCGTCCTTCGTGGTGTGGGCGGTGAAGGATGTCGAGGACGCCAACCTCGACCGCATCCAGATCATCAAGGGCTGGACACAAAACGGCCAGACCTTCGAGAAGATCTACGACGTCGCGTGGTCCGGTGATCGCCAACCGGACCCGGCCACCGGCAACGTCCCGTCGGTGGGCTCGACGGTCGATGTGTCCAAGGCCACTTACACCAATACCATCGGTGCCACCGAGCTGAAAAAAGTCTGGGTCGATCCGGATTTCGATCCGGCGCAACACGCGTTCTACTACGCCCGCGCGCTCCAGATCCCGACACCGCGCTGGAGCACCTATGACGCGGCCAAACTGCAAGTTCCACCGCCGGCCGATGTCTCGGCCACCGTCCAGGAACGCGCGTGGACCTCGCCGATCTGGTACACGCCGACGACTGAAGACAGCAAGACTATCGCTGCCGGTAAAACCATCGATCAACTGAAAACCGCAGGCGCCAAAGCACTCACCAACGAGCAGTTGCAAACCTACGTGGTGGGCAAAACCATCAAGGTGCGCAATACCGTCACCGGCCAGACGTTTGAGATCGTCTACGGCACCGACGGCCAACGTCTGGTCACCAGCGTCGACGGCAATCCGCCCGCGCAAGGCGAGTACCTGAACATGCTGCATGGCGGCCAGTTTGGCGTGCCGGCCAAATACGAAATCAAGGACGGGCACCTGCTGACCACACTCGGCGGCACGCCTTTCGAGGCCACGGTGTTCGAGCAAAACGGCAAATACCTGGCGGCGCGCAGCAACGAGTTTGGCTACGTGAATTATGAGGTTGAGGAGGTCAAATAGCACCGAGGCCGGCACCAGCAGCCTTTGATTGGCGATCAAAAACCTGCACAATTGCCGGCTTTTTTCGCCACAGGACGTCTTCATGCAACGGATTGTAATTCTGGGCAATGCCGGCAGCGGCAAATCCACCCTCGCCCGCGTCCTCGGCAAACGCCTGAGCGTGCCCGTGGTGCACCTCGACACACTGTTCTGGGAGCCCGGCTGGGTCGAACCCGACGCCGAACAATTCCGCGCGCGGGTCCGCGAAGCCATCGCACCGGCGGCCTGGGTGTGTGAAGGCAACTATGCCCGGCGCACTTTCGACCTACGCCTGCCCCGTGCCGACTTGATCATCTGGCTCGACACGCCGCGGCTCACCTGTTTCACCCGGGTGATCATGCGCAGCGTACTGAACCGTCCTCGGCCTGACCTTGCCACCGGCTGCACGGAAAAGCTCGATCGGGCGTTCCTGACCTTCCTGAACTTCGTGTGGACTTTCGATCGTGGCTACCGCCCGGGAATCGAAGCGGTGCGCCGGGCGATAGGCCCGCAGATTCCCGTGGTGCACTTGCGCGGCACCCGGCAGATTGGCGAATTTGTCGAAAGGTTGTCCGCGACGCCTGGTGGCTGCCTTGAATAAAGGCCATTTTCGCCCATTCAGTCAGCCCCCGATCAGCTTAGGACCGATCCTTGGCCATATGCTGTTCGGCAGAGTCTTCAGCGCAAAATTGCAGCCGTCTCGATCAGTACCGGTAGGTTGCCTGCGCTGAAATTCCATTCGCACTGTTGTCGTATTGGGCACTGTATTCCGGTTGAAGACCGGAGTTGTTTGCCTGTTTTACCGAGACTTTGGAATCCCAGAGATAACCGTAAGCGAAGTCTATCGTCAGATCGGAACTCGGCGAATAAGCGCCGCCCAACGTCACGGCTTGTCGATTCCCGACCGGAATGCGTACGCTGCGATCGGCATTTCTAATGGGCGACGGATCATAGGCGTAGCCTGCGCGCAGCAGCCATTGTGGGTTCACTTGGTAGGAGGCGCCAACAGCGGTGCTCCACGTGTCACGCCAGTTCATTTCTTCGATCACACTTCCCAGCCCAGCCGCCTGGCCCACGGGGGAAAGACCGCTGTTGACTGCCTCGACGTTCTGGATCCGGCTCCAACGTTTCCAGGTGGTCCCCAGATAGCCCGTCCAGCGACTGTTGAAATGATGGGTGATGGACGTGTCCACGGATTCGGGCATCGTGAGGTCTATCGTGTTGTCATACTTTCCGTCCAGCGGAATAACGCTCGGGGAGCCAGAAACCTCGGTATGCCCTTCGAGTTGATAGTCCACTTTCGAGTGATAGTTAATCCCCCAACTCGTTGCCTCAGTGACGTCAATCAAGATGCCGACGTTGTAGCCAAGTGCGGTGTCATCGCCCTTGATGGTGACGAGTGTGTCCTCGCCGTTGTTCAGGGCGCCAGTGGCCAGGTAGTTCTGAAGTTTTGCATTGAAACGGTTCAGGGTCGGCCCGCCACCAATCGACACGTAATCATTGATCCGCCAGGCAATGGTGGGCTGCAGGGTTATTTCCTTGGTTGTGCTATAGGAGCCATGGTAACGGCCCTGAAATGTGCTCTCGTAATCATTGATCAGACCACTCGGCGCATAGAGTCCCAGGCCAATCGAAAAACGATCATCAAGGGGCGTCGACATATAAGCGAAGGGCACAACCCCCAATGGTACCGAGTCGCCTTTATTCGTTCCCGGGGCACTGCTCTGCGCATCACTGATGTCGTCGCTCACTGAAACGACCGCGGCCCCGCCGGAAATCTCACTACGCTTCAATTTGGTTAAGCCCGCGGGGTTGCCAAAGATAGTGCTGGCGTCCAGCGCGGAAGACGACCTTCCCGCATAAGCAGTACCCGCACTGCTTGCACTTTGCTCGTTCAAGGCAATGCCATTGGCGCCCGCGCTGGTGGAAGCGCTGAGTATTGCCGCGGCACCTGCGAATGTGATCCAGGAAGACATTTCTCGCACAGCGAAGAGACACGGGGTTGCACGGTTGCTCAGTTTCATTTCCCACCTCGTATTGTTTTTATTGATTGGTGCGCAGGCAAAGCTTCGCCTTCCGGTGCACTTGGCAGTGCCGGTTGACGTTGATCGACGTTGTAGAAAAGGCCCTGGCTGACAACTACCAGGGCCGAGGGGCCGAACTTACGAAGTCAGGCTCATTTGAGCCACTCCACCTGAAAGCTATAAAGACCAAGTAGGCGCGCCAGGGACTCTTTATCTCTCCCGGCCCGGATGCACGCGACTAATCCACGTTGTTCATGCTGAATCACCTCGACCTCAATGCCCTTCAGACACATTCGCTCCACTTCCTGCCAAACGACTCGGGTCACTTCGCGCTGCTGCAAGGCGGGTTTGAAGATTTTGCCGACCGCCGTCAATGGCAGTGCTTCGAGGATTTCGATCCGCTTGGGAATGGCCGCCCGCTCACTGATGTGGCACTGAGCAAACTGCTCAAGCTCTTCAAGGGTGCAGACGTGGCCGGGGCGCAGTTGCACGTAGGCGACCGGCACCTCACCCGAATAAGCGTCCGGGCTACCGATGGCAGCCGCCAACGCCACCGCTGGATGAGCTTGCAGAGCCTCCTCGATTTGCTTGGGATCGATATTGTGGCCGCCGCGGATGATCAGCTCCTTTTTGCGCCCGGTCAGCCAGAAGTAGCCCTTTTCATCCTGACGCCCAAGATCCCCGGTATTCAGCCAGCGCTGACCGTTGATGTTGATCCACAAGCCCCGGTTGTGGCTGTCTTCAACGTAACCCTCGAACAGGTTCGGGCCCGTGATGGTAATCAGGCCAATGTCGTTGATGTCGGCGTCGCGCAGATACGCTCCAGTTTCGTCGAGCATGACGGTGCGCATGTCCTGGTAGGCAATCCGTAACCCGATGGAGCCGATGAAGCGCTCGCCATGGGGCGGATTAACCGAGGAGACGCACGCGCCTTCCGTGAGTCCATAGCCTTCGAGGATCTTCACCCCGGTCCGGCCTTCGAACTCGCGGAAAAGTTCGACCGGCATCGGCGCGGCACCACACATGGCATATCGAAGGCTGGACAGGTCGCGGCCTTCCAGCTCGTTTTGCAACAGTGCGGAATAAACGGTTGGAACGCCGGAGAAGAAGTTGATGCCGAAGTGCTCGACCATCTCCCAGAAGCGCGGGATCACACCTTCGCCGCGATACCCCTGCGGCGTGCCGAGGATGACATGATCACCCTGGGTCCAAGGCATCAGGCCTGTCACCAACTGTGCATTGACATGGAACAGCGGCAACCCACAGAAAATGACCTGGCCACTGCCACGGGGTTGCATGTGCGCGGCCATGGCCCACGCGTTGAAGACTTCCGCCCCATGGGTACGCATCGCAATCTTGGGCAGCCCGGTGGTACCGCCAGTGCAGAAATAAGAGGAACGATCCTCGGGGCGGAACAACCGAGCACTCTTCAAGTGCGTGCCTGGCTGAGCGTCCATCAACGTGCGCAGTTCGTGAATCGTGGCCCCCCGGTGCAAGTCACGTTCTTTATTTGCCAGGGACTCAAGGGATTCACGTTGAGCGACATCAACATAGGGTTGCATGCCAACCCAAACGACGTGCTTGACCTCGGGAAGCTGATCCAGCTGCGAGGCCAGTTTGGGCCACAGGTCGCTGCCCGGCGTCGGTGCGAGCGTTACCACCACGCTGGCTTTGGCGGCGCGTAACAAGGCCGCTATCTGCTTGGCTTCTTGCAGCGGATTGATCGCCATGACGATACCCGCCGCTTCTCCCCCCCAGATGGTGAAGTGGGTTTCCGGCAAGTTGGGCAAGATAAAGGCCAGCACTTCAGCCGGGTTAATGCCCAAGTCGTGGAAGGCATTCGCCGCGCAGGTGATCTCTTCGACGAGTTCGGAGTAGGTCCAGTGGTGAGTGTTTGTGAAGCACGTGGCGTCAGCGAAGAAACTCAGCGCAGGCGCGTTGGGACTAAGCTCGGCTGTCCGTGTCAGCGCTTCATAGGTGCTTGACGCCAAGCCACGCTCCGCCAACGGGACCTGCTCGATATTCTCAATGTCGTTCAGCGATCGCACTCTCATCGTCAGGCTTCCTCTACGACGCGGTTGCGTTGCACGCCGAGATCGATCACGCCGTCGGCGCTACGAATGCGCGCCTCGACCACGTCACCGGCCTTGAGGTACTGCGTCCGGCCCTCTTGCGCCTTGAGGAATAGCTTCCACTTGATGGCTTCTGGCATCAGGGCCGCAATGCGCTGTTTTGCGGGCGAAGGGATCGTTAGCGCGCAACCGGCAGGCGTACCCGTGGCGATCAGGTCTCCAGCGTCGAGGTCTTGCAAAGCGGAAAGCTCGATAAGGGTTTCAACGGGGCCGTAAACCAGGTTGGCCGTGCTGTCCTCCTGTCGCACCTGACCGTTGACCGTCAGCTTCAGCTGCAGTGCCTTGAGGTAATGCATGTCCTTGGCATCCAAAAGGCACAGGTACGGGCCGACCGGGCCGAACGTGCGATAGCTCTTGCCCTTGTAGAACTGCATCTGGGGAATCTGAATGTCACGCGCCGAGTAGTCATTGACAATGACGACGCCTGCAATGAATTCGTGCAGATTGGCGTCGGTGACAGCAGTAGCGCCGGTAATCGGGCGCTTCATCACAAGCCCCAGTTCGATCTCGTAGTCAAGGAAGCGCACGTGGCGCGGCTTGATCAGGTCGCTGTCAGCCGCCACCAGGCAACTGGTCGCCTTGGTGAAGATCATGTTGAATGTCTTCGCATCCGGGTCCATGCCGGACTCGATCATGTGCTGACGGTAGTTGGCACCCTGGCAGACGAACTGCTGGTTACGGGTCACCGGCGACAGCAGTTTTACTTCGCCCTCCGCAAGCTCCGAGCCTTTCAATACAGCGAGGTCGTCGATACTGTTCTGGCGAATGAAGTCACCGGTGGTTTCAAAAACACCGGGGATGACCGTGATACGGCCCTGGCGAAGCACGCCCCAGTGGATACCGTTCTCAAATTCAAAGCGGACTACGTGTACAGCAGACATTGAAGGGACTCCTGGAGCGGCGTTTGTCCCGCGTTCGGTGGCGTGGGAACTGTGGTGTTGTTCTGCGGGGGGGCCGGCAATGCTGTAAACCAACGAGCCGCCGGCGATCACGGCGCCGGCTTTAAGCACATCCCGCCGGCCATACTGGGTTGAGTTGCCCGACATGGCGGCAGCTCTACCCGAACATCCGCATGAGTGTTATCAACTTGCGAACGGTCAAGTCCGGGCTGCTTCGCAAGTTGCGGATCAGCGCTCGCAGGTTGCTGAAGCTCATCTTGGGTTTTGTAAAACGCTTGGGCATGCGCTGCCCCCACTGCGCCATGGCTTCGGGGCTCACGGGATGGATGCCCGTCGGCCGAGTGGCCGTGAAAATATCCCCGTCGCAGTAATGCTCGTGCTTATCGCCCCATGGGTCTTGCCAGTAATCGAAGATCTGACTGCCCAGAATGTGTCGCCCAATTCCCCATGAGTGCTCCCAGCCGCGCTCGCGCAGGACGCGCTGTCCCATTCCCACCGCGTCGGCATCGACGACCTCATAAGCGCTATGGCTATAGGTCGCCATGAACCCTTGCGCTATCGCCAACGTGTGGTGATCTGTCGGCCTGTCACCCAGGTCGAGGCGCATGAAAGCGACGATAGGCGTGCCATCGGGAAGCACCTGCACATCGCTGGGAATAAACCCGAAATGCTGCGTATACCAGGCACAGGTCGCCTGGTAGTCAGCCACTTCAATGACAATGTGACCAAGCTTGAGGACTTCAGGGGGCGCAATCGGCGGGCGTTGCGTGGCGTTGATTCGCGGTTGCTCGTGCGCCAGATTCCAGTGCAGAGGCGCTCTATGGGCCAGCGTCTTGCCTGGCGTCTGGTCGCAAACGGCTTCCACAATGAAACCGGACGGATCGGTCAATCTGACGTAATACCCTTTGCCAGGATGCTCCGACTTTTCAACCGATGATGCCCCCGGGATTCGAGAGAGTTTGTCCAGATCGTCCAGTGACGGCACTGCCAGTCCGAACCCGATAAAACCTGCAGAATCGGCACGATGGACACGGTAGCAATATGCAGTGGCGTCGGTGGCTCGCAGATAGAGCGTATCGGCGTCCTGCCGACTGACGGTCAGGCCGAAGTCGGTCAAGAAGCGCGCCGCCTCATTCAAGTCCGGGCGTTGAAAGATCAGGTGCGTCAGGTCCTGGGCCTTCACCGTCGGCTGCAAATGCCGCGCGGGTTGTGGTGTCGCCAACCGGTGCAATTCGTGTGTGTGGGTCATTGTTCTTGTTATCCGGGTTTTTAGGGCAAAGCGATCCCGAACCCCTGAAAAAATCAGGGGCTTGTCTGGTTGAGTCAGTTACGAATTCAGTCGAGAGACGGAAGTGCCGGCAACTCGTTGGTCGCCAGCGCACGAGCCTCTTCTGCCGGCACACCCAATGCCCGCAGTATCAGCTCGGCGGTGTCAGCGCCCGATTCGCGCCACGTTCGGTGACCTTCCAGTACCAGGAAAATCGAGCCCAGCACGCTGCTCGATATCAACGTCAGTACCGAGAGCAATTGTTCCTGCTGAAAGGTGTAGCGCCCAGCGGAAAGCCCGCTCAGAAGATCCGTCGTCGCCTGGCTGCTGAACATCTCGCGCAACGAAGCATTGCTCATGGCGAATTTATGGATGAATGCGCCCCACTGAGAGTCCTCGTGCGCTCGACGAATGAAGAATCGAATGCCATTGGCAAGGCGCTGAGCCGGATCAGAGAGGGCATTGAAGCTCTTGTTGACGCGCTCATGCATCTCCCTCGCCAGATGGCTAGCGACCGTCTCGAACAGGTTTTCCATGCTGTCGATGTTGCTATAGACCGTTCCGCGCGCCACGCCGGCCTCTTGTGCGAGGTCGAGAATGTTCACTTGCGAGGTGCCTCTTTCAGCGAACAGGCGAAAGGCGGCTTGATGAATGCGGCGCTGTGTTGGATTCAGGGATTGCACGGTTCTCTCTCCAGGATTACCTCATGGGCTAATTGAACACGCGTGTTCACTTCTAGTCAACAGCGTTTTTTCGATCGAATAGGCCATTTTTGATTAAAACCGTTATATATGAATACTTTTACCAACATTTCAGTATCAATGGCGGAAGCGGCGCACGATTACAAATGAACACGCGCGTTCATTAGCCTATCGAGATGGCGTACAAGGCCACTGATGGGCACCAGTGGCGTGTGCAAAAAGGAGGTCGCGGGGATCAGGCGGGTAGCGGCTTGCCGGCGATTTTCCTGGCTTTGGCAGGCGTTACGCCCAGCGCCTGAAGAACCATTTCGGCGACCCGCAGATCGTGCTCCGCCACTGCACGCCCCTCGACAACAGAGCGCATGGCGCCGGTGGTGCATGACAAGACCAGGTCCAGGGCGACCCCTTCGTCCACGTAAGCAAAAATGCCCGCACGCAGCCCTTCACGCAGATCGCCCAGTACATGGCCAGCCAGGCGCGAGCGCATTGCCTGGTCGAAATGGATGATGCGCAGCAGCGCATTGGCCCACTGGTGGTCGGCGGCGGCCCGGCACACAAACATGCGTACGCCAATCGAAAGCCGCTGCGCGCCACACTGTACGTCCGCGTTCAAGACAGAAATGGCGTCAGAAAACTCGGCGGCCATGGCGATGCCCACCGCTTCCAGTACTTCGTCGCGCGTTCGAAAATAGTTGTAGATGGTGCCGTTGGACACCGCAGCTTCCGCGGCGACCTCGAGCAATGCGATCTCCCCCACTTCCTTACGTGCGACAAGACGCAATGCCGCGTCCACCAGGCCGCGACGGGTGCGCTCACGTTTCTTGTGGCCTCTCGTGAGAGGTTCTGGCGCAGTCGTTTCTAAAGGAAGATTGGGGGAATGCATGATCAAGCTCGTAATCGAGTGGGCTCGTTGATGGTAACGGAAACGCTGTCAGGCGTGGTGTCTTCGCCAACCAGCAGCGCCCGGCAGTCACGCAGGAAACTGGCTGCCTGTGCGCCAGGGGCGTGGTGCATGATGATACGGTCGGGGCGAACCGCGACGAGCGTTCCTTTAGGGGCCAGCGGCAGGATGTCATGGTTCATGTCTTCGATGAAGTCACAGCTGCCGCCGGAGCGTTGTCCGCGTGGCCTGACTTCCAGGAAGTGGCCTCCCATTTTTTCCCAGGAAACGATCTGATGCGTGGTGAGCAGTGACAACGGGTCGACACCGAATCCAACCAGGGTCAGGTTGTCTCCTAGCGCATCGTCGCTCAGTTTGATCTGCTTTTGCAGGGTGCGAATCCAGGTTTGGGGAAACAGGCTGCCACGTACCAGCGCGTCGCCCCGACGATGCTGCACGAACAGGCCATGCTTGAAGGTGTTCTTCGGCTTGATGTCCAACTGTTCGAAGTACTTGCGGGTAGCGGCAGTCAACGCCAGCGTGCGCATCAGGCCGTGCATAAAGAACGCGGCGAGCTTGTTCTTGGGCATCACCATTCGGCCCATGAGTTTCGCCAGATTGATCATCGCCTGGGCATGGGGGCGGCGCTCTACGTCATAGGTATCGAGTATTGCCGGCGCGGCATGACCGCGAAGGACCCAGGCCAGTTTCCAGGCAAGGTTGGCACCGTCGCGAAGTCCCGCGACGAGGCCTTGACCGACAAAGGGTGGGGTGATGTGCGCTGCGTCGCCGGCGAGGAAGACGCGTCCCTTGCTGAATCTATTGCAGCAGCGCGCGTGGAATCGATACACCGCCTTGCGCTCGATTTGCAACTCCTGCGGGTTGATCCATGGTGCGATTAACCGGGCGATGCTTTCCGGGCTTTCCAGCTCTTCCCGGGACTCACCGGGTTGCAGCATGAACTCCCAACGCTCCCTGCCGCCGGGTGCCGGCATGTGCGGCGTCGGGCGCCGCGGATTGCAGAGAAACTCAATGTGATCAATCGCTGATTGATGCCGATTCATGACATCGACAATCAGCCAATCCTGCGCATAGGTCTGCCCTTCGAACTCCTGGCCAATCAGTGCCCTGACCCTGGAGCTTGCACCATCCGCACCGACCAGGTACTGAGCGCGAACAGCATGCGATTGCCCATTCTGATCCCGCACGGAGGCGACGACGCCATCCGGCTCCTCGACCAGACTCTCAAGCTCGAAACCACCAAGACTGGTCACTGACTTCAGCCGGGAGACCTGGCTGCGCATCGCGTGTTCGAGGTCGGGTTGATAGAACGTCACAAGTTTCGGATGGCCGTCGATGCACCCCTCCGTATTGGCTCGACCGAACTGCCCGAGTACCGGGGAGTGCATTTTCACTTCAGGGATAACGATCTTCTCGAAAGCGTCTTCCGACAAACCGGCGAGTTGCAGGATACGCAGCGCCTCGTTGTCCAGGGCAATGGCGCGAGGCATCAGTACGACCTCGTGGGACTTGTCCAGCACCAGGGTTGTTACCCCATAGCGGCCGAGCAGCGCCGCGATTGTTGCACCTACCGGACCGTTACCGACGACCAGCACGTCGACGGCGGAGGGAGGCAATTGGGAAACTTTCTTGTTGTTGTTCATCTCGAGCCCTTGTTGTGATTGAAGTCGTGAGGCGCGCAGGTCTCAGCGTCAGGCAGGGCCAAGGTATTCAATATTGAGACGAATTTCAATATTGATGTTCTCGTCAGTAATTTTCGAGCTCATCGTCCGGCCACGATGAGCGCAAATAACAAGGTGTCGGGGGCTTGCGAATCGCGTCCGGGCCGGAGCGATGAATGCCGGACATTCGAGGGGTGATGCCCTCAAGAGCGCCCGACGGAACCTGTGACCGGGAGATTCCCGAGCAATTTGAGCCCGGTACTTTTCACGAAAGCGTCGTAGTCCATCGGTTTCTCGACACGGGTTTCTGCGTTAGGCAATACGTAAGCCCAGGCCCGTTTGGACGAGGCGTCGTAAACCAGCTTGAACAGGCGGGTCGGCACCCAGACCTTGTTGTCACCGATGGTGCTGTGGCCTGAGTCAAAGAGCGGGCCGGTAAAGACAAACACATTGCCATCGGCGCGCTTGGCAAACTTCCTGACATCGGACTCAACCTTGCTCCAGATCTTGCGGTTGTTGGTCGGGTCTTGCGGCACCATGTTCGACAGCGCAAAGGATTGGGCCATTGCATTGGGGGTTGGTGCATCGGCGGCCGGGGATTGATGGCCACGGTCCACGGCCGGATGCTGGCTGCGATAGTCGCTCAACTCTGCCCGCCCACTCTTGGGGATGCGTGGGTCCGGATAGAATTGATTGGTGCGCTCCTCCCCTTTGGCATCCTGCAGTTGCGCCGCATTAAGGCGTTCGACCACCACCAGCGGCGTCCTGCTGGTTTGCGAGTACAGCACCGCGAAGTTATCGGAGCACAGGGCCAGGGGTTTCATGGTTGCGGGCACAGTGGCCGTGTTGATCGGTTTGGCTGCCGGAAACAAATCCGCGCAGCCGTCAAACGATGCCTGTTTCTGTTTGCTTGAATAGAGCTCCAGCGCCGCGTTCTGGCTGATCGAGCCTGAACGGGATGCCTGTTCCTGATGCTGGGTTGGCGGCTTCAGGAGATCCAGCAGACTGCGGGCTTCGGCCCCGGTCGAGAGCAAAACAAGGGCCGACAGCCCCACTGCAATTTTGCGTAGGTGCATGCTTTAATTCTTCGAATTTGATTGAGGGATAAACGTATGGCGAGTCCCGATTCACGGAACCTCTGGAGGCGGTTGCTGTTTAAATGGCGGCGAGCATGCTTTCACTGTCCTTGATCAGATTGCCGGTGCGGAGCCGGTCCGCGCAGTGCAGGAACGACCTGACGGTCGCGCAGGATTTACTGACCCTTGAAAGTGACATTAGTGCCGAGCAGCGTTGGCATTCTGTTCGCCAATGTACGTTGAATACCCATCCAGCTATTCTACGTGCCCCCCCTCATTATCTACACTGCCGAAGATAGCCAAAACACCTTCGGCACGCTCGGGATGACACGCATGAACCTTCAATCTCGCAACAACATAAAAGTGGTGGGTGAAGGTCCTTCGACACTGATCTTTTCCCACGGCTTTGGCTGCGATCAGACCATGTGGCGTTATCTGCTCGACCACTTCACCTCTCGCTTCAGGGTTGTACTGTATGACCTTGTCGGTGCGGGCCAGTCAGATCTGGACGCGTATGATCGGGAAAAATATAACTCGTTGGCCGGGTATGCTCATGACCTGGGCGAAATCATCGATCAGTTCGCCACTGGCGAGGTCATTCTGGTTGGCCACTCGGTTAGCGCCATGATTGGCGCCTTGGTGGACCGCCAGTCCCCCGGAAGAATTGCCGCTCACGTGATGATTGGCCCTTCGCCCTGCTACATCGACGCCGACGACTACGTGGGCGGATTCAAACTCGAAGACATCCACTCCCTGCTCGACACCCTCGACAGCAACTACCTCGGCTGGTCCAGCAACATGGCCCCCGTCATCATGGGTGCGCCCGGGCAACCGGCGCTGGGCGAAGAACTGACCAACAGTTTCTGCCGTACCGAACCCGAGATCGCCAAGCAATTCGCCCGTGTGACATTCATGTCGGACAACCGCAAGGACGTCGCGGGCCTGATCACACCCACCTTGATCCTGCAATCCACCGACGATCTCATCGCGCCCGTCGCTGTGGGTGAATACCTGCATGCTGTACTCCCCAACAGCACGCTCTGCTTGGTGGCCAACGTCGGTCATTGCCCGCACATGAGCGCACCGAGTGCCTGTTCCGAAGCCATGGACAGCTTCCTGTCGCCGTGGGTGGGCACTGATGTCGACTGATGAACCGCCACTGCCCGACCCGCAGTCGCTATTTGAAGGCGCTCCTTGCGGCTTGGTGGTGACGAAAGAGGACGGCACGATCCTGCGCGCCAACCTGACGTTCTGTTACTGGATCGGCTTCGACTCAGACGCGTTGATCGGCCGGCGTTTCCAGGACCTGCTGACCATGGGCGGCCGCATTTTTCATCAAACCCACTGGGCGCCGTTAATGCGAATGCAAGGCTCTGTGGCCGAGGTGAAACTCGATCTGGTTCACAAAGACAAACATTCCGTCACCATGCTGCTCAACGGTGTTAGACGCGAGCATGCCAGCGGTGCTTTTTATGAGCTGGCGCTGTTCGGAACCACCGATCGCGACAAGTACGAGCGTGAATTGCTCAGTGCCCGAAAAATCGCCGAAGACCTGTTGCGGGAGAAAACCGCCGCCGAAACGGCGCTCCAGCAAGCCCAACATGAACTGAACAAGGCCTACGAAAAAGCCAAACGTCGCGCCACGTTCGCCGAACAAATGGTCGCCATCGTCAGCCACGACCTGAAAACCCCGCTGACCGCGATAAAAATGGCCTCTGACATCCTTGCCCGAGGCGAACATTCTGCCAGGCACGTCAAAATGCTCGGCCACATCAGCCAGTCGGCCAGCCGCGCCGAACGGATGATTGCCGACCTGTTGGACTTCACCTTGGCCAGAGTCGGACGAGGGATTGCGATCACGCCTGCTTCGGTTGACCTGCACGCATTCGTCAGCCTGAGCGTCGACGAACTGCGCATTGCGTTTCCTGAGGCCACATTGCTGCATCAACGCAGTGGTTCGGGCAGTGCTTACCTTGATGCGGATCGGGCGCAGCAGATTATTGGCAATCTGGTGGCTAACAGCGTGGCTTATGGAGATTTGAAACAGCCGATCATCATTACGTCACGTGTCGAAGAGAATCAGGCCGTTGTGTCGGTGCATAACCAAGGTGCGGTTATCCCAGCGACGCTAATGGCCACTTTGTTCGAGCCCATGACCCGTGGCACGACCGACAGCGACACGCGTAGCGTAGGACTCGGGTTGTTTATCGTGAGGGAAATCGCCAGGTCGCATGGCGGGGACGTGGCGGTCAGCTCAAGCGCCGACGAAGGTACGACGTTCGATGTCCACTTTCCGCATATCCAAATTTAAAAACCTCGGTCAGACAGCGAAGTAGACAGTCCAGCCCTCAGTACCTATCGGTGCATCAGCCTAAGCCCATCTCGACGCATCAAAAAAGTTTGAACCGCTTTTGGACGCGCTCGCCTAATGATCAGCGTGTGGAGAATCCCACAGGCAATGTGTCAATACCGGCAGACTCCAAGAGGTGGTCAACATGGCTAAAGACGAGAAGAAAAGCAAAGGCGAGTCTTCAAAAGCCAGCAAGGATTTGAAAGACAAAAAGTCATCACCGGCAAAGAAATCAGCGGCGGCGTCGGCTCTTTCGAAATCTTCCGACAAGAAAGACAAGAAAAAAGATGCCGAGCCAAAGAAATCTGCAAAAAAAGCTGATAGCAAGCCAGAAAAGGCCAAGAAATCAGAGAAGGCAGACAAGCCGGCGAAGAAGAAAAAGTGACACCTGCTATCCGCTAGGGCTTTACGCCCTAGCTTCCTTACGCCGTGTTGCCTTCGATGTTGCCACCGGCAGCAATGGGCCGACTGCGGCCCTTCGCGGCTCGCCTCTATCGGTCAGAAGCAGCCGCCCGGAATGCTCTCCACTTCCCCGGCACAGAGAATTTCGAACGTGCGACACCAAAGAGGCGATTAATGAGCTATACCCGCTAATCTCCCTTTGCAGTTCTTTGGAGGTTGGCAATGAACCCTGGAAACTCACTGGCAGCGCTAATGGTCATCGCAAGCCTCGTCGGCTGCACCACTTCAGCCGACCATGGCGTGAGCATTCCTTTGGTGGCCACGCGGCATAACACCGGTCAGATCGGCAATGTAACGTTGGCCAGTTGGGACAAACAAACCGGCTTCAGTTTTTTCATCAGCGGTGTTCCAAGCGGCGCGTCCCTGCCCTTGCGCCTCTATACCTTCATCAATAAAGGCAGTTGCCAGCAACCCGGGCCCGTTGCCTATGCAATGAATGATCATGTGAACACCGAACGCCAAGCCATACGCGGCTGGGCGTTCTCAAGAAGCGCACCTGTCGCAATGCAGGATCTGCTTGCCGGTGAGTATTCCGTGGTCGTGCGAAGTGCACCGGACAGCGGCAACGTCGATATTTTTTGCGGGGATATCAAGCCAGGAGGTTCGGCGAAATAACCTCGGTTCGGCCCGCCCAAGCGTTAACGTTGTAGTGGCTGGCTAGATGATATGTCCACAGTGCTAGTCCACAACGAACAACTTCGCACCGGTGGTCGTGAACGAGCGGTGCCCTTCAGCATTGTTGCCCACTTGATAGCTCATCCCGGCCGTCAGTGTGAATTGACGGCCATCCTCCAGTTCAGTGTGCAACTGGCCTTCCAGGCACAACAGGATATGACCTCTCCAGCACCAATGATCGGCCAGGTATCCAGGACTGTACTCAACCATCCGCACACGCGTCGAACCAAACTGGCAGGTTCGCCAATAGGCTGTGCCTGTTTCGCCGGGATGCGTTACTGGTTCGACAGTCGACCAGTCGGTAGTACCAAACGGGATAGCGGTGAGATCCATTGTTGCCTCATCGAGATACAGTGAATGCGGACCGTATCAACCTGGGGATGGGGCCGATAGACACAGAGGGTGTGCAATTGCGGGATACAGGGGCTGGTGCGAAAACGGGTTCAGGGCGTGTGTGCGGGCCTGCCTTACAGGTCTGAAAAACTATAGGGCTGAAGCTCGGCGATCTGCGACAGCAGGATCAGGTGCTCCACCGTCTTCACCTTCTCTAGATGATCGAGAGTATCAGGGCCTCCTAGCATTAACGCGGGAACAAAGCCGTACATCTCGTCGTGACGAAGAGTGCCGAGCTTTTTCTTTGCAGGTTTGAACAGGTCGCCATAATCATTGGAGTCTACTTGCCTGGATAGCAGGAAGGAGCGAAGTCCTTTATCCATCTGCTCTCCTGTATATATAGATGTGTGTGTTGTATAGCGAGAGAGGACACTGGTTATCTTGAGGGAGGCCCCCGTTTTTTCGCCCCAAAGGTACAAGTCGCCAAAGGCACTACGAGCAATCAGGTGGTAAGTGTCAAACGCTTCAAACCTGGTTCCTTTAAGCCAAGACGCTACAACCCCCTCGTATTCTTGTGGGTTCACTATCCAGAAAATGCCGTCACCGTATCCGCACCAGCCGTGTTCGGCCCAGTATTCCAATAACTGATTGGGTAGCTTGCCTCTATAGCGCTCAATACTTGATGCTGGGACTTCCTGCCGATCAACAGGTCCGCCAAATTTCTCTAAAAACCGGGCAAATATCTTGTCCACATGAAACCTTCTTCGTTTTAAGAATCTGCTCACTGATCGGTAATTTCATTGAGATCTGATTCCTGATACCAGCCTTAAAGGTCTGAAAAACTATAGGGCTGAAGCTCGGTGATCTGAGACAGCAGGATCAGATGCTCCACTGCCTTCACCTTCTCTAGATGATCGAGGGTGTCGGGGCCGCCGAACATCAGCGCGGGAACAAAGCCGTACATTTCGTCGTGACGCAGGGTGCCGAGCTTTTTCTTCGCGGGATTGAACAGGTCGTCGAAATCGTTGTATTCCACTTCTGTAGATAAAAGAAAATTTTGTAGTTCCCTATCCAAATCATCGTTTGTGATTTCGAAGTCATCGACATCACATCGAGAAAGCACACTGGTTATTTTTAGAGAGGCTCCCGTTTTTTCGCCCCAAAGATACAAGTCACCGAAGGCGCTACGAGCAATCAGGTGGTAAGCATCACGCTCTCCATATTTCGTCCCTTCAAGCCAGGACGCCACTACCCCCTCGTATTCTTGTGGATTAACGATCCAAAAAATCCCCTCACCGTAACCGCACCAACCGTGTTCAGCCCAGTATTCCAGTAGCTGATTGGGTAGCCTGCCTCTATAGCGTTCGATACTAGACGCTGGTACTTCCTGTCGATCAATGGGACCGCCAAACGTATCCAGAAAAATTGAAAATACTTCATCCATTACGGTTCTCCTTAACATTTATGAAGTTTGACATTGAGATATGTGTCACTGCGTAAAGTCGCTGGCACTGTCTCAGCGGCCTTTTTCAGATTAGTTATTTTTGGTCCCCATTGAGGGCCAATGCTGGAGTTGACTTGTCGATCCCCGAAATCCGCGATGATATCTTTACCGCCTGCACTCAAATCCGGATTATGCAGTCCTGCAAGGTTGGACATCGTTTCCTTGGCTTTTTTCAGGCTCTCTGCTTTCGCAATTCTGGGGCTCATCGTTTTCGAATACTCCTTTTGAAATCGCGCTTGTAATTTGGCTTGTAATTTCTTTCGGGCCTGCCTAGCCGCAGTTCGACTCCGCTTCACCGGATTAGCAATATTCTCCAAATACTCATCAACCGTCAGCCGATTCAGCCCATCCTCTTGCCCCTGCAACTGCCGCTCGAACTCACCGATTTTAGACGCTGGCATCTTGTCCGCTTTGAAGCATTCGACTTTATGAAGCGGCATGGCGTTCGGTTTGTCACGCGGGGAATCCTTGTCTTTTCCTGGTGGACGATCTGCTGGCGGTGCTGGCTCCTGCTTTCCGAATGGACTTTTGCTCCGCTCAGGCGGTTGCAGGTCTGGCCGTTTTTTCAGCGCGTCTTCATGCTTGAGCATCCATTCGCCCAATCGCGCGCCTTTGGAGCTTGCTCGCATTTCCTGGGCGAGGACATTGGCATTGCCTCGACCGCGCGTAATGTATTCAACGATGGCTCCCAGCAGCAGGACGATAACCTCTACATGCCCCAGTGCGATGTGGTGGACGGCTCTGTCCTGAGCGAAAGGATCGTCCTGGCTGAACGGGTTCAACCCGTCGTCGCCGCGCGGGCCTTTCCACGCGATGTTGATGCCCGTCAGGTAGTACTCGCCAATGCGCGGCAAGCCCTCGACAAAAAACTCGGCGATGGACGTCAGGCCGAGTACTCCCAATATCCAGGTGCTGACGTGCAACCCCATTGCGGCGCCAGCGGCGCCCATGGGAATGGCACCTGCGCCTGTGAAAAATGCGCCTACACCCGCTCCGATGGCGCCTCCGGTCAACACACTGCCCGCGACGATCATCGCCATTTGCGTGACGACGTCGAGCAACTCGTTGAGGATGCTGGAGATGTCGAGATCAGAAAAGCGCTGCCTCAACAAACGGCCAGCTTCCCACTCAGCCCGGTTGAACGCAGACCTGACACTGCTGATACGACGGATATTGAGAGATAAGGAAGGGACAACTTCGTTGAGATGCGTGCGAAAGCTGGCGCTTCCCTGGTAACCCATTTCATGACGTATTCGGTCTTCTATTTCGTGCCACGTGGGCACGACGTTCCATAAAAACATTCGAATGTCTCCCTGACATTTCGCCCGCTAGTGGACCCCATTACCCTGGCGGCCGTTACCGAAATAACGCTAACAAGGTGTTGGGCGGGTTGATGTAGGAAAACTCTTTTATGGCGGCCAGACACTTCCAATATTTCACAATGTTGCATCCGCGCCGAGCTAAGGCAGGTCTTCAGCCTGCGCTTGAATGGATGCCAATCGTTGGGCGGCTCTCGTGATTTAAAGGCGAGAAAATGCAGATGATTGCGCTTGGCCTCGTCCATACCTTCAGCTGTGGTGTGATCTATCTGCTGGTTGGATTTGGCTCGCAGGTGGTGCTTCGGGCGCGCCCTGCCGCCGCCCGCCGGGTCAGTCGTTTCTCCGGAGCCGCCATGATCATCATTGCGCTGGTGCTACTGGTTGAGCAGATGCGGGGTTAATCGGCGAATCACGGGAAGCTCCAGGTGCTGGCTTGCCAGCGAAGGTCTTGAATGCGCGGCGTTTCTCCTGTTTAAAACCGTCATCGTTGGCGACCTTCGCGAGCAAGCTCGCTCCAACAGGGGAATGTGTACGAAGCAGGTCGAGCGTGGCCTGAAGGCTCAGCGTTCCTCTTCCTTCCAGTCCACCCAATCCACTGGATGGGTCGCCAGGTAGCTGTTGACGGCAGTGCCTAAGGTCGGAAAAAACGCGGATTCGCCCAGCCGCGCAAACAGCCCGAATCGCTTCAGCTTGTCCTTCACCGGGTCCTTCATCTCGGCCAGGCATAACTCGATGCCTGCCGCCTGCAAGGTTTCGTCCAGTTCGGCCAACATGTCGGCGGAGGTCACGTCGACGCTGGTGACCGGTTCCGCGGCGATGACCAACCAGCTCACCGGCGTTGGCGACGCTGCCACCGCGTCCAGCACCCGGTCATGGAACAACTCGGCGTTGGCGAAAAACAACGGTGCATCCCAGCGAAACAGCACCAGGCCGGGGATCAATCGCGCGTCCGGATAGCGCTTGAGGTCATGGTAGCCCTGGATGCCATCGGCACGTCCCAGCACCGCCGAGTACGGGCGCCAGCCATCCCAGAGGAATTCGATGACGGCGATCACGATGGCCAGGCCGATGCCCTCGATCGCGCCAAACACGGCCACGCCGACGGTGCAGACGATCGACAGCCAGAACTCCCAGCGCTGGATGCGATAAATCCGTCGCAGGTCGGTGATCTCGATCAGGCCGATGGCCGATGCGATCACCACCGCTGCCAGTGCGCTGGTGGGTAGATTCTGCAACAGGTCCGGCGCCACCAACAGCAGCAAGGCAACCGTCAGCGCGCCGACGATTCCGGTCAGTTGGGTCTTGGCGCCGGCGGCCTCGGCCACCGGTGTACGGGATGAACTGCTGCTGATCGGAAAACCCTGAAAAAAACCGGCGGCCAGGTTGGCGACGCCCAGCCCGACCATTTCCTGGTTCGGGTCGACGTAGGTCTGGGTTCGCGCCGCATAGACGCGCGACAGCACGCTGGTGTCGGCGAACGAAACCATGGCGACCGCACAACCGCCGATCAGCACCGGCACGATGTCGGCCGTGGTGATCCAGGGGATGGCGAAGGCAGGCAAGCCTTGCGGCAGTGAGCCAAGGACCGACACGCCGGCGCGGGCGCCAAGGTCCAGCACCCCCACGGCGACAGTTGCCCCTACCACCGCGATCAAGATGCCCGGCACCCGTTTGTAGGGTTTGAGCAGCAGGATCACCACCAGGGTGACTGCGCCGATGGCGAACGTCGCCCAGTTGGTTTTGCCCTCCAGCACGGCGGTGGCGATGGCCCAGAGGTTTCTCAGCGGCCCTTCGGATTCGATCGAAAAGCCAAAAAACTTCGGCAACTGGCTGATCAACACCGTCAGCGCGATCCCGTTCATGTAGCCGTAGCGGATCGGCTTGGACAGCAGCTCCGTCACGAAGCCCAGGCGCGCGATCCCCGCCAGGATGCACACGGCCCCCGAGACGATCGCCATCATCCCCGCCAGCGCGACCGCGCGATGCGGATCGCCACCGGACAGCGGCAGGACGACGGCGAGAATGACGGCAGCCAGTGAGGAATCCGGCCCCAGCACCAGAATCCGGCTGGGCCCGAACAACGCATACGCGAGCAGCGGAACGATGGTCGCGTACAGGCCATAAATGCCAGGTACGCCCGAGGCCACCGCATAGGCAATGCCAACGGGCACCAGCATGGTGGTCAGCACCAGACCGGCCACGATATCGTGGCGCAACCAGGCCATTTGGTAGTGGCGCAGCGTACGCAGCCCCGGCAGCCAGCGGCCCCAGCGCCGCCGATCGTCGCGGGTATCGCGGTGTGCAATTCGGCCCGGTTGCGGGGCGACAGGCGAAGCGTCCGGATCGCTCATAGGACGGTGGTCCTTTGGTGTACAGCGAAGATGTGCTTGAACGTAGCCGTCAGAATGTCTCGGGAATCCGTCTGTACGGATAATCCGGTTCGCGATAGCCGCCGGGCTTCTGCCGTTTGGGCAAAATCACCTTCTCGCGCGGCACATCCTTGTACGGGATGCGGCTGAGTAAATCGGAGATGATGTTCAGACGGGCCCGGCGCTTGTCGTTCGAGTTCGCCACCAGCCACGGTCCATGTTCGGTGTCGGTTGCCTTGAACATGTCGTCACGTGCGCGTGAGTAGTCATACCAGCGGCTGTATGACTTGAGGTCCATGGGGGTCAGTTTCCAGATCTTGCGCCCATCGTTGATCCGCGCCTCTAGCCGTCGGGTCTGTTCCTGCGGACTGACTTCCAGCCAGTACTTGAGCAGAATCACGCCTGAATCGACGATCGCACGCTCCACATTGGGGACGGTTTTCAGGAAACCCTCAACCTGTTCCTGGGTACAGAACCCCATCACCCGCTCGACACCCGCTCGGTTGTACCAACTGCGATCGAAGATCACCACCTCGCCAGCCGCAGGCAAATGCGGCAGGTAGCGCTGCACATACATCTGGCTCTTCTCTCGTTCAGTCGGTGCAGGCAGCGCCACGACCCGAAAGATCCGTGGGTTCACCCGTTCGGTGAGGGCCTTGATCGTCCCGCCCTTGCCGGCGCCGTCACGCCCCTCGAAGACGATACAGATCTTGACGCCCTTCCTTTTCACCCACTCCTGCAACTTGACCAGCTCGACATGCAGCCGGCGCAACTGCTCAAGATAGTCTTTGTTCTTGAGCTTCAAGGTTTTAGCAGGATTACCTTTCTTGTCCTTTGCCATGGCCAACACCTCGTTCCGGCTGACGACCCATCGATAGCCCCTGGAGTCTAGTCCATACCCCGCCGACGAGTAGCGAAACCCTCCAGTCGACCAATCACGCAAACCCTGTAGCCGCAGGCTTCGCAAGCGGCTACAGGTGGGCATTGTGGCGGCTACCCCACAGCCCCGAGATAATAATTCTGAATATCCTCGCGCCCGGCCAACTCGACCGCCGCCCCTTCATCCACCACCCGGCCGTTCTCCAGTACAAACGCGTACTGCGCGTAATCGAGGGCGATGTTGATGTTTTGCTCGGCCACCAGCAGGCTCAACCCTTCATCGCGATTGAGCCGGGCGAGGATCTCGAAGATTTCCTCGACCACTTGCGGCGCCAGGCCCATGGACGGTTCATCCAGCAGTAACAGGCGCGGCTCGGACATCAGGGCGCGACCGATGGCGACCATTTGCTGCTCGCCGCCCGAGGTGTAGCCGGTCAGGCGTTTGCGCAGCAGGCGCAACCGGGGGAAGTAACCGTAGATGCGTTCCAGTCGCTGATTCAGCACCTTGCGTGACGGCCGCCCGACAAACCCGCCGATCAGCAGGTTCTGTTCGACCGTCAAGTGGGTGAAGCAATGCCGCCCTTCAAGCACCTGGGCCAGCCCCGCCAGCACCAGGCTCGCGGGGTCGGCATCGGTGATCACCTGCCCTTGATAGAGGATCTGGCCCTTGGTCACTTCACCGCGCTCGGCCTGCACCTCAGAGGGAGCAGCTACTTGCCCCGTGTTTTTCCAGGTAGCGCTGATGTTCCTCCTCCGCCAGTTGAAATTCCCCCAGCGGCACGATCACGGTGGCGACCGGCTTGCCCAACTGCCCCGACGCATCCAACCGTTGCTTGGCGACCAGCGCCAACTGGGCCTGCTGAGCAGATTTGAAAAATAGCGCAGAACGGTATTTCACCCCGACATCCGCGCCCTGGCGATCGAATGATGTCGGGTCATGCAACGTCCAGAAGTGCTCGATGAGACGGCTGTAGGAAATCACCTTGGCATCGAAGTCGACCTGCACCACTTCGATCAATGCCGACTCACCGTTGGCCGACCGTGCAAAACCGACCCGACTGTCGAGCACGCCCGGCAACGCCCTGAATGACGCTTCAGCACCCCAAAAACAGCCGGCGCCAAAAGTCGCCTGCTCAACCAATACGTGGTGTTGAAGATCACTCATGTCCCGGCAACCTCTCTGTGCGGCACGAGATGCCGGTGTAATTGTTCGATGTGTTCTGGCCCGATGCCGCAGCATCCGCCGACAATACTAGCCCCTGCCGCGACCCAGGATCGGGACCAGTGCAAATAAGACTCGGGGCCCAGATCACGACGAATCTCCAGCAACGTGCTGTTCGCCTTGGCCTCGGTGCTGACGGGAGGAAACGCGTTGGCGTACACGCCCAGCTCAACGGGTTGATGAAGGTTCTGAATGACATCTCGGGCCTCGGCCAGTGCTGTCGCCATCACTTCCGGCTGGCTGCAGTTGAAGAGCACCGCCCTCGCCCCCAGTTCGACCGCCACGCGTACCGCGTCGGCGACCGGCTCGGACGACCGCAGGCGCGGTGCCTCACCGACTTCATCAAGCAGCGTAAAGGAGACCCACAGAGGCCGGGAATCTTCCCCCAGGGCCTCGACCACCGCCCGGACTTCAGCCGTGGAGCTCTGGGTTTCCGCCAACCAGAGGTCAACATGCTCGTGCAAGCCGGCAATCAGCGTGCGATGGATGTCGACCGAGCGCTGGTGATCGAACAGGTCCGGACGATAGGAGCCCAATGCCGGCGGCAGCGAACCGGCCACCGTGACCGGCTCAGTGCTGTCAGACGCAGCTTGACGCGCCAGGCGTCCAGCCCGTTCGGCCAGCGTGCGTCCCTGTTCGGCAAAGCGCTCGTCACCGATATGAAACGGCACCACCGCATAGCTGTTAGTGGTGATGATTCGGGCGCCGGCCTCAATGAATGCCTGATGCGCCTGAAGCACACACTGCGGCGCCTCGATCAGCGCCAGTGCGGACCATTCCGGCTGACGAAAAGGCGCACCGATTCGCTGCAACTCACGCCCCATCCCACCATCGAGCAAACGCAAGGAAACTTTGCTCATTGGCTCGAACTCACTTTCGGCGCCGAGGCGGCAAGCCATTGATCAACGGTGGCGCTGTTCGCCTGGACCCACGCCTTGGCCGCGACGTCAGCCGGCAGTTTTTCCTTTTCGATCTTCAGGATCAGTTCGTTGAGCTGCGCCGGTTCGATGGCGACATTGCGCAGGAACTCGGCAATTTTCGGCGCGCGTTTCTGCAAGGCAGCAGAGGCCAAAACATGCACCTTGGCGTCCGGGAAGGCGCAGGTAATCTGGCTCTTGTTCAACCAGTCCGGGTCGACCGTCGGGCTGATGAATTTCCAGCAGCCATCAGCTTTGTAAAGCGGGTCGTCTTTTTTGTTGTCCTGGGCATAACCGTCGAATGCGGGCTCTTCCAGACGACGCAAGTCAAACGCCGAGAAGATCCAGTCCGGGGTGTACGCATAGAACACCACGCCGCGCTGAGCCTTGTAGGCCGCGGCCAGTTTGGCGTAAGTGACGGAAGCTTCCGTTGAAACCGCCTCGAATTTATCGGCGAACCCATAATCCTTGGCCTTGATCTGGCCAATGTACGTCGACTCCCAGCCCGCCGGCCCAACCAGCAACTGAGCCTTGCCGCCGCCCAGTGGTTCGAAGAGCTTGGCCACTTCCGGCTTTTTCAGGTCGTAGATGGATTTGACCCCGTACTTGTCCTGCAAATACCCCGGAATATAAAACCCTTGCTCCCCCGCATAGGGGTGAGTGTTCGGGACCAGCGAGCGGGTGCCGCCCGTGACGTACTTGGCCCAGGCTGCCGACTGATTCGGCAGCCAGATATCGGTCAGCACATCGACCGAACCGTCGCCTTTCGCCGCGGCACTGAACAGCACCGGGACATCGCCTGCCAGATACGAGACATCGCCATCCAGTCGGCTTTTGATCACTTCGCCGAGGATGTGCTGAATGGCGATAGCGCCCGTCCAGTTCTGCTCGCCTATGACAATTTTGTCCTTGGCCATGACCGCGGCAGGCAGAATCAACGAGGCCAGCAGCGCGGCTGCGCCCAGGGTGCGCGACAAGTGTGTCTTCACGATAAGTCTCTCCGTTTAGTTGTGCGGATGATCTTGCTTGCGCAAGCTCGATTGAATGATTCGATCCGGAATGAGCGCACACAGGACGATCGCCGCGCCGGCCAGCATGCCCTCGCCGCCCTTGATGTTGCGCAGCGCCGTCATCACGTCATAACCCAGGCCACCGGCGCCGATCAGCGCAGCCACGACCACCATCGACAGACTCATGACGATGGTCTGGTTGATCCCCAGCAACAGCGAGCGACGAGCCAGCGGCAGCTGCACCTTGATCAGCGTTTGCCAAGGGCTGGCACCGTGCGCGACCGCCGCCTCGACGGCATCCTTCGGCACTTCCTGGATGCCCAGCGAGGTCAGGCGGATCATCGGCGCCAGGGCGAAAATCACTGTCGCGATCACGGCCGGCGTCTTGCCGACAGAGAAGAACGCCACGGCAGGAATCAGGTAAACAAACGTGGGCAAGGTCTGCATGACATCCAGCAAGGGCGTGATCAAGCGGCGTACCAGCGGTCTCTTCGCCAGCAAAATGCCGGTCGGCACGCCGATAACCAGAGCGATCAGCACCGACGAACCGACCAGCGCCAGGGTGGCAATGGTTCGCTCCCAGAAACCGAACAGGCCGATGTACAACAATGCCGCGCTGCTGGTCAGGGCCAGCGCCAGCCCAGCCGAACGCCAGGCCAGAAACACCAGCGCCAGCGCCGACACCGGCCACGGCAACCAGCCCAGCAGGTTTTCGATCCCTTCGATGACCGTGCGTACCGCGACAATCACGCCGACAAATGCGCCTTCGAACGTCACCTGCGACCAGCCGATGAACTGATCGATGCTCTCTGCTGCCACCAGCAGCGCCTGGCGGTTGGCCGGGAACTGCAGCAAGGCGTTGCTGGTGTCTGGGGTAATGACTCGCCAGATCACCAGTGCCTGACTGACCAGCAGCACCACCAACGGCAGCGCCCAACCCGATGCGTTGCGGCGCACGGGTTGGCGGCTCAAAGTGAGCGCAGTGAATCGGCTGGCAGCGAACACCACCACTGCCGCCAGAACCGCCAGCCACGACGCGTCGGCAAGGCCTTGGCTCACGACAGCCAATGCGGCGAGTTCGCTGGCGAACGTGAGCCAGAACAAACCGCCCTTGCCCCGGGCCGCCAGGGCCGCCGGTCCCAGCAAAAGCGCTTGCCAGCCACGCAAGCCGGGGCTGGAGCGCTGCTCGCGAGGTTGGCTTTCGGCAGTCTGCGGGCGAACGCTGTTTAAGCTGCGCGGCGAGGATGGTGTGGGTGTGCAGTCGCGGAAAAAGTCCGCGACTTCGGCGTCTGCCGGATGTTCAAGCAACTGTTCGGGTGTGCCTAGCTGCACCAGACGGCCCTGGCGCAACACCGCGATACGGTCGGCAAGACGTATGGCTTCCGCCGGATCGTGCGTGACCAGCAAGGTGCTGATGCCGCGGTCGCGGGCCAAGGCCAGGAAATGACTTTGCAAATCGCGCCGGATGGTCGGATCCAGAGCGCTGAAAGGCTCGTCCATCAGCAGGATATCGGGCTCCGTCACAAGGGCTCGGGCCAACCCGACACGTTGCTGCATACCGCCGGAAAGTTCGTGGGGATAATGCTCTCCCCACCCCTCCAGCCCTACCGCTTGCAACTGTAGGGTTGCCGCCGCATGACGAACGGACTCGGGTTCGCCACGCAACTCCAGAGGCAACGCGACGTTGTCCAGAACCGTACGATGAGGCAACAGGCCAAAATGTTGAAACACCATGCCGATGCGCCGCGATCTCAGCGCACGCAAGGCCTTGCTGCTCAACCCGCTGATGGCCTGTCCTTCGATCAATACCTCGCCACTCGTGGGCTCGATCAAGCGGTTGATATGCCGCAGCAACGTCGACTTGCCGCTGCCGGAAGTCCCCATCAGGCACAGAACCTCACCGCGACGCACCTTCAAGCTGACATTGCTGACGGCAGGCAACACCCGCGAACCTTTTCGCAAATAAGCCTTGGTGACGTCTCGCAGTTCAAGCACCACATCTCCTTCATTGGCGTGATCGTCGGTCGGTTGCGCAAGCCTTTTAGAAGAGTCGATCCGGGCAGTCGCCAAAGAGGTTTGAATGATTGTCACAGGAGCTCCCGACAAGCAGCCCTGGAGGCGGGCGCGGCGCTCGCCCAGGGTAGGAAAATTGGCTGAACCTCAGGCCATGCCCAAAAACGGTTGGCCTGATGCAAAAAAAAGCGCCACGCTTGAAGCGCAGCACTCTCTGGAGACATAAAGCTAAACGATCTTAAAAAACACGAACAAATATCTTTTTGGAATTAGCTTAAGCGCCTGCGTTTCTTTCGCTATCTCGCCGCAAGTGTCTTTTTGAAACAATCGAAACTCGCTATCGTCATTCGATTGTTCAACCAGCCCGATTCGAATCAACAAGGCGACCCTATGCCCAGCTTTGCCAATGACCGCAGCAGCGCGTGGTCGGTGTTTCTGATTTTCCTGCGCCTTGGCCTGACCTCTTTCGGTGGCCCCATCGCGCACCTGGGTTACTTTCGCGATGAGTTCGTCACCAGACGGCGCTGGTTGACCGAGCACAGCTACGCGGATCTGGTGGCGCTCTGCCAATTTCTGCCGGGCCCTGCCAGCAGTCAGGTGGGTATCGCGCTGGGCATGTCTCGAGCGGGATATGGCGGCGCGTTGGCGGCCTGGGCTGGTTTTACGCTGCCGTCGGCCATTGCCCTGATCCTGTTTGCGCTGGGCATTGCCCATTACGGCACGGTGATCCCACCCGGCGCCTTGCATGGCCTCAAAGTGGTGGCGGTCGCGGTAGTAGCGCAAGCGGTCTGGGGCATGGCGCGCGTTTTATGCACGGATGTACTGCGCGTCAGCATCATGTTGATCGCGGCCTGCGTCGTCCTGCTTGAACCGTCGGCATGGGGACAGGTCAGCGTGATTATCGCCGCTGGCGGTGCCGGTCTCCTGCTGTTCAAACCCGAGCAGAATGCCGGGCACGATCCCCTGCCGATCACGCTCAGCCCGCGAGCCGGAGCGATCTGGTTGTCGCTATTCTTCGCCTTGCTGGTCGGCCTGCCGCTCTTGAGTCAGTTGCTGCCCAATCAATCCTTGGCCATGGTGGATGCCTTCTACCGGGCCGGATCACTGGTATTTGGCGGTGGTCACGTCGTGCTGCCACTGCTGCAAGCCGAGGTGGTGCCGCCAGGCTGGGTCAGCAATGACGCGTTCCTTGCCGGGTACGGCGCAACGCAAGCAGTACCCGGCCCGTTGTTCACGTTCGCCGCGTTCCTCGGTGCGTCAATGAACCTCGCCCCGACGGGCTGGCTCGGCGGCACAATTTGCTTGCTGGCAATCTTCGCGCCGTCCTTTCTGTTGATCCTCGGCGCCCTGCCGTTTTGGGAACGCGTGCGCCGCAGTGTGCGCACGCGGGCCGCACTGGGCGGGGTGAATGCCGCCGTGGTCGGCCTCCTGTTGGCCGCGCTTTATCAGCCGGTCTGGACCAGTGCCATATTCAAGCCGCAAGACTTCGCTTTGGCACTGCTGGCCCTTGTCGCGCTGATGTTCTGGAAACTCCCGCCGTGGCTGGTTGTGATCGGCAGCGGGATTGCCGGGTGGGTTTTGAGTATCGCGTCGTAAGGAAAAGGTCGGCGATTTCAGGCTGCGGCAAGTCCTCCATCAATCAGGTAGATCGCAAAAGAGAACGTCACGATCGACAACACGGTACTGACCAGAATCGAGGTCGCGGCTTCGCTCTGATAGGCACCGGTCTGGTTCGCAAACATCGCTGGGATCGTCGCCGATGGAAGCGCGCAAAGCAGGATCATCTGTTGTGCGTAAATGCCGTGAGTGCCCAGCACTACCGTAGCGGTGAACATCAACACAGGGTGAATGAACAACTTGAGCCCAAGGTTGGTCCACACCTCACCCGACATTTTCAGCTTCTCCGACGACATGATCAGCCCCAGGCACAGCAGGGATACGCCAGGTGTCGCCTTGCCCAGAAGCGTAAGTGACTCCGCAGCAACGGGCGGCAGTTTGAACTGCAGCAGGGAGAGCAGAATGCCCAGCGCCGGAGCCCACATCAGAGGGCGACGTACTGCCCCCGACAGGCTCGACACGAACGCCTGGGTGCCGCTGCCTTTTCCATCGGCGATGGTCAGCAACATGGTGGTCAGCGGGATCATCACCAGGCTCGCGACGAGGTTCAGCACGAGCACCGAATAGATGCTGCCCGCCCCGAACATCGCACCCAGGATAGGAATACCCATGAAGGCGGCGTCGGGATAACCGTTGACGAAACCCTTGAGCGTTGCAACCTTGAGATCGCGAGTGCTGAACCAGCCGATCGCCAGCGCTATCGTGTACATGCCCATGATGCCGATGAACGTGGCCACGATGAACTTGAAGTCGAAAAGCTGTTCACGAGGCGTGCTCGCCATCCCGACAAAAAGCAGCGCCGGGAATATCCAGCCGAGCACCAGTCGGCTGATCAGCAGGCTGTCCGAATGGGTGAGCCGTCCGCGTTTGCCGGCGATATAGCCCAGCGCGATCACAAAGGCGACAGGCAAAATGGGTCCTACGATTCTGTCTAACATGTCCTCAATCCTCGTATTTGTTTTTATCAAGAATGTCGTCATGGCTGATCGAGGCCGACACCTCGGCCTCGATCAACGCGGCAATGCGCAAGCGACTCAGGTGGCTAAGGTTTGAAGCGGTAGTCCCGAATGACGTCCTGGTCCGGCTCGATGCCGAGCCCCGGCCCTTGCGGTACGTCGATGCGACCGTTATGCGGAATGATGGCGTCGCCATAGAGTTGCGCTTCGAGATCGAAATAACGCCATTCGACCAGTGACTTCGCCCCACCCAGGGCCGCACTTCCGTGCACCGCGGCCAGCAGGCCGGGACCGTCATAAAAGGCGTGGACCATCACGGTGACGCCATGGGCGTTGGCCAGCGCATAGACTTTTTGCAGCTCGGTGATGCCGCCCATTTTTGCCGGGCTGGGCTGAATGAAATCGACCGCACCGGCTTCAAGCAGATGCTGGAAGTCCATCAGCGTCGACGCGTTCTCGCCGGCCGCGACCGGAATCCCGCCGTGCTTGCGTACCGTCGCCAGACCCGAATAGTTTTCCGGTGGCCACACGGGCTCTTCGATCCAGCGCAGATTTAACGGGCGCAGTTTCTCAGTCATATCGAGCGCTTCGCGCACCGTCCACGGAGCATTGACGTCGAGGGTGATTTCGACGCCGGGGCCAGCGGCCTCGCACGCGGCGCGGATGACCTCGATATCGACCTCATGCAGCTTGAGGTGCCGGAAACCGGCGTTAACCGCACGCTGCACATTAATGCGGATGAGTTCGGGGTCGGCATAGCGGATCAGGCTTGCATACGCCGCAAGCGACGTGGCCTCGCTACCGCCAAGCAGCTGGTAGATCGGTTGACCGGCCGCTTTGCCGGCGATATCCCACAGCGCAATATCAATCGCCGAGAGGCCATAGATGAACGCGCCGCTGCGACCGAAGACGTGAAATTCTTCTGCAGATCGCCCTGCAATTTCTCGCGCAGCGTTACATCACTGCCGATCAGTTCGGGCGCAAGGATCGTGTCGATGACGATTTTGGCTGCCGGGATTGCGGTGAAGCCGAAGGTTTCGCCCCAGCCGACAATACCGTCATCCGTGGTGATTTTAACCACGAGGGAATCGACCATCTGCAGGTCTTTCGGCCCCCAGACCCCACCGGCCGACTTGCCACCGGTGGTGAAGGGAATCCGAAGCGGAATGGTTTCAATGCTGGCAATTTTCATAGGACTGCGCCTCAAACAAGTTACAAAGCTGGCGCAGGGATTTTCGAATTCTGGCTGCGTCAGGTTGAGGACAACGTATCTGACGTCCTGTTGTCCTTCAACTGAACAACTGGTGTTTTTGCGCAGAATCTCGTCACAGCCTATCTATATTGTTGTTTTTATTGGATTTTATGATTGATGTCGTTAATGAATTTCAGTTGTTACTGACGGGAACAAGTCTTCTCATGTAGATTAAGAAGACAAGTGAAAGGGATGAACGAGCATGAGTGAAATGAATGTGCAACCCGTGGCGCGGCGACCTCATCTTGCCGAGCACATCGCCCGTTCGTTGAGCGACGAGATCGCCTCCGGACGACTTCGGCCGGGAGACCGTTTGCCGACCGAACAGTTTCTCTCGCAAAACTTCGGCGTCAGCAGGAACGTCGTACGCGAAGGCATCGCGACGCTTCGAGCGCAAGGGCTGATCCAGTCACGCCAGGGCGTGGGCGTGTTTGTCTCGGCATCCCCACAAGCGTCGCACCCTGTACCGCGCGAGAGTGCGCCCGTGCTGGACGGTGACAACACGATCCGCAACATGTTCGAAGTGCGGGCTGTACTGGAAAGCCAGGCCGCCGCGCTTACGGCGTCGAATATGACGCCCGGCAAGCTGAAAACGATTCAGGCGGCGGTCCTGCGAATGCAATACGAAGGCGAACCGACGCTGGAGACTGTCAACGCCGACCTCGACTTTCATCGAGCCGTGGCCGCGGCATCAGGCAACGACTACCTCGAGGCGATGATTCGCACGGTGCTGGAGCCGATGCGGGCACTGATCACCATGACCTTTGCGCGACGAGGCCCGGTGTTCAGCAATATTCCCCATGCGGCGCGGGGGGAGCATGAAGAACTCGTGCAGGCGTTCATCGACCGAAATGCAGCGGCGGCGCGTCAGATCATGGGGCAGCATATCGTTAGCGCAGCGTCACGATTCGGCTACGAGATTAAATTTTTCTAACGTCGTCAGCCGTACGGCAGTTGTCTCGTTGTCCTACAAGAAAATCTTGCGGAATGAGGGACCAGATCCGCTGCGGCGAGCAGTCTGCCAACGAACCCGTCCGATACGCAGAGGTCAAAGCAGGTGATGACATCGCCAATGATCTGTTTCATTCAAAGGCGAAGCCGGTAATTCACACACTGTAGGGTGCGCCGGATAACTGTCAGTAGGCTCGGATTCTGCCGGGGGGCAGGCGCTGACTGCTGCTCACATCCAATGCTCCCGTATCGGAGTACGAACATGACTCAGTCCTTGCGGTTCTTCCTATCGATCATCCTCGCGACCGCCGCACTGGCGTCGGCGAGTTTCCTGAACAACGCCGGTGCGGCAACCGCCGAGAATCTGGACGCCGACTCTCAGCAAGCGTTGCAAACGCTCTACAAGTCCCATCCATTTGCCGAAACCATGTCGCACAACGCCAAAGCGATCCTGGTCTTCCCGAAAATCATCAAGGCCGGCCTGGTATTTGGTGGTAGCTACGGCGAAGGCGAATTGTTGAAAGGCAAGAAGGTCGAGGGTTATTACAACTCCGTCACCGGCTCATGGGGGCTACAGGCAGGCGCCCAGTCGTACGGCTACGTGGTGTTCCTGATGACCGACAAAGCCGTGAACTACATTCGCGAAACCAAGGGCTGGGAAATCGGCGTCGGCCCGACGGTCGTGGTGGTTGACGAAGGGATCTCGAAGAATCTGTCCAGCTCGACGCTGAAGGACGACGCCTACGCGTTCATCTTCGACCAGCAAGGGTTAATGGCCGGGGTCAGTATCGAAGGCACGAAGATTTCCCTGATCAAGCGCTAAACGGCCGATTGGCCTGGCATCGTGAGGGCGATGGCTGCCAAGGCCCTCGCCCTCACGCTTGCATTCTTTCGGGACACTTGCCGACTTAACGCTAGTGGGCAATGAAGACCTGGCGTTTGCCGGTGGCAGCTTCAGCCGACCTGCTGGAAGAGTTGGCGGATCGCAAGCCTTAGGGCCGGGTTTTCACGGTGCTGAACAGTTTGACCCGTTCATGAATTTCCTGAACGGCCGCCAGTGATCAGTGTTTAGACATCAAGCCATGCAGCACCCCGAACCTCAAGCCCGGCTCGGACGGCGTCATCTGCGAGATGCCAAACACCTTGAACGCCGCCAGCATCAGCACCAGACCACCCGGCAGGATGCTCAGGCGATGGGCTTGCAGGCCGGTCAGTCGCAGCTTTTTGACATGTCCCACTTCCAGCAGTCGCAACGACAAGCGCAACAGGCCGCTGTAGGTGATGCCGGTTTGGCCAAAGTCGTTGAGCCCGTTGGCCTGTAGCACTTTCGCCAGCATCCGTGCCGTTCCTGAAGAGCCGATTGTCTGCTGCCAACCCAGCGCCCGATAACGCCGTGCGACTTTTTCAAACTGCACCGTGGCCACACGTTCAGCTTCCAGGAGTGCCTGGGCGGTGACACTGCCACCGTGAAAATAACGCGCGCCAAAGGTGCCGCTGCCAATGGCAATGCTCTCGGTGACCAGCGGCTTGGCGCCCTGCCCCAGAATCAGTTCGGTGGAGCCGCCGCCGATGTCCACGACCAGTCGCATGCACTCCGTGCCAGGGATCGTATGGGCGACACCGGCGTACACCAATTGGGCCTCTTCCTGGCCAGTAATGACATCGATCCGAAATCCCAGGTGCTGCTCCGCACTGGCCAGGAACAGTTGCGCATTGTCAGCTTCGCGCACGGCACTGGTCGCCACCGCCCGCACTCGCCCCGCCTCAAAGCCGCGTAACTTCTTGCCGAACCGCGCCAGCGCTTGCCAGCCCCGGTCCAGTGCCATTTCATCCAGCGCTCCGCCCTGGAATCCCT
Organism: Pseudomonas sp. LBUM1661; assembly: GCF_059695925.1. Classification (NCBI taxonomy): domain Bacteria; kingdom Pseudomonadati; phylum Pseudomonadota; class Gammaproteobacteria; order Pseudomonadales; family Pseudomonadaceae; genus Pseudomonas; species Pseudomonas sp. LBUM1661. The sequence goes on from NZ_CP166794.1 coordinate 4,069,626, forward strand.
CGGCCAAACGGACCGGCTCACGCAGGGTTTTCACTTCCTGAATCACGAACTGGCGGTTTCGTTTGACCGACTGTCCAATCATCATGCGAAACGCATTAGACCCCAGGTCAATGGCCGCAAACAGGGAGGTGTCTCCTTTCATGATGGGGATTCCTGGCTGATGTATCGGCTTGCGGACGGAGTTCCGCTGAGCGGTCAAAACGGTTTGCACGGATGTTGCCATGCCTTTGGTGACACCAAGATGACACCCCGAACATTTGCAGGGCTGTTGCTCGTCACCACTTCGTCACACCTCGCGGCCTAGCATTGGCTTCCACCTTCGTCGGGAGTACTGACCATGCTTTTAACCAACGACACCCTGATGCAACGCATCCATCGCGAGCTGCTCGATCACAGCGACGAAGAACTGGAGCTGGAATTACTGGAGGATGGGCACGACCTCGACGCGCTGTTCGATGAACACGTCGATGACGGCAGTGAGAAGGAAGCCAGAAGACGCTATTTCAGCGAACTGTTTCGCCTGCAAGGCGAACTGGTGAAGCTGCAAAGCTGGGTGGTCAAGACCGGGCACAAAGTGGTGATTTTGTTCGAAGGACGCGATGCGGCGGGCAAAGGTGGCGTGATCAAGCGCATTACCCAGCGGCTCAACCCTCGGGTCTGCCGAGTCGCCGCCCTGCCCGCCCCGAATGACCGCGAGCGCACTCAGTGGTATTTCCAGCGCTACGTCTCGCACCTGCCGGCCGCGGGGGAAATCGTGTTGTTCGACCGTAGCTGGTACAACCGCGCCGGGGTCGAAAAGGTCATGGGGTTTTGCAATGACGATCAGTACGAAGAATTTTTCCGTACGGTGCCAGAGTTCGAGCGGATGCTCGCCCGCTCCGGTATTCAGTTGATCAAATACTGGTTCTCGATTTCCGATCAGGAACAAAACCTGCGCTTTCTCAGCCGCATTCACGATCCGCTCAAGCAATGGAAGCTCAGCCCCATGGACCTGGAGTCCCGTCGGCGCTGGGAAGCCTACACCAAGGCCAAGGAAATCATGCTGGAACGCACCCACATCGACGAAGCGCCATGGTGGGTGGTGCAAGCCGACGACAAGAAAAAAGCCCGACTCAATTGCATCAACCACTTGCTCGGGCAAATGCCTTATGAAGAAGTGGAGCTGCCGGTGATCGAACTGCCGGAGCGCGTGCGCCAGGAAGACTACTCCCGCAGCCCGACGCCGCCAGAACTGATCGTGCCTCAGGTCTACTAAGCCACCAGCTGCAACCCAACCCCGTAGCAGCTGGCGAAGCCTGCGTTCGGCTGCGCAGCAGTCGTAAACCCTGAACACGCGGTTTTCCTGATACACCGCGTTGCCTGATTTGACGCCTGCTTCGCAGCCGAACGCAGGCTGCGCCAGCTGCTACAGGTCGGCAGGGTGCCGTGGATTTATGTCTCACCATCCATCCCTGTGGGAGCGGGCTTGCCCGCGAAAGCGGTGTGTCAGCCAGCGCTAATGCTGAATGTAAGGCCGCCTTCGCGGGCAAGCCCGCTCCCACAGGGTTGTCAGTGTTTTCGTGAGTTGCATTACGGTATTGCTCCGCAGGTTATGCGTTCTCGTTTTTCGATCGGGTGAACGAGTACCGATCGATATCAGTCCTGAGTTGCCAACCCTGGCTGTGCCAATAGCTGGCAGCAGTCGCATTGGTCTTGAACACGTCGAGATGGCATTTGAGTATCCCGTGGTTTTCAAGACTCGACAGACAACGCTCAACCAGCGCATTGGCGATGCCTTGCCGCCGATAGTCAGGCAGCACGACCAGGTGCTGCAAATAGCCTCGGCGGCCGTCGTGGCCAGACATGATGCACCCACAAAGAACGCCTTCGACTTCAGCCACGAAGCTCAATCCAGGGTTGCGTTCCAGGTATGTCGAGGTCGATTCGCGAGAATCTGCATCCCGCAACGAGACGCCAGGCGTTCCCCTGATGAGGTCGATGACTGCATCATAATCGGCCATGGTCATGACGCGGATGTCGTACATTGATTGAACCTGGTTTTGTTGAATGTCAGGCCCGGCAGACTAGCAGAAGCAGCCTTTGGCGGTTCGGCAATGACGTTACCGGCCGGCTGTGGAAGGTTGCGATACAGCCAATCGCAGCCTATGTTCCAAGCGAGGCATTTCCTGCGACTGACACGCGATGACTGAATGCAGGTTGCTGTCCATCCAGAGCAGATTCCCCCCGCGAGGTGACGACATGCCGAACGACTCCCGCCCCGCCGTACTCGAACTGATTGGCAACACGCCGCTGGTGCGCGTCAGCCGTTTCGATACCGGCCCGTGCACACTGTTTCTCAAACTCGAATCGCAAAACCCCGGCGGTTCGATCAAGGACCGCATCGGCCTGGCGATGATTGACGCCGCCGAGCGCGACGGTAGCCTGCGACCCGGCGGCACCATCGTCGAAGCCACCGCCGGCAACACGGGACTGGGCCTGGCACTGGTCGGGCGTGCCAAAGGTTATCGGGTGGTGTTGGTGGTGCCCGACAAGATGTCCACCGAGAAAGTCTTGCACCTCAAGGCAATGGGCGCCGAGGTGCACATCACCCGCTCCGACGTCGGAAAGGGCCATCCCGATTACTACCAAGACGTCGCGGCGCGGTTGGCGCAGGAGATACCCGACGCGTTTTTCGCAGACCAGTTCAACAACCCGGCCAACCCGCTGGCCCACGAGTGCAGCACCGCGCCGGAAATCTGGGCGCAGACTCAGCATGATGTCGATGCCATCGTCGTCGGTGTCGGCTCGGCCGGTACGCTGACCGGGCTGACGCGCTTCTTTCGCCGCGTGCAGCCTGACCTGGTCATGGTCCTGGCCGATCCGGTCGGTTCGGTGATGGCCGAATACAGCCGCAGCGGTACCCTTGGCAAGCCCGGTTCCTGGGCGGTGGAAGGCATCGGCGAAGACTTCATTCCGTCGATTGCCGACCTGTCCAGCGTGCAACACGCCTATTCGATCAGTGACGAGGAAAGCTTCGATCATGCCCGCCAACTGCTGCGCGCCGAGGGTATTCTCGGCGGCTCGTCGACCGGCACCTTGCTGGCGGCAGCGTTGCGCTATTGCCGCGAGCAAACCGAGCCGAAACGCGTGGTCAGCTTCGTCTGCGACACCGGTACCCGCTACCTGTCGAAGGTCTACAACGACCAATGGATGAACGACCAGGGCCTGTTGCAGTACAAACGTTATGGCGATCTGCGCGACCTGATCGCGCGGCGCTTCGAGGATGGCCGGGTAATCAGCGTAGGGCCGGACGACACGCTGCTCACGGCTTTCCAGCGCATGCGGCTGGCGGATGTATCGCAACTGCCGGTGCTGGTTGATAAGCAACGACTGGTCGGCGTGATCGACGAGTCCGATATTTTGCTGGGCGTCCATGAAGACGCTTCGCACTTTCATATGACCGTGGCCAGCGTCATGACCGACAAGTTGCAAACCCTGCCTCCGGGAGCCAGTCTGGCTGAGCTGCAGACGGAGCTCGATCGCGGACTGGTGGCCATCATCGCCGACGCCTCGGGCTTCCACGGCCTGATTACCCGCGTCGACCTGCTCAATCACCTACGGAGATCCCTTGCATGAGTCAGCACGATGAAACTGGCGCTCCCCGCGCCTTCGCCACCCGTGTGATCCACGCCGGACAGGCGCCGGACCCCACCACCGGGGCGCTGATGCCGCCGATTTACGCCAACTCCACCTATTTGCAACAAAGCCCCGGCGTGCACAAGGGTTTCGACTACGGGCGTTCGCACAACCCGACGCGCTTTGCGCTGGAGCGCTGCGTCGCCGACCTCGAAAGCGGTACCCAGGCCTTCGCCTTCGCCTCAGGGCTGGCGGCGATCTCGACCATCCTGGAACTGCTCGACGCTGATTCGCACGTCGTCTCCGGCAACGATTTGTACGGCGGTACGTTCCGCCTGTTCGACAAAGTGCGCCGGCGTAGCGCCGGGCATCGCTTCAGCTTCGTCGACCTGACTGACCTCGCCGCCTTCGAAGCCGCGCTGCAGGACGACACGCGGATGGTCTGTGTCGAGACGCCGAGCAATCCATTGCTGCGCCTGACTGACCTGGCCGCCATCGCGCGCATCTGCCGTTCACGCGGCATTATCTGCGTGGCCGACAACACCTTTGCCAGCCCGTGGATCCAGCGCCCGCTGGAACTGGGTTTCGATATCGTGGTGCACTCGACAACCAAATACCTGAACGGTCACTCCGACGTCATCGGCGGTATCGCCGTGGTCGGGCAGAACGCCGAACTGGCCGAGCGCCTGGGTTTCCTGCAAAACGCCGTGGGGGCTATCGCCGGGCCGTTCGACGCATTCCTCACCCTGCGCGGCGTGAAAACCCTGGCACTGCGCATGGAGCGCCATTGCAGCAATGCGCTGGAACTGGCGCAATGGCTGGAGCGTCAGCCGCAGGTGGCGCGTGTCTATTACCCGGGCCTGCCCTCGCACCCGCAGCACGAACTGGCGCGGCAGCAAATGCGCGGTTTCGGCGGAATGATTTCCCTCGACCTCAACAGCGACCTGGCCGGCGCCAAGCGATTCCTCGAGAGTGTGCAGATCTTCGCTTTGGCCGAGAGCCTGGGCGGCGTCGAAAGCCTGATCGAGCACCCGGCGATCATGACCCACGCCACCATCCCTGCCGACACCCGTGCGCAACTCGGCATCGGCGATGCGTTGGTGCGTTTGTCAGTGGGTGTCGAGGACGTCGAAGACCTGCGCGCCGACCTGGCTCAGGCGCTGGCGCGGGTGTAAGTCATGGGTCGACTGCATTAGCAGGAAAAAAAAAGCCCCGCGACCGAATGCGGTGCGGGGCAAAGAATTGGTTGGTTGCGGCCAACCAAAGGAGCTCTGTAAAAAACGTCTACGGGCCGAGGGTCAGATGCATTCCTGTGCGGCGCGTTCAAAACTCGAAGGCAGGAAGTTCGAGGCCAGCAAATGCCGCTCGTAGATGAACACCTTGCCGCCGTTCCCGGCCTTGTAGGCTTCCAGCACGTTATCCGCCGAGACTTTGCTCGGGACCACGATCCGATAGCTGCGCTGGGTCTGCGAAACCGTCGGGTGCAACGCGTTGCCTTGCAGTTTCGGTACGACGCAGTCAGCGTATTGCGCAGGCGTCTTGCTGGTCTGTAAGGTCAGGGTCGGATCGTTCGGTACGGAGGCGCAACCGGCGAGCAGCAACGGGGCAAACGCCATGGCAGGCACGATCAAAGAGCGCATCGGTCTCATCCTGAAAATAAAAGATTCGGTTAACACGCTGGAAAACTTCTTGAGTCGCGTGTTCGATGGAGGCTATTTTCCGACGATCGCCGATAAAGCAGAACTTGCGTTTAGTGATGGTCACTATTACTTCTAGCAATAGTTGCGCGTCGTGCAGACGCAAGCACACGCCATCACCACTGGAATAGATTGATGAGGATCGCTACTTGAGAACTTTTGACCTGATCCGCGATGCGGTTTTGCCCGACTTCCGTGACCGGGTGGCCGAGTACCTGACCCAGTACGAAACCATCCTGTTGGACGAAAACGCACCCGACCCGGAGCTGGCGCGGGACACCGCCAATCAGTTGCGCGGGTATTTGCGCGGGTTGAACACCACGCGGGTGTTGGGCATGGCGGACTGGGAGGAACTGGATCGCAGAGTGGTGAATACCTGGCTTTAGTGCCCCGACTCAAACCAACAGTTCGGTGATCCACCGGGCCTGCCGGGCGATGTCCTGCACCTTCTCTTCGGGCACAGCCTGCCGCGCACGGGCGAACTGGCTCAGGGTCTTGTGTTTCTCACGCAATATGCGCTGCCACTTGAGCAGGAAAGCCGGGTTGCGTGCCTGCATCTGCAACGGGCCGAAGTACAGCTCCTCGGCGGTGTACATCACCGGCCCGATGCGCTCGGCGACGATGATTTCGTAGTCGAAGCGGTTTTCCCGCAGCAGTTCCTCGCAGAGGATGTGGTATTCATTTTCCATCAGCCATTGGCGCAGTGGCTGCTCGCCGCCGTTGGGTTGCAGGATCAGGCGCTCCTGGCCACTCAAACACGCCTTGCCGCTGTCGAGGATGTCGCGGATCGTCTCGCCGCCCATGCCGCAGATGCTGATCGCCGTGATCCGGTCTCCCGGCGCGATTGCCGCCAGGCCATTGGCCAGGCGCACGTTGATCCGCTCGTCGAAACCATTCTCGCGCACGGTGCGTTCGGCCGAGCGAAACGGCGTCAATGCCACCTCGCCGGCCACCGCCGCCGCGATAACGCCACGGCGCATCAATGCCACCGGCAAATAGCCGTGATCCGAGCCGATATCGGCCAGGCGCGCACCGGCTGGCACATGCGCCGCGACGCGCTCCAGGCGCATGGACAATGTCTGTTCGTTCAACTACAGCCCCTTCTGACCACGGACGTCCGGCACCTTTTGCCCGGATCGGGGCGCGATTCTGTCGGGCAACGCCGCGCATTTCAAATTTATACGACCGGAGCCACGGTTCGCCCCGTATTCAGGCGGACTAAAGCGAACCCAGCCACGGGGATCTGGCTGCAGATTTAAGCTGATATCATTCAAGCATTTACAAGCTGAGTAGAACGATATGAATCGCCGTAAAAAAATACAGCAGTTATTAAAGGCTCACGCCAAAAAGGCGAGTGCCAAATTGGCCCCGGCAAACAAGTCTAAATACATCAGTAAGGCTGACCGATTGAAGCTGGAGGCTGAAACCAACACCGCTGCGCCCGAAACGGATGTTCCGGTGGTCAACGAGGTTTGAACGCTGCTATGACACCCAATGGGCTCAGTCCTGTTCCAGCATGCGCTGGCTGACAATCACGTCGACCAGCGCTTGGCGATCCTCACACCAGGGTTGGGGCCTGTTCACCAAGGTCGACCCGCTCAGCATCAAGCAACACGTCCAGCGTCGTGAGAAACAGGTCATGACTCAGAATACCGGTGCAAACGGTGGACAGGATCGGGCTCCCGGCCTCGTCTTTAATAGTGACCTTCTCACTCCACGTATTCATATCGACTGAACGCAGGCTCGACACCGGGACTTTGCGCCCCTCAACGTCCAGAAATTCGCTAGTCAGGATGATTGTCTGGGTGGTGACATTCAAGAAATCCCCCGAGAGCCGTTTGCGCCAGACCTGCCCGGTCGGCACAAATCTGAAACTCACCGCACCGCCAGACTCAAGCCGTTCCACCACGAGTGGCAGACGCGCACGCACGTGCAACTCGCGCACCATTTGCTGAAAATCCTGAAAGCCCTTGAGGGACTCGATGACGCGATGAAAGGGCTCACGTTCATTCCGTCGATAAGCCAGATTGGTAATCAAGCCAGTGAAGCCGGTCTGCCCTGAGCCGAACAGATACAGGTCTTCGATTTCAGTGAATGCCGTGTAGTTCTGACCCGCTGCGTTGATCGCGACGATGCCGTGCTCGTACACCTCATAATGGGTTCCGCGCAGCTTCTTCTGCCAGAAATGAATGCCGAACAGAACGGCGGAAATAATCGCCAGCAGGCCCGCGACGGCATAGATCAGCAACAGCGGGCTGGACTCATGGTTGTTCGTGCCGCTGCTGCCTGACGGCAGAAGCGTCCCCAGGTACACCACAAAACCTGCCAGGCCCAACATGAGGATGGCGAACAACAGCGTGAACAAAAGGAAACCTTTGCCATGGTGGAAGGTTTTGATCAGTTCTCCCGTCACCGATGGAGCGGGCTTAGAGGATGGCTGCATAGTGGGTTACTTCCTTGATAATTGATTAAGTACACGGCAGCAAATCGCTGCCTGCGATTGCACTGTGACGTCCCTATTAACATTCACATGCAGCGGGTCTGATTCAAGCCATTGATGACAGAATCAAACGACTGTGCAAAAAACTTGGCGTCTTGTTGGATGGGATTACTTATTTTCCAACTCATCTGACGTTGCTCGTTGTATTGATATTTACCGCTTCTGGCCGCGCTGATGGCTTCCCGGCCCTTGCCGACAAATCGGTTCATATCACTCAGCAAGACGCTGCATTTGAGAACAGGTGTTTGAGCTTTGGCCTGCTTGTCCCAGCCCTCGATCATTTGGGCAGTTTTATTCAGGCTTTCTTCGAAGGGTTTCGCAGTGACTTCCGTTCCCGCTGACTTGAAAAAATCATTCGACAGCCGTACGGACTGCTTGGCGTTGAGCACGATGCCTGCGCGGTAATAGGCCAAGCTGTCTTTTTCGGCGCTTTCAAAGGCCTCTTGGGTATTGATCTCGTCGCGCTTGCTGATGCCTTCATAAAATGTCGCCTGTTCCACAGCGACATCCTGCAACGCCGCCTCTAGCGAGGGCTCCATTTCCCGGGCCTTTTTACCGTCATCGGCCAGGTAGCCCTTGGAGTTGGCATAATTGACCAGTTCCGCGTGAATAGGCTGTAACTTCGCCAACGCCACCAGCATGCCTTTCGCAGGCGCATCCAACTCTGGCATTGGATGCGAAAGAGCCAATGCCTTGTTTAGATTGTCTTGCAAGAGGGTGATGTCATAACCACTGAACATGTAATAGCTGTCCAGTTTCTTTTTCGACGTGAGCATGGCCGAATACTTCGTCCGGCGTTCTTCCAGTATGGCGCCGAAATCCCCGCCGCTATTCGCAGCATCAACATAAATATTGAATTTTTCCATTTCAGCCTGGGCCGAACTTTTCTCCTCGATGACGCCCTGATTGTTTGCCGCTGCTTGCCTGGGTTTGTCAGCATTGTCACAGCCGCTGAGCAAGATCCCCATCGAGACCAGAACCGCTACCCATAGATTTCTTGTATCCATGTTACTTCTCCCTCTTCCATGACGTTCTGAGATTCGAACGGGCAAATGATGGACTCGCAAACCACGCGGGAGTTCAAGCACTGCATTTCCTTGGGCATCGATGAACCCCGCTCACCTGCTGGCTGTGTAGAATCTCCTTCTTGATCGCTTCGGAGACCACCATGCTTCGCGTATTTGAACAAAGACTCGACCCCTTCCCGCCCGACGAGGTACCACCGCCACCCGACGGCCTGGCTCGGTTCCTTTGGGCGTGCACACGGGGCGCGCGCGGCTATATTCTGGCGTTTGCGCTACTGAGTGCTGGTGTGTCGATCTACGAAGCCTGGCTGTTTTCTTTCCTCGGTCAGGTCGTGGATCTGCTCTCGACCTGGAAGGCCGGTGGTGATGCGGCCGCGCAGGAAAGTCGCGTGCTGTGGGGCATGGGCTTCGTCATGCTGACCAGCATCGGGCTGGTGGCGCTGCGGACCATGGTGCAGCACCAGATATTGGCGATCAATCTGCCGTTGCGGCTGCGTTGGGATTTCCACCGCCTGATGCTGCGGCAAAGCCTTTCGTTCTTTTCCGATGAGTTCTCCGGCCGGGTCACCACCAAAGTGATGCAGACGGCGCTGGCCGTGCGCGACGTGCTGTTCACCCTGATCGAAATCGCACCCGGCATCGGGGTGTATTTCATCGCGATCATCGCACTGGCCGGCGGCTTCGCCCTGAAACTGATGCTGCCTTTCATAGCCTGGATCGTGTTGTTCGGGCTGGCCATGCTCTACTTCGTGCCCCGCTTGGGGAAGGTCGGACAGGAACAGGCCCATGCGCGCTCCTCAATGACCGGACGTATCTCGGACGCCTACACCAACATCACGACAGTGAAACTGTTCTCCCATTCCAATCGTGAAGCGCACTTCGCGCGCGCGGCCATGGAGGATTTCAAGCAAACCGGCTTTCGCCAGATGCGCCTGGTCAGCCAATTCGAGATCGTCAACCAAGCGTTGGTGGTGGCGCTGATCATGGCAGCAGGCGGTTATGCACTTTGGCTGTGGCACCTGGGCGAAGTCGGCACGGGTGCCGTGGTGGCGATTACCGCCATGGCGTTGCGCATCAACGGCATGTCGCATTGGATCATGTGGCAAATGACCTCGTTGTTCGAGAGCATCGGCACCGTGCAGGATGGCATGGCCACCCTTACCCGCGGCCCCAAGGTGCAGGATGCGCCGGACGCGGGCGTGTTGGTGACCTCCGGCGGAGCGGTCACCTTCGACAACGTGAGCTTCAACTACAATGGCGAACGCCAAGTGCTCGATGGCCTGAGCCTGAACATTCGCCCGGGCGAGAAAATCGGCCTGGTAGGCCGTTCCGGCGCGGGCAAATCCACGCTCATCAACTTGCTGCTGCGCTTCTATGATGTCGACAGCGGGCAGATTCGCATCGACGGGCAAGACATTGCGCACGTGACACAAGACAGCCTGCGCAGCGCCATCGGCATGGTCACCCAGGATACGTCCCTGCTGCACCGTTCCATTCGCGACAACATCGCCTATGGCCGACCCGATGCAAGCGATGCACAAATCCGCAGTGCCGCGGCCAGTGCCCAGGCCGATGAGTTCATCAGCCAATTGAGCGACCGGCAAGGTCATAGCGGATACGACACCTTGGTGGGCGAGCGCGGCATCAAGCTGTCGGGCGGCCAGCGCCAGCGCGTCGCGATTGCCCGGGTGATGCTCAAGAACGCCCCGATCCTGCTACTTGACGAGGCGACCAGCGCACTGGACTCGGAAGTCGAAGTGGCCATTCAGGAAAGCCTCGATGACATGATGCAGGGCAAAACCGTCATCGCCATCGCCCATCGGCTGTCCACGATTGCGGCGATGGATCGACTGATTGTCATGAATGATGGACGCATCGTCGAACAGGGCACGCACAGCGAATTGCTTGCCAGGAACGGCATCTATGCGCGGCTGTGGCACCATCAGAGTGGCGGGTTCCTGGGTGAGGACCAGGGGCTGACCGAGGCGATGGATCAGGTTTGAGCGTAAACGGCCCGGGCTTTGGGCCGATGACCGCCCTGGGTGACGGGCAGTTATCGGCCAAAGGCAGATACACTGGGTAGTACGGGGCAATGGTGTTTTTGGCGAATGGCGTTTTGAAGCAACGCAGTAGGTCGCGCTGATACATTCGCCCTTTTTCAGGAGGGAAAAATCATGCGAAGGATTATCGCAACGGGGGCGCTCTTGCTGGCCTTGGGCGGGTGCGCAACATCACCTATGCGGGTTTCTGAAGCGCGGCCAGTGCCGGCCAATGAGCTATACGCGATCAAAAGCCAGGGCACGCAAGAGTCGGGACGCCTGACCATTTTCCGTGATGACGGGTTTGTCGGTTCGGGATGTGACGTCGTGTTCTACATTGACGGTCAGCGCGCCGCCAAGATAGGTCCAGGTCAAAAGGCATCTTTCGTTTTGCCTGCCGGTGAAGTGAACCTCGGCTCCGGGCTCGCCGAGTCGGGGTTATGTGCGGGTGTCGCGATCAAAACGGTTGCGGCCAACATCAAGCCAAGGAAAGAAGTGATTTATCGAATCAACTGGGATACGCAGGGTTTCTATTTAGGTCCCTACGTTGAATCTGACGGCAAAAGGTAGCAGATATGGTTGTCAGTAAATCCGTCCCCTTTGCTTACTGCCTTCAGCCCATAGCTGCCGGACAGCAGCGGCAAAATTCGGCCAAAAGCAGGCCGTGGATGGAGCGATCGAAATTGAGAGCTAAGCTCCTTCTATTGTCGGGCTTATTGAGCCGATTGGGCTTTGCGCCCCTGGCTATCCAGCAACCCCGCAGAGCGACCATCACACCACTGCGGTTTATTCAGCGTTAGCCCTTCACAACAGCCTCGGAGGGGAGCCAATGAAACAGATCGTAATGCTCATCGCGATTGCTTTGCTGACCACTGCTTGTCAGAGCACGAATGATGACGGCATCACCCGAATTGACAATTGTGTCTGCTATAAGTCCTCCGAAGGACAACAATTGCAATCATCGCAAATGGCCTGGAAAGACCCCGAAACCTTGCAGAAAGAATTCTCACATTGCATTTGCCGAGCCTTGATTGACCTGAAGAAGGCCGATGATCCCGGTAAGTATTTCGTGCCCGGAACTGACATTAGAACGGAGCTGAAATAAGTAAGTGTTGTGGTCTTCGTGCAGTCGAAATGGGCCGATCCGAGCGGATTAATCGACGACCTTTATCCGCGTCAGCCCTACTCGTTCAGCCTGCGCTAAAATTTCCTCCGGCGTCGCGTCCGCAGAGGGCATGATCAGGCTGTTTTCGGCATCCCCATAGTGCAGCTGTAGCAAGTGCATCGCCGCCTCATGGACAGGCAGCTGAGGCTGATCGAGTTCGAACAGGTGCGCGCGAGGTTCGCCGTTGAACAGGTATTCCAGGGTGTAGTTCGTCACGGTGGGTTCCTCGTATTAAGAAGTGCAAACAACTTTCTGGAGTCGTTACTGCGAATCCACTCGCCCTGATCGAACACTGGGTTGAGCGAGAAAAACTGACACCGGGAAGGATAGAGGCTCGCGCGCTTGCCCGCTGCTGTCACTCTCTTCGCTAAAGGTTTTACTGGTTAAGCCGATTCAAATGGGCTTGATACTCAGAAACCGACGAAGGACCGTCCATGAACGCCCCTCTTGAACACGAAAATTCAGTTTCCCCGATAGTTCTTAGTCGCCGAGTACAACGGATCACTGTCTCGGCCACATCGCAATAACTTCAACACTTCGATAACCCAATAAAGTACGCGCCCGCTATCGTGATGAATTCCGTGCGCGCCAAGGAGATGTTTGCTGTGAGTTTACTCTTTCGCCTCGCGGGCGCCGTTTTCGCTGTGACCCTGACGGGTTGTGCCCTGCAAGGCAACGGGATGGCCGATTACTATAAGCAGGTCGCTGCCGAACGCCAGGTACAAAATCAGGCGATGGCGTCCCGTGTACAAACCCAGCCGTTGCCGTTGGATACCACTATCAAGCTCGGCCAAACTGCCGTGGTGACGGTGAATGTTCCGGCTGAAGGCTCCGAGCCAGCCACCCAGGCCCGTCTTTTCGCTGGCTGCGATTCGGCGCAATTAGCGGTTGAGTATCGACGCGCAAAGGACTGGAGCAGTGCCTATGTCCTGCCGGCAGACCCGGCGCGAAACATGAACCAACAGTTGTGCCAAGCGGTCCGGGACAGCAGTTGGAGGCAGCTTCCCGGCGACAGCGAAGATGTTTTGTTGCTAGACCCGGGCACCCTGGGCACGACGAACGCTCGACGTGCGATATGGGCGGGCATCGACTACGGCCGCATCCGCCTGGATGAAAACGAAGGGAAGCCCTACGACCGACAGCTGGAACGTGTCGAGATCGACTGCACTACCCACCAGGCCAGCACCCGCTTGGCTTATCGTTTAAATGGCCAGACTCTGCTCCCGCCGCCCGCTCAGCCGATTGACAGTGCATTGGACAAAGAGCAACGCGTCCGGCTGATGGGTGCCGTGTGCGCCGAGCCCGTCAACCTGGCGCAACTCGCCACGCCCGTATCCCGGAAAAAATCACCACCGAACATGCTGACGCCAGAGGTTCCGGCACCCCTGCTGGCAGAGGTAAGCGCACTGCCTCAGGGGCAACCGACCCACACGCTCAGCCATTTGCAATTCACGTACAACGCCTCATCCCCAATGGTGCCTCACGCCTTGATCAACGACAGCCCACTGGACCTTTATCTGCAACCTGGCCCGGCCCGCGGCTTATGGCGTCAGCAGGCGACGGGCGCCTTGGGCAGCAGCCAGCGTGTGAGCATCCGCTGGCGCGGGTTGATCGAACTTGCCGCGACGAGCAGCACTCAGCGCTCGGACAAAACCGGCCAGGCAAGCACGCTCACACACATCGAACTGGATGGCGATTGGCAAACCGTCAAGCCTGGCAGCGACATCGCCTACAGCAAAAGCTTTACGACCAGCACTGGCAAACCATTCGAGCAAGATTTTGAATGCTCGGTGGGTGAATCCTTTCCTGCCGCACAAAAAGTCGCCTCGCTGCAAGGAATGGCGCGCAATGTAACTTGCGCCGCAGACACCGGGCTGAAGACAAAAAATGTCTACCTCTACCTGGAGACCTATGACCTGTTCGTGGAAACCGCCGATTCATCCATGCTCTTGGTCCAGGTCAACACGCTTAAAGCGGCGGAATAGCGCGTAATTCCCCAGCGGGCCCGCCACCATCCTGACGGTTGAACACCGTCCTGATAGGGAAGCGGGTCAGCGGTAGGTTTTCGAACGATTCTTGCTTGCTCATTCGTGTCTCCGCTTGCTTTTTATCGTTGTGGGATCCGGCGTGGGCGCCAGGCATTTTTGCTTATTCTCCAGCCTTCCCAGCCGATAGTTTTACGACAGCCTCGCAAGGAAGAAGCCGATGAACCTCACCCATTTCCTTCGCGTGGTTTACCCCCCAATCGTACAGACTGTTAAGTAAGGGTTCGAGACTCATGCCCAGAGGGGTTAAAGCATAATCAATTCTTTGTGGTTCTTCTGCAAAGAAAAGCCGATACACGAGACCATGACTTTCAAGTGCTCTAAGTTGACCAATTAGCACTTTTTGCGAAATACCCTGGATATTATTTTCGAGAAAGCAGATACGCTGCGGCCCTTCTAACAGCACATAAATAATGACCGCCTTCCATCGCCCTGAGACAACGCTCAATGCTCTTTCAATCGGCAAACCGGGCAGATGCTTCGTGACGTGCATGCTTACACACCTATTTGTCTGTGGAACGGAGTTTTAATCAACGGCTACCCTGCCTGGACTTCTTTCAGCAACGGGATAATCACATGGTTAACTTACTCTCTCCTCATACACTTGGCGGCAACATCCGTCTGAAAAACCGTGTCGTGATGGCACCGATGACCCGCGCGAGGACATCCGAAGGTGACGTTCCGACGGCACTGATGGCTCAGTACTATGGCCAGCGTGCCAGTGCCGGGTTGATCATAACTGAAGCGGCCGACGTTTCCCCACACAGCAAGGGTTACGCTCGGACGCCCGGCCTCTATTCGCAGGCCCAGATACAAGGTTGGCGCAGGGTGACCGATGAGGTGCACCGCCGTGCTGGCCGGATCTTCGCCCAGCTGTGGCACGTAGGCCGAATGGCCCATACATCGCTGATGCCCAATGGCGAAGCGCCTTGGGGCGTTACTGATGAGGCGGCGAGCGAATCCGATGTTTTTGCTTACGATGCTGAAGGTAAGGCCACATTTGTCCGGGCAAGCCAGCCACGACAAATGACCCTCGAAGACGTGTCGCATGTGGTGAATGAGTTCGCTCAAGCCGCTAAAAACGCGGATGCCGTCGGATTCGATGGCGTGGAAATTCATGGGGCCAACGGATACCTTGTCGATCAGTTTACTAACTCGACCCTCAATACACGTACGGATTGCTACGGTGGGCAGACACTGGAATCGAGAACACGTTTTCTGCTTGAGGTGGTGGACGCCGCTGCAGCTGTATTGGGACCGGATCGGGTAGGTGTTCGATTGTCGCCATTCGGGCGATTTAACAGCATGCCCGAAGATCCCAACGTGGAAGAAACCTTGCTTTATCTCTGCGCGCAGCTGGACAGGAGAAATATTGCCTATGTGCATTTGGTTTATCAGTTAATGCCGGCAGGCAATATGAATTCCAGCGATTTTAATCAACATCATTTAAGTGATGCTCTGGTTCAAAAAATTCGGTCTATCTATAAGGGTACGATTATCTGGTGTGGGGGGTTTGATAAAGTTTCCGGGAAAGCGGCTTTGGACACCTGGAATGTTGACCTGATCGCATTTGGGCGGCCTTTTGTTGGCAATCCCGATCTGGTGGAACGTTTCCAGAACAACTGGCCCGTGATAGAGGCTGATCCGTCGAGTTATTACACTAGGAATGGTGAAGTTGGATATACCGATTTTCCTGGCTATGAATCACTATAAGTTGGTTGATATCGGTTTTTCTCGATGGAGTGTTTATCCGTTTCCTCGGTAACGGCTGCTATTGGTTCCGCTTTCACAGCGAGTCACTCGACCTGGCCCCCTGTAGGAGCGAGTTTGCTCGCGAAGGAAACGTCAACGATGATGCGTTTTAACAGGATAAACGCGGCGCCTATGGGTTCATCGCGAGCAAGCTCATTCCCTCATTAAGTCTTTGTGCGTTTACGTCGCGCTTGTTCATCCTCCGCCAGTGCCTGACGAACGAGCGCCCGCGCTGCCCAGGCGGCAGTGTTGAGTGATTCTTCGATGCTCGCACCACCGATATCGCGCACGGCGATCAATGCCTCGGTACCCATGACGATCGACAGCGCCTGCTTCAAGCGTTTGCGCGCCCGCGGTGAAAGCACGTCCTTGAGCGAGTCGACAATCGGCTCAATGTAGCTCAAGCGACGGCCCGGCCTCAGGGGCTCATGGGCGTCACTGTCGAGCCACACCGTCATGAACGAACGTTCCATCACGTGCAGGCCGATTTCGTCTTCGATCAGAAGCTTGTTCAACGCGTTTGCCGCCAGGCCAATACCCTTTACCGGGTCGTCGCCCGGCCGCCAGATGCGCTCAAGCGGTGTCATCTCACGATCGGCCGCCGTCTCGCTGATCAACGCCTCGGTCGAGGGAAAATAGCGATACGCCGTGGCACGCGAGACCGGCGAATCGCGCCTGTCATAACGCAGTAAACCAGCAGAAGCGTTGGGGCAGTATATCGGTGCGGGGTGATCTGCCCCGCACCGGCTCGATCCCCCTCTAAAATCAAGCTGAAAAAAGCCTGAGTGCGATCAACGAAGAAAACAAAACGAACAATATAACCACCGGAACTATCAAAAGTTTTTTGTAGTGGCTCGGAAGATTTTGTACCTCTTTAGCGTCAATAACACCTCTTCGGGCGCTGAGTGTGGGCATCATCAACACCATGGCAATAACGCCGCCGCGCATAATCTTGCCCAGTAGGCCGCCCGCTGAAAATGCGTCCCTAGTGGTTTTCACAAAAGCGCAGTTGGGTAAACGTTCTTCAATAGGTTCAACGTACTTGTGTGCGATGAAGGCCACAGCGAAACACGTAAGTATCATCGGCGCTAGTATTAATCCGGCAATCAAGCCTATGGGGACACTTGTCATTTTGTCACCTCTCCATAAAGAAACCTGCCCAATTGCTCACCGCCCCATTTTCCGGCTTCCCTCCTGCCCATCCTTCCGCGGCGCCTCCAACCAGACCACAGACCAGCGCGTGCGGCAACCGTTCAAGCACGTGGCGCAGCCACCTGTAAAACTTGCCCTATCCTTCCCTACAACCACCCAGCCCGGACATCGACATGCCTGCCCCTGAATCCACCCTCCTCCAAAGCTGGCACCAAAACGCCCAATCCTGGATCGAAGCGGTCCGCAGCGGTGCTATCGAAAGCCGGCGAAAGGTCACCGACCAGGCGATCCTGCTGGCGGTGCTGGGTCGCCAGCCCGAGCGCGTGCTCGACCTGGGCTGCGGCGAGGGCTGGTTGTTGCGTACGCTGACTGAGCGGGCCATCGAGGCGGTCGGTGTGGATGGCGATGCGACGCTGGTCGAGGCGGCGCGCGCGGCGGGCTCTGCGCGGGTGCATTTGGCGAGTTACGACGCGTTGGTGGAGGCGAAGGTGGACATCGGCAGCAACTACGACTTGATTTGCGCCAATTTCGCCCTGCTGCACCAGGACATCATTCCTCTGCTCGCCGCCATGAATGCCTTGCTCGCCCCCGGTGGCGCGTTGGTGATCCAGACGCTGCACCCGTGGACGGCGGCGGCAGGCGACTATCAGGATGGCTGGCGCAACGAAACGTTCGCGGGGTTCAAGGGGCAGTGGCATCCCATGCCCTGGTATTTCCGCACGTTGGCCAGTTGGATCAATGCACTGGACATGGCCGGTTTCCGGCTGGCCAGCCTGCAAGAGCCGCAGCACCCGCAAAGTCCTGTGCCGCAGTCGTTGCTGTTGGTGGCCGAACAGCGCGAGTGAGTGTCATCGATCAGTTGTGCCCGAGAACACCGGCGGCGTAACAGCGTCTATGCTGAGTAGAGCACCACCACAATATCTCCAGCCGCTTGATGCAGGGGAAACGGGATGAACAGGCACACCGCGCGCCAATGCTCGTCATGGGTCCTGCTTTCCTTGTTCGCCATCAACCTGGCGCTGACCGCGGGATGTTCAGGCAAAGCCGCCACCCCTCGCTATGCAGCCTCAAACCTGGGCTCAAGCTGTTATGCAAAAGCGCTCCCCACTGTCGGCGAGGGCGGCCTGGCGTGGGGTTCCACCTTGAGCATGGCTCGCAAAAAATCCATGGATAATTGCATACGCTATTCCGGCCGCTCCGGTGGCACCCCAGACACCTGCCAAGTGGTGTTGTCGGAGTGCAGGAATTAATAGCGACCTACTCCTCTAAGCGTCCGGTGGCGTCACGATCGCGCTCATAGCGTCTGGTGAGCGGAAACGGCGGTAACCAGGACTCACGACGGACGATCCAGCTCTCGTAGGTGGGCTTCAGTTGATCAGGGGCATCCAGTGAACCGAGGTTCACTTCGATCTCGTCACCGCTGCGTGCGAACACCGACGAGCCGCAGCGGGGACAGAAAAACCGCCCGGCATAGTCGCGCGTTTCGCCATCGATCGTCACCGCCTCTTGGGGAAAGATCGCGGAGGCGTGAAAAAGGGCCCCGTGATGCTTGCGACAGTCGAGGCAGTGACACAGACCAACCCGGTAGGGAAGTCCCGACGCCTCTATTCGCACGTTGCCGCACAGGCAACCGCCGGTGAATCGTTCCATGCTGCGTCTCCTCTCACCCAGCCACGCGGGTTAACGCCCCACAGCCGCTTCGATGGCGGCGATGTCGATTTTTCCCATCTGCATCATGGCATCGAACGCGCGCTTGGCCGCCGCTCGATCGGGGTTGGCTATCGCGTCCGTCAGGACGCGTGGCGTGATCTGCCACGACAATCCCCACTTGTCCTGGCACCAGCCGCAGACGTTTTCCCGGCCACCGTTTCCGACAATCGCGTTCCACAAGCGGTCGGTTTCAGCCTGGTCGTCGGTCGCCACCTGGAATGAAAAGGCTTCGTTGTGCTGGACCCCCGAGCCTCCGTTCAGCCCCAGACAGGGGATGCCCATGACCGTGAACTCGACCGTCAAGACATCGCCCTCCTTGCCCGCCGGATAGTCGCCAGGCGCGCGAAGCACAGCGCCCACCGTGCTATCCGGGAACGTTTCGGCGTAGAAAGTTGCAGCGTCCAACGCGCTGCCGTCGTACCAGAGACAAATCGTGTTTTTGCTGACCATTTTGCTTCTCCAAGGTTGGGACGGACTGGTTTTTCCTGCTTATGGTTCTTCGAACGTTCCTGTACGCACCTCGCCACTGCGCACGTAACGGGTGATCAGCACACCGCCAGGCGTGTTGGTCGAGTGCGCCAACGTGAAGGCCGACGCTTGTGCGTTGTCGTCGAACAAACGCTTGCCGCGTCCGAGGATGATGGGAAAGATCATGAGCCGAAGCTCGTCCACCATCTCGGTTGCAAGCAGTTGGCGCACCAGATCGGCACTGCCTTGGGTCAACAGGTCGGCGCCGTCCTGGTGTTTGAGCGCGCGTATCGCGTCGGTAAGGTCTCCCTGCAACGCGTGGCTGTTGTGCCAATCCAGCGTAGCGGATCGATGCGTGGCCACCTGCTTGGGCACGCTGTTGAACAGGTCGGCGATACGGTTGTGCGAACTGGCCGGTATCTGCGGCCAATACGCGGCGAAGATGTCGTAGGTGCGACGCCCCAACAGCAACTCGAACGGCTGCGAGAACAGCGCGTGTATTGCCTGGCTGGACGTTTCATCGGTGTAGGGCACGATCCAGCCACCGAAGCGGAACCCGTCGCTGGTGTCTTCTTCCGGTCCGCCGGGCGCTTGAATAACGCCATCCAGACTCATGAATGCGGCTACGGTGAGCTTGCGCATGTTGGTCTCCTGATTCGTCCTCGTGGAGGTGCTTGTACAAGGAACGCCCACGGACAGTGCAATCGATCAGATGCATTCCTTGACGGATAGTCGAACGGGACTCCGCGAAATCGACAAGCCATGGCGTATTTCTTGTCGAGCTGATGTGTCGTGCAAAGTTCCTTGTCGTCCTACGGATTCGAACAAAGCAGGCCAACGGCGCAGGAGTGCTTATAATCGCTGCGTTTCGTCTACCCTCATGAAGCGCCGAGGCAGTTATCAGCTGTGCCAGGCGCCTTGACTCTTGCGCTAACGAACCGGAGAACCTCCATGCTCAAACGAACCCTGGCGTTGGCCGTCGGCTTGTCCCTGTCTGTTTGCACCTTGCTTGCACAGGCCGCCGACACCCTGAAAGTCAGCGCCATTCCTGATGAAGCCCCCACCGAACTGCTGCGCAAATTCAAGCCGCTGGGCGCCTATCTGGAGCAGAAAATCGGCATGAAGGTCGAGTTCGTCCCGGTCAGCGACTATCCGGCCGTGGTCGAGGCTCTGGCCACTGACCGCATCGACATGGCCTGGCTAGGCGGTTTCACGTTCGTGCAGGCACGCCTGAAAACCGGCAATGCGATTCCGCTGGTACAGCGTGAGCAGGACGCGCAGTTCACCAGCAAATTCATCACTGCCGACCCCGACGTCAAATCGCTTAAAGATCTCAAGGGCAAAACCTTTGCCTTCGGCTCGGTGTCCTCCACGTCGGGCAGCCTGATGCCGCGTTATTTCATGCTCAAGGACGGCATCAAACCGGAAACCTACTTCAGCCGGGTCGGCTACTCCGGTGCCCATGACGCCACCGTCGCCTGGGTCCAGGCCGGCAAGGTCGACGCCGGGGTACTGAACGCCAGCGTGTGGGAAAAACTGGTCGCCGCCGGCAAAGTTGACACCAACAAGGTCAAGGTATTTGCCACCACCCCGGCCTATTTCGACTACAACTGGACCGTGCGCGGAACGCTTGACCCGGCGCTGGCAGCCAAGATCAAGGCCGCCTTCCTGGCGCTCGATCCGGCGAACCCGAAGGACAAGGAAATTCTCGATCTGCAGGCCGCCAGTCGCTTCATCGAAACCAGCCCTGACAACTACAAGGGCATCGAGGAAGCCGCACGCGCCGCCGAACTGCTGAAATGACCTTGCATTTGACCGGCGCCAGCCTCGTTCACGTCAATGGCGTCGAGGCGCTACGCTGCGTGGACTTACACATCGGTTCAAGCGAACAGGTCGCCATCATCGGCCCGTCCGGGGCGGGCAAGTCGAGCCTGCTCAATGTGCTGGCCACCGCCCTGCGACCGAGCAGCGGTGAGTTGCAGGTGCTCGGCGAGCGCGCGTGGCAGCTGTCTGCCCGGCAGCGTCAGCGTTTGCGCGCTCGCATCGGCCTGGTGCATCAGTCGCCGCCGCTGCCTCCGCGCCAGCGCGTGGTGACTGCGGTGCTGGCCGGAAAGATTGGCCAGTGGGGCCTGGGCAAAAGCCTGTTGAACCTGCTGCATCCGCTGGACATTCCGGGCGCACGCTCGGCATTGGCCAGGCTCGACCTGGGCGACAAGTTGTTCGCACAGTGCCAGCAACTGTCCGGGGGGCAACTTCAGCGCGTGGGCATTGCCCGCGTGCTGTATCAAGCGCCCCAAGTGCTGCTGGCCGATGAGCCGGTGTCGGCCATGGACCCGGTGCTGGCGGCGCACACGCTTTCGGTTCTGTGCCGCCATGCCCGACAACACAACGTCACCCTGGTCGCCAGCCTGCATGCGGTGGAACTGGCCCTGGCGCACTTTTCGCGCATCATCGGTTTGCGTGACGGGCAGATCCTGTTCGACCTGCCGGCCGGCGACGTCGACCGCGAGTTGCTCGACAAGCTCTACGCCAACGAGCAGTTGCATTCTCCACCGGTTGCTCCCGTGCCCTTGAGTGTGCAGATTCCCCGATGCTGACGCGCGATACCCGAGACCCGGCCACCCGCCCCCGCCTGCTACTGACTTTGTTGGCGATTGCCTTGCTGTGGCCAGGCATCCGCTTCAGCGAGCTGGACCTGGGCGTTCTGGTGGCAAGTGATAGTCAGAGTGAGATCGGCCGTTTTGTATCGGCCTTCTGGCCACCGGCCCATGACGCAGCGTTTATTGAGCTGCTGTTACAGGCCACCCTGCAAACCCTGGCCATCGCCACGGCGGGCATGGCCTTGGCGCTGCTATTGGCGGTGCCCGCCAGCCTGTTGGCCAGTCGTGCCCTGTCGTTGTCTGCAGCCTCCCGCGCCGGCCATCCGGGTTACTGGGGCCAACTACTGCGCTGGCCGGTACGCGGTTTACTGATCTTCCTGCGCAGCGTGCCGGAAATCGTCTGGGCGCTGCTGTTCGTGCGCGCTGTCGGCCTCGGCCCGACCGCCGGGGTCCTGGCGATCGCGATTACCTACAGCGGCATGCTGGGCAAGGTCTACGCGGAAATTTTCGAGTCGGTCGACCAGCGCCCGGCCCACGCGCTGCTGCAAGCCGGCAGCGGTCGGCTGGCGGCGTTCTGCTACGGGATTCTGCCCAATGTGGCGGCGGAACTGCTGTCGTACACGGTGTACCGCTGGGAATGCGCGATCCGCGCGTCGGTGGTGATGGGCTTCGTCGGCGCAGGTGGGTTGGGCCAGCAAATGGACCTGTCGCTGCGCATGTTCGCCGGCGGTGAAGTGGCCAGTCTGTTGCTGACCTTTCTTGTGCTGGTGCTGCTCGCCGACCAACTCAGCCGCCTGCTGCGCTGGAGGCTGACATGAATCGCCTGATCAATCTTGCACTGCTGCTCTGCATCGTCGCAGCGGTCGTCGCCTCGTTCATCTACCTGGGCATCGATCTCGGCGAGTTGGGCGGCAGCGGCAACCTGAAGCAAATGGGCGCCTATGCGCAGCGTTTTCTCAGTCCGGACCTGAGTCCCGCTCACCTGCAAGCCATCGGCCATGGCGCCCTGGAAACCATCGCCATGTCCGCCCTCGGCACCCTGCTCGCGGCGGTATTTGGCCTGCTATTGGCGTTGCCAGCAGCCGGGCGCTACGGCTGGCCGCTGCAGAGTGCGTCGCGCCTCATACTCAACGCCCTGCGCGCAGTGCCGGAATTGGTGTGGGCCGCGCTGATGGTCCTGGCCGCCGGGCTCGGCCCGAATGCCGGCACCTTGGCATTGGCCCTGCACACCACCGGCGTGCTCGGCCGACTGTTCGCCGAAGCGCTGGAAAACACCCCACCAGAACCGGCCGATGCAATCCGCCTCCAGGGCGGCAATGCCGTGTGGGCGTTCTGCTACGGCACCCTGCCCAACCTGTTGCCGCAGTTACTGGCCTACATCCTGTACCGCTGGGAAAACAACATCCGCATGGCCAGCGTGCTCGGCTTCGTCGGCGCTGGCGGTTTGGGGCAGATGCTCTACGTCAGCCTCAGCCTGTTCCAGGAAGCTCAAGCCAGCACCGTGATTCTGGCCATGCTGTTGTTGGTGTTTGCCGTGGATACGCTGAGCAGCTGGAGCCGCCAGCGTTGGGTCAAGGCGTAATAGCTGTCCCTGAGCTGGCTTGCCAGCGAAGCACTCAAGTGCGCATCGTTATCCTGCTACAACGCGTCATCGTTAACGTCCTTCGCTGGCAAGCCTGCTCCTACAGGGGATCGAGTCAGTCTGTAGAAGCTGCCGAAGCCGTCGATCACCTGCGCAGCGGCAAGGCGCGCTACCGCGTCGTGCTGGACGCCAGCAAATGACAGACTGGCGCGGCGGGTAACGCCGCCCGCGCCGTCGAGACCGTGTGTGATATTCAGTTGTCGCAGGCGGTGATGAACGCGTAAGTTGAATTCGCGGCCCTTCAAAACAGTCAGGAATTGATCGATGCGCATCGCTTTACTGTCTGACGTCCATTTGTCCGTCAACGCGATACCGTTTCCCGAGGTGGATGCCGATGTCGTGGTGCTCGCCGGAGACATCTGCCGACCGGCCAAGGCCATTGAGTGGGCCAGATCGAGCCCCGCTCCGGTCGTGTACGTGGCAGGCAATCACGAGTTTTATGGCAGTGACCTGTTCTCGACCTACGAGCATTTGAACAGGTTGGCTGAAGGCACGCAGATCCACGTATTGGAACGTTCGGAGTACGTCCACAACGGCGTGCGGTTTTTGGGGTGCACCTTGTGGTCCGATTATCGTCTTTTCGATTCTGCCGAGGATCGGGCACACGGGATTGATCTGGCGATGCAGCTGATGCGGGACTTTACCCACATCAAAATATCGCCGGATTTTCAAGACCTGTTCACGCCAGCCATTTCCCAACTGGTTTTTTTACAGACTGTCGCCTGGCTGGACGACTGCTTCTCCCGCAACAGCACCATTCCCACGGTGGTGGTGTCCCATTTCGCACCGACACGGTTGAGCATCAGCCCGATGTTTGCGAGTTCGCCGATCAACTCGAGTTTTGTTTCAAACCTCGAAGACCGGATCCAGGACTGGCAGCCGGCACTTTGGCTGCATGGCCATACCCATGGGAGTTTTGACTACCAGGTGGGCAACACCCGCGTCCTGTGCAACGCCCGGGGTTATGCAAAAAATGGCATCAATGAAAATCCGGACTTCAATGATTCATTGGTAATAAATCTCAATATCTGATTCCTGGCTGTGTGAAATCCTCCAGGATTGTCTAATCTTTTCTGAGCGTCGTGATCGTAAGGAGGACGATCATGACGCGCACTCTTTGAGGGCGAAGGCTTGCGTCGACGATCTCAACGTTGGGTGCACTCGAACTGGGAAATCAACAAAAAACCAGGAAGCGCCTACTGTGAAAAAATCAATCATCTGCTTCCTGGGAAGCCTGCTGGTGTCGGTCGCCGCTTGTGCAACAGGGGTAATCCCTGTCATCGACCTTGACTTCACAAGGTCCGCGACGGAAACGCTGAAAAAACTGGGTATCGAAGACGCTTGCATTATCGCCGCCTCAAACCCCACGGCGTTCACCTATTGCCGAGAGGGACAGTCCACGCTTTGGCAATATAAGGCCTTTGATCTGGAGCAACTGGCGACGATCCAGCGTGACAAGAAACTGCCCTCGACGCACGACAAGCGAATTTCCATTGTCGAGGTCAATAGCGCCGCCTGCCAACAAGACAGCATCGCGCCGGCGGTCAAACCGGCAACGACTAATTGGCCTGTCATCGGCCTGATAGCCCTGCTTCTGCTGATCGGGCTCCGATACGCCTACCGGGCAATCAGGCACCGCTACAACAATCGCACAGCGTTTTCAGATACGCGCTTGCAGCGAATGACCGAATCCGTACCGCTGCACACTTCAACGACAAAGGCGCTGCTGGCGTTTGTCATTGCAGCGGCGGTGGCATTCGTTTACTTCGGCTACCTGGGGCTTTGAACAAGACTGATTGTCGCGGCGTAGCGTCGTGAGGAGCGTTCACCTCGCCGGCCACATCAGGGACCAGCTGATTGGGCTGCGGCAGCGAGGTGAACAGCTAGACATTAGCTCAATCGCTCGACGGGCCTGATGTTGTTCACAAGCTTCACACAAACCTGTTGATTGGATCTGCGGACTCAGCCTTTGGCGGCCATCGCGGTGACTTCAACGCGCATGCCTTCGACCGCCAGCGCCGCCACGCCCACTGCGGCGCGAACCGGCCAGGGCTTGGCGAAGAAGCGTTGGTAGACCTGATTGAAGGCGGCGCGGTCGGCCATGTCGGTGAGGTAGATGGTCAGGTGCAAGACCCGGTCCATGGAACTGCCGGCGCGTTCCAGCGCGACTTTGAGCGCCTGCAACGCGCACTCG
Organism: Pseudomonas sp. LBUM1661; assembly: GCF_059695925.1. Classification (NCBI taxonomy): domain Bacteria; kingdom Pseudomonadati; phylum Pseudomonadota; class Gammaproteobacteria; order Pseudomonadales; family Pseudomonadaceae; genus Pseudomonas; species Pseudomonas sp. LBUM1661. The sequence continues at coordinate 4,095,230 of NZ_CP166794.1, forward strand.
CTCTGCAGGGTGATATCGCCCAGTTCCAGACTGCCGTCGGCGTGGGTCGGAATTTGCGTGGAGACCAGCAGGCCGCCGAAACCGGCGACGTCCGAGGAGATGGATTCCGAGTCAGGATCGGGAACGAAGGTGATGTCGTGGTTAGCCATGGAAGTCTCTCGCTTGAGTGGTAAGGGGGGCGACGCCTTTTTGGCCCGCCAGTTTACAGAACTCCAGCGCTATCGCCGTATCCAATGAACAGGTCAATGGAGGTAAGCGATATGAACAACGATGACAATGTTAACGACGTCGAATCGGATACCACGTCTACACCGGAGGATCGGACCGTTCCGCCCTCTTCACCTCGCACCAAAGAGCAGGAGGCGGAGGAACTCAGGCGAAAAATAGCGGAGATAGAGCGCAAGGTAGCGGACGGTAACTAGCCATAGGCGAAACAAACAACCTGTAGCAGCTGGCGAAGCCTGCTGCTACAAAGGGTGCGTAATTGCTGCAACTTTCAAACGCTTTCCCGGAAACGCATCAGGCTTCGCTGATTGTATTGACGCTGGTGATCTGTCCGTTCCAGATCATCTCGTAGTGGGCTGCTTGAATAATTGAGGAGACAGGCCTCGGCGTCATCAGTGCCCAGCAGTAGCTGCCCTGCTTGCGCACCGAGTGGTACCGAAGACCCGCGCACCCTGCCCCCCTGACGGCTTTGCCCAGGCGCCGGGAATGCGTGTAATCGTCGGGATCGTAGATGGGATCAGTCGTCGGAATGGACGTGGCATCCTTCATCCCGGTTTCCCTGAAGGTGCACGTCAGCCCGCGAAAAACAAACCGCTCGTAATTCAGTTGCCGGACATTCGACCAATACAGATTCTGGTGATGCAGCACCTCGGCCAATGCCGTTTCCATGCTGTCAGCCAGGTACAACACACCGTAGCGACCATCGCTGAATCGTGAACCCGCCGGGTTGACGTGGGTAAACGGCGCGATCGCATAGGAGCAGCCAGGAATACCGAACGGGATCTCACTTCGTGGAATCAACTCCAGGTGGCCCACTTCGTTTTTCAGCCTGGGGTTGGTCAGCGCCTGAATCTGGTACAGGTCCTCAAATTCGTCCGCGTCCGCCACGTCATCAAACAGCGCAATGGGCGGAAACTTCGAATTGACCAGTCGGTAGGCCTGCAACGGCTCGCCAGCCAGCGCTGCCAGCTGGCTCACCTTCACCATTGCGCGCCTCGCAGCACGTCGATCCGCCGAAACGTCTCGTACAGAGAAATCATGTCGCCCTGAGCCATGATCTCGAGTGGGGAACGCCCGTTGAAAAACTCGTTGTCGTTGGCCATCGACGGAAAACCGTAGACGTTTTCCGGGTTATCAAAGATAAGGCGCAGCGCGGCGTGGATATTGAGCACAAAACTGATGCGCTGCATCTGGTCTGAATCCAGGCTCACGGACCAATCGGGATCGCGCGGCTTGGCGCGTGTGTAGGTGCTACGGGAAATGCGCAGGATCCGGCAAGCCTGATCGCTGGACGCCCCCCATTTTTCGAGGATGCCGACGGCTGCTCGCAGGCCGGTCACGCACTGCTGTTTGGAAAAGCCTTGGGTTTGCAGGGCGACTGTCATGTCCCGATACCTCTTCATGCATCTATAGACACAACTATAGGTAGATAGCGTCTACAGATCAATAAAGCCTTCTATCTAAATTCGACGCTCGTCTGCAGCCAAATAGAGTTGGCGGTACGCGCTAACCAGTTGATCGAGCGTAAACGCGCGATTTCGCCCGCTGGGATTGGGCAGGATCCACACTGATTCTGCAAGATTGTCCGATCGTTTTCCGGGCGCACCTCCTCTGGTGTGAAACCGGCGAGATGGAGCGTGCGCCAGAAGCGATTGCCCCGGCCTGCAAAATGATGCCCTTGGGCGGCGGCCATCACGCCTGGGTTGATTCCACAAACACTGTTGCAGATTTTCGCAGGAATACAGGCCACGACGCCCTTGTAGCGCAAAGTGTCAACCTTGTATTAACCATGAAATGTAAAAGGTTATTATTTGACGCATTCCTGATTTGGGCAAATTGCTATCGTGCGCCGCCAACATTTGAAATAGGGGGCTGAGAAGTGACACTCACTGAAAAAGCCAAAAACGCCAAATCCCGGGGATGGGGATGGGCATATAAAAAAATAAGGAGCTTTGGATGCTCACCCATGACGGCTTTCTACCGGGCAAGTCTTTTTACCCTTCGCGGTGACACGGGCGTTTTCACGAGCGGTCGGAGCTGGCAAACATTCCGACTGCGACGTTAGCACTCGAGTAATACCAGCCGGGAGACCTCCTTGTGGGGTCTCCAGGCGTTCCTGATGGCGAGCTATCGGCTATTCAGTCGCCACGCAGGATCAATGCGTGCGCACCGTCCCACTCGGCGAAGATGTCTTGCCCGCAATGCACGCCGGCGACCACACCGGAACGCCCCGCCACTTCCATTCTTCAATGACTTCGGGGTCGGCCAACTTGATCAGTGCTCTGACCCGGGCCAGCGTTTCACCGCGCCAATCACTGAGTTCCTTGATTCTCGGGTCGATCAACCGAGAGGCTGAATTGGCGTTCTCTTCTTCCGTTGCCCCGGTCTTTTCCTTCTTCATGAGGGTTCTGCTCGCCAGTCACTTGGGTAGTGTCCGCGCCTTGATTAAGTGCCTGTCTAACCATAGCCGAAGGAACACCCAAGAAAATTCGTATACCCTATCTGCAACTCATTCCGAACGAACCGCTGCCGTGACCCTACCCAAATTCAATGCCCCAGACCTTGGCAATGCGCCGTCGACGTCGGAAATCATCACCCGTCATCTGCGTGATGCCATCGTCGCCGGGCATTTCGCCGAGGACGAGCCGATTCGCCAGGACGACATCGCCCGCCAGTTCAACGTCAGCAAGATTCCGGTGCGCGAAGCCCTGAAGCGCCTGGAGGCCGAAGGCCTGGTGATGTTCCAGCGCAATCGCGGGGCGATGGTCACGCGGGTGTCGGATGCCGAACTGGCGCAGATGTTTGAAGTGCGCATGCTGCTCGAAGACAAGGTGCTGCGCCTGGCGATTCCGAACATGACCGAAGAAACCTTCGCCCGCGCCGAACGTATCTGTCAGGAGTTCATTGGCGAAGATGACGTCGGACGCTGGGCCGAACTCAACTGGGAACTGCATGCCTGTCTCTACGAACCGGCGCAACGACCGTTTCTGGTCGGCCTGATTCGCTCGGTCAACGACAAGCTGGAACGCTACCTGCGCATGCAGATGAGCCTCTCGGCCGGCAAGGATCGCGCTGATCACGAACACCGGGAAATCCTTGCCGCCTGTCGCGCTGGCGACGTCGACCTGGCGGTGAAACTGCTTGACGAGCACATTGCCGGGGTCTGCAAAACCCTGTTCGAGCACCTGCCCCACAGCCATTGATCGCTCGCCCCACTGTGCTGATTTCGTCACCGGTACAGGGTAAAACCCTCAAGCCGGCGCACCGCCCTACAGGCCACTCTTTGGTTCACTCATCTGAACGGAAGTGGCCCTCCCATGAAACGCATCACCGTGATCGACTCCCACACTGGCGGCGAACCGACCCGTCTGGTGACCGCCGGTTTTCCTGACTTGGGCAGCGGCAGCATGGCCGAACGTCGACAGCGGCTGGCCGAACAGCATGATCACTGGCGTGCCGCTTGCGTGCTGGAACCACGGGGCAGCGACGTGCTGGTCGGCGCCCTGCTCTGTGAGCCGGTCGATCCGAGTGCCTGCGCCGGGGTGATTTTCTTCAACAACAGCGGTTACCTGGGGATGTGCGGCCACGGCACCATCGGTCTGGTGGCGTCGCTGGCGCACCTGGGCAAGATCGGCCCTGGCATCCACAGCATCGAGACGCCGGTGGGCACGGTGCAGGCGACCCTGCACGACGACGGTTCGGTCAGCGTACGCAACGTGCCGGCCTATCGTTATCGTCAAGCGCTGTCGTTGCAGGTGCCGGGTATCGGCCAAGTCACCGGCGATGTGGCCTGGGGCGGCAACTGGTTTTTCCTGATCGCCGAGCATGGCCTGCGCATTGCCGGCGATAACCTCGACGCGCTGACGGCGTACACCTTCGCGGTGCAGCAAGCATTGGAGGCTCAAGGTATTCGCGGTGAAGACGGCGGCTTGATCGACCATGTCGAGCTGTTCGCCGATGACGAGCATGCCGACAGCCGCAACTTTGTCCTCTGCCCCGGCAAGGCCTACGACCGTTCGCCCTGCGGCACCGGCACCAGTGCCAAACTGGCGTGTCTGGCGGCGGACGACAAATTGCAACCGGGACAGCTCTGGCGTCAGGCCAGCGTGATCGGCAGCGAGTTCGAAGGCGCCTACGAAATCCAGGGCGAGCGCATCGTGCCGACCATTCGCGGCCGCGCCTACATCAGCGCCGAAGCGAGCCTGATCATCGAGCAGGACGACCCGTTCGCCTGGGGCATTCGCCCGTGAATGAGGGCCAAGTGGCCGATGTGATTGTGATCGGCGCCGGCATCATCGGTGCCGCGTGCGCCCAGGCGTTGGCCGAGCGCGGTTTGCGCGTGCTGGTGCTGGACGCCGGCCTGCCCGGCGCGACGGCGGCGGGCATGGGCCACTTGCTGGTGCTCGACGACAACCCCGCCGAACTGGCCCTCAGTCAATATTCCCTGCAACGCTGGCGCGAACGGGCACCGGCCTTGCCCGACGGCTGCGCCTATCGCAGCAACGGCACGCTGTGGCTGGCGGCCAATGCCGAAGAAATGGCCGTCGCGCAAAACAAGTACCAGACCTTGCAGGAACACGGCGTGGCGTGCGAATTGATGGGCGCCAATGCCTTGCACGAGCGTGAACCTGAACTGCGCGCGAGCCTCGAAGGCGGTTTGTTGATCACCGGCGACGGCATCCTCTACGCCCCGGCGACCGCCCGCTGGATGCTCGACGCACCCACCATCAGCCAGCGTCGGGCACGCGTCAGCGAAGTCGATGGCAACCGCGTGCGACTCGACGACGGCCACTGGCTCAGCGCCGAGGCGGTGGTGCTGGCCAACGGCATTCAGGCCAACGAACTCTGCCCGGAGTTGCCGATCGAGCCGAAGAAAGGCCACTTGCTGATTACCGACCGTTACCCCGGCAAAGTCACTCATACCCTGGTGGAACTGGGTTATGTCACCAGCGCGCACAACGCCACGGGCCCGTCGACGGCCTGCAACATCCAGCCGCGGCCGACCGGGCAATTGTTCATCGGCGCGTCTCGGCAATTCGGCACTACCGATCCGCAGGTCGAAGGCTGGATGCTGGCGAAAATGCTCAGGCGTGCGGTCGACTACATGCCCGGCTTGGCACAGCTCAACGGCATCCGCGCCTGGACCGGTTTTCGCGCCGCGAGCCCCGACGGCCTGCCGCTGGTGGGTCAACACCCGCACCGCAAAGGCCTATGGCTGGCGGTCGGCCACGAAGGCCTGGGGGTTACCACCGCGCCGGGCACCGCTGATTTGCTGGTCGCGCAGTTGTTCGATGAAACGCCACCACTGGCCGCGCAACCTTATCTGCCGCAACGTTTTCTCAAGGAGCCTGTGTATGCCTGAATTGATGCTGGACGGCCGCACTCTGAGGGTCGCCGAAGGCACCAGTGTCGCGGCGGCACTGGTGCTGGGCAGCGATGGTTGCAGCCGCACGTCGGTCAGCGGCCAGCGGCGCGCACCGCTGTGCGGCATGGGCATTTGCCAGGAATGCCGGGTGACCATCGACGGCCGACGACGCCTGGCCTGCCAGACCCTGTGCCGTGACGGCATGCAGGTGGAGACCCGAGCATGAGCGAACATGCCGATCTGCTGATCATCGGTGCCGGCCCCGCCGGGATGGCCGCCGCGCTTGCCGCGGCCCCCAGCGGTGCCCGCATCGTACTGCTCGACGACAATCCGCTGCCGGGTGGGCAAATCTGGCGGGATGGTCCCCACGCCAGCCTGCCGAATCAGGCGCGTCAGATGCGCGAGCAATTGCAGGCCTGCAGCAACATCCGCCGCCACGCCGGCACTCGGGTAATCGCCTGCACCGCCCCGAAAGAACTGCTGGTCGAAGACGCCGATCGCGGCTGGCTGATCGGTTACGACTTACTGATTCTATGCACGGGTGCCCGCGAGTTGCTGCTGCCCTTCCCCGGCTGGACGCTGCCCGGTGTAACGGGCGCGGGTGGCCTTCAGGCATTGATCAAGGGCGGCCTGCCCGTGCGCGGCGAGCGTCTGGTGATCGCCGGCAGCGGGCCGCTGTTGCTGGCGAGCGCCGCCACCGCCAAACACAACGGCGCCCAGATGCTGCGCATCGCCGAGCAGGCCTCCACGGCCGCCGTCGCCGGTTTCGCCGCGCAACTGCCACGCTGGCCGCACAAATTGATGCAGTCGTTGACCTTGTTCGACCGTCACTACCGCACCGGGACCCACGTACTGGCCGCGTTGGGCAGCACGCGACTGGAAGGTGTACGCCTGAAACAACAGGGGAAAATCGTCGAGTTGGGATGCGATCGCCTGGCCTGTGGCTTCGGCCTGATTCCCAACACCCAGCTCGGCCAAGCCCTCGGTTGCGAACTCGCGGAGCAAGCGCTCGCCGTCGATGCCTGGCAGACCACGAGCCGCGCCGATCACTACGCCGCAGGTGAATGCACCGGTTTCGGTGGCAGTGAACTGGCGCTGGTCGAAGGCGCCATCGCCGGTCATGCCGCCGTCGGTGACGCGACTGCCGCCCGAGCGTTGTGGCCTCGGCGGGCGCGCTGGCAAGGGTTTGCCAAGGCGCTGAACAACGCCTTCACCCTCGACCCGCAGCTCAAATCACTGGCACAGGCCGACACCCTGGTGTGTCGCTGCGAAGACGTGCCCTACTCCGCACTGGCCGGGCACACGAGCTGGCGCGAGGCCAAGCTGGCCAGCCGTTGCGGCATGGGTGCCTGCCAGGGCCGAGTGTGTGGCGGCGCGTTGCAGCATCTGTTTGGCTGGCAACCCTCGGTACCACGACCGCCGTTCAGCCCGGCGCGAATCGAAACCTTGTTGTGCCTGGACGACACCCCGCCGGCCTGAATGCCGGCCCGGGGCTTTCGGGTCCGTTGCCGAGTCTTTATGATTCGGCAGATTGCCTCCAGACGCCCAGCGCCATGTATGCCTCGCTCACTACCTTCAAACCGTGCGACCTGCCGACGCTGTTGAGCAGTCTGCAGCCGATCGCGCCACTGCTCGACACCCTGTCGGACGTGGTGTTTTTCATCAAGGACAGCGAGGCCCGCTACGCCTTCGTCAACCAGACCCTGGCCCGGCGCTGTGGCTTCAAGCACAGTACCGAGCTGCTCGGGCGCACCGCCGACACGGTTTTTCCGGAACGTTACGGCCCGCTGTACACCGAGCAGGATCGTCGAGTACTCGCCAGCGGTCGCGAGCTGTCAGACCAACTCGAACTGCACCTCTATTACGGTAACCAGCCGATCTGGTGCCTGACCCACAAACTCGCCCTGCATAACGAGCAAGGTCAAATCGTCGGCCTCGCCGGCATCTCCCGCGACCTGCAATTGCCACAGTCCAACCATCCGGCCTTCCAGAAACTGGCGGCGGTGGATGCACATATCCGCACGCACTTCGCCCGCCCGATCAGCCTCGCCGAGCTGACGGACATCGCCGGGTACTCCGTGGCGCAACTGGAGCGCCACTGCAAGCGCGTGTTCCAGCTCACCCCACGACAAATGATTCACAAGGCCCGCCTGGAAGAATCCTCCCGCCTGCTCCTGGACACCGACCTGCCCATCACCGAGATCGCCCTGCGCTGTGGTTACACCGACCACAGTGCTTTCAGCCGGCAGTTCCGCGCGTTGACCAGCCTCGCGCCCAGCCAATATCGCGACAATCAGCGTTAGGAAACGTGTTCCTTAAAGGGGCGATGGCGCAACCATTGCTCCCTTATGTAACACCCGCAAACTGCCGCCGGTGCCTCTCTGGAGAGGGTCGCGCCACTGCAACACCTCTACTTCAACATCGGACAACAAATTCACACCAGGGACTGGAAATGGGCACGTTGATTGCTACCATTAATATCGTATACGAAATCCACAATACGATATCAAACAGCACTTCACCGACCACGAGGCCTCTATGAAAAACCCCGCATTTGCCGTAGCCCTCAGCGCTGTTCTCAGTACCTCCTTCATCGCCACCGCCCAGGCCGACAAGCTCGACGACATCATCGGTTCGGGCAAACTACGCTGTGCCGTGACCCTGGACTTCCCGCCGATGGGTTTCCGCGATGAAGGTAACAACCCGGCCGGTTTCGACGTGGACTACTGCCGCGACCTGGCAAAAATCCTCGGGGTCGAGGCCGAAGTGGTTGAAACACCGTTCCCCGACCGCATTCCGGCGCTGGTCTCCGGGCGTGCCGACGTGATCGTCGCGTCCACTTCCGACACCCTCGAACGGGCCAAGACCGTCGGCCTCACCGTGCCGTACTTTGCCTTCCAGATGGTGGTGCTGACCCGCGACAACACCGGCATCAACAGCTTCGCCGACATCAAAGGCAAAGCGCTGGGCAACACCAGCGGCACCTATGAAGCCATCGCCCTGGAAAAAGACGTGAAGAATTGGGGCAGCGGCACCTTCCGCGCCTACCAGTCGCAGAACGACACGCTGCTGGCGGTCGCCCAAGGCCACATCGACGCTACCGTGGTCACCAATACCGTGGCCGCCGCCACCATCAAGTCGGGTAAATACAAGAACCTGAAAGTCGCCGGTAACGCACCCTACACCATCGACTACGTGTCCCTGGGCGCCAAGCGTAACGAGTACGGCCTGCTCAATTACCTCAACCTGTTCGTCAATCAGCAGGTGCGCAGCGGTCGATACAATGAGCTGTTCACCAAATGGGTCGGCACCGAAATTTCGCCCACCGACCTGACCGTACCCAAGGTCTATTACTGAGGTGTCCGGCATGCCTAGGCTCACTTCTCTCACCGGTCGCAGTCTGGTCGCGGGGGCCGCCCAAGGTGCCCTGCTGTTTGCCGATGTCGGCTTGAGTTTCTGGGGCGGGGTCGATCCGTATAGCGGAGAAGTCATCGACCGCCACCACCCGCTCAGCGGCGAACACCTGGCCGGCCGTGTGCTGGCCATTCCCAGTGGCCGCGGTTCGTGTACCGGCAGCAGTGTGCTGATGGAACTGATCAGCAACGGTCACGCGCCGGCCGCACTGGTACTGGCGGAACCCGATGAGATCCTGACCCTGGGCGTGCTGGTGGCACAGACCATTTTCGAGCGTTCCTTGCCGGTGCTGTGCATCGGCCGGGAGGCCTTCGCCGCCTTGCGCGGCCAGGCCTTTGCTCGGGTCGACGGCCCCTCGGTAACACTCTTCGAAGATCTGCCGGGCGATACCTGGCAGGCAGTCGACGGCCCCTTGCAAACCGCCGAAACAGGCGATTTGATCGACCTCAGCGAACAGGATCGGGCGCTGCTCGACGGCCAGCATGGCAAGGCCGCCCAGGTCGCCATGCAGATCGTCCTGCGCATGGCGCAACTGCAAGGCGCGCGCAGCCTGGTGGATGTCACCCAGGCGCACATCGACGGCTGCATCTACACCGGACCTGCGAGCCTGCGTTTCGCCGAACAACTGGTGCAGTGGGGAGCCCAAGTACGGGTGCCGACCACCCTTAATTCAATCTCCGTCGACCAACGCCGTTGGCGTGAGTTGGGCATCGACCCGGCGCTCGGCGTACCGGCCAGTGCCTTGGGCGATGCGTACATGGCGATGGGCGCGCAGCTCAGTTTCACCTGTGCGCCCTACCTGCTCGACAGCGCGCCGAAGGCCGGCGAGCAAATCGTCTGGGCCGAATCCAACGCAGTGGTCTACGCCAACAGCGTGCTCGGCGCACGCACCCTGAAATACCCGGACTACCTGGACATCTGCATCGCCCTGACCGGACGAGCCCCGCTGATCGGCTGCCACCTGGACGCGCAACGCAAGGCTGGCCTGCAAATCGAATTGCCGGCGTTGGGCGAACTGGACGATGCCTTTTACCCGCTGCTCGGTTACCACATCGGCGCCTTGTCGGGCAGCCGGATTCCGTTGGTGCTGGGACTGCAACAGCGCACACCGAGCCTGGACGATTTGAAAGCGTTCGGCGCGGCTTTCGCCACCACTTCTGCCGCGCCGTTGTTTCATATCGCCGGGGTGACACCGGAGGCACTCGATCCGGCTCAGGTGCTGGCGCCGGACGTCGCGCTGCCGGTGGAAAAAATCCGCCTGAAGGACCTGTTGCTCAGTTGGCGTAAGCTCAACAGCGCCCGCGACAACCGGGTGGATGTGGTCTCGCTGGGCAACCCGCATTTCTCGCTCAGCGAGTTCGCCCACCTGGCGCGGTTGTGTCGCGGGCGGCACAAGCACCCTGACGTGCTCCTCGCCATCACTTGCGGTCGTGCCGTGCTGGAGCAGGCTCGCGAGGCCGGACACATCGCCGTGATCGAAGCCTTCGGTGCCACGCTGGTGACCGATACCTGCTGGTGCATGCTCGGCGAACCGGTGATTCCGCTGGCGGCGAAAACCTTGATGACCAACTCGGGCAAGTACGCCCATTACGCACCCGGGCTGGTCGGTCGCAAGGTGCACTTCGCCAACCTCGCCGAATGCGTCGACGCGGCCTGCAACGGCACGGCCAGCGGTCGTCTGCCGGCGTGGCTGCAACCTGCCGCCTCACTGGAGAGCCCCGCGCATGTTTGATTACACCTTCCAATGGCGCGCGACGCTGCGCGCCCTGCCGGACATGCTCGCCGGCGCGCTGGTCACCTTCGAGACGGCGGCGTTGTCGATGATTTTCGGCGTGCTGATCGCCCTGGCGCTGACGGTGATGCGCGAGACCAAAAATCCGCTGCTGCGCGGCATCGGCAACGGCTGGGTGTCGATCGCCCGCAACACGCCGTCGCTGTTCCAGATCTACGTCCTGTACTTCGGCCTCGGCTCGATGGGCTTGCACGTCAGTTCATGGTTCGCATTGCTGGCGGGGATCACTTTCAACAACGCGGGTTATCTCGCGGAAAACTTTCGCGGCGGCCTCAAGGCCGTGCCCGGTACGCAAGTGCGCGCCGCGCGTTCGCTGGGCATGAGTGCTTTCCAGGCCTACCGGATGATCATCGTCCCGCAGTTGCTGCGGATCGTGTTCTACCCGTTGAGTAACCAGATGGTCTGGGCGGTGTTGATGACGTCGCTGGGGGTGATCGTCGGGCTGAACAACGACCTCACCGGCGTGACCCAGGACTACAACGTCAAGACGTTCCGCACCTTCGAATACTTCGCCATCGCCGCGGTGCTGTATTACCTGATTGCCAAGGCGATCGTCGCGGCAGCCCGGCTGATGGCCTGGCGGCTGTTTCGCTACTGAGGGGTGACCATGTTTTCCACCAGTTTTTCCTGGAATGACCTGCTGTTTTTACTCAATGGCGCCTGGATCACCCTGCAACTGACGTTCTGGTCGATCATCCTCGGCTCCTTCGCCGGGCTGCTGTTCGGCCTGCTGCGAGCGCTGTTGCCGCGCGCCAGCCTGCCGCTGGCCTGGGTGCTGGACGTGTTTCGCAGCGTGCCGTTGCTGATCCAGTTCGTGCTGTTCAACTCGCTCAAGAGCATCGTCGGCCTGAACATCAGCGCCTTCAGCGTTGGCTGCATCGTGCTCGGGGTTTACGCCGCCGCGTACTTCACCGAGATCGTCCGCAGCGGCGTGCTGTCGGTGCCGTTCAGCGTGCGCCGGGCCAGTCGCTCATTAGGCCTGAGCTTCTTGCAGGACCTGCGCTGGATCGTCCTGCCGATGGCCACGCGGGTGGCCTTCCCGGGCTGGCTGAACCTGGTGCTCAGCGTGATGAAAGACACCGCGCTGGTGATGTGGATCGGCATCGTCGAGCTGCTGCGCGCCTCGCAAACCATCGTGACCCGCATTCAGGAGCCGCTGCTGGTGCTGTGCATCGCGGGCCTCATCTACTACGTCATGAGCCTGGTGGTCGCTCGCCTCGGCGCTCGTCTGGAAAGAAGGTGGCAAGAAAATGATTGAGATCGACAACGTACACAAATCCTTCGGCGACCTTGAAGTGGTCAAGGGTGTGAACCTGACGGTGAGCAAGGGCGAGGTGGTGTCGATTATCGGCGGCTCCGGCTCGGGTAAATCGACCTTGCTGATGTGCATCAACGGCCTGGAGCCGATCCAGAAAGGCAACATCCGCGTCGACGGCGTCGAGGTTCATCACAGCGCCACCGACCTCAACCGCCTGCGGCAGCGGATCGGCATTGTGTTCCAGCAATGGAACGCCTTCCCGCACCTGACCGTGCTGGAAAACGTGATGCTGGCGCCGCGCAAAGTGCTCGGCAAGAGCAAGGCCGAAGCCGAGGAACTGGCGGTGCGGCAGCTGACGCACGTGGGGTTGGGCGACAAGCTCAAGGCCTTTCCCGGCAAGTTGTCCGGCGGCCAGCAACAGCGCATGGCCATTGCCCGCGCCCTGGCGATGTCGCCGGATTACATGCTGTTCGACGAAGCCACTTCGGCGCTTGATCCGCAGCTGGTCGGCGAGGTGCTGGACACCATGCGCATGCTGGCCGAGGACGGCATGACCATGGTGTTGGTGACTCACGAGATTCGCTTTGCCCGGGATGTGTCTGATCGCGTGGCGTTTTTTCGCAATGGGCGGGTGCATGAGATTGGATCGCCGGATCAGGTGATTGGCAATCCGGTGCATGCGGAGACTGCTGCGTTTCTGAAATCGGTGAAATAAACGATGGCCCCATCGCCAGCAGGCTGGCTCCCACAGGGGTTTGGGTTGTCCTTGAAATTTCAATCAACCCAAAACCACTGTGGGAGCCAGCCTGCTGGCGAAGGGGCCCTAGCAAACAAAACAAGGAGCAGGCAATGCGCTCATCGAAAGTCATCCACGTAGTCAGCTGCCACGCCGAAGGCGAAGTCGGCGATGTGATCGTCGGCGGCGTCGCCCCGCCACCCGGCGCCACCGTGTGGGAACAATCGCGCTGGATCGCCAGGGATGAAACCCTGCGCAACTTCGTCCTCAACGAACCTCGCGGCGGCGTGTTCCGGCACGTCAATTTGCTGGTGCCGGCCAAGGACCCACGGGCGCAAATGGCCTGGATCATCATGGAACCGGCCGACACGCCGCCAATGTCCGGCTCCAACTCGCTGTGCGTGGCCACCGTGCTGCTCGACAGCGGCATCCTGCCGATGACCGAGCCGCAAACCCACTTGGTGCTCGAAGCGCCCGGCGGATTGATCGAGGCTGTGGCCGATTGCCGTGACGGCAAGGTCCAGCGGGTCGAAATTAAAAACGTGCCGTCCTTCGCGGACCGTCTCGACGCCTGGATCGAAGTCGAAGGCCTCGGCTCGTTGCAGGTCGACACCGCGTACGGTGGCGACAGTTTTGTGATCGCCGACGCCGAGCGCCTGGGCTTTTCCATCCGGCCCGATGAGGCCGCCGAACTGGTCGAGGTCGGGCTGAAAATCACCCGCGCGGCCAACGAACAGTTGGGCTTCGTCCATCCGCTGAACCCGGAGTGGTCGCATATTTCCTTCTGCCAGATCGCCGCGCCAATCGCCCATGAGCATGGCATCGCCACCGGCGCCAATGCGGTGGTGATTCAACCCGGCAAGATCGACCGTTCGCCGACCGGCACCGGTTGCTCGGCGCGCATGGCGGTGATGCAGGCCAAGGGCTTGATGCAGGTCGGGGATCGATTCATCGGCCGTTCGATCATCGGTTCCGAGTTCCACTGCCGAATCGATTCGCTCACCGAAGTGGCCGGGCGCCCCGCCATCTACCCGTGCATTTCCGGTCGAGCCTGGATCACCGGCACCCACCAATTGCTGCTCGATCCGAGCGATCCCTGGCCGCAAGGCTATCGCCTGTCAGATACCTGGCCTGGCGCCTGAAACCCGCATCATTAATCGCACTGACAAACGGCTAAAAAAACCCCTTAAAACCTGAAAAAAGCACTGGCTGAGTGTTGGCACTTGCAATATCGTATACGAAATACAATTAATGAACCGGAGGTAACAATGAGCAAGCGCATTAACTGGAGTGGCGTCTTCCCCGCGGTGACCACTCAATTCAACGACGACTTCTCGATCAACCTGGAAAAAACCCACCAGGTGATTTCCAACGTGATCCGTGACGGCGTATCGGGCCTGGTGGTGTGCGGTTCGGTGGGGGAAAACACCTCGCTGAGCGCCGAAGAAAAAATCGCCGTGACCGAAGTCGCGGTCGATGCCTCGCGCGGCCGTGTGCCGGTGATTTGCGGCGTGGCTGAATTCACCAGCCTTCAAGCGGCCAAAGTGGCCAACGCGGTGCGCCGGGTCGGCGTCGACGGCGTCATGCTGATGCCGGCGCTGGTCTACGGTTCCAAGCCGTTCGAGACCGCCGAGCACTACCGCTACGTGGCGAAAAACGCTGACGTACCGCTGATGGTTTACAACAACCCGCCGATCTACAAAAACGACGTCACGCCGGACATCCTGATTTCCCTCGCCGACTGCGACAACGTGGTGTGCTTCAAGGACTCCTCCGGCGACACCCGCCGTTTCATCGACGTGCGCAATGAAGTCGGTGATCGTTTCGTGCTGTTCGCCGGCCTCGATGACGTGGTGCTGGAAAGCATCGCAGTGGGCGCCGAAGGCTGGGTCTCGGGCATGTCCAACGTGTTCCCGAAAGAAGGCGAAACCATCTTCCGCCTGGCCAAGGCCGGCCGCTTCGCCGAGGCCATGCCGATCTACGAATGGCTGATGCCGATCTTGCACCTCGATGCGCGTGCCGACCTGGTGCAGTGCATCAAGCTGTGCGAAGCCATCGCCGGTCGCGGCAGCGCCCTGACCCGTCCACCACGCCTGGCGCTGCCGGAAGCCGATCGGGTGTTCGTCGAGCAGATCATGGCCAAGGCTTTGGCCAATCGTCCGGAACTGCCAGACGTCGGTCTCTGAGTGATTGCCGGTGTCGAAGTCTGCGATGCGATGGTGCATGGCGGGCCCTATCCGGCGACTTCCGATGCCCGTGGCACCTCGGTCGGCAGCCTCGCCATCGACCGATTCCTGCGCCCGGTGTACTACCAGAACTGCCCGGATGCGCTGCTGCCCGATGCGCTGAAAAACGCAAACCCACTGGGCATCGCTCGTCTGGTCGATGGCAACAGCCATCGCAATCCACTGTAGAAGGGCGAGTCTCAATACAGCGAAGATCAAATGTGGGAGCGAGCAAACCCGCTCCCACATTTGATCGGTTGCGTTTCTCAGGCCAGCAGCGCCTTCAGATCGTTGTACAACGCCTCGGGAATCTGCACGCCTTCCACCAGGCTGAGCCCCCGCGCCGCATAACGTCGTTGCGACGGCAAGCGTGCGCCCTGCCCTTGAATGCTCTCGAACAACACTTCGGCACGGGCCAGGTGTTGCTCGGTGGCCTCGCCGAGAAAACGTCGCGGATCGAGGGCGATGATCAGCTCGCCATGGTACGGCGACGACTTGCTGCCGGCGTCATAAGCCAACGACTCGGCACTGGTCAGGTCACCGATCAACGGCCCGGCGATCAGCTCCACCATCGCCGCCAGCGCCGAGCCTTTGTGCCCGCCAAACGTGAGCATCGCGCCGGCATCGAGCACCACGTTCGCATCGGTACTCGGCTGGCCCTCGGCGTCAACGCCCCAACCCTCGGGGATCGCTTTGCCGGCGCGCCGATGCAACTCGATCTCGCCACGGGCAATTGCGCTGGTGGCGAAGTCGAACACAAACGGATCCTTACCCGGACGCGGCCAGCCGAACGCGATGGGGTTGGTGCCAAACACCGGCAGACGCCCACCCGCCGGCGCGACCCAGGCGTGGCTGGGGTTACAGGCCAGCGCCACCAGACCGGCCGCAGTGAGCTGCTCGATCTCGACCCACAACGCGGAAAAATGCACGCAGCGATTGATCGCCAACGCCGCAATGCCGTTTGCCCGGGTTTTCTCCTCAAGCAATGGCAGCCCCGCCTGGAACGCCAATTGCGAGAAACCACCCGCCGCATCGACCCGCACGATCGAAGGCGCCTGGTCGATCACCCGCGGCGCAGCATCGGGCGCCACTTTGCCGGCCCTGAGCGAATTCACACAACCCAGAATCCGGTACAACCCATGGGAGGCGCAGCCGTCGCGCTCGCCGGCAATCACCGTGGCGGCCACCGCTTGAGCGTGGGCCGCGTTGAAACCGTTGTGCAGCAGGATCGATTCGGCCAGCTCGCGAGCTTCGGCCAGGGACAGTCGGATCATAATCAGCTCCTTGGACAGACCGTCCAGACTGGCCTATTCCAAGGGCTGCGGCTTGATCGCTTTAGGCCGGGTGGATGACGAATTCGGCATACCGTTGAGACACTCAACTGCCGGCTCATCCAACCAAATCTATCAACTGTTCACGTTGCGCCCCTGTCAGCATCGGACCAAAACCGGCACCTGCGTTTTCCGCCATGTAGCGCGGGTTGCCGGTGCCGGGGATGACGCAGGTCACCGCCGAATGCGTCAGCAAAAACTTCAGCGCCAGTTGCGGCCAGCTTTTCACATTCACGTCTGAAGCCCATTTGGGCAGCGGTTTGCCCTTCAATCGGGCGAGCAACTCACCGCCGCCAAAGGGGCGATTGCAGATCACTGCCACGCCGCGCTCGCGACACAGCGGCAGAATTCGCTTCTCGACGCCACGGTCGTCCAGCGCATAGTTGATCTGCAAGAAATCCAGCGGTTCGGCCTTGAGCACCGCCTCCACTTCGTCATACGCCGACGCCGTGTAATGGGTGATGCCGATGTAGCGAATGCGCCCTTCTTCCTTCCATTTGCGCAAGGTCGGCAGATGGGTTTTCCAGTCCAGCAGGTTGTGAATCTGCATCAGATCGATACGGTCGGTTTGCAGCAATTTGAACGACTGCTCCATTTGCGCGATGCCTTCGTCGCGGCCACGGGTCCACACCTTGGTGGCCAGAAACGCGGGCGAGCGCGGCTGATGGATCGACAATAGTTCACCGGTGGTCTGCTCGGCGCGACCGTACATGGGCGAGCTGTCGATCAACGTCCCACCCTTCTCGAACAGTGCACTGAGCACAGCCGGCAGCGGCTTGTACGCTGGATCGGCGGGCCCGACATCAAAGCCGCGATAGGTGCCCAAGCCGACGATGGGCAACGGCTCGGCGCTGGAAGGAATGGCTCGGGTCAGCATGTTCTTGCCTCCTGTTTCCGTCGATGGCGTGAATGCTGCAAAAGCCGACTCGAAGGTGAAAACCGCCGAAGCACCGGCAGCCAGCGTGAGTATTTTTCGACGCGTGTATCCATCAGTGTGGCTCATGGTCTTGTCCTTCCACTTCTTGGCTGCTGGCTTTTTGCACCTGACGCCTGGCCAGCCACAGGCATAACCAGCTCCAGCCCCCGGCAAACGGCACGATCACCAGCGCCACCAGGCCAAAACCTGCGCCGAGCGCCGTCAAACCGGCGGACAGCCAGCCACTGGCGGCATCTCCGCCGCGATAGACCAAGGTTTCGATCACATTCTTGGCCTTGTACTTTTCCTCGCGGCTGACCACCGTCCACAACACTTCCCGCGCCGGCCGCACGATGGCGAACTCGACCGCGCGGCGCAGCCCTTGTGCCAGGGCGACGGTGGCCGGTACAGGCGCCAGGGCCATGGCGGCAAACGCCACGACCGTCGCTAACGGCAAGGCCGCCAGTGCCCCGCCAACCCCCACCAGCCGGATCAACGGCGCGGTCAACACCAGCTGAAAGATCAAGGTCAGTGCCGACACAATCAAATCGACGACCGCAAAAAACTGCGTCCGGCTGACAACATCAGCATAGCTACCCGCCACAATTCGCCCCTGTTCGAAATACAACAAGGTCGCGGCGCTGGTGTGCAACAACATGAACAGCACCAGCCCCAGCAGGTAACGCGAACGCAGGATCAGCGTGACCCCGGCCAACATGCTGCCGCCCATGCGCCGTTCGTCCAGCAACCGATCGCCGGACTGCGATTCGGTACGCGACAGCAGCGCCCGATAACAGCGCACCGCGATTTCCAGCAGCACCGCCGCCGCGACGGTCAATGCCACCGGGCCCAAACGCGTGGCCATGGTCGCGGCCAGCAACGGCCCGATGAACGTGCCCAGCGTGCCTCCCGCCGCGACAAAACCGAACAGCCGCCGTCCTTGTTCGCTGGAAAACCGGTCCACCAGCACGCTCCAGAAAATCGAAACGATGAACAAGTTGTAGATGCTGATCCAGACGAAAAACACCCGACCGACCGTCACCGGCGCAACGTGATTGGCGATCAGCACGCCAAACACCAGCATCGACAAGGCAATCAAGCGATAGATCATCGGCACAAAACGCGTGGCCGGCAGTCGCGACACCAGCGCACCGAACACCGGTACCATCAGCAGCATCACCACGAACGTGGCCGTGAACAGCCACTGCAATTTGTCGGCTCCGCCCTCCAGGCCCAAGGCGTCGCGCAGCGGTCGCACCAGGTAATAACTGGCCAGCACGCAGAAATGGAACGCGAACCCCAGCATCACCGCCGCTCTTTCGCAGGGCTGAACGTCGAGCCATTTGAGCACGATGGGCATGGGCGCCCTCCTCCGCGTAGCCATGATCGGTGCCGCGCATTAACGTTAGTCGAATGTCGCGCGCGTCGTTATAGGTTCAGCGTTGTACCTGGCGCAGTGGTTGTGCGGCGCCGAAATATCGATGATGTGGTCTGCCACTGGAATCACCTTGAGCGCTTTTTGGAAGCCGTTTTTTTTCTGGTCGATAACGATGCAGAGTGGGCGCTAAAAAAGCTCGTTATTAACCGTAATGCGGCCGAAAAACCCGCACTTACTTTCATCCAGTGGTCCAGCATCATTATTCAGAGAAACCTCATGTACCCCATTGATACCGCCCGGTGTTCCCCAATCCAGCCGCGCTCGGAACTTCAACTAACAGCCGTCCACGGCGAAGAATCGATTTCAAACATCAGACTCCTCGTAGAAACCCTACGCAACAACAACATCGACGTAACACCAAAAGAACAAAAGCAGCTATTCAGCACCGAACTGACCCCAGCCACTCATGAAACTCACGCCAGCCATGTGAACACTGCCTATTACGATCACGACAAATTGGCGAGAGGAGAATATAAGTTTAAAGATCTAAAAACCGACATCACTTATACAATCGATCCTGTAAAAACACAGACACTTACCAACATACTGAGTGACAAACTCAGTGACAAAAGCGTTAACTTTTCAGTCCCTTCTTCAAGTTTTCACGACATGAAAATTGAATCGTTAACAACCGAAGAGTACAAAACCGGTTTACCTTTCCTGTTGAGCTGCAAAACTCAACATTGTGATTTCATAGGCGGTTTTGGAGGGAATTATCCGTTGGCAGAATATCTGTCATCAGATGGTGTATCTTGCAAAATCATGCGTTCCGGAGACTATGTCGGCCACATGAATGCCTGGAAAGACACCGAAGGAAATATCCTCCTGGGTACACTAGCGATCAAGCAGGATGATGTGAAAAGCAAAGTACTGCTGCAAACTCTCGAAGTATTTGCCAAGAATTTGCTTCAGGAAAACCCCGACACCAAAGCCATATTATTAGGGATCGGCGGGCAAAATCTTTCAGTTCTGTTTCCTGATAAATTCATAGCAGGAGGAGAGGGGAATTCTCCACTGGGGAAAATCCGACACCAAGACAACATCATTAACGACTTTTCCGCCGAGGTGCAGAAGCTCGAAGCTGTCACTAAAATGAATATTTACGGACCGGTCGACATCCACAATCAGGACACGATTGGCATGAGTCCAGACAATCGGCTCGACATGAAAAACGCCCTGATATTCATGGATGCACAAAAAGCCAGATCGGTTGATTCCGAGGCAAGCATGTTACTTAAAGAAATTAATACCCAAAGTGCATATCGCGAAAATAAAGAAACAAGAACACACACCTGGCAGCACATCCAGGATCAAGGAGCCAGACACCGCCAGGAACAGTTTTCCTCTATTAAAAGCCATCTCGCCCAACAGGGCATTTTCGACGTCAGGCTTGAGGCCTCACAAGGTCAGGATGTCACTGTATCCACACCACACAAGCCAGCACACCTGCCCTTCCCCATCATTGAAAGCAAAGAGATACAGGACAGGTTTTTCACCAAACTTCGGGTAGGTGGTCAAACCCGCGGGTAAAACATCCGGCCGGCACCGGATTCGTTTCGCGTAAGGCGAGATGAAACGCCCGCAAGCGTACCCGCATCATTAATCCCTGGTGCTCTGCATTGCCATGGTCGGTACCGCCTTGCGACCGACCTACTACACTCTGACAGCGATCAAACGCTTGCAGTCTTCCGGCCAGAGCAGTCAATGCCGCCCACTAAAGTTAGCCGAATGTCACGAACCCTGGTGTCTATCGTCGTTATCCTTACGGTGGTGTATCTGGCGCTGTGCGCTGCGCTGCTGGTGTTTCAACGCGCGCTCATCTACTTCCCGCAACCGCGTGCCATCGGTACCTCCGAAGCGCTGCTGACGCTGTCGGTGGACGATGCGCAGGTGCGGGTGACTGTTCGAGCGCATGACGGGCCCAAAGCGTTGATCTATTTCGGCGGCAATGCCGAGGACGTTTCCCGGAGCTTGCCCGAGTTTTCACAGGCGTTCCCGGATCATGCCCTCTACCTGCTTCACTACCGAGGCTACGGCGGCAGTTCCGGGTCGCCCTCCGAGGAGGCGATTGCCCGCGATGCCATGACCTTGTTTGACCTGGTCTACGCCACACACCCGCGCATTGCGGTGGTCGGTCGCAGCCTGGGCTCGGGCGTCGCCGTCCGTCTCGCCAGCCTCCGCCCGGCGGCGCGTCTGGTCCTGATCACGCCCTATAACAGCCTCGAAGAACTGGCGACACGGCAATACCCGATGTTCCCGGTGAAGTGGCTGCTGCGGGACAAGTTTGAATCCTGGAAATACGCACCTCACATCGCCGTGCCCACGCTGTTGATCGCGGCGCAGAACGACGAAGTGATACCGCGTTCAAGTACGGATCGGCTCTACACGCAGTTCGCCAGCGGCGTGGCGGCGCTGAAGGTCATACCGGGTGTCGGGCACAACTCCATCGGCGACAGCCCTGAGTACCTGAAGCTGATCGGTGATGGTTTGTGATGGGGTGGGAAAAAGCCTGGTCTGATGGAGCACGCGGGCGCTCCATCAGACCCATCGCTGTCAGCGATCAAAAACGCGGCTTGATGGTTTTCCATTCCGGCTTGTAACGCTGCATCTGCTTCACGTCATCGCGCTGGCGGATACCGCAAGTCAGGTACTGGTCATGCAGCTTACCCAATTGATCGTGGTCCAGCTCCAGCCCCAGGCCCGGCGCACGGGAGATCTTCACGCAGCCATCGACAATCGGCAGCTTGCCGCCCTTGATCACCTCTTCGTCCGGTTCCTGCCACGGGTAATGCGTATCGCAGGCGTAATCAAGGTTAGGCACCGAGGCCGCGACATGCGCCATGGCCATCAGGCTGATGCCCAGGTGCGAGTTGGAATGCATGGACACGCCCAGGCCAAAGGTCTGGCACATTTTCGCCAGCGCCTGGGTATCACGCAGGCCGCCCCAATAGTGGTGGTCGGCAAGGACGATCTGCACGCTGTTCAACGCCACGCTGCGGCGGAATTCATCGAAATCGGTGACGACCATGTTGGTCGCCAGCGGCAGGCCGGTGCGTTTGTGCAGCTCGGACATGCCCTCCAGGCCCGGCGTCGGATCTTCATAATATTGCAGGTCGTCGCCCAGCAGTTCGGCCATGCGAATCGAGGTGTCCAGCGACCAGTTGGCGTTCGGATCGATCCGTAGCGGATAACCCGGAAACGCCTTTTTCAGCGCCTTGATGCACGCCACCTCATGCTCCGGCTCCAGCGCACCCGCCTTGAGCTTGATGCTCTTGAAACCATAGGTCTCGATCATGCGCCGGGCCTGGGCGACGATCTGCTCTTCGTTCAGCGCTTCGCCCCAGCTGTCCGGCTTGTAGGGTGAGTCGACATGCTGGGCGTACTTGAAAAACAGATAGGCGCTGAACGGAATCTCGTCGCGGATCGCTCCGCCCAGCAAGTCCACCAGCGGCACATTCAGCGAGTGCGCCTGCAAATCGAGGAACGCCACTTCGAATGCCGAATAGGCGTTGCTCACCGCTTTGCTGGCATGGGAGCCCGGCGCCAGTTCAGCACCCGCAACGCTCGTCGGTTTGTTCGCCGCCACCGTGGCCTGGACGATTGCACGCAGTTGATTGAGATTGAACGGGTCAAGGCCGATCAGTTGATCTTGCAGTTGCATCTGGATCGCCAGCGCCGGGGCGTCGCCGTAGCTTTCGCCCAGGCCAATGTAGCCATTGTCGCTCTCGACCTCGATGATCGAGCGCAGCGCGAAAGGTTCGTGGATACCGCTGGCGTTGAGCAGCGGCGGATCACGGAAAGCGATGGGGGTGACGGTGACACGTTTGATTTTCAAGAGGCTGCTCCCTTTGAACCTGAACTCAAGGCTTGATGATTGAGGGTGGTTGTTGCCGCTGCGTCGCCACGGGGTGCCGTGCGCGCGAAAAAGATCACCACGGCCGCGACCAGTGATGTGGCGGCCAAGCCGTAAAGCCCGCCTTCAATAGAACCGGTTTTCTGCTCGAGAAAACCGAACGCGGTCGGCGCAACGAAACCGCCGAGGTTGCCGATGGAGTTGATCAGGGCGATCACCGCCGCCGCGATGCGCGCGTCCAGGTAGCCTTGCGGAATTGGCCAGAACAATGCCGAAGCCGCCTTGAAACCAATAGCCGCAAAACAGATGGCGACGAAGGCGAAGACCGGCCCGCCAGTGGTGGACATGAACATGCCGAACGCGGCGATCACCAGCGTCAAGGCCACCCACGCCTGCTGGTGTTTCCATTTGCTGGCCATGGCGGCGAAGCCATACATCGCGACGATGGAAATCAGCCATGGAATCGAGTTGAACAAACCAACCTGGAAGTCGCCGAGGTTGCCCATTTTCTTGATCATGCTCGGCAGCCAGAACGTGGCGCCATAAATGGTCAGGGCGATGGAGAAATAGATGAAGCAGAACAGCGCGATCTGTTTGTCGGCCAGCAACTTGAACATCGACGGCTTGACCGTCTGCGCGGCTTCGCGGGCCTGCTGTTCCAGCGCGATGGCGCTGGTCAGTGCGTCCTTCTCTTCGGCGCTCAGCCATTTCGCTTCACGCGGATGGGATTGCAGCCAGAACCAGACAAACCCGCACAGCACGATGGAAGCAAAGCCTTCGATCAGGAACATCCACTGCCAGCCATGCAAACTGAAACCGCTGACGTTCAGCAACGCACCGGACACCGGGCCGGAAATCACCGAGGCAATCGCCGAACCGCTGAGGAAGATCGCCATGGCCTTGCCCCGTTCGGTCGACGGCAGCCATTGGGTGAAGTAGTAGATGATGCCAGGGAAAAAGCCCGCCTCGGCCGCGCCGAGAATGAAACGCAGCACATAGAAGCTGGTTTCACCACGCACGAAGGCCATGGCCATGGCGGCTGCGCCCCAGGTGAACATGATGCGCGTCAGCCAGGCGCGGGCGCCGTAGCGTTGCAGCAGCATGTTGGAGGGCACTTCGAAAATCGCGTAACCGATGAAGAACAGCCCCGCGCCCAGGCCATAGGCTGCAGCGCCGATGCCCAGGTCGGTTTCCATGTGGCTACGGACGAAGCCGATGTTGACCCGGTCGATGTAGTTGACGATGAACATCACCACGAACAGCGGCAGCACATGACGCTTGACCTTGGCCGCCGCGCGGGCAAGCACCGTCGGGTCCGGCGGATTCTGGAGGGTATTCAAGAGGCATCTCCCGCTCATTGTTTTTTTAGGGACGAGGCGATCATGGACGCGGCAATTGATCCCGTCTAATCTAACTTGGCATTCGATTGATACCTGGATTAGATCAATGTTCGAGCTGACTCAACTGCGCTGCTTCACCACGGTGGCCACCGAACTCAATTTCCGGCGTGCCGCCGAACGGCTGAACATGACGCAACCGCCGCTCAGCCGGCAGATTCAACTGCTGGAGCACCACCTGGGGGTCGAACTGTTCACCCGCACCACCCGCAGCGTCGCCCTCACCGCCGCTGGCCGGGCCTTTTTCATCGAAGCGCAGAACCTGCTGGAGCGCGCCCAACAAGCCGCCGTCACGGCCCGACGTTTTGCCGAAGGCGACATCGGTTCGGTCAACATCAGCTTTGTCGGCAGCGCGGTGTACGAATTCCTGCCCAAAGTCATCGCCGAAGCGCGGCTTAAACAGCCCCATGTCAAAATCGACCTGTCGGAGATGAACACTTACCAGCAGCACGAAGCCCTGCGCGCCCGGCGTATCGATCTCGGCATCGTCCGCGCGCCCTTGCTCGAACCGGGTTACGCCACCGAATGCCTGGTGCGCGAGCCCTTCGTCCTCGCTGTGCCGAGCAATCATCGGCTGGCCAGTGCCGACACCGTGTCCGTCAAAGACCTCGATGCGCAACCGTTCCTGATGTACTCCCACGCCGCCTACCCGCCGTTCAACGAACTGCTGACCGGCATGCTGCGCTCCGCCCGCGTGGCCCCGGAATACGTGCAATGGCTCGGTTCTTCACTGACTATCCTGGCGCTGGTCAACGCCGGAATGGGCCTGGCGCTGGTGCCGCGTTGCGCCAGTAGCGTGGTGTTCAAGAACGTGGTGTTTCGGGACATCGATCTGGGGGAAGGCGTGCAGAGCGAGCTGCATTTGATCTGGCGCGAGAACAACGACAACCCGGCGTTTGCGATGTTGCTGGAGGGGATTCGGACGGCGGTCAGGGAGGGATGGGGAGTGTGAGGGGCGGAATGACGCAGGTCACGAAACGACAAAAATTGCTAATTAGCACCGCTCGCCCTGCTACGCTTTTAATGCTTGGAGGGACCCGGGCGATCATCACGAAACCCTGTTCCCTTGACTGTTGAGGTTGTGAAATGTGAGAGGCCGATTAATTGGGGCCGCCATCATCCTGGCGGTGATTGGTGTGACGACGCGCGAATTTATGGAATGGAAAGCGGGCGAGAGCGAACGCCAGCAGGCGGTGTGCAAGGCAGCGCAGGAGCATATGCAAGCGCTGGAAATTCGAACCCGGGCGATGGCGGCCGGGCTGTCTGTCGAGGCTTACGCCGAGGCCGAGAAAGCGGACGTCGGCAAATTGGTCAGCGCCCTGGACAGCGCCACTAATGATGCCGAGGTTGAAGCGGTCATCGACGCCCACGCGGCCGAATTGGAAGTGCAGGACGCCGCCACCAACGCAGAACTGAAAACCCAGGGCAGTCAGCAATTCCTCGAGCAGAAACTGAAAAAACAGCGAATAACCACTGACACCAAGCAGGAAATCGAACGTGCCGAGAAGGCCGTCAATGAGGCTTGCAGTGAGTAGCGCCTATGAATAGGCGCCAATCACCCACTTGACCTTTTCCAGCGCCTCCCGCAACGGGCCCATTTCTGCAGAGCCCAGCGCCAACCGAATGGCGTGCGGCACATGCGCAGAAATCGCAAATGGCTCCGCCGTTGAAACCGCCACATGTTCACGCATCAACGCCGCGGCGACCTGATCAGCCCTGGCGTCTTCAGACAACGGTAGCCAAAGAAAATACGACGAAGGATGACTCACGCACTCCAGTCCCGCCAGCACCTCGGCAGCCATGGTTTGCCGGGCCTGGGCGTCGCGGCGTTTTTCATCCTCAAGCTGCATGACGGTGCCATCGTCGAGCCACGCGCACGCCAGCGCTGTCATCACGCCGGGAGTATTCCAGGTCGTCGCCCTGATGATTCGCTCCAACGCGGGCACTTTTTCGTGAGGCGCGGCAACAAAGCCAACGCGTAATCCGGTGGCCACGCTTTTGGACAGCCCTGACACGTACACCGTCCGCTCGGGGGCTCGTTGCGCTAATGGCGCTGGGGGATTCTCGACCAGGAAGGCGTAAGCGGCGTCTTCGATGATCAGCAATTCATGCTGGCGCGCAATCGTTACCAGGTGCTCACGCTGATCGGCACTCATCACCCATCCCAGCGGATTGTGCAGCGTCGGCATCGTGTACACGGCCCGCACGCGCCGACCGCGGCACAGGTTGTCCAGGGCCTGCAGATCCGGGCCATCAACGGTGACGGGAATGGGCACGATCTCAAGGTGCAGCGATTCGGCCAATACCTTGAAACCTGAATAGGTCAGCGCATCGGCAGCGATCACATCACCGGGTTGCAGCAGTGCCATCAGGGTTACGGCCAGTCCGTGTTGAGCGCCACTGACCATCAACACTTGCTCGGCATCCACCGTCAGCCCTCGGGCGCGCAAATGACGCGCCACTGAAGCGCGTTCATGCGGGCGCCCGGCGTGTGGCTGGTAACGCAGCAGGGATTCCAGATCGCCGGCCAAGGCCAGTTGGCGCAGCGCCGTGCGCAACAGTTCTGCCTGGCCGGGCAACGATGGGTAGTTGAAGTTGAGATCGATCATGCCGGTGGCGACGACTTTCTGGTCGATGCCCTGGCCGGGCGGTAGCGACGTCTCCCTGACGAAGGTGCCGCGCCCGGTCTCGCCACTGACCAGGCCCATGGCTTCGAGCTCTGCATAAACCCGGCTTGCCGTCACCAACGCCAGGCCTTCAGTGGTGGCGAGCTGTCGGTGCGTGGGCAAGCGCGTGCCGGGCAGCAATCGCCCTGAGCGGATGTCTGCTGCAAACGCATCCACCAATGACTTGTAGCGGGAACGAGGCATGTCGGGATGTATCCATGACAATTTTTTGATTGTGCTGATCTTCGATCATACGATGGGGTTCACGCAAACATTCTTGAGTGTGACCCAAATGGAACGGACCTCTGAGCTGCACAACCCAACGACCGAACGAACCGCAAGCGGATGGCTCAACGGGTTCATCGGCGTGCTCATTTTCAGCGGCTCGCTGCCGGCAACTCGGCTGGCGGTACTGGAATTCGACCCGGTTTTCCTGACGGTTGCCCGAGCGACCATCGCCGGACTGCTGGCGCTGTGCATGCTGCTGCTCTTTAAAGAAAAGCGCCCTGCCCGGCATCAGCTTGTGTCGTTGGCCATCGTCGCGTTGGGCGTTGTCGTGGGGTTCCCGCTGCTGACGGCGCTGGCGCTGCAGTACGTGTCGTCGGCGCATTCCATCGTCTTCGTCGGCCTGCTGCCACTCGCCACTGCGGCGCTCGGTGTCTTGCGCGGTGGCGAGCGCCCCCGTCCGGTTTTCTGGTTCTTCTCGATCCTGGGCAGCGCGCTGGTGGTCGGGTTTGCGCTCTCCCAGGGCCTGACCGCCAACCCTGCCGGAGACATTCTGATGTTGCTGGCGATCCTCGCCTGCGGCCTGGGCTACGCCGAAGGGGCGAAGCTTTCAAGGACGCTCGGCGGCTGGCAGGTGATCTCCTGGGCGCTGGTGCTGTCACTGCCGGTGATGATCCCGCTGACCGGGTTCCTGACACCGCCTTCGTTCTCGGGCATCAGCACACCCGCGTGGATCAGCCTGGCTTACGTATCGGTCTTCAGTATGTTGGTGGGTTTCGTCTTCTGGTACCGCGGACTGGCCCAAGGAGGGATTGCCGCGGTCGGCCAGCTTCAGCTTCTACAGCCGTTCTTCGGACTGGCGCTGGCCGCCACGCTGCTGCACGAGCAAGTCAGTATCGGCATGCTCGGCGTCACCGTTGCGGTGATCCTGTGCGTGGCGGGTGCGCGGAAGTTTTCGAAATAAACAACGCTAGCCCCGTGTCGAACGCTTGCGCGCCAGACGTTGCTGCCAGTTCCCGGCGTTGGCGCGCTGGCATTGTTCTTCAGAATCGAATTGCACATGGGCCGCAACCGGGCTGACCAACACATCCGCTTCGCCTAACGCAATGGCGGTCAATTCGACCATGCGCTCGCCCTGCCCGGCGGCCAGTGCCTGGTCTTTTTGCGCCTCGGTGTCGAATACCCAGACGATCCTCAGGCTGGCGGGAAATTCGGCGTAATCGACCTCGTGGGTCAACCAGGCAAACCCGACGATTTGCGCTTTGGCCGTCTCACACGCCTCGGTCAGGGTGGCAACCAGGCGACGTTCGATGTGCGCCTGATCGCGCTTGCTCAAGCCCATGGGAGGATCCTTGTCTGTGGTGAAAAAAGCCCATGATACGACACCTCCCCAGCGCTTCGGCGCCCTTGCGCAATTTGGCTTTCACCTCATGAACCAAGTCTCGAAACACCAGTCTTAGACCCGCCGCGAAGCTATCGACAGCCGAAAAAAACGCGCTTCGTTCGGCTCCACTTCCACCTTCAACGTGTCACTCCATCAGAGCCGTCCACCCCATGCGCCACTTCGTCCGCTCGTTTCGCGTTGCTTCGCTGTGCCTGACTCCCCTGATTTCGCTGTTCGCCAGCCCCGCCCATGCCGGTGCAGAACGCCAACTGGTGGAAGCCATCAATGACTACCGTGCCCATCCCTCTCATTGTTCCGGGCGGGCAGGTCGAGCATTGACGCCGCTGGCGCTGAAGTCGAACCTGGCGTTGCCGATCGGCTACAGCGGCGGTTTGCGCGACCGCCTGAAAGCATCCGGCTATCAAGCGGTGACGGTGCGCACCCTGCGGGTGGTCGGTGCGCAAGATGCCGACGAGGCCTTCGACAGGCTCCAGAGCGATTACTGCGAGGCGTTGCTCGATACCCAGTTCGCCGACATTGGCGTGAGTCGCGCGCGGAGTGAATGGCAGGTGGTGCTGGCGCGGCCGGTGCTCGACGGTCAGGTCGGCGATACTCGTGCCGTCAGCAAGGCCTTGCTGGCGCAGGTCAATGTGGCGCGTGCGAAACCGCGTTTGTGCGGTCGTCAGCGTTTCGCCGCCGCACGGCCATTGGCCTGGAACGCCGCCCTCGGCGCTGCGGCGCAAGGACACAGCAAGGCCATGGCGTACGGCAACTACTTCGCCCACCAGGACCCGGACGGCGATAGCCCGGCGGATCGGGCGCGGGCGGCGGGTTTTCGTGGTCGGCAGATTGGCGAGAACATCGCGGCCGGCCAGGGCTCACCGAGCAAGGCAATGTCGGGTTGGCTGGCCAGCCCTGGGCATTGCGCGAACCTGATGAACCCGATGTTTACCCAGATGGGTGCGGCGTATGCCGCGGATTCGCGCAGTGATGAGGGGGTTTACTGGACGATGTTGTTTGGCGCGCCTTGAGTGGCTCAGTCAAACCACAACGCGAACCCTACACGATTGCCTTGAGTGTTATTTGGGCCGGCGTACTGCTCTGACTTTTGCGCTGGTGCCGCCGCCGCAGAAGAATTGATCGGCGCCGTCGGATTCAAGGCCTGAGACGCCGACGCCGGCCGGCATCTTCACGCTTTCCAGCACTTTGCCGGTGTTCGAATCGATGTGCCGCAACTCGCTCTCCTCGCCTTCCCACGTGCCGTGCCACAACTGTCCTTCGACCCAGGTCACCCCGGTGACAAAGCGGTTCGATTCGAGGGTGCGCAGAATCTTCCCGGTCTCGGGATCGATCTGATGAATCTTGCGCTCCTGATATTCACCGACCCACAACGTTCCTTCCGCCCACGTCAGCCCCGAGTCACTGCCACCGGGCGCCGGGATGGTGGCGAGTACACGGCCAGTCTGCGGGTCGATTTTCTGGATGCGGTCCTCGGCGATCTGAAACAGGTGCCGGCCATCGAAGGCGGTGCCGGCATGGGCGGCGACATCGATCGAGCGCAGCGTCTTGCCGCTTGCAGGGTCGAGGGCATTGAGTTTGTCGCCGGTCGCAAACCAGACATGCTGGCCGTCGTAGGTGACGCCATGGATTTTGTCGACGCCGGCAAACGGGCCATATTCACGGAGGATTTCTGCAGCTGAACTTTTCATGTTGGTTTCCTCGTCACGGGGTGTGTGCAGTGATCCTAATCACTGGGCAGTGGCGCCGGGAGTAACAAGGTCGTCGCGAAACCCGGCACCGGCGGGGTCATCCAGCGTCGCGCCCGGCCACGACCGAACGACTGCACCTTGCCAGTGGAGGCCAGTTCGTCGAGCACCCGTTGCACCGTCCGCTGACTGGCGCCAAGGGCCAGCGCCAAGGCCGAACTCGCCCACGATTCACCGTCGGCGAGGAAGGCGAACACCGCCGCGTGCTTCTCTTCGACCGGGCGAGCCAACAGCACAACGTCGCCGGCAATCAGCGGCACCAGTGCAAAACCGCGCGACGTTGCGTTCACGCCGGCCAAGGGTTTGAGCGCTGCACGCAGACGCCCGACTTCGACGCGCAACCGGGCACGAAGGGACTCATCGGCGTGCTTCAAACGGAAGGCTCGGCTGATCAGCACTTCCCTCGGTACATCGGCGGGCCAGGCTTCGGCCAGCGCACGCGCGAGGGTGAACAGGACCGGGCGCGTGGCGAGGGACACCGTCATCCCGGCGCCACGCACGGCGTAACGGCACGCGTCCACCACCAGCGAGGTTGACGCAAGCAATGCTTCAACCTCCTCCAGCAACAAGGGCTTTTCCTCGCCGCCGGCAATCAACCGTGCAGCGGGCGTGTTCAGGACCAGAGTTGCGTTTTCGACCTCTGCCGTCAGCGCAGGAATGCCGGCGTCATGGGCGGCGTGTTCGGCTCTGCTGAGGGCCGACCGTGCCTTGTGCGTTTCCAGTCGCCGCATCGCGATGCCTGCCACGATCAGTTCGTGAGCGGCGCGCAGTGCCGGCGGCAATGGCCCGGGGTCGAGTTCGGCAAGCAGCAATTCGGCCTCATCCAGCCGCCCGATCAGCAACAAACGTCGGATCTGCAGATACCGTGCATGGGCGGCGTTGACCCGATCGCCGTGGTTCTCCAGCGTCACCCGCGCAGCCTCAAGTGCCTTTACCGGCCAACCCAGATCCCGCGACGCCAGCGCGATCTCGGCCTCGGCAACCACACACCGCGCCCGAGCCAAAGACTCCTTCGGCCCAAAGGCCCGCGCGGCCTTCTGCACCAGCGCCTTCGCTCGAACCAGATCGCCGAGCTGCGCCATCGCGATGCCCCGAAGCGCGAGGGCTGGCGCATCGTCGCGCAGTGCGACCAGGTCCAGCGCACCGAGCGGGTCACCCGCCGCCAGCGCCCGCGCCGCTGCCGTGATCAGCGAATCCATAATCCCGCCACTCGTGTCACTCCCACCGTCGGATGCCCGCTGTTCAGTCTATCTCACGACTCACCACCACGAAGGACGGCACTTGAGGGAGCGAACCAGTAAAACCTTCGACCAGCGGCGAAGTGCCGACGAGTACGGTGGGAGCGAAGTGAACACCGTCTAATCCGGCAGTTTCAGCGACTCAATCAGCGTTTGTTCGTCAACCTGTCAGCGCCCTACAAACATCTACTTACAAAACAGTCATTCATAAAGCTAGATCTTGTACTAACGAGTGTTACGTTACGCCGCTTAATCGGGCCATGAGATGTTCTGTTTTAATTATGCGCATCACCTTACCTGGTCTTCCTGCCCTCAGTGCTTACCTTGTCCTTGCTTGCCTCTTCGCGGGCGCATGGTTCACCCATCCTGCCCCCAAGCATGCGTCCTTTGCCCTGATGAGCCCGGCGATGGCCGTGGCTGACAAGGTGGCCAAACCCATTTACACCAGCCGCTTCGCCTCCTCCGGGTTGGTGGACTTCGTGCATTCCTCGGCGGTAACCGCCTTGCCTGACGGCAGCCTGATGGCGGTCTGGTTCGCCGGCACGCGCGAAGGCGCCGCCGACGTGCAGGTGCGCTCCGCCCGTTTTAACGTGAGCACCGGCGAATGGGGCGCGGAACAGGTCATGGCGACCCGCGATTCGACCCAGCAAGGCACCCGCAAATACATTCGTAAACTGGGCAACCCGGTGGTTGCACTGGCGCCGGACAATCGCCTGTGGTTGTTCTATGTGTCCGTGTCCATGGGTGGCTGGGCCGGTAGCGCGGTCAACGTAATGGTGTCGGACGACTTCGGCGCGCATTGGTCCGAGCCGCGCCAGTTGATCACTTCGCCCTTTTTGAACATCAGCACCCTGGTCCGCTCGGCACCGGTGTTTCATGTCGATGGCTCCATCGGCTTGCCGGTCTACCACGAATTCCTGGGCAAGTTTGCCGAGTACCTGTACTTGAGCTCAGACGGTGAGGTGATCGACAAATACCGCATCAGCCACGGCAATAACTCATTGCAACCGGCGGTCGTTCCGCTGGACGGCCAGCGAGGCATCGCCTTGTTGCGCTACGCGGGCTCCACTCACCACCGTGTTTTGGCGAGCCGCACTGAAGATGCCGGGCAAACCTGGAGCGAACCTTATCCGCTCGACCCCTCCAATCCGAATTCCTCCCTGGCGGCAGTCGCGACGCCTGAACACGGGTTGCTGGTCGCGCTCAACGACCTGCAAGAGGGCCGCTTCAAGCTGAGCCTGTATGGCACCGACGCGAAAATGGACGATTGGCGCTCGTTGCGCGATCTGGACAAATCACCGGACCCAGAGGGCGCACCGTTTTCACCCCTCGCCTACAAGGAAATCATCGGCAGAGAATTCCGTGGTTCCAGTGGCAAGCTTCGCGAACCGCTGGAGGCGCAATTCCTCGACAACCTCGACAAGCGTGTCTGCAAAAGCCAAGGCTGTGAGTTTGAGTATGAATACCCCTACTTCATCCGCAGCCCCGACGGCATGTATCACCTGGTTTATTCCTGGAACAACACCTTCATCAAACACGTCACCTTCAACGATGCGTGGCTGTCCGAGCGTCTCAAATGATTAGTCTGTGGCAAGCCCACGTCAGCTTCGCGATGATCCTCTTCCTGGTGCTGCCGTCTTTTGGTCTGAATAAGGTCTGGCGCATCGCGCTGCTGATCGCACTGTTGGCCGCCAGTTTCATACCGCTGGACGGGTTAACGCTGGCCGCGTACTTGCGCAGCCACATTGATGACCTGGCGATCACCTCACTGGTGTTCATGGTGTGGGGCTGTTTGCGTCGGCTGGATATATTGCCGCCTGCGCAGCACGGACAAACCAGCGTGCTGATCCTCTTCGCCGCGATGGCCCTCGTGCTGTACCCGGCAACCCTGGGGTTGAGTGACCTGGACCCTTACCGGTTGGGTTTCAGCCCGCGTCCGCTGTTGATTTTCGTGGCACTGCTGACGCTGGGCCTGTTTTACCTGCGCAACGGCTTGGCCGTCGTGATGCTGGCCAGCGCGACCCTGGCCTTCCTCGTCGGGATAAAACCGTCGCATAACTATTGGGATTACCTGATTGATCCGCTGCTGGGCCTGTATTGCTGCCTGGCATTGCTGACGCTGGCGATGCGCTGGACGTATCGCTGGCTGATCACGCTGCGCAGTCCCATGCCAAACAGATCCGTTTAAGATTTGACGCTATTTTTTACAGGGGAACACGGATGGGTTGGCTGAAATCGAGACGTTTACATTACTGGCTGGGCGCAACAGCGATCGCGTTTGTGCTGTTTGCACTGCTGCGTGTGGTGTTCTTTTTCGGCTTTTCCGGTTTCGACGCCAACGCCCTGAGCGACGAAAAAGCTGTCCTGGAAACCCTGGGCATCGGCTTTCGTTTCGACCTGCGCCTGGCCATCCTGGTGATGCTGCCGTTGGCGTTGCTGGCCTGGATTCCTCGCTGGAACCTGATCGGCAGCCGTCTGCTTCGCCTCCTCGCCCGGGTCTATCTGGTGGCTATCCTCAGCGCGCTGCTGCTGATCTACATCATCGATTTTGGCCATTACGCCTACCTGGGCGTGCGGATCAACGCCACGGTGTTGCGCTTCATCGAAGATGCGCAAATCTCCCGTGACATGGTCTGGCAGACCTACCCGGTTATCTGGATTTCATTGGGCTGGCTGGCAACCGTCACTCTGGTGACCCTGGCACTGGTGCGTCTGGAACGCATCACGCTGGACCGCCCGCGCCAAGTCATTCACCCGCTCTCCGCCACATGGGGTGGCGCGGTGATGGTGGTGCTGGTGCTGCTGGGTATTTTGGGCCGTGTGGAAAACATGAACCTTGAGAACCCGGTCCCGCTGCGCTGGAGCGATGCGTTTTTCTCGGGCAATAACCAAGTAGCGGCGTTGGGCCTGAACCCGGTGATTTTCCTCTACGACACGGTCAAGGTCGGCCAGTCGCGCTATGACGAAGCGCAGGTGCGCGAACACTACGCGGTCATGGCCAAGTATCTGGGCGTCGAGCAGCCTGATCCGCAAGCCCTGAACTTCGTCCGCCATCAAGCGCCACAACCTTACAAAGTACCGGGTTCGCGACCGCCGAACGTGATGTTCATCATGCTCGAATCACTGGGTACCAGTGCCGTCGGCGCCTATGGCAACCCGATCAACCCGACGCCGAATATCGATCGCCTGGCCACTCAGAGCTGGTTCTTCGAACACTTCTACGTGCCGGTAACCGGGACCGCAAAAACCGTCTGGGCCAGCATCAGCGGAGTGCCTGACGTGACTCGCCAGGAAACCGCGACGCGTAATCCGCTGATCACCAAGCAGAATACGCTGATCAATGCCTTCACCGGCTACGAGAAGATCTACACCATCGGCGGCAACTCCGGTTGGGCCAACATGAATGCCTTGATTCGGCAAAGCATCGATGGCGTGCGCTTGTTCGAAGAGCGTGACTGGAAATCCCCGGTAGTGGATGTCTGGGGGATCTCGGATCTGGACCTGTTCAAGGAAACCGACCAGATCGTGCAAGCGCTGCCCAAGGACAAACCGTTCTTCGCCTACGTGCAAACGGCCGGCAATCATCGTCCCTTCACGATTCCCAAGACCAATGACGGGTTCGAGGTCAAGCACCCGACCCTGGAAGAAGTCCAGGCCGCTGGCTCACGCAGTGTCGAGCAGTACAACGCCGTGCGCTTGCTGGACTTCAACATCGGCCGCCTGATGGAAATCGCCAAGGCCGGTGGCTGGTACGAAAACACCATTTTTGTGATGTTCGGCGACCACAACACCCGTATCGCCCAGATCCCTTTCCTGGCACCGGCCTACGAGCAACTGGGCCTGGAAAGCAACGCGGTGCCGATGCTCATCCACGCCCCCGGCTTGCTCGGGACGCGTAAGGTCGAGGAAGCGGTCGGCCTGGTGGACTTGCTGCCAACCGTGGCCGGCATGGCCGGCCTTGAGTTCCGCAACAGCGGCATGGGCCGTGATATCCAGCAGCCAGCGCCGGAGGGTGAGCGCGTGGTGCCGTTGGTCTTGCGTGAAGGCACCTTCCCGCTGATTGCCGGCGTGACTCAACACTACATGGTGCAGATGGAGCACGACGGCAGCTCGCCGAGCCTGCATGATCTGGCCTCACAAACCCCGCTGGACAACGTCGCCCAGCAAAACCCTGAAGAATTCAAACGCTTGGTGGAGCTGACCCGCGCCATGCATGAAACCTCACGGTTGATGCTGTACCAGAACGTGCGCAAGTGAGGGTTTTCCCGCGTCTATACTGCAAATAGACGCGGGGTTACCCGTGGCTCCTTAAAAGACTCTGCCTATCACGATCTAATACTCCACCTATTAGCTGACTTCCCAACTGGGGTCTAACCTTAGTCGAGCGCTGGCACCATAAGCCGGCCGGTAAGAGCTGATAAGGAGATAGGAATGGGTCAGAAGCCTGACTAAACCTGCCGTGGGCCACCGTGCAGGCAACTCGATTGCCGCTGTTCAGAATCCCCGAGTCATCAAAACAATCAGTTGATCAAAGTGCTGGCCCTGCAGCCTGTGTCATTGGTTTCGCCCGTTGCTGTTTAACGCCCAACGCTGGGCCGAATAGCCGGATGAACACGACCAAAGGTAGCTCACAGATGGCAAACGAATCGAAATGCCCGTTCAATCACGCCGCTGGCGGTGGCACAACGAACCGCGACTGGTGGCCGAACCAACTGAATCTGAAGATCCTGCACCAGCACTCGTCCCTGTCCGATCCCCTGGGCGAGCGCTTCAACTATGCCCAAGCGTTCAAAAACCTGGACTTTGCGGCGGTCAAACAAGACCTGAATGCACTGATGACCGATTCTCAGGATTGGTGGCCAGCGGACTTCGGCCACTACGGGCCCCTCTTCATTCGCATGGCCTGGCACGCCGCTGGCACGTACCGCACCGGTGACGGGCGTGGCGGTGCCGGCTCCGGTCAACAACGCTTCGCCCCGCTCAACAGCTGGCCGGATAACGTCAGCCTCGACAAGGCGCGCCGGCTGCTCTGGCCGATCAAGCAAAAGTACGGTCGTAACATTTCCTGGGCGGACCTGATCGTCCTCACCGGCAACGTCGCGCTGGAATCCATGGGCTTCAAGACCTTCGGGTTTTCTGGCGGGCGTCCTGACGTCTGGGAACCGGATGAAGACGTTTACTGGGGTTCTGAAAACAAGTGGCTGGGCGGCGACACGCGCTACGGCAAAGACAATGAACCCATGCAAGAGCCCGGCGAAGGCCCACTCGTTGCCGAACCCGGCGAAAACGAAGAGAGCCGTACCGAGCAGGGACGCAACCTCGAAAACCCGCTCGCTGCGGTGCAGATGGGCTTGATCTACGTCAACCCTGAAGGCCCCGAAGGCAACCCGGATCCCGTCGCTTCGGCCAAGGACATCCGTGAAACGTTCGGTCGCATGGCGATGAATGACGAGGAAACCGTAGCCCTGATCGCCGGCGGCCACGCCTTCGGCAAGACCCACGGCGCCGGACCTGCCGACAATGTCGGCGCCGAGCCGGAAGCGGCTGGCCTCGAACAACAGGGCTTTGGCTGGAAGAACAGCTTTGGCACCGGCAAAGGCCCGGACACCATCACCAGCGGCCTGGAAGTAACCTGGACCACCACGCCCACCCGGTGGAGCAACAACTACCTGGAAAACCTGTTCGGTTTCGAGTGGGAACTGAGTAAAAGCCCGGCCGGTGCAAACCAATGGATAGCGAAAAACGGCGCGGGGGCCGGCACCATTCCAGACGCACACGACCCGTCCAAGCGGCGCAATCCGACCATGCTGACCTCGGACCTGGCCCTGCGATTCGACCCGATCTACGAACCGATTGCGCGACGCTTCCTGGCCAATCCCGATCAATTGGCCGACGCCTTCGCCCGCGCCTGGTTCAAGTTGATCCACCGCGACATGGGGCCACTCTCGCGCTACCTCGGCCCGGAAATGCCGGCTGAAGAACTGCTGTGGCAAGACCCTATCCCGGCGGTCGACCACGAACTGGTCAACGACAGTGACGTCGCTGCACTCAAGAGCAAAATCCTCGCCTCGGGCCTGTCGGTCTCGCAGCTGGTGTCGACGGCCTGGGCGGCGGCTTCCACTTTCCGAGGCTCGGACAAGCGCGGCGGCGCCAACGGTGGCCGCCTGCGTCTGGCTCCGCAGAAATTCTGGCAAGCCAACCAGCCTGAGCAACTGGCCAACGTGCTGGGCAAACTCGAAAGCATCCAGAATGAGTTCAACAGCGGCGGCAAGAAAATCTCGCTGGCGGACCTGATCGTGCTGGCCGGTAACGCCGGCGTCGAACAGGCTGCAAAAAATGCCGGGCACACCGTGACGGTGCCCTTCACACCGGGGCGAATGGATGCCTCGCAAGAGCAAACGGACGTGGAATCGTTCGGTTTCCTTGAGCCGATTGCCGATGGCTTCCGCAACTACCTCAAAGGCAGATACCGCGTACCGTCCGAACAGCTGTTGATCGACAAGGCGCAACTGCTGACGCTTACCGCGCCTGAAATGACCGCGCTCATTGGCGGCCTGCGGGTGCTGGACACCAACGTCGGGCAAACCAGGCACGGGGTCTTCACGAAGCAGCCAGGGGCGTTGACCAACGACTTCTTCACCAACCTGCTGGACATGGGCGTGGAGTGGAAACCGGTCTCGGAAGCTAACGAGGAGTTCGAAGGCCGCGATCGCAAAACGGGTGAAGCGAAGTGGACTGCCACCCGTGTCGACCTGGTCTTTGGCTCGAATGCGCAGCTGCGCGCGTTGGCCGAGGTCTATGCCAGCAGCGACGCGAAGGAACAATTCGTCAACGACTTCGTGGCGGCATGGACCAAGGTGATGAACCTGGATCGCTTCGACCTTAAGTAATCGGTATCACTGAACGATCGCAACGCCTCCCATTGTGGAGGCGTTGTGCTTTTTGCCAGCGCTGTCGCTGGAAGCACTAAACCGGAGAAATCGTGGCAAGCGCGCCAATCAAAAGGGTCAACACCAGAAATCCACCCAGGAAAATCGCCATCTTGCCCATGAAGGCCTCCTACATTGAGTTTGCGGTGCAGCCCGTTCGGTGAACGCTGACCGTGCCGTCATTGTGAGCCTAGGGCTGTGTGCATGACAGAGGCAGATTGCGATGAAAAGTACGGATCAGATGCTGTCGAAGGCTGCGATCTCAAAGTCATAAAAACGAAAAAAGCTCCGTCCCATCTCAATGGAACGGAGCCTCTTACCGCACTAACCGCCGTTTACAGGTCAGTGATTTCCTTGTGGCGCGGCACCAGCATTTTCATCACGCTCCATGCCACCAGATAGGCCAGCGCACAGATTGCAAACATGATCATGTAACCGGTGTGAATATCGTTGATGGACTTGTAGTAGTCGAACACCCAACCGCCGATCTTGGTCATCACGACCCCCCCCAAGCCGCCTGCCATGCCGCCAATACCGACCACCGAAGCGACGGTCTTTTTCGGGAACATGTCGGACACGGTGGTGAAGATATTGCACGACCACGCCTGGTGCGCCGACGCGCCCACGCCGATCAGCAATACCGGCACCCAGAAACTGATGTAACCGAATGGCTGTGCCAGCAGCACCAGCAGCGGGAAGCACGCAATCACCAGCATGGCTTTCATGCGACCGTCATACGGCTTGTCGCCGCGCGCCATGAAATAGCTCGGGAACCAGCCGCCGCCAATACTGCCGACCATGGTCATGCTGTACAGCACGGCCAGCGGCAACACGATGGCCTGGCCTTTCATGCCGTATTGCGCCGACAGATAAGTCGGCAACCAGAACAAGAAGAACCACCACACGCCGTCGGTCATGAACTTGCCGAAGGCAAAGGCCCAGGTCTGGCGGTAGGTCAGCAATTTGAACCACGAGACTTTTTTGGCGACTTCGCCCGCCACCGGCGCGGTGACTACTTCCACGGTGTCATCGCTGCGGATGTAGGCCAACTCCTGCGCCGACAAGCGTTTTTGCTGTTCCGGTTTCTCGTACAAGGCAATCCAGACGGCTACCCAAACGAAGCCCAACATGCCGATCACGATAAACGCTGCTTCCCAGCCCCAGAGACCGGCGATCAGCGGCACGCAAATCGGTGCCAGGACCGCGCCAACGTTCGCGCCGGAGTTGAAGATACCGGTGGCGAAGGAGCGTTCCTTTTTCGGGAAGTATTCGGCAGTGGCCTTGATCGCAATCGGGAAGTTACCCGCTTCACCGATCGCCAACACAGCGCGCGACAGCATGAAGCCGGCAATCGAGACCGGGATGACCGCCAGGCCGAACGCGCTGCTCACGGCAGCGATGCCCTCGCCCATCGGCACCGAAAACGCGTGCATTATCGCGCCGGTCGACCAAATGCCGATCGCCACGATATAGGCCGTCTTGGTGCCGATTTTATCGACGAAACGGCCGGCGAACAGCATGGAGATCGCGTACACGAACTGGAAAACCGAAGCGATGTTGGCGTAATCGGTGTTGCTCCAGCCAAATTGTGTCGACAGGTCTGGCGCCAACAAACTCAGTACCTGACGGTCCAGGTAATTGACAGTGGTGGCAAAAAACAACAGCGCACAGATCGTCCAGCGATATTTGCCAACGGCCTGGCCTATGCGTTGCGGATTGATGGGCTCGTTCAGATTCATAGCATCACTTTATTATTGGATTATGGTGATGATCTCTCGGTTTCAAGCGAGATCAATTGTGTCGTAAGGCATCGCCAAAACGCGAGAGTCCGCGCCAGGGCAAGTCAGGGTTCGCCGTGTTCCCGATCGACTTATTGTGTTCTCCCGCCACCGGTTGGATCACGCGCAGCAAAATTCTCAGGGCGGACTTTTAGCGAGTGCTATGAGGCGTTTGGAGCATGCAATGGGCGTGACGGTGCGAACGGGCGATCGGTCAAGATCGAGCCAGGGGAAGCGGCAATCGAGGAGGTGAGGACGTTGGTGGAATTCATAGTGGGGGCCGACACTCATTTTTATTTTTAGGGTTGAACAGCTGACTTATCGTCTGTCGTCGTACAACTGTCGCTTTTATATCGACTTCGGTGCCGGGCTGTCAATCTGAAAAATGGCCGTTCGTCTTGATAAAGATGGCTTGCTGGAGTTTCTATTTCGTACGGGTTGTGCAGGCTGTGGGGTTGTTAGCCTTTGATTTGTGGGGTGTTGAGGGCGGGGTTTGGGGCTTTAAGCGTCAAGATTTGTTGTACGACGACCAACACCATGCATTGGGTGTATATCCGTTGTTTCGGTAACGGCTGCTATTGGTTCCGCCCTTACGGCGAGTCACTTTCGAAAAGCGCGAAAGTAACCAAAGCGCTTTTGCCCTTTCGTTCGGTGCCTCGCTAAGGCTCGGCATGCCCTCGCTCCGGTCCTGCTCCGTGGGCCCGCCGCCATCGGCCATCCATGGCCGGGGGCGGCTAACCCGGCATCCATGCCGGGTTGCCCACTGCGCAGAACCTCCACTCGGCCTTACGAGGGGCGGTGCGTCAAAATCAAAAGCACGGCGGCCTGCAGGCCGGCCTGACTGGGAAATACGCATTCCCCTGTAGGAGCGAGCTTGCTCGCGAAGGACGCCAATGATGACGCGTTTTAACAGGATAAACGCGGTGCCTGTGGGTTCATCGCGAGCGAGCTCGCTCCTACAGGGGACCGTGTTTTTTTAGATGTTGCGTTCGCTTTTGATCTGGCTGTTGCTTTGCTTTGGCTCCAGATCTACCGCCCCTTTCCCATAGGCCGAACGCAGGCGTTGCGCAGGGGGTACCGCGGCAAGGATGCCGCGGTAGCCGCCCCCGGCCAGGGATGGCCGATGGCGGCGGGCCCCCGGAGCAATGCCGGAGTGAGGGCATGCCGAGCCTAAGCGAGGCACCGAATGGAGGGGCAAGACCTTTTGGTTACTTTTGGGGCGTTTGCCAAAAGTGACCCGCTGTAAGAGCGGAACCGTAAGTAGCCGTTACCGCAGCAACGGATATACCCCCATCCCAATCGCCATAATCCAACCCCCAATTCCCCCTAAAAAATTAGTAGCTTTTTTGACGCTGTAATTGCGTCATTAACACATCCGTCATCAAACAAAAAAACCAGCTTGCTCTTTGAAAGAGTGATGCTAGCGTGACATCAGATCAGCGGTTTGTTATTCGCCAATTAAGCGTTTAAATCTTGCGCTACGCTCTTCATTGCAGCACTGAAAGGTTTGCAATCATTCCGGGAGCGGATGGCACGTCACCGGGTTGAAGCCGTGCGAAACCATCGCCGACCCAGCGACAGGGTGATCGTAGGTGAATCCAAAACATGCCGTCTATGCAAGTCAGGGAGCCTGGGATATGCGCGCAGAGAAGCGGTTTTACTCGCTGGACAGTTTCAGGGGGCTGCTGGCCGCTTCCGTGATGCTCTATCACTTGCGCGTCAGCGACAGCTTTACCGAATGGTTGTTTTTTCGCCATGCCGACGTCTTTGTTTCGTTCTTTTTTGTACTGAGCGGCTTTGTCTTGACGCATGCCTATGGCAGCGCTGTGCAGTTTAATTTTCGCAGATTCTTCATAACGCGGACTTTCCGTTTATTGCCGCTGCACCTCTTCATGTTGGGTGTTTTTATACTCTTGGAGTGCGGCCGGTATATGGCTGTCCAAAAAGGCATGACGTTCAACAATGCGCCTTTCACTGGAAAGTTTGCCCCGGCTGAAATTCTGCCTAATGCGCTGCTGTTGCAATCTTGGACGTACTTGACCAATCCACTGTCGTTCAACTATCCGTCCTGGAGCATCAGTATCGAGTACTACACCTATATGATCTTCGCCGTGATCCTGAGCATCGCCTTCGGGGTCAGGACATGGGTATGGGCGACGATGGTCTGCGTGGCCCTGGCATTGATGTTTGCAGGCAATACCTTCTTCACCATCGAGTCGCTGCGGGGCATCACCTATTTTTTCACTGGCTGCCTGGCGTATGCCGTGTATCTGAAGCTCCCCCATCCCGGCCCGGCCAACGCCGGGTTGCTGACAGCGCTTGAAGTGGCGGCGGTGGCAGCGGCGCTGGTGTTCGTGGTCAACGATTTTGCAGGCAAAGCGTTGGTGGCCAGCCCGTTGTTCGGCGTCATCGTTTTGATATTCGCCTTTGATGGCGGCGCGGTGTCGCGGTTGCTGGCGGGACGGCCCTTCGGGTTTCTCGGCAAGTTGTCTTATTCCATCTACCTGACCCACGCGGCCATTCTGTTTTGCGTCGTGTCGGCGTTCATGGTGGCGGCAAAGGTTCTCGGCGTTGACATAGCACCGATGATCGACGGAACCCGCTACCTGGACACCGGCAATGCCCTGTTCAACAACGTCATCGCGTTGCTGGTAGTGGGTGGGGTAATCCTGGTATCGATGTTCACCTACCGCTATGTCGAAATGACCGGGCAAGCCCTTGGCCGAACGCTCAGCAACAAACCCGCGCACAGAAGCCCGGTGTTGAGGCCGGACGCTGACTGAACGCAGGCCCTCAAAACCCACCCACAAAAAAGCCCACTGACCGTCACCGGTTCAGTGGGCTTTGCGATTGCGCTTCTACTTACAAAGCCATATCGCTGGCAGCATTTGCCTTCGGCGCTTTCGCCTTGTCAGCATCAGCCGGAGCAGCAGCCGGAGCGACCACCTGCCCCATCGCCGGTGGCGGAGTCAGCTGCAACACCTTGGCGGTGTAAGCCCACTCCTCAGCCACTTTGGCTGGATCGTTGTTCAACTGAGTGCCATAGCTCGGCACGATCTGGTGCAGCTTTTCCTGCCAGGCAGGCGAAGCCACCTTGTCCTTGAACACTTTCTGCAGCACGGTCAGCATGATCGGCGCAGCGGTCGATGCACCTGGCGATGCGCCCAGCAGGCCAGCGATGGTGCCGTCTTGCGAGGCAACGATTTCAGTACCCAGTTTCAGCACGCCGCCCGCTGCTTCATCACGCTTGATGATTTGCACGCGTTGGCCGGCTTGCCACAGGCGCCAGTCTTCGGCTTTGGCGTTCGGGAAGTATTCTTTCAGGGCGTTGAGGCGATCTTCGTCAGACAGCATCAGTTGGCCAGCAAGGTACTCCACCAACGGGTATTCCTTGATGCCGACCTTGGTCATTGGCCACACGTTGTGCGTGGTCGTGGTGGTCAGCAGGTCCAGGTACGAGCCTTCTTTGAGAAACTTGGTGCTGAAGGTCGCGAATGGGCCAAACAGGATCACGCGCTTGCCGTCCAGCACGCGGGTGTCCAGGTGCGGAACCGACATCGGCGGCGCGCCAACGGAGGCTTTGCCGTAGGCCTTGGCCAGGTGTTGCTCGGCGATGGTCGGGTTTTCGGTGACGAGGAACGAGCCGCCTACCGGGAAGCCAGCGTATTCCTTGGCTTCAGGAATGCCGGACTTCTGCAGCAAGTGCAGTGCACCGCCGCCCGCGCCAATGAAGACGAACTTGGCGTCGGTTTCGGATTTGCTGCCGTCTTTCAGGTTTTTGTAGCTGACGCGCCAGCTGCCGTCTGCGTTCTTGGTAATGTCTTGCACTTCGCTAGACAGCTTCAAGTCGAACTTCGGCGTGGTTTGCAGGTGCGCAACGAACTGGCGGGTGATCTCGCCAAAGTTGACGTCGGTGCCGATCGGAGACCAGGTGGCCGCGATTTTCTGGTTCGGGTCGCGCCCTTCCATCATCAGCGGAACCCACTTCTTGATTACAGCCGGGTCTTCGGAGTACTGCATGCCGGCAAACAACGGGCTCGCTTGCAAAGCGTCGTAACGCTTTTTCAGGAACTTGATGTTGTCGTCGCCCCACACAAAGCTCATGTGCGGCGTGGAATTGATGAACGAACGCGGGTTTTTCAGCACGCCTTGCTGAACCTGCCAGGCCCAGAACTGACGGGAGATCTGGAACGCTTCGTTGATTTCAACGGCTTTCGGGATCGAGACTTTGCCGTTCTCGTCTTCCGGGGTGTAGTTCAACTCGGCCAGGGCGGAGTGACCGGTACCGGCGTTGTTCCAGCCGTTGGAGCTTTCCAGGGCGACGCCGTCGAGGCGCTCGACCATTTCCATCGACATGCCCGGTTCCAGCTCATTGAGCCAGACACCCAGGGTCGCGCTCATGATGCCGCCGCCAATGAGCA
This sequence comes from Pseudomonas sp. LBUM1661, assembly GCF_059695925.1. NCBI lineage: Bacteria > Pseudomonadati > Pseudomonadota > Gammaproteobacteria > Pseudomonadales > Pseudomonadaceae > Pseudomonas > Pseudomonas sp. LBUM1661. Next base: position 4,139,587 of record NZ_CP166794.1, read on the forward strand.
GCACATCGACTTTCTTTGCCTCTTCCGCTTGCGCGGACGCGATCCCCATCGACAAAGCCAGCCCAAGCAGGGCTGTGTTCATTTTTTTAAACATCTGTAGCACCTATGATAAAACGCCATCCGCCCTTCCATCCGCAGTCACAAGGCCCCTGGTTCACGGCAAGCAGGCAGCCTGTCGTGGGTTCCCGCGCATAGGGATTGGAGGGTGGGCACACAAGGCCGACTTACTGCATCGACCTCAGTTTATATGTCCCTACTGAACTGGTTTTTTATCATTATTGGCCTCAGCTACTTGAGCGACAGTGATTCTGTTGGCGCGTCGCAAGGACACGCAAACTGAACAGGTCAAACCAAGTTAATGCGAAGAATATCACGACACGGCAAACCCGCGCGTCTGTTCCCGACTTGATAGTCCGCCTCGACCACTATACTCATCGTGCTTTTCTCGATGAGCCGGTGAGGAGACGTCATGAGCGACAACGTTGATCTGCGCAAATATTCCTCTCAAGTGGTCGATGGCGTGGAACGCGCGCCCGGACGCTCCATGCTGCGCGCCGTGGGTTTCACCGACGAAGACTTCAAGAAACCGCAGATCGGCATCGCCTCCACGTGGGCGATGGTCACACCGTGCAACATGCACATCGACAAGTTGGCCGTCGAAGCCGAAAAAGGCGCGAATGCCGCCGGCGCCAAGGGCGTCATTTTCAATACCATCACCATTTCCGACGGCATCGCCAATGGCACCGAAGGCATGAAGTATTCGCTGGTGTCGCGCGAGGTGATCGCCGATTCCATTGAAGTGGTGGCCGGTTGCGAAGGCTTTGACGGGCTGGTGACGGTGGGCGGTTGCGACAAGAACATGCCGGGGTGCCTGATCGGCATGGCGCGGCTTAATCGTCCGTCGATCTTTGTCTATGGCGGCACTATTCGGCCGGGCGCCGGGCACACCGACATCATTTCGGTGTTTGAGGCCGTGGGCCAGCATGCGCGCGGGGACATCAACGAGATCCAGGTCAAGCAGATCGAGGAAGTGGCGATTCCCGGCCCCGGTTCCTGTGGCGGCATGTACACGGCCAACACCATGGCTTCCGCCATTGAAGCGTTGGGCATGAGCCTGCCGGGTTCCAGCTCTCAGGATGCGGTCGGCGACGATAAGGCGTCGGACAGTTTCCGCGCTGGCCAGCAGGTCATGGAGTTGCTCAAGCTGGACATCAAGCCGCGAGACATCATGACCCGCAAAGCCTTTGAAAATGCGATCCGCGTGGTGATCGCCCTCGCCGGCTCGACCAATGCCGTGCTGCATCTGTTGGCCATGGCGCATGCCGTAGACGTCGAGCTGACACTGGACGACTTCGTCGAGCTGGGCAAGGTCTCGCCGGTAGTGGCCGACCTGCGCCCCAGCGGCAACTACATGATGAGTGAACTGGTGGCCATCGGCGGTATCCAGCCGTTGATGAAGCGCATGCTCGCCGCCGGCATGTTGCACGGCGATGTGCTGACCGTCACCGGCAAGACCCTGGCTGAGAATCTGCAAAACGTGCCGGACTACCCCGAAGGTCAGGACGTGATTCTGCCCTTCGATCAACCGGTCAAAAAGGACTCCCATTTGGTGGTGCTGCGCGGCAACCTTTCACCCACCGGCGCCGTGGCCAAGATCACCGGCAAGGAAGGCCTGCGCTTTGAAGGCACCGCCCGTGTCTATCACGGCGAAGAAGGTGCGCTGGCCGGTATTCTCAATGGCGAAGTCAAGGCCGGCGATGTGATCGTGATCCGCTACGAAGGCCCCAAGGGCGGTCCCGGCATGCGCGAAATGCTTTCGCCGACATCGGCGGTCATGGGCAAGGGATTGGGCAAGGACGTGGCGCTGATTACCGACGGCCGTTTTTCCGGCGGCTCTCACGGTTTTGTCGTCGGCCATATCACCCCGGAAGCCTTTGAGGGCGGGCCGATTGCGTTGATCGAAGACGGCGACAAGATCACCATCGACGCCGAGACCCGGCAGATTAGCGTCGATGTTTCCGACGCCGAGCTGGCCGAACGCAAGACCCGCTGGGTACGCCCGGAATCCAAGTACAAACGCGGCGTGCTGGCCAAGTACGCGAAGACCGTGTCCAGCGCCTCCGAGGGCGCGGTCACGGATAAATACCTTTGACCCGTCGTTCTCCGTTGAATGTTCAGGCCCCTTCGCGGGCAAGCCCGCTCCCACAGGGTACATGTCGGACCTGAATGTTGTGATCGACGTGATACCTGTGGGAGCGGGCTTGCCCGCGAAGGGGCCTTGAAAAACACCGAAAATCTAACGACCGTACACCCACGTCACAACCGAAACCGACCCACCGACTGCGAAAGCTGCCCCGCCAGCGTCGACAAATCATCGGTCGTCGAAGCCGTCCGGCCAATCACCTTGCTGTTGTCTTCCGACATGCCGGCAATCATTTCCACCTGATGGGCAATTTCGTTGCTGGCCAGGCTCTGTTCGCCGATGGTGCGGGTGATGTCGTTGACCAGTTGCGTGGTGTTCAGCGTGGCTTCGAGGATTTCACGGATGGCGCGTTCGACGTCGGCGGTCACGGCCATGCCTTTGTCGACCTGCGCAACGCCCGCCTCCATGCTGGTCACTGCCTCGCGCGTGCTTTGCTGGATGCGTGCAACCATGGTGGCAATTTCCTGGGTGGAAGCGCTGGTGCGTCCGGCCAGGCTGCGGACTTCGTCGGCGACCACGGCAAACCCGCGGCCCTGTTCACCGGCGCGGGCGGCTTCGATGGCGGCGTTCAGCGCCAGCAGGTTGGTTTGGTCGGCGATGCCCTTGATCACCTGAATGATGCTGAAAATCCCTTCGGATTCCTTGTCCAGCGTGCGGATCACTTGCGCCGATTGCTGCGCCGAACGCGCGATGCCGTCCATGTCGTTGACCACTTGATGAATCACTCGGCCACCATCCTTGGCGAGTGCCTCGGCCTGGTTGGCCATGTTCAACGCCCGCTCGGCATGCCGGGTGATTTCCTCGATGCTCGCGGTCATTTCGCTGGCGGCGGCCGCCATGGTGCTCGCCGCCGCGCTCTGTTGCTGGCTGCTGCCGGCGACTTCGTGGCAGCCATCGCTCAATTGCGTGCTCATGCCGCTGACGCCATGGGCGTTGCTGCGCACGACCTCGATCATGCCGCGCAGGTCGCGTTGCATAGTGGCGAGGCTGCGAATCAACGCGCTGGCTTCGTCCTGGCTGGTAGGTTCGACAATCGGCTCGCTCAGGTTGCCATGGGCGATGCTGTCGGCGATGCGACTGGCGGTGCGCAACGGCCCCAGGATACTCAGAATCACCCAGCGTCCCTGGACCAGCAGCAATAACAGGCTGGCGATCAGCACAGCGCCGAGGGCAACGTTGGCGTTATGAATGGCGTGCGCAGTACCGGTACTGGTCTGTTGGGTGTTGGTTTCGATCAGCTCGCTGAGCGCCGCCATCTGCTCTTCCAGTTGGCTGAATACCGCACTGAAGGCGCCCAGGTCTTTTTGCGCCGCATCGGGATTTTCCAGCGCCAGACTGACGATGCGTTCTGCCGCACTGATGTAGGTGTCGAGGCTTGGCTTGACCTTGTTCAGGCCCGCTTTAATCGTGTCGTTGACCGGCAGCTTGAGGTTTTCACCGAGCACTTCACGAAAATGCGCCGCGTGTTCATCGATGGAGCTGCGCACCTCGGCTTTGGTGCTGGTGCTTTTGCCCAACCCGACCAGCATCGCCGACAGTACGTCAGCGCGTAATGCGTCGTGCATCATGTCGGCTTCAAGGTGATTGCGCAGCGCGGTCATGCTGACCTGGTTGTCATTCACCGCTTCAGCCATCTGGGTATTACCCAGATAGCTGACCAGGCTCATGATCAAGGCCGTGAGCAAGCCGGTGCCCATCAGCAACAGTAGACGTAATTTTATGGACACGGTGGCACCTCTCTCGGCACGTTGTCAGCGGGCTGGCGCCAACTGCAGATTGCTTTTCTGTAGAGGTTATCGACCGGTCCGGGCGGTTATTTAGCCTGGCGCCACACATTCCGTTTTTTACGACATGCGGTATGTCTTGGGCGCCGGCGACAGCTAAATGGCAGAAAAGAAGTACCGCGTCAGGTGAAAGAAAATCGGCGCGGCGAAGCAGATCGAATCCATCCTGTCGAGCATTCCGCCGTGTCCCTTGATCATGGTTCCCCAGTCCTTGGCGCTCAGGCTGCGTTTGATCGCCGACATGACCAGGCCACCCAGAAACCCCATCACCACAATGACAAACGACATCAGCAGTGATTGCCAAAAGTTGAAGGGGGTCATCCAGTACATGCAGCCGCCAATCAGCGTGGCTGACAGGCCGCCACCGACCAAACCTTCCACGGTTTTTGACGGGCTCACCAGCGGCGCTACCTTGTGCTTGCCGAAGAGTTTGCCGAACACGTACTGCAACACGTCGCTCAACTGCACCACGAACACCAGGTAAAACAGCAGCAGCGCGTTCTGGCCCTTGAACCCCTCCAGATCCAGAAGCAACAGCGCTGGCGCGTGGCTGATGCAGTAGATGCAAATCATCACGCCCCACTGGATCTTTGCCGTCCGTTCCAGGAAGCCTTCGGTGTCCTGGCTCAGCACGGCAATCGCCGGTAGCAACAAGAATGCATACACCGGGATCAGTAGCGTGAACATCGAATACCAATGCGTTCCGATCAAGATGTATTGCAACGGGATCAGGATGAAAAACGCCGAAAACAGCGCGTTATGATCGCCAAGCGTTGTCGGTGTCAGGGTAATGAATTCCCTGAGCGCGAACAGTGAAATGAAGCTGAACAGGACCACCGTCGCGTTGCCGCCCAGCAGGTAGGACACGAAGAAGATGATCACCATGCCCCACCAGGCGTTCACGCGCTGGTTGAGGTTTTCGATGGTCGAGACAGAGGCTTCCGTTTTCGCTCGATTGGCCAGCAGCCGACCGCAGAGTGAAGCAATGGCCAGCAAGCAGGCCAGCCCGAAAAAGAACCACAAGAACTTTGCTTCAAGACTCATTTGGACAGCCTCACTATGGCGTCACGCGCCCGCTCCAGGAACACCTGTTTTTCCTCGCCGGCAATCCTTTCCAGCGGGTTGCCGATGCGGATCGTGCAGATGATGGGCAGGGGTACGTGTTTGCCTTTGGGCATGGAGCGATGCAGGTTTTCCAGGTAGATGGGCACCAGGTCGACGTCGGGGAAGGTCTCGCCCAACCGGTAAAGACCCGATTTGAACGCCCCCGGCAGTGCCTGGCTGGATCGAGTGCCCTCTGGAAAGATGATGATCGAATGGCCGGCTTGCACCACTTCAAAAATGGGCGCCAGCGCGTTTTGGCCAGGCGCTGCCTGACGATCGATCAGCACGGCATTCAGCCCTTTCTGCGAGATGTACGACAAAAACCTGTTCTTCCCCCAGTAATCGGCGGCGGCGACCGGCTTCACGTTCAGACGGGCTTCGGGCGGCAGCGCAGCAATAATCGCCAGGGTGTCCATATGGCTGGTGTGATTGGCAAAATAGATTTTTTGCCGAGTGAGATCCGGCGGGCTCTCCCACCGTGCCGTGACGCCGATCAGGAATCGAAGAACAGAAATCAGTGCATTACTGATCCACATGGCGGGCATCCTTTAGCTGCCTGGACATTGCCAGCGTTCGCGTGACGCACGTTGCGGCTGATCCGATGGCGATGATGGACAGAACGGTCAACAGCACATAGTGAGTGCCATAAATGCTCGCTTCGATGGCATTCAGCAAAAGCCCCACCGTCATCACGGCCATCCGATGCTGCTTGGCCATCGGCCCCATGAAGCTCTGTTGCAGGCCGATGGAGCCGCCAAACACCCGGACATAGGCCGTCAATGCGGCGGCCAGGGCCGCAAACCATCCGAGGTCCGGATAGCCGATGGCATACCCGAGCCCGACGATCAGCAGGCTGTCGGCAATGCGGTCCGGAAACTCGTTGTAGAGACTGCCGATGGCGGATTGCTTGCCGCCCTCCATAGCGACCATCCCGTCGAAAAGGTTGCACAGCAGGCGCAACTGAATGCCGACCGCGCAGCAAATCGAGCCAACGACACCGCTATCAATATTCAGCGCCACAGCGCCAAAAAGCGCAAAAGCGATGCTGGCGACGGAGATCTGATTGGGGGAAATGTCTTTTTTCACCAGGATGGCGGTAACGCGTTTAGCCCAGCCCGCAGAGCGCGTCTTGATCGGCCTTCTGTTTTCATCCATGTGCCAATGTCCCTATCAAGGGTGAAGTACTGAAGATGCAGTGTAGTGGCGAGTCGAGCGTTCAGTGCAACCCTGACAAAGGAACCTGCGAATTGATGTCAGACGCTTCCTGAAGTGCGCTGATGAGCTGCTGACAACGCTTGAAGGGTCAGCGCGTTGCTCACGGCAAAACCGCTGGCGGTGTTATCGAAAATGCACCATGTGTCGATGCCCGCGCGGGCCGATGTGTGGACTTGCTCAGCCTGCGCCTGCAGCCGGCTTGGGTCATAGTCGCTGTGGTAAATACGCGGCGAGCCATGCAGGCGCCAGTAATGAATTCCCGACCAGCCGCCCGGAGATCCTCCTCCGCGAATCGGCGAAGGATCAGCCGCGACCCGACCGATTTTCTGCTCGATCAATAAAGCGTCCGCGCTCAGCCAGGACGCGTGCCGAGGCTCAAGCACCACCGCTCCTGCATAACGCTGGCGTAACGCCTGGAAAAAAGCTGTGGCGATCGCTTCGTCATAGACCAGTGACGGCGGCAATTGAACCAGCAGGCAACCCAACGAATCCCCCAACGCCGTGCACTGGGCAAGAAATTCGTCCAGCAATAGCTCGCAGCCCTGCAAACGCTGCACATGGGTAATGACCTTGGGCACCTTGACCGAAAAACGAAAGGACGTTGGCACCGACTGCGCCCAGCGAAAATAGGTGTGTGGCCGATGCGGGCGATAAAACGAGCTGTTGATTTCAACCGCCGTCAATTGCGACGCATACCGTTGCAGGTGTGTGCCGTGGCCGGTAAACAGCGGCCAGTATTCACGCGGCAGATTCCAGCCGGCACACCCTACGTAAACCGCTGACATCTGATGTCCCCCCTTCTCCGTCCCGGACCTGAACGTTGGAGAAAAATCTTGCTGCGCAAGTTCGTTTTTCTTGAATCTCATGCTAGGTTGTACGACGACCTACAACAACAAGGAAACACCATGAAAAAAGTCAAATTGCTGGTTGGTTTTCTCTGCCTCTTCAGCGGCTACGTCGCCGCCACCCCGGCTTCGGCGGACAAGGATGTCGCGCAAGCCGTCGACCATCTGACCCAGGCGATGCTGCACAAGAACATCCCCGAGCTCCAATCGCTGACCGCCCCGAACCTGACCTACGGGCATTCCAGCGGGAAGATCCAGGACAAGAAAGCGTTCATTGCCGATATCGAAACCGGCGCAAGTGCGTTCAAGACACTTGAGATGCAGAACCAGACCATCACCGTTTCAGGCGACGTCGCGCTGGTTCGCAACCACTTCTCGGCACAAGCGCTCAAGGGCACCGAAGTGATTCCAACCGAAATCGAGAACTTCCAGATTTGGCAAAAACAGAAAGGCAAATGGTTACTCGTAGGACGACAAGCGTTCAAGTTCTGATCGTGGCGTAAACAAGGGGACGGGTTGATTGAGAAGTCACCGGTCCCCTTCTCTGCTCATTTCCACACGCTCGATTCTTTGCGCCCTACGATATCCCCCGCCGCTTTTGCCGGTTTCCTGCAAAGTGAAACCACCCGCAGACTGATAAACGATTACCTCGCTTTAATCGGAGCGCTGGCTGACGGGGAAGTCGACCCCGAAAAATGTATGCTTCGGGGCGGCAATGTCTGCCGGTTCAAACGCCTGCCCGTCGTAAAAACGGCCACCGAGCCTGATAACTCTTGGCCTTCTGATCAAACAAATCAGGCTGATGATTGAGCGGGTTGATACGCAACAGCCCTGCTTCGACGTCACTCAAACCGTAAGGCGCATACACCTCGCCGGTCGCCACCTCCAGACCGATACACGTCCCCGCAATCAAGTACCGATCGATGCCATCCCTTGCTGACTGGAGTTTGGGATAGGCCCGGCCAAATCGCTGCCCGTACCACAGGTGAACCCGCGCCTGGTTCTTGATTTCGATGTCCACATCGAGGTCGTGGAAGAGTCTGCGCGTGGCGATGATCACTTCGTTCTCGGCTTCCCACGACTCGTCTTCATCAAAGTAAAAAACGTCGTAGTCCTTGATGCCCCACTCCGTGGGACGGCCGGACTGATGATTCCAGACCGCCTGAAAAAGGCAGCCCGCCGTCAACAGGCATTGGTTCAGGTCGAGTGAAGGCAAGCGCCGGACCAGCTCGGCGTTGACCGGGTTGGTCATGGCGATCTCGGTTAGCGTCTCGGCCGTCAATGTCATGCGCTCTCCTTGAGGGGGTGTTTGCGACGGTCTTACCCTACCGGCGATCCAGCGGCCACTACAAGTTCGCTGCTCACGAAAGCGTATGTTCAGTTATATCCACGTTGTATGTGCCGACGTCTTCGCGAGCAAGCTCTGCTCCTACAGGTGATGTTCGGTCAGGTATTGGTTTTTAGCTTGGTCCACAGGCGAGTGCTCAGGCGCGCGATAGCGGCGGGCAGATCCTCAACGGTAAACAACTTGTCCATCACGTTTTTCGGCGGGTAAATCGCCAGGTCCTGCTTCACCGCCGGCGTGACAAACTCATCCGCTGCGCTGTTGGGGTTGGCGTAATGGATGCTGTTGCTGATGTCGGCGATGACCTGAGGGTTCAACAGGTAATTCATGTACGCATAAGCATTCTTCTCATGCGGCGCGCTCTTGGGCATGACCACCATATCGAGCCAAAGGGTCGATCCTTCGTCAGGAATCGAATAGGCGATCTCGATCCCGTTCTTGGCTTCCTTGGCACTGGCGGCGGCTTGCACAATGTCGCCGTTGAAGCCGATCACCGCGCAGACATTGCCGTTGGCCAGATCGCTGATGTACTTGGAGGCGTGAAAATATTGGACGTAAGGGCGGATTTTCAGCAGCGCCTGCTCGGCTTTCTTATAGTCCGCTGGCTCATGGCTATGGGGCGGCAGTCCGAGGTAATTGAGGGTAATCGGCAGGATCTGCGTCGGGTTGTCGATAATCGCCACGCCACATTCACTCAGCTTCTTGATGTTGGCCTCATCAAAAAACAGGCTCCAGGAATGGGTGACATCGGTGTTGCCGAAGATCGCTTTGATTTTTTCGACGTTGTAGCCAATCCCCGCCGTGCCCCACATGTACGGATAGCCGTACTGGTTGCCGGGGTCGTTGACCTCGAGTTTTTTCAGCAACGCCGGGTCAAGGTTTTTCCAGTTGGGCAGCTGGCTCTTGTCCAGCTTCTGAATCGCCCCGGCCTTGATCAATCGAGATAGAAAATGGTTCGACGGACTGACCACGTCATAACCGGTATTGCCGGTCATCAGTTTTGATTCGAGGACTTCGTTGCTGTCGTGAATGTCGTACGTCGCCTTGATCCCCGTTTCCTGGGTGAAGTGGGTCAAGGTATCGTCGGCGATGTAGCCGTTCCAGTTGGAAATATTGACGACTTCGTCCGCGTAACTGACTGCCGAAAACGACGCGAGCAAGACCGTCAGGGAAAGTTTATTGGCGTGCATGTTCAATCACCTTTTTAGGAGCTTTTATTCTTTTGGGGCTTTTTCTTTTGAGGGTGTCTAGATTTCTGTTCTGGCCCTGGCCGCCTCCACGCGCATTCGAAGCATGGCACCGATATCGAGCAAGGGTTTGGGCGGGAGCCAGCCCGGCTGCGCCCTGTGCATCACCGAACGCAAGATGGGCGAACTGGCGCCCGAGGCCATTTCAGCCAGCAGGCGTCCCCACAGCGTGCCGCGCGCGACGCCCGAACCGTTGCATCCGGCCACGGCGAACAGGCCCTCCTCGACCTTGGCAAAATACGGTTGCCCGGTGCGTGAGGCGCTCAAGTGGCCGGTCCAGGTGTACTGAATATCCTGCTCGGTCAGCGACGGAAAACGCCGCTGCAAACCGAGCACGTGGTGTTGGCGACGGAGCAAGAGCTCGCTGTTGGACAAATCCCTGGAGCGGTACTCCGCGGTGTTGCGGATCATCACGCGACGATCCGGGGTCAGTCGCACCGTTGCGCCAAGCGGCCGGGTGGATAGCACGCCCCAGGGCTCCACACTGCCAAGGGCCTGGAATTCCTCATCGCTGAGCGGCCGTGTGAGGCTGGCGCTGAGTTCCATCGGGAAGGTGCCGCTGTCATCGATCCCCGCACGCGGGATGAACGCGTTCAGGCACACCAACACCTGCTTCGCCTCAATACACCCATCAATGCCGTTCGCACGAATGCGCCCTTTGTCCAAGCGCTCCAGGCCGGTGATCTCGGTGTTTTCATAGAGCGTCACGCCGTCCGGCAGCGCATTGAGCAGGCCCTTCACGTACTTCGCCGGTTGCAGCAGTGCGTTGCCGTTGCCGCACCAGATCGCAGCCTGGTAATGCCGGGTTCCGAGTTTTTGAATCAGCTGTTCGCCTTGTAGAAAGTGCGCAGAAGCCCCGACGGCTTTGAGCGTCGCCAGTTTTTCCTCGACATGCGTCAGCTTGGCCGGGTCGCTAACGGCGAAGTAATACCCGGAATCGCGGAAGTCGCACTCGATGCCGTGCCGCGCGATGCGCTGACGCACCTCGTCGCTGGCCGCGCGTGAAATCGAGGTATCCACTTCATAACCGGCGAAACCCGAATGGCCCAGAAGCTCATCAGTGGCCGGGTGTTCGTGACCCACCACGAACCCTGAATTACGCGCCGAGGCCCCTTGCGCCGCGCGCTGCCGGTCGACGACTACGATGCGTGCCTGAGGGTGCATTTCAGCGAGCGAATGTGCGGCAGAAAGGCCGGTGATGCCGGCACCGATGACCAGCCAATCGGCTGTTTGCGGGCCGCTCAGGCGATCACGAACGGGCGCACTGCCCGCCTGCGCAATCCAGCCACATACGTTTTCCATGGGTCACCTCATTTGACTGTCGTTCCGCGAGCCATCCCAGTTCAGAGCTGCATGCAACATTTGCATGAGTGGTTTGAGATGACGGTTTCCAGATCTAGAATCTATAAGGTCTGTGGTGTTACAACCAACGTTATAAAATCATCGAGATATTCTGAAAACGCATGGATAAAATTCGCCACGTACCGTCTCTTCAGGCTATGCAGGCCTTGGTGGAAGTCGCTGATTCAGGCAGCTTCACCCAAGCGGCGCAAAAGCTCTGCCTGACCCAAAGCGCCGTGAGTCGGCAAATCCAGCAGTTGGAGAGTCACTTCGGCGTGCCGCTGTTCGTCAGGAGCAGTCGCAGTATTCGACTGACCCCGGAAGGCGAACAGGTGCTTGCCAGCGCGCGCAATATCCTTGAGCAATTGAAGGCACTCGAGGATCGGCTTAATCCGCAGAATCGCCCTTTCCGCATTCGCATGCATGTGTCACTCGCGGTTCGTTGGTTGCTGCCCAAACTGAGCGATTTCTACCGGCGTCACCCGGACATTTCCCTTGCGATCGAAACCGTGGCGACGGAAATCGTCGAGCCGGCCAGCGACAGCGACGCCTACATTCTTTATCTGCCTGAACCGTCCAGTGATCCGGATTGCCTGACCTTGTTCGAGGAAGCGCTGGTGCCGGTGTGCGCCCCGGGCCTGGCCAGTTCAACCCGGCCATTGGCGTCAGTGGACGACCTTGTTGGCTTCGCGTTGCTCCACCGCTCGGCGGACAAGCAAGCCTGGATTGACTGGCTGGCGGCCAATGACGGCAAGCCGCTGGAGGACTACCGGCACATCCCCTTCAACCTTGACGAACTGGCACTCGATGCGGCGGCGCGCGGCCTGGGCGTGGCCGTCACTGACCTGACGCTGGCCGAAGAATCCATCGATCGAGGCGTGCTTGTCGTTCCGTTCGGCCAGCCGTTGAAGACGGGCGGAGTCTATTCGCTGTGCCCACAACCCTCGGCCACCTCGCACCCGGCGTGTTCGCTGATCCTGCAATGGTTCGCCGACCAGGCCGAAGAAAATCTCCTGTAGCAGCTGGCGAAGCCTGCGTTCGGCTGCGCAGCAGTCGTAAACCCTGAACACGCGGTATTGCTGTTACACCGCATTGCCTGACTTCACGACTGCTACGCAGCCGAACGCAGGCTTCGCCAGCTGCTACAAGGCTCGTGTTTTGGCTTGACGGGTCAGGCAGGCGTCACAGACAGATACATTCTTTTGGAGCCCGAGGTTCGGCACGCTCGGTTTGGCTGACTATTCTAAAAACCATCGTCCTGCAACAGGAGAACCGTGTCATGAACCTCATGCTCAAGGGCATTGCAGTGTCATTGCTACTGGTTGCCACGGCGGCATTCGCACATCACGGCTGGAGTGAGTACGACTCAAGCAAACCCTTGCAATTGACCGGCACGATAGAGGAATCCGGCTACTCGCACCCGCACGGCTTCGTCAACCTCAAGACAGACGACAAGACCTGGAACGTGGTGCTGGCGCCGCCATCGCGCATGGAGAACCGTGGCCTTTCAAAAGAGATGCTGGCGGTCGGCAGTCAGGCCACCGTGGTCGGCTATCAGAATCGCAACAAACCCGATGAGCTGCGGGCAGAACGCATCACCGTTGCCGGCAAAACCACCGAGTTGCGCTGATGGATACCACGACGACCAGTGGACCGGGTTCGACAAGCTGGCTGGACTGGATGAATGACTCGCCTCTTGGCGCCGCCATGCGCGGCGAGCTGTGGCTTTATCCGATGGTCGAGGTGGTGCACATCATTGGCTTCATCGTGCTGGTCGGCTCGGTGATCATGTTCGATCTGCGGGTGCTCGGGTTGTCCAAGGATATTCAGGTGAAAGCGCTGGCCCGCCACTTGCTGACCTGGTCCATCGCGGCCCTGCTGTTCATCGTGCCTGCCGGGCTGATGATGTTTTCAGCCCATCCCCATGACTTCGCCTCCAACGATATTTTTATCTTGAAGCTGTGCCTGATCGCTACGGCGGGCCTCAACGCCGTGCTTTTCCACGTGGGGGTGTACCGCTCCGTCGCGCAGTGGAATACCGGCACCGCGGCGCCTGGCGTGGCAAAACTCCAGGCACTGTTTTCGATGGCGTTATGGGTCAGCGTGGTGCTGTGCGGCCGACTGTTGGCCTACACCTGACGGGGTATTTTGCAGCGCTACGTGCCGCCGCCCACGCCTTCTATCGCCTTGGCAAAAGCGGCTCCAGCCTCGCGAACCAGCTTGCGCCATTCAGCGGCGTTAATAAGGCCTTTGCGCTCCATCTCATCGGCGGCCTTGAGCAGTTCGTCGTACTGTTCTTCAGCATCCATGCGGATTTCCGGCTCATTAAGGAGCTGATACCAGGCAGCCAAGGCCTGTTCTTTTTGATCATCATTCATGGCCAGACTTCCAAAGGATTGTGCTCATTTGGAAGGTCGGCGCTGTATAGCCGTTCCTCGGTCCCGACGTACGGCGATGATTACAAACATGTCATTGAGTTGTCAGCGTAGCCAGCACCCTCGCTTCATACAGTGAAGTCGTCAGTCACCCACACCGGGTGACACGCCACCTACTGATGATGACAAGGGTCGACACCATGAAACCAATAAGCAAACTCTGCCTGATCGCCGCCAGCCTGTTCATGTTGGGCAGCGGTTCCGCCATGGCCAGCGACATCGCGCCGGTCAAGGCCAACAACGTCGTGCTGGTGCACGGATCGTGGGCCGATGGCTCCAGCTGGTCGGAGGTAATTTCGCGGTTGCAGGCTGCCGGCCTGCACGTGACCGCCGTGCAAAACCCGTTGACCTCGGTCGCCGACGACGTCGCCGCCACCCAGCGCGTGCTCAATCAACAGGACGGCCCGACTGTGCTGGTCGGCCACTCCTACGCCGGCACCGTGGTCAGTGAGGCCGGGGTCAATCCAAAGGTCAGTTCGCTGGTGTACGTTGCGGCACGAGCACCGGATGCAGGCGAAGACTTCGTCGCGCTGTCGGCCAAGTACCCGACCATGCCCGTGCGCGCCGGCACTGAAGAACACGACGGCTTTATCAGCCTGAAGCAAGACGCCTTCCTCAAGTACTTCGCCAGTGACGTGCCCCACGACAAAGCGATGGAGCTGTTCGCCGTCCAGCAACCGATCGCCAAAACCCTGTTCACCGACCGCACCACCGCTGCGGCGTGGCACACCAAGCCGTCGTGGTACGCGGTCTCCAGCCTCGACCAGACGATCAACCCGGACCTGGAACGCTTCCTCGCCAAGCGCATGGGCGCGACCACCATCGAGTTGCCGTCGAGCCACTTGTCCCTGGTGTCCCATTCCAGGGAAATCGCCGACCTGATCCTAGAAGCCGCCGGTCGCCAGCCATAACGCCCGCGCCGTTTCATTACAAACTTGTCATTGAACTGTTGGTCGGCTGTCCGGATCGCCTGGTTAACCTGAACTCACTGCCAGGCAACACCTTCCGGCAGCCCACCGCCCCAGATTGGAGAACCTCATCATGAAACTGTTAATCCTCGGTTTTGCCGCCCTCCTTGCCACCGGTTCGGCGTTTGCCGATACCCCGGCCGCACCACCCATCATCCACGACAAAACCGGTTTCTTCGTCCACCTCGACGTCGCCAAAGAGCTGTCCAGTACCGACATCTCACAAGAATGTGGCATCGTCCCCGCACGGTTCAATTACCTCGATCATCAAGGTCGCGAGCATCAGCTGGATTACCAGGTCCAGGGCATGGGCTGCATCAATGATCATTGATTCGACAACCGTACTTGCAACCGATCGGACTACACTGGCGCCAAAGGGCTGAGGCAACTATCCATGAACATCCTCGTAGTCGAAGACGAACCCAAGGCAGGTAACTACCTGCTCAATGGCCTACAGGAACTCGGATACAGCGTCAGCCTGGCGCGCGATGGCGTCGATGGTTTGCACCTGGCCCTGGAGCATGATTTCGATGTCATCGTGCTGGACGTCATGATGCCGAAAATGGACGGCTGGGAAGTCCTGCGCCGCTTGCGCAAGGAAGCCGACACGCCGGTACTGTTCCTCACGGCGCGCGATGACATCGCCGACCGCATCAAGGGTCTGGAACTGGGCGCCGACGATTACCTGATCAAGCCCTTTTCGTTCGCCGAACTGGTCGCGCGCCTGCGCACCCTGACCCGCCGGGGTCCCACCCGTGAAGAAGAACAACTGCACGTCGAGGACCTGCAGATCGACGTGCTCAAACGCCGCATCACCCGCGCCGGCGTGCGGATCACCCTGACCAACAAGGAATTCGCCCTGCTGCATCTGTTCGCCACCCATCAGGGCGAGGTGCTGTCGCGCTCGATGATCGCGTCACGGGTCTGGGACATGAATTTCGACAGTGACACCAACGTCGTCGATGTCGCGGTGCGCCGACTGCGACTGAAAATCGACGACCCGTTCCAGCTCAAGTTGATTCACAGCGTGCGCGGCATCGGCTACCGCTTCGATACGCAACCATGACCGCCCGCCTGCGCCATTCTTTAACGCTGCGCCTGGCCCTGGTCTTTGCCTTGCTGGCCTTTGTCTCGCTGACCCTGTTGGGCGTGGCGCTGTACCGGGATCTGGAGCGCGAGCTGATCCGCCGCGACGACGCCGCTTTGGTGAACCGCATCGATCAACTGCGCACGTTCCTCAACGACAGCAATACTCTGGACCTGATCAAAACCAAACCGGCGCTGTTCCAGAACATGCTTGGCAACCGCGAGGCCCTGTTGACCATCGGCGCCCCCGGCCAACAACCGCTGCTGGTGGTCAACCCCGGCAACCTCGACATGCCGTCGCTGGCGCCGGTGTCGATGGATCATCCGTTGAGCCTGGCCGACGTGCAGCATTACCCCAGCGTGGACGGGGTGCCGTTCGCGGCGCTGGCGGCAACCATCGATTCCGGCGACATGGGCAGCCTGCAAGTGGTCACCGGCCGCCTGATGACCGAGCGCACCGCGGTGCTCGCCAGCTATCGCCTTAATGTGTACTTGTTCGCCAGCGTCGCGGCGATTCTGCTGGCGTTGTCCGGTTATCTGCTGGTGCATCGTGGCCTGCTGCCCCTGCGGCGCCTGGCCAGCCATGCCCACGGCATCGGCGTCGGCAACCTCAGCGAACGCCTCGACAGCCAGGGCGCACCACGGGAACTGCTGCCGATGATCGAGGCGTTCAACGCGATGCTCGACCGGCTGGGCAAGGGCTTCGTGCAGTTGGGCCAGGTCTCGACCGACATGGCTCATGAACTGCGCACGCCGATCAACAACCTGCTCGGCGAAACCCAGGTTGCCCTCCAGCAAAACCGCAGCATCGAGGCCTATCAACAACTGCTCGCGTCCAATGTCGAAGAGCTCGAACGCCTGGCGCGGATGCTCGACAACATGCTGTTTCTGGCCCGTACCGACCCGGCCAGCGCGCTTAGCCAACGCCAGGAGCTGGATGCCGCCGACGAAATGCAACGGATGGCCGATTACTTCGAAGGGCCGGCAGCGGACGTCGGGATCAGCATCGATGCCCAAGGCAGCGGCGTGATCTGGGCCGAACCGATGCTGCTGCGCCGCGCCCTGGCCAACCTCTGCGCCAACGCCATCAAATACGGCGCGCCGAATTCAGAACTGGTCATTCGCGCCACGCCCTCGGCTGATGGCGTTCGCCTGACCGTGCGCAACCAGGGTCAGACGATCCCCGCCGAACACCTGCCGAGATTGTTCGAGCGTTTCTACCGCGTCGATGAATCCCGCGAACGCTCGGCCCATTCCAACGGCCTGGGGCTGTCGATCGTGGCGACGATCATGCAGCTGCATAACGGGGCTTACAGCGTCAGTAGCAGCGAGGGGATGACTTGTTTTGAGCTGTTCTTTCCGGCGCGGCGGTTGGATGAATGATGCCGGCCAAAGCAGAGCAACGGCGAGATCAACAGCGAACGCAACATCAAAAACCACCGCCACCCTAATGTAGAAGCCGAGCTTGCCCGCGAAGGTCTTGAATGCGCGGCGTTTGTCCTGTTGAAACGCGTCATCGTTAACGACCTTCGCGAGCAGGCTCGCTCCCACAATTGGACCCGGTTCATCCGTGAGAGATTGGTTGACTCGAAGGCCGCCTTCGCGGGCAAGCCTCGCTCCTTCAGAAAATCAAAAGCAGAGCGGCGTACGCTTTTGCTTTCCACCACTCAAGGCCGAGCGTTAGCTCGCCTGTCGCTTTTGATTTTGATTTTGATTTGAGCGCCCCATCGAGAGGCCGAGTGGAGGTTCTGCGCAGTGGGCAACCCGGCATGGATGCCGGGTTAGCCGCCGCCGGCCATGGATGGCCGATGGCGGCGGGCCCACGGAGTAGGACCGGAGCGAGGGCATGCCGAGCCACAGCGAGGCACCGAACAAAAGGGGCAAGAGCCCTTGGTTACTTGGGGCTTTTCCAAGTGACTCGCCGTAAGGGCGAAACCAATAACGGCCATCACCACAGAAACGGATATACACACCCTGCGTTCGCACAAACAAGCCTGAAACCCGGTAACGGGCTTCAGGCTTTTTGTCATTGATGCCAGAAGGCAGCTTCAGCTGTGGGTCACGGCGGCCTGCGAATGCCTGGATGACACCGGCTCCGGAGCGGGTTCGTCGTCCAGCTTGATAAACATCGCCAGTACCGGTCCCAGCAATACCACGGCGATCGACGCGCCGAACGCCACCGACCAGTTATTGCCGGTGATATCCAGCAACCAGCCAATCACCACCGGCGACACGGCACCCGCCAAAGCCATGCCGGTGAAGGTGCAAGCGCTGGAGGTTGCGGAATGCTCGTGGGACACCTCGGTGCCGATGACCCAGAGCGGCGAGTCCGCCAGTTCCGAGCAGAAGAACGAGAAGCTCAAACCACAGGCGCAGATGATCAGGTCGTGGGTGAACATCAGCGGAATCAAGCCAATGATCGAGGCCAGGAAGCCGAAGATGATCAAGTCGCGACGTGAACGCAGGCGGTTGCCGGTAACCTTGAAGCGCCAGTCCGAGAGCATGCCGCCGACCGCGGTGCCGACGGTCCCGCCGAGCAGTACGAAGGTTGAAAACATTGCGGTGTGGGTCAGGTCCATGCCGTAACGCTGGGTAAAGAACGACGGTATCCAGTTGAGGAAGAACCACAACACCCAACCATGACAAAAACAGGTGGCCGCCGCTGGCCAGACTTTACGCAGCATCTGCGGCCAGTTGACCGGTTTGGCCTTCACCGGTGGCACCGGCGCTGCGGCGGTGGCTTCGACCAGTTTCTTCGATTCGCTGAGGCTGAAGTACATGACGAACATGTAGATCAATGTCACCACGCCGAGGATGACGAAGGTCATCCGCCACGAGAACTGGATGATCATGAACGTCACGATCAACGGCGCCAATGCGTTGGCCAGGCGCCCTGACGCATGCATCATGCCCTGGGCCGTACCGCGCTGGGTAATGGGGATAGCCCGAGCAATCATGCGCGCCGCTGTCGGGTAGATAGGCGCTTCGCCGATCCCCACCACGAAACGTGCAATCACCAGCACCACCAAACCACTGACCAGGCCCGTGGCAATGGTCGCCACCGACCAGATGATGCCGTACAGCAGCATCGCCTTGCGTGAGCCGATGCGGTCACTGAACCAGCCGCCGGGAATCATGAAGCAGCTGTAGGCGATGGCGAAGGCGGAAAACATCATGCCCAGGTTGGTGTTGCTGAACCCCAGTTCCTTGCTGATCGTCGGCGCGGCGACGGCCAGGTTGGTACGGTCCACGTACATGATGAAAGCCATGACGCAAAGCAACACGAACGTGAGTGTCGCCCGGCGCTTTTGCGCAAGCGTAGTCGGAATCATTTTTTCCACCTTTTTTTATAGTTGTAGTGGGCAGGCGGTCATCCCGGACCGCCTGTCGTTGTGTTACTTGAAGAAGCCCTGCAGCACCTCGTAGGTCTCGTACGGGCATTCTTCCTGCAGGTAATGCCCCGAAGGTACGGTGGCGGTCTGCACGATATGGGTGGCGTAGCGGCTCCAGATTTCGGCGGCGTTATGGTTGCGGCCGACGCCGCCCTTGGCGCCCCAGAGAATCAGTGACGGGTTGTTGATCCGCCGGCCCGCGTCGAAGTCGGCGGTGTCCATGTCGAGGTCGATGCCGAAGGTCGCGCGATAGTCTTCGCACATGGCATGGGTGGTGGCCGGGTTCTTGATGCAGCGGATGTAATCGGCCAGCGCTTCGGGCCCGAAGAAACTGGTGCCCTGGTCGGTCTTCGACAGTTTGCGCCGGATGAAAAACTCCGGATCCGCGTCCATCATGTGCTCTGGCGTCGGGGCGTCCTGGGTCATGAAGAACCAGTGCCAGGAGAACTTGCCCCACTGGCGCGTGACGTTGTTGAGCAAATAATGCTGCGGCAGCATGTCGACGAAAGCGGCTTTGAGCACCGTGTCGCCATGGTCGAGGCACATGCGATGCAGGACCCGCGCACCCCGGTCATGGCCGGCGGCATAAAACTGATTGAAGCCCAACGACTGCATGACTTCGACCTGGTCCTGGGCCATGGCGCGGAATGAGTAATCCGAGTGATCGCCGCCGCCCTCAGGCTTGGAGCTGTCGCCGTAGCCGCGCAAGTCGGTGCAGACCACGGTGAAGTCCTTGGCCAGGCGCGGTGCGATCTTGTGCCAGGACAGGTGATTGAACGGGTTGCCGTGCATCAGCAGCAAGGGCGGGCCTTCGCCACCGACAACGGTGACAATCTCGGCACCACTGGTTTTGGTGATGGTTTTGGTGAAATTTTCGAACATAGCGTTAGCCTCGATAGGTGTGCCTGGGCCTGACCGTTCTGACTGTGTTGAAGGTGCAGCTTTGAAGGTGCAGCGCCCTGCTCTTTCAATTCCCCGCGCTTAGCGTTTGAGCTTGCGCGCAGCGGCGTTATCGGATGCCACGCGGAACGCAGCGGCCATGGCGCCGACGTCGGCGATGCCTTTGCCGACAATGTCGTACGCGACGCCATGGGCCGGGGTGGCATACACAGTCTTGAGGCCACCGGTGAGGGTGACGCCCGACGAGAAGCCCAGCAGCTTGGTCGCGATCTGGCCCTGGTCGTGGTACATGATCACCACCGCGTCGAAATCGCCGTTGCGCGCCTTGATAAACACCGTGTCCGAAGGGAACGGCCCTTCGCAGGCCAGGCCCTTGAGGCGCAGGGCTTCGAGGGTCGGGCGAATGATCGTGATCTCCTCGTCACCGAACAGACCGTTCTCGCCGCCATGGGGATTGAGTGCCGCGACGCCGATACGCGGGGCGTTGTTGCCCAATGCACGCAAGGTATCGTGAGCCAGTTGCAAGGCGCCTTCGATGCGATCCGGTTGCACCATGTCGACGGCCTTGCGCAGTGCCACATGGGAGGTCACGCGAAAGGTCGAAAACTGCGGAATGATGTTCACTTCGCCGAAGTAACCGACGTGCTCGGTCCAGGCCGCAAACATCTGGTGTTCGTCGTGGTAGTTCCAGCCGCCACGGTGCAGGCCAGCCTTGTTGAGAGGTGCGAAGCAGATACCGTCCAACTCGCCGGCCAGGGCCATGTCCGTCATGATCTTCAGGGTTTCGCCGGTCAGGCGACCCGACTCCGCGTTGACCACGCCGCGTTCATACAACGCCGGATCCACGTTGTGTAAATCGATCAAGGGCACGGCGGCCCGGGAATGGTCGGCCTCGCTGAGGCGCTCGATCTTCTGGAAAGGAATACGCAAACCTGCATCGCGCATGCCCAGCTCGAGCACACGCTCGTCCCCAATGATCACCACATCCGCCCGCTCACGTGCCTCGGGTGTCGACAACAGCTTGACGACTAACTCAGGGCCAATGCCGGTGACATCGCCCAGCATAAGTCCAATCAGGGGTTTCATCAGTTTTTCTCCTGTCCAATCAAGGCGTGTCTTTATTGTTATCGGTCGCGCCGGTCGAGCAGGCCTGAGGTGCGTGGGCCGACTCTTGGGTGTCACCGCTGTGGACATCCTAGGCCGACGGGGTGCGCCTTCAAGGTGTAAAACGTGGGGCGGGCATTCACATTCTGTGGTTTGAAAGCGCCAGGTTGCCGCCGAAGCGCTGAATTGAATCTGTTCTGACAGGCACAAAAAAGCCGAAGCCCCCGAAGGCTTCGGCTGTTTTTCAACGGTCACTGTGAAGGAAAATGGTAGGAGCGGTATTACCCTGCCAGGGCCTGTTTCAACGGCACTGGCGCCTGAGGCGTGCGCAACGTCCACAGCAGATAGACGCCCACCAGTCCGGCGGCGGACAGTGCCAACATCCCCGCTCGCGGATCGGTGAACCAGACTTCCATATTGGCCTTGAGCATCGGCGCGACGAAGCCACCGATATTGCCCATGGAACCAATCAACGCAATCCCGCCGGCCGCCGCGACCCCGCCGAGGTAGCTGGTCGGCAATGTCCAGAACAACGGTTGCACGGTGACGAAGCCGGCGGCGGCGAAGCAGAACGCCAACAGCACCGGCGCGAAACTGTTGAGCAACGCCGAGGCGGCAATCCCCAACGCGGCCATGCCCAGCATGCACATCGCCATCTTCAAGTGGGCCGCATGCCGGTCGGCATAACGCG
Organism: Pseudomonas sp. LBUM1661; assembly: GCF_059695925.1. Classification (NCBI taxonomy): domain Bacteria; kingdom Pseudomonadati; phylum Pseudomonadota; class Gammaproteobacteria; order Pseudomonadales; family Pseudomonadaceae; genus Pseudomonas; species Pseudomonas sp. LBUM1661. Next base: position 4,161,247 of record NZ_CP166794.1, read on the forward strand.
TCACAAAGTACATGGCGACGGCGGCGCACAGCCAGGGCAACGAAATGAACATGCCCACTTCCAAGCCGACCTTGGTCCCCAGCAGTTCGGCAATTCGCGTCGGCAGGTAAAAGATCACCCCGTACACACTGACCTGAACGCTGAAGTAGATCAGGATGAACTTCAGCACGCGCTTGTTGCTAACCAGACCCAGCAGGCTCTTCGGTCCATGGGCGAGTTTGAGCTTGTCTTCCGCCTCGAGCTCCTGGCTCAGGGCCGCTTTTTCCTCACGGGTCAGCCAGTTGGCTTCCTGCGGCTTACTCTTGAGGTAGAACAGCGCAATGATGCCGACAACGACAGCGGCCAGGCCTTCCACCAGGAACATCCATTGCCAGTTGGTCAGGTCGAACATGCCATGCATTTCCAGCAACCAGCCGGACAACGGACTGCCGAGCATCAAGGCCAATGGCAGGCCGAAGTAGTAGATGCCGATGGCCTGACCGCGACGCTGCGCCGGAAACCAGTAGGTCAGGTACAGGATCACGCCCGGGGAGAAGCCCGCTTCGGCCACGCCGAGCAGAAAGCGCAGCACGTAAAAGGTGGTTTCATCGCGGGTGAACATCATGGCGGCAGACACCAGCCCCCACGTGATCATGATCCGGCTCAGCCAGACCCGTGCGCCGACCCGGTGCAACATGAGGTTGCTGGGCACTTCGAAGATCGCATAACCAATGAAGAAAATGCCGGCGCCGAGGGCGAACGCGGCATTGCTCAAACCGATGTCGGTTTGCAACGCCGCCTTGGCGAACCCGACGTTGGAGCGATCAATCATTGCCAGGGCGAACATCAAGGCAAGGAACGGCAACAGCTTCCAGCGACACTTGGCGATGGCGCTCTCGATAGCGGCGGCGTGATCCGTTCTTGTTTTATTTTTACTCATCATTCGTGTGCCTTGTTATTAGAGGTGCAGCAACCACTGTGTTTTAGCTGGCCGGAATCTCCGGCCGGTCAATCAGCGGATAGATTTACCGGCCACCAGACCGCGAGCGGCCAGGTTGCCCATCAATGCCCGCAGGCCAAACGTCCAGGGTGTCGCTTCATTGCTGTAGGTGACGCGGTTGTGCAGAGCGCCCAGCAGCGGGCTGCCGATGCTGACGCTGTCGCCTTGTTTGTGGGTGAAGCCGCTGCCCGGCTCTTCACGATCCTGCGTCGGGGCGAACAGCGTGCCGAGGAACAGCATGAAACCGTCCGGGTACTGGTGATCGCTGCCCACGGTCTGGGCCACCAACTCCAGCGGATCGCGGCTGATCTTCTCCATCGAACTGCTGCCACGCAGGACGAAACCGTCATCGCCTTCGACGTCCAGGTCGACCACGCAGCGGCGCACATCATCCAGGGAAAAGCTTTCGTCGAACAGGCGAATGAACGGGCCGATCGAGCACGAGGCGTTGTTGTCCTTGGCCTTGCTCAGCAGCAAGGCGCTACGGCCTTCGAAATCGCGCAAATTCACGTCATTACCCAGGGTTGCGCCGTGAATCTGACCACGGCTGCTCACCGCCAGGACGATTTCCGGCTCGGGGTTGTTCCATTTCGACTTCGGATGAATACCCACTTCATTTCCACTGCCGACGGACGCGAGGACCGGGGCCTTGGTGAAAATCTCGGCATCAGGGCCGATGCCCACTTCCAGGTACTGCGACCACAAACCCTGCTCAATCAACACAGCCTTGAGCCGCGCCGCTTCGGTCGAACCGGGTTTGATCGCGCTCAGGTTGTCGCCGATCGCCGACTTGACCAGGCTGCGCACGCTCTCGGCCTTGACCGCATCGCCACCCGCCTGCTCTTCAATCACGCGCTCGATCATGCTCGAGGCGAAGGTCACGCCAGCGGCCTTGATCACTTGCAGGTCAACCGGTGGCAGCAGGTACGCTTTGGCGGGATCGGAGTCCGGTCCGGTGTTGGCCAACAGGGCTTCAGTGGTGCAGATGTAGCGACCGCGAGCGTTGCGAACCTCCTCCAGCGGCAATGCACTTTCCAGCAGATCGCTCAACGTCGCGAAGTCTTCGGACAGATCAAACACGCCATCGGCGCGCAGCACCACCGGCGATGGGCCTGCGGTTTTCCCCGGCACCCAGGCACGCCCGATCAGGGTCCCTTGCAAGCCATCGTTCGGGAGGGTGTTTTCACAGGTCAATTTCAGAGTGGGCATAAGGAGATCCAAATCAATTCAGTGACGTTCGGGCAAAAACTAGTGGACTTGATTGATAAATCCCAATGACATATTTTCAGCATTTGATATCGTTTCGTTATCAACCAGATTGAGCGCCTCATGGAAAACGACGAGATTTCATTCGCCAGTGTCAGCAAGTGGCTCAAGATCAAGCACCTGATGCTGGTCGATACGCTGGCCCGAACCCGCAACATGCACACCACCGCCGAGCTGATGAACCTGACCCAACCCGCCATCAGCAAGATGTTGCGCGACATTGAGTTGTTGTTCGGATTCCCCTTGTTCGAACGGCAAACCCGCAACATGGCCCTCACCGAACTGGGCGAGTTTGTCGTCCGCTATGCGCGGGTGACGCTGGACGACACGCAGTCCTTCGTTGATCAGCTGAACAAGCTGCGCAAGGGTGGCCATGGTCATTTGAAGGTCGGCGCGATCTTCGCCGCGACCTCGGTGGTGCTGCCCGAAGCCATCACCCGGATCAAGCTGGACCGGCCGATGTTGTCCATCGAAGTGATCGAGCAGACCAGCAATCAACTGCTGGAAATGCTTGAGCATAAAAAGCTCGATCTGATTATTGCCCGCTTCACCGATGAGCGTTATCAGCAACCGTTCGAATTTCGTGCGCTGGGGCCCGAGCCGTATTGTTTGGTGGTCAACAGCCGCCATCCCCTCGCGCAGTTCGACGAGGTGGCGATCGAACAACTCAGCGATTGGCCGTGGGTCATGTACCCGTTCAATGCGCCCATCCGTCGGCGGATGGAAAGCGCCTTCAACGAATTCAACATGCGCACGCCCACCAACACCGTTGAAACCATCTCGATGCCAACCTTCCTGCAACTCCTGCAGTCGGGACCGATGCTCGCGTTTCTGCCCGAATCCATGGTCCAGTCGCAGGTCCAGATTGGCTTGCTCAAAGTGCTCAACACGCCGTTCAAGGTCGAGCCTCAGGACTACGGCATCATCACGCGCAAGGACGAACCCCTGAGCGAAGCGGCCCGTGAATTTGCCGATATCCTGCTGGCGTTCGCCAGGCTGCGGCGCGAAGCGCTTTGACAACCATTTCAAGTGAGTTAATGGCTAATCAATGAGGAAAGGTTATCGATCAATCCAAAGGTCTCATTAGGCATCAGCGTCCGGGGGCTCTTATAGTGGGGCCACAAAGGTATGGCGCGGCCCGTGTGCCAGCGACCTCCCACGCTTGTCAGCCAGAGAGTTTCCGATGGAATTGATCATGAAAACCGGCGCAGCCGCCGTCCTGCGCCTCAATCCTCTGGACGATGTGTTGATCGCCCGCAGACCGTTGTTGTCGGGTGAAGTCCTCGAGCAGGAAGGCGTGACCGTACGCCAGCCCGTCCCCGCCGGCCACAAGATCGCCTCGCGCCGTGTTGAAGCGGGCCAGCCCTTGCGTCGTTACGGGCAGATCATCGGGTTTGCCACCGAGGTGATCGAGGCCGGTGATCACGTGCATGTGCACAACCTGACCATGGGCGATTTCGCCCGCGACTACGCCTTCAGCCACGATGTGAAACCTGAGCAGCCGTTGAACGACGAACCGGTGTTCATGGGCATCGTGCGCCAGGATGGTCGTGTGGCGACGCGCAATTACATCGGCATCCTGACCTCTGTGAATTGCTCGGCCACCGTGGCCCGTGCCATCGCTGACCACTTTCGCCGCGACATCAACCCGGCCGCGCTACTGGCGTACCCCGAAGTCGATGGCGTGGTCGCCCTCACCCACTCCGCCGGTTGCGCCGTGGACCCCGCCGGCGAAGGCCTGGGTTTGCTGCGTCGCACATTGGCCGGCTACGCCACCCATGCCAACTTCGCCGCCGTGCTGGTGATCGGACTGGGCTGCGAAACCAACCAGATCGAAGGGCTGCTCAGCAGCCAGGGCCTGAGCCGCAGCAATACCCTGCGCACCTTCAGCATTCAGGACAGCGGCGGCACGTCGAAAGCGGTCGCCAGCGGCATCGCCCAGGTCAAGTCGTTGCTTGAGGAGGCGAACCAGGTCAAACGCGTACCGGTGAGTGCCAAGCATCTGGTGATTGGCCTGCAATGCGGCGGTTCGGACGGTTATTCCGGGATCACCGCCAACCCGGCGCTGGGGAATGCCGTGGACCGCCTGGTCGCCTGCGGTGGTACCGCAATCCTTTCGGAAACGCCGGAAATCTATGGTGCCGAACACCTGTTGACCCGCCGCGCCGTCAACCGCGCCGTGGGCGAAAAACTCGTCGCACGGATTCACTGGTGGGAAGCGTATTGCGAACGCATGGGCGCCGAACTGAACAACAACCCGTCGGCCGGTAACAAGGTCGGTGGCTTGACCACCATCCTCGAAAAGTCGCTGGGCGCGGTTGCCAAGGCAGGTTCCAGCAACCTGGTCGATGTGTATGAGTATGCGCAGCAGGTCAGCGCGAAAGGCCTGGTGTTCATGGACACGCCCGGCTACGACCCGGTGTCGGCCACGGGCCAGGTGGCCGGTGGCGCCAACCTGATCGCCTTCACCACCGGACGCGGCTCTGCCTACGGATGCGCGCCCTCCCCGTCGATCAAATTGGCGACCAACACCGCGTTGTGGAATCGCCAACGCGAGGACATGGACATCAACTGCGGCGAGATCGCCGAAGACACCCTGACCATTGAAGAATGCGGTGAAGCCATTTTCAACCTCATGCTGCGCATCGCTTCGGGCGAACGCAGCATGAGCGAACAGCACGGGTACGGCCAGAACGAATTCGTGCCCTGGCAGATCGGCGCTGTCACCTGAATCGACGGTCTCTCCTCACCTCCCCCGACATCCCCGTACAGGGGATGCGAACCTCTCTTTCTGGAGCCAGAAATGTCTACGATTACCGGCCACAACTACATCGGCGGCCAGCGCAGCGCTGCCGGCACTGTCATCGTCAAAAGCGTCGATGCCAGCACGGGCGATCAACTGCCTTACAGCTTCCATCAGGCCACCCTTGAAGAGGTCGACCGTGCGGCCAAGGCTGCCGCCGGCGCCTATCCAGCCTACCGCAGCCTGAGCGCCGCCAAACGTGCCGATTTCCTCGACGCCATCGCCGATGAACTGGATGCGCTCGGTGATGATTTTGTGGCGCTGGTCTGCCGCGAAACCGCATTGCCCGCTGCACGGATTCAAGGCGAGCGTAGCCGCACCAGCGGCCAGATGCGCCTGTTCGCCAAGGTGCTGCGTCGCGGTGATTTCTATGGGGCGCGGATTGATCAGGCACTGCCGGAACGCAAACCGCTGCCGCGTCCTGATCTGCGCCAGTACCGCATTGGTCTCGGACCGGTTGCGGTGTTTGGCGCGAGCAACTTTCCCCTGGCGTTCTCGACGGCTGGCGGCGACACCGCTTCGGCATTGGCGGCGGGCTGCCCGGTGGTGTTCAAGGCCCACAGCGGCCACATGGCCACGGCTGAACACGTAGCCGATGCAATCATCCGCGCCGCCGAAAAAACCGGCATGCCCGCCGGTGTCTTCAACATGATCTACGGTGGCGGGGTTGGCGAAGCGCTGGTCAAGCATCCGTCGATTCAGGCAGTGGGTTTCACCGGTTCGCTCAAGGGCGGTCGCGCGTTGTGCGACATGGCGGCGGCGCGTCCGCAACCAATCCCGGTGTTCGCCGAGATGTCGAGCATCAACCCGGTGATCGTCTTGCCGCAGGCGCTCGAAGCTCGGGCAGAAAGCGTGGCTCGTGACCTGACGGCTTCGGTGGTTCAGGGCTGCGGTCAGTTCTGCACCAACCCGGGTCTGGTCATCGGCATTCGTTCACCGCAGTTCAGCGCGTTCGTGCAACAGGTGGCGGGCTTTATCGGTGATCAACCGGCGCAAACCATGCTCAATGCCGGGACGTTGAGCAGCTATGGCAAAGGCTTGCAAAAGCTCCTGGCGCATCCTGGCATCGAGCATTTGGCTGGCGCAGCGCAACAAGGCAATCAGGCTCAGCCGCAACTGTTCAAGGCGGATGTCAGCCTGCTGATCAAGGGCGATGAAGTGCTGCAAGAAGAAGTGTTTGGCCCGACCACGGTGTTTGTCGAAGTGGCGGATCAGGCGCAACTCAGTGCCGCGTTGAACGGCCTGCACGGGCAGCTGACGGCGACGATCATTGGCGAGTCGGCGGACTTTGCGCAGTTCGCTGAGCTGACGGCGTTGCTGGAACAGAAGGTTGGGCGGATCTTGCTCAATGGGTACCCGACCGGCGTGGAAGTCTGCGATTCGATGGTTCACGGCGGGCCGTACCCGGCGACATCCGATGCGCGCGGTACGTCGGTGGGCACCCTGGCGATTGATCGCTTCCTGCGGCCGGTGTGTTTCCAGAACTATCCGGACAACCTGCTGCCGGAGCCGTTGAAAAACGCCAATCCACTGAACATCCAACGCCTGGTGGACGGCCAACCGTCCCGCGACGCGCTCTAAAAGCTGACCACGGTCCCTGTGGGAGCGGGCTTGCCCGCTCCTACAAGGGTCAGGCTTTGATTTCTGCGGCCAGCATATTCACCAACGCCGCTGCCGGCATTTCGCGGGCCAGTGGCGCGCCCTGCCCGGCCCACTGCACGGCGAACTCGGTGTTGGCTTTGGCGTTTGCTGCAGCGTTGAGTGCTTTGTTGGCGTCGTAGGTCAGCGGGTAGTCTGGCAGCGCCGTGCTGCCCGCCTCCAGGCTGGTGAAGTTGCGGTTGACCATGCCCCGAGCCGCCCGGCCGGAGATCACGCGGGTGACCTTGGTCTGGTGTGCACGCGGCCCCTTCAACGCCTCGCGATAGGCGCTGTTGGCGGAGGATTCAGGGCAGAGGATAAACGCGGTTCCCAACTGCGCCGCACTGGCCCCCAGCTGCATGACCGCCTTGATGCCCGCGCCATCCATGAGGCCGCCCGCCGCGATCACCGGCAGTGTGCACGCGCTGACCAGCACACGCACCAGCGCAAACGTGCCCATCTCTGTGTCCTGTTGCGGATCGAACACCCCGCGATGGCCCCCGGCTTCGTAACCTTGCGCCACCAGCGCATGCACACTGGCGTGTTCGGCCAACTGCGCTTCGGCGAGGTTCGTCACCGAACAGAGCAGGATGATGCCGGCGGCCTTGAGTGCATCGATTGCCGGTTGCGGCGGCAAGCCAAAATGGAAGCTGACCACCGCTGGCCGTTCTTCCAGCAGCATCTGCAGCATGTCCGGGTCTTCGACGAACGAGGTGTAGATCTCACGCAACGAAGCAGGCGCAGCGGCACCGAACTCGGCAAAAAAAGGCGTCAGAAAATCCAGCCATTGCGCCTCGCGATCACGGTCATGAACGGCAGGCGGGTGGCAGAACACATTCACATTGAAGGGTTTGTCTGTCAGCGCCGCCGTCTCTCGCAACATGGCCCGCGCCTGCTCGACGTTGCTCGCGCCAATGCCAATGGCCCCCAGCCCGCCGGCATTGGAGACCGCTGCCGCGAGTTTGGGCGTGGAAACACCGACCATGGGCGATTGAAGGATAGGGAATTCGATGTTCAAAAGAGACAGCAACGCATTGGACATGACAGCACCTGAATGTGATGAGTGTGAGTAAACGCTATTGCACTTGATCCCTTGGCGTTCTCGGCGGACAGGAAGCTTCTTCAAGCCGCTTTTGCAGCCACTTCGCCCGTTCCGACAAGCGCCGCTTCCAGTCCTCGGCCAGGCCTTCGGTTACCGCCAGCGCGAGCACATCGTCGATCACCGGCCGGTGCGACAACTGCACCTGCCAGAACTGGTCGATGGAGAAGCGTTCGGTGTGCCGGTCCAGCCGCTCAATCGTGTCCCCCGCGGCAATAAAACCTGGCTGCAGGACACGGTAATACCAGCCGGTGATTCGCTCCTTCGCGACATGCATCGACAGGCTTTCGGCATCAAAGCGATGATTGATTTTCCAGCACGGGCTGCGCGGCTGAGAAACCTGCAACACCGCGCTGCCAACCTGAAATACATCACCGATATGCACATTCAGCTCAGTGAATTCGAACGCTGAAATGTTCTCGCCCAGGCTGCCTGGAATCAGCTCGTCAGCGCATTGCGCAAAGGCCTGCGCCAGGCGCTGATAGTTCTCTGCCGCATAGTGATGAACAGCCTTTTCCGGACCGCCGTGAACCCGGGTATCGCCATGCTGGTCACCGACAATCCCACTGACGTCAACGCGAGCGGGACCCGAAATTCTGCGTTTGAAGATGCCCGTACGTTGTCCTTCGGGTTTCAAGACACCCAATCCACCGGCAAAGACATGGTCAATTTTTGCAATCAGTGTCATCGTCCCACTTCGCTCATCAACCTGTTTTGTTGACTTTACTAAGCGTCCACCAACCCCGTAAAATGATGGCTCGTGATGCGATTCATCACTTTTTATGATAGGTGGCAATGATCATGGAAATGCGCCAACTGAAGATTTTCTGCGCGGTTGCCGAACTTGGCAGCTTCACGGCAGCCGCCATTAATGTGAACACGGTGCAGTCCAACGTCACCATGCGGGTGAAGGAGCTTGAAGCCGAGCTGAATCGCGAGTTGTTCATCCGCAAGAAATCCGGGGTCGTGCTGACCTCGGCAGGCGAGACCTTCCTCGGGTATGCGCGGCGCATCCTGCAGCTGACAGACGAGAGTCGCAGTGCCTTGATGGACACCGGCGTTCCGGCAGGCCTGCTGCGACTGGGATCGATGGAAACCACGGCCGCCATTCGCTTGCCGCAAGTCCTGACGAAGTACCGCGAGAAATACCCCGAGGTTCAGTTGTCGTTGCTGACCGGAACCACCGCCGAGCTGATCAAGGCGATTGAAGCGCATCGACTCGACGGCGCCTTCGTCGGTGGCTTCCACCAGAACTCGGCGTTGACCCAGGAAGAAGTGTTCCAGGAAGAACTGGTGCTTTGCAGCAGCAACCATTTCGATTCACTCGCCGCGCTCATCGAGAAAATCCCCCAGCAAACCGTGCTGGTCTTCCGCACAGGCTGCTTCTACCGCTCGACACTCGAAAACTGGTTCTATCAGGTCGGGCTGGTGCCCAACCAGATCATGGAACTGGGAACCCTCGACGGCATCTTGTCGTGCGTCGCCGCCGGCATGGGCGTGACCTTGCTGCCCAAGGCCATCGCCGAGAATTGCAGCGTGCGGCATGCCATTCGGTGCCACACGCTGCCGGCCGAATTCGCTCACGTCTCGACCGTCTTCATCCGCAGAAACGACTCGATGATCACCTCGGCCATGAGCGCGTTCATCGGCTTGGCACAAGAACAGATTGCCCGGCCGGCGAGTCTGCCGATCTGATTCCGGTAACGGCTGCATCGCCACGAGAAACGGCTCGGTGAATCACACCGAGCCGTTTTTTCATCTCACGATCAATGGCGCCGCTTACTGCCAGCCAAGCGACCTTCTCTCCTCAAGCATGAACCTGCCCCGCGCGGCGCGCTCGACGCTGACCTGCCCGCCGGCGCTCATCGACAATCCACGCACCAGTTCCGCCACGCGCTCTGCCGCAGGAACCACACTGTGGATCTTGCCAACCCCCTGTCCCGCGTACAGCGACAGCTTCTTGGCCATCCGTGGTTTATCGATCGCCCGCGCGCCGCCACCGATGAAGCGCAGCAGGTTCCACTTGTCACGGTTGGGGATCACCCGGTGCGGCGTGCCGTAGGTCCAGCCGAACGAGTAACCCGTGCGGTATTCGGTGTCATCCGTGGTCGCCTCGACGATTTTTTGCTTGTACAGCGGATGCGCATTCGACTCGTCGGTGGCAATAAACGCCGTGCCTACCACCACCCCAGATGCGCCGAGTGACATCAATGCCCGGACATCGTCGCCGTGAGTGATACCGCCAGCCGCCAGCACCGGTCTTCCCTGCGCAACAGCCAGGATCGACGTCAACAACGGCATGATGCCAATCGTGCCTCGGTTCAAATGACCGCCACTTTCACTGCCTTGTGCCACGACAATGTCAGCGCCTTGGGCGATGGCGATGCTGGCCAGTTCCACCGACCCCGCTTGCACCATGACCGTCAGCCCTGCGTCTTTCGCCCGGGGAATCATGTCGGCGGAATAAGCCTCGGCATAAAACAGTGACAGCAGCCGGGGTTTTTCCTTGAGGACGACCTGGAATTGCGCTTCAAAGACATCCGGCCCGCCGAACTGCGGCACCAGGTTCACACCAAACGGCTTGTCGGTCTGTGCGCGGGTTTCCTCTATCCATCGGCGCAAGGTCAGCGGCGGCAGGCGCAGGCCGCCAATCACGCCCATGCCCCCGGCGTTGGCGACTGCCGCCACCAGCTGGGGGCCGGAAATGGCCGCCATGCCACCGAGAAAGATCGGGTATTTCACCCCGCACAGTTGCGTGATGGCATTGCCCGCAAAATCTGATTTGGCTTCGTTCATGCTCACAGCTCCACGTGTTTGCCAAGCATCCGCTTGAGCGTGTTGTTCTTCAGGAGAAAGTGATTCTTGACCGCACCGAAGACATGCAACGCCAGCCCGGCGAGGAATGCCGATGCGCCGATATCGAAGAGCACATCGACCACGTGCTTGAGTCCTGCATGGATGGGCAAGAGCGCCGGAATGTAAAACCCTCCAGGCAAGCCCACTACCTCTCCGGCAGCCGACCGCGAAGCCCAGACCGCGACCGGCAGCAGCACCATCGCCAACGCGAGCGCCACCGCAACGGAACGACTGATGATCACTTCAATCGGATTGGGGGTGCCCACCGGCAGCGGATGGTAAGAGGTGATCCTGGCCCAGAACCGATAGACCGATACCAGGAACAGCATCAGCCCCATGAGGTTTTGCAGGTGTAGGTAAGGCATCCGCACGACATCGCTGGACGCCTGGCCGATCACCAGTTGCAGGCCGAAGATCGCGAGCAGCGACAACGCCACGACCCAGTGCAGCACGACGGTGATGGGTGAAAATCTTAAGCCATTGTCTCGAAGTTGCATGGCTGACTCCTTTTGCAGAGCGCGCAAAACGGGATAGGAAGTGACTGACAGTGGCCTGCCTTAATGACTGACAGCCTGTGAGGCGCCAAGGCCGGTCTGGGCGCGGATGAGCTGGTCATCGAAACGCTCGCGCTCAAGCACTGCCCCGGCGCTGCGATCGGTGACCGAGCCGAGCCAGGTGAAGAAGAACGCCACGTTCATCGAAATGATTGCCGGGTAGTCAAAAGGGAAAATCGCCTCGGGATTTCCCAGCACTTTGACCCACACCGCCGGCGAGAGAACGACCAGGCTGACCGAGCTCACCAGCCCGGCGATACCGCCGATCAACGCGCCTCGCGTGGTCAGCCCTTTCCAGTACATCGAAAGCACGAGTATCGGAAAGTTGACCGAGGCCGCCACGCCAAACGTCAGCGCCACCAGGAACGCGATGTTCTGGTCCTTGAACAAAATACCCAGGACCACCGCAACAATGCCGATGCCGACCGAAGCGATCCGCGAAACACGGCGCTCTTCTTTTGCATTGGCGCGGTTTTTCCGCAAGACCATGACGTAGAGGTCATGTGAGATCGCCGAAGTCCCGGCCATGGTGAGCCCGGACACCACGGCCAGGATCGTGGCAAACGCGACGGCGGAGATGAAGCCCAGCAGCAGGTCACCGCCGACGGCTTTGGCCAGGTGCATCACCGGCATGTTGCTGCCGCCGATGAGCTTTCCACCGACAACGCCGGACTCATAGAAGGCCGGGTCTTGACCGACAATCACGATCGCCGCCAACCCAAGGATCGCTACGATCAGGTAGAAAAAGCCGATGAAGCCCGTGGCGACGAACACCGATTTACGCGCCTGTTTGGCGTCCGGCACGGTAAAAAAGCGCATGAGGATATGCGGCAATCCTGCCGTGCCGAAGACCAGGCCAAGTGACAGCGAGATCAGTGCCAGCGGGTCGGCCACCAACTTGCTCGGCAAAAGGATTCGCTCGCCATCGTGATGTGCGGCCACCGCTTGCGTGAACAACTGCTCGAAGGAAAACCCGAACTTGCTCAGCGCCAGAATCGCCAGCAGCGTTCCGCCCAACAGCAGCAAACCGGCCTTGATGATCTGCACCCACGTGGTAGCGACCATCCCGCCAAAGGTGACGTAGACCGCCATCAATAGCCCGACCGCGATCACCGCATAATTGTAGGGAAGTCCGAACAGCAGTTGAATCAGCTGCCCCGCGCCCACCATCTGCACCACCAGATAAAAGCAGACCACAGTCAACGAGCCGAAGGCTGTCATCGTTCGAATGCGATTTTGATCGAGTCGAAACGAGGCAATGTCCGAAATGGTGATACGCCCAAGATTGCGGATGCGCTCGGCAAACAGGAACAGCAGCAGCGGCCAGGCGACGAAGAAGCTGATCGAATAGAGCAAGCCATCGAAGCCGTTGAAGAAGAACATGCTGGTGACCCCCAGCAGCGCAGCCGCCGACATGTAGTCCCCGGCCAACGCCAAACCGTTCTGGAAGCCGGTAATGCCGCCGCCGGCCGTGTAGAAATCGTCCATCGATTTGGTCTTTGAGGCGGCCCAATAGGTGATGCCCAACGTTGTCAGGACGAAGACCAGGAACATTGCAATGGCGGTGAGGTTAAGCGGCTGCTTTTCCACCGCCTGCAAGACCTCGGCCGCCGAGGCGCACGTCGTTACTGCGCCCGACACAGCAGGAACAATGAGGTATCGAAGGAGCGGTTTCATACGATGACCCCCGCGCGGATTTCGGCGGTGAGGTCATCGAACTCACCATTGGCACGAAGGATGTACAGGCCGGTAAACAACCAGGCGCCGACAATGAAGGCGACGCCCAGCGGCCAACCTATGTTGATGATGCTGGTCGCCGACAGCTTCTGAGCCAGGAGCTGGGGCGCGAAGGCGGCAACGAGGATGAACGTGAAGTACGGGACAAGGGTGGCGGCGGTAAGGCCAGCGACGAATCTTCGCTGCCGTGAGACCAACTCCCGATACCGGGGGTGATTGCGAATTCTGGCTGATTCGGATGCATGATTCACGTTGACTCCGTGTTGCAGTGGACGCGTTATTGTTGTTCCACAGCCTCAAATTCGAAGACTCGATTTGCCACTGGCTGCGGTGTCTGTGCACCCTCAACCTATGCCTGGCCTATGATCATGTAAAACGATCATTAATGATGTTTGTGATCTCTTTTGATGAAACCATCCACGCTTTACTTGTCTTTGCCCTCCATGAAAACTAATCTCTTAAAAGCTACTTTTTGTCATCAGTTATTGGTTTCTGAGATAGGTGAACGCGATGGATGTAACGGATCTCAAGGTGGTCGACGCGGTGGCGCGGCATGGCAGCATGAACAAGGCGGCCAGCGAGTTGAATACCGTGCAGTCGAACGTTTCCGCGAGGATTCGCTCGCTGGAAGACGAGCTGGGGGTGGCGCTGTTTCAGCGCAGCGCCCGAGGTGTGCAGGTCACAGCGGCCGGGCGCCGGATTCTGCCGTTCGCCGCGCGTCTTTCCAGGCTGCTGTCCGATGCCTCTTGCGCCGCGCGGGACGACGGGCATCCAAAAGGTGTGTTTGAAATCGGTACGCTGGAGACGACGCTGGCGCTGCGTTTGCCACGGCTGATCGCGAAGTTTGCCAAGGCCTACCCGGACGTTCGCCCGGTGATTCGCACCGGCACCACCTGCAGCCTGATCCAGGGCGTCATCGACAGTAAGCTTGAGGGCGCGTTTGTCGTCGGCCCGGTCAATCATCCGGAATTGCAGAGTGAGCAAGCCTTTCGCGAAGAGCTGGTGCTGGTCACGTCTTGCGCCATACACAGCCTCGACGCAGTCGCGTCGGTCGACACGCTGAAAACGGTGGTCTTTCGCATCGGTTGCTCCTACCGCCAGCGTCTGGATTCGCTGCTGGCCAACCTGGGCATCGTCGCGCCCGAGCCCCTGGAATTTGGCTCGATCGAAGCGATCATTGCCTGCGTTTCCGCTGGCGTCGGGGTCACGCTGTTGCCCAGAGGTGTGGTGGCGAGCGCATTGCGCGAAGGGCTGGTCAACGTGCATGAACTGGCGCCTGAAATCGCCGACGTCGAGACGGTGTTTGTCAGGCGCATCGATGGCTACTTTTCCAGCGCGTTATCAACCTTTCTCGACAGCGTTCGTCTGGACGGTGACGCCCAGGTAGCGATTCCTCACCCAGCCGTTCATGCCGGCGCATAGCACCAACAAAACTGCTGTCACCAGGAACACGTGATGCAAGCCCAGATGAGCACCGATCTGGCCACCGATCAGTGGCCCGATGACCTGTCCGGAGAACTGTGCCGATTGCAGGTAGCCGAGAATTTTGCCGGTGTTGTGATCCTCGACCGAATGCCGGATCAGCTTGGCAATCGATGGCAGAAGCCCCGCAATGGTCATGCCCATGAGCCCGCGCAACACCGCCAGTTGCCACCATTGCGTGACGAACGCCTGGGGCACCATGACGACAGCGGTCAGCAGCAGACACCCGACAATAACGTTCCAGCTGCCAACCCGGTCTGCCAACGCACCCAGTTTGGCGGCGGTCAAAATACTGCCCAACGCTGAACAGGCCATGACAATGCCGGCGATACGCGCCTGACTGTCAGACGCGACACCGAGGTCGCCGATGTAGACGGTGATGATCGGCTCGATCGACATATTGGCTAACAGCACCATCATCGCGGTCATCAGCAGCGCGCCGATGATGGGCCAGTTGGAGTCAGCACTTTCAGGCCGGGTCTTCCGGTCGCGTTGCTTGGCATCCGCGACACGATCGAAGTCCTCGCGAATGAACAGGATTGTGGTCAGCGCGGCGACCGCAATCATCCCGCCCCCCACGAAAAACGTGCCTCGAATGCCGACTAACTCAGGCAGGAATCCACCCACCAGCGGCCCGATCAGGTTGCCGGACAAGGCGCCCGTGGACAAAACGCCGAGTGCCCACCCGGCCCTTTCGCGCGGCACCTGGGAGCCAATCATGACGATGGAAGCGGAGGCGTAGCCACCGATGAGGCCGGCGATCAGGCGCAGTGCGACCAGGTCGGTCACGTCCCGGGCCAGCCCGATCAATGACATCACCACGGCCATGCCGATGGCCGCCCTGACCAACATCGGTTTACGACCATAACGGTCGGCCAGGCGCCCCCAGAGCGGCGCTGTAATCGCCGTACCAAAAAAAGTCGCGCCGAATGCCACGGCCGACCATTGCACCACGTCCGCCTGGGCAGTCACGCCCAGTTGTTGGACGTACAGCGGTAGAAACGGCAACAACATGCTCAGGCTGACGAGCGTGGTGAAGGAACCGAAGACACAGACGGCCAGGTTTCGGCGCCAATACATCAGGTTACGATCGGAATAATTCACGGTGTCAGCGGCTCCGGTGGTGGTTTACTCGAGGGAGTTTTGGATTGGGGGCATATCCGTTTTTTTGGTTGTGGCGGGTATTGGTTTCGCCCTTACGGCGAGTCACTTTGAAAAGCGCAAAGTAACCAAACGCTTTTGCCCCGCCATTCGGTGCCTCGCTTAGGCTCGGCATGCCCTCACTCCGGCATTGCTCCGGGGGCCCGCCGCCATCGGCCATCCATGGCCGGGGGCGGCTAACCCGGCATCCATGCCGGGTTGCCCCCTGCGCAACGCCTGCGTTCGGCCTCTGGGAAAGGGGCGGCAGATCTGAAGCCAAAACAAAGCAAAGCAACGGCAACGGCAACGGCAAGATCAACAGCATCGCGATCAGGCTCGCCCGCACATGATCGTTCCCACGCTCCGCGTGGGATTGCCGCCGGGGACGCTCCGCGTCGCGCTGTCGACGCATGACCTGACTCCTGCGCACGCGGAGCGTGGGAACGATCACTCGCCGTAAGGGCGAAACCAATACCCGCCACAACCAAAAAAACGGATATGCCCCCAATCAAGCCCCTGCCCTGCTCCCGCCCGCATCACGACAATGGGTGGCGTTTTTTCGCGACCGCCACCACATCAATCACAAACGCAATCACCATCGCCGACGTGCCAATCATGAAGAGCAAGGCGTAGTTCCCATCGCTGTAAGAAAACAGGAACGACAACCCATAAGCGGCCACCGCCTGAAACAACGCAAAACCCACCGTGGCTGTTTGCCAGGCCGAACTCTGCTGCGCGGGATGATGGGCGAGAATCTCATGCACCCGCCCCAGCACCAGCGGCACGGTACCCGTGACAAACGCCCCGACGATGACGCTGGATATCATCAGCCAGACGGTCCCGAGCCCGAGGGCGGGCACTGCGACACTGAAGGCTTCGACGAGGAACGACAGCCGCAAGGCGCGACCAAATCCAATCCGGTCAGCCACGACACCCACAAGCAGTGGGCCAACGGTCGCACCGAGGCCGAAAAGCACCCAATACTGCGCCCCCACTTGAAGGCCTTCGCCCCGGCCCCGCGCGACGAAATCCACGAGAAAAATCATGTGCGGCACCCAACCGGCGGCGTTGAGCGCGTACTCGACATACAGCGCTTTGAGTGTGCCGTTGGGCGCAGCGCGCCGGGTGTGCGTGGCGTTGGCCACCGGTGCATCCCCTCGCGGCCATCCCCGCCAGGCAATCGCGGTCAGCACCAGGGAAATCACCCCAAGACCCACCCAGGTTTCGCCGAGGCCCTGTTGCAGCAAGAGCGGCACCAGCGTTCCAGAGGCGGCAATGCCCACCCCCACGCCCATGAAAATAATCCCGGCGACCAACCCGCGCCGGGACGGCGGAACATGAGCCAAAACAGTCGGGGCAGCCAACACCATCAGCGCCCCACCCGAGGTTCCCGACAGGAAGCGCCAGGCGAAGAACCACGCGAACGAAACAGGCCAGGCACGAGCGAAAAACGCGAGACTGGCCAGCAGCATCATGGCCCTGAGCATGAACACGGTTGAAGTTTTCGCCGCCATCGAGCGACCGAAAATGGCGCCGGCCAGGTACCCGGCCAGGTTGGCGGCGCCGAGGTAGGCCGCCTTGGAAGGGTCAAACCAGTGGGCGCCGATAATCGCCGGCAGCAGCGGCGTATAAGCAAACCGGGCCAGGCCGATGCCGACCAGGCTTGCAGCAAATCCGGCCACCGTTGCCCACCCGGCGCTGGTTGGCCGCACTGTCGGCTGCGCACCGGCGATTGTTTGATTCACCCTGGTCATCATCTGCCCTTCTGTTCTTCAGACAGGGCAGACATTACGCGCGCGCCTATATCTTAAGAAGCGCATTAATACGATCGGGGTTATCTTTAATTGAGATACCTGTAGGCCCCTGGTCTACTCCAGGAGCCCTGCGCGTTCACTTAAACGTTGATTCGGGTGCTCTTGCCTGATCTGACGCCCACCAACGCATTGAACACGGACGTTTCAAGCGGTCGGCTCAAGAAATAGCCCTGGCCTTCGTCGCACGATACGGCTTTCAACAGTTTTAAATGCTCGGCTGTTTCAATGCCTTCTGCGGTAACGGTCAGTGATAACGCGCGGCCCAAGCCCACGATCGCCTGGATGATGGACTTGTCATCGTCGCTTTCACCCAGCCGGTTTAAAAAGCTGCGGTCTATCTTCAGGCCATCGAATGGGAAGGTGCGCAGGTAACTCAGCGAAGAATATCCGGTACCAAAGTCGTCCATGGCAATGCGCACGCCGAGGCGTTTGAGCGTATGCATGATCTCAAGCGCGCCTTCGGCGTCTTCGAGCATGACGCTTTCAGTAATCTCCAGCTCTACCCGGGCAGGATCGATACCAGAGTCGAGGAGTATTGTCTGGACTCGCTCAACCAGATTGCCTCGCTTGAATTCGCTGGGCGAGAGGTTGACCGACACGAAGAGACTGTCTGGCCACCCGGCTGCGCATTTGCAAGCAGTGTCGATGACCCAGTTGCTCAAGGAAAGAATCAGCCCGCTTTCTTCCGCGATGGGGATAAAGGTGTCGGGTGATATCAAACCACGCTCAGGATGTTGCCACCGCACCAACGCTTCGGCACCGACCATCTGGCCGTCGGCAATGCGATAGCGTGGCTGGAAATGCAGTCGCAGCTCTCCGTGGTTGATCGCGAAACGCAAGTCGCTTTCCAACCGGCGGCGTTCAATGATCTTCGCGTTCATATCGCCGGCGTAGAAGCGCCAGGTGTTACGACCTCCGGCCTTGGCCTCGTACAGCGCGATGTCCGCATAGCGAAGCAACTCGGTCGCCTCGCAAGCGTCATTGGGCGCCATCGCGATGCCGATACTGGCACTGACAAACACTTCCTGTTCATCAATCTGTACGGGCTGCTCGATGGACGCGATCAACCGGTGGCAGAGCGCCTCGACTTCGTCCTGGGAGCTCACATCGGTGAGGATGAGTACAAACTCATCCCCGCCGATTCGGGCAACCAGATCCCCGTGGCGAACGCAGGCCGCCAGGCGGCTCGACACCTCGTTAAGCACCCGATCACCGGCCGCATGCCCAAGCAGGTCATTCACCGGTTTAAATCGGTCAAGGTCCAGGCTGAGCATGACTAACGGTTGTTCCACCGTTGGCAGAGCCTTGAGTTTACCGTCGAGAAACTCCTGCAGCCGTGTCCTGTTGGGCAACCCGGTCAGGGCGTCATGCTGAGAGAGAAATTCGATGCGCCGACGGGCTTCGACTTCTTCGGTGACGTCGGTTGCAGTCCCGCGAAAGCCTCCACAGGTCATTGCTCGCGCCGACAGACGCGTGATTCGCTCTTGGCCTTGATGATCGACGTAGCGGCACTGAACGCTGATATCCGGGCGCCGATTCGGCACAGTGAGCCACCCCGATACCGTGCCTGACTCAGTGCGCAGCAGATCATTCATCGCCGCCCCTACCCAAGCGTCCCTGGAGAGTCCCGTTACCGCCTCAAATCGCTCGGACAGATAGGTGAAACGCCAGTCAGCGTCTATTTCCCATACCCAGTCCGAGCTGGCTTCAACGACATCGCGAAAGCGCGCTTCACTGGTGGCGAGCGCGCTCTGACTGCTCTGCAGCGATGCATAGCTGGCGTCAAGCGCCCGCGCACCCGAGGTCGTGCGGCGCAGGATGACCCATGTCATCAGGTACACCAACAGCGCGGCGAGGCCGATCCACGGCAACCCCAGCCCCAATAATCGCAGGCCCGGCGTGGGTGGGTTCCAGTGCAAACTGCCCCCGGCACCGTTCTCGCCCAAGGGAAAGACAGACGTTTTGCCAACATCGTCGGACGTCGCGAGGTGCAGGCCATTGATCCCGTAATCCTTGCCTATCACCTCGAGTTTGGCGCTGTCCAAAAGGTCGACGAAAATCAATACCGACGACGACCGGTCATCAGGCACCACGGTCGGGTCAGTGCCCGGCGTAATCGCCGCTGCCGTGACGAGGGCGGGTGTGCCGCCAACGTCAATGAAAGCGCTTACTGGCGTTTCCGTTTCTGCGCCTGCACGAGCCTGTTCAAGAATCGCGGCGATGGACTGCCCTAGCCATTTCTCCACTTCAACGGATTTGAGTTCACCGTTGACCACAGAGTAAACAGTGCGATTGACGTCGTTGACGACAAACAGTCCCTGGAAGCCAAAATCCGTGTAAAGCGTTGGCCCGATGTTTTGGCGTACGTAGGCCCAGTCAGTGTCGACTTCAGCATGCAAGTGTTTGTAGGCATCGCCCCAAAACGCGTAATCCTTGGCTGTCGAACGCAGCGATTTTTCCAGCGCTTGCACGGCCTTCTTCGTATAAAAGGCACTTTCGAGCTCCTCCGTACGGTCGAGATCCTGCGCAAGATAAATCAGTGAATAGCTCGCGAGTAAAAAGACGCCGGCCAAGAGCCCCACAAACTTGAACAGAGAGGCACGTGTCAACGCCACGCTTGAGCGATTGGACTGAGAGGAGACGATTGGTGGGAAGTTGTTCGGCATAGGTTCCCGCGGGTCGTTAAGGCAGGTCGGCTGCATATCACGCTATCGGCTGCCACCGCTGAAATGTGAGCGCCCATACGTCGCCCCGCCCCATCCGCCACCAGCGGCGCCCACCTCGCACAACGCCGGCCCCTGACAGGCTCAGGCAGATCAGGGGCCGGTGATGACGATACCTACCCGGCAGCCAATCGTCTTTTCGGCGAGGTATTCTCAAGAACGCCATCGACCATGTGCTGAACCAGGTACTGCGCATCCCGCGCCACGCCGGAGAAACGCCCCGAGCCCCACGTGTACAGCCATGGCAAACCGAGGAAGTACAAACCCGGCTGTGCCGTCACTCCACGTTGGTGGCCAGGATGACCACGACCGTTGAAGACTGGCGCTTCGACCCAGGTAAAGTCCGGGCTGAAACCAATACACCAGATGATGCTGGTGATGCCTTCGGCGTCGAGGTCCAGTTCGCTGCGCTCCTGCCCGGGTACCCAGGTTGGCTCATAACGTTCCCCCGCCGGGGCGTCGATCGCGTGCTGTTCGATGTACTTGTCGATCGACCCGTTGATCCGGTTGTACACCGCGTCGGCACTGTCCAGGCTCTCGCCCAGATTGCTGGCAAACTGCAGCCGGTTGCCTTGCAACCCATCCAGACGACCAAACAACTGCATGCCTTCGCGCGCGAAGTTGCGCAAGTCGATGTCCCGCCCGCCATCGCGACCGGTGACGTAATGGTTGGTGTTGTCGCGCACGCCTTCACGCAGCGGATGGGTGTCGACGCCAATCTCGTAGTAGCCCATTTCCGCCAGCCAATCGACCACGTCCTTGCCCCGGTAGAAGCGTGCGCAACGCGGTGCATCACCGACGGCCAGATAGACGTTGCGCCCGGCCAGGTGCAAGTCCTCGGCGATTTGCGCGCCCGACTGCCCGGAACCGACGACCAGCACATTACCGGCGGGCAAGGCCTGCGGATTGCGGTATTGCTCGGAGTGCAGCTGGTGAATACTCGCCGGCAAGCGCTCGGCCAGGCGCGGGATGATCGGCGTGTGATAACCGCCCGACGCGACAATCACCTGATCGGCCGTGAATTCGCCCTGCGAAGTGTGGACCTCGAATCCACCTTGGCTTCGCGGCACCACGCGTTGCACCGTGACGCCTTCACGGGCCGGGGCGTCGACTGATTTGACGAAGCCGGCCAGGTACTCGTTGATCTCGTCCTTCTTCATGAACCCATGAGGATCGCTGCCGTTGAAGCCGTCGCTGTAGGTGTAACCCGGTAAGGCGCATTGCCAGTTGGGCGTGACCAGACTGAACGCATCCCAGCGCTGGTTGCGCCAGGTGTGAGTCAGGCTGTGTTTTTCCAGGACCAGATGATCGATGCCCTGTTGTTGCAGGTAGTAGCTGGCGGATAACCCGGCCTGACCGCCGCCGACGACGATCACGCTGTGGTGTGGAATTTTGATTGAGGTGAGGTGGCTGGTCATGGGGTGCTCCGGTGCTGGGTAACGAAAAGGATTAAGGAAAAATCGATGAATCAGAATGAACTCCAACCCGCGCCGATCACTTGGCCTGCGCCTTCGGTACGCATGCTGAGAATGTCCACCTGGCCATTGGCGTGGGCTGGATCGACCAGATAACTGGCCTGGCCCTTGAGCGAACTCAAGGTGTCCATCGCTGAACTGCAGTAGAAACCCTTGACCTGCTTGACCCGTTCCGAGGCATTGTCCAGTGCGCTTTCGAGGCGTTGCAGAAAGTCCGTCAGCGGGTAACTGGCGCCCTCCTCCAGGTAGTGATAGATCACGGTCGAGGGTGAATAGCCGGTCGCTTCCCGGCCATTGGGCCAGCGGATTTTGAAATTGACGGCGGGCATGTCAGTGCTCCTGTTGATTAAGGTTCAAAGGGGTCAGATCGAGATGGGAGTAGCTGAAACCGGTAAACGGCTGCTCGCGCAGGTTCCAGAAATCGCTGCGTTGTGCGCCGGACCGGACACTCAATGTGCCACTGGCGTTGACCTGGCCAACGCGTTCGCAGCGCACGCCTTCGAAGGCAAAAGCGCTCTGCACCTGCGGCCAGTCACGCTCATCCAGCGTCATCAAAAAGCCGTAGCTGGGGAACACCTGAAGCCAGCGCGCGAGATCGGCATCCGCAGGACCGGGCAGCGCGGATAAATCGATGGTCGCGCCGCAGCCGGTGGTTTCCAGCAGCATCAACAGGCTGCCGAGAATCCCCGCGTTGCTGATGTCCTTGGCCGCCTTCAGCCGTCCCGCTTCGGCCAGGCGCGGCAACACGTCGAGCTTGCTGCGCAGGCGCTCGGCCGGTACGCCTTCGAAGGCTTTCCAGTACGTGCTGTCGGCATGCCAATGCCCTTCAAGGTCCACCGCCATGGCGACGACCTGACCGGGCGCGACATGCAAGGTCGACAGTAATGTTTTCGCGATACCGGTAATCGCTACCGCCAGCGCCGCCGGATTACCCGTCATGAGACTGGTGTGCCCACCGGCCAGCAGTAATCCGTAGGCGTCGCATGCGGCGCGAATACCCGCCAACAATTGCTGCGCGGCAGCGTCGTCGTGATGCCAATAAGCGTTGACCACTGCCGTGGCACGACCGCCCATGGCGGTGATGTCGCTGACATTGGCCATGACCGCCGACCATCCGGCAAACCACGGCGCTGCCGCGACGAAGGCCGGCAACATGCCTTCGATGGCCAGCAATTGAAAATGATCGCCACAGGCAATCGCTGCGGTGTCATCGCCGGGCAAGGCGTAAAGCTGCTCGCGGGTCAGCGCGTGTGTCGCACTGCCGATGACGGCGGCGGGTTGCTGGATCGCCTGTTTCGAGCGCATCGCCGGGGTAGTGCGCAGGCTGTCGAGCAGCGCCGCCAAATCAAGAAAATCACTCATGGCGAGCCACCTTCAGCGCGCGCAATGAGACCTGGCGCGGCATCAGCGGGTAGCTCGACAAATCCGCCTGCATCAAACAATGCGGTTGCCCGAGCAACTCCAGCTGTTCGAGGGTTTTCCAGCACAAGCCGTGAAAATAGACTTCGTTCTGCGCCTGCACAGTCGCGCGAAAAACCTCGCAGCCCAGCTCCTTGGCCCGTGACACCGCTTCGTTGACCAACGCCTTGCCGATCATGCTGTGCCGCCGATACGCCGGGGCGACGCACAAGCGCCCGCCAAACCACAGGCCGGGCTCCGGCTGATAGATGCGCACCGCGCCCACCACCTGATCGGCGATCCCGCAATTGCCGGCCAGGGCGACGATGGCAATCGCCTGGAAATCATGGCTGTCCTTGTCCTGTTTCAGCAGTTGTTGCTCATCGGAAAACACCGAGCGTCGCAGGGCGAAATAGGCCTGCTTCTCCCAGTGTTCGCTGGCAGGCTTGACCAGCAGTTCACCGGCGCGGAACGGTTCAAAGGTGCTGTCGACCAACGCAAAGGCGAGATTCGGCATGGGTGTTCTCCGGCTTATTCGTAGCTTTTCAGGGCCGAGCACGCGCCACATTTGGCGCAGCCGGCGTTGATCTGATCGGAGTGCAAACCGTGACGACGCAGGCTGGCGCCGATCTGCGGATACAGGCGGGCCATCATCGTGCTGTCGGGTTTCGGGTGATTGGCCAACGGCGTGCCGTCAATGGGTACGAATGGCACCACGAACGGGTACACACCCAGCGCACACAAGCGCTCGCTCATCTCACTGATCGCCGCTTCGCTGTCGCCCAGTCCGGCCAGAATGTAGGTACTGACCTGGCCCCGACCGAAGACGTCGACCGCCGCGCTGAAGGCTTCGAAATAGCGGCTGAGCGGCACTTCGGCCTTACCGGGCATGATCCGCTGGCGCACCTCGTCAGTGACCGCTTCCAGGTGCATGCCGAGCGACACCACGCCGCTGTCAGCCAGGCGTTGAAACCAGCGATCATCGTCCGGCGGCTCGCACTGCGCCTGAATCGGCAGAGCGACCGCAGCCGTCACCGCAGCGGCGGACTCACACAAAATCGCCGCGCCACGGTCCGGGGTTTGCGGCGTGCCGGTGGTCATCACCATGTGCTTGACGCCATCCAGTTCCACTGCGGCTTTTGCCACTTCGGCCAATTGCTGCGGGCGTTTGCGGGCAATGGTCTTGCCCGCCGCCAGCGACTGGCCGATGGCGCAGAACTGGCAGGAACTGCCGCGATCATTGAAGCGAATGCAATGCTGCAACACGGTGGTCGCGAGGACATCGCTGCTGTGCAGCGTGGCGATTTTCCAATAGGGAATGCCGTCAGCCGTGCTCAATCCGTAGAACTTCGGCACGCCGGGCATCTGCACCTGACCGACCTGCAAGCCTTCGCGAAAGATCAACGCCTGGCTGCCATCGGCGCTGGGCTGCGCTTGATAAGGTGAATCCTGGGAGGCTTGATTGAGGATCGGCACCATCATGGTCCGGCTGCCAACACTCAGCGCCTTGTGATCCGAAGGCCCGGCGCCACCTTGTCGCGACAAGCCGTTGTGCGCCGCGGGCCACCGCACGCCATGGCATTGCAGCTCGGCGAGCAATTCATTGGTTTGCATGATCGAGCTCCTCGGTGATCGCCGGCACAAGGTGCGCGCTGCGTTCGTGCACGTGCGCCGTGGGGGTGCGATCGATCAACAGGCTGAGCAGTTCCGGGCGACTGTAATGCCCGACCGAATCCATCATCCGTTTGCGCTTGTCGATCAGGGCCAGATCGAGATCGGCAATCACCACGCCTTCGCCGGAACGCAGTGGCTCACCGAGCAATTTGCCTTCGGGCGAGACGATGGCGGTGAAGCAGCCACCCGAGATCGGGCCGAGGCCACAACCGGTGTCCTGCATGATCTGGCCCTGCTGATCGGCGTCCAGCCACGCGGTGGCGTTGACCACGAAACAGCCGGACTCGAGGGCGTGATGGCGGATGGTGACTTCGATCTGCTCGGCGAAAATGTCACCCACCAGAGAACCGGGGAACATCGCCGCGTGAATCTGCTCGCCGTCAGCCATCAAGGCATAACGGGCCAGCGGGTTGTAATGCTCCCAGCAGGCCAGCGAGCCGATGCGCCCGACGGCGCTGTCGATGGCGCGCAGACCGGAACCATCGCCCTGCCCCCAGACCATGCGTTCGTGGTAGGTCGGGGTGATTTTGCGTCGATGCTGAATCAGGCTGCCGTCGGCATCGAAGAGCAGTTGTGCGTTGTAGATCGTGCCGCCATCGCGCTCATTGACGCCGATGGAGACGACCATCCCCGCTTGCTTGCAGGCTTCGCCAATCGCCAGGGTGGCAGCGGACGGCACCGTGACCGATTGATCGAGCAATTTGAGGTGCTGTGCGCCCATGGCAAATGCCGGCTGCACAAACGAAAAGTACGGGTAGTAAGGCACCACCGTTTCCGGGAACACGGCGAACTGCACGCCTTGTCGACCGAGGGCGATGATCTGTTGGCAGACCTTGTCCACGGTGCCTTCGCGGCTGTAAAGCACCGGGCTGATCTGTACGGCGGCTGCGCGAATATTGGGCATGGTGGTTCCTGTGTTCGTAAATTTTTTGAAATCTGCGCGGTCCCCTGTGGGAGCGGGCTTGCTCGCGAAGGCGGTGTGTCATACGGCAGCGATGTCGACTGACACTCCCTCTTCGCGAGCAAGCCCGCTCCCACAGGGGCAGTGTTCAACCCAGCGGCATTGGGACAATGCTGGGGATGTCAGGCAGTCCAGGTGTCGATGATCATCGCGCCCTCACGGCGCATCAGCAGGCGCAGGTCCATCACGTCCAGCGGGTTGATCGGGCGAATCCCTTCGATCAGGGCTTTTTCGGTCTGGCCGTACAAGGCTTGCAGGGCGAAACGGCAGGCGTAGACCTCACCGCCCTCTTCCATGAACTGGATGAGTTGCTTGTTCACCGCCAGGTGTCCGGGGAATGCTTCGGCGCCGAGGGTCGGGAAGCCGCGCTGCACGCCCAGCTGAACGCCGGGTCCGTAGAGCAGGATTTTGGTTTCGAAACCTTTGCGCAGCAGGCGCTTGGCCTGAAGCATGTTGACCAGGCCAATGGAGCCCTCGAAGGCGATGGTGTGGAAGGTGATAAGGACCTTTTCGCCAGGCTCGGCCTTGATGTCCTCAAAGACTTTTTCTTCGTAATTGACCAGGAAGTCGCCGTCTTTGTAATGGGGGATGTCCACGGTGGGCATAGTGTCGCTCTCCAGTTGCTTCGTGCTTGAACGCCAGCCTGGGTTGGCTGCCGGGTTACAGGAGAGAGAGCGAACGCCGTGCCAGGAAATAAAATTATTTTCGGTGCAGGGCTAAGTGGTTGATTAGGTTGGAAATGGCCATCTGATCCGGTTTTTCAAGGCGTTTCTGATGCTATCGGTGAATCACGCATTCCCGTAGAAATACGAATATTCGTAGCGGCCAATCACGAGATTTCGTAGCAATGAACGAAGCCATGAACGAAACAGACTCTCTCAACGGCTGGGCCGACCTGGCCTATTCGTCACGGCACATGGTGTTCGAGCATTGCGCCGAAGCCATCGCGCTGCTTAATCCGTTTTCCGATCGACTGGGCGACCTGAACATTGCCGCCTGCAAGTTGCTCGGTTACCCGCGCCAGGAATTGCTGGAGCTGCCGGTGAGCAAGCTGTTCGGCCACCAATTGGCCGACCTGATCGTGTTCACTCAGGCGGTGATGGACAAAGGTCGCGGTTGGACCGAAGAGTTGAGTTGCAACTGCAAGAGCGGCGAACGCATCGAGCTGGAAATCTCCGCCACGACCTTGCAGATCAAGGGCGAGCAACAGCTGATCCTGGTGATGCGCGAGCTGAGCCATGAGAAATACCAGCGTGACCAGGCCCATACCGAGCGCACCATGCGCGGCGGGCTGATCGAGTGGCGCAACATCCTCAACCTGTTTCAGGAAAGTGAGCGCGACAATCAGTTGCTGCTCAGTTCCGTGGGCGACGGCATCTACAGCATCAACAGCGAGGGCCTGGCCACCTTCGTCAACCCGGCCGGCGCGCGCATGTTGGGTTGGGAGCCGCAGGACATGATCGGCAAGAACATCCACCGCATTCACCACCACACCCATGCCGACGGCAGCCATTACCCGGTCGAAGAGTGCCCGATCTACAAAGCCGTACGCGACGGCGTGGTTCATGAAGGCCGTCAGGAAGTGTTCTGGCGCCGTGACGGCAGTTCGTTCCCGGTGGAATTCACCAGTACTCCGGTGATTTCCGACGGCCGAATCGTCGGTGCGGTGGTGGTGTTTCGCGACATCACTGAGCGGCGCAGCACCGAAAACCAGCTGCAAAATGCCCTCGATGAACTCAAGGTGCTCAAGGATCGGCTCGAAGAGCAGAACGCCTATTTGCAGGAAGAGATCCATATCGAACACAACTTCCGCGAGATCGTCGGCCAGAGCGAACCGATCCTGAAAATCATCCGGCAGATCGACGTGGTCGCCCCCACTGATGCCAGCGTGTTGATCAATGGCGAGTCGGGGACGGGCAAAGAGTTGATCGCCCGCGCGATCCATCAGGCCAGCCGCCGCAATGCCAGCCCGCTGATCCGGGTCAACTGCGCGGCGATCCCTGCCGAATTGTTTGAAAGCGAGTTCTTCGGGCACATTCGCGGTGCCTTTACCGGCGCTGTGCGAGACCGCGTCGGGCGTTTTGAACTGGCCGATGGCGGGACGTTGTTTCTCGATGAAATCGGTGAAATTCCGCTGGAACTGCAAAGCAAACTGCTGCGGGTGTTGCAGGAAGGCCAGTTCGAACGGGTCGGTGAAGAACGCACCCGCAAGGTCGACGTGCGGATTATCGCCGCAACCAACCGCGATTTGCGCCAGGAAGTCGCAGCGAAGCATTTTCGCGAAGATCTGTATTTCCGCCTCAACGTTTTCCCGATCCAGTCGCCGGCGCTGCGTGAACGTCCGATGGATATCGCGCCTCTGGCGGCGCACTTCCTCAAACAGACCGGCAAGCGTCTGAACATGCCCGGACGGCGTCTGCGCAACAGCGATATCGAGCGGCTGCAAAGCTATTCCTGGCCGGGCAATATCCGCGAGCTGCAAAACGTCATTGAGCGCGCACTGATCACCTCGAACGGCGCCGACCTGAACCTCGACCTTCCCGATGAACCTAAAACCATCGCCCCTCACCAGCCTTCTCCTTCGTCGACGATCATGACCGACGCGCAGATTCGCGAACTGGAGCGCAACAACATGCAGGCCGCGCTCAAGGCCAGCGACGGCAAATTGTTTGGTAAAGGTGGTGCCGCCGAACTACTGGGCCTCAAACCCACGACATTGGCTTCGCGGTTCAAGCGCCTGGAAATCAAGCTGGACGAATAGCAGCAACGCATCCCTGTAGCGACACAAACAGCGTTACGCAATCTCGTGAATCGCTCTACGAAGATTCGTATTTCTACGTAATTGCGTAGGGTCGCCTCGACTTAAATGACACTGCGATTAATCAATATTTATGTTTTAAATCAAACAGTTAATCAACACACAAACAACCGCAACAAACTGGTACGGCATTCGCAACGGGCTACTCACCCGCCTGACGGATATCTACCATGCCGACATTCATTGCCACGCGTTCAGAAACCTACCTCGCTTCGATGCCCAATCTGGCCTTCACCGGACTGTCGGAAAACTGGTTGCTGAAAGAGTGCGGCCATCAACATTGGCTCGCATTGGCCCAACTGCACAATCGGCCGCTGCCTGATTTCGTCGATGAGCAAGGACGTATCGCCTATGCCGCGTTCACCGCCGTAAAAACCTGGAATCTAAAGCTGGAAGCGATCATCGAGAATCGCGCGTTCCAGATCCATACCCGCATCGGTCGCGGTGGGCAGGCTCGGCATTACAGCGAACATGAGGTCAGGCTTGGCGACCGTGTCGTCGGGCAACTGGCATTGCTGTCCACCTTCGTCAGCCGTCACGTACCGGGCGACAATCGCAGTGTCAGCAAGGCTTGTCTCAAAGGCCGTCACGCACCCATAACACCGCTACCCGATGGATTGCAGGAACTGCACGCCGACAACCGGCGAATTCGCAGCGGTGACTGGCACACTCATTACGACGTAGACCGACAATCCACCGAGCCCGCGCGCGTGTTTGACTTCACGCCCTGCCCGGACATCGACTTCAACGGTGCCGATCTCCTGTACTTCGCCAGCTTCCAGGCCATGGTCGAGCGGGCGGAATGGGCCTTGTCGGGATTGCGTCGCCCCGGCCACATCCGCCAGCGCGAGCTGCATTTCTACGGCAACCTCAATATCAACGACAGCTTGCAGCTCAGGCTGCACATGGGCGAGCCCGGGCATCGAGAATCGCACTGGTGTGAAGTGTATCGGCGCAGCGACCTGTTCAAGCTGGCCGACGTGTTCACCCGCAAAATCCATCTCTCGGAGTGCAGCCGACCATGAGCCATCCTCCACTCTGGCGGCCCGAAGGCCTGCGACTGAAACCGGTGTATCACAGCAGCGACCTGGAGGGTCTTGAGCACCTGCACAGCCTGCCCGGCAAGGCACCGTTTGTACGCGGCCCCTACACGAGCATGTACCCGGAAAAACCCTGGACCGTGCGCCAATACACCGGATTCGCCGGTGCCGACGCCAGCAACCGGCGGCTACGGCAACGCTTGGCCGAGGGCGCCACGGGTTTATCACTGGCGTTCGATTTGCCGACCCATCGCGGCTACGACTCCAGCGATCCGCAATGGCAGGCCGATGTCGGCAAGGCCGGTGTCGCCATCGATAGCGTCGAAGACATGGCTGAACTGCTGGACGGCATTGCCCTGGACCAGGTCTCGGTGTCGCTCACCATGAACGGCGCCGTACTGCCGGTGCTGGCAGCCTTCATCGTTGCCGCCGAAGAATCCGGCGTCGCACCGGAACACCTCAGTGGCACGATCCAGAACGATATCCTCAAAGAGTTCACGGTACGCAACACCTACATTTTTGCGCCGCAACCCTCGATGCGCATCACCACGGACGTGATCGGTTACCTGAACGAACACGTGCCGCGGTTCAACCCGATTTCGGTGTCCGGCTACCACTTTCAGGAGGCCGGTGCCGACGCTGTTTTGGAATTGGCACTGACCCTGATCAACGCCAAAACCTATGCTGAGCAGGTGCAAAAAAGCGGGCTCGATCTGCAGCGATTCTGTGAACGAATCAGCTTCTTTTTCGGCATCGGCAGCGATTTTTATACCGAAGTCGCCAAGTGTCGTGCAGCCCGCCTGCTCTGGTCCGAAATCACCCGGGCCTTGGGCATCCGGAGTGAAAAAGGTCAGGCGTTGCGCATGCACTGCCAGACATCAGGCTGGTCGCTGTCAGCTCAGGACCCGCTCAACAACATCACGCGAACCACCGTCCAGGCCATGGCGGCGGTATTTGGCGGTACGCAGTCTCTGCATACCAACGCCTGGGACGAAGCGTTGGCGCTACCCAGTGAGGCGTCGTCAAGATTGGCCAGCAATACCCAACATATCCTTCAACAGGAAACCGGACTTTGTGATGTGGTCGACCCGTGGGCAGGGTCTTACATGATGGAAGCCCTGACGGCACAACTGGCCGCGCAGGTGCGTCAACAGATGGCGCAGATTGATGCTCAAGGCGGAGTGTTGCAGTCGATAGAATCGGGGGCGATCAGCCAGGCCATTCATCTCCAGGCCATGGTCACCCAGGCCCGACTTGAAAGCGGGATTCAACGGCGTGTCGCTTCAAGTGAGGCGGCGCAAGAAGCGGCGGCAGCCATCGACAGTCAGGCCCTGCGCGCCCGCCAATGCCAACGCCTGAGCCGCTTGCGACTGAGGCGCGACACCGCTCGGGTTGACGCCCTTCTGGATTCGATCACTGAGTGCGCACGCTCGGGTCAGGGTAATCTGCTGGCGGTGACCGTCGCGGCCATCAGGGCACGAGCGACCCTGGGCGAATGCACCCAGGCACTGGAAAAGGTATGGCCACGTTTCCGGCAGGATCTGAGTTTTCGCGCCGGCCACTACGGCCCTTCTCTTAGCGAGCAACCGGGCTGGGCGCTGGTCGGTGCGCGCATCTTGACCTTCGTCGCCGACCATGGCCGGTCGCCGAGGATTCTGCTGACCAAACTGGGCCAGGACGGCCATGACCGTGGGATTCGGCTAATGGCCGCTGCATTGGCCGATGCCGGTTTCGAGGTAAAACTTCTGCCGCTGTTTCGAACGCCGATTCAGTTACTGCAATCACTGGATGAAAAGCGCCCGGTGGACCTGATCGGGGTGTCGAGTCTGGCCGGGGCGCACAACGAATTACTCGTTGAGCTGCTGAGTGTATTGAGCGAACGCGAACTCGACATTCCGGTGGTGGTGGGAGGCATCATTCCGCAGGCCGATGCGAGTCAGTTGCTGAGCCTGGGAATCAAGGCGTGTTTCGGTCCGGGGCAGGAGGTGATTGAAATCATCGAACAGCTAGTCGATCTGCTCGTCCCTACTCAGCTACCACGCGAAAATCGAAGCACAACACATTGCCCGGACAACTCCGTGCTGCCCTCGTGGGCGGCGCAGGTCTAGAGCAAAGATGAGATTGTAAGGAAATGGCAGGGGCGGCTGGATTCGAACCAACGCATGGCAGGATCAAAACCTGCTGCCTTACCGCTTGGCGACGCCCCTGTAGGTGTTGCGACGAGTGCCTGGCACTCTTGGTGAAATTGCAGGTGGCGAGCAGCTTCGAGTAACTGCTTTCGCCAAGGTCGTGTAATGGCCTCTGCAAGATGCGCGGGAATTTATCAACTTTCGCTCCGGGTGAAAAGCCCTATTAAAAATAAATTTGTTTAAAAACAGCCGCTTACCATTACTTGAAAGCAGATACAACCCTCTCCGAAATTTTTCTGCAAACGGAGCGCGGCCCAAAGCACTGTAACGAACCAGGCGCTCTGAAAGCCTTGTCCGTTGCAGTGCTGGGTTGCGACTGACTGCAAGCCAGCAATCGAACGCTGCGGCACGTCCCAGGTGCGCGATGACCAAGCCCGATCTTTAATCGAACGCCTGCCGACCCGACAGGTCTGCTCCTGTATGACTTCTCGGGATTTCTATCCAATGTCCGCGCAAAACAACCTTGTCGTACTCGCACGTGGCGGATATGCCGCTCGGGGCGCTCTTTATCTGATCATCGGTATCTTCGCCCTGCTGGCCGCTCATGACTCGACAAAACCCAAAGACAGCCACAAGAGCCTGGAGGCATTGTTAAGCCAGCCATTTGGCTATGTCCTGGTCGGGCTAGTGGTGGCGGGCCTGCTCGCCTTCGCCGCTTGGCGCGTGTTGCAGGCAACGCGCGACGTTGATCATCACGGTAAAAACTTCAAGGGATGGGTCATTCGTGCGGGTTTGTTGGCGGGAGGCGTAGTCAACGGCGCGCTGGCGTTTTTTGCGTTGGGCTTACTGATCAGCGGCCTCAAAACCTCGGGCAATTCCGGAACTGGGCAAACCAGGGATTTACTGGCGCATCTTTTATCCTGGGAACACTCGAATTTATTGGTCTACATCCTCGCCCTCATCCCAATGGGCGTCGG
Organism: Pseudomonas sp. LBUM1661; assembly: GCF_059695925.1. Classification (NCBI taxonomy): domain Bacteria; kingdom Pseudomonadati; phylum Pseudomonadota; class Gammaproteobacteria; order Pseudomonadales; family Pseudomonadaceae; genus Pseudomonas; species Pseudomonas sp. LBUM1661. Next base: position 4,193,810 of record NZ_CP166794.1, read on the forward strand.
CATTGCTCACATCATCAAAGGCTGGAAGGCGTCGTTCGAAAAATACTTTGAAGCCGACGAAGACGTCATGCGGTACGTGCGCCCGGTATCTCGGTTCGGTCTCATCGCCCGTGGCGTCGTCTTTATCGAGATCGCCTTACTGCTGATAGTGAGTGGCTCCCGTTATCAAGCCATGAATCCACCTGGCATGAAGGAAGCCCTCGATGCTCTGCAGAGTCTGCCTGCCGGACGCTTGATTTTGATGGTGATGGCCGTCGGGCTGATCGCGTTTTCGGTGTACAGCTTTTCAGAAGCCTTCTGGCGCAAGATCAACATGGATGTGCCTGGCGTATCGAGCGCTTAGGGGCGCGGCGACTACCGTATTTACAACGCGGATTACCTCATCGAAACCGGGTCGACTGCGGTGTGCTTCTATTGACCGGCAGCGCTTTCAGTAAGCCCCCTCCCGCACCGCCCGTCTGACCTCAGCCTGTATGGCATAAGCCGGCGCCTCCACCGCATTGAAATCCTGTGTATAGCGCTGGGCAAATCCTTCTACCCCCCATTCCTGATACTGCTGCACATGCTTGAGTTCGTGAGCCCAGAGCGCGATGTTTTGCTCTGCGGTTTCAGTGTCGCGAAAGAGGATGATGTCGATCAGCGTCACGGCACCGACATCGGGATTTTGCAGCATGGCCGTGGCGGCGTTGAATTGGCCGTTGTCGCTGACTTTGTAGCGCGCGGTGTCGAGGACGCTGGGGGCGTACCAGCGCAACAGTTGCTCGCGGAGGTGCGGGGGAATGGGTTGGGTGCCGGCGCTGGCCGCATCAGCGCGGGCTTGGGTCAGCCATAGTGCCAGGGCAGGCGCCGCGACTTGGTAGACGTCATCCGACAAGGGGCCGAGTACCTGTCCCAGGTCTGGCAGGCAGATGCAACTGTCCAGGCACACTTCTTTCTCGCCAGCCGGGCAAGCGCTGGTCTGGGCTGCCACTGCCTGCGTCAGGCAAAGAACAATCAGCGCCACCAGGCGCGTGGGGATGGGCGACATGGGGTGCTCCAGGGGCGGACGCAGTGCGAACAGTTGATCAACGATGCGCATAACTTTAGCGTATCCCCATCGGTCGCCTCTCGATGCACCCGGTGAATGCGCAAAGTCCATCCATCAGTCAGCAGGCAGACTCAGGGCTACAACTACTGGACTGGTTTGATCGATACTATGTCGCCAAACCTGAACCTTTTTTCGCCTCATTCCTCGCCGCTTGTCCAGCAACAAACGTGCTTAAGGTAGAACCGTTATGCGAACCCATTTCGAGATAAGTGATGTCCCTGAAACCAAGCCACATCGTCAAGGACACATTGACCCCATTTCCCATCAGCAGCCGGCGGTAACAGCATGATCGAGGTCACCGAAGTTTCCATTGCCCAACTGCGTGCTGCGCTTGAATCCGGCCAGACAACGGCGGTTGAGTTGGTGCAGGCCTATCTCGCCAGGATCGATGCCTACGACGGCCCCGGCACGCCCACCGCCCTCAACGCGGTGGTGGTTCGCAACCCCGGAGCGCTGCAAGAGGCGCAGGCGTCCGATGCCCGTCGGGCCAAAGGCGAGACGCTGGGCCCGCTGGATGGCATCCCTTATACGGCCAAGGACAGTTATCTGGTGAAGGGGCTGACCGCTGCTTCCGGAAGTCCCGCCTTCGTCGACCTGATTGCCTATCGCGATGCGTTCACCATCGAACGGCTTCGCGCCGCGGGTGCGATCTGCCTGGGCAAGACCAACATGCCGCCGATGGCCAATGGCGGCATGCAGCGCGGGGTCTACGGCCGTGCGGAGAGCCCGTACAACGCCGACTATCTCACCGCACCTTTCGCCTCGGGCTCATCGAACGGCGCCGGGACGGCGACTGCCGCCAGTTTCGCGGCGTTCGGCCTGGCTGAAGAAACCTGGTCGAGCGGACGCGGTCCGGCATCGAACAATGGCCTGTGTGCCTATACGCCTTCGCGCGGCGTGATCTCGGTACGCGGCAACTGGCCGCTGACGCCGACGATGGACGTTGTCGTGCCGTTCGCCAGAACCATGGCCGACCTGCTCGAAGTGCTCGACGTGGTAGTGGCGGAAGATCCCGACACCCGCGGCGATCTGTGGCGGATGCAACCCTGGGTGCCGATTCCGAGTGTCGCGTCGGTGCGTCCGGCGTCCTATCAGGATCTCGCTGCGAAGCCCGAGGCACTTGCCGGAAAACGACTTGGTGTGCCGCGCATGTACATCAATGCGGATCCCGAGGCCGGTACGTCGGAAGCGCCGGGTATCGGTGGTCCGACGGGCCAGCGGATCATCACTCGCCCTTCGGTGATCGGGCTCTGGGAAGAGGCTCGCAAGGCACTCGAAGCCGCCGGCGCGGAAGTGGTCGAAGTGGATTTCCCGCTGGTCTCCAATTGCGAAGGTGATCGTCCCGGTGCACCAACTGTGTTCACCCGTGGCCTGGTGTCGAAGGAGTTCCTGCATCATGAGTTGTGGGACCTGTCGGCCTGGGCGTTCGATGATTTCCTGCGGGCCAATGGCGATCCCACGTTGAACCGTCTGGCGGATGCCGACGGGCCGCTGATTTTCCCCCACGACCCGGGGACGCTCCCCAACCGTGAGGACGATCTGGCCGCCGGGATGGACGAGTACGTGAAGATGGCCCAGCGTGGTATTACGCCGTGGGACCAGATCACCACGGTGCCGGACGGATTGCGCGGGCTTGAAAAGACCCGGCGCATTGATCTTGAGGACTGGATGGATCGGCTCGGGCTGGATGCGGTGCTGTTCCCGACAGTCGCCGACGTTGGCCCGGCGAATGCCGATGTCGATCCGGCGTCTGCGGATATCGCGTGGAGTAATGGTGTATGGGTCGCCAACGGCAACCTTGCGATCCGGCACCTGGGCGTTCCTACGGTCACGGTGCCGATGGGTGTCATGCCGGACATCGGTATGCCGGTAGGGCTGACATTTGCCGGTCGAGCTTACGACGATTCGACGTTGCTGCGCTTTGCTTCGGCGTTTGAGGCGACGGGTTCGAAGCGATTGATTCCGCCTCGGACGCCTGCGTTGTAGCTTATCCATGCCAAGACACGTTTGGGTTGGGGTTGGGGTTGGGGGCATATCCGTTGCTGCGGTAACGGCTGAATATGGTTTCGCTCTTACAGCGAGTCACTTTTCCAAACGCCGAAAAGTAACCAAAAGGCTTTGCCCCTCCATTCGGTGCCTCGCCTAGGCTCGGCATGCCCTCACTCCGGCATTGCTACGGGGGCCCGCCGCCATCGGCCATCCATGGCCGGGGGCGGCTACCGCGGCATCCTTGCCGCGGTACCCCCTACGCAACGCCTGCGTTCGGCCTCTGGGAAAGGGGTAACAGATCAAGGTCAAGTTCAAAAGCCACAGCAACAGCAACAGCAACGGCTAGATCAACAACATCGCTGGCAAGCCCGGCCGCACCTGATCATTCCCACGCTCCGCGTGGGAACGATCAGGTTACGGGGAATGCGTGTGCAGAAATCAGGCCGGCCCGCAGGCCGCCGTGCTTTTGATTTTGATGCACCGCCGCCTCGAGAGGCCGAGTGGAGGTTCTGCGCAGTGGGCAACCCGGCAGGGATGCCGGGTTAGCCGCCCCCGGCCATGGATGGCCGATGGCGGCGGGCCCACGGAGCAGGACCGGAGCGAGGGCATGCCGAGCCTAGGCGAGGCACCGAACGAAAGGGGCAAGAGCCCTTGGTTACTTGGGGCTTTTCCAAGTGACTCGCCGTAAGGGCGAAACCAATAGCCGCCATCACCAAAAAAACGGATATGCCCCCAATAACTAAGAGCAGAAATCAGCCCCGGCGATTACAACAACGACAGCGTGTAGTTGATGATAAAGCGATTCTGATCCACGTCGCGTCCAGCGTCCGTATTCGACTTACCATTGCGCAAGCTGAAGCCGACGCCTTTGAACGTGCCCGATTGCAGCACGTAATCCAGGGTCATATCCCGCTCCCACTCAGACTGATCCGCCGCGTTCTGGGCTTTGATGTCCGTCCCCTTCAAATACGCGATCGTGGCTTTCAAACCCGGTACACCCAAAGGCGCAAAGTCATAGCTGTACTGACCGAAATTGGTTTGTTCACCCGCACGTGCAAAGCTCTGGATCATGCGGTCGGTGGGCAGGTAAACGCTGCCGCCACCCGCGCCTTTGTCGACCAGGCTGCCCTGATTGGGCTGGACGAAATTGCTGCCGTCACCCACCTGTTGATGCCCCAGCGACACCGCGTGACCACTGTTGGCATAGGTGATCATCGCCACCCAGGTGGTGTTGTCGATTTCACCGTTGTTGTCGTCGGTGTAACCCGATACCCGATAACCTTGGGCCCTGCCCGCTGCGGAACCGTTTGCGCCGGTTGATGTGGTGCGGAAGTAACGCAGGTCGGTGGTAAAGGAGCTTTGGCCGTCGATGGGCAAAACGTGGGTCAGACCCAAGAAGTTCTGGTTGTAGAAGTCTTCCAATTGCGCGAAGTAATACTGAGCCTTCAGGTCCTTGGTGAGGTTGTAGTCACCCCCGGCGAAGTAGAACTTGTTGCTGTCCTGGGTGCTGCCCGCCACCGACAGACCGGTGCGGTCAGTCGAGGCGCGACCGACCGCGTGTTCAAGCACACCGCTTGTCAGCATCAGGCCATCGATGTCGTTCGAGGTGATCTGCGCACCGGTGAACGATTGCGGCAATACACGAGCATCGTTCGACAGCAGGATCGGCAGTTTTGGCAGCAGCGTGCCGTAGCGAAACTCGGTCTTTGCAACACGCATCTTCGCGGTGGGGCCGAAGCTGCTCCAGGCATCCGCCGCGCCGTCGCCGTCAGTCGGGATCATGCCGCTACCGACGTGGCGCCCGGCTCCGCTGTCCAGCGTAACGCCAAGCAGCGCCTGCGCATCGAGCCCGAACCCGACCGGGCCCTGGGTAAAACCGGACTCATAGCGCAGCACAAAACCCTGCGCGGCCTCCTCGGTTTTCGAAGGGTCGGCACTGCCGTCGCGGTTGTCGCTGTTGAAATACAAGGTACGCATCGAGAGGCTGGCTTTGCTGTCTTCCAGAAAACCATGCGCAGCAGAGTCTGCTGCCTGTGCGCACAGCGAACTGGTGGCCATCAGGATTGCGGTGGGGATTGCTCGCTTCAACATACGGTGCTCCAGGGTGGTTTTTTTTATGTTTTTTTTGACTGTTCACCGACCGCAATCCGCCGCTGGCACCCAACAGCGGCGCGCACAATGACGCGCCCGATGGGTGACCATGAGCATTGAATTTCGCAAGCGATCGGAGTGTTCGAGCGGTCAGCGCTCGACGCGCTAGATCAGGTAAGAAAGGCCCACGGTCAGCGCGAAAGCGACCACCGAAATGATGGTTTCGAGCACCGTCCAGGTCTTGAAAGTCTGGGCAACGGTCATGTTGAAGTATTCCTTGATCAACCAGAAGCCGCCGTCGTTGACGTGGGAAAAAATCACCGAGCCGGCGCCCGTTGCCAGCACCAGCAACTCCGGATGCGGATAACCCAGGCCCACGGCCACCGGCGCGACAATCCCCGAGGCGGTGGTCATGGCCACCGTGGCGGAACCGGTGGCGATGCGCATCAACGCGGCGAACAGCCAGCCCATCAACAGCGGCGACAGGTGGAAAACCTGGGCCAGGCTGACGATCTGGTCGGTGACGCCGGCGTCCACCAGAATCCGGTTCAAGCCGCCGCCGGCGCCGACCAGCAAGGTGATGCTGGCGGTCGGTGCCAGGCATTCGTTGGTGAACTTGAGGATTGATTCGCGGTTGAAGCCCTGGGCCAGGCCGAGGGTCCAGAAGCTCAGCAAGGTTGCCAGCAGCAAGGCGATCACCGAGTTGCCGATGAACAACAGGAACTGGTTGAAACCGCTGCCCGGCGTCGAAATCAGGTTGGCCCAGCCGCCGATCAGCATCAGCACCACCGGCAACAGAATGGTCGCCATGGTGATGCCAAAACCCGGCAGGCTGTCGCGCGGTTCGCGGTCGAGGAATTGCCGTTCCAGCGGGTTCTCCGCCGGCAGTTGAATGCGCGGCACGATGAATTTGGCGTACAAGGGACCGGCGATGATCGCGGTTGGAATGCCGATCAGGATCGCATAGAGCAAGGTCTGCCCCACCGACGCCTGATAGACCTGCACCGCCAGCATCGCCGCCGGGTGCGGCGGCACCAGCGCATGCACCACCGAGAGCCCGGCAACCATCGGCAAGCCGACCATCAGAATCGACACGCCGACGCGCCGCGCCACGGTAAAGGCGATCGGCACCAGCAGCACAAAACCGACTTCGAAAAACAGCGGCAGGCCGACCAGGAAGGCGATGCAGACCATCGCCCAGTGCGCGTTTTTCTCACCGAAACGGTCGATCAAGGTCCGCGCCACCTGCTCGGCGCCACCGGACTCGGCCATCATCTTGCCGAGCATCGTGCCCAGCGCCACCACCAGCGCGATGTGCCCCAGGGTTTTGCCGACGCCGGCCTCGTACGCCCCGACCACCCCGGACGCCGGCATCCCGGCGAGCAAGGCCAGGCCGATGGAGACCAGGGTAATCACAATGAAGGGATTGAGTCGGTAACGAGCGATCAGAACGATCAGCGCAATGATGGCGATGGCGGCATACACCAGCAGCCAATAGCCGAAGGACAGGGTCATGCGGTACTCCTCGAAAGGGTCACGTCGAAAATTTGTGAAACTCTTAAAACATTTCGAGACGTGATTATCAAACGAGGCGAAAGTAATTTTCGTAGAGGGATAAGGGTTGTCGCGCAGAGGCATGGGCAGTCGCGGTTTTTGAAATTCGATGAGGCGGATTTACATCACCTATGCCCGGCTCGCTCAGATCCGAGCATCGATATTTCCGCCACAACGCCTACCGTGTAGTAGCTGCCGAAGCCTGCGTTCGGCAGCTACTACAGCGGGGTTGTGTTATGGCTTGACTGGCTGGCAGTCCCCTTGCGCAGTTGGAGAACTTCGGCCGTCGAGCGCTAGCTCAGACCAGATTGATCTCGACGTTGATGTTGCCCCGCGTGGCTTTCGAGTACGGACACAGTTCGTGCCCTTTATCCACCAGCGCCCGAGCCGTTTCGCGATCCATCCCCGGTAGACTGATGTTCAGGCGAGCCTGCACAAGATAACCGCCTGCGTTGGTGCCCAAGTCAACTTCGGCATCAATGCTCAGGTCAGGCGGAAGCTTGATCTTCATTTGGCCGGCCGCCACCTGCAATGCACCGATGAAGCAGGCGGACCAGCCGGTGGCGAACAACTGCTCAGGGTTGGTGCCGTCGCCCGGGCTACCCGGCGAGGAAAGCTTGACGTCGAGACGGCCATCGGAGCTGCGTGATGCGCCGTCCCGTCCGCCCGTGGTATGAACCTTGGCGGTATACAGTATTTTGTCGAGCTGCTTCATGATGATCTCCTGATTGAAAATTCAAAAAAACTGGCTTTGAAACGCTCCCAGGCAAGGCGTGACGCCGGGGGGATGTCAAAGAGGTTGTTTGCTCAACTCGGATGAATCAAAAAAATCGCCTTCTCATTGGATCAGGCCGCGTGACAATTTCGACCAGTCCTTCGTGCTCGATAAACGACGCTGCAGCGGACTGGATCTCTCAATATAGACGTCGTTGCTCGACAACGTGGCCCTGACCGCCAGCCGGGCCAGACGCCGATTGATGAGGTAATCAATACCGGCAGTCATGCAGAGATTGATATCAGCGGTATATATGCATTTAATACTTCAACGTTACACACTGTGTTTCAACAAAGAGACACTTTTATAAGTTCCACCCTTAAGCGTTTCAACCGCCCGTCTGACGCTCGGGGCCACCATACATACTTTTAGATTAACTACGGATAGCATGCGCGCCGCGTTTCCCTTCGGCACCACCCCGTTGACCAAAGAGTCAACAAAGTACGGAAATCCCAACAACTACAAACCCTGCAGAGAACCCAATTGCGCGACGATTATGCAATTAATCAAGTCGGTGGTCTGGCGTGCGTTTATCTATCGACGACAGAACACTTCCAGCTCGACTGTTTTATCAGCCAATACATAGACACCCGTAACCTGCGTTCAATCGCCGATATCAACAACCTTCTGCGTTCAACACTCAAAGGTTATCCGGGCAAACCGCCGGTCATGGTCAACGAACTGAACGCATGGATCGACAAGACCCTGGGTTATCGAGCCGCGCACCCCGATTTTGTGCAGTTGGAAGACGTTTGAAAGCGATGAACCCACAGGCACCGCGTTTATTCTGTTGAAACGCGTCATCGTTAACGATTTTCGCGAGCAGGCTCGCTCCTACAGGCCGAGCGTCGCCTGCAGCTTTTGATTTTGATCTGAGCACAACCAAAAAACGGATATGCCCTCAATCAAAGAAGCGCCCCAAGCTCAGCCCACTCAGGGCTTCAGCGGACGCTCCTGGTCCCGGTCTGATAACTCTTTACCATCGTCAGGATGCTTCCAGTCCGGTGTCGAACGCCTCTGCCGCTCGATCTCTTCTTCCGTAGGTTCATCTGCATCTTCATCCTGGTGAGGACGCTTCGGATCATTTGCCATGTTCACCTCTCTTCCTGAAGGGATCTCCATAAAGCGTAGAACAGTTTCACCGCCAACGACTCACAGCCACCAACGCAACAAAAAGAAAAACCCCATGCTCAACAACATACTGAGCAAAGTATTGCGGGTGTAGAGCACCAACCCCACCGCGACCAGCGAACTGAGCAGATACGGATTATCCCACTGCAGATTCAACTGTTTGTCCGGCATGAACACGATCGGCCCGCAGATCGCCGTCAACATCCCCGGCACCGCAAAACCCAAAAACTGCCGCGCATTGCTGCTCAGGCGCACCGGCAATCGCGGCTCCAGAAACACATAGCGGTTGAGGAAAACCAACACGCCCATCCCGATAATCACCGCCCAGACCATCATGAGCGACCTCCATAGAATTTATTGCAGACAAAACCTGCGGTCATCCCCGCCAGCCCCGACAGCACCAGCGCCGACCCCCATTGCCAATAGCTGAACAACACCGAGCAAAACAGCGAAACCGCCACGCACACCACTGTCGGCACGTTACGCACCACCGGGGTGATCAGGGCGATGAAGGTCGCGGCGATGGAGAAATCCAGCCCCAGGTGCTCCAGGCCCGGAATGCTGCTGCCCAGCACGATGCCGGCCAGGGTGAAGAGGTTCCAGGCGATGTAAAACGTCAGGCCGACACCCAGCGCGTACCAGCGATTGAACTGCTGTTTGTCATGCTGACTGGTCAGCGCAAACAGCTCATCAGTGAGCAAGAACCCGAGCCCCACGCGCCAGCGCCCCGGCAACGGCGATATCACCGAACGCATGCTCATGCCGTAGAGCAGATGCTGGGAGGTCAGCAACAAGGTCGTCAGCAGAATCGAAAAAATCCCGGCACCGCCCTTGAGCATGCCGATGGCCACCAGTTGCGCGGCACCGGCAAACACAATGCTCGACAAGCCCTGGCCTTGCAGGGGCGTGAGGTTGGCCTCGATGGCCATGGAGCCGGCCAGCAATCCCCAAGGCGCAGTCGCCAGGGACAACGGCATGATTGCCGCGGCGCCGCGAAGAAACGCACTGCGCGGCAAGAGTGAATTGGACATAACGCTCTACAACCAGGGAAAGACTTCAGACTGTGCCAGCAGTCGCGGTCGATGGCTTGAACAATCTTGCGCATTTGATTTTCGCAATTGACAAACGCTACGCCGACTTTTAAAACTGAGCGCCTCATTCAGGGTGTCAGCAACATGTACGCAGCCTTCAACCTCAACATTGACGTCATTGGCTTGATTGCCAAGGCGCAAGGTTGCGTTGCGCACGCCCTCAAATCGAAGAAACAGTCGCTCATGTGACCGGGGCGCGCTGTCCCGTCAGATGAGCTGACAGGACATTGAGCGCAACGGACCACCCTCCCCTTGCTTACTGCCTACTACGCTTCTGACGGTGACGAAATCGGTCAACCATCAGGAGTACGTGCATGTCATCGTTTCAAGGTATCTGGGTTCCACTCGTTACACCGTTTCATAACGGCGCCATCGATTTTGTCGGGTTGCGGCGGCTGGTCGCTCACCTGCTGGACAAAGGCGTCGACGGCCTCGTGGTCTGCGGCACCACGGCGGAAGCGGCGGCCCTGAGCAAACAGGAACAACTGGCGGTGCTCGACGCCGTGCTGGAACAGGTGCCGGCGCAACGGGTGGTCATGGGCCTGGCCGGCAACAACCTGACCGAGCTGCTGCACTTCCAAAGTGAAATCCTCAAGCGTCCCGTGGCCGGTTTGCTGGTGCCGCCGCCGTATTACATCCGCCCTTCCCAGGCGGGCCTCGAAGGGTTTTTCAAGACGGTCGCCGATGCCTCCAGCGTGCCGATCATTCTCTACGACATTCCTTACCGCACCGGCGTGGCTTTCGAACAGGCGACCTTGCTCAACATCGTCGGCCATGAGCGCATCGTCGCGATCAAGGATTGCGGCGGCAATCAGGCCAACACCTTGGCGCTGTTGGCCAGTGGCGACGTCGACGTGCTGTGCGGCGAAGATCATCAGATCTTCAACGCCTTGTGCCTGGGCGCCAAAGGCGCGATTGCCGCCTCGGCGCATGTCCATCCCGAACGGTTCGTGGCGCTGTATCAACAGCTGCGCGACAACCAGTTGGCGGCCGGTCGCGCGACTTTCTTCGAGCTGCTGCCGCTGATTCAAAGCCTGTTCATCGAACCCAACCCCGCTCCGGTGAAAACCGCCCTGGCCCTTGAAGGGCTGATCGTTGACGAATTGCGCGCACCGATGCAGCGCAGCAGTGAATCGATGGTGGCGCGGTTGAAGGACGTGCTCGCGGCGCTGAACCGCAACAATCGATAGAGCGCCGGCGACCAGCCCGAGTACCATGGAGCGATTCGCAGAGTGCATCAGGGAGGCGACATGCTTTACCGAATCGCCGCCGACGGGCTGGTACTGTTCCACCTGTTGTTCATTCTGTTTGTGCTGTTCGGCGGGCTGCTGGTGCTCAAATGGCGCCACCTGATCTGGTGGCATCTGCCCGCTGCCGTGTGGGGCGTTTGCGTGGAAGTTTTCCACTTGATCTGCCCGCTGACCGACTGGGAAAACAGCATGCGCCACGCCGCCGGGCAAACCGGCTATGGCGGCGGTTTCATCGAACATTACGTGTGGCCGATCATTTACCCTGCCGGGCTGACTCCCGCCATTCAGCTAGGGTTGGGCAGCGTGGTACTGGCGATCAACGCGTGGGTCTACCTTCGGTTGATCAGGCAATGGAAGTCACGCCGGTCCGCTTGAAACACCACCGAGGAGTCAGACCATGCTGTCGATTGAAGACATGGCATTGCTCGAAGCCATCTGCTGAAGACCCGGCGCTCAGTTGGCGATGACGCTCATGTTCCGGCCACTGGCCTTGGCCACGTACAGCGCCTTGTCGGCGGCACCGATCAAGTCGTCGGGCTGGGCTTGTGCCGCCGGGTCGTAAGCGCAAACCCCCAGGCTGACCGTCACCGTGCCTTCCGGACTGGTACTGTGCGCAATGCCCGCCTGCTGAACCGCGCGGCGGATTTTTTCCGCCACCAGGAACGCTCCCACGTAGTCGGTGCCCGGCAGCACCACCGCAAACTCCTCACCCCCATAACGGGCGGCCAGATCACCGGGCCGCTTGATGTTGTCGGTGATGATCGCGCTGATTTTGCGCAAACACTGATCACCGGCCAAATGACCGGAATGATCGTTGAAACTCTTGAAGTGATCGACATCGATCATCAGCAACGCAAGGCTGGTCTGGGTACGCCTGGCACGGCCCATTTCCGCGTGGATGAACAAGTCGAACTGGCGCCGGTTGGAAAGACCGGTCAGCGCGTCTTCCAGCGCCAGCAACTCAAGGCTGCGATTGACCTCGATGAGCTTTTCCTGCGCGTCCAGCAAGACGCTTTGAACCTGATTCTGTTGCTTCATGAGGCGGATGAGGCGAAAACCCAGGAAGCTCAAAAACCCCAGCAGCAGAGAGACAATACCCGCGCTCAGCATCGTCTCCGCTCGCCAGCCGGTCAGGACTTCTTCCTTGTCGAGCGCGGCGAAGATCACCAGCGGATAACCCTCTACCCGTCGAAACCCCACCACCCGCTCGACACCGTCCACATAGGACTTGACCGTGGCCGTACCCGAATTGCCCTTGGGCAACAGCTGCGTGAACAGCGGTCCCTTGGCGACGCTGCTGCCGATTTCAGCTTCGTTGAACGGTCGGCGAACGACGATGCTGGCATCGTCGGCAATCAGGTTGATCACACCGTTGCGGCCCATGTCGATGTTGTCGTAGAGCGCAAGGAAGTGGTTGAGGTAAATGGTTGCCAGGGCCACACCGGCAAAACGCCCATCAGGGTAATTGAGGCGGCGCGACACGGTCATGATCCATTCACCGCTTGAGCGGCTCTTGATCGACGGGCCGATATGCGGCCCGCGGTCGGGGTGATCGCGATGGAAGATGAAATATTCACGGTCCGAATTGTTGGCGTCGGGCAGGTTGGCACCGTTGGAATTGGCGAACCATCGGCCTTTTTCGTCAAACACGAACAAGCCATGGAGCTGGCTCAATTCACTGCGCTGCGCCATGAGCAAACGTTGCAATCGGGGTAACTGCGCCGGCCCCATGCCATCGTTTTCGAGGCGGTCTACCAGGGCAAACAGCAACGTATCCGCTTGCTTGATCGACGCCCGCGCTTGCGACGCCAGGGTCTGCGCCAGGTTGGACATCGCCACTTCTTTGTCATGCAGATGGTACTGGCGCGAGTTCCACGCTTCCCAAATCGCGATCGCGGTCATGGACAAACACACCGCCACCAGCAGCACCACGGCAGAACGAACCTTGAGCTTCGCCCCGGTCTGCTCGGTCATCATCGACACGGCGGACCGGGATTTTTCAATGCGATCTTTAACGGATGGATTACCCATGACGTTCCCTGATTCCTGATGACAGGGCGAATCTTCCCGTTCGCCCTTTTTATGACCCCTGACGAGTATCAGCCGCCAGGAGCGGGCGACTATGCCTCATCACACACCCGATAGGGTGATTTACCCGATAAGTATCCGCACGACAGAAACTGCTTTAACCGCTCGCTGCGGGGCTGTTCAAGAACAGTAGACGGTGCGCCCTGTTCTTCCACCCGGCCCTGAGGCAAAACGTCCACACCAGAGTGTTTTACCGTGGCGTCTGCTTCATCGCCTCCAGCCACGCCGGATTCAATTGCGTCTGTTCAGTGTCGATGCCCAGCGCTTCCATTCGGGCCTTGTGCTGATCCATTTCGCGGCTCAATTGGCTGTGATCACTGGAGTTGCCGTCCAACTCATGCATCTGGCTCAACCCCAGGTGATAGAAGCGCAACAGCTTCATGGCGGTCGGGTCACCCGCCTCCACCGCGGCCGTGACCTGATGCATGATGTTGGTGATGCTCATCAGGCTGCGCTTGAGCTGCCAGCCGTAGACGGCGGGCGCCATCCATTCCTGGCTCCAGAATTTGCCGCGCATCAACGCGGCCATCAGTAACACCGCGACGAACACGCCACCGACGTTAAACCGCAGGTTGTCGCCGCCGGGCTCACCGAACAGGGCCACCGCCGCGGTGGACAAGACCATGGCCAGCGCCAGGAAAATCAGGGCGATGATGACCGTGCTGCGCCGCGTCTGCTGGCGATAGGTAGCGGCATTTTTCGGCTGGATTTCGAACATCGCGGCAGGATTCCTTGGGGGCATGAACAAAAAGAGTGCGGGGCATTATCGCCTCTGCGAGGGTTTTAGCTATGCTGAGGCTCCTTTTCATCTTTTCATCGTCAAACGGGGAACATGGCGATACAGCGCAGTTCGTGCCATCTTCTTTCTTGGATACATACTATTCGGATGCCATTTGCCTGTATGAATGACATCGTTTTAAGGATCATTGAATGACCCAACGACAAGTAATCAACGCCTCTGTCAGCCCGAAAGGCAGCCTGGAAACCCTCTCTCAACGCGAAGTCCAACAACTGAGCGAAGCCGGTTCCGGCAGCACCTACACCCTCTTCCGCCAGTGCGCCCTGGCCATTCTCAATACCGGCGCCCATGTTGATAACGCCAAGACCATCCTTGAAGCCTACAAAGACTTCGAAATCCGCATTCACCAACAGGACCGTGGCGTACGCCTCGAACTGCTGAACGCCCCGGCCGACGCCTTCGTCGACGGCGAAATGATCGCCAGCACCCGGGAAATGCTCTTCAGCGCCCTGCGCGACATCGTCTACACCGAAAACGAACTCGACGCCCAGCGCATAGACCTGAGCACCTCCCAGGGCATCAGCGACTACGTCTTCCACCTGCTGCGCAACGCCCGCACCCTGCGCCCCGGCGTCGAGCCGAAGATCGTGGTGTGCTGGGGTGGCCATTCGATCAACACCGAAGAATACAAATACACCAAGAAAGTCGGCCACGAATTGGGCCTGCGCAGCCTCGACATCTGCACCGGCTGCGGCCCCGGCGTGATGAAAGGACCGATGAAAGGCGCGACCATCGCCCATGCCAAGCAACGCATTCATGGCGGTCGCTACCTCGGCTTGACCGAGCCCGGCATCATCGCCGCCGAAGCGCCGAACCCGATCGTCAACGAACTGGTGATCCTGCCGGACATCGAGAAACGTCTGGAAGCGTTCGTGCGCGTTGGCCACGGCATCATCATTTTCCCGGGCGGCGCCGGCACGGCCGAAGAGTTCCTGTACCTGCTCGGCATCCTGATGCACCCGGACAACGCAGGCCTGCCATTCCCGGTGGTCCTCACCGGGCCGAAACATGCCGCGCCGTATCTGGAACAACTGGACGCCTTCGTCGGCGCGACGCTGGGTGCCGCCGCGAAGCAGCACTACGAAATCATCATCGACGACCCGGCGGAAGTCGCACGGTACATGACCCAGGGCCTGAAAGCGGTGAAACAGTTCCGCCGCGAACGCAACGAT
The DNA here is from genome assembly GCF_059695925.1 of Pseudomonas sp. LBUM1661. NCBI lineage: Bacteria > Pseudomonadati > Pseudomonadota > Gammaproteobacteria > Pseudomonadales > Pseudomonadaceae > Pseudomonas > Pseudomonas sp. LBUM1661. The sequence goes on from NZ_CP166794.1 coordinate 4,208,837, forward strand.
GCGTTCCATTTCAACTGGCTGCTGAAAATCGACGAAGGCTTCCAGCGCCCGTTCGACCCGACCCACGAAAACATGGCCAACCTGAAACTGAGCCGCAACCTGCCGGCGCACGAACTGGCCGCCAACCTGCGCCGCGCGTTTTCCGGCATCGTCGCCGGCAACGTCAAGGACAAGGGCATCCGCCTGATCGAAGAACACGGGCCGTACCAGATCCGTGGCGATGCAGCGGTGATGCAGCCGCTGGATCAACTGCTCAAGGCGTTCGTGGCCCAGCACCGGATGAAACTGCCGGGTGGCGCGGCGTATGTGCCGTGTTATCGGGTGGTTGCGTAAGGAGATCGTTCCCACGCTCTGCGTGGGAATGTAGCCCGGGACGCTCTGCGTCACATCAAGAGCCGAACGCAGAGCGTCCGTTGAGGGATTCCCACGCAGAGCGTGGGAACGATCAATCGCTTCGGCACGCGCATTCTATGGAAAGAGAAAACTGTCATGCGTCAACGCAATGCCTCCAGACTCCTGGTCCTCAACCCCTCCAATCAGGTGCTGCTGTTTCGCTTCCAGCACAAGGGAGATGCCCTCGATGGTCGCGATTATTGGGCGACGCCTGGGGGTGGTCTGGAAGAAGGTGAAACCTTCGAAGCCGCCGCGATTCGCGAACTGCTTGAAGAAACCGGTCTGCACGTCGACACCGTGGGCACGAGCGTGCGTGAGCGCAGTTTTCAGATGATGTTGCCCAGCGGCGAATCGGTTTTGGCCGTGGAACGCTATTTCGTCGTCCGGGCGAACAGTGAGCAGCTGACACGCGATGGCTGGACGGAAGATGAAGCGCGGGTCATGACAGAGCATAAATGGTGGTCAGTGGCGGAACTGCAACAAACCCGGGAAACCGTGTGGCCAGAGCGGTTGATCGACATGCTTGAAAACGCCTGACCGCTCCCGATCTACAAAACACCGCAAATCCCCTGTGGGAGCGGGCTTGCTCGCGAAAGCGGAGTGTCAGCCAACATCACTGCTAAATGACCCACCGCCTTCGCGGGCAAGCCCGCTCCCACATATGTACTGTGTGCATCAGTAAGGGATTGGTCGGCTACCAGGCCGCCTTCGCGGGCAAGAAACGGATATGTACTCAATCAACCAGGATCCTGGTCGGCCCGAAGGCCGCCAAGATCAACCGCCCTGATTACCACACTCCGCAAACTTGCTGTAATCCAGCACCTTCTGCACACCACTGGAATCCAGGTAAGTCATCCGCGCATTCACAATGCCACAACTGGCGCCGCCATCTTCTACAGTTGAAATAACCTGCTTAATATCCAAATGAGTGCCAAAAGCGTGTGTATGGCTATCGGCGTGCGCCGAAAAACCCGCGACGCTCAGCACCGCGAAGACGCTTGCAGCGAAGAGTTTGTTCACGTTCATGATGATGTCCTCAGGGTTGCAATGGGGAGTGGTGCGAGGCAAGTCGTCCTGTCTCGATGGAACCCATTCAATCAACCCGAGGTATCTGCCATGTGTCGTAAAACCACCGCTATCAAGGCGTAAGGTGTCACACAGACGCCTGGATACAGTTCGGTACATACGCACCCGAAAAAGACGGTGCGAATAATAAGAGGGTTGAGCAATGGAACATGTGAACCACATCCTGATCGTCGACGACGATCGCGAGATTCGCGAACTGGTGGGCAATTATCTGAAAAAGAACGGCCTGCGCACCACAGTCGTCGCCGACGGCCGGCAAATGCGCAGTTTTCTCGAAGCCAACACCGTCGACCTGATCGTGCTGGACATCATGATGCCCGGCGATGACGGCCTGCTGCTGTGCCGCGAACTGCGCTCGGGCAAGCACAAAGCCACGCCGATCCTGATGCTCACCGCACGCAACGATGAAACCGATCGCATCCTTGGCCTCGAAATGGGCGCCGACGATTACCTGACCAAACCCTTCGCCGCCCGCGAATTGCTGGCGCGGATCAATGCGGTACTGCGGCGCACCCGGATGCTGCCGCCCAATCTGCTGATCACCGAAACCGGCAGGCTGCTGGGTTTCGGCCGCTGGCGCCTGGACACCACCGCCCGCCACTTGCTGGACGAAGGCGGCACAATGGTCGCCCTGAGCGGCGCTGAATATCGACTGCTCCGGGTGTTCCTCGATCACCCGCAACGGGTACTCAGCCGCGACCAATTGCTCAACCTGACCCAAGGCCGCGACGCCGACCTGTTCGACCGTTCCATCGATTTGCTGGTGAGCCGCCTGCGCCAACGGCTGATGGACGACTCCCGGGAGCCGACCTACATCAAAACCGTGCGCAGCGAAGGCTATGTATTTTCGTATCCGGTGGAATTGCTCGGCGCGCAGTCATGAATTTTTTTGCCCGGATGGTGTGCGCCGAAGCCGCACACCGCTACCTGTAGCAGCTGCCTCGCAGGCTCGGCAGCTGCTACAGGCGCCTTGTGTATCGCAGTGTGTCTGGAGGGGATCGGGATACAAGCGCTTTAACTCGACGGATATTTTGAAACAGGCCAGACACGTCGCTGCGCTCAACTGTGCAGATTACCCATCACAGGTTGAGTGTTCCCCATGACAGACCCCATCAACACCAAACGCCGGCACTTCCTGCAAATCGCCAGTATCGGTGCGGCGAGCCTTGCTGCAAGTAACTTGCTGAGCATTGGCACGGTTCAAGCGGCAACAACGCCGGCGAAACCCGCTGCTGCACTGACACCCATCAAACAGATCCGCGCCGGCATCCTTGACATCGGTTACTACGAGGCCGGCCCGAAAACCGGCCCGGTGGTGCTGTTGCTGCACGGGTATCCCTACAGCATTCAGAGTTTCGAAGAGGTCGCACCGATACTCGCCGCTCGCGGTTTCCGGGTGATCGTGCCGCACCTGCGCGGCCATGGCACCACCCGCTTCATCGACCCGACCACCCCGCGTGCCGGCCAGCAAGGCGCCATCGGCGACGACGTGATCGCCTTGATGGATGCCCTGAACATCAAGACCGCCGTGTTTGCGGGTTTCGACTGGGGCGGCCGCGCAGCTTGTGTCGCCGCCGCGCTCTGGCCGGAACGCTGCACCGGGCTGGTTAGCGTCAACAGCTACCTGGTGCAGGACATCGCCCACGCCACGGCGCCGATCCCGGCGAAGATCGAATCGGGCCTGTGGTACCAGTACTACTTCCAGACCGAACGCGGTCGCCTCGGCCTGACCGCCGATCCCGCCGGCATCGCCAAAGTGATCTGGACCCGCAACTCGCCGGGCTGGGCTTTCGATGATGCCACCCTGGCGCGCACCGCCGTCCATTTCAACAACCCGGATTACGTCGATGTGGTGATCCACTCCTACCGCCATCGCCTCGGCCTGGCTGACGGTTTTCCGGCCTACGTCGAGATCGAAAAACGCCTGGCCGCGCTGCCGCCGATCACCCAGCCGGCGATCACCCTCGATGGCCTCAACGACGGCAACTACCCGGCAGGCGATGGTTCGTCCACGGCCAAACGATTCACCGGCAAACGGATTCACCGTCAGGTGCCGAATGCGGGACATAACCTGCCTCAGGAAGCGCCACAAGCGTTTGCCGATGCGGTCATTGATGTAGCGGCGATGTGACGATGATTTCCCTGCCCGACCTGCTGCGATTTTCCGTAGGGTTGCTACTGGCAGCAGTGCTCTGCGTCAGTGTCGACGCCAGCAGAGTCCGGGCGGCGGAACCGGGCATGGCACCGTTGGAGTTACGAGTGCTCGGCTCGGGCGGGCCGGGCGCTGGCGGCCGGGCCGGCGCCGGCTACGTGGTGCTGCTCGACGGCACACCGCGAATCCTGCTGGATGCGGGACCTGGGACGTTCGTGCGACTGGGTGAAGCGAAGCTCGATATTCACCATCTGGATATCGTGCTGCTGACGCACCTGCATGTCGATCACGTGGCGGAACTGCCGGGCATCGTCAAGGCGCGGGCCGTGGCGTCACGTTCCGCTATCCACTTCCAGGTATTCGGCCCCGGTGCCGCACAACCCTTCCCTTCCACCCGCCATTACATCGACCTGATGTTCGGCAAGGACGGCGCCTTCAGCTACTTGCAGGATTTCGCCGGAACCGTGGCGTTCAACACCACTGACATCGATGACACCACGACCGCCAAAACCATTCTCAGCGAGGACGGCCTGCGGATCACGGCGGTGGCCGGCCATCACCGCGACGCGCCGGCCGTGATCTATCGCGTCGACTACAAAGGCAAAAGCATCACCTTCAGTGGTGACATCGACGCCCACGGCCACGCCGCACTCACGCGCATCGCCAAGGGCGCCGACTTACTGGTGTTCAACGCTGCCGTACTGGATCCGCCCGACTCTCCGTCGGCGCTTTACGCGTTGCACACCGCGCCGGGCGACATTGGCAGAATCAGCGCCGCCGCCGACGTGTCGAGCCTGTTACTCAGCCATCTGTCGCGAGACATCGATGAGTCCCGTGACGCCGTTGTGCAATCCATCCTCCGCAGCTATCAGGGCCCGTTACAGTTCGCCGAGGACGGCTTGCGCGTCCAGCCGTAAAACGGTTTGTATCCGTCTGTATAGGAACCCGCGACAGATACGCAAACCCCGATTTCGCCGCATTCGCGCACACATCAGCGATACACCCGAGCGTTTAACTGTGAACACCAGATAGCAGCCTGCTACTGACCCACTCAAACTAAAGCGCACGGAGAATCACCCATGTTCAACTTCTCGAAAGTCTCATCCCTGGCACTCGGCTTGGCACTGGTAGGCGGCCTCGGCCTGTCGAACCTGGCCTTGGCGAGCACTGAATCCCACAGCCCGGCCCAGCAGCTGCTGGTGGAAGGCGGTGCCGATCGCCTGCAAGAGCTGCGCGAACGTGTTGCCGAAGGGGGTTCCGACCGCCTGATCGAAAACCGCGTTGCCGAGGGCGGTGCCGACCGTCTGCAAGAACTGCGCGAACGTGTTGCCTTGACCAACCCGAGCAATGCAGTACGCGGCGGTGTGATCGTTGCAGAAAACCGCGCGGAGTTCGGTTCAAAATATCAGCGCTACTGATCACGAACCCGCCACAGATCAATTGTGGGAGCGAGCCTGCTCGCTCCCACAGGGGTTATTTGTCGGCCGGGCAATCACCGGCAGTCCTGAGATCTGACGAAATAGTCCGACAATTTCTCGGGACAGGTGCCGCGCGCTCGTACTAAGATTTGCGCTTCATTTCATCAAGGACGATTCATGAAGCGCTTTGTCGGTTGCCTGTTGTTCTTCCTGACATTCCCTGCGGTCGCCGCCGATCTGAACATGCTCACCGACAACCATCCGCCCCTGCATTTTCAGCAAGGCAGCGAGTTGGTGGGGTTTGGCGTGGATGTGGTGCACGCGCTGGCCGAACGCGCCGGCGACCAGGTGCATCTGCAACAAGTCCCGTTGCTGCGCGCCTTGCACGTCGCCACGACCGAACCTGCCACCGGTGTGTTCACCGTGATGCGCACGCCCGAGCGCGAGGCTCAGTACCAGTGGGTCGGACCGCTGATGGACGTGGAAACCGCGCTCTATTCCGCTGACAAGGCTCAGCAACCCGTCAGCAGTTTGCAGCAAGCCGCGAGCCTGGGCCGTATCGCCGTCCCGCGCAAATGGCTGGCTTACGGTTACTTGCAACAGCAGGGTTTGAACAATGTCTACGGCGTAGAAACGCCCGAGCAAATGATGCGTCTGGCGCGTCTCGGTCGCACCGAATTTGTGGTGGCCGACACCCTCTCCATCGCCACCCTGGCGCGCGAAGAAGGGTTGGCGCCCAGCCAGTTGCACTATCAAATGCCGCTGATGAAGCAAGGTACGTACATCGCGTTTTCCCCGCAAACCGATGCGCGCCAGGTGGCGCGTTGGCAGCAGGCGCTGAACGAGATGAACCGTGACGGCCGCCTGGAACAACTCAAGCAGCGCTGGCTAAGCGACAACACGCCGCGCTGACGGTGGATCAACGCGCTCGATATCAACTATGCGCAAGGGTGCTTTTTCATTGCGACGCGCCGGCCATAGAGTGGCCACATCTTCTCCCCACTCTTCTGGAGCAACATCATGAAAAGCATCATCGGTCTTGGTTTCGCCCTGTCGGTTCTTGGCGCTACATCGGCCATTGCCGCCCCCCACGCCACCTCGCAAGTCGTGGCAGCCGTGAAAGTCAGCCAACCGGCCACGCAGAACGTCAACACCGTCGGCGTCGATCAAAAAGACAGCCAGGCAAGCAAACTGTACGTCGCTGAAAACCGTCCTGAGTTTGGTTCGAAGTATCAGCGTTACTGATTAACGGCTTTGTGCCGCCGTAAACAAGAACCCCCGGGTAGATCCTGTCTATCCGGGGGTTCTCATTTGTGAAACTGAGGCAGGACTTAGTCGGTGTAACCCAGTCTGACTGCCCGGTTTTCCTGCGCCTGCCCACGTGTCGCCAGACAATAGTACAGCGGACACGTCACCACCAATCCCACCAGCCACGACAGATCCGCGCCCTCCACCAGATTCGCATAAGGCCCGACATACAACGACGTATTGGCGAACGGCAGCTGCACGATAATCCCGATGAAATACGCAACAATTGCATGCAGGTTGAAACGCCCGTAAATCCCGCCGTCCGCACGGAAAATTGAGGCAATGTCGTAGCTGCCGCGCTTGATCAGGTAGAAATCAATCAGGTTGATCGACGCCCAAGGCACCAGCACCAGCAACAACGCCAGAATCAATCCGATGAACTGCGAAATGAAATCTGCCGACGCGCCCAGCGCCACCACACAGCACCCCGCCAGCACCGCACTCGATAACACCACGCGCACCTTGATGCTCGGCGTCCACTGGCTGGCGAAGGTCTGGATCGAGGTGATGATCGACAGCACCGCGCCGTACAGATTCAAGGCGTTGTGGCTGATGATGTTGAGCAAAAACAGCACCATCAGAATAGGCCCCAGCCAGCCGGTGGACTGCTTCACCGCGGCCATTGCCTCGGTGCCTTCCGGGGTGGCCAGCACCGCCACCGCGCCGAAGGTAAACGACAGAATGGTGCCCAGCGTCGCGCCCAGGTACGTGGCGAAAAATGGCCGCGCGATGCCGATATCCGCCGGCAGGTAACGCGAATAATCCGACACATACGGCGAAAAGCTGATCTGCCAGATAATGCCCAGCGACACCGTCGCCAACCAGCCAGACAGATTGAAACCGCCACGGCTGAAGAAGTCCGCCGGCAGGTCATGGGCAAAGATGTAAAGGAAGCCAGCGAGCAAGGCGCTGCCCATGACCCAGGTGCCGATCCGGTTGAGCGTGTGAATGAAGCGGTACCCGATCACCCCGATCGCCGTCGCGCTGAGCGCGCCGATGAGGATGCTCGCCGGCACCGGAACCGAAGGCGCGATACCGACAATCGACTTGCCCGCGAGCACGATGTTGGAGATGAAAAAACCGATGTAGATGATCGCCGCGAAAAACACGATCAGCAGCGCACCGTAACGGCCGAACTGGCCACGGCTCTGGACCATCTGCGGAATCCCCATGCGCGGACCTTGCGCCGACGCGAGAGCAATCACCAGACCGCCGGCCATGTGCCCGAGCGCAATCGCCAGCAAGCCCCAGAACAGGTCGAGATGAAACACCTGGACCACCATGGCCCCGGTGACGATGGGCAATGGCGCAATGTTGGTGCTGAACCATAAGGTGAAAAGATCGCGGGCCTTGCCGTGGCGCTCTGCGAGGGGGACGTAGTCGACCGTGTGATTCTCGATCAGGGGGTCTTGCCGGGACATCTCGGACATGTGCGTGAACTCTAGTTTGTCTGATCTTATAGTTGTATGAAGCCAAACCGGGGGTACTCGATGGCACCCGCCCAGATGCGAGCCATATTATGGTATTCCAACATTTTCACAAGACTGATCCGGTCTTTAAACACCCCGCTGATCTGCATTCCTGCCGCATAAACGCACGCATTTCCTAGCGCAAAGCCCCGTAAACATTGACTTTAAGACAGAAGGTGCACGTTTATCGGCTCACAGAAAAAGCCCTTGCAAACTATGTATTACGGTATACCATCAGACCTACAAACCCATAAGAATTCACGTTACATCGCCCGAGGACCGTCCCATGATCGATGCCGCCATCTACAAACAAGTGATGGGTTCGTTTCCGTCCGGTGTGACCGTGATCACCACGCTGGATGACGACGGCCAAATCGTCGGCCTGACCGCCAGCGCCTTCAGCTCGCTGTCCATGGACCCGGCTCTGGTGCTGTTCTGCCCCAACTACAGCTCCGACTCCTACCCGGTGCTGATCAAAAACAAACGCTTTGCCATTCACGTCCTGTCCGGCGGCCAGCAGAGCGAAGCCTATGCGTTCGCCCGCAAAGGCAAAGACAAGGCCCAAGGCATCGAATGGACCTTGAGCGAACTGGGCAACCCGATTCTGGCCAATGCCACCGCGGTGATCGAATGCGAACTGTGGCGCGAATATGAAGGCGGCGACCACGCCATCATGGTCGGCGCCGTGAAGAACCTGATCGTGCCCCAACAGAACGCCGGGCCGCTGGTGTATTGCCACGGCAAGATGGGCGCCCTGCCCGTTCTCGCCTGATTCGACAATACTCAGTATGCGTACATCCTGAATTTCGACACGCCAATAAATAGCCAGCCGACTCCCGATCGACCGGCCAACAACAAAGATCCGAGGTAAGCGTCATGAAGTTTTCCCTGTTCGTGCACATGGAACGTTGGGACGAAAGCGTCAGCCACCGTCAGCTGTTCGAAGACTTGACCGAACTGACCCTGATGGCCGAGGCCGGGGGTTTCAGCACGGTCTGGATCGGCGAACACCACGCCATGGAATACACCATCTCGCCGAGCCCGATGCCGCTGCTGGCTTACCTCGCGGCCAAGACCACCACCATTCACCTCGGCGCCGGCACCATCATTGCGCCGTTCTGGCACCCGTTGCGGGTGGCCGGCGAGTGCGCGTTGCTCGATGTGATCAGCAACGGTCGCATGGAAGTCGGCCTGGCGCGTGGCGCCTATCAGGTCGAATTCGACCGCATGGCCGGCGGGATGCCGGCCTCGTCTGGCGGCCAGGCGTTGCGTGAGATGGTTCCGGTAGTCCGCGCGCTGTGGCAAGGCGACTACGCCCACGACGGCGATATCTGGAAATTCCCGACCTCCACCAGCGTGCCCAAGCCGATCCAGAAGCCCAATCCGCCGATGTGGATCGCCGCCCGCGACCCGGACTCGCACAACTTCGCCGTGGCCAACGGCTGCAACGTCATGGTCACGCCGCTGATGAAGGGCGACGAAGAAGTCCTCGACCTGAAGAACAAATTCCAGACCGCGCTGGACAACAATCCAGACGTACCGCGCCCGCAACTGATGGTGCTGCGCCACACTCACGTCCATGCGGTCGATGACCCGGAAGGCTGGAAAGTCGGGGCCAAGGCGATCTCGCGTTTCTACCGCACCTTCGACGCCTGGTTCGGCAACAAGGAAGTGCCGGTCAACGGTTTCCTGGCGCCGAGCCCGGAAGAGAAATTCGCCGCTCGCCCAGAGTTCGAACTGGACAGTCTGCACCGCACCGCCATGATCGGCACCCCGGAAGAAATCATTCCGCGCATCAAGTACTACCAGGAACTGGGGGTCGATGAATTCAGCTTCTGGTGCGATAACAGCCTGGCCCACGCGGAGAAGAAAAAATCCCTGGAGCTGTTTATCAAGCATGTGGTGCCAGCGTTCCGCTGAGTCCACCACCCTGCCCCTCGGACGCGAAGCCTGGGGGCCTGACTGACTACATTTGGGCTGTGTGCAGCTGCGAGAGATTAGGCGGCTGTCAGGCCGCCTTCGCGAACAGCCTCGCTCCCACGAAATCAAAACCAGATCGGTGTGGGTTGTTTTTTGCCATTCATCGATAAAACTCAATATTCGAAAATGCTTGCCGATAGTCAGGACAATGCCCCATCGTCTGGGGACACTGGAATGGACTAGCAGCGGGCTAAAGCTGATGAAAGATATCTATCTATTGATCGAACATGGCATGGATCAGGGCGAAGTTTACGTCCTGGGCTATTTCGATGACGAACGCCAAGCGAAGGAAGCTGCGCAAGAGAAGGAGTGGGAAGCGTACCGCGCCAGCCTGAAAGCCGAACACGTCTGGTCGAGCCAGAAGCCGGTGGCCCCGGACAAGACGGCTTATCGCCGCTACTGGATCAAAGCGGTGTCCAAATTCGAGCGCGTGCCTGTCCCAAGATCCTCGGCGGTCCACTGACAGTACTGAATTTCAGGCAAAAAAAATCCCAGGCAGCTGATGGACGCCTGGGACTTAAAAATGCATAAACCGTGGTGGTGAACGCGGGGCGAATATTACGTAATATTTCTGCGTGTAACAAGATATTTTGATTCACCATCCAGTTACTAAATCTTCTAACCTATTAAATATCCACACTATTTTTAAGGTTGCCTCTACAGAAACCAGCGATACTCACGCGCGCTGATGTCGTGCATGAATGCCAAATGGTCCTGCCGCTTGTTCTCGCAGTACACATCGACAAACTCCGCGCCCAAGCCCTCGCGCAATGGCGCATGGCTTTGCATCGACTGCACGGCCTCGAGCATTTCCAACGGAAAATCGATACCGCTGCCACGATCTTCGTTGAGTGACGCAATCGGTTCACGGCCGACTTCCAACCCTTGTTCCAATCCCACCAGAATGGCCGCCAGCACCAGATACGGGTTGGCATCGGCGCCCGCCAGGCGATGTTCGATGCGCAGGTTTTTTGCGTCCGAGTCAGGCACCCGCAAGCAGGCATCACGGTCTTCAAAGCCCCAACTGGCGCGCGTCGCCACGTTCACCGTGCCACTCAAACGGCGCATTGCATTGTGATTCGGTGCAAAAATCGGCATGCAGTGCGGCAACAGTTCCAGGCAACCGGCCACCGCATGACGCAGCGCTTGCTGCCCGTTAGCCGCCAGCAGATTGTTCCCCGCCTCGTCGTAAAGGCTCACATGCACATGCATGCCGCTGCCCGGGTGCTGCAAGTAGGGTTTGGCCATGAAACTGGCCCGGTGGTGGTGCTTGAGGGCCACGCCCCGTGTGCTGCGGCAAAACAGGGCCGCCCAGTCAGCGGCACGCAGGCCGTCATCGAGGTGACCGAAATTGATCTCGAACTGGCCAGGGCCCAGCTCGGCGGTGATCACCGTGGCATCGATACCTTGCGCCCGAGCGGTCTCGACCATTTCATCGAGTACTGGGGAAAATCTTGAGAGCCGTTCGATGTGCATGTTCGGCTGATCGTCTGCGTCGCCCGTCAACTGATCGCGCGGGAACTGCGGCAAGCCGTCACGCAACTGGCTGTCAAACAGATAGAACTCCAGCTCGAAGGCGACCACCGGAAAAATCCCTTTGCGACCGAGCCGTTCAAGCACCTGCGCCAACACTTCGCGCGGTTCGAAGACGATCGGTTTTTCCGTGCCGTCCGACGTAATCAGCATCTGCCCCAGCGGTTGTTTTTCCCAGCCGACCGGTTTGAGCGTACCGGGTACCAAGCGGCGAACTGCATCCGGATCGCCGTCGTTAAAACAGTAGTCGCCGATTTTGAACAGCCCGCCTTGAGTCCCCAGCAGCACACAGTTTTGCGGCAGCTTCAGCACGCTGCCAGCGGCGACCTTTTCGAGCATTTCTATCGGGTAGCGCTTGCCGTAGAAATGCCCGGGGATGTCCAGAGAAATCAGGTCGACGTAGCGCACATCGGGGTAGCGCTGACGAAACGCGCGAACCTCGGCCAACAGATCAGAGCAGACAGCTTCCATCGTGGTGTTCCTTGTTGTTTTATCAGGTGTAGACCCAGAGCACCCGGGTGAACTGATCGGAGAGGTTGCCGTAGCGGCAATGGGTGTGACTGGCCAGCTGAAAACCGTCACCGGTGCGCAAGGTCACCGGTTTGTCGTCATCGAGCCACAGCGTCAACTCTCCCTCCAGGACGTAACCGCCCTGCTCCGAGCTGTCATTCATGTGCCGGTCACCGCTGCTGGCACCAGGTTCCAATCGGCTTTCAAGCATCGAAAAGGTCGCCCTCATCTTCGGCGAAACCAGAATGTCGGTAATCCCGTCGGCGTAATACAGGGTGCGTCGCTCGTCCGGGCGAGTCACCCAAGGCAATGCCATGGGTTTGGGCAAACTGTAGAAATAGGTGGTCGGCACGCCCAGGGTTTCGCTGATGGCAGTCAGGTCCGCCACCGTTGGGCGTGACAGGCCACGCTCGACCTGCGAGAGGAAACCGACGGAGCGACCGATTTTGTCCGCCAGCTCTTTGAGCGTGTATTTTTTGTGTTTGCGCAGGTCCTGGATCAGGATCGCCAGCGCCGAAATTTCTTCTTGCATGTCCATCTGGATTCTTCCGCCAATTGATGCTTCAAAGGCTATCGCGTAATCGATACCAGGCCTTGCCGATGGCTTCCAGCGGGGCCGCCATGTATTTACCGCCGGGGAAACTGTTGTTGATCAAACCTTGGTACAACGCCAGCTCATCCGGCTGGCCGAGTATCGCGTCGGACACCGCACGGGCCCCGGCCAATGTCGGCAGCACGCCGTGCCCGGAGTAACCCTGCAGCCAATAGAGATCGCCACGGCGACCGATATCAGGGGTGCGCTTGAGCGTGAGATCGATATGCCCGCCCCAGGCAAACGCCAGTTCCACGCCCTTAAGCTGGGGAAACACGCGTTCCAGATAAGGCCGAGTCGCGGCGGCAATATCCTTGGGCATGCCGCCCAGGTACGTACAACCTCCGCCGAACAACAGCCGGTTATCCGGTGTGCGACGGAAATAATCGAGGACAAACTGGTTATCGGTGACGCACACATTGCTCGGTATCAGCGCGCTCGCCTGTTCCTGCGAGAGCGGTACGGTGGCGACTTGATAGGTGCCAACCGGCAACACGCAACTCGAGAGCTGCGGGTCGAGCCGATCAAGGTAGGCGTTGCACGCCAGCACCAGCACGTCTGCCCGAATGCGCCCGCGCTCAGTGGTGACGACGTACTGACCACCCTCTTCGCGGTAGCTCAGCGCCTTGCTTTGTTCATGGATGCATCCGCCAGCCTGTTCAATCGCAGCCGCCAGGCCGAGGGCCAGTTTCAGCGGATTCAGGTGCCCGCCCTCAGGGTCAAACAAGCCAGCCTGATAACGATCACTGGCGACCCATTCCGGCAACTGCTCACGCGCAATGAACTGCAAACCATCGTGCCCCCACTTGTGACTGGCCTCGTGTTGCCACTCGGTCAGCAGGCTCACCCGTCGCGGCATCACCGACGTCCACAGGTGGCCGGGTCGATAGTCACAGTCGAAACCATGGCGTCCCGGCAAGTCGCGCAATTCCCGCGCCGCCCAGCGCATGCTGTCCCACAACCGCCGTGCGCGTTCATAACCCAGCGCCGTTTCCAACGGCGGCATGTCGCACGACCAGCCGAGAATGGCCTGGCCTCCATTGCGCCCCGAGGCTGCCCACGCCACCCGACTGGCTTCCAGCAACGTCACGCGCTTGCCGGCCAAGGCCAGACGCAAAGCGGTATGCAAGCCACTGAAACCGGCGCCGATGATCACCACCTCGGTGTCCTGCTCGCCTTCCAAAGCCGTTCGATCGACCAGGCGATCCACGCAGGTGTGGGCGTAATAGCTGGCAACGTGGTGGTTAGACTGTTGAAACATGCGGGCCTCGTGAACTTTTATACTTATAATTTCATGAAAAAGTACACGGTAAATTTCACAACCGCAACCATTCGAGGCGCAAAAAAAATCCCGTCCAAGGCGACCTGGGCGGGATTTTTGTTCAGCAGGCTGCGTTATCGCAGCACGCCGCCGACGTCTTAGGCGACAACAGGAATCATCGGATCGGCTGAAGCCAGCGCAGTGACACGGTCGGCCGCTGGTGGGTAGATCCACTGGGTGTTGATCTGGGTCTTCAGTGCTTTGGCTTCCTCTTTGACCAGCTTGACCTGACGGTCCCAACCCTCGGTGTAGACCGCGCCCCACGCACCCAAGTCCAGGCACGTCACGTACTTGGGCTGGCTGTAGGGCGTCGGATCGACGCCGAGAATCTGCGCGGCAACGTTGTTTCCGGCGTGACGCCCCAGCGAGATGGCGTGCTGGCAGGTCATCAGGGCAAAGTTGCCGATGTCATCGGAGGCGGCGTAAGCAACGTCGCCGGTGGCGAAGATGTCTTCCTGACCAATGACTTTGAGGTGCGCGTCGACGTGCAGGCGCCCCAGGTGATCGCGCTCGGCGGGAATCTGTTCGGTCAGCGAGCTGGCGCGTACACCGGTGGTCCAGACCACCGTTTTGGCATCGATGCGCTGACCGTCGGCCAGGGTCACGCCGTTTTCATCGACGGCGACGACCGATGATTTCAAGCGCCATTTCACGCCCGTTGCACGACTGGCTTCAGCAATCGACTCGGCGATCTCGGCGCCCATCGAGCCGCCAACCTTCTCACCACGGTCAACGATGATCACTTCAATGTCGGCACGATCACCGAGGATGGCCCGCAGACGCGCTGGCATTTCAGTCGCCGTTTCAATCCCGGTGAAGCCGCCACCGGCCACCACGACCGTGTTACGGCTGTTGCTTTCTGGCAGGTTGACCAGGGACTTGAGGTGGTTTTCCAGGCGCACGGCCTGCTCGATCTGATCCACGTCGAAGGCGTGTTCGGCCACGCCTGGAGTGTTCGGCAGCGCCAGTCGGCTGCCGGTCGCCAGAACGAGTTTGTCGTAGCTGCACACGTGTGGGTTGCCAGATGCATCGATGTAACCGACGCGTTTTTGCTGCACGTCGATGGTCTCGGCGGCGCCTTTGATGAACTTCACACCGACCGCATCGAACAGCTCGCCGATCGGTGCGGCCAGTTGATGGGCATTCGGTTCGTAAAAGCGTGGACGCACGCGCAGCTCGGCCTGAGGCGCCAGCACAGTCACTTCGACGTCGTTGCGAGCATGAATGTCGAACAGGCGTGTCGCACTCAAAGCCGTCCACATGCCACCAAAACCTGCGCCGATTACCAGGATATGTTGTTTCATTTTTTACTCCAGGAAAGACCAAATGAATTCGTTGAAGGCCACTCATCGGTCGCAGAAACTACCATTGCCGGCCGGACAACTACGACTCTATTGATCCAAGATAAAACGCGCAATGATTTTTTTATGATGGTAACCATCAGGTCTTTCGATGGGTTCGAAGAGGATTAATCAACCTGCTGCCTAAGCAGATAGCAGCGAAGCAGAATGAATCAGCAGGCGATCGGATGCGTTGCCTAGCCCCCCCGCCGGCTGCTAACATTTACGACTACATTTGTCGGAGATCGATATGTCTCTTTATAGCGCGGGCGTTGAGTACGGCATTCACTGCCTGCTTTTTCTGGTGGGTAATGGCGGCGACACCCGTGAGGCGAGCGTGCGCGACCTCGCAGAGTTGCAAGGCGTGCCTCTGGACTATCTGGCGAAAATCTTCACCAAACTGGCCAAGGCAAAACTGGTGGTGGCTACTGAGGGCGTGCGAGGCGGGTTCAAGCTGGCCCGGCCTTCTGACGAAATTACCCTGCTGGATATCGTCAACGCCATCGACGGCCAGAAGCTCATCTTCGATTGCCGAGAGATTCGCGGGCGTTGTGCCTTGTTCGAAGGCAACCCGCCGGACTGGGCGCTGGCCGGTCCCTGCGCAGTCCATGCCGCGATGATGACTGCACAAAAGCGCATGGAAGATGCCCTCGCCCAGCAGACCATTCTTGACCTGGCAAGAAAGGTCGGGCGAAAAGCCCCGGCGGAGTTCGGCGGCCAGGTGGACAACTGGATGAGCGAGCGCCGGGAAAAGAAAGGCAGCACCAGCGAGCAGGCCAGTGACGCCCCGCTCATCCAGGTGGCGGATATTTCCGGCTAGTGCTTACAAGCAGTCACGCACGGCCTTGCGCATTGCGCCGGATTTCGCCCAGGGCGGCCCCTGATAAAGCGATACCCGGCTGCCGTCCTTCGACTTCACGATATCGACAATTTCGTCGGCCGTGATGATGCTCGGCGCCGTGATTCTGTAGCCGTTGGAAATCGCCGTTTGCGCCGTTTTGGGGATTTCCTGCTGCCACGCCGGCAGCACGCACGCGGCATACTCTTTTGGCGGCTTGTCGCTGTACTTGCTGACATTGGGCTCACCTGGTACCAGCGAAGTGGGCAACGAACAACCCGCCAAAAAAGCGAGCACTACGCCCCCGATCAACATCCGCATGACGCTTCCTTATCCCAAAAACGCAAAATGTAGCGCGTCGCCGCCCAGACATCCATCTCAGCGAGGCGCATTAACGTCGTCGGGATCCGGATAGGAGCGCGCGTTCAAATACGTCATCCATCGTTCGTAAGCTTCATGCTGCCATTGCGTCACCCGCTCCCATTCCGGACCGTTCAACTGATGTGCAGAAATCAGTTTCATCATTTCCGTCGTCGCCGCGTCCAGATCAACGATCAGTTCATGCGCGTGAAACCTGAAGTCATCGGTATTGGTCATTTTGAAGTTGCCTCGCCCTAGCGAACATTCACTACTTCACTACGACAGCAAATCTGTGCGTGCCCGCTCATCTTCCCGACCAAAGGCACTCCCGGTCGATCAGACGAACATCACGGCCCATCCAGCGAAATGGGACTACTATTTCGGAGCAGAGATTGGCAGGAGGTCATCATGTGGCTTAACGAATCCGAAAACGAACTTCGGCGCGACCTGCAAGGCGTGGCATCGGATCTGAGATGGTCGGCGGTGGAGCTTTTGCGCATCGCCGAGCAATTACGCCTCGCCGGGAATGATATAGACGCGCAAGCCGCGCAAAAGCTGTGCGAGTTGTTTCAGGGAGATGAAGAGCGGCTGAAGGGTTATGCCGAGGAAGTGAAGGCCAAGGTCATCACTCGAAACAAGGCTCACTAGCGGGAGCGCTGCCATGAACAGGCCTCTGTGCGCGCTGATCGTCGTACTGACAGCGTCGGGTGGCTGCAGCACCGACTCAAGTGTTTATCGAAACCAGCCGTTGGTCGCGAAAGTCGAAAACGGCATGAGCAAGGATCAAGTCCAGCAGATCGGCGGCCAGCCTCTGTCCATCACGGATCGCACCGTTGAACCGGGCACGTGCTTTGACTACAAGCTGACTCAGGCCGGCAAGCAAAAGCCCTTCAACGTCAGCTTCGATAGCCGCGGCCAGGTCGACCACACAAGCTTCATGACCTGCGCGGAATGGAGCGCCGTACAGCGACGAGCCAGAGAGCCTTCCCGCACCGGCGGTGGAGGTTATTGATCGGCAGAATGTTCCAGGCACAAAAAAGCCCCGGGCATACCGAGGCTAATAAGCGCGCTCAGCCATTACTGACTGCGTGACGGATCACTGGTCCTGGCTCTGTAGGCCGGCAGGGATGCCGCGTAGGCCAGTGCTTCCTCTCTGCTGCGAAAAGCGCCCAGCCGGTCACCTTTGGTGCAGACCCGCCAAGGGCCGTTGTTCACGCTGAGTACGTCATAGCCATTCATGTGCATCTTGTTCAACATCGGAACGCTCATAGTCACCTCCATTTCGGCAGTGATATCCAGTATCGACTTGCTTACCTTACACCTACCCTTCGCCAAGGTGCCGACCAGACGTCGCGACAGGATTCTGGCATTCGATAGCACTTTCAGCCGTTGTTCCCCCTCCAATTACCCGAATAGCACTAAAAACAACCCGGCCTGAATATTGCAGTTTTATGACATTACTGTGACAAACGCCAATCAGGTAACACATGAAAGTACGCGCAACCGTGATTTGCGAGCACGACCGACATATTCTCCTGGTGCGCAAGGCCAGGTGTCGCTGGACGCTGCCCGGCGGAAAGGTCGAGCGCGGCGAAACCATTGCTGACGCCGCCATTCGAGAGCTTCGCGAAGAAACCGGGCTTTGGGTCGACGGATTGCTGTACCTCATGGAACTGCAGTCGGGCAACACGCTGCACCACGTTTACGAGGCGTCGGTGGTGAACCTGGATCAGGCGCAGCCGTTGAATGAAATCTTCGATTGCGTCTGGCATCCGCTGGATGCGGTGCACCATCTGAATCCCAGCGACGCCACGCTCCGGATCGTGAACGCGTTTCGGCGTCGCTTGTAAGCGGTTCAGCCCTGGTCGCCGCCACCGACCGGCATGATCATGCCGGTGATGTAGGAGGCTTCGTCGCTGGCCAGAAACAGAATGGCGCTCGCCTGTTCATCCAATGTGCCGTAGCGCTTCATCAAACTGCTGTCGAGTGTCTGGTCGACGATCTGCTGATACCAGACCTTCTCCTGCGCGCTTTGCTCGGCGCTGTTGCGCGGGATGACCCGTGGCGGCGCTTCAGTACCTCCGGGCGCGGTGGCATTGACCCGCACGCCACGACCGGCGGTTTCGAAGGCCAGGCACGCGGTCAACGCATTCACCCCGCCCTTCGCGGCGCCGTACGGCACACGATTGACGCTGCGGGTGGCAATCGACGAAACGTTGACGATGGCGCCACTCCCCTGCTCCAGCATGAAGGGCAGCGCGGCATGGCAGCACCACAGTGTCGGGAACAGCGAGCGACGGACCTCGGCTTCGATCTGCTGCGCGTCGTAATGCTCAAACGGTTTGGCCCAGATCGTCCCGCCGACATTATTGACCAGCACATCCAGGCGATCAAAACGTTCGACGGCGGTTTGCATCACGCGGTTGCATTCGCTGTATTGCTCAAGATCGGCGGTCAGGGCGAGCACCTGGCTCACCGCCGACAACTCCTTTTGCACCTCGAACACCAGCTCGGAGCGATCGACCAGGATCAACTGCGCGCCTTCCGCGGCCATGCGTTCGGCCACCCGCCGACCAATGCCTTGAGCGGCGCCGGTGATCAGCGCGACTTTGTCTTTGAATCTGTTCATAGCAACCTCGTGACGAATGATTACCAGGCGAAACACGGTCCTGTGGGAGCGGGCTTGCCCGCGATGGCGGTTTGGCAGTCGACATTGATGTTGAACGTTCTGGCCTCTTCGCGGGCAAGCCCGCTCCCACAGGATTTATCGCCAGATTCAACATTGATGTACGACCCCCCCCAAACAGCGCGACTCAGGCCGCGCTGGCGGCAAATTTTTCGTAGTAGAAATTCGCCGGGGCGATGCCTTGCTCGCGAATGAACTGGCTGACCGCCTCGACCATCGGCGGCGGGCCGCACAGGTAGACATCGACGTCGCCCTCGTTCAAATGCTGCGGCTCGATGTGCTGGGTCACGTACCCCTTGAGCGGGTGCTGGCTGTCCGGGTTGGCCACGCAGGCACTGAAACTGAAGTTGGGAATCCGAGCGGCCAGCGCTTCCAGTCGATCCATTTCCACCAGGTCGAAATCGTTGGTCACGCCGTAGATCAAATGCAACGGATGCGCACTGCCCTGCTCGGCGATTTTTTCGAGCATCGCCGTGAACGGCGCCAACCCCGTACCGCCCGCCAACAGCAGCAACGGACGACGTATGTCGCGCAGGTAGAAACTGCCCAGCGGTCCCGCCAGGTTCATGCTGTCGCCAGCCTTGGCCATGCCGGTGAGGAAGCTACTCATCAAGCCGCCGGGCACGTTGCGAATCAGGAAGCTGACTTCGCCGTCGCGCTGCAACGAGCTGAACGAATAAGCGCGAGTCTGCTCGCTGCCGGGAACTCCAAGGTTCACATATTGCCCCGGCAAGAACGCCAATGTGCTCAGCGCTTCGCCCTTGATCGACAGCGCAATGGTGCTGTCGGACAACTGGCGCACGGCGCTGATGGTCGCGTCGTAACTGGCCTGACGGGTGCGGCAAACCTCCGAAGACGTTGGCACGCGGACCACGCAATCACTCTTGGCGCGCATCTGGCAGGTCAGGACAAAACCCTGCTCGGCCTCTTCGGCGCTGAGCGCATCTTCGATGTACTCCTCGCCCAGGTCGTAAGTGCCGGTCTCGGCGAAACACTTGCAGGTACCGCAGGCGCCGTCGCGGCAGTCCAGCGGAATATTGATGCCCTGGCGGTAGGCGGCATCGGCCACGGTTTCGCCGGCATTGGCGTCGATGAACCGGGTGACACCGTCTTCAAAATTGAACGCGATCGAATGAGTCATGACGGCTGCCTCACAAGTGGTAAACATCGATGACCTGACGAACGTAGTCGTTCTTCAGGATCACTTTCTTGGCCTTGATCAACGGGTTTTCACCGCGCACATCGAGGGTGTAGAAACTGCTGCCGAAATAGCTGTCGACGGTCTTGTAGCGAAAGCTCAGGGTGTGCCAGTTGAAGCGCACCTTGCACAGCCCGTCAGCCTGTTCGAGCAGCTCGATGTTGCTGATGTTGTGGGAGGTGCGGGTGTCTGGAATGCTCGCGCTGGAGCGTTCGGTCTTGATCCGGAAGATGCGGTCTTCAAGCCCGGTGCGGTTGCCGTACCAGATCAGCGAGATTTCCCGCTGCGGGTCTTCGGTCAACTCGTCGTTGTCATCCCAGGACGGCATCCAGTAGGTGGCGTCCGGCGCGTA
This sequence comes from Pseudomonas sp. LBUM1661, assembly GCF_059695925.1. Lineage (NCBI taxonomy): Bacteria > Pseudomonadati > Pseudomonadota > Gammaproteobacteria > Pseudomonadales > Pseudomonadaceae > Pseudomonas > Pseudomonas sp. LBUM1661. The sequence continues at coordinate 4,229,373 of NZ_CP166794.1, forward strand.
CAGCTCCAGCCAGTCGTCCCATTGTTTGTCGTCGAGGTAGCGCGCTTCGCGGTAGAGAAAGTCGCGTACGGCGTCGTAGGTAATGGTCATTGCACAGCCTCCACTGCAATCAACTCGGGCTGTTCAGCGGCCAACGCCTTGAGCATCGTGTGCTGCCAATACTTGTGTTGCAGCACGAACAACCCTTCGTCTTCGGTGCGCACGCCGCTGAGCAGCGGATGCAGGTCGATTTCCTTGGCCGCTTCATCAGCGCCTTCGACCCAGTGCTCGGCGCCACGGGACATGTCGTTCCACGCGGTCACGCTGCCTTCGTAGCTGGTCTGGCAGGAACGGAACTCTTCCAGGTCATCTGGCGTGGCCATGCCGCTGACGTTGAAGAAATCCTCGTACTGGCGAATCCGGCTCGAACGGGCGTGGTCGCTTTCGCCTTTGGGGGCGATGCAGTAAATGGTGATTTCCGTGCGGTTGACAGAGATCGGCCGGGCGATGCGAATCTGCGAGCTGAACTGGTCCATCAGGTACACGTTCGGGTACAGGCACAGGTTGCGCGAGTTCTCGATCATCCAGTCGGCGCGAGCGCGGCCGAAGTCTTGCGCCAGTTCATCGCGACGCTCGTACAGCGGACGGTCTTCCGGGTTGGCCCAACGAGTCCAGAGCAGCATGTGGCCCTTGTCGAACGAATAGAAACCGCCGCCCTGCTTGGCCCAGCTGCCGGCGCTCATGGTCGGGTTGCTGTCGCCGGCCTCGCGCTGCTTGCGCTGGTTCTGGGTGGCGGCGTAGTTCCAGTGCACCGAGCTGACGTGGTAGCCATCGGCGCCGTTTTCGGCGGTAAGCTTCCAGTTGCCTTCGTAGATGTAGCTGGAGGACCCGCGCAGCACTTCCAGGCCATCGGCGGACTGGTCGACGATCATGTCGATGATCTTGGCCGACTCGCCGAGGTGCTCGACCAACGGCACCACATCGGCCTTCAGGCTGCCGAACAGGAAGCCGCGATAGGATTCAAACCGTGCGACTTTGGTCAGGTCGTGGGAGCCTTCGCAGTTGAAGCTCGCCGGGTAGCCGGCCGCCGCCGGGTCTTTGACTTTGAGCAGCTTGCCGGAGTTGTTGAAGGTCCATCCGTGGAACGGGCAGGTGTAGGAGCTTTTGTTGCCGGACTTGTGCCGGCACAACGTCGCGCCGCGATGGCTGCAGGCGTTGAGAAAGGCGTTGAGCACACCGTCCTTGTTGCGCGCGATGAAGATCGACTGGCGCCCCATGGTGGTGGTGTAGAAATCGTTGACATTGGGGATCTGGCTTTCGTGGGCCAGGTACAGCCAGTTGCCTTCGAAGATGTGTTTCATCTCCAGGTCGAACAGTCGCGGGTCGGTAAACATCTCGCGCTTGCAGCGATAGATGCCCTGTTCTTTGTCATCTTCGAGCAGGGAGTGAAGGTATTCGGGTCGCAGGGACATGGCCGCCGCCTCCATTGTTTTTATTCAGGCAGGGCCATGCTAGGACGGAGGGATGCGGTGGACTATCCGCGGGGTGCAGACCTGTATCCGTTTTGTGCAGAGTGGCCGGAGTTGTTATGCCTGTCTGTCAAGACACGGACCCTGTGGGAGCGGGCTTGCCCGCGAAGGCGGTGTGTCAGGCCAGATAAAGTTGACTGACACGCCCTCTTCGCGGGCAAGCCCGCTCCCACAGGTTTGGTGTCGTTCAAGGCTTTAGCGAGCGGGCACCTAATGGTCGCGGCGTTTGAGGGTGTCCGAGGGCAGTTCGCCGAACTGTTTGCGGTAGCTGTCGGAGAACCGTCCCAGGTGCAAAAAGCCGTAATCCATGGCCACTTCGGTGACGTTGCGCACGTTGCAGGTCGGGTCGCTCAGGCAGGCGTTGATGCGTTCGAGGCGTTTCTGCCGGATGTAGTTTTGCGGCGAGGCACCGGCGTTGCGTTCGAACAACCCGTACAGCGAGCGCAAGCTCATCCGCGCCTGGCGCGCCAACTCTTCGCTGTCGATGTCCTGCTTGAGGTTGCGCGCGATGTAATCGGCGATCACCTCGAACGTGGCGGTCTGCGAGCCCAGACTGATGCGGCTGACATTGGTCTTCATCAGGCTGAGCATCTTGCTGACGATGATCTGCGTGTAATGCTCCTGCACCTTGGGAATCTGCTCGGTGGCTTCGGCTTCCTGGCAGATCATCGCCAGCAGGCCGACAAACCCTTCCAGCTCGTTGAGCTGATAACGGTTTTCCAGAAACCGTACGCCCTGCCCCGGATACCGCCAGCGCTGCTCGTCGCACACGGAGGTGAGTAACGGCGTGGGGATTTTCAGGATGAATTTTTCGCAGTCGTCCGAGTAGGTCAGGTCCACCGGATCGTCGGGATTGATCAGCAACAATTCGCCCGGGGCGAAGTAATGTTCCTGACCGTGGCCGCGCCACAGGCAGTTGCCGCGCAGCAGCACTTGCAGGTGATAAATGCTTTCCAGCGCGCCCGAGGTCACCCGCACACTGGCACCGTAGCTGATGCGGCACAGGTCGAGACTGGCGAACTTGCGATGATCGAGACTGGCCAGCGGACGGCCGGCCCGGGGCATCAGAATGCAATGATTGCCGACGTGCTGATTGACGTAGCCCGACACCGCGTAGGGGTCGGCCTGGTCGAACACTCTGCTGCGCTGACTCAACAGTTGCGCTTGCATCATCGGGTCACTCTCGTTGTTGTTATCGATGGTATCGCGTCATTCTAGGTCAGTCCCTATAGCGGTGTGTCAGTGGACCGACCTGTGGAAGGTTGTCAATGAACCCTGTGGGAGCGAGCCTGCTCGCGATGGGCTTGAGGACACCGCGGGGCATCAGGCACCGAGCGTCATCGTTGACGTCCATCGCGAGCAGGCTCGCTCCTACAGGGGGCGACGTGATCAATCCTCGAGTGCGCGGACCCGCTCGTGGCGCTGCTGTTCATCGGGTTGTGCGGAGGTCTGCAAGGTGAAATCGAATTCGATTTCGGCAAACCGACCGCTCACACCATGGGCCGCGGCACGCGCTTGATCGTCGCTGAACGTGATTTTGGCGATCAGCTCGTCACGGGTGGCGTAGGCGAAATCGTCGTGCAGGTACTGATCGCCATCCAGGTTGATCTGGGTGGTCAGGTGACGATGATCCGGCGCGGAGATGAAGAAGTGCACGTGCGCCGGGCGTTGACCGTGACGGCCCAGTTGATCGAGCAGTTGCTGGGTCGGACCATCCGGCGGGCAGCCATAACCCGATGGCACGATGCTGCGGAAGCGATAGCAGCCTTCGGCATCGGTGACGATGCGCCGACGCAGGTTGAATTCCGATTGCGTGGTGTCGAAGTACGAATAGGTGCCGCCGGTGTTGGCGTGCCAGACGTCCACCACGGCACCCGCCAAGGGTTCGCCCGCGGTGTTGAACACCCGGCCTTGCATGAACAGCGTCACGCCCGGATCGACACCGTCATCCAGTCGCGCTTCGCCTTGCGACAGCGGCGCACCCGCCACGTACAGCGGGCCTTCGATGGTGCGCGGCGTGCCGCCAGCCTTGCCGGCCTGCTCGTCTTCAGCGTCCATCAGCAGGTCCAGGTAATGCTCCAGGCCGAGCCCGGCCACCAACAAACCGGCTTCCTGGCGTGCGCCCAGCACGTTGAGGTAGTTGACGGCTTTCCAGAATTCTTCCGGGGTGACGGCCAGGTCTTCGATGATGTTTACCGAATCCCGCAGGATGCGGTAGATCAGGGCCTTGGCACGCGGGTTACCGGCATCGTTGTGCAGGCCGCTGGCCTCTTCGAGAAATTTCTGGGCACTGGCAGTGTGGGAAATCTTGACGTTCATTTGGGTGGGTTCCTCATCTTGTAATTATTGGCGTAGCGAACTGAACAGGCTGGGCTCAGTGGTCATTCTCGCGAATCGAAGAAGGATGCCGGCACATCGCGTCGATCTCGATAGCCATGTACGGAAACAACGGTAATTGCATGAGCAGGTTGTGCAATTCCTCGACGCTGTCGACATCGAAAACGCTGTAGTTGGCATAGTGCCCGGCGATGCGCCACAGGTGACGCCACTTGCCTTGCTCTTGCAGGCGCTGGGCCAGGGCTTTCTCGTCAGCCTTCAATTGGGCCGCCGCTTCGGGGTTCATGTCGACCGGCAGATTCACGGTCATTTTTACGTGGAAAAGCATGATGCGCTCCTCAGACTTGATGAAGGACAGTGGATGTCTTGTCGCGTCGGTAAAACGCCAGGCGTTCTTCATCCAGGCTCAAGCCCAGGCCCGGGGTTTTCGGCACGTGCAGCTCGAAATCGCGGTAGACCAGCGGCTCGCTGAGAATGTCTTCGGTCAGCAGCAACGGGCCGAACAGCTCGGTGTCCCACGCCAGTTTATTCAGGGTGATAAAGGCATGGGCCGAGGCCAGGGTGCCGATTCCACCTTCGAGCATGGTGCCGCCGTACAGGCCGATACCGGCCGCCTCGGCAATCGCGGCGGTACGCAGCACGGCGCGCGGGCCGCCGTTCTTGGCGATCTTCAGGGCAAACACTGACGCCGCTCCGTCCCGCGCCAGATTGAAGGCGTCTTCAACGCATTCGATGGATTCATCGGCCATGATCGGCGCCGGGCTCATGGCATTCAAGCGCACCATGCCCGAGCGGTTGTTGCGAGAGATCGGCTGTTCGATCAGGTCGATGCCGTTGCTGCCCAGAATCCGGCAGGCACGCAGCGCGACGGCTTCATCCCAGGCCTGATTGACATCGACCCGCACGCTGGCGCGGTCGCCCAAGGCTTTTTTGATCGCAATGACGTGGGCCAGGTCGCGGTTGACTTCGCCGGCACCGATTTTCAGTTTGAAGATCCGGTGGCGACGCAGGTCGAGCATTTTTTCCGCTTCGGCAATGTCCTTGTCGGTGTCGCCGCTGGCCAGGGTCCAGGCCACCGGCAGCGCATCGCGAACGCGACCGCCCAGCAATTCGCTGACCGGCAGGCCAAGGCGCTTGCCCTGGGCGTCGAGCAAGGCGGTTTCGATACCTGATTTGGCGAAGGTGTTGCCCCGGATGCTGCGTTCCAGGCGCAACATCGCGGCATTCACGTTGGCGCTGTCCTGGCCCAACAGCAGCGGTGCAAAGTGACGGTCGATGTTGGTCTTGATGCTGTCAGGGCTTTCGTTGCCGTACGCCAGGCCACCGATGGTGGTGGATTCGCCGATGCCTTCAATGCCGTCGGCGCAGCGCACACGAATGATCACCAGGGTCTGGTTCTGCATGGTGTGCATCGCCAGTTTGTGCGGGCGGATGGTCGGCAGATCGACGATGATCGTCTCGATCGATTCAATGGCTGTTGCAAGCATGGCGATACCCGTCAGGTTCTTAAAGTTCTGGAACCGATTCTGGTACGGCTTTTTTCCTGAAGCCAATATAGAATTGGTCTGACTTGATACCTTAAAGGTATACAACCGACTAACGTCTGGAGGCCCCATGGAACTGCGTCACCTGCGTTATTTTCAGGTGTTGGCTCAAACCCTCAATTTCACTCGCGCCGCTGAGCTGCTGCACATCGCCCAGCCGCCGCTGAGTCGGCAGATTCAACAGCTGGAGGATGAGCTCGGGGTGTTGTTGCTGGAACGTGGGCGGCCGCTGAAGTTGACCGACGCCGGGCGTTTTTTCCATGAACACTCCACCGCCCTGCTCGAGCAATTGAACAAGGTCTGCGACAACACGCGGCGGATCGGTCTGGGCGAAAAGACCTGGCTGGGCATCGGTTTTGCACCCTCGACACTCTACGGCGTGCTGCCGGAACTGATTCGCCGCTTGCGCAGTGGCGAGCCGCTGGAGCTTGAACTGGGGCTCTCGGAAATGACCACCCTGCAACAAGTGCAGGCGCTCAAGGCCGGGCGAATCGATATCGGCTTCGGTCGAATCCGCATTGATGACCCGGCGATCATCCAGACCGTTCTCACCGAAGACCGGCTGGTCGCCGCCCTGCCCGCTGGCCATCCGTTGTTGGCCGGGCCAATCAGCCTTCGCCAACTGGCGAAGGAACCCTTTGTGCTATACCCCGGCAACCCGCGCCCCAGCTACGCCGACCATGTGATCGCGCTGTTCGAATCCTACGGTGTGAGCATCCATGTGGCGCAATGGACCAACGAACTGCAAACCGCCATCGGCCTGGTGGGAGCAGGCATCGGCGTGACGTTGGTGCCGGCTTCGGTGCAATTGCTGCACCGCGACGACATTGGCTTCACCCCGCTGCTGGAAGACAACGCCACCTCGCCGATCATCCTCAGCCGGCGGGTGGGCGATGTGTCGCCGGGGTTGAATCACTGCTTACAGATGATTGATGAACTGCAACCGCGAGAGCCGGCATCCTTGTAGGTTGCACGGCGTCGCTCAATGGGCATTTTTGTCCCAAAACCAATTCCAGATGCCCGGCAATTCAACCGCTTCTGAGCTGTCCTTGACGGTGCGCGCCATGGCCGCGCGCTGCAGCTCGGCCGTGTCGTCGTAAAACGGTTTTTGCGCGGTTTGCACGCCCGTCGCCTGGGCGCTGTCGAGGAGGATTTGCAGGTATTCCCGGGTATGCCGGGCGGTGTAGCGATTGAGGTCGTGGAAGGTCACCACCACCGGAATCACCCCGTCCACCACCGGCAACTCGCCCAGCGCGATGCGTTCGCGCACTTCGGACATGGTGCGCAGGAAGTGGGCCCGGCGCCGGGGGCTGGCGTTGAAGCCCCAGATCTTGCCGTCATTGGCGCTCAGGTCGGTGAGCAACACATGCAGGCCATGTTGCTGATACGCGGCGAAGGTCCGTTTGTCGTAGTTCCAGAACGGCGGGCGCAGCAGCGTCGTTGGCACGCCGGTGATCGCGGCAATGTCAGCGCTGCCTTTGCTCAGCGCCTGTTCCAGTTCTTCCGGGCTCAGGGAGCGGTGATTGGTGTGCGAGTGGGTGGCCGTGTGGAAACCGAGGATCTGCCCCTCCGCGTGTTCACGGCGCATGACTTCGCGACCGATGTCGCTGTCGCCGGCCCGTGGCGCACCGGTCTGCACGAAGAACACCGCTTTGATGTTCGGTTGCACCGGGTTACTGGCCAGGCTGTCGAGCACGGTCATCGTCGGGTTCCAGAAACTCGACGCGCTGGGACCGTCGTCGAAGGTCAGCAGAAAACGGATCGGTGGCTGCGCACGCAGACGCTGTTCGGTTTGCGGCGTCATGTCGATGGGAGCAGCGATGCAGCCCACCAGCCCGACGGCAATGGCGAGTGCAGATAGAACCTTGAACAGCTGTTTCATGGTGTGCCTTGGGCCAGACTGTTGCGCCCGCACAGATGTGCGGGCGCAGGTTGGATCAGGGTACACAGAGTTTGGTTCCAGCGCTGCCCGCGTTGGGGTTACTCGGTAAAGGACTGCTGGAATGAGCGGTCGATAATCGGCGCAGTGGCCAATTCGGCCGGCAGTGCCTTTACCTTGAACAGGAAGTCCGCGGTGCTCTGCAAATCCTTGGCGGCCTGCGCATCCACCGGGCCGACGGTCATGTGCGCCTGGCGTAACCAGTGGCGCGAGACGTTCTGATCGAGGTTGGCTTTCTTCGCCCAGAGATCGGCGTACTCGTCAGTGTGGTTGTCGACCCAGGCCCGGGCCTTTTTCAGGCGTACCAGGAAGTCGGCAATGGCTTCGCGCTTGCTCTCGATTGATGGCGTCGACGCGGCGATGGCGCTCAGGCCGGGCATCAGGTTCTTCGCGGTAAGAATCGGTCGGGCGCCGGAGAACAGGATCTGCTGGGAAATGTACGGTTCCCACACCGGGAACGCGTCGATACTGCCCTGAGGCAACGCGGCGGCGGCATCGATCGGCATCAGTTTGATGAAGTCGACGTAGTCTTCCGGCAGATCAGCTTTTTCCAACGCGCGCAGGGTCAATTGCTGGCTCCAGGCGCCGGGCCAGTAAGCGACTTTCTTGCCCTTGAGGTCGGCGATGGTTTTCACCGGCGAATCCTTGGGCACCAGCAAAGCAATGGTGTCCGGGTTTTGCCGCGAGACGCCGATCAGTTTCACCGGTGCCTGTTTGGCCGCAAGAAACAGAAAACCCGAATCCCCGAGAAAGCCCACGTCCAGCGCACCCGTGTTCAGCGCTTCGGCCAGCGGTGCGGCCGCCTGGAAATGCTTCCAGTCGACGGTATACGGTGCCCCTTTCAGCACGCCCGATGCCTCCACCGAGGCGCGAACGTTGTAGTAGTTCTGGTCACCGACGTGCAGGACGACGGGCTCGGCGGCGTAAGCCAAGGGGGCGGCAAACAGCGCGCTGGTCAGCAGACTGCGCACGAATCGGGACAGGTTCATCGGGGGTTCCTTGAGCGGTATTTAGATAGACCATAACGCTCTTACAGGAAGCCTTTGAAATTCTATTTAAGCATAAGCTAATGACCGGAAATTGACAGTGTTTGCCCTGCAACAGCCAGTCAACAGACTGTTTTTTCACGCACATCATCTGGGCTAACCTGGCCGGGATTTCCTTAGTTTCCCGAGACCAGTTTGAGTCCGATGACTCCGGCCAGAATGACCAACAGACAGAAGATTCTCAGCGGCGTCGTCGCATCGCCCAGCAACGCCATCCCGACGATGGCAGTGCCTGCCGCGCCGATTCCGGTCCAGACCGCGTAGGCCGTTCCCACCGGTAACGTACGAAGCGAAAGTGAAAGCAGAAAGACACTCGACAACCCGGTGGCGGCCGCCAACAGTCCAGGGGTCAAGCGGGTGAAACCTTCAGAGGCCTTCATAAAGAAGGCGAAGGCGATTTCGAGAATGCCAGCGATGCCAAGCAGTGCCCATGCCATAGATAAACGTCCCGTTAAGGTGGCTCAAAGAAGCGAGCGCCCGCCAATAAGCAGGCGCTCGTTGAAGGGCGGAATTACGCTTTTTCAGCGGCCGCAGGTTTCGAGCGGAACGTCACACCGAGGCGGTTGAAGGCGTTCATCAAGCTGATGCCGTAGGTCAGGTCCGCGAGTTCCTTATCGCTGAATTCAGCAGCCGCGGCGGCGTAGTCGGCATCGGGCACGCCGGTTTCGGCGACGCGGGTCACGGTTTCCGCCCAGGACAGCGCAACGCGTTCGCGGTGAGTGAAGACGTTGCCGGCGTCCCGCCAGACCGGCACCAAGACCAGCTTGTTTATCGCCACACCGAGCTTGAGCAAGTCACGGGAATGCATGTCGATGCAAAAGGCGCAGCCATTGATCTGCGAAACCCGCAGGTACACCAGATCGATCAATTCTGCGCTAAAGCCGCAGTTCTGCAGATAGACGTACACGCCGCCGAAAGCCTTGTAACCTTCCGGTGCAGCGCTGGCGTAGTTAAGACGATTGCTCATGGTGAATCCTTATGTTTGCTGTGTGGAGGACGCTATGGTGCGGCGGCTTGGCCTATGTTAGAAGGTCCATGATCTCTCTTGAGTTCTAGGCCATGACCAAACCCGCCAGCAGCTTTTCGCCCCTCGATCCCTCCTCCACTGAACCGATCTACCGGCAAATCTACTGGCGGTTTCGCGGTGCGATCACGGACGGCGTGCTCACCCCCGGCGACCGTATTCCAGCTGCGCGGGCGCTGGCCAAAGAACTCGGGTTGGCGCGAGGCACCATCGATACCGCGTATTCACTGCTGACCGCCGAGGGCTACATCCAGTCGCGTGGCCAGGCAGGCACGGTCGTGGCGCCAGGGATCAACGCCAGGGCTGCCGCTACCCCAAGCGCACACACCTTCAACCCGGCGAAAAACACCTCCGTCAGGAACAAGGCACCGGTCCTGCCCTTTCAAATGGCCCTGCCCGCGCTGGACGCCTTTCCGAGAAAAATCTGGGCGCAAATCGGCGCGCGCTGCGTGCGTGCCACGCGTATTCCGGACATGGCTAATCCATCGGTTTATGGCCTGGAATCGCTGCGCATCGCGATCGCCACCTACCTGCAGGTCGCGCGTGGCATCACCTGTTCACCCGCTCAAGTGTTCATCACCTCGGGCTATCGAAATACCCTGGCGCTGGTCGCTCACGCCCTGCTCAAACCCGGTGACCGCGTACTCGTCGAAGACCCGGGATACCCGCCCACCCGCGAATTGCTGGAACATTTGCAGATACAGGTAGCGCCCGTCGCCGTGGACCAGGACGGCATGCAGGTTGCGCATGGCGTAAACAGCGCGCCGGACGCCCGCGCCGCCGTCGTCACGCCGGCCCATCAAAGCCCGTTGAGCGTGTCGCTGTCGCTGCCGCGACGCCTGGAACTGCTGGAGTGGGCGAGCCGCGAGCAAGCGTGGATTGTCGAAGACGACTACGACGGCGAGTACCGCTACATCAGCCGCCCGCTGCCCGCGCTCAAGAGCCTGGATCGCGACGGGCGAGTGCTCTACGCCGGCACCTTCAGCAAGGTGCTGTTTCCCGGCATCCGCCTTGCTTACCTGGTGGTGCCCGAGGCGCAGGTCGAACGATTCGAACATGTCAGCCAGACCTTCCTCGGCGGTTGCCCGGAACTCACCCAGGCCATCGTCGCCACGTTTCTGACCGAGGGCCATTTCGCTCGGCATATCCAGCGCATGCGCAAACTCTACGGCGAGCGTCGGGAAGCGACTGCGCGAGGGCTGAAGAAAGCCTTGGGCGAGCACATCCGCGTTGATGCGCAGCCCGGCGGCATGCACCTGATTTTGCGACTGACGGATCAGCAGTCCGACCGCTCACTGGTCGAGCGCCTGCGCGAAGACGGCATTTACGCAGAAGCCCTGTCAGGCTGGAGCATCGGTGCCGAAACACACTCCGCGCTGATGCTCGGATTCGCCAACATCGACTCGCAAGACACCGCCGAACAACTGGGAAAACGCATCCTGGCGCTGATGTAAAACTGATCATGGTCCATTACAACACCCATTTCTTGGACCTTTTTCAGTGATCCAAGAGACCGCATCATGCAGATCCTGTTTACCCAAGCGCTACAAAGGATCCGCCATGAGCAGTGCAATCATGAACAGCCACGTACTCCGTCACGCCAATACCGAGGCTGAAGTGCGGGCGTGTTTTTCGGTCATGCAGCCACTTCGGCCACACCTGCACGACGAGATGGATTTCGCCGACAGACTCAGTCGGATGCACGCAGAAAACTACCACCTGCTGGCGGTCTGGCACGGCCCGAACGCCGTTGCACTGGCGGGCTACCGGTTCCAGGAAAACCTGCTGTATGGGCGTTTTCTCTACGTCGATGACCTGGTTGTCAGCCCGGCGCATCGACGCGAGCAATGGGGCGCACGCTTGCTCGAAGAGCTGGAGACCATCGCTCGCACCTCGGGCTGTCGGCAACTGGTGCTGGACACCGCGCTGTCGAACGCTCACGCACAGCGCTTCTATTTTCGTCATGGATTACTGACGAGTGCCATGCGTTTCTACAAGGTCCTGGAGGCGAACCCGACATGAAAATCCTGCGCGTGATTTGCAGCCCGCGAGGCGCATCCTCCGAGAGTTATCGGCTCTCGCAAACCATCATCAACCACTTGATCACCCGCCATCGCGGCAGTGATTTCATCATCGCCGAGCGCGGTGTCGGCGGACTCGCGCATGTCGACGCCGACTATGCCACGGCAGTCAGCAAACGACGGGATCCCTCCAGTGCCGTCGTCGCCACTGGCGCCTTGCTTCAGTCCGAGCGATTGATTCGAGAGCTGGAAAGTGCGGATTACCTGGTGATCGCGACCCCGATGCACAACATGACCCTCCCTTCAGCATTGAAAGCCTGGCTCGACCATGTGATTCAAGCGGACCGAACGTTCCGAATTGCGCCCGAAGGCAAAATCGCATTGCTGCGCGACCGTCCGGTTTTCGTCGCCATCTCTTCGGGCGGGACATTCTCTACCGACAACGCATCGCAACCCGACTTCCTGACGCCCTACCTCAGGGCTACGCTGGCAACGATCGGCTTGCTGAACGTGAAGTTCTTCTCGGTTGAAGGCACCGCGCAAAAACCAGACGCCTTGAACGCCACGCGAGAAAGAACGGAACGAGAAACGGCGGTGTACTTTTCGAAGCCGTTGCCGGCGACCGTTTAAAGCATTCAATCCCCAGCACAATCGACCGGGAAAAATCCAATGCCCACTCCCCTCCCACTGCGCAGTATTGCTGTGTTCTCCGGTTCCAACTACGGCTTCAACCCCGCGTATGTCGAAGGCGCCAAGGCGCTGGGGCGGGAAATTGCCAAGCGTGGCTTGCGGCTGGTCTACGGCGGCACCGACAAAGGCTTGATGGGCGTGATGGCCGATACCGTGCTCGCCGAGGGCGGTGAAGTCGTCGGCATCATTACGCGCCTGTTGTTCGACCTCGGGCATCTTCATCCGGGACTGACCCGGCATGAAGTGACGCAAGACATGCGCAGCCGAAAGACCCGCATGAGCGACTGCGCCGATGCGTTCATTGCATTGCCAGGTGGCCTGGGAACCTTTGAAGAGTTGTTTGAAGTGGCGACCTTGACGCAACTGGGCGAACACCACAAAGCCGTCGCCTGCCTGAACATCGGTGAGTTCTTCAATCCGGTTCGCAGCCTGCTCAACCATGCGGTGACGGAAGGCTTCATGAAAACCGAGCACAGCGAGATGCTGATCTTCAACACCGCCCCGTGTGCATTGATCGATGCACTGGAGCAATGGCAAGCCCCAACCGTCACAAAATGGATAACCCCCCTGTAGGAGCGAGCTCGCTCGCGATGGACGTTAACGATAACGCGTGATGGCTGGATCAACGCGTCGCCCTCAGGTTCATCGCGAGCGAGCTCGCTCCTACAAAAATAGGTTTTCGGGCCTTGGCGATGCTGCTCCCAAAAATTGTCGCCAGGGCCCTTTTTTATTGCTGAGCTTCATCCACCGGCACCTGCAATCCCACCTTGACGTTGCTCATCGACACCAGCGTCTTGAAGCGCTTGACGTTGTTGTTCTCGAAAAACAATTCACGCGCCAGCTCGGTGTACTGCTCCATGTTGCGCACCGCCAGCACCAACACAAAGTCCCACTCCCCGGCCACGTAGTAACACTGCTGCACCTGCGGGCAGTTGGCGAAGCTACGCTTCATGGCATCGAGCAAATCCAGACGCTCACTCTCCACTTCCACCTGGGCGACGATGGTCAGCGGGTAGCCGAGCTTGTCCTGATCCACCAGCGCCACCGTGCCTTTGATAAAACCCTCATGGGTGAGGCGTTTGAGGCGGCGATTGACCGCGGCAGAAGACAAATTGATCCGCTCGCCCAGTTCGCTTTGGGACAGGCCGGCATCTTGCTGGACGTGCGCGATCAGTTGCAGATCGAAAGCATCAAGGCTCATGGTGAAGGGGCTCGCAATAAAAATGATCCAAACCGCGATATTAAGTAATCAACGTACGGCTGATGCACGTTATTCAATAAAAAAGTGCGGGATGCGCGAGATAAAATTTCACTTCGCCACCCAAACCCTGGAGCCGACGATGCTGATCGCCAACCCCAACGCCAGCCGCACGGCCTATCCCGAAGAACTCAAGGCGATCCTGAACATTCAGGCTGCCGTTGAAAGCCGCGCCTGGCTGGCGCACTGGCCCCAGCTCAACCCTTCTGGCACGCCCCTGTTCAGCCTGCCCGACCTGGCCGCGAACCTGGGTGTCGCCGAGCTCTTGGTCAAGGATGAATCGAGCCGTTCGGAACTGGGCAGTTTCAAAGCCCTGGGCGCGCCGATTGCACTGGTGCGGTTAATCCTGCGGCGGTTCCCCGAACAACACTTCGAACCTCAGGGCCTGCTGACGGGCGAGTACCGCGACGCCCTCTCCGACTTCACGGTGATCAGCGCCACCGACGGCAACCATGGCCGGGCGCTCGCCGCAGCGGCGCGCAGCATCGGCTGCCCCTGCGTGATTGTGCTGCATGCCAACGTCAGCCGCGAACGGGAACAGGCTATCGCCGCGTATGGCGCGCGGATTGTGCGGGTCCCCGGTAACTACGACGAATCGGTGGAAGAAGCCGCCGCGCTGGCCATCGAACACAGCTGGCAGGTGGTGTCCGATACGTCCTACGAGGGCTACGAAGAGATTCCCCGGGACGTGATGCAAGGCTACGGCACCCTCGCCGCGGAAATCATTGAGCAGTTGGATGGCCGGACCTTCACCCACGTGTTCCTGCAAGGTGGCGTCGGTGGCCTGGCGGCGGGACTCGCCAGCTATTTCTGGGAGCTGTATGGACCCGCGCGGCCAACGATGATCGTCGTCGAACCACAGCAAGCCGATTGCCTGCTGCAAAGCGCCCTCAGCGGCCACGCAGCGAAAACTCACGGCTCGGTGGACTCGGTGATGGCGGGACTGGCGTGCGGTGAAACCTCGCCACTGGCGTGGACATTCCTCCACAACAGCATCGATCACTTCATGACGATTGAGGACGAGGACGCCGTCAACGCGATGCGCGTATTGGCGGCAGGCAGTGAGCGGGACGTTCCGCTGATTGCCGGTGAATCGGCGGTGGCCGGGCTCGCAGGGTTGATCCAATTGCTCAAGTCGCCACACCTCGCCACGCAAGTGGGCATTGATAAGCATGCTCGGGTTTTGTTGATCAGCACCGAAGGTGCCACAGCTCCTGCGGTGTACAGCGAACTGGTGGGTGAGACCGCTCAAACCGTGCAACAACGCCAGCAACACTGGTCATTCCAGCAGCGAGACCAGGCGCGGCTCAATTGAAGTTTCAAGCACCTCAAGCAGAGCCAGTGTCACCGGCAGCTTGAAACGCCGCCGCCCGGCGCTGCCGGGGTTGAGATAGAGCTGATCACCGCGCCATTCAATGCGAGGCTTGTGCGAATGGCCGGTGATCACCAGCTTTATGTCGGCATCGAGCACTTGCGGGACATCGGCGATGTCATGCACCAGCAACGCCTGCCATCCGTTGAGATCGAACCGCAGAAGGTCGGCGATATGCTCCGCCCAAGGAGCGCCGAGATCGTTATTACCGCGTACGACGTGCAGCGGGGCGATCGATGCCAGTTGATCGAGAATGTCGAGGTTGCCGATGTCTCCCGCATGAATGATTCGCTCACACCCTTCCAGGGCCGCGCGGGCTTCGGGGCGAAGCAAGCCATGGGTATCGGAAATCACGCCAACTTTCATGCCAGGCTCCGTTCAGCTATTGATGCGGAACAGCGACTCAAAACGCCCTCCAGGAAGGCGTGTTGAATCCTGCTTCAACTCAAAGGCGTGCTTTGACTAATACCCTGTACTTGTTGATTACAAGCGCATGCCTTTGAACGGGTTCCAACCCTGTTCGCCCTTTTGTTCCTTGAGGTAGTAAGCATAGTTAGTCATGAGGGCGTAGGACAGATTGAAAGCAAACCCCACGGCAAAGTTGAGCTGTTTGGCATAGGCGAAATCGGTCAACGCATAGACGGCGTCCAGCGCGAAAGATAACGCCACCATGATTGCAATCAGCGTCAGATTCTTCTTCCACAGTCCGAGCACAAACAGGTAAATCGGCCCAAAGAAGAACGCGATGAAGTTTGCGTTAATGGTTCTCTTCTGTTTGCCGGGAAGCTGCTTGAGTGCCTCTTTGTAACCCGGTGCATTGGGCGCACCGTGGGCATCGAAAAACGCAAACCGCTCCTGCCATTTTGCGCTGTACTTGCTGTTGCCTTGCACTTGATCAGTCGTGTTCATTCTATAAGTCCTTTAGTCCTTGAATGGGGTGTTGCTTCCAGATCCTTTGTGTCGCGATGTGTCTTGTGCTCCGGGGCCACCATACCCTCATTTCAGAGGCCGTGTGGAATCAAGCCAAAAACACCATCCCTGTTGCATGCTGCGTTCGACTCTGTAGCAACTTGGCGCCGAGGGTTCATTGCAGCTTGAGGACATCGCCGTAGCGTACTGGTATCTGCATTCGCAACCGCCCAGCGCGTGGACCCAGGAACTGGATTTACGGCGCTTCAAGGAATCGTTTTGATCGCCCCCCGTCCAGACGCTTCAGAGCCGAGCAGGTGAAACGATGATTTTGACGTTGTGCTCCTTGTTGTTCACCAACTCTTCGAAGCCCCGGCCGACAATCTCTTCCAGCTGAATGCGCCCGGTCACCAGTGGCGTAATGTCCAGCCGGCCATCGGCGATAAAGGCGATCACGTCAGCGAACTCGCCGTTGTAGGCCAGTGAACCGATGACCTGTTTTTCGGTGGCCACCAGCTCGAAGAAATTGAACTCGCTGGGTTCTTCGAAGATGCCCACCATCACACATTTGCCGGCCTTGCGGATGAGATCGATGGCGAACTTGGCCGTGTGTTTGTTGCCGATGCATTCAAAGCTGACATCGGCCCCGAGCCCACCCGTCAGGCGATGCACCTCAGCCAGCGCGTCGCATTCATTGGGGTCGAGCACATGGCTGGCGCCCACTTCCAGGGCCTTGGCCTTGCGCGCGCCGGACATTTCCAGGGCGATGACCTGCGCCGCACCCGCTGCCTTGGCGCACATGATGGTGCACAGGCCAATAGTGCCCGCGCCAACCACCACCACATTTTTCCCCAGCAAACTGCCGGCCTTTTTCACCGCGTGCATGCCCACTGCCAAGGGCTCGATCAGCGCCCCGGCTTCGGCTGGAAAGTTGGCCGGCAACTTGTACAACAGGTTGGCCGGCACGTTGACCAACTCGGCGAACGCGCCATTGTTCATCAGCCCAGTGAAGGCCAGGTTCTCGCAAATGTTGTACAAGCCGTGCGTGCAGTAATAACAGGTGCCGCAGTGCTGACAGGCATCGGCGGCCACCGGTTCACCCACATTGAAACCCTCGACACCGGCTCCAATCTCGACGATCTCGCCACAGAACTCGTGACCGAGAATGCACTGCCCCTTGATCCCGGTCAGCGGGTGCGGCGCGTCTACCGGAATGAACACCGGTCCGGCCACGTACTCATGCAAATCGGACCCGCATATCCCGCACCACTGCACGCGAATCTGCACCCAGCCTGCCGGTGGCGATATCGGCAGCGGAACGTCTTCGACGCGGATGTCATTACGGCCATGCCAGACGGCGGCACGCATGCTGCGGGACGGATTGATTGAAAGGCTCATGCTGGAATCTCCTTGAAAAAAGTTGGCCCGGCAGCCCGCAAGGGGCTGCCGGGAACGCATCACTGCTGTTGCACAAAGTCCAGGATCAGCCGATTGACCTGCTCGGCCGCCTCCATCTGCACCATGTGCGCCTGACCCGGCAGGATCTCGACCCGGGCCTGCAGCCCAGCGCTGTGGGCCGCAGGAATGATTGCGTCGTCACTGCCCCAGATCAGCAATACCGGCTGCTGGCCTTCCTGCACCACGTGGCGCAAATCCAGCTGTTGCCGGCCATCGGCAAACAGGCCTGACACGAGCATCCTCAATGCCGCGTCCACGCCTTCGAGGCGTTTGTACTTGAGCATGTCTTCAAGCATCTGCCGGTTGACCAATTCAGCATTGGAGAACAACTGCACCAGCTGCGGCTTGAGCGCATTGCGATTGGCCGCGTCGACAAAACCTTGCAGGTACGCACCGTTGATGTCCGTCCCCAGGCCCGCGCTGCCGATCAGGGTCAGGGAACACACGCGTTGCGGTGCAAGGCGCGCCGCGTTCAGCGAGACCGCGCCACCCATGGAATGACCCACCAGATGCGCCGCTGGGATGTCCAGATGATCGAGCAGCGACAGCAGCACTTCGCTCAGCTCATTCAGATCGCCGCGCGCCAGTTGCTTGCTCGACTCGCCATGACCCGGCAGGTCAAGCGCGATCACGCGGCGCCCTACCGCCAAGGCTTCGTGGTTGAACAACCAGTTGTTCAGATCACCGCCAAAGCCGTGCACGAGAACCAACGGCACCCCGCCTTCGCCGCGCTCGAAGTAGCGGATCACCCGTCCCTCCAGCTCGACCTTTTGCGGCTTCGGTCCACTGTCTTCCTCGGTTCCGTCGCCGGGCACAAACGCTGCCTGAAACTGCTCGACCACCGCATCGATCTCCGCCTCACTGGCGTCGCCCTCGACCACAATGCCCAGCAAGGCACCGACGGCGAGGGTTTCATCCTGACGCGCGATCTGACGGCGCAGCACCCCGGAAAACGGCGCCTCGACGCTGCTGGAAATCTTGTCGGTGTCCACGTCCAGCACTTCATCGCCCTTGGTGATCGCCTGCCCTTCTTCCTTGAGCCAGACATCGACCCGGCCTTCGGTCATGGACAGGCCCCACTTGGGCATGGTCAGGGTATGGATCTGGCTCATGAACGCTTGCTCCACTCGATCAGTTTGAGCACGGCATTTTCGATCTTCGCCGCGTCAGGGATGTACAGGTCTTCGAGGGCGTCGGAGAACGGCACCGGCGTGTGCGGCGCGGTCACCATCTCGATCGGTGCCTTGAGCGAGGCAAAGGCTTTTTGCGCCACCAGCGCCGAGATGTCGGTGGCCATCGAGCAGCGTGGGTTGGCTTCGTCGATCACCACCAGGCGCCCGGTCTTTTCGACACTTTCGAGGATGCTGTCTTCGTCCAGCGGGCTGGTGGTGCGCAGGTCGATGACCTCGCAGTCGATGCCGCGCCCGGCCAGGCTGCGGGCGGCATCCATCGCCGTGTTGACCGTGCGCCCGTAGGACACCAGGGTCACGTCCTTGCCATCACGCAGGAAGTTGGCTTCGCCGAACGGAATGGTATAGAGCTCTTCCGGCACTTCGCCTTGCATGCTGTAGAGCATTTTGTGTTCGCAGAAGATCACCGGATCGTTGTCGCGGATGGCCTGGATCAACAGGCCCTTGGCGTCGTAAGGCGACGACGGACAGACCACTTTCAACCCCGGAATATGCGTCCACAGCGACGTGAGCATTTGCGAGTGCTGGGCGGCAGCGCGCAGCCCGGCGCCGACCATGGTGCGGATCACTAAGGGCGTGGAGGCCTTGCCGCCGAACATGTAGCGGAACTTCGCCGCCTGGTTGAGGATCTGGTCCAGGCAGCAACCGGCGAAGTCGACGAACATCAATTCACACACCGGACGTACGCCACAGGTCGCGGCGCCGACCGCCGCGCCGACATAGCCCAACTCCGACAATGGCGTGTCCAGCACGCGACCGGGGAATTGGTGATAAAGGCCTTTGGTCACGCCCAGCACACCGCCCCAGGCATCGTTCTCACCGGGGGCACCGGCACCGCCGGCGACGTCTTCACCCATGATGAACACGCTGGGGTCGCGGCGCATTTCCTGGGCCAGGGCTTCGTTGATTGCCTGTTGATAGCTGATTTTTCTCGCCATGATGAAGGTCTCGATTATTGTTATAGGGGGCGATCAGGGATAGGACACGTAGACGTCGGTGAGCAGGTCGGCCGCGCTGGGCTTGGGGTCGGACTTGGCCTTGCGCACGGCGTTTTCGATCAGCAGCTCCACTTCACTGTCGATCTGGTCCAGTTGGCTGGCATCGACCAGGCCGGTGCGGGTGGTGCGCTCGCGGAACTGCATCAGGCAGTCATTGTTCTCGCGGAAATACTTGACCTCGTCCGGTGCGCGGTAGGTCTGGGCGTCGCCCTCGAAGTGCCCGTAATAGCGGGTCAACTTGACCTCGATCAGCGACGGTCCTTCCCCAGCCCGGGCCCGCTCCACGGCAGCACCGGCGGCTTCGTGAACGGCGAAAAAGTCAAAGCCGTCGACCGTGACGCCGGGCATGCCAAAACCGGCCGCGCGGTCGGCGATGTGATCGCAGGCCACCGACCAATTGGACGCCGTGGCCTCGGCGTAACCGTTGTTCTCGGCAATGAACAGGCACGGCAGGTTCCACACCGAGGCCATGTTCATCGCCTCGAACACCGCGCCTTCGTTGGAGCCGCCGTCACCGAAGAACACCACGGCAACGCTGTCGGTGCCCTTGAGTTTGGCGGCCAGTGCCGCACCGACCACTAGCGGCGCACCGGCACCGACGATACCGTTGGCACCGAGCATGCCCTTCTCGAAATCAGCGATGTGCATGGAGCCGCCCTTGCCCTGGCAGACCCCGGTTTTCTTGCCGTAGATCTCGGCCATCATCCCGTACACATCGACGCCCTTGGCGATGCAATGACCATGGCCACGGTGGTTGGACGCGATGCAATCGTCATCGCCCAGGTGGGCCATGACACCGGCGGCCGAGGCCTCTTCACCGGCATACAAGTGGACGAAACCGGGGATCTCGCCGGTGGCGAATTCCACGTGCAGGCGCTCTTCAAAGACGCGGATAGTGCGCATCACCCGGTAGGCATGCAGCAATTGATCAGCGGTCAGCTGTGTCGACATTTTTATTCTCCAGGGTGTCTTGAGACGTTCAGGGGGTGTTGCGGGTGTTCGCGACCGATGGCCAGCAACCGTTGTTGCGCGGCGTAGGCCAGGGCCGCATTGACATCGATGCTCATCGGGCCGCCGGCATCGAGGGTCACTGTGGGCCGGTCATCGGCGTTGAATTCGATTTCGCGCTCGCCATCCAGGGCCAGGGTGCCGCTGCTCAGGCACAGACTGTGGGCGACGCCGGGTTCGAGACTGCCGGCGGCGAGCACGCCGCAGCCTTGCAACAGGCCGGGCGCCAGTGGCACCAGCAAGGCTTCGGGGGATTGCGGGTCAAGGCGCATCCAGGCGCCGCCCGATGCCTGGCGCGACACTGGAAACCACAAGCCGCACAGGGCCGAGATGCCGATGGATTGAGGTTCGGCAAAGGTCACGAACACTTCGGCCAGATCGATCCCGCGGCTGATGGCACGGGCACCGATGAAGGGCAGCGAAGACACCGCGACGTCCACCAGCGCCACTTCGCACACGTCGCGGCTCGGGACCTGGACCAGCAGACGCTTGTTGCGGCGCAAGGCAATCTCGGGCGGGATCCGTCCGCTGGCGAATAACCCACCGGCCAGTCCGGCACTGGTGGCTTCGCGCAATTCGGGGAAGGCATTGTTGGTGCCGGTGGACAGGGTCAGCAGCGGAATGTCGCCGACCTCGGCCGCCACCGCTTTGTGGGTGCCGTCACCGCCGAGCACGGCAATCAGCGAGACGCCGCGCTCAGCCATCCAGCGCGCTGCCTGGCGCGTATCCACCACGCTCTGGCGCAAGCGCAGATCGAGAAACTCCAACGTTGGCCAATGGCTGTCGCGAGCCTGGCGGCTATGGCTGTTTTTCAATACCGCTGCGGCAATGCCGGTCATGTCAGTGGGCATCAGCACCCGCTCGACACCGGTGGCGCCAAACGCCGCCAGCAGCCGCTGGATCACCGACACCTTGTCAGTGCTGGAAAACAGCCCGGCGTTGGCGGTCAGGCGTCGCACGTCCCGGCCGGACGCCGGGTTGGCAATGATGCCAACGGTCAGGGGCAAGCGACTCATGTCGCCACCGCAGTTAGAACAGGGAAAGAGCCTCGGCAGGAGGACATGGGGCACCTCTTTTTATTATTGGGTTGCCAGTCGCACTGGTTACGAGGGCTAGAGCAAGGCCGGTGCCAGTTCCGTAAAAAATCGCCTGAACCCCTGTTCCAGAGCGGTCGCTGTCTAACTTTAAGGTGATGGGGAGCACGCTCGGCTGAGACGTTCCATGTCAGCCTGCACGGGTGGGCGGTGAGACCCTGAGACGTCGCGTCTCACCGTCGCCGTGGGTGAGCCAACGCTTGTCGACCGTCCATGAACGGCGCTTAATAGCCGCACAACTAAAAGAAGCTGGACCCGGAGGCCTTAATGCTTTCCGCACACTCGAAGGCGCACGTGGATTGCGTCAGCCGTGTTTTGAAAAACGCCGGACACCTGCCGCAGCTACCGGTGTCGGATTTGATTCTCGACTCCTGGCGCCGCTCCATGGAGCAACACCACCTGGACCCCGGCTCGCTGCAAGGGCCACGGATTCTTTCGCAGAACGTGCTGCAGGAATGCCGCGAGCGTTCCGAGCTGTTCCTGCGCATTGCCAGCGAAGAAGTCGCCCGCCTCCACGGTCGTGTGCGCGATGCCGACTACTGCGTGCTGCTCACCGATGCCCAGGGCCAGACCATCGACTACCGGGTGGAAAGCGCCATCCGTAACGACTGCCGCAAAGCCGGCCTGTACCTCGGCACCTGTTGGTCGGAAGGCGAGGAAGGCACCTGTGGCGTGGCCGCCGTACTGACCGCAAGAACACCCATCACCGTGCACAAGCGCGATCACTTCCGCGCCGCGTTTATCGGCCTCACCTGTTCGGCCGCGCCGGTCTTCGATCCTCGGGGCGAACTGCTCGGGGTGCTCGACGTCTCCGCCGTGCGCTCTCCGGACGACCGCCGCTCGCAACACCTGATCCGGCAGATGGTGGTGCAGAGTGCGCGGGAAATAGAACAGGCGTTTTTCATGAGCAGTGCCCAGGGTTACTGGGTGCTGCGGGCGCACAACAGCCCCGGCTATGTCGACAGCCAACCCGATTACTTGCTCGCCTGGGACGATGACGGCCAGCTGCAAGCGCTGAACCCTGCAGCGCGGCATTGGCTGCTGCAAAGCTTCGGCCAGTTGCCGGAACACATCGGCCAAGTGTTCGATCAGCAGGTGTTGCATCGGGCCCGTGACGAGTCGCTGTGTCTGCTTCACGGCTTGGGCGGCCGCACCGAGTTGCATGGACGACTGCGCGCGCCTCGGCAGGTGAAACGCAACCCTGCACGCCTGGTACTGACACCCGCCGAACTCGACCCGCGGCTGGAAGAAAGCCTGCGTCTGGCCGTGCGCGTCAAGGATCGCAACCTGCCAGTGCTGATTCAGGGTGAAACGGGCTCCGGCAAGGAAGTCTTCGCCCGCCAGTTGCACCAGGCCAGTCAGCGCCGGGAGCGACCTTTCATCGCGGTGAACTGCGCAGCGATCCCGGAAAACCTGATCGAAAGCGAGCTGTTTGGTTATGTCGCCGGCGCCTTCACCGGCGCTTCGAGCAAAGGCATGCAAGGCCTGCTGGAACAGGCCGATGGCGGCACCTTGTTTCTCGATGAAATCGGCGACATGCCCCTGCCCCTGCAAACCCGCTTGCTGCGGGTGCTGGCCGAGGGCGAAGTGGCGCCGCTGGGGGCGTCACGGAGCAAGGCGATAAACCTTCAGGTCGTCTGTGCAAGCCACCGCGACCTGGAAGCCTTGGTGACGTCTGGCACGTTTCGCGAAGACCTGTATTTTCGCCTCAGCGGCGCGCGCTTCCAGTTGCCGCCGCTGCGCGAACGCAGTGACCGACTGGCCTTGATCAACCGGATACTCGAAGAGGAATCGATGGCTTGCGGGGTGTCGATACACCTCGCAAGCGCCGCGCTGGAGTGCCTGCTCGGCTACCGCTGGCCGGGCAATGTGCGCGAGTTGCGCCACGCACTGCGTTACGCCTGCGCGGTATGCGAAGGCAACTTGATTGTGCTGAGTAACTTGCCCGAGCAACTGCTCGGTCACGGCCTGAATGAGCCGGCCGAGACCATGGAACGCTGCGCCAGTCCGGAACGCCAGGCACTCATCGATGCACTTGTGCGTCATCGCTGGAAACCCACTGCCGCAGCCAAGGCACTGGGCATCTCCCGGGCAACGCTGTATCGACGGGTGCACCAGCATGCCATCGACATGCCGGGCAGAGGCCAAACGTAAAATCCATTGCAGGCGTCTATAAGCCTCAGCAGCCTAATGCATCACGCACACTTTGTAGCAGCTGCCGCAGGCTGCTACACAGATCGCGTTCTCGCCTGTGCTTATTCGTGCGGTTGCCATACCCGGCAATCCGGCCCTTGCTGTACGCCAGACTCAGGGATTTTCGAGCTGTTGCGCACGATCAACTGCCCTCGAACCACCTCTTGAATCGCTGGCGTATCGGCGTTCTCCAATTGCGCGCAAATGATGCCGACCGCACGACTGACCATGTCACCCACCGGTTGCACGTAAGTGGTCAGCGAAAAAACCGGCCAGGCAGCCAGGGCAATGTCATCGAAACCGACGATTGAAATGTCATTGCCCGGCTTCAGCCCGAACTCTTCGCGAGCGACGTTGATGGCGCCCAACGCCATGATGTCGTTCGCGCAAAAAATGCCGTCCGGTGGGTTGGCGCTCGACAGCAGTCGGCGAGTGGCGTCCATGGCCCCCTCAAACGTGTAATGCCCTACTTCGCGTTGCGGCGCGGGGTGACCGAGGCGTTGCAGGGTGTCGACAAAGCCTTTTTCGCGGTCGCGGCTGGTCGATGAGCTTTCCTTGCCGGCGATATAAGCCAGCTGACGATGACCGCCCGCCACCAAAAATTGCGCAATTTCCATGCTGCCTTGTGCGTTGTCACTGGTCACGCTGGAAATACTACTGCTGTCATTTCTGCGGTTTAGCAGCACGACGGGCAGCCCGGTCTGTTTGCACTCTTGGGCGAAACGCGAAGACAGGCTCGCCGAGACCAGAATCAGGGCTTCAACGCGGTAACCCAACACCTCTTCGAGCACCGGATCGCAGTCTTCGTGATTCGCGGTGGAGAACAACAGAACCCGATAACCCAACTCTTCGAACGCCGCCGACAAGGCCTCCAACACCGCTGAATAGAACGGGTTTTCCATGCTCGGCCCAACGACGCCGATCAGGTTGGATCGACGCTTGATCAACGAGCGTGCCCACTGATTCGGGCGGTAACCCAAGGTCGCGGCGGCTTCCTCGACTTTCTGCCGCGTCTTCGGCGAAACACTGGCGCCCTTGGTGAAGGTTCGCGAGACCGCCGACTGCGAGACACCCGCCAACCTGGCCACATCATGGGCGGTGACCGGATGCCGGGAGGGGTCGTTGGAATCTGCCATTGCGTCTCAGCTCAATTGTCGAAATGCCGATCATACCTGCCATTGCCAGTGAGGTGTGCTGCCTGCCCGTTTTGCGAAAAAACGCATCAACCCGCCCTTCGCGATTTCGAGTCTTTTTCGCCCACCCCCTTTTCATCGTCCTCGGGAATGGCTTAGCATTGCTCTGAATTGCATACGTATGCAAAACCAAAAACAACAACGCTCAGGAATTCGTCCCATGGCAACTTGGCTCAAAAAAGGCGCGGAAGCATCGGTCATCAAATCGGCAGCGCGTGAAGTACGTGACACGGTCGAAAAGACCCTGGCCGACATCGAAGAACGTGGCGATGCCGCGATTCGCGAGCTCTCCATTCGCTTCGACAACCTTGATCGCGAGGACTACCGACTCACCAGCACCGAGATCGATGCGTGCATGGCGCAGCTGACCAAACGCGACATCAGCGACATCGAATTCGCCCAGACCCAGGTGCGCAATTTCGCCCAGCACCAACGCAACAGCCTGCAAGACCTGGAAGTCGAAACCCTGCCGGGCGTGATCCTCGGCCACAAAAACATTCCAGTGAATGCGGCGGGTTGCTATGTGCCGGGTGGCAAGTACCCGCTGCTGGCTTCGGCGCACATGTCGGTGATCACCGCCAAGGTCGCCGGTGTCCCGCGCATCATCACCTGCGCCCCGCCCTTCCATGGCAAACCGGCGCCGGCCATTGTCGCCGCGCAGCACATGGCGGGCGCCGATGAGATCTACTGCCTGGGCGGTATCCAGGCGATCGGCGCCATGGCGCTGGGCACCAAGTCGATTGCGCCGGTGGACATGCTGGTCGGTCCGGGCAACGCGTTTGTTGCCGAAGCCAAACGCCAATTGTTCGGCCGCGTCGGCATCGACTTGTTCGCCGGCCCCACCGAAACCCTGGTGATCGCTGACGAAACGGTCGACGGTGAAATCTGCGCCACGGACCTGCTCGGTCAAGCCGAACACGGCCCGGATTCGCCGGCGATCTTGCTGACGACTTCGGAAAAACTCGCGCGCGAGACCATGGCTGAGATCGAGCGCCTGCTGCTGATCCTTCCGACCGCCGTCATTGCCCGTCAGGCCTGGGAGAATTTCGGTGAAGTGATCGTCGCCGAAGACGAAGAGGAAATGCTCGCGATCGCCAACGACTTGGCCTTCGAGCACGTACAAGTCATGACCCGTGACCCGGATTTCTTCCTGAAAAACATGCGCAACTACGGCGCCCTGTTCCTCGGCCCGCGCACCAACGTTTCTTACGGCGACAAGACCATCGGCACCAACCACACCCTGCCGACCAAAAAAGCCGCGCGCTACACCGGTGGCCTGTGGGTCGGCAAATTCATCAAGACCTGCACGTACCAGAAGGTCATGACCGACGAAGCGTCGGCCATGATCGGTGAGTACTGCTCACGCCTGTGCGCCCTGGAAGGCTTCTCCGGCCACGGCGAGCAAGCCAACATCCGCGTCCGTCGCTACGGTCACAAGGATGTGCCGTACGCCGGTATCGCAGAGTAATAAAAGCCTGGCTAGAAAGGGCCGCGACACGTTCGCGGCCCAACAACAATAAATCACAGCCACTGCGCAGCCCATCGCCCGCCCCTCTGCGCTACAGGCTCAGCCTCAAAGGACATCCCATGAGTGTCATCATCGCCTTGCTGGCGTTGTTCGCGTTAATGCTCGCTGCTTACCGGGGATATAGCGTCATTATCTTCGCGCCTCTCGCTGCACTCGCTGCCGTTTTGCTCACTGATCCCAGCGCGGTCGCCCCGGCGTTCAGTGATATTTTCATGGACAAGATGGTCGGTTTCATCAAGCTCTACTTCCCGGTTTTCTTGCTCGGCGCCGTGTTTGGCAAACTGATTGAACTGTCCGGTTTTTCCCGCTCGATTGTCAGGTCCGTCATTCACTTGCTCGGCAGCAGCCAGGCCATGTTGGTGATTGTGCTGGTCTGCGCGCTGCTGACGTATGGCGGCGTTTCGTTGTTTGTGGTGGTGTTTGCGGTCTATCCCTTTGCAGCGGAAATGTTCCGGCAAAGCAACATCCCCAAGCGACTGATGCCCGCGACCATTGCCTTGGGCGCGTTCACCTTCACCATGGATGCGTTGCCCGGTTCGCCGCAGATCCAGAACATCATCCCCACCACGTTTTTCGGCACCACGTCCTGGGCTGCGCCGTGGTTGGGCGTGATCGGTTCGTTGTTCGTGTTGATCGGCGGCATGCTCTATCTCGAGCGTCAGCGGCGTAAAGCGCAACGCGCGGGAGAAGGCTACGGCACCGATCTGCGTAATGAGCCGGAAACACCGCAGGACATCGCCCTGCCTCACCCGCTGGTGGCGTTGTTGCCCTTGCTGTTGGTCGGGGTGATGAACCTCGCCTTCACGCACTGGATTCCCCACTGGTACGGCAGTGTTTATGAAATCGATCTGCCCGGTTTGAAGGCGCCGATCCAGACGCAAGTGTCGAAGATGATCGCCATCTGGTCGGTGCAGGCGGCGTTGCTGGTCGGGATCGTCACGGTCTTCCTGTTCAGCTATCGCACGATTTCGCGCAAACTGGCCGAAGGCAGCCGTACCGCCGTCAGTGGGGCGATGCTGGCCACCCTCAATACGGCTTCGGAATATGGTTTCGGTGCGGTCATCGCCGCGTTGCCTGGCTTCGTCGCGGTGGTTGAGGCGCTGAAGGTGATTCCCAATCCGTTGGTCAATCAGGCCATCACCATCAACTTGCTGGCGGGTATCACCGGGTCGTCATCCGGCGGCATGAGCATCGCGCTCGCGGCCATGTCGGACACCTTCATCGCCTCGGCCAACGCTGCCCACATTCCCTTGGAAGTCATGCATCGCGTGGCGGCCATGGCGGCTGGCGGCATGGACACCCTGCCGCACAACGGCGCGGTGATCACGTTGCTGGCGGTCACCGGATTGACTCATCGTCAGGCCTATAAGGACATTTTCGGCATGACAATCTTCAAGATCCTCGCGGCGTTTTTCGTGATCGGGGTCTATTACCTGACCGGGATCGTTTAAACACCGCAACCTCTGTAGGAGCGAGCTTGCTCGCGATGGACGTTAACGATAACGCGCGCTGACTGAATGAACGCGGTGCCGCTGCGTTCATCGCAAGCTCGCTCCTACAGGGGTTGGGTTGTGGCGTCTTGCGTCACGCCTCGTTCTTCCAGCAAGCGAACAAACATGGTCAGGCTTTGCGACACCGTGCCCCGGCGCCAGACCAGCCAGGTGCGCAGATAACGGAAGGATTGCGACAACGGCCAGACACTGACGGTGGTGCAGCCCGGCATGCTCTCGAGCATGCTGCGCGGCATCAACGCCAGCCCCGCACCGGCGCTGACGCAGGCCAACATGCCATGATAAGACTCCATTTCGAAGATCTTGCCGGGCACCGCCGCGTCCTTGGCGAACCAGCTTTCGAAGTGATGGCGGTAGGAGCAATTGGAGCGAAACGCATAGATGTTTTCGCCGTTCACTTCCTGCGCGCGGTGGATAGGTGAATGGTTGAGCGGCGCGATCAGCACCATCTCTTCTTCGAACGCCGGCACGCCTTCCAGTGCCGGGTGCAACACCGGCCCATCGACAAAGGCTGCGGCCAACCGGCCCGCCAGCACGCCGTCGATCATGGTCCCGGACGGCCCTGTCGACAGGTCCAGTTCGACCTTGGCGTACTTCTGGTTGTAGGCGGCCAACAGCTCGGGAATCCGCACCGCCGCCGTGCTCTCCAACGACCCTAGCGCAAACGACCCTTGCGGCTCTTCGCCGGCCACCGTCGCGCGCGCCTCTTGCACCAGGTCGAGAATGCGTCGGGCGTAATCGAGAAAACTCCAGCCGGCCGGCGACAGACGCAAACGGCTCTTCTCGCGGATAAACAGGTCCACGCCCAGATCCAGCTCCAGTTGCTTGATCCGTGTCGTCAGGTTTGAAGGCACCCGATGGATGTGCTGCGCGGCGGCGCTGATGCTGCCGTGCTCGGCCACGGCTTTGAAAATTTCCAGCTGAACCAGATCCACGACATTCTCCAAACGTGAACGATATGCTCAGTATTATTCAGTTTCCAGAAAACAAATGCCACCGTAACCTGAACGCATCCCCACCTCGCAGGACGGTGCCATGACTAACGTTTCCAGCCTCACCCATGCCCTTTCGATCAATCCCGCCACGGGCGAACAGATCGGCCACTACCCTTTCGAATCGGAATCAGCGCTGCAAACCGCACTGGCCCGTGCCGCTGCCGGGTACCGCGTCTGGCGCGGCAAGCCCGTTGAGCAGCGTTCGCAATTGTTGATTGCCCTGGCTCGGGCATTGCGCGACAACGCCGAAAAAATGGCCACGATGATCACCCTGGAAATTGGCAAGCCGATCGCTCAGGCGCGCGGTGAAATTGAAAAGTGCGCGCAGCTGTGCGAGTGGTACGCCGAGCACGGCCCGGCCATGCTCAGCGCCGAGCCGACGCTGGTTGAAGGTGGCAAGGCACGCATTGAATACCGCCCGCTCGGGCCGATTCTCGCGGTGATGCCGTGGAATTTCCCGATCTGGCAAGTGCTTCGCGGCGCGGTTCCAGCGTTGATCGCTGGCAACACCTACGTGCTCAAACATGCACCCAACGTGATGGGCAGCGCCTATCTGTTGCGGGATGCCTTCAAGCAAGCGGACTTTCCCGAAGGTGTCTTCGAGGTCATCAACGTCACGCCGGACGGCGTGTCCACGGCGATTGCCGATCCACGCATCGCGGCTGTCACCCTCACCGGCAGCGTCAGGGCCGGCATGGCTATCGGCGCCCAGGCCGGTGCGGCATTGAAGAAGTGTGTGCTGGAGCTGGGTGGTTCCGATCCCTTTATCGTGCTCAACGATGCCGACCTCGACGAGGCCGTCAAAGCCGCCGTGATTGGCCGTTACCAGAACACCGGGCAAGTCTGCGCCGCCGCCAAGCGGCTGATTGTCGAGCAAGGCATTGTCGAGGAATTCACCCGCAAGTTCGTCGACGCCACCCGTCAGTTGGTCGTCGGCGACCCATTGGCCGCCGCCACTTACATCGGCCCGATGGCGCGTTTTGACCTGCGTGATGAACTGGATCAACAGGTGCGCGACACCCTGGAAGAAGGCGCGACGTTGCTGCTGGGTGGCCGCAAGGCTGAAGGGCCGGGCAATTTTTACCCGCCCACGGTGTTGGCCGATGTCACCGACCAGATGACCTCGTTCAAACAGGAACTGTTCGGGCCAGTGGCGTCGATCATTACCGCCCGCGATGCTGACCATGCGCTGGCGTTGGCCAATGACAGCGAATTCGGACTCGCCTCAACCATTTACACACGCAATGTTCAGCTGGCCGAACAGATGGCCGATCAACTGGACACCGGTGGCGTGTTTATCAATGGCTACTGCGCCAGCGATCCGCGCGTGACCTTTGGTGGCGTGAAAAAAAGCGGCTTTGGCCGCGAGCTGTCGCACTTCGGCGTACGCGAATTTTGCAATGCCCAGACCGTGTGGCTGGATCGGCGCTGATTGCGCTTCAACCTGGAACCCAGGGCGGTGCTGGCTTGGCCAGCACCGTCCAATGCAGGAGCGAGCTTGCTCGCGATGAACCCATAGGCACCGCGTTTATCCTGTCAAAACACGTCATCGTTGACGACCATCGCGAGCAGGCTCGCTCCCACATTGGATAGTGTTCCTCCAGACACCCCGGACAATTGTAGGAGCGATTTGTCCGCACGAACGCGGTCGAATGTCCCAATCCCCCGCCCCCCCGAAATGGCAAAAAACACCACCTCCCGTGAGCAGTTCCGGCATAGGCCAACACGCTCGCCGTCTCTAGACTCGCCCCCCAAACAAGTGCCAAAGCGCACCGCATCCAGGACGGCCCCAGAGGACCCCGCATGAACCCATCCGATATCTTCGTCATCAGCGCCGTGCGCTCAGCCATTGGCAGCTTCGGCGGTTCGCTCAAAGACGTCCCGCCGATTCAATTGGCAACCGACGTCTGCCGCGCCGCCATCGAACGTTCAGGCCTGGCGCCCGAACACATTGGCCATGCCGTGATGGGCCATGTGATCCCGACAGAAGCACGCGACGCCTACATCTCCCGGGCGGTGGCGATGAACGCCGGCCTGCCAAAAGAGACCCCGGCCTTCAACGTCAATCGCCTCTGCGGTTCTGGCCTGCAAGCCATTGTCAGCGCCGCACAAAGCCTGATGCTGGGCGACACGGGCGCGGCACTGGCCGGTGGCGTCGAATCCATGAGCCGTGGCGCTTACCTGTTGCCGCAGGCGCGCTGGGGCGCACGGATGGGCGACATGCAAGCCATCGACTACATGCTCGGCGTCCTGCAAGACCCGTTTGCCGGTTTCCACATGGGCATCACCGCAGAAAATATCGCCGAACGCTACGGCATCACCCGCCAGGCCCAGGATGAACTGGCGCTGGTCAGCCAACAACGTGCTGCCCGAGCCATTGCCGAAGGCCGGTTCGCCGGGCAGATCGTGCCGATCGAAGTGGCGTCGCGCAAAGGCAGCGTGACCTTTTCCACGGACGAACATGTCCGCACAGAGGTCAATTTCGAGCAATTGAGCAAGATGAAACCGGCCTTCAAAAAAGACGGCAGCGTCACCGCCGGCAATGCATCGGGCCTGAATGACGGTGCCGGCGCACTGATCATGGCCACCGGTGAAATGGTTCGCGCGCACGGCCTCAAGCCGATGGCCCGCCTGGTCGGTTACGCCCATGCCGGTGTCGAGCCTGAACTGATGGGACTCGGTCCGATTCCAGCCACCCGACTGGTGCTCAAGCGCGCGGGCCTGACGGTGGCCGACCTGGATGTCATCGAGTCGAACGAGGCCTTCGCCGCTCAGGCGTTTGCCGTGGCGCAAGAACTGGGCTTCGACCCTGAGAAGGTCAATCCGAACGGTTCGGGTATCTCGCTGGGGCATCCGGTGGGCGCGACCGGCGCGATCATCGCCACCAAAGCCATCCACGAACTGCACCGCGTCCAGGGCCGTTATGCCCTGGCAACCATGTGCATCGGCGGCGGCCAAGGCATTGCCGTGTTGTTCGAACGCGTCTGATCGGCCAAAACAAAAACGGCGCCCTTGCGGGCGCCGTTTCGTTTTAGCGCACTGGCATCAGTGCGCGATGCACACCGACTTCAGCTCGGTGTAGGCCTCGATCACCGCGCGACCGAACTCGCGGCCCATCCCGGATTGCTTGACGCCACCAAACGGCATCGCCGGGTCGAGCAGTACGTGGGCGTTGACCCAAACCGTACCGGCCTCGATGCGCGGCACCAGGTTCATCGCTTTGCTCAGGTCATTGGTCCACAGACTCGCGGCGAGGCCGTAGCGATTGTCGTTGGCCAACGCGATCACCGCGTCTTCATCGTCGAACGGCATCACGCCCAACACCGGACCAAACACCTCTTCACGGGCCACGGTCATGCTGTGGTCGATGTCGGCGAGAATCGTCGGCTGCACATAAAAGCCCTCACCTTCCAGCAACTCGCCCCCCGACACCACGCGCGCACCTTCCTGACGAGCCAGCTCGATGTGCTTGAGCACCGCTTGTTGTTGCTTGCGCGACACCAGCGGGTTGATCGCCGCGTCGCCGTTCATGCCCGCGCCAATCGGCATGGCGGACACCGCCGACGCGAGGCCTTCGACAAACTGGTCGTGAATCGAGCGATGCACATAGAAGCGCGACGCCGCCGCGCAGACCTGGCCGTTGTTCAACAAGCCACCGAGGATCGCGCCCTGAATGGCTTTGTCGATGTCGGCATCCGCCAGAACGATCATCGGGTTTTTGCCGCCCAGTTCCAGCGAAAAGCGTGTCATGTTTTCCATGCACGCCACGCCGACACTTTTGCCCACGGCGGTGGAACCGGTGAAAGACACTTTGCTCACTAGCGGATGCGCTGTCAGCACGCCACCCACCGAAGCGCCGCCACCGGTCACGACGTTGAACACGCCAGCCGGAATGCCCGCTTCGAGGGCCAGTTCAGCCAGGCGCATGGCGGTCAGCGGGGTTTCCATGGCTGGTTTGATGATCACTGTGCAACCGGTGGCCAGCGCCGGCATCAGCTTCCAGGCAGCGATCAGCAACGGGAAATTCCACGGCACAATCCCGACCACCACACCCACCGGTTCACGCTTGGTAAACGCCGTGAACCTGGCGCCCGGCGGCAGCGGAATCGACACATCAAAGGTTTGTCCTTCGATCTTGGTGGCCCAGCCGGACATGTAACGCATGAACTCCACCGTGGCGTTCAAGTCCAGCGCGCGGGCCATGTTGATCGACTTGCCCTGGCTCAAGGTTTCCAGCTGGGCCAGCTCTTCGGCATGCGCCTCAACCAGCGCGGTGAAGTTCAGCAGAATGCGTTCGCGGTCCGCCGGGCGCAAACCGGACCAGACGCCGGACTTGAACGCGGCATGGGATGACTGCACGGCACGCTCGATCACTTCCAGCGGCGCATCCAGGGTTTCGCACAGCGTTTGCCCGGTAGCCGGGTTGACCACGGCGATGCGTTGCCCTTCGGCAAACACCCACTGACCCTCGATAAAGCAGCCATGACGACGGTCGAGGAAGGCCGCCACCTGCGGCAGAATTTCAACGTTGCTCATAAATCACCTTTGCTTCAGACGCGTTGTTCAGCCAGAAAAAACCGGCTGATTACTGTTGTTCTTTGAGGAAGCACACGACCGCCTGACGATCGTCCGCAGAGGCCAGACCCATGTAGGGCATGTAGGTCCCCGGCACGAAAGCCTGGGGTTGAGCGATGAGTTGCGCGATGTTCTCGGCCTGCCAGTTGATGTCTTTATTGCGCATGGCCTGGGAATAGTTGAAGCCTTCCAGCGAACCGGATTTGCGCCCCACCACGCCCGACAGGTTCGGCCCCATCATGCCGTTCATGCCCTTGGTCACTGAGTGGCAAACCGCGCATTCATTGGCAAAGACCTGGGCGCCGTGGCCCTGGTCCGGCGCACATTCAGCCGCGAGTGCGGCTTGTGTCAGCGAGAGAGAGAGCAGACCGAACAGGGAGACTCTGAGCGCAGTAACCATAAGAACACGACCTTGAAAATCCGCGCGCTCGTCAGGCGAGCGTCAACACTGGAAGGCCGACGCAACGGTGCATCGGCAGGGTTGATACGGATTGTCGATGGTCAGGGACAGGCGGGATTTGCCCTGCGTGCCAGTCGTATTCGCAGGGCTGCCAAACCGGGCATTTTGGCAAGCACAGGCAACTCTTTGGCAACCACACAAAAGGCCGAAAAAGTGCCGGGCCGTAGTATCGAAAAAGACCGCAAACCTGCGCTCAAGAACAAGAACGGATGCCACACATGCTCAAGTCCCCCTTGCTTCGTCTCTCGACGCTCGCGCTGATGATCAGCGCTGGCCAGGCCAGTGCCTACGAACTGTACGCCGATGACGACAGTCACCTGAACGCCACGCTGGAAGCGGTATTCGGCATTTTCCACAGCCAGGAAAACTACGCGTTGTCCGGCCGCCTCGACGAAGGTTCATCGTCGTGGCGCGAGGGCTACATCAAATATGGCCTGAGCTTCGACAAGGGCCTGGCCGGTGTGGGGACCGCGTATGGCGCGGCGAACCTGCTCAGCTCCGGGACCTGGGGCGACGGCGATGCCGCGGGCTTCAGCGACGGCTCGGAACGCACCACCAAATTCGAAGACGCCTACCTCGGCTGGCGTTCGGGCAAGCTGTTTGACGTGCTGGGTGACGACGGCGTCGACCTGTCCTTCGGCCGCCAGAACATCGTGGTCGGTGATGGCTTCCTGATTAATGGTGATGCGCTCAACCTGGGCAAAGGCCTGGCCGACGGCGAATTCAACCGTGGCGGCGCCTATTGGCTGGCCGCGCGCAAAGCCTTCGACGAGACTGCCGTGCTGCGTCTGGGTGGCAAGGAAGGCTGGCGCGGCGACCTGATGTGGTTGAAATCAGACAACCGCGCCCAGGCCAAGACTGAAATGTACGTCGGCACGCTCGAGCACGTCGCCGAAGCGGGCACGGTCGGCGTGACTTATATCGACAGCACCGATGTCGACAAGCAATTTGCCTCCCCGGCACAACTTGAACGCGACGGCATGAAGACTTACAGCCTGCGCGCGACAGGCAATGCCGGGGTGAAAAACCTGTTCCTGTCCGGTGAATACGCCAAGCAGGACAAACCCCACACCGCCACCGAAGACGCCTGGTACCTGGAAGCCGGCTGGACCTTTGCCGATGTGGCCTGGACGCCGTATGTCAGCTACCGCTACAGCCGATTCTCGGAAGGCTATGACACGCTGTTCTACGGTTTCAGTCGCGGCTTTGGCACCTGGTTCCAGGGCGAAGTCGCCGGCAACTACGCCGGCCCGTTCAACACCAACTCACGCATTCAGAACGTCACGCTGAAAGTCTCTCCCCTGGAAAACCTGACAGTGGGCGCGATGTACTTCAACTACGACACCCTCGACCGCAACCTCGGCAACACCGACGGCCACGAAGTCGACCTGTATGCCGAATGGCACGTCAACGACCACCTGACGATCATGCCGCTGGTGGGCCTCTACCAGCCAGACAAGAGCGCCGAACAGGGTGGCACCCAACTGGGCAACAACGACAAAAACCTCTACAGCCAAGTGATCTTCGCCACGACGTTCTAAGAGGTAGCCGCAACGCAGGGATCGCGTTGCGGCGTCCTTTCGCGTCAAGGAAAAAGACTGTTGTGCCTGACCCAGCGCATTCGCGGGCAAGCCTCGCTCCTACAATGTCATGGCGCTCACAAACATTGTGAACGACCGGAAACCTGTAGGAGCGAGGCTTGCCCGCGAAGAGGCCATCACCTACAACATCAACGGGACTGACACACCGCCATCGCGGGCAAGCCCGCTCCCACAAGGTTGTGGCGATCACAAACATTGCGAACGCCACAAAACCTGTGGGAGCGGGCTTGCCCGCGAATTACGATAACGCGGTTCCTCAGCAATGCGCGCCGGCATGCTCAAGCCGGTGAAACAACCGGTTGAAATACACCAGGCTATCACCCTCCCCGCGCACACCCACGTGGTCCAGCTCCACAAACATTACCGAGTGCGACCCCACTTCCTTGCATTCGCTGATCCGCCCTTCCAACTGCACCAGGGCATCTCGCAGTACCGGCACGCCCAGGTCGCCGCCATCCCACAGGTCCCAGGCAAATCGCTCGGCCATCGGCACCTGGGTCATGCCGGCAAAATGCCGCGCCAGCTCCTCCTGCTCGCCACACAAGACGTTGACGCACAACCGGCCATTGGTGCGGAACACATCGTGGGTGGCGCTGCCGCGGTTGACGCACACCAGCACGGTGGGCGGTGAGTCCGTCACCGAGCACACGGCGCTGGCGGTGATGCCGCAGCGCCCGCCCGGGCCGTTGGTGGTGATGATGTTCACCGCCGCGGGCAGCTGCGCCATGGCGTTGCGAAAGTCGATTTGCTGCTGGCTCAGGTCGGCCATGTCGGTGCCCCTTCCTTCAGGAGGACCGCCGTTGCGCGGCCCAAAGTGATGGAACAAGATTACGACCCGGCGGGTTACGCAACTATCCTGACGATCCCCATGCCGAGGTTGGCTTTCCGCTAGTCGACTAGGTGGTTTCTTTATCGTCACGGCCCGCCGCAGTGGGTATTCTGCTTACTGGCTCCGATGAGAGCCGATGTCCGCCGCAGCGTGCACGCGTGCGAAAACAATAATTAGAAACTTTCGTGGCAGTCCCTGATGGAAATCCGCAAACCGATTGTTTACATCGTTGATGACGACAAAGACCTGCGCACCTCGCTGGCCTGGTTGCTGGAGTCGGTCAGCGTGCAAGCGCAATGCTTTGCCGGCGCTGACGAGTTCCTCAGCCAATACGACCCGAAACAGCCGGCATGCCTGGTGCTGGACGTGCGCATGCCGGAGACCAGCGGCTTTCAGTTGCAGGAAATCCTCAACCAGCGCGGCAGCACCTTGCCGACGATCTTCGTGTCCGCCCATGGCGATATTCCGATGTCCGTGACGGCGATGAAGAACGGCGCGCTGGATTTCGTTGAAAAGCCCTATAACCCGCAGCAAATGATCGACCGCATCCAGGCCGCGCTGAAGACGGCCGTGCATGCCCAGGCCGATCAGCAACAGCGCCAGCACCTGCAAAGCAAACTGGCACTGCTGACCAGCCGTGAGCGGGAAGTGCTGATGCTGGTGGTGGATGGCAAGGCCAGCAAGGTCATCGCCCGGGAGCTGAACATCAGCGTGAAAACCGTTGACGTGCACCGGACCAAGATCAAGGAAAAGATGGGCGTGACCAGCATCGCCATGCTGGTGCGTGAAGTGCTGCACCTGCCGGTGGAAGAGCCGGTGCGGCATTGAGGGATTATTGGTGCTCACGAGGCCGCCATCGCTAGCAGGCTAGCTCCCACAGTGGATCTCCAGCGAACACAAAACCTGTGTACGACGAAAATCCCTGTGGGAGCTAGCCTGCTAGCGATGAGGCCGGCAAGTTCAACATCAATGCCGGCAGCTCAGTTCTGGCTGTAGCGCTTGCGATAGGCGCCGGGCGATACGCCAAAGCGCGATTTGAACGCCGATGAGAAGTAGCTGGAGTCGGAAAATCCCCAGGCGTAACACAGCGCCGAGAGCTTCTGCTCAACGTGCGAGTGGCGCAGGTTTTCCGCGCAGAAATCCAGGCGCCGGTGCTTGATGTATTGCGCCACCACCAGGCCGCGCTTGGAGAACATCCGGTACAGCCCACGCACCGAAATCCCCACCTCACGAGCGATCAACTCCGGGCACAGTTCTTCGGCACTGATGTGTTCGTCGATGTAGGCGATGATTTTACG
Source organism: Pseudomonas sp. LBUM1661 (assembly GCF_059695925.1). Lineage (NCBI taxonomy): Bacteria > Pseudomonadati > Pseudomonadota > Gammaproteobacteria > Pseudomonadales > Pseudomonadaceae > Pseudomonas > Pseudomonas sp. LBUM1661. The sequence continues at coordinate 4,266,952 of NZ_CP166794.1, forward strand.
AAACTGCCGCTCATGGGCATCCCCGCCGCTGTCGCGAGCACTGATCCCCGGCAACAGCAGACTGACCAGCGCATCGAGGACCGCTTCGCTTTCCTGCATGTCCAGGCCTTGGTGTTGTCGGGTATCAAGCACCAGTTTATTGGCCATCGTCGCCAGTGGCGTGTTGGCCGCGATGCGCGTGGCGCAGTTGACGGCATTGAAGTGCGAACCGCGCTCGACCACCTGGCGCGGCAGGATCAGCGACAACTGCCGGGAATCTTCGTTGTAGGTCATGTCGCTCGGGTGGCAGGCATCGATCAGGGCAATGTCGCCGGTGCCGAGTTGAGCGCGATTGCCCCCCTGCTCCAGCTGCGAACTGCCGCGCATCTGGAACACCGCGTAATAGTGACCGTCGCTGCTGATACTGACGTCCTTGCTGGTGCGATACAGGTGCACGTGCGCCATGTCGACGACGCTGAGATTGATCGCGCCACTGCGAAACTCCGCCAGCTCACCGTAGAAATCGGTGTCCAGCGCGCGAGCATCGAAACGCCCACAGGCCTGGTTGACCTGGCTCAACCAGTTTTCGAACGCCTCGTTGCGAACCGCCGAAGAAGTCATCATCACTGCAAAGCCTCACGCGTATTTTATTGTTATTTTTCGACCGCTTCGTCGAGCGGTTCGGCCAATGTTTCGTTCCTGGCTGTCTCCTCCTTCGACGGCCGCCGGAGCGCCATTCAACAGGCTCCGGCGTTGGCTTGCCAGTGTTCCGTGCAGTTAAATGTCCAATACCAGACGAGCGGAAACGGCGCGGGAAACGCAGGCGCAAATCTGTTTGTTGGCCGCCTTCTCCTTGTTCGACAAACAGTTGTCGCGGTGCTCGGGCACACCGTCCAGCACCTCGACGATGCAGGTGCCGCAGATGCCCTCGCGGCACTCGGTGTCGATGTCGCAGCCATGGGCCTGCAAGACGTCGACCAGACTGGAGTTGGCCGGCACCTGGAGCACCACGCCGGAGCTGGCCAACACCACTTCAAAACCGCCACTCGGCGCGGCATTCGCGGCCGGATCGGCCTGGAAGTGTTCGAGGTGGATGAAATCGTCGCAACGGCTGCGTGAAGCCACTTCCACCACTTTGTTCATGAACGGCGCGGGTCCGCAGGTGTAGACGTGCGCGGCACTGCCCGACTGGTTCAGGCAGTCGCTCAACGCGGCCTCCATATCACCCGGCTCAACGCCGTAGTGGAACTGCACATGCCCGGCAAAAGTCTCCGCCAGTAGCGCGGAAAAGGCCGCGTACTCCGCCGAGCGGGCGAAATAATGCAGGCGCCACGGCTGGCCGTTTTCCGTCAGCCTATAAGCCATGCTCAGCAGCGGCGTGACGCCGATGCCGGCGGCGCACAGCACGTGTTCGGTGGCCGTCGGGTCGAGGCGGAACAGGTTGCGTGGCGCGCCCATTTCCAGCTCCATGCCCTCTTGCACTTCATGCAGCGCCGCTGAACCACCACGCGACTGCGCTTCTTTCTTCACCGCCACCAGATACGCGCGGCGGTCCTGCGGCGGACTGCACAGCGAATACTGGCGGGTCACCCCGGTCGGCCCGGTCAGGTCGACGTGGGCACCCGGTTCATAGGTGTCGAGCGGCTGGCCGTCACTGCGCACGAGGCGAAAGGAGCGGATATCCAGCGCTTCGTCGACGATCCTTTCGATCTTCACCTTCATCATTGCATCACCTGAATACAGTTATCTTTTGGTTAATGAGCAACCTGTAGCAGCTGTCGAGCTTGCGAGGCTGCGTTCGGCTGCGCAGCAGTCGTAAAACCTGAGTACTCGGTCTCACTGATGCACCGCGCCGCCTGATTCCACGACTGCTTCGCAGCCGAACGCAGCCTCGCAAGCTCGACAGCTGCTACGGGTTCGTTGTGCGGCGAAATCAGCGCATGAACAACCCGCCGTTGATGTCCCAGCACGCGCCGGTTACGGAGGCAGCGTGGTCGGCAATCAGCAGCAGGACCGTGTCAGCGATGTACTCCGGTGCCCCGAGGGTGCCCGCCGGGATCATTTTCAGAATCTGTTCCAGACGCTCCGGGGCCACGGTTTCGCGCACCACCGGCAAATCCAGCGGGCCCGGCGAAATGCTGTTGACCGTCACACCCTGCGGCGCCAATTCCCGGGCAAACACTTTGGTCAGCGTCGCCACACCGCCCTTGGCCGCCGCGTAATGCGCGCCCGTGGCCGTGCCGCCGTTCTGCCCGGCGAGCGAGGCGATGTTGACGATCCGGCCAAACCCCCGTTCGGCAAAGTGCGCACCAAACACCTGGCACGCGACAAAGGTGCCGCGCAGGTTGATCGCCATCGACTCATCGAACTCTTCCGGGGTGATGTCCATCAGCGCCGCGACCTTCGACACACCGGCGTTGTTCACCAGAATGTCGGTGCCGCCCCAGCGCTCGGCGAGCACATCGCGGGCCCGCACAAAATCAGCCTTATTACGCACGTCCAGCTCAATGGCGACGGCACTCGCGCCGCTGCTATCAAGTTCCAACGCCAGACGCTGCACGCCATCGAGGCGCACATCCGCCAGGCCGACGCGATAACCCGCCGCGTGCAAGCGGCGAGCGATGCATTCGCCAAGACCGCGCGAAGCGCCGGTTACCAAGGCTACTCGGTTCATGGTGTTGGCCCTCACAGCAGGAAGCCGAGCGCGCTCAGGCTGTCGGTGGAATTGATCAGGCGCACGACCTTGCGTTCCAGGGTCGCGACACCGTCGGTGAAGCGAATGCGATGGTTCAAGTCGGCCACGAACGGCGTGTGCACCCCGCGTTTGTAGGCGTACAGCAACTGCGCGGAATTGACTTCAACAAGGTCACCCGCCGCTTCCACCAAGCGAAAACGCGAAACGCTGCGCACGGTTTTCGCCGCGTCCACCGCCGACGGCGAGTAGCCGGCGGTCAGGCGTTCAATGCGCAAGTCACGCATGCGTGCATCGTCGTAGGCGTAGTTGAGCGTGGCTTCGAAGTCGTCGGTGTCCGGATCGATCGGCACGATGTAGCGGCCGTTCTCGCTCCACAAGGTCGCCCATTCGGCGTAGTTCTTGTGATCGAGCAATTCGGCTTCACGCCAGATGAATTCGATGGCCTGGGCCAACGGGCCGGAAAAACCGTTCAGGGTGTCGTGATTGCTCATTGGCTCATCATCCTTTTCCACATGTCATAGGCCCCGCGCATACCGCCCTCGTCGGTGGCGTGGGACACCTTGTCGCCGTTTTCAGCAGTGATTTCGCGATTGAGGCCGCGATTGACCAGGATCGGCGCATCGACGCCGGCATACGAACCACGCTGCACGCGGTCCCAGGCTTCGGCATCGTCGGGGCTGCCGAAACCGAACGGGCCCTGGAAGTGTTCGTGAATGCGCATGCGTTCGCGGTTGGCGATCTCCGGGCCGCCGTCCATGCCGAGGGCGACATGACGGATCTCGGTTTCAGTCACCGACACCGGACGCAGCACGCGGAAGAACGACATCGACATCGCTACGTTGGGGAACAGGTTGAGGTTGAAACCGGCGCCGTGCAGCGAGAGCACGATGCGCCGGACCTGCTCCGGCGCCATGGTTTTCGACAATTCTTCAGTCACATGCGCGAAGCGTTCCTGCAACTGCTCGGTGCCGTCGTCGTGATCCAGATCGACGTGCTCAGGCACCATCACCATCACGCTGTGGCCGTTGCCCAAGGCGTGGGTGACGGCGTGTTCGTCGGTCATGAACGAGAGCATTTCCGAAGTTTCTTCATCCACCGACGACATGAACGACTTGTGCACGATCGGGAAGTGATAACCGTCGGTGGTGTTTTCCAGCTGGATCTTCCAGTTGCCCTTGAAGCTGAACTTGTGTTCGCCCTGGGTCTTGATCGGGTAACCGGCGCCCTGTTTCATGAACAGGTCCATCCAGTGCTTGGCGCCGCCGAGGAAATCTTCCAGCGGTTCGATCTCGTCGTTGTAACTGGCGAAGACCATGCCGGCGTAGCTTTCGACGCGCAGGCGGGTGAGCGGCAGTTCGGATTTTTCCAGGATGCCTTCGTAGCCGTCCGGGTATGGCAGCGCACGCAGCTTGCCATCCAGACCGTACGACCAGCTGTGATACGGGCAGGTGAAGCCGGTGGCGTTGCCTTTGTGTTTTTCGCAGACGGTGGCGCCACGGTGCCGGCAGCGGTTTTCCAGCACGTTGATCTGGCCCTTCTTGTCACGCACCACAATCACCGGACGACGGCCGATGGTGGCGGTCTTGAAGTCGCCGCTGTTGCGCACTTCGCTTTCGTGGGCGACCCAGACCCAGGTGCGGTAGAAAATCTTGTCCAGCTCGGCTTCGAACAGCGCCGGGTCGTTGTACAGCGAGACGTCGACGCGGTCGTGCTTGACCAGGTCGTCCGGGCTTTTCGACGATGCGATCAGCCGGTATTCATGAGTGCTCATGCGGTTCTCCTCATGGCTTTTTTATGACTTGTTTTTAGGGGTGCATGCTCTGTTGCAGCTGCGCACCAAAGGCGCAGACCACTTCGTCCTGGCCTTTACGGCCGACAATCTGCAGGCCGACTGTCAGCCCGCTACCCGCCAGTTCCACCGGCACCGTCAGCGCCGGATGACCGCTGAGGTTGAAAGGCCGTACGAGTGGCGTCATACCGGCCACGGCTTTGCTTGCGCTGCGGGCTTCGATCAGCGTCGGTGGCAGGCTCGGCATCGTCGGCAATAGCAGCACTTCGAACTGCTCCAGTGCGGCATCTACTTGCTGGCTGAAGCGCGCACGGACTTCTTCGGCGTGCGCCAGCTCAGCGGCGTTGGTGCGGCTGGCGGCCAACAGGCGCTGCTCGACATCGGTGCCGATCAGGCCTTTGCCGGTGAGGTGGCCGAACGCGGCCCAGTTTTCAACATTGATAACACTCAGGCCGGCGGCAAACGCCGCTTCGAATTCGCCCAGATGCAGGCTGCTGCGACGCCAACCGGCACGGTCGGCAGCTGCATAGAGGCAGGCTTGCAACAGCGGATCGCAGGCCACTTCGAGAAAGCCCACGCGGGCATCGCTCGACGGCAAGTCCTGGACCTGAAAACCTGGGCAAATGACCTGCATCGCGGCGATCAGGTCGTCCATGTCCGCCGCGAACGGCCCCACGCAATCGAGGCTGGACACCGCCGGGTGCGCACCGACTCGGCTGACGCGACCGTATGTCGGCTTCAACCCGGCGATGCCGCAACAGGCCGCTGGCACCCGCACCGAGCCGCCGGTGTCGGTGCCGATGGCGATGTCCGCCAGGCCCGCCGCGACCGCCGCTGCCGAACCACTGGACGAACCGCCCGGCACCCGATCCGGTGCTTGCGGGTTGATCGGCGTGCCGGTCCAGTCGTTGATCCCGGTGACGCCAAACGCCAGCTCATGCAGATTGGTTTTGCCGACTATTTGCCAGCCAGCAGCGAGGATCGCGTCCACCACCTCGGCGTTGCGGGTGGCCGGCGCGGCATCGGCAAATGCACGGCTGCCCGAGCGCGTCGGATACCCGGCAATGTCGATCGAGTCTTTGATCGCGACCCGTTTGCCGCTGCCACCGAGTAAAAATTCGCTGATAAACGTACTCATGCGCCCAGCCTCGTATTGAACAAGCGTTGCGTACGGAAGTGCGCGATCAGCCAGACACCGTCGACACAGCGAAAATCAATGTTCAGCCGAGTGCCGAACAGTTCGCTGCGCCCATCGGCGTAGGTGGAAATCTGCTGCATGATCCACTGCCCCTGGGCCGTGCTGCCGTCGACCACGATCTGCTCGCTGGTGAGGTAATGCAGGTTCAGGCGAAAGTGCTCCGAGGGCGGCAAATAACTGCCAACAAACGCCGCCACGGCATCACGCCCTTGGTGCTGGCCAAAAGTTTGCGCAGTGACGCTGCCGACGCCTTCCCAGATCGCATCGATGCAGAACAATTCAGCCAGTTCGCGGACCTGGGTCGCGGCCCTCGGCACATCGCACAGGTCCATGTAGCGCGCCATCACGCGGCGCACCTGGCTCTCCCCTTCGAGCGTCTGCAGACGCTGCAGCAAGGCCTCGTTCATGACTTACACCTGGGCCGCGTCGGGGATGGTCAGCGGACGACCGATGCGCGCTTCGACCTTGGCGTAGCGCCACAGGCTGTACTCGTTCACCGGCGTGGTGCGGAACAGGTTGCAGGCGTCGATCACCGATTGATGGCAGTCGACGTCGGCCATGATGTAGACGGTCCACGGCGAGGTGGTGGACGGCCCGACCATCAGCCGATCATCGTCCATCGCGCCCAGCACGGTGATGCCCGGCATGGCGCCGAGCGAGCCCATCATTTGGCTGAAACCTTTCCAGACGCTCAAGCCTTCGCCGGTGGGCAGGTCGAAAAAGTTCTGGGTGATGCCGATGCAAAAGACGACGCGCAACGGTTCTTGGGTGGTCTGGGTCATGGGTGTTGATCCTTGAATAGAGGGTTCAGAGATAGCCAGGGAATGGCGGCACGCCGAGGAACACCGAGCCAGCGCCGTCGTACAGGCCTTCGCTGAGGAAGGCGTGCTGGGTGACCACCATCGCGTCGCGCAGGTAGCGTTGCAGCGGATGGCGCAGGTAAATCGCGGTGGTCCCGGCGAGGCTGTACGCGCTTTGCACTACAGCGGCACCGGCCTGGGAAACGTGGATCGCAGAGAGGCGCAACAGGCTGGTTTGTTCGGCGGTCACCGGGTTGCCAGCGAGGATCGAATGCCACACCTGCTCGGTCGCGCCGTAGAAAAACCCGCGCGCGGCGGCCAGTTGCGCTTCGGCCTTGGCGATCTCGATGCGCACATAAGCACGATCAGCCATTTTCGGCGCGCCGGTGATGCCACTGCCGGCGGCCATGCGGCTGACCTCATCGAGTGCCGCACGGGCCAGGCCAAGGTTAACCACCGCCAACACCTGCGCGGCGTAGGCAATCGACGGGTAGCGGAACAACGGCTCATCGATGGTCGAGGCACCGCCACGAATGAAGGTCCAGCGCTCGTCAACGCGTTGATCGGTCACGCGCAGGTCATGGCTGCCGGTGCCTTTGAGGCCGACCACGTCCCAGTTTTCGACGATGTCGACCTGATCCGCGCGGAACACCGCCGTGCGCGGTTTGCCGCCCGCGGCGCCGATACCGACACCGAGCAAGTCGGCGCCCTTGCAACCGCTGGCAAATTTCCAGGTGCCGTTGACCTGCCAACCGCCCTCGACGGCTTCGGCGGGTTGCAACGGAAACAAGCCTCCGGCAAACACCAGGTCAGGGCTGTGCGCATAGAGGTCGGCGAGGGTTTCTTTCGGCAACGCGGCGAGATAGACACCGGCGCTGCCGAAGCTGGCGACCCAGCCCGCGGAGCCGTCGGCTTCGGAGATGCGTTCGATCATGTGCAGGAAACGCGCGGGGGCCAAGGCGTCACCGCCAAAGCATTTCGGCGTGGCGGCGCGGTAGATGCCGACCTGCTTGAAGCGTTCGATCATGTCCCTTGGCACGTGGGAGCCGGCGTCGAATTCGTCCCGACGTTGGCGCACCTCATCCAGTACCTGCGCAAAGAGCGGGCTGTCGACGACATCGTCGTCAACGCCGGGCAGAGCGTCTTGTTGCGCGACCGCTGAACGCAGCATGGGCTTTCTCCGTTTTGCTTATTGTTAGTGGGGCGAACCGCACCGCTACCTGTAGGAGCGAGGCTTGCCCGCGAACCAGGCACTGCGGTCTCTCAGATCGACCGAGTCATCGTTCTTCGCGGGCAAGCCTTGCTCCTACAGAGGGGATGCGTGGGTGCCCTGTGCATTGAGGTCCAGTGTAAAAACCACATCGGGTCGCAACTATTGGGGCGTGCAGCCCCTCGGCTAAAGAAATCCCCTAGCCCGCCCCCGGTTACTTCTGAGCGCATCCCCACGCGCAAGCCGGTATAAAAAGCCATACTTCAACCGACACCGGTCGTTGACCCCTCTGCCGCCAAGGGCTGCGCGATGTATCTGCCAAAACCGAACGATTTCTACAGCCTCATCGAAGCCATGCCGTTGTGCATCATTCTTCACGATGCCCAGAGCAAGGAGATTCTCTGGGCCAACAACGCCGCCCTGAAGGCGCTGGGCTTTACCCTGGAAGAACTCACGCCGCTCAAAGCCCCGGACATGACCCGCGACGCGCCCAAGTACCGCCGTTCGGTGGGTTTGCGCTGGCTGGAGGGCGCCGCACGCACGGGCCAGCGCGCCATCGAGTGGTGTTATCGCTCCAAGCAAGGGGTTGAGATCTTGTCCGAGGCGGTTGCCACGCTGGTACACCTGGACGGGCGCGATGTGCTGATGGTGCAGTTCCGCGACATCTCCAAGGAAGACAAGGTCAAGCGCGACCTCAAGCGTTTCGAAAGCCGCCTGAAGGCCTTTATGCAGGACCTGGCCGAAGGGGTTGCGGTGCTTGGGCCGCAGGGTGATATCCGCTTTATCAGTGACTCTGCCGCACACCTTTTAAAGGGTGAGGAACATGAGTTGACCGGCGAAAACTTCCTCGCCTGGTGCGACGACGCTTCGCGCCAGCGCCTGCTGCAACAGCTGGCCAGCGAAACGCCTGAGCACGCACCGTTCAGCGTGCATTACCAGGTGCAACGGCGTGACGGTGAGTGGCGCTGGCATGACGCGACGTGCCGGTTTATCGAGATTGAAGACGACCTGATCGGCCATTTGCTGCTGTTTCGCGATGTCACCGAGCAGGTGCAAGCCGAAGAAGCGCGGCGCGTGAGCGAGCAAAAACTCGAGTACCTGGCCCGCTACAACGCGATGGGCGAAATGGCCGTGGCGATTGCCCATGAGCTGAGTCAGCCGCTGGCGGCTACCCGCAATTTCATCGAAGGCGCGATGATTCGCCTGGGCAAGGATCAATCCACTGATCAGGGCGTCGCCTGGGGTTTGCAGAACGCCGTGCGGCAAATCGAGCATGCGTCGCTGATCATCAAAAGCGTGCGCGATTACGTGGTCAAGCTGGAGCAGTCCGAAGAGCGGATCGACCTCAATGAGCTGCTGCGCGAAACCCGCTACTTCATCAGCCTGCGGGCCGATCCGAGCCGGATCCGGGTGGAAATCGCGACCAGTCCCGAGCCGCTATGGGTGAGCTGCGAGAAGGTGCTGATCGGCCAGGTCATCCTCAACCTGGCGTTCAACGCGATTGAAGAAATGGCTGATCTGCCGCTCGAGCGACGCGTGTTGCGCATTCATGCCAGCCGCGACAAAGACGTGGCGCTGGTGCGCATCGAAGACCGCGGTCGCGGCATTCAGGCCCAGGCGCAAGAGAAGCTCTTCGATGGCTTCTTCTCCTCCAAAGTCAGCGGCAACGGCATCGGCCTGGCGCTGTGCAAAAACATCATCGGCCGGCATCGCGGCGATATCTGGGCGCAAAACCTTGAGCCTTGCGGTGCCGTGTTCACGTTCTCCCTTCCCCTGTCCTCCCCGGACCTGTAGCAGCTGCCGAGCCCGCGATAACAGTGATTTCCTGACACTGGCACAGACACACAAACACTTGGCAGCCACAGCAATTCTCCGGTTTTCCCGGCGAGGCAGAATCGAATTGTAAAAATCTGCCAAAGCACCCGCGATCCGCGTTACCAACAATTCAGGAAGTTCCCCTTATGCGAACAAACAGGATCTCCGTACAGTCAGCGCTAGGCCTGAGCCTGCTTGTACTCGGCTTGAACAGTGCCCGTGCGGATTTGCCCGCCGACACGATCGGCCAGACCACCCTCGCGTTCCCCGCTGAAGCTCACCGGGCGTTCGTCGTCGATGTCGAATTCGAAAGTTTCGTCGCGGGCCGGATCACCGTGGTCGACCCCGACCAGAAACGCGTGCTGGGCATGGTGCCCACCGGTTTTGCCGCGCCCTCGACCCTGAGCCACGACGGCAAGCTGATCTACAGCGCCGACATCTGGTATTCCCGCGGCACCCGTGGCACCCGCACCGACGTGTTGACCGCCTGGGACAGCTCGACTTTGTCGCCCGCCTGGGAAGTGCTGATTCCGAACAAGCGCGCCGAGTCGCTGACCCAGCGCTACGGCCTCAAGACCAGTGGCGATGACCGCTTCGTCTACGTCTACAACTTCACCCCGTCGACGTCGGTGACGGTGGTCGACACCCAGGCCAAGACCGTCGCCACGGAAATCGCCATTCCCGGTTGCGTGCTCAACTACCCGATCGGCAATCGCCGCTTCGCCTCGTTGTGCGGCGACGGCACTCTGCAAGTGGTGACCCTCAACGACCAGGGCCTGGAAACCGCGCGCAGCCGCACGCCGTTCTTCGACCCGAACGCGGAAAAACTGGTGGAGCGCGCGGTCAACGTCGGTGACACCTATTACTTCACCACCACCACGGGCACCGTTCGCCCGGTGGACTTTGCCGGCGACGCACCGAAGATCCTGCCGAGCTGGTCGCTGGTCACCGACACCGAGAAGCAAGCCGGCTGGGCCCCGGGCGGCTGGCAGCTGATGGCTGTCGCGCCGAAGCTCAACCGCTTGTACGTGCTGATGCACGACGCGCACGAACCGATGAAGTGGGAAGACCCAAGCACGTTCATCTGGGCGTATGACCTCAAGACCCAGAAGAAAATCGCCACCCTGGAAGCACCGGCACCGGTGTGGAGCCTGCAGGCAACGGGCGACGACAAGCCGCTGCTGCTGGGTGCCGACGTTGAAGGCGGCTTGCAGATTTTCGATCTCAAGACCAACCAGCACACCGGCAGCATGGCCAAGGTCGCGAAAACCGCGACTCAGGTCATGAGCTACTAACGAGGTTCGGCCATGCACTCAGATCCGATCTTCATCATTGCCGCCGCCCTCGCCATCTCGGCGTTGCTGGCCAGTGCCGCGACCCACAAATTGCGGGCGCCGGCACGCTTCGCCAAGCAACTGGCTGACTATCAACTGTTGCCCGAGGCGCTGGTGCGCCCCAGTGCCCGGCTGATCCCGCTGCTGGAGCTGGCCATCGCCTTCGCCTTGCTGGTGCCGCTCAGCCGTGGTTGGGCCGCGTTAAGTGCCACCAGCCTGATCGCGCTGTACGCCGCCGCCATTGGCATCAACCTGTGGCGCGGTCGTCGCGACATCGACTGCGGCTGTGCCGGGCCGGACCAGGCGCAACCGTTGCGGCCGATTCTGCTGCTGCGCAACAGCGTGCTGGTGGCGTTGGCGCTGCTGGCCAGCGTGGCGCCGATTGCCCGAGACATGACTGTGTTCGATGGCTTTGTGACGCTGGCTGCCAGCGCTGTCGCGTTGCTCATCTACGCCGCGGCCGATGGCTTGCTGGCGAACTCCCCTCTTCTGCTCAAATTGATTGGTAGGTGATCCAATGGAAGGCTTGATTGTTTCCAACGTTCTGCTCTGGGTGTTGCTGGTGGCCGTGGCGTTTGTCGTCATGGGCCTGGTTCGTCAGATTGGCGTGCTGCATGGCCGACTGGCGCCCGCCGGTGCGCTGATGGTCGACAAAGGCGTGGCCGTCAACGAAGCCGCGCCGCAAGTCACGGCCAGCGACCGCCATGGCCGCCCGGTGAACTTCGGCTATGCCGCTGAGAAATCGCAACTGCTGTTCTTCCTCTCGCCGACCTGCCCGATCTGCAAGTCGCTGCTGCCGGCGATCAAATCCATCGCCAGGGAACAAGCCGACCGCCTCGACGTGGTGTTCATCAGCGATGGCGACATGGACGCCCAGCAAGCGCTGATCCGCGAACACAAACTGGACGACGCCACCTACGTGGTCGGGCCGGAAGTGGGCATGACCTATCAGATCGGCAAGCTGCCTTACGCCGCGCTGATCGACAAGACCGGCACCTTGCGCGCCAAAGGCCTGGTCAATTCCCGCGAGCACCTGGACAGCCTGTTCGAGGTTGAACACCTCAAGCACGCCACGCTGCAGCAATACCTCAATGCTCAGCCACACGATCACGACCATAGCCACGGCCATAGCCACTGATTAAGGCAGGGAGACGTTTATGAAACTGCTGGATCTGTTGTTCGAACGCTCGACGCGCCGGGTTGCCGACACCACGTCGCGACGCAAACTGCTTGCACGGATGGGCTCGCTGATGGTCGCCGGGGCTGCACTGCCGCTGCTGCTGCCGCTGGATCGCACCAGCAAGGCCCTGGCCGCCGACAACCCGAAGGCCGGTGATCCGGGCGATCCGAACAGCTGCGACTACTGGCGCTACTGTTCCATCGATGGCTTCTTGTGCAGTTGCTGCGGCGGCTCGGTGACGTCCTGCCCACCGGGCACCGAAGCCTCGCAAGTCACCTGGATCGGCACCTGCCGCAACCCGGCTGACGGCAAGGACTACATCATTTCGTACAACGATTGCTGCGGTAAGCAAAGCTGCGCGCAATGCGCCTGCACCCGTAACGACAGTGAAGAACCGGCCTATCGCCCGTTCAACAACAACGATGTGAACTGGTGCCTGGCCGCCAAATCGCACATCTATCACTGCACCGTTTCGATCATCCGTGGTGTCGCCGTTTAGGGAACACATCGAACTCGTAGGAGCCAGGCTTGCCGGCGAAGGCGATCTCAAGGACGCCTTCGCCGGCAAGCCTGGCTCCTACGAAAAGCGATTCAAGCGTAAGAGGTGCTCATCATGCGTCGTTTGCTGTTGCTCGGTCTTGTCTGCGTCATGGCCGCCCCGCTGGCGTACGCCCGAGCCATTCCCGATCCGGCCCAGCGTCATGCGCCGGGCAATGAAGAACTGCAAAAACCCATCGCCGAGGCCGGTTACAGCGTCGGTGTGAATTACCAATTGCAATGCGCCGGTTGCCACTTGGGCAACGGCATGGGGTCCGCCGCCAATGACACGCCTCGAATGACAGGCTTTGTCGGCAATTTTCTGAAGGTACCGGGCGGGCGTGAGTTTCTCGTGCGTGTGCCCGGTATGTCGCAGTCGGCGCTGAACAACGCGCAGTTGGCTGACCTGCTCAACTGGCTGATGCGTGAAGACGGCCTCGCGGGCAAAAGCACACCCGCCAACTATCAGCCCTACAGCGCCGAGGAAGTCGCCGCGCTGCGCCACGAAACCATGCTCAACCTGCCGGGCACCCGCGCCGAACTGATCAAGGCCATGCGTGCGCAAGGCATCGCCATCGAAGATGGGATGAACGATTGAGCCCCGGCTATCGGCGCTTGCCTTCCTGCAGCCATTCGCGCGGACTGGTGCCGGTTTTTCGGCGAAACGCCCGCGCCAGCGCCGAGGGGCTTTCGTAGCCCACTTCATCGGCGATCAGCGCAATCGACTTGCCTTCACGCAAGCGTTTCTGCGCCAGGCTGATCCGCCAGCTCACCAGATAATCGACCGGCGTCTGCCCCACCACCTGCCGAAAGTATTCGGCAAAACTGGCGCGCGACATGTTGGCCGCCGTCGAGAGTTCGGCCACGGTCCAGGCCTTGCTCGGTGAGTCGTGCATAAGGCTCAAGGATCGCGCCAGGCGCGGGTCGGCAAGGCCGGCCATCATTCCCGGGGTCTGGTCACGATTGCTCAGAATGTGCCGCAGCAGCTGAATCACCAGCAGTTCGAACAAGCGATCCATCATCGCTTCGCGGCCACAAATACCGCCGAAGGCTTCGTTGAACAACCATTCCAGCGTACCGGCCATGGTCGGCATTTCTTCGAGATCCAGGATCAGGTAATCGGGCAACGCTGCAGCCAGTGCATTCCCCGCGCCGCCATCAAAGGTCAGCGAGGCGCACACCAATTGCGTGTCGGCCGCTTCCGAGGCCATCAATCGATGACGGTACGGCCGCGGGAAAAAGATCAACGTTGGCGTGGTCAGGTGGAGGACGCGCTCATCGGCTAATGTGAGGTCCAGTTCGCCGGCCTGGAGCAAATGCAGATGCCCACTCGCCTGCTCGCCATCAAAGCCGGTGGTGCCGCAAAACGTCCCGCTGTGAAAGGTCCCGGCATTGACACCGAAATGCGTGAGCAACGTGGACAAGCGATCCATGGACAGGCTCCCGAGGGCATATTTGGACGATCTGTCGCATATCCTCGACGATTTGCACCCTAAAGACCAGCCCGTCTCACTAGCATGAGCTCCGTACCCAGCGCACACCGCGCTTCAATCGACGGAGAGTCACCATGAGCCGCATCAACACCCTGAGCCTTGAACACGCCACCGACGCCACCCGCCCGCTGCTGGAAGGCGTGCAGAAAAAGATCGGCTTTTTGCCGAACGTCTTCAAGACGCTGGCCCATGCACCCGCCGTGCTGTCGTCCTATCTGCAACAGTCTGTGGCACTGGGCAAGACGTCGTTGAGCGCCACTGAAAAAGAAGCGATTTTCCTCGCCACCTCCCAAGTCAACGGCTGCGACTACTGCCTGGCCGCACACACGCTGTTCGCCGGCAAGGCCGGGCTGTCGGCCCAAGACATCCTCAGCGCTCGACACGGCCAGCTCAATGCATTTGCCACCCTCGCCCGGCAGATCACCGAAACCCGTGGCCACTTGAGCAACGAGCAGATTGAAGCGGCGCGAGCAGCCGGTATCGACGATGCCAAGATCATTGAGGTGATTGCCCACGTCGCGTCACAGACGCTGACCAACTACTTGAACAATGCCGCCCTGACCGAGATTGACTTCCCGGCCATCGATGCTTGAACGCCACTTTTAACCTTGGGAGTACCGGTTATGAACACTGTGACGCTTTACACCACTGACACCTGCCCTTACTGCCGCAACGCCAAGGCGCTGTTGGCGCGCAAGGGGATAGAGGCTTTGGAAATAAACGTTCAGAAGGAACCTGGGAAGTTTGAGGAAATGATCAGCCGCAGCGGGCGGCGCAGCGTGCCGCAGATTTTTATCGGTGAGACACATGTGGGGGGCTTTGACGATCTGGCCAAGCTGGATCGCCAGGGTGGGCTGATGTCGATGTTGGCTTGAAGCGGGATCAAATCGTCTGCGAGGGCCTCATCGCGAGCAGGCTCGCTCCCACATTTGATCTCTGGTGAACACAAAATCTGTGTACACCCCAATCCACTGTGGGAGCGAGCCTGCTCGCGATGGGGACATCACATCCACTGCAGTCGCACCGGGCACTACCCCATCATTTACGCGCCAACTTATACCTCAGGCAATCCTGATAAAAACTCTCACGGATCGCCGCCGGCTTGATCCGTGAGTTGCTGTCGTACGTCTGCTCGGTAATGCCCATGGCCATCATGCGCATCCACGGCTTGCTGAACTTGTACGCCTGCAACTTCTGGCGCGCGGCATACAGCGAGACGCCAGACAGCTTCAGTTCCTGGGCCCTGGCAGCCGTCCCCGCCCCCCAGCTGCACATATAACGATCATTGGACACCAGCTCTTTGGCCTGGACCGAGGCCGCCATGCCCGCCAGCCCACAGGCCATCAGCGTGATCATCACATTCCGCATTTGCATCCGACCCTAACTAACTGAATATAAATTGATTTTGGTCAATAAATCGAAACTTCGGGGCCAGCAAAATGCCTTACGTGCGCGATAGTTTGTTTTCTCGGTGTCTGACGGACATTTCTTGCGAGATTTCAATCCTTTGCTATAGCTAACACCTCTCAATGCAACCCAGTGAGGCAACGGAATGTCAGTCGCAAAGAAAATGACGGTGGGGCAACTGACAATGTTGACGGCCGTCAACATGTTGGGCTCAGGCATTGTGTTGTTGCCGACCAAACTCGCCGAAGTCGGCGCAATTTCAATCCTTTCCTGGCTGGTGACGGCTACCGGTTCACTCGCTCTGGCCTATGCCTTTGCGCGCTGCGGGATGCTTAGCCGCAAAACCGGTGGCATGGGTGGCTACGCGGAATACACCTTCGGCAAGGCCGGTAACTACATCACCAACTACACCTATGGCCTGTCTTTATTGATCGCCAACGTGGCAATCAGTATTACCGCGGTCGGCTACATTCAGGTGTTGTTCAATATAAAACTGGACTCCCTGCAAGTAGGCTTGGCAACGATTGCCTTGTTATGGATCACTACCTTCGCCAACTTTGGCGGTGCACGCATTACCGGTCGGATCGGTGCGGTCACGGTCTGGGGAGTGATTGCGCCCGTGGTGCTGGTGTCCACGGTTGGCTGGTTCTGGTTTGACAGCAGCGTTTATGCCGCCGGCTGGAACCCCCACGACAAGAGCTGGTTCGAAGCAGCCGGCGCCTCGGTGGCGATCACCCTGTGGGCCTTCCTGGGTCTGGAATCGGCGTGCGCCAACACCGACGCGGTGGAAAACCCCGAGAAGAACGTACCGATCGCCGTCCTCGGCGGCACCCTGGGTGCGGCGGTGATTTACATCGTCTCCACCAACGTTATCTTCGGTATCGTCGGCAACGAAGAATTGGTCTCCTCCACCGCGCCCTTCGGGTTGGTGTTCGCCCATATGTTCACACCCCTGATCGGCGACATTGTGATGGCGTCGATGGTGCTCGCCTGTATCGGCTCGCTGCTCGGTTGGCAGTTCACGATTGCCCAGGTGTACAAAAGCTCGGCGGATACCGGTTACTTCCTGCCTATTTTTGCCAAAGCCAATAAGGCCGGCACGCCGATTATCGGCATGCTGGTGTTGTTGGCGGCGCAGACTGCGTTGGCCCTTCTCACCATCAGCCCTAACCTGAGCAAGCAGTTCGACACCCTGGTCAACCTCGCGGTGGTCACCAACCTGGTGCCGTACATCCTGTCCATGGCTGCGCTGATGACCATGCAAAAAGTCTCCAACGTGCCGGCCGGCAAGGCCCTGGCGACCAACATCATTGCCTGGGTGGCGGCGGCCTACAGCTACCTGGCGCTCTACAGTTCGGGCGAGCAAGCGCTGATGCTCGGCGGCGTGGCGACCATCTTCGGCTACACCCTGTTCGGCTTCGTCAACAACCGCCTGATTGCACTTGAAGCGCACAACAACAGCGTACCGACGCAGACCGTCAGCGCGCAGCACCTCACCGGCGAACCGGTGCCGGTGAACAGCTTGAATAAAGTCCCTCTGGAGGTTTAATCATGACGGAATATAGACACTCGCTCGGGATGCTGACCTTGTTGGTCAGCAGCCCGCCGGACAAACGCACCGTCTTCGGCCGCGCCTTGCAACAGTTGGTCAACGATGTAGAAGAACGCGCCGTCCACGTGCTGGCGTCGGAAACCCTGAGCGACGCCACGTCGATCCTGCGCACAGACCCGGCCATCCAATGTGTGCTGCTCAGCTGGGAAATGGACGACAGCGAAGGCCACGAACAATGCATCAAACTGCTGACCAGCCTGCGCGAGCGCAACACCCGTGTACCGGTGTTCCTGATCAGCGACCGCAGCACCGCGTCGAGCATTCCGCTGGTGGTCATGCAGCACGCCGACGACTTCATCTGGTTGCCCGAGGACACCAGCCGCTTCCTCAGCGGACGCATCCTGGCGGCCATCGAACGTTATCGCCAGGCCGCCCTGCCGCCGATGTTTGGCGCACTGGTGAAGTTCTCCCGCACCTATGAATATTCCTGGCACACCCCAGGACACGCGGGCGGCACGGCATTTCTGAAAAGCACCGCCGGGCGCGCGTTCTACGAGTTCTTCGGCGAAAACCTGCTGCGTTCCGACTTGTCGATTTCGGTCGGCGAACTCGGTTCGCTGCTCGATCACAGCGGCCCGATCGGCCAGGGCGAGCGCTACGCGGCCAAGGTCTTCGGCGCCCATCGCACCTATTACGTGACCAACGGCTCGTCGACCTCCAACCGCGTCATCCTGATGGCCAGCGTCACGCGCAACCAGATTGCCCTGTGCGACCGCAATTGCCACAAATCCGCCGAGCACGCGATGACCCTGTCCGGGGCCATTCCGACGTACCTGGTGCCGACGCGCAACCGCTACGGCATCATCGGCCCGATCCTGCCGCAAACCCTCAGCGCCGAAGCCGTCAAGGCAGCCATCGCCAACAACCCGTTGGTCAAGGACGGGATCGACCCGACGCCGATCCACGCGATCATCACCAACTCCACCTACGACGGCCTGACCTACAACGTCACTCGCGTCGAAGAGCTGCTGGGCCAGAGCGTGGACCGCCTGCATTTCGACGAAGCCTGGTACGGTTACGCACGTTTCAACCCGCTGTACCGCGAGCGCCATGCCATGCATGGCAGCCCTGACGATCACGATGCGTCCAAGCCAACGGTGTTCGCCACCCAGTCGACCCACAAATTGCTGGCCGCCCTGTCCCAAGCCTCGATGATCCACGTGCGCAACGGTCGCAACCCGATCGAGCACGGGCGCTTCAACGAGTCGTTCATGATGCACGCCTCGACCTCGCCCAACTACGCGATCATGGCCTCCTGCGACGTCAGCTCGGCGATGATGGAAGCGCCGAGCGGGCAGATTCTCACTAGCGAATCGATTGAAGAAGCCGTGTCCTTCCGCCAAGTCATCTCGCGCATGCACAACGACATGCTCAGCAAAAATGACTGGTTCTTTACCTGCTGGCAGCCGCCCACCGTGCAGGTCGGCAACGCCACGGTGCCGTTCCACGAAGTGGACCCGGTCCTGCTGAAAACCGAGCCAAACTGCTGGGTCCTGCACCCGAATGAGGTATGGCACGGGTTCGGCGACATCGAGGAAGGCTACTGCATGCTGGACCCGATCAAGGTCTCGGTGCTCAGCCCCGGCATGGGCGACGACGGCAACTTGCTCGAAAACGGCATACCGGCGTGCGTGCTCACGGCGTACCTCGGACGCCAGGGCATCGTGGTCGAGAAAACCACCGACTTCACGATCCTGTTCCTGTTCTCCATCGGCATCACCAAAGGCAAATGGGGCACGCTGGTCAACGCCCTGCTCGACTTCAAGCGCGACTACGACGACAACGTCGACCTGGAACTGTGCCTGCCGGATCTGCTGACCGCCAACCAGGCCCGTTACGCCGGCATGGGCCTCAAGGACCTGGCCGACGAAATTTTCGCCGCCATGAAAAAACACAAGACCACGTACAACATGTCCCAGGCGTTCGGCACGCTGCCGACAGCCGAATTCAGCCCGGTGGAGGCCTACGAGAAACTGGTGCGCAATGACATCGAGCGGGTCACCCTGGAGGAAGCGGCCGGACGCATCGCCGCCACCGGCATCGTGCCGTATCCACCGGGAATCCCCTTGCTGATGCCAGGTGAAAACGCCGGCCCTGCGGACGGGCCGTTGCTGGCGTACCTCAAGGCCCTGGAAGCCTTCGACAAATCCTTCCCCGGTTTCACCCATGACACCCACGGGATCGAAGCCGAAGCCGGGGTTTACCGCATGCTGGTCCTGAAATGAGGTAAGCCGGTTTCACCCTAATCATTGTGGGAGCGGGCTTGCTCGCGAAGGCGGCGTGTCATTCACATCATTGTTGACTGATACACCGCCTTCGCGAACAAGTCGAATCGTCGCACCGCCGCTCCCACATTTGATCTCCTTCGCTGCAAACCCTATGGGCAAACTCGATCGCCGCGCTCTATGATTGAACCCCATGACGACCTCTGTTCCGATCCGCCAACCCTGCCCGCCCGGCGCCTGCGATTGCGGGCGTGACCCGTTGCTGGAAACACCGGGGGCGGACGTGCGCATCCTGCTGCTGACCCGCGCAGAGGAAAAGCGCCTGATCGAGCGCCTGGAAAACCTCCAGAGCCTGAGCGACCTCGAGCGCCTGCAACAGCGGATGTACGAGCAGCTGGGCATCCGCATCAGCATCGTCCCCAGCTTCAACGAAGTACGGACCATGCGCGGCATCGGCATCAACATCGGTGAATTACCGGGGTTGTGTCGCAAGACCCGCGCCTCTATCCCGGCGGCCATTCGCCGCGCACTGGAGAAGCGCCCGGAGATTGCCTACGAACTGCTCAACGCCAACGACCTGTTGCGCGACGCGTAAAATCGGCGCCTGTTTCGCCGTTGATACAAGCCCCTTCCCCCGCGCCGAAAAAGCCTTGTAAAGAGGATCAGCGGTCGTACGCAAACCGCGCGCCGCTGCTATGCCTTACTGGAAACACCCGCGTCACCGTGGTCCCGGCGCCAGCCCGGTGCGCGCAGATAAACAGGTGCCGATCCGTCGCAGGAGGTGGCAAATGTTATTCATCGTGAGTTGGTCCATCAGCTCGGAAAATCGTAACCGCGCGATCGAACGCTTTCTCAAGACCGGCGGCAAACCACCGGCAGGCGTCACCATGAAGGGGCGCTGGCATGCGGTAGGAGGTTCGGCCGGTTTTGGCATTGCAGAGGCCGATGATCTACTGCTCATTCAGAAATGGGTGCTGGAATGGAACGACCTCATGAGCATGGAAGTCCACGCGGCACTGACCGATGAGCAGATGGCGCCGCTGCTGGCAGGCATTGGCAAGTAACGCTCATCAGGGCGGCGAGAGTTTCTTGCCGCCCTTAATCAACGGCCGCTGTAACAGTGACGAAACAGCTCCTGACAGTGTCGAGGATTTTCTGGCTTTTTACCGATTCATACCTAATCTATTCGCGGGGGATCACACATTCGAAGAGCAGTCGGGGGCTTCACTCAGGTACTTACGCTGGTACGCAGGAGCTCGACATGAACCGAACAAAGTTATCAACGGCGTTCGCTGCATCTGTACTGTTGTCTGCAATGGTTCTCCCCGGCATGGCTCAAGCCGCTGATAAACCGCCAAACATTGTAGTGATCATGGGTGACGATATTGGCTGGTCCAATATCGGCGTCTACAACCAGGGCATGATGGCCGGTCGAACCCCCAACCTCGACCAGCTCGCCGCCGAAGGCATGCGCTTTACCGACTATTACGCCGAGGCCAGTTGCACGGCCGGGCGCGCCAATTTCATTACCGGTGAACTGCCGATCCGCACCGGCATGACCACGGTTGGCCAGGCCGGTTCTCCCGTCGGCATTCCACCCGAAGCCGTGACCATCGCCACCACGCTGAAATCCATGGGGTACGCCACCGGGCAGTTCGGCAAGAACCACCTGGGCGATTTGAACGAGTTCCTGCCCACCGTGCACGGGTTTGACGAGTTCTTCGGTTACCTCTACCACCTCGACGCCATGGAAGACCCGGCGCACCCCAACTATCCGCAGGAACTGCTGGCGACCGTGGGCCCGCGCAACATGGTCCACAGCTGGGCCACGACCACTGACGATACAACCGTGATGCCACGCTGGGGCAAGGTCGGCAAACAGAAAATCGAAGACGCCGGCACGCTCTATCCCGACCGCATGAAAACCGTCGACGACGAGATTCGCGACAAGGCGTTCGCCTTTGTGGACAAGGCCAAGCAGGACAACAAACCATTCTTCCTCTGGCTCAACCCGACGCGCATGCACATCGTCACGCACCTGTCCGACAAGTACGAAGCCATGCGCAATGCGCAAAACGGTTGGTCGGAACAGGAAGCAGGCATGGCGCAGCTTGATGACATCGTCGGCGACGTCATGGCCAAACTGAAAAAGGACGGCATGGATGACAACACCATCGTGATCTTCACCACGGACAACGGTGCGGAAAACTTCACCTGGCCGGACGGCGGCACCACGCCGTTTGCCATGGGCAAAGGCACGGTGATGGAAGGTGGTTTCCGGGCGCCGGCGATCATTCGTTGGCCGGGCAAAGTACCGGCGAACCAGGTCGCCAACGGCATCATGTCCGGCATGGACTGGTTCCCGACCCTGGTCGCGGCGGCTGGCAATCCGAACATCACAGCCGAACTGCTCAAGGGCAAGCAACTGGGCGACACCACGTACAAGGTGCACCTCGATGGCTATGACCAGACGCCGATGATCACCGGTAAAGGTCCGTCGAATCGCCATGAAATCTTCTACTTTGGTGAAAGCACCCTGGGCGCGATCCGCATCGATGACTTCAAGTACCGCTTCATCGACCAGCCCGGTGGCTGGCTGGGGGCGAAAACCACACTGGACATGCCGATCCTGACCAACCTGCGTCTCGACCCGTTCGAACGCGCCGGGTGGCCGGAAAACATGGCGGCCAATGGCTCGCTGGAATATTTCGAGTGGTTCAAGTTCCAGTTCTGGCGCTTCGTGTTCGTGCAGCAGCAGGTGGTCAAGCTGGCTGAAACAGCGGTCGAGTTCCCGCCGATGCAAAAAGGCGCGAGTTTCAACCTTGAAGCGGTCAAGGCCAAGATCGAAGCAGCCCGGGCGGCGATGGCCAAGTAATCAGACGAGTTCACGGGTGGCCAGCGTTGGCCACCCGCGTTTGTGACGGACATTTGCTGAGGTGACCCTATGCAAATAAACACATCCGCCCTGCCCGCCCTGACCCTGCTTGCGCTGTGCTGCCAACAGGCCCATGCGGGCGGCATCATGCTCTACGAGATCGGTACCGATAACGCCGGCCTGGCCAACGCTGGTGCCGCCGCCCGGGCGCAGGGCCCTTCGACCATCGCCAGCAACCCGGCGGGCATGAGTTACCTGCCCGGCACGCAAATCACCGGCGGATTGCAGATTCTCTATGGCGACCTGACCTTCAACCGCGATTCCAACACCAACGGCACGGGCACCGGCAGTGGCAACGCCCTCGACCCGATTCCCGGCGGCAGCTTTTTCATCAGCCATGAACTGGATGAGCACTGGAGCGTCGGCTTCGGCAACTACGGCGACTTTGGCCTGGCCGCCAATTACGACAACGACTGGTCCGGGCGCTACTTCGCGCAAAACGCCAGTCTGGCCGGTTTGTCGTTTGTGCCCAGTGTGGCTTACCGCTTCAACGAGCAATGGTCGGTGGGCCTCGGCGTCAAAGCCATGTACGGCATGCTGCAAGCGCAAACGGCGATCGACCGCTCGCCCTTCGGCCTCACCGACCGCAGCGACGGTCAGTTCAAATACAAGGACAACGATTGGGGGTTTGGCGCGAATGTCGGGGTGATCTACGCCCCGCAACCCGGCACGCGCATTGGCCTGGCCTACACCAGCAAGGTCGATCTGGACTTCGAAGACGGGCTGGACGTCAAAGGCGACGGCCCGTTGTTGCAGCGCCTCGACGGCCTCAACACCCAACTCGACATGACGGTGCCGCAAACCGCCACCCTGAGCCTGTTCCAGCAACTCGACCAACAATGGGCGTTGCTGGCTTCGGTCAACTGGCAGGACTGGTCGGAGTTCGGCGATATCGCCGTGCAGGTCGACACCACGGCGGTCGGCGCCCAATCAACCACGGTCGACGCCCACTTCAAGGACACCTGGCAACTGGCGCTCGGCGCGCAATACCAGGCCACCGCGCACCTGTTGTGGAACGTCGGCGTGGCCTACGACAGCAGCGCCGTTTCGGACGGCAACCGGACGTTTACCGTGCCCATGGGCGAATCCTGGCGCATTGCAACAGGAGCCACCTATGCTCTGAACAAGGTCACCGACATCAACGTCAGTTGGGCCATGGTCTGGCTGGGCGACATGCCGGTGGACCAGACCAAAACCACGTCAGGCACGCGAACTTCCGGTCAGTTCGACAATGCCTGGATTCAAGCCGTGACCGGAAACATGACTTGGCGATTCTGATTCCCTGCCACTGAAAAAAACGACTTAATCCATGGAGCACACACCACTATGAACCTGTCCCGAAAATTGCTCATCGGCGCTGCAATGGCCGGTCTGTTGCTAGGCGGTTGCACCTCGAAAGTCACCGAGAAGGAACAGTACTCAGGCTTCCTGTCCAACTACAACAACCTGCAGCAAGTGACCACCACCAGCGGCGAGACCGCCATGCGCTGGGTCAGCCCGTCGTGGAATCCCGACGCCTACAACACCGTGGTCTTCAACAAGCTGGAACTCTACCCGGCGCCACAGCCCAACGAGCGGGTGAATCAGCAGACCCTGAATGAAATACAAAGCTATATGACCAGCAAAGCTAAAAACACGCTGGGACAAAAATACCGGGTGGTCACGAGCGAAAAATCAGCACCGGAGGGTTCAAAAGTCCTGATCATGCGCGCGGCGATCACCGGGGTGAATGCCGAGAACGAAGGCATGAAGTGGTATGAAGTGGTGCCGGTGGCCGCCGTCGTGGGTGGTGTTTCTGCTGCCAGTGGCCATCGCGACCAGGACACCACGCTGTTCATCGAAGCCGAATTCATCGACGCGAGCAACAACCAGACCGTGGCCAAAGTGGTGCGCAAAGTCTTCGGCACCCAGGTGTCCAACGCCAGCCAGAAAATCACCGCCCAGGATTTCAAAGCGGCGATCGATAAACTGGGCACCGATTTGCAGGCGTTTATCCGGTAATACCGACGACATCGGTGCCTCTCAAAAACAGGGGCACCGGCGCGCACGTTGTCGAAAACACCGAGGATCCTGTGGGAGCGGGCTTGCCCGCGAAGGCGATATCACATTCAACATCAATGCTGACTGACACACCGCTTTCGCGGGCAATCCCGCTCCCACAGGGATTGGTGGGGCACATAAATTCCGGGCACCTGCCGGTCAGTCAGACGACCCCTTCGACCAATCTCTATTTCTTCATCCCGACCCGCCGTCGCATGTCGGCGGTGATGGTCTGGCGGGTTTTTTTCAGGTCCGCCCAAGGCTCGTCGCCGACTTCGGCCAGACGTTCATGCACGTTGTGTACGTTCCATTGATTGCCGCCCTTGAGCTCGGCCACCTCCTCCCGAAAGATCGGCACCGACACCGGTAATCCTTCGCGGGTGCGCACGGCGTAGGCGCAGATGGTGGTGGCACCCAGGCCGTTGCGCAGGTAATCGATGAAGATCCGCCCGACCCGGTTTTTCGGGCCGGACACCGCGGAAAACCGCTCCGGCAGTAACTTGGCCATGTGGCTGACAATCGCGTGGCTGAAGTCCTTGACCTCGTCCCAACCGAGCTTGCGGGTCAGCGGCACCACCAGGTGAATGCCCTTGCCGCCGCTGGTCTTGAGGAATGCCTTGAGCCCCAACTCATCGAGCACCGAGAGGGTCAACTGGGTCGCCTCGACCATGCTTTTCCACGGCAGCGCCGGGTCCGGGTCGAGGTCGAGAACGAAGCGGTCAGGCTTGTCGAGGTTGTCCGAAGTCGCGTTCCAGGTGTGCAGTTCGACGGTGCTCATCTGCACCGCGCCGATCAACGCCTCGGCGTTGTTGATGATCATCACCGGTTGCCCGGTCAGCGCCTTGTCGAGCGTGGTGATCCCCGGAATGGCCAGGCGCTCGGCGTTTTTCTGGAAGAACAATTCGCCAGCGATGCCGTCCGGTGCGCGAACCAGCGCCACCGGACGATCCTTGAGCTCCGGCAAAATCCATTGGGCGACGCTGGCGTAATATTCCGCCAATTGCACTTTGGTCGTGCCGCTGGTGGCATCGATGACCCGATCAGGATGGGTAATGCGCACCTTGCCATCGCCCAGGCCGATTTGCGAGGGCGCGGGTGCAGCCTTCTTTTTGGCAGCGGCGGCCGGTTTTTCGGCAGTGGTTTTTTTCGCGGCTGAGGTCTTCACGGCTTTCGGACGCTCCTCGGTAATCTCTTCGGCAGGTTTGTCGTCACGCAGGCCATGGAACACCGCATGACGCACCGACCCGTCCTTGGTCATTTCGGCAAAGGCCACTTCCGCCAGCAGGCTGGGTTTGAGCCAGTGCACACCCTTGGCGTCGAAGCCGCTCGGCGGGTTGACCACCGACGGTTTTTTCGCCTTCAACGGTTTCAATTGTTCGTAGATGCGCTTGAGCGTGGCCTCGTTGAAACCGGTGCCGACCTTGCCGGCGTAGCGCAACTCACCGCTGTCACGGTCATGCAGCCCCAACAGCAAGGCACCGAAGGCATTGCGCGAACCTTTCGGGTCGGTGTAACCGACGACAACGAATTCCTGCCGATGCTTGCACTTGAGTTTGATCCAGTCGCTGCTGCGCCGGGACACGTAAGGCGAACCCAGGCGTTTGCCGATCAACCCTTCCATCTGCATCTGGCAGGCGCTATTGAGCAAGGCCTCCGGGTCCTCGCCGAAGGCGTCGGAGAAGCGCAGCAGCGGGTCTTCATTGAGTTTGAGCAATGTCGCCAACGCGACCCTGCGCTCTTCGACGGGCACTTCGCGCAAGTCGACGCCATTGAGGTAAGGCAAGTCGAACAGGTAGTAAACGATGTTGCCGCTGCGGCCCGAATCGAAGGCATTTTGCAAGGCCTGGAAGTCCGGCACACCGTGCTCGTCGGCGACCACCATTTCCCCGTCGAGCCACGCCGATTCAAGGTTGAGTGCCGCCAGCGCCTCGGCCTGGCTGGGCAGTTTGTGCGTCCAGTCGTGGCCGTTGCGGGTGAAGAGTTTGACCTCGCCGTGATCGATGCGCGCCATGATGCGGTAGCCGTCGAACTTGATCTCGTAGCTCCACTCGCCTTCCGGGGCCTTTTCGACCAGCGTCGCCAGCTCCGGTTTGAGTTGGTCCGGGAGTTTGGCCTTGTGGGCGCCGGTCAGCTGCGCCGGTGGTTCTTTACGCGCGGCTTTGCGCTCCGGGGCTGCCGGCTTTTTGATCGGTTTGGGTTTTGCAGTCTTGGCGGCTTTTGGCGCTTTGGCGACGATAGTCCGATCGCTGAGCACGCTGTCGGGCTCGGCGGCGACCACGTCGTAATCACTTTCGGGTTTGGCCGCGCCGTCCTGATGCTTGATCAGAAACCATTGCTCCTGCTTGCCCGGCATGTGCGTGCGCACCAGGTTCCACAGGCCGCCGAGCTTCTCGCCTTGCAGCTCGAATTTCAGCTTGCCCTTGGCGTAGGCCTTGGCCGGATCCTCCTGGGGAATCCACACGCCACGGTCCCAGACAATCACATCGCCGGCGCCGTAATGCCCTTCGGGAATGCTGCCCTCGAAGGTCGCGTAGTCCAGCGGATGGTCTTCGACGTGCACCGCCAGGCGCTTGACCTTGGGGTCGAGCGACGGACCTTTGGGTACCGCCCAGCTTTTCAGCGCGCCATCGAGTTCCAGGCGAAAGTCGTAGTGCAAGCGCGAGGCGTCATGCTTCTGAATACAGAATTGCAAGGCATGGTCTTTCGCGGTTTTCCTGCCCGCGCGTTTAGTGGCGGCCGGCTCAGAGGTCGCCGAGAAGTCGCGCATGCGGTTGTAATCGTCAAGGTTCTTGCTCATGGCGCACCCGCTGACGACGAAACGATTCCGCCGATGCCCGGGCCGATGCGCGTGACGACCAGCGCGACCACGGCGATCCGTTCCACCCGCTGATAGCCGGGGGTCAACAGCTCTTCGCCGAACACGTCGGGATCGAGTTCGCGGTAAGTCCAGCCGAACATCGCCGACTCCAGGCGCGGCGTCAGCGCCGCGAGAAACGGATCGAAGCCATCGATCATCGCCACGCCGGTGTACAGCACCAGCGAGCCACCGGGCGCCAGCCGATACAGGGCTTGCTCGACGATGCGCAACGACAGTTGCTCGCCGTGCGCCCCACCGCCGTGGCGGTAAGCACGCTCGGCCGGGTCGGCCATGTAAGGCGGATTGGCGACGATCAGGTCGAAGTTGCCGTCGACGTCTTGCAGCACGTCGCTGGCCTCGATGCTGATGTTGGCGACCTCGGCCAGTGCGGCGTTGACGGCTGTCAGGCGCAGCGCCGCCGGGTTGATGTCGACGGCCAGGACCTCGGCCTCACGGCGCGCGCGGGCGATGACAATGGCCCCGACGCCCGCGCCGCAACCGATGTCCACGGCGCGCCTGATCGGCGCGAAGTTTTGTTGCAGATGGCTGTGGATCAGCTGGGCAAAACGGTAGGTGTCCGGGCCGAAGAACACCGCGTCGGCCGCATCGGTGGGGTATCCCGAATGGACGAACAGCAGATCGTCCAGGCTTGACCAGCGCACGCGGCTTTTCAGGTGTCCGTTGCTTTCTTCTAACACGCCGGCCTGTTGCAACTGGCGCTGTTCATCCACTGATAACAGGCCGGGTTCGAACGGCCGTGACCAGCCGAACACCTCGCGCAAGGTCCGCGCGCTTTGCCCGAAGTTGCGGTCATTGACCCGCTGGTGAGTCAGCGGTGTCGGGGTGATAAAACGGTAGCCGTCGGCCTGCAAGCGCCGCCCGAGTTGCAATAAGGCCAGATCGGCAGCGCCCAGTTGTGCTTCCTGGTTCATGACGTGCTCCCTATCGAAGGCTGGACTTGAGTTCGATAAACCGTCGCGTGGCCATCAGGCCGGCAGGATGGGAATGCCGCTGGGCGGACAGCCACGGGATCAGCACTTGCATCTGCTCGTGGGCGGCAAGACCGTCCAGCGCGGCTTGCAGGCTCACGATATCCGGGTCATTGGCGGGCAGTGTGGGTTGCGTTGCAGTGCTGATACTGCGTCGAGCCGCTGCCGGCGAACGCTCAGGCTTCCAGTTTCCGCCGATCCAGTCATGCAGCAACTGTTTTTCATAGGGGCTGAACACCCCGAACATGGCCGCGCCGTCGCCTTCGATCAATTGCCAGAAGCGGCTGGCTTGCGGGTCCTGGTGACGCTTGATCCAGCCCTTGTTTTCCAGGGCCACAAGGAAGCCGGGCAACTGTTCCGGCGTCGACAACCATTGATTGACGGTCTGGCCTTCGAAGCGGCAGTAATCGGAATGCATGTGCTGGCCGAACGGGCGCTTACGTTCGAGCATCTTCAGCACTTCGTCGTCCAGGTCGAACGACTCGATGATCGCGCGGCTGCCCTGCCCCAGGTCGTTGAGCCGATAACCCAGCGCGACCCGGCGCAAGAATTCCTCGCGATCGCCTTCCAGCGGCATCAATTGCTGCACCGCTTGCACGGCTTTGTGCGCATGGCCGGTACTGGCGTTGTCGATGGTCACGTGCAGGGTGAAATAGTAGGGATCAATGCCCAGCTCGCGGAGTTCATAGGCACTGATCAACAGGTGCAGCGGCAGTTGTTCATAGCCGAGGTTATAGCCGATCACCTCCGGCAAAAACTCGTCGCTGCAATAACCCAGCGCCAGTTGCACCGCGCCTTGCAGGTAGCGTTCATCGGCGATCACGGCGCCGTCCTGCAAGCCATGTTCGGCCAGCAATTTGCGGTAGATGACCACATGATTCTGCGCCGGATTGCCGTCGCCCAACTCTTCCAGATACGTGCAAATCAGCCCGTCGAAACGCGGATCGCGCCAGTGCCGCAGCAAGCCATACAGCCAGGCGCCGTCCACCAGTTTGGTCGGGGCAACGGCTTGCAGGAAAAACAGCGCACGCGCCTTGTTGCTGAAGAACTGCCGGGGCCCGCCGTCCTTGCGTTGTTGCAGGTAGTCGGCGTATTGGCGAGCGACCTCGGCGCAGTGGTGTTCGACAAAGGTGTGCAGCGCCGATAAGTCCCGTGGCATTTCCTCGGGCAGGTCCGTGGCGTGCTCAAGTTGAGCCTCCAGGAAGGTCCGGGCGAGCGTGCGCTGATGCTCGGCATCGTCGCTCAGCAACAGCTGCTCGTAGGTCTGCTTCAGGCTGCCCGCACCGGGAATCGAGTGTTCATGGGCAGGCTTGGATTCAAGTCGTGTCAGGGCAGTCATGGATGCGTCTCTCGATCGGTGGCCAGTGGCAGGACGCTCAATCAGCACGTCTCTACAGCAGCAGAGCGACTCGCCCGGAGAAAAATTCCATCGACGTTGAAAACGCCCGGACAGACGGGCTTGTGCGACGGCACTTGGCTTGCACGCAAGTGAATATACTCAGCGGGTGTGGACTCATCCTTCGGAGAGCAATCATGCGCACGGTTCACGTCATCGAGCCCGAACAAACCCCCGGTCCAGTCAATGTCGTCGGTGAAGCCATCACGATTCTCGCGGGTGGGGATCTGAGCAAGCCCTTTGAAATGCATATCCAGGAAGGTGTGCAAGGTGGCGGCCCGCCTCCGCATTTTCACCCTTGGGACGAGGCGTTCTATGTCATTGATGGTCAGGTGGAAGTGACGGTGGAAGGCACATCCACCACTGTGTCGACCGGGGGGTATGTGCATATTCCTGGCGGGGCGATTCATGCCTACAAGAACATCAGCGCCACGGCGAAAATGATTGGCGTGGTCTCTGATCCGCGTGGAGGGCAGTTTTTTGCGGCGATGGATCAACTTAAAGTGCCCGAGGATCTATCGCGGATCGTTGAAGTGGCCGAGCGCTATGGCGTTACGTTTCTGGTGTAGGGGTTTCTACGGATTGACCGCGTTACGTTCTTCGCGAGCAAGCCCGCTCCCACATTTGACCGCGTACGTCTGGACAAACCGATCAAATGTGGGAGCGGGCTTGCTCGCGAAGGCGGCCTGACAGCCAACCCGGTATTTATTGTTGCACCTCAGGCAACGCCGCCCTTGGCCTGCTGTTCCAGATGCACCTGCAAATCCGGATCAATACTCAGCGCCGCAGCCAGTTCATCCAGATAAGTGCGCTCGGCATCCTGCTGATCATCCACCAGCATCACACTGGCCAGGTACATTTCCGCCGCCATGCCGGAATCCGTTGCCGACTGCGCCACATCGGCGGCATCCAGTGGCCGGGCCACTTCGTCGTCCAGCCATTGCTGCAATTGCGGGTCGTCAGTGTGGCGGCCGATTTCAGTGCTGATCATCTGTTTTTCTGCGTCATCGATCCGGCCATCGGCCTTGGCCGCCGCGATCAATGCACGAAGGATCGCGTGGCTGTGGTCCTCGACTTCCGGGCCGGACAGCAGGTCGACGGTGCGCGGTGCCTCTTGCGGCGCCGAGGCCTGACTACGCTGCCAGGCCTGATACGCCTGGAACGCCATCATCCCGAGTGAAGCCAGCGCTGCGTAGTTGGCGCCGCCACCTGAGCTGGCCCGGGTCGAACCGCCCATGGGAGCGCCGCCACCCAGCAGCCCGCCGAGCAAACCGCCCCGGCCACCGCCTCCGGCACTCGCCCCGGCACCGCCGCCCAACAGCCCACCAAGCAATCCACCCAGGCCACCGAGCCCGCCTTGACCCGACGCGCCAGCGCCGCCCTGTTGCGACATCGAGCCCTGGCCGGCTCGCAATAGTTGTTCGAGCAGATCGCTGGTGTTCATGACGACGTCCTCATCGATGGGAGTGATCCGGTCAGGCAACAATAGTCCTCGCAGGCGTTTGCGCCACGACCGTTTGGCTGACGTGGAAGCCTTATTGTCCGGGGCTGTCACGTTAGTGAGACAGCGCTGGCGGTCGGTGGCACTTGACCTCGATTACCGTCGGCTGCGAGTGTTCTGCCTTCGTTGCCCACAGGATTAATAAATACATGGACCGACATCAGATTGTCGTCAGCGATGTCATCGAACCAGAGGTCGAGCACCTACTCAGCGCAGGATTAAGTGCTTTTAATCAGCAGATGTCGGGTGTCAATGACCGGCAGGCATTGGCGGTAACGGTGCGTGATCCGGTCAACCATCAGGTGCTCGGCGGTGTGACTGGGCGAACGTCGCTGGGGATGCTCTTTCTTGATCTGTTTTATTTACCGGAATCCCTGCGTGGCTCGGGACTGGGGTCGCGCCTGCTCAGTGCGTATGAGGATGAAGGACGTCGTCGCGGGTGCCGTTCGGCGGTGCTTTATACCCTCAGTTTTCAGGCGCCTGAGTTTTATGAGAAGCGTGGGTGGCAACGGTTTGGCGAAGTGCCCTGTGATCCGGAGGGTACGAGTCGGGTGTTTATGAGCAAGCTGCTGTGAGGGGTGTATATCCATTATTTGGGTGATGGCGGCTATTGGTTCCGCCCTTACGGCGGGTTACTTGGAAAAGCGCCAAGTAACCAAGCGCTTTTGCCCCTTTCGTTCGGTGCCTCGCCTAGGCTCGGCATGCCCTCGCTCCGGTCCTGCTCCGTGGGCCCGCCGCCATCGGCCATCCATGGCCGGGGGCGGCTAACCCGGCATCCCTGCCGGGTTACCCACTGCGCAGAACCTCCACTCGGCCTTACGATGGGGCGGTGCGTCAAAATCAAAAGCACGGCGGCCTGCAGGCCGGCCTGATTCCTGCGCACGCACTCCCCGTGACCTGATCGTTCCCACGCTCCGCGTGGGAATGCATCCCGTGACGCTCCGCGTCACCCGTGCGCAGGACGCGGGTCTTGCGTCGACAACGGGACGCGGAGCGTCCCCGCCGGCATTCCCACGCGGAGCGTGGGAACGATCATGTCCAGGCGGGCTTGCTCGCGATGCTGTTGATCTTGCCGTTGCTTTGCTTTGGCTTCAGATCTACCGCCCCTTTCCCAGAGGCCGAACGCAGGCGTTGCGTAGGGGGTACCGCGGCAAGGATGCCGCGGTAGCCGCCCCCGGCCATGGATGGCCGATGGCGGCGGGCCCCCGGAGCAATGCCGGAGTGAGGGCATGCCGAGCCTAGGCGAGGCACCGAATGGAGGGGCGAAGCGTTTTGCTTCCTTTTGGGCGTTTGCAAAAGGGAGTCGCTGTAAGAGCGAAACCATAATCAGCCGTTACCGCAGAAACGGATATGTACTCAGTCCCAGCCTTTTCTCAACTCCACAACCATCACCAATTTATCCAAAGTATTTTTCCCCCACGCAGCTAAGATTTACAGACGGTGAACCTTATCCCCGGATACCCGGTCGATACATGCAACCTGACTTGGTTTGCCGACACCCCTCATTGAAGGGGTGATAACTGGCTTGCTTCACTTTTTGGAGAACGCCCCCGTGATATCGACTCTACACATCGCCAGGCTCAAAGCATGGGGCGCCCATGGTTTTACCGCGACCGGCGTGGTCACCGCCTTC
Organism: Pseudomonas sp. LBUM1661; assembly: GCF_059695925.1. NCBI lineage: Bacteria > Pseudomonadati > Pseudomonadota > Gammaproteobacteria > Pseudomonadales > Pseudomonadaceae > Pseudomonas > Pseudomonas sp. LBUM1661. The sequence continues at coordinate 4,299,577 of NZ_CP166794.1, forward strand.
CTCGCCACCCTCGCCCTGCTGGAAAACCAACCGACCAACTGCCTGCTGTGGCTGGGCGTCGCGCTGATCGTCGACGGGCTGGACGGCGCGCTGGCGCGCAAGGTCAATGTCCAGTCGGTGCTGCCGAGTTTCGACGGTTCGATCCTCGACCTGGTGATCGACTACCTGACGTACGTGTTTATCCCGGCGCTGTTCATCTATCGCTACGTCCCGTTGCCGGACTACACGCTGCTGCTGACCGTGTCGCTGATCCTGGTCTCGTCGCTGTTTTGCTTCTGCAACGTCAACATGAAGAGCAAGGACAACTACTTTCAGGGCTTCCCCGCCGCCTGGAACGTAGTAGCCCTGTGCCTTTACATCATCGCCCCGTCGCCCTGGATCACCCTGCTCACCGTCATCGGCCTGGCGCTGTTGACCGTGACCCGGATGAAATTCCTGCACCCGTTCCGCGTGCGCAAGTTCATGCCGATCAACATTGCCGTGACCGCCATCTGGCTGCTGTGCAGCTTGTCGCTGGTGATCAACCATCCGGTCATCAACCCGCTGGTCATGGGGCTTTGGCTGCTGATGTCGGCGTATTTCCTGGGGATCTGCATCTGGCGCACGGCGATGGAATGGTTCGACGGGTCTCGGCACAAGTAACCCGACATGCCTATCCATATCGTGCGACTCGGTTCACCCCGCCAGCCTGACGAAGGCCTGCGGATAGGCACGGTGCGCCGCCCACCCCGGGGCGTGCCGAAAGCCGAGTTCGCCAGTCGGGATTTTTATGACGTCTGGCAACCGCTGCTTTCCCCCAGTGCCGAATTGGTTGCCGAAGCCCAAGCGGCGGAGGATGAGAAAGCCTGGGAGGCCTTTCGACGCAAGTTCAAGGCTGAGATGAACCATCCCGCGCCCAACCACTTACTGGATCTGCTGGCCGCCCTGTCCCATCAAACCTCGCTGGCCGTAGGCTGTTACTGCGAGGATGAGGCGCACTGCCATCGCTCCGTGTTGCGAGAGCTGCTGGCGGCACGTGGCGCCTGGATTGTGTGATCGTTTCAAGCCTTACAACTGCGGTTTTCCAATGCAAAAAAGCGCTATCGGATAGCTGGCGTCATCCAGTTCCAAAGCGCTTTGCATGAGTGCATCGTCAAATCCCATCACGACCACGGCCCCCAGTGCTTCGGCGGTCACTGCCAGATACATGTTTTGCACGACCGCGCCTGCTTCAAAATCGACGTAACGCGCACCGCGCAAGCCATCCGCTTGTTGATCGGCAAAATGCTCGAAGGCCAAGTCCCGGTTGCCGAGAATGACCACTACGGCAGAGGCGCTCTCCAACCACGTTTCATCCCCCAAGGCAGCTGAGTTCAAGACCCCCGCCTTCACCGCCGGGCCTGATAACTCCAGCTGAACCGCTTCCGGGTCGAACGTGTACAAGCCCGGCGCCAAACCGTGGACCCGACGAACGACGACACCCAGCGTCAATGGATACAACGCATGCGCCGAAGGCACCGAGCGCTTTCCGTCTACCGATGTTCGGCGTTGTCCGGCCGACAGAATGTTGAGCAAGGCGTCCAGTGGAAGAGGTTCGTCGGTGTAACTCCTGACGCTGCGTCTGCGGGAGATAAGGTTCTGCAGCGCCTGCGCGTTAAAAGCGTCCATTGCATTCCATCCTGATTGATTACCCGAACGCCATTTACGCCGATTCAGAAAACCTGGACAGGTTTATTTTGCATGACCTGCCACGCCGTCTCACCTTACGATCAACAGACCAAGGAATGAGGTCCCACATGAACAGCCAGATTCGACTCGCAACCGCAGAGGATGCGGCAGCCATCAGCCAGGTCATCATCCGGTCGCTGCGCCAGTCCAATGCTCAGGACTACTTGCCCGAAGTCATCGCACAGGTGGAGAAAAGCTTTTCTCCTGAGGCCGTGTGCGCTTTGTTGAACCAACGCCAGGTCTTTGTCGCGACCGTCGATCATCGGGTAGTCGCCACCGCCAGCCTGGATGGCGATGTTGTGCGCAGTGTATTCGTTGACCCCATCCATCAAGGAGGCGGACTCGGCAGGCAGTTGATGGCCACGCTTGAATCCATCGCTATTGACGCGAAAATCGCCGTACTGCGCGTTCCCTCCTCAATCACCGCTGAAGGTTTCTACATCAAGCTGGGTTTTCGCAAAGTACGTGATGAATTCCACGGCGCTGAACGCACGATCGTTATGGAGCGGCACCTACCGATGCTGGCCGACCGAGGCTGAGCGAAAACCGAGTCATCGTTCTTCGCGAGCAGGCTCGCTCCCACATTTGACCGTGTTCGCCTGGACACCTCGGTCAACAATGTGGGAGCGAGCCTGCTCGCGATAGCGGTCTAGCAGGCACCAAAAAACATCAAGGTGTAATCGCCACCTTCATCACCCCGTCCCGCTGATGCGCAAACAACTCATACGCCGCTTCAATGTCATCCAGCTTGAACCGATGGGTCACCAGCGGCGACAGGTCTACCCCGCCACTCTCCACCACCGCCATCAGCCGGCGCATCCGCTCCTTGCCGCCGGGGCACAGGGTGCTGACGATGCTGAAATCCCCGAGCCCGGCGGCAAAGGCGTCGAGGGGAATGCGCAGGTCGCTGGAGTAAACCCCAAGACTTGAGAGGCGGCCGCCCGGACGCAGCACCCGCAACGCGGACTCGAAAGTCCCTTGGGTGCCCAGCGCTTCGATGGACACGTCGACCCCTCGACCGTCGGTCAGCGCCATGATCTGCGCCACCACATCGCCGTCCTTGAAGTTGATCACGTGGGTCGCCCCCAACTGCCGCGCAACGCTCATGCGCTCGGGCACGGCATCGATGCCGATAATCGTGGTAGCGCCCTTGAGCCGCGCGCCGGCCACCGCACACAGGCCAATCGGCCCGAGGGCGAAGACCGCCACGGTATCGCCGATATTGACCTCGCCGCGCTCCGCCCCGGAGAACCCGGTGGACATGATGTCCGGGCACATCAGCACCTGCTCATCGGTCAGACCATCGGGGATCGGGCACAAATTGGCCAGCGCATCCGGTACCAGTACGTACTCGGCCTGGCAGCCGTCGATGGTGTTGCCGAATTTCCAGCCGCCGGCGGCCTTGAAGCCATGGCGGGTGTCCGGGCCATCCTGAGAGCCACATCCGCACAGGCACGCATAGCTTTGGCCGCTGGGGGTGATGGCGCCGGCAATCACCCGTTGCCCTTCGACAAAACCGCGCACCTGCGAGCCCAACCGCTCAATGATGCCCACCGGTTCGTGTCCGATCGTCAGGCCTTTGGCCACGGGGTATTCGCCGCGCAGGATATGCACGTCGGTGCCGCAGATAGTCGTGGTGGTGATGCGGATCAACGCGTCCAGCGGGCCGACCTCGGGGATCGGTTTGTCGTCGAGCACAATGCGGTTTTTCTCAACGAATATCGCGGCTTTCATGGTTGCCATGGCGGTTCTCCTGAGTGTGCGCGTGCGCTTGAGTTCAGCACGAACGCCAGCCTGCGCCGGACTGACGGACGGGAGGTTGATCATGGTCAATACTTAGGGGATTGAATGCCTGTCGAATGACTGCACGTCGGGCGGCAACGTCGGTTTCTGTTGTTGGTTAGACAGGGCCCGCCACCGGCTCGTTAACCCACGGGAGGTTTGTCATGTCTGAGCAATCGCGCTTCATGCTGGTCGCCTCGCCCCTGATGGAACACAGCCCCGCTTTCGACCGGGCCGCCGCGCTGGCCAAGGCCGAAGACGCGGCGCTGCACATCGTCGCCTTCGATTATCTGGAAGGCCTGGCGACGGCCAGTCTGGTCAATGAAAAAGCCCTGGAGCAGATACGCCTGGGCTACGTCGAGCGCCACCGCCAATGGCTGGAGGAACAGGCCCGGCCCTTGCGCAAAATCGGCGTCACGGTCACCACGGAGGTGGCCTGGGTCGAACGCCCGCTGGAGGAAATCCTGATTCACCTCAAAGAGCAGCCGATGGACGTGCTGATCAAGGCGCTGGAGCACGAATCGCTGCTGTCGCGGCTGATGTTTACCCCACTCGACGTGCATTTGCTGCGTGAGTGCCCGGTGCCGTTGCACTTTGTCAGCCACGCGGTGCACGCGTTGCCGCGCAAAGTGGTCGCGGCGGTCGACCCGTTCCATCGCGATGACCAGTACAAAAGCTTCAACGACCGGATCCTGCACGAAGCGTCGAAACTGGCGAGTTCTTGTAACGCTGAACTGGATGTGGTCTACGCCTATGACCTTTCCTCCATCAGCGCCGACGAATTCGGCTTCGACAACGGTTCGGCGTTTTTCTCGTCGGGCAAGGCCAAGACCGTGTTCGACTACCAGGAAGACGCGTTCCACGAACTGGCCGAGCGCAACGGCATCGCGCCGGAGCAGCGGCACATGATCATGGGCAACCCCGCCAAGGTCCTGACCCGCTACGCCGATGCCTACGATGTCGACGTGATCGTCATGGGCCGCATCGGCCATCGCGGCATGGGCCGGCTGATCGGCAGCACGGTCGAGCACCTGCTGTACAAAATGCCGTGCAGCGTTTGGGTGGTGTACACCGAGCGGCTGGATGAGTGACGGAACGGGTGAATAAAGCACAAAACCTGTGGGAGCGAGCTTGCTCGCGATGAAGGCCTTACATTCAACATCGAGGCTGGCTGACAGTCCGCCATCGCGGGCAAGCCACGCTCCCACAGTAGATCTCCAGTGAACACGGATTTGGGTTACGACACAGATCAAATGTGGGAGCGAGCCTGCTCGCGATGGCGGACTGTCAGGCAACATCACTGCCAACTGATACACCGTCTTCGCGAGCAAGCTCGGCTCCTACAGGGGATCGGCGTCAGGTCAACGCCGGGTGATGACCACCTCCAAGTATTCACTCGGCACCACCAGCGATTTGTCGCCCGCCCGGTTCATCCGGTTGATCAGCTCGGTCAGGTCTTGCTCCAGCGCCTTGCCGCCTTCGGGAGGCAGCGCCGCGAAAGCCTTGTGCAGCGGGCCGTACCAGTTACGGAACGTATCGATGAAATGCGCGGCCGAGCGGTAGCGGAAGTTGAAGGTCTTGCGCGTCACCTGAACCAGGAAATTGCGCTCGTCAAAGTGCTCGTGCAGCCAGGCCTCGGTGCCCCACAGTGAAGGCGGTTGGGCGCCCGGTGGCGGTGGCAGGTGGCGGCCCAGGGTCTTGAACATCTGGCCGACGAAGCCTTCGGGCGTCCAGTTGGCGAGGCCGATCCGGCCGCCAGGCCGACAGACCCGCGCCAGTTCCGTGGCGGCTTTGGCCTGGTCCGGCGTAAACATCACACCGAAAGTCGACAGCACGGCATCGTAACTGGCGTCGTCGAACGGCAGTGCTTCGGCGTCGGCCACCTGAAACGTCACTTCCAGGCGTTCTGCCCTGGCTCGGTCTTCGCCGCGCTCAAGCAACGCAGGCACATAGTCAGTGGAAGTAACGTGGCAACCACGGCGTGCGGCCGCCAGCGTCGCGTTGCCGTTGCCGGCCGCGACGTCGAGCACGCGTTCATCGCACAGCAGGTCGCAGGCCTCGGCCAGTTGCTCGCCGACGATCTGCAAAGTAGTGCCGATCACGGCATAGTCGCCGCTGGCCCAAGAGGCCATTTGACGGTTTTTCAAGGCAGTAAGATCAATGGGAGTACTCATGAATTCCGCTCCGTTGGGGTTGGAACACAGCCCGGCCTATTCTGCCGTGGTCGGATCGATGATGGCCGTGACTTGGGAAATACGGTTGGCCGGGAAACCGCTCAGCCTGGCGTGCTCCTTGATCAACTCTTCGTTGGGCGCGATGTACACGCAGTAGAGCTTGTCACCGGTGACATAACTCTGCTGCCACTGCACTTGCGGCAAATCGCGCAAGGTCCTGCAGGACTTTTGCGAAGCGGCTTTCAAATCCCTTTCTGACAGTGTTCCAGCACCCGGAATCTCGCGTTCTATGACGAACTTCGGCATGGCAACCTCTCATTCTTGTTATTGATGACAGGGCCGGCAGACCCTGTGTGCCAACTATCGCGCCAGGCAACGTCGGCGTCCTGCCCGATCGTCGGCCAAGGCTGTCCGATCGTCCGGAGATTTCGCGTGGCGCGGCAACAGGCTCACAATCAAAAGCTACCCGCCCACACGGGAAAGCCACCATGGATGCCTTGTCCCAGACCCTGCGTGTCGTGCGCCTGGTCGGCGCGATTTTCATCAACGCCCGATTCACCGCGCCCTGGTGCTACCAGTCGCCCAGCGCTGACACGGCAGCGCCCTTCCTGGAGCCCGGCGCCGAACGGGTGGTGATTTTCCACTTGATCACCGAAGGCGAGTGTTACGTCGAACTGGGCAATGATCCCCCGCTGCTACTGACGGCTGGCGATGTGGTGGTATTTCCCCAGGGAGACGCGCACCGCATGAGCTCTAAACCGGGACTGCCTCCGGCCACCGGTGCGCGACTGGACGTGGTGCTGGCGCGGCGTCCTCGGCAGTTGAGTTACGGCGGAGGCGGCGCGGTCACGCGGCTGGTGTGCGGCTATCTGGCGTGCGAGACGCGTCTGGCGGGCATGTTGCTGACCGGGTTGCCGGCCGTGGTAAGGGTCAATGTGCGCGGCTCGAATGCCGGTATCTGGCTGGAATCGTCGGTCCGTTATGCGCTGGCTGAAGCCCGGTCGCCAAGGCCTGGCGGTGAAGGCGTGCTGGCCAAGTTGGCCGAGGTGCTGTTCATTGAGGTGTTGCGCCTGTACATGCACGAACAGGGCGAAGGTCGTACCGGTTGGCTGGCCGGCGTGGGTGACCGAATTGTCGGCGCCGCCCTGAACGCGTTGCACAAAAAGCCCTGCCACGCCTGGACGCTGGATGAACTGGCGCGTACAGCCGGCACTTCACGGTCGGTGCTGGCGGAGCGTTTTCAGCAACTGGTGGGAAGTTCGCCGATGCAGTACCTGACGCAATGGCGGATGCTGCTGGCGGCGAACCTGTTACGCAGCAGTAACAGTTCATTGATGCGAATTGCCGAAGAGGTGGGTTACCAGACCGACACGGCGTTCAGCCGCGCCTTTCGTCGTGAGTACGGAGCGCCACCGGCGGCGTGGCGACGCAACCAGGTAACGTCTCGCCCCCACGCGTGACCGCAGCCTCGGACGATGTAGCAGCTGACGAGCCTGCGAGGCTGCGTTCGGCTGCTACACCGAACATCAAGGTCAAGCGGCTGCGGGGGCTTTGGCGTCGGCCTTGGCTTCTTCCAGCAACTGCTGAATCACTTTCTCCTGCGTCTCGTAGCTGCCTTCACCAAAGTGGGTGTAACGCACCTGGCCCTTGGCATCGATCAGGTAGTGAGCGGGCCAGTACTGGTTGTCGAAGTTGCGCCAGATCGCGTAGTTGTTGTCGATGGCCACCGGGTAGGTGATGCCGAGCTTTTTCACCTGATCCTTGACGTTGGCGATGATGCGTTCGAAGCCGTATTCAGGGGTGTGCACGCCGATCACGACCAGGCCGTCCTTCTCGTATTTCTTCGCCCAGTCCTTCACGTAGGGCAAGGTGTGCTGGCAGTTGATGCAGTCGAAGGTCCAGAAGTCCACCAGCACCACTTTGCCTTTCAGCGACTCGTTGGTCAGCGCTGGCGAGTTGATCCATTCGACCGCACCGGACAGCGACGGCATGGCGCCTTTGGCGTTATCCATCGAGTCCGCGCTGACCTTGCTGACGAAGTAATCGACCACTTTCGGTACGGTTTCCAACACGCTTTTCTCGACGCTGCTGACGCCTTCGGACGAGGTGCCGGCCAGCAATGTTTTATCGGCGCCGGTGGAAATCACCGCCGCCGCGGCCAGCACGGCAACACCGGTACCACGACGCAGCCAACCGGTGACCGGGATCGACCCTTTCAAGCGATTGACCAGGCTGCGACCGAAGAAGATCAAGGTGCCCAGGGACAGCGCACTGCCCAGGCCGTACGCCACCAGCAACAGACTGGTCTGGGCGTTCGCGCCTTGCAGCATGGCGCCGGTGAGGATCACGCCGAGGATCGGTCCGGCGCAGGGCGCCCAGAGCAGACCGGTCGCCACGCCAACCATGACCGAGCTCAACGGGCCGGACATTTTGCGGGTGTTGGGGTCGACGCGATTGCCCAGCAGCACGAAGGGACGTGCCAGCCAGCCGCCGATCCGCGCAGAAATCAGCGACAGCGCGAACAGTGCCATCACGATCAGGGCCACGTGGCGACCGGTGTTGTTGGCTTGCACGACCCACTCGCTGCTGACCACGGCCAGGCTGGAAATCAGCGCGAAGGTCAGGACCATGCCGCCGAGGGTGAGCAGGATCGAGGACCGGGTACGGTCGACACCGGCGAACAGAAACGGCACGACCGGGAGGATGCAGGGGCTGAGGACGGTCAATATGCCGCCCAGGAAAGCGATGAGAAACATGGGATCACCTTGAAAATATGAGCGGGACGTTGCACCGCATACCCTGTGGGAGCGTGGTGTTTACAGATCGGTGTTCGGGCTTCAGGCCGTCGGGTTATCCAGCAACTGCCCCTGCGGCGTGCGGCTGTAACCATCCTCGGCGAGGAAGGCACCCGCGCCCTTCTCGGCCACGGGCGTCAGTTGGAAGCAGGTGGCGCTGCCACAGCTGTTTTGCTCAACAGCGGCATTGGCGTGAGCGGCGGCGCCGGCAACAGAGAAGGCGATGGCGGTCAAAAAGCGCGTGACGTTGATCATGATGTTCTTCCTGATTCAAATGGGGTGGGCGTCGGGTGGTCGACGCACTCAGTTGTCCGAGTTGCAGTTGTCAGCCACTTTGCGGTAGTCCAGGACCTGGGTTTTGTTCTGGGAATCCAGGTAGGTCAGCTGGGCATCCACCACCCCGCAGGAAGAGGAAGCGTCCTGTTTCAGCGACACCACTTTCTTGATATCCAGGTGCGTGCCGTAGGTGTAGGTTTTAGCGGTGACATCGGCGGCTTCGGCACGGGCGGCCAAGGTGCAGATGTTCAGTGCGGCAAACAGGCAAGCGGCGTAGATGGCTTTAGTGTTCATGGTGGTTTCCTCAAGGCTTCAATAGGTCAAATCGTTTAGTGGGCCGAGGCGGTTTGGTTTGCCTCGATGGAACCTATTAGAAGCCCGCGAGGTATCCCGTATGTGTCGGGAACAGGCGCGTGTAAATCGGCAAGTATCAAAGTGGGGCCTGGATACAGAGCGATACAAAACCAGCGAAAAATCGGGTTTTTGCGTCTGCGTGTATCCACTGACAAGCCAGATACACTGCAATACAAAGGGCTGCGGGCGAACGCGCCAAGGCTCGATAGACTGTGCGACATTCCCCCTTTATAGAGGCAAGGCCCCATGGAACACGTCGATCACATTCTCATCGTGGACGATGACCGCGAGATCCGTGAGCTGGTAGGCAACTACTTGAAGAAGAACGGTCTGCGCACCACCGTGGTCGCCGATGGCCGGCAAATGCGCGCCTTCCTTGAATCGACGCCGGTGGACCTGATCGTGCTCGACATCATGATGCCGGGCGACGATGGCCTGATGCTCTGCCGCGAGTTGCGCGCGGGCAAACACAAGGCCACGCCGATCATGATGCTCACCGCCCGCAACGATGAAACCGACCGCATCATCGGCCTGGAAATGGGCGCCGATGATTACCTGGTCAAGCCGTTCGCGGCCCGTGAATTGCTGGCGCGGATCAACGCGGTGCTGCGCCGCACACGGATGCTACCGCCTAACCTGGTGGTCACCGAGACGGGTCGCCTGCTGGCCTTCGGACGCTGGCAACTGGATACGTCGGCCCGGCACTTACTGGATGAGGACGGCACCATGGTCGCCTTGAGCGGCGCGGAATATCGTTTGCTGCGGGTGTTCCTCGATCACCCGCAGCGGGTACTCAACCGCGATCAACTGCTGAACCTGACCCAGGGCCGCGACGCCGATCTGTTCGACCGTTCCATCGATTTGCTGGTGAGCCGTTTGCGTCAGCGCCTGCTCGACGATGCTCGCGAACCGGCGTACATCAAGACCGTGCGCAGTGAAGGCTATGTGTTTTCCCTGCCGGTGGAAGTCCTCGGAGCACCTTCATGAATCTCTCGATTCGCTGGCCGCGCACCCTGGCCTCGCGGCTGTCGCTGATCTTCCTGATCGGCTTGATTCTCGCGCAGGCACTGTCTTTCGGCGCGCAGTATTACGAGCGATACGAAAGCACCAAGAACACCATGCTAGGCAATCTGGAAACCGACGTTTCGACCTCCATCGCAATCCTCGACCGCTTGCCGGCCGAAGAACGCATGAGTTGGCTGCAACAACTGGAACGGCGCAATTACCGCTACCTGTTGAATGAGGGCTCACCGGGTGTTGCCATGAGCGATGCGCCCATCGCGATGACATCGATCAAAGAGGCCATCGGCAAGGATTATCCGATGACCTTTACCGACATCCCAGGGCCGATCAAACACTTTCAGGTCCACCTGAAACTGGCTGACGGCAGCCCGGTGACCATCGACGTGCGACCGTCGATGGTGCCGTTGTCGCCGTGGTTACCCATCGCGTTGCTTGGGCAGTTGGCACTGATGCTTCTCTGCACCTGGCTGGCCGTGAGAATCGCCATCCGCCCCCTCACCCGCCTCGCCGAAGCCGTGGACACCCTCGACCCCAACACCCACCCGGTGCTGCTGGACGAAAAAGGCCCGACCGAAGTGGCCCACGCGGCCAAGGCTTTCAACGCCATGCAGGTGCGCATCGCGGCCTACCTGAAAGAACGCATGCAGCTGTTGGCGGCGATCTCCCATGACCTGCAAACGCCGATTACGCGGATGAAACTGCGTGCCGAATTCATGGACGACTGCGTGGAAAAAGAAAAACTGTGGAGCGACCTGGGCGAGATGGAGCATCTGGTGCGTGAAGGCGTCGCGTATGCACGTAGCGTCCACGGCGCCACCGAAGAAAGCCGCCGCACCGACCTGGACTCGTTTCTCGACAGCCTGGTGTTTGACTATCAGGACATGGGCAAGGAAGTTCAGCTGAGCGGCAAAAGCGCCACCGTCATCGACACCCGCCCCCACGCCTTGCGCCGGGTGCTGGTGAACCTGACGGACAACGCCCTGAAATTCGCCGGGGCAGCAGAGCTGTGGGTCGAAAAGCAGGCCAATGGCAGCGTCTCGGTGAAAGTCATGGACCGCGGCCCGGGCATTGCCGAAGAACAATTGGCCCAAGTCATGGAACCGTTCTACCGCGTAGAAAACTCACGCAACCGCAGCACCGGCGGCACCGGGTTAGGGTTGGCGATCGCACAGCAACTGGCGTTGGCGATCGGGGGGTCGTTGACGCTGAGTAATCGTGAAGGGGGTGGGTTGTGTGCAGAACTCAAATTACCGGCGCAAAAAGCACATTGATTTGGTGCACAACAGCGATCAAGTGTGGGAGCGAGCCTGCTCGCGATGAGGTCGGCACTTCCAGCATTGCTGTCGCCTGACCCACCGCCATCGCGAGCAGGCTCGCTCCCACATGGGATTTTTTAGTGAACACAGGTTTTTTGCACGACAAAGATCAAGTGTGGGAGCGAGCCTGCTCGCGATGAGGCCGGCACTTCCAGCATTGCTGTCGCCTGCCAAACCGCCATCGCGAGCAGGCTCGCTCCCACATGGGATTTTTTAGTGAACACAGGTTTTGTGCACGACAAAGATCAAGTGTGGGAGCGAGCCTGCTCGCGATGAGGCCGGCACATCCAGCATTGCTGTCGCCTGACCCACCGCTATCGCGAGCAGGCTCGCTCCCACATGGGATTTTTTAGTGAACACAGGTTTTGTGCACGACAAAGATCAAGTGTGGGAGCGAGCCTGCTCGCGATGAGGTCGGCACTTCCAGCATTGCTGTCGCCTGACCCACCGCCATCGCGAGCAAGCTCGCTCCCACAGTAGATTTTTAGTGAACACAGGTTTTATGCACGTCAGCGATCAAGTGTGGGAGCGGGCTTGCCCGCGAAGGGGTCGGTACATTCAGCACTGATATCGCCTGACACTCCGCCATCGCGGGCAAGCCCGCTCCCACATTTGAATTGTGGGGTTTTGAGGGTTGTGGTTGGTCAAGCGACTACGCCCACCACCCCTTCCCCATGCATCTGCTGCAACAATGCCAAACCGCTGTCGATAAATTCCGGCGACCCCGTGGTCCCGGCCTCCACCGCTAATCCTTCCAGCTGCGCACGACCGTCCAGTTCGGGAAACTCGCCGATCCTCTGCAACAACCGCCACGCCAACGGGCTCAGTTCGGAAAACTTCACGCTCCAGTCTTCGGACCGACGAACCAGCAGCAATGTTGGCTGTTCCGGAGGTGCTTCGGGCTGATAATCCGGCCCCACCAATTGCACCGGCCAGGCATACGCCAACGGCCAGGCCAGCGGCGATACCTGCAACGGTCGCTCCAGGATCAACCCGGCATCACCGTGCACCAACGGCTCATCCTCGGATTGTTGCAACGCCATCTCGACCCACTCGTAATGCGCCAGCTCGACCATGAATGGCGGCCAATCCCCCTTACTCAACGCAGGCGGCTCGGACGCCAGGAACTCGACGAACTCACTGGCAATCTCACCGAATTTCGGCGTGTGCGCACGGTAGTCCCGCAGAAAAACCCGCACCAACGTGCGCCACTGTTCATCCCCGAGAATCTTGATCAGCACCGGAAACGTCCCGCTGAGCAGCGTCGACAGGTTGAGGAAAATCAGGTCGCGATACACCTGTGCCCGCGCCACGTCCATCTCGGCTGGCGGCTCGCAGTGTTCGGGATCGCGCAGGTAAAGCCCCATCGTGTTTTGTTGCTGAAACAGACTCGGCTTATCCACGGTTCACCCCCTCGGCTTGCAGGCGACGAATGGTCTGCAACTCGGCCACCAGTTCAGAAAACGCCGGGAAGTTGAAATCCCGTTCCAGCAACGTCGGTTGCGCGCCGAAACGGGCGTAAGCCGCCGCCAGCAACGACCAGACCACCGGTTTGACCGAGGCGCCGTGGGTGTCGATTTTCAAGGTATCGGACTCATCGAAGTGCCCGGCCACGTGCATGGCAACCACCCGGCCCGAGTCGATGCCGGCCAGAAAGGTCTGTGGATCGAAACCGTGATTGATCGAGTTGACGTAGACATTGTTGACGTCCAGCAGCAGGTCGCAATCGGCTTCGCGCAGCACCGCGTTGGTGAACGTCAGCTCGTCCATGTCCTGCTGAGGCGCGGCATAGTACGAGACATTTTCCACCGCCAATCGCCGACCCAGAATGTCCTGGGCCTGGCGGATGCGCGCGGCAACGTGATGCACCGCCTCTTCGGTAAACGGCAACGGCAGCAGGTCGTACAGGTGACCGTCATCGCTGCAGTAGCTCAAGTGCTCGCTGTACAGCGGCACCTTGTAGTGATCGAGGAAAACCCGCACCTCTTGCAGAAACCCGACGTCCAGCGGCGACGGGCCGCCCAGTGACAGGGACAGGCCGTGACAGGACAACGGATAACGCTCGGCCAGGGCACGCAACGCATGACCATGGGCGCCGCCGATGCCGATCCAGTTCTCCGGTGCGACTTCCAGAAAATCGAAGTCACCCACCGGGGCGGCTTGAAGGTCTTTCATTAAACCGCGACGCAGGCCGAGCCCGACGGTGGCCTTCGTTGATGTGTGAGAGGTCTGCATGATGTCGATCTCAGGGTTGCCAGTTCGGAATCACAGTTAACCGAAACGGTGTATCGGGTCTGTGTTCCGGTCCGGCAGAAAATCGCAGCGGTTGTATCGTCGGCGGGCCTGTACACAGTGTGATACAGACCCGCCGTCAGGGTTACGCCAAGTCGTACTTTTCACGCACCAGATGGCCAATGCCGATGCGATCCAGCACGCTCATCGGGCACAGGAATGTCACGCGAACGGTACCCGGCAAGCGGCTGATGTCGATCGAGCCGGTGATGGTTGCGCGGTTGAGCACTTCGTCATACGGCAGGCCGGTGACCGAAGCCGCACGTTTCAAGCCGTTCTCGACCGCGACGTTGAGGTTCTCGCCGCTGCCGATAAAGGTGATCGGCCCGCTCTGCTCGATCTCCTGCTGGCCCCAACGCTCGCCCAACTCACGGACTTTGGCCCGTTGCTCAGCGGTCATTGGCCGCGCCATCGGTGGCAAGTCATCGAGGTTTTGCAGGAGGATCGGGCCTTCCAGCGTCAGGTTTTTCACCACCTCGACCACCACTTCGGTTTCCCCGGAGCAATCGGTGGCATGCCCGGCGATCTCGCCGTTGCCCTGCTGGGCGTGCATGTCGCCCATGTACACCCCCGCGCCTGGCACTTTCACCGGGCAAATCAGCACACAGCCTTCGCGGATCGAGTTGGTGTCCATGTGGCCGTCGGTCTTGGCCGCGTGCAGCTCTTCACGGGTCGTGCCGAAACGGTGTGGTGCATTGATCAGGTATTGGCCGAAATCGGCGCAGTTGTGCGAATCGGGCAGATCCCGGGACGGCGTGGTGCCGATGTTGCCGAGGAACGGGCGCATGTGCGCCGCGACGCCGGGGATGTCAGCGCGGGCCAGGGACAGTATCGAGTGCTGGGCGGCGAACTCCGGCAGCGCCGACATTTCTGAAGCATTGCCGGCCAGTTGATTGGCGACGTCCTGATTGACGGTCAGGCTGACCTGATTCTGCGCATCGAACACGATCACGTAGCCGTGGCTGAAGCGAAACGCGCTGACTTCGGCGCCGCAATTGTTACAGCGGATCGACTCTTCGCCGATGCCTTCGACATGGCTGGCCGGATGCTCGGTGCCGCACTTGGCGCAGAATTTGGAGACGAACGGATCGCCGTTGTAGCGCCCCTCGACGAATTTCATGACCCCGGACGAGGTCGCCAGCGAGGTCACGCGCATGCTTTTGATCTTGATGGCGACCGCATCGCCGACTTCCGCCCCGGCGATAGCCACCGGTTGCGTCACTTCATGGCCGCCCTCGAATGCTGGCGTGATCATCGGACCCCAGCAGCCCGGCGGTGTGCCGGTGATCAGGGTGCCGCCGTCGGCCAACGGTCCGAGCATCGGCTGGCTCGGGCCGATGATGCCGTTGGTGTAGTGATCGACCCGCAGGCGATTCACCGGCGTGGCGTTGAGGGTGGGTTGAGACACAAGCGTTGTCATTGTGGTCCCCTTGACCGCATCAGGCGCGGAACAGTGGCAAAAGCAAACGGCCGCCTGTTGCGACGGCCTGGAAAGGGTCTCGGTCGCCCCGGTTACAGGGCGCCAAAACGGCCTTCACAGTTCAGCGCAGGTTTGTATCTGGTCTGTGTTCGGCAGTGCCCCGGTGTTGAGCGAGACTGTATCGAAAGGCCGGTTAGATACAGTGAGATACATGCGATACCAACAGCCACTGCAGATCCCTGTGGGAGCGGGCTTGCCCGCGATGAGGTCGGCACATCCAACATACCTGTCGACTGACACACCGCTATCGCGGGCAAGCCCGCTCCCACATTGGATGGGGGTGGGTCAGTAAATGGGCTTTCGTCGCTCCAGGCTGCGGTGCGCGGGGCTCGGACTAAACTTATTGCACGCAGGACGTGCACAGCGTCCTGTTCATTCCCACGACCACCGCCCAGTGGCGAACACCCAGGCTAACCACGCCTCTGGACCGTGATCCTGCTGAAGGAGCACACGTGATGGACGAGGCCAGACTCAACGATTTCATGGGCAAGCTGGTGAACGACATGGGCGGCGCGGCGATGCTGGCCAATGTCATCCTCGGCGAAGAGCTCGGACTGTACCGGGCCATGGCCGACAGTCAGCCAATCACCCCTGAAGCACTTGCCGACAAAACCGGCTGCAACACCCGCCTGCTGCGCGAATGGCTCAGCGCCCACGCGGCCTCCGGTTACATGGAACATCGCGACGGCCAGTTCCGCCTGCCGGAAGAGCAAGCGCTGGCGTTGGCCATCGAAGATTCGCCGGTTTACATCGCCGGCGGAATCGGGGTGGTGGCGTCGTTTTTCCATGACAAGGACAAACTGGTCAACGCCATGCGCGGCAACGGCGCCCTCGCCTGGGGCGATCACCATCCGTGCATGTTCAGCGGCACGGAACGTTTCTTCCGCCCCGGCTACAAGGCGCATCTGATTGCCGAGTGGCTGCCCGCGCTGGATGGCGTCGTCGCCAAACTGCAGGCTGGCGCCAAAGTGGCGGACATCGGCTGCGGCCATGGCGCGTCAACGGTGATCATGGCCCAGGCGTTTCCGGACTCGCGATTCGTCGGGTTCGACTACCACGCACCTTCTGTCACCGTCGCCACCCAGCGCGCCGAGGAAGGCGGTGTGTCCGGGCGTGCGCGGTTCTTCCAGGGCACGGCAAAAAGCTATCCCGGCGATGACTATGACCTGGTCTGCTACTTCGACTGCCTGCACGACATGGGCGACCCGGTGGGCGCCGCACGGCACGCCTATGACTCGCTGAAGCCGGACGGCACGGTGTTGCTGGTGGAGCCGTTTGCCAACGATTCGCTCGACGACAACGTTACCCCGGTGGGTCGGCTGTTCTACGCTGCTTCGACCTTCATTTGCACGCCGAACTCGCTGTCCCAGGAAGTCGGCCTCGGGCTCGGCGCCCAGGCGGGCGAGGCGCGGTTGCGCAAGGTCTTCACCGAGGCGGGCTTCAAGAGTTTCCGCCGGGCCACGGAAACGCCGTTCAACCTGATCCTGGAGGCGCGTAAATAAACGGTGAAACACGTGCCATGTAGCAGCCGGACGCAGGCTTCGCCAGCTGCTACAAGTTGACTGCTTGCGCTCGCCCGGCAAATGTTACGCTGCAAGCCATCAAGGCCTTGCGGAGTGTTGAACATGCTCGACAGCCCCTTACGCGAACAACTCGACCGGCTCCAGCAGCTGATGGCCGATCAACCGTTTGTGGTCCTGACCGGCGCCGGCATCAGCACGCCGTCGGGCATTCCGGACTACCGCGACAACCAGGGCGTGCGGCGTGGCCGGCAACCGATGATGTATCAGGAATTCCTCTCGGCTCCTGAATCCCGGCGCCGCTATTGGGCGCGGGCGATGCTTGGCTGGCCGCGAGTGCGCCAGGCTCAACCGAACGTGGCGCACGAGGCCCTGGCCAGTTTGCAAAGTGCGCGGCAGATCAGCGCGCTGATCACCCAAAACGTCGACACCTTGCACGACCAGGCCGGCAGCCACGACGTGATCGAACTGCACGGCAGCCTGCATCGGGTGCTGTGCCTGGACTGCGGCCAGCGCAGCGAACGGGATTCGATCCAGCGCCTGATGGAAACGCAGAACCCTTACCTGGCCGGGGTTGATGCGGTGCAGGCACCCGATGGCGACACCTTGCTCGACGCCGCCTTTGAAGCGCGCTTTCAAGTACCGCACTGCCCCCACTGCGCGGGCGAACGGATGAAGCCGGACGTGGTGTTTTTTGGCGAGAACGTGGCGCAGGCTACGGCCGCCAAGGCGATGGCGGCGGTGGAAAAGGCGGCGGGGTTGTTGGTGGTCGGGTCTTCGCTGATGGCGTATTCGGCGTTTCGGTTGTGCCGGGCTGTGGCGGATCAGGGCAAGCCGTTGATGGCGATTAATCTGGGCAAGACCCGGGCGGATGACATCCTCGATCTGAAAATCGAAGGCTCCTGCGAACGGTTGCTGCCGTTACTGGCACAACACCTTAAGAACTGACGAAACCCAATCCCTGTGGGAGCGAGCCTGCTCGCGATAGCGGTCTGGCAGGCGACATAAATGCTGGAAGTGCGGGCCTCATCGCGAGCAGGCTCGCTCCCACAGGGGAATGTGTTCAGTGCACGCCAAGATTTTCTTCCTTGAGAATATCGAACAACGCCTGCGCCGCCGCCGACAGTTCAACCCCCGGTTTGGTCAGCACCCCGATCGCCCGCTCCACCACCGGGTCGCGCAAGGTGATGCAGCGTGCGCCCAGCTCGCGCATCTGCCCGGCGCACAGGGCCGGCACCGCGCTCACGCCCAGGCCGCTGGCGACCATTCTGCCGACCGTCGCCAGCTGGTGACTTTCAAACTCCACCGGCAGCTTCATTCCCCGTGCCTGCAAGTGCTCTTCAAGCATGACCCGCACCGTCGACGGGCGCTGCAAGGTGATGAACGGTTCCTTGAGCAACGTCTGCCAGTCGATGTCGTCCAGTTCGGCCAACTTGGAATCGTGTGGCACCACCGCCACAAACCGGTCCATGTACAGCGGCGTGAATTCCAGTGACGAACTCTGCGTCGGCTCAAACGCCACCCCCAGCTCAACCTGCCGATCCCGCACCATCTCCAGCACTTGCTCATTGATCACGTCATTCACCGTGACATTGACCTTGGGGTAACGCGCACGGAAAATCCTCAGGATCGGTGGCAACAGGTTGCCGGCAAACGACGGCATCGCCGCCAGGGTCACGCGGCCACGTTGCAGGGTAAAACGCTGGCGCAGTTCATCCTCGGCGTTGTCCCAATCGGCGATCAGTCGGCGTGCCAGCGGCACCAGCGACTCACCCTCAGGCGTCAGCGCCACGTTGCGCGTATTGCGGGTAAATAATCGCCCGCCCAAGCCCTCCTCCAGCGCCTTGATGGTCAGGCTCAACGCCGATTGCGACAGGTGCAACCGCTCGCAGGCCACAGCAAAACTCAGACTCTGGGCCACGGCCAGGAATGCGCGTATCTGCTTGACGGTCATCTCGCTTCGCTCCAGTTGTACGCTTCAAGCTATAAGCTGCAAGATTGAAGCAGCGGTTTGATGAGCTTTATTAACCAATCAACCTTAAAAATCAACTTAACAAATGAATCACCCAGAGAGACACTCCATCCATTCGGCTAGCCAGCCGCCCACAAAGAATAAAAGAGGTGCATATGGCAGGTTTCGACAAGCGTGTGAGTTCCTACGAGGAAGCTCTGGCAGGTCTTGAAGACGGCATGACCGTGATCGCTGGCGGCTTCGGCCTGTGCGGGATCCCGGAAAACCTCATCGCCGAGATCAAGCGCAAAGGCACACGTGACCTCACCGTAGTGTCCAACAACTGCGGCGTCGACGGCTTCGGCCTCGGCGTGCTGCTGACAGACCGCCAGATCAGTAAAGTGGTGGCGTCCTACGTCGGCGAAAACAAACTGTTCGAAGAACAGCTGTTGAAAGGCGAAATTGAAGTTGTCCTGACCCCCCAAGGCACCCTCGCCGAAAAAATGCGCGCCGGCGGTGCTGGTATCCCGGCCTTCTTCACCGCTACGGGCGTCGGCACTCCGGTTGCCGAAGGCAAGGAAGTGCGCGAATTCCACGGTCGCAAGTACCTGATGGAAGAATCCATCACCGGTGACTTCGCCATCGTCAAAGGCTGGAAAGCCGACCATTTCGGCAACGTCATCTATCGCCACACCGCCCAGAACTTCAACCCGCTGGCCGCCACTGCCGGCAAGATCACCGTGGTCGAAGTCGAAGAAATCGTCGAACCCGGCGAGCTGGACCCGGCGCAGATCCACACCCCTGGTATCTACGTCGACCGGGTCATTTGCGGCACGTTCGAGAAGCGCATCGAACAGCGCACCGTGCGTAAGTGATCCCCTGCCCCCGGACCGAATGAAGGAAGAACAACAATGGCACTTTCCCGCGAACAAATGGCTCAACGCGTCGCCCGCGAAATGCAGGACGGCTTCTACGTGAACCTGGGCATCGGCATTCCGACCCTGGTCGCCAACTACATCCCGGAAGGCATGGAAGTCATGCTGCAGTCGGAAAACGGCCTGCTCGGCATGGGTCCTTTCCCGACTGAAGACACCATCGATGCCGACATGATCAACGCCGGCAAGCAAACCGTGACCGCCCGTATCGGCGCTTCGATTTTTTCCTCGGCCGAGTCCTTCGCGATGATCCGCGGTGGCCATGTCGACCTGACCGTGCTCGGCGCCTTTGAAGTCGACGTGCAAGGCAACATCGCCTCGTGGATGATTCCCGGCAAACTGGTCAAGGGCATGGGCGGCGCGATGGACCTGGTCGCAGGCGCGGACAACATCATCGTGATCATGACCCACGCGTCCAAGGACGGTGAGTCCAAGCTGTTGTCCCAATGCAGCCTGCCGCTGACCGGCGCCGGGTGCATCAAGCGTGTGCTGACCGACCTGGCGTATCTTGAAATCGAAAACGGCGCGTTCATCCTGAAAGAACGTGCACCGGGCGTCAGCGTCGAAGAGATTGTCGCCAAGACCGCCGGTAAACTGATCGTGCCGGATCACGTGCCGGAAATGCAGTTCGCTGCCCAGTGAGGAATCATTCCATGCAAGAAGTCGTCATTGTTGCCGCCACGCGCACCGCGATCGGCAGTTTCCAGGGTGCCCTGGCCAATGTTTCTGCGGTCGACCTGGGCGCTGCGGTCATCCGTCAGCTGCTGGCGCAAACCGGCCTGGACCCGGCCGAAGTCGATGAAGTGATCATGGGCCAGGTGTTGACGGCCGGTGCCGGGCAAAACCCTGCGCGCCAGGCGTCGATCAAGGCCGGCCTGCCCTTCGCCGTTCCCGCCATGACCCTGAACAAGGTCTGCGGCTCGGGCCTGAAAGCCTTGCATCTGGCCACTCAGGCAATTCGCTGCGGCGATGCCGAGGTGATCATTGCCGGCGGCCAGGAAAACATGAGCCTGTCCAACTACGTCATGCCCGGCGCACGCACCGGTCTGCGCATGGGTCACGCGCAAATCGTCGACACCATGATCAGCGACGGCCTGTGGGATGCGTTCAACGATTACCACATGGGCATCACCGCCGAGAACCTGGCGGACAAGTACAGCCTGACCCGCGAACAACAGGACGCCTTCGCCGCAGCCTCCCAGCAGAAAGCCACGGCCGCCATTGAAGCCGGGCGTTTTGCCGATGAGATCACGCCGATCCTGATTCCTCAGCGCAAGGGCGATCCGCTGTCCTTCGCCACCGACGAACAACCACGGGCCGGCACCACCGCCGAAGCCCTGGGCAAACTGAAACCGGCCTTCAAGAAGGACGGTTCGGTGACCGCCGGTAACGCCTCTTCGCTGAACGACGGCGCCGCTGCTGTGATCCTGATGAGCGCCGAAAAAGCCAAGGCCCTGGGCCTGCCGGTGCTGGCGAAAATCGCTGCCTACGCCAACGCGGGCGTCGACCCGGCCATCATGGGCATCGGCCCGGTTTCGGCCACTCGCCGTTGCCTGGACAAGGCCGGCTGGTCCATCGACCAGCTTGAGCTGGTTGAAGCCAACGAAGCCTTCGCCGCGCAATCCCTGGCGGTCGCCAAGGACCTGGAATGGGACCTGAACAAGGTCAACGTCAACGGCGGCGCCATCGCCCTGGGTCACCCGATCGGTGCGTCGGGTTGCCGGGTGCTGGTGACGTTGCTGCATGAAATGATTAAGCGTGACGCCAAGAAAGGCCTCGCCACCCTGTGCATCGGTGGTGGTCAGGGCGTGGCATTGGCAATCGAACGGTCTTAAAGCGTTCAACAGACTGCGCGGGGATCCACGAAGAACCGCCGCAGCCTGGCAACACACCCGGTGCGACTCACGTCGCACCGGGTTATCCCTATCTCTGCCACAACGCACACTTTGTAGCCGCTGGCGGTGAATGAAGGGTCAGGCGAATTTCACCAGGTTCAGCGTCGGCAAGGGACCGCCTGGAAACTGCACCAGCTTCGCTCCAACGCTCAACTCCCCGAGATCGATCCCGAAGAACCCCAACTGATCGATCAGTGCGGCCACTTGCGCTTTCGCGTCGGCATCGTCGCCGGACAAAAACAGCACCCGCCGCCCGCCCTCCGCCGCCGGATCGCTGTCCAGAAAACGCGCCTGAAGATGATTGAACGCCTTCACCACCCGCGCCCCCGGCACCCATTCGGCGAATACTTCGCTGGATGTCCTTCCCTGCAAATCCACGGCTTTGAACGAGGGCGCCTCGATCGAATTGTTGGCGTCGATGACGATCCCTCCGCCGAAATCCGGCAGGCCAGCCAGTGCAGTCGGCAATTTCGACCAGTTCACTGCCACCAGCACCATCGGCTGGGCGGCGGCTTCTTCGCGGGTTCCGGCGCGAGCCGTTGGCCCGAGTTCGGCGACCAGCGAGGCCAGGGTTTGCGGGCCGCGACTGTTGGCGATGACTACTTCAATGCCTTGACGCGAGAGGGCTTTGGCGAAGGCTGCGCCGATTGCGCCGGCGCCGATGATTCCGATAGTACTCATGGTTGTTCACTCCGTGGGTTGTCGATGGAGTGAATACTGCGCTTGCCATTAGGTCTTTATTAGTCGGTAATGACTTGAATGATCTTCAAGCATTACTAGCAGGTGGTTGCCATGGAAACCCTCGCCAACCTTGAGTCCTTTGTGCGCAGCGCCGAAACCGGGAGCTTTTCCGCTGCCGCTCGCTTGCTGGCACTGACGCCTGCTGCGGTCAGCCGCAACGTGGCGATGCTCGAACGCAACATGGGTGTGCGGCTGTTCCAGCGTTCCACCCGCAAATTGTCACTGACCGAAGCCGGCGAAAGCTTTCTGGCCAGCATCGGCGGCAATCTGCAGGCATTGCAAGCGGCAATCAGCGCCGTGGCCAGCGACCGTGGCGAACCGGCCGGGGTGCTCAAGGTCAGCCTGGCACCGACGTTTGGCATCGGTCATATCCTGCCGCTGCTGCCGGCGTTTCTGGAGCGCTACCCGCTGATTCGCCCTGAATGGCACTTCGAAAACCGTCCCGTTGATTTGATTGCCGAGGGCTACGACGCGGCCATCGGCGGCGGCTTCGAATTGACTCCGGGGGTGATTTCCCGAACATTGGCGGCGGCGCATGTGGTGGCTGTGGCTTCCCCGGCCTACCTGGCCTCACGCACGTTGCCTGAACGCCCGGAGGATTTGTCACAGCATAACGGCATCGTGATGCGCGGCTCCCGCACCGGGCGGATTCGCCAGTGGATCATGCGTGACGGGGCGGGCCATGAAGCACCGGCCAGCCTCAACGAACACATCGTCCTCAATGACCCGGCGGCCATGCGTGAGGCGGCCATGCTTGGCTTGGGCGTGACGCTGCTGGTGTTGCCCGATGTGCTGGCCAATTTCCAGCGCGGCGAACTGGTGCGCCTGCTGCCCGACTGGTACGGCGATGCGGGGCCGATCTCGCTGTATTACCCGAGCCGGAGTTTGATGCCGGCCAAGACGCGGGCGTTTGTTGATTTTGTGGTGGATGCGTTTGGACGGGACGCCGTGTAATCGTTCATCGCGGGCAAGCCCGCTCCCACAGGATCCATGTACACCACAATCCATGTGGGAGCGGGCTTGCCCGCGAAGAGGCCCGAACAATCACCCCAAAAATTGCAGGATCAACCAGCTATTCGCCCCACTGATCACCCCAAACAACCCCCACGCCAACACCCGCGTCGGCAGTCGATTGACAAACGGTCCCATCAGCTTCTGATCGTTGGTCATGCGAATCAACGGATACAAGGCAAACGGCAACTGCAGGCTCAACACCACCTGACTCAACACCAGCAGCTTGCCCACCGCGTTATCGCCCATCAACCAAACCCCAATGAACGCCGGAATCAGCGCCAGCCCACGGGTAATCAAACGCCGTTGCCAGCACGGAATCCGCAGGTTCAGGAACCCCTCCATGATCACTTGCCCGGCGATCGTGCCAGTGAACGTCGAGCTCTGCCCCGAGGCCAGCAACGCCACGCCGAACAGCACACTGGCCAAGGCCCCGCCCACCAGTGGATCGAGCAAGTGATAGGCGTCCTGAATGTCCACCACGTCGGTATGCCCGCTCGTGTGGAATGCCGCTGCCGCGAGGATCAGGATCGCCGCGTTCACCAGCAGCGCCAGGGCCAGCGAGCCAATCGTGTCGATGCGCGCCAGTTTCACCGCGTCCTGCTTGCTGGCCAGGTCCTTGCCGATCATCCGGGTTTGCACGATCGAGGTGTGCAAGTACAAGTTATGCGGCATCACCGTGGCCCCGAGGATCCCGATGGCCAGGTACAGCGGCGCAGCGTCGCCGATGGCTGAGAGTGACGGCGTGAAACCCCGGGCAACGTCCGGCCAATAAGGTTTGATCAACAGCAGTTCGACGAAGAAACACGCGCCGATGGTGCCCACCAGCACCAACATGATCGCTTCCAGTCGGCGGAAGCCACGGTTTTGCAAGGCCAGCACCAATAGCGTGTCGAACGCCGTGAGCGCGATGCCGACGGTCAGCGAACAACCCAACAACAAATGGAACGCCAAGGCGCAACCGAGCACTTCGGCAAGGTCGGTGGCGATGATCGAGATTTCCGCCAGCACCCACTGGGTCCGTGCGGTCCGTGGGCTGTAGCGCTCGCGCGATAACTGCGCCAGGTCCCGCCCGGTGGCGATGCCCAGCCGCGAACACAAACACTGCACCACCATCCCCGCCAAGCTCGCCAGCAGCACCACGAACAACAAGCTGTAGCCAAAGCGCGACCCGGCCTCGATCGCGGTCGCCCAGTTGCCCGGGTCCATGTAACCGATGGACACCAGCAAACCGGGACCGGCAAAACGCAGCAGCCGCTTGAAGAACGACGCGCGGGGATCGACGGCAACGCTGCCGGCCACTTCCGGCGGACAGAACGGTGCGGTGGCGAATTTGGGCAAACTGAATTTCACGCAAACCATCCGTCAACAGCTGGGAGCGGCCAGCTTAGACGTTTCCCCCATTCCGGTGTACTCACAAACCCTGTAGGAGCCGAGCTTGCTCGCGAAGGCGGTCCGACAGTTCATTTGATGTTGGATGTGCCGCCGTCTTCGCGAGCAAGCTCGGCTCCTACAGGGACAGGGGTCGCGCTGTGCTTTGTATACAAAATCGAGACATCCATAGAGCAATCATTCGCCCGCAATGCTAACGTTGCCGCCTCACTCAGGTCGGAGGTGCGTGCGTGCTGATGCTCAAACTGCTGGTCATTCCAGGATTTCTCCTGCTGATTTCCCTGGCCGGCAAGCGCTGGGGCCCTAGCGTGGCCGGTTGGTTATCGGGATTGCCGGTGGTGGTCGGACCGATTCTGTTCTTCCTCGCCATCGAACAAGGTGAGGTGTTCGCCGCGCAATCGGCGACGGCAGCGCTGTCGGCAATGTTCGCGATGATTGCCTTCTGCGTGACCTACGCCCAGGTCGCACAACGGGCCGGCTGGCCATGGGCGTTGATCATTTCGTTGCTGGTCTGGGCCTCGGTGGCCGTGGTGCTGTCATTGATTCCCGCGTCCCTGACGTTCTCGGTGATCGCCGCTTCCGTCGCGCTGCTGGCGGCGCCTTACTTGTTTCCCGCCGTGCAGCCGATCGTTTCAGGCCCGGCGCCGAAGTCCGACAAACTGCTGCTGCGCATGGTCGCCGGCGCCCTGCTCACCCTTGCGGTCACGTTGCTCGCTAGCACCGTCGGCGATCGCTGGAGTGGCCTGCTCGCCGTGTTCCCGGTGCTCGGCAGCGTGATGGCGGTGTTCTCCCAGCAAACCCGCGGCCCGGCGTTTACCGCCGCGTTGCTGCGAGCCACCGCCACCGGGATGTATTCGTTCGCGGCGTTCTGCCTGGTATTGGCGCTGGCATTGCCAGGCATGGGCCTGAGCGCGTTCGCCCTCGGCGTCGCGGTGTCGGTGGCAATGCTCGGGGTGACCAAGCGATTGCTGGCCAAACCGGCGAGCCCGGTGGCGGACGCTGGACGTACGGCAATCAAACGCTAAGCTGCTTGATGTCATCGGGCCAGGATGGTCGCCCGCTCTTTACGCTGAAGGAACAGACATGACTCAGCTCCGAAACGCCCGATCGGCCACGGCTGTCGGCGTGATTGCGATTTTGCTCTGGTCTTCCCTGGCATTGCTGACCACCCTCACCGAAGGCATTCCGCCCTTTGAGCTGATGACGCTGGGCTTCGGCGTGGCGTTCCTGGCGAGCCTGATCATTTTGGGCCGACGCGGATGGGTCGGCTTCAGCAGTTGGCGACAACCCTGGAGCGTTTGGGCGACCGGCTTCGTGGGAATTTTCGTTTATCACGCGCTGTATTTTTTCGCGCTCAAAGCGGCCCCCGCCGCCGAAGCCAGCCTGATCAATTACCTTTGGCCGCTGTTGCTGGTGTTGTTGTCGGCGTTCTCCGCCGGAGAAAAACTGCACAAGCGGCAAATGCTCGGCGCGCTGCTGGGCCTGGCCGGCACGGCGTTTATCATGCAACAACACACCCCGAACGCAGCCGTCGCGCTGCCCATCGCCGGTTATCTCGCCGCGTTCGGCTGTGCGCTGATCTGGGCGGGTTACTCGGTGATCAACCGCCGCTTCAGCGAAGTGCCCAGCAGCACCATCGGTGGGATCTGCGGTCTGGTCGCCTTGGCCGGGCTGGTCTGCCACCTCGCGATCGAAACCACGGTGCGGCCCGACTTCAGCCAATGGACGGCGATTATTGTCCTCGGCCTCGGCCCGGTCGGGCTGGCGTTTCTCGCCTGGGACCACGCCACCAAACACGGCAATCTGGCGACGCTAGGGGCACTGTCCTACCTGGCGCCGCTGATTTCCACGATGCTGCTGATTACCGTCGGCCGCAGCCATGCCAGCCCGATCCTGATCATCCCGGCGTTGCTGATCATTGCCGGTGCCGTGATCGCCACGTCGAATTCAACCACCAAAGTGCCGATCACACGTTCGATCATTTCGAACGAGTAGAACAAGAAGCCTGCACGTCAATCGAACAGGTTCGCGCAAACATCAACCTAGCAGCACCTGCCCACGCAGCCTCGCAGGTTCGGGAGCTGCTACAGATCGTAATCCATGGGATGATCGCCCTCATAGCGCGACCATCCCTGGAGATTTCGAATGTCATTGTTGAGTAAAAACGCCATTGTCCTGTTGCTGACGGTGGCTACCAGCCTGGGGGCGTTGAATGCGCAAGCGGCCAAGGCCACTTCCAGCGATTCCGCGCCGGCACAAAAAGTCTCGATGCTGGGCGGCAAGTTCAAGTTCACCCTGCCCAAGGGCTTCATTGCCAACCCCTTGCCCGCCAGCCCGACGGGCGCGACCGGCACCATGTACACCAACGAGACCACCAAGACCGTGGTGATCGCCGCCGAAAACAACCTCCCGCCCGGTGTCACCGTCAAGGACAACGACGGCACGTTTCTCGACGAAACCGTGGCCGACTTCGACACCGCGCAACGCAAGGCCCTACCGGATTTCAATAAACTCAGCGAGAAAAGCCTGACCCAAAAAGGCACCGGGCTGGGACTGCGACAGGTCGACAGCACCGCCACACAGGGTGGCGGCGTCACCCTCAACACCACGCTGATGGCGGCGTCCGGCACCCGCATGGCCGTGGTTCAGGTGATTTCCCGCCCCGGCGACATGGCCGCCCACGAAACCTTGATCAAACAGCTGGTCAGCGGCAAGTGAAACTCAGGGGTTGAGGCGCTGCAACCAGGTGCTCAAGTCCTGCATTTCCGCGCCGCTGATGCTGTGACCTACGCCAGGGTAGGCGTGAAATTCAGGCTTGAGTGACAGGCTCTGCAACAGGCTGACGGCGTCGGTGCCATCGGTGTACGGCAAGCGTTTATCCACTGTGCCATGACCAATGAAAATCGCCAGTTTCTGGCGTTTTTCATCCGGTTTCAGCTCGGATTTGAGCACCGGCAAAATCCGCCCGCTCAACGCTGCAATCCCGCCCACCGCCTCGGGGTGACGCAAGGCGACCTCGTAAGACATGATCGCGCCCTGGCTGAAACCCACCAGGAAAACCTTGGCCGGCTCCGTGTGATATTTCTTCGCCGCCTGTGCGATGAAATCCAGCAGCACCTGGCCGCTGGTCTTCAAGTCGTCCGTCTCGCCGTTGTAGGCACCTTCGCCTTTCTTGCGAAACCACTGGTAACTGCCCTCTTCCAGCACCATCGGTGCCCGTACCGACAGGTAGTTGTAGGACGCGGGCAGTTCATCCTTGATGCCAAACAGATCCTGCTCGTTACTGCCGTAACCGTGGAGGAAAATCACCAGAGGTTGATTGTTCGAGTCGGGGTGGGTCTGCTCCAGGTACTGGAGTGGCAAATCGGTTTGCAGCGGGGTTTGAGCGTGGACGGCGGCGGATGCCAGCAGCGTCAGCAGAGCGAGAAACTTCAACATAAACCTTCCTTCACGGCGCGCAGGATTCGGGGCAGAGCCTAACACTGTGAGACAGGCAGGGACATTTGTAGCGATGCGGATACCGCCATCGCGGGCAAGCCCGCTCCCACAGGATCGCGCAAAACCTGTGGGAGCGGGCTTGCCCGCGATGAGGCCGGGAAATTCACTAAAGATGCCCCAGCCAGCACCTCAGTCGTTGATCAGTTTCCCAACCCGAATCGGCTCGCGCCCCGCGACTTTCGCCTGCCACGTACCCGGCTGGGTGTAGCGACCACGATCAATGGCAAACAGCACACCGCTGGTCCCGGCGCACACCGTCGTGACCCGGTCGTTCAACGGATCGACCACTTCAAACAGCGCATCGCCCTTCTCCACCCACTCTCCGGAATCTCGCAGGAAACTGACCACGCCATGATGCGGCGCGAACAGGTATTCGGTGCCTTCGAATGGCATGCCTTCGCAGCATTCGCTCGGTGCCGCCGGCCAGGTGCCGTTGATAAAACCCTGCTCGGCAAGAAATCCCAGGATCGCCTCGCAATTGGCCTGGGCCTGATCGACGCGGGTGTCGCCCATGCTGCCCAGCTCCAGCGTCGTCGCCAGGTTGGCCGGTGGAATCGCCGCCTCGGGGAAGGCCCGTGCCAGGCGCAACCACGGCGATGAGCACGACTCGTCGAACGAGCTGCCGCCGGAATCTTCACAGAGCAAAGCGACACCGGCCTTCAAGCGCGCCGCCAGTGACCGCCACTGTGGCCAGTGCTGCGGCAGTGCATAAATATGAATCGCCGCGTCGAAATCGCAGTGCAGGTCGAGGGTGATGTCGGCGTCGCAGGCGTGGCGCAGCAGCAAGCGGTGCATGGCCTCCAATGGCGAAACCGCTGCGGGCAAGTCGTCGAGTACCTGGCCCATGGTCTGACGAATCAACGCGATGTTGGCCTCGGCATCGGCGCCCAGGCGATCACCGATCAACTCGGCCACCGGCGCGCTGAGTTCGACGAACGAACGGTTGAAATTCTTGCCGCTGCCCAGCTCAAAGCGCCCCATGTGGCTGCCTTGCAAGTGCTGATCGAGGCCGATGGGATTGGCCACCGGCACCAGTTCGATGATGCCTTGCAACTGGCCTTGAGTTTCGAGTTCGGTCAGGCGCTTCTTCAATTCCCAGGCAGTGCGCATGCCTGGCAGTTCGTCGGCGTGCAGGCTGGCCTGGATGTACACCTTGCGAGTGCCCGCACCATAACGAAACACGCTGAGTGTGCGTTCGGTACCCAAGTGGCTCCAGGGCAGAGGATGGTCGATGCGTTGCATGGCGGACTCCTGAATGTCTGAACGGTGAGATCACCTGTGGGAGCGAGCCTGCTCGCGATGGCGTACTGACATTCAACATCAATGTCGGCTGACACGACGCCATCGCGAGCAGGCTCGCTCCCACAGGTTTCTCGTTTCAATAGATAGAGAGCATAAAAAAAGTGGCAACCGCGTCAACGGTTGCCACTTTTTTTGAACGGCCGGATTACTCGCCGTAAACGTCGAAATTGAAGTATTTGTCCTGCACTTGCTTGTACTTGCCGTTGGCGCGGATTTCAGTGATGGCGGTGTTGAATTTGTCCGCCAGCTCTTTGTCACCCTTGCGCACAGCGATGCCGGCGCCGCCGCCGAAGTACTTGGCGTCTTCGTAGGTCGGGCCGACAAACGCAAAGCCTTTGCCAGCGTCGGTTTTCAGGAAACCGTCGTCCAGGTTGACCGAGTCAGCCAGCATCGCGTCGAGGCGGCCAGCGACCATGTCCAGGTTGGCTTCCTGCTGGGAGGCGTAACGTACCAGGATAATCCCGGCCGGTTGCAGCACTTCAGTGGCGAAGCGGTCGTGGGTACTGGCGCGCAGCACACCGACTTTCTTGCCCTTGAGTTCGGTCAGCGGGTCCTTGACGTCGGTGCCTTCCTTCATCACGAAGCGCGCCGGGGTGTGGTAGTACTTGATGGTGAAATCGACGTTCTTTTTGCGGTCGTCAGTGATGGTCATGGACGACAGGATCGCGTCGATTTTCTTGACCTTCAGGGCCGGGATCAGGCCGTCGAACTCTTGCTCGACCCACGTGCACTTCACTTTCATCTGCTCGCACAACGCGTCGCCGATGTCGACGTCGAAACCAGTGAGTTTGCCGTCGGGGGTTTTCATCGAGAAGGGCGGGTAACCGGCCTCGATACCGATGCGGATCGGCTTGGCGTCTTCGGCCACAGCGGTCAGGGACAACATCGACAGTGCCAGGGCACCGAACATCACTAGCTTCTTCATTTATAACTCCTGTGTGCGGAGGCTTTTATTGGCAGCGTTCGATTATCAGCTTGCGGTCGGTAGCTTGTGGCTGGTGAAGACCGAAGTGGCCGGCAGTCTAGAGGGGCTTACGGAGGGCAAATTGTGTTTAAGCGACAAATACGTATAGAAAAGTGGCCGGCGGATTACGCCGTTTAGAGGTGTGCGCCATGGCGGTGCAAAGGTTGTCAGACAATCCCTGATTTCAGACAAATCCTACAAGGTATGGGGTGCTAGTCCGACTGACGAGTCGCGCTGGCGATGAAGCATTTTTTGCGGCACATTGCCTTCCCTCCCGCCCCAATAGAGAAACGTGATGCCCACGTTGAACCTGATCCAGCACCACCCTGCCGAAGGCCCCGGCGCGATTGCCAAGTGGGCCGCGTCCCGAGGCGTGGCGCTGAACATCTTTCGCGCAGACCTCGGGCAATTGCCGCCGCCAGGGGCGGCGCCGGTGATTCTGTTGGGCGGGCCCTACGAGTCCAATGCCGGACCGACGTGGCTGGAAGCCGAACGTCAGTGGCTGGCGGGCAGCCTCGATCAGGGCGCTCCGGTGTTCGCCATTTGCCTGGGTGCGCAGTTGTTGGCGCTGAGCCTGGGCGGCACTGTGCGGCGGATGGCGCATAGCGAAACGGGCTGGACCACCGTGACGTTCGTCGAGGGTCAGACGCTGAAGGTGCTGGAGTGGCACGAAGACGCGATTGATCTGCCGCCGAACGCAAAGTTACTGGCCAGCAGTGATCATTGTGAGCAGCAGATGTACCGCGTGGGGCCTACGCGAGTGGGGCTGCAGTTTCATCCAGAGTGGAATGCCGAGTCGGTGGCCCTGCTGAATGAACACTTTGCCAATGAGTCACCGTTGCCACGGGGTGAGCAGGACAGCGCCGCCTATGCCGCCGTGTTCAAGTGGTTGCAGGCGACGCTGGATGGATGGTGGGCTGTAGCGGTTTAAAGCGAAGATCAAAAGATCAACATTCGCAACCGATCACGGCATTGATCGGACGTTCGCCCCCCACACTCAACTCAAACCCTTCATCCAGCCACCCGGTCACGCCGCCGATCATTTCCTTGACCGGGTAACCCAGCGCCGCCAGTTTCACCGCGGCCTTGTTGGCGCCATTGCAGTGCGAACCGGCGCAATAGACCACGAACACGCTGGTTTTCGCGTACGTCGCCAGACCGTCAGCGGTCAGCAGTCGCCCCGGCAGGTTGATCGCTCCCGGCACATGGCCCCGCTCGAACGCGAGCGGACCGCGCACGTCCACCAGGACAAAATCCACCTCGCCGGCCTGTTGGCTGCCATAGACGTCGGAACAATCGGTTTCGAAGGTCAGACGGTTGCTGAAATGCATCAGGGCAATGGCCGATGGGGCGGCGGGAATTGCGCGAACCAGGCTGGTCATGGGTCGTACTCCAAAGTCTCGGTGGGTGTAAGGAGACTTTATCCGCCCGTCGCTGGAGGCTACAGTGGCGCACAAGACACTCACCGGGAACTTTCCGCCAAATGCAGCCCACCCCTGGATTGGTCGTGATTCTGGCCTACGACGGCCTGTGTACCTTCGAATTCGGTATCGCCGTGGAGATCTTTGGCCTGGCGCGGCCGGAATTCGATTTTCCGTGGTACGAGCATCGGATCGCCGCTGTCGATCAAGGCCCGATGCGCGCCATGGGCGGCATTCACGTGCTGGCCGATGGCGGCCTGGAACTGCTCGAGCAAGCCCGGACCATCATCATTCCTGGCTGGCGCGACCGTAGCGCGCCGGTGCCCGAAGCCTTGCTCGCGGCCCTGCGCCAGGCCCATGCCCGCGGCGCGCGGTTGCTGTCGATTTGCTCGGGCGTATTCGTGCTCGCGGCCACCGGATTGCTCGACGGTCACGGCGCCACCACGCATTGGCGCTACGCCACTGAACTGGCCGAGCGTTTCCCGAACATTCTGGTGGACCCGGACGTGCTCTATGTCGATTCCGGTCAACTGATCACCTCGGCTGGCAGTGCGGCAGGTATCGATGCTTGCCTGCATCTGGTGGCGCGGGACTTCGGTACGCAGGTCGCCAACGCAGTGGCGCGACGCCTGGTGATGTCGCCGCAACGCACCGGCGGCCAGGCGCAGTTCATTCCGACACCGGTCAGTCCTACGCCGCGCAGCGATCTTTCGCGCGTGATGCAGTGGGCGCGCGAGCGCTTGCATGAACCGCTGGAAGTGCGCGAATTGGCCAGCGAGGCGGCCATGAGTGAACGGACGTTCCTGCGTCGTTTCACCGAAGCCACGGGCATGCCGCCCAAGGCCTGGTTGCAACATGAACGCCTCGGTCGGGCGCGTGAGTTGCTGGAGAGCACGAGCCACAACACCGATCAGATTGCCGAACGCTGTGGTTATCGTTCGGTGGAAAGTTTCCGGGTGGCGTTTCGTAGCGTGGTCGGGGTGCCGCCGTCGGTGTATCGGGAGCGGTTTGGGCGGGAGGTCAACGTTATTTCTTGAGGTGTCTGGACTGGCCTCATCGCGAGCAGGCTCGCTCCCACATTAGATCGCGTTCGTCCAGCCAACTCGGTTAACTGTGGGAGCGAGCCTGCTCGCGATGAGGCCAGACCAGACACCCTATCCCTCAAGGCTTACGCAACAGATAGGTATCCATAATCCACCCATTGGCCAGCCTCGCAGCCTTGCGCACCCGCTCAATCTCATCCGCCACATCCTTGAGTTTGCCGCTGATGAGGATCTCATCCGGCGTCCCCAGGTAGGCTCCCCAGTAAATCTCTGTCTCCTGATCCGCCACTTGATGGTAGGAATCTTGCGCATCCAGCATCACCACCAAACTGTCGGCATCACTCACCTGCCCCGCTGCCAGGCGCCGGCCCGTGGTGATCTCGATCGAGCGACCGATGCGATTCAGCGGCACCTTATGCTGCGCCGCCAACGCCTGGACGCTGGTGATGCCGGGGATCACGTCAAATTCGAAGTCGCAGCGGCCTGATGCCAGAATCGCCTGCAAGATCCGAATCGTGCTGTCGTACAACGCGGGGTCGCCCCAGACCAGAAAACCGCCGCACTGCTCGTCAGTCATTTCCTCATTGATCAGCCGTTCGAAGGTCAGTTGCTTGGCAAGGTTCAGATCTTCGACGCTGGTCTTGTAGTCCACATCCCCACGCTCGCGCTCCGGGCTGTGGGCCTCGACAAAGCGGTAGTCGCGATCAGTGATGTAGCGCTCGCAGATCTCGCGACGCAGGTCAATCAGCTTGTCCTTGCTCTCTCCCTTGTCCATCAGGAAAAACACGTCGACGAGGTTCAACGCCTTCACCGCCTGCATCGTGATGTAGTCGGGGTTGCCGGCGCCGATACCGATGACCAGAAGTTTTTTCATCAAAATGTTTCCTCAGGGTCCGCGCCCAGGAAGCGTAGCCGCCAGCAGCCGTTGAACCGCAACTCGATGGCCGACAGCGGTTCAACGTCGATAAGGTTGAATGCCGGGCTTTGCAACACGTGCGTCAGCGCAGCGCGAATGACAAACGGATGGGTGATGGCAACGATGTGCCCCGGTGTCGCCGTCAGTGTGGTCAGCCACGCGGCCACGCGCTCAACCAGTTGCGCCACCGACTCACCGCCGTGGGGCGCCGAGTCCGGATCACTGAGCCAGGCCTGGAGCGTTTCCGCTTCGTTTTTTTGCAAATCGTCGATCCGCACACCTTTCCAGCGCCCGAAATCACAGTCACCCAGCGCCGCAACAATCTCCACATCACTGCCGAACAATTCCGCAGTCTGCCGGGTGCGCAGTTCCGGGCCACACACCAGGCGTGGTGTCCCCTTGAACTGGCGGCCACGGGAACCCTTGGCCGATGGCCCATCCATCTCCAGCGGTTCATCCGTAGGAAAACGCGCCAATTTTTGTGCGACGGTTCGTGCGTGGCACATCAGGGTCAAACGGGTTGCCTGCACTGAGGATCACTCTGTTGATAGGAAGGGAAACCGGCATGCCGCCAATAATTGGGCAATTGTGCCGTAAGAAGCGCTTTTCGGGGGTGTTTCGTTTCAACCGGCAACGCTGCTTTTAGACACATTTCATCCGAGAGAAAAGGCTACCTCCGATGCCTCTATAGGCGATGGCCTACAAACTCTGTCGACATACGTGTAGCCCCCGTCAGACGGGCATTTCGCTCCATTCCGGGGCGTGAAAAAAGTGCGCAAAAATTCACTAGACAGGGAGCAAGCTATAAATAAATACTGGTTAAACGGAACATCAATTGAAAACGACACACCCATCCAGCAAGGAGCCCGGATGCCCTCTCTCAACGATATCGACCACCGCCTCCGTTCTCCCAGCGCCAGATACACGTCCAGCCCGCACTTCAACAACCGGAGTGTGAGCTTGGTGCTGCCCGCCTCACGTAACGGCTGAAAAAAAAGAGTGGCGCCTGACCTGTTCAAGCGACCGCCGATTCAACGCGTGGAAACCGACAGTGATAGTCAGGTTCGGTGCCAACCGCCGGGCCCTTTGATACAGGAGTGCATCCATGCTGGCTTTACGTCCAGTCGAGTTAACCGACCTGCCCCAGTTACAGCGGCTTGCTCGCGAAAGCCTGGTAGGCGTCACGTCCTTGCCGGACGATACCGAACGCTTGCGCGAGAGAATTCTCGACTCCTGCGCCTCGTTCGATAAGGACGTCCAGGGTCACGGCCCGGAGAATTACTTCTTCGTGCTGGAAGATCTGAATACCCGGCATTTGGTCGGGTGTTCGGAAATCCTCGCCACCGCCGGTTTCAGCGAGCCGTTCTACAGCCTGCGCAATCGGCACTTCACCAGCGCCTCGCGGGAACTGAACATCGAGCACGGCGTACCGACGCTGTCGTTGTGTCACGACCTCAGTGGCCACACCTTATTGCGCGGGTTTCATATTGACGCGGCATGGGTGCGAACGCCGTTTTCCGAATTGCTGTCTCGGGCGCGGCTGTTGTTCATTGCCGCCCATTCACAGCGCTTTGCCGAAGCGGTGATCACCGAGATCGTCGGCTTCAGCAGCGATGACGGGCGATCGCCGTTCTGGGACGCCGTGGGCAAGCATTTTTTCGACCTGCCCTACGCCGAGGCCGAGCGGCTCTGTGGTCTGGAGAGTCGCACGTTCCTCGCCGAACTGATGCCGCAATACCCGATCTATGTGCCGATGCTGCCCCAAGCGGCGCAGGACTGTATCGGCCGAATCCACCCCGATGGCCAGGAAGCCTTCGATATCCTCGAGTGCGAAGGGTTCGAGACCAACAGCTACGTCGACCTGTTCGATGGCGGGCCGACGCTGTATGCACGCACCTCCAACATCCGCTCGATTGCCCGCAGCCAGACCGGCACGGTAAAACCGGGTTCGCCCATCGATGCCCGTGGCCGCTACCTGGTGAGCAACGACGCGCTGAAGGACTATCGCGCCATCGTCGCCGAACTGGACTATAACGCCGGGCAAACCGTGGTGCTGAGCGAGGACATGTGCGCGGCACTGAACGTGACCGAAGGCAGTGCGATCCGGTTGATCGCCCTGTGAGCATCACCCGGCCCCGTGCCCATCGACGGCGCCCGAGCAGGCGCGAAGAAGGAGCTGCATCATGATTGTCCGTCCGGTTCACGTCACCGACCTGCCCGCCTTGCTGGCACTGGTGCGGCAGGCCGGTCGCGGGTTGAGCACCCTGCCGGCCAACGAAGAGCGCCTGGCCCACCGGTTGCGCTGGGCGCAACGGACCTTCGCCGAACAGGTCGAGCGCGCCGATGCCGATTACCTGTTCGTGCTCGAAGACGACGATCAGCAAGTGGTGGGTGTCAGTGCCCTGTCGGGGGCCGTTGGCCTGCGCGAGCCCTGGTACAACTACCGGGTCGGGTTGACGGTCAGCTCGTCACCGGACCTGGGCATCCAGCGGCAAATCCCGACATTGTTCCTGAACAATGAAATGACCGGGCAATCGGAAATCTGCTCGCTGTTCCTGCGACCGGATCAACGCCAAGGTAATAACGGTCGGTTGCTGTCATTGGCGCGCCTGTTGTTTGTTGCCGAGTATCCGCACCTGTTCGGCGACAAACTCATCGCTGAATTGCGAGGCAGTGCCGACGAACAAGGCTGCTCGCCGTTCTGGGACAGTCTCGGCCGGCACTTTTTCAAGATGGATTTCAACCACGCCGATCACTTGTCGGGGCTGGGCAGCAAATCGTTCATCGCTGAACTGATGCCACGCCAACCGCTCTACACCTGCCTGCTCACCGAACAGGCCCAAGCGGTGATCGGCAAGGCTCACCCGAACACCGAACCGGCCCTGAAAATCCTCACGGCCGAAGGTTTTGCCCACAAAGGCTACATCGACATCTTCGACGCAGGCCCGGTGATCGAGGCGCCGATCCCGAAAATCCGCACCGTACGTGACAGCCAATCCCTGGTGCTGGCCATCGGCGCACCGGACGACGAAGCGCCGGCCTGGCTGATCCACAATCGACGTCTGGAAAACTGCCGCATCACCGCCGCCCCGGCGCGAAGGGTGGGCAACAGCCTGATCGTCGACCGCCTCACCGCCAAACGCCTGCAACTGCAACCCGGCAACTCGGTACGCGCCGTACCTCTGCTCAATCAACAGCAACAAGCCGCTGCCGCGTGAAGTGTCGCAGCTGCCGAACGCTGCGCTCGGCTGCGAAGCAGCCGTAAAACCTCACGCCTCGGTCTTTCAAACCGAAATCCTCCTTCCCAAGCGCATCCTGTTTGCGAGCGCTTCGCACTCGAACGCAGCCTTCGGCAGCTGCTACAGGGGGCCGTGTGATGGCTGAGGTTTGTGTCCTTCCTGTTAGAAAGCATCGTCGGTGATGAGGTTATTTTGTTAAATTCGTCATCATTCTCCCCCCGTCCCCGTGATAGCCTTTTGTTCCTTCGGCGTTGACACTTTTGTTCAAGCCCTTCCATTCCATTGGTGGAACACATATGTCCAGGCTTTCTCATCAAGATTTGCGCCGTAACTTTCGCGAGCTGTTCGCCTCCAACGCCTGCTACCACACGGCGTCAGTCTTCGACCCGATGTCGGCCCGTATTGCCGCTGATCTGGGTTTTGAAGTGGGGATTCTCGGCGGCTCGGTTGCGTCGTTGCAGGTACTGGGCGCCCCGGACTTTGCCTTGATCACCCTCAGCGAGTTCGCCGAACAGGCCACCCGCATCGGCCGTGTGGCGCAATTGCCGGTCATCGCCGACGCTGACCACGGCTACGGCAACGCACTCAACGTCATGCGCACCATCGTCGAGCTCGAACGCGCCGGCATCGCCGCCCTGACGATTGAAGACACGCTGCTGCCGGCGCAATTCGGCCGCAAGTCCACCGACCTGATCGGGGTGGCAGAAGGCGTCGGCAAGATTCGTGCGGCACTGGAAGCCCGCTGCGACTCGGAGATGGCGATTATCGCCCGAACCCACGCAGGGATTTTGCCGGTCCAGGAAATCATCAGCCGCACCCAGCAATATCAGGCGGCGGGCGCGGACGGCATTTGCATGGTGGGGATTCAGGACTTCAATCATCTGGAACAGATTGCCGAGCACCTGAGCGTGCCGCTGATGCTGGTCACCTACGGCAACCCGGCGCTACGCGACGACAAGCGCCTGGCCGAACTGGGCGTGCGCGTCACTATCGATGGGCATGGTGCGTACTTTGCGGCGATCAAGGCGACGTACGACAGCCTGCGCGAACAACGGCAGATTTTTACCGAGGCATCGGATTTGAGCGCGACCGAACTGACGCATACCTACACCCAGCCTGAGGATTACATCCGTTGGGCAGAAGAGTTTATGCGGGTTAAGGAATAATGGTTCAGTGAGTTTGACGGTGTGAACCGATCTGACGCCATCCATCGCGAGCAGGCTCGCTCCCACAGTGGATTGTCGGTGGACACCTGATTTGTGTACGCCAGTGATCAAATGTGGGAGCGAGCCTGCTCGCGAAGGCGTCAGTCGCTACAACGCTACAGCGCAGCCTTGACGCCTCGCTTACTTCTTGGCCAACTCCATAATCATCCGCGACAACAGATAAATCCGCGGCGCCACGCTCTCGACCTCGGCATATTCTTCAGGCGTATGAATATTCCCGCCAACAATGCCGAACCCATCCAGCGTCGGCGTCCCCACTCCCGCAGACAGGCTCGCATCCGCCGCCCCACCGCTTCCTTCCTCGGTCAACTTGCGGCCGATCTCGCCGTATATCCCCTGCGCCATCGCCATCAACCGATCCGATTCCGGTGTCTGCGGCATCGGCGGCAAGCCACGCTGCAGGGTGGTGGTGACTTCGGTATCGGCAATCAACTTGTCCTTCGAAACCCGCGCCAGGTCCTTCTCGATCCGGTCAAACTCTTCCGGCACCGCCGCCCGCACGTCGGCCTTGGCCGTGGCCTGGTCCGGGATCACGTTGGTCCGGTCGCCGGCCTTGATCACGGTGAAATTGATGGTGGTTTTCTTCGCTTCATCGCCCAGTTTGCCGAGCTGCAAAATCTGGTGTGCTGCCTCCATGGCTGCGTTGCGACCCAGTTCCGGTGCGACACCGGCGTGAGCCGCCTTGCCTTTGACCTCGACGACTGCGGTCGCGCTGCCCTTGCGCCAGACCACCAGGCCATCCGCCGGACGACCGGGTTCGAGGTTAAGGGTGACGTCGTGAGCCTTGGCGGTTTTCTTGATCAGGTCGGTGGCGACGTCGGAGCCGGTTTCTTCGCTGGCGTCGAGCAGGAAGGTGATTTGCGCGTAGTCCTTGAAGTCGAGGTTTTTCAGGACTTTCAGCGCATAGATCCCGGCGACGATACCGCCCTTGTCGTCCATCACACCCGGCCCGTAGGCGCGACCGTCCTTGATGTGAAACGGACGTTCGGCGGCAGAGCCTTCCTTGAACACGGTGTCCATGTGCGCCATCAGCAGGATTTTCGCCTTGCCGGTGCCTTTCAGGGTTGCGATCACATGGCTGCTTTTATCCGGCGTGTTCGCTACACGTTCGATGGTAAAGCCGAGTTTTTTCAGTTCATCAACGGCGATGTCGCTGACTTGAGTCAGGCCCGGCTCATAACCGGAACCGGAGTCGATGTTCACCAGCCGTTCCAGCAATTTCAGGGCTTCGCCCTTGTACTGTTCGGCGTCGGCGAGGACTTGTTTGTGCGGTTCGGCGAAGGCGGCGGGAGCGAAGGCACCGAGCGCGAGGGTCAGGCCCAGGCTGGTGGCCAGCAGGGAACGAGGGAGTTTGAACGTCATGAATCGATCCTTGTTTCGTGTCGGGGAGCTCAAACCCTACCTGACTCAGCGGCGCGGCTCTATACCGAAAGCGACGCACATGGACCTGATTGACCAAGGATTTCATTGTGGTGAAGGGTCAGACCGGATCGAGTAACTCGTCGTGATGCGACCTGCCGTCGCCGCAGCAGATGACCCGATTGCGTCCCGTGGATTTGGCTTCGTACAGCGCCTGGTCGGCGTCGTTGAGCCACAGGGTCGCGTCGGTGTGGGCCGGGTTGAAGGCGGCCAGGCCGATACTGAGGCTGACTTTCAGCGCCGGGCTCTGCTCGTAACCCAGGGTGGCGAAGCGATCACGCAGGGCATCCATGGCGGCAGCGGCACTGTTGAGCGGAAGGTCCGGGAGGATCACGCAAAACTCATCACCGCCATAGCGGCCGGCGACATCGGCCGCCCGCAGGTTCTGCTTGAGCATCTTGCTCAGCTGACGCAGGACGATGTCCCCGGCAACATGGCCGTAGGTGTCATTGATGGTTTTGAAATGGTCGATGTCGATCAGTGCAATCGCCCCGCCCTGTTGCTGGCGCTGGCAACGCTGGAACTCGACGTCCAGCCGATCCTTCCAGGCGCCGTGGTTCAGCAGGCCGGTGAGGCTGTCGGTGCGGCTCAGGGCCAGCAGTTCACGCTTTTGCCGACCGAGCATGTGCGCCTGGCGAAAGCAGATCCAGCCCAGCGCCAGCGGATACAACCCCATCAAGGGTAAACAGGCGTACAGCTGCAGTTGACTGGTTTCAGGGATAAAGAGTGGTGTGAATATCAACCAGCCGACGCCGACGCCCAGAATTTGCGCGACGGTGCCCGCCAGCAGGAATCGCAAACCACCGATGGACACATTGTTCATCGCCATCATGGAAATGGTGGTCGCGCTGGGCAGCGGATTGAAGTGCATGGCGGCGACCCAGAAACCACCCATAAACGCATCGACCAGCAAATTGCGATGTTCGGCGTGATAGGGAACCTTCGCCCGGCGCGCCCATTGATAGGCCAGGTGTGGCCAGATAAAAGCATTGAACAGCATCACCACCCAAACCCACGGTGCCGGGTTCAGCGGGTACATCGCCGCGCCCACACAAAGCAGCCCGAGGGCCAACCCCAGGGTTCGCGATGTATAGAGCCTCTTGGCCAATGAAAATCCTTTTCCTCCGGTCTTTCCCATAGGGCCTCTGTGCCACTGAACGGAACCTGATAACACCGGGCCTGCATGTGTGTCGGGAAGTCTATCAGGGCAACGTTAAATAGCCATCTCCGGCCGGCAGTCTGAATATCGCGCTATGCGTGTAGGAGCGAGCGGTGCGGCGATCCGACTTGCCCGCTCCTACAAGAGCAAACGGGTTTCCACAGTTTGCTATACATGAAGGGAGGGTTCGATCGACAACGATGACAAAGGAAGCCCATGCAAACCTTTCAAGTGTTGATCATCGGCAGCGGTTTTGGCGGTCAGTGCGCGGCGATCAATTTGTTGAACGCCGGCATCGGCGATTTTCGCCTGCTGGAACGGCGGGACTTTTTCGGCGGCACCTGGTGCCAGAATACCTACCCCGGCGCCGCGGTTGATGTGCCCTCGCCGCTCTACTCGCTGTCCTTCGCCCCTTATCGCTGGACGCAGATGTTCGCCGAACAGGCCGAACTGCACCACTACACCCAATACGTGGTGGAACATTTCGGCCTGCGCGACAAGGTGGAACTGCAGGCCAATGTCGAGCGCATCGAATGGGATGACGAGCGCAAACACTGGGCAGTCCATACCGCCAGCAAAGGCACGTACTATGCGCAGTTCCTGATCAATGCCACCGGGCCGCTGAGCCAACCGGTGGTCCCGCGTTTCGAGGGCCAGGAACGGTTTCGGGGCAAGACTTTTCACACCAATAACTGGGATCACACCTACGACTATCGGCAAAAACGCGTAGCGATTGTCGGCAGTGGCGCCAGTGCGGCCCAGGTCATTCCGGCGATTGCGCCGCAGGTCGAGCGCTTGCATGTGTTCCAGCGCACGCCCCATTGGGTATTGCCCCGCGCCGATCGCACGTTTGGCCGGTTCCAGCGCTGGCTGCTGGGCCTGAAACCGGCCTACACACTGTTGCGCTGGATGATTTACTGGCAGTGCGAAAGCCGAGTGATTGGCTTCAAGTATTCGAAATTAGCGATCCGCATCGTCCAGCGACACGCCTTGCGGTTTCTCAAACGGCAAGTGCCCGACCCGGAACTTCGGCGAAAACTGACGCCGGATTACACCATTGGCTGTAAACGAGTCATCCTCTCAAACACCCTGTACCCGGCACTCGGCCGCAATAACGTGACGCTGCACAGCCGCGAGCAAGGCATCGCTTCGATCGACGAAACCGGGATTCTCACTCAGGACGGCCAGCACATCGACGTCGACCTGATTGTGTGGTCCACCGGTTACGACGCCACCGACGGGGTGATTTCCTACCCCGTCATCGGCAAAAACGGCACCCGACTTACAGACTTCTGGGCCCAGTACCCGCGAGCCTATCTGGGCACCAGCCTGCCGGACTTCCCCAACCTGTTCATCGTCACCGGGCCGAACACCGGCATTGGCCATACGTCGGCGCTATTCATCATCGAATCCCAGATGAATTACATCCTCGATTGCATCCGCACACTGAAAGATCAAGGTTTGCGCAGTATCGAAGTACGCCCCGAAGCGGAACGTACCTACACTGAGATGATTCATCGAGAGATGAAACGTACCGTGTGGAAGTCCGGAGGCTGCCACAGTTGGTATCAAAGCAAGAGCGGTCATGTGATTGCTATATTTCCGGGGTTCAGTTTCAGCTATCACCGGTTGACCCGGGCGCTGAAACCCGCCGATCACATTTTGTCCTGATTTTGTAGAAGGAAGTCGCCTGATGCTTGTGTTGGTTGTCGCAATCGCGGTTTTCGCGGCCTGGAGCTGGTTGAGTTACCCGGCCATCGGGCATTGGCTCTATAACCTGAATATGGCGGTGGAGGCCAAGCTGTATCGGCTGCACAAGATTGTCGTGCCGATTGCCGAGATGACCGTCTCCACCTGGCAGGGCGGGCCGTACGAAGCCTCCAGCAGTGTGCTGATGCTTCACGGTTTCAGTGCCGACAAAAACATCTGGCTGCGCTTTGCCCGGCACTTTGTCGGCAACTATCGGGTGATCATCCCCGACATCGCCGGCCATGGCGAAACCGGCTTCAAGGCGGGCGGCGGCTACGACATTCCCTTGCAGGCGAAACGGATGATCCAGTTGCTCGACGTCTGCGGCGTCGAGAAGGTCCATGTGATCGGCAACTCCATGGGCGGCTACATGGCGGCGTGGCTCGCGGCCACTTACCCGGATCGCATTGTTTCGGTGGCCCTGATCGACCCGGCCGGCGTCACCGCCCCCGAAGCCAGCGACCTGGAGCGGCATCTGGCCAAGGGGCATAACCCGTTTTTGATTAACTCCCGGGAAGAATTCCGCCGTCTCTATGCCATGACCATGGCCGAACCACCGTGGGTGCCGGGG
Organism: Pseudomonas sp. LBUM1661; assembly: GCF_059695925.1. Lineage (NCBI taxonomy): Bacteria > Pseudomonadati > Pseudomonadota > Gammaproteobacteria > Pseudomonadales > Pseudomonadaceae > Pseudomonas > Pseudomonas sp. LBUM1661. Next base: position 4,342,728 of record NZ_CP166794.1, read on the forward strand.
GTGGTGCTGGACGCTATTGCCCAGCGATATGAACAGTGTCGCGATGAGCTGGAAGAGATCTTCAACGACTTCCGCGCCAGCCCGCCGATGGAGCCGAAACTCCCCGACATCAAGGCCCCGGCGCTGTTGCTGTGGGGGCACAAGGATCGCTTGATCGATGTCAGCAGCGTGGCGATCTGGAGCAAAGGCATCGAAAATCTGCGAGTGGAAGTCTGGGACCACATCGGTCACATGCCGATGGTGGAACTGCCCACGAGCACGGCGCGCCTGTATGGGGAATTTTTGTCATCGCTGCGTTCGGAAAGCCGTTCTCACCTATAACCGCTGCCAACATTCTTTGTAGCAGCTGTCGAGCCTGCGAGGCTGCGTTCGGCTGCGAAGCAGTCATGAAATCAAGCACCGCGGTGTGTCAGTAGGAACGTGCATGCAGGTTTTGCGACTGCTTCGCAGCCGAACGCAGCCTCGCAGGCTCGACAGCTGCTACAGGTGATCAGGAATTACATCCAGCAGTCCTTTGCAGAATGAAGTCCGTCAGAAACTTCGTTTGTCGGCGTCGTTGAAGGCTGCGATCTTTTCTCACATCCTTTAAGTCATCGCGCCAGGAATTTTTTTCATGAGCCACCCGAACTTCGTCAGCCCTGACCTGATCCGCCAACGCTTCTCCAAAGCGATGTCCGACATGTACCGCGAAGAAGTGCCGCTGTACGGCGCGCTGATGGAACTGGTGGAACAGACCAACCGCCATGTGCTGGAAAGCGATCCACAAGTGGCTCAACAGTTGAACAGCACCGGCGAAATCCAGCGCCTGGACAGGGAGCGTCATGGTGCCATTCGCGTTGGCACCGCTCATGAACTGGCGACCCTCGCGCGACTGTTCGCCGTCATGGGCATGCAACCCGTGGGTTATTACGACCTGACGCCGGCCGGCGTACCGGTGCACTCCACGGCTTTTCGCGCCGTGCATGAAGCGGCGTTGCAGGTCAGCCCGTTCCGCGTTTTCACCTCGCTGCTGCGCCTGGAACTGATCGAAGAACTGGATCTGCGGGCCTTCGCCCAGTCAGTGCTGGATAAACGTTCGATTTTCACCCCGGTGGCGCTGATCCTCATCGAACGCGCGGAGACCCAGGGCGGACTCACTGAACAAGAGGCCGAGGATTTCGTCGTACAGGCGCTGGAAACTTTTCGCTGGCACCACAGCGCTACCGTCACCGCCGAGCAATACCAGACACTCAGCGCCCAGCATCGACTGATCGCCGATGTGGTGGCGTTCAAAGGCCCGCACATCAACCACCTGACCCCGCGCACCCTGGACATCGACATCGTCCAGGCGCAAATGCCGGCGCACGGCATCACTCCCAAAGCGGTGATCGAAGGCCCACCCCGCCGGCAGTGCCCGATCCTGCTGCGCCAAACGAGTTTCAAGGCCCTGGACGAGCCGATTGCCTTCAGCGATCAAACCGAGACGCGCGGCAGCCACAGCGCGCGCTTCGGTGAAATCGAGCAACGCGGCGCCGCCCTCACCCCCAAAGGCCGGGCGCTTTACGACCGCTTGCTCAACGCCGCCCGGGACGAACTCAAGGACTTCCCCAACGAGGCCAACGCCGAGCGCTACAACACGCTGATGGCCCAGCACTTTGGCGAATTCCCTGACACCTATGAAGGCATGCGCCGACAGGAACTGGCGTACTTTCGCTACTTCGTCACGGAAAAAGGCCGGGCGGCGGAGGAACTGAAAACCTTGTCGCTGGAAGACTTGCTCAGCGGCGGCTATTTGCAGGTTGAACCGCTGGTGTACGAAGACTTCCTGCCGGTCAGTGCGGCGGGGATTTTTCAGTCGAACCTGGGGGATGCAGCACAAACCCACTACGGGGTGCATTCGAATCAGCAGGCGTTCGAGAAGGCGCTGGGGCGGCCGACTATTGACGAGTTGGGCTTGTATGCCGAGACGCAGCGGCGCTCCATCGAGCAGTGTTTCGCCGCATTAACTGCCTGAGGCATAGCACGACCTGAAGCAGCTGGCGCAGGCTGCGCCAGCTTCTACGGGGTTCGGTGTTTAGCCGAGTTTCGCCAAAAGGGCTTTGGCGGTGGCCTCCGAAGACGCCGGATTCTGCCCTGTCAGCAGCAGACCATCAGCCACCGTATAACTCGCCCAATCCTCGCCCTTGGAATAAATCCCGCCCTTCTCCTTGAGCATGTCCTCCACCAGAAACGGCACGACCTTCGTCAGTTGCACCGCTTCTTCCTCGGTGTTCGTAAACCCCGTCACACGCTTGCCTTTGACCAACGGCTGGCCGTCCGCTGCCTTGACGTGACGCAACACACCCGGCGCGTGACATACCGCCGCGACCGGTTTGCCGGCCTTGAAGAGTGCCTCGATCAGCGCAATCGAATTTTTGTCTTCGGTCAGATCCCACAGCGGGCCGTGGCCACCCGGATAGAAAACCGCGTCGTAATCTTCGGCCCTCACACTGCTCAACAGGGCGGTAGAGGCCAATGCGGACTGCGCAGCAGAGTCTTTGCGGAATCGCTCGGTGGCGGCTGTTTGAAAGTCCGGCTCGTCGCTTTTCGGGTCCAGCGGTGGCTGGCCGCCCTTGGGTGAAACTAGTGTCAGCTGAGCGCCGGCGTCCTTGAAGACGTAATACGGTGCAGCGAATTCTTCCAGCCAGAAGCCGGTTTTCTTGCCGGTGTCACCCAATTGATCGTGGGAGGTTAGAACCATCAGAATTTTCATGTCGGGCTCCTTGAGTTCGGGAGTGTCGGGTCGTCTCGGCTAACTTTGACCGCCGTGCCGCTCTGTTCGTTGCACCTGACAACATAGTCGTTCTGCGACGGGTTTTCGGTCATTGAGACGATTGGTCACTCGGTGTGACGGCTAATTGCCTTGATGCGCAAGAATTTGCTGGGGCGGATCTGCGAAAGGCTGTGTTTCGCTGCTGGACACTCGGGTTATGAGGCGCTTCAGACAGGTGCGCAAGAAGTTGCGGAGGCTGCGCAAGTTCTTGCGCATATTTCGCGGTAATGGCGGTGAAAAAACTGTCCAACAACAAGGAAAATACTTCAACGCATTGATTTATATAGATTTAATGGCTTCTGGCACGAGCCTTGATAACAGTCAGATACCCACCGGGCGATACCGGCCCCGGGGCCCTCACTGATTGAGCAAGGAAGAGCATTCATGGCTACACCAGCGTATATGGTCATCATTAACAAGAAAGGTGTTTCGCTCACTGATCAGGCATTCACTGCTGAATCGGTTGGCAACATCTATCAGGAAGATCACCAAGACAAGGTCATGGTTCAGGGTTTCAGCCACGAGGTGACCATCCCGCGCGACCCTCAGTCGGGCCAACCGACCGGTCAGCGCGTTCACAAACCACTCGTCATTACCAAGGTATTCGACAAGGCGTCCCCACTGCTATTGGAAGCACTGTGCAAAGGCGAGGTCATGGAAATAGTCGAAATTCAGTGGTACCGCACTTCGACTCTCGGCGCCCAGGAACTCTATTACACCACCACGCTTCTGGACGCGGTCATCGTCCACATCAAGGACTACATGCACAACTGCCAGGATCCGGCGAATTCGCACTTCACACATTTACAAGATGTGCATTTCAGCTACCGGGCAATCACTTGGGAACACCAGATATCCCGCTCTATGGGGGCTGATGACTGGCGCTCTCCAACCGCGAGTTAACTCTGGCCAGCCGTTCCAAGATTCGGCCAGCCCTGCTGATCGATGTTGTTACCTCCCTCCAAACTGAGGGAGTGGAATATCGCCTTGATGCACAAAAAGTCTTGCAGTTCCTTCCGCCATAAAGAAAGTCCTCTCTGCTAGCAGGTTTAATCCAGACAAATAAAAAATGGGCGACTTCTACGGTCGCCCATCTCTATGTCTGAACTTTTAAACACTGCGCTTCAGAGGAGGTGTTCGCCCAGTGTAATGGCCTGGCAATCCATGCACCGGTAAAGAGCCCTGACACTGGGCGAACGGGGAGTATTTTAATAGAAGTTGGCAGATATGTCCGTAGTACGAACATGAAATTTATCGATACCCTATTTAACAAAATGTCAGTCGAAATATAACTTTGACAAACTTTTTAAACGCACCGGTTCGACCATCAAAACTGATTGCTCTTATGCAAGAAACTGTACAAGAACAATAAATATGTAGAACTAATGATCAGCTTTCATGCTGACTGGTCACTTTCAATATGTCGGTATAGGTCACCACAACGCAGCTGAAAATTACCCGCATCGACCTGTAGAAAAACCAGGTAGCCTTCGAAAACCCGGCCGGCCAGTCCAAAGTCGTCAACGTCGAAAAGCCTGAAGTTCAGGCGAAATTGAGAGAGCTGAAACTAGGGACCTGACGGAAGGCTTCACTGCCGGGGTATCGAGGTACGCTGTCACCGAGTGGATGACCTCAACGTTGACCTTATCGCCAACTTTCAGGTTACCCAGGTCTTGGGCCTTATCTGTCAGTTGTACGTGAACCTGTTTACCTTCCGGCCCCTCAAGCACGCTGATCAGGGAGTGTTCGCGGTTTCTTGCGCGGTGGATTCGCCGCTGTCAGTGCCCTTGCCGCTGTCCTTGCGTCGGGTCGGGTCGGTGGGACGCAGGGCGTCGTTGTCGCGCTCGACTTCTCCGGGAGGACGCGGTTCGTCTGGGTGTTCCGTGTCGGGTATGGGTTTCATCCGGGTTCTCCTCAGGCTTCGGGATCGTCAACCTCGTGGGCGACATTTACGGCAGGCGAGTCCTTGTGGGATTGCTCCGCTTTGGTCTTCAGGGCTTGCCACTGTTCGAGGTCGATGGCGCCCTGCCCCAGCAGATCGTCGGCCACGCGCAGCAGTTCGCTGTAATGGGCGTCGGGGGATTGCTGCCAGTAGGCCTTGTCTTCGAACAGGCGTTGCCACGCATCAAGGTCGGGCGGTTTGAGGTCTTCGCTCATGGCGGGCTCCTGAAAACGGGGGAGGTTAACTTAGGAGGGCGCCGCTTCGCCGAGAGTTCCGATTCAATACCCGGTCATTTCCAGATACCCCTGCCCGCCGTGGCTGCCGCTCAATTGCACCGGGCCTTCCCAATAGGGAATGCGCAAATCCATCCACGCCTTGGGATTGAGGGCCATGATGTGGATGTCGAGGTGCTTTTCGGGGATTTTGATCGCCCAGCGAATGGGCATCGAACGGCCAGCAACGTTGGCGGTGTCTTGCGGGGTGAGGCTGATGTCGGCGGCGTGCAGTAATTGCGTCTGGCCCTGGGCGTCGATCCACGTACCGGTCAGGTACGGCGCGCCGTCCTTTTGTCGCATGCGGTAAAGCATCACCTGTTCGCCACTGTCCAGGTGCAGGGAAAACCAGTCCCAGCCTGACTGATTGGCAGTCAGCGGCTGGCTGCTCCACTCGCGGTCGAGCCAGGCCGGGCCGCTGACCTGATAAACCTTGCCATCGATTTCGAGTTGGCCGCTGGCCTGGAAAAACGGCTGACTGTAGTAATACGACGCCTGGCCCTGTTCGGATTTCTGGCTGAAGCCCTTGTCGCCCTGAAGCACCAGCGGACGTGTCGAGGTCAGGCGCAATTGATAGCTGAAGCCCTTGTCGCGGGCGCTGAGTTGCACGTCGGCCAGAGGATCCGTGTCAGGCCCCTGACTGCTGAAATGCCAATCGTCGATCCACGCCTTGAACGGCGCCAGACTCACCCCGGCCTGGCCGACGCCGCCACGGGCATAGCGCTCAGCGGCGTGATGCACCGTCGCCGACGTCACGGCCGCGTGCCCCAGCCAGATTGTTTGATTCCCCCAACCTGCCACCTCGGGAAGCGCTTTCAAGGCGCTGCGAAACAACGTCCATTGCACGCCAAACTCGCGTCCCTGATCGTCCTTGAGGTTGGCGGTGACGTACCACCACTCGATGCGAAAACCGTCGTGAGGCCCATGATCCTCCGGAAAGCTGAACACCCGACCGGGCACTACCGGCGTAAACGCAGCGGCCTGATTGCCGAGGCCGGCGAAGCCTTTTTCGTCAGGTGCCGAGTTATCGCAGCCGCACAACAAGGCCAACAGCAACACTCCGATCTTAATCCTCATGAGCAAACGTCCTCAGCAGATCGGCAGGTTGCGTGCGATACAGCGAGTACAGTGGCCACGCCGACGCCAGCAATGTCGCAAGCAACGCCAGCCCCATCAGTTGCAACAACTGCAATGGAAACACCCGCAACGGCAGGCGCCAGCCGAAGGCCTGGACATTGATTACCGTGTCCAGGCACCACGCCAGCGCGATGCCCAATGGCAACGCCAGCACCAGCGTCAGCACCGCCAACAACCAGGTTTGCCCGAGGTTGAGCAGCATCAACTGCCGGCGCGTCACGCCCAATGCCCACAAGGGCGCCAGTTGTCCGAGACGGCTCTGGCTCTGGGTCAACAGGCTGATGAACAACGCGACACCGGCGACGGCGAGGGTCAGGCTGTTCAACGCAGCGGTCGCGGCGAAGGTCCGCTCAAACACTTGGGTGGACCAGCCCTTGAGCCGGGCCTGATCGACGATGCGGCTGTCTTCCAGGGCAAAGCGTGATTGCAAGATTGTCACGAACCCGGGGATCGAGGCCGGGTCGATGCGCAGGTTGAAGCGGTTCGGCGTCAGCTGCGGCCAGCCGCGCAACAGGTGGTTGACGTTGACCAGCACGTGGCCCTTGGGATTGCCGTAGTCGGCATAGATCCCGACGATCCGCGGCGACCACGGCCCGCTCGGCGTGGGAATCGTCAGGTGGTCGCCGAGGCGCACTTTCAGCCGGCGGGCCAGTTGTTCGCTGAGCATCAGCGCATCGTCCTTGGCCAGCCGGTCCCAGGGATTGTCGCCCACGCTCTCCAGCAGCGGCCAATGCTGGCGATAGGTCGGGTGATCGATCACCCCAAACACCTCGGTCGGCCAACCCTGCAACTGAATAGATACTTGCCAGTTGGGCAGCACCGCCGTGAGTGACGGCTGCTGTTTGAGCCAGGCGTAAAGCTCCCGTGATTGGGCTGGATTTTGTGGCGTGAGGTAGAGCTCGGCGGTCAGGCGTTGTTCGAGCCAGTCGCTGAACGTCTGGCGAAAACCGGCGGTCATGCTGCCGGCACCGATGTTCGCCGCCAGGGCCAACAGCAGTGCCATCAACGCCAGGCTCAACGCCGGTAATTGCTGCCGGCAATCGGCGAGAAACCATTGGCCGAGTACCGAACGACTGCGATGCAGCACCAGGTTCAGCACGGTGTTCAATACCACAGGCAGCGCCAGCGCGGCGCTGAGCAACAGCGCCGCCATCAGTACAAAACCGGCGACCAGGCTGTCGCCCCCACTCAACGCCAGCAACGCAATCACGGCGGCAATCGCCGCGACCCAACCCTGACGCCGCAACCAGCGCGCATGGGCCTGATGCCAGGCTTGCGGATCGGCCAGGGCCAGCAACGGCAAACGCGCGGCGCGCAACAGACTGTTGGCACCGGCCAGCAAAGCGCCGAGCACACTCAGGCCGATACCGCTGAGCCACCACCCGGGACTCAGGTTCAACTGCCCCGCCACTTCGGCGCCGTACAACCCGCGCAGGCTGGCGGCGACATCCGGCAACAGCACGCTGGCCAACAGGTAGCCGCTGACGACCCCGGCGAATCCGCCGATCAGGGCCAGCCCGCCCAGTTCGACGGCGAGGCAACCGATCAGCATCCGCGCACTGACCCCGCAGGCACGCAGGGTTCTGAGTAAACCCCGGCGCTGTTCGAGGGCCAGGCCGATTGCCGCGTGGACGATGAACAGGCCGACCACGAATGACAGAAAACCCAAGGCATCGAGGTTGAGGTGAAAGCTCTCGGTCAGGCGCGACAGGTTGTTCTCTTCGCCGCTGCTCTTGAGCTGGAGCAGGCCCTTGAACTGATCGGGCAACGGCGCGGTGAAATCCTTGGGCAACAGCAGGCGCGACAGTTGCTCCGGCAGGCCCAGAATCTGCTGGGCGAAACCAATATCCACCAGCAACACACCGGGCGCCATATCGGTTTGAACACGCAATGGCGGCAATGCCACACCGCTCAAACTCAAAGGCGTTTCACCTTCGCGCAGACTCAATGCCTGCAAGGTTTGCGGCGAAATCCAGGTACTGCCCGGCGGGCTGAAAAACTCGACAATCTGCTCGATCGCCAATGCCCGCCCCGCCACTGCGGAACCGGTCGGCAGCGACACCGGCTCGATGCCCATCAGTTGCAGGCGCTGGTCTTCATGGCCCTTGAGCGTCACCCGCCCTTGCAGCACCGGCGACACCGGCCAGCCGGCGCGGCGCAGGTCGACAAACAAGGCCTGGGAAAAGGTCGCGCCATTGGGCGCACTGAGGCTGGCCTGGGGTTCGCCGCCGATCAACTGACTGGCCCGGGCGTAGCTTTCCCGCGCCTGGCTGTTCAGTGCCTGCACGCCGGTCAGCAGGCTGGTGGCGAGCCAGAGCCCGGTCAGCACGCTGAAAAACTGCACCGGGTGTTGCCGCCAATGACTGAGCAGCGCCCGCAATGTTTCGCCAAAGACGCGCACGTCAGCGCTCGTCCGCGCCAGCCAGCCGGCCACCGTGGAGCACCACTTTTTCCGCCAGTCGCGCCGCGACTCGTGGGCTGTGGGTGACCATCAGCAGCGTGGTGGGGCTGTCGTCGAGCAATTCCAGCAACAACTTCAGCACCTCATCGCTGGTGATTTCGTCGAGGCTGCCGGTGGGCTCGTCGGCCAACAGCAATTTTGGCTGCGACGCCAGGGCACGTCCCAGTGCGACCCGTTGTTGCTGGCCGCCGGACAGCTGCTCCGGATACCGCCGCAGCAAATCACCCAGCCCCAGACGCCGTACCAGATGCGCTTGCCAGCGCGGATCGTGGCGCCCCGCCAGTCGCGCTTGAAACGCCAGGTTGTCCTCAACGCGTAAGCTGCCGATCAGGTTGAACTGCTGGAACACCAGGCCGATTTCAGTCCGCCGCCAGTTCGCCAGTTGCCTTTCGTTCATCTGCTCCAGGCGATGTTCGCCACTGCGGATGCTGCCGCGATCGACCTTGTCCAGCCCCGCGATCAGGTGCAGCAAGGTGCTTTTGCCACTGCCCGACTCGCCCATCAGCGCCAGGCTGCCGCCGGGTTTCAACGTCAGGTCGACGCCTTGCAACACCGGCAGCGGACCTTGCGCAGTGGCATAGCTTTTGAAGACGCCGTGGACTTCAAGCATGGGAAAACCTGTTCGATGAGCGTGGGGCAAGGATAGCGGCCCTGAATGGTTTTTGTCCGCTGACGATTGCAGAACCACCCGACTGGCGCCCTACCCGACTGATCATCATCGACCCGCTGACCATGGCCGAAACCGCCAAGGCAGCGCTGGACCTGTACTACCGGAACCGTCCGCAAAAACCGGTGGTGGCGGTGATCTACAGCCACACCCACGTCGACCATTTCGGCGGTGTACGCGGTGAGATCGACGAGGCCGACGTCAAGGATGGCAAGGTCAAGGTGTTTGCGCCGTCCGGGTTCATGGAGCACGTGATGAGCGAAAACGTGTTCGCCGGCAATGCCATGAGTCGCCGCGCGCAATACCAGTTCGGCAGCCTGTTGCCCCGAGGCGAAAAAGGTCAGGTGGACGCGGGGTTGGGCAATCAGTTGCTGTTTGCCGAGCCGGAAAACGGACCGGGTCGCACGGCTCAGGCCGAAGCGCTGGAGCAGTTGGGCTATCAAAGCGAGAACGCCACCTGGCGCAATATGTACCTGACCGGGGCGATGGAACTGCGTAATGGCGTGCCGCAACATGCCGGCAGTACGGTGTCGGTGGACATGGTGCGGGCGATGACGCCGGACATGTTCTTCGACTTCCTGGCGATTCGGCTCGACAGCGACAAAGCCGCCGGCCATGACCTGACGCTGAACTGGACGTTCGAGGATCAGCACCAGGATTTCAACCTGACTTTGCGCAATGGCGTGCTGACACACCGCTCGGGGCTCAACCCGGCGGCGGATGCCAGCGTGAGTCTGAGCAACGCGACGCTGGAGCAGATCAGCCTCAAGCAACTGGATTTCCCGACAGCGATGCAGCAGGGCTTGATCAAACTGCAAGGGGACGGGAAAAAGCTTGCGCAACTGATGGGCAGCCTGGATAGCTTCAGTCCGCAGTTCAATATCGTTACGCCGTAACACCGCGTCGCGCCCTTCGCGAGCAAGCCCGCTCCCACATTTGATCTGCGTCGTACACAAATACTGTGTTCACAGTCGATTAAATGTGGGAGCGGGCTTGCTCGCGAAAGCGGTGTGTCGGGCTACGCAGTAATCACTTCAACCGCAGGCATCTGCCATCGCTGAGACTGCATCAGCAGCGTTAACCCGCCGTCTGCATCCGCCTAAAGTATCAGGTTTCAACAGCACTTCGGCCCGGCCTTGCTTCCGTAGCGGGCTTCCTGCCGTTCCCGGAAGAACATCTCGTAGTCCATCACCGGTTTGTCCGGGTGTTTGGTTTGCATATGCTCGACGTAATTGTCGTAGTCGGGCATGCCGACCATCAGGCGCGCGGCCTGACCGAGGTATTTACCGAGGCGACTCAGGTCATTGAACATGGTTGCAATCCTCGATCAAGCGTCCGGAATGGCCTGGAATGGCGCTTCTTTATCCGTACGTTCCTTGGTGCCCCAAGCGGCGATACCGACCTTGAGGGCAAAGAACAGGATGCTGAAGACCACGAACAGGAACAGCGCCGTCAGGGTCGCGTTGGTGTACGCGTTGTAGATCACGTGCTGCATCTGCTCGATGCTTTTGGCCGGGGCCAGCACCTGACCGTTGGCCAGGGCATCGCTGTATTTCCTGGCCAGGGCCAGGAAACCGATCGCCGGGTTGGCGTCGAACAGCTTGATGAAGCCGGCGGTCACGGTGCAGATCAGCAGCCATACCGCTGGCAGCATGGTCACCCAAACGTAGCGCTGGCGTTTCATTTTGATCAGTACGACAGTCGCCAACATCAGCGCGATACCGGCCAGCATCTGGTTGGAGATACCGAACAGCGGCCACAAAGTGTTGATGCCGCCCAGTGGATCGATCACGCCTTGGTACAGCAAGTAACCCCACATCGCTACGCAACCGGCGGTCGCGATCAGGTTGGCGGTCCAGGAATCAGTACGCTTCAGGGCCGGCACGAAGGAACCGAGCAAGTCCTGCAGCATGAAACGCCCGGCACGCGTACCGGCGTCAACGGCGGTCAAAATGAACAATGCTTCAAACAGGATCGCGAAGTGGTACCAGAACGCCATGGTGTTTTCACCCGGCAGGACGTGGTGCAGGATCTGCGCGATACCGACCGCCAGGGTCGGTGCGCCACCGGCACGGGCCAGGATAGTGGTTTCACCGATGTCCTTGGCCACCGCTTGCAGGGCTTCCGGGGTGATTGCAAAGCCCCAGCTGCTGACGGTTTGCGCAACCGAAACAGCGTCGGCGCCGACAATGGCGGCCGGGCTGTTCATGGCGAAGTACACGCCCGGATCAATCACCGACGCCGCGACCATGGCCATGATGGCGACGAACGATTCCATCAGCATGCCGCCGTAACCGATGTAACGGGCATGCCCTTCGCTGGCCAGCAATTTAGGCGTGGTGCCGGAGGCGATCAGCGCGTGGAAACCGGAGACCGCGCCACAGGCAATGGTGATGAACAGGAACGGGAACATCCCGCCCTTCCACACCGGCCCGGTGCCGTCGATGAACTGGGTCAATGCCGGCATTTTCAGCTCGGGCATGGTGATCAAAATGCCGATCGCCAAGGCGACGATGGTGCCGATTTTGAGGAAAGTCGACAGGTAGTCGCGTGGTGCCAGAATCAGCCACACCGGCAGCACTGCAGCCACGAAACCGTAGCCGATCAGCATCCAGGTGATCTGGATCCCGGTAAAGGTAAAGGCTTTGGCCCAGACCGGATCAGCGGCAATCTGCCCGCCCAGCCAGATCGAACCCAGCAGCAACAGCACGCCGACCACGGAGATTTCACCAATGCGGCCCGGGCGGATGTAGCGCATGTAAATGCCCATGAACATCGCGATCGGGATGGTCGCCATCACGGTGAAAATGCCCCACGGGCTCTCGGCCAGGGCCTTGACCACGATCAGCGCCAGCACCGCGAGGATAATGATCATGATCAGGAAGCAGCCAAACAGCGCGATGGTCCCGGGGATGCGGCCCATTTCTTCACGGACCATGTCACCCAGGGAGCGGCCGTTGCGGCGGGTGGACATGAACAGAACCATAAAATCCTGAACCGCACCGGCCAGCACTACGCCGGCGATCAGCCACAGCGTACCGGGCAGATAGCCCATCTGCGCGGCCAGGACCGGACCGACCAGCGGCCCCGCGCCAGCGATGGCTGCGAAGTGGTGACCGAAGAGGACATGTTTGTTGGTCGGCACGTAGTCCAGACCATCATTGTTGAGTACGGCGGGCGTCGCGCGATTGGGGTCCAGTTGCATCACCTTGGTGGCGATGAACAGGCTGTAATAGCGATAGGCGACGAGGTAGATAGCGACGGCTGCGACTACGATCCAGAGGGCGTTGATCGCTTCGCCGCGGCGCAGGGCCACGACACTTAGCGCAAACGCTCCAAGGACAGCCACGGCAAACCAGGCGAGGTGTTTAGCCAGACGGGGCATAGCGTGTCTCCTGCCGACAGCCAGTGGACTGCGGCGGTAATTTTTATAATTGTGTCCGCTGTGCGGAGCTGGCCCAATATCCCCGCATGCCGTCTACAAATAAATCCGCGTTACTACGTACACAGCGTCTACGTAGTTCTACGTAGATAAACCCAATCCCCTGTGGGAGCGAGCCTGCTCGCGATAGCGGTGGATCAGTTGGCAGGGATAGTGACTGGTCGGCCGCCATCGCGAGCAGGCTCGCTCCCACAGGGGATCGGTGGTGGACACAAAATCCCCTGCAGGACAGCGATACAAATGTGGGAGCGAGCCTGCTCGCGATAGCGGTGGATCAGCTGGCAGGGATAGTGACTGGTCGGCCGCCATCGCGAGCAGGCTCGCTCCCACAGAGGATCGGTGGTGGACACAAAATCCCCTGCAGGACAGCGATACAAATGTGGGAGCGAGCCTGCTCGCGATAGCGGTGGATCAGTTGGCAGGGATGTTGACTGATCTACCGCCTTCGCGAGCAGGCCCGCTCCCACAACGATTGCGTTTCAAGTGACGGACATCCTGGCCACCGGTCATTCCGTCCAGCAGCGCTACAGGGCGGGCGTATCTTTGGCATATGATGCCGGGCCCCGCCTTCCCTCGGTCCGGTCAGGAGCACCGATGCAGCTCAAACACAAAATCGTCGCGCTCGGGATTCTGCCGCTGGTGTTGGCGATCGCCGTCATCTGCGCGCTGGTGATTTCCCTGAACCGCCAATTGGGTGATCAACAGGCGCAGCTGATCGAAGACAGCATTCTGGCGAGCAAGCGCGCCGAACTGAAAAACTACGTCGAAATGGCGCAAAGCCTGATCGCCCCGCTGTACGACGACGGCCACGGTGACGCGCAGGCCCAGCAACAAGTGCTGGAAGAATTGCGCAAGCTCAGCTTTGGCATCAACGGCTACTTCTTCGTCTACGACCGCGAGGGCCGCAGCCTGATGCACGCGCGGCAGTCGGATCTGGTGGGCCAATACCTGTGGGACATGAAAGACCCGCACGGCCTGCCCGTGATCCAGGCGCTGCTGAAAAGTGCGCAATCCGGCGAAGGTTTTCAACGCTACGCCTGGAACAAACCCTCTTCCGGCCAGGTCACCGACAAGCTCGCCTATGTGGTGATGCTGGATCGCTGGGGCTGGATGCTCGGGACCGGCATCTACCTTGAAGACGTCGAGCGCGCCACGCAGCAAGCGCGGGCCGAGGTCGCGCAGGGCATCCGCAAAACCATGATGGCGATTGCCGTCGTCGCCCTGGTGGCGGTGCTGTTCGTCTTCGCCAGCGGCATGACACTGAACGTCAGCGAACATCGCTTGGCCGACAAAAAACTTCAGCGTTTGACCCAGCGTATCGTCAGCTTGCAAGAGGAAGAGCGATCACGGGTTTCCCGCGAACTGCACGACGGCATCAGCCAGGTACTGGTCTCGATCAAATTTCAGTTCGAACTGGCGAGCCTGGTGCTGGAGAGTGGACAAGACAAGGGTTTGAACATTCTAAAAGAGGCCACCGGGCGCCTGGGCGATGCGATTGGCGAAGTTCGCAGCCTCTCCCACGACTTACGCTCGTCGCTGCTCGACACCCTCGGCCTGCCAGCCGCCATCGGTCAACTCGCCGCCGAATTCGAGCAACGCAGCGGGCTGGTGGTGACCTACGACGACAACGAATTCGCCTGTGATCTGGTCGATGGCGCCGCCGTCTCGCTGTTTCGCATCGTGCAAGAAGGCCTGACCAACATTGAACGCCACGCACAGGCAAAAAACGTTTCCATTACCCTGCACGGGTGCGAAGAATCCGTGCGATTGACGGTGGTCGACGACGGCGTTGGTTTCAACGTTGCCCAGGTCGAGCGTCGTCACGCGGGCATCGGCCTGCGTAATATCCGTGAACGGGTCGAGCATTTTGGTGGCCGCTTCGACCTGATTTCGATGCCGGGTAGAAGTGAGCTGGACGTTTGGCTGCCGATGAAAATGCCCGGCACAAAACGCTGACGTGCCCCCTGACAACAAGAGTGAATGCCTGCGATGAACCTGCCCTACCCGATCCGCGTTGCCCTGGTCGACGATCACTCCCTGGTCCGCGACGGCATCAAAGCCTTGCTCGCGGTCATGGCGCCCCTGGAAGTGGTGGGCGAAGCCGAGAACGGCGCGGACGCGATCGAGATGGTCGGGCGCTGCAAACCGGATCTGCTGCTGGTCGACATCAGCCTCAAAGACATGAACGGCCTGGAACTGACCCGCGTGCTACGCAGCCAATACCCGTCGCTCAAGGTGCTGATGCTGAGCATGTACGACAACAATGAATACGTCAGTGAGTCCGTGCGCGCGGGTGCGAGCGGCTACGTCCTGAAGAACTCACCGTCGCGGGAAATCATTGCGGCCATCGAAGCCATCGCCAGTGGCGGCACGTTTTACAGCGCCGAAATTGCCCAGAGGCTCATCGCTGATAAAAGCACCGACAACGAACTGACACCGCGCGAAAGCCAGGTGCTGTACAAAATGGCCCAGGGGCTCAACAACAAGGAAATGGCCCGGGAGCTGGACATCAGCGTCCGCACGGTCGAAACCCATCGCCTGAGCATCCGCCGCAAACTCAACATTGACAAACCGGCAGCGCTGGTCAAATACGCGATCGATCACGGGATCATTTCTCGGTAGCCCGCAACGCCCCGTGTCGCAGCTGAGTCAGGCGAAACCGCGACTAACGGCATTAGTCAGGTGAGTTGCCTGACATCCATATGGGCATTGCCAGCGTCACCTCTTCGTGTAAGGCGGTGGAAATGTATGAAAACATGACTCAAGGCTGATTAAGCGGTCGTAGGGTATTGGTACCGGCGAACAATACTCATAGCTGTCAAATTGGTTAACAGAGGTATCAATAAATTAAATAGTCGACCTATCCAACGTAATTCTCAAAATCGGCATTCCGCAACTGATACTTACTCAATGTGTTTTTAGCTTTGTCAGAAACTACCAGTCTATAATCATCCGCAATACCAAAATCAGACACACCAGCCTCTCCCTCAACTTTTAACCAAAAGAACTTTGGCAAAACTATCGTGGGCTTCAATTCATTAAAAATCTCAGATTTGTAAACCGTTACAAAGTCCAAAGAAAAACCTGTAAGCCTTAGCTTGGTAATTTCAGTTGCCACCGCCTCCGTTACAACAAAGCAGGGAAATACTTCCAGCACCTCATCTCCCAACCAACCGTCAAACTGATACTCCAACTTAACCACTGTCGGTGGATGGAGCGCTGCATCCAGAACCGTACCCACACCAAAGCAACCCGCTACTTCGGGTTCGATATAGTAAAACATCACAAACCCCTTAACTTCCCTTCGATGGAACGAAAGCAATACTAGCGCGTATTTTGCCAATAGAATTATCGGCGCCCCATTTAGTTTTCTATAGTTTAACGCACAATAAATCATAGCCGCGAGCTAATCACACCCACCATAAATTCAAGTAAACCATCAAAGGTTTCAAACTCCTCGAATACGTTATCGATTGCCTGTTTATCTCTAACTTGATATTTATTTTCTACAACATCAAAAAGATATTCATCCTGATCGCTTTCACCAAAAATGACGAACGCACTCATAAAGCAAAGGTCTCGAGCCATTAAGTTTTGTTCTATAAATGATGGACTATACCCATCGCAATCAGGAAATTTATGCGGCCGACTTGAATATATAAAAACACCACTTGAAACCAACCCATCGTGTAGCTTTAGAAACTCCACATACTGCTCAGGTACATTTGTGAGAAGCCCACGTTTCGCCTCCGAAACGAGAGCCAATGTATCCTCTTCTCGAGCCGGGCCGCCAAGAAACATGTCAGCTTCATCTAGTTGGTCTCGTAACGCTGCTATTTTATGTTCAATTTTCCGATTCATTATTAAATACCTCTACCAACTCGGCGTTACTATATGATTAACAATCATTAGTTTTTTCCCACTCAAACATTGTGTAATTTAAGTCATCATTCTTAATGGTGACACAATTTCGCTTCCCCGCAAAAAAATAGCTAATCACAGCAACTACTTACGTATCTGGGCGACCTAAGCACGCGAATAAATGTCAACCTCTGTACCATCCGCCCTAGGTGCGCAGGACTTCGCGGTGCAGGTCGTCACGTTCCAGGTCGCTGATGAGCTGGCCGTCGAGGTTGAGTTGGTGCAGGTGGCCGCTGCCGTAATACAGGTGATTCAGGTGCTGGCCGATGGGCAGGGTCAGGTTGCTCAACGGATCGTAGTCGTAGGACAAGGCGCCTTGCGGCGTGGTCTCTTTGATCAGGCGGCTTAGCAGGTCGTAGGTGAAATCGAGCTTCTCTTCACTGACGCCGAGTTTTTTGCCGTGGGCGGTGGGCAGGCGCTCGATGGACAGCAAGCGATCGCCGTCGTCGTAGGTGTAATCCTGACGCGCATCGGCGTTGAGTTTGGCCAGCAATCGGCCGATGGGATCGCGCTCGAATTCGGTGTGGCGCTGGGGTCGTTCGGCGCGTTCGCCGTAGCCGATTTCGTCGACCCGCGTTAGGTGCCCGCCGAGGTTGTAGCTGAATCGACGGGTCAGGTTGTCGATGCGTTTTTCTTCGACCAAGCGGTCGGATGCGTCGTAGGCAAACTGGTACGCCGCGTTGTTTTCATTGACCAGCGCGGTCAGGCGGATGGCCTGGTCATATTCGTAGCGGATGCGCTGGCCTTTGGCGTCCTGGCGGCTGCTCGGCAGGCCGCGAGCGGTGCGCAGCAGGCGCGTGGTCTGGCCTTTGCCGTCGGTGTGCGTCAGGACCTGGCCGAGGGCGTTGTAGGTAAACGACTCGGCGCTGCCGTCCGGATGCTGGATGCGCAGCACTTCGCCGTCGGGTTTGCGTTCCAGGGTGGTGGTCTGGTTCAGGGCATCGGTGACGGCGATCAGGTGATGGCGTTCGTCGAAACGGTAATGGGTGTTTTTGCCCGAGCAATCCTGGAAGCGCTCGACCTGGGCCAGGGTGTTCCACCACAGGTATTTGGACTTTTGGGTGGCGTCGATAACGGTGTGCGGCAAGCCGTCATCGCTGTTGAGGTATTCGGTTTTGTTGCCCAATGCATCGACTTCGGCGATGAGGTTGCCTTTGGCGTCGTAGCGGGCTTTCCAGGTGCTGCCGTCGGGATAATCGACCTGTGTGACCAGCGTGGTCAGGTGGTGATACTGGTACTTGATCTTGCGTCCGAGCGGATCGGTTTCTTCGACCAGTCGCGCGTAGTCGTCGTACTTGAGCTTGACCGTATTGCCGTCTGGCAGCGTCAGACCGGTCATGTTGCCGTTGTCGTCGATGTCGATGACGTAGTGCTCGCCACCGAAGTCGCGACTGGCGATGACGCGATGATCGTCGTTGTAGTGAATTTCAGCTTCGCGCCCGAGCACATCGGTGACCCAAGTGGTGCGGGCCTTCACGTCGTAGCGGAAATGGAAATGTTCGCCATCGCTGGTCCAGTGTTCCACCACGCGGGGCTGCTCACCGATGGTTTCCCAACGGTAATTACACGTCAGACCCAGAGCGTTGCTGTGGCTGGCCCCACTATCGTCATAGCAATATTGCACTAGTGCTTCGAAGGCCACATCACCAATATACTCATAAAAATTTTACCTAATTCAATAAAGCCGCCGCTCGCTCGCTATCAAATATGTCGATTTCTTGGTCAGATAACAGATCTTCAAATGCTTCAACCCCATGAGTTTGAACGAATTTTTTTTCTGACTCGTGAATCGCAAAACATTGCAGCCAATTCACTCTTAAATCAGAAACCAAAAGTTCTTCAAAATGCCCGTCATTCCACAAAAAAGGGATCGAAAAGTACAGATGCGGCATTTTTGTATTTGGATAATAATCCTCAACAATATTTTCTAAAATATCACCAGGTGATACAGATAGGCGTCTTTGCTCAATATAAAAAGCAGCTGACGCTATAATATTATCCCATAACTCTTCGCTAATAGGCACCGCCGAGCAAAGCTCAACACGAGTAATAAACTCTTTACCATCCTCGCCAACCAAAGGTATTTCCGACAGTCCAATAGTTCCTATCGATTTAATTCCGTCTTCAATAGAATTATTCGTTGTCAAAATTGAAAAAGAACGAACTTTTGCATCATCATAATAGGCATGAACAACTGGTGTGCCCTGAAACATTTTCAAGGTGTGATTAGCTACCGCCTTGCGATGAGAACTTGGTGGGATTTTCATTAAATATCCGGAATATTCATCAGTTTAAAGCGTGGTAGGTGAAGGATCAGCGCTTATTACAGCGCCCTGTCCATTAGATACTTACTGCACAAAAAGTTCACAGTCGGGCGTTGATCACGTCCACCATAAACCCCAGCAAACCATCAAATGTATCAAACTCCTCAAATATATTATCGATTGCCTGCCTATCTCTAACCTGGTATTTATTTTTCACAATATCCAAGAGATACTCATCTTGATCGCTTTCACCAAAAACGAGAAACCCACTCATAAAACCCAGATCTCGAATCATTAAATTCTGTTCAATAAATGAGTGACTAAACCCATCACTATCAGGAAATTTGTGCGACCGACTTGAATATATAAAAACACCACTTGAAACCAACCCATCATGAACCTTTAGAAACTCCACATATTGCATAGGCACATTTGCGAAAAGCCCGCGCTTAGCTTCTGAAACTAAAGCAGATATGTCGTAAAGACATTTCCAGAGCCCGTCTTGATCTGTCCTGCACCATGGCTGGCAAATGAGAGGCTACCGAGCAATTGCCCTATTCCCGCACCGGTCGCAGCTCCTGCGACGACCATCGCACACAGTGCGACTGCACCCAGGCCGCCTGTGCCGACAATGGCAATACCTATCAACACTGCACCAGCGCCAATCGCAAGCCCGGTTAACAGCCCACTTAACGCGCTCGAATGCTCAATCGGGTCATCCAGGCGCGCCGCGGCTTCGCTCGTGAAGGCAGAACCTCGTCGACGATCTCCTCCTTGTCGATGTCAGGTGGGGAGCGCAACTCGAGCGTCTCAACCAATGCGTCAAACTGACCTCCGGCATGCAGCATGGCACGCACTCAGTGCAGCCCTGAACCTGTTAGCAGGGAGATGAGCAACCTGCCCACCCGTTTGGCCAAGCACTTTATAACTTGAGCCAAGGCCGCAATCGGCACTTCCAGATGTAGCTAACCTTGGGCGGTTGTACAAAACACCACTTATTCGGCCCTTGCAACAGCCCATATTACTGATACCGCGCTACGATACTTGCGAAACTGCATCTATTAGATACCACTGCCAAAATTTTCGACGTAACTCAGCATCACCATCCTCTGCCAAGCCTCCGGCGAACGCCGATGCGACCAAATAACTAGGTTCAAAAGCGGCGGGATCTAGGTCGCGATCACTTCGCCCGTCCGCTGGATCAAAATTATACTTGCTTGCTGCTGTGATCACTGTGTTGGCAGCTGCATGCCCCACAAACATTGCTGGGTATTCATCAAGTTCATAATCCTGATCCTCAACTACCGCCACATAAAATTCATCCCGCACACTCATCGCCCTTTCTTCGGATAGTGCTCCTTTTGCCAGAGCAAGAGCCATAGACAATATACTAGCTACTTCTTCAACCCCCCCAAACTTTCGAACCCAAAAAAGTGAACCATGCTCTACACAAAGAGCATCAAGCCTGGTGAGAGTGAAACGTCGTTCCTCTTCAACCTGGCCTTCAGTGATTGTCTCCCACAACAGCTTTCTTAGCGGTAACATTAACTCACCAGATAGAGACCCTCTCACCTCATCTAAAAGAACTTTAATCAAAATCTCAGATTTTTCGTTCATTCCGACCTCAAAATTGTCTCAACAGTACCGTCAGGTTTAAAAATTCGAATGGCTTTTGGATCAGCAACCGTTTGCTCGGCATTTTTAAACTGTGCCAGCTTTGAAAAATAACCTTGGCAGTCATTACACATAGGCTTGGATACTCCTATCGGATGATCCGGGCTCGCTAGAGACATTTGCTTTTCTGCATGAGACGAAAAATACTGGCCTTCATAGTCTCTATCATATGGATGAGGTTTAACCTCATGGCCAATTTCTACGGATTTAGCTTTTACTTGTTCTGCAGAAACCTTTTCATACCCTTGCGGCTTCTTGTTACCCCAGCCGCTTAGAGTTTTTTTATCATTAGAGGATACAGTTTTTACCTTATATTCTTTACCCTCCGGTAGTTCTGCTTTCGCTCGAGACGCACGGCCTAATGCACCCTCTGATTCGGCAATGTTAGCAACTCTAGTCGCACCTTTCGGAACAATCTTCAAATTTCCAAGATTCGATCCCAGCCCCTGCACCTTAATCTCATACCGCGCATCGAACCATTTACCGCCCTTCGCCCCCAGTCCGCCCCCAAGCAACGCACCACCAAACGCCATAAGCTTCTGGCCATCTGAACCTTGACCAAAAAGTTCACCACCAGCCCAGTTCCCCGCAATCCCACCGGCAAGGCCTGCGATTACGATTACCGGGCTTGCCAACACAAAAGCACTGGCCAAACCGACGATGAGAACTACTCGTTCTAACCACTCAGGAACTTCTGGATCAATTGCATCCGTAGTCTCAGTCCCGCCGCCAATAAAAACGTTCCCAGAGCCTGCACTGATCTTGCCGTCGCAAACGGTTCTATCGCCGACCCGCGCTGCGGGCTGACCATTGATATAAACAGAGTCGCTACCCTGCGCCAGAATTTGAGGAGCGGGGCCATGCTGGTCACACACGGCAGTATCTACGTGAGCTCTAGCGGCAGCTTTTCTATTGGTAAAGACATTTCCAGAGCCCGTCTTGATCTGTCCTGCACCATGGCTGGCAGCCGATTGAATCGCGTTCAAATTCGGTGTGGCGCTGTGGTCGTTCGGCGCGCTCGCCGTAGCCGATTTCGTCGACCCGCGTCAGGTGCCCGCCGATGTTGTAGCTGAATCGACGGGTCAGGTTGTCGATGCGCTTTTCTTCGACCAAGCGGTCGGATGCGTCGTAGGCAAACTGGTAGGCGGCGTTGTTTTCGTTGACCAGCGCGGTCAGGCGGATGGCCTGGTCGTATTCATAGCGGATGCGCTGGCCTTTGGCGTCCTGGCGGCTGCTCGGCAGGCGCGCGGTCTGGCCTTTGCCGTCGGTGTGCGTCAGGACTTGGCCGAGGGTGTTGTAGGTAAACGACTCGACGCTGCCGTCCGGATGCTGGATGCGCAGCACTTCACCGTCGGGTTTGCGTTCCTGGGTGGTGGTCTGGTTCAGGGCATCGGTGACGGCGATCAGGTGATGGCGCTCGTCGAAGCGGTAATGGGTGTTTTTGCCCGAGCAATCCTGGAAGCGTTCGACCTGGGCCAGGGTGTTCCACCACAGGTATTTGGACTTTTGGGTGGCGTCGATGACGGTGTGCGGCAAGCCGTCATCGCTGTTGAGGTATTCGGTTTTGTTGCCCAACGCATCGACTTCGGCGATGAGATTGCCCTTGGCGTCGTAGCGGGCTTTCCTGTACTGCCGTGGGGCTAATCGACAAGGATGGTGAGAGTGGCAGAAAAATACTCACCGCCACTTCGAATTCGAATTCGAATTATTAAAGAACAATATGGAGTAGCACACACATATGAAAAAACAGTGCAGGCTCCAAACACAAGTTTCTCATCCTGCAATCAACTTATAAAATCATCAATTCGCACTCACTATGAGTCAAACCGAATTAGATGATTGTACGCCATCACCATCGCTTCATATTTAACAATCTTAACATCTGATAGAATTATCTCATTTCTCTTCTCAAGCTTCCCCTTCAGATCTGTTATTGAAAAACTTAATCCCAGCCCTTTTTTGATAGCCAGCACTTCTTGCGGAGTTGGTTTATCGTTCGCAACAGCCACTATATTAAAAGTAGCCGACAGATCAGTTTCCTCACCATAAATATTTTCCATCAGCTCGTCAATCGAATGAAATATGACGGCATCCTCTAAGAATGGATCACCAGAGTCAATTAGATAGAAGACATCTGAAAGAGCTTTATCAATTAAAATAAGTCTGCCTCCAGAGTCATCGCCTATCAAAACCTGTTCTGGAAAATTGATGTCTATTTCATACGTTTGATTGCGTTCAACTATGTCATTTGTTGAGTACATCAAAACTTGATCATTAAGCAATGCACCATCGTAGCGTGACCAAAATTTTACAATCCAGACGTCTCTATCTACTCCGAGCGTTTGGATAATGTCAGCTATGGATTTCGCTGATGCGGCGTGTTTTGTTTCTGTATATTTTATAGTCATTTAAACGCCCCTAGCGAATCGAAATATTTGTATGACTTGCTTGCAGCTTTTTTAGCTGCATCAGGATTAACACCTGCATCAAGTAGTTCTTTGTATGCTGTTCCAAACTCGTCCTTTATAGTCCCACCAAATCCAGAAAGCCTACGCCTAGTTCGCTGAAGGGATGAGACAACAGCATGAGGCTCTCCCGAGGAACTTTTCAGAAGAACAGCAGGTGCATCATTTCTCTTGTATCCAGTAACGTTTCTTTTTGCCCACTCATCTTGGATAAAGTGGTGCGACTGCACGAGTTTATCTTCTGAAATATTCTTGTGACCCGACGCTCTGTTAACACCGGGTGACAAGTTACCGTGAGCATCAACATCACCAGCCTTATAGCCGCCCGGACGGTTACAACTCCAGCCCCAAGGGTCGGCCCAGCCGATTGAGTTTGGAGCATACTGGTATAGGTTATCGCCACCCACCAACCCAATCGGATCCTGCGTAACAAACCGCCCCACCTCCGGATCGTAATACCGAAACGTGTTGTAGTGCAGTCCTGTCTCATCGTCGAAATACTGCCCCTGAAACCGCAGATTCTGCTCGACCTCATTCACTTCTAGCTTTTCTACCGAGCCCCACGCCTTGTACGTCGCCTGCCAGACGATCTGCCCTTCCCGGTCAGTCATCTCCAGCGGCGTACCAATCTGGTCGGTGTGGAAGTAGTAAAGCTTCTGTTCCGCGCCCTCGGCCTGATCCACCCGCGCCAACGGCGCATAACTACCCGGCTCGTAAACGTAGAGACTGCTCTGCCCCGGACTTTCCTCGCGCAACATGCGCAAGCCTTGCCACAGGAAATTCTTCTGTTCGGTGACGCCGTTGACCGCTGACACCTTGGCCACGCGACGCCCCAGGCTGTCGTAACGATAAGCGCCGGTACTTTCCAGCTTGCCGTTGACCAACGTCTCAGCCTTAACCAGCCGATTCTCACCGTCATAACTGAATGTCTGCAGCTTGCTCATGCCACTGCGCTTTTCAATCAGGTTGCCCCACGCATCGTAGGTGTATTCCTGATCCCGCCACTGCTTGAGCCGGTTGTCTTTGACGTGATCGAACTGGCTGGTGTTGAAGTTCAACCGGTTCGCCGCCGCGTCGTAGCGGAACTCTTCACTGTCCACCAACTTACCGGTGTCGCGGCTGTGCAGTTGGCCGTTGGCCGTTGGCTTCGTAGTCGTACTTGATCTCGCCGCGCAACTTGTCGAGGGTGCGGGTCAGTTCGCCGGCCGGGTCGTATTGGTGACGGCGGTGGATCGGGTTGTAGGCGTGCTCCACCAGCAGGTCGGGCTGGATGCCGGGGTTGTGCAGTTGCGAGAGTTTTTCCGCCGGCAGGGTCGAGGCGAACTGCCAGGCTTTGCGACCCATGGCGTCGTAGCCGAAGCAGCTGGTGAGCTGGCCTTGGGTGCGCAGGACTTCGCGGTGCAGGTCGTCGCGTTCCAGGTCGCTGATGAGCTGGCCGTCGAGGTTGAGCTGGTGCAGGTGGCCGCTGCCGTAATACAGGTGATTCAGGTGCTGGCCGGTGGGCAGGGTCAGCGTGGTCAGGTTGCTCAGCGGATCGTAGTCGTAAGACAAGGCGCCTTGCGGCGTGGTCTCTTTGATCAGGCGGCCCAGCAGGTCGTAGGTGAAGTCGAGTTTCTCTTCGCTGACGCCGAGTTTTTTGCCGTGAGCGGTGGGCAGGCGTTCGATGGACAGCAAGCGATCGCCGTCGTCGTAGGTGTAATCCTGACGCGCATCGGCGTTGAGTTTGGCCAACAGCCGGCCGATGGTGTCGCGCTCGAATTCGGTGTGGCGTTGTGGTCGTTCGGCGCGATCGCCGTAGCCGATTTCGTCGACCCGCGTCAGGTGCTGAGAAAGTGGCTGAGACAATGCCGACAGCCACTTTATTTTTTCGAGAAGTTATAAAAGAGCGGATGACGGTCGGCAAAACCAACTAACGTGACATCTGATCTACAGAGCAAGCTAAAAAATCAAACTCACCCATAAAAGTAGTCGAAAAACCCTCGAAAGTTTTTATTGCCTAACAAAGGAGAAATATCTGCTTCCACCCTCGCAACAAACAATGGACTTAAGCCATCATCATCCGAAACATCAAAAACATTAAATTCACCGTAGATAATTTCGATAAGCTTTGCCAGCGCATTAAGAAAATCAGCTAACGAATCTGAAATTTGAAAAGGAGCAACCACACCATAGCTAGCGAAAACAGGTGTGTTTTCAATATTGGTTTTTGCAACCACAGGTTTCCCACCGCCTGAATCATCCAAAACTACAACAAAAGCATGATCCCAGCCTTCGTTTAATTTAGTATTCGTATCAATATTTATCCACTTATAGCCTATCTGCGCCTTTTCCAGCGAGTCCAAATTTACAAATTTTATTGGCGTGAACCCCGTCTCAATCTTGACATCGACTGGCTCGTAGTTATTAAAAAAATAATCTAATTGCACGGAACGACTTAGATTCGACGGCCACCTTGCGTCAACTTGACTACGTCGCTGAAAACTGCCGGGCAGACTATATTTATTGTGAACCCTAATCAATTCCAACATTGCGTCATCAATGTCGTTCATATCTACCCCCTAAACTTATATTGTCAACCACAGGATCCTGACCTTGCGGCACTTTTGGCACGATCAATTAAGCGCCCCTTTCCTGCATTTGTATAGTTGCCACGGTGCCCTTGCGGACTGTTCAAGTGTTCATCGATACCGCTTGGATGGTTAGCATTTTGTAAAAATACGATATTCCTTGGATCACCTTTCCATGCAGACCCAAGACCACCATTACCTTCTACACTATTGATATGGTGGCCCGTATAACCAGCCTCGGACATGACAGAAGAAAGCTGTGCATTATTGCGAGTACCTAAAATGGTCTGACGCTCTGCAGAAGTCCAATCTCGTGAGCCCCCACCCCTCTCAACAAGTGTCCGTTCCTCACCCCAAGCTCGGCTGATAGCAGTACCTCGAGCTCCCGGTTGAGGTGTCACCGAAGCCCTCGGCTTATACCTGACTAGATCTTCTGGACTTAACCCAGAAGGGTCAACCCAACCTATTGAATTTGGAACATAGCCATAAAGGTTAAAGCTCCCAGCCAACCCAATCGGATCCTGCGTAACAAACCGCCCCACCTCCGGATCGTAATACCGAAACGTGTTGTAGTGCAGCCCCGTCTCATCGTCGAAATACTGTCCCTGAAACCGCAGATTCTGTTCGACCTCGTTCACTTCAAGCTTTTCTAGCGAGCCCCACGCCTTGTACGTCGCCTGCCAGACAATCTGCCCTTCCCGGTCAGTCATCTCCAACGGCGTACCAATCTGGTCGGTATGGAAATAGTAGAGTTTCTGCTCCTCGCCTTCGGCCTGATCCACCCGCGCCAACGGCGCATAACTACCCGGCTCGTAAACGTAGAGGCTGCTCTGCCCCGGCGTTTCCTCGCGCAACATGCGCAAACCTTGCCACAGGAAATTCTTCTGTTCGGTGACGCCGTTGACCGCTGACACCTTGGCCACGCGACGCCCCAGGCTGTCGTAACGATAAGCGCCGGTACTTTCCAGCTTGCCGTTGACCAACGTCTCAGCCTTAACCAGCCGATTCTCACCGTCATAACTGAACGTTTGCAGCCGGCTCATACCACTGCGCTTTTCAATCAGGTTGCCCCACGCGTCGTAGGTATATTCCTGATCCCGCCACTGCTTTATCCGGTTGTCTTTGACGTGATCGAACTGGCTGGTGTTGAAGTTCAACCGGTTCGCCGCCGCGTCGTAGCGGAACTCTTCACTGTCCACCAACTTGCCGGTGTCGCGGCTGTGCAGTTGGCCGTTGGCTTCGTAGTCGTACTTGATCTCGCCGCGCAACTTGTCGAGGGTGCGGGTCAGTTCGCCGGCCGGGTCGTATTGGTGACGGCGGTGGATCGGGTTGTAGGCGTGCTCCACCAGCAGGTCGGGCTGGATGCCGGGGTTGTGCAGTTGCGAGAGTTTTTCCGCCGGCAGGGTCGAAGCGAACTGCCAGGCTTTGCGGCCCATGGCGTCGTAGCCGAAGCAGCTGGTGAGCTGGCCCTGGGTGCGCAGGACTTCGCGGTGCAGGTCATCGCGTTCCATATCGCTGATGAGCTGGCCGTCGAGGTTGAGTTGGTGCAGGTGGCCGCTGCCGTAATACAGGTGATTAAAGGTGCCAGCTAATGGTTGAGTAAGCGCGGCGGGGTCACTCAGTCAATGCAGCAGCATAAAAATTGAACGCAATCAAAGCGTATAGATGAGTGGCTGAGGCAAGCAACCACTCTAAAAAAATTCACATTTTTAAAGAGCTCAATTAGCTTACGCGAAAAGCCATTACCTCACCGACCCAAGACTCATTTAATCTTTAAAATCATCATTCTCAAGATAGTACAATGCCGCTTCCAAATATGTTTTTAAGTCCGGATTGACTACTCGATTGTCTGCGATAGCTTTGATATCCAGCATAGTCGAACACTCAACAAATGTACGCTTGGACTTTTCAAAAAGAATCTCCTCTGCATCATCCTCCGCAACATAAAAAGCCGCAGAACTTACAGATTCCTTTGACGCTCTATCAATTTTAGAATCGACGAACAGCCATCCAACATTGGGCAAACGATCAATGTTGGCCAACAGATCAGACAAACCTTTATATATCTTCAAACCTTCCTCGCATTATCGACAAACGTTACCATCGCCCACTTATTTCATCCACTCGATTTAGCTTGTACAATTGAGATATCGCGACCGATCTCAACCTGCGAATTTTACATTTCCCACTGCGCTGGGTGTGAGTGAGTTCGTTGTGAATCATTATATTGATCCCCCTGCATAGTTTGTCGATTGCGCGAAGAGGCTACGCATCACCGCATCATGCCAGTTACATCCTAAAATTCTAGTCACAAATGGCCAAATTTAATCGGCCATACGTACTCGCTTTTTACGCCAACTCAAAAAAGCTCTCCAAGAATTCACTGAAATTCGGCCATTGAGCTTTCAACCGCCCCTGTTGAAACTCAATAATAGAATCTCCGAGAGAAATTTCGATTACCTCTTCTGTTTTTTTATTATAGAAATAACCACTCTCCCCCTCAAAACTATCCAGCGGAAGATAGTCCTGAGGAATTCCTAGCGTTTCGTGGGTTCGTCTTAGCGTCAAATCAAAATTAGTATTTTTGGAAAACCAACAAATTTGAAATATTTCTTTACCGCCGCTAATAAAAGTAGGTCCATCTTCCACATGAAGATAGAATTGACTGAAGTCAGTTGAAAGATCAACACCTAATTTTTTAAGCTCCATCTCATAATCCAAACTAGCATCATCATACCACCAACCTTGCTGCTTACAATAATCTACAACTTTTTTAGATATCATTTTTTCACCCACAATTCATAGAGACTTTAGAGCCTCCAGAGTTTCTATTTTTTACTTCCGACTGCGCACGCCCTTTCCAATACGCCTCCCGATCTCCATTAAATAGATCTCTATCCACAGGATTAATCGGGTGCTGACCAGGCAAATGAGGATGGAGCGCATTAGTTTTACCAAATTTCTGATGCGTGTCAGCGGATAATTCAAAAAGAGAGCCTAAGCCATCTTGTTTTGAATGGTGCAAATTAAGTTGTGAGTAGCTTCCGTTTTTAACTACAAACGGACTTCTCCCCTCAGAGGCTAAATCTAGGTTAGTTCTGACGCCACCCCGAGTATTAACCGGCAAGTCCCAATCGATAGCTTGCTGATAAACAGTGTGGACACTACCAGATGGAGCCATATATGTAGACGGCGCGAAGAACCCGGTCAACCCATAAGGGTCTATCCATCCTGTCGAGTTAGGTGCATACCGGTAAAGGTTAAACCCACCCATCAACCCAATCGGATCCTGCGTAACAAACCGCCCCACCTCCGGATCGTAATACCGAAACGTGTTGTAGTGCAGTCCTGTCTCATCGTCGAAATACTGCCCCTGAAACCGCAGATTCTGCTCGACTTCGTTCACTTCCAGCTTTTCTAGCGAACCCCACGCCTTGTACGTCGCCTGCCAGACGATTTGCCCTTCCCGGTCAGTCATCTCCAGCGGCGTACCAATCTGGTCGGTGTGGAAGTAATAGAGCTTCTGTTCCCCGCCCTCGGCCTGATCCACCCGCGCCAACGGCGCATAACTACCCGGCTCGTAAACGTAGAGGCTGCTCTGCCCCGGACTTTCCTCGCGCAACATGCGCAAGCCTTGCCACAGGAAATTCTTCTGTTCGGTGACGCCGTTGACCGCTGACACCTTGGCCACACGACGCCCCAGGCTGTCGTAACGATAAACGCCGGTACTTTCCAGCTTGCCGTTGACCAACGTCTCAGCCTTAACCAGCCGATTCTCACCGTCATAACTGAATGTCTGCAGCTTGCTCATGCCACTGCGCTTTTCAATCAGGTTGCCCCACGCATCGTAGGTGTATTCCTGATCCCGCCACTGCTTGAGCCGGTTGTCTTTGACGTGATCGAACTGGCTGGTGTTGAAGTTCAACCGGTTCGCCGCCGCGTCGTAGCGGAACTCTTCACTGTCCACCAACTTACCGGTGTCGCGGCTGTGCAATTGGCCGTTGGCTTCGTAGTCGTACTTGATCTCGCCGCGCAACTTGTCGAGGGTGCGGGTCAGTTCGCCGGCCGGGTCGTAGTGGTGACGGCGGTGGATCGGGTTGTGGGCGTGCTCCACCAGCAGGTCGGGCTGGATGCCGGGGTTGTGCAGTTGCGAGAGTTTTTCCGCCGGCAGGGTCGAGGCGAACTGCCAGGCCTTGCGGCCCATGGCGTCGTAGCCGAAGCAGCTGGTGAGCTGGCCTTGGGTGCGCAGGACTTCGCGGTGCAGGTCGTCGCGTTCCAGGTCGCTGATGAGCTGGCCGTCGAGGTTGAGCTGGTGCAGGTGGCCGCTGCCGTAATACAGGTGATTCAGGTGCTGGCCGGTGGGCAGGGTCAGCGTGGTCAGGTTGCTCAGCGGATCGTAGTCGTAAGACAAGGCGCCTTGCGGCGTGGTCTCTTTGATCAGGCGGCCCAGCAGGTCGTAGGTGAAGTCGAGTTTCTCTTCGCTGACGCCGAGTTTTTTGCCGTGAGCGGTGGGCAGGCGTTCGATGGACAGCAAGCGATCGCCGTCGTCGTAGGTGTAATCCTGACGCGCATCGGCGTTGAGTTTGGCCAACAGCCGGCCGATGGTGTCGCGCTCGAATTCGGTGTGGCGTTGTGGCCGTTCGGCGCGCTCGCCGTAGCCGATTTCGTCGACCCGCGTCAGGTGCCCGCCGGTGTTGTAGCTGAATCGACGGGTCAGGTTGTCGATGCGTTTTTCTTCGATCAGGCGGTCGGACGCGTCGTAGGCAAACTGGTAGGCGGCGTTGTTTTCATTGACCAGCGCGGTCAGGCGAATAGCCTGGTCATATTCGTAGCGGATGCGCTGGCCTTTGGCGTCCTGGCGGCTGCTCGGCAGGCCGCGAGCGGTGCGCAGCAGGCGCGTCGTCTGGCCTTTGCCGTCGGTGTGCGTCAGGACTTGGCCGAGGGCGTTGTAGGTAAACGACTCGGCGCTGCCGTCCGGGTGCTGAATACGCAGCACTTCGCCGTCGGGTTTGCGTTCCAGGGTGGTGGTCTGGTTCAGGGCATCGGTGACGGCGATCAGGTGATGGCGCTCGTCGAAGCGGTAATGGGTGTTTTTGCCCGAGCAATCCTGGAAGCGTTCGACCTGGGCCAGGGTGTTCCACCACAGGTATTTGGACTTTTGGGTGGCGTCGATTACGGTGTGCGGCAAGCCGTCATCGCTGTTGAGGTATTCGGTTTTGTTGCCCAACGCATCGACTTCGGCGATGAGGTTGCCCTTAGCGTCGTAGCGGGCTTTCCAGGTGCTGCCGTCGGGATAATCGACCTGCGTGACCAGCGTGGTCAGGTGGTGATACTGGTACTTGATCTTGCGCCCGAGCGGATCGGTTTCTTCGACCAGTCGCGCGTAGTCGTCGTACTTGAGCTCGACTGTATTGCCGTCTGGCAGCGTCAGACCGGTCATGTTGCCGTTGTCGTCGATGTCGATGACGTAGTGCTCGCCACCGAAGTCGCGACTGGCGATGACGCGATGATCGTCGTTGTAGTGAATTTCAGCTTCGCGCCCGAGCACATCGGTGACCCAAGTGGTGCGGGCCTTCACGTCGTAGCGGAAATGGAAATGTTCGCCATCGCTGGTCCAGTGTTCCACCACGCGGGACTGCTCACCGATGGTTTCCCAGCGGTAATTACACGTCAGACCCAGAGCGTTGCTGTGGCTGGCCATGACGCCGTCGACGTAGCTGAAGCGCCGGACCGAATCACTGTTGCGATTGATCACCTCGATGAGCTGGCCATTGTCGTCGTAGCGATACTGCACCAGGGTTTCGACGGCCTGATTGTCGACGATACGTTTGACATCGGTCAGGCGACCCAGCGGGTTGTCGTAATGTAGATGAACACGAACGCCGCCGGTGGCGCTGATGTCAGTGAGCGTGCCTTCGACCGTGTGGGTGAAATGCAGGAAATGGCCGAGGGCGTTTTCGATGCGTTGCAGCGGTACGGGGACGTTATCGTCCGATACTTCGCCGAAGTAGAAGAAGATGTTGTCGAGGGTTTGCAGCAGGTAGTGGCCACCTTCGGTGCAGACCAGATAGACCTGTTCGTGCGGATTGTAGATGCGCTCGCCGGGCTGGATGTCTACGAAGGGCACCGTGCGACCTTGATTGTCGGTCAGGTAAACGAAGCTGCCACTGCGGCGCAAACTTTGTTCCCAAAGCAGCACCCAGCCCTTGCCGAGCACACTGTCGACGGTCAGGTCGCTGGCGTAGAAGCGTGACCAGTCGATGGGCATCAGGCCTGGGAGACTGAAGTCAGTTTCGTCAGGGATGACCTTGCGGCCGCTGGTGGCATCGACAGGGTTGCCGACCAGACCGCCGACTGCACGCTCGATAGCCGGTCCTACGACGTAGCGACTGGCAACCTCACCCGCGACGAAGCCGGCGGTGAATTTCAACACGCAGGGCATGATGGCTTTCATGCCGGCCTGTGTCCCGGCCTTGATCAATTGAGCGATACCGCCCGCCGCACCGGCGACTGCCATGAGGATATCGACCGTGGTTCGTAGCCAGCCGGGGATCTCGTCGTCTACCGGCAGATAGCGGTGTGTGCCACCGCCAATGTAAACATCGCCCGAGCCGCTGGAAATCTTCGCACCGCAGGTGATCTTGTCGCCCTTGCGCGCAGCCGCCGTGCCATTGATGAAGACGTTGGTCGAGCCCTCCGCGACTTGCACCGGACCGGGATGCTTGTCGCAGGCGCCAATGCTTTTTTCGACATGGGCGGCCTTGCGGCTATTGATGAATACGTTGTCCGACGCGGTGACGATGGTTCCGGAGGGCGATGAAAACATACTGCCTATCGCCTCCCCTGCGGCAGTCAGCAGGCTACCTCCGACGCCTGCCGCAAGACCCGCCAACAAAGCCACACCAAACCCACAGGTGAACGTCGCGATGGCAACCGTGGCGATCAGCGCAATACCGAGCGCGGCACCGATCAGAAACCCGCCCAACGCACTGGTGTGGGCGATCTCATCGCCAAACCTTGCGGCTTCAAACATGGCCGTTACTCCTGTTCGCTGGAGTCGGTCTTGGTTGCGCCGGGCTGGCGAGGCTGGAAGCTGGCCAGCAGGTCCACCCAGTTCTGGTTTTGCTCGCTACTGAAATCGGCCTGAGCTGTGGTGGAGAAAATAATCGCGCGACCCGGCTCAATCAGAAATGCCGCTTGACGCTGATAGAACGGTCGACCATCGGTCATGTAATACGCATCGATCTGGATGCCGTCGATCGGCGCAGAGATCGACAACGCAACCGCCTTCTTGCCTAGCAAGGTGTAGCCGCGCAGCTTGGAGGCAAGCATTTTCACCTGACGATCAACGTAGGCTTTGAGCGCCTCGGCGGGCAGCAGCATGTCCCTGGAAATGGTGATGCTTAACGGCGCAGGAACGCTCGCCCCCAGCACAAACATGTTTACCGTTCGGTCCTGAAAACCCTGCGGCAACGCGATGCTGCCTTCCTGCAATTCATAATCCATGTGATGTAAATTCCTGAAATCGAAAAATGAGGTATCAGCGGGCCGCGAGGCCTTCAAGCATGCTGTCGAAATCCACCAGCCAAAGACTCAGCGCCGGCTTGGTCGGATCAATCACGCACGAAATATTCAGCCATTGCACTTCGTCACTCCCGGCAACAGGAACAATGGCGCCCACCAAACGTCCGTGGCGTTCGGCGTGACCGATCTTGAAGTGGAAATCCAGGCACTTGGCGGCATTGCCTGCCACGCTGTATTCGCGCTGACGGATGATGCGCAACTCGGGATAAATCGTGCGAAACATCTGCACGGACGCTTCGAACAGCATTTCCAGATTCTGGCCCTGCGCCACATCGCGACGCTTGATCGTCAAGATGATTGGCTCGCCTTTCTGTTCGATGGTCGTCTGGATATCGCGGAAGTTGAAACCCGCAGGGAAAGCCAGATTGAAACCACCGAAATTGAAGCTGCTGGGCGTGCTTTGCAGGGCAACGACAGGCACGGGTTCCGGCTCGGGCGCTTGTTCAACGATCGGCGCATTTTGCTGCTCAAGGCGCGCAGCTTCCTCCAGCGCAATACGCTTGGCGGAAATACGATCGTAAATACTGGTTCTGGTCATGGGCACGATTCCCTAGTCATTGACCCGAACCTCGGAGCCCGTGATTTGGGTAGTGCCAGTGCTGGTCGTGACAATCGTCTTGCCTTTGATCTCGACGCCATCCGGCGTGAGGGTGATGCTGCTGTCCCCCACCTGAAGAATGATGTGCTGCTTGGCGTTGACCTGAATGAACTGGTTGTCGACTTGAATCGTCAGCGAACCTTCCTGGACATTCATCACCGTGTCTTTCTTGATCGTTTCGGTGTGCGTGCCACCGACCGTGATTGTGCGATTGCTGCCAACGCTATGGATCTCGTCGACCTCGATCTCGGTGTCCATGTTGCGCTCGGCATGCACGATGACCTGCTCGGCCCCCGCCTTGTCTTCAAAGCGGAAAAAGTTCGCCGTGCCGCCATCGCCCTTCATCGACCGCGTCAAAAACCCGCTCTGCGTCTTGTTCGCCGGCAGCGACCACGGCGGTGTGTTCTGGCTGTTGTAGAGGCTGCCCATGATCAGTGGGCGGTCGGGGTTGCCGTCCAGAAAGACCACGACAACTTCATCGCCGACCCGTGGAATGAGAATGCTGCCGAAGCCGCCGCTGGCTCCGGATTGAGCCACGCGGACCCAGCACGAACTCTTGTCGTTGTGCTCGCCTTTGCGGTCCCAGTGAAACTGCACTTTGACGCGGCCGAGTTCGTCGGTGAAGATTTCCTCGCCCGGCGGGCCGACGACGATGGCAGTTTGCGGGCCGGAAATGGTCGGGCGTGGTGTGGTCAGTTGGGGGCGGAATACGATCTTTTTGCGTACGCAGGAGAAGGTGTTGTAGTAACTCGCCGGGTACCCGTTGAGGTAGTTGTTGTGGCCTTCGCTTTCGACGCTCATCAATAGAAACTGACGATCGTCGGGCGAGCCTTGATCGTGGTCGTAATGCTGCAGCAGTTCGAAGGTGTAGCCGGGTTTCATCGCGCGGCAGTTACTCGCGCCTTGAAAGCTTTTGCCCTTCAATTCGAGTGCTTCGACGCGCAACCGAACCAGCGCCTCGCCTTCGTCGTACGTGCCGTGGGTGTACTGGCCGGGAAAGTCGTAGATCTCGAAATCTTCGACGTCGCCCTGCTTGTTCAGGCTCTTCATGGTGACCGGCAAGCGATTGCTCGGCTGCCGGTAATCGAAGGTCTGGACGGCGATTTTTCCGGACTGCAATTGGCGGTTGCCGCTCCATTGGGTAATGGAGTCCGCGGTCTCGGTGACCGAAGCGGTGTGATAGCGAATCTGTGGCTGCTCAGGCAACGGCACCAGCGTGGTGGAGTCGTCGCAGATGATCATGGTGTGGCCTTCGGCAGTGTGCTCGAAGTAGTAGAACATCCCCTCTTCTTCCAGCAGGCGCTGGACGAAGTTGAAATCAGTTTCGCGGTATTGGGTGATGTACGTGTAGCGTTTGAGCGGCTTGCTCAGGCGGAATTCATGCCGGGAAAACGCGGTGCATAAGGCAAACACCTGAGTGACAACGTCTTCGACAGTGCAGCCCTGGAAGATGCGGGTGTCGAAACGGTTTTTCAGCATCGAGAACCAAGGGTTCAACGTCGCGGTGTAGCGGGCCATGCCGCCGTCGCTGCCGATACTGGCGAAGCGGGTCAGGTAACCCGCCAAGTATCGAGGCCCCGCCTCGGCTAGCTCGATCTCCAGCACCACGTGCTGGCCCATCATCGACTTGAGCTCGACCTCCGAATCCTGGCACACCAGCAGCAATTCGAAGTTGTAGGCACGTGACAGACCTTCAGTTCCCTTGAAGGACTCAAGCAATAATTGCTGGTCGGGATTGGCAAGGTTCGTGAATTTGAACAGGCGCCGGTTCTGCGGCGAAAGCATTGCGGCAAGGTCCATCAACATGTGTATCTCCTTGAAAGCAGTGGAAACGCTACCGTCCTCGCCAGCCACTGCGCATAACGAATCTGACAAGTGGGTCGAAACCCGATTGCACTATCATGGATCAGGGCAACAACCCGCCACCTCGTGAGATTGGGGGCCCAAATACCTGAAACTTTGTATGAAACTGCCTACAAACTTTTCCCCGTCATATTTTTGAAACCGTAGAAGATTTCTGATACCGGGATTCAAAGTCTGGTACTGCGACCGCACAGCAGTGTGAAAGTGCCACTAACCACGCAAAAATGAGAGAACGGTCACAATTTCGGCGGCATAACCGCGCTTCGAAAGCGGCAAAGGAAACACCTTCGCCCTGCACTGTGTCAACCCGGACCAGGCATCGCACAGCGCTCCCCAGACACGAATTCGCCCATCAGGAAAGTTTGAAAAATATTTATGAGCCCATAAAGCGCGGCAGAAACGCCTGTATATCAAGGAGCAAGGGGAATCAGATGCCATTAAAAAAGCAACTAGTGCCTCATTGACATCATTGCCGAGTGTAACGTGAATAATAAAAATGGGATCCACATTGAATTTTATTACACGGAGTGCAGTCTAGAGTGCGGCTAATGGCCAGTACTTTCGCTCACGCATAGAGTCGAGCATTCGACACCTCAAACGTAGCGACAGGGAAGCTTCTTCCACCCAAGGACAGTGATGTGTAAATGGATCTTTTAGCGAACGTGCCCAGCTGGGCTGACGTCGAACGAAATCTCGACCAGAAATTCAGCGAACTGAACCAGGGCGTCAACGAGGGCTTGCAGAGCGCTCACGACAACTGGAACGGCTTTACCCGTCGCGTCGGCAATGGGGCGAGCCAAGCCTATGGCTACATGGGCGGCCACCGCATCGATGCGGTGAACCGAGCGTTCGCCCTCTCCTACCCGATCATCCAGATGGACCTCAAGCGCAAGTGGGCCTCGATCGAAATCGAGCAGATCCTTCCTGTGCTGCTGCAATTGGTCAAAGAAGTTTCGATGATTCTGGGTGGCAGCGTTGTGGTTGGCACTATCGCCGGTGGTGCGGCAGGGGCCTTTGCGTTCGGGATTGGCGCAGCACCGGGAGCTGCCGCCGGGGCCGGTATCGGCCTGCAAGTCGGTAACCTGATTCTTATGGGACTGGGCTTGTCGGCCATCGCTGAGTATTTTTACGACGGCCTCCCCGCCTGCCTCTCCACGTTGCAGGAAGGCATTGCCACTGCATGGCACGCCGAAGAAGGTGTGAAGCCCGCGGGCCTGGACCCCAGCGGCGGCTCTGCATCGCTGGTCCAGGAACGCACCGAACGCGCAGCGCGACAACTGGCCCGTGGCCAGGAGCAACTGGTGTTGCTGCTACTGACTGCCATTGTCACCTACCTGACACGCGGCCAGGCGAAAGCGGGTGTTGTTGGCGGCATGGAAAGCATCGCGACGAGAAGTGCCAAGCTTCGATCAGAGATTTCGAACAAGCCGTTAGCTGTATGGCTCACGAAAAACGAAAAACTACTTTTGGAGCATCCGGAGCTACAGATCAGGGGGGTCACGTCAGTTGAGAAGCTTGCGCGGGAAAATCAGATGCGCGAGTTTTACGCGAAGCAAGATACTGAATTCGTTTCCGTCGAAAATAAACGAAAGTTGGTGAAGACATTTGAGCCAAAGGGCTTAAGTAACCAGGAAATCCATAATTATCTCCAGAGCGCAGACGGGCAAAAATACATCGCCAAACTCGCACTGGCAGACCCTAATGCATCCTCTGCAAGTCTCTTAGAGAGAGCCTTTAGCCAAGTGGCGTCAGGAAGTACGGTACCCGTAACCACTAGCATAACAACGCCGCTTGTGAAAATCGTACCGGTGGGTGAAAAAGGCATTTCCGACTACTCACCATTTTTCACTACCATGGAAGAATTGCAGGCGGCAGCTAAGTCAGATAAAACGCTAGCAGATGCTCTCGGTTTGCCGGTCATCAGCGAAAATGCCAGATATTCTATTTTTGAAATTAAGCCACTTGCGCCTACTGAGGTTTTCGTTAGCAAGGTCGCGCCAACGGTAGAATTTGGGGGTAGAATCACGAGAACGGGAGAGGCGGCTCAGTATCTAGTGCCTAATCGGCAAGAGTGGTCTGCAGCAAAGCTTATTGGCGAAATCGCAAACTAGGAATTAGCAATGGATATTCTAGCGTTAAAACAGACCGCGATCGAATTGCGAAAACAACTTGAGTTCTATAAAGAAAAAGAACCGGCAGCGCTGACTTTGTACGAACAAATGGAATATTTGATATCCGCAGCTGAGCGTGGTGAAATCAAAACCCAAGTTGAAGCAAGAGATATACCAGGCCATCGCATCATGGATGAGTCAAACCTTCGGAAGCATCGGGAGCTTTCGGATGCTTACAGCAATTTTTATGTTGAACTTATCGATGGCCGTGGCTCGGACACGCTTAAAATGATAGAAGAAATCATGAAAAAAGTCAGACAGTAAAATAGCTGGCCTTGCAAAATGATCGGCAATCAGAAAGTGCGTATTCAGGTAGACGGCAGATGAAAGGCGTCAGTGTGAGTAGCGAACTACTGATAGAAAAGACGCTTACGCTACGGGACGCTGCGTCGACTCAAGTCGCAGATGGAAGAGAAGAAGAACAGCGGTTTGAAGCTTGACTGACAGCTGAG
Source organism: Pseudomonas sp. LBUM1661 (assembly GCF_059695925.1). Lineage (NCBI taxonomy): Bacteria > Pseudomonadati > Pseudomonadota > Gammaproteobacteria > Pseudomonadales > Pseudomonadaceae > Pseudomonas > Pseudomonas sp. LBUM1661. Next base: position 4,380,999 of record NZ_CP166794.1, read on the forward strand.
CGAACGCTTACTCACGGATGATCAGTCAGCATGGGCGGCCGTCAATTTTGCAGCCGAACCCCACATCAGGGAGAGATCAGTTTGAAGCAGTCCTGTTTGCGCCATGGCCTTTTGGCCTTCACCGCCGCAATGATGTTCACGACGCCCCTATACGCGGAGGATGCGGAAAAAATACTCGCCGAGGTTGTTAATCAACAGCAGCAACAGCTACCGATCATGCTGGACTTAGCCACACGCATCGACAACATCACGTACGCAGATCGAACTATCCATTACAAATTGACGCTATCTGGGTACGAAGGTCGTCCCGGCGAGCAAGCTTATTATCAAAGTTATCTTGCTCAACAAATCAACAAATCACTGTGCAGCCAAACCGCTTATTTACTGGTTCTGGCTTTGGGTAACAGAATTACTTACCAATACAGCAGCGCTGATTTAAAAAACATTGCCGAAGTCACGTTAGAACCAAACAATTGCAAAAATTAACGCGATTCAGGAGCACGATGAAATTCAGTGACGCGTTCATAAGCCGTAAACACATGTTCTCTTTAGGAGTCGAAGAGACTACAGGCCGCTTTTACGTGTCGATACCAGTGAGCAACGGCATGGTTGACTACGAGGAATATTACGAAATAGATCGCGCAAGCTTCGAACTTTTTCAAAACGACCTTGATGCCGCAGTGGATTTCGCTATGAAATGCCGTCACCGAGAACTGGACGAGTTGCTCATTGAGAAGCCTGGAACTAACAGAGGCTCGGCTATTTAATATGCAGATAGAAGCAAATATGGATAAATAACGTTGATTGGACCGCTGAAGGCTTTCCCATGACAAAACTACTGCATCATTTGAAAGCTCTTTTCAGGCAAAAGACTGGTTTTCCTCCCACCCCCACCGAGCAGTTTGTTGATGAAGTCCCCTTGACCGAGTTGGTCAAGGCACCTTCCCAAGTGGAAAGGAACCTGTCCTGGCTACCGATCAATCGTGAAGCGGAGGTATTTGTCCCGCTAATGCCCCCCGCCTGTCCGGACCTGACGCTTGTGGATGCTCTCCTATTGCAGCGCTATCGGGTATTCGTCATAGCGAATGACTCGGCCGGTTTGACATCAGAGACGACGATAAACCGCGATACAGCCAGCCAACTGGCCGCTGACTTGTACAAGCAAGGGGAAAAGCTTGGCTATTGTCGAGGCACTGAATCCTCGTTTGAAATCTATTGGCTCTTGCAATGTGCAGCCATCGTTTCGCTGCTGACTCATGGACCACAATCGGAACGATTCCTTAGCAATAGAAAACACGTTGATTATTATCGGGACGGTGACTTGACCAGAGAGCAGGTTCAAATGTTTGATGATTACGTCGCGTCGCGCTCAAAACGCTGGAGCTCGAAGGGACCACCTCCTTAAAACTCCAATAACTGCCCTGGATTATCGCTAGAGGTAAAGAGATGACCGAAACGTGGCATCGTGTTGAAAACGGAACCCTATGGATAGCCGGTCAACCCATTTACCTGCCTCACCCCGTAAAAGAGGCCCTTCAACACAACAACAGGCTTTTGATTCTGGTAGAGCCCGCGCCCGATGTGATTTTCAATAGAAACGTCTTCGCACTGTCGATGCACGGTGAATTGCTCTGGCAAATCGAAGAAAGCCCCCATGGCACGGAAGTCGACAAGCCCTACATGAACCTCTTCTGCGACAAAAATGCGGTGATTGCCGGTAACTGGAATGGCCTCAGCTACTCGGTCGACTTGCACAATGGCACCGTCAGCGTTGCTGCTTTTGAAAAATAGGACGCCGCTCACTCAATGGCTGACAACCTCAGCGGCTGCCAGCGCCCCCTCCGTTACGCCTGCTCAAACCGCTGCTGCAACAAATGCCGCGCCGTCCCTGCGTTCAAGTACGTGCCAATCAGTTCCGCCAGCTCCTTCTCCTTGAGTTTTTTGTCGTCGCGACAGAACTGCATCAGTTGCAACTGGACCCAGCGTTTTTTCTTGTCGAGCTTCACATCAGGGGCAAAGAACGAGCGTGAGGCCAGTTCTGGCATGGGCGCGTCGTCTTCGAGCAATAGGTTCAAATGCAGCCCCTGCCCCACTCGCAGGCCGAAATCGGCGATGTGCTGGATCGGCAGCGGTTGCTTGAGGTTGGCGAAAACGAAGTGATCGGGGGTCAGCAGTAACGCGGTCTTGTCCGCTCGCATGAGCATGCGCAGCGAGAACGGCAGCACGCACGCCATCAGGCAAGCGAGCATGCCGCCCGTCACCAGTATCACGCCCTTCTTGCTCCCTACAGCCTCCGGGAACAGTAGCGGCCACATCAGCAGACCCAGGCCCAGCAACATCAGCATTGCGAAGAAAACAAGAGTGATCCAGCCGCGCCAGCGTGCACCTTCGTGCAGCCGGACTTCTTCCGTAGCTTGGCTGGCATGGGTGCGCAACTCTTCGACTGCTGCCGCATCTTGTGTCACGTAGTGGCTGAGGAAGTCCTCGGTGATACGGATGCACAATGCCTGGGGATCGGCAAAATACTGATCCATTGCGGCGCAGGCTTGCGCTGCGACGATGGGACGCGTACCGCGGCGCACGGCCTCCTCGACTGATACCTGCAACGATGCCACGCGCTCCCCATTGGACGGGTGAGTGTCCGACGGGTGCGGCATCCGGGTCGCCATTTCTTCCTCGGGCAAGATCAGCCGCCGAGCCGCCAGTTTGTGCAGCACACTGGTCGGCAGGTCGCGGGGCGCGACGCGCTTGGGAGCCAGGCGAGTAGCATGGTCAACATGCTTACTCACGCGCTCTTGTAACAGCGGGTTGATGGCAGAGATGCGCACTAACGCCGATGCGGCGGCGATGTTTCCCGCTAGCCGAGCGCCTGCGGCGTCCGCAGCCAGCTCCCGCACGCGACTCCAGTGGTTCACCGCACGATCGAAACTTTCCATGAAGTACATGCCGAGCATGAAGGCCCCACGCAAGATCAAGCGTTGCAGCAGGCCGCTTTCCAGCATGGTTCCGGCAATCAGGCCCAGGCTGCGGCCGATGCCGTCGTAGATCGGCAGGAAGCGCAAGCTGTACTCGGTATCGTCGCCGGCGAAATGCGCCAGTTCGTGCCCGATCACCGCGCTGGTTTCCGCAGAGTCGAGCAACCCCAGGTACATCATCGGCACGTGCAGGGTTCGGCCTTTGAGCGCAGTGTTCGAGGGCAACAGGTCGACGTCGCTCGACGTTACGTAGAAACCTTCGGTCATGCCCAGGACGATGTGTTCAGGCGCCAGTGCGCCTAGTTGATCGGCCAGATCTCGAACATAAGCCCACAGCACCGGCGCTTGTTCTGGCGTGACCACTTGGCCGAGAACGGGCATTGGCGTCGGCTCAAACAGGCGCAGCATGACGCGCAGCTGCTTGCCCATCTGCCAGATTGAATACAGACAGCCCAGTATTACCAATGCTGCGACCGCCATCAGCCTGACCTCACCGACAGTCAATTGCCCGATGTGCCACACCCCCAACGCTTCGAAACCGATGATGGCTGCGACCGCCGCGCCCATGGCGACGTTATGGCCCACCAGCAGATACGGCAACGTACGGCTCACTTCAGTGAAGGTGTGCAGCAATTGCTCACGGGAATGGCTTGCGCGTGATCCGGCCCAACCGAGCCAGAGCAGGCCCAACACACCGGCCAGCGCGGCCAGCAGGCCAAGGATGACGACACTCTTGGCCAGAACGGTCATCACCGCACTTAACGGTAGCAGGGTGCTGAACGCGTCTTCGACTTCGGCCAGGCGGGACAAGGCCAACGCAACGCTCACTCGCTCCCCCTCAAAATCGACTGCGATAGCGCTTGAGCCTCGTTTCGCGGCCAAAGCTTCAAGCTGGGGACGAATATCGACCAGATCAGCGCTGGCCCGGGCGAGCTCCAGTTCGGTTTCGCTGCTGCGTTGCAGCTCCCAGAAACCAAACAAACCAAGGCAAAGCGGCAGGAGTATGAGTACGGCAATGAGTTTTAATTTTTTCATGAGGCACTGGCCCAATAAATGCGCCGCTCTACTGTCCTTAGCGAGCGCAAAATCCATTTAACAAATGCCCGAAGGCCTTTGCGCATTTGCACAGCCCGTCGCGAAAGCTCCTTGGGACGTAATTGCACTGAACGCGTTATACAGCGATGCCAACCCTATGTAACCCCGCAATGCCGTCCTACAAACAGAGCAACGAGATAAACCTTTCCTTATTTCAAATACTCTGCGTTGCCATCACTTCCCTGCGCAACAATCATCACTTTCCTCTGTTCTCATTTTTTGCCGAGGCTAAATAAACCTGTATTTGGTGAACCGGTTCACCTTTTTTCAATTTAATTTCATTTGAAAATTGGATCCACAACCCTTCTCAAACCATTGAACCTGCTGGGTTTCAGAGGCTTCTGTCAGACAGATCCATCGTCTAATGGCAAGCGGACATCATTGCGGCATGTATCAAAAACGAGAAAAAATCTCTTCCTCAGTGAACTTTTCCGTTCGAGATGTTGCCATATACGACGTTGCTGGCCACTCGACATCCATATGCCAGCACCGTGTTCCTACAAATTCCTGGCAATGTGCATTTTCGATGTTGAAACATCGGCCATCGCACTTTGTGAACAGGTGCTCAATTGAGAAATTCGTAACTCTTCACGTTCTCCCTGAATAGTCGGGAAGCGGTTGTGTAGAGTTCAAGGACGATATACCGATGACTCAGACGTTTGACGTTGAAGCACTGATCAAACTGCGAAGCCAGACCCGGGCCATTTCCGATGCGCTCAAGGCGCAGGCTTCGGATTATCTGTCGACCCTCGCATTGCTGATCCGTCCACAGACGTTTTTCGGTGAATACCTGCAAGGCGCGCAACGCAGCAGCGGCCGCGAAACCCAGCACCACTTCAAGGAGTTCAAGGAACTCTATGACCGCATCGGGTCGGCAGCGCCCTTTCAGTTGGTCAATGAACTGGAAGTGCCCCTGAACCTGATCGGGACGACGCCGGAACTGTTTCCGCTGGAGTACGACAAGGTGCTCTCGCAAAGCGGCCAGACCATCCGCATCACCAGCCCCGTGCGCTGGGTGGTGGGCTTCAACTCATTCGATCTGGCCCGCTTTCGCACCGTCATCAAAGACCCCAATCGCAGCAGCGCCGAGTTGTACCGCTTTGTCGTGCACTACCTGGTGTTGTTCTATTGCCTGAGCCAGTCACCCGGTTTGGGTCGTCTGTTTGGCGGCCTGCGCTTCCCCCTCAGTTTCGAACGCCTGAAAGACTTTGGCGACCTGCCCTTTTGCGTCATCGGCTCACCGGTGCGCTCCCAATTGCCGGATGAATCGGTTATCCGCAATAGCACGCAAATCGCCGGCAACACCAGCTTCGAAGAGCTGGTGGGGCACGACAACATTATTGAAATGAACGATGAAATCCGTCAGCGCCTTCTGCTGACGATCGAAGGAATGTAACGCGCCCGGCCACCCGTTGGCCGGAACGCAAACGACTTGCAGCGAATTGTTCGCACCAGGAGATCACGATGGCGAAGAAGGAAAGTACCCAGCACAAACTCGACCGCGTTCGCGCGCCTCGGGTCCATATCACCTATGACGTGGATATCGGTGACGCTCAGGAAAAGAAAGAGCTGCCCTTTGTCGTCGGTGTGCTGGGCGATTTCTCCGGCAACCCGCTGGAGCCGCTGCCGAAGCTCAAGGACCGCAAGTTCATTTTCATCGACCGCGACAACTTCAACGGCGTGCTCAAGGGCATCAAGCCGCGCCTGAGTTATCGGGTCGACAACACGCTGGCCAGGAACGGCACGCAGTTGGGCGTCGAGCTCAACTTCAACGCCCTCGAAGACTTCGAGCCGCAGAACGTGGTGAAGCAGGTCGAGCCGCTGCGCAAGCTGCTGGAAGTACGCAACAAGCTGGCGGATCTGCGCAACAAGATGGGCGGCAACGACAAGCTCGAAGAGCTGCTCATGGACGTGTTGCAGAACACCGAGAAGTTGAAAACGCTGGGCAAGGAATTCGGCCGTGAAGCCGCCGTTCCAGCCACCGAAAGCAAAGAGTAGGAGCCTGAAGATGAACGATAAGCAAACCGTGACTCAACAGGACGGCGATCTGGTTGAAGTGGAAAACTTCGCCCCGCAATCCTCGCTGCTCGACAGCATCATTTCGCAAAGCCGTGTGGCGCGCTCCGAGACTGAGCGCACCCGCACACGTGACTTGATCGGCGAACTGGTCAGCCAGGTGCTCGAAGGCGAAATGACGCCGAGCAAGGACCTGATTGCCGTGCTCGACGCGCGCATCGCCGAAATCGACGCGATGCTCTCCGAGCAGATGAACGAAATCATGCACGCTCGCGAATTCCAGCAACTGGAAGCGTCGTGGCGTGGCCTGAAGTATCAGGTGGACCAAACCGAAACCAGCACCACGCTGAAGATTCACCTGCTCAATGCGTCGAAGAAAGACCTGGTGCGCGACCTCAAGTCCGCCTCCGAATTCGACCAGAGCGCGCTGTTCAAAAAGATCTACGAAGAAGAATACGGCACCTTCGGTGGTGCGCCGTTCGGCATGTTGCTGGGTGACTACGAGTTCAATCGCAGCCCCGAAGACATGTACCTGCTCGAAGAGATTTCCCATGTCGCCGCGGCGGCTCACGCACCGTTCATCTCGGCGGCCTCGCCTGAGCTGTTCGGCTGGGACTCGTTTACCGACATGTCCGGCCCACGGGACCTGGCGAAGATTTTCGACACCGTCGAATACGCCAAGTGGAAGTCGTTCCGCGCCTCAGAAGACTCGCGTTATGTCGGTCTGACGTTGCCGCACGTGCTGGGTCGCCTGCCTTATGGCCCGGATACCACGCCGGTTGAAGAATTCAATTTCGTCGAAAGCGTCGATGGCCGCGACCACAACAAATACCTGTGGATGAACGCCGCCTACGCACTGGGCACTCGGGTCACCGACGCGTTCTCGCGTTACGGCTGGTGCGTGGCGATTCGCGGTGTCGAGGGTGGCGGTCTGGTGGAAGGCCTGCCGACGCACACGTTCAAAACCGATGACGGCGAAATTGCCCTCAAGTGCCCGACCGAAATCGCCATCACCGACCGTCGTGAAAAAGAGCTGTCGGACCTTGGCTTCATTCCGCTGGTGCACTGCAAAGGCACCGACTACGCCGCGTTCTTCGGCACTCAGTCGGCGCAGAAACAGAAGCACTACAACACCGACATCGCCAACGCCAACGCCCGGTTGTCCGCGCAGTTGCAATACATCTTCGCCACGTCGCGCATCGCGCACTACATGAAGGCGATCATGCGCGACAAGATCGGCAGCTTCGCGTCCCGCAAGGACGTCGAGATGTTCCTCAACAAGTGGCTGTCGAGCTATGTGCTGCTGGATGACACCGCCAGCCAGGAAGCCAAGGCCAAGTTCCCGTTGCGTGAAGCGCGGGCCGAAGTGTTCGAGGTTCCCGGCAAGCCAGGCGTGTACAAGGCCGTGACGTACCTGCGTCCGCATTACCAATTGGACGAGCTGACCGCCTCGTTGCGCCTGGTCGCCGAATTGCCGCAATCGACTCGCGGTTGATCCACCCCATTGCCAGGGAGGCAATATGAGTAGTCAACACAAGCTGTTGCCATCGTTGCTGGATCGATTGCTGGACGATCATCCGCATCAATCCATGGAAGCCTCGTCGCAACGCTTGTGTTCGCTGGCCGATTACAAGGCCAGCATCGTTCGCGACCTGGAGGTGCTGGTCAACACGCGCCAGTCCCTGGTCGCCAACGAGCTGGAGGGTTTCGTCAATTTGAGCGGAACCATCCTCGACTACGGCATGCCGGATTTCACCAGCCGCAGCGTGCTTGATCCACAAGACCGCCTGTTGATTCAACGACAACTGGAGAAAGCGATCACCGTCGGCGATCGACGGTTTCGCAGCGTAAAAGTCCAACTGCTCGCCCAACAAACCGGCCAACGCATGCTGACCTTCCGCGTGGACGCAGTATTGCGCCTGCAAGACATCACCCGTCAGGTGTCCTTCGACGCGGTGCTGCAGGTCAACACCCAGGAATACAAAGTGCAGAACCTCAACTGATGCTCGACGATCTGCTGCCCTATTACGAAAAGGAACTGTCGCACCTGCGCTTTTTAGGCCAGGAGTTTGCGAGCCAGTACCCGAAGATTGCTTCGCGGTTGCTCATCGAGGGCGATAACTGCGAAGACCCGCATACCGAGCGCTTGATCGAAGCGTTCTCGTTCCTGTCTGCTCGCGTGCACAAAAAACTCGACGATGAGCTGCCGGAAATCGTCGAGTCGTTTCTCGAAGTGCTGTACCCGCATTACCTGCGCCCTACCCCGTCGATGTCGATCGTCGAGTTCAACCTGGGCAAGCAGGAAAAAGTCACCGAAGCCTTCCGCGTCGCCCGCCACACCGAACTCAGCGCCAACCCGATTGATGGCGTGGTGTGCAAATTCCGCACGTGCTACCCGGTCGAACTGTGGCCGGTGGCGGTGCATCAGGCGTCGTTCATTGAAATGGAACGCTCGGCGTTCAACGGTCATAGCGCTGACTTGGTCGCGCGCCTGCGCATCGGCCTGACGGCGACCTCCGACGTGTTGTTCGGCAAGATGGAACTGGACAGCCTGCGCTTTTTCCTCGACGGCGAAAGCACCCTGATGCTGCAGCTCTATGAGCTGCTGTTCAACAACTTGGCCAAGGCCACGTTGTCGTTCGAGGATGAGGGGCGAACCCGCGAGATCACGCTACCGGCGAACGCGCTGAAAGCCGTCGGTTATGGTCGCGATGAAGGACTGGTGGATTACTCGGAGCGCTCGTTCCTCGGTTATCGCTTGCTGCACGAGTACTTCACCTTCCCGGACAAGTTCATGTTCTTCGACCTGTCGGGTTTTGCGCGGCTGTTAGCCGGCAAGAACCTCGAGAAAATCGAGATCAATTTCTACTTTTCCGATTACGACCTGAGCGATCGCCTGGCGCGCCTGACGCAGAACATCGGGCGCAATAACTTCAAGCTCAACTGCACGCCAATCATCAACCTGTTCCGCCAGCAGGCCGAGCCGATCAAGTTGACCCACGCCCAGCACGAGTATGCCGTGACGCCGGATGTGCGCCTGCAAGGCTCGGCGGAAGTGGTGTCGATCGACCGTGTGCGGCGGGTGCGCAAAGTCGGCGGTGTCGATCAGGTCGGCACCTGTCATCCGTTCTTCGAACCGCGTGGCGATCAGGGTCCCGGACAGAGCTTCTGGATCGCCCGCCGTCGGCCGGTGCAGTCGCGCCAGCGTGATGGCTCGGACGTGTTTATCCGCGTGGTGGATCGCGAACTGGAGTTGATCAACTCCAGCAACGACACCTTGAGCCTGCGCCTGACCTGCAGCAATCGCGACCTGCCGTTGATGCTGCCGTTCGGTGGCGAGCGCGGCGACTTCAACATTCCCGGCAACTCGGTGATCCAGGACATCCGCTGCTTGCGCAAACCCACCGCCACCGCGCGCGTGCCGCTGGGCAACGGGGTGATCTGGCGGCTGATTTCGCACCTCTCGCTCAACCACATGTCGCTGGTGTCCCAGGGGCGCGAAGTGCTGCTGGAACTGCTGTCGCTCTACAACTACCGAAACGTGTCGGCGCTGCGCAAACAGATCAACGGCATTGTCTCGGTCAGCAGCGAACCGGTGGTGGCACGCATCGGCCATCCGCGTCCGAACTTCGTTCGAGGCGTCGGCATCACCCTGAATTTCGATGAAAGCCAGTACACCGGCAGCGGTGTGTTTTTGTTCGGCATGGTGCTCGACCACTTCTTTGGCCAGTACTGCACCATGAACAGTTTTACCCAATTAACCCTTCGCACCTTGCAGCGCGAAAAGAGAGTCGTCCAATGGCCACCGCGAACCGGCGATCAACCCCTGGTCTGATCGATCAGGCACGGGCTGAGCCGCACCGATTCGAGTTTTTCCAATTGGTGCGTTTGCTCCGCCTGCATTACAGCAGAACCGGGCGCATGGACCTGGACACTCGGCCGCACGAAGACCCGTTGCGCTTTCGCTCGCAGCTGTCGCTGAACTTCCCTGCGAGTGAAGTCAGCGACTTGCAGTTTGAGCGTGAAGGCAAAGTGTCGGCGGCCGGTTTGCCCCTGTCTGAAGTGCAAGTTACGTTCATGGGGCTGGTCGGGCCGTCCGGCGTGTTGCCGCGCCCCTACACCGAATTGTTGATCGAGCGGCATATCCAGCACCGCGATGATGCGGCCCACGCATTCCTCGATATGTTCTCGCATCGCATGACCACGCTGTTCTACGAGGCCTGGCAGAAATACAAGTTCTACATCGAATACGAACGCAACGGCACCTCGGATTTCGATCGCTACCTGCTCAACCTGGTGGGTTTCGGGCCTGAGGCGCAGAAGCAGAAATTCGACAAGCAAGGCTCTCCGCTGCGGCGCGAATTGTTCAGCTATTTTTCCGGCCTGTTCGCCCAGAAGCCGCGCAACTCGCTGAACCTTGAAGTGATGCTGTCCTTCTATTTTTCGCTGCCGTTCAAGGTCAAGCCGTTTGCCGGACGCTGGCTGAAACTCGACGCCAGCCAATGTACGCAATTGGGTCGCAAAAACGCCGTGCTCGGGCAAAGCGCAGTCGCCGGCAACCGGGTCTGGGATTACCAATCGTGCGTGCGCATCGAGCTCGGTCCGCTGGACCTGGTCGACTATCAACGCTTCCAGCCAGGCACCGTGGACTACCAGAAACTGGTGGAGCTGGTGCGGTTCTACGTCGGCGCCGAACTGGACTTCCAGTTATCGCCCCGGCTCAAACCCGAAGCAATCCCCGTGGCCCGCCTCGGTCGCCAGGGCAACGTTGCACTGGGCTGGCAAGGCTGGCTCAAACGCCCTGGTGTCGACGTGGAACCTTCCCGTTGTGCCCTCTTCCACATTCCTTTTGATGGGGTCTCCCTGTGAACCTGAAGTCCCTGTTTGCCAAACTGAACGACACCAGCCGCACCGCCACCGAAAGCGCTGCGGCCTTGTGTCTGTCGGAACAGCATTACGACGTCGAGATCGAGCACCTGTTGTTGCAGTTGCTCGACAGCAACGACAATGACCTGCCGGCCATTCTGCGTCACTACGACGTGGTGCCGGATCGCCTGCAAGCTCAGCTGGTGACCGCGCTGGGGACCTTCAAAAAAGGCAACACCCGCACGCCTGCACTGTCGCCGCACATTACGCGAATGATCGAGCAAGCCTGGGTGCTGGCCTCTATCGAATTCGGGCAAGGGCAGATTCGCACCGGTTATCTGTTGCAAGCATTGCTGGATGACAACGAGCTGCGCCGGGTGGTGATCGCGTCCGCCCCCGAGCTGGAAAAAATCAATGCCGACGACCTGCGGGTCAACCTCGGTGCGCTGGTCGAAGGCAGCGCCGAATCGCAGCAAGCCAAGCCGTTGGCGGGTGCGGACGTCACAGCGCGCAGCACGGTTAAAGGCAACGGCAAGACCCCGGCTCTGGATCAATACACCATCAACCTGACGCAAAGTGCGCGTGAAGGCCGGATTGATCCAGTGCTGGGCCGGGAGTTCGAGGTTCGGCAGATGGTCGACATCCTCACCCGCCGGCGCCAGAACAACCCGATCCTGACCGGTGAAGCCGGCGTGGGTAAAACCGCCGTGGTGGAAGGCCTGGCGCTGCGCATCATCCAGGGTGATGTGCCGTCAGTCCTGAAAGACGTAGCTATTCACACCCTGGACCTGGGTTTGCTCCAGGCCGGTGCCGGGGTGAAAGGCGAGTTTGAAAGCCGCCTCAAGTCGGTCATCGAAGAAACCAAGCGCAGCCTGCACCCCATCATTCTGTTCATCGACGAAGCCCACACCTTGATCGGTTCCGGTGGCCAGGCCGGGCAAAACGACGCGGCCAACCTGCTCAAGCCAGCCTTGGCCCGTGGCGAATTGCGCACCATCGCGGCGACTACGTGGGCCGAGTACAAGAAATACTTCGAGAAAGACGCCGCCCTGGCACGTCGCTTCCAGGTGGTGAAAGTCGAAGAGCCGGACGAAGACAAGGCGATCCACATGCTTCGCGGCCTGCTGGCCAAGATGCAGGATCACCACAAAGTCACGGTGATGGACGAAGCGCTGGTGCAAGCCGTGCGCTTGTCCAATCGCTACATCACCGGGCGCCAGTTGCCGGACAAGGCCGTCAGCGTCTTGGACACCGCCTGCGCGCGGGTTGCCCTCGGTCAATCGTCGCAGCCGGGACCGCTGGAAGACTGCAAAAGAACCCTCGACAACCTTCAGGCGGAAATCTCGGTGCTGCAGCAAGAAGCCGCCAAGGGCAGCGACCATGCCCGGCGCCTGGCAATCCTCGACACCGAGCTGCAAGCGCAGCAGCAAACCCGCGATGCCCTGGAGCAACAGTGGAAACGCGAGCTGGCACTGGTGGAAAAACTCGGCGCGCTCAGCCATCCGGACAACCAGACACCGGATGCCCGCGAGATTGCAGCGGTACGCGCCGAGCTGACCAGCGTCCAGGGTGAACAACCGCTGGTGCATGCGTTGGTCGACGGCGGGACCATTGGCGAAGTGATCTCCGGTTGGACCGGCATCCCGTTGGGCAAAATGCTCCATGATGAAATCGACACCGTCCAGCGCCTGCCCGCGCTGCTGGGCGAACGGGTGCTCGGACAAGATCACGCCCTGCAGGAAATCGGCAAGCGCATCAAGGTTTCGCGCGCGCGCATGGAAGACCCGAACAAGCCGATCGGGGTGTTCCTGTTGCTCGGCCCGAGCGGCGTCGGCAAGACCGAAACCGCGCTGGCGTTGGCCGACACCCTGTACGGCGGCGAACGTAACCTGATCACCATCAACATGTCCGAGTACCAGGAAGCCCACACGGTATCGAGCCTCAAGGGTTCGCCACCGGGTTACGTCGGTTACGGCGAAGGCGGCGTTCTGACCGAAGCCGTGCGGCGCAAGCCTTACAGCGTGGTGCTGCTGGATGAAGTGGAAAAAGCCCACCCGGACGTGCTCGAACTGTTTTTCCAGGTGTTCGATAAAGGTGTACTGGATGACGGTGAAGGCCGGGAGATCAACTTCCGCAACACCGTGATCATCCTCACCTCCAACACCGGCACCGATCGCATCATGCAGTGGTGCCTGAATGCCGAGCAGCAGCCGACGCCGGAAGACATCGTTGAAGGCCTGCGCGACGAGTTGAATCAGGTGTTCAAACCGGCGTTCCTCGGCCGCCTGACCATCGTTCCGTACTACCCGGTCAAGGACGCCATCCTGGAGCGCATCGTCGCGCTCAAACTCGAGCGCATCCGCAAGCGTTTCGAGCGCAACCATCAAGCCGTCCTGAGCTACGACGAAGCGCTGGTCAAAGCCATTGCCTCGCGCTGCACCGAAGTCGACAGCGGCGCGCGCAACATCGACAACATCCTGTCGAAAAGCCTGATGCCGGAACTGGCGCAACGGGTCCTGGAGCGGATGGCGCAGGACAAGCCGATCCAGAGTTTGAACATCGCGTTGGGCAGCGACGGCGATTTCGCCTACAGCCTGTGCTGAATGAGTATTTAAAGGTAGCCATCATGGATAACAGACATTCAAGGAAGCGCCCTGCGCAGCCGGCATTGGCAAAATGCCTGACCGCAGTGGCATTGATGATGGCGTTGACAGCCTGTGGCGTCACCGACCGTGTCAGCAAGCGGGTCGACGATACGTGGGCCGGCGACATGCTGTTCGACGATAACGAGAAGGTCATCCTGACCTCGGATGGCGGCAATCAGCTCAACCCCGACGAGTCCGGCAAACCGCTGTCCGTCGTGATTCGCGTGTATCAGCTGACGTCGCTGGAGCGCTTTTCGTCGATCGACGCCGACACGCTGTGGGACGACCCGCAAAAAGCCCTCGGCAATACGCTGCTCGAAAACCGCGAAATCACCTTGTTGCCGGGCATGGGGCAAGTCGACAAGTGGCCGTTGAACAAGGCTGCGGGCTACGTCGGCGTTGCCGCGTTTTTCCGCTCGGACGAAAACAGCCGCTGGAAGGTCGCGTTCGACGCCAACTCGCTGCGCAAGGATGGCATCTGGTTTTCCGCTGATGGCCTGCGGGTGTTAGTGGACAACAACACGGTATCCGCCGTGAACGGCGTCGATGTGTTGAACAAACCCAAGACCCAGGAGCAACTCGCCCAAGCCTCTGCCCTGACCGACCCGCCAGCGAAACCGACCCTCACCCAGCGTGTGCAGGATGCGGCCGTGCAACAGGCCGAAGACACGGCGACCAGCTCCGCGCAAAAAGCCACCGAGTCAAAATTAAACTCTCTATTGGAAGGCGTTCATGAGTAAGCAAAGCCGGGTGATGTGGTCGGAAGGCATGTTCCTTTTGCCACAACATTTCCAATATCAGGATGAGTTCCACCAGCATCAGCTGGCGGAGTCGACGCTGCGCACTACGCCCTTCCATTGGGGCGTGCAAATGCTCCAGGTCGATGAAGAGGCGCTCGCAACCGGTTCCTTGCAGCTGAAACGGTTGAAGCTGGTGTTTCCCGACGGCAGCCTGTACGACGCGCCGCAGCACGATCCGCTGCCGGCGGCGCGTGATTTGAAGGACTTGCTCAAGGGCAATGACCTGAAGGTCTACGCCGCGCTGAAACTGCCTGAGCCGTTCGGCATGAATTACGTCGAAGACGGCCAGGAACAAAAAAGCGCACGCCGCTTTCGCAAGCAGTTCGACACCTTGCCGGACCTCAACGAAGGCGACCTCGAGAACGAAATCACCAGCCTGCGCCTGAACGTGGTGATGCTGATCGACGGCGATAACCTGGATGGCTACAGCCACTGCCCGATCGCCCGGCTGTCGCGCAACAACATCGGCGGCTTCAACCTCGATGCGCACTTCGTGCACCCGACCTTGCACGTTGGCACTCACGAAACCCTGATCGGTCTGGGCAAGCGCTTGCTCGGCGCGCTGCAATCGAAAAGCAAAGCGCTGTCGGGTCGTCGTCGTGAACGTGCGGACCAGATTGCCGAGTTCGGCTCCAGCGACGTGACCCTGTTCTGGCTGCTGAACACGGTGAACCGTGCGCACCCGGGCCTGGCGCACCTGCTCGCCCACCCGCGTCTGCACCCCGAGCGCTTGTACCTGTTTCTGGCGGAACTCGCGGGCGGCTTGCTGACGTTTTCGCTGGACACGCAACTCAACGACATCCCCGAGTATGACCATCACGACCCGGCGGCCTCGCTGGTCAAGCTCGATGAAATGATTCGTGTCCTGCTCGACAACGTCGTGCCTAACCAGTGCGTGATGATCAACCTGACCCAGACCAAGCCTTCGTATTGGCAGGGACAGTTGCTCGATCCGCGCCTGGCCGAGGCGGATTTCTATATTTCGGTGCACGCCGACATGCCCGGTTCCAGCCTGCTGGAACTGGTGCCGCGCGCGTTCAAAGTCGGTTCGCCGGAAGACATTGAAGTCGTGGTCAACAGCGCCATGCCCGGCGTCACGCTCAATCACTCGACCCGCTTGCCCAACGCGATTCCGGTGCGACTGGACAATCACTACTTCTCCATCGAGCCCCATGGCCGGGTGTATGAACGCATGATGAGTGCCCAGGCCATCTCTTTTTACGCACCCAGCGCCTTTACCAATCTCAAGCTTGAACTGATGGCGGTACTCAAATGAACGAAGCCGTAATGCAAGGCGCCGTGGCGGCCGCAACTGAAAAACCAGTGTTGAAAGACCTGGTGCAAGACTTCATCAGCATGGCGCTGATCGTGCGCAAAGGCCGTCAAGTGACCTCGGTCACCGCTTTTGAAGCGAGCATCGACGCCTTCTTCTCGACACTGGAACGCGAAGCCCGTAACGCCAACTACAGCGTTGAACAAGTGAAGGACACGCAGTACGCCCTGTGTGCGTTCCTCGACGAAAGCGTGTTGCGCTCCGGGGAAAACGATCTGCGTCGTCACTTCGAACTGCAACCGTTGCAGTTCCGCTACTTCGGCGTGCACCTGGCGGGTGAAGGCTTTTTCGAGAAAATCGATTCGTTGCGCAGTGACGTCAAGCAGAACCTGGATGTGCTTGAGGTCTATCACCTGTGCCTGGCGCTGGGTTTCGAGGGCAAATTCAGCCTCGGCCAGAAAGACCAGTTGCGCTACTTGGCCAACACCCTGGGCCAGGACATCGCGCGGTACCGCAAGACGCCCAAGGCGCTCTCGCCGGATTGGGCATTGCCCGACCAGGTCTCGCAGATGCTGCGCCATGAAGTTCCCGTTTGGCTCTATCTGGCGCTCATTGCCCTGGTCTGCGTGGGTGTTTACCTGACGCTGGACTGGCTGTTGGCCAAGGACGTAGCCGCATTGTCCGAACAAATCAGCCAGCTGTTCAGTGCCTGAGCGCACCTCAGGTAATCGAGTCAGGAAGACATGAAGACATTATTGCGTTTGTTGAAAAGTTTTTGGTTTGTCATCCCCGTGCTGTGGCTGGCGAGCCTGGCGGTTGGCTGGTTCGTGGCACCGCACGTGAGCGGGTTGCGTGGCTACACGCTGGAGGCGATGGCGATCATCAGCGCCTTCTATTTGTTGATCATTGTGCTGCGTCAGTACAAGCGGATCCGCGCTGAACACAACCTTGAGAACCTGGTGCAGATCGAGGTCGATCGATCGCTCAAATCCACCGGTGAATTCCGCGACCAGCAAGTGCTGCGCGAACGGCTCAAGCACGCCATCGCGATGCTGCGCACCGACCGCTCGGCCGGTGGCGGCGGCTCGTCGGCGCTGTATGACTTGCCGTGGTATTTGGTCATCGGCATGTCCGGCGCCGGCAAGACTTCATTGCTGACGCGTTCCGGCCTGTCCGCGAGCATCGCCAACAGCGCCAATGACACCCAAAGCGGTACGCAACATTGCGATTGGTACTTCAGCCCAGAGGCCGTGATGATCGACACGGCCGGTCGTTACCTGCGGGACGACCAGTCGGCCAGCGAATTCGCCGCGTTCCTGCGGATGCTGAAAAAACAACGCAACAAGGCCGCCGTCAACGGCCTGGTGCTGGTGGTGAGCCTGCCTGAACTGCTGGCCGCCAGCGCCACCGAGCGCAACGAGCTCGCCGCGCAGCTGGTGTCGCGCATCGAGGAATACACCGACTGCCTGGACGCCAACCCGCCGATCTACCTGATGTTGAGCAAGACCGATCAACTGCCGGGTTTCAGCCAGGCTTTTGAAGGCCTGGACCTGAACGAACGCCAGCAACCGTTGGGCATGACCTTTGGTTTGTCGGAAATCCGCAACCAGGGTTTGCGCCCAGTGCTGGATGCCAAGCTGGCCAACCTGCACAGCCATATTCGCCGTCACGTCGACGCGCAGATGATCGCGCTGGGCGCCGATGCCAACAGCGCGCTGCTGAACTTCCCGAACTATTTTTCCGAACTCTCAGTGGTGCTGGAACAATTTCTCCAACACTTCGCCCAGACCGGTCATTCGGGTACGCAACTGCTGTTGCGCGGCTTGTACTTCACCAGCGCCTTGCAGACCGATCAGCAACTGAGCCAGGTCTATGAAGATGATCTCGCCGAGTCGTTTTCGCTGCTGCCAGAAGCCGAGCACGACAAACACACCACCAGCAGCGGCAAGAAAATCAGCGACCGCAGCTATTTCATTACCGATACGTTCCGCCGCGTGATTTTCCCCGACCGCGACCTGACGCTTTATCAGTCGCGTTCCGGACACAACAAATCCTTCAGCCCTGCCGTGCTGGGCGTGGCCGTGCTGGCCGCGCTGGTGTTCATTGGCTGGCAAACCCTGTCCTTCCAGAACAACCGTCAGTGGCTGGCCGCGTTGCGTGAGCAACTGAACGAGCTGCAGCAATCGCCGGAGCGCGCCGAGTTGCTGGCCTCGGGCCAAGGCCTGGAATTGCTGCGCGATCAACTCGCCGCCATCGAGAAGCATCGTGCCAAAGGCGTACCGCTGCAACTGAGCGCTGGCCTGTATCGCGGCGATGATATCTACCGCGTCGCACAGACTGCTTATTTGCAGCAGTTGCGTACTCAGGCGCTCGAACCGATCACCCTGCAACTTCAATTGCAGATGCGCGCCTTCAATGAGTTCGCAAAAACCATGGACCCGCAGAACAGCTTCGCAGCGGCGCCCGCCAAGGCCGGCAGTCCGTCAGCCAAAGCTCGTGCGCAAGGGCTGAAACTGCCGACCCGCTTGAGCAGCGTTCCGCGCAGCGCCGGTGATGTCACCAGCCGTTTGAGCGCGGCGGCCAAGGGTTCCGCGAACAAGGTACGAGGCGATGCCTTGACCGCACTGCGTAACCCAGCGACGACGAGCGATGCCGCTGAACTGTCGGCGACTACGGGCGGGCTCTCGTTGTCCGAGGAAATGCTCGGTCGACTGGATGAGCGTCAGGTCGCGTCCATCATCGAATCCTATAACGCGCTGAAGCTGTACTTGATGCTGACGCAACCTGAAACCCATCCCGAGCCAGAGTTCGTCGGCGCGGCGTTGCCAGTTGCCTGGGCCAACACCGCCAATACCGACAACCCGGTCAGCACAGCGGTTATTCAGGACAACTCGCCGGTCTACGTGCAGCTGCTGAAAAATGGCCAGGCGCCGTCCCTGCCCCGTAACGAGCAATTGATCAGCGAAACCCGCAATAGCTTGAAGTCGTTCATGATTTCCAGCTCGCTGGTGGACCGCGAATATCTGCGCCTGCAATTGGAGTCCAGCCGCCAGTTCCCGGCCCTGGGCCTGAGCGATCTGGTGCCGCTGCCTGGGCGTCAGTTGTTGTACGGCAGCGAAGCGGTGCCGGCGATTTTCACCCGTCAGGGTTGGGAACAGTTCGTCAAACCTGAGCTGATCAAACTGCTGTCGGGCAACCTGCAAAACGAATCGGACTGGGTGCTCGATGGCGAAGGCGGCGACAGCCTGGTGCAGAAAGCCAACTTCATCCGTGAGTTCATGACGCGTTACAAACGCGACTACACCCAAGCCTGGTACACCTTGATCGACAGCGTCGGTGTTCGCCATTTCACCGACATGGCCAACGCGACCCAGCAACTGTCGCTGCTCAGCGACGTGCAGAACTCGCCGGTGAAAAACCTGCTGGCTGCGGTCAACGACAACACCCAATGGGATGTGCCTGCACCGCGTGAAACGCAGCAACCGGGGATCAAGCGCGATGACGGTTTCTGGGGCAAGGTCACGGGGATTTTCGATGGGCAGGACACTTCGCCCAACGCGCTGATTTCGCCGTTGCCCGCAGTGGACGACGGCAGCCTGGCCAAGCGCTTCGAGCCGGTGTCGCGGGTCTTCGCCGTGCAAAACGCCGAGGGCGCCGACAGCACGATCATGGATCGCTACCTGGCGGCGCTGCGCAAACTCAAGGTGCGGATGAACAACATCCAGCGCTCCCAGGACGTCGGCAAAAGCAGCAAGCAACTGATCAGCGAAACCCTGGAAGGTCAGCCGAGTGAAGTCACCAGCGTGCGCAACTACGTGGAGACCACCGTCGACACCAGTCAGGGCGGCCTGTCGACTTCGCTGCAAGGCTTGTTCAGTCTGCCGATTCAGTTTGCCTGGGAAACCCTGCGCGATCCGGCCGGCGAGCAGATCGCCAAGGCCTGGGCACAACAGATCGCCAAGCCTTGGGAACAAGTCATGGCGCACCGTTACCCGATCGCGGCCGGCAGTCGCAATGAAGCCTCGGTCAAGGACCTGCAGCGTTTCGTCGATCCGGAATCCGGCTTGCTGCCGAACTTCAAGCGCAACGAAATCGGCAACCTGTCCGGAGGCGAAGGCCTGGGCATGAGCAGCGCCAGCAAGGCAACGCCGCTGGTCAATCCGAACATGGTCAACAGCATCGACAAGGCCAGCTCGCTGGGCCAGGTCATTGCCAGCCTGTCGGACCGGGAAAACGGCTTTGAAATCATGCTGGAGCCAGCGGCCTGGTTCACCGACATCATCTTCACCCTGGACGGTCAGGTGCAGCACTATCGCAACGGCAAGACCAGTTGGAGCCGCTTCTCCTGGCCGGGCACCACCACCGCACCCGGCGCGCGCATGGACGTGGTCACGCTGAGCGGCGAACGCATCACGGTGTTCGACTACCCCGGCCGTTGGGGCCTGTTGCGTATGAATGACAGCGCCCGCGTCAGTGATCTGGATGGCATTCAACAGCGTTTCAGCTGGAACACCGCAAGCGGTCAGGTCAGCCTCGCCGTGCGCAACTACGGCGGCGTCAAGCTGACCGACCTGGCGAACGTCAAGGCGCTGAGTGCACTCAACGCCAGCGGCGGACGCGTCCAGTGAGCACGCTCGCCTTGAATCAGGGACGCGGCCAATGATTGGCTGTTTCGGTAAAGTGCCCGCGAGCCCGGACTTCGTCAGCCTGCACGGTGCGGCCGACGACGTCTGCGAGTTCGATGCCTGGCTGCAAGGCGCATTGGCCGCCCTGCAGCCTCTTGAGAACTGGCGGGAGCTGTTCGACGGGTTGCCGGTGTGCTTTTTCAGCTACCGCGCACGCAGCGGCAACGGGTTGGTCGGCGGCTTGATCAGCTCGAGGGATTCCAGCCAGCGGCGTTATCCGTTTTTCATTTTTCAAACGGTTAAAGCCAGCGACTCCGGGCCGTTGGTCAATCCTTTCACCCTGAGCGAACTGTTCAGCGGGCAGATCCGGCCGTTGCTGCACATGGCCGCCCAGGGCGAAAGCACGTCCGTGTTGTTCGAACGCATCAAAGCCTTGCGCCCGTTGCAAGGTCAGGACTTCGAGTTGTTCCGGCGCGTGCATGACAAGTTCCTGGTGAACTTCAACCTGCGCGACATCGCCACCGCGCTGGAAGTCGCCTACCCGGAGTTTGTCACCAACGCCGTGCTGACCCGGCTGCTGGCTTTTAAAAGCCATCTGCACCAACCAACGCCGATGGGGATTTCCCTACCCTTGCCGGCGGAAAGAGGTTTGAAGAATCCGACCGCCGATTTATGGATCACCTGGTTGGCGCGAATGACCGCCGGCAGCGGCGTGCCGCAGGTCAGTTTGTTGGCGGACGACTTTATGCGCCCCCGGCTGATCTGCTTCCCGTCGCGCAACAACAGTGATGCCTATCGCGTGCTCACCGGTAGCGGCAACCGCTTGCAGAGCCATGACGTGCTGGCGTCATTCGATGCATTTGATGAGCACCACCCGAAACACGCCTTTCCCGAAATCGACCGCCCTCTTGATGACGTTATCGACCGCTTTGTCGACGCGCTGGATGTGAAGTCCGTATGAACAAGATCAAGTATTACTTCTTGCGCTTCCAACCCTACATTCTGGGGGTTTGCTTTTTCCTCACCATCTTCGTGGTGTGGGGCATTGGGCGTGCGTTTGACTTCAGCTCGCTGAACAGCCTGCTGACCGGCATCGGCGTGTTCCTGCTGCTCTCGGCCGGTTACGTGCTGCTGCTTTATCGCGGCGTGTCGCGGCACCACAACCTTGAAGGACTGCTGCGCGACGACGCCGATCAGGCGGTATTGAACGCCAGTCCCGCGGATCGCGAGGAAGTCAGCCTGTTGCGCGAGCGCCTGTTGCAGAGCATCGAGCGGCTGCACAGCAACAAGCCGCGCGGCAGCAATCCCAAGGATGCGCTGTATGCCCTGCCCTGGTACTTGGTGATCGGCCAGCCGGCGGCCGGCAAAAGTACGATGCTCTATCAATCGGGCCTCAACTTCCCGTATGCGGAGCGTGAAGGGGCGCGCGTTGCCGGCCTGGGCGGCACCCGCAATTGCGACTGGTTTTTCAGCTCCGAGGCCGTCCTGCTGGATACCGCTGGGCGCTACATGAACAACCAGGAAGAAGCCGGCAAGTGGCGGGCCTTCCTGCAACTGTTGCGTCAACACCGCCAGCGCCGGCCGCTGAACGGCTTGATCGTCACCGTCAGCATCCACGACATTCTGCAAACCTCGCTCGAAGACCAGGAGCGTATTGCCAAGCGCCTGCGCGAACGCATCCAGGAAACCCATGCGCTGCTGGAAGTGCGTCTGCCGGTCTACCTGGTGTTCACCAAATGCGACCTGGTGCCGGGTTTTGCCCCGTTCTATCGCCAACTGGATGACGTTGCCCGCGGTGAAGTCATGGGCAAGACGTTTTCCCATAAAGGCTACGAACAGGCCGACTGGGGCCGGCAATTCGGCGTGGCGATGGACGAGTTGGTCAGCTATTGGCAGCAGGTGGCGAGTCAACAACTGGTCCTGCAGGACATTCAGATCACTCGGCAGGATTCAGCGGTGTATCGCTTCCCGCTGGAGCTGGCGGCGCTGAAGCCGAGGCTGCAGTTGTTCGTCGACGCGCTGTTGCGCGCCAACCCGTATCAAAAGGCCGAACTGCTGCGCGGTTTCTATTTCACCAGTGCACTGGACGCCGACCATCCGGAAATGGGCGGGCACACGCGCCAAGTCACCGAGCGTTTCTCACTGGACAGCGACCAAGAGATCGCCAGCGGCAATGCGCAACCGCGTCCGCTGTTCATCAACAGCCTGTTCCGCAAAGTCATCATTCCCGACCAGCATCTGGTGGCGTTGTACACCACCAACCACCGCGAACGTCGGCGCAAGGCGGCGTGGATCGGCGGTGCCGGGCTGGTCGCGGTGCTGCTGTGCAGCTTGCTGGGCTGGTCGTACGTGAACAACAAAAACACCGTGCAGGCAATTTCCACGGAACTGGCCCAGGCGGCCAAAACCGACGCTTCGGCGACGGGACAATACACCGACTGGCAAACACTGGATCGCATGCGTTTCTGGACCGCCCATTACTACGCGCAACATCATGATGAAGGTGTGCCGATGCGCATGCGCCTGGGGCTCTATCAAGGCTACAAAGTCGAGCCGCTGGTGCGCAGTCAGTATTTCAGCCGGCTGGAAAGCGTGATGCTCAAGCCGACCGCCGACAACCTGACCCGCTCGCTGTACCTGTTGACCACCCTCAAGGTGTATCAGCGCAACAGCAAGGAACTGCTGCCCGTGACTGGCGTGGACAGTGTCGAACCCAAGGCGCTGCCCAGCGACAACCGGGCGCAGTCCATCGCGGCGTTCGGCAAGACCACGCTGGACACCTACGTCATGCTCTCGCGTGCCCAGCGCGAAAAGGCTGATCCGGCGTTCCTGAAAGCGAAAATACCGGACTACTGGTACCCGGCGATCGCTCGCCAGACCGGTAAAACCATCGGTGCCTCGAATGACGGTTCGGCCTCGAATCAGGATTACGAATTTGCCAGCCGGCAGATCAATTTCTACAGCGACCAGATCCACGAGGAAGACGTGCCCCGGATCCTCGATAACGCGTTCCTGACCTCCAGTTCGCGTAACTACATCAACAGTCTGCTGACGCAATCGTTGCGCTCGATCGAGACCATCACCCTGGAATCGGACACCTTGTTCGCCTTTGGCCGTGCCGACTTCCAGAGCTTGAAAACCGAAGGCCAGGGTCAGCTGAGCGCCATTGCCGGCAAGCTGCTGAGCACACCTGACATCGGCAAAATCATCATCGCCGGGCACGCCGATCAACTGGGCGACCCACAGGGCAACCTGCAGGTTTCCCGGCAGCGCGCACAAACCATCAAGACCTACCTGGTCGGCAAAGGCGTGCCGGGTGAGCTGGTGGAAGCCGTTGGCGAAGGCAGCACCAAGCCCTTGGTCAAATGCAACATGCAGCAACCCAGGGCCCAGCTTATTCAGTGCCTGGAACCTAACCGGCGCGTGGAAATCGAAGTACGGGCGCTCAACTGAGTCGGCCGCACTTCTGAAGGAAAACTGTTGCCTGGGCCCGCTTGATGTTCGGCCCAGGCCGGTAAGACACCTCTCTTGATCGTTTCAAAGAGGTTAAAAACGAAGGGTTGTGATCTGTCCGCAGGTTGTTACAGCCCTTTAAATGAAGGTAAGGAGAAATTAGAAATGGCATTTGACGCATACATTCAGATCGAAGGCATTCCAGGTGAAGTGCTCGACGACAAGCACAAGGACTGGATCGAAGTGCTGGGCTACGAGTACGGCGCAACTCAGGCGACTTCCGCGACGGCAAGCTCTTCGGGCGGTGCTTCGTCGGAGCGTGTGTCGTTGAGCGATTTCAGCATCCGCAAAGCCGTGGACAAGGCTTCTGCCAAGCTGTTCGAAGCCTGCTGCAAAGGCACGCACATCGCCAAGATCCAGCTGAACGTCAACCGCGCGGGCGGTGACAAGGTCACCTACCTGACCATCAATCTGGAAGAAGTCGTGGTCTCCTCGGTCAAGGCTGTCGCCGGTGGCAGTCAGGGCGGTGAAGACAAAGCGGTCAGCGATCTGCCGATTGAAGAAATCAGCTTCAACTTCGCCCGCATCAAGACCACCTACACCCAACAAAGCCGGGCCGATGGCCAGGGCGGCGGTAACGTCACCGGTGGTTGGGATCGCACGGCGAACAAAGTTTTCGCTTAAGCGTAGCGATAGCGGACCGCGCACGCGGTCCGTCTTCAGCACCGTGCCTGCCAAACAGGCGCGGTGTTCTTTTATTTTGATCAGAGTTGCCTATGTCTGAATTTCTCAACGACCTTTCGCTGGCCGAACTGACAGCGCCCATCAATGAGGGGAGCGGTGAAGACTTGAGCTTTTCCACCTTGTTCGATCAGGTGAAGGAAGCTCGTCGAGCAGACCCCGATTACCTGACCCAGGGTGACTGGCAAACCGATCTCAAGGCTTCCGATTGGGATCTGACCATTACCTTGGCGGCACAAGGCCTGGCTCGACAGAGCAAAGACTTGATGCTGGTCGCCTGGCTCAGTGAAGGCCTGGCGCACAAGTACCATTTTGTTGGCATCACCTTCGGCCTCACGCTGGCCGAGCGCATTCTGCAAACCTTCTGGGCGGATCTGTTTCCCTCCCTGGAGGACGGCGTCGATGAACGCGCCGCACGCCTGGCGTGGATGAAAACCTCGCTGGCGGACATCGTCGGCGCATTGCCGATCACCCAGGGACAGCATTACGGTCTGCTTCGTTACGACGAGTCCAGGCACATCGAGAACCTGGCGCTGCAAAACCCTCAGGCCATGCGGGCCGCCCTCGACGAAGGCAAGATCAATGCGGAGGTTTTCCAGCGTTCGGTGGTGCTGACCGACTCGGATCATCTGCGCCTCAAGGCCGGCGAGATAGCCGCGTGCCTGAAGGCCTGCCAGCAGCTTCAAAGCACCGCGGACAGGCACTTTGGCCCTGAAGCGCCGAGCTTTGCCGGGCTCAATGACATTCTGTTCCGCGCAGGACAACTGGCGGAAAAACTGCTCAAGGATCGGGGCATCGAACTGACCCCGGCCCCTGTCGCGCCGACTCCGGCGAGCCCTGAAAGCACTGGTGAACAACCTGCAGGTTCCGCAATGACCCAGCCTGAACAAAGTCTTTCAAGCACACCGCTTCGAACCACACCGCAGACCCGCGATGAAGCGTTCACCCTGCTGGCGGGCATCGCCCAGTTCTTCAAACAGACCGAGCCACAGAGCCCAGTCCCTTACCTGATCGAACGCGCGATCAAATGGGGCAACATGCCGCTCGAGGGTTGGCTGAACGATGTGATCAAGGACAGCAATGTTGTGGACAGCATTCGCGATGTGCTGGGCACCAAAGAAGCAAAATCCTGACACGCCCCTTGTAGGAGCCGAGCTCGCTCGGGGTCATTCACCGATTCGTGTTCGCTGAAGATCCCCTGTGGGAGCGAGCCTGCTCGCGAAAGCGGCCGCCCAGCCAATAAAGATGTCGCCTGACACTCCACCATCGCGAGCAGGCTCGCTCCCACCTTAATTACAGCCGTACATCGATTTTGCATCCGCTGAAGATCCCCTGTGGGAGCGGGCTTGCCCGCGATGGGGCCTTCACATTCGGCATCTATGTTGACTGACACACCGCCATCGCGGGCAAGCCCGCTCCCACAAGGTATGGGTGGTGACACCTACATTCCGGCCATCCCGTCGCCCCGTAGCAGCCGAACGCAGGCTTCGCCAACTGCTACACGGTGCGTGACGGCTTGGCTCTTTTTAACCGTCCGACCAGAAACTCATTTCAGGGACTTGCGCATCCGGTATTATGGTATACCATCAGACGCACAGACACCCAAACCTCCTACGGAGCAGCTCATGAGTTTCGAAATCCGCAAGATCGTCAGCTACGTCGAAGAAACCTTTATCGAAGGCGGCAAGGCCACCGATACGCCCGTGACCATGATCGGGCTGGCCGTGGTGATGAAAAACCCTTGGCTGGGACGCGGCTTTGTCGAAGACCTGAAACCGGAAATTCGCGCCAACTGCTCCGACCTCGGTGCACTGATGGTCGAGCGTTTGGTGGGCATCATCGGCGGTGCCGAGAAGATCGAGGCTTACGGCAAGGCAGCCGTGGTGGGCGCCGACGGCGAAATCGAACACGCCTCCGCCGTCATCCACACCCTGCGTTTCGGCAACCACTATCGCGAAGCGGTCAAGGCCAAGAGCTACCTGAGCTTTACCAACAAGCGTGGCGGCCCAGGCACGTCGATCCAGATCCCGATGATGCACAAGGACGACGAAGGCCTGCGTTCGCACTACATCACCCTCGAAATGCAGATCGAAGATGCACCGCGCGCCGACGAAATCGTCGTGGTCCTGGGTTGCGCCGATGGCGGCCGCCTGCACCCACGCATCGGCAACCGTTACATCGATCTGGAAGAACTGGCGGCCGAGAAGGCCCAGTAATCCCGATCCGCCTAACTACAACAAAAAGGCATGCAGGAGCGCTCCATGATTCGGCTCACCGCTGAACGCACCCCGGCTGGCACCAGTTATCTGGCGACCGGCCAAGGCCAGCCCGTGGTCTTGATCCACGGCGTGGGCCTGAACAAAGAAATGTGGGGCGGTCAGGTCGTTGGCCTGGCCACCCAATACCGCGTGATTGCCTACGACATGCTCGGCCATGGCGCCAGCCCGCGCCCGGAAAGTGGCACGCCCCTGCTCGGATATGCCGATCAATTGCTGGAATTGCTCGACCACTTGCAACTGCCGCAGGCCACGGTGATCGGTTTTTCCATGGGCGGCCTGGTCGCCAGGGCGTTTGCCTTGCATTACCCGCAACGCCTGCAAGGTCTGGTGGTGCTCAACAGCGTATTCAATCGCAGCGCCGAACAGCGTGCCGGCGTCATCGCCCGCACCGCCCAGGCCGCCGAGCACGGCCCGGATGCCAACGCCGAAGCCGCACTGTCACGCTGGTTCAGCCGCGAATACCAGGCTGCCAACCCGGCGCAGATTGCTGCCCTGCGCCAGACCTTGGCCGGTAATGACCCGCAGGGTTACCTGACCACTTACGAGCTGTTCGCCACCCAGGACATGTACCGCGCCGACGATCTGGGCAACATTCAGGTGCCGACGCTGGTCGCCACCGGTGAGCTCGACCCGGGCTCGACGCCGGAAATGGCCCAGCAATTGGCCGAGCGAATTCCCGGCGCGACAGTCGCCGTGCTCGCCGAGCAGAGGCATATGATGCCCGTAGAATCGCCGCGCCTGGTCAACCAGCTGTTGCTGGAGTTTCTCGACACGGCAAACGCCCGACAAAACCAGATTAAGGGGATCGTTGCATGACACTCGCACGCTTCCAGATGTGCATCGGCGGTGAATGGGTCGATGCCCTCTCCGGCAAGACTTTTCAAAGCCTGAACCCGGCCTTGGCCGAAGCCTGGGCGGAACTGCCCGACGCCGATGAAGCTGACGTCGAGCGCGCCGTGCAGGCGGCACAGACCGCCTTCGACAGCCCGACCTGGCGCGGCCTCACAGCCACCGCCCGGGGCAAATTGCTGCGGCGCCTGGGCGATTTGATCGCCGAAAACAAAGAACACCTGGCGCAACTGGAAAGCCGCGACAACGGCAAGCTGATTCGCGAAACCCGTGGCCAGGTCAGCTATCTGCCGGAGTTCTTCCACTACACCGCAGGCCTGGCCGACAAGCTCGAAGGCGGCACCCTGCCCCTCGACAAGCCGGACCTGTTTGCCTACACCGTGCATGAAGCCATGGGCGTGGTCGCGGCGATCATTCCCTGGAACAGCCCGCTGTACCTGACGGCAATCAAACTGGCCCCGGCACTGGCGGCAGGCAACACCATCGTCATCAAGCCGTCGGAACACGCCTCCGCGACCATTCTCGAGCTGGCGCGCCTGGCCCTCGAAGCCGGCATCCCGCCAGGCGTGGTCAACGTCGTCACCGGTTACGGCCCAAGCACCGGCGCGGCCCTCACCCGCCATCCGCTGATCCGCAAGATTGCCTTCACCGGCGGTGCGGCGACGGCGCGGCATGTGGTGCGCAGCAGCGCGGAAAACTTCGCCAAGCTGTCGCTGGAACTCGGCGGCAAATCACCGAACATCATTTTCGCCGACGCCGACCTCGACAGCGCGATCAACGGCGCTATCGCCGGGATCTATGCGGCGTCCGGGCAGAGCTGTGTCTCCGGCTCGCGGTTGCTGGTGCAGGACGAGATCTACGATGAGTTCGTCGATCGCTTGGTCGAACGCGCCAAACGCATCCGCATCGGCAACCCGCAGGAAGACAGCAGCGAAATGGGACCGATGGCCACCGCGCAGCAACTGGCGGTCGTCGAAAGCCTGGTCGCCGACGCCATCGCCGAAGGCGCGCGCCTGCGCCTGGGCGGCAAGCGCCCACAGAATCTGGGTGATGGCTGGTTCTACGAGCCGACCTTGTTCGAATGCGACCGCAACTCGATGAAGATCATGCAGGAAGAAGTCTTCGGCCCGGTGGCCTCGGTCATTCGTTTCAAGGACGAAGCTGAAGCCCTGGCGATCGCCAACGACTCACAGTTCGGCCTCGCCGCCGGCATCTGGACCCGTGATCTGGGACGGGCGCATCGCCTGGCGCGGGACGTGCGTTCGGGGATCATCTGGGTCAACACCTACCGCGCCGTATCGGCCATGGCGCCGATCGGCGGCTTCAAGAACAGCGGCTATGGACGCGAGAGCGGCATCGATTCGGTGCTGGCCTACACCGAGCTGAAAACGGTGTGGATCAACCTCTCACAGGCACCGATGCCTGACCCCTTCGTGATGCGCTAGGAGATTTTCGAAATGATTGAACCCGGCATTTACAAAGACGTCATGAGCTCGTTCCCGTCCGGGGTCACGGTGGTGACCACCCTGGACCCGGACGGCGGCATCGTCGGCATCACCGCCAGCGCCTTCAGTGCGCTGTCGATTGATCCGGCACTGGTGCTGTTCTGCCCCAACTACGCCTCTGACACTTACCCGATCCTGCGTGACAGCAAACAGTTTGCGATTCATCTGCTGTCCGCCGACCAGACCGCTGAAGCCTATGCGTTCGCCGGCAAAGGCAAGGACAAGGCCAACGGTATCGACTGGCACTTGAGCGAACTGGGCAACCCGTTGCTGAGAAAAGCCACGGCGATCATCGAGTGCGAACTGTGGCGCGAATATGACGGCGGCGACCACGCGATCATCGTCGGCGCGGTGAAGAACCTGATTCTGCCCGAGCAACCGGTGAACCCGATGATTTACCACAAAGGCAAGCTGGGCCCCCTGCCCGTCCTGGCCTGATAGTCGTGCACAAAATCCTGTGGGAGCGGGCTTGCTCGCGAAAGCGGTGGGTCAGTCGACATTGATTGTGAATGTCAGTCCGCATTCGCGAGCAAGCCCGCTCCCACAGGCACAGCATTCGGCGCAAATTTTTTCTATTCCCAGGAGCCGGCATGAGCCCTTCAGCCTCGCAACTGTTCCGTCAGCAGGCCTATATCTATGGCCAGTGGCTGGAGGCGCCGGACGGCGCCAGTCAGGACATCTTCAATCCCGCCACTGGTGAGCTGATTGGCCGGGTGCCGAACCTTGGCGCCTCCGAAGCCCGCCAGGCTATCGAAGCCGCCAGTAACGCCTGGCCGGCGTGGCGTGCATTGACCGCCAAGGAACGCAGCAATACGCTCAAGCGTTGGCACGCGCTGATGCTGGAGCAGGCCGATGCACTGGCAGAAATCCTCACCCTCGAACAAGGCAAGCCACTGGCCGAAGCCAAGGGCGAAATCCTCTATGCCGCGAGCTTCATCGAGTGGTTCGCCGAAGAAGCCAAACGCATCTACGGCGACACCATTCCCAGCCATAAAGGCGATGCGCGCATCGTGGTCAGCAAGGAGCCGATCGGCGTCGTCGCGGCCATCACCCCATGGAATTTCCCGGCGGCGATGATCACCCGCAAGGCAGGCCCTGCGCTTGCTGCGGGCTGCCCGTGCATCGTCAAACCGGCGCCGGAAACGCCGTTTTCGGCACTGGCGATGGCCGCGCTGGCGGAACAGGCCGGGATTCCACCGGGCATTTTCAACGTGATCACCGGCGACGCCGTGGCCATCGGCGCCGAGCTGACCGCCAGCCCATTGGTGCGCAAGTTGTCGTTCACCGGCTCCACGGCCATCGGCAAATTGCTGATGGCCCAGTGCGCGCCAACGCTGAAAAAAGTCTCGCTGGAGCTGGGCGGCAATGCGCCGTTTATCGTCTTCGACGATGCTGATATTGAGCGGGCCGTGGAAGGCGCGTTGATCGCCAAATTCCGCAACGCCGGGCAGACCTGCGTCTGCGTCAATCGCTTCCTGGTGCAGGGTGGCATTCACGACGCTTTCGTCGCGCGCCTGGCAGAACGGGTGGCGCAATTGAAGGTCGGCAGTGGTTTCGAAGCGGGTATCAATCAGGGTCCGCTGATCAACGAACGCGCCGTCGCCAAGGTTGAAGACCATGTGCAAGACGCACTCGCCCACGGCGCACAACTGCTCTGCGGCGGTGAACGCCATGCCCTCGGCCATGGTTTTTTCCAGCCAACGGTATTGGCCGGCGTGACGTCTGCAATGAAGGTCGCCCAGGAAGAAACCTTCGGTCCTCTGGCCGCCGTGTTCCGCTTCGACACCGAAGCCGAGGCGGTGCAGATGGCCAACGACACTGAATTCGGTCTAGCCGCTTATTGCTACACCCGCGACCTGGGCCGCGCCTGGCGCATGAGCGAGGCGTTGGAATACGGCATGGTCGGGATCAACGAAGGGTTGATCTCCACCGAAGTCGCACCGTTTGGCGGGATCAAATCCTCCGGCCTGGGCCGCGAAGGCTCCAAGTACGGCATCGACGATTACCTGGAACTCAAATACACCCTGATGGGTGGGCTCGACGACTTCGGGAGCACGCAGCGATGAGCAACGAAAAGTATGAACAGGGGCTGAAAATCCGCACCCAGGTGCTGGGCGAAGCCTACGTGAATCGCTCGATGGAAAACGCCGACGACTTCAGCCGACCGCTGCAAGAGATGGTCACCGAGTACTGCTGGGGCCACGTGTGGGGCCGTGAGGGTTTGTCGCTTAAAGAACGCAGCATGATAAACTTGGCCATGATTTCGGCCCTCAACCGGCCGCACGAACTCAAGCTGCATGTGCGTGGTGCCTTGCGTAACGGACTGAGTCGTGAACAAATACGCGAAATTCTGCTTCAGGTCGGTATTTATTGCGGTGTCCCCGCTGCCGTAGACAGTTTCCGGCTCGCCCGTGAAGCGTTCGCCGAAGCCGATGCCGAGGCCTCCAGTTAACCCTTGGCTGTTTGATCTGACCGAGCACGAAGATGCTTGCGATCCACGTGCTCTTTTTGCATGGACAGCCACATTCAGAGCGGACCCCATGAAACGCCTGCCACTCGACGACAGCTTCAAGGTCAATCGCAACCCCGTTACCCTGCGCGAAATCGTGCTGGATAAACTGCGAAGCGCCATCATGAACTTCCAGCTTCTGCCGGGAGACCGTCTGGTCGAACGCGATCTGTGCGATCGCCTGGGCGTCAGCCGCACGTCGGTCCGTGAAGCCTTGCGTCACCTGGAATCCGAAGGCCTGGTGGAATTCGCCGACGCCAAGGGGCCACGGGTTGCCATCATTACCCTGGCCGATGCCGTCGATATCTATGAGCTGCGTTGCGTGCTCGAAGGCTTGATCGTGCAGTTGTTCACCCTGCGCGCCAAGGCCAAGGACATCAAGGCCCTGGAAAAAGCCCTCGAGGACAACCGCAAGGCCCTGAAGGATGGCGAGTTGCAACAAGTCATCGACTCGGTCCAGGGGTTTTATGACGTGCTGCTCGAAGGTTCCGGCAACCATGTGGCGGCGCTGCAATTGCGCCAGTTGCAGGCGCGAATCAGCTACTTGCGCGCAACGTCGGTGTCCCAGGAAAACCGTCGCGGCGCGAGTAATCAGGAAATGGAATTGATCGTTGAAGCGATCAAGAGCGGCGATCCCCTCGCCGCCCACCAGGCCTGCGTCAACCACGTGCGCGCCGCTGCGGCCGTCGCCCTGGAATACCTCAAGCGCAAGCAAGAAGAGACCGGGGCGATCCCGCAGATCACCCTGCCGATCGCGCTTAAAGAACCGCGCATAGGCCGCTGAACATGTTCAGCCCGAGCTTTTGTCCGAAGTGTGGCGGCAGTGACCTCAGTCACCAGCTACCGCCGGGCGATACGCACGAGCGCCTGATGTGCAGTGGTTGCGGTTATATCCATTACATCAATCCGAAGATCATTGCCGGCTGCATCATTGAGCAGGACGGCAAGTATTTGCTGTGTCAGCGCGCGATCCCGCCGCGTCCTGGCACCTGGACGTTGCCGGCGGGCTTTATGGAAGCTGGTGAGACCACCGAGCAGGCAGCGTTGCGTGAAGTGTGGGAAGAGAGTGGCGTGCGAGGGGAAATTCTCTCGCCGTATTCGATTTTCAGCGTGCCGAAGATTAGCGAGGTGTACATCATCTTTCGCGCCATTGCGCTGGAGATTACCGGTCAGTTTGGGCCGGAGACGCTCGACTATAAATTCTTCGCCCCTGAGGAAATTCCTTGGGAGAGCATTTACTACCCGGCGATTCGGCAGATCCTTGAGCGGTATATCGAGGAGCGGCAGGCTGGGGTTTATGGGATTTACATTGGCAACGACGATACCGGGAAGATTCACTTTATTCGGTGAGTGGTAAAAAGCGCGCGTACACCCAATCCCTTGCAGGAGCGTGGCTTGCCCGCGAAGGCGACCTGACAGCCAACCACTCTCTCGCCGGTATCCCACATTTTGACTGTGTACATCTGCAAGCGATTGGTCGGCTATCAGGCCGCCATCACAGGCACAGCCAGTTCCCACAATTGGACCGCCCCCGACTCACACCGGCGCCACACCCTCGACGATGATGATCTGCGCCCGAGCCACTCCCTCGCGGTGTCCCTTCGCCTTCTGATACTCCTCCGAGTGGTAGCAGGCCAGCGCCTTCTCGTAGGAATCAAACTCAATCACCACGTTGCGTTGTGGCGTAGGCCCGCCTTCCAGTGCTTCGCTGCGCCCGCCCCGGGCCAATATCCGCCCGCCGTACAACGCGAACGCCACCGGCGCCCGCTGGGTGTATTGGCTGTATTGATCGGGGTCGGTGACATCTACATGAGCAATCCAGTACGCCTTCATAGTGACCTCTCGGTTTATTTTGTATTATGGTATACCACAAAATATTTCCACCCAACACTGAGAATCCTGACATGGCCTTCAACAGCATCGAAGAAATAATCGACGACTATCGGCAAGGCAAGATGGTGCTTCTGGTCGACGACGAAGATCGGGAAAACGAAGGCGACCTGTTGCTCGCCGCCGACTGCTGCACGGCCGAGGCCATCAGCTTCATGGCCCGGGAAGCCCGTGGCCTGATCTGTCTGACCTTGACCGACGACCACTGCCAACGCCTCGGCCTGGAACAAATGGTACCGAGCAACGGCAGCGTGTTCAGCACCGCGTTTACCGTGTCCATCGAGGCCGCTGTCGGCGTGACCACCGGCATCTCCGCCGCCGACCGGGCTCGTACGGTTGCAGCGGCCGTTGCCGTCGATGCCGGGCCCGCCGACCTGGTGCAACCTGGCCACATCTTCCCCCTGCGCGCCAAGGAAGGCGGCGTATTGACCCGCGCCGGCCACACCGAAGCCGGCTGCGACCTGGCGCGCCTGGCCGGCTTCACCCCGGCGTCGGTGATCGTCGAAGTGATGAACGATGACGGCACCATGGCCCGCCGTCCGGACCTGGAAGTGTTCGCGCGCAAACACGGGATCAAGATTGGCACCATCGCCGACCTGATCCACTACCGCCTCAGCACCGAACACACCGTGGTGCGTATCGGCGAACGCGAACTGCCGACCGTGCATGGCACCTTTCGTCTGATCACCTTTGAGGATCGCATCGAAGGCGGTGTCCACATGGCAATGGTCATGGGTGACTTGCGCCGCGAGGAAGCGACGCTGGTGCGCGTGCATGTGATCGATCCGCTGCGCGATCTGGTCGGCGCCGAATACAGCGGCCCAACCAACTGGACATTGTGGGCTGCATTGCAGCGGGTAGCCCAGGAAGGTCGCGGCGTGGTGGTGGTGCTGGCCAATCACGAATCTTCGCAAGCGTTGCTGGAACGGGTGCCGCAATTGACCCAAGCGCCACGGCAATTCAGCCGCTCCCAGTCGCGGATTTATTCGGAAGTCGGCACCGGCGCGCAGATTCTGCAAAACCTCGGCGTTGGCAAGCTGCGGCATCTGGGCCCGCCGTTGAAATATGCAGGGTTGACCGGTTACGACCTTGAAGTGGTGGAGAGCATTCCCTTCACCCAATGATGCGCAAACATCTTGGGTGTTGCGCAATTCCTGTGGGAGCGGGCTTGCCCGCGATAGCGGTCTCACTGATACATCGATTCTGGATGTGCCGCCGTCATCGCGGGCAAGCCCGCTCCCACAATGGTTTCGTTGCCGGACCGGCCAGAGCAAGCCTCAACAGCCAAAAAACCTCTCTTTTGGCTGATAGCCGGTAAGGCAAAGTGCTTGCACAAAGTTTGGAATACCATAATATGATATTCCATAGACCGGACGATTCAGCCAAGTGCGCCCGCCAGGGAAAGCACCAATAACAGCCCTTGGCACGGTCGCCTTTAGAGGCCAGATGGACCTACTGCTCCCGATAGGCGGGCATTACCAAGCCCGCTCAAAAACACAACAAATGAGGGCGTGAAAATGGTGTTGAACAAACGTGCAACCGCAGTACTGTTCGCAGGCTTACTGGCCACGGCCAGTCACGTGGCAATGGCGGCCGAAAGCGTCAACTTCGTCAGTTGGGGCGGCAGCACCCAGGATGCACAGAAGCAGGCCTGGGCCGACCCGTTCAGCAAGGCCAGCGGCATCACCGTGGTCCAGGATGGCCCTACCGACTACGGCAAACTCAAAGCCATGGTCGAGAGCGGCAATGTGCAGTGGGACGTGGTCGA
Organism: Pseudomonas sp. LBUM1661; assembly: GCF_059695925.1. Classification (NCBI taxonomy): domain Bacteria; kingdom Pseudomonadati; phylum Pseudomonadota; class Gammaproteobacteria; order Pseudomonadales; family Pseudomonadaceae; genus Pseudomonas; species Pseudomonas sp. LBUM1661. Next base: position 4,416,288 of record NZ_CP166794.1, read on the forward strand.
CGTCGAAGCCGACTTTGCCTTGCGCGCCGCCTCCGAAGGCCTGCTCGAACCCCTCGATTTCAAAGTGATCCAGCGCGACAAAATCGACCCCCGGTTTGTCTCCGATCACGGTGTTGGTTCGTTCTTCTTCTCCTTCGTCCTCGGCTACAACGAAGGCAAGCTCGGCGCCAGCAAGCCTCAGGACTGGTCGGCCCTGTTCGACACCAAAACCTTCCCCGGCAAACGCGCCCTCTATAAATGGCCAAGCCCAGGCGTGCTCGAACTGGCCCTGCTGGCCGACGGCGTAGCGGCAGACAAGCTCTATCCGCTGGACCTGGATCGCGCCTTCAAGAAACTCGACACCATCAAGAAAGACATCGTCTGGTGGGGCGGCGGTGCGCAGTCGCAACAGTTGCTGGCCTCGGGTGAAGCGAGCATGGGTCAGTTCTGGAATGGCCGGATTCACGCCCTGCAAGAAGACGGCGCACCGGTGGGTGTGAGCTGGAAACAGAACCTGGTGATGGCCGACATCCTGGTCATTCCAAAAGGCTCGAAAAACAAGGACGCAGCCATGAAGTTTTTGGCCCACGCCAGCAGCGCCAAAGGACAGGCCGACTTCTCCAACCTGACGGCCTATGCGCCGGTCAACGTCGACAGCGTGGCACGCCTGGATTCGGTGCTGGCCCCTAACCTGCCGACTGCCTACGCTAAGGATCAGATCACTCTTGATTTCGCGTACTGGGCCAAGAACGGTCCGGCCATCGCGACACGGTGGAACGAATGGCTGGTCAAATGAAAATGACGGTAAGCACTCCGCCCGGTAGCGCCGCTGGCGTGGCCGGAGCGGTTCCCGCCAAGGCGGCCGTGATGACGCAAACCCCTTCCCTGACGCAGCGCTGGCGTGGCGCGAGTAACCTGCTGCCCGCCCTGCTGTTCCTCGGCCTGTTCTTTCTCGCGCCGTTGATCGGGCTGCTGCTGCGCGGCGTGCTGGAACCGGTGCCGGGGCTGGGCAACTACGAGCAGCTGTTCGCCAACTCGGCGTATGCCCGCGTGTTGTTGAACACCTTTTCGGTGGCCGGGTTGGTGACCCTGTTCAGCTTGCTGCTGGGCTTTCCACTGGCCTGGGCGATCACCCTGGTGCCCAAAGGCTGGGGCCGCTGGATCCTCAACATCGTGCTGCTGTCGATGTGGACCAGCCTCCTCGCCCGCACCTATTCCTGGTTGGTATTGCTGCAAGCCTCCGGGGTGATCAACAAGGCCTTGATGGCGATGGGCATCATCGATCAGCCGCTGGAGATGGTGCATAACCTGACCGGCGTGGTGATCGGCATGAGCTACATCATGATCCCGTTCATCGTGCTGCCGTTGCAGGCGACCATGCAGGCCATCGACCCGATGATCCTGCAGGCCGGTTCGATCTGCGGCGCGAGTCCCTGGACCAACTTCTTCCGGGTGTTCCTGCCGCTGTGCCGGCCGGGGTTGTTCTCCGGTGGCCTGATGGTGTTCGTGATGTCGCTGGGGTACTACGTCACGCCAGCGTTGCTGGGCGGTGCACAGAACATGATGCTGCCCGAGTTCATCATCCAGCAGGTGCAATCGTTCCTCAACTGGGGCCTGGCCAGCGCCGGCGCCGCGTTGCTGATCGTGATCACGCTGGTGTTGTTCTACTTCTACCTGAAGCTTCAGCCGGAATCCCCGGTTGGCGCCAGCAACGCGAGGTAAGCCGTCATGCTCCTGACCCCCAATGCGATGAGCCGACGCATGCGTTTCGGCTTGTACTTCACAACCGGGCTGATCGCGCTGTTCCTGCTGTTGCCGATCGTGTTCATCGTGCTGCTGTCCTTCGGTTCCTCCCAGTGGCTGGTGTTCCCGCCACCGGGCTGGACGCTGAAATGGTACGGCCAGTTTTTCTCCAACGCCGACTGGATGAACGCCGCCGTGGCCAGCCTCAAGGTCGCGGTGTTGACCACCTTCTTCGCCGTGGCACTGGGTTTGCCGACCGCTTTTGCGCTGGTGCGCGGACGCTTCCCGGGCCGGGAAATGCTCTACGGCCTGTTCACCCTGCCGATGATCGTGCCGCTGGTGATCATTGCAGTGGCGGTCTACGCGCTGTTTCTCAAACTCGGCTACACCGGGACCATGTTCGCGTTCGTGGTCAGCCACGTGATCGTGGCGCTGCCGTTCACCATCATCTCGATCATCAACTCGCTGAAGCTGTTCGATCAGTCGATTGAAGATGCCGCGGTGATCTGTGGCGCGTCGCGTCTGCAAGCGGTGTTCAAGGTGACCTTCCCGGCGATTCGTCCGGGCATGGTGGCCGGCGCGCTGTTTGCGTTCCTGGTGTCCTGGGATGAAGTGGTGCTGAGCGTGATGATGGCCAGCCCGACCCTGCAAACCCTTCCCGTGAAAATGTGGACCACCCTGCGCCAGGACCTGACGCCTGTGATCGCCGTCGCCTCGACGCTGCTGATCGGCCTCTCGGTATTGGTCATGGTGATCGCCGCCGCCCTTCGCCGGCGCAATGAAATCAGCGCCTGAGCGCCCAGGAGTACGACATGAGTGCAGTGATCAAAGATTCCGCGCAGCAAAATGACCAACCCCTGGTAAGCCTGCGCAACCTGAACAAGCACTACGGTGACTTTGCCGCCGTGGACAACATTTCGCTGGACATCAAGGACGGTGAATTCCTCACCTTCCTCGGCTCCAGTGGCTCGGGCAAAAGTACGACGTTGTCGATGCTCGCCGGTTTTGAAACCCCGAGCAGCGGTGAGATCCTGGTCAACGGCCAGTCACTGGTCAACGTGCCGCCGCACAAGCGCGACATCGGCATGGTGTTCCAGCGTTATTCGCTGTTCCCGCACCTGTCGGTGCGCGACAACATCGCGTTCCCGTTGGCCATTCGCAAACTGGCCAGCGCCGAACGCGAGCGCCGGGTCGATGCCATGCTCAAACTGGTGCAGCTGGAACAGTTCGCCCATCGCCGCCCTTCGCAACTGTCCGGTGGTCAGCAGCAGCGTGTCGCCATTGCCCGGGCGCTGGTGTATGAGCCGCGCATTTTGCTGATGGATGAACCGCTGGGTGCGCTCGATAAAAAACTGCGTGAAGACTTGCAGGACGAACTGCGCCAGTTGCATCGGCGCCTGGGGATCACGATTGTCTACGTGACCCACGATCAGGAAGAAGCCATGCGGTTGTCGCAACGCATTGCGATTTTCAGTCATGGCAAGATCGTGGGTTTGGGGAGCGGTTTTGACCTGTACCAGAATCCGCCGAATGCATTTGTGGCGTCGTTTCTGGGTAACTCGAACTTCCTCAAGCTCAAGGCTCAGGGGAATGCGGTGGCGTTGTTTGAGGGGCAGTCGCTGTCGATTCGACTGACGACCGGATTGCAGATCGATCAGGATGTGCTGCTCATGGTTCGTCCGGAAAAAGCTCAGGCATTGAGTGTCAAGCAAGCGATCCAGGAACCGCTGGCGGCGGGTTGGAATGAGGTTTCGGCGAAGGTCGTCGAGGTGCTGTTTCTGGGGGAAAGCCAGACCTGCAGTGTGGTGACTTCGGGGGGGACGTCGATGACTGTCAAGGCGTTGTCCGCCGCGGGCATGCCACTCAAGGCGGGAGATCCGGTGCAGGTGCGCTGGGCGACGGCTGATGCTTGTGTGTACACGCAATGGGCGGAAAGTGATTTGAACAAGGCTGCCGGCGCGCATTGATCCTCGGGTGGGCCTGCTTTTAACCGTGTCACCCTATGGTCGCCGCAACGTCGGGTTGCGGCGGCCTTTTTTATTGGTGGGTTGTGGCGGCTATTGGTTTCGCTCTTACAGCATTCCCCTGTAGCAGCGAGCTTGAACGCGATGGACCCACAGGCACCGTGTTCATCCTGTTGAAACGCGCCATCATTGACGTTCTTCGCGAGCAAGCTCGCTCCAGGGGAATGCGTATCCCCCAATCAGGCCGGCCTGCAGGCCGCCGTGCTTTTGATGTTGATTCACCGCCCCCTCGTAAGGCCGAGTGGAGGTTCTGCGCAGTGGGCAACCCGGCAGGGATGCCGGGTTAGCCGCCCCCGGCCATGGATGGCCGATGGCGGCGGGCCCACGGAGCAGGACCGGAGCGAGGGCATGCCGAGCCTTGGCGAGGCACCGAACGAAAGGGGCAAGAGCCCTTGGTTACTTGGGGCTCTTCCAAGTGACCCGCCGTAAGGGCGGAACCCATAGCCGCCGTTTCCGCAGAAATGGATATGTACACCTGAAAGTGATTGGTCGGCTATCAGGCCGCCATCGCGAGCAGGCTCGCTCCCACAGTTTGATCGGGGTACATCTGTGGGAGATTAGTCGGCTATCAGGCCGCCATCGCGAGCAGGCTCGCTCCCACAGTTTGATCGGGGTACATCTGTGGGAGATTGGTCGGCTATCGGGCCGCCATCGCAGGCAAGCCAGCTCCCACAATTTTTGATTGGGGGTACATCTGTGGGAGATTGGCCGCCTTCGCGGGCAAGCCTTGCTCATACACAGGCAGAACGCAGACATCCGCAAGAACCAGGTCGGCCCGAAGGCCGCCTCGGTTCACTCATCCTCACCCTCAGGCACAACCTTGTTCTGCGTCAAATACCGATCCAGCGTCTCATTCTGCGGCGGCGAAGAATTATCCCCGGCGACCTGCCACAAATGCCGCTCAATCCCCTGTGCCAGCATATGCCCCACCGCCGCTTCGATCGCCGACAGCACACACAGTTGCGCCGGTTCGTTGGTGGTATAGCCGACCTCAGCTTCCAGCAACTTCTTGAACTCAATGAACTTGAACACCCCGGCACTGCGGGCCACGGAGTAGATGGTCTTGCTGGTCATCACGTTGGCCAACACCTGACCGCTGCGCACATCCACCGCCCGCAGGTTCACCGTGACCTGGTCCACGCGATACTCCCGGGAAATGTCGATGCCCAGATAACGCGCTCCTTCCCCACCGCTGCGCACGTTGGTGTCGTAGGCAATGATCCCGCCCTCAAGCATCATGTTCGCCGCCTGCAACGGCGGCAGTTCACCCTGGATATTCACCGGCGTATTGGGCTTTTTCTGCGAAGCGCGGATGATCTTGCGCTCGGTCAGCAGGTTCTGCAGCCCTTCGCGCTCCAGCACCACGAACCAGCCACTGGCTTGCAAGGCGTCCATCAACATACTCGCCGCGCCCTGGGTCACGCTGGTGGAAAACGAACTGGCCGGCGTCGGTTTGTATTGCCCGGTCTGATCACGGAAGCCGTACACCACGGCCATCAACCGGCCCTTGGGTCGCGGCATGTTGATCAAGTCGTAATACGTCGAGGCCCTCGGGGTCAGGGTCGGGGTTGCGGTGTCCTGCTCGGCCGACATCGGTTCGCGCAGACTGCACCCTTGTAATGCCGCCAACATCAGCCCTAGCACAATTATTTTTTTCATGTCCTTAACTCCCCATGACCCAAATCCCCGTCAAGGGGCCAGGCCATTCACCTGGATTTCCGAAATTTCACCGGTCGCTCGGTCCGTGACTTCAATGGTCAGCGCACCGGAGTCGTCGACGACGTTGACGATAAACGCGTCGGTGGACAGGCTGCCTGTGTTGCCGGTGGAGATGTTGTCCATCAACTGCCCCAGCAGCCTTGATTGCAGCTGACTGGTGAAGCGCTCCAGGGCCGAAGTACCGGCCACGGAAGTGCGGTTCTTCAAGTCCGGATCGTCGTAGTCGTTTTGTGCCTGGGCGTTATTGAGCAGCCAGGTGCCGTTCAACGGGTTGCCGCCGAACGAAGGGTTGACAGGCGTATAGACCAGCTCCGTTGCCTGGACCAGGCCGCAACTGCCCAACCCGAGCAACCAGAGCCCGAGGTGCCGCGAGAGCGCTTTCGTTTTCATAATTCGTCCCTCTCAAGGTCCGTGGTGTCCTGCAATAAGGTTTCCAGTTTGCGCTGGACAATCTGCCCGCGAACCCAGTCAGCGGCGTCATAAGCCTCGTCCTTGAGTTCCACGGTGTTCGGCGGCAGGAAGCGCCGATAAACCAGCCGCTGCTGATATTCCACGGTCACCAGGCTGCCCCAGCGAGCCGAAGGTCGTTCGCGTACCACCAGGTTGAAATCCATCGGGCTGGTGGCACGCAGGCGTTCACTGAACGAGTAGTAAAAGTCGTGGCCGATGTGCGAGATCGTGTCATCGACGATGAAACCGAGCATTTCGTCCTCTTCGGCAGCCGAGACGAAAGACGTCATCAGCATCAGGACCAGGGCCGGTAACCAGTGTCTGTTCATGGCATCACCGTCCCAACGCCTGAGGCGTCGCAGATTGATTTTTTGCCGGTCCCGGCGCGCCATCGAGGAAGGCTTTCTCGGCCACGAACTGCCAGTCCTTGTAGCTCGCCATGCCCGTGAAGTCCGACCACTGACTGGGGAAATCCGACTGTTTGAGCGGCTTGTCCGTGGAGGGACTGTTGAGGCCGGTGATGCGCCCGTCAAAGCCGCGCATCAGCGTCCATTCGCCCCCGCCGATCGGGTCCGGGTACAACTGGCGCAAGTGGTGCTTGGGCGACGGGAAACGCTCGTCCTGCAGCAGGTCCGCCAGCTCTTTCGGGTACTGGGCCAGGCCCGGCGAACTGCGGTAATAGCTGCGCAAGGCCTGGGCGTATTGGGTACCGACCCAGAGCAACTGGCGTTCGCGATCACGGCGCGAGGCGGTCGACCACAACTCGCCGGCACTGGCCAGGCCCATGCCCATCACCATGATCAGGAACAGCACGCCCAGGTAAGTGAAGCCCGCCTCATTGGAGGCCTTACCACTCGGAATAAAGGCTGCCATCACGCGCCCTCCCTGTGGCACCGCTTTTGATATCGGCAACCCCGCCCGCTACGCCGTCCGGCGGCGCCACCAGGACCCAGAGGTCTTTGCGTTCAGCGATCGGGTCCATCGGCGGGTTGCGCAGGTAACGCTGCTCGACCAGTTGCTCAAGCGAATCGGGATAACGCCCGGTGTCGCCGTAGTAGTGGTCCAGTGCTTCGCGCATCGCCGACAGGCTTTGGCGCAGCGTGGTCTCTTTCGAGGCCTCGAGGCTGTTGAAATAGCGTGGCAAGGCGATGGTCATCAGGGTGGCGATGATTGCCATGACCACCATCAGTTCCAGTAGGGTAAAACCCTTTTCCCGACGCATATGCTCACCACTCCTTGTACGCGATGCCGTTGAGCCCCTTGCCCCGGGCCTTGGAATAAACGTCAAAGACGTCTTCGCCCTCCCGCGGGTTTTGAGCCGAGCTGTCATAAGAGCGCAGGCCCCAACCACCCTCGTCGTCACGCTTGACCGGTGCCAGCGGGTCATGGGGCAAGCGCCGCAGAAAATAGAACTTCGCCCCCTTGGCGCTGCGCACATCGCGCACGCCCTCTACCAGCACTTGCAGGTTCGGCGGGTAGCCGCTGCTGTTCAGCGACTTCTCGATGTAACCGGCGTCGAAGGCGCGTTTGTAGGCGTCGATGGCATCGCGAATCTGGTACAGCGCAGCCCGCAGGTCCTGCTCTTTACCCCGGCGTACCACGGTCTCGGTCAGCGGCGCGGCCATGCCGGCCAACAGGCCGATCAGGGCCAGCGTGACGACGACTTCGATCAGGGTAAAACCGCGCTCCGAGGCGTTCATGATCAAGGCTTCCCGACGACAACATTGGTAGTGATGGCGGAAGCGACCGGCCGATTGATCTGCCCGGCCTGAGTCGATTCTTCCGTCCGACGGTCCGGCGCCTGGATATGCATGCTGGTTTCGGTGCCGGTGGGGAACTCCATGTCCGACGGGCTCTGGTACGGCAGGTTGCGCACGATCCGCGGGGTGATCGACAGCACCAGCTCCGACTTGCCGACGGTGTCCTTGTTGCTGCCGAACAAGCGGCCCAGGCCCGGAATGTCGCCCAGCCCCGGGATCTTGTTGCCGGTGGCGCCATGGTCGTTGCGCATCAGGCCGGCAAGGATCTGGGTTTCGCCGTCATGCAGGCGCAAGGTGGTTTGCGCGTTACGGGTGTCGACCTGAACCGGAATGGTGCCCTGGCGGGTCGGCTCCAGCGGCGTGGCGTTACTCACTTCCAGGGCGATTTTGATCGCCACTTCGTTGTTCAGGTGCACGGTCGGTTGCACTTCGAGCTTCAGACCGACGTCCAGGTAAGTCACGCTTTCGGTGATCACCGGGCCTTGGGTCGAAGGCACTGAGGTGGCGCTGATGATCGGCACACGCTGACCGATGTGGATGCGCGCCTGTTCACGGTTGCTGACGCGAATCACCGGGCTGGCCAGGGTGTTGATGTCGTTGTCCTGCGCATTGATCTTGGCTTGCGGCGATGGCGAGATACTGATCCGGCTGGAATCGATGCCTTTGAGTTGATCGAGCAGGGTCACGGCCGAGCCGTCGCTGTTGACCACGCCAAAAGTGTTCGGCCATTGCAGGCCAAGGTCGAGAATCCGCTGGGTGGCGACTTCCATCACCTCCACTTCCAGCACCACTTCAGGGTTGGACTGGTCTTGGGATTGCAGGAGTTTTTCGGCCATGCGCACGGCGTCTTCGGTGTCGCGCATGGTCAGGGTGTTGAGGCGTTCATCGACGAACACGTCGCGGGTCTTGAGCATGGTTTTGATCATGTTCAGCGCGGTGTTGGCATCGATGCTGGTCAGGTAGAAGGTGCGCATCACCAGCTCTTGATAGTCCTTGAGCTTCTGCGGCGAGTCCGGGTAGATCAGCAAGGTGTTTTCGTTCACCACTTTCTGGTGCAGCTGGTTCTGTTGCAGCAGCAGTTCCACGGCGTCTTCGATGCGCACGTCGCGCACAAAGATGGTGGCTTTCATGTCCGGACGCAGGTCCTTGTCGAAGATGAAGTTCAGGCCGGCGACCTGGGACAGCACTTCGAAAATGGTCTTCAGGTTGGCGTCGCGAAACTCCAGGGTCACCGGCCGGTCCAGGCGGGTGCGCAGTTGCGGATACGGGACCACGTTGCGGCTCTGCACCAGGCGAATATTGCCTTGCAGTTCCAGGGCGCCGTCATTCTTCGGGTCCAGTTCGAGGATCTGTTTCACCTGGCGGTCGGCGCCGTAGATATCGCCGCGCCGCAGGTCACCCCGGGCCAGTTCGAGTTTGTCATCGAGGCTGCGCATGTGCTCGAGTTGGCGCATCGCGTCCTGGGCGCGGCGGTTGTTCGGTTCGATGGTCAACACCCGGCCGTAAGCCATGCGTGCAGAGGCGAAATCACGCTGGGCGCGGTCCATGTCACCCTGGGTCAACAACGCGGTGACCGCACGCGCCCGGCCGCTGGTCAGGGCCAGGTGCAGCTCGGTATCACGAGGGTTTTCCTTCAACCCTTCCTCGATGCGTGCCAGGCCAGCTTCGTACTGGCCCGACTCCATCAAGTCGGTCCCCTCTTCCCTGGCCACCTGCGCCGAACTGCACGCGGCCAGCCCTGCACAGAGGCAGACAAGGCTCATCAGCAAACGGGATCTGTTCATTGCGCGCTCCCCACAGACAAGGTCTGGGCCAAATGCAGAGGCAGGTAGACAAAGCTGAGTTCCACATCGGAAATCCCTTCGATCCGCCAGGTGTCGTCGATCACATCCCCTTTGCGCACGACGTATATTTTTTCGCCGTTCTGCAAAAACACTTGCAGGTCGGTGCGGTCATTCAGCTTGCCGATGAACTGGAAAGGCATCGGCGGTGCAGTGGGGACTTGCACCACCGGGGTCAGGTTGACGGGTTGTTCGTTGACGCTGGCGAGCACCGGTGCAGCTTTCCAGCTGCGGGCGGCAAACAGGTCGCCCGCCGGGCTCAGGTCCTTGATCACCGCCGGTTTGCCGGTGGCAGCAGCGGCCGGCAGTGCGCCGCGGGTTTTGCTTTTTTCGGGTGCGGCGACCGTGGCGACGGCCACCTCGCCGTCGTCTGCCGGCTGGAAGTAATCAGGCCCCCAGGTCAGCGCCGCGGCCACGCCGAAGAACGCCACCCAACCCACCACGCGCTTGGTATTCATCATGACCTCGACAGGTAAAGGGTCATGCGGATCCGCCCGGAGAGGTCGGTGTCGGCGATTTTTTTACGTTGAAACTCCACGTCCTCCACCACCACCGCCGGCAACTGGCCGAGCAAGGCGTGCAGGAAGCGCCGCAGTTGCGGATAGCTGCCGCGCACCGGCAGCAGAATTTGATAGCGGGCCAGGTGCGTCTTCGGGTCGATGCCCAAGGAATATTCGCCGCGCGCCAGGGTGATGTGTTCCTGGGCCGCCAGCGCATAGATCTTGTCGATGGCCACGGTGGCCTGCGGCTGGGAGGGCAACTTGCTGCGGAAGTCTTCGAGCTGACGCTGAGGCACCACCGGGGCGGCGACCGTGCCGTCTTCGACCTTGGCCAGGTACTCGCCGGCTTCGCGAGTCTGCTGGCTGAGCGTTTGCAGCGATTGCCAGTCCGGCATCAGGCCAACCAGGCCATACATCAGCGCCAGCACCAGCATTGCCAGCCCGGCCAGGCCGGGAATGCCCAGGCCTTGCAGGTACTCGTGGACGATCAATCTAGGGATTTGCATCACCGATCTCCCAGCTAGCCGACAGGTTGAATTGCACCGGGTGTTCCGGCACGTTGGCGACGATTTCGTGGCTCAGCAGCGACACATCGGACAGCTCGTCGCTGGCTTCCAGGCGCCGGTGGAAGTCGAGCATCGCTTCCAGGTTTCGCGCTTCGGCGCTGATCCGCACCTGACCTTTGCGCGCATCCGGGGTCAGGGTCAGCAAGGCAATGTCATCGCGCGGCATGGCTTCGAGCATGGCGAACAAGCGTTCCCACGGCCGGCGCAGTTGCTGGGACACCTTGCGCATCTCGGCCAGGTTCTGTGCCTGTTCGCGGATTTGCGCCGGGCTCAGGCTGAGCTTGCTGCCGGTGTCGCCGGTCAGTACGCGCTGGGCCGTTTGCAAATGGCCTTGCTGCTGCTCGGTGTGTTCACTGAGGTGTTGTTGAATGAAGACGCAGGTCAGCGTCAGCACCACGCCACCGGCCAGCAGGCTCCAGCCCAAGGGGCCCGAGCGGCGGCGCGGCTGAAAGTCGAGCATCAGGGCGCGCATGTCAGGCCACCGCCCGGGACATGACGTACAGGCAATCGCGTACGGCACTCCGGTCTTCTTCGAGGGTGCGTAACTGCACGCCGGGCACCTCGGGATGCGAGTCAATGCGCGCCGGGGCGTGCAGGTAAACCGTCAACGGCCGTTCGCTGGTGGACGCCTGCAATTGGCTTTCGCGGCCAATCAGTGCGGTCAGCGCGGCGTCGCTGTCGCTGCTGCCGACCGAACGCACCGACGTCCAGCGCCCTTCGCGGGCCAGCAACATCACGCTGCGCACGGGCTCGGCGACCACGAACAGGAAATCGCCGGCCTCAAAGCTTTTATCGAAGTGGTTGAACGCCGCCATCAGGTACGGCTGCACCGACCGCAGGCGCAGGCCACGCCCGGTGGCCAGCGTGCGCAGATGCGTCAGCAAGTCTTGCGGCAGCGCTGTGGCGACCCGGTCGTAACCGGCGGGTTCCGCTGACAGGACCATGCTCCAGGGTTGGCTCGGCACACCGAAAAGGTCTTCGAAGCACAGCCGGGCAAACCCTAGCAACTCATCGGGGCTGCTGATGTGTTCACTCCAGGGCACCAGGCAAAACCGGCTGAAGTGCCCGGAAATCACCACACTCAATTCGGCACCGGGACGGGTGTGTTCACCCAGCAAACGGTCAAGGGTTTCCAGGGCCACGGCCCAGGCATGAAAGCCTTCGTCGATAAACCCGACGCTGCCCAGCCACAGGGTTTCGCTGCCCCGCCGTTGCCCCAGGCCGACACCGCTGGAGCCGAGCACGGCGACATAACGCTCACGAGATAAAAGTGACACGATTAATCTCCTCGAGTGTGGTCCGGCCTTCCTGCACCAGCTCCAGCGCCGACTCGCGCAACAGGCGCAAGCCACGGCTGCACGCCAGGGCCTTGATTTTCGAAATGGGTTGGCGCTCGACGATCATTTGCCGCAACTCGTCGTCCAGGTGCAGTAACTCGGCAATCGCGGTACGCCCGCGATAACCGGTGCCTCGGCAATGGCCGCAGCCCTTGCCGTGGACAAAGTGGTAGTGGTCGACTTTCTGCGGATCGAGCCCCGACAGGCGCAACTCCTCATCGGTCGGGTAGCTCGGCGCGCTGCAACTGGCGCACACCAGCCGGATCAAGCGCTGGGCCAGCACTGCATTGAGCGCGGAGACCAGGCTGTACGGGTCGATTTCCATCTGGGTGAACCGGCCGATCACGTCGAACACGTTGTTGGCGTGGATGGTGGTGAACACCAGGTGGCCGGTGAGCGCCGATTGCACGGCGATCTGCGCGGTGTCGGGGTCACGGATTTCACCGACCATGATCTTGTCCGGGTCATGGCGCAGGATCGAGCGCAGGCCGCGCGCAAAGGTCAGGCCTTTTTTCTCGTTGACCGGGATTTGCAGCACGCCCGGCAGTTGGTATTCCACCGGGTCTTCAATGGTGATGATCTTTTCCACGCCGTGGTTGATCTCGGTGATCATCGCGTACAGCGTGGTGGTTTTGCCGCTACCGGTAGGGCCCGTGACCAGCACCATGCCGTAGGGTTCGGCCGCCAGCCGGCGCAAGTGGCGCAGGGTTTCGTCTTCAAAGCCCAGGGCTTGCAACTGCACGCCGCAGACCTTGTCCGCCAGGTCCTGTTTGTCGAGTACCCGCAGCACCGCGTCTTCACCGAAAATGCTCGGCATGATCGACACCCGGAAGTCGATCTGCCGGCCGCTGATGCCGATCTTGAAGCGACCGTCCTGCGGTACGCGTTTTTCGCCGATGTCCAGTTCGGCCATGACTTTGACCCGGGAAATCACCTGTTCGGCGAATTCGCTGCCCTGGATTTTGCTGATGTTGTTGAGGACGCCATCGATCCGGTACTTGATCACCAGGCCGCTGCCAGTGGTGCCCAGGTGGATGTCGCTGGCGTGCATTTTCAGCGCGTCGTAAAGGGTCGAGTTGACCAGTTTGACGACGACGCTGGCGTCTTCGCTGATGCTGGTCAGGGACAGGCTTTGCAGGGTATCGAGTTCGACGTTGATGTCAGCCTGGGCGTTGAGCGATTCCACCGCGTGGAAGCTCTCTTCGTGGCGCGCCAGATAAGCCTTCAGGTCGTCGGCATGTACCAGGTACAGCGGCGCGCCGTGCAGGCAGTCATCGATCCAGGCCAGACGGGCCGTGTCGAACGGGTCGGCAAACACGCCGATGACCGCCTCGTCGTGCCGCAGCAGGATGAATTCGCGCTTGATGCATTGGGCCAGGGTGACGCGGTCGAACACCGGGGTGGCTTGAAACAGGCTGTCGGTGTCGAGCACCGGATAATGCAGGGTAGCGCCGAGGCACTGGATGAACGGCATGGGAGCCAGTTCGCACAACACCCCGAGGGCTTCCAGTACCCGTTCGCCGGTACTGGCGGCCCGGGAGCGTGCCTGGGCCAGTTGCTCACTGGTGAATCGAGACGGTACACAATCCAACTGCGCCGGTTCGACGGCAAGGAATAGACGGTCCATGGCATGCTCTCCAACGCCGGGGGCTTTGAGCCCTGTCGACGCGGCGAGCAATTACGGCGGTGCCGGAACGTCTCGTCGCGCCACTACTCCCCGGTGAGCAATTGTTCGTCGTCTGGTGCCTTGGAGGTCGATGAACTTCGTCGACGATCTGCCAGCACCCAACTGCCGTCGTACAACTGCAGCGGGAAACTCTCGGTCCTGCTCTGGCGTCGTTCGACAAAACCTGCGGATGTGCTCATGCCTGCCTTGGGTTCGCGCTGCATGTCCAGAAGGTCGCAGACTGCTCGGGCCAATTCCGCCATTGGAAAGGGTTTGAACAGGATATGACTGACGCCCAGTTGCCGGGCCCGCTCACAGACTTCAGCGGTCGGGTGCCCTGTGATCAGTACAAAATGACACTTCCTGTTCTGGCGGACAGCATCGAGCACCTCAAAGCCTTCCATGTCGGGCAAGCGGTAATCGAACACCATCACATCGGGGGCAAACCGTTCGGCTTCACCGATACCCGTCGCCCCATCATGTGCAATCCGGACTTCCAACGCTTGCGCCTGAAGGTAATCCTTGAGGTTTTCGGCAAGGAGTTGTTCGTCTTCGACAACCAGTACTTTGTTTAACAAGGTCGACTCCTTGAACCACAGGTCCGATGTTTCAGCCCTGGGAGTACGCGCCTTAATGAGGCTAACGCACACTTCATGCCAGGCCGGGCGCCGGTTTTATTACCGTTGCACGTCGTTGATTTCCATGAAAAAACCATTTCGCCCAGAATCCCCGTCCCCCAAAGGCGGGGAAGCGTGCGGAGAGGCTCTGAAGCTTTTCCCCACTATTGGGGGGGAACCCTCACTCATCGTCAATCCGTTCGATGCGATTGCTTGATCGCAGCTGCGCCAAGGCCTGTAGACGAGCCTTGAGCTGTTGCTGTCGGGCAAGATAAGCCCTGACCATTTCAAGCCCCTGCTCTTCTGAGACATTGGCGGCCTCCCAGTGGTTCTGTACAAAGATCAAATGCCAGCCAACGGCCGTGCGCACCGGTTCACTGACGGTGCCTGGGGCCAGTGCAAAAGCGGCCGCCTCAAACTCCGGGTACATGCGCCCGCGAGGAAAGGAGCCCAGGTCACCGCCTTCTGCGGCGGATGCGTCTTCGGAACCGGCCCGGGCCACGCTGGCAAAGTCTTGACCCTGGCTGATTTTCACACGCATCTCCTCTAAGCGTAGTCGCGCCGCCTCAACTGTGGCGGAATCGGCGCCCTGAGGCACTTTGACCAGGATGTGCCGGGCCTGGACTTCCTCGGGCCGGCTCATCTCGGCGCGGTGTTCGGCATAGAACGCGCGGACCTGTTTTTCGTCCGGGCCGGTGACCTTGGTCAGCTCGGCGAATACCTGCTGGGCCGCCAGTTCGCGCCGGGTATATTCGGTAAAACCGGCCTCGTCGAACCCGGCATCCTGCAGACGCCGGGCGAACACCTCGGCGCCACCCATGGCCTGTCGGGTCTGATCGACCTGACTTTGCACCGTGGCGTCACTGATCACCAGCCCGCGCTTGACGGCTTCCTGCCACAGCAATTCCTTGTCGATCAAGGCTGTCAGCGCCGCCTGTCGCAACTGCTTGTACGCCTTGGGATTACGAATGCTGGCCACCGCCCGGCCCTGATCCTCCAGGTATTCGGCGAAGTAACGCTCCAGGCGAAAGGCAGAGATTTCCTCGCCGTTGACCCGCGCGGCGGCCGGGCCATTGCTGCAGAAGGCCATTGGCGCCCACATCGTCAGCAGGATCAGCAGTGTGTTGAGCTTCATCATCGACCTCCTATCAAGGTGCGGCGGCAATCGGTTTGTAAGGTGCGACCAGATAGAAACGCTGGTCGGGCAAGTCCACGGTGACGATATGCGCGCCACTCAACCCCAGGCGACGGCCCGGCCCGAAGCTGATCAGCGGGGTCAGCCCGGTGTCGAAGTCATGCAGGCCTTCCAGGGCACTGATGAGTTTCTCGCGGCTGGCATCGCGGCCGGCCTGTTTCATGCCTTCGCTGAGCAGCAGCATCGAACTGAACGCGCCGACTTGCAGCACCGCGTGTTCGCCGCCAAGTCCCTGGTGTTTGCGCAACTGGGTCAGGGCCAGGCGTCCGGCCAGCGTCCAGTCGCTGGGCACGAACGGATACGCCAGAAACACCCGCTGGGAAAAACTACTGGGTACCTGGAACAGATCGCCTGCCACCTGGTTCGACGCCGCGAACAGGTAAGGCACTTGCCCCGCCCTCTGCAAACGTTCGGCGAATTGACTGAAACCACCGCCGCTGCCCAGGTAAAACACCGACCGCGAGCCCAATGGCAGTTCGTCCTGCGCCGAGGCGTAGGCTTTGAGGGTGACCTTCTGCCAGGCGCGGTCCTGCAAGTACTGGCCGAGATTCTGCGCCGCCAGCCGCTGGCTCGGCTCGTCCGGGTAGGTGATCAGCGTCGGTCCCTGGAGCACGCGCAAACTGTCGGTGGCGTAATCGGCCAGGGCAATCAGTTGCTCACGCAAGCCCGGCAGCGGTTCGAAAATCTGCCGACTGGATTGCGCCGAGCCCAGCAGCGACAGCGGCCCGATCAGCGGTATCCCGGCCCGTTCCAGGCGTGCGGCCAGGTCCGAGTCCAGTGCCGGTACCAGCGGCGCGATCAGGGCGAACACCTGTTCCTGCTCGATCAACCGGTCCAGGGCCTGCTCGGCACTGGCGCGGTCGGGGCCGGGGTCGAGAATGGTCAGGCGCAACTGCCGGCCATGAATCCCGCCCGCCTGGTTGATCCGCACCACGCTGCCGTTGAGCACCGCCGCCACCGTGGCGCCCTCCTCGGCCAACGGTCCCCGCGCCGGCAACAAGGTGCCCAGGTGCAGGCTGTCGGGGGTCAGGCCCGGGTCGCGCTCATCGGCCAGGCGCTTGAGGTAGGCCGTGAGGTTGCGCTGATCATTCATCGACAGCACGAACCGCGGCATCGCCGGGTCGAGCCGATTGTTGCCGGGGTCACGTCCTTCCTGGATGGCCCGCGCCAACGTGCCCTCGGTATAGGCCGGGTAACTGCGGCCGTTGATTTGCTGTTGGCCGTAGTGACGGGTGAGCCGCGACCAACTCAGATCCGGCGGTCGCACCCCGCCTTCGGGTCGCCCCAGACCATCGGCACCGTGGCAATTGGCGCAGGGCAAGCTGCTCGCCGGCAGCAGCATATCGGCCGCGCCGACCCGGGCCATGATCGGCTCACCGCTTCCGGACAGCCCCTCGCGGTACAGCCGTTTGCCGGCGCTTTCGCTGGGACTCAGCGGCAACGCCTGGGCGGCGAGGCTGAGGCCACCGAGCAGGAGCAGGACGAGGGCGAGTGCGGTTTTCATGGTACGACTCAACGACCGACCACGGGCATTGTCAGCAACTGCAAGCGCTGGGCAATGGCGGCGGCCGGGGCATCGGGACGGATTTTGCTCCAGCGTTTATTGGCCACGTCCCCCACGATCAGTTGCGTGGAATGCTGTTCCGGGGTGGGCACGATCTGGCCGATGCGCCCCAATACGAGGTCCATCTGCGCCTTGTCGCCCGTAAGAAAAAGCCAGTGGGGCCCATTGACGCCCTGCTTCAAGGTGTAAGCCTTGAGCACCGCCGGGGTGTCCCGCAGCGGATCACTGGTAAGGGAGATGAAGGTAATACCGTCGGCCTTGTCACCCAACACCTCGCGAACCTCCTTGAGTTTGCGGGTGATCAGCGGGCAGGCATCGTTGCAACTGGTGAAAATCACGTTCAGCAGCACCACACGGTTTTGCAGCGCGTCGCTATAGAAACGCAGGGTGTTGCCGTCCTGGTCCTGCAACGGCGTGTCGGTGAACCAGGTTTTCGCATCACGCGTGCCTGTGGCCGGTTGTGCGGCGGCTACGGCAGGCGCCGAGACTGCGTGCTCTTCGTGGGAAAACGCCATAAAGCTGACAATACAAAAGCACATGGTCAGGAGGATCAAAAAGAGCGCTTTCATGGCTGTTGCTCCATGGCGATGGCGGTGTGTTTGGCGTGGGCGTTGCGCTGGCCACTGAGTTTCTCGACTTCACGGGTCAGCACTGCCGGGTCGGTGAAGCCGTAATAGCGCGTCCAGTGGCGGCTGTTGCCATCACCCACCAGGATCAGTGGCTGATGACTCTTGAAGTCGCCGCTGAAGGTGCCGAGGCCCTTGAGGGTTTCGTTGATCGACTGTGAACTGCCGGTGAGCCAGCTCCAGCCCGGCCCCTTCTGGAAACTGCGGGCGTAGTCGTTCAGGCGCTTGGCGTCATCGCGCTGCGGGTCGATGCTGATCGACACCAGTTGCACCTCACTGCCCACCCGTGCCCCGAGTTGTTTCTGCACCTTGCCCATGATCGACGACACCACCGGGCAGACCGTGGTGCAACTGGTGTAGATGAAACTCATCACCACAATCTTGTTGGTCACCAGATCTTTTTCCAGGCGCACCGCTTTGCCGTTCTGGTCCTCCAGCGTCACGTCGGCGAATTTGACCTGGGCGCTTTCCGAACGGGCGGCCTTGGCGGGCATGTCATGCCCGGCATGCTCATCCGCCGAGTGAGCCAAGGCGTGCCCGATACCGACAGCCAGCAGGCAGAACGTCAGCAGTCCACGATGTGCAAATCGGTTCATGTCGAATTCCTCTTCAGTGGGCATCGCCGGGCAGGACCCGAACGCTGGCAAAAGTCTTGTCGTCGAAGCTCGCCCCCAGGGACGCCGCACGCACATGCAGGTACCAGGCGCCGCTCTGGTCGAGGGTCACCGGGGCTTCATAGATGCCGTTGCCGACATCCAGCGCGACGACTTCCTGGGTCCGCGACGTCGGGGCGCGGAAGTAGCGCACCTGAACGTCCTTGACCCCGCTGCGCTGCGTCTTCTGTTTGCCCTGGACGATGCGAAAGCGCACGACATAAGGGCTGCCAAGGGTGGCGGTGGAGGTGTCGAGCAGGAACTCCACTTTCGGCGCCCCGGCGTGCTGCACGCGCGTGGTGTCCGGTTCCACCAGCGTGGTGAAGCAATGAATGATGTTCGGTTGATTGAGCAGGAAGGCCACGTCGAAACGCCCGGCGGCCGGCAGTTTGATCCGCGCGCTGTACAGCCCCGGCTCGACTTCGCGCAGGCTGCGGTCGATGACCATCGCCGCGCGCGCCACTTGCCCGCGATTGGGGTAACCGGACATCGGCGCGTTCATGCCTTCGGCGTAGAAGTAGGTGGTGTTGTCCACCGGGTTGACCACGAACACCGCGTTGTCATCACGCGACACCGCCAGGCTCGATGCCAGCGGCAAATCGCCGGCCAGCCGTGGTGCCTGTGGCCCGGCTTCGAAGCCCTGGCTGATCGGCGTGCGGCCCTCACCGAGCGACGACAGGTTGATCATGGTGACCTTGGCCGAAGCCAGGCCGCGCACGTAGGCGTAGGCCTTGGTGAACACCACTTGGTAGGGTTCGGCGGAGACGTCCAGTTGATGGATCAGTGAATCGGTGGCAGCGTCGATCACCGAGGCCTGGTTCTCCAGGGTGTTAAGGACGATGCCGAAACGACCATCGGCGCTGAAACCCATCGGGCCCAGGCCTTGTTTCATCTTGATCACCCGGCGCACGGCGAGGCTGGCGGTATCGACCACGGTCACCGTGCCGTCCTTGCCATCGGCGACATACACCGCCTGGGACAGCGGCGAGTACGCCACCGACAACGGATGCGAGCCGGTCTTGAGTTGTTTGCTGAGGGTCAGGCTGGCGATGTCGATGATGCTCAGGGTGCCATCGTCGCGGTTGCTGACGAAGGCGTAACGGCTGTCTTTGCTGAAGGCGATTTCGTGGTGCCCGGCACCGGTGGCCAGGTGTTTGAGGGTTTGCAGGCTGCGAGTGTCGATGACCGTGACCCCGGATTCGGCGGCGGTTTTCGCATTGTTGCCGACCCACAGCAGACGCTCATCCGGTTGCAAGGCCACGCGCACCGGGTTGCTGCCGGCGGCCACCGAGTCGATCACCTTGAACTGTTCGCTGTCGATCACCGCCACTTCCCCGGCCGTGGGCATCGAGACGAACACGCGTTTGTTGTCCCTCGGTGTGACCCAATCCATCGGCGGTTGCTTGATGTCGATCCGCGCCATGGTGCTGGTGATGCCGCCCACCGACACCGAAGGATCGACCACCGTGACGCTGGCATCGCGGTTCATCACCAGCAGGAAGTAGCTGTTGAGGTCGAGCAGCGGCCGCGCGCCGATGCTCGATTTGAGAAACACCCCGACCCGGGATTTGCAGCTGCGTTCGCGCCCCTGGGCCTGGTCGGCGGCGACGGCTTCCGGGTCGAGCCAGGCACCGGGTGCGACACCGGACAGTGGCTGGCCAGAAGCGCTGTCAGTGACCCGAAAACGCACGTCGGCGAAGCCCCCCTCGCGCAGCACGCCGTCCTCGGCCAGCGGCTTGACCTCAAGCGCCACCGACACCCCGTCGCGCTCCAGTTTCTGGCCGGTCCAGGTGTCTGGCAGCGCGATCTCGCTGAGCATGTCCGGCGGGGTCGTGCGCCATACCCCCAGCCAGATCAGCGCCAACCCGACAACCAGCGCACACCCGGCGATTTTGATGGTCCTGTTCATGTCGCATCTCCCCTTACAGATCCTTGTCTGCCTTTCCCCTTGTAGGAGCGAGGCTTGCCCGCGAAGGCGTCATCTGCCACACCTCCGACACCGAGGTGAACCCTTCGCGGGCAAGCCTCGCTCCTACAGGGGCGGTGTCGCCCCATCCCGGCCGTTACGGCGCTGGCGCCGGCTCAGGCTCGTTAGTCACCCGCAGCAATCCCCACAACCCGGCGGTGTTGCCATAGGCGCCGTAATCGCGGAACAGGTAGTCGCCCGGTATCGCATTGCTGCCCCCGGCGCTCGGGTGCATGAAGCTGAAGTGCGCCGCCGGCAGGATGCTTTCCCGTGCGCCGATGTACATCGACATCGGGTTGTAGCCGAACCGCACCGAACCCACCCCTGGCGAACTCATCGGATAACCACCGGTATCGCTCTTCTCCGACTGGAACGGGTTGACCGACCAGACGTGGCCGTCAAGCTGGAAGGTCGTACCGCGGCTGCCACCGGTGGGCATCATGATGTGCGTGCGGAACGGTTGCCCCGGCTTCACATACAGCACCGGCGTTTGCGGATCGCCGCCCACCAGCGCGTTGCTGTAGGCCATGTGCGCATTGGGCACGTCACCATAACCATGGCCATCGGCATGCCCGAATGGCGCATCCGGTGCCAAGCCGAAGCGGAACCACAGCGGCTCGGCCTTGTAGTTGATGGCCATGCTCGAGTTGTCCTGCGGGTCGGTGGGCACACCCAGGCCTTCGGCGGCAATGCCTTCCACCGGCCGGCCGTTGGCCCAGCGGATGTTCAGGGCTTTCTGCCAGACCATCGCAAAGTCGCGGTAGGTGGTTTGCCCCGGTGCGGTGACCGTGGCCGTCACTTTGCGCGCATCGTCAACCCAGGTCGCGCCAATCGGCAGAATGCTCATCGCCCCGCCCAGGCCTTTCTGCGGCTGTTTGATGACGTCCGCCGGAGTGAAATTAAGCCCGCCGAACTCCACCGCCGTGGCGTTGATGTTGTCGACACTGCGGCCCAGTTGCGTGATCGGCTTGCCTTCACGCTCCAGGTGCCCGGCGTAGTACTGATAGGTACGCGTCGGGTACGCGCCGGTGTTTCCAACACGGGGCGGCACGGTCTGGATCGGGTTGGCGCCGACGTTGGTGCCGTCGGATTTGGTGATGTCGTACGCCAGCAGTTGCGCGTGCAGGCCAACGTGGCTGGACGGCCGCATCAGGTTGTTGCTGAAGGTGGTCGAGCCCAGGCCGCTGTTGCGATCGCGCTTGACCATGCCTTGCATCACGGCCGTCTGGGTCAAGTCCGGCATGACCATCGGCAGGCGGTTTTCCAGGGTGATGTTGATGCAATCACCCGCAGCGGCACGCAACACCAGCGGTTCGACGGGCACACCGGATTTGAGCTTGCCGGTGATCGGATCGAGGTCGCCCTTGCGCACATACAGGATCGCCGTCGGGTCATGCAGCGGCCCGCTTTGCCCGCCGATGGTGAACGTCTCACCGTCTTCAGGATCGGTCACGGTGACCTGCGGAATGCTCACAGGGCGCGAGTTGAACACCAGGGTGCCACCCGCCGGATTCAACGGCCCGCCGACGTGTTGCCCGAGCCCGGCCGGATCGCCGATGGCCAGGTTCAGCGGGTTGCGCAGAATGTCGTTGGCCAGCGCCGCGACCACTTCATAGTTGCGTTGCACAGTCGGCCGGGTACCGATGCCATTCGGGTTGGCGCCATACCGTGGACAGATGCCATCGAACGCCACCGTGTTGCGCATGCCGGCCGGTTTCGGGTTGTTCGGCAGCGCGAACAGATCGCTGCGCTGGGCCGTGTAGTTGCGCATCACGCCCCAGATCCCGTTCCAGTAGCCTTCCAGCGACGCGTCCATCGAGTACAGGTAGTCACCCGTGGTCGCCGCCGAGCTGGACACCATCGACACCGGCGCATTGAAGCCCATCTGCTCGGAAATCCCGACCATCTGTGACGCGCGCCAGCCGGAGTTGGAGCTGTTGCCGTAACCGGAACCGCTTTGCAGCCATTTCACGCCGTGCAGGGTCACGTTGTGCTCTTCTTCGTGACCGCCGGCATGCACCCGCAGCCGCACGTTGTCACCGGTGTACGTGCGCAGCATTGGGGTGAACGGGTCGCCCGGTTCCGCACCGCCACGGTTGATGTGCGGCGGGAACAGCGTGGTGCCGCCCGTTGGGCCGGTGGCCGCGGTGACCAGGTTCGGCGCCAGGTTCATCGCCGGGATGGCGCGGTCGGTGCGGCTTTGCATGGCGTACGCCAAGTCACCGCCGAGGCCGTCGGCCTGCATGCCGCGCTTGCCGTCCGGGCCCACCTTGTTCGGGTCGTACACCCGCAGGGCCAACGGTTCGTTGCGGTAATTGACCACGAACATACCCGGGTCATCGACCGAGATGGCTTGTGGGCAAGGCCGGCTTGGGCAGCCGGGAACTTGCCCGCCCTGCACTTCAACGATCCCTTCCAACAGGTTGCTGGCGTTATTGCGCACCGGCGGGTTGATCGCGTAGCGGAAGCTGTCAGCGGTGGCCGGGAACGCTTGCGGGTTAGGCACGCCGTTCGGGCCAGCGCCCACGTACACACCGGCTTCATAGGCGTGCTGGAAGTCGCTGTATTCGAGGAAGAACTCACGGAAGCTGTCGTTCTTGCCGTCACCGTCCAGGTCGCCGGTGGACACCACCGCTTGCCATGAAGTCGGCCCGCCGTCCTGCCGCGCGCCGCTGTACAACGGCTCGCCGGTTTCGGCGTGGAACCAGGTGGAACCGGCCGGTTCAGCCAACACGGTGGCGTACAGGCCAATCTGCTGGTGAGTCGATGGGCCCAGGTGGTCGTGGGTGAAAATGGTCCCCAGGCCACGGTCGACACCTTTGGCGTTCACCACCGGATCGACAAACCAGCGCTGCATCGCCGTGCGCGCCCCGACCCAGTCGGCCCGGCCATATTGGCCGAAGAACGGGTGATTCTTGGCTTTCGGGCAGGCCGGTGTGCCGTCACGCGGGTCGGTGCCTTGGCACTGGTTGAACTCGCGAATGGCGTGGATGCGCTCTTGCACCGCGCCGGGGGAAAGCACGCCGTCCTCGTAGTTCCAGCCGTTGGCCGAACCGTCGGCCGCGGTCAGGTCCCATTTCGGCAGGTGGATGTGCTGGCCGATCACGTCCGTCGGCGTGCGCACCTGATAGTCGTCCATCTCATAGGTGGCCGGCACCAGGTTGGTTTGCTGGTACTGCACGCAGTCGAAAGTGTTCATGCGCATCACCAGCGGTTCTGGCGGACGCTGCTTGGTGATCACCGGCCAGGCGTCTTCCCACAGCGCCAGAATGCGCGCTTGCGGGAAGTGATAGCCGACCTTGTTGTAGACCGCATCGAACTGGATGTTCGCCGCTTTATAGACCCGCGGACGGTCGGCAGTGAAGGTTGATGAGCCGATGAAGGACATGCCGTCGACCCGTTCACCACTGGCAAACTCGCCGGTGCCGGCGCTGCTGGTCAGGCGTTTTTGCCGGTCGTCCATGCACGGTTCGTAGTACGGCGCGCCAGCAATCGGCAACGCGCCGTTGGTGCGGAAGTTACGCGCCACGACTTGATTACCGGGCAGCACAGCGAAGCTTGGGTGGTCTTTTTTGGCGTGGAACGCCATGGCCGCCTGTTCGACGTCAGTGCCCTCTTCCGGCATGTAAATGGGTTTGGCGCGGGTCACTTCCTTGGAAAAATCCAGGGACGTGGTGATGGTGTTGGCCTGGCCACCGGCGGAGAAACCGTCCAGGGAGTGGCGCCCCAAACCGCCGTCCCAACCACCGGACTGAGCTGGGTCGAGGTTGGCCCACAAGGCGTTGCCGCTGGTCTTCAAGGCCTGGGCCTTGGCGGCGTCGAGCATGTCCAGCGGTGGCGTCGGCGGCCGTTGGCCGACCGAACTTTCCATGCCGCCGATCCAGAACGGATAGCCAGGGTTTTTCAGGCTGCCGTCGGCGTTGCGGTTGGCTTCGCTGCGATCCACCAGAGCCAGCGAACCGATGGCTTGAGCACCGCCGTTGCCGCCATGGTGTTCGCCGTCGTCGTCCTCTTCGTCATCGTCATCACCACCGGCCACCAGGGTTTCACCGATCTTCGGCACGATCGCGACCTTGCCGGGCATCGGTGCCATGGCTTTGCCCGGCAGCGGCACGACCGCAGGAATCGGTGTACCGGCAATGATCTCGCCATCGGGCAAGGCCCGAGCGCCCGCCGCCGGTTTACCGCTGCGCAGCGCGTAAGGTTCGCTGTGATAACCGTCGGCGCCCTGCTGGGACACCTCAAGTTTGGTGCCTTCTTCAAACACATCGTGCACCCGCCACATGCTCCACATGCCCTGGGCGAAGTGCGGGTAGAAATGGCAGTGATAGATCGCATCACCGGCTACGCGGTTGCGGTTGCCTGAACCACCGTTGGCGATTTCATAGGTGTAGCCCGCGCCCGGACCAATGCCTTGGGCATCGACATAATCGGAGTTGTCATCGTTGGGGTTGAACAGCCACTGGTGCCCGTGCAAGTGGAAGATGTGCTGCTCATGGCCGTTGTGGGTGTTGCGGAATTTGACGAAGTCACCGATGTAGCTGTGGTTGACGTTGGACGGCTCGGACGGGTACAGCGCCATCGTCGCCTTGACGCCGATCTGATCGGCCCTGGGTGTCTGGCCCGGAAGAATGCCTTCCAGACCGGCGTTGGCCGGTACGTCCACCAGCATCGCGACGTCGCCGACAGTGTGCGAGCTGAGGAAGAATTCTTCATAGGCGCAGGACAGGCAGTCGTGCATTGGCCCCACGCCCAAACGGTTGGCGACTACTTCGGCGCCCATGCCGCCGGAGCCGTAGTTGATCATGAACGAGTCGCGGGTGGGCTCCAGCACGTGGGCCATCACCGGGTCTGCAAAGTAGGCCGGGAATGCCTGGGTCGCGGCGGTTTCATCCTGGAATTGCGAGGCGAAATCGCGGAACGGTTCCAGCCGATTCGGCAGCGCCGGGTTGCGTTTGCCGATGGCTTCCAGCGGATAGGTCGATGGCGGGAAGCTGCCATCGGCGTTGCTGCCCATCACGATCGCGTCGCTCTCGCTGGAAATGATTTCATTACCGTCGACCATGTTGATGATCGGCGTGCCGGCCTTGCCCTCGCGGATCCACGGTTCGCGCTGCGGGTAGCGCGCCTGGTAATCGACGATCGGCTGCCCGGCCGGCGTGCGGCCAGCGCTGGCCAGACGCATTTCCTCTTCGGTCACGGTGTTGCGATAGGTGCGGCCGCCCTTGGGCACCACCACCACTTCGCCAAACAGGCCGTTGGCCACGTTGCCCGCATCCCCTTCGCCGCCGAACGTCGCGCCACGACTGCTGGCGGCAAACGCCCCTTCACGCTCGGCGTACAACGTGTAGGAACGGGTGGCGCCCGGAGGGATCAAGGTATTGGCGTTGCGCCCGGTATAGGAGGCGATGTCGTCGATGCTATTGACCGCCTGCATGCCGTTGACCTGGAAGCCGACATGGCGGTCGGTGACCTGCTCGTCGACCTTGAACTCGTCTGCGTTGCCGACGGCGACTTCACCTTCAATCTCTTCCTCTTCCCCGCCTTCATGGCTGCCAGGGTTGGCCTGATACGCCAGCAGGTTCTGCAGGTTGATGGTCAGGCAATCCCCGGCGGCGACGCGCAGTACCAGTGGACGCGGACGCTTGTCGGGTCGCAGCGAGACTTTGCCCGGCACCGCCGCCCCGCCCTGGGCCAGGGACATGTTGTGGTCGTCGACTACATCGCGGCGCAGGGCGAACATCATGCCATTGACGTTCTGCGCGCCGAGGCGGTTGAACATCAGCGGCTGGTCCAGTGCCACGACGTTGGCCACCAGATTGCGCTCGCAGCGGACGGCTGCCTCGGCCAGCTCGATGCCAAGCATCGATGCTACCAAGAGCAGGAATTTTAAAAGGGACGGAGCGTAGGGTCTGCCGGTCATGATCACGGGCCTCGCTGTGGGTGCTCACAGGAATAATTCTCGACAAATCCGTTAGAGCAATCCGCATGCCATAAAAAAATCAGTTAATTTTCAATTAGTTACAGATATCACTTAACAACTCGGGGGATATTCCCCCACTTATCCCCCCCACTTTCCTGACCGCCGATAACGCCTATCCCGTAGCAACCCGTTCCCTGTAGCAGCTGCCGAGCCTGCGAGGCTGCGAAGCAGTCGTACAACCCGAATGCGCGGTCTTTCTGAAACACCGCATTGCCTGATTTCACGACCGCTGCGCAGCCGAACGCAGCCTCGCAGGCTCGACAGCTGCTACAGGATCGGGGGTGGTCCTGGCATGCTGCCCCACATGTGGGGAAATCCCCACTCACAGCGGCGCATCCACAGCCAGACCTTGCAAACGCCGGTATTGGCGCAGGACGCTGGGCACATAGCGCTGGGTTTCGGCGAACGGCGGGATCACCCCGCCACGGCTGAGCACCGCTTGCGGCCCGGCGTTGTAGGCCGCCACGGCGAGGCTGATGTCATTGTCGAACATCGTCATCAGGCGCTTGAGATAACGGGCGCCGCCCTGGATGTTGGCCTTGGGGTCGTAGACATCGGCCACCCCCAATTCCCGTGCGGTGTCGGGCATCAATTGCATCAGCCCGCCCGCGCCTTTGGGTGACGTCGCGCCAGAGTTGTAGCGAGACTCGGCCTGGATCACCGCATGCAACAGCGCCGCCGGCAAGTGATTGGCCGTGGCCGCCGCCGAAACCAGTTCGGCATAGGGTTGCGCGGCGATCATCTGCGGCTGCTGATCGAGGCTGACCAGCGCCTTTTCGGGCTCATGAATCACCCGTTCATACGTGCGGCCGGGACGGTGGACATTGGACAAAACGTAGCTGCCCTTGGCGTCCACGGAAACGAATACATCGGCCTGAGCGACGCCGGCCAGCAGCAGCCAGCCGAGCAGTCCTGTGGTGAATGTTTTCATGTTCTTGCCTCCCCTGACCGGCCCCGAAAAATGGGGGTATTGCCCCAATGGCCGGTAGTAAACCAGCCATACGCAAGCACTGTGCCGAAAGCCCGAAGGCCGGTAATTCAGGGGTTGCAGAAGGATGTCCGGGGGTGAGCATGGCAATTGCATAGGCCTTTATTGCGACCCTTCTGCCGACTCTGTGAGGTCATCATGAATCAGCGTGTGAATCGTGCCCCGCGTACCCAAAGCGGGTTCACCCTGCTTGAACTGTTGGTGGTGCTGGTGGTGCTGGGGCTGTTGGCCGGCATCGTCGCGCCGAAGTATTTCGCCCAGTTGGGCCGCTCCGAAGTGAAGGTGGCCAAGGCGCAAATCGAAGGCCTGGGCAAGGCGCTGGATTTGTACCGTCTGGAGGTCGGCCATTACCCATCGACCGAACAGGGCTTGCAGGCGCTGGTCACGGCGCCCAGCGATGAAACCAAATGGACCGGCCCCTACCTGCAGAAAAAACTGCCGCAGGATCCGTGGGGCCGTAACTACACCTATCGCCACCCCGGCGAAAACGGCGAGTACGACCTGCTGTCCATGGGCAAGGACGGCCAACCCGGCGGCGAAGGCGAAAACGCCGAAGTCACCAGTTGGCAATGACGGGGGTGGCGACCATGCGCTTTCATCTCAAGGCTGTGGGCAAGGCCGGTGTGGTGTCGATGACCGTCGAGGCGCCCGGCCACAGCGAAGCCCGGCGCATCGTCGAAGACCAGGGCCTGCGGGTGGTCAGCCTGCACGCCGAGCGGCACTGGCGAGCGTTGCGCTTGCAAAAGCGCGAGACCTTCAACCTGGTGTTGTTCAGCCAGGAACTGACCACGCTGCTCAACGCCGGCCTGCCGTTGATTGATGCGCTGGAAAGCCTGGCGGAAAAAGAAAATGCGCCACAGGCGCGTAAAACCTTGAGCGAACTGGTACGCCTGCTGTACGAGGGCAAATCGTTCTCCCAGGCGTTGGGCCAATTGTCGGCGGTGTTCCCGCCGCTCTACGTGGCGCTGGTTCAGTCCAGCGAGAAAACCGGCGCCGTGGGCGATGCCCTGGGCCGCTATGTCAGCTATCGCCAGCGCATGGACGAAGTTCGACAAAAGATCGTCAGCGCGTCGATCTACCCCCTGCTGTTGCTGGTGGTGGGCGGTGGCGTGGTGTTGTTTCTGATGGGCTACGTCGTGCCGCGCTTCAGCCTGGTGTTCGAAGGGCTGGGGTCGAACCTGCCGTGGTTGTCGCAAATCCTGATGAGCAGCGGGATGTTCCTGCACGCCCATCAGGCTGAATTTTTCGGCACGTTTGCGGCCATCGTCGTCGCCCTCGGCTTCCTCCAGCGCCAACCGGCCTTTCGTCGGGGCGTGGACCGGGTGATCGAAAAACTCCCGGCGGTCCATCAGCGCATCTTCATGTACGAACTCGCGCGTTTTTATCGCTCCCTGGGGATTCTGCTGCAAGGCGGCATCCCGCTCGTCACTGCCATGGGCATGGTCCGCGGCTTGCTCACTGTCGCTTCCCGTGCACGCCTGGACCAGGCTTGCGAGCGGGTGCGCGAAGGTCAATCGCTGTCCACCGCGCTGGAACTCAATCACCTGGTGACCCCGGTGTCCCTGCGTTTGCTGCGTGCCGGTGAACAGTCCGGCAACCTCGGGCAAATGATGGAACGCAGCGCCGACTTTTACGACGAAGAAATCAGCCGCTGGATCGAATGGTTCGTGCGGCTGTTCGAACCCCTGCTCATGACCTTCATCGGCCTGCTGATCGGAGTCATCGTCATTCTGATGTACATCCCGATTTTCGAGTTGGCCTCCAGCATTCACTGACCCGGAACAGGGTCGCCCTGCACGGTGCAATGCTTATTTACGTTGCAACCGAATAAATCCGTTCGTTGCGGTGTTTACCAACGTTCCAACTGATTTTATGAATGCAGCACGTTGCATTGTTCATCAACGTTCCAATCTGAATTAGAAGACGGAGAACGACATGCACATCAACAAGCTTTTACTGGCAGTAGCAATTGGCGCAGTCCTGTCGGCGTCAACTGTATTGATACCGGACAGCCTGTCCGGTGTATCGAGCGCTCAGGCCAAGGATGGTGGGAGTGGCGGAGGGGGCGGCGGTTCTGGCGGTGGTGGCGGCAATGGCGGTGGCGGCGGTGGTGGTTCCGGCGGTGGCGGCAATGGTGGCGGAAGCGGTGGCGGCGGCAATGGCGGTGGAAGCGGTGGCGGCGGTAATGGCGGTGGTCACGGTGGCAGTGGCAACGGCGGCAACAGTGGCGGTGGTCACGGTGGCAGTGGCAACGGCGGCAACAGTGGCAGTGGTCACGGTGGCAGTGGCAACGGCGGCAACAGTGGCAGTGGCGGCAACAGCGGCAGCGGTCACAGTGGCAGCGACCATGGTTCGGGACATTCCGGCAACACAGCCTCATCCTCCGGGCGCAGCGGCACTCACGCCGAACCGGGTGACGATCACGGCGTTCATCAAGCAGGCGAAGTCGGCCACAATCGCGGCGTTCATCACGCCGGTGAAATTGGCGATGACCACGGCGTGCATCGCTCCGGTGAAATGGGTGACGACCATGGTGTCCATCGCTCTGGCGAAATCGGCGACGACCACGGCGTGCATGTCGGTGGCGAGCCTGGCGATGACAAAAGGTCCTGACGACCACTGATGTTCAATCAACCCACAAAACCCTGTGGGAGCGGGCTTGCTCGCGAAAGCGGAGTGTCAGATGACATCAATGTCGACTGACCCACTGCCTTCGTGAGCAAGCCCGCTCACACATTAAATCGCGTGGATGTCACAGGCCGTCGATCTACAAAACGTCCTCAGCCTGATCCAGCCGCTCGCGCAAAAACTCGATCAACGCCTGCACCGGTCGAGAACGCTGGCGGTGCTGCGGATACACCGCCGATAACGTCAGTGGCTCAGGCCGAAACTCATCCAGCACCGGCACCAGCCTTCCGTCCTTCAACGCAGAATCGACAATAAACGTCGGCAAGTAAGTAATCCCCATCCCGGCGATGGCCGCGTCCCTGAGCAACTCTCCGTTGTTGACCCGCATCCGCCCGGTGACATGCACCGCCAACGGTTTGCCCGATCCTTCGAAACGCCATTGCACCTGCCGCCCGTGGCCATAAGGCAGGCAGTCATGTGCGTGCAAATCTTCGGGTTTGAGCGGCGTACCGCGTTCAGCCAGGTAAGCCGGACTCGCGCAGTACACCCGCTGAATGGAGGCGATGCGGCGCGCAATCAGTGTCGAGTCTTCCAGAATGCCAATGCGCAACGCCAGGTCGTAGCCCTCGCCGAGCAAGTCCACCGGGCGATCGGTCAAATCCATTTCCACCGTGACATCGCGATAACGCTGCAAGAACACCGGCAGCAGAAGCCCCAGGTGCGCCAGCGCAAACGACAACGGCGCACTCACGCGAATGGTGCCGCGTGGCTCGGTGGTCTGGCCGGCGATGCCCTGCTCCACTTGCTCGACTTCACTGAGCAGGCGCAAGGCCGACTCGTAATAACTCTGCCCCAGCGGCGTCACGTCCAGGCGCCGGGTCGAGCGATTGAGCAGCCTTACACCGAGGCGCTCTTCGAGTTGCATCAACCGTCGGCTGACGAATTGCTTGGACAGACCCAATTGATCGGCCGCTGCGGTAAAGCTGCCGGAGTCCATGACCTGGCAAAAAATGCGCATATCTTCGAACGGATTCATTGTCATGCTCTGATTGACAGTCAGGCACTTTATAACCGTATTCCCCTCTCAATGGGTATCAGCGCACTCCTTGTAGGAGCGAGCTTGCTCGCGATGGACGTTAACGCTAACGCGTGTTGGCTGGATAAACGCGTCGCCTTCAGGTCCATCGCGAGCAAGCTCGCTCCTACAGGGATCGGTGTTTTTCTTTATTTGGAGGTGAGCACCGAATAGCTGTTCATCAGGTTGCGGTAGTTGGGAATGCGCGGCGACAGCAGGTTCGCCAGGCCTTCCATGTCGTTGCGCCAGTCGCCTTGCAGCTCGCACGCCACCGAGAACCAGTTCACCAGTTGAGCACCGGCCGCCGCCATGCGCGCCCAGGCTGCCTGCTGCACGGTTTCGTTGAAGGTGCCCGAGGCGTCGGTCACCACGAACACTTCAAAACCTTCCGCCAACGCCGACAGTGTCGGGAAGGTCACGCACACGTCGGTCACCACACCCGCGATGATCAGTTGCTTGCGGCCCGTGGCTTTAACCGCGTTGACGAAATCTTCGTTGTCCCAGGCGTTGATCTGGCCTGGACGCGGGATGTAGGGCGCGTCCGGGAACTGCTCTTTGAGCTCTGGCACCATCGGGCCGTTCGGGCCGTTTTCGAAGCTGGTGGTGAGGATCGTCGGCAGCTTGAAGAACTTCGCCACGTCGCCCAGGGCCAGCACGTTGTTCTTGAATTCGTTTGGCGAGAAATCCTGCACCAGTGAGATCAGGCCGGTCTGGTGGTCGACCAGCAGCACAACGGCGTCATCTTTGTTCAGGCGTTTGTACGGAACGTTGCTCATGTGAAACTCCTCGATGGATGGTTGTCGCTTAAGGTGCCGGCACACTGGACCGGCACTTTTCAGTAATCGTCAGAAGGCAAAGCACGAGCAACCGAAGGCGCCCCAGAAACCGGCGAAATCGCTGACCGGCGCGTTCGACAAGCGCGCCCGATCATGGCTGTGGGCATGCACGCCGCACGGTCCGCTGCAATGGTGAACCTGCGCCTGCATCGGTGAAGTCGGGCGCCAATGCCCGGGGACTTTCACCACCGGCGACCAGTCCGGGAGCACTGGCACGCTGGCCGGGCCGAGTTTTTCGAAGTCACCGGCGGCGTACACCACCTTGCCGCCGACCACGGTCAACACCGACTCGATCCACTTGATCGCTTCTTCATCGACGCTGAAAAAGTCCGCACTCAGGGCCGCGACGTCCGCCAGTTGGCCGACCTTGATCATGCCCTTCTTGCCCTGCTCGGAAGAAAACCAGGCGCTGCCGTGGGTGAACAACTCCAGCGCGGTTTGACGTGACAGGCCCTCGGCATGCAGTTCCAGGCCACCGACGGTGCGACCACTGACCATCCAGTACAACGAGGTCCATGGGTTGTAGCTGGACACCCGAGTAGCGTCGGTGCCGGCACCCACCGGTACACCTTCGGCCAGCATGCGTTTGATCGGCGGCGTCGCTTCGGCCGCTTTGGCGCCATAACGCTCGACGAAATATTCACCCTGGAACGCCATGCGATCCTGAATCGCAATGCCGCCGCCGAGCGCCCTCACCCGCTCGATGTTCTGCGGCGTGATGGTTTCCGCATGGTCGAAAAACCACGGCAGGCCGTTGAACGGAATATCGCGATTGACCTTCTCGAACACGTCGAGCATGCGGCTGATCGATTCGTTGTACGTCGCGTGCAAACGGAACGGCCAGCGCTGCTCGACGAGGTGGCGCACCACCGGTTCCAGTTCGTCTTCCATGGTTTGCGGCAGGTCGGGGCGCGGTTCGAGGAAGTCTTCGAAATCCGCCGCCGAGAACACCAGCATTTCCCCGGCGCCGTTGTGCCGCAGGTAGTCGTCGCCCTGGTGCAGGGTGACGCTGCTGGTCCAGTTCTTGAAATCGGTCAGTTCTTCCTTGGGCTTCTGGGTGAACAGGTTATAGGCGATGCGAATGGTCAGTTGCTGGTCCTTGGCCAACTGCTCGATCACCTGGTAATCGTCCGGGTAATTCTGGAAACCACCGCCGGCATCGATCGCGCTGGTGAGGCCGAGACGGTTGAGTTCGCGCATAAACTGACGCGTCGAGTTGACCTGATACTCCAGCGGCAACTTTGGCCCCTTGGCCAGCGTCGAGTAGAGAATCATCGCGTTGGGCCGTGCGACCAGCATGCCGGTCGGGTCACCATTGGCATCGCGCACAATCTCGCCACCCGGCGGGTTCGGCGTGTTGCGGGTGTAACCGGCGACGCGCAACGCGGCGCGGTTGAGCAAGGCGCGGTCATACAAATGCAGGACGAACACCGGCGTGTCGGGTGCGGCCTGATTGAGTTCTTCCAGGGTCGGCATGCGTTTTTCGGCGAACTGGAATTCGTTCCAGCCACCCACCACGCGCACCCACTGCGGCGTCGGCGTGCGGTCGGCCTGATCCTTGAGCATGCGCAAGGCATCGGCCAGCGACGGCACGCCTTCCCAACGCAGTTCGAGGTTGTAGTTTAAGCCGCCACGGATCAGGTGCAAGTGCGAGTCGTTGAGGCCGGGAATGACGCAGCGCCCCTTGAGGTCAATGACCTGGGTGCCCGAACCGCGCAGGGCCATGGCCTCGGCATCGGTACCGACCGCGACGAAGCGACCGTCGCGGATGGCCACGGCACTGGCGAGTGGATTTTCACGGTCAACGGTATGAAATTGGCCATTGAACAGAATCAGATCGGCGTTCATCGCGTTTCCTTGGAGGGAGTGGAATGGGACAGCCAGGGCGCGAACAATCGGGTCGCCATGGGCATGAACAGGTACACCACCGAGACCACGATGGTCAGCGTGATCAGGAACGTGGCGACCACATAATTGGAGAGCAAAGCGTTGAGCCGCAGCAGCGGCCCCCAGATCAGCGGCACCAGCAAGGTGTGCGGCAGAATCACCAGCAACGTCACCACGGCCTGCTTCCAGCGCGGCGGTGGCGTGGCAGCGTCAGCCTGCGGGGCGAACCAGAATTCATTGACCGGATTGACCTCGGTCTGGTCGCCGTCCGCCAGCATCGGCGTCGCTTCGTTGACCAGCGCCAGCCGTTGCGGCGAGTCAAGCCAACGCTGCATGGCGTCGGTGGAGCAAAAGCGCAGCACGCAGGTGTACATGTCGAGACCGGCATTCTTGCCGCGCATCACGTCCACGCCCAAGTGCCCTTCCTGCTGCCCGGCAACACTGACAATGTTGCGTAACCAGGCCTCATAAGGCACTTCAAAACCGGCCTTCACCCGGTGTTTGATCACCAGGGTCACGACTTCCTCGAAACCCCGTGCGGGAGTGTCGATTGCGTTGGATTCAGGCATAACGAAAGGCTCCGGCAAATCGATGATTGATCGCCAGCCGTCCCGGCCCGGCAATGAAGAGGCTGGTGAACAGAATCAACAGCAGCCAGCCGAACTGCCCTTCATCGATGCTCCATTGCGGATGCACAATCACCAGCGCCACCAGCAGCAGAAACAGAATGGGCAGGCACGCCAAACGCACCAGCGCCCCGGCGATGATCAGCAACGGACACAGCACCTCGGCGACTATCGCCAGCATCAACGTGAGGTTCGCCCCCAGGTGAAAAGGGTCTTCGATGCGTTGCAGTTCCGCGCTGTAGTTAAGCAGCTTCGGCAAACCATGCACCCACAACAAAAACAACCCACCGCTGACCCGCAGAAACAACAGCCCGAAGTCCTGGGCCCGCTCATCCCATCGCGAAGTGTTCATGGTCGACCTGCACAAAAGAAAAACCACCGGCAGATGCTTCGCCGGGACCGATTCGATAGTGCCGGTGCGAGGGCGAGGAAAATTGAATGTACGTGCTCTTTTTGCGGGTGAGCCCAGACTGTAAAAACCAACACAGCTCCCCTGTGGGAACGGGCTTGCTCGCGATGGCGGAGTGTCAGGCGACATCAATGGTGAATGAACCACCGCAATCGCGAGCAGGCTCGCTCCCACAGTTTGATCGCGGGGCATCAGCAGGAGATTGGCTGGCAGGCCAGCGCCTACAGGG
This sequence comes from Pseudomonas sp. LBUM1661, assembly GCF_059695925.1. NCBI lineage: Bacteria > Pseudomonadati > Pseudomonadota > Gammaproteobacteria > Pseudomonadales > Pseudomonadaceae > Pseudomonas > Pseudomonas sp. LBUM1661. The sequence goes on from NZ_CP166794.1 coordinate 4,451,155, forward strand.
CCGGGATGTTTAGCGGCTCCGACATAAACTGACTAATGCGCGCCCGCAACCACCGCTCCGCCGGATCATTGTCGTGCACCCCACTCCAGGCCATCGACAACTGCGCCGCCTCGATCGGAAACGGTGGTTCCTCCGCCCGCAACGCACACCCCTCAACCAACGCACACGCCGCATAATCCGGCACCGTCGCAATCATCTCAGTCCCGGCCAGCAACGCCCGCAAACCACTGAACTGCGGAACCCCCAACACCACCCGCCGACAGCGCCCGATCTTGGCCAGATCAAGGTCAATGTTGCCGCTCAAGTCCCCCGAAAACGAAACCATCGCATGGGGCCGCGCGCAATACTCATCCAGCGTCAGCGCCCCCGGCCGCTTATCGCCGCGCAGCACCTTGCACGCAATGTCCCGCAGCTTCTTGCGCTTGGCATTCGCCGGCAAATCCGTGGTGTAACTCACCCCCACCGAAATCTCCCCGGAGGCCAACAACGCCGGCATCAACAGATAATTGGCCCGACGCACCACCACGATGATCCCCGGCGCCTCCTCCCGCAATTGCGTCAACAACGGCGGAAACAAACCGAACTCGGCATCGTCCGAAAGACCAATACGAAACACATCGCAACTGGTCGCCGGATCAAACTCCTTGGCCCGACTGACCGCCCCCGAGATGGTATCCATCGCCGGCTGCAGCTCCTTGAGAATCGCCAACGCCCGCCCCGTCGGCTCCATCCCGCGACCGTTGCGCAACAGCAACGGATCGTCGAACAGATCGCGCAGTCGTCCCAGCGCCGCACTCACCGCCGGCTGGCCCATGAAGAGTTTTTCAGCGACACGGGTCAGGTTCTTTTCGAACATCAACGCTTCGAAAATCACCAACAGGTTCATGTCGACACGGCGCAAATCGTTACGGTTCATAGGCACGGATCCCTTGTGTATTCAGCCAGGCGCGAGGATGACAATTGTGTCTGACTTTACTCAAGACTGCCCTCCACGAACGAGGAATTAACAACGTTTAACTCGCCTGCCAGAGCCCCTGCGCCCAAGAATTGAATCCCATCGACACGGACATTTGCCATGGCGCACCTTCAGCAAAATTCCGCCGGAACAACCGTCACTGAAACACGCAAGAAAACCACCGGCGGCCTGACCCCATGGCGCGAACTCCTGGCCAAGCAACTGATCCTCGACCGGCTCGGCGAAACCGTGGAAGTGACTGAACTGGCACGCGCCTGCGCCCTCTCACGCAGTCACTTTTCCCGCGCGTTCAAGTGCAGCACCGGGCTGTCGCCCCAGGACTGGATTCGTCAGCAGCGCATTGCCCGGGCCAAGCAACTGATCCGGGACACCGACCTCAGCCTCACGCAAATCAGCCTCGAATGCGGCTTTTGCGATCAGGCGCATTTCTGCCATATCTTCACCCGCAGCGAAGGCATCAACCCGTTCGCCTGGCGTTGCCGCGCGGCACGTTCCCAGCCCCTCCGCCCCACCTTCACCGCCCAACTTCACGCCTCATAAATCCCGGCGCACGCCGTAGCAGCTGTCGAGGCTGCGAGGCTGCGCCGGGGCACATCAACCCTTGAGGAATGCCAGCAGATCAGCGTTGAGCTGATCCTTGTGGGTGTCGGTCAAGCCATGGGGCGCGCCGGGGTAAACCTTCAGCGTTGACCCCTTGACCAATCTTGCCGAAGCGATGCCCGCCGCTTCGATCGGTACCACCTGATCCGCGTCGCCATGCACCACCAGAGTCGGCACGTCGAATTTCTTCAGGTCTTCGGTGAAGTCGGTTTCGGAAAACGCCTTGATGCAGTCATAGGCGTTCTTGTGGCCGGACGTCATGCCTTGCAGCCAGAACGCGTCGATCATGCCTTGGGAAGGCTTGGCGTCAGGTTTGTTGAAGCCGAAGAACGGACCGCTGGCGAGATCGATGTACAGCTGCGAACGGTCGGCCAGGGACGCCTGGCGAATGCCGTCGAACACTTCGATCGGCAGGCCACCGGGATTGGCGTCGGTCTTGAGCATCAGCGGCGGTACCGAGGAAATCAGCCCGGCCTTGGCCACGCGGCCGGTACCGTGGCGCCCGATGTAACGCGCCACTTCACCGCCGCCGGTGGAGAAGCCGAACAGCACGGCGTCTTTCAGGTTCAGCCACTCGATCAACTGCGCCAGGTCATCGGCGTACGTGTCCATGTCATTGCCGAACCACGGCTGGCTGGAGCGGCCATGGCCGCGGCGGTCGTGGGCGATGACCCGGTAGCCTTGGGAGGCCAGGAAGATCATCTGCGATTCCCAGCTGTCGGCATTCAGCGGCCAACCGTGGCTGAAGACGATGGGCTGACCGGTGCCCCAGTCCTTGTAGTAAATCTCGGTGCCGTCTCGGGTGGTGAACGTACTCATGCGATGTTTCCTTGGCGAGTGTGTGGGTGAATCAAACCGGTGCGTGGCCCATGCGTTCGGCCAGGCGCGCCACCCGCTCGCCCAGGTGCGCGGCGGTGTGGCGGTCTTCGGGAGGTGGGGCAAGGTCGGGGGACTGCTCGACATTCGACTGGGCCATGGCGCCCAGCGAGCTGCCGAGGCGATTCAGTTGCCCATCGAACACGCCGATGCTGCTGCGCGCCGGCAGCAGGTCGAGGCCGACCCAGATCATTGAGTGTTGCGCGGCGAACACCGCCATCTGCAACAGGGTGTTGAGTTTGTCGCCGCACAGGCAGCCGGAATTGGTGAAGCCGGCGGCGAGTTTGTCGCGCCACGGCTGGGCCAGGTAGAACGCGGCGGTGGCTTCCATGAACCCCTTGAAGGGCGCCGAGGCGCTGCCCATGTAGGTCGGGGCGCCGAAGATGATGGCGTCGGCGCGGTGCAAACGGTCCCAGTGTTGATCCACATCCTCGACCGCAATCAACTGGCAGGTGCTGCCCAGGTGCCGTTCCACGCCCTGGGCCACGGCGTGCGCCATGACTCGGGTGTGCCCGTAGCCACTGTGATAAACCACCACCACGTTGCTCATTCTGGCGTCGCTCCCTGTGTGTTAAATCCTTGTAGGAGCGAGCTTGCTCGCGAGGGTTATCAGATAAATGGAGCTTGACTGACACACCCTCGCGAGCAAGCTCGCTCCTACAGGGATCAGAGTTTTGGGCGTAGACCGGACACACGACGAGTTAAACGTTGTTAATTTTCCATGGCGCGCGAAAAGCCCCAGCGCCCTCTTTGTCGCCGTCGCGACCAATAGAAACCAGTCTGTGGACGGCGCCGGGAAATCCGCAGTCGCAGCGAACACCCGCGAGTCACCCGGCCAGCGCATTGCGCTGATCAAAAAACCTGAGGAAACTGCTCGGAAACCGCGTACTAGACGGATGCAAGCAGGAGTGACCCGTTGACCCTTTCCCCCGAACAGGCCATCCATTTCGGCCCCTACCGAATCTACCCTGGCCAACGCCTGGTGATGGAGGCCGACCAGCCCCTGCGCCTGGGCCGGCGCGCCATGGACATCCTGTTGATCCTGCTGGAGCACGCCGGCAATGTGGTCAGTAAACAGGAGCTGATGGCGCGGGTCTGGCCCAAGAGCGTGGTGGAGGACATCAACCTGCGGGTGCACATGGCGGCCCTGCGCAAAGCCCTCGGCGACGGTCAGGCCGGCCAGCGTTACATCGTCACCGTGGCCCATCGCGGCTATAGCTTTGTCGCGCCGTTTTCGCTGGAACAGATCGAGCAACATCCCGAGCACCAGGAACAACAGCCGAGCCGCCACAACCTGCCTGTGCGGCGCACGCGCCTGATCGGTCGCCAGGCCCTGGTCGACAGCCTGGTGGTCCGGCTGTCACGCCAGCGTTTCATCACCCTCGTCGGCCCCGGCGGTATCGGCAAGACCACCGTGGCCCTGCGCGTCGCCGAGCAGTTGATCGGTCGCTACCGGGACGGCATTCGCCTGTTGGACCTGGCGCCGATCAACGACCCGATGATGATCACCGCGCATCTGGCGACGCTGCTTGACCTGTCGTTGCACGATGCCGAACCGATGAGCGGCCTGGCGACGTTCCTGCGCGAGCGGCAGATGCTGCTGGTCATCGACAACTGCGAACACCTGATCGATGCCGTTGCGCTGCTCTGCGAATGCATCCTGCGCGGCGCGCCCGAGGTGCACATCCTGGCCACCAGCCGCGAAAGCCTGCGGGCCGAAGGCGAGTTCGTCGAGCGCCTGGAGTCGCTGGACTGCCCACCGCCTATCGCGGTGCTGGACCGCGCCCAAGCCATGACCTTTTCGGCCCTGCAACTGTTCGTCGAGCGGGCGATGGCCAGCCAGGACAGTTTCGAACTGAGCGATGACGAACTGCCGTTGTTGATGGAAATCTGCCACCGCCTGGACGGTATTCCGTTGGCGATCGAACTGGCGGCGGCGCAGGTCGGCCACTTTGGCTTGAGCGGGTTGCTGGCGCAGCTGCAAGGCAGTTTTCGCCTGCTCACCCAAGGCTGTCAGACCACGCTGGCGCGGCATCAAACCCTGCGCGCCACACTGGACTGGAGCTTCGACCTGCTCAGCCCCTGTGAACAAACCTGCCTGCGGCGATTGGGCGTATTCCGGGGCGGCTTCACGCTGGAGTCGGCGGCAGCGGTGATCGTCGGCGAACGCATCGAGCCGAGCGAAGTGTTTGGCTCGATCACGCAACTGGTGGCCAAGTCCCTGTTGAACGTCGAGGTGGGCGACGAAGAGGTGTTCTACCGCCTGCTCGACACCACCCGCGGCTATGCCCTGGAGAAACTCGACCAGGCCGCCGACCTGCCGGGCACTCGCGAACGCCACGCCGAACGCTGCCTCGCGTTGATGCATCAGGCCCAGAACGATTGGGAACTGATCCCGACCGGCCTGTGGATCGAGCGGTATGCCCGCAGCCTGGAAGACATTCGCTCGGCCCTCGATTGGGGCTTGAATGCTGACGGACCGCCGATGTTGGCGATCCGGCTGACGGCGACCTCGACACCGCTCTGGCAGGAGCTGTCGCTGCTCAAGGAGCACGGCGTTTATGTGCGCAAGGCGCTGGCACTGCTCGACTCGGCACCCGAACCCTGCCCCCGGTTGAAAATGGCCCTGAAGCTGGCCCTCGGCAGCTCCTGCTATCACACCCAGGGCGGCACCGCCGAAACCGTCGAAGCGTTCGTCAGCGCCAGAACCCTGGCCAAAGGCTGCAACGACGTGGCCGGCCAGCTCCGGGCGGTCTCCGGGCACATGGCGGTCAATCTCAGTTGCGGCAACTACCAGAGGGCGCTGGAGCAGAGCCTGCAATTCGACCGACTGGGCGTGGACGGCGATGCTGTGCTGTCGCTGAGCACCCATCGCTTGCGGGTGCTGGCCCTGCACTTTGCCGGGGATCAGCCACAGGCCCGGGAGAATGCCGAACAAGTCATCCAGCGCATGGCCCAGAGCGGGCACCTCAACCGCTTCACCCACGGTTTTGGCGTGCAGTACGATCAGAGCGTGGCGGCCCTGACGATTCTGGCGCGCATCCTCTGGTTGCAGGGCCACCCGGAACAAGCCTGGCGCACGGCCCGGCAGGCACTGGACATCGCAATCCAGATCAACCACGGCACGTCCATTTGCTACACCCTGGCCTTGTCCGGTTGCCTGATCGCCCACTACAACGGCAACACCCGGACCGCCCGCGATCTGCTGCGGCTGCTGCTGGAGCAAGCGCAGAAACACTCGGTGCTGCTGTTCTACACGTGGGCCCGGCACTATGCGCAGGTGATCGACCAGGCTGAAGCGCATTTGCCCACGCCACCGGGTGGCGGTTTGATCAAGGAAATCATGGTCACGCTGGACAGCGGTTTCGTCGATGACGCCCTGCTGCAACGGGCCGACACTGGGTCGGCAGGCTGGAGCACAGCGGAAATTCTGCGGGCTCGGGCCGCCACGCTGTTGGCAGACGATGACCCGGTGAATGCCGATGCGGCCGAGGCGGTGTTGATCAGGGCATTAAACGTCGCAAAACGCCAAGGCGCCCTGGCCTGGGAACTGCGCAGCGCCACCTCACTGGCGCAGCTCTGGCAACGTCAGGGCCACTATCAGCGCGCCCATCAGCTGCTGGCGCCGATCTACCACCGGTTCACCGAAGGTTTTGCCACACCGGACCTGACGACCGTCCGGCGCCTACTCGACGAGCTGCAGCGTCACTTGGCCGCCTGAGCGCCAGCGCGCCTGGCTGATGTAGCGCGCGTAACGCCTTTCAAAGGTCCGCAAGTCGCCGCTGTGCTCAAGCTTCTCAAGCGCATAGGTGCGCGTGGTATTGAGAAAGCGGTAACGGGGCACGCCACTGCCCTGCTCCAGCGACAGCAACGACTTGAGCGCCAGCCCTTCCACCACTTCAGCCAGGGTCGAGGGCAACAACGCCGCGCAACTGATCACGCCAATCGCCGCGTCCAGCGTGAAAGCCAACTTGAACACCGCCAGACGCTGCAACACGGTTTGCTCCAACAGGCTCAGCCGTTCATAGCTCCAGTCCAGCGCGGCTTTGAGCGTCTGATGCCGGGGTACGGCAGTGCGTCGGCCTTGGCTCAGCAGCTGAAAACAATTGTCCAGTTGCGCTTGCAACCCCACCAGCGCCAGCGCATCGATCTGCGCCGCCGCCAGTTCAATGGCCAACGGCAAACCATCGAGTCGGCGACAAATTTCGCGCACTGCTTTGAGGTCCTGCTCGCGCAGGGCAAAACCTTGCTGGCGGGATCGGGCCCGGCTGACGAATAACTGCACCGCCGAATACCCGAGGACTTCGGTGACACTGTGCAACGCCGAGGCCGGCGGAACCGCCAGGGCCGGCAAACGCTGGACGGTTTCCCCAGCGGCCAGCAGCGGTTCGCGGCTGGTGGCCAGGATTGACAGCCGTGGCGCCAAAACCATTAAGTCCTCGATCAATGTCCGGCAGCGCGCGTGCAGATGCTCGCAGTTGTCGAGGACCAGCAACGCATGCCGTTGCGCCAACACATCCAAGGTCGTTCCGACCTCCAGCTCAAGGGTGCGCGTCAGGTGATCGACCACCTGCGCGGGGTCATCGATCGTTGCCAGATCCACCAGCCAGACGCCGTCCTGATAATGCTGCAACAGCAGTTCGGCCACGCGTAATGCAACCGTGGTCTTGCCGATTCCGCCAGGCCCGACCAGGGTCATGAAACGCCGAACCGGCAACTGTCGGACCATACTGCCAACGACTGAGTCTCGACCGGTGACCGGCGTGAGTCGCGCCGGCAGATTGTGCTGAAGCTTCTGCACGGTCGCGATCGGCATGCCTTCGAGTTCGCGCAGCACCGGGGCGATGAAGCTGTATCCACGCTGGGGAATATTGACGATATAGCGCTGCCCGTCCTGGCCGTCGCCAAGGGCGCGACGCAAAGCGGCAATGTGCACGCGCAGGTTGATTTCTTCGACCACCGAGGTCGGCCAGACGTGGGCAATCAGTTCGTCCTTGCTGACCACATCACCCGCGCGCTCGACCAGCACCTGGAGGATATCCAGGGCGCGCCCGCCCATGCGCAGCGGCCGATCCCCTTCCAGGATCAGCCGTTGCCGCAGGTGGAAGGCGAAGGGGCCGAACCGCAGCAGCGTATCGCTGTTGATATCTCTGAGACTGTTCATGCGCGTTCACGTGCTCAAACCTGGCCCGGCGCTCAGTGCAGAAAAATCCATCGCACCCGCCCTCCAGACTCCCGCACCTCCATTGCAAAGCGTTCACGGGTATCTTGGCAGGCCTCAGTGACGGCACAACTGTCGCGGTGGGAGCGTCACGGCCATCAGGGTGCGCGCAACGGACAACAACGCTCTAACTGAACTGTTCGCGGTACTGGCTCGGGGTCAGTCCGAGCTTTTCACTGAACAGAAAACGCATGTGCCGCACGCTGCCGAAGCCGCTTTTGAAGGCCACGGTCTTGAGCGGCAGGTCGCTGGTTTCCAGCAGATTCCTGGCGCGATCGATGCGCGCACTTTGCAGGAACTCCATCGGCGTCATGTTCACTTCCCGGGCAAACACCCGAGCGAAATGCCGTGCACTCATGTTCGCAAGGCCAGCCATGTATTCGACGCTGAAGGCTTTATCGAGGTGTTCGAGCAGATGGTTTTGCACCCGAGTGACGGCCGTCTCCTGAGGGGCCACTGCGGCCGTCAACGGACTGAATTGTGCCTGCCCGCCTTGGCGCTTCATCACCACCAGCAGCACCTTGGCCACGTCCTGGGCGACTTTCTTGCCGTGGTCCTCAGCCACCACGGCCAGCGCCAGGTCGATGCCGGCGGTGACGCCGCCGGAGGTAATCAGGTTGCGGTCCATTACGTAAATCTGATCGGTCTCCACCGTCGCCTTGGGAAAACCTTTGATCAACCGTTCGGTGTAATGCCAGTGCGTGGTCACGCGATAACCGTCCAGTAAACCGGCGTGTCCCAGCACAAAGGCGCCGGTGCAGATCGAGCCGTAGCGCCGGGCTCGACTGACCGCTCCCGGAAGCCAGCGAAGCAGTGGCGGATGTTTTTCGTTGTAGGCCCCGGGGCCGCCCGGCACCAGCAGCAAGTCATAGCTCGCACCCGCCTGATCAATGTGTAGATCGGCGTGGACGCTGACACCGCTGGAGGCCCGCAGCGCGCCGGGCTCGGTGCCGATGGTCAATAGCTCATAACGTTGCTCCGGCGCCAGATAACGATTGGCGATGGAGAACACCTCCATGGGACCGGCCATGTCGAGCAGGAGAAAGTCCGGAAACACCACCATTGCCACGGTTTTCATGGGTTCAAACCACTGAGTTCATAAAAAATAATGTAAACCGGAACCCTGTGGGAGCGGGCTTGCCCGCGAAAGCGGTGGCTCAGTCACAGATGATGTTGAAGGTGACGACGCCTTCGCGGGCAAGCCCGCTCCCACAGGTTATGCGCCCGGTATCAAGAAGTGCAGCCTGTGAGAAGAATACCTGAATCGGTGCGTAAAACTGTCAACCTCAAAGGGACAGTCTTTCAATTTCCATCTACTTATTGCACTCACCAGTAAACATTAACCTTCTCCTCACTCGGACGAATCAACGTCCCCACAGGAGATTTCATCATGCTGACCCTTCGCAAAGCTTCCGATCGCGGTCTGGCCAATCATGGCTGGCTGAAGTCGTTCCATACCTTTTCCTTCGCCAGCTACCGTAACCCGAAAGAGCAGGGTTTTTCCGACTTGCTGGTGATCAACGATGACCGCGTTGCCGCTGGCAAAGGCTTTGGCCAGCACCCACATCGCGACATGGAGATTTTCTCTTATGTGCTCGAAGGTGCCCTGGAACACAAGGACACGCTCGGCACCGGCTCGGTGATCCGCCCCGGTGACGTGCAACTGATGAGCGCCGGCAGCGGCGTGGCCCACAGCGAATACAACCATTCGGCCACCCGGCCGGTGCACTTCCTGCAAATCTGGATCGTGCCGGACGTCAGCGGCGCCAAACCGCGTTATCAGCAAGAGCATTTCAGCACGCAAAAGAAACGTGGGCGTCTGCAACTGATCATCTCCCCCGACGGGGCCAAGGGTTCGCTGAAAGTGCGTCAGGATGCGCGGGTGTATGCCGCGTTGATCGACGGCAAGGAAAGCGCCGCCCTGGAGCTTGGCGTCAATCGCTACGCCTATGTGCATGTCGCTCGTGGCAGCGTTGAACTCAACGGCGTGCAGTTGCAGGCAGGCGACGGCGTACGGGTTCGCGATGAGCAGGTGCTGACCCTGAGCAACGGCGCGGATGCCGAAGTGCTGGTGTTCGACCTGCGGCCTCAAGAACTGCCGGAAATGCCATGACAGGGATTGATCTAAACCTGCGTTCAACTCCGTAGCAGCTGTCGAGCTTGCGAGGCTGCGTTCGGCTGCGAAGCAGTCGTAAAATCAGGCGCTGCGATCTCTCAGGAACACCGCGTGCGCAGGGTTTACGACTGCTTCGCAGCCGAACGCAGCCTCGCAAGCTCGACAGCTGCTACAGGGCTATCGTGGGCCCGGACGTCATTCCCCCGTCCCGGAGAATCCCGCAACAATTTCATCAATGACCACCCGCACCCGAGCGGTATGCCGCAGGTCGGCATGGGTCACCAGCCAGATGTCATACGGCACCGGTCGCGTGCGCTCCGGCCACAGCCTGACCAGCCCGTCCCTCTCCCCCATGTACAGCGGAATTTCCCCCAGCCCGATCCCCGCCGCAATGGAGCGGCGCACCAGCAGGCTGGAACTCAGGCTCGCCACAATCCGGCCACGACCCAGTGGTTCCGAGACCAGCGTCATGTCCTTGTGGCCCTGCAAATACGGCTGATACACCACCAGGTCATGCCCTTCGAACGCCGATCCTGGCGCCGGCACGCCGTGACGCTCCACATAGTCACGAGACGCAAAAAGCCCCACCGGCCAGCGCGCGATGCGTCGGGCGATCAGGTCCGGGTTATCCGGCCGGGTATTGCGCACGGCGATATCGGCTTCGCGTTTCGACAAGCTGAGAATCTGCGTCGAAGCATCCAGCTGCACCCGCACCTCTGGGTGTCGTTCATGCAATCGCGCAATGGCCGGGATCAGGAAATCGATGGCCATGGAATCCGTGGTGCTGACCCTTACTAGCCCGGTCAGCCGGTCGTCGAGCCCTTGAATCTGCCGCTCAAGCTCCAGCGCCGAATGCTCCATTTTTTCCACGGAACGCAACGCCGCTTCGCCGACCGCCGTCAACGCATAGCCCTCGGAAGTACGCAGAAACAGCGTCGCGTTCAAGGACTTTTCCAGCGCCCCGATCCGTCGGCCGACCGTGGCCTGATCAACCCCCAGCACCCGCGCCGCGCCGCGCAATGTCGATTCGCGGCAGACCGCGAGAAATACCCGTGCGTCATCCCAATTCATACCGCTCTCCTGTGATGCATATACGCATCACTGTAACGTGAAATCGCAGCGTTATTGCATCAAAGAATCTCGATATGCTGAGCACCAGAGTAAACCCACAGGACATTTCCCATGCACGGCACACCGCCTCCCTCCGAGACACCGCGCAGCGCGATCTGGCTGCCGATCTTCGCCGGCCTCAGCGCCAGCCTGGTCAGTATTGGTCTGGCGCGCTTCGCCTATACGCCGTTGATTCCATCGTTGATCGAGGCGCACTGGTTTTCCGCCAGCGACGTGGTCTACCTCGGCGCGGCCAACCTGATCGGTTACCTGATCGGCGCATTGATCGGCCGACCGCTGGCCCAGCGCACTTCCAATAAAACCGCCTTGCGGCTGATGATGCTGGCGGTGACCCTGGCGTTTTTCGCCTGTGCATTCCCGTTGTCGGTCATGTGGTTCTTTGGCTGGCGTCTGCTCTCGGGTGTTGCCGGTGGCGCAATCATGGTGTTGGTCGCCGCGACGGTGTTGCCCCATGTACCGGCGTCCCGCAGAGGCCTGGCCAGTGGCGCGATCTTCCTTGGCATCGGCCTGGGCATTGCCGGGTCAGGCACGATTGTCCCGCCACTGCTGAGCCTTGGCTTGCGCGACACCTGGTTGGGCCTGGGCCTGCTGTCACTGATCCTGACCGCGGCGAGCTGGTTCGGCTGGCCGTCATCAGCCACGCACCATGAGACCGCCACCGCGCAGGACAATACGACGCGGTCACCGACCCATCCGAGCATCTACCTGTTGTTCGCTCAATACGCATTTATGGCGGCAGGCCTGGTGCCGGCCATGGTGTTCCTGGTGGATTACGTGGCCCGTGGACTCGGCGCCGGGCCGCACGTCGGAGCGCTGATCTGGGTGATGTACGGTCTCGGTGCGATCGTCGGGCCGGTGAGCTATGGTTTCCTGGCCGATCACTGGGGTGCGCGGTTGAGCATTCGACTGGTGCTGGTGGTACAAGCGATTGCGCTGGGCCTGCTGTCGATTTCCAGTGCCTTCATGGCCCTGGCCTTGTTGGCCGTGATCCTCGGCTCGTTCCCGCCGGGCATCGTCCCGCTGGCGTTGGCCCGGGTTCACGAACTGATTCCGCAACACCATCAGCAGCAAATTGCCTGGAGCCGCGCCACCGTTTCGTTCGCCACGTTCCAGGCCATCGCCGGGTTCGCCTACTCGGCCCTGTTCAACGCCAGCGGTGGTCATCACGCCTTGTTGTTCGTCATCGCTGCCGGTGCGATTGTCGTGGCGTTGCTGCTGGAACTGGCGATGCGGTTGCTGAATCGACCGAACAAAGGGGTTTGTGTTCGGCCAACCATCGTATGAACAAAACAGACCCTATGTGGGAGCGGGCTTGCTCGCGAAAGCGTAGTGTCAGACGCCAACACTGCAGGATGTGCCGCCGTCTTCGCGAGCAAGCCCGCTCCCACACTGGATCGGTGCATCGAACTGAATCATTCGTACTCAAAACAGGTAACCCAAATGCCCCTGCCCCAAACCATGACCCTGATTGAAATCACCCAACCCGGCGGCCCCGAGGTTTTACAGCCGCGCCAAGAGCCGGTGCCAACCGCTGGCGCGGGCGAAGTGCTGATCCGCGTGCATGCCGCCGGGGTCAATCGTCCCGACGTGATTCAACGGTCCGGCAAGTACCCTATGAAACCCGGCATGAGCCCGATCCCGGGGCTTGAGGTGGCCGGTGAAGTGGTGGGCATCGGTGCAGGCGTCACCGACTTTATCCTCGGCGACAAAGTCTGTGCCCTGACCAACGGCGGTGGTTACGCACACTACTGCGTCGCACCGGCCGGCCAGACACTGCCGATCCCCGAGGGGATGGACTGGGTGCAAGCGGCGGCGGTCCCGGAAACCTTCTTCACGGTGTGGGCCAACCTGTTCGACATGGGCGGTGCCAGCAAAGGCCAGCGCGCGTTGATCCACGGCGGCACCAGCGGCATCGGCACGACCGCGCTGATGTTGTGCCGCGAATTCGGGGTCAAGGCGTTTGCCACGGCGGGCAGTGAAGATAAGTGCGCGGCAATCCGCAAACTGGGGGCCGAGGCGATCAACTATCGCGATCAGGATTTCGTCGAGGTCATCCAGGAAAAAACCGCTGGCAAGGGCGTCAATGTCATCCTCGACATCATGGGCGGCTCGTACCTGAACCAAAACATCGCGGCGCTGGGCATGGAAGGTCGACTGGTGATGCTGGGCTTCCTCGGTGGCGCCCACGCCAAGGACGTCGACCTGCTGGCGATCATGAGCAAACGCGCGATCATCACTGGCTCGCTGTTGCGCCCGCGCACCCCGGAAGAAAAAGCCTCGATCGCCGAACAGCTGCGCGAGTATGTCTGGCCGGTCCTCGCCGCCGGGCGTTGCCTGCCGATGATCGATCAGGTCTATTCGCTGACCGATGCGGCGCAGGCTCATGCGCGGATGGAAGCCGGCGACCACATCGGCAAGATCGTGTTGCGGGTGGATTGACCCGAAACCCTTGTGGGAGCGGTGAACGGCTGTCGAAATTTTTCCCGCCCCCTGTACGCATCTGTTAAAACCCGAGCTTCAGTTTTATCTCGACGGATTACCTGATGCCCTCTTCCCTTCTCACCCGCCTGCGCCAACGCTGGCTGCCGCTGCTGTGCATGGCCGCGCTGGTCGTCGGCCTGCCGGTGAGTTGCGGGGTGCTCAAGTACAAAGAGCGCGAGCTGCTGTTTCGCATCGAGCCGGGCACGGCCGGCTGGTATCGCGGCTTGCCGCGGGACGTTCAGGAGTTCGACATCAAGCCGGCGAGTTTCAAGGGCGGGCAAAACCTGCATGCCTGGTGGTGGCCGGCCGCGCGCCGCGATGCACCGTCGATCCTTTACCTGCACGGTGTGCGCTGGAACCTGACCGGCCAGGCATTCCGCATCGAGCAATTGCGGGCCATGGGCTATTCAGTGCTGGCCATCGACTACCGCGGGTTTGGCCAGAGCAAGGGCGACTTGCCGTCAGAGGCCAGCGTTTATGAAGACGCCCGAGCCGCGTGGGAGCGCTTCACGGCGATGCAACCGGACGCCAACAAACGCCTGATCTACGGGCATTCCCTGGGCGGCGCGGTGGCCATCGACCTCGCTGCCGACCTGGCCGCGCAGGCAAAAAAAGACCATGGCGCAATACCGGCGCGCGGGCTGGTGATCGAGTCCACCTTTACCTCACTGGGCGATGCCGTCGCGCAAGTGGCCGACAGCAACCTGCCAGTTAAGTGGCTGCCGGTACGTTGGCTGCTGTCACAGAAGTTCGATTCCATCGACAAGATCGTCGACATCGACATGCCGCTGTTGGTGGTGCATGGCCTGGCCGATCCGTTCATGCCCTCGCGGTTCAGCCAGCAGCTGTTCAACGCCGCCAACGAACCCAAGCGCCTGTTGCTGATACCCGGCGGCACGCACAACAACAGCATGAGCCTCGGGGGCCCTCAGTATCGCCAGGCACTCGATGGCTTGATGAAAGCCAAACCAGCGCAGATGGCCGGGCCTAGCGGTAACCCCGGGCTTGCAGGTTAAACAACTGCGCATAACGCCCGCCCGCCGCGACCAGACTGTCGTGATCGCCACGCTCCAGAATCGTCCCCTGATCCAGCACGATAATGTGATCGGCATTGCGCACGCTGGAAAACCGGTGGGAGATCAACAAGGTCATGCGACCTTCGGTGTGCTCACTGAAATGTTCGAACACCGCCGCTTCCGCCGCTGGGTCGAGCGCCGAGGTCGGCTCATCGAGAATCAGGATATCGGCGTTGCGCCGCATGTAGGCGCGGGACAATGCAATCTTCTGCCATTGCCCGCCAGACAGCTCCTGCCCACCGGCGAACCAGCGGCCCAGTTGCGTGGCATAACCTCGATCCAGGCGTTCGATAAACGGCGCAGCCATGCCCTCGGCCGCCGCGGTCTGCCAGCGCTGTTCATCGCTGAACGCCAGCGTGTCACCAACGCCGATGTTCTCACCGACGGAGAACTGGTAGCGGATGTAATCCTGAAAAATCACCCCGATACGCCGGCGCAGCGCTTCTTCTTCCCACGCCTGCAAATCGCTGCCATCGAGCAGAATTCGGCCCTGATCGGGACGATAAAGGCGGGTCAGCAACTTGATCAGCGTGGTCTTGCCTGAACCGTTCTCCCCCACCAACGCCAGACTGTGCCCCGGCACCAGATGCAAATCGATACCCGCCAGCGCGGCGCGACTCGCCCCCGGATAGCTGAAACCGACGTTCTCGAAACGCAAACCATCGCCGGGCACCGCCCCGACCGTAAGACTGCCGGTGTCGGTGACCACGGGCTCAGCCAAGTATTCATAGAGGCTGGACAGGTACAGACCATCTTCGTAAAGACCGCTGATGGCGCTCAGGCTGCTGCTCACCGCTGACTGTCCCTGCTTGAACAGCACCAAATACATGGTCATCTGCCCCAGGCTGATATTGCCATGGACGGCATCGATTACCACCCAGGCATACGCCAGATAAAACGCCCCGGTGCCCAGCAGCCCAAGCACAAATCCCCAGCCATCACGGCGCAACGTCAGTCGACGGTCTTCGGCGTAGAGTCGGGTGAATGTCTCGCGATAACGCTTCAACAGCAGCGGCGCGAAGCCAAACAGTTTGACCTCTTTGATGTAGCCCTCATGGGAGAGCAGCGTCTCGATGTAAGTCTGCTGCCGGCTCTCCGGTGCGCGGCGGGTGAATAGCCGAAAAGCGTCCCCGGAAAAATGCGCTTCGGCAAAAAACACCGGCAACGCACCGACCACCAATAACACCAGCGCCCAGGGCGAAAAGTGCACCAGCAACACGCCGAAGCTGATCAATACGATCAGGTTCTGGATCAGTCCCAGCGACTTCATCACCAGTGCCAATGGCCGCGTCGACGCTTCTCGCCGGACCCGGACCAACTTGTCGTAGAACTCCGAATTCTCGAACTGCACCAGCGATAACGTCTGGGCCTTCTCCAGAATCATCGTGTTGACCTTCTGCCCCAGTTGCACCCGCAACAGCGATTGCTGGACCGACAGCGCACGCTGGGTTCCGGACAACAACGCGAGCACGCCGGCCTCGAACAGCACATAACGCAGCACCGGCCACAACGGCGCGCTGCCTTGCTGCGCATGCAACTGCATGGCGAACACCACCGCGTCGACGATGCGCTGGCCCAACCAGGCCGCCAGCGCCGGCAGTACCCCGGCGATCAGCGTCGCCAGTACCAACCCCAGAAACAACCCGCGAGAGGTGCCCCAGACCAGTAGCAGCGCACGTCGCGCCTGATCGAGCAATGAGGCGACGCGATCGAGGCTGACGCTCATTCAGCCGGCTCCGCGGCGAGCCGTTTGTCCTCAAACCGCGCCCGGTAACGTCCCGGACTTTCCCCCGTCCACTTCTTGAACGCCCGATGGAACGCACTCGGTTCCTGGAAGCCCAGTTGCTCGGCAATATCGCCGATGCTCGCCCGGCTCTGGCGCAATTGCTCGAAGGCAACGCCGCGGCGCACCTCGTCCTTGATCTCCTGATAGGAACAGCCTTCACGTTCCAGTTTCCGGCGGAAGGTGCTGGGGCTCAGGTGCTGTTCCAGGGCGAAGTCCTGCAAGGTCGGCCAGTCGCTGTAATGACTGTTGCGCAGACGCTGGTGGACCTGCGACGCCAGGCCATGCTGATTACGGAAGCGGATCACCAGCCACTGCGGTGCGGTGCGCAAAAACACTTTCAGCGACGCCAGATCCTGGACCACTGGCAGGCGCAGGTAGTGACTGGCGAATTCGATTTCAGTGCGCTCGGCGCCAAAGGTCAGGTTGGGGCCCCAGAGCAAACGGTCATCGCTGAGGGAGATTCGCTCATGGCGGAAATCCGCGCGATCAATGGGAATACGCCGCCCGCCCAGCCAGCACAGCAGGCTGATCATCAACACCAGAAACGTCTCCTCGCCCAAACGACTGACGTCACTGTTGGGCGAGCGATTCTGCAAGCTGATGACCGCACGCTTGCCGCGCACCGTCAGCGTGCCGCGAAAGTCGTGGAGGAACAGCGCGAAATTGGCCAGGCATTGGCGCATGGCTTTGTGCAGATCAGGCTCCTGAATCAAGGCGCGGCAGATCAGGGCAAAACTGCCCGGCGGCATGCCATGGGAGTCGAGCCCGAAGAATTCATCGTTCAGCTCGCGAATCTGAATCAACCACAACGCCGCGAATGCGCTGGCCGGCACCCGCGCGGTGGGTTGCGCCATCAACGCCGGGTCGATGCCTGCTTGCTCAAGCGCAGCCTTGAGCCGCTGCGGATCGTCCCCCAGCCCATGGAGCATTGCCTGCACGAAGTAGACGGCAACCGAGTCCTTTTCCCGCATGTGAACGCTTCTCTCCCCATTACCTGAATGGCAAAAAACACCAGTGCCGTTGAACAGTTCCGGCATAGGACAACCGCCCTGCCGGCTCTAGACTCGCGGCCAATAGTACGCCTTCGGCCGTTGCGGCGGCCAAGGTATCGCAAGGTTTGATCGAAGGACGCAAACATGAATCTGCAAAACATTGGCGTGATCGGCGCAGGCACAATGGGCAATGGCATTGCGCAAGTCTGCGCCCTGGCCGGCTTCAACGTGACCTTGTTAGACATTTCCGAGAGCGCCCTGCAAAAAGCCATCGCGACGGTCGGCAAAAACCTTGATCGACAGGTTGCCAAGGACACGTTGACCCCAGAGCAAAAGCTCGCCGCCCTCGACAAGATCCGCACCAGCACCGATTACAGCAGCCTGCAAAACGCGCAACTGGTGATCGAAGCGGCGACCGAAAACCTCGACCTGAAACTGCGTGTGCTGCAACAGATCGCCGCACAGGTCAGCACCGAGTGCGTGATCGCCTCCAACACCTCGTCGCTGTCCATCACCCAACTCGCCGCCAGTGTCAGCCAGCCTGAGCGCTTCATCGGCCTGCACTTCTTCAACCCGGTGCCGGTGATGGGCCTGATTGAAGTCATCCGTGGCCTGCAAACCAGCGACGCCACCCACGCCCTGGCGCTGGACATGGCAACCACCCTCGGCAAAACCGCGATCACCGCCGGTAACCGTCCGGGGTTTGTGGTCAATCGAATTCTGGTGCCAATGATCAACGAAGCGATCCTGGTGTTTCAGGAAGGCCTGGCCAGCGCCGAAGACATCGACGCCGGCATGCGCCTGGGCTGCAACCAGCCCATCGGTCCGCTGGCGTTGGCGGACCTGATCGGTCTGGACACCGTCCTGGCCATCCTCGAAGCATTCTATGACGGCTTCAACGACAGCAAGTACCGCCCCGCTCCACTGCTCAAGGAAATGGTGGCCGCCGGTTACCTGGGACGCAAAACGGGGCGCGGCTTCCATGCCTATGCCTGAGCGGTGCTCACGCTTCGCCGAATACCGGGACAAGGTGCTGGAGTTGTTCGCCAGCAAGGGCTTCGGGCAGGTCGGCATGCGTGAACTCGCCACGTGCCTGGGGCTCGCTCCAGGCTCGCTGTATCACCATTACCCCAGCAAACAGCACTTGCTGCTCGACCTGATCGAGGAGTTCTACGAAGAGCTGCTGGCAACCTTGGGCCGCATCGAGCAAAAGGCCCCGGCAAAACGCGACAGACTGCCTGCCCTTATCCGTGCGCACCTGAATCTGCATCAGGAAATGCCATGGCATTTTCGTCTGGCGGAGCGTGACAGCGGCTGCCTGAATGAAGAGCAACAGGCACGTGTCCAGCAGTTGCGCGAGCAATATGAGCGCAAGCTGTTGCAGATGCTCGGGGCCCGATCGCGGTTCAGTGAACAGGGCCTGCTGGCCGCCGGGCATGCGATTGCCAACCTGCTCAACAGCGCGCCGGGCTGGCTGGCGCAGCACTCGCTGGATGAACAGGCACGTGATGAGCTGTTGGAGAATCTGGTGAGCGGAGGCATTGAGCGCTTGCTGGGGCCTCGACGCGTGCATGAAGCAATAAGCATTGCTCAACCCATAGAGAAAACATCTAAAAAAATACCCCTGCACGCCGCGATTTAGCGCTTTGCTACCCGAGTCACGTCCATCGGAATTCGCTGACGAACCAGACGTCAAACCGATGTGTACCCTCAATGACCGGGAGCGCAAACATGAAAATCAATCCCTACCTGATCTTCAACGGCGACTGTAAAGCCGCCTTCACCTTCTACGCCCAAGCCTTGCAAGGCCAGATCGAAATGATGATGACGTTCGGTGAAAGCCCGGCACGCGAGCATTTCCCGGCGGACCTGCACAACCTGATCATCCATACCCGCTTGTTGGTGGGCGACCAGGCGATCATGGGCTCGGACACAACGCCGGATCGCCCCACGGATGAAATGGCCGGCTGCTCGGTCTCGTTGAATGTCGACAGCATTGCCGAGGCGGAGCGAATTTTCACTGCATTGGCGGAAGACGGCAGCGTGCAAATGCCACTGGAAGCCACATTCTGGGCGGCGCGTTTCGGGATGCTGGTCGATCGTTTTGGTGTGTCGTGGATGGTCAATTGCGAAAAGGATCAGTGAAGCTGGCTGCTGACACGACTTTTCTAAAGGCATGAAAAAGCCCAACCTGAAAAGGTTGGGCTTCTGGCAACTCCGGGTCCGTCTGCTACCGTCAACAAGCCACCCGTTAGTAGCGGATTCTTCGGAGATCAGCCCTATGTCGGCTTACAACGCGTCTTGGTCCACTCATTTCAAAATGTCATTGCTGGCAGGAGGTCTCACCGCCGCTTTCCTCGCGCTCAGTGGTTGCGCCACCGTCGATGCGCAGACCACTGCTTATGTGGGCGTCGAGCATCCTGCGCCGACGCTGGCCAGCGAGGTCGTCGTATTGCGCACCGAGCCCCTGCGCCCGCATGTTCGGCTGGGTGAAGTGCTCATCGACGCCAGCGTCGAACCCGCCCCGCCCATTACCGAGGTCGAACAAAAACTCCGTGAGGAATCCGCCAAGCTTGGCGGCGATGCCGTGGTGGTGGTTTATGACCATATCCAGGCGGTGGGCGCCTACGTCAGAGGAGGCGTGTGGAGTCGCGACGTCGAAACCATCGAAGGCCGGAAACTCAAAGGCATCGTGATCAAGTATCGGTAAATCACTTTCCTGCGGGCAAAACAAAACCCCTACCTGCATACGCAGATAGGGGTTTCGGAATTTAATCTTGACGATGACCTACTCTCACATGGGGAAACCCCACACTACCATCGGCGATGCATCGTTTCACTGCTGAGTTCGGGATGGGATCAGGTGGTTCCAATGCTCTATGGTCGTCAAGAAATTCGGGTACCGAGTCGTGGCCGGCTGGCCGCGCTTCAGCAAATTGGGTAAGTGATAGCTTTCGGTGTTTTGCAAGATCTCGAACTTTCGGTTCGTTTCGTCTTCACACACCGCAATCTGGTGT
The DNA here is from genome assembly GCF_059695925.1 of Pseudomonas sp. LBUM1661. Lineage (NCBI taxonomy): Bacteria > Pseudomonadati > Pseudomonadota > Gammaproteobacteria > Pseudomonadales > Pseudomonadaceae > Pseudomonas > Pseudomonas sp. LBUM1661. Next base: position 4,471,427 of record NZ_CP166794.1, read on the forward strand.
CCCTTTTCATTTATAAAGAAGGGTCAGCAAATTGCTTGGGTGTTATATGGTCAAGCCTCACGGGCAATTAGTATTGGTTAGCTCAACGCCTCACAGCGCTTACACACCCAACCTATCAACGTCGTAGTCTTCGACGGCCCTTCAGGGGACTCAAGGTCCCAGTGAGATCTCATCTTGAGGCTAGTTTCCCGCTTAGATGCTTTCAGCGGTTATCTATTCCGAACATAGCTACCCGGCAATGCCACTGGCGTGACAACCGGAACACCAGAGGTTCGTCCACTCCGGTCCTCTCGTACTAGGAGCAGCCCCTCTCAAATCTCAAACGTCCACGGCAGATAGGGACCGAACTGTCTCACGACGTTCTAAACCCAGCTCGCGTACCACTTTAAATGGCGAACAGCCATACCCTTGGGACCGGCTTCAGCCCCAGGATGTGATGAGCCGACATCGAGGTGCCAAACACCGCCGTCGATATGAACTCTTGGGCGGTATCAGCCTGTTATCCCCGGAGTACCTTTTATCCGTTGAGCGATGGCCCTTCCATACAGAACCACCGGATCACTAAGACCTACTTTCGTACCTGCTCGACGTGTCTGTCTCGCAGTCAAGCGCGCTTTTGCCTTTATACTCTACGACCGATTTCCGACCGGTCTGAGCGCACCTTCGTACTCCTCCGTTACTCTTTAGGAGGAGACCGCCCCAGTCAAACTACCCACCATACACTGTCCTCGATCCGGATAACGGACCTGAGTTAGAACCTCAAAGTTGCCAGGGTGGTATTTCAAGGTTGGCTCCACGCGAACTGGCGTCCACGCTTCAAAGCCTCCCACCTATCCTACACAAGCAAATTCAAAGTCCAGTGCAAAGCTATAGTAAAGGTTCACGGGGTCTTTCCGTCTAGCCGCGGATACACTGCATCTTCACAGCGATTTCAATTTCACTGAGTCTCGGGTGGAGACAGCGCCGCCATCGTTACGCCATTCGTGCAGGTCGGAACTTACCCGACAAGGAATTTCGCTACCTTAGGACCGTTATAGTTACGGCCGCCGTTTACCGGGGCTTCGATCAAGAGCT
>NZ_CP166794.1:4477500-4867500 GCF_059695925.1 Pseudomonas sp. LBUM1661
ATATCAGGACGCCTCCTTGATTTTCTGCCCAGCGACGGTCACGGCGGATTTGCTCAGCACCGGATGCAGCAGCACGCGGAACGCGTTTTTCTGCGCCAGGCTGTAGAAGTCGTGGGCGAAGTCATCGAGGTCGGCGGCGGTCAGTTTCAGGCGACGCAGGAAGTAGTTGTAGACCAGCACCGCCGGCACCGCGACGGCGATACCGACGCCGGTAGCCACGAGGGCGGCACCGATAGGCCCGGCCACGGTTTCAAGGCTCGCCGAGCCCGCCGCGCTGATGCCTTTCAAGGCAGACATGATCCCCCAGACGGTACCGAACAGGCCGATGAAGGGCGAGGTGCTGCCGATACTGGCGAGGATCGCCAGCCCGCTTTCCAGTGAGCGCCGTTCACGCACGATCTGCTGGCGCAGGGCGCGCTCAAGACGGTCCTGGTGATTAATTGCCTGGCTCAAGTCAGCGGCATGTGCGTCCTCCGGCACCTGAATCGCGGCGTAACCGGCCAGGGCGACACGCGCGGCGGCACCCGGCTGGCTATGGGCCAATTCAGCGGCGGAATCGAGACTGGAGGCGGCCCAGAAGTGTTTATGGAATTTGCGGTCCTGGGTCTTCAGGCGAGTGAACTGCACACCCTTGAGCAAGGCCAGGCCCCAGGTGGCCACGGAAAACAGGATCAACAGCCAGATGACGGTGTGTTCGATGGATTCGAAGGGGGATGCAATCAGATTCATGGTCAGGCTCTCCAACAAGGCATTGAGTCGGTTGTAGCGATGCGCCTTTTGTCAGGTGGCCCGCGGTGTAGGTCGTTAGGTTGAGTTACTTGATTTTGAAATCGATGGGCACGCTGACCCAGCCGTCCTGGGCGACATCGCCCTGCTTGGCCGGGACGAAACTCCAGCGCTTGACCGCCGCCAGCGCGGCGTCGTCGAGTTGGTCGCGGCCACTGCTTTTCTGGATCTGAATCTCACCGGGCTTGCCGCTGGCCAGGACGTGCACCCGCAACAACACCGTGCCTTCCCAGCCACGACGCATCGCCAGTGACGGGTATTCCGGCGCCGGGTTTTTCAGGTAACCGGCGCTGGCCGACGCCGGGGTCACCGGTTTCGGTGCGGGCGGTGCCGGAGGCGCGGGGGCGGCGACCGGTTGTGGCGGCGCACGCGGGGCCGGTGGCTGCTCCACCGGCTTGGCCACAGGTTTGGGTACCGGTTTGACCACAGGCTTGGGTTTCGGAACAGGTTTGGGTGGCGGTGGCTTCACCGCCAACTCATCTTCAACCGGCGGTGGCGGTTCGACCACCGGCTGTGGAATCGGCTCGGGTGGTGGCGGTTCCACCACCGGAGGCGCCGGCTGCGAAAACTCGATGGTCATCGGCGGAATTTCCGGCGGCACCACTGGCAGTGCCAGCGGTGGGTTCTGGTTAACCCAGACGATCACCGCACCATGCAACACCAGCGCAAACACCCCGAGCAGGAAGCCTTCGCGGCGACTGAGCACGCGCCTGGGCGTGCTGTGCAGCCGCGACGCCGCCAAGGGCTGCCGAAACACCCGGCCAAGGTCGAGCAGCTCGCCGCCAGGCAGCGGGTGCCGAAATACCTCTAGGGCACTTCTGGTGCTCTGGACATTGCCCATTCATTAACTCCTGTAGACCTTTGGATTTATCTGCCTACAGGCATGATCAACGAAAGTTTTTATTTCATAAAAGAATATTTAATTATCCAAACATGCAGTTTTTGCATAACAAGCTTCACACCAGCCGCTAAGCGAAAGCGCCAGACCTAGGTTGCTGCGGCGAATCCCCGCTGCAAATCCTCAATCAACGCCTCGACATCCTCGAGCCCGATATGCAATCGCAGTACCGGATTCAGTGCGCGATCGGCGACGCTGTGACGATCCGTTGTGTCAGCCACCGTGATCAGGCTTTCGTAGCCGCCCCAGGAAGCCCCCAAACCAAACAACTGGAGTGCATCGATAAATCGCTCGACATAAGTAGCACTCGCGTCGTGCAGCTCGAAGGACAGCAGGCCGTTGCTGCCATTGAAATCACGTTGCCACAGAGCATGACCGGGATGATCGGACAGGGCCGGATGGAAAACCCGCTTCACCTGCGGTTGCGCTTGCAGCCAATGAGCGACTTCCAGCGCCTGGCGTTCGTGCACCTCCAGGCGTGGCGCCAGGGTACGTGCGCCGCGCAGTACCAGGTAGGCATCGTCCGGGCTGACAGTACTGCCGAAGGTGTCGCTCATGGCGGCCAGTGCCGGCCAGACATCTTCCCGCGTGCAGACGCTGCCCATCACCACGTCGCTGTGGCCGCACAGGTATTTGGTCAACGCCATGATCGAGATGTCCGCGCCCAAGGCCAGCGGCCGATACAGATAGCCCGAGCCCCAGGTGTTGTCCACGGCGAGCAGGATGCCCCGTGGCTTGCAGAGCGCGGCGATGGCCGGCAAGTCGCAAAGCTCGTACAACAACGAACCGGGCACCTCGGTGTAAACCATTTTGGTATTGGCTTGCAGTTGCGCTTGCAGGCCGCTGCCGTCCGCCGCGAAATAGCCGACCTGGATGCCGAACGGCTCAAGAAACTCCTTGGCCAGGCGTCGTACCGGCGAATAAACCGCGTCAGTGATCAGCACATGATCGCCGGGGCGCAGGTAGGCCAGGAACGTCTGCGCGACCGCCGCCAACCCGGTGCCGAACAAGCGAGTGCGATAACCGCCCTCCAACTCAGTGACCAGGTCTTCCAGGGCGAAAGCTGTCGGGTTGCCTCGGGCGCCATAGCTAAGGACCCGTTCGCTGTCGCGACGGGAACGGGCGTCGCGCATCTGCGCAAGGTTGTCGAACAGTACGGTACTCAAGCGGGTGACCGGCACGTTGACGGACCGACCGCCACCGCCCTTTTCGGTACGCGCCGAATGGACCAGGCGAGTACGTACCCGCGCCTCATTGTGTGCCTGGGGTCGGAGCGGCTTGAGACTGGCTATTTCGTCCTCGCTCATTTGCGCCAGCAAGCCGATTTCCCAGGCCAGGTACTGACGCGCCGCCTCTTTGTTACCGGAATGACGATCGTGGGTGAAAAACAGAAAATCAATGCACTGCGTATCGGGCGGCGTAAGGGCATTCTCTTGCACGGCAAAACCCGCCGCGCGCCAGGCGCCGAGACCACCGTCCAGAAGGCTGGTTTGCGCGCGTTGAGCGTCGGGCAATTCCAGCGCTGCAACAGCGGCCAGATGCGGATCATCGGCCAGCAACACCAAAGGCCGCTGCTCATCGGCAACCTCGGCCGCCAATTCCGAGCGGATCGACCAGCGCGAACCGGCTATATGACCTTTGCGATAGACCGTGCTCGGACGCAGATCAAGCAGCACAACCGCATCATCCTTCAACGCATCGGCCAGCGCCTGTGCGGTGATCAACGGCAACGCCTCGTGAGCGGTCAGCTCAAGCGCGGGTAACGCCAACCCACTGCTCACCCCACCCGCCAGAACATAAGCCTCATGACCCAACTGCCGCAGCCAACTGGCAATGATCGGCGCCCGCACGCCATCACTGTCGATCAGCACCAACCGCGCCCGACGCACGCCGACATACAGATCGGTGGATTGAATCAACTGCCCGCCCGGCGTGTGTTGAGCGCCCGGCAGACTGCCCTCGGCAAATTCCTCGGCGGTGCGCACATCGCACAGGAACAGGCTGCGCCCCGCTTCCCTGCCCCACTGTTCAACCTGAGCGGCTTCTACGGTTTCCACCCCGGCCCGCGCCGCCAGTTGCGCGGCGGCGAGACGCTGAGCCGGCAAGGACTTCGATGACACCTCGTCGGCATAGCGTCGAGTGCTGCCATGCTCTAACTGGAAGTCTTCCAGGTACCAGCCCTGAGTGCCATTTTCCAAGGCGTAGACCGGGTTTTTCAGACCAAGATTGATCAACGTCTGCGCGCCGATGATGCTGCGGGTGCGGCCGGCGCAATTGACCACGATCGGCGTGCGCTCGTCCGGCACCAGATCGTGCACGCGATAGCCCAACTCGCCGTTAGGGCAGCACACAGAACCGGGAATGGTCATCTTGCGGTATTCATCGAACGGCCGACCGTCCAGCACCACCAATGGCTCACCCCGGGCCTGCCATTCGGCCAGTTGTTGCGCGGTGACGTGCGGGGTGTGACTGGCCTCCTCGACCAGTTCGCCAAAGGCCTTGGAAGGCACATGCACACCGGCAAACAGCTGAAAACCGGCCGCCTTCCAGCCATCGGCACCGCCGCCCAGCACCTGCACGTTGTCATAGCCCAATGCGTGTAAACGCTGTGCGGCGCGCGCCGCGACTGCCCCGCCATTCTGGTCATAAATCACCAGCCGCACTTGAAGATTCGGCGCCAGGCGTCGGACCTCCAACTCCAGTCGGCTATAAGGCAGGTTCACCCCGAAAAACAGGTGCGCCTCGCCATATTGGCCGTGTTCGCGCACATCAAACAGGGCGATTTCCTGCCCGTCGAACAGCCATTGTTGCAGTTGCCCGGGCGTGACGGTCTGGCTCGTGGAATCGATCATGCGTAGGCCTTGATCGACGGCGCCATTTGAGAGGCGTTGTAATTGAGAATGCGCCCGTCGGCCTCGACGCCGTATCGGCCGTTGAGGGATTCCAGCGGCAAACCGTAGAGGTGGAAATGCAAGGTCGCCTGCTCGCCTTCGACACGGATGCCGTGCAGGTCTTCACCCAGAAACGAGATCGATGTACCCGGCTGCACGATCACTTCCCTTTCCAGGTGCAAGGTGGTGAAGCCCGGCTCGCGACCTTCATCTTCACGGGCGTAGACGTAGTTGATTTCCTGGCCTTCGACCGCGCTGATGATGGCCCAGGTTTCGTGGTTGTGCGCGATTGTGCTTTTGCCCGGCAACAACGAATTCAGGTACAGCGTCGGCGTATCGCCGTCGTCATTGAGGCGATAGCGAAACGCCGTGCTGCCCTGCCCCGGCACCGGTGCCGGGAACTCGTCGAAGTTGAACAGATCACGGCGCTCGGCCAGGTTTTCCAGCAAGGCGACGATTTCCACCAGCGCGGCGCGGTCGACGCCCCGTTGATTGATGACGCGGATTTTCTTCAGGAAATCCTCAATGACAGCGGCACGGTTAACGGTACTCATGAACAGGCTCCTCAGTATTAGACGGACAGGCTGTAGCGACCCAGGTTGGTCAGCAGGTAGGGATCGTGAGCGATCGCAGGTCGGCGCCCCGGATCACCCAAGGCATGACGCAGGAATGCCTGAGTGCGCTCGCTGGTCGGGCGTTGGAAAATGTGTTCGGCGCTGCCGTGCTCGACGATCACGCCGTTCTCGGTGAAGTAGACGATGTCGCTGATCTCTTCGGCGAAACGCATCTCGTGGGTCACCAACACGCACGTCATGCCCTCTTCCGTCAGCTCGCGAATCACCGTCAGCACCTCGCCGACGGTTTCCGGGTCGAGGGCCGAGGTCACTTCATCAAACAGAATCAGCTCCGGGCGCATCGCCAGCGCCCGGGCAATCGCCACCCGCTGTTGCTGGCCACCGGACAGCTGTCCCGGATAGGCATCGGCCTTGTGCTCCATTCGCACCTTGGCCAGCAGCGCCCGCGCATCTTTTTCGGCATCGACGCGGTTGCGACCCAGCACCTTGCGTGGCGCAATCACCAGGTTTTCCAGCACCGACAGATGCGGGAACAGGTTGTACTGCTGGAACACGAACCCCACACGCTTGCGCAACTCGATGCGCTGGGCTTCCTTGGCCAGTGAGCAAACCTCGGTGGCGCCGACTCGAATGCTCCCGCGCTGGGGCTGCAACAGGCCGGTGATGCAACGCAGGAGGGTCGACTTGCCCGAGCCGGACGGACCGATGATCGACACGGCCTGGCCGCGATGCACGTCGAGGTCGATGCCCTTGAGTACCGGATTGCCGCCGAAGGACAAGTGCAGATCGCGCAGGCTGACCAAAGGCTCGGCGACGGTTTCAATAGAAGGCATAACGTCGCTCCAGGCGTTGGGTGAGTCGGGAAATCGGATAGCAATAAGCAAAAAACAACACCAGCAAACTCAGGTAAATCACCACGGTAAAACCGGTCATGTTCACGGTGTTGCTGGCGATTTGCGCGGTGTCGATCACGTCATGCACACCCACCAGGGACGCCAGCGCAGTGCCCATGGTGATCACCGCATACAGGTTCATCCACGGCGGCAACATGCGCTTGAAGCACTGCGGCAGGATGATCGAACGGAAGATCTGCCCGCGCGTGAAGGCCAGGGAACGCGCGGCTTCCCACTGGGTACCGGGAATGGAAGCGATGGCGCCACGGAAGATTTCCGCGACGTTGGCACTGGCCGGCAGGGCCAGGCCGATCGTGACCTTGACCCAGTCCGGGAACGAAACATAAGCGCTGCCGATGTGGATCTCGAACGGGAACACGTAGGTGGTGAAATAGATCATCACCAGCCACGGCGCATTGCGGAAAACCTGCACCCAAATCTGCGCGGGCAAACGCAACAACCGCAGGGGCGACACGACCAATGCCCCCACCAACACCCCCAACAACGAACCCAAGCCGATCGCTAACAGGCTGATGAGGATGTTCTGGCCAAAGCCCACGGCCAGGGCCGGCGACCATTGCAGCAAGGCCCTGAACACCGGACTCTGAGGGGCGAAGTACAGCAATCCGAGCACGACGCACACCAACAACAGTAACTTGCCGACATGCCGGCGCGGCCCGGTCAGCGGTGTGCTGACGAACGACTCAATGGCCATAACCAGGCATCCTCAGGCGTGCTTCCAGCAAGCGCCCCACGCAATTGACGATAAAACTCAGCAGGCCGAAAAAGCTCAGGATCAGGATCATCAACTCCAGCACGTTATCGCTCTGGGTCCAGATCATGATCGCGGCGTAGGTGATATCCCCCACGGCAATGGCCGAGGCCACGGCGGTCATTTTCACCAGGTCGATCAGGTTGTTGATCAGCGATGGCAAGGCGAAGCGCAGGGCCAACGGCAGTTGCACATTCCACAACAACTGACGACTGCTGAAGGCCAGCGAACTGGCGGCCTCAAGGGTTACCGCCGGCACCGCCTCGATGCCGGCGCGCAAGGCTTCGGCATGGAACGCGCCCTTGTGCAGAGAGATCACAATCACCACCCAGGCGAATGGCGTCAGCGGATTGGCCGTGCCGACGGCTTGGGTCAGCAACATGTTCAGCACCAGGAACGCGCAATACAGCTGCACCAGCGTCGGCGTGTTGCGGGTGACTTCGACGAACACCCGCGCGGGTTTGGCCAGCCAGGGCTTGCCCGACGTCAGCATCGCCGCCAGCCCGACACCCGCCAGCAGGCTGCCGACGATGGTCAACAGGCACAGCAACACCGTGGTCAGCGCGCCCTGTTCCAGGGTGCCGCGTTGATAGGCGTCCAGCAGAAAGCTGTAGTTCAGGCCAAACCCGGCGATCCAGTGGACGAAATGCTCCAGCCAATGACTCATGCGTCGCCCTCAGGCACCGTTGGCCCGGAACTGTTTTTGCAGCTCCACCAAGGCCGGTGATGCGGGGGTGATGCGATTGCGGGTCTGCGCCTCGATCAGCCAGCCGCTGCGATGCAGTTCCTTGATGATCGGGTCGAGTCGGGCCTGGGTATCGCTTTCACCTCGACGGGTCCAGATCACTGAAGGGGCTGGATTGAGTTCCGGGCTGAGCGCGCGATAGCCCTGCCATTCGGCGGTGTCGGCGATCAGCGGATTGATCAGCGTGGCGTCATGCACCGCAGCGACGCAGTTGTTTCCACGCAGCGCCAGCAGGGATTCCGACGAACTCTTGAAGGCCTTGATCTCGGCGCCCAACTCGGTGAGTGGCTTGACGTAACTGCTGCCCTGGGAGGTGCAGACCGGTTGGCCTTTCAGGTCTTCCCAACGGCTGATCTTGCTGTCCTTGAGCACCGCTGCGGTGCCGCCGACACGGTAGAACGGCGTCGGCACAAAGCCGAGGATCTCGCCGCGTTCGGCGGTCCATTCCATATTGGCGATCAATAAATCAACTTTGCCCTGCTGCAGAAACTGCACACGGTTGGCGGGCAACACCGGCACCAGTTGCACGTCGGCCCCCAGTTGCCGACCCAATTCCTCCGCGAGATCAACATTCAAACCACGGGGTTTCTGCGTGGTGGGATCAATGCCGCCAAAGGGGCCGCCGGACAACAACACGCCGACCACCAGCACATGGCGTTGCTGGATTTTGTCCAGGGTGGCATCAGCTTGAGCGCTGGTCATTGCAACCATCGAGATCAAGGCCCCCAACATGACAGGCAACAATCGTTTAACCGGCGAGCGCTCGAGCAACATGGATTTCCCCCTTCAAGAATGATCGGCGTACCCCGACCTGATGTGTGGGCATCCTAGGTACAGTCCTGAAGTAACGGAAATTCAAATATCTAATATCGTTATAACTTCCAGTATCAAAATTGACAGGAAATCTTGGATAAGCCCATTTTTACGGATGATTTTTTCCTGGAAAGTAAATGAGCACCCACAACACATAAAGATCTGTAATATTTATGTTTGCAGCCCTGATATAAAAACACCGCCGGGAATGGCCATGTCGACCTCATCTACCCTCGATCTCGAATTACTGCGCACCTTCATCGCCGTGGTGGATCACCACAGCTTTGCCGAGGCCGGCGCGCAACTGGCCCGCACGCAATCGTCGGTCACCCAACACATGCAACGCCTGGAACAACTCGTCGGGGTGAACCTGTTCGAGAAGCGCGGGCGGCAAAAGCAACTCACCGAAGCCGGGTTGCAGTTACTGCGGCATGCGCGGCAGATGCTCTCGCTCAACGACGACGCCCTGAACTCTCTGCGTGAAAGCAGCTTGAGCGGCGTGTTGCGCATCGGTTCGCCCCATGACATCGCCGACACCATCCTGCCGCCGATCCTCAGCCACATTGCCCGCTCGGCACCGCGATTGCGCCTGGAGATCGATGTTGGCCGCAGCCCGTTCCTGATGGACGACCTGCACCGTGGCAAGGTCGACATGGTGATTTCCACGCGCGCAGACCCAAGCCTCGAAGGCTTTGCCCTGCGCACCTCGCCGGTGTGGTGGATCTGTTCGGCGCAGTACATTCATACCCCCGGCGAGCCGTTGCCGCTGATCCTGGTGGATGAACCCAGCATCTATCGCCGCTATGCGCTGGAGGCTCTGGAACGCGCCAACATTCCCTGGCGCCAGGCCTATCTGGCGTCGAATCTGATCGGCATCAAAGCGGCGACTCGCGCCGGCCTGGGCGTCACGCCACGAAGCATGGAAATGCTCGGCCCGGACATGCGCGTGCTGGGCGAGAACGATGGCTTGCCACGGCTGCCAGACGTGACCTATCACTTGTGGATTCGCCCCAACACGGTGAATCCGCTGGTGCGTCGGGCGTATGAATTGATCAGGAGCAGCCGGGGTCTCTAATCGAAAAAGCCCGGCACGGAGAATCCCTGCCGGGCTTTTTTGCGTCACTTTTATCGCGCCGATCATGTTGGACCTTGTTGATTCTGTTGTGTCTGTGGGCCGATGATGCGGCGGAGCCCTTTATCGGTGCTTCGACACACCGCCTCGCAGAAAAACAAAAATACAGGAGTTGATCATGTCCGAACTGAAACTGCACCCCAACGCCGCAGCGTCCTTGAGCCAGTGGCACGCGATGATCAGTAAAGGCGACTTGCGGGCCCTGCCCGAGTTGCTGGACCCACAGGCCGTATTCCGCTCACCGATGGCTCACACGCCTTACCCCGGAGCAGCCGTGGTGTCGATGATTCTCAACACGGTCATCGAGGTGTTTGAAGATTTTGTTTACCACCGGGAATTGGTATCAGCAGACGGGCTGAGCGTCGTCCTCGAATTCAGCGCCAATGTCAGCGGAAAAGCGTTAAAGGGAATCGACATGATCCGCTTCAATGAACACGGAAAAATCGTCGAGTTTGAAGTGATGGTCCGTCCCTTGAGTGGTTTACAAGCCTTGGGCGAGCAAATGGGACAACGTCTTGGCGCGTACTTGGCGGCCAGTAAAGCCTGATCACGGGGCATCGTTTTACGCGAGGCGCAGCCGCACGCGCCTCGCTTCTATCGACTTCGGCGCCGGAGCGCAGGATGTGTGGATCAACCAGGCCGACGAGCGTGGTGATTTGTATCGCAGTGTATTTATGCGGGTGATCTTACACAGCGTTACACAACCGCCGGATCAGGACACACAGGCACTACATGAAGGTGAAAAAGTAGGCACGTCGCTGCCCCTGGTAGGAGCGAGCTTGCTCCTACAGGATTGGCATCGCCCTTAAACCTTCTAGCAGGAGCCCGTCCATGATCAATAAAATCGACACCGTGTTGTATACCGGTAAAACCCACACCACCGGCGGCCGTGACGGCGCGTCGCGTAGCTCCGATGGTCGTCTGGAGATCAAGCTTTCACCTCCGGGCTCGTCGGGCAGCGGCACCAACCCCGAACAGCTGCTGGCGGCCGGCTGGTCCGCCTGCTTCATCGGCGCCATGGGCAAGGCGGCTGCCGCGATGAAAGTGACCCTGCCGACCGACCTCGCTGTCGATGCCGAAGTGGACCTGGGCAAGACCGAAGACGCCTTTTTCCTCCAGGCGCGCCTCAATGTCAGCCTTCCGGGCCTGGACCCCGCCGTTGCACGAACCGTGGTCGACGACGCACACCTGCGTTGCCCGTACTCCAAGGCGCTGAGTGGCAACATCGACATCACGATCAATCTGGTTTGACCGGAGCTGCCCGCCGGCGCAGCCTGTCTTTCCGGCAGTCATCCGAAACAGGGCGCATCCAAACGTTCATGAGATCATCATGAGCAAGATCGATACCTGGCTCACTCAGTGGGCACGTTCACTGATAGGAAGGACCGTATTATGACGACACGAACTGAAACGGCCATTCTGGCCGGCGGCTGCTTCTGGGGTATGCAGGATCTGATCAGGCGCCAGCCCGGCGTGCTGTCCACGCGGGTGGGCTATACCGGCGGCGACGTACCAAACGCGACGTACCGCAACCACGGCACCCACGCGGAAGCGATCGAGATCGTGTTCGATCCGGAGCAAACCAGCTATCGCCGGATCCTCGAGTTTTTCTTCCAGATCCACGATCCGACAACAAAGAACCGTCAGGGCAACGACATTGGTTTGAGCTACCGCTCGGCGCTCTTCTATCTCGACGATGAGCAGAAACGCGTAGCCGAGGACGCCGTGGCCGACGCCGATGCCTCCGGCCTCTGGCCCGATAAGGTCGTCACTGAAATCAGCCCCGCCGGCCCGTTCTGGGAGGCAGAGCCTGAGCATCAGGATTACCTCGAACACTACCCCAACGGCTACACCTGCCACTTCATTCGACCGGACTGGAAGCTACCCAAACGCGCGTGACGGTGCCGGGCATTGCACCTAAACGATGGCGGGATACTCATCGACACTGTCCGGCCAGGGCGTCAACACCTGGAAGCCGTCGTCAGTGACCGCCACCATGTGCTCCCACTGGGCCGACAATGAATGATCCTTGGTGACGACCGTCCAGCCGTCACTGAGGGTTTTCACGTGGCGTTTGCCGGCGTTCAACATCGGCTCGATGGTGAAGATCATGCCGGTTTTCAGCTGAAGGCCCTGGCCCGGATAGCCGTAATGCAGGACCTGCGGTTCGTCGTGATACACCTTGCCGATACCGTGGCCGCAGTATTCGCGCACGACGCTGAAACCCTCCTTTTCGGCGGCGCTCTGAATCGCATGACCAATGTCGCCCAAGGTAGCGCCGGGCCGGACCACCCGGATGCCGGCACACATGGCTTCATAGGTGGTCTTGACCAGATGCCTGGCGTCCGGCGACGGTTCGCCGACGAAGTACATGCGGCTGGTGTCGCCGTACCAACCGTCCTTGACCACGGCAATGTCGATGTTGACGATGTCGCCATTTTCGAGCGGCCTGGCCGACGGAATGCCATGGCAGACCACCTGGTTGACAGACGCACACACGGTTTTCGGGAAGCCGTGATAACCGACATTGCCCGGAATGGCTTTCTGCACGTTGACGATATAGTCGTGGCAGATCCGGTCGATTTCGTCGGTGGTCACCCCAGCCTTGACGTGGGGCGTGATCATCGCCAGCACCTCGGCGGCCAAGGTGCCCGCCACGCGCGACTGGGCGATGTGTTCCGGGGTGTTGATTTTGACGTTAGCCTTCATTGCTTGGCTCCCGAGACCGCATCAACGTCCGTGTGATGCGCAACCTCGGCGAGTGCGCACACCTGTTTAACGTCAAGACCGCCAGCCAGTTCGGCACGAATCAGCAAGCGGCAAATGTCGCTGTGGTCAAGGTTGGGGTGCAACTCCGTCAACATGCCGATGCGCATCCAGTGCTCGGCCTGGGCATTGATCGAGCGGCTCAGCGCATTGCTGGCGACACGCAGATTCTCGTGCATGTCTTCTGAAATTTTTACGATTCCCACAGACTCATCCAATATGAAATGCATATGAATCGTATATTAGTCGATGGCGCAGTGAGATCGCAAATCCAAGGCATTAAAAAGCCCGCACTGGGCGGGCTCGGGGTTGTGAAAGTGAGTAGGTGGCCGGTGCTGGTCTCCGGCTTACAAGGTTTATCAGGCTTCTGACAGAACAGTTTTGTGCTGTCCTGCTTCACACGGCATAAGGGCTGGATCTCAGCGCGGAGATCTTTCTAACCGTGTACCCTTCGGAGCGCGCCCCACGCTTCCTCGCTATCCTCTTGCGCATCAGTCTGCGTCTTCACCTACAGGTTGAAGAATAGCAAAAGGCGCGCACTGCGGAAGGGGCATTTTTAGAACGTTTCTACCCAAGGGGAAACCCGGCAGGATGGAAAAACTCTATCGCCCTCGCTTACTTCTCCAGCACCACCAGCGGCGTGTCTTTCTTCACGATGTACGTGGCCAATTCCGCGCCGTTACCCGTACCGATATTCTTCGCGATGTGCGCGGTGCCGGCGGGGATGTACAACGAATCGCCGGTTTTGAGCGTGACCGGTGGCTGCCCATCGAGCTGATACTCAAACGTACCCTCGATCACGAAAGCGACTTCCACCCCAGGATGGGAATGCTTGGGCGATGTCACACCCGGTGCGAAATCAACGCGAACCTGAATGACCTCACGCCCGGCGACGTCCAGATCCTTGCGCAACAGATCGGTGCGGTGCAGCCCTGCCTGCCAGCCTTTGCTCTCTTGAGCCTGAGCGAGGCCGGTGAAGGCGGTGAGTGCCGCGGCAGTCGCCAGTACGACGCCAAACACGCCAGCGGTCTTACGAATGTTGATACGGGACATCGCATTTTCTCCAGTGAGTGCCGCGGATGCGGTGGTCCCCATTAGGAAGTCGCGGTGTATCGCGCACGTGTCCCGCAACACAGGGTTTTGTATGTGAAGGTAGCTGCCGGCGCGGTAGATACGTACAGATACAAACTGCCCTGCCTGGATTGGCGCTAGAGGTCCTGATCGACCGGCCCCGCCCCGCGATTACCCTTGAAGGCTTCACGTCGTGCAGCTCGCTCGGCGGCATAGGCTGCGCTGGGCTCACTGATCAATTCGTCACGGCGCAACAGTTCGCCGCAATGCTCACAAAGCGGCCCAAGCCCGGCGGTGTGGCCGCAGCTTTTGTGGGTGTAAACGACCGCCAAACCCTCCTCCTCCGACTTGCACCAGGTTTCGCCCCAGGCGCGTAAAGCGAGCACCACTGAATAGAAAGCCTGCCCTTTCGCGGTCAGGTGGTACTCGTAACGCAGCGGCCGCTCGCGGTAGGGACGACGTGCAACGAGCCCATCGCCTTCCATACTCTTCAAGCGTGCAGCAACCATTTGCGGGGTACCGCCGGTCTGCGCCTGGATCTCATCAAAGCGATGACTGCCCATGAACAACTCGCGCAGAACCACCACGGTCCAGCGATCGCCCACCACGGCCTCGGCCCGTGAAATCGGGCACAGGGTTTCAGCAGCTTTTTTGTTTTCCGACATCAGGAGTTGCCTCTTTCACACATACTATGATTATCATATCAACACGATGCCAAGGCAAGTCCACGGCACCGATCATCTAAAACCTGCGGAGAAAGTGCCATGCCAAACGCCAGCTACCCTCTCGATCGGACCGCCTATCTGCTGGTCGATCCCTACAACGATTTTCTCTCGGAAGGCGGTAAGGTTTATCCCTTGATCGAGCCCATCGCCAATCAGGTCGGCTTGCTCGACAACTTGCGCACCCTCGACCGCGCCGTCCGTGCCAGTGGCCTGCAGGTGGTTATCGTACCGCACCGCCGTTGGGAGAAAGGCGACTACGAAGGCTGGGATCATCCAAGCCCCACCCAGTGCAAGGTCATGCACATGCATCACTTCGCACGCGGTGAATGGGGCGGCGACTGGCACCCCGATTTCGCGCCGAAGGACGGCGACATCGTCGTTCAGGAACATTGGGGGTCGAGCGGGTTTGCCAACACCGACCTGGATTTTCGCCTCAAGCAAAAGAGCATCACCCACGTCATCATCGTGGGCCTGCTGGCCAATACCTGCATCGAAGCGACAGCCCGTTACGCTGTGGAACTCGGCTACCACGTCACGCTGGTGCGTGATGCGACCGCCGCCTTCAAACCGGAAATGATGCATTCCGCGCACGAGCTGAACGGTCCGACCTTCGCCCACGCGATTGTCACGACGGACGAACTCGTCGCGGCTCTGGCGCAGCAGGGGTAACGGACGATGAAATTGACTGGAAACCTGTTTATCGGCGCAGACGATGTCCCTGGTACCGAAGGGACTATGAAGGCGCTCAATCCTGCCACCCATCAACTGATCGAACCGGATTTCGCCTTGGGTGGCGTGGCCGATGTCGACCGGGTTGCGACACTCGCCGACGCGGCGTTTGATGATTACAGCCATACCTCGCTCGCCCGGCGTGCAACGTTCCTTGAGAGCATTGCGGACAATCTCGACGCGGTCCGCAAGGAACTGGCCGCACGGGCTGCGCTGGAAACGGGTCTGCCCGAGGCGCAGCTTGAGGGCGAGGTGACAAGAGCCGCGACCCAGTTCCGCCAATTCGCCGAGGTCGTGCGCAAAGGGCGTTTTCTGCAATTAGCCATCGACCCGGCACAGCCTGATCGTCAGCCACGTCCGCGCATGGATCATCGACTGCAGAAGATGGCTATCGGTCCGGTGGCTATTTTCGGCGCGAGCAACTTTCCGATTTCCTATTCGGTGGCGGGTGGTGACACCGCGTCGGCGCTGGCGGCAGGCGCGACCGTCATACTCAAGGCGCATAACGCCCATCCCGGTGCTTCGGAAATTCAAGCGGCGGCCATTCGCAAGGCTGTGCAAGAGAACGAACTGCCCGAGGGTGTTTTTTCGATGGTGCGCGGCAGCGGCAACGCGATCGGCGAAGCGCTGGTCGATCATCCCTTGGTCAAGGCTGTGACGTTCACCGGCTCGGAGCAAGGTGGCATGGCGCTGTATCGGCGTGCGCAACTACGCCCCGACCCGATTCCGGTGTTTACCGAGATGACCAGCGTCAACCCCACGTTCATCCTGCCCCAGGCGCTGGCCGCGCGTGGCGCACAGATCGGCGATGGTTTTGCCGAGCGCATGCTGGTGAATGTCGGGCAAGCCTGCCTCAAGCCCGCCATTCTGTTTGCGATCGAAGGGGATGGTTTTGAGGCGTTGCGCGCCGCGATGGTGAAGCGTGTGACCGAGGCATCGGCGCGCACGATGCTGACGCCGGGGATTCATGCGTCGTACATCCGCGGCCTCGCCGGTATGGAGAATGCCGGTGCACGTCGTGTTGCCGAAGGCTCGGCAGCGGCTGCGGACTCTGAGGGTCAATCGGCGTTGCTTGAGGTCGATGGTCGAGACTTTCTGCGGGACGCCGCGCTGGCTGAAGAAGTCTTCGGTCCGTCAGCGCTGCTGGTGAAGGTCGAGAACGAGGATGAAATGCTCGCGGTGGCGCGCTCGCTGCGCGGCCAACTCTCTGCGGCGATGCATCTTGAAGCGGGTGATATGCCATTGGCGCATCGCTTGCTGCCGATTCTGGAGCGGCGCACCGGACGCATTGTCGTCAACGCCTTTGCCCATCCGCAGGAGGTGACTTTTGCCACCGTTCACGGCGGGCCGTTTCCGGCAACGTCGGACAGCCGCTTTACTTCGGTTGGCATGACGTCGATTGAGCGTTTTTTGCGGCCGGTGGCTTATCAGGGGTTTCCTGATGCGCTGTTGCCTGAGGCGTTGCGTGAAGATAATGCGTTGGGGTTGCCTCGGAGTGTGGAGGGGCGATAAGAAGTGGATTGAGATTGAGGGCCTATCTATTGTTGCGGGAGCGGCGGCTGGCGGTTTCGTTCCTACAGCGATTGACGTGGAAAAGCCCCAAGTAACCAAGGGCTTTTTCCCCTCCATTCGGTGCCATCGGCCATCCATGGCTCTGCCGCTTCGGCATACTGGGCGGCGGTGCGACTTGAATCGTGGCTCATGACCGTGGACTCCGGTCGCTTACAAGAAATATCGCGCTACGTCATCGCGCCCTGAAGGAACGTTGTCTACCATCGGCGAGCACTTCATCCTATGGCCGCGCCCTGCTCGACTTTTGCCAGGACGTACAGCGTCTTTACCCGCCGAACCTTCCTCAATGTGGTGGGCTCGCCGCCGACCGAATGGCTCAAGCGCAACGCCAGCGGTGAAGAGGTTCCTCAACTGACGGCGCGGGTACTGCGAGATTTGCCAGACGATTCAACCACCGAAAAACCTGTAACCCTGTCGGAGCGATAAGCGATGGTCACTTGCTACCTGAAATACGTACTCGACCCATTCAAACTTGAAGCGTTTGAACATTACGGCAAGTTGTGGATTCCACTCGTGGAAAAATTTGGCGGCCAGCACCACGGCTACTTCCTGCCGTCCGAGGGTGCCAACAACATTGCGCTGGCGATGTTTACCTTCCCCAGCCTGGCGGCCTACGAAAGCTATCGGCAACAGTCGGAGAACGACCCGGAGTGCATTGCCGCCTTCAAATACGCGGAAGAGACTCGCTGCATCCTCAGCTATGAGCGCAGCTTCTTCCGGCCGGTGTTCGGTGCCTCCGGAAATCAGACGATTTGAGCACTGGCTCAGCCTTGTTTCAAATCCAGGCAGTAGGTGTAGTAACCCGGATCGCGCACGTACCCCAAGGACTCGTACAAGCGTTGCGCCACAACGTTATCGGTGGCCGTTTCCAGCGTCATGCCCTTCGCGCCGGTCAACAGCGCAAAGTCGCGGGCGGTGTTCATCAGCAGCGTCCCGACCCCTTTGCCTCGGGCGGCCGGCGTGGTGAACAGGTCGCCGAGCAGCCAGGTGCGGTGCGCGTCGATGGAGGAAAAGGTCGGGAACAACTGCACGAAACCCAGTGCTTCGCCGCTGGCGTCCTCGGCATAGAAGATCACCGATTCGTCCCGGGCAATGCGCTCGGCGATAAAGTCGCGGGACTGTGGCAGGTTCGATGGCTGGCCGTAGAAGCCGCGATAGGCGTCGAACAGGCTGGCGATTTTGTCGAGGTGGGAGGCGTCGGCGCGCAGGGCCTGGATAGCCATGAGGGTGCTCCATTGCGGTCTCAAGGATCTACAGCCTAGCAAAAGATCAAAAGATCGCAGCCTCGTTTCACTCGACAGCTGCTACAGCGCTCGTCCTGCCATGCCGACCAACAACTGCATGGCAGCGAATCAGGTTTGAAGCCATGATGAGGCATTCGTCTTTTCAGGAAGCCTCGCATGCGCCTGCTGTGCAAACTCCTCTATCTGAGCCTGATCGTGCCGTGCCTCGCCAGTGCCGAGCCACGGCCCGCGCACATGGTGTATTTGCGTACGGTTGATCCGAGCATCGAGCAAGACATCCGCTATGCCGGTGCCCACAACTTCACCGGGCACCCACTCGACGGTTACGCGGCGCCGGAATGTCTGTTGTCGCAGGAGGCCGCCAAGGCCCTCGCTCGGGTACAAACCGCACTGCGTCGCGAAGGCTACGGTTTGAAGGTGTTCGACTGCTATCGACCCAGTCGCGCCGTTGCGGACATGGGACGTTTCGCGACCGAGCCGGGTGACCCGCTGAAGGCCGAGTTTTATCCGCGCCTGGACAAGAAAGACTTCTGGCGCCTGGGGTATGTGGCGCGGGTTTCCAATCACTCCAAGGGTGGCACCGTCGACCTGACATTGACCGGTCCGCACGCCCTGCCCGCCGACACCTGGACGCCGTCCGCCAAATCAGTCGATTGCACTGCGCCTTACGGCCAGCGCTGGCACGACGGCGCACTCGACATGGGCACAGGCTTCGATTGCTTCGACGAGCCGGCGCATACCGACAACCCGACGATCAACGCGGCTGCCCGGAAAAATCGCCAGATACTCACCAGTGCCCTGGAAAAAGAAGGGTTTGTCGGGTACTCAAAGGAGTGGTGGCACTTCACCTACACCCGGGACGAGACGTTGAACAACGTCATGGATTTCCCCATCACACCGCTGGCATTCAACGGCGTTCTCGACAGCAGTAACCAATTGATCGTGGTCACCAGCAAAAACTGGACGGACACCCAAGGAACCGCACAGCGCTATGTGCGCCAAGGGAACAGCTTTGAAAAATACCAAGCGTCGTTTCCGGTAGTCCTGGGCAAAAGCGGCCTGGCCTGGGGCAAGGGTCTGACCCAAGTTGATCAACGCGAAGGCCCGGTCAAACGTGAAGGCGATGGCAAGGCGCCGGCCGGGATCTTCAAACTGGGAACGGCGTTCGGTTACGACAATTCGGCCGACACCAAACTGCCCTACCTTGCACTGACACCCACCCTCGAATGCGTGGATGACAGCCAGTCGAAACGCTACAACGAGCTGGTCGACGGGGCGATAACAGCGAAGGACTGGAACAGCTCCGAACACATGCGCAGCATGGATGAGCTGTATCGAAAAGGCATTGTCATCGAACACAACACCCCGGCCTCTCCCGCTTCAGGCTCGTGCATTTTCTTGCACATCTGGCGCAGCCCCACGTCCCCGACGCTCGGCTGCACCGCCATGGATCAAGCGGATATCACCCACTTGTTCAGTTGGCTCGACCCGCGCCAATCCCCCTTGCTGATTCAAATGCCCGAGGAGCAATACGAACAACTGCGCGAAAGCTGGCACCTCCCCGAACGTTGATAACGTGAGCCACTTCAGGCCTTTGAACCCCGCTCAACCGACACCGCAAGCGCGGAATTCCTCGCCAGGCAGTAATAGAGAATGCCCGGTACCACCAACCCGACGATCCACGAAATATCCACACCGCCCAGCTGCGCGACCATCGGCCCGGAGTAGAAATGCGTGTCGACAAAAGGCAACTGGATCAACACGCCGATGACATACACGCTGATCCCCAGGACGTTCCAGCGACCGTAACGACCGGCCGGATCGGACAGCGCCGGGATGTCGTAGCGCTCCTTGTTGATGAAGTAGTAATCCACCAGATTGATTGCGCTCCACGGTGTGAAGAACGTCAGCAGGAACAGGATGAAGTACTTGAAGCTGTTCAAAAACGAGTACTGCCCCAACAGCGCCAGCGTGGTCGATGCCGCGACAATCAGCAGCACAAACAGCATGCGCTGCCTGGCGGTAATCTCCAGGCGACTGCGGAAGCCGCTGATAATCGTGGCCATGCACATGAAGCTGCCATAGGCGTTAAGCGTTGACACCGTGACCTTGCCGAACACCACACTCAAGTACAGCAACGAGGCCATCACGCCGGTACTGCCCAAGCCGACAATCGTCGCCACCTCGTGACCGCGAAAATTCGCCCCCGCCAGTGCAGCGGCGAACACCCCGAGCACCATCGACGCCTGGGCGCCCAGCACCGTGCCGAGGCCAACGGCAGTGAAGGTTTTCCACGACGAGGTCTTGCTCGGCAAGTAGCGTGAGTAGTCGGCGACGTAAGGACCAAAGGCGATCTGCCAGGACGCGGACAACGACACCGCCAGCAGGAACGTGCTCCAGCCGAAGTGGCGATTTTCCAGCAACAGGCCGATGTCGTTGAGGGTCATCAGCCGGGTAAACAGATAGGCAAAGGCAATGATCCCCAACACGCTGGCCACCTTGCCCACCAGGTGAATCACCCGATAACCGAAGATCGTCAGAAACGCGATGCAGGCCGCGAAAATCAGGATACCCGTGCTGTCGCTGACGTGGATCAGCTGCGCAATCGCCTGCCCCGACAGGACTGCGCCGGTGGCACTGAAACCGAGGTACATCAGGCACACCAGCACAATCGGGATCGCCGCGCCGTACACCCCGAATTGCACACGGCTGGAGATCATCTGCGGCAAGCCTAGCTTCGGCCCTTGCGCCGCGTGCAGGGCAACCACCGCGCCGCCGAGCACCTGGCCGATCAGCAAGCCAATCAGCGACCAGAACACATCACCGCCCAGCACCACGGCCAGCGCCCCGGTGACAATCGCGGTGATCTGCAGGTTGGCGCCAAGCCACAGGGTGAACTGGCTGTAGAGGCTGCCATGACGCTCGGCCTCGGGAATGTAATCGATCGAACGAGTCTCGATCAGGGAACTGCGTTGCGGACTATCGCTGACCTGGGTCATTGCGTTGTTTTCCTGTGAGGAGCTGATTTTTTTGTGTGGGTTTGAACGCTTAGAAGGTCTTGGTGGCGCTGGCAACCACGGTTGCCGTGCACAGATCACCGTAGCCGTACCAGCCGGCGCATTCGTTTTTCGACAGGTCGGTATCGATGTAGCTGAGGCCCCAGGTCACGCCCACGAAATCACGGCTCAGCCTGGCCTCCCACTCATAGTAAGACTCGCGGTTATCGCCGTTGGTGGACCAGTACGCCGGATCCTTCACATCGCCGCGCCCCACGCGCAGGTCGAGGCCGAGTTCGGCCGGCAAGGCGATCTTGTAGCTGAGGTAGGTGTAGAGGGTGTCCTGGTCTTCGCCGAAAACGTTCGGCGTATCGTTCGAGTAATACGCGCCGAGCTTGACGCCATACACGTCAAGGATGGCGTAGACCTCACTCAGGTTGAACTGGCTTTCTTTGGGATAGCTGTACTTGATGTAGCCCAGGTCGAGGCTGATCGCGTCGGTCGCCTGCCAGTAGTAGCCCGCGTAGTACTCAAGCTCCTGGCGGGTCTTGAATTCGCCGCCGAAATCGACATTCGAGGTCCAGGCGCCGATGTACAGGCCGCTGCTGTGCACCAGGGTGGCGCTGGCCTGAACCGCCGGATCACCGAGGGTTTGCGAGATGCCGCGAGTGCGATAGTCGCTGACCGCGGCCAGGCTCATGTCCAGGCTGAAGTCGTCGTTGAGGGGTAATGCTTGGGTGGTCAAAGGGGCCAATACCAGCGTGGCCAGGGTGAAAATTGCGCGTGTGTTCATACCAATCTCTTATTGTTATGGAGGTGCGAGGGGGAAAGTCGGGCATGGCGATGCCGAGCCCCTCGCGGTACGAGGAGCCGGGCATTTTTTCGGGTGCTGCGGGGGTAATCGTCAGGACGCGGGCGCGTAGACCTCTTTGCCGGCGAAATAGGTTTTCAGGACTTTGGTGTCGAACAGTTCGTCGTCGCTGACCTTGAACACATCGCGGTCGAGGATGATCAGGTCGGCCTGTTTGCCCGGTGCCAGCGAGCCGATCTGCTGCTCCAGGCGCAGGGCTTTGGCGGCGTTCAAGGTGTAGGCGTAGAACATGCTCTGGCGGTCGATGCTTTCCTTGGCATTCAACACGCCCAGCGGCCCTTTGCGGGTGCTGGCCTGAGCAATGGCGTTCCACGGATTGGGACTGGACACCGGCCAGTCGCTGCCACCGGCGATGGCCGCGCCGGCGTTATGCAGCGACCTCGCGGGGTACTGGTAACCGTAGGCAAACGCGCTGATATAGGGTTTGACCAGTTCGACGGTGTACGTCTCGCCAGTGGCCCACAGCAGCTGCATGGAGGCGATCACGCCCAACTGCTTGAAGCGTGGAAACTCCTTCGGGTTGACCAGTTGCAGGTGGCTGATGCTGTGAGTCACGGGTGTCGGGTTGAGCTTGCGCGCGTAGGCAAAACCATTGAGCGACTCACGCACCGCGCGGTCGCCGACCGCGTGCATGTGTACGATCCAGTCGCGCTTCTCCGCCGCCACCACCAGTTCACCGAAGTGCGCCGGGTCGATCAGCAGTTGACCGTTTTTATGGCTGTTCTTGAAAGGCACGATGACTGCGGCGGTCTGCCCTGGAAACTCCAGAACGCCGTCAGCGAATACCTTGATTCCGGGAAAGCTCAGGTTGGGAACGCCTTCGAATGTCTTCATGACCTTGGCCAGCACTTCAAGATCGGCCGGTCGGCTTTTCGGGTTGGCCAGCAACAGCGCAGCGACGTGGGCGCTGAGTTCACCCTTCTCGGCCAGTTCGCGGTACAGCGGCAGCACGCCATAGCTCTGCTCGGTGGCTTTGAAATCGAACAGCGAATCGCCGCTGCCGGCATTCGCCGCCGCGTCCATCCACGCAGTGACACCGTATTGATTGTTGACCTTCACGGCTTCACGGGCGGCTTTCAGCATCACCTCTTCGCTGGGCGCGGGGATCTGGCTGCGCACCTGGTCCCAGCGCGACTCGGCGAAATAGCCGTTGGGGGTGAAATCCTTGTCGTGCCCCACGTAGCTGCGATCCTGTTCCGACAGACCTTTGACCAGTGCCGCGTCGATCTTCAAACGCTTGAGCATGGCGTTGTTGGCCCAGCCGGTGTGCCCGTCAATGCCGCTGAGCACCACCGGTTGCTCGGCCCAGCGGCCCTGATTGAAGCGCTGGCCAAGTTCACGGCTTTTGTCCCAATAGGCCGAACTCGCCCCGGCAATGCTGATCACGTCACCGGCCCGCGCAACGCCCGCCTGATCCTGCTCGATGATCCACTGCTCAAGCTCCGGCAGCGGCTTGACCTCATCCAGCAGATTGGCCCTCATGCTGTCGAACGCCGCCACCACCGGGTGGCTGTGGCTATCGATCATGCCCGGCATCAATACTTTTCCGGCCAGATCGATCCGTTGCGTCTGGGCGTCGGCCAGCGCATTGATGTCGGCGTTGCTGCCCACTTTGAGAATCTTGCCGTCTTGCACCGCCACCGCTTGCACCAGGCCTTGGCCGGGCTCGGCGGTGAAGACTTTGCCGTTGAACAACACCAGGTCAGCGGCGGCCATGGCGTGCATGGAAGATAACGCCAGGGCGGCGGCCAACAGGTTGGGGATAAATCGCTGCATCAGAAGGCTCTCTTGTTTTTATTGGGCTGGGCGGGAAGCGGATGCTTGAAGGCCAATGAACGGTGCCTTGGCCCACACGACCTTGCCGCCCACCACCGTCAGCAGCACTTCATTTCGCGCCAGCTCTTGCTCGGGAACCTGCATGAAGTTCTTGTCGAGGACGATCAGGTCGGCGAACTTGCCGACCTCGACCGAGCCGACCACCGCGTCGAGTTTCAGTTGCTCGGCGGCGTTCAGGGTGATGGTGCGCAGTACCTCGGTACGTGACAGCGCCGGGTCGGCGTTCAGCCTGCCGGCGTACTTGGGGCCATAGCTGTGCGGGTTCAGCGGATCGCCCGAGCGGGTGACGCCGACCTTGAGGGCGAGGAATTCATCCAGCGGATCGACCGGCCAGTCGCTGCCATACGCCACCCGGCCGCCGGCGCGGGCGATGCTGCCCGACGGTTCCATGCGGGCAAACCGCGCAGGCCCGAGATGATCGCTGGTGCCGTCGACCGTGGACGGTGCCTGCTGCGCCCACTGGAAAGACATGTTGGCGGTGACGTCGAGGGCCTTAAAGCGCGGGTAGTCGGCGGGGTCGACAGACTCGTTGTGCGTAATGGCTGGGCGAAAGCCATTGCCGGGCAGTTGCTGGCGCACGTATTCAATGCCGTTCAGCGAATCACGCACCGCGCGGTCGCCGGTGGCATGCAGGTGCGGGTCGAGGCCGGCCTGCACGGCTTTGAGCAGCAGCGGATTGAGCACTTGCGGCGGGAAGTACAGCTCACCTTTGTTCTTGCCTGGCGCCCAGTGTGGCGCCTTATCGGTGCCGGCATTGTGCAGGTACGGTGTCAACATGGCGCCGGTGTCGGCCGGCGCATTGATGATGCCGTCCATGAACAATTTGACGTGACGCATGCTCACACCCGGCGCGACTTTTTCTTCGCCCTGGTCGTAGGTGGTGGCCAGTGCCTTCGCTTCGGCGATGGTTTTGTCCGGGTCGGCAGCCGCGGCGGCCGGATCGAGTTTGATCGCCAGCAACGCCCGCGCGGTCAACTCGCCCGACTGCTGCAGGCTGGTGAACGCTTTGCCACTCTCCGGCCCCGACAAGGCATCGAAGAAACTGGTGATGCCTTGCTGGCGCATGGCGTCGAGCGCCGCGCGGGTCTGGTTGAGTTTTTCGGCGTCGGTCGCGGGCGGCACCACGGCGGCCATGGTTTCTGCCGCGCCGTCTTCGCAGATGCCGGTCGGGTTGCCGGCGCTGTCGCGGGCGTACTTGCCATCACTGGGGTTGGGCGTGTGCTGGTTGATGCCTGCCACCGCCAGGCCGCGAGAGTTGGTCAGTACAGTGTGGAAGTCGGTGGAGCGCACCTGAATCGGCCGCTTGGTTTTCAAGGCGTCGAGGGTGGATTTGTCGGGATCGCCATCGAGGCCGGTCATGCCCATGCGGTCCCAACTGCCGACTTCGAGCCAGACGTCGTCGCCCTTGTCCTTGTCCGCATCGAGACAGGCCTGAATGGTTTGTTGGAACACCTTGCGGGTCATCGTCTGGTATTTCAGGTCGCACAACGTCATGGCGCGCCCACCGTCGCCCGGGTGCATGTGCGCATCGATGAAGCCCGGCATCAGCATGCGCCCGGCCAGGTCGATCAGCTGTGTCTGCGTGCCGATGTACGAGGCAACGCCTGCATCGCTGCCCACATAGACGATCTTGCCGTCGGTGATGGCGATCGCCTGCTGCACGGAATTCTTGCCGTCGACGGTGTAGACGTAGCCGTTGCGCATCACCATGTCGGCGGCGGTCGACGCGTGTGTCTGACACCCCACCAGCGCCACGCAGGACAATGCCGTTGCGGTGGAAACGGCGATAAATAGCCTGGAAAGTTTCACCTGCCTCACCTCTGTTTTTATAGTTTTGAAGTGGCCCGAACAGACTGCCGTGCAAGCCCTGAATGCAGGGCACACGATATAGAGCGCAGCGCAAATACGGACCTCCACAAATGAGGAGGGGTGAGGCAAATACCGACTGGATACAGCTGTCGAAGCCGGCGCAGGCTTCGACAGCGGCTATACGGGTCGCGTTCTCTTAGGGTGTGGTGTTCGGCGAACGCAGGGCCGAGCCCAGTTCCACCTTGCTTTTGACGCCGAGCTGCAAGTAGCAGTTGCGCAGGTAGGTGCGCACGGTTGCAGGACTCAGCACCAGAATTTTGGCGATTTCCTTGTAGGAGTGGCCGGCAGCGAACAGCATCGCTGCGGTCCGCTCGCGAGGTGCGAGCACGGCCCCGCGGGACTGTGTTTCAAGCGACAGGATCACATGCTCGGCGTTAGGACTCAGGGTCAATGCACAGCGACCCAGGCGTATGACGCAGGGCGCTTTTTGCAGTTGCTCGATCACCTCGGGCGGAAGCATCGAGCCGCTCCACCCAGGCAACTCTCGCTGAATGGCAGCGCACAGACTTGCCCCCACATAAAGCAGACTGCCGTCCAGACGCGCGACCCCGAAGTCGCTCGCGGCATTGCCCGTGTCGACACGGATCATGTCCTGCACCTGGAATCGCCACAGCTGCAACAGGTGATCGCAGAAGGCCGAAAACAAACCGGCTTCACGCTCGTTGAAAGCCGATGCCTGTTGGCCACGGTACAAACACACAAAAAACACCAACCCGCTTTCGGGCAATTCGAAGGTGATGCACATCAGGTGGTAGAGGTCGTGACGCCGCGCAAAGTCGTTCACGTCCTCGCAAGGGTCGGTAAAGCCACTGTCGCGCACGACTTCCCCGGGCTGACTCAAGGTCTCCTGGGAAAATCGGTCGCTGACGGCAACCTTGTGCCACTCGACGGCAAACGACTCGGGCAGGTTGATCCGCCCGTGCATCCAGCTTTGAACGGGCGACGGGGACATTTCGCCCCACCACGCCGATGTGAAAGGCACCAATGGGCTAAAGGCCTGCAAGCCGTCGGCGATGAACTGAGACGCGCCACGATCCCGAGCCAGACGTCCCAAGTGCAACACGCACTGATTGAACGCCTTTAGCGTGGCCATCGACGCCTCGGCGCCAACCTCATCACCCTCCTCCATTGTGCTGATCCTGTTCGCGACTACATGACGTATTATTTTTTTGACCATGCCATAGGCGCAGCGACGGCGTCCAGTTCGATAACCACACCTTAGTGTGGGAGCGAGCCTGCTCGCGATAGCGGTTTCACATTCAACGATGATGTCGACTGTCAGTTCGCCTTCTCGAGCAGGCTCGCTCCCACATTGGGTTCTTGACGACTCAACCCATACAACGGCGGCCGGCGATCCCGATGCAAGTCGTTGCGCGCACTGATGCGTTTGTTCTGCGCCTCAGCCAGATTCAACGTCGCCAGCAAAATCTGCTCGCCGCCCTGCTCTGCCGGCCCGGCCAACGGATAGCCATCGGCATCGACAATGACCGAACCCTGTACCCAACCGACGCCGCGCTCATGACCATGTCGGTCACACGCGGCAATGAACATCCGGTTCACTGACGCATTGGCCTGGACTCGTACCACTTCCGCCGGACGCTCGGTCAGCGGCCGGGGTCCATCGGGCCAATTGACCGGCGCGCAGAGCAGATCGGCGCCGGCCAGTGCCGGCAGGCGCACCCATTCGGGGAATTCCAGGTCGTAGCAAATCAGCATGCCGATGCGTCCATGCACCGTGTCTATCACTGGTGGCGCGTCATTGCCGGCGCTGAAAATTTCATTCTCGCCATCCCACAGGTGCGCCTTGCGGTACACGGCGCGCAGCCCTCGGGCATCGATCATCGCTGCGCTGTTGGCCAGTTGATCACCGGTCAGCCGCTCGCAGAAACCGCCGACCACGACGATGTTCAGTTCCTTCGCCAACGTCATCCACAGCCGCACGATTGGCCCGTCGACCGTTTCGGACAAGGACAACGCCTCGTCTCGATCGGTAAACAGGTAGCCGCTCTGCACCAATTCGGGCAGCACCACCACCTGCGCGCCCTGATACGCCGCCGAGCGAATCGCCCGTTCGGTGAGTGTGCGGTTGTAAGCGAGGTCGCCTATTTTCGGTGCCAGTTGGCAGCAGGCAACCACGGTATTTTTTGCGCTGTTCAACGCCCCTCCTCCACGGATTGATGGGCCATGGCGACAATGTCGCTCTCGGTAATCGCGTCGATGATCCGGCCTTCGTACGCCAGGTCGATCGACCGACTGAGGAGGTAATACGTCAGGCCCGACACCACCAGGCCCACCAGCCAGGCGATGTCCACGCCTTCGAGCATGCGCGCCAGCGGCCCTACGAACACTTCTTTGCCCGCGGCGGCATCGTAGATGTAGAAAAACGGCACCATCGCGGCGAAGCCGATCAGGTAGGCGACGATGCCGCGAAATTGCCAGGCGCCGTAGATGCCCTTGGGCGTGAAGAAATGCGGGATCGCGTAGCGGCCCTTGCGCACGAAAAAGTAGTCCACCAGATTGACCGCGGTCCAAGGCACGAGGAAGTACAGGAGCAACACCAGGAAGGTGTTCAACAGCGCAATGCCGTCACCTTTGATCGACAGCACACAGGTCAACAGAATGACGCTGATCACCGAAATCGACAGCACTCGGGCGCGGGGTGTCGGGGAGATTTTTTTGATCGAGTCGACGCCGGTCAACAACGTCAGCATCGCACTGTAAGTGTTGAGCGCAATGATCGGCAGGAAGCCCGCGACCGAGACGATCACCAACACGTTGCCCAAGCCTGGAATCATCGATGAGCCGACCTGGTTCAGCGCGACCAGCGCATCCGCCGCTTTCAACTGCTGGGCCAACCAGGCACCGAGTCCGATCATCCAGCTACCGGACAACGAGGCGCCGATGAACACCGCGGCGATCAGTTTTGGCCGGCTGGTATTTTTCGGCAGGTAACGGGAATAGTCGGAGACATACGGCGCATAGGAAATGTTGTAGCTCGCGCCGATGGCAAACAGCGTGGCAAAGGCCACCCAGTTGAAACCCAGGTCGGTCGCCGGGGTGACGCCCTCCTGCCCCGCGCCGAACATCAAGGCGATGGTGACCAGCGCGTACAGCGGCAACGTGGCCAGCAACGCCCATTTGAAGGCTTTGTGCATCAGGTCATGGCCGTAGATCGACAGCAGCGCGCCGATCAACACCACGGCCACGGCGACAATGGTCGGGTCGATGCCGAACACATGCTCCAGGCCGTTCATGATCAGCGAGATGTTCACCACGTTGAAGCCGACGAACACAAACATCGTCGCCATCAGCGCCAGGATCACCCCGCGATAACCAAATTGCGCACGGGACTGGATCATTTGCGGCAGGCCCATTTCAGGCCCTTGCGAACCGTGAAACGCCATGAAAATGGTGCCGAACATAATGCCCAGCGCACCGGCCAGCATGGTCCACAGCGCTGACAAGCCGAGGCTCGGGCCGACAAAACCGATGGAGATGGTGAAGAAGTGGAAGTTGCCCAAAAACCAGAAAGGTCCCTGGCTGCTGAGCTTGGCGTGACGTTCGTTTTGCGGAATGTAATCGATCGAGTGGCCTTCGATGGCCAACCCGCTATTCGCCTCGATGGCGTGGGCAGACTGTGGGGACCCTGACATATGATTGTTCCTATGCAGTGAATTGTTGTTTTTATGGGCAGATCGCCGGTTTCACTGCAATGTATGGCGTTGTTCAGGCCTATAAAATATCGCAGGCACACTGTTTACATAGATTAGCGTCTATGTGAATGAGAAATGGGGAAAGGCATGCTGGGGACTGTATCGGAGCTGGATCTGCGCTTGATCCGGGTATTTTTGACCGTTGTTGAGGCGGGCGGGATCTCGGCGGCGCAAACCGCCCTCAACACCACGCAACCGACCATCAGCGCGCAGTTGGCAACGCTGGAAGCGCGAGTGGGGTTTCGACTGTGCGAACGCGGGCGCGGCGGATTTTCGGTGACCCCCAAGGGTGGCCAGTTTGTCGAGGCCGCGCGCCGGTTGCTGGCGGCTGCCGAAGGCTTCCGGGTTGAAGTCCAGCACATCAATCGCAAGGTCTCGGGCAACATCAACATCGGCCTGCTCGGTCAAATCGACCCCGTGGCCAACAAGAAAATCGCCCTGGCCATTGCGCGCTTACGCTCCCGGCATGAGGGGCTGTATTTTCACTTCACCGAGCTGTCGTCATCGCTGCTGGAAGAGAAAATCATCAACAGCCATATCGATCTGGCGATCGGTTATTTCTGGCACCGCTTGCCCAACATCGATTACTTCCCGTTGTTCCCGGAAACCCAGATCGCCTATTGCGCGCCCTCGCACCCGCTGTTCGAGCACGTCGGCGCGCTGACCCGGGAGGATGTCAGCGAATACGACTGGGTATGGCCCAGCCACCCGTTGCCGGAAATGCCGGCACCCGCCTCGATCGAGCGTTTGACCGTGCTCACCGACAGCATGGACGGCGCCGCCCTGCTCATCCTGTCCGGCCAGCACCTGGGCTTTCTGCCGCAGCACTACGCGGACAAGCATGAACAGCTTGGGCAGCTGCACCCATTGAATCCCGAGCTGCTGCGCTATGAGGTCGGCTTTCACGCGGCGGTTCGGCACTCGGCGCGGCAACGGGATCTGGTCAGTGCGTTCCTGACTGAGCT
Organism: Pseudomonas sp. LBUM1661; assembly: GCF_059695925.1. Classification (NCBI taxonomy): domain Bacteria; kingdom Pseudomonadati; phylum Pseudomonadota; class Gammaproteobacteria; order Pseudomonadales; family Pseudomonadaceae; genus Pseudomonas; species Pseudomonas sp. LBUM1661. The sequence goes on from NZ_CP166794.1 coordinate 4,507,363, forward strand.
GATCGAGATTTTCGCTTCTTAAACGCTGACTTTGCTGCTCGGGATGACGTCGATCCGTGCGACCGAACCGGTCAGGTGCGCCAGGTCCTTATTGTGCTCTGCAATGATGTCTTCGGCGGTGAGATTACCGTTGTCGATGGTGGAATGGGCGTCGGCAGCAAGGACTACGTCATACCCCTGTTTCAGCGCCTCACGCACGGTGGCATTGATGCAATAGTCGGTTTGCAGGCCACAGATGATCAGGCGTTCGAAATCCTCCTTCGGCAACAGCTTTTGCAGGTTGGTCCGGTAGAACGAATCCGGGGTGGTTTTGCGTACACGTGAGTCATGCGGTGATGTTTCCAGCCCTTCGGCCAGTTGCCAGCCTTCGGAACCGTGTTTCAGCAGGTCGCCCTCTTCGTGCTGTATGAAAATGACGGGAATGCCGGCATCACGGGCCTTCGCGGTCAGGCCATTGATGTTTTCAATGACGCGTTGGATATCGAAGCACTCATATTCGCCGCTGCACAAAGCGCGTTGGACGTCGATGACTAACAGTGCGGTGGTCATGGAGTTCCTTCCTTGATCGGTCGATAGATCGGAAACGGACTCGAATCCGCTCCCCCTTCAACGTGTAGCAGCTTGTAGCAGCTGTCGAGCCTGCGAGGCTGCGTTCGGCTGCGCAGCAGTCGTCAATCCTGTGCATGCGGTTTTCCTGAAACACCGCAGCGTTTGAATTCACGACTGCTTCGCAGCCGAACGCAGCCTCGCAAGCTCGACAGCGGCTACAAAATCGGGGCCATCCCGGTAAAGCGGGATGGCCTCGGGCCTCAGTAACCGAGTGACAACCCGGTATTGCGGCGCGGGTCGTTCGCGCCGTAGAAGCGGTTCTTGCCCACCGGTTTACCCCCAAGCGACGGCGCGCCGACGAGAATTGCGGCCAGGTGGTTGGCGTCCTGGGGACCTGCAAACTTGTGGCCCCAGCTTTCGAGCAGCTTTACCGTATCCGGACTGGTGGTGAAGGCTTCCAGGTTGGTCTCTTCCGGCAACCACTGCTGGTGGAAACGCGGCGCATCGACCGCTTCCTGGATGTTCATGCCGTAATCGATCACGTTCAGCATGGTCAACAAGGTCGCGGTGATGATGCGGCTGCCGCCAGGCGTACCCACCACCATCACCACTTTGCCGTCCTTGGTGACGATGGTCGGGCTCATGGACGACAGCGGCGCCTTGCCGGGCGCGATGGCGTTGGCTTCGCCCTGCACCAGACCGTACATGTTCGGCACGCCGATTTTCGAGGTGAAGTCGTCCATTTCATCGTTGAGGATGACCCCGGTTTTACTGGCCATGACCCCGGCGCCGAACCAGTCGTTCAGGGTGTAAGTCACCGACACCGCGTTGCCCCATTTATCGACAATGGAGTAGTGCGTGGTGTTGCTGCCTTCGTGCGGCGCTACGCCGGGTTTGAGCTCGCGGGACACGCCAGCCTTTTTCGGGTCGATGGCGGCGCGGATTTTGGTCGCGTAGTTTTTGTCCAGCAAATGGGCGATCGGGTTTTTCACGAAGTCCGGATCACCGAGGTAGCTGTTGCGGTCCACATAAGCGTGGCGCATCGCTTCGATCTGATAGTGCATGCCCTGGGCCGAGTGGTAACCGAGGTCTTTCATCGGGTAGCCGTCGAGGATGTTCATGATCTCGCAGATCACCACGCCTCCGGAGCTTGGCGGCGGTGCCGAGACCACGTGGTAGCCACGGTAGTCGCACTCGATCGGGGCCAGTTCGCGGGTCTTGTATTTGTCCAGGTCGGCCTGGGTGATGATGCCCTTGTTGGCCTGGCTGGAGGTGACGATGGCGTCGGCCACCCAGCCTTTATAGAAGCCGTCGGCACCCTTTTCGGAAATTTCCCGCAGGGTTTTGCCGAGGTCTTTTTGCACCAGCGTCTGGCCGACTTGCATCGGTTCGCCGTTGCTCAGGAAGATCGCGCCCGAGTCCTTGATGTCCTTCTTGAACACGTCGGTGGCGTAGTCCAGCAAATCGACATCGCCCTGCTCCAGCACAAAACCGTCTTCGGCGAGCTTGATCGCCGGGGCGATCACTTCCTTGCGCGGCTTGGTGCCGTATTTCGACAGTGCCAACTCCATGCCGGAGACCGTCCCGGGCACGCCGACCGCCAGGTGGCCACGGGTACTCAGGTCCGGAACGACATTGCCCTCTTTGTCGAGGTACATGTTGGCCGTGGCCGCCAGCGGGGCTTTTTCGCGGAAGTCGAGGAAGGTCTTGCGCCCGTCCGCCAGTTGAATGGTCATGAAACCGCCGCCACCCAGGTTGCCCGCCGCGGGATACACCACCGCCAGCGCATAACCCACCGCGACCGCGGCATCGACGGCGTTGCCACCGTTCTTGAGCACATCGACGCCGACGTGACTGGCCAGATGCTGGGCCGTGACCACCATGCCGTTTTCGGCCGCGACCGGGGCCACGGAGGCTGCGTAAGCACTGAGGCAGCTGAGCGCCAATGAGGTCGCCATCAGCGATTTGGCAAAAGGTTCGAACTTCATGAGTCGGTCTCTTTATTGTTTTTAGGCTCTGCACATAAACAGAGGAACGCGCTTCAAGAGCAGAGGCAAGTATGGCTGGGATTACGTTTTGCGCCTCCCCGCCGAGGCAGTATGCTTGCCGCTTGTCCAGCCCATCCGCGGAGTTCGCCGGCATGACGTACACCTGCACCACCCTGGCGTCCCCGGTCGGCGAGTTGACGCTGGTCGCGAACGGCACGCGACTGGCGGCCATCCTCTGGGAAAACGACAAACCCGGCCGGGTGCGGCTAGGACCGATGAGTGCGGCGCCGGATAATCCGATCCTTGTGCGCACCGCGCAGCAGTTACGGGAATACTTCGCCGGCACCCGCGATCACTTCGAGCTGGAGCTGGATTTTTCCGGGACAGCATTTCAGAAGAAAGTCTGGGCGGCGCTGCTGACCATTCCATTCGGCGAGACGCGCAGCTATAGCCAGATTGCCGAGCAGATCGGCAATCCCAGCGCGGTTCGGGCGGTGGGTGCGGCGAATGGCAAGAATCCGATTTCGATTATTGCGCCGTGTCATCGGGTGATTGGTGCATCGGGGAAATTGACGGGGTTTGCAGGGGGGCTTGAAGCGAAGGAATTGCTGCTGACGCTGGAAGGCTGCGAATGGTCGGGCGCCAGCAGGATGGATGATTTATTTCCAAGTTGACGGGGACCTGTAGCAGCTGGCGCAGCCTGCGTTCGGCTGCGCCAGCGGCTACACAGGGATTTGTTTCGTGGTTTAGAAGATGTTTTTCATCGCTGCATATTGCAACAGCATGATGGTCTTTGCGTCGCAGATCTCGCCACGTTCAAACGCCGCCAGCGCGTCGTCGAATGTCCACTCCAGCACTTCCAGTTCCTCAGTCTCTTCCTCCAGCCCGCCGCCCTCGCTGACCTTCGATGAAGCGTCGTATTCGGCGATGAAAAAGTGCAGCTTTTCAGTCACCGAACCGGGGCTCATGTAGGCCTCGAACACCTTCTGCACATGGTGCACGCGATAACCGGTTTCTTCCTCAGCTTCTTCGCGGATGCGCTCTTCAGGCGCCACTCCTTCGAGCAGCCCCGCCGCCACTTCGATCAGCAAGCCATCGTGTCCGTTGACGAACACCGGCAACCTGAATTGCCGGGTCAATACGACGGTTTTCTTTTCCCGGTTGTAAAGCAGGATCGCCGCACCATTGCCACGGTCGTAGACTTCACGGGTCTGGCGTTGCCATTCGCCGTTGTTGCGCTGGTAATCGAAGGTGATTTTCTTCAGCAGGTACCAGTCATGGGACAACACCTGAGACTCGATGATGTTGACCCGCTCGGCGGTGTTCGACATGACAATCCATCCTTTTTTCGTCAGAGGGCTCACATCGTAGACGAAAACACGCTCACTGAAGCTGGGCCTTGTACTCCTTCACATACTGCCCGGCCAGCGTCTCTTTCTGTTCGTCGTCGAGCAACTTGCCGGCCATCTGGAAGAACTTCTGCTCTTCTTCCTTGAGGTGGTGATGGACTTTCTCGGCGAGCTTCTTCGCGGTCGCCAGCCAGGCCGGGCTGGACATCTCGGTCTCGTCCAGTTCCTCCATCATTTCGTCCATCTCATGATGCTCGGAAATTGCGTGACGGCTAAGGTCGACGCCGTTGTCGAACTCCATCAGCGGGATGTAGAAGTGCCGCTCTTCAGCGGTTTCGTGGGCCTGGAGTTCAGACTTGAGTTGCTTGTAAGCCTCGACCCGCTCCGGGGTGTCGCCGCTGGTCTGGATCAGCGCATCGGCATAGGTGCGTTGGCGGTCGTGGCTTTCGCGCAGTGCTTCAAAAATATTCACGGGGTGTCCTCATCGGCCGCGTTCTGGAATGACGCTGTTTAGGCTAGACACCTGCGCGCGATCGACGGTTCCACCCGCGGGGCTGGAACATCGACCGCTGACCGCGATAGGCTTGGGACTGTTGCCACTCAAGCCATAAGGAAATAGCTGATGACCCTGCGAATCGAACTGTCGCTAAACCCCACGGATGCCGAGGAACATGCCATCGTGCTGCCGTTGCGTGCCTATAACGCCTCGAAGGCTGGTGCCACGACGCCGGAGCCGATTGCCTTGCTGATCCGCGACGAACACGACGAAATTCTCGGCGGTCTGTATGGCCGGGTTTTTTATCAATGGCTGTACGTCGAGTTGCTCTCGGTGCCGGAACAGGCCCGGGGCCAGGGCATGGGCTCGAAGCTGATGCACATGGCCGAAGACCTGGCGCGGGAGAAGGGATGCATCGGCGTCTGGCTCGACACCTTCGATTTCCAGGCGCCGGGGTTCTACCAGAAGCTGGGCTACAGCGAGTTGGGTCAGATCGCTGACTACCCGCCGGGGCACAAGCGCTTCTTCTTCCAGAAGCGCCTGATGAACGACGCATAACCCTGTGGGAGCGAGCCTGCTCGCGATGGTGTGTCAGCCACATTGACGTCGACTGACACTCCATCGCGAGCAGGCTCGCTCCCACAGGGGAGAATTCCTCATCAATTCAGAGGCAGGTCGCGAGCGCCGCCAACCGGCGCTTGGCGACAAAATCGTCCTGCTGCGCGTAATAACTCAACACGGTTCCAGAGGCATCGGTGGTCACGTCCACAAAGGATTCCGCCGAGCGCGTGTAAACGGTGGTTCCACTCTTTTCACCTGCTTGCAGGTAGGCCCCGGCATCAACACCGAACACCGCCTCGTCCTGCCAGGAAAACTGCACGCACTGGGCGACGACTTTTTCCGGTTTGTCCGAGTTCAGGGTTTTATACGGGGCTTTGCCGCGCGCATCGTTCATCGCCGAACCGGCACATCCCGCCAGCAACGTCACGGCCAGCGCCACCATCAGAATTCGCATTGCGTTCGCTCATCAAGAAAAAGCGGACTGTATCACCGTGGCACGGCGTATCGTTCTGCTTTACTTCATTTATACCGCGACACCGCGTGACGATTCGCGCACCCTGTCGCGCCATTCACAGCGCAACACGCATTTTTTTGGAACGCACATGACACCTAACGCCGAATACTACAAACCGACCGCTGAATATGCCGACAAGCTGATCAGCCAGATCGGTCAGACGCCTTCCTGGATCGCCAAGCGCATCGGCGTCACCGACAAGCGGATTCGCTACATCCTCGACGGCGAAAGAACCGTCAAAGGCGAAACCACGCCGATCCAGATGACCTACCCCGAGCAGTTTGCCCTCGAATGCCTGGCCGCCGCGGCCAAGGCCAGCAAAAAGCAGTCTTCGTAACCCATTCTCAAGGAGCGACCATGGCGGCAACCGAACAGCAACACGAGCAAGCGCTAAAGCGGTTTCTCGATGAGCGCCCTGAACTGCGCGACGAACTCGACCACCTCAACCCGCTGCTGGCCCAGGCCAAGGGCGAGACCGCCGCACAGTTTCGCGATGAGCGCCTGCATGAAGCCTTCGAGGCTGAAGCCGAGCGCCTGGGGTTGTTCGCCTGGGAGCTGACGCTGCAACTGACGGCCGCGACGCCTGAGGACTACCAGGCCCAGCGTATGGAAGTGCACAAGGAAGTCGCCGAGATGGCCGGTATGGACTGGCTGGAGTATTGCGAGTTATATGGATTGAGTAAGTGACTGTTTTAGTCGCTACCTGAGGAAGACCTTCGCCGATGTTGCCATCCCTCTCAACTGATCGCGCCAGCCCGGGCCATCTGCATGCCCGCAAATGGCGGGGACGCATCGGCATGTCGATGGTGGCCAGTCTCTCGGTGCTCGCCGGCATGACCGACGCTATCGGCTTCATGGCCAGCGGCGATTTCGTTTCGTTCATGAGCGGCAACACCACCCGCCTCGCGGTGGCCATCAGCGATGGCGATCTGGGGCTGACCCTGCGCCTGCTGATCCTCGTCGCCACGTTTATCATCGGCAATGCCTTGGGCATCGTCGTCAGCCGCCTTGGCGGACGTCGGGCGCTGCCCTTGCTGCTGTGCATCGCCACGCTGCTCTGTGGTTCCGCCGCGTGGCCCTATGACGAACAATTGCCGGCGCTGCTGGCGGCGATCATTGCCATGGGCATGCTCAATGCCGCCGTGGAAGAAGTGAATGGCTTGCCGGTCGGCCTGACCTACGTCACCGGCGCCCTGTCGCGCTTCGGCCGTGGCCTGGGGCGCTGGATGCTCGGCGAGCGGCGCAATGGCTGGCGCGTGCAACTGATCCCCTGGACCGGCATGTTTGCCGGCGCGGTGCTCGGCGCCGTGCTGGAACATCACCTTGGGCTCAAGGCGCTGTTTGTCAGCGGGCTGCTGGCCGGAGCGCTGGGGGTGCTGTCGCTGAAGATTCCGCGGCGTTGGCAGTTGGGGTATATGCCTCGCTGAATCTTGTGTGGCCTGCTCGGGCCTCATCGCGGGCAAGCCCGCTCCCACAGGTTTTACTGTGAAGCTACGATCTTGGGTATCGCACAAATCCCTGTGGGAGCGGGCTTGCCCGCGATGAGGCCCGCACAGACAACATCGATTTAGCCGCCTCGCCGATAAAGCTTTATCATGGCCGCAGTTTCGCTGATCGAGTCCGTCATGAAGTTCGCCATCGCGCTGTTTTCCGCCGCTCATGCGCCCTCCTCGCGCCGCGCCTTGCTGTTTGCCCAGGCTGCGTTGGCCGGTGGGCATGAGATTGTCCGGCTGTTTTTCTATCAGGACGGCGTCTATAACGCCTCCGGCAGCGTGGTCACGCCTCAGGATGAACAGGACGTGCCCAAGCAATGGCGCGCCTTTGTGTCCGAGCATCGACTCGATGGCGTCGTCTGCATCGCCGCCGCCCTGCGTCGCGGGGTGTTGAACGAAGAAGAAGCCAAACGCTATCAGCGTGAAGCCGTGGCCGTCGGCGCACCGTGGGAATTGTCCGGCCTCGGCCAGTTGCATGACGCGGTGCAGGATGCCGACCGCCTGATCTGTTTCGGAGGCGCGTGAGATGCCCAAATCCTTGCTGATTATCAGCCGTCAGGCGCCCTGGTCCGGGCCGAACGCGCGGGAAGCCCTGGACATCGTCCTGGCGGGCGGCGCCTTCGATCTGCCGATCGGCCTGCTGTTTCTCGATGACGGGGTGTTCCAGCTTGCCGCCAGACAGGACGCCAAGGCCCTGCAACAGAAAGACCTGAGCGCCAACCTGCAAGCTCTGCCGATGTTCGGTGTCGAAGACCTGTTCGTCTGTGGTGACAGCGCTGCACAACGCGGTCTGGACCCGGCCGGTCTAGCGCTGGAAGAAGCCCAAGTGCTGGCCGCCGACGAAATCACCGCACTTATTGACCGTTACGACCAGGTGATCACCCTCTGATGTCGACTTTGCATGTGTTGTCTCATTCCCCGTTCGGCGACGATCGCCTGACCAGTTGCCTGCGCGTGATCGGCGCTGACGATGCGCTGCTGCTGTCCGGCGACGCGGCGTATGCCTTGCAGCCGGGCACCGCGCCGTTCAGTACCCTGAATGCACGCAGCTTAAAGCTGTTCGTGCTGGTCGAAGACGCTCAGGCCCGGGCGCTGGTCGTTCCGGACTGGGCCAGCGCCATCGATTACCCGGCCTTCGTCGAGCTGTCGATTCACTATGACAAGGTCAACAGCTGGCTATGAATTCCCTGACTGTCGGCGCCCGCGCCATCGAGTTGGACAAGGACGGTTTTCTGGTCGAACTGAGCGACTGGTCTGCCGACGTGGCCAGCGCCCTGGCCGCCGCCGAAGACATCGAGTTGAGCCCCGAACACTGGGAGATCCTCGAACTGTTGCGCAGCTTCTACGACGAGTTCCAGTTGTCGCCGGCCACCCGTCCGCTGATCAAGTACACCGCATTGAAGCTGGGCCCGGACAAGGGCAACAGCCTGCACCTGAACCGACTGTTCAAAGGCACCCCTGCCAAACTCGCCGCAAAACTGGCGGGCCTGCCCAAACCGACGAATTGCTTATGACCGATTTCCCAGCGCTGACCCTCGAAACGCCCGCCGAGCACCCGTTCGCCCAATTCGTGCGGATACTCGGCAAAGGCAAACGCGGTGCCCGCGACCTGACCCGGGTCGAAGCCCGCGAAGCCATGGGCATGGTGCTCGACGACAAGGTCGAGGACACCCAGCTCGGCGCGTTCCTGATGCTGTTGCGCCATAAGGAAGAAAGCGCCGAGGAAATGGCCGGGTTTACCGAAGCCTTGCGTGAACGGTTGAATCCTCCTGCAATGGCCGTTGATCTCGACTGGCCAACCTATGCCGGCAAGAAGCGTCATTTGCCGTGGTACTTGCTGGCGGCCAAGTGCCTGGCGCAGAACGGCGTGCGCGTCTTCATGCACGGCGGCGGCGCCCACACGGCCGGTCGCCTGTACAGCGAACAACTGTTGGACGCGTTGAACATCCCGCTGTGCCGCAACTGGCAACAGGTCGGCGAGGCGCTGGATAACGGCGGCCTGGCGTTCATGCCGCTGGTGGACTGGGCGCCGCAGTTGCAACGAATGATCGACCTGCGCAACACCCTCGGTCTGCGCTCGCCGATCCACTCCCTGACGCGGATTCTCAATCCCCTGGGCGCGCGCTGCGGCCTGCAAAGCATTTTCCATCCTGGCTACCAGGCGGTGCATCGCGATGCCAGCGGCCTGCTTGGCGACACCGCGATTGTGGTCAAGGGCGATGGCGGCGAGATCGAGATCAACCCCGACGCCGACAGTCACCTGTACGGCACCACCGGCGGCGAAAGCTGGGACGAGGAATGGCCGCAACTGTCGAGCCAACGTCACGTCAAACCCGCCTCGCTTGAACCTGAGCATATGAAAGCCGTGTGGCGCGGCGACGTGGTCGACAGCTACCCGCAAATGGCGCTGATTTCGACCATGGCCCTGGCCTTGCGCGGCCTCGGCCAGACGCGTGAGCAAGCCTTCGAAACCGCCCAGCAGTATTGGGATGCGCGGGACAGATCGATTTAACCGATCATAACCCTTCAACCTTTGCGCTATTTGTTCGAACTCATGGGCATAGACTCCTCTCCAACGCTTATCGGATTGAGGAGTCTTGAACATGGGTTTGTTAGTCGAAGGTCGCTGGCATGATCAGTGGTACGAAAGCAGCAAGGACGGTGCATTCCAGCGTGAACAGGCGCAACGTCGCAACTGGGTGACCGTCGATGGCAAGCCCGGTCCGAGCGGTGTCGGTGGCTTTGCCGCCGAGGCCGGTCGCTATCATCTCTACGTATCGCTGGCCTGTCCGTGGGCTCATCGCACGCTGATCCTGCGCAAACTCAAAAGCCTCGACAGCCTGATCGACGTGTCAGTGGTCAGTTGGCTGATGCTGGAAAACGGCTGGACCTTCGACCAGAACCTGGGTTCGACGGGCGACAAACTCGACCACTTCACCTTCATGCACCAGCGCTACACCGCCGATGCCGCCGACTACACCGGCCGCGTCACCGTGCCGGTGCTCTGGGACAAACAGCAGAATCGTATCGTCAACAATGAATCGGCGGAGATCATCCGCATGTTCAACAGTGCGTTCGATGAATTGACCGGCAATGAGCTGGATTTCTACCCGGCGCCGCTTCGCAGTGAGATCGATGCGCTGAACGAGCGGATTTATCCGGCAGTGAACAACGGCGTGTACCGCGCCGGGTTTGCTACGTCGCAGAAGGCTTATGAAGAAGCGTTCGATGATGTGTTTGGCGAATTGGATCGGCTGGAGTTGTTGCTTGGCGCGAATCGCTACCTGACCGGCGAATACCTGACCGAAGCGGATATCCGGTTGTTTACGACGTTGATTCGCTTTGATGCGGTGTACTACGGGCACTTCAAATGCAACCTGCGGCGGATTGCCGACTATCCGAATCTGTCGAACTGGCTGCGGGAGATTTATCAGTGGCCGGGGATTGCCGAGACGGTGAGTTTTGAGCACATCAAAAATCATTACTACGGAAGCCACAAGACCATCAATCCGACGGCGATTGTGCCGAAGGGGCCGGCGCAGGACTTCACCGCCGCCCATGATCGGGAGCGGTTGAGTGGGAAAGGGGTTTGGCGCAGGGGTTGATGTTGTTTAGTTTTTGAGGGCCCCATCGCTAGCAGGCTAGCTCCCACAAGGGATTTGTGAACAACAGAGATCCAATGTGGGAGCTAGCCTGCTAGCGATTAAGGCGACTCGGTGTTCAGACTTGCGCCTGAGCCCCTTCAAACCACGCCAGTTTCTCGCGCAGCTGCACCACTTCCCCGACAATCACCAGCGTCGGCGCATGCACTTCATGCTCCGCCACCAGTTGCGGAAGGTCCGCCAACGTGCCAGTAAACACCCGCTGATTAACCGTCGTGCCCTGCTGAATCAACGCCGCCGGGGTATCCGCCGCGCGACCGTACTTGATCAACTGCTCGCAGATGATCGGCAATCCCACCAGCCCCATGTAAAACACCAGGGTTTGCGCCGGCGCGACCAGATCCGCCCACGGCAAATCGGTGGAACCATCCTTCAAGTGCCCGGTGACAAAACGCACCGACTGCGCGTAATCACGGTGCGTCAGCGGAATCCCGGCATACGCCGCGCAACCACTGGCCGCCGTAATACCCGGCACCACCTGGAACGGAATGCCTTGAGCCGCCAGTTCTTCGATCTCTTCACCGCCACGGCCGAAGATAAACGGATCACCGCCCTTCAACCGCACCACACGCTTGCCTTGCCTGGCCAGATCGACCAATTGCTGGTTGATCTGATCCTGCGGCACGGCGTGATCGGCGCGACGCTTGCCGACGTAAATCCGCTCGGCATCGCGACGGCACAATTCCAGAATCGCCGGTGCTACCAAGCGGTCATACAGCACCACATCGGCTTGCTGCATCAGGCGCAATGCGCGGAAGGTCAGCAGGTCGGGATCACCCGGCCCTGCACCCACCAGATACACTTCGCCGGTGGCCACGGGCGCTTCACCATCGATTTTCGCTTGCAGCAGACGCTCGGCTTCAGCACCCTGCCCGGCCAGTTGCCGATCGGCAATCGGGCCCTGGAACACGTCTTCCCAGAATGCCCGGCGTTGCTGCACGTCCGGAAACAGGCGCTTGACCTGGCTGCGGAAACGCGCCGCCAGACCGGCCAGTTGACCGTAGGTGGACGGAATCCAGGTTTCGATCTTGGCACGGATCAAGCGGGCCAGCACCGGCGCATCGCCGCCGCTGGAGACTGCGATGATCAGCGGCGAACGGTCGACGATCGCCGGAAAGATCACGCTGCACAACGAAGGCGCGTCCACCACATTGACCGGCACACAACGCCGATGGGCATCGGCGGAGACTTGCGCGTTCAGCGGTTCGTCGTCGGTGGCGGCAATGATCAGCCCGCAACCGTCCAGATCCGCTTCGACGTAGCCACGCAACAGGCACTCGCCACCGCTGCCGGCAACCAGTTCGCGCAGTTGCGGTTCGATTTCAGGTGCGACCACCCGCAGCAGCGCACCGGCATCGGCCAGCAGGCGGGATTTGCGCAAGGCAATTTCCCCGCCGCCGACGACCAATACTCGACTGCCGCGCAGGTTATGGAACAGCGGCAGATAGTCCATTTAGCCGATGACCTCAAGGCCACCCATGTACGGTTTCAATACGTCAGGCACACGGATCGAACCGTCGGCCTGCTGGTAGTTTTCCAGCACCGCCACCAACGTACGACCGACCGCCAGGCCGGAACCGTTGAGGGTGTGAACCAGTTCAGGCTTGCCGGTTTCCGCGTTGCGGAAACGCGCTTGCATACGACGGGCCTGGAAGTCGCCGCAGTTGGAGCACGACGAAATCTCGCGGTACTTGTCCTGGCTCGGGATCCACACTTCCAGGTCGTAGGTCTTGACCGCGCTGAAGCCCATGTCGCCGGTGCACAGCGCGATGGTGCGGTAAGGCAGTTCGAGCAATTGCAGGACTTTCTCGGCGTTGGCGGTCAGGCCTTCCAGCGCTTCCATCGACGTCGACGGTTCAACGATCTGGACCATCTCGACCTTGTCGAACTGGTGCTGGCGGATCATGCCGCGGGTGTCGCGACCCGACGCACCGGCCTCACTGCGGAAGCACGGCGTGTGGGCGACGAACTTGATCGGCAACAGTTTCGAATCGACGATCTCGCCGGCCACGATGTTGGTCAGCGACACTTCGGCGGTCGGGATCAGGTACAGATCGGCTTCGCCTTCGCGCGCGATCTTGAACAGGTCTTCTTCGAACTTCGGCAACTGGCCGGTGCCTTGCAGCGCCGGGGCTTGAACCAGATAAGGCGTGTAAGCCTCTTCGTAACCGTGTTCGCTGGTGTGCAGGTTGATCATGAACTGCGCGAGGGCGCGGTGCAGACGGGCGATCGGGCCGCGCAACAGGGAAAAACGGGCGCCGGACAGCTTGGCGGCGGTTTCGAAGTCCAGCCAGCCGAACTTCTCACCCAGGGCGACGTGGTCCTGAACCGGGAAATCGAATGCCTTCGGGGTGCCCCAGCGGCGCACTTCGACGTTGTCTTCTTCGTCCTTACCGACCGGCACGGATTCGTGTGGCAGGTTCGGAATGCCGAGCAGGATCGAGTCCAGATCGGTCTGGATCGCGTCCAGTTCGACTTTACCGGCGCTCAATTCGCTCGCCATGCGCTCGACGTCCGCCATCAGTGGCGCGATGTCTTCACCGCGCTGCTTGGCCTGGCCGATGGATTTGGAGCGCGCATTACGGTCAGCCTGCAGTGCTTCGGTGCGGGTCTGGACGGTCTTGCGCTGTTCTTCCAGCGCTTCGATGCGCGCAACATCCAGGGCAAAGCCACGGGATGCCAAGCGGTCCGCTACGTCCTGAAGGTTGCTACGTAACAGTTTGGAATCGAGCATGTCGGTCTCTCGTTATCAAAGTTTGGTCAAGGACAGGCCTGCCCAGGTGGCGAGCAGCCCGCCGAATACGCTGATGGCAGCATAGCCCACGGCCAGCGGCATTTGCCCGGTTTCCAGCAGGCGCACCGTATCCAGTGAAAAGGATGAAAAAGTCGTCAGCCCCCCGAGGAAGCCAACCATCAACCCGGCGCGTACCTCAATCGGCACCTCCGGGCGTATCAAAAACAGACCGTATAGAACGCCGATCAGCAAACAGCCGACGATATTAACGGCCAGCGTCGCGGTATAGAAGTGCCGCGGCCAATTAGCGTTGATCCAGTTGCCGGTGGCGAAGCGCAGTAGCGTGCCGGCGATACCACCGACAGAGACAGCAACGATCAAGGGAATCACTATTTTTTTCTCCGCTGCCGGGGGCTGAGACGGTCAAGTTGTGCGAGGTGATTGAGCTTCTCGCCGATCTTCAGCTCCAGGCCGCGTGGCACCGGCTGATAGAACGGTTGTGGCTCGAGTTCTTCCGGGAAGTAGTCTTCGCCGGCGGCGTAGGCGTCCGGCTCATCGTGGGCATAACGGTATTCGTCGCCATAACCCAGCTGCTTCATCAGCTTGGTCGGCGCGTTACGCAAGTGCAGCGGCACTTCCAGCGAACCGTGTTCGGTGGCACTGCGCATCGCCGCTTTGAAGCCCATGTACACCGCGTTGCTTTTCGGCGCACAGGCCAGGTACGTAATGGCCTGGGCCACCGCCAATTCGCCTTCGGGGCTGCCGAGACGCTCCTGCACTTCCCACGCCGCCAGGCACAGGCTCAGCGCGCGCGGGTCAGCGTTGCCAATGTCTTCGCTGGCCATGCGCACCACGCGCCGGGCCAGGTACAGCGGATCGCAACCGCCATCGATCATGCGCGCAAACCAGTACAACGCGCCGTCGGGGTTGGAGCCGCGCACCGATTTATGCAGCGCGGAAATCTGGTCGTAGAACGCTTCGCCGCCCTTGTCGAAACGCCGCCGGGTATCGCCGAGCAGGCTTTGCAGCAGATCGACGCCGATCTCGCTGTTGTCCTCGGCCAGGTCCGAGGCGTTTTCCAGCAGGTTGAGCAAACGCCGGCCATCGCCATCGGCGGCGGACAGCAGCATCTGAAAGCCTTCATCATTGAGGGTCAGTTGCCGTTTGCCCAGGCCACGCTCTTCGGTCAGTGCGCGATGCACCAGTTTGCGCAGGGCCGCTTCGTCGAGGCTTTTGAGCACGTAGACGCGGGCCCGGGACAGCAGCGCATTGTTGAGTTCGAACGAAGGGTTTTCGGTGGTCGCGCCGATGAAAATCAGCGTGCCGTCTTCAACGTAGGGCAGGAACGCATCCTGCTGGGACTTGTTGAAACGGTGCACTTCATCGACGAACAGGATGGTGCGCTTGCCGTACTGCCCGGCCTGTTGCTTGGCGATTTCCACCGCCTGACGGATTTCCTTCACGCCGGCCAAGACTGCCGAGACCGTTTCGAAGTGCGCATCCGAGACTTCCGCCAGCAGTCGCGCCAGGGTGGTTTTGCCCACGCCCGGCGGGCCCCAGAAAATCATCGAATGCAGGGCGCCCTGCTCCAGGGCTTCGCGCAACGGCTTGCCGCGAGCGAGCAGGTGTTCCTGACCGACGTACTCGTCCAGATTGGCCGCACGCAAACGCGCGGCCAAGGGCTGAGCTATCGGGGCACTGCGAAACAGGTCCATCACTGCTTATCAAACCTCACTGATTCTCTATCCCCTGTAGGAGCGAGCCTGCTCGCGATGGACGTTAACGATAACGCTGGCTGCCTGACACCCAGCGGTGTCCTTGAGTTCATCGCGAGCAGGCTCGCTCCTACAGAGGTTCTGCGTTTTATTCCTGGATCACATCAGCACCCTTGGGGATGTCGAACTTGAACTTGGAGGCCGGGATTGGCTCGTTGGCCTTCACGCCGGTGAACAGGATATTGGTGCGCTGACCGACGCTGTCAATCAGTTGCATGTCATTGACCAGGCCATTGCGGAACGACAGGCGCAGGCTGTCGAACAGGGTGTCCTTGGTTTTCGGCTTCAAGGTGAAGTCGATCACGCCGCCGGCTTCCTTGGCGCTGATGTCGAAGCTCTGGCTGATCTTCGATACGTCACCGGACAGCAACAGTGCCGGGGTCTGGGTCAGGCGCTGGTCGAGGTTCTTGATGGTGACTTGTTCCAGGTCCGGGTCCCACAGGGAAACCTTCTTGCCATCGGACACCATCAACTGCTCTTGCGGCGCATCGGTGTGCCAGTAGAACAGGCCAGGACGCTGCAGGGACATTTGACCGGCGGTTTCCTGCAACTGGGTGCCGCTGCCATCGAGGGTCAGCTGGGAGAAACGTGCGGTCAGGGTCTGGGATTTTTCCAGCAATTGGGTCAGACGCGCCACGTCCTTGTCATCGGCGTGGGCCGAAAGCGTGGTCAAAGCCAGTACCGGCAGCAACAGCATGCGGATAAGACGCATGGGAGTCCTCATAACATTCGTGGGGAGAGTGGCGGCGCATCACTGCGCCACCGCTGTTCAATTCAAATCAGTCGCGCACCGGGCCAGGCGCCAGGACTTCACGCGAACCGTTGGTATTCATGGACGTCACGACTCCGGCCATTTCCATGGCTTCGATCATGCGCGCGGCGCGGTTGTAGCCGATTTTCAGCTTGCGCTGAACCGCGGAGATGGACGCGCGACGGCTTTCCAGAACGAACTGCACCGCTTCGTCGTAGAGCGCGTCGGTTTCAGCATCATCGTCGCCACCGCCGCTGCCGCCGTCAAAGCCGCTACCGGGCTCTTCGACACCGGCGAGAATCTCGTCGTTGTATTCCGGCGCGCCACGCAGTTTCCAGGCTTCAACCACCCGGTGAACTTCGTCATCGGAAACAAAGGCACCGTGAACACGGATCGGCAGGCTGGTGCCCGGCGGCATGTAGAGCATGTCACCGTGGCCGAGCAATTGTTCGGCGCCGCCCTGGTCGATGATGGTCCGCGAATCGATCTTGCTCGATACCTGGAAGGCCATACGCGTTGGAATGTTGGCCTTGATCAGACCGGTGATCACGTCTACCGACGGACGCTGGGTCGCGAGGATCAAGTGGATACCGGCAGCACGGGCCTTCTGGGCGATACGGGCGATCAGTTCTTCAACCTTCTTGCCGACGATCATCATCATGTCGGCGAATTCGTCGACCACCACGACGATGGTCGGCAGCTTGGTCAGCAGCGGCGCTTCGTCGTGAATGCTTTCGCGCTTGTACAGCGGATCGGTCAACGGCTCACCAGCGTCCTGGGCTTCCTTGACCTTGGCGTTGAAGCCCGACAGGTTTCGCACGCCCATCTTCGCCATCAGTTTGTAGCGACGCTCCATCTCCGCCACGCTCCAGCGCAGGGCGTTGGCCGCGTCTTTCATGTCGGTGACGACCGGGCACAGCAAGTGCGGAATGCCTTCGTAGATCGACAGTTCAAGCATTTTCGGGTCGATCATGATCAGCTTGGCGTCTTCCGGGCCGGACTTGAACAGGATCGACAGGATCATGGCGTTCACGCCCACCGACTTACCGGAACCGGTCGTACCGGCCACCAGCAAGTGCGGCATTTTCGCCAGGTCGGTGATGACCGGCTTGCCGCCGATGTCGTGGCCCAACGCCAGCGTGACCGGCGACTTGAAGTTGTCGTACTCAGGGGTCGACAGCACTTCCGAGAACCGCACGATCTGGCGGTCTTCGTTCGGGATCTCGATACCGACGGTGGTCTTGCCCGGAATCACTTCCACAACGCGTACGCTGGTCACGGCCAGGGAGCGCGCGAGGTCTTTCGCCAGGTTGGAGATGCGGCTGACTTTGACGCCGGCAGCGGGCTGGATTTCGTAACGGGTAATCACCGGGCCCGGGTGAATCGAATCCACCGAGACTTCGACACCGAATTCCTTGAGCTTGATTTCCAGCAAGTGGCCAACCGCAGCCAAAGATTCAGGCGAGTAATTGAGTTGTTTCTTTTCCGCCGGGTCGAGAATCGAGATCGGCGGCAAGGTGCCTTCGACGGCGCTGTCGACGAACAAATGCGCCTGTTTCTCTTTTTCCACGCGTTTGCTCGGCGCTGCCGGTTTCGGCGGTGCCGGGGCAATCACCGGCGGCACCTGCTTCTCGCGTTCGGACATGTGCTTGCTCAGGGCCTGCTCACGTTCGATCAGGCGTTCCTTGACCTTGGCCTGTTCGCGCTTGTCGGTGACGGTCGGCGCCACCACGTCATGCACGCGGTCATCGACTTCACGCAACTGCGCAACCAGCTGCTTGCGCTCGACACGGGCGGCCCACCAGCGATTGGCCGCGCCCTGGAACAGTTCGAACAGGTCGAGGGTGATTTTGCCGGTGAGGTCCATCACCTTGAACCACGACAGGTCGGTGAACACCGTCAGGCCGAACAGGAACAGCGCGATGAACAGCAGCGTGCTGCCCTGGATGTTCAGGGCATTCTTGGCCAGGTCACCGAGGCTTTCGCCCAAGGCACCGCCAGCGCCGGCCGGCAAACCGGTCGCCGCATGAAAATGGATATGCGCCAAGGCCGCGCCCGACAGCACCAGGAACACCAGACCGATCAGGCGCCAGGAAAACAGCCAGCCGCTCCACTGCCACGGCTCATGGCGTTGGCGAAAGATCTGGTAAGTCTTGACCGCCAGCAACAGCGGGAAGATGTAGGCGAAGTAACCCAGCACCATGAACAGGATATCGGCGCTGTAGGAGCCGGCCGGCCCGCCGAAGTTCTGTACATCGTCGATCTTGCTGTTATGGCTCCAGCCCGGATCGTCCTTGCCATAGGTCAACAAGGCCATCATCAGGAACAGGCACAAGGCGCCGATGGCGATCAATGCACCTTCCTTGAGTCGGTAGTGCAAATGCTGGCGCCAGAGCGGAACGACGGCTGGTTTAGGTGCTGCGGTGGATTTCTTCAAAACGCTTCTTTTCCTGCGCCAGTGGCGCGTCCATCTGTTGAATGACTATAAAAAACTGCCCAATCCAGGCAGGTAAAAAAGTTAACAGGCGCAACTGGGACTACTTTTAACACTGCACCCCGGTTTTTATAAACATGGCGCGTACTGCTTATTTTGTTACAAGCACAGTTACAGACAGGCATTGTACGGGTTTGTTCGTCCGATGCCATGCTTGTGACCCTTGGGTGTAGCATAGCCAAAAGCCCATTGCGCGCGGTTCAATTTGAGCATGCATTCTCTTTTGTGACAAAGGCTTATGAGGTGTTTTTATGAGCGACGCGAAGCATTCCCGCCTGATCATTCTGGGTTCCGGCCCTGCCGGTTACAGCGCAGCCGTTTATGCCGCCCGCGCCAACCTCAAACCCGTTGTCATTACCGGCATACAGGCAGGTGGCCAGTTGACCACCACCGTTGAAGTCGATAACTGGCCCGGCGACGTCGAAGGCCTCACCGGCCCGGTGCTGATGGAACGCATGCAAAAACACGCCGAGCGCTTTGACACAGAGATCGTCTACGACCATATCCACACCGCCAAGTTGCAGCAGCGCCCGTTCGAACTCACCGGCGACAGCGGCACCTACACCTGTGATGCGCTGATTATCGCCACCGGCGCCTCGGCGCAATACCTGGGCCTGCCCTCGGAAGAGACGTTTGCCGGCAAAGGGGTTTCGGCCTGCGCCACGTGCGACGGCTTCTTCTATCGCAATCAGGTGGTCGCGGTGATCGGTGGCGGCAACACGGCGGTTGAAGAAGCCCTGTACCTGTCGAATATCGCCAAGGAAGTCCACCTCGTCCACCGGCGCGACAAGTTGCGTTCGGAGAAAATCCTTCAGGACAAACTCTTCGAAAGAGCCGCCAACGGCAATATCCGCCTGCACTGGAACCAGAACCTCGACGAAGTGCTGGGCGATGCCAGCGGCGTGACCGGCGCCCGCCTGCGTGACAGCCACACGGGTGAAACCACGGAATTGCCGCTGACCGGCGTGTTCATCGCCATCGGCCACAAGCCCAACACCGACCTGTTTCAGGGCCAACTGGAGATGCGTGACGGCTATCTGCTGGTCAAGGGCGGCAGCGAAGGCGATGCCACCGCCACCGCCATTGAAGGCGTGTTTGCCGCCGGCGATGTGGCCGACCACGTTTACCGCCAGGCCGTCACGTCTGCCGGCGCCGGTTGCATGGCCGCCCTGGACGCCGAAAAATACCTCGACGACATTCCGACCGTATGACGGCACACTTCACGGCGGGCCGACCAGCCCGCCACCGCCCTCCCCTTCTGCAAGCCCGGATGCCATGCTGACTTGGTTACAACGCAACACCTTGACCTTCCCGCCGCTGGAAAAAGCCATGCGCGATCCCAACGGACTGCTGGCTGCGGGCGGGGATCTTTCCGCCGATCGTCTGGTTCAAGCCTATCGCCACGGTTGTTTTCCATGGTTTTCGGAAGGCCAGCCGATTCTCTGGTGGTCGCCGGATCCGCGCACGGTGCTATTTCCCGACGAACTGCATGTCTCGCGCAGCCTGAA
Source organism: Pseudomonas sp. LBUM1661 (assembly GCF_059695925.1). NCBI lineage: Bacteria > Pseudomonadati > Pseudomonadota > Gammaproteobacteria > Pseudomonadales > Pseudomonadaceae > Pseudomonas > Pseudomonas sp. LBUM1661. The sequence goes on from NZ_CP166794.1 coordinate 4,527,237, forward strand.
CAAGTTGCTGCGCCAACAACGTTATCAAGTGACCTTCGATCAGGATTTTGCCGCGGTCATTCGCGCCTGCGCCGCGCCGCGGGACTACGCCGACGGCACCTGGATCACCGAAGCGATGCAGAACGCCTACCTCGAACTGCACCGGCGGGGTTACGCGCACTCGGTGGAAGTCTGGGACCAGGGCGAGCTGGTCGGCGGGCTGTATGGCCTGGCCATGGGGCAGCTGTTTTTCGGCGAGTCGATGTTCAGCCGCGCCGACAACGCCTCCAAATATGGCTTTGCCACACTGGTCCGACATCTGAAAGACTCAGGCTTTGTGCTGATCGACTGTCAGATGCCCACTGACCATTTGCACAGTCTCGGCGCCCGGGCCATTCCGCGCCGCGAATTTGCCCGCTACCTTGCTCAGCATCTGGACCAACCCAGTCGCGCAACCTGGGTTTGCTGAGCGACTTTCGCGCGCTTGGCTTACACTTATTTAAAGTTTACCCCCGAGGGTTGATCATGACCGAGTTGGCGCGTTTGAAGTTCTATGCCACTCAGCCGCACTCTTGCAGTTATCTGCCCGAGGAGCAGGCCACTACCCTGTTCCTCGACCCTAGTCAGCCCATGGATGTGCATGTCTATGCAGACCTGTCAGAGATGGGTTTTCGTCGCAGTGGCGACCATCTCTACCGGCCGCATTGCCAGAACTGCAATGCGTGCGTGCCGGCCCGTATCCCTGTGGCGCAATTTACGCCCAATCGTCAGCAGAAACGCATCTTCAAGCGCAACGTTGACTTGCAAGTGCGCCCGGCCAAACCCGGGTTCAGTGAAGAATATTTCGACCTGTACCAGCGCTACATCGAGCAGCGTCACGCCGATGGCGACATGTACCCGCCGAGTCGCGATCAGTTCGCCACTTTCCTGGTGCGTGATCTGCCGTTTTCGCGCTTCTACGAATTCCGCCTCGACGGACGGCTGCTGGCCGTGGCCGTGACCGACTTGCTGCCGAACGGTCTGTCGGCGGTCTACACCTTCTACGAACCCGCGGAAGAACGCCGCAGCCTGGGACGTTACGCAATCCTCTGGCAAATCGCCGAGGCCCGGCGCCTGCGGCTGGAAGCGGTCTATCTGGGCTATTGGATCAAAAACTGCAAAAAAATGAGCTACAAGACGCAATATCGCCCCATCGAACTGCTGATTAATCAGCGCTGGGTCATCCTGAACTAGAGCAAGCCCTAAACCCCTTGGCTTAAACCCCATTTTTCGGGCACAATGCACGCCGCTTTTGCCTGGCGCAGTTGCACCGGGCCATTCATTGGACACCGAGGGCTTTACTGCATGTCGAAAGAAGACAGCTTCGAAATGGAAGGCACTGTCGTCGACACCCTGCCCAACACCATGTTTCGTGTGGAGTTGGAAAATGGGCACGTCGTAACCGCGCATATTTCCGGCAAGATGCGCAAGAACTACATCCGTATTCTTACCGGTGACAAAGTGCGCGTCGAGCTGACGCCCTATGACTTGAGCAAAGGGCGCATCACTTACCGCGCTCGTTAATCAAGTCAATACAAGACGCCCGGCTTATGCCGGGCGTTTTTGTTTGTCCGTTATTTGCCTTGATCGTGCATGGATTCCATGCCAGCCCCATCCCGAACAAGCCTCCCTGCGGCGTGCGCCCGCAACTCCTGCCTGCCTGTGAACGAGGGGCAATCCTGTTTCACAGGTTAATGCCACCTGCAATTCATTCCCGTTTTTTTGTAAAACAAGAAGCGTCCTACATACAAGCTATTTCATATGCGACTTAATTCGCCTGCTCATTTTCGCCATGGGCAGGTACGGACATGCACCGCTTTTGGGTCCATCGCCTGTCGCTTATGCCGTAGGAAACTTGTTAATGGAACTAACAAAAAAAATCTCGCCACAGAACCGACGACTGGTGAAGTTCACCTCCCCGCTCGAAAACCAGCAAGAGCTACTGCTTGAACGATTTTCCGGTGTCGAGGGTTTGTCGACACTGTTCAGTTTCGAGTTGTCGCTGATCAGCCAGGATGCGCGACTCGAACTCAAGTCACTGATGGGGCAACCCGCGTTACTCGACATTGAACTGGCGACCGGCGGTGCTCGTTACGTTCACGGCTACATCAGCCGTTTCAGCCTGCAAAAAAGTGACGGTGGCCTGGCGCACTATTCGGCGACATTAAGTCCCTGGCTGTGGATGCTATCGCGACGCCATGACTCACGGATATTTCAAGAGCAAACGATCGAAGACATCATTCGCGCGGTGTTTGCCCACTATGAAGCACTGCCCCGTTTTGAGTTCCGTCTGAGCCAGTCGCTCAAGTCCTACAGCTACATCACGCAATACCGCGAAAGCGATCTGGATTTCGTCTTGCGTCTGCTGGAAGGCGATGGATTGTTCTTCTACTTCGATCACACGAAGGAAGGACACCAACTGATCATCACCGATCACTCCCGCAAGCTCGAGCCGCTGGCGCAGCAACCGCAGATCCGCTACCACAGCGCGTCGGTCACCGAAGCAGCCGACTCGATTACGCAATGGAGCAGCAACAGAACCCTGCAGCCCGGCCGCATGGCCATTCAGACATTCGACTACAAGCAACCGAACAATCCACTACGGGTCAGCATGCCTAGCCTCAACGTCCAGGGTGAAGTCCCGTCCTACGAGATCTACGACTTTCCCGGTCATTACAGCCACGGTATGCCTGAGGAGGGCGAAACGCTGGTCCGTCATCGCCTGGAAGCCATGGAGGTACAGGGCAAGACCTTTCAGGGCACCAGCAACTGTCGCGCCATGCTGCCGGGTTACACCTTCGAGTTGACTCAGCACTTCGATCACGACCGTGACCCCATTGCAGATCGCCATTTTCTGTTGCTGACAGTGGAGCACCGTGGCTGCAACAACTATCTGTCTGATCAACCGGCGGATTACGACAATCGTTTTGTGTGCATCCGCCACAAGATTGCGTATCGCCCCCCGATCGTTACGCCGCGCCCGACGATTTCCGGCCCGCTCACCGCCATTGTGGTCGGCCCTGAAGGTGAAGAAGTCTTTACCGATGCGTTGGCGCGTGTGCAAGTCCGCTTTCATTGGCAGCGCGAGCAGGATCCTGCCCAAGGCACCACCTGGCTGAGGGTCGCCATGCCCAGCGCCGGCGAAGGTTTTGGTCATCAATTTTTACCGCGCATCGGCCAGGAAGTCCTGGTGACCTTTCTTGGGGGCGACATCGACCGCCCTCTTGTCACCTCGGTGATCTATAACGCGAATCACTTTCCGCCACGCTTCAGCCATGCGACGGGGTTGCCGGGCAATCGAACGTTGTCGGGGATCCAGACCCGGGAACACAAGGGCAACGGCTTCAACGAGTTGCTTTTCGACGATACACCCGGTGCATTGCGCGCCCGCCTGGCCACGAGTCATCACGCCACAGCGCTGAACCTGGGAAAGCTGACCACCCCGAGAACCGATGGGCAAGCCCAGGCACGAGGCGATGGCGCAGAACTGCGTACCGATGCCGCGATTGCCCTTCGGGCAGCCCAGGGCATGTTATTGACCACCTACGCTCGCCACGGCGCGCAGGGCTCGCAGCTGGATCGCGACGAATTGCTCAGGTTGCTGGCGGAGTGCGGCGAGCTGTTTCAATCGCTTGGTCAGACTGCCGCCTCTCGTGGCGGCCAGCAGGTCGATACCCAAGGCATTGAAGCGCTGCGCCAGGCGTTGAATCAATGGCCTGCCCCCGCCAGTGACAGTTCGGGTCAGCCTGTTGTCGCGGTGGCCGCCGAGGCGGGCATCGTCAGTGCCACCCCACGTTCGCAGGTGCACTACGCCGGTGAGAATCATGACACCACCGCTCAGGATCATCTGCATTTGACCAGCGGTGCGGCCCTGCGAATGAACGCCGGTAAGGGGATCTCGGCCTTCGCCCAGGATGAAGGCATCTGTGCTATCGCCAATCGCGGCAAGGTGCTGGTGCAAGCACAGAACGATGACCTTGTACTCAATGCGCTTAAGAACCTGCACCTGTCAGCCGGCGAAGGCGAACTGATCGTGACCGCCCCTACCATCCGCCTGGTGGCCGACGATGGCAGCTACATCAAGATCGGGGGCGGTATCGAGATGGGCACGCAAGGCAAGGCCATTGTGCATGCCAGCGATCATGACTGGGTCGGGCCGAAAACCGACAGTGTTTCCGTACCCACCTTCAGCCGTGACCCAGCGGCGCAACGCCTGGCCTTTCACTACCCGGGCGACGAAGCCGAGGGCTCTCGAAGGGCCGCGGACCATCCGTACCGGATCGAACTTGAGGATGGCAGTGTGGTGCAGGGTTTAACGGATGCGACCGGTTCAACGCAGAGGGTGGAGCGAGAGGTGATGCATCAGGCTCGGGCAACCGCCAAGCGCCCGGGGGGAGACAACCAATGAGCGACTCCAGCTTTTACACGGTGGCACAGCGCACCACCCGCTTGATTCCCAACTGCAACACCGATCGCAAGATGGAAGTGCCTGGTGACTTGCCCGGTGTGGTGATTTTCCTGCACGGTGTCAATGATCCGGGGGCGGCGTATGAGTCGGTGGAAACGGGGTTGTGTCAGGGGGTTAATGAGCGGCTGGATCGGCCGGATTTGAGGGCGGGTCGGTATGGGGCCAAGTACAACGAGGCTAAAAGCACGCCCAAGGAAGCGTGGAAAGACAAGGAGGGGCGAATACTCGACGATCCCGATACCTACCTTTATCAACGCGATACCGACGACCCCAAAACGCGCAGTCTTTTAATCCCGTTCTATTGGGGCTACAGCGCCGAACCCGGAGAAATAAAGCGGGATGAGAATGGCGACCCTGCCAGGCTGCGCGATCAATTCCAGGATACGTTCGGCAATCGTCTGGACCGTCACTTCGCCAAGGGCGGCGGTTTTTTCGCCAACGCCACCAACAATCTGCTGGAGATGTACGAAGAGGGCTTCGCCAAATGGCTGCGTCATTTGGTTCAGCCGACGATGCATAGCTCGTTGTACATGGGCAAGGCGCCGAACCGGCGCTATTTTGTACTGGCCGCGACCCGACTGGCGATGCTGGTCAGCGAGATTCGCCGCGTCTCCCCCAATGAAACCATCACCATCATGGGGCACAGCCAGGGCACGCTGATTACCTTGCTCGCCCAGGCCATGCTGGTGGATCGCGGCGAGCGCTGCGCCGACTGCGCAATCATGGTCGCCTCGCCCTATTCGGTACTGCCCGGCGCAACACCGAAACATTTGCGGACACTGCAAACCCTGATCGACATCGTCCAACACATCACCCAATCACCCCATACGCAACCACCCCTCGACGCCGCACGCTGTGGCGTGCCGGGGTATGGTGGTCGTACCGGCCCGCGCTGGTCACCCGAACAAGGCCAGCGTTTGGGTGCAGACGGTAAGACCGTGGTGTTTCCCGAGCGAGATAATCGCGGCAAGGTCTACCTGTATTTCTGCCCGGACGACACCACCGTGGCGCTGGATGATGTGCAAGGTATCGGCACTTACGGCGTGCCGGACGCGCTGCCCAATGGCGAGCCGGCCATGACCACGTTGCAATCCATGGGTTTTTACCAGCGCCTGTGGACCAGGCGCCTGCGCGACAGTGAGCCGGTGCTGGTCGGCAAGGCGCCACAACCAGACCTCACGCGCGCGGAGGGAGAGCCACGTTATCCGGGAGGTTGGTCAGTGCCGGCAATGGCCTCGCAGGCCGGGATCCGTAAAGGCCAGGAACGCAACATCAATGCCGAACAACTGCACCCGCCCCATGCGCCACAGATGTTCGGTGGCGAAGCCGTGACAGGTTCACCCCACAAGGCCGGAAAAGACCGTCCGGATGCGGTGTCGCAAAACACCGCCCTGGGTAACCCACGTGCGTCCTTCAAGTGGATTTATGTGGGCAACAGCGCAGAGCGAGTCAAGCTGGAAGAGGCTCGCGCCCACTGGAATCACGGCAAAGAGCCCGACGACCAGACCCACGCCCTGCGCCAGACGCCGGTGTCCGGCAATCCGATGCTCGATCGCAAGGATCATTACCGAATCGAACGAGAAGAAACCCCCAATGAAGTCCGTGCCCGCATGGTGGTTGATCCGAAGGAGTGGACTGAAAACAGCTATCACTCGGCGGTGTTGCGCAGCCCGGAAAACCATCGCTGGGTGACGGCGATGGATATCGCGATTGGGCAGGCGAAGTGCCTCGATGATCCGGTGATGCGGGAGGTGCTGGTGGCGATTGCGGATTGGAAAATGGATAAAAAGCGGTACTTCGATGAAGTCATGAAGATGGAGGGTTAGTCGCGACTTAGTGAAGAAACCCAAACATTGGTGGAGGCCAGCTATCTGTATTACCAAGAAGGCGAATTCCCTTCCATTGATGTGGTGTCGTTGACACCGCCGACGCTGATCGTAAGCCCTTTGGAAAAAGGAGCGATTCAATGAGGGATCGTCGAAACGAAAAATCACAGCGACCGAAGCTGAAGGGCTATCTCTGGGGGGCTGGAGTATTGATAGCCATTTGGCTCGGATTCTTGTTGTCCGCCATCTACATAACCCCGACAGAAGATATAAAACCAAAGGAGTTTGACACCGTTATGCGCTGGGGAATCGCGAGCATTTTTGGTGCGCTGGTACTGACCTACAGCGGGCACTGGCTTGGCAAGGCCGTAGCCTACGAAAAGGCAGAACTGGCGACCTACAAATCAGAAGTCATGGCTGAAAGAGTCGAGCAAATCGCCACGCTTGAGCGCACATATGCGCTGGAGATACGGGGAACGGGGCTCGCCGTTGATGATTGGCACCAATCCTCTATTTGGCGAGAAATAAAAAAGAAAAATAACAATTTTTCTTCGATCTATTCGCAAGACCCCAAGGACTACGATACCTCCGTGAGCTCTCGAAGAATCACGGCAAGAATCAATACCCGCGTCGCCTTTACGCATTCGGCCAGCGACTCCGTGGCCTACTGGCCAATACCGGTGTTTGCGATATCACCTCCCAAGCAGCCCGAAGACACGGGAGCAGCTGCAAATATTCTGGACGGACGCAATGCCGCCACCTTGGGTGTCACACTGTTCCTGTGGCAAGACGCGGACAATACCACCCATGCCCAAAGTATGATCGAGCGTTTGTTCAAGTTCTTTGACGACAATCCCGAGGTGCCGCAGGTATTGATCGTGAGCGAGGACGGCGATGTCACTCGAAACGGCTATCGGGTGGCCGGCACGCCCGGGCTGCAAAACGTCCATGCTGTACCAATGGTTTACGAAAGCATGACCGGTCTGCTGGTCACGCGTTCGGACCGGGTAGATCGTTACATCCGCCCCTTTGCCACCCATGAATCGGAAAACAACCAGAACAAAAAAACCGACATGGGCAAGTTGTGGGCGTTTTACTGGAAGCATTCACCGCTGTTCAGAAAAGTCTATGAAGACGCCAAACGTGCTGAGGGGATCAGGAAACCTTACGGCCCCGGCACCATGTCCTCCACCTACTGGCAATCCCAACTCCCCGCCCTCTGGCAAACCCTGAGCAACCGAGGCCCCGGTCACTTCGAACCGTCGCCATGGTTGCCGGTCCGCTGGGCCAACCATCAAGTCAAGGAATTCGATAGAGCGCCAGTCCTGGGCTACCTGCACCGCCCGGTCAAAGTCGTGATGCACGACGAAAACGGCAAGCTGCTCAAACCCGCGCTGCAGGCCAAAGCCTTGCAAGCGGGCTGGCTGCAGGCACTGGAAACGTTGCCCAAGGGCGAAAAACCGTTGCGTGTGTTCTATGACAGCACTGACAACACTCAGGGCGAAATCGCTCTGACCCTCGCGCTGCATGGCCTCAACACGGATGGCACCGGCATTGCGCTGGGCAATGTCGACGAGGGCTACGACATCGGTCGGCGTTTGGGCAATACCGGCGTCAGTAGCACCCTGGTCGAAATCAACCTCGCGACGATTGCCAGCTACCAGGAGGGCGGCGTCAGCGCGGTGGTGTACGCCGGCAAGGACGGCAGCGTCACCGTGCAAATGGTCCGCCCGCCTGACGAAGCCCGCAAAGCAAAAAACCAGCAGACCCACGGCACCGACCCCTTCAGATTTCGTATGCCGGGGCCAAAACCATGAGCCATCCCGTTTGTCTGGGCGACGCCATCAGCAGTGGCGGCACGGTCGTATCCTGCCAACTCGCGGGCGCTCATCGCCTCAACGGAAAAACCCCTGCAGTGCTAGGCGACAAGGCAGCGTGCCCGTTTCACCTGGGCGAGTTCGCTTTCGTCGAGGGGCATCCGCGCAGGCGCATGAACGGCATTCCTGTAGTCCTGCAAGGACATCGCCTGGCTTGTGGTTGCCACGGAATAGCGAGCAATGCGTTGAATGTGCAGGCGACCTGATACCTCGCATTTTCATTTAACGCGAGTCGACAGGGCGAAAAAGGGAGATTAGGGATATGGGCGCGGTCAAGCGTTGGGGAATCGCGAGTATTATTTTTGGTGCGCTCGTACTGGCCTACGGAGGGTATTGGTTTGCCAAGCAGGTAGTTTATGAAAAGGAGCAACTCACGGCCTACAGAACGAAAGTCGTCGCTGATGCTGTCATGCAAACTGCCACGCATGAGCGTAACTACGCGTTGGAAATACGAGGAGTGGGACTCGCGGTACAAGGGTGGCATCAATCATCGGTTTGGCAAAAAATCGAAACGAAAGCAGACAATTTCGCTTCGATTTTTTCGAAAGACCCAAATGATTACAACGCATCAGTTACATCCCGAGAGAACTCCAGCCGTATTGCTACCCGAGCTGCATTCCAGTATTCGGCAAGCGACTCGGTAGCTTACTGGCCGATCCCTGTGTTTGCGATCGGACCGCCGAAACAGCCTGAAGACACGGGCGCCGCTGCGAATATTCTGGGCGGACGCAATGCCGCTACCTTGGGCGTCACCCTGTTCCTGTGGCAGGACGCGGACAATACTACCCATGCCCAGAGCATGATTGAGCGCGTGTTCAAGTTCTTTGACGACAATCCCGAAGTGCCACAGGCATTGATTGTGAGTGAAGACGGCGATGTCACTCGAAACGGCTATCGCGTGGCCGGCACGCCAGGATTGCAATACGCTCAGGTCGTACCAACCGTGTACACAAGCGTGACCGGCCTGCTGCTCACTCGTTCGGATCGGGTAAACCGTTATATCCGCCCTTTTGCCACCCATGAATCGGAAAACAACCAGAACAAAAACTCCGACATGGGCAAGTTGTGGGCGTTTTACTGGAAGCATTCACCGCTGTTCAGAAAAGTCTATGAAGACGCCAAACGTGCTGAGGGGATCAGGAAACCTTACGGCCCCGGCACCATGTCCTCCACCTACTGGCAATCCCAACTCCCCACCCTCTGGCAAACCCTGAGCAACCGAGGCCCCGGCCATTTCGAACCGTCGCCATGGTTGCCGGCCCGCTGGGCCCACCATCAAGTCAAGGAATTCGATAGAGCGCCAGTCCTGGGTTACTTGCACCGCCCGGTCAAAGTCGTGATGCACGACGAAAACGGCAATCCGCTCAAACCCGCGCTGCAAACCAAAGCCTTGCAAGCTGGCTGGCTGCAGGCACTGGAAACGTTGCCCAAGGGCGAAAAACCGCTGCGTGTGTTCTACGACAGCACTGACAACGCCCATGGCGAAATCGCACTGACCAATGCGCTGCATGGCCTCAACACCGATGGAACCGGCATCGTATTAGGCAATGTCGACGCGAGCTACGACATCGGTCGACGCCTGGGCAATACCGGCGTCAGTAGCGCCCTGGTGGAAATCAACCTCGCGACGATTGCCAGCTACCAGGACGGCGGCGTCAGCGCGGCGGTTTACACGGGCGATGACGGCAGCATCACCGTGCAAATGGTCCGCCCGCCTGACGAAGCCCGCAAAGCGAAAAATCAGCAAACCCACGGCGTCGACCCCTTCCGATTTCGCATGCCGGGGCCAAAACCATGACTCATCAGATATGCCTGGGATATTCATGGCGTGGCGAGCAATGTGTTGAATGTACGGGTGACCTGAGGATGGCCGCCGGGCTAAAACGCCAAGACAACAAAAAGGCGCCAACCGGCGCCTTTATGTTTTATTGCGATTAACCTCAGGCCATTTCCGCCGTGGTTTCGAAATCGAAGGTCAACTCGCCATCCTTCAGATCGATATGCACCACGCCACCATGGTCGGCCAGTTCGCCAAAGAGAATCTCTTCCGCCAGCGGACGCTTGATCTTGTCCTGAATCAAACGCGCCATTGGTCGAGCACCCATCGCCGAGTCATAGCCACCCGCCGCCAACCAGCTGCGCGCCGCATCCGTTACCTCAAGCTGCACACGCTTGTCTTCCAGCTGCGCCTGAAGCTCGGTAAGGAACTTGTCCACCACGCTTTTGATGACCTCATGACTGAGGCGACCAAACTGGATAATGGTGTCCAGACGGTTACGGAATTCCGGCGTGAAGCTCTTCTTGATCACTTCCATCGCATCGGACGAGTGGTCCTGATGGGTGAAACCGATCGAAGCGCGAGCTGCCGTTTCGGCACCGGCGTTGGTCGTCATGATGACGATCACGTTACGGAAATCCGCCTTGCGCCCGTTGTTATCGGTCAGCGTACCGTGGTCCATGACCTGCAACAGCAGGTTGAAGACTTCCGGATGCGCCTTCTCGATCTCATCGAGCAACAGCACGCAGTGAGGCTGTTTGGTAATGGCTTCGGTCAAGAGACCGCCCTGGTCGAACCCGACATAGCCAGGAGGCGCACCGATCAGACGCGATACGGTGTGGCGCTCCATGTACTCGGACATGTCGAAACGAACCAGCTCGATGCCCAACGCCTTGGCCAACTGACGCGCCGCTTCGGTTTTACCGACACCGGTCGGCCCTGCGAACAGGAACGAACCGACAGGCTTGTCAGGCGACTTGAGGCCGGCACGGGACAGTTTGATCGCGGTCGACAGCGAGTCGATCGCCGCATCCTGGCCAAATACGGTCAGCTTCAGGTCACGCTCAAGGTTACGCAGCAATTCTTTGTCGGAACTGGTGACGTGCTTAGGCGGAATACGCGCGATTTTCGCGACGATGTCCTCGACTTGAGGCACTTCGATGCGTTTCACGCGTTTCTCGATCGGTTGCAGGCGCTGGTAGGCACCCGCTTCGTCGATGACGTCGATCGCCTTGTCCGGCATGTGCCGGTCATTGATGTAACGCGAGGCCAGCTCAGCCGCTGCGCGCAGGGCTTCATCGCTGTACTCGATGTTGTGGTGCGCTTCGAAACGCCCTTTCAGGCCGCGCAGGATGCCGATGGTGTCTTCCACCGAAGGTTCCGACACGTCGACCTTCTGGAAGCGCCGGGCCAAGGCTCGGTCCTTCTCGAAGATCCCGCGGAATTCCTGGAAGGTAGTCGAACCGATGCAGCGGATATCACCGGACGACAGCAGCGGCTTGAGCAGGTTCGAGGCATCCATGACGCCACCGGACGCGGCACCCGCACCGATGATGGTGTGGATTTCGTCGATGAACAGAATCGCCTGCGGACGTTTTTTCAGCTCATTGAGCAACGCCTTGAAGCGTTTCTCGAAATCGCCGCGGTATTTGGTCCCGGCCAGCAAGGCGCCCAGATCAAGGGAATACACCACGCTGTTGGCCAACAGGTCCGGCACCTGGTTGTCGACAATGCGCTTGGCCAGGCCTTCGGCAATCGCGGTTTTACCCACGCCTGCCTCGCCCACCAGCAGCGGATTGTTTTTGCGACGGCGCGCGAGGATCTGCGCGACACGTTCGACTTCCAGCTCACGGCCGACCAATGGATCGATTCGACCCTGGCGCGCGAGTTCGTTGAGGTTGCTGGCATAAGCATCCAGAGGATTGCCTGAAGATGAAGACTCACCGCCCTCGTCGTCCTGCATATCTTGCTCACCTTCAGAGTGATCGCCATGCCCCGGCACTTTGGAAATGCCGTGGGCGATGTAGTTGACGACATCGATGCGCGCAACGCTCTGCTGTTTCAGCAGGAACACTGCCTGACTCTCTTGCTCACTGAAGATGGCAACCAGCACGTTGGCGCCGGTTACTTCGCGTTTGCCCGAGCTCTGTACGTGAAAGACAGCACGTTGCAGTACACGCTGGAAGCCCAGGGTTGGCTGGGTTTCACGATCCTCGTCATGAACGGGGATCAGTGGCGTGGTGGAGTCGATGAACTCCTGCAAATCATGCTTGAGTTTGTCGAGGTTTGCGCCGCAGGCACGCAAAACGGTGGCGGCAGCCTCATTGTCCAATAGGGCCAGCAGGAGGTGCTCGACGGTCATGAATTCATGACGCTTCGAACGGGCCTCCTTGAAGGCAAGATTGAGGGTGACTTCGAGCTCGCGGTTTAACATAGCTTCACCTCATACCCAAGTGTCCGGCGATTAACCGTCCTTCTCGATTTCACAGAGTAGCGGATGCTGGCTTTCCCTGGCGTACTGGTTGACCTGCATGGCCTTGGTCTCGGCGATGTCGCGGGTAAACACTCCACATACTGCCCGTCCTTCTGTGTGGACGGCCAGCATGACCTTGGTCGCCAGCTCGCGATTCAGGTTAAAAAACACCTCGAGCACTTCGACGACGAAATCCATCGGTGTGTAGTCATCATTAAACAAAACCACCTTGTACATCGGCGGCGCCTGTAAAGCAGGCTTAGCCTCCTGAACAGCAATGCCTGCGGAATCGTCCTCGTGTGCCCCCGGGTGATCTTTTTGGAGAGCCGGGCGATCCTGATTGAATGTTAGTCGAATCTGGCTGATTGCATGCATGGAAAGAAAGGTTCGTTAGTTGTGCGAATACAGTAGTGGGGACGGCTATCACCGATTTCAACTCCGACTGCCTGGTCACCTTGACTATCGGCAAAACGGTGTTACAACCAATAGAGCCCACAGTGGGTAAAAAAGGTCCGCGGAGTCAATCCTATTTTCAAGATTCGACTGCGGATGTACTGGATGATACTCCAGTGATGGAGTCTGTTGCAGAGGGATATGGGTATGTCAGGCGTCAAGGACACAGAGAAGGTCAAAGGCACGGTCAAGGGCAAGGTAAAATGGTTCAACAACGCCAAGGGCTACGGATTCATCAACAAGGATGGTGAAAGCGAAGACCTGTTCGCCCACTATTCAGCCATCCAGATGGACGGTTATAGAACCCTGAAAGCCGGTCAAGCGGTCGTGTTTGACATTATTCAAGGCCCAAAAGGCTTGCACGCCGTCAATATCGGTTCGCCTGAAGACGTTCAGGCCGTCGTCGCACCCAACGGGCAACAAACCATCACAGCTTAAATTCGCGCCCACCCTCCAGTCATAAAAAAACCGCCCGACTCAATCACTTGAGTCGGGCGGTTTTTTATTGCCTGGACCCGCTTACATGTGCGAGATCAGGGCATCACCAAACGCCGAAGAAGACAGCAGTTTCGCGCCTTCCATCAGACGGTGGAAGTCATAGGTCACGGTCTTGGCGGAAATCGCGCCGTTGGTGCCCTTGATGATCAGATCGGCGGCTTCGGTCCAGCCCATGTGACGCAGCATCATTTCAGCGGACAGGATCAGCGAGCCCGGGTTGACCTGGTCCTTGCCGGCATATTTCGGCGCAGTACCGTGGGTCGCTTCGAACATGGCGATGGTGTCGGACAGGTTGGCACCCGGTGCGATACCGATACCGCCCACTTCCGCCGCCAGGGCGTCGGAGAGGTAGTCGCCGTTCAGGTTCAGGGTCGCGATGACATCGTATTCGGCCGGGCGCAGCAGGATCTGCTGGAGCATGGCGTCGGCGATGGCGTCCTTGACGATGACATTCTTGCCGGTTTTCGGGTTTTTGAACTGCATCCACGGCCCGCCGTCGAGCAGGGTCGCGCCGAATTCTTCAGCGGCTACTTCGTAGGCCCATTCCTTGAAGGCACCTTCGGTGAACTTCATGATGTTGCCTTTGTGCACGATGGTCAGCGAGTCGCGGTCGTTGTCGACCACATACTGCAGGGCCTTGCGCGCCAGACGCTTGGTGCCTTGCAGGGAGACCGGCTTGATACCGATGCCGCAATTTTCGTCGAAACGGATCTTGGTCACGCCCATTTCGTCTTTCAGGAACTTGATGACCTTGGTCGCTTCCGGCGAACCGGCTTTCCATTCGATACCGGCATAAATATCTTCCGAGTTTTCACGGAAGATGGTCATGTCGACATCGCCTGGCTTCTTGACCGGGCTAGGCACGCCTTCGAACCAGCGCACCGGGCGCAGGCAAACGTAAAGGTCAAGCTGCTGACGCAGGGCCACGTTCAGGGAACGGATGCCGCCGCCGACCGGCGTGGTCAACGGGCCCTTGATGGAAACTACGTAATCCTTGACCGCGTCCAGGGTTTCCTGAGGTAGCCAGGTGTCCTGATCGTAAACCTGAGTCGCTTTCTCCCCGGCGTAGACTTCCATCCAGGAAATTTTGCGATCGCCGCCGTAAGCCTTCTTCACAGCAGCATCGACAACCTTGATCATGACCGGGCTGATATCAACGCCAATACCATCGCCTTCGATGAAGGGGATGATCGGGTTGTTAGGAACATTGAGAGAATGGTCCGCGTTGACGGTGATTTTGTCGCCGACTGCTGGAACCTGAATCTTCTTGTATCCCATGCTGAACTCCATTGTTTGGATTGAACATCTGGCTTCGTTCGAGCGTACCCCAGTTAAATCGGCACGCAAACCCTCTGTTCTGTCCATCTGCCGCAAAGCTGCACAGTTCGCGGCGTACAAGCCTGAAAGCAAAGGGAAAAGCGCCAAACTCAAGCACGGTGCAAGACTCTACGCCCCCCTCGCCCCTGCGACCTTTAGACCAATGGACGAAAATCGTTGCGCATGAACCATCGGCAGATTGCCAGCTACCTATGTATAATGCCGCCCGCTGACCACAGAGTCACGACGGCCGACCGCTCCTGCCACTGAACAAGTAGCCGGGATGCCGGGCCCGAAAAAGCAGGACCGTTACCGCAGTCCACCCGCTTGACGCTCGACTGATGCACCCAACATCACCGCGCACAAATCTCGACATTCGGCTCATGGATGACTTTGAACGAACGCGCTTACCCGGCGCCCCTCGAGTTTTTCTGCGCACGCTTTAGCAAAGAAGAGAGAGTTAATCCGAATATGCCCACCCGCTCGAAGATCATCTATACCTTCACCGACGAAGCTCCCGCCCTCGCCACCTATTCACTGTTGCCTATCGTAGAGGCTTTCACCGCCTCCGCTGATATCGCCGTGGAAACCCGCGATATCTCTCTTGCAGGGCGCATCCTGGCCAGCTTCCCCGAGCAATTGGGCGATAAAGCCGTAGCCGACCACCTCGCCGAACTGGGCGACCTGGCCGTCACGCCTGAAGCGAACATCATCAAGCTGCCGAACATCAGCGCCTCGGTTCCGCAACTGCAAGCCGCGATCAAAGAACTGCAAGCCCAGGGCTTCGCACTGCCGGACTACCCGGAAACCGTGACCAGCGACGCCGACAAGCTCGCCAAGTCGCGTTACGACAAGATCAAGGGCAGCGCCGTGAACCCGGTTCTGCGCGAAGGCAACTCCGATCGTCGTGCTCCGCTGTCGGTCAAGAACTACGCTCGCAAGCACCCGCACAAAATGGGCGCCTGGGCCAAAGACTCCAAGTCCCACGTTGCGCACATGAGCACCGGCGATTTCTACGGCAGCGAAAAAGCTGCCCTGATCGACGCCGCTGACGCCGTCAAAATCGAACTGATCGCTCAAGACGGCACCACCACGGTCCTGAAAGAAAAAACCACCGTGCAAGCCGGTGAGATCCTCGATTGCGCGGTCATGAGCAAAAACGCTCTGCGCAGCTTCATCGCTGCCGAGATCGAAGACGCCAAGCAAAAAGGCGTGCTGCTGTCGGTTCACCTCAAAGCCACCATGATGAAGGTCTCCGACCCGATCATGTTCGGCCAGATCGTTGCCGAGTTCTATAAAGACGCACTGGCCAAGCACGCAGACGTGCTGGCACAGATCGGCTTCAACCTGAACAACGGCATCGGCGACCTGTACGCTCGCATCAAGGCCCTGCCGGCCGAGCAGCAAGCTGCGATCGAAGCGGACATCCAGGCGGTCTACGCCGTTCGTCCGTCGTTGGCCATGGTCAACTCCGACAAAGGCATCACCAACCTGCACGTGCCGAGCGACGTGATTGTCGACGCCTCGATGCCAGCGATGATCCGTGACTCCGGCAAGATGTGGGGCACTGACGGTCAGCTGCACGACACCAAGGCGGTGATCCCGGATCGCTGCTACGCCACCATCTACCAGGCGGTGATCGAAGACTGCAAGCTGCACGGCGCTTTCGATCCGACCACCATGGGCAGCGTGCCAAACGTTGGCCTGATGGCGAAAAAAGCCGAAGAGTACGGCTCGCACGACAAGACCTTCCAGATCAAGGCCAACGGCGTGGTTCGGGTGTCCGACAGCGC
Organism: Pseudomonas sp. LBUM1661; assembly: GCF_059695925.1. NCBI lineage: Bacteria > Pseudomonadati > Pseudomonadota > Gammaproteobacteria > Pseudomonadales > Pseudomonadaceae > Pseudomonas > Pseudomonas sp. LBUM1661. The sequence goes on from NZ_CP166794.1 coordinate 4,543,737, forward strand.
TGGCCGTACCCTGCTGGAACAGTCGGTTGAAGCCGGCGACATCTTCCGCATGTGCCAGACCAAAGACGCGCCGATCCAGGACTGGGTCAAACTGGCCGTCAACCGTGCTCGCGCAAGCGCCACGCCAGCAATCTTCTGGCTGGACCCGATGCGCGCCCACGACGGCGTGGTGATCGAGAAAGTTCAGGCTTACCTGAAGGATCACGACACGTCGGGCCTGGACATCCGCATCATGTCGCCAGTCGACGCGATGGCGTTCACTTTGGGCCGCACTCGCGAAGGCAAGGACACCATCTCGGTGACCGGCAACGTACTGCGCGACTACCTGACTGACCTGTTCCCGATCATGGAACTGGGCACCAGCGCCAAGATGCTGTCGATCGTTCCGCTGATGAACGGCGGCGGTCTGTTTGAAACCGGCGCTGGCGGTTCGGCACCGAAGCACGTTCAGCAGTTGCTGGAAGAAAACTTCCTGCGCTGGGATTCCCTGGGCGAGTTCCTGGCCCTGGCCGCTTCCCTTGAGCATTTGGGTGTGACTTACAACAACCCTAAAGCGCTGGTGCTGGCCAAGACCCTGGACCAGGCCACCGGTCAGTTCCTGGACAACAACAAGTCGCCATCGCGCAAAGTCGGCAACATCGACAACCGCGGCAGCCACTTCTACCTGGCGCTGTACTGGGCTCAAGCCCTGGCCGCCCAGTCCGAAGACACGGCACTGCAAGCGCAGTTCGGCCAACTGGCCAAAACCCTGGCCGAGAACGAAGCAACCATCGTTGCCGAGCTCAACGCCGTTCAGGGCAAGCCAGTGGACATCGGCGGTTACTACCACGCCAATGCCGAGCTGATCAGCAAGGCCATGCGCCCGAGCAACACCTTCAACACCGCGATCGCTGCGCTGGTTTAAGGTTGTAAGGGAACATCACAAACCCCGGCCATGTGTCGGGGTTTGTGTTTTTGAAGACAACGCAAACCCTGTGGGAGCTGGCCTGCCAGCGATAGCGATTTATCATCCAACATTGATGGTGACTGACTCACCGCAATCGCTGGCAGGCCAGCTCCCACAGTCATAGTGTTTCAACTATTGAAATCGGAGGAATCACCATGGAGTGGAAACCCCATATCACCGTCGCCACCATCGTCGAAGATAACGGCCGTTTCCTGATGGTCGAAGAATCCAAGGGCGGACGAACGGTGCTCAACCAACCCGCCGGCCACCTCGACCCGGACGAAACCCTGATCGACGCCGCCATCCGTGAAACCCTCGAGGAAACCGGCTGGGACGTCCAGCCGACCGGCGTAGTGGGCATTTACCTCTACACCGCCCCAAGCAACGGCGTGACCTATCAACGGGTCTGCTTCACCGCAAAACCGCTCAAGCACCACCCCGACTATCAGTTGGACGACGGCATTGTCGGCGCAAAATGGCTGACGCGTGACGAACTGCTGGCACAGCGCGCAAACTGGCGCAGTGAGCTGATCATCCGCTGTATCGACGATTATCTGGACGGTAAACACTTCGGTCTCGAACTGATCCGCCCTTCTCTTTAGCCTTGCGGGCTTCGGCCTGTTAGAATCGCGTCCTTTTTCAAGACACTCATTGAATCCCTATGCGTGATCCAGCCCCTTCTGACACACAAAAGAAGCGCGTCATTGTCGGCATGTCCGGCGGCGTGGACTCTTCCGTTTCCGCTCTCCTGCTGATCGAGCAGGGTTATGAGGTGGAAGGCCTGTTCATGAAGAACTGGGAAGAAGACGATGGAACGGAATACTGCACCGCCATGGACGACCTGGCGGATGCTCAGGCCGTGTGCGACAAGATTGGCATCAAGCTGCACACCGCCAACTTCGCCGCCGAGTACTGGGACAACGTGTTCGAGCACTTCCTGGCCGAATACAAGGCCGGTCGCACGCCGAACCCGGATATCCTGTGCAACCGCGAAATCAAGTTCAAGGCGTTCCTCGACTACGCCATGATGCTCGGCGCCGACCTGATCGCCACCGGCCACTACGTGCGCCGCCGCGACATTGACGGCCGCACTGAACTGCTCAAGGGCCTGGACCCGAACAAGGACCAGAGCTACTTCCTGCACGCCGTCGGCGGCGAACAGATCGCCAAGACCCTGTTCCCGGTCGGCGAGCTGGAAAAGCCCGAAGTGCGCGCAATCGCCGAGAAACACGACCTCGCCACCGCGAAGAAAAAGGATTCCACCGGGATCTGCTTTATCGGCGAACGTCGCTTCAGCGATTTCCTCAAGCAATACCTGCCAGCACAGCCAGGCGAAATCAAGACCACCGAAGGTGAAGTCATCGGCCGTCACCACGGCTTGATGTACCACACCATCGGCCAGCGTCAGGGCCTGGGCATCGGCGGTTTGAAAGATGCCAGCGACGAGCCGTGGTACGTGCTGATCAAGGATCTGGTCAACAACGAGCTGATCGTCGGCCAGGGCAATGACCATCCGTACCTGTTCTCCCGCGCCCTGCTCGCGTCGGACATCTATTGGGTCAACCCGATCGATTTGACCGAGCCGCGCAGGCTGACCGCCAAAGTCCGCTATCGCCAGAGCGACCAGCCTTGCACGCTGGAAAAAACCGCCAGCGGCTACCGCGCGACCTTCGATGACCCGCAACGCGCGGTCACCCCGGGCCAGTCCGTGGTGTTCTACGACGGTGAAATCTGCCTCGGCGGCGGCGTAATCGAAATCGCCGAACCGTGGACCAGCAAAGGCACCCCTCAAGGCGAGCAGCAATGAGCCCGACCCAGGAGCAACTGACGGCGCTGGGCGGCGTGTTTCTCGCCGCCGTGCTGGTAGACAAGATCGCCAAGACCGGCCAGACCACCGAAGCCGGTCTGACCTGCATGCTCGGCAGCCTGTTGATTCGCGACCCCAAGGACACGCTGGAAGTGTACGGCGGCGACGACATCAATCTGCGCGAAGGCTACCGCGCCTTGATCGGCGCCCTGGAGCGCGACCCGAGTACCCTGCAGCGCGAACCGCTGCGTTATGCCTTGGCGATGCTCGGTCTGGAGCGTCAGTTGGCCAAGCGTAACGACATGCTGGACGTGATCGGCAAACGGTTGCCGCAGATTCAGTCCCAGGTCGAGCACTTCGGCCCGGTACACGAAAACGTCATCGCCGCCTGCGGCGCGCTGTACCAGGACACCCTGAGCACCTTGCGCCAACGGATTCAGGTCCACGGCGACATGCGCAACCTGCAGCAACCGAGCAACGCCTCGAAAATCCGCGCCCTGTTGCTGGCCGGGATTCGTTCGGCACGTCTATGGCGGCAGTTGGGCGGTCATCGCTGGCAGTTGGTGATCAGCCGTCGCAAGTTGCTCAAAGAGCTTTACCCGCTGATGCGCAGCAGCTGAACCGCGCCCGCAACACTGCTTTAGATCTGTAACGCGTAATACGCCGGTCAGTTGGCAACGGACCGGCGGATTTTTTCATGTATGATACGCGCCCCATTTCGTTGCCCGACTGTCCGAGAACACCCCATGCAGCTTTCTTCGCTCACTGCGGTTTCCCCTGTTGACGGCCGCTACGCCGGCAAAACCCAGGCCCTGCGCCCAATTTTCAGCGAATACGGCTTGATCCGTGCTCGCGTTCTGGTTGAAGTGCGCTGGCTCCAGCGCCTGGCCGCTCACCCAGGCATCAGCGAAGTGCCGGCGTTCTCCGCCGAAGCCAACGCGGTGCTGAACACCCTGGCGGACAACTTCGCTCTGGAGCACGCCGAGCGTGTCAAAGAGATTGAGCGCACCACCAACCACGACGTCAAAGCCATCGAATACCTGCTCAAAGAGCAAGCGGCCAAGCTGCCGGAACTGGCCAAGGTCAGCGAGTTCATCCACTTTGCCTGCACCAGCGAGGACATCAACAACCTGTCCCACGCCCTGATGCTGCGCGAAGGCCGTGATGACGTGATGCTGCCGCTGATGCGCCAGACCGCCGAAGCCATCCGCGAACTGGCGATCCGTTTCGCTGACGTGCCGATGCTGTCGCGCACCCACGGCCAACCTGCGTCGCCGACCACCCTGGGCAAAGAACTGGCGAACGTGGTTTACCGTCTGGAGCGTCAAATCGCTCAAGTCGCCGCCGTTCCGCTGCTGGGCAAGATCAACGGCGCTGTCGGCAACTACAACGCGCACCTGTCGGCCTACCCTGAGATCGACTGGGAAGAAAACGCCCGCGCCTTCATCGAAGACGAGCTGGGCCTGGGCTTCAACCCTTACACCACGCAGATCGAACCGCACGACTACATTGCCGAGCTGTTCGACGCGATCGCGCGCTTCAACACCATCCTGATCGACTTCGACCGCGACATCTGGGGCTACATCTCCCTGGGTTATTTCAAGCAGCGCACCATCGCTGGCGAAATCGGTTCGTCGACCATGCCGCACAAGGTCAACCCGATCGACTTCGAAAACTCCGAAGGCAACCTGGGCATCGCCAACGCACTGTTCCAGCACCTGGCGAGCAAGCTGCCGATCTCCCGCTGGCAGCGTGACCTGACCGACTCCACCGTGCTGCGCAACCTCGGTGTCGGCTTCGCCCACAGCGTGATCGCGTACGAAGCCAGCCTCAAAGGCATCAGCAAACTGGAGCTCAACGCCCAGAAAATCGCTGCTGACCTCGACGCGTGCTGGGAAGTATTGGCCGAGCCGATCCAGACCGTGATGCGTCGCTACAACATCGAAAACCCGTACGAAAAGCTCAAAGAGTTGACCCGTGGCAAGGGCATCAGCCCTGAAGCACTGCAAACTTTCATCGACGGCCTGGACATGCCAGCCGCCGCCAAGGCCGAGCTGAAACTGCTCACCCCGGCGAACTACATCGGCAATGCTGTAGAGCAAGCCAAGCGCATCTGATCGACCGTTTTACCCTTTTGAGACGCCCGGCAGCGCCGGGCGTTTTTATTCCCGTGTGAAAAGTACTTTTTTTCAATAGGTTACACATGAATCCTGATATTCCTCTTCAACTACTGGGCGGCATCACTGCACGGGAATTCCTGCGCGACTACTGGCAGAAAAAACCGTTGCTGATCCGCCAGGCGATTCCTGACTTCGAAAGCCCGATCGACGCCGACGAATTGGCTGGCCTGGCGCTGGAAGAAGAAGTCGAATCGCGCCTGGTGATCGAGCACGGCGTACACCCTTGGGAATTGCGCCGCGGCCCGTTCGCCGAAGATGAATTCAGCAAATTGCCGGAACGCGAGTGGACCCTGCTGGTTCAAGCCGTCGACCAATTCGTCCCGGAAGTCAGTGAGTTGCTGGAGCACTTCCGCTTCCTGCCGAGCTGGCGCATCGACGACGTGATGATCAGCTTTGCCGCCCCAGGTGGCAGTGTGGGTCCGCACTTCGACAACTACGACGTGTTCCTGCTGCAAGGCCACGGCAAGCGCAACTGGAAAATCGGCCAGATGTGCGACTCCGAAAGCCCGATCCTGCAACACGCCGACCTGCGCATCCTCGCCGACTTCGAAGCCACCGATGAGTGGGTTCTGGAACCGGGCGACATGCTGTACCTGCCACCACGCCTGGCCCATTGCGGCGTGGCCGTTGAGGATTGCATGACTTATTCCGTTGGTTTCCGCGCACCGAGCGCCGCTGAAGTACTGACTCACTTCACCGATTTCCTCAGCCAGTTCCTGCCGGACGAAGAGCGTTACACCGACGCTGACGCCCTGCCTGCGGTCGATCCTCACCAGATCCAACATGACGCCCTCGATCGCCTGAAAAGTCTGTTGGCCGAACACATGAGCGATGAGCGCCTGCTGCTGACCTGGTTCGGCCAGTTCATGACCGAGCCGCGCTACCCGGAGCTGGTGGTGGGTCCGGAAGACGTCGCAGAAGACGATGTGCTCAGCGCCCTCGAGCAAGGCGCCGTGCTGATCCGCAACCCAAGCGCGCGCCTGGCCTGGTCGGAAGTGGATGACGACTTGCTGCTGTTCGCCAGCGGCCAGAGCCGTTACCTGCCAGGCAAGCTGCGCGAACTGCTGAAGCTGATCTGCGCCGCCGACGCCCTGCACACCGATAACCTCGGCGACTGGCTGAGCGACGAAGACGGCCGCGGCCTGCTGTGCGAACTGATCAAGCAAGGCAGTCTGGGGTTCGCCGATGAATAAGATTCACGTACGTGTCGCAGACTGGCAAAAGGACAACGCCGAGATCCGGCGCATTCGTGAAGCGGTGTTCGTCGCCGAGCAATCCGTTCCGCCTGAACTGGAATGGGATGCCGATGACCAGGGCGCCGTGCATTTCCTCGCACTCGAAGGCGACTTTCCAGTGGGTACCGCTCGCCTGCTGCCCGACGGGCACGTCGGCCGGGTGTCGGTGCTCAAGGACTGGCGCGGCTTGAAAGTTGGTGATGCGCTGATGCAAGCGGTGATTCTCGATGCCGAGCAGCGCGGGCTGAAGCAGCAGAAACTCAGCGCCCAGGTGCAGGCCACGGCGTTCTATGAGCGCCTGGGCTTCAGCATTGTCAGTGAGGAATTCCTGGAAGCCGGGATTCCTCATGTGGACATGGTGCGCGGCTCGGCCTGATACCGAGTTGCAGCCTTCGCGGGCAAGCCTCGCTCCTACAGATTCAGCATATTCCCTGTAGGAGCGAGGCTTGCCCGCGAAGAGGCCCGAAAAAACACCCCAAAACGCCCCGCTATCGATCGATACCGGGGCGTTTTGCTGTCTACGATTCAACTTGCCCCATCCCAAGCCGACAAACTGGCAATATCAACACTTCCAGATGCCGGAGATAACGGACATGTCCCTACGCACCCTGCTCACCACGCTGCTGCTGACCTGCAGTTTTTCGGTCATGGCCGCCACCGAGATCGTGCCACTGAACTACCACACCAGCGCTGACATGCTGCCGATGGCCCAGGATTTCATCGGCAAGGACGGTCAGGTCAGCGCCTATGGCAATCAACTGATCGTCAATGCCGATCAGCGCAAGATCGACGAACTTAAAGCCCTGATCGCCCAACTCGATACCCAACCCAAACGCCTGCTGATCACCGTCGACACCAACGAAAACAACGTCCAGGGCGATCAGGGTTATTCAGTGAACGGCGCCAAACCGAGCCAGACCCGAATCATTAATCGCAGCACCGAAAGTCGCGACGGTGGCATCCAGCAGATCCAGGCCAGCGAAGGTGCACCGGCGCTGATCCAGGTCGGTCAAAGCGTCCCGCTCACCAGCAGCCAGACCGATTCCTACGGTGATCTGCGCAGCCAGACCGAATACCGCAACGTCACCCAGGGTTTCTACGTCACCGCCAGCGTTACCGGCGACATCGTTCACCTGGCGATCAGCACCAACCGTGACCGCATGAGCCAGGAACGTCCCGATGTAGTGAACGTGCAAAGTACCGACACAACCGTCACGGGGCGACTCGGCGAATGGATCACCCTGGCGGGCGTGAACCGTCAGACTCAGGCCGATAAACAGGGCGTGACCCGCAGCTACTCGACTCAGGGCCGGGATGACATGACCCTGCGGGTGAAAGTCGATACTTTGGACTAAACCACCGAAAACTGACTGATTAGTCTTATTAGACCAAAGATGTAGTGCCTAAAAAAAAGCACTACAAAACGTTTGACGATACTAAAAAGCGAAGGCATGATGGCCTCGCTCCCGCTAATCAGGGGCCCTGGCAAGGGCCTTCGAGGCGCCGTTCGCATCTACCCCGCGAGCCGCTTCGTGTCTGTACCGCCCATAAGGTGTGTTTGACGAGGTTGCCGACTGGAACGAAGTTGTCCCGAGGGACGGAAGCGTAATTAGGTAACCCGGCACCACTCTGATGTTCGTACCAAGGCCCACGACGCCCGAATGCGCCCACCAGTTCGCCTTTACCTGCTCACTTCCCCTCGAGCCCATCGTTCATCCCGTCGCCAACCCCGCCGAATCCGACTTGACCACCTAAGCTTCTGGTCAGCGAGCAGCCTTTTACGCACCTCCATTGCGTAACTGGCAGGAGCAGGAATTTTCCACCCAGACCTATGCGACGAGGTTTATCTCCATGGCACTGACACGCGAACAGCAAATTGCAGCCCTCGAAAAAGATTGGGCTGAAAACCCACGCTGGAAAGGCGTGACACGCGCTTACTCCGCTGCTGACGTCGTCCGCCTGCGTGGCTCGGTTCAACCTGAGCACACCTTTGCAAAATTGGGCGCCGAGAAGCTGTGGAACCTGGTGACCCAGGGCGCCAAGCCATCCTTCCGTCCTGAGAAAGATTTCGTCAACTGCATGGGCGCCCTGACCGGCGGCCAGGCTGTACAACAAGTCAAAGCCGGTATCCAGGCCATCTACCTGTCGGGCTGGCAAGTCGCTGCGGACAACAACTCCGCAGAATCGATGTACCCGGACCAGTCGCTGTACCCGGTGGATTCGGTTCCAACCGTGGTCAAGCGCATCAACAACTCGTTCCGTCGTGCTGACCAGATCCAGTGGAAAGCCGGCAAAGGCCCGGGCGACGAAGGTTACATCGACTACTTCGCTCCGATCGTGGCTGACGCCGAAGCCGGTTTCGGCGGCGTACTGAACGCTTACGAGCTGATGAAAAGCATGATCGAAGCAGGCGCCGCCGGCGTTCACTTCGAAGACCAACTGGCTTCCGTGAAAAAATGCGGCCACATGGGCGGCAAGGTACTGGTTCCTACCCAGGAAGCTGTACAGAAGCTGACCGCTGCTCGTCTGGCGGCTGACGTTGCCGGTACTCCGACCATCATCCTGGCCCGTACCGACGCTAACGCGGCAGACCTGCTGACGTCCGACTGCGACCCGTACGACCAGCCATTCGTGACTGGCGAACGTACCCAGGAAGGCTTCTACAAAGTGCGCGCCGGTCTCGACCAGGCCATCGCTCGCGGCCTGGCTTACGCGCCGTACGCCGACCTGATCTGGTGCGAAACCGCCAAGCCGGACCTGGACGAGGCTCGTCGCTTCGCTGAAGCGATCAAAAAGGAATACCCGGACCAACTGCTGTCGTACAACTGCTCGCCTTCCTTCAACTGGAAGAAAAACCTGGACGACGCGACCATCGCCAAGTTCCAGCGCGAACTGTCCGCCATGGGTTACAAGCACCAGTTCATCACCCTGGCCGGCATTCACAACATGTGGCACAGCATGTTCAACCTGGCGCACGACTACGCCCGCAACGACATGACTGCCTACGTGAAGCTGCAAGAGCAAGAGTTCGCTGACGCTGCCAAGGGTTACACCTTCGTGGCTCACCAGCAGGAAGTGGGCACCGGCTACTTCGACGACATGACCACCGTGATTCAAGGTGGCTCGTCTTCGGTCACCGCACTGACCGGTTCGACTGAAGAAGAACAGTTCCACTGATCTGAGCAAACGGCCGTTGCGGACCGAGTAGAAAGCTAACCGCAACGTCGCACATCTGACGCCCCGACTGGTTCGGGGCGTTTTTTTTTGCCCGCGCTTTAACCAACACTGCAAAACCCCGGTAGGAGCTGACGAGTGAAACGAGGCTGCGATCTTTTGATCTTGCTTCTAAAAAACAAAGTCAAAAGATCGCAGCCTCGTTTCACTCGTCAGCTCCTACAAGGGTCGGCGGCAGTCTGGGCAAAAACGTTGCTCCATCTCTAAGCGGAGTGAGCGACCGGGAATCAGATAACGAAGTTAACCAGTCGATTGGGCACCACAATCATCCTGCCCGCGCCTTCCAGATAACTGCGCAACACCGGATCAGCCAATGCCTGGCTCCGTATCGCATCGTGATCGGCATCAACCTGGATCATGATGTCCCCACGCAACTTGCCGTTGACTTGCACCATCATTTTTACTTCGTTCTGTTTCAAGGCTTCATTGTCGGGTACCGGCCACGAACTGTCGTAGATGTCACCTGCGAAACCCAGTTCCGCCCAGAGTGTCTGGGCGATGTGCGGCGTAACGGGATACAGGACCTGCAACAGGATCGCCATCCCCTCGCGGGCCACGTGCGGGCCGGCCGACCTGCCGCCCTCCAGCACCTTGAACATCTTCATCGCACCCGAAACCACAGTGTTGTATTGCAGCCGTTCGTAATCGTTGTTGATCTGCTGCAGCAAGCGATGCATCTCAAAGCGCACGCGTCTGGATTCGGCAACGTCCTCAACCCGAGCATCCCGACCATCCGGGGCCCGGCTGTCACAGGCAAAAGTCCATAGCCGGCGCAGGAAGCGATAAGCACCCTCCACCCCACTGTCGCTCCAGATCGTGTCCTGGTCGGGAGGTCCCGCGAAAATAGTAAACAAACGGGCAGTGTCGGCGCCGAACGTGTTGATGATGTCCTTCGGCTCGACGACGTTGTTCTTCGACTTGGACATTTTCTCCACGCCGCCAATGGTGACGGGCAAACCGTCCTCAAGCGCCGTAGCCTTTACCGGGCGACCTTTTTCATCGTACTCGACCGTCACCTGCGCGGGATAAAACCATCGCCGACTGCCATCATCCGCGTTGCGGTAATAACTTTCCCGCAACAGCATGCCTTGGGTGAACAGGTTCTTGAACGGTTCGCTGAACGCCACCAGCCCTTCATCCCGCATAGCCCGGGTCCAGAACCTGGCGTACAGCAAATGCAGCACAGCATGCTCGATACCGCCGATGTATTGATCGACGGGCATCCAGTATTGGCTGCCTGGCCCCACCATCGCGGTAGCACTGTCGGGATCGCAGTAGCGCATGAAGTACCAGCTTGAGTCGACGAAGGTATCCATGGTGTCCGTTTCTCGCAGCGCCGGCGCCGCGCAGCGAGGGCAAGCCACATGGCGAAATCCTTCATGTTCCAGTAACGGGTTTGCGCTGCCGTCGGGAACACAATCGGTGGGTATCACCACGGGCAGATCTGCGTAAGGTACCGGGATGTCGCCACATTGTTCACAATGGATGATGGGAATTGGGGTTCCCCAGTACCGCTGCCGTGAAATCCCCCAATCGCGCAGGCGCCACGTGGTGGTTTCCTCGCCCATGCCACATTCAACCAACGCCGCGACGATGGCCTGAGTGGCCTGTTCGACTGTCAGCCCATCGAAGGTGCCGGAGTTGATCAGATGGCCGTCCCGACGGGTGTAATCGTCTGACCAGACCTCGGGCTCGTACGCCTGATCATCGGAGGCAATGACCTGGCGAACAGGCAAACCGTATTGATGGGCAAAGTTGAAGTCACGCTCATCGTGGGCAGGCACGGCCATCAGGGCCCCTTCACCGTATTCGCTGAGCACATAGTTGGTAATCCACAGTGCGACAGGCTCACCGGTCAACGGGTGCTCGACGTGCAAACCGCTGGGAACGCCGATCTTGACCTGAACGCTGGAGGCGGGACCGGCATCCGCCGCTTGACGACACGCCCGCACCTGCAACTCCAGGCTCGGATCAAGCTCCAGAGCCCGCCTGGCCAGTGCATGCTCGGGGGAAATGGCACAGAAGGTCACCCCCATCAGCGTATCCACCCGGGTTGTGAACACCCACAGCTTGCCTGCATCGATAAGTTGCTCCGTCGCATCCCGGATCTGGTGGGCAAATGCCAGACGAACACCGCTGGCCTTGCCGATCCAGTTGCGCTGCATGGTGCGCACCCTGTCGGGCCAGCCATCCAGCGTGTCGATGGCCGATAGCAACTCTTCGGCATATTGCGTGATACGCAGGTAGTACCCGGGAATTTCCCGCTTCTCGACCAGCGCCCCCGAGCGCCAGCCTCGACCTTCGATCACCTGCTCATTGGCCAGCACCGTTTGGTCGACAGGATCCCAGTTGACTATCTGGGTTTTCTTGTAGGCCACGCCCTTTTCCAGCAACTTGAGGAAGAACCACTGACTCCATTTGTAATACTGTGGGTCGCTGGTGTCGATCTCGCGCGACCAATCGAAGGCCAGCCCCAGCGGCTGCATTTGCGCCTTCATGTCCGCAATGTTCAGCCGTGTCCACTCGGCGGGAGAAACACCCGACTGCATGGCCGCATTCTCTGCCGGCAAACCGAAAGCATCCCAGCCCATCGGCATCAGGACATTGAACCCTTTCATGCGTAAATGACGGGCCAACATGTCGTTGATCGTATAGTTGCGAACGTGCCCCATATGCAACTTTCCCGGTGGATAGGGAAGCATCGAGCAGGCATAAAACTTCGGCCGACTTTGATCTTCGACCGCCTTGAATACATCACCTTGAAGCCATTTGGCCTGAGCCGTACTTTCAACCCAGACTGGATCATACTGTGGTCGCATAGAGGTTCCTCAATTGCAGGAGCTGAACAACGACTCGCTCGGCTCACACTCCTTAAAAGTTACCGGTCGATTTGCTTCAGTTCCTGTCCGGCGATGAAACACGGGGCGCTACAGCCGTCCTGGCAGCAACCAAAAGACAGCCGCCTCCGAACAGGAGGCCCAACAGCCCATAAAGACTCCAACTCAGCTGGAAACCGACCCCGCTGATCAACGAGGCGCCCAGCCCTACGGATACCATCCTCGCCCCCGCCAGCACGATCGGAATAAGGGAAAAAAGACTGGCCTGGGTTTGCAATGTGGTTTTCTGCGAAATCAGCGCGGTGATGTAGGTAATGCCGAGAATCTCACCCAGCGTCCAGAAGAAAACAAACGACAGGATCAGAACTGTCTGCTCGAAAAAGGCATAGGCGCCAAATCCGATACCGTAAAAAACCGCAGCCAGGGACAGATTGGTGAGCGCCCCGAAACGCGACGTCAACGCTATCAGTGGTTGCGTCAACACGATCACCATCAACGCATTGACGATACCTACAGCACCGAACACGCTGGCGGCCTTCCCCGCCGTTACCACGTCAAGCCATAGAGGCAGCTGATATTCACGCTGCGCATCCAGCACCGACAACGCAAAGAACATTGCGCCCGCAACGATCACGATCCTTGGCACATCAACCAGTGCGCCGATGGAAGCCCTTCTGGCTTCAGGTACAGCGCTCTGGTGTTCCGGCAGAGCCAGAAAGATACTCGCCAAAAGGCACAACACACTCACGACCATCGCAAAAATCATCAGGTAGTGACTGTCCAGGCCGAGCAAATACCCACCAATCACGAACAGCAGCGCGCCCCCCAGATTGCTGGCCAGGTGTAAATAGCCAAAGGTGGCGACGCGATTGCTTTCATCCGCCGCCAAGGACGTGAGGACACTAAATACCGGCGTGATCAGGCCCGCAGACAGCATGAACAGCAGCACCATCACAATGGATGCGATCGATGAGCTGAACAGTGCAGCAAACAACAAAAACACCGATGAACAAGACGAGGTACAGATCAATAGCGCCCGGAAGGAACAACGACCGATCAGCACCCCGCTCAACAGATTGCCCAACAGATAGAACGCCGACATCAGCGTGATTACCAAGGCCACCGCCGAACTGTCGAGCTGGTAGTGGCGCTGGAAAAACAAAGCAGCAAAAGGCCCCAAGGCATTCGCCATGACGAACAGCAACCGAAGCAAAACGATATTGCGCATCCCTTCTGCCATACCGATCCTTTTCAGCAATCCCTTCACTTGAGAATCACCTCGACGCTGCGCAAGTGAGCAACGCTGGCAGCCGTACTGCCGCTGCCAAGCAATATTGCCATCAGGAATGTTTTGAGATCCGACGAAGCAGGAATGGCCACACGCAACATATTGTGGAGCAGGCCGAAGCTGTGGGGGTACTGCGAACAGTCGCTGACGCGAATTTTGGCCTGAGCGAAAGCGTTGGCCAGACGACCGTCGGACTGATCCTGCAACAGCAAAAAATTCGTATCGCTTTCGTATACGACGATCGCGTTGGCCCGACAGACTTCGATTATTTCACGCTTGATCTGCGCGAGTTTATCGTGAGCCCGCTGCAATGCTTCCCGGTTCTGCAAGCAGAACAGCGCAGCTTTCACCGCCACATGGTTTACATCCCAGGGTCCGCGCACCTTCATCAGTTCACGGATTGATTCCGGTCGCGTGATCACATACCCCAGACGCAACCCGGCAAGGCCAAAGTACTTTGAGAAGGAACGGATGACGAACAACTGCCTGGCCGTGTTGAATGTTTCCAGACACGAGTGTTGCAGGTACTCAAAGTAGCATTCGTCAACGATCATCGGCTTGTCTTGTCTTACACAAGTCTCGACAAGAGCTTTCAATTGCTCAGGATCAATACGTACGCCCAGAGGATTGTTGGGGTTACACAGGATCAGTCCCTGACAGGTTTGCAAAGCCTCGAGCACAGCCTCGGTCGGCAGCACGAATCTTTGGGCTTGTTTCTCGAAGCCCACGATCACCGGCGCCACGCCATTGACGTCGAGCATCTGGTAATAGAAGGAAAAAACCGGAGAAGGAACTACCACCCGATCCCCGGGCGAAAACACCGACCGTATCACCAGATCGATTGCCTGATCCGCCCCATTGGTCAACAGCAAGCTGTCGGTCGACACCTTGCAGTACTTTGCCAGCTCGCTAAGGAGTGGCTGATAATTGGGGTAGGTGAACAGATCCCGAGGCTTCAATTCGGTGGCCATGAACCGCGCCAGAAACTCATGTAGAAACTGGTTTTCATTCAGATCCAGCAACACCGACGAGAGATCGCGTTCCGGAGACTTCCATAATCCGGAACGCAAGATGTGTCCGTGAAACTTCATTTGTGCATCCCTCCGTAGATCACCTGTTCGCCGAGCTCATACATCTGCCTGACCTCTTCGTCGCTGGCATACACCACCGACTCCCCTGTGGCCGCCGATAAACACTGGCTCGTAATCAATCGACTGATTTCCGCAGTGAATGCCACGGCACGATGAAACGCCTCGGACAGGTCGCGGCCAAAACAGGTAATGCCATGACTGGGCATGACAATGCAGTTGGTGTCGCTGGCGCAGCGGCCAATGGCACTGACATCCAGTTCGACATTCACACCCTCGCCAAGAATGCACGGTGGCTTGCCCATCACCAGTGCCGTGTCGTTCGACACGTACTCCATTTCACGCCATTGCATGACAGCGAAGAAGGAAATGACTTCATTAGGATGAAGATGCACCGTGGCATTGACATCAGCGCGACAGCGCATGATTTCCCGGTGCATCTGGTGCCCCAGGCTGGGTCTGAAACGACCGTGCAAAAGCTCATCGGACTGCATATCCAGCACAGCCAGATGTTCAAGACCGCACTCTTCCAGGGAGACGCCGCGGTGTTTGGTGTAGATCACTTCGCGCTGCCAGTATGCGCAGTGGCTTCGTACAGCGATATTGCCCAGCGTATTGACCAACAGCTGTCGCGCCGCCAAGCGCTGACCGTATTGAAGAATACTGCTGCCGATCGCCACGTCGAACCAGGCTGGCAACCCGGATCGGGAAGTTTCAAGTCCCGCCAGTTTTAATTCAGGCATATCCCTTTGCCTCCCCCCGATACGCAATCGGGATTGACCACGGTTTTGATCTTTGTCCCCTGTAGCAGACCCAGAATCGTTTCCAGGGCATTGGCCTTCAAATCGGCCAGAGAGCGTTCGCTGTAAAACGCGGCATGCGGCGTCAATAACACACGCTCATGTTCGATCAGGGCCTGGGGAGGTGCCGGTTCCTCCTGCACGACATCCAGCAGTGCCATTGACACTACCCCGGACTGCAGGGCCAGAAGCAGAGCATTGGTATCGACGATGCCACCTCGCGCAGTATTGACCAGGGTCGCACCGTGCTTCATCCGCGAAAATCGCGCATCGTTCATCAAATGCGCATTGTCCGGATTAAGAGGCAAATGCAGCGATATGACATCGGCCGAATCGAGCAACGACTCCAGCGTGCCGCCCTGCGCAATACCTTCGACACAGCGCTCGACCCAAGGATCGTAAAAACAAATCCGGTAACCCAGGGCCGCCGCTCTGCGCGCCAATGCTCGCCCTGTTGCGCCATAACCGATCAACCCCAGGACCGTATCTGCGCAGGCTTTGACCTCGCCAGTATGAGCTCGCCAGCTCCAGCCGCCCTGCCGGGTGTGCCTGGCGTAGTCGAGAAGCTTGCGCTGGGCAAAGAGAATCAACGCCATGGCGTGCTCCGCGACTTCCTCCGCCCCCACAGAGCCGATGTTGGAGCAAAGAATGCCTTTCGCGCTCAAAGCCTCGACATCCACATCATCAAGGCCAATGGTCGCCTTCACCAACGCGCGGCATCGATGCATCCTGGCCACCAATGGCGCGTCGATGACAACCGAATGAAAGGCGATGATCCCGTCGGCGCGGGCCAATTGTTCATCCGAGGGCCGGGATGTGACCTCCAGGCTATAGGGCTGATGCGCCGAACCCGAGGCATACTCCCCAGGGTCGACATAATTCACTCTCCGCGAATCGATCATCAGAATATTCATGAGCTTCTCCTCCTTCCCTAGCAGTAGCATTGCCGATTCAAACTTCGCGCCTGGCAGCCCTCAGCCGCTGAGGTAGACGCAGTGTTTGCCGATGTTCCGTGCCATGGCCACGTCATATAGGCAGGCAGCGACCACCATGTCCTGACTGGCGTGGCCGACGCTGCGGAAATAACTCAGACCTTGTTTATGCGTTACTGGCGAAGGCTGCTCGACGGCTAAAGCACCGATTTCCCGGATGTCCTTTACACCAATCACCGACAACGCCAACGCCTGAGCAATTTCGCCCGACTCACGACATGCGGCGTCCAAATGATCGACATGAACTTGAGCGTTGCCCAGTAACCGGGGATCGATCTCGCACGCCTGAAGCGTACTGCCACCAATGGCATTGATATGGGCGGCGGATTTGAGCTGATGCACTCCAATCAAAGGCAGTGGACTGTCATGGGAGGTCGTCGTGCAGACTATGTCCGCATCAGCCAGCGCCTCCTCCATGCGGTTGACGGCCTCGACCGGCAGCGAAAGCTCAATGGACAGGCGCTCGGCCAAAGCGACACTTTTGGCCAGGCAACGGGAAAATATCCTGACCTGCCCCAGATCTCTGATAGCGGCCATCGCCTTGGTATGCGCTGCGGCCTGAGCCCCAGCACCGATCACCGCCAGATTGAGTCGCTCCCGCGGGCAGAGCTTGTCCGTCGCCAGGGCACTCATGGCACTGGTACGAATCGCCGTCAGGGCTGCACTGTCAATCATGGCTAGCAACCTCCCGCTGTCGATATCGATCAGCAAAACCGCGCCATTGACCCCCGATAACCCATGCACAGCGTTGCCGGGATGAAACGACGACACTTTGATGCCCAGCGTCTGGCTTCCGGGCAAAAAGGCCGGCATGAACAAAGAGAATGCTTTCTGTCGCTCGTGTGTGATGATCGAACGTTGCGGAACCACAGGAGGCGAGAGTGCAAACCCCCGGTGGGCTTTTTCGAGTGCGCGAACAAGCGTTAGTAACTCGACACAACGCCCGATATCTTCGCGATTAAGAAGCAGCATGGCTTTTCCTTTTCCATCAAAGCTTTTCGAAGATACCGGCCATCCTCGAGCCGGCAGCACTCATGCTTGAGTGCCTCCATCCATCGACATCGCCATCCCGAGACGCCTAGCCGACCGGGTAGTCTTGGGAATGCCCTTGCTTGGGAACCAAAAAGGTGCGCAGGTAAGTGATCACGGGGGTGTCATCCTGCTTACGACCTATCACCCTGATGGTGACAATGCCTTGCCCCGGACGCGATCGGGATTCACGCTTGGAGACAACCTCGCTCTCGGCGTACAAGGTGTCGCCGACATAAACCGGATTTGGCAGACGAATTTCGTCCCAGCCCAGGTTTGCGATCGCCCGGGCACTCATTGTCGCTACCGTCATGCCGCTGATAATCGACAAGGTCACCGAACTGTTGACCAGCAATTTCCCGAATTCGGTGCGCTGGGCATAAGCAACGTCGATATGTGCAGGATGGTTGTTCATGTTCACCAGTGACTGCCAGATGTTGTCCAGCTCAGTCACAGTTCGGCCGGGGCGGTGCTCGAACACATCCCCCACCACAAACTCTTCGTAGTGCAAGCCATAAGACTCCCGGTAGCGATTTGCACCGATCCGTACATGGGCCGAAATCATCGGTTCCATAACCTTCTCCTCAAAGGCCCAGTTCCTGGGCGCGCTGGATAAGTTTCCTGGCTTGCTTCACAAACGGCGGTCCCACCATGAGGTTTTTCAACCGGGTGATTTTTTCACCACTGTTCTCCGCAGCCTGCACAACTGCCAAAGCATGTTCGTACTCAACGATGGAAGGAGTGAACACATCATTGATGATGGGAATCTGCCTTGGGTGAATGGAGGTCTTGCCACTGAATCCCAACTCCCGGGTGTCCTGGCATTCCTTCAGCAGCCCCGCCTCGTCGTCGAGATTGAAGTAAGCGGTGTCGAACGCGGGAATACCCGCGGCGCTTGCGGCCGCGACGATGCTCCCACGGGCATGCAGGATGTTGCTCCAGCCACCGATCTGCACCCCCAGGCTGGCCGCATAGTCGGCGGAACCAAAGATCAGTCCATCGGCACTGGATGCAATGGCGTAAATATCCCGCAGACAGGCCGGTGTTTCGACGGTGACCAGTATTTTCGGACTTTCTCCATCACGACTTAAATTGGCGCGCACCACCTCTATCTCCGCCGCCGCTTCGGTCATTGCCAGGACAACGAACTCGGGCCGCTGGTCAAGTGATTGCACCAGCAGCAGATCGAGCAACCCTTGATTGTCCCGCAGAGGATTGATACGCAGTGCTGTACGCTGCGTAACACGGGAACGATAGAACTGTTCGACACACAACCGGGCTTCAGCTTTCCCAGAGAGCGGAACACCGTCCTCCAGATCAATCACCATGACATCCGTCAGAGCACTCTTGGCGTATTGCTCAGGGTGCAAGGCGGAGCAATACAGCAAACTTCTTGGTGTGGGATTGGACATCGCAACCTCTCAACGCTGAACAGGTTTCAGGTTCAGACGAGCCTCTTTGACCGCTGCCTGGACAGCGGAGCAGAAGCCCCGGACATCTTCTTGGGACATGTCTGCACGCATCATCACGCGCAAACCGGATTTGTTCCTGGCCACGATGGGAAAGAATACTGCCGAGGTGTAATACCCGCGTTTGAAGACACCCTCCGAAACAGAAATCGCCATATCCGGACTGTCTAATGGGATAACCCGAATCGGTAGACCCGACCCCGCGTGCTCCGTCGCAAACAAGCTGTCGAACAGGCGAATATTGGCACTAAGCTTCTGCTGCAAAACGCCAAGCTCACTGGTCTTGTGAATATCCAGGGAAGCCATGGCAGCGCCTATAGCGGCGGGATTCACATATTGCGAATAGGACATTGGCCCGCCAAAACGACGGAAAATCTTCTGATAGTTGGCCTTCTCCGACATGAATATACCGCCTCCATTGGCGCCAAATGCCTTGGCCAATGAATAAACCAAAAGGGTCCGCGGATTGAGCTCGGGCAGGAAAGTACGAATATAACCCTCACCCCGCTCGCCATAGGCACTCAATGAATGAGAGTCATCGAAGTAGAGAAACAGCCAAAACTTGTCCTGCAAAGCCAACAGCCGCTCAATAGGCGCACTTCCCCCCATACTGTAAGCACCGTCAGCAACATACGCGACCGAAGGATGACGCTTGCACATATCCTCGATGAAATCGACATCATTGTGATTGCAAGTGACAACCTGCGTTTCATCACCGCAGATGGCCTTGACCTGGTTCAGTGCAAAATGGGCATGTTTATCAAAGATCAAAAAGGGGCGCTGGCCATCAGTAAACATGCCGGCTGCCAGCAGGGGAAGAGACGCGACGATGCCCGCGCTGCAGGAAGTCGCTGTGAATGCTCGACAATTGAAATGGGCAGATAAGGCGTCTTCAAGCTCATCGAGCTCTTTCAACCTTATTCGGATACGCGAAGTGGGCAAATTCACGGTACCGCAACTCAGCACATAATCTGCAGCACGTCGCGCCAGACGTTCATCGACCTCAAGCCCCAAATATGAACAAGAGCACATATTCATGAATTCATGACCGTTCTGGTCTTGCATGCGCCCCTGTCGAGTATGCTCGATACTCAAATCGGTAAGCCCCGACTCTTGTGCAAGCCCCCAGGAGGGATTACCCATTTCGACGGATCTGGCAGTGTTGATATATTTATTTTTTTGCTCTGACATACACGACCTCTCTATGACCGATGACACATGAAGAGCCAGTACAACAGTAAAATTCAATACACCAGCCACTTCATGCCAGCCCCATTAGCCTTACACATTCATTTCTTTCCGACAACTCAGAAAAGTCTGTAATTTACGAATGAAAGTTCCGTAGGAATTTTCGCCAAAACCAAACCGAAATATTAACAGAGCTTCAACAGATAGATATTTACGCAAGTGCAATCCTGATGAGAAATCACACCCAATGCCGCTCTGAATAATCATTTAACAAACCAAGATAGTTTTGTTATATCTCACGCCAGCAAAATGCAGATCCCTCTCTATATTCAAACGTTACGCCCACTTGAACTATTTGCACCCAACCACCAAACGGAGGTTCCTTCATGGAAGAAAGATTAAAAGGTAAGCGAGCTCTAATAACAGGCGCATCGGCAGGCATTGGAAGAGCAATAGCCGAAGCTTTCATTGCGCAGGGGGCCGACGTTTTCATTACCGCACGCACTGATGAAGCCGGCGCGCGTGCAGTTATTGAAATAGCCGAGCGTCTTGAACAGCGGGCCAGTTTCATGCTTATGGATGCCGAAAGCTGTAGCGTAAATGCGCTCTTCGAGAAAGCGCACGCAGACATCGGACCGATAGATATACTTGTCAATAATCCCGCATTCATAACCCGCACTCCATTTCTGGAGCTGAGCGGCGATGAGTACGAACGCACCCTTGCAGTCAACCTCCGCTTCCCCTTCTTTACAACTCAACGCTTTGCAAAAGATTGCATAGCACGCAAACAGGGCGGCAGCATCATTAACATTTCATCGGTCAGCGCCTTCAAGGCAGTCAGCCGAATGTCAGCGTATCAAGCCAGCAAGGCAGCACTGTCGATGCTTACACGAAGCTGTGCCTTGGAACTGGCTCCCTATGGCATCAGGGTCAACACCCTTTCACCTGGACTGACCGCCACCAACGGCAACGCCAACCAGTGGCGGGAAGCTCCAGAGCTATGGCAGAACAGAAAAAAAGAGATTCCAATGCAGCGCGCCGGAATTCCCTCGGATATGACGGGCGCTGCCATCCTCCTGGCATCCGATGAGTCATCATGGATGACCGGTGCTGATCTGGTAATTGATGGGGGGCACAGCTGTATTTAGAGAACCTTAAAGTCGCAGCAGACTTTATGTTTTTTTCCTATTGGCACGAGGCATAGCAAGGTCGTACCTGTCGCCTCTGATCTGCTTGGCCTAAACAACTGGCCGTTGCGGACCGAAAGCCAACCGCAACGCCGCACATCTGACGCCCCGACCTGGTTCGGGGCGTTTTTGCCTGAGATTTACAATCACCGCCGAACCCTGTGGGAGCGGGCTTGCCCGCGATTACGGTGGATCATCAAGCGCATGGTTGGCTGACACACCGCCATCGCGGGCAAGCCGGCTCCCACAACGGGCGATGGTGATTCAGGGAAAAACATTGTTCCAGAGCAGTTTCTCGCTCGGAAACCAAGGTAAAAAGGCCCCGTCCGCTGCTCGCAGTAACGCGCATATAAGACAACTTCCCGGCCACTCACTCACTAAACAGTTTAAAAACCGACTCAAACAATATTGATTATCATTTAGCGACAACTATGTTCGTTACATTCCCTACAAAACATAATTGATGAAAACCCTGCTAATGCCCGCATCGCATGGGCTGCGGGGCTTTGGAGGTGCGCTATGTCCTTATTCCTGTAAATAATTTCGCTATAGGAATTTTACTTGCACCGTGTTGTGCCATAAAATCAGCGGGATTGATTGCTGCGACATATCGTCACTGCTTTGTTTCTTTTCAAGCTCAGAGACCTTTGCTCTCTGTTAAGGATTACCAGCATGCCCGAAGCGACAGGACTCATGGCCCACAACTGGGGCTTTGCCATTTTCCTTCTGGGCGTCGTCGGCCTATGCGCCTTCATGCTCGGCGTCTCCAGCCTCCTCGGGTCAAAAGCCTGGGGCCGCAGCAAAAACGAACCGTTCGAGTCCGGCATGCTACCTACAGGTGGCGCCCGCTTGCGGCTCTCAGCCAAATTCTATCTGGTCGCGATGCTCTTCGTGATCTTCGATATCGAAGCCCTTTTTCTCTTTGCCTGGTCTGTGTCCGTCCGCGAAAGCGGCTGGACCGGATTCGTCGAAGCTCTCGTTTTCATAGCAATTCTGTTGGCAGGCCTTGTCTACCTATTCCGAGTGGGCGCCCTTGACTGGGCTCCGGAAGCTCGTCGTAAGCGGCAAGCGAAGCTGAAACAATGAGGCTTTGGCAATGCAATACAATCTCACCAGGATCGACCCCGATGCTCCTAACGAGCAGTATCCGATTGGCGAACGGGAAACCGTTTCCGATCCGTTAGAAGATCAAGTTCACAAAAACATCTTCATGGGCAAGCTCGAAGACGTGCTTAACGGCACGATCAACTGGGGGCGCAAGAACTCCCTGTGGCCGTATAACTTCGGTCTTTCGTGCTGCTACGTGGAAATGACCACCGCCTTCACGGCGCCCCACGACATCGCGCGCTTTGGCGCCGAGGTTATCCGGGCATCGCCGCGCCAGGCGGATTTCATGGTTATCGCTGGTACCTGCTTCATCAAGATGGCGCCGATCATTCAGCGTCTCTATGAGCAAATGCTCGAACCTAAATGGGTGATCTCCATGGGTTCGTGCGCCAACTCCGGTGGCATGTACGACATCTACTCCGTCGTTCAAGGGGTGGACAAGTTCCTGCCCGTGGACGTCTACGTGCCTGGCTGCCCGCCCCGTCCTGAAGCTTTTCTGCAAGGCTTGATGCTGTTGCAGGAGTCGATTGGACAGGAGCGTCGTCCGCTTTCCTGGGTCGTTGGTGATCAAGGCGTGTACCGCGCCGAGATGCCTTCCGAAAAGGAAAAGCGCCGCGAACAGCGAATCGCAGTCACCAACCTGCGCAGCCCCGACGAAGTCTGATCCAGACCTGCTTCTTTTATAGAACGAGACACTGGCTTCATTCTTTACGTTGACCGAAAGCGATAAATAACCATGACTACAGGCAGTGCTCTGTACATCCCGCCTTATAAGGCAGACGACCAGGATGTGGTCGTCGAACTGAACAACCGTTTTGGCCCCGAGGCGTTCACCGCCCAGCCTACCCGCACCGGCATGCCGGTGCTTTGGGTTGCCCGCGCCAAACTCGTCGAAGTCCTGACCTTCCTGCGCAACCTGCCCAAGCCGTACGTCATGCTCTATGACCTGCACGGCGTGGACGAGCGTCTGCGCACCAAGCGTCAAGGGCTGCCAAGCGGCGCCGACTTCACTGTGTTCTATCACTTGATGTCGATCGAACGTAATAGTGACGTCATGATCAAGGTCGCCTTGTCCGAGAGCGACCTCAGCGTACCGACCGTGACCGGCATCTGGCCGAACGCCAACTGGTACGAGCGTGAAGTGTGGGACATGTACGGCATCAACTTTGCCGGTCACCCGCACCTGACCCGCATCATGATGCCGCCGACCTGGGAAGGTCACCCGCTGCGCAAGGACTTCCCGGCCCGCGCCACCGAGTTCGACCCGTTCACCCTGACCCTGGCCAAGCAACAGCTTGAGGAAGAAGCCGCGCGCTTCAAGCCTGAAGACTGGGGCATGAAGCGCTCCGGGGCGAACGAGGACTACATGTTCCTCAACCTCGGCCCGAACCACCCTTCCGCGCACGGTGCGTTCCGCATCATCCTGCAGCTGGACGGTGAAGAGATCGTCGACTGCGTGCCGGACGTTGGCTACCACCACCGTGGTGCCGAGAAGATGGCCGAGCGTCAGTCCTGGCACAGTTTCATCCCGTACACCGACCGTATCGACTACCTCGGCGGCGTGATGAACAACCTGCCGTACGTGCTCTCGGTCGAGAAGCTGGCCGGCATCAAGGTGCCCGAGAAGGTCGACGTCATCCGCATCATGATGGCCGAGTTCTTCCGGATCACCAGCCACCTGCTGTTCCTCGGGACCTACATCCAGGACGTCGGCGCCATGACGCCGGTGTTCTTCACCTTCACCGACCGCCAGAAGGCGTACACGGTGATCGAGGCCATTACCGGTTTCCGTCTGCACCCGGCCTGGTACCGCATTGGTGGTGTCGCCCACGACCTGCCGCGCGGCTGGGAAAAACTGGTGAAAGACTTCGTCGAGTGGATGCCAAAGCGTCTGGACGAATACCAGAAAGCCGCACTGGACAACAGCATCCTCAAAGGCCGGACCATCGGCGTCGCTGCCTACAACACCAAAGAAGCCTTTGAATGGGGCGTCACCGGTGCAGGCTTGCGTTCGACCGGTTGCGACTTCGACCTGCGCAAGGCTCGCCCGTACTCCGGTTACGAGAACTTCGAATTCGAAGTACCGCTGGCAGCCAATGGCGATGCCTACGACCGTTGCATCGTGCGCGTCGAAGAAATGCGCCAGAGCATCAAGATCATCGAGCAGTGCATGCGCAACATGCCGGAAGGCCCGTACAAGGCGGATCACCCGCTGACTACGCCGCCGCCGAAAGAGCGCACGCTGCAGCACATCGAGACCCTGATCACGCACTTCCTGCAAGTTTCGTGGGGCCCGGTCATGCCGGCCAACGAATCCTTCCAGATGATTGAAGCGACCAAGGGCATCAACAGTTATTACCTGACGAGCGATGGCGGCACCATGAGCTACCGCACCCGGATTCGTACCCCAAGCTTCCCGCACTTGCAGCAGATCCCTTCGGTGATCAAAGGCAGCATGGTCGCGGACTTGATCGCGTACCTGGGTAGTATCGATTTCGTTATGGCCGACGTGGACCGCTAAGCATGAATAGCACGCTTATCCAGACAGACCGTTTCGCCCTGAGCGAAACCGAGCGCTCGGCCATCGAGCACGAGCTGCATCACTACGAAGACCCGCGCGCGGCGTCGATCGAAGCCCTGAAGATCGTCCAGAAGGAACGTGGCTGGGTGCCTGACGGCGCGCTCTACGCCATCGGCGAGATCCTCGGCATTCCGGCCAGCGACGTTGAAGGGGTGGCGACGTTCTATAGCCAGATCTTCCGTCAGCCGGTCGGCCGCCACATCATTCGCGTCTGCGACAGCATGGTCTGCTACATCGGCGGCCACGAATCGGTTGTCAGCGAAATCCAGAGCAATCTGGGCATCGGCCTGGGTCAGACCACCGCCGACGGTCGTTTCACCCTGCTGCCGGTCTGCTGCCTCGGCAACTGTGACAAGGCGCCGGCGTTGATGATCGACGACGACACGTTCGGTGATGTGCAGCCTGCCGGCGTTGCCAAATTGCTCGAGGGCTACGTATGACCCTGACTTCCTTCGGTCCTGCCAACCGCATCAAGCGGTCGGCCGAGACTCACCCGCTCACCTGGCGTCTGCGTGACGACGGCGAAGCTGTCTGGCTCGACGAGTACCAGGCCAAGAACGGTTACGCCGCGGCGCGCAAAGCCTTCGCCGACATGGCTCAGGACGACATCGTCCAGACCGTGAAAGACGCCGGCCTGAAAGGTCGCGGCGGTGCAGGCTTCCCCACGGGCGTCAAGTGGGGCCTGATGCCCAAAGACGAATCCATCAACATCCGCTACCTGCTGTGCAACGCGGATGAAATGGAGCCGAACACCTGGAAAGACCGCATGCTGATGGAGCAACTGCCCCATCTGCTGATCGAAGGCATGCTGATCAGTGCTCGCGCGCTGAAAACCTACCGTGGCTACATCTTCCTGCGTGGCGAATACACCACCGCCGCCAAGCACCTCAACCGTGCCGTGGAAGAAGCCAAGGCAGCCGGTCTGCTGGGTAAAAACATCCTGGGCAGCGGCTTCGATTTCGAGCTGTTCGTCCACACCGGCGCCGGGCGTTATATCTGCGGTGAAGAAACCGCACTGATCAACTCCCTCGAAGGCCGCCGCGCCAACCCGCGCTCCAAGCCGCCCTTCCCTGCCGCCGTTGGCGTGTGGGGCAAGCCGACCTGCGTGAACAACGTTGAAACCCTGTGCAACGTGCCGGCGATCATTGCCGACGGCGTGGACTGGTACAAATCGTTGGCCCGGGTCGGCAGTGAGGATATGGGCACCAAGCTCATGGGCTTCTCCGGCAAGGTCAAGAACCCGGGCCTGTGGGAGTTGCCATTCGGCGTCACCGGTCGCGAGCTGTTCGAAGACTACGCCGGCGGCATGCGTGACGGCTTCAAGCTCAAGTGCTGGCAGCCAGGCGGCGCCGGTACCGGTTTCCTGTTGCCGGAACACCTGGACGCACAAATGTACGCCGGCGGCATCGCCAAAGTGGGCACCCGTATGGGTACCGGCCTGGCCATGGCGGTGGACGACAGCGTCAACATGGTTTCCTTGCTGCGCAACATGGAAGAGTTCTTCTCCCGCGAATCCTGCGGCTTCTGCACCCCATGCCGTGACGGTTTGCCGTGGAGCGTCAAGCTTCTGCGCGCAATCGAGAACGGTGAAGGGCAAGCCGGCGATATCGAGACCCTACTGGGTCTGGTCGGTTTCCTCGGCCCTGGCAAGACCTTCTGTGCTCACGCACCGGGCGCCGTGGAGCCGTTGGGCAGCGCAATCAAATACTTCCGCCATGAGTTCGAAGCCGGCATTGCGCCTACCAGCGCCGTCGTCCCGCCTCTGGCTAGGCCGATCGTAGTCGGCGCGTAAACGCTTAAAAAGGCGAAGGGTCCGTGCCCTTCGCCTTCTCGTGTGATGACGCCTTGAACGGCTGTGTTGATTCACGCGAATAACAAGATTCCATTAGCCACGCCCGCTGACACCGGGCCAACGAAGAACTTTGAACCATGGCCACTATCCACGTAGACGGCAAAGAGCTCGAAGTCGATGGGGCAGACAACCTGTTACAGGCATGTCTGTCGCTAGGCCTCGATATCCCTTATTTCTGCTGGCACCCAGCCCTCGGCAGCGTTGGCGCTTGCCGCCAGTGCGCGGTCAAGCAGTACACCGACGAGAACGACAAGCGTGGTCGGATCGTCATGTCGTGCATGACGCCCGCCACCGACGGCAGCTGGATCTCCATCGACGACGAAGAAGCGAAAGTGTTTCGCGCCAGCGTCGTTGAATGGCTGATGACCAACCACCCTCACGACTGCCCGGTCTGTGAGGAAGGTGGTCACTGCCACCTGCAAGACATGACCGTGATGACCGGCCACAACGAGCGCCGTTATCGCTTCACCAAGCGCACCCACCAGAACCAGCAACTGGGCCCGTTCATTTCCCACGAAATGAACCGCTGCATCGCTTGCTACCGCTGCGTGCGCTTCTATAAGGATTACGCTGGCGGCACCGACCTCGGTGTGTTCGGCGCCCACGACAACGTGTACTTCGGTCGCGTTGAAGACGGCACCCTGGAAAGCGAGTTCTCCGGCAACCTCACCGAGGTCTGCCCGACCGGTGTGTTCACCGACAAGACGCACTCCGAGCGCTACAACCGCAAGTGGGACATGCAGTTCTCGCCGAGCATCTGCCATGGCTGCTCCAGCGGTTGCAACATCTCACCGGGTGAACGCTACGGTGAACTGCGTCGGATCGAAAACCGCTTCAACGGTTCGGTCAACCAGTACTTCCTGTGCGACCGTGGCCGTTTCGGCTATGGCTACGTCAACCGCGAGGACCGCCCGCGCCAGCCAAAACTGGCCAACGGCGCCAAGCTGACCCTCGACGAAGCACTGGATAAAGCCGCCGACCTGCTGCGCGGTCGCAACATCGTCGGTATCGGTTCGCCACGTGCCAGCCTCGAAAGCAACTACGCGTTGCGCGAACTGGTCGGCGCCGAGCACTTCTACTCCGGTATCGAAGCCGCCGAGCTGGAACGCATTCGCCTGGTCATGCAGGTGTTGAAAGACAGCCCGCTGCCGATCCCGAACATGCGCGACATCGAAGACCACGACGCGATCTTCGTCCTTGGTGAAGACCTGACCCAGACCGCTGCACGCATGGCCCTGTCCCTGCGTCAATCGGTCAAGGGCAAGGCCGAAGACATGGCCGACGCCATGCGCGTTCAGCCTTGGCTCGACGCCGCCGTGAAGAACATTGGTCAGCACGAGCTGAACCCGCTGTTCATCGCCAGCCTGGCTGAAACCAAGCTCGACGACATCGCTGAAGAATGCGTACACGCCGCGCCAGACGACCTGGCCCGCATCGGTTTCGCCGTGGCTCACGCCCTCGACGCCAGCGCGCCGGCCGTTGAAGGCCTGGACACTGAAGCGCTGGACCTGGCCAAGCGCATTGCCGACGCCCTGCTCGCCGCCAAGCGTCCGTTGATCATTGCCGGTACCTCGTTGGGTTCCAAGGCGCTGATCGAAGCCGCGGCGAACATCGCCAAGGCCCTGAAGCTGCGCGAGAAGAACGGTTCCATCAGCCTGATCGTGCCAGAGGCCAACAGCCTCGGCCTGGCCATGCTCGGCGGCAATTCGGTCGACGACGCGTTGCAAGCGGTGATCGATGGCAAGGCCGACGCCATCGTCGTGCTGGAAAACGATCTGTACACCCGCACCGACAAAGCGAAGGTCGATGCCGCACTGACCGCCGCGAAAGTAGTGATCGTCGCGGACCATCAGAAAACCGCCACCAGCGATCGCGCGCACCTGGTTCTGCCAGCCGCCAGCTTCGCTGAAGGCGACGGTACGCTGGTCAGCCAGGAAGGTCGTGCCCAGCGCTTCTTCCAGGTCTTCGACCCGACTTACCTTGATGCGAGCATCCTGGTTCACGAAGGCTGGCGCTGGCTGCATGCCCTGCGCGCCACCCTGCTGAACCAGCCGATCGACTGGACCCAACTGGACCACGTCACCGCTGCCGTGGCGGCCAGCACGCCGCAACTGGCGCGCATCGTCGATGCCGCGCCGTCCGCCGCGTTCCGTATCAAAGGCCTGAAACTGGCTCGCGAGCCGCTGCGTTACTCTGGTCGCACCGCCATGCGCGCTGACATCAGCGTGCACGAACCGCGTACGTCCCAGGACAACGACACCGCGTTCTCGTTCTCCATGGAAGGTTACTCGGGCTCGGTCGAACCGCGTCAGCAAGTGCCATTCGCCTGGTCTCCGGGCTGGAACTCGCCGCAAGCCTGGAACAAGTTCCAGGACGAAGTCGGTGGTCACATCCGCGCTGGCGACCCGGGCACCCGCCTGATCGAAAGCACCGGTGACTCGCTGAACTGGTTCGCCAGTGTTCCGCGCGCCTTCAACCCGGCCCAGGGCACCTGGCAGGTTGTGCCGTTCTTCCACCTGTTCGGCAGCGAAGAAAACTCTTCCAAAGCCGCACCGGTTCAGGAACGCATCCCGGCCGCCTACGTGTCACTGGCCAAATCCGAAGCCGACCGCCTGGGTGTCAATGACGGTGCCCTGCTGAGTTTGAACGTGGCTGGCCAGACCCTGCGTCTGCCGCTGCGCATCAACGAAGAGCTGGGTGCTGGTCTGGTCGCTTTGCCTGCGGGCATCGCCGGCATTCCGCCTGCGATCTTTGGCAAAACCGTTGATGGTCTGCAGGAGGCAGCGCTATGACTTGGTTCACTCCTGAAGTGATCGACGTGATCATCGCGGTCATCCAGGCCATCGTGATTCTGCTCGCCGTGGTGGTGTGCGGCGCGCTGCTCAGCTGGGTCGAGCGTCGTTTGCTCGCCCTCTGGCAGGACCGTTACGGTCCGAACCGCGTCGGCCCGTTCGGCGCGTTCCAGATCGCGGCCGACATGATCAAGATGTTCTTCAAGGAAGACTGGACCCCGCCGTTCGCCGACAAGATGATCTTCACCCTGGCACCGGTCGTGGCCATGAGCGCCTTGCTGATTGCCTTCGCGATCATCCCGATCACCCCGACCTGGGGCGTGGCGGATATCAACATCGGCATCCTGTTCTTCTTCGCCATGGCCGGTCTGTCGGTTTACGCGGTGTTGTTCGCCGGTTGGTCGAGTAACAACAAGTTCGCCCTGCTGGGCAGCTTGCGGGCCTCGGCACAGACCGTGTCGTACGAAGTGTTCATGGGCCTGTCGTTGATGGGCATCGTGATCCAGGTCGGTTCGTTCAACATGCGCGACATCGTCGAATATCAAGCGCAGAACCTGTGGTTCATCATTCCGCAGATCTTCGGCTTCCTGACCTTCTTCATCGCTGGCGTCGCCGTGACTCACCGTCACCCGTTCGACCAGCCGGAAGCGGAGCAGGAACTGGCCGACGGTTACCACATTGAATACGCCGGCATGAAATGGGGCATGTTCTTCGTCGGCGAGTACATCGGCATCGTGTTGATTTCGGCGCTGCTGGTGACCTTGTTCTTCGGTGGCTGGCACGGTCCGTTCGGCATTCTGCCGCAGATCCCGTTCATCTGGTTCGCGCTGAAAACCGCGTTCTTCATCATGATCTTCATCCTGCTGCGCGCCTCGATTCCGCGCCCACGGTATGACCAAGTGATGGATTTCAGCTGGAAGTTCTGCCTGCCGCTGACCCTCGTCAACATGCTGGTGACCGCTGCGATCGTGTTGCTCAACACGCCCGCCGTCGCGGCTCAGTGAGGATAGAGAATCATGAAGTACATAATTGACATCGTGCTTGGCTTCTTCACCCAGCTTCGCAGCCTGGTGATGATCTTCGGCCACGCCTTCCGCAAGCGCGACACGCTGCAGTACCCGGAAGAAGCCGTGTACCTGCCGCCGCGCTACCGTGGACGTATCGTCCTGACCCGCGACCCCGACGGCGAAGAGCGTTGTGTAGCCTGCAACCTGTGCGCCGTGGCGTGCCCGGTCGGTTGCATTTCGCTGCAGAAAGCTGAAACCGAAGACGGTCGCTGGTACCCGGACTTCTTCCGCATCAACTTCTCGCGCTGCATTTTCTGCGGCCTCTGCGAGGAAGCCTGCCCGACCACCGCGATCCAGCTGACACCGGATTTCGAGATGGCCGAGTTCAAACGTCAGGACCTGGTGTACGAGAAAGAAGATCTGCTGATCTCCGGCCCCGGCAAAAACCCTGATTACAACTTCTATCGTGTTGCAGGTATGGCGATTGCCGGGAAGCCGAAAGGCTCCGCGCAGAACGAAGCCCAGCCGATCAACGTGAAGAGCTTGCTGCCTTAAGGAAGAAAGATGGAATTCGCTTTCTATTTCGCATCGGGTATCGCGGTGGTGTCCACGCTTCGCGTGATCACCAACACCAACCCCGTGCACGCCCTGCTCTACCTGATCATTTCGCTGATCGCCGTGGCGATGACGTTCTTCGCCCTCGGCGCACCGTTCGCCGGTGTGCTGGAAGTGATCGCCTACGCTGGCGCCATCATGGTGCTGTTCGTGTTCGTGGTGATGATGCTGAACCTCGGCCCGGCCTCGGTTCAGCAAGAGCGCGTCTGGCTCAAGCCCGGCATCTGGCTCGGCCCGGTGATTCTCGGCGCCCTGCTCCTGGCTGAACTGCTGTACGTGCTGTTCAGCCATGACAGCGGTCAGGCCATCGGCCACACCACCGTAGACGCCAAGGCCGTGGGCATCAGCCTGTTCGGTCCTTACCTGCTGGTGGTCGAACTCGCCTCGATGCTGCTGCTCGCCGCAGCCGTCACGGCCTTCCACTTGGGCCGCAACGAAGCCAAGGAGCAATGACGATGCCTGCTATCCCTATGGAGCATGGTCTGGCGGTCGCCGGCATCCTGTTCTGCCTCGGTCTGGTCGGCCTGATGGTCCGCCGCAACATTCTCTTCGTGCTGATGAGCCTTGAGGTCATGATGAATGCCTCCGCACTGGCCTTCATCGTCGCCGGTAGCCGCTGGGCGCAGCCGGATGGACAGATCATGTTCATCCTGGTGATCAGCCTGGCAGCCGCCGAGGCCAGTATTGGCCTGGCGATTCTGTTGCAGCTGTATCGCCGCTTCCACACTCTCGATATCGACGCTGCCAGCGAGATGCGCGGATGAATCTTCTCTATCTGACTTTCGTATTCCCTCTCATCGGTTTCCTGCTGCTGTCGTTCTCACGCGGCCGCTTTTCGGAAAACCTTTCGGCGCTGATCGGCGTCGGCTCCATTGGCTTGTCGGCCATCGTGACTGCTTATGTGATCTGGCAGTTCAACGTTGCGCCGCCTGAAGGCGGTCACTACACCCAGGTGTTGTGGCAGTGGATGGCGGTGGAAGGCTTTACGCCGAACTTCGCGCTGTACCTGGATGGTCTGTCCGTGACCATGCTCGGCGTGGTGGTTGGCGTCGGCTTCCTGATCCACCTGTTCGCGTCCTGGTACATGCGCGGTGAAGCCGGCTACTCGCGCTTCTTCGCCTACACCAACCTGTTTATCGCCAGCATGCTGTTTCTGGTGCTGGGCGATAACCTGTTGTTCCTGTACTTCGGTTGGGAAGGCGTGGGCCTGTGCTCGTACCTGTTGATCGGTTTCTACTACAGCAACCGCAACAACGGTAACGCGGCACTCAAGGCCTTTATCGTCACCCGTATCGGCGACGTGTTCATGGCCATCGGCCTGTTCATCCTGTTCGCACAGTTGGGCACGCTGAACATCCAGGAACTGCTGGTGCTGGCACCGCAGAAATTCCAGAGCGGCGACTTCTGGATGGTCATGGCCACCCTGATGCTGCTGGGCGGCGCTGTCGGTAAATCCGCGCAACTGCCGCTGCAAACCTGGCTGGCGGATGCGATGGCCGGTCCTACCCCGGTTTCGGCACTGATCCACGCCGCGACCATGGTGACCGCCGGTGTCTACCTGATCGCCCGTACTCACGGCCTGTTCACCCTGGCGCCGGACATCCTGCACCTGGTGGGCATCGTCGGCGGCGTGACCCTGGTTCTGGCGGGCTTCGCAGCCCTGGTTCAGACCGATATCAAACGTATCCTCGCCTACTCGACCATGAGCCAGATCGGCTACATGTTCCTGGCGCTGGGCGTGGGTGCCTGGGATGGCGCGATCTTCCACCTGATGACCCACGCCTTCTTCAAGGCGCTGTTGTTCCTTGCGTCCGGTTCGGTGATCGTTGCCTGCCACCACGAGCAGAACATCTTCAAGATGGGCGGCCTTTGGAAAAAACTGCCACTGGCCTACGCCAGCTTCATCGTCGGCGGCGCGGCTCTGGCGGCGTTGCCACTGGTGACTGCGGGCTTCTACTCCAAGGACGAAATCCTCTGGGAAGCGTTCGCCAGCGGCAACAACGGTCTGCTCTATGCAGGTCTGGTCGGTGCGTTCATGACGTCGCTGTACACCTTCCGCCTGATCTTCATCGCGTTCCACGGTGAATTGAAGACCGAAGCGCACGCCGGTCACGGCATCGCCCACTGGCTGCCACTGTCGGTGCTGATCGTTCTGTCGACGTTCGTCGGAGCGATGATCGTTCCGCCGCTGCACGGCGTGCTGCCGCAAAGCGTCGGCCATGCCGGCGGCGACGCCAAGCACAGTCTGGAAATCGCTTCGGGCGCCATTGCCCTGGCCGGTATCCTGCTGTCCGCGCTGCTGTTCCTCGGCAAGCGGCGTTTCGTCACTGCAATCGCCAACAGCGGCATCGGCCGCTTCCTTTCGGCCTGGTGGTTCGCTGCCTGGGGCTTCGACTGGATCTACGACAAACTGTTCGTCAAGCCATACCTTGCGATCAGCCACGCACTGCGCAAAGACCCGCTCGACCAGACCATCGGTCTGATCCCGCGTATGGCCAAGGGCGGCCACACCGCCCTGAGCCGTACCGAAACCGGTCAACTGCGTTGGTACGCGGCCTCGATGGCAGCCGGCTCCGTGCTGGTCATCGGCGCCATTGTGCTGGTAGCGGTCTGAATATGAACCTTGCGAACTTGCGAAAGGAATTGAGCCCGTCATGATTCTGCCTTGGCTAATCCTGATCCCCTTCATCGGCGGCCTGCTGTGCTGGATGGGTGAGCGCTTCGGCGCTACCCTCCCCCGCTGGATTGCGCTGTTGACCATGACCCTGGAACTCGCACTCGGCCTCTGGCTGTGGGCCCACGGTGATTATTCATTTGCTCCGGCGCCTGGCGCGGATCCGACCTGGGTGCTTGAGTTCAAGCACATCTGGATCCAGCGCTTCGGCATCAGCGTGCACCTGGCCCTCGACGGCCTGTCGCTGTTGATGATCCTGCTGACCGGTCTGCTGGGTATCCTCTCGGTACTCTGCTCGTGGAAAGAGATCCAGCGTCACGTTGGCTTCTTCCACCTGAACCTGATGTGGATCCTGGGCGGTGTAGTCGGCGTGTTCCTCGCCCTCGACCTGTTCATGTTCTTCTTCTTCTGGGAAATGATGCTGGTGCCGATGTACTTCCTCATCGCGCTCTGGGGTCACAGTTCTTCGGACGGCAAGAAAACCCGGATCTACGCGGCGACCAAGTTCTTCATCTTCACTCAGGCTTCCGGCCTGATCATGTTGGTGGCGATCCTCGGTCTGGTCCTGGTCAACTTCAACGACACTGGCGTGATTACCTTCAACTACGCCGACCTGTTGAAAACCAAGATGTCGCTCACCACCGAGTACATCCTGATGCTCGGCTTCTTCATCGCGTTCGCGGTGAAACTGCCGGTCGTACCGTTCCACTCCTGGTTGCCTGACGCTCACGCCCAGGCGCCGACGGCGGGTTCGGTCGACCTGGCCGGTATCTTGTTGAAGACAGCGGCTTACGGTCTGCTGCGTTTCGCCTTGCCGCTGTTCCCGAATGCCTCGGCCGAGTTTGCGCCGATCGCCATGACCCTGGGTCTGATCGGGATCTTCTACGGCGCGTTCCTGGCGTTCGCACAAACCGACATCAAGCGTCTGATCGCCTACTCCTCCGTTTCCCACATGGGTTTCGTGTTGATCGGCATCTACTCCGGCAGCCAACTGGCGCTGCAGGGCGCGGTGATGCAGATGCTGGCGCACGGTCTGTCGGCCGCGGCACTCTTTATCCTCAGCGGTCAGCTGTACGAGCGCACCCACACCCGCGACATGCGTGAAATGGGTGGCCTGTGGTCGAAGATCGCTTACCTGCCGGCCATCAGCCTGTTCTTCGCGGCCGCGTCGCTGGGCTTGCCGGGTACCGGTAACTTCGTCGGTGAGTTCCTGATCCTGATCGGCACATTCGCCGCTGCGCCATGGATGACCGTGATCGCCACGTCGGGCCTGGTGTTCGGTTCGGTCTACTCGCTGATCATGATCCACCGTGCCTACTTCGGCCCGTCGAAATCGGACGCGGTGATGCATGGCATGGACGGTCGCGAACTGATCATGGTGGTCGGTCTGGCGGCGCTGCTGATTTACATCGGCGTCTACCCGCAGCCGTTCCTCGACACCTCTGCCGCGACGATGCATGGCGTGCAGCAGTGGCTCGGCACCGCCTTCACTCAACTCGCTTCGGCCCGGTAAGAGCGCTATGGAATTCACGACTCAACACTTTATCGCGCTTGCGCCGTTGTTGATCACCAGCGCCACGATCATCGTGGTGATGCTGGCGATCGCCTGGCGCCGCAACCACTCGCAGACCTTCCTGATTTCCGTGGCGGGCCTGAACCTGGCGTTGCTGTCGATCCTGCCAGCCTTGAAGGTCGCGCCTCTGGCCGTGACCCCGCTGCTGCAGATCGATAGCTTCGCGTGTCTGTACATGGCGCTGATCCTGGTCGCCACCCTCGCTTGTGTGACCCTCGCCCACGCCTACCTCGGCGATGGCGGTTCGGGTTACCCGGGCAACCGTGAAGAACTGTACCTGCTGATCCTGATGGCCGCCGCCGGTGGCCTGGTTCTGGTCAGCGCGCAGCACCTGGCCGGCTTGTTCGTCGGTCTGGAACTGCTGTCGGTGCCGGTCTACGGTCTGGTGGCTTACGCCTTCTTCAACAAACGTTCGCTGGAAGCCGGTATCAAGTACATGGTGCTGTCGGCCGCCGGTTCCGCGTTCCTGTTGTTCGGCATGGCCCTGCTCTACGCCGACTCCGGCAGCCTGAGCTTCGTCGGTATCGGCCAGGCGCTGGCGGCCACCGGCCTGCCGAGCTCGCTGGCCCAACTGGGCCTGGGCATGATGATGATCGGCCTGGCGTTCAAACTGTCGCTGGTACCGTTCCACCTCTGGACCCCGGACGTTTACGAAGGGGCTCCGGCACCGGTGGCGGCGTTCCTGGCCACCGCCTCGAAAGTCGCGGTATTTGCGGTGATGGTGCGTCTGTTCCAGATCTCGCCAGCGGCAAGCAGCGGTGTCCTGAGCAACGTACTGACCATCATCGCCATCGCGTCGATCCTGTTCGGTAACCTGCTGGCACTGACCCAAAGCAACCTCAAGCGTCTGCTGGGTTACTCGTCCATCGCTCACTTCGGCTACCTGCTGATCGCCCTGGTGGCGAGCAAAGGCCTGGCCGTGGAAGCCATCGGCGTGTACCTGGTCACCTACGTGATCACCAGCCTCGGCGCGTTCGGCGTAATCACCCTGATGTCCTCGCCGTACAACGGCCGTGACGCCGATGCCCTGTACGAATACCGCGGCCTGTTCTGGCGCCGTCCGTACCTGACCGCCGTACTGACCGTGATGATGCTGTCCCTGGCCGGCATCCCGCTGACCGCGGGCTTTATCGGCAAGTTCTACATCATCGCCACCGGTGTCGAATCGCACCAATGGTGGCTGGTCGGTTCCCTGGTACTGGGCAGCGCCATCGGCGTCTTCTACTACCTGCGCGTCATGGTCACCCTGTACCTGATCGAACCGAACCTGCGTCGCCACGATGCGCAACTGCACTGGGAACAACGTGCAGGCGGCGTGATGCTGCTGGCCATCGCTGCACTGGCCTTCTTCCTCGGGCTGTATCCGCAGCCGTTGCTGATCCTGGTTCAGCAGGCAGGGTTGGCGGGTTGATCGCTTAAGCGACACTCGGTAGAAAACAGAAACGGCACCTTCGGGTGCCGTTTTTGCATCTGGGATTTCAAGATCAAAAGATCGTAGCCTTCGGCAGCTCCTACATTGGGATGGCGTGCGCCCTGTAGGAACTGCCGAAGGCTGCGATCTTTTGATCTTCAACGCCCTCCCCCTTTTTCGGAGTTTGCCTGCAAAGCGGTGAGCAATGGCTGACATTCGACAGGAGCCATTTGTCGTTAAATTCGAAGCTCAACTATCAAGTGGAGATCGCGAATCATGAAGCGAGATGTTTTTTCAGAGTTGATGGACGGCCTCGAGGCGTTAGCCGAAGAACGCCAAAGCAGAGTCACTTTGAAAAAAACGCGCGTACAACGGATCGGCGCCATGAAGGGCAAACTCACACTTCCCGATGACCTTGATGACCTCGATGCCCCTCTGTCAGACGGTCTGCTAGATACCTTTGAAAAGTAGAAGCCACATCTGCGCACATGTGATTCATCAGACTCACCCAAACCAATGTGGGAGCGAGCCTGCTCGCGATGGCGTCGGCACAATCAACATCTTCATTGCCTGGCACTCCGCCATCGCGAGCAGGCTCACTCCTACAAGGATTCGCTGTACTTGGGGCTCGCCCCACATAACGAAATTGTAATTCCCGCATCACCTTGGCGTTATCCGCAGCTTGCAACGATGTCACCCGGCGACCATGCCGGCGGGCCTTCTCCGCCGAACAATAAAACCCACGCCGAAGCACGTTCCCGTTCTGCCGAACCCAAGGAGTGATTGATGGTTAACAATACAAAAATGTCGATGGCCGCTTTAGCGGTGGTGGTCGGCTCCGGGCCGTCCATGGTGATGGCAGATGATAAAGCCGAAGGGTTTATCGAGGGCAGCAGCCTGACGGTGCTCAACCGTAACTTCTACTTCAACCGTGATCACCGCAACGGCCAGTCCAGCCCCACCGGCAATGGTTATTCCGAAGCCTGGGCCCATGCGGTGATCAGCAAGTTCGAATCCGGGTTTACCCAAGGCACCGTCGGCGTCGGTGTCGATGCGTTTGCGATGATCGGCTTGAAGCTCGACACCGGTGACGGGCGCAACGGTGGCCGTAGTTCGTTTGATGTGCTGCCAGTCAACAGTGATGGCGAGGCGCAGAATGAGTACACCAAGATTGGTGGTGCCGCCAAAGTGCGAGCCTTCGATACGGTGGTCAAGGTCGGTGACGTGTTCCCGGCCAACCCGGTGGTGGCGGCAGGTGACTCGCGATTGCTGCCGGAGAGCTTTCGCGGTGTGACGGCGGTCAACACCAGCATCGAGGGTCTGTCGGTTCAGGGCGGTCGGTTGCATGCGATGAGCCAACCAGTGTCCAGCGACATGCGCGAGAACTTCGCCACGTTTTATGCCGGCCCGGTCAATTCGCCGTGGATCGCTTATGGCGGCGGCGACTATGTACTGAACAAGAACCTCAGTTTCAGCCTGTACTCCAGCCGTCTCAAGGATGCCTGGAATCAGTACTACGCCGGCACTGCCTGGACCTATCCGCTATCGGATGACCTGTCGCTGTTTGGCGGCCTGAACTACTACAAGGCTGTCGACGAAGGCAAACAACTGCTCGGCAAGTTCGACAACAACATCTGGAGCGGCCGGGTCGGGGTGAAACTCGGCGCGCACTCCGTTGCTCTTTCGCACCAGCGCAACAACGGCAATGACGACTTCGATTACCTGCGTCAATCCGACTCGATCTTCCTCGACAACTCCATCCAGTACAGCGACTTCAACTCGCCCAAGGAACGTTCGTGGATGGTGCGCTACGACCTCGACATGACCACTTACGGTGTGCCGGGGCTATCGTTCATGACTCGTTACGCCCGAGGCACCGACGCCGATTACTCCAACGCCAACGCCGTGTACATGCGCCGCGATGCTGACGGCAATCCACTGACCGACCAGAAGCGCTGGGAGCGTGATGTCGAAGTCAAATACGTGGTGCAGAGTGGTTCGATGAAAGACCTGTCGCTGCGTTTGCGCCAGGCCACGACTCGCGCCACGGCGTTTGAATCGGATCTGGATGAAGTGCGGGTGATTGTCGAGTACCCGTTGGCGATTCTCTGATCGAGCGGTTGATACCAATTCACCTTTAGAAGCTCCTTGCTCCTTTGGTAAGAGGTGAATCTTTGGCGTCCTTCGGGGCGCCTTTTTTATGTGCGCCTGAATAAAACCCGTAGGTGCTGCCGAAGGTTCGGCAGCACCTACGGGGAATCCGGTCCTGGCCATCAGGGCGGTGTCAGCCGCCGCGATTGCGGCAATCCCCCGCCACGGTGTATTTGATGGTGTTAAGTTGGCCCTTGGAGTCTTCGTAGGTCATGGCGGTGGGGACTACGGCACAGGCAACTGGCGGGCGCACAACGCTCACCACTTTCACCACGTCCAGCTTCATTCCGTATTCGTAGTCCTGGACCAACGGCGCCGGTTTGCCCTGGCTGGCCGCGTACTGCTCCATGGCTTTGGTATTGGCACTCAGCGCCCGCTCGAACGTCCGGTCACCACCCCCCTCGGCAAACACATTCAGGGACATCGCCAGCACGCCGGCGAACGTCATTAACTTAAGCACTTTCATATCCATTTCCTTCCAATCCTGGCTCATAAAAAAGCCCGGCATCGGGACTCGATGACGGGCTTGTTCAAGTGCGATGCGCTTACAAGTCTTTGGTGTTGCCGTCTTTCTTTTCATTGACGACGACTGGGTCGCGAGCTTGTTCCTTGGCGACGAACAGCTCTACGGAGCGGTCATTGGCGGTCATCATTTTTTCGAAGGTCCGATCGCCGCCGCCTTCGGCCAAGGCCAGAGAAGACATCGCCAACGCTGCTGTAAAGGCACTGATTTGTGCGAATTTCATGTTTGATTCCTCGTTTAGTAGCTGACGGGATCAAGGTAACAATCCGAACCTTTCGTAACGGTGGCGGGGGAATTACATATCCGTTATGTGCCTGGCACTCTTTCGAAGCCAGGCATATAACCAACTGTGGGAGCTAGCCTGCTAGCGATGGCGGAGGGTCAGTCAACATCGATGTTGGCGAACAGATTGCTATCGCTAGCAGGCTAGCTCCCACAGGGGGATTACCTATTTGGTCGGGATTTGGTCTTCGTCCCGGCGATGGGCGATTTGATACAACGCAGGCAGTATCAGCAGCGTCAGGATGGTCGAGGACAGGATCCCGCCAATCACCACCGTCGCCAACGGTCGCTGCACTTCCGCGCCAGTACCGGTCGCCAGCGCCATCGGAATAAAGCCCAGGGACGCCACCAGCGCCGTCATCAACACCGGGCGCAGACGTGTCAGCGCGCCAACGTTGATCGCATCAGACAGCGAATGCCCCTCCTCCCGCAGGTTGCGGATGAACGCGATCATCACCAGCCCGTTGAGCACCGCTACCCCCGACAGCGCGATGAAGCCCACGCCTGCCGAGATCGACAGCGGAATGTCCCGCAGCCACAACGCCATGACGCCGCCGGTCAACGCAAACGGAATCCCGGTGAACACCAGCAAGCCGTCCTTGAGGTTGTTGAACATCATGAACAGCAACCCGAACACCAGGAGCAACGCCACCGGCACCACGATCTGCAGGCGCTTGGCCGCCGATTGCAGTTGCTCGAACTGCCCGCCCCAACTTGTCCAGTAACCCGCAGGCACCTGCACATCTCGCTCGATCACCTCGCCCGCCTCTTCGACGAACGAACCGATATCGCGCCCGCGCACGTTGGCGCTGACGATCACCAGGCGCTTGCCGTTTTCGCGGCTGACTTGATTCGGCCCCAGCACCAGATCAAGGCTGGCGACTTCCTTCAAGGCAATAAAACCAATCTGATCAGCCGCGCCATTGAGCGGTGCCGGCACCGGGATCAACAGCGCCGACAGACCTTCGATGTCCTTGCGCATGGCATCGGACAACCGCACCACCATGTCGAAACGCCGGTCGCCTTCATACAATGTGCCGGCCTTACGCCCACCCACCGCGACGGCAATGGTGTCCTGCACATCGCCGACGTTGAGCCCGTAACGCGCCGCCTTGTCGCGGTCGATGTTGATGGTCAGCACCGGCAGGCCGGTGGTTTGTTCGACTTTGACCTCAGAGGCGCCATTGACCTTCTGCATGGCGGCGGCAATCTTCGCCGCGGTGGCGTTGAGCACGTCCATGTCATCACCGAACACCTTGACCGCGACGTCACTGCGCACGCCGGAGATCAGTTCGTTGAAGCGCAACTGAATCGGCTGCGACAGTTCATAGTTGCTGCCCGGCAACATCGCGGCGGCCTGTTGCAGTTCCG
Organism: Pseudomonas sp. LBUM1661; assembly: GCF_059695925.1. Lineage (NCBI taxonomy): Bacteria > Pseudomonadati > Pseudomonadota > Gammaproteobacteria > Pseudomonadales > Pseudomonadaceae > Pseudomonas > Pseudomonas sp. LBUM1661. Next base: position 4,584,956 of record NZ_CP166794.1, read on the forward strand.
CCATCAGGGTTTCGCGGGACTTGCCCGGGTCCGGCCATTGCTCTTTTGGCTTGAGCATCACGTAGCTGTCGGAGATGTTCGGCGGCATCGGGTCGGAGGCGATTTCTGCGGTGCCGGTGCGGGCGAACACGCGCTCGACTTCCGGCACTTTGCCGAGGATCAGGGTTTCCAGACGCTGCTGCATGTCCACCGATTGCGTGAGGCTGGTGCCCGGCACGCGCAAGGCTTGCAGGGCAAAATCGCCCTCGCTGAGGCTCGGCACGAACTCGCTGCCCATGCGGCTGGTCAGCACGCCGCTGAGCACAATCACGCCCAACGCCCCGCCCACCGCCACTGCCCGATGACTCATCACCCACGCCAGCGCCGGCGCATACACCCGGCGCGCACCGCGCATCACCATGCCCTCTTCTTCCTTGACCTTGCCAGTGACGAACAGCGCAATCGCGGCCGGCACAAAGGTCACCGACAGCAGCATGGCGCCGATCAAGGCGATGACCACGGTGAACGCCATCGGGTGGAACATTTTCCCTTCGACGCCGCTCAGGGCGAAGATCGGCAGGTACACGACCATGATGATCAACTGGCCGAAAATAAGCGGTCGCCGAGCCTCTTTGGCCGCCGCAAACACTTCATGGAAACGCTCGGAGCGGGTCAGCAAACGCCCGTGATGCTGCTGCGCATGGGCCAGCCGTCGCAGGGTGTTTTCGACGATCACCACCGCGCCGTCGACGATGATGCCGAAGTCGAGTGCGCCCAGGCTCATCAGGTTGGCGCTGACCTTGTTGCTGTACATGCCGGTGAAGGTGAACAGCATCGACAGCGGAATCACCATCGCGGTAATCAATGCCGCGCGGATGTTGCCGAGGAACAGGAACAGAATCGCGATCACCAGAATCGCGCCTTCGATCAGGTTCTTTTTCACCGTGGCAATGGCTTTGTCCACCAGGTGCGTGCGGTCGTACACCGGCACCGCGATCACGCCTTTGGGCAGCGAACGGTTGATCTGTTCCAGTTTGCTGGCGACGGCCTGGGACACGGTACGGCTGTTTTCGCCGATCAGCATGAACACGGTGCCGAGCACCACTTCACGGCCGCTTTCCGTGGCCGCGCCGCTGCGCAGTTCGCGGCCAATGTCCACGGTGGCGACGTTCTTCACCCGGATCGGCGTGCCATCGACGTTGGCCATGACGATGTTGGCGATGTCCTCGGTGCTCGCCACTTGCCCCGGTGCACGAATCAGCAACTGCTCGCCGCTGCGCTCGATGTACCCGGCGCCGACGTTGGCGTTGTTGCGCTCCAGCGCTGTGATCAGGTCAGTGAGAGTCAACTTGTAGGCTGCTAGCCGTTTCGGATCGGGGGCGATCTGGTATTCCTTGGCAAAGCCGCCGATGGTGTTGATCTCGGCCACACCAGGGACGTTGCGCAGTTGCGGCTTGATGATCCAGTCCTGAATCACCCGCAAATCCGTCGGCGTGTAGGCGCTACCGTCGTCCTTGAGCGCGCCGTCCCTGGCTTCCACGGTCCAAAGGAAGATCTCGCCGAGGCCGGTGGAAATCGGCCCCATCACCGCTTCGGTGCCCTCGGGCAATTGCTCCTTGGCGATCTGTAACCGCTCGTTGACCAATTGCCGGGCGAAGAACAAGTCGGTGCCGTCCTTGAAAATCACCGTGACCTGCGACAACCCCGAACGCGACAGCGAACGGGTCTGCTCCAGCGCCGGCAGACCGGCCATGGCGGTTTCAATCGGGAAGGTGATGCGCTGTTCGGTTTCCAGCGGCGAGAACCCGGCGGCGCCGGTGTTGATTTGCACCTGGACGTTGGTGATGTCGGGCACGGCGTCGATCGGCAGTTTTTGATAACTGGCGATCCCGAGGCCGGCCATGAGCAGAACGGCGAGCAGCACGATGATGCGCTGCTCGATGGCAAACTGGATCAGGCGTTCGAACATGGGAACCTTCTCGTCGAGGGGGCGAATCGATGGGCGTCTTTAGTGGGAGTCTTCAACGACTTCTTCAATGAGAGTGCTCGGCCGAGGCCTTGCCCAGTTCCGATTTGAGAACGAAGCTGCCGGCCGCAGCGACTTGCGCACCGGCCTCCAGCCCCTGCGTGACTTCCACCTGCCCCGCTGCACGACTGCCCAGCTCCACGGCCCGCGCCTCGAAGCCGTCGTCGGTGCGCACGAACACCGTGGGTTTGTCCTCGACGGTCTGGATCGCAGCTTCCGGCACCGCCACTTTGACCTGACGGCTGTCGGTGGCGACCAGTGCGGTGACGAACAACCCGGGACGCCACGAACCTTGAGGGTTTTCCAAGGTGACGCGAACGGTGGCGGTGCGGGTCTGTTCGCCGAGCAAACTGCCGACGTAAGCCACCGTGCCGGCGACTTGCGCATTGAGTTCCGGGGCGCTGACGGTGACTGCTTTGCCCACTTGCACCTTGTTCAGATCCTTGGGCGAAACGCCGAAGGTCACCCACACTCGCGACAAGTCCGAGAGCGTGAACGCCGCCGTGGTTTCGTCGACCACCTCCCCTGGCGTCAGGTGCTTTTCCACCACCATGCCGTCGAACGGCGCGCGCAGTTCATAGCGATTGCCGCCGGTGGCAACCACGCTGCCACTGAGCACGCTGATCTTTTGCCGGGCGTTGTTCACAGCGATTTCAGCTTCTTCCAGCGCCTGGCGCGCCTGCAACACATCCTGCTCGGCGGAAATCTTGTCCTGCCACAACTGCTTCTCGCGCTCATAGGTGGTGCGCGCCAAGGCCAAGCGCCGTTGCGCCGCAGCCTGTTCGCTGCGCTGATCGGAGATCTGCTGACTGGCGATCACCGCCAGCAGCTGGCCCTTCTTCACCCACTGCCCGAGATTGACCGACACCGACTCGACCACCCCTGGCACCCGCGGTACGACGTGGGCAGTGCGGTCTTCGTCGAAGCGCACTTCGCCCGGGAACGACAAACCGAGGCTGATGCTTTGCGCCCGCGCTTCGGCCAGTTGAATGCCCGCCGCCGCGATCTGCTCGACACTCAACGTCAGATGCCCCTCTTCGCCTTCGGCATGTTCGCCGTCGGCTGCAGCGCCTTCTTCGGCGTGGTCCGCATGCTCCGCCGCTTCATCGGCGTGGGCATCGATGGACCCGTTCCCCGCCCACATCGAGCCCATACCAATGCCCAGCGCCAACGTCGCCACCGCGACAACGATCAGTTTTTTATCCATGGAAACTCCTCTGCGCCATGTCATCGCGCAGTGATCTGAAAGGTGAAATTCAAGGGCTGACGGTGAGTGCGCCGAGGTCGCCGAAAATGCGTTCGATGCGCACCCGCGCGTCCGTCGCCTCGGCAACAGCCTGGATGTATTGGGTGCGGGCGCTGATCAGGGTGCGCTGGGCGTCGAGCACGTCGAGGAAACCGAACTTGCCCATTTCGAAGCCGCGCATGGCGCTGTCCACTGCACTTTGTGCGGCGGGCAGGATGGTCTGGTTGAACGCCTGGACTTCGCCGTTGGCGGTCTGCCATTGCTCAAGGGTGGTCTGGACTTCGGTGCGCAAGCGCAGCTCGGTGGCGTTGCGCAGATCCCGCGCCTGATCGGTACGGCGCGCTGCTGCCAGCACGTTGCCCTGATTGCGGTTGAACAGCGGAATCGGTATCGACAGCCCGACCACGTTGACCCGCTCACGCTCCAGTTCGCTGTACTGACTGCCGATGCTTACGGTCAGGTCGGGAATCCGTTGCGCCTTCTCCAGCCCCAACGACGCCTCGCGCTGATCGATCTGCAACTTGGCCAGCCGCAGCTCGGCGGTCTCGTTCAGGCGCTCCAACAAGCGGGTCGGCGGCGGCACGGCGGGCATGCTTTGCGTGGCCGTCTGCACGGTGGTCGAAGTCGGTAACGGTGCGCCCATGACCTGCGCCAGTTGCTGATAGGCGTTGGCCTGATCGCGTTCGGCGCGGCTCAGTTCCAGTCGCACTTCGGAGCGTTGCACTTGCGCCCGTGTGCCTTCGACCGGCGACGACTTGCCCGCCTCAATCCGCCCCAGCGCCACGCGCAAACCGTGCTCGGCCAGTTGCAGCGACTGGCGAGACAACTGCAAGCGTTGCTGCGCAGTCTGGGCGCTGGTGAACGCCTGAATCACATCGGCGCGCAAGGCATTGCGCTTGCGCTCCAGTTCGATCCCGGCGGCGTCCTGGGCGCGGCTGGCGACATCGATCCGCGCGCCGCGCTTGCCGCCCAGTTCAATCGGCTGGCTGAGCATCACTGTGGTGGTGCGCGAATCGCGGCGGGTGTCCTCGGCTTCCCAAGACACTTCGGGGTTGGGGATCAGACCCGCCTGCTGGCGGTCACCTTCGGCGATGCCGACTTCCCATTGCGCCGCTGCCAGATCCGGGTTGCCGGCGAATGCGGTTTGCAGGGCCTGATCGAGGGTCAGGGTCGATGCATTCGCAAGAGGCACGCCGGCCAGCAACAAACCGCCGCTGACCATGACCACCCACGCAGTTTTTTTCAGGCGTGACCGCGCCGTCAGTTCTCTTAAACCGGGCAATGGAGTACTTCCTTTAATCAAGAATCTTCGATGCCGCCACGGTAGGGTTTTGAACTTATCGACAAGGTGACTGAAACATTACAAATCCGTTATCCACGGTTGCGCCAAGTTGTTTTGCTCTAGCATGCAAAGTGCAAACACCTAACTAGCAATACATAGAAACAAATGATGTGCCGTCATCCGCCGAACAGTACTTGCCTCAATTCAACTCTCATGAGGCAGATGGACTTTTGTTCCTGCCTGCTGCGACAGGCTGTCGCAGACTGCGGTTTTAAAGCCTCAACACCCAGTTCTCGGTTGACTCTGTAGTCACTACAGCCTTTACCTTGCACGCCTGCAAACGGAGAAAATGCTGTAGGAAAATAGTGAGTCGTTATTCAAACCCGTCCGGAAGCCCTTACAAAAACAACAACTTTCCCGGCCACCTTAATTAAATATCCATTCAATGAAAGTGGTGATTGATCATGCGAATCCTTGTCGTCGAGGACGAGCTTAAAGCTGCCGAATACTTACATCAGGGACTGACGGAAAGTGGTTATATCGTTGACCACGCTGCCAATGGCGCCGATGGATTGCATCTGGCGCAACAACAGGTTTATGACCTGATCATTCTGGATGTGAATCTGCCGGAACTGGACGGCTGGGGCGTGCTGGAACAACTGCGGCGCACTCACTCCACACGGGTGATGATGGTCACCGCGCGCGGTCGCCTGGCTGACAAGATTCGTGGCCTCGATCTGGGCGCCGACGATTATCTGCTCAAGCCGTTCGAGTTTCCGGAATTGCTGGCACGGGTGCGCACTTTGATGCGCCGCAGCGAGAACATCCCGGTGCCGCAGGTACTGAAAGTCGCCGACCTGGAACTCGACCCTGGCCGTCATCGTGCGTTTCGTGGCGAACATCGCATCGACCTGACCACCAAGGAGTTCGCCCTGCTGCATCTGTTGATGCGCCAGTCCGGCGAAGTGTTGACCCGTACCCAGATCATTTCGCTGGTGTGGGACATGAACTTCGACTGCGACACCAACGTGGTCGAAGTGTCGATCAGGCGTTTGCGGGCGAAGATCGATGACCCGTTCGACAACAAGTTGATCCACACCCTGCGCGGTGTCGGCTACGTGCTGGAGTCGCGGGAATGAAGCCGGCCAGCCTGTCAATGCGGCTGGGGCTGACGGTCAGTATTCTCGGCGCGCTGCTGGTGGTGTTCCTGGCGATCCTGGCGTATTTCGCCCTGACCCATGAGCTGAACGCGTTATCCAGGGACAGTCTGGGAAAGAAGATGGAGCAGGTTGAACACAGCCTGTCGCTGTACACCGACACCGGCGAAATCAGCACGAAACCGCACATCCTGCTTGATCAGGTCATGGGGCATGACAACCTCACGCTAACGATTTACGACCACAGCAACCTGCGCACACCACTGTTCAAATCCGGCACCGGCATGGCCGATCCGCGACTTGAATTGAAGGCGGTGCGGGCAGTCAGCGACGAGTTGGCCTACACCACCAGCACTGACGCCAAGGGGGCGAAATTCCTCACGACGTCCAGGCTGATCAGCCTCAAGGACGGCACCCGCGTCCCGGTGCTGTTGTCGATGGACAACGCCCACGATGAGGCCTTGCTCAGCGCCTACCTGCGCTCGACCCTGATTGCCTTGCCGTTGTTGCTGATCTTTATCGGACTGAGTGCCTGGGGCGCGGTCCAGCGCGGTCTGGCGCCGATGCGCGAATTTCGCAAAGTGGCGGCGATGGTCTCGACCCAGGATCTGGATCATCGGCTTTCGGTGGTGAACATGCCCCAGGAGCTGAGCGAACTGGCGCAGGGCATCAACTTCATGCTGCACCGCCTCGACGCCGGTGTGCAGCAGCTGTCGCAGTTCTCTGATGATTTGGCGCATGAGCTGCGTACGCCGATCAACAATTTGGTGGGCAAGGCACAGGTGACGTTGTCCCGCGAACGCAGCGTGGATGAGTACAAGGATGTGCTGGTTTGCTGCACTGAAGAGCTGGAGCGCGTGGCGCGGATTGTCTCGGACATGCTGTTTCTGGCACAGGTCAGTCACCCGTCGGCGCTCGCGCCGTTCGAGTCGGTTGCCCTGGAAGAAGAAGCCTGGAAAGTCGCCGAGATGTTTTCCCTGTCGGCGCAGGACAAGCAGATCCATCTGAACGTGGTCGGCAGTGCGCGGGTGATGGGTGACCGGTTGATGATTCAACGGGCGATATCGAATTTGCTGTCCAACGCGCTGCGCCACTGCCCGGTCGGGAAAACCGTGACACTGCTGATTGAGCGGGGCGCGACCCAGGTTTCGTTGCTGGTCAGCAACCCTGGCGCGGGGATTGAGGCACAGCATCTGCCGCACCTGTTTGATCGGTTCTACCGGGTCGACAGCAGCCGCTCGCGTTCACAGGGCAGCACCGGGCTGGGGTTGGCGATTGTGCGGTCGATCATGAGCCTGCATCAGGGGGTGGCCGAGGTGAAGAGCTTGCCGGGGGCGATGACGGTGTTCAGGTTGGGATTTCCTGCGGTTGAGGGGGTGGCGCACTGAGGTGTCAGGCTCCAGACCTCCAATGTCCGGGTCGGCCCCCTCGCGGGCAAGCCCGGCTCCCACAGTGATCGGGTTTGCAAACACCACTGAAACCTGTGGGAGCGAGCTTGCTCGCGATTGCAATGGATCAGGCGCCAAAGAAAACGGCACCTTACGGTGCCGTTCGCGTTTCACATTACAGACTTTTACTTACGCGCCGCCTCCCACGATTTCAGCAGTTCGGCATAGCTCACGGTTTCACCCTTAGGCTTCTCGTTCGCCAATTTCGGCTTCGGTGCACCCGGTTGGTCCAACCAGTACTGCGCGTCGCGCTCGGGGTTCATTTTCGGTGCGCAGGTGGCTTGCGCCTTCGAACGTTCCAGACGGGTCATGATCGCGTCCTGATCCTTGGCCAGGCCATCCAACGCCTGTTGCGGGGTTTTCTCGCCGCTGGCGGCTTCGGCGATGTGGCTCCACCACAGTTGCGCCAAACGCGGATAGTCCGGCACGTTGGTCCCGGTCGGGGTCCATTGCACGCGGGCCGGGCTGCGGTAGAACTCCACCAAACCACCGAGCTTCGGTGCAAGGTCAGTCATCGCTTGCGAGTTGATGTCCGACTCGCGAATCGGCGTCAGGCCGACGATGGTTTTCTTCAGCGATACGGTTTTCGACGTCACAAACTGCGCATAGAGCCAGGCCGCCAGTTTCTGTTTCTCAGGTGTGGATTTCATGAACGTCCACGAACCCACGTCCTGATACCCAAGCTTCATGCCCTCCTCCCAATACGGGCCACGCGGCGACGGCGCCATGCGCCATTTCGGCGTGCCGTCGGCATTCATCACCGGCAGGCCCGGTTTGGTCATGTCAGCGGTAAATGCGGTGTACCAGAAAATCTGCTGGGCGATGTTGCCCTGGGACGGCACCGGCCCGGATTCGGAGAACGTCATGCCCGCCGCTTCCGGTGGCGCGTATTTTTTCATCCAGTCCACGTACTTGGTGGTTGCATAGACCGCCGCCGGGCCGTTGGTGTCGCCACCACGGGTCACGCTGGAACCGACCGGATGGCAATCCTCGACACGGATGCCCCACTCGTCCACCGGCAAGCCGTTGGGAATACCCTTGTCGCCCGCGCCAGCCATGGAGAACCAGGCATCGGTAAAGCGCCAGCCGAGGGACGGATCTTTCTTGCCATAGTCCATGTGACCGTAGACGCGCTTGCCGTCGATTTCCTTGACGTCTTCGCTGAAGAACTTGGCGATGTCTTCATAGGCCGACCAGTTCACGGGGACGCCCAGCTCATAACCGTACTTTTCCTTGAACTTGGCTTTCAGGTCCGCTCGTTCGAACCAGTCGGCGCGGAACCAGTAAAGGTTGGCGAACTGTTGGTCGGGCAGTTGATAGATCTTGCCGTCCGGTGCGGTGGTGAAGGAAATGCCGATGAAATCTTTGATATCGAGGGTCGGCGACGTGTAGGCCTTGCCTTCGTTGGCCATCAGGTCGGTGATCGATTCGGTCTTGCCGTAACGAAAGTGCGTACCGATCAGGTCCGAGTCGTTGACCCAGCCGTCATAGATGTTCTTGTCCGACTGCATCTGGGTCTGCAGTTTTTCCACCACGTCGCCTTCCTGCAGCAGGTCGTGGGTCAGTTTGATGCCGGTGATCTCGGTGAAGGCCTTGGCCAGCACTTTGGATTCATATTCGTGGGTCGCGATGGTTTCCGAGACCACCTTGATGCTCATTCCGCGAAACGGCTCGGCGGCCTTGATGAACCACTTCAATTCCTCGAGCTGCTGATCGGCCGTCAGGGTGGACGGTTTGAACTCACTGCCGATCCACTTTTTCGCCGCGTCTTCGTAGGCATCGGCCCACGCAGACGCGCTCAAACCGCTGAGTGCCAGCATGGCTGCCAATGAAATGCTATGTCGCAGCTTATTATTTTTGTCGAACATAAGACCTCCTTTTAGGGTTTCGGAGCAACATCGCCGAGCGATTCGACTAGCCCCAACGCATCACAGCCAACAGCCACACCAGGGACAACGCGGACGCTACCCAGATGCTCCAGTCGGTGACGCCGATTACCAGCAAATGCAGGTAGGCGCTGCCGAGAAGACCGATAAACAGCCGATCGCCACGGGTGGTGGCAATCGGCAACAAACCACGTCGAAGAATGCTCGGCGAACGCAATTCCCAAGTCGTCATGCCCACCAGGATCAAGGCAATGACACTGAAGAACGCCGCCGTCGGGCCGGTCCAACTCATCCATTCCATTATCAGCTCCTCAGACCCGGCCCAGGGCAAAGCCCTTGGCCACGTGGTTGCGAACAAACCAGATCACCAGCATGCCCGGCAGGATGGTCAACACCCCCGCCGCCGCCAGCACGCCCCAGTCAATGCCCGACGCCGAGACCGTACGGGTCATCACCGCCGCGATCGGCTTGGCGTTCACCGAGGTCAGCGTGCGCGCCAGCAGCAGTTCGACCCAGGAAAACATGAAGCAGAAAAACGCCGTGACACCGATGCCGGAGCCAATCAACGGGACGAAAATCTTCACGAAGAACTTGGGAAAACTGTAGCCGTCGATGTAGGCGGTTTCGTCGATCTCCTTGGGCACGCCGGACATGAAGCCCTCGAGGATCCACACCGCCAGCGGCACGTTGAACAGGCAATGCGCCAACGCCACGGCGATGTGGGTATCGAACAACCCGATCGAGGAATACAACTGGAAGAACGGCAACAGGAACACCGCCGGCGGTGCCATGCGATTGGTCAGCAGCCAGAAGAACAGGTGCTTGTCGCCGAGAAAACGGTAGCGCGAGAACGCATACGCCGCCGGCAACGCCACGCTCAGCGAGATCACCGTGTTCAAACTCACGTAATACAGCGAGTTGAGGTAACCGGTGTACCAGGCCGGATCGGTGAAGATCACCTTGTAGTTGGCGAAGGTGAAATCCTGCGGAAACAGGGTCAGGCCACTGAGGATTTCAGTGTTGCTCTTGAAGGACATGTTCAGCAGCCAATAGATCGGCACCAGCAGGAACAGGATGTAGATCAGCAGCGGAATGAGCTTTCTTTTACTCATGGCAGACCTCAGCGGTTGGCGTCAGAGTGAGTCATGGCGGTGTAGAACAGCCAGGACACCAACAGGATGATCAGGAAGTACACCAGCGAAAAAGCCGCCGCCGGACCCAGGTCAAACTGCCCGATCGCCATTTGCGTCAGGGTCTGGCTCAAGAAGGTCGTGGCATTGCCCGGCCCGCCGCCGGTGAGGACGAACGGTTCGGTGTAGATCATGAAACTGTCCATGAACCGCAGCATCACCGCGATCAACAGCACGCTCTTGAGCTTGGGCAACTGGATGTGTCGGAAAACGGCCCAGGCCGAGGCCCGATCAATCCGCGCCGCCTGGTAGTACACGTCCGGAATTGCGCGCAGACCGGAGAAGCACAACAACGCCACCAATGAAGTCCAGTGCCAGACATCCATCACCAGCACCGTGACCCAGGCGTCCATGGTGTTCGCCGCATAGTTGTAGCTGATGCCCATGGCGTTGAGGGTCGAACCGAGCAGACCGATGTCGGCCCGCCCGAAGATCTGCCAGATCGTGCCCACCACGTTCCACGGGATCAGCAGCGGAATCGCCAGAATGATCAGCACCAGCGAGGACCAGCGGCCCTTGGTCGGCATGGTCAGGGCGATGGCGATGCCCAACGGAATTTCGATCAGCAACACGCAGCCGGAGTAGATGAATTGCCGCAGCAGCGAGTCATGCAGCCGTGGATCGAGCAGCACCTGTTTGTACCAGTCGGCGCCGACGAAGTAGCGGCTGGACTGGTCGAAGATGTCCTGCACCGAGTAGTTGACCACCGTCATCATCGGGATCACCGCACTGAACGCCACCAGCAAAAACACCGGCAACACCAACCACCACGCCTTGTTGTTCTGCACCTTGTTCATGGCTATACCTCCAGCAGGTAGTCGTCGGCATAGACCATCAACCACTGGCCCGGGAAGCTGATGTACGCAGTGCCCTCGGGCACTGGCTTGTCTTCGGCCAGGCGCACTTTCAGCGGTGCGCCATCGAGGTTCAGGGTCATGATTTTGTAGGTGCCGAGGTCTTCGACGTGGACCACCCGTGCCTGCATCGCGTCATCAAAGGGTTCGTCCCACACATGCACGAACTCCGGACGGATACCGACCTTGAGGGTTTTCCACTCGGACTCTTCGATACGTTTCTGCATCGCCTCGGACAGCGGCAAATGGGTCGAGGCGAAACCGACACCGCCCGCTTGCGGCTGAACCTCGATCAGGTTCATCCCCGGACTGCCGATGAAATAGCCGACAAAAGTGTGGCTCGGCCGCTCGAACAACTCTCGCGGCGTGCCGAACTGCACGATCTGCCCGCCGTACATCACTGCAATCTTGTCGGCGAAGGTCGAGGCCTCCAGCTGATCATGGGTGACGTAGACCATGGTGATGTTGAACTGCTCGTGGATCTGCTTGAGCTTGCGCCGCAGCTTCCACTTCAGGTGTGGGTCGATCACCGTCAGCGGCTCGTCGAAGAGGATCGCCGAGACGTCATCGCGCACCAGCCCACGGCCCATGGAGACTTTCTGCTTTTCGTCGGCGGTGAGGTTGCGGGCCTTCTTGCTCAGCAACGCCTGGAGGTCGAGGACCTCGGCAATTTCCTGCACCTTGCTGTGAATTTTCGCCTCGGCCATGCCCTGATTACGCAACGGGAAGGCCAGGTTGTCGAACACCGTCATGGTGTCGTAGACCACCGGAAACTGGAAAACCTGGGCGATGTTGCGCTTTTCCGGAGTCAGGTCGTTGACCACTTTGCTGTCGAACAACACCTGACCCTGGGACGGGCTGAGCAGCCCGGAAATAATGTTGAGCAAGGTCGACTTGCCACAGCCCGACGGCCCGAGCAAGGCGTAGGCACCGCCCTGCTCCCAGACGTGATCCATCTCGCGAATTGCGTAATCCTCAGGGCCGCTCGGCGTGCGGGTGTAACTGTGGGCGAGGTGTTGCAAACGAATTTCGGCCATCAGGCAACCCTCGCGATACGGCGACCGGGCGCCTGGACCAGCCGCCCCTGTTTATCGAACACAAACAATTTATGGGTCGGGATATAGATGCGAATCGGCGCATCGACGTCGTATTCGTGGACGCCCGGCAGGTGCAGCACCAACAGGAAATGCTCGTTGCGCACATGCAGGAAGGTTTCCGAACCGCTGATCTCGGCCACCTCGACGGTCACTGCCAGTTCCAGATCGTCGTCGTTGCTGGGCACCAGCGAGATGTGGCTCGGCCGCACCCCGAAGCGGAACTCGCCCTCGCCCACCGGCCGAAGATCCACGTTCAACGGGAAATGCACGAAATTGGCGAAACTCACTTCGTTGCCGGCAATGCGTCCGGGCATCAGGTTGATCGGCGGTTCGGAGAACAACTCGGCCGCCAGCACCGTTTGTGGCTGGTGATAAACCTCGGTGGATCGGCCGCTCTGGATCACCCGGCCTTCGTGAAGAATGGTGGTGGTGCCACCCAGGGCAAGGGCTTCGTTGGGTTCGGTGGTGGCGTAAATCGCAATGGTGTGCCGCGCCTTGAACAGCTCGCGCATTTCCTGGCGCAACTCTTCACGCAGCTTGTAATCGAGGTTCACCAGCGGCTCATCGAACAGGATCAGCTCGGCGTCCTTGACCAACGCCCGGGCCATGGCCGTGCGCTGTTGCTGACCGCCGGAGAGTTCGAGGGGATGGCGCTGAAGGAATTTCTCGATGCGCAGCATCTTCGCGGTTTCCAGCACCTTGCTCTGGATCTGTTCGTTGGAAACGCCGCCCTGGCGCAAGGGCGAGGCGATGTTCTCGAACACGGTCATGGTCGGGTAATTGATGAACTGCTGATAAACCATCGACACGTTGCGCAGGCGCACCGGGCGCTGCGTGACATCGACGCCGTTCATCAGGATGCGGCCGCTGTCGGGTTTATCCAGGCCGGCCATCAGGCGCATGAGACTGGTTTTGCCGGACAGCGTGCGCCCGAGCAAAACGTTGAAGGATCCGGGTTCGAAACTCAGGCACGCATCGTCGATCCAGGTCTGGCCCTCGACGGTGCGGCTGACGTGCTCCAGGGTTAATGACATGGCTCGGCCTTTTTATTATTTGGAGTCAAGCGACCTGACCAGTAGAGCGACTTTCATGCCAGAAATGGCAAGCCTTTGATCCGGCAGGAAAATCCTGCAAATACAGGGAAAACCGCTTTCGTTGCTGAACAGAAATGAACAACCTCGAATGAACAATTGAACAGTTCAAAGATTGACAATGAACAATAGTGAACAACACTCTATAAACACTTTTCAGCCACACATCGCCCCTGTAGGAGCCAGGCTTGCCGGCGAAGGCGTCGTTGAAATCGCCTTCGCCGGCAAGCCTGGCTCCTACCGTTATGTAGCGTTTGAATGTGATGCAAAACCCACAAAAACAATAAAAGCTTTGCTCAGAGATTGCCTGCCATGGCCGCACCTGCCTCGCCGCTCTCCCACGACGCCATCATCCAGGACTCCTGGTCCCGTTGCCGCGCGTTTGGCCTTGATCATCAAAGCACTCCCGCGTTCGACCAGTTGCCGGCCGAGGGCATCGCGCAGTTGCTGGAGAGCCAGCATTCACTGGTGCAGACTACCCACCAGGAAGTCCTGCCGTATTACGAAAACATCCTGAGCAATTCCAATTGCCTGATCATGCTGGCCGACAACCAGGGCCAGGTGCTGACGTCCTGGGGCACCCAACGTTTTATCGAGCCGAGCCTGACCCGCGGTTTCAGCGCCGGTGCCAGCTGGATGGAGCGTTGCAGCGGCACCAATGCGATCGGCACTGCGCTGGCCTGCGAGCAGGCGGTGCACATCGAGCACGATGAACACTTTCTCAAGGCCAACCGCTTCATGACCGGTTCCGCCGCGCCGATTTTCGATGCCGAACGCAAGGTGATCGCGGTGCTGGATGTGTCCAGCGACAGCTACCTGCCGCCGTCTCACACCCTCGGCATGGTCAAGATGATGAGTCAGACCGTGGAGAACCGGCTGATCCTCAACCTGTTCCATGGCCAGCATTTCCAACTGACCTTCAACACCGGGCTGAACAACCTCGACAGCCAGTGGGCCGGCCTGCTGATCTTCGATGAAACCGGCCAGGTGCTGTCGGCCAACCGCCGGGCCGATAATTTACTGGGCATCAGCCTGTCGCGAGTCAGCGTCGAGAGCCTGTTCAAGGTGTCCTTGCTGGAACTGCTGAATCAGCCCGACGGCCTGCCCTTCGCCCTGCAAGCCTCCGGGCGCAATCGTTTTCAATGCCTGTTGAAGCGGCCGAAGCAGGTGCCGATTCAAGCGCGGGTGTTTTCTGAACCCAAGAGCGCCGAACCGGCGGCACCGGCGGCGATCAGCCTCAACACCCTGCATTTCGGTGACAGTCGCGTGGAAAAAGCCGTGCGTCAGGCCGAGCGCTTGCTGGAGAAAGACATTCCGCTGCTGATCCACGGCGAAACCGGCGTCGGCAAGGAAGTCTTCGTCAAAGCGTTGCACCAGGCCAGTTCCCGCAGCAAACAACCGTTCATTGCCGTCAACTGTGCAGCGATCCCCGCGGAACTGGTGGAGTCCGAGCTGTTTGGCTACGAGAAAGGCGCGTTCACCGGCGCCAATCAGAAAGGCAGCATCGGGCTGATCCGCAAGGCCGACAAAGGTACGCTGTTCCTCGATGAAATCGGTGATATGCCGCTGCCGACCCAGGCCCGACTGCTGCGCGTGTTGCAGGAACGTTGCGTGCAACCGGTGGGCAGCAGCGAGCTGTTCCCGGTGGACATCCGCATCATCTCGGCGACTAACCGTTCGTTGCGTGAACAGGTGCAACTGGGGCGCTTCCGCGAGGATTTGTACTACCGCATCGGCGGCCTGACCCTGGAATTGCCGCCGCTACGGGAACGCTCAGACAAGCAGGCGCTGTTCAAGCGGCTGTGGGAACAGCACCGCGAGCCGTCGCAGTGGGCCGGATTGAGCCATGAGGTGATGGCGTTGTTCAGCCGTCATCCGTGGCCGGGGAATTTGCGCCAGGTCAGCAGCGTGATGCAAGTGGCGCTGGCCATGGCCGAGGAACAACCCGTGCGGCCCGAGCATTTGCCGGATGATTTTTTTGTCGATCTGGAGATGGAGCCGGTTGAGACCCCGGAAGCGCTGGCGGTGGATTTGAATGATGCCGAGGATTTGAATCGGTTGTTGCAGGCGGCTGGGGGGAATATCTCGCACCTGGCCCGGCGGTTGGGAGTTAGTCGCAATACCCTTTACAAGCGGTTGCGCCAGGCTGAGTAACGAGTGAACCGTAGCGACGTGCCCGGCTTAAGACCATCGCGGGCAAGCCCGCTCCCACAGGGATTTATGCCGTACTCAAAATCGGAATACACCCCAGACCACTGTGGGAGCGGGCTTGCCCGCGATGGCGTCAGTCGGGACACCGCCACACTCACGCCTGCCCCAAAAAACAAAAACCCGCACAAGGCGGGTTTTGTTTTACAACGGATCCAGCGATCAGTCAGCCAAACGCCAGGTCGTGCCGCCCTTGCCGTCTTCCAGTACCACGCCCATGGCGGTGAGCTGGTCGCGGATGCGGTCGGATTCGGCCCAGTCTTTACCTGCACGAGCCGCCAGACGCGCCGCAATCAGCGCATCCACCTCAGCCGCATCAACCCGCCCTTCAGCGCCGGCTTGCAGGAAGTCATCCGCCTCAAGCTGCAACACACCCAGCACACTGGCCAGTTCCTTCAAGCGCGCCGCCAAACCGGCCGCCGCATCGAGATCGCTCTCGCGCAGACGGTTGATCTCGCGCACCATCTCGAACAGCACCGCGCAGGCTTCCGGCGTGCCGAAGTCGTCGTTCATCACCTGGGTGAAACGCTCGACGAACGCTTCGCCGCCAGCCGGCGCCACGTTCGGCAGGCCTTTCAACGCATGGTAGAAACGCTCGAGTGCGCCTTTGGCGTCCTTGAGGTTGTCTTCCGAATAGTTGATCGCGCTGCGGTAGTGGCTCGACACCAGCAGGTAACGCACGACTTCCGGGTGGTACTTTTCCAGCACGTCGCGAATGGTGAAGAAGTTGTTCAAGGACTTGGACATCTTCTCGCCATTGATGCGAATCATGCCGCAATGCATCCACGCGTTGGCGTAGGTCTTGCCGGTGGCCGCTTCACTCTGGGCGATTTCGTTTTCATGGTGCGGAAACTCGAGGTCGCTGCCGCCGCCATGAATGTCGAAGGTTTCACCGAGGCAGCAGGTCGACATCACCGAGCACTCGATGTGCCAGCCCGGACGCCCGTCGCCCCACGGCGACTCCCAGCTCGGCTCGCCCGGCTTGGCGGCTTTCCACAGCACGAAGTCCAGCGGGTCCTGTTTCGACTCGTCGACTTCGATCCGCGCGCCGATGCGCAGGTCTTCGATCTTCTTGCGCGACAGTTTGCCGTAGCCCATGAACTTGGCGACGCGGTAGTACACGTCGCCATTGCCCGGTGCGTAGGCGTAGCCCTTGTCGATCAGGGTCTGGATCATCGCGTGCATGCCGGCGATGTGGCCGGTGGCGCGTGGCTCCATGTCCGGCTTCTTGATGTTCAGGCGCGCTTCATCTTCGTGCATCGCCGCGATCATGCGCTCGGTCAGCGCTTCGAACGACTCGCCGTTTTCACGGGCGCGATTGATGATCTTGTCGTCGATGTCGGTGATGTTGCGCACGTAGGTCAGGTCGTAGCCGCTGAACCGCAACCAGCGGGTCACCAGGTCGAACGCGACCATGCTGCGGCCGTGGCCGAGGTGGCAGTAGTCGTACACGGTCATCCCGCAGACATACATGCGCACCTTGTTGCCATCCAGCGGCTTGAACACTTCTTTGCTCTTGGTGAGCGTGTTGTAGATCGTTAGCACTTTATGTTGTTCCTTGAATCACTGGCCCCACGAATCACGCAAGGTCACGGTACGGTTGAACACCGGAGCGCCCGGTTTCGAGTCCTTGATATCAGCGCAGAAGTAACCTTCGCGCTCGAACTGGAAACGGTCTTCCGGCTGTGCGTCGCCCAGCGAAGGCTCGGCACGACAACCTGTGAGAACTTGCAGCGAGTCAGGGTTGATGTTGTCCAGGAAACTGGCGCTGTCTTCAGCCTTCTCAGGGTTGGCCGAACGGAACAGGCGATCGTACAGACGCACTTCGCACTCGATACTGGCAGCCGCCGGCACCCAATGCACCACACCTTTGACCTTGCGGCCTTCAGGGTTCTTGCCCAGGGTTTCCGGATCGTAGGAGCAACGCAGTTCGATGATGTTGCCATCGGCGTCCTTGATTGCTTCGTCGGCACGAATCACGTAGCTGCCGCGCAGACGCACTTCGCCATTCGGTTCCAGGCGCTTGTAGCCTTTTGGTGGCTCTTCCATGAAGTCATCGCGGTCGATGTAGATTTCACGGGCGAACGGCAGCTTGCGCACGCCGAGTTCTTCTTTCTGCGGATGACGCGGCAGTTCGAGGTTTTCGACCTGGTCTTGCGGGTAGTTGGTGATCACCACCTTCAACGGACGCAGCACGCACATGGCGCGCGGAGCGTTCTGGTCCAGGTCCTGACGGATGCTGAACTCGAGCATGCCGTAGTCGACCACGCCGTCGGAGCGGTTGGTGCCGACCATCTCGCAGAAGTTACGGATCGACGCCGGGGTGTAGCCACGGCGACGGAAGCCCGACAACGTGGACATGCGCGGGTCGTCCCAGCCGAACACGTGCTTTTCATCGACCAGTTGCTTGAGCTTGCGCTTGCTGGTGATGGTGTAGTTCAGGTTCAGGCGGCTGAATTCGTACTGACGCGGGTGCGCCGGCACTGGCAAGGCATCGAGGAACCAGTCGTACAGCGGACGGTGGCTTTCGAATTCCAGGGTGCAGATCGAGTGGGTGATGCCTTCGATGGCGTCCGACTGACCGTGGGTGAAGTCGTAGTTCGGGTAGATGCACCACTTGTCACCGGTCTGGTGGTGATGCGCGTGACGGATGCGATACATGATCGGGTCGCGCAGGTTCATGTTCGGCGAGGCCATGTCGATCTTGGCCCGCAGCACGCGTGCGCCGTCCTGGAATTCGCCAGCCTTCATGCGGGCGAACCAGTCGAGGTTTTCTTCCACGGAACGGTCACGGAACGGGCTGTTCTTGCCCGGCTCGGTCAGGGTGCCGCGGTATTCCTTGGCCTGCTCCGGGCTCAGGTCGTCGACGTAGGCCTTGCCGGCCTTGATCAGCTCCACGGCCCAGTCGTGCAACTGGTCGAAATACTGCGAGGCGTAGCGCACTTCGCCGGACCATTCGAAGCCCAGCCATTTGATGTCGCTTTCGATCGCGTCGATGTATTCCTGGTCTTCCTTGGCCGGGTTGGTGTCGTCGAAACGCAGGTGCGTGACGCCGCCGAATTCCTGGGCCAGGCCGAAGTTCACGCAAATCGACTTGGCGTGACCGATGTGCAGGTAGCCGTTGGGCTCAGGCGGGAAACGGGTGACGATCTGCGTGTGCTTACCCGAGTCCAGGTCCGCCTGGATGATCGGGCGCAGGAAATTGACCGGCACGGCAGGGCCGGTCTTGGAATTCGAGGTAGGTTCGACAGTGGGCTTGCTCATAGGATCCTTGGACGTACAAGTGCGCGGCCGGAGACGGGCCTGACAAAACAAAGGGGCCTATCATAGCCGATGCCGTCAAGTCGCTGACAGAGCAGGCCCGAAAACGGCTGCATTTAATCGGATGCTCATGAAAAACAGCCTCGAAATTCCCGTCTGTCGCGCTAAACTGCGCACCTTGGCTGTTGCTGGCCAGACCGGTTGGGGGTTGTAATGCCCCGAAACCCACGAATTCCTAGAATAGAGTACCGATCATGACCCAAGTCAAACTGACCACCAACCATGGCGACATCGCCCTGGAACTGAACGCTGAAAAAGCCCCGCTCACCGTGGCCAACTTCATCGAATACGTTAAAGCCGGTCACTACGAAAACACGGTTTTCCACCGCGTCATCGGTAACTTCATGATCCAGGGCGGCGGTTTCGAGCCAGGCATGAAAGAAAAGAAAGACAAGCGCCCAAGCATCCAGAACGAAGCCGACAACGGCCTACCGAACGTGAAGTACAGCGTGGCCATGGCGCGCACCATGGAGCCGCATTCGGCGTCCGCCCAGTTCTTCATCAACGTAGCTGACAACAGCTTCCTCAACCACAGCGCCAAGACCACTCAGGGCTGGGGCTACGCGGTATTCGCCAAAGTGGTTGCAGGCGAAGAAGTAGTCGACAAGATCAAAGGTGTTTCCACCACCATGAAGTCCGGCCACCAGGACGTGCCAGCAGAAGACGTGATCATCGAGAAAGCCGAGATCATTGAGTGATACTGCTGATTTCAGACTTACATCTGGAAGAGGAGCGCCCGGACATTACCCGGGCGTTTCTGGATTTGCTCGCCGGACGCGCCCGTTCGGCGAGTGCGTTGTACATCCTCGGCGATTTTTTTGAGGCGTGGATTGGCGACGATGCCATGACGCCGTTCCAGCGCTCCATCTGCCAGGCCCTGCGCGAACTCAGCGACAGCGGCACGGCGATTTTTCTGATGCACGGCAATCGCGACTTCATGCTCGGCAAGGCCTTTTGCAAACAGGCCGGTTGTACCTTGCTGAAGGACCCGAGTGTCGTGCAGTTCAACGGCGAGCCGGTGCTTTTGATGCACGGCGACAGCCTGTGTACCCGCGACATTGGCTATATGAAGCTGCGTCGTTACCTGCGAAACCCCATCACCCTGTTCATCCTGCGGCATTTGCCCTTGGGCGCCCGGCAGAAACTGGCGCGCAAACTGCGCAGCGAAAGCCGTACCCAGACGCGGATGAAGGCCAATGACATCGTCGATGTCACCCCGGACGAAGTGCCACGGATCATGCAGGCCTATGGCGTGAAAACCTTGATCCATGGCCACACCCATCGCCCCGCTATCCACAAGTTGCAGATTGGCGAACAGGCGGCCAAGCGCATTGTGTTGGGGGATTGGGATCGCCAGGGCTGGGCGTTGCAGGTGGATGAGCAAGGGTTTGCGTTGGCGCCGTTTGACTTCGCCCCGCCGCCACAGTTGGCAGCACCCACTGACTGACCTGCCAAACACAGAACCCTGTGGGAGCGGGCTTGCCCGCGATAGCGGACTCACATTCAACAACGGTGTTGACTGATCCACCGTCATCGCGGGCAAGCCCGCTCCCACAGGGACTGTGGTTGGATCAATGACCGCTGGCTGCAGGCCCAGCCTTCGCCGCGAACGGCGGTTTCGCCAGCCAGACGATCACGATAAGCCCCATGAACGCCCACCCCAGCAACGTGAAGTAATCCACGGTGGAGAGCATGTACGCCTGGCTGGTCAGTACATGATCCAGCTGCGCATACGCCGGATTGCCCGCCCCGCCCAGGCTGTTCAGCGCATCCCGGGTCGCCGGCTCATAGGTGGTGATGCTTTCACTCAAATACGCATGATGCTGGTCCGCCCGGCGAATCCAGATCCAGGTGGTCAGCGACGCCGCAAAACTGCCGCCCAAGGTCCGCAGGAACGTGGCCAGGCCCGCGCCGTCGGCGATCTGGCTCGGTGGCAAGTCCGACATCAGAATGCTCAAGGTCGGCATGAAGAACAGCGCCACACCAATCCCCATAAACAGCTGCACCAGGGCGATGTGCTGGAAGTCCACTTCGTTGGTAAACCCGGCACGCATGAAGCAACTCAAGCCAATCGCCAGGAACGCCAGGCCGGCCAGCAGCCGCAGGTCGAATTTGTGCGCGTATTTGCCGACAAACGGCGACATCAATACCGGCAGAATCCCGATCGGTGCCACCGCCAACCCGGCCCACGTCGCTGTGTAGCCCATCTGGGTTTGCAGCCATTGCGGCAGGATCAGGTTGATGCCGAAGAACCCGGCGTAACCCAACACCAACACGATGGTGCCGATCCGGAAGTTTCGGTAGGCGAACAACCGCAGGTTGACCACCGGGTGTTTGTCGGTCATTTCCCAGATCACGAACACCGCCAGCGCAATCACCGAAATAGCGGCGCCAATGATGATGAAGTTCGACTCGAACCAATCCAGGTCATTGCCTTTGTCGAGGATCACCTGCAACGCGCCGACGCCAATGATCAGCGTGATCAGTCCGACGTAATCCATCGGCTGGTAACTGGTCACCACCGGGCGCGCCTTGAGCTGCGAACGCACCACCATCACCGCGAATATCCCGATCGGCACGTTGATAAAGAAGATCCACGGCCAACTGTAACTGTCGGTGATCCAGCCACCGAGAATCGGCCCGGCAATCGGCGCCACCACCGTGACCATCGCCAGCAACGCCAGCGCCATGCCGCGCCTGGCCGGTGGATAAACCGCGATCAGCAGCGTTTGGGTCATGGGGTACAGCGGACCGGCCACCAGGCCTTGCAGCACTCGGAAGCCGATCAGCTCGGGCATCGAGGTCGAGATACCGCAGAGAAACGAGGCAATCACGAACAGGATGGTCGCCCACAAAAACAGCTTCACCTCACCGAAACGCCGGCTGAGCCAACCGGTCAGCGGCAGCGCGATGGCGTTACTCACGGCGAACGAAGTGATCACCCACGTGCCCTGCTCCGAACTCACACCCAGGTTGCCGGAAATCGTCGGCAGCGCCACGTTGGCAATGGTGGTGTCGAGCACTTGCATGAAGGTCGCCAGCGACAGGCCAATGGTGCTGAGCAGCAGGCTGGGCGGCGTGAAAGACGCGTTATTGCTCATCGCGAATCCTTTGAAACCTGATGGGTGCCGCGCCGGTTACCGACGCAGCTGACCTTGTGGGAGCGAGCTTCCACAGGGTCGGTGTGATGACTGATCAGCGTTGCGCGGTCTTGCTGACCACGGCGCTGTTGTCGTGAATCAACTGAGTGATCATCGCGTCGGCTTCGGCCAACTGACGGTCGTAGACGTTGGTGCTGAACGAAGCCTTTTGCGGCGGCTGTTGCGCCAACACCGGGCCGCTCTGGTCGCGCAGGTTCACATCGACCTGCGTCGACAGGCCGACCCGCAGCGGGTGCTTGGCCAGTTCTTCGGGGTTGATGTGAATCCGCACCGGCACGCGCTGGACGATCTTGATCCAGTTACCGGTGGCGTTTTGCGCCGGCAACAGGGCAAACGCGCTGCCGGTACCGGCGCCGAGGCTGTCGATGGTGCCGCTGTACTTCACGCTGCTGCCGTACAGGTCGGCCTCGATGTCCACCGGTTGGCCGATGCGCATGTCGCGCAGCTGGGTTTCCTTGAAATTGGCGTCGATCCACAGCTGATCCAGAGGAATCACGGCCATCAGCGCGGTACCCGGCTGGACCCGTTGGCCCAGTTGCACCGAACGCTTGGCGACGTAACCGGTGACCGGCGCGATCAAGGTGCTGCGCGAGTTGTTCAGGTACGCCTGACGCAGTTGCGCGGCGGCGGCCATCACGTCCGGATGCGACGACACCACGGTGTCATCGACCAGCGCGCTGGTGGTCTTGAGTTGTTGTTTGGCATTGGCCAGGGCGTTTTGCGCCGAGGTCAGGTCGTCGCGAGCGTGGGACAGTTCTTCCTGGGAAATCGCCCCGCCGGCAGCCAGATTCTTCCGCCGATTGAAGTTGTCCTGAGCCTTTTGCACTTCAGCCTGCTGGGCGTTGACCTGGGCTTTCATGCCGTCGACGTTGCTGTACAACCCGCGCACCTGGCGCACGGTGCGCGCCAGTTGGGCCTGGGCATTTTGCAGACCGATTTCGGCGTCGTTCGGGTCGAAGTTGATCAGCACCTGGCCTTCGTGAACCAGGTCGCCATCGTCGGCACCGATGCTGACGACGGTGCCGGTGACCAGCGGGGTGATTTCCACCACGTTGCCGTTCACATAGGCGTCGTCGGTGCTTTCGTTCCAGCGACCGTAGAATTCGTGATAACCCCAGACGCCGATACCGGCGAGGATCACCACGATGGCGAGGACCACCAGCATCACTTTGCGTTTGCGCGGATTGCTGGTGTCGGGTGTGTTGTCAGCCGCATTACTAATTGAGGGAGAGGTTGTTTCGGCAGTGGCCATGACAGTTACCTTGAATTAGTGGGTCAGCGTGGCTGGGGTTGTCTTGGCGGCGGCCAGGGTTTCGCCCTGGAAGCCGCCGCCCAGCGCCTGCATCAGTTGGATCGACAGGTCGATCTGCTCGGCATTCAGGTTGGCCAGCTGACGCTGGGCCTGGAGCAATTGCTGCTCGATGCTGAGCACGTCCAGGTAGTTGCCGATGCCGGAACCGTAGCGCTGGACCACGGTGTTGTAAGAATCCTGGGCAATGTCGGTGGCGTGTTGCTGCGCGCCGATCTGCCGGCCGATATCGCGCAACTGGTTAATGGTGTCGCTGACATCGCCCAAGGCTTTCACCAGGCTTTTGTTGTACTGCGCCACCGCGAGGTCGTAATCGGCATCGCGGGAATCGAGGTCGGCACGCAGGCGGCCGCCGTCGAAAATCGGCACCGAGATCGTCGGCGCAACATTGAAGAAACGACTCGCCGAACCGAACATCGCATCGCCCAGCAACGACTCGGCACCCGCGGCGGCGCTCAGGTTGAGGTTGGGATAGAAATGGGTTTTGCCGGCGTCGATGTTCTTGCTCGCCGCCTCGACCCGCCAGCGCGCGGCCACCAGGTCTGGACGACGACCGAGCAACTCCGCCGGCAGCACCGACGGCAACGCGACGGCGCTGGCCTGGAGGATTTTCGGTCGGGCAATTTCGTTACCGCGATCCGGGCCTTTGCCGAGCAACACGGCCAAAGCGATTTTCGCGCTTTGCAGGCGCTTTTCGGCGTCGATCAGGCTGGCTTCGGAGGTGGCTTCGAGGCTTTCGGTTTGCTGGAACTGGTACTGGCTGTCGATGCCCGAGCTCAGGCGACGCTGGCCCAGATCGAGCATTTGCCTGGTGCGCTTGAGGTCTTCACTGGCCAGGTCGTAGACGATGTGCGCCTGCCCCAGATCGCTGTAGGCGCGGGCGACGTCGGCGGACAAGGTCAACTGCGCGGCCTGCTGATCGACTTCGGCGGCGCGGGCCTGGCCCAACGCGGCTTCCCAGGCGTCACGCTGACCGCCCCAGAGGTCGAAGTTGTAATTGAAACTGGCGCCGATGTTACGCACGGTGGAGTACGCATCGCCCTCGCCTCTCGGGTCTTGATCTTTGGCCAGGCGCGAACGGCTGACACCGGCGCTGGCATCGAGGGTCGGCATCCGAGCGGCATCGGCGGCATACGCGGCGGCGCTGGCCTGATGGGCGCGGGCGTCGGCAATTTGCATGTCGGGGCTGTCGTGCAGGGCTTCGCGGATCAGACCGTCGAGTTGCGGGTCGCCAAGGCTTTTCCACCAATCGCTTTTCGGCCAGGCCGCTGGCGACAGGGTCACGCCGCTGAGGGATTGCCCGGCCTTGAGGTTTTTCGCTTCCAAGCTGACGCCTTCGGTGTTCAAGCCGCTGTAACTGGCGCAACCGGCCAGGCTCATGGCCAACAGCACCGCACTCAGGCCGGTACGCAGGGTTTTGCTGCTCATTTGTCACCTACCCGCAGCAAGGTGATCGAGTCACCGGCTGCCACCAAGATTTTCTTCAGGATCTGTTCCAGGGTTGCCAGCTCTTCCGGGCTGATAGCGCCTGCCAGTTCATTCATGGCGTCAGCGCCGATGTGCGGCAGGCGATCAGCGAGCTTCTGCCCTTCTTCAGTCAGCACCAGCCGCACCTGACGGCGATCCGCCTCGGAACGTTGGCGGGCGAGGAAACCTTTCTGTTCCAGGCGATCGAGCATGCGCGTCATCGAACCGCTGTCCAGGGACAGGTGCCGGCACAGCTCGGCCGGGGTATCGACGCCGAACTGGGCCATGATGATCAGCACCTTGAACTGCGCGGCGGTGATGCCGTGGGGTTCCATATGGGTGTCGATGATCCGGTCCTTGAGCAGCGCGGCGCGCCCGAGCAAGAGGCCGAGATGGCAATTGTGGAATCCGTCTGGGGTGAAGTGTTTCATCGAGCCACCAATTAGCTGCCTAGGCAGTGAATGTATGACGAGATGTTACTGCCTAGGCAGCGAATGTCAACGTAATAGTTAGGGTGCTTGGTATTTTGCGGATAAATGGCTATGGATTTTTTGGTGGCTGCACTGCCGCCTTCGCGAGCAAGCCCGCTCCCACATTTGATCTGCGACGTGCACAAATTAAATGTGGGAGCGGGCTTGCTCGCGAAGGGAGCGACTCGGTTTCGGAGAGGACGGGACCTAGAAATCCCGCTTGTAGAAGATGTCGAGCGAACTGGCCACGCCGCCCGCGGCTTCGAGGTAGACCTTCTTGCTCAGCTTGTAGCGCAAGGCAATCGTGTTGGCCGGCTCGAATACGCCCACGCCATAACGCAGGCTGAGTTTCTCCGAGATATTGCCGCTGGCGACCACGCTGGTGGCGTTGCCGCTACCCTCGGTGTCGAGTTGGAAATCCTGGATCCCGAGGTTTTTCGCCAAGCCGCTGGTCACCCCCGAACTGCCCATCAAGCCCAACCCGAGCGCCGCCTGGGCGAGCATGTTGTTGTCTTCACCGCTGTTGGCCAACGGACGCCCCAGCACCAGATAGGACAACGCCTGTTCCTGGCTCATGGCCGGTTCGGAGAAGATTTGTGTGGTCGGCTGCTCGGCACTGCCGCTCAGGCGAATGCCGGCGATGATGTCGTCGGTCTGGCGAATCGCTTCGATGTCCAGGTACGGCTGATCAATGGGGCCAGCAAACAGCAAACGCGCCCGGCGCACGGTCAGCCGCTGGCCGTAGGCGCGATAACGCCCGTCGTTGAGCCAGAGCTCGCCACGGGTGTCGAGGTTGTCGCCGATGTGCACATGGCCTTGTAGATTGGCGGTGAGGCCAAACCCGGCAAAGCTCAACTTGTCCTGCCCCACGACCACATCGATGTCCATCGCCATGGCCATCGGCGGCTTGCCCTCTTCGGTTTGCTGACCGACGATCACCGTGTCATCCGAGAGCTTGACCGTCGACGGCGGCAGCTCGCGCACGGTGATCTCGCCTTTGGGCACCAGCACTTTGCCGACGATCGCCAGTTTGTCGTCCTTCAACGAAATCTTCAGGTCCGGCGCCACTTCCAGCTTGGCGTATGGCTCGACGGTGACCGGCAATTGCGAACCCTTGAGCGCCAGGTCCACCACCAGCGCCTGACCCCAGGCGATGTTGCCATTGAGGCTGCCCTGCCCGGTCTTGCCGCTTTTCCAGCCGCCGTCCACTTGAACGGTTTCGCCAGCAATCACCGCACGCAGTTGCATGGCTTGAAGCGCCATCGGCAGTTCAGGCCCGGACACCTCGCCGTCGCTGAGCAGCAGATTGCCGTTGATTTGCGGCGCCATCAGCGTACCGGCGATCGTGCCGCTGCCATTCAAGCGTCCGGTGAGCTTCTCGACCATCGGCACAAACGGCCGCGCCACGGACAGGTCCAGGCCATTCAAGCGGAACGAACCGGTCAGCGGTTTGTTCGCCGGCAATGGATTGATCTGCGCCTGCACCCTCAGTTCGCCAAGCTTGCCGCCGACGAAGTTGAGGTCGGTGTCGATACGCTTGGGCGTGAGTTTGCTGGTGAGGATCAGGGTCTGGTACGGGAAGTCCAGCCACTGATCCTTTTCCTTCACGCGCAAGGTGCCACCGCTGGCATCGATGCTGACCTGCCCGTTCGGGCCGCTGGCCGGCAGGTCCAGTTGCAGGTCGGCATTGAGCCGGCCCTTCCAGGCGAAATCCTTCGGCAGCCATTGCGCCAGGCTGTCGATCGGGAATTGTTTGAGGTGGTAACGCAGCTTCGGCTCCGGCATCAGGCGCTGGTCTTCACCGCACAGGCTGGCCGGGCCGGACGTCCAGCAATGGGCGCCGAAGTTGATCTTGCCGTCCGCCAGCCGCTCCAGTTTCGCCGGACCTTGCAGCTTCCAGTCCTGGCCGCCGGCCTGGATATCGCCACTGGCCAGGCGTCCGCGCCAGTTGCCTTGGTCCAGACTGCCATCGAGGCCGAGGGCGAGTTTCAGCTTCGGTCCTTGCAGGTCGAGGGCAAGCTTCTGGTTTTTGATATCGCCCTGGCCACTGGCGGTCAGCGTGCCCAGTGACGTGTCACCGGCCTGAATCCCACTGCCCTTGAGGTCGATCTTGGCCCGTTGCGCGCTGTCGAGGGTGGCGTCGAGGTTCAGGCTTTGCAGACGATTGTCGGCAAACGCCAGTTGCGTGCCTTGCAGCCCGAGCTTGCCTTGCGGCGCCTTGAGCGTGCCGGCGACATCGACGCGACCATTGAGCTGACCGCGCAGTTGCGGCCAGAGCTGGGCCAGGCGCGACAGCTTGATATCGATCTGGCCGGCGAGTTTCTGTTGCAGGCTGCCCTTGCCGGTGATGCTGTTGTCGCCCAGGCGAATCTGCAACGCGTTGAGGTTCCATTGCTCGCCGGCGCCGTCAGCCTTGGCCTGGAGAACGGCGGGTTGCCCACGCAGTTTGCCCTTCAAATCCAGGTCGGCACTCAGGCTGAGTTTTTCATTCTTGATCTCGCCTTTGCTGCGTAGCGGCCCGGCCAGGATGCCCGGCAATTCCGCAACCCAGTACGCCGGGTTGATCGCCGACAGTTCCAGCGCGGTGTCCCAGGCGATGCCATCGGCGAATTGCAGGTTCAGATGCCCTTCGGCCTTGCCCTGCCCTGCCACCAGTTGAATTTGTTGCAGGTAGATTTTCGACAGGTCGCCGCTGAACGGGCTGGTCAGGCTGAACGCGCCGGCAGGGCCATCGAGTGCGGCTTTGAAGTTACCGATGTATTTGCCGTCGGTGTAGGAGACTTCACCGTTGAAACTGCGCAACGCCACTTCTGGTTCGTCGATCAGCGGATAGAGGCGATGCCACGGGAAATCCAGCCAGTCGATTTTTGCATCGGCGCTCAGGCCGTTGCTCCAGTCGAGGTTGCCGGTGAGCTTGAGGCTTTGCTTGTCGTTGGCCGTCAGGTCGAGCGCGGCGATCTGTGCGCCGTTGGCGTCGACCTTGCCTTGCAGCACCAGCGCGACCGGTCCGGCTTCTGCGGGCAATGTCGCTGTGCCCTGCAATTGGTAACCGTTTTTCAGGTCACCAACACCTGTGAGTTCCAATTGATTGAGTAGCAAGGTGTCCGGCAGATCGGCGCTGGCCTTGAAGCCGTCGGCGGTGATTCGCACCTTGGCCGGCAGGTTTTCCACCAACGGTTGCAGCTCACCGGTCAGTTGTCCGTTCAGGTAACCGCTGCTGTCGGCGTGCAGGTTCAGGGTTTTCAGCAAATCGCCGTCGATTTTCAAGGCCAGCGCCCAAGGCTCGGTGCCCGGCGCCGGCAACGTCAGTTTGCCTTCAGCTTTCAGCGGCCAGTTGCCGTTCGGTTGCAGCAAGCCGGACAGGTTCAGGCTCAGCTCGTCGCGCTGCAATTTCACCGAGTCGATCTGCAAGCCATTGGCGGTCCAGTGTGCCGCCAGTTGCAACCCCTTGAGTGCTTCGCTGCCGTTGAACAGCAGGCTGCCGACCTGGACGTCGCCCAGCTCGATGGCCAGTGGCAAGTCCAGGTCCGGCAGCTCGATGGCACCGCTGCTGTCCTCATCGGTGCCCGGCGGAAATTGCAGGCTGACCTGATCGGCCTTCAATTGCTCGATGCACAGCGCCATGCGCGTCAGGCACAACGGCGACCAGGCGAAAATGACTTTGTTCAGCTCAACCCGGCTGGTGTCCTGCTGCCACAGCACACGGTCGGCGCTCCACTGTCCGCCCAGTCGGCCCTGAAAGTTGTCCAGGGTCAAACCCGGCACAAACCCCAGCGCCCAGCGGCTGCCCGCCGCCGTACCGAGCACCGTGGCCACACTCAGGACGACCAGCATCAGCAGCGCCAGAATCGCCAGCAGCGTTATTTTCAAACCACGCTTCACAGCTCAGGCCCCATGGAAAAGTGCAGTCGGATGCCGCCATCGTCGTCCATCGCGTGGGCCAGATCCAGGCGGATCGGCCCCACTGGTGAGACCCAGCGCACGCCGATACCGACGCCGGTCTTGAGGTTCGGCAGTTCGAGGGTATTAAAGGAGTTGCCCTGGTCGATGAAGGTCGCGACCCGCCATTTTTCGGCGACCGAGTATTGATACTCGACGCTGCCGGCAACCATGTAGCGACCACCGATGCGGTCGCCCTCGGAGTTTTCCGGGGACAGGCTTTGGTAGTCGTAACCGCGCACGCTCTGATCACCACCGGCGAAGAAGCGCAGCGACGGTGGCACGGATTTGTAGCCGTTGGTGGCACTGCCGCCGACCTGCACCCGACCGAGGAAACGGTGTTTGTCGAAGACCGTGGTCAGGCCTTTTATCAGCGCCGTGCCGTACAGCAGGTTGTTGTCGGAACCCAGCCCTTCCTTGGCCACTTTGGTTTCGAACTCCAGGCGATAGCCGTTGTGCGGGTCGATGCGGTTATCGCTTTTCAAGTAGGAATAGCTGACGCCCGGCATCAGCAACGTGCTGAGCCCCGAGTCGTCGCCGAGCCGGTATTCCTCGCGCTGCCACTTGAGCGACACCACCCGCTGCCAACCGCTGGGCAACTTGCTGTGCCACTCGGGACCGAGGGTCAGCAGTTTACTGAGGGAATCCTTGTCGGCGATTTCTTCGTTCTGATAACCCCCGGCAAAGCGCAGTTTGTCGGTCAGCGGCGGGTCCAGGGGAATGTCGTAGAACACCCCGACGTTCTGCCGGGGTGCCGAGACTTCAGTCTCCCAGCCGTAGCTATGCCCTTGGGGATTGACCCAGTGCCGGGTCCAGTTGGCCTTGACCCGTGGGCCGACGTCGGTGGAGTAACCGAGCCCGAGGCCCATGGTCCGTGGTTTACGGGTTTCGAGTTTGACGTCGACCGGAATCACATCGTTCTTCGCCGCAGTCGGCGCCGCATCGACCCGCACACTTTCGAAATAGCCGCTCGATTGCATCGCCTGATTGAGTTCGGCGATCAGTTCGGAGTCGTAAGGCGCGCCTTGCTTGAACGGCACCATGCGTGTCAGCAAGTCCTCGTCGAACGGCGTGTCGCCCTCGAAACTGACCTTGCCCAGTGAATAACGCGGGCCGCTGTTATAAATGAGTTCGATGTCGGCGACGCCGGCTCGCGGGTCGACCAACAGTTTCTGACTGGAAAAATAGCCGCTGAAAAAACCGTAGCGCGAGGCCTGGTTCTGGATCAGTCGTTTGGCGTCTTCGTAATGGCCGTGGTTGAGCACGGCGCCGGTTTTCAGCGCATTGCTTTTGGGCACACGAAAGGCTTTGAGCGACGCGGCCGGCCCGTCGACGCGCACGGTGACGTTGCGCAAATGGATCGGTTCGCCAGGCTCGATGCTGAGGATCAGGCGCGGCGTCTTGCCGCCCTTCACGTCGGTGTCGATCTGCGGTTGGTAATAACCCAAGGCCTGGGCGGCCTTGCGCGCCTGTTCCTCGGCGCCACGACTGAAGCGCAGCAAGGCTTCTTCGTCTCGATCGCCGAGGCTGCCGATATAGCCCTCTATATTGGCCTTCAGTTCATCGTTGGACGGTTTGATCCGCACATCCAATTCACTTTGCGCCAGCGCCGTGCAGCTGGTAATCAGCATCAGCACGCCACTGGTAATTCTTCCTGGAAACTTCATAGGCGCGGATGCTATCACGAGCGTGGGAGCGTGATAGAGCCTGGCGTGCGCGGAAAGTTCGACCCTCTATGCCTTGGCGGTTTGCACCACCTGGGGATTGGCGTGGAAAAACACGTGTTCGCGGATCGGTCCTACGGCGACCTCGCCGATTTCCTCATAGCCCTGACGCTTATAGAACTCCAGATAACGAGGATTCCCGGTATCGAGCACCACACCCTGAGAGTGCTCATCGACCGCGCACCAGTTATGCACCGCTTGCAGCAGTTGTTCGCCGAAGTGCTTGCCCTGGAATTGCGGGTGAATCCCCAGCAATGGCAGCAAGTGCACCGAGTCGGACGGCACGCACGCCATCACGGCATCGTGATACTCGAGGTAGCGGCGGGTGCAGCGAAAGCCGGTGCTGAGCACCATCCGCAAACGCCAGGCCCAGCTTTCAGTGATGCCCAGGCGACGCTGCGGCGGTGCGATCAGCGCAATGCCGATCAACCGGTCGTTGACCAACAGGCCGATGGCGGGCAAGTCCTGCAGAAAATGCTGCTTGACCAGTTCGCGCACCGTGGCGCGCACCCGCTGTTCATAACCGGGGCGTTCAGCTTCGAACAGGTAGCCGAAGGTCGGCTCGTGCCGGTAGGCCTGGTACAACAGGGAGCGGGCTTCGCGGGAGTAGCCGCTGTCGAGCATGTGGATATCGGCGATGGCGGTCGAGGTTTCGGGCATAACGGTATTTCTCCCCGGGGCGCTGTTCAAATGACGGCGCTCTTCTGGTTACGAGCCTATAGCGCTGGCACAGTTCCTTGCTGATCCGAATCAGTGTTGCGGCTTGAGCCGTCATCGCGGGCAAGCCCGCTCCCACAAAGGTATAGACCAGACTGGCGATTTCAGGGGCCTGACAGAGATCCAGTGTGGGAGCGGGCTTGCTCGCGAAGAGGCCCGCACTGCCCATATAGATCTGATAGAACACAGTGAATCACCCTCACCCCACACTGGCCCCATTCCTACATGTCAGCTAGCATCGCCCTTTTGCCAGGACTGCCGACCATGAAGATCGTCTCCTTCAACATCAACGGGCTGCGCGCTCGCCCGCATCAGCTGGCGGCGCTGATCGAGAAACACCAGCCAGACGTGATCGGCCTGCAGGAAACCAAGGTCCACGACGACCAGTTCCCGCTGGCCGAAGTCCAGGCGCTGGGCTATCACGTGTATTTCCATGGGCAAAAAGGCCATTACGGCGTCGCCCTGCTCTCGCGTAAAGAACCGCTGGCGCTGCACAAAGGTTTTGCCACCGATGAAGAAGACGCTCAACGGCGCTTCATCTGGGGTACGTTCGCCGACGCCAATGGCGTGCCGGTAACCATCATGAATGGCTATTTCCCCCAGGGCGAAAGCCGCGATCACCCGACCAAGTTCCCGGCCAAGCAACGCTTTTACAGTGATCTGCAGCAATTGCTGGAAAGCCAGTTCAGCAACGATCAGCCGGTGGTGGTGATGGGTGACGTGAACATTTCCCCGGAAGACTGCGACATCGGTATCGGCCCGGACAACATGAAACGCTGGCTGAAAACCGGCAAGTGCAGCTTCCTGCCGGAAGAGCGCGAGTGGATGGCGCGCTTGAAGAACTGGGGCTTGGTGGACAGCTTCCGCCACCTGAACCCGGACGTGGCCGACCGCTTCAGCTGGTTCGACTACCGCAGCCGCGGGTTTGAAGACGAACCCAAGCGTGGCCTGCGGATTGACTTGATCATGGCGTCCCACGGCTTGCTGCCACGGGTCAAGGATGCCGGCGTGGATTACGACCTGCGCGGGATGGAAAAACCCTCGGATCATGCGCCGATCTGGCTTGAATTGAGCTGATCCCTACAGATCTGCATAGATCGAATGTGGGAGCGGCGGTGCGGCGATCCCACATTGAGTAACTGTCATCTTCCGGAAACCTTACTGACTTAATCTCCCGGCACTTCATTTGGCTATATTAAGGTGCCGGCATGACCCTGCGCGTGTTGTTCCTGTTGCTGCTCTGCGTCTGGCAGCCGTTGATGGCGTCAGCCGGCGATTTGCCGACGTCCGAAAACGGCTCCGTGCTGCGCATCCAGGGCTCCAACACCATTGGCGCGGCATTAGGCCCGGCGCTGGTCGAGGGCTTGATGCGCGAACAGGGTCTGCTCAAGGTGCACAGCGAAGCCTCGGACACCGTTAACGAATTGCGTGTCATCGGCGAAACCGCTCAAGGCCGGCGTGTGGTGGTGGACGTCGCAGCCCACGGTTCCAGCACCGGATTCACAGCGCTGAAAGCCGCCACCGCCGACCTCGCTGCCTCGTCGCGCCCGATCAAGGACAGCGAACTGGCGGACCTCAAAGCCCTGGGCGATCTGAAAAGCCCCGCCGCCGAGCAAGTCATTGCCATCGATGGGCTGGCAATCATCCTTCATCCGCAAAACCCGCTGAACCAACTCAACACCGAACAACTGGCGCGAATTTTCAGCGGCGAAGCCAAAACCTGGGAAGAACTCGGCGGCAGCGGTGGGACGATTCATCTCTACGCGCGGGATGATCAATCCGGCACCTACGACACCTTCAAGGAATTGGTCCTCAGCCGTCGTGGGAAAACGCTTCACAGTGCGGCGAAGCGCTTCGAATCCAGCGAGCAATTATCCGACGCCGTCAGCCAGGACCCGCAAGGCATCGGTTTCATAGGCTTGCCTTACGTGCGTCAGGCCAAAGCCGTGGCGATTGCTGACGGCCAGTCCCAAGCGATGTTGCCGCTGTATAACCTGATCGCCACGGAAGACTATCCGTTGTCGCGGCGGCTGTTCTTTTACTGGCCGCCCAATGGGAAAAACCCGTGGGCCGAAGCATTGGTGGCATTTGCCCAGAGCAACAAAGGCCAGGCCATCGTCGCCGCCAATGGCTTTATCGCCCAGACCGTCCAGGCCATGGCCGTCACGCCGAACGCACTGATGCCCGAGGGTTATCAGGCGCTCAGCCGTCATGCCCAGCGGCTGTCGGTGAATTTCCGTTTCGAGGAAGGCAGCGCCAGCCTGGACAACAAGGCCCGACAGGACCTGTCGCGGGTGCTCGACTATATAAAGCAGCACGACAAAGCCAACCGGGAGGTAACGCTGGTGGGGTTTGGCGATGCCAAGAGCGACCCGGCGCGCGCCGATCTGTTGTCGAAGTTGCGGGCCATGGCGGTGCGGCGGGAACTGGTGAAAAGCGGCGTGGTGTTTCGCGAGATTCGCGGCTTTGGCGCCGAGATGCCGGTGGCGGCCAATAGCGCGGATGAGGGGCGGATCAAGAATCGACGGGTTGAGGTTTGGGTGTATTGAGTCGGATGTTGCTGTGTTGAATCGGCTGACGCCATCGCGGGCAAGCCCGCTCCCACAAGGATCACACTGAACCTGTGGGAGCCGGGCTTGCCCGCGATGAACGATGACGCGGTGTCTGTTACTGCCCGCTACGCATCATCTCTTTAGGCACGTACTTGCCGATCTCGAACTTGCCGATCGCCGCGCGGTGCACTTCGTCCGGGCCGTCGGCCAGGCGCAGGGTGCGTTGCATGGCATACATGTAGGCCAGCGGGAAATCGTTGGACACCCCGGCCCCGCCATGAATCTGGATCGCCCGGTCGATCACCCGCAAAGCGACGTTCGGTGCGACCACCTTGATCTGCGCAATTTCGCTCTTGGCAATCTTGTTACCGACGGTGTCCATCATGTAGGCCGCTTTCAATGTCAGCAGGCGCGCCATGTCGATCTCCATCCGCGAGTCGGCAATTTTGTCGATGTTGCCACCCAGGCGAGCCAGCGGTTTGCCGAACGCCGTACGGTTCACCGCACGTTTGCACATCAGCTCCAGCGCACGTTCCGCCATGCCGATCGAACGCATGCAGTGGTGAATCCGGCCAGGGCCTAGGCGACCTTGAGCGATTTCGAAGCCGCGTCCTTCGCCCAACAGGACGTTTTCGTACGGCACCCGGACATTTTCAAACAGCACTTCGGCGTGACCGTGCGGCGCGTCGTCGTAACCGAACACCGGCAGCGGACGCACGATCTTCACGCCCGGGGCATCCACCGGCACCAGAATCATCGAGTGCTGGGCATGGCGCGGCGCGTCGGGATTGCTCAGGCCCATGAAGATCAGGATTTTGCAGCGCGGATCGCAGGCGCCTGAGGTCCACCATTTTTTGCCATTGATCACCCACTCGTCGCCATCGCGTACGGCGCGGGCGGCCATGTTGGTGGCGTCGGAGGACGCGACGTCCGGTTCGGTCATGGCGAACGCCGAGCGGATCTCGCCGCGCAACAAGGGTTCGAGCCAGCGTTGTTTCTGTTCTTCGTTGGCGTAACGCACCAACACTTCCATGTTGCCGGTGTCTGGCGCGGAGCAGTTGAACGGCTCAGGGCCGAGCAGCGAACGCCCCATGATTTCCGCCAGGGGTGCGTATTCGAGGTTGGTCAGGCCGGCGCCGAGTTCCGACTCAGGCAGAAACAAATTCCACAGGCCTTCCGCCTTGGCCTTGAGTTTGAGCTCCTCCATGATGGCCGTCGGCTGCCAGCGATCGCCCTCGGCGACCTGGCGCTCGAACACGGCTTCGGCGGGATAGACGTAGGTGTCCATGAACGCGGTCACGCGCTCACGCAGTTCTTGCACCTTGGGCGAATAAGCGAAATCCATGGGCAGCTCTACCTTTTAACGGGGGTTGAGAGGGGTTGTTCAGGTCATGGAATCGATGCTAGAACAGCTACGAAAATTTACCTAGCCTATTCTCGGCGTGTATTAACATTCATCACCGATATATGATCGGGTGATTGCCAAGGCCCCCGGCCCTATCAAAACGCCCCAACAATAAGAGTGCAGCGCAATGAATCTGAGCAAGGTCGACCTCAACCTTTTCATCGTCTTCGACGCGATCTACACCGAAGCCAACCTGACTCGCGCCGGGCAGATTGTCGGCATTACTCAACCGGCGGTTTCGAACGCTCTGGCCCGTTTGCGTGAGACCTTCAACGATCCGTTGTTCGTGCGCACGGCACAGGGCATGGTCCCCACGCCGATGGCGCAGAATATTATCGGGCCGGTGCGCAACGCCCTCTCCCTGCTG
Organism: Pseudomonas sp. LBUM1661; assembly: GCF_059695925.1. Taxonomy (NCBI): domain Bacteria; kingdom Pseudomonadati; phylum Pseudomonadota; class Gammaproteobacteria; order Pseudomonadales; family Pseudomonadaceae; genus Pseudomonas; species Pseudomonas sp. LBUM1661. The sequence goes on from NZ_CP166794.1 coordinate 4,620,852, forward strand.
CGGGTGTCGGTGCAGGAAAGCCGTATTTTCAACCCGTTGCAGGCGGTCAAGACCTACCGCATCAGCATGACCGACCTCACCGAAGCGGTGATCCTGCCGCCGTTGTTCCAGCGCCTGCGTCGCCTGGCGCCGACGGTGATTATTGAGAGCTTCCTGTCGAAGCGCCGCGAGACCACCAAGGAACTGGCGGCCGGGCGACTCGACTTCGCCGTGGATGCGCCGCTCAACACCGACCCGCAGGTGCGCCACGTCAAGTTGATGGAAGACCGTTACGTGTGTGCCATGCGCAAGGGCCATCCGCTGGCGGGCAAGGAAAAATTCACCCTCGATGATTATTTGTCGCTGACGCACATTCACATTTCCAGCCGCCGCAGTGGTTTGGGGCATGTCGATCTGGCGCTGGGCAAGATGGGGATTCAGCGCAAGATTGCCTTGCGTTCCCAGCATTACCTGATGGCCTCGCAAGTGTTGCAGCAGACCGACATGGTCATGACCGTGCCGGAGCGCTTTGCCCGTCGCCATGAGCTGCACGCGTTTAATCTGCCGGTCAATGATGTGCCGCCGGTGGAAACCCACCTTTACTGGCACGAAAGCACCGACCAGGACCCGGCCAACCGCTGGATGCGCGAGCAGATGATCGAGTTGTGCCAGCAGGTGACGGCGCATGAGAAGAAGCTCGATAAGGTGTAGGGCTTGTTACCGAGTTATCGTTCTTCGCGGGCAAGCCTCGCTCCTACACAAGATGTGAACGACACAAACCTGTAGGAGCGAGGCTTGCCCGCGAAGGGGCCGTCAGCGGCACCACAAACCCCTGCCCCTTGACGTAAACGTCAACCTGCCATTAGCTTAGCGCCATGACCTTATTCGAGCGCTTCCATGAGCAGCCAGACCTATAGCATTTCCGACCTCGCCCGCGAACTCGACATCACCACCCGGGCCATCCGCTTTTATGAAGAGCAAGGCTTGCTCAGCCCCGAGCGCCGTGGCCAGGAACGTATCTATACACCCCGCGACAAGGTCAGCCTGAAGCTGATTTTGCGGGGCAAGCGCATCGGCTTTTCGCTGGCCGAATGCCGCGAGCTGATCGAACTCTACGACCCGACCGGCGGCAACCAGAAACAGCTGCAAACCATGCTGACCAAAATCGCCGAACGTCGCGAACAGCTGGAGCAACAGATGCTCGACATCGAGCAGATGAAGCTGGAGCTGGACACCGCGCAGGAGCGCTGCGTCCAGGCGTTGGAGCAGACGATCAAAAGCCAGCAGCTCGTGTAGGAGCTGAGCTTGCTCGCGAAAGCGTCGGGTCAGCCGACATCGATGTTGAAAGACTACCGCTTTCGCGAGCAAGCTCGGCTCCTACAGGGGTTCTGTGACATTCATACAACTTCAACAGGTCGATTCCCATGTCCCTACCCACTCACGTACGCCTGGTCGAAGTCGGTCCCCGCGACGGTCTGCAGAACGAAGCCCAACCCATCAGCGTTGCGGACAAGGTGCAACTGGTCGACGCACTGACCGCCGCCGGCCTGGGCTATATAGAAGTCGGCAGTTTCGTTTCGCCCAAGTGGGTGCCGCAGATGGCCGGTTCCGCCGAAGTCTTCGCGCAGATCCAGCGCAAGCCGGGCGTGACCTATGGCGCACTCGCCCCCAACTTGCGCGGGTTTGAAGACGCGATCGCTGCCGGAGTCAAGGAAGTCGCGGTGTTTGCGGCGGCGTCCGAAGCGTTTTCCCAGCGCAACATCAATTGCTCGATCAGCGAAAGCCTGGAGCGTTTCGTGCCGATCATGGATGCCGCCAAACAGCATGGCGTCAGCGTGCGCGGCTACGTTTCGTGTGTGCTCGGCTGCCCCTACGAAGGTAACGTCGCACCGGAACAAGTCGCCCGGGTCGCCCGCGAGCTCTACGCCATGGGCTGCTACGAAGTGTCCCTCGGCGACACCATCGGTACCGGTACCGCCGGCGCAACCCGCAAGATGTTCGACGTGGTCTCCGCCGAGGTGCCTCGGGAGAAACTGGCCGGGCATTTCCACGACACCTACGGCCAGGCCATGGCCAACATCTACGCCAGCCTGCTCGAAGGCATCGCGGTGTTCGACAGTTCCATCGCCGGCCTCGGCGGCTGCCCCTACGCCAAGGGCGCCAGCGGTAACGTCGCCACCGAAGACGTGGTTTACCTGCTCAATGGCCTGGGCATCCACACCGGAACCGACCTGGACGCGTTGATTTTGGCCGGCCAACAGATTTGCAACGTGCTGGGACGCCCTACCGGTTCGCGCGTGGCCAAGGCTCGCAGCGCACAGTGAGCGCGCGGATGTGTCCGGGTGTTACCGCCCCCACAAGAACGTGGGCGAAAGCGAGTAACACGGAAACAAATTGTCGGCGTTTGGCCGACCGAAAAACCCCAATAAAACTCAAGACGTTGATTTTAAAGGATTTTTAAAAGTTGGCACGGCTTCTGCTATCTCTAATGCATAACAAGAACAAAAAAAGCGGCAAACCTAATAAAAATAAGACGTAACGACTCTGACATAACAAAAACAACACGGCAGAGACGCAGCTAACAGATTTTTTTGGAGAGGATGTGCTTTTCAGGGTGCTTTTCGAAGTAACCCGCAACCGGGCAGAGAACAATAAAACTACCTTCAGGTAGCTCCCGAACTGGTTGGATCGCTTAGCGAAAAAGTAGATCAGCGCTCAAAAAAATACGTTTGCTCTTGATCCCGGATGGGGATCGATAAAAACAGCGGTAAAGGGTCACGGTTGCTAAAAACAAAAACAGACCGCCCCTCAATAATAAAAAAAGAGCACGCGCAACGACAAAATTAAAGGGGAGCTTCGGCTCCCCTTTGTGCTGTCTGGCATTTGAGATTTGCACTGTCCCTGTGGGATCGGGCTTGCCCGCGATGGCTGTGGGTCAGCCGACAACTGTATCGGCTGTGCTGCCATCATCGCGGGCAAGCCCGCTCCCACAGGGTTATTCGTCAGCCTTGCAGTGCGCGCAATTCCTCGATACTGATCTCGCGCATCCGGAACTTCTGGATCTTGCCGGTCACGGTCATCGGGAATTCCTCGACGAATTTGAAGTGACGCGGTGTCTTGAAGTGCGCGATGCGCTCCTTGCACCAGGCTTGCAGTTCCTGCTCGGTAGCGCTGTGGCCCGGGTGGAATTTGATCCAGGCGACAATCTCTTCGCCATAACGCGAACACGGAATGCCGATCACCTGCACGTCCGCCACCGCCGGGTGGGTAAAGAAGAACTCTTCCAGCTCGCGCGGGTAAATATTCTCACCGCCGCGGATGATCATGTCCTTGTTCCGTCCGGCAATGCACACGTAGCCCTCGTCATTCATGCTAGCCAGGTCACCGGTGTGCATCCAGCCCGCCTGGTCGATGGCTTCCGCCGTCCCTTGCGGATTGTTCCAGTAGCCGAGCATCACGCTGTAGCCACGGGTGCACAGCTCACCGATGGTGCCGCGCGGCACGAGATTGCCCGCTTCGTCGATGATTTTGCTTTCCAGTTGCGGCTGAGTGCGGCCGACGGTGGTGACGCGCAATTCCAGCTCGTCTGACGGACCGGTCTGCAACGACACCGGACTTGTTTCCGTCATGCCGTAGGCAATCTGCACTTCGCTCATGTGCATTTCACTGATGACCCGGCGCATGACCTCGATCGGACAGGTCGCTCCGGCCATGATCCCGGTGCGCAGGCTCGACAGGTCGAATTCGGCGCGCTTGGGCTGATCGAGCAGGGCGATGAACATGGTCGGTACGCCGTAGAGCGCGGTGGCTTTTTCTTCGGCGACGGTGCTCAGGGTCAGCAGCGGATCGAACGCATCATTGGGGTAAATCATGGTACTGCCGTGGGTGATGCAACCGAGGTTGCCCATGACCATGCCGAAGCAGTGATACAGCGGCACCGGAATCACCAACCGATCTTCGGCGGTCAGGCCAAGGCTTTCGCCGACCATGTAACCGTTGTTGAGAATGTTGTAGTGGCTGAGGGTCGCGCCCTTGGGGAAACCGGTGGTGCCCGAGGTGTACTGGATGTTCACCGCCTGGTCGAAATGCAGGCTGTCCTGGCGTTCGTGCAAGCGTTCAACCGAGATGCCATTAGCCAGATCGGCCAGTTGCGACCACGGCAGGAAACCCGAAGGTGGTTGCGCATCCAGGCTGATAACCCCGCGCAGCTCCGGCAGGCGCTCGCACTGCAACTTGCCGATGGATTGCTCTGCCAGTTCGGGCACCAGGCCTTGCAGCATGGCGTGGTAGTCGGACGTCTTGAAGGCACCGGCGCAGACCAGCCATTGGCAGCCGGATTGCTTCAATACGTATTCAAGTTCGGAGCTGCGATAGGCCGGGTTGATGTTGACCAGAATCACGCCGATTTTCGCGCTGGCGAACTGGCTGATGCACCATTGGGCACAGTTCGGTGCCCAGATTCCCAGACGATCACCGGCCTGCAAACCCAGCGCCAGCAGCGCCCGGGCGTACAAGTCCACGGCTGCGGACAGTTGCTGCCACGTATAGCGCAACTGTTGATGACGCACGACCAGCGCCTCCCCGTTCGGGTACTGCGCGACGGTGTTATCGAATGCCTGACCGATGGTCATCGCCAGCAGCGATTTTTCCTGGGAACCACGGGTATAGCTGCGCTGCGAGCTTGCACTGGGTTGATCCATGACGACCCCTATTGTCTTTATTAGTGGGTATTACGGCGACCCCTTGTGGGAGCGGGCTTGCTCGCGAAAGCGCCGGATCAGTCGACATCAATGCTGAATGACAAACCGCTTTCGCGAGCAAGCCCGCTCCCACAGGGTTGGCTCACCTTATGAACTGGCTCTACTCTCGCTCAAGTTGACGTTAACGTAAAGGGTGATTGACAGCCATTCGTCACAGGCTTACGTTAACGTAAAGGTGAGAGACAAATCACTGCCCTCCCCGCCCTACAAAAAAGCCAAAAGGTGCCCCATGAGCTACCCATCCCTGAACTTCGCCCTCGGTGAAACCATCGACATGCTGCGCGATCAGGTTCAGTCCTTCGTCGCCAAAGAGATCGCCCCACGCGCCGCTCAGATCGACATCGACAACCTGTTCCCCGCCGACCTGTGGCGCAAATTCGGCGACATGGGCCTGCTCGGCGTGACCGTGCCGGAAGAATACGGCGGCGCTGGCCTGGGTTACCTGGCGCACGTGGTAATCATGGAAGAAATCAGCCGTGGCTCGGCGTCGGTCGCCCTGTCCTACGGCGCGCACTCCAACCTCTGCGTCAACCAGATCAACCGCAACGGCAATCACGAACAGAAAACCAAATACCTGCCGAAGCTGATCAGCGGCGAGCACATCGGCGCCCTGGCCATGAGCGAACCGAATGCCGGTTCCGATGTGGTGTCGATGAAGCTGCGCGCCGACAAACGCGGCGATCACTACGTCCTTAATGGCAGCAAGACCTGGATCACCAACGGCCCGGACGCCAACACCTACGTAATCTACGCCAAGACCGACCTGGAAAAAGGCCCTCACGGCATTACCGCGTTCATCGTTGAACGTGATTCCAAAGGCTTCAGCCGCAGCAACAAATTCGACAAGCTCGGCATGCGCGGCTCGAATACTTGCGAGTTGTTTTTCGACGACGTGGAAGTGCCGGAAGAAAACATCCTAGGCGTGCTCAATGGCGGCGTGAAAGTGCTGATGAGCGGCCTCGATTACGAACGCGTCGTGCTGTCCGGCGGCCCGACCGGGATCATGCAGTCGTGCATGGACCTGATCGTTCCCTACATTCACGACCGCAAGCAGTTCGGCCAAAGCATCGGCGAATTCCAGCTGATCCAGGGCAAAGTCGCCGACATGTACACCCAACTCAACGCCAGCCGCGCCTACCTGTATGCAGTGGCCCAGGCCTGCGAACGCGGCGAAACCACACGCAAAGACGCCGCCGGGGTGATCCTCTACAGCGCCGAACGTGCCACGCAAATGGCCCTCGACGCGATCCAGATTCTCGGTGGCAACGGCTACATCAACGAATTCCCGGCCGGTCGTCTGCTGCGTGACGCCAAGCTGTACGAAATCGGCGCCGGTACCAGCGAGATCCGTCGCATGCTGATCGGTCGCGAACTGTTCAACGAGACAAAATGAATTTCGTCAGCTGCAAGCCGCAAGCTTCAAGCGACAAGTAAAAACAGTTTTCTTGCAGCTTGAAGCTTGCCGCTTAAAGCTGCTTACGGAGTAAGCCTATGGCTATCCTGCATACCCAGCTCAACCCCCGTTCGGCGGAGTTCGCCGCCAACAGCGCGGCGATGCTCAAACAGGTCGACGCCCTGCACACCCTGCTCGCCCAAGTGCAGCAAGGTGGCGGCCCGAAGGCTCAAGAACGCCACACTTCCCGGGGCAAATTGCTGCCCCGTGAGCGAATCAATCGTCTGCTCGATCCGGGCTCACCGTTTCTTGAGATCAGCCAACTGGCGGCCTACGAGGTGTACGGCGAAGACGTTCCGGCCGCGGGCGTGATTGCCGGGATCGGCCGCGTGGAAGGCGTCGAATGCATGATCGTCGCCAACGATGCCACCGTGAAAGGTGGCTCGTACTACCCGCTGACCGTGAAAAAACACCTGCGCGCCCAGACCATCGCCCAGCAAAACCGCCTGCCGTGCATCTATCTGGTGGACTCGGGCGGCGCCAACCTGCCGCGTCAGGATGAAGTGTTCCCGGACCGCGAACACTTCGGCCGAATCTTCTTCAACCAGGCCAACATGAGCGCCCTGGGCATTCCGCAGATCGCGGTGGTCATGGGTTCGTGCACGGCCGGCGGTGCTTATGTGCCGGCCATGGCCGACGAAGCGATCATGGTGCGCGAGCAAGCGACGATTTTCCTCGCCGGCCCGCCGCTGGTGAAAGCCGCCACCGGTGAAGTGGTCAGCGCCGAAGACCTGGGCGGTGCCGATGTGCACTGCAAGATTTCCGGGGTCGCCGACCATTATGCCGAGAGCGACGAACACGCCTTGGCCATTGCCCGACGCAGCATCGCCAACCTCAACTGGCGCAAGCTCGGCGAAGTGCAGCAGCGCACGCCGATCGCGCCGCTTTATAGCAGCGACGAGTTGTACGGCGTTGTCTCGGCAGACGCCAAGCAGCCGTTCGACGTGCGCGAAGTGATTTCACGATTGGTTGACGGTTCGGTGTTCGACGAGTTCAAGGCGCTGTTCGGGACGACGCTGGTGTGTGGCTTTGCCTACTTGCACGGCTACCCGATCGCGATCCTCGCCAACAACGGCATCCTCTTCGCCGAAGCCGCGCAGAAAGGTGCGCACTTCATCGAGCTGGCCTGTCAGCGTGGCATCCCGTTGCTGTTCCTGCAAAACATCACCGGCTTCATGGTCGGCCAGAAATACGAGGCCGGTGGCATCGCCAAGCACGGCGCGAAACTGGTGACCGCCGTGGCCTGCGCCAAGGTGCCGAAATTCACTGTGATCATCGGCGGCAGTTTCGGCGCCGGTAACTACGGCATGTGTGGGCGGGCCTACGATCCACGCTTCCTGTGGATGTGGCCGAACGCGCGGATCGGCGTAATGGGTGCCGAACAAGCCGCCGGCGTGCTGGTGCAGGTCAAGCGGGAACAGGCCGAACGCAGTGGCCAGGGTTTCAGCGCCGAGCAGGAAGCCGAGATCAAGCAACCGATCCTCGACCAGTACGAAGAACAGGGTCATCCGTATTATTCCAGCGCTCGCTTGTGGGACGACGGTGTCATCGACCCGGCGCAGACCCGCGATGTATTGGCCCTGGCCTTGTCGGCGTCGCTGAACGCGCCAATCGAACCGAGCCGCTTCGGCGTGTTCCGGATGTGATTTTCTGTGGGAGCGGGCTTGCTCGCGAAGGGTTCACCGCGGTTTATCTGATGCACCGCGTTATCGTTCTTCGCGAGCAAGCCCGCTCCCACAAGAGTTGTGGAGACGGATACATATGAGCGACTTCAACACCCTCGAACTGCTGACAGACCCACGGGGTTTTGCGACCCTGTGGCTCAGCCGTGAAGAAAAGAACAACGCGTTCAACGCCGAAATGATCCGCGAACTGATCCTCGCCCTGGACAAGGTGTCGAGCGATGCCAGCCTGCGTTTCCTGTTAGTGCGTGGCCGCGGCAAGCACTTCAGCGCCGGCGCCGATCTGGCCTGGATGCAGCAATCGGCCGAACTCGATTACCACACCAACCTCGACGACGCGCGGGAACTGGCGGAGTTGATGTACAACCTCGCCAAGCTGAAAGTCCCGACCCTGGCCGTTGTGCAAGGTGCGGCATTCGGCGGCGCGTTGGGCCTGATCAGTTGCTGCGACATGGCCATCGGTGCCGATGACGCGCAGTTCTGCCTGTCGGAAGTGCGCATTGGCCTGGCCCCGGCGGTGATCAGCCCGTTCGTGGTGCAAGCCATCGGCGAGCGTGCGGCACGTCGTTATGCGCTGACCGCCGAACGTTTCGGCGGGCAACGGGCACGGGAAATCGGCCTGTTGTCGGAGAGTTATCCGGCCACTGAACTGGAACAGAACGTCGAACAGTGGATCGACAACCTGCTGCTCAACAGCCCGGCGGCCATGCGCGTCAGCAAGGACTTGCTGCGCGAAGTCGGCAACGGTGCGCTGACCCCGGCCCTGCGGCGCTACACCGAAAACGCGATCGCCCGAATTCGCGTCAGCCCAGAAGGCCAGGAAGGTCTGCGGGCCTTTCTGCAAAAACGTCCGCCGAGCTGGCAAGCCGCAACCACCACCAAGGAGCCGCGTTGATGAGCGCACCTGTCATTACCTCTCTGCTGGTGGCCAACCGTGGCGAAATCGCTTGCCGCGTGATGCGCACCGCCAAGGCCCTGGGCCTGACCACCGTGGCCGTGCACAGCGCCACCGACCGTGACGCCCGGCACAGCCGCGAAGCGGATATCCGCGTCGACCTCGGTGGCAGCAAAGCCGCCGACAGCTACCTGCAAATCGACAAACTGATCGCCGCCGCCAAGGCCAGCGGCGCCCAGGCGATTCATCCGGGGTATGGTTTTCTTTCCGAGAACGCCGGGTTCGCCCGCGCCATCGAAGAAGCGGGCCTGATTTTCCTCGGCCCGCCCGCCTCGGCCATCGACGCCATGGGCAGCAAATCCGCCGCCAAAGCCTTGATGGAAACCGCCGGCGTGCCACTGGTGCCCGGCTATCACGGTGAAGCGCAAGACCTCGACACCTTCCGCGATGCCTGCGAACGCATCGGTTATCCGGTGCTGCTCAAAGCCACGGCGGGTGGTGGCGGCAAAGGCATGAAAGTGGTCGAAGACGTCAGCCAACTGGCCGAAGCGCTGGCCTCGGCCCAGCGTGAAGCACAATCCTCGTTCGGCGATTCGCGAATGCTGGTCGAGAAATACCTGCTCAAGCCGCGCCACGTGGAAATCCAGGTGTTCGCCGATCAACTCGGCAACTGCCTGTACCTCAACGAACGCGACTGCTCGATTCAGCGTCGGCACCAGAAAGTCGTCGAAGAAGCACCGGCTCCCGGCCTGAGCCCGGAACTGCGTCGCGCCATGGGCGAAGCCGCCGTGCGCTCGGCACAAGCCATCGGTTACGTCGGCGCCGGCACCGTGGAATTTTTGCTGGACTCGCGCGGCGAGTTCTTCTTCATGGAAATGAACACGCGCCTGCAAGTCGAACACCCGGTCACCGAAGCCATCACCGGCCTCGACCTGGTCGCCTGGCAGATTCGCGTCGCCCGTGGCGAAGCGCTGCCGATGACCCAGGCCGAGGTTCCGCTGGTGGGTCATGCGATTGAAGTGCGGTTGTATGCCGAAGACCCAAGCCATGATTTCCTGCCAGCCACCGGGCGCCTGGAGTTGTACCGTGAATCCGCCGAAGGTCCGGGGCGGCGTGTCGACAGTGGCGTCGAGGAAGGCGATGAGATCTCGCCATTCTACGATCCGATGCTCGGCAAGCTGATTGCCTGGGGCGAGGACCGTGAACAGGCGCGTTTGCGGCTGCTGAGCATGCTCGACGAGTTTGCGATTGGCGGGCTCAAGACCAACATCAACTTCCTGCGCCGAATCATCGGCCACCCGGCGTTTGCCGCCGCCGAACTGGATACTGGCTTCATCCCGCGTTATCAGGAGCAACTGCTGCCAGCGCCAACCGACCTCAGCGATGAGTTCTGGCAAGCGGCGGCACAGGCGTTTGCCCAGAGCCAGCCGCGTTCAACCCGCGCCGATGACCTGAGTTCGCCCTGGGCCAACAGCAACGGTTTCCGCGCGGGCCTGCCGACAGAAATCACTCTGCACTTGAGCTGCGAAGGGCAAGACCGGGCGCTGACCCTGGGCGCGTCCGATGCGCACACGGCACAGCTCAAGGGCGAACAATTGCTGACCGAGCACGACGGCGTACGCCGCCAGCATCGGGCAATCCGCCGTGGTGATTTCGTGTACCTGCAATGGGAAGGCGAATTGCGCCGCATCGAGTCTTATGACCCGATCAGTGCAGTCGAAGCCAGTCATAGCCATCAAGGCGGGCTTACCGCGCCCATGAACGGCAGCATCGTGCGGGTGTTGGTTGAGGCCGGGCAAACGGTCGAAGCCGGTGCACAGTTGGTGGTGCTGGAAGCGATGAAAATGGAACACAGCATTCGTGCGCCACACGCTGGCGTGATCAAGGCGTTGTATTGCCAGGAAGGCGAGATGGTCAGCGAAGGCAGCGCGCTGGTCGAGTTGGAAGAAGCCTGAAATGAAGATCGGTCCTACGCCTTGCGAGGACCGATCTGATTAGAACTTGGCTGTCGCCTGAACCACCACGCCGATGATTCGGCACTCTTCGGTGAACAGGGCTTTCGGATACGTCGGATTGAGCGGGACCAGGTAACGCTGCCCGCCCTCTTCGATCAGCTTGCGAAAGGTCGCCTCGGCGCTGTCCGGCCACTGCGCGATCACCAGTTTTCCGGGTTCCGGCACAATGGCCGGGTCCACCAGGATCATCATGCCCTCGGCGATACTGATGCCGCTGGGCGCGGTCATCGCATCACCCACCACACTCAGCCAGAAGGCCGGGCCCTGGGCGTGGTAATCGGTCAGCTCATAGCGTTCCTTGTGGTACACCGTCAGCTCACCTTCGCGCGCCTGGGCCGGTTCCCGCCAGTCACTGACCGGGTAGCGGAAGTACGGGTTGTACTTGTGCGCCAGCGGCATCTCGTCAGCGTCCGGGACGAGTGGCTCGCGGATCACCAGCGCGACTTCGAGAAAGTCCATTCCGAGCGCTTTCAACACGCGATTCATGTTGTCGATGCCGGGCTCGCGACGTTTATTCAGCCAGTGGCCGACGCCGCCCTGGGACATCCCGAGGCGGTCAGCGAGTATCTCTTGAGTGACTTTGAGTTCACTCATCTTGGCCTTGACCAATTCAATCCATTTATCCATGTGCGGCACGATACGTGGGCGCCTCCGGCCATCAAAACACAACTTGTAGTATTTAAATTCTCGTCACAAATACACTTCGTACTAGCATTGGTTCACGGATCTGAATCTAACACGGAGCTTGCCCTCGCCATGAATATCCCCAGCAATGACCTGCCTGACCTGCAAATCGACACCAGCCTCACTTCCCCTCAAGGCTCTGCCGCCGCGCAGCGCGCGCTGGACTATTACTTGAAACCAGCTGTTTCAGAAGAGGTGGTCGAGGAGCGTTTCTTTGATGTGAACCGCAACATCAGCTGCGAAGAGCGTTGGTCCATGCGTCGGATCTGCTGCGTTGTGCCGCCGCGACAGCGTTCGAGTCAGCCAACAACCTGCAAGGCGCACCTCGGGATCTGGCGTTTTCGACCGTGCACATGATCGACATGGCCAAGGCGATGGTGGATCGATCCCTGGAGGGCCATCAGAACGGGTGAAACGGAGGTATTTACGAGGAGGACGGGAAAGAATTTCCCAATCGCGCAGATAAAATCATTTGATTTGTAAACGAGAATGATTATTATTGCATGCAGCTGGTCGCGAGATCAGTCGATTGTCCAAGGGACCTTAGGTCGGTCTCCTGGACTCTCTCCTCATCAGGCTAATCACGGTTTTTGACCCGGCTTTTTGCCGGGTCTTTTTTTTGCCAGTTATTCTGGCTTTACCTTCAGGCTAATGAAGTCTTTAGGTGCTGCAAATTCGAATGGCGCGGATGATATCAAAAGAATGTCCGTTGGCAAGAGATGCCCGGCATCATTGGGCCAAACTAATGGAAAATAGCACTTGAGAATCAATCGCACAGCCTCTAAGCTGCGCCGGCGTCAAGGAAGACGCCCCCCTTTCACCCCGCAATTTCCCCCGGTTTTTCCCTTCCCAGCGTGTAAAGTAGCAGCCATAAAATCATAATCAGGAATCGACTATGACCGTGGCTAAATCCTCTTTCGACATCAGTGCCAACTTCGACAGTGGCAACATTGAAGTGCTGGACATCAGCAATCCTTTACAAGCCCTGCTGGCCATCAAGCCAGACACGCGCAGCCCGCACTTTCAGTGGTTCCACTTCAAGGCTAGCGGTCTGCATGTCGGTCAGGAGCACTGGTTTCGTCTGAACAATGCCAGCAAATCTTCGTACAACAAGGCGTGGGATGGTTATCAGGCGGTAGCGTCCTACGACCACGTCAACTGGTTCCGGGTGCCGACCATCTTCGAAGGCGACTGCCTGCGTTTCAGCCTCGAAGCCACGGCGACCCACGCCTGGTTCGCCTACTTCGAACCCTACAGCCGTGGCCGTCACGACTGGCTGATCGAACAGGCGCTGACCAAGGCCGGCACCGAACTGCTGGCCACCGGCAAGAGCGTTGAAGGGCGTGACGTTCAGCTGCTGCGCAAAGGCACTGGCGCGGAAGGCCAGCGCAAGGTCTGGATGATTGCCCAGCAACACCCCGGCGAACACATGGCCGAGTGGTTCATGGAAGGCGTGATCGAACGCCTGGAAAATCACGATGATCCAGTCATGAACAAGCTGCTGGCCAGTGCCGACCTGTACCTGGTGCCGAACATGAACCCGGACGGCGCCTTCCACGGTCACCTGCGCACCAACGCCATGGGCCAGGACCTGAACCGCGCGTGGCAGAGCGCCAGCCCGGAAGTCAGCCCGGAAGTGTTTTTCGTACAGCAGCAAATGGAAAAGTACGGCGTTGACCTGTTCCTCGACATCCACGGCGATGAAGAAATCCCCTACGTCTTCACCGCCGGTTGCGAAGGCAACCCGGGCTATACGCCGCGGATCGAGAAGCTCGAAACCCACTTTCGCGATCACCTGAAACACCTGACCAAGGATTTCCAGACCAAGCACGGCTACACCCGCGATGAGCCGGGCAAAGCCAACATGACGCTGGCTTGCAACAGCGTTGGGCAGAAATTCGACTGCTTGTCGCTGACCCTGGAGATGCCGTTCAAGGACAATAATGATGCGCCGAATGCGTTGACTGGGTGGTCGGGGAAGCGGTCGAAGCAGTTGGGGAAGGATGTGTTGACGACTGTTGCCAAGATGGCTGGAGTGCTGCGCTAATTGTAAGGGGGACATGACTTCTCATGAAGTCATGCCACCTAATAAATTATCGAGAAGCACCATTACTCAAGTTAGACTCCTTCCCTATCGCATTAACTGCTTTAACATAATAGATTGTTCTACCACTGGTACCTGACACGGTATGGGTCAAGTTCGTGGTCTCCGCTATTTTCACTACCTCCGTACCAGAGAGTACCGTACGGTACATGTCATACCGAACAGCATCACTCGAAGGACTCCAGCCGAATGTAACTTTTGTTAATGTCGATCCATTTTTTTTGAAGTTCGTAGGCGTTGCCACTGAATAATAGGAAGACAGCCGTTCAGCATTTTCACGCCAGACTCGGGCCATATCGGCGGTGGCTACATCGCCTATAGGTAAGCCGTAAGCATCGCGAACTGCGGGAGTTGAGTAATAAGGACTTGTATTCCAGCACTGTGCAGTAAAGGTTTTCCCGTTCTCATAGCCATAACCATACGGAACCAAGCCTCCACCCCACTCTGAACAATGCAGTCCTCCTGCGTTATGTCCCACTTCGTGACGGATTACTTCCACAGAGTTATGGCCAATAGCAAACCTGCCCGGCATCCAGCCATAACCTCCGGCATTGTCGTCGGGATGACCTCCAAAAACACCAATGACCAAATCAGGTCCAAACTCCCGAATGCCGGTAGAAAATAATTCCGGCACTTTATCTAAAGTATCCCCGATGATTGGATAATTCTGCTCAATAACTTGCACCCCTACCAGCTTTATCGAAACATTACTAACTTGAGAATTGCGCAGTGCCAGATTTATACCTTCCACCAATGCCAACGCATTAGCGGTCGCATCACCACCGCCCACTACGACTGCGGAACGAGAAAAGCCAACCAGCATGTCAATAACATACGGGGCTGTTGTTATCGATGATTTCGACTCTACAGGTTTAGTTTTTTCGACACGTGTATCCGGCAAAGAGTAATCCTCAGCAGGATTAGGTGTAAAGCGGCTCTCCCCTGTGCGGCTGACTACCAGCCAACCATTTTTACCGGGCTCTTCAACGGCCGCGAGCAAGCTGCCATCCGTCGACCTGACCGTTACCAATGACCCCACGGACTTATCCGGCATCCGCAAGTTACCGCTTTCAACGGTATAACCATCAATCACCTTTGAACTCGACCGCTCAAACACTCCCGGCGCAATTACGTCTGCGTACAACTCCTGCGTTGTCTTGCTCGCGACATTCTCTACAACCCAACTTTTCGGCCCAGCAGAATCAGGCGGCGTTGGATGCACACATGCACCCAGCAACACAGCCAACGACACAGTCAACAGCGCGGATACAGCTCGCACACCTGCAATCTCGAACATGGTTCGTCTCCCGAAATGACACGATCAGTGCTGTTCGACTGGCCTCCTCCGAAGCCACTGCAGTCTGTGAGCATTGAACGTGGTTTTTCCGGGATGCGTAACTGTCAGAGTTGACAGGTATGCGAGCCCTTTACATCTACAAGGGGCCTTTGACGTTTCACTCAGCCACAACCCGCACACAGTCCTCCGGGCCCAACAAACGCCCATCCTCGGCGCGTAATTCCAACGGTCGCACTGGCTGACCGTGAGCACGGTCAACCACCCGTGAATGCGCCTCCCCTGCTTCGTAGAAAAATGCCTCGCCCCACTGCCGCAATCCGATGATCAACGGGAACAGACCTTTGCCCTTTTCGGTCAGCACGTATTCCTGATAAGCGCTGCCATCCGAGGCCGGCACCAGATCGAAAATACCGTGGGCCACCAGCGTGCGCAGGCGCGCCGAGAGAATGTTTTTCGCCATGCCCAAGCTGCGTTGGAACTCGCCAAAACGGCGAATGCCGTCAAACGCATCGCGCACGATCAGCAATGACCACCAATCGCCAATGGCATCCAGTGAACGGGCAACCGGGCATTCGGCGTCTTGCATGCTTGTACGTTTGGCCATGAATACGCCCTCGAAAACAAATGTGGTTGCAATATAAAACCGGACTCCTTACCGTACAACTGGTTTTATTTAGAAACCACATTAGGAGCTCGAAATGAAGCCCAATCATCCAATTCTCAGCACTGGCGTGGTGCTGCTGTTTGCTGTCGCCTGTGGACTGGCCGTCGGCAACGTGTATTACGCACAGCCCTTGCTCGATGCGATGGCCGACGCATTCGCCATGGACCCGGCAACCATCGGCATTGTCGTCACGCTCACTCAGGTCGGTTATGGCGTCGGATTATTGCTGCTGGTGCCGCTCGGCGATCTGCTGAACCGTCGACGTCTGATCGTCACGCAAACCCTGCTGTCAGCGTTGGCCTTGTTGATGATCGCGTTCGCCTCGAACAGCACTTGGCTGCTGATCGGGATGACGTTGACCGGGTTGCTGGCGGTGGTGACTCAGGTGCTGGTGGCCTACGCCGCGACGTTGGCAATCCCGGCGCAACGAGGGCGCGTGGTCGGTGTGATCACCAGTGGCATCGTCGTCGGCATTTTGCTGGCCCGGACGGTGTCCGGCGGCATGGCTGACCTGGCCGGTTGGCGCTCGATTTATCTTTTGTCGGCGGGTTTGACGCTGGTGATGGCGCTGCTGTTGTTCCGTGTGCTGCCCAAGCATGAAGTCGCCAAAACCCGCAGCAGTTACAGCGCATTGATCGGCTCGGTGTTCACCTTGTTCAAGGAAGAATCGGTATTGCGGCAGCGAGCCATCCTGGCGCTGCTGACCTTCGCCAGCGCCATGGTGTTGTGGACGCCCATGGTGTTGCCGCTGAGTGCACCGCCGTTGTCGTTGTCCCACACACAGATCGGATTATTCGGACTGGCAGGCGCCGCCGGAGCATTGGCGGCCGCGCGCGCCGGGCATCTGGCCGATCGCGGCTGGGGTCAATGGACCAGCGGTTTGTCACTGTTGTTGATGCTGGTTTCCTGGTTGCCTATCGCGCTCACCCAGTCCTCACTGTGGGCCTTGCTGCTGGGGGTGATCACGCTGGATCTGGGGTTGCAGGCCGTGCACGTCACCAGCCAAAGCATGATCTATGGCGTGCGCCCCGAAGCCCAAAGTCGACTCACCGCCGGCTACATGCTGTTCTATTCGCTTGGCAGCGCCCTGGGCTCGATCGGTTCAACGGCGATGTATGCCTGGGCCGGGTGGATCGGCGTATGCCTGCTGGGAGCGAGCATCAACGCGGTGGCATTGCTCTATTGGTGGCGCACGCTGGCCACCAAAGTCCAACCGTTGGAAGCAGCATCACACTGACCATGTAGCAGCTGGCGAAGCCTGCGTTCGACTGCGCAGCAGTCGTAAAACCATACACCGCGGTGTGTCAGGAAAAACCTGGGTGCAGGATTTACGACTGCTTCGCAGCCGGACGCAGCCTCGCAGGCTCGACAGCTGCTACACGTTTTCGCGAGGGATCAGTTGCGATCCTTCCCCCGCAACATGCTATCCAGCACCTCATCACGCCGCACCCAACCATGAAACAACGCCGCCGCCAGATGCAGCAGCACCGTCAGAAACAGCAGGTACGCCAAATACCCATGGGCCTTGCGCAAAAATGCAAACACCTGCGCATTCGCCGGTACGATCGAGGGCAATTGCAGCGAGCTGCTGAGCATTACCGGATCGCCGGCCGCCGAAATCATCGCCCAGCCCAGCAGCGGCAAAATCAACATCAGCGCATACAGCAAGACATGCGACGCCTTGGCCGCCAGCGCTTGCCAGCCCGGCAAGTCCGCCGGTAGCGGTGGTTGTTGAGTGGAAAACCGCACGCCCAGGCGCACGATCACCAGCAACAGAATGGCGATGCCCAAGGGCTTGTGCAGATGGATCAGCCACTCATGGCGTTCAGACACCGAGGCAGCCATGCCCGCGCCGATAAACAGCATGGCAATGATCATCAGCGCCATCAGCCAGTGCAGCAGCCGCGCCAGTGGTGCGAAATGAGTCGGTTGAGTGCTCATTGTTTAGCCTCCTGTTTAGCGGCGGGCAACTGACTGACTTCGCTGGTGCGGCGCAAGTAGGATTTGGCATAACCGGCTGAACGAGCCGCGAGCAACGGGTCGTCGGAACCTTCGATCCCGGCCGGCAAGACCAGTGGGTCGTAGTTGATGTCACGGCACTCGCCATTGAGTTGCGGCTGGGTGCTTTCGAGCACCAGGGTGCCGGCATTCAGGACCTTGCGTCCGTCGGGCCAGGCCTTGCTCGCATCGTTGACCGGATCGCCGGGGTTGGCCAGGGTGATGTTCAACTGCCAACGCAGCGGTCCGGCGGACATGCGCTGCACCAGGTCTTTCTCCAGGAAGTCGCCGCCTTCAGGCGCCGTTGCGCCGGCCGCATCCTGCGCCACCGGCACCATGCTCCAGCGCACCGCCTGCCGCTGCCCGGACGCGTTCACCAGGTAAAACGCATTGACGCTGTTGTAGGTTTCCGTCACGTAACTGGCCGACGGTTTGGCTGTTTTGATCCAGGCCAGAAACGGCGCGGCTTCCGGATGCGAACCAAAGAACGCGGGCACGGCGGCCGGATTCGGTTTGCCGGTGGCCGGGTCTGGCGATTGGGCTTGCTGCAATTGATAGAACGCTTCGGGCGTGCCCACCGGGAACACCGGCATGCTGTTCATCCCGGTGCGCCACTGTTGGCCGTTAGCCTGGGTGAAACGCAGCGCCAGGCTGCGGATCGGCACGCTGTTGTCCGGCGCGTAAGGATTGCCGGCCGGCAGAGCGAAACGTCCTACCACCGGCGTCCGCGCATCGTTGAATACCTGTGCAGTGGAATAGCTGCGCGCCTCGCCGCTGCTCTCGAAATGCCCGATCACGCACACGCCTTTGGAGTGGTTACGCCGGAACCCCGGGTGCACACCGTTGTTGGTTTCCAGCACATTGATCAGCTTTTTCGGCGTCAGACGCTGTGGGTCAAAGGTGCCGTTGACGTAGGCAAAAGCCCCGGCCACAACGGCGACGACCACGGCAATGCCGGCCAAACGCACTATCAAGCTTGCGGTACTCAGCGGCGGCCGGGTGGGCGGTGATGAACGATCTACCATGAATGACTCCAGGGCCATCGGCCACAAGTGAGAAGAATCAAGCAGACGAACCCCACGAGGGTTTATTCCCTCGTGCGGTGTTTATTTTTTCAGGCGTGGAATAACCTCAAGTGCCGGGCGTCTTCCTAGTCCCAGCGTAGTGACTAGAAAAAAGTTCATGAACGATATCGACGAACAGCTGAGAGAAATCATTCCCAGATTGCGCCGGTTTGCCGTATCGCTGACGCGCAATCCCAGCAGCGCCGACGATTTGGTGCAGGCCAGCCTCGAGCGGGCGCTGTCGAGTTGGGGTGACAAACGCCCCGAGGGCGATTTGCGCGCCTGGTTGTTTTCGATTCTTTATCGACAGTTTCTCGATGCCCACCGGCGTTCTCGACGTTATGCGCGGATGCTCGAATTCTTTACCGGACGTGACGATGCGCAGCCGTCGGCGGAGCGCACCGTGATTGCTCAATCGACCTTGCAGGCCTTCGATCAGCTCCCTACCGAACAGCGCGCCCTGTTGCTCTGGGTGTCGGTGGAAGGCTTGAGCTACAAGGAGGTCGCCGAGATTCTCGACGTCCCCACCGGCACCGTGATGTCCCGCTTGTCCCGCGCCCGTCAGGCCTTGCGCCAACTCAGCGACGGCGAAATCACCCGCCCTTCCCTGCGGAGACTCAAATGATCAGCATGCCCCCGAGTGAGCGTGACCTGCACGCCTACGTCGACCATCAACTCAGCGATGCCGACCGACGTCTGGTGGAAACTTTTCTGGCAAGCAATGCGCAAGTGGCCGCGCAGGTTCGCGCCTGGCAGCAAGACGCCCAGCAACTGCGCGCGGCACTCGGTGGTGCGTTGCAGCAACCGGCCAATCCGGACCTCGACCCGGCGCTGATTCGCCACCGCCTGAAACGCCAATCGCGCCGTCACTTGGCCAGCGCCGCCATGCTGCTGATCGCGATCAGTGTCGGCGGGGTCAGTGGCTGGCAAGCGCGGGAGATGACCCTCCTCAGTGCCGCGCTGCCGATGGCCGACGCGATGCAGGCGTACCGTCTGTTTGCCCAGCAAGGGATGTTGCCGGCCGATTACAAGGTCAGCGACGACGGCGATATGCAGGGCTGGCTGGACCGCTATTTCACTCAGGCCAATCGCTTGCCGGACCTTTCTGGCGCGGGCTTCAAACCGGTCCGCGGGCGCCTGCTCAGCACCGAGCAAGGGCCGGCGGCGATGGTGGTTTACGAAGATCGAAGCGGGCACAAGGTCAGCTTCTACGTGCGCCCGCCGGGGCCGAAAAACTTCCTGTTGCCGAGGGGCAGTCGCAGCGATGGCGAGTTGCAAGCCGAGTACTGGTCGGGGAGCGGCTACAACTACGCGATGGTCAGCCCGAGCGATACGCCAGCGGCGCAGATGCTCAAGCAAACCGTGCGGTTTTGATCACAGCGCAATCCTGTGGGAGCGGGCTTGCCCGCGATAGCAAACTGTCAGCCACCCTCAATGTTGGATTTGCCGCCGTCATCGCGGGCAAGCCCGCTCCCACAGGGATTTGTGCAGGTTTCCAAGTCGTGTTCAACCCTGCCCAAACACCTGCGAAGGCCTGCGCAACAGCGGATCAAACGGATTGATCCGCGGTCCGATCAGCGCCGCTTCGCGCTTGAGCATTTCCACCACCGTCGGCAAGCGATCCGGCCCCAGCCGATCACTCACGGTCGCCACACTCAACGCCGCCACGGCACGCCCTTCACGGTCCAGAATCGGCACGGCCACACCGGCCATGCCCTGCAGCACGCCGGTGTTGCGTCCGGCATAGCCAAGCTTGCGCACGTTCTCGACTTCCGAGCGCAGGAACACCTCGTCGTACAGGTGGAAATCCTTCAACCGCGGCAAGTTGTAGTGAATCACCGTGTCGCGCTCCTCCTCCGGCAGAAACGCCAGAATCGCCAGGCTGCCCTGCCCCACGCCCAGCGCCACGCGCCCACCGATATCCCCGGTAAACGTGCGAATCGGAAACGGCCCTTCACTGCGGTCCAGGCAGATCGCATCGAAACCACTGCGCGCCAGCAAAAACAATGAATCCCCCAACGACGCCGACAACCGCAGCAACGCCGGCCGCACCAGTTCGCGCAAGTTGCCGCTGTTGCCGGCGCGGGCAGCCAGGGCAAAAAACTCCAGGCTCAGGCGATAGCGTTTGCTGCGCGCGTCCTGCTCGACCATCCCCTCGTCCATCAGGCTGCGCAGCAGGCGGTGGGTGGTCGGTTGCGACAACCCGATGCGCTGGGCCAGTTGCGTCACGCGCTCCCCGCCCTCGACGGTGTCACCCAGGCTGCGCAGCACGGCAAACAGTCTTGAGACCGCGCCGACACCGACTTCATTTTTGTTTTCATTCCGCTCAATGGAATCTGACATGGGTTTTCTCGACGATTAATTTGCTCACTGAATGAAACTGAAAATAGTCATCGCTTCAGTGAAATAGGCCATTGAGCCCATCCTAGTCTTCGTCCTACTCTGCGTCCATCAGGGGCGATTCGAACAACAGCGGCAGCCGACCCACGTCGAGCGCCAACGCACCCCGCAACATCTTTTCGTATCTGCCCATACAAAAAAGCGCGCCCCCAGGCCGCGCATAACAATCTCAGGTGGAGCGCAGTTATGGCTTTTGTGCAACTTGAAGGACTTGGCAAACGTTATGGCGAGATCGACGCCGTCGTCGCCACCAACCTCTCGGTCGAAAAAGGCGAGTTCGTCTCGCTGCTCGGCCCCTCCGGATGCGGTAAAACCACCACCCTGCAAATGATCGCCGGCTTCGTCGAAGTCAGCAGCGGACGCATCGTGCTGGACGGCCGCGACATCACCCACGCCAAACCCGCCAGTCGCGGTTTGGGGGTGGTGTTCCAGAGTTACGCGCTGTTCCCGCACATGACCGTCAAGGACAACGTCGCCTTCGGCCTGCGCATGCGCAAAGTGCCCAACGGCGAGTTGCAGCAACGGGTCGACCGGGTGCTGAAACTGGTGCGGCTCGACCAGCATGCCGAGCGTTATCCACGGGAATTGTCCGGCGGCCAGCGCCAACGTGTTGCGCTGGCCCGGGCGCTCGTGATCGAACCACCGGTGCTGCTGCTCGATGAACCGCTGTCGAACCTCGACGCCAACCTGCGCGAAGAGATGCAGTTCGAAATCCGCCGCATCCAGCGCGAAGTCGGGATCACCACGCTGATGGTCACCCACGACCAGTCCGAAGCGCTGTCCATCAGTGACCGCGTGGTGGTGATGCAGGCCGGGCGCATCACGCAGATCGACGCGCCCTATACCCTTTACGAACACCCGCGCACCGAATTCATTTCCGGGTTCGTCGGCAAGGCCAATCTGTTGCCCGGCGAGCGTGACAACGCGGGGGTAGTCCAGGTCCGCAGCGGTGGTGAACTGACCCTCAGCCTGCGCCCGGAAAAAATCGATCTGCGGGAAAAAGGCCAGGGCCGTCTGCAAGGCCACATCGTCAGCCGCTTCTTTCTCGGCAGCCAATGGTTGTATGGCGTCTCGACGACCTTGGGCGAACTCAGCGTGGTGCGCCGCAACGACGGCTCGGCGCCGATGAGCGAAGGCACGGCCGTTGGCCTGGATTGGGACGCGGCGCTGTTGCGGGTGCTGAGTGTCGACGAGGTGCCGGCATGAGTACGCTCGTTTCCATTCGCCAGGGTCGCCAGGGTTATTGGCTGTCGGCACCGGCGCTGGCCTTGTACCTCGGCTTGCTGGTGATTCCGCTGGGCCTGACGCTGCTGCTGTCATTCAACGTCTTCGACTACAGCTCGGGAATCAACGGCGACGCCTACACCCTTGATCACTACAGCAGCCTGTTGGGAGATCCGTACTTCTACGAGATCTTTCTGCGCACGATGTGGATCAGCGCCCTGACCACCCTGCTCTGCGTGGTGATCGGTGTGCCCGAGGCCTACATCCTCAGCCGCATGGGCGCGCCGTGGCGCTCGATTTTCCTGATTCTGATCCTCACGCCGCTGCTGATTTCGGTGGTGGTACGCGCCTTCGGCTGGAGCCTGTTGCTCGGCGCCGACGGCCTGGTCAACCAGACCTTGCAAGCGTTGGGCGGCTCGCCAATGAAGCTGCTCTACACGCCGTTCGCGGTGGTGATTGCGCTGGTTCACGTGATGCTGCCGTTCATGATCATTCCGGTCTGGACCTCGTTGCAGAAACTCGACCCCGCCGCCGAACAGGCTGCGTTGTCGCTGGGCGCCAGCCACTTCACGGTGATGCGCCAAGTGATACTGCCGCAGATCATGCCCGGCGTGCTCTCCGGCACCTTGATCGTGTTCGGCCTCGCCGCCAGCTCCTTCGCGATCCCCGGCTTGCTCGGCGGACGCCGACTGAAAATGGTCGCCACGCTGATCTACGACCAGTACCTGTCGGAGCTCAACTGGCCGATGGGCGCCGCGATTGCCGTGGCCCTGCTGTTGCTCAACCTGCTGATCATGCTGTCGTGGAACCGGATGATCGAAGGCCGCTACAAGAAGTCATTGGGATAACTCGTCATGTCCAAGAACGGTCCTTTCGCCCTGCTGTTCCATGCCCTGGTGGTGCTGTTCATGCTGGCGCCGCTGGTGGTGGTGTGCCTGGTGGCCTTCACTCCGGAAAACACCCTGAGCCTGCCGACCACGGAGTTTTCCCTGCGCTGGTTTCGCGCGGTGTTCGAGCGTGCCGACTTTGTCGATGCGTTCTACAACAGCCTGATCCTGGCGTTCTGCGCCGCTACGTTGGCGACGCTGATTGCGGTGCCGGCGGCGTTGGCCATTACGCGTTTCGAATTCCCTGGCCGGGATTTTTTCAATGGCCTGTTTCTGTCGCCGATCATCATTCCGCACTTGGTGCTGGGAGTGGCGTTGCTGCGTTTGTTTGCGCTGATGGGTGTGAACGGCAGCTTCGGCTGGCTGATCTTTGCCCATGTGCTGGTGATCACGCCGTACGTGTTGCGGCTGGTGCTGGCGTCGGCGATCGGCCTCGATCGCAGCGCCGAGCATGCGGCGCAATCGTTAGGCGCCGGGCGTTTTACGCTGTTCCGCCAGATCACCTTGCCGATGATTCTGCCGGGGGTCGCTGGGGGTTGGTTGCTGGCGTTTATCAACAGCTTTGACGAGGTCACGCTGTCGATCTTCGTCACCTCGCCGGCCACGCAGACACTGCCCGTGCGGATGTACGTGTACGCCACCGAATCCATCGATCCGATGATGGCGGCGGTGTCGGCCCTGGTGATCGGCCTGACGGCGTTGACGATGATTTTGCTTGATCGGGTGTATGGCCTGGATCGGGTTCTGGTGGGTAAACAATGAGGGCGCCATGGCTCTGCTGAAACGACTGGCCGAAGGCGACCGCCCGGCCCTGGACTTTACCCTCGACGGCCAACCGGCCAGCGGCCTGCTCGGCGACACCGTGTTGACGGCGGTGCTGACCTGCAGCGAACACCTGCGCGGCAGCGACTTCAGCGCCGAACCCCGCGCCGGGTTTTGCCTGATGGGGGCGTGTCAGGATTGCTGGGTACGCCTGGGCGATGGCCGCCGCGTGCGGGCCTGTTCGACATTGCTCGAACCCGGGCAGCAGATCAATCGCGAACCGGGGCGTTGCCTATGAACACTCAACACACCTGCCCACCCAGGATTCAATATGGGAGCGGGCTTGCTCGCGAAAGCGGTCTGCCGGCCAACATCTCTGTTGAATGGACCACCGTCTTCGCGAGCAAGCCCGCTCCCACAGGGGTTCAGCGCCGGGCCCAAAAACTGTGGGCAACCTCAATCCAATGTGGGAGCGAGCCTGCTCGCGATGGGGCCCGCCAGTACACACAGCCGAGGTGGGTATGAACGCCGTTGTCATCGTCGGCGCCGGTCCCGCCGGGATCCGTGCCGCGCAAACCCTGGTTGCCCATGGTGTGCGGCCTGTTTTGCTGGATGAAGCGGCGCGCGGTGGCGGGCAGATTTATCGGCGTCAGCCGGCCAATTTCAAGCGTTCACCGGGCAAGCTGTACGGCTTCGAAGCCAACAAGGCCAACGCGTTGCATCAAACAATCGACGAGTTGCGCGAGCACCTCGATTACCGCCCCGAGACCCTGGTGTGGAGCGCCGAAGACGGCGCGCTCGATACCTTGCATGACGGCCGCGCCGCACGCTTGGCGTTCTCCCGGCTGATTGTTGCGACAGGCGCCACCGACCGGATTCTCCCAGTACCCGGCTGGACGCTGCCGGGGGTCTACAGCCTCGGCGCGGCGCAGATCGCCCTGAAGTTCCAGGGTTGCGCCATCGGTGAGCGGGTGGTGTTCGCCGGCAGCGGACCGTTGCTGTATTTGGTGGCGTATCAGTACGCCAAGGCCGGCGCGAAGGTGGTTGCGGTGCTCGACAGTTCACCGTTCAGCGCTCAGGCCCGCGCCCTCCCCGGCCTGCTGTCACAACCGGCCACACTGGCCAAAGGCATCTACTACCGCGCCTGGCTGACCGCCCATGGCATCCCGGTGCATCAAGGCGCCCGCCTGACCCAAATCAACGGCCAACAACGCGTGCAATCACTGAACTGGCGCAACGCAACAGGCTCACAACACATCGACTGCGACGCTGTCGCTTTCGCCCATGGCTTGCGCAGCGAAACCCAGCTCGCCGACTTGCTCGGCTGCGCATTCACCTGGAACCCGCTCAACCGCGCCTGGCTGCCGCAACGTGACAGCGCCGGTCGCAGCAGTGTGGCCGAGGTTTATCTGGCCGGCGATGGCGCCGGCATCATGGGCGCCGACGCCGCCGAAATGGCCGGCGAACGGGCGGCCCTGGCGTTGCTCGAAGACATCGGCTACCTGATTCCGTCAGATCGCCCCGCGCACTTGGAACACTCCCTGAAGCGCATTGGCGATTTTCGTCAGGGCCTGGAACGGGCCTTCGCCTTTCCCGAAGACTGGGCCACTCACGTCGCGGACGACCTAATGATCTGCCGCTGCGAGGAAGTGGCGGCCGGCGACATCCGTCAGGTGGTGCGTGAAGGCCATTGGGAAATCAACCGGGTCAAAGCCCACTGCCGCGTTGGAATGGGCCGCTGCCAGGGCCGGATGTGCGGCGCCGCCGCAGCGGAAATCATTGCCTGCGAAAGCCAGCGCGCCGTGTCCGACATCGGTCGACTGCGGGCTCAGGCGCCGATCAAACCCCTGCCGTTTGGTCTGGAGGTGGACGCATGATCGAAGTCGATGCAGTGATCATTGGCGGCGGCATCGTCGGCGCCTCCGCCGCCCTGTTCCTGAGCAAAGCCGGGCGCCGTGTTGCGTTGCTGGAGCGGGACTTTTGCGGCTCGCATTCCAGCGGCGTGAACTACGGCGGCGTGCGTCGTCAGGGCCGACCGCTGTCGCAATTGCCCTTGTCACAACGGGCGCATGACATCTGGAGTCGACTGCCGCAACTGATCGGCATCAACGGCGAATATCAACGCAGCGGTCACTTGAAATTGGCCCGTAGCCTCAACGATCTGCACGCCTTGCAGGACTATGCCGCCAGCAGTCAGGGCTTCGGCCTCGATCTGCAGGTGCTCGACCGCAACGAACTGCGCGCCCGTTTTCCGTGGGTCGGTGAGGTGGCGGTCGGCGCCTCGTTCTGCCCGGACGACGGTCACGCCAACCCGCGCCTGGTATCCCCGGCGTTTGCCCAGGCCGCACGTCGGCATGGCGCGCAACTGCATGAACAGTGCGCGGTGAGTGCGGTGGAACACGACGGCCAGCGCTTTCGTGTCAGCACTCAGAGTGGTCTCGAACTGCAAGCGCCCTGGCTGCTGAATTGTGCCGGCGCCTGGGCCGGAAACCTCGCTGCGCAATTCGGCGAAGCGGTGCCGATGCACGCCGGGCACCCAGCGATGCTGGTCACCGAACCGTTGCCGTTGGTGATGAACGCCAGCACCGGCGTCGAGGGCGGCGGTATCTATGCCCGTCAGGTCGCGCGCGGCAATTGCGTGTTGGGCGGCGGCCAGGGTTTCGCCCTCGACGACGCTCGCGCCCGTCCCGGTCAGCACGCAGTGATCGAGATCCTGCGTCAGGCCGTCGAACTCTACCCGTTCCTTGAAGGCGCCCAGGCCATTCGCACCTGGAGCGGCACCGAAGGCTACCTGCCCGATCGCCAACCGGTGATCGGCCACAGCAGCACGCAACCCGGTCTGTTGCATGCGTTCGGCTTTGCCGGCGCCGGTTTCCAGATCGGCCCGGCGGTGGGCCAGGCGCTCACCGAAATAATCTGCAGCGGCACCTCAACCACGCCGCTGGATGCGTTTTCCATCACCCGGTTTCACTCCATCTCCGTTGCTTGATAGAGGAAGGTCGCGCCAATGAATAACGTCAAACGCACTGCACTGCTGGGTTTCTCCTGCCTGAGCGCCCTGTTCACCGTCAGCCAGGCCCACGCTGAACCGACGCTTTACCTGGGCATGAACGGCGGCACCATGGAACGGCTTTACGCCGACAAGGTGCTGCCGGTGTTCGAAAAGGCCAACAACGTCAAAGTGGTGATCGTGCCCGGCACCTCGGCCGATATTCTGGCCAAGGTCCAGGCCAGCAAAGGCAACCCGCAGATGCACGTGATGTTCCTCGACGACGGCATCATGTACCGCGCCATCGCCATGGGCCTGTGCGACAAACTCGAAGACAGCGCACCGCTGGCGCAGATTCCGGCCAAGGGACGCATCAAGGAACAAGCCGTGGCAGTCAGCCTCGGCGTCACCGGCCTGGCGTACAACACGCGGCTGTTCAAGGAAAAAGGCTGGAGCGCGCCGACCTCGTGGATGGACATGGCCGACCCGCGCTTCAAGGACAAACTGGTGTTCCAGTCGATGGCCTCGTCGACCTTCGGCCTGCACGGCTTCCTGATGTTCAACCGGATTCAGGGCGGCAGCGAAACCGACGTCGAGCCAGGCTTCAAGGCGTGGCCAAATACGGTCGGGCGTAACGTGCTGGAGTACATTCCGAGCTCGGCGAAGATTTCCGAAATGCTCCAGACCGACGAAGCGGCGCTGTTCCCGCTGACGCCAACCCAGGTCACCGCCCTGAAACTCAAGGGCATGCCGGTGGAGTACGCGCAACCGAAGGAAGGCGCCGTGGTGCTCAACGTCGCCGAATGCGCCATCGCCAACAACACCCAGCCAGAACTGGCGCAGAAACTCGCCGCGTTCCTGCTGACGCCAGAAGCACAAGCCGCCGCGCTTGAAGATGGCGACCAGATCCCGTCCAACCCGAACACCCCGACCACTGACAAGACTCGCGGTCAGGTCGAGGCGATGAAGCAATACCTGACCACCGCGATTGCGATCGATTGGGATCAGGTCAACGAACAGCGCCCGGCATGGAATGCGCGGTGGAATCGCAGCATCGAGCGCTAGGCAACTGATGCAAGACGATTGAGGCAACGAAGCAAACTCTGTGGTAGCGGGCTTGCCCGCGAAGGCGGTTCGTCAGTCGACATTGATGTTGCCTGACCCTGCGCAATCGCGGGCAAGCCCGCTCCCACAGGTTTGGTGCTGTCCTGGCGGGCCTCAGAACAAGCCCGCTCGCCATAACGCCACTGGAATGAAAATTCCCCGTTTGGTTACACTACGCCGCCGCAGTCCGGTAAGCCGGGCTGAAGATCACGGGGGTGACATCACAGTGGCCGTTCGACTGCCCAACCGTTCGCGACTCACCGCACGCTGGCCGACGCTACGCCGCTTGTTCGGCAAGGCATCGGTTGCGCCAGCCAGTGCCTGCGGTCGAGTCATCCACGACTACTTCCACCACAAGGCCCACGCCCAGGGTTACACCCTCAGCCACAGCCAACAGCGCGTGATCGATTGCATGGCGCAACACGCCACGGCGCTGCTCGGTACCTCGGCAAAAACACTGCCCGGCCTTTACCTGCACGGCGCTGTCGGGCGCGGCAAGAGTTGGCTGCTGGACGGTTTTTTCCAGGCCCTGCCGATCGTGGAAAAACAGCGTCTGCACTTCCATCAGTTCTTCGCCCAATTGCACCAGGGCATGTTCAGCCATCGCGATCAGCCCGATGCGCTCGCGGCCACCCTCGATGAGCTGCTGCGCGATTGCCGGGTGCTGTGCTTCGACGAGTTTCACGTCCACGACATCGGCGATGCGATGCTCATCACGCGGCTGTTCAAGGCGCTGTTTCGCCGGGGCATTCTGCTGCTGGTCACCTCCAATTACCCACCGGAAGGCCTGCTGCCCAACCCGCTGTACCACGCGCGCTTCAAACCGGTGATCGACCTGATCAACGCGCGCATGCAGGTCCTTGAGGTCGGCGGCCCTCACGATTACCGCAGTCAGGTCAGAACCCACGCCCAGCAGGTGTTCACCCAGGGCCAGTACATCTGGCCGGCCACGGCGGCACAACGTCAGACGCTGAACCTGCCCGAACACAACGCGCCAGCCATCGCGCTACCCGTCGGAGCCCGGCACCTGCAAGCCCGATATTGTGTCGAGCGCACCATCGGGTTCACCTTCGGCGACGTGTGCGATCAACCCACTGCCGTCATGGACTACCTGGAGCTGTGCCGGCGTTTCGATCACTGGATAATCGATGAACTGCCCAACCTTGCCGATTGTTCCATCGCCGCCCAGCAGCGCTTTATCAATCTGGTCGATGTCTTGTACGACCAGGACAAGCATTTGGTTCTGCTCGGGCAGCGGTCACTGCGCGAAAGCCTGGGGGGCGATGCCATTGATCTGGCGCGCACGCGGAGTCGGTTGGGGCAGTTGGTGGAAGTGAAGGGAGCGGTCTGATCAATATTCTTCGGTGTGGCGGCTTGCTCGCGAAGGCGGCCTGACAGGCAACACACCTTTCCCGCTATCATGTCACCCATTCCCAGGCCCCGCGCCCTCCCCGATCAATAGTGAATCTGTTCATGGATACCCTTGCACAACTGCGCGCCGGTCAATTGTCGGGCATCACCCGCCTGGACCTCTCTTGCGGACTGACCGAGTTTCCGCGGGAAATCTTCGACCTGGCCGACTCGCTGGAAGTGCTCAACCTCAGCGGCAATGCCTTGACCTGCCTGCCGGACGACCTGCACCGCCTGACTCGCCTGCGCGTATTGTTCTGCTCGGACAATCAGTTCACCGAACTGCCCGCCTGCCTGGGCCAGTGCGCGGCGCTGACCATGGTCGGCTTCAAGGCCAACCGCATCGAAACGGTCCCGGCCGCCGCCCTGCCGCCGTTGTTGCGCTGGCTGATTCTGACCGACAACGGCGTCGAAGCGCTGCCGACCGAGCTGGGTGAGCGCCCGCACCTGCAAAAACTCATGCTGGCCGGTAACCGCTTGCAGCACTTGCCCGAGAGCTTGCGTCACTGCCATCGGCTCGAACTGATCCGCATCGCCGCCAACCGGTTGACCGAACTGCCCGAGTGGCTGCTGACCCTGCCGAGCCTGACCTGGCTGGCCTACGCCGGTAACCCGCTGGAAACCGAAGCCGACGCCGCCGCCCTTGAAGCGACCCCGAGCATTCCCTGGTCAGAGCTGCATCTGTCGCAGCAACTGGGCGAAGGTGCTTCGGGGGTGATTCATCAGGCAACGTGGCAACGACCGGGTCAACCGGCCATGCCGGTCGCGATCAAACTTTACAAAGGCGAAATGACCAGCGATGGCTCGCCACTGCACGAAATGAACGCCTGCATCACCGCCGGCATCCACCCCAACCTGATCCGGGTCGAGGGGCGGATTGTTGGCCATCCACACGATCAAGCCGGGCTGGTCATGCAGCTGATCGATCCGAATTATCGCAACCTGGCCGGACTGCCGAGCCTGGCGTCTTGCACGCGGGACGTCTATGCCAACGACACCCGTTTCAGCGCCGGCGTAGCCTTGCGCATCGCCAGTGGCATCGCGTCGGTGGCCGAGCATTTGCACCAACACGGCATCACCCACGGCGACCTCTACGGCCACAATATTTTGTGGAACGAGCACGGTGATTGCCTGTTGGGTGACTTTGGCGCGGCGTCTTTCCATGCCACCACCGATAACCTTGAAAGCCGTGCGTTGCAGCGGATCGAAGTGCGCGCGTTCGGGGTTTTGCTGGGGGAATTGCTGGAGCGGATCGACTCGGGGTTGAGCGATGAGGGACGTGGGCAGTTGGAAGATTTACAGCAGCGCTGCTGTCAGGCGGATGTGCTGACGCGGCCGGGGTTCAGCGAGATTGTGCGGGCGTTGAATGGCTGGTGACCGCTTCGCGGTCATTCGCGAGCAGGCTCGCTCCCACATAGGATCTGCGTCGTTCACAAATCCCCTGTGGGAGCGAGCCTGCTCGCGATGACGGCCTGTCAGACGCCAGAGCCGTCACTGACACAATGACTTAACCCGCCAACCCGACAAACATGTCCTGCACGTCATCATGGTTATCGAGGCCTTCGAGGAACGCTTCGACTTCAGCCATCTGCTCATCGCTCAAACCGGTGACCGGGTTCTTCGGCTGATAACCCAACTTCGCCGACAACACCGTGAAACCCTGCTCTGGCAGCGCTTTCTGCACCGCATCGAGGTCCGCAGGCTCGGTCAGGAACAGGGTCGTGCCCTCTTCTTCACCCGGCTCGAAATCCTGGGCACCGGCTTCGATCGCGGCCATTTCCGGATCGGCGTCAGGGCTGTCCGGGGACGCCTCGATCATGCCGACATGGTTGAAGTCCCACGCCACCGAACCCGAAGCGCCCAATTGGCCCTTGCGGAACGCCACGCGGATTTCCGCGACGGTGCGGTTGATGTTGTCAGTCACGCATTCAACGATCAGCGGCACCTGATGCGGCGCGAAGCCTTCGTAGGTCACGCGATGGTATTGCACGGTTTCGCCGAGCTGGCCCGAGCCTTTCTTGATTGCGCGTTCCAGGGTTTCGCGGGGCATCGAAGCTTTTTTAGCCTGCTCAACCACCAGACGCAGGTGTGCGTTAGTGGCCACATCGGCACCGTTACGGGCAGCAATGGTGATTTCTTTCACCAGTTTGCCGAAGATCTTGCCCTTGGCGTTAGATGCCGCTTCTTTGTGTTTAACCTTCCACTGTGCGCCCATTACTCACTCTCTTGTCTATGGCGCCGAGACATCTATTGGCCGACGCATGGCGCAAGTTTATACGGCCTAAAGTTGGCAATCGACCAAAAAAATTGCAACGACGCATCGGCATCTTCACCGAAGGTTGTAGGGCGATTCTGAAAAGTCGATTTGCCATGTCCTTAAACCGCTATGGTTTCGTACCCTCTGCGCCCGTACCCATGGCAGAAGCGCAATCGATGCACAACGACAAGGAAAGTCCCTTCACCCTGACACTCCTCGACGGCGATTTGAGTTTGCAGGTGTTGCAGTTCAGTGGCCGTGAAGGCCTTAACCGGCTGTATCGATTCGACATTGAAGTGATCGGCCTGGCACCGGCCATATCCCTCGACCGACTGCTGCAACAGGCGGCTTTCCTCAGCCTGGGGGATGGCCAGGGTATTCACGGCGTGCTCCACAGCGTCAGCCGTGAACATCGCGGCCCGCACCGGATTGGCTACACACTGCAACTGGTGCCCTCCCTGCAAGCGCTGGACCGGCACCGCCCACGTCGTGTGTTCCATCGCCTGAGCGTGCCGATGATCCTGCACCAGTTGTTCGCAGAACATGACCTGGCCGAGGACAGCTATCGTTTTGAGCTGGTGAACGGGCACTACCCGCTACGGCCCTTCTGCATCCAGTACGAAGAGACCGACCTGGCCTTGCTGCAACGGCTGTGCGAAGAGGAAGGCATCCACTATCACTTCGAACATCATCGCGACGGGCATGTGCTGGTCCTGGCGGATGACAGCCTGAGTTTCCCGCAGGAGCCGCTGTTGATGGCCTTCGAGGACGATGCCAGCGGCGAAAGTACACGGCCGACGATCACTGAGTTGTTCCAGCGGCATGACTCACCGCCCGCGCCACCAAAAGCCGATGTGCAAAACCGTGGCGCGCTGAACGCCGACGACGGAGCGGCCAACCACGCCTTTGCCGGCTCGGCGTCAAGGCTGCCACGCCCCGCCCCCGAGCAGAGCCATCGTGATCAGCGCAGCCGCCGACACCTGGAGCGTCTGCGTTGCCCGTATTTGCAGGTCCATGGCCAAAGCAACCAGAGCGCCATCCAGAGCGCGCGGGTCGTGCAAGTGGCCGAGCATCCACTGTCGAGTTTCAATGATCAATGGCTGGTCACCGAGACCCGACATCAGGGGCAACAGCCTTCGATTCTTGCTTTAGATAACGCCGATCTCGCCCTGACGTACCGCAATCAGTTCACCGCCATTCCCTGGTCAACGGTATTCCGACCGGCGCTCAAACACACCCGGCCAAGCATCCCGGGGTATCAGCCAGCCCGGGTACTGGGCGCTGCCGGGGAACCGGCGATGCTGGATGAGCGCGGGAGAATCCAGGTCAGGCTGTGGCCCAGCGTGGAATACGATCCGGACCCATCCATCGGCATCTGGTTGCCGGTTGCCCTCGCCACGCCGGGCGCCCGGATCGACCCGTCGACACTGCCGAGGGCCGGCAGTGATGTGCTCATCAGTTTTCTCGACAGCGACCCGGACCGCCCGGTGCTTTGTGCTGGGCTGGGCCGCACTCACACGCCTCGGCCGGCGACAACGCCGGAGCCACGCAGTGATACCCGCTTGCTGCTCGATTGGCTGGTCAATCGCCCCGACCTCAGGCCCTGACCCTCAACCCTTGTCAGCCTTGCCGGCCGCCGCCGCGAATTTCGCCAGGCGCACGTCCAGATGCCGTGGCCGGCGCCCGTGATCCTCGGCGCGTTCCTTGCGGCGGATCGCGTTGCGCACCATCAGAGAGCCGAGGTAACGAATCGGCTCCGGAGGAAAGAAGCCCAAAGGCCCATTCACCAGTGGCGAGCGGGTCCAGGCGTTGTCCAGGCCCTGGACCATCGAGGCGAGAATCTGCCCGCCCATGTGACACGGCCCGACCCCGCTGCCGGAATAACCGAAACCGTAGAACACATTGCCGCTGGCACTCATCTGGCCGAAAAACGGCAACCCCGTCACTGAGCGATCCGAAGGACCGTTCCAGGTCGCTTCGACCTTGACCTCGGCAAACGCCGGAAAAAACTCCGCCAGGCTGTGCTGCAACAACCCCGCATAAGGCGATGGCTGGTCGAACACCGGCAGCATGCGCCCACCGTAGGCGAAGGTATTGCCGCCCTTGCCGAGCATGATTCGACCGTCCGGTGTGTTGTGGTAGTAGTGCACGAAAATCCGCGAATCAAGCACCGTGACGCCGCTGGTCAAACCGATTTCGTTAAGCAGGTCGGGGCGCGGTTCAGTGATCAGCATGTCGCTGGAAACGATCGCCACGCTGCGCTCGAACTGCGGGAATGCGCGGGCCATCCAGGCGTTCATCGCCAACACCACCCGGTCTGCGCGGATGTTGCCGTTCGGGGTTTTAATCCCCGCAGGCTTGCCCTCCTCCAGTCCGGTCATGGCGGTCTTTTCATGAATCCTCACCCCGAGTTGCAAAGCGACCCGGCGTAAACCGCGTACCAGCTTGCCGGGCTGCACACTCGCAGCGGCCGGGGAAAACCAGCCTTCCAAATGTTTGCTGGAACCGGCCATGCGTTGCACATCGGCCACCGGCCGTTGAGTGAAAGAGTTGATGCCGTTGCGCTCCAGCGCCGCGATCACCGCATCGGTCGAGCCGCATTGGGCGCGGTTGGTGGCGGTGTAGAGCGTGCCATCGAGACGGTAATCGGCGTCCACCGCGTACTGCTCGCAGAAGGTGCCGATGGCGTGGATGCTGCGCTCCGACTCCTTGACCAGACGCACCGCTTCTTCGACGCCGAACAGCCGCTCAAGGGTGAAGTACTTGGCCGACCACGACAGCGCGCAACCACCGTTGCGCCCGCTGGCACCGGCTCCGCAAATGTCGGCCTCGATCAGCAGCACATCCAGCTCGGGGTTTTGCTCCTTGAGCATGATCGCGGTCCACAACCCGGTGTAGCCGCCGCCGACGATGCAGACATCGGCGCGGGTGTCGCCGTCCAGTGCCGGGCAGGTTTCGGATGCATCCGCCTTCAAGGCCTGGTCCAGCCAAAAGGGTCTCATGGGGGAAAATCTCCAGTCAGGTATCCACACGGCGGCCTGCCGCAGGCGCAGCAGGTCGCGAGGGAAAGGGGGTCAGCTACGCAGGGGTTTGACGGTCATCGGTTGGTTAGGCACGAAGGCGCTGTCGGGGCGCAGGCCAGCCGGGCGGCTGTTCCAATGCGGGATCAACACCAGGGCTGAGAACATGGCGCAGCCGGCGAAGACGATAAACACCGTGACCGAGTCGAAATAGCCCGGCAGCAACCCGCCGAGAATCGCCCCGACCGAGCCACAGCCGTTGACGAAACCGGCCGCCGTTGCGCCCGCCTTGGCGGTGCCGAAATCGATCGCGGCCGCACCGCTGATCATCGAGTCCGGTCCGTACAACGTCAGGCCCATGACGAACAACAGCACCACCACCAGCAACACGCTACCGGTGTGCAAAGCACCCATGAACAAGGCCAGGGTCAGGGTCAGCGCCAAGAGGCTGAGTACGCACGCTGGCATGCGCCGGGCACCGAACAGCTTGTCGGATGCCAGACCGAGCAGGATCGGCCCAAGCAGCCCGGCCAGTTCGAACGCGGTGGGAATGATCGCCGCGCCGACCTTGCCCACGGTCGGCATTTGTTCGAAGACGATCACCGGCCCCCAGAGCAGAATTGCGTAGCGCGCCGGTTTCAGCAGAAAGTACGCGAGGCCGAGAACCAGCACGGTGCGGTTGCGCAGGATTTCCTTTAACGGCTCCAGAACGCTGATCTTGCTTTGCGCGTAAGTCTCTTCCGCCGTCAGTTCCGGCTCCGGTTCCACCGCCGGCAAGCCGACGTCTTCCGGTTTGTTGCGTTGAAAAATAAAAAACAACACGGCGACCAGCCCAACCACCGCCGCACTGGAAATGAACGCCGCATGCCAGGTGCCGATCAGCGTATACGCCCACCAGCCAGCAAACGGTGACGCAACCAGACCGCCGAAGGCGTAGCAGGAACTCCATAACCCCAGCACCCGCCCGCGCTGCTCAGCGGGAAAGAAGCTGCCGATGTTCTTGCACAGCCCCGACCATCCCGTGGACTGCGCGAACCCTTGAATCAACATGCACGTGGCGAAAATCGGCAGCGTGGCGAAGCTGCCCATTACCAGCGCGGCAGCGGCGGAAATCAGCAACCCGCCAAACACCACGACCCGAGGGCCGAAGCGATCGGCCAGGATGCCCCAGGTGAATTGGCCGATGGCGTACGCGGTGAGGTAGATGGCGTCGAGGTTGGCCATGGCCATTTTGTCGAGCATGAAGGTGGGGTCTTCGGCGATCCCCAGTTTTGCCACGGAAAAGGCTTTGCGGGTGAAGTAGAAAGCGGCGTAAGCGAGCCAGGTGATCGCGAAGATCTGCACGCGCCAACGCTTGATGGTGCCGATGTGCTTGTTCATTGTGGTTCTGACCTCAGGGTGTGAGTGTGCCGGCAGAATTTGAGAAATAACGCCTGTTTTTTTATTGTTGAGCACTTCGATACCGCTGCTTCCCTGAGGCGATATCGGTCAGATGAGACCTGCTGTTGCACGCCAGGCTCATGGCCACCGCTGCTGTTCGACTGACCAGTCACCGGGGCTGAGGTCGATAAAAACAATTACTGATTAATAAGTGAAATCGATTTATCGTATTTCCAATATAAGCTCAGCTTGTTACTGGAGGTTTCGATGTCGGTTTCCCACGCCCAGCTCAAAGCCTTCCACGCCGTGGCCGTCCACGGAAGCTTTACCAAAGCCGCCGAGCGGTTATTTCTGACGCAACCGGCGATTTCCGACCAGGTGCGCAAACTCGAAGAGCGTTTTGGTGTGTTGCTGTTCCACCGCAACAAACGCTCGGTGCGCCTGACGGATCTGGGTGAGCGTTTGCTCAGCATCACGCAGCGGCTGTTCGTCATCGAAGCCGAGGCGCAGGAGCTGCTTCAAGATTCGCAGGCATTGCAGACCGGCAGCCTGATCCTCGCGGTCGATGCACCGGTGCATGTGCTGCCGCAGATCGCGCGGTTTTGCGAACGCTACCCCGGCATCAGCGTGAAGATCGAAACCGGTAACACCGATGAATCGCTGTTTCGGTTGTTCAATTATCAGGCTGATCTGGCGCTGCTGGGGCGCGATGTCAGTGACGAACGACTGATCTCGCTGCCGCTGCGCAATGACCCGATGGTGGCGTTCGTGTCGCGCAATCATCCGTGGGCTGATCGCGAGTCCATCTGCCTGGCGGACCTCGACGACACGCCGCTGGTGCTGCGGGAAATCGGCTCGGTGACCCGGCAAACCCTGGAAGAGGAAATGGCCCAGGCCGGGTTTCGCATCCGCCCGGCGATTCAGGTCGAAGGCCGGGAAGCGGCGCGTGAGGCAGTGGTGGTCGGGATTGGTGTCGGCGTGGTGTCGGCCGCCGAGTTTGGTGCGGATTCGCGGGTGTGTGCGTTGCCGATTACCGATTGCAAACGGCGGCTGACAGAGACGCTGGTGTGCCTGCGCGAGCAGAGTTCGCGGCGGGTGGTGGCGACGTTTCTGGAGATGGTTCGCGAGAGTCTTGCGTAGGCTTGCTCGCGAAGGCCGCGCCGCGGTCTATCTGACTGGCGCCAACTCGAAAAACGCCTGTATCAAGCGCAAATCCCGCCGCCGTTCCATGCAGCCAATCATGTGCCGATTCACCAACCCCTCACCAATAATCGGCACCGCCGCCACCCGCGGGTCGTGGCTGACTTCCACCGATGACACCACCCCGACACCCAACTCTGCGGCGACGGCCTCGGTCACTGCCTCGCGACTGTCCAGTTCCAGCAACACCCGTGGACTCACCTTCGCCTGGGTACAAGCCTCATCAAACGTACGCCGGGTAATCGAACTCGGCTCACGCAACACCATGATCACCTGATCGAGTTCCTTGAGCTGCACCCCCTTCGACTTCCGCGCCCACGGATGGCTGTCGGGCACCAACGCGCAAATCCTTGATTCGCTCAACGCTTGCAGATGCAGCCCTTTGCGCGGCTCGACCTCGGTCAGCACCGCGACGTCGGCATGTTCCGACAACAGCGCCGCCAGTGTTTCCTGGGCATTGCCCAAGCGCAAATTCACGGTGATCCCCGGATACCGCGCCCGCAAGCTCGCCAGCATCGGCATCACCATGTGCGGCCCGTCCGCCGCCACTTCCAGACGCCCGGTCAACAACTGCCGATTCGCCTCCAGCATCACCTGAGCTTCTTCGGCCAAGCCAAACATCGCGCGGGTGATCGCGGCAAGTTTGGTGCCCTCTTCCGTCAGTTCCACCCGTCGGGCGGTACGGCGCAACAAGGTGATCTGGTAGTGCTCCTCCAGTGCCTTGATGTGCCCGGTGACCGCCGGTTGGCTGATGAACAGCCGCGCGGCGGCCCGGGTAAAACTGCCCTCACGGGCTACCGCATCGAAGGCGCGGAGCTGGAACAGGTTCATGAATAACCCTCACTGATGGCTGGCATAACAACAAACAATTTGATTGATAGCTCGGCAAATTGCAATTTAAGCCCCGTAGCTTCATCCCATCGATTGCGAGGACACGAGAATGAGTACTGCCGAACCCATCCTGCTCACCCCCGGCCCACTGACCACATCGGCCCGCACCCGTCAGGCGATGATGGTCGACTGGGGTTCATGGGATGACCGCTTCAACCAACTGACCGCCAGCCTCTGCGAGCAACTGCTGGCGATCATCAACGGCGGCGACAGTCACCACTGCGTGCCCTTGCAAGGCAGCGGCACCTTCGCCGTCGAAGCGGCGATCGGCACACTGGTGCCGCGCGATGGCAAGGTTCTGGTGCTGATCAACGGCGCTTATGGCAAACGCCTGGCGAAAATCTGCGAAGTGCTCGGCCGTCCGTTCAGCACCTTCGAAACCGCTGAAGACGAACCGACCACCGCCGCCGACGTCGACCGTCTGCTGCGCGCAGATAACAGCATCACCCACGTCGCGCTGATTCACTGCGAAACCAGCACCGGCATCCTTAACCCGCTGCCGGAAATTGCCCACGTCATTGCGCAACATGGCAAACGCCTGATCATCGACGCCATGAGTTCTTTTGGCGCCCTGCCGGTCGACGCGCAACAGGTGCCGTTCGACGCACTGATCGCCGCCTCGGGCAAATGCCTGGAAGGCGTGCCGGGCATGGGGTTTGTCTTCGCTC
Source organism: Pseudomonas sp. LBUM1661 (assembly GCF_059695925.1). Classification (NCBI taxonomy): domain Bacteria; kingdom Pseudomonadati; phylum Pseudomonadota; class Gammaproteobacteria; order Pseudomonadales; family Pseudomonadaceae; genus Pseudomonas; species Pseudomonas sp. LBUM1661. Next base: position 4,659,639 of record NZ_CP166794.1, read on the forward strand.
GCAAAGAAGCATTGGCCAATGCCGCTGGCAACTCGCATTCGCTGGCGATGGACTTGTATGACCAGCACACCTACATGGCCAAGACCGGCCAGTGGCGCTTCACCCCGCCGACCCATGTGGTCGCGGCGCTGCACGAAGCGCTGCTGCAATACAACGAAGAAGGTGGCTTGCCGGCGCGGCACCAGCGTTACGTCGACAACTGCAAAGTGCTGCTTGACGACATGGCCAAACTCGGACTGCGCAGCTTTTTACCAGCCGACATCCAGGCGCCGATCATCGTGACTTTCCATGCGCCGAAAGACCCGCGCTACCAGTTCAAGGAGTTCTACGAACGCGTCAAGGCCAAGGGTTTCATCCTTTATCCCGGCAAATTGACCCAGGTCGAAACCTTCCGCGTCGGCTGCATCGGTCACGTCAACCAGGCCGAGATGCACGCGGCCGTGGCTGCGGTCGCCGAAGTGCTGCGCGAAATGGAAGTCCTCGACATCTGATTTTACGAACGACCCCGTACCTGTAGGAGCGAGGCTTGCCCGCGAACACAGGCGACGCGGTATATCCATTAGACCCAGTTATCGTTATTCGCGGGCAAGTCGGAACGCCGCATCGCTCGCTCCTACAAAGGAATTTCAGACATGAATTACGCAAACCCAACCAAACTGCAAGCCGCCATCCTCGACTGGGCCGGCACCGTGGTCGATTTCGGCTCCTTCGCCCCGACGCAAATTTTTGTCGAAGCCTTCGCCGAGTTCGACGTCCAGGTGTCCATTGAAGAAGCCCGTGGGCCGATGGGCATGGGCAAGTGGGATCACATCCGCACCCTGTGCGATCAGCCGCAAGTCGCCGAGCGTTATCGCAAGGCCTTCGGCCGCACGCCGACCGATGACGACGTCACCGCCATCTACGAACGCTTCATGCCCTTGCAGATCGAGAAAATCGCCGAGCACTCGGCGCTGATTCCGGGCGCACTGGACACCATCGCCAACCTGCGCCAGCAAGGGATCAAGATCGGCTCCTGCTCCGGCTACCCGAAACAGGTCATGGACAAGGTCGTGGAACTGGCCGCCACCAACGGTTACATCGCCGACCACGTGGTCGCCACCGATGAAGTGCCGAATGGTCGCCCATGGCCGGCTCAAGCCTTGGCCAACGTCATCGCTTTGGGCATTGATGATGTCGCGGCGTGCGTGAAGATCGACGACACGGTGCCGGGCATTCTCGAAGGCCGTCGCGCCGGCATGTGGACCGTGGCGTTGATCTGCTCGGGCAATGCGCTGGGCCTGGACTACGAAGGTTATCGCGCACTCAGCAGCGACACCCTGGCCAGCGAACGCAAGCGCATCCACGCCCTCTTCGCCGGCTCGCGACCGCACTACATGATCGACACCATCACCGACCTGCCGGAAGTGATCGCCGACATCAACAAGCGCCTGGCCAACGGCGAGATGCCGCAAACCAACTGATAACAACCACCTCATAAAAAACGCACCGTCCCCGTGGGAGCGAGCCTGCTCGCGATGAGGTCAGTTCAGTCAACACGCCTGTTGAATGGAGGACCGCCATCGCGAGCAGGCTCGCTCCCACAGGGGCGGTGCGTTTTTCTGTCTATTACCTGAACCAGCGCATTCGGCGCTCGATCGCCTCGGGCAAACCCTCCGAAACGGATTACAGTTAAAGCACACCGTCGAACAAGAACGGTGGCTCGACCCGACCTGTGAGGAACGCCGTATGCCGTGGAAAAACTCCGATTCGCGCTACAGCACCGTGTCGATCACGCTGCATTGGTTGATGCTGGTGTTGCTGGTGCTGGTTTACGCCTGTATCGAATTTCGCGGCGTCTTCCCCAAAGGCAGCGGCGGTCGGGCGCTGATCACTGAATCGCACTTCATGCTGGGTTTGACGGTGTTTGTGCTGGTATGGCTGCGGCTGTTCGCTCGCAGCCTGGGGCCGGCGCCGCAAATCTTCCCGGCATCGCCGCACTGGCAGACGGTTCTGGCCAGGCTGATGCACTGGGCGCTGTACATTTTCATGATCGCCATGCCGATTCTGGGCTGGCTGGTGACCAGCGCCAAAGGTCATCAAGTGATGTTCTACGGCTTCGACCTGCCGTTGCTGGTTGCGGAAGACAAGGCATTGGCCAAGCAGATCCAGGGCTGGCATGAACTCGGCGGCACGATTGGTTACTGGCTGATCGGCCTGCATGCCGTGGCGGGGATTTATCATCACTACGTGGTGGGCGATAACACCTTGCTGCGGATGATGCCCAAGCGCGAACCCCGTAACAACTGACACCACAGGGTTGGCGGTGATTTTCAGGTTTGGGGATTGAATCCCCGGCGGCCCTGCAAGCCACCGGTATGGATGAAGATCAGGCGCGTGCCCTGTGCAAATCTTGCGGCGTCAACGTGTTGCTTGAGCGCCAACAATGCTTTGCCGGTGTACAGCGGTTCCAGGGGAATACCGCTGGCCAGTTCGGTCTGTTCAATGAATTCGAGCAACAGCGGATCGACTTTGGCAAAGCCGCCACGGCTGGCGTCGAACAGCTCGTAGGTCGGATGTTCCAAAGCCGCCTCTCGCACAATCGCCTCAACCTGCTGCGCTACGCCATGGTCGTCGGGAACCGCCAACGCACCGTAAACCGGATGCTCACCCGCTTCCGCCAGCACCAGCCCGGCCAGGGTCGTGCCGGTTCCGCAGGCCAGCCACCAACCGTCGTAATCGCTCCAGCCCAACGCCTTCAGTTGCCCGACTACCTGCGCCTTCAGTTGCATGCAACCGCACGCGCCACGCAAACCACCGCCTCCTTCCGGCACCGGCTGCAACGTCGGGTATCGAGATTGCCACGGCAACCAGAAATCCGCTTCATGCCGCGCTCGATAGCCGCCATAACCGAGCCAATGCAACTGCATGCCAAAGGCCTGCAAATCCTTCACCGTCGGGGTGTCTTGCGGATGACCGCGCAACAGGCCGACGGTGGGGAAACCAAAGCGTTTACCCGCGGCCGCCAGTGCATGCAAATGGTTGGAGTGCGCACCGCCCAGGCTGATGATGCCTTCGGCACCGGCAAGGTCAGCGGCTTTCAGGTGTTCGATGAGTTTGAACCACTTGTTGCCGCTGATCAGCGGGTCGATCTGGTCCAGGCGCAGGATCGCGACTTCGATGCCGGCGGCGGTGAGCCAGTCGAGATGCAGGGGTTGGAGCGGGACTTGGGGTAGCCAGTGTTCGGAAGGGAAAAGCATCGGCGCCTGAATGTGCTCGGAAAGAGCCTGCATTCTAGTCGCTCAAAGGACGCCTTCGCGAGCTAGCCCGCTCCCACATTTGATCCTCGCCGCAACATAGATCCAGTGTGGGAGCGGGCTTGCTCGCGAAAGCCATTGGCACGTTAACCCTGCCTATTACAACTCGGCAGCCAACCGCGAACCCTGATTGATCGCGCGCTTGGCATCCAGCTCCGCCGCGACATCCGCGCCACCAATCAAATGCACGTTCTGCCCCGCCGCAACCAGACCGTCGTGCAATTCACGCAGCGGATCCTGCCCGGCGCAGATCACGATGTTGTCCACCGGCAGCACTTGCGGCTCGCCGGTTTCGCCGATGCGGATGTGCAGACCTTCGTCGTCGATCTTCAGGTACTCGACGCTGTTGAGCATCTGCACCTGCTTGTTCTTCAGACCGGTGCGGTGAATCCAGCCGGTGGTCTTGCCCAGGCCGTCGCCGACCTTGGATTTCTTGCGTTGCAGCAGGAACACCTCGCGGGCCGGTGCATGCGGTTGGGCCTTGATCCCGGCCACGCCGCCGCGCGCCTCAAGGTGCGTATCAATGCCCCACTCTTTCCAGAACGCGGCACGGTCGAGGCTGGTGGCAACACCTTCGTGAACCAAAAACTCCGACACGTCGAAACCGATCCCGCCGGCGCCAATCACCGCAACACGCTTGCCCACCGGTTTGCGCTCGAGGATCACGTCCAGGTAACTCAGCACCTTGGCATTCTCGACGCCTTCAATGGCCGGCGTACGCGGCGCAATGCCGGTGGCCAGAATGATCTCGTCGTAACCGCCCTGGACCAATTGGGCCACATCGACACGGGTGTTCAGGCAGACCTCAACGTTAGTCGTCTGCAGTTTGCGGTTGAAATAGCGCAGGGTTTCGAAGAACTCTTCCTTGCCCGGCACACGCTTGGCGATGTTGAACTGGCCACCGATTTCACTGGCCGAATCAAACAGCGTCACCTGATGACCACGCTCGGCGGCCACGGTCGCTGCAGACAGCCCCGCAGGACCGGCACCGACCACGGCGATTTTCTTGATCTGCTGCACCGGCAGGTAATTGAGCTCGGTTTCATGGCAGGCGCGCGGGTTAACCAGGCAGCTGGTCAACTTGCCGCCGAAGGTGTGATCGAGGCACGCCTGGTTGCAACCGATGCAGGTGTTGATTTCATCGGCGCGGCCAGCGGCGGCCTTGTTGACGAAGTCCGGGTCGGCGAGAAAGGGCCGCGCCATGGAGACCATGTCGGCATCGCCTTCCGCCAGGATCTGCTCGGCCACTTCCGGGGTGTTGATGCGGTTGGTGGTGATCAACGGAATGCTCACCGAGCCGCGCAGCTTCGCGGTCACTTTGCTGAATGCGCCGCGCGGGACCTTGGTGGCGATGGTCGGGATCCGCGCTTCATGCCAGCCGATGCCGGTATTGATGATGGTTGCACCCGCCTGCTCGATGGCCTTGGCCAACTGCACGATTTCTTCCCAGGTGCTACCACCTTCCACCAGATCGAGCATCGACAGGCGGAAAATGATGATGAAGTTCGGTCCGACCGCTTCACGCACCCGGCGGACGATTTCCACCGGCAGGCGCATGCGGTTTTCGTAGCTGCCGCCCCAGCGGTCAGTACGGTGGTTGGTATGGGCCGCGAGGAACTGGTTAATGAAATAACCTTCGGAGCCCATGATCTCGACGCCGTCGTACTCGGCTTTTTGCGCCAGGCTCGAACAGGTGACGAAATCGCTGATCTGCTTCTCGATACCTTCCTCGTCCAGCTCTTTAGGCTTGAACGGGTTGATCGGCGCCTGAATGGCGCTGGGCGCGACCTGTTTCGGGCTGTAGGCATAACGGCCGGCGTGGAGGATCTGCATGCAGATCTTGCCGCCCGCCTCGTGCACCGCGCGTGTCACGATCTGGTGCTTGAGCGCTTCTTCTTCCGTGGTCAGCTTGGCCGCGCCGGAATACACGCCGCCTTCGTCGTTCGGGCCGATGCCACCGGTAACCATCAAGCCAACGCCGCCGCGAGCACGTTCGGCAAAGTACGCCGCCATGCGCTCGAAGCCACCGGGTTTTTCCTCAAGACCGGTGTGCATCGAGCCCATCAGGGTGCGGTTGCGCAACGTGGTAAAACCCAGGTCCAGCGGGGCCAACAGGTGCGGGTAATGAGCGGCGGTCATCGGTAACTCCACAACGAGCGATCACGGAAAAATGTGGGCGCTCTTTGGCGCCCCTCTCATGTGCAACAGACTATGAGCACTTCCGACGTCGCTCAATGACCGTAACTGACAACTTATTGATCCAAATGCGCAGCAGCCCTTGGCAAGCGAGGGCATGGGCCCTACCCTAGTCGATGAACCCTGCACACGGCTGTTGACTGTTTTCCCATGCGCAAACTTCTGTACCTGACATTTTCCATGGCGTTGATCGCCGCCCTCACGACCTACGCGATGTGGGCCGCGGATCGTCCGGTGGGTCATTACCTGTCGGACCTGCGGATCAATCTCGCGGTCGATCAAGGCACGCCCGCCGATCGCGGCAATCTGCTGGGCATCCAGCCAGAGCTGTTTCCCACCGACTATCAAAGCCCCGAACGCCTGCATCGCAAACTCGCGGCCTATTTGCAGAAAGCCCGGGACCAGGGCCTGTTGAATGAAAAAACCATCGTCGTACTGCCCGAACATATTGGCACGTGGCTGATGGTCAGCGGCGAGAAGGACGAGCTGTACCAGGCCACCACGCTCAAGGAAGCGATGAACTGGCTGGCGGTGAGCAACCCCTTGAAATTCCTCCGGGCGCTGATCAGCGCCAAAGGTGACAGTCGCCTGGACGACGCCCACCTGCGCATGAAAGCCAAGGGCATGGCCAAGGAGTACCAGGCGCTGTTCGGTGGCCTGGCGAAGGAATTCAACGTGACGCTGGTGGCCGGCTCCATCGTGCTGCCCGAGCCCAGCATCATTGACGGAGCCCTGAAAATCGGGCGTGGCGCGCTGTACAACAGCAGCGTGGTGTTCGGCCGCGACGGGCTCCCGATTGGCCAGCCTCAGCGTCAAATGCATCCGATCTTCGATGAACACGAGGTGATTGCAGCGAATGGCGAGCATTCCCTCAGCGTGGTCGACACCCCGGCCGGACGCCTGGGCATCCTGATCGGCAGCGACAGCTGGTACCCGGACAACTACCGCAAGCTCGACGGTCAGGGCGCGCAGTTCATCGCGGTCCCGGCCTTTGTGATCGGGCGCGGCACCTGGGACAAACCTTGGCGCGGTTACAAAGGCCTGTCGACGCCAGGCTCGGTCAGCCTCAAGTCCGGCGAACTCAGCGAAGGCCAAGCCTGGCATCGCCTGACACTGACCGCGCAACCGCCCAGCAGCCAGGCCATTGCCGGCATGAGCGTATTTTTGCGCGGTCAATTCTGGGACCAGGGCAGCGCCGGTCAAAGCTTTCTCAGCAGCAACGGGCAGCAGTTCTCCGACGGCAATGCCCGTGGCGCGCGTTTGCTGAATCTCTGGTTATAAGCGATGAAACCGCAGCCGATGCGGCTCGGCGATCTGTCAGTGGGCTTCGTTCACAGCCTGGCGGACGCCGTGCGCAGCCAAGGTGTAGACCCACAGCCATTGCTTGAACAATACGGCCTGGATGCGGCACGCCTTGGCGAGGCGAGCGCACGCCTGTCGATCCCGCGCTACATGCGCCTGGGCCACGGCGCCATTGCGCTGACCAACAACCCGGCCCTGGGTTTGCGCATGGGCCAAGTCAGTCGCCTGAGTCAGGCCGGCCTGGCCGGGGTCACTGCCGCTCAGGCGCCAACGGTGCGCGAAGCGGCACGCTGCCTGATTCGCTTCGAAGCCTTGTACGGCTCCAATTATCGCGGTCAATCGAGCTTTCACGAAGACGCTCAAGGCGCGTGGCTGCGGTTCTATTCCATCAGCCCTTACAACGCCTACAACCGCTTCGTGGTGGATTCGATCATTTCCGGCTGGTTGCAGCAATTGTCCAGCCTGAGCCCTGCCCCGTTGCGCGCCGAACGGGTCGAGATCGAGTTCGAAGCACCGGATTACCGTGAAGCTTATGCCGTGCTGGGTGATTGCCCGATCCAGTTCGGCGCCGAGCACAATCAACTGCGCTTGAGCCTGGCCAGCCTCGCCCAACGCAACCCGGAGCATTGCCCGAGCACCTGGCGACATTTGCTGCAACTGTGTGAACGGGAACTGGAGCAACTGACACGCACCCGCAGCCTGCGTGAACGGATCATTGCGCTGCTGGGACCGTTGCTCAATGGTGGCCGGGAGCCCGACCTGGAAGAAGTGGCGGCACGCCTGAAGCTGCCCACCTGGACCTTGCGTCGCAAACTCGCCGAGGAAGGCACGCAATATCGTGCGATTCTCAACGACACGCGTCGCGACCTGGCCATGACCTACATACGCGATACGGAACTGGCGTTCGGAGAAATCGCCTACCTGCTGGGCTTTGCCTCAGCCGAAGCGTTTCAACGGGCCTTCAAACGCTGGAACGGCCAGACACCCGGCGAGTTTCGCCGCAGTCATCGCCAAACCGCCTGACGCTTACAGCTCGGTAGCGTCTTCAGCGGGTTCCAGCGGGTCCAATTCAAAAGCCTGATACTCAAGCAACTCTTCTTGATACTCGTCCATTTCAAATCCCCCACGCTCGTTTAAAAAATGCCTGAATAAATGACCAGCGCCCCGAGCATAAAGTGCCCACGTGAAAGAAAAATGACGCAGGCACGACACTCAGCGGCTACTTAATAAAACGTAGCAGGCAGTCAGGAATTTATCACAGGATTTTTTCGATACAGGCTGTAGGACTAGAGCCTTGGTTGACGCGGATCAATCTTAAAGCCTTCACGGGATCGGTGTCGTCCGACACGACCCCGTAAAGTCAGAAGCCGATCACTGGCTGGAGACAGGCATGGCCGGAATCGGCTCGGTCGGTGGAGGCAAGCTCGACTCCGCGGGTGGAGTGACCGTTTCCGTGGAAGACGAAGGTTCGCTGTTCTCGGTCGGCGCGATGGGCGCGGCTTCAGGCGGCGGTGCAACCGGTTCCGAGGCGGCGGGCGCCGGGGCAGGCTCAGCCGCTGGGGCCGGTGCAGGTTCTGCCGCCGGTGCCGGAGTCGGTGCCAACGAAGCCGGTGCGACCTTGGCTTCAGGTACACCCAGGTCGGTTTTCGGTTTTTCGACGATGTGTGCGGCTTTCTTCGCTTCCGGCGGCAGGAACAGCTCGACCAGGGCGAAGAAACGTTCGTAGAACTTGGCCGACGATACGGTTTCGCTGGCGACCTTGACCATCGAGTCGTCCGACGAGCCGATCGGCATCGACACCGAGCCCAATACGCCTACGCCGAGGCTGGCGGAGTTGTTGGTCTTCTTCAGCGCATAGCGGTCCTGCAGGGCGTTGGCGAACATGGTCGCATGATGGCCTTCGGTGCCATCATCGGCACAGACCACACTGAAGCTGATCTCCATGTGGGTATCGCCAGTCTGCTGGAAGCTCTTGTGGCCACTGACCAGTTTTGGATCACTGCTGGTGATGATGTAGCCCTGACTGAGCAACGCCCGACGGGCGGCTTCACAGGTTTGCGCATCAGTCACCGGATAATTCCGGGAAAACGTTCCAGAGTCATCGAAGTTCTCATGCTCATAGATGGCGGCTTTCTTCGACGAGCAACCGGCCGCAGCGGCCAGCACCAGCGCCAGCCCGACAACCTGCATGGGAATTGATTTGATCATTGAACATCCTGAGGAAAACGGTTCGGGGCGTATTGTGCAACAGATCGATGCTTAGCGGAGCATCGATTGTGTCTTAAAACGGTTACAGAGGTGTTGACTCCGATATTAAACAAAAGTCGCAAAAAGCAGAAAGCGACCGCCAAAAATTAAAAAACCCCAGCCTTTCGGCCGGGGTTTTTGTGTATCGCACAACTCAGTCAGGCATCAGTACCGCTTGATTTCAGCCTGGCTTTCCAGCTGCTTGCGGTAAGCCGCGAAGTCCTGCTGGCCAATGCGCGAGGCGAGGAAGCGGCGGTATTGAACCTTCTCTTCTTCGGTCGGCGCGGCAGCTTCGTTCACGCCGTTCAGACGCACGATCACCAGGCTACCATCGGCCAGGGTCACGCTGCTGAAGGTCGGCTTGTCCTTGTCGGCCGGCTTCGGCATGCGGAACAAGGCTTGCAGCACGGTTGGGTCAACCCCTTCCTGAGCACGCGTGGCCGCCTGGGTCACTTTCCAGTTCTGACCGTCGATAGCCTTGTCCAGCGGCGTCTTGCCTTCACGCAGGCTGACGATCAGCTGTTCAGCCTTGGTCTTGGCATCAGCACTGGCGTGCTCCTTGGCCAATTGCACGCGAATGCTGGCAGCAACGCTTTCAAGCGGCAGTTGCGCAGGCTTCAGGTGTTCCTTGGCGCGCAACACGATCACGGTTTCCGGATCGAGCTCGATGGCGGTGCTGTTGGCACCCTCATCCAGCACTTCAGGACTGAACGCAGCAGTCACCACGGCACGGTTGGCCGCAATACCTTCGCCACCCTCACGGCCAAACGGCGCGGAAGTGTGAACGGTCAGTTTCAGGTCCTGTGCTGGCTGAGCCAGATCAGAGGCTTCGAACGACGAGTCTTCCAATTGCTTGGTCGCCTCGACGAAACGTTGCTCAACCTGCTGGGTTTTCAGCTCACGGGTCAGCTTGCCTTTGAGGCTGGCAAACGTTGGCACCTCAGGTGCCTCTACGCCCAGCAGCTTGATCAGGTGGAAACCGAAGTCAGTGCGAACCGGCTCCGAGACTTGATCCTTGGCCAACGAATACAGGACTTTTTCGAAGGCGGGATCGTAGACACCAGGACCTGCGTAGCCGAGGTCACCGCCGTTGCTCGCCGAACCTGGATCCTGGGAGAATTCCTTGGCCAGCGCCTCGAATTTCTCGCCTTTGGCCAGACGCGCCTGGATCTCTTCGATCTTGGCCTTGGCTTGCGCCTCGGTCATCTTGTCATTCACTTCGATCAGAATGTGCGCAGCCCGACGTTGTTCGGACAGGTTCGCGATTTCTTTCTGATACGCCGCCTGCAGGTCTTCGTCCTTGACGCTGACCTGATCGAAGAAGGAAGCCTTCTTCAACTCGAGGTAGTCGATGACCACCTGATCCGGCGTCATGAATTCCTTGGCGTGTTCGTCGTAGTAGGCCTTGACCTCTTCGTCGGTCAGTTTCACAGCCGCCGGGTCAGCCTTGACGTTCAGGGAAGCGAAATCGCGGGTCTGTTTTTCCAGACGGGCAAACGCCAGCACCTGTGCATCGGTGACGAAACCGCTACCTGCCAGACCTGCACGCAACTGACCAATCAGCATTTCCTGAGCCAGCATCTGGCGGAATTGCATGCGGCTGTAGCCCAGTTGGCGAATAACCTGGTCGAAACGCTCAGGACTGAACTTGCCGTCCACCTGGAATTCAGGCGTTTGCAGGATCACCTGGTCCAAAGCAGCTTCGGAGAAAGCGAATTTCGAGTTTTCTGCGCCTTGCAGCAGCAGTTTGCGATCGATCAGGCCTTTGAGGGCCGATTCGCGCAGCATTTTTTCGTCGAGCAAGGAAGCATCGAAATCCTTGCCCAGTTGTTGCATGAGCTGACGGCGTTGCATATCGACCGCCTGGCTCAGCTCGTTCTGGCTGATTTCTTCACCATTGACCTTGGCCGCATCCTGGCTGTTGGTCGTTGCCTGAAAAATGGCCTCGATACCGGTGAAAGCCATCAGTACAACGATGATCCCGATAATGGTCTTGGCAATCCAGCCTTGTGAATTGTCCCTGATATTCTGCAGCATGCGTCCCCCAGAAACGGTTGAACTTCAAAATTAGGCAACCGTGGAGCGTGGGTAGAATCCGGATAGAAGAAAGGCGCATCCGAGGATGCGCCTTCTCGTAACTGGCGGAGCGGACCGATGACTCGAACTTGCGAGCCTCGGTGTCTCGGACCGGCGAGTTGCCGACTGGACTACCGCTCCGCTGCCAGGTCAGGCATGACCCCGACCCGGATAGGCAAAAACCTGAATCGAACTTAGTTGACAGCTTCTTTCAGTGCTTTACCGGCTTTGAAACCTGGTTTTTTAGCAGCTGCAATTTCCAGCGACTTACCGGTCTGTGGGTTACGACCAATGCGAGCTGGACGATCAGTAACGGAGAAAGTACCGAAACCAACCAGAACAACAGAGTCGCCAGCCTTGAGAGCGCCAGTGACGGATTCGATTACAGCGTCCAGCGCACGGCCAGCAGCAGCTTTCGGGATATCAGCGGATGCAGCGATAGCATCAATCAGTTCCGACTTGTTCACTCTAAGTCCCCTTATATCTATTTGAGTATGATTCTAAGTTTTTTGGTGAAAGCAAAAACGAGTGCTGAATGGCCTACAGACACTTAAGAGCCGCTTTATAACAAGGGCTCTAAAAAGCTGTCAACAAGCCCCCCAGGCAAATGCGTACTAATGCGTGCTAATTCTTTCCTTAGAGTCAGACTCGCGTTTTTCATCCTTTGCAACTATCTCGGGAACCACATCAGGCAGGGGCTCCGGCGCGTATTGCAGCGCAATTTGCAGGACCTCGTCAATCCATTTAACTGGTTTAATCTGCAGATCTTGCTTGATATTGTCAGGAATTTCCTTCAGATCGCGTACGTTCTCTTCAGGAATGATCACTGTCTTGATTCCGCCACGGTGAGCCGCGAGCAGTTTTTCTTTCAAGCCACCAATCGCCAGCACCTGACCACGCAGGGTAATTTCACCGGTCATGGCAACGTCCGCACGCACCGGAATCCCGGTCAATGCCGACACCAGAGCCGTGCACATGCCTACACCGGCGCTAGGGCCGTCCTTCGGGGTCGCCCCTTCCGGCATGTGGATGTGCGTGTCACGCTTCTCGTGGAAGTCCAGAGGGATCCCCAGGCTCTTCGCGCGACTGCGGACAACGGTCAGGGCTGCGGTGATCGATTCGACCATCACGTCACCCAGGGAACCGGTCTTGATCAGTTGGCCTTTACCCGGTACGACAGCGGCTTCAATGGTCAGCAATTCACCGCCCACCTGAGTCCACGCCAGGCCGGTGACCTGACCGATCTGATCCTGCGATTCAGCCAGGCCGTAGCGGAATTTACGCACGCCCAGGAAGTGTTCCAGCATGTCGGCCGTGACCTTCACCGAGAAGCGTTTTTCCATTGCATGCTCTTTGACCGCCTTGCGGCAAACCTTGGCAATCTGGCGCTCCAGCCCACGTACACCGGCTTCGCGGGTGTAGTAGCGGATGATGTCGCGGATCGCCTCGGCCTCGAATTCCAGCTCGCCTTTCTTCAAACCGTTGGCCGTAATCTGCTTCGGCGACAGGTATTTCACAGCGATGTTGATCTTCTCGTCTTCGGTGTAGCCTGGCAGACGAATCACTTCCATCCGGTCCAGCAGCGCCGGTGGAATGTTCATCGAGTTGGAAGTGCAAAGGAACATCACATCGGACAGGTCGTAGTCGACTTCCAGATAGTGATCGTTGAAGTTGTGGTTTTGCTCAGGGTCGAGCACTTCCAGCAACGCCGACGCCGGATCGCCACGCATGTCGCTGCCCATTTTGTCGATTTCATCGAGCAGGAACAGCGGGTTGCGAACGCCCACCTTTGTCATCTTTTGAATCAATCTTCCGGGCATCGAACCGATATAAGTACGGCGATGACCACGGATTTCCGCTTCATCGCGGACACCGCCGAGGGCCATGCGCACGAATTTACGGTTGGTGGCGTGAGCAATCGACTCCGCCAGAGAGGTTTTACCCACCCCAGGAGGACCGACCAGGCACAACACCGGACCGCGAATCTTCTTCACGCGCTTTTGCACGGCGAGGTATTCGAGGATCCGCTCTTTGACTTCTTCCAGACCGTAATGGTCGGCGTCGAGAATGTCTTCGGCACGTGCAAGGTCCAGGCGGACTTTGCTCTGAGCCTTCCACGGCACCTGAACCAGCCAGTCGATGTACGAACGCACCACGGTCGCTTCCGCGGACATTGGCGACATTTGCTTGAGTTTGTTCAGTTCGCCCTGGGCTTTGGCCAAGGCATCTTTCGGCAGACCGGCGGCATCGATGCGCTTTTTCAGCTCTTCGATTTCGTTGTGGCCTTCGTCGCTATCGCCGAGCTCTTTCTGAATGGCCTTCATCTGCTCATTCAGGTAGTACTCGCGCTGACTGCGCTCCATTTGTTTTTTAACGCGACCGCGAATGCGTTTTTCGACTTGCAGCAGGTCGATCTCGGCATCCAGCAACGCCAGCACGTGTTCGACACGGGCCGACAAATCGATGATTTCGAGGATTTCCTGCTTCTGCTCGATCTTCAGGGCCATGTGCGCGGCCATGGTGTCGACCAGGCGGCCTGGCTCGTCGATGCTGTTGAGCGACGACAGGACTTCAGCGGGGACTTTCTTGCCCAGCTGCACATATTGTTCAAACTGAGCCAGCAGGCTGCGGACAAACACTTCCGACTCGCGCTCAGGCGCGTCGACTTCGTCGATCAATGAGACTTCGGCACGGCAGTGGCCGTCCACTTCGCTGAAGCGCTCCACGGCGCCCCGCTGCTCACCTTCGACCAAAACCTTGACCGTGCCGTCAGGCAGCTTGAGCAGCTGCAGAACGGTCGCGATGGTACCTACGCGATAAAGTGCATCTTCACCGGGATCGTCGTCAGCAGGGTTTCTCTGAGCCAGCAGAAGGATCTGCTTGTCGCCCGTCATCGCAGCCTCGAGGGCTTCGATGGATTTCTCGCGCCCCACGAACAGCGGGATAACCATGTGCGGATAAACCACAACATCACGCAATGGCAGGAGAGGCAATTCGATGGTTGTCTTCATGATTTCGCCTCTACGGCGGCCATAAGGCCGTAAACAGATGGAAGTAAGCTTGAAACCAAGATGGGGGCTGGTTTGGAAAAAAACAAGCGGATAAAAGAACCACTTAAAAGATTGCAACCTAAGGCAGCGATTGCATAGGTCCGGATACATCCAAAAAATCAGGCTGACTGTCAGCTGTCATCGCTGGCGAGCCCGCTCCCACAATAGCAAAGGGGCCCGAAGGCCCCTTCTATGTTCCAGCAGCGTGACGCTTAAGCGTCTGGCGCAGCCTTGGCAGCCGGCTCACTGTTTTCGTAGATATACAGTGGCTTGGACTTGCCTTCGATAACGCTTTCATCGATCACTACTTTACTCACCTCGGATTGCGAGGGGATTTCATACATAGTGTCGAGCAATACACCTTCGAGAATCGAACGCAGTCCACGGGCACCGGTCTTGCGTTCCAGGGCACGTTTGGCGACTGATTTCAGCGCGTCGGCGCGGAATTCCAGGTCCACGCCTTCCATCTCGAACAGCTTGGCATACTGTTTGGTCAGCGCATTTTTCGGCTCGGTGAGAATCTGCATCAACGCAGCCTCATCCAGCTCGTCCAGCGTGGCAAGCACCGGCAGACGACCGACGAATTCCGGGATCAGACCGAACTTGACCAGATCGTCAGGCTCGACTTCACGCAGGGATTCACCGACTTTCTTGCCTTCTTCCTTGCTGCGCACTTCTGCGTTGAAGCCGATGCCGCCCTTGGTGGAACGGTTTTGGATAACCTTTTCCAGACCAGAGAACGCACCACCGCAGATGAACAGGATGTTACGGGTGTCGACCTGAAGGAATTCCTGCTGCGGATGCTTGCGACCACCTTGAGGTGGAACGGAAGCGACCGTGCCTTCGATCAACTTGAGCAGGGCCTGCTGCACGCCTTCACCGGAAACGTCCCGGGTGATCGACGGGTTGTCAGACTTGCGCGAAATCTTGTCGATTTCATCGATATAGACAATGCCCATCTGGGCTTTTTCTACGTCGTAATCGCACTTCTGCAGCAGCTTCTGAATGATGTTCTCGACATCTTCACCCACGTAACCCGCCTCGGTGAGGGTGGTTGCGTCGGCGATGGTGAACGGAACGTTCAGCAAGCGGGCCAGTGTTTCGGCAAGCAGGGTTTTACCCGAGCCTGTCGGGCCGATCAGCAAGATGTTGCTTTTGCCGAGTTCGACGTCGTCATTCTTTTTGTCACGCTGATTCAGACGTTTGTAGTGGTTGTACACCGCTACGGCCAGAACCTTTTTTGCACGCTCTTGACCAATCACGTACTGATCAAGGATGCCGCTGATTTCTTTAGGCGAAGGCAATTTATGCGCGTTGCTCTCGGCCTGGGCTTCCTGCACCTCCTCTCGGATGATGTCATTGCACAGGTCGACGCACTCGTCGCAGATAAAGACCGAGGGGCCGGCAATCAATTTGCGCACTTCATGCTGGCTTTTGCCACAGAAGGAGCAATAGAGCAGCTTGCCGTTGTCCTCGCCGTTGCGGGTGTCAGTCATTCGTTCGATCCAAATCCGATAGGCTTGCAACACAAGATGAAGGCTATTGCGGGCTTTTTCAAGCCCGCTAGTGATCGGAGCGGCCGACCACGCCTATTTTGAGCTGCTTATTTAAGCGGGGCGCTGATTGATCACTTCATCGATCAACCCGTATTCACGCGCGGCTTCTGCGCTCATGAAATTATCGCGGTTGGTGTCGCGCTCGATTTCTTCAAGCGTGTGCCCGCTGTGCTTGGCCATCAGCGTGTTGAGACGCTCACGAATGAAGAGGATTTCCTTGGCATGGATTTCGATATCCGACGCCTGGCCCTGGAAACCGCCCAATGGCTGGTGAATCATCACGCGCGAGTTCGGCAGGCAGTAACGCTTGCCCGCGGCACCGGCCGTCAACAGGAAAGCGCCCATGCTGCACGCCTGGCCGATACAGGTAGTCGACACGTTGGGTTTGATGAACTGCATGGTGTCGTAGATCGACATGCCTGCTGTCACCGAACCGCCCGGGGAGTTGATATAGAGATGGATGTCCTTGTCCGGGTTTTCCGCTTCAAGGAACAGCAGTTGCGCACAGATCAGGTTGGCCATGTAGTCTTCTACAGGACCTACCAGAAAGATCACTCGCTCCTTGAGGAGGCGCGAGTAAATGTCGTAGGCGCGCTCGCCACGAGCGGACTGCTCGACAACCATCGGGACCAGGCCGCCTGCGGCCTGGATATCAGAGTTCTGCTGAATATACGAATTACGGAACATGCTCTGCAGTCACTCCCAAATAGTTATGTCTTGAATACGCATAAGCCAGCTCGAGAGCTGGCTTATGGTGTGTGCTTCTAACGCAAAAACAATCAGTCGGCTTGTGGAGCTTCTACCGGCTTGACCGCTTCTTCGTAAGAGACCGATTTGTCGGTCACGCTAGCTTTCTGCAGAACAGTATCCACAACTTGTTCTTCCAGCACAACAGAACGAACTTCGTTCAGCTGCTGGTCGTTCTTGTAGTACCAGGACACAACCTGCTCAGGCTCTTGGTAGGCCGAAGCCATTTCCTGAATCATTTCGCGAACGCGGGCTTCGTCAGGCTTGAGGTCGAATTGCTTGACCACTTCAGCCACGATCAGACCCAGCACAACGCGGCGCTTGGCTTGTTCTTCGAACAGCTCGGCCGGCAGTTGGTCAGGCTTGATGTTGCCGCCGAACTGCTGAACAGCCTGCACGCGCAGACGGTCAACTTCGTTGGACAGCAGCGCCTTAGGCACTTCGATCGGGTTGGTGGCCAGCAGACCGTCCATGACCTGATTCTTGACCTTGGATTTGATCGCCTGACGCAGTTCGCGCTCCATGTTCTTGCGAACT
The DNA here is from genome assembly GCF_059695925.1 of Pseudomonas sp. LBUM1661. Lineage (NCBI taxonomy): Bacteria > Pseudomonadati > Pseudomonadota > Gammaproteobacteria > Pseudomonadales > Pseudomonadaceae > Pseudomonas > Pseudomonas sp. LBUM1661. The sequence continues at coordinate 4,676,643 of NZ_CP166794.1, forward strand.
TCGGTGCGGAAGCCTTCCAGACCGGTTTCCTTGATGCCGAATTGAGTGAAGAATTCTTCATTCAGCTCTGGCAGTTTTGGCTCGGAAACAGTGTTCACGGTAACGGTGAACTCGGCGGTTTTGCCAGCCAGGTCGAGGTTCTGATAGTCCTCAGGGAAGGTCAGGTTCAGAACGCGTTCTTCACCGGCCTTGGCGCCAACCAGACCGTCTTCGAAGCCAGGGATCATGCGGCCGGAACCCAGCACCAGCTGAGTGCCTTTGGCGGAACCGCCAGCGAACACTTCACCGTCAACCTTGCCGACGAAATCGATGTTCAGCTGGTCTTCGTTCTGGGCAGCGCGATCGGCCACTTCGAAACGGGTGTTCTGCTTGCGCAGCACGTCGAGCATTTTGTCCAGATCGGCGTCAGCCACGTCAGCGCTCAGGCGCTCTACGGTGATGCCGTCGAAACCGGCAACGGTGAACTCTGGGAACACTTCGAAAACTGCGACGTATTCCAGGTCTTTGCCAGCTTCGATCGACTTAGGCTCGATCGAAGGTGCGCCAGCCGGGTTCAGCTTTTGCTCGACAACAGCTTCGTAGAAAGAAGACTGGATCACGTCGCCTACCGCTTCCTGACGCGCATCGGCACCGAAACGGCGCTTGATTTCGCTCATTGGCACTTTGCCTGGACGGAAGCCAGCAATCTTGGCCTTTTGGGCAGTCTGCTGCAGACGCTTGTTGACCTGAGTCTCAATGCGCTCAGCCGGCACGGTGATGCTCATGCGGCGCTCAAGAGCAGAAGTATTTTCAACAGAAACTTGCATGGATATTCCTCGTTGCACAGACGTTAGCCGGCCGTTTCCGACCCCAGAATCAAGGGCATGCATTCTAGTGGGTCAAACTCAAGAAGTCACCCTACTGAAAACGGGTAAAAAAGCAGCAGGCAATTTATTAGGCGGGGACAAACGGTTGTGCCTCGCCCTGTTAGCAAATACAGCCAATCATGCCAGGGCTCTGCATCAATCCTTCTATATATAGAAGAAGCTGCCAATGATCTCCCCGACTGCCGATCTTGCGAGCAAGGCCGGCGGGCGGCGGCGCATCATCGAGAAACATAAATACGATGAAACCCCACCCCTGCGACCCAGAACCTGCAGTCGCTGAATACTCGAACCGCTAAAACAAAAAAGGCGCCAGACTGTTAAATCTGGCGCCTCTCGAAATATGGGGTGGACGAAGGGGATCGAACCCTCGACAACGGGAGTCACAATCCCGTGCTCTACCAACTGAGCTACGCCCACCATATTGCCTTGCAAAGAAGCCAAACAACTTCCTTGCTGCGCTCCAGCCAAGCCAACCGGCCTGAGTGAAGCTTTATTTGGTGCGGATGAAGAGACTCGAACTCTTACGCCTCGCGGCGCTGGAACCTAAATCCAGTGTGTCTACCAATTCCACCACATCCGCGGTTTGAAGCTGTTAAAGCAAAGGCGCCAGACTGTTAAATCTGGCGCCTTTCGAAATATGGGGTGGACGAAGGGGATCGAACCCTCGACAACGGGAGTCACAATCCCGTGCTCTACCAACTGAGCTACGCCCACCATATTGCGCTACTTGTGCCAAAGCTGCCTAATGGCGCACCCGGCAGGACTCGAACCTGCGACCATCCGCTTAGAAGGCGGATGCTCTATCCAGCTGAGCTACGGGCGCCTTATTAATCTGTACTCTTGGAGGACTACAAACTAAGTGCTTCCAGCCTCACGGAACCGTAATCCCGCTTGACCTTCTCATCCAGTGCTAGGCTGTGCCCGACAAGTGCGACGAATAGTATAGAGCACCCTAAAGGCCGTCAAATCCTTTTTAAAAAAAATTCATTTAATTAAAGGGGTTAGGGGAATTTGCAGACCAAGCGCCTTTGCCCTCACCTCATGACATGCGAGAATGCGTTCTCTTTTTTTCCCCTCTCGATGGTTAATCACGCGCAATGACTGCACAACTAATCGACGGCAAATCGATCGCCGCCAGCCTGCGCCAGCAGATCGCCAAACGCGTCACCGAGCGTCGCCAGCAAGGCCTGCGCACGCCCGGCCTCGCGGTGATCCTGGTCGGCAGCGATCCTGCCTCTCAGGTTTATGTCTCGCACAAGCGTAAAGACTGTGAAGAGGTCGGCTTCATTTCCCAAGCCTACGACCTGCCTGCCGAAACCACTCAAGAAGCGCTGACCGATCTAATCGATCGCCTGAACGACGACCCGACGATCGACGGCGTTCTGCTTCAGCTTCCTTTACCTGAGCACCTGGACGCCTCCAAATTGCTGGAGCGCATTCGTCCGGACAAAGACGTCGACGGTTTCCACCCTTATAACGTCGGCCGCCTGGCCCAACGCATTCCGCTGCTGCGCCCGTGCACCCCGAAAGGCATCATGACCTTGCTGGAAAGCACCGGTGTCGATCTTTACGGAATGGACGCGGTGATTGTCGGGGCTTCCAACATTGTTGGCCGTCCGATGGCGATGGAATTGTTGCTGGCCGGTTGCACCGTGACCGTCACCCACCGTTTCACCAAGGACCTGGCAGGCCACGTCGGCCGCGCCGACCTGGTGGTCGTTGCCGCCGGCAAGCCGGGCCTGGTCAAAGGTGAGTGGATCAAGGAAGGCGCGATCGTGATCGACGTCGGCATCAACCGTCAGGAAGACGGCAAACTGGTCGGTGACGTGATCTACGAAACCGCCCTGCCCCGCGCCGGCTGGATCACGCCAGTCCCCGGCGGCGTTGGCCCGATGACCCGCGCTTGTCTGCTGGAAAACACGCTGTACGCAGCGGAAACACTGCACAGCTGAGTTCACGTTTGAGCCTGAGCGACGAACCCAAGAACCCCGCCAATGGCGGGGTTCTTTTTGCCCACAGAAAAAGATCGACCATCCGCCGGAAAATGAGTTTTTTTTCATGTTTCCAAGGACTTTCCCCTGTTCTTTGAACAACCATCGACAGTTATTCAGCCATACTCCAGAATGTGGCGCTTTTTGAGAAACAGCCCGTTACAAAACGGCTTATCAACACTTTTTATGAGTCTGCCAGCGTGAAAATCCGTCTTTCCATCCTGAGCCTAGTTTTTGCATTTACAGGGATTGTTATCACGCCATTTGCCAACGCTGCCGAAACCACCTCGGCGCCGCGAGATACAAAACAACTGAAGATCGCTTCCGGCAGTGCATTGCTGATGGACATGCAGACCAATAAGATCATTTATGCCAGCAATCCTGACGTGGTGGTGCCGATCGCGTCTGTCAGCAAGCTGATGACCGGCCTGATCGTGGTTGAAGCCCGGCAGAACATGGACGAATACATCAACATCAACATCAGCGACACCCCGGAAATGAAAGGGGTGTTTTCCCGGGTCAAACTCAAGAGCGAATTGCCACGCAGGGAAATGCTGCTGATTGCGTTGATGTCCTCGGAAAACCGTGCTGCCGCGAGCCTCGCGCATCACTACCCAGGCGGCTATGTCGCGTTCATCGCAGCGATGAATGCCAAAGCCAAGGCACTGGGCATGACCAGCACCCATTTTGTCGAACCGACCGGTCTTTCTCCGCGTAACGTGTCGACCGCCCGAGATCTGAGCAAGCTGCTGGTGGCCGCGCACAAGTACCCGCTGCTGACCGAGCTGAGTACGACCAAGGAAAAAACCGTCACGTTCCGTAAACCCAATTACAGCCTGGGCTTTCGCAATACCGACCATCTGGTCAGGAAGCCGAATTGGGATATCAAGCTGACAAAAACCGGTTTTACCAACGAAGCCGGTCATTGCCTGGTGCTGGTCACCAGCATGGGTAATCGCCAGGTTGCACTGGTCATTCTTGATGCCTTCGGCAAGTACACCCACTTTGCCGATGCCAGCCGGATTCGCAGCTGGGTGGAAACCGGCAGTAGTGCAGATGTCCCCTCCGTAGCCTTGCAGTACAAATCGGAAAAGAACCTCAAGCACCGTCAGAGCGGCGTGGTGGAAGCGTCGAAGTAAACAGGCGGTGACACCGACTGGGGGCTGGCACCAACGTTGATCCAAGCCCCCAATCAAGCCCCCGCCGAGGAATCAGTCATTCGGCAACGGCATCTGATCGTCATCCGGAATGCCATCTCCAGCACTCGGGTCTCTCCTCCCCAGCGGATGTTCCGTCGTCACCACCGCCGGCCTGGCCAACGGATCCCGTAACGGATCATTCGGATCCATCACCGGGTCCAAGTCCTTCTCCGGAGTGGTGGGAACACTGTCCGGACGTTTGTCATTGAAGCTCGAATCAGTCGACATACGCACCTCACTAAGCTCAAGGTTTCAGATCGGCAAGTGGATCATAAGGCTTCGCCGGCGCCTTACTGTTGTCGCCCGGCTTCACATCCCTGGGCGCCTTGGCAGGTCCGATGGGATCGACCTGAGGATCGGCGAGGTCGGGCGAATCGGGATCGAACCCCAAGTCATCGCCGGACGAATGTTCGGACGAGTGCGGGCCGGAGGGAGTATTGGAATGTGCCATGGGCGCCTCCTGATAAAGGCCCGGAAGAATCCGGGCGCTATGCATATGGAGGCTCGCAATGGGCGGAGGTGCCCGGCAGATGACGAACGGAGTTATTGCTCGCCGAGGGCTTTTTTCGCCCTGGCGGCGGCCTGTTCCTGACCCGCCTGAGCAAGATCGTTCGCAGCCTTGAGCCAGCGTTGCTGATCGACCTGCGCCGGAATCTGTGTCGGCCGCTGAATCAGTACCGCCCAACCGCCCGCATCCTTGAACGCCGATTCAAATGAACTGAAGCTCATCAGCGTCCGGCGATCCATGCCGGCGCGCAGCAAAACGGTCTGCTTCTGACGGTTGTAGCCGGCAAGAATGGCGTACCGCGGTTCAGCCCAGAACGCCGAGCCTTCGGTGAAACGCACCATCACCGAATAACCGGCCGCGACCTGGGTCAGTAACGCAGGCAGATTGCTGTCGAGTGGATAGACGACCATGCCGTACTCGCGGGCGAGGTTCTGCATGTTCTGCTGCAACTGGGCTTCGGCGCCCGGCAAATGCAAAGGCTTGTCGAGCAAGCCCGGCGTGATCACCACGCCTTGCTGCGACAACATGCTGGCCAGCACTTGCGGGCCGCTCTGATTGGCCACTCCGCGGTAGAACCGGCCACTGAGTTCGACCCGCTCCGGCAGACGCTTGATCTCAGGTGCAACGCTCCCCGCGCAACCCGCCAGACTTGCAACGCAACCGACCAGCAGCGCGGCCGATAGAATTCGAGAAAATACCCGCACCATCATCACTCTCTTGTTCAGACGCCAGGCGTATGCACTCCCGGCTTGGCCGTCGATCATAGGGCGCCGCGCGGCAGCGGTATAGCCTTAACCGGCAGTTGATTGCATTCGATAGAGCGAACTGATTGGTGACAGCCGACCTTTGGTCAATAGCCTGAAACATGGCAGCGACTAGACTGTCATTTGCAAAGAGCGTGTGCCCGAAGCAGGGCAAAGAGGAGGCGCTGATGAGCCTGACAATGACCATTGTGATGTTGATTGGCGGCTGGCTGGCTGTGGCCGCCGCCATGTTGTGGGGAGTCCTGCGTATTACCCGTCGGCACCATCACCACCCTGCGCAATCGGCGCCGGTGGTGAAACCCGATGAAGCCGCTGCACGCCATGCAGCCGCACACTGACTGAGGTTTTCGCCCTCAAACAAAAACGGCCGCCTGGGCTCTTTCGAGCGCAGGCGGCCGTTTCTTTTAGCGAAAGTTACGCCTCAGTGGCGACACGCTTCTGCCTGGCTCGTCGCGACATCATGTTCAAGCCCTCGATCGTTGCCGAGAACGCCATGGCAGCGTAGACGTAGCCTTTCGGTACGTGAGCGCCAAAGCCTTCGGCGATCAGCGTCATGCCGATCATGATCAAGAAGCCCAGCGCCAGCATCACCACCGTCGGGTTGTCGTTGATGAACTTGGCCAGCGGATCAGCCGCCAGCAACATCACCAGTACCGACACCACCACCGCGATGATCATGATCGGCAAGTGTTCAGTCATGCCGACAGCGGTAATGATGCTGTCGATGGAGAACACCATGTCCAGCATCAGGATCTGACCGATCGCAGCAGCGAAGCCCAGGGTCACGGTCGATGTAGCGGACTTTGGATCTTCCGGCGCAGGGTCCATGCTGTGATGGATCTCGGTGGTCGCCTTCCACAACAGGAACAGGCCACCGGCAATCAGGATCATGTCCTTCCAGGAGAACGCATGGCCGAGAAGTTCGATCACCGGCTCGGTCAACTGAACGATGAAGGCGATGGTGCTCAACAGGCCCAATCGCAGAATCAGCGCCATGCCGATACCGATGCGTCGCGCCTTCTGCCGATGCTGCTCCGGCAGTTTATTGGTCAGGATCGAGATGAAGATCAGGTTATCGATGCCGAGCACGATTTCCATGACGATCAAGGTGGCCAGGGCGACCCAGGCGGTGGGGCTGGCGGCAAGTTGTAAAAGGTATTCCATGGGTCAGTCCTGACTCGCTGTAAGACGGTTTAGATTTCCTGGGAAGAAGAGTTGGTTTTATCCGCGTCTTTTTCCGTTGATTCTTTTTTGCTGATCAACCCGCCGGTGGCGTCGCTGATCGCTTGTTCTGCAGCCTTGTGGGTGTCATCAATGGCTTGTTTGGCGGTTTCGGCAGCCTTGCCCATCAATTGCTGAGCGCTCTTTTCGGCCTGGTCGCAACCGGCCAATACCAGTAAAGACGTAAATAGCAGCGCCGTGGTTTTAAGCTTCATGATGCTTTCCTCGATAGAACAGACAGGACCGAAAAGGCGATCCGTCGATAGCGAGGCATTCTAGGGAGGCAAACACTTCAGGAAAATTCGTATTTTTAGCGGTTATACTTCGGCTTTTACGAACTGTAGGTCGCCATGCTTAATTACCGACAGCTGCATTACTTCTGGGTCGTGGCCAAAACCGGCAGCATCGTGCGCGCCTGCGAGCAGCTGAACCTGACGCCCCAGACCATCAGCGGGCAGATTTCCTTGCTCGAACACACCTATGGCATCGAATTGTTTCGCCGGGTCGGGCGGCAGCTTGAACTCACGGAAGCCGGACGTCAGACGCTGCCCTACGCCGAGCAAATGTTTCAGCTCGGTGGCGAACTGGAGTTGATGCTGCGGGCGCAACCCAACGAGCAGCAGATTCTGTTTCGCGTAGGCGTGGCTGACGTAGTGCCGAAATCCATCGTCTATCGACTGATCGCACCGACCATGGAATTGAGCGAGCCGCTGCGCATCACCTGTCGCGAAGACAAACTCGAACGCTTGCTCGCCGATCTGGCGATCCAGCGCCTCGACCTGGTGATCTCGGACAGCCCGATGCCATCGCACCTGGACATCAAGGGCTATAGCCAAAAGCTCGGTGAGTGCGGGATCAGTTTCTTCGCCACCGCCGAACTGGCGGCGCTGTATGGTCAGGATTTCCCGCGCAGCCTGCACGGCGCTCCGCTGCTGATTCCCGGGCCGGAAACCGTGGTGCGCAGTCGCTTGCAGCGCTGGTTCGCCGAGCAACAGATTCAGCCAAAAATAGTCGGAGAGTTCGACGACAGCGCGCTGATGCAGGCTTTCGGTCAATCCGGCAGCGGGATTTTCATCGGCCCGAGCGTGATTGCCGATGAAGTGAAACGCCAGTATGGCGTGGAGTTGATGGGCCAGACTGACGCCGTGACCGAGTCGTTCTATGCCATTTCAGTCGAACGCAAGGTCAAGCACCCCGGCATTGTTGCGATTACCGAAGGTGCCCGACGCGAGCTGTTCACCGAGATGTGAAGCCTCAGGCGCAGACTTCACGCGGCTTCATGGTCATCAGCGCCATGGCCAGAAGGATCGAGGCCAGGATAAAAGCGGCAGCCGCGAAACCCAGTCCTTGCAGCCCGACACCGTTAATGACCCGGCCGCCGATCATGGCGCCCAGGCCGATGCCGAGGTTGGCCCCGGCAATGTTCAACGAAGCCGCGAACGCCGGCGCCTCGGGCGCAGCCTTCATCAAGCGCACATGGCTGACCAGGAACAACGCCGCCTGAGTCACGCCCCAGATGCCCATCGCCGCCGCCAGACCGAGCGGCGAATGAATGTTCGGCACCAGCGCCACCAGCCCGGCGATCATGAACGCGCAGAACATCATCGAAGCGATCAGCGGATGACGGTCCACCGCGCGGCCGCCCAGCGAGTTGCCGATCAAACCGACCGCGCCGAAGCCCATCAGGCACCAGCCGACCACCGTGCCGTTGAACCCGGCCAGGCGTTCAAGAATGTCCGCCAGGTAGGTGTAAGCGGTGAACATGCCGCTGAACACCAGGATCGACAGCACCACATGCCCCACCATCAGCGGGCTGCGCAGGATCTTGAACTGCGAACGGAAGCTCACCTGATGCTGGTGCAGATTGGTTTTGGGCAGGTAGATAAACAGCAGCAACGCCTTGGCAAACGCGATCACCGCCAGAATGCCGAAGGCACTGCGCCAGCCGAACGCGTCGGAAATCAGCGTGCCCACGGGAATGCCGAACACCGTGGCGCAGACAATCCCGAAACCGATCTTGGCGATGGCGCGGCCGGCGTAGTCCGGCCCGACGATGTCCACCGCCGTCTCGCTGGCCAGTGCCCAGAACACCGGGAGCCCGAGCGCCGGAATCAATCGGGCGATGGCCATCACCCAAATGTTCGGCGCAAATGCGGCGAGGGTGTTGGCCAGGCCGAACATGATGAGCACCGAGATGAACAGCTTGCGCCGTTCAAACCGGGCGAAGTACGCCGTCAGGAACGGACCGAACGCGGCGACGGTGAAGGCGAACAAGGTCACCAGCAAGCCCGCTTGCGGGATGCTGACCTGCAGATCCCGAGCGATGGCCGGCAACAGGCCGACGATGACGAATTCCGTGGTCAGCACCGTGAAACCGGCGGCGGACAACAGAAGAATGGGCAACAGCATGCAGAACTCCAGAAAACGACGACACCAGTGATAGCCGGAAGGCCCACTGGCAGAACAGGAAAATGAGGAGGCGCAAGCTTAACAGAGTGTTTCCAAATGGGCTTGCACGAACCTGCCGATCTCGTTGACCACGCGGGTGGCAGATCGTCACAGGGCTAAAGCATCCAGACGAGGCTGTGATAAAGTCCGCGCCCTGCGATTCGTACACCCTAATCATCGGCCAGTCATTGGCATTGATGTCGCGATACCCCGCACCCAAAAAAAATCAGAGATGCCGTTTTTATGACCGCTTCATCCCCTCCTCTATTGCTCCGCCTGAAACGCTTGAGTCTGGTCTCGCAAATCATCATCGGCCTGATCGCCGGGATTGCCTTGGCCCAGTTCGCGCCGGAAGTGGCGAAATCCACTGCCTTTATCGGCAAGGTGTTCGTCGCCGCGCTTAAAGCGGTCGCGCCGATCCTGGTATTTGTGTTGGTGATGGCGTCGATCGCCAACCATAAGCACGGCCAGGAAACCCACATCCGGCCGATTCTGTTTTTGTACCTGCTGGGGACTTTTGCCGCTGCGGTGGTCGCGGTGGTGGCCAGCATGATGTTCCCGTCGAGCCTGGTGCTGGCCACTCACGACGTTGCCGTTACGGCGCCCGGCGGTATCGGCGAAGTGCTGCAAAGCCTGGTGCTCAGCGTGGTCGACAACCCGGTCAGTGCGCTGATGAACGCCAACTTCATTGGCATCCTGGCCTGGGCCATCGGCATGGGCGTTGCGATTCGTCATGCCGGTGACACCACCCGCGAAGTGCTCGGCGACCTGTCCAACGGTGTGACCTTGATCGTGCGCCTGGTGATCCGGTTTGCGCCGCTGGGGATTTTCGGCCTGGTGGCGTCGACCCTCGCCAGCTCCGGTTTCGGTGCGTTGCTCGGCTACATGCATCTGCTGGCCGTGCTGCTGGGCTGCATGCTGTTCGTGGCGCTGGTGATGAACCCGGTGATCGTGTTCTGGAAGCTTCGTCGCAACCCGTATCCGCTGGTGATCATGTGCCTGCGGGAAAGCGGCATCACGGCGTTTTTCACCCGCAGTTCGGCGGCGAATATTCCGGTCAACCTGGAACTGAGCAAACGTCTGGGCCTGCACGAAGACACTTACTCAGTATCGATTCCGCTGGGAGCGACCATCAACATGGCCGGCGCGGCGATCACCATTACCGTGCTGACGTTGGCGGCTGTGCATACCTTGGGCATTGCCGTGGACATTCCGACGGCCATTCTGCTCAGCGTTGTGGCGGCGATCTGCGCCTGTGGCGCCTCGGGCGTGGCCGGTGGCTCGTTGTTACTAATTCCGCTGGCGTGCAGCCTGTTCGGCATCCCGAGCGAAATCGCCATGCAGGTGGTGGCAGTGGGTTTCATTATTGGGGTGTTGCAGGATTCGGCGGAGACGGCGCTGAACTCGTCTACTGACGTGTTGTTTACCGCAGCGGCGTGCCTGGGTGAAGAAGAGAAAGCCCACCGTATGGCTTAAAACACCGTCCCTGCAGGCGCCAGGCTTGCTGGCTGTGGGAGCTGGCCTGCCAGCGATGGCATCACCTCGGTCTTAAGACACATCGAGGTGGCCGCATCCCTGGCAGGCAGCTCCCACAGCCGGCAAGCCTGGCTCCTACAAAAAACAAAACGAAAAAGCCCGCCAAGGCTTACACCTTGGCGGGCTTTTTTGTACCTGGGCGGTTTAGAACGCGCCCATGTAATCGCGCTTGCCCACTTCCACACCGTTGTGACGCAGCAGTGCGTAGGTGGTGGTGACGTGGAAGAAGAATTGCGGCAGACCGTAGCTCAGCAGGTAAGCCTGGCCGCTGAAACGCTTCTCTTTCGGCGTGCCTGGACGCGTGACGATTTCGATGCCTTCCTTGCCGTCGATCTGTTCAGGTTTGATCTCGCCGATGTAGGCCAGCACTTTGGTAATCAACGCTTGCAGCTCGGCGAAGGTGGTTTCGGTGTCGTCGTACTTCGGCACTTCGATCTCGGCCAGACGCGAAGAAACGCCCTTGGCGAAATCAACGGCGATCTGCACCTGACGCACCAGCGGGAACATGTCCGGGTACAGACGGGCTTGCAGGAAGGCGTTCGGGTCGATGTTCTTGGCGGTGGCGTGGGCTTCGGCCTTGTTCAGCACATCGCTCAGGGCGTTGAGCATTTGTTGGAAAACCGGAACGGAAGCGGCGTACAGGGAAATGGTCATGGCAGTCTCATGTGGTGACAGGAGGAAAACGTCGGCGTCGATTATAGCCATGCGTGTCCCTCCTGCGACCGGTCTTTTATCCGGCCGCTGGCCTTCGCCGGTTCGATCCCTCATAGAGCCGGTCGATCACCCGGTCATTAATAGTGATTGGACGATCTATCACGTTGTACTTAGCCTGCGCTCAACAATTGCGTTAACAGCGGATTAATGATCCAAGCGAGGTAGTCATGTCTGAGCGAATCTTGATCGATGGGTTCGCCCGGCGTGTGGACTATCTGCGGATGTCGGTTACCGATCGCTGTGATTTCCGTTGCGTGTATTGCATGGCTGAAGACATGCAGTTTCTGCCGCGCCAGCGGGTCCTGTCACTGGAAGAAATCTATCAACTGGCCGAACGCTTCGTGGCGCTGGGCACCCGCAAGATCCGCCTGACCGGGGGCGAGCCGCTGATTCGTTCGGGGGTGGTGCAGCTCTGCGAAAAGATCGCTGCCCTGCCCGGCCTGCGCGAACTGTGCATGACCACCAACGGCTCGCAGTTGGCCAAACTGGCAGAGCCGCTGTTCGAGGCCGGGGTCAAGCGCCTAAACATCAGCCTCGATTGTCTGGACCCGCAACGCTTTCGCGAGCTGACCCGCACCGGCGATCTGGCGCAGGTGATCAAAGGGATTGATGCGGCCATCAAGGCCGGCTTTCGCAACACCAAGCTCAACTGCGTGGTGATGAAGGGCCGCAACGATCATGACATCAACGACCTGGTGAGCTTCGCCATCGACCGCCAGCTCGACATTTCATTCATCGAAGAAATGCCCTTGGGCACCATCGATGAACACAGCCGCGCGGAGTCGTTTTATTCCAGCGCCCAGGTCCGTGAACGGATTGCCGAGCGTTACACTTTGATTGACTCCGCCGAGTCGACACAGGGCCCTTCGCGCTACTGGCGCCTGGCCGAGGCGCCGCAGATACGCCTAGGGTTCATTTCGCCTCACAGCCACAACTTTTGCGGCACCTGCAATCGGGTGCGGCTGACCGTGGAAGGTCGGCTCCTGCTGTGCCTGGGCAACGAGCATTCCGTTGACCTGAAGGCGGTATTGCGCGGTCATCCCGGCCAGCCCGAACGCCTGGAAGAAGCCATCATCGAGGCGATGCAGCTCAAGCCTTATCGGCACAATTTCGAAGTGAACGATGACGTTCAGGTGGTTCGCTTCATGAACATGACGGGCGGCTGAAACCATGATCGTGAGACCCAAGCCCAACCTGATCGGCGTGCTGACTTCCCTCAAGGGGTCGATCGCCAAACGCATTGCCATGCGCGCCCTGATGGTGACGTTGCTGGCTTCGGCCATCGTGTTGGTCGAGACATTGCACCCCAGTTATTTCTCCAAGGTCAGCGCTACGCCGTTCACCCTGCTGGGCTTGTCGTTGTCGATCTTCATGAGCTTTCGCAACAACGCCTGTTATGACCGCTGGTATGAAGCGCGCAAGGCGTGGGGCGACATGATCGTGGAGACCCGTTCGATGATCCGCGAAACCCAGGTCATCAAGGACGCCAGCGAGCGGCACAAAATACTCAGTAACCTCTGCGGCTTCGCCCATGCGCTGAATGCAAAGCTGCGCTCGGAAAGTGAACTGATGGCCAGTGGTGACTGGCTCAATCCGGTACCCACGGGCACCACGACTGACATCAGTGGGCGCATTTTGATGCAGGTCGGCCAACAGTGTTCGGCGCTCAGCGAATCCGGGGCCATCAGTGAATGGCGCTACACGCTGATGGCCAATCACCTGACCCGCCTGACCCAGGCGCAGGCTGTGTGCGAGCGAATCAAACACACGCCGCTGCCCTTCCCCTACACCTTGTTGCTGCACCGGACGACCTACTTGTTCTGCATCTTGCTGCCCTTCGCGATGGCCGAACCGCTGGGCTGGCTGACACCGATTTTCACGGCGATTGTCAGCTACACGTTTTTCGGCCTGGATGCGATTGGCGATGAACTGGAAGACCCGTTCGGCCGCGATGAAAACGACCTGCCCACCGATGCACTGGTGCGCACCATCGAACGGGACGTCCTCGCCGCGCTGGGCGTGACGCAACTGCCACCGCAGCTGGAGCCGGTGGATTATGTGTTGAGTTGAAGGGCCTGAGTTGGACCGGCTGGCCTCTTCGCGGGCAAGCCTCGCTCCTACAGCGGATTTGTTGCGACTACATATTTCTTGCTCGCCGAAGATCAAACGGTGGGAGCGAGCCTGCTCGCGATGGCGGCGTGTCAGTCAACATCAATGCCGGATTGACTGATTACACAGGAAGTCTGCCTGGCACGGCGGCGCTTCAGCTAATCTCTGCCCAGAACCCGCACACCGCCCTTTGTGGTTGACAGGCAGTACAGGCAAACTCATCGGGTGCGAGCACTTTTGACAGCGCTGGACACAGCGCCCATGAACCTACTGTTGGTAAGGGTCCAGAACCTATGAGTACCGAGCAAGAGACGACCTTCGACGAGCCGCGACTCAACAGCACGGAAATCCGCATCCTCGGTTCGCTGATCGAGAAACAGGCCACCAGCCCGGAAACCTATCCGCTGACGCTCAACGCGCTGGTGCTGGCCTGCAACCAGAAGACCAGCCGCGAACCGGTGATGAACCTTACCCAGGGTCAAGTCGGCCAGAGCCTGCGCGCCCTTGAAGGGCGCGGCTTTACCAAACTGGTGATGGGCAGCCGTGCTGATCGCTGGGAGCACAAGGTCGACAAGGCACTGGAACTGGTGCCGGCGCAGGTCATTCTGGCGGGACTGCTGTTCCTGCGCGGTCCGCAAACGGTCAATGAACTGCTGACCCGCAGCGGCCGCATGCATGACTTCGAAGATGCCGAACAGGTGGTGCATCAACTGGAACGGCTGATTGCTCGCGGCCTCGCGCTGCTGATCCCGCGCCAGGCCGGCCAGCGTGAAGACCGTTACATGCATGCGTTGGGCGATCCGGCGGACATCGAAGTGATCCTCGCGGCACGGCAGAATCCGGCGGAACGCGGTGGCAGTAGCGGCGTTTCGGTCGAGCGAATCGAAGAGCTGGAGGCGCGGATTGCAGCGCTGGAAGAACGCCTGGCACGCCTCGAATAAACCAGACGCCGCAAAATAAATGTGGGAGCGAGCCTGCTCGCGAATGCGGTTTGTCAGTTGAAATCATCGTTGACAGATACGCCGCATTCGCGAGCAGGCTCGCTCCCACAGTGGATTGGTGGTGGGGTTACTCGCCGTCCCAGTAATCAACGCCATCGGCCTGTCGAGCGACGGCGACGAAGCCCGTGGCATTGCCCTCGGCGTCGACCTGGAAGTTGTCCATCACCGCGTACTTGCCGGAATCCGGGTACTCACAAATCTCCGGCGATTGCTGGGTGCTGACCGCCAGGTAGCGCAACTCGCCGTTGCTGGTATTGATGATCTGGTGCGCGGCTTCCGGTCCGCCCGGTGGGCAGGCAATCACATCCCCCGCACGAATCGGAAAACGCTCGGCCCCCAAGCGAATCTCCCCTTCCCCGGCCACGATGTAGAACATCTCCTCGTTGACCCGATGGCTATGGAACGGACTGCCGCGCATGCCCGGTTCCAGGACATACAAGCGATAGCCGAGCTTCTGCGCGCCCAATTGCTGGCCGATACGGGCCAGGCGTTGTTGATAGCGGCCAGCGGTGTCACCGGTGGGGGCAAGCGCTTCGGGCAGTGGCTCTAGTTCGACCTGATTCAGGTTGAGGATGGCGGGATGCATGGGAAACCTCGGTCACGGTTTGACGAACTGGCGAGCAGTATAGGCCGAGGTGGTGATTCCTCTTAAAGACCGAGTTGCTCGCGAAGAGGCCAGTACAGCCAACAATTAATTGAAGAAATCAGCTCCGGGCGAACGCTACCGCTTGCTGAAACTGCTCATCCGTCGGCCGCACGCCGGTGTAAAGCACAAACTGCTCCAGCGCCTGGATCGCGATCACTTCCAGCCCGGTGATCACTCGCTTGCCCTCGGCACGACCGCGCACGATCAGCGGCGTTTCCGAGGGGATCGCCACCACATCGAACACCGTTTCCGCCGCTGCAATGGTTTCAGCGTCGAATGCCAGTTGATCGGCTTCCGGCCCGCCGGTCATGCCGATCGGCGTGACGTTGATCAGCATCTGCGGGCGCCGAGCGCCCAAGTCGGCTTGCCATTCATAGCCCAACGATTTTGCCAACGCACGACCCGCTTGTTCATTGCGGGCGACGATCACGCCGTTTTTGTAACCACCGTCGCGCAACGCACTGGCCACCGCGTTGGCCATGCCGCCGCTGCCGCGCAGGGCGAAGGCCGATTCCTTGGGCACCTGGTGCTTGGCAAGCAACTGGGCAATGGCGATGTAATCTGTGTTGTACGCCTTCAAATGGCCCTGGGTATTGACGATAGTGTTGATCGATTGAATGGCCGCCGCTGATGCGTCCAACTCATCGACCAACGCAATGCAGGCCTCCTTGAACGGCATCGACACGCCGCAACCCCGAATCCCCAACGCGCGAATGCCGCCGACTGCGCCCGGCAGGTCCTGGCTACTGAAGGCTTTGTAGTAGAAGTTCAGGCCCAGTTGCTCGTACAGATGATTGTGAAAACGCAGGCCAAAGTTCCCGGGGCGCCCCGAGAGGGACATGCACAACTGGGTGTCTTTGTTGGGGTTCATCTGCATGTGAATCTCCTTCAATTGCACTTTCGGATGGACGGGATTAGCCAGGCCATCGTGTTCTGATCGATCATAAAAACCTGCCTGCGCGCTGCATCGCAGGTCGGTAAGGAAGCCGGTACAGACCTTACACAAAATTTACCCAACGGCTGTGCTGATTTTCAAAAAAACGCTGTCTTAGATGTATCCCCGCGACAATCCTTGGGTCTATTGCAGACGCAAGCGCCGGGTCGAAGAACCGAGGAATTATCATGATCCGTAAAATCCCCACAGTAGCCTTGCTGATCGGTGTGCTCGCTGTCGCTAGTCAGGCAGAAGCTGGCGGTGGCCACGGCGGTCACGGTTGGGAAGGACCGGCGGTATTTGGCGCGATTGTCGGTACGGCCATCGTCGGTTCGGCCCTTATCAACAGCAACCGGCCGGTGTATGTACAGCAACCGGTTTATGTCCAGCCGCAACCGGTTTACGTGCAACAACCGCCACCGGTTTACTACCAGCCGGCCCCGGTCTACGTGCAACAACCGGTCTACTACGCGCCGCCACCGGTTTATTACGGCCCGCCACGTGGTTACTACGGCCCTCCCCGCGGCTACTACGGCCCTCCCCGTGGTTATGGCCGCTGGTAACAGATTCATCAGGCCCCGCCTTAACAGCGGGGCCTTTTTTGTGGCCGCTCGTCGGCGCAGGTCTGAAAAAATCGCGTCAAGGTCGCTGTCGGGACAGTCTCGGCGGTTTAAGTTGGCAAGATTGACTCGAGCACTCTTCCCCCGCTTTGGGGAAAACGGTCATATTTATGTCATGGCAGGTCCGCAAGCTTGGATCTGTCCGTAAACAACAGGTTGATAATAACAAGGACGACCTTATGCCCACGCAAAACCCGCACCGCATTGTCGGCTTGTGCACTTCCAGCAAGGTGTACAACGCCCTGACCGAACTCAAGCACCTGGAAGGCCATCGCAGCGCCAAGTTTCTCTCGTTGCTGGCGGAAAACCTGGTGCGCAAAGGCTTGCTCAACGAGCAGGAAGTGGTCCATATGCTGGATCTGGTGGTCGACTGACCGACAGCCGGTCGTTTGTACCGCTGGCGTCAATGACGACTATCGAAAGCGTTGATTGTCCGTTCCAGCGCCGGGTCCGTAAGGTGTCTCCATAGATTGATGGAGGTACTTATGTCCCAGGTTCAGATCATGTCCGTTATCGGCAGCGCCGTTCCCGCACCGCTCAGAGAGCTAGGATTGCTCGCCTGTTGGTACCTGGTGCAGGACGGCGAACCGATCAGCGGTCCGCTCACCTCGTTGCCGGCCGCCCAGGCGTTGTCGCAAAAAGTCGGCCAGGGCCAGCTCAGCGCCTAAGGCAGCTGAACCCGTGGCTTGGTTTCGATGAAGATCGCCCAGCTCGACATGAACAGCGCGGCAATCAGCGGCCCGATCACAAAGCCATTAAGGCCGAAGATCGCCAGGCCGCCCAGGGTCGAGATGAGGATCAGGTAGTCCGGCATCTTCGTATCCTTGCCCACCAAAATCGGGCGCAGCACGTTATCCACCAAGCCGATTACAAACACCCCGAACAACCCCAGCACCACGCCCTGCCAGATCGCCCCGGTGAACAGGAAAAACGCCGCCACCGGCGCCCAGACAATCCCCGCCCCCACCGCTGGCAACAGCGACAGAAACGCCATCAACACCGCCCAGAGCAACGCGCTGGGGATGTCCAGAAACCAGAAAATCAAACCGCCCAACGCACCTTGCGTGATCGCCACCAGCAGGTTGCCCTTCACCGTGGCCCGCACCACCCGATTGAACTTGAGTTGCAAACGGCGTTTCTGGTGCTCCTCCAGCGGCACGGCAGCGCGGACCTTGCGCGCCAACTCGGCGCCGTCGCGTAAAAAGAAGAACAGCAAGTAGAGCATGATGAAGAACCCCACCACGAAATCGAACGTGCCCTGGCCGAAACTGAAGGCTTTGTTGGCGATGAATTCATTGCCCGTCACCGCACTCTTGATGATTTTCTCCCGCAGCCCGTCCAGCTCGCCAACCCCGGCCCGGTCGAGCATGTGCTGAAAATACGGCGGCAGGCTGTGCTTGAAATGCGCGACATACCCCGCGATATCCAGCTCGCCGCTTTCGATGCTTTTGTACAGCGTGGTTCCCTCTTGAACCAGCAGAATACTGAGGATGATCACCGGCAAAATGGCGATGACCAGACAGATGCTCAGGGTCAGCAGTGACGTCAGGTTGCGTTGCCAGCCGAACTTCAATTGCATCCGACGCTGCAGGGGCGCGAAGAGGATGCCGAGGATCACCGCCCAGAACACCGCACCGTAGAACGGCAGCAAAATCCAGATGAAAGCGGCGGTGACCAGCCCCAGCAAAATCACCAGCGATTTGTTTTGTACTGTCTTTTCTGTCTCTTCGTTCATGTCCGATCCATGTCAGTCCGCCAGACGCTATGGCGCGTCCTGATGCTTAGTCCGCCACGGTTCGCGCGAGTGCCATCCGTTTGTTCATCAAGCATAGATCCAGATCAATGAACCCCGGAGGCAAGGCGCTTACTCTCGGCGGCTTTTGCGATCGACACCGCCATGACCTTTGCCACGCCCCTCTCAACCCCAGAGCTGCTCGCCCCCGCCGGCACCCTGAAAAACATGCGATACGCCTTCGCCTATGGCGCCGATGCGGTATACGCCGGCCAGCCGCGCTACAGCCTGCGGGTGCGCAACAACGAATTCGACCACGCCCACCTCGCGCTTGGCATTCGCGAGGCCCAGGCCCAGGGCAAGCGTTTTTACGTGGTGGTGAACATCGCCCCGCACAACGCCAAGCTCAAGACCTTCCTCAAGGATCTGGAGCCGGTCATCGCCATGGCGCCGGACGCGCTGATCATGTCCGACCCAGGGCTGATCATGCTCGTGCGCCGGCATTACCCGCAGACGCCGATTCATTTGTCGGTGCAGGCCAATACGGTGAATTGGGCGAGTGTCGAGTTCTGGCAGCAACAAGGCTTGAGCCGGATCATCCTGTCGCGGGAACTGTCCCTGGAGGAAATCGGCGAAATCCGCCAGCACGTCCCGGCCATGGAGCTGGAGGTTTTCGTCCACGGCGCGCTGTGCATGGCCTACTCCGGACGCTGCCTGCTCTCGGGCTACCTGAACAAGCGCGACGCCAATCAGGGCAGTTGCACCAACGCCTGTCGCTGGAAGTACTCGGCGCAGCAGGCCACGGAAAATCAGCTCGGCGAGATCGTGCAGACCTTCCAGCCCGAACCCACGCTGGGCATCGGCGCACCGACCGATCAGGTGTTCCTGTTGCAGGAAGCCAATCGACCTGACGAACTGATGCCGGCCTTCGAGGACGAGCACGGCACCTACATCATGAACGCCAAGGACCTGCGCGCCGTGCAGCATGTCGAGCGCCTGACGCAAATGGGCGTGCACTCATTGAAAATCGAAGGCCGGACCAAATCGCATTTTTATTGCGCGCGGACCACTCAGGTGTATCGCCGGGCGATTGACGACGCCGTGGCCGGTCGCGACTTCGACCGCAGCCTGATGACCGATCTGGAATCCCTCGCACAACGCGGCTACACCGAAGGTTTCTTACGTCGGCACGTGCATGACGAATACCAGAATTATCAGCACGGCAGCTCGGTGTCGGAGCGACAACAGTTTGTCGGTGAGCTGACCGGCGAGCGGCGTGATCGCTTGGCTGAAGTCAAAGTGAAGAATCGTTTTGCCCTGGGCGACCACATGGAACTGATGACGCCCAAGGGCAACTTTCACTTCGATTTGCACCAGCTGCAGAACATCAAAGGCGAGCCGATCGACGTGGCGCCGGGGGATGGGCACACGGTGTATTTGCCGATTCCGGATGCGGTGGAATTGGGTTTCGGCCTGCTGATGCGGGATGTGAGCATGACCTGATCATCAAGCACACACATCCCCCCTGTGGGAGCGAGCCTGCTCGCGATGAGGCCTTCACATTCAACATCCATGCGGGCTGACACACCGTCATCGCGAGCAAGCCCGCTCCCACAGGTATCAGGTCAAGCAAACTCCTCGCGCAACATCGCCACAAACGCTTCTCGCGCCGGGTGCACCCCGGCGTTTTCATGCCAGTAAAACAGGTTGTCGATGGCCGTCAGCTCGGGGAATTCATACCCCACGCAACCGGCGCCCTTGGCGTATTGATCGAAGACGCCTTTGGGCACCAACGCCACGCCGGCGCCAGCGCTGACACACCCGACAATCGCCCCGTAACTGGCCAGGCTGACAATCGGCAGCGCTTGCCCCTGGCGCAACAGCCAATGCTCCAGCGCCGCCCGATAAGGACAACCCTGGGGCCACATGAACACGGTCTTGTCCTGCAAATCGGCGATATCGCGCACCGGCCCCATCGACGTCGAAGCAATCAGCAGCAACTCCTCGCGGTACATCGGCGTGCGCTTGAGTTGCGAGCGCTCGACATCCACCGCGACGATCGCGCCGTCGAGCCGGTGATTGACCGTGTCATCGAGCAATTGCCCCCAGGTGCCAGTGGTCAGCTCCAGCGCAACCGCCGGGAAACGCTTGTGGAATTTCGCCAGCAAGCGCGGCAAGCGACCGGTCGCGGACGATTCGATGGCGCCGATGCGCAACGGCCCGGACGGCTCGGCCGACGGGTCCACCGCGCGTTTCGCTTCCGCCGTCAGGGCGAGAATCCTTGAGGCGTACACCAGAAAGGTCTGCCCCGACGGGCTGATGCGCAACCCGCGACCCTCGCGCAGAAACAGCGCGACACCCAACTCCGCCTCCAGGGACTTGATCCGTGCCGTGATGTTCGATGGCACGCAATGCAACAGCTCGGCCGCCCGGGCGATGCTGCCAACGTCGGCGACGGTCTTGAACATGCGTAACTGAGCCAGTTCCATACATCACCTAAAGTGAACAGTTGACGCAGTATAAGTCAGTTGTAGCGAACGGTCTGAATTCTGATACTCGGTGCCTATCCCCTCAGGTGCCCGACCATGCAAGCGCTCACTGCCGCCTCTCATTCTCCGGTCAAAATTATCCTGGCCATGGCGTTTGTCGTCGCCTGCTGGGGTTATTCCCCGACCGGCATCCACATCGGCTTGCAGGCCTACGACCCTGTTCACCTTGCACTGCTGCGGTTTCTGCTGGCCTCGGTGTTCATGGCCGTGGTCGCTGTGTTCCGAGGTATCCACCTGCCTACGCTTCGCGACCTGCCGCTGATGTTCGCCCTCGGTTTTTTTGCGGTGAGCCTGCACCACGTGGCGATCAATTTCGGCCAGCAAGGTGTCAGCGCCGGAGCCTCCAGTGTGTTGGCACAAACCACCCCGCTGTTCAGCACGCTGCTGGCGCGCTTCGTGTTCAAGGACCGGGTGAGCCTATGGCGTTGGGGTTGTGTATTGCTCGGATTGATCGGCGTGGTCATCGTGGTGGCTGGCGATCACGGCCTGGGGAGCATTGACGCGCACGGCTTGTTGATTTTGCTGGCGGCGTTGTCCTGGAGTTTTTACTTTGCGCTGCAAAAGCATCATGCCCGGCGCTACGACGGGCTGACGCTGGTCTGCTACACGGTGTGGACCGGGACGGCGCTGCTGCTGATTTACCTGCCTGGCCTGGTGGATCAGGTGATCCGTGCGCCGGGTCATGTGCAGTTGGCGGTGGTTTCGCTAGGCGTGTTTCCCAGTGCCTTGGCGTATCTGGCCTGGGCGTATGTGTTGGCTCATGTGGACCTGAGCCGCGCGACGATGACCTTGTATCTGGTGCCACCGATGGCCATGGCGATTGCGTCTTTTGCGTTGGGTGAGCGGCCGACGTTGATGATTGTCGTGGGTGGGCTGGTAGTGTTGGTGAGTGTGTTGGCGTTGAATCTGGAGCCGCGGGGGGTGGTTAAGGCGGCTAGCGTCTGATCTGTGAACTGTGTTGATGCGTCGGACGCCATCGCGGGCAAGCCCGCGATGAACGATGACGCGGTTGACCTGCCCGGCACATTGGCCGGGTTTTGTTTATCGCCTGTCATCGGACAGCGGTGTCGGTTCATCCGCCGGAGGCACGTCCTCTTTCGCTCCCGGGTCCATCCAGTCTTCAGGGGGATCGGAGTCTGCGCTGGCCGGGTCCAGCGAAGGATCCCGGCCGGGCGGCATATCGTTGTCCGCAGGCACCTCTTCCGTACCGGGGATCGGTCTGGTGGGGTCGATGTTGGACGTTCCACCCTGGAACATTGAATCGTTAGCCATGACGCACCTCACTGATGAGGTCCAGCAAATCTGGGCCGTACTCGTTGGAAACGGCCCCGCAATCGGGGTGCTATCGAGAAGACCAACGGTTGTCAGCGATCCGCCGAAAAACGGTCGCGACTATTACTCAGGTGCAGCCACATGGCGGCCCGCGCCGCATCGGCATCCTGGCGTTTGATGGCGTTGAGAATCGCCTCGTGTTCAAGGTTGGCAAGCTGCCCGAGCTTGCTCAAATCCGCCGATCCTCGTTCCGCCGCGTTGACCCGGGTGCGCGGGATCATGGCGTTGCCCAGTTGCTGCATGATCTCGGTGAAGCACACATTGCCAGTGGCTTCGGCGATCAGCAGGTGGAAGCGTTTGTCGGCCTCGACGCAGCTGTCGTTGTTGGCCAGCAGGCTTTGATAATCATCAAGCGCTTCGCGCATCTGCACCAGTTGCTGGTCAGTGCGGCGGATGGCCGCCAGCGCCGCAGCCTGGGTTTCGAGGCCCATGCGCAACTCCAGAATGCTGCGCACCCCCAGCGCGGTATCCACGTTCAGTCGCAGGCCCTGCTCCGGTGCCCGTTCAATCACAAACGTGCCGATGCCGTGGCGGGTTTCCACCAGCCCTGAGGCCTGCAACTTCGAGATCGCCTCGCGCACCACGGTGCGACTGACCCCGTGTTCCTGAACGATCGAGTTCTCCGACGGCAGCTTGTCGCCCGGCGACATCTGCCCGAGCAGGATGCTCTGGGTCAGTTTGGCGACCAGGTCATGGGCCAGGTTGTGGGTGCGCTTGCGCGCAGGCGCGTCGAGGTCTTCTTGCATGGTGATCATCCAAAAGCAGGGCTAACGGGATCGTAGCACTGCGATCCGTTGGAATCTCCCGAAAACCCGCTCAAACTTGTATGACAACACTCAACATTTACTGCAACAAACGCCGCAACGGCCGCTGCATGCAACCGCAAAATGAGTCACGCCGCGTCAATAAAGCTCTATTTTATTGAGCAGAACCGCTTGCGGGGCGAAAAAACCTAGTTGTATGATGTCTAGCAACAAGCAACACCCAGACACACCCCGCATAAAAATAATCAGTGGGAGATAACGCAGTGAATACATCCATATCCAGGATGCACGACGGCGCCGATTCGGTCCTGACGTCCGCCATCTCGAAAGTGAAACGGCATGTCCTGCCCCTGTTTGTCATCATGTTCATCGTCAACTACATCGACCGCGTGAATATCGGCTTCGTCCGCGCCCACATGGAACATGACCTGGGCATTGGTGCTGCCGCGTATGGCCTCGGTGCCGGTTTGTTCTTTATCGGTTACGCGCTGTTCGAAGTCCCCTCCAACATCCTCCTGCAAAAAGTCGGCGCACGAATCTGGCTGACCCGCATCATGCTGACCTGGGGCCTGGTGGCCGCCGGCATGGCCTTCATCCAGAACGAAACCCACTTCTATATCCTGCGATTCCTGCTGGGCGTGGCGGAAGCCGGGTTCTTTCCCGGAGTGATTTATTACTTCACCCGCTGGTTGCCCGGCGTTGAGCGCGGCAAGGCGATTGCGATTTTCCTCAGTGGCTCGGCGATTGCCTCACTGATTTCCGGCCCGTTGTCCGGCTTGCTCCTGCAAATCAGCGGCTTTGGCTTGCACGGCTGGCAATGGATGTACTTCATCGAGGGCATGTTCTCGGTCGGGCTGTGCGTATTTGTCTGGTTCTGGCTCGACTCCAAACCCCACGACGCCAAGTGGCTGAGCCGCGAAGAGCAGGACGCGCTGGTCAAGGCCATCGACGACGAACAACTGGCCCGTGAAGCCGCGACGCCGATCAAACCGTCCTTGAGCAAGCTGCTCAAGGATCGCCAGATCATCCTGTTCTGCCTGATCTACTTCTTTATCCAGCTGACCATCTATGCCGCGACCTTCTGGCTGCCGAGCATCATCAAAAAGATGGGCGACCTCAGCGACATTCAGGTCGGGCTGTTCAACTCGATCCCGTGGCTGCTGTCGATCGTCGGCATGTACGCCTTCGCTTCGCTGTCGGCCAAATGGAAACATCAGCAAGCCTGGGTCGCCGCTGCCCTGCTGATCGCTGCCGCCGGCATGTTCATGTCCACCACCGGCGGGCCGATCTTCGCCTTCGTGGCGATCTGCTTCGCGGCACTGGGTTTCAAATCGGCGTCGTCGCTGTTCTGGCCGATTCCCCAGGCGTACCTGGATGCGCGCATCGCCGCTGGCGTGATCGCCTTGATCAACTCGGTGGGCAACCTCGGCGGTTTCGTCGCGCCGACCACCTTCGGCCTGCTGGAAGAACACACCGGTTCGATTCAGGGCGGGCTGTATGGCTTGGCCGCCACCTCGATCATTGCCGCGATCATCGTCTTCGCCGCTCGCAATACACCGAAATCCGCACCTGCCGTTGCACTGGACCAACCAGCGCCCAATCACGCCTGAACATTGCTTTAAAAGGACAAGAACATGAACCCACAAGAAGCCGCTAAAGCCCCGATCATCACCAGCATGCAAGTCGTTCCAGTGGCTGGGCACGATGGCATGTTGCTCAACCTGAGCGGCGCCCACGGACCGTTTTTTACCCGCAACATCGTGATCCTCAAGGACAACGCCGGGCACACCGGTGTCGGCGAAGTACCGGGTGGCGAGCGCATTCGCCAGACGCTGGAAGACGCACGCAACCTGGTGGTCGGCAGCCCGATTGGCACGTATCAGAAGATTCTCAATCAGGTGCGCCAGACCTTCGCCGACCGTGATGCTGGCGGCCGTGGCCTGCAGACGTTCGACCTGCGCATCACCATTCACGCTGTCACCGGCCTGGAAGCGGCGCTGCTTGATCTGCTCGGTCAACACCTGGACGTGCCCGTGGCGGCACTGCTCGGCGAGGGCCAGCAGCGCGATGAAGTGAAGATGCTGGGCTACCTGTTTTACGTCGGCGATCGCAACGAAACCGACCTGGCTTACCGCAGCGAACCCGACGCCGACAACGACTGGTTCCGCGTGCGTCACGAGAAAGCCATGACCGCCGACGCGGTGGTGCGCCTGGCGGTCGCCGCGCACGCCCGTTACGGCTTCAAGGACTTCAAACTCAAGGGCGGAGTGCTCAGTGGCGACGAAGAAATCGAAGCCGTCACCGCCCTGGCCGAACGCTTTCCTGATGCGCGCATCACCCTCGATCCGAATGGCGCCTGGTCGCTGAAAGAAGCCATCCGTTTGTGCCGCGATCAGCATCAAGTGCTGGCCTACGCCGAAGACCCGTGCGGTGCGGAAAACGGTTACTCGGGCCGCGAAGTCATGGCCGAGTTCCGCCGTGCCACGGGCCTGAAAACCGCGACCAACATGATCGCCACCGACTGGCGGGAAATGGGCCACGCGATCCAGTTGCAATCAGTGGATATTCCGCTGGCCGACCCGCACTTCTGGACGATGCAAGGCTCGGTCCGCGTGGCGCAGATGTGCCACGAGTGGGGCCTGACCTGGGGCTCGCATTCCAACAACCACTTCGACATTTCCCTGGCGATGTTCACCCACGTCGCGGCCGCCGCGCCGGGTGAAATCACCGCCATCGACACGCACTGGATCTGGCAGGACGGCCAGCGCCTGACCAAGGCGCCACTGCAAATCGTCGGCGGCTGCGTACAGGTGCCGAAGAAACCCGGGCTGGGGGTGGAACTGGACATGGATCAACTGGCCAAGGCCCATGAACTGTACAAAGGCATGGGATTGGGTGCGCGGGATGACAGCGTGGCGATGCAGTTTTTGATTCCCGGGTGGACGTTCGATAACAAGCGGCCATGCCTGGTGCGCTAGCGCTCTGAAAAACACCGCAACCCTGTAGGAGCCGAGCTTGCTCGCGAAAGCGGTCTCTCAGTCACATCGATGCAGGATGTGCCGCCGTCTTCGCGAGCAAGCTCGCTCCCACAGAAATTTGGCCTGATCATCGCGGCCGGGTTTTAATAACCGCTCTGAAATCAGTGGTCAGCGCAATGAACTCTCACAAATCGATGAAAACCCTTACCGGCGTTGCCAGCCCAAAAATCCTGGCGATGGGTTTAGCCTTGTTCGCCACAGGCCCGTGTTTTGCGCTGGATAACATCGAGACGGTGGTGAATGCCGCCGTACGACCGGTCATGCAAGCCCAGGCCGTTCCCGGTATCGCCGTGGCCGTGACCGTCAACGGTAAGCCGCATTACTTCAACTACGGTGTGGCCTCGAAAGAAAACGGCAACGCCGTTACTGAAAACACCCTGTTCGAGATCGGCTCGGTGAGCAAAACCTTCACCGCCACCCTCGCCGCCTACGCCCAGGCCAGCGGCAAAATTTCCCTGTCGGACAAAGCCAGCCATATTCTTCCTGAATTGCGTGGCAGCGCGTTCGACACCATCAGCGTGTTGCAACTCGGCACCTACAGCGCCGGCGGCCTGCCCCTGCAATTCCCCAGCGAAGCCGACGCACCGGACAAGATGCTCGGCTATTTCAAACAGTGGAAACCGACCTATGCCGCTGGCAGCCATCGGCTGTATTCGAACCCAAGCATTGGATTGTTCGGTTACCTCGCGGCGCACACCCTGGGCGCTCCGTTTGATGACGTGATGGCAAACACCCTGTTGCCGAAACTCGGGTTGAAGCACACCTACCTCAAGGTGCCGCAGGATCAGATGGGGCTGTACGCTCAGGGCTACGACAAGCAGGACCAACCGGTGCGTGTCACGCCGGGAGCGCTGGACTCAGAGGCGTATGGCGTGAAGACCAGCGCAGCGGACCTGATCCGGTATGTTGAGGCGAACATGAAACCCGAGAGCCTGGAAAAACCTCTGCAGCAAGCCATCGCCACGACTCACACCGGCTATTACACGGTCGGCGACATGACTCAGGGCCTGGGTTGGGAGCTTTACAACTATCCGATCAGCCTCGATAAATGGCTCGCCGGCAACTCGACGCCAATGGCCATGGAAGCACACGCAGTCCAGTGGCTGAACCCGCCTCGAGCGCAACCGGAAAACGTGCTGATCAACAAAACCGGCTCGACGGGTGGCTTCGGTGCTTACATCGCGTACGTACCCTCGAAGGGTATCGGCATCGTGATTTTGGCCAACAAAAACTACCCGATCCCGGACCGAGTCAAAATCGCTCACACGGTATTGAACGCCTTGACCCACCCAGAATAACTCAGCCCCTTGTAGCAGCTGTCGAGCCTGCGAGGCTGCGTTCGGCGAATGTACGGCATCGGCAGCTGCGCCTATTCAATCATCCGGCATTTCTGGCGGTTTGGTGGGTTTCGTCGGTTTGGCGGGTTTTGTGCCCTTGGCGCCTTTGGCCGGCGCAACTTCCGCGACCGGGGCCGGCGTCGGCACCGTGGCTTCCTTCTCGGACGCGGGCAGTTGGTCGACGGCATCGAAAATCGCCTTCAGCTCGACCGCCCCCGACTCTTCAAGCTTTTTCTCCCCGTCCTTGCCAACCAGAATCACCTTGCTCTTCGCCCCGGCCCCCAACTTGAGCGAGCGGATCAACGCCGCCGTGTCTTGTGGCCCGAGGTCTTTGCCTTCGCGCTGTCCCATCAAATTGAGCACCGTGTACAGCACCATGTTCCGATCAGTGAAACCCTTGCGGTTGGCCGGCTCATCCAGCGACTTTTTCAGGCTGACCCACGTTGGATCAACCGTGCTCGGCGCGATGACGATCAACGGCCGGGCCCTGCCCTTGTCCATGTCCAGCGGTGAGTCGCCATCGGCGGCGAACAAGGGGCCGGCGACAGCCAGCAGGGTAGCCAGGGTCAATGACCTGATGAGCATGCGCATCTCCTTTTGATATCCACGCTCTAGTGATTGCGCATCGCGGCGTTCGTTCCGGGTGACGCACCGCAAATTGTCTCTCGCCTTGCCCCAAGCTTAGGTCA
The DNA here is from genome assembly GCF_059695925.1 of Pseudomonas sp. LBUM1661. Lineage (NCBI taxonomy): Bacteria > Pseudomonadati > Pseudomonadota > Gammaproteobacteria > Pseudomonadales > Pseudomonadaceae > Pseudomonas > Pseudomonas sp. LBUM1661. The sequence continues at coordinate 4,704,641 of NZ_CP166794.1, forward strand.
GGGCGGTCATTGCGCAACAGGCTGGGCTAATCTCACACTGAAAACGAGACACCTGATCCACCGTGAGGATCGCTCTATGAGGATCATGCCATGAGCGCTCAGCTGAACCACACCATCGTCTGGTGCCGCGACAAGCAGACATCGGCCAACTATCTGGCCGACATCCTCGGCCTGCCCAGCCCCGAACCCTTCGGCCCGATGCTGGTCGTCAAGTTCGACAACGGCGTATCGCTGGATTTTTACGACAACGACCCGCCGATTGCCTCGCAGCACTATGCGTTTTTGATCGGTGACGAGGATTTCGATGCCGCCTTCGCCCGCCTGCAAGCGCGACAGCAGCCCTGGTGGGCCGACCCCGGCAAGCAGCGACCGAACGAGATCAACGATTATGGCGCTGGCCGACGGGTCTACTTCGATGACCCGGACGGCCACCTGCTGGAGATTCTGACCCGAGCCTAAGCAGCGGCCACGGCCAACGCCGGGATGGAAAAGGTGAACACACTGCCAACGCCAGGTTCGCTCTCGGCCCAGAGTTCGCCGCCATGGGCCTGGACGATGCTGCGGCAAATGTACAACCCCAGGCCCGCAGAATCAGAACGCCAGTTTGTACCCGATCAGCACCAGCATCGTGGCCAGGCACGGGCGCAGCACTTCATCGGAGATCCGGCCGGTCAAATGACTGCCCAGGTAGATGCCCGGCAGCGAACCGACCAACAAGTAGCCCAGCACATGCCAATCCATGTTGCCCATGCTGGCGTGGCCGAGACCGGCGACCAGCGTCAGCGGTACGGCGTGGGCGATTTCCGTGCCGACCAGGCGACGGGTCGGCAGCAGCGGATAGAGGATGAACAACGCCACGGTGCCGAGGGCACCAGCACCGATGGAGGTCAGCGCGACCATCGTGCCGAGCACCAGGCCGGTGATGACCGTGAGCGCATTGAGTCGCGAGCCGCTGGGGTTGTAGTTGCCACCGGCGCGTTTGTGGGCGAAATCGAGCAGGCGTTTCTTGAAGAAAATTGCCAGCGCCGTGGCAAACAGCACGAAGCCCAGGGCCTGTTTGATCACGGCGTTCATTGCATCAGGTGAAGTGTGCAACGTACTGAGGAACCACAGCGTCATGGCAACCGCCGGCACGCTGCCGAGGGTTAGCCAACCGGTGATCGCCCAATCGATGTTCTTGTTCTTTCTGTGAACCAGCACGCCGCTGGATTTGGTAATCGCCGCGTACAGCAAGTCCGTGCCCACCGCCGTCGCGGGGTTGATGCCGAACCACAGGAGGATCGGCGTCATCAGCGAGCCGCCGCCCACGCCGGTCATGCCGACGATGAAACCCACTACCAAACCTGCAACTACCAAACCGAAGTTAACGAAATCCATTAACACGCCCACAAAAAACGCATGAAAAATCTGGCCCGCAGCATAGCGATTTTTCTTATAACCACTTATATCGATGCGAACTATCGTTATTCCCCGAATGCTTTATTCACACAACGCCGTGTGGGAGCGGGCTTGCTCGCGAAAGCGGTGTGTCAGGCAACAATAATGTCGACTGGCACGGCCCCTTCGCGAGCAAGCCCGCTCCCACAGGGGATAGATTAAGTGGCCAAGGTTACTGCACGGGCAGGAAATTCAGGAAAAGCAGGCTTTGCGCGTAATTCAAGCCGATCCGGCGGTAGCGCTCATCGAGCATCTGGGTCAGCAAATCCAGGCGCGCCACAATCTTGCCGAACTCCACGGCAAAACTCAGGTTGCTGCCCTCCTCCGAGATTTCGTTGGAGAACAACAACGGCTCGCCGCTTTTGCTTTGTCGCTGGCTGAGGATCCAGGTGGCTTTCTCGATGTTGCGCGCGGCGTTGCTGACGAAGGTCGGGTTGATCGCATCCGTCATGTAGAACTCCAGACGGTTGCCGTGGGCGGTGACCAGCATGCTGCCGATGGCATAGATGAAGGCCCCGACCCGGTCGCCTAGGAACTGCGGACTCATGGCGTAACTGAGCGCCGCCAGGTCTTTTTTGCCTCCGAGCGTCGGCAGCGGTTGTTGCTGTTCGATGGCCATGCGCACTTGCTTTTCAGCGGTGCGGGCGTCGAGGAACCCGGATTTTTTCAGCTCCTCGGGGTTGCGCAGGTAGAGCTTGCTCATCAGCAAATACAAGCTGTCGAGGTTATCGCGCATCGTCAGGGTCGCCATGCGGTCGACGCTGGTCTGGAGGAATTCCTGGGGTTTGCCCTCGCGAAACTGATTGACGATGTCGCTGCCCTGCTGCTGGCTGCACCCCGTGGCGAAGCACATCGACAAGCAGGCCAACAGCAGGCTGCGGCGGCGGATTTTCAGTGTAACCAAGGGTAAAACTCGAGCCATGGGTTCTTGAACTGGGGCATGGGCTTGCGGTGGGGATCGCCGCAGGCTGCCAAGGATAGAACCGCCAATCCCGAAAAAGTGCGGTGCCGACGGTCCGTTCACAAAAACCTGACTTCGCACAATCCTCGTAGCAGCTGTCGAGGCACGAGGCTGCGAATCAGTCGTAAATTCAGGCAACGCGGAGTTTCAGGCAAACCCTGTTGCGCAGGTTTAGCGAGGACTTCGGTCGAGCGCGCCCCCGGCTCGAACGCAGCCTCGCGGGCTCGACAGCTGCTACAGGTCCACGGAACCTCCGGGTTATTTTGCTGCCAACTGATGTATTAATTGAATGACGAAAAGGAGGTTTGAATGCGCACGCTTCAATTAGCCGGCGTCGAAGTACCGGTCATCGGACAAGGCACCTGGCGCATGGGTGAGGATGCCTCCCGGCGAACCCAGGAAGTCGCAGCGCTGCGCCAGGGCATCGAGTTGGGCATGACCCTGATCGACACCGCCGAAATGTACGGCGAAGGCGGCGCCGAGGAAGTCGTGGGTGAAGCCATCGCCGGCCTGCGCGACAAGGTCTTTCTGGTCAGCAAAGTCTACCCGCACAATGCCAGCCGCAAAGGTATCCCCCAGGCCTGCGAGCGCAGCCTGCGGCGGCTCGGCACCGATTTCATCGATTTGTACCTGTTGCATTGGCGCGGCCAGTTTCCCCTGGAGGAAACGGTCGAAGCCTTCGAGCGCCTGCGGGAACAAGGCAAGATCGGCCGTTGGGGCGTGTCCAATTTCGACCTCGACGACTTGCACGAACTGGACTCACCCGCCTGCGCCACCAACCAGGTGCTCTACAACCTGGAAGAGCGCGGCATCGAATTTGATCTGCTGCCCTGGTGCCAACAGCATCGGTTGCCCTTGATGGCCTACTGTCCGATCGGCCAGGGTGGGCATATGCTGGTCAATTCAACGCTCAAGCAGGTTGCCAACCGTCACGGCGTGACGCCTGCCCAGGTATCGCTGGCATGGATTCTTCGACAGGAAGGAGTGATCGCCATCCCCAAAGCGGTCGGACCCGAGCATGTGAGGCTCAATGCGCAAGCGGCGCAGTTGCATCTGGACGCTGGGGATCTGGAGGCGCTGGACCAGGCTTTTCACGCGCCACAACGAAAGCAGCGGTTGGCCATGGTCTGAGCCATCGCGGTCTGTCAGAGGCTTCGGCATGAGAAGCACCGATCCGCTTGATTCATTCAATCTGCAACGCTTTATCCAGGCGCAGGACCCGGTGTTCAAACGGGTTCAGGACGAACTGGGTGCAGGTCACAAGCGCAGTCACTGGATGTGGTTCATCTTTCCGCAGCTCGCCGGGTTGGGGGGCAGCGAAATGTCGCGCCACTTTGCCATTCGTTCCGCCGAGGAAGCCACGGCGTACCTGAATCATCCGCTGCTGGGTTCACGGCTGCGCACTTGCACGCAGCTGGTGCTGAACATTGAAAAGAGCTCGATTGCCGCCATATTCGGCCATCCCGACAACCTCAAATTTCATTCCTCGATGACGTTGTTCGCCCAGGTCGCGGCCGATGACAGTCTCTTTCATCAAGCCTTGAACAGGTACTTCCACGGCATTCTGGATGACTGGACGCTGTCGCTGCTGGACTCAAAACAGGCCCAGTTGCCCACCAATCAAGGTTGAAAAGTCGTCGTCCACGAACGGCAGGATCGCGTCCGCCACCGGTTGCAACTGCCGTGTCACGTAATGGTCGTAATCGATGGGCGCGCTGCGGATCTCCAGCGGCTCGGGCCCGGCGACGGTGATCACGTAACTGATCCAGCCACCGTTCTGGTATTGCCGCGGCCGGCCCTGCTGGTCGTTGTACTCGTCAGCAATCCGCGCCGCCCGCACATGAGGCGGCACGTTGCGTTCATAGTCATTGAGGGTGCGACGCAGGCGCTTGCGGTAGATCAGCCGGTCGTCGAACTCAGCGGCCAGGGTTTTGCGCACGTAGTCGCGCACGTAATCCTGATACGGCTGGCGATTGAAGATACGCAGATACAACTCCTGCTGGAATTGCCGGGCCAGCGGCGACCAGTCGGTGCGCACGGTTTCCAGGCCCTTGTAGACCATCTCGTCGGTGCCATCGGCGCGGGTGACCAGCCCGGCATAGCGCTTCTTGCTGCCCTCCTCGGCACCGCGGATGGTCGGCATCAGGAAGCGTTTGTAATGGGTTTCGAACTGCAACTCCAGCGCACTGACCAGGCCATATTCCTGCTGCACATGCTCGCGCCACCACTGGTTGACGTGATCGACCAGCGCGTGTCCGATCTTCGCCGCTTCTTCTTGACCGTGGGCACGGCGCAGCCAGACGAAGGTCGAGTCGGTGTCGCCGTAAATCACCGTATGGCCCTGGGCTTCAATCAACTGTCGGGTGCGCAGCATGATCTCGTGGCCGCGCAAGGTAATCGACGACGCCAGGCGCGTATCAAAAAACCGGCAACCGCTGGAACCGAGCACGCCGTAGAAGGCGTTCATGATGATCTTCAGCGCCTGGGACAGCGGCGCATTGTGTTCGCGTTTGGCAGTTTCCCGGCCTTCGGCGACTCGGGCGACGATGGCGGGCAGGCAATGCCGGGTTCTGGAAAAACGTGCACCGCGAAAACCGGGTACCGATTCGCTGTCATCGGGATGCTTGAGTCCCTCGATCAAACCCACCGGGTCGATGAGGAAGGTACGGATGATCGACGGATAAAGGCTCTTGTAGTCGAGCACCAACACCGATTCGTACAGCCCCGGTTGCGAGTCCATGACAAAACCGCCAGGGCTGGCTTGAGCTGGCTTGCCGCCGAGATTGGGCGCGACGAAACCCTGGCGGTGCATCAGCGGCATGTAGAGGTGAGTGAACGCCGCCACCGAGCCGCCGCTGCGGTCGGCCGGCAAACCGGTGACGCTGGCGCGCTCCAGCAGGAAGGTCAGCAGTTCGGTCTTGGCGAAAATCCGCGTGACCAGTTCGCAGTCCTTGAGGTTGTACTTGGCCAGCGCCGGTTTGTCCTCGGCAAACATGCGATTGATTTCGTCCATGCGCTGGTACGGGTTGTCGATCGACTTGCCCTCGCCGAGCAGGGTTTGCGCGACGTTTTCCAGGCTGAATGACGGGAAGCTCCAGGTGGCCGAACGCAGGGATTCGATGCCGTCGATGATCAGCCGGCCCGCGGCGGCGGCAAAGTAATGGTTGCGGCTGCCGTGTTCACGCCACTGCATTTCTTCGCCGCCACGGCCCAGTTTCAACGGCACCCCGAGGCGCCGGGCGTGTTCGTGAAGGACGCGCAGATCGAATTGCACAACGTTCCAGCCGATGATCGCGTCAGGGTCGTGCCGGGCGAACCATTCGTTGAGTTTTTTCAGCAGCAGGGTTCGCGAGTCGCAGTATTCGAGCTGGAAATCCACCTCGCGGTCGTCGCCATTGGGCGGGCCGAGCATGTAGACCTGACGCTCGCCGCAGCCTTCCAGGGCGATGGAATACAACTCGCCCTGAGCGGTGGTTTCGATGTCCAGCGACACCAGCCTGAGCGTGGGACGGTAGGCGGGATCTGGTTTCATCTGCGCGTCGAGCAGCAGGCCTTCGGCATTCGGCGTGCCGCCAAAGATCACCGGCGCGGTGATGAAGCGTTCCATCATGTAGCGTTCCGGCGGGCGCACGTCGGCTTCGAACATATCGACGCCGGCCCTGCGCAGTGCGGTTTCCAGGCGCATCAACTGACCGTGTTGCTGGCAATACAGGCCGAGCACCGGGCGGTGCTCGAAATCCTCAAGGGCCAATGGTTTCAGTTCGACGTTTTTCTCGCCCCTCAGCAGCACCTCGGCTTGCTCGCGCTGCGCTGCCGGGATAAACGCCACCGAGGGTTGATAAGGCAGGCGGATTCGTCGGGGACCGCTATCGGTCGCCAGCCAAAACTCGACTTCCGTACCGGCCGGGGTATCGCGCCAATGCCGGGTCAGGACGAAGCCCTGCTGTAAATCCACCACTGCAACCTCATATTTGATTCTGGCTGCAATTCTACGCGTCATTGCGGGGGATAGCCCGCCTGGCTCAAGCATGTCAGGCAGATGTAGAACCTGTGGGAGCGAGCCTGCTCGCGAAGGCGGTGGCTCAGTTGACTCCTGTATTGAATGACACACCGCTATCGCGAGCAGGCTCGCTCCACAGGGTTCGGTTCCACCGTCGGAGGGCGGGTGTTTGTTGACTGGATGGGTAAGGTTTCCGAAGAAAAACCGCCGAATGACGTTTTTTGCGCGTTATCTGCCGCTTTCTGCCTTGCCCTTCGGGCTCAGGTCTACGATTCTTCAAGGATAACGACAACACCCGAGAAGCCACCATGAAAACCGTCGCCCAATTGCTGAAGCTCAAGGCTGAACAGAATCATGCAGTCCACATCATTGCGCCTCATCAAATGGTGCTGGAAGCGCTGATGGTCATGGCCGCGAAAAACGTCGGTGCATTGCCGGTCGTGAAAGATGGCGAGGTCGTCGGCATCATCAGCGAGCGTGACTATGCGCGCAAACTGGTGCTCAAGGGCCGCTCTTCCGTCGGCACACCGGTGGAAGACATCATGGTCTCGCCGGTGATTACCGTGGACACCCATCAAACCGTCGAAACCTGCATGGGCATCATGTCCGACAAGCGCCTGCGCCACTTGCCGGTGGTGGAAAACGGCCAGTTGATCGGCTTGCTGTCGATTGGCGACCTGGTCAAGGAAGCCATCGCCGAACAGGCGGAGCTGATCCGGCAGTTGGAGCAGTACATCCGCGGCGAGTGATTGCGAATCACCACAAATCAAAAGGTGGGAGCGGCGGTGCTCAGGAGGGCCAATGCCGGGCGAAGACCGGGGCCAATGTCGGGTGCCGGTCGATTCGTGTCAGCCAGGCGAAAAATCCGGGTCGGGCATGGCGCAGGTACTCCCGACTGCCCTCCCAGCGCGTCACTACCGCCGCTAGCACATCCAGCGCACCCGGGGTTTCATCGCCCAGGTACAAATCACCCGAAAACTGATCGGCAAACACCTCCCAGCTCCAATGCAGTCGCTGTCGGGTACCGGCCATGAGGTTTTCCCTGGACGACTGATCCGCCTTGGCCAACCAGCGTTCGGGGTAATCGATGATGCCGATGGCCGCATAGCAATTGCTGACGATGTACACCATTCCCCGGATGACCTGATCGCGCTCGGCGACGTTTTCCGGCAGCAAGTTCGACTTGGGGAACGCCATTCCCAGGTGAATCAGGATCGCCGCACTTTCAGTGAGAATGCCGCCGTCAGGCTTTTGCAGCGTTGGAATCTGCTTGAGCGGATTGAGCTTTTCCAGGGCCTTGGCCGCCTCCGGGGAGGTCTCGACATCAATGAAGCGATAAGGAATCTCGCAAAGCTCCAGTGCCGCTTCAATCGCCGCGGCGCCTGAGTTCTTGTGTCCATAGAGCTGGTACATAAACACGTCCCCGAGATTCGGTTTTGTTTAAGCGGTTGGTCAACAGATCTCAGCCTGCGACATCAGGCTATTCAGTGTAGAAGCCACCATCGACCGCACCGTTGCCACCCGTCGACCGCACCATCACGCCCGCGATAGGCAGGTCGCTCGGCCCATCATTGCTGTCGATGTTCACCATCACGTCAATGAAGTTCTCATAAAAAATCCACGGCGTAACATCAGCTCCATACCAACCAACAACACCCCCGGAGCACACGATCATGAAACGCCAAACCCTCCTCAGCATCGCTTTCTCGGTTTTTGCAGTTAACGCGTTCGCCGCGACCTCGACTCACCCGGTTGTCGCTGAAGGCGGCTCGGATCGTCTGATTGAAAGTCGTGTGGCTGAAGGTGGTTCGGATCGTCTGATCGAGAATCGCGTCGCTGAAGGTGGTTCGGATCGTCTGATCGAGAATCGTGTGGCCGAAGGTGGTTCGGATCGTCTGATCGAGAATCGTGTGGCCGAAGGTGGTTCTGATCGCCTGATCGAAAACCGCGTTGCTGAAGGTGGTTCGGATCGTCTGATCGAGAATCGCGTCGCTGAAGGTGGTTCGGATCGTCTGATCGAGAATCGCGTCGCTGAAGGTGGTTCGGATCGTCTGATCGAAAACCGCGTTGCTGAAGGTGGTTCGGATCGTCTGATCGAAAGCCGCGCCGCATGAGTCAATGGCTTCGCCGCAGCACATAACGAAAAACCCGGCCTGATCAGCCGGGTTTTTTGTGCTTTTTTTCGGCTCGCTCAGCGCGCCATGCATCGCTTATATCGTTCATCAACCCGTTTGGCGAACCATGCCGTGGTGAGTTTTCGGGTGATTTTCGGACTCTCCAACACGATCCCCGGCAATACCGCACGCGGCAGGGAACGGCCTTCGGTCTTTTCCGCCAGTGCGAAGACCCGCTGATAAAGCTCGGTGTTCTCGAATTCGAGGCTTTTGCCCTCCTCCAGTTGGTCCCGGATGGTCGGATTGCGCATGTCCAGTTGCTTGCCGAGGGTGCGCACTGCCCGTTCCGTGGTGCCGGGCATAATGGAATCGTAGCGCACCAAATCACCGTCCAGCGCCAGCGGTATACCGGAAGCACGACTCACGGCGTTCTGAAATGCCGCGTTGCGGCTGGCATACCAACCGGCATTGAAATCGGCGAAGCGATACAGCGGTTGCTGATAGCTCACGGGGTAACCGAGCAAGTGGGCAATGCCGAAATACATCCCGCCACGGCGCGTGAACACTTCATGCCTGATCGAGCCCTCCACCGGGTAGGGATAATTCTTTGCCTGTCCCTCGGCGAAATCGATGCTGACCTGCATCGGGCCACCGGTATGCACCGGGTTGAAGCCACCGAACAGGGTCCGGCCCATGGGCACCATGCCGATGAAGTCATCGAAAATCGCGCTCAGCTCTTTTTCGCTGCGCGCGGCATTCAGGCGGTCGCTGTAGCTTTTACCGTTGGATGAACTCACTTGCAACGCGCCGCTCACCAGCAGGCTGGGGATGTGCGCCTTGGCCGCGCGGCGGTCGATCTCCTCACGGGCGATCTTGCCCAGGCCCGGCACGGGCGGGTCCACCTGGAAGGTCGATTCCTGTTCGGCCACTGCCAGTACCGAGCACAGGTTTTGCGTGGAGGGATAAATATTCTGGGCGGCAAAGGCTGCGTAGATGTCCGTGGCCCAGCCTTGGCGGTCGACGGTTTTGGCCGGCAGCAGGCGCACGATTTCGGCCTTGACCTCGGCGGGCTTGCGCGCCGGAGGTTGTTGCGTGCGCTGAGTCCCGCAACCGGCCAGAATCAGCAGCGCCGCGATGCTCATGATCAATCGATTGGCTTGCATGGTGCTCCATCTAATCCGTTGAGCCGGGTTAACCATACGACCAATGGCATGGCGCAGGCTATGACTGCGGCCACCGTCGACTGTTCCACACGTTCAACTCTGCAGCAGCTACTACAGAGCCGTATGCTGGCTCGACGGCTGCTACAGGCATTGAGGGGTTTTTTTTCGTTGAGCAGTGAGCCTGGCCGTCTGCCTCGGCTGGACCATACTTGATCCACACATCGAGGAGGCCAGGCTCATGAATCGTAGCGACGTACTGATCATCGGCGCTGGCCCGACCGGGCTGGTACTGGCGCTGTGGCTGAGCAAACTGGGCGTCCGAGTGCGGATTATCGACAAGACCTCGGCACCCGGCACCACGTCGCGGGCGCTGGCCGTGCAGGCGCGGACGCTGGAGCTGTATCGCCAACTCGACCTCAGCGAAGCGGTTGTGCAGAACGGCCATCACGTGGCCGCCGCCAATTTCTGGGTCAAGGGCGAGCCCGTGGCGCGGTTGCCGCTGAGCACCATCGGCGAGGGCCTGACGCCCTACGCCTTCCTCGAAATCTTCCCCCAGGACGAGCACGAACGACTGTTGATCGAACGCCTCGAAGGTTTCGGCATCCAGGTGGAACGCAACACGGAACTGGAGGGTTTCGAGGAAACCGGTGACGGCATCAACGCCCGGTTGCGCTTGCCCGATGGCCAGCAGGAAAGCTGTCAGGCCTGTTATCTGGCGGGCTGTGACGGTGCCCGGTCGATTGTGCGCAAGACGTTGGACACCGGATTTCCCGGCGGCACCTACCAGCAGATTTTCTATGTCGCCGACGTCCAGGCAAGCGGGCCGACGTTCAATGGCGAACTGCATGTGGACCTCGATGAAGCGGATTTTCTGGCGGTGTTTCCATTGGCGGGAACCGGCCGCGCGCGCCTGATTGGTACCGTGCGCGATGAACGCGCCGAGCAAGCCGAAACCCTGCGTTTCGAAGACGTCAGCCGCCGCGCCATCGAAAACCTGAAGGTGCAGATCGAACAGTTGAACTGGTTCTCGACCTACCGCGTGCACCATCGGGTTGCCGACCACTTTCGCAGCGGACGCGCGTTTCTATTGGGTGACGCCGCCCACGTCCACAGCCCGGCCGGCGGTCAGGGCATGAACACCGGGATTGGCGACGCCATCAACCTTGCCTGGAAACTTGCGGCGGTATTGAGCGGCGGCGCCACGGCCAAATTGCTCGACACGTACGAAACCGAGCGCATCGCGTTTGCCCGCAAACTGGTCGCCACCACCGATCGGGTGTTCAGTTTCGTCACCGCCGAGGGGCGCATGGCCGATTTGCTGCGCACGCGTCTGGCGCCGTTCGTGTTGCCGAAAATGGCCTCGCTGGGTACGGCCCGGGAGCTCCTGTTTCGCACGGTGTCGCAGATCACCCTGAATTATCGCGGGATGGCGTTGAGCAACGGCGTTGCCGGCCACGTTCATGGCGGAGATCGACTGCCCTGGGCGCACGACGGTGAGGGGGATAATTTCGGACCGCTGAAATGCCCCGTCTGGCAAGTGCATGTGTACGGCGACACCAGCGACGAGATGATCGCCTGGTGCCACGAGCATCATTTGCCGCTGCACGTGTTCGGCTGGCGGCCGGCGTTCGAAGGCGCAGGTTTGGGGCACAGCGGGTTTTACCTGTTGCGCCCGGATACCTATGTGGCGATTGCCGAGACGTGTTCCGATCCGAAGGTGATCGAGCGGTATTTCCGGGATCACGGGATTCGGCCGTACTTCGGTCCCCCTGATTCACCACCGTCCGAATGTGGTGGGGTTTAGATTCCGGCCAGGGCCAGGTCCATGGCGAAGTAGGTGAAGATCAGGTCCGCCCCGGCCCGCTTGATCGCGCCAAGGCTCTCGCGCACCACGCGGTCCTCATCGATCGCCCCGGCCTGGGCGGCGAATTTGATCATCGCGTACTCGCCGCTCACCTGATACGCCGACAGCGGCAGGCGCGACACTTCGCGGATGTCGCGGATGATGTCCAGGTACGCGCCGGCCGGCTTGACCATCAACGCATCAGCGCCTTCCTGTTCGTCCAGCAGCGATTCGCGCACGGCTTCGCGGCGGTTCATCGGGTTCATCTGATAGCTTTTGCGGTCACCCTTGAGCGCGCTGCCGCCGGCTTCGCGGAACGGGCCGTAGAGTGCCGAAGCAAACTTGGTCGAATACGCCATGATCGCGGTTTGGCTGAAACCGGCGTCATCCAGCGCCCGGCGAATGGCCTGAACCTGTCCGTCCATGGCGGCTGACGGGGCAATCACATCGGCTCCGGCACGGGCTGCCGCCACGGCTTGTTTGCCAAGGTTGATCAGGGTCTGATCGTTATCGACTTCGTGGTTGTGCAGCACCCCGCAGTGGCCGTGATCGGTGTACTCGCAGAAACAGGTGTCGGACATGACGATCATGTCCGGCACCGCGTCCTTGGCGATGCGCGACATGCGCGACACCAGGCCGTTGTCGCTCCAGGTGTCACTGCCGCTGCTGTCCAGGTGGTGCGAAACGCCGAAGGTCATCACTGATTTGATCCCGGCCCGGGCATAACGCTCGATCTCGCCGGCCAGTTTCCGCTCCGGAATACGCATCACCCCGGGCATGCTCTTGATCGGCACGAAGTCGTCAATTTCTTCCTCGACGAAGATCGGCAGCACCAGGTCGTTCAAACTGAACTCGGTTTCCTGGAACAGGCTGCGCAGGCTCGCATTGCGGCGCAAACGGCGTGGACGTGCTTCGGGGAACTGACTGGACATTGGATATTCCTGAAAATCGGAGGACGAGACGAACGTCGTAGAGGGGGCGAAAGCTTATGCCCTGAGCGCTATAGGGCACAAACGTCTGCGAGGGAACAAACAGTTACCGGACCCGCAACAATCACCGTAGCAACACAATACCCTGTGGGAGCGGGCTTGCCCGCGATGGCGGCGGCCCACCCAGCATCAATGTGTCTGATACTCCGCTATCGCGGGCAAGCCCGCTCCCACAGGTTCTTCGGTTAATTGGAGAGGGGCTTAGGGATCTCCAGCCCGCGAATCACCGCCGGCCGTGCCAGGAATTTTTCCAGCACCCGCGTGACGTTGCGGAAATCCTCGATGCCCACCAGATCGCCGGCCTCATAGAAGCCAATCAAGTTGCGCACCCACGGGAACGTCGCGATGTCCGCAATGGTATAACGCTCACCCATGATCCAGTCACGCCCTTCCAGGCGTCCATCCAGCACGCTGAGCAGGCGTTTGCTTTCTTCGACATAGCGATCACGGGGCCGCTTGTCCTCGTAGTCCTTGCCGCCGAATTTATTGAAAAAACCCAACTGGCCGAACATCGGCCCGATGCCACCCATCTGAAACATCAGCCACTGAATCGTCTCGTAACGCGCGGCCGATTCCTGCGCCAGCAACTGCCCGCTCTTGTCAGCGAGGTAGATCAGAATCGCCCCGGACTCGAACAGCGGCAACGGCTGGTCTCCCGGACCATGGGGGTCGAGGATCGCCGGAATCTTGTTGTTGGGGTTCAGGGACATGAATTCAGGCGACAGCTGATCATGGGTGTCGAAGCCCACACGGTGCGGTTCGTAGGGCAGGCCGATCTCTTCGAGCATGATCGATACCTTGACGCCGTTGGGGGTCGGCAAGGAGTAAAGCTGAATCCACTCGGGGTACTGCGCCGGCCATTTCTGGGTGATGGGAAACAGGGACAAATCGGTCATGGGAGGATCCACGAGGAAATTGAGAATGACGATCTTAATGCAGGAGATCTGTTGCCGGTATCAATCTCACTGATGTTCAAGATCGAGAGATTGCAGCCTCCGGCGGCGCTTACACGTGTAACGTGTCCATAAATCCGCAACATCCTGTCGATAACCTTTACTCCAACCCGTTAAAGGTTCCCGGTAGATTGCTGCGCTCTTTGCCGGAATCGAACCAAACGGGCGTCAGAGGACTCTGAGCACTGCCTCCTTTGAAAACGGACCGGCTGAACGACATGGAAAACACCCGACGCAGGAAATTCGCGGTGTAAAGGTTTGTCAGCCTTAACGAAATGCGCTGAAGAACCCTTAATCCAATGATGAACCCACTGAAATTCGCCAACCGCTTCAAACATCGCGCTTATTTGCTGCTGCCCGCGTTGCTGGCAGCCAGCGCATTGTTTCTGGTGCTGGAATCCAGCGAAAGCCGCGCCCAACCGGCGGACGGCACCCAGACGCTGGTGTTCCTGCGCCACGCGGAAAAACCTGCTGGCGGCCTCGGCCAACTCAATTGCCAGGGTCTGAACCGCGCGATCGACCTGGCGACCTTGTTGCCGGAAAAGTTCGGCAAGGCCAACTACGTGTTTGCCGCCAATCCGACGCGCAATGTCGAGGAAGGCGAACTGGACAATTCCTACAGTTACATTCGCCCCCTGATGACCATCAGCCCCAGCGCCATCAAGCTTGGTTTGCCGGTGAACATCAACTTCTCGGCCAATGACACCAGTGACCTCGCGGATGAACTGCTGCACGACAAGTATCACAACTCGGTCATCTACACCGCCTGGTCCCACGGCTACCTGCCAGAGCTGATCAACAAGGTCGCCGGGGAAGCCGTTGGCAAGAAACAGAACATCACCGATGACTGGGAATCCAGCGACTACGACTCGCTGTATGTACTCACGCTGACCTGGCACAACGGCAAGGCCAGCCTGGTGAGCCACAGTTACAAGCAAGGTCTGGATAATGGTCGGGAGACTTGTCCGACTTGAGTGGCTGGGTGTCTGATCGGGCTTGCTCGCGAAGAGGCCGGCAAAACCACCCTCACCCTCGCTGACTGACTCGCTCCCGCAGGTACTCAAGCACCGCCCCACGCTCCCCGGCAAACTCGATCCGCGAGCCCTTCTTCTCCCGCTGAAAGGCGTACATCGGGTCGTAATACTCGCGCAGCAACCCTTCGATCCAGCCCCGGTGCAAGTCCACTGCCCCGCTGTTCGCCTGCTCCGCCAGCGCCTCTTCCATCAAGATCAACATCCGCCGATGGCGTTCACCGCCCAAGCGCTTCTGCACGTTATTCAGGCTCTCCAGCAAACGCTCGGAAAACAGCGCAAAACCCTCATCGCCATGCACGTCAATGAACTCGGCACACAAGTCCACCACGTAATCGCGCAGGATTCGCTCGACCCGCCCTTCCAGGCTGTCTTCAAGCCAGACCATCGGGAACTGCTGCATGCCCTGAAACAGCGGCAACGGCAGGGCGCAACTGCCGATCGCCCGGCTCTCGTCTTCCAGCACAAACTGCTCGATGCCGTGGTCGCGCTTTTTCAGCAGATCCACCGCCAGGCGGTTTTCAAAGTCGATGTTGGAGGGTTGGCCAGTGGCGTGTTTACCGAAACTGGAACCGCGATGGTTGGCGTGGCCTTCCAGGTCCAGCCCGTTGCGCAGCTGCGTGAGCACCTCGGTCTTGCCGGTGCCGGTCATGCCGCCCAACAGCACGAAATCGCATTGGGTCACCGCCGCATCGAGCGTGTTCAGCAGAAAGGTGCGCATGGCCTTGTAGCCGCCACCGACTCTTGGATAGTCGATGCCCGCCTCGTCCTTGAGCCACTGCTGGACGATCTGCGAGCGCAAGCCGCCGCGAAAACAATACAAATAGCCATCGGGATGGGCTCGGGCAAACTCTGCCCAGGCCTGGATGCGCTCGGCTTTGATCTCGCCGGACACCAATTGATGGCCCAGCGTAATGGCGGCTTGCTGGCCGTGCTGTTTGTAGCAGGTGCCGATCCGTTGCCGCTCGCTGTCGTTCATCAGCGGCAGGTTGACCACGCCGGGGAATGAGCCTTTGTGAAATTCAATCGGCGCGCGGGCATCCAGCATCGGCCGGTCGTTGAGAAAGAGGTTGCGGTAATCGGTGCAGTCGATAGACATCAAAACACCTCGACCGCGTTTGTCTGTCGCTCGACCAGTTCACCGATTGGCTCAAGGGCCAGGCCTAATTCGGCAGCCACTTGGAGAAATTGTTCGTTACCCTCAGGGGTGACCGCGACGAGCAGGCCGCCGCTGGTTTGCGGGTCGCACAGCACGCGTTTGTGCATTTCCTGAAGCCGCCCGAGTTTGCTGGCGTAGCTGTCGAAATTGCGCAGCGTCCCGCCCGGCACGCAGCCCAGGTCGAGGTAATACTCGACGCCCGGCAGGCGCGGCACGCGGTCGTACTCGATTCGGGCCGTCACGTTGCTGCCATCGGCCATTTCCACCAGATGCCCGAGCAAGCCGAAACCGGTGACGTCGGTCATCGCGGTCACGCCGTCGAGTTTGCCGAAGCGGCTGCCGGGTTTGTTCAGGGTACACATCCAGTCGCGGGCCAGGCCGATGTCGGCGTGGCGCAACTTGCCCTTCTTCTCGGCAGTCGTGAGGATGCCGATGCCCAAGGGTTTGGTGAGGTAAAGCAGGCAACCGGCGGTGGCGGTGTCGTTGCGCTTCATGTGGCGCTTTTGCACCAGACCGGTGACCGCCAGGCCGAAAATCGGCTCCGGCGCATCGATGGAATGCCCACCGGCCAACGGAATCCCCGCTTCATCGCAGACTGAACGCCCGCCGCGAATCACTTCCCGGGCAATTTCCGGCGCCAGTACATTCACCGGCCAGCCGAGGATCGCAATCGCCATCAACGGATCGCCGCCCATGGCGTAGATATCGCTGATGGCATTGGTGGCGGCGATGCGGCCGAAGTCGAACGGATCGTCGACGATCGGCATGAAAAAGTCGGTGGTCGACACCACGCCGCGCTCTTCATCGATCGCGTACACCGCGGCATCATCACGGGAGGCGTTGCCGACCCAAAGTTTCGGGTCCAGGTTCTGCGCGCCGCTGCCGGCCAGAATCACTTCCAGCACCTGGGGAGAAATCTTGCAGCCACACCCTGCGCCGTGGCTGTATTGGGTCAGACGAATCGGCTCGCTCATGGGGGTACCTCGTGGGATCAATGGCGCCGATTCTAGCAGACGACATTGATGTCGACTGTCAGGGCCCTCTTCGCGAGCAAGCCCGCTCCCACATTGATTAGGTTATGGCAATAAAATCACTTTCTCGCCGCGACCCTGATTCACCTCGGCATAGCGCTCCAGCCCTTCGGCCAACGGCGATTCGAGTAGTCCCTGCGGCAACGGCAACAAGTCTTGATCGAAAAACTTGCCGAACTGATCAAGCATCGCCGCACAGGCCTGAACCCCGTACAGCAACGAGTTGATCCCCACCACCGAACCACCCTTGCGATACAACGCCAGGGCCGGCAGCTGCACCAGGCCGTCCACCGGCGCGGCGATGATCGCGATGCGCCCGAACGCCGCCAATGCCGCAACCGACGCGGGCAGCCAGAAGCCAGTGGTATCGAAAATCACATCGGCACCGCCGGCGTACACGGCATTCACCTGCGCGCCGAGGTCCTCGGGTTTATCCAGTTGCAGCGTTTGATACCCCTGCGCTTGCAACTCGATGACCTGCTCCGGCCGCCGCGCCGCCGCCAATACCTGAGCGCCACGTACCTTGGCCAACGCCAACGCGGCACTGCCGACCGCCCCACCGCCGATCACCAGCAATCGGGTGTCGGCCGTCACCAGGCTGCGTTCCAGTGCGTCCCACGCCGTGGTGTAAGGCACACCGAGACTGGCGGCCTGGGCGAAGTCCAGGTGAGTGGGTTTGCGCGCCACGCCATTGGCCGGCAATTTTACGAATTGCGCATGGGAGCCGTCGGCGAAAAAGCCCAGCTCGCGGCCGGTGCCCCAGACTTCCTCACCGATCAGCGCCTGCGGGCCTTCGACGACGACACCGGCAAAATCACGCCCCGGAATTCGCGGCAACGTGGTGTAGGGAAAACGCCCCAATACGTTCTTCACGTCGCTGGGATTGAGGCCGGCAGCCTTGATCTGCACCAGGACTTCATCGGCGCCGGGAACGGGCGTGGGAACCTCGACGAAGCGCAGGGCCGAGAGGTCGCCGGTTTTGTCGAATTGCAGTGCTTTCATGGGAGTGTCCATCGAATGAGTGAAAAGGCGCGTCACAAATGACTCAGGAGATCCAGCCAGCCACCAGCTGCCGGCCCATCGGCCACAACTGTTCGCCGGCCAGCATGCCGAGCAGACCGACCAGCGCGATGGCTGGTGGTGCGGGGGAACGAAAATCCAGAGCGCCGTAAAGCAGGCCGACGCCCAGGCCGATGACGATTGAGATGAGGTAGTTCATGGCAGACTCCGCGTGTCACTGAGGTATGCGATGAGTCTAGGGAGACACGCCGGCGGGCATCGGCCAAGTGCTTCTGAATTTCGGTCAAAGCACTATCGCCGGTCGCCAGGCAAACCTGTAGGAGCTGGCTTGCCATCGAAGGCGGTGTGTCAATCAATAAGGTGTTGTCTGGAAGGACGCTTTCGCTGGCAAGCCAGCTCCTACAGGGGTTCGTTGTGGCTTGAGTATTGCGAGGGTGCGACGCCCAGTTCGCGTCGGAACATGTCGCTGAAACTGCTCGGCGAATACCCCAGTTCCCGGGCAATCGCACTGACCGCCACGCCCTGGATCAACTCCGCCACCGCCGTCGCCAATTGCACTTGCCGCCGCCACTCGGCGAAGCCCATGCCCAAACCGTCCTTGAACAGCCGCGCCAGGGTGCGCACGCTGGCACCGGCGTTTTCGGCATGTTGTTCGAAAGGAATGTCCAGGGATGGCGCGGCCATGACCGCCTGGCAGACATTCATCAGGCGCCGGTCGGAATCGTCCGGCAAGGGGATTTTCAGTTGCGAGCGCTTGGCCCGCTGCAGTTCCAGCAGCGCCAGGCCGACCAGCGCTTCGTAATACTCGGGAGCGCCATCGTCGCCCTGCTCCACCAGCCCGACGATCAGCTCGCGCAACAGACCACCGACTTCGATCACTTGCACCGTGTCGTCCAGGGTTGCCGCCAGCGACGGCCGCAGGTAGATGTTGCGCATCTGCAGGTCCGAAACCACGCGTATCCCGTGGGGCACGCCCGGTGGCAGCCACACCGCTCGCTGCGGCGGCACCACCAGCGCTTCTTGGGGCGTCTCGACCCACATCACCCCACTCATCGCGTACAACAACTGCCCCCAGACATGCTCATGCGGCTCGATGTACAACCCGCGCGGATAGGTCCGCGCCAGCGGTTGCACCGGCACGTCGGTATCACTCAAGTCTGGCGGGGCAGCAAGGGCCATGGGCAGTGTTCATTGGGCTTTTCGGAGATTGCATGGTAACGAGCCGCAGGCCTTGTCGCCACTGGCGGCAACCGTCTGACAATCCAACTGAATTTTCCGTAATCCCAACGATCCCTGTATTACCACAGGGAGGAATACGGGCTATATGAACAACGCAAAACTTTTCGTCATTGAATACACCCTTCATGGCGCCCCCAAGTCTTTCATTATCCGCCTGGACAAAATGGACAATGCGGAGGCTTGGCATTGGGCAAGCTGCGACGCCGGCGTGGGAAGAATCCCGCGTTTTGGCCGTGAAAAGGTGCAGAAGACCAGCAAGCCGATGGCAGAGAAATTCGGGGTCGAGAATGTGACCTGGCGACCGGCGAACTGACTATCAAGGAGGATTGGAGAAGTGAAACTGAAAGTGGAGCCCGAGCGGCTCCACTTGACCTGGATAAGTTACTTGGCGTGGGCGCACTTGCAGCCCTTGCTGGCACATTCTTCGCCATGTTCGTGGTGCTTGGCGCAGGCTTCACAGCAATAGTGCTTGCCGTGGCGCGCAATCGGATGTTCGCCCAGTTTGCAGGAGCATTTGGGGCAGTCGCAGATACCTTCACTGTCGATCATGAGTCTGACTCCAGGGTTGTGGTCGTCGCGTGCGCCTGATGCGCACTTCATTACCAGTGTAGGAGCGTCAGCGTTTACTCGCCCGGGTGTTGCTGCGATACATGAACAGCAAGGCTAATGCGAGACACACCATCGCCAATATCCGGCTACTGGACAGTTCGATCGACGGATTGCCCAGCCAGCCGAAGTTGTCGATCAGCATGCCCATTCCCAGTTGCCCGACAATCACGGCCACCGTCGCCACCGCCGTGCCGACTCGCGGCACCGCACCGACCATCACCATCATGTACACCACCCCGAACAATGCGCCGCTGAGTTGCCATTTCGGCACGTCCAGCAGGCTCACGGCATGGGCCGGTTCGAAGAACAGGATCAGCAACCCAGTGGTCACCGCGCCCACTACGAAGGTCAACAAACTGCTGCGCAACACGCCGACCGTTTCGCCCAGCCGGCCATTGATCGCCGCCTGAACACTCAACACCGCACCGGCCGCCACGACCACCGCCAACAAAATAATCAGATTCATCATCAACCCCGAGCAATCAGAACAAGTGCCGCGACAATCAGCAGCAAGGCCAGCCAACGTTCACCGTTGACCTTTTTGCGGGTGGCGCCGAACCAGCCGAAGTGGTCAATCAGCACGCTTTTCCCGACCTGTCCGGAGAGGATCGCGATCATGGTCATGGCGATCCCGATATGCGGCGTGGCCAACGTCAGCACCACCACATACATCGGCCCGAGAAAGCCACCGATCAATTGCCAGCGTGGCAGCTCGCCAAAGGCCGGCCCCTGTTGCGGGCCACTGAGCAGCAACAGGAAAAACAGAATCGCCGAGCCAACGCCGAAAATGCTCAAGGTCGCCCACAAGTGACCGACCTGAACCCCGAGCGGCCCGAGCAAACCGGCCTCCACGGAAAGGCCCATGCCGGCCAGGATCACCAGGGGCAGCAGCAAGAGCCGCCACCCGGACCTGGTGCCAGGCGCCGCAATCACGCCAGCGTTGTCGAGAGATGAAGACTGCATAAGAAAACTCCGTTCGAAGAAACATGGCGCGCATTATCGACTGGCGATCCTTTGCGATAAATGGGAGTATCCTGACAACACTTTTGCGCAACTCGCACAGCAGGATTGAACATGCACGGCCTCAGCGAACTGGGATTCAAGGCGCTTCGGCTGTTTGTCGCCGTGCTCGATCACGGCAGTTTTTCCGAAGTCGCCCGCCGCGAAAATGTGGCGCCTTCTTCGATTTCCCGGCAGATCCAATTGATGGAGCAGGCCCTGAGCCTGCAATTGCTCTACCGGCATACCCGCGCCGTCACCCCCACCGAGGCCGGGCGCATGCTCGGTGACCACGCCCGGTTGGTGTTGGTGCAACTGGAAGAAGCCGAACAGGCCTTGCAGGAACAGCAAAGCGAGCCCAACGGGCTGGTACGGATCAATGCACCGGTGGTGTTTGGCCAGCGGCACCTGACGCCGTGGCTGGGGCAGCTCTGCGAGCGCTATCCGAAACTGCAACTGGATATCCAGCAAACCGACAGCTACGTCGCGCCGTTGCAGGAAGGGGCGGACCTGCTGTTTCGCATCGGCCCGCTACAGGATTCGAGCATGCAGGCACGCATCCTGGCACCCCAGCGCTTTCAGGTGGCGGCAAGCCCGGCTTACCTGAAACGTCACGGCACGCCGCAACACCCTGACGATCTCAAGGCCCATCAATGCCTGGCCTACAAAGGCGTGACCGGTCTACAGCGCTGGTTTTTCCGCAAGGGTCAGCGGGACTGGACGCCCTACTCGGTGAAGGGCCCGATCACCGGCAACCACGCCGAGACCCTGACCCAGGCGGCCGAGCAGGGCTTGGGATTGGTGATGTTTCCGTCGTGGCTGATTGGTGAAGCGGTGCGCAACGGCACGCTGGTGCCGGTGCTGGGGGAGTATCAGGTGTCCAACAGCCTCGAACCGCAACAGATCGCCGTGCTATGGCCCGGCAGCCGACGGTTGTCGGTGAAGGTCAGGACGGTGATCGATTTCTTTGTCGAATGCTTTGGCGAAGTGCCGTATTGGGACAGGCCTTTCAATTAACGACAGCTCATCCCCTGTGGGAGCGGGCTTGCCCGCGATGAGGCCGGCCTATCCAACATTGATGTCGGCTGACACTCCGCCATCGCGGGCAAGCCCGCTCCCACAGGTTTAGTGGCGTTAAATGCGGAACTGTCCGACCAGTTTACCGAGGCGGTGGCCGAGGTCGGCGAGGCTGCGGGAGGTCTGGGCGCCGAGCTGGGTTTCGTCGGCGACGTTGTCCACCGCGACGGCAATCTGGTGCACGCTGCGGTTGATCTCTTCGGCCACGGCAGTCTGCTCTTCGGCGGCGCTGGCGATCTGCGCGTTCATCGAGTTGATGGTGGCGATCAGCTGAGCCATGGTGTCCAGCGACGCGCCGGCCTGGTTGGCCTGCGCGGAGGTACCGTCGCCGGCCTCGCTGGAACGGCGCATCGCTTCCACCGCCGATTGGGTGCCGGCCTGCAAACGGTCGATCATGCCCTGGATTTCCTGCGTGCTGATTTGCGTGCGACTGGCCAGCGCCCGGACTTCGTCCGCCACCACCGCAAAACCACGGCCGGCCTCACCGGCGCGCGCCGCTTCGATGGCGGCGTTGAGCGCCAGGAGGTTGGTCTGCTCGGCAATCGAGCGGATCACCCCAAGCACGCTGACAATCGACGACACGTCTTTTTGCAAGCTGTCGAGGGACACGCCGCTGCTGCGAATGTCATCCACCAAGGCATGAATCTTGACGATGCTGCCGGCCACCACACGCTTGGCGGCCTGGCCTTCTTCGTCGGTTTGCTGGGCAGCCACCGCCGCGTTTTGCGCGCTTTTGGCCACTTCCTGAGCCGCCGCCGACATCTCGTTGATCGCCGTGGCCACCTGATCGGTTTCGTGACGCTGACGCTCCATGGCCTGATCCGAGCGCTGGGCCTGGTCGGAAACCTGATTCACCAGTCCGGTCAGTTGCGAGGTCATTTCGGTGATCTGGCGCACCAGGCCGTGGATCTTGTCGACGAAACGGTTGAACGAGCCGGCCAGTTCGCCCAGTTCATCCTGGCTGGTGATGGTAAGGCGCCGGGTCAGGTCGCCCTCGCCCGCAGCGATGTCGTCGAGGTTGGCTTTCATCAGGTTCAGTGGGCGCAGGATGGCGTTGGCCAGCAGCAACCCGACGGCGGCAATCACCAGCAGCACCAGCGCGGCGACGCCGATGATGCTCAGCACCACGCCTTCCATCCGCTCGGTAATCTTGGCCTGGACCAGCGCCACCTGGGCTTCGATGCCATCGAGGTTGACCGAGGTGCCGACCGCCATGTCCCACTTCGGCAGGTACTCGGTGTAGCCGAGCTTGGGCACCAGCACTTGGGTGTTGCCCGGCAATGGCGAGCTGTATTCCAGGTAATGGGTGCCGTCCTTCGCGACTTTCACCAGGTCGCGATTGACGTAGACCCCGTTCGGATCGCGGTTGTCCTTGAAGCTCTGGCCCACGCCTTCGGGGCTGTTGGCCTTGAACAGGCGCACGGTGTTGGAGTCGTAGCCGAAGAAGTAGCCGTCCTTGCCGTAGGTGATGCTCGAAAGCAACTTGATCACCTGGGCCCGCGCCGCTTCATCGCCGGGGGCGGCAGCGTCATAAAGTGGTTTGATCGCGGTCATGGCCACGGCGACGTAGCTTTGCAGGGTTGCCTTGGCATCGCTGAGCAGGCGCTGGCGGGTTTCCTCGACTTCCTTGTGGGCCTGTTCTTGCAGAATGAACAACGTGGTCAGGCTGATGACCAGCGCAAAGAGCAACACCGGGAGGACCGCAAGGGACAGGACTTTAGCCTTCAGGCTCATGCGCATGACGTTCACTCTTTTGATGTTGTTGGCGTGGTTAAAGGCTTTAACGGCACGCCGGATCAAAAGTTGAATAACGGTCACCCCCAATCAAATTGTGGGAGCGGGTTACAGAACCATCGCGGCCACCCAGCCGAATGCCAGCAGCGGCAGGTTGTAGTGCAGGAAGGTCGGGACCACGGTGTCCCAGATGTGGTGATGCTGGCCGTCGATGTTCAGGCCGGAGGTCGGGCCGAGGGTCGAGTCCGAGGCGGGCGAACCGGCGTCCCCCAGGGCGCCAGCGGTGCCGACGATGCAAACGATCGCCAACGGACTGAAGCCCAGTTGCACGCACAGCGGCACGAAAATCGCCGCCAGGATCGGCACCGTGGAGAACGACGAACCGATGCCCATGGTCACCAACAACCCGACCAACAACATCAGCAACGCGCCGATGCCTTTGCTGTGACCGATCCACGAGGCCGATGCTTCGACCAGCGTTTGCACTTCGCCAGTGGCTTTCATCACCTCGGCAAACCCGGACGCGGCGATCATGATGAAGCCGATCATCGCCATCATTTTCATGCCTTCGGTGAACAGGTCATCGGTGTCGCGCCATTTCACCACGCCCGACACCGAGAAAATCAGGAACCCGGCCAGCGCACCGATGATCATCGAATCCAGCAGCAGCTGAATGATGAATGCCGCTGCGATGGCCAGTCCGGCCACCATCAGGCTCAGCGGGTTGTATTGCACCGCCACCTGTTCGACTTGCTCGATCTTTTCCAGGTCGTAGACGCGTTTCTTGCGGTAGCTGATAAACGCCGCCGCCAGCCCGACGACCATGCCCAACGCCGGGATGCCCATGGCATGGGTGACGTTGATGCCACTGATGTCCACGCCGCTGCGGGCGACATTGGCCAGCAGGATTTCATTGAGGAAGATGTTGCCGAAGCCCACTGGCAGGAACATGTACGGCGTGATCAGACCGAAGGTCATGACGCAGGCAATCAAGCGACGGTCGAGTTGCAGCTTGGTCAGCACATAGAGCAGCGGCGGCACCAACAACGGAATAAAGGCGATATGTATCGGCAGAATATTCTGCGAAGCGATGGCCACCACCCAGAGCAAACCGATCAGCAGCCACTTGACCTGACGACCACCGCTGGCGTGCTGACGGTCGACCATCAGCAGGGCCTTGTCAGCCAAGGCATGGGCCAGGCCGGACTTGGCAATCGCCACCGCGAAAGCGCCGAGCAAAGCGTAGGACAACGCCACCGTCGCGCCGCCACCGAGCCCGCTGTTGAAGGCTTTTAATGTCGCGTCGATGCCCAGGCCACCGGTCAAGCCACCGACCAGCGCGCCGACGATCAGCGCGATCACCACATGCACGCGGGACAGGCTGAGGATCAGCATGACGCCGACCGCGGCAATTACTGCATTAATCATCACTACCTCAACACAAACGGAAAGAGTCCGGCCGGCAGTCTGCGAAGAGCCGCCAGCGGATTAAAGAGAGGGTTTTATTAGAGGGCGCGCACTGTGAAGGAAGCAGCGCCAAGCTGCAAGCCTGAAGCTGCAAGCGCTTATTTTTTCACTTGCAGCTTGTCGCTCAAGAAAGCTGCTTTGGGGCCGTTACAGTGCGGAGTCTCAGATATTTATCGAATAAAGGACGCCTCCATGTCGCTCAGACAACTTTCCATTCAATGGAAGATCACCCTGCTGGCCGGGCTTTGCCTGGCGGGTATCGTGACCCTGCTGGTGGGTCTTTCGCTGTATCGCATGGAGCACAGCTCCGCGCTGGTGAAAGCCTCGAGCATGGAGATGCTCACCGAAGCCGCCCAGGCGCGGATCGAATCCCAGGGTGAAAACCAGGCGCTGGGGATTCGCCAGGAGTTCATGGACGCCTACCAATATGGCCACGGTTTTTCGCGTCAGGTGCTGTTCCTGCGTGATCAGGCCGAGAAGCGCTTTCTCGATGCCTTCGACCTGCGCGAAGACCTGACGCGCCAGGTCAAGTCGGCCCTGCAAGCCAACCCGGACCTGCTCGGCCTGTCCCTGGTGTTCGAAGCCAATGCGCTGGACGGCAAGGACGAGCTGTTCGCCGGTCAAAGCGAAGTCGGCAGCAACGAAAAGGGCCGCTTTGCCTTGTACTGGTCGCAACCGACCGCAGGCCAGCTGACTTCCATGCCACTGCCTGAAAGCGACATGGCCGACACCCGCACCGGCCCCAGCGGCGAACCGGCCAACGCCTGGTTCACCTGCCCGCGCACCACGCTCAAACCGTGCGTGATCGAGCCCTATTTCTACGTGATCGACGGCCAGAAGGTGCTGATGACCAGCATCGTTTTCCCGCTGATGGTCAACGGCAAAGTCATCGCTTCGCTGTCGGTGGACATCAACCTCAACAGCCTGCAAGCGGTCAGCCAGGGCGCGAGCAAAAAGCTCTATGACGGCCAGACCAGCGTCAGCATCATCAGCCCGGTCGGCTTGCTCGCCGGCTACAGCCCGGACGCCAGCAAACTCAGCCAGCGCCTGGACGCCGTGGACACCACCAATGGCGCCGAGTTGATCCGCAGGCTGGCCAACAGCAGCAAAACCGAAAGCCTGCACAGCAATCAGCAATTGAAAGTGCTGGCGCCGTTCCAGCCTATTCCCGGTGGCAAGTCGTGGGGCGTGTTGCTCGACGTGCCGGAGAAAGTCCTGGTCGGCCCTGCCGAAACGTTGAAAAAACAACTCGATGAAAGCAACCGGGCCGGCACCCTGATCGAACTCGGCCTGGGCGTGCTGGCGGCGTTGATTGGCTTGATGCTGGTGTGGCTGATGGCGCGCAGCGTGACCAAGCCGATCCTCGGCGTAGCGCACATGCTGGAAGACATCGCCAGCGGCGAAGGCGACCTGACCCGTCGCCTGGCCTACGACAAGCAGGATGAACTGGGCCAATTGGCCGGATGGTTCAACCGCTTCCTCGACAAGCTGCAACCGATCATCGCCGAGGTCAAACGCTCGGTGCAGGACGCGCGCAGCACGGCGGACCAATCCTCGGCCATCGCCACCCAGACCAGCGCGGGCATGGAACAGCAATACCGTCAGGTGGATCAGGTCGCCACCGCGTCCCACGAAATGAGCGCCACCGCCCAGGACGTAGCCCGCAGCGCCGCACAAGCGGCACAGGCCGCGCGGGATGCGGATCAGGCCACTCGTCAGGGCCTGACCGTGATCGACCGCACCACCAACAGCATCGGCAACCTTGCCGCTGACATGAGTGCGGCGATGGTGCAAGTCGAAGGCCTGGCGGCCAACAGCGAGAAGATCGGCTCGGTGCTGGAAGTGATTCGCGCCATCGCCGAACAGACCAACCTGCTGGCACTGAACGCAGCGATCGAAGCGGCCCGCGCCGGTGAAGCCGGTCGTGGTTTTGCGGTTGTGGCTGATGAGGTGCGCAACCTGGCGCGGCGGACTCAAGAATCTGTCGAAGAAACCCGCCTGGTGATCGAGCAGTTGCAGAGCGGTACTCAGGAGGTGGTGGGTTCGATGAACAACAGCCACCGTCAGGCGCAGGGCAGCGTCGAACAGGTGGGTCAGGCGGTGACGGCGCTGCGCCAGATTGGCGAGGCGGTGACCGTGATCAGCGACATGAACCTGCAGATCGCCAGCGCGGCGGAAGAACAAAGCGCGGTGGCCGAGGAGATCAACAACAATGTCGCGACGATTCGTGATGTGACTGAATCGTTGTCGGGGCAGGCTAACGAGTCGGCACGGGTGAGTCAGTCGCTCAATAGCCTGGCGAATCAGCAGCAGCGCTTGATGGATCAGTTCCGCGTCTGAGTGCCCACTGCAGATCCAATGTGGGAGCGGGCTTGCTCGCGAAAGCGGTGTGTCATTCGACATCTCTGTTGCCTGACACACCGCTTTCGCGAGCAAGCCCGCTCCCTCAGGTTACTCAGCGTTTGGGTAATTCGATGACCACCTTCAGCCCGCCCCACTCGCTCTCTTCCAACCTCAACACCCCGCCCCAGGTGTCAACGATGTCGCGCACGATGCCCAATCCCAGCCCATGCCCGTCAGTCTGCTCATCCAGCCGGGTCCCGCGACTGAATACCTGCTCACGCTGATCCAGGGGAATCCCCGGCCCATCGTCTTCCACGCTCAACTGAAAACCTTCCGCCGTCTCGACCACACTCAAGCGAATCTCGGCATCCGCCCATTTGCAGGCGTTGTCCAGCAGGTTGCCGAGTAGTTCCAGCAAATCCTCGCGGTCCCACGGCAATTGCAATCCGGGCGGTGCAACATAGCTGAGTTCAAGATGCTCGCCATGAATCATGTTCAACGTGGCCAGTAACCCCGGCAATTCAGCATCGCAATCAAACAACGCCCCCGGCAGCGCATCGCCGGACAACCGCGCGCGATTGAGTTCGCGATTGAGCCGTTGCTGCACCTGCTCAAGTTGCGCCTGAATCACTTTACGAAGCTCCGGCTGAGCATCGAGTTTTTCGCTTGAAGCCAGGCTCAACAACACCGCCAGCGGGGTTTTCAAGGCATGGCCGAGGTTGCCCAAGGCATTGCGCGAACGCTTGAGGCTGTCTTCGGTGTGGGCCAGCAAATGGTTGATCTGCGCCACCAGCGGCTCCAGCTCTACCGGCACCTGATCGTCGAGTTGCGAGCGCTGGCCCTGCTGCAACTGGGCAATCTGTTCGCGGGCCTTTTCCAGTGGCCGCAAGGCGCGGCGCACGGTGATCCGTTGCAGCAACAGAATCAACAACAGCCCCGCCAACCCCAAGCCCAAACCGATCTGTTGCATGCGCAAAAAGCTTTCGCGCACCGGGGTGTAATCCTGGGCCACGCTGATCGAAATCGACTGGCCCAAGCGGCGATAGTCCGAGCGCAACACCAGCAACTGCTGACCTTCCGGGCCCAACTGCAGGTTGCTGTGCAGCCCGGGGTGATCGAGTGGCGGCATTTCCTGATCCCACAGCGAACGGGAACGCCAATGGCTGTCGGCAAAATCGATACGGAAGTAGTGCCCGGAAAACGGTCGTTGATAGGCCGGTGACAGATGCCGCTCATCCAGCTGCAAGCCTTGTGGCCCGCGCACCAGCGCCACCAGCAGGCTTTCGCTGTCGTTGCGCAGCCCGGCTTCGAGGTAACGCTGCAAGCCCATTTCAAACAACCACAAACTGGTTTGCGCCAACACCAGGCCGACGATCACCATCACGCTGATCAGCCCCAGGCTCAAGCGGCGCTGGATCGACCTCACTGGGCTTGCCCGCCGAACAGGTAACCCTGGCCGCGACGGGTTTCGATCACGCTACGGCCGAGCTTGCGCCGCAGGTGGTTGACGTGGACTTCCAGCACATTGGAATCGCGCTCGGTTTCACCGTCGTAGAGGTGTTCGGCGAGGTGGCTTTTGGAGAGGATCTGTTCGGGGTGCAGCATGAAATAACGCAGCAGGCGGAACTCCGCGGCGGTGAGCTGGATGTCGGCGCCGTCGCGGGTCACGCATTGCCGACCTTCATCAAGGTGCAGGCCGGCAGCCTTGAGCGTCGGCTGATTGGCCTGGCCGTGGGAGCGGCGCAACAGTGCCTGGACCCGCAAGTGCAGCTCTTCCGGGTGAAAGGGCTTGGTCAGGTAATCATCGGCGCCGGCCTTGAGGCCTTCGATGCGTTCGGCCCAGGAACCGCGCGCGGTGAGGATCAGCACCGGCGTGGCCAGGCCGCCAGCCCTCCATTGCGTCAGCACCTCAAGCCCCGGCAACCCCGGCAAACCGAGGTCAAGGATAATCAGGTCATAGGGTTCGCTGCTGCCCTGGTAGACCGCGTCGCGACCGTCGGCCAGCCAATCCACGGCATAGCCTTGACGGTTCAAACCGGCCATCAGTTCGTCGGCCAGGGGCACGTGGTCTTCCACCAGGAGCAAACGCATCGGTCAATCTTCCTTGTCTTTCAGTAGTCGGCCAGTGGCGGCTTCGATGT
This sequence comes from Pseudomonas sp. LBUM1661, assembly GCF_059695925.1. Taxonomy (NCBI): domain Bacteria; kingdom Pseudomonadati; phylum Pseudomonadota; class Gammaproteobacteria; order Pseudomonadales; family Pseudomonadaceae; genus Pseudomonas; species Pseudomonas sp. LBUM1661. The sequence continues at coordinate 4,733,951 of NZ_CP166794.1, forward strand.
CCAGTTCGCGGACCACGCCTTCGGTGGTCAGCAGCTCGACTTCATAAATGTAGACGTCATGTTTTTCTTCGAGCTCGGCTTCCAGCAGTTTGGAGCCGGGATAGCGGTCCAGCGCCTGTTGCAACAGTTGCTCCAGCGGCAGGATCACGCCCTGCTGTCGCAGGCGCAGGGCTTCGTCCTGATCGAGGTCGCGGGCCATGACGACCGAGCAGAACGCCAGCAGCACCAGCGCCATGCGTGAAACTGAAAACACCTTCATTACGTATCCTGATGATCCTTGAGAACCTGCCCGCTCACAGCGTCTAATTCCAGATCCCACTCAATGCCTTGTGGGTCGCGCAGTTCAACCTGATAGATGTACTTGCCGTACTCTTCTTCCAGCTCGGTTTCGGTGATCTTGGCACCGGGGTGTTTGGCCAGGGCAGTGGCGTTGAGCTTCTCGAACGACACAATGGTACCAGCGTCGCGCAGCCGCAGGGCTTCGTCGGGGCCCAGGTCACGAGCGTGGGCGAGGCTGGCAGTCATGCCGATGAGGGCGGCGGTGAACAGGGCAGTCAAAGTTTTCATGGGTGTCTCCGTATTTTTATGTGTTGCCTACGGGAGCCACCTTAGCGAGCTGAACTTAACTGAAGCTGAATTGCCATCATTGGAGCAACTGCACGCAATCCCCTGTAGGCGCCAGGCTTGCCGGCGAAGGCGATTTCAAGGACGCCTTCGCCGGCAAGCCTGGCGCCTACAGGGGAATTGCGCACATGGCTATAATCCCCCGCTTGCCAGACATCGAGACCGGTATGACCGCTATCCACATCAAGTTCCCTTCCCTGACCCTCAAGGCCGGCCCGCGTGCGTTTGCGCGCATCCGTGCCAACGGCTTGAGCGCCGCCGAGGTGGGCACGCTACCCGGTGCCGCCGGTGGTCCCAAGGCGTTGGGGATTCAAGGTCTGGACCTGGCGTTGTTCGGCGAATGGCTACCGGCCGCGCCACGGGAGCGTTCATTGATCGGTGCATCGGTAGGTTCCTGGCGCTTCGCCAGCGCGTGCCTGCCGGACGCCGCCGAGGGCATCCGCCGCCTCGGCCATCTGTACACCGAGCAGAACTTTGCCAAAGGCGTGACCATGGCGCAGCTCAGCCAGAGCTCGCAACGCATGCTCGATGAGCTGCTCGACGGCCGCGATGCCTCGATCCTGAGCAACGCCGATTACCGACTGAACATCATGGTGGTCAAAAGCCACGGCCTGCTGGCGGACGATCATCGCGGTCGATTGGGTCTGGGCTTGTCATCGGTGATCGCCGACAACCTGCGCGGCCGCGCTCGGCTATCGCGGCATTTCGAGCGGTTGATCATTCACGACCCACGCCTCGCACCGCCGGTCCATGCTCTGAACGACTTCCCGTCGCGCTTCGTTGCGCTGGACGTCGGCAACCTGCGCCAAGCCTTGCTGGCATCGGGCTCGATCCCGATGGTGATGGAAGGCGTGCGTGATCTGCCGGGTGCCGGCGCCGGCACGTTCCGCGATGGTGGCCTGCTGGACTATCACCTCGACCTGCCCTACAGCGGCAACGACATCGTGCTCTATCCGCACTTCACCGACCGGGTGATTCCCGGCTGGTTCGACAAGACCTTGCCGTGGCGTCGCGCCTGTACGACGCGTTTGCAGGATGTTCTGCTGCTGGCGCCGTCCAAGGACTACCTGGCGCGCCTGCCCTACGGCAAACTGCCGGACCGTAACGACTTTAAGCGCTTCATGGGCGATGCGCCGAGCCGGCAGAAGTACTGGCGCACCACCATGGATGAAAGCCGTCGCCTCGGTGACGAGTTTCTCGAACTGGCCGCTAATGGTCGCCTGGGCGAGCGCTTACTGACCCTTTAGTCAGTGTTTTCCCGCATCACCAAACGCAAACTGTTAAACTCGCCGCCTGCCCACATCGCCGCGGCGATCGCCACCTGACAGAGCTGAAACCACTGTGGAAATCTTCAAAGAATTTACCTTCGAATCCGCCCACCGCCTGCCCCACGTGCCGGACGGCCACAAGTGCGGTCGCCTGCACGGTCACTCGTTCAAAGTGGCGATTCACCTGAGCGGTGATCTGGATCCGCACACTGGCTGGATCCGCGACTTCTCGGAAATCAAGGCGATCTTCAAGCCGCTCTACGAGCGCCTGGACCACAACTACCTGAACGACATTCCCGGTCTGGAAAACCCGACCAGTGAAGTGCTGGCCAAATTCATCTGGAAGGAATTGAAGCCCCTGTTGCCGGAACTCAGCGCGATCCGCATCCACGAGACCTGCACCAGCGGTTGCATCTATCACGGCGAATAATCAGATCTAAAGGTCAACGCACATTCAATGTGGGAGCGAGCCTACTCGCGATGGAGTGTCAGGCGACACACAGTTGCTGACACACCCTCGCGAGCAAGCTCGCTCCTACAGGGAGAATGCGTTTCGTCAGTGATACAGAAAACAGCCTTCTATGGCTGTTTTTTTATGCCTATGCTTTTTGGCTCCCACACGCCAAGAGGACACACCCATGACTGACTGGCCGCTGGCTCAAACCTATCGCTTCAACGGGCACTCCGTTCGCTACGCCGTCCGTGGTGACGGCCCACCCCTGCTGTTCGTGCATGGCACGCCCTTCTCTTCTTATGTGTGGCACCGGATTGCGCCGCACTTCATCACCACACACCGCGTGCATTACTTCGACCTCCTGGGTTACGGCCAGTCCGAGCAACGCGACAGCGACGTGTCCCTGGGCGTGCAGAACGAGTTGATGGCGCAACTGCTTGAGCATTGGGGCCTGGATCGTCCGGACGTGGTGGCCCACGATTTCGGCGGCGCCACCGCGCTGCGCACCCATCTGTTGAACGGCAAGGATTTCCGCAGCCTGACGCTGATCGACCCGGTGGCGCTGACGCCCTGGGGTTCGCCGTTCGTGCAGCATGTGCGCCGGCACGAGGCGGCGTTCAGCGGGCTGCCGGATTACATTCAGCGAGCGATTGTGCCGACCTACATTCGGGGGGCGATCAAACGGGAAATCCCCGACGACGAACTCGCTCCTTATGTGCAGCCATGGCTGGGTGATCCGGGGCAAGCGGCGTTTTATCGGCAGATCGCGCAGATGGATGAACGCTATACCCTCGAGGCTGAAAAGTTGTTCCCGACAATACGCTGCCCGGTGCAGATTCTTTGGGGCGAGGATGATCAGTGGATTCCCATCGAACGGGGCCGCGCGCTGCATCAGATGATTCCGGGGTCGCAGTTTCACCCAATCGCCAATGCCGGGCATTTGGTTCAGGAAGATGCACCGGAAGCCATCATCGCGGCACTGCTGCGCTTTCTCCCCCTCCAAAAATCCTCCTGAACAAACACGGCCCCCTGTGGGAGCGAGCCTGCTCGCGATAGCGGTGGATCAGCAGACATGTGCATTGACTGACACACCGCCTTCGCGAGCAAGCCCGCTCCCACATTGGGTCCGTGTTTCGTCAGTTGCACCGCTTTTGTGCCATCCCCCTCGCTCGGCTATAAGTAATGACACCCCCTCACGCTTGGCATGCCCTGTGCAAAACCCCGCTCATCTCTCATCCAGCAAGGAACGCCACATGACGCAGAACGATCCGGGCAACGATTACCCCCTCAGCGAAGTGCCGATGCATGCGCGCAAGGGCCTGGCCTCGACGGCCATGGTGCTGCTGGGTTTCACCTTTTTTACCGCGACCATGTTTGCCGGCGGCAAGCTCGGGGTGGCGTTCAGTTTTGGCGAGATGATGGCGGTGATCATCATCGGCAATCTGCTGCTGGGGATCTACGCTGCGGGGCTTGGCTACATCGCCTTCAAAAGCGGCCTCAATTCGGTGCTGATGGGGCGGTTCTGCTTCGGTGAAATCGGCAGCAAACTCAGCGACCTGATCCTCGGTTTCACCCAGATCGGCTGGTACGCCTGGGGCACCGCCACGGCCGCCGTGGTGTTGGGCAAGTATTTCGAATTGAGCGAGGGCAGCGTGCTCGGCCTGATGGTGCTGTTCGGCCTGGTGTTCTGCGCCACCGCGTATGTCGGCTATCGCGGGTTGGAGATTCTGTCGTACATCGCAGTGCCGGCCATGATGTTGTTGCTGATGCTGTCGATGTGGGTGGCCACGGTGAAGGTCGGCGGACTCGATGGATTACTTGCGGTGGTCCCGACGGGAACCCTGGACTGGTCGACCGCGATCACCCTGGTGTTCGGCACCTTCGTCAGCGGCGCCACCCAGGCGACCAACTGGACGCGCTTTTCCCGCTCGGCCCGGGTCGCGGTGCTGGCCAGCCTGATCGGTTTTTTCATCGGCAATGGCCTGATGGTGTTGATCGGCGCCTACGGGGCCATCGTTTATCAGCAACCGGACGTGGTCGAAGTGCTGCTGTTGCAAGGTTTCGCCATGGCGGCGATGGCGATGCTGCTGCTGAACATCTGGAGCACCCAGGACAACACCATCTACAACTTCGCGGTCGCCGGTTGCAACTTGCTGCGCACGGGCCGACGCAAGACCGTGACCCTGGCCGGCGCAGTGATCGGGACGCTGCTGGCGTTGCTGGGCATGTACGACTTGCTGGTGCCGTACCTGATTCTGCTGGGTACGGTGATTCCGCCGATCGGTGGCGTGATCATGGCGGACTTTTTTTTCCGCTATCGTGGTCAATATCCACGTCTGGCCGACGCCCGATTGCCGGCATTCAACGGGTCGGGTTTGAGCGCTTACGCGGTCGGTACAGTGGCCGCTTTCAGTTCGCCGTGGGTCGCGCCGCTGGTAGGGATTGCCGCCGCCGCGTTAACGTATGTGTTACTGACTGGCCTATCGGGTGCCCGCACCGCCAACGCCCCCTTACAAGATCTATAAAAGGATTCACCTGATGCACATCATCAACGCCCGCCTGCGCAACCAAGAAGGCCTGCATGAGTTGCACCTGGAAAACGGCCTGATCAGCAGCATCGCCCGGCAGACCGAAGCGCCGACCCTGGGCCCCGACGATCTGGATGCCGCCGGCAATCTGGTGGTGCCGCCATTCGTCGAGCCGCACATTCACCTCGACGCCACGCTCACCGCTGGCGAACCGCGCTGGAACATGAGCGGCACGCTGTTCGAAGGCATTGAATGCTGGGGCGAGCGCAAGGCGACCATCACCCTCGAAGACACCAAGACCCGTGCCAGGAAAACCATCCAGACCCTCGCCGCCCATGGCATCCAGCATGTGCGCACCCACGTCGATGTCACCGACCCGACATTGGCGGCCCTCAAGGCGATGCTCGAACTGCGCGAGGAAAGCCGTCATCTGGTCGATATGCAAATCGTCGCGTTCCCCCAGGAAGGCATCGAGTCGTACCGCAACGGTCGCGAGCTGATGGAAGAAGCGATTCGCATGGGCGCCGATGTCGTCGGCGGGATTCCGCATTTCGAGTACACCCGCGATCAGGGCGTGAGTTCGGTGAAGTTCCTGATGGACCTGGCCGAACGCACCGGCTGCCTGGTGGACGTGCATTGCGATGAAACCGACGACCCGCACTCACGCTTTCTTGAAGTGCTGGCCGAAGAGGCGCGCAGCCGCGACATGGGTTCGCGGGTCACGGCCAGCCACACCACGGCCATGGGCTCTTACGACAACGCCTACTGCGCCAAACTGTTTCGCTTGCTCGGGCACTCGGGGATCAGTTTTGTTTCCTGCCCCACCGAAAGCATTCACCTGCAAGGGCGCTTCGACAATTTCCCGAAACGCCGGGGCGTGACCCGCGTCAACGAACTGCTCGAAGCGGGGATGAACGTGTGTTTCGGCCAGGACTCGATCGTCGACCCGTGGTATCCGCTGGGCAACGGCAACATCCTGCGGGTGCTTGAAGCCGGCCTGCACATCTGCCACATGCTCGGTTATCGCAACCTGCAAAGTGCGCTGGACCTGGTCACCGACAACAGCGCCAAGGCCATGGCCCTGGGTGATCGGTATGGACTGGAGCGCGGGCGGCCGGCGAATTTGCTGATTTTGTCGGCGGACAGCGATTATGAGGTGATTCGCAGCCAGGGCTTGCCGTTGTATTCGGTTCGTGGGGGCAAGGTGTTGATGAAAAGGACGATGCCGGTGGTGGAGTTTTTCGGCGATCAGGTCTGAAAGTTGCGATTGACTCGACTGGCGCCATCGCGAGCAGGCTCGCTCCCACATGGGTTTTGTGTCGTTCGCAAAACCCTGTGGGAGCGAGCCTGCTCGCGATGGCGATCTAACAATCACCGCATCAATCGCGCCGTACCAAACAGGCTGACCCGACTCAACTCACCGCCCGATTCTTCCAGCAGAATCGGCGCCGTACCGCCGGGCATGACGACGTTCACTTCGCCCGCCGACACCCATCCCACCCGCCAAGCCGCGCACGCCACTGCGCTGGCGCTGGTGCCCGACGACGCTGTCGGCCCTTCGCCACGCTCGAACACCCGCGCCGTCACTCGGCCCGCGGACTCAAGCAACGCCCATTGCAGGTTGATCCCCGCCGGGCAGGGTCGCCCTGCCCCGGTCGGCATGGCATAAGCGATGCGCGTCAGCCCTTCGGCCAATTCCGCTTGGCGCATCTGCTCATTACTCGGCAAGGCACCCGCGTTATCCACAAGCGTTACGCAATGCGGATTACCTACCCGCACGAACTGACTGTGCGCCCAAGCGCCATCCAGCAACGCCAACGGTTGCACGTGGCTGAGTTCGCGACCGTTGAACGCCACGCTTTCAACCCCTTCAGCACTGACCGCACCCGGTCCGAAGGCAGGCTTGCCCAAGTCCAGCCAGAACCCCTGCACGCCTTCGACCTGCGCCGGTTTCACCGATGTCTCGCCCGGTGAACCAACATCGGCCTTGTCGTGGTGGACCCTGAGCAGGCACGCCTCGCCCTTCGGCCAGAGCCCAAGGTCACTGAGCGCCTGGGAGAAAATCGTCAGGCCATTGCCGCTGCGCTCGGCCAGGGTGCCGTCGGTGTTCACGATCAACAGATCAAATGGAGGCGACGCCTGGAACGGCCCCACCAGCAAACCATCGCTGCAATGGTCCTTGCTGCCTGGTGGTTGTGTGCCGGGGGCCCAGCCACAGCACGCCTCGATGGCCGCCAACGCCCAGGCTTCACGGGTTTGCGCGGCGTGACGGGCCTGATCGGGCAAGTCGATGCCGTCGCGGCGCAAGTCTTCAGGCGCCACAACCAGGTAGATATTGCCTCGTGCATCGTACATCCGCGCCATGGCGCCCTCCCTGATTAGATCATTGGTCGGGCTCAACATATCGCGAAACGCCGTCAGGCTGTGCAAGGATGTCACCCTGCCTCACCGCAAACTCGCCCGGACGCTGATCGAACCCACACCGGTCAATCACTGTCCCTTGGGGACGCGACGTTTTTTGCCAAGGATTGATATGACCAACCTCAACACCCAAACCTCATTCGTTCCCGGGCGCCTGGAACAGATGTCCACGCGCATCGCCTTTTTTATTGCCGGTTTCGGGATTGCCGCGTGGGCGCCGCTGGTGCCGTACGCCAAGGCGCGGGCCGGGCTGGATGAAGGAACGCTCGGTGTGTTGCTGTTGTGCCTGGGGGTCGGCTCGATCCTGGCGATGCCGATGGCCGGGATTTTGTCCACGCGCTATGGCTGTCGCCGGGTAGCGACCGCCGGCACGCTGCTGATCTGCCTGGCCCTGCCGTTGCTGGCAACGGTGTCTTCGGTTCCGGCGCTGATCGTGGCGCTATTCCTGTTTGGCGCCGGCCTTGGCACAGTGGATTCGACGGTGAACCTGCAAGCGGTGATCGTCGAGCGGGCCAGCGGCAAAACCATGATGTCGGGTTTCCACGGGATGTTCAGCCTTGGCGGCATCGTCGGTGCTGCCGGTGTCAGCGCCTTGCTCGGCTTGGAGGTCTCACCGCTGGGGGCGATGCTGGTGGTGAACGCGGTCCTGCTGATCGCGCTATTTAAAGCGGCGCCGCACCTGCTGCCGTATGGCAGCGAACGTTCGGGCCCGGCGTTTGCCGTTCCCCACGGCATTGTGCTGTTCATCGGCGGGATGTGTTTCATCGTGTTCCTGGCCGAAGGCGCGGCGCTCGACTGGAGCGCGGTGTTCCTGACACAGGAGCGCGGAATCGCCACGGCGTATGCGGGGCTGGGTTATGCGGCGTTCGCGCTGACCATGACGGTCGGGCGGTTGACCGGTGATTCAATCGTGCGGCGATTAGGCGCTACCAAGGTGATTGTGTTCGGCGGGCTGACGGCGGCGGCCGGTCTGTTTCTGGCGACATTCGCACCGAGCTGGGAAGCGGCGCTGGTGGGTTATGCATTGCTCGGGGCTGGCTGTTCGAACATCGTTCCGGTGCTGTACACCGCGGTAGGCAAGCAGACCGTCATGCCGCAAAGCATCGCCGTGCCGGCTATCACCACCCTGGGTTATGCGGGAATTCTGGCGGGGCCTGCGGTGATCGGCTTTATCGCTCACGCCAGCAGCTTGAGTTTTGCCTTCGCGTTGATGGCGGTGTTGCTGGTGGCGGTGGCCATTGGCGGGAAAGTGTTGAAAGTCTAAAAGCATCGCGAGCAGGCTCGCTCCCACAGGGGATATTCAGCGAACACAAAATTTGCGTTCACTGAAGATTCCTGTGGGAGCGAGCCTGCTCGCGATGGGGTCGACTTGGTCTATCAGAACCCGACGCTGGCCTGCACAAAGAACGTGCGCGGTGCGCCGACGTACATGCCCGAGTTGTTGTCGCTGGAGCGGGTGAAGTACTGCTTGTCGAAGACGTTCTTGATCCCCGCCCCGACTTTCAGGTTCGACACCTGCGGACCGAAGTCATAGCCGCCACGCACGTTCCAGGTCACGTAGCCCGGAATGTCGCCGTACTGGCCATCCGCGGTGCCTTCGGTGATGTAGTTGTTGGTGAAGCTACCATCGGCGTTCACCGCCACACCCGGCGAGCGCTGTTTGGACTGGGCGAACGCATCGATGTTGTAGGTCCAGCGGTTGATGTCATAACGCAGTCCGGCAGTCGCGACCTGGCGCGAGTAGAACGGCAGGTCGCGGCCCTTGAAGCCCGGAATCTCGCCTTCATAGACAGCGCGGGTGTAGGTGAAACCGGCGTTGGCGGTCAGGCCGTCAAGGCGTGGGTCCAGGGCTGCCATGTCGTAATGCACCGAGGCCTCGATGCCCCGGTGCGTGGTCGCGCCGAGGTTGGTCCAGCCCGCGTCGTTGCTGATGTATTGCAGTTCTTTATCGAAGTCGATGTAGAACAGCGTCACTTCGCCGCCCCACACATCATCGTTGTAGCGCGTGCCGACCTCGTAGGTCTTGGCCTTTTCCGGCTCCAGGCCATTGGCGGTATCGTCACCCGTACCCCCCTGGCCGAGCTGGAAATACTGCAGGCTGCCAAACGAAGTCTCGTAGTTGGCGAACAGTTTCCAGGCATCGGAGATGTGATACATCACGCTCAGGGCCGGCAGCGGCTCATTGCTTTCAATGCTGCGGTTCTTTTCCGGCACCGGCTTGCCAGCGGTGTCGAGCACCGGGCGGTCGTGCCAGTCGGTGCTGATGTGTTCGAAACGGATGCCGGGCGTGACGGTCCAGTTGCCGACGTCGATCTTGTTGTCGACGTAGACCGAGTTGGCCTCAGTGCCGCCGGTGCGGTCCTGATAGACGTGCCCGTCGGAACCCGGACGCACCACCGGTTCGTTGCTGCTGTTCAGCGCCAGGCGGCTGGCCGATTCGTGCATGCCTTCCTTGAGGTAGCGATAACCCACGCTGACTTCCTGGGTCGTCGGGCCGACATCGAACACATGGGACACGCGCGGCTCGATGCCGAAGGTGTAGTAGGTACGCGGGAACGAGCCGAGGGTCTTCTGATCGCGGGCGGCGATGTTGCTGCCGCGGAAGCTGTCGGAATAGTAGGTCAGCACTTCGGCCTGGGTGCGGTCGTCGATCTGCCGGGCCCACTTGAACGACACGTCCTTGCGGCGACCGCTGAAGTTGTCGTTGTTGCGGTCGGACTGGAACGGGTCTTCGTCGTACTGCGCCTGGGTCAGGCCGCCGGGCATGTCGGCGCTGGCGTCGTAGTAGTGAAAATTGAGGCTGAAATCGTCGACATCGGTGGGCGCCCAGTGGGTCTTGAGGATCACGTCGTCGATGTCGTTGCCGTTGTTGCGTTCACGGTAACCGTTGCCGTTCACGCCGGAGTACAACAGCGCCACGCCGATGCCGTTGTCTGCGGTGCCGCCGACAAATGCCGTGTCGATGTGCTTCCAGCCGCCGTGCTGGGAGGTTTCCAGGGTCGAGCCGATTTCAGCGGAAGCTTTTTCCGGGATCGCACGGGTCACGAAGTTGATCACGCCGCCGACGTTCTGTGGCCCATAACGCACGGAGCCGGCGCCACGAACCACGTCGATGCTGTCGAGGTTGCCGGAAGAAATCGGCGCCATCGACAGTTGCGGCTGGCCGTATGGGGCGAAGGCTGCCGGCACGCCGTCAATCAATACGGTGGAGCGTGGCGACAGACGCGACGTCAGGCCGCGCACGCCGACGTTCAAGGAAATATCGCTGCCGCCGGTACCGTTGGCGTCCTGCACTTGCACACCGGGCACGCGCTTAAGCACGTCGCCGACGTTCATCGCGCCCTGCTCGACCATCGCCTCGCGGCGGATCACGGTGCGCGCGCCAGGGTGGTTCTGCACCACGGCGGCATTGGCATCACCGAGCCAGTCGCCGACCACTTTGATGTCGGTCACGCCCAGCTCCAGCGGACCATTCGACGCGGAAGTCGGCGCGGGCATCAGGGTCACCGAACCTTGATCGATCTGGTATTGCAGACCGCTGCCTTGCAACAACTGACGCAGGGCTTCTTCCGGAGAGAGGTTGCCGTCCACCGCCGGGGCCTGTTTGCCGGCCACCAGTTCAGGGCTGAAAAAAACCTGCAGCGAGGTTTGCTGACCCAGCTGGCTCAAGGCCTGGCCCAACGGCTGGGCCTGGATATGAATAGCGTCGGCGGCGAATGCCTGGGGCAGTGCCGAGCTGACGGCCAAAGCCAAAGTGAGCCGCAACCAAGGGGATTTGTTGTTTTTAGCGGTGGATTTTTTCACGTCGAACGGAGTCCTGTGGATCGCAAGAGTGTGCGCCTGTTAATGCAAACCAGTTGCAGTTGGACAGGAAGACGATCAACTCGAAAAAAACCTGAATTTATTTTGAAATTATTTCCTGACTGCCATCGTCGAGGGTGCGCACGGCCACCGGCAGGATGCTCGGCAAGGCCTTGAGCAGTGCGTCGGTGTTGTCGGATTTGAACACGCTGGTCAGGCGCAGATTGCCCACTTTGTCGTTGCCGACCGTGAGTGGCTTTTCCCGGTAACGCGAGACTTCAGCAGCAACTTCGGCAAGGCTGGCGTTGTTGAACACCAGTTTGCCGCTGCGCCAGGCAGTCAGTTCTGCCGGATTGACCGCGTAGGCGGCGGCCACGTTGCCTTGGGCATCAATGTGCGAGCCGAGGCCGGCAGTCAGGCTGACGAAATCGCTGTCGGCGGCGTCAAGACGCTGGACCTTGACGGTGCCCTGCTCCACGGCGACCCGGGTCTGGGCGCTGTCGCGGCGCACATCGAAGCGGGTGCCGGTGACGGTGACCTTGCCGTTGCCCGCCTCGACCACGAAAGGTCGGCCAGTGTCGTGCTCGACGCTGAACATCGCCTCGCCTTCAGTCAGCTCGATGCCCCGCCGATTTTTGTCATATTGCACTTGCACCCGGCTGCGGCTGTTGAGGTCGATCACCGAGCCATCCGGCAACGCCACATGGCGGCGCTCGCCCAACGCGGTAGAGAATTCGGCGGTGTACGTCGACGAGTGATTCAAGCCGCTGAACAGCCCTAGCCCGAGCGCTACCGCCAACACACTGGCGGCCACCGCATAACGCACCATCGGGCGGCGCTTACTGCGGGCCGGCGGGGTTTCGCACAAGGCTTTCAGTCGCGCGGCAGGCACCAGGTCGGTTGCCGTCCATAAGCCCTGGAGCACTTGAAATTCATCACGATGCTGAGGGTGTTCGGCCAGCCAGGCTTCGAAGCGCCGATAGTCTTCGACATCCACCGCAGGTTCCTGCAGACGCACAAACCAGCGCGCTGCATTGTCACGAACCGTTGTTTGCCCGCACGCACAATCACGAGTATCCATCATGGAAGTTCCTGTTTGGCTGGGGATAAAGAGGCGCGGCCGATCATGGGTGCAATCCGTCCAGACGATCACGCAGGTGCCGCAGCGTGCGGATCATATACTTTTCCACCATGTTCTTGGACAGTCCCAGGCGTTCGGCGATTTCGGCCTGGGTCAGGCCTTCGATTTTCTGCCAGACAAACACCTTGCGGCAGTTGACCGGCAGCTCGGTGAGCGCCCGTTCAATGGAATCAGCCAACTGGATCGCATGCATGAAATGCTCCGGGTCGCCGGACGACGACGCACTGTGATCGATCGCCTCCGACTCCATGGCGCCCCGCCGATCCTCACGCCGATAACCATCCACCGCGATATTGCGGGCGGTCTGGTGCAAATAGGCCCGAGGTTGCTCCACCGCCGCCGAATCGGACTCAAGCACCCGCACGAAGGTGTCGTGGGCCAGATCCTCGGCCTGCTGACGATTTCTCAGGCGACGGGTCCAGGTGCCAACCAACTCTTCGTAATGCTCGAAAAAGCCGTGTCTGCGGGGCAACTTGGGGGTCATTGCGGCGTGCTGTGGAGACGGGGCGTGAATAGTAATGCTTCCTATTAACTGGAAGCAACGGATTCCAGACCGATGCCACACGTTTGCGCCGATGGGGCTGGAGAGGGAAAAGTTGATTTAGGCACGGAGCCAAAGGATTCTGGCAGGCATCCAAAAGAAGCGATCCACAGGCTGTAGCAAAGTGCAGCTATGCCTGTCACCGGTTTTACCCAAGGAATTGCCAATGTTCATGTTTAAAAGAAGACCCCTGGCTCGACTCGCGCTGGCCATCACCTTGGGCACCCTTGGCTTGCCTTGCTGGATGTCCAGTGCCCATGCCCACGGCGGTCATGCCGACATGGTGCCCTTGCAATCGACCCTTGAGGAATTTGGGGCGACGGTCAAATGGGATGACTATTCCAACCTGTTCACCATTGCCAAGGACGGGGTCTACCTCAAGGTCAAACCGGACAGCAAAGTCGCCATGCTCAACGGCAAGCGGATGGAGCTGTCGGTGCCGGTGGTGTTCAAGAACAACACCGCGTTCATGTCCAAGGACTTCATCAATCAGGTGTTCCAGTCCGGCCTGGACAAGACCTTCGTGGTCGAGACCCGCCCTAACCCGCTCAACCCGCTGAGTGCGGATGAAATCAAGGCAGCGGTGGCTATCGTCAAGACATCCGACCACTACAAGCCCGGTTTCCGTTTCACCGAAGTCTCCGTCAATGAGCCGCCGAAGGATCAGGTCTGGAACTTCGTATACACCGGGCAGAACGTCACCCAGCCGCGCCAGGCCAATATCGTCGTACTCGATGGCAAGCATGTGATCGAGGCGCTGGTCGATCTCGACAGCAAGACCCTTAAATCATGGAAACCGGTCGAAGGCGCTCACGGCATGGTCTTGCTCGACGACTTCGCCACCGTGCAATCGGCCATCGAGGCCAGCCCCGAATACGCCGAGGCGCTGGCCAAGCGTGGCATCACCGATGTGAAAAAGGTCGTGGCCACGCCGTTGACCGTCGGCTATTTCGACGGCAAGGACGGCCTGGCGCAAGATAAACGCCTGCTGAAAATCGTCAGCTACCTCAACACCGGTGACGGCAATTACTGGAGCCATCCGATCGAGGGCCTGGTGGCGATTGTCGACCTGGAGCAAAAGAAGCTGATCAAGATCGAAGACGGCGCGGTCATTCCGGTGCCGATGAAGCCGACGCCGTATGACGGGCGCGGGCGCAAAGGCATACAGGTCAAGCCGCTGGAGATCATCGAGCCGGAGGGGAAAAACTACACCATCACCGGCAACAGCATTCATTGGCAGAACTGGGATTTCCACGTCCGCCTCGATTCCCGTGTCGGGCCGATCCTGTCGACGGTCACCTATGACGACAAAGGCAAGAAACGCAAAATCATGTACGAAGGCTCGCTGGGCGGGATGATCGTGCCTTACGGCGATCCCGACGGCGGCTGGTATTTCAAGGCTTACCTTGATTCCGGCGATTACGGCATGGGCACGTTGACGTCGCCAATCGCCCGCGGCAAAGACGCCCCGGAAAACGCCGTGCTGCTGGACGCCACCATTGCAGACTACACCGGCGCCCCGACGTCGATCCCGCGCGCCATGGCCGTGTTCGAGCGCTACGCCGGCCCGGAATACAAACACCAGGAGATGGGCCAGCCGAACCTGAGCACCGAGCGTCGCGAATTGGTGGTGCGCTGGATCAGCACCGTTGGCAATTACGACTACATCTTCGACTGGGTCTTCCAGCAGAACGGCACCATCGGCATCGACGCTGGCGCCACCGGGATCGAAGCGGTTAAAGGCGTGCAATCGAAAACCATGCACGAGGCCACGGCCAAGGAAGACACGCGCTACGGCACCCTGCTCGACCACAACATCGTCGGCACCACCCACCAGCACATCTACAACTTCCGACTGGACATGGATGTGGATGGTGAGACCAATTCACTGGTTGAAGTGAACCCCGTGGTGCTGCCAAACGACCGTGGCGGGCCGCGCACCAGCACCATGCAGACTGAAAACAAAGTGGTCAGCACCGAACAGCAAGCCGCACAGAAATTCGACCCGTCGACCGTGCGCCTGTTGACCAACTTCAGCAAGGAAAACAAGGTCGGCAACCCGGTGTCCTATCAGTTGATTCCGTATGCCGGCGGGACTCACCCAGTGGCCAAGGGCGCCAACTTCGGCAAGGACGAATGGCTCTATCACCGCTTGAGTTTCATGGACAAGCAACTGTGGGTGACGCGCTACAACCCGGATGAGAAATACCCGGAAGGCAAGTACCCGAACCGCTCGGACAAAGACTCGGGGCTCGGGCAGTTCACCCACGATGACCAGTCCATCGAAAACAGCGACGACGTGGTCTGGCTGACCACCGGCACCACGCACATCGCCCGGGCCGAAGAGTGGCCGATCATGCCGACCGAGTGGGTGCACGTGCTGTTGAAGCCGTGGAACTTCTTCGATGAAACGCCGACGTTGAACCTCAACGCCCCTCAATAAACACCCACAGGGGTACGCGTTTATCCAATTGAATTTCACGCGTGTTTCTTGCGGTACTCACCCGGCGCGATGCCGAAGCGCGATTTGAACGCTGTGGAGAAATAGCTCGAATCGGAAAACCCCCACGAATAGCCGAGCACCGACAACTTCTGCTCCGTGCCCGAGCGACGCAGGGATTCCGCACACAAATCCAGACGCCGATTCTTGATGTAGCGCGCGACCACCAACCCCTTCCTGGCAAACATCCGATACAGCCCACGGGTCGACATGCCCACTTCCCGCGCCAGCCATTCCGGGCAGAGTTCCTCCGAGCGGATGTGCTCATCGATAAAGCTCAGGGTCTTGCGGAAGGTACGTTCATGCACATCGCCGCCGTCGTCGGTCTGACTGATCGCCGGGCGCAGCAGGCTGACAATCGCCTCCAGGGTCGCTTCGCTTTCCGGGCGACTGAGGTTTTGCTGGGACGTGGCGTCGAGGATCAAGCGGTGGGACAGCATCGCGATTGGCGATGTCGCGGCAATCCGGTGGCCGCATTTGACCTGATTGAAACGCAGGGTTTGTTCAACCAACTGATACGGCAGAATCAGCGACAGCTGCCGCGAGTTTTCGCTGTAGGTGAAGTCGCTGGGGCGCGAAGCGTCGATCAGCGTGATATCCCCGGCCGACAGTAAAACCTTGCTGTCGCCCTGGGCCATGCCGGCCGTGCCGTCGAGTTGGAACACCGCGAAATATTTACCGCCCTCGCCGGCGGCGACTTCCTGAGGCGTACGGTACAACCGCGCCTGGCGGGCATCGACAAAACTGAGTTTCAGCGCGCCGTCCTGATGCTCGCGGATCCGCCCGGCGAACTCTGCGCCGAGGGGTTGTGCATTGAAGGCGCCACAGATCTGATTGATCTGATGGATCCACTGATCAAACCCATCATGGCGCTGTGCAGTTGAAGAAATCATGTCGGGCCTCACGCAGGCTTATTTTTATTGTCTACGCCAATCCACAGGTTCTCCGTAACCGCATTGCTCCTGGACAACGACGGGCTATTTCAGCCCGCCAAAGCGCCGGTAGAAACTCTCGCCCACGTCCGGCAGCGGGCCATCGGCGGTTTCCAGCGCACTGTTCAACCATTCCTCGGCTTTGGCGTAGATCAACCGATAAATATTGCGGCACAACTGGCGTGCGGCACGGCCTTCCCAGTCACCGGGCAGCAACGCGTCCGGCAGTTGCGGGTCGCGCAGCAGCAATTTGCGGTACTCATGAATAAGCAGGACGCGTGCCAGGAAGCAGTCGGCCGGTTCCAGGTTCTCCTGCTCGCGAAGCGCTTGCCAGAGCGGTCGGAACAGTTGGATGAATTCGCTGTAATGGGTCGCCAGCTCCTCGATGTTCCAGCTCTCGCGCACTTGCAAACGCAAGGCCTTGGAGGCCAGGACGTCCTGCGCGGTGGTCTCGAAGACGATGGTTTCTTCCTGGGCGCCAAGGTCGAGCAAGGTTGCATTCAAATCGGAACGGTCACTGCGCGGACAGGCCAGCACGGCCGGCGAGATCGCACCAAAACCTTGCCATTCCAGTTCTTCGCGCACCTGTTTGCGCTTGTCCTGGGTCAGTTGCGTCAGCATCACCAGGCACCAGGAACCGTCCCACGCCGGCACGGTAGAGCTGTAGACCCGTTTGAACGCCTTGTCGAAACGCCGGCGACCGGTCCCGGTCAGGCTGTAATAGCTGCGACGCCCGACTTTCTCGGCAGTCAGCCAGCCTTCTTTGGTCAGACGGAAGATCGAGGTGCGGATCAGCCGTTCGTTGATGCCGATGGGCTCGAGCAATTGAATCAGGCTGCCCAGCCAGACCGTCCCGCCATGGGGCTCGATGGCATCGCCGTACAAGGTGATGATCAGGGAGCTGGCGCGGATCGGCGTCTGTTCCTGGAAACGGGTGATCAGATGGTTTAACGGTGTCAGGGACGACATGGGCGTACCGAGCTGAAAAAAAGAAAGGAATATACCGAATACGCATTCCCCTGTGGGAGCGGGCTCGCCCGCGAAAGCGGTGTGTCAAATAACATGTGTGTCCACTGACACTACGCTATCGCGGGCAAGCCCGCTCCCACAGGGTGTTGTGTTCATAGAGAACTGCCTTTCGGGCGCAAGCCGCTGTCGCTGATGCGTGGGCGATCCGGCTCCGGTTCGCTCAGCGGTTCGCAGACTTGCATCTGTTCAAGGCAACGCTTGGCCAGTTGCTGATACTCACGAGTGCCGGCCTGCTTCCACGCCACTTCTTCATCGCTGAGCGTGCGCTTGACGCTGGCCGGGGCGCCCATGACCAGCGACTGTTCCGGGCATTCGAAGCCGGCCTTGACGAAGGCCGCCGCCGAGACGAATGAACGCGGGCCAATGCGCGCGTTGTCCATCACCACGGCATTCATGCCCACCAGCGCATCGGCGCCGATCCGGCAACCGTGCAGTACGGCGCCATGACCGATATGGCCGTTGCGCTCGACCACGGTGTCGCTGTCCGGGAAACCGTGCATCACGCAGGTGTCCTGCAGATTGGCGCCCTCCTCCAGCACGATCCGGCCAAAGTCCCCGCGCAAACTCGCCAGCGGCCCGACGTAGCAATGCGGGCCGATGATTACGTCGCCGATCAGCACGGCGGACGGATGCACGTAAGCAGTGGGATCAACCACCGGGGTCAAGCCATCGAGGCTGTAGCAGGTCATGGAACGTTCCTCTTTGCGCAAAGCGATGCCGATATTGACTCATTTTGTATCACATCGCTTTTATCAACACAAAGACAAAAAACCGTATCACTTAAGCCGGCGCTGTCGAGAACGCTCGACGATGGCGCTTAATTCGCCATACAAACCAATAGAACCGGGGTTATGTCGCTGAAAAGCGACTCCAAAAAACCAGTCACTGAAAACACACCGCCGATCAATAAGACACATTAAATAAGTTTTACTATTGTATTTGCGTATCACGTTGTAGGTATACTCAGGCAAAACCGGCCCACCTGGCCGATCCAATAACGAGCCGGCACATCAGCCGAGCGTGCACCGTGAGGACATCCGCCATGCCTCTAACCCTCGCTGTCGAGTTCCTCGAGCCGGGCGTTCGCCTGATTACGCTGCAACGCCCGCAAGCACTGAACGCGCTGACCACCGAATTGCTTGGTGAACTGGCGGATGAACTGAATGCCGCACAAGCCGACCCCGACACCCGCGTCGTGGTCCTGACCGGCAGCCGCAAAGCCTTCGCGGCCGGTGCCGATATCAAGGAAATGGCCGAACGCAATCTGGTCGGCATCCTCGACGACCCGCGCCAGGCGTCATGGCAAACCATCACCCGCTTCAACAAACCGCTGATCGCCGCCGTCAACGGCTTCGCCCTCGGCGGTGGCTGCGAATTGGCGATGCACGCCGACGTCATCATTGCCGGTGAAGACGCCCGCTTCGGCCAGCCGGAAATCAACCTCGGGATCATGCCCGGCGCCGGTGGCACCCAGCGCCTGCTGCGCGCCGTCGGCAAATCCATGGCCATGCAGATGGTCCTGACTGGCGAGCCGATCGACGCCCGCCAAGCCCAACGCGCAGGACTGGTCAGTGAAGTGACGCAACCGGAATTCACCGTCGAACGTGCTTTGCAGATTGCTCGCGCCATTGCCGGCAAAGCCCCGTTGGCCGTGCGTCTGGCCAAGGAAGCGCTGCTCAAAGCGATGGACACCGACTTGGCCAGCGGACTGCGTTTTGAACGTCATGCCTTCACGGTGCTGGCCGGCACCCGCGACCGTGACGAAGGCATTCGGGCCTTTCAGGAAAAGCGCACGCCGACTTTTACCGGCGAATAGCTGCCAAAACGCCAACGAATTCGAACGACCTCTCAGAGAGCGCCATGACCATGAACTTCGAACACATCCTGTTTTCCATCGAGGCCGGCGTCGCCCTGCTCAGCCTCAATCGTCCGGACCAACTCAACAGCTTCAACGCGCAGATGCACGGCGAAGTGAAGGAAGCGTTGAAACAGGTCCGACAGCATCCAGACGTGCGCGTCCTGCTGCTGACCGGTGAAGGCCGCGGCTTCTGCGCCGGGCAAGATCTCAGCGACCGCAATGTCGCGCCGGGCAGCGCCGTGCCGGATTTGGGTGAATCGATCGAGAAGTTCTACAACCCGCTGATCCGCCAATTGCGCGACCTGCCGCTGCCGGTGATCTGCGCGGTCAACGGCGTGGCCGCCGGGGCCGGAGCCAATATTCCGCTGGCCTGCGACCTGGTGTTGGCGGCGCGCTCGGCGAGTTTCATTCAGGCCTTTTGCAAAATCGGCCTGATCCCTGATTCCGGCGGCACTTGGACGCTGCCGCGCCTGGTCGGTATGGCCCGCGCCAAGGCCTTGGCCTTGCTCGGCAACCGTTTGAGTGCCGAGCAAGCCGAGCAATGGGGGCTGATCTACCGCTGCGTGGACGATGCGGAACTGCGCAATGAAGCGCTGACGCTGGCCCGTCATCTGGCCACGCAACCGACGTACGGCCTGGCACTGATCAAGCGCAGCCTCAACGCCAGCTTGAGCAACACGTTCGACGAGCAGCTGGAGCTGGAAAAAGACCTGCAACGCCTGGCCGGGCGCAGCGAGGATTACCGTGAGGGCGTCAGCGCCTTCATGGAAAAACGCAGCCCACGTTTCAAGGGGCGCTAAGCCATGACTGCACTGAACACCCACGCACGCATCGCGGTGATCGGCGCCGGGGCCATGGGCGCCGGGATTGCGCAGGTTGCCGCACAGGCCGGCCATCCGGTGCTGTTGCTCGACAATCGTCCCGGCGCGGCTGCACAGGCGATCGATGGTATTGATCGGCAACTGGGCAAACGCGTCGAAAACGGCAAGCTTTCCGCCGAAGCACGTACTGCAACCCTCGCCCGCCTACGGGCTGTGGAAGCCATCGAAGCGCTGGCCGACTGCGCGCTGATCATCGAAGCCATCGTCGAGAACCTCGAGGTCAAACGCGCCCTCTTCCGCCAATTGGAAGGCATCTGCGGCGAGCACACCATTCTCGCGAGCAACACCTCGTCGCTGTCGATTACCAGCATCGCCGCGCAACTGGATCATCCGCAATGTTTGCTCGGCCTGCATTTTTTCAACCCGGCGCCGGTCATGGCGCTGGTGGAAATCGTCTCGGGCCTGGCCAGCGATCCGGCGCTGGCCGAGTGTCTGTATGACACCGCCAAAGCCTGGGGCAAAAAACCGGTGCACACCCGCTCCACGCCGGGCTTCATCGTCAACCGCGTGGCCCGGCCGTTTTATGCCGAGAGCCTGCGTCTGTTGCAGGAAGGTGCCGCCGATTGCCCAACCCTCGATGCGCTGATGCGCGATGCCGGTGGTTTTGCCATGGGCGCTTTCGAGCTGACCGATCTGATCGGCCATGACGTCAACTATGCCGTGACCTGTTCGGTGTTTGACGCTTATTACGGCGACACCCGTTTCCTGCCGTCGCTGATTCAGAAAGAGTTGGTCGACGCCGGGCGACTGGGACGCAAAAGCGGTCAGGGCTTCTATCGCTATGCCGACGGTGCCGAGCGTGCGCAGCCCTCATCAATCAGCAGCGAACATTCCGTTCAAACCTGCATTGTGGAAGGTGATCTGGGCATCGCCCAAAGCCTGATCCCTCGCTTGCGTGACCACGGCGTCGAAATCGTCCAACGCGATGGCCAAGGCTTGCTGCGGATTGGCGACGCCGTGCTGGCGTTGAGTGACGGACGCATGGCCAGTCAACGGGCCAAGAAGGATGGCCTGCGCAATCTGATCCTGCTGGATCTGGCGTTCGACTACGGCAAGGCCAGCCGCATCGCGATCAGCTGTTCGGCGGGCATCGATCCATCCGCATTCGAACAAGGCGTGGCGTTGCTGCAACGGGCCGGCCTCACTGTCAGCCTGCTCAGCGACAGCCCGGCCCTCGCCGTGCTGCGCACCGTCGCCATGCTTGCCAACGAAGCCGCCGACGCCCTGCTGCAAGGCGTGGCCTCGGCCGCCGACATCGATCTGGCGATGCGCGCCGGGGTCAATTATCCCCAAGGCCCGCTGGCCTGGGCCGATGCCATCGGGCTGTCGCAGATCCTTACCGTGCTGGAAAACCTGCAAGCCGGCTACGGCGAAGAACGTTATCGGCCGTCGCTGCTGTTGCGCCGTCGGGTCGTTGAAGGAAGGACATTCCATGACAAACCATGAAGCAATGAATCTGGCCAGCACCTGTGCGCAAACGATGTTCAAGCGCGACGCCGCCAGCCAGGCCATGGGCATGCGCCTGCTCTCGGCGGCGCCCGGCTGTGCCCGCGTGGGCATGAACGTGCGCGCCGAGATGATCCAGGGCCACGGCACATGCCACGGCGGCTACCTGTTTGCCCTCGCTGACTCGGCGTTTGCCTTCGCCTGCAACAGCTACAACGAGGCCACGGTGGCCATCGGTTGCAGCATCGACTACATCGCCCCGGCGCGCCTGGGCGACACCTTGACGGCCGATTGCACCGAGCAAAGTCGTTCCGGTCGCACCGGTAACTACGACGTACGCATTGAAAACCAACAGGGCCAGTTGATCGCCCTGTTTCATGGCAAATCCTACAAAGTGCGCGGCGCTGTGCTGACGCAGGAGACCCCTAATGAATGACGCCTTGATCATCGACGCGGTGCGGACCCCGATCGGTCGCTACGCCGGAGCCTTGAGCAGCGTGCGCGCCGACGACCTCGGCGCGGTGCCGCTGCGCGAACTGCTGCGCCGCCACCCGCAGGTCGACTGGAATGCCGTGGACGACGTGATCTACGGCTGTGCCAACCAGGCCGGCGAAGACAACCGCAACGTTGCGCGCATGTCGGCATTGCTGGCCGGGTTGCCGGTCAGCGTGCCCGGCACCACGCTCAACCGGTTGTGCGGTTCCGGGCTGGATGCGATCGGCACGGCGGCGCGGGCGATACGCTGTGGCGAGGCCGGGCTGATGCTGGTCGGCGGCGTCGAATCGATGTCCCGCGCACCGTTGGTGATGGGCAAGGCCGAGCAGGCCTTTTCCCGCGACGCGCAGCTCTACGACACCACGATCGGCTGGCGTTTCGTCAATCCGCTGATGAAAAAAGCCTACGGCATCGACTCGATGCCGGAGACCGCCGAAAACGTCGCCGAGCAGTTCAACATCTCCCGCGCCGACCAGGACGCCTTTGCCCTGCGCAGCCAGCAGCGAGCCGCCGCAGCCCAGGCCAGTGGACGCTTTGCCAAGGAAATCGTCGCGGTCGAAATCCCCCAGCGCAAAGGTCCGGCCAAAGTCGTCGAGCACGACGAGCACCCACGCGGCGACACCACGCTGGAACAATTGCAGAAGCTCGGCACACCATTCCGCGAAGGCGGCAGCATCACCGCCGGCAATGCGTCCGGGGTCAATGACGGCGCTTGCGCGCTATTGCTGGCCAGCCCGGAAGTCGCCAAACGCCACGGTCTGAAAGCACGCGGCCGGGTCGTCGCCATGGCCACCGCAGGGGTCGAACCTCGGATCATGGGCATCGGGCCGGTGCCGGCGACGCGCAAGGTGCTGGAACTGGCCAACCTGAGTCTCGCGGACATGGACGTGATCGAACTCAACGAAGCCTTTGCCGCGCAGGGTCTGGCGGTACTGCGCGAACTCGGCCTGAGCGACACCGATGCGCGGGTCAACCCGAACGGCGGTGCGATTGCCCTCGGCCATCCGCTGGGGATGAGCGGCGCACGGCTGGTGACCACCGCCCTGCATGAACTGGAAGAACGTCAGGGTCGCTATGCCTTGTGCACCATGTGCATTGGCGTCGGCCAGGGCATCGCGCTGATCATCGAGCGCCTTTGCGACTAAAGAACCGCGATTCCCGAGGAGCCGAGAGGTATCCTTGGGGCATGCACTCAAAGCCCTTGTGCAAAAGGGCTGAAACACAAAAATAATTCGAGTGAAGTTATGAACATGCCAATTGCCAAAGCCGTGCTTGATCCCGTGCTGGACCCGCTGGAAACCGCCAGCATCGACGAACTCCGTCAGCACCAGCTGGAACGCCTGCGCTGGAGCCTTAATCACGCCTACAACAACGTGCCGCTGTACCGTCAACGCTTCGATGCGCTGGGCGTGCACCCGGATGACATCAAGTGCCTGGAGGACTTGGCGAAGTTTCCCTTCACCACCAAATCCGACCTGCGCGACAACTACCCCTACGGCATGTTTGCCGTGCCGATGCATGACGTGGTGCGCCTGCACGCGTCCAGCGGCACCACCGGCAAACCGACCGTCGTCGGCTATACCCAGAACGACATCGACACCTGGGCCAACGTGGTCGCGCGTTCGATCCGCGCCGCTGGCGGGCGGCGTGGCGACAAAGTGCATATTTCCTATGGCTACGGCCTGTTCACCGGCGGCCTGGGCGCGCACTACGGCGCCGAACGGCTGGGCTGTACGGTGATTCCGATGTCTGGTGGCCAGACTGAAAAACAGGTGCAACTGATCCGGGATTTCCAGCCGGACATCATCATGGTCACGCCGTCGTACATGCTCAACATCGCCGATGAAATCGAGCGCCAGGGCATTGATCCGCACAAATTGGCCTTGCGCTTGGGCATCTTTGGCGCCGAGCCGTGGACCGCTGAATTGCGCAGCGCCATCGAGAACCGTTTGGGCATTACCGCGCTGGACATCTACGGACTCTCAGAAATCATGGGCCCGGGCGTCGCCATGGAATGCGCGGAAACCAAAGACGGGCCGACGATCTGGGAGGACCACTTCTATCCGGAAATCATTGACCCGGTCACCGGTGAAGTGTTGCCGGATGGGCAGATGGGTGAGTTGGTGTTTACCTCTCTGAGTAAAGAAGCGTTGCCGATGATCCGCTATCGGACTCGTGACCTGACGCGTTTGTTGCCGGGGACTGCGCGGCCGATGCGGCGGATCGACAAAATCACCGGGCGCAGCGATGACATGCTGATCATTCGTGGGGTCAATGTGTTCCCGACGCAGATTGAGGAGCAGGTGCTGAAAATCAAACAGCTTTCAGAGTGTTATGAGATTCATCTGTATCGCAACGGGAATCTGGACAGTGTGGATGTGCATGTGGAGTTGAAGGCTGAGCATCAGCATTTGGGGGATGATCAGCAGAAGGCGGTTTGTGCAGAGTTGAGTCGGCATATCAAGACGTATATCGGGATCAGTTCGCGGATTGTTTTGCAGCCTGTGCATTCGATCAAGCGGTCTGAGGGGAAGGCTTGTCACGTGATGGACAAGCGCCCGAAGGCATGACTGCTGCACCCTTTTTGGCCCCGCTTTTGCGGGGTTTTTTTTGGGGGCTTTCACTGGTTTGGGTGCCCACTTCATTTTCAAGCAGGCGCGGTGCCTGTGGGAGCTGGCTTGAACTGGTCAAGTAATCTTGGACACCGATTAAGGTTTCACGCCGCCAACTTCTCCCTGGCGACTGGTGACCGATAGTCGTTGTAGCTATGCGGCCTGGTGATGTTGTAGCGCGATACATAGCGCTGCACATCCGCTCGGGCCTCATGTTCCGATCCGTAGCCTGCTTCTGGCACCCACTCTGATTTCAAACTTCCAAAGAAACGCTCCATCGGAGCGTTGTCCCAGCATTCGCCTTTACGGCTCATGCTCTGCCGGAGTCCATGTTCCAGCAGTTCATTTCTAAATTTATGGCTGGTGTACTGGCAACCCTGGTCGGAGTGAAACAGTACGTCTTTTGGGCGACCGCGTAGTTCAATCGCCATCCGCAGGGCTTCGCAGGTCAGCGTGGCATCGGAGATCATCGAAAATGACCAGCCCACGATCCGGCGAGCGAACAAGTCCAGAACTGCCGCGAAATACAGCCAGCGCTTGCCGACTTTGATGTACGTCACGTCCCCACACCACACCTGATTGACCGCCGTAACATCAAACTTGCGTTTGAGCATATGCGGTGCCACCAAAGCTTCCACGCCGGGTGACTTGTACTTATGGCGCCGGCGTTGACGGCTGACAATGCCTGCTTCTCGCATCAGGCTGCGAGCCATGAATCGCCCGACATCATACCCGCCGGCTTGCAGCTGTTTAGCCAAGGTACGAGCACCCGCAGACTCTCTCGACGCCCTGTGGTGTTTGAGCAGCATGGCCTTGAGCCTCTCTCGCTTAGGACTCACTTTGCCTTGGCGCTGACGCCATGCGTAAAAGCTACTGCGGTTTATTCCGAAGACACGACAGCAATCGTTAACGCCGTACTGCTCGCCCAGCTCACAGATCAACGAGAGTGATCTTTGGCGTCCAAAAGCAGGAGAGCACTGGCCTTTTTTAGGATTTCGATATCCCGGTCTCTTTGCCTGAGCAAGGCTTTAAGTTCCTGGATCTCTCGCTGATCCGCGGTAATCGCCTTGGCTCCCACCGGAGTCGAACCCAAGCGTTCCTTACGAACCTGATCGACCCAGCGGCGCAAGGCCGTAGGGCCAATATCCAAACTGGTGCAGACCTCGGGAACGGACTGCCCCTCGTCCAGCACCATGCTGGCAGCCTTGAGTTTGAACTCATTGGAATAAGATTTACGCATATCCAAACACCTCAGATTTGGGCGCCATCATAGCGCCCGATTGAGGTGTCCAAAATCATTAGGCCAGTTCAGCTTGCCTGCGAAAGCGGCCTTATAGCCGACCATTCTCGTTCAGGTGTACATATCCATTTCTGCGGTAACGGCGGCTTTTGGTTCCGCCCTTACGGCGGGTTACTTGGAAAAGCGCCAAGTAACCAAGCGCTTTTGCCCCTTTCGTTCGGTGCCTCGCTAAGGCTCGGCATGCCCTCGCTCCGGTCCTGCTCCGTGGGCCCGCCGCCATCGGCCATCCATGGCCGGGGGCGGCTAAACCGGCATCCATGCCGGTTTGCCCACTACGCAGAACCTCCACTCGGCCTCTCGAGGCGGCGGTGCATCAAGATCAAAAGCACGGCGGCCTACAGGCCGGCCTGATTGGGGAGTACGCGTTCCCCTGTGGGAGCGAGCCTGCTCGCGAAGACATCCTGACAGCCGACCAAGTTCTCTCTGCCTACCGCAATCTGACAGCCGACCAGACTTACTCGGCGCCCCCCCTCAACCTGATCGTTCCCCACGCTCCGCGTGGGAATGCATCCCGTGACGCTCCGCGTCACACCCGCGCACGACTCCGGCCCAACGTCGACAGCGCGTCACGATCAAAGCCCCGCGCAGCGTCATAAAGCCAGGTTGGCCCGCAGGCCGCCTCGCTTTGCCTGGCTTTTGATCTTGATCTGCCCCGTCGGAAGGCCGAACGCAGGTTCTGCGCAGTGGGCAAACCGGCATGGATGCCGGGTTAGCCGCCCCCGGCCATGGATGGCCGATGGCGGCGGGCCCACGGAGCAGGACCGGAGTGAGGGCATGCCGAGCCCAAGCGAGGCACCGTACGTCAGGGGCGCAAGCGCTTGGTTACTTGGCGCTTTTCCAAGTAACCCGCCGTAAGGGCGGAACCAAAATCCGCCATCACCGAAAAAACGGATATACACACCCACCCAAAGCGATACAAAAAACAATTACGACACATCATTTTGTGTTTGATATTAAATTCTGTATCGCTTATAAAGTTCTCCATGCCCTCGACAAGATTCAAGGCGGGAGACCCCAAATGTACGCACAGCTCGTAGAAACCGGCGTAAAGCGCATCAAAGACCTCTCGGAGATGTCCGAGCAGGAACGCGCCTTTCAGGAAAAAATCGATTCAGAAATCAAGATCGAAGCTAAAAACTGGATGCCTGATGCCTATCGTCAAACCCTGATCCGCCAGATCTCCCAGCACGCCCACTCGGAAATCGTCGGCATGCTGCCCGAAGGCAACTGGGTCACCCGCGCGCCGTCGCTCAAACGCAAACTGCAATTGATGGCCAAGATTCAGGACGAAGCCGGCCACGGCCTGTACCTGTACAGCGCCATGGAAACCCTCGGTGCCGACCGCGACGAAGAAATCGCCAAGCTGCACAGCGGCAAGGCCAAGTACTCGAGCATTTTCAATTACCCGACGCTGAACTGGGCCGACATGGGCGCGGTGGGCTGGCTGGTGGACGGTGCGGCGATCGTCAATCAGGTGGTGCTGCAGCGCACCTCATATGGCCCCTACTCCCGGGCCATGGTGCGGATCTGCAAGGAAGAAAGTTTCCACCAGCGCCAGGGCTACGAAATCCTCCTGACCATGATGCGTCACGGTAATCAGGCGCAGAAAGACATGGTCCAGGACGCGATCAACCGCCTGTGGTGGCCGTCGCTGATGATGTTCGGCCCGAGCGATGAACACTCGCCGAACAGCGCCCAATCCATGGCCTGGAAAATCAAGCGCCAGAGCAATGACGAACTGCGCCAGCGCTTCATCGACCAGACCATCCCGCAGCTGGAATTGCTGGGCTGCACCTGCCCCGACCCGGACCTGAAGTGGAACGCCGAGCGCGGTCACTACGACTTCGGCGAAATCCAGTGGAGCGAATTCTACGAAGTGCTCAAGGGCAACGGTCCATGCAACCAGGAACGTGTGGCCACCCGCCGCAAAGCCATTGAAGACGGTGCCTGGGTCCGCGAAGCCGCGGTCGCCCACGCGCGTAAAAAACAGAACAAAAACGCCGCCTGATCGGCCACCTGATGTGGAGTCACCGCAATGTCTGAATGGACCCTTTTTGAAGTCTTCGTGCGCAGCAAGCACGGTCTCAACCACAAGCATGTCGGCAGCGTGCATGCCGCCGACACCACCATGGCCATCGAGAATGCGCGCGAGTTGTACACCCGCCGCAGCGAAGGCGTGAGCCTGTGGGTCGTGCCCTCAAAGCTGATCACCGCCTCCTCCCCGGATGAAAAAGACCCGCTGTTCGACCCGGCGGACGACAAGGTCTACCGCCACGCCAGCTTCTACGAGCTGCCGGCCGAAGTCGGGCACATGTGAGGTCGACCATGAACAACCAGACTGATCTGATCGAATACCTGCTGCGCCTCGGCGACAGCGCCCTGATCCAGGGCCAGCGCCTGTGCCAATGGTGCGGCAAGGCCCCGGCGCTGGAAGAAGAACTGGCGCTGATGAACGTCGGCCTCGACCTCGTCGGCCAGGCCCGCAACTGGCTGGACTACGCCGCCGAATTGCTCGACGACGGTCGCGACGCCGATGACCTGGCGTTCCGCCGTGATGAGCGCGCCTATCGCAACCTGCTGCTGGTGGAACAACCCAACGGCGATTACGCGGTGACCATTCTCAAGCAATTCCTCTACGACGCCTGGCACCTGCAAGTGCTCAGTGGCCTGAGTCAGTCCAGCGACGAGCGCATTGCCGGGATCGCCGCCAAAGCAGTGAAGGAAGTCACCTATCACCTGCGCCGTTCCGGCGAGTGGGTCGAGCGTCTGGGTGACGGCACCGAGGAAAGCCACAAACGCATGCTCGCGGCCATCCCTGAGGTCTGGCGTTTCACGGTCGAATTGACCAGCGCCGACGACAGCGAACAACGTCTGTGCAATGCCGGCATCACCCCGGACACCGCGCAAGTCGCTGCGGCCTGGCAAGCCACGGTCAGCGAGATTTTCGCCAGCGCCACTCTGCCCGTGCCCGCCGCGCCGAGCTATTTCTACCTGAATGCTCGCAAGGGCCTGCACACCGAACACCTGGGTATTTTGCTGGCCGAGATGCAGTTCCTGCCCCGAGCGTACCCCGATGCGACCTGGTGAGTTGATCGCCAGCGACCAGGGCGCGCGGCCGGCACAACCGACCGACCTGGCCGCTGCGTGGGCAACCTTGGCGCGGGTCATGGACCCGGAAGTGCCAGTGGTCAGCGTGGTCGACCTCGGCATCGTTCGCGATCTCGACTGGCAGGCCGGGCACTTGCACGTGGTGGTCACGCCGACCTACTCCGGCTGCCCCGCCACCGAAGTGATCGAAAGCGATATCCGCGACGCGCTGGAACTCGCCGGGTTCAGGGCGCCGCAACTGGAGCGCAAATTGACCCCGGCCTGGACCACCGACTGGATCACCGACATGGGCCGCGAACGCCTGCGCGCCTACGGCATCGCACCGCCCGACGGCAGCTCCAGCAAACGCAGCCTGCTTGGCGAAAGCCCGGTGATTGCTTGCCCGCAATGCGGCAGCACGCACACCGAAGTGCTCAGCGAATTCGGCTCCACCGCCTGCAAGGCGTTGTACCGCTGCTGCGATTGCCGGGAACCGTTCGACTATTTCAAGTGCATCTGAGCGGCGATCGGCCGTCCCAGCTGGAGAACAAAAATGAGTAAATTTCATAGCCTGACCATCAAGGACGTGCGCCCCGAGACCCGTGACGCGGTGTCCATCGCCTTCGATATTCCGCAGCACCTGCAAGACAGTTTTCACTTCACTCAAGGCCAGCACCTGGTGATGCGCACGCAGATGGATGGCGAAGAAGTGCGCCGCTCGTATTCGATCTGCACCGGGGTCAATGACGGTGAACTGCGCATCGCCATCAAGCGCGTGGCCGGCGGGCGTTTTTCCGCGTTTGCCAACGAACAGCTGAAGGCCGGGCACAGCCTGGAAGTGATGCCGCCAGCCGGGCACTTTCATGTCGAACTGGACCCGACTCGCCATGGCAACTACCTGGCCGTTGCGGCGGGCAGTGGCATCACGCCGATCCTGTCGATCATCAAGACCACCCTGCAAACCGAACCGCACAGCCGCGTCACGCTGCTGTATGGCAACCGCTCGAGTTCCGGCGCCTTGTTTCGCGAACAACTCGAAGACCTGAAAAACCGCTACTTGCAGCGCTTGAACCTGATCTTCGTGTTTAGCCGCGAGCAGCAGGATGTCGACCTGTACAACGGCCGGATCAACGCCGAGAAGTGCGAGCAATTGTTCAGCCGCTGGCTCGACGTCAAAGCCCTCGACGCCGCGTTCATCTGCGGCCCGCAGGAGATGACCGAAACCGTTTGCGACAGCCTGAAAGCCAAAGGTATGCCGGCTGAACGCATCCATTTCGAGCTGTTTGCCGCTGCCGGCAGCCCGCAAAAACGCCAAGCCCGCGAGGCCGCTCGCCAGGTTGATGCGGCGGTCAGTCAGATCACCGTGATCAGCGACGGCCGCGCCCTGGCCTTTGACCTGCCGCGCAACACGCAAAGCATCCTCGACGCGGGTAACGCGCAAGGCGCTGAACTGCCTTATTCGTGCAAGGCCGGCGTGTGCTCGACCTGCAAATGCAAGGTCATCGAAGGCGAAGTGGACATGGACAGCAACCACGCCCTGGAAGATTACGAAGTGGCCGCCGGCTATGTGCTGTCGTGCCAGGCATTCCCGATCAGCGACAAAGTCGTACTGGATTTCGACCAGCTCTAAAGCACCACACCCCCCTGTAGGAGCTGGCTTGCCAGCGAAGAGGCCAGTGAGATCTCCGTCGATCTTCAGGCTGCCTTCGCTGGCAAGCCAGCTCCTACAGGGGGGGACACCGCATTTCAGATTTACCCACAACAAAAACAACAAAACGAGAGCGCGCCATGACCCCCAAAGACGTAGAACTCATCCGCCAGCACCCCGACTTCATCCAGTTGGTTCGCCGCAAGCAGAACCTGTACTGGTCGCTGTCGCTGATCATGCTGGTGATCTATTTCGGCTTCGTCCTGCTGGTGGCGTTCTCCCCCAGCACCCTCGGCCAATCCCTGAGTGGCGGCGTGACCAGCGTGGGCATGCTGGTCGGCGTGGTGATTGTGGTGTTGGCGTTCGCGCTGACCGGTTTCTACGTCTATCGCGCCAACAACGTGATCGACCCGCTCAACGAAAAGCTGAAGCAGGAGTGCGCCCAATGAGCCGGCTTCTAGCGTTTTTCCTGCTGCCCCTGGCCTGTGTCGCTGACTTTGCGGCTGCGGCCGACGGCGCATCCCGCCCGTTGAACTGGAACGCGATCGGCATGTTCCTGGTGTTCGTCCTGTTCACCCTCGGCGTCACCCGCTGGGCCGCGTTGCGCACCCGTTCCGCCAGTGATTTCTACACCGCAGGCGGTGGCATGACCGGGTTCCAGAACGGCCTGGCGATTGCCGGTGACATGATCTCCGCAGCGTCCTTCCTGGGCATTTCGGCGATGATGTTCCTCAATGGTTATGACGGTTTGCTCTACGCCCTGGGCGTATTGGCAGGCTGGCCGATCATTCTGTTCCTGATCGCCGAACGCTTGCGCAACCTCGGCAAATACACCTTCGCCGACGTGGTGTCCTATCGCCTGGAACAAACCCCGGTGCGCCTGACCTCGGCCTTCGGCACCCTGACCGTCGCGTTGATGTACCTGGTGGCGCAGATGGTCGGTGCCGGCAAGTTGATCGAGTTGCTGTTCGGCATCGATTACCTCTACGCGGTGATGCTGGTCGGCGTGTTGATGGTGTTCTACGTGACCTTCGGCGGCATGCTCGCCACCACCTGGGTGCAGATCATCAAAGCGGTGATGCTGCTGTTCGGCACCACCTTCATGGCGTTCATGGTGCTCAAGCATTTCGGTTTCAGCACTGAAGCCATGTTCGCCGGCGCCACCGCCGTGCACGCCAAGGGCAACGCGATCATGGCGCCGGGCGGCTTGCTGTCGAACCCGATCGATGCGATCTCGTTGGGGCTGGGCATGATGTTCGGCACCGCCGGCCTGCCGCATATCCTGATGCGTTTCTTCACCGTCAGCGATGCCAAGGAAGCGCGTAAAAGCGTGTTCTACGCCACCGGTTTTATCGGCTATTTCTACTTGCTGCTGATCATCGTCGGCTTCGGCGCCATCGTCATGGTCGGCACCGATCCCGCGTTCCGCGATGCCAGCGGCGCGATCATCGGCGGCGGCAACATGATCGCCGTGCACCTGGCGCAAGCCGTCGGTGGCAACCTGTTCCTCGGCTTCATCTCGGCGGTGGCGTTCGCGACCATTCTGGCGGTGGTCGCCGGGTTGGCGTTGTCCGGCGCGTCGGCGGTGTCCCACGATTTGTATGCCTGCGTGATGCGCAAGGGCCAGGCCAGCGAACAGCAGGAAATTCGCGTCTCGCGGATTGCCACGCTGTGCATCGGCGTGCTGGCGATCATCCTCGGCCTGTTGTTCGAATCGCAGAACATTGCCTTCCTCTCCGGGCTGGTGCTGGCCATCGCCGCGTCGGTGAATTTCCCGGTGCTGTTCCTCTCGATGTACTGGAAAGGCCTGACCACTCGCGGCGCGGTGACCGGCAGTCTGGCCGGGCTGACCTCGGCGATTGTCTTGCTGGTGCTGAGCCCGGCGGTGTGGGTCAACGTGCTGCACCACGACAAAGCCCTGTTCCCCTACTCCAACCCGGCGCTGTTTTCCATGAGCCTGGCCTTCTTGAGCGCCTGGGTGTTTTCCGTCACCGACACCTCGCCCCGTGCCGCCCTTGAGCGTGGCCGTTATCTGGCGCAGTTCATCCGTTCGATGACCGGCATTGGTGCCTCCGGCGCCAGCAAGCACTAAACCACGACGATCAAGGCAGGGAATAAAAACAATGAAGCCCGCACGTACCGCCCCTTACGAATCACTGTTTTCGTTAGCCGCCGCATTGAGTCTGCCCATGGTCGCACCGTGCGCCATGGCCGACTTCATCGACGACAGCAAGGCCCGTATTGAAATGCGCAACCACTATATCAATCGCGATTTCCGTCAGGACAACGCGCCGCAATCCAAGGCCGAGGAATGGGCGCAGGGCTTCACCGCGCGCATCGAGTCGGGGTTCACCGACGGCACCTTCGGCTTCGGTCTCGATGCGCTGGGCGAGCTGGGATTGAAACTCGATTCCAGCGCGGATCGCCGTGGCACCGGGCTGTTGCCCTTTGGCCCGAACAGCCATGAACCGGCGGACGAGTTCAGCGAATTGGGGCTGACCGGCAAGCTGCGGGTGTCCAAAAGCGTGTTGAAACTCGGCACCCTGCAACCGTTGTTGCCGGTAGCGACCTACAACGACACCCGCCTGCTGAGTTCCACTTTTGAGGGCGGCTTGCTCACCAGTCAGGAAATCACTGGCCTGACGGTCAATGCCGGGCGCCTGACCAAGGCCAACCTGCGGGACTCGTCCAGCAACGATGACATCGGCTTCGGCGCCGCCAGCAGCGATCACTTCGACTTCGCCGGCGGCAGCTACACCTTCAGCCCGCAACTGAACCTGAGCTACTACTACGGCAAGCTCGATCAGATCTATCGCCAGCAATTCGTCGGGCTGGTGCATACCCAGCCGCTGGGCAACGGGTTCAACCTGCGCAGCGACATTCGCTATTTCGACAGTCGGGGCGATGGCGCCGAGCGGGCCGGGCGCATCGACAACCGCAACTTCAACAGTATGTTCAGCGTGTCCCACGGTGCCCACAAGGTCAGTGCCACGTACCAGCAGTTGTCCGGCGACAGCGCCTTTCCGTTCCTCAACGGCGGCGATCCGTACGTGGTCAACCTGGTGACCTTCAACACCTATACCCGCGCCGACGAGGACTCCTGGCAACTGCGTTACGACTACGACTTCGCGGCGCAAGGCATCCCCGGCCTGACCTTCATGACCCGTTACACCGACGGCAACCACGTCAAGGCCGGCAGCGTCGACAACGGCCGCGAGCGGGAACGCGACACCGACATCAGTTACGTGATCCAGAGCGGCGTGTTCAAGGACGTCAGCCTGCGCTGGCGCAACGTGACCTTCCGTTCCGGCAATGGCTTGACCACCGACCTCGACGAGAACCGGCTGATTGTCGGTTACACCCTGGCGCTTTGGTAATCCCTTAATGGCGCGGTCACGGTCGCGCCAACACTTTTCATAAATTGGAGGAATCGTGATGCCTCACGCCCCTACCCTGCAAAGTTTCATCGCCGGTCGCTGGATCGGTCAACACGGTGCCCAGGTGCTGCGCAGCGCCATCGACGGCCATGAGATTGCGCGCACCCATGAAGAACGCCCGGACTTTGCCGAAGCCATCGAGCACGGTCGCCGCCAGGGCGTCAGCGGGCTGATGGCGCTGGACTTCCAGCAACGGGCGCAGCGTCTCAAGGCCTTGGCCTTGTACCTGAGCGAACGCAAAGAACAGCTGTACGCGATCTCCCACCACAGCGGCGCCACCCGCGCCGACAGCTGGATCGACATCGAAGGCGGCAACAGCACGCTGTTCACCTACGCCAGCCTCGGCTCGCGGGAATTGCCATCGGGCAACATCGTCCACGAAGGCCCGGCGATGCAACTGAGCAAACTCGGCACCTTCGCCGGCACGCACATTCTGGTGCCACGCGGCGGCCTGGCCGTGCACATCAACGCGTTCAACTTCCCGATCTGGGGCATGCTGGAAAAATTCGCCCCGAGCTTTCTCGCCGGCATGCCGTGCATCGTCAAACCCGCCAGCGCCACCAGTTACCTGACCGAAGCCGTGGTGCGGCTGATGGACGAGTCCGGTTTGCTTCCGGCAGGCAGCCTGCAGTTGATCATCGGCAGCACGGGTGACTTGCTCGATCGCCTGCAAGGCCAGGACGTGGTGACTTTCACCGGTTCCGCCGACACCGCCGCCAAGCTGCGGGTCAACCCGAACCTGATCCGCAACTCGGTGCCGTTCAACGCCGAAGCCGACTCGCTGAACTGCGCAATCCTCGCCCCGGACGTGACCCCGGACGACGAAGAGTTCGAGCTGTTCATCAAGGAAGTCGCGCGCGAGATGACCACCAAGGCCGGGCAGAAATGCACCGCCATCCGCCGCGCCATTGTCCCGGCCAAACACATTGATGCGGTCGCCACTCGCTTGCGCGATCGACTGAAAAAAGTCGTGGTCGGTGACCCGTCGGTGGAAGGCGTGCGCATGGGCCCGCTGGCCTCCCACGATCAGCAAACAGACGTCGCCGAACGCCTGGAAAGCCTGTTGCAGAGCAGCGATATGTTGTTCGGCGCCCGCGACGGTTTCGAACCGCGCGGTGAAAACGTCAACCAAGGCGCGTTCTTTGCGCCGACCCTGTTGCAGGCTCGCGACCCGCACGCCGAAGGTGGCGCTCACGACATCGAAGCGTTTGGCCCGGTCAGCACCTTGATGGCTTACGACGACCTGGACGAAGCACTGGTTCTGGCCGCTCGCGGCAAGGGCAGCCTGGTGGCCAGTCTGATCACCAAGGACCCACAAATCGCCGCCAAGGCCATACCGGTCGCCGCGGCCTGGCACGGACGCTTGCTGGTGCTGGATCGTGAATCCGCCGCCGAATCCACCGGCCACGGCTCGCCCCTGCCACAACTCAAACACGGCGGCCCGGGTCGTGCCGGTGGCGGTGAAGAACTCGGCGGCTTGCGCGCGGTGAAACACTACCTGCAACGCGCCGCGGTGCAAGGCTCGCCGACCATGCTCGCCGCCGTCACCGGCGAATACGTGCGTGGCGCCAAGGTCATCGAAACCGAAGTGCACCCGTTCCGCCGCTTCTTCCAGGATTTGCAGATCGGCGAATCGCTGCTGACCCACCGTCGCACCGTGACCGAGGCCGATCTGGTGAACTTCGGTTGCCTGTCCGGCGACCACTTCTACATGCACTTCGACGACATCGCCGCCAAGGAATCGCAATTCGGCAAACGCATCGCCCACGGCTACTTCGTGCTGTCGGCCGCAGCCGGCCTGTTCGTGTCCCCGGCGCCCGGCCCGGTCCTGGCCAACTACGGCCTCGACACCTTGCGCTTCATCAACCCGGTGGGCATCGGCGACACCATCCAGGCACGCCTGACCTGCAAACGCAAAATCGACCAGGGCAAAAAGAGCCCGCAAGGGATTGCGCAGGGTGTGGTGGCGTGGGATGTGGAAGTCACTAATCAGTTGGGCGAACTGGTCGCCAGTTACGACATTTTGACCCTCGTGGTTAAACGCGAGGATTGATCACGAACCACCTGGCTGACCACTGATCTTGAGGTCTACCAAAAACCAATGTGGGAGCGAGCAAGCCCGCTCCCCACATTTGATCTCTGTTACCCGCAAGACCACAGACAATCACCCACCTCAATGCCTGCGCAACCACTCGATAAACAACGCAAACAATTCCGCTTGCGAACCGACGTTCAGTTTCAAATACAGGTTCTTGCGGTGCATGCGCACTGTCTCCGGCGAGATGCTCAACTGGCTGGCCGTGGATTTTACCGAGTGCCCGCGCAGCACCATGTGCGCCACTTGGCGCTCGCGCTCGGTCAGCAAGTCGCTGCCAAA
The DNA here is from genome assembly GCF_059695925.1 of Pseudomonas sp. LBUM1661. Classification (NCBI taxonomy): domain Bacteria; kingdom Pseudomonadati; phylum Pseudomonadota; class Gammaproteobacteria; order Pseudomonadales; family Pseudomonadaceae; genus Pseudomonas; species Pseudomonas sp. LBUM1661. The sequence continues at coordinate 4,770,331 of NZ_CP166794.1, forward strand.
ATGCTCGAAAGCCGACTGCACTCGTTGCTTGAGATCGTCACGCCCACCCGCTTCGTGATCGCTCTGGATCACCGCACGATGCTGCAAGCCACGCTGGCCAAATTCGGCAATGAACTCCCGCACCAGCGGTTCAACGGCCCGCAACAGGTTCAGTTGTTCGACCCGCAGGCTCTCACCGCCGAAGCCTTGAAACAGGCTCACGGAAATCTGCGTCTCATTGCCGGTATTCACCAGGTAAAAACTGTCCTCCGAACTGCCCGCCTTCAAGTAGTAAGTCTTGTAGTACTCACTGTCGAAGAAGTTGTCCGGGGCAATTTCCTCCAGGTGGTAAAACCCTTGCGCCAATCCCTGCTCCACCGCCAGGCAAAACGGGTCGAGCAGATAGCCCCCGGAAAAATAGCGTTCGAGCAACGACACCCGATACTGCTCCGCAATGCCCTGCTGATACAGCAACTGTGGCGCACGGTCCTTGTGTTCCAGGCTGATCATCACCGATTCGATCGACACCAGATGTCCGAACGCCGACGCCAGATAGCGCAGCGCGTCGGGTTCATCGATGTGGGCGAATGCCTCGCGCAGGTCACCGTGCCATTTGTGCAATGCGCCGAAGGGCAAGGCAATCAATGTGTCGTCGTTTGGTTTGCTCATGCCCCGCAGTCTAGCGGGAGAACCGATACCTCGTAAGTGCCCGGTGATCGAACTCATTGGCCGAAATACTGACCGCTCTGCTCAAGCTCGGCCGCCACCTCAAGAATGCACACCCGCAAGGTCTCGACGATTTCATCCACCTGGGCGCACGTCAGAATCAGCGGCGGCGACATCACGTTAAGGTGCATGATCGGCCGCACCAGCAGCCCTCGGGCCTGCGCACGGGAATGAATCCGCTCGCCAATGTTGACCTCGTCGGCAAACAGCGCCTTGGTGCGCTTGTCGGCCACGAACTCGACGCACGCCATGAACTTCTGGCAGCGCACATCGCCCACCAGCGGCAAATCGCTGAGTGTCGCCAAGCGTTCTTCGAGATAGGCGCCAACCACATCGACATGCTCCAGCAGGTTTTCCCGCTCGATGATTTCGATGTTCTTCAGCGCTGCGGTGCAGCACACCGGATGACCGCTGTAGGTGAAACCGTGGGTAAAGCAGCGGCCCTTGCCCGGCTCGGCGATCACTTTCCAGATACGGTCGGAAAAGATGCAGGCACCCAACGGCAGATAAGCGGACGTCAGTCCTTTTGCCGTGGTGATGATGTCGGGCTGCACGTCGAACACTTCATAGGACGCGAAAAACTTGCCAAGGCGGCCGAAGGACGTCACCACTTCATCGGCGACGAACAGAATGTCGTAGCGCTGGCAGACCTCCCACATGCGTTTCAGATAGCCCTTGGGCGGTATGATCACGCCACCGGAGCCCATGACCGGCTCGGCAAAAAAGCCCGCGACCTTGTCCGCGCCGATGGACAGGATCTTGTCCTCGAACTCCTGCACCAGAAACTCGAGGAACTGCGCTTCGTCCATGCCGGCCGGAGCGCGGTAGGGGTTCGGGTTGGACACGTGGTGAATGAGGTCATTGGCGTAATCGAACTCCGGCACGCGGTCGGCCGCCTTGTTGCCGATCGACATCGTCAGCGTGGTCGAGCCGTGATAGGCATTGAAGCGTGCGATGACGTGCTTCTTGTCCGGTTTGCCGCGGCAGTTCTGGTAGTACTGAATCAACCGGTACGCCGTGTCCACGGCGGTGGAGCCACCGGTGGTCAGGAACACATGATCGAGATCCCCCGGCGCCAGGCTGGCGAGCTTCTCGCACAACTGGATGGCGACGTTGTTGGACATGTCGGAGAACGGGTTCGAGTACGCCAGTTGCCGCACCTGGTCGGCAATCGCCAACGCCATTTCTTCACGACCCAGCCCAATGTTCGTGCACCACATGCCACCGACGGCGTCCAGAAAACGGTTGCCCTGGGTGTCGTAAATATAGGCGCCCTCACCCGCAACAATGTTCAGGGAACCCTGTTCGCTGTGTTCGTCGAACATGTGATAGCCGTGCATGTAGTGAGCCTTGTCAGCCTTGACCAAGTGCGACTCATCAACGGCGGACACTACTTTTCTGGTTGGCGTAGCCATATGAAAACCTCAAACCGAATAGTTGAACGATCAGATCCCGCTTTTCACCGTGCTCCAGACACGAGTCATCGCGCGCATGTCTTTCGCGTCCTGGGTCTTTTGCGGAAACAGGCGCTGACGGGTTTCTGCATCGGGATAAATGGCGGGGTTGTTGCGCACATCGGCACTCAGCAACGGCGTCGCTGCCGCGTTACTGTTGGCGTAGTGGATGTAATCCGTCACATCGGCCATCACCTGCGGCTGCATCAGGTAATCGAGAAACTTGTGCGCGTTGGCGACATGCGGGGCATCGGCTGGAATGTACATATTGTCGAACCAGATCAATGAGCCTTCCGAGGGGATGAAATAGGACAGTTTGATTTTCAACTTGGCTTCTTCGGCACGGGCCATGGCCGTCGCATAATCGCCGGACCAGGTCATGGCCATGCACACATCGCCATTGGGCAGGCTGGTCAGGTAGTTGACCGAATCGAATTTTCGGATGTAAGGCCGCACGGACAACAGCAACTCCTGCGCGGCTTTCAAGTCTGCCGGCGCGGCACTTCTCGGGTCTCGACCAAGGTATTTGAGCGCCAGCGGGATGACTTCCGTGGGGGCATCGACCAGGGTCACGCCGCAGTCGGCGAAGCGCGAAACGATTTTCGGATCGAAGATCATCGCCAATGAACCGATCGGCGCATCCGGCATGCGCTCCTTGATCTTGTCGACGTTGTACGTGATGCCGTTACTGCCCCAGGTATACGGCGCGGAGTACACGGTGCCGGCATCGAAGCCTTGCATGTCCTGCAGGACTTTCGGGTCGAGGTTGGTCCAGCCCGGCAGCAGTTTTTTATCCAGGGGCTGGAACACGTTGGCCTTGATCAGCGGCGGAGCGAGGGATGCGTTGAGTACCACCAGGTCATAACCGGAGTGCCCGGTGAGCAACTTGGCCTGGACGGTTTCATAGGCATCGAAGGTGTCGTAGATGACTTTGATACCCGTGGCTTTTTCGAAATCAGCCAGGGTTTTTTCCCCGATGTAATCCGCCCAGTTATAGAGCCGCAGCGTATGGCTGTCGTCCACCTCAGCGGCCTGGACGTGGGTTAGAAAAGGAACGAAAAACAGGCTGGAAATCACCGTGAGGGCCTTGCGCATAGCAAATTCACCTTATCAAGCGAGTTCGGCTCTGGATGAGCGGATGGGCCTACTATTGGGTGGTTTGGCGAGTGGCGCCATACCCCGAATGGGTGTGTGGCCTGGGTTGTCGCGTTCCCTTGTAGCAGCTGGCGAAGCCTGCGTTCGGCTGCGAAGCAGTCGTGAAATCAGACTACGCGGTGTTTCAGGAAGACCTCGCACTCCGGTCTTACGACTGCTGCGCAGCCGAACGCAGGCTTCGCCAGCTGCTACAGGGTCTACCGGGAAGCTCACATTCTGGGTGTGGGAAGTTTGCGAAATGACCGTCTCCGATTCCTGTTTGTGTCATTTCTCTGCTGGATTCCCGAGGGATTGTCCACAACGCTTGCCAGTCAACACATCGCCAAATATGATAATCATTATCATTTATAGCCTTTTCATTTTGTGCGAACCCAATGCCTTCGACCCCTTCAGCAAGCCACCACGGTCTCGCAACCCTTTACCGCGAGCAGCATTCCTGGCTGCAACGCTGGCTGCGGTGCCGCCTCGGTTGCTCCCATAGCGCGGCAGATCTGGCACAGGATGTCTTCGTCCGGTTGCTGGCCAAGGCCGAGTTGATTGAGTTGCATGCACCGCGCAGCTTTCTGGCAACGGTCGCGCAGAGTGTATTGTCCAACCATTACCGACGGCAGAAGCTTGAAAAGGCTTATTTGCAAGCCCTGGCGACACTGCCGGAAGCCGTCGTGCCGGACCTTGAGACCCAGGCAATCATGCTGGAGACCCTGTTGGAACTGAACGCGGTGCTGGAGCGTCTTGAACTGCCCGTGCGCAGGGCTTTTTTGTGGTCGCAGCTCGACGGCCTGAGTCACGGCGAGATCGCAAAACGGCTGCAGGTCTCGATTGCCACCGTAAAACGCTACATCGTAAAGGCCGGTGCCCATTGCATCGTGCTTGATGGCAGTCTGGCTTGATGAAGTCGCAGGCAGGCTCGGTGAACCAGGCTCCGATTCCTCTGCCCGTGGCCGAACAGGCCATGCATTGGCTACTGGAGCTGCAAGAGCCGGACGTCGACGCGCAAACCCGTGCTGATTGGCTGAAGTGGCGACAAGCCGACGCGCTGCACGAAATGGCCTGGCAACGGGCGCAAGCCTTTTCTTCGCGCATGAACACTCTGCGTTCACCCGGCCAGCAAGCGCTCGCCAGTGCCGTGCTGTCGCCAATGCTCTCGCGCCGCAGCACGCTGAAAAACCTCGCCATACTGTTGGCCGCCGCAGGTTCGGCCTGGACCGCCAAAGACACTGCGCTGGTGCAAGACTGGACCAGCGACTTCAGCAGCGCCGTCGGCGAGCGCCGCGGTGTGCAGTTGGCCGAACAGGTGCACGTGCAACTCAATACCGACAGCGCCATCGACGTGCGTTTCGATCAGCAGGCACGATTGATTCACCTGCTGCGTGGCGAGATTCTCGTGGACGCACCGCCTGGCCGGCCACTGTGGATACACACTGCGCAAGGCCGGATTCAACTGCTGGGCCAACGTGTTGCCGTGCGTCAGCGTCAGGGCTTTACCCAGGCCAGTAGCCTTGCCGGGGCCATCGGCATTTATCCGTTGGATCAACGGGACGGTTTTGCCACTGTGGCGCAAGACCAAGTGGTCAGTTTCGATCACCGCCAGTTGCTGTCGCAGCGGCCCCGCCTCAGCACCGAACAGGCCTGGAGCCACGGCATGATCATCGCCCAAGGCCAGCGTCTGGCGGATTTTCTGGCCGAACTGGCGCGCTACCGTCGCGGGCATCTGGGTTGCGATCCGGGCCTTGCCGACCTGAAGGTTTCCGGCACCTTTCCACTGGATGACACTGACCGGGTACTCGCGGCCGTGAGCGATACCTTCAATCTCGACGTGCACCACATGACGCGCTACTGGGTGACGCTGAAGTCGAAACGCGTCCACAGCTGAATCTTTTTTCCGTTCGGGTGAGCCGTTTTCGTTTCTCGCGAGACTTGTATCCCCAAAGATCACTTTCATTGGGGAATGACACATGCCGCACTCGCAACAAATACGCCAACGGCGCCCGCGCCTGATCAAGCATCAACTCGCCGCCGCCGTCCTGCGGGGCATGGCGTGCATGAGCGTTGCCGGTCCGTGCTTGCTGGCTTCGAGTTACCTCCAGGCGGAGCAATCGCACGCTGACTTCGCTATCCCGGCCGGACCGTTAAGCAATGCCCTCGCGCAATTTGGTGAAACGGCCCACCTGCTCATCAGTTACCCGGCGCAATTGACCGAAGGCCGGAACACCCGCGGTTTGAACGGTCGTTTCGAGATCGAGAGCGGGCTCGCGACGCTGTTGGCCGGCACCGACCTTGAAGCGTTGCGCGGCACCAATGGCTCGTACCAGATTGCCCGCCGTTTGAGCACCGACGCCTTGCAGCTGGACGCGCTGAGCATTTCGGGCAAGGCGCCCGGCTCAACCACAGAAGACACCGGCTCCTACACCACGCTATCGTCCAGCAGCTCGACGCGCCTGAACCTGACGCCTCGCGAAACGCCGCAATCGCTGACGGTGATGACCCGCCAGCGGCTCGATGACCAACGCCTGACCACCCTGAGCGATACCTTGGATGCGACACCCGGGATCATTGTGCTGCGCGACGGTCTGGGCGCGGAAAGCGACAGTTTCTGGTCCCGTGGTTTCGAGATCCAGAACTTCGAAATCGACGGCGTGCCGACCGTTACGCGCATGGATAACTACGCCCAGAGCATGGCCCAGTACGACCGTGTGGAAGTCGTCCGCGGGGCCACGGGGCTGATCAGCGGTCTGGGCAACCCTGCCGCCACCATCAACCTGATCCGCAAGCGCCCGACCGCGCAGGCTCGGGCCAGCGTGACCGGTGAGGCGGGCAACTGGGATCGTTATGGCACGGGTTTCGACGTCTCCGGCCCGTTGACGGAAAGCGGCAACATTCGTGGGCGCCTGGTGGCGGATTACAAAACCGGCGGCGCCTGGATCGACCGTTTCAAGCAAGATTCGCAGTTGTTCTACGGCATCACCGAGTTTGACCTGAGCGAAGACACCCTGCTGACCATGGGCTTCAGTTACCTGCGCACCGATGTCGAATCGCCCTTGCGCTCGGGCTTGCCGACGCGTTTCCCGAATGGCGACCGGACAAACCTGAGTCGCTCGACCAACGGCTCCCCGGACTGGTCCCACAATGACCATGAGCAGTCCAGTTACTTCACGTCCATCGAACAGCAAATGGGTAACGGCTGGAGTGGAAAAATCGAGTTCACTCACACCGAAAACAAATTCGACGAGGTCTTCACCTACCTCAATGGCACCCTGCAAACCGATGGCAGCGGCACCAATCTGTTGCCGGTCAAGTTCACCGGTACACCGCGCCAGGACAATCTCGACGTATACCTGACCGGGCCGCTGAACCTGTTCGGTCGCGAGCATGAGTTGATCGGTGGCCTGACGCTGTCCAAGTACAACGAAAGCGTCCCGAGTTACGGCGGCTGGCTGTACGACTATTCGGGGTCTGCCGAGGGCGCCATCGACAACCTGTTCGACTATGACGGCAATAACCCGAAACCGGACTTTCCGGTCACCGGCAAAACGTCGATCGATGAAACCCAATATGCCGCCTACCTTACCGGGCGCTTCCACCTGTCCGACGATTTGAGCCTGATACTGGGTGGCCGTGTCGTGGACTGGAAACGCGATACCGAAGACCGGCCTTATGCGGGCGATGACACCGAAACCCACTCCAGGGAAACCGGCGTGTTCATCCCCTACACCGGCGTGGTCTACGACCTGACCGACGTCTGGTCGCTGTACGCCAGCTACACCAGCATCTTCAATCCCCAAGCCTCGTGGGTGCGTGACGAAAACAACAAACCGCTGGACCCGATGGAAGGCAAAGGCTACGAAGTCGGCATCAAGGGCAGTCACTACGATGGAATGCTCAATTCCAGCCTGGCACTGTTCAAACTCGAACAGGACAACCTGGCGGTGTGGCAGGCCGAGGCCCCGGGCAGCAACGTCTACAAGTCCGAGCAGGACACCACCTCCAAAGGCGTGGAGATGCAACTGGACGGCGAACTGGCCCAAGGCTGGCAGATCGGCGCAGGCTACGCCTACACAGTCACCACCGATGCCGACGACCAGCGCATTAACACAACCCTGCCCCGTCACAGCCTCAAGACCTTCACCACTTACCGACTGGGCGGCGAACTCGACAAGTTGACCCTGGGTGGCGGCGTCAACTGGCAAAGCAAAGTCGGCAGCGACTTGCACACGTTTACCCAAGGCAGTTATGCGATTACCAATCTGCTGGCCCGCTATGACATCAGCAAAAACCTCAGCGCCTCGGTCAACCTGAACAACGTCTTCGACCGCGAGTACTACAACTTCGCCGGCTACACCGGCAACTACGGCGCCCCGCGTAACCTGATGACCAGTTTCAAATACGACTTCTAACCCCCGCCCTTCCTTGTAGGAGCTGGCGCAGCCTGCGCCAGCTCCTACAGGGGTACGGGGTTGATGATTTTCTCGCGTAACGGGTCGCAATTGATCAATCCCGCCCCCTCCCCGCGCCCTGGATTAACGCCCAGAACACGTCGCCGTGCCGTGCGGCCTGTCACTGTGGAGATCGCCCCATGCAAAGCTGCCAAACCCGCAAACAGCAAAGCCCCGAAGACGGCGGGGATCATCAGGACCCGGAAGAGGCCTTTACCTTGCCCTCTTCCAGGCTTGCGACCAGACACTTGACGACCGGCAGCAGAAATCATTTGCCACAATATATTACCTGCGTCATATTACATGCGTAATAAAGACCCGCTTTCCACAGGTAATTTCCATGACCAGCATGCCCAGCCTTGAACAAGACCTTGCTGTCCCGGTGACACCCAAGCCTCCCCTGCTCAAACGGTTGATCCTGCTGACAGCGGCCCTTGCCGCGCTGGTGTTTGCCGGCTTTTATGCCGCTCACTGGTGGACCGCTGGCCGCTTCATCGAAGAAACCGACGACGCCTACATCGGCGGCGATGTGACGGTCATCGGGCCGAAGGTGGCGGGTTATATCGAAGACGTGTTGGTCACCGACAATCAGAAGGTCAAGGCCGGGGATGTGCTGATTCGTCTCGATTCCCGCGATTACCGCGCCCACCTGGCCAAGGCTGAAGGCGCGGTTGCAGCTGAAGAAGCGTTGCTCGCCAACCTCGACGCCACCGAACAGCTGCAACACGCCGTGATCGGCCAGGCCCGCGCCGGCATCGATGCCACCAACGCCGAAACCACTCGTTCACGGGACGACAATGCCCGCTACAAACGCCTGGTCAGCACCAATGCCGTCTCGGTGGAAAGTGCCCAACGCGTCGACGCCACGTTCAAGACGGCGCAAGCCCAAGGTGCCCGCGCCCAGGCTGAACTGCTGGCGGCGCAACGGCAATTGAACGTGATCGCGACCCAGAAACAGCAAGCCCGCGCCGCGTTAATGCAGGCCAAGGCCGAACGGGATCTGGCGCAATTGAATGTGGCCTACACCGAACTCAAGGCTCCGGTAGACGGCGTGATCGGTAATCGCCGGGCGCGGGTCGGCGCTTATGCCCAGGCCGGTTCGCAACTGCTATCGGTGGTGCCGGCCAGCGGTCTGTGGGTCGATGCCAATTTCAAGGAAGATCAACTGTCGCGCATGATCCCCGGTCAACGGGTCATCATTCATGCCGACGTACTTTCGGGGCAGGAATTTCACGGTCATCTGGACAGCCTCGCTCCGGCCAGTGGTTCGCAGTTCAGCGTGCTGCCACCGGAAAACGCCACCGGCAACTTCACCAAAATCGTCCAGCGCGTGCCGGTGCGGATCCTGCTCGACCCGGCAGACGGCGTACTCGGCCATCTGCGTCCGGGCTTGTCGGTCACGGCAGAAGTCGACACGCGCAAGGAGCCTGAAACCGCAGCCGTGGCCAGCGCGCCATGAGCCGCACCCTCGCCGCCCCCGCGCAACCGTTCAATGCCGCGAGCATGGCGACGGCGACCAAGGTCTTTGCCTTCGCCAGCATGTGCATCGGCATGTTCATTGCGCTGCTGGATATCCAGATCGTCTCAGCGTCTTTGCGTGATATCGGCGGCGGGCTCTCGGCCGGTACCGACGAAACCGCGTGGGTGCAGACCAGTTACCTGATCGCCGAAATCATCGTGATTCCGCTGTCCGGTTGGCTGTCCCGGGTGTTCTCGACGCGCTGGCTGTTCTGCGCTTCAGCCGTAGGATTTACCCTGGCCAGCCTGCTGTGCGGCGCGGCCTGGAACATTCAGAGCATGATCGCCTTCCGCGCCCTGCAAGGGTTTCTTGGCGGTTCGATGATTCCGCTGGTGTTCACCACGGCGTTCTTTTTCTTCACCGGCAAGCAACGAGTGATTGCCGCCGCGACCATCGGTGCCGTGGCTTCATTGGCGCCCACCCTGGGACCGGTGATCGGTGGCTGGATCACCGATGTGTCGTCCTGGCACTGGCTGTTCTACATCAACCTGGTGCCGGGCATTTTTGTCGCCGTGGCGGTGCCGATGCTGGTGAAGATCGACCAACCGGAACTCTCGCTGCTCAAGGGCGCCGATTACCTGAGCATGGTGTTCATGGCGCTGTTTCTTGGCTGCCTGGAATACACCCTCGAAGAAGGCCCGCGCTGGAACTGGTTCAGCGACAGCACGATCCTGACCACCGCGTGGATCAGCGGCCTGGCCGGTCTCGCCTTCATCGGCCGGACCTTGCACGTGGCCAACCCGATCGTTGATTTACGCGCCTTGAAAGACCGCAACTTCGCCCTCGGCTGCTTCTTTTCGTTTGTCACCGGGATTGGCCTGTTCGCCACCATTTACCTGACGCCGCTGTTTCTCGGCCGGGTGCGCGGCTACGGTGCGCTGGACATTGGTCTGGCGGTTTTTTCCACCGGGGTGTTCCAGATCATGGCGATTCCGCTGTACGCCTTTCTGGCCAACCGCGTCGATCTGCGCTGGATCATGATGACCGGCCTTGGGCTGTTCGCGCTGTCGATGTGGGATTTCAGCCCGATCACCCATGACTGGGGCGCTAAAGAATTGATGTTGCCGCAAGCCTTGCGCGGGATTGCCCAGCAATTGGCGGTGCCGCCAGCGGTGACCCTGACCCTCGGCGGGCTGGCGCCAGCACGGCTCAAACATGCGTCGGGGTTGTTCAACTTGATGCGAAACCTGGGAGGAGCCATCGGCATCGCCGCGTGCGCGACCATCCTCAACGACCGCACCAACCTGCACTTCACACGGTTGGCGGAAAACCTCAACAGCACCAACGAAGCACTCAATCAGTGGCTGTCCCAGGTCGGCCACAACTTCGCCGCCCTTGGCCAGAGCGGCGATGCCGGCGTCACTGCCAGCCTGCATCAGCTATGGCTGCTGACCTACCGCGAAGCCCAGACGCAAACCTATGGCGACGCGTTTTTGATGATCGGGGTGTGCTTCGTCATCGCCACGGCGATGGTGCCCTTGATGCGCAAGGTGCAACCACCGGCCGCGCCGTCAGCAGACGCTCATTGATCAGGCTTGCGGCATTTTACGGAAGCCAACTGCCAGGCGATTCCAGGCGTTGATGGTGGTAATGGCCACGGTCAGGTCGACCAATTCCTTTGGGCTGAACTCGGACAATGCCAGTTCGTAATCCGCATCCGGCGCATGCGTCTGGCTCAGCAGCGTCAAGGACTCAGTCCACGTCAGCGCCGCACGTTCACGCGGGGTGAAGAACGGCGTTTCACGCCAGGCCGACAGCGTATGCAGACGGCGCGGGTCTTCACCGCTCTTGAGGGCATCGGCGCTGTGCATATCGAGGCAGAAAGCGCAGCCGTTGATTTGCGAAGTGCGCAGTTTGACCAGTTCGATCAGATTTTTTTCCAGCGGCAACTTCGACACAGCGGTTTCCAGCGCGATCATCGCTTTGAGTGCGTCAGGGGATGCGGTGTAGAAATCGAGACGAGGTTTCATCGTGGGTTCCAGTGCAAGTGGGTGTGGGGGGATACGTTAGTCCCGCTGACCCATTGCACAAATAGCCAATATTTCAGAAGTCGAGAAGGCCATTGGCGGGCGCCCCAAAAGAAAGTGTTACTTGAGAATTGCGCATCTCCAGTTATGAAGAGTCGATTACCACGCCGGTCTACGGGCTGGTGATCAAACCTGCTCAGCAGCGCCAACACCCAAAGCATTCCGGCCTGGAACCGGTTTGATGTGGGTTCGCGGTATGCCTTCAAGCTGGATGAGAAGGAAATCACCTTGCGCGCCAATCTGGAGAATGTGGCGAACCAGCTTATTGGGCGTCGGCGAATGGGGGATATTTGACACAGGGTACGCCGCGGACGTTGAAGGTTTCGGCGACTGTGGATTTCTGATTGTGGAAGCATGGCCGCTGCGCGGTTCGCGGGCAAGCCTCGCTCCTACAAGGTCTGCACAACCCCTGTAGGAGCGAGGCTTGCCCGCGAACCGCGCGGCGGCCATTCACCACCGAACGCTAAGCCCGCTTACGCAACCACTGCAAAAACCCCCTCTTCTCCACCACCTTCGGCACTTCCTGAGTCAAGGTCTGCGCCTTGTTCAAGCGGAAATCCAGCAACGCCTTCATCGCTTCGCTGATGTCATGCCGCGCATCCAGGCACGGTTTGAGGTATTCCTTCTCGATCCGGTACAAGCTGCAGAACGTCTTGGCGCTGAAGTCCGCTGGCAGCGCTGTATCGGACAATATCCCGCCCTCGCCGATCACCTCGCCCGGCCCCATGCGTCCGGATTCGAACTTGACCCCGCCACGGCTCAGTTCCACCGATACCACACCGGATTCGATGATGAACAGGTGATCGCTGATCTCTCCCGCCGGCAAGATCATCTCGCCCGCGCGGAAGGTTTGCAGGGTCATGTTCTGGCTGAAGGTTTCTTTCTCTTCCTGGCGCAGGGTCGAGAAAATGTTCGAGGCGTCCAGCAATGCCCGTGGCCGGGACAGGCCGGCAGGCGTGTTGGGTTCTACGCTCGACAACTGGGTGACACCGCTAGCCTGCAAGTGCCGGTACGCCAGGTCGAACAGCAGATTGCGCACCATGCGTTTCTGGTCCATGGAGACCACGAAGCCGCTGATTTCATATTCCACGCCGGCGGCGCTGGAGCCTTTGAGCGCGACGCATGGCGCCGGTTTGTTCAACAGGTAGCGGCAACCTTGCATCGCCCGCTCCAGCGCGTCGATTACCGTTTGCGGGCGAGCGTGCGGACTCACTTGCAGGCTGATCGAGACACCGAAAATATCGCTGGGCCGACTGAAGTTGATGATTTTGGCCTTGGCCGCCAGCGAGTTGGGAATCACCGCCATGCTGCCCTGGGACGTTTGCAGGCGCGTGGCGCGCCAGTCGATGTCGATCACCCGGCCTTCGGTGCCGTCGATGGAGATCCAGTCATCCAGTTGATAGGGTTTGGTGGTGTTGAGGACGATCCCGGAGAACACGTCACTGAGGGTGCTTTGCAACGCCAGGCCGACGATGATCGCCAGTGCGCCGGAGGTCGCCAGCACGCCCTTGACCGGCAGATCGAGCACGTACGCCAGGGCGGCAATGACCGCAATCAGGAAGATCACCGCGCCGAGCAAATCCTGCAACAGGCGCCCGGTGTGCCCGACCCGCTGCATCATCACCGCGCCGATCAGCACCGTCAGGGTGCGCGCGCCGAACAGCCACCAGCCGATCTGCAAGCCGGTGGCGGCAAGGTGCAACGGGACGTTGTCGGGCCAGGGTGCTGTTTCCAGGGGGTTCAAGCCTTCGTTGAACAGCAGGACGCTGAACAACGAGAAAATCACCAGCCGCACCAACAGTTTCCAGTTGCTGCCACTGGCGGTGATCAAGCGCCACAACACCAGATCGATCAGGATCAAGGCCAGCGCGCAAACCAGTGGGTGATCGGTGAGCAATGACAGCATCAAGCAACTCCAGCAAGGGCCATTGGCGCGAAGATCGCACAGATTGGGCACAGTGTAGGAGCAATTGATGACTTCAGAACAACACAAAAAGTGTGGGAGCGGGCTTGCTCGCGAAAGCGGACTAACAGTCAACTCATTTGTTGAATGTCAGGCAGCCTTCGCGAGCAAGCCCGCTCCCACATTAGATTTTTGTCGCCGGTTACTTGCTGTTGGTCAGGGCGTTGTAGCTGGTAAACAGGTTGCGATAGTCCGGGATGTGGTTGGAGAACAACGTGCCGAGGCCTTCCACATCGTTGCGCCAGTCGCGATGCAGTTCACAGGCCAGGCCAAACCAGGTCATCAGTTGCGCGCCGGAGGCCGACATGCGGTCCCAGGCCGATTGGCGGGTCAGTTCGTTGAACGTGCCGGACGCGTCGGTCACCACGAACACCTCAAAGCCTTCCGCCAGGGCCGACAGCGCCGGAAACGCCACGCACACTTCAGTCACCACGCCCGCGATGATCAGTTGTTTCTTGCCGGTGGCCTTGATCGCCTTGACGAAGTCTTCGTTGTCCCAGGCGTTGATCTGCCCAGGGCGAGCGATGTACGGCGCGTCCGGGAACAGCGCTTTGAGCTCGGGCACCAGCGGGCCGTTGGGGCCGGTTTCGAAACTGGTGGTGAGGATGGTCGGCAACTTGAAGTACTTGGCCAGGTCGGCCAGCGCCAACACGTTGTTCTTGAAACGGTCCGGTTCAATGTCGCGTACCAGAGACAGCAGACCCGCCTGATGATCGACCAACAGAACGGCGGCGTTATCCTTGTCGAGACGTTTGTAAGAAGTAGTCATTGCAGTAGTCCTCGCGTGTTATCGATGCCGAACGGGCCGGCGTGAGTGAAATCCGATGTTTCGTTAAATCACGGCCAGGCAAGCGTAGTCACCCAAGCCCGGCACGCCACAGCAGCACAACAACTAATTCAGCCGTGCATCCGGCCAAACCGGCCTGACTGGAAATCGGCGAATGCCTGGTGAATCTCTTGCTCGCTGTTCATCACGAACGGGCCATGGCCGACGATCGGTTCGTCGATCGGCTCGCCGCTGAGCAGCAACACCACGGCGTCGTTATTGGCTTCCAGGCTGATTTGTTGGCCGTTGCGTTCGAGCAATACCAACTGCCCTTCGCGCACCAGCTCCAGGCCGTTGACCTGAACCGTGCCGCGCAGCACCACCAGGGCGGTGTTGCGACCTTCATGCAGATCCAGGGTCAACAACTTGCCGCCGTTGAGGCGCAGATCCCACACGTCGATCGGGGTAAACGTGCGCGCCGGGCCGCGACGGCCGTCGAACTCGCCGGCGATCAAGCGCAGGCTGCCGGCCTCGTCCTTGAGCGGGATGCTCGGGATGTCAGCGTCGAGAATCGTCTGGTAGCCGGCATCGGCCATTTTGTCCTTGGCCGGCAGGTTGACCCACAGCTGGACCATTTCCAGCGTTCCACCGGTTTTGGCGAAGCCTTCGGAGTGGAACTCCTCATGGAGAATCCCCGAGGCGGCGGTCATCCATTGCACGTCGCCGGGGCCGATCTTGCCGCCGCTGCCAGTGGAGTCGCGGTGCTCCACTTCGCCCTTATAAACGATAGTCACGGTTTCAAACCCGCGGTGCGGATGCTGACCAACGCCACGACGCTCGGTGGTCGGGGTGAATTCAGCGGGACCGGCGTGATCCAGAAGCAAAAACGGGCTGATGTGTTTGCCCAGGTTGTCGTAGGAAAACAGCGTGCGAACCGGAAAACCGTCGCCGACCCAATGGGTCCGTGGGCTGGTGTAGATACCAATGATCTTTTTCATGCCGCCTCCGAATCAGGTGCTTGACGCGATGGACAAAGCTTAAAACTGAAGCCTTTGATGCACTAGACTGCAAAAATCAGCCTTAGCGTTCTATTTGGAGAACGATGGTGGAAGACCTCAACACCCTTTACTACTTCACCCAAGTGGTGGAACACCACGGTTTCGCCGCCGCCGGGCGGGCACTGGACATGCCCAAATCGAAGCTGAGCCGGCGCATCGCCGAGCTCGAAGAACGCCTCGGTGTGCGTCTGCTGCATCGCACCAGTCGGCATTGTTCATTGACGGAAATCGGCCAGGCCTACTACCAGCGTTGCCTGGCCATGCGTGTAGAAGCGGAAAGCGCCGCCGAACTGATCGAACGCAACCGCTCCGAACCCCAGGGCCTGGTGCGCATCAGTTGCCCGACCGCGCTGCTGAACACCTGGGTCGGGCCGATGCTGACCCGCTATATGCTCAAGTACCCGCTGGTGGAGTTGTTCATCGAGAGCACCAACCGCCGGGTCGACCTGATCCACGAAGGTTTCGACATCGCGCTGCGGGTGCGTTTTCCGCCGCTGGAAAACACCGACATGGTGATGAAGGTGCTGGGCAACAGTGTCCAGAGCCTGGTGGGCAGCCCGGCGTTTGTGTCGCGCCTGTCGACTCCGGCCGCCCCGGCCGACCTCAGCGGTTTGCCGAGCCTGCATTGGGGCGCGGCGCAGCGTGAATATCAGTGGGAACTGTTCGGGGCGGACGGCGCCAGCGCGGTGATTCGCCACGCACCGCGAATGGTCACCGACGATTTGCTGGCATTGCGTCATGCGGTCCTCGCCGGGATCGGCATCGCCCATCTGCCCAATGTGGTGGTGCGCGATGACATTGCCGCCGGACGCCTGGTTGAACTGGTGCCGGGCTGGGCGCCGAAATGCGGGATCGTCCACGCCATCTTCCCTTCGCGCCGTGGGCTGCTGCCGTCGGTGCGAACGCTGATCGACTTTCTGGGCGAAGAGTTCAGCCAAAGCGACATCGCCTAGCCGCACCACATCCTTTGTAGCAGGTCGCGTAAAGGGTGGCGGAGTTTTTATTTCGGACATAATATCGAGCGAGATTACAACCATAATATCCGCTCCCGCCCGAGGACATGATCATGCAAAGCCCATCCCGCGACGCCACACTCGCCCAATGGATCGCTCAGGAACAGGCCATGCGCGCCCGCCTTGCCGGGCCTGGCAGTTTGTCCATGGACGAGGTCAGCGCCCTGTCGCCCGCCGATTTTTTCGAAGGCATCGGCAACGGCGAACTGCCCTCGCCGCCCATTGGCACGCTGATGGATTTCATCCCCATCGAATGGTCGGCCGGGCTCTTCATCTTCCAGGGCACGCCGGACTCGCGGCATTACAACCCGCTGGGTAGCGTGCATGGCGGCTATGCCGCGACTTTGCTGGATTCGTGCATGGGCTGTGCGGTCCATACGCAGCTGAAAAAGGGTCAGGGCTATACGACGCTGGATTTGCGCATCAGCTATGTTCGCGCGTTGACCGGCGCCAGCGGACCGGTGCGGGCCGAGGGCAAAATTGTGCACTTGGGGCGCTCTACGGCGTTGGCCGAAGGGCGGATTTATGACGTGGATGGGCGGTTGTATGCGACCGGGTCGACCACCTGCATGATTCTTGAGGCTCGGGGGTAGGCTCCGAAACCGAGTCGCGGCCTTCGCGGGCAAGCCTCGCTCCTACCTTCCCTGTAGGAGCGAGGCTTGCCCGCGAAGGCGTCGGAGCAAACACCAACAATGCCACTGACACCCACCATTCATGACTTTCGGTAAACATTGCTTTGCCCCACCAGCGGTTTTTCTCACGGATGCGGGCGCGGATACTGCTGCCCATTCCCACTGCAACCCTGGAGTCATTGATGTCTATTCCCGCATTCGGTCTTGGTACGTTTCGCTTGCAAGGCCAGGTGGTCATCGATTCGGTGAGCACTGGCCTTGAACTCGGTTACCGCGCCATCGACACCGCGCAAATCTACGAAAACGAAGCTGAAGTCGGCGAAGCCATTGCCGCCAGCGGCATTGCCCGTGAAGACCTGTTCATCACCAGCAAGATCTGGGTCGCCAACTTCGCCAAGGACCGCCTGATCGACAGCCTCAAGGAAAGCCTGCAGAAATTGCAGACCGACTACCTGGACCTGACCCTGATCCACTGGCCATCCCCGGAAGATCAGGTACCGGTCGAAGCGTTCATGGGCGCCCTGCTTGAAGCCAAACAACTGGGCCTGACCCGGCAGATCGGTGTCTCCAACTTCACCATCGACCTGATGAAACAGGCGATCGCCGCCGTCGGTGCCGAGAACATCGCCACCAACCAGATCGAACTGCACCCGTACCTGCAAAACCGCAAAGTCGTCGAGTTCGCGCAGAGCCAGGGCATCCAGATCACCTCGTACATGACCCTGGCCTACGGCGAAGTGCTGAAAGATCCGGTGATCCAGAAAATCGCTGATCGCCTTCAGGCCACACCGGCCCACGTCACCCTGGCCTGGGCCATGCAACTGGGTTACGCGGTGATCCCTTCGTCCACCAAGCGCGCCAACCTCGCCAGCAACCTCAAAGCCTGCGCAATGAAGTTGAGCGAGGCCGACATGGCTTTGATCGCCGGTCTTGATCGCGGCCATCGGTTGACCAGCCCCAAAGGCATCGCACCGCAGTGGGATTAAGCGTCAGGCCTGCTTGAGACTCTGGTCCAGGCGCGTCATGGCTTGCTGCAACTGATCGACGGCATCGTCGATCAGCGCCGCGCGGCCCTCACCGCACGCGCGTTCGAGTTGCTCGCAACATTCGATCAGGCTGACCGCCCGGACCATTAGCGCGCCGCCCTTGATGCGATGCGCCAGCACTTGCAGGACCTGTTGATCGCCACTGGCATGCGCCTGGAGCAGGTGATCGCGATCACTGCGGTTGGCCACCGCCAGATCGCGCAGCAATTCATCGATCAGCGCTCGGTCCGCCCCCACGTATCGTTCCAGACCGCTCAGGTCGATCTCAGGGGTTGAAGGTTGTTCAATCGCGATGGGCGTTTCGCTGACAAACCGCGATGCCAACCAGGTGCTCAGATCCGCCAGACGTATGGGCTTGAACAGGCAGTCATCCATGCCCGCCTCCACACAGCGGAGCTTCTCCTCGGGCTGCGCATTGGCGGTAAACCCCAGGATCAGCGTCGGCGTGGCGCCCTCGAAGCGCTCTTCATCGCGGATCGCACCCGCCAATTCATAGCCACTGACCACCGGCATGTTGCAATCGGTGATGACCAGATCGAACTCATGCTCGTGCCACTGTACAAGACCCTGCTCGCCATCTTCAGCCTCGACAACACGATGCCCCAAGTAGCTCAGCTGCCGTGAGAGCAACAATCGATTGGCCGGGTAATCGTCGACCACCAGAATCGTCAATGCCCGACTGGGCACCTGCAACTCGCTATCCGGCAACTCGCTGCCGGTCAACGGTTGCAACACGATCAAGTCAAAGCTGATCTCAACCTGCGTACCCCGCCCGAGGACGCTGCCCAGCTGCAATCGACCGCCCATCATTTCGCACAGCGTGCGACTGATGACCAGCCCCAGCCCGGAGCCGCTCCGGCCTGATTGCTGACTGTTGCCGGCCTGCACGAACGGGCTGAACAGCCGCTGCTGATCAGCCTCGCTGATGCCAATGCCGCTGTCTTCAACGCGCACACTCACGGCCAGGTGTTCCGACAAGCCAGGCTCCACCCGCAGCGTCAGGCTCACCTCGCCTTCACCGGTGAACTTGATCGCGTTGCTCAACAGATTGGACAGCACCTGCTTGAAGCGCGTCGGGTCGATCAACACATCGCAGTCACTGTGCTCGTCCAGTTCGACTCGCCACTGCAAATGCTTCTGCCGAGCCAGCCCTTCGAACACCCGGCACACCGATTCGACCAGCGCCCGCAGATTGGCCCGCTCAGGCGTCAGCGATAAATGACCGGACTCGATACGCGCGATGTCCAGAATGTCGCCGATCAACGCCAGCAACTGCTGCCCGGCATTGGACGCCACCTCGATGGCGGAACGGTCGGTGACGCCCTCGTCCGCACGTTTCTGTGCCAGTTCGAGCATGCCGAGCAAGGCGTTCATCGGCGTGCGGATCTCATGGCTCATGGTCGCCAGAAACGTGGTTTTGGCCCGGTTGGCGTCGTCGGCGGCGTCCTTGGCGTCCTGCAATTGGCCCAGCAGGTGCTGGCGCAGCCGGATCTGCCGGCGCTGATAGGCGATCCAGCCCAGCGCGAGCAGAAGCAAAATTCCAGCCGCAGCGAATGCCTGGAAAATCTCCTGCCGATGACGCAGCCAATAGCTTTGCTCCACCATCCGATCATTGCGCCAATACTGGGCCATCTCATCGATTTCATCGGGTGCAAGACTGAGCAGTGCCTTGTCCAGAATCGAGTACAACTCAGGCGCGTCTCGACTGGTCGCCAGGGTGCTACGGGCGGGGTCGGTGCCGACCGTGCTGGTGATTTGCAATCGACCCCGGTATTGCCGGGAAATCATGTAGCGGGCGCCGATCAATGAATTGATGCCGCCTTGTGCCTTGCCCTGTGCGACCATTTCCATGGCCTCTGCCGTCAGCGGTGCATTGGCCAGCCTGATCTGTGGGTAATGCTGGCGAATGTACTCGCCGGCACTGTTGCCCTGGGTGACCGCCAGGGTTTTACCGGCCATTTCATCCAGGGTCGTGGGACTGTCCGGCCCTACGCGGGTCACCAGCACATTCGGGCTGGTCAGGAACGGCCGGGTGAAGCGCAGCTCGGCTTCACGCTCGATACTGGGGCTTATCCCGGCCACCAGGTCGACCTGCCCGGTCCTGATCCACTCAAACATCTCGGCCACTGATTTTGTCGGCCGAATGTCGAATTTCAATCCGGTGCGCAGGCTGATTTTCTCCAGTACATCAGCGCTGATCCCGCGAAACTTGCCTTCAGTGTCGAAGAACGAAATCGGCATCAGGTTTTCATTGATCGCCACCCTCAGGTGCGGGTGCTGATCGAGCCAGCGCTGCTCGGCCACGCTGAAGTGCAGCGGCTGTGTTCCGGCGATGGACGTACCGCTGGCGTCCCACCGACGCAGGATGTTCATTTGCTCGTTGGTCGTTACCGCCGCCAGCGCCCGGTTGACGATCCGCTGCAACTGTTGGTTGTCGCGGGCCATGGCAAAGGCGAAGCGACCGGGCTCCATGCGCGAAAAGTCGGCCAGCTGGACGTTGTTGAGGTAGTTTTTATTGATCAGGTAATGGGCGCTGATCGCATCACCCAGATAGCCATCGGCCTTTCCAAAGGCGACGGCCCCTACGGCTTCCAGCGTCGAGGGAAACAGCTGAACATCGGCCTCGGGATAAAACCGCTGCACGTTATGTTCAGGCAAATAGTGGTACAGCATCGCCAACCGTGTGTCAGCCAGGTCCGGGTCCAGCACCTGAGGTGAATCGGTACGTGTCACCAGCACCGGTTGATCGACGGCATAGGCACTGGACAGACACAGCTCCGGGTCTTCGGCCTCATAACTGTTGGCCGTTCCCAGCAGGTCCGCCATCCCTTGTTTGATCGCTTGTACCGCGTCCTTTCGCGATGGATAGCGACGAACATCGATTTCCACGTGCAGCAGTTGCTGGAGCAGACTGGCATAGTCTGCCGTCAGCCCCTCGAACGCGTTACCCGAGGTGGTGATGTCGAACGGTGGATAATCCGGAGCAGAAACAGCGAGCACCAATCGGCCCTTTTGTTGCAGCCAGCGTGCGTCGGCTTGCGACAGCCTGGCCTGGTAGCCATCAACACTGGAGCGCCCCAGCAACGTCAGGGTTTGCGGCTGCGCGTAGACGCTCGATATACCGAGACAAAGCCCCAGCAACACCAGGCCTGCCAGGCCACGCACCGCGGCGAAGGTGTTCATTCAGATCAAGCGATTGCGTAAGGCGAAATCCCTCAGGTGCACCGGTGATCTCACTTTGAGTTTTTCGATCAGGCGGGTCTTGTAGGTACTGACGGTCTTGTGGCTGAGGTTCATGGTCTCACCAATTGACTTGTTAGTGATGCCTCGGGCGAGGTATTGCAGGATGGTCAATTCGCGGTCGGAGAGCGTGTCGATCAATTGCTTTTCGCTGTGTTGCAGCGTGTTCAGCGACACTGAGCTCGAAGGCAGCTGGGCGAAATAGGTATACCCGGCCATGACCGCGTGCACAGCCTTGTGCAAATGCTCCAGGTCATTGGTTTTGGACACATAGGCGGCGGCGCCGGCACGCCTGCAGCGCTCCTGGAAAAACAACGGTTCCTGGGACGTAAAGACCAGGACTCGGCACGACACCTCACTGCTTGCGATGCGTGCCAGCACATCCAGCCCGTCGAGCGAAGGCATGACCAGATCCAGCACCATCAAATCCGGCGCATGTTGGCGAATCGCCGGCAGGACCTCGTTCCCGCAAGACGCCTGGTATATCTGCTTGAACCCCTCCTGCATGAGTACGAGTTTGACTGCGGCGCGAACCACCGGATGATCGTCCGCAATCAGCACTGACTTCATGGCAACTCCCTGTGCATAAACACGACGTTCGGGCGAACAATGCCCATGGGCCTGACCCAGGTTAGACGCAGCAGCTGCGCGAAGACTCTTGCATGGAAATCCGGGCGGATCTACCTGACAGAAATGACAGTGCCGACGAACGGTAGCCTGGGATCAACGATCGACATCAGACGCTGGATACTCGGCAAATCAGGCAACGCGCCATGGCTCACCTCGATTTTCTGTTCAACACAGATCGGCAGTCGAGCCTGTTGCCCATGGTAGATCAAGGCGTGATGAACCTGCGGGTGATCGCGCAGGAAATCGAACAGGTTCAACGCCTCGCCCCCGAGCGATGCATTGATGACCACCGCATCGAATGGCGCACTACCGTAGTCGACCAGGGTCAACAGCTCTTCGAGACTGTTGACCGGTGCTATCCGATAGTAGCCGAGGTGGTTGAACAGTCGCTCGACCTTCATTCGGTGAAAATGCTGCTCGTCGGCGATCAGGATACGTAAGGCTTTGTTCGACAACGTGGGCCCCCAGCAGGGTGTCGGATTCGTAGGGGCGCAAGGCTACGGAAGACCCACCCGGCTTGATGTAGGACATTTCCTAAAAACCCCGTTGTTTTATCCGACGGGACGTGGGATGTAGGAGCGTTCGCTTAACTACCTGTTTATTGCCAGCCAAACCGCCGAATGTAAAACCCCTTCACCGCCTGGGTCAGTGCCATGTACGCCAGCAGAATCACCGGCAGGAATACGAAGTACAGCGACGGCAGCGCCTGCAATTTGAAGTAGTGCGCCAGCGGCCCCATCGGCAGGAAAATCCCCACGGCCATGATGAGTCCGGTCATCACCATCAGCGGCATCGCCGCGCGGCTTTGCAGGAACGGGATCTTCGGTGTGCGGATCATGTGCACGATCAGCGTCTGGGTCAGCAGGCCGACCACGAACCACCCGGACTGAAACAGGGTCTGGTGGTCCGGGGTGTTGGCGTCGAACACGTACCACATCAAGGCAAACGTGGTGATGTCAAAGATCGAACTGATCGGCCCGAAAAACAGCATGAAACGCCCGACATCCGCTGGCTGCCAGCGCTGGGGTTGCTTGAGCATTTCTTCGTCGACGTTATCGAACGGGATGGCGATCTGCGAAATGTCGTAGAGCAGGTTTTGCACCAGCAGGTGCATCGGCAGCATCGGCAGGAAGGGGATAAACGCGCTGGCCACCAGCACCGAGAACACGTTGCCGAAGTTCGAACTGGCGGTCATTTTGATGTACTTGAGCATGTTGGCAAAGGTCCGTCGCCCTTCCAGCACGCCCTCCTCCAGCACCATCAGGCTTTTTTCCAGGAGGATGATGTCCGCCGCTTCCTTGGCGATGTCCACCGCGCTGTCCACCGAAATGCCGATGTCGGCGGTGCGCAGGGCCGGCGCGTCGTTGATGCCGTCGCCCATAAAGCCGACCACATGGCCGTTGGCTTTAAGCAGGCGGACGATGCGTTCCTTGTGCGACGGGGTCAGTTTGGCAAAGACATTGGTGGTCTCCACGGCCACCGCCAGTTGCGCGTCACTCATGCGCTCGATGTCGTTGCCCATCAGCAGGCCTTGTTGGTCCAGGCCGACTTCGCGGCAGATCTTCGCGGTCACCAGTTCGTTGTCGCCGGTCAGCACTTTTACCGCCACGCCGTGCGCGGCCAATGCCTTGAGGGCCGGCGCGGTGCTTTCTTTCGGTGGATCGAGGAACGCCACGTAACCAATCAGCGTCAGTGCCTGTTCATCCGCCAGGCTGTAAGTCTCGCGCCCCTCGATCATCGGCCGCGCGGCCACGGCAACCACCCGCAGGCCTTCGGCGTTGAAGGTGGCGGTGACCTCGCGAATACGCGCCAGCAGTTCATCGGTCAGCACTTCATCGACAACGCCGTGGCGCACTCGTGTGCACACCGCCAGCACTTCCTCCACCGCGCCTTTGCAGATCAACAGGTGCGACTGATCGCGCTCGGCCACCACCACGGACATGCGTCGACGGGTGAAGTCGAACGGAATTTCGTCGACCTTGCGAAACGCCGTGCCGACTTTCAGTTCGCGGTGGATTTCCACGTGTTCGAGCACGGCGACGTCCAGCAGGTTTTTCAGGCCGGTCTGGTAGTAGCTGTTGAGGTAGGCCATTTCCAGCACGTCGTCGGAGTCGTTGCCCCAGACGTCGACGTTGCGTGCCAGGAAAATCTTGTCCTGGGTCAGGGTCCCGGTCTTGTCGGTGCACAGCACGTCCATGGCGCCGAAGTTCTGGATCGCATCGAGACGTTTGACGATGACTTTTTTGCGCGACAGGAATACCGCGCCCTTGGCCAGGGTCGAGGTGACGATCATCGGCAGCATTTCCGGGGTCAGGCCCACGGCAATCGACAGCGCGAACAGCAGCGCTTCGGTCCAGTCGCCCTTGGTGAAACCATTGATGAACAGCACCAGCGGCGCCATCACGAACATGAAGCGGATCAACAACCAGCTGACTTTATTGACCCCGGTCTGGAACGAGGTGGGCGCCCGATCGGTGGCACCGACCCGCTGGGCCAGGGCACCGAAATAGGTGCTGTTGCCGGTGGTGAGAATCACCGCCAGCGCCGTGCCGGACACCACGTTGGTGCCCATGAACAGAATGTTGTCGAGGTCCAGCGGGTTGCGGGTGTTGTTGTCTTGCTGGCGGGGGAATTTTTCCACCGGCATCGATTCGCCGGTCATGGCGGCCTGGCTGACGAACAGGTCCTTGGCGCTGAGCACCCGGCAATCGGCGGGGATCATGTCGCCGGCCGAGAGCACGATCAGGTCGCCCGGTACCAGTTGCTTGATCGGCAGTTCGATACGCTGCGCGTCCCGACGCATCACCGTGGCGGTGTTGCTGACCATGGCCTTGAGCGCGTCAGCGGCCTGGTTGGATTTGGTTTCCTGCCAGAAGCGCAACAAGGTCGAGAGCACCACCATCGACAAAATCACGAGGGCGGCTTTCATGTCTTCGGTCAGCCAGGAGATAACTGCGAGCAACGTCAGCAGCAGGTTGAACGGGTTTTTGTAGCAGTGCCACAGGTGGGTCCACCACGGCAGCGGCTGTTCGTGCTCGACTTCGTTGAGGCCGAATTGCACGCGCAAGGCATCGGCTTCGAGCTCGCTCAAGCCGTCGGTGTGGCTGCCGAGAGTGTCCAGCAGTGGGCCGGTGTCGCTGTTGGCGGCGCTCACCAATGTTTGCGCCAGGGTGGGCGGCACTTCACGGCTGACCGTGGTGTCGGTGAAGTTTTCCAGCAACGCCAGGCGACGGAAGTGTCGGGCGATGTGGCGGGTGCGCAGGAATCCGGCGAAGAATTCCTTGAGCAGGGTCAGGTTCATGGCAGTTCCCCCAGGGTCAGCCGGGAAACCGTCGAGCAGGCGTGTCGGTGCGCCGCGATGCCGACCAAAAAAGTCGAACATCACGCACGGTTCAGCGTCGATGAGAGGGACGTCGGGACGCGGACCAGGACTGGCCGCGATCGGGATGCCGCTGCTCGCTATTCGGCGAGACAACGGCATAAAAAGCAGCGCGTTATCTTGCCGGGAAGGTGCCGGTTATTGAAACCGGCCGACGACTGTCACTCGAACAAGTACCCACTGTGGGTCTCCGCTATTGATTGATTTCTGGAGAATAAACGAAGAAACGGCAGGTGACGGGGGAATCGCGGGGTTCTTCAGGGAGGGTTCAGGATTCTGGATTTGTGGTGCTGATGAGGGCCCCATCGCGAGCAAGCTCGCTCCCACAATAGATCTTCAGTGAACACAGATATTGTGTAAGACAAAGATCAAAGGTGGGAGCGAGCCTGCTCGCGATAGCGGCCTCACAGCCACAAAAAATCTCAGCTCGCTGTGGCCAACAACAAATCCATCACCGAACGCCCATGCCCCCGCGCCTTGCCATGCTCATGCAACGAACCGGCAATCTCATCGGCACGAATCGGCAGGATCGACAGCAACGTATCGCTCAAACCATGACTCGCCTGGCAGAAGCCCTGCATATAGATGCCGGCCTTGCAGCGCTCATCGGTGATCAGCTTGTAGTTGCGATCCACCTCGAAATCGCCCAGGTACTGCTCCAGCGGCGCCAGCAGTTTGCGGTGCATCTGACGCTCGTAACCGGTGGCGAGCACCACGGCGTCGTACTGACGAACCGTGACTTCACCGGTGGCGTTATTGCGCACCGCCAGTTCGATGCCACGCTCGGTGGCGGTGGCTTTTTCGATCGTGGTCAGGGTGCGAAACGCGTGGCGTGCAATGCCCGAGACTTTCTGGCGGTAGAAGATCCCGTAGATGCGTTCGATCAGGTCGATGTCCACCACCGAATAGTTGGTGTTGTGGTACTCGTTGACCAGACGCTCGCGCTCGCTGCTCGCCTGCTGGAACACCAGGTCGGTGAACTCCGGCGAGAACACTTCGTTGACGAACGGGCTGTCGTCCGCCGGCTTCAGCGCCGAACCGCGCAGGATCATGTCGACCTGCACCGACGGGAAGCTGTCGTTCAAGTCGATGAACGCTTCCGCCGCACTCTGCCCGCCGCCGATGATCGCGATGCTCATCGGTTGATTGTTCACGCACGGCTGCTTGGCCATCTGCGCCAGGTACTGGGAGTGGTGGAAGACCCGGCTGTCACCCTTCAGCGCCTTGAACGCTTCGGGAATGCGCGGCGTGCCGCCGGCACTCACCACTACCGAGCGGGTGGTGCGTACGTGCTGCTGACCGTGGCTATCACGGGAGATCACCCGCAGCGCTTCGACCTGCTGGTTATGCAGCACCGGCTCGATGGTCAACACCTCTTCGCCATAACGACTCTGCGCTTCAAATTGCCCGGCGACCCAACGCAGGTAGTCGTTGTACTCCATGCGGCACGGATAGAAGGTGCCGAGGTTGATGAAGTCCACCAGACGACCGTGATGCTTGAGGTAATTGACGAACGAGTAAGGGCTGGTCGGGTTGCGCAGGGTCACCAGGTCCTTGAGGAAAGAGATCTGCAACTCACTCTGGGTCACCAGGGTGTTGCCATGCCAACGGTAGTCGGCCTGCTTGTCGAGAAACAGTACATCCAGTTCGCCCTGGCTCGGCCCGCGCTCTTGCAGGGCGATGGCCAGCGCCAGGTTCGAAGGGCCGAAACCGACCCCGATCAGGTCGTGAACGAAGGGCGATGCAATTGCCTGTGTCATTTCCAGTGTCCTCTGGATGAACCCCCGAGCAACGGGGCGTAAGCCTAAGTGACCTGACCGGCCTTGAGCAGGACAGCAGATCGTCTGTTGCTATGGAACGAGGACAATGAAACAAAATTTAATACTGTTTTTTACGAAGCAGAACCGGTCAATGCGCATCCCATTGCCGCACTCGCACCCGGCAATGCTTCATCGCATTGACGATGTGCTTCTCCACCAAGGCCTTGGAAATTCCCAGGTGTTCGGCGATTTCCGGGTGCGACAGGCCATCGATCTTGCGCAGCAGGAAACTCTCGCGGCACAGCTTTGGCAGTTCCGCCAAGGCACGCTGGAGCATTTCCAGGCGCTGGCCGTGATCGAGGCTGTGATGCGGCGAGGGGGTGAAGTAGCGCTCTTCGTTGTCGAGCACTTCCAACGATTCGACCTGACGCAGGGCATTGCGCCGATGGTCGTCGATCACCAGGTTGAGCGCGGTGCGATAAAGGAAGGCCCGGGGTTGCTCGATCGGCGTGTCGCTGGAACGCTCTAGTACCCGCAAATAAGCGTCATGCACCACATCTTCGGCCACCTGACGGTTGCCCAGCTTGGCGTTCAAAAAACACACCAGCTCGCGATAGTAGTTTTCCAACATGACTCCCGGCCGCACGGGTGCGGTTTCCATCCTTGAGCCACCTGATCAACCGCCGACATAGGCAGTGGCACGATAGTGGCAGTTCGAGTTGCGTAATTTATAGTAATTCTCATATAGATTTAAAGAGTTGCTTTGACTTACCCGATAAATAGTCAAAAACCTGTGGGAGCGGGCTTGCTCGCGAAGGCGGCGTGTCAGTCAAATACACCGTTGAATGTAAGGCCCTATTCGCGAGCAAGCCCGCTCCCACAGTTAGATTGTGTCGGGGCCTAAATCCCCCACTGCTTTCTTCGTTTACAGGACAGCTCCCCGTCCCTGCCGACTCCCTGGCAGTGTTCAACTGTTTTGAACGACGGGCCGATATTCATTGGCCGGAAACCTGCATGAAACGTCCCCGACAGACCCGACGCGCCCTGCTTGTAGCACTTTGCCTGATCCCCGTTATCGCCGTCGCCGCCTGGCAGATCATCCCGCCCGGTCGCGAGCAGTTCGCCACCGTGCAGGTCACCCGCGCCGACATCGAAAGCAGCGTCACCGCGCTGGGCACTCTGCAACCGCGACGCTATGTCGACGTCGGTGCCCAGGCGTCCGGGCAAATCCACAAGATCCACGTGGAAGTCGGTGATGGGGTCAAGGAAGGCCAGTTGCTGGTGGAAATCGATCCGTCGACGCAGCAGGCTAAACTCGACGCTGGGCGTTTCTCCATCGAAAACCTCAAGGCGCAGCTCCAGGAGCAACGGGCGCAACACGACCTCGCCAAGCAGAAATACCAGCGCCAACAGAACCTTAAGGCCGGTGGCGCCACCCGCGAAGAAGATGTGCAGACCGCCGAGGCCGAACTGCGTGCGACTCAGGCGCGCATCGACATGTTCCAGGCGCAGATCCGCCAGGCCCAGGCCAGCCTGCGCAGCGATCAGGCCGAACTGGGCTACACGCGGATTTACGCGCCGATGTCCGGCACCGTGGTCGCCCTCGACGCC
This sequence comes from Pseudomonas sp. LBUM1661, assembly GCF_059695925.1. NCBI lineage: Bacteria > Pseudomonadati > Pseudomonadota > Gammaproteobacteria > Pseudomonadales > Pseudomonadaceae > Pseudomonas > Pseudomonas sp. LBUM1661. The sequence continues at coordinate 4,798,722 of NZ_CP166794.1, forward strand.
CGTGAAGGCCAGACCCTCAACGCCCAGCAGCAAACGCCGTTGATTCTGCGCATCGCCAAATTGTCGCCCATGACCGTTTGGGCCGAGGTTTCAGAAGCGGACATCGGCCACGTCAAACCCGGCATGACCGCTTGGTTCACCACCCTCAGCGGCGGCAACCGGCGCTGGAACAGCACCGTGCGGCAAATTCTGCCGGTGCCGCCCAAGCCACTCGACCAGACCAGCCAGGGCGGCGGCAGCCCGGCCAGTTCGAACAAAAGCGGCAGCGCTCGCGTGGTGCTTTACACCGTGCTGCTCGACGTCGATAACGCCGACAACGCGCTGATGGCGGAAATGACCACGCAAGTCTTCTTCGTCGCCGATCAAGCGAAAAACGTCCTCACCGCGCCGATCGCCGCGCTGCAAACCGGCACTCAAGCAGACCAGCAGACCGCGCAGGTGGTCGCCAAAAACGGCCGCATCGAGCAACGCGACGTCCGCACCGGGATCAGCGATCGCTTGCGCGTGCAGATCCTCGAGGGCTTGCAGGAAGGCGATCACTTGCTGATCGGCCCGGCCGACGGGAGTGGCGGCTGAATGCTGACGCCCCTGATCGACCTGCAGGACATCCGCAAAGCCTACGGCGGTGGCGACGCCCCTGAAGTTCACGTGTTGCGCGGCATCGACCTGTCGATTCATGCCGGCGAATTCGTGGCGATTGTCGGCGCGTCCGGCTCCGGCAAGTCGACGCTGATGAATATCCTCGGCTGCCTCGACCGCCCGACGTCGGGCGAATACCGCTTCGCCGGAGAAAACGTCGCCGCCCTCGACAGCGACGAACTGGCCTGGCTGCGCCGCGAAGCCTTTGGTTTTGTGTTCCAGGGCTATCACCTGATCCCGTCCGGCTCGGCCCAGGAAAACGTCGAGATGCCTGCGATTTACGCAGGCTTGCCAGCAGCCGAACGCCACGCCCGCGCCGCCGCTCTGCTCGACCGCCTCGGGCTGGCCTCGCGCACCGGCAACCGCCCGCATCAACTCTCCGGCGGCCAGCAACAACGGGTATCGATCGCCCGTGCCTTGATGAACGGCGGCCACATCATTCTCGCCGATGAACCCACCGGCGCCCTCGACAGCCACAGCGGCGCCGAGGTCATGACCCTGCTCGACGAACTGGCGAGCCAGGGCCACGTGGTGATCCTCATCACCCACGACCGCGAAGTCGCGGCCCGGGCCAAACGCATCATCGAGATTCGCGACGGGCTGATCATCAGCGACAGCGCCCGAGACAACCCCGACGTACAAACCTCAGCCAATCCCGGCGCGCTGCAAGCGGTGGATCTGCGCAAACGCCTGATCGAAGGCGCCGAAGCCACCGGCGCCTGGAAAGGCGAACTGGTCGATGCCGTGCAAGCGGCCTGGCGGGTGATGTGGATCAACAAATTCCGTACTGCCCTGACACTGCTCGGGATCATCATCGGTGTTGCGTCGGTGGTGGTGATGCTGGCCGTCGGTGAAGGCAGCAAGCGCCAGGTCATGGCGCAGATGGGCGCGTTCGGTTCCAACATCATTTACCTCGGCGGCTCGTCACCGAACCCGCGCACGCCGCTGGGCATCGTCACCCTGGATGACGTCGCGGCGGTAGCGAGCCTGCCGCAAGTGACGCGGATCATGCCGGTCAATGGCCAGGAGGCCGGGGTGCGTTTCGGCAACCTCGACCACTTGAGCTATGTCGGCGGCAATGACACCAACTTCCCGGCCATCTTTAATTGGCCCGTGGTGGAAGGCAGCTATTTCACCCAGGATGATGAACGCAACGCGGCGGCGGTCGCGGTGATCGGCCACAAGGTGCGGACCAAGTTGCTCAAGGACGTCGCCAACCCGATCGGCCAATACATCCTCATCGAAAACGTGCCGTTCCAGGTGGTCGGCGTGCTCGCGGAAAAAGGCGCCAGCTCCGGTGATTCCGACAGCGACGATCGCATCGCCATCCCCTATTCCGCTGCCAGCGTGCGGCTGTTCGGCACGCACAATCCCGAATACGTGGCCATCGCCGCCGCTGATGCACGCAAGGTCAAGGAGACCGAAAAAGCCATCGAGCAGCTGATGCTGCGCCTGCACAACGGCAAAAAGGATTTCGAACTGACCAACAACGCCGCGATGATCCAGGCCGAGGCACGTACGCAAAATACCCTGTCGCTGATGCTCGGCTCGATTGCCGCGATTTCGCTGCTGGTCGGCGGCATCGGCGTGATGAACATCATGCTCATGACCGTGCGCGAACGCACCCGCGAGATCGGTATTCGCATGGCCACCGGTGCCCGCCAACGGGACATCCTCCGGCAGTTCCTCACCGAAGCGGTGATGCTCTCGGTGGTCGGCGGGCTTGCCGGGATTGCCCTGGCATTGATCGTCGGTGGCGTGCTGATTCTCAGCGAAGTCGCCGTCGCGTTCTCCTTGATGGCGGTGCTCGGCGCCTTCGGTTGCGCACTGGTCACCGGTGTTGTCTTCGGCTTCATGCCGGCCCGCAAAGCTGCCCGACTCGACCCGGTCACGGCCCTTACCAGTGAATGATCTCTTGATGAAGCCGCAACTGAGTTTGCTGACCCTTTGCCTGTTGCTCGGCGCCTGCGGCAGTCCCGCCCAGCGCCCGGACAGCGGCATTCAACCGCCCTCTTCCTGGCAATCGCCGCACACCGAGCGCGCCACCCGCAGCAACCTGCAATGGTGGACGCACTTCGGCAGCCCGCAGCTTGATCAATTGATCGAACAGGCCCGGGTCGGCAGTTTTGACCTGGCCGCCGCCATCGCCCGGGTCCGCCAGGCGCAGGCCGACACGGTGATTGCCGGCGGTTCGCAGCTGCCGGAGGTGACCGCCGCTTTAAATGCCAACCGCCAAAAACTGCTGCGCGGCAACGGTTACAGCCAACTCGATGCTGACAGCAGCAACAAGGCTGTGGATTACTTCGACGCCAACCTCAGCGCCCGTTACGAAATCGATTTCTGGGGCGGCCAGCGCGCCTCCCGTGACAGTGCGCAATTCGGCTTGCAGGCCAGCGAGTTCGATCAGGCCACGGTGGAGTTGACGTTACTCAGCGGCGTCGCCAACACCTATGCGCAAACCCTGGCGCTGCAGGAACAAAGTCGCATTGCCGGGCTGAATCTGGCCAATGCGCAGAACGTTCTGAAACTGGTGCAGACCCGTTTCGACTCGGGCTCGGCGACGGCGCTGGAACTGGCCCAGCAGAAAAGCCTGGTGGCCGCGCAACAACGGCAATTGCCGCTGGTGCAGCAACAGGCACAGGACGCGTTGATCAGCCTCGCCGCCCTGCTCGGTCGACCCGTTCAGGAACTGCGCTTGGGTGGCGAGCGCTTTGAGCAGCTGTCGTGGCCAACCATCGCCGCCGGTGTGCCCAGCGAATTGCTCAGCCGCCGCCCGGACATCGCTCGTGCCGAAGCGCAACTGGCGGCCGCTAAAGCCGACGTCACCGTCGCTCGCGCAGCCATGTTGCCGACCGTGACCTTGACCGCCGACATCGGCTCCGGCGCCGATCGCGCCGGTGACATCCTGCGCAGTCCCTTTTACAACCTCACCGCCGGATTGCTCGCGCCGGTGTTCAACAATGGACGCTTGGGCGCTGAACGCGACAAAGCCACGGCGCGTCAGGAAGAACTGCTGGAAGCCTACCGTGGGGCAATCATCAACGGTTTCGCCGACGTCGAAAAAGCCCTCAACAGCATTCGCAGGCTCGATGAACAGCGTCAGTGGCAAGGTGAAGAACTGAACCAGGCACAGACCGCATTCAACATTGCGCAAAGCCGCTATCAGGCCGGGGCCGAGGATTTGCTCACGGTGCTGGAAACCCAGCGTACGCTGTATGCGGCGCAGGATTTGAATGTGCAGCTGCGCTTGTCGCGGTTGCAGGCGAGTATTGCGCTGTACAAGGCGCTGGGCGGCGGGTGGCAGGCGATGTAATGGGTGGTGTCTGTTCGGCCGTCTTCGCGGGCAAGCCCGCTCCCACAAGGTGTTGTGTTTGCCGCATGATTCGGGCACGACACAAAACCTGTGGGAGCGGGCTTGCCCGCGATTGAACGATTACGCGTTCATCAAGCCTGGCTTTGCCTGGCCTTCAAATGCCGCGCATACCAAGGCCGCTGCGGCACCTTGCGGAACAGATCCGCGAGCTTCTTCTCGTCCTCGCCAAAGGTGATCCGCAACGCCAGCTTCATGGTTTCCGGGTCCATCTCCAGCGACTTGCCGGCCTGCAATCCCGGCGTGGTGGCGCAACCATGAGTACTCGGGCCGAGCCACGGATCGTCGATCTCAACCCAACGCCCCGGCGCGAACCACGCCACACCATTGACCTCCAGCCGACTGACCTCCCCCGGATGAAAGCGCTCATGCGCGCGGAACCAGTCTTCCAGACGATCATCGATCCAGCCATGAAAGTGCCAGAACACTGGGTTCACATGGGAGGAAAACGGGTCGCCAAGAAAATCGTTTTCCGGCGCAAACCAGCGCGCGGAAAAGTCCGCCGGATCCCGGGCGAAGGGCACCGGATGCCCGTTCGACGGATCGCGCGGCACCGACGCCCAGCGCATGTGCAGCCAGTCGTGCAGGCCCAGTTCGACCTCTGAACCGAACTGCCCCAAGGTCAGCTTCGACAGATAACGCGGATCGCGGTACTGCGATTCCCAGACCTGGAAATTACTGTGGTAGGTCTCGGCGGTCTTGATGTCGCTGACCCATTGCGAGTACTCGGCATCGTCGTCGGCCAGCCAGGTCGGCGGCAGTGCCGTACCGTCGTGGTTGTCGAAATAACGCGCAAACCCGACACGATCCCGCGCCAATTCCGGCTGTGGTAACGGAAAATGCGGCCACGACGGCAAGTCCTGCATCGAACGCGCCTTGCCGAGCATGTGCCGGTGCATAAAGAAAAAATCCACCCCCGAACCGTTGCGGTCCTTGCGTGCGCCCCGGGCATCACGCTCCTTGTCCCTGGGGCCGGGCTGCCAGCCGATACCGCGCAGGGCGCCGCGCTTGTCTTCGGACAAGGTGTGCCATTTGTCCCGGGAAGCATGCCAGAGCTGGTGAAACAGCCGATGCTCCGGAGACACCAGCCAGCCCAGCAGCGTCGGATTGAGACCGGTGCGCTCGCGAGCTTCAGGGAACACGCGTTTGACGGCAATGAAGCGATTGTCCTGCGCGGTCAACATAAGCGGGCGATCCAGGTTCAACACCCGACCGCTGAGCGTGCCGCTGCCAGCGTTGCCGAAACCGGCCCAGACTTCGTCCAGCGCCATGCTGAATTCGTAATCGGCCGTTCCGTTGACGCTGAGCAACCGCCAGCTCAATTGCGCCGGTTTGGCCCCGGCCAGGTCGCCGAGCACCCGGTAACGCGGCGCTTCGGTCGAACGCAAACGCTCGGCGGTGTCAAGAAACCCGCACACGCCGCGTCCTTTGTGGCCGATGTCGAGAAATACCTCCAACCCGTCCAGCGGCAGGCCTTCGATGCCGGCATCACGCCCTTCGAAGCGAATCTGCCAGACACCGCGCAAGGTGTTCGCCAAGTGCTGGCCGGCCACATCCGCGACATCGAACGACGCTTCGCCGGGGGTGATCGTCGGATCCGCTTTCGTCCATTGGCGATGCCCATAAAAAGCCGCAGGCACGGCGGCGCCGGTCAGCGCCAGGCCTGCCATGAACCATCGTCGAGAAATCGTCATTGCCCTACCTGTGTCAGCCATGAAGCAGGCTTTATCCAAGCTAGAACGTTCACCCCCTTCAAAAATTTAACAGCATCGCCAGCAGGCTGGCTCCCACAGTGGACTTCCGATGTTCGCAAAATCCCTGTGGGAGCGAGCCTGCTCGCGATGAGGCCATCAGCCCCACCCTAAATTTCCAACGGGATCACTCGTCCATCCCAGATAGCAAAGCCCCCCACACCGGGGCAACGAACCTGACTGAGATGAACATGACAAAACCACGTTCGAAAAAGGCGCTTTACCTCGGCCTGCCGCTGGCGCTGGCGATCAGCGCCGGTGCAGGCTTTGCGGCTTGGGGCTACTGGTTCAAGGACAACCCAGGCTACCCGGTCAAGGTGATGAAACAGGCCGATGAACTGCACGAGCGCATGCTCTCCTTCGACAGCCACGTCACCGTCCCCCTGGACTTCGGCACCGCCGGCAATGAAGCGGACAAAGACGGCCCCGGCCAGTTCGACCTGGTCAAGAGCGGGCGCGGACGCCTCTCCGGCGCAGCCCTGACCATCTTCGGCTGGCCGGAAATCTGGAACGGCGCCAACGCCCCGCATCGCCCCACCGCCGGCTTCGTCGACGAGGCACGGTTCGAGCAGGAAACCCGCTACAAAATCATCAGCACCCTGGTGCGCGACTTCCCCAATCAGGTCGCCATCGCCTACACCCCCGACGATTTCCGTCGCCTGCACGGCGAAGGCAAGTTCGCGATCTTCATGAGCATGCTCAACGCCTACCCGCTGGGCAACGACCTGAACGCCCTGGACAAGTGGGCCGCCCGGGGCATGCGCATGTTCGGCTTCAGTTACGTGGGCAACAACGCCTGGGCCGATTCGTCGCGCCCGCTGCCGTTCTTCAATGATTCACGAGACGCCCTCGGCGGCCTGTCAGAGATCGGCAAGCAAGCCGTGCATCGCCTCAACGACCTCGGCGTGATCATCGATGTGTCGCAAATGTCGACCAAGGCCCTGGAGCAAGTCGCTCAACTGAGCCGCACCCCGATGGTCGCGTCGCACTCGGCCCCGCGTGGGCTGGTGGACATCCCGCGCAACCTCAGCGACCAGGAAATGCAACTGATCAAGAACAGTGGCGGCGTGGTGCAGATTGTCGGTTTCCCGACGTACATCCGCCCATTGAGCCAGGCCACCCAGGACAAACTCAACGCCCTGCGTGCGCGCTTTGACCTGCAACCGCTGCAAGGCCTGGAAATGGCGCTGATGCCGGGGGACCCGATCATCACCGTCTGGTCCGAACAGCGTTTCGGCGAATACGCCAGCCAGCTCTACGCCATCGTCGACGAAGAACCGAAGGCCACGCTCAAGGACTACGGCGACGCCATCGACTATGCGGTGAAGAAGATCGGCATCGACCACGTCGGCATCAGCTCCGACTTCAACGATGGCGGCGGCCTTGATGGCTGGAAGGACGTCAGCGAGGCGCGCAACGTGACCGCCGAGCTGATCAGCCGTGGCTACAGTGAAGCCGATATCGCCAAGCTCTGGGGCGGCAATTTCCTGCGGGTCTGGGACCAGGTGCAGCAGTCGTCCAAGCCTGTGGCGAAAAACTGATCCCCACTTTTTGCAAAAGCGAATCGAGCCCATGACCAACCGTCGTTCATTCCTCAAGCAGGCCGGCATTCTCGCCGCCGGCCTGCCCCTGAGCAGCGCTGTGAATCTGCCGGCGCTGGCCGCCACTGCACCCGCACAGCCGAGGGACAAGTGGGCGCAACTGCGCCAGCTGTTCAATCAGGACCCGGACTACCTGCACTTCGCCAATTTCCTGGTGACCTCGCACCCGAAACCCGTGCGGGACGCAATCGAAATGCACCGCGCCAACCTCGACCGCAATCCCGGCCGGGCCATGGACTGGGACCTGGGGGAAACCGAAAAACGCGAGCAGGCCGTACGCATCTGGGCCGGTCGTTACCTCAAGGCCACACCTGAGCAGATCGCCCTCACCGGCAGCACCACCGAAGGTTTATCGTTGATCTACGGCGGCATTCATGTGCGCCCCGACCAGGAAATCCTCACCAGCGAACACGAGCACTACGCGACCCACTACGCGCTGGATTACCGCCAGCAAAAGGACGGGGTGAAGATTCGCAAGCTGAAACTGTTCGAGAACAGTCGCGATATTTCAGTGGATGAGGTACTCGGCTCGATCGCCAAAGGCATTCGCCCGAACACCCGCGTGCTCGGCATGACCTGGGTGCAATCCGGCAGCGGTGTGAAGCTGCCGATCGGCGAAATCGGCAAACTGGTGGACGAACACAATCGCAACCGCGAGGACAAGGATCGCATTCTTTATGTGGTCGACGGCGTGCATGGTTTCGGCGTCGAGGACCTCGACTTCCCCGACATGCACTGTGATTTCTTCATTGCCGGCACCCACAAATGGATGTTCGGCCCGCGCGGCACCGGGATCATCTGCGCGCGGTCGGCCGAGTTGAAGGACGTGACGCCGACCATTCCGACCTTCTCCGAAGCGACCTCGTTCTCGACCATCATGACCCCGGGCGGCTATCACAGCTTCGAACATCGCTGGGCCCTGGACGAAGCCTTCAAGCTGCACCTGGAACTGGGCAAAGCCGAGGTGCAGGCGCGCATCCATGCTCTCAACACCTACGCGAAAAATCGCCTGCTGGAACAGCCGCAAATCGAACGGGTCACGCCAATGAGCCCGGACCTGTCGGCCGGTTTCACCTTCTTCCGGATCAAGGACCGCGACTGCGAAAAAGTCGCCGCCCAGTTGATGGCGAACCGCGTGGTCTGCGACTCGGTGGAGCGCGACGTCGGCCCGGTGATTCGCATCGCCCCCGGCCTGCTCAACACCGAGAACGATATCGACCGCTTCATGGCCCTGCTACACAAAACCACCTGACGCCATGACGCAGAACCCTGTGGGAGCGAGCCTGCTCGCGATAGCGGTGGATCAGTCACCCTCAGTGTTGAATGTGATGGCCCAATCGCGAGCAGGCTCGCTCCCACATTGGACCTGGCCTGACACCCGTTTTTTTTATCGAGATGACTCATGAACCGAGATCAATTGGCCTTGCCGCTCAAGGCCCTCGCCCTGACCGCCCTCATGGCCGGCCTGCTGCCGACCGCCGCGCAGGCCGCCACTCCCCCGCCAGCGGGCAACGTGTTCAAGGACTGCCGCGACTGCCCGGAAATGATCGTGCTACCCGCCGGCACCTTCACCATGGGCACGCCAGACGATGAAGTCGGCCGCGAACCCGACGAAGGCCCGATGCACGAAGTGACCTTCGCCAAGCCGTTCGCCATGAGCCGCTTCCAGGTCACCGCCGGTGAATGGGACAGCTACGTGCGCGAGAGCGGCGTGACCATCGCCAACGGTGACACCCGGCCTGGCCGCGAGTGCGTTGCGAGCAAGCCGCGTTATCCGCAGAGCCCGCGCCAGCCTGCGGTGTGCATGAACTTCGACGACGTCAAACACTACGTCGCCTGGTTGTCGAAAAAGACCGGGCAGACGTACAAAATGGTCAGCGAGGCGCAACGCGAGTACGCCGCACGCGGCGGCAGCAAAGGTCCGTTCCCTTTCCCGTTCGATGAAGGCAAGGAATACAGCATCGCCAGGCACGCCAACACCTACGGCCCGGCGGACGGTTACAGCTTCAGCTCGCCGGTGGGCAGCTTCCCGCCGAACGCCTTCGGTATGTACGACATGCACGGCAACGTCTACGAGTGGGTCGAAGACTGCGAACACCCGGACTACGTCGGCGCGCCCACCGATGGCAGCGCCTGGGTCGAGCCCCACTGCGAAGCCGTGCGCATTCGCGGCAATGACTGGGGTGAAGCTCCGGTGTTCTCCCGCTCCGGCAACCGCAACAGCCAGTACCCGCAAGAGCGTGGGGACTGGATGGGTTTCCGTATCGTGCGGGAGCTTTAAGCCTGGCAGAAACACCGTGTGATCGTTCTTCGCGAGCAAGCCCGCGCCCACATTCGACCGCATTCCCCTTGAAGAAACACGGTCGAATGTGGGAGCGGGCTTGCTCGCGAAGGCGGACCATCAACCAATATCGCCATCAACAGGCACGCCGCTATCGGGTTGCCGCCAGTCGGCGACCTTCTAAATTAAGCCCCCGACCAGACGTTCTACTGGGTATCTGCCTTTACGACCCAAGGAACTGTCTTCCATGACCCAGCCAACCCGTGGCGCCATCGGCGAATTGTTCGCCCTGTTGAAACCCTTTCGGCTCATCGTCGCCGCGTCGATCTTCCTGGGCATGGTCGGCGGCCTGAGCGTCACGGTGTTGCTGGCGACCATCAACAACGCCCTGCATTCGGAAACCGGCCTGACCCAGGGGGTCGTCGCGCTGTTCGCCGGCCTGTGCCTGCTGGCCCTGGCCAGCTCGATCTGCTCGGACATCGGCACCAACTATGTCGGCCAGCACATCATCGCCAAGCTGCGTAAGCAGCTGGGCGAAAAAGTCCTGTCAGCCCCCATCGAACAGATCGAGCGCTACCGCAGCCATCGCCTGATTCCGGTGCTGACCCACGACGTCGACACCATCAGCGACTTCGCCTTCGCCTTCGCGCCCCTGGCGATTTCCGTCACCGTGACCCTCGGTTGCATGGGCTACCTGGCGATTCTGTCGTGGCCGATGTTCCTGATCATGGTCGCGGCGATCCTGATTGGCACCGCGATCCAGGCCTACGCCCAAAGTAAAGGCGTGCAAGGTTTCATGGCCGCCCGTGACGCCGAAGACGAACTGCAAAAGCACTACAACGCGATTGCCGAAGGTGCCAAGGAATTGCGCATCCACCGGCCACGCCGCCAGCGCATGTTCGTCTCGGGCATCAAGGCCACTGCCGAGTTCATCTGCAACACCCAAGTGCGCTCGATCAACACCTTCGTCATCGCCAAGACCTTCGGCTCGATGCTGTTCTTCGTGGTGATCGGCCTGGCGCTGGCGTTGCAAACCTACTGGCCGAGCGCCGACAAAACCGTGATGAGCGGCTTCGTGTTGGTGCTGCTGTACATGAAAGGCCCGCTGGAACATTTGATCAGCACCCTGCCGATCGTCAGCCGCGCGCAAATTGCCTTCCGCCGGATCGCCGAACTGTCCGAGCAGTTTTCGACGCCGGAACCTCATCTGCTGCTCAGCGATCAAGGCAACGTCAAGCAAGCTGTACACGAGCTGAAACTGGCTGATGTGCGCTTCAGCTTCCCGGCGGCCGAAGGTGCCGCACCGTTCCAGCTCGGGCCAGTGAACCTGACGATCAAGCAAGGCGACATCACCTTTATTGTCGGTGAGAACGGTTGCGGCAAGACCACGCTGATCAAACTGCTGCTGGGCCTATATACGCCGCAGCAGGGTGCAATCCACGTCAACGGCGAAGTGATCGACGCTGCCAACCGCGATGACTATCGCCAGTTGTTCACCACCATTTTCGCCGACTACTACCTGTTCGATGACGTGGTCCAGGGCGATACGCACATCCCCGAGGACGCCAATAAATACCTGCAACGGCTGGAGATCGCACACAAGGTCAGCGTCAAGGACGGCAGCTTCACCACCACAGACCTCTCCACGGGCCAGCGCAAACGCCTGGCGTTGGTCAATGCCTGGCTGGAGGAACGTCCGGTGCTGGTGTTCGATGAATGGGCCGCCGATCAGGACCCGACCTTCCGCCGCATTTTCTACACCGAGCTGCTGCCGGACCTGAAGCGCCTGGGCAAGACCATCATCGTGATCTCCCACGATGACCGTTACTTCGACGTCGCGGACCAACTGGTGCGCATGGAAAGCGGACGGGTCATCACCGAGCTCGCCCCTGCCTGAAACACCGCCCTGTAGGAGCCAGGCTTGCCGGCGAAGGCGATCTTGAGTACGCCTTCGCCGGCAAGTCGGATCGCCGCACCGCTGGCTCCTACAAAAAGCGACCACTTCTGCTGCTTCCATTATTTATGAATTTTATTTTCCCGGTTTCTTTCCGGTTTCTCGTTCGTGCCGCGTCTAATAATCATTCTTATTAACAAAAACTCTGCACACCCCTTTTTCAGGAGCTCAGGTAAGTAATGCGACCTCAAACACGCCGCACACCTCTCGCGCTGGCTGTACAGCGCCCGACTTTGCATCGCACCCTGTTCACCAGCGTACTGCTGACCGCCACCTTGCTGGGGAGCTCGATGGCCAATGCTGCACCGGTAAAAGTGAATATTCCTGTTCAGGCGCTTTCCAACGCGTTGACCGAACTGGGTATGCAGACCAACCTGCAAATTCTGTACAGCCCGGACCAGGTGGCCGGGATCAAGTCCCGCGCGGTGTCCGGTTCCCTGGAACCGTCCGACGCCCTCAAGGCCCTGCTGCAAGGCACCGGCATTTCGTTCCAGATCAACGGCAATAGCGTGACGCTGGTGTCCGGCGGCGGTTCGAGCCTGCAACTGGGCGCGACCACCATTTCCGGCCAGGCCCTGGGCCTGACCACCGAAGACACCGGCGCCTACACCACTGGCGCCACCACCACCGCGACCAAGCTGCCGTTGACCATTCGTGAAACCCCGCAGTCGGTGACCGTGGTCACTCGTCAGCAGATGGACGATCGCGGCGTCACCAGCGTTGCCGACGCATTGCGCAACACCCCCGGCGTGACGACGCAGAAGTACGACAGTGACCGTACCGAGTTTTCCGCCCGCGGCTTTGCCATCACCAACTTTCAGTACGATGGCGTCAACATTCCCTACGACGGCGTGTACGGTGAAAACCCGAACAACAGCGACGACGCCGCCAGCCTCGACCACATCGAAGTCATCAAGGGCTCTACCGGCCTGATGACCGGCGCCGGTGACCCGTCCGCCACGGTCAACCTGATCCGCAAGAAGCCGACCAAGGACTTCAAGGCGTCGGTCAGCGCCACCGCCGGCTCCTGGGACAACTACCGCACCGAAGGCGACATCTCCGGCTCCTTGAACGATACCGGCAGCGTGCGCGGCCGCTTCGTCGGCGCCTTGCAGGACAAAGATTCGTACATTGACCACTACAGCCAGAAGAAAGACCTGTACTACGGCATCCTCGAAGCTGACCTGACCGACGATACCCTGTTGACCGTGGGCGTCGACAAGTCCAGTGCCACCCCGCGCGGCAGTTCCTGGACCGGTAACTCGCCGTACTTCGCCGACGGCGGCCGCACCGACTTCACGCGCAGCTTCAACCCGGGTGCCGACTGGAGCCGTCGTGATTTCGACAGCGTCACCTACTTCGCGTCGTTGGAACAAGCACTGGCCAATGGCTGGAAATTCAAGGCCAGCTTCGATCAGAAAACCACCGATCACGACACCCAACTGGCCTCGGCCAGCGGCAACTACCCGGACCGCGCTACCGGCGAAGGCATGTTCTTTTACTGGGGTCGCTGGGAAGGTCATCGCGTGCAGAACACGGCAGACGTCAACGTCTCCGGCCCGTTCAGCCTGGGCGGTCGCGAGCATGAACTGGTGGCAGGTTTCATGACCTCCCACTCCCGTCAGACCGGCGCGACCTACGACTCCACCGCCTTCGGTGAGGTGACGGGCAACATCTTCGACTGGGAAGGCCACCTGGCGAAACAGGACTTCCCGAAAAACGGCAAGTACGAGCGCACCCAGAGCCAGAACGGCGCTTACCTGGCCACGCGCCTGCGTCCGACCGACGACCTGTCGTTCATCCTCGGTGGCCGTGTCAGCACCTACAAGTACAACGAGGATTACTCCTACTATCCGGGCACCGGCGTCGCCGACACCCACGCCAGCTACAAGGAACACGGCGTCGTCACGCCTTATGCCGGCGTGGTCTACGACCTGGACGATACGTACTCGGTCTACGCCAGCTACACCAGCATCTACCAGCCACAAATCTACAAGGACGCCAGCGGCAAGACCCTGGAGCCGGTTGAAGGCAACAGCTACGAGACCGGCCTGAAAGCGGCCTACTTCGAAGGCAAACTGAACGCCAGCCTGGCTTTCTTCCGCATCGACCAGGACAACGTCGCCCAGTACGTCACCACCAACGTCGACGACGGCCAGGACGTCTACAAAGCCATCTCCGGCGCCACCACCCAGGGTGTGGAACTGGAAATGGCCGGTGAGTTGGCGCAAGACTGGAACCTGTCGGCCGGCTACACCTACGCCCGTACGCGTGACGATGACCACCAGCGCATCTTCGGTTTCCCGCTGGCCACCAGCAAACCGGAGCACGTGGTGCGTACCTTCACCACCTACCGCTTGCCCGGCGCGCTGGACCAGTTCACCGTCGGTGGCGGTGTCAGCTGGCAGAGCGCTTTCTACGGCCAGAGTTACAGCCCGAACGTGGGCGGCGGCGAAGGCGGCAGCACCATGCTCAAGCAAGGTGGCTACACCCTCGTGGACCTGATGACCCGCTACCAGTACGACGAACACCTGAGCTTCACCGCCAACGCGTACAACGTCTTCGACAAGAAGTACCTGACGGGCCTGGGCAACTTCGGCACCACGTTCTACGGCGAGCCGCGCAACTTCCAGCTCACTGCGAAGTACGATTTCTGAGCGCCAGGCTGAAATGAAAAATGCCCGTGTCGTGAGATGCGGGCATTTTTTTTGATCGTTCCCACTCCGCGTGGGAACGATCATTCAAAGCCGCGAACGCACCCACCCCGCCACTTCCGCGTGAATCCCCGCCACTTCGCCAAGCAACCCACCCATGCGCATAAAGTCATGGGTCATGCCCGGCTGTTCCAGCAATGTCACGTCATTACCGGCACCACGCAAGCGCTCGACATAGGCCAGCCCTTCGTCATGCAACGGATCATGCCCGGCCAGGTACACCAGCGCCGGGGCCACGCCGGAAAGATCCTGTGCCAGCAACGGCGAGCAGCGCCAATCGGCCAGGTCCGCTGGCGTGCGCCCGTAATGAGCATAAAACCAATCCAGCGTCGGCGTCTCCAGCAGATAGCCTTCGGCAAAATCCCGGTGCGAGGCACGTTTTGTCGTGGCGTCCGTCACCGGGTACACCAGCAATTGCGCCTTGGGCTTCAACGCCAGTTCCTCAGGTTCACGCACCGCCATGATCGACAACACAGTGGCCAATGTCGCACCAACGCTATCACCGGCCACCGCCACCCGAGTCGCGTCCAGACCACGCACCGCGCCCTCACGCATCAGCCAGTTGCCGGCATCGCAGGCATCCTGCACCGGCGTCGGGAAACGCCACTCCGGCGCCAGGCGATAATCCACCGTCAACAAGGCAAAACCACCCTGGGCCGCCAGCCGCCGACACAGCGCATCATGGGAATCCAGGCTGCCCACCACGTAGCCGCCGCCATGGAAATACAGCACCACCGGTTGCAACCCGGCGACCGCATTCCCGTCGCGATACACCCTTGCCGACAAGCTATGGCCATCCCGCGCGGGAATGGTGAAGTCCTCACAGACAACGCTGTCCAGCGGCACATCGAGAAACCCCGAGGACGCTTCGAAATCGATCCGCGCCTGTTGCGGAGTCTGTTCGTGCATCGCACGGCTTTTACCGGTCAGGCGGCCGAACTCGGCGAGTTCGAGGAAAGCTTCAAGTTCTGGCAACACAGCCATGGGACGAATCCTTTTACACAAAGAGGTCAAAAGTCGGACAGTACAAAAAATTCGAATCCAGTAAAGAACCTGTGGGAGCGAGCCTGCTCGCGAAGGCGGCGTGTCAGCAACATGAATGCCGTCTGACACTCCCTCTTCGCGAGCAGGCTCGCTCCCACAGGGGTTATGCGATAGCGGGCCTGCGCTCCAACAGCCGCTCCAGCTCATCGAGCAACTCGTCACCGCGCAGCAACTCGTAATGCCCACCCGCCAACAAGCGATCAATACCCTGGCTGCCGACCTGCGCCTCGAACACCCGGCGCTCATCGTCGCGCCCGGCCACCCACCAGCGATGTGCCGCGACCTGAACCTTCGGCAGTTGTCGATGGGCCAACGCCAATTGCTTGAGCGATGAGCCCGTGGCGAAGATCTGCGTGAGTTCGCCCGAGCCCAACGCCGCATGACCATTGGAACCGTGCATGGCGGCCTCGATCACGGCGGCGGCACCCTCGCGTTCATTCAAGTCAGCGGCTTTCAGCGCGATCAGCGCTTGAGCCTCATCGGCCGGCAGCCCCAGTACAAACTTCAAAAAGTCCCCCAGATCCTCACGCCAATCCCCCGCTTCCGCCGTACCCGCCACATAACTGTCGACCAACCCGGCAAACGCGACGGTCTCACCCTGAAGTTCCAGTTCATGCGCGACCAATTGCGTCAGCGCGCCACCCAATGACCAACCCAGCAAGTAATACGGACCATCAGCCTGCTGCGCGCGAATCCGTTGCGCATAGGCCTGGGCCATCGCCAGCAACGACGCATCCTGCCAGTGCGGATCGAGCAGCAACCGGCATTGCAAACCGTACACCGTGCGCCGGCCTTCCAGACGCCGCGCCAGCGGTTCGTAGTCGAACACCGTGCCGAAACCGGCGTGCAGGCAGAACAGCGCCGGCACGCTTGGAATCCGCGCATTCAGCGCCAATAACGGGTCCGGAGCTTTCGCAGGCTCGGCCGCCTGATAACCGCTGAGTTCGGCAATGCACGGTTTCTGCATCAAATCCCGCAGCTTCAATTCGAAGCCCAGTTGCGGCTGGCTGCGTACCCGCGAGATGACTTTGAGCACCTGCAACGAGTCGCCACCGAGTTCGAAGAAGTTGTCGTCGATGCCCACTTGCGGCACGCCGAGCACCTCTTGCCAGATCGCCGTCAGCGCCGTTTCCAGTGCGTTGCGTGGCGCGCGATAACCGCCGAGCGCCCATTCAGGTTCCGGCAGTGCGCGGCGATCAAGCTTGCCGTTGGCCGACAGCGGGAAGCGCTCCAGCACCATGATCCGCGCCGGCACCATGTAGTCCGGCAGTTGCGCTTGCAGTTCAGCCTTGAGCCGGCGATCCAGTCCGGTCGTACCCGCCGCCACCACATAACCGACCAATTGCTTGCCGGTCGGCGTGTCGTGCACCACCACGGCCGCATCCTGCACGCCAACGCAATCGCGCAGACGCGCTTCGATTTCGCCCAGCTCAATGCGGAAACCACGGATCTTCACTTGCTGGTCAAGACGCCCCAAGTAGTCGATCAACCCGCACTCACGCTGGCGCACCAGGTCGCCGGTGCGGTACATGCGACCACCGGCCTCGAACGGATCGGGAATGAAGCGCTCGGCACTCATGCCCGGACGCTGGTGATAACCACGGGCCAGGCATTCACCGCCCAGGTACAGCTCACCGCTGACACCGACCGGCAACGGATTGAGGTCGGCATCCAGCACGTACAACCCACGCCCGGCCACACCACGACCAATCGGCGCATAGGCCGCGTCGCAGGTTTCGCTGATTTCGGCACGCCACAACAGCGGCGTGACCACGGTTTCGGTCGGGCCGTAACCGTTGACCAGACGCTGCGGACGCAAGGCGCGTTTGACCTGCTCGAAACTGGCCTCCGGTACCGCGTCACCGCCAAAGCAATACACCTCGACCGCCGGCGGACTGCCCAGACGCTCCGCCACTTCGGCCATTTGTTGCAGATACGCCGGCGGGAAGCAGGCCACGGTGACGTTGTGGCGATGCAGCACATCCAGGGTTTGTTCGGGCGTCCACAGGCTGTCATCGCGAATCACCAGGCTGCCGCCAGCCAACATCACACTCAACCAGCGCTCCTGAGCACCGTCGAAGGCAAACGACATGAAGTGCAACTCGCGGCTGCGGGGTGCCAGTTCGTAGAGGTCGATGATGCCGCGGCAATGCCGGGCAATCGGTCCGCGGGCCACGGCCACGCCTTTCGGCTGGCCGGTGGAACCGGAGGTGTAGATCAGGTACGCGAGGTGCCCCGGCAGCGGATTGGAAACCGGGCACTCGACACCGTGATCACTGGATAGCTGATCGAGCAACAAGCGTGGCGGGCTGTCAGCCAGGGTCAATCGCTCGCCCAGATCGCTGTCGCACAGCAACAGGCTGGCCGCCGAATCGTTGAGCATGTAGGCCAGCCGTTCGGCCGGGTACGCGAGGTCCAGCGGCAAATACGCCGCGCCGGCTTTCAGGACCGCGAGGAAGGCAACGATGGTGCGCTCGGAACGCGGCAACGCGACCGCCACCAGACTTTCCGCGCCGATACCGCGACTGATCAATTGCTGCGCCAGCCCATTGGCCTGTGCCTCAAGCTCGGCATAACTCACTTGCCGATCCTCACAGAACAAAGCGATTTTCTGCGGCTGCATGCGCACATGCTGATTAAACGCATGCAGCAAATCGGCGCTTTCGGTAGACGCTTGCGGCAGGCTGATAAGCGCCTCCGGCAAACCGATGTTGCCGAGCAGGCACGTCGCATCCTCAGGCAACGTACGTAGCAAACCTTCCAGCTGCGCACGAATCCGCTGCACTTCCACGTCACTGAAACGATCACGCAGGAACAGGTATTCAACTTCCAGTCCTTCCTCGTTGGCGCTGACCATCAAGTCCATCGGGAAGTTGGTCACCCCGCCGCTGCCGACTTCGGCAAAGCGCAGTTCACCTTCCTCGCCCCCTTTCAAGGCACGGTCCACCGGATGGTTTTCAAACACGATGATGCTGTCGAACAAGCCCTGGCCACCCTGCCCGGCCCAGCGCTGAATGTCCGACAGCGGCGTGTGTTCGTAGTCGCGGACCATCAGGTTGTAATCCTGCAAGTCGCGCAACCACTCGCCCAACGGTCGTTGCGGATCAAGCGTCTGGATCACCGGCAAGGTGTTGATGAACAGGCCGAGCATATCCTGGGCACCGGCCAACCCGGTCGGGCGCCCCGCCACCGTGGCGCCGAACGCGACGCTGCGTTGGCCGCTGTGGCGTTGCAACAGCAGCAGCCACGCGCCTTGCACCAGCGTGTTCAACGTCACGCGCTGACGCTTGGCGAAGCTGTGCAGTTTGCGCGTCGCCTCGGCGTCAAGGTTGCTGTACATCACGCCGTGACCGGAGCCCGCCGCACCCGAAGCCTTGGCCAGAATGGTCGGTTCTTCAAGCAAGGCCAGGCGCTCACGCCAGAAACCTTCGGCCTGCGCGCCGTCCTGCCGTTGCAGCCAGGCGATGTAATCGGCATAACGACCGGTCAGGGTCGGCAGGCTTTCGTGGTGGTACAGGCGCAGCATGTCGCCCAACAACCGCGAGGCGCTCCAACCGTCGAGCAACAGGTGATGGTAAATCCAGATCATCTGGTAACGGTCGTCACCCAGGCGCACCAGGATGAAACGCATCAACGGCGGGCAACTGAGGTCGAAGCCCTTGGCCTGCTCCGCCGCCGCCAATTCGCTCAGCGCCTGTTCGGTGTCGGAGCGGTCGCGCCAGTCGAGTTCTTCGATCGGCAACTCGACGTCGGCGAACACCGCTTGCAGCGGATCGGCCAAACCATCGCGCCAGCGGAACGCCGCGCGCAGCACTTCATGACGCTCGACCAGGGTTCGCCAAGCGGCGCGGAAACGCGGCACCTGCAAGCCATCCACCGCTACGCTCAACTGGTTGACGTAGGGGTTGAGCTCCGGCGAATCGAGGCAATGGAACAGCATGCCTTGCTGCATCGGCGACAGCGGATACAAGTCTTGCAGACCTTCGCGGGCGGCGATGTCGATGTGCGGCACCAAAGCAAAAGCCTCAAGTTTTGGCGCTTCGATCAACGCGTCTTCACGGCTGCTGGCGACGGCAGCCAAGGCACGGATGGTTTGCTGCTCGAACAGTTGCTTCGGACTGAACACCAGCCCGCGCTGCCCGGCACGACTTACCGCTTGCAACGAGATAATCGAGTCACCGCCCAGTTCGAAGAAGTTCTCGGTGACGCCCACCGACTCCAGTCCCAGCAATTCTTGCCAGATCTCCACCAGCAGCGCTTCCGCCGGAGACGCGGCAGCGACTTGTTCGTGGTTCTGCCGGGTGGCTTCAGGCGCCGGCAAGCCTTGACGATCAAGCTTGCCGTTCGGCGTCAGCGGCAATGCGGCCAGGCACATCAAGTGCGCCGGCAGCATGTGCGCCGGGAGACGGCTGCGCAGGTGCAACGTCAACGCTTCACGCAAATCCTGTTCGTCGGCGAGCGGATCGCGCGGCACCACGTAGCCGACCAACTGGCGGCTCACCGGGCCATCGCGGTCAATGACAAAGGCTTCACGCACGCCTTCATGCTCCAGCAGGCAGGCTTCGATTTCGCCGAGCTCGATACGGAAGCCGCGAATCTTCACTTGCTGGTCGATACGGCCGAGGTATTCAACCACGCCATCGGCACGGAACCGCGCAAGGTCGCCACTGCGATACAAGCGGCCACCGGGCACAAACGGGTCCGGCACGAAACGTTCAGCGGTCAGGTCCGGACGTTGATGGTAACCCCGCGCAACGCCCTCGCCGCCCAGGTACAACTCACCCGCCACGCCAACCGGCAACGGCTGCAAGCCGCCGTCCAGGATATAGGCGCTGCGGTTGCCGACCGGGCGACCAATCGGCATGAACGCCGAGTCGAACTCGGTATCCGGATACGCCAGCCAGATCAGCGGCGTGATCACCGTTTCGGTCGGGCCATAGCCATTGATCAGGCGCTTCGGTTGCAACACCTGCTGGACTTCATCGAACGCATGCTTGGCCATGCCTTCACCGCACGGCGTGTAGGAACGGATCGGCAGATCACGCCCCGCTTCGCCCATGAAATCGGCGATCTGCACCAGGTAGCTCGGGGTGAAGCAGGCGATGGTGATGCCGTGCTTTTCGATCTCGGCGCAAGTGCGCTCCACGCTCCACAACTCGTCGTCACGCGGCATCACTGCTGAACCGAACACCAGCGGCGTCAGCCAGCGTTCGTGGGCGCCGTCGAAGCTGATCGAGGCGAATTGCAGTTCGCGGTCGTCCGGGGTCATGCCGTACAACTCGCCGATCGACAGGCAATGCATGGCCAGCGGACCGTGGGCCACGCTGACGCCTTTTGGCCGCCCGGTGGAGCCCGAGGTGTAAATCAGGTACGCGAGGTTTTCAGCGCAGGTCAGGTTGACCGGGGTGGTGTCGGCCATGAAGTCCAGCGGTTCACGGTCCACTTCCAGCACCGCCAAGCCTTCGGGCAATGGCAGTTTTTCCCGCAGCCACGATTGGCTGAGCAGCAGCGAAATCCCGCTGTCCTCCATCAGATAGCGCAGGCGTTCCGCCGGGTACGCCGGGTCCAGCGGCACGTAGGCGCCGCCGGCCTTGAGGATCGCCAACAAGCCAATGATCATGTCCGGCGAACGCTGCATCGCCAGGCCGACCCGCACTTCCGGGCCGATGCCCAGTGCGCGCAGGTGATGGGCCAAACGGTTGGCGCGACGGTTGAGTTGGTCGAAGCTGAGTTCCAGGTCGTTGAAGATCAGCGCCGTGGCGTCCGGTCGGGCGACTGCCTGGGCCTCGATCAACTGGTGCACGCACAGCGGGTTTTCCGTCACGCTGAACGGCGGGTTCCATTCCAGCAATTGCTGCGCACGCTCCGGCGCGGTCAGCAGGTCCAGTTCACTCAGTGCAACGTGTGGCGCGGCGACCATCGCCGCCAGCAGCGCAGCCAGATGCTCGCTCATGCGGGCAATCGCTTCGCCGCTGAAGTGGGCGCACTGGTAGCTCCAGTTCAGGCTCAACTGAGTTTCAGCGGTGGCCGCCAGGGTCAACGGAAAATTGGTGCGTTCATGGTTCTGCGGGATTGAGAAGCTCAACCCGGCCGGCGCACCGTGTTGCAACGCCTCGGCCACCGGGAAGTTTTCGAACACCAGCAGGGTGTCGAACAGCGGCTCGCCGGCACGTCCGGCCCAACGCTGAATGTCACCCAACGCCGTGAACTCATGCTCACGCAATTCCAGGTTTTGCGCCTGCAATCGGGCCAGCCATTGGCCGACGCTTTCGACCGCGTCCGGGCTGCTGATCACCGGCAAGGTGTTGATGAACAGGCCGAGCTGGCTTTCAGCCCCCGGCAAATCCACCGGACGCCCGGCCACGGTCGCGCCGAACGCGACGCTGCGTTGGCCGCTGTAGCGTTGCAGCAGCAGGGCCCAGGCACCTTGCACCAAGGTGTTGAGGGTGACTTTTTGCTGACGGGCAAACTCGCTGAAGCGTTGGCTGGTGGCGACATCGAAGGTCTGGCGATGGTCGGCAAACTCGGTGCTCGACAGGTTTTGGCTGGCACCATGGGCCAGGCTCTGCGCTAACAGGGTCGGGTTGTCGAGGGTCGCCAGTTGCTCGCGCCAGAACAGCTCGTCAGCCTGCGCATCCTGACGTTGCAGCCAACCGATGTAATCGGCGAAACGCCCGGTCGGCGCCTGCACGTCCTGTCCGGCATAACGCTGCAGGACTTCGCTCAACAGCAGCGAATGACTCCAGCCGTCGAGCAACAGGTGATGGTGGGTGTAGATCAGTTGCTGACGCTCATCGTCGAGGCGCACCAGGGTCAAGCGCATCAACGGCGCTTGAGTCGAATCGAGTTGCAGGCGCTCGCTGTCGATCAACTGCGCCAGCGCTTCAGCCTGATCGCTACGATCACGCCAATCGAGGCAGGTCAGCGGCAAATTCAGATGACGATGGACCAATTGCAGCGGTGCTTCGAAGCCATCCGGGAAGTGAAAACTGCTGCGCAGGATTGGATGGGTGTCGAGTACTGCTTGCCACGCGCGACCCAGCCGTTCGGCATCGAGCCCGCGAGCTTCGACGCTGAGTTGGTTTACGTACGCGCCGGATTCGGACTCGTACAAACTGTGGAACAGCAAACCGGCCTGCATCGGCGACAGCGGATACAGGTCCTCGATCTGCGCCGGCGGTACCGCCAGACCATCGAGTTGCGCCTGAGTCAGACGCGCCAACGGGAAGTCCGCCGGGGTCACGCCGCCCGCGCCATCGCTCAGGCAATGGGCGATCAGCGCCAGCAACTCGCGTTGGTAATCGGCGGCCAGTGCTTCGATCTCGCGCAAGTCGAAGCATTCGCGGCTGAAGGTCCAGTCGAGTTTCAGCTCGCCGCCATAGACCTGGCCGTCCACTGACAGCCAGTTTGGCAACGGTGCGTCCGCCGATTGCGCGGCACCGCTGGACTCAACTGCTGGAGTGAACAGTGAATCCTCGGCAAAGCTCTGGTCGAACTGGCCGAGGTAGTTGAAGGTCACGCGAGCTTGCGGCAATGCAGCCAACGCCGCTTGGGTCGAGGCATCGCCCATGTAGCGCAACAGGCCGTAGCCCAGGCCTTTGCCGGGGATTTCGCGCAGTTGCTGTTTGACCGCCTTGATCGAACCGGCGAGGTCGGCGGTCGGTGTCAGGCGCACCGGGAACAGGCTGGAGAACCAGCCGACGGTGCGGGTCAGGTCGATGTCGTCGAACAGCTCTTCGCGCCCGTGGCCTTCGAGTTGAATCAGCGCCGAATCGTGTCCGGTCCAGCGGCTGAGGGTGCGGGCCAGTGCGGTCAGCAGCAAATCGTTGACCTGCGTGCGGTAGATCGCCGGCGCCTGTTGCAGCAATTGCCGGGTTTGCTCGCGGTCCAGACCGATGCTCACGCCTTGGCGCAGATGCCCGGCCTGACTGGCCTCGGCATTGGCTGCTGGCAGCGAATCATTGGCGAGGCTCAGTTGCGCCTGCCACCAGTTCAGTTCGCCGGCAGCGGTTTCGGACCGGGCATAAGCGTCGAGTTTCTCGGCCCACGCTTGGAAAGAACTGGTCTTCGGCGGCAGCTCTTGTCCTTGATAAGCAGCCTGCAAATCTTCCAGCAACACTCGCCAGGACACACCGTCCACGGCGAGGTGGTGGATGACCAACAGCAACCGCTGCGAGCCATCGGCCTGAGCGATCAATGCCACACGCAGCAACGGACCGTCTTGCAGACTCAGACTGCGCTGCGCCTCATCGCACACCGATTCCAGCGAGGCAGCGCTGGCCACGCGCGCGGTCCAGAGCATGTCAATCACGTCAGCGCTGTCGGCCCCGACATACCGCGCCGACCACTCTGTGGGAGCGAGCCTGCTCGCGATAGGGTCAGCACAGGCACCATTGATGTTGTTTGCTCCCGCGTCATCGCGAGCAGGCTCGCTCCCACAGGGATCTTGCAGGGATTGCGGTGTCTCGCCGACCTGGCTGAAGCGCAAACGCAGCGCATCGTGCTGCTTGAGCAAACGTTGCAGCGCCGCTTGCAGACGTGGCAATTCGAGGGTTTCACGCGGCACCAGCAGCACCGCCTGGTTCCAGTGCGCACGCTGCGGAATCGGCTCGTCGAAGAACCAGCGTTGAATCGGCGTGAGTTTCTGCACTCCGTCCACCGGCCCTTGTTGCGCCAGCGGCGCGGCCTGTTCTTTCACTACGGCGGCTAATGCTTGCAAAGTCTGCTGCTGGAACAGGTCGCGCGGTTGCAGGCTCAGACCGGCACGCCGCGCACGGCTGACCACCTGAATCGAAATGATCGAATCGCCGCCCAGTTCGAAGAAATTATCCTGACGCCCGACCTGTTCCACGCCCAACACGTCTTGCCAGATCTGCGCCAGCACCTGCTCGTGTTCGCTGCGTGGCGCTTCGAAAGCGCGCTGACTGATGTGTGCGGTCGGCGCGGGCAGGCGTTTGCGGTCGAGTTTGCCGTTTGGGCTTAGCGGCATTTGTTCGATCAGCACGGTCTGCGCCGGCACCATGTAATCCGGCAGGCTGGCGAGCAAATGGCTTTTCAGGGTTTCACGCCACACGCCTTGTTGCCCGGCATCGACGTCCAACAGGGCGCGGTCCTGCGGCACGATGTACGCGACCAATTGCTTGCCGCTCGGGCCATCCAGGGCCAGCACCACGGCTTCCTGCACGTCGGCATGCTCTTGCAGGCGCGCTTCGATTTCGCCCAGTTCGATGCGCAAACCGCGAATCTTCACTTGGTGGTCGATGCGACCGCAGTAGTCAATGGCACCGTCGGCGCGATAGCGCGCCAGGTCACCGGTGCGGTACAGGCGCTCGCCGCTGCCGAACGGGTCGACCACGAAACGCTCGGCAGTCAGCGCACCACGGCGGTGATAACCACGGGCCAGGCCGACGCCGCCGAGGTACAACTCGCCCACCGCACCCAGCGGCAACGGTTGCAGTTCGCTGTCGAGGATGCAGGTGCGCAGGTTGGCGATCGGGCGGCCGATCGGCACGCTGTCGCGGCCTTCTTCGACGCAGGTCCAATGGGTCACGTCGATGGCCGCTTCGGTCGGGCCATAGAGGTTGTAGAGATGGGCTTGCGGCAGACTGCGCAAGGTCTGGCGTTGCAGTTCCATCGGCAGCGCTTCACCGCTGCAAATGATCCGTTGCAACGATGTGCATGCGAGCGCCTCGTCGGCGGCGATGAACGCCGAAAGCATCGACGGCACAAAGTGCAGCGTGGTGATCGCCTGTTCCACGATCAACGCAGCCAAACGCTGCGGATCGCGATGCTCGCCAGGCGCTGCGATGACCAGCGTGGCGCCCTTCATCAGCGGCCAGAAAAACTCCCACACCGACACGTCGAAACTGAACGGCGTTTTTTGCAGCACGCGGTCGCTCGGCAGCAAGTTGTAGGCTTGCTGCATCCACTCCAGACGGTTGTGCAGCGCCACATGGCGGTTGCCCGCGCCTTTCGGTTTGCCGGTGGAGCCGGAGGTGTAAATCACATAGGCGAGGTTTTCTGCGACTGCCAGGTTGGGCAGATCAGTCCCCGGCAGATCACTCAACCAATCGGCTTCGGCGTGCAGGCACAAGGTGCGCACGTTATCCGGGGTCGGCAGTTGCGCCAGCAGGTGTTCCTGGGTCAGCAACAGCGAAATGCCACTGTCTTCGATCATGTAGCTCAGGCGGTCAACGGGATACTCCGGGTCCAGCGGCACATAGGCGCCGCCCGCCTTGAGAATCGCCAACAGGCCGACGACCATTTCAATCGAACGGTCGCAGGCAATCCCCACCAGCACTTCCGGGCCGACACCTTGAGCGCGCAAGTGATGGGCCAGACGGTTGGCGCGCAGGTTCAACTCGGCGTAACTCAAGGACTGCCCCTGGAACACCAGCGCAGTCGCCTCACCGTTTTCAATCACGCGCTCTTCGAAATGCCGCTGTACGCAGACGTCGCCCGGATAGGCCTGAGCGGTGTCGTTGAGGTCGTCAAGAATGCGCAGGCGCTCGTCGGCATCCAGCAGCGGCAATTCGGCGAGCGGGCATTGCGGATTCGCCAGCACCCCGGCCAGCAAGTTGCGCCAATGTCGAGCGAGGTGCTCGATACGCTCGGCGTCGAACAGGTCGGTGGCGTAAGTCAGGCTGGCGAACAACTGGTCGCCCTCTTCCTGAGTGTCCAGTTGCAGGTCGAATTGCGTGGTGTGCGCCGTGGCATTCAACGCTTCAACGCGCAGGCCTGCAAGCAAGCCACTGACCGCCGCCGGTTTGGTTTGCTGGTGGTTGAACATCACCTGGAACAGCGGGCTGTGGCTCAGGCTGCGTTCACCTTGCAGCGCCTGCACCAGCCGCTCGAACGGCAAGTCTTGATAACCCTGGGCATCCAGCGACGCGGCGCGGGTCTGGTCGAGCAACCGGCTAAACGGCAGACGTCCATCGAGCTCGGCGCGCATCACCTGAGTGTTGACGAAGAAGCCGATCAGACCTTTGGTTTCCGCGCGATTGCGGTTGGCAATAGGCACCCCGATGCGCAGGTCGGACTGGCCGCTGTAGCGATAGAGCAAAGCCTGGAAGCTCGCCAGCAACAGCATGAACGGCGTGACGCCATGCTGTTTGGCCAGGGTCATCAGGCCGCTGGCCAGTTTTGCATCAAGGGCGAAATCCAGCCGCGCACCGCGCTGGCTCGGTTGCGCCGGGCGCGGACGGTCGGTGGGCAATTCGAGCAGCGGTTGTTCGCTGCCCAGCGTGTCACGCCACCAGTTGAGTTGACGTTCCAGCTCGCCCGCTTCCATCCAGCGGCGTTGCCACAAGGCGTAGTCGCAATACTGAATCGGCAACGCTTCCAGCGCCTCGCTCTGTCCTTGGCAATGCGCGGCGTAGAGCCGGGAAAACTCCTCGACCAACACGCCCATCGACCAGCCATCGGTGACGATGTGGTGCAAGGTCAGCAACAACACATGGTCGTCGGCATCGAGCTGCAACAGGCTGACCCGCAACAGCGGACCATGTTGCAGATCGAACGGGCGAGCGATGTCCTGCTCGACGGTTTTCATCGCGAGATCGAGGCGCTGATCCTGAGGCTCGGCACGCAGGTCGACCTGCTCAATCGGCAACGACGTGAATTCGGCCAATGTCTGCAGCACCTGACCGTCGTCCTCGACGAAACGGCTGCGCAAACTCTGATGACGCTCCAGCAGCCCATCAAAACTCTGCTGCAACGCCGCGACATTCAGCGGCCCGTGCAAACGCAGGGCGGCCGGAATGTTGTACGCGCAACTCTGCGGATCAAGCTGCCAGAGGAACCATTGGCGCTGCTGCGCATACGACAGTTCGAAGCTCGCTTGCGGCTCGGCGGCGGGCGGAATCGGCAGTTGGCCAAAGCTCACGCCCTGCTCTTGCATGCGTTGCAGAAACTCGCGGCGCTTGTCAGCCGGCAGGCCGGCGAAGCGGCTGGCGATACGCTGGGCAGTGGTGTGTTCCATCAGTTGATCTCCATCTCGTCGAGAAGCGACTCAAGCGCATCAAGACGTGCATCGTTGTCAGCCGGGGCGTGTTGCCCGGCCATGGCGGCATAAGCCTGAAGGTCGGAGGATTCGAACAGCGCGCGCAGCGGCAGCTCGATGCCCAGTTCCAGTTCCACGCGGGCACTCGCCTGGGCGGCGAGCAATGAATGCCCGCCCAATTCGAAAAAGTTGTCGCGCCGGCCGATCTGCGCCACGCCCAGCACGTCGGCCCAGATGACTGCCAGTTGCCGTTCAAGATCGCCCTCGGGGGCTTCGAACGGTCGTTGCCAGTCCTCGGCATCGGGCAGCGGCAAGGCCTTGCGGTCGAGCTTGCCGTTGCCGGTCAATGGCAAGGCATCCAGCAGCAGCCAGTGGCTCGGCACCATGTAATCCGGCAGATCGACCTTGAGTGCGGCGCGCAGGTGGTCGCGCCAGGCAATCGGGTCGTGCGGGGTTTGTTCGGCGACGACGTAGGCGCACAACTGCGGACCGCCCTCGCTGGAATGCACGCTCAACACCGCTTGGCGCACGCCCGGTTGAGCCAGCAACGCGGCTTCGATTTCGCCCAGTTCGATGCGGAAGCCGCGGATCTTCACTTGCTGGTCGATTCGTCCGAGGTAATCGATGCTGCCGTCGGCACGTTGGCGTGCCAGGTCGCCGCTGCGATAGAGACGCTGTGACGCCTCGAACGGGCTCGGCACAAAGCGCTCGGCGGTCAGGCCGAATCGCCCGTGATAACCACGCGCCAGCCCGGCGCCCGCGATGTACAACTCGCCCGCCACGCCCACCGGCACCGGTTGCAACTGGTTGTCGAGCAAGTACCAGCGCAGGTCGCGGATCGGCAAGCCGATCGGGCTTTGGGCCTTGCCGTCGAGATCGGCCAGGCGGATGGCGCGGTAGGTCACGTGCACGGTGGTTTCGGTGATGCCGTACATGTTGACCAACGTGGGTTGCTGGTCACCGAAGCGTTCGAACCATGGACGCAGGCTCGCAACTTCCAAGGCTTCGCCACCGAAGATCACCTGACGCAATGCCAGATTTTTTTCGCTGGCGCAGGCAATCGGCAACAACTGACGAAACGCGCTCGGGGTCTGGTTCAACACCGTCACGCCTTCATCACAGAGCAAGCGGTGAAACGCTTGCGGCTCGCGGCTGATGTCATACGGCACGATCACCAGGCGCCCGCCGGTGCACAGCGAACCAAACAGCTCCCACACCGAGAAGTCGAACGCGTAGGAGTGGAACAACGTCCAGACATCGTCCGGGCCGAAGTTGAACTCAGCCGCTGTCGCGCTCAGCAAACGCCCGACGTTGCCATGGCTGAGCAAGGCGCCTTTCGGCCGACCGGTTGAGCCGGAGGTGTAGATCACGTACGCGAGGTTGTCCGGGGTCGCCAGCGCTGGCAGGTTGTCGGCGCTGTAGGCGTCCAGTTGCAACGACTCCAGGCTCAGCACTTGCACGCCATCGCGGGCCGGTAAACCGTCGATCAAGTGTTGTTGGGTCAGCAGCAACGTGATGCCGCTGTCTTCGATCATGTAGCTCAGGCGTTCGGCCGGGTATTGCGGGTCCAGCGGCACGTAGGCGCCGCCCGCCTTGAGAATCGCCAGCAAGCCAACCACCAGCGGCATTGCCCTCTCGGTGGCGATGCCGACCCGCACCTCGGGGCCGACGCCCTGCTCGCGCAGTTTGCGCGCCAGTCGGTTGGCCTGAGCGTTGAGCGCGGCGTAGGTCAGTTGCTCGCCTTCGCAGACCAGCGCAATGCTGTTCGGCTGTTGAGCGGCTTGAAGCTCGAACAACTGATGCAGGGTTGGCGATGGCGCTTGCGCCTCGAACGCCGGGTTCCAATGCTCGATCAGCGCAGCCTTTTGCGGCGCTCGCAGCAACGGCAATTCAGCGACCCGCTGCTGTGGATCTTCGACCACGGCGCGCAGCAGGTTCAGCCATTGTTCGGCGAGGCGCTGCATGGACGCTGCGTCGTACAGGTCCGTGGCGTAAGTCAGACTGGCGTCGAGTGCTTCGCTCTGTTCCTGAGTGTCGAGCACCAGATCGAACTGGGTGGTGTGTTGCTGCCAGTGCAGACGCTCGACCTGCATGTCCGCCACGGCGCGCTCAACGCGGGTGCCCAACTGCTGTTGATGGTTGTAGAGCACCTGGAACAACGGGCTGTGATTGAGACTGCGGTCGGGTTGCAAGGCATCGACCAATTGCTCGAACGGCAAGTCCTGATGGGCCTGTGCAGCCAATGCCACTTGTTTGACCTGTTGCAGCAAGGCACTGAACGGTTGCTGCCCGTCGATCTCGGCACGCAGCACTTGGGTATTGATGAAGAAGCCGATCAGGCCTTCGGTTTCAATCCGCGAACGGCCGGCGCTCGGCACACCAACGCTGATGCTCGACTGCCCGCTCTGGCGCTGCAGCAAGGTCTGGAAACTCGCCAGCAACAGCATGAACAGCGTCACCTGTTGTTCCTGGGCACGCTGACGCAAACCGGCCAGCAACGCGCGATCAACGTTCAGCGCCAGGCTGGCCCCGCGCTCGGTGCGACGGGCAGGGCGGGTCAGTTCACTGGGCAATTCAAGCGGGGTTTGGCTGCCCGCCAGTTGTTCGCGCCACCACGTCAGTTGACGCGCGCCCTCCCCGGCCTCCAGCCAGTCGCGCTGCCAGCGGGCGTAGTCGCTGTAGTTCACCGGCAGAGTGACAAGGTTCGCCGCGTTGCCATCGACGGCAGCCTGATACAACGCGCTGAACTCATCGACCATCACCTGCATCGACCAGCCATCGGCGGCGATGTGGTGCACGGTGAGCACCAGCACATGGTCGTTGGCGCTGACTTGCAGCAGCAACACACGCCACAACGGGCCATTGCGCAGGTCGAACGGCCGAGCGATTTCTTCGGCCACGGCGCTGTTGATCGACGACTCGTCGACTGGCCGTTCGCTCAATTGCAACGGCATTTCTGCGTGGACCAGCGGACGCGCCTGCTGGCCATCCTGTTCGAAGGTTGTGCGCAGGGTTTCGTGACGGGCCTGCAACCGGGCGAAGGCTTCACGCAAGGCTTCGCGGTTCAGCGGACCTTTGAGGCGCAGCGCGGCGGGAATGTTGTACGCCGAACTCTGTGGGTCCAGCTGCCAGAGAATCCACTGACGCTGCTGGGCGTAGGACAGAACTCGCGGTTGATCAACCGCCGCCCGTTGCAGCAGCGGTTGGCCGCTGACCTTCGCCAGCGTTGCACGTTCGGCAAATGCCGCCAGGTTCGCGGCGGAAAACAGGCTGCTCACGGACAGTTCAAGGTGCAGTTGCTGACGCACGCGGGAGATCACCTGAAGCACCCGCAACGAATGCCCGCCCAGCTCAAAGAAGTTGTCGTCGCGCCCTACTGGCTCAAGCTGCAGCACTTCCTGCCAGATCAGCGCCAGCTGCGTTTCCAGCCCCTCGGCCGGCGCCACGAATGCACGTTGAGCATCGATGGCTTCAGCACGCGGCAAGGCCTTGCGGTCAAGTTTGCCGTTATTGTTGAGCGGCAGTTTGGCCAGCAGAACCAGATGGCTCGGCACCATGTATTCCGGCAGTGACTGACGCAGTACGGCCTTGAGTCCTTCCACATAATCAGCCTGAGAAACCACCGCGCCGCTGGCCACGACGTACGCCACCAGTTGCGTCCCGTCCTGAGCGATGACAGCCGCGTCACGCACTTCCTCCCGCGCTTGCAGGCAGGCTTCGATCTCGCCCATCTCGATGCGGAAACCGCGAATCTTCACTTGATGATCGATACGGCCAACGTATTCCAGATCGCCGTCGGCGTTATAACGCGCCAGATCACCACTGCGATACAACCGCGCGCCCGGCTCACGGGCAAACGGGTCCGGCAGGAAGCGTTCGGCGGTCAGCGCCGGGCGATCGAAATAACTGTGCGCCAGGCTGGCCGGGGCGCCGATGCACAGTTCACCGACGCCACCGTTTGGCAGCAGTTGACCGGCCGAGTCCAGCACATACAACGCGCGGCCCGCGATGGCACGCCCGATCGGGATGCCAAACGCGTCGCTGGCATCGATCAATTGGCACTCATGAACGCTGGACACCACCGTCGCTTCAGTCGGCCCGTAGGTGTTGAGCAAACGCACGTGGCTCAACCCGGCTTGATGCCACAAACGCAGGCCTTCGACCGACATCGCTTCGCCGCCGACGTGAACCTGGCGCAAATGGCCCAGGCTACCCACGGCGCCGCTGGCACATTCACGGGCCAGCAAGTACCAGTAGGCAGCCGGCAAGTCCGCCACGGTCACGCCTTGAGCGACGATTTCGGCGGCCAGTCGCCCGGCATCCCACAGCTCATCACCACGCATGACCAGCGCCGCACCGACGCACAGCGCCGGGAAGCATTGCTCGACAAAGCCATCGAAACTGAACGTCGCGAACTGCAACACGCGGTCGGACGCCGACAGCCGCGAATAGTCGGCGGCGGTCTGGCAGAACTCGCGCAGGGCGGCATGGGCGATGGCCACGCCTTTGGGCTGGCCGGTCGAGCCGGAGGTGTAGATGACGTAGGCCAGGTCCTCGGCGACCGCGTGGTTTTGAGGATCGTGGTCGGGATAGCCGAGCGACGCGTCCAGGCTTAACAGACACAGTTCCACTGGCAGCGGCAAATCGTCCAGCAGACCGGTTTCGCACAGCAGCACGTTGAGGCGGCTGTCGTCGATCATGTAGCTCAGGCGTTCAGTCGGGTAGTTCGGGTCCAGCGGCACATAGGCCGCACCGCTTTTCAGTACCGCCAACAGGCTGACGATCAACTGCGGACCACGCCGCACGGCAAGGCCGACGCGCTTGCCGGGCCCGGCACCGTTGTCGATCAGCCGATGGGCCAGACGGTTGGCCTGGGCGTTCAACTGGCCGTAGCTCAAGGTCTGACCGCCGACCTGCAATGCCAGTGCATGCGGAGTGACGGCAGCCTGAGCGGCAATTTGCTCGTGCACCAACTGCGTTGTGGATAGCTCCACCGTGGCCGCTTGACTGATCGCAAGCACTGCGTTTTTGCCGTCGACATCAAGCAGTTCCAGCGAACCTAACGCCGCGTTCGGCAGCGCCACCAATTGCATCAGCAGATGCTGCAGATTCGCCGACAACTCAGCGACCTGAGCCGCACTGAACCGCGCCGCGTCGTAGTTGAACTCCAGGCTCAAGCCTTCGCCCAATTCAATGCCCAGGGTCAGCGGATAGTGAGTACGCTCGTGGTTGTGCAGGTTGGCGAACGACAGCCCCGCCGGCGCGCCTTGCTTCAGCGCTTCGGCCACCGGGAAGTTTTCGAACACCAGCAGGCTGTCGAACAGCGCCGAACCCTGCTGCCCCGCCCACCCTTGAATGTCGTAAAGCGGCACGTGCTCGAACTCGCGCATGGCCAGGTTCAGGCCTTGCAACTCGCCCAGCCACTGACTGACGGTTTGATCCGGCTTCATCGCGCAGACCAGCGGCAGCGTGTTGATGAACAGCCCGAGCTGCTCTTCGATCCCCGGCAGCGGCGCCGAACGCCCGGCCACCGTGGCGCCAAACACCACGCAATCCTGGCCGGTGTAGCGTTGCAGCAACAGGCTCCAGGCCGCTTGCAGCACGGTGTTGAGGGTGACTTTCTGCTGGCGGGCGAACTCGGCCAGACGCTGGGTTGCGCCGGTGTCGAGGGCGACGCGATACTCTTCGGTGCCTTCGCCGCCAACCGGTGGCCTCAAGGCTTCGGCCAGTAGCGTTGGTGCTTCGAGCGGTGCCAAGGCGGCTTTCCAAAATTGCTCGCCAGCCACTGCCGATTGCTGCTGCAACCAGCCCAGGTAGTCGCGATAGTGCCCCGACGACGCCGGCAGCGACTGCCGGTTGGCGTAGTGCTGGATCACCTCGGCGAGCAACTGCGCGTTGCTCCAGCCGTCCATCAAAATGTGGTGGCTGGTGTAGATCAGGTGCCAGTCATCAGCGCCGGTACGGACCAGCTTCAAACGGAACAGCGGCGCGGTGCCCAGCTGGAAACCCTGGGCGCGTT
Organism: Pseudomonas sp. LBUM1661; assembly: GCF_059695925.1. Classification (NCBI taxonomy): domain Bacteria; kingdom Pseudomonadati; phylum Pseudomonadota; class Gammaproteobacteria; order Pseudomonadales; family Pseudomonadaceae; genus Pseudomonas; species Pseudomonas sp. LBUM1661. The sequence continues at coordinate 4,832,096 of NZ_CP166794.1, forward strand.
CGGCGTCGGCCAGCGCATCGGTATCGGTCGCTTCAAGCACTTCAAGCGGCAACGCCACCTGACGCACAATCGCTTGATGCGCGGTGTCGAGCCCCTGCCAGTGGAAGCTGCTGCGCAGAATGTCGTGACGCTCGACAGCCGCTTGCCAGGCTTCAGCAAATCGCAAAGGATCGAGCCCCTGGATGTCCAGGCGCAACTGGCTGATGTAGGCACCCACTTCCGGTTCGTACAGGGTATGGAACAGCATGCCCTGCTGCATCGGCGACAGTGGGTAAAGGTCTTCGAGGGTCGAGACGGCGACCGGCAATGCATCGAGTTGCGCCTGATCAATCCGCGCCAACGGGAAATCCGACGGTGTCGCTTGCGGTGCTTCAAGGGCGCAGCAATGCTCGATCAGCGCCTTCAATTCTTGCGCGTAGTCGTCGACCAGACGCTGGATGGTGGCGGTGTCGAACATCTCACGGCTGAAGCCCCAGCTCAGGGACAACTCGCCACCGTAGACCTGGCCTTCGACGGTCAGCCAGTTGCCCAGCGGCGCCGATGGGTCCTGCGCCACGCCGTTGCCTTCAGTGGACGGGACGAACAGCGCGGCGTCGTCGAATTGCCGGTCAAACTGCCCCAGATAATTGAAGGTGATGCGCGGTTGCGGTAGCGCGGCCAGTTCGGCACGAATCGCCGGGCTGCCGAGGTAGCGCAGGGCGCCGTAGCCCAGGCCTTTGTCCGGCACGGCGCGCAGTTGTTCCTTGATGGTTTTGATCGACGCGCCGAGGTCGCTCGCCGGGATCAGGTTGACCGGGAACAGGCTGGTGAACCAGCCGACGCTGCGGGTCAGGTCGATGTCGTCGAACAGGTCTTCGCGGCCATGACCTTCCAGCTGAATCAGCGTGCTGCCCTGCCCGCTCCAGCGGCAAACCGCCCGGGCCAGCGCGGTCAGCAGCAGGTCGTTGACCTGGGTGCGATAGGCCGCCGGGGCTTGTTGCAGCAGTTTGCGGGTGTGTTCGATGTCGAGTTTGAGCTCGAGTTTCTGCTCGAAGCGGTTTTCCAGTGCGCCGTTCGGGCGGTCGCATGGCAGGTCGTTCGGTGCTTCACACAGTTGGGTCTGCCAGTGACCGAGGCTGTTTTCGAAGGTTGGCAGATGATCCTGCAGACGTGCGACCCAGCGCTGATAGGTGCTGGTTTTCGCCATCGCCACCACGTTGCCGCCGCTGTAGAACTGCTGAAGATCGTCCAGCAGTACCCGCCAGGAAACACCGTCCACCGCCAGGTGATGAATGACCAGCAGCAGGCGTTGGGTGCCGTCGGCCATTGTCACCAGCAGCGCGCGCATCAACGGACCGTTTTGCAGATCGAGGCTGCGTTGGGCTTCGTCGCACAGGGCGTTGAGCGCTTCGACCGATTGCGCCTGACGCTGCCACACCACCGATTCAGTGGTCGGCGCCGCGTAGGCTTGCTGCCAGCCTTCGGACGTCTGTACGTATCGCAGACGCAAGCTGTCGTGCTGGGTCAGTAACTTGATCAACGCCTGATCCAGCGCCTCGACATTCAACGCCTCGCGCGGCACCAACAGCAGCGACTGGTTCCAGTGCTGACGCTCAGGAATGGCGTGTTCGAAAAACCACTGCTGCACCGGCGCCAGCGCCACCGCGCCAACCGCCGGACCTTGGTCGATCAGTTGTTGCTCACCGCTGCGGGCGGCTTGCGCCAGGCTGCGGATGGTCTGGTGCTGGAACAGGTCTTTCGGGCTCAACACGATCCCGGCCTGACGCGCACGGCTGACCACTTGCATGGACACGATGGAATCGCCGCCCAACTCGAAGAAGTTGTCTTCCAGGCCGACGTTGTCGATGGCCAACACGTCCTGCCAGATCACTGCCAGGGATTTCTCCAGGGCGTTGCGTGGTGCGACGTGTTCGCGTGGTTGTTGCGTGCCGTCGATGGCCGGCAACGCCTTGCGGTCGAGCTTGCCGTTGGGGGTCAGCGGCAGGTGATCGAGGAACAGCAGAAACGCCGGGACCATGTAATCCGGCAAGTGCTGACGCAGTGCCGCTTTCAGGGATTCACGCAGACGCGCTTGAGTGTCGATATCGTCCAGCAGCGCCGAATCGCTCGGCACGATGTAGGCGGCCAGTTGCTGGCCGTTGACGCCGTCCTGCGCCAGCACCGCCAGTTCGCGCACGGCGTCCTGCTGCAACAGCCGCGCTTCGATTTCACCCAGTTCGATGCGCAAGCCACGGACCTTGACCTGATGGTCGATGCGCCCGACGTATTGCAGCGTGCCGTCGGCCTGATAACGGGTCAGGTCACCGGTGCGGTACAGGCGTTCGCCGTTGCTGGCGAACGGGTTCGGCACGTATTTTTCGGCGGTCAGGCTGGGGCGCGCCAAGTAGCCACGCGTGATGCCGGCACCGCTCAGGTACAGCTCGGCGGACACGCCTTGCGGCACGGGTTGCAGATCGGCGTCCAGCACATAACTGGCGGTGTGCTTGAGCGGACGGCCGATGTTGGCGCGGCCACCGGCCTCGCGCCGGGTCCAGGTCGAATAGGTGGTGTCTTCCGACGGGCCGTACAGATCGTAGACGTGCTCGACGGTCGATTGCTGATACAGCGCGTCCACCAGGCTTTGCTTCAGCGGCTCACCGGCGAGGTTGATGATGCGCACGCTCGGCGGGATCTGCCCGTCACGCTGCAACGCATTGATCGCCGACGGCACGGTGTTGATCAGGCGCACCTGATCCCGGGCCGGCAGCTGCGGCAACTCCAGGGCATTGCGGGCGATGATCACCGAGCCGCCGTTGGCCAGGGTGACAAACAGCTCCCACACCGACAGGTCGAAACACACCGAGGTCGAGGCCAGCACGCCCTGGATGTCGTCGCGGCTGTAGACCGATTTCGACCAGTCGATCAGCGCCAGCACGTTGCGATGGGTGATGGCCACGCCTTTGGGCTTGCCGGTGGAACCGGAGGTGTAGATCACGTAGGCCAGGTTATCCGGCGTGACGCGGGTGACCGGGGCGCTGCTCGGGTAAGCGGCCAGCGCGATGTTGTCCATCAGCAACACTTGGGTGTCGGCCGACACGCTCAATGTCGCCGCCACAGCTTGCTCGGTCAGCAGCACCAGGGCGCGGCTGTCTTCCAGCATGTAGGCGACGCGTTCGGCCGGGTAATCCGGGTCCAGCGGCACGTAGGCGCCACCGGCCTTGAGCACCGCGAGCAATGCCACCAGCAGTTGCTCGGAACGCGGCATCGCCACGCCGACGCGGACTTCCGGGCCTACGCCCAGTTCGATCAGCTTGTGCGCCAGGCGATTGGCCTGGTTGTCGAGTTCTCGGTAAGTCAGCTGTTGAGTGGCGAAGGTCACCGCCCTTGCATCCGGGATCGCGGCGACTTGTCGGGCAATCAGCTCATGGATGCACAGGTTTTGAGGGAAGCTTTCACCGGCACGATTCCAGTCATGGACGATGCGCTGATACTCGGTTTTTTCCAGCAGCGGCAAATCACTGATGCGTTGCTGTGAATCGCCGACCATGCCGTGCAGCAGGTGCGTCCAGTGCTGCGCCATGCGCGCGATGGTGACGGCGTCGAACAGGTCGTTGGCGTAGGTCAGCGCGGCGTGCAGTTTGCCGCCCTTCTCGTAGGTGTCGAGGGTCAGGTCGAACTGGGTGGTACGCCCTTCCCACTCGATCACGCCCAGCGCCAGGCCCGATGCGGTGGTCACGGTGGAAATGTCCGCGACTTGCGGCTGGTGGTTGTACATCACCTGGAACAGCGGCGTGTGGCTGAGGCTGCGTTCGAGTTTCAGCGCTTCGACCAGGCGTTCGAACGGCAAGTCCTGATGAGCTTGTGCGCCGAGGGCGGTTTCCTTGATCGCGCGCAGCAGATCGTCGACGCGGGTCTGGCCATCGAGCTGGGTGCGCAGCACCTGGGTGTTGACGAAGAAGCCGATCAGTCCTTCGATTTCCGTACGGTTGCGGTTGGCGATCGGCACGCCGACGCGCAGGTCGGTCTGCCCGGTGTAGCGGTGCAGCAGCACGTTGAACGCACCGAGCAACAGCATGAATAAGGTGATGTTGTGCTTCTGCGCGGTGGTGCGCAGTTGCTCGGCCAGCTGCGCGTCGACGGCGAATTCGTAACGGGTGCCGCGATAGCTCGGCATCGCCGGGCGCGGGTGATCGGTGGGCAGTTCCAGCACCGGATGCTCGGCGCCCAGTTGCGCTTGCCAGTAGTCGAGTTGCCGCGCCTGCTCGCCGGCCTCCAGCCAACGGCGCTGCCACAGTGCATAGTCTCTGTACTGGATCGGCAAGGGCGCGAGTTGCGGTTGTGCATCGGTGTCAAAAGCGTCGTAGCAACGGATGAATTCGTCGATCAGCACGTTCATCGACCAGCCATCGGACACGATGTGGTGCAGGGTCAGCAGGAGGACGTGTTGCTGCTCGGCGAGCTTGAGCACGGTGACGCGCAGCAGCGGGCCGGTTTGCAGGTCGAACGGCTGCACCGATTGTTGCTCGGCCGCTGAGGCGATTGCCAGCTCGCGCTCCGGGGCCGGCAATGCGCTGAAATCCACATGCTCGATCACCAGCGGTGCCGAGGCCGGCACTTGCAGCAAGGTGTCGTCGGCCTGGCGCTGGAACACGGTGCGCAGCGTTTCGTGACGTGCCACGAGGCTGGCGAAGGCCTGTTCCAGCGCTGGCAGGTTCAGACGCCCGGTCAGCCGCACCGCGCCCGGCAGGTTATATGCGCCGCTTTGCGGGTCCAGCTGCCAGAGAAACCACATGCGTTGCTGGGCGTACGACAGCGCCTGGCGATCCTCGGCGTCGACGCCGGCGGGAATCGGAAAACGGGCGAAATCCACGCCCTCCTTGTGCAAGGCCGCAAGGAACATCTGGCGCTTTTCCAGGGGCAACCCGATAAACCGGCGAGCAAGTTTCAAGGAGTCTTCAGCATTCATTTCTTAGCATCCGGATCGTTGGCAGGAAGCACAAAGGCACGTCGTCCCTATAAAACGAATGCAGACCGGAAAAATTAGCGAATGAGAACAACTATCAGAAAGGAGGTAGAACGCGGAGTGTGAGGGTGACAAAAATCCTTGTGGGAGCGAGCCTGCTCGCGATGGCGGCCTGTCATTCACATCTATGTTGAATGTGATGCCGCTATCGCGAGCAGGCTCGCTCCCACAGGGATTGTGTCAGGCGCTGGCGGCCGTGGCGTGCCGCCGATGATGAACCTCCAGCTGATCCTTGATCACCCGCAGCACCTTGGCTTCATGTTCATGGATAAAGAAGTGCCCGCCCGCGAGCATGTCCACGGAAAAACTGCCGTGGGTTTCCTTGCTCCAGCCGATCAACTGCTCGGTGGTCGCGCGGTCGGCCTTGCCGCCGAGCACATGCACCGGGCACTTGAGCAAGGGCCGCTGCTGCGGTTCGAAACGCCCGCACAGCAGAAAATCCGCGCGCAGTACCGGCAGCGTCAAGCTCATCAACTCTTCGTTAGCCAGGACTTCTTCGCTGGTGCCATTGAGGGTGCGCAATTGCTCGATCAGTTCGGCATCGGTTTTCGGCTCGGCGAAACCCCGGTCGTAGTCGGCACGCAGCGTCGGCGCGGCCGTGCCCGAGGCGAACAGCGCCACCGGTTCCGGGCAACCCAGCGAGCGCAAGGCATGGGCCATTTCACAGGCGAGCAACGCACCCAGGCTATGGCCGAACAACGCGTACGGCGCCTTGAGCGTGGCTTTTTGTTCATGGGCCAATTGCAGCGCCAGACGCCGCATGTCGGTGTGCAACGGTTCGCCAAACCGCGCGCCACGGCCCGGCAACTCCACCGGCTGCAGCTTGAGCCACTCCGGCAGTTTGCGCCGCCAGCGGCTGTAGACCATGGCACTCGCGCCCGAATAGGGCAGGCAGAGCAAAGTCAGCTGGGTCACCGGGTTTACCTCGAAAGTTGTCTGTAATAGAGAACGGATGAGGCAGGTCTCGAATTAGTCGCAGAACAACTGTGTGCGAGCCTGCTCGCGAAAGCGGTTCATCAATCAACATCGATGTTGACTGACACTCCGCCTTCGCGAGCAGGCTCGCTCCCACAGTTAAATCTTCATTTCAAATGGCGATAGCTTTGCAGGGCGGAACCGAGGACGACGGCCCCGGCGGCAATCGCCACCCAAAACCCGCTGCGCGCGCCGAACGCGTCTATCAGCCACCCGGAACTCGCGGCGCCGATCGCCACGCCGATGCTCAACCCGGTGACCAGCCAGGTCAGGCCTTCGGTGAGTTTGGCCGGCGGTACGATTTGCTCCACCAGCGCCATTGCCACGATCAACGTCGGCGCAAAAAACAGCCCGGCGACGAACACCGCCAGCGACAGCCCGAGAATGTTCGCCGCCAGCAGCAACGGCAAGGTGGTCACCGCCGTCGCCACGCCGCCGTACAGAAACAATCGAGGCAGCGGCACTTTCGAACGTAATGCCCCGAACGCCAGCCCGGCCAGGCACGAGCCGATGGCGTACACCGACAGCACAATACTCGCCGCCGCCGGTTGCCCCTGCTGCTGGGCGAACGCCACGCTGACCACATCCACCACGCCGACGATGGTGCCCATGGCGACCATCAACAGCATCAGCAGCTGAATCTCGACCGAACGAATGATCGAGCGTTGATGGTGCTCTTCATGGGGATGCACCGGTGGCTCGGTGCCGCGCTGCAAGACAAACGCGGTGACCCCGATCGCCAGCATCAGCAACGCCGCCAACGGCCCGGCCTCGGGGAACGCCACCACGCACAAGCCCACCGACAGCGGTGGCCCAACGATGAAGCACAGCTCGTCGAGCACCGATTCCAGCGCATAGGCGGTTTGCAGTTGAGGCTGGCCGCGATACACCTCGGTCCAGCGCGCCCGGACCATCGCCGACATGCTCGGCATGCACCCGGCCAGTGCGGCGAAGACGAACAATGTCCAGGTCGGCGCTTGCAAGCGCGTGCAGAGCAACACCATCAGCAATGCCCCGCCGCCCAGCAATGCCGACACCGGCAAAATCCGCCGCTGACCAAAACGATCAACCAGCCGGGAAACCTGCGGCGCGCAGAATGCCGTGGCCAGGGCAAACGTCGCCGCCACTGCACCGGCCAGTCCGTAGCCACCCTGTAACTGCGAGAGCATGGTGATCAGGCCGATGCCGGTCATGGAGATCGGCATGCGCGCGATCATCCCGGCCAGCACAAAAGCGCCACTGCCTGGGGCGTTGAATAATTCGCGGTAGGGGTTTGCCATGGGGGTGCGGGTCTCGACAATGGCCTGCAAGTGTCCACAAAGGCTGATCGCGAGGGAAGCCGCCAATTGTTGGTGGAATGTGAAGACCCCATCGCGGGCAAGCCCGCTCCCACAGTTAAGCGGCGTACACAAATCAATTGTGGGAGCGGGCTTGCCCGCGATGAGGCCAGCAAAGCCACTGTCCTCGCTCCGACAAATGAACTCTCCACCGTCCAAACCAGTCAGCTAGTTAAGCCCTCGACGCAAGGCTTCACCCGTCATGCAGAATTCCCACGATCATCACCCCGAACGACAAAGCGCCATCGACGCCCACGGCATCATCGGCGACATGCGTAGCGCGGCACTGGTCAACGACAAGGGCAGCGTGGACTTTTTCTGCTGGCCCGAATTCGACAGCCCATCGATCTTCTGTTCGCTGCTGGACACGCCCGAGGCTGGCATTTTCCAACTGTCGCCGGATTTGCCCGATGCCCGCCGCGAACAGATTTATCTGCCGGACACCAACGTGCTGCAAACCCGTTGGCTCAGCGACCGCGCCGTGGTCGAAGTCACTGATCTGCTGCCCGTCGGCGACAGCGAGGATGATTTACCGATGTTGATGCGTCGGGTACGGGTGGTCAGCGGCCAGGCGACATTCCGCATGTGCTGCGCCGTGCGTCATGACTACGCGCGCGCCAAGACCCACGCGCGCATGGATCAGAAGGATGTGACGTTCGACGCCGCCAACCAGCCGTCCCTGCGCCTGTCTTCGGATCAGTCCTTGAGCATCGACGGCAATGCGGCGGTCGCCGAGTTCACCCTCGATCAAGACCAGAGCGCCGAGTTCCTGCTCGGCGGCATCGACGACCCACGCTTCAAGGAAGGCGCTGCTGCGCTGTGCATGGAGCGCACGCTGAAGTTCTGGCGCGACTGGATCGGCCAGTCCAACTATCGCGGTCGCTGGCGGGAAATGGTCAATCGCTCGGCCCTGGCCCTGAAGCTGCTGACCTCGCGCAAACACGGCGCGATCCTCGCCGCCGCGACCTTCGGCCTGCCGGAAACACCGGGCGGCGAACGCAACTGGGATTATCGCTACACCTGGATCCGCGACGCCTCGTTCACCGTCTACGCCTTCATGCGCCTTGGCTTCGTCGAGGAAGCCAACGCCTACATGCGCTGGCTGCGCGGGCGGGTCAGCGACTGCCACGGCAAATCGAAGAAACTCAACATCCTCTACGCCATCGACGGCCGCCAGGAGCTGCCGGAAACCGAACTGCCGCACCTGTCCGGACATGGCGACGCGACACCGGTACGCATCGGCAATCAGGCGTACGATCAGGTCCAGCTCGACATCTTCGGCGAGCTGATGGACGCGGTGTACCTGGTCAACAAGTACGGCGAGGCCATCTCCCATGAAGGCTGGAAACACGCCGTGGAAGTGGTCGACCAGGTCTGCGAAACCTGGGAGCAAAAGGACGTCGGCATCTGGGAGATGCGCGGCGAAGAGCATGACTTCCTGCACTCGCGCCTGATGTGCTGGGTCGCCGTGGACCGGGCCATCCGCCTGGCGTCCAAACGTTCATTGCCCGCGCCTTTCGCCCGCTGGGACCAGACAAGGCAGGCGATCTACGTAGACATCTGGGAAAACTTCTGGAACGAAGAGCGCGGGCATTTCGTCCAGTACAAGGGCGGCACCGCCCTCGACGGCTCGATGTTGTTGATGCCGCTGGTGCGCTTCGTCAGTGCCAAGGATCCGCGCTGGCTCGCCACCCTGCAAGTCATCGAAAAAACCCTGGTGCGCGACGGCATGGTGTATCGCTATCGCAACGAAGACACCCGGATCGACGGCCTGCCCGGCACCGAAGGCGCCTTCGCCGCGTGCTCCTTTTGGTACGTCGAATGCCTGGCCCGGGCGGGTCAGGTGGAAAAGGCTCACCTGGAGTTTGAACAACTGCTGAGGTACGCCAATCCGTTGGGGTTGTATGCCGAAGAGCTGGACAGTCACGCTCGGCATCTGGGCAATACACCACAAGCGCTGACGCATCTGGCACTGATCAGCGCGGCGAGTTTTCTCGATCGGAAATTGAGTGGGGAGAAGAATTTCTGGCAGCCGTGAAACCGCGTCGCCTCAATCGCGGGCAAGCCCGCTCCCACAAGGATTCTCGGTGTAAACACAATTGTGTGAGCACCACCAAACCCTGTGGGAGCGGGCTTGCCCGCGATGGGGCCATCAGCCAACCATAAGACCAACAGGCTGAATCTCTACCTAAAAAGTACGTTGCGTGGGGAGTATCTGGATGTTGATTTGGATGAAGATCACGCCCTGACATGTTCGCGGACCAAAATGGTGGACCTTTACGCCGGATCGATCGAAGTACTTCAATCGGATGGCGGAAGTGGAGTCCTGGGAGAAAGTATCGAATGAACAATCAAGCGTTGATCCAATATGTCCTGACCCCGAGCCTGAATCTCGCCTACGAAGAGCACGGCCCCGCTACCGGCGACCCGATCATCCTGCTCCACGGTTTCCCCTACTCTCCCCGCGCCTATGATGAAATCGCTCCAGTCCTCGCCGGCAAGGGCTACCGCGTCATCGTCCCGTACCTGCGCGGTTACGGCCCGACCCGGTTCAACAGCCCCGACACCCTGCGCTCCGGCCAACAAGCCGCCCTCGCCCAGGATTTGCTCGATCTGATGGACGCTCTCTCCATCCCCCAAGCCGCCCTCTGCGGTTATGACTGGGGCGGCCGGGCAGCGTGCATCGTCGCGGCGCTGTGGCCGGAGCGGGTCCGCTGCCTGGTCAGCGGCGACGGCTATAACCTGCAGAACATTCCCACATCAACCCAGCCGCGAGACCCGGAAACCGAGCATCGCCTCTGGTATCAGTTCTATTTCCACACGCCGCGCGGTGTCGAAGGCCTGACGAACAATCGCCGGGCCTTATGCGAATTGCTCTGGAAGTTGTGGTCTCCCACCTGGGCCAAGGGTCCTGAGTTGTATCCGCTTAGCGCCCCTGCGTTCGACAACCCGGATTTTGTCGACGTGGTGATCCAGTCCTATCGCCACCGGTTCATGTATGCGCCCGGCGATCCGGCGCTGGAGTGGATGGAAGCAGCGCTCACCCAACAACCACCGATCAGCGTGCCAACGATTTCCCTGTGCGGTGCCGACGATGGCGTCGGACCCGCTGCCGAAATCGACGACGACATCGAACATTTCACCGGCCCTTATGAGCGCCGGGTGCTGGCGGGCGTCGGGCATAACATTCCCGAGGAAGCCCCGGCGGCAACGGTCAAAGCATTGCTGGATCTGCTGGAGGGCTGACGGAAAACCGCTCGCGATAGGCTTGCGGCGTCACGCCCATGGCCCGCAGAAAACTGCGGCGTAGCGTCTCTTCGCTGCCGAATCCGCATTGCATGGCCACCCGTTTGATCGGCACGCCGGTATCGCTGAGCAACCGGCGCGCCGTCTCGACCCGAATCAGCTCGATGGCCCGCGCCGGGGTCTGACCGGTGTCGGCGCGGTAGTGGCGGACGAAGCTGCGTTCGCTCATGCCGGCCTGCAAGGCGAGGGTCGGGATGCCCAAATCCATGGTGAGGTTTTCGCTGATCCAGGCATGCAGATCGTCGAAACGGTCGCCTTCTTTTTGCAGCGACAGGGTCACGCTGAACTGTGATTGCCCACCGGGCCGCTTGAGGAAAACCACCAGTTGCCGGGCCACTTCCAGGGCCATGCTGCGGCCGAGGTCTTCTTCGACCATGGCCAGCGCCAGGTCAATACCGGCGGTGACCCCGGCCGAGGTCCACACCGGGCCGTCGTTGATGAAAATCGGGTTGGGTTCGACCTGCAGTTTTGGATGCTTTTGCGCCAACTGATCGCAACGGGTCCAGTGCGTGACCACCCGCCGCCCATCGAGCCAGCCACTGGCCGCCAGCAAAAACGCTCCGGTGCACACCGACGCCACTCGCCGGCAGCCCGTCGCATGTTCACGCACCCACGCCACCAACGACTGATCGTCCGCCGCCGTATAAACCCCCCAGCCACCGGCGATAATCAAGGTGTCGCTGCCCTCCTTGGGCAGCGGTTCGGCCAGCAGCACCAGCCCCGCCGACGACATCACCGCCCCGCCGCCGCTGGCAATCACCGTCGGTGCATACGGCAGCGCCAGCCCTTGCTGGCGTGAGATATCGTTGGCCGAGGCGAACACTTGCAACGGCCCGGTCACATCGAGCAGTTGCACATTGGCAAACGCGAGCACGTGAATGGTTTTAGGCATGATTGGCGTAATTCGTGGGGATATTGGCGTATACGCCAAATCCTACGAGCCTACAGTGAAGCCGTCCACCCACTTCATGAGAAAAAAGCCATGACGTTGCAGATCGGTTTTCTGTTGTTTCCTCAAGTTCAGCAACTGGACCTGACCGGCCCTTACGACGTACTGGCCTCGCTGCCGGACGTGAACGTGCATTTGATCTGGAAGGACCTGGTGCCGGTCACCGCAAGCACAGGCCTGGTGCTGAAACCCACCACGACCTTCGCCGATTGCCCGGCGCTGGATGTGATCTGCGTGCCCGGCGGCAGCGGCGTAGGGCCGTTGATGGAAGATGACGAGACGCTGGCCTTCATCAAGGCCCAGGCAGCCAATGCGCGTTATGTCACGTCGGTGTGCACCGGCGCGCTGGTACTCGGCGCGGCGGGCCTGCTGAAGGGCAAACGCGCCACCACGCATTGGGCCTATCACGAACTGTTGGCGCCGTTGGGGGCGACTCCGGTGAAGGATCGGGTGGTGCGCGACGGCAATCTGCTGACGGGGGGCGGGATCACCGCAGGGATCGATTTTGCCCTGACCCTTGCCGCAGAGTTGTTCGACAAGGACACGGCAGAACTGGTGCAGTTGCAACTGGAATACGCTCCGGCGCCACCGTTTGCCTCGGGCAGCCCCGAGACAGCGCCGGTCAACGTGTTGGAGGAAGCGCGCAAACGTGCGGCCGGCTCGTTGAAATTGCGCTCGGAAATCACCGAGCGTGTTGCAGCGAAACTCGACCGCCAGTAAATGGCACGGCTGCGGGGATCAATTCCCCCCGCAGCTGGTTAGTCAGACTGGTAAAACCGATCAGAACGGACTGGCCGTCGGCCGCACGATCAGTTCGCTGACGTCGACATCCGCCGGTTGATCGATGGCGTAGGCAATGGCCCGGGCAATCGCGACAGCAGGAATCGAAATCTTGCGGAATTCACGCATTTCAGCGCGGCCACCGGCATCGGAAATGCTCTCGGCCAGATCCGATTCGGTCACCCCCGGAGAAATCACCGTTACCCGCACATCACCACCGACTTCCTGGCGCAAGCCTTCAGAGATCGCCCGTACGGCGAATTTGGTGGCGCAGTACACCGCGGCCGTCGGGCTGACGGCGTAGGCACCGATGGAGGCGATGTTGATGAACTGACCGGAACGCTGGGCCTGCATCAGCGGCAAACCGGCGGCGATGCCGTGAAGGACGCCGCGAATATTGACGTCGATCATCCGGTCCCACTCATCGACCTTCAGCGCTTCGAGTTTCGACAAAGGCATGACCCCAGCGTTGTTGACGATCACATCGACCCGACCAAAACGCTCGACAGCAAAATCGATGAACGCCTGCACGTCATCGCGACGGGTGACATCGACCGCTCTGAACGCCGCGCTCTGGCCGGCCGCGTCAAGCTCTGCGACCAGTGTTTCCAGGCGGTCGACACGCCGGGCACCGAGCACGACGCGGGCGCCCTGACTGGCCAGAAGACGTGCGGTGGCTTCGCCGATTCCGCTGCTGGCGCCGGTAATGACAACGACTTTGCCTTGAATGCTGGACATGATTGTTTTCCTTGATCTGGGTAAGGATGTTGCGACAGGTCCAGATTAGGGACGGTTTGAAGCGCCTCGTTAGCCGATTCCTCCTGGGTTCTTGCACAATCCTGTAGAGGCGAATAGCGGCGGTGGTCGACTCGCGCACAATCGGTTTTACTAACCCGACCCCATTATTGGCCTGGGAGAGTGATGAACATGTCGGCATCTACTTCCGCGAATACCCTCGATCTGCGTCGTGCCGAACTGGCGAGCCTGATGAAACGGTTTGCGCCGCAGTACGGCGTCCACGCCACGGCGATCAAGGACTTGCACCTGATTCGCAGCGATCACCCCACCGAAGACTTGCACACCGTGCACAAGCCAGGCCTGTGCGTGATCGTCGACGGGCGCAAGGAAGTGCGTCTGGCCGCGGAAAGCTACGTGTATGACCCGCTGAATTACCTGGTGGTGTCCGTCACCCTGCCCTTGGCCGGCAAGGTGATCGAGGCCAGCCCGGAACGGCCTTACCTGTGCCTGCGGCTGGACATTGACCCGGCGCAGATCTGCCGCTTGATCGCCGATGTCAGCCCGATTGGCGTTCCTGCTCCACGAAGTTCCGGACGTGGGCTATTTCTGGACCGGATCGACGCGCCGCTGCTCGACGCCGTGTTGCGCTTGCTGCGGTTGCTGGAAACCCCGGACGACATCGTGCACCTTGCGCCCTTGGCACAGCAGGAAATCTTCTATCGGTTACTGCGTGGCGAGCAGGGCCAGCGCTTGCATGAAATCGCCATCCCTGACACCCAGACCCACCGCATCAGCCGGGCCATCGAATGGCTGAACAGCCATTACGCCGAACCGCTGAGCATCGAAAACCTGGCGCAGATGATCAACCTCAGCACCTCGGCGCTGCATCACCGCTTCAAGTCGGTGACAGCCATGAGTCCGTTGCAATACCAGAAACAGCTGCGCTTACAAGAAGCGCGGCGGCTGTTGATGTTGGAGAGCAGCGACGTTTCGTCAATCGGCTACAAGATGGGTTATGAAAGCCCTTCGCAGTTCAGCCGTGAATACAGCCGCCTGTTTGGCGCCTCGCCGAGCAAGGACATCGCCCGCCTGCGGGCCCAGGCGCGCTAACGGTTTTATGCACGCAAACAGGATCAGGCAAACCAAGGGCAGCAATCGTCTAACGCCAGCACCCGCCCCGGCCCTAATCTGAACCCCATGCAGAAAGACACCTGCAACGGGTTCAACAGATCATGATGACCTGCAAGACCCGGCACTCACACCTTTGATTACGACCGGAGTCACCGCCATGAAAACGCTCAGCCAATTGATCGCCCTTGCCACTTTTGCCTTCAGCGCCAGCGCATTTGCTGTTCCGAGCCATCAGGAAGATCGCTTCTTCACTCAGGTTACCGAACAGCAACAAGCGGTTGCGGCGGATGGCTCGGACCATACACCCGGCATGCAAGTGGCCGCCGACGGTTCCGACCGCACACCCGGCCAGCGCCTCGCATGAAAACCCTTTGCATAAAAAAAGCCCGGCCAATGTGCCGGGCATTTTTTTGACCGGCCTTTTATGCCAGACGAAAAAAAACCCGCCTAAGCGGGTTTCTCAAGACCATTGCGACATCCTGTCAGCAGCCATCCTGGCCTATGGTCGATCATCCGTGATCCTGAGTGCATCCTGCGACTCAGTTGATGGGTCCAGATTAATCACATCGGTTAAGGGTAAACAGAGGACATACCAGCGCCCCAGCGTAAGCCTTTGACCATTTCAGCCACAAAGCCTCTCCATGTAGCAGCTGCCGAACGCAGCCTTCGGCAGCTGCTACATCTATGGTTACCCCCTTTTCTGCAATACTGTTTTTGATGCGTGTTTGGCTTGCTTTCATCTATCCGGCGTCTGAGTGGGGTTATGGCCCCGCGCCTCGATGAGAATCGATGCCTAACGACCCTAATTAGAGTGACGGCCTTACAGCCGTGTAGCAGCTCAGGGTTGTCGTCAGGCCGGTTGGCCGTTCACGTCATCAGTTATCCAGCATCGCAAAACCAGGTGGGTGGTGCTCGGGTGACAGCGGGGTCAGGCGTTCATCGCGGCTGGCCCCGCATCGAATTCAGTGTGGTGGGCCGCAATCGCCCAGGCGATCCTTGCCAGCTTGTTGGCCAACGCACAAACCACGAGATTGGAGTGATGGTGGGACGCTATTAGCTGGCGGACCCACTCCGCCAAAGCGCCTTTTTGTCGGTCTACCTGAATCAAATAAACCCGGGCGCACTGGATGAGCAGGCGCCTCTGGTTTCGGTCGCCGCGTTTACTAATGCCCAACAGCACGGTCTTGCCGCCCGTGGAATGCTGTTTCGGCACCAAGCCGATCGAGGCCGCATAGCCTCGGCCGCATTTGAACTGTTTGCCATCGCCCAACTCGGCAGCCAGGACGGTGGAGGTGATCGGGCCGACACACGGCATGGTCATCAAGCGCGCCGCCAGATCATCTTCAGCGGCCTGGCACTCCACGTCCTTGTCCAGCGCCTTGACCTGCCCATCCAGATAGTTGAAGTGCCCATGCAGCAGCATCAGATTTTTCTTGATGCGTTCAGAAAATGAACTCACTTCAAGCAACGCTGGAAGCTCTTTGATGGCTTTGAAGCCGACTGCCAGACTGACGCCCACCTCCAGCAGGGCTGCGTGAATCCGATTGACGGTCGCAGTGCGGTCTTTAATGAACGACTCACGTATCGAGTTGGACATGGCCAGCGCCTGCTGGGCTTGGGTTTTGGGCGGCACAAAACGCATCGTGGGCCGGGTCGCCGCCTCGCAGATTGCCTCGGCATCTGCGAAGTCGTTTTTGTTGCTTTTCACGTAAGGACGCACGAGATGAGGCGCAATGAGTTTGGGCGTGTGCCCCAGCTTTGCGACCTCTTGCGCCATGAAGTGGGCGCCTCCGCAGGCCTCCATCACGACTGTGCAGGACTCCAGGTTGGCCAGATACTGAATGAGCGTCATCCGATTGAATTTTTTGCGGCAAAGCTCATGACCGCGATCATCTTGCGCATGCAGGTGAAAGGAGTGTTTTCCCAAATCAATGGCGGCAATAGCTACTTTGTTCATGGCAACAGTCTCCGATGAGCCCCCGGTGAAAGCTTAGTGGGCGGCGATCACAGGGGGCGGCGGGGGTAGCCATTTCATTAGGGTGAAAATACGCCAGCGCTTTTCGATAGACGAAAAAAAACCCGCCGAAGCGGGTTTTTCCCAAGACCAAGTCGACTCCCTGTCGATAGCTTTCCTTGCTGATGGCCGATCGTCCGTGATCCTGAAACACTTCCTGTGCTTCAGTTGATGAGGCTAGATTACGCATCGGATCCAATCTGTAACAGGCGACATAGTGACCATAGCGTGTAAGACATTCGCTATACCCGCCCTTCCGAAAACCCTTAGAAATGTCAGCCATCGAGCCTGGAGGCCGCGATTTTCGTGACCTGCAGCTGACCTTCAGCGGCCAGCGCGGCTGTCGTACTAACACCCGGCGATCACTCCTCCTGACGCTCGCGAGCCTTGGCGCTGGTTTTCAGAAACTCTTCGATATTGTTCATCTGCTCATCCCAGCCCCGGCTGTCCATGCGAAATGCCTTGAGACGGCGCGTCTGCGGAATGTGATCGAAACCGGACTCGACGACCGTCAGCAAGGTGCCTTCATCCATGTCCTGCAGTTCAAACTTCACCAACGTGGTGGGTTCCTGGGAGTAGTCCACGTCCGGCTCCACCGCATACGGATGCCAGCGAAACGAAAACACCCGCTCCGGCTCGACCCGCTCAACCAGTACATTCCACAGCAAATGTTCATAACCAGGGTACGTTATCTGCCCCTGGGTCCATTCACCGGCGACAAAACGCTTGCCCTCCAGTGCCACGCCAAACCACTGCCCAAAGGCTTCGGCGTTGGCCAGCACGCGCCAGACATGCGAACGCGGCGCTTTTAACAGGATCTTCCTTTCGATGCGATCTGATGCTGGGTTCATACGTCACCTCCTGTAATGAACAGTAGGCCTGTAAGACCACAAGACCCACCCTAAAGTTGTATCAATCGGGCTTCGCAATCAACCCTGAGTGAAATATTCGGCTGACTTTTTAACCTGTAGCACGGATTTGAAGGCAAGAGTCGGCGGCCTGAAGCTGCTAACGTTTGCACATCAGACAAGAAGATTGGCTCCCCCTAACCACTCATTCTCACTGGGAAATATCATGAACAGCCTGCACGGTAGCTGCTTATGCAAAGCCATCGAATACGAACTCGATAGCCTGGACATGCCCATCAGTCATTGCCACTGCCAAACCTGTCGCAAGGCCCACGCGGCGGCGTTCGCTTCGACTGCCGGGGTCATGCGCGAACACTTTCGCTGGACCAAAGGCCAGGATCGGCTAAGCAGTTATGAATCGTCGCCGGGCAAACTTCGGCATTTCTGTTCGCTGTGTGGCTCGCACTTGGTGGCGGAGCGTTTGGCCCAGCCGCACGTCATTGTTCGTGTAGCGACATTGGATGTTGATCCGCAAATGACGCCTCAAGCGCATATCTGGACCTCCCATGACGTGCCGTGGCTTGAATATGAGGCGATTGAAAAACACCCTGAATGGCAGGCATAGATGTCTGATCACGCCGCAGCGCTACACTGCACGTCAACTTTCAATGTCACAGCGAGAACCCCCATGCACCCACGCTTTCTCCTGGCGCTGACGCCTCTGCTGTTCAGCACCCTCGCCCATGCCGTGGACTGCGACAACGCCACCGATCAGACCACGATGAATCAGTGTGCGGCGCAGCAGAACAAGGCCGCCGACAAGGAGTTGAATGCGCTGTACCAGCAGATCACCACGCGTTTGAAGAGCAACCCCGACAGCAAGAAGCTGCTGATCGGTGCACAGCGAGCGTGGGTGGCGTTTCGGGATGCCGAGTGCAAGTTCTCGAGCGCCGGGGTGGAGGGTGGGAGTGTGTATCCGCTGATCTACAGCAATTGCGTTACTGAATTGACCAAGGCGCGGGTTGAGACGTTCAAGAATTACTTGAAGTGTCAGGAGGGGGATTTGAGTTGTCCGGTGCCTGGGGCTTAGTTTTCGAGCGCACTCCGGGACCTCTTCGCGAGCAAGCCCGCTCCCACATTCGACCGAATTCTTTCAGAACGAATGCGATTAAATGTGGGAGCGGGCTTGCCCGCGAAGGCGTCCTTTCAGACGCCGAGGTTACCGGACAAATATTTGAGCAGTGGTAATCGCCATATCCCCACCCGGCAATTTGATGTTGCCGATCTGCTTCATGCTCTCCGGATCAAAGATCGCCACGTCATTGAACGTCCCGGCCAGGTAGATCTTGCTGCCGTCCTTGTTGAAGGAAATGCAGTAGTAGGAATGATCCAGCGTCGCGGCCTGGAGCATTTTCTTCTGCTTGATGTCGTACTTGGCCAGGCGGTTGAGCACGCCGAACATCAGGTTCGGGTCCTTGGGCGAGCGCATGCCGCTGAAGTAAATTTCCGTCAACGGGCCGAAGTCGGTGGTTTCGGTCTTGCCGGTTTTCAGGTCGATGCTGAACAGCCCGTAGAGGTACTCGGCGGTCAACGGGTCCTGCTTCTTGTCCTTGAATTTCGCGGTGGTGTAGAGCAGCGAGAAGTCATGGCGATAGGTCTGCTGGTTCCACACGTAGAGCACGTCCGGCGCGCTGTAGTTCGGGCGTTTCCAGTGGCGGCTGGGGATCAGCACGTCAAACTTGCCGGTTTTCACATCGACCTTGTAGACATCCGCCCCCGCCACATAAAGCGTGCCGTCGTCGCCACTCTGCATGATGGTCAGCTGCCGCGGCGCCGGGAAACTGCGCACGGGTTTGGCGTCCATGCCGGCGTCGGTGGCGTAGACATCCAGTCGAGGTTGCTGCACTTCATACCGGTCGTTGAGCATCAACGTCGGGTTGGCGATGGCAAACAGTTCCTTGCCGTCATGACTGAGGGTGAAAGCGAACATCGACTTCGCTTTCTCCCCCGGTTTCTGGGTGATGCTGGCGTGGAATACCTGTTTGCAGCTGTCCAGCTCAACGCCATAGACATCCGCGTAGTGGTTGTTCAATACGTAGGCGGTTTTACGATCCGGCGATAACTGCACGGTGCCGGGACCAAAGGCGTCCGGCATCTTGCAAGTCTTGAACAAGGTGTCGCTGGCCAGGTCGAGCACGTGCAGGTTGTTCGGGTAATTGGTGGTCACCATGTACTCGTGACCGTCTTGCAACGCAGTGTTTTCATCGGCCAGAACGTTGAGTGAACAGGCGCTCAGGACGGCAAACGCGGCCAGGCCGCAGGCTTTAACAGTAAGCATGCTGAAATCCTTCTGAAATCCGATCACTTGTCTTTTGGAAAGACAGTCCCGAGGTTGCGCCAGTTGTCGTTGGACGCCTGGGCATCCTTGTTCCAGTCCGGGTAGGTGCTCATCATGTCGGGCACCTGGGCCGGCCACCAGCAAGGGTCGGAACAGCCGTAAAGGTCCGCTTCCATCGGCTGGCACAGCGACGACACCCCGCCAAACGCATCGATCTCCCAACCCGGGTCGGTGGTCGAGGCGCAACCCGCGACGGAGCTCATCGCCACCACTTCTTCGATACGGTTTTCGGCCGCGGCCTCATCGAGTTTCAACGCTTTATTATTGATTGCCTTGAGATGTTTCATATCAGTGAGCCTTGCGCGGAGTGATGTAGCTGCTGATAAACGCAGGGTTGTGGGCCATGATCCGGGTGTAGACCTCGATGCCGAAGTCGACCCAGTCACGCATCAGTTCGCAGTAGTGATAGGTCGGGTGGGTCGGGTCGCCGTAACGGGCGTAGCTCTCGTGGTAGCAGCCGCCGGAGCAGAGGTTGCGGATCTGGCAGTCCTCGCAGCCGGTGTTGGTGCGGTCCAGGCGCAGGGACAGGAAGTCGTTCAACTCGACCTGTTTGACGCCGCTGTGCACGTTGCCAAAAGTCGGCAGCGAAGAACCGGTAAAGCGGTGGCACAGGTTCAATTCACCTTTGTGGTCCACCGCCAGCATCTTCAGGCCCGCGCCGCAGGGCAGGGCTTTTTTGTGGCCTTCGTGGATGTCGGTGATCAACTGGTGCAGGTTGGAGAAACCGATGTTGCGGTGCTCCAGCGCCGCTTCCAGGTAACGCCGACCGAGTCTCTTCATGCTGGCGAAGACTTCGATCAGTTCGTCGCTGGACAGGTTGAAGGTGCTGATGTCGCCGGAGGTCACTGGGGCAAAGCCGACTTCGGCAAAACCCAGTTCGTTGAACAGGTGATCCCAGATAGTTTCGACGTCAGTGACGCCGGTGGTCAGGGTCACCCGCGCGCCCACCGGACGGCTGTTGTAGCGCGACAGCAGCATCTCGGCCTTGCGCCGCACCACGTCATACGTGCCCTGCCCGCCCACGGTGATACGATTGCGGTCGTGCACGGTTTTCGGCCCGTCGATACTGACCGAGAGCCCGAAGCGGTGGGCATTCAAGTAGTCAACGGTCTCTTCGGTGAGCAGCGTGGCGTTGGTGGTCATGACGAACTCGACGAACTTGCCCGCCTCGCGGAAACGCTTCTCGCAATAGTCGACCATGTACTCGATGAGCTTGCGATTGCTCAGCGGCTCGCCACCAAAAAACACCACGGTGAAACGCTCTTCATCCGGCGATTCGCGCAGCAGCATTTCCACCGAGGCAACCGCCGTCTCGACGTCCATTTTCTTGCCGGCCGACGGTTTGTCGAGGTCTTCCTTGTAGCAGTAGGTGCAACTCAGATTGCAGCCGGTGTTGACGTTCAGCACCACGGTATTGATCGCGGTGCGCTCGACCCGTTTGGTGCCGATATCCGGGGTCAGTGGCGAGCCGTCGCTGACCAGTTCCAGGGACATCAACTCGCGCAGGGTCTCGGTGATTTCTTCACCGTTGAAACGCGCGGACAAACGCTGGATCAAGTCGTCCGAGGAGCAACCAGGACCGCGCAAGGTATCAATGATGGTGCCCGTCAGTTCATCGCTGGCGAACAGCGAACTGCTGGGAATGTGAAAAAGCATGCGGTCGGCATCGACGTGCACTTCGTGCAGGTTCCGTTCGACCAGATTCAAAATAGCGCCCATTGCAACCTCCTGTGCAAACCCCGCTTGGCGGGGCCTGCGGTCATTCCAAAAAGATGTCTGAAACCGTGAGAAATCAGTCAACTCATGGAATGGGTGGATTGTTCCAGCGTTGCACCGTGACGATCATGTGGCCCTCGCCCGTCAGGGATTTCCCTGCGTCGTCGACGGCGGCGATCACCTTGAGGTTGCCGGCATTGTTGGTGGACATTTTGCGCTGTGGGTTCGGCCCGGCATCGCCCGGTGTGAACACGCCGCTGTCCGCCTGCATGGTGCCGGCGAACTTGACGTCCTCGTCTTCCCTGGCGCGGTCGTCGAAGGCTTCGACCGACCATTGCGCCGGGAACACGCCGATGCGATACGGCTTGCCATCGGTGCCCTTGCCCCAGGCTTCGGCATCGAAACGGCCCTGGACTTTCGGCGTCGAACCACCGCCCTCGCCGATTCGCGCCACCGAGAATTCCGGCACGACTTTGACTTCGGCGATTTTGCTGTACACCGACAAGGTCGGGCCTTTCAGCGTCCCGACGGTGACAGTGCGCAGGCCCGGTTGGGCATTCGCTGCGGCCTTGAGCTTGACCTTGATCCGCTCAGGGCTTTGTTCAACGATGGCGACCACTTCCACGCCTTTACCGAAGTTCGGTTTACCGGTGAGACCACTGCCAACAAGGGTCACTTCAGTTTCGGCACCCGCCTTCAGGTAACCCGGCTGCACCGCCAGCAAACGGCTGCTGCCTTGTTTCGCGGCGACAAAATCGAGACCGCGTTCGTCGTGTTCAGCCTCGAACATCCGGCCTTGCATCGCGTTGCCTTGAGCGGCGAAGACCTGGCGCATGGTCACGCCGTCGATGGTCACGTTGCCGCGCCATTCGTAGCCGGTGTAGAGAATCGCACTGCCGTCGCCGTTGAACGGGCTGCCATCGGCGTATTGGCCTTTGACGCTGACCTTGAACGTGTCGCTGCCATCGGCCGTGACGCTCATCACGCCGGCCAGTTCGCCTTTGCCGGGCAAGTGGCCGCTGAAGCTCCAGTCACCGACCAAAGCGTCCGCTTTCGGCGCGGTGCTCAGCCATTTTTTCCAGGCCGGGTTGTCCAGCGGATAACGCTTGGCCAGCAGCGGCACCATGTCTTTTCGGGCGAGGTCGAACCAGTCGCGGTCGCGGGACAGGGCCTGGTATTCCAGCGACGGCCATTGGCCGAGGTGGAAGTTCACCAGGCGTTCCCATTCCTGGGCCGGACGGCGTTGCAGGGCGACTCGCGCACCGGAGTGGCAGCGGCCGCACATCTGGCTGGTCTGGTCGTCGAATTTCTCGACGGTGTTGAGTCGCCGCTCCAACGCGTAACGCACGCCGTCGGTTTCGCTGGGCGCCAGGCCTTGGGTGTCGGCCAGGTATTTGACCAAGGCACGACGGTCGTCATCGCTGATCTGCAAACCGTGCATGATCTGCATGCGGGCGATGCTCATCAACCAGCCTTCCGGGGTTTTGCGCTGGTGACTGATACGGCTCAGGGCGTTATCGGCTTCAGGGGTGTGACAGCCCTGACAGGTTTCCTTGAGGATGGTCTGGGCGTCGCGGGCTGCCAGGCTGTAAGGCGAATGCAGCGCCACACATGCGGCCACGGCCAGCAGACTGGCGCTCAGGCCTGATCGGAGTTTTCTCTTCATCAACGTCGAACCTCGCACGGTGCTTTCTTATTGTTGTGGCTTATCGTTTTTATGGTTTCTGCCGTCGGCGGCGCACCGCTGACGGAGGCAAGAGAAACGTCTGCCATGAGCAATACACGGAGCGTGCCAGCTTGCCGATAAGCTTTTGAATCAATGAGTTGCGTGAAGACGACTGCGTAAACCGCAGTCTGGACCCGATCGCCTGCGTCTAATATCGCGACAGGTGTTGCAGTCTGAGACAAGCATAGATGCCCCGGCCGGAACAGCTCATCGCCCGACGATTGACGACGGTTCCTTGCACGTGCGAAATGGTTGTTCACCGATTGCCAGTCGAGGATAAAAAAATGGCAAGCATCACTGTCCTGGCGGGGGACTTTCTGCAGGGTGACGGAGAGTACAGAGACGGCGTTTTCACCCTCAGAACGCCGCTTCACCCGTGGCCGGGGCCATGCTGCTGGGCCCTATCGGGGCGATCGCCGGTTTCATGTTGGCGGGCAAGGAAACCGAAGTGACCTTTCTGGCAACACTGGACGATGACCGAAAGTTGTTAGCCGCCGTAGATGGCGCCACGTTCGAAGAAATTTCGCGAAAAATTGCGTCTTGAATAATTGGCGCGAGCCGCACCACCTCCGTGGTGCGGCATGACGCCGGTTCAGATGTAAAAGGTCGGCTGAACGCCTTTATGAGCTTCGATTTCCTGCCGCATATCGGCCACCAGCGAGGCAATTGCGTGGGGGCTGTCCAGCGTCCACAGGGGAACATGGGTCGCCACCAGATCGACTTTGCCGGTCATGCAGTCGCAGACCCGAATCGTCAGGGATTGGTCTGCTTCGACGCTGCACGTGCACACGGCGGGCAACATTTTATGCTCAATGATGCTTTGTATTTCCAGGGTTGAAAGGAACATCGCTACCTCCCTCGAGCCAGAGGTGTGACGGGGTAAATGCTCCGTCATTTCACCCACCGAGCCTGAAAATTCTAGTCCTCAATAGTGGAGGCCTCAAGGTCGCAACCCGGTTGCTCGTCGTCTCAACGGGTGTCGCATTATGCGAAAAAACCCCGACCACCGTCATCCGTTGGCAGGCTGCAAAACCCAACCAGGCAAGGGCTCTCCCGGCCCTTCCCGGCACTTGGCACAGCCATTGCGAAACCCCTGCTCTCACGAACAACAAGAGGTTTCGCCATGCCCCTCCCTTATTTGCTTCCCGCCACCTCGGCGTTTATCCAGCGCGCGCCGCGCATGCTGATCGGTGCCGAATGGGTCGAGGCTGCCGACGGCCAGACCATGCCGCTGCACAACCCGGCCACCGGCGAAGTGCTGTGCGTGGTGCCACGGGCCACGCCCGACGATGTCGACCGCGCGGTACTCGCCGCCCGCCAGGCCTTCGATGATTCCGCCTGGACCCGCACCCGCCCCCGGGAGCGACAGAACCTGCTGTGGAAACTCGCCGACCTGATGGAGCGCGATGCCGAACTGCTGGCGCAACTGGAATGCCTGAACAACGGCAAAAGTGCCGCCGTCGCCCAGGTGATGGATGTGCAGCTGTCCATCGATTTCCTGCGCTATATGGCCGGCTGGGCCACCAAGATCGAAGGCTCCAGCGTTGAAGTGTCGATGCCGTTGATGCCCAACGATCAGTTCCACAGCTTTATTCGTCGCGAAGCGGTGGGCGTGGTGGGCGTGGTGGGCGCCATCGTCGCCTGGAACTTTCCGCTGCTGCTGGCCTGCTGGAAACTCGGCCCGGCCCTGGCCACCGGCTGCACCGTGGTGCTCAAGCCCGCCGACGAAACCCCGCTGACCGCATTGAAACTCGCCGAACTGGTGCTGGAAGCGGGTTATCCGGAAGGCGTGTTCAACGTGGTCACCGGCACCGGCATCACCGCAGGTTCGGCCCTGACCCACAACCCGCTGGTGGACAAGCTGACCTTCACCGGCTCCACCGCCGTGGGCAAGCAGATCGGCAAGATCGCCATGGATTCCATGACCCGCGTCACCCTGGAACTGGGCGGCAAATCACCGACCATCGTCATGGCCGATGCCGACCTGAAGTCCGCCGCAGCCGGTGCCGCCAGCGCGATTTTCTTTAATCAGGGGCAAGTCTGCTGTGCGGGTTCGCGGTTGTATGTGCAGCGCAAGCATTTCGACAATGTGGTGGCGGACATCGCCGACATCGCCAACGCGATGAAGCTCGGCAACGGGCTGGACCCGAGTGTCGAGATGGGGCCGCTGATCTCGGCGCGCCAGCAGGAGCGGGTTTACGGGTACATCGAAAAGGGCCGGGAAAGTGGCGCGACCATCGCCTGCGGCGGCGAGCAGTTCGGGCCGGGGTTCTTTGTCAAACCGACGGTGATTGTGGATGTCGATCAGAAGCATTCACTGGTGCAGGAAGAAATCTTCGGCCCGGTGCTGGTGGCGATTCCGTTCGATGACGAGGCCGAGGCGTTGCGCTTGGCCAACGACAGTCCTTATGGGCTGGGGGCCAGCGTCTGGTCCAATGACCTGGCGGCGGTGCACCGGATGATTCCGCGCATCAAATCGGGTTCGGTGTGGGTCAACTGCCACAGCGCCCTGGACCCGGCACTGCCGTTTGGCGGGTACAAGATGTCGGGGGTTGGCCGGGAGATGGGGTATGCGGCGATCGAGCATTACACCGAGTTGAAGTCGGTGTTGATCAAGTTGTAAGAGCGGCGCTCTCTCGGGCGCCATCGCGGGCAAGCCCGCTCCCACAGGTTTTGTGTTGAAGCCATACTCTCTGGCATCACACAGATCACTGTGGGAGCGGGCTTGCCCGCGATGAGGCCAGACCGGCTACCGCAAATCTCAGGGTTTAAATCCCTGGTTTAACAACCACCCCCGAACCACCCGCCTCTGCTCCACCGTCAACCCGGCCAACGCCTGTTCGGCCGACTCGGTCTGTAAGCGCCGCACCAGTGGCGCCAGCTCAACGCCCTGAACATGCCAAATCCCCAGTGGCTGATCCGCCGTAATCACCACCTCAACCTCATCAACAAACCCATCCTTCAGCACCGGCGCCCGCTCAATCCTCAGCGACGCAAAATCCGCCTCGGCATGCGCCACCTCAGCATCCGGCCACCGCCGCCGCGCCTGCCAGAACGGCTGATCCAGCCACCGCTGTTCATCCGCATAAAAATCCCGCCCGATCCGCGCAAAGCGCAAAAACAACTGCTCCACCCGCTGCTGATGAAAGCGCTGAGCCAGCGCCGCTCGCTCGGGTTTGCGCAACAGCGTGTTGATCACCGTCGGCGCCTGTAACGCCGAGGACAACGATTGAAAGATCCCATTGCCTGACAGCGGGTCCACCGCCATCGCGGCGTCGCCGACCCGAATCCAGTGATCGCCACACACCTGCGGGCACAAAATAGCGGTGCTGCTGCGCGCATGCAGTTGCAGATTCGTTTCCGGCCCGTCAGCGAAAAACGCCCGGGCCAACGCCGAGCCCTGGCGTCGCTGACGACAGTAATCGAGCAACATCGCCTTGCCCGGCAACTCAGCGCTGGCCACGTCCACCGTCCATTGCCAGTAACACTGACCGTCGGCCCGCCGCGCCATCCACGCCCATCCGTCCTCAAGGCTTTCCACCGCACTGGCGGTGCTGCCCGGCGTGCCTTGCCAGCGATTGAGCAGGCTGACGGTCTCTGGCCCGCGCAAGCCTTTGCCGAGGGTTGGCGCCTGACGGCCACGGGCTTCCACCAGAAAATCTGCGGACAGTGTTTCGCGTCCTTCGATCTCGACTCGGTGCCCCGAAGCCGAGGACTGTACCGTCACTACCCGACCTTCGATCAGCTCGACGCCGGCAACACGCAGGTCCTCGCGCAAGCCTCGATCGAAGCTCGGGCGATCCAATAGGAATTCGATATTTTGTGCATGCTGCTGGCCGTTCCAAGACACCTGCCGCTGGGAAGGCAATGCCGCATCCGCCAGCGCTTGATGCAGGCCGGCACCACGCAATGCCTCCAGCACCCGCACGTTAACGCCCTCCAGCGCGGCAAACCGGCGCCACTCGCTGACGAGCGTCACGGGGTAACCGAGCCGACGCAAACCCAAGGCCACCGCTGCGCCGGCGGGCCCTGCGCCAAGAATCAGAATCATGGTGAGAAACGCCGTTCAGGACCACGATATCGAGCGTTCTCCCGCAGCCATTCAATCACCTGTTCATTGCTGGCTTCGGGGTGTTCAGCGAGAAAACCGGCAATGTGCCCGCTCAACGCCGCGCAACCGAGACTGGCACCGGACTGCCCCGGATACGTCCCATGCACGCACGCCGCGAAATCCGCCTGGGCGCTGTTGAGCCACGACCATTCCTGTTCGGCGCAACGGGCATCGCCGGTCACCCGCAGCACCTGCGGATAATTCGCCGGAAACACGCCCTCGCCCTGGGCCGGGCTGGATGCACAGAGTAAAACGCCCCGCGCCACGGCGGCCGCACAGGCTTCACGCAGCAGGCTGCGGTCCTGACGCAAGCCGAGGCTCAAATTGATCAGCCGCACGTCCTGCGCCACCAGCCAGTCAATCGCCGTAGCAATCTGCAACGCGCTGGTGACCCCACGCTGGTCGAACACCTGAGC
Organism: Pseudomonas sp. LBUM1661; assembly: GCF_059695925.1. Taxonomy (NCBI): domain Bacteria; kingdom Pseudomonadati; phylum Pseudomonadota; class Gammaproteobacteria; order Pseudomonadales; family Pseudomonadaceae; genus Pseudomonas; species Pseudomonas sp. LBUM1661. The sequence goes on from NZ_CP166794.1 coordinate 4,859,543, forward strand.
CACGCAAAACACCGCCGAAGGTGCGCGCCGGCCGATGGCTTCGATCACCGCACTGCCATGGCCCAGCGGATCATCGCGCAGGTCACTTTCGGCCAGCCCGTCCGCCAGCAACGAGAAGCGTCGCCCGGCTGTCACCTGCACCCGTTGCGCCGCCGAGTGACCGCTGTCCACCACGCCGATCCGTAACTCAGGCTTCATGCAGCACCGTTTTTGAAATAAGCACGCCGTCGAACAATTCAAAGCGCAGATCGGCGTCGGCCAGGGTGGAAGGACGGTGGCTGATCAGAATCCGCGTGCGCCCGGCAAACAGGCGGTCGATGGCCTCGATCACTTCGCGCTCGGTGGCTTCATCGACCGCCGAAGTGGCTTCGTCCAGCACCAGAATCAACGGGTCCTGCAACAGCGCCCGGGCAATGGCGATGCGCTGTTTCTGCCCACCGGACAACTGCTGACCGCGTTCGCCCAAGGGACTGTCGAGGCCTTCGGGCAAAGAGGCGATCAGGCTGTCGAGTTGCGCCAAACGCGCCACTTCGGTGATCGCCTCGCGGCTGGCGTCCGGCACGGCGTAGGCCAGGTTATCGGCAAGGCTGCCGCGAAACAAAACGATGTCCTGACTGACCACGGCGATCCGCCGACGCAGCTGGAACAGGTCCAGTTCGCGCAAATCGACCTCCCCCAGCAACACTCGGCCAGACTGTGGGTCGTGGTGCCGTTGCAGCAGATCAATCAGGGTCGATTTACCCACCCCGGAACCGCCGCTCAGGGCAACTTTCAAGCCGTAGGGAATCCGCGCTTCGATGCCGCGCAAGGTGGTCGGACGACCCGGATGGCTGAAGTGCACGTCGTCGAAACGCAGCTCGCCGGAGGTCGGCATCGGCTGCGGCGAAACCGGTGTGAGCACGGTCGGCTCCTCGCCGCGCAATTCCATCACGCGCCCAAGGCTCACGGTCATCCGCTGAATCGCCACATACAGTCCAAGCAAACTCTGAACCGGCCCGACGGCCATGCCCAAATACGTGGAGAACGCGATCAGCGCGCCGAGTTGCCAGGTGCCTTGCACCACCCAATAACCACCAATCAAAAACGCAAAGGCGCGGGACAGAGAGGTCAGCGTGCCCGGCACTGCCTGGGTGAAAAATTCGGTGACTTGCAAGCGCAGCAACTGGCTCATGTAGCCATGGCCCAGGGTCTCCAGCCGGCGCGCTTCACGCTGTTGCTGGCCGGCGGACTGGATGAATTTCATCACCGGCAGCGTCTCGACCATGAACGATGACATGTCCGCCGAACGCTCGCGCAATTGCCGCACATCGCGCTCGACCTTGCGCCGCATCCAGCGCAGCCAGAGCACGTCGAGGGGAATCAGCACCAGCGCCAGCAACGACAACTTCCACGACAGGGTCAACAACATGGCCACGGCGACCACCAGGCCGATCACGCTCGACACCGCCGAGAACAGCGAATCCACGGCAAAACGCTGAATCTCGGCGACGTCGCCATCGAGGCGCGACATCAGGTCGCCGATGCGCCGCTGGCCGTAAAAGCTCGGCGACAGGGTTTGCAAATGCCGATAAAGGTCGTCGCGCAGGCTGAACAGAATTCTCCCGGACAACCGCGTGTGCAGGTAGCGATTGATGCCCGAGAGCAGCGTGCCGAGCAACCCGGCAACGATCATCAGCCCGGCGATCAGCACCAGCATCGGAAAGTTGCGCGCCAGCAGGCCGTCGTCGATCAGCAGTTTGGTCAGCCACGGTTGCACCAGCACCAGCGCTGAAGCACAGGCCGACAAACCGAGCAACCCGGCAATCGCCAGCCGATGGGGCCGCACAAAGCTGTAGAGCCAACGCAACGCCACGTGCAGGGCTTCGGGGTCCTGGCTGTGGATCAGCCGAACGATCAAGCGCTGCATCACGAGCGCAACTGTTTGAGCTTGCGATACAAGGTCGCGCGGCTGATGCCCAAGGCGTCGGCGGCGGCCGAGACGTTGCCCTGATGGCTGTCCAGGGATTGGCGAATCAGCTCAAGTTCATTTTCACGAATGCTCCCGGCCTGAGGCCGTTCGGTGGCGGTCAGTTCGTCGAGCATGCTGTCGGGCAAGTGGTCGAGTGTGAGCACGGTATCGCCCGGTTCGCGCATGGCCAGCGCAGTACGCAGGACCATCTCCAGTTGCCGGATGTTGCCCGGCCAGTGATAGCTGCCGAGCAAGCGGCTCAAATCGTCGTGCAGGACGGCGGTCGGTGCGTCGAGCTTGGTCAGCAGCCGGCCGACCAGAGCGTTGAAATCGTCGCGTTCGCGCAGGGCCGGGAGCATCACGCTGATGCCGTTGACCCGGTAGAACAGGTCCTCGCGAAAGTGTTTTTCTTCCACCAGACGCTTGAGGTCGCGGTGGGTGGCGCAGATCAGGGAGACGTCGATGTCCTGTTCCTCGCCAGCCCCCAGCGGTGCGACTTTGCGGTCCTGCAGCACCCGCAGCAGACGCGCCTGCAAGGCCAGCGGCATGTCGCCGATTTCATCGAGAAACAAGGTGCCGCCATGGGCCTGTTGCAGGCGGCCGATCATGCCGCCGCGCCGGGAGCCAGTGAAGGCGCCTTCGCGGTAGCCGAACAGTTCCGACTCGATCAGGCCTTCAGGAATCGCCGCGCAGTTCACCGCGACGAAGGGCTTGTCGCAACGCGTGCCGGCCATGTGCAGGGCGCGGGCGATGACTTCTTTGCCGGTGCCGGTTTCGCCCAGCAGCAACACCGGCAATTCATTGGCCAGGCCTTGCCGGGCCATGCGCAAGGCGCGGGCATAACGGACATTGCTGCCGGCCAGAGCATCCAGATCCGGTTGGGGTTTGGCGGTTTTGACGGTGCTGCGCGCAGGTGTACTGACGTTGATCGAGCGCTGTGGCGCGCGCAGGGTTTTGTAGAAGAATTCACCTTTGGCGGTTTGCAGGCTGCCGATGCCACCCTGATGCAGGCGCGATAACAATTGCAGGCCATCGACGCCGAGGAATTCTTCGCAGCGTCGACCAACCAACGCCGAGCGTTCGGCATGCAGCAACTGGCAGGCCTGGGCGCTGACCGCCAGAATCTGTCCGCCGAGGCTGACAGCCAGCAAACCTTGCCACGGCGATTCGAGGTATTGCCGACGGCTGTGGAAGGCCAGGACGATCTGGTCCGGGTAGCTGGCGTTGAACACCCGGCTTTCGATCTGGCTGACGGCCATGGCCAGTAATGCAGTGCTGTCGTGGACGCGGCCGAGCGGGCCTTCGCGGGTCAGGTCGAGCACGCCGAGGATGTCGCCCTGCGGGCAGTGGATCGGCACCGAAGTGCAGGAGAAATCGGTCAGGCGATCGAGGTAATGTTCGCCGCAATCGATCATCGTTGGCCGGGCTTCGACCAGCGCGGTGCCCAGCGCATTGGTGCCGCGAGCGGCTTCGCTCCAGCACGCACCGAGGGTGATGTCTTGCAGGCCGCTGCCCTTGAGGCGATCGGCACGACCTTCGACGGCGAGAATGGTCGCGTCGGAGTTGGCGAGAATGATCAGGCCTTCCTTGCCCTGGCGTTCGGCCAGGTAATCGATCGCCGGCATGGCCGCGTCGATCAGCAGCCGATTGCTCGACAGCAGCACGTCGAGCGTCGCGCTCGATTCCAGCGCCAACTCATGCTTGCCGTTGAAATGCACGCCATGGCTGAGGCTGCGCCGCCACGACGCATCGATTTCCGCGCGCAACACGCCATCGGGGACTTCGCCCTCGAGATGGAGTTTTTCCCGGGCCAGCCGGGCTTCGCGGTGCAGTTTGGGTGAAGTTGTTTTTATTAGCGTCATCAAGCGCTCCAGATCGGTCCGCTTTGCGCCTTTCAAGTTCAGCGCCCTGTCGCAATCTTTACGTTAACGTCAGGGGGATGGCAAGTGCCTTACAGCGCTTGTGTTTCATCTGGGGGACCGAGTCATCGTTCATCGCGGGCAAGCCTGCTCCCACTGGCGCACGTCTTCGGGCAGCACATCTTCGGCTTCGTTACGGTCGCGCCAATGAAGGCGGCGGTCGGTGGTAGATTTCGATATCCAGCTGTTGTGGAATCGCGAGCAGAAGATGAGTCAGGCCGAAACGGTGTTCCTCGAAAGCTTCCAGCACATGCTCAGTATTCGTGAGCCTGCGCTGTGAAGCCTGATCATTCAGACGTGAGGATCGCCGGGCGCTTTCGCTGGCGTCGCGTATTGCGGCTTGAGATGGCCGTCCTGATCGAGTAGCCAGGCATCCATGATCTGCCGCACCACAGGACCGGCAACACGACCACCGGCCTCGCCGTTTTCGATCATCACCGAAATGACAATCTTCGGGTGCTCCGCCGGGGCGAAACCGACGAACAAGGCGTTGTCCCGATTACGCTCCAGGGTTTTCGCCCGGTTGTAACGCTCGCCCTGCTTGATCGCCACCACTTGCGCGGTACCACTCTTGCCGGCGATGCGGTATTGAGCCCCCTGCGCCGCCGCTCGGGCAATCCCGCGAGCATCGTGCATGACCATCTGCATGCCGTGGTTGACCTGTTCCCAGTCATGCGGATTCTTCAGCAGGATGTTCGGCATCGGATGCTCATCCACCGGCGCGACACCGTCGACGGTCTTGGCCAGGTGCGGGCGGTTCCATACACCTTTGTTGGCAATCAACGCCGTGGCCTGGGCCAGCTGCAGCGGCGTGACCTGCATGTAGCCCTGACCGATGCCGAGGATCACCGTCTCACCAGGGAACCAGGCCTGACGGCGGGTAGCGCGTTTCCAGGCCTGGGAAGGCATCAAGCCGGCCGACTCTTCGAACATGTCCAGCGAGACTTTCTCGCCGAGGCCGAACATCGCCATGTAGTCGTGCAAGCGATCGATCCCCAGCTTGTGGGCGAGGTCGTAGAAGTAGGTGTCATTGGAGCGCATGATCGCCGCGTCCATATCCACCCAACCGTCGCCGCTGTGGTTCCAGTTGCGGTATTTGTGGTCGTAGTCCGGGAGCTGGTAATAACCCGGGTCGAAGACGCGGGTCTGCGGCGTAACCACGCCCGCATCGAGGCCGGCAATCGCCACTTCCGGCTTGATGGTCGAACCCGGCGCGTAGAGACCGCGCAGGACGCGGTTGAACAGCGGCCGATCAATCGAGTCGTGCAGCGCCGCGTATTCCTTGAAGCTGATACCGGTGACGAACAGGTTCGGGTCGAAGCTCGGTTTGCTGACCATGGCCAGCACTTCGCCGGTCGACGGATCGAGCGCAACCACCGAGCCACGGCGATCACCCAAGGCTTCCTCGGCGGCTTCCTGAAGCTTGACGTCGAGGCTCAGGACGATGTTTTTGCCGGGGATCGGATCAGTGTGCTTGAGCACTCGCAGCACGCGGCCCTGGGCGTTGGTTTCGACTTCTTCGTAACCGACCTGACCGTGCAGCTCGGACTCGTAGAATTTTTCGATACCGGTCTTGCCGATGGATTGAGTGCCTCGGTATTCCACGGTATCCAGGGCTTTGGATTCTTTCTCGTTGATACGACCGACGTAGCCGATCGAATGCGCAAAATGTGCGCCCAACGGATAGTGTCGAACGAACTGTGGCTCGACATCGATTCCCGGCAGACGGAACTCGTTTACCGCGAGCACGGCGATCTGCTCTTCGCTGAGCTCATAGAACAGGGTGACGGGTACGAACGGATGCCGCGCCTGCTTCATTGCCTTGTCGAACAGCGTGCGGTCTTCCGTCGGCAAATGCAGGAGGCTGACGACTTCATCCAGTTCTTCTTTGACATCTGAGGCACGTTCGCGGGTGATCGTAAGGTTGAAGCTCGGCCGGTTGTCCGCCAGAACCACGCCATTGCGGTCGTAGATCAAACCTCGTGTGGGCGTGATCGGCAGGACGTGGACCCGGTTATTTTCGGAGATCGTCGAGTGATAGTCGAATTCGACCACCTGCAGGACATACATGCGCACCACCAGCGCGCAGGTAATCGCGACGACGAAGAGCGCGCACGCCATCAGTCTTTTATTGACCAGGCGCGTTTCGACTTCATGGTCCTTGATGGGTATGGCTTCGGGCATTTCTGCAGCAGCTCGTTGACTGAAAAAGGGAGCACCGATCCGTGGGCTTGAAATCGGTCCGTTAAAAAAACGAGCTGCACGATACCAAAAACAGCGCGATCACTTTAGTGCGATTTCCTTGAACGGTTGTCCTTGAAGGCCAAAAGACGGTCGGCTTTTTTCTTACTCGTGTGTTTTACGCAAGATTGATATTCCCATTCATGCATTTTTCTTGCAGAAGGGCCTGTAGATACTGGGTGTATGTCATTCCCTTTTTTGGAGTATTTCATGCACCCTCGTTTTCAACGATTGCTTGGCTCGAATGGATTTTCCATAGGCCTGGAACTGCCACTGGATAACGATTGGTCCAGCGATGGCCAGCGACTGAGGATGGCCGAGGGTAGGCCGTTTGGTGTACCCGATCTGAAGCAGCACGCGGCGATGGCCCGCCTGGCTGACAAGGCAGGTTTCAGCTCACTCTGGGTGCGCGATGTGCCGGTCTACGACCCTCAGTTCGGTGATGCCGCACAGGTTTTCGAAACCTTTTCTTATCTTGGTTACCTGGCCGGGATCACCGACAACATCATGCTGGGTACGGCGGCAGTGGTACTGCCGCTACGTCAGCCTTGGTTAACGCTGAAGGCGGCCAACAGTGTCGACGAGTTGAGCGATGGCCGATTGCTCCTTGGCGTGGCCAGCGGCGACCGCCCGATGGAGTATCCGTTGTTTGGCGTCGACTACGATCAGCGCGGCGAGATCTTTCGCGACACGGTCGAGTTGCTGCGCAGCCAAGGCGAGGGGCGACTGCCTGAAGGCGCTCGGTTGCTTCCGGAGCGTGATCAACCGGTACCGTTATTGGTGGCGGGTCTTGGGCAGCAATCTCCGGCCTGGATCGGTGAACACATGGATGGTTGGCTCGCCTACCCCGGCACTCCGGACGAACATCGTCGTCGAGTGGGGTTGTGGCGCGAGGTAGGTGGCGATAAACCCTACATCAGCTTCGTTCATCTGGATCTGGCGGACAATCCTCATGCACCGATGCGACGCGTGCGGTTTGGCGGCAGTTGCGGGCGGTTGGCATTGATCGACGAGCTTCAGGCATTGCGGGAGGCGGGTGTACAGCATGTCGGTTTGCACGTGCGTCGTAGTGAGCGTCCGGTGGCTGAGGTGATTGAAGAGATTGCTGAACACGTTCTACCGAAGTTCCACTAACGATGTTGCTGTAACCAGGGATAGCCATTGGGCTGTCCCTTTTTTACAGGCCACTTTCCTGCGGACAAAACAAAACCCCTACCTGCATACGCAGATAGGGGTTTCGGAATTTAATCTTGACGATGACCTACTCTCACATGGGGAAACCCCACACTACCATCGGCGATGCATCGTTTCACTGCTGAGTTCGGGATGGGATCAGGTGGTTCCAATGCTCTATGGTCGTCAAGAAATTCGGGTACCGATTCGTGGCCGGTTGGCCGCGCTTCAGCAAATTGGGTAAGTGATAGCTTTCGGTGTTTTGCAAGATCTCGAACTTTCGGTTCGTTTCGTCTTCACACACCGCAATCTGGTGCCCCTTTTCATTGATAAAGAAGGGTCAGCAAATTGCTTGGGTGTTATATGGTCAAGCCTCACGGGCAATTAGTATTGGTTAGCTCAACGCCTCACAGCGCTTACACACCCAACCTATCAACGTCGTAGTCTTCGACGGCCCTTCAGGGGACTCAAGGTCCCAGTGAGATCTCATCTTGAGGCTAGTTTCCCGCTTAGATGCTTTCAGCGGTTATCTATTCCGAACATAGCTACCCGGCAATGCCACTGGCGTGACAACCGGAACACCAGAGGTTCGTCCACTCCGGTCCTCTCGTACTAGGAGCAGCCCCTCTCAAATCTCAAACGTCCACGGCAGATAGGGACCGAACTGTCTCACGACG
>NZ_CP166794.1:4872500-5810000 GCF_059695925.1 Pseudomonas sp. LBUM1661
TCACTGCTTATATATAGACGCGCCGGCAACGATTGCGCAGTATATTGCCCAACACATAGAGCAACACTTGAGTTTCCTACTTCGGACGATGCCACGAAATGAATGACCAGCCCCGCAGCCTTGCCTCAACCCTGTTCTCGGTTGGCCTGCTTATAGTAGCCATGGCGTCGATCCAGTCCGGAGCTTCCCTGGCCAAAAGCATGTTCCCTCTTATTGGCGCTCAAGGGACGACTACGCTGCGGCTGATCTTCGCCAGCATCATCATGGTGCTGCTACTGCGCCCATGGCGGGCGAAGCTCACCGCAAAGTCTCTGCGCACCGTGATTGTCTACGGGATGGCCTTGGGCGGCATGAACTTGCTCTTCTATATGTCCTTGCGCACCGTCCCCTTGGGGATCGCAGTAGCGCTGGAGTTCACCGGTCCACTGGCGGTTGCGATCTATGCCTCGCGGCGTGCGATCGACTTTTTATGGATCGCCCTGGCTAGCGTCGGCTTGCTGCTGCTAATACCAACAGGAGAAGCGAGCGCAGGAATCGATCTGGTCGGTGCCAGCTATGCCCTGGGCGCAGGGGTCTGCTGGGCGCTGTACATTCTGTTCGGTCAAAAGGCCGGCGCAGACAACGGCGTGCAGACTGCGGCGTTGGGGGTAATGATTGCCGCCCTGTTCGTGGCACCTTTCGGGATTGCCCATGCGGGTGCCGCGCTCCTGAACCCTTCGCTGATCCCCGTAGCCATCGGTGTCGCCCTTCTGTCCACAGCGCTCCCCTACACACTGGAGATGGTCGCCCTCACGCGAATGCCAACCCGAACTTTCGGCACGCTGATGAGCATTGAACCGGCGATTGGCGCACTGTCGGGCCTGTTGTTCCTCCAGGAATACCTCTCACTGTCACAGTGGATGGCCATCCTGTGCATCATCCTGGCGTCCGTTGGCGCGACCATGACCATGGGGAGCACCGCGAAGCCCGCGGTCGCCGCAGATTGAAACAGGATTTGACGCGGGTCTGGTATTTACCGCTCAATTAGGCCATGTTTAGGCCGTAACCCAGTGTCAGACATGGACTTTTCACGACAGGGATATCAGAGCGCTTCGAACGAAAGCGAATACAGCCAGACCCGGGCGCCAGATCCGGGAACGCTATAAGGACAGCAATGAAACGAATTTTGATACTGATCGCCGTACTTGCAGTTGCGGGCTGCGCGGCGACCTCGGAAACTCATGTCAAACGGGGCAAGAAGGGGCTTCATATCAACTGTTCCGGGCTTTCGTCCACTTGGGACAAGTGCTACACCAGCGCTGCCAACTCCTGTGCCCCCAAGGGCTACAAGGTGATCGCCAAGTCGGGGGACTCGGTGGAAGAACCAGGCGATTATCCGTTTGGCCTCAACCCTGCCGGCTATACCAGCCGCAGCATGATCGTCATCTGCAAATAGATTGATGCCGTCTTGTCAGGTTCGTGGAACTGCGATCTGACGGCCAATTTCATCGTAGCTGGACTTCAAAACGGCGCGCTGGATGTCTGGCGTAGCCAACATGCGGGCCACCACCAACGCACCGATGCACTGCGACAGAATTGCCCAGGCCAGGCTGTCGCTTTCCAGGACTCGCGCCCAACTCTCCTGAAGCCTGCAAATCCAGGCCTCCGCCTGCTGACGAATTATAACGTCTGAGCGGGCGATTTCAGCGCCCAGTGCCGGCAACGCACAGCCGGATTCCGGGTGCTCGACATGGGCCATGGTGAGGTAATGTTTCAGGCAGCGTTCCAGCCTCTCGCGATCCTGCTCGCCACCCAGTCGTGCCAGGCTTTGCCCCAGTTCACGTTCGACAATCGAGGCGAACAACTCGTCCTTCGACGAAAAGTGACTGTAAAAAGCCCCGCCACTCAAGCCGATAGCCTTCATCAAGCCGTCGACACCCATGGTTGAAAAACCAGACTTCTTCGCCGACAGCGCACTGCTTTGCAACAGTTTCTCTTTGGTTTCCAGCTTGTGATTGGCCGAGTAACGCATTGCCTTGCCCTCAGGATTGACCGCCTTGACGCCTGTCGAATCGTAGCATAACGTTCGTTCAGTTAACGATCGTTTAGCAAAGGGAACTACCCATGAATAATAAGAAGGTCGTACTGGTTGTCGGCGCTGGGGATGCCACGGGCGGCGCTATTGCCAAGCGTTTCGCCGAGGAAGGTTTTGTCGCCTGCGTCACCCGCCGCAGTGCAGACAAACTCCAGCCATTGGTGGATGCCATTGAGGCCAATGGCGGTGAAGCACACGGATTTGCCTGCGATGCGCGCAAGGAAGAAGACGTGATTGCGTTGGTCGAGCAGATTGAAAGCCAGATAGGCCCAATCGAAGCGTTCGTCTTCAACATCGGCGCCAATGTGCCATGCAGCATTCTCGAAGAAACCGCTCGCAAATATTTCAAGATCTGGGAAATGGCGTGCTTCTCGGGGTTTCTCAATGCGCGTGAAGTGGCCAAGCGCATGGCCAAGCGTCAACGAGGCACCATTCTGTTCACCGGTGCCACTGCCGGCATGCGTGGCGCAGCAGGTTTTGCAGCGTTCGCCGGCGCCAAGCACGGGATTCGTGCACTGGCACAAAGCATGGCCCGCGAGCTGGGGCCGATGAATATTCACGTTGCCCACGTGGTCGTCGACGGCGCCATCGATACCGATTTTATCCGCGAAAGCTTTCCAGAGAAGTACGCGACCAAGGATCAGGACGGCATCCTCAATCCCGAGCACATCGCCGAGAACTATTGGTACCTGCACAGCCAACCGCGCGATGCGTGGACATTCGAACTGGATCTGCGTCCCTGGAGCGAACGCTGGTAAATCCTCCCCTATAACAATAAGCAGAGTGCATCGTTCATGAGCAAAACCGTTGAGTTCTATTTCGACCTTGGCAGCCCGGCCACCTACCTGGCGTATACCCAACTGCCGAAGATCTGCGCGCAGACCGACAGCCAACTGATCTACATTCCCATGCTGCTGGGTGGCGTCTTCAAGGCGACCGGCAACGCCTCCCCGGCGATGATCCCGGCCAAGGGCCGCTACATGTTCCAGGACCTGGACCGCTACGCCAAGCGTTACGGCGTGCCGTTGAAGTTCAACCCGCACTTTCCGATCAACACCCTGATGCTGATGCGCGCCGTGACGGGCATGCAGTTGCGCCACCCCGAACGTTTCCAGGCGTTCATCGATTGCCTGTTTCATGCCCTTTGGGTTGAAGGCATCAGCCTGGACGACCCGGCGACCGTGGCGGCAGTGCTGACCCAGAACGGTTTCGATCCAAACGCAGTAATGGCGCTGACCGCCGATGAGGAAGTCAAAGCCACACTCAAGGACAACACCGATAAAGCCGTGCAACGCGGCGTATTCGGCGCACCCAGCATGTTTGTCGATAATCAACTGTTCTTCGGTCAGGACCGACTGGACTTCGTCCTTGAAGCCTTGAGTTAAATCTCGACGACCAACCGCCCCTGCGCAGCGCCCGAAACCAGCAGTTCATGGGCGGCTTCGGCGCTGTGCAGTGTAAAATGCCGCGGGTCCAGCAACGGTTTCAGCTGACCTGCCTCGATCAACTGCGCGGCGTCCCGAAGAATCTCCCCATGATGTTCACGCCCGTTGCCAGTCAACAGAGGCAATAAGGTGAACACCCCAGAGTAGGTCGCGGCCCGAAACGATAGCGGCGCCAAACTGTGTTGACCCCAACCGAGGCAACTCAGCACATGGCCGTGGTAAACCCGTGCGGCCTTGAACGACGCATCCAGGGTTTCGCCGCCCACCGTGTCATAGACAATATCAAAGCCCTCCCCAGCCGTATGCTCCGCCACGTAGTCTTCAACCGAAGACGCCCGGTAATCAATGAAGGTTGCACCAAAGCCTTCGATGATCGCTTGATGCCGGGCTGAGCCCGTGGCAAACACCTCGGCACCGAAAGCGCGGGCTATTTGCACCGCAACGTGTCCGACACCGCCCGCGCCACCGTGAATCAGCACCTTTTGCCCCGCCCGCACATGAGCCCGGTCCACCAAGCCTTCCCACGCCGTGATCAGAACCAACGGCAACCCGGCCGCCTCACGCATGTTCAGATTGCCCGGCTTGCGCGCCAGCAGCCGCGCATCGACCACCGCAAACTCCGCAAGCGAACCCTGGGCCCCGCCAATACCGGTCGCCATCGCGTAGACCTCATCGCCGGGCAACCATCCACTGACGCCCTCCCCCAAGGCCTCAACTATTCCCGCCAGATCCATCCCCAACACCGCCGGCAACGGCTGACGTGCATGGGCGGCCTGACCCGCACGAATTTTTCCATCCAGTGGATTCACCCCACTGGCTTTGATCCGGACCAGCACTTCACCCACACCCGGTACCGGCCGTTGAAGGGAAGCCAAGCGTAAAGGCCCATTGGCCGAATCAACAATCAGAGCGCGCATTTCAAGTGAGTCAGTCATTTCGCAAATTCCCGTAAGAGGTGGCTGTGGGATTAATCTTCCTCCCTGTCACTCATGCCGATAAGACGCCATATAGCTATAGTGACCATGCCCAGTTGGCATTAATGAGGAACCCCGTGGATAAACTCAATGCAATGGCGATTTTCGTCCGCGTGGTCGAACGCGGTAGCTTTTCTGCCGTCGCCCGGGAGTTGCAGACCAGTCAGCCAACCATCAGCAAGGTTCTGCAAGCGCTGGAAAGCGAACTGGGTGGAAAGCTGATTTCCCGCAGCACCCGAAAGTTGTCGCTGACTGACGAAGGTCAGCGCTACTACAACGAATGTCGACAGATCCTGGCGGCAGTGGATGCAGCGGAGCACAGCTTCCAATCCGGCAGGGAACGCATCGCCGGCCACCTGAAAATCGGTTCCTCGGTCAGCTTCGGGCGCTTGCAGATTGCCCCGCGACTACCGGAGTTCCTCAAACGCTATCCACACGTTCAAATCGACCTGCAACTGAGCGACCAAAACCAGGACCTGGTCAGTGAAGGGCTGGATGTCACGTTTCGAATCGGCGAGTTGAACGACAGCGGATTAATCGCCCGCCACATTGGCACCACCCACCGGGTGACTGTCGCAGCGCCCGAGTACCTGGTGCTACACGGTCAGCCGCAAACGCCGGATGAACTGCGCAAGCACAACTGCCTGCAGTTCAACCTGCTGAACAGTCAAAACCTGTGGGTTTACGAAAGAGACGCCCGACGCCACGAAGTGCGGATCAAGGGCAATGCGCAAAGCAACAACTCCGAGGCGATCCGCGAGATGGTGCTGGGGGGATTGGGGATTTCGCTGTCGCCGGTGTGGCTGTTCAGCGAGGACTTGAATGCCGGGCGAGTGCAGGCAATCTTGCAGGACTACACGGCGCAGTCACTGCCGATTCATGCCGTGTCCCCAGCGAATCGTCGCCAATCCGCCAGGGTCAAAGCCTTTGTCGACTACATGAGTCAGGCGCTGGAAACCGCGCCTGAACTTCAACCGGTCAAATAGCCGCAGTACGGGTGTTCAACCAGTCAAGCGCGGCGCCGTCCAGCAACGGACTCAAGCGCTCGCGCACCTCGGCGTGGTAAGCGTTGAACCACTGTTTTTCATCCAGCGTCAGCAGCGACGGCTCCAGGCAACGCGTGTCGATCGGGCACAGGGTCAGGGTTTCGAACTTCAGGAACTCACCGAATTCGCTTTTGCCGGCCTCGCGGTTTAACACCAGGTTCTCGATCCGCACACCCCAGCGGCCCGGACGGTAAGTACCCGGCTCGATGGAGGTGATCATGCCCGGCTGCATCGCAGTTTGCGGTGCGGCGGCGGCCTGATAGGCGATGACTTGCGGACCTTCGTGAACGTTCAGGAAATAACCGACGCCATGACCGGTGCCGTGACCGTAGTCGACGCTTTCGGCCCAGATCGGTGCGCGGGCAATCGAGTCCAGCAGCGGCGACAGGATGCCTTTCGGGAACTGCGCGCGGGACAAGGCAATCACGCCTTTGAGCACTCGCGTGCAATCGCGCTTCTGCTCATCCGTCGGCGTACCGACGGGCACCATCCGCGTAATGTCGGTCGTGCCGCCCAGGTACTGGCCACCGGAGTCGATCAGCAAAAGGCCGTCACCCTCAATCACCGCGTGTTCTTCTTCGGTGGCGTGGTAGTGCGGCATGGCGCCATTGGCGTTGAACGCAGCGATGGTGTTGAAACTCAGCGACACATAACCCGGACGGCGGGTACGCGCGGCCGTCAGGTGTTCGTCGATGGTCAGTTCGGTGATGCGCTCACGCCCCAGCGCCGAGTCCAGCCAGGTGAAGAATTCGCACAGCGCCGCGCCGTCCTGCTCCATCGCCTGGCGAATGTGCTCGGCATCAGCCAGGCTTTTCTGCGACTTGGCCAATGTCGTCGGGTTCAGGCCTTCGATCAGTTTCACGCCGCTGTTCAGGTTATCCAGCAAACCTGCGGTGACGCGCGCCGGATCGACTTGCAGGCTCGCGCCGCTCGGCACCGCGCGCAGGGCATCGGCCACGTCGCTGTAATCGCGCAGGGTCACGCCGTCCTGTTCGAGGATGGCACGCAGCTCGGCATCGACCTTGCTCAGGGCGACGAACAGGGTGGCCTGTTGTTGGCTGATCAACGCGAAAGAAACAAACACCGGGTTGAACGACACGTCGCCGCCACGCAAGTTGAACAGCCAGGCGATGTCGTCGAGGGTGGCGATGAAGTGCCAGTCGGCACCGCGATCTTTCAACACCTCACGCAGCTTGGCGAGTTTCTCGCCGCGGCTCACTGTCGCCTGTGGCGGCAGGTGCTGATAGATCGGCTCGTTCGGCAACGTCGGGCGATCGCTCCAGACTTCGTTCAACAGGTCGATGTCAGTGCGCAGACGGGCGCCGCGCTCTTCGAGCTTGCTACCCAGCGTACGCGCCGAGGCCACCGCCATCACCGCCCCATCCACCGCGACCACGCCACCTTCAGGCGTTTGCTCGGCCAGCCAGTCCAGCGGGCTCGGTTGACCCGGTTGCAGCTTGACCAGTTCGATGCCGCTGCCCTTGAGTTCCTTGGTCGCTTGTTCCCAATAACGGCTGTCGGCCCACACGCCGGCAAAGTCCGGCGTCACGATCAGCGTGCCAACCGAGCCATGGAAGCCCGACAACCACTGCCGCCCCTGCCAATAACCCGGCAGGTATTCGGACAGGTGCGGGTCGGCCGACGGCACCAGCAGAGCATGAATGCCCTCCCGGCTCATCAGCTCGCGGGTTTGCGCCAGGCGTTGGGACACCGATCCATTGATCGAAGGCTGCGTACTCATCATGTCTCCTGCTAATCATTTCATCATTATTGTTAAGTGCCGATCCGGGTCGGCGCTTCAAGGCGCTACTGCCAGAATGCCGGGGCACTGGCGCAGGCTGTTTTAATCAGTTGTGCCGCTTGATCGATATCCTGCTCGGTGGTGAAACGCCCCAGGCTCAAGCGAATGGTGCGACCCGCCGAGCGGGCGTCATGCCCCAGGGCCAGCAACACGTGGGACGGAGCATTGCTGGCGGAATTGCAGGCCGAGGTCGCGGAAAACGCGATCGAGGTGCTCAACGCCGCAGAATTGAACTCGCCTTCATTGAAGGTCAGGCTCAGGGTATGGGGAATGCGCTGGGTCGCGCTGCCATTGAGGCGCACGCCGGGAATGCTCAGCAACTGCTCGAGCAAGCGTTCACGCAGACGCACGATCGTGGCTTTTTCTTCATCGAACACCGACGCCGCCAATGCGAAGGCGGTGCCCATGGCTGCTATCTGGTGAGTCGCCAACGTTCCGGATCGCAAACCACCTTCGTGACCGCCGCCATGTATCTGTGCCTGCAAGCGTTGCTGCGCGCGAGGGCCTACATACAACGCGCCGATGCCCTTGGGGCCGTAGATTTTATGCGCCGAGAATGACATCAAGTCCACTGGCCACTCGGCGAGGTCGATGGCCACTTTGCCCGCACCCTGGGCGGCGTCGACATGAAACAGGGCGTCACGATCACGTACTACCTGGCCGATGGCCCGGATGTCGTTGACGGTGCCCAGCTCGTTGTTGACCAGCATCAGCGACACCAGAAAGGTGTCCTCGCGCAGGGCTTCGCTGACCGCTTGCGCGGTAATCAGGCCTTCGGCGTTCGGCACCAGATAGGTCACGGCAACGCCGGCGTCCTGCAATTGTCTGGCGGTGTCGAGAATCGCCTTGTGTTCGATCTGGCTGGTGATGATGTGGCCACCCGCAACGCCACGCGCCTGGGCAACACCCTTGAGCGCAAGGTTGTTGGATTCGGTGGCGCCGGAGGTCCAGACGATCTGCTCAGCCTGGGCGCCGACCAGTTCGGCCACTTGCCGCCGAGCCTGCTCGACCGACCGTCGGGCCTGTTGGCCGAACGCGTGGGAGCTGGACGCCGGGTTGCCGAAGTTGCCGGCAAAACCCAGGCACTCGACCATGACCTTGATGACTCGCTCATCCACCGGGGTGGTGGCGGCGTAGTCGAAATACAACGGACGTTTATTCATAAAAGACTCGCAGAGCGTGTTCCGGGATCAGGAAGCTCGTTGCTGGAAACGTCAAAGCGCCGCCTCGTGAGCGACGCCGAATCATCAGCACGTCAGCAATACCTGATCGGAGGCCGTTAAAGAAGAACAACTTCATTTAAAAGTGCGTAGGAACGCTCCTGAAGTCGAGCTTAACAGGCATCGGGCAACCGGTTGAAGCAATGCGTCAGCTAAAGCTTTCGAGCAACAACGGATACAGCGAAACTACCAGCAGCGCGGCCATGCCCCAGTTGAACAGGCGCAACCAGCGGCGATCTTTCAACACGTTGCGCAACAGGGTGCCGCAAGCCGCCCAGACGCTGACGCTCGGCAGGTTGATCAGGGCGAAGACCGCGGCAATCACGATCACATTGGTGAAGTAACCCTGCATGGGCGTGTAGGTGCTGATGGCACCGATGGCCATGATCCAGGCCTTGGGATTGACCCACTGGAAGGCTGCCGCGCCCAGGTAACTGATCGGTTTGCCTTCACTCTGCTCGCTGTCCGAGACCGGCCCCGAGTGAGCAATCTTCCAGGCCAGGTACAGCAAGTATGCCGCGCCGACGTAGCGAAGGATGGTGTAAAGCAACGGATAAGTTTGAAACACGGCGCCCAGACCGAAACCCACGGCCACGACCAGCACGAAGAAGCCGCAGGTGATGCCGAGCATATGGGGGATGGTGCGGTTAAAGCCGAAGTTCACGCCCGATGCCAGCAACATGGTGTTGTTCGGGCCCGGCGTGATCGAGGTAACGAGGGCAAACAGGGCGAAGCCCAGCAGCAGGTCGAGTGAGAGCGTCATGAGCGGCAGTCCATCAGGGTCAGTCAGGTGTTGACCCTATCGCACGCCTTGCGTGAAACCCACGGACAGTTGAGTGAAAGTTGCAGCGGTACAGTTATCGTTCAGCTTGGGCGACCGTGCAGCTGTACAGCCCGTTCGGCGTTCATTTCGCCCTGATTGTCGAAGCTGAAAGATTTCTGCGGCTGGCCGAGCAATTCGGCTTTTTTCGCGTGGTACTCGTCGAAGGACAAGCCACGGCGATTCAGCGCTTCCAGTGCCAGTTCCTTGCTTTCTTCAGCGGTGTAAGGCCGCAGTTCGGGGGAAACGTGGCTGGCACATCCGGCGAGAACGGAGACGGCGAGCAGCAGGAAAGTGGCGATCAGAGGTTTCATGGTGGGCGTCCTGGCATCTGGGTTCGAGGCAATGAACACAGGCTACGCCGGGCATCCGATGAGCAGAAATCAACGCTCTCGATAGTGGCTATCAACTTTGCCTAATGCCGCCCGGTTTGAGCATCTAATATTTCCAAACGATCTATAAATAGTAATTTAAGATCTTTTACGGAATAACAGCGAGCCTTTATAACAACTCCATCGCTTCACGCACTGTTGCCCAGGCAACTGTTTGCCAGGCAACAGCCATTCAACAAACAGCCCTGCGACTCACACAGCATTAACCGGTCAACGCGCTGAAAGCCCCGCCAATCGGGGCTCCGACGGATTGGTACAGCTTTTGCTCAAGCCCTGTGACTACTCACTGCTCGCTGAGCAACTGTTTAAAAAGGAACTGATCATGTCGCGTCCATTGAAAGTCGTTGCCCTCTCCGGCGGTACCTGGCGTCCGTCCCGCACGTTGGTGCTGACCCAGGCGCTGTTGGCGCAACTGGCCGAGCACCTGCCGATCGAGAGCAAGCTGATTGAACTGGGTGACATTGCCCGACCGCTGGGCTCGGCCCTGTCTCGTCAGGAATTGAGCGCCGAGATCGAAGCCGAGCTGCAAGCCATCGAAAACGCCGACCTGCTGATTGTCGCCGCGCCGGTTTATCGCGGTTCCTACCCGGGCCTGCTCAAGCACCTGTTCGACCTGATCGACCTCAATGCGCTGATCGACACGCCGGTGCTGCTGGCCGCTACCGGCGGCAGCGAGCGTCATGCGCTGATGCTCGATCATCAGCTGCGTCCGCTGTTCAGTTTCTTCCAGGCCCTGACGTTGCCGATTGGCGTCTATGCCACCGAAGCCGATTTCTCCAATTACCAAATAACCAGTGAGCCCTTGAAGGCCCGCATTCGTCTTGCTGCGGAACGTGCCGCGCCGTTGTTTGGCGTGCACCCCAAAAATCTGCTGAAAATCGCTTAAGGATTTCTTCATGGATGTTTTCTGGTTTCTGCCCACCCACGGCGACGGCCATTACCTGGGCACCACCCAGGGCGCCCGCCCGGTGACGCTCAACTATCTGAAACAAGTGGCGCAGGCTGCCGACAGCCTTGGCTACCACGGCGTATTGATTCCCACCGGGCGTTCCTGCGAAGACTCGTGGGTGATCGCGTCGGCGCTGGTGCCGTTGACCGAACGCCTGAAATACCTGGTGGCGATTCGTCCGGGAATCATCTCGCCGACGGTGTCGGCACGCATGGCCGCCACGCTGGATCGACTGTCCAACGGTCGCTTGCTGATCAACGTCGTGACGGGTGGCGATCCGGATGAAAACCGTGGCGACGGAATCTTCCTCGATCACAGTGAGCGCTACGAAGTCACCGACGAATTCCTGCAGATCTGGCGTCGGGTGCTGCAAGGTGAATCGGTGGATTTCGAAGGCAAACACCTGCAAGTGCAGAACGCCAAGGCGCTGTATCCGCCGGTGCAAAAACCTTATCCGCCATTGTACTTCGGCGGTTCCTCGGAAGCGGCCCACGAACTCGCCGCCGAGCAGGTCGACGTCTACCTGACCTGGGGCGAACCACCGGCCGCCGTGGCGGAAAAAATCGCCGATGTGCGCGAGCGTGCGGCGCGAAACGGGCGCACGGTGAAGTTCGGGATTCGCTTGCACGTGATCGTGCGCGAGACCGCCGAAGAGGCGTGGAAAGCTGCCGACAAACTGATCGAACACATCAGCGACGAGACCATCGCCGCCGCGCAGAAATCGTTCTCGCGTTTCGATTCAGAAGGCCAGCGACGCATGGCTGCCTTGCATGACGGGCGTCGCGACAACCTGGAAATCGCGCCCAACCTGTGGGCCGGCGTCGGCCTGGTGCGCGGCGGTGCCGGGACGGCGCTGGTCGGCGACCCGCAGCAAGTGGCGGCGCGGATCAAGGAATACGCCGACCTGGGGATCGAGAGTTTCATCTTCTCCGGCTACCCGCACCTTGAAGAGGCTTATCGTTTTGCCGAACTGGTGTTCCCGCTGCTGCCCGAGCCGTACGCCAGCCTTGCCGGGCGCGGCGTCACCAACCTCACCGGGCCGTTTGGCGAAATGATCGCCAATGATGTGCTGCCTGCCAAAGCCACGGCCTGACAGGCAATCCCTGCTCGCGAAGGCGTCCGTACCGTCGACATTGATGTTGGATGTAGCGGCCTCTTCGCGAGCAGGCTCGCTCCCACAGGGGATCTGCGTCGAATTTTTCTGAGGAACCCCGCGTGACTGCCAAACCGCAAAGCGCCCTGATATCCCCGCTGCAAACCGCCCGCCAGTTGGCCGCCGAGTTTGCCCTGACCGCTGTCGAGCGCGACGAGCGTGGCGGCACGCCCAAGGCCGAACGTGACGCCTTGCGCCACAGCGGCCTGCTCGCCTTGAGCATTCCCACCCAGTTCGGCGGCCTCGGCGCCAGTTGGAGTGACACCCTCAACATCGTGCGCGAGTTCGCCAAGGTCGACAGTTCGATTGCGCATGTGTTCGGTTTCCATCACCTGATGCTCGCCACCGTGCGCCTGTTCTCCCGCCCCGAGCAGTGGCAGCCGTGGTTCGAACAAACGGCCCGCAAGAACTGGTTCTGGGGCAACGCCCTCAATCCTCTGGACACCCGCACCGTGGTCAAGGACCTCGGTGGCTGGCGTGAGTTTTCCGGCAAGAAAAGCTTCTGCTCCGGCGCCAGCGATTCGCAAATGCTGATCGCCTCGGCGGTGGACGAAAGCGCCGGCGGCAAACTGTTGATCGCGGCGATTCCCAGCGGTCGCAGCGGCATTACCCTGCACGGCGACTGGAACAACATGGGCCAGCGCCAGACCGACAGCGGCAGCGCCACGTTCGAGCGAGTGCGGGTCGAAGAATCGGAGTTGCTGCTGGACCCGGGTCCGCTCAGCACACCCTTCGCTTGCCTGCGGCCGTTGATCGCCCAGCTGACCTTCACGCACATGTTCCTCGGCATTGCCGAAGGCGCCTTTGAAGAGGCGCGGCAATACACCCTCACCGAGACCCGACCGTGGCACAAATCCAGTGTTCAGGAGGTGAGCCAGGACCCTTATGTACTCGGCCACTACGGTGAATTCTGGGTCGCCCTGGAAAGTGTTCGATTGCTGGTGGAACGTGCCGCCGATTTACTCGACAAGGCCTGGGCCAAAGGCCCGAGTCTCAGCGCCGAGGAACGTGGACATCTGGCAACAGCCATCGCCACGGCCAAGGTCGCCGCCACCCGCAATGGCCTGGATCTGTGTAGCCGGTTGTTCGAAGTGACCGGTGCGCGTTCGACTCACGCCTCTCTGCGACTGGACCGCCACTGGCGCAACCTGCGCACGCAAACCCTGCACGACCCGGTGGATTACAAACTCCATGAACTGGGTGACTGGGCGCTGAACCAGTCCCTGCCAATCCCGACTTTCTATTCATAGCCTTCCATTCATGGAGCCTGCCCCATGCAACTTCTGACCCTACCGCCCTCGCCCGCCCTGGCCACTTCGATCCGCGCCACCGCGCAAGTCTTCGAAGACCCGAAATCCCAAGCGTTGCTCGCGCACATTCAACAGGTCGCGCCGAGTGAAGCCAGCGTGCTGATCATCGGCGAAACCGGCACCGGCAAGGAGCTGGTGGCGCGGCACATCCACAACCTCAGCGCCCGGCGTAACCGTCCCTTCGTGGCGGTGAACTGCGGTGCGTTCTCCGAATCGCTGGTGGAAGCCGAGTTGTTCGGCCATGAAAAAGGCGCGTTCACCGGCGCCCTGAGCGCCAAGGCTGGCTGGTTCGAAGAGGCCGACGGCGGCACGTTGTTCCTCGATGAAATCGGTGATTTGCCGATGGCGATTCAGGTCAAGTTGCTGCGGGTGTTGCAGGAACGCGAAGTGGTGCGACTCGGCTCGCGCAAGAGCATTCCCATCGACGTGCGAGTGCTGGCGGCGACCAACGTGCAGCTTGAAAAAGCCATCAACGCCGGGCATTTCCGCGAAGACTTGTATTACCGCCTCGACGTGGTCAGCCTGGAATTGAGCCCGCTGCGTGATCGCCCCGGCGACATCCTGCCGCTGACCCGGCACTTCGTCGAAGCCTACAGCCAGCGCCTCGGCTACGGCACCGTCACCATCAGCAAAGAGGCCGAACTGAAACTGCGCAGCTACAGCTGGCCGGGCAACATCCGTGAACTGGAAAACGTCATTCACCACACCCTACTGATCTGCCGCAACGGTGTGATCGAACGCGACGACCTGCGCCTGTCGAACATGCGCATCGAGCGTCAGGACGATCACCACAGCACCGTCGATGATTCAGCGCAGGCCTTGCTCGATCGCGCCTTTCAGAAACTCTTCGAAGAGCAGGCCGGCGCGCTGCACGAGAAAGTCGAAGACGCCTTGCTGCGGGCGGCTTATCGCTTCTGCCATTACAACCAGGTGCACACCGCTGCGCTGCTCGGGTTGAGCCGCAACGTGACCCGCACGCGCCTGATCAAGATCGGCGAACTGGCGGTGAACAAACGCCGGCCCACGGAAAATGTGCAGGGCGAGCGTTTGATGCAGCTGTCGATCTAGACGTTTACCCCGCATGCACCAGATTGCAGTGCAGCGCGTTGTCGTGGCTGCGTTCCAGACTGTGCAGCACCTGGAACGAGCCGAAGGTCACGGTTTTCGCCTGATGCGCGTGGATCAATTGCCAGAAATCCTGTTCGCCGCTTTCAAAACTCCGAAACGCCGCTTCCCCCGCCTCACGGGACTGCCATTGCAGGTAATTGAGCACGCGCCGGCCATCGTCGCTGGCCTGGATGCTCGCACTCAGAAAACCACTGTAGCCCTGGGCCAGGCGCTCGGTCTGCTTCGACAGCGCCGACACCAGCGCCGGCTGTTGATGGGGTTCGATCTCGAATTCGATCAACTGGGTGAAGCTGCGATTTTTCTCTAGAACGTGCATGAATAGTCCCCACTCGCGTGTAAGCCGGACCTTGCGATCCGAAGGCCTGCAGGGTAAAACCTCAAGTTAACTAGAGGTCAAGAGGCATTTTTTAAATGATCACCTCGGAAAATCTGCACAAGGAACTCACCGTCGGCCAAGTGGCCGCGCGCAGCGGCGTGGCGGTCACTGCCCTGCACTTTTATGAAGCGAAGGGCCTGATCAAAAGTTATCGCAATCAGGGCAATCAGCGGCGCTACCCCCGGGGAGTGTTGCGGCGGGTGGCGTTGATCAAGGTCGCCCAGCGGCTGGGGATTCCGTTGGCGGAGATTGGCGAGGCGTTGAAATCGTTGCCGGACAACCGCGCACCGACGGCAGCGGACTGGCAGGTGTTGTCGGCGCAGTGGAGCCGGGATCTGGATGAACGGATCAATCAACTGACCTTGCTGCGCGACCGGCTGAATGGCTGCATTGGTTGTGGGTGTTTGTCGATGGAGGCGTGCCCGCTGCGCAACTTTGGCGATGTGCTGGGGGAGCGTGGGCCGGGAGCGCAGCTGCTGGAATTGGGGGTTGATCCGAAATAGTGGGGCGGCCTTCGCGGGCAAGCCTCGCTCCTACAGGGTTGTGTCGTTCTCACAAATGCCAGGTCGACCTGGCTCCCCGAGCGCGCCAGCAGTGCGCCTTCGAGTTCACGAATTTTCAAATGCTTGGGGTTTTCGACGATGTCGCGCTGCGTCGCCAGGGTGTTGCTCGGGTCCTTGAGTTTGATCAGCCCGGCTTCGTGCAACAGCACAGTGCGCGACCGGTGTTCACCGGGTCGTTGGGGATCGACACCGTGGCGCCGTCCTTCAGTGCCGAGATGTTTTTGATCTTGGTCGAATTAGCCCCGAACGGTTCGATGTGGATCAGTGGCGCTGCTGCTCGTCGGGCACTCGGATGCAGCAAAAGGGCTGACCTATAGTTATCCGACCGGAAAACGGTGAGGGACCCGTTCAATTCACAACAACAAAAGGGAGAGTCATCATGAGTGTCAAACCCATTCCAGAGGGTTATCACAGCATCACCCCGTACCTGGGCATTCAAAAAGCGGCTGAAGCCATCGATTTCTACAAAAAAGCCTTTGGCGCCATCGAAGTCATGCGCCTGGCCATGCCCGATGGCGGCATCGGCCACGCCGAACTGCGCATCGGCGATTGCCCGATCATGCTGGGTACGCCGTGCGATCAGGGACCATTGAGCAATCCGGACAAGTCGCCTTCGGTGGGCCTGCATCTGTATGTGACTGATGTCGACAAGTCGTATAAACAGGCGATTGCTGCCGGCGGCACGGTGGTGTCCGAGGTCAAGGATCAGTTTTATGGCGACCGCTCGGGGACGTTGAAGGATCCCTATGGGCATCTGTGGTTCCTGGCCACGCGCAAGGAGGATCTGACTCAGGAACAGATTGAGCAGCGGGCGAAGGAGATGTTCAGCCAGGGTTGAGCTTTATATTGAATGTCAGGGCCTCTTCGCGGGCAAGCCTCGCTCCTACAAAAGCACCACCGTACCTGTAGGAGCAAGGCTTGCCCGCGAAGGCGGCCGATCCGGCGCCATCCATCCCCTTGAACACACTTCATGAACACGCACACCACGCTTTATACCTTGCCCCAGGGGCTGATCAATTTCAGGATGCAGGCAACTCCAACAAGGACTCATCCATGTTCGCCGGATTCCTCAAAGACCAGCACCACGTCAACGGCGTGGACATCGCCTACCGCATCGGCGGCAGCGGGCCGGGCCTGCTGCTGTTGCACGGTCACCCGCAGACCCACGTCATCTGGCACAAAATCGCCGAACAACTGGCCCGACACTTCACCGTGATCGCCGCCGACCTGCGCGGTTACGGCGACAGCGGCAAACCGCCGGCCAACGAACATCACACCAACTACTCCAAACGTGAAATGGCCAAGGATGCTGTGGAGCTGATGAAGTCCTTGGGCTTCGAACAGTTCTCGGTGCTGGCCCACGACCGTGGCGCCCGGGTGGCCCATCGTCTGGTGCTGGATCATCCCGATGTGGTGCAACGCATGGTGCTGCTCGACATCGCCCCGACCCTGTCGATGTACGCGCAAACCAACGAAGCCTTTGCCCGCGCCTATTGGCACTGGTTCTTCCTGATCCGCCCGGCGCCGCTGCCGGAAACCCTGATCGAAGCCGATCCCGATGCCTACCTGCGCAGCGTGATGGGCAGTCGCAGCGCCGGGCTCAAACCGTTCACCGCTGAAGCCTTCGACGAATACCTGCGCTGCCTGAAATTGCCGGGCACCGCGCGCGGTATCTGCGAGGATTACCGCGCCAGCGCCAGCATTGACCTGGAACATGACCGCGCCGACATCGAGGCGGGTCATCAGTTGAACCTGCCCTTGCTGGTGCTGTGGGGCGCCGACGGTACGGTCGGGCGCTGCTTCGAGCCGCTCAAGGAATGGCAACTCGTTGCCACCAACGTCCGCGGCAAAGCGCTGCCCGCCGGCCATTACATCGCCGAAGAAGCCCCCGAACTGCTGCTCGCCGAAGCGCTGGCTTTCCTGCGCTGACACCCGCGTCGCACTGCTATGCTGGCGGCTCATGCCGCCAGTGCTCGTTTCTGCCATGACCACCAAGAAAGACACCGTGCCCCTACCCGAAGACTTGCGCGTACTGCTGACCGTGATTCGCAAGAGCGGTTTCGCCGCCGCGGCGGATGAGCTGGGCCTGTCGCCCGCCTATGTCAGCAAGCGCATCCAGATTCTCGAAACCACCCTTGGCACGCGCCTGCTGCACCGCACCAGCCGCCGCATTGCCCTGACCGAGGACGGCGAGCGGGTCCAGCGCTGGGCCCTGCGGATTCTCGATGATTTCCAGCAATTGCACGACGAGCTTTCCGACGCCCACGACAGCCCTCGCGGGCGCCTGCATTTGTGCACCAGTTTCGGTTTTGGCCGTAACCATGTGGCCCCGGCCTTGTCGTTGCTGGCCGAGCGTTATCCGGACCTGGAGATTCGCCTGGACCTGTTCGACCGCGTGGTCGACATCGTCAGCGAAGGCTTTGACCTGGAGATCCGTGTCGGTGACGACATTCCCGGCCAGCACATCGGCCGACAGTTGGTGAGCAACCGAAGAGTGCTCTGCGCGGCGCCGGCGTATCTGCAACGTCGGGGTATGCCTCAAGCGTTGAGCGATCTGGAGCAACACGATTGCCTGGTGCTCAAGGAGCGCGACAACGCGTTCGGCGTGTGGAATCTGCAGCGCGACGGGGTTCAGGACAGCGTGCGGGTCAGCGGGCCGCTGTCATCCAACAGCGGCGAGATTGTCTTGCAGTGGGCACTGGATGGGCGCGGCGTGGTGTTGCGGTCATTGTGGGATGTGAAACCGTTGCTGGAGCAAGGACGGTTGGTGCAGTTGCTGCCCGAATACACCCAAAGTGCCAACGTCTGGGCGGTGTACCCGACGCGGCTGGCGTATTCGGGAAAATTGCGCGCGTGTGTGGAGTTTTTGCAGGAGCATTTCAAGGGGTTGTCGGTGTAGCCCGCTCCCACATTTTTGATTTGTGTTCAGGCTAGCCAGGGGTTGGCTGCCAGGTGCTCGCGTTCGAAGGCTTTGATTTGGTCGCTGCGTTGCAGTGTGCTGCCGATTGCATCGAGGCCCAGTAACAGCGAAGTCTTGCGCAAGGTGTCGATCTTGAACGGGATCACTTCAGCATCGTGCAGGCGAATCTCTTGCGCCTCCAGATCAACGCTGATTTGCGCGCCATCCGGCTGGCTGACCACTTGCCCGAGCCGTTGCAAAACCGCCTCATCGAGGGTAATCAGCAGCACGCCATTTCGTTGGCAATTGTCATAAAAAATCCCGGCAAAACTGCTGCCGATCAGCGCCCGGATGCCCATCTGCTTCAAGCCCCAGACCGCATGTTCGCGGCTCGATCCGCAGCCGAAATTCGGCCCGACCACCATGAAGCTCGCCCCTTGCCACGCCGGTTGATTCAGGACGAAATCAGGATTAAGCGACCCATCAGGCAAAAAGCGCAGATCGAAAAACAAACCACGGTCCAGCCCGGCACGGTCGATGCCCTTGAGAAACTGCTTGGGCATGATCACGTCGGTATCGATGTTGGCCGCGAGCATCGGGGCGGCTTTGCCGCTGACCTGGGTGAAGGGTTGCAGGCTCATGCGCGGTCTCCAAAATGACGGATGTCGATCAAGTGGCCGGTGATCGCCGCGGCAGCGACCATGGCCGGGCTCATCAGGTGTGTACGGGCGCCAGCGCCCTGGCGGCCTTCGAAATTGCGGTTGGTGCTGGACGCGCAGCGGTCGCCCGGCGCCAGCACGTCGTCGTTCATCGCCAGGCACATCGAGCAGCCGGACTGCCGCCATTCGAACCCGGCGTCGATAAAGATCGCCGCCAGCCCCTCGGCTTCGGCCTGGTTACGCACTTCGGTGGAACCGGGCACGATCATCGCTCGCACATGCCCGGCCACGTGTTTGCCGCGCACCACGCTGGCGGCATCGCGCAGGTCTTCGATGCGCGCGTTGGTGCAAGAACCGATGAAGGCATGGCTGATGACGATATCACTCAGCGGCATGCCGGCCTCAAGACCCATGTAGTTCAGGGCGCGGCGCATGTCCTGGCGCAGGATCAGGTCGCTGACGTCTTGCGGATCCGGCACGCAGGCGCCGATCGGAGAGGCCTGATCCGGGCTGGTGCCCCAGGTGACCATCGGCTCCAGTGCGCGGGCGTCCAAATGGACTTCACGGTCGAAGTGCGCGTCTGCATCGCTGTGCAATGCCCGCCATTTCTCAATTGCTTGCGCCCACAATTCGCCTTTCGGCGCGCGGGGCTTGCCTTTGAGGTAAGTGAATACTTTTTCGTCCGGCGCCATGAACGCACCTCGTGCGCCCGCCTCCACCGCCATGTTGCAAATGGTCATGCGCGCTTCGACGCTCAGGGCATCGATGGTCGAACCGCAAAACTCAATGGCGTACCCGGTGGCCCCCGATGCGCCGATCTGACCGATCAGCGCCATGATCACGTCCTTGGAGGTCAGCCCCGGCGCCAACGCTCCGTCCACGGTCACGCGCATGCTTTTCAGGCGTTTGTAGACCAGCGTCTGGGACGCCAGCAGGTGCTCGATCTCCGAGGTGCCGATGCCGAAACCGAAGGCGCCGAGGGCACCGTAGGTGGTGGTGTGGCTGTCGCCGGCGGCAATCACCATGCCCGGCAGAATGAAGCCCTGCTCCGGGGCGATGACGTGTTCGATGCCTTGGCGCTTGTCGAGGATATCGAGCAGTTCGATGCCGAAATCCCGGCAGTTTTCCGCCAGGTACGACACTTGCCGCGCACCACCGGGGTCAGGCATGGCGGCGATGCGCACCGGTGCCGTGGGGTTGACGTGATCGACCACCGCCAGCGCGGTTTCCGGCCGCCACACGCCACGTTTGGCCTCGCGCAAACCGCTGAAGGCCTGGGGGCTGGTGTATTCGTTGATGACCTGACGATCGATGTACAACAGGACATGGCCCTGGTCATCGAGGCGACACACCGTGTGGGAATCGATGTGTTTGTCGTAGAGGGTTCTTGCTGAAGTCATGGAAGTACTCGCTCAGGCTCGCGGGTGACAGGCGTCTGCGCTCCATCTTAGGCAGTCGTCTGGCCCCATCAATGGCCTGAGAGTGATCCCGTGAACCATGTTTCGTGTTGGATCGGCACACCACTGCAACCTGAAATGAATACAAAACCCCATGTAGGAGCGGGCTTGCCCGCGAAAGCGGTGTGTCAGGCACATCGATGCTGAATATGCCGCCGTCATCGCGAGCAGGCTCGCTCCCACACTGGATCTGTGGTCAATACAAAAATGGTGAACTGCGCAGTTCAACTGTGGGAGCGAGCCTGCTCGCGATAGCGGTGGGTCAGCCAACGTTGATGTGCCTGGAACGGCGCCTTCGCGAGCAAGCTTTGCTCCTACAGGGGAAAACCACTCAGGAACACGAAACATTTTCTTTCATATCGCCCTTCGGGATTTCGCATCCTCATCCGTCTTATAGAGATGCAGTCAGGCCGCGTAGGCAAAAGCCACGGCCCGGCCGTGGTCCTCTCATCGAAACAAGACCTTTAATCATGTCGAAGAAATCCCGTTCAAAACTCTGGTTTCTGGTCCATAGCTGGCTGGCGTTGCCGATCTGGTTTTTCGTACTGATCGTCTGCGTGACCGGCACCCTGGCGGTGGTCAGCCAGGAAATCGTCTGGCTGGCCAACCCGCAAATGCGCGCCAGCCAACCCTCTGACGATGCCCCGCTGCTCAGCTATGACCAGATCATCGCGGCGATCAAAAAGGCCGAGCCCGATACCCTGGTCGAAAGCATCAGCCGGCCCGATGAATCGCACTTCGCCCTCGACGTGAGCGTCAGCTACCCGGATGGCCGCTCGGTGACGGTCTACGTCAACCCGTACAGCGGCGTGATCCAGGGCACCGCCCCGCAATTCAACTTCCAGGCATTTACCCGCGCACTGCATGGCTGGTGGCTGGTGCCGTTCACCAATGGCTACAGCTGGGGCTGGTACCTGGTGTCGTTCCTCAGCCTGCCGTTGCTGGCGTCACTGGTCACCGGGCTGGTGGTCTACAAGAAATTCTGGAAGGGCTTCTTTCGCCCGACCCTGCGCATTCGTCACGGCGCGCGGATTTTCTGGGGTGATTTTCACCGCCTCAGCGGCATCTGGTCGATCTGGTTCATCGCAGTAATTTCCGTCACCAGCACCTGGTTCCTGATCGAAGCGTTCATGTTCGATAACCAGATTTCAATTTCCACCGCGCCCGTAGCGCTGGTGGTTCCGCGCGAAAGCGTGCCGTTGAGCGCCAAGGGTTCACCGGCACCGATGATCAGTCTGGAAACCGCGATCCAGCAAGCCAAGGAACGCATTCCCGGCCTGGACGACAGCTTTGTCAGCCTGCCCGCCAACGCCTACAGCTACCTCACGGTGGGCGGCCGCAGCTGGTATCCGCTGATGTTCCAGACCGCCGACATCAACCCCTATAACGGTGATGTCGCCGCCACTCGCTTGCTGTCGGACCGTTCCGGCCTGGAACTGGTGACCGAATCCATGCGTCCGCTGCACACCGGCGATTTCGGGGGCCTCTGGATCAAGCTGATCTGGTTCTTCTTCGGCCTGATCCTGAGCATGATGGTCCTCAGCGGCCTGCTGATCTGGACCAAGCGCACCGCCCTGGCCACGGCCAACGCCCTCAAGCGCAGCACTAAACGCCCACGCAACCAGACGGCTCCGGTCGCTCGCGGTGAAACCACGGAGGTCAGCCAATGAGCCTGTTTGCCGCGGAAAAACCGGCGTCGACACTGAGCCGTTTCTGGCACAAATGGCGCTTCCACCTCAACGTTCTGCTGTTGCTGGTCCCGCTGGGTTTCATGCCCAAGTACTTCGCCGACGCGGCGCTGTTTCGCGGTGATACCGGTTTGGGCGAGCGGGAAATCGGTGAAGTCCAGGTCGGCCCCTGGAGCCTGCGCCTGGCCGAGTTGCGCAACGAAGCACCGAGGCTCGACGGCCCGGCCGGCTACATGAAGAACATCAACGCGGCGCTGTGCGACAGCTGCCGCGAGCAGGTCAAGGCAACTTACCTGCGCATCGGCAAACCACGCAGCCTGCGCGCCGCCGGGGTGATTTTCTTCGGCACGCCGTACCGCATGGGCGCGATGCTGCCGGTTCCAGAAAAGACCAAGGCCGACGCCGAGCTGTGGATCACCATGGAAGGCTGGGACGGCGCCATGCATCAAGCGTCCATCCCGCTGAGCCAGGCATCCCCCGCCACCGTCGAATGGCTGAACCAACAAGGAGGCAAACCATGAATTTTCGCCCTCTGAGCGTCGCGCTGCTGGTGCTCTGCGCCGGTTTCAGCGCCAGCGCCCTGGCCCACAACCCGATGTGCGAGTGCAAGGCCGTCGACGCCGAACAGATCAAATGCACCGGCGGTTTCTCCGACGGCAGCGGCGCGCCGGGTGTGACGCTGGACGTAATCGGCTACGACGAAACCATCCTCGTGCCAGGCAAGCTTGGTGCCGATTCGACCCTGACCTTCAAGAAGCCCGGCGCCGAGTTTTACGTGCTGTTCGACGCCGGCCCCGGCCACGTCGTCGAGATCGACCAAGCGGACATCGAAGCCCCATGACCACACCTACCACGCACGTCGTCCGCCCGGCCGGTGCCGGCCATGAAACCCTGTATGTGCTGCTGTTGTGCCTGATGATTTTGGCGGTGGCCGGCTCGGTGGTCGCCTGGCGTCATGAGTCCCAGGAAGTGAATAACATTGGCAGTCATCAACTGGATGCCCGCCGCGACTTGAGCGCATCCGAGCAAGGGATCTACGCCGACCTGCGGGTGACGCTGGACGAGATTCACTTGCTGCGCCAGGAACAACAATCGCTGCCGACGCCGCAAGTGCTTGCCGATGAAGGCTTTGCACCGTTTGCCCAGGACGCCAGTTCCGTCAGCCGTGGCGGCCATGCCTGGCAGTTGCTCGACGCCAAGGCGTACTTCGGCCAGAGCCAGACGCCGAGCGTGGCCGGTTCGTTTCTGATGCGCCTGACCGCTGACGACGATGCACCGGACGTCTGGCTCAATCGCGGCAAATCCTTGTCTGCCCCGAGCGACCTCACTGACGCCGCGTTAGAAAGCGCTGGCTGGCAGCAGATCGTCGCGCAATTCGATGCCGGTGTGACCCGCCAGCATCGGCACTGACCCCTCGCCTTCACCCGAGAGAAGACCGCTTTCCCATGCCTATTTCATCTCAACGTTCATTCTTGCGCCTGCTGCTGGTCGGCCTGTTTGCCTGTCTGCTGACACCATTGGCCAGTGCCGAAGAGGCCAAGCGCTTGCGCATCGGTATCACCCTGCACCCTTATTACAGCTACGTGGCCAACATCGTCGGCGACAAGGCCGAGGTGGTGCCGCTGATTCCGGCCGGTTTCAACCCGCACGCCTACGAGCCCCGCGCCGAAGACATCAAGCGCATCAGCGGGCTCGATGTGATCGTGCTCAACGGCGTCGGTCATGACGACTTCGCCGACCGCATGATCGCCGCCAGCGAAACCCCGAACGTTCCGGTGATCGAAGCCAACGAAAACGTGCCGTTGCTGGCCGCCACCGGTACCGCCGCTCGCGGTGCTGGCAAGGTGGTCAACCCGCACACCTTCCTGTCGATCAGCGCCTCGA
This sequence comes from Pseudomonas sp. LBUM1661, assembly GCF_059695925.1. Taxonomy (NCBI): domain Bacteria; kingdom Pseudomonadati; phylum Pseudomonadota; class Gammaproteobacteria; order Pseudomonadales; family Pseudomonadaceae; genus Pseudomonas; species Pseudomonas sp. LBUM1661. The sequence continues at coordinate 4,896,339 of NZ_CP166794.1, forward strand.
TTGCCCAGGTCAACAACATCGCCCGGGAATTGGGCAAGCTCGACCCGGACAACGCCAAGACCTACACCCAGAACGCCCGCGCCTACGGCAAACGCCTGCGGCAGATGCGCGCCGATGCTCTGGCGAAACTGACCCAGGCACCGAATGCCGAACTGCGAGTGGCCACGGTACACGCGGCTTATGACTATCTGCTGCGTGAATTCGGCCTCGAAGTGACCGCCGTGGTCGAACCGGCCCACGGCATCGAACCGAGCCCGAGCCAGCTGAAAAAGACCATCGACCAACTGCGCGAACTGGACGTGAAAGTGATCTTCTCGGAGATGGATTTCCCGTCCACCTACGTCGACACCATCCAGCGTGAATCCGGGGTGAAGCTGTATCCGCTGTCGCATATTTCCTATGGCGAATACACCGCAGACAAGTACGAAAAAGAAATGACCGGCAACCTCAACACCGTGGTCCGGGCGATTCAGGAGTCCGGCGCATGACAGCAAAAGAAACCCTCAGCGAATCCCCTGTGGTAGCGGGCTTGCTCGCGAAGGCGTCCCATCAGTCAACATCATCGCTGAATGACACAGCGCTTTCGCGAGCAAGCTCGCTCCCACAGGTTTTGGGTCCGACCCTGGATTTTGCGGAGGTCAGCCTGACCCTCGGCCGCACGACGATCCTCGACCAGGTGACCTTCCAGGTCCAGCCCGGCAGCGTGCATGCGCTGGTCGGCCCCAACGGCGGCGGCAAGAGTTCGTTGATCAAGACCCTGCTCGGGCAGATGCCGCATCAGGGCCGCTTGAGCCTGCAATGGCCGGGCACACCCGGGACCATCGGCTACGTGCCGCAAGCGCTGGAGTTCGATCGCGGTTTACCCATGACCGTCGACGACTTCATGGCCGCCATGTGCCAGCGGCGGCCGGCGTTCCTCGGGCTGAGCAAACACTACGCGGCGGCAATCGGTGAAGCGCTGGAACGGGTCGGCCTGCAGGACAAACGCAAACGGCGCATGGGCGCGTTGTCGGGCGGTGAGCGTCAGCGGGTGTTGCTGGCTCAGGGGCTGATTCCGGCACCACAATTGCTGGTGCTCGACGAACCGATGTCGGCCCTCGATGAGGCCGGTATTCAGGTGTTCGAACGGTTGCTCGGCGACTGGCGCCAGAGCGGCATCACCGTGTTGTGGATCGAGCACGATCTGGAAGCGGTCGGGCGGCTGGCGGATCGCGTCACCGGGCTCAATCGTCGGGTGCTGTTCGACGCCACGCCGAAACAGGCCCTGACGCCGGAGCGATTGCTGACGCTGTTTTCCACCCATCCACGGAGCGTTGCCTGATGAGTTACGAAGCCTTTCGTTTGATGGTTCAGGGCTGGGCGTCTTCGGGTTATCTGCCCGAGGCGCTGGCCTATGGGTTCGTGGTCAACGCGCTGCTCGCCGGTTTGTTGATCGGCCCGGTGCTGGGCGGTTTGGGCACGCTGGTGGTGGTCAAGCGCTTTGCGTTTTTCTCCGAAGCGGTGGGTCACGCGGCGCTGACGGGCGTGGCCATCGGCATTCTGCTGGGCGAACCGTATACCGGCCCTTACGGCAGCCTGTTCGGTTACTGCCTGCTGTTTGGCATCCTGCTCAATTACCTGCGCAACCGCACCGGCCTGGCGCCGGACACCTTGATCGGGGTTTTTCTCTCGGTGTCGTTGGCCCTCGGTGCCAGTCTGCTGCTGATTCTGGCGGGCAAGATCAACGTGCACATTCTGGAGAACGTGCTGTTTGGATCGGTGCTCACCGTCAACGGCAATGACCTGCTGGTGTTGGCCATTGTTGGTTCGCTGGTGATGGCGCTGGCCTTGCCGCTGTACAACCGCATCATGCTCGCCAGTTTCAACCCGCAACTGGCGGCGGTGCGCGGCGTGGCGGTGAAGACCCTGGATTACCTGTTCGTGATTCTGGTGACGCTGATCACCGTGGCGGCGGTGAAAGTCATCGGTGCAATTCTGGTCGGCGCGCTGTTGGTGATTCCGGCGGCGGCAGCGCGTTTGTTGAGCCAATCGCTGAAGGGCTTTTTCTGGTGCTCGGTGTTGATCGCCACGGTCAGCACACTGTGCGGGATTCTCGCGCCGATTGTCTTCGACCTGCCCATCCCGTCCGGCGCCGCGATCATTCTGGTGGCCGGTATCGCCTTTGCCCTCGCTGCTATCGCTCGCGGCGTTGTCCCCAGCCTGAAAGGGAACCTTGGATAAATGTCTTTTTCTCTGCGTCAACTGACTCTGGCTGTAGCTCTGTGTGGGCTGGTCAATACATCTTTTGCGGTCGACGGTGCCAAGCCACTGCGGGTGCTGGCGTCCTTGCCGATCACTTACGGGCTGGGTGAAGTTCTGCTCAAGGGCACTGATGTCAGCCTTGAACGCGCTGCACCGGCCAATCTGCCGGGTAGTCGGCAAACCGCTTATTTCACCGGGCGTGGCGCTCCGGCGCTGGCCAAACTGGCGACTGACGCCGATGCGGTGATTGGTCTGCGGTCGCTGTGGGCGGATGATCCGCTGTACCCGATCTCACGGCGCAGCAATATCCGTATCGTTGAAGTCGATGCTGCCCGCCCGGTGGACGGCGCCCTGCCCGGCATCGCGGTGCAGCCGGGCAACAAGGTCGATGGGTTGAGCAGTCAGCCGTGGTTTTCCAGTCACAACATGGGGCGGATGGCGGATGTGATGGCGGCGGACCTGGTGCGCCTGGCGCCAGCGGCCAAGCCTGCGATCGAGGCCAACCTGGCGGCGCTCAAGCAGCGATTGCTCAAGCTCAGCGCGGACAGTGAGGCGCGGTTGGGCGGTGTCGATAACCTCAGTGTGATGAGTTTGAGTGACCACTTGGGTTATCTGATTGGCGGGTTGAATCTGGAGCTGGTTGGGCTGGATGCGCGGCCAGATGCCGAGTGGACGCCTGAGGCATTGAAGGCGTTGAGTGCGACGCTCAAGGACAATGACGTGGCGGTGGTGTTGCATCATCGGCAACCATCGGAAGCGGTGAAAGCTGCGATTGCCGAGGCTGGGAGTCGGTTGGTGGTGCTGAGTATCGATGCCGATGATCCGGTGGCTGAGCTGGAAGGAAATGTGGATGGGGTGATCAAGGGGTTGAGTGGGGTTTGATGCGAGCGGGCTCGACTGAAGATCCCTGTGGGAGCGAGCCTGCTCGTGAAGGACGTTAACGATGACGCGTTCGAACAGGATACACACCGCGCATTCAAGACCTTCGCGAGCAAGCTTCGCGCCTACAGGGGGAGCGTCGTTTTCAGACGTTGCGTTCGCTTTTGGAAACCGCCACCGGCCAGGCAACACAGATTCCAGACCTGAAAAAGCCCGCTGACCATCACCGGTTCAGCGGGCTTTTTAATGCGCAGTCGATCAGTGCGCCACTGCCGCCTGCTCTTCCATCTTCTGGCGCAAACTCAACGGACGCATATCCGTCCAGGTTTCCTCAATGTAAGCCAGGCATTCCTTTTTCAGCCCGCTCTTGCCCACGGTGCGCCAGCCTTCCGGCACGGCTTTGTAGTCGGGCCAGATCGAGTATTGCTCTTCGTGGTTGACCACGACCTGAAAGAGGATGTCCTCGCGGTCGAATACTGACGTCATGGTATTTCTCCATCGCTGTAGGGTGGGCTGCACTGCGTGCGCAGCCGGTATGTAAAAGGAACGTTCGAGGCGCCGAAAAATTTAGAGGCTGGCGGTGGCAGCGGCCATGGCCCTGCCGAAAATCTCCGCCACCCGATCGATTTCAGCGGCGGTAATCACCAGCGGCGGCAGGAAACGCACCACGCCACCGTGACGACCGCCGAGTTCGAGGATCAACCCACGCTTGAGGCACTCGCGCTGCACCAGCGGCGCCAGGCGCCCGAAAATCGGTGGATGACCCAACACATCCAGCGGCCCCGTCGGATCGACCAACTCAACGCCAAGCATCAAGCCACGGCCGCGAATATCACCCAATTGTGGGAAGTCCCGCTGCAGGATGTGCAAGTGCTCGCTCAAGCGTTCGCCCATGGCGGCGGCGTGTTCGCAGACCTTGTGCTCGATCAGGTAGCGCATCACCGCGGAACCCGCCGCCATCGCCATCTGATTGCCACGGAAGGTCCCGGCATGCGCGCCCGGCAACCAGGTGTCGAGCCAGTCGCGATAGACCACCACCGCCAGCGGCAGGCTGCCGCCGATGGCTTTGGACATCACCACCACATCCGGAATGATCCCGGCGTGTTCGAAGGCGAACATCTTGCCGGTGCGGGCAAAACCGCTCTGGATTTCATCGACGATCAACGCCACCCCAGCCTTCTCGGTGATGCGTCGCAAGCCGCGCAGCCAGTCGAGATCGGCCGGGATTACCCCACCCTCGCCCTGCACCACTTCGACGATCACCGCCGCCGGCAGTTGCACACCGGCCTCGGGGTCATTGAGCAGGTTTTCCAGGTAGTTCAGATTGACCTGCACACCCTGCGCTCCACCGAGGCCAAACGGGCAACGGTAATCGTAGGGATACGGCATGAACTGCACGCCGCTGCTGAGCAAGGCGCCCAAGGGTTTTTTCGGCCCCAGGCTGCCCATCAGGCTCAACGCGCCCTGGCTCATGCCGTGATAACCGCCCTGGAACGACAACACGGTGCTGCGCCCGGTGGCGGTGCGCACCAGTTTCAACGCAGCTTCCACTGCGTCAGTGCCGGTGGGGCCGCAGAACTGGATTTTCGCTTCAGCCGCCAGCGCCGACGGTAGCAGACCGAACAGGTCCTGAACGAATTGATCCTTGACCGGCGTGGTCAGGTCGAGCGTATGCAGTGGCAGTTCATCGGTCAGCACTTGCTGGATCGCTTCGATCACCACCGGGTGATTGTGCCCCAGGGCCAGGGTTCCGGCGCCGGCCAGGCAGTCGATGAAACGTCGGCCTTCGACGTCTTCGACATAAATACCCTTGGCACGTTTGAGTGCCAGGGGAATGCGTCGCGGGTAGCTGCGGGCGTTCGATTCCTGTTGATTCTGACGGGTCAGCAATGGCGATTCGTTGAACTGGTAAAGCGTCTCGGCCGGCGTCGGGGCAACCCGGGCCGACTGATCTTCCATAAGGCTGGTAGCGACTGACATCTCTCGACCCCTCAATAAGGTTTTCCTGTTCTGGAAACGCATCAGGGCCTTGCGGATTTAGACCTGCGATCGGCTTTCTATGAAGGTGTCGCCAGCCCTTTGTGCATGGGAATCGCCTGAAGCCCCGCGACCATGAAGGTTTGGGCGCAGGGCTGGTATCCCAGATGGTGGTAAAACGCCTCGCTGGTTCGGGTGCTGTTGAGGTGCGCGTGGTGCAAACCCTGCTTGAGCAACCAGCCCTCGAGGTCGCGCACCAGCGCTTGCCCGGCGCCCCGGCGAAACCATTCCGGCTGCACGTAACAGAACGCCACTTTGCCGCTGATCGCAGCCATGGCGACCCCGACCGGTTTGTCCTGTAACAGGGCGATATTCAGGTACAGCCGCTGGTCGGTCAGCCAGGCGTTGATGTGTTCGGCGGTTTTGTTGTGGGTCCAGGCCGCGACGATTTTCGCATCGTTGCGGTGGTCGAGCGCGCAACCGACACGGATGGAACGCTCGACAATCCGGCTGATAATGCCGGCGTCGGCAGGGGCTGCGGGGCTGATGTGAATCGATGCATCCATGGCGCTGTCACCTCAATCCATTGAGTCAAAGCTGCGAGGGACGATAGCGCGGCGTTGACCGATGGCCTAATGGAGAGAAGTTACATTTGATGTGCGATACAGATCCCCTGTAGGAGCGAGCTTGCTCGCGATGGATTCATAGGCACCGCGTTTATCCTGTTTAAGCGCGTCATCGTTGACGACTTTCGTGAGCAAGCTCGCTCCTACAGGGGATGGTGGTTTTCAGGCCGGTTGCAACGGCATGGTCAGCTCAACCCGCAGCCCATCCGGCCGGCTGTCGAAACGCAGGGTGCAGCCGCAGCGCTGGACGATGGCCTGGACAATCGCCAGGCCCAGACCACAGCCGGTGCTTTGGCCATTGCGCCAGAAGCGTTGGGTCAGGTGTTGCAGGTCCTCTTCGGCAATGCCCGGCCCATGGTCGCGAACCACAAACTGCACGCGATTGCCGGTGGTTTCCAGGCTCAGCTCTACGGCACCATCGCCCGGCGTATGCCGTAGCGCGTTGTCGAGCAAGTTGCGCAGCGCGGCAATCGAGAGCACGGCGGGCATTTGCACCGGCGCGTGAGAGAGCTTTGGCGGCACCTTGAACTTGATCCGCTGGCGATCACCGCTGGCCGCGTCCTGGATCGCCAGTTTCGCCACTTGCTCGGCGCTGCATTGCACGCCGTCATCGAACGACAGACTGCCCTCGACCCGCGCCAGCAGCAGCAATTGTTCAAGGGTCCGGTGCAAACGGTCGGCGCCCTCTTCGGCCCGGGCCAGGGATTGATCCCGCGCCGCGCCGTCAGTCATGCGCGCCACTTGCAGGTGAGTCTTGATCGCCGTCAGCGGGCTGCGCAGTTCATGCGCCGCATCACCGGTCAGGCGGCGCTCACGCTCGATGGTCTTGCCGATTCGCTGGAACAACTGATTCTGCGTGTCGAGCAAGGGTTGCAGCTCACTGGGCAGCGGCTGGATCTGCAACGGTTCAAGGGAGTCGGCGCTGCGCCGCATCAAGGCGTCGCGCATGCGGTTGAGCGGCGCAAGCCCCTGGCCGATCCCCAGCCACAGCAGGCACAGGCAACCGAGCAACGCCACGCCCACCGGCACCGAAGCCGCCAGCAGGATCGACATGTTCAGGGCTTCGCGTTCGATCTGCCGATCAGCCGTGGTGATACGCAAATCGCCCCGGGCCAGGGTGAAACTGCGCCACGGTGCGCCGTCGATCATCTGGTCGTGGAAGCCCATTTTCTCGGCTTCCAGGGTTTGTTGCGGGTCGGTGTGACTGCGGGCGAGGATTTCACCGCGCAACGAGCTGACCTGACACGCCATGCCGCCCGGGATGTTCAATTGTTCCGCGCTGAAATGGGTGCCCTCGCCTTTGCTTGGCAAGGCCGGCAATTGCTCCATCAGCCCGGCGACCATGCGCGCCGACGCCACCAACCGCTGGTCGAGGGAAAACATCATTTGATTGCGCAAATCGCTGAGCATCCAGGCCGCCGCCAGGGCCCAGATCAGCGCAAAAGCGGCGCCAAGAGTCAGGCTCAGGCGCAAACGCAGGCTCATCACTTTGGTTGATCTCCGCCATCCGCCGGCCCCAGGCGATAGCCCAGGCCGCGCACGGTCTCCACAATGCCATTACCCAGTTTACGCCGCAGGTGATGGATATGAACGTTGAGGGCGTTGCTTTCCAGTTCGTCGTTGAAACCGTAGACGCTGTCTTTCAATTGCTCGGTGGACAGCACTCGGCCACGGTTGTGCAGCAGGGCTTGCAACAGCGACTGTTCACGGCGCGACAGGTCGACCGGCTGGCCGCCGAGCGTGGTTTCGCGGCTGCTTGGGTCGTACGTCAGGGCGCCGTGCTCGATCAGGTTGACGCTGCGTCCCGCCACGCGTCGCAGCAACGTGTGCAGGCGCGCGGCGAGTTCACGCAGGTCGAAAGGCTTGAGCAGGTAGTCGTCGGCACCGGCTTGCAGGCCGTCGACGCGGTCGGTGACCGAATCCCGGGCGGTGAGGATCAGCACCGGCAACTCAAGGCCGTTGTGGCGCAACTGCTGAAGCAGCTTGAGACCGTCTTCATCCGGCAGACCGAGGTCGAGCACCATCACGTCGAACTCGGCCACCTTGAGCATCGCCCGGGCAGCCGAAGCGGTGGCGACATGCTCCACGGTCAGGCCTTGGGCGGTGAGCCCGGCGACGATGCCGCTGGCGATCAACTCATCGTCTTCGCAAACCAGTACGTGCATGGGAGCTCCGTGAGCAAAAAACATGAGTCAAACAGGTGTGGATTAAGCGGCAATTATGGCAAGCGTACGGGCTGACGAATAGCGCGGGGGCTTTCAGGCTGATCAGCCGTTCAAAAACAGCGTTCCTGATATGAACATGCGTCTCGAAAAATATCGACTTATTACAACTTTACTCTGAAATAAACAGCCATTAAAAACGCATACAAAAGAACCCTCCAGATCGGTAGTCTCACACCAACTTCGAAAACAGGCACGCAGCAAAAGCATGCATTCGACGTCACAAAACATATTTCACTTATCTGAAAGGAATCAGATCATGCCAGACCTTAAAAACGTTGTTGCCGTTGATTGGCGCTCCGGAAAAGACCGTTGTTATTTCTTTTTCAAGGACAGTAATACCTACACCCGGTTTGATATTGGCGACAATAAAGTACCTGAGGGATACCCCGCCGAAGTCAACGCCAGTAATTGGGGAAAGTTTCACTCTCATGTGAAAAACCTGCGCTTCGGCTTTACCACCACCAATTTTCAAAACGACCAGGACAGTGGATTTGACGACGATATTCTATGGCTTTTCTATGACGACAACGGCACGCCCATGGTCTGCAGATTCGATCAGGATATTGATGAAGTCAGAAGCACTCACCCAGTTTCCCAAACAGTATGGGCACCGTTGATTCCTCACTTTTACCGCATCGTAGCCGGCACATGGTGGCAACGAACCGGGTACAGCCTGAGCTTTCGATTTCTCATGAATGATGGGCACTCCCTAACCTACGACTACAAACAAAAACGCATCAGACACGAAAGCATCACTCACAACTCCTGGCCCGGACTGTCAGCCTACAAAGACCGGATAATCACGGCCGTGCAAAACGACCGGACGTTGGCTGACAGCTACCTCTACATCTTCCTGACCAACAACCAGTACATTCGCTACAACATGCAGCGCAACCGCGCAGAGTCTGGCCCGATCAATGTCGATGACGAGTCATGGCCGGGTTTGCTGGACGACTGACCCGCCGACAACCTCTGAGGGTTAATCAACGGTTAATCGCCGCCGCTCATTGTGCAGCTCACTTGCACAGAGCCAAGGCTTATCCATGCGTCGACTGTTTGTACTTTTTGTTCTCTTGATCTCGGGTCTGGCCCAGGCGGGAACCAATCCGTTTGAGGCCAAACCCGACTTTCTTCCGGTCGGCAAAGCCTTCATTTTTACCTCCGAACGCCTTGAGTCTGGAGAAACCCAGCTGTTCTGGCAGATTGCCGACGGCTATTACCTGTACCAGAAACGCTTGAAATTCGATGGCTTGCCTGAGCAACACAAACCGGTATTGCCGGAGGGCGAGTCTCACAGCGACGAGTTTTTCGGTGAACAGCAGGTCTATCGCCAAGGCCTGGAACTGAAGATTCCCGCCGGTGCCAGCGGCCAGATCAAGGTCGGCTTCCAGGGCTGTGCCGATGCCGGTTTGTGTTATCCGCCGCAAACCCAGGTCGTGGACCTGGGCGACAGCGCAGCGGTTAACGTGGCCAGCGAAGCGCCGGACCAGGCCTTGGCCAGTGACCTGCAACAACGGGCGCTGGGCTGGAGCTTGCTGGTGTTCTTTGGCCTCGGCCTGTTGCTGGCGTTCACGCCGTGCTCATTGCCAATGCTGCCGATTTTGGCCGGTTTGATCGTCGGCAGTGGCGCCAAACCCAAGCGCGGTTTCGCCCTGGCCAGCAGTTATGTGGTGAGCATGGCGCTGGTGTATGCAGCGATGGGCGTTCTGGCGGCGCTGCTCGGTGCCAACCTGCAGGCGCTGTTGCAGAACCCTTGGTTGCTCGGCAGTTTTGCCGCGGTGTTTGTGCTGCTGGCGTTGCCGATGTTCGGCTTCTTCGAGCTGCAATTGCCGGTGTCAGTACGAGATCGACTGGAGAACGTATCGCGCAATCAGCGCGGCGGCAGCCTGATCGGTGCCGGCGCATTGGGGGCCTTGTCCGGTCTGCTGGTCGGCCCGTGTATGACCGCACCGTTGGCGGGCGCCCTGCTCTACATCGCGCAAAGCGGTAATGCCTTGCATGGCGGGCTGATTCTGTTCGCCATGGGCATCGGCATCGGTGTGCCATTACTGTTGCTGGTGACCGTCGGCAATCGCTTCCTGCCCAAACCCGGCGCCTGGATGAACCTGCTCAAGGGCATCTTCGGTTTCCTGTTCCTCGCCACCGCGTTGCTGATGTTGCGCCCGGTGCTGGATGAATCGTTGTGGGTCGGTTTGTGTGGTGCGTTGCTGTTGATCGCGGCCTATAGCGCCTGGAAGCAGTCGGAAGGTTTCGGTCGCATCGCCCATCTGTTCGGCGCCAGCTCGTTGCTGCTTGGACTGTGGGGCAGCCTAGCGCTGATCGGTGCCGCCGGTGGCAGTAATGACCTGTTCAAGCCGTTGCAGGTGTTCCGCGCATCCAACTCGGCCCTCGCCGCCGTGCAAACGGGCCATGACGCCTTCACCACAATCAAGGACAGCGCCGCGCTGCAACGGGAACTCGATGCGGCCCAGGCTCAAGGCCAGTGGGTGCTGCTGGACTACTACGCCGACTGGTGCGTCTCGTGCAAAGTCATGGAAAAACAGGTGTTCGGCAAAACCAAAGTACTCGAAGCGTTGACCGATGTGCGCTTGCTCCGGCTGGACGTCACCGCCGACAATGCCGCCAGCCGCGAACTGCTCGGCCGTTACAAAGTGCCGGGGCCACCGAGCCTCCTGTGGATCGGTGCCGACGGCGAAGAGCGGCGCAGCCAGCGCATCACCGGCGAGGTCGATGCCGACACTTTCCTGCAACGCTGGACCACCACCCGAGACGCCCGTTAATGCTGACCTTTACCCTCGGCACCTTTGCCATTGCGCTTAACCACCTGCTGCTGATCAGTGCATTGGCACTGGCGACCTTCGTCGGCTGGAGGGTGGCCAAGCGCGGTGGGGAAAATCCCGAGTCGGTGCTGTTCAGCCTGTTCCTGATCGGCATGCTCGCGGCGCGGATCGGTTTTGTTGCCGTGTACTGGACGCACTATCGCAACGATGCCTGGCAGATTATCGACTTGCGCGACGGCGGTTTCCTCGCCTGGCCAGGGGTGATCGCGCTGTTGCTTGCCGCCGTGTATCGAGGCTGGCGTCGCCCGGGCTTGCGCCGGCCCTTGGGTTTTGGCGTGGGCTGCGGCCTGGCGTTCTGGTTGCTGGCGACCTTCTCCCTGAGCATTTACGAACAAGGCACGCGCCTGCCGGACATTGCCCTGCGCAATGCCGCCGGGGAAACCGTGCAACTGGCCGACTACAAAGGCGGCCCGCTGGTGATCAATCTTTGGGCGACCTGGTGCCCACCGTGCCGCCGGGAAATGCCGGTGCTGGAAAACGCCCAGCAACACCGTCCGGACTTGACCTTCCTGTTCGTCAACCAGGCCGAAAGCATGCAAAGCGTCAGCACCTTCCTGGAAACCCAGGGCCTGAGCCTGTCCAACGTGCTGTTCGATGGCGGCGGCCGACTGGGCCAGGCCGTCGGTTCCATGGCGTTGCCGACTACGCTGTTCTATAGCCCCGAAGGTCGCTTGTTGGGCAGCCATCTGGGGGAACTGTCGGAAGCCAGCCTGGCCCGCGCCCTGGAAAACTTCGAGACCCCGAATCCCGCCGTACCGGCCACCTCTTCAAGGAAATTGCCATGCCCCGCCTCCGCCACCTGCTGACGCTGACCCTGGGCGCCGCCCTGCTGCACCTGCCATCGGTGCAGGCTGAAGAGTTGCCCGAGGCGATCAAGAAGATCGAAGCCAAGGGCGCGAAAATCGTCGGTCAGTTCGATGCGCCCGATGGCTTGCGCGGGTATGCCGCGCAATACCAGAACCGTGGCATGGCGCTGTACCTGACACCGGATGGCAAGCATGTATTGCTGGGCAATTTGTACGACGCGGACGGCAATGACCTGAGCGCCGCGCCGTTACAAAAGCTGGTGTACGCACCGATGGCCAAGGAAATCTGGGGCAAGATGGAAGCGAGCAACTGGATCGCTGACGGCAACAAGGACGCACCACGCGTCGTCTACTTGTTCAGCGACCCCAACTGCCCGTACTGCAACATGTTCTGGGAACAGGCGCGGCCGTGGGTCAAGGCCGGCAAGGTGCAGTTGCGGCACATCATGGTCGGCATTATCCGCGAAGACAGTCCGGGTAAATCCGCTGCGCTGCTGGCGGCGAAGGATCCGCAGAAAGCGCTGGAAGACCATGAGAAGTCTGGCAAGGACAGTAAACTCAAGGCATTGAAAGACGTGCCACCGGCGATCCAGGCGAAACTCGCGGCCAACATGCAGTTGATGGAAGACCTGGAGTTGCAGGCCACCCCGGCGATTTTTTACATGGATGACAAGGGCGAGTTGCAACAACAGCAAGGTGCGCCTTCGCCGGACAAGTTGGTGAAGATTCTCGGGCCGAAGTGACCCCATCGGCTTCGCGGGCAAGCCTCGCTCCTACAGGAACGAGGCGTGCCCCCGATGACGTCAGCAAGATCGACTAATTTCGCTCAGCCAAAAACGTCAGCAGTGCCTCAGTGACAAACTCCGGGTTTTCCAGATTGGAAATATGCCCCGCTTCCGGCACCAGCACAGAGGCGCAACCAATCAGCTCGGCCATCTCCCGGGTTTCGCTCGGCGGCCGTGGCTTGTCCTGATCACCGCACATCACCAGTGTGTTCGCTGCATCCAACTCGCCCAGACGCGGCAGCAGATCATCCCGACCAAACGTAATCCGACCCATCGGCACGATGCTTTCGCGCAGGCGTTCCGGCGGCAGCGCGGCCAGTTTCGAGCGGAAATCCTGATACAGCGCCGACTGCGGATCGATGCCCGGGCGGAAGAAGATCGGCACCACGATATCCAGCAACTGCGGCGAGATCACGCCGGTGTCTTCGATCTGTTTGAACAACGAGAAATAATACTGACGAGTCGGTTCCGGCTCGACACCGAGATAGGTGTCCATCAGCACCAGCCCGTTGAGCCGCTGCGGTGCCGTCAGGGCCAGACGCGCGCCCCACATGCCGCCAACCGACAGACCAACGAGCGTGACCCGATCGATATCCAGATGATCGAGCAGAGCCAGTGCCTGGCGTGCGATGTCATCCAGCGACGTCGTACCGGCGGGCAGCGGCCCGGATTCGCCGTGGCCCCAGAGGTCCAGGGCGATCACCCGATAGTGTTCCGATAACGCGGCAATCTGCGGCGCCCACATGGCCTGGTCCCACAGGTAACTGCCGGCCAGCAGCACCGCCGGGCCAGTGCCTTGATCAATGTAGTGAAGGGCTTGTCCGTCCAGGGTTACGAAGGGCATCAACTGTCTCCTTTGTGAAGGGAATTCACCAAAAAAAGCAGAGGCAGCCTGAGCCGAGCAGAAGCAGCAGTCAACGCGCAAATCTGCGCAAATTGTACCGACGCCTTCGCGAGCAAGCCCGCTCCCACATTTGACCGCGATCTAATGTGGGAGCGGGCTTGCTCGCGAAGGGGCCAAGACAGACGCTAAAGAATCAAAGGCCCTCCAACTCCGCCATCAGGTCATTCAACCGATCCACTTTCTCCTCGGTGATGTCACTCGCCGCCAACCCGTCGATGTACTCGGCCAGCTCCTCCACCGTGCTGCATTCGAACATCGCCCGCAGCGGCACATTGCGTTGCAGGGCTTTTTGCACTCGAGAAGCAATTTGCGTGGCCAACAACGAATGCCCGCCCAACTCAAAGAAATGGTCGCGAACACCGACCTGCTCGACCTTCAGCACTTCGGCCCAGATATCCGCCAGGGTCTGCTCCAGGTCATTGCGCGGCGCCTGGTAATCCTGGCTCTGCAACTGGCCGATCTCCAGCGCCGGCAAGGCCTTGCGATCGAGTTTGCCGTTGGCATTCAGCGGCATCTTGTCCAGCCACAGCCAGTGCAACGGCACCATGTATTCCGGCAGTTCGGCGCGCAGGCGTTGCTTGATGCGCTCCAGGCGTTCACTTGGATTGAGTGCCGAATCAGCCGCCACCAGATAACCCACCAGGTGTTTGCCGTTCACGCCGTCCTGCACGCCGACCGCCGCTTCGCGGACTTGCGGTTGTTCGTGCAGACGCGCTTCGATTTCCCCCAGTTCGATGCGGTAACCGCGAATTTTCACCTGATGGTCAATCCGGCCAACGTATTCAAGGACGCCATCACTGCGACGACGAGCCAGGTCACCGGTGCGATACAGGCGATCCCCCGGCGCGCCGAACGGGTTCGGCACAAAGACTTGAGCGGTGCGCAACGGATCGCTCACATACCCGCGCCCCACCCCGGTGCCGGCGACGCACAACTCGCCTACCGCGCCCAGCGGCACCAGCTCCAGCGCGCCATTGAGCAGGTACAAACGGTTGTTGTCGGTCGGCGTACCGATCGGCAAGTAACTGCCGCGCGTCGAGGCCATGTCGACGCGGAAGAACGCCACGTCGTCCGAACATTCCGCCGGACCGTAGGCATTCACCAGCCCGATGTCCGGGTAGCGCAGCAGCCACTGGTGCGCCAGTTCCGGCGGCATCGCCTCACCGGTCGGCAGCATCCAGCGCAAGCCGTCCAGGCTCATCCGCTCCTGGGCGAGAATGCCCTGGATCAACGACGGCACGCTTTCCAGCACGGTGATGCCTTGGGACGAAACATGACTCAGCAAACCCTGTGGATCATGAGCAATGGTATTCGGCACGATATCCACCCGAGCGCCAAACAACGGTGCGGCGAGGAACTGCCAGACCGAAATGTCGAAGCTTTGCGAGGCGGTCTGGGCGATCACATCCGTGGCGCTCAGGTTCAGGTACGGCACCTTGCTCAACTGGTTATTGAGCATGCCGCGTTGCTCGACCATCACGCCCTTCGGCAACCCGGTGGAGCCCGAGGTGTAGATCACGTAGGCCAGGTTATCCGGGGCGCTGTAGATCCCCGGGTTTTGCACCGACACATCGCTCGCTTGCACGTCTTCCCAGACCAACAGCTTGGGTCGAAAGGCACAAGCGAACTCGTCCAGCAACGCGACGGCCTGTTCACGGCACGCTTCGGTGCAGACCAGCAACGGTGTACGGCTGAGGTCGATGATCCGGCTCAGGCGCTGACTGGGCAGGCCCGGATCCAGCGGCAGGTAACCGGCACCGGCCTTGAAGCTGCCGATGATCATGCCGAGCAAATCGAGGTTACGTTCCGCCAGCAACGCCACCGGTTGATCGAGCCCGACACCGGCCGCGATCAACGCATGACCGAGACGGTTGCTGCGCTGGTTCAGCTCGACGTAGCTGTGCAGCCGGTCGAGGCAACTGGCGGCAATCCGCTGCGGATGCTGCGCGACTTGCGCTTCAAACAACTCGACGTAGCTTTTTTCCAATGGGTAGTCGTGTTCGCTCTGGTTGCAGCCATGGATCAGGAAGTCCTGCTCCTCGGCGCCCAGCAGCGGCAGATCCGCCATGTCGCCGTGGAAGCCTTCCACCAGCGCCAGCAGCAACCGCTTGAACTCGCCGAGCATGCGCTCGATCGTGGACTCATCGAAGTATCGCTGATCGTAGGACAGGTGCAGGCCCAGGTCATCGCCCGGATAGCAGACCGCCGTCAGCGGGAAGTTGGTGTGGGTGCGGCCCGAATCCGAAGTGGCATTAAGGCTTTGCGCACGGTCCAGCACCGAGACTTCCACCGGGGCGTTTTCGAACACGAACAGGCTGTCGAACAGCGGCTGGCCTTTGGGCAGTTCGCTGTTTTCCTGAATGCTCACCAGCGGCAGGTATTCGTACTCGCGCAGTTGCATGTTGCTGTCGAGCAAATCACTAAGCCACTGACGAACGCTGCAACGCTGATCGTCTTCGGGCATTTTCACCCGCAGTGCGATGCTGTTGATGAACAGCCCGACCGTGCGTTGCATCTCCGGCATGTCCACCGGACGCCCGGCCACGGTAACGCCGAACAGCACGTCGCGGTCACCGCTCAAGCGCCGCAAGACCAAGGCCCACGCCGCTTGGGCGAAGGTGTTGATGGTCAGTTGATGGGCCTGCGCCAGCTCCCGCAGTTGCGCACCGTCACGGGCATCGAGTCGGGTGTAGCGGTCGCCGACGATCATGCCGCCGCTGTCACCGGCGTGTTCACGCAGGAACGGTCGATCACTCGGAATCGGCGTGGTCCGTTCGAAGCCTTGCAGGTTGGTTTTCCACCACTGCCGCGCTTCGGCCAGGCTCTGGCGTTGCAGCCAGCCGATGTAGTCGCGGTAACGCGGCGGCACGGCCAGTTGCGCTTCGCGGCCTTCGCCCAGCGCGGTGTAGATTTCAAAGAAATCGTTCATCAGCAGCGAACGGCACCAGGCATCGATGAGGATGTGGTGATTGCTCATCATGAACCAGTAGCGCGCTTCGCCAACCTTGATCAGACGCAGGTGAAACGGTGCCTGGTTGAGCAGATCGAAACCGGCCTCGCGCTCGTTTTTCAGCAGCGCCTGCAACTTCGGCTCCTGTTCGGCCTCAGCGATAGCGGTCCAGTCGAGGTAGTCGATCGGCGTGCTGCCCGGCTTGTGGATCACTTGCAGCATGTCTTCGCCAACGTTCCAGCAGAACGACGCACGCAAGGCTTCGTGGCGGGCAATCACCGCTTGCCAGGCCTGGGCGAAACGTTGCGGATCGAGTTCGCTGTTGATGCGGTAGCGATCCTGCATGTAGTAGAGGCCGGTGCCCGGTTCCAGCAAGGTGTGCAGCAGCATGCCTTCCTGCATCGGGGTCAGCGGGTAAACGTCTTCGATGAGCGCCGCCGGCACCGGAAGCGCGTCGAGTTGCACTTGCGTCAGTTTCGCCAGCGGGAAGTCCGATGGCGTCAGGCCACCCACATCGTTCTGCAGGCAATGCTCGATCAGGCCCTGCAATTCGCCGAGGTAGGCGTCCGCCAGTTCGCTGATGGTTTGCGGGTCGTGGCGTTCGGCGCTGAAGGTCCAGCGCAATACAAGCTCGCCGCCGTAGACCTGACTGTCGACGCTCAGCTCGTTAGGCAGCGGCGCTTTCGGATCGTGTGCGGCTCCCACCGGCTCATCCAGGGGACGGAACAGCGCGTCACTGCCGAAGCTCTGGTCGAACTGGCCGAGGTAGTTGAAGGTGATCGGCGCTATCGGCAGCGCGGCCATGGACTGCCGGCATATATCATCAGCCAGGTAACGCAGCACGCCATAACCCAGGCCTTTGTGCGGCACGGCGCGCAGTTGTTCCTTGATCGCCTTGATCGACGCGCCCTGCCCGCCCGCTGGCGTCAACCGCAGCGGATAAGCGCTGGTGAACCAGCCGACGGTGCGGGTCAGGTCGATCTCGTCGAACAGGGTTTCGCGGCCGTGACCTTCCAGTTGGATCAACGCCGATTCGTCACCGCTCCAGCGGCACAGCACGCGAGCCAATGCGGTCAGCAACAGGTCGTTGACCTGAGTGCGATACGCACTCGGCGCCTGTTGCAGCAATTGCCGGGTGCGCTCGCTGTCGAGGCGCACGCTGACGGTTTGCGCATGACGATTCTGCCGGCCGCCCTCGGGGCGATCACACGGCAACCCGACACGTGGACCGGCCAGTTGCGCTTGCCACCAGCCCAGTTCTTCGCGCAGGGATTCGCTGCCGGCGTACGCTTGCAAACGTGCGGCCCAGTCCTTGAAGGCGCTGGTTTTGGCTGGCAGGTTGACCGTCTGTTGCGCGGTCAATTGGCGATAGGCGATTTGCAGATCGTCCAGCAGCACGCGCCACGACACCCCGTCCACCACCAAGTGGTGAATGGCGATGAACAGCCGCTGCTGGTCCCTCGGTGCATCGACCAACAGCGCACGCATCAGCGGGCCCTGTTCGAGGTCGAGGCTGCGCTGGGCATCGGCGAACAGCGCCGCGCATTTATCGAGGGAGGGAACGCGCACTTGCCAGAGCACCGCGGCATCGGACACCGCCTGATGCTCGGCCTGCCATTGCCCAGCGGTATCAGTGAAACGCAGGCGCAAGGCGTCGTGCTGCTGGATCACGGCCAGCAGCGCCGCCTCCAGACGATGGGGCTCCAACGTCCCGGTCGGTTCCAGCAGCAACGCCTGGTTCCAGTGTTGGCGCTGCGGGATATCCGTGTCGAAGAACCAGTGCTGGATCGGCGTCAGGCGCGATTCGCCCGTGAGCAAACCTTGCTCGGCCGTGACCTGTTCGGTGCGGGTCGCCACGGCGGCGAGGGTCTGCACGGTCTGGTGCTGGAACAGGTCTCGTGGGCTGAAGTGAATGCCCTGCTGCCTCGCACGGCTGACCACCTGGATCGACAGGATCGAGTCGCCACCCAGTTCGAAGAAATTGTCGTTGAGGCCGACCTGTTCGACGTTCAGCACGTCGCACCAAATGCCGGCCAGGGTCAGTTCAAGTTCGTTGCTCGGCGCCACGTAGTGCTGACGATTCAGCTCCGGGTCCGGTGCTGGCAACGCGCGGCGGTCGAGTTTGCCGTTGGCGGTCAGCGGCATGCTGGCCAGCAGGATCAGGTGCGTCGGCACCATGTAATCCGGCAGTTGCGATTTGAGGTGATTTCTCAGGGTCTCGCGCAGTGCAGCGTGTTGCGCTTCGTCCTGCTCGGCGACGTCGGTGACCAGATAGCCGACCAGTTGCTTGCCACTGGGTGCGTCGAGCGCCAGCACCACGGCTTCTCGCACGGATGAGTGTTCCAGCAGACGGGTTTCGATCTCGCCCAGTTCAATGCGGAAACCGCGAATCTTCACTTGATGGTCGATGCGGCCGAGGTATTCCACCAGACCGTCGGCACGCTGGCGCACCAGGTCGCCGGTTCGGTAGATACGCCCGCCATCGGCGGCGAACGGATCCGCCACAAAGCGCTCGGCCGTCATCCCCGGACGCTGATGATAACCCTGGGCCAGCCCGGCGCCGCCGACGTACAACTCGCCGGTCGCTCCTTGTGGCACCAACGCCAGATCGGCGTCGAGAATGTACGCCACGCGCGCGCCGATCACGCTGCCGATCGGCACACTGCCCAGGCCTTCTTCCAACTGTTCAGGCGCCA
This sequence comes from Pseudomonas sp. LBUM1661, assembly GCF_059695925.1. Taxonomy (NCBI): domain Bacteria; kingdom Pseudomonadati; phylum Pseudomonadota; class Gammaproteobacteria; order Pseudomonadales; family Pseudomonadaceae; genus Pseudomonas; species Pseudomonas sp. LBUM1661. The sequence continues at coordinate 4,915,268 of NZ_CP166794.1, forward strand.
GACTGGCCAGCGGCATGACCACGGTTTCGGTCGGCCCATAGGCGTTGAAGAACAGGCTCGGCTTGAACGCGGCACGAATCCGTTGCAGGTGTTCGCCCGTCAGGGCTTCACCGCCGGTGATGATCATGCGCACCGGCAGGGTTTCGTTTTGCGTGGCCAGCCATTGCGCCAATTGGCTGCCATAGCTTGGGGTGAAGCCGAGGATGTTGATGTTGTGCCGGCGAATCAGGCCGCAGATTTCTTCCGCATCCCATTGGCCTTGCGCACGCAGAACCACTTGCGCGCCGCTCAGCAATGGCACCAGCAGACGCTCGGTGGCGGCGTCGAAGTTGATCGAATAGAAATGCAGCTCGCAATCATCCGGGCGCATGCCAAAACGCTCGATGACCGCTTGGCAATGCATGGCGATTTCACCGTGGGAGACCACCACGCCTTTCGGTTTGCCGGTGGAGCCCGAGGTGTAGATCAGGTACGCCTGATGCTGCGGCAGGCTGATAAACGGCAGCTCGGTGGCCGGGTAGTTGGCCAGTTCGGCGGCGTCTTCTTCCAGGCACCAGCGGGCCACGGTCGAAGGCAATTCGCCCAGCGCCTTGAACATCGCCGCATCGCTGAGCAGCAAACCGATGCCGCTGTCTTCGATCATGTAATGCAGGCGATCCAGCGGGTATTCCGGGTCCAGCGGCACGTAGGCGCCGCCGGCCTTGAGGATCGCCAGCAGGCCGACGACCATCTCCAGCGAACGCTCCAACGCCAGACCGACGCGAACCTGGGGGCCAACGCCACGCTCACGGAGCATCCACGCGAGGCGATTGGCACGGCAGTCGAGTTCGGCGTAGCTCAGGGTCTGCCCGGCGAAGGTCAATGCCGGTGCGTCCTTGCGCACCAGCGCCTGCTCGCTGAACAGGTGATGAATGCACTGATCCAGTCGGTGTTCGCCCGGCTCGATGCCGAGACTATCGAGCAGGTTTTGCTGTTCTCCCGCCTGCAGCAACGGCAGTTCACTGAGGCGCTGTTGCGGGTCGGCCAGCAGCGCTTCCAGCAGGTTGCGCCAGTGCCCGGCCATGCGCGCAATACGCGGTTCATCGAACAGATCAGTGCTATAGGTCAGGCAGCAACCGAGGCGATGGTCGAGGTCGGTGACTTCCAGGTTGAGGTCGAACTTGGTCGCCCGGGCATCGTTGGCCAGGTACTCGACCGTCATGCCGGCCAGGGTTCGGCTCTGCTGGAATTCCCAGCGCTGCACGTTGCACATCACCTGGAACAACGGGTTGTAAGCCGCGCTGCGCGTTGGCTGCAAGGCTTCCACCAGATGATCGAACGGCAGGTCCTGATGGGACTGACCTTCGATCACGGTATGGCGCACCTGCTCGAACAATTCAACCACGGACATCTGCCCGTCGAGTTGGCAACGCAGCACTTGGGTGTTGAGGAACGCACCGATCAGCCCTTCGCTTTCCGGACGAATGCGGTTGGCAACGGGGGCGCCGATGCGCAGGTCGGTCTGGCCGCTGTAGCGGTAAAGCAGTACAGCGAGGGCGGCGGTCATGGTCATGAACAGCGTCAGACCGTTCTGCGCGTTGAAGGCGCGGACCCGTGCGGCGAGGTCATCGCTGAGGTCGAAACGGAACAGTTCGCCCTGATGACTTTGTACCGCAGGACGCGGACGGTCGCCCGGCAACTCCAGCAACGGATGTTCGCGGCCCAGTTGCGTGGTCCAGTAGTCGAGTTGACGTTGACGCTCGCCGGACTCCAGCCACTGACGTTGCCAGACGCTGTAATCCAGGTATTGCACCGGCAGCGGCGCCAGCGGCGATTCACGGTCATCGACGAACGCTTCATAAAGCGCGCTCAACTCACGGGCGAAGATGTCCATCGCCCAGCCTTCGGTGACGATGTGGTGCAGGGTCAGCACCAGGTAGTGTTCCTGCTCGGCGGTCTTGACCATGCACGCGCGCAGCAGCGGACCGGTTTCCAGATCGAAAGGCGTGTGCGCTTCACCGTCGGCCAGTTGCTGCACCTGCCATTCGCGGCTGGCAGCGTCCAGTGTCGAGAAATCCTTCCAGTCCATGCGCATCCCGGTGTCCGGATGCACCTGTTGCCGGGCCACGCCGTCGACGCTCGGGAAGGTGGTGCGCAGGGTTTCGTGACGCATGATCAGCGCTTGCAGCGCCGCCTCGAAACGCCCGACATCCAGCACTCCGCGCAGCCGCGCCATGCCGCCGACGTTGTAGGCCGGGCTGTCCGGTTCCATCTGCCAGAGGAACCACATGCGCTGCTGGGAATAGGACAACGGCACCGGTTGGCTGCGATCGACCTTCTCGATCGGCGGCTGTTTATTGGTCTTGCCGCTGACCTGGATCAGCCGAACCTGTTCGGCGAACGCGCCCAGTTCACTGTTCTCGAACAGTGCCCGCAGCGGCAGTTCGACGTCGCAGGCCTGGCGGGTGCGGGAAATGATCTGGGTGGCCAACAGTGAGTGACCGCCGAGGGCGAAGAAATCGTCGCGTAGACCGACTTGTGCAAGGCCCAGCACTTCGCGCCAGATACCGGCGATTTGTTGTTCCAGTTCAGTGACCGGTTCGACGTGTTCGCGCACCTGCCATTGAGGTTCCGGCAAGGCGCGGCGATCGAGTTTGCCGCTCGGGCTCAGGGGCATTTCGTCCAGGCGCATCAGCTGCGCCGGGACCATGTAGTCCGGCAGCTCGGCCGCCAATGCGGTTTTCAGGCGGGTGGTTTGAGCGTCTTCGGTTTCGCTGCTTTCACTGGCGGTGTAGTAGCCGATCAGCTGTCCACCGGCCGAGGTCTCACGCACCAGCACCACGGCTTGGGCAACGCCGTCCTGGGCCAGCAGACGCGCTTCGATTTCTTCCGGTTCGACACGAAAGCCGCGCAGTTTGACCTGCTGATCGAGACGGCCGAGGTATTCGATCACGCCATCGGCGGTCCAGCGCGCACGGTCGCCGGTGCGGTACAGACGCGCGCCCTGCTCGCCCAGCGGATCGACGACAAATCGTTCGGCGGTCAGGCCGGGACGGCGCAAATACCCTCGCGCCAGCCCGATGCCGCTGATGCACAGTTCACCCGGCACACCGGCCGGCACTGGGTTGAGGTCACTGTCGAGCACGCGGCAAATGACATTGCCCAATGGCCGACCAATCGGTGAGCGCTCGCCATCGGCGCTGGTGCAATGCCAATGGGTGACGTTGATCGCGGTTTCGGTCGGGCCGTAGCGGTTGTGCAGTTGCACCGCCGGCAGTTGGTCGAGCACGCGGTTACGCAACTCGGCAGGCAAGGCTTCGCCACCGGAGAACACACGGCGCAGGCTGGTGCATTCGACGCTCAGCGGTTCGTCGATGAACAACGCCAGCAGCGGTGGCACGAAGTGCAGCGTGGTCACGCCGTACTGTTGAACCAGCTGCGCGATGCGGTGCGGATCGCGATGTTCGCCGGGGCCGGCGATCAGCAAACGGCTACCGGTGATCAGCGGCCAGAAGCACTCCCACACTGACACGTCGAAACTGATCGGCGCCTTTTGCATCAACACGTCGGTGTCGTTCAGGCGGTAGGTGTTCTGCATCCATTGCAGGCGCTCGGCGAGCGCCGCGTGGGTGTTGCCGACGCCCTTCGGCTGGCCAGTGGAGCCGGAGGTGTAAATCACGTATGCGAGGTTGTCGCCGTGCAGGTGCAGACCCGGCGTGTGGCTCGGCCAGCGCTCCAGATGCAGGGCGTCCATGGCGATCACACTGACGCCGTCGCTGGCCGGCAAGCGGTCGAGCAATTGGGTTTGGGTCAGCAGCAATTCGACGCCGCTGTCGTTGAGCATGTAGGCCAGGCGCTCGGCCGGGTAATCCGGGTCCAGCGGCACATAGGCGCCACCGGCCTTGATGATTGCCAGCAGGCCAATCAGCAATTGTGGCGAACGCTCGGCGGCGATGGCCACGCAAACGTCCGGACCGACACCTTTGTCGCGCAGGTAATGGGCCAGGCGGTTGGCCTGGGAGTGCAATTCGGCGAAGTCGAGGTGGCCGCCTTCCCACATCAGCGCAGTGCGTTCCGGGGTCAGGCGCGCTTGTTCGTTGAGCCGTTCCGGCAGCCATTGGCTGGCGGGCGTGCACGGTGCGGTGCTCCAGTTTTTTTGCTGATCATGTTCACTCGGCGTCAGCAGTGGCAGGTTGGCGATGGCGGTTTCCGGCTGCGCGCAAATCGCTTGCAGCAGATTGCTGAAATGTTCGGCCAGACGCTCGATGGTGGTGACATCAAACAACTCGCTGGCGTAGTCGAAGGACAGGCTCAGGCGACCGTTTCGGTCTTCTTCACTGTGCAGTTGCAAGTCGAACTTGGCTTCGCGGCTGTGCCACGGCAGCTCTTCGGCCAGCAGCCCCGGCAAGCGGCGCAAGGCGCTGAGGTCGCGTTGCTGATGGTTGAACATGACCTGGAACAAGCCTTGTTCGCGCGCCTGCGGGAAGGCTTCAAGCAGTTGTTCGAATGGCAGATCCTGATGCGCTTGGGCGCCCAATGCCGCCTGACGGGTTTGCCCCAGCAGCTCCGTGAATGGTCGCTGCGAATCCACTTCGGCGCGCAGCACCTGGGTGTTGATAAAGAAGCCGATCAGCCCCTGGGTTTCCAGGCGTGGACGGTTGGCATTCGGCACGCCGATGCGAATGTCGCGCTGGCCGCTGTAGCGGTGCAGCAGGCTCTGGAACGCGGCGAGCAGCAGCATGAACGACGTCGATTCATGGGCCTGGGCAGTCTGGCGAATGGCGTCGCTCAGGGTGGCGCCGAGCTTTATGGAATGGCGGGCGGCAGTGTGTGTGGATTGCGCTGAGCGTGGATGATCCGTCGCCAGACTCAGGGTCGGATGCTCATCGCCCAACTGCGCTTTCCAGTAAGCCAGTTGCCGCTCGCCCTCCCCTTGCGCCAACCATTGACGCTGCCAGCTGCCGTAGTCGGCGTACTGCGTGGGCAGGGCCGCAAGCGTCGCTGTTTGCCCTTGGGACGCGGCAGCGTACAGGCGTGAGAACTCGTCGATCAACACGTTTAGCGACCAGCCGTCAGCGATGATGTGGTGCAGGGTCACCAGCAGTTGATGGTCCTCGTCATCAAGGCGCACCAACGTCACCCACAGCAGCGGGCCTTTCTCCAGATCGAACTGGGTACGCGCTTCGTCCTCACGGATTTGCAGCGCGCGCGCTTCACGCTCGGCGACAGGCAAGTCGCTGATGTCGATCAATTGCAGATTGAACTCGGCGGCGGCATCGACCTGTTGCAGCGCCACGCCGTCACGCTCGAGGAAGCGCGTGCGCAAGGATTCGTGCCGCTCGATCAACTGCTGGAAACTGGCGTGCAAGGCGTCTTCATCCAGTTCGCCGCGCAGGCGCAAGGCGCCAGGAATGTTGTAGGCGCTGCTCTGCGGGTCGAGTTGCCAGGTGATCCACAGACGGTTTTGCGCCAGGGATTGCGGCATGGCTTCGGTGCGCGACAGCGCGGTGATCGTGCCTTGGGCGAGGCCGCCATCCTGTTGTTGCTGGGCTATGGCAGTGGCGAATGCGCCGAGGGTCGGCGCTTCAAACAGCAGCCGCAGATTGAGCTCCAGGCCGAGTGCTTCGCGCAGCCGCGCTACCACTTGAGTCGCGGCGATGGAGTTGCCGCCGAGCAGGAAGAAGTGATCGTCGGCGCTGACTTGCTTGACGTTCAGCTGCTCGCACCAGATCTGGCCGATCAAGGCTTGCAGCTCTGAGCCCGATTCGGTGTTTGCTGCGCTTTCGCTGACCGTCGACGGGAACAGCGCGTAGCTGTCGAGGCTGCCGTCCGCCAGGCGATTGCGGCACGCCGAGCGTTGCAGTTTGCCGCTGGAGGTCTTCGGCAATGCACCTGGATTGAGCAGCACCACCACGCTTGGCGCTTGCTGATACGCCTCGGCCACGGCTTGGCGAATGGCTTTGATCAATGCCTCGGGCGGGAGGATTTTTTGCACACTGCGGCTGATTTCCGCGGCGATGCCGATGCCTTCCTCACCGTCGATATTCATGGCGAACGCGGCGACGCGACCTTTACGCACGACCTCCACTTCGCGTTCGATGGTCTGCTCGATGTCCTGCGGATAGAGGTTGTGACCGCGAACGATCAGCAGGTCTTTCAGGCGCCCGGTGATGAACAATTCACCGTCGCGCATAAAGCCCAGATCGCCGGTGCGCAGCCAGGTTTTTCCGTTGTGTTGCACGAATGTCTTGGCACTGGCTTCGGGGTTGCGCCAGTAGCCATGGGCGATGCTCGGCCCGGCGGCCCAGACTTCGCCGACTGCATTGACGGCCAACTCGTCGAGCGTAATCGGATCGACAATCAGCACCGCGTGATCTGGCTGGCTGATGCCGCAACTCATGATCGCCGCGCCCTCGCCCGGCTCGGCACGGTTTTGTGCCAGCGCCTGATCATCCACGCGCAGGTTGCCAATCCCTTGGCCACGCGGGCTGCCAGCGACGAACAGCGTGGCTTCGGCCAGACCGTAGGACGCCATGAAACTGTCCGGCGTGAAGCCGCAACTCGCAAACTTCTCGGCGAAGCGTTCCAGGGTGTCGAGGCGAATCGGTTCGGACCCGGAATACGCCACGCGCCAGCCGCTAAGGTCGAGGCGCTCCAGCGCTGATTCGCTGACGCGCTCGCTGCACAATCGATAGGCGAAATCCGGCCCGCCGCTGATGGTGCCGCCGTACTCGCTGATCGCTTCCAGCCAACGCAACGGGCGGCCGAGGAAGTAGGCTGGCGACATCAATACGCACGGCACGCCACTGAAGATCGGTTGCAACAGACCGCCAATCAGGCCCATGTCGTGGTACAGCGGCAGCCAGCTGACGATCACATCGTCGGGGTTCAGATCGATGCCGAAACCGTGGCGGATCAACAGTTCGTTGGCCACCAGGTTGCCGTGGCTGACTTGCACACCTTTAGGCAGCGCGGTCGAGCCGGAGGTGTATTGCAAGAAAGCGATGTGATCGTCGCGCAGGTCCGGCGCGATCCAGTGTTTGGCAAACGTGCTGTCGAGCGTATCGACACACAGCAACGGTGGTGCGCCTTCGATTTGCAGTAACGCATCGCGCAGGTCGGCGCTGGTCAGCAGCAGACGTGGTTCGGCATCGCTGATGATCGACAGCAAACGCTCCTGATGATGACGACGGGCCGACTCCGGCGGATAGGCCGGCACCGCGATCACACCGGCGTACAGGCAACCAAAAAACGCCGCGACGTAATCCGGGCCGCTGGGAAACAGCAGCACCGCGCGATCGCCAAACGCAGCCTGGGCCTGCAACGCGCCGGCAATCGTTCGCGCTCGCTGATCGAGTTCGCGATAACTGAGCACCACAGCCTGATCCTGGGTTTCGGCGAGAAAACGCAAGGCCACCCGGTCCGGCGTCAGGGCCGCGCGGCGCTGGAGGGCTTGGACCAGATTGCTGGGGAGTTCGAACGCGTCGGTCATGAGGTTTCCTGCCTGAATTCGGCTTGCAATTGGAATCGGTTTTCTAACGTCACGCCCTGTTAAAGGGCATGCAGGACGCGGTCTTCGCCGACCGCGCGAGGCATTGGGAATGCTGTAGTTCAACGGGACTGCTGCCCGCAACCATTCACCAATGAGAACGGATGACGTCTGCAAATAATTAGTCGGCGGGCTTGATCGCCAACGGGGCCGTGGTGCGGCAGCGTGTCGCAGTGCTCACTCTGCACCGTTGCGGCGCATTAATTCTCTTTCTCAATTGACAATCATTATCATTCAACATAATTTGTCGCTCGATGTGTAGGACGGCACCGGCCTTTTCGGGCGTCCCACTAACCTATTGGCAGCAGGGTGATTTCCATGACGGAACAAGTGTCCACAAGCAGGTGCGATTCACCGCTACTTCAGGCCTTCGTCGACAATCGACTGATTCTGGTCAAGATTGCAGCCCGCATTACCGGCTGCCGCTCGCGTGCCGAAGACGTGGTGCAGGATGCATTCTTCCGGTTGCAATCGGCACCGGCGATCACGTCCTCGTTCAAGGCTCAACTCAGCTACCTGTTCCAGATCGTGCGCAACCTGGCAATCGATCACTACCGCAAACAGGCACTGGAACAGAAGTATTCGGGGCCTGAAGAGGAAGGCCTGAACGTGGTGATTCAAGGGGCTTCGCCGGAAACCTCGCACATCAACTTCTCGACGCTGGAACACATCGCCGACGCGCTGACCGAGCTGCCCAGCCGCACCCGCTACGCCTTCGAGATGTACCGCCTGCACGGCGTGCCACAGAAAGACATCGCCAAGGAACTCGGCGTCTCGCCGACCCTGGTGAACTTCATGATCCGCGATGCGCTGGTGCATTGCCGCAAGGTGTCGGGCAGTCGTGCGGATACCTTTGCCCGTCGTTGAACTCTGAAATCTGCGTCGCCCCGTTCGCGAGCAAGCCCGCTCCCACATTTGATCTCCTGTGAACTCACAATGTGTGAACACCACAGATCAAATGTGGGAGCGGGATTGCTCGCGAAGGCGGACTCAAGACCGCAACGGACCTTGAGCCACAAGCATCACGCCAACGCACACCGATCAAAAAACCGCTCACGCCCCAGCACCATCAACGCCGCGCGCTTGTGCGGGAAGTCGAACTCTTTCTCGCAGTGGAAACGCTGGTTCTGCATATGCCCGATCATCTTCGCGTTATCGGCGCGAGGCTCGGCGACAACGCGCTGGGTGCGCGGATCAGCGAGAAACAGGTAATGCACCAGCGCCGATAACCAGCCCGCTACCTTTTGCGGGCCGCGGTGATGTTCTTCGCCCACCAGCATGTGGATGCCACGGTCGTAATCGCCGGCATCGTAGAACGGCGCGATGCGATCTTCCTTGGCCCAGTACGCTTCGAAGTAGGCGAAGGGCTGATCATCAAAACAACCGATCAGCGTCAGGGTGTGCGGGTCGGCTTCGAGTTTGCCCAGGTACTCGCGATGCTGTTCGAGACTGCCCTCTTCCTGCCAGAAACTCGCCACCCGCGGGCTGTTTTGCCAACGATTGAAACGCGCCAGGTCATGCTCGATGTCGACCGTGCGCAGGGAAATCCAAGCACCGAGGCGCGCATCGAATCGTCGATACACTTCACCTCGCGGTTTCATCGGGCGCAACGGATGACGCTTGCCACCACTGATGACCATTTGCTGCGGATAATTTGATGTCAGTGGTGCGCTCAGCCACGGCTGGGGCAACTGCCAGAACAACGTGCGCTCGCAGCGATACTGGCCGTCGGTTTCGGTGCGGACCAACAAGCCGCTGAGCAACGCTTCGGCAGGGGTTTCATCGAAGTGCCAGGTCAGGTGCTGACGAGCCGGGTCTCGGGCAAACAGCCAATAACACGCCGCCCAAAGTGCCTGACTGTCAGGTCGACCAAAGCGTTCCTCGACCTGCACCTGCAACTCTGACCCGCGCGTCAGGCGCAACTGGATCAGCGGCTGCCCTTCCAGGCTCAGGCTCAGCCGGTTTTCGGTTTCATCAGCTACAAGACTGTTCCCTGTTGGCAGGGCCAGGGCAGTCAGGTCATTCAGATTGGGCATGGGTCGGGCTCACGGTAATCGTCGTCAGTTCAACGAGGTGACGTGAGCCAGTGCGGGAAATTTAATCGAAGTCGGCCACGACGCGACCTGCGGCGCAATTTTCAGTTGTTCTGAACGGGCACAATGGCGATCTTGTAGGGATCGAAAATCTTCAACATCTGGCCATTGTCGCGCAACCCTTGCAGCAACTTGCCGAGCGCCTCGCCACTGATCGGTGCGGCTGGCCGGAGAATGGCGTAGTGGTGATAGACCTGATCGATACGCTGGGACACCAGCAATTGACCGGCAACTTTCTCGTTGCGCAGCAGGTAATCGCTCAGGTAGGAGCGCGTCACCAACGCAACGTCGGCACGCCCGCGCAGCACCATCAGCAGGTTGCTGTCATGGGAATAGGTCAGCGTGGCGTTGTAGTTCTGCGCGAGGAATTTTGGATCGGCATTGAAGTTCGCAAACTCGTAGTGATAACCGCTGAACAGCGCCAGCCGCTTGCCGGCGAGGTCGGCAAAATATGTTTGTTGACGGACCGGTTGGCCATCGGGCTGGCGTTGCGCGACGAAAATTTCGGCGTCTTCCAGGCCCATGTCGACGCTGGTGTGCGGGATATCCTTCCAGCCCCAGTCCGGGTTCTCGAAAATCGCCATGTCCACCCGCCCTTGCTTGAAGTCACCGAAGCGTCGAGGAATGGACGTCGGTACCAGCACAAACTGATAGTCCTTTTGCAAGGCATTGAGCGCCTCGACCAACTGCGGCAACAGGCCGGTGTCGGCACCGGTTTCCGGGCGCACGGTGTAAGGCGGGAAATGTGCGGCACCGATCCGCACCTGTTGTGCAGCCTGGGATGACACGGCACATAGCGCTGCAAGCGACACCAGCAAAAGCCGCGAGGCCGTCCGAATTGGCGAAGACTTCAAAACCTACTCCCCAAGAAAATACGCATCAATGCATTCAAGCTAGGCGGTTTCACCCACTTAGCCAGTTTCCTGCTGGCGAATACACACTATTGTTTCTCTTCCAACACCAGAATCAAGGCTTCCTCGGCCAATTGATCGAGGCTCATGCTGCCGCCGGCGCGAAACCAGGTGGTGGTCCAGGACAGTGCGCCGGTCAGAAAACGGCGGGTGATGAACACGTCCCCGCGGATAAAACCGGCGTCCTTGGCCTCACCCAGTACCTGCAGCCAGAGGTCTTCATAAATGTCACGCAGCGCCAGCACTTGCGCCTGCCCGTCTTCGGACAGTGACCGCCATTCATACACCAGCACCGCCATGGCCTCGCCGCTACCGCCCATGATCGACTGCAATTCGCAGCGAATCAGCGCCAGCACCCGCTCGCGCACATTGCTGGACTCTGCCAGGGCCGCGCGCATCAGCGCGGTGTTGTAGCGAACGGTTTCCTCCATCACCGCGCGCAGGATCTCGTCCTTGCTTTTGAAGTGATGAAAAATGCTGCCCGACTGAATGCCCACGGCGCCCGCCAGATCGCGCACGGTGGTGCGTTCATAACCTTTGTTGCGGAACAGGTGAGCCGCCACTTGCAGCAGTTTGCCGCGGGCGCTGTCCGGGTCGGTCAATTGGCCGTTGTCGACCAATTCGCGCATGACCCTCAGGGCTTTTTGCTCGTCCACCCGTTCTCTCCTACAGTCGATCAATCAAATGCGCCGCTCGCCGCTAAAACTGCGGGGTAGCGCGGGCAATTTAAGCTGGCCGGAGCGACCAAGCAAGCGCTCGGGTAGAAGATAGTTTAGTCGTTTACAAACCAAGCGCTTGCTTGGTAGTCTCGATGTACTTCTGTTGGAGGTGGCTATGGAAAGGGCTGTGCCTGAAACAATTCGCATCGGATGCGCCAGCGCCTTCTGGGGCGACACCTCGACCGCCGCTGCGCAACTGGTGGAAGGCGGCCGCCTGGACTATCTGGTGTTCGATTACCTGGCCGAAATCACAATGTCGATCATGGCCGGCGCGCGCATGAAAGATCCCCAGGCCGGTTACGCCAGCGACTTCATCGAAGTCCTCAGCCCCCTTCTCGCTCACATCGCCGAACAAAAAATCCGCGTCATCAGCAACGCCGGCGGGGTCAATCCACAGGCCTGCGCCGCCGCCTTGCAAGCAGCCTGCGACAAGGCCGGTGTAGCACTGAAGATTGCCGTGTTGCTGGGTGATGACCTGCAACCGCAGTTCAAACACCTGAGCCGCCTTGGCCTGCATGAGATGTTCAGTGGCGCACCGCTGCCGCCGATGTGCGTCTCGACCAACGCCTACCTCGGCGCGCCAGGCATCGTCGAGGCGCTGCGCCTGGGCGCCGACATTGTCATCACCGGGCGCGTGGTCGACAGCGCGGTGGTCAGCGCCGCATTGGTGCATGAGTTCGGCTGGTCGTGGCACGACTACGACAAACTCGCTCAAGCCGCGCTGGCCGGCCACATCATCGAATGCGGCGCGCAGTGCACTGGCGGCAACTTCACCGATTGGCGCGACGTGCCCGACTACGAGCACATCGGCTTCCCTATCGTTGAAGTCAGCGCCGACAGCCAGTTCATCGTCAGCAAACCCGACGGCTCGGGCGGGCTGGTCACGCCGCTGACGGTGGGCGAGCAGATGCTCTATGAAATCGGCAACCCGCAGGCCTATCTGCTGCCCGACGTGGTCTGCGACTTCAGTCAGGTCAAACTGGTGCAACAAGGCAAACAGGCGGTCCAGGTGCATGGCGCCAAAGGCTTGCCGCCGACCGATCACTACAAGGTCAGCGCAACCTACCCGGACGGTTTCCGTTGCACCGCCAGTTGCCTGATCGCGGGCATCGATGCGGTCGACAAGGCCCGGCGCGTCAGCGAAGCGATCATCAACAAGACCTCGGAGATTTTCAGCCAGCGCGGCTGGGCACCCTACAGCGAAGTGAACGTAGAGCTACTGGGCAGCGAGGCCACTTACGGGCCCCACGGCCAACGCCGGGACAGCCGCGAAGTGGTGATCAAACTCGCCGTGCGCCATCCGAGCAAACAGGCATTGATCGTGTTCTCCCGGGAAATCGCCCAGGCCGCCACCGGTATGGCGCCGGGGCTGACCGGAATTGTCGGTGGAAGGCCGACGGTGTATCCGCTGATCCGGCTGTTCTCGTTCCTCATCGACAAAAGCACCTGCACGCTGGACATTGAACTCAACGGCCAGCGTCACCCGTGTGCCCTGCCCGCCGTCGATGTGCTCGACAGCGCCGACTTGCCGATACCGTTCGAGCCACCCACGCCCAGCGGCCTGGCCGACGCCAGCGTGGCCCTGGTCAAACTCGCGGTGGCGCGCTCCGGCGACAAGGGTAATCACAGCAATATCGGGGTCATGGCCCGCGAGCCCGAGTACCTGCCGTGGATCGCCGAGGCGTTGACCCCGGAGGTGATCGTCGACTGGATGAGCCATGTCCTCGACCCGATCCACGGACGTGTCGAGCGTTGGTTTTTGCCGGGCACCCACAGCCTTAATTTTCTGCTGGAAAACGCCCTAGGAGGCGGTGGCGTGGCCAGCCTGCGGATCGATCCGCAAGGGAAAGCCTTCGCCCAGCAACTGCTGGAAATCCAGATTCCGGTGCCCCAGCGCATCGCCGACCAGGTCAATTAGAGGACTGTCGCCATGGCCTACGATTCGATTTTCAAAGCCGATTTGTTTGCAGGCCAAACCATCATTGTCACCGGTGGCGGCAGCGGCATCGGTCGTTGCACCGCCCACGAACTCGCAGCCCTCGGCGCCCATGTGTTGCTGCTCGGGCGCAAGGTCGACAAGCTCAAAGGCGTCGCCGCCGAGATCGCCGAAGATGGCGGCAAGGCTGACTGGATGGCGTGCGATATTCGCGAGGAAGAAGCGGTCAAGCATGTGGTCAGCGAGTTGATTCGCAAGCACGGCCCGATTCACGGCTTGGTCAACAACGCTGGCGGGCAGTACCCGTCACCGCTGGCGTCGATCAATCAAAAAGGCTTCGAAACGGTATTGCGCACCAACCTGATGGGCGGCTTCCTGATGGCCCGTGAGGTGTTCAATCAGTCCATGAGCAAGCACGGCGGCGCCATCGTCAATATGCTCGCCGACATGTGGGGCGGCATGCCCGGCATGGGGCACTCGGGCGCGGCGCGCTCAGGCATGGACAACCTGACCAAGACCGCCGCGTTCGAATGGGGTTATGCCGGGGTGCGGGTCAATGCCGTGGCGCCAGGCTGGATCGCGTCGAGCGGCATGGACACTTATGAAGGCGCGTTCAAAGCGGTCATTCCAACCTTGCGCGAACACGTGCCGCTCAAGCGCATCGGCACCGAATCGGAAGTCAGTGCGGCGATCGTGTTCCTGCTGAGTCCGGCAGCGGCCTTTATCAGCGGCAGCACCCTGCGCATCGACGGTGCCGCCAGCCTCGGTGGGCGCGCCTGGCCGATCCACAAAGCGCAGATCAGCGAGTCATTCAACGGTTTCCACCGAGCCTACCTTCCGGATGTGCTCAAGGACAAGGAATAAGCCATGCCGGTGATCCAGTCGCAAGTGGACCCGTTCTGCGAACAGTTCGTCCGCAATCGCGCGGCGATGCTGGTGGGCATCGAGCAGGTCCGCCAGCTTGAGCAAAACCTGCTGAACAAAGCGGCCGAGGCCAAGCCAAAATTCGACAAGCGCGGGCAACTGCTGCCCCGTGAACGCCTCAATCTGCTGCTGGACCCCGGCGCTCCGTTCCTCGAACTGGCGAGCCTGGCCGGCTACAAGCTGCACGACGACAAGGACGGCAGCTCGGCCGGTGGCGGGCTGATCGCCGGGATCGGTTATGTGTCCGGCGTTCGGGTGCTGGTGGTGGCGAACAACAGTGCCATCAAGGGCGGGACCATTTCCCCCAGCGGCCTGAAAAAGTCCCTGCGCCTGCAACAGATTGCCATGGAGAACAAACTGCCGGTGATCACCCTCGCCGAAAGCGGAGGTGCCAACCTCAATTACGCGGCGGAGATTTTCGTCGAAGGCGCGCGCAGCTTTGCCAATCAGGCGCGGATGTCGGCCATGGGGTTGCCGCAAATCACCGTGGTCCACGGCTCGGCCACGGCGGGCGGCGCTTATCAGCCGGGGTTGTCGGATTACGTGGTAGTGGTGCGCGGCAAGGCCAAACTGTTTCTGGCCGGCCCGCCGCTGCTCAAGGCGGCGACCGGAGAAGTCGCTACCGACGAAGAACTGGGCGGTGCCGAGATGCACGCGCAAACCGCCGGCACCGCCGAATACCTGGCCGAAAACGATGCCGACGGCGTGCGTCTGGTGCGCGAGATTGTCAGCCTGCTGCGGTGGAACGATCAGCTGCAATGGTTACCCGAACGTCCATTCGAAGAACCGCTCTACCCCATCGACGAACTGCTGGGCCTGATCCCGGATGACCCGAAAAAGCCCTACGACGTGCGCGAGATCATCGCCCGGATCGCCGACGCGTCGAACTTCCTCGAATTCAAAAGCGAGTTCGATCAGCAAACCATCTGCGGCCACTTGCAGATTCAGGGCCGCGCCTGTGGGTTTATCGGCAACAACGGTCCGATCACGCCCAAGGGTGCGAGCAAGGCTGCGCAGTTCATTCAACTGTGCGACCAGAGCCAGACGCCGCTGCTGTTTTTCCACAACACCACCGGGTTCATGGTCGGCACCGAGTCGGAACAACACGGCGTGATCAAGCACGGCGCGAAGATGATTCAGGCAGTGGCCAATGCTCGGGTGCCGAAACTGACCCTCGTCGTCGGCGGTTCCTACGGCGCTGGCAACTACGCCATGTGTGGGCGCGGCCTCGACCCGCGCTTCATCTTCGCCTGGCCCAATAGCCGCACCGCGGTGATGGGGGGCGCCCAGGCCGGCAAGGTGCTGCGAATTGTCACCGAGGCCAAACAGGCCAAGGACGGCCTGGTGCCTGACCCGAAGATGCTCGACATGCTGGAGCAGGTTACCGCGCAGAAACTCGACAGCCAGTCCACCGCGCTGTATGGCAGCGCCAATCTGTGGGACGACGGGCTGATTGATCCTCGCGATACCCGGACGCTGCTCGGGTACTTGCTGGATATTTGTCACGAGGCCGAGGTGCGGCCGTTGCAAGCCAACAGCTTCGGTATCGCGAGATTTTGATCGTTCCCACGCTCCGCGTGGGAATGCAGCCCGGGACGCTCTGCGTTCCAAAAGCGGACGCAGAGCGTCCATAGAGGCGTTACCACGCAGAGCGTGGGAACGATCATGGATCAAAGGAGAACAATAAAAATGATCTTCACCCAGGAACACGAAGCACTGCGTCGCACCGTCCGCCAGTTCGTCGAGCACGAGATCAATCCGCACGTCGAGGAATGGGAAAAAGCCGGACGCTTTCCGATCCACGAGATCTTCCGCAAGGCCGGCGACCTCGGCCTGCTGGGGATTTCCAAACCGGAAAAATTCGGTGGCATGGGGCTCGATTACAGCTATTCGATCGTGGCTGCCGAAGAGTTCGGCACCATTCACTGTGGCGGCATTCCGATGTCCATCGGTGTGCAGACCGACATGTGCACCCCGGCGCTGGCCCGCTTCGGCTCCGATGAATTGCGCGAAGAATTCCTGCGTCCGGCGATCACTGGCGAACAGGTCGGTTGCATCGGGGTTTCCGAGGTCGGCGCAGGCTCCGACGTGGCGGGGTTGAAAACCACTGCGCGCAAGGACGGCGACGACTACGTGATCAACGGCAGCAAGATGTGGATCACCAATTCGCCGAGCGCCGATTTCATCTGCCTGCTGGCCAACACCTCGGATGACAAACCGCACGTCAACAAGTCGCTGATCATGGTGCCGATGGACACGCCAGGCATCAGCCTCAGTTCGCACCTGGACAAGCTCGGCATGCGCAGTTCGGAAACCGCCCAGGTGTTTTTCGACAACGTGCGCGTGCCACAGCGAAACCGCATCGGCCATGAAGGCGCGGGGTTCATGATGCAGATGTTGCAGTTCCAGGAAGAACGCCTGTTCGGCGCGGCGAACATGATCAAAGGGCTGGAGTACTGCGTCGACAGCACCATCGAGTATTGCAAGGAGCGCAAAACCTTCGGCAACGCACTGATCGACAATCAGGTCATTCACTTCCGCCTGGCCGAACTGCAAACCGAAATCGAATGCCTGCGGGCGCTGGTCTATCAAGCCACCGAGCAGTACATCAAAGGCCAGGACGTCACGCGCCTGGCTTCCATGGCCAAACTCAAGGCCGGGCGTTTGGGCCGGGAAGTCAGCGACAGTTGCCTGCAATATTGGGGCGGCATGGGCTTCATGTGGGACAACCCGGTGGCCCGGGCGTATCGCGATGTGCGGCTGGTCTCGATCGGCGGTGGCGCCGACGAAATCATGCTGGGGATCATCTGCAAACTCATGGGCATTCTGCCGGGGAAACACAAATGAACAGCCTGCCGGTTTGCCAGACCTTACTGCTGGAACCGCACAACGGCGTCCTGCACATCACCCTCAACCGCCCCGAAAGCCGCAATGCCATGAGCTTGCAGATGGTCACCGAACTGCGCGCGGTGCTGGCGGCGGTGCACGATGACCGAGAAATTCGTGCGTTGGTGATCGGCGGCGCAGGCGGGCATTTCAGCGCTGGCGGCGACATCAAGGACATGGCCAATGCTCGCGCTCAAGGGGCGTCGGCCTACCGTGACTTGAACCGCCTCTTTGGTGCCTTGCTGCAAGAGGTGCAACACGCGCCGCAAGTGGTGATCACGGTGCTGCAAGGCGCGGTGTTGGGCGGTGGATTCGGCCTGGCCTGCGTCAGTGACGTTGCGCTGGCCGATCATCAGGCGCAATTCGGTTTGCCGGAAACCAGCCTCGGGTTGCTGCCGGCGCAAATCGCGCCGTTCGTGGTCCAGCGCATCGGCCTGACCCAAACCCGCCGCCTGGCCCTGACCGCCGCACGTTTCGACGGCACGCAGGCGCGGCGGATGGGGCTGGTGCATTTTGTCGAACATGACACGCAAGCCTTGGCCGAACGCCTCGATGAGGTGCTGGCCCATGTGCTGTGTTGCGCGCCGGGGGCGAATGCGGCGACCAAAAAACTCCTGCTCGCGAGTGCCGGGCAGCCGTCGGATGAGCTGCTGGATCAAGCGGCTGAATGGTTCAGCGAAGCGGTGAGCGGAGCCGAGGGTGTCGAAGGCACGATGGCGTTTGTGCAGAAGCGTAAACCGGGGTGGGCGCCTTAAGAGCTTCGCGGGCAAGCCTCGCTCCTACAGGTTCACGAAGCCCTGTAGGAGCGAGGCTTGCCCGCGAAGAGGCCACCACTTTCACCGCAAAAACCAAGGGAACACCCCATGCCCGGACTCAGCAAAATCCTGATCGCCAACCGCGGTGAAATCGCCTGCCGCATCCAGCGCACCGCCCAGGCCCTGGGCTATCGCACCGTCGCAGTCTTCAGCGATGCCGACGCCGATGCGCTGCACGTGCACATGGCCGACGAAGCCGTGAACATTGGCCCGGCCCCGGTGCAGCAGTCCTACCTGAACATCCCGGCCATCATCGACGCGGCCCGGCGCACCGGTGCCGACGCGATCCACCCCGGCTACGGCTTTCTCTCAGAAAACGCCGGCTTCGCCCTCGCCTGCCAGCACGCCGGCATTACCTTCATCGGCCCCAGCCCCGACGCCATCGAACTGATGGGCAGTAAACGCCTGTCGAAAATGGCCATGATCGCCGCCGGTGTACCGTGCATCAAAGGCTATCAAGGCGCCGAACAGGACGACGCAACCCTGAGCCGCGAAGCCGAGCGCATCGGCTATCCGCTGATGATCAAGGCCAGTGCCGGCGGTGGCGGGCGCGGCATGCGTCTGGTGCAGGAGGCCAGTGATTTGCTGGCGCAGATTCGCACCGCACGTTCCGAAGCGCTGCACGGGTTTGGCAGCGACGAGTTGATCCTCGAACAGGCGCTGATCGATCCCCGACACGTCGAAGTCCAGCTGTTCGGCGACCAGCAAGGCAACCTGATCTACCTCGGCGAACGCGACTGCTCCATCCAGCGCCGCCATCAGAAAGTCATCGAAGAAGCGCCCTGCCCGGTGATGACCGCCGAACTGCGCCAGGCCATGGGCGAAGCGGCGCTCAAGGCGGGGCGTGCGGTGAATTACGTTGGCGCGGGCACCGTGGAGTTCCTGCTGGATGCGCACGGGCAATTTTACTTTCTGGAGATGAACACCCGACTGCAAGTGGAACACCCCGTGACCGAACTGATCACCGGCCTCGATCTTGTGGCCTGGCAGTTACACGTCGCCGAAGGCCTGCCGCTGCCCCTGCGTCAGGAGCAAGTTCAGCTCAACGGCCATGCCATGGAGGTGCGTTTGTATGCCGAAGACCCGGCACAAGGTTTTCTACCGCAGACCGGACTCATCGCAGCCTGGGAACCCGCGCTTCAGAGCGGCGTACGGATCGACCATGGCCTGATCGAAGGCCAGAACGTCAGCCCGTTTTATGACCCGATGCTGGGCAAGATCATCGCCCACGGCGCCACTCGCGAAGAAGCCCGGCGCAAGTTGCTGCGGGCGGTGCAAGACAGCGTGTTGCTGGGCGTTCAGAGCAATCAGCGCTTGCTCGCCAGCCTGCTGCAGCACCCAAAGTTCATCAGTGGCGAGTTCAGCACCGGGTTTATCCCGACCTGTTTCGCCGAGCATCCTTGCCTGCATGCCCAGGACCCGAGCGCCGAAGCGTTGGCCATCGCCGCAGCACTGTTCTATCAGGCTTCGGCTCAGGTTCATCGCGCGCCCCTGGCCGGTTGGCGCAACAACGCCAGCGTGCCGCTGCACTATCGCATCGGCCTGGAGGACCAGGATTGGCCGGTGGCATTGAACGCCGTGCCCGGCGAACCGTATCGGATTCAAGTTGCCGACCGGGCCCTTGAACTGAAGGTCATCCAGTGCGATGGACGCTGGGCCACTGTGGAAATCGATGGCATCCGTCAACGCCACGCTTATTGTCTCCAGACCGGGCAACTCTGGCTATTCACCCGCCCCGGCAGCATGCGGCTGGTGGACCGGACGCAGGCCTTGGTCAGCGGTCAGGCCAGCATCAGCTCCGGCACCCTCAAGGCACCGATGGACGGCGCGATCGTCGACGTATTGGTCAGTGAGGGCAGCAGCGTTAGTAAAGGTCAGCTGTTGGTGGTGCTGGAGGCCATGAAAATGGAGCATCCGCTGAAGTCGGGCATCGACGGTGTGCTCAAACGCCTGCAAGTCAAGGTCGGCGACCAGGTGAAAAATCGGCAGATTTTGCTTGAGGTCGAATAAGCCGCTAGGCGGATCCGCCGGGTTTGGCTACGCTCAAGCCCTATCAGGACGCGGATACCAGGAACCCTGCGATGCCTCACTGGTTGGTCATTGATCTGGAAGCCACCACCGATGAGGGTGGTTGGCCAGTAACGGAAATGGAAATCATCGAAATCGGCGCCTCCCTGGTGGATCGCAAAGGGCGTGAAGTGGATCACTTCAAGTGCTTCGTGCGGCCATTGCGGCGGCCGCTGCTGACGCCGTTTTGCCGGCAACTGACGCACATCACTCAGGCCGACGTCGATGCGGCCCAGACGCTGAGCGAGGTCTGGCCGTCATTCGAGCTCTGGCTCGGGCAGCATCTTTCGCATATGGAAGGTTGGGTCAGTTGGGGCGATTACGATCGCAAGCAACTGCTTCAGGAATGGCAGCACTTGCAGATCGACAGCGCCCTTGGCCGGGTGCCGCACATTAACCTCAAGCAGCGCTTTGCCAAGGCTCGTCGGCTGGAGCGACCATTGGGGCTCAACGGCGCACTGCAACTGGCCGGCCTGCAATTCACGGGGCAGCAACACCGGGCGCTGGAAGATGCACGTAACACGGCGCGACTGTTGCCGCAGATTTTCCCCCCTCTGGAGAGGTGACGACGCGGGGCCCCTTGTGCATACTGGCCGGCCCTTTTAAGCCCTTTTCGAGGAATCGCCCATGTTTAAAGTCAACGAGTACTTCGACGGCACCGTCAAGTCGATCGCCTTTGGCACCGCGGAAGGTCCGGCGACCATCGGCGTCATGGCACCGGGCGAATACGAATTCGGTACCAGCCAGCGTGAAATCATGCACGTAGTAACCGGCGCCCTGACCGTCAAACTGCCGGACAGCACCGACTGGGAAACCTTCGCCGCCGGCAGCCAGTTCAACGTGCCCGCCAACAGCAAATTCCAGCTGAAAGTGGCCGTCGACACTGCTTATCTGTGCGAATACCGCGGCTAAAACCCTGGGTGTTCACAGCGACAAAAAAATGCCCGTGTCTATGGACACGGGCATTTTTCGTTTCAATGCTGTTACTCGAGGATGGTCACCGGCAGGCCGACTTCAAGTCGACCATTGCTGTCGTTGACCAGATTCTGGCCGAACATGGCGCCATCGGCCTCGGTACGGTATTTCTGCAAGGTCGCTAGCGGTTCACGATCCTGACTGCGTTCGCCGGTTTGCGGGTCGATCGTGGTCAGAATGCAGCGAGAACACGACTTGACCACACGGAACTCGACATCACCGATGCGGATGCGCTTCCAGCCATCTTCGGCAAAGGCTTCACAGCCCTCGATCACCAGGTTCGGTCGAAAGCGCAGCATTTCCAGCGGGCGTCCTACTTTCTGCGACAGGTCTTCC
This sequence comes from Pseudomonas sp. LBUM1661, assembly GCF_059695925.1. Lineage (NCBI taxonomy): Bacteria > Pseudomonadati > Pseudomonadota > Gammaproteobacteria > Pseudomonadales > Pseudomonadaceae > Pseudomonas > Pseudomonas sp. LBUM1661. The sequence continues at coordinate 4,936,458 of NZ_CP166794.1, forward strand.
AGAGACGCCTGGCCGATCAACAACAACGGAAAGCCATCGGCGAAAGCCACTTGATCGTCGTCCTTGCCATAACCCGCCTCAGTGGTACGCGCACGATCCAGTGGCACTTGCACCAGCCGTGTCGGCTTGCCAATGAATTCACTGACCCAGGCTGCCGCCGCGTCGCCGGCATCGGGTACGCGCAAGGTGTCGCGGAAAATGGTGACGCCACGCAACTCGGCATCGCCTGTGGGCAAGGCGACATTGATCGCTGGGTGGCCGGGGGCACTGAGGGTCAAGCCGCCATCGGCATTCCACAGCGCCGAGAGCTGACTCATTTGCCCTACCGTGCGCTGCGTCATGAAGCGACCGCTGGCCTCATCCACTAGCATCCAGCGTCGATCACCGTCCAGGCCGAGCTTATCGAGGCTGACCTGTTGCAGGCTCTCGCCCTTGCCGGATTTCAACGGATAACGATAAAGCGCGCTCAGACGCAGCATGGCCAGCTCCCTGGTGGACAAAACGCCACCCTATACGAGCTTGATCGCCGAATCAAAGCCTGAGGACCGGACACCGCCCACAGGTTGAGCAATCCGGGTCGACATCAGGCCGGCACTGCGTCGAGCATCAGGCGCTGGCGCACCACGTCGACAAGTTTGTCCGGCTGGAACTTGGAGAGGAAGTTGTCGCAGCCGACCTTCTTCACCATCGAGTCGTTGAAGCTGCCGGACAACGACGTGTGCAGCACCACGTAAAGACCCCGCAGGCGCGGGTCGTTACGGATTTCGGTGGTGAGACGGTAGCCGTCCATCTCCGGCATTTCCGCGTCGGTGAAGACCATCAACAATTTGTCGGTCATGGAAACGCCGGTATCCGCCCAGGCCTTGAGCATGTTCAACGCCTTCAGGCCATCGCTGGCAATGTGCATCTTCACGCCCAGTTGCCCCAGGGTGTCGCGCAATTGCGACAAGGCCACGTTCGAGTCATCCACCAGCAGCACTTCACGGCCGCGGGCACGTTCCAGCACTGGATCGTCAAGTTTTTCGCGGGAGACCTTGGCGTTGTACGGGACGATTTCGGCCAGGACTTTTTCAACGTCGATGATTTCCACCAACTGATCGTCGACCTTGCTGATGGCGGTCAGGTAATGCTGACGACCGGCGCTGGTCGGCGGTGGCAGGATGGCTTCCCAGTTCATGTTGACGATACGGTCCACACCACCGACCAGGAACGCCTGCACCGAACGGTTGTACTCGGTGACGATGATCGTGCTGGTCGGGCTTGGTACCAGCGGACGCATGCCGATGGCCTGGGACAGGTCGATCACCGGCAGAGTCTGGCCACGCAAGTTGACCACGCCGCAGACAAAAGGATGGCGCTGGGGCATCAGGGTCAGTTTCGGCAGTTGCAGTACTTCCTGCACCTTGAAGACGTTGATCGCGAACAATTGCCGCCCGGCCAGTCGAAACATGAGAATTTCCAGGCGATTCTCACCCACCAGTTGCGTGCGTTGGTCTACCGTGTCGAGAATGCCGGCCATCTAGGACTCCTGGTCTTGTTCTGATGAATTCACTAAAAAAGGTTATCGGCTGTTATTGCCGGACCTTGACCCTCCGACAAAATGCCACGCCCAAGCATTGATGTCACATTAACATCATGCTTTACTGGCCCCTGTGATTTCATCTGCTTCATTGCCGGCGACGCGACCACGGTTCGTTCGTTTGGTTCCCATGTGTAAGGGATTCCCCTAGTAACAATCAGGCCCGACCTGATATTCGCAATATCCAATAGCCATTAATGTGACGCCATTCTCATTGCATGAACGGAGTCAGGCTTTTGTGTGCGATCGCAGGAAAGTGGCCAGCCACCCTCTCGAGTTCCCTCGTCCTCGTCGTCGCACACGGCATTCCCTCATTTGACATGACGTTGTGGAGATAAACATGCCGAACGACCGTAAAGAGTGGGCCCAGCGACTCCCGGAGTTTCTCGCAGAGGCTGAAACACTCCTGGCCAAAACCGAGGAATGCCTGAGTCATTTGCAATTGATCAGCAATGACAAGGACGCCATCGACTGCATGCTCAGCACCCTCCTCAAACTGGCCAGCAAGGCTGATGCCCTCGCACTGGCGGCGGTTTCGGAGTTTTCGCTGCATATTCACGGCTTGCTGAACCATGCCCAGAACCACATGGACCTGCACGATCAAGCCCTTGGCGCACTGAAAGACTGCCTGACACTGATCGCCTGGCAACTCGAACTCATCGACCAGAACACCGGCCAACTCAGTCTCGACGACAGTGAACAGGCCTCCCTGATCGAAGCCTTTGCCTTTCAGGTCGGACAAAGACACTATCAGCCACCGGCTAATTCCAGGCCGTTCACGCTCGTTTCCTATTCAGGGCATCAAGCGTAAATTCATCACAACGCTGGCAAGTCCTGCTGCCATGACCGGCGCCACAACTTGTGCACGGTTATGTCGTATTTGAATATCCCGATACCCGTTTACGACAACTCGCACTAAATAAACTATTCCCGCCGCAACACTTTTCCATTGTGGAAACACCCTCCAGAAACACTCGTTTCCTGACTCTGTAGACATATAACCCAAACGCGACCAACGGTATGTTAAGTGGTACTATGCCGCCCATTAGTTGACGTCAATTAATGGCAGAGTAACTCCAGACCGAAACCCATCATCGACGATGACCGGTTTTCCCGCAGCGAACATCCATTGGCTCCATCCGCTATGTACGCCAGCCTCAAGTCACTCATTCAATGGCCACCCTCGCGACTCAGCGCGCGCCGGTTCACGCTGTCGCTGTGTTTCTGCTCGGCGCTGGGTAGCCTTCTGGTATACAGCCTGTCCGCGCGCCTGCCGCTGAGTCTGCTGGTCATCAACATAGCGGCGCTGACGTGTGTCTGGGTACAGCATCGGCTCTCGCGCAAATCGATCAAGTTTCAACCTCAAGAGCTGGCCGACCGGCTGTTGGAGGTTCAGGAAAATGAACGCCACCGTCTCAGTCGGGAATTGCATGACGACATAGGCCAGTTGCTGACCGCGGCCAAACTTCAAAGTGACTGGCTTAAACGCCGAATGCCCGAAGAACTTCAGGCGCAGTGTTCGGTGCTCTGTGACACGCTGGAAGAAACCCTGGTCAAAGTTCGTGACGTCTCGGCCATTCTCAATCCCCGGCAACTGGCCAGTCTCGGACTGGAAGCCAGCCTCCGTGCGCACCTTCTCAAGACCCTGGCCAATACCTCGATGCACTGGAGCCTGGAATGCCATCAGCGCTTGACCGGTCTATCCGAGGAAATGGCAGTAGCCGCCTTTCGAATTACCCAGGAAGCGGTCACCAATATACTGCGCCATGCCGAAGCGAAAAATCTGTTGGTTCGCCTGCAACGACTGCCACAAGGCCTGTCATTGTTGATCAGCGACGATGGCCTGGGTTTCGCCCCGGCCACAGATCCGGGTCGCGAGGGGCAACGCGGAATGGCCGGGATGTCGGAACGGATCGATCAGTTGGGCGGCACACTGATAGTGACCAGCGAGCCTGGTAAAGGCACTCAAATCGAAGCTCTCTTCCCTTGGGCGCCGCGTGCGCTCGAACGGGCCAGTTCGAATAAGGTTATGCATTGACTTGTAACTTACTTCTGGTGGATGACCACTCGCTTATCAGGGCTGGCGTGCGCGCTCTGGTACTGGATATTCCCGGCTACGCGGTAATCGGCGAGGCCAATGATGGCTCGCAGCTGCTCGAAATGGTCGAACAGTTGTCACCGGACATCGTGCTGCTGGATATTTCCATGAAGGAAACCGGCGGCCTTGAGGCATTACAGCGGCTCAAGCGCGTACGCCCGCAGAGCAAGGTGCTGATCCTGTCGATGCACACCGACCCGGCGCTCATCATGCAGGCACTGGAGTCCGGCGCCCACGGTTACCTGCTCAAGGACACCACGGCCACCGAACTCGAACACGCCCTGGAAGCCCTGCGTAACAACGAACGCTACTTGAGCCCGGCCATCGCTCACACTGTCATCACCCAGGCACTGACTCGCAACCAGAAAAACCAGGCGGAACCGGCCCTATCGCATAACCTGACGGCACGTCAGCTGGAAATCCTGCGGCTGATTGTTCGTGGTAAATCCACCCGGGAAATCGCCAACGGCCTGGGCCTGAGCATCAAGACGGTCGAAACCCATCGCTCGCAGATCATGAAACGCTTGCAGATCTTCGACGTGGCAGGCCTGGTGCTGTTCGCCGTTCGCGAGCAGATCATCAGCCTGGACGACTAACCGTTCCAGACGTGCTCAACAGGGGCGAGTTCTCGGGCAAATGCACGCGCAGTGCCGCCGGACGCGCCGAGAAACGCAAGCTGTCACCTTCCAAGGGTTCGCCATCAAGGTTGATGTAAAGGCCTTCCGCGACCTTGATCTCGACCCATGGCAAACGTGCGCGCACGAACATGTTGTCGATACCGAAACCATCGGCCAGCAGGGTTTTCAAGGTACTGACCACCTCCTGCGGCGCAGGCAAAATGCTGATATCCAGCAGGCCATCATCCGCCAGTGCCTCTGGGCACAGCACATGACCACCACCCGCCTGCCGCCCGTTACCGATGCCTAACGCCAGCAGATCGCCGCTCCACTGAAAATCCGGTCCCTGCAACTCGCCATAGGCCGCATGCAACTCGCTGAAGCGGGTTAAACCGGTAAACAGGTAAGCCGCGCCCCCGAGGACTTTTTTCAAGTCTTCCGAGGTGTTTGCCGTGACCTGGCTGCCAAAACCGCCCGTGGCCATGTTCAAAAACACCTGCCCACCGACCTCACCCAAGTCAATGGCGCTCGGCGCCGTGTCGAGAAGGTCCAGCGCTTGGTCGGGTTCCAGAGGTACGCCGGCGGCGCGCGCAAAATCGTTGGCGGTCCCCAACGGCATCAGCACCAGGCTGGCCTGGTTCGAATGCGGCGCCATGGCTTCGGCAATGTCACGCAAGGTGCCATCACCGCCACCAGCGATGATGTGCTGATAGCCCGCCGCCAGCGCTTCATCCACCAGGCGTTGTGCGTCGCCAGCCTCCCAGGTCAGGCGCACGGCCAGCTCCCAGCCCTGTTCGCGCTTGCCCTCGACGGCCGCACGAACCGCCTCGTTGAGCGCCTGCTTGCCATGCAGAATCAACAGCGCCTTGCGTTCGCTCATTGTGGTTACTCCCATGATTGAATTCCGTATGCAAGATGTTGACCCCGCTACGCCCCAAAAAAGTCGCACGAAATTCAATTATTTGAAGTCGAGCCGTGTGGAGTCCTAGGAAGTTGGGATTTTTCCTACATAACGTGAGGAATCGGCTCAATTGACCGAGAAGTATGATTGGTACACCTTGTGTCTACGGTTATCAGTCATCAGCAGCAAATACACAGGGACGTGCCATGCAAAGCCATGACATCAGGTCGCCGATCATTCCGGTCGCACCATTCGCAGCAAATCGCACCCATCATCAAACGGCATTCAAAGACAGCGCAAAACCCACTGGAGAAGTGAATATGGAACCTCGCGTCGTTGAGTTGGAGACACACCTCGAATATATCCGAAGAGACATGGATGAAGTCCGTGGTGACGTCAAATCCATCAAACACCGACTGGCCTATTCTGCTGGCGGAACAGCCGTCGTCCTCGGGCTTCTGGCCTGGATTGCCAACAGCCGTTTCGATCAGGTCGTGACACTCCTGGCTCAGTAAGGGTCAGCCATGAACGCACACCCGGTCCGATCAACCGGGTGTTCGTGACATGCCTGCGGAGCGGATCAGTTCAGGAGTTCGCTCAGCGGAATGAAGCTGACACTGTCACCTTCGACCAGCGTTCGCTCTTCCAGCACTTCGACCAGGCCATCGGCCCAGGCGGCGCTGCGCAACACACCGGAACTCTGGTTTTTGTAGATGATTGCCCGGCCGTTCTCCAGGCGTCCACGCAGGTACTCACGCCGGTTGCCTGCTTTTGGCCAGACGAACCCTGCTGGCACCTGAAACTTCAGCGGCTCGACTTCTTTAACGCCCTGACGGCGCAGCAGATAAGGCCTTGCCAACAAGGCGAAGGTCACCAAGGTCGATGCCGGGTTGCCAGGCAAACCAATGACAGGGACGCCGCGAAAATGCCCAAAGGTCAGCGGCTTGCCCGGTTTGATGGCGAGCTTCCACAACGCCAACTCACCCTCTTCCCGCAGGGCGATGCCCAGGAAGTCGGCCTCGCCCACCGATACGCCACCGGTCGAGAGGATAAGGTCGACATCCTTCAATTCCCCCAGGCGGGCACGCGTCGTCGCCAGGTTATCCGCAAGGATGCCGGCATCGATGACCTCACACCCCATGCGCTGTAACCAGCTGCAGAGCAATACTCGATTACTGTTATAGATCTGTCCCGGCCCCAGGGCCTGACCCGGTTCAACCAACTCATCCCCGGTCGACAGAACCGCAACACGAACCTTGCGAATCACCTCCAGCTCAGCGCATCCCAGTGATGCCGCCAGCCCCTGTTCGATCGACCCCAGGCGCGTGCCTGCCGGCAGGATCAATTCACCGACAGTGGTTTCCTGGCCTTGGGGGCGGATGTTTTGTCCCGGGATCATGGTTTCGGTAAAACGCACTCGCTCGTCCGGCTGGACTTCGGCGTTTTCCTGCATCTCGACGCAGTCTGCTCCTTGCGGAACAGGTGCACCGGTGAAGATTCGTGCGCAGGTGCCTGGCTTCAAGGGTTCGGGAGCCTGACCCGCGAACACCTTCTGGCTGACGACCATGGGTTCTCCCGTCCAGTCGGCCATGCGCAGGGCATAACCGTCCATGGCACTGTTGGGCCAGGGCGGCAGATCGAGTGTCGAGATCAGATCGTCGGCCAATACGCGGCCCTGAACCTGAGCCAGCGGCAAGCGTTCACGCTCACGAATCGGTGAGGCTTCGGCCATTTCGAGCAAGCGGGCCAGTGCAACCTCGACAGCCATCAGGCTGCCGGTCTTGCCTGGCTTACCCACGAGATTCACAGGGTGCCGCCTGTTTAAGATGAGCAACGAAATTGCATGGGCGGTGCCGTGAGTCCAACTGTTCGGCGAGAATCCCGTCCCACCCGGTGAGTACCGCATTGGTCGAACCCGGCAAGCAGCACACCAGCGTGCCATTGGCCAGACCGGCCAAGGCGCGGGACTGAACGGTAGAGGTGCCGATATCGGCTACCGATATCTGCCGGAACAGTTCACCAAAACCATCAACCTGCTTGTCCAGCAGGCAGCTGACCGCTTCCGGCGTGCTGTCGCGCCCCGTGAAACCGGTACCGCCAGTGATCAGCACGACCTGCACCACATCGTCGGCGATCCAGTTGGCGACTTGCGCACGAATTTTGTACAGGTCATCTTTGAGCAGCACCCGTTCGGCCAGGTTATGCCCGGCAGCGCTCAAGCGGTCGACGAAGACCTGGCCCGAGGTATCGGTTTCCAGGGTACGGGTGTCGCTGACCGTCAGCACCGCGATATTGAGCGGCGCGAAAGGTACATCAGCCTTGGCTTTCATAGGCTCGTCCAGTTGTAGGAGAAACAGCCCGGTGTTATATCACAGCGCCCCCTTTTTTCACCGCCCCCATGGAGACTTGCCATGACCTCGAATACACCGTTGTCGCCCTGCTCCATTCTGCTCCTGGCAGGTGGTCGCGGCCAACGCATGGGGGGCCAGGACAAAGGGCTGCTGGAATGGCACGGCGAGCCACTGATTGCGCACCTGTACCGCAAGACCCGCGCGCTGAGCGATGACCTGATCATCTCCTGCAATAGAAACCCGGAAAAGTATGCGCCCTATGCCGATCAGTTGGTCCATGACGACGAAGGCGACTTTCCGGGGCCTCTGGCCGGTATTCGCGCCGGCCTGAAAGCGGCTCGCCATGCGCATCTGATGGTCTTGCCCTGTGACGTTCCGCGTATCGATGCCGCATTGCTGCAAAGCATGCGCGAAACCGCCAGCCAGCACCCGGACAAACCGTTGATGCTGCGCCATGGAGAACACTGGGAGCCCTTGTTGTGCGTGATTCCCGTAGCACTCTCAGCTGCTTTTGAAAGCGCCTGGCACGAGGGTGAACGCAGCCCGGGGCGCCTCATGCGCAAACTCGGCGCGACCGCACTACACTGTCCTGACAACGACCCTCGCTTGGCCAATCTCAATACGCCGGAACTGTTAAGTGCACACCATACTGTGTCAGACTGACACGAGAAGGAACTTGCGCGCGTCGTACACGTCTCAAGCTCAGTAACCAAAAGAATTCACTCGGAGACACACTCATGACTCAACGGACCCTCGCCACTTTCATGCTCGCACTGGGCCTTGCTACCCTCGCCGGTTGCGCATCGCCAACAGTGATTACCTTGAATGACGGTCGAGAAATCCAGGCTGTCGACGCACCAAAATACGATGACGAATCGGGTTTCTACGAGTTCGAACAGCTGGATGGCAAACAAACCCGCATCAACAAGGATCAGGTTCGTACCGTTAAAGAGTTGTAATCTTTAGGGCGACAACCCGATACAGAAAAGCCCGCTTTATGCGGGCTTTTTCGTGGTTGAAGAACAGCCAGTTCGCTGAACCTTGGTGATTACCACTGAAGGGTGATGGTGCTTTCGAATGCTCTTTCCTGACCGGTGACCGGATCCACGAAGCGCAACCCCTGAGCGAGCAGCTTCAAAGGATTGGCATAGTCATCCTCAACATCCTTGAGCACCTGCGGATAAAACGGGTCGTTGCAAATACTCGCGCCCAAGGCGGTCATGTGCACCCGCAACTGATGTTTCTTGCCGGTCACCGGGTAAAGCCCATAACGCCAGAGATCACCGTTCTTCTCTTTGACCTCGACGGCCGTCTCGGTGTTACTGGCGCCCGGCCCTTCCTGCATGCGGAAGAACGGTTCGCCATCGATGAGCCGGCTCTTGTGAACCAGTGGAAAAGACAGTTCAGGCAACGCCCGGGCAATCGCCTCGTAGCGCTTTTCGATTTGCCGTGTCGGAAACAGCGACTGATACGCCGAACGGCTCTGGGGGTTGGCGGAAAACAGCACCAGCCCAGCCGTATGCCGGTCAATGCGGTGCAACGGCACCAGATGCGGGTTATCCAGTCGACGGATCAGTCGCCTCAGCAGGGTCTGCTCAACGTATTCGCCCGCCGGCGTCACGGGCAGAAAATGCGGCTTGTCGGCAACGACCAGATGCTCGTCCGCGTAAAGAATCGTCTCGACCACCGGGATCGGCTTTTCGTCCGGCACTTCGCGAAAATAGTGAATCCGCAAACCTTCCTTGTAAGGCAGATCGAGGGCGATCGGCTGGCCGTGACCGTCGAGGACACGACCGCGTGCAATCCTGTCCAGCCATTGTTCGCGACCGATGGCGCTGAAGTGTTCAGACAGACAATCGAGCACGGTCTGCCACGAACCCGGCGGCAAGTACAGCGTGCTGGCCTGGTTGTGTGCGGCAGAAAAAGATGAAGTGGACATACGAAAGCTCTAACCCTCAATACAGGGCGGCATTATCCAACAGTGGCCGGAATGAACCTAGCAGAGAATCCTCAGGCCGGTATCTGCGCGCGAGCGGCCGCGTCGGTGAATTCCTTGAGCCAGCGCAGCACATCGACCGCTTCCCAGCGGCTCGGGTCATAAAGCGCGTACAACAAGCCCTGATAACCCACGACATCCAGCTGACGGTGATAGCCCGCTCGTTGGAACAAGGCTTCGATTTCGGCGAAACAGGTATTGAAATGCAGCTTGTTGAAAGGGGTTTTTCCCTCTGTCACCAAGCCATCCAGACGCAATTCATGGACCGCCTCGCGCACCACGTCCGCGGACATTCGGTTCACGCTGTTTTTCAATTGTTCGACATTGACCACGATTCATCCCTCTTACGCCCGGACTGCCTGCCGAATCCAAAAACCAGAAGCAGCAAGGCAAGCATGGCGAATAACTGTATGCGCATACAGTATCCGAACACGACCTGTTAAGCCAAGGGATCAGTCACAAAAGTTCGACAGGCGGGAACAATGTCGTCGCTAAATCACTTACCGCAGGAAGGCGACCACTTGTTCGGAGGAGAACGGCCAGTCCAGTTCAGCGCCGGTATCGACCCGTCGTAATACCGGAATACGCAGACTGTAAGCCTCGAACCACATTTCGTCCTCCGCGATATCCACCAGTTCCACCAGCAGACCACGCTCGACAAATTCCATCATCATGGCTTCAGCCACTTCACAGAGATGGCACCCCAAGGTGCCGAACAGCTGACATTCAGGAAGCATGAGCGCTCAACCGATAAATTAAGTGGTTATTCTAGGTCGACCCCGGAAAGCCGTCGAGCCATTGAATCCTATGCCCTGCGACCCATGAACGGCAATGGATCGTGGCACACCCTGATGCACATCAGTCGCCTTCAATGCCTTTTGCGCGATGCTCACGGCTCGATTGCTTCTACGCTTGAGTAGCCAGCGTCCATCACCGGAGTTTTTGTGTTCGCCAATCTGTTGATCATCCTCACCTCCTCCCTGGTGGTCATCGCCCTGTTCCAGCGCCTGCGCTTGCCGCCCGTGCTGGGCTACCTGTGCGTGGGCCTGATGGTGGGGCCGACGGCGTTCAACTGGATCAATGAAAGCGAAGCGCTGCCGTACCTCGCCGAACTGGGGGTGGTGTTCTTGCTGTTCTCCCTCGGGCTGGAGTTTTCGCTGTCGAAAATGCTCGCCCTGCGTCGGGTGGTGTTTGGGCTGGGCAGCCTGCAAGTGTTGAGTACCGGGCTATTGCTCGGGGCTATTTTGATGTTGCTCGGCATGGCGACCACGCCGGCGCTGTTACTCGGTGCCGGCCTGTCGCTGTCGTCCACCGCCATCGTCAGCAAGGAGCTGGGCAGTCTCGGCGAGATTTTCAGCACACACGGACAGAATGCCATCGCCGTGCTGTTGTTCCAGGATGTGGTGGCGGTGTTGCTGCTGACCCTGGTGCCGGTGTTCGCCGGCAATAGCGACCAGCCCTGGTATTGGGCGTTGCCAGTGACGCTGGGCAAGACCGCGGTGCTGTTCGCCGGTCTGTTGCTGGCCAGTCGTTGGTTGTTGCCCCGTCTGTTTCATGAAGTGGCGGCCGCCCGTTCCGCGGAACTGTTCGTGCTGCTGGCGCTGGTCATCGTTCTGCTGACGGCCTGGCTGACTCACCTGCTCGGCCTCTCCCCGGCGCTGGGCGCCTTTCTTGCCGGGATGTTGTTGGGGGAAAGCCACTACCGGCATCAAATCGAAGCCGACATCCGGCCGTTTCGCGACATCCTGCTAGGGGTGTTCTTCGTCAGTATCGGCATGCTGATCGACGTGCAATTGTTCGCCAGCCACGGTCTGCTGATTCTCGGCCTGACCGTGGGGCTGTTGTTGTTAAAGGGCAGCGTGGTTGCGCTGCTGGTCAAATGGCGCGGCAGCGACAGTGAAACCGCCTGGCGTAGCGGCCTGGCATTGGCCCAGGGCGGCGAGTTCTGTTTTGCACTGATGGCACAGATGCAGCAAAACCAACTGATGCCCGCCGACTTCGGTGGCCTGCTGCTGGCCGCGACATTCTGCTCGATGCTCGTGACACCGCTGCTGCTACGCGCGTCTCCCCACATCGCGACACGCCTGCATCGCAAGCCTAACGAAGAGGCGCAACTCGAAGAAATCAGCGCGCTCAATGCCGGGTTACGCAGCCATGTGGTGATTTGTGGTTACGGTCGCGTCGGCCAGTCCATCGGCCGCTTTCTACGTCAAGTGCAGCAACCCTACATCGCACTGGACAGCGATCCGGTGCGGGTTCAGGAAGCGGCTGTCGCTGAAAGCTGCGTGCATTACGGCGACTCGCGTCGTGGCGAGTTGCTTGCCGCCGTCGGTCTGGAGCGCGCCAGGCTGCTGGTGATCGCCGTGGACAAAACTGACATCGCCCTGCTGATACTCAAGGAAGCACGACGCTTTAACCCGAGCGTGCCGATCCTGGTGCGCACGCGGGACGACAGCCAGTTGGCCGAGTTGAAGGCGGCCGGTGCCAACGAAGTCGTGCCCGAGTTGCTGGAATCCAGCCTGATGCTCGCCTCCCATGCGCTGATCATGCTGGGCCTGCCCGGTCAGCAGGTGCAGGACCGGGTCGATCAGGTACGGCGTGACCGTTATCGCCTGCTGCACGGTTTTTATCCCGGGGCTGACGATGAAGAAACCTGACTCAGTCCTGGCTGACTGCGCCGATCTTGTGCACCGACAGGTCCGCGCCGTAATACTCTTCTTCCTGGCTCAGGCGCAGGCCATGGAACGCCTTGATCACGCCGTACACCGCAAAACCGCCGACCAGCGCCACGGTCACCCCCAGCGCGGTGCCGATCAACTGGCTGACCAGGCTCACGCCGCCCAGACCACCCAATGCACTCTGACCGAAGATGCCGCAGGCGATCCCGCCCCACACACCGCACAAACCATGCAACGGCCAGACACCCAGCACATCGTCGATATGCCATTTGCCTTGGGCCGCGGTAAAGCACCAGACGAACAACGCCCCGGCGAGTGCGCCAGTCACCAGCGCGCCTACCGGGTGCATCAGATCGGAACCGGCGCAGATCGCCACCAGGCCGGCCAGCGGGCCGTTATGCAGAAAGCCCGGGTCATTGCGCCCGACAATCAGCGCCGCCACAGTGCCGCCGACCATGGCCATCAGCGAGTTCACCGCCACCAGCCCACTGACACCTTGCAGGGTTTGCGCACTCATGACGTTAAACCCGAACCAGCCCACGATCAGAATCCACGAGCCCAACGCCAGGAAGGGAATACTCGAGGGCGCGAACGCCACCAGTTTCCCGTCTCGGTAACGACCATTGCGCGGGCCCAACAACAACACCGCTGCCAGCGCCAGCCAGCCACCCATGGCGTGGACCACGACAGAGCCTGCAAAATCATGGAAGCTGGCGCCAAAGCGCTCCAGCAACCAGGCTTGCAGGCCAAAGTTGCCGTTCCAGATCATGCCCTCGAAGAACGGATAGATGAACGCCACGATCAATGCGGTCGCGCACAATTGCGGAACAAACCGGGCACGCTCGGCGATGCCTCCGGAAATAATCGCCGGGATCGCTGCGGCAAAGGTCAGCAGAAAGAAAAACTTCACCAGCGCATAGCCATGATCGGCGTTGATCACTGCCGCCGGTTGCATAAAGGTGACGCCGTAGGAAATCCAATAGCCTATAAAGAAGTAGGCCAGGGTCGAAATGGCGAAGTCGCTGAGGATCTTCGACAACGCGTTGACCTGGTTCTTTTGGCGAACCGTGCCGACTTCAAGAAAGGCGAAACCGGCGTGCATGGCCAGTACCATGACCGCGCCGATCAGAATGAACAACGTATTGGAGCTATGGACCAGACTGTCCACAGCGCTTTGCAGATTTTCCATGGGGTTGGCAGACCTGAAGGCTAAAAAAGCACCAAAGCAGTTCGCGCAGTCAATTCATGCACCAAGTTGCAACTTCTCGGGATCGCAGATCCGATTCCCACGAACCGCTTTGGCGCACAAACGTTATCGAGGTCGATCACGACCGGGACATTCGCGCGGGTTTTAATTGTTTGAGTCAGGGTTTTCCTGAAATCATGCCCAGCAACAGCGCAACGGCGCAGGCAGACGCACCACGACGTAGCAAAAGTTGTACCAGTCATTTGTACTGAACCTTCACGCAAGGCTCATACTCGAACGCAACAGAAGCCACTTACGGAGATCACCAATGGCCAGCATCAAGGCAAAGACTGCTCAAGAAATCCTGATGAACGATTTTCAGACACTCGTCAGCGACACCGAACGGTTGCTGGAACACACCGCCACATTGGCGGGTGATCAGGCAGACGAATTGCGCGAGCAGATCCACGACAGTCTGCTGCGTGCACGGGAAACCTTGAAACTGACCGAAGACTCCCTGCGCTTGCGCGGCAAGGCAGCCGTCACCGCCACCGAAGACTACGTGCAGGCCAACCCATGGCAATCGGTCGGAATCGCGGCCGGCGTGGGTTTCCTGATTGGTCTGCTGGCCACTCGGCGCTGATCATGGCGATCGGTGAATCCGGACCGTCCGCGACGGGCCCAAGCTCCTCACCGCGGCGCCTGGGTGCCGCTTTTCTCGGACTGCTGCACAGCCATGTCGAACTGTTCGGCATCGAATTGCAGGAACAAAAAGCCCGCACTGTCAGCCTGCTGCTGTTTGCAGGCCTGGCGCTGGTGTTTGCCTTGCTGTTGCTGGTGGGGCTGTCGACGCTGGTGTTGATCCTGTTTTGGGACACCTATCGCTTGCCGGCTATCATCGCGCTTTGCGTGTTCTACACCCTGGCCTGCGTTTTCTGTGCGATGCGCTTGAGAGCGGCGATTTTCGATGAGTCCTCGCCCTTCCACGGGACGTTGGAAGAATTGGCCAACGATCGGGAGCGCCTGTTGCCATGAGCCTGCCTGAACTGCCTCATAACAGCTCGCGTACAGAAATGCGCAAGGCACTGATCCGCCTGCGCATGGAAATGCATCGCCAGGAAATCCGCCACGAATCCGCACAACTGCTGGTGCCTTTGCAGCGCGTGCGCGGGATGACGCAAAACCTTCAGGATGGTTTCGGCATCAAACACGCTCCACTGTGGGGCGTGGCGGCCGTCACCTTGCTGGGCTTTTTGACCGGCAAGGGCGCCAAGAGTGGGGGCGTCAGCAGCCTGACGAGGCTGGTTCGCCTGGGCACCACGCTGGGCCCGCTGATCAAGCTGGTCATGCAAGGCTCTTCGCGCAACCACTAAGCCATCCTCTGGCTGCATTCTTGCAACACCGCCGGGATTGAACCTCTTTATCGAGGGGTTCAATCCTGCATGCCTATCCGGTTATCAGGTTCAATCCAAGAACAAGACCTTACTAAGGAGGCCTCGTGATCGACGGGCAACCGCTCGCCTGCTTTCAGCCGTTCATCGATACCGCCACCGGCCGTATCGCCGGCGTCGAGGCACTGGGTCGACTGCGCCAGGCCGACGGACAACTGACCTCGGTGGGACCGCTGTTCGCCGACCCGCGCACGCCCGCCGTCGCCCTGCGTCGCCTCGACCGGCAGATCCGCGATAACGCCCTTAGCCGCTTGCATGAAGCGCCTGCAGACTGGTTTCTGAGTTTGAACATGTCTCCGCGCTGGATCAGCCGTCTGCGCCCGGAGGATCAGGCGCTGCCGAGCCTCAAGCAACTGAACAGGCACGGTGTCGACACGCAGCGCATCGTCTTCGAAATTACCGAACAGGAGGGCGACATCCAGCGCCTGGCAGACGTGGTGGCGCGTTACCGACACGCCGGCGCGCGGATTGCCATCGATGATTTCGGTGCCGGCTACTCTCAGCTCGACCGTGTGCTGGCGTTGCAACCGGACATTCTCAAGCTCGACATGCGCTTGTTCCAGGCCGCTGCGTTGGGTGGACCGAGCAGCGATGTGGTCAAGGCCCTGGCGCAAATGGCGGAGAAAACCGGGTGCTGGATCATTGCCGAAGGGGTGGAAACCGACGCGCAACTGAATTTTGCCCTGGAGTGTGGCTCGCGCTACGTACAAGGTTTTCTGTTCGCCCGGGCGCAACAAGAATTCTTTGCCACCGACGCCTTTGTCGAGCGCTTCGCACAACTGCGTCAGCGCTATGTTCAACAGAAACTGGCAGAACGTGGCCGCCTGATGATCATGCGCCAGCAACTCAGCGAACTGATGGCCATTCTGCAAGGCTGGGCCCAGGCCCAAGCCCCTCTCAGCGCCCTACCGCACCTGGATGCTTTTCCCTGGCTGTTGCGCTTCTATCAATGCGACCGCCACGGCACACAACTGACGCCCAACCTCGAATGGCATAATCACCGCTGGGAGTCCGACCACCGCTACGTGGGCCATAACTGGTCTTGGCGCCCGTACTTTTATCACCTGCTGGCCGAGGGCTGGGAGCAGCGCCGGCTGACGCTTTCCAACACCTACCGCGACGCCACCAGCAACCAGTATTGCCTCACCGCCGGGCAATTTTTCGACAACGGCGAGCGACTGCTGCTGATCGACATCGACGCCGCGGGGCTGTAGGCGCGAGCTTGCTCGCGATGCGTTTTCCCCTTGCAGGTCCTGACGCGAACCCGGAAGCTAGGGAATCAGTCACCAGACGGAGAGAACCAGCCTTGGATTGGCCAACCCTGCTTACCCGCGAACGCCTCGGAAAGCCCCTGCACAGTCCGCAAGAACTCGGCCGCAGTCCTTTCCATAAAGACCACGACCGCATCATTTTCTCCGGCGCGTTTCGCCGACTCGGGCGCAAGACGCAGGTCCATCCGGTCTCCAGCAACGACCACATCCACACGCGCCTGACGCACTCGCTGGAAGTCAGTTGCGTCGGTCGTTCACTGGGCATGCGTGTCGGTGAAACCATTCGCAGCGCCCTGCCCGACTGGTGCGAACCTAGTGATCTGGGGATGGTCGTGCAATCAGCCTGCCTGGCTCACGACATCGGCAATCCGCCCTTCGGTCACTCCGGCGAAGACGCAATTCGCCACTGGTTCCAGCAAGCTGCCGGTCGAGGCTGGCTGGATGCAATGAGCGAAGTCGAACGCGACGACTTCCTCAATTTCGAAGGTAACGCGCAAGGCTTCCGGGTACTCACCCAGCTGGAATATCACCAGTTCGACGGCGGCACCCGGCTGACCTACGCCACCTTGGGCACCTATCTGAAGTACCCATGGACGGCCAAACACGCCGATTCCCTGGGCTACAAGAAACACAAGTTCGGCTGCTATCAGAGTGAATTGCCGTTGCTGGAGCAGATCGCCCATAAACTCGGCCTGCCACAACTTGAGGAACAACGCTGGGCACGCCATCCGCTGGTGTACCTGATGGAAGCTGCCGATGACATCTGCTACGCGCTGATCGATCTGGAAGACGGTCTCGAGATGGAATTACTGGAGTACGCCGAAGTCGAGTCCCTGTTGCTGGACCTGGTGGGCGATGACCTTCCGGAAACCTATCGTCAGCTCGGGCCTAAAGATTCGCGGCGGCGCAAACTCGCAATACTGCGAGGCAAAGCCATCGAGCACCTGACCAACGCGGCGGCCCGCGCCTTTGTCGAGCAACAGGACGCGTTGCTCGCCGGTACGCTGCCCGGCGATCTGGTGGAACACATGCACGGTCCAGCCAAGCGTTGCGTACTGAATGCCAAGGACATGGCGCGCAAGAAAATATTCCAGGACAAGCGCAAGACCCTGCACGAAATCGGCGCCTACACCACGCTGGAAATCCTGCTCAACGCCTTCTGCGGCGCCGCGCTGGAACAACACAACGGTCGAACGCCCTCCTTCAAGAGTCGCCGTATCCTCGACTTGCTAGGCAACAATGCGCCCGATCCCAATGGCCCATTGCACACCTCGTTTCTGCGCATGATCGACTTCATTGCCGGCATGACCGACAGCTATGCGAGCGACATGGCGCTGGAGATGACCGGGCGATCGAGCCGCTGATGACAACCGACTGTTCAGCCATTACGCCGTGTTAAATGGCTGATCAGTCACTAAAAACCCAACTGCATTCAACACGCGCTGAATTGCCCTACATCTCATGGCGAGCGAACTGATCGATTCCCCGGTATTCTCGCGAAATAATTCCGCTTCCCTCTGTTCGACAGATGAGCGTGAATAATCCAATGTTCAACGACGATCTACGCATCCTGCTGGTGGAAGATCATCCCTTTCAACTCAGGGCGACTCAATACCTGCTTGAAAGTTACGGCTTCACCCAACTGACCACCACGGACAGTGCCGAAGGCGCCTTGCATCAAATGCTCCAGGCTGTGCAACCGTTCGATATCCTTTTGTGCGACCAATGTCTTCCCGACCTTCCCGGAATTGAATTGGTTAAATTTGCCAGTCATCGAGGAATGATCAGACAGGCCATACTGCTAAGCAGTCTGACACCTATAGAACTTGACGGACTTGAAAGAACAGCCCACGAACATGGACTGCCCTTGTTGGGTTACTTGATCAAGCCACTGAAACAATCGGAATTCAGAAACTTATTGACCTTGGCATCGCTATAAAAACCACAACACAAAAACACACTAAAAAAACCGTTAAGAACACCCACCAAAACTTACACCAAAACACTTTAAAGACACTCACTTAGCACCCAACGCTTTCACCTGTCCTCATAGAAAACCTAATTGATGCGTAGTCCAATTCTTCTTAGTTTGTAGGATTATTCCTATATTGCCGCTACAGGTCTGTCAGTTCATGCGTCGTCTCAACTATCTGAAAAGTACACCAACAACCGTTACTTTTTACTAGCTCCCGCTGACCATCCCTTTATTTATCATCCTCCGCAACACGCGCTCAGGTCGTAACTCATAAATTTCAGCGAAAAATTCCGAAAATCACAGGGAGTTTGACTGGCACCTTGCTCTCGAAAAATGAGAAAAATTTTGATTTACACAGGAACCAACAAAAAACTCAGAAAAAAAACCCGCAAAAATCCTTACATAATAAAACCAAAAAAATTAATGAAAAAATTCGTTATGACAAAATCACCAGAATAAATCCATGACAAATAAAGACTATTAGAAACTGTTCAATTGAACAACTACCGTCAAATGAACAAAAATTATCATAATGACAGAACAGCAAAAACCTTAGCTCAAAAAAAAACATTTGACACTGCCGCACATGAGAACTAAGTTTCGATTGTCTCGAATCATATATCACGAAATTCACAGTACAACTTACTTACATCCTTCTTGAGATCAACGCAAACTAGACGAGTTGCGTAAAGCCGAAACGGAGCAAATCACATGAAGTTAGTTGTGAGTACTAACGAGTTTAAAATTCTTGGTACTCCCTACCCGGACTTTCCAATTGTGCTTGACAAACTTATGAACATTCACTGGCATATATTCCAGTTTCTCATTTTAACATGTATTACGCTGGGTAAAGTTAACAAGGAGAGTTGGGGACAATACGGTCGCGCCCTATATGACTACTTTAGCTTTTGCGAAGCAAACGGTCACGACTGGCGAAACACCAAGTTGACGGCTGAGCACTCGTTGACAGAGAAATACTACAATTGGAGCATATCTGAATGCCTTCTTGCTTCGAGCACGGTGAATGATCGGTTAAGCATCATATATCGTTTCTACGAGTATGCTCTTGAGAAGGGCTGGATATCTAGCTTGCCTTGGCTAGGAGAAAAACCTTTCCTAAAAGATCAAAAACCAAGTCTTGTAAAAAAAGATACAACAGGAGGCAACTCTAGCTATCCAAGCAGTGGGAAAGGTACAAGCACGTCTATAAGCGTCCTAAGCCGAACTCAGGTCGATGTGCTTTTGGACTCAATTATCAACATTGAATTGAAGTTAATAACCAGATTAGGGTTGGCTTGCGGCTTGAGGAAATCGGAACTGCTAACTTTCCCGCTACATTATATTGTTAACCCAGACGACTATCCAAGCCAAAAAAAGAACTTTCGCGTAATGCTCAAATCGCGGGACATGAAGATTAAGGGAAAGAAAGATCGGCAAATAGACATTCCAGCAACTTTAATGAAGGACTTATGGAACTACATTAAATTTGACCGCCAAGTGCGGGCAGCGTTATGCGTAAACGATGCAGACAGGAAAATTCTTTTTCTTAATGAGGAGGGTCGACGGTTTGCAAATGGTGGCCGGGGACTAAATAGGTTATACATCAAACTCAAGCTACCATTCAAAGTTTATCCTCATATTCTGAGGCATACGTATGCAACACACACTCTTTACGTTATGAGGAAAATGGGGCTCCCTCTAGAACCATTGATCTACGTCAGAGATCGGCTTGGTCATTCTAGCATCACTACTACTGAAATCTACCTCCATTTCATTGAGCTTGTAGACGATAACATTCTGGATACCGTGCAGAACAAGCTAGCTGAGTATTATGAGGAGGTGGCACGTGAAGCGGCGTAAGAATTTCGTATCTAACGAATCACAGATACTTGTAGGACGTGAATCCAGTGAGGCCCAGAAGTCTACTGGGGTCTCTGGCGCCCCGGAAGCTCCGCTTGATAGCGCCCGTGCGCCCCTCATTACATTTCCAGACAACGCTACAGACACAAGGTATTTTGACTCTACAAAGTTTCTAGGCAAGCGCTACGACGAGATCGTATTGACCGCGTTCGTCACGATCGCGAGACTTCTCGACTCCTCCATTAAGACAGGCCAGCAAACTATCGCCTATACTACACTTGTGAGCTACTGCACAATGGGCCTCGTACACTTGTTCGCTTATTGTGAGTATCTCATAAAGTCTAAATATTTTTTTTCTTTAACCTGCGCTAACATCTCAGAAGAATTTATCCTCGGGTTCGAAGAATTCTTGCAACGCAAAAAAATTAACTCGCAACGGCACATTTTCACTAGGGTAAAAAAAATCCTCACACAAAGAGAGTTCGCCGCGAACCCTTTGTGGTTTCCCGTGAACACTTTTGCAAAGCGCAGCCCAGAGAAGCCACCCCGATCAATACGCTTCACGCCACGTGAACACATGGCATTGAAGAATGCACTAGCTCGCGAAATAAGAATTATTCTCCCGGGAGAGAAATCGCTTACGCGCGAAGAACTTAATTTGTGCCTGTTAACAATTGCAGACAAAACCGGTGCGAATTTGCAACCGCTTTTGGAGCTTGATACGTCAGCTATAAGCGAACACCCTTTCCATCCACTTAAACGAATATTGACTCTTTACAAACGCCGAAACCACTCTAGCCATCCGATACCACTTATTCCATCTACCTTAGAAAACCAGGAAGATTTCCCCCAGTTTGTAGAAGCTCCTCCCTTTATAGAAAAGTTGATAGATACAATTATTTCACGCAATGAAAAGGCCCGTAGTAGCAGTCGTTATCCTTACAGAGTCTTTGTTTCATTCACAGCTCGACAACCAAACCAAAATGGACAAATCTTGGTGAAGTCGGCGATTGACGCCACCATTAATGGCTTGATTCGCAAATATTCTCTTAAATCAGAGAACGGTACACCACTTGTAGTAAATTTTGAGAGAATTCGAAAAACCTGGATTAACAACATATATGAAATATCGGACCATGATCCGTTCATCACAGCCGCACTTGCAAACCAAGGAGTAAAGGTAAGCAATGATCACTATTTACAAGCGCCTCCCGACGCTAAGAAAAAACATTACTTCATGGGTGAAGTCAGAGTCGACGAATTACTTAAACACAATTTTGATAATACGATCATTGCAAAATGCAGCGACACTCTAAACGGAGAGCGCGCACCAAAAGATGGTAGTCTCTGCGTGCAAGTTCTTGGTTGCTTTATTTGCTCGAATTTCGTGGTCACAGCAGACGATCTTTACCGACTATGCAGCTTTTACTTTTACTGTTTTCGCATGCGACCTAAGTTAGGAGCGAGAGCATGGAAAAAAACGCATAGCCGCATTACAAGGGTTATTTCTAATGAGATCCTACCCAAATTTGATAAAAGACTTGTGCAGTCTGCTTTAGAAAAAGCACGACAGAATCCGCATCCAGCCTGGAAACATTGAATATAAAAGGATTTCCTTATGATCGCCGGCTATCTCCTCAAAGAGTTAGAAGAAGCTATTGGAGACAATTCCTTTGACTCGCTCGTGGCAACCTACTATCTATCTGCGGACGATGTTCTTGCGCCGTTAAGCTTGTTCAAAGAAATGCGCTGGCGGCTACCTGATGAAATGTTTCCAGTAGGCACAGGCGAAAGCAGCAAGTGGCTCGATTTTTTGAGAATTCCGCAAAAATTTGTCCACGTTATTAAAATTAGTACTCTTCGTTATATTCGCTCCAGAAAAAAACAGATCAACAAGAAGCGTAGGGGTAGATCCATTGTCAGTCACCTCGAAAACTCGATTTACTTTCTCGCATATGCTGAGCCACTTAGCGACTCACTGAGTGGTATGAGTCAGATAATTTTTTCAAACTACGTATATGCTCTAAAAAACTACCCAGCCGCAAAAGGAAAAATTCTAACACCTGGGGTGATTACCTACCGACTACAAGCTATCGAGCGCCTTCATACTTTGACCAAAGGTCTGTTTGATCCTCTTCCTCAGCCATGGCCCTCTACAACTGCCTATGAGCTTTGTGGCCGAGCAGGCGCCGCCAGAGGCTATGTTAAAACGGCTCGCATCCCAGATGAAGTTCTTGCAAAGCTATTCCAAACTGCTGTGGCGAAGCTTGAGGGCGCAGAGTTTTTGCTTAACTTGTTACAAGAACATAAAAAAAATCTAGGTACACTAAATAAAAGAGATGCAGGGTACAAAAGTAGAACGCATCTGGAAGCTGAAGGATACTCAGGCAGTCTAAGCTCGCTGCGTGAAGAACTATCTTATACTCTAACCGCTTGTATGATCATCATTCTCACGACAACGGGTATAAGGTCAAATGAATTGCTTTCTCTTCCCACGGATGGCTATTTTACAACAATCGAGGATGGAGTCGAAATCAAATGGATACGTGGCATGGTTGAACACGTACCTAAAGTTTGGATTGCCAATACGATCACTCTCAGAGCGATGAATATGGCAGCGAAAATAACAGAAGACTTGCGAGATGAGTTGAACAATCAGATCGCTGATTTGGAAAAATCGCAGCTCGATAAGAAACTGCTATCAACAGTCAAAATTCATGAAAAATCTATTTTTCTTGGCGTGAAAACCAGAGGAAAAATAAGCACCTTTACAAATGGCACTGTGAATG
Source organism: Pseudomonas sp. LBUM1661 (assembly GCF_059695925.1). Classification (NCBI taxonomy): domain Bacteria; kingdom Pseudomonadati; phylum Pseudomonadota; class Gammaproteobacteria; order Pseudomonadales; family Pseudomonadaceae; genus Pseudomonas; species Pseudomonas sp. LBUM1661. Next base: position 4,959,210 of record NZ_CP166794.1, read on the forward strand.
AGCGTTTGAAACGCTTTGCAAAAATAGCCGGAGTTACTTGGAATTTAGCTTCGCACCAATTTCGCCCAACTTTCGCTTACTATGTTGTCCGCAGCAGGCATGGAGACATTCGATACTTAAAAGAACATTTCGGCCACGCTCATCTTGACATGCTTATTTCCTACAGCCATCACGGAGATCATGATGCAAGTCTCCTCGAAGAGGTAGGTTTCGCGCACAGCGAATATATGCAAGCCGCCATTGAACACATGCTTTTCGAGACGACGTACTTGGCCGGAGGCTTAGCAGATCAGATGAAAAAATTTCGAGACGAAATCAAAACTTACAAAAATCGATCTCAAATGATCAAATCTATTGCTGAGAACGTTTACCTACGCGCAACTTCAGTTGGATGGTGCGCCAAGGATACGTGCGATTGTATTGGTGGCACTGGGCTAGAACGGACACGCTGTGGGAAAGACGGTGGGTGTGTAAATTTCCTAGCAGACGATACTAACCTCCCTGTATGGCGCGAAATCGAAGCCCAGCAACTCGAACTGATTGATTTGGTTGATATAGGCGAGTCAGGTCGAGCGAGAGTGGCCAGAGACTTAGAACGCTGTAGAAGCGTGATAGCGAAACTTGATCCGGAGCAGAGACCTTAATGATTACTGTATCCGAACCATCTGAAACAATTGGTGAGAAAAGAAGAAAAAAAATACTACTTGCAATACTTCGAATCGAAAAAGGTAGACCTCGGATTGTCGAAAAAGGCCGAAAACTGAGCATCAGCTCGGCTGCTGAGGAAGCAGAGATATCCGCAGCATATATTCACAACAAGTTTCCAGATATAGCTGAACTCATTCGTCAAAAAATCGGAATTGATATACGCAAACAAAAGAATGCGATATCGGCCAAAGTGCACGATTTGAAAAGCGAAATGAGAAATCTTACAGTGGAGTTAAAAGAGCTAAAAAAAGAATTTGCATCGCTCGCCTCAATAAACGCTTCACTGATGCAAGAAAACGACAGGCTCATCTCGATTATCCAGAGTGATAACGTCAAGATGTTTCCGCCTAAATTACCAAGCTAAGATGAAACTGTCGATTTTCTTCATCAACATGAAATGTTCGACTTGGCAAATAATGCAGTGGCTATTATTTACGCCAGTTCTCAACTTCCTCTGCACCATGCTTAAGCTTCCACTGCTTCAGCAGGCGATGATTGCCTCCCCTCGTCTCTACTCGTTCTCCAGTCTATGGATGTGTGTAGATTTTGATTTCACGTGGTCGACGAGTAGTGCGACCTATTTGGGCAGCAGGGCCTTTACGCCGATTTCCTTGCGGAGCAAACAGGCTGATAACGTCTGGCAAGCTACGTCCGTAAGCGTTTAACAAGTTACGAAGCTTGGTTTCAAACTCCATTTCTTTCTGAAGGCCGGAGTCTTTTTCATAAGCTCCAGCTCCGCGACTTGCGAAGCTAGTTGCTGCTCAAGCTTCCTTTATTCGGCAAGACGAGACATGATAAGACCTTCTCTGACTAGTGATGGTTACTGCCCGCCACTCTCCAATGCGCTGAGGTGTGGGCACGGAATACCGATAATGTGGGACTTGGAACTCACCTACAGGCCTGGTTGATGCCGAGTCAAGATCAATTTAAAGTTATAATGAACTCAAAAGCCCACACCACCGATACTAGAACAACGAAAAGAATACGTGGGATTTTTTATACTCTCCCGAATCACATCATGGAAAGCTAGTGAGCATAGATAAATCAGTATCCGCTCGCGGGTGCCGGTCCATTAAAAATTTGGCAAGATTTGGCGGAGCCGGCACCGCGGCTCCCTGCTTGTTACTTTTTATATGACGTGGTTGCATACCCCGAATTTCCCATCATTACCACCGATGCGCAGGTGACTTGCCAGCAACAGAGGATTCACCCTACCAGAGCCATCTCAAGGTTTACCGAAAATCACCCGTGCCTTGAAGTGATTGCGAAGGATGAGATATGCCAAGGTGACACCGATAAGGCCGTAGATGATCATGGAGAAACCCATGGAATGGGTCGACTTCAGCACGCCAATGAAAAGCGGGCTTAAAAGAACCATGATTCCGACGCTGAGCGCGATGACCATTGAGAAAGGCTTCACGGGCGACAGCATGACTACCTCGCCATCTGCGAGCTTTGCAGCATAAATGGTATGTGTCCCAAAAATGCCTGGAACCAACGACAGTTTTACTGTCCTCCCCACTTTCAAAAACGATCTCATAAAGTCATCGCAAACGACGTTTTTTATGCGCTTGCCGTCAACCTTGATGAAGGACAGCGTTCTTTCACCGTCGGCATACGAACCAAAGCCAATTTCTTCAACAACACCATCTAGAATTATTATGCCCACAGTTGTATCTCCCCTTTCCAAGCGATTAGGACGATCTAGTCATGTAATTTGGAGCGGGCGGTAGTTACACGCCCCATCAGTCAACGGAAATGGAAGGTCTAGCAATGCTCCCGCGTCAGTGGCGCTCAATACCGCATAGACACATATCAGTACCGCTCAGGATCAACCCAGAACCCCAGTTCATTGAGAACGTCGTTGAGCGAACCCACAATTCTCGGCTCTGCGTACAACTCCCCAGCTGTATACGATAAAGCCACTGCCAATCGCATTTCTGCTTCGCCGAGACTCGCGGGATCAAATGGCCACACTTGAACCTTCGAGATGCTGAGGTCATTCACGTGAGAGACGTCAACCAACTCAAACCGCTCGTGGATGCTCATCCAGCCGTGCAACGGAATACCGTATGTAGGCTGTGGCCAATCGGCAAGCATCGTCCTTTTATCTAGAAATGAATCTCCAACCTGTACAAGCCCTTCAGTCGGCAGCTGCCGAACCATGAGGTCGAACAACCTAGGTGAAGACACGCACTTTTTCACGTCCTCTAGCTCGATGAAGCTGCCAGCCCTATAAAAGTAACTCTTCAAGTCATCGATGAGCCCATCTCGATTCACCATGCCAAACCGGGGCGGTTCAATTGCCATAGTGAGCCTCACACCGAGAATGATGTTGATCCAAGCTTCTGCTGGGTGCGCGGTTGCCACATATGACGCAGATATTCACCGAGGCGGTTTCCGCCAAACTGAGTACGCCCTCTACGTAATCGTCCCCTCCGCGGTAGTAAATCCTAAGTCCACCAAACTTCTCTTTCACCTCTTCGATCGTTACTTCGCACTCAGGCCTCGCATCTGCTCTCGCAGACACGAGGGCGAACGCGTGGTATAGGAGATCGAACCATCCGTCACCGCATTCAAAACCCCAGAAAAAGTGCTCGTCCACGATCCTGGCGTTGGGAAAGAGCGAGAGATTTGGCTTACACAGCAAATGCTCAAAATGCGGACTCACTTGAGACACCTCCTACCGGACAGGCCATATCGTCGACCCCGAGGTTTGCGCAGCGTTTGCGTGTTGGGTGGGATAAATTCCGCCGCCTGCAACCTCGTAGACATATCTGCTGCTGCTCTCCTCTCCAGGCAGGGCAATCAACCCTAGGAGTGGCTCCATTTGCCATTGCTCACTGCCGTTCATCCAACCTGGAGAAACCAGCTGAACTGAGTGAACGAACGCGTCCGGCGAATCGGATCGCACCAGGCTCATCAAGCCAATTACGTCGGGAATTAAGAACTGCTGGGAGCACACGCTGTCGGGTTCTCCATCTTGAAAATACTGATGCGTCACATAGAACCACTCCCGGTTTGAGGCCTGAGCAATGAATGCCCAGCGGGTCGTGTTTTGCTCGAACGACGGCAGTACCGGCAGCTTCGCTGCCTCGTAGGTTTCGAACATATAATTTCCCAGAAATCGTAAATGAACACTATAGTGCGTGGCATTATAGTGTTCATTTCATGCTTCATCATCTCTTTTATGAGATGAGAAAATGGAACTGAATACCGCTCTCGGCCGCTCCCTCAGGAAATTACGGTCGCGGCGAGGGCTCAGTCAGGATGATTTTGCGGTGGTGACAAGCCGGACCTACATCAGTCAGTTGGAGCGGGGATTGAAATCTCCAACGCTTGAGAAGATTGAGCAATTCGCAAAGTTCATGGACATTCACCCTGCAAGCCTCATTATTGGGTGCTACCTGGAAAGATCGTCGAAGGAGGACCTGCAATCGCTTTTTGAGAAAGTCAGGATCGATTTGGCCTTTGATCTCAAGACGAGCCAGGATACGCCTTCGGAAAAGTAGCTAGAATCTAGCTCCATACGCATCGATATCGGTGGTGTCGTCAGGGGGAGGCTGATATGGCTGAACACACTGAAACTGCTGCGACATCCTCGACGAGCCCCACTGACTTTCTGAGCATGCTCGATGCCCGAGCGGATTGGGTCACGACTTCAAAGCTCATTCGTGCGGGGCTGCCTGCGTCATTTTTCAATGAGCTGAGTTTTTTGGTTGGGCTGTCCCCAGCAGCGTTGGCCAAGCTGCTGGGCTTAAAGGACTCCGCGCGCCGACGATGGTTGAGGACAGGCACCCTGACCTCAACGGAAAGCGATTACCTTTATCGCACGGCTCTCGCCCTTCGGTCCGCGCTAGGCCTGTTTGATGGTGATCAGTTGGCCATGCGTGATTGGATCACTCGACCCTCCCTGGCCTTGGGCCAGAAGGCGCCAGTTGAGCTGTTCTCTACCTTTGTCGGCATCAACACCGTAGAAGCATTCATCTGGAAGATTGAGCACGGTGTCAGCGTCTGACCCAATGAGCTGGGGAAGCTCAGAGTTCAACTGGAGAAAGTACACGCAGTTGAGATGCGCCGCTTTCTGAATCATGTGACGCTTCAACTCCAATGCAATAGGAGTTAAGAAGTAATGGAAAAGATGAAGCAACTGATCAGCTTTTTGAGAAAGCAGACGCGCCAAACCATTGCCCTGTCGTTGGTTCCGCCTTTCTGTTTGCTCAGGATGGAAGACAACAATTGGGGCCTGATTCGCCTCACCGTTTCCATTGCTTAAGAAGTCGGCGTCTTGCACGCACTGCCCTACATCGTGGGCTGTGTAATCGTCACCCTGGTGACCTTGGCTACTGCCGGCGCGATCCTGTATCTCAGATCCAAGCACCTACAAACATCGATTGTTTAATCCAAGCAAGACACACATCGGGTACTTGATGTTGCTCGGTTGGTCTTGTGCCGAAACGGAATCTGAAGAGGCTCGACCGAGCCCCTTTCGTAAGCGGCTGGCAAACACACCTTGCGATGGAAGCGCATAGCTTGGTTGTTGGCTCACTCACTCGCTTTTTGATTACTGGTGAGTCAAATCTGAAATCGCGGCGACGACATTTATCACCATCTCTGCGACCGTGATTTCTCCGTTTAATCTAAGGGTTGGTTTAGTCAGTTGCTTGATCCACAGCTCATGTCTAGGCCTACTACGACCCGCTCTGCTGCCTGCTTCATAGCTTTCAGCCCATGTGAGAAACTGGTTCGCATACATATCGCCGCCAAGCAAAATTCGGTGGCCATACCGTTGTGATTCGCGTGACCTCAAGCGCTCCATTCGGAGTACCGTTGGAGTGTCAATGAATACCACCAGATCAGCGCTTTGAATCACCTCAGCCCCCCAGTCATCTAGTGATCCGGACAGTGCCCAGGGGGAAGTCAGCTAGCGCTTGTTTTAACAGAGCAAGTCTTTCTTCAGGCGGGTGTGATTTCTCAAAGGGAGGATCCGTCGGGTACCAATAGTAATCATCGACATCAAAATGAGGCACGCGAAGCCTGTCAGCCAAAGCTGCTCCTAACGTGCTAACTCCAGCCCCCGAAGCTCCGCTGATAAAAATCCGTTTACTCACCGCTTGATCTCCTGTCTTGCGAAATAATCAGCTGGAAGGCATCCGCCAATTGTGCGGCAGTAACGGAGCAACACCATTCGTCCGATGCGTTGGCAAACGTGTGAGCACGTCCTTCAAGTAGGTGTAAGGATCATGCCCATTAAGTCGGGCCGACTGGATCAAGCTCATGATCGCAGCCGCACGTTTGCCACTGCGTTATGAGCCTGCAAACAACCAGTTCGAGCGCCCAAGAGCCCAAGGCCGTATTTGGCTCTCTACCCAGTTTTTGTCGACAGGCACAGTACCGTCAGCGCTATCCAGCGTTTTAGGCTTTAATCCAGGGCCTTGGCAATAGCCGATCCTTCAGGCACAAGCTGTCTCTGGGCGATCAAGGCACGCAGTTCCAGTAGGTCATCTCCCTTCAACAGAACCACGGCGTGATGTTTACGGGGCGGGTACTCACGGTAATTTGGACAGTCAATGGTGTTGAGTATCAGCGGTTGACCGATCGTATCGCTGTCTTCGCAACATGAGTCGCCCCAACCCAATTGCCAGTGCGTAAGCTTGTCACCGTCGGAGCGACTCTCGGCTCCATGCTCCTGCCACCAGCTTCGCCATTCCAACGGGGGGGGCGATCAGGTTCTCGCGTGCACTTAAGGCCTCTTTCACCGCCTCCAGGTAGAAATTGGTCGAGGTCGAGTAGCCGTTTAGAGTTCGATAACTTAATTTTTTCGATCACTTTCTGCCCATCAACCAACCAGTGATCTGATCAACCTTCCGCATCAGCGTGGCAGTCGAAGTCCCTCCACGAGGAGCCCCGTCATTTGACCCGCATGGTCAGGCTTTCCAGTGAAAGTCGACATGCACAAAGTCGAAACCGCACACAGTATTTCGGCGGCATCCATTTCAGGACGCGCCTCACCGGCCGCCACCGCTGCTTCGTAGAGCTTCTGGGCCGCGGGGCGAAGGCGCTGATCGAAGCGGTCGAACACACCAGCAAACACGGGATCGCCGGAACTGAGTGCCTTGGCTAGACCCCGCTTGGTGCTGACAAACTCAGCATAGACCTGCATCCATTTCGCCAGCGCTTCGAACGGCGGATGTTTCGTAGCAAGGGCGGTGGCGGCTTCGGCACAGGCGTCCATTTCTCTGTCGAAGACTGCGGCAATCAGGTCGGCCCTCTGAGGAAAACGACGAAAGAGCGTGCCCATGCCGACGCCTGCTCGGTCGGCAATTTCACGAGTCGTGGCATTTACGCCCGTCGTGGCGAACAATTCAGTCGCCGCCGCTACCAGAGCGTCGATGCTTCGCTGAGCGTCGACGCGGAGGCGGCGTTTGCTACCTGCGTCCGGCGACGCGCGAGTCGGTTGGTCATCTGAGTGAACGTTTGACACATACGCCTCTTGCTAAAGGGAGCAATGCTCCATATGATAATCGGAGCATCGCTCCAGCTTATGCAGTTTAACGAAATGCGCTGGCGCCAACAACATCCCATATGGAGTTCAATATGCACGATATGCACGATATGCACGATATGCCCGTCGCACTCGTTACAGGCGCCAACCAAGGAATTGGACTCCAGATCGTCAAGGATCTGACCGCCAAGGGGTTCACCGTCCTCTTAGGCTCTCGCAATATCGAGCGCGGCGAGGCTGCTGCCAAGGCGGTGGGGGCGAACGCCGTCGCGATCCAGCTGGATGTGACGAATCAGGCGTCAGTCACGGCAGCGGCGGAGCGGATTCGCAAGGAGTTCGGCCGCCTCGACGTGCTGATCCAGAATGCTGCCATCTCGACGACCAGCGATCAGGTGCAAACTCCGGAGGAATATTCGAAGGCGCACCGCCCAAGCACCGTCTCCCTCTACGAGATGCGCACCATCTGGGATACGAACGTGTTCGGGGTGCTCTCTGTCTATCAGGCGATGGTGCCGATCTTGCGTGAAACGCCGAATTCTCGCATCGTCAACGTTTCCAGCGGTGCCGGGTCGCTGACGCTGATCTCTGACCCGAATTCTCCTTTGCGCGCATCTTTCGACACCACTTATGCCGCCTCGAAGACGGCTCTCAACGCCTTGACCCTAGCGATGGCGATCGAACTGGAGGCAGATGGCATCCCGGTCAATGCGGTGTCCCCCGGCTTCACCAAGACAAAGCTCAACGGCTTCGCTGGCACAGATACGGTAGAGGACGGGGCTGCCGAGGCCGTGCGCGTCGCACTGCTGGGTTCCGAAGGCCCAACCGGCATGTTTACGCACACTACGGTGGGTGTAATTCCCTGGTGATTTACCCTTGCATTTAATAACAAAAAATCCTCAACCGCCTTTTCTGCGGAGGGATGCCCTGTCTGCTTTCCCGAATGCCCTCAGGCTAGGCCCGCCAATCGTTTAAGTCTTTCGAGTTCCGCTTCAGGCTCGCCATTTTTCATGGCGGCCCCAAGGCGCATGACCACTTGCTCGCGACGTACCTGCATGGGAGGCAACGCGTAGATCGCGCCTATCAACTCACGCAGTGCCTGAGGGAGTCCCCAGGAGGCTTTCAACTTGATGGCAAAGGGGGCGGCGAAATCACGCAGGACATGGGTGAGCACTTCTTCATCCACCCTATGCCCCTGGCCCTCCCACTTCTGGATTTGGTAAAGCACACACAGCTCGCCTATCCGGTGCAGCAGCGCAGCACTCTGTAGTGGCGTCGGATCCAGCTTGCATCTTCGAGCCAGGGAAACAACCTGTTCAGCCAGGCCCTCGGCATTATCCAGATAAGACTGCATGCAGGTCATCAGCACCCCATTGGTTTGGGTATTGGCCTGTCGCAGGGCCTGGCTCAACGCCAGATTCACACTGGTAAGCCCTCCCAATCGTTTGATGGCATCGATTAAACTGGTGCAGGGTTGGCCCACCCCGTGATAAGCAGCGCTGTTGGCTGCCGCAATCAGATGAGCGCACAGCGCCGGATCATGCTGCCAATCCTGGACCAGCTCGCGAACGTCCAGCAGTTCTCCCCCGTACCCCAGCTGAAGTTTTTCCTTTACCTGAGCGAGTAATGGCAGGTCCAGCTCATGGGTGGATAATCCACTGAGATAGTCGATAAGGTTTTCATCAATAACAGCGGGCACTTGCACATTCGTATCGGCAGGAAGGAGCGCGTTGAGGCATTCAACGACGCGCGACACCTGAAACGGCTTGGTAAAAAAAGCGCTGATCCCCAAAGGCCTCACTGCCAGGACACTGGCTCGATCCGAACGCCCGGTGATCATAATCAGCGGTGTTTTCTGATCCTGTGCACGAATCGTTTGCAACAAGTTTACACCGCTGGCATCCGGTAGATCCCAGTCGGCCATGACCATCTGATAGGCACCCTGCTGCCAGGCATGCAAGGCGCTGGCAACATCGCCAAAACAATCGACTTGCGCCAACGGACGGATGCTCAAAACCAACTCTTTCAGCAGGTCTGCTATCCAGGGGTCATCTTCCAAAATCATCACGCGCATTCGAGTCACCGCACTGGATTAATGCACCATTTCGCAAGGCTTTGCGGCCCGGGTTTGTCCGACGACGAAGTAGAGGTCGCTGACGTCAGGAAATGCGGTTGTGAGCGAGCAATCGGGATTGAGTCACGGCGATATCCATTTCAATTTTGGGGGTAAAAAGGTTCACAACCGAATCTATTCCTCACCGGCGAACTATACAAGCAAGCAAACAGCTCCCAGGTAAATAGGCGGGGTAACGCTGACTTCAAAACCATGTCTGCGTTTTTTACACAGCCTGGGCAAGTAGTGGTCAACCCCCACTACAGACTCCTTTGATCTCCCGTCCACCCGAACAGCGCAAGTTCTCGATTTAATGCTTGCCTAATAGATCTCACCAAAAATGTAATCTGCAAAAGGGAGATTCTTAACCGGACAAAATTGCAGATGAACATACCCTGGCCCTGCCAGCTTTCTTCGCTTCATAGAGTTGCTTATCCGCAGCCTCTATCAACGCCTGGAATTCATGGTCATCAGTGGGCGTCAATGTTGCGACACCTAAAGAAAGAGTCACCACACGAGCTACATCAGAAGCAGAATGCTCGATACCCAGCGCCCGGATGTGCTCTTGCATTTTTTCTGCAAGTTGGACCGCTCCGCAAAGATCTGTATTGGGTAGGATGCAGGCAAACTCTTCGCCACCATACCGAGCGACCAAATCGTAGGGGCGTCTAATCATTTCAGATAAAGCTTGGGCAACAGATTTCAGGCAGCCATCTCCAGCCTGGTGCCCATATTGATCGTTGTAGCGTTTGAAAAAGTCGACATCCACCATGATGAGCGACAGCGGCTTTTGCTCTCGAAAGCACCGGCGCCAATCCGTCAATATGTCCTCATCGAATTTGCGTCGATTAGCCACTCCAGTAAGGCCATCCATCAATGCCATGGAACGCAGCAGATCGTTCTGTAGTTTCAGGGTCAGCTGTGTTCGCACACGGGCTCTAACAATGATTGGATTGATGGGTTTGCTGATGAAGTCCACCGCGCCAAGTTCCAGACCTAGTACCTCATCCGACTCCTGCTGCTGTGCGGTAATGAATATGACGGGGATGTCCTGGGTCGCAGAGTCAGCCTTGAGTCGACGACATACTTCATGCCCGTCGATGCCCTCCATGACCACGTCCAGCAGAATCAGATCGGGTAGTTGGGCGTGGCATACCGTGATCGACTGCTCACCGCTGGTGGCCATGAATACATCACAGTCCTCACGAAACAACTCGTGAAGTACCCGGATATTAATCGGTTGGTCGTCGACAATGAGGAGTTTTGGACGGTTATGGGGATGTGGTAACCAGGTTTCCATCGATTGTTCCATCAGGCGGATCTCAACAGTTCACGACCAATCGGCATCGCAGCAGAAAAGTCTAGCGACTGCACCATGACAACCAGTTCGTCGAACTGTGGGCGCAGGGATTGCGGCGTTTTTAACGCCAATGCGTCTGCCAGCTCTATGACCTGAAGGTTGCCCGCTTCCAGCAACAGCAAAATCTCTTCAAGGGATTTTCGCCATTGCGCGAGCGCCATCAATTCGGAGTCAACACAGAGCTTTGCACTCGCGCTCTGACCAAAATCGACATTCATCTGCTCAAGACTTTGTTGCAGTAACCTGCTCAATTCGTCAAACCATGTTGCGTCAGCAAAGATGCGCGCTACCGACTCTGCATCTGCGGATTTCAGTTTGTGCTCCAGATCGCCGGCCAGCAACGACATCGCCTTTGCACCCATGGTGCCGCTGCTACCTTTAATTGTATGAAGCACGAAAGCTGCCCCCGATGCGTCTCGCCGCTGGATCTGATCGTGCAACCGACCAAGCTGTTTTTCTAGCTCGGGGCCAAAATTACGCAGCACGGTGCGGATCAAATTGAGGTCACCACCAAAGCGGCTAATGATCGATGCTCGAGGCTCGATGTCGCCTTCTCCTGTATTGGCTTGACCCGAGGCTGGAGATGCCTCGGGATCCTCACGGCCCGCTTGAAAAAGTAGTGTTGCGACGAGTTGTTCCAGATCTATAGGCTTGCCGACATGCTCATTCATCCCCGCAGCAAGACAGGCCTCACGGTCGGTATCGGAGGCATTTGCGGTCATCGCCACGATCGGCAGCGCTGAAAAACGTGGATCCGATCGAATGCGACGGGTCGCCTCCAAGCCATCAATATCCGGCATCTGGATATCCATCAACACGGCGTCGAAGGACACATTTTCAGTCATCACCCTGCTCACACCTTCCAGCCCACCTTCAGCCAGCGTCACCTGAGCGCCTTCCCCTGTCAGTAACTCATCGGCAACCTGCCGATTAAGCATGTTGTCTTCCACCACCAATAGCCGCAACCCGGCCAGACGCTGCGGCCTGTCAACAGTTGACTTGGACGGGAGTGACTGCGGAAGGCCTTTGCCGTTGAGTGCTCGCTGAACAGCATCGGCTAATTGCTTGGGAGTGACAGGCTTGGTGAGAAATCCCACGAAGGGAGCGTCTCCCGTCTCGTTTGCGTCGGCCAGCACTTCACGGCCGTAAGCGGTAATCATAATGACCATTGGAGGAGGCATGCCGTTGCCCTGCTGATGAATCAATTGCGCCGCGCTCAGCCCATCCATATCGGACATCCGCCAGTCCATCAGTACCACGTCGTAGGCTTCGCCTCGCACCTGGGCTTTCTTCACCCACTCCACCGCTTGGGTGCCACCGCTCACGTGGTCGGCCTTCCACCCCAATGCATGAACGGTTCGCAACAGCAACTCACCCGCCATGGCGTTGTCGTCGACTACCAGTATCCGTATGGACACATCGACTCCAGGGCAGGCAGGTCGCAGCAGCGAAGTCTGCGCTATACCCAAAGGGATATCGAACCAGAAGCGACTTCCGAGACTTTGCTGGCTCTCTACCTGAAGTTCACCGCCCATCAAGCTGACCAATCGCTTGCAGATCACCAGACCCAGACCGGTGCCGCCAAAGCGGCGGGTGGTTGAAGCCTCGGCCTGAGTGAATCCTTCAAAAATGCGCTGAAGTTGCTCCGGGCTGATACCGATGCCGGTATCAGAAACGGCGATGCGTAAGCTCACAGTATTTTCCGTGCGCATCAGTTGCTCGACGCTGACCACGATCTGGCCTTCCATGGTGAACTTGAGGGCGTTACCCGCCAGGTTGATCAGCACCTGTTGCAGCCGCAGGCTATCGCCGATCAGGTCGTTGGGTAGATTGGAGTCCAGGTCGAACATGACCTCGACCTCTTTCTGGCCCTGGTTGCCGGCCAGCACAACGGCGAGGTCACGCATGAGCGGTTCGAGTTCGAACGGGTGCACATCGAGTTCCAGCTTGCCAGCCTCAATCTTGGAGTAGTCAAGGATGTCATTGAGCAAACCCAGCAGTGATTTCGCAGCGGTCTGCGCTTTGGTCACATAGTCGAGTTGACGACCATTCAGGTCAGTCTTCTGCACCAACTGCAACATACCCAACACGGCGTTCATCGGCGTCCGTATTTCATGACTCATGTTGGCCAGGAAGGCAGACTTGGCCGCACTCGCAGTATCAGCCTGTTCCTTGGCGTAAAGCAGGTGTGACTCTAGCTCGCGCTGGGAGGTAATGTCCCGATTGATGCCCGTCACACGCAAAGCCGCACCGTTTGGACTGCGTTCGACCTGCGCGCCTGCCTGAATGAAGCGAATCTGGTCGTCCGGGCGAACGACGCGGAAAATTGTATCGTACACACCAGACCCCTCGACGGCGGCATTCAGCTTTGCAGCCGCAGCTACAGCATCCTCGGGGTGAATTCGAGAGAGCCAGTGCTTAAAACTTAGACCAGTATCGCGCAACGTCAGTGGCTGACCATAGAACTCGAACATGCGGTCATTCCATTGCAAGGTATTGTCCGCAAACGTCCAGGACCAGATGCCCAATTCGGCAACTTCAGCGGCCATCAGCAACTGATCATGCACCGACATCAGTTCGCTACGTTGCTTTTGTGTCGTCTCCAAGCTCGCAGCCAGTTCCTTTTCTGCCGCTTTACGATTGGTGATGTCTACCGCGATGCCAAGGTGGCCGCTCAATTTCCCATTGTCATCGCGCATGGACGTGACCACCAGCGTGACAGGAAACCGCGAGCCGTCCTTACGTATGTAAGTCCACTCCCGGGTTTCTGCGCCTTCAAGCTCGGGTTTATGGGTCAGCACACGGAAACCATCGATTGCCTGAGCGTACTCCTCGCTCAGTTCAACACCACGAGCAGCGATTTCCTCTGGTTCATGAATCAATGAAGGTGTGTTTTTACCCAGCAACTCATCGGCGTCATAACCCAACATATGCTCGGCGCCCTTGTTGAACACGCGAATAACGCCATCGAGATCCGTCGCAATGATCGAAACCTCGGTGGCCGAGCGCAGCACAGTTCCTAGCAATAGATTGAGATGCCGTAACTCGGAAGTTCGTTGCGCCACCTGTTCCTCCAGGCTGGAATTGAGTTCGAGAATTCGGGCCTCTGTTGCTTTTTTCTCCGAGATATCCCTTAACGTCTTGGAGGCTCCTACGACGCGACCACCCTCGCCAAAAATGGGTGAGATGCTTACGGAGACATCAATCAGCCGGTTATCTTTGCATCGACGTTGGGTATCAAAGCTCCTTATCCGTTCCCCCGCGCTGATACGCGCAAGGATATGGGCTTCCTCAGCTACAAGCGCCTCAGGAACAACCAAGCTGACCAGTGAGCGACCCACGGTCTCCTCGGCGGTATAGCCAAAAAGATGCTCGGCTCCCTTGTTCCAGTTGGTGACGAAGCCATCGAGAGTCTTACCGATAATGCCATCGGCCGAGCTTTCAACGATGGCGGCCAGCCTTGCTTGATCGGCGAGTATCTGCCGCCGTCGTTGATGACTGACGCTCACGACTCCAACCAAAGTAGCTAGAAGAACTGTAAGCAAACCACCCAACAAAAGGACGACTTTCGGCGAAACCTGATGCAAACGCTGGATGAACAACGGGTGCGCGCCGAGTTCGATTTGCCATCGCCTCCCGTACACCTCGCGCTCCACCTGATGGGTCATCAATGTTTGACGGCTAGTCGAGTCGTCGGAGCTTTGATAAAACACCTCCTCTCGTCCGGGGACGGTGATATCCCTCAATCGCAGATGGATCGATTCATTTTCCACGCGTAGGCCGTTGAGCACCTCCTCTGTCAGCAACCCGGTGAAGCTCCAGCCAAATGCCGCTGCCTCTCGCTCTGCAACGGTTGATGGAGTCACCCCTTCACGATAAATGGGTAACAGCACCAAGAAAGACTGCTGCGGCTTTCCTATGCCCGTTACCAGTGTGATGGGGGCGGTAATCCGTGCCTGACCGCTTTGCATTGCAGACTGGGCAGCCTCTCGCCGCGCCGGTTCCGAAGCTATGTCCAAGCCAATTGCAGCCTGGTTACCCTCAACCGGTTCGACATACTGGACAACGTAACGCTCGCCTGAATGGGGTGAGAGTTGACGAATGGAGAAATCAGCTTTGCCATCAGCTCTAACACGCCTAAGAAACTGACCTTCGTCTTGCTCTTGTACACGTCTTATAAAACCAAACCCGAGTGCGCCAGGAAACTCAGTAGCAAGATCGCGAGTTTGGCTGTATCGGAGGAAAATTTCGCGACTGAGACCATGTTCTCCCGCAGTCAGCACGGCCCCACGAGCGCCTCGCAACCCGTATTGATAAAGCCGGAGTCGAGTCAACACCGAGTCTGCTGCTTCCTCGGCAGCCTTAGCGACCGCTTCTTGGGCCAATTGCTCGTTGAAATGTTCAAGGGTCCAGCTCCCCAGAGTGCTTGCCCCCAGCCCCACCACCAGAGTGATAGCTACTCCCCAGCTCAATGCAAAAAACTTATGTTTTCTCATCCGCATTGTTCCATTGCAGAAAGCCTTCAATATTAAAGTTCGAACCCTGTTGGGGGGTGTCTGCAACTTAGTTCGCATGCAGGACATTCACTTCGAGCCCCGAGGATAAAAATGAGCATATTTGAGCGAAGGGAATAGGACGGCCATAAAGAAAACCTTGCATGATCTGGCAGCCTTGCCCCAGAAGCGCATAGGCCTGTTCCTGTGTTTCTACGCCTTCGGCCACCAACTCAAGGCCTAGCGCCTGGCCTAACTTTATGATCGCCTCAATGATCGCCAAATCGTTTTTGTCGGTGAGCATATCTCGTACAAAGCTCTGATCTATTTTCATAACATCAATTGGAAACCGTTTGAGATATGTCAGACTCGAATAACCTGTGCCGAAATCGTCGATAGCAATGCGAACCCCTAACGCTTTTAAATGAAAAAGGGTTTCGCAGGCGTTATCAATGTCTCTTGCCAGCACCCCTTCGGTAATCTCCAATTCCAGGTGTTCTGCTTCTAATCCAGATTCGACCAGGATGTCTTTCACCATATCTAGGAAGGATTCCTCGCGAAATTGCACGACGGAGATGTTCACGCTAATGGAAATGTCATGGCCCAGTTCACGAAGCGCTCTCGCGTCCTTGCAGGCCTGGAGCAGAACGTACTTGCCAATCGGGATGATCAGCCCTGTTTCTTCTGCCAGTGGAATGAAATCGACAGGCGAGACCAAAACTCCTTCATGATTGCGCCATCGGATCAACGCCTCCATCCCAATGATCCGGTTATGTCGGGCATCGACCTTCGCCTGGTAAAAGACCTCAAAGACACCATCTTCCAAAGCAGTGCGCATATGACGCTCAAGCAAGTGCCGGGCACGCGTGCTGCTTTCGATATGCGGAGAAAAAAAACAATAGCGGTTGCGACCTGAAACCTTCGCTTGGTACATGGCCGATTCGGCATGTCGGTAAAGTGACTCCAGATCGTCACTATCCTCAGGGAATACACTGATGCCGACGCTTGCGGAAAGGTCGTATCGGTGTGCCTGGATGGAAATAGGACTGGCAATTGTTGCGAGGACCCTTTCAGCGAAGCCGCCCACAGCGTCGAAACTGATCACCTCTGGCAGGAGGAGGATGTACTCGTCTCCTCCTTGCCTGCTAACGGTATCCACTACGCGCAGTGACCGCGATAACCGCGATGCAACCTCTCGCAACACCAAGTCGCCGACGGGGTGGCCCATCGAATTGTTGATAACTTTGAAGTTATCCAAATCAAGCAGTAGCATCGCCACGCGGCCATGGTTGCGACGGGCCTTTTGTAAAGCCTGCTCGGTACGATCCTGCAACAGTATTCGGTTGGGTAGTCCAGTTAATGCATCGTGATTAGCGAGCCTCTTGGCCTCATTTCGCAAGGCGATATGAGCCTTGATATGGGCTCTGGCAACTGGAATATTCAGCGGCTTTTGAATGAAGTCCACTCCGCCGCACTCGAGAGCGCGAAGCTCATCGTCTGTCTGCGTATGAGAGCTTACAAAAATGACCGCTGCGTCCAAAAGCTCCGGATCGGATTTCAGCGCCCGGCAGACCTCGAAGCCACTCATTCCTAGCATTTCTATGTCGAGCAAAACCACATCGGGCCTGCATTGACGAGCAATTTCAAGCGCCTCCTGACCACATTTGGCGACATAGACATCGGCTAAGTCTCGCACTGCGTCACTCAGAATTCTAAGATCAGTGATTTGGTTATCGACAATCAGGAGGACTGGACTGAGGCTAAACGTTTTGTTGCGCACTCCTTTGCTCCTCGCAAAACCCTGCAACAAATAACAGGCAGGCCTAGACCAGCTCCTGCGACGGGATGCCCAGCCTGCTAGCCCAGAGTGCCCTCGGGCCAGGTCCGATAATCGATGAAGTCTTTCAAGGTCTGCTTAGGCTCGCTGTTGTTCATGGCTACGATAAAACGCATATCGACCCTAAGCTACCGGTGGTCAACAATAGGAACGGCCAAATGCGGTCGTTCACACCTTAATACTAGGATCTACACTTGCGCTCACTCTCAGGACTGTTCACAGCAACTTCTAGCTGCACGCTCGGCCGGATTTTCAGGGCTCGCGAAAGTCCTTTCAGAAAGTCGGGTTCAACAGCACTCGGTTGGGCACAAGCTCGGTGATAGCTTTAGTGATCTGCGAAGCTGTAATGTGAAATGCGCATCACAACTCTGACGGAAGTCCGGTCATTTCAGCACTCATGTTCCACAGGTCGAGCGCGTTGTTCGTGTCGTATGACGTGTCTGACGATCGGATCTCCCGCCCATCGGAGAAATATTTACCCGTGACTGATCCCTCGCTCCCTGAAGCGAGCAGCGCGAGCCGCCGCCCAGATGTCGCCGGGCTATGGATGTTACTTACGAATAGCGATAGCGCGGGCAGGATATATCTGGAGATGAAACGAAGCGGAGCGGAATAGTCCCGCGCCAAGCCAGTGCCGGGCATAAGACCTGGGTCAAAAGCATTGACTCGCAGAGATTGGATACGTAGATCCGGAGATGCAGCAAAACGGCGGGCATATTCATAGGCGGTGTAGATATTGCAGAGCTTGGAAGTTGTGTAGCGGCGCCTGCCCGCCTGCGGACCGGGCTCGAAATCGTGCGCCAGCGCCTCGGCGTTGGTGTAGCGTGGCTCGGGCATACCAGTCTTTTGCTCGGGATCGTGCGTCCCACTGGATACAAACGTTATGCGCCCAGCGCTTGAAAGATCAGGGAGCAGGAGACGGCTCAGCAGAAAATGGCCCAGATGGTTGACTGCGAACGTCGTCTCATAACCCTCCGTAGTCTTTGTTGGTGCGGTGACGCTTTGCCCGCCAGCGTTGCAGATGATGCCGGCTAGCGGAGGAAATTGACACTTACGGAACGCCTCGACGAAGACGCGAATCGAGACCTGCTTAGCTAAGTCTAACGGCAGGACCTCCACATTACCCCTCGCGTCACGCAAGAGTTGAGCTGCTTGCTCGCCCTTCTGGACGTCCCGGCAAGCGATAATCACCAGAATGCTACTGTCCTTTGCCAAGACGGACGCACACTCGAAGCCCAAGCCGCTATTCCCGCCTGTAACGATGAATGTCTTCGCTAACATTCGATGATCATACATGGTCATTGTTGGCTCGCCTGGGTCAATGTATACATGATATGAAGAAAGCTTCAGGAATAGAATTCGCATATGGCCAAGCACCCAATAAAGCTCTTGAACGCCCGTAAACAGGCGAGTCAGGCGCGATCGCAAGTTACGGTTGATTCAATTTTCGAAGCAGCTATTCAGGTTCTACTCAACGAAGGGTACCAGCGCCTCACCACTACACGAGTAGCTGATCGTGCCGGTGTTTCGGTTGGCACCCTTTACCAGTACTTTCCGAATAAGCAGTCGCTACTTTTCGCTGTGCTCAAAAGACACTTATGTCGTATCGTGGATGCCGTTGAAGCAGCTGCCCGGTCAGCGCATCACGCCCCCCTCGCCTCCATGGTCGCATCCGTCGTCGAGGCTTTCGTGCGCTCCAAGATGAGTCATGTCGACG
The DNA here is from genome assembly GCF_059695925.1 of Pseudomonas sp. LBUM1661. Taxonomy (NCBI): domain Bacteria; kingdom Pseudomonadati; phylum Pseudomonadota; class Gammaproteobacteria; order Pseudomonadales; family Pseudomonadaceae; genus Pseudomonas; species Pseudomonas sp. LBUM1661. The sequence goes on from NZ_CP166794.1 coordinate 4,977,940, forward strand.
AGGCTCGCGCGCTTTACACCGTCGGCAGTGAATTGGATTCGATGGTTTTCTTAACGTCTATGGAGGCGCGAGGTAGGGCGGCAATTTCGGCTATGCTCGGAACAGCATCCAACGCTTGCTTCGAAGATCTGGAACTAACGACGTACATGTTTTCCGCAGCACTGGTTGGTCCGACCCGCGCAATTTTGGAAGGTGGTGCTCCGCCTAAATTGCTGCGCGCGCTGAGAACGCAGTTGGAGTCGCTTAGTCTGGGATACCTCGAGCGAGAGGCCCTGCCTCGCTGAATTTTAAACGCAGAATTTTGGTTCGTCTTTGCAACGGCTCCGCGACAACTTCCCGAAGGGCACTGGTCGCTACCGCCCGCACACGACCCGCCTCAAAGCCGCGTAGTTTTTTGCCAAACCGCGCGAGCGCTTGCCATCCCCGATCCAGAGCCAACTCGTCTAGCGCCCCGCCTTGACAGCCCTCCGCCAAACGGACAGGTTCACGCAAGGTTTTCACTTCCTAGATCACGAAGCCCTGATTCCGTCTGTCCGACTGGCCGATCATCATGCGGAACGCATTAGAACCAAGATCAATGGCCGCAAACAGGAAGGCGTCTCCTTTCATGTGGAACTCCTTGCAAATTCATCAACCAGCAGCCGGGTGTCTGCTGAACGCTCTAGACGGTTTGCGAGGAACTTTCCATGGGCTCGATGACGCTAAGATGACGCACGCGACCCTTTCGACAGACTGGGATGTTAAGATGGATGCGTGCTGCGTCAAAGCGTGCTCGTTTCTTCCGCTGCCCCTTCAGGCAGCTTTTTTTGCCTGATGATTTTGGCAACTGTTTTGCCAGACCTCTCAGTTGGGCCTCAGCCTTTTCCAGAGCCGTTGCTGCGCAGCTTTTCCAAGCTTTCTCCAATGGACGCAGATCAGATTCGACCAGTGCCCTTTGGCACCATTGATAATGATCATGCCAGGAGCCCAACGCCGATTGCAGTGCTTTCAGTGAACTGGCAGCTTCACGCGAAAGCAGTGAGAGTTTGGGAAAGGCTTCCGTCAGGTAGCGAGTCCGCTTGACCACAATTCTCAGCTCGTGCCGATCAAATCCAGCGTCATCTACAGCAGTATGTAACCGGTCGATCTGCTTACTCAGCGCTTTTTCAATTTTTGGCTGGATGTGCTTTAAGCCACCATCGACTTGCGCTGAGCGAAAAGTAGCAGGCCACTCGTCCAATTTAATGAACAGATTGTCGAGGGCCGGACTTTTTTGAATCCTAGAGTAGCTTGCCCCAAGCCGAGATTTTCTGAGCTGCGCCTGGACGGAAAAGCCCCCGCTCTCCAACTCCTGAATTATCACCTCCAGATCGCGAGCAGGAGTGGTCAGCCTTCCCACTCCAGCCGCTGCATTATTTAGAGCCGCGACCTCGCTCATTGCGCGCATAGGCCGAAGCAGGCTCCTGATACGCCGTACGGCAATTCTGAGGTCATGCAAAGCCTCGCTGTCGGTCCGAGCCTCCAACCGAGCACGGGCGTGATACAGGGCAACCTGAAGTGCCAGTATCTCAGCAACGAACTTGTCTACGAATGACATGCGGTCATCTCATTGAAACGTTATGGACACGAGCTTAGCAGAAGTAAGGGTATCAACCATTGACCCTGTTTGAGCGTTGCCGGGCGCTATCGACGAGCGCTCGAACAAGCGTAACTCCCAATAGATGCGCTCAGCAAAAAGGCCGCAGAAGCGGCCTTGGTCGTCCTTACATCTCCACCTGAGTACCCAGTTCAATCACCCTGTTCAGTGGCAATTTGAAGTACTTCAGGTTGCTGTTGGCGTTCTTCAGCAGGAACGCAAACAGGCTTTCTCGCCAGCGCGCCATACCAATGTGTTTGGTAGGGATCACCGTCTACCGGTTGAGGAAGTAGGTCGTGCGCATCGGGCTGAAATCCAGTCCATTCAAGTGACAAAGCCTTAAGGCCAAGGGTACGTCGGGCTCATCCATGAAACCAAAGTGCAGACTGACCCGGAAAAAGCCTTCGCCATAAGCTTCAACCTCAAACCGGCGTTCCGCAGTCACCCGAGGACTGTCTTCGGACACTACAGTGAGCAATACCACCTGCTCGTACAAAACCTGGTTATGCAGCAAGTTGAGTAAGAGCGCATGAGGAACAGCATCGGCCCTGGCCGTCAAAAAAACCGCTGTACCTTGCACACGATGCGGTGGCTGCGAACCAAAGCTGCTGATAAATAACGGCAGAGGAAGTGCGGTTTCGTCCAGCCGCTCGACCATGATCTTGCGGCCCCGCTTCCAAGTGGTCATCAAAATAAACAGACCCATGCCGGCAATCACCGGGAACGCACCGCCTTGAAAGATCTTCGGCGCATTGGCCGCAAAGTACGGGCTGTCGACCAGCAGAAAACCGAGCAGCATCGGAATGGCCAACCAGCGCGGCGTTTTCCATAGGAGCAGAACCACAGCCGACGACAAGAGAGTGGTGATCAACATGGTGCCCGTCACAGCGACCCCGTAAGCAGCGGCCAAGGCACTGGACGACTCGAAGCCGATAGCCGAGCCAGCACGATCTTCTTAGACTCGGCCCTCGGGACGCCGCACAAAAAATATTCTGAGGGGCCAATCAGATTTTCGCGTTTCTCGCTGCTTGACTCTCGCCGCGCTGAAGCGATTGATGGGTGAGAACCCGCTTTGTGGTTTCCTCATAATGCCCAGTCAGAATCGCACTTGCGGTCTCAATATCCTTGGCCAATGCAGCCTCTAGCAATGACTTGTGTTCACCGCGTACATCACGCGATTCACCGTCAGCGTAATGCATCGCGAGCATGCGATAACGCGCAGTCTGATCGCGCAGCGTTGCGGCAAAACGCAACAGCCATGGTGAACCGCAACTGGACAACAGCGCCTTGTGAAACTCGTCATGGGCAAACTCCCACTCAGGCTTAAGAATCCGCTGCGCGCCCTCGATAATGGGCAAGCGATCCAGCCGGTGATGAGCAGCAATCACCCTGCTCTCCCAATTGACATCGCCTCGACTAATCGACAGCGCCAGAGCCTTGCATTCGATATGCAACCGGGTGTCAGTGATGTCCCGGATCCCCTGCGCGGAGATAAGGCCTACGCTGAAACCTTTCTGATCCTCTGCATCGACGAATCCCGTCGCAGCCAATCGCGATAGCGCCTCGCGCAACGGAATCACACCAGCGTCGTAGAAATCTGCCAATTCCTTAAGCCGCAAGCGGCTACCAGGCACTAGCCGGCCATTGATGATGTCCTCGCGAACACGCACCTCTAGCTGCGACGCCATGGTGCGCTTCTCGAGCACCTCGCTTCGGTCGGACCACTGTTCGGGTTGATTCATGGAAAAGCATTCGCCTCCGTGTCGATCATGCTCGAATCATACACAGCGCTGGATTAATAGAAAATAACAATAAAATATATTTTATGTTGACGATATATTTTTATGAGGTTAACTTTTTATCCAATGACTCGCCCTTCCTGGCGTTTAGTCGATCAACAAAAAGAGGCCCCTAGCCATGCGATACGTATTCTTCAATCACCAAGGCCGCGCCGTGCTTGGCGTACGAACTGCCGAAGGCGTCAAGGTGCTGGGCGAAGAGACGCTGGAATCACTGCTCGAGCGTGGGGTGAATCTCGCCACTTATGGCGAGAACGCAGAGGGCCCGATTGTTGAAATTGGCGAACAGGACTATCTGCCGCTGATGCGCAAACCGGGAAAAATTGTATGTGTCGGTCTGAACTACGCGGATCACACAAAAGAGTCGCCCTACGCTCAACCGGACTATCCGACACTTTTCCCGCGTTTCAACAGCAGTCTGACCGCGCACAACAAACCACTGATTCGTCCGAAAATATCCGATACGTTGGACTACGAAGGCGAAATGGCAGTGATCCTGAAGAGTGGCGGTCGCCACATTCCGAAAGACAAAGCCCTTGAACATGTCGCGGGCTACGCGCTGTTCAATGAAGGTTCGGTGCGCGAGTACCAGTTCATATCGCCGCAATGGACCGTGGGCAAAAACTTCGACGACACGGGTGCATTCGGGCCGGACCTGGTCACCGCCGACGAACTGCCCCCCGGCGGTAAGGGCCTGGTGTTGGAGACTCGGGTAAACGGTAAGGTCGTCCAGTCAGCTAACACCAATGACATGCTTTTCGATGTAGCTACTGTCATATCAACGCTCAGCGAAGCAGTGACGCTGGAAGCCGGCGATGTGATTGTCAGTGGCACCCCGGCCGGCGTGGGGTTTGGCATGAACCCGAAGGTTTATCTCAAGGCCGGCGACGTGGTCGAGGTATCGATAGAGGGTATCGGCAAGCTGGTCAATCCGGTGGTTGACGAAGCACGCTAAAACATAGGCTGTGCACCCGCATGGCTAGAAAACAAGAAGGCGGCCCTATGTAGGCCGCGACAGTTGGAGGAATACGCAATGACCTTGTTAAACAGGGCATTGGACGGTTCGCCCCGCCCGCTGGGTGTCCACTCGTTGGATCACTACGCCTTGGACGTGCCCTGCCTGGAAACCGCCCGGGATTTTTACACCAGTTTCGGTCTGGATGTTCGCAAGGAGGCCGACACCCTGGTGCTTCGCGCCTTCGGTGATCCACATCCGTGGGCTTACCTTCATCAAGGTTCGTGCAAGAAGCTTCGACATATAGCCTTCGGTGCCTATGCCGAGGATCTGGCCGCATTGCAAGAGCAGGTGGTGGCCACTGGTTGCAAGGTGTCGCCGATAGCGGATAAAGCCTTTCGCTTCGTCGCCCCCGATGGCGTACGAGTCGAAGTATGGGTAGCCGCCAAGGTCACTCCCGACAACAAGCCTGCCGTCAGCTTCGACAGCGCCGAAGGTGGTACGCGTGGCGCGCCCTACCGCCGACACGCGTCGCAGGTTCAGCCAAGGCGCTTGTCACACATCATGCTGTTCACCCCAGACGTGGACCGGATCATCGAGTTCTATGAACGGGCGCTGGGTATTCGCCTATCGGACCGTTCGGAACACATTGTCGCGTTCATGCACACGGTACATGGCGCGGATCATCACACCGTTGCCTTCGTACAGTCGCAGGCACCCGGTTTCCATCACTGTAGCTGGGACGTCGCTTCGGTAAACGAAGTCGGTCTTGGCGCCATGAACATGGCCGATCAAGGCTGGGATCGAGGATGGGGCTTCGGCAGGCATGTGCTCGGCTCCAACTATTTCTATTACGTGCGCGACCCATGGGGCAGCTACAGCGAGTATTCCTGCGACATTGACTTCGTCCCCGCCGGTGTCAAGTGGGAGGCCGGTAATCATCCACCCGAGGACTCCCTGTATCTCTGGGGGCCGGATGTTCCTGACGAGTTCATCGTCAACTACGAATCGAAATGAGCCGGTCCGTCACACAAGAACAAGATTGCGGAGAAAAGAAATGAATAAGCAAAACTCCACCGAAGTTATCGAAATCCCCGTACTGATCGTTGGCGGCGGCCCCGCCGGCCTGGCAGCCTCGCTGCTGCTATCGCGTTACGGCATCAAAAGCCTGTTGATCAACAAATACCGCTGGACCGCGAACAGCCCAAGGGCGCACATCACCAACCAGCGTACCGTCGAGGTTTTCCGCGATGCCGGTGTCGAAGCGCCAGTCGTGGCGGCCGCTAGCCCGCACGAGTTGATGGCTAATAATGTCTGGGCCACCAGCTTTGCTGGCAAGGAACTCGGCCGTCTGCTGACTTGGGGTAATGCCATTGAGCGCAAGTCAGATTACGAGAAGGCCAGCCCTTCAGCGATGTGCAACATCCCGCAGCATGTGCTTGAGCCGATTATTGCTAATGAAGCGCTTCGAGCCGGTAGCGAAATGCGTTTCAACAATGAGCTGCTCGACTTCACCCAGGATGCAGACGGCGTCACCGCGCGCATCCTGGACCGTACTGTGGGGCGTGAATACCAGGTTCGCGCCCAGTACATGATCGGCGCCGACGGTGCGCGCAGCCGAGTGATGGAACTGCTTGGAATACCATTGCAAGGTGAAATGGGCTTGGGCTGCGCCGTCAATGTCTGGCTGCGCGCTGACCTTCGACAATACTGCGAAAGCCGTCCCGGCGTTCTGTATTGGATGGTTCAACCGGGTAATGACTACTGGGTGGGCAGCGGCACCTTCATCTGCGTAAAACCATGGACCGAATGGGTCATGCTCTACATGTACGACCCGGCTCAGGGCGAGCCGGACCTGAGTGAGGCGGCAATCATAGAACGGGCGCGTCGAGTAATCGGCGATGACCAGATACCTATCGAGATACTGTCCACGAGCAAGTGGCAGATCAACCAAGTCGTTGCCGATCGCTACTCCGAGGGACGAGTGTTCTGCGCTGGCGACGCCGTTCACCGTCATCCGCCGGCCAACGGCCTGGGCACCAACACTTCGGTGCAAGATGTTTATAACTTGGCCTGGAAGATCGCCATGGTGCTTCAAGGCCAGGCCGGTCCGCGTTTGCTGGACAGTTACAATTTGGAGCGCCAACCCATTGGCCAACAGGTCGTTGATCGTGCAATGGGGAGCGTGCGCAACATGCTACCGATTGCCAATGCGCTCGGCTTCAAACCGGGTCAAAACGAAGAAGAAGGTTGGGCCAGCCTGGACCAGCTGTATGCCGAAAACGAAGTCGGTCGGAGCCGGCGCTCCGAGCTGAACGAGGCTATTGCGCTGCAAAACTACCAGTTCAACTGCCACGGCGTGGAGTTGGGCCAGCGCTACCGCAGTCCGGCAGTTATTGACGATGGCAGCGAACAGCCCGCCTACACCCGTGACCGCGAACTTTATTACCACCCTACTACCTGGCCCGGCGCGCGCCTGCCGCATGCCTGGCTGCACGATGCGCAGGGCCGACAGGTGTCGACTCTAGACATCTGCGGCAAGGGCCGGCTTACCCTGCTCACTGGGCATGGCGGTACGGTGTGGACCCGAGCCGCAGAGGCAGCAGCGAGAGAGCTTGGGATTGAGCTGCAAGTGCGGCGCATCGGCATCGGACTGGACTATGCCGACAGCTACGGTGACTGGGCGCGTTTACGCGAGATCGAAGAGGACGGCTGCCTCTTGGTACGCCCGGACAACCATGTCGGCTGGCGCGCGCACAGCGGCAAGCATGCCGATGAGACTGTCTTGCTCGATGTGCTGAAAAGCCTGCTCGATCGACACTAACCCCTTAACCACCTGAACGCAGATCGTTCGAGCGGGTCGGCAACGGCTCGCTACGGGCACCTCTTGCCCGCGGAATGACCCTGCGCGACGGCGTTCGCAAACCCCGCAATAACAACAATAAAAAGAGGTAGGTATGTTGAACATCGACAATAAGATGCTCGGTGCGGGCTTGTTCGTTCTCGTATCGATGAATGTGCAGGCGGCAGCTCCCGAAAAGGGAGAAGGCTCACTGGTGCGCAGCCTTTTCGGCCCGAGCCTGGAGCAGGACTATGGGATCAAAGTCTCAGGGCTAGTCGACATCGGCTTCGTGCGCAACAATCGCTCTACCAGCGAAGAACGCGATGACGGACTGAGCAATCTGCCGTTGACGGGATATTCGGACGAAGGCCTGGAGCTGGCATCGATCCACCTGTTCGTCGACAAACCCCTGGTCTCTAACTTTATCCCTCGCGTCACGCCGCTGCCGGGGCCGAGTCCGGAGCAATTCTCCTTCGGATTCAGCATGGAAACCCTCTACGGGCGTAACGGGCAATTCGCCCGCACCTTTGGCTGGGACATGCACTGGGATGCCAATTCTCCCGGCGATGACGATCCCGACTCGGCCAAGCGCCACAAGCAAAAATTCGTCGCCACGCCTAACCTGTTTGCTTCTGCATACATGCCGTACGGCCCAGGTGTCAGCCTGATTGCCGGGATCTTCGGCCCGGCAATTGGCTACGAGATTCCGCCGAACATCCGAGAGGCGCGCAACCCGTTTGCAAGTAAGACCTACGCCTTCGTCACTGAACCCAGCACCGTTGCCGGCGTTCTAGCCAGCACCCGCCTGTTTAATGGTGAAAACAGTCTGCTGGGTGCCGAACTGGGTGTGGTTCAAGGTTGGAATAACCTGCGCGACAACAACCACGGCAAATCGCTGATGGGCGCACTGCGTTGGCGCACCGCCGATATGGGCACCTGGGTCGACTACGAGTTTATGGTTGGCGACGAGGAGAATCACAGCGTCGACGACGTTCAAGCTCCCACGGCACGGCTGATTTCGCCCCACGGCCAACTTCGCCAACAGCACTCGCTCAACGGTTGGCATGCCTTTGATAAGCAATGGTCGATGGGGGCCGAGTTGGTCTACGGCCGGCAATCAGGCGACGGTAAGGCCGATACCGTGGATATCGTAACTGGACCAGGTTTTGACGGGGCCTCGTGGTGGGGAATCAACAGTGTTTTGACCTACCAATCACGACCTGATCTGGCGTTCTCGGTGCGCGGTGAGCACTTCCGTGACCATGACGGCTTTGCCCTGTTCCCCACCAGCACCGCGCGGGGCGACTTCAACGCCCTGACTGTCGGTTTTCGCTGGGACGTCAGCAAAAACCTCAGCCTGCGCCCCGAACTGCGCTACGACTGGTTCGAGCCGCTTGAGCACGACCGCATCTACGGCAACGGTCGCGACCGCACGCAACTAACGGGGCTGGTTGAAGCACTGTTTTATTTCTGATCCTTCCATTGCGCGTCGGCTGCCGCCGGCGTCATGTCCACCCATGCCCGCAAGGGCGGAGAACTGCCATGAAAAACAAGAAATGGGACGCAGCTTACGAATGGAAGGCCGTAGCGTTACTCGCGCTGGGCTTCGGCCTGGTCGGCCTAGATCGCTTCATTATCTTGCCGTTGTTCCCAGTGATGATGCGCGACCTCAACCTTAACTATCAGGATTTGGGCAATATCTCAGCGGTGCTGGCACTCGCTTGGGGTATTTCCTCGATCTTTATGGGGCGGCTATCGGATCGCATTGGTCGGCGCAAAGTGATCATCCCCTCTGTGATCGTTTTCTCGTTGCTCGCTGGCTTGTCCGGCCTGGCTACCGGTGTTGGCGCGCTGCTGCTGATCCGCGCGGCCATGGGCGTCGCCGAAGGTGCCTTCACCCCGACCTCTATTGCCGCCACCGCCGAGGCCTCACACCCCAAGCGGCTGGGGATGAACATCGGCATTCAGCAGGCTTTCTTCCCCCTGCTAGGGTTAGGCCTGGCACCGATCGTCGCCACCCAGTTGCTGCTGATATTACCGTCCTGGCGCTGGGTCTTCGTGCTGGTGTCAGTGCCCGGATTTTTGGTCGCTTGGGCGCTGTACCGCGTATTGCGGGACAACCGCCAGCCATTGTCGACCGTGCAGCAGGAGGAAGGCCCTAGAACCAGTTGGAAGGCTGTACTTCGCCAACGCAACGTCTTGCTTAACATCGCTTGCATGTTCTGCATGTTGACCTGCTTGTTTGTCAGTTCGGTCATGCTGCCGAACTATCTGACTGACTTCCTGCACATGGGCATGCAGCAGATGGGGTTCGTCATGTCAGCCATCGGTTTCGGAGGTTTCTGCGGCATGGTGGTGATGCCTACCCTCTCCGACCGACTGGGACGAAAACCCGTGGCGTTGCTTTCCTGCCTGGCTACGGGCCTGGCGCTCTGGCTCATGATTCAAACGGGGGCCGAACCCGTAAAGCTGTTCCTTCTATTGTTCGCAACCACCTTCTTCAACTTCAGCATGATCTGCATGACCGTCGGCCCGCTCACCAGTGAGTCGGTGCCACCGGCGCTGGTCTCCACTGCCACAGGTCTGGTCGTCGGCATTGGGGAGGTGTTCGGTGGTGGAGTTGCGCCAGCACTGGCGGGTTACATTGCCCAGCACCACGGTATCGAAAACACACTCTACCTGGCCTTGAGTGGCGCAGTGCTGGGCCTGATCGTCGCGTTGTTTTTGCGCGAAACCGCCCCCCTGCGCCTCAAGCTGAAAACTCAAATCAAAGAGGAGGCGGCTTAGAAAAGCGGGATCGTTCAACGGGACAAGTGGAACCCATAATTCACTCTCCGTCAGGGGAGTGACAGGATGTCGGAATGGGAGTTTCAGTTCGTAAGACCGAGACTTCTCGCCATGTACAGGACGTGCATGCCAGAACCAGGTGCCACGATCGTCTGGTTCTGATTTATCCCTCCAGCGTTTTACTGAAGTAACGACGCCGGCCAAAAGCTGGCGCCGTCTCATCCAACGTCAGGACGTTCGTGCGCATGGATTCGCGCCGGTGGTGATCAACTGCGTGCTGTTTCTGCTCTACGGGCTTTTTGCCGCCCTAGTGGCGCTGCCCAGCCGTGGCGGATGAGGTTTGAAGCCGCATCCGCAATATCAACACGCTTACCCCAAGGAAGCTATGCGAGTGATTGGCGCCGTTTTTTGCGAGGGTGGGTGCGCGAGATGGAGCAATTGGCTGCACAGAGGGAGCGTGGCAAGAATGATTGAATTTGATTTGAACACAAACGACTCTGATGCGTTGCTCAGGCACTGCGAAAGCTTCGTGCCGATGGATGATGACCCGAGGGTACAACAAAGGGCCTTTTAAAGGCCCTTTGCGTTGGTGTCGTATTCAAGCTTAAGACGCAGGAACAGCCACGGAACTAACTCAAATCGTTAGCCTGATGCCGTTCTGGCACCTGCGTCTCTTCATCGCCCCACGTACGGTTAACTCGCTGTCCACGGATTACCGCCGGGCGCTTGGCGATTTCCTCTGCCCAGCGCTGCACGTGGGTGTATTCGTGCGCAGAAAGAAATTCGGCAGCTGAGTACACGTTGTCCCGCACCAGTTGGCCATACCAGGGCCAGACCGCGATATCGGCAATGGTGTAGCGATCACCGGCCAGGTAGGGGGTTTCAGCAAGGCGGCGGTCGAGGACATCAAGCTGCCGCTTGGCCTCCATCGTAAAGCGGTTGATCGGGTATTCGAGCTTCTCCGGCGCATAGGCGTAGAAGTGCCCGAAGCCGCCACCTAAATAGGGCGCCGCTCCCATTTGCCAAAACAGCCAGTTCAGGGTTTCAGTACGTCCCGCGAGATCCGTGGGCAGGAAGACACCGAACTTTTCCGCCAGATAAAGCAGGATCGAACCGGACTCAAACACACGAATAGCTGGCTCTGCACTGCGGTCTAGTAACGCCGGAATTTTTGAGTTCGGGTTGATCTCAACAAAGCCACTGGAAAACTGATCACCCTCGTTGATACGGATCAGCCAAGCGTCGTACTCGGCCCCGGTATGCCCAAGCGCCAACAACTCCTCCAGTAGGATCGTCACTTTTACCCCATTGGGCGTGGCCAGCGAATAAAGCTGTAATGGATGCTTGCCTACCGGCAACGTTCTTTCATGGTTCGATCCGGCCGTTGGCCGATTGATGCTGGCGAATTCGCCGCCAGATGGAGGGATACTTTTCCACACCTTCGGAGGAACATATGACGCTTTGCTCATGGGACAGACCTCAACGTTTGTATGCTGTGCTCAGATAGACCGCGATGGGCAAGACTTGATGCCTTGATCGATAGGCTAAGCAAGAACCTGTTTCGTGAAGGCCACGCATAATGCACGCTATGTGTAAATCAGGCGCCGGGGCTTCGCAATTTCCCCGGCACCTGATTCGCCCGCCTGGGCGGCTTCGCTAACATAACGTACGTCGAATTATGCGTACCCATCCAATACGCAACGAGGGCCAGTGCCAAACACATTTCACCTGGCACAACCCCTCATTCCGCCACATCTACCTCAGATCTGCGCAAGCCCTCCATCCACAAACATCTCACTGCCGGTCATAAAGCTGCTTTCATCCGACGCCAGGAACAACGCCGCCGCTGCGACTTCCTCCGACTGACCAATACGCCCCAGTGGCAACAGCTCAACCATGCCGTCGACAATCGCATCCTTCTGGCCGGTGCTTGACAGCGCCAAGTCCAAACCTGGCGTTGCGATCGGCCCGGGCGAAAGTACGTTGACGCGAATGCCGCTGCCTTTGAGGTCTACCGCCCAACTGCGCGCGAAGTTTCGCAAGGCAGCCTTCGTGGCGCTGTAGACGCTGAACGCTGCTGTGCCCATGGTCCCGGTGGTTGAGCCGGTCAAGATCACCGAGCCGCCGTTCTGCATCAATGGCAGCGCTTTTTGTACAGTGAACAGCGTGCCTTTGACGTTGATGCCAAAGGTGCGATCAAAGGATGCTTCGGTGATGGATCCGAGTGCCTCGAAATCACCGATCCCGGCATTGGCAAACAGGATGTCGATCCGGCCTTTGGCGGCTTTGATTTGGGTGTAGATGCGGTCCAGGTCGTCGAGCTTGGAGATATCACCCTGGATCGCAATCGCCTCCGGCCCGATCAGCTGCAAAGCCTTGTCCAGTTCGTCCTGGCGGCGCCCGATGATCACTACTTGCGCGCCTTCTGCTGCAAAGCGTATAGCGCTCGCCAGGCCGATTCCGCTGTTGCCGCCGGTGACCACTGCAATCTTACCGTTGAGTCTGCTCATGATGGTTTCCAGATAAAGTTGAGGCTCAACTGTAGATCTGCGCATTCCGTTTGAATAGTATGCACCTCTAGGTAAGTACCCTATCAGCGAGCACAATTATGTCGAATAACACCTTCAATTGCGGGTTAGACGCCGCCCTGGCAGTGATCGGCGCCAAATGGAAACCACTGGTCCTTTATCATCTGTCCCGTGATGTTCATCGCTACGGTGAGCTGCGCCGCGCAATCGGCGGCGTGACTGACAAAGTCCTGATCCAGCAATTAAAAGAGCTGGAACGCGACGAAATCATTGCGCGCCTGGATTACCAGGAAATACCGCCAAAGGTCGAATACTCGCTGACGCCCTTGGGCCAATCATTGGCCACCGCGTTGGGCGCGTTATGCGCATGGGGTACCGAGCATATGCGCACCGTCGAGCGAATCAGCGAGCGCCGAATGGCCTCCCTCGCTCAGTCCCAGCCAGTGCCTGAGGCTCAAACGGAATCAACCTGAGCGACGTTGAATAGAGCGTCTCCCCTCTCCAGTCATGCAATTAACTTATAGCTAAACTAAATGATAGTTTAGTTTAGTTATATTGATTCGGGTTTCGCAGGTGCGAAACTAGACCAATAAACGGCCAGTCTTGAAAGGAACAAGGCTGTGTGAAAACGCGCTAAACACGTCGAAAACTGAGAGTCGCGAGGTTTGTCTGTGGAATCAGCGGGCGGAAGCGCGAATTACCTTAGTCAGCTACATAGACGTTCGTAATGACGCTTGGGCCGCGTCAGCGGCCCAAACCGCTACTAACGGGCGAACAAGCGGGTAGATTCACGCCCTGATCGCCTCAAGCAGCCCTGCGATGCCCAAGATCCTCATCTGTTGTAGTGAAAGCGTCCGCAGATCATGTCGAGGTCAGGGCTGGCCCCACCGATTCGATGCATTTTTAAAAGGCCACCCATCACCACTTCCGGCTTAGTCGGTGTCACTGCCTTGCCGGTGCTTTGCATAACATGTGGAATTCTAGTCGGCAGCAGCAAAATGTCTCCCGCACGCATCGGCAGACGCTGGCCGTCGGGAAACTCGACCCTGCATTCCCCCGCTAAAACCACGTGGTAAGGCGCCAAGCCCAGCGCCTTCTGCTCTTGCTCCATCGCCCAATCGCCCTGAAATTGGCAACGTAAATCGAGAACGCCGCGGACGTTGGCCAGTGAGATCAATTTATCGATCGAAGTCATTTGGAGGCATCGTAAGTGATGAAGCGCGAAGACAAGACTACCTGCCATACGCGGATCGGTACAAACTGACATTTAAGCAATGCTTCTCAGTGGCTCCGCAGAGCTATTGCACGGAGTTGGTTTCGCCAGCGAGGCCGGCAATGGGAAATCGTTGAACTAGATGACTTCTTTTCGCTTCCGCAGATAGGATGGAGGTCTAACCATCGACAAGGAGTGTTCAACCATGAGTCTTTTTTCGCCAGAGGCTGGAAATGACACAATTTACTTCGAGCGGGAAGGAGTAAGAACGGGGCCTTACAAATGTAACTTTAGCGGTAAAAAGCTGACCCTTTTCTACAAGGAATTAGATATCAGCGAGGGCGACAAGCTTATCCGGATCGTACCTGGCAAAGAGGACAGCTATAGCGTTCATGAAGTGGAATACAGTGCTGGTTTTGGCCGAGGCATACCACCGCACTACACCCTTCAAATATCTAAAGATTCGGCAATTCCCAAACGAGCCCAGTCATCTACTACGAACCACATCAACATCCATGGATCTACCGGCATCCAGATTGGTGACCACAACGTGCAAAATCTGCAAGCCGCCTTGAAAGAAGTGCTGTCGTCCATCGACAAAGCAGATGCTCCGAGGGAACAGCGTGAGGAGGCTAAAAGCCGACTGAATGCTTTCCTTTCCCACCCGCTAGTGGCTTCTGCCGTTGGCGCCGGGCTTCCTGTCGCGCTAGGCCTACTGAGCTGACATAAATCTAGGCTTGATAGCGCAGAAAATTAGAGCGAGTCGACGGCCGTCGGGGGGATGCCTACAACTGGCGTAGCCGCATGATGGCGCCTGTAATGCCTTGGGCATTCGTGTCCAACGTGGACATGGCAGCTATTGCGTTAGCGGCGACACTCCCCACTCCATGCTCTGAAAGCCACACGGTCACTTCTTCAATGGCCGCAGCTAGGGCATGCTGGTTTTGCAGGAGCAGTGTGAGAGCGTCCGCTGTGTGTATGTTGGCTTCGCAGTTATCTGGCATGGAGTCCGCCTTGATTAACCTGTGCGGCAAGCCTAGTTGAATTCGCCCTTGGCTGAGTTCACTTCTTCAGATCCGTTTACCTATCGGCATTTGCATTGGCTTGACCACCTATTTACACCGGATCTGACCCGCGCTCTAATCGGGCGACGTCGCACTCAATTCCCGTTCTTTGCCTCCCATGTGGCAAGCAGAAAAAGCGCAGTCGAACCGGCTAGATTCACTGCCAGCTCTGCATGACGTGGGGCAGCCTTCACCCCGCCCTTTCCTTTTCCGTGGGCATCGCTCAAACGATTCCGAAGCGCCCCTAAACCCTCTATAACTGCTGTGCCCCCTCCGAGGATTTGCTTGAACACAACCTCTTCATGCTGTGCCTTCGTCAGATTTAGAAGCGTAGCTGTTTGCTTGTAGAGTTTGTTAAGGTCAGGAGTCGTCTCATGGTCGCTTGTTCCGGCTTCGTCGAGAATGTGTTTGCATACCGACTCCAGGAGGGTTCGAGCCATGGTGATAGCTCCCTCAGGATCAGTTGAGCGCCTTTGTCCATGCGATCCGAACGTGCTCAGCGTCAATGCGGTCCAGCGCCTCCGAAACAGCGATATCAGAAGGGTGCCCCCCATTTGATTCAGCGAAGTCAACGAGCGCCCTGAACTCATCCCAGATGAATCTCCTACGCTCGGCGTACTTTGGAAATTTCGGCTGGATGAACCCCCAAAACTGCTCCAAGTTCCTGTGACGACGCACCCACCCCGGAACAAGTGACGCCACACGAGGATCATCAAAAACGCTCTGTCGGTAAAGAGGGTAATCCCGCTCATCATCATCGTTCCCGTTCCCGTTCCCGGTGGCACGATTGATGTAGATCGATTGCAAGCCGTCAACGTCATCAATGAGAGCCATGGCTCTCGCACCTTCGTCGCCTGTAAGTCCAAACCTTTATAGCAGCCCATACGCGTCTGTGACCAAGCGCGTATCAACCATGAAGCTCTGCCTGGTCTACTGTGATGATCACACATCGCAGCTCATGCAAGTCCTCCCGGCGGGAAACTCCAGACAAGCCTGTTGTCAGTCATAGCTGCCAATTGTGCAGGTATAGGTCGACAGCCCCAAAGACTGGGAAAGCTTTAGATGCCGCACATTACGCCGCCTATCGGAAAATCGAAGTTTAATACCCACAAAACCATGGGCGACTTCGCTTTTTGTTTAATACATAAACATATATAATTTTTATAAAAATCGACCATCCTCAATCATCATTATTTAACATTCAACAACTTGAGAATTCAAACGAACACACAATGACAAAAAAACACTAACCAGGCTTACTGACAGCAACAATTACGACACACTTATAAAGTCCCCCTTCTTCTTGACGACATCCACTCTTTCGGCTTACCTGAGACTTACATTTCGCAAACCGACGAGTGATGAAAAATGAATTCTCATGACCAACACAATCCAAAGTCATCTGACACCAATAAACCCGATAATGACTCCGGGGCTAAAACCCCTATCGACTTCCGTATTCAGACCAAAGTAGGACGTTGTGCAACGACTGTGCCCTGCCCCGTACAAAGCGAAGTCCAAAAAATACTAGTGCTATGTTTAGAAAACAACCAAAAAGGATTCAAGTAACAGATAAGCAGAATGACGGGGCATTTCTCCGCATCAAGTTTGGACGACTACATCGATGCTGCTATTCGAGATGAGAAATGAGTACCTCTAGATGGATGCTGCACCACTTCCATCCTTTGTTCGTTGATTCAGACTGTGAGACCGCTCCCGAGTGGTACTATCAACTGGCGGAGGAAAGGCTACATTTGGATTTCGAAGGAGATTCTTTTCTAGCTTTATATGCAGTCATAAATTTTGGCGGACTATCTCCTCTTTACCCTCTCATACATGGAGATTTCGTAGGCTCCGACCATAACGCTGCTTTGTGCTTTTCATCAGGTGGAATCTACCCTACTACTCCAGGCGACTGGCGTGAGCAGTCGATTCACCAGCGTTTTGCAATTGCGGTACTGAAGTCTGAGTTGATTACGGCCGGAGCGCGAGAGACCCTCAACACAGTCACCAGCAACAAAGATACCAGACGAGTACCCGATAACCTCTTCGACTTCGATACAGATTCGGTTACTGAATTCATCGAGTCTGAGGTCGAGTCATTTGCGGCCCATCGAACTCGACCTGCCCCATCGGACAAGACTTATCGAAGCCAGACGCTGTACTGGCAACCTACCTCTCTTGAAATAGACTATCCAATCAAACTTTACAATCGATTCTGGACGCCGTTTTATCAGCTTCGACTACCAGCCATTCGATTGCTCGGGCCTACGGAAGATAACTGCTATATATCAGAAGTGTATATTATCGTCGACAATCGGGGTAGCGCAGAAGCTATTCAACAACTGATGACCGGACTTTATCACTCAGGCATGAATAGCTTTTCGATATTATTCGACGAGCAAAAGCTTTTGGAGACAAACATCATCATAACTGATGAGCTGCGCGCTACGGCAACGCGTTCACTCAGTATTGAAGTTATAGAGCAAATTTATCCCTCCGCAATAATGAAAGCAGTAAACGCCTTAACTGTATTTGATCGCAAAATCAACGTAAAAATTTCCGAGGTCATTGCAGAAGCAACCATCGAAGGAACAGCAGCATCGCTTGATTATTTTTTGACCCATGGTGACCCTAGATGGGTGCCATGTGGCCGCGCATGGGCTGAAACCTCTGAGACAACACATCCAGTCGTGCAGCATATGATCCGCAGCGGGATTGCTTACACACTGGACGGTCATGCGCATCTTAATATTCCTGGATTGCCTCTTTCACAAAGCAGATACCAGAATGAGGAAGCTTACAGGGTTGTTTGCCGCGTACTCAGCGAACGCTTGGGAGTTTGTTTCGAGATGCACAGTTATGATGATTGACAGGTTCTGATACTCAGACCCAATGCTCGAAGATACCGACTGCTACCATGGAGAGGACATCATCCTGCAAACAACCACAATGCCCGATACCGCGCCGCAGCCCCCATGAGGTACCGACCATTTTTTCTCCGTACAACTGCTAGGGTGTCATTTGGATCTCTCTTGAATCTCCTACTGGCCAAATCACGCCTGTCAGGATCGGGCTCTCGCCCGTGACTAATCCTAGTAGGATCGTGCATCTCGCGCCGCTTGCTTTTCCAAACTTGCTACGGTATCAACGAAGGCTTGACGTGAGCTACGACGTTTTCGTGCCAAACAGAAATAGCAAGCACCCTGCATAGGCTAATAACCAAATGATGACAGGGAAAACCTATAGAGATTTAGGATACTTTATGACTGCGGCTTACATTGTCCCTACTGAGTACGACCAGCCAAGGCCGATTGATGGCAACTACGCTGCCACAGTGTTTGAGACTCATGCTGAATTCGAATACATGGGATATAAAGTCATCGCAAAAATGTCTGCTCAAGGCAGCATGAACGCTGATGGCAACAGTGGGACAGTTGTTGTAGAAGAAAATGGAGCAACTATCTCATGGGCCGGGAGCGCCCCGTACAAGCCTTTCGAGTACGCTCGCAACGATGAAAGGGAAACCAGTTTCGAAAATTCACTAGTTGCGACTCTCATCCCAGCAGAATTTGGGCAGCGCCATCCGCTTGCGGACAATCCATACGGATTCAGAAGTCGAGCCAGAGGTTTCACGGTTGAGTTCGGGGTTCTAGAGCGATATGAGGCCGTTCTGGACGGACATATTCAGTTACCCGTTTTAGACGCTCCATGCAGCATCATGCCACTAGAGGGTCACCCCATGAAATGCCTGGTGGTACTCGAAGACGCTACCATTTTTCTGGCAAAGCGCTATGGTCGGGGAGTACATGACGTTTTGGTTGAGAAGGCAGTTGTCGAGCTTCAGCTGCTTCTCTCCAAATCAAATATTTAACTCACAGGTTGGGTGAGGGGTGGGATCGCACGAATGTCGGCGTTTTGCTAGACAAGATACCTGGCAAACCGTAGCTAATGCATCACTGCTCCCAGTCCTCTCCCCTCCCGCAGATTGCTGCCTGTGAGGAAATATCTATATCAGTAAACCGCAGAGAAGCCGAAACTTTTACGCGGGCGTAAACAGTCAAAAAAACGAATCATTTTCTTATCGAAACTTATAGATAGACATACAGGACGTTAATGATGCTTTTCCCCCCAGAAATTATTCAAGTAATCATGAATTGCGCTGAATGGGCAGATAGGCTGGTTAAGGCGGACCTCATTGATGGATATATCGTCAGCGAGAATGATTACACATCTAATTTCACAGGCGCGCTTCGCCGGGAGATTACTGCTAGAAAAATTGAAGGGCTCAGCGCCAAAATCCAAGTTCTGAATGCAAGCGCTGAGCGAGAGATGGGCGCAGATGCGTGCATAATTCTACAAAACGAAACTCACTTCAAAGCATCCATATTCGAGGCTAAATGGCCTCGCTTAAGTTCACATGTAGACACATGGGATTCAAAACAAAAGTCCTCAGGGCAGTCACATTTCCATTCTCAGCTCATTCGCCAACATGCTCAAACGCGTTATGCAGCTATATGGGAAATGTTTTACTCTGAGCATCCATTTGGCAGGCAGCCAATGCATTTTCCACCGGAGGGATCTGCCTGTGTTTGGCACGCTGATGCTTATGCCGTAACCATGAAGCGACCTAATTTTAATACGCCTTGGAGTGACCACGAGCTGGATGCTTTGCTTGAAGGGAAATCATTAACGATTTCTGAGGTTATCGAAGCCATCTGCATATGCCAACAAGGAACACGCATGCAAATTGGAAACTATCAAACGGCATTCGGAGACGTCGGTGCGCCATATGACGCTCTTATCATTTCATTCGATAACCGTAATGGTGAATAATCGGAAATGATAGGGTATGGCTCGGACTGAATGTGGATCTGCGTAGCGCCCCCCCTACGAAAAGAGGACTAAATTGGAGACGCCAAAACTTCCTCAAAGACAGGGATGCCTGGAAGCAATACTGTCAAGTCGGTCATGGCAGGAAAGTTATTCAAAGAACTTTTGCCAAATTGTCGAATAGTAGCTCCAGCGAATGGGTGATTTAAGTGGATGAAAGACCCAACCGATCCCAAAAAAAACAGCCATATTTCATCTGTCTCAAGGACGAACGTCCGATGTTTTTCGCTGCACTCGGTCAAGTTCGACCGGGATTCGAACCTGACGAGCGAGACGGATTTGTAATTATCACGGCTGATAGCGACCAAGGAATGGTCGACATCCATGACCGTCGTCCTGTCGTCCTAAACGCGGAGCATTCTCGGGAGTGGGTTGATCCACATATCTCAGCTCTGCGCGCTGAGGAGCTTGCCAGGGGTTGTTGCCGAAATGTTCCGGAGTTCGTTTGGTATCCAGTTGGGCAGGGAAGTTTGCAACGCGCGGAATCAGGGGGGGGCTGAACTGATGGACCCGCTGGTTACTGAGTAGGTAAGTACACAACAATTGCGACGTGTTGCAGACATGATGTTAGCCAGCCTGCCGTAACAGCCTGCGGTGGAGTCAAAATCCCCATGGATGCGCGGATGATTTGTTGGCAAATCCAGCAATGCAAAAAAACTCCTCAGGTCACCGAAATGTTGTGGAGGCGTGCAATGGCGTCGTTGAAACGGAAACACCTGATGGTCAGAGGATGATCCCCCCAGCCTTGAAAACTCTAAAACCGGAAATCCCCGACAAACTTCCCGCAGAGTCAAGCTTGACCTCATGACGCTGTTAGGTGAAACGCCTGAGCAAAGTATCGATTTCAAATGGGAAAATATGCCGCCTGCTGGCTATGACTTTCCTTTGGGGCCGGCTGTAGGCGTCACCCCTTAGTTTTTTGTCCTAAGCAAAATTCGCGTCGGCAAAGGTAGGATGGCTAACCGGCTCCAGCGCATGCTAAATAGGCTTCCGCGCACATTCGGCATGGTTGATGGGGAAAGGGAATGCAATTTGTAACTGATGGACCAGACATCCCAGATGAGTTGCTACAGGCCCACGAGGAGGGCCGCGTAGTGTTCTTCTGCGGAGCTGGTATTTCCTATCCCGCGGGCTTAACCGACTTCAAAGGCTTAGTGGAGCTGATCTATAAAGAAGCTCATGATGAGCTTGGCGGTGCCGAGGAAAAAGCCTTCAACAACTATCAATTCGACGCCACTCTTGATCTGCTAGAGCGCCGAATCAACGGAGGCCGGTTCGCCGTTCGACAAGCTCTTTGCAGGGCTCTAAAACCTAACTTACGTAAGAAAGGTGCTGTTGATACACATGCCGCATTGCTGAGGCTCGCCCGTACCCGGCATGGCACACTTCGTCTAGTGACGACAAACTTCGACCGCATTTTCGATACAGCGGCAAGAAAAGTCTCCCATAAATTTCAGTCCTATTCGGCCCCGATGCTGCCTATTCCGAAAAATAGTCGCTGGGACGGATTGGTCTACTTGCATGGTGTATTGCCAAAAGTTCCCGATGAGGCGGGCCTGAACCGTCTCGTAGTCACAAGTGGCGATTTCGGTCTGGCCTACCTTGTCGAACGGTGGGCGGCTCGATTCGTAAGCGAACTCTTTCGCAACTATGTCGTTTGCTTCGTTGGATACAGCATCAACGACCCCGTTCTCAGGTACATGAGGGATGCTATAGCTGCCGACAGGATGCAGGGTGAGATCACCCCAAACGCATGGGCCTTCGGCTCAAGCTCTCCTGGAGAAGAGGAGGTCAGACAAGAGGAATGGGAGGCGAAAGGTGTCACCCCAATTCTTTACAACGTGCCAGCTGGCACTCGGGATCACTCGGCATTGCATTTGACGCTCCAGGCCTGGGGAGAAGTCTACCGAGATGGGGTCATGGGAAAGGAACGTTTTGTCGTCACCCATGCTCAAAGTCGCCCATCAGCCAGCACCAGGCAGGATGACTATGTAGGCCGGGTGCTTTGGGCCCTTTCTGATAAATCTGGCTTACCCGCTCGTCTTTTTGCCGATTTCAATCCGGTCCCTCCTCTTGACTGGCTTGAGGCCTTTGCTGACTACCGATACCGCCATACTGACTTGAATCGGTTTGGTGTAACTCCCCAAAATGAAAATGATAAAAAACTAAAATTTAGCCTCGTACAACGACCGGCGCCCTACCCACTCGCTCCCTCCATGTCACTGGTATCCTCGAATGATTCCGGCTCCCAGTGGGATGATGTAATGGGTCACATCGGCCGTTGGCTCGTTCGGCACCTGGATAATCCCGACCTACTTCTTTGGATAGTAGAGCGAGGAGGACGAATCCATGAACGGTTCCGCTGGAAAATAGAAGAGCGGTTGGGCTTTCTTTCTCGGCTGGAGAGCGAGGGACAGACCTCTGAGCTGGCAGAAATCTTAAAAAATGCTCCAAAAGCACAGCCCAGCCGTTTGATGCAGGTTTTATGGCGGCTGCTATTAACTGGTAGGGTCAAACAGCCGTGGCGCGACTCAGCCCTTTACGAGTGGCAAGAGCGTTTCAAACGGGATGGATTAACCCTTACTGCACGGCTTCAGCTACGCGAGTTGCTCGCTCCAATGATCTCGCTATCGAAACCATTTCGCTGGCAAGAGGAGTCCGACCAGTCCTCCGTACCTAGAGGAATCCGTGACCTTGTAGAATGGAAATTAACGCTGGCGGCCGATGACATCTATTCGGTGTTTCGTAATTTCAGAAGCAACCGATGGCAAACTGCATTGCCTCTGCTACAGAAGGATCTCCAGCAGCTTTTAACGGATGCGTTGGAATTGCTTCGTGAACTGAGCGAAGCGGACGACGAAGACGATCGATCTCATTGGGATCTTCCATCAATCGCACCCCATACTCAGAACCGCAAGAATCGTGATTGGGTGGCTTTGATCGAACTCCTGCGGGACTCGTGGCTGTCCGTCTACGAGCAAAATTTCTCGCTGGCCCATCAGATTGCGAAAGAGTGGTCCGAACTTCCGTTCGCGACTTACAAGCGTCTCGCACTATTCGCTGCAAGTCAGGAAAATTGCATTTCCCCGAATCATTGGGTCGAGTGGCTTTTGGCAAACGATGCATGGTGGCTTTGGTCTGTGGCTACTAAGCGCGAAATGTTTCGACTCATCGTGTTGCAGGGACGCTTCTTAGCACCAGCGGATCAGAAACGGCTTGAGACCGCAATCTTGGTAGGCCCGCCACGTCGCATGTATAGCGATGACATCCTACCTGAAGCATGGAAAGACCTCGCAGACAGCACCGTGTGGCGTAGGCTCGCCAAGTTGCAAAGCTCCGGTGTATCGCTGGGTAAGGCAGCAGCTGCACGATTGAAAGTCTTGTCACGTGCGCATTCAAAATGGCGCCTTGCATCCAATGAAAGTGACGAGTTCTCTCATTGGATGAGCATGAGTGGTGAACCCGACCACGAAGAAACCCAGAGCATTGACGTCGCACCAACCAAAAGAGACGAGTTATTTCAGTGGCTTAAAGCCCCGCCTTCTGAATCAGGACATTACGAAGACACCTGGCGCGACACCTGCCGTAAGCATCCATTGAACGCTATGTACGCATTGAGAGATCTTGCGGAAGAAGGAGTATGGCCAGCTAATCGATGGCGGCAAGCCATTCAGACTTGGGGCGAAAAAGGTCGTACCAAAAGGTCGTGGCAGTATTCAGCTCCTTGGATACTCACCCTGCCAGATGACCTTCTTACAGAGATCGTCCACAGCGTTACGTATTGGATAGATGCTGTGTCCAAGGTTATCAGCCATGACGAATCGATCCTCCTGGAATTATGCAGGCGGATTATGGCTCTGCCGCTTGAGCCAAAATCAGGAATTACAAGCAACGGCGAGCCACTGAACGATCCTGTGACCGATGCCATTAACCATCCGATTGGTCACGTCACTCAGGCGCTGTTGAATCTTTGGCTGGGCAAAAAACCCAACGATAACGATAGCCTGCCGACTCAGATCAAAGACCTCTTCACCGAGCTGTGTGACACCACGATAGAAAAATATCGACATGGCAGAGTGATTCTCGGTTCGAGGTTGATCGTCCTCTTCCGCGTTGATCGCCCCTGGACAGAGTCGTGCTTACTTCCTTTATTCGACTGGAACACTTATCCATTTGAAGCAAAGGGCGTATGGGAGGGCTTCCTGTGGTCGCCTCGTTTGTACCGCCCTCTATTGCTTGCGTTCAAAAATCAATTCTTGGACACAGCCAAGCACTTTGAAGAATTGGGTGAGCACGCACAGCAATTCGCTGCTTTTCTCACGTACGCAGCGCTAGGCCCTCTCGAGGGCTACACAGCTACAGAATTTAGGTCAGCCTTCAAAGAGTTGCCTAAGCGGGGCCTCGAAGACGCAGCACAGGCTCTAACGCAAGCTTTGGAAGGTGCTGCTGAGCAAAAGGAGGCTTATTGGGAAAATCGAGTTCTCCCTTTCTGGCGAGATGTCTGGCCTAAATCAATACAACTCATCACCCCAGCGATAGCAGCCTCATTAGCAAGCCTAGCCATTGCATCTGGCGAAAAATTTCCAACGGCGTTGGCATCAGTTCAAGATTGGCTGCTGCCCATTGAGCATCCCCATTCGTTGCTTCATGAAATGAATGAAAGCTCCGTTTGCTCCGACTATCCGGCAGAAGCCCTATTGTTGCTGAGCCTCACGATAGAGGATCAATCCTGGATTCCATCGGACCTCACATCCTGCCTGAGCAAAATTGTCCAAGCCGATCCAAAGCTCAGCGACGATACAAGGTACCAAGAGTTGATGGTGGGTATACGCCGTCGAGGAGGGTGATCCTAGTGGGCTCAAACGGGCAATCGATTCAAATTCAACAGTTCGCCTATTAGCTTTGCATTGGGCGCATTCCGCTGTTCTTTAAACCTCGGGTAGCGTTACTGGGAGCACCTACGTTTCTTCAAAATGCATGTTCAGTACGCCTTTCTCAAAGACGTACTGGCGCGGATACCGAACCAGCATGCAAACTAGTCGCAGATCGACTTCCGCCCTACAGTCGCGACCGACATCTGGTTGTTAGGTGTTGCCTCTCACGATGATCAAACTTTCTCTTTTTCGCCAGAGTGATATTTATTGTGATTCGTCATTCCGGACCCCCTGCATTTAAACTTACAAGCCCACCCTGCGTGAATTTCAGTGCTTGCAGTAAATTGCCATGCCGTCTCCATCGCGCCTTCGCAGTCCTCATCCGCGACAATTCTTATCGTTGAAACCCGCGCATTCTCATCTGACTCTTCGAGGGCTATTTCTCCTTCTCGAACCTCGAAGTGCTTATGGAGTAGGCATACGCCGAACCGCTCTTCATACCCATGTCGAACGAGAACCTCCCTTAACTGCCGAAGAACGTCATAGTCCTTCTCTGAAATCGGCTCGACTTCCTCGATAAAAGGAAGACGCGCCCATTGGACTGCTCCAAGAACCAGGCGCTCATCGGACGAAGCGGAATCGTTCATCATAGTGTTCACTCCTCGTTGTTTCAGGCGGTCTTGAGAGCCTACCGTTGGCGGACACGTTACCAACTCAAAGTGTAGCGTTATGAATTTTCCACGATGGTATAGGCGACGAAATACCTTCCCGTGCGCCGACGACGGCACAGCATTCTCAGCTCAGTTCTATTCGAGTCTCCAAGCGGCTTACGAGCTGTTCGGTAAACTGGAAGACGGTGTCATCAAGCTGGTCCTGAAACCTTAAAGAAAATCCGACAGTTGCCTTTCCTCCGATCCCTCTTGGTCAGTTGGACTAGGGGATCGACAAGCGTCGGACCTAAATTTTTAGCTCTCCTCTCACACTGCTGATCATTAGATTGAAAAACTAACCCTAAAACAAATATCTTCGTGGGGCGCACGTGCTTTTTAGAGCCGCATCATCCGAGTATCCTGACGCATCCCCATTGCCATTCCACCCCATCCCGGATCGTCCGACAGGCATAAAACAGGGAGCATTTCATCCTACAGCCTCTCTGCAAGGTGCCCAGCGGCGAGTTAATTTCACTTTTTTGGAGCTTAAGATGCCTGAGGCGCAAGCAGCGATTACTGCTGACAATGAAAACGGAATTGCAGACGGAGGTGAAAATGGGGACTGCGCTCTTTGTGATTCTATAAATATAATATTGAAGGAGTCACATAGCATCCCAAAATTTGTGTTCGATTGGCTAAAAATTACTTCAGCCACTCCATATATTCGATGCAGCGACGACGTCAACATCCGTCACCAAGATGGGCCTAAAGAATACTTACTTTGCGGAACGTGCGAAGGTGCTCTTTCAACCCTTGAAAAAGAGTTGGCCGAACAGCTTTTCAAAAAAATCGCTAATTATCGACAACAGAAACCAGCGATTGTAGTCACAGAAACAATG
The DNA here is from genome assembly GCF_059695925.1 of Pseudomonas sp. LBUM1661. Classification (NCBI taxonomy): domain Bacteria; kingdom Pseudomonadati; phylum Pseudomonadota; class Gammaproteobacteria; order Pseudomonadales; family Pseudomonadaceae; genus Pseudomonas; species Pseudomonas sp. LBUM1661. Next base: position 5,004,059 of record NZ_CP166794.1, read on the forward strand.
CAAGTAGCGATACTCTCAATTTTTTGGCGGGCCATCCTTACCACCAAGAACCGTGCAAATAATCGCACAGAGGAAGACAATCAAAAGCTTGAGGAATTTCTTGCCTCAATGAAAGCTGACATTGTTGCGAACCGGTGTTCAACCAAGATCTATTTCACACCATTTTGTGGAAAACCGCCATATTACGACTTGTCGGGGCCAGTAGTTTACTCAATAGAGCGCTCCATAGGCGGACAAGACATACAATTTTTTGATGAGCCGCATAGATTTTTCGCTACGTTTAAGCTGCCTTTCATGTACTTCCATATCTTTGCTGATGGTTGGTCAGCGGCAGAAACTTCAAAATCCACCGAGTTCACCGTTGGAAGCCTTATACTAACCGATATAAAAGAAATACCTGATGTACTAAGATACTACCTCCAGCACCTACACGATAGTTTTGTTGCATCAATACCGTTAATGGATGAAAAAAATCGAGAACAAATAAGGAATGACGTAGCAAAAAACAACACCGTATCAGGCTCTGAAAAATCCAGACGTCGTTCAGAATCGTGATTCATTGCGCAGTTTCACTCCATTAATAACCATTTGAGGGAATTGTGCGCTGTTTATTCTGCAAGGAAGCGAGTCATGACACCAAGGGTGTCGAACACCTAATTCCCGAATCTATAGGAAGCAAAAAACTGGTCCTTCCAAAAGGACTGGTTTGCGACAAGTGCAACAATTATTTCGCTAGAAAAGTAGAAAACCCCGTACTTTCCCACCCATCGATAAGAAACCTCAGAGGGTGGTATCAAGTCCCTAATAAGAAGGGCATGTTGCCGCTGACCGAAAACTGACCCAGTAAAGGCTGTTCTGCCGACTGAAAACTGACCCAGGTGTTCAACTACTTCTGCTCACCTTCCGAGCAGGAGAACACAGGGTGATCAGCATGGAAATGTTGGGGAAAATTCGGAGGATGTACTTTCGCGACAAGCTGTCGCTGCACCAGATCGCCAAGCGTACCGGGCTGTCGAGAAACACCATCCGAAAATGGGTCAGAGCACCCGAAGCCACTCAGCCGGCGTACCAGCGGGGCGCTACCTTCAACAAACTCAGCCCATTCCACGAGACGCTGGAGCAGGCGCTGAAGGCTGATTCGTTTCGGGCAAAGCACAACCGCAGGAGCGCCAAAGCACTCTTTGAGCAGATCAAAGCCCAGGGTTATGACGGCGGTTAAAGTCAGCTCACAGCCTTCATCCGCTCGTGGCGCGGTGAGCAAGGCAAATCGTTACGTGCCTTTGTACCGCTGACGTTTGCACTTGGTGAGGCTTTTCAATTTGACTGGAGCGAAGAAGGTCTGCTGATCGGCGGCCTGTTCCGACGCATTCAGGTCTCCCACATGAAGCTATGCGCCAGTCGCGCGTTCTGGTTGGTTGCGTATCCCAGCCAAGGCCACGAGATGCTGTTCGATGCCCATACGCGCTCGTTCGGTGCGTTAGGTGGGGTGCCACGTCGCGGCATCTACGACAACATGAAAACGGCTGTCGACAAGGTTAACAAGGGCAAAGGCCGCACGGTCAATGCCCGGTTTTCCGTGATGTGCGCGCACTACCTGTTCGATCCGGACTTCTGCAATGTCGCCTCGGGCTGGGAAAAAGGCATCGTTGAAAAGAACGTGCAAGACAGCAGACGACGCATCTGGCTCGACGCTCAAGACTGCATGTTTCACACCTTCGAAGAATTGAATGCCTGGCTCGGCCAACGCTGTCGTGCACTCTGGAGCGAGCTGGTGCATCCGCAGTACAACGGGCTGACGGTGGCAGAGGTCTTGGAGCTGGAGCGGGTCGAAATGATGCCGATGCCGACGGCTTTTGATGGCTACGTCGAGCGCACCGTACGGGTCTCCAGCACCTGCCTGATCAGCGTGGCGCGAAATCGATATTCGGTGCCTTGTGAGCGAGTCGGCCAGTGGGTCAGCAGCCGTCTGTATCCTTCTCGGATCGTGGTCATCGCCGATGAAACGATGATCGCCAGCCACGAGCGTCTGTTTGATCGAGATCAGGTCAGTTTTGACTGGCAGCATTACATCCCACTCATCGAACGCAAACCCGGTGCGCTGCGCAATGGCGCGCCGTTTGCCGATCTGCCCAAGCCGTTACAGCTTCTCAAGCGGGGCCTGAGACGTCACAGCAACGGTGATCGAATCCTGACGCAGGTACTGGCTGCTGTGCCCATCGCCGGTCTCGACCCGGTGCTCGTGGCGGTAGAACTGGTGCTTGAGTCGGGAAGCCTGAGCGCCGATCACATCCTGAATGTTCTAGCTCGACTGACCTCTACTGCACCACCTCCTTCCGCAGAAACCAGCCTGCAACTCAAGGTAGCGCCTGTCGCCAATACAGCGCGCTACGACCGGCTCCGTACAACCGATGAGGAGAATCGCAATGCGTGACCTAATGGCGGAACTCAAAGAGCTGCGTCTGCATGGCATGGCCAGCGCTTGGGAAGAGCTGGCTTCTCAAGGAGAGGCCTCGACGGCGTCGTCGAAATGGCTGCTCGAACATCTGCTCCAACAAGAACAAGCAGATCGCGCCGTACGCTCGGTTAACCATCAGATGAGCATGGCCAAACTACCCATGCATCGTGACTTGGCTGGCTTCGACTTTAGCGCCTCCAGCGCAGATGCCCGTCTGGTCAAAGATCTGTCGAGCTTGGAGTTCACAGAGACCGCGCAGAATGTGGTGTTCATCGGCGGGCCCGGAACCGGCAAAACACATTTGGCCAGCGCCCTGGCCGTGTCCGGAATCACGACCCATAACAAACGCGTGCGCTTCTTTTCCACAGTGGATCTGGTCAATCTGCTGGAGCGTGAAAAGTACGACGGCAAGAGTGGCCGAATCGCTCAAGGGCTGCTTCGGACAGACCTGGTGATACTCGATGAACTGGGGTATTTGCCCTTCAGCCAGAGCGGTGGCGCGCTGTTATTTCACTTGCTGTCCAAGCTGTACGAGCACACCAGCATTGTGATCACGACCAACCTCAGCTTCTCGGAATGGTCGAGTGTGTTCGGCGACGCCAAGATGACCACAGCGTTGCTGGATCGGTTGACACACCATTGCCACATCGTCGAAACGGGCAACGAGTCCTACCGCCTGCAACACAGCACGCTGGCCGCGCAGACAAAGATCAAATCACGTGAACGAAAGCGCAAGGACGAAGATGGTATCGAGGACGATGAACCGTTTTGATCTGCACCATAAACACCCTGCCGCATGCCTTTATGCGGTGGGGCTCGATGACCGTTCAACCGGGACACTACTGCTAAGCTTATTCACAATTGCTGGGACAAAAAACAGCAATCCGCCCTGGGTCAATTTTCAATCGGCAGGGTGGGTCAGTTTTCAATCAGCGCCAACAGCCTTTGGAAGCATTGGCTCTTCGCTATGTAAAACTAGGAGACGTCGACGTTATCATTGACCATCCAGCTTACGACGCAATTAGAAGATTCGCTAGATACGGTGAAGGCGTAAAACATTGGCCTTACCATCGGCAAGTTCTGTTTTCAATGGATGCACAAATGAGGCACCCAGATACAGGGCATTGGGTTCAGGCTGGTTTTGGACATGATTTGATTTTTACTCCCCATCCCGAAACATACTTTACATTTTTACTGTACGGTGTCAATTTCACTATCAATCTAGGCCCCCCCTCAATTGATGGATATGAATTGTGGCTTCAAGAACATGATCCGCTAAAACGCATCGGTGTAAAGTTGATAAAAAAGCTCGTTGATGGAAAGGAAGTAGATTTTCTCGAAGGTAGCTTTAGCTCTAACGCTGGAGCCAAGTATGATCGAAAGGCTCAACTGATGAAAAAAAGATCTGTGTGAAACATAGGTTCCAAGGAAAAGCGATCGACAATTGAAATGGAATAAATACAGATGAGCTTTGATTTACTGTCGGTCCCGGAAGGATACCAACTGGATTTGGCGTTGGTTATCGCACCTTACGTAGACGTGAAATTCATGGATGCGCTGGTTAAACGAATGAATCCCCGGCGGCTCTGTTTGTTAGTGGATGATGGGATCAGGCCCGAGGACCTCCAGGGTTTCCATAAAGCTCGCCGCAAGGGTGTAAAACTTGAGGTTCGTCTAGGCCGGGCAGCAGGCCTCATGCACATGAAAGCCTTTTATTTCGAATTCATCCGCGAGGAGGCGCCGAAAAGACGAAAGCGCAGATTGTTATTCGGTTCAGCAAACGCTACGAATGCAGCATTTCTCGGCAGCAGGAATGCCGAGCTGATCGCAGACCTCGACTTAGCTATTCAACACGATGCGGATATTGCGAATTATTTTTCTAGAATCCTCGCAACCTTCGATACCGAATCTACGACGGTGATTGAGGGTACTGAGGTCTGGCCGAGTCAAATACCTAAGCTCTACCTTCCAAGATTCAAGAGCATTATGCCCAGCGCGATGCCTTTTGGATTCGATACCTGGCTGCAACGTGGCCTGCTTGCTGCTCAATACAGAAACGCCCCTCAGTTCGCAATATTGAGTATTCAGCTAAAGAAGGCCTTACCTCAAGACATGGTTGCAAAGATATTCGCCAGTCGCAGCTTCACCGAGAAAGGTGATCGAGACATCGTACGGTACGGCTACATGAACGGCAGCAGCGACATCGCTGCGGATGAAGCTGAAATACCTCGCTGGAAATCTCGGTATGGCGTGTGGACCCACTTGGGCGACTGGATTTCGTATGAGTGCTACAAGTCACATAGCACACGCATGAAATCGAAAGCCTCATCTGCCCGTCATGCAAAAATATCCAAGCTATTAGGCAACGCTCATGATGTAGGTTGGCGTCGGGAAAGGATCGATGCTTTGTTGAGGGCGCTAGCGGAGGTATGGAACGATTTGGAGGCATCTGGAGTTGTTCCTAGTCTTTACCTCGAAAGCAAAAACGGAAAATTGAACTCAACCTTTTATGAGCAACGACTGATACAAAAATTAGAGCAGGATCTCCATCTTGCCCAAGACGAAGACTTTAAAAATCGGTATGTAAACGGGTACGACTTTCCGGACGTTCCGCGATTTAGGCAAGATGTAATTGCATGGGAGCGCTTTGTATACTCATGGTGTGAGTCGATTGCAGTTGAGGCGGTAAAAAAACTAACACCATCGTTAGTAGCTCGACGAATCCGCCACGCTATGAAGCGCGAGGGGCTTAACCTGTTTGATTTGGAGCCAAAAGAAATCGGTAGTTTTCTGAGAGAGAACTGGGAAAAGGAGTGGGAGGATTATGATATGACCCTGGGTGAATGGATAATTGCCTACCACGAATAAAACTGACCTAGGCCGAATCAACAAAGTAAAGGAATCCCTTTGATGCATTTCTTGGCACAAGTAGCGGAAGAAATTAATAAAAAGTCAAAATCATATAAAGTCGGAAAATTACAAAGCATTCGAAAAAAAATCAATAAATTTTCAAGGACTCCATCCAGCCAATTGTTCGATCAAAGAACTGTATTCGAAAATTGGGGATGGCACTATGGGGGAAGGAAAGAGCTTCAGTTTAACGTCGGCATTGAGGGGGAGTTCGTAAGGTACGGTGTCGCCTTTTCCCTAGAGTGCAGCCAATCGCTTCCCAACATCGATGTGCTCGTTCCCAAAATAGCGCGGTTTAATGAGTACCTAAACGAGTTCTGCGAAAACTTTTCTGACTTGCGTATGTGGCATTACGAAAGTGATGTCCGAAGCTCCGAATATATGCCCTCCTCCATTCCTCAGGAACGAGTGAAAGAAGGTATTTTTATATTCCTTGGAGCGAGGTCAGAAAAGAACGCTATCGACTATGACCAGATACTGCAAATTCTTGATCGACTACTTCCAATCTATTTATTCACAGAGGGAGACCTTCCTGAGACAGCTTTGGAAAAGAAGCTATACGATTTTAGATTTAGCGCTGGTTGTACAAAAAAACCATCGCAAACCTCTGGCCTACTCACCCAAAGAGAATTGGACATTCGACTGAGGCATAACGATTATCAAAACAACCTCTATATAGAACTGTCAGCTTTATACGGAGAAGATAATGTTGGCACTGAAATATACGCAAACGGCTTAAGCATAGACTTGGTAGTCAAACAGGGTGAAAGTTATTGGTTTTACGAAATTAAGACAGCATCTACTGCCAGAGCCTGCATTCGACAGGCACTTGGACAGATAATGGAATATTCTTACTGGCCTGGTCATCAACGCGCCGCAAAATTGGTTATCGTCGGCTCTGCGGTGGCGACTGCGGAGGAAATGTCCTACATCGAGTATTTACAAAAAACATTTAGCCTGCCACTCGAATACAAGGCGGTTAGCTAACAATCAATTCAATACTCTATTTTTTATAGAAATAAACAATTTTGAATCAGCGCGCCTAGCTAGCGCAGACTAGGATGGTACGTTTACAATTCATGTGTTCATCTTCGACTAAAATGCACCCGTCACAATTCCAGGAAGGTATCCCATGAAGCCTGTTCCCCCTGTAAATAGCCAACCCGCCAATGATTGGAGACTACAAACATTCACGTATTTAGCAGAGGATTGGGTATCGCCTTGGTCCGGAATTTTGTCACCTAAGGGTACACGTATCATAGTATCTTCTATCATTTCTTTAACTAAAAAAAAGCAGCTTACTATCCCGCTACCAAATGCTTCGGCATTGCTACTCAATTCATCTGCTTTGGCGTTCATTTCTGCACGCAGAATTCGCGACCGAAGCGGTATTGATAAAACCTTGCATACCGAAGTCAATTTCCCCTCTGACGAGGAAGCTTTCGACTATATTGAAAAAATGATTGAATCGATTGTTTTAGCCTTCACGGCACTTGAAGCATTTGTTAACGAGACTATACCTTCAGACTATTTTTATGCACGCCACCACAGAAGTAACATCGTATTAGAGGCCGCTAGCAAACAAACAATTGAACGCCATACCACGTTAGACGAAAAGCTAACAAATGTTCTGCCGGAAATCTTGAGCTGCACTTCACCAAAAGGTGGGAGATGCTGGCATGGATATAAAACGTTAAAAAATGCTCGAGATCGCATAATTCATATGAAAACAGAAGACCGTCGATCATCAGGTGCCGAGATAGACACTGTATGGAAGGCCATTATTCTTGCACCCGCTCCCCACATTGCGGCAAAAGCAGTTATTGATCACTTCGTAAGCACGATGAAAGAAAAACCGAATTGGCACCAACACTTCCCCTACTCCACACCATGAATAATTAACATGGAGTGGAATAGGCAGCCATACTGCGTATGAGGCTTACACGCTGAATCAGGCGGACAACCCGTACCTTGTCATTTGTTAGACGCCTCACCCTAGTATGCTTTACGCCGCTCTTCTAAGACTGCTCGCACAGTCTCAAGCGCCGTTACAGATTCCCTAGCGACCTCACAACGACTCTATATATATTTTAAAAGTATGTGCTTCTCGTTTTTTGTCCTGGCTAGATAAGCATCAGGTACACCACAACTGGGCGTTCGATGAGGAATCTCGCAAAACGCGCAGCCGACAACCAAGTTGACTTGCAGCAAATGATCTTCAGGCGCTTGTAAATGCTGAAAACGGCAAAACTGATAGATGCCGGAAATGCAGCAAAATACGGATTTTTTTGGTTTGAAGCTCTTGCAGATACATGGCGTTTTCAATGACATGTTCAGACCAAAGATGTGCACCGCGGCTTCGAACCTGCGGTGCACATTTTTATTCAACGTTGGTTGTAGTAATCGCGGATTATCTGCCAGATTTGGTAGAGTGCGAATGCGATCCTGAGGATAAGCACAAGCATGCCTGCTCCTTGATGAAGCCGGCCTCCAGAAACGATATCCAGTCTTCATTTCTGGTAGGGGGGAGACGCCAGTGCACCCACCTTAGGCAAGCTCAAACCTATGATCCTTTCGCTGATCTGGTAGGGTTACTAATCCTAGGCAAAAGGGCCGATCTACCGGCCGTCTGAAAATCCGACCGATCGTCTGATCATACAGAACCAAATCTGATTGTGAAATCGTAGCTCGGGGCCATCATTGACAAAGTCACTTTGATATCGAACTAGTGTCTTTTTGCCATTATCAAGAAACTGGCACTCTGTCTTCTAATGATGGCAATTTGACGTGAGTGGATACTAGAGTTAAGATCTTCTTGCGCCAGTGCACCCACCTTGGGTGAACCTAAAGATAGCTACTAACTATCTTTAATGCGAAAACCGCCCACCAGGGCGGTTTTTTTATTCTCCATTTTACTTGAGTCAATTCACAAAGCCAATTAGGGAAGCTGTCTCAAGATATAATTTCAATGCTTTAAAAGAGCATTTATTTATAGCGGATGGCCGTCTGCGGCGCATTTCATGAAGCGGGCAGGAGGATGTAGATGCAATAGATCGACTGTACAACAGCTATCTGAGAGTTGGACAGCGCATTAAGTCGCGGCGAAAAGCAACTCCCTTCTGGCTAAGATACTTTTCTCATGCCTCCCAAATTTTTTTGTGTTTTTTGTGCGCAATCGACTCTTCAATAACATGGGCGTCTTCGATCCCCTTCGCAACTCTCTTGAGAGCAGCCAACGTTAGATCGATAGTTATTTCTACCTCACAATCGGGAAACGCCGAATCCTGCTTCAAGCGTAAATCCACTATTCTTGCTTGCTCAGCGATTGCTGCTACAAAGCCCAAAGCATCGTGTAGGTATTCTGCACGAAACCAAAATTCCGTCATACATCCATCCTTAGGCATCAAATTTAATTTAGAACAAATGTTGCCGCACCCTCAAAAATCTATATGAGTGAAAACTGCTGGCGACCTCACTGGTACAGATTCACACGAATTTCCCATTTATTATTGCCCATAGGTTCCAGGTTATCACCTTGGTCTAGGCATATAAGCGGGCTCACCCACCTCATGTTTGGGGAAAAGGTAACGAAGTAGCGATATAAAAAAAGCCGGCAGCCAAGCATCCTGAAAAATAGTTACTTTTTCATAAGCTATTAATTTCAATGACTTAGCTAGAGGTAACAGTTACTACGTGTACTAAGCGCAAGAGCTAAGGTGCGCGCTTTATTTGAGCTCGCATGGGATCTGATTATGAACTCCGTTTTTATTGTCGACGATCACCCCGTCATCCGCCTTGCCGTTCGAATGTTGCTTGAACACGAAGGTTACAAAGTTGTTGGTGAAACTGATAATGGGGTCGACGCCATGCAGATGGTTCGAGAATGCATGCCCGATCTGGTCATACTCGACATCAGCATTCCGAAACTCGATGGGCTGGAAGTTCTCTCTCGTTTCAACGCCATGAGTACCCCCATCAAAACATTGGTATTAACCGCGCAGTGCCCGACGATGTTTGGTATTCGCTGCATGCAGTCTGGCGCATCGGGGTATGTGTGCAAACAGGAAGACCTGAGTGAATTGGTCAGCGCCATAAAAGCGGTATTGTCAGGTTACAACTACTTCCCAAGTCAGGCCTTGAACCCTGTTCGTGGAGATGACGCACGCTACGCCGACCTGGAGTTATTCAAGTCAGTCAATGACCGGGAGTTGATGGTATTGCAACTTTTTGCTCAAGGCCGAACCAATAAGGAAATTGCCAAAGGCATGTTTCTGAGCAACAAAACGGTCAGCACCTATAAAAAACGACTCATGCAAAAGCTCAAGGCGCAATCGCTGGTTGAGCTCATTGAAATGGCAAAACGTAACGCATTAGTGTGAGGGACAGGATGCCCAGTCGTATAAAGGACTATTTGATACTGATGGCCGCCGGTGTATGCCTGAGCGCCTCGGTGGCCGCTGCGCAAACTACGAATGACTATTACACCCTGCTCAGTCGCTCAACGACCGGAAACCTGGAAGTCCAGCTGGATCAATCACAACGGCAATGGGTCAAGAACAAGCGTGAACTGATCCTCGGTACCTCAGCCCCGGATTATCCGCCCTTTGATCTGACCATCAGCGGCCACGACTATGAAGGTTTCACCGCCGATTACGCGGGCATCCTCAGCAAGACCACCGGTTTGCCCATCAAGGTTCAGCGCTTCGCCTCTCGCGGTGCAGCCATCGAGGCGCTTGAGAATGGCGAAGTCGACCTGCTCGGCACCGCCAATGGATTCGAGGCGCGCACCGCCGACATCGTGCTTTCCACGCCCTATGCCGTGGATCAACCGGTCCTGGTGACACGCGAAGGGGAAACCCGATCCCTGGCCGATGGCCTTGCCGATCTGCGGTTGAGCATGGTGTATCACTATTTGCCGCTGGAAGAGGTCAAGGCGATGTATCCGAAGGCGATCATCACCTCCTATCCGTCCTACCAGAATGCAATCAACGCGGTGGCCTTCGATCAGGCTGATGTGTTTCTCGGCGACACCATTTCCACCCATTACATGATCAACAAGGGCTACCTGAACAACATCCGCATGGCCAACTTCGGCAAGCACGAAGCCCACGGCTTCAGTTTTGCCGTGCACAAGAACAACCCGAAACTGCTCGGCATCATCAATGCGATGCTGCTGGTCATCCCCACCAGCGAGCGAGAAAACATCGCCAAGCGCTGGAGCGCCGGCAGTGACATTCTGCTCACCGATCAAAAACTGGACCTGAGCTACAGCGAAGAACGCTGGCTGGCGCAACATCCAGTGGTACGCGTGGTGGTCAATGAGGCCTTTGCGCCGCTGACGTTTTTCGACAGTAATGGCCATTTTCGTGGTGTCACGGCCGACCTGCTCGAACTGATCAGATTGCGCACGGGGTTGCGCTTCGACATCCGTCGCAGCCGAAGCAATGGCGAGATGATCGAGCAGATCAACAACAATCAAGCCGACCTGATCGCCGCCCTGCTGCCCAGTACGCCACGCGAAACAACGTTGAACTTCACCCGTCCCTACCTGCAAAACTCGTTCGTCCTGCTGACGCGCAAAGCCGCCGACAGCCCGGCAAACCTTGCACAACTCCAGGACAAGCGCCTGGCCATTACCCAGGGCAATCCGTTGCTCGATTACCTGCGCAGCGAGTACCCGCGAATCAAACTGATCGAAACGGCAGACACCTTCAGCGCCGTCGAATTGCTCGCCGAGGGCAAGGCGGAAGGTGCGGTGAACTCGCTGGTGATTGCCAACTACTTCATCTCATCGCGACTGTTCGAGCACACACTTCAAATCAGCACCACCATCGGCACCCGACAAGCCGCGTTCGCGCTCGCCACCAGCCGCGACGCCAAAGAACTGAACTCGATTCTGAACAAGGCGCTGTTGAGCATCGCGCCAGAAGAACTGGGCATTATCAACAGCCGCTGGCGTGGCTATTCGGCGTCTTCGCAAAGCACCTGGCGCAACTATCACCGAGTGTTCTTTCAGGTCGTTATCGGTGCCGGTGTCCTGCTGCTGATTTCCGTTGCCTGGAACGCCTACATGCGTCGTCAGATCAACCAGCGCAAGGCGGCCGAGCGTGCGTTGAACGATCAATTCGAATTCATGCGATCACTGGTCAATGGCACGCCCCATCCGATTTACGTGCGTGATCGTCAGGGCCTGCTGCAAAGCTGCAACGACAGTTACCTGGAAGCCTTCTGCGCAAAACGTGAGGACGTGATCGGCAAAAGCGTCATGCAGGGCAACATGAGCAACGCGTTCGAAGCCTGGGAATATCAGGCCGACTATCAGCGCGTCGTGGCCGAGGGCATCCCGTTGATTCTTGACCGGGCGCTGCACATCGGTGGTCGCCGGCTGACGATTTACCACTGGATTCTTCCCTACCGCGATTCGAGCGGTGAAGTGCAAGGCATCATCGGCGGCTGGATCGACATCAGCGAACGGCGGCAATTGTTCGATGACCTGCGCTGCGCCAAAGAGCGCGCCGACGAAGCCAACCGAGCGAAAAGCACGTTTCTGGCTACCATGAGTCATGAGATCCGCACCCCGATGAATGCGGTCATCGGCATGCTTGAGCTGACGCTGAAGCGTATCGAACTCGACCATCCGGATCGCCCGGCCATCGATGTGGCGTACAACTCGGCCAGGGACCTGCTGGAACTGATCGGCGACATTCTCGACATTGCACGGATCGAATCCGGGCACCTGAGCCTGAGCCCGGAGCGGGTCAATCCGGGCGAGATCATCGCCTCGGTGGTGCGGATTTTCGATGGCCTGGCTCGTCAGAAGAATCTCGACTTGCGGGTGGAGTTCCACCCTGCCAACCCGGCAATCGACGTTCTGCTGGACCCGATGCGTTTCAAGCAGGTGCTGTCCAACCTGATCAGCAACGCCATCAAGTTTACGGAACAGGGCCAGGTCAGGATTACCGTCGACCTGCACCCGACCGCTGACCCCGAACAGGTGCAAATGCTGTTGCAGGTTCAGGACAGCGGGATCGGGATCAGCCAGGAAGATCAGCTACGCTTGTTCGAACCCTTCGCCCAGGCCAGTGACACGGGCCAGTCAAGCCGAGGGGGCGCAGGGCTTGGATTGGTGATCAGCCGCAGCCTTTGCGAGATGATGGGCGGCAGCCTGCATTTAAGCAGCCAACCGGGTTTCGGCACGCGTGTCCAGGTGTCGTTGCACCTGGCAGCCCTGCCATTCGTACCGGTGTCGGCGATTGCGCCAACGCCGATTCACGTGACCACGGCCCCGTTGAATGTTCTGGTGGTCGACGATCACCCGGCCAATCGCTTGCTCATGTGCCAGCAACTGGAGTTTCTGGGGCATCGATTCAGTGTCGCGCAGGATGGCCAGGCGGGATTCGAGGCGTGGAAGGTCGAGCCGTTCGATCTGGTGATTGCCGATTGCAACATGCCGATCCTGAATGGTTACGAACTGGCCCGCGCCATTCGCCACCATGAACGACAAACCCAACGCCTGCCCTGCACCCTCCTGGGATTCACCGCCAACGCCCAACCGGAAGAAGTGCAACGCTGCAAACAAGCCGGGATGGACGACTGCCTGTTCAAACCCCTCACCCTGACCGCCTTGAGTCAATGGGTTGAAGGGCTCGAGCCAACCGACCGCGCGCCGGCGTTCAGTCTGCAAGGGCTGCGCCTGTTGACGGGTGGCAACCCGGCATTGGACCTGCGTTTATTGACCGAACTGCTGAACAGCAACCGCCTGGACCGAGAGGCGTTGTTGGCGTTGTCCCACGCCGAGGGCCCGCAGTCGTTTATCGACATCGCCCACAAAATCAAGGGCGCCGCGCGAATCGTCCAGGCCTCCCGGTTGATCGACAGCTGCGAGGCACTGGAGAAGGCCTGCCAGCAAGTCTTTGATCATCAACAAGTGGCCAATTGCACGAGGGCCATGGAGCGCTCCATGTTCGAACTGGAACACGCGTTGCAGCAACAGATCGCAATCAACGACAAAGGCAGAATGACAGAGCCTTAACTATGCTTGGTCGCTAGCAGTGTGTTTACCATCATGGAGAGACCTGCAATGCCCAGCCCACTGCGCCCGGATCAACGGCGGCTGCCGTTGCACGTCCACATCAGCGTGATGTTCACCTTCCTGCTGTTGCTGACCGGGGTGGTGCTGGGGATTTTCAACTACGGACAAACCACGCAGATCATTCTTTCCAGCAGTGAGAAGCTCTTCAACCGCATCGAGCAGGATGTGCGGCTGGACCTGCGCAACACCTATGAACCGATTCGTCACCTGCTAAGCCTGCTGGCGGATCACCCGGCGGCCCAGGCACCCGACCTGGAACAACGCCTGGCCCTGCTCAAACCCTTCACTCAGTCACTCAAGGACAACCCCGATCTGGCCTCGCTGTACCTGGGCTACGGCAACGGCGATTTCTTCATGGTTCGCCCGCTGCGCACCGCCGAACTGAAAACCCTGCTCAAGGCCCCGGAGACGGCGGCCTATCAAGTGTGGAGCATTGAGCGAAACAGCAGCGGCCAGGTCCAATCCCAGGGATTGTTTTTCGATCAGGACCTGGCCCTCATCAGCCGCCAGGACAACCCCGACGAAACCTTCGATCCACGGACCCGCGCCTGGTTCTCCAGTGCCAGCCGCGACCGCGATCAGATCACCACCGAACCCTACCTCTTCTTCTCCACTCACAACATCGGCACCACCCTGGCCCGGCGCAGTGGCGAAAACGCGGTGATGGGCGCTGACCTGACCCTGGCCGAACTGTCCGCGACCCTGGCCAATCATGTCGTCACCCCCAGTACCGAAATCGTGCTGTTCGATGCGCAAGGCAATGCCATCGCTTACCCCGACAGCCGCAAACTGATCATCGACGATCAAAAAGCGCACCTGGCCAAGGCGGCTGACCTCAGCCCCAGCCTCGGCGCGCTGCTCAACCATCCCCCCGCAGGCAATCGCCTGGACGCGGCCGGTCGGCAATGGATCGTCGCCCGCAGCCACATGCAGGAGGGTGGCCCTCAAGGACTGGAACTGGCGCTGTTGGTGCCGGAAGATGAATTGCTCGTCGATGCCTATCGCATGCGTTGGCAAGGTGCACTGATCACCTTGGCCACGCTGCTGCTGTGCCTGCCGTTGGGCTGGCTGACTTCCAGAATCCTGGTCAAGCCCTTGCGCGCGCTGGTGCAGGAAGCCGATGCGATTCGCAGCTTCAATTTCAACTTCCCGGCATCCCGTCGCTCTCCAGTGCTCGAAGTCGACCAATTGAGCGTCTCGATGCTGCGCATGAAGGACACCCTGGCGAGTTTTTTCCAGATCACTGACAGCCTCAGCGCCGAAACCCGCTTCGCGCCGTTGCTGGAACGGGTGCTGTTTGAAACCGTGAACATCGGCCAGGCGCAGGCGGGTCTGCTCTACCTGCGCGAAAGCGATGGCGATCTCATGGAGCCGCAGGGTCTGGTGATCAACGGCACGTCACAGGCATTGTCTTCGTTCGACGTTCGAGCACACGAACTCCAAAGCCCACGCAGCCCCGCATGGCTGCAGCAGCTGGCGAATGCGGACAATGTGGTGACCAATCTCGGTTTCGAACAGGCCGGGGATTTGCAGAAGGTGTTGCTTGCGCTGGAATCCCCCCGGGTTCATCTGATCGGCCTTCGCCTGCACAACCGCCATAGCGAAACCGTGGGCCTGCTGATCCTGCTGTTGGCCGACAGCGGCCATGAAAGCGACCTGGAAAAACTACGACCGGACCGCATCGCATTTCTCCAGGCCGTCTCCGGCGCGGCGGCGGTGACCATCGAAAGCCAGCGTCTGCAGGCCAAACAAAAACAGTTGTTGGACGCCTTCATTCAATTGCTCGCCGGTGCAATTGACGCCAAAAGCCCCTACACCGGCGGTCACTGCCAGCGAATACCGGCATTGACGCTGATGCTCGCCCAGGCTGCCGCCGCCAGCCAGGACCCGGCTTTCAGCGGTTATCAACCCACCGAAGACGAGTGGGAGGCGTTGCACATCGCCGCCTGGCTGCACGACTGCGGCAAGGTCACCACCCCGGAATACGTCGTCGACAAAGCAACGAAACTGGAAACCCTGAACGACCGCATCCACGAAATCCGCACCCGTTTCGAAGTGCTCAAGCGCGATGCCTGGATCAACTACTGGCAAGCCATTGCCCTGGGCGGTGACGAGCAGCACCTGGCTGAACAGCGCAATGCCACGTTGGCGGGGCTGGACGATGATTTTGCCTTCGTTGCCCGCTGCAACCTGGGCGGCGAGGCGATGGCCGAGTCCGACTTGCAGCGCCTGCGCAGCCTGGCCCAACGCACCTGGACCCGGACGCTGGATGACCGGCTGGGCGTTTCCTGGGAAGAGAATCGGCGCCAGGCCCGCACCCCGGCGCCGACCCTGCCCGTCAGCGAGCCGCTGCTGGCGGACAAACCCGAGCACCTGTTCGAACGGGCGGAAGCCGAACGAATTCCCGACGACAATCCCTGGGGGTTCAAGCTCGATGTGCCGCGCTACAAGTACAACCGGGGCGAGCTGTACAACCTGAGCATTGCCCGAGGCACCCTGACGCGCGAGGAGCGCTACATCATCAATCACCACATGGTGCAGACGATCCTGATGCTCAGCCACCTGCCCTTCCCCGGCCACCTCAACAACGTCGCGGAAATCGCCGGCGGTCACCACGAGAAAATGGACGGCACCGGTTATCCCAAACGGTTGAAGCGCGAAGAAATGAGCCTGCCGGCGCGGATGATGGCGATTGCCGATATTTTCGAAGCGCTGACCGCTGCCGATCGCCCCTACAAGAAAGCCAAGTCGTTGAGCGAAGCGTTGGGGATCATGGCGACGATGTGCCGTGACGCCCACATCGATCCGCAATTGTTCGAGCTGTTCATCAATGCACGCATCTATCTGCAATACGCCGAGCGATTCCTCGATCCGCAACAGATTGATGCGGTGGACCCGGCAAGCCTGCTGGTCAAGGCAGGCTTGCGGGCATGATCAGCAGTCGGTCAGGCGCAGGAATATCGCGGCCAGCTGTTCGATGCCGGCCTTATCTTCAGCGGTAAAACGCGCCAGGCTCGGGCTGTCGAGGTCCAGTACGCCGATCAATCGACCGTCCTTGACCAGTGGCACCACCAGTTCGCTGTTCGACGCGCTGTCGCAAGCGATATGCCCGGGGAACGCGTGCACGTCTTCGACGAGCTGGGTCTGCAAGCTCGCCGCCGCCGCCCCGCAGACACCGCGACCGAAGGGAATCCGTACGCAGGCGATCTGCCCCTGAAACGGGCCGAGCACCAGTTCTTCGTTGCGATTGAGGTAGAAACCGGCCCAGTTCAGGTCATCGAGCTGGTTGTACAGAAACGCCGAAAACTGTGCGGCGTTGGCGATGAAATCCCGCTCGTCCGCCAGCAATGATTCCAACTGTGCCGACAGCATGCCGTAGCCTTCGAGGCCTTTACCGCTCTGTTGTAAATCGATCATGCCTTGTGCTCCAACAGCTTGAGCCCGACCCAATAGCGAGCAAATTGATACGCGCAACGTCCGTTGCGATTGCCCCGTCCCGTTGCCCAGCGCACGGCGAGGATGTCCAGTTCTTCGTTACGCTGCCACTCAAGGCCCGCCTTGTCGGCCAGTTGACCGATCCAGTGTTCGACGACGTTGAGGAAGTGCTCCTGGGTAAACGGGTAGAACGACAGCCACAGGCCAAATCGATCCGACAGCGCGATCTTGTCTTCCACCGCCTCGCTGGGATGCAGTTCGCCGTCGACCCGTTTCCAGTTTTCGTTATCGCTTTCCTTTTCCGGCACCAGGTGGCGACGGTTGGACGTGGCGTAGAGCAACACGTTATCCGGGGCCTGTTCGAGAGAACCATCCAGCACGCTCTTGAGCACGCGATAGTCGCCTTCGCCCGATTCGAATGACAGGTCATCGCAGAACAGCACAAAACGCTGGGGCAATCTGGCAATCTGTTCGACCACCCGCGGCAAGTCTGCCAGGTGATCGCGTTCGATCTCGATCAGCCGCAGGCCGGACTCGGCGTGTTCGGACAGTAATGCGCGAACCAGCGACGATTTACCGGTGCCACGCGAGCCCCAGAGCAGTGCATGGTTGGCCGGCATGCCGTCGAGGAACTGCTGGGTATTGCGCCCCAGTTGCTCCACTTGTCGGTCGACACCGATCAGGTCGGACAACCGCGTGTCGAGGCTGACGTGCAGCGGCAGCAGAAAACCGCTGCGCCCTTCGCGTTGCCAGCGTGCGGCCAGGCAATCAGTCCAGTCGATGGCTTGCCGAGGTGCGGGCAACAGCGGTTCGATACGGGCCAGGACGGCATCGGCGCGTTCAAGAAAAGCATTTAATCGGGAATCCACGTCTTCTCCTCGGGCACGTTCACAGTGATGATGGCGCTTCAGCGCCGAAAAAGCGTTCTAATGCCCTGTTCATCCCTCGATACAAGGGCTCGCGAGAACATCGGTATCCATGCATGATCGGCTATGCTTGAGCAGCGAAGGGAAACGGAAGTGGTTCAACACCCCATGGATATCAAGTTCACCAACCGGCTGTCCTACAAACAAGCCCGGCTGACCGTGCTGGTCGGTTTCATTCTGGGCACGCTGCTCAGCCTGCTGCAAATAGGCATCGATTATGCCAGTGAAGACGCCTCCATCAACCGTGAAATACGGTCTTTGCTGGAAATCAGCCATAACCCCGCCTCACGCATCGCCTACAACATCGACGCCGAACTCTCCCAGGAACTGACCCTGGGCCTGCTGCGCTCGCCCGCCATCGTCGGCGCGCAGTTGACCGACAACAACGGGACCGTGCTGGCGAGCGTCAAGCGACCGGGGCTGCAAAGCGATTATCGACTGCTCAGCGACTTCCTGTTCGGCGCCAACCGGCAATTCGAAGACCGCCTCTATCTGGATCACCTGCCGAGCGAATCCCTCGGTACCCTGCGACTGGACGTCGACACCTTTTCATTCGGCAGCCGCTTCCTGCGTCGAGCCGAAGTGACCCTGCTCAATGGCTTCGCGCGCAGCCTGCTGCTGACCGGGATCCTGCTGGCGCTGTTCTACGTGATGCTGACCAAGCCGTTGGTGCGGGTCATCCGCGAACTCAGCGGCCGCGATCCGCGCAGCACGGAGCCGACGTCGCTGGAGTGCCCGACGGGCCATGAAAACGATGAGATCGGCGTGTTGGTCGAGGCCGCCAACCAGCAATTCGAAAACATTGCCACCGAGATCCAGCAGCGGCGCAACGCTGAAAACCGCCTGACCGACTACCTCAGTCAACTGGAAAACATCGTCTCGGCCCGCACGGCAGAACTCAAGGCCATCAACGCCAGGCTCAGCCAATCCAATCAGGAGCTGGAAGTCGCCCGCAGCACGGCGCTGGACATGGCCGAAGCGCGCTCGGTGTTCCTGGCCAACATGAGCCACGAAATCCGCACGCCCCTCAACGGCCTGTTGGGGATGATCGCGCTGTCCCTGGACGGCCCGCTCAATGGCGAGCAACTGCAGCAGCTGTCCATCGCCCATGACTCGGGCAAAGTCCTGGTGGAACTGCTCAACGATATCCTCGATCTGTCGAAGTTCGACGCCGGCCAACTTGAGCTTGAACATATCCCGTTCGACCTCGGCTCGCTGATCGAGGACACCGCCAATCTGCTGTCGCAAAATGCCGCGCCGAACGTTGAGCTGAGCTGCCTGATCGATCCGCAATTTCCGGCGCTGGTGCTCGGTGATCCGACCCGGGTCCGACAGATCGTCAGCAACCTGCTGTCCAACGCCCTCAAGTTCACCCGTTTCGGTCGGGTCGACGTGCGCCTGTCGACGTTCGAAGACGGTGTCAGAATCGAAGTCTGCGACACCGGCATCGGTATCGCGCAGGACGCGCAGGTCAAGATCTTCCAACCCTTCACCCAGGCCGGTGCCGGCATTACCCGGCAATTTGGCGGGACCGGGCTGGGGCTGGCGCTGACTTACAACCTCTGCGAAGCCATGCAAGGGCGCCTCACCATCAGCTCGGAAGCGGGCTTTGGCAGCCAGTTTTGCGCCGACCTGCCGCTGCCCAGTCACACTCGGGCCCTTGCGCCGGCAACGTTGCAGGGCAAGGTCATCGCGATTACCAGTGCCAGCAGCGGTCTGGCGGAACTGTTGAAAACCTTGTTGCCCGGTTGGGGACTCGACTTTGAACAGCGGTCCATCGATGAGCCGATGATCGGCCTGAACCCCGATGTATTGATCACCGATTGCCCCGAATGCCTGTTTGGCCTGCGCACCACCTGTGCTGCGCCCATTCTGCTGGTCACCGCCTACGGCAACTTCATGCCCAGCGAAGAAGCCAGCGCCCTCGCGCCTTTGCAGCAACAGGCGCGGCCACTGGCGCGCAACGCGTTGTACCAGACCTTGCGGCGCGTGCTGCAACCGGAACTGCACACGATCAACGGCGCCCGGCTCGACACCCTTTCACCGCTGCGACGCGGGCGGGTGCTGCTGGTGGAGGACAACCCGGTCAACCAATTGGTGGCCAAGGGCATGCTCGGCAAACTCGGTTGCGAGGTGATTGTCGCCGCGCACGGTGGCGAAGCCCTGGATCAGCTTGAGCACAAGGAATTCGATCTGGTGCTGATGGACTGCAACATGCCGGTGATGGACGGCTACGAAGCCAGCCGGCAAATCCGCCGCAGCGGTCGCTGGCCACAACTGCCTATCGTCGCCCTGACCGCCAACGCCATGTCCGAAGAGCGCGAACGCTGCCGAGCGGCGGGCATGAGCGATTACCTGGCCAAACCCTTCCGCCGGGAAGAACTCGCCGCCCTGCTGGACTTATGGATACCGGCTACGACAGTGCTTTGATTTGCCCCAACAGGTGATCAAGACCGTCGCGCAGTTCATTCAGGCGATCCAGATCAACCCCGCTGTCGCACATCAGGCGAGCCTTGAGCGGCCCGACCTGGTCGCGTAATGCCTGGCCGGCGGGCGACAAACTCAAATGCACTTCACGCTCATCCCGCGCCGAACGCTGACGCTGGACCAGGTGCAGTTGCTCAAGACGCTTGAGCAGCGGCGTCAGCGTGCCGGAATCCAGCGCCAGGCGTTCGCCCAACGCCTTGACCGTCGGCTGCTCCGGGGCGGCGTCCTGCCATTCCCACAACACCAGCATCGCCAGGTATTGCGGGTACGTCAGGCCGAGCTGATCGAGCATCGGCTTGTAGGCGCGGATCACCGCCCGGGAAGCGGCGTACAGCTTGAAGCAGAGTTGGCTGTCGAGCTTCAGGGAATCGACTGACAACGTGTTCATTTGAGCAGGGCTTCGATCTCGCTGCTCAGGTCCTGCGGCTTGGTCGCCGGCGCAAAGCGTTTGACCAATTGGCCGTCTTTGCCAATCAGGAACTTGGTGAAGTTCCACTTGATGCCCTGGGAACCGAGTAAACCCGGTGCGCGTTTCTTCAACTGAACGAACAGCGGATGAGCGTCGGCACCATTGACTTCGATCTTTTTGAACAGTGGGAAGCTGACGCCGAAGTTCAGCTCGCAGAACTCGGAAATCGCCCCTTCGTTGCCCGGCTCTTGCTTGCCGAACTGATTGCATGGGAAGCCGAGCACCACCAGACCTTGATCCTTGTAGGTCTGCCACAGCGCTTCAAGGCCTTTGTATTGCGGGGTGAAACCGCATTTGCTCGCGGTATTGACCACCAACACGGCTTTGCCGGCGAAATCCGCCAGGGTCTTTTGTTCACCTTTGATGGTGGTCACCGGGATGGTCAGCAGGTTGTCGCTCATGATCCGGACTCTGAATGAAGGAAGATGAGGTAAACATAGCGAGCAATTGAATTGTGTGCAATTTAATAAATCGATGGCGTGCACCTGTAGGAGCGAAGCTTGCTCGCGAAGAGGGACTGACATTCAACATTGATGTTGACTGAAAATCCGCCTTCGCGAGCAAGCTTCGCTCCTACAGGGCTCGCTTTACGTGCGCGGGACCAGGTCCAGGCACACCGAATTGATGCAATAACGCAGGCCGGTCGGCGGCGGGCCGTCCGGGAACACGTGCCCCAGGTGCGCGTCGCATTTGGCGCAGACCACTTCGGTACGGATCATGCCGTGGCTGACGTCACGGATCTCGACCATCGCGCTGTCGCCGATCGGTGCGTAGAAGCTCGGCCAGCCGCAGCCGGAATCGAACTTGGTCCTGGAATCGAACAGTGGCTCGTTGCAGCAGATGCAGTGGTAAACACCGTCGACCTTGCTGTCGTTGTATTTACCGGAGAACGGCCGTTCGGTGCCCTTGAGGCGGCACACGTTGTACTGCTCCGGATCGAGCATTGCCTTCCATTCTTCCAGGGTTTTTTCCAACTTTTCCATTGTCACACCTCAGCGGCTGAAAAAGCCCGATCTGTACCTTTTCCACGGATCGGGCGGCACGTATGATTGCGCCTCGTCAAACGCCAGTCTGGCAGCCAGACCACGCGCATTCAAACGGATTTATGGGTGCTGCATTTCAAGGCGTCAGGCCTGTGTGAATACGCAGGATTCCCAGCACGGTCGTTCATACGCCGCCTGGATCGTTCATTTTCGGGAACACATCGCCATGCAGGTCAGCAAATCGAACAAGCTCGCCAACGTCTGCTACGACATTCGCGGCCCAGTGCTCAAGCACGCCAAACGCCTGGAAGAGGAAGGCCATCGCATCCTCAAGCTGAACATCGGCAACCCGGCGCCCTTTGGTTTCGAAGCGCCGGATGAAATCCTCCAGGACGTGATCCGCAACCTGCCGACCGCCCAGGGTTACAGCGACTCCAAGGGCCTGTTCAGCGCGCGCAAGGCCGTCATGCAGTACTACCAGCAAAAGCAGGTAGAAGGTGTCGGCATTGAAGACATCTACCTGGGCAACGGCGTTTCCGAACTGATCGTGATGTCGATGCAGGCCTTGCTCAACAACGGCGACGAAGTGCTGGTGCCGGCGCCTGACTATCCACTCTGGACCGCCGCCGTGAGCCTGTCGGGCGGCAACCCGGTGCATTACCTGTGCGACGAGCAGGCCAACTGGTGGCCGGACCTGGCCGACATCAAGGCCAAGATCACGCCGAACACCAAGGCGCTGGTAATCATCAACCCGAACAACCCGACGGGTGCGGTGTATTCGAAAGAAGTCCTGCTGGGTATGCTGGAATTGGCCCGCCAGCACAACCTGGTGGTTTTTTCCGACGAGATCTACGACAAGATTCTGTACGACGATGCCGTGCACATCTGCACCGCTTCGCTGGCGCCAGACCTGCTGTGCCTGACCTTCAACGGCCTGTCCAAGTCGTATCGCGTGGCCGGCTTCCGTTCCGGCTGGATCGCCATTTCCGGCCCGAAACAGCACGCCCAGAGCTACATCGAAGGCATCGACATGCTGGCCAACATGCGCCTGTGCGCCAACGTGCCGAGCCAGCACGCGATCCAGACCGCCCTCGGCGGCTATCAGAGCATCAATGACCTGGTGCTGCCGCAAGGCCGTTTGCTGGAACAGCGCAACCGTACCTGGGAATTGCTCAACGACATTCCGGGCGTGAGCTGCGTCAAGCCGATGGGCGCGCTGTATGCGTTCCCGCGCATCGATCCGAAGGTCTGCCCGATCCACAACGACGAGAAGTTCGTGCTCGACCTGCTGCTCTCCGAGAAGCTGCTGGTGGTTCAAGGCACCGCCTTCAACTGGCCATGGCCGGACCACTTCCGGGTTGTGACCCTGCCGCGCGTGGATGACCTGGACATGGCCATCGGACGCATCGGCAATTTCCTCAAGTCCTATCGCCAATAATGGCCTGTCACCGTGCGATGCGTGCCCCGGGTCGCACGGTGATTGATTCTGCAACATATCTTTGCGCACTGCCGAACGTCGCCGCGTCGATCGCGCACCGATGACCCGTTGCGTGCTCGCGTCCAACAACGACGGGGGTCGCGACGTGAATCGGCTGACAACCACTTCCCGCAACGACGTCGGAAATGCCCTTCAACCAGCTAGACTATTGCCGTAGGACACAGTTTGAAATAGTCACTCGGTTGAATAGCCCGGTGCAGCACCTTATATACCCCGCAGTACGCTACATCTTTAGCATGAGGAGATTTCTACAACCATGATGCGCATCCTGCTGTTTTTGGCCACTAACCTGGCGGTCGTGCTGATTGCCAGCATCACCCTGAGCCTTTTCGGCTTCAACGGGTTCATGGCGGCCAACGGGGTTGATCTCAACCTCAATCAGCTGCTGATTTTCTGTGCGGTCTTTGGTTTCGCCGGTTCCCTGTTCTCGCTGTTCATCTCCAAGTGGATGGCGAAGATGAGCACCAGCACCCAAATCATCAGCCAGCCGCGCACTCGCCATGAACAATGGCTGCTGCAAACCGTTGAGCAACTGTCCCGCGAAGCCGGGATCAAGATGCCCGAAGTCGGGATTTTCCCGGCCTACGAGGCGAATGCGTTCGCCACTGGCTGGAACAAGAACGACGCACTGGTTGCGGTCAGCCAGGGCTTGCTCGAGCGGTTCTCGCCAGATGAAGTGAAAGCCGTTCTGGCCCACGAAATCGGCCACGTGGCCAATGGCGACATGGTGACGCTGGCGCTGATCCAGGGCGTGGTGAACACCTTCGTGATGTTCTTCGCACGGATCATCGGCAACTTTGTCGACAAGGTGATTTTCAAGAACGAAGAAGGCCAGGGCATTGCCTACTACATTGCGACCATCTTCGCCGAACTGGTCCTGGGTATCCTGGCCAGCTCCATCGTCATGTGGTTCTCGCGCAAACGCGAATTCCGTGCCGACGAAGCCGGTGCACGCCTGGCCGGTACCAGCGCGATGATTGGTGCCCTGCAACGCTTGCGGGCCGAACAAGGGCTGCCGGTGCACATGCCGGACACCTTGAACGCCTTTGGCATCAACGGTGGTATCAAACAAGGGTTCGCCCGCATGTTCATGAGCCACCCGCCGCTGGAAGAGCGTATTGACGCACTGCGTCGTCGGGGCTAATAAACTCC
This sequence comes from Pseudomonas sp. LBUM1661, assembly GCF_059695925.1. Lineage (NCBI taxonomy): Bacteria > Pseudomonadati > Pseudomonadota > Gammaproteobacteria > Pseudomonadales > Pseudomonadaceae > Pseudomonas > Pseudomonas sp. LBUM1661. The sequence continues at coordinate 5,028,466 of NZ_CP166794.1, forward strand.
GCACAACGCACTAAAAGAAAAGGCCCGCAGCGATGCGGGCCTTTTTTTTGTCTGATGGGTGTGGTGTTCATACTGGCCCCTTCGCGAGCAAGCCCGCTCCCACATTAGATCGCGGTCAAAGGTGGGAGCGGGCTTGCTCGCGAAGGGGCCAGTGAACTCAATACACCTTAACGGCTGGAAATCCGATACACCCGCTCTTCAAGCCGAGTGACACCGCTCTCGATAAACTTCCAGCTCTCGCCCAGAACGTCCTGGTCCTCCAGAATCTTCAAATCCCACGACGCGCCGAACAACCGCTGCACTTCGTCGTCCAGCACTGCAAAGGGAGGACCTTCCTTTTGCGCCTGGTCGTAATCCAGGGAGATCAACAGCCCCAGAGAATCCTTCGGCACAATCCGCTTCAGGTGCTCGGCGTATTGCTCGCGCATCTTCGGTGGCAAGGCGATCAACGCAGCGCGGTCGTACAGCGCGCTGCAATCGGCGACATCACCGGCCGTCAACGCGAAGAAATCACCGCACCAGATCTCGATAGAACCCGCACGATAAACGGTGAAGGGGCCTTGGTCGCTGACGTCCGGGTCAAACTGATGCTCGTGGAAAAAGTCTTCCACGGCTTTTTCCGACAACTCGACACCCAACACCTCGTGACCGCATTTCCCCAGCCACAGCAGATCCAGGCTTTTCCCACATAACGGCACCAGTACGCGCGAGCCCTCCTCCAGGCCTAGCTGCGGCCAGTACCGTTGCAGGTATGGATTCACTTCCGGCAGGTGGAAGCCGATCTGATTCGACGTCCACCGCTTGTGCCAAAACTCCGGCTGCATAATTAATCCCGAAAATTCGATCAAAAGACCCTAAAACTTATATTAGATTTAGATCAATGATCTGACTGAAGATGGTGCCATCTTACCCCTCAGGAGCTCGTTCATGTTCCCCAGCCTGTATATATCCCATGGTTCGCCCATGTTGGCACTGGAACCGGGCGCCAGTGGCCCGGCCCTCGCGCGACTGGCCGCCGAATTACCGAAACCCAAGGCCATCGTAATCGTCTCCGCGCACTGGGAAAGCAACGAACTGTTGGTCAGTGGTAATCCACAACCTGAAACCTGGCATGACTTCGGCGGTTTTCCAAAGGCCTTGTTCGAGGTGCAATACCCGGCGCCCGGCGATCCACAATTGGCGGCCGAGGTGGTCGAACTGCTGAAGTCCGATGACCTGCCCGCACGCATCGACGCCAAACGGCCTTTCGACCATGGCGTCTGGGTGCCGTTGTCGTTGATGTATCCGCAGGCCGACATTCCGGTGGTGCAAGTCTCCCTGCCGACCCGTGGTGGCCCTGCCCTGCAAACCCGCGTCGGCCATGCCTTGCGTAGCTTGCGCGAACAGGGCGTGCTGTTGATCGGCTCTGGCAGCATCACCCACAACCTGCGCGAACTGGACTGGCACGCCGGCCCGGAGAGTGTTGAGCCGTGGGCGAAGGTGTTTCGCGACTGGATGATTGAGAAGCTGGCCGCCAACGACGAAGTCGCGCTGCACGATTATCGCCAGCAGGCACCGAATGCGGTGCGCAATCATCCGAGTGATGAGCATTTGCTGCCGTTGTACTTTGCTCGCGGCGCCGGGGGTGAATTCAGCGTTGCCCATCAAGGGTTCACCATGGGCGCCTTGGGCATGGACATTTATCGCTTCGGCTGACCGGTAGACCGCGCCGCGCCCTTCGCGAGCAGGCTCGCTCCCACAGTGGAATGCGTTCCCCTGTGGGAGCGAGCCTGCTCGCGATTGGGCGCAACACCGCTCTCCAGGTCAGGCACAAACAGCAGGCAAAAAAAATCCCCGAACCAGTCGGGGATTTTTTATGTTCGATCAATCAGCCCGAGAGCGGATTAATCTTCGCGATAGCGACGCAGCTTCAACTGCTTACCAGCAACGCGAGTGTCTTTCAGTTTGGTCAGCAGACGCTCCAGACCATCTTCCGGCAGCTCGACGAGGCTGAAGCTGTCACGCACCTGGATGCGACCGATTGCTTCGCGAGCCAGACCACCTTCGTTGAGGATGGCGCCCAGCAGGTTCTTGGCAGCGATACCATCACGCGCACCCAGCGCGGTACGGCAACGAGCACGACCTTCGGCCAATGGAACCGGAGCACGACGCTCACGATCACCACGGTCCGGACGATCACCGGTACGCTCTGGACGATCGCCACGCGGTGCATTGTTCGGCACCAGTGGACGTTCTTTCTCGATGGCAGCCAGGGTCAGCGCCTGAGCGTTGGTGGCCTTGCGCAGCAGCGCAGCGGCCAGGGCACGCGGAGTGCAACCGATGTCGGCAGTCAGACGATCGAGCAACTCACCGTGAGTCGATTCGGCATCGGCTACCAGCGGCGACAGGCTGTTGGTCAGTTTCTTGATGCGGGCATCGAGAACAGCTTGAGCGTCCGGCAGGCGAACTTCCGCAACTTTCTGACCGGTTACGCGCTCGATCACTTGCAGCATGCGGCGCTCACGCGGAGTCACCAGCAGCAGTGCACGACCTTCGCGACCGGCACGGCCGGTACGGCCGATACGGTGAACGTAGGACTCTGGATCGTACGGCATGTCAACGTTGAACACGTGAGTGATGCGCGGAACGTCCAGGCCACGAGCAGCAACGTCGGTCGCCACAACGATGTCCAGACGGCCATCCTTGAGGGATTCGATCACGCGCTCACGTTGGTTCTGAGCAATGTCACCGTTCAGCGCAGCGGCTTTGTAGCCTTTGGCTTCCAGGGCACTGGCCAGATCCAGGGTCGCTTGCTTGGTGCGCACGAACATGATCAGGGCGTCGAAATCTTCCACTTCCAGCAGGCTCAATACAGCCGAGGTCTTCTGGTCAGCGTGAACCAACAGGTGAGCCTGTTCGATCGCGGTAACGGTCTGAGTCTTGGTCTGGATCTTCACGTGTTGCGGATCGCGCAGATGGCGTTCGGCAATGGCACGGATCGACTGCGGCAGGGTGGCCGAGAACAATACGGTCTGACGGGTAGGTGGCAGCGCCTTGAAGATAACTTCGAGGTCGTCCATGAAACCCAGTTTGAGCATTTCGTCCGCTTCGTCGAGAACCAGGTGGTTCACGGTCGACAGGACTTTTTCGTCACGACGCAGGTGGTCGCACAGACGGCCCGGCGTGGCGACAACGATCTGTGCGCCATTACGGATTGCTTTCAGTTGTGGACCCATAGGGGCGCCGCCGTAAACGGCCACAACGGTAACGCCCGGCATTTGCTTGGCGTAGGTTTCGAAAGCGGTTGCTACTTGCAGCGCCAACTCACGGGTTGGCGCCAGGATCAGGGCTTGCGGCTCGCGCTTAGCAGGATCGATGCGGTGCAGGATCGGCAGGGCGAACGCGGCGGTTTTACCCGTACCGGTTTGCGCCTGACCAATCATGTCGTGACCGGCCATGATGATCGGGATCGATTGCTGCTGAATAGCCGAAGGTTCTTCGTAGCCAGTCGCGATGACGGCTGCAAGAATATTCGGATTAAGATTAAAAGCGGCGAAGCCGCCGGTTTCCTGGGTCATGGGTCTGCCTCTAAGTGCATCCGCAAAGACCCATGCTCCAAAGCTGCGCATGCCGTGTAAGACTCAAGAGTCGCCCTGGCTGCTTTGTCGGCGGGGATTTGCGAAAACGAATGAATGAAAAAGATTCGTCAAGGGAGAGTCCGCTGTGCGGACGTGCAGCCGAAGCTGACTTCGGGAAATTGCGCTACCTAAACGCGGCCCGGTTAAAGGCCGGCGCGCACTATACCGGAAATAGCCCAAAAAGGGAGCATTATTTGTCGGAAAACTGACGGATACACCGTTATGTCACAGGCTTTGCGGATAATCGTGCAACGGTCTATTTTTCAAAGGCCCGGCCCGGCTGGCGATAGCGCTAAAACGGTTCACCCTTGTGACGCAGACCTGCGGTCTGATACCCCCCTTCCCGCCCAAGGAAATGCCCTATGAATGAGCCCAGTTCGAGTCGTGTCAGCCGTGAACGTCACGGTCATGTCCTGTTGATCGGCCTGGACCGGGTGGCCAAGCGCAACGCCTTCGACCTTGCGCTGCTCAACGAACTGAGCCTGGCCTATGGCGAGTTCGAGGCCGACAGCGAACTGCGTGTGGCGGTGGTGTTCGGCCATGGCGAGCATTTCACCGCCGGGCTCGACCTGGTCAGTGCCAGCGCAGCGCTCGCCGACGGTTGGCAGGCACCGCTCGGCGGCTGCGATCCGTGGGGAGTGTTCGCCGGCCCGAGGGTCAGCAAACCGGTGATTGTCGCCGCGCAAGGCTACTGCCTGACCATCGGCATCGAATTGATGCTGGCCGCCGACATCAACCTGTGCGCCAGCAACACCCGCTTCGCGCAGAAAGAAGTGCAGCGCGGGATCTTCCCGTTCGGCGGCGCGACGCTGCGCCTGCATCAGGTCGCGGGTTGGGGCAATGCCATGCGCTGGTTGCTGACCGGTGATGAATTCGATGCGCATGACGCCTTGCACCTGGGGTTGGTGCAGGAAGTCATGGCCAGCGAGGATTTGCTGCCTCGGGCGATCGAGTTGGCGGAGCGGATTGCCCGGCAGGCGCCGTTGGGGGTGCAGGCGACGCTGATGTCTGCACGGCAGGCGCGTTATGAAGGGGAAACGGCGGCCGCGCTGGCGTTGCCGCCGTTGGTGAAGAAGTTGTTGGCCAGTGAGGATGCCAAGGAAGGTGTGCGATCGCTGGTGGAGCGGCGGCCTGGAGTGTTCAAAGGGATCTGAAATTGTGGCGTCTGTCCGGCCGCCATCGCTAGCAGGCTAGCTCCCACAGGGAAAAGCAATTCACTTGAGTAGCTCACTGCGAAATGCATTCTCTGTGGGAGCCAGCCTGCTGGCGATGAGGCCGGCACAGTCAACTCGATTACGTGGCCGGGCGAATCGCCTTGATCAACGACTGCAACGAATACCCCAGCCGCGGTGCAAGCCCTTCGGCCCGGGCAATCAGGCCGTCCATGTCCAGCTCCTGATCCAGTTCCGAAGGCACGATCAGAATCACATTGCCCTCCTTCACCGGCAGCTCCCAGTAATGCCGGTGATACAGCCCACGCAACAACGCCGCGCCCAACGGTTTGCCATCATCGGTAGCCCATTGGTTGATCACCAGCCAGCCACCCGGCGTCAGGCGTTTCTGACAGTTTTCGAGGAAATTCCAGGCCAGATGCCCGACGCCCGGCCCGACATCGGTATAGAGGTCGACGAAAATCAGGTCCGCCGGCTCAGCGGTATCGAGCAGTTCCAGCGCATCGCCGATGCGGATGTACAGCCGTGGATCGTCATCCAGGCCGAGGTATTCGATGGCCAGGCGTGGCACGTCAGGGCGCAGTTCGATCGCTTCGACGTCTTCCAGCGGCAGGAACTTGAGGCACGCCTGGGTCAGCGTGCCGGCACCGAGGCCGAGGAACAGCGCGCTTTCGGGCTGTTCATGGCACAACGCGCCGATCAGCATGGCCCGGGTGTAATCGTATTCGAGCCAGCTCGGGTCGGCGGTGAACACGCAGCTCTGTTCGATGGCATCACCGAATTCGAGAAAACGGTAATCGGCCACTTCCAGCACGCGAATCACGCCGAATTCGTCCTGTACCTCGGCGAGCAGATGCTCGACGCGCTCCTCAGTCATTTCGTCTCCTGATCGTCACCGGGCCTGCCACTAGGCAAACAGCAACGCGACACGCCGCAACATGAAGCGGCAAAGGCGCGATTGTCCGCGAAGCGACGGGAACAGGTCACGCACTAATTGCTGATAACATGAGCGTCCGAGCGTAAAACACTAGAGACCGCGATGAGCCAACCCTGGAGCCCTGACAGCTGGCGTGCCCTGCCGATCCAGCAACAACCCCACTACCCCGACGCGGCGCATTTGCTGCACGTCGAGCAAACCCTGGCCAGCTATCCGCCGCTGGTGTTTGCCGGTGAGGCCCGGGAGTTGCGCCGTCAGTTTGCCGAAGTGACCCAGGGTCGCGCGTTCCTGTTGCAGGGCGGCGACTGCGCCGAAAGCTTCGCCGAGTTCTCCGCCGCGAAAATCCGCGACACCTTTAAAGTGCTGCTGCAAATGGCAATCGTCATGACCTTTGCCGCCGGTTGCCCGGTCGTGAAAGTCGGGCGCATGGCCGGGCAATTCGCCAAACCGCGTTCGGCCAACGACGAAACCATCGATGGCGTGACCCTGCCCGCCTACCGTGGCGACATCGTCAACGGCATCGGTTTCGACGAAAAAAGCCGCGTGCCTGATCCGGAGCGTTTGCTCCAGTCCTATCACCAGTCCACCGCGACCCTGAACCTGCTGCGCGCCTTCGCCCAGGGTGGTTTTGCCGACCTGCATCAAGTGCACAAGTGGAACCTGGACTTCATCGCCAACTCGGCGCTGGCGGAAAAGTACAGCCACCTGGCCGATCGCATCGATGAAACCCTGGCCTTCATGCGCGCCTGCGGCATGGACAGTTCGCCGCAATTGCGCGAGACCAGTTTTTTCACCGCCCACGAAGCGTTGCTGCTGAATTACGAAGAAGCCTTCGTGCGCCGCGACAGCCTGACCAACGATTACTACGATTGCTCGGCGCACATGCTGTGGATTGGCGATCGCACCCGTCAGCTCGACGGCGCGCATGTCGAATTCCTGCGCGGGGTGAACAACCCGATCGGGGTCAAGGTCGGCCCGAGCATGAACCCTGAAGACCTGATCCGCCTGATCGACGTGCTCAACCCGGACAACGATCCGGGCCGCTTGAACCTGATTGCGCGGATGGGCGCGAACAAGGTCGGCGATCATCTGCCGCAACTGATCCGTGCGGTGCAGCGCGAAGGCAAGCAGGTGCTCTGGAGTTCCGACCCGATGCACGGCAACACCATCAAGGCCAGCAGCGGCTACAAGACCCGCGATTTCGCGCAGATCCTGGGCGAGGTGAAGCAGTTCTTCCAGGTTCACGAAGCGGAAGGCACGTATGCCGGCGGGATTCACATCGAGATGACCGGGCAGAACGTCACCGAGTGCATCGGTGGTGCGCGGCCGATTACTGAAGACGGGTTGTCGGACCGGTATCACACCCATTGCGACCCACGGATGAATGCCGATCAGTCGCTGGAGTTGGCGTTTTTGATTGCCGAGACCTTGAAGCAGGTTCGGCGCTAAATCGCGTAAAACCTATCGCTAGCAGGCTAGCTCCCACATGGGTTTTGTGTAGGACACAAATCCAGTGTGGGAGCCAGCCTGCTGGCGATCAGGCCAGATCAATCACCCCCGAACTGTGCCAATGCCACTCTCAACCTATCCGCACTCGCCCGTGGGCAATTCAACTGAACCTGCGCCAGCCCCAACCACTGCGCCATCCGCCGCAGATTGACCGCCAACGCCAGCATCCCCTCCTCGTCCAGCCCCGGCTCTTCCTCATGCACGGCATGCACCGCCAGCCTGCCCAACGCCCGCTCGGCGCGCAGATCGACGCGTGCGGCTATCCGTTCGTTGTGTAAAAACGGCAGCACGTAATAGCCGTAGACCCGCTTGTCCTGCGGTGTATAAATCTCCAATCGATAGCGAAAATAGAACAGCCGCTCGGTGCGGCTGCGTTCCCAGATCAGCGAATCGAACGGTGAAAGCAACGCACTGGCCTCGACCTTGCGCGGCACCTTAGGCTGGGGCAGGCAATAAGCCGGCTGCCGCCAGCCCTGGACTTCACAGCTCGATAGCTCGCCGGCCTCGACCAATTCCGCCAGACGCGGACGCGCGTCTGCCGGGTTCAAGCGAAAATAATCCCGCAGGTCTTTCTCGGTGCCGACGCCCAACGCCGTTGCGGCATGCAGCAGCAGGCCGCGCTGGGCTTCGGCCTCGTTGAGCAGCGGTTGCGCCAGAATCGCCGAGGGGATCACCCGCTCCGGCAGATCATAAAGCCGCTCGAATCCGCGCCGGCCTGCCACCGTCACTTCGCCGGCAGCGAACAACCATTCCAGCGCATGCTTTTCCGCGCTCCAGTCCCACCACGGCCCGGCCCGCTCCTGACGGGTCGACAGGCTGCCGGCACCCAGCGCGCCCCGTTCCTCAACCAACGCCAGCACCCGGCGAATCGTGTCCTGCTGTTCACGACCGAAACGCGCCAATTGCTGATAGATGTCTTCGCCACGGGTCGCGCGCAACATGCGCCAACGCATCATCGGGTACATCGACAAGGGCAGCAACGACGCTTCATGGCCCCAATATTCGAACAACGTACGACGCCGGCCCGAACTCCAGGCAGCCTGGTCGAGCAAGTCGGATGAGTAATTGCCAAGGCGGGAAAACAAGGGAAGGTAGTGCGAACGCACCAACGCATTGACCGAATCGATCTGCAAAATGCCCAGCCGCTCGATCAGACGGTTGAGCTGAACCGCTTTGATCGTCGCTGGCGGCTGGCGCCCATTGAACCCTTGGGCGGCCAGCGCCAGACGCCGAGCCTGTTTGAGGGTAAAGGACAGTGTTGCGGGCATGAGCATCTCCTTGTCTGCTCGCAACCTACCTCACCGGTAGACGGTTTGTGTAGTTGTGCTTTGCTCATTTGTGCATCGGGTCATCCCAGAATGGGCGGATGGCTTCGTGCTCGACATCCGCACGACTGAGCCCGATGTCCTTCAACGCTTCATCACTCATGCCCGCCAACATTTCCCGTTCACGGTGCAGTTCGTACCAGCGATTAAATTTGTGCAGCAAATCAGAGATCAGATGCACCGAGTGTTTTTCTACGTCGACATAGCCTTTTTGACCTTTCATCTTGTTGCCCTCCGTTTGGATGGCTTCAGTCTCACCCCAGGTCTAAGATCAATCCAACGAATGTTTCTGATGTCACACATCTCGGAGATTGATGAATGTCAGCCTTCCCAAGTATCGACACCGAAGTGCTGCGCACCTTTGTCGCCATCGCCGATCAGGGCGGCTTTACCCGGGCCGGTGAGTTGGTCAATCGCACCCAGTCAGCCGTGAGCATGCAGATGAAGCGGCTGGAAGAGGATGTGTTGCAGCGCCAATTGTTCCAGCGCGACGGACGGCAAGTGCGTCTCACGGCCGAGGGCCAGGTGCTGCTGGGTTACGCCCGGCGCATCCTCAAGCTGCACAGCGAAGTGTTCAACACCCTGCGCGAGCCGCACATGGTCGGCATGGTGCGCATTGGCACCCCGGACGATTATGTGATGCGTTTTCTGCCGGGGATTCTGCGGCGATTTGCGCAGACGTACCCGCTGATCCAGATCGAGGTGCACTGCGAATCATCAAAACAATTGCTGCTGCGCCAGGACCTGGACTTGTCCATCGTCACCCGCGAGCCGGGCAACGAGATCGGTCAGTTGTTGCGCAAGGAACGTTTTGTCTGGGCCGAGGCGCAATGCTACAGCGCCCACGAGCAAACGCCGTTGCCGTTGGCGATGTTCAACAGTGACTGTTTTTGCCGCTTATGGGCGTGCAATGCGCTGGATGCCATGGGTCGCGATTACCGCGTGGCGTACAACAGCGACAGCCTGTCGGCAATTATGGCGGTGGTCAGCGCCGGCCTGGCGGTGACTGCGCAACTGGAAAGCCTGGTCACCCCGGACATGCGCATTCTCGGTGAAGCCGAAGATCTGCCGGAGCTGCCAGAGGCGAGCATCATGCTGCTGCGCAATCTGCAAAACCCGTCGCCGATCACCGAGTGCCTGGCCGAGCACATCGTTGAAGGCTTCAAACTTTAAAGGCGAGCGTCACCGCACAGAACACCAGGAAGCCACAAAACAGCCCACGCAGCAGTCGCTCCGGCATGGCGTGGGCAATCTTCACGCCCCAACTGATGCTCATCAAACCGCCGACGGCCAACGGCACGCCGATCATCCAGTCCACCTGATGGTGCACGGCATAAGTGGCCAGCGTAACGCCCGTGCTGGGCAACGCCAGCGCCAGCGACAAGCCCTGCGCCACCACCTGAGTCGTGCCAAACAGACTGGTCAGCACCGGCGTCGCCACCACCGCCCCGCCCACGCCAAACAACCCGCCCATGGTGCCGGACGCCGCGCCGAGTACGCCCAGCCATGGCCACGAATAATTCATCTGCGAAGACGCGGGCGCATTGGCACAGAACATTCGCGCCAGGTTGTAGGCCGACAGCGCGATCAAGAACGCGACAAATCCGACGCGCATGGTTTGCGCATCAATGCCCACCGCCCAGATCGAACCGATCCAGGCGAAGCAGAAGCCCATCGAAGCCAACGGCAGCGCATGGCGCAATTCGATCCGGTTGCGCTGGTGATAACGCCACAGCGCCAGCATGACGTTGGGCACCACCATCACCAGCGCGGTGCCCTGGGCGATTTGCTGATCGAGACCGAACAGCACGCCCAGCAGCGGGATTGCGATCAAACCACCGCCAATGCCAAATATTCCACCCAAGGTTCCCAGGGCAGCGCCAAAGACCAGATACATCAACAACTCAATCACAGGCGATTTCCCCTCACGTCAGGCGATTCATCCTACGCACTTGGTTCTGGCGGGGAAACGCACAGCAACGCACAATGGCTGTGCCAACTTCGCACAAGCAGCGCCATCACCATGAATCCCAATCAATTGACCGAACAGCTGGGCCTGTTCCTCGACGTGCTGGAAACCGGCAGTTTTTCCGCCGCGTCACGCCGTCATCCACTGACGCCTTCGGCGGTCGCGCGGCGCATTGATAGCCTGGAAAACGCCGTCGGCAGCCAGCTGTTCATTCGCAGCACCCATGCGGTGCGTGCGACGCCGGCAGGTCTGGCGTTTGCCGAGCGCGCGCGGCGCATCGTTGCCGAACTGCGCCTGGCCCGGGCGGAAGCGGTGTCGTTGAGCAATGCGCCGGAAGGCTTGATCCGGATCGATGCACCGGCAGCGTTCGGGCGGCGGCACCTGGCGCCGGTGATTGCTGATTTTCTGATGCTGTACCCCGGCCTCGACGTGCAACTGCACCTGATCGACAGTTTTGTCGACATGCAGGGGCTGAACCTGGGCAAGGTCGATCTGGTGCTGCGCGCCGGGCAAATGGCCGATACCCGGCTGGTGGCCACGCCGCTGGCGAGCATGGTGCGGATTGCCTGCGCCAGTCCTGACTACCTGAAGCGTCGTGGCGTGCCGACCGATCCGGCGCAGCTGATTGAACACGACGGGCTCGACTGGGATGGCCTGGCCCCGCCGTTCGCCTGGCGCTTCGAACGGGACGGGCAGATGCATCTGCACCGTCCGGCGCGCATCCGCATGAGCGCCAACAATGCCGAGGCGCTGGTGTGCGGTGCGTTGACCGGGTTGGGCATCGCGCACTTGCCGACCTGGCTGGCCAGTGAGTACCTGCTGCGCGGCGAACTGCTGCCGCTGTTCTGCGAAAACGGCCTGCCACCGCCGGAAAGCACCGGCATCTACGCATTGCGGCTGGAGCAACAACCCAATTCCCGCAGCCGCTTGTTGCTGGAATACCTGAAAACCCGCTTCAGTCCGATCCCGCCGTGGGATCTGGCGCTGCAAAACACGCTGGATCGCCACTAGGCAGAATTATCTGGTGCATTAAAGATTCGTCCGCTAGATTCATGACGATCACTGATCAAGGCTTAGAAATGACCACCGAGCGCAACACCCCGGATAACTGCGACCACCTGCTGTTGGATAATCAGGCTTGCTTCGCCCTGCATTCCACTTCGCTGATGATGACCAAGGTCTACAAGCCGCTGTTGCAAGCGCTGGGCCTGACCTATCCGCAATACCTGGCGATGATGGTGTTGTGGGAACAGGATCGTCTGACCGTCGGTGAAATCAGCACGCGCCTGCTGACCGATCCCGGCTCAATGACGCCTTTGCTCAAACGCTTGGAAGTCGAGGGTTTGATCAGCCGCACCCGCAGCCGCGATGACGAGCGGGTGGTGATTGTCGAACTCACCGAGCAGGGCCGCGCCTTGCGGGACAAGGCGCGGGATATTCCCCAGTGCATCCTCGGCGCCAGCGGAATGACGCTGGAGAGATTGAGCAAACTGCAAGCGGAGCTGCAAGAGCTGCGTCGCCACCTCCAGGACAGTCTCTGACCTTCAATCCATAACAAATCCCTTGTGGGAGCGAGCCTGCTCGCGAAAGCGTTGTGAAATTCAGCATTGATGTTGACTGACACACCGCCTTCGCGAGCAGGCTCGCTCCCACAGTTGTTTTAGGGTGTTCCTTCCGCTTCGATTCACCCCTCCTCAAAAAAATCCCCAGTCAAAAAATCCAGTTCCGCGAGCTCTAACTCAGTGCTTTCGCGACCGATTGCTGGTGCGCTCATTAGCCCTCGCCAAACTTTTTTCAAAAATTTATCTTGCGCGCAAAATATTCACGAGCTACATTTAGCTCGCACTTACTTAGCGCGCAAATATTTAGCGCGAAACGTCCAATCCCGAACGAGGCTTACACCATGCAAACTCTCTACACCGCAATCGCAACCTCCACTGGCGGCCGTGACGGTCGTGCGGTTTCCAGCGACAACATTCTCGACGTCAAACTGGCCACCCCAAAAGAACTTGGCGGTGCCGGCGGCGCAGCAACTAACCCTGAGCAACTGTTTGCAGCCGGCTACTCCGCCTGCTTCATCGGCGCGCTGAAGTTCGTCGCCAGCCAGACCAAACGCAGCATCCCGAACGATGCCTCGATCACCGCCCATGTCGGCATCGGCCAGATCCCTGGCGGTTTCGGTCTGGACATCGACCTGCACGTCAGCCTGCCGGGTCTCGAACACGCCGACGCGCAAAGCCTGGTCGATGCTGCCCACCAGGTTTGCCCGTACTCCAACGCCACCCGTGGCAACGTCGATGTGCGTTTGCACGTCACCGTCTAACCGCTGATGACCAGGCCGAACAGGAAACGAACATGAACACTTTCAGCAAAGTCTTGACCGGTACCCTTCTCGCCTTGTCCATCGGCAACGCGTTCGCTGGCGATGGGGTTGAACACAACACCCAGGCGTTCCTTGATGTGTTGAATGCGGGCACCGGCAAGCCGCTTGAGCAGCTCAGCCCGAAAGATGCCCGCGCCGTACTGGTGGGCGCTCAAGCCGGGGTGAAGCTGACGCTGCCAAAAGCCGATGTCAGCCAGAAGACCATTCAGGTCGACGGCCAACCGCTGAGCCTGACCATCGTCCGGCCCGCCGGGGTCAAGGGCGAGTTGCCGGTGTTCATGTTCTTCCACGGCGGCGGCTGGGTACTGGGGGATTTCCCGACTCACGAACGTCTGGTTCGGGACCTAGTGGTGGGTTCGGGTGCGGCGGCCGTTTTCGTCAATTACACGCCGTCGCCGGAAGCGCACTACCCGGTGGCGATCAACCAGGCGTATGCCGCGACCCAATGGGTGGCTGAGCACGGGAAAGAAATCAACGTCGATGGCAAGCGTCTGGCGGTGGCTGGCAATAGCGTCGGCGGCAACATGGCGGCCGTGGTTGCACTGATGGCCAAAGACAAGGGCACACCGGCGATCAAGTTCCAGGTGCTGCTGTGGCCGGTGACGGATGCGAGTTTCGAAACGGCGTCTTACAACCAGTTTGCCGAGGGACACTTCCTGACGAAAAATGCGATGAAGTGGTTCTGGGATAACTACACCACCGACGCCAAGCAGCGAAACGAGATCTACGCCTCGCCGTTGCGAGCCACCACGGCGCAACTCAAGGGCTTGCCACCTGCGCTGGTGCAGACCGCCGGCAACGACGTACTGCGCGATGAAGGTGAAGCCTACGCGCGCAAACTCGACCAGGCCGGCGTGCCGGTCACGTCGGTTCGCTACAACGGCATGATTCACGACTACGGTTTGCTTAACGTGGTGAGTCAGGTGCCGGAAGTACGCTCGGCGATGCTGCAAGCGTCCGAAGAGCTCAAGCAACACCTGAAGAAATAACCCCGCCCCCTGTAGGAGCGAGGCTTGCCCGCGAAGGCGCCGTGTCAGACGACATCAATGTTGGATGATGCATCGCCTTCGCGGGCAAGCCTCGCTCCTACAGGGGATCGGGTTGTGCACCGGTCGCGCATCGGCCCGTGCATGTGCGACAGGCGTAAAAAAGCCCGACTCAATGGTCGGGCTTTTTCATTCCTGAAGCGGTGCTTATTTAGCACGGCCTTTGTAGGAACCGCCTTCGCGGGTATCGATCTCGATCATGTCGCCGATTTCGATGAAGTCAGCAACCGACAGCTCGGTACCGTTCTTCAGTTTGGCAGGCTTCATCACCTTGCCGGAAGTGTCACCGCGAGCGGAACCTTCGGTGTAGTCAACCTGACGCACGATAGTGGTCGGCAGTTCTACGGAAACCAGACGCTCTTCGAAGAAGATCGCTTCGCAAACATCGGTCATGCCTTCTTCAACGAAAGGCAGAACGGCTTCGATGTCTTCAGCGTTCAGTTCGTACATGGTGTAGTCAGTGGTGTCCATGAACGTGTAGGTGTCGCCGCTGATGAACGACAGGGTCGCTTCTTTGCGGTCGAGGATCACGTCGTCCAGTTTGTCGTCGGCGCTGTAGACGATCTCGGTCTTGTAACCGGTCAGCAGGTTTTTCAACTTGGTCTTCATGATCGCGCTGTTACGACCAGACTTGGTGAATTCAGCTTTCTGAACCAGCCAAGGATCGTTTTCGAGACGGATCACGGTACCGGGTTTCAGTTCTTTACCAGTTTTCATTGCGAATATCCGAATTTGGATGGGATTTACAAAAATCTAGGCCGCGTATCATATCCAATTTACATAAAACTGTACCAGCGCTGCGGCAAGATCGGCCTGCAAGGCCTGTTCCAGACACCACGCTTCGGCATGCTTTTGCAGTTCCGGCCAGTGTTTTCGGGTTGATTGCCAGTGCCCGGCCATATTGTCGCCGGCATTCCACGCTCGCCATAGACCGCTGATCGCCTCGCTGGCGGGCGCCGAAAGGCCTTTTACGTACAACGCCAGGAACGCTTCGAGCTTGTCCAGGTGCACATCTTCTTCCTGCTGATAGATGTGCCAGAGCAGCGGGCGACCTGCCCATTGGGCGCGGACAAAGGAATCTTCGCCGCGTACGGCGTTGAAATCGCAGCTCCAGAGCAGCAGATCGTACTGGTCCTGTCGGACGAACGGCATGACTTGCACGGTCAAGGCGTCGCGCACATGCACGGCACCGGCGGCCAGGCCGACCACACCGAGCCAGCGCTCGACGTCCCCGAGCACCCGACCTTCCGGCACCAACAGATGAGTGGGCGTCGAGTCGGTCGCCATGGCGTCGAGCCAACTGGCCAGCCCGGTATTTTCGTAGGCAAACAATGAGATCAACTGCGCACCCGGCGCGCGATCAACGCCCAGACCTTGCAGGAATGCTCGCTGGGCCTCCGGGCTTTGTTGAAACTGCCGACGCCGCTCCAGCAATCCGCGTTCACGCAGCAAGCCACCGGTGCCCTTCTTGAACCCTGGGAAAAAGAAGAACTTCTGCACGCTCTTGTACTTCACCGACGGCAAGCCGTGGCAGCCGATGATCCAGTCCTCGGCACTCAGATAGTCGAGGTTCATCCACAGCGGCGGCGTTGCCCGTTCGGCCATGGCGTCCATGTAGGCACTCGGCAACTGGCAGGCAAATGCGGCGATCACCACATCGGCGGCTTCGGTGGGTTGCCAGTCGGCCGTCCACTGACGCACTTCGACGCCCTGCTGCCACTGCTGTGAAGCGTGGGTGTCGATTTCCGGGCACATGCGCTCGAAGGCTCGCAGATCATCGACCCACAAGCGCACCTCCAGCGAATGTTCGGCCACCAGTTGGCGGGCCAGACGCCAGGTCACACCGATGTCGCCAAAGTTGTCGACCACCGTGCAAAAAATATCCCAGCGGGTTTTCAATTCAGGCATTCCAGGCTCCCGTTGGCAAAGGCGCCGATTGTCCGCATAAATTACCCCGTGCAGAAGAGCCGACGGCGATTAATCTTCATGCGACAATCGCCACTTGCCCGCGACCATCCGCCAGGAGGCAGCCATGCCCTACCGTCCAACTCCGCGCCGCCCCTTGCCGATCCAGCTCAGCGCCCTGCAACTGACCGGCAGCATTGCCCTGGGTTTATGGGTCGGGTTCATCGCCATTGCGTTGACCTGCTGGCTCGCCTCTCGCCTGTTGTTCAGCGAACAACTGGCGCCTGTCGCGGCAGCGGTGGAGCAACTGGCCAAGCCACCGGTGGTGGTGCAGCCGGAACCGGATCTGCCGCCGCAGAGCCCGATATTCGAACAGTACGAACAGAACCTGCGCAAGAACGAGCTGCAGCAACGCCTCGATCAGGCCCGCGGCACGAGTCGCAATCTGTCGAACCCTAAATGCCAGTTCTGGTTGCAACAGGACCAGAACGCACCCAGCGAAAAAAGCCGCGCCAATGTTCTGCAATTCTGCGATTGATCATGAATAAGCAAATCGTCCACCAATTGATTCTCGACAAACTGCGCATCGATCTCGACATCGCCGAACGGGCCGCGCAAACCGCTTACGAAACCGCGACCCACGAAGAAAACATCGCCGAAAACAAGTACGACACCCTTGGTCTGGAGGCGTCTTATCTGGCCGCCGGCCAGGCCAAACGGGTGGAAGAAATCAGGCACTCACTGACGCTGTGCCAGAACCTGAGCCTGCGCCCTTATGACGATCAGCGCGGCATTGAAGTGGGCGCCCTGCTCGGCCTGGAAGACGAAAAGGGTCGCGAGCAATGGCTGTTCCTGGCCCCGGATGCGGCTGGATTGAAGGTCGACCTGGTGGGGCAAATTGTGACCGTCATCACCCCTCGCTCGCCGCTGGGCAAAAGCCTGCTGGGCAAGTTCGAAGGGGACGAAGTGGAGATTCTGGTGGCGGGCGCTCGGCAACAGTTTGCTGTCACCGAGGTGGTCTAGAAAAAGCGATTAATGGACCGGCAGTTCGACGCCGTCGAACAGCTCTTCCAGTTCCTGCTTGTTGTGGCACTGGATGGCCTTGGCCATCACTTCGCGGGTCAGGTGCGGGGCGAACTTCTCGATGAAGTCGCACATGAAGCCCCGCAGGAAGGTGCCGCGACGGAAACCGATTTTGGTAATGCTCGATTCGAACAAATCGCTGGCATCGAGCATGACCAGGTCGCTGTCGAGTTTGGCATCGACCGCCATCTTCGCCACGATGCCCACGCCCAGGCCCAAACGAACGTACGTCTTGATGACGTCGGCGTCGGCGGCGGTGAACACCACTTTTGGGGTCAGGCCGCGATGGCTGAACGCTTCGTCGAGTTTCGAACGGCCGGTGAAACCGAACACGTACGTCACGATCGGGTATTCAGCCAGGGCTTCGAGGGTCAGCTTCGACAGCTTGGTCAGCGGGTGCCCCTGAGGCACGACCACGCAACGGTTCCAGCGGTAGCACGGCATCATCACCAGGTCACCGAACAGCTCCAGGGCTTCGGTGGCGATGGCGAAATCCACGGTGCCGTCAGCGGCCATTTCGGCGATTTGCATCGGCGAACCCTGGTGCATGTGCAGGGCTACGTCCGGGTATTGCTTGATGAAATTGCTGATCACCGGCGGCAGCGCATAACGCGCCTGAGTGTGCGTGGTGGCGATCGACAGGGTGCCCTTCTTCTCGTTGGAGAATTCCTGGGCGATCTGCTTGATGCTTTCAACCTTGCGCAGGATCTCGCCGGCGGTGGTGATGATGCGCTCGCCGGCCGGGGTGACGCGGGTCAGGTGCTTGCCGCTGCGCGCGAAAACCTCGACGCCCAATTCGTCTTCCAGCAGACGGATCTGCTTGCTGATGCCCGGTTGCGAGGTGTAGAGGCTTTGGGCTGTAGCGGAAACGTTGAGGTCGTGGTGCGCCACTTCCCAGATGTAGCGCAATTGTTGAAGCTTCATATGAATCCCTCAAAGCAGGTAGACGCCACGGGCATCAGCGACGGTATATAACTATATTAATGGTTTGAAGAATAAATCTAGAACTTTTTTATCAAACTGCCACTATTCTTGCTCTGGTGAATGGGCGAGGCGGGACGCTAACGATCCCCTTGGCGACGGCGTTCCACCAGCGGCACCAGATAGACCGGCACTCTCGACAACTGCAACACCCGCGCGGCGGTCCGGCCCAACGGCGTCTCCGCGCCTGCACCATGGCTATGACTACCTACGATCAACAAATCCACGGAGAGTTTCTGCGCCTGGTCGAGAATCACCTGCGACGGATCGCCCTGAAGCACCCGCACGGCCTTGATCCGCTCCAGGTCCTGCTCACCCTCCTCCCCCAGTTCCTCACGAAAGCTGTCGAGCACCCGCTGCTCGATGTTGGCAATCACCGTATTCAGGCCCTGACTGTGAAACTCGTTCAACGACTGCTCGTCCAGATAACTCTGCAGCACCGATTCGGCAAACAGCCCCATGGGTTCAACCGCATGCACCACATACAAGTCGGCATTGAATGTTCGAGCCAGCGCCAGTGCATGCTGCATTACAAAAGGTGCGTACAGGCCGAGGTCAGTGGCATATAGCATCGAATGAATCATATGACCTCCTCGAGTGCCAACAATGGCGGAGATTGATTCAGCTTAGCAGTGCCTTGGCGAGTACGACGGACCGCGTAACGCGTTGAACGGCGGGCTTAAACCTTTTGCTCGTTGCTTATGCCATGCGGTACGTGACCGGTGGCGACGACTTCGCGGGCGAGTTCGCAATGGCCGGCCTGATCGTCGAAAAACACGTCGGCGGCGAAGGCTTCGAGGAAGGCCGACTTGGTCAGGCCGCCGAGAAACAGCGACTCGTCCAGACGAATATCCCACTCGCGCAAGGTGCGAATCACCCGCTCATGGGCCGGCGCCGATCGCGCCGTCACCAGCGCGGTGCGGATCGGACAGGCGTCATCCGGGAACTCGCGCTGCAACAAATTGAGCGCCGCGAGAAAGCCTTTGAACGGGCCTCCGCGCAACGGCTCGCGGGCAGCTTCACGTTCGCTGGCCTGAAACGCTTCCAGGCCACCGGCCTGATAAACCCGTTCAGATTCGTCGGAAAACAGCACCGCGTCGCCGTCGAAAGCAATGCGCAATTCGTCGCTGGCCGCACGGCTGGCGCCCCCGGACAGAATGGTTGCCGCGGCGAATCCGGCATCCAGTGCGCTGCGCACGTCTTCGGCGTGGGTGGAAAGAAACAAGTCGCAGCCAAAGGCCTTGAGGTACGGATACGGACTGCGCCCGCCGACAAACGCCGCGCGGGAAATCGCCAGCCCATAGTGGTGAATCGAGTTGAACACCCGCAGGCCGGTGTCGGCACTGTTGCGCGACACCAGGATCACCTCGACCCGGGCGCGGCCGAGGCTGGTGTTCAGGTTGAGGAGTTTTTGCACCAACGGAAAAGCGTCACCGGGCTCGAGAATTTCGTCTTCGTGTTCGATCTGATATTGCCGATAGGCTTCGACGCCGCTCGACAGGTAGACCTTGTGGCTTTCGCTCAAGTCGAACAGCGCGCGTGACGAAATCGCCAGCACCAGCTTGTCGTCGATAGTCTTCGCCATGCCCTTCCCCCTCAGGTTGATCGACTCAAGTGTTACGTCGATCGATAAAACTCAAACTGCGATACAAGGCTTCGATGCGCGGCAACTCGCACCCGGCCGCTTTGGCTGCCGCCAGTGGCCGGGCGTAAATCGCGGCCAGCTCGAGCGGTCGCTGGTGCAGGAAATCGTGGTACATGCTTGGCCAATAGTC
Source organism: Pseudomonas sp. LBUM1661 (assembly GCF_059695925.1). Classification (NCBI taxonomy): domain Bacteria; kingdom Pseudomonadati; phylum Pseudomonadota; class Gammaproteobacteria; order Pseudomonadales; family Pseudomonadaceae; genus Pseudomonas; species Pseudomonas sp. LBUM1661. Next base: position 5,048,168 of record NZ_CP166794.1, read on the forward strand.
GGGCATCTTCTCGGTCACCATGAACAGATGATCGGCATAACCGACCGGCATGTCGTGACCGCAGGCCTTGGCCCCCTGAACCACTTCGGACATCAGCGCCTTGATCAGCTCCCGGCTGTCGGCATCGGCCATCAACGGCGTGGTGCTGGCACCGAGCAACACCGACAGACCGTTGTACGGGACATTCCAGACCAGTTTCTGCCAGCGCGCCTGATGTAAATTCGGCATCGCCTGGGAATCGATGCCGGCGGCACGGAACAGCCCGGCGCCTTCCTCGACAATCGCCATGCGCGCCTGTTCATCAACGGCCGGACCACTGTGGTAGCCGACATTCACCGCGCCGAGCGCCTGATGGGTGATGACGCCGGGACCCTCACGATGCACGCAGATAAAGCAGAGCCCGCCGAGCAGGTGCAACGACTCGGGAAGCCATTCGCGCAGGCTGTCTTCAACGTCCAGGCCATTCTGCAACAGCAGCACTTTGGCATTCGGGGCGGCGGCTTGAATGATGACCGGCGCCAGGTCCGCATTGTTGGTGGTCTTCGCGCCCACCAGCAGCCAGTCGCAGGGCGGCATGTCTTCAGCCGTCGAATAGGCCTGTACCGGATTCAACGTCAACGCGCCGTGCACCGCACTGTCGAGTTGCAGCCCGCGTTCGGCCACCGCGGAAAATTCGCTGCGCAGCAAAAAATGCACATCGAAGCCGGCGCGCGCCAGCATCAACCCGTAGAACCCGCCGATCGCACCGGTTCCGATAATACCGATGGTCGGTTTCGCAACTGCCCCCATCATGGCAACTCCTCTGCAATTTGACTCAGTGCCTGACCCACGGCCGCATTCAGCTCGGTGCTGGTCAGGCGCGATTTAAGTGCCCCGAAGAACTCACCGTCGCGCACCACAAACAGCGCCGGTAAATGAAAGACCTGATAACGCTCGACCACGCCGCCATTGTTCCCGGCATCGATCCAGCACAGTCGGTCGACCTGCAGATCGAGCCGTGGCAGTTGCTCACGGGCAAAACGGCAACTGGCGCAGCCGACGCTGGTGAAAATCACCAGCGAAACCCCGCTCATCGCCAGCAGCCGTTGGTCGGCGTCGAAATCGGTCAGTTCCAATTCGACCACTATACTGGGGGAAACAATGTCAGATGGCCGACACATGGAGTCCGTGCTCATGGGACGTTTTATTCCTCATCCTGACGATGTACCCGTCGAATTAACGTTGCTCAAACCTGAGTGTATTTCCCGGCAACAGCTGCACACTATCAGCCTCGGGGGCGTGGCTTGCAATTACCACCGCGCGTGGCGCCACGGTACGGCGCTGGAAGTGCGCATGCCGAGCTTGAACCCCGACCTGCGTTTTCTGGGCTATGTGGCCTGGTGCCTGCGACGCAAGCGCGGCTATCTGGTGGGCATTGCGTTTGTTGACGAGCAGATGATGTTCAGTGCGCGAATGGGCGAACAGGTGGTTCAGATCGAGCGCTACTGTCGCCTGCACGACGCGCACGATGACCTGCAGGAAACTCAGGCCCTGGCCCTCGAATGGGTCCAGCAGCACGCCGACGAGTTCTCCCACGAGACGGTTCGCAGGGCATTTGCGCAGGCTGTGCTGGATTAAACCGGTGTCTGCCCATTGTCGAGAAGGCGCCTAACGCGCTAAGGTTCGGCTCCCCGACGCGCTTAATTTGCTGTGCTCCGCCGCGCGGGTTCGCTGGCGGCCGGCACCCGTGACCTGACGAGTAAACGATGGCTGATTTACCGATCAACGACCTAAACGTCGCCTCCAACGAGACGCTGATCACTCCTGATCAGCTCAAGCGTGATATCCCTCTGAGCGACGCTGCCCTGCGCACCGTCACCAAGGGTCGCGAAGTCATTCGCAACATTCTTGATGGCACCGACCACCGGCTGTTCGTGGTTATCGGGCCTTGCTCGATCCACGACATCAAGGCCGCCCACGAATACGCCGAGCGCCTCAAGGCCCTCGCAGCGGAAGTGTCCGATACCTTGTATCTGGTCATGCGCGTGTATTTCGAGAAGCCACGCACCACGGTCGGCTGGAAAGGTTTGATCAACGACCCGTACCTGGACGACTCGTTCAAGATTCAGGACGGCCTGCACATTGGCCGCCAGCTGCTGCTGGACCTGGCCGAGATGGGCCTGCCAACCGCGACCGAAGCCCTCGACCCGATCTCCCCGCAGTACCTGCAGGACCTGATCAGCTGGTCGGCCATCGGCGCACGCACCACCGAATCCCAGACTCACCGTGAAATGGCTTCCGGCCTGTCTTCGGCAGTCGGCTTCAAGAACGGCACCGACGGCGGCCTGACTGTAGCGATCAACGCCTTGCAATCGGTTTCCAGCCCGCACCGTTTCCTGGGCATCAACCAGGAAGGTGGCGTGTCGATCGTCACCACCAAGGGCAACGCCTACGGTCACGTGGTGCTGCGCGGTGGCAACGGCAAGCCGAACTACGATTCGGTCAGCGTCGCGCTCTGCGAGCAAGCGCTGAACAAAGCGAAGATCAAGCCGAACATCATGGTCGATTGCAGCCACGCCAACTCCAACAAGGACCCGGCCCTGCAACCGCTGGTGATGGAGAACGTCGCCAACCAGATCCTCGAAGGCAACAAGTCGATCATCGGCCTGATGGTTGAAAGCCACCTGAACTGGGGCTGCCAGTCGATCCCGAAAGACCTCGCCGACCTGCAATACGGCGTGTCGATCACCGATGCTTGCATCGATTGGTCCGCTACCGAAAACACCTTGCGCAGCATGCACGCCAAGCTCAAGGACGTGCTGCCCAAACGCGATCGCAGCTGATCGTTGTTTTTTGGGCACAAAAAAACGCCGGGCTTAACCCGGCGTTTTTTTATGCGCAGCGTTTACTGGCTCAGTTTCGCCGCGTGCCGCTGATGACGCTCCATGTAGCGCTCCACGTAGGAGCACGATGGAATGACGGTGTAGCCCATTTCTTCGGCGTACTGCAGCGCCTGCTCGGTCAATGCCGCAGCGATGCCGCGTCCCCGCAGTGCGTTGGGCACAAACGTGCGATAGATATCCAGGGTCTGTTTCCCCAGGTCCATATAGGTCAGGTAGGCACGATGACCGTCCACATTGGTCTCGAACTGATGACCAGCCTGGTCATGGTGGATGGACAACGCCTCGCTCATCACTACTCCTCGCGGGTCTTGAATTCTGACCCCTACCTTACCGATGTTTTTCCGGCGAAGGAACATCTACGCCACCTCGTGCCTGAATGGACACCGAGAAGAGCTGCACCGATCTCGCGCAACCGAGCACGTATCAAATAGTAGGCACCATCGGCAAAAATGCTCAAGGTACGCTCGTCATCGTGCTGGGCGGCGGGTGCTGCTCCGGGTCACGCAGGGAAGGCTCGACCGAGTGTCGCTGAAGGTCGATAGCCTGAACATTGCCGGATGTTGAGACTTAAGACGAGCGCCCTTTGTTAAAGTCACCTGAACATGGAGAAAGATATGAGAGGCGTCGCACGAAATCCGAACAAAAGTGTAGACGAATCCATCTAGACAGACTTTAGCCAAGAGGGCGAAAAGACTAGCGAGCGCGGGGAACTTTTCTTTGCCGGCTCGCTCATCTCGGGCCTCCCAGCTGGGTATTTTTTAAGCAACGCAGTTAAAAGTTGCTCGAAAAAGAATCAACGCCTACAATTTTTTTTGCTTCTTGCTTTACGTCAGTTTACTTACGACAAGTAATGGGTAGTATGTACGCCGGCTATTTCCTCACTCTGAGGAGACAGCTACTTAATAGAAAGTCCTTGAAGGGGAACACGATGAACAACGTTCTGAAATTCTCTGCTCTGGCTCTGGCCGCAGTTCTGGCTACCGGTTGCAGCAGCGCATCGAAAGAAACCGAAGCACGTCTGACAGCTACTGAAGACGCAGCTGCTCGCTCCCAGGCTCGTGCAGACGAAGCTTACCGTAAAGCTGATGAAGCTCTGGCTGCTGCTCAAAAAGCACAACAGACTGCTGACGAAGCTAACGAGCGTGCTCTGCGCATGCTGGACAAAGCTAGCCGCAAGTAATAGTCCTTCGGGATTGTTATCAAGCCGACCCATTCTTGGGTCGGCTTTTTTATGGCCCGGTGTTTTGTCCAGGCCATAAAAAACCCGCCGACGCAGTCAGCGTCGGCGGGTTCCTTTCAAGCGTTACTGCAGCGGATCGATCGGCGCGCTCGTCACCATCGGCGCAGAGGTATTCGGCACGGCGATTTCCACCGGCAAGCCATCTTCAGCCGCCACTACGTCACGTACCACATCCCAGTTCATGCGCAAGTTGTTGGTGATGTCTTCACGCTTGAGCATCGCGTTGATCACCGCGGTGTGCTTGTCGACCACCGACGGGTTGCCGTTGTCGTCCAGCGGCGTGTGCGCTTCGAGATAGACCTTGCCGGCGCTGATACCGAACTTGTACGGGTCGTTGATGATCCGCACCGACGTACCGACCGGCACCATGCTGGCCATTTCCAGCACGTTGTTGTTGAACATGCGGAAGCAGCCGTGGCTGGTGCGCATGCCGATGCCGAATTTTTTGTTCGAACCATGAATCAGGTAGCCCGGCGTGCCCAGGTTGAACTTGAACGGCCCCAACGGGTTATCCGGACCGGCCGGCACCACATTCGGCAACGGGTCACCATCGGCCAAGTGCTCGGCCTTGATCGACGCTGGAGGGGTCCAGGTCGGGTTCGGCGTCTTGGCGGTGATGGTGGTGTGGGCGATCGGCGACCCCCAACCCTCACGACCGATGCCCAGCGGGAAGGTGTACACCACGTTCCGGCCTTTCGGGTAGTAATAGAGGCGGTACTCAGCCAGGTTGATCACGATGCCTTCGCGCGGGCCCGGTGGCAGGATAAACCGCGTCGGCAGAATGATTTCGGTGCCGGCACCCGGCAGCCAGGCGTCGACGCCCGGGTTGGCGGCGAGCATTTCCGAATAGCCCAGATCGTAAGTGGTACCAAGGTCGGCGAAGGTATCTTCGTACTTGGCCTTGATGACCTGCACCTGGCCGATGATGTCTTCACCGGGCGGTGGCAGAGGCAGCTCCAATGCTGAAGCGGGACCGGCCACACAGAGGGCGGCAAGAGTCAGGCAGCGGGTGACGGCAGGAAAACGCGGCAACATCCGGAAAATCCTTCGCATGATCGACAAGGGTATAAAAACGGGATTGTACACCGGCGTCCGGAATTTCGGGGAGTTGGCCGATAGCCAGCTATCTTTATCGCGCTAAAGCTCGAAGCGCAACTCCGGCCAGATCGGCGAGGTGCCGCGTTTTTGCGATTCCAGAATGGCCCGGCACAGTGAGCACAGGCGCTGGTCCTGGAACACTCGGCGGTCGACGCTCGACCAGCGTGGCTGTGCGGGCAACAGGCTGCCGCACAAGGTTCGATCCGCCGAGCCACCCAGCTCCAGTTGACGGGTCACCAGATGTACCCGCACTTCCTGGCAGGCGAACAGATCCAGCTGTTCGTCAGGCTCGATCAGTTGATAGGCAAAAAGTGACCAGGCGGGACGCGGCATCGGGGGCTCCAAATCGGGGGCGCCACCTTAGCCGAAACACCGCCGCTAGAAAAGCGTCAAAGCAGCGGTTTCAGTGTCGGCCAGACATTTTCCAGCAACTTGTCCTGAGCCCCGGCAGCCGGGTGCAAGCCGTCAGCCTGCATCAAGTCCGGATGGCCGCCCACGCCGTCGAGAAAAAACGGCACCAGCGGGATGTTTTTCTCTTCCGCCAATGCGCTGTAGATCTCGGAGAATGCTTTGTCTAGCGCACCGGTTGTTGGGTGACATGATACGTCTGTCGGATTGTTTAGGCGGAATGAATGTAACCGGAGATTCCATATTGACATCACCGATGTTCGCCAGCGAGACTCAACCAATAACCTCACCAACGATAAGGAAATCTAACAATGAAAAAGCGCTCCTTTCTGGTACCAATGGCAACTCTGGCAGCGGCAGTCGCTGCAGACCAGGCGTCGGCATTAACTACCCATGAGATTGTAGAACCCAAAACCGACACCACGAACACACTCCAATCTACTGCTCCGAATGAAAACCTTTCAATTCGCGGTGGTAATGACCTGTTTGCGTTTGTTCTAAAACGTGGAGATCAAGGTCAACTGATGGCCTACCACACCTCTCATAGCTCTCACGCATCGCACAGCTCACATAGCTCTCACCACTCGGGCTCTTAAAATGAAGCTTGCGGATACGCTCACCTTTGATGAGCGGCTTTACGACGTGCAAGCTCTGCAAAAAGCCGCCTATCGCTCGATGAACTCACTGACGGTTGATATCAAATCCTCCGATGGGCAGTTTATCTGCGCCTTGTGCTCGAATATTGGGATTGAGGAGCCTGCATATCTGTTTGCCGTTCAAGAGTTCAAGAAGGATGTACTCGACTATCAGCTACGCCACCGGCTGAATGCTGAAACCTTACCGATCAAGAATCTGATCCTTGGATTGGCCTTTTCAAAAACTGGGCTGATCAGTGAGTAAATTCCAAAAGCTGGAGTTTTACGCACAGCAACGTCCCTACGAATTGCTGCCCTTCAAATTTGACCGCCTGAATGACGATGAGTACGTCATTACCAATATGGCAGGTGAGTTTCATGTCATCCCAGTGCGGATGCTTGAGCCAATCATAAGCAAGACGCTTCCGCTCTCGTCAGAGCTGATCCCTACGCTCCGGTCCAAGCAGTTCATTCGTTTCCCCAACGAGCAGGCACCGCTTCAGCTTCTGGCGCTCAAGATCCGCACGCGGCTATCGAGGTTGGCGCAGTTCACCAATCTACATATCTTTGTAGTTACCCTTCGTTGCGACCATAGCTGCCCGTATTGCCAGGTATCGAGGCAATCGGAGAGCAAAGGCGAATTCGACATGACCATGGAGATGGCAGACAAATCGTTGGATTTCGTTTTTAGGTCGCCGAATCCAGCCATCAAAATTGAATTTCAGGGTGGCGAACCGCTGCTGAATTTCGAGATGGTGAAGTACATCGTTTTGCAGGCAAAAAAACGCAACCTGCAGGAAGGCCGTGACTTGCAGTTCGTCATTGCGACCACACTATCGCTCCTGAACGACGACATGCTCGATTTCTGCAAACAACACAACATTGTGCTTTCATCTTCGCTCGACGGGCCAATGGACCTGCACGATGCAAACCGCCCACGGCCAGGCCGAGATAGTCACCAGCGTTTCGAATATGGCTTGAAGAAAGCCCGCGCAGCTCTCGGCTACGACCAAGTGTCAGCGCTAATGACAACCACAGATAAAAGCCTGCCACGGGTGCGCGACATCATTGATGAGTATCTGCGCCTGGGTTTTGATGGCATCTTCCTCCGCACACTTTCCCCATACGGCTTTGCGATCAAGACCAAAAAATTCATGTCCTATGATACTGAGCGCTGGCTGGATTTTTACAAGGAAGGTCTTGAGTACATCATTGAGCTGAACAAGGCCGGCGTACGATTTGTAGAGCAGTATTCAGCACTCGTGCTGACAAAAATGCTGACGTCCGGGGACCCTGGGTTTGTTGATTTGATGAACCCTGCCGGCGCTGGTATCGCTGCCATCGTGTTCAACTACGACGGAGCTGTCTACGCCTCAGATGAGAGCCGTATGCTTGCTGAGATGGGTGATCATACATTCCGCCTCGGCAATATCCTAGAGAACTCATACGAGGAAGTAATCCTCTCTGATCAGCTTCTGGACGCACTGGAAAACTCCTTCACCTTAAGCGCCCCCATGTGCTCCGACTGTGCGTTTGAAGCTTACTGTGGTGCTGAGCCCGTCTACCATCACGCCATTCACAAGGACGTGGTAGCGAGGAAACCCGAATCCTCTTTCTGTAAGCGAAACATGGCGATTTTCAAGCATCTCATTGAACTGATGGGAAGCGACGAAGATACAAAACGGATTTTCATGGGATGGGCCAACCGATGCTGAAGCTCAGCGGAAAAATAATTCGCATCCACGCGGTTGACGTACTGAAGCCCCTCAATCTGATCAAGGTGTCCACAAATCGGAATCTGCCCGAAATCTTGCGACGGGAATTGGCCTACCTGGTTTCCGACAACAATGTTCCACGAGGCTTCGCGCACTATCTTCTCCTTGAGAAACATCAAGCGCTGGCTCTCGAACTGCCATCTGACGCTGATTACTCAGTCCTGCCAAACGACTACAGCTACATCGGCGATAGCGACGTTGTCCGGCTTTCAGCTGATCGTCAAAGCATCCGTGTGCTGTTTCGGGCATCGTCACCGCACAACAGCATCCTCGTAACCGAGCAGTGCAATCATTACTGCCTGATGTGTTCCCAACCGCCTAAGGCAGTTGATGACTCATGGATACTCGATGACATCGAGTCCTTGATTCCCTTGATTCCAAAAGACACCCGGGAATTGGGATTCACTGGAGGTGAGCCGACGACCAACAGGGAGCGTTTTCTTAAGATCCTGCGCTTGACCAAAAGCCATCTTCCAAGAACTGGAATCCATATCCTCTCGAACGGGCGTAGCTTCAAAGACCCTGCGTTCGCAGCAAAATATGCAGCCATTGAACTGACTGATGCGATGATCGGAATCCCTGTCTACTCTGACGATCCGACGCTTCATGATTACATCGTCCAGGCTAAAGGTGCATTCGATGAAACCATACAGGGCATTCTCAACCTGAAGCGCTTAGGCCAGAAGGTTGAAATCCGAATAGTCATTCATAAGCTCTCGGTACAACGCCTTCCTGAGCTATGTGAGTTCATCGCACGTAATCTGCTTTTTGTTGATCAGGTAGCTCTCATGGGCCTTGAAATGATGGGCTTCACCAGGGCTAATCTTGACGAGCTCTGGATTGACCCAATCGAGTACAAAGACATACTCAGCAAGTCGGTTAACATTCTGGCCCGATACGGTATGAACATTTCGGTCTACAACCACCAGCTTTGCTTGGTGAATCCGGACATTCTGCCCTACTACCGCAAATCGATCAGTGATTGGAAAAACGAGTTCGCACCCGAATGCCAGAGCTGCAAAAAACAGAATGAGTGCGGAGGTTTTTTCGCCTCGGGTGTTAAGTTCGGTTACAGCAAACAGCTTTCTCCCTTCTGATCTTGTTGTCTCGCCTCGGAATTCTGCGTTTTCTGAGTTGCTAGGAATGGAAAACCTGTTTACGAGGACCAGAATCCGTTCTGAACCTCCAAGGACGTCATTTCAAAGCAGCGGTTTCAGTGTCGGCCAGACATTTTCCAGCAACTTGTCCTGAGCCCCGGCAGCCGGGTGCAAGCCGTCTGCCTGCATCAAGTCCGGATGGCCGCCCACGCCGTCGAGAAAAAACGGCACCAGCGGGATGTTTTTCTCGCTGGCCACGTTGGTGTAGACCTTCGCAAAGGCCTCGGTGTAACGGACGCCGTAGTTGGGTGGCAATTGCATGCCCAACAGCAGCACCTTGGCGCCACTGGCGCGGGAGCTGTCGATCATTGCTGCAAGGTTTTGTTGCAATTGTGTTGGCAGCAATCCACGCAGCCCGTCGTTGCCGCCCAATTCGAGGATCACCAGTTCCGGTTTATGCTCTGCAAGCAGCGCCGGCAGGCGCGCCTGGCCTCCGGCGCTGGTGTCGCCGCTGATGGACGCGTTGACTACTTTATCGTCGAAACCTTCGCGCTTGAGCCGTTGCTCGAGCAGCGACACCCACCCCAAGCGGGTATCCAGGCCGAAACCGGCGCTGATACTATCGCCAACGATCAGGACAGTACCCGCCGCTGCGTTCTGGGCCATGCACATCAAGGCCAGGCCAGCACTCAAAAACCACACACGCATCGGATTCTCCATGGGCGCAAGTATTCTCACCGCGAAGAACCTCAGCAAAGTGGTCCCCAGCGCGGAAGGTGAACTGACTATCCTGCACGAACTCAGCCTGGAACTGAACAAGGGCGATAGCCTGGCCATCGTTGGCGCCTCCGGTTCCGGCAAATCCACCCTCCTCGGCCTGCTCGCCGGCCTCGACCTGCCGAGCAGCGGCGAAGTCACCCTCGCCGGGCAAGGCTTGAGCACTCTCGACGAAGACCAACGGGCGCGCATTCGCGCCGAGCATGTGGGTTTCGTTTTTCAATCATTCCAGTTGCTCGACAGTCTCAACGCCCTGGAAAACGTCATGCTGCCGCTGGAACTCGATGGCCGCAAAGATGCGCGCGAGCGTGCCACCGAGTTGCTGCAACGGGTGGGTCTCGGCCAGCGCCTGACCCACTCGCCGCGCCAGCTCTCCGGCGGTGAGCAGCAGCGCGTGGCGATTGCCCGAGCCTTTGCCGCAGAACCCGATGTGCTGTTCGCCGATGAACCCACCGGCAACCTCGACAGCCACACCGGCGAGCGCATCAGCGACTTGCTGTTCGAACTCAACCAGGAACGCGGCACGACCCTGGTGCTGGTGACCCACGACGAACGCCTGGCACATCGCTGCCGGCGCCTGATCCGCCTTGAAGCCGGCCTGCTGGTCGCCCCTCTGGAGCCTTGATGGCACGCCTGCCGCTGTTGCGCCTGTTCAGTCTCGCCATCCGCCAATTACTGCGCGATGCCCGCGCCGGTGAGTTGCGCGTGTTGTTCTTCGCCTTGCTGGTAGCCGTGGCGGCGAGTACCGCCATCGGTTATTTCGGCGCCCGCCTGAACGGCGCCATGATGTTGCGTGCCACCGAGTTTCTCGGTGCCGACCTGTTGCTCGAAGGCAGTTCGCCGGCGCGGCCCGAGCAGATTAAAAGCGGCATGGAATTGGGCCTCGAACATGCGCAGGTAGTGGAATTCTCCAGCGTCATCGCCACCGACAACGGCATTCAGCTGTCCAGCATCAAGGCGGCCGATGAGGTCTATCCACTGCGTGGCGAACTGAAAAGCGCCCCCGCGCCCTTTGCCGCGGAAGCCTCCGGGGGCGGACCGAAACCGGGTGAAGCCTGGGTTGAAGCGCGACTGCTGACTGCGCTGGACTTGAAGATCGGCGACAGCATTGACGTCGGCATGCGCACCCTGAAACTGGCGCGGGTGCTGACCTACGAACCGGACCGCGCCGGTAATTTCTACAGCCTGACGCCGCGGGTGCTGATCAACCTCAGTGACCTTGCCGCGACTGGCGTGGTGCAACCCGGCAGCCGGGTCAGTTACCGCGAACTCTGGCGGGGCAAAGCCGAGTCGCTGGAAACCTATCGTCAACTGATCAAACCCGGGCTGGCACCCAACCAACGCATACAGGATGCCCGCGACGGCAACCGACAGATCGGCGGTGCCTTGGGCAAAGCCGAGCGTTACTTGAACATGGCCAGTCTGGTGGCGGTTCTGCTGTCCGGTGTGGCGGTGGCCTTGTCGGCGACGCGCTTCGCCACCCGCCGCTTTGATGCCAGTGCATTGCTGCGATGCCTGGGACTTTCCCGCAGGGAAACCATGGTCCTGTTCAGTTTGCAGCTGACCGTGCTCGGCTTGCTCGCCAGTATCAGCGGTGCCTTCATCGGCTGGCTGGCGCAGCTTGGGCTGTTCGCACTGCTGCATGATTTATTGCCGACCGACGTGCCACCGGGCGGCCTGTTTCCGGCCATTGCCGGGATCGGCACCGGTCTGGTGGCGCTGGCTGGTTTTGCCTTGCCGCCGCTGGCTGCACTCGGTCGCGTTCCGCCATTGCGGGTTTTACGCCGGGACATGCTGCCGATTCCGTCCAGCACCTGGATGGTCTACGGCGCGGCTTTGGGCGCCCTCGGGCTGATCATGTGGCGCTTGAGCCTGGATCTGGTGCTGACCTTCGCCCTGCTCGGCGGTGGCGTCGTCGCGGCGCTGGTGCTGGGCGGCTTGCTGTTGCTGCTGCTGAAAAGTCTGCGCCGAATGCTTGCCCGCGCCTCCTTGCCGTGGCGGCTCGGGCTAGGCCAGTTGCTGCGTCATCCGCTGGCGGCGGCGGGCCAAGCCCTGGCCTTCGGCTTGATTCTGCTGTCCATGGCGCTGATCGCCTTGTTGCGCGGCGAGCTGCTGGACACCTGGCAAAACCAGTTGCCGAAGAACGCTCCCAACTATTTCGCGCTGAACATCCTGCCCGCCGACAAACAGGCCTTCACCGATCGCCTGATCGAACTGTCTGCGCAATCGGCGCCGTTGTATCCGGTGGTGCCGGGGCGACTGATCAGCATCAACGGCGAGCCAGTGCAGGAAATCGTCAGCAAGGATTCGGCCGGTGATCGAGCAATCCAGCGCGACCTGAGCCTGACCTGGGCCGCGGACCTGCCAGCGGGCAACAAGCTCACGGCGGGCAACTGGTGGACCGAACAACCGCCGGATGAGATTCCCGGCGTATCGGTGGAAGGCAAAGTTGCCGAAAGCCTGAAACTCAAGCTGGGCGATCACATGGTCTTCACCGTCGGCGGGGTCAATCGCGAAGCGAAAGTCACCAGCCTGAGGGAGATCAACTGGGACAACTTCCAGCCGAACTTCTTCATGATCTTCCAGCCCGGCACCTTGAAGGATTTGCCGGCAACTTACCTGACCAGTTTCTATCTGGCGGCGGGTCATGATCAGCAAATCGTCGATCTGTCCCGCAGCTTTCCGGCGGTCACCATTCTGCAAGTCGAAGCCTTGCTGGAGCAGCTGCGCAGCATCCTCGCCCAGGTTACTTTGGCGGTGGAATACGTGTTGCTGTTCGTGCTGGCGGCGGGGATGGCAGTGTTGTTCTCGGGCCTGCAAGCCACCCTTGATGAACGTATTCGCCAAGGCGCCTTGTTGCGCGCACTGGGGGCCGAGCGGCAGCTGTTGGTCAAGGCCCGACGGATCGAATTCGGTTTGCTTGGCGCCGTCAGCGGCCTTTTGGCGGCGTTGGGGTCGGAGGTGGTGAGCCTGGTGCTCTACCGTTATGCCTTCGACCTGCCTTGGCATCCGCATCCGTGGCTGCTGGTGTTGCCGTTGATCGGTGCCGTGCTGATCGGCGGGGCCGGTGTGTTCGGCACCCGCCGCGCCTTGAACGCCAGCCCCCTGACAGTCTTGCGCGAGGGTTGATAGACTCAGCCACAAGCACTCAACCACAAGTAGTTGTCATGAGCCGTTATCGCCCTCCCCGCCCCGCCGGCACCGCGCTGATCACCCCCGAAGGTGAAGCGCGGATGCGGGCCGAGTTTCATGAGCTGTGGCATGTTCGGCGCCCGCAGGTGACGCAGTCGGTGAGCGAGGCCGCGGCACAGGGCGATCGTTCGGAAAACGCCGAATACACCTACGGCAAAAAGATGCTGCGCGAGATCGACAGTCGCGTGCGTTTTCTCACCAAGCGGCTGGAAGCGCTCAAGGTGGTCAGCGAAAAGCCCAGCGATCCGAACAAGGTCTATTTTGGCGCCTGGGTCACGATTGAAAACGAGGATGGCAAAGAGTCGCGCTATCGCATCGTCGGGCCGGACGAGCTGGACTTGAAACTGGGCCTGATCAGCATCGACTCGCCTCTGGCACGCGCACTGATCGGCAAGGCGCTGGACGCTGAAGTCCGGGTCCAGACACCTGATGGTGAGCAGTGCGTGTATATCGTGGCGATCGACTATCCCTGAACCTTAACGGCGGGTAATCAGCCCCTGCCGGGCTACGCGGGTCAGTTGTTTGATGACTTCGGGGGCGTCTTCGAGGCTTGGCGATTGAATCACCGCCAGATCGAAACTGTCGCTGGCAAATCGTGCCAGGGATTCACCGTCTTCGACAAACTGGATCAGGAACGCGGCAGGTCCGCCGGTACGACGTGGCCAGCCATCGAGGTAACGCAAGAGCGTCGGCTGATGTTTGCCGCCAAGCAGGATTTTTGGATTGCGCTGGGTGAGATGTGCCGTGATCGGCGCGGGACGTATAACGGGGCTTAGTGCATTCATTGTGTCGTGTCTCTGCCTCAAAAGTCTGCATGGCAGGTGAGAGGCAACACCGAACCAGCGCTTTAGCGGTATTTCGAAGCTGGCTTGCAGCTTCTATCGGCGACGGAAATGAGTCACCTGGCGCCCCGCAAGTAGCTGTTTAAATCGGCGCATGGGACAACATCCTAGAGAAGCTGACTGGACAGTGTCAAGAATCGCGGTTAACAAAAAGGCCTGTGCGGCGGGGCTGTTTGATTTGGGTGTGTATCCGTTTTTTGGGTTGCGGCCGATATTGGTTTCGCCCTTACGGCGAGTCACTTTCGAAAAGCGCGAAAGTAACCAAAGCGCTTTTGCCCTTTCGTTCGGTGCCTCGCCTAGGCTCGGCACCGAATGGAGGGGCAAAGCCTTTTGGTTCCTTTTTGGCGTTAGAAAAAGGGACTCGCTGTAAGAGCGAAACCATAAGCAGCCGTTACCGCAGCAACGGATATGTACACGGTCTTACCGCTAAACCAAAACATTCAACCCGCAATAGCGCGATCCGCCGACAGCTTCCCAGCCCCTTCAATCAACACCGCAATGCTGCCACCCAGCAAGGCCAGCGCAAACTCATAACCATTGTTGGCCATGAACAACCCATTAGGCAGGTGCACCGTAAAGATCGCCACCAGCGAAAGGAAGGCCAGGCCCAGTGCTGCCGGGCGAGCCAGCAAGCCAATGATCAAGGCCAGACCGGCGAAGAACTCCGTCCCGCCCGCCAGCGTCGCCATCAGATAACCCGGCGTCAAACCGATGCTCTCCATGTACTGCGCGGTACCCGCCAGACCGTAACCACCGAACGCCCCGAAGAGTTTCTGCGCGCCGTGGGCAGCGAAGACGATGCCGACGAAAATCCGCAAAACAGTCAGACCGTAGCCAGCGCGGGTAAACAGTACCTTGTTGATCAGTGAGTTCATGCTGTGTAATCCCTTGTGAGTAGTGTGTTGGTTGGCCGCTATATTAATCAGTAAATATCATGTTAAAAGCGCAAAAAAACCGCCATAACAATCAGTTTATTCGATCACTTACGCAGGACAACTTTCTGCCCCTGGGGCTCCAACGACTCCCGCTCCCGATCGAACGCCAAGTAATACTTGTTCACGCTATTAACATAGCTGACAGGGCCCATTCCCACCTGCTCCATGGCGATGCGCTCGACCTGGAAGAACCACTGATTGGGATTCAAACCGCGTCGACGAGCCTCGGCGCGCATCCCCTGGACCCGTTCCGGCCCGATGTTGTAAGCCGCCAGCACAAACGCCATGCGCTCGCGTTCGTTGAGCTTGGGGCTGGCGAAAAACTTGCGGCGAATCATCGCCAGGTACTTGGCTCCGGCCTGCACATTGGCGTCCAGGTCCTGAATATTGTTGACCCCCACCCGCTGCGCCGCTGACGGGGTGATCTGCATCAGCCCGGTGGGGCCGCTGCCACTGCGGGCGTTGGGTTGCAGCGCGGACTCCTTGAACGCCAGCGCCGCCAGGTTCAGCCAGTCCATGCTCTGAGCGTCTGCGTGTTTCTGCAGCACCGGTCGTAGCTTTTCCAATCGCTGGCGGTCCGCCTTGGCCAACGGATAGTGCACTTGATACAGGCGTCGATAGATCCGCAGGAACGCGGCATCCTGATCCGATGGTTTCTTGTACCCGGTCAGGAAACGATCGATGCTCGCCCGCAGCATCGAGGCATCGCGGCGCACGAACCAGAACTCTTCGCCCGGATCGCTGATCAGCACCTGCCGATCGAAACGCAACTTGGGCAGGATCTTGCCCCAGCGCTCGGCAATCGGTTGTTCGACGATGGTCAGGTGAAAGATTCCGCCCTGGACCATTTCCAGCACGTCCTCGACCGCCAGGGTGGGATCGACCCACTCGACTTTCACCGGCGGCAACTTGTGCAGGGCGAGTTTCTGGTTGATCTGGCTGACCGCATCCCCAGCCGCGCTGCCGGTGGGCAACGCGAGGGTTTTACCGGAGAGTTGTTCGAGGCGGGTGTAACGTCGCTCGCCTTTGATCCCGACCAGGACCAAGGGAATGTTACTGGCAATCGGTTCACTGGTGCTGACCGCGTGTCCCGGTTGCAGATCGAGCAACTCCCCCGGTGCAACCAGATCACCTTCGCCGCGCTGCAACGCGCCGATCAGTTGATCCTTGGCCTTGGGAATGATCTTGAGGGTAATTTCCTGACCGTCGCGGGCGTGGCCGTTGAGGTATTGCTCGAAGGCGCGCAAGCGGTGGTATTCGACACCGATGGCCTGGCCCTGGACTTCGCCGGAGCTGTTGCGGCTCTGATTGACCAGCACCCTCAACACGCGACTACTGCGGATTTCCGCCAGGTCGCGCACCTTGGTCGACGGCACGGCCTGCAACGGGCCGGCCAGTCGCGCAACGGCCGGCATCGGCAACAGCAACGAACCACACAGCAGTAATAACACCGAGGGACGTATCATCCACTCTCCGGAAAGGATATGGGTCCGGCCTCATGATTTTCATGAAGCTCAGACAGCAGAAACAGGGCGCCTTGAGCGCTGGCAACGTGCGAAAGACTGGCACAGTGATGGCACACTAGCCACCCAGCTTGTCTTGCGGCCTCAAGAGACAGCTATAACCCGTTGTAGTTCTTCGTTTTTCTTATAAATCTACAGCTCTGATATGCTTTCCGGCCTTTGGTCCGAGGTAGCACCATGCAACTCATCGATATCGGCGTCAACCTGACCAACCCCAGTTTTGCCGACAAACACCAGGCTGTACTCGACCGTGCCTACGCCGCCGGGGTCTGCCAATTGGTGCTGACCGGCACCAGTGTCGAGGGCAGCGAGCAGGCGCTGGAGCTGTGCCAGCAACTGGACGAAACGGCTCAACGGCTGTTCGCCACCGCCGGCATTCACCCCCACTCGGCCAGCGACTGGAACGCCGACAGCGCCCAGCGTCTGCGCAGTTTGCTCAAGGAGCCGAACGTGGTGGCCGTGGGTGAGTGCGGGCTGGATTTCAACCGGGATTTCTCGCCGCGCCCGCAACAGGAAAAAGTCCTCGAAGAGCACCTGGCGCTGGCAGTCGACCTGCAATTGCCGGTGTTCCTCCACGAACGCGACGCCAGTCAGCGCCTGCTGGAAATCCTGCGTGATTACCGTGATCAGCTACCGGCCGCCGTGGTGCATTGTTTCACCGGCGAAAAGAAGGCGTTGTTCAGCTACCTCGACCTGGATTTGCACATCGGCATCACCGGCTGGATCTGCGACGAACGCCGGGGCACGCACCTGCATCCGTTGGTCAAAGAGATCAGACGCGGGCGCCTGATGCTGGAAAGCGATGCGCCGTACCTGTTGCCGCGCAGCCTGCGGCCCAAGCCGAAAAACGGTCGCAACGAACCGGCGTATCTGACCGAAGTGTTGCGTGAAGTGGCGTTGCATCGCGGGGAGAGTGAGGAAGACCTGGCGGCGCACACCACGGCGTGCGCGCGGGCATTTTACGCGCTGCCTTCAATCCCCCAGTAATCACAAAACTCTGTGGGAGCGGGCTTGCTCGCGAAAGCGGTGTGTCATTCAACATTGATGTCGACTGACACTCCCTCTTCGCGAGCAAGCACGCTCCCACATTGACCCATATCAAGAGTCAATTCCCTGTGTAGCGGCACAATACTGGCACCTTGCCAATGCTGTTTCCGCTATCAGAGAAGACCTCCATGGGTGCCTGGCTTAGCAACATCTCGCTGAAATACAAATTCTGGGCGGTCAACGCCGTCGCCTTCGTCACCACGCTGATGCTCGTGCTGTACGCCGTGCAGCTTGAGCAACAGGCCCGCAGCCACGCCGCCCAGGTGTCGGCCCAGGCCCAGGCGCGCTTGCTCAGCGCCTGGCCGGCCGGGCAGGCGCTGCCGAAGGCCGATCACCTGCTGACGTTCAGTCACGGGCAAGCACCGTTGCTCAACGGCCAACCGGTGCTGGAGCTGACCGATAGCAACGGTTGGGTCGAGATCAATCCCATGCCGTTGTTCGGCGACAACCTGTTGATGGGGGCCGAAGTGTTCACTCGCACCGACGGCCAGCAGGCCGCTGTGGTGGCGTACGTTCCGAGCCTGGCCCAGGTGTTCGGTGAGCGTTTCGGCAACTATGCCGTGGCGGTGGCGATCCTGATGTTGGCGATGCTCGGTGCCTCGCAATTGTTGATCCGCTTTCTGCTCAGCCAGCTCAATACCTTGAAAGACGTGATGCTGCACGTCGAAAAAACCGGCGACCTCTCGGCCCGTGTCCCGCTCGCCTGTACCGATGAAGTCGGGCAGATGGCCAACGCCTTCAATGCGATGCAGGCCGGTTATCAACGGGTGGTCAACACCGTGGCCAGCACCGCCCGGCAACTGGATGTCGGCGCGGCGCGGCTGGCGTCGAGCATGAACGAGGTACGCCACGGCATGCTCGGTCAGCAAAGCGAAACCGACCAAGCGGCCACGGCGATCAATGAGATGACCGCCACCGTCTACCACATCGCCCAACACGCCGGCGCCACCCGCGACCTTTCGCAAACCGCCGACACCCTGGCCGGCAGCGGGCAGGAAGTGGTCAGTCGGGTGCAGAAGTCGATTGCCGGGTTGTCCTCCGGCGTGCAACAGACCGCCGAGATGATTCAGCGCCTGGCCGAAGACAGTCAGAAGATCAACGGCGTAGTCGGCGTGATTCACAGCATCGCCGAGCAAACCAACCTGCTGGCGCTGAACGCAGCGATTGAAGCGGCCCGCGCGGGTGAAATGGGCCGTGGTTTTGCGGTGGTGGCCGATGAGGTGCGCAACCTGGCCAAGCGGGTGCAAACGTCTACCGATGAGATCACGATCATGGTGGCCGCGTTGCAGGCCGGGACTCGGGATGCCGTGGACTTTATGCAGGAGAGCTCGTTCAAGGCTGACGATTGCGTGCAGCAGGCGCAAGAGGCCGGTGCAGCGCTGGCGGAAATCACCAGCGCGGTGGCGCAGATGCGTGAAAGCAATACGCAGATCGCAGTGGCGGCCGAGCAGCAGAGCCATGTGGCGGAAGAGATGAATCGGGCGGTGGTGAGCATTCGCGACGTGACCGAGAACACTGTGCAGCAGACGGTGGATTCGGCGACCACCAGTAATGAGTTGGCGGCGCTGGCTGGGGAGTTGAGCAAGGCCATCGGGCAGCTCAAGCTGTAACGGCCTCTTCGCGGGCAAGCCCGCTCACAGGATTAGCGCTGTTTCAAAATTTGCGCATTACCTGTGGGAGCGGGCTTGCCCGCGAAGGCGTCCACCCGGTCAACATCAATATTGACCATGACCCCTATCGCACCAATAGCCAACCTCGATTCGCCCCGCGCATGCGCCGGGCCTATTCTTCAATCATGTGTTCAACATGGATCGAGGATTAGCATCATGGGCAAACGTCACCCCAACCTTCCCGCCTGGCAATGGCGTGCCTACCCGAACAATCACCAGCACCCGACCAATCTGGTGCTGCACCTGATTGCCGTGCCGCTGTTCATCGTGGCGTTTCTGCTGATTGTTTCCGGGGTGTTCGGCCTGAGCTTTGCCAATATCGCCATCGGCGTCATCGGCCTGCTCGCCGCGCTGGGCCTGCAACGTCACGGGCACAGCCTGGAGGCGCAAGCCTCCGAGCCATTCAGTGATCGCAAAGATGCGATGTCACGCCTGCTGGTCGAGCAGTTCCTGACCTTCCCTCGGTTTTTCCTCAGCGGCGGTTGGTGGCGCGCCTGGCGTGAGCGCCACCGTCGTCACTGATCAGGCAAAAATCGTCACCGTCTGCCGGCTCATGGCAATCAACCGACCGTCCACGTCCCACAACTTCGCGGCGGCGTGACCGTAGCCGTCGGCCGCGTGTTCGGTTTCGACGAGGTATTTGCACCAGTCCAGCGTACTCAGCGCCAGCAACGGCTGGACGAATTCGATGGTCCAGGTCAGCGTGCTGCCCATTGCCGGTTTCTTCAGGTGTGGCAACAAGGCCGGTGGCCACGCGTCCACCAGCGCCAGAATGTGCGACTCGCTGACGGCCTCCTCCTTCACATCCCCACGCAAACGCACCCAACCGCCCATCTCGCGGGATTTGTTGCCGGTAAACGGCAGGCCGCCTACGCTCCAGCGCATCGCCAGGTGGCGCATGAATTCCGGGGTTACACCTTTGATGTAGGGCAGTTCCTGACAGTCGTCCCAGTGCTTCATTTCCGGCGCCGGTTCGGCGGTGACCGCCACTTCGGAGGGGCGCGAGGCACCGAAGCTGCCCTGGATCAATGTCACCACCTGGCCCTTCTGCACCGCCCGGCCCAGTACTTGGCTGACGGCCTTGCCTTCGCGTAACACATCGACTTCAAAGCTGACCGGCACTTCGGGCTCGACCGGCCCGACAAAGGTGATCGCCAGCGATCGCACCGGACGATCCGCCGGAACCTTCGCGCGCATGGCTTCGTATTGCAGTGCGGCCACCAGGCCACCAAAACTGGCTCGCCCCTGAGCCCATTCGGCCGGGATAGACAGCTCCAGAGGCTGGCTGCGGACGGCGTCGAGCAGATCGGAAAAGCGCATGAAAACCTCAGAAGCACGAAAAGAATGAAGGGATCTTAACCAGCCTGTCATGACTGCACAGTGCCTATTTCGGCCAAATTGACTGACAGAAGGGACGCATCCGGCTCGAACACTCATTCTCTATCCAATACAAAACAAATGTGGGAGCGGGCTTGCCCGCGATGAGGCCAGCACATTCAACATTAATGTCGACTGTCAGACCGCTATCGCGGGCAAGCCCGCTCCCACAGGGATATGCGATGATTTCAGGATTTGAAACAGCTGTCGCCGAGTTTGTCGAGAACGCGGTCGGCGCGGGCTTCGGCTTTGGCCATGGTGGTTTTCCAGGCCGCGACACAGGGCTGCAAATCCGCCTCCTCTTCGGCCCTCGCCAGCCATTGCCAGCTGTCGTGCCAATCGCCTAAAGCACCCTGGGCCGATTTGAGTCGGGGCAGCGCCTGCTTCGGCAAACGATCAAGTTCGGGATAGGCCTCAATGCCATAGCGCACCCGCTTGATCAGCAGGCGCAAGCGATGACGATCATGGGCCGGGTCGCGTAGCGCCTGGTCGAGTTTCTTCCACTGCTTGCCCAGGCGTTTTTCGATGCGTTTACGCAATCCCTTGAGTAACCCCTGACGCTGGGAAGCCCGCAAAAACCGCGGAAAGGCGTCGAAGATCATCAGCAACTGTGCAAGCTCCGAACTGTGCGCGACCGCCGGATAAGCCTCCGCCATCAGCACCATGCGCCGATGCGCCGCCTCGGGTTGACCGTGCTCGAGCAAATACGCCGCCAGCACTTCGCGATCGCGCAGCGGCGTGGTCAGGTCGCCGACCCGGGACGCCGCCGCTTCCAGTTGTTCGACGCCCGGCAAGCCGCGCAAGGGTCGCAACAGACTGCGCATACGGCGAACCGTGGTGCGCAAGTCATGCAGCGCTTCCGGGTCGGTACGGGCACTCAAGCGTGCCTGACAGGCCAGCAGACGAACTTCCAGGCCCAGGACATGAGCCACCAACCGATCAACCAAGGCAGACATCGCTTGCTCCCTGAATCGAGTTTCCCCTATTCCCTACATCATGCCTCAACGGCCGGCACGTGACTCACGAATATAGAAGCGCGCCTTCTCGGCTTTCTTGGCGCAGCCTTCGAAGCCTTCGAATTGCTGTTGGGTCTTGGCCGCGGTCAACAGCGACAGGGCCTTGGAGTAGCTGACGGTGCCGGCGAAACCTTCGGCCTTGGCCAGGTCCAGCTCATGCCACGCCGCATCGAGCCCGCTGCCGCAGCTGTCGCGATAAGCGGTTTTGCCGGCACAACCGGCAAGTGCCAGGGCAATCAATGGCACACAGATCCAGGCTTTCATCACTCACACCTCAACAATAGGTAAACAGTCGTGCAGGTAAGACGGTCAGGCGCGTAAAAAGTGCCTTGGTCCCGCCCTGGAAACTACAGCGCTGCGAGAATACCCAACTGCCGCCATGGAGTGTCGAAAAAACGACGCCCTCCCCTCACCGAGCGACCTTAGCGATTGAAGCGCGCCCCTCGATGGGTGCATTGTTGAACCTTGTCAGACGAGGGCGATTCATGAAAAAGCGTGTCGCACTGGTACTGGGCTCTGGCGGGGCCCGAGGCTATGCCCATATCGGGGTCATTGAAGAAATCGAACGGCGTGGCTACGACATTGCCTGCATTGCCGGTTGTTCCATGGGCGCGGTGGTCGGCGGAATCTACGCCGCCGGCAAGCTCGATGATTATCGCGACTGGATCGAGAGCCTGGACTACCTCGACGTCTTGCGCCTGGTCGACGTCAGTTTTCGTCTCGGCGCGATTCGTGGAGAAAAGGTCTTCGGGCAAATCCGCAAGATCGTCGGCGAGATCAATATCGAAGACCTGCGCATCCCCTACACCGCGGTGGCCACCGACCTGACCAACCAGCAGGAAATCTGGTTCCAGGAAGGCTGCCTGCACCAGGCCATGCGCGCCTCGGCGGCGATCCCCAGCCTGTTTACCCCGGTGATGCAGGGCAATCGCATGCTGGTCGATGGCGGCATCCTCAACCCCTTACCGATCGTGCCCGTGGTGTCGAGTCACTGCGACCTGATCATCGCGGTCAACCTCAACTCGACCAACCAGCGTCACTATCAACTGCCGGTGATCCAGCGCCCGGCGGCGTTCAAGAGCCGCTTTGACAGCCTGATCAATTCGCTCGGTTCAAAATTGCCGTTCCGCCGCAGACAGGCGGAACAATTGCTGCTGCTGGAAAAGGAAGCGTTGATGGCCGAAGCGGCCGACATCAACCCTTGGGTCGAATCCGCCGACCCCGAAGCCCAGCAACCGGCGGCCGCGCCTGAACGCGACGGCGCGCCGAAGTCGGCCACCGGCTCGTTCATCATCGACAACGTCGGGCCGGCGTCCTTACTGGACTTGATCAACCAGAGTTTCGAGGTGATGCAAACGTCATTGGCGCAGTACAAGATTGCCGGGTATCCGCCGGATATCCTGATCAACGTGCCGAAGCGCGTGTGCCGTTTTTTCGAGTTCTACAAGGCACCGGAGCTGATCGCGCTGGGGCGGGAGATTGCGCGGGATACGCTGGATCGATATGAGAATGAGCGCGATTCCTGAAGTTCTCGAGTGAATTCGAGGGCCCTATCGCGGGCAAGCCCGGCTCCCACAAGATTAGTGTCGTTCACAAATGTTGTAATCACCTCAAAACCTGTGGGAGCCGGGCTTGCCCGCGATGGAGCCCGATCATTCACCACAAAACCTAAAGACCACCCTCACTCAACAACCGGTACCCCACCCCCGCTTCGGTCACGATAAACCGTGGCTGGGTCGGATCATCCGTCAGTTTCTGCCGTAAATGCCCGACCACAATCCGCAAGTAATGACTGTCGTCGGTATGCGTCGGCCCCCAGATGTCCTTGAGCAATTGCTGCTGGGTGATGACCCGTCCCGGATGCCGCGCCAATTGCGCCAGCACCGCGTACTCCTTGCGGGTCAGCGCGACTTCGGTGCCATCGAGCAGCACTCGGCGATACGCCAGGTCCACGGTCAACGGGCCGAACGTCAGCGCCGCTTGCTGGGCTTCACCGGCCGGCGCCTGACGCAGCAACGCGCGCACCCTGGCGAGGAATTCCTGTATTCCGAACGGTTTGGTCACGTAGTCGTTGGCGCCGCCATCCAGCGCTTCGACTTTCTGCCCTTCGCTGGCCCGCACCGAAAGCACCAGCACCGGCACCGTCGACCATTCGCGAAATTCGCGCAGCACTTGCTGGCCGTCCATGTCCGGCAGGCCGAGATCGAGCACCAGCAAGTCCGGTTTGTTCAGCGCGGCCTGCGCCAGGCCTTCGGTGCCGGTACCGGCCTCCAGCACTTTGTAGCCCTGGGAAACCAGGCTGATGCGCAGGAACTTGCGGATCTGCGGTTCGTCGTCGATGACCAAGATGGTCGCGGTCTGGCTCATGAATTCACATCAACAAATTGAGTGGCAAGAGAGTAGCGCAAGTGCGTTCAGGCTTCACTTTCGGCTTTTAATTTTCAAAGGCCGGTTGTTCCTGCAACGGCAGGTGCAGCGTGATGCAGGTGCCGCGCCCTTCGATGCCGTCGGCGACGCTGATTCGCCCGCCGTGAGCGCCGACCATGCCCTGACAAATCGCCAGCCCCAACCCCGTGCCCTGCCCGCCACGATCACCGCGCGCGGCGGTGTAGAACATATCAAAAATCTTCGCCCGCTCCTCCTCCGGAATCCCCGGCCCTTCATCGCTGACCGAAAAAAACAGCTCGGTATCATCGGCCCCGGCGCGCAATTGCAAACGGCCGTGAGTCGGTGAGAATCGCGCCGCGTTTTCCAGCACGTTGACCAGCGCCTGCTCGATCAGTGCGGCGTGGACGAAGAGCAGCGGCAATTCCGGCGGCACTTCGGTGCTCACCTGCAACGGCGCCAGCACGGCGCGCAGGCGATTGAGCGAACTGCCGACAATGTCGGCCGGCGACACCCAGTCCCGCGCCAGCTTCAGGGCACCGTGACCGAGGCGAGTCATGTCCAGCAAGTTTTGAATGTAGCGATCGAGGCGTTCGGCTTCATCGCGCGTGCCTTCGAGCAGCTCGCGACGGTCCTCCAGCGGAATGGCTTCGCCGAGGGCCAACAGGCTGTCGATGCTGCCGCGCATGGACGTCAGCGGCGTGCGCAAGTCGTGGGACACCGAGGCCAGCAAGGCGCTGCGCAGTTGCTCGGTTTCGCCGTGCAGGCGCGCCGCTTCAAGGTCTTCGGCCAATTGTGCGCGGGCCAGCGCCTGGGCCAGCGGCTGGCTCAGCGCGGTGAGCAAACGGCGGCGCTGGCCGCTCAAGGTCTGGCCTTCTTTGGCGCACACGCCGAGTAACGCCAGCGGCCCGTCTTCCACCGATAACGGCCACCACCACCAACGCCCGAACGGCAACGTGCCGGTGCCCGCGCCCGCCGGTTGATCGTGTTGCCAGGCCCAATCGGCGGCGGCGCGTTCAGCTTCGGAGAACTCCAGCGGGCCACCGGTCTCGACTTTCCAGCCGCCCTGATTGTCGCGATTGAGCAGGCACAGTTGCAGATCGCTCCAGCCGTTGAGGTGCTGGGCGGCGGCGCTGACCACGGCCTGACGGTCGGTGGCGGCGGTGAGTTTGCGCGACAGGTCGAGCAGTTCGGTGGTTTCTTCCTGGGTGTCGCGCAATGCCTGCAATTGCCGCCGCTGCCGCGCCGCGAGGTTGCCAGTGAGGGCCGCCATCAGCAGGAAGAACAGCAAGGTCAGCACGTCTTCTTCGCGCTGGATGCTGAAGGAGAAATTCGGTGGGATGAACAAAAAGTCGTAGGTCAGGAACGACAGCGCCGCACAGGCCAGCGCAGGGCCGAGGCTGCTGCGTACCGCCACCAGCAACACAGCGGCGAGGAACACCAGCGAGATGTTCGGCAACGGCAAGACACTCGCCACCGCCCAGGCCAGGGCGGTGGCGAGCACCGTCGCCACCAGCGCCAGCGCGTAGTCGAACCAGACCAGCGAATGCGCCGCACGCTGCCGTGGCGGGTGCTGCTCTTGTTCGCTGTCGATGACGTTGATTTCCAGCCCACGCGCATTGCGCAGCAAACGTGACGCCAGGCCGCCGCCGAACAGTCGTCGACGCAAACTCTGTCGCGACTGACCGACCAGGACCAGGCTCGCGCGGCGTTCGGCGGCGTGCTGGATCAGGGTTTTCGCCACTTCGCCGGCCCGCAGCAACACCACTTCGCCGCCCAGACGCTCGGCCAGTTGCTGGGCACTTTGCAGGCGCAGGCGCGATTGCTCGTCGCGCACGCTGCCGTTGTCGACATGCACAAGGCTCCACGGCAGGTGCCGACGCTGGGCGACGCGGCTGGCATGCCGCACCAGGCGTTCGGCCTGCGCATCGCCGTCGACACCCACCAGCAAGCGACCGCGCACGGCCGGCGCATCCTGGCCGAGTTGGCGATAACCCTGGGCCAAATCGTTATCGACCTGGGCCGCGGCGGTTTGCATCGCCAGTTCGCGCAGCGCGGTGAGGTTGGTCTGGGTGAAGAACGCGTCGATGGCCGCCCGCGCCTGCTCCGGCACGTAGACCTTGCCATCGCGCAGACGCTCAAGCAGTTCGCGCGGGGGCAGGTCGACCAGCAGCAGTTCGTAAGCCTCTTGCAGCACCCAGTCCGGCAAGGTTTCACGGACCTGCACGCCGGTGATGCCGCGCACCTGATCGTTGAGGCTTTCCAGGTGTTGGACGTTGACCGTGGTGAACACGTCGATGCCGGCGGAGAGCAGTTCCTGGATGTCTTGCCAACGTTTGGCGTGACGGCTGCCGGGAGCGTTGGTGTGGGCCAGTTCGTCCACCAGCACCAGTTTCGGTTTGGCCGCGAGCAGGCCGTCGAGGTCCATTTCTTCAAGCACCACGCCACGGTATTCCGAGCGCACCAACGGCTGCTGCGGCAAGCCGCCGAGCAGCGCTTCGGTTTCGGCGCGGCCGTGGGTCTCGACCACGCCGGCGATGATTTTCACACCCTGGCGTAGTTGGGTGTGGGCCGCTTGCAGCATGGCGTACGTCTTGCCGACACCGGGCGCCGCGCCGAGAAAAACCTTGAGCCGGCCACGGCCATCGCGGGGCAGGTCTGCTAACAGCGCGTCGGCGCGGCCGGAGTCACTCATGCTTGAAGCTCTCTTTTATTCAGGTCGTGATGAGGTGTCTGCAAGGCCGTCTTCGCGAGCAAGCCCGCTCCCACATTTGATCTTCAGTGTGACGCAGATCCAGTGTGGGAGCGGGCTTGCCCGCGAATGGCGGTGCCAACGATCTACAGGTTTTCCAGCGCGATGTTCAGTGCCAGCACATTCACCACCGGTGGCCCCACCAGCGGCTGCTCGATGTGTGCCTCCAGCAATTGTTGAAGCGTAGACACCGGCAGGTTGCGCGCCGCCGCGACACGCGCCAGTTGATAGGCAATCGCCGCCGGTGGCAAGTGTGGATCGAGGCCGCTGCCGGAGGTGGTCAGCATCGCCAGCGGCACCGGCCCCTGGCCTGGCACCAACAGTTTGCTGGCGTCGTCGATCACCCGAGTGGCCAGCGCCGGGTTGCTGGGCGAGAGGTTGCTGGCGCTGCTCGACACGGTGGCAAAAGCACCGGCCGAAGGCCGTGGGTGGAACCAGGCGTCACCGACGAAATCCTGGGCAATCAGCGACGAGCCACGGACCTTACCATCGGCGTCGCGCACCAGGCTGCCGTTGGCCTGATCCGGGAACGCGACCTGGGCCACGCCGGTAACCACCAAGGGATAGGCGACGCCGGTGATCAGGGTCATCAGCACTAACAGGCTCAAGGCCGGACGTATCATTGTGGACATTTCAAAATCCTCGAATTCGGATAAAAACTGCTGCGTTCATTCAGATGGACCGTGTCGTGTTCTTCGCAAGCAAGCTTTGCTCCTACGGGTTGGTGGCGTGCACACGTTTTGCGAACACCTCAAACCCCGCAGGAGCGAGGCTTGCCCGCGAAGGCGGTGTGGCTGACACACCGCTTATCCAGGGTCAAACCAGGTGCAAGGCAGTCAGCAGCATGTCGATTGCCTTGATCCCCACGAACGGCACCAGAATCCCGCCCAGCCCGTAGATCAGCAGATTGCGTCGCAGCAACGCCGCCGCGCTCGCCGCTTGCACCCGCACGCCGCGCAATGCCAGCGGAATCAGCACGACGATGATCAACGCGTTGAACACGATCGCCGAGAGAATCGCGCTCTGCGGACTGCTCAGGTGCATGACGTTGAGCACGCCCAGTTGCGGATAGATGGAGGCGAACAGCGCCGGCAGAATCGCGAAGTATTTGGCCACGTCGTTGGCGATGGAAAACGTCGTCAATGCGCCGCGAGTCACCAGCAATTCCTTGCCGATCTGCACCACGTCCAGCAGCTTGGTCGGGTCGCTGTCGAGGTCGACCATGTTCGCCGCCTCGCGCGCCGCTTGTGTACCGTCGTTCATCGCCATGCCGACGTCCGCCTGGGCCAGCGCCGGGGCGTCGTTGGCACCGTCGCCGCACATGGCGACCAGGCGACCGTCGTTCTGCTCGTGACGAATGCGCGCCAGTTTTTTCTCCGGCGTGGCTTCGGCCAGCACGTCATCGACACCCGCCTCGGCAGCAATCGCCGCAGCGGTCAGCGGGTTGTCGCCGGTCACCATGACCGTGCGAATCCCCAGTTTGCGCAGCTCGGCGAAACGTTCGCGGATGCCAGGCTTGACCACGTCCTTGAGGTGGATCGCACCGAGCAATTTACCGTCGACGCAGACCAGCAACGGGGTGCCGCCGCTCTGGGCAATCTTGTCGATTTCCCGCGACAGCGACGCGGCGAGGTCGGCGCGTTTCAGGCCAACGAAGGCCAGCAGCGAATCCACCGCGCCCTTGCGATACACGCGGCCCTGATAGTCGACACCGGACAGGCGAGTCTCGGCACTGAACGGCACGGCCGTCAGCAGGTCGGTGGACGGCTCAGGTTGTGGCTGAGAGCCGCGCAGGTACTCGACGATGGATTTGCCTTCAGCGGTGTCGTCCGCCAACGAGGCGAACAACGCACCTTCGGCGAGTTCTTTGGCAGTGACGCCGGGGGCCGCGAACACCGCGGTGCAGCGACGGTTGCCGAAGGTGATGGTGCCGGTCTTGTCCAGCAGCAAGACGTGTACGTCACCCGCTGCTTCCACCGCGCGACCGGATTTGGCGATCACGTTCAGGCGTACCAGACGGTCCATCCCGGCGATACCGATGGCCGACAACAAGCCGCCAATGGTGGTCGGAATCAGCGTGACCAATAACGCCACCAGGAACACCAGCGGCAGGCTGCCGTTGGCGAAGTGGGCGAACGGTTGCAGGGTCACGACCACCAGCAGGAAGATCAGGGTCAGGCCGATCAGCAGGATGTCGAGCGCCACTTCGTTCGGGGTTTTCTGGCGCTTGGCGCCTTCGACCAGGGCGATCATGCGGTCCAGGGTCGACTCGCCCGGGTTCGCGGTGATGCGCACCAGCAACCAGTCGGACACCAGGCGGGTGTTGCCGGTGACGGCCGAACGGTCGCCGCCGGACTCACGGATCACCGGCGCGGATTCACCGGTAATCGCCGCTTCGTTGACCGCCGCGATGCCTTCGATCACTTCGCCGTCACCGGGGATCATTTCCCCGGCTTCAACGCGCACCACGTCGCCCTTGCGCAGGCTGGTAGCCGGCACGACTTGAAAGGCGCCGTTGCTGGTTTTGCGTCGGGCACTCAGGCCCTCGCTGCCGGCCTTGAGGCTGTCGGCGCGGGCCTTGCCGCGACCTTCGGCCAGCGCTTCGGCGAAGTTGGCGAACAACACGGTGAACCACAGCCACAGGGCGATTTGCGCCGCGACAAAGGTCGGCACCGCTGCGTCGGGAATGAAGCACAGCACGGTGGTCAGGATCGCGGTCAGTTCGACCACCAGCATCACCGGTGCGCGCTGCAATTGCCGTGGGTCGAGCTTGACGAAAGCTTGCACCAGCGCCGGACGCCACAGGGCCGAGATCGCGGTTTTCGGTTGTTCCGGCGCCTTGACGGCGGCGGTTTTAGTTGCGGGCATATTCATCATTGACTCCTTAGAAGCCCATGCTCAGGTGTTCAGCGATTGGGCCCAAAGCCAGGGTTGGCAAGAACGTCAAACCACCCACCAGCAAAATGGTCACGGTCAGCAAGGTCACGAACAGCGGGCCGTGGGTCGGGAAGCTGTTCTGGCCGATCGGTGCGGTTTTCTTCATCGCCAGGCTGCCGGCCAACGCCAGTACCGGAAGGATGTAACCGAAACGCCCGATCAACATGCCCAAGCCCAGCATCAGGTTATGGAACGCGGTGTTGGCGCCGAAGCCGCCGAACGCCGAGCCGTTATTGGCACTGGCCGAGGTGTAGGCGTAGAGCAACTGACTGAAACCGTGGGCACCGGGGTTACTCACCGCCG
The DNA here is from genome assembly GCF_059695925.1 of Pseudomonas sp. LBUM1661. Lineage (NCBI taxonomy): Bacteria > Pseudomonadati > Pseudomonadota > Gammaproteobacteria > Pseudomonadales > Pseudomonadaceae > Pseudomonas > Pseudomonas sp. LBUM1661. The sequence goes on from NZ_CP166794.1 coordinate 5,078,059, forward strand.
CCACCGGGCCGGGCAGGCTCGCGGCAATCGCGCCGAGCACCAGCACGCCGACCGGCATCACCAGCAAGGTCACCACCAGCAATTGGACTTCCTTGGCCTGCAGCTTCTTGCCGAGGTATTCCGGTGTGCGGCCGATCATCAGGCCAGCGAGGAACACCGCGATCAACACGTTCAGCAACATGCCATAGAGCCCGGCACCGACGCCGCCGAAGATCACTTCTCCGACCATCATGTTGACCAGCGCGACCATGCCGCTCAGCGGGTTGAGGCTGTCGTGCATGCCGTTGACCGAACCGTTGGACGCCGCGGTGGTGGTCACCGACCACAGCACCGTGGCGGTCGTGCCGAAGCGTGCTTCCTTGCCTTCCAGCGGCGCGGTCTGTTCGACGGCGACATTGTTCAAGGTCGGATTCGGCTGGTATTCAGCCCACAGCGACGTCGCGCCGCCGATCAGGAACAGCGCCAGCATGCAGGCGATGATCGCGCGGCTCTGACGCAGGTCTTTCACGTAGTGGCCGAAGGTGAACACCAGCGCCACCGGGATCAGAATGATCGAGCTGACTTCGAACAGGTTGCTCCACGCCGTCGGGTTCTCGAACGGGTGCGCCGAGTTGACGCCGAAGAAGCCACCACCGTTGGTGCCCAATTGCTTGATCGCAATCTGGCTGGCGGCCGGGCCGAGCGGGATCACCTGATCAACGCCCTGCATGGTCACGGCATTCACGTACTGCGCGAAAGTTTGTGGCACGCCCTGCCAGACCAGGTACAGCGCCAGCAACAGGCACAGTGGCAGCAAGCCGTAGAGGGTGGCGCGGGTCATGTCGACCCAGAAGTTGCCAAGGGTCTTGGTCGATTTGCGCCCGATACCGCGACACAGTGCAACCAGCACAGCGAGGCCGGTGGCGGCGCTGACGAAGTTCTGCACGGTGAGGCCGGCCATCTGACTGAGGTAGCTCAGGGACGCTTCGCCGCTGTAGGCCTGCCAGTTGGTGTTGGTCATGAAACTGATGGCGGTGTTGAACGCCAGCGTCCACTCCTGACCCGGCAGGTTTTGCGGGTTCAATGGCAAGTGGTCCTGGAACAACAGGATCGCGAACAACAGCAGGAAGCCCGCGAGGTTGAAGGCGAGCAAGGCCAGGGTGTATTTCTGCCAGCTCTGTTCGGCCTGCGGATCAACGCCGGCCACCCGATAGCAACCACGCTCCACAGGCCCCAGGATCGGTGTCAGCCAGGTGCGTTGCCCCTCCATGACTTTGTAGTAGAAACGCCCTAGAAACGGTGCCGGTATCAGCACCACGGCGAAGAAGGCAAGGATCAGCCAATAGTCATAACTGTGCATAGCCGCTCCTAGTTCCGGTCCGCGCGCAACAGCGCAACCAACAGATAAATGAACAGCCCCACTGCCAGCAGCAGTGACACCCCGTCCAGAACGCTCATGGAAGTTCTCCGTGTTACGGCGTATTGCCGCGTGTGGAGTCATTGTCGGCAGGGAGGCTGTAAAGGAACGAGACCGAGGGTGTTGGCTGTGCATAAAGAAAGCGTAAAGAGTGGGTTTATGCTGGCGTTACAGGCGGGTTTTGCGGCGTCTGGGCGGGCCTCTTCGCGAGCAAGCCCGCTCCCACACTTGATCTTCAGCGAACACAGGATGTGTATTCGACGCCAATCAAAATGTGGGAGCGGGCTTGCTCGCGAAGGCGGCAGGACAGGCAACAACGCTCCCAACTGGCGCACAAAAAAGGCTTATTACGCCGCAAACATCCTCGATACGACGCCTTTTTGCGCTTTACGACTGCCATCACAACACTGGCACGCCCACTGCACGCGCCCTCCCCGAGCTTTCCAAACCGTTCAGGGAGCAAACGCATGAACACACAACTCAAACCCACGCTTGGCACGCTGCACCTGTGGGGCATTGCGGTCGGGCTGGTGATTTCCGGGGAATACTTCGGCTGGAGTTACGGCTGGGGCGTGGCCGGCACGCTGGGTTTTCTGGTGACCTCGTTCATGGTCGCCACCATGTACACCTGCTTCATCTTCAGTTTCACCGAGCTGACCACCGCGATTCCTCACGCCGGCGGTCCTTTTGCCTACAGCCGCCGCGCCTTTGGCGAGAAAGGCGGATTGATCGCCGGGCTGGCGACCCTGATCGAATTCGTCTTCGCTCCACCAGCGATTGCCTTGGCGATTGGTGCCTACCTGAACGTGCAGTTTCCCGCCCTCGACCCGAAACACGCAGCAGTCGGCGCGTACATCGTGTTCATGGGCTTGAACATCCTCGGGGTAAAACTGGCGGCGACCTTTGAACTGGTGGTCTGCGTGCTGGCGGTTGCCGAGTTGTTGGTGTTCATGGGCGTGGTCGCCCCAGCGTTCAGCTTCAGCAACTTCGCGCTTAATGGTTGGGCCGGCTCCGACGTGTTCGGCGCACCGGCGATTGCCGGGATGTTCGCGGCGATTCCGTTTGCCATCTGGTTTTTCCTGGCCATCGAAGGCGCCGCCATGGCGGCCGAAGAAGCCAAGGACCCGAAACGCACGATTCCCAAGGCCTACATCAGCGGCATCCTGACGCTGGTATTGCTGGCGATGGGCGTGATGTTCTTTGCCGGCGGCGTCGGCGACTGGCGCACCTTGTCGAACATCAACGATCCGCTGCCGCAAGCCATGAAGACCGTGGTCGGTGAAAGCTCCGGCTGGTTGCACATGCTGGTGTGGATCGGTCTGTTCGGCCTGGTTGCGAGTTTCCACGGGATCATCCTGGGCTACTCACGGCAGTTCTTCGCCCTCGCCCGAGCCGGTTACCTGCCGGCGTCCCTGGCCAAACTGTCACGCTTCCAGACACCGCACCGGGCAATCATCGCCGGCGGGGTGATCGGCATCGCCGCGATCTACAGCGACGGTTTGATCAACCTCGGCGGCATGACACTGACGGCAGCGATGATCACCATGGCGGTGTTCGGGGCGATCGTGATGTACATCATGAGCATGCTCAGCTTGTTCAAACTGCGTAAAACCGAGCCGAACCTGGAGCGAACGTTCCGCGCGCCGTGCTATCCCTTTGTGCCGTTGATTGCGCTGGTGCTGGCGGTGGTCTGCCTGGTGGCCATGGCCTGGTTCAACACGCTGATCGGGGTGATCTTCCTCGGTTTCATGGCCGTGGGTTTCGTGTACTTCATGCTGACCGCGCAATTGCGTGCCGATGCGCCGGCAGATGCAATGTTGACCGGGCTCTAAACAGTCGCGATACCGCTGGCCTATCAGGCATAGAATGGAGCGACTGCGATGGAACTGGTGCGAAATCCAATCGCTCAAAGTGGTATGCACGATCGATTGGCAAAACCCGCCAATCGGCCTGCCCTCAAGGAGAGCCCTTATGCCCTGGTATGCCTGGTTGATTCTGGTCGTTGCCATCGGCTCGATCGTTGGCGGTTTAATGATGTTGCGTGACACCGCCACCAAGGTCGATCTGACCGAAGAGCAACGTAAACGCGTCGCCGAACGCAATGCGGAAATGGATGCCAAGGAAGCTCAGGACCGCTAAAACAAAAACCCTGTCATTCTCATCGAATGACAGGGTTTTGCGTTTCTACTTTTCCCAATCCGCCTTGGCGATGTGCAAGCCATGCAGCCCTTTGTACGCCGCACGCTCAGGCTGGCTCCAGCCCTGGAGCAATGAATCCTCCAAGCGATAAATCTCCACCCCGAGCGGTCGACACACGCTCAGTGGATCCTGCGCATCCGGCCCCCACATGGCCAGCGACAGATCGCCACCCGGGCAGGTGGACAGCGCGCACAACAGGTCGATTTCGGCAAAAAACTCCAGGTAGTCACCCTTCTGCGCCGGACAGGCTTTCATGAAATACATGTCGTCGTGGTTCAGGCCGGTGCACTGGAAAATGTTCAACACATCGTGCACGTCGAACTCAGTCAAGCCATGAGGTAACACCGCCCGCGTCAGGTTCGAGTGGCAGTGATGATGGAAATCTTCGCCGGTGAGCATTTTGTTCACATAGGGATCGCAGCGTGTCCCAAGCAAATCGTGCAAGCGGCCGCCATGTTCGTCGATACCGTAACTGGCCAGGCTGTCGTCGGTGATGGTCACCAGCGGCCGTAAAAAAGGCAGGTTAGACCACAGCCGGTCATGGGTGCTCACATGCGCGCCCTGAAGCTGCCGGGTCCGCGCCGCCCACAAGCGTTCGCGCGGATCGTTGGCGTTCCAGACGTTGAAATCGCCGACTTGCGGGCCAACAGGCGTCGTGACCCGGAACACGTGTCCGGCCGGCACTTTCCAGGCGCGGCCGGTGCGGATTGGCACCTCGAAGGCTTCGATCAGCGTACGCCCGTCCTTGGTGTCGCGGATCCGCTCATAGAACGCTTTGTCCACCTGCAAGGCCGAGCCTTTGCTGACTTGATAGGCCGCCGGATAGTCTTTGTACATGGCACGAATCCTCGATCAGTGATGGGAAATCGGAGCAAGCAACCGCAACAGGAGTTGTTCGGAATCGTCGAGATACAGGCTCATGGCGTCTTCGGCCGCACGTTTGTCGCCCTCGGCCAGCAAGTCATGTATCTGCCGGTCGCGCGCAAGCCAGGGCGCCTGAAAGCTCGATTCGTCGGGCGCGCTGCAAAACACCAGGCGCAATTGCGCGACGACGTTGGTGAAGAACTCGTCGAACAGCGGGCTGCGCAGCAACCCGACGATGTGTTGATGAAACGCCAGGCTATGGGTGCCGACGGCGCGCCAGTCTTCGCGTTCCCGGGCCAGTTCGGTGGCTTCCAGGGATTCAAGCATTCGGTCGGACTGATACTCGCGCAGCGGCTGACTCGCGCTGATGGCCTGCAATTCCAGGGTGCGACGGACGTTGAACAGGTCCCGCACATCATCAACGCCGAGCCTGCGCACCATCACGCCTTTGTTGCGCACATAGCGGGTCAGACCTTCCTGTCCCAGGCGATGCAGCGCTTCGCGGATGGTGTTACGGGAGGCGTTGTAGGCAGACACCAGATCGTTTTCCACCAGCGCCATGCCGGGCAGCAAACGGCCGCCGATGATGTCGGCGCGCAACTCCAGTGTGATGTGGTCGGCCAGGGACAGTCCGCTGCTCATGCTCATCGCCTCGTGATTGTTCAACAATCGTCGAGTAATGAGTAATCACTATTCGTGCCACTTACCGAATCGTTTACGACGGAGTTGGACGCATCTGCATGCTTTTTAGAAGTAGAAGTACAGTCACCATCTCATTTTCATTGGTTAATATGGCGCATTGTTGCGGAGATTCGACATGCGTTACTCGCAGGACCACAAAGCCCAGACCCACGAACGCATTATCAAGGAAGCTTCAGCGCGCTTTCGCCGCGATGGCATTGGCGCGACAGGCCTGCAACCCCTCATGAAAGCACTGGGCTTGACGCACGGCGGCTTTTACTCGCATTTCAAGTCCAAGGACGAACTGGTGGAAAAGGCCCTGCAAGCGGCCGGTGATGAGGTGGACGTGGTGTGTGCCGACCTGTTCGCCCGGGATCGTCCGCTGGAAGCGTTCATCGATACCTATTTGTCCGAATGGCACAAGACTTCACCGCATGAAGGCTGCCCACTGCTGACCATGTCATCGGAACTCGGCATGCGCGGGCAGCCGAGCTCGACCACTGACGTGGTGCTCAACGCACGGCTCGAACAGGTGCAAGGCACCCTGGAAGGCGAGGACGCCGCCGACCGCAGCGTCGTCATTATGTCGACGCTGGTCGGGGCGCTATTGCTATCGCGCAGTGTCGAGAATCCTGAGCTGGCCCAGCGGATTCTCGACGTCACTCGCGAATACCTGAAACAACCCGGGATTAACCCTCCCAGCGCTTGAACAACACGCTGGCGTTGACCCCGCCAAAGCCGAAGCCATTGGACAACGCATACTCGATGGGCATCGGCCGCGCCTGACCGTGAACGATGTCCACACCCTGGGCGGCAGGGTCCGGGTTATCGAAATTGAGGGTCGCCGGCACGATCTGATCGCGAATGGCCAATAACGTAAAGATCGCCTCGATCCCGCCCGCTGCACCGAGCAAATGCCCGGTAGCCGACTTGGTCGACGTCACCGCAATTTTGTTTTCCGCGCCAAACAGCGCCTTGATCGCCGCCAATTCGCCGAGATCGCCCACCGGGGTCGACGTGGCGTGGGCATTGAGATGCTGCACCTGTGCTGGCGAAACACCCGCTTGAGCCAAGGCCAGCGTCATCGCCCGTCGCGCACCACTGCCATCCTCGGGGCCCGCTGTCAGGTGATAGGCATCGGCGCTGGTGCCGTAACCGACCAGCTCCGCCAGCGGTTGAGCGCCGCGCGCCAAGGCATGCTCCAGGGATTCGATCACCAGCAGACCCGCGCCCTCGCCCATGACGAAACCATCGCGGTCACGGTCGAACGGTCGAGAAGCACGTTCCGGGGTGTCGTTGAAACCACTGGACAAGGCCCGCGCTGCGGCAAACCCGGCGAGACTGACGCGATCAATCGCCGCTTCCGCGCCACCGCACACCGCAATGTCCGCCTCACCACAACGAATCAGCCGCGCCGCGTCGCCAATCGCCTGAACCCCGGCCGCACAGGCCGTGACCGGTGCGCCCAACGGGCCTTTGAAACCGTGCTGGATCGACACATGCCCCGCGGCAAGGTTGACCAGGAACGACGGAATGGTGAACGGCGACAAACGTCGCGGCCCACGGCTGTCCGTGGTGCGCACCGCATCGGCAATCGCACCGAAGCCGCCCACGCCCGAACCGATGATGGTTGCGGTGCGCTCCTGGGCATTGGCGTCCTGTGCCCGCCAACCGGCCTGTTCCAGCGCCTGACGCGCCGCTTCCATGGCGAACAGAATGAAGCGGTCCATCTTCTTTTGTTCTTTGGGCGGCGTCGCCCGGTCCGGGTCAAAACCCGCCTCGGCATCGTCAGCCAGGGTCGGCACAGCGCCGCCGACCTTGGCCGGCAGATCGGCAACCACCTCGTCCGGCAAATTGCGCAACCCGGAACGTCCGGCCAACAGGCGCTCCCAGACGGCTTCGACACCGCTACCCAACGGAGACACCAGGCCCATGCCCGTTACAACCACTCGACGATCACTCATACCGCAACTACCTCAAGCCGATTGATGGCACCTCACTTGTAACGCGAGGCGGCCTTGCTTTTGGAAAGATTCGGCGCCATCACATGACGCGCCGCAACAAACGCATCCCAGTCGGCGGCATCCGGCAACGAAGGAATGGTGACCAACTCACCCTGGTCCAGACCGGCCAACGCCGCATCGACCATTTCCCCCGCTTCCATGACCATGTCCGCCGGGATCTGGGTCGCATCGACACCGGAACGCTCCCAGATTTCGGTGCGTGTGACGCCTGGCAACACAGCCTGGACCTTGACCCCAGTGCCATCCAGTTCAGCGTTCAACGATTGGGTCAGACTTAACACATAAGCCTTGCTCGCGGTGTAAGTGGCATTGAAACGCTCAGGAAACAACGCCACCACCGAGGCGATATTGATGATGGTTCCACGACCGGCCTTGGCGAAGCTGGCAGCCGCTGCCGATGCCAACCGCGTGACCGTGGTGACGTTCAGTTGAATCAAGCGTTCCAGCTGATCCATGTCGGCATTGGCCAGCAAACCATCCGCCGCGACACCGGCATTGTTCAGCAACAGGCTGATACTCGAATCACTGCGAAGGCGCTGCTCGAGCTTGAGCACATCATCCTTTTGCGTCAGGTCCGCCTTGAGCACCTCCACCTGAACGCCATGCTCGGCGCGCAACGTGCTCGCCGCCGCTTCCAGTCGCTGCTCGTCGCGAGCGACCAGCAACAGATCAAAACCACGCGCCGCCAACCGCTCAGCGTAAATCGCACCGATACCGGAAGAAGCACCGGTGACAAGGGCCGTACCTTGGGACTGAGTGGACGTCATGACTGTGCTCCTGGGAGTGCTTGATGGAAAGACAAGCGCCTGAATCTCAGAACGCTTTGGCGAATGATGTTTTTATTATAGGCATAATCCAACAAACATATGATAGCCGTAATTTTTATTCTGACGACAGAAGGCACATCCTCCGAGCGTTCGCCAGAATGCAAAAAAGGCCGGTCAATGACCGGCCTTCTTGGCGTTGATCTACAAGCTTAGTTCACCTCAAGCTTCTCGCGATTCTTATCCAGAATAGCTTTACCGATCCCCTTCACTTCCAGCAGTTCGTCGACGGACGCAAACGGCCCATTACCCTCACGATAAGCAACAATCGCCTTGGCTTTGGCCTCGCCCACACCCGACAACTCGCGCTGCAAGGTTGGCGCGTCGGCGGCATTCAGATCGACCTTGTCGGACTGTACCTTAGGAGAAACGTCCAGCACGACAGGAGCACTGCCAGCCTCCGGCTTCGTTGTCGGTGCAGCAATGGCACCGATAGAGGCGCTGGTGAGCAGGGCAAAAACCAGAGAGTAGAAATAGCCAGTACGCATAAATGACGCTCCATGAGATCGATTGAGAAAGCAGCTTTTCCGAAGCTGCCTCCCAAACTTAGGCGATGTCTGGAGCCTGTCAAAAATGTGTCCGTTACAGGATGTGAAACAATCAGGGTTCGAGGCGACGTTGCTGGTAGATCCAGTCAACGATATCGCCGTCCGGGGTGTAGCCGCTGACGGTTTCACGCAGGAGCTGACGGACGCGCGCGTAGTCGTCCCGATCAACCGCCACCAGCAACTCTCTCAAGCGGCCCTTGAGCACATCCCAGGGCAGATGATCTTCGTTGGCGCTCATGATCATCGGATGCTGGGTCGCCGCCACGTTGTCGCCGATCAGCAACTCCTCATACAGCTTCTCGCCGGGACGCAGACCGGTGAATTCGATGGAGATGTCGCCTTGCAGGTTTTTCTCCGAACGCACGCTCAAGCCGGACAGGTGAATCATCTTCTCTGCCAGTTCGACGATCTTCACCGGTTCGCCCATGTCCAGCACGAACACATCACCGCCCAACCCCATGGAACCGGCCTGGATCACCAATTGCGCGGCTTCGGGGATGGTCATGAAATAGCGGGTGATTTTTGGGTGAGTGACCGTCAGCGGGCCACCGGATTTGATCTGGCTGTGGAACAGCGGAATCACCGAACCGGAAGACCCCAGCACGTTGCCAAAGCGAACCATGGTGAAACGGGTCTTGTTGACCCGAGACACATTCGCCTTGTCGCCAAACAGCACCGGGGCGATTTCACGGCTGAGGGCTTGCAGGGTCAACTCTGCCAGGCGTTTGGTACTGCCCATGATGTTGGTCGGGCGTACGGCCTTATCGGTGGAGATCAGCACAAAATTGGAAACACCCGACTGCAAGGCCGCCTGAGCGGTGTTGAGCGTGCCAATCACGTTGTTGAGCACGCCTTCGGCAATATTGTGTTCAACCATTGGCACGTGTTTATAGGCGGCGGCGTGGTACACCGTGTCCACGCCCCAGGTTTTCATCACATCCAGCAGTTTGTCCTGATGCCGGATCGAGCCGAGGATCGGCAGCAATCGGACAGTAACCGACTCCCGACAAGCCCGCTGCTCAAGCTCCGACAAGATGCTGTAGAGGTTGAACTCGCTGTGCTCGAACAGCAACAGCGTGGTCGGCCCCAGCGAGAAGATTTGCCGGCACAGTTCGGCACCGATCGATCCACCGGCACCCGTGACCATCACGGTCTTGCCTTTGATGCAGCGTTCGAGCAAGTCGGGTTGCGCGGGCACCGAGTCGCGTCCGAGGAGGTCGGCGATATCCACTTCCTGGATGTCCTCGACCTTGACCCGGCCGCTGGCCAGATCGGAGAAGTTCGGCACACTTCGTATGTGAAGCGGGTACCGTTCCAGAAGTGTCAGGATTTCTCGACGGCGGGCACGGGTCGATGACGGAAGCGCCAGGAGAATTTCCTGCGCACCGGTTTCATCGATCATCTGCTGGATGTGTTTGGGTTTGAACACCTGCAACCCGGCAATCGAACGATCCGCGATGCTCGGATCATCATCGATAAAGGCCACAGGACGCATGGCGCGCCCCATGCGAAGCGCCGCGACCAGCTGATTGCCGGCCATGCCCGCACCGTAGATCGCAACTTTGGTCAGGCCGTCATCGCGATTGGTGAACGGTACGTGCTGGGCGGCGGTGAACCAGTCGCCCATGAAGTATTGACGCATGCACAGGCGTAGGCCGCCGATGATGACCAGGCTGAGCCACCAATAGTTGAAGACGATGGAGCGCGGAACCACGGCTTCGTGATTGCTGTACCAATAGACCACAACCGCCAGGATCAGCGAAGACAGGCTGACGGCCTTGATGATGGCAATGAGGGCGTCATTGCCGAAATAGCGCATCACGGCACGGTACATGCCGAAACGGATAAACAAGGGAATCGCGACAAGAGGGGCGCAAACAAACAGCCAAAAGTGAACCTTGAAGGGGTTGTACATATCATCGATACCCAAACGCACGATGAATGCCAACCACAACGCGGCCCAAACCAGCATTATGTCTGTTGTTACCTGTATCAACCTTTTTCGGCGCCGGGGGAGCCCTACCAGATATGCTCTGATTTTATCCATAAACCCTTCAAACACCTCAGTCCCTCCTCTCGACGACCCCATCACGCTAGTGAAATTTCATGGGCGCCGCGCGATCACTCTAAACCTAATGACATAGTAGTTGGTGCTTAGTTCTTTACCGCAGGATCTTCCAGATCCCCTGCCCGAAACTTTATAGCCAGCGCGATCAATGGCACGTAAGCCACAACGACGCCAAAGGCCCCGTCCAGACCGAAATGTGTCACGCCCACGGCTATCGGCAGCAACCAGAAAATATTAATCACACCCACTGCAAGCGTGACGGGTAAATGCCTGCCGAAACGCCGTGAGGCGAACTGGTAAGCATGACTGCGATGGGCTTCGTAAACCTTGTCCCCCCTCAATAAACGGCGGAACAGCGTAAATGTTGCGTCGACGATGAATACCCCCAGCAAAATCAACCAGGCCCACAACATCGGTGTACTGACCCACGCCGCCTGCAGAGAAAGCCCGCCCAGTGCAATTCCAAGAAAGCCGCTTCCGGCATCACCCATGAAAATCTTTGCGGGTGGGAAATTCCAGCAGAGGAAACCGGCAACGGAAACAGCGAGCAACAACGGTCCCCAAATCAGCGAATCGAGACCCGCCAACCAGTAAAGCAGGCACGCGCCCAGACAAGCACAAATAGCTTCTACGCTGGCAATGCCATCGATGCCGTCCATGAAGTTATAGAGATTGAGTAACCACACCAGATAAAAAGCAGCCAGCACGTGACCGGCCCAACCCAGATTGACCTGGATGCCGAACAGATCGATGGCAGGCAATCCACCCATCCAGACCAGCAGCCAGGCCGCCGCGGCAAAATGGCCGAGCAAACGCCAGCGCGCGGCGATGTGGCCGTGGTCGTCCATAAATCCGATAACCGCGATTGCGGCACCTGCGCCAGCCATCGCCAGGAAGTCGGCTAACGAAATAACGCCCATAAAGAACAAAAGCGCCAACGCCAAAAGAAAAGCTACGACAATGGCTACCCCGCCACCTCGAGGCGTGGGAATCGAATGGGAGCTTCGCGCGTTGGGGACATCCATGAGGCTTCGAGACAATGCATAGCTACGCAGTTGCGCGGTCATAAAAAAAGAAATGCCGGCAATGACCGGAATAAACCACGCATAACTCATGATTTTCGAGAATCCAGGAAATGTTGTGCAGTGAGACTCAAACCATGATCAAGACTGACCGGAGGAGCCCACCCTAAAAGTTGGTGGTTTTTATTGAGATCAACCTGCAACGAGCCGAAAAGACGCTGAGCAAGGGCCTGCTTGCCCAGCATAGACGCGCCCGCACTCATTAACCAAACGGGTAGGGGTAACAGACGTGCCGATGTACCCAAGCACTTGGCAAGCTTGCGCAACAGTTCAGAAGTAGAAACATCCTCACCGTCGCTCGCCAGAAAAGTTTGGTTAGCCGCTGCCGGATGATCAAGACAGGTCACTATTAAATCTACAAGATTATCCAGGTAGACCAGGCTGCGACGATTTCGGACCGCTCCAAAAGGTAACGGTACGCCTCTATGAAGCCATTGCATCATGCTCAGAAAATTAGCTTTTACACCGGGGCCATAGACGAGCACGGGACGAATAATCACTATTTCCATGCCAGTAGCGATCGCAAGATCCTGCAAACCTTGCTCTGCCTCAAGCTTGGAGATGCCATACGGATCGTTGGGGGCTGGCTCGTCATCCGCGGTGAAAGGCTTGCCCGCTAATGTATTCTCCCCGTTTACCTTGATGGAGCTGATGAATATGAAGCGTTTGACTCCGGCATCGGCGGCCTGCCGAGCCAAATTCAAAGTGCCCTCTACATTTACCTTGCGAAACGCAGCAAGGGCGTCCGTAGCCTGCTCATGCATCAGGTGAACGCGGGCGGCGGCATGCACTACAACCGTTACGCCATCGAGAACTTCTTTCCAGTTGGATTGACCATCAATATCGGAAAACTTTACGGCCTTCACCCGTCTGGGCAGCTCCGTGCCGAGCGCTCTTAGAGGTACCACGAGGTCAAACGCCTCCCCCAACGCAAGACGCTGAACAATAGCTTTCCCTAAAAAGCCGGAACCACCAGTAACCAGAATAGATGTGGGGATCATCTTGAACTCAAGGGTATAGAGATGAGAAGCAGCGCCAAGACCTAAAACAACGCCAACAAGTTAAATCAATCAGCGGAACCGCTGCATTCAGTAAAAAAGCTCCAAAAACTATAGCATTTCTAGAGCCCTTCGATTTACGTCAGCAAAGAACGATAAACTTCCGCATAAGAATCAACCATTTTCTCCGCTGTAAATACCTGCTCGAAACGTAAAGCCGCGCGACGTCCCATCGCACTGCTTTCTTCAGGATTTTCCCATAGTGTAATCATCGCCTGCGCAAGCGCACTCGAATTACAGGGAGGGACGACCAACCCAGTCTCGCCAGCGATATTTATGTAAGTTGTACCCGTGCCAATCTCACAGGAAATAAGGGGCTTGCCAAACATTGCGGCTTCAAGAAGTGAAATACCAAATGCTTCAGAACGAAGATGAGACGGAAACACCAAACCATCGCACAACATCAACAGTGCAGTTTTGTCTGCGTCGGGCAAGCCGCCAAGAAAATAAATATTGGAAAGACCTAATTTGTTGGCCTTAGCCTTCAACTCGGCCTCCATCGGCCCCAGCCCCAAAATAGCGATTGGAAAGCGAGCCGTACGAGCCGCTTCAAGCAAATAATCCAACCCTTTGTAGTAGCGCAGAGCGCCAATAAAAAGAAAAAACCGCGCGGGTAGTTTTTCTTTCCAATAACTCAACTTTTCTGGAGAAACAGGCGGATAAGTGTTCCTGTCCAAGCCAATAGGAATGACAGTGACTTTATCCTTAAATCTTTGGAGCGTCGGACTACTCTCTACATACTTTGGAGAGGACGCAACAATACGATCTACACTTCCCAAAAAACCATGCATCAGCGGCTGATACAACTTCAGCAACGTTTTTTGCTTAACAATATCCGAGTGATAACTCACGACCGTCGGCTTACGTACACGTGATGCAAAATGCACGATATCCATGAACGGCCATGGAAAATGATAGTTAATGATGTCGGCTTCTCTGGCCAACTCGGTAAAGTCCTTGAATGCTGAAAACGAAAACCCCGTGGAGGCTAAGTGTAAGTCCAGTTTTGACGTGTGAGCCAAGTGCTCACCAACCTTCACGTTACGGGAAGCCCCTTGTGCACTCAGAGACAATACTTGCGCAGTTATTCCATGTTCTCTTCCCCCTTCCGCAAGCTGAAAGATGACTTGTTCAATCCCTCCCATGGTTTGCGGGTAATAGGTTTTAAAGAAATGGAGAACTTTCAATTTTCTGGTTTCCCTGTCAACTTCTTCGCCGGAACTCCAACATAAACTCCCGGCTCCTCCAGATCGCGATGGGCACATGCGCCCGCACCCAAAGTCACACCATCATGAATCCTGATACTGTCGATGACCGTCGATCCCGCGCCAATAAAACAAAAACGACCTATTTTACATCTTCCTGCCACAGCAGCCTTTATTGAAACATGAGTAAAGTCATCAACTATGCACTCGTGTTCAACAATGGCACCGGTATTTATAATACACGCGGCCCCTATAGAGGCCATAGGGCCAACGTGAGCATGATGTGCTACCAGCGTTCCAGGACCCACCTTGGCGCCTACGCCGACCGTGGCAGTTGGTGATATGAGCGTCGCCAGAGGCCAACCACGCTCCGTCACCCAATTACACTGTGTTTGCCGACTAAGGCCATCACCCGAAGCCGGCATGACAGACCATCCATCCGGAAGCTCTTCGTCCCAGCTCGGCAGTACCGAAAACTCACCAAAAGTTTCATTCGGACGAGCATTACTGTCGATAAAGCAAAGTTGCTTTATGCCCGATGCCAGCGCAACATCAGCCACTGCGCGAGCGTGACCACCGAAGCCGAGAATAAGTAAACCGGATAAAAGAGTCATGGGCCTCGTTCCTTTCAAGAAATTTCTGTTCTCGAAATTTTGTCCAATATGTCAATGTGTTCGTTCACAACGTCTGTCCAATTGCGCTTAGACAGTAACTCGTAAGCGTCCGTTTGAACGGCAAGCAACTCGTCACGATTGTGAATCCCCCACTTAATACGGTCAGCAATGTCCTTCCAATCATATGGATTGAAGAAAGTCACTTCTTGCAGTTCAGAGTCTACCAAGACTTCTTCCGTAACAGGGATACGCGCCATAACAACAGGCGTTGCGACAGACAGAGCCTCAGTGAAAGTAAAGGGGCACCCTCCTTCACTCAGGCTAGGATTCACTGCGAGATCCGCCAACTTGTAACATGCGGCCAGTTCCTGAACCGTCAATCCGTGCACACACAGGACATCATTTTCCAGATGATTATCCCGGATAAAATCCTTGACCACCGGAAAGCCATCAGCATGCCCGGTCAGTATCAATTTATGCCGAATAAAATCGTTACGCAAAAGATGCTTGTAAGCCTTGAGCAACGAAATAACGTTTTTATTTGGACGGAATTGACTGGCATAAAAAATAAACTTCGCATCACCATTGGAGAACGACGACGAATACGAATAATTCGACGACTTCTTCAGCGCCCTCTTGAAAAGAGTCATGCAATAATTTTTAGAGGTGGCGTCTACATCCGAGAAGCCATTGACAGTAACGCGACTACTTAAGTCATTAGGCGCGTGATGAACGACTGAAACAGCAGACGGGCTTACGGCATACCTTTCCACGAGAGTATCCCATTTAACACTTTGACTATAGGTGACAAAGTGCTGCCCGCCATGAATTGCAGCCTCAACGCGCTCGTAGACTTGCAGAAACCGTTCTCCCCCCACTTTTGAAAATCCTATAGGAAAATCCGAAAGCACTACATCGGGCACACACATCAGGCGCGGGGCTTGAATTTTATTAAACGCAGGCCAAAAAGCCGTTGGACTGTACCAAGCTTTTACCTCTGTCATTTTATCAATGAGTTGTAGCATCCGATCAGACTCGACTCGCTCCAACCCCCGATACAAACGAAGTACAAACGCATCTTCTTTTGGGGCGCCTACCGCCACGCGCAGGCGGTTGATTTGCCTCATTACCGGCCTGAGAGCACGACGCACAACAATCTTCAACTTCAGAAGAAGTGCATATACCGGAACAAGAATTAGTATTGGGCTCAACAGAATCAATAACAAAGATAGAGGCGCGACCTCAAGTCCGAAGCGAAAAACGCCGCCATAGGAATCGAGAGAAATCAAACGCTCCTCAATATAGCTTGCGAATTTTTCCTTCCAAAAGAAAAACTTTCTGGCAAGTCTTTGCTTAATGGTCAGATTCTTAAGTTTCTTTTTTCTAGCGACATAGGCTTCGTAAATTCGCAAGATCATAGGCGAATTCAAAGGGGAAACGACTTCAAACAGATCCTGTTGAACACCTTCACTCAGAAAGAGGTCCTCAAGCCCTTTTTTCGACCAACTCGGGCAAACCAAAACAAACTTTACATCGTCTCGCCCAGCCGCCCCCTTAAGAAATGCGGCAAGATACCGGCCTAAACCTTCATGCCGGAGGTCCAGTCCTGGAGCGTATGCCAAGTAAATCCCAAACTTCTTCATACGCACTCCCTGACAACCTGCCAATAGGCACTCGCTAACTTCTCTACACTTTGCTCACCCAGTACATCACTGGACGGTAGAAAATTGCGACGCTCTAGATATGCAAGTTCCATTTCTTTAAGCTGACTCGCCATATGTTTTGGTTGATCAGACTTCATCCAACTTAAACTCAAGGAAAACTGCTGATCAATTTCTCTCATCGCAGGGTAATCACTGCTCAATGAAGGAACACCGAGACCGGCAGCTTCAATAACACTAAAAGTACCATTATCTATTGAGCCCGCATGCCACAAAAATGCTGCACTGGCCAACATGCTTTGGTAGTTTCGGTCTGGAAGTTCACCCACCAGCTTGATATTTTTCTTCAACAGACGACTTTGCCTAAGCAAATCAGCCAAAGGCTTCAGATGCGGTAAAGAACTTTTGAACAAATCCTTGGTATTGACACCTGTGATTCTACATTCCAGTGTCCCACCCAGCTCCTCATAATAGAATTTTAGCGCATTCAAAGCATTGACGTGATTCTTGTGAATCGCGGAATTAGTTGTCCACAAAAAATAATTCGCGCTTTCAGCATGACTGCCTCTCACGCGAGAAAAATCAGGAGCAAGCATCGGCAACTTGAACACTTTATCCGGTGTAACCCCGGCATAATTGAGAGCATCTTGTTTTGTGAAGTCAGTGGTTACCAATACTTTCGCGGCCGCCCTGGCAGCGTCTAAATATGGCTGATCCGCACCATATGGAAGTATCGGAACATATCGCTGTAGATAATCATAAATGACGAGTATTGACGGGCGCATAGGTAACAACGGAGCTTCAAGACGATCCGACACAACGACCCAGACATCGCAATCTTGAAGGTGGTTAATACCATCATCGATAACCATATATCGATTCTCTTTAGGTTCCCACCCTTCGTGCCCCGAATAGCGCATGGCTCTACGAGCTGTTGCCGGATTCAATGACTTCCAACTAAACGGACGAACCTTGACCTCATCTGCGAGATCTGTGAACTCTTCAGACGTGTAACTTTCTGGTTTATCCAGGTGAAAAAAGACAATTTCAGCAGGCTCACCCGCCTGGCGGCTTCCATGATACAAAGCATTGGCCAGAAGTTTTGCACCTCGCAAGCTTCCGCCTCTATATTCAACAGGAACGATGACAGCAATTCGTTTGCGACGTACTGGACGATCGATACTTTCCTTCTTTGTCAGCTCAAGTTCCGCCAGTACTTTTTTGAATCCATTTTGCCAAGCCTGTTCGCAGTTTTTTGCTTTCATCGGCTCAAGCAAAATCATCTGGGATTCGCGGATGCTCTTTATAAGCTTTTGATCATCACTCATCAGTTGATTTGCTTTAGCTTTCGCCTCCGCAACTGTCTTGCAACGACCCGGCAACCCAACCCCTCCCATTTTATCAAGCATCCCCCCGGCCATAAACAACAGAGGCATGCCCGCTCGAATCGCTTCGAAAGGATGATAGTGAATATGATTGGGTTCAGTAGAATGATAAAACATCACTCTGTGCTGTTTCATATTGAATTCATGTTCTTCACTTGATACAAAACCAAGAACATTTTTATCAGAAACAGCAATAGGCTGAGCCCCTCCTATCGTGTAGCCTATATCCGAAAACTCACGCACAAAATCTTTATATATGGTTTCGAAATAGGGAGACGATCCAATTCGAGGACAAACGAAAAGTATTTTCTTAAGCCCTCCCTCCCAAAGCTCGGGCGCAGCATCCCCCTTCAGACCTACAGGCAGAAAGCAATTTCGACTGGCTAGAAAATTTTGCTCTGAATCTTTGAGGTGCTCGTAGCCCGCCCCGAACCAAAAACGCGAGCCAATAGCTTTTATATTGCGAACGAGCGCCTCTCCGGCCTCTTCGTAAAACAACTGCGAGTACGAATAGCCTTTCGACAGACCAAAAACCCGCAATATAATGGCACCGCTAAAATGACGCACGGCACTATTGATTTGAAGTGGAAAGAATCCAATGATTGCAACATCAAAGTAAAGATTGGCAATTCGCCAAGCTTCCTCACTGGGATTGGAGTACCAATCCTGAGCATTAAGAATATCCAGTTCCGATTTTGGTATCGTTAAACCTTCATCAAAACTAGAGTCGACATTCGCTGAGAGATTTCCCTCGTCATAAGGAAAGCTTTTCGGCATGAATATCTCATTCACCCCTAACGCTTTCAACTGGTCAACTTCGAATTTTCGTAATGTAGTATGGTTGAGCAACCAAAGGACTCTTAGCGTCTTCAAAATTAATCCAGTCCGTTTATAACTTTATATTCAGCAACTGCCTCATCACACGGGCCATCGAATACCAAGTCACCATGATGAAAAACCAGCCCTCGGTTACATATCGAACGTAATGCACCGAAATCGTGTGTTGCCAAAACTAAAATTTCCGCCTGTTCAATCAGGCTGGTAATACGTTCCTTGGCCTTGGCCATGAAGTTCGCGTCGCCTGCGCCGATCACTTCGTCCAGTAGCAGAATATCGCCCCCCACCGTGGTGGAGATGGCGAAAGCCAACCTGACTTGCATGCCCGCAGAATAAGTTTTTATCGGGTAGTCGATGAACTCGCCCAGCCCGGCAAATGCAACGATTTCGTCAGCTTTCTCTCGCATAAACCGTGGGGAGAGGCCTAACAACAAACCGCGATACAGGATATTTTCCCTGCCCGTCGCGTCTGGCTCAAAACCGAGGCTCAAATCAAACAGAGAACGCACCTGACCTTCTACCTTGAGCAGGCCACTCGAAACAGGATAAAGCCCGGCAACGGTTTTCAAAAAGGTACTTTTGCCGGCTCCGTTATGACCGAGCAAACCAACGCGCTCACCACTTTTAATTTCAACGCTGATATTTTTAAGTGCGTGAATATCTGCAACGTTGGAAGCGGTTTTTTTTCTGCTGAACACGCTAGCCATGAGCGACTTTAATGAACGTTCCTTATACGCGACCGATGCATAGTGAAGGTTAACGTTCTCAAGTAAAATTCGGTTATTTTTCATAGGTAAAAAATCACTTTCCGCTCAGCCTTGCTGCCAATGATGATAGCTAATGCGCCAAAGAAAATCGCAGTACCAATACTGAACGCGTAGTTTTGCCACGTCGGCCACTGCCCCTGAAGCAACGGAGCACGTATCAACTGCAGTAGATGATAGATTGGATTGTAATCGACCAACGCATGAAGCCCGCCATTCTGAAACATCTTGGCTTCGAAATAAACCGGCGAGACAAACCATAATGACTGCATCACCAATCCCAACGCATGTGGGATATCTCGAAACCGGGTACTAACATAAGACAACAATGTCGACACGGGCCACGCGATAAGCGCAAGGATCGGAAAAATAGTGAACGAAGCCAACCAGCTCCAGCCAATATTTTGCGGAAGAACAACGGCAACCCAGCCATACAAGGAGATGCTCGCCAGCATCAAAACGATGGCGCTGCCAACTACAGTTCTAAGAGTATAGATGGCTAATGGATGGTTACATTGCTTAATATAGGCATCCGCCTGAACAAACGACAATGAACCTGCAACGGTGTTAGCAGAAATATACTCCCAGACTATAATCCCGGAGAGAATATAAGGTGCATAGGTAACAATATCTGTATTAAAAAGTCTGCTAAACACTAATGTCAGCAGCAAGGTCAATCCAAGCGGTTGGATAATTGACCAGGTCATCCCAAAAAAAGATCGTCTCCACCTTGATCTAAGATCAGCCAGAGAAAGGTGAATCCAAAAATACCGGGCAGCCCAAACGCGAGAAAAATAGGAAAGCATCACTTCACCTGAGTAAATATATTAAATTCAAAAATTCAGTTTCAACTTGATTTTCTGAATTCCATTTGGCAATCGGGGTTGACTTCTCAACCCCGATTTCCTGCATTTTAGTCGGCGAAGTAGCTTCGAATTTCTTCTACTACTTGCTGCACCTGCTCGCGGGTCAGCGTCGGATAACTCGGAAGGTTCATCCCTCGCGAGCTAAGGTCCTGCGCCACTGGAAAGGTTTCATCGGTCTTGCAGTGCGGCATGTTGTGAGCAGGAGCGAACAGAGGACGTGTCTCAATGCCTTTGCTCTTCAAATGATCACGCAATGCCTGACGCCGGGTCGGATCATCCAGCAGCACCGAGCACATCCAGTAGGAGTGACGGGTACCGGGTTGCTCTGCGTGCATCTGCAGCGGAAGCCCTTCGAGCGCTTCGCGATACCAGTCCGCAACCTGCCGCTTAAGCGTGATGATCTCGTCTGCACGTTCCAACTGGGCAAGGCCAATGGCTGCGCAGATGTTGGTCATCCGATAGTTGAATGCCAACTCGTCATGCCAGTATTCGCGGGTTTTGGACACGCCTTGGCTTTTCAGATGACAGGCTCTCTCGTGGATGTCCTTGTTCTTGGACACGACCATTCCGCCCTCACCGGTGGTAATGGTCTTGTTTCCGAAGAAGCTGAACGTCGCGACATCACCAAAAGTCCCGACATGCTGACCTTTGTACAGAGAGCCAAAGGCTTCTGCGCAGTCTTCGATCAGCAGCAGGTTGTGCTCTTTACACAGAGCAACGACTTCATCCATGTCGCACGCCAGGCCGTACAGATGCACGACCATGACGGCTTTGGTGTTCGGCGTAATGCGGCTGCGGATGTCTGGAACGCTGACGTTCCAGGTATCAGCCAGGGATTCAGCGTAGACAACGCTGGCCCCGGTTTGCATGATGGTGTTGACCGACGCCACGTACGTGAGCGTTGGAACAATCACTTCATCGCCAGGCCCAAGGCCCAAAGCAGCCATTGCCAGGTGCAGAGCAACCGTGCCATTGCTCACTGTGGTCGCATGGTCCGCACCGATGTATCGGGCAAACTCGCTCTCAAAGCGGGAAATAAACTCTCCACGGGAAGAAATCCAGGTCGAATCAAGACACTGGTTTACATATTCCTTTTCGCGTCCGCCCAGAAAGGGCTGATATACCGGTATCATGCCAGCCCCCTCTTATTCTTGACCTTTGAAGTATTTGTAGCCGTGAGCCTCGACCAGTTGGTCGCGTTCGGCTTCACGCATGTCTTCACGCATCATTTCTTCTACCAGCTCGGCGAAGGAAGTAGCCGGTACCCAGCCCAATTTGGCTTTGGCTTTGCTAGGGTCACCCAGCAGGGTCTCAACTTCGGCCGGACGGAAGTAACGCGGATCGACGGCAACAATGCACTTGTCTGTTGCGACGTCGTAACCTTTTTCCTCTACGCCCGTACCTTCCCAACGAATCTTGATATCGATTTCTTTCGCCGCGAGCTCAACAAATTGGCGCACGGAGTATTGAACACCGGTCGCGATCACGAAATCTTCTGGTGTTTCTTGTTGCAGCATCAGCCACTGCATTTCCACGTAATCACGGGCATGACCCCAGTCACGCAGGGCGTCCATGTTGCCGAGGTACAGGCAATCTTGCAGATCTAGCTTGATGCGCGCCAAGGCACGGGTAATCTTGCGGGTTACGAAGGTTTCACCACGGATCGGCGATTCATGGTTAAACAGGATACCGTTGCAGGCATACATGCCATAAGACTCACGGTAGTTCACGGTAATCCAGTAGGCGTACAACTTGGCGACGGCGTACGGGGAGCGCGGATAGAAAGGCGTGGTTTCTTTCTGTGGGATTTCCTGAACCAGACCGTACAGTTCCGATGTGGAGGCCTGATAGAACTTGGTCTTTTTCTCGAGCCCTGCGATGCGGATGGCTTCAAGAATACGCAGTGTACCCATGGCATCGGTATCAGCAGTATATTCTGGCGCTTCGAAGGAAACGCCCACGTGGCTTTGTGCGGCCAGGTTGTAGATTTCGTCCGGTTGTATTTCCTGCACGATACGAATCAGGCTGCTCGAATCGGTCAGGTCGCCGTAATGCAGCTTGAGATCGTAGCCTTGATTGTGCGGGTCGTGGTAGAGATGATCAATACGATGAGTATTGAACAGAGAGCTACGGCGCTTGATGCCGTGTACCGAATAACCTTTTTTAAGCAGGAACTCGGCAAGGTAAGCACCATCCTGACCAGTAATACCCGTAATCAACGCTACTTTCTTGTCGCTCATTTTCTCACCAATTTAAATTAATCAATCGAACAGTAAGTCTCTAGCAGAGAGCCAACTATTTGCTGCCCCTCACCTTCCCTCTGGAAGTGAGACCCGTTTTGTCATTCCATTCTTCTACTGTTCAGCAGTTCCTCAATTTCTTTAACTTTCAGCGCTACCAGCGCTGGGTCCCTTCTACTTTCCACATTCAACCTCAGCAGAGGCTCTGTGTTAGAACCGCGGAGATTAAACCGCCATTCAGGAAATTCCAGACTGACGCCATCGGTTTGATCAAGGTGCGGCCCTTGAGGTAAATAATGTGCCAGGACCTCCTCCAGCGCCGCCGATACATCGTTGACCCGATAGTTGATTTCACCACTGCATGGATAGGCGTCAATGCGCTCATCAACAAGCTGGGCCAAATTCTTTCCGGACGCAGACATCAACGCCGTCACCAGCAACCAGGGAATCATGCCGCTGTCGCAGTAGGCGAAATCACGGAAATAATGGTGGGCACTCATTTCACCCCCGTAGATCGCATTCTCCAGGCGCATGCGCTCCTTGATAAAGGCGTGCCCGGTCTTGCATTGTACTGAAACACCGCCCGCCAATCGAACCTGATCGATGGTGTTCCAGGTCAACCTTGGGTCATGGATGATCTTGGAGCCAGGGTTCTTCTTGAGCAGCATCTCCGCCAGCAGGCCAACCAGGTAGTAGCCCTCGATGAAGCGGCCTTCCTGGTCGAAAAAGAAGCAGCGATCGAAGTCACCGTCCCACGCTATCGCCAAATCGCAGCCATTTGCCAACAACGCTTCCCGTGTCAGCATGCGGTTCTCTGGCAGAAGCGGATTGGGGACGCCATTGGGAAAGTTGCCATCGGGCTCGGGGTTGATGACCACCCATTCGAAAGGCAGTTTTTTGATCAGTTGCTGCAACACAGGCCCGGCAGCACCGTTGCCCGGATCGGCCAGTATCTTCAGCGGCTTCAGATCCGCCACATTGACGTAACTGAGAAGGTGCTCGATGTAGGCCGTCTTATCCAGCTCGAATCGAACTTCACCCGAGTTGGCGGCCAATGCGCCTAAATCACCACTTTCCACGCGGTCGCGTATGGCATTGAGCCCGGTATCACCACTGATCGGCCGCGACTCGGATTTCACCAGCTTCATCCCGTTGAAGCCTTTGGGATTGTGGCTTGCGGTGATCATCACTCCGCCATCCGCCTTGAAGGCGCTGGTGGCAAAGTAGACTTCTTCGGTGCCGCACAAGCCGATATCGATGACGTTGGCACCTGCCTCAAGCAAGCCACGGGTCATCGCCTCTGCCAGCATCGGGCTTTCGAGCCGCATATCCCGTCCCAGCACAATGTTTTTGCCTTGCAACTCAGTAACCATTGCCCGGCCTATTCGGTAGGCAACCTCTTCATTGAGATCGGAGGGCACTTGACCACGAATGTCATAGGCTTTGAAACACTGGGTTTTGATTGGGGTATTCATACCGCTCTCTTGCTGAGATATGTGGAAGCGAGGCCGATAGACGGTTCTGCTCTCTCATCAGAATGGAAATGCATCAGGATCAGGCTGAATGTAGACCAGCCTGGTCGGTGGAAAATTCACCGACCAGGCTAATGACTGCCAAGCCGCCGTTACTGATCGACGCGCCCGTAATTGTCTTCGAAGCGGACGATATCGTCCTCACCGAGATAGTCACCACTTTGCACTTCAATGAGCACCAGATCTATGACACCCGGGTTCATCAAGCGGTGCTGGTGCCCAGCACGGATAAAGGTCGATTCGTTGGTGTTCAACATCAGCTCTTGCTGGTCGTTGACAACCTTTGCCATGCCGCTGACAACGATCCAGTGCTCGCTTCGGTGGTGATGCATTTGCAGGGACAAAGAAGCCTTGGGCTTGACCACAATGCGCTTGATCTTGAAGCGATCGCCATTTTCCAGCGTGGTGTAGGTACCCCAAGGGCGATGCACCGTCCGATGGAGCAAATGCACCGTGTGACTGCAGGCTTTGAGCTGGTTGACGATATGTTTCACGTCTTGAGCGTGGTCCTTATGGGCAATCATCACCGCGTCCGGGGTGTCGATGACCAGTAAGTCTTCAACCCCGACCAGCGCGGTCAGTCGGCTTTCACTGTTTACATAATTGTTACGAGAACCGTGGGATAACACCTCGCCTTCAAAGCGGTTACCGTTCTCATCAGCCTCGGTCAGCTCACTGACGGCGTTCCAGGAACCGATGTCACTCCAGCCGATGTCGCATGGAACGGTCACTACCTTGGAGGAACGCTCCATTAACGCGTAGTCGATCGAGATGTCCGGAACCTCTGCGAAGGCTTCAGCATCAAGCGCAAGGCAGCGGTACTTGGCGGATGAAGTAAGCCGCGATGCTTCAATTGTATTACTGACCGCTTCCACGACGTCCGGAGCGTGCTGGCGAAGTTCTTCGAGAACGGTCCCCACCCGGAAGCAGAACATCCCGGAGTTCCAATAGTAATTGCCTGCACTGACATAATTTTCAGCGGTTTCGAGATTAGGCTTCTCGACAAAGCGCGCCACTTTCAAGCCGCCCTTCAGCGGGGCATCTTTTTGCGCTTCGATGTAACCAAACCCTGTTTCAGGGTAAGTCGGTTGAATACCAAAGGTTACCAACCAACCGTCGGCGGCCAGCGTCATGGCGCTGGATACGGCCTCAGCAAAGGCTTTTTCGTCTTTGATCAGATGGTCGGCGGCCAATACCAGCATTTGGGCGTCGGGGCCGTGGGTGGTTTCGAGCTGAAGCGCGGCGGCGGCAACAGCCGCAGCCGTGTTACGACCGAAAGGCTCCAGGATAAAACCCTGTGCGTGCTTGGCCGAATTGACTGCGCCGTACTCGTCTTCAGTCTTGAACAGGAGCTCACGGTTGGTCACCGTAAGAACTTCCACTACACCCTCCAGGCGCGACGCACGGAGGAAGGTTTTCTGGATTAGATTCTGGCCATCTGGCAGCTCCATGAACGGCTTTGGATGGGCTTCTCGAGAAACAGGCCACAACCGGCTGCCCACTCCGCCAGACAAAATTACGGGAATCAGTTCCATGCTCTAGTCCTTAATCCCCCTTCTGGCAGATACGTCCAAAAAGTGGGGCTCAGTTATGTTTCCGGTCATTCTTGCATCGTAATCGATGCAAATTCTTTGCTCGACGCGATTGCAAGGGTGACAGCTCGACTTCGATCCAAACCCATCGGCTTTATGCCCGCCACCTCTCGGATTGCCCGCTCTACCGCTTATCGGATATCCCTGCCTACCAGCACTGTCCATTGACGGCAGTCTCGATAAAGGAGTCTTTCTTGGAAACGAAAAGCAGATAAATTGAGATTGAGATGCACGCTAAACAGGTCAGATAAATCTGCCGGCCATTCTACAGGTAGTGCCAGGAATTAATAACTCATGAGCCGACCGAAGACAAAAAAATCATTTAAAAACAAACAAATGCTTCGAACGTGCGCCATCAAAATAACATCATCCTACAACACCATCAAATCTCAGCGGCCAGGCACCCGCAAGATTTTCTCCAGGTAACGACCATAATCCGTGTTTCCAAGCCGTTCTGCCTGAGCTGACAGATCATCAGCGGATATCCATCCATTGTTGTAGGCAATCTCTTCCAGACAGGCAACTTTCAAGCCCTGGCGCTTTTCGATGGCATGCACGAAGTGGCTAGCCTCGAGCAACGAATCCGGAGTACCGGTATCCAGCCAGGCGAAACCGCGACCCAGTATCTCAACGCTCAACGCCTTACGCTTGAGATAAGCAACGTTGACGTCGGTGATTTCCAGCTCGCCGCGCTTTGACGGCTTGATGCTCTTCACGATGTCGATGACCTGATTGTCATAGAAGTACAAACCGGTCACGGCATAATTGGATTTAGGCAGCAGGGGTTTTTCTTCAATGCTCAAAGCCTGACCTGCAGCATCGAACTCCACGACACCGAAACGCTCCGGATCAGATACGTGATAGCCGAATACAGTCGCACCGTGCTGTTGATTGTTGGCAGAACGCAGGCTGTCAGAGAAGTGATGACCGTAGAAGATGTTGTCGCCCAGTATCAGGCAGCATGGATCCTCGCCGATGAACTCTTCACCAATGATGAAGGCTTGCGCAAGACCATCCGGGCTAGGTTGTTCGGCGTAGGTCAGCTTGATGCCATACAAACTGCCGTCACCCAGCAACTTACGGAAGCCCGGCAGGTCTTTCGGCGTGGAGATGACCAGGATTTCCCGCATACCCGCGAGCATCAGCACTGACAGCGGATAAAAGATCATCGGCTTGTCGTAGATCGGCAACATCTGTTTAGACACGCCAAGGGTCATCGGGTACAAACGCGTGCCCGTACCGCCGGCGAGAATAATGCCTTTACGATTTGTCGTGCTCATTTACCCAGCACTTCCCTAAGCATTCGAGTTACACCACTTTGCCAATCCGGTAAATGTAGAGAAAAAGTGTCACGCAGCTTTTGTGTATTCAAGCGAGAGTTCAGAGGGCGGCGCGCAGATGCTGGATAAGCGCTGGTCGCTATCGGATTGATCACCGTAACGGCCAGTGGCTCACCATTGGCCCGGGCGAAATCGATCACATGATTAGCATAGCCGTACCAGGAGACTTCACCGCCGGCAGCCAGGTGATAAAGGCCTGCCAATTCGGGACGCTGCAGGACGTGCCGGATAGCCAACGCAGTCACGTCAGCGACTAAATCAGCTCCGGTGGGAGCGCCAATCTGATCGGCGATGATTTGGAGAGTTGCTTGATTCCTGGCCAAACGCAGCATGGTCTTGGCGAAGTTATTGCCACGGACGCTGTAGACCCAACTGGTTCGGAAGATCAGATGCTTGCAGCCTGACGCGATAATTGCCTGCTCACCGGCCAGTTTGCTGGCCCCGTAGTGATTCACTGGGGCGACCGGATCTGACTCTCGCCATGGCGTCGAGCCCAAGCCGCTGAAGACGTAATCAGTCGAATAATGAACCAGCCAAGCGCCCAGTGACGCAGCTTCTTCGGCCATGACTCCGCTTGCCCGGCCGTTCACAAGATCGGCCAGCGCCCTTTCGGACTCAGCTTTATCGACGGCAGTGTAGGCAGCAGCGTTAACGATGACATCGGGATTGATGTGGCGAATCGTAGCGCGCAATCCGCCGAGATCAGTCAGATCACCGCACAATCCATCGATCATCTGGCGATCCAGGGAAATCAACTCGCCAAGCGGCGCAAGGGAACGTTGCAACTCCCAACCCACTTGACCGTTCTTGCCCAGCAGCAGGATTTTCATGCCTTGCTCAAACGGTCCGCGTAGTTCTGATCGATCCATTGCTGGTAGCTGCCGCTTTTCACATGGGCAACCCACTCGGCATTATCGAGGTACCATTCGACAGTTTTGCGGATACCCGTCTCGAAGGTTTCTTCCGGCACCCAACCCAGTTCGCGCTGGATTTTGCTGGCGTCGATGGCATAACGCTGGTCGTGCCCCGGACGATCCTGAACATAGGTGATCAGGCTGGCATGTGGACGATGAGGAGAGTCTGGGCGCAGTTCGTCGAGTAGCGCGCAGAGGGTTTGCACCACTTCGATGTTTTGTTTTTCGTTATGGCCGCCAATGTTGTACGTCTCGCCGACTACACCTTCGGTCACCACTTTGTATAAAGCGCGGGCGTGGTCTTCGACGTAGAGCCAGTCACGAACCTGATTGCCTTTACCGTAGACGGGCAGTGGTTTGCCTTCCAGTGCATTGAGAATAATCAGCGGGATCAGCTTCTCGGGAAAGTGGCAAGGACCATAGTTGTTCGAGCAGTTGGTCACCAGCGTCGGCAGACCATAGGTACGACTCCAGGCGCGAACCAGGTGATCGGAACTGGCCTTGCTGGCGGAGTACGGCGAACTTGGCTGATAGGGCGTCGTTTCGGTGAAGAGGTCTTCCGGGCTTTCGAGGTCCCCGTACACCTCATCAGTTGAAATATGATGGAAGCGGAAGTTGGCTTTGCGCGCGTCTTCCAGCACCGCCCAATAGTGACGTGCAGCTTCCAGCAGTGTGTAAGTACCGATGATGTTGGTCTGGATGAACTCGGATGGGCCGGAGATCGAGCGATCGACATGGGACTCCGCGGCCAGGTGCATGATCGCATCCGGCTGGTGTTCACGCAGAATGCGATCGATCTGATCGCGATCGCAGATGTCCACATGCTGGAAGGCATAACGCAAGTTCTGGCTAACCTGGGACAGCGACTCAAGGTTGCCGGCATACGTCAGCTTATCGACGTTAACGACGGAGTCATTGGTGTTGGAAATGATATGACGAATGACCGCCGAGCCAATAAACCCGGCGCCACCGGTTACTAGAACTTTCACGCGAAACCATACCCTTGAGTTGCAGACAGGGCTGCCAAACCGCGCACTGCCTGATCCATGAAGGCAAAAATCATCAAGCCAGCCGAGACTTCTAACGGAGCAGCCTGAACTGATATGGGAATATGCCACTATCGGAGAAGCGCAGCATTTTACAGCTTAATGACGGTTTTACTAATGGATATAGACAAGCTGCGCTTAAAGTTTAGTGCTCCTCCCCGGCGGTGTCGCAATCAGACAAGGCGCTTGCGTGAAGCCCTGGAAGTGCGCCCCAGAAACCAGCCGAGTATCGGCCCGATCACCATTCCGATCAGCAGCGCAATCACCATGATCAGCGAAACCGGCAACTGAGGGCCCGCCCAGCCAAGAAACAGCAGCGACACCGATTGCTGGTTCTCGAGGACAAACGCCAGGATCGCCAACACTAGCAACAGGACGAATACCGCGAGCAATACGCGTTTGAGGTTACGCATGAGCGGCTCCTTGAATGGCGGCGGCCGTCAAAGCCCTTCCTCCTCGTCCTCGTTCACACGATCGCGCAGTTCCTTGCCTGGCTTGAAATGCGGCACGAACTTGCCATCGAGACTGACGGACTGACCGGTTTTAGGATTGCGACCTACGCGCGGTGCGCGATAGTGCAGTGAGAAACTGCCAAAACCACGGATCTCGATGCGATCACCGGTGGCCAGACATTGGGACATTTGTTCGAGCATGGTCTTGATGGCCAGCTCCACATCCTTGGATGAGAGCAGCCCTTGATGGGTGACAATTCGTTCGATCAACTCCGACTTCGTCATATTTTTCCCTTCTTTTTCAAGCAGCTAGATCAGCGCTTCAAAGGTTTTAGCACGCCCGGATGAATTTGAACAGCCTGAGTTCCGACATATCTTTACAAGCCACGAGACGCCCGATTCAAGAGCACGAGAACACCGAACCCGACCTTCGCACTCATCTACAGATAACTAACATGGTGCGCGTGTAATACCCCGCCGGATTGAAGCCAAAGGGGAATTCATCCTCGTCTTTGGCATCATCGGACCTTGCCACAACCTTGTAACCTGCCCCCTTACACTCTTTTGCCGCTCGCTTGATACACCTTTCCCATCCCGACCCCAGCCCCGAACAATCGACCTCTATGCCACTGACGCCACGCACCGCGTGAGTCTTGGCATTAGTGGTACACCCCGCCAATGTCAGTACTGCTATTGCGACGATGAGCTTGTTCATTCATTTCCTTAGGCCGTGCGACCTGCCGTCGATCGTTCGCTTTCAGGCTAAAGACTAGCTGCAATTAAACGATTGATACGATTAAAGAAAGAGACAGCTTGTAACGCCTGTTGGTTTCACCGGCATACCGTCACAGGGCTGGCGCGATTAATAACCCATCAAATTCCAGGCACAAAAAAGGGCGACCGAAGTCGCCCTTTTTCTATGGTCTGACAGAACTTAGTTCTGTTTTTCCATTTGTGCACGCAACAGGTCGCCCAGAGTGGTAGGACCAGCAGCTGGTTCCGAAGTCGCTGGCTTGTCGCGCAGGCTTTGGATAGCTTCTTTCTCGTCTTCAACGTCTTTCGACTTGATCGAGAGCTGGATTACGCGGCTCTTACGGTCAACGCTGATGATCTTGGCTTCTACTTCTTCGCCTTCTTTCAGAACGTTGCGCGCGTCTTCAACGCGGTCACGGCTGATTTCGGAGGCTTTCAGAGTCGCTTCGATATCGTCGGCCAGAGTGATGATGGCGCCTTTAGCGTCAACTTCTTTCACGATGCCTTTAACGATTGCGCCTTTGTCGTTCTCTTGAACGTACTCGGAGAACGGATCGCTTTCCAGTTGCTTGATACCCAGGGAGATGCGCTCGCGCTCTGGGTCAACCGACAGGATAACGGTGTCCAGCTCGTCGCCCTTCTTGAAGCGGCGAACGGCTTCTTCGCCCACTTCGTTCCAGGAGATGTCGGACAGGTGAACCAGACCGTCGATGCCGCCGTCCAGACCAATGAAGATACCGAAATCGGTGATCGACTTGATGGTGCCGGAGATTTTATCGCCCTTGTTGAACTGGCCAGAGAAATCTTCCCATGGGTTAGATTTGCACTGCTTGATGCCGAGGGAGATACGACGACGCTCTTCGTCGATGTCCAGAACCATAACTTCCACTTCGTCGCCGACTTGTACGACTTTCGAAGGGTGGATGTTCTTGTTGGTCCAGTCCATTTCGGAAACGTGTACCAGGCCTTCAACGCCTTCTTCCAGCTCAGCGAAGCAGCCGTAGTCGGTCAGGTTGGTAACACGAGCGGTAACGCGAGTGCTTTCTGGGTAACGGGCTTTGATAGCAACCCATGGATCTTCGCCCAGTTGCTTGAGGCCCAGGGAAACACGATTGCGTTCGCGATCGTACTTCAGAACCTTGACATCGATCTCGTCGCCAACGTTGACGATTTCGGAAGGATGCTTGATACGCTTCCAAGCCATGTCGGTAATGTGCAGCAGGCCATCGACGCCACCAAGATCGACGAATGCGCCGTAATCGGTGAGGTTCTTGACGATACCTTTGACTTGTTGGCCTTCCTGCAGGGATTCCAGCAGAGCTTCACGCTCAGCGGAGTTCTCGGCTTCGAGGACGCTACGACGGGAAACGACAACGTTGTTGCGTTTCTGGTCAAGCTTGATGACCTTGAATTCCAGCTCTTTGCCTTCCAGGTGCGTGGTGTCGCGCACTGGACGGACGTCAACCAGAGAACCTGGCAGGAACGCACGGATGCCGTTAACGTCGACTGTGAAGCCGCCTTTAACCTTACCGTTGATAACGCCCTTGACCACTTCTTCGGCTGCGAAGGCTGCTTCCAGAACAATCCAGCATTCAGCGCGCTTGGCTTTTTCACGGGACAGCTTGGTTTCACCAAAGCCGTCTTCAACCGAGTCCAGAGCAACGTGAACTTCGTCACCGACGTTGATAGTCAGTTCGCCAGCATCGTTGTAGAACTGCTCAAGCGGGATGAGTGCTTCAGACTTCAGGCCAGCGTGAACGGTTACCCAGCGAGCTTGGTAATCGATATCAACGATAACACCGGTGATGATGGAGCCTGCCTGAAGGTTCAGGGTTTTTAGGCTTTCTTCAAAGAGTTCCGCAAAGCTTTCGCTCATTTTAATTCCTGTTGAATAAGGGCGAAGGATACGCCCATCTCCACGTCCCAGACGACGTGGGTTATGTTCATTAGAAGAAGCGCCGCAAGACTATGACTGGTCCCCTACGGTGTTTCTTGGTCACCCGGCGATATCGCGAATGGCGATCTCGCTCATGATGCGTTCCAGCACCTGGTCGATGGATAATTCCGTGGAATCCAGCTGTATGGCGTCAGCCGCCGGCTTGAGCGGGGCTACCGCTCGCTGGGTGTCACGCTCATCGCGTGCACGTATCTCATCTAGCAGACTCGACAGACTAACACCATCGACTTTGCCCTTCAACTGCAAGTATCGACGGCGCGCACGCTCCTCGGCACTGGCAGTGAGGAATATCTTCAGCGGCGCGTCCGGGAAAACCACCGTGCCCATGTCGCGACCATCGGCCACCAGGCCCGGCGGCTCCTGGAATGCCCGCTGGCGCTGCAGCAGTGCGTCGCGCACCGCCGGCAACGCGGCCACTTGGGAAGCCCAGGCGCCCACTTGTTCGTTACGCAAATCGTCGGTGACATCATCACCTTCGAGGATGATTCGCTGCGGATGACCTTCGGTCGCGCCGACGAACTGCACGTCCAGATGAGCGGCCAACAGCTTCAGCGACTCTTCATTGGTCAGATCGACGCCGTGGTTACGCGCCGCGAACGCCAGCAGACGGTACAACGCACCGGAATCCAGCAGGCACCAGCCAAGACGCTTGGCCAGAATCCCGGCAATAGTGCCCTTGCCCGACCCGCTTGGGCCGTCGATGGTAATGACCGGTGGTTTGATAATCACGACTGAGCCTCTTGGGCAACACGGATACCGACCTGCGCGCACAACGCGAGGAAGTTCGGGAACGACGTCGCGACGTTGGCGCAATCATGGATGCGGATCGGTGCCGTGGCGCGCAGCGAAGCCACGCTAAAGGCCATGGCAATCCGGTGGTCGCCGTGGCCGTGCACTTCGCCGCCGCCGATCTGGCCGCCGTCGATGATGATGCCGTCCGGGGTCGGTTCGCATTTGACGCCCAGCGCCAGCAAGCCATCGGCCATGACCTGGATACGATCCGATTCCTTCACGCGCAGTTCTTCAGCGCCGCGCAGGATGGTGCGCCCTTCGGCACACGCAGCGGCCACGAAAAGCACCGGGAATTCGTCGATGGCCAGTGGAACCAGCGCTTCCGGAATCTCGATACCTTTGAGTTTGGCCGCACGTACGCGCAGGTCCGCTACCGGTTCGCCGCCGACTTCACGCTGGTTTTCCAGGCTGATGTCAGCGCCCATCAGGCGCAGGATGTCGATCACACCGGTACGGGTCGGGTTGATGCCAACGTGCTCAAGCACCAGTTCCGAGCCTTCGGCGATCGAAGCGGCCACCAGGAAGAAGGCCGACGACGAGATGTCGCCCGGCACTTCAATGTGGGTCGCGGTCAGCTTGTGCCCGGACTCGACCGACGCGGTCGCGCCGTTGACGGTCACCGGGTAGCCAAAGCCACGCAGCATGCGCTCGGTGTGATCGCGGGTCGGCGCAGGTTCGGTGACGGTGGTCTTGCCTTCGGCATACAGACCCGCCAGCAGCAGGCAGGACTTAACCTGGGCACTGGCCATCGGCATGGTGTAGGTCAGGCCTTTGAGTTTGTTGCCACCCCGAATGGTCATCGGTGGACGACCTTCAGCGGCGGTCTCGATCACAGCACCCATTTCACGCAGCGGATTGGCCACGCGATTCATTGGACGCTTGGACAGCGAGGCGTCGCCCGTCAGGGTGCTGTCGAAGTTCTGCGCAGCCAACAGGCCAGACAGCAGGCGCATCGAGGTGCCGGAGTTGCCCAGGTAGATCGGGCCCGGCGCTGGCTTCAGGCCATGCAGGCCGACGCCGTGAATGGTCACGCGACCATGGTGCGGACCTTCGATCACGACGCCCATGTCACGGAAAGCTTGCAGCGTCGCCAGGGCATCTTCGCCCTCGAGGAAACCTTCGACTTCGGTGACGCCTTCGGCCAGGGAGCCCAGCATGATCGAACGGTGGGAAATCGATTTATCGCCCGGTACACGAATCCGCCCAGTCAGGCGGCCACCAGGTTGTGCCAGGAAAATCAGGTCGTTGGAGTTCATAGCGTCCACATAAGCCCGGCGGGCCAGGATTTTACTGAAATGTTCGCGGGCAACCCGGGCGCGAGTGAATACGCCCAACAATTGGTGCCCATCCCCTGCATCGACCGCGTCGCGCAAGGCGTCGAGGTCGCTGCGAAATGTATCGAGTGTGCGCAGGACAGCTTCGCGGTTGGCGAGGAAGATGTCGTGCCACATCACCGGGTCGCTTCCGGCGATTCTTGTGAAATCGCGGAAACCGCCCGCAGCGTAACGGAAGATCTCAAGATTTTCATTGCGCTTGGCCAACGAATCGACCAAACCGAAGGCCAGCAAGTGCGGTAAATGGCTGGTCGCCGCCAGCACTTCGTCGTGACGCTCGACCTGCATGTGCTCGACATCGGCGCCCAATTCGCGCCACAACCGATCGACCACGGCCAGGGCTGCCGGATCGGTTTGATCCAGCGGCGTCAGAATCACTTTATGGCGACGGAACAGTTCGGCGTTGGAAGCTTCCACCCCGCTCTGCTCGGAACCGGCAATCGGATGCCCCGGCACGAACCGCGACGGCATGCCGCCAAACGCTTCGGTTGCCGCGCGCACGACATTGCCCTTGGCGCTGCCGACGTCGGTCAGAATCGCTTGCCCCAGGTCCATGCCGGCCAAGCGAGCCAGCATTTTTTCCATGGCCAGGATCGGCACGGCCAACTGAATCACGTCGGCGCCCTGGCACGCAACGGCCAGGTCTTCTTCGCAGCGATCCACCACACCCAGCTCAACCGCCAGCTTGCGTGACTGCGGATCGAGGTCGACCCCGACCACTTCGCGGCACAGGCCGCTCTCACGCAAACCCTTGGCAAACGAACCGCCGATCAACCCCAGGCCGACCACCACCAGGCGACCGATCATAGGTGCAGCAGATTGCAGTGCAGTGACATCAACCACGAGCCAGAACCTTGGTCAGCGCCTCGAGGAAGCGACTGTTTTCCGCCGGCAGACCGATGGTGATGCGCAGGTGGTTCGGCAGGCCGTAGTTGGCCACCGGACGCACGATCACGCCTTCGCGCAGCAAGCCCTGGAAAACCGGCATGGCAACACGACCGACGTCGACGCAGATAAAGTTGCCTTTGGATGGAATCCAGCTCAGCCCAAGTTCACGGAAACCCGCTTGCAGTTGCTGCATGCCGGACTCGTTCAGGCGGCGACTTTCTGCCAGGTACTCGGCGTCCTGAAGCGCAGCGCAAGCCGCGGCCAGGGCCAGGCTGTTGACGTTGAACGGCTGGCGTACACGGTTCAGCACATCGGCGACCACGGCGGTGGACAAACCGTAACCGACCCGTAACGCCGCCAGGCCATAGGCCTTGGAGAAGGTGCGCGAAACCAGCAGGTTCGGGTACGCCGCGAGATAGTCGAGGCCATCCGGCAAGTCGCTGCCTTCGGCGTATTCGATGTAGGCCTCGTCCAGCACCACCAACACGTGCTCTGGCACGTCCTGGAGGAATTCGTCCAGGGCCTCGGCGTCGAACCAGGTGCCGGTCGGGTTGTTCGGGTTGGCAATGAACACCACGCGGGTGTCGGCGTC
Source organism: Pseudomonas sp. LBUM1661 (assembly GCF_059695925.1). NCBI lineage: Bacteria > Pseudomonadati > Pseudomonadota > Gammaproteobacteria > Pseudomonadales > Pseudomonadaceae > Pseudomonas > Pseudomonas sp. LBUM1661. The sequence continues at coordinate 5,113,567 of NZ_CP166794.1, forward strand.
GATCGCGGCCAGCATGGCCGGCAGATCATGACCATAGTCTTTGGCCGGGATCACTTTCGCCTGGGCACCAACGGCCTGGGTCACGATCGGATAGACCGCGAACGCATGCTCACTGAATACCGCGTTCAGGCCCGGTGCCAGATAGGCACGCGCGACCAACTCCAGAATGTCATTGGAACCGTTGCCCAGCGTCACCTGATTCAGTTCGACGCGGCACTGCTCGGCCAGCAGGCTTTTCAGCGCAAAACCATTGCCGTCCGGGTAACGGGTCAGCTCGGCTACTGCATCGCGAATGGCCGCCAGTGCCTTGGGGCTGGCGCCCAACGGGTTTTCGTTGCTCGCCAGCTTGATAATGTTGGCTGGATCGATGCCCAGCTCGCGCGCCAGTTCGTCCACGGGTTTGCCCGGAACATAAGGCGAAAGTTGTTGCACGCCCGGCTGTGCCAGAGCGAGGAAGTCACCACTCATTTGCTACCCCTTAGAGAACTGCTTTCGGGTAGGAACCCAGCACTTTGAGTGCTACTGCTTCCTGACTGATCTTTTCCAGCACACCTTTTACCAGCGGATCGCGGTGGTGGCCGACGAAGTCGATGAAGAACACGTAGGTCCATTTACCGCTACGCGACGGACGGGTCTCGATCCGTGTCAGATCGATGCCGTTGTCGTGGAACGGCACCAGCAACTCGTGAAGCGCGCCGGGCTTGTTGCTCATGGAGACGATGATCGAGGTCTTGTCGTCGCCGGTCGGCGGCACTTCCTGGCTGCCGATCATCAGGAATCGCGTGGAGTTATCCGGGCGATCCTCGATTTTCTCGGCCAGACGGGTCAGCCCGTACAAGCCTGCGGCCATGTCGCCGGCAATCGCCGCCGAGTTCCACTCACCCTTGACCCGCTTCGCCGCTTCGGCGTTGCTGGACACCGCCACGCGCTCGACATTCGGGTAATGCGCGTCCAGCCACTTGCGGCACTGGGCCAGGGACTGGGCGTGAGAATAGATACGGCTGATGCTGTCGGTCTTGGTGTTTTCGCCGACCAACAGGTGATGGTGAATGCGCAACTCGACTTCGCCACAGATGACCATGTCGTGTTCGAGGAAGCTGTCGAGGGTGTGGTTGACCGCACCTTCGGTGGAGTTTTCCACCGGGACCACGCCAAAGTTCACCGCACCGGCCGCCACTTCGCGGAACACTTCGTCAATCGCTGCCATCGGCTTGCTGATCACGGCGTGGCCGAAATGCTTCATGGCCGCCGCCTGAGTGAAGGTGCCTTCAGGGCCGAGGTAAGCCACTTTCAGCGGCTGCTCGAGGGCCAGGCACGAGGACATGATTTCGCGGAACAGCCGCGCCATCTCTTCGTTGCCCAGCGGCCCCTGGTTACGCTCCATCACGCGCTTGAGCACCTGAGCTTCGCGCTCAGGACGATAGAACACCGGCACTTCGCCTTCGGCCAGCGAGGCCATCTTTACTCGCGCAACTTCCTGGGCGCAGCGTGCGCGCTCACTGATCAGCTCCAGGACTTTCTCGTCCAGGGCATCAATGCGCAGGCGCAGTGCCTTGAGTTCTTGCTCAGACATTAGCCGTGTTCCTTCTCGAACTCTGCCATGTACGAAACCAGTGCGTTGACCGCAACGATATCGACGGCGTTATAGATGGAGGCACGCATGCCACCCACGGAACGGTGACCTTTGAGGTTCAACAGGCCACGTTCTTCGGCACCGACCAGGAACGGCTTGTCGAGACGGTCGTCAGCCAGACGGAATGGCACGTTCATCCACGAGCGGTCCGACTTGTTGATCGGGTTGCTGTACAGGCCGCTGGCGTCGATGAAGTCGTACAGCGTGCGCTGTTTCACTTCATTAAGCTTGCCGATGGCTTCAACACCACCCTGCTCCTTCAGCCACTCGAATACCAGACCCGAGAGGTACCAGGCCAGCGTCGGCGGAGTGTTGTACATCGAGCCGTTATCGGCCGCGACCTTGTAGTTGAGCATGGTCGGGCACAGGGAACGGGCGTGACCCAGCAGGTCTTCGCGAACGATGTTGACCACGACGCCGCTCGGGCCGATGTTTTTCTGGGCGCCGGCGTAGATCATGCCGAAGCGCGAGACATCGATCGGGCGCGAGAGGATGTCCGAGGACATGTCGGCCACCAACGGAACATCACCGGTTTCCGGAACCCAGTTGAATTCCAGGCCGCCAATGGTTTCGTTCGGTGCGTAGTGAACGTAGGCCGCGTCTTTCGACAGCGTCCATTCGTTCTGACCCGGAATAGCGAAATAGTCGTAAGGCTTGGCGGTAGCGGCCACATTGACGTTGCCGTAGCGCGAAGCTTCTTCGATGGCCTTCTGCGACCAGATACCGGTGTCGATATAGTCGGCGGTAGCGTTTTCCGGCAACAGGTTCAGAGGAATCTGAGCAAATTGCTGGCTCGCGCCACCTTGCAGAAACAGCACTTTATAGTTCGAGGGGATATTCAGCAGATCACGCAGATCCTGTTCGGCCTTGGTGGCGATGGACACGAACTCATCACTGCGATGGCTCATTTCCATGACTGACAAGCCCTTGCCGTGCCAATCAAGGAGTTCACCCTGGGCGCGCTGCAGGACAGCTTCGGGAAGTGCCGCAGGACCGGCACAGAAGTTAAAGGCTCTCTTGCTCACATCCAATCTCGCTCTGATTTGGTGGGTCACGCAAACATATCAGTCGACGCAGATCCAATGTGGGAGCGGGCTTGCTCGCGAAAGCGGTTTAACAGGCGACATCGATGTTGAATGTCAGTCCGTCTTCGCGAGCAAGCCCGCTCCCACACTCGATCTCCATGGGCGTCGAAATTTCATTACAGACAAACAACAAGGGGGCGAATTTTCATCCGCCCCCTGTTTGCCCGCTTACTCCTGTGGTTCTTCGTCGGCGGCGGCGTCGAGTTGCTGGTCTTCGGCCACGTCGTCGATCACGACCTCACCGTCGAACACTGCACCCTCTTCGCCCTCGAGCTCTTCACCTTCGAGCTCTTCGCTCTCGACTTCCGACGGCTCCTGAACCCGCTCCAGACCGACCAGCGTTTCATCGCTGGCGAGTTTGATCAGGGTCACGCCCTGGGTGTTACGACCCAGGCTGGAGACTTCGTCGACACGGGTACGAACCAGCGTGCCCTGGTCGGAAATCAGCATGATTTCCTCGCCGTCGAGCACCTGGACCGCGCCGACCAGACGACCGTTACGGTCGTTGCTGACCATGGCGATAACGCCCTGGCCGCCACGCTTGTACTCAGGGAACTCGGTGATCGCCGTGCGCTTGCCGAAACCACGGGCCGAAGCGGTGAGGATCTGGCTGCCTTCTTCCGGGATCAGCATGGAAATCAGCTTCTGACCTTCCGGCAGACGCATGCCGCGAACACCACGAGCAGTACGGCCCATGGCGCGAACGTCGGTTTCCTTGAAGCGGGTTACTTTGCCGCCGTCGGAGAACAGCATGACTTCGCGCTCGCCATCGGTAATGGCCGCGGAAATCAGTACGTCGCCTTCGTCCAGCTCCAGCGCGATCAGGCCGACGCTGCGTTGACGGCTGAAGGATTCCAGCGGGGTCTTCTTCACGGTGCCTTTGGCAGTGGCCATGAAGATGAAGTGACCTTCGGTGTATTCATCGACCGGCAGCATGGTGGTGATGTATTCATCACTGTCCAGCGGCAGCAGGTTGACCAACGGACGACCACGGGCAGCGCGGGAGGCTTCCGGGATTTCATAGGTTTTCAGCCAGTACACTTTGCCTTTGCTGGAGAACAGCAAGAGCGTGGTGTGGCTGTTGGCGACCAGCAGGTGAGCGATGTAGTCCTCATCCTTGACGCCGGTAGCCGATTTGCCTTTACCGCCACGACGCTGAGCCTGGTACGCAGCCAATGGCTGGGTCTTGGCGTAGCCACCGTGGGAGATGGTCACGACGCGCTCTTCTTCCGGGATCATGTCACCCAGGGTCAGGTCGAGACGGGCATCGAGAATCTCGGTGCGGCGCACGTCGCCGTATTCGGCGCGGATCACTTCCAGCTCTTCGCGGATCACTTCCATCAGGCGCGTGGCGCTGCTGAGGATGCGGATCAGCTCGCCGATCTGGTTGAGGATCTCTTGATACTCGGCCAGCAGCTTCTCGTGTTCCAGACCGGTCAGGCGGTGCAAACGCAGTTCCAGGATGGCTTGCGCCTGTTCCGGGGACAGGAAGTACTTGCCTTCACGCAGGCCGTATTGCGGGTCGAGGGTTTCCGGACGGCACGAGTCGGCACCGGCGCGTTCAACCATCGCGACTACAGCGCTGGATTCCCACGCAGTCTTGATCAGCGCTTCCTTGGCTTCCGACGGCGTTGGCGACGCCTTGATCAGGGCGATGACCGGGTCGATGTTCGACAGGGCAACCGCTTGACCTTCGAGGATGTGACCCCGTTCGCGCGCCTTGCGCAGTTCGAACACGGTACGACGGGTAACGACTTCGCGACGGTGACGAACGAAGGCTTCCAGCAGGTCCTTGAGGTTCAGGATCCGCGGACGGCCGTCGATCAGCGCGACGATGTTGATACCGAACACCGCTTGCAGCTGGGTCTGGGCGTAGAGGTTGTTGAGGATCACCTCAGGCACTTCGCCGCGACGCAGTTCGATCACGACGCGCATACCGTCCTTGTCGGACTCGTCGCGCAGTTCGGTGATGCCTTCGAGCTTCTTCTCTTTCACCAGCTCGGCGATCTTCTCGATCAGACGGGCCTTGTTCAGCTGGTAAGGGAGTTCGGTGATGACGATCTGCTGGCGGCCACCGACTTTGTCGATGTCCTCGATCATCGAGCGGGCACGCATGTAAATGCGCCCGCGACCGGTACGGTAGGCTTCGATGATGCCGGCGCGACCGTTGATGATCGCGGCGGTCGGGAAGTCCGGACCTGGGATGTATTGCATCAGCTCATCGATGGTCAACTCAGGGTTGTCGATGAGGGCCAGGCAACCATCGATGACTTCACCGAGGTTGTGCGGCGGAATGTTGGTCGCCATGCCCACGGCGATACCGCTGGAGCCGTTGACCAGCAGGTTGGGAATACGGGTCGGCATGACCGCCGGGATCATTTCGGTGCCGTCGTAGTTCGGCACCCAGTCCACGGTTTCTTTGTGCAGGTCAGCCAGCAGCTCGTGCGCCAGCTTGGTCATGCGCACTTCGGTGTATCGCATGGCCGCGGCGTTGTCGCCGTCCACCGAACCGAAGTTGCCCTGACCGTCTACCAGCAGGTAGCGCAGGGAGAATGGCTGCGCCATCCGAACGATGGTGTCGTACACCGCGGTATCACCGTGAGGGTGATACTTACCGATCACGTCACCGACAACACGGGCAGATTTCTTGTACGGCTTGTTGAAGTCGTTGCCCAGCTCGCTCATCGCGAACAGCACACGCCGGTGCACGGGCTTCAAGCCATCGCGCGCATCCGGCAGTGCCCGCCCGACAATTACGCTCATCGCGTAGTCGAGGTAGGACTGCTTCAGCTCGTCTTCGATATTGACCGGGAGGATTTCTTTGGCCAGTTCGCCCATGAGAAGCCTGATTCCTTTTTCTGGTGAAACTTCGTCACATCCATATGGGACGAACGAAGCTCGCCGACGCAGGCTGAGTGCCATGCACCGACTTACGACAAATCAACGAGTTATGCCATGGATCTGCGCAGTAAAGACAACCCCGCGGGACTGCCTCGGAAAACGCCGGATGTTATCACAAGAGCCGCCACGCACCTATCCCCCTGATGCGCATGGAGCATAGTTAGTTGACCGGTGACAGGCTGAAAGCGGACGAGAGAGGCTTAGAGCCGCTCCGAATGCAGAATTGGCCGCTGAATTACGGATGTTTATTGACTTTGAGGGCCTCATCGCCAGCAGGCTGGCTCCCACAGGATCGGTGTCGGTCACAAAACCTGTGGGAGCCAGCCTGCTGGCGATGGCGATTCACAAGGCGCCGGACGCTCTCAATGCAACCGCTTACGGCACATCAATAGCGCCATTTTCGCCGTATCCGGACGCTCGACGATGCCTTTTTCAGTGACAATCGCATCGATCAAGTCCGCCGGGGTCACGTCGAACACCGGATTGAACGCGTCAACGTCGGCACCGAGCCGCTTGCCGCCGACTTCCAGCAATTCGCGACCATCACGCTCTTCGAGGGGAATGTCGTCGCCACTGGCCAGGTTCATGTCGATGGTCGAGCTCGGCGCCACCACCATGAAGCGCACACCGTGGTGCATGGCGTTCACCGCCAGCTGATAAGTACCGATCTTGTTGGCCACGTCACCATTGGCGGTGATCCGGTCGGCACCCACGATCACCCAGGTCACGCCTTTGGTTTTCATGATGTGCGCCGCGGCGGAGTCGGCATTGACGGTCACGGGAATGCCCTCGTTGGCCAGCTCCCACGCAGTCAGTCGCGAGCCTTGCAGCCATGGACGGGTTTCATCGGCATACACGCGCTCGACCATGCCCTCGATGAACGCCCCGCGAATCACCCCCAGCGCCGTGCCGAAGCCGCCGGTGGCCAGTGCGCCGGTGTTGCAGTGAGTCAGGATCGCCTGGGCATTGCCCTGGTGCTTGCGGATCAGGTCAACGCCCAGTTGCGCCATGGTCAGATTGGCTTCGCGATCACTTTCATGAATGGCGATGGCTTCGGCTTCCAGCACCGCCAGCGGATCGGCATGATGCTTCAGGCGCTCCAGCCGGTCGCGCATGCGACCCAGGGCCCAGAACAGGTTGACCGCAGTCGGACGGGAGTCGGCCAGCAGCGCGAAATCCTCTTCCAGCGCCGCTTGCCATTCACCGCCCTGAGCAAACCGGGCGCGAGCAGCCAGCACCACGCCATAGGCGGCAGTGATGCCAATGGCCGGCGCGCCGCGCACGACCATCGAACGAATGGCTTCAGCCACGCCAGCGGCACTGGTGTAGGCGATCCAGGTTTCTTCGAACGGCAAAATACGCTGATCCAGCAGGTACAGGGCGCCATCACGCCAATCGATGGCCTTCACTTTCTCCGCAGCCAACAGTCGATCGCGCATCCCTCACCCCGCACTCATGAACAAAAGCCGCCGATTATAGCGATCCCCCCGCGAAGACGCTCGGGTATACTTCGCCATCCTTTACAAAAGCACTGGAACCGACCTTCGATGCCGAACACTGCTGCTGCGCTCGACCTGCTGTTGCTGCCGACCTGGCTGGTACCCGTCGAACCTGCTGGCGTTGTCCTCAAGGAGCACGCCCTCGGCATCCGTGACGGGCGCATCGTTTTTATCGGCCCGCGTGCGGCTGCACTGAAGCTTAACGCAACTGAAGTTCGCGAACTGCCGGACATGCTGCTCAGCCCCGGCCTGATCAATGCCCACGGGCATGCGGCGATGACGCTGTTCCGCGGCCTGGCCGATGATCTGCCGCTGATGACCTGGCTGGAAAACCACATCTGGCCGGCCGAAGCCAAGTGGGTCGACGAAGCCTTTGTACGCGATGGCACCGACCTTGCCATCGCCGAGCAGATCAAAGGTGGCATCACCTGCTTCTCTGACATGTATTTCTTCCCGAAGGTTGCCAGCGAGTGCGTCCATAACAGCGGCATCCGCGGGCAAATCGCCATTCCGATCCTCGATTTCCCGATACCGGGCGCCAGCACGGCGGACGACGCCATTCGTCAGGGCGTCGAATTGTTCGGCGATCTCAAGCACCACGAGCGCATCAAAATCACCTTCGGCCCTCACGCACCCTACACCGTGAGCGACGAAAACCTCGAGAAAATCCGGGTAATCGCCGAAGAACTGGACGCCTCGATTCACATGCACGTGCATGAAACCGCTTTCGAAGTGCAGCAATCGGTCGAACAGCGTGGCGAGCGCCCCTTGGCCCGCCTCGGGCGCCTGGGCTTGCTGGGGCCGCGCTTTCAGGCCGTGCACATGACGCAGATCAGCGATGAAGACCTGGCGCTGCTGGTAGAAAGTAACACCAATGTGATTCATTGCCCGGAGTCGAACCTGAAGCTGGCCAGCGGTTTCTGCCCCGTGGAGCGTTTGTGGCAAGCGGGCGTCAATGTGGCCGTCGGTACCGACGGCGCCGCCAGCAACAATGACCTCGACCTGCTCGGCGAAACCCGCACCGCCGCCCTGCTGGCCAAAGCCGTCGCCGGCTCGGCCACCGCACTGAACGCCCACAGCGCCCTGCGCATGGCCACGCTCAACGGCGCCCGGGCACTGGGCATCGAAGCTGAAGTCGGCTCGCTGGAAGTCGGCAAAGCGGCCGACATCGTCGCGTTCGACCTCTCGGGGCTGGCGCAGCAACCGATCTACGACCCGGTTTCGCAGCTTATATACGCCACAGGCCGGGATTGCGTGAAGCACCTTTGGGTCGCCGGCAAGCAACTGCTCGACGACCGTCGCCTGACCCGCCTGGATGAAGAACAGCTCTGCGCCACCGCCAAGGCCTGGGGCCAGCGCATCAGCGGTCATACCGAATTGTAAGCACCCCGGACCTAACGCCGGGGCAACAGGATTTTTCAAGTTTTAGAGGACTTAAACCATGAGCAACGTCGACTACGCCGAAATCGCCAAATTCGAAGCCCTGGCCCATCGCTGGTGGGACCGCGAAAGCGAGTTCAAACCGCTGCACGACATCAACCCGCTGCGGGTCAACTGGATTGACGAACGGGTCAGTCTGGCCGGCAAGAAAGTCCTCGACGTCGGCTGCGGCGGCGGCATCCTCAGCGAAGCCATGGCCCAGCGTGGCGCGACCGTCATGGGCATCGACATGGGCGAAGCGCCGCTGGCGGTTGCGCAATTGCATCAGCTGGAATCGGGCGTGAGCGTCGAATACCGGCAGATCACCGCCGAAGCCCTGGCCGAGGAAATGCCCGAGCAGTTCGACGTGGTCACTTGCCTGGAAATGCTGGAACACGTGCCGGATCCGTCCTCGGTGATCCGCGCCTGCTTCCGCATGGTCAAGCCCGGCGGCCAGGTGTTCTTCTCGACCATCAACCGCAATCCGAAGGCGTACCTGTTCGCCATCGTCGGCGCCGAATACATCATGAAGCTGCTGCCGCGCGGCACCCACGACTTCAAGAAATTCATCCGTCCTTCCGAGCTGGGGGCCTGGAGCCGCATGGCCGGCCTGACCGTCAAGGACATCATCGGCCTGACCTACAACCCGCTGACCAAGCATTACAAACTGGCGTCCGATGTCGACGTCAACTACATGATCCAGACCCTGCGCGAGGAGTAAGCCGATGCGTATCAGAGCAGTCCTTTTCGACATGGACGGCACCCTGCTCGACACCGCGCCGGACTTCATTGCGATTTGTCAGGCCATGCGCGCCGATCGTGGCTTGCCGCCGATCAACGACAAGCACATTCGCGACGAGATTTCCGGCGGCGCCAAGGCGATGGTCGCCGTGACCTTCTCCATGGACCCGGAATCGCCGGGCTTCGAGGAGCTGCGCCTGGAGTTCCTGGAGCGCTACCTGGTGGGTTGTGCGGTTCACAGCAAACTCTTCGACGGCATGAGCGAACTGTTGGCCGACATCGAGAAAGCCAACCTGATCTGGGGCGTGGTTACCAACAAGCCGCTGCGCTTCGCCGAGCCGATCATGCAGCAACTTGGGCTGGCCGAGCGCTCGGCACTATTGATCTGCCCGGATCATGTGAAGAACAGCAAACCGGACCCGGAGCCATTGATTCTGGCGTGCAAGATGCTCAATCTCGATCCGGCCAGCGTGTTGTTCGTAGGTGATGACTTGCGCGATATCGAGTCGGGGCGCGATGCCGGCACCAAGACCGCCGCCGTGACCTTTGGCTACATTCACCCGGACGACAACCCTCGGCACTGGGGCGCGGATGTGGTGGTCGATCATCCGCTGGAGTTGCGCAAGGTGCTCGACAGCGCTCTTTGCAGCTGCTGAGTGCCGATTGCGGATTCCGGGAATGTGGCGTGAATGCTGACGCCTTCGCGGGCAAGCCCGCGATGGCCGCGCCGCGATGTGTCTTCTGTTTTGTGAGGTTTTTTATGTTTGATTATTCCGCCCGCCCTGAATTGCTCAAGGACCGGGTCATCCTGGTCACCGGCGCTGGTCGAGGCATCGGCGCTGCCGCGGCGAAAACCTACGCGGCGCACGGTGCCACGGTGTTGTTGCTGGGCAAGACCGAAGCCAACCTGACTCAGGTCTACGACGAAATCGAAGCCGCCGGCCATCCGCAACCGGCGGTGATCCCGTTCAACCTGGAAACCGCCCTGCCCCATCAATACGATGAGCTGGCGGCGATGATCGAAAGCGAATTCGGCCACCTCGACGGCTTGCTGCACAACGCATCGATCATTGGCCCACGCACGCCGATCGAACAGCTGTCCGGCGAGAACTTCATGCGCGTCATGCACGTCAACGTCAACGCCATGTTCATGCTCACCAGCACCTTGCTGCCGCTGCTCAAGCTGTCTCAGGACGCCTCGGTGGTGTTCACTTCCAGCAGCGTCGGTCGCAAGGGTCGTGCGTATTGGGGCGCATACGGTGTCTCCAAGTTCGCCACCGAAGGCTTGATGCAAACCCTCGCCGACGAAGTCGACACCGTTGCCCCCGTGCGCTCCAACAGCATCAACCCCGGTGCCACCCGCACCAGCATGCGCGCCCAGGCGTACCCGGGTGAAAACCCGCTGAACAACCCGACGCCCGAGGAGATCATGCCGGTCTACCTCTACCTGATGGGGCCGGACAGCACTGGCATCAACGGCCAGGCGTTCAACGCTCAGTAACGCCGCGCGTCGCTTTTGTGCCGTGACGAATTCCCGTCGCGGCATTCAAAAAACGTTGTAACTACAGCGGTTCAAGTCAAACAAATGACATCGAATTCGCTGCCATTTCGTCCCAACATATCCACAAGGTTGATTTGGAACGGTTTTTTTATCCAATTGAACCGATGGCACGACTTTCGCTCTACATCTGCTCAGACACGCCGTGTGAAAGCAGAGGGTGCAGCGCTCGAGTCGATGGTTACTAATCTTCCGAAAAGCAGATTAGACTTGTACGAAATGTCCTACGGGACTGACGGACCAGTATGACGCGCAGCCCAAAGCCGCTCTCACCCAGCTTGTAAGACAGCCTTACTGCTTAGGGGCGCATGCCATATGAAATCACCTTCCCAGTACAACGCAATTGACTTTGATAGTGCCAAATTGCAACGCCTGGGCTTTGGTCATCAGCCCGCCCTTCTGGAGAGGCCCATCAGTCTCGCGCAGTTGCGTCAGCAGCTGAGCCTGCAACTGCAAACCAGCCTTGAGCCGCAACGCATTCTCGGCCTCTTCTTCCGTGAAATTCAGAAACTTGTCCCGCTCGATGCCTTGAGCTACGAACACACGTCCAGTGATTTGCGCCTGGAACTCGGCCTGCGCGGCCGTCATTCGATCAGCTACAGCCTCAGCCACGAAGGCGAGCATCTGGGTGAATTGGTGTTCCGCCGCAATCTGCGCTTCAGCGAACAGGAACAGGGCAACCTTGAGTCGCTGCTGTCAGCGTTGCTGTATCCGATGCGCAATGCCCTGCTTTACCGCGCCGCCACGCAAAGCGCCTTGCGCGACCCGCTGACGAACACGGGCAACCGCATCGCCATGGATCAGACCCTGCAACGGGAAATCGACATGTCGCGTCGGCACCTGCAACCCTTGTCGTTGCTGATGCTGGACATCGACCATTTCAAACACATCAACGACAATCATGGCCACAGCGCCGGCGATGATGTGCTCAAGGCGGTTGCCGCCTCGATCAAAAACCAGTTGCGCAACGTCGACATGGTGTTCCGGTTTGGTGGCGAAGAGTTTCTGATCCTGCTGTCCAACACCAGCCGCGAAGCCGCGGCCATGGTCGGTGAACGCCTGCGTTTCGCGACGCAGACCGCGGAATATTCGGCCGACGGCCAATCGATCGGCCTGACGGTCAGCCTGGGCTGCTCGACCCTGTTGCCGGGCGAGTCTGCCGAGAGCCTGTTGCGCCGGGCGGATAGCGCGTTGTATGTGGCCAAGCGCGAAGGGCGCAACCGGTTGGCGATGGCGGGCTGACCCCCACCAACACTACAAAACAAATGTGGGAGCGGGCTTGCTCGCGAAGGCGTTCTACCCTTCAACGATGATGTTGATTGATAGTCCGCTTTCGCGAGCAAGCCCGCTCCCACAGTTTTATTGCGTGATCTTCAGATCAGCTTTCCGCCAGTTCCTTGCGCTCACGGGCTACCGGCGCTCGTTCGCCGTGTTCCAGTTGCATGCAGCGCTCCAAGAACAGGAACATGTAGTCGTAGCTCTTGCAGACTGCTTGGCGCAATTCCGTTTGCAGCGCCTTACTCGGGTTCATGCCTGCCAGCGTGCAGATGATTTCCAGCGCTTCCCACGGATGGGCATCGTCATACTGGGCATGCATCTTCAACCACTTCATGGCCCGCTTGCGGTCTTCTTCCGGGAAAGCGGCCGCATAAACGCCAGTGGAACACACCAGTGCCGACCACTCGCCGGTCGCGCCTTCAATGGCGTAGTTGGTCGCGGCAATCGCCACGATCAGCGAATCCGCCGAACTGGTGTGCCAGCACCAGTGGCTCAAGGCGTGCAGTTCAGGGGCAACGTGTTGCGCTTGCAGATCGTCCAGGCTGACGCCGTGTGCACGGCTCCAGTTCACCCAGTAGTCGGCGTGGTTCAATTCGACACGAATGTTGCGCATCAGCCAGCGGCGCGCCATGTCCTCGCCGGGATGGCGGGCAAAGCGGGTCTTGGTCAGGTTTTGTGCCATATACAACGCGAACTGTTCGACAACCGGCCAGCCACCAATCAGGTACTGACGCATGGTTTTTGCGCTGAGTTTGTTATCACGCATACGCTGATACAGTTCGTGTTCGACAACCCGGCGCTTGCTCTCGCTGCAATCCTGGATCAGGCGCTGAGCCCAGGCGGGATAACTTGCAGCTTCCATGAGTGGTCCGGTTCGGTTGAATGTGTCGATCACTGTCGAGCTCCTTTTGATTGTGATTGTAAGGATCAGCAAGAGATTTCAACGGAACGTGCCAGGCGCCTTGAATAACAAGGGCTGAGGCCTGGCAGGACGACTTTGTAAACTGTCGCAGGTAAACAGATGCGGGCGTTCGATGACATACCCTTGAGCGTAATCGACCCCGATCTCCAGCAATGCCTGCTCGATCTGGGGTGTTTCTACAAACTCGGCAATCGTACGTTTACCCATGACATGGCCGATGTGATTGATCACTTCGACCATGGCGCGGTTAATCGGGTCGTCCAGCATATCCTTTACGAAACTCCCGTCGATCTTCAGGAAGTCTACAGGCAAATGTTTCAGGTAGGCGAACGAGGACATTCCGGCACAAAAATCATCCAGCGAAAAATGGCAGCCTAAGCCTTTGAGTTCATTGATAAACCTGATTGCACTTCCGAGATTTGAAATGGCGCTGGTTTCGGTAATTTCAAAACAAATCATTTCTGGCGGTATCGCGTATGTAACGAACTTTTCCCGCAAAAAGTCCAGAAACGCCTCATCGCCGATGGTTGTGCCTGACAGATTAATCGCACACATGGCCAGCGGTCCCTTGCGCTTTTCGGCGATGCATTGGGCGATGATCTTGAACACATTTTCGACAACCCAGCGATCAAGCGACGTCATCAAGCCATAACGTTCTGCCGCCGGGATAAAGCTGTCAGGCAGAATCATGCGCCCGGCTTCGTCATGCAGGCGCAACAGGATTTCGATATGCCCGCCGCCCTTCTCGACATGACCCAGGGGCGCGATTTCCTGGGAATACAGACAAAAGCGATCTTCCTCCAGCGCGATGTGCAAGCGCTGCACCCACGCCATCTCGCCGAAACGCAGTGACAGTTCCGAGTCGTCGGCGTGATAGACCTGGACCCGGTTGCGGCCCTTTTCCTTGGCCATGTAGCACGCCATGTCGGCCGCGCGCAGCGAGGCTTCGAGGGTGGTCGGGTTCTGAGTGACATACACCAGCCCGATACTCACGGTGGTCACGAACGGTCGGCCTTTCCACACGAAGTGCAGGTTTTGCACGGTCTGGCGCAGGCTCTCGGCGATTTTCTCCGCCGACTCCGGTGCACAGTTCTCCAGCAAAATGCCGAACTCATCGCCGCCCAAGCGGGCCAGGGTATCGCCCTCGCGCAAGCCCGATTGCAGCAACGCGCAAATGTGCCGCAGCAACTCGTCACCCGCCGCGTGGCCGCAGGTGTCGTTGACCAGCTTGAACTGATCCAGATCGAGGAACATCAGGGCATGACGCCCCGAATGCCGCGTCAGGTTATGCAGTGCCTGTTCCAGGCGATATTCGAACTCGCGGCGGTTAGCCAGACCGGTCAAGGCATCATGGGTTGCCTGCCACGACAGATTGGCAATGTATTGGCGCTCCTGGGTCATGTCATGCAGCACCAGCACGGTGCCACTGACCTTGCCGGCATTGCGGATCGGCGCCCCCACCAGGGTGACCGACACCGTGCTGCCATCCAGGCGCTGGATCAATTTGGAATGTTCGCTGCCACCGCTGAGCTGACCACTCAAGATGTGCTCGATCAACGTAAAGCCATCGGCCTGGGCGTTCTCGTCCAGCAGATTGAACAACGCCGCCAACGGCAGCCCCGTCGCCTGTTCAGCCTTCCAATGAGTCAACGCCTCGGCCGCCGGGTTCATGTAGGCGATCGCGCCGGCGACATCCGTGGTAATCACCGCATCGCCAATCGACTGCAAGGTGATCTGCGCCCGGTCTTTCTCCAACTGCAGGGCTTCGGCGAACGCATGGCGCTGCTTGAGCAGTTTGTGCGTGCGCATCAAGGCCAACGCAATCAAGCCCAGCGCGGTGGCGAGGTTGGTCACCAGCAGCAGGCGCAGGATGACCCGCGAGCCTTCGCCCAAGGCATCGCTGAAGGCCTTCGCCGCCGGGCTCACGCCGTCGTTGATGGCAAATATCTGCTCCCTCCAGCGCTTGACGTCGGCCTCGGAGGCGTGACTGGCAGCGATATGCCGATGCATCTCCTGCGCAACGTTGTCGAGTTGCACCAGATACGCGTCGCCGATTGTCCAGCGGTCGATGGCTTTTTCGAGGTAACTGAAGTGCCGGAAATTGAGGTAGAGCCAGATCAGGCTGGAGACGTCATCCGGGTGGTTGCCGCCCTTGAGGATGGCCAGTCGTGCCGCCTCGATGTCCGGTTGATGCTGATCCAGGGCGACGCGCAATTCATGGCCGCCCTGAGGCACGGAAATGGCGTTCTGGTATTTGAGAAAAATCGATTCGTCGCGGCTGTCGGCGTACAAATTGAGGTAATAGATGGCATCTTTCTGGCCCTTGGACCACAGGCTTTCACCGGCAACGTAGCCGCGAACCGCCGACAGAACGTACAGGCTGACGCCGCCCAGCAGGGCTTGAAATAACACAACGGCGATGAATGGCCAGACGATGCCCAACAACCGTGGCGTTCCGAGAGTCCGCGTTTGATTCATGAGGTCCCTTGTTTTAGCACTGCTCGATCGTCGTCCGGACAAGATCGCTACCGCTAGACTAGGTGGCGATTTCGCTCCCGGCAAGCGGCAAACCTTGCCCGGCCGGCGTGATGCGGCCCGGATGGCTACAACTGCTGCAAATGCCCATACAGCTTGGCGTATAAACCACCCTCGGCAATCAGTTGCTGGTGGTCGCCATCCTCGGCAATCTGCCCGCCGTCGAACACCAGGACACGGTCAGCCTGTTTCACCGCGGACAGGCGATGGGCAATGATCAGCGTGGTGCGGTTGCTCAGGAAACGCGCCAGCGCCTGGTGCAGGTTGTATTCGGTGGCCGCGTCCAGTGCCGACGTGGCTTCGTCGAGAATCACCACTTTCGGTTCGGCCAGGACCATTCGCGCAATCGCCAGGCGTTGACGCTGCCCGCCGGACAAGCGCACGCCGGAACGTCCGACGATACTGTCCAGGCCATTGGGCAACTCGCGGACCGTGGTGTGCAGCTGGGCAATTTCCAGTGCCTGCCAGCAGGCCTCGTCGCTGCGTTCGCGGCCCATGGTCAGGTTGGCCCGCACGGTGTCGTTGAACAGCGCCGGATGTTGCAAAACCACGGCGACATTTTCCCGCACGGTTTCCAGGCCGATCTCTTGCTGGGTCGAACCGCCGAAGCGGATGGTCCCGGCCAACGGCGTGTACAAGCCCAGCAGCAATTGCACCAGCGTGCTTTTGCCGCCACCGCTGGCGCCGACGATGGCCACTTTTTCGCCGGGGGCGATGGACAGGTCCATCTGGTTCAACACCAGCTCGTCGCCGTAACCGAAACTCAAGCCCTGGACTTCGATACCCACGGTCTCGCGACCGTTGAACGGGTCGACACCACCCGGATACTCCGGCTCATCGGCACGGGCGAGCAACTCGTTGATCCGCGATAGCGCACCACCGGCAGCGTAGAAGGCGTACTGCAGATTCAGCAGCTGCTCCACCGGACCGATCATGAACCACAGGTAGCTGAACACCGCGAGCATCTGGCCGATGGACAGGTCGGAAAACAGCACGGTGAGCATGGCCGCCGCGCGAAAAATATCGATGCCGAACTGGAACAGCAAACCGCTGGCACGGTTCGATGCATCGGTTTTCCACTGGGAGTTCACCGCGTAATCGCGTACTTCCCGGGCACGCTGGCCGAGGCGCCCGAGGAAAAAACCCTGGCGGTTGCCGGCGCGTACTTCCTGAATGGCATCGAGGGTTTCAGTCAGCGCCTGGGTGAAGCGCGAGGTGCTGTCGTTCTCGAGTTTCTTCAGGTGTTTGACCCGTTTGCCCAACAACACCGTGGCGTAGATCACCAGCGGGTTGAACAGCAGGATCAACAGCGCCAGTTGCCAATGCATCCACACCAGAATGCCGGCGGTGCCGACCAGCGTCAGCATCGCCACCAGGAAGCGGCTGAGGGTTTCGCCGACGAATTTGTCCAGGGTGTCGAGGTCGGTCACCAGGTGCGTGGTCACCGTGCCGCTGCCCAGGCTTTCGTATTCACCCAGCGAGATGCGCTTGAGCCGTTCGATCAGGCGTACGCGAATGCGGTACACGATGTCCTTGGCCAGCGCCGCGAACAACCGCGCCTGCACCACGTTGAACAGCAAGGCCGCGCAACGCAGGGTCAAGGTCACCAGCAGCATCAGGCCGATGTAGCCCGCCGCTTTCTGCCAACCATCAGGCAGCGCGTGGTTCATGATCTTCAGCGCGGTATCACCGTGCCCCAACAGGACTTCATCCACCAGCAACGGCAGCAGCAAGGGGATCGGCACGCTGCACAGGGTCGCCAGCACGGCCACGCCGTTGGCGATCCACAGGGCTTTCTTGTGATGAAGGGCCAGTCGACGGATTTCCGCCCAGCTCAGACGATCGACACGTGGAGCGGTTGCGGCGTTGTCGGGCAGATCATGCACAGGCAGCGCGCTCCAGCCAACGGCCGAGCAGCGGTGACAGTACGTTCAGAGGTTGATAACCATTGGTCAACAGCGCCAATTGACCAGCACGCTCTGCGAGCAAAGTAGGGAAACCGGCAATGCCCAGGTCCTGGACCCAGGTGAAATCGGCAGCCGTTGCGGCGTGCATGTCGGCACGGTCGAACGCTGCGGCGAACTCGATGCGCGGCAGACCGGCCTGCTCCGCCAGTTCCACCAGCACACTCGCGTGGGTGACATCGCGGCCTTCGGCGTAAAACGCGTGCTGAATCAGCCCGAGCAGTTTCCACGCGCAATCCGGCGCCAGGCTGCGCGCCGTCACCAGTGCCCGACAGGCAGGCTCGGTGTCGTAGACAAAACCATCAGGCAACGCGCCTTCACGCTTGAACGGCTGGCCGGTGGCCTCGGTGACCGCCTGCCAGTGTTCAAGGATATAGCGTCGGGTGGTCGGTTCCAGCGCCGAACCACTGCCGGTGCGCAAACCGCCCACCACCAGGTGCACATCCACCCCCGCTGCCTGCGCCTGCTTGACCAGCGCATTGGCCACTGGCGCAAAGCCCCAGCACCAGGAACACATCGGGTCCATCACATAGAGCAGGCGGCGCGCAGACATGGTTCAAGCCTCGGAAGGTGTTTGCTTGTAGTTGTAGCCGATCGGGTGAGGCAGGTTGCGAGCCTTGGCCAATTCGATCTGCTTTTGCCGGTCGATGGCGCTGCGACGGGTTTTCTCGCTCAGCTTATCCCAGCAATGGGGGCAACTGATGCCAGCCACATAGTGCTCGGATGCGCGGTCTTCAACGCTGACCGGTGTACGACAGGCATGACATTGATCGTAGTCGCCTTCGCTCAGGTCATGGCGAACGGTCACACGGTTATCGAACACAAAGCAGTCGCCCTGCCATTTGGTCTCTGCCTGCGGCACCTCTTCGAGGTACTTCAGAATGCCGCCCTTGAGGTGATAGACCTCATCGAAGCCCTGGCTGAGCATGTAGCTCGACGCCTTTTCGCAGCGAATGCCGCCGGTGCAGAACATCGCGACTTTCTTGTGCACGGCCGGGTCGAAGTTGGCTTTGATGTAATCGGGGAATTCGCGAAAACTGGTGGTCTTCGGGTCGATGGCGCCTTCGAAGGTGCCGATCGAGACTTCATAGTCGTTGCGGGTGTCGATCAACAGCACCTCTGGATCGCTGATCAACGCATTCCAGTTCTCTGGATCGACGTAGGTGCCGACCTTCTTGTTCGGGTCCACGCCTTCAACGCCGAGGGTGACGATTTCTTTCTTCAGTTTGACCTTGGTGCGATAGAACGGCTGCTCGTCGCAGTACGACTCTTTGTGGTCGATGTCGTCCATGCGTGGGTCGTTCTTGAGCCAGGCCATCAGCCCGTCGATGCCTTCGCGGGTGCCGGACACGGTGCCGTTGATGCCTTCTTCAGCGATCAGCAGCGTGCCTTTGATGCCGTTGTCGACCATGGCTTGCAGCAGAGGCTCGCGCAGGGCGACGTAATCTTCCAGGGTGACGAACTTATACAGTGCCGCCACGACAATCTGTTGTGTCATGGGTGTTTCTCCAGGTGGCTACCCTCGTAAAGGGTGAACCGGATGCGAAAAAAAACGCGCCGGGTAAGCGGCGCGTTGTGCAGTCTAACAAAAATAACCTTCCCTGTAGGAGCACGGCTTGCCGGCGAAGGCGATTTCAAGGACGCCTTCGCCGGCAAGCCGTGCTCCTACCGGTGGTGATTTCAGTGTTTGCTGCCGCCAGCACAGGTCGGCGAGGCCGGAGCCGCGTCGATCTGTGCCCATTCTTCCGGCGTGTAGGTATGCAGCGCCAACGCATGGAATTCGCCCATCAGCTCGCCGAGCGTGCCATAGACTTTCTGGTGACGCTTGACGCGGTTGAGCCCTTCGAACTGCTGGCTGACCACCACGGCCTTGAAATGGGTCTGCAACCCACGGCTGTGCATGTGGCTTTCATCCAGCACTTGCAGATGCTCGGGCTGCAACAGGCCAAGAGTCGATTCGATGCGTTGTTGCATGGTCATACCGAACTCCGCTTAAGGCTTTTTCTTGGCAGGAGCGGCGCCTTTAGGCTCCAGCTCAGCGGTCATGTCAGCCAGCAGTTTGTTGACCACAGGCACGGCGCTTTCCAGCTTGGCTTGGGTCATCTGGGCCGATTGCTGGGTCAGCTGCGGCATTTTTTCCAGGACTTTCTTGCCCAGTGGCGACTTGTAGAACGCGACCAGGTCCTTGAGCTCGGACTCACTGAAGTTGGTGGTGTAGAGCTTGACCATGTCCGGCTTCAGCTTGTTCCAGCCGATGGCTTGGTCCAGAGCGGCGTTGGCTTTGGCCTGGTAGGTTTCCAGGAGGGCTTTTTTCGACTCGGGGGCTTTGGTCTGTTCAAAGCGCTGAGCGAACATTTGCTGCACTTGCATGTACACCGGAGTGCCCAGTTTGTCAGCGTGCGCCAGAGTCAGGAAAGCTTCGGCACTGGCGTTGTGGCTGGCGGTATCGGCAAAAACAGGGCCGCTGGCGCAAACCAGTGCAACCGCGGTACAGATGGCACGAAGACGAGTCATCGAGTTTCCTTTTCTAGCAGGCGAGGTCATTACCCCAAGGGCGACCATTCTGCACCTAAAAAAGTGTGTCACTCAACCCCAAGCCTTGTCGGGCTTGATTTAGAGGGGTTGAATGGTCAAAAACCAGACTGATGGAACCACGGCCGACGATCACGGCCTAAACTGCGCTATCAGACCTACAGGAGTGTGCATGATGAGCCGTATCGAAACCGACAGCCTTGGCCAGGTGGAAGTCCCGGATGAGGCCTACTGGGGCGCTCAGACGCAACGCTCGCTGATCAACTTCGCCATCGGCAACGAAAAAATGCCGCTGGCCGTGCTGCACGCCCTGGCGCTGATCAAGAAAGCCGCCGCGCGGGTCAACGACCGCAATGGCGACCTGCCCGCCGACATCGCCCGGCTGATCGAACAAGCCGCCGACGAAGTGCTCGACGGCAGCCACGACGACCAGTTCCCGCTGGTGGTCTGGCAGACCGGCAGCGGCACCCAGAGCAACATGAACGTCAACGAAGTGATCGCCGGCCGAGCCAACGAACTGGCCGGCAATCCGCGTGGCGGCAAGACGCCTGTGCACCCCAACGACCACGTCAATCGCTCCCAGAGCTCCAACGACTGCTTCCCCACCGCCATGCACATCGCTGCGGCGCAGGCCGTGCAACAGCATTTGCTGCCGGCGATCAACGAACTGTCGGGTGGATTGGCGGAGTTGTCTGCACGGCACATGAAACTGGTCAAGACCGGCCGCACACACATGATGGATGCGACGCCGATAACGTTTGGCCAGGAAATTTCGGCGTTCATCGCGCAACTGGATTACGCCGAACGGGCGATCCGCAGCGCGCTGCCGGCGGTGTGTGAACTGGCCCAGGGCGGCACCGCCGTCGGCACCGGGCTGAACTCACCCCACGGTTTTGGCGAAGCGATTGCGGCCGAACTGGCGGCGCTCTCCGGTTTGCCGTTCGTCACCGCACCGAACAAATTCGCCGCGCTCGCCGGCCATGAGCCGCTGACCACGCTGTCCGGTGCGCTGAAAACCCTTGCCGTAACACTGATGAAAATAGCCAACGACCTGCGCCTGCTGGGCTCCGGGCCACGCGCCGGTTTAGCTGAAGTGAAGCTGCCGGCCAACGAACCGGGCAGTTCGATCATGCCCGGCAAGGTCAACCCGACCCAGTGCGAAGCCTTGTCGATGCTCGCTTGCCAGGTCATGGGCAACGACGTGGCGATCGGTTTCGCCGCGAGTCAGGGGCACTTGCAGCTGAACGTGTTCAAGCCGGTGATCATCCACAACCTGCTGCAATCGATCCGCCTGCTGGGCGATGGCTGCAGCAACTTCCAGCAGCATTGCATCGCCGGCCTGGAGCCGGACGCGGCGAAAATGGCTGAACATCTGGAACGTGGGTTGATGCTGGTAACGGCACTCAATCCACACATCGGTTATGACAAATCGGCGGAGATTGCCAAGAAGGCGTACAGCGAAGGGCTGACCTTGCGTGAGGCGGCGTTGCAGCTGGGGTACCTGACCGATGAAGAGTTTGATGCCTGGGTCAGGCCGGAGAATATGCTTGAAGCGGGTGCCAAGGGCTGAGTTCCATAGCGCCGGACAGTCAGTCTTCGCGGGCAAGCCCGCTCCCACTTTCGACCGCATTCTTCTGACAGAACACGGTTAAATGTGGGAGCGGGCTTGCTCGCGAAGAACGATAACGCGGTCTAACGACCAATCGCCATTCTGATCCGCCGGGCCCGAAGCCCGGCAATCAACGAAGGCCCCAACGCCACCAGCGCCGACCCCACGACCACCAGCACCGCCCCGCCATACCCCAGACCATTGATCGTTTCGGCATGTACATAGTCCGGCCACAACCACGCCGCGATGGCCACCGCGGCAAACGTCACCAGCGGCGTGATCGCCAGCGTCGCACTCACCCGCGAAGCTTCCCAGTGAGCCAACGCTTCGGCAAACGCGCCATAGGCGATCAACGTGTTCATGCAGCAAGCCAGCAGCAGCCAGCCTTGCAGCGGGCTCAGTTGCAATGCTTCCAGCGGATGCACCCATGGGGTCAGCAACAGCGCGCAGAACAGGTAGATCACCATCATCACCTGCAACGAATTCCACACCGTCAGCAATTGCTTCTGCCCCAGCGCATAGAACGTCCAGACCGTTGAAGCCAGCAGCACCATCAGCACGCCAGCGGTGTAATCGGTCAGCGAGGTGAGCAATTCACTCAAGCGCTGATTGAAAAACAGCGCGAAGCCGATCAGCAACACCAGCAGGCCAATCCCCTGCCCCACGCTGAACCGCTCCTTGAACACAAACAGGCTGGCGATCAGCAGCATGATCGGGCCCATCTGTACCACCAGTTGCGCAGTGCCGGGGCTGAGCAGGTTCAGGCCCATCAAATACAGCACGTAATTGCCCACCAGCCCGAGCACCGCCATCAACACCAGCCAGCCACCGCGCGGGCCAAGGACTTTGCGGCTCGGCAGGCGCTTGGTCGCCGCCAGGTAAATGAACAGGCAACTGCCGGACACGATCAGGCGAAACCAGGTCACTGTCACCGGGTCCATCACCAGCAGCACTTGCTTGAGTTTGATCGGCAGGATTCCCCACAACAACGCGGTCAACAAGGCCAGGAACAGACCGTAAACCCAGCGACCCGATGAAATGTGCATGCAAACCCCAAAGCCCAGAAGCGAAAACCGTCATTCTAGGCTCAGAGCCCTTCAGCACACAGGGACAGTTGGCCGTTCGCCGTGAATGAAACTGTGCAGGTCGCAACGTTTAATTGGCGACATGCCGTCGATCGGTTGGCCAGGCGTTGTAAGCGGTTCATGCATAAGCTCATTGGATCCACCCACCGGAACAGCCTTCAGGAGATTGCCATGTACGGCATGCGCGCCCAGGACAACGCCCCCGCCACACACTTTCGCAGTGACCGGATGTGTCGTGTGAATGGGGAGTTGTACTTCAGCACTCGGGAAAACACCCTGGAAGGGCCGTTTGAAAGTCCGGAGAAGGCTGCGCGGGAGATTGAAGCCTACATCGAGCGGATGCTGCTGTTGCGGATGAGCCTGTAGACCGCATCGCTGCCTTCGCGAGCAAGCCCGCTCCCACATTCAACCGCATTCCTCTATTAGATCTCGGTCGAATGTGGGAGCGGGCTTGCTCGCGAAGGCGGTGGATCAGCCAACCAATCTTTCGGATCTATCGCACCGCCTCAAACAACCCGGTCGCACCCATCCCGCCCCCGACACACATGGTCACCACGCCATAACGCAAGTTACGTCGCTGCAACTCCCGCACGATATGCCCGACCTGACGCGAACCGGTCATCCCGAACGGGTGGCCAATGGAGATCGAGCCACCATTGACGTTGTACTGGTCGTTATCGATCTCCAGCCGGTTGCGGCTGTACAGGCACTGCGAGGCGAACGCTTCGTTGAGCTCCCACAGGTCGATATCGGCAATGCGCAGGCCTTTGGCCTTAAGCAACTTCGGCACCGAAAACACCGGGCCGATGCCCATTTCATCCGGTTGGCACCCGGCCACCGCAAAACCGCGGAAGAACGCTTTCGGCTTCAACCCCAGTTCCAGGGCTTTTTCCAGGCTCATCACCAGAGTCATGGAAGCACCGTCAGACAATTGCGAAGAGTTGCCAGCCGTGACCGACCCGTCTTCGGCAAACACTGGTTTCAAACCCGCCAGGCTTTCCAGCGTGGTGTCCGGGCGGTTGCAGTCGTCGCGATCGACGATGCCGTCGAGGATCTGCACCTGACCGGTGGCCTTGTCTTCGACCCGATACTTCACCGCCATCGGCACGATTTCATCGTCGAACAGGCCGGCCGCCTGAGCCTGGGCGGTGCGTTGCTGGCTTTGCAGGGCGTACACATCCTGTTCTTCACGGCTGACGTTGTAACGCCGCGCGACGATTTCGGCCGTCTGGCCCATCGGGAAGTAGATGCCTGGCACCTGCTCTTTCAGCAGCGGGTTGATCAGGTTGTCGGTGTTGACGCTTTTCATGGTCAGGCTGATGGACTCGACGCCACCGGCGACGATGATGTCGCTGCAACCCGAGGCAATCTGGTTGGCGGCGATGGCGATCGCCTGCAAGCCCGAGGAGCAAAAACGGTTGAGGGTCATGCCAGCGGTGCCGATGCCAAGGCCCGAGAGCACCGCGACGTTGCGACCGATGTTGAAACCCTGGGCGCCTTCGTTGGAGCCGGCGCCGACGATGCAATCCTCGACGCTGGCCGGGTCGATGCCCGTGCGCGCCAACAACGCGTTGACGCAGTGCGCCGCCATGTCGTCCGGACGGGTCTGGTTGAATTTGCCGCGAAAGGATTTGGCCAGGCCGGTCCGCACGCTGTCGACGATCACCACTTCACGCATGGCATACCTCATTGTTGTCGGTTGAGAGTGGACCGAGCATAAGTCCACCTCATAACCGACCGCGACAATCATTCACCCCGCGTATGCGTAACCATCGGATCACTTCGTGTGCCGCTTTGCCTTCCTGTCGTGTTTGTCGGACTTTTCGAAGGCTTCTTCCAGCGCATGGTTGATGGTGCGCAGGACCTTGACCCGCGCCCAGCGCTTGTCATTGGCTTCCACCAGGGTCCAGGGCGCTATCTCGGTGCTGGTGCGATCGACCATGTCGCCGACCGCCGCGCGGTACTCATCCCATTTATCGCGGTTGCGCCAGTCGTCTTCGGTGATTTTGAAACGCTTGAAGGGAATCTCTTCCCGGGCCTGGAAACGTTCCAGTTGCGTCTGCTTGTCGATGGCCAGCCAGAACTTGACGACAATCATGCCCGACTCGACGAGCTGTTCTTCAAAATCGTTGATTTCACTGTAGGCCCGCAGCCAGTCTGCCGGCGGGCAGAAGTTTTCGACGCGCTCCACCAGCACCCGGCCATACCACGAACGATCAAACACGGTGAACTTGCCCTTGGCCGGGATGTGTCGCCAGAACCGCCACAGATAGGGTTGCGCCCGTTCTTCTTCGGTCGGCGCGGCGATTGGCACGATGCTGTATTGACGCGGATCGAGGGCTGCCGCGGCCCGCCGAATCGCCCCGCCCTTGCCGGCCGCATCATTGCCTTCGAACACCGCCACCAAAGCGTGCCGACGCATGCGTTTGTCGCGCATCAGGCCGGAGAATCGCGCCTGCTCGGTAATCAACTGTTCTTCGTAATCGTCCTTTTCCAGGCTCTGGGTCAAATCCAGGCTGTCGAGCAGGTTCAACTGATCGACATGAATGGGCAGCGGCGCGGCATTGACCTTGTCCGGATGAACCTCGGGACGCTTGAGGGCATTTTGCAGGCCTTCGAGGAGGATTTTGCCCACCGCCAGGCTGCGGTAATGAGCGTCAACGCCTTCAATCACATGCCAGGGCGCATAGTCGCGACTGGTGCGGCGCAACACGCGTTCACCGTACTTCACGAACTTGTCGTAGGTCTGCGATTGTTGCCAGTCCAGCGGGCTGATGCGCCAGCTGTGCAACGGGTCATCCGCCAGCGCCTTGAGGCGCGCTTTCATTTGCTTCTTGGAGAGGTGGAACCAGAACTTGAAGATCAGCGCGCCTTCGTCGCAGAGCATTTGTTCCAGACGCTCGGCCTGGTTGATCGCCTGATCGAGCACCGCGTCCTTGAACAAGCCATGGACCCGGCCCTGCAACATCTGGCTGTACCAGTTGCCGAAGAAAATCCCCATGCGGCCCTTGGCCGGGAGCATCCGCCAGTAGCGCCACGCCGGTGGCCGCGCCAGCTCTTCATCGGTTTGCTGATCGAACGTGCGGACCTCGATTAGGCGCGGGTCCATCCACTCGTTGAGCAACTTGACCGTCTCGCCCTTACCGGCGCCTTCGATGCCGTTGATCAGGACGATCACCGGAAAACGGCCTTGCTGTTGCAGTTCGAACTGAGCGTCCAGCAAGGCTTCACGCAGGATCGGCACTTCGGCGTCGTAAGTTTCTTTGTCGATGGCGTGACCGATTTCGGCAGATTCGAACATGGGACGGCTCCTTCCAGAATTGAGCAAGACTAGCGGATTGACCCTTTGTCCGTGGGAGAAATCCCTCCTTTGTCGCACGATCGCTTTTTGTAGCAGCTGCCGAAGGCTGCGTTCGGCAGCTGCTATGTATGGACTCGCCGCCGTTGGCGATCGGCTAGAATGGCCGCCTTGTCGTTGCCGAGCCTGCCATGAAACCTGTATTGCCCCACGCCCAGCTTGACTGGGATGACCAAGGTCTACCGCGCTCGCGGGTGTTCGACGATGTGTATTTTTCGGACAAGTCGGGCCTGGAAGAAACCCGCTACGTGTTCCTTGAGCAAAACAATTTGCAGGCGCGCTTCGCCGCATTGCCGGTCGGTGGTCGACTGGTGATTGGCGAGACCGGTTTCGGCACCGGGTTGAATTTTTTGTGTGCCTGGCAGCTGTTCGAACAGCACGCGGTGGCCGGTGCGCGGTTGCATTTTGTCAGCGTCGAAAAGTACCCGCTGAGCCAGCCCGACCTGCAGCGGGCGCTGGCCTTGTGGCCGGAACTCAAACCGTTTGCCGATCAACTGTTGGCGCAATACGTGGCGATTCATCAGGGCTTCCAGCGCCTGGTGCTGGACAACGGTCGTGTCACCTTGACCCTGTTGATTGGCGATGCGCTGGAGCAGTTGCCACAGCTGGATGCGCAGATCGACGCCTGGTTTCTCGACGGTTTCGCCCCGGCGAAAAACCCCGACATGTGGACCGCCGAACTGTTTGCCGAGCTGGCACGTCTGGCCGCGCCCAACTCGACCATCAGCACCTTCACCAGCACCGGTTGGGTGCGCCGTCTGCTGAATGCGGCGGGCTTCAAGATGAAGCGCACGCCGGGCATCGGCCACAAATGGGAAATCCTGCGCGGCGTGTTCCTCGGCTGGCCCGAAGAAGCGGCAGCGCCCACCGCGACGAAACCGTGGTTTGCCCGTCCGCAGCCGCTAACGGGTGAACGTCATGCGCTGGTGATCGGTGCTGGCCTGGCCGGTTGCGCCAGCGCGGCGAGCCTGGCCGCGCGGGGTTGGCAAGTGAGTCTGCTGGAGCGTCACGATGCCTTGGCGCAGGAAGCTTCGGGCAATCCTCAGGGCGTTCTGTACCTCAAGCTTTCGGCGCATGGCACGGCGCTGTCGCAATTGATCGTCAGTGGCTTCGGCTACACCCGACGTGTGCTCGAACACCTGCAACGCGGCGTCGATTGGGATGATTGTGGCGTGCTGCAACTGGCGTTCAATGCCAAGGAAGCCGAACGTCAGGCGCAATTGGCGGCCGCGTTCTCTCCAGAGCTGGTGCACAGTCTCGATCAGCCTCAGGCTCAGGCGCAGGCCGGCATTGCCCTGGAACACGGCGGCCTGTTTTACCCGGAAGGTGGCTGGGTTCATCCACCAGCGTTGTGCCACTGGCAGGCGTCCTCGACGAATATTCAGTGGCTGCCGCACCGTGAAGTGCTTGAGCTACGCAAGGTCGATGACCAGTGGCAAGCGTGGGACGGTGACGTGCTGCTGGCCAGTGCGCCGGTAGTGATTCTGGCCGGTGCGGCCGAGATCAAGCGTTTTGCGCAAAGCGCCGAGCTGCCGCTCAAACGCATTCGTGGGCAAATTACCCGACTGGCGCAAACCCCGCAAAGCCAGGCGCTGGCGACGGTGGTGTGTGCCGAAGGTTATGTCGCGCCGGCGCGTCTGGGCGAACACACCCTCGGCGCCAGCTTCGATTTCAAGAGCGATGACCTGACCCCGACCGTCGCCGAACACCTCGGCAACCTGGCGTTACTTGAGGAAATATCCACGGACCTGGAAGCACGCCTGCACGCTCATGACCTGGACCCGCAACACCTTGAAGGACGCGCCGCTTTTCGTTGCACCAGCCCGGATTACTTGCCGATCGTCGGCCCGCTGGCTGAGCAAGCGGCCTTCGCCGACGCCTATGCCGTGCTGGGCAAAGACGCTCGACAAGTCCCCGACATTCCTTGCCCTTGGCTTGACGGTTTTTACGTGAACAGCGGGCATGGTTCTCGCGGCCTGATCACCGCCCCGCTGTCGGGAGAGCTGCTGGCGGCCTGGCTGGATAATGAACCGCTGCCGCTGCCCAAGTCGGTTGCCGAGGCCTGTCATCCCAATCGATTTGCGGTGCGGCAACTGGTCCGCGGAAAAGTCTGACCCCGCGCCTTATAACTTATCGGTCTAAAACTCCGGGGATTGAGCCGGGTCAGTTTCTGAGTACCCGCCGTTTTTGGTCGGTACTGATTGACCCTCCCCAACGGAAAAACCGGTAAGGACTATATGTGCGGATTAGCTGGCGAGTTACGCTTTGATCATCAACCTGCGGACCTCGCGGCCGTTGAACGAATCACCCATCACCTGGCGCCTCGCGGCCCTGATGCCTGGGGTTTTCACAGCCAGGGGCCGATTGCCCTGGGCCATCGTCGCCTGAAAATCATGGACCTGTCGGACGGCTCGGCGCAGCCGATGATCGACAACCAATTGGGCTTGTCCCTGGCCTTCAACGGCGCGATCTACAACTTCCCGGAATTGCGTACCGAGCTGGAAAGCCTCGGTTACGCCTTCTATTCCGGCGGCGACACCGAAGTGCTGCTCAAGGGCTATCACGCCTGGGGCGAAGCGCTGTTGCCGAAACTCAACGGCATGTTCGCCTTTGCTATTTGGGAACGCGACGCCAAACGCCTGTTCATCGCCCGCGACCGTCTCGGCGTCAAGCCGCTGTACCTGTCGCGCACCGGCCAGCGCCTGCGCTTTGCCTCGTCGCTGCCGGCGTTGCTCAAGGGCGGCGACATCAACCCGATCCTCGATCCGGTGGCGCTCAATCACTATTTGAATTTCCACGCCGTGGTCCCCGCACCGCGCACCTTGCTGGCGGGTATCGAAAAACTGCCGCCAG
The DNA here is from genome assembly GCF_059695925.1 of Pseudomonas sp. LBUM1661. Classification (NCBI taxonomy): domain Bacteria; kingdom Pseudomonadati; phylum Pseudomonadota; class Gammaproteobacteria; order Pseudomonadales; family Pseudomonadaceae; genus Pseudomonas; species Pseudomonas sp. LBUM1661. The sequence continues at coordinate 5,142,539 of NZ_CP166794.1, forward strand.
CGACCTGGATGCGCATCGAAGCGGACGGCAGCACCGAGCAGAAAACCTGGTGGACCCTGCCCTACGGCCCACATGCCGATGAGATGAATCTGACACTCGAAGACTGGCGCGACCGCGTCCTCGACAGCACCCGTGACGCTGTGGCGATTCGCCAACGTGCTGCGGTCGACGTCGGCGTGCTGCTGTCCGGTGGTGTCGATTCGAGCATGCTGGTCGGGCTGTTGCGCGAAGTCGGTGTGGAAAACCTCTCGACCTTTTCCATCGGTTTCCAGGATGCCGGCGGCGAGCGTGGCGACGAGTTCCAGTATTCAGACCTGATCGCCAAGCACTACGGCACCCAGCACCACCAACTGCGCATCGACGAAAAAGAGATCATCGAGCAACTGCCGGCCGCGTTCCGCGCCATGAGCGAGCCGATGGTCAGTCACGACTGCATCGCTTTCTATCTGCTGTCGCGAGAAGTGGCCAAGCATTGCAAAGTGGTGCAAAGCGGCCAAGGTGCGGATGAGCTGTTTGCCGGTTATCACTGGTACCCGCAAGTGGATGGCGCCAGCGATCCGTATGCGGCGTATCGAGATGCCTTCTTCGACCGCAGCTACGAGGACTATGCCGCCACGGTGCAGCCGAAATGGCTGACCGCGAATGACGCGGCCGGCGACTTCGTGAAGGAACATTTCGCACAACCCGGCGCCGATGCCGCCGTCGACAAGGCCCTGCGCCTGGACAGCACGGTGATGCTGGTCGATGACCCGGTCAAACGCGTCGACAACATGACCATGGCCTGGGGCCTGGAAGCGCGTACACCGTTTCTCGACTATCGCCTGGTGGAATTGTCGGCGCGGGTGCCGGGCAAATTCAAACTGCCGGACGGCGGTAAACAGGTCTTGAAAGAAGCGGCGCGGCTGGTGATTCCGAGTGAAGTGATCGACCGCAAAAAAGGCTACTTCCCGGTCCCGGGTCTCAAGCATTTGCAGGGCGATACGCTGAGCTGGGTACGTGAACTGCTGCTTGATCCGAGTCAGGATCGCGGCCTGTTCAACCCGGCCATGCTCGATCGCCTGCTGACCGATCCGCAAGGTCAACTGACCCCGTTGCGCGGCTCCAAGCTGTGGCAACTGGCGGCGCTGAACCTGTGGCTCAGTGAACAAGGAATCTGATCCATGAAACCTCACGCCACGGCTTATAGCCAACGCTTGTTGCGCGGTCAGGCGCCCTCTTACGAGCGCCTGCAAGCGCGCCTTGCCGAAGATGGCAGCGAACTGGGCGCGGCGCCGATTGCGGTGCATTGCGGTTGGGGCCGGTTACTGATCGGCCACACCTTTCCCGATGCAGCGAGCCTCGCTCAGGAATTGCTCAACGAACAACCCGGCGAACGCGACATCGCCCTTTACGTCGCCGCGCCCCAGCAGGTGTTGGGGCTGGAACCGGCGCAGCTGTTTCTCGATCCGTCCGACACCTTGCGCCTGTGGTTCAGCGATTATCGCCAGTCGACCCGGGTGTTTCGTGGCTTTCGTATCCGCCGCGCGCAGAGCGAGTCGGACTGGCAGGCGATCAATCAGCTGTATCACTTGCGCGGCATGCTGCCGATCGACGCGAGTCTGTTGACCCCGCGTCATGAGGGCGGCCCGGTGTATTGGCTGGCCGAAGACGAGGACAGCGGCGCCATCATCGGCAGCGTCATGGGCCTCAATCACCACAAGGCGTTCAACGATCCGGAAAACGGCAGCAGCCTGTGGTGCCTGGCGGTCGATCCGCAATGCTCGCGGCCCGGTGTCGGTGAAGTGCTGGTGCGGCATTTGATCGAGCACTTCATGAGTCGCGGGCTGAGTTACCTCGACTTGTCGGTGCTGCACGACAATCGGCAGGCGAAGAGTCTTTACGCCAAGCTTGGCTTTCGCAACCTGTCGACCTTCGCCATCAAGCGCAAGAATTGCATCAATCAGCCGTTGTTTCTGGGCCCGGGCCCGGAAGCCGAGTTCAACCCGTATGCGCGGATCATCGTCGAGGAAGCGCACCGTCGCGGTATCGATGTGCAGGTCGATGACGCCGATGCCGGGATGTTTACCCTCAGCCATGGCGGGCGTCGGGTGCGTTGCCGCGAATCCCTCAGCGACCTGACCAGCGCCATCAGCATGAGCCTGTGCCAGGACAAAAGCCTGACGCACAAAGTGCTCAAGGCCGCCGGGCTGTACCTGCCGTCACAGCAATTGGCGGGGAATGCCGATGACAATCTGGCGTTTCTCGATGAGCACGAACGGGTGGTGGTCAAACCGCTGGATGGCGAACAGGGCCAAGGCGTGGCGGTGGATTTGCGGACCATCGAAGAGGTTCAACAAGCCATCGAGTCAGCCCGTCAGTTCGACAGTCGCGTGCTGCTGGAAAGCTTCCACGAAGGCCTGGATTTACGGATCGTGGTGATCGGTTTCGAGGTGGTCGCTGCGGCGATTCGCCGGCCGGCGGAAGTGGTGGGCGATGGTCAGCATTCCATCGGTGCACTGATCGAAGCCCAGAGTCGCCGCCGTCAGGCCGCCACCAGCGGTGAAAGCAAAATCCCGCTGGACCATGAGACCGAACGCACCTTGCAGGCGGCGGGTTACGACTACGAGAGCATTCTGCCGGCCGGCGAGCATCTGTTCGTACGGCGTACGGCGAATCTTCATACCGGCGGCATTCTTGAAGACGTCACGGCGATCCTGCATCCGACCTTGACAGACGCCGCCGTGCGCGCGGCGCGGGCGCTGGATATTCCGATGGTCGGGCTCGACCTGATGGTGCCGGCGGCGGATCAGCCAGAGTACGTATTTATCGAAGCCAACGAGCGCGCCGGACTGGCCAACCATGAACCGCAGCCGACGGCCGAGCGGTTTGTGGATTTGCTGTTTCCGCATAGTCAGCCGGCGGTCTCTTAGTGATGTAGCGCCTGGACGGGCCTATTCGCGGGCAAGCCTCGCTCCTACAGTTGATCGCGTTCCCCTGTAGGAGCGAGGGTCGCCCGCGAAGGCGTCAGTTCAGGCAACCATTCTTTTCCCCTCATCGAAACCATCGATGCTGTTTACTCATCAGGAGTTTCCATGACCAGCAAAATTCCCGAACCAGACCTCAACTACCTGCAAAAAGTCCTGCTGGAAATGCTCGCCATTCCCAGCCCGACCGGGTTCACCGACACCATCGTGCGCTACGTCGCCGAGCGGCTTGAAGAGCTGGGCATTCCGTTTGAAATGACCCGGCGCGGGACCATCCGCGCCACCCTCAAGGGCAAGAAGAACAGCCCGGACCGCGCGGTCTCGGCGCACTTGGACACCATCGGCGCGGCGGTTCGCGCGATCAAGGACAACGGTCGTCTGACCTTGGCCCCCGTCGGGTGCTGGTCCAGTCGTTTTGCCGAGGGCAGTCGCGTGAGCCTGTTCACCGACAACGGCGTGATCCGTGGCAGCGTGTTGCCGCTGATGGCTTCCGGGCACGCGTTCAATACCGCCGTGGATGAAATGCCGATCAGTTGGGATCACATCGAATTGCGCCTCGACGCCTATTGCGCCACTCGCGCCGATTGCGACTCATTGGGCATCAGCGTCGGCGATTTCGTCGCCTTCGACCCACTGCCCGAGTTCACCGAAAGCGGCCACATCAGCGCTCGTCACCTCGACGACAAGGCCGGTGTCGCCGCGTTGCTGGCGGCGCTGAAAGCGATCGTCGACAGCGGCGAAGAGCTGATGATCGATTGTCATCCGTTGTTCACCATCACCGAGGAAACCGGCAGCGGCGCTGCGGCGGCATTGCCGTGGGACGTCAGTGAATTCGTCGGCATCGACATTGCGCCCGTCGCGCCGGGCCAGCACTCCAGCGAACACGCGGTGAGCGTGGCGATGCAGGATTCCGGCGGGCCGTATGACTATCATTTGTCACGGCACTTGCTGCGACTGGCCAGTGACAACGAGCTGCCGGTGCGCCGCGACCTGTTCCGGTATTACTTCAGCGATGCGCACTCGGCAGTGACCGCCGGCCATGACATTCGCACCGCCCTGCTCGCCTTCGGCTGCGACGCCACCCACGGTTATGAACGCACCCACATCGACAGCCTGGCAGCGCTCAGCCGCTTACTCGGCGCTTACATCCTCAGCCCGCCGGTGTTCGCCAGCGATGCGCAACCGGCCAAGGGTTCGCTGGACCGGTTCAGTCATCAGATCGAACATGACACGCAGATGGAAAGCGATACCCGGGTGCCGTCGGTGGACAGTCTGGTGGGGCAGCGGTCGGAGAGTTGATCCAAGGGTTTTCGTTGTTTGAAAGATTGCCTTCGCGGGCAAGCCTCGCTCCTACAGGAGCGAGGCGTTCAATTGTAGGAGCGAGGCTTGCCCGCGAAAGCGTCAAATCAGGCACCGCATCAGGCCCGGGCTAGCCGCCACCGCCCATTCGCCGTAGCATCGCGCCATTGTTTAGCCGAGGTGCCTATGCTGATCCCCTACGACCAACTTGAAGTCGACACCCTGACCCGCCTGATCGAGGATTTCGTGACCCGTGACGGCACCGACAACGGTGATGACACGCCGCTGGAAACCCGCGTGCTGCGCGTTCGTCAGGCGTTGACCAAAGGCCAGGCCTTGATCGTCTTCGATCCGGACAGCGAGCAATGCCAGTTGATGCTCAAGCATGACGTGCCCAAGCACCTGTTCGACTGAGGCCTCAGCGCCCCTTGGTCTTATCCAGTTCGAGCTGGATACGGTCGTAGATTTCTGCCCGGTGCACAGGGACGGCCCGTGGCGCTTCGATACCGAAGCGCACGGTGTCTCCACTGACCGCCACCACGCGCACGGAAATCTCGTCACCGATGGAAATCAATTCGCCCACAACGCGACTGAGTACAAGCATGGCATTCGTCCTTCAGGGTTATCGAACCCTGAAGATGCCCGCCAAGCCACAGGTCTTCAATGCAGCGGCAGCAAATCAGACCGTCCCTACAGCGTGGGCCGTACGCCCCTTACGGAAACGTCCGACATAACCCGTCAATGAAGGACAGCCCTTTCAGGACGCGGAGAAGCGCGGCCCGAAAAGGATGACACTGGCCCCGATCACGCACAGCGCCACACCAATCCAGTCCGAGCCCAGCGGACGAATCCGCTCGACCACCGCCAGCCAGCCGATCGACGCAATGATGTAGATGCCACCGTAAGCGGCATACGCGCGCCCGGCGTAAGTGGCTTCGACTCGGGTCAATAGCAACGCGAACAAGGTCAGGCTGAGCAGTGCCGGTACCACCCACCAAACGCTTTTTCCCTGGCGCAGCCACATCCAGAAGGCGAAGCAACCGGCGATTTCGAACAGTGCGGCGAGGAAAAACCACAGGTAATTGAGCATGCAAACGTCTCGCGAGGGATGGCCGATGGCGGCCACCCTAACGAGGGAGTTGCCTGCGGGCAAGTCAGCCTGCGGTTTGTTTGGCCTTGGCGCGCATTTTGTCGGCCATGACGGTCATTTCGTTGTAAAGCAGTTGCGGGTTCTTCTGCTTGAGCGCCCAGGCCATCCGGCCCTGCTCGTGCGGCAGGATCATGAACTCGCCGTCGGCGACGTGCTGATAGATGTAGTCGGCAATGTCGGCTGCGCTGATGGGCGAGCTTTCCAGCAACTTGCCGACCTGGGCTTTCATGGCCGGTGTCGGGCCTCGGAAGGAATCCAGCAAGTTGGTCTGGAAGAACGACGGGCACACCACATGCACAGCGATTTCCTGTTGCGCCAGTTCGACCAGCAGGCTTTCCGACAGCGCCACCACACCGGCCTTGGCCACGTTGTAGTTGCTCATGGCCGGGCCTTGCATCAGGGCCGCCATCGACGCGATATTGATGATCTTGCCTTTGCTTTTTTCCAACAGCGGCAGGAAGGCCTTGCAGCCCTTGACCACGCCCATCAGGTTGATTGCGATCTGCCAGTCCCAGTCTTCCAGGGACAGTTCGTTAAAGAACCCGCCCGAGGCGACGCCGGCATTGTTGACGATGACATCGATGCCACCGAGTTTCTCTTCGCAGGCCTGGGCGAAGGCCGTCAGCTGGCTGTAATCGCGCACGTCGCAACGCTGGATGAAACCGTTGCCGCCGGCTTCTCGGACCAGTTTCAAAGTTTCTTGCAGGCCGGGCTCGCTGACGTCCGACAATGCCAGCTGCCAGCCTTCGCGCGCCCAGCGCAGCGCGATTTCGCGACCCAGGCCAGAGCCCGCGCCAGTGATCATCATGCGATTTTGCATAGCAAACAGCCTTGTTGTTCCGGGGAAGATCTGCCGAGTGTAGCGAAGGAAATTGCCGGACCCACGCTCCATCAGATTGCTGAATGGCCCGAGCAAACCGTGGGAGCGCCTGAATCAACTAGCGCCATATAAAACGAAATAAGCCTTTCTTCGAAAAACATTAAAAAAACTTGGAATTTTCCTTCATGTGCGACAGTCGGATTTTGTAAGCAGCTCGGGTTTATTTGCATTCCAGCTGATAGTTACAAGCTAGGTCATTCGAGAACACTTCCAACAAGGAAATAGACATGGGCACAATTCTTATCGTTATTCTGATCCTCCTGCTGGTAGGTGGTTTGCCGGTCTTCCCTCACTCCAGAAGTTGGGGTTATGGCCCGTCGGGTATCATCGGCGTGGTGTTGGTAGTGCTGTTGATCCTGCTGTTGCTTGGCAAGATATAAAGAATTAAAAGGCAAAAAAAAGAGGCCCCCAGGGCCTCTTTTTTATTGCGCCACTCTTTAGTCCGGCTTGCCGTCAACCACACCGGCGGTGTTGTCGATCAGGCTTTTGGTCGCCGTTTGCAGGAACGCTTCGAGCTTGAGTTTCAGCTCGGCTGTACGCGGTGCATCCGGCACGATCTCGGCGTGCGGCGTGGCGCCCAGTTCGTACCGGTACATCTTCGGCGCCATTTCTTTTTCTTTCGGCAGCACCAGAATCTGGTCAGCGGTGATGATCGCCGTGGTCTGTTCACTGCCCGATGGCTTGATCACACCAAAACCGGTGTCGCCTTCAGGCAGATTGAGCAGGTCACGTCCCCAGCACTGATGGCGCACTTCGCCACCGATGCGACCCATGATGGTCGGCACGATGTCGATCTGCGTACCCACGGTGTGGTCACGCTGGCCGAATTTTTCCTGGATGCCCGGCGCGATCATCAGCATCGGTACGTTGAAGCGGCCCAGGTCCATTTCGGTGATCTGACGCTCGTTGCCAAACCCGTGGTCGCCGACGATGACAAACAGGGTTTCCTTGAAGTACGGCTCCTTGCGGGCCTTTTCAAAGAACTGGCCCAGCGCCCAGTCCGCGTAACGCATGGCGGTCAAATGTTCGTTCAGGCTACCGCGATCGGTCACACGCTCGACCGGCAATGGCGTCGGCAAGGCGTATGGCGTGTGGTTCGACAGGGTTTGCAGCAACGCGTAGAACGGCTTGCCGTTTTCCCGCGCCTTGAGCTCTGTCAGGCCACGGTCGAACATGTCCTGGTCGGACACGCCCCACGTCGGGTCGGAGAACACCGGGTTGACGAAGTCGTTACGACCGATGAAGTTGGTCATGCCCTGGCTGCTGAAGAAACCCGACTGGTTATCCCACGCGAAGTCGCCGTTATAGACGTACACGTCGTCGTAGTCACGAGCACTGAGCAATTGCGGCAGGCCCGACAGTTTGTGGCTGCCTTCCGGGGTCTGCATCAGGTATTCGAAACCCGGCAGGTTCGGGAAGCAGGCCATCGTGGCGAACATACCCTGGTGGGTGTGGGTGCCGTTGGAGAAGAAGCGGTCGAACAGCAGGCCTTCTTTCGACAGTTTGTCGAGGTACGGCGTGATGTTGCCCGGTGCGCCCAAGGCGCCGACCGAGTGACCGGCCATGCTTTCCATCAGGATCACGACGACGTTCTTGATCGGCAGTGTCTTGTCGCTCGGCGGCGTGTAGTCGCGACGCACGGCCGCGGTCTCGCTATCCACCAGTTTGTCGTCCGGCATCACCAGCAGGTCACGCACGATTTGCTGGGCTTGCGGCTGTGGCAACGTCGCTTTCCAGATGTTGTCGCGATCTTCGGACATCCGGCTCTTGGCCGCCGCGACCAGCGACAATGTGCCGTTGAGGCCCAACTGGTTGGCGAAGTTCGAGTCGGTGGTGTAGACGTCACCCCAACGCAGCGGCGGGCCTTGACGCAGGGTGCCGCGAGCGGCAACCACACACACCAGCAGGCACACCACGAACACGGCGATGCGTGAATACCACGGCGCGATCTGGCGCGTGCCGATGCTGCCGCCGCTGAACGGGCCGCGAGGGCGGGTAGCGCGATCGGCGCCCTTGAATGCCAAGGTCAGGATCAAGGTACCCACGCCCCAGGCCAGCAGGTAGCGAACCACCGGGAAACCGTACCAGAGCATGCTCATCACGGTTTTCGGGTCTTCTTTCACATACTGGAAGACCAGGCCGTTGAGGCGCTGGTGGAACTCGCGGTAGAAGTCCATCTCCATCAGGCCGAGGAACAGCGCGATGCTCGAGGCGATGGTCAGCCAGAAACGGAAAAACCCGCGTGCGGCCATGGCCCGGGCACTGAACAGTGCCAGCAGCAACGGAATGCAGAGGTAGACCACCAGGCGCAGGTCGAAACGCAGGCCGTTGGCGAAGGCTTCGAAAAAAGTCGATGCGGGTGTGTCGAGGATCATTTCGCGGTTGTAGACCAGCAGCGCGACGCGCAGCAGGCTGAACATGACCATCATGACCAGAGCACACAGCAGCGTGTAGGCCAGATGCGATTTGACGGTCGGTTGCAGCAGGCGACTAGAAGCTCGCTGCTGATTCAGGGCGTCCGGGATTGCCATGTCGTTTTAGGACCCATTGGAAGTTTAAGTTTCAAAAATACAGCTGCGCCTTGCCCTCTGTTGGCCAGTTCTCGGCCCCGGGGCTTGCGCGGTGCGCAAATGTTGCACGATCAACCGCCGCAATGCCATTGATTACTGCCCGGATGTTGGCGCGGGCGAATTGTCTTGGACGCTTTGTGAAAATTTCGTACAGGGCGATATCTGGAAACACAATTAAGGCTGCGGCCCTTTCGTTCGGTGCCTCGCCGTGGCTCGGCATGCCGGCTGGCCTGATTGGGGAATACGCATTCCCCTGCAGGAGCGAGCTTGCTCGCGAAGAACGTTAACGATGACGTGTTTCAGCGGGAAAAACGCGGTGCCTGTGGGTTCATCGCGAGCAAGCTCGCTCCTACAGGGGATCGGTGCGCTACAAATGGATGGGCACACACGGTCAATGTAGGAGCTGCCGAAGGTTGCGATCTTTTGATCCTGCTGTTGCGCGTTGCGCAAAGGGCTGCCGCGGCAAGGATGCCGCGGTAGCCGCCGTTACTTCTCAGCGCGTTCCTTCAAAGCTTTCAAGGTATTAAACGGCGCATCCACCACAAATTTGTTGGCAACCATCGAAGGAATGCTGCCGCCCGGCTCGGTGTGCACCTGATAAGTCACTTCAACCTGATCGCCCTTGGGCACAAATTTCCAGAAACCATCAACCTTTGTCACCCGCACAAAACCCTTCTCTTCAGGAATGTACGTCGGCACACCTTCAAGTTTGCGAGTCAGGCTGCCATCAGCACCCACGGTGCTAGTGATATGCAACACCGAATCACGCGCAGTCACCGGCCAAGGCGTATTGAACTGCGTATAGGTCCAGCTCTGATCGCCTTCGTGCTTGAGCAACTTCTGGGACTTGCACTCGTGAATCCAGGCACAGGCGCCGGACACGTCTTCCTGCAGCGCACGCAACTTGGCCATGGTGGTTTTCATCAACGTGACACCCTGGTAAGCCTTGTAATCTGACCCGGCCACTTCACTCAGGGAAACCTTGATGCCGTCTTCATTCTTGGCGACTTTCCAGTCTTCGGCCTGAGCAGCCGTGGAGGCCAGTAAAACCGTCAAACCACACAACACAGCCATTCGATGCAGCGAACCCATAGTCTTATTCCTTATTGTTGAAGTTCCGTTCCTCGAACACATCACGCAGCCGTCATTTCCTCCCACCAACCCAGCAATTTGATTGCTTCGTCATTACTGCTACCGCACACCTCGACGTCGGCCTCGAACGCCGAACACACCGCCGGGCGCTCCGGCTTACCGAAAATGCTGCACAGGTTTTCGACAGAGAGTTGTACGCAGCGTTCTCCCGCAGGCTTGCCATTGGGCATGCCGGGAATGGGTGAACTGATGGAAGGGGCAATGCAACAGGCGCCACAGCCTGCACGGCATTTCATGACGACGAGCTCCTCGCGATAGCTGATGTGTTAAAGGACGGGGCACAGAGTAACCGCTAAAACAGTTGTTTAAAATTACTTCGGGCCGGGTTTTTTCGCTGAAACGAAGGTGACTGACCAGTCTCCGACAAAGCGTCTGGTTGACGGGTCACCGAGGGGATGAAATTAACGCTTGAACTCGAATTCCAGCGCGGCGCCTTCGACTTCACGGCGCTCTTCGTTACGCAGTTGTAGCTGCATTTCGTTGCTGATCAGCCTTCCGTTGAGCTGAAACGGAGTGGCCTTGTCGCCGAACATTTGCGGCAACACCGTATCGTGGCGGGGCATCGGGACTGTACCGATCGGCTTCAGCTCCTCGGCCATGTCCTTGGGCAGGCTCAAATCCAGTGTCGCCGGCGGGAGTTGAGTTTTCACCACCTCGCTCGCCGGTTTCGATTTGGAAGCAATCGGCGGACGCTTTTTCACCACTGCAGCCTTCTTTTTCACCGGCGCGGCTTTCTTGGCCGGTGCCGGTTTCTTCGACGTGGCGCTTGCGGGTGGTTTTTCCTGAACGGCAGCCGCCATGACGCCTTCGGCATGCAAGGTCATCAACAGGCAGATCGATAGCCAAACGGCGGCGAAAATAGGTTTCATGGACCCAACAGCGCTAGCGGCAGAGGGCCGTATGCTCGCCTGTTGCACGCAACAAGACAAGCTCGGGCAGGAAGAACCTGCCCAATCCGTCAAATGCCGCCGGCCATCTCCTGGCATAGCTGGGTGGCGAGCATGCCGAGGGTCATCAAGGCGCGCTCCGCTTCACGGTTCCAGGGTGTGCCGCAGTTCAGCCGGATGCAGTGATTGAACTGCTCGGTGTTACTGAAAATCAGCCCCGGCGCGATGCTGATGCCTTGTTGTAAGGCGCGCACGTGCAGTTCCTGGGTATTGACCCGTCCCGGCAAACTGACCCACAAAATGAAGCCGCCGGTCGGCCGGGTCATCTGCGTGCCTTCCGGGAAATACTGTTGCACCGCCAGCTGGAAGGCGCTGAGATTCTTGCGGTACTCCTGACGGATGTAGCGCAAATGCCGGTCGTAGCCGCCATTCTCCAGATAAGCGGCAATGCCCATCTGCGTGACGCTGCAAGCGGAATGAGTACTGAAGGTCTGCAAACGCTGGATTTCCTGCTGGTATTTGCCGGCAATCATCCAGCCGATCCGCACACCTGGCGACAGGGTTTTGGAAAAGCTTGAGCAATAGATCACCCGATCCAGCCGATCGTAGGCCTTGAGTGATTTGGTGCGACCTTGCTCGAACATCAGTTCGCCGTAGATATCGTCTTCGACAATCTGGATATCGAAATCCGAGGCCAGACGCAGCAATTGCTTCTGGCGTTCCTCGGGCATCGTGCCGCCCAGTGGATTGCTCAGACGAGTGGTCAGCACCAGGGCTTTGATCGACCACTGGTTGGCCGCCAGTTGTAGCGCTTCAAGGCTCATGCCGGTGGCCGGATCGCTGGGAATTTCGATGACTTTGAGGCCCAGCAGGTCCGCCAGTTGCAGCAAACCGTAATAGGTCGGCGACTCGGCAGCGATCAAATCGCCCGGCCGGGTCAGTACGCGCAAGGACATCTGCAGGGCATCGACGCAGCCGTGGGTAATCACCACTTCCGAGGGGTCGACCACCACGCCGGCGTCACGCATGCGAATCGCCACTTGCCGCCGCAGCGGTTCGAAACCGGGGCTGAACATGTAGCTGAAGGCGCGCGGACTATGGAAACGGGTGACTTTGGCCAACTGCTGATGCAGCGCCCGCACCGGCAGATAGTCGACGCTGGGCACCGCGGCGCCCAAGGGAAAGACACCCTCGCGGCGGGATTCGACCAACACTTGTTGAATGATGCTGCTGCGGGTGACCAGGCCTGGACGCTCGACTCGGGCGATGTCCGGCGTCGGCGCGGTGAGCGCCGGCGTCTGGTGCACGTAGTAACCCGATTGCGGCCGGGCACGGATCAGGCCCTGATCTTCCAGGTTGGCGTACGCCTGCAACACCGTCGCATGGCTGACGTTGAGCTGCGAACTCATCTTGCGCACCGAAGGCACGCGCTCCCCCGGTTGATAGACACCACGGCGGATGTCTTCGGCCAGTTGTTGAGCAATACGTTGGTAGAGCAAGAGATTGGTCATGACGCAGCACTCGATTTCACGGGCATTTTATTCTTGTATGAAACAATACCGGAACAGTTTAGAAGTGTACGGGGACAGTTGCCACAATAGTCGACCGTACAGTGCGGTGTCAGCAAAATCTGTACTGCTTTTTCTGGCATGGGCGAGCTGACCGGCAGGCGTAAAAAAACCCGGCGCTGCATGGCAGGCCGGGTTTTCCAGTGACGCAACCCTTAACGGGCGGCGCCGAGCTGGCCTTTTTCGTCGGAGAATACAATTTCCACCCGACGGTTCTGCGCACGTCCCCGTTCGGAGGCGTTCACGTCGACCGGGTATTCATCGCCGTAACCTTCAACCTGAATACGTTTGTCGTCGATGCCCAGGTCCATCAGCACGTCTGCCACCGATTGCGCACGGTCACGGGACAGCTTGAGGTTTTCCTGCTTGCCGCCGGTACTGTCGGCATAGCCTTCGATGCGCACCACGCGCTTGGGGTTGAGCTGCAGGAACTGCACGATCTTCAACACCACGCGGTTCGCCGAGTTTTTCAACTCCGCTTCGCCGGTATCGAACAACACGTCGCCGAGGGTCATCACCAGGCCACGGTCGGTCTGGGTGGTGGCCAGCGCGACAATCTGCTCTTCAAGCCACTTGCCCTGCTGCTGCACGCTGAGCAATTTCGATTCGCGCAGGGCCAGTTGCAGGCGCTGACGTTCCAGTTCGAGCTTGGCGGCCCGTTCCTCATTGAGGACCTGATTGGTATGTTCGCGGGCAATTTCGCTGTAGCGCTGGCTCAGGTAAGCGTAATGCACCACGTCCGAGCCGCTGCCCCAGTAACTGGACAAGCGATCGGCGCGGGCCAGGGATTCACCGGCACGGATCACGTCCTTGGGCGCGATTCGCAGCACGTTGGAGTCTTCCTTGACCTTCTGGAAGTCAGTGCCGGCCTGCTGCAACGCGGTCTCGCTGTGCTGACCGGCACAGCCATAAAGGCTGGCGCAACCGGCCAGGATCAAGCCGCCGAGTACTGTGCTCTTGAGGCTCATTGGGCATCTCCCAGTTGCTTGCGCAGGCGAGTGATGCGGGTATTGAGCACGTTCAACTGCTCCTCGCTCTTGAGGGTCAGTACCTTGGCTTCGGCCAGGCGCGCATCCAGCTCAGCCTGTTCGGCGCGCATGCGTGCGTTCTTGAAGGATTGGTCGTTCATGCTGCCCTTGGCACGGTTGAACTTGTCTTCGGCCAATTTCATTTCCGGTACATCATCGGCTGTGGCGCCGACGGCCTTGGCTTGTTCGAGCGCTTGCTCGGTCAGGCGCAATTGTTCATTCGGCGCCGGATCGGCTGCACAACCCGCCAGAGCCAGAACGGCCAGGGCAGCGAAAAGAGGTCGAATACTCACTAAAAATCCCTACTGTTTTGGGGTACTGGCGGGTTGTTGCTGTTGCTGCGCTTTCCAACGCTCGATGTTGCGTTGCAGCACAGCTTCCGTCAGTCCGGACGCGGGCAATTCTGTCATCTTTTTGGCCAGCTGTCCGCGCAACCACGGATCGTTGCAGGCGGAGTTGTGGGAAACCGCGAGAAACAGGCCGGGTTTGTCGACCGGTTGTGGGCGCGCGACCAGATCGTTGTCCATGCTCAGTGCCTGCGCGGCGGCCATGCCCGAGTAGCGTCCCGCGAGGACAAATTCCACTTCGCCCAAGAGCAATTTCTGCAAGGCCTGGGTCAGGTTGGGCGTACGCACGAGGGTCAATTGCTGCTCGGCGAACATGCCGAATGCCTGCGTCATTCGAGACTTTTCCGACAAAGCGCCGGGATGACCATGCAAGTCTTGCAGTTGGTTGTAGACCAATGCCGAGTCTTTGCGGGTCCAGACCAGGTAATCGTTTTCCAGCAACGGCGGATGAATGTAATCCAGGGACTCCAGTTCGCTGACGGTCAACGGCGCATCGGCCAGCATGTCCATGCGCCCGCTGCGCACTTCGTCCAGGGCCTGGGAGCGTTTGCCGGCGTAGAGTATGTCAACCTTGATGCCCAACTGCCCCGCCACTTGCTGCAATAAATCGGCACTGGCGCCGATCAGGTGCTTGGGGTTTTGCGGGTCTTGCCACAGGTACGGCGGCGCATCCGGGCTGCCGGTGACTACCAGCCGCTCGCACTTGCCCGCGGCGAAAGACAGCGCCGGCAACAGCAACAATGACCAACCAAACACTCGGCGCAGCTCCATGGCAATACACTCCACTCAAACGGTTTACCTGTAGGAGCGAGCTGGCTCGCGATGCTCTTCAATGCGCCGCGTTTATACAGGACTCACGCGTCATCGTTGACGTCCATCGCGAGCCAGCTCGCTCCTACAGAAAAGCAAAAAAAAAGCCCGACCAAAAGGTCGGGCTCTTTATAAGTCAAGCGGCTGGGTTAGACCAGCTTCTCGAACTCTGGGATGGCTTCGAACAAGTCAGCCACCAGGCCGTAATCGGCCACCTGGAAGATCGGCGCTTCTTCGTCCTTGTTGATCGCAACGATCACTTTGGAGTCTTTCATGCCGGCCAGGTGCTGGATCGCGCCGGAGATACCGACGGCGATGTACAGCTGTGGAGCAACGATCTTGCCGGTCTGACCGACCTGCATGTCGTTGGGTACAAAACCTGCGTCGACCGCGGCGCGGGAAGCACCGACAGCAGCGCCCAGCTTGTCAGCCAGGGCGTACAGGTGTTTGAAGTTGTCACCGTTCTGCATGCCGCGACCGCCGGAAACGACGATCTTGGCAGCGGTCAGTTCCGGACGATCGGACTTGGCCAGTTCTTCGCCGACGAAGCTGGAAATCGCAGCATCGTGAGCAGCGGCAACGGCTTCAACAGCGGCCGAACCCCCTTCAGCGGCAACCGGGTCGAAACCGGTAGCACGCACGGTGATCACTTTGACCGCAGCGTTCGATTGCACGGTTGCGATGGCGTTACCGGCGTAGATCGGGCGCTTGAACGTGTCAGCGCTTTCGACCGAGATGATCTCGGAGATCTGGTCAACGTCCAGCTGAGCGGCAACGCGCGGCAGGATGTTTTTGCCGTTGGAAGTGGCGGCAGCCAGGATGTGGCTGTAGCCCTTGCCCAGCTCGGCAACCAGAGGAGCAACGTTTTCCGGCAACTGATGCGCGTAAGCAGCATTGTCAGCGTTCAGGACTTTGCTCACACCAGCGATTTTCGCCGCCGCTTCAGCCACGGCGCCAGCGCCTTGACCTGCAACCAGCACGTGGATGTCACCACCGATTTTGACGGCGGCAGCCACGGTGTTCAGCGTGGCCGGGGCCAGCACTTTGTTGTCGTGTTCAGCAATAACCAAGATAGTCATTTAGATTACCTTCGCTTCGTTTTTCAGTTTCTCGACCAGTTCAGCCACCGACTTGACCTTGATACCCGCGCTGCGTGCAGCCGGCGCTTCGACTTTCACGGTCTTGTTGGTGGAGGCGGTGGAAACGCCCAAAGCGTCCGGAGTCAGCACTTCGAGAGGCTTCTTCTTGGCTTTCATGATGTTTGGCAGGGACGCGTAACGCGGCTCGTTCAAACGCAGGTCGGTGGTGACGATGGCCGGCAGTTTCAGGGAAACCGTCTGCGCGCCGCCGTCGACTTCGCGCGTCACGGCAACGCTGTCGCCGCTGATCTCGACTTTCGAGGCGAACGTGCCCTGACCGTAGCCGCTCAGTGCAGCGAGCATCTGGCCAGTCTGGTTGTTGTCGCTGTCGATGGCTTGTTTGCCAAGGATCACCAGCTGCGGCTGTTCCTTGTCGACAACTGCTTTCAACAATTTGGCAACGGCCAGGGAAGTCAGATCTTCAGCGGATTCGACGAGGATGGCGCGGTCGGCACCCAGAGCCAGCGCGGTGCGCAGTTGCTCTTGAGCGGTGGACGGGCCGATCGAGACGACGACGATTTCAGTCGCAACGCCTTTCTCTTTCAGGCGTACGGCTTCTTCCACGGCGATTTCGCAGAATGGGTTCATCGACATCTTCACGTTAGCGAGGTCGACGCCGGAATTGTCCGCCTTGACGCGAACCTTGACGTTGTAATCCACAACGCGTTTGACAGCTACAAGAACCTTCATGGATTCCTCGTTACTCTCCGGTGAAAAGAAAGTCGCCTAGGCGAACCTGGCGGTTGATGCTCATCGGGCGCAAGGGCACCTCCAAAAACGCCGGCACATGTGTCAAGGGACCCTCGCTCACGATGCGCATGACCGTTCGTCAGTGGTGACTAACGAGTCATTCAATATCGCGGCGTGTAAACTGCGCGCCAAGCCCGCGCGGCGCATCACCTTGTACCGCCATCGCCCTGTCTTTAGAGGTGCTCTTGAAACCAACAGTCAGCCTACGGCGAGCGCAAAACCGACCGTATCTTGACCGGAACGCCTATTCCGGTCAATACGGCAAAATGGCCAGTCATAAGCCGCGTGACTTTGATTTCTCTGGCTTTGAGCCGATTCAAACAAACGTTTGTATTGGACGCTAGGAGTGGTGTAGATATAATGCGCCACCCAGAGAGAAAGGTGGTTCATCGATTGTCCTCTTCCCGCATTGCGCAGGAATTCATGGATGCGACACCAAACTTCCAATTAGAAAAAAAACTGTTGAGCCTTGAGTAGGAGATAACCTGTGGAACGCGAATACATGGAATTCGACGTCGTCATCGTCGGTGCCGGCCCCGCTGGTCTTTCCGCCGCCTGCCGCTTGAAGCAGAAGGCCGCCGAAGCCGGTAAGGAAATCAGCGTCTGCGTGGTCGAAAAAGGCTCCGAAGTCGGTGCTCACATCTTGTCCGGTGCCGTGTTCGAACCACGCGCCCTGAACGAATTGTTCCCGGACTGGAAAGAACTCGGCGCGCCGCTGAACACGCCGGTCACCCGCGACGACATTTTCGTCCTCAAGAACGCCGACAGCGCGCAGAAAATCCCTGACCTCTTTGTGCCCAAGACCATGCACAACGAAGGCAACTACATCATCTCCCTGGGCAATCTGTGCCGCTGGCTGGCTCAGCAGGCCGAGAACCTGGGCGTGGAAATCTACCCGGGCTTCGCCGCTCAGGAAGCACTGTTCGACGAGAACGGCGTGGTTCGCGGGATTATCACTGGCGACCTGGGCGTTGACCGCGAAGGCCATCCGAAAGAAGGCCTGTACACCCCGGGCATGGAACTGCGTGGCAAGTACACGCTGTTCGCCGAAGGTTGCCGCGGCCATATCGGCAAGCAGCTGATCAAGCGCTTCAACCTCGACAGCGAGGCCGATGCCCAGCACTACGGCATCGGCCTGAAAGAAATCTGGGAAATCGATCCGGCCAAGCATCAACCAGGCCTGGTGGTGCACACCGCCGGTTGGCCGCTGGACATCATGGGCACCGAGAACACCGGCGGCTCGTTCCTCTATCACCTGGAAAACAACCAGGTGGTGGTCGGCCTGATCGTCGATCTGTCCTATAGCAACACCTACCTGTCGCCGTTCGACGAGTTCCAGCGCCTCAAGCATCACCCGGTGCTCAAGCAGTACCTGGAAGGCGGCAAGCGCATCAGCTACGGCGCGCGCGCCATCTGCAAGGGCGGCCTGAACTCGCTGCCAAAAATGGTCTTCAAGGGCGGCGCGCTGATCGGCTGCGACCTCGGCACCCTGAACTTCGCCAAGATCAAGGGCAGCCACACCGCGATGAAGTCCGGGATGCTCGCCGCTGAATCCGTGGCCGAAGCGCTGTTCGCCGAGAAAGACGGCACCGAAGAGCTGACCACTTACGTCGACGCCTTCAAGAAGAGCTGGCTCTACGACGAGCTGTTTGCCAGCCGTAACTTCGGCCCGGCGATCCACAAGTTCGGCGCCATCGTCGGTGGCGGTTTCAACTGGCTCGACCAGAACATCTTCGGCGGCAAACTGCCGTTCACCTTGCACGACACCAAGCCGGATTACGCTTGCCTCAAACTCGCGGCCGACTGCAAGAAGATCGACTACCCGAAACCCGACGGCAAGATCAGCTTCGACAAACTCAGCTCGGTGTTCATCTCCGGTACCAACCATGAAGAAGAACAGCCGTGCCACCTGAAGTTGACTGACCCGAGCATCCCGATCAGCAAGAACCTGCCACTGTACGATGAGCCTGCCCAGCGCTACTGCCCGGCCGGCGTGTACGAAGTGGTGACCAAGGAAGACGGCGAGAAGCGCTTCCAGATCAACGCCCAGAACTGCGTTCACTGCAAGACCTGCGACATCAAGGACCCTGCACAGAACATTACCTGGGTGGCACCGGAAGGCTCCGGCGGCCCGACTTACCCGAACATGTAAGTCGAACGGCTGAACATCAAGGCTCCCGAAACGGGGGCCTTTTTGTTGCCCTAAATCCCGAACTCACCCCAATCCCCTGTGGGAGCGAGCCTGCTCGCGATAGCGGTTTATCATCCGCTATAGATGTCGACTGACACACTGCTATCGCGAGCAGGCTCGCTCCCACAAGGGACATAGCAGGATCAAGCGGCGCGTTCGTCGCCGGGGCTGCGCTCGAAGTAGCGCTTGTACTCGCGACTGAACTGCGACGTGCTCTGATACCCGACGCGATGCGCCACCTGCGCCACGCCCAGCCCTTCCGCCACCAGCAACGCCTGCGCCTTGAGCAAGCGCAAGCGTTTCAAATACTGCACCGGCGACAACAAGGTGCTGCGCTTGAAATGCTCGTGAAAGGTCGACGCACTCATGTTCGCGCAACTGGCCAGTGTCTCGACGTTCAAGGGCTCGGTGTAATGCGCATGCAAATGACTGAGCGAGGCCGCGATCCGCGCGAATTGCCCCTGCTGCTCGACCAGCGCCCGCAGCACATCGGCTTGCGGTCCGCGCAAGACGACGAACAACAACTCGCGCAATCGCGCCTGGCCCATCACCTGGCATTCCAGCGGATCGTGCAGGCAATGCAACAGACGCTCAACACAACCGCGCATCGCATCGTCGAGCACCGCCGAGGTCATGGACTCTGGCGTCTGCGCCGGGATATAGCGCCCCGGCGCCAGCCTCATGGCCAATACCAACTCACCGAGCAACACCCGGTCAATGGCGATGGACACGCCCAGCATCGGGCCATCCGGCGCCGAAAACGTCTCGCACTCGAACGGCACCGGCAACGCCTGAATCAAATAATGCCCGGCACCGTATTCCAGCGTCCGAGGGCCCAGATACGCCAGTTTGCTGCCTTGGGCGATGATCACCAGGCTGGGCTCGTAGATCTGCGGACCCCGGGCGACATCGCAACTGGCGCGCAAAACCTGCACGCCCGGCAAGGCGGTGGGCGCAAAACCATCGCGCGTGGTCAGCGGCTCAATCAACGAAACCAGCGTGGCATTGGCGTCAAGATGACGGGTCAACAACATGGGAGCTCTTCACAGAAAAAGTCGCGGAAAAAGGGATGAAAGCATCATCGCAGGTCTGATCGCCAATGCGCTCGTTCAAAGGCCGATGCCGGAGGATTAGGCATGACACCCGGAGGAATCGCCATGGCCGCTGGCCGGTACCGCGCCCAGAATTCGCTACCTCACCTGTCACTGCTTTTGCGAGGTTCCTCATGTACACCGCCATCGGATACGCCGCCCAATCGGCCACCACTCCCCTCGCCCCGGTCAAATTCGAACGCCGCAGCCCTCGGGCCGACGACGTGGCGATCGATATTCTCTACTGCGGCGTCTGCCATTCCGACATCCATCAGGCACGTAACGAGTGGGGCATTGCCGTTTACCCGCTGATGCCCGGCCACGAGATCGTAGGCAAAGTTACCGCCGTCGGTGCGAACGTCACCAAACATAAGGTCGGCGATCTGGTGGGCGTCGGTTGCATGGTCGATTCGTGCCGCAGCTGCGAAGCCTGCCAGGCCAACCTCGAGCAATACTGCCTCGAAGGTACGACCATGACCTACGCCACCCCAGACCGGGTCGACGGCAGCAACACCATGGGCGGTTACTCCGACAGCATCGTGGTCAGTGAGCACTTCGTCGTGCGCATCCCGGAAAAACTCGACCTGGCCAGCGCCGCGCCGATTCTTTGCGCCGGCATCACCACCTACTCGCCACTCAAGCATTACGGCGTGAAGGCTGGCGACAAGGTCGGGATTCTCGGCATGGGCGGCCTCGGTCATATGGGCATCAAGTTCGCCAAGGCCATGGGCGCGGAAGTCACGCTGTTCACTCGCTCGGCGAGCAAGGCTGAAGAAGGTCGTCGCCAGGGTGCGGACCACGTGATCGTGTCCACCGATGCCGAACAGATGAAGGCTGCTGCCGGACAGTTCGACTTCCTGCTCGACACCATTCCGGTGCAGCACGACCTCAATCCCTACCTCGACACCCTGCGTTTCGACGGCGTGCACATTCTGGTGGGCCTGATCGAACCGGTCGATCCACCGGTGCATGCCGGCAAACTGGTGATGAGCCGTCGCGTGCTGGCCGGCTCGCTGATCGGCGGCATCGCCGAAACCCAGGAAGTGCTGGATTTCTGCGCCGAGCACAACATCACCTGCGACATCGAAATGCTCGACATCCGTCAGATCAACGAGGCTTACGCCCGCATGATTGCCGGTGACGTGAAGTACCGCTTCGTGATCGACATGGCCACGCTGAAGATTTAAACCTTAGCGCCAAGCTCCGCCGACAGCCGAGCCGTGACCCCTTTGATCAGGGGAATCAGCTCGGCCATTTTTTCCAGCGGCATGTACGGCACGGTGCTGGCGATGCTGATGCCGGCAACGATGCGCTTGCTGGCATCACGAATCGGCGCGGCCACGCAACGGATCGACGGTTCGTTGTCTTCCAGGTCGAAGGCGTAACCGCCCGCGACATACTCGACCATGCGCTGCTGAAACTGCTCCCAGGACTGCTCGGGGTGCTGCGGCCAGAACTGATTTTTCCCACCCGCCGGCAAGCTGACTTCGTACAGCCGCTGCCATTCTTCCTGCGTGTCATCGAGCATCAGCGCCTTGCCGATCCCGGTGCGCGCCAACGGCATGCGATGGCCGACCCGCGAACGCATTTCCGGGCCATTGCGCCCCGGATTCTTGTGCAGGTACAGCACTTCGTCGCCTTCGCGAATCGCCAAGTGAATGGTGTCGCCCGTCAACGCCGACAACTCATCCAGATACGGCCCGGCCAACGTCACCAACGGCAACTCTTCGCGCGCCTGGAAGCCCAACTCGATCAGCTTCGGCCCCAACAGGTAACCGACCTGCGGCACCACCCGCAGATAACGCTCGTCCACCAGGCAACTGGCCAGACGATGGGTGGTGCTGCGCGTGGTGCCGATCAACCGGGCAATTTCCTTGAGATCGCGGGCGCCACTGGCCACGGCCTGAACCACACCCAAACCACGAAGCAGGGTCTGAGTGCCGGTCGGCGCGGCGTCCTTGGCGATTTTTGGGGCGTCTTCCTGCATATCCAGCCTTTACCGTTGAGCGAGTGAACGGGCGGCATTATGGTCGCCCGACGGCTGCGACTACAACTTGATACGCTCGACTTTACCCACCAGCAAGATGTAGGAAAGTGCACCCAACAACGCCAGAACCGAGATATAGGTGATCGCCGGGGCGAACGAATCACCGGTGGCGAGGAAACCAATGACGATGGGCGTGGCAATGGCCGACAGGTTGCCGATGAAATTGAACACCCCGCCGGTCAACCCAAGCAGGCGTGCCGGCGCCAGGGTCGACACCAGCGACCAGGTGATCGACGCCAGGCCGTTGCCGAAAAACGCCAGCGCGAGGAAGGCAATCACCAGCGGCGTCGACTCGACGAAGTTGGCGCCGATGATCGACGTGGAAATCAGCAGGCCGCCAATGATCGGCAACTTGCGGGCGAACCCTACCGTGTAGCCGCGACGGATCAACCAGTCGGAGAAGAACCCCGAACACAGCACGCCGACGAAGGCCGCGAGAAACGGCAGCGACGCCAACAGGCCGGACTTGATGAAGTCCATGCCGCGATATTTCACCAGGTACGTCGGGAACCACGTCAGAAAAAACCACAGCGTCGAGTTGAGGCAAAACTGGCCGAGGTAGATGCCCCAGAGTTTACGTTTGCTCAGGACGATGCCGAGGTCGGTCCAGCTGAATTTGGCTTTGACTTTGGCTTGTTCAGCCTGGATATCCACCAGCCCGCCACCCTCGCGGATCAGCTCGATTTCCGCGTCGTTGGCGCCTTTGAAATCCCGTGGCTCGCGATACACCGCGTACCAGATCACAGCCCACACAATGCCCACCGCACCGGTGCTGACGAACACCATGTGCCAGCCAAATTCATGCTGCAACCAGGCGAGTACCGGCGTCAGGAATGCCAGGCCGACGAACTGCCCGGAGGTGTAGAAACCGATGGCCGTGGCGCGCTCGCGCTCCGGAAACCAGGTCGTCACTACCCGGCTATTGATCGGATACGCCGGTGCTTCCAGCGCACCGACCGCCATGCGCAGTACGAACAGTGCGATGAAACTGGCGGCGAAGCCGAGCATCACCGTGGCGATCGACCACAGCAGCAGTGCAACGCTGTAGAGGATGCGCGGCGGAACCCGATCCACCAGCCAGCCGCCGGGGATTTGCATGGCGGCGTACGTCCAGCCGAATGCGGAGAAAATTAGCCCGACGTGGATCGGGTCGATGCCCAGTTCGCTGGTCAGCGCCGGCGCGGCAATCGACAGATTGCTGCGGTCCAGGTAATTGATCACCACGGTGATGAACAGCAGGACCATGATGAAAAAACGCTTGCGACTGGGCGTCACCAACGACGCCTGCCCGGTGAGGGTTTGCGGTTGCATGGGGAATGCCTCTTCTTATGTTTATTGAGGTCGGTGTGAAATCGGGGTTTGCCGAAAATCTCGCGGTCCATGGAGATCAAACTGTGGGAGCCAGCCTGCTGGCGATGGCAGTGTGTCATTCACCATAAATGCTGAATGTGCCGGCCCAATCGCCAGCTGGCTGGCTCCCACAGGGAATGGCGGTGGGTCAGGGAGCACTCACCACTCGGCAAAACTGCCATCGGCATGGCGCCAGATCGGGTTGCGCCAGCGGTGGCCGACCTTCGCGCGTTCGATCACGTATTCCTCGTTGATCTCAATGCCCAGGCCAGGGCCGTTGGGGATTTTCACGAAGCCTTTGTCGTAGTCGAACACCCGCGGATCCTTGACGTAATCCAGCAGGTCATTGCTCTCGTTGTAGTGGATGCCCAGGCTCTGCTCCTGGATGAACGCGTTGTAGCAAACCGCGTCCAGTTGCAGGCACGCTGCCAACGCGATCGGGCCCAACGGACAATGCAGCGCCAGCGCCACGTCGTAGGCTTCGGCCATGTTGGCGATTTTGCGGGTTTCGGTGATACCGCCGGCATGAGACGCGTCCGGCTGGATGATGTCGACGTAACCTTCGCTGAGCACGCGCTTGAAATCCCAGCGCGAAAACAAGCGCTCGCCCAAGGCGATTGGCGTGCTGGTCAGCGGCGCCAGTTCCTTCAGCGCTTCGTAGTTTTCGCTGAGTACCGGCTCTTCGATGAACATCAATTTGTACGGATCGAGTTCCTTCATCAGCACCTTGGCCATGGGCTTGTGCACCCGGCCATGGAAGTCGACGCCGATGCCAATGTTCGGCCCGACCGCGTCACGCACGGCGGCGACGTTGGCCAGGGCCAGGTCGACTTTCTCGAAGGAGTCGAGGAACTGCAGCTCTTCAGTGCCGTTCATTTTTACTGCGGTAAACCCACGCTCGACGGCTTCCTTCGCCGCACGCGCCGTGTCGGCCGGGCGGTCGCCGCCAATCCACGAGTAGACGCGAATCTTGTCGCGCACCTGGCCACCGAGCAGATCACTGACCGACACGCCCAAGGCCTTGCCCTTGATGTCCCACAACGCCTGGTCGATACCGGCCAGGGCGCTCATGTGAATCGCGCCACCACGGTAGAAGCCGCCGCGGTAAAGCACCGTCCAGATGTCTTCGATGTTGCGTGGGTCTTTGCCGATCAGGTAGTCGGACAATTCTTCAACGGCGGCAGCGACCGTGTGGGCACGGCCTTCGACCACGGGTTCGCCCCAGCCGGTCACGCCTTCGTCGGTTTCGATCTTGAGGAAGCACCAGCGCGGCGGAACGATGAAGGTGGTCAGTTTGGTGATTTTCATCTGTGCTCTCTTTTTGTAGATACAGCTCTTTTAGATGCAGCGCGCTCGGCGCCAGAAAGTCTTAACGCAGAGCGTTCCATGCAGCGACGTAGGCCTTGGCGTTAACGGCCACTTCCTCGGGCGTCATGCCCGGTTTGAACAATCCGGAACCGAGGCCGAAACCTTTCACGCCGGCGTCGATAAACACCTGCATGTTGTCCGGCGTGATGCCGCCGACCGGCGCCAGGATCGTTCCCGCTGGCAACACTGCGAGCCAGGCTTTGACGACTGCCGGGCCCATCTGCTCGGCCGGGAACATCTTCAGTACGTCCGCGCCTTCGGCCAATGCGGCAAACGCTTCGGTCGGCGTCGCAACACCCGGCGACAGGTACAACCCGGCGGCTTTCGCTGCGCGCAATACCTTGGCATCGCTGTGGGGCATGACGATGACCTGGCCACCCGCCGCTTTCACGAGCTCGACCTGTTCCGGTGTCAACACCGTGCCGGCACCGATCAGGCAATCGGCCGGCAAGGTACTGCGCAGGATGCGGATACTGTCGTACGGTTCAGGGGAATTGAGCGGCACTTCGATGACGCGAAAGCCGGCCGAGTACAGGACTTCGCCAATGGCTGCCGCTTCTTGCGGACGCAGGCCGCGCAGGATCGCGATCAAACCGTTTTGTGCCAGTGCTTGTTTGAGCATGTCAGACCTCCAGTCAGGTTTAACGGGATGGGTTCGCTGTGATCAGTCCGGCGGCGAGCGCCAACTGCCACAACCCGCGTTCGGTGGCTTGTTCGGCCAGTGTCACTCGGGCAAAACCACAGGCATCGAGCGCCCGGCTGTAGCGGGCACAGAGTTGGGCATTGCCAATGAGGATGATCGACGGCAGATGCACGCTGTTGCGTCGACGGCGCTGAACGCTGGCCAACGCCGACAGTTCATGGCCGATCAGCAGGCCGGACAGATAATCCGCTTGAGCGGTGGCGCTGAGTTCACCGGTCAGGCCGAGGCTGCGGGCACTGAACAACGTCGACAGCGGGCCGATTTCGCCGTCCGCCGACAGGGCCACTTGCACACCGCGATCAAAGGCTTCGCCATCGAACGACGCCGCCTTTTGCTGAGTGCGCCCCAAAATGCTGTGTTCGCTGAGCACGGCGAAGACTTCGCCGGTCATGAAGGTATCGAAATGCACGATGCAGCCGTCGGCCACTTCCACCCATTTCGAATGACTGCCCGGCAGGCCGATCAACAGATCACCGCCCGCCCCGCTCGGCAGATTCTGCAGCACGCCGAGCACTTGGGTTTCTTCGCCGCGCATCACATTCGGCAGGCGCGAACGCTGTATCACGCCCGGCACGATGTGCACGTCGACACCGCGAAGACTGCGAACCGTTTGTAGGGAAGTTCCGAGATTGGCGACGTTCGCCGGCGTATCGCGGTAGGCCGCTTCGCGCCAGCCCTGGGCGCTGCCGACCATGCCACAGGCGATCACCGGCAAGTCGGGTTGCGCGTCGAGCCAGTCGCCGCAAGCTTCATCGAAAGCCAGTTCAAAACCGTCGGTGCAGGCCTGACCGGCGATGATTCGCGGCGTCCGCGGCAGCTGCATGATCCCCGACGACAGCGAGCGCTGTTCGAGCACCTGGCCACCGAGGCCCAGTTTGTAAGCACGTAATGAGGTTGTCCCCCAATCGAGCGCGATCAATTGCGCCAGCATCGCTTCACCTGTTTTGTTTTTGGCAGTGAGTGAGCTGGACTATAAACCCGGGCGGACTAAAATCTCAATATATAAATATCACTCCCATATATTGGGATACAGACAAAAAAAGATCGCAGCCTTCGGCAACACCTGATTGGGTCAGGCACCGCCGAAGGCTGCGATCTTTTAAAAGGGCATCAATTGCCGTCGGCAAACTCGCGCAGCACTTTCCCATCCATCCGATACCGCACCCACTCTTCCTGCGGTTGCGCGCCAAGGGATTTGTAGAACTCGATCGCCGGTTTGTTCCAGTCCAGCACGCTCCACTCGAACCGCCCGCAATCATTGGCGCAGGCGATTTTTGCCAGGTGGCGCAGCAAGGTTTTACCGGCGCCGCCGCCACGCTGTTCGGGGGTGATGTAGAGGTCTTCGAGGTACAGACAGTTGCTGCCCAGCCACGTGGAGTAACTGAAGAAGAACACCGCAAAACCAATCGGTGAACCGTCGCGCAGGCAGATCAGGCCGTGGGCGGTGGCGCCTTCGCTGAACAGGCTGCGCTCGATGTCGGCGACGCTGGCGATGACTTCGTGGCGGGCACGTTCGTAGTCGGCCAATTCCGTGATGAACGAGAGAATTTGCGGTGCATCACTGGGGGTCGCCGGGCGGATCTCGATCGTCATGGACGTGCCTTCGTCAAAAAGTGGAAAACGCCATACTAAGGCGCCAAGCGAGTTGTGGCGAGGGAGCAAGCTCCCTAGTGCAACAGGCCTGAACCGTTCGTCGTTCATCAGGCACCAACCCAATCGAGGGCGGACCAATATCAGGTAAGGACTCTAACCAATGGAGACGACCCCATGATCATGTCCAAGTTGACTGCCCTCGCTCTCGCCACCCTGCTGGCCTCTGCCGCCGTCGCCGCAACCGGCCCGACCGATCCGGTCGAAAAGCCAAAATCCCCCGCCATCCAAAGCGCGCCCGGCATGAACACCAATGGCACAGGTGTCGACAGCAGCTTGCCTCCGTCCACGGGCACCGACCCACGGACACAAGGCAACGACGCGGGCCGTCAAGGAGGCATGAACATGCCGGACACCCGGACGCCTGATAACGCCGACACCGGCGTCGGTTCGAAAACCACCACCGGTGGTTCAGGCTCCGAAGGCGGTGCCAGCCAATAGTTCGCCCATGCGAGCGACGAGCAATACCTATCCACAGCCATGAAGAGGTAAGCATGAACGTCGATAAAAACCTGGAAAAAGAAGTCTTGACCCGCCTGCTGCACGCTCACCCGAGCGGTTTGGGCAAGGAGGTCCTGGACAATTACCGGGGGGAGAAAGTCGTGGCCAGCACCCTCGCCACATTGCAGGACCGCGGGTTGATTCAACATGGTCATGTGACGTGCAATGAGGCCGGTGAGCATTCGTTGAACCTGCCGATCAAACTCAGCGCTGCGGGGGTTGAAGCGGCGCGCAAGCTGAACCTTCAGTAGCGCCCATGAGGTCGCGGCCGTGCGCGGCCGCGACCGTTTGCCAGACTCTGCAAGCAGCAGGAGAAATCCCATGCCTCGTGGAAGCAAAGACAAATACACCGCCGAGCAAAAGCGCAAGGCCGAACACATCGAAGACAGCTACGAGCACAAAGGTGTCTCGAAAGATGAGGCCGAAGCGCGTGCTTGGGCGACGGTAAACAAGCAGTCGGGTGGCGGTGAACGCAGCGGCTCCGGGCGCAAGAAGCCGGCGAGCGCCAAGTCGGAAGACCGCAAGGAATCGGCCCGACGCGCGGTGGCCAGCCGCGAAGGTCATTCGCGCAACAGCAAGGCTTCGCGCGATACGCAGACGGTGGACAGTTTGATGAAAGAGGCCAGGGCGAAGAAGATTCCTGGGCGGTCATCGATGCGTAAGCAGGAGTTGATTGAGGCGTTGCGCAAGGCTGGGTAAGGCCAGATTTTTTTTGTTGAATTTGATGGCCCCATCGCGAGCAGGCTCGCTCCCACAGGGTTCTTTGTTGACCACCCATTTGTGGTCAGACACAAATCCCCTGTGGGAGCGAGCCTGCTCGCGATGGCAATGGATCAGGCGCCGAGAGTCTTGCTGATCAACGCATCCACCTCAGCCGCCCCCGGCGATGTCGCCGGCCCCCATCGGGTCACCGCCAAAGCCGCCGCCGCATTCGCCCGCCGCGCCGCCTCAACCGCCGACAACCCCTGCGCCAACCCGGCCACAAACACCCCGGCATGAGCATCCCCGGCGCCGTTGCTGTCCACCGGCTCGACCTTGAATCCCGGTACATGCTGGCAGTCACCCAGCTGACTGATCCAACAGCCCTGCGGGCCATCGCGAACCACCATCAACACGTCGGCCGGCAAATGCCTGGCCAGCCGATCCAACGCCTCGGCAATCTCCGACGCGCCGGTGAACCGCAGCGCCTCGACACCGTTGCTGGTCCACACATCGATACGCGCCAGCAAGGCCTGCATCAAGGGCGTGTCCGGTGAATCCACCAACGGACCCGGGTCAAACACCACCTTGATCCCGGCCGGTAACTCCAGCACCCAATCCACCAGTGCCTGAGCCTTGCCGACTTGCAGCAAGCTGTAGCCGCTGACGTAGACATAGTCGCCCGTCTCGGCCGGCACGCTGGCCAGGTCCTCGGCAGTCACCTCGCCCTCGGCGCCGATGTAGGAAATGAAGCTGCGCTCGGCCGAAGCATCGGTCACCGCAACGCACAGCCCGGTATCGCGCTCGGCACGGTGGGCGATGCCAATGCGGATGCCTTCAGCCTGCATCGCCTCCCGGGCCAGGTCGCCGAAACGCCCGGTGCCATGACGACCGAGATAGACCACCGGCAAGCCATTACGCTGAGCAGCGGCCATCACATTGAAGCCGCCGCCGGCTTCGAAACTGGCGGATTGCGCCAGCACATCGCCGCCCGGCTGGGGCAGTTTATCCACGGCCATGACCAGATCGATGATGACCTGGCCGGTGTGCAACAGCTTAGGCATGAGCGTTCTCGATCAGAGCAGCGCGACGATCCTTGGCCCCGCCGAGTACGAAGTAAATCCCGCCGGCCACCAGGAACGTGACGATCCAGCCCAGGCCGTTATGGCCCAGCCACGAGTCAGACAGGAAACCGCGGAACCACACCGTTTGTTCGGTGGTGCCAATGGTGGTGAAACTGAAACCCAGCACAATCGCTATCGCCCAGGCACCAAACGCGCGCCACTCGACGCCGCCGCGATACCAGTAGGCGCTGCTCGGGCTGACGTCCAGCAGATCCTTGGGGCTGTAGTAATGACGGTGAATCAGGTCGACCACGAAGATTCCGACCCACGCCGTGATCGGCACCGCCAGCAGCGAAATGAAGGTGATGAACGGGCCGTAGAAGCTGTCAGCGATCAGCATGAAGTAGATCGAACCGGCGAAAATCGCAACGATGTCGACCACCACGGCGTAGACGCGCTTGACCTTGAGGCCGAGGGTCAGCGTGGTCAAACCGGCGGAGTACACCGACAGGTTGTTCGACAGCAGCAACCCGCCGAACGCGGTGATCAGGTACGGCACGGCCATCCAGGTCGGCAGCATGTCGCGGATCGCGATGATCGGGTCAGTGGCCGAGGCCAGGTCGTTGTTGCCCACCGACAGCAGGCCGCCGAGGGTGATCAGCAGCACCAGCGGAATGCCCGCGCCGAATGCGGCCGAGGCTACCAAACGCACAGCCTTGACGCTGCGGTGCTGATAGCGCGACATGTCCGCACCGGCGTTGGCCCAGCCAATCCCGGTGCCGGCCGCCATGGTGCCGACGCCGATGATCATCGCGCTCAGCGGTGCCGGCGTGGCGTTGAACACCGCGCTCCAGTCGATGGTGGCGCAGAGGAAGCCGCCGACCAGAATGTTCAGCGCACCGAACACGTACGTCGCCCATTTCTGGATGACCAGCAAGGTAGCGTGGCCAAGGCCAGACACCGACAACGTCAGCAACACGAAAATCGCAATGAAGATCAACGTCAACACGGGTGCGCTTTTGGCTTCCACCGGCGAGCCGAACAGGATCGAGCACAGCGACAGCAACACGAAGGCGGCGGTGGTGGTGTTAACGGTTTCCCAACCGAGACGCGACATCAGCGAGACCAGGGTCGGGCCGATATTGCCGCGTACACCGAAGATCGCTCGCGACAGGGTCAGGCTCGGTGCGCGGCCACGACGGCCGGCGATGGAGATGATCCCGACCACCGCGAAGGAACCGGCGGCGCCGAGGATCGCGACGATGATCGCTTGCCAGATGGCCAGGCCGCGAAAGGCTACGAGCGTCGCGCCCAGTGGCAGGCCAAGGATGGAAATGTTAGCGGCGAACCAGACCCAGAACAGTTGCAGCGGATGACCGTTGCACTCGGCTTCCGGCACCGGTTCGATGCCTCGGGTTTCCAATTGCCCGGCGCTTGGCCCGGCGTTTGTTGAACTCATGAAAAATGCTCCTGTTGCCATTGTTGTGGTTGTGGGCAATGACGGAAGTCGACACAACATCCCGGCGGTCCTGGCCGTGTTCGTGCGTTCCATTGCGGATTTTCAATTCAAGTAGGCGGCGCGACTATCGCGGGCAAGCCCGCTCCCACAAGTACCGCGTGTACCTCAAGGTTTGCACTATCCCTGTGGGAGCGGGCTTGCCCGCGAAGGCGCCAGTCCGATCAACGCAAAGCCAGGAGCCCTTTAACCAGCGGCTCCAGCTCCAGACCATTAACGGCCTTGACCTCATCGATCATCGCTGCTGGCCAACTCTCTAGACCGAGACAGGCCCCCAGCATCGCACCCAGAATCGCCGCAATGGTATCCGTGTCGCCGCCCAGGCTGGCGGCCATGCACAGCGCTTCGAAGGCATTGATTTCGCCAATGGCCACTTGCTGGGCCAGGGCAAACGCCACCACCACCGATTCCTGCGACGCCACCGACGTGCCGATCACGTCGTACATCAGGTCCGCCAGCATCCCTTTGTCACTGTCGACGCTGATGGTCCGCGCCCAGCTGATGCGCGAGGCGATGCGGCCACCCGCGACCCAGTGACCGTGGCTTTCCGCTTGCTGGGCGATGTGTTGGCCGAGGTTCAACGCCTCGCCCAGGTCCATGCCGTTGATCCCGGCCGAGACCACCGCCGCCACCGCCGCCGCACTGGAAATCCCCAGCGTGGTGTTATGGGTGACCTGGCAGGCCTGCACCACGGCTTTGATGAAGCGTTCAGGATTGGCGACATCCGCCGCAATCCCCACCGGGGTGATGCGCATCGCCGCGCCATTGGTGGTGCCGTAGCGCCCCGCTTCTTCCGGCGAATGACCGGCGAGGATCATCTCGATCGCCCGCTTGGTCGAAGGCCCGAGCAAATCTTGCGAGCCTTTGGCCTGCATCTCGGCTTCCCATTCGATCAAGCGCTGGGCGAGCACCGCAGGTTCGATACGGCCTTCACCTTCAACCAGCAGCTGACCGACCAGGATCGCCTGTTCGGTGTCGTCGGTGATCGAGCCTTTGGGCATGTTGGCCGCGATGGGTTGATCGGGACCGGCGTCTTGCAGGTCGGTGATTTCACCGAAGCGCGCCTTGATTTCGGCGCGGCTCAGGGATTGAGTCGGCATGCCCAGCGCGTCGCCCAGGGCCAGTCCGTAGAACGCGCCCAGGGCACGATTGAGCGCGGTCATTGTGACGATCCAAATTGCAAATGCAGGCGGAAGTGCACGGGGTCGAGCAGGCTTTCGACCTGTTCCATGAAACGGTTCTGGCGGTCGTAAGTGGTGCGCAGGGCTTTGAGGAACACCGTACCGACCGGACGGCCGAGCAGTTCGGCGTCTTCAGCGTTCAGGGGCTCGGCGCCGATCCATTGATCGCCGCGTTCGCCGATGTAGCCGTAGGCGGCCAGGGTGATGGTCAGGGAGTTGTCGATCAGGCCGACACGCGGCAGGCTTTCCAGGCCTCCGGTGGCGGGCATTAATGAGCGTTCGAGGGACACCAGTTTGCCGTCGGTGGAACGGCGGCGCCGGTCGAGGGTAATGAACTGGTCGGTGCCGAAACGCGGCAGCAAGTCCGGACGCGTCACCGCCTCCAGCCGCAGCACTTCGGTATTGATCAGCGCGCCGCTGTCCGCCAGGGCCTGGGCCCAGCCGCTGCGTTGATCGAGCACCACACCGTCGAACGTGACGATGGAACCGACCCCGCTTTGCGTCGCGATGTAGTGACGCCGTTTCAACTCGGCCAGGGCTTCACGCAGCGTACCTCGGCTGACTTTGAATTCTTGAGCCAACTGATGCTCGCCCGGCAACAGAAAGCCGTCCTCCATGAGGCCGCTTTCAATACGCCGGATGAGCTCGTCGACCACCCGTTGTTTCTTGTCAAATCGTACCTGTCTAATCATGTACAAAGTGATACCCGAAACGAGTTGGGGCGAGCAAGGAATATTTAAGGGAAGTGACGCAAGGATGAACCTTGAGAAGCGACCGCTGCGCGGTCAATCGCCAGCAGGCTGGCTCTCACAGGGGATTTGCGCCGAACACAAAATCGCTGAACAACACAAAATAACTGTGGGAGCTAGCCTGCTAGCGATGAGGCCGCACATCCAACATGAATGTTGGCTGAACCGCCATCGCTAGCAGGCTAGCTCCCACAGATGTAATGACTGTCAGCGTTGTTTGAGGCGGTCAATCACCACAGCCAACAGCAAGATCGAACCGCGAATCACGTACTGATAAAACGTATCGATGTTCTTCAGGTTCATCGCGTTCTCAATGATCGCCAGAATCAACACCCCGGCAATCACGTGCCGAATCATCCCGATCCCGCCGCTCAGCGACACCCCGCCCAGCACGCACGCCGAGATCACCGTCAGTTCGAAACCCTGGCCAATCATCGGTTGTCCCGAGGTCATGCGCGACGCCAGAATCACCCCGGCCAACGCGCCAATCACCCCGTGCACGGCGAAGATGATGATCTTGGTTCGGTCAACGTTGACCCCGGCCAGCAACGCCGCTTCCTGGTTGCCGCCGATGGCCATGGTGTTGCGCCCGTAGGTGGTGTAATTCAGCAGCCAGCCGAAAAACAGGAAGCACACGATGGTGATCAGAATCGGCACCGGCACGCCGAACAACTGGCCGTTGCCGAACACGAAAAACGATTCCTGTGACACGCCCACCGCTTTGCCGTTGGCAAAAATGTACGCCAGACCGCGAACGATCTGCATGGTCGCCAGCGTGGTAATCAACGCATTGACCCGCAGCTTCGCGATCACGATCCCGTTGATCAGCCCGACAATCAGACCCATCACCAGCGCCGCACTGACGCCGAGAAACACGCTGTCGGTGTCGCGCATCACCACCGCCGCCACCACGCCGGCGCAGGCAATCACCGAACCCACCGACAAGTCGAAGTGACCCGACGCCAGGCAATACAACATCGTGCAGGCAGCAATCCCGGTGGTGGAAATCGCCAGGCCCAGCCCGCGCATGTTCAGCGGCGAAAGGAAGTTGTCGATCAGCAACGTGCAAAGCACGAAGATCCCGACGGCCGCCAGCAGCATCACCCAATCATCGAGAAAGCGCCGCAGGTCGAGTGGTTTGCGCGGGGTGGGCAGTGCGTTGTTTTGGATGGTCATAGTCACCTCTCAGTTCGCCACGCCGTCAGCGCGTTGGCGCGGCAAAGCCAGTTGCAGCAAGTTGGATTCATTGGCCTGTTCGCGGGACAGTTCGCCGCGCATCGCGCCTTCGCAGAGCACCAGGATGCGGTCGGAAATACCCATCACTTCCATCAGGTCGCTGGACACCACAATCACCGCGATACCGCTCTCGGCCAGGTTATGGATGATCTGGTAGATCTCGGCTTTGGCGCCGATGTCGATGCCGCGAGTGGGCTCGTCGAGCAGCAGGACCTTCATCGGCATCGACAGCCAGCGGCCGAGAATGGCCTTCTGCTGATTGCCGCCGGACAGGTACATGATTTTCTGCGCCGCGCTGGGCGTCTTCACTTTCAGCGCCTTGATCTGCTTCTCGGCATTGCCTTTCTCCCACACGCCGCGCAACAGGCAACCGAAGGTGGAATGGGCGCCGCGCGCGCTGATGTTGATGTTCTCGGCGACGCTTGAAAGCGGCATGATGCCCTCCTTCTTGCGGTCTTCGGGGCACAGCAGAATCCCGGCGGCGATGGCATCGCGGGGTGAATGCAGTTTCAGTTCATGACCGCGCAACTCCAGGCGCCCGGCGGTGTTGCGCGTCAGTCCGCTGAGCAGGCGAAACAGCTCCGTGCGCCCGGCGCCGACCAGACCGAACAGCCCGAGAATCTCGCCTTTGTGTGCGTCGAAACTCACCGGTTCACGCAAGCCCGGCCCGAGCAAACCGTCGACCCTGAGCGCCACCGCACCGCGCTTGCGCGGGCGATAATCGTAGATGTCCTGGATGTCGCGACCGACCATGCACGTCACCAGCTGATCGTGGGTCAGCTCGCTCATGTCTTCGAAGGTGCGCACGTAACGGCCGTCCTTGAACACCGTCACCGCGTCACAGATGCGGAACACTTCTTCCATGCGATGGGAGACGTAAAGCACCACTTTGCCCTCATCGCGCAGGCGAGTGATGATCGCCATCAAGCGGTCGATCTCCCGCGCCGACAGGCTGCTGGTGGGTTCGTCAAAAGCGATCACATGCGCGCCACGGGACAACGCCTTGGCGATTTCCACCAGTTGCCGCTGGCCGAGGGACAAGCGCCCTACTTTCTCTTGCGGATCGATTTCATCGGCCAGGCCCTTGAGGCAGGCCAACGCTTGCTGACGCAATGCGCCGCGATTGATCAGGCCGAAACTCGCCGGCAAGTGACCGAGAAACAGGTTTTCCGCCACGGTCATCTCCGGCACCAGGTGCAGCTCCTGATGGATCACTGCCACGCGGCTGGCGATGCTGTCGGCGGTGGACTTGAAGACCATCGTTTGCTCGCCGATCTGCAGGTCGCCGCTGCTCGGTGTGTAGGCGCCGCCGAGGATTTTCAGCAGCGTCGATTTGCCGGCACCGTTCTCGCCCATCAAGGCGTGAACCTGCCCCGGGTGGGCGACGAAGCTGATGCCGTCCAGCGCCTTCACGCCGGGAAAGGTCTTGCCGATCCCGTTGAAGCGCAAGCTGCCGCCGCGGTGTTCTTGTCTGTGTGTTTGCGCTTGCATAACCACCTCATCGCAAAGATCAGGCGGCCCCGTTGCCAGGGCCGCCGATGAAATCAACCGCGCCTCAGTTCCAAAGGCCGATCTTTTCCAGTTCCTGCTTGAAGTTGTCGCGCGTGATCAACGTCACGTCGTCCATCGCCGTGTATTTCGGCGGCTCTTTGCCGGTGGTGACCCACTCGTACATCATGCTGGCGGTGTTGTAGCCCTCGATGTGCGGGCTCGGCAGCATCGAACCGTAGAAGCCGCTGTTGGCTTTCTTCAGTTCACCGATGGCGTCGGTACCATTGATGCCGATGCCGATCACGTTGGCGGCGGCGAATCCGGCGCTTTCGGTGGCGCGCACGCCGCCCAGCACCGTGTTGTCGTTCATCCCGCCGATGATCAGGTTTTTCGCCGCGCCTGGCAGTTTCACCAGCGCCGAGTTGGTGGCGTCCATGCTGCCCGGTACGTCGAGGGTTTTCAGCGCCGAAAACAGGATGTGGTCTTTGGGCATGCCGGCGTCTTGCAGGGCTTTGGCCGAGCCGTCGGTGCGCTTCTTGCCGGTGTCGAGTTCGTTGTAGGTGTTGATCACCGCATAGGTGTCTTTCCACTCCCAGCCGCGTTTTTTCGCTTCGGTGGCCATGGCGTTGCCCTGTTTCTGACCGACTTCGAACGCGGCCATGCCGAGGTACGGAACGTCTTCCATGAACTTGCCGCTGGCATCGACGAAGCGGTCATCGACGGCGATCACTTTCAAACCATTGAGCTTGGCCTTGGCCATAATCGCAGGGCCGAGGGACACGTCCGGCGGGCAGATCACGAAACCCTTGGCACCATTGGCGGCGAGGCTGTCGATGGCCGACAGGGTTTTTTCGCCATCGGGCACGGCGATCTTGATCAGGGTGAAGCCCTTCTCTTTCCCGGCCTTTTCGGCGAACGCCCATTCGGTCTGGAACCAAGGCTCTTCCGCTTGCTTGACCAGAAAACCGATTTTCACTTCCTCGGCCGCCAGCAGCGTACTGCTCAGGCTGACCGCAGTGACCGCCAAAGCGGCACAGCACAGGGAACGGATCCCACGACGACGATTCATAAGCTGACTCCTTGTTATTTTTTTTGAGAGTGTCCAAAAATCGATGCAGCGTCAAAACCATGCAGCCAATAGTCATATCGTATGATGATTGGATTTCAAGCGTAGCTTCTCGCCTGAAACCCGCGTTATTCAGTCGTGGTACATGACCGAGCGACCACCATCGATGGTGATGCACGACGCGTTGATGAACGGTGCTTCATCGCTGGCCAGGAACACCGCCGTCATGGCCACTTCGATCGGCTGACCGATGCGCCGTGGCGGGTGCAGATCGAAGGCGCGCTGACGCTCGGCGTGAGGGTCGGCAAAACCGTTCCAGTAATCGACGTTGAGTTGGGTTTCGATGTAGCCCGGCGCGATCGCATTGACGCGAATGCCCTTGGGCGCATATTCGATGCCCAGCGCGCGGGTCAGGCCGAGCAAGCCGTGCTTGGCCACCGGGTACGGGAAGCAACCGGGAATGATGTGAGTGGAATGGGTCGAAGCAATGTTGATGATGCTGCCGATGCCCTGCTCGATCATCTGTGGCAGCACCGCCTTGCAGCCGTACCAGGCGCCGTCCAGATCGATGGCGAAGCAGCGGCGCCAGTCTTCTTCGGTCATTTGCAGTGGGTCGCGGAACACGTTGACCCCGGCGCAGTTGACCAGCACGTCGATTCGACCGTGAAGCTCGATGGCCAGCCTGGCCATGGCGTGCAGGTCTTGCTGGTTGGACACATCGGCCTTGAGCGCTTGAACATCAAAGCCCTTGTCCCGCCACTGCGCCGCGACGCTTTCGACTTTCTCGCCCTGGATATCGCTGATGACCAACTTGGCCTGCTGGGAAGCGAAGGTCGCGACAATCGCCTCGCCGATGCCTTGAGCGGCGCCGGTCAGCATCACCACCTTGTTTTTCAGGCGCTCGCCCTTCGGCGGTTCGGGCACCGGTGGCAAGGAAAGAGGTTCAGCCATGGATCAGGACTCCTTTTCGAAGGCACGACGAAAGCCGGGCATCTGTCGATGTCCGGCCAAAAAGCTGTTTAGAAAATCGCTGCATCACTTCACCTGTTTTGTTTTTTTAAGTGTGAGTGCGTGTCACTGCTGGGGCCGACTATAAACCCGACTCGCCAATTATCTCAATATATAATTTTACATCCCACATTTAGGGATCTATCCAGCAAAGCGAGTACAGGTTTTTCCGGGCACGTCGACGCGAATCGATAACACGGCACCGTCCAATGGGTGATTGAGCGGGCTGGCGGCACTGGTGATGTACAGGGTTTTCAGGTCTTCATCGCCGAACACGCAACTGGTCGGGCGGCTGACGGGCAGTTCGATTACCCGATCGACACGACCGTCCGGCGCCAGCCTGAGCAGACAGCTGCCATCCCAGCGGGCGTTCCAGATAAAACCTTCGGCATCCATGGCCGAGCCATCGGGGCCGCCGCGCTGATGCGGACCGAACCAGACCTGGGCCGGGTCGAGAGTGCCGTCGGTGCGGATGAAATGCTGATAGACCGTGCTGTCGAGGCTGTCGGCGAAATACACCGTGGTGGCGTCGTCGCTCCACAGCAATGTGTTGGGAATGCCCAGGCCTCGGAGTAATGGCGTAACGCGGGCATCGCGGTCGATACGAAACAGGCCACCGGAACGCCGCACGATCGGCACGTCTTCGCCCTGCGGACCGATGTTGTTTTGCATAGTGCCGAGCCAGAGCCGGCCGTGGGCATCGCAGCGCGCTTCGTTGGCGCGATTGCCCGGTTGCGGGTCGGCGACGCAGAGCAATGTCAGTCTCGGCTCGAGACCGGGAGAGTCCAGGTCGAGCCGGTACACCCCGCTGTTCAAGGTCACCAGCGCATCGCCGCTTTCGCAGGGGATGAAGGCGGACACGTGCTCCGGCATTTGCCAGATTTGCACGTTGGCGCCGATCAGCCGCAGCGCTTGCTGGCCGGCGATGTCCACCCAGTACAGCGCCTGGGTCGGTGCATCCCAGAACGGGCCTTCGCCGAGTCGTGCACGGTGTTCGGTAACCGCGGTCCAGTCCATGAAACCTCCTGCGTTGTTCATGTTTTATGTGGGAGCGGGCTTGCTCGCGAAGGCGTCGGTTCATTCAACATCACTGTTAACTGCCACACCGCTTTCGCAAGCAAGCCCGCTCCCACAGGGATTGTGTTGTCAGCTGGCTTTTTTGTCGGCCATGACTTGCGGGTAGAAACGCTTGATGGCCAGGTCGGCGTTATCGATCAGGGTCATGCAGGCCCACACACCGCGCGCGGAATCCCGGGCGGCGATGGCGTCGGCCATGTCTTTGTGGATCGGCAAGGTGCGGCGCAATTCGTCGGGATCGGCGGCGGACACTTCGAACGACACTGCCAGCAGCGCGCCGAGGGCCGGGACCATTTGCTCGATGAATTGGTTGTGGCTGGCGGCGAGGATGCACTCGTGGAAAAACTGGTCGGCGCGGTTGTAATCGATGCCGCTGTCGACTGCCCGCTCCAGTGCGTTATACGCCTGGAGGATGGCGTGAACCTGTTCGGCGGTAGCGCGCTCGCACGCCCAGCGCACGGCCATCGGCTCGATGGTGCGGCGCAGGTCGAGCAGGTCGTCGACGAAGTTTTCCGGCAAACCGCTGCGTGACAACCAGCCTACGACTTGTGGGTCGAAGAGGTTCCAGCGCCGCACCGGCAACACCCGCGTGCCGACCTTTGGTCCGACTTCGAGCATGCCTTTGGCGACCAGGGTTTTGATGGCTTCGCGGATGACCGTGCGGCTGACACCCAGTTGTTCACCGAGGTCGGCTTCGACCTTGAGGGTCTCACCGGGCTTCACGTGGCCTGCGGCGATCCAGCCACCCAGCCAATCGACCGTCGACGCATGAAAACTGCTGGACATGGACACCTCAACGCCATTCGCTATGGAGGTCCACGCTAATCATCATACGATTGGGTGTCAATTTGATTTTTTCAGGAAATGCGCAGATCCAATGTGGGAGCGAGCCTGCTCGCGAAGGGGCCATCATATTCAACATCATCGTCGTCTGTGATAACGCCTTCGCGAGCAGGCTCGCTCCCACATTTTTACTGCTTAAGGCTCAAGCCCGATGGGGAAGAACTCGCCGGCACTCCACACACCTAGCCAGCGCTCGCCGTCGATCTCGCGACTCACCGCCAGTTCCACCAGTTGATAGAACACATTACGGTGGATCAACGCTTCAAGGTTGGTGCGCACATGCACATATGGCGCAGGTTCCTGCGTCAGCGGATCGATCACCACGCGCATCGGGTGTTCGGCGCCGGCCTCGGTGGTTTCGTCAACGTTGGTGGTGAAGCGCAAGACCTGGGCTTCGCCCTCGCCTTCCACCTCCACGGCAATCGCCACGAACGGCGCGTCGTCGACCTTGATGCCGACTTTCTCGACCGGGGTGATGAGGAAGTAATCATCGCCGTCGCGGCGAATGATGGTGGAGAACAGCTTGACCATCGGCTTGCGCCCGATCGGCGTGCCCAGGTAATACCAGGTGCCGTCGCGGGCGATGCGCATGTCGATGTCGCCGCAGAAGTCGGGGTTCCACAAGTGGACCGGCGGCAAGCCTTTGGTTTTGGGGATTTGCCCCAACAAGTCGTTGGCTTTTTGCGGGCCACTCATGGCGTTCTCCTTATCGATTTATTGGTCGCTGAGCCCCAGCAGGCTGCGCGCGTATTGTTCCAGCGGCGGACCCATCAGGTCTTCTGGCTTCTTGTCGTGGAACGTCAGTAAACCGCCACGACTCTTGATGCGTGCAGTATCAATCAAATACTGGGTGCTGGTCTCGATCAACATGATTTGAATGACGCCGCTGTCGATGCCGAGGCGATCCACGGCCTCCTGATCCAGCCATTCGTCCGAGTTGCCGATACGGTCATCGGACTTGGCGAAACGCGTATAGAGCAAGTAATGGGCGCCGGCGGCACGGGCTTCGCCCATGGCTTCATCGAGGCCTTCCGGCGTACGTGCGCGGCGGACCATGGGGAAGTATTCGACGAAACCATCGAAGGCGACTTCAGCAATCACGTTGGGTCGAGGGTAGCCGGCGCTGCCTGGCGGGATGAAAGCGCCCTGGGCGATGTAGACGAACGAATCCGGCTGAATGCGCAGGTTGTTCACGCGTCGGCTGTCGCTATGGTCGAGCAGGCCCGCATCGCTCATGTGGTAGCGAGTCCCTTCAGCCAAATCGCTGACATTCATGCAGCCACCAAGTACCAAAACGGCCAGCAGCAAAACCAGGCTACGCATCCTACCCTCCAGAGGCCGGTGACGGAAAACCGGCGAATGGCCAGTGGATGCAGCTTCCGCGCCAGCTCGGGAGCGTTGTCGTTTGATCGAACGCAATCGCGGGCAAGCCCGCTCCCACAAGGATTTGCGCAAACCCTGTGGGAGCGGGCTTGCCCGCGAAGAGGCCCGATCAGCCGCCGATGATTTTCATGATGGTTGCGCCACCGGAGAACGCCACTTCCTGCTTGTCGCCCAAGGCTTTCACCAAGAGTCGCTGCAAGGCCGGCAACGCCTGATGACGTGGTTTGTCGAGCAGGTCGCCGACATAGTGGCGATTGCTCGATGACAGGCAGCCATGCAGCCAACCCGTGGAAGACAGGCGCAGCCGCGAGCAGGTGCGGCAGAACGGCACGCTTTCATTGGCAATCACGCCGAAATGGCCCTGCCCCGGAATCTCGTAACGCACCGCCGTCGCATCGACCGGCGCATCGGCCTGAAGGTACTCGTAGCGCTCGCCGATCAGGCTGAGCAATTGCTGGAGGCTGACAAACTGCTGCAAGAACGCGTTGGAGTCGCTGGCCAGATGGCCCATGCGCATCAACTCGATGAAACGCAGCTCATAGCCGCGCTCCAGACAGTAATCGAGCAGCGGCATCACCTGATCGAGGTTCTGCCCGCGCAACGGCACCATGTTGACCTTGATCTTGAGGCCCGCCGCGCTGGCCTGGTCCATGCCATCGAGCACGGTCGCCAGATCGCCGCCACGGGCGATGCTGCGGAATGCGCTGGCATCCAGGGTATCGAGGGAAACGTTGATGCGACGAATGCCGGCGTCCACCAGCAGGGGCAGTTTCTTCGCCAGCAGCTGGCCATTGGTGGTCAGGCTGATGTCTGCCAGGCCCATCCGCCCGACAGCGGTCATGAAGGCTTCGAGTTTGGGGCTGACCAGCGGCTCGCCACCGGTGATCCGCAAGCGCTCGATGCCGGCGGCTTCGATCAGATACGCCACGCCACGCGCCATTGCTTCGGCCGACAACTCATCCTGCGCCGCCACCAATCGCTTGCCGTTGGGCACGCAATAGGTACACGCGTAATTGCAGGCTGAGGTCAGGCTGATCCGCAAATTGCGAAAACGCCTGCCTTGACGGTCAACGATCATGGATCACTCCGGCAGTAGAATATTCGGACCGCTAAAACTTGACTCACAAATCCAGTTTTAGCAATACCTAAGCCTGAGTATATTCCTGCGGTACTGCGCCATGTAGCGAAATAATGGCGCCATCAGGCGGCTGAATGGTTCAGCTGCTGGGCGTGTCGGTGTCGCGTTTGCGCTTGTTGCCCATGCGCACGCCGATGTCCATCAGGAACTGGAAGAAGCCTTCCTGATCTTCCAGCACATTGCTCCAGAACGGCGAGTGATACAGCGCCACAGCGCCGTGCACCAACGCCCAGGAGGCGCAGTAATGGAAGTACGGCGGCACGTCTTCGAGCTTGCCTTCGCTGATCCGGCCCTTGATGAGCAGAGTCAGGCGTTCAAAGTTCGAGGCGCGGATCTTGTGCAGCTCCTCGACCATCTCCGGCACCTGGTTGCCCTTGACCACCTTCTCTTCCAGGCGATCGAACAACCGATAGCGTTGCGGGTCGCGCATGCGGAATTCGAAATAGGCCCGGGACAGCGCTTCCTTGTCCTTGTCGACATCGGCTGAATGCAACAGCTCGTTCAAATCGCGCTCGTAGTCGAGCATCAGGCGCAGGTAGATCTCGGCCTTGGATTTGAAGTGCTTATAGATCGTGCCTTTGCCGATACCGACGGCATCAGCAATCATCTCGACGGTGACACTGTCTTCACCTTGGTCGAGGAACAGCTTGAGCGCGGTATCGAGAATTTCTTGCTCGCGGCGACGAAACTCACGGACCTTACGAGGTTCTTTATGCATAAGAAAAGGTCTGTAGGGGTCAAAATTCGAAGCCGCGTATTATGCCTAACTTGCGCAAAAATGCACGGATCATCCGACCATATATGTGTTTCTTGATGAATTCGGACAGGGTCGCCGGTTGATGAGAACTCTTCCGAAGCGGCCGTATTCCAAAATTGTTTAAAAACCGGCGCCGGTAAACTGGACTCGGCGCAATACTGATCAATACTTGAACTGTCGGCGAGGCATCTCCCCCAAGTGTCGCGCCGATATAGGTACCAACGGACCGCGTACCTTTGTTTTACTCCTAATGGTCTTAACCCGGATTCACCCCCCAGAACCCGGGTTTTTTTTGCCTGCGATTTAACCTTTCACGTGCGCCAGCGGAAACAGGCGCTTGAAATTTTCAGTGGTTTGCTCGGCAAAACGCTCGTAGGACTCACCTCGCAACATTGCCAGAAATTCCGCCACCTCGCGCACGTACTGCGGCAGGTTCGGCTTGCCACGGTACGGGATCGGTGCGAGGTACGGAGAGTCGGTCTCCACTAAAAGACGATCAGCGGGCACTTTGCTGGCGACATCGCGTAACGCCTCGGCATTGCGAAAAGTGACAATCCCGGACAGGGAAATGTAATACCCCATGTCCAGCGCGGCTTTGGCCATCTCCCAGTCTTCGGTGAAGCAATGCAGTACGCCCGCCTGGGGCAACGCCGCTTCGCGCAGGAGGCTCAACGTGTCGGCGCGGGCACCACGAGTGTGGATGATCACCGGCTTGCCGGTCTGTTGCGCCGCTTGCAGGTGCAGACGAAATGACGCCTGCTGCAACTCCGCCGCTTCCGGTTCGTAGTGATAGTCCAGACCGGTTTCACCGATCGCCACCACACGTGGATGGTTGAGTTCCTGCAACAGCCAGTCCAGCGCGGGCGCGGCGTCCGCCTGCACATCCAGCGGATGCACGCCGACGGAACAATCGACGTCGTCATAACGTTCAGCCAGGGCTTTGACGTCGGCGGCATTGTCGACGCTGACGCCGATGCACAGGAAGTGCCCTACGCCGCGCTGACGGGCCGCATCCAGCGCGGCATCGAGGGAACCGTTGTGGGCAGCGAGATCAAGGCGATCGAGGTGGCAATGGGAATCTACGAGCATAAAAAGGGCTGCAACTTACATCGTATGAGTGGGACGGTCGGATTTCAGGGCTCCGGCCAGGTGGGTTTCGATTCGACTGCGCGCAGTGTCGTCGCCTGCGTTGAATTGTACGCCGACCCCGGCAGCCCGGTTGCCCTGAGCGCCTTTGGGGGTGATCCAGGTGACCTTGCCGGCGACCGGGATCTTTTCCGATTCATCCATCAGGTTCAGAAGCATGAATACCTCATCGCCCAACTTGTAGCTCTTGTTGGTCGGGAT
Organism: Pseudomonas sp. LBUM1661; assembly: GCF_059695925.1. Taxonomy (NCBI): domain Bacteria; kingdom Pseudomonadati; phylum Pseudomonadota; class Gammaproteobacteria; order Pseudomonadales; family Pseudomonadaceae; genus Pseudomonas; species Pseudomonas sp. LBUM1661. The sequence continues at coordinate 5,186,538 of NZ_CP166794.1, forward strand.
AAACAGGCCACCGTTCTTGATGAACGGCATGTACGCCGCGTATAGCACGGACTTGTCCTTGATGGTCAGGGACAAAATACCGTTGCGCGGCCCCGGATTGACGGCTTCATTCATGCTGACCTCCACTGCTGATGTTCAGAGTCTAGGCGCAGACGCTTACTTCTGGATAGGCAAGGATGCCCATTGCACCAGCAGCGCTTCCAGCAACAGCACCCGATTGAGGTTGGCTTTGCTCATAACTTTCTGGCGCTGGGCGAGGATCCAGTCCTGAATGTTGAGGACTTTGTCCTGAGCGGTTTTCTGCGCGAGGTACTGAACCACCTTGCGCATGTCCGTCAATCCAAGCCCTTCTTCATCCTGGGTCAATTGATAGCGAAGGATCAGGCTCGACCAGGCGCAGAACCAGTCGAACAGCAGCAACAATGGAATCGCATTCCAGCCTTCAGCCAATTGTGTTGGCGATTGCTGCTGCTTGAGCAACTTCTTCACACCATCAACCACCAGCGCTCGCTGCTCACGCACGCCCTGGGCCTGCAACTTGACCGCGGCCAGCGGCGAACCGGCGGCCAGGGTCAGCAACTCGACGCGCTCTTCTTCCGAACAGTCCGGCAACGCCTGCGCCAGCCACGCCAGACTCATGGCCTCGCTGGGCAGCGGACACGCCTGCTGCTGGCAGCGGCTCTTGATGGTCGGCAACAAACGGCTGGTCTGGTGGCTGACCAACAGCAGCACAGTATCGCCGGACGGTTCTTCCAGACTTTTGAGCAAGGCGTTGGCGGCGTTGATGTTCATCGACTCTGTCGGCTCGATCAGCACCACCTTACGCCCGCCCATCTGCGCGGTCTGGACCACGAAGCTGACCAGATCGCGAACCTGATCGACCTTGATCGCCTTGTCGGCTTCTTCCGGTTCCAGAATGTAGTTGTCGGGGTGACTGCCAGCCTTGAGCAACAGGCAGGATTTGCACTCGCCGCAGGCATTTTGCGCGGTCGGACGCTGACACAGCAAATGAGCCATCAGCCGCTCGGCCAACGCACGCTTGCCGATCCCGGCCGGACCATGAAGCAAATACGCATGCGCATGCTGCTTACGCCCCGCCAGTTGCTGCCAGAGATCGTCCTGCCATGGATAAGCTTCAGCCACGGGTCAACTCCAGCAAACGTGGCAACAAGGCATCCAGAGACTGCTGAACCTGCGCCAGCGGTTGGGCGGCATCGACCAGGACATAACGCGCCGGATCGGCTTCAGCGCGTTTGAGGAACGCACCACGCACCGCATCGAAAAAGGCCCGGCCTTCGAGTTCGAATCGATCCAGACGACCGCGCGCGCTGGCGCGGGCCAGGCCCACTTCCACCGGCAGGTCGAAGATCAATGTCAGGTCCGGGCGCAAGTCACCCTGGACGAAAGTTTCCAGCGCCGCGATGCGCTCCAGCGACAAGCCGCGACCGCCACCCTGATAGGCGTAGGTCGAATCGGTAAAACGATCGCACAAGACCACGGCACCACGGGCCAGCGCCGGGCGAATCACCTCGGCCAAATGCTGGGCGCGTGCCGCAAATACCAGCAGCAACTCGGTGTCCGGGTTCATGACTTCGTCGACCGGCGCCAACAGCACTTCGCGGATTCGCTCGGCCAACGGTGTACCACCCGGCTCACGGGTCAGCACCACCTCGATACCGGCGGCGCGCAAACGCTCGGCCAGGTATTCGCGATTGGTGCTCTTGCCGGCGCCTTCCGGGCCTTCCAGGGTAATAAACAAGCCAGTCACGGGCAGTCCTTAGTCAGAATCATTGCGGGCTTTGCGGCGCGGCGGCGTCCGGTTCGGGCGCGGGAGCAGCAGCGGGTTCTTGGGCGGGCTCCGGAGCGGGAGCTGGCTGCGAAGCAGGCGTTTGCGGCGCCTCTTGCGCAGGCACTGGCGGCGACTCCTGAACCGGCTCCTGCGGCGTCACGGGCGGCAAAGCCTCGGGCACGGTGTTGGGCGACGCGGCCGGAATCGGTGCCTGCTCATCGGTGGCCTCCGGCGCAGTGGCCGGTGCCGGGCTGGAGCGATAATCGGCGCGGCGCTTGATCTGGAACTCGCGCACGGCATTGTTGTGCGCATCCAGGTCATCGGAGAACACGTGGCTGCCATCACCGCGCGCTACAAAGTAGAGGCTGTTGCCCGCCACTGGATTCAGCGCCGCATGGATCGCTTCACGACCGACCATGGCAATCGGCGTCGGCGGCAACCCCGAGTTCATGTAGGTGTTGTATGGCGTCGGCTCCTTGAGATGAGCGCGGGTCAGCTTGCCGTTGTAACGATCGCCGAGGCCGTAGATCACGGTCGGATCGGTCTGCAGCAGCATGCCCATTTCCATGCGTCGCACGAACACGCCGGCAATCTGCCCACGCTCCTGTGGCACGCCCGTTTCCTTCTCTACCAGCGAGGCCATGATCAGCGCCTGATAGGGTTCGGTGTACGGCACATCCGCAGCGCGCTGGCTCCATTCCTTGGCGAGCACTTCGTCGAGGCGGTCATAGGCCAGTTTCAGCAACTCGACGTCGGACATGCCGCGCACGAAGCGGTACGTGTCGGGGAAGAATCGCCCTTCCGGGAAGATCCCGCTGTGGCCGAGCTTGTCCATCACTTCGCTGTCGCTCAAACCGTTCAGGGTCTGATCGAGTTTTTCATCCTTGGCCAACGCCGCACGGACCTGATGGAAATTCCAGCCCTCGACCAGGGTCAGGCTGTACTGAACGATTTCGCCGCGCTTCCACAGGTCGATCAGCCCTTCAACCGTCATGCCGGGCTGCATGCGGTACTCACCTTTGTGCAACGGTTGCTTGGCGAGATTGAAACGCCAATACACGCGCAACCAGAAAGCGTCCTTGATGACGCCATCGGCTTCGAGTCGATAAAAGGTACGGGTTGGAGTCGTGCCCTTGGGCACTTCCAGCAGTTCTTCCTGGGTAATGTTCAGCGGCTGTTCCAGCGCCGAATGAATTTTCCAGGCCGAAGCGGCCAGACACAGCCCCGCCAGAACCAATCCGGTTTCCAGCAGCAGCAAGAATTTACGTCTCACGAATCAAGCATCCAGTAGCGCGCGGGCAATGGTTTGGAGTTTACGGGTGAGCGGACCAACCGGCCAGCTCAGTGCTGCATAGGCGCGCACCGGCCAAACGCCATACACGCTGTTGCAGACAAAGACTTCGTCAGCCCATTGCAGCTGTTCGAGGGTGATATCGGTGACTTGCGTGGGGATCCCCAACGACTTGGCTTGAAACAATAATTCGGCACGCATCACGCCGGCCACGCCACAACGCTTGAGATTGGCCGTAATCAACACGCCATCGCGCACCAGAAACAGATTGCTGAACACGCCTTCGATCACCCGCCCGACGTGATCGAGCATCAGGCCTTCGGCATGCTCGGTGTCTTGCCATTCGGAACGCGCGATCACTTGCTCAAGACGATTCAGGTGTTTGAGGCCGGCGAGCAGCGGCTGTTTTGAAAGCCGTGTCGCGCAAGGAAACAGGCGAACGCCCTGCTCGGCATGAACAGCCGGATAAGCCGCGGGCGGATTACCTTGCACAATGCGTCGGGCCTGGGCCGTGGGGTCGGGCGCGTAACCGCGCACGCTGTCGCCGCGCGTAAGGATGAGCTTGAGCACGCCCTCGCCCAATGCGCCGGCATAGGCCAGCAGTTCGTTGCGGATCAACTCGTGATCGGCAACGATCGCCAGGCGCGAACAACCCTCTGCCAGACGCGACAGGTGCCGGTCCAGCAACAGCGGCTGCCCGCCCCGCACGGCAATGGTCTCGAACAGACCATCGCCATAAGCCAGGCCGCGATCCTTCAGCGACAAAGCGTCAGCCGGCTGACCGTCGACCCAGCTGTCCATCACTCAGAGAACCGGCGGAACACCAGCGAGCCGTTGGTACCGCCAAACCCGAAGGAGTTGGACAGCACCACATCGATATCCATATTGCGCGCAGTGTGCGGAACGAAATCGAGGTCGCAACCTTCGTCCGGCTCATCGAGGTTGATGGTCGGTGGCGCGACCTGGCTGTTGATCGCCAGCACGCTGAAGATGGCCTCGACCGCGCCCGCCGCACCCAACAGGTGACCGGTCATGGACTTGGTCGAACTGACGGCCAGCTTGTAGGCGTGATCACCGAACACCGACTTGATCGCGCAGGCTTCAGCGAGGTCGCCTGCCGAAGTCGACGTGCCGTGGGCGTTGATGTACTGGACTTGGTCACCGTTGATCTTCGCGTCACGCAGGGCATTGGTGATGCAACGTGCAGCACCGGCGCCATCGGCGGGAGGCGAGGTCATGTGGTAGGCGTCGCCGCTGGTGCCGAAGCCGATCAGCTCGGCGTAGATGGTCGCGCCGCGGGCCTTGGCGTGCTCCAGCTCTTCCAGCACCAGCGCACCGGCGCCATCGGACAATACGAAGCCATCACGGCCCTTGTCCCATGGACGGCTGGCACGGGTCGGCTCGTCATTGCGGGTCGACAGCGCGCGGGAGGCACCGAAGCCGCCCATGCCCAGACCGCACGCCGCCATCTCGGCGCCGCCGGCGATCATCACGTCGGCTTCGTCGTACATGATGTTGCGTGCCGCCATGCCGATGCAGTGCGTACCGGTGGTACACGCGGTGGCGATGGCGTAGTTAGGTCCCTGTGCACCCAAGTGAATGGACAGGAAACCGGAAATCATATTGATGATCGAGCCAGGCACGAAAAACGGAGAGATCCGTCGTGGGCCGGAATCATGCAGCGTGCGGCTGGTTTCTTCGATATTGGTCAGACCGCCAATACCCGAACCCATGGCCACGCCGATGCGCTCACGGTTGGCGTCAGTGACTTCCAGGCCGGAGTTGCGTACTGCCTGGAACCCTGCGGCCAGACCGTACTGAATGAACAGGTCGAGCTTGCGAGCTTCCTTGACCGACAGGTATTCCTCGACATTGAAGCCCTTTACCGAGCCGCCAAAACGGGTGGAATAGGCAGAAAGGTCGGTGTGTTCGATCAGACCAATGCCACTGCGGCCAGCCAGAATGCCCTGCCAGCTGCTTGGCACATCCGTGCCCAGTGGCGACAACATACCCATACCGGTGACTACGACGCGTCTACGCGACACAGCACTCTCCTTTTTCAAATGACGACTTTGCATCAGGCCTAAAGAAAAAACCGCACGCCGTGATGGCAGTGCGGTTTTTCCATGACAGCAAGCAACGATTACAAACTATTACGCCTGGTGGCTAGTAACGTAGTCGATTGCAGCTTGTACAGTAGTGATTTTCTCGGCTTCTTCGTCAGGGATTTCGGTCTCGAATTCCTCTTCCAGAGCCATCACCAGCTCAACGGTGTCAAGGGAGTCGGCACCCAGGTCTTCGACGAAGGAAGCAGTGTTGACCACTTCTTCTTCTTTAACGCCCAGTTGCTCAGCAACGATTTTCTTGACGCGCTCTTCGATGGTGCTCATACCTTGTTTTCACTCCTAATGGACAAATTCAGGCAGCTGGCCAGTGGGTAAGTGTATAGAAAGACTTTTCAGTTTTTCAACTGAAAGCTTCACTCCTCAAACCCTGCGGCCTTCCGCCTATAAAATAGATTGCAGCTTTATAACGGATTTTAGACAGCTCGTATGACATTTTTTTGAAGCAATCCGTCACATTTAACTCATGTACATCCCGCCGTTCACCGGGATTGTAGCCCCAGTAACGTAAGCCGCACCGTCGGATGCAAGAAAAGCGACCACAGACGCGATCTCTTGAGCTTGCCCCAGACGGCCCAGCGGAATCTGTGTCACCAAGCTTTCACGCTGTGATTCAGGCAGTTCGCGGGTCATATCGGTGTCGATGAACCCAGGAGCCACCGAGTTTACCGTAATCGAACGCGATCCGACTTCACGCGCCAGCGCACGGCTGAAACCTTCCAGACCGGCCTTGGCGGCAGCGTAGTTTACTTGGCCTGCGTTGCCCATGGCACCCACAACCGAGCCAATACTGATAATTCGTCCCCAACGGGCCTTGGTCATGCCGCGCAAAACGCCTTTGGACAGGCGGAACAGACTGTTCAGGTTGGTATCGACGACGTCATGCCATTCGTCATCTTTCATCCGCATCATCAGATTATCGCGGGTGATACCAGCATTGTTGACCAGGATCGCCGGCGCTCCGAACTGTGCCGTGATGCTCGCGAGCACCGCTGCGACAGATTCGTCGCTGGTGACATTGAGTTCCAGGCCAGTGCCCTGAATACCGTTTTCCTTCAGGGTAGCGGCAATACGCTCGGCACCCGAGGCGGACGTCGCGGTACCCACGACGATAGCGCCCTGACGACCCAGTTCCAGGGCGATAGCCTGGCCGATGCCGCGGCTCGCACCGGTGACCAGTGCAACTTTACCTTGCAGACTCATGCAAGCTTCTCCTGATTCAGGCCAACGCTGCGCGGGCGGCAGCGAAAGCGTCTGGGGTATTGAGGTTGGATGTCGATACGCCTTCGGCGCAACGCTTGTTCAGGCCAGCCAGCACTTTGCCAGGACCGCATTCGACCAGTTGGGTCGCACCCTTGGCGGCCAGCGCCTGGACCGACTCGACCCAGCGTACAGGCTTGTAGAGCTGCTCAAGCAGATCGCGCTTGAGGGTTTCCAGATCCGCCGGCACGGCTGCGCTGACGTTCTGCACAACAGGAATCTGCGGCGCCTGCCAGTCGATCGCAGCGATCGACTCAGCGAAACGCTCGGCCGCTGGACGCATCAGCTCGCAATGGGACGGCACGCTGACCGGCAACGGCATGGCGCGCTTGGCACCACGGGCCTTGCAGCCTTCAATGGCGCGCTCGACCGCCGCCTTGGCTCCGGCGATAACCACTTGGCCCGGCGAGTTGAAGTTGACCGCGCTCACCACGTCGCCTTGCGCCGCTTCGGCACAGGCAGCCAGCACGTCAGCGTCTTCCAGACCGAGGATTGCGGCCATGCCGCCCTGCCCGGCCGGAACGGCTTCCTGCATCAACTGGCCACGGCGCTCAACCAGCTTGACGGCGTCGCCCAGGCTCAGACTGCCCGCCGCCACCAGAGCGCTGTATTCGCCCAGGCTGTGACCGGCAACATAAGCGGGACGCGCACCGCCTTCAGCCAGCCACAGACGCCACAAGGCGATCGAGGCGGTCAGAATGGCCGGTTGGGTTTTATCGGTTTGATTGAGTTGCTCTTCCGGCCCTTGCTGGGTCAGTGCCCACAGGTCGTAACCCAGGGCATCGGAAGCTTCTTTGAATGTTTCGAGGACAACAGGATGTTGTGCGCCCAACTCGGCCAGCATGCCGAGGGACTGCGAACCCTGTCCTGGAAAGACGAATGCGAGGGAAGCAGACATGTAACGAGCCCCTAATGATCTTGTCGTCGGAAAATTTGACGCCCCGCTTGGGGGACGCAAGAAACTGACAGTTGGATGGCCAATTGAACTGAGCGGTCACATTTAAGCATTGTCCGACGAAAACGCCTAAAGCAACAAATCCTCCAGACGACCGTGAATCCGCTCCGGCAGGTTTTCCTGAATTTCGATCAGTGCGCGGGAAATAGCACTCTGAAAGCCCTGGACCCCGGCAGAACCGTGGCTTTTCACCACGATCCCCTGCAAACCGAGGAAACTCGCGCCGTTATGTCGCGCGGGCGCCAGATCGGCTTGCAAACGCTTCATCAGTGGCAGCGCCAGGGCACCGACCATTTTTGACGCGAGGTTTTTCTTGAACAAGGCTTCGATGCGCCCGGCAATCATGGTCGCCAGGCCTTCGCTGGATTTGAGCAGGATATTGCCGACGAAGCCGTCACACACCACCACATCCGCTTCGCCACGGTACAAACCGTCACCTTCGACAAAACCGATGTAGTTGATACCACGGGCACTTTGCAGCAATGTTGCAGCGAGCTTGACCTGCTGATTACCCTTGATGTCTTCGGTGCCGATGTTCAGCAGCGCCACGCGCGGACGCACGATGCCCAGGGTTTCCGCCGCCACCGAGCCCATCACCGCGAACTGCAACAGGTGCTCGGCGCTGCAATCGACATTGGCGCCCAGGTCGAGCAACTGGCAGTAACCCTTCTGCGTCGGAATCGCCGCGACCATGGCCGGGCGATCAATGCCTGGCAAGGTCTTGAGCACAAACCGTGACAAGGCCATCAGCGCGCCGGTGTTGCCGGCACTGACACAGGCCTGGACCTTGCCGTCACGCAGCAACTCAAGCGCCACGCGCATCGACGAATCAGGTTTGCCGCGCAACGCCTGGGCAGGCTTCTCGTCCATCGTAATGACTTCGGACGCCGGCACAATCGACAGGCGCGCGCGATCCACAGCCGATTGGCCAGAGAGCAATTCTTCAAGAAGTGAGGGTTGACCGACGAGGGTCAGGTGCAGCGAGGGCGTAGCAGACAGACAAGCAAGGCTGGCCTGAACAATGCTGCGGGGACCGAAGTCCCCGCCCATTGCGTCAATCGCGATGACTTGAGCAGACAAGGATTACTCGTCAGCGCCCTTGTCGATCACTTTACGACCACGGTATACGCCTTCTGGCGATACGTGGTGACGCAGGTGAACTTCACCGGTGGTTTTTTCTACAGACAGGGTGCTAGCCTCGAGAGCGTCGTGCGAACGGCGCATGTCACGGGCAGAGCGGGATTTTTTGTTCTGCTGAACAGCCATAATTGATTAACTCCTAAACGTTTGGGTCACGCTTTAACTGCGCCAATACACTGAACGGGTTGGACCGCGTTACCTCGTCCTCGCTCGGTTCGGGCTCATCGAGACCCGCCGGCTGCTGGCATTCTTCCGGATGATGAGCAGGCACAATGGGCAAGGCGAGCAGAAGCTCCTCCTCGATCAGTGACTGCAGATCCAATGGATCTTCGCCCAGTTCCAGCACGTCATAACCTTTCGGCAACGACTGGGTATTCGCACCCTCCTTCACCACAGCATAACTGCATTCGCTATGGATCGGCAGGGTGACCAGCTCAAGACAACGCTGGCAAACCATTTTGACTTCGGTGTCGATAAAGCTGTGGATTACCACAGACTTACGTTCATCTCGTTCAAAAACGAATTTAGCCTGCACCGTACCGACAGTGTCGGAAAGCGGGTCGCAGAGTCTCTCCAAATCGGCCAGCAGCAGTTCACCTTGAAGGGTGGTGCCACGATCAGCCAATTTGCGCGGGTCAACGTGAGGTGGAATCGGGTCATTCAACATAGGCGCAGCATTATAGGGATGCACCCAGCCATGTCAAAGGAAATTCAGCCCTGTCCGTCACTTGCAAGCCTCCGCTAGAATTCGCACCTGTCTTTTGGAGATGCGCATGCTGCCTCTATTACTCGCTTCTAGCTCGGTTTACCGCCGGGAATTGCTGGCCCGCTTGCAGCTGCCGTTCACCTGCGGTTCGCCGGATATTGATGAAAGTCATCGTCCGGGGGAGTCCGCGATTGAGTTAGTAAAACGCCTCGCCGAGCAGAAAGCCCGGGCGCTGGCCGGCAGTCATGCCGCTCATCTGATTATCGGCTCCGATCAGGTTGCGGTGCTGGGTGATCGGATGATTGGCAAGCCGCATACGTTCGAAAAGGCGCGTGAGCAGTTAATGGCGGCCAGTGGTGCCAGCGTTACGTTTCTGACGGGTTTGGCGTTGCTGAATAGTCAGACGGGAGACTGTCAGGTCGATTGCGTGCCGTTCACAGTGCATATGCGCACGCTCGATCAGGCGCGCATTGAGCGTTATCTGCGCGCCGAACAGCCCTATGACTGCGCTGGCAGCTTTAAGGCTGAGGGTTTGGGGGTGAGCTTGTTTCAACGCACCGAAGGGCCTGACGCCACCAGCCTGGTCGGCCTGCCGCTGATCCGCCTGATCGATATGCTGCTCAACGAAGGCGTGCAAATCCCCTGAACACTGCTACCGAGACCGCGCACAGACGAAAAAACCGGCCACTGGGGCCGGTTTTTTTAGCACCGCAAAAAAAATCAGCGCAGCGACGGACCGTTAAACCCCATCCACATTGCCAACTGCGCAGCCACACTGGCACCGAGCTTCTTCGAAAAGCGATCAAACGGCGACTCCTGAACCGTAAAATCCACCAGTTCTTTCTCGCCAATGACATCACGCGCCACCGAACTCGCATTGCCCAGGCCATCGATCAGCCCTAGCGGCAGTGCCTGCTCGCCGTTCCAGACCAGCCCGGAGAACAGCTCCGGATGTTCCTTGTCCTTGAGGCGATCACCACGACCCTGCTTCACGCTGTTGATGAACTGCTGATGAGTGGTATCAAGCACACTCTGCCAGAACTGCGTTTCTTCAGGCTTCTGCGGCTGAAACGGATCGAGGAAGGTCTTGTGCTCCCCGGAGGTGTACGTACGACGCTCGACACCCAGCTTCTCCATGGTGCCGACAAAACCGTAACCGGCCGCCGTCACACCAATGGACCCCACCAGACTCGCCTTGTCGGCGTAGATCTGATCCGCCGCACTGGCAATGTAGTAAGCACCCGACGCGCCCAGGTCCGAGATCACCGCATACACCTTGGTGTCCGGATGCAGGCCACGTAAACGGCGGATTTCGTCGTAGACATAACCCGACTGCACCGGACTACCACCCGGGCTGTTGATGCGCAGAATGACGCCCTTGACCTTCTCGTCTTCGAAAGCCGCCCGCAGGCTGCCGACGATGTTATCGGCGCTGGCCGGCTCCTTGTCGGCGATCATGCCGGTCACGTCGATCAATGCCGTGTAATTGGCACTGCGTGTGGCGGCTTTTTCCATGTCCATCAGCGGCGTGAACAGCACCAGCGCGCCAAACAGGTACACAAAGGTCAGCAGCTTGAAGAAAATCCCCCAGCGACGGGACCGGCGCTGCTCCTGCACGCTGGCCAGCAGAGTCGTTTCAAGCAGCTTCCAGCTTTTCTCGTCACCGCTCTCTGCGCTCGCCTTGGCGGGCGCTTTCCATTCGTCGGTCATGACATCTACCCCAGCAAAAACCTATTAAGCCCGCTGATTCAGCCAGGCATGCAATTCTGAAAAACGATCAATCGCCAGTGCCGGCTCGAACAGCTTCAGCGCTTCGATGGATTGAGCGCCGTAACTGACCGCCACCGAATCCATGCCGGCGTTGCGCGCCATCTGCAAGTCAAAAGACGAATCGCCGACCATCAATGCCTGCTCCGGACGAACCTCGCAATGGGCGAGAATCTGCTCCAGCATCAGCGGATGGGGTTTGCTGGCGGTTTCGTCGGCCGCACGGGTGATGTCGAAATAACCTTCCCAACCGTGAGACTTCAGCACCCGATCCAGCCCGCGACGGGCCTTGCCGGTTGCCACTGCCAAGCGATAACCCTCGGCGCGAAACGCCTCCATCGACTCGACAACACCTTCGAACAGCGGCGAAGGCACGGCTTCCGAGGCGATGTAGTGATCGGCGTAATGTTCGCGAAAAGCGATCAGTTCGGTATCGCCAATCTCCGGGTACAACGTGCGAATCGCTTCCGGCAGCCCCAGGCCAATGATGCCCTTGACGGCAAAATCATCGCGCAACTCAAACCCGGAGCGCTCGGAGGCGACGTGCATCGCCTCGACAATCCGACCAATGGAATCAGCGAGCGTGCCGTCCCAATCAAAAATCAGCAATTTATAATCAGAGGGGTGCACTCAGGCGCTCCACGGTCTTGGCCCACATCTCGTCGACAGGCGCCTGCAACTTCAACTCGCTGCCATCCGGCAGTGGCACCGTCAGCATGTAGGCGTGCAGGAACAGGCGCTTTCCACCCAGGTCACGAATTTCCTTACTGAAGCCTTCATCGCCGTACTTGGTGTCACCGGCAATGCAATGCCCAGCGTGCAAGGTGTGGACACGGATCTGGTGAGTCCGGCCGGTGATCGGCTTCGCCTCGATCAGGGTGGCAAAGTCGCCGAAGCGGCGCAGGACCTTGAACACGGTCACAGACTCCTTGCCCTCCTCCTCGTCGACCTCGACCATACGCTCGCCGGAGCGCAGATTGCTCTTGCCCAGCGACGCACGGACTTGCTTGATCGACGCCGCCCAGTTACCGCGAACCAGCGCCATATAGCGCTTATCGACGCCATCGCCACGCAATGCCGTGTGCAAGTGGCGCAACATGCTGCGTTTCTTGGCGATCATCAGCAGGCCCGAAGTATCACGGTCGAGACGGTGAACCAGCTCGAGCTCCTTGCAATCGGGGCGCAACTGACGAAAGGCTTCGATCACGCCGTAAGTCAGGCCGCTGCCGCCGTGAACCGCGATGCCGCAAGGCTTGTTGATCACGATCAGCGCCTTGTCCTCGAAAACAATCGAGGCTTCGAGACGCTGGAGCAGGCCTTGTGCCAGCGGCACCGGCTCATCGCGCTCAGGCACGCGTACCGGCGGCACGCGCACGATATCGCCCGCCTGCAGCTTGTATTCGGGCTTGATCCGACCTTTGTTCACTCGCACTTCGCCCTTGCGCAAAATGCGATAAATCAAGGTCTTGGGCACGCCTTTGAGCCGAGCGAGAAGGAAGTTATCAATACGTTGGCCGGCATATTCCGGCGAGACCTCCAGCAGTTGTACGGCTGGGGTCGAAGGGGCAGTAGTCGTCATGGTGCGGATGATAACAATTTTTTATGGAATTGAAGCACTTAATCATTGCTGCTATAGTCGCGAACGCCGCCAAAAGTGGCCTGGACAGCGGACTAACGGTCAAAAACCGGCCCTGACCAACGCAATTCACGAGGACGTGAGGCCGTCCTACGGGGCTTTCGCTACGTAACGGTAGAGTTTGCAGCTGTAACGAGCGCAGGTGACATGAGGCCTGAATCATGCCGCAAAGCAGAGTTTTCACTCGCCTTCCGAGCAAATATTCACGGCCAGTTCACAAAGTGCAGTCAGCTACGAACAACCCCGAGCGAACGCTTCGGAAACAACGCCTAAATTAGCCATGATGCGTGACCTCCCCTTTCGGAGCTCACGGTAAATGCCAACCCGCTGCGGATTCTGCGCGCGGCAGCACCCGAATTATCAGGGATACGTGTAGGGTGGAGATGCACAACCGTCGGACTGTGTAGCACTAGGCTTATATTTAGACGCTTCATCTCGTCCACAGTCGCCGGTTGATTCCTCCTCCTGACTGAGTGCTTAAGTAGCCACAGCAAGCAGGACGCGTACGTCGCGACGCCGGCCCACATTGGCCTGACATCGCTAGACACTGGAGTGTCCAACCACACTCCTGACGCACCTGACACCGACCATGAGAAGTCGTGTGTGCCGAACGCCGTTTCCGGCAGCCCGGAAACCGACGGTACTACATGAAAAGAATGCTGATTAACGCAACTCAACCCGAAGAGTTGCGTGTTGCACTGGTAGATGGCCAGCGCCTCTATGACCTGGACATCGAATCCGGTGCACGCGAGCAGAAAAAGGCCAACATCTATAAAGGCCGGATTACTCGCATCGAACCAAGCCTTGAGGCTGCCTTTGTCGATTTCGGCTCTGAGCGCCACGGCTTCCTGCCCCTCAAAGAAATCTCCCGCGAATACTTCAAGAAAGCCCCCGAAGGCCGCGTCAACATCAAGGACGTCCTGAGCGAAGGCCAGGAAGTCATCGTTCAGGTCGAAAAAGAAGAACGTGGCAACAAGGGCGCAGCCCTGACCACCTTCATCAGCCTGGCCGGTCGTTACCTGGTTCTGATGCCGAACAACCCGCGTGCCGGCGGTATCTCCCGTCGCATCGAAGGTGAAGAGCGCAACGAACTGCGTGAAGCCCTGAACGGTCTGGTTGCCCCGGCTGACATGGGTCTGATCGTTCGCACGGCCGGCCTTGGCCGCAGCAGCGAAGAAATGCAGTGGGACCTCGATTACCTGCTGCAACTCTGGACCGCTATCAAAGAAGCCTCGCTGGATCGCTCCGCGCCTTTCCTGATCTACCAGGAAAGCAACGTGATCATCCGCGCCATCCGCGATTACCTGCGCCAGGACATCGGCGAAGTGCTGATCGACAGCGTTGAAGCCCAGGACGAAGCCCTGACCTTCATCCGCCAGGTGATGCCGCAGTACGCCAGCAAGATCAAGCTGTACGAAGACAGCGTTCCGCTGTTCAACCGTTTCCAGATCGAAAGCCAGATCGAGACCGCTTTCCAGCGCGTCGTCGAGCTGCCTTCCGGCGGCTCCATCGTGATCGATCCGACCGAAGCCCTGGTGTCCATCGACATCAACTCGGCGCGCGCCACCAAAGGCAGCGACATCGAAGAAACCGCCCTGCAGACCAACCTTGAAGCCGCCGAAGAAATCGCCCGTCAGTTGCGCTTGCGCGACATCGGCGGCCTGATCGTCATCGACTTCATCGACATGACCCCTGCCAAGAACCAGCGCGCCGTGGAAGAGAAAGTCCGCGAATGCCTGGAAGCCGACCGCGCTCGTGTGCAAGTCGGTCGCATCTCGCGCTTCGGCCTGCTGGAAATGTCCCGTCAGCGCCTGCGTCCATCGCTCGGCGAAAGCAGCGGCATCGTGTGCCCACGCTGCAACGGCACCGGCATCATCCGTGACGTTGAATCGCTGTCGCTGGCGATACTGCGCCTGATCGAAGAAGAAGCCCTGAAAGACCGCACCGCCGAAGTTCGCGCCCAAGTGCCGATCCCGGTGGCTGCGTTCCTGCTCAACGAGAAACGCAACTCGATCACCAAGATCGAACTGCGCACCCGTGCCCGCATCGTCATTCTGCCGAACGATCACCTCGAAACGCCGCACTTCGAAGTGCAACGTTTGCGCGATGACAGCCCGGAAGCCGCGGTCGGCCAGTCCAGCTACGAAATCGCTGCGGCCGCTGCCGAAGTCGAAGAAGTCCAGCCAGCCGCTGCGACCCGCACCCTGGTTCGCCAGGAAGCCGCGGTCAAGACCGCTCCGGCTCGCGCCAACGCTCCAGTGCCGACCGAAGTCGTCGTCGCACCTGTTGCTGCACCGGTCACCGCGCCAGAGCCAAGCCTGTTCAAAGGCCTGGTGAAGTCGCTGGTCAGCCTGTTCGCGACCAAGGAAGAGCCAGCCGCTCCGGTTGTGGTTGAAAAGCCAGCCACCACCGAGCGTCCGGCCCGCAACGAAGAGCGTCGCAACGGTCGTCAACAGAGCCGCAACCGTAACGGTCGCCGCGACGAAGAACGCAAGCCTCGTGAGGAACGTGCACCGCGTGAAGAACGCGCACCACGTGAGCCACGCGAAGCCCGTGAAGCCCGCGAAGAAACGCCAGCAGTCGCAGTCGCCCGTGAAGAACGCGCCCCACGTGAAGAGCGCGCACCACGCGCCCCTCGCGAAGAACGTGCGCCGCGCGCTCCGCGTGAAGATCGCAAGCCACGTGGCGATCGTGAAGAGCGTCCGGTTCGTGAACTGCGTGAGCCTCTGGATGCCACTCCGGCCACCGCGGCTACTTCGACTCCGGCTACCGCTGAAGAGCGTCCAGCCCGTCAGCCACGCGAAGAACGTGCTCCACGCCCACCGCGTGAAGAACGTCAACCTCGCGCCGAGCAAGCGGCTGCCGCCGTTGCCGAAGAAGAGCTGACCACCAGTGAAGAGCAACTGCAGGAAGACGGTCAGGAAGGCGCCGAAGGCGATCGTCCACGCCGCCGCTCCCGTGGCCAGCGTCGTCGCAGCAACCGTCGCGAGCGTCAACGCGATGCCAACGGCAACGTGATCGAAGGTTCGGAAGAGTCCGAATCCGGCGAAGGTAGCGAAGCCAACGAAGCACCAAGCACTGCCGACCTGGCCGCTGGCCTGGCGGTTACCGCAGCCGTTGCCAGCTCCGTGATCAGCGCGCCTGCTGAAGCACAAGCCAACGAGCAAGCCGAACGCGCCACGGCCGCCACCCTGGAAACTGCTCCTGTGGAAGCGCCAGTCGTTGAAGCGACGACGCCGGTAGAAGCCACCGCCGCTCCGGAAATCGAAGTGGCCCCGGCTCGTGAAGCACAGCCTGTCGTTGAAGCTGCCGCTGAGCCTGTGGTTGTCGCGGAATCGGTTGTTGAAACAGCATCCGAAACCGTGACCGAGGCTGTTCGTGAAGTTCGCGAAGAGCAAACCGCGTTCAACTGGGTTGCCGAGCCAGTAGCCGCCGAAGCTCCAGCACCTGCTGCTGAAGCCGCAGTGGCTGAAGCAATGGTTTCCGAGCCAGTAGTTGTGGCTGCCGAACCGGCTCCAGTGGTTGAAGCACCGGTTGTTGAAGCCGCAGTTGAAACCCCGGTTGTAGCCGAAGTGGCTGCGCCGGTAGTCGAAGCCGCCCCGGTCAGCGCGCTGACGCCTAGTGGCCGTGCGCCGAACGACCCGCGTGAAGTGCGTCGTCGCAAGCGCGAAGAAGAGCGTCTGCAGAAGGAAGCTGAACTGGCTGCCGCTGCGGCTCCGGTTGAAGCGGTTGTCGCTGAAGAACCGGCACCGGTTGCTGCTGAAGTGGTAGAGGCAGCACCTGCCCCCGCTGCTGAAGTCGCTGCCGAGCCCGTTGCTTCGGTGATTAACGAAGCTCCGCGCTCCGTTCAGGAAGCGGTACAGCAACACGAGCAAGCCCTGGAAAAAGAACACGAGCCTAAACCTCTCGTCTGATTCCATCGGCCACTAAAAAGCCCCGCCTGGTAATCCCAGGCGGGGCTTTTTTATGTCTGCGGCGAAGCAGCGGGACCGCGTTATCGTTCATCGCGGGCAAGCCACGCTCCCACAGGTTTTGTGTGGTTCACATATTCAGCGAACGACACAAACCTTTGGGAGCGTGGCTTGCCCGCGATGGCGATCCATCAGTCGAAGACCAACTTCTCAGGCACATCCACATCCCACAACACTCCGGGATCATCCACCGCCACCTCGACCACCCTCGCCTGTGCGAACAGCGACTTGGCACCGTGATCCCCCGATAACGCCATCAAGCCCGGCCCCAAGCTGCGACCAAATCCCACCGGATGTCCGTACTTTCCCTCAAGCACCGGCACACTGACGCAATCATCAGCGATCCCCGCCAGCACCTGTTCCATACTCGACGGCAGGATAAACGGCATATCCCCCAGCACCATCAACCAACCGCTCAACTGCGCACACGCCGCTACTCCGGCGGCAATGCTGTCGCCCATGCCCGTCGACTCGATCAGCACGATTTCGCAGCCGTAGGCCTTGGCCATGCGAATCACCTGTGGGCGATCTGCGGTGGTCACCAAAATGCGCTTATCCAGTGAGGCCGGCACATTCACCAGCACGTGCTCGATCACCGAACGAACCTTGCCATCACGGCCGCTGCAATCAGCCAGCAACTTATCCTGCTCGGCACCGGCCACCTCGCGGAAACGACTGCCCTGCCCCGCCGCCAGTACGATGACGCCGATGGATTCACTCATACCACCTCCTGCAACGGCTTCTTCTGCTTGAGTTCGACGCCGTTCTTGATCGCCACGATTTCCGCCAGCAGCGACAAGGCGATTTCCGCCGGGGTATGGCTGCCGATGTGCAAGCCGATCGGGCCGTGCAAGCGCCCGATGGCCTCTTCTGACAAGCCTAGCTGAGCCAGGTTATCCCGACGCTTCAGGCTGTTGACCCGCGAACCCAGCGCGCCGACATAAAAGGCCTTGGAGTCCAGGGCCGTGAGCAGTGCCATGTCGTCCAGACGAGGATCGTGGGTCAGCGCGACGATGGCCGTCCGTTCGTCGGTCTGGATGGTCAGCACTGCCTCGTCGGGCATGCCGGAAACAAACCGTCCGTGCTGCTCCTCCCAGCCATAGACGAATTCGGTGCGCGGATCGCAGATCAACACTTCGAAATCCAGCAACCGTGCCATCTCGGCGACATACCGGGACAACTGCCCCGCGCCGATCAGCAATAACCGCCAACGCGGCCCGTAGATGGCCCGCAGGGTTTTGCCATCAAAGCTCAGCACATCGGCCTTGTTGGCCGGCTGCAACACCACTTCACCGCTGCCGATATCAAGCGAACGCGCCACGATTTCATGGGCTTCGCAACGCTTCAGCAACTCGGCGAGCCAGGCCGGATCGCCGACCTGCTCCTCAGTCAGGCGCAGGGTGCCGCCGCAGGGCAAGCCAAATCGCGCCGCTTCCTCACGGGTCACCCCATAAGTGATCAACTGCACCGGCGGCCCATCCGCTGGAATCCGGCCGTCGTGCAACCGCGCAATCAGATCATCCTCGACACACCCGCCGGACACCGAGCCAATCACCACGCCGTCTTCACGCAAGGCCAGCATTGCGCCAGGCGCCCGGGGCGCGGTGCCCCAGGTCTGGACCACGCTGTACAAGACCACTCGCTGACCGGCGCGGCGCCATTCCAGCACGCTGCGCAGGACATTAAGATCGACGCTGTCCATCAGGCCTGAGCCTTCTGCCAACCCTGCAGCTGATAGCGGACCGGCAGAGCGCGGATGCGTTTGCCGGTGGCGGCGAAGATCGCGTTGCACAGCGCGGGTGCAATCGGCGGCACGCCCGGTTCACCGACACCGCCCAATGGCACGTTGCCCGGCGGCGTGACCAGATGCACAGCGACTTCCTTCGGCGCCAGGGACATGCGCGCCACTTCGTACATGTGGAAATTGTCCTGCTGGACCTTGCCGTCCTTGAAGCTGATTTCCCCCAGCACTGCGTTGCCCAGGCCCATCACACAGGCGCCCTCGAACTGCGCGCGAATTCGCTCGGGGTTGATCTGCGGACCGCAATCCACCGCAATATCAGCCTTGTGCACAATCAACGTGCCGTCGTCCTTGACTTCGACCTCGATCACCGCCGCCACGTAAGTGACGAAGCTGTAATGCACCGCCAGGCCCAAGCCTCGGCCCTTGGGTAATTCACGGCCCCAACCGGCGGCTTTGGCAGCGGTTTCCAGCACCGTGCGCAATCGGCCGGTGTCGATCGGATAACGCTCGGGAGACTCGCCGTAGTTCCACTCTTCACTCAAGGTGCGCGGGTCGATCTGACGATCCGGGCCGAGCAACTTGATCTGGTATTTGAGCGGATCCTGCCCGGCCTTGTGCGCCAGTTCGTCGACGAAGCTCTGAATGGCGAAACCGTGGGGAATGTTCGACACCGAGCGATACCAGCCAACCCGGGTGTGAACCGTCGCTTCCGGGTTTTCCAGGCGCACGTTGGGGATGGCGTAGGCCATGTTGGTGAAGCCCATGCCCAACTCGAAGGCCGCTTCGTGGTTCATGCCCGGCGCGAACAACGCGGTGATACTCGGCGCCACGGTACGGTGCAACCAGCCGGAGGGCAGGCCGTCCTTGTTCAGGCTGGCCTTCAGGTATTCGGCCGACACGGTGTGGAAGTACGAACAGTGGATGTCGTCTTCACGGGTCCATTGCACCCGCACGGCCTTGCCGGGGAATTCCTTGGCGAGGACGGCCGCCTCAATGATGAAGTCCGGTTTCGATTTACGACCGAAACCGCCGCCCAGCAGGGTAACGTTGAAGGTGACGTTATCGAACGGAATGCCGAGGCGTTCGCCAATGCGTTCGCGGGTGACTTGTGGCGCCTGGCTCGGCGCCCAGGCTTCACACACGCCATCCTTGAAGCGGGCGATGGCAACCATCGGCTCCATCGGCGCCTGCGTCAGGTGCGGCAGGTAATAGGCGGCTTCCAGGGTGCTGTCGGCGCTGCCCATGGCTTCTTCGATGTTGCCGGTGTTGCGCACCACTTTGCCGGGTTTGAGGGACGCGGCTTCAATTTCCTTGCGGTAGGCGATCGAGTCATAACTGGCGTTGGGGCCATCATCCCACTCGATTTTCAGCGCTTCGCGGCCCTTGATCGCTGCCCAGGTGTTGCTGGCCACCACGGCCACGCCGCCCAGCGGTTGAAACTCCGACGGCACCGGGCTGCTGTCGATTTTGATGACTTTGATCACGCCCGGGACTTTCATGGCGGCGATGGAGTCGACGGATTTGACCTTGCCGCCGTACACCGCCGGACGCGCGATGGTGGCGTAGAGCATGCCGTCGAAATGCACATCGGCCCCATAAATGGCGCGGCCATTGACGATATCGGCACCGTCGATGGCCTTGGTGCCTTCCTTGCCGATGTAGCGAAATTCCGACGGCTGCTTGAGCCGCAGACTGTCGCGGGCCGGCACTGGCAGTGCACTGGCCGCAGCGGCCAAGGCGCCATAGCCCAGTTCACGCCCGGTCGGTTTATGGATCACTTTGTGCAGTTGCGCATGGCACTCGCTGACCGGCACTTTCCACTGCTCGGCAGCCGCTTGTTCGAGCATGGTCCGCGCGGCAGCACCGCAACGGCGCATCGGCTCGTACCAGTGACGCATGCTGCGCGAACCGTCGGTGTCCTGGTTACCAAAGCGCACTTCGTCGCCCGGCGCCTGTTGCACCTTCATCATCGCCCAATCGGCGTCCAGCTCGTCGGCCACCACCATGGTCAGGCTGGTGCGCACGCCCTGGCCCATTTCCGAGCGGTTACAAACCACGGTCACACTGCCGTCAGCGGCGATGCTGACGTACACCTTCGGATCATCGATCCAGCCGTGGGGCATGCCGTCGGCACCGAACTTCTTCTCTTTTTCTTCAGCGAAAGCATCCTGCCAGCCCCAACTTGCGGCCAGCACCAATGCGCTGGTGGCGCCCACGCCTTTGAGGAAACCACGGCGACTGAGGTTGCTCAGGGCGAAATCATTCGGTAACGAGCTCATGCCTTGGCCTCCTTCAGGTGAGTGGATGCCTGGTGGATGGCGGTCTTGATGCGGTTATACGTGCCGCAACGGCAAATGTTGCCGACCATCGCCTCTTCGATCTGTTCGTCGCTGGGGTTCGGATTGGTCTTGAGCAGCGCCGTGGCGGACATGATTTGCCCGCCCTGGCAAAAACCGCACTGGGCCACGGCGGTGTCGAGCCAGGCTTGCTGGACGACTTGCCCGACCGGGTCGGCATGCAGGTTATCGATGGTGGTGACGTTCTGGCCGACCACCGAGCCGATGGGTGTGATGCAACTGCGCGCCGGGGCGCCTTCGATATGGATGGTGCAGGCACCGCACAGGCCCATGCCGCAGCCGAATTTGGTGCCGTTGTAACCGGCCACGTCGCGGATCGCCCAGAGCAGCGGCATATCCTCGGTGACGTCGAGTTGATGGTCTTGACCATTGAGCTTCAGGGTAATCATGGGCACGCCCGCATATTATCGGTTATGGGGTCGAGCAATCTGCCGCCAGGGGGTTGGCGGTTGGCATCACGCAGATCCGCTCAGGCTGATGGGCTCTCTTATGCGGACGGCGACGTCTGCATCGGGCCTTTGGTGGAGCAAACGCATGCATCGTTAGGTGGCTAAGTTAACCCAGCATTAACAAAAAAGCCCTGCAGAGACAGGGCTTATTAGTTGCAAGCTTCAAGCTGCAAGCTTCAAGCAGAAGCCAAAGCAAATTATAGCTTGAGGCTTGCAGCTTGAAGCCTGCATCTGCTCCATCAATACCGGTTCGGCTCCATTTCCAGATCGACATGGAAACGTTCTGAAATGTCTTTCTGGATGCGCTGCGCAAGGTCGAGCAATTGCAGGCCGGTCGCGCCGCCGTAATTGACCAGCACCAATGCCTGCAATTTATGCACGCCGGCATCAGCCTCACGGAAACCTTTCCAACCGGCGCGCTCGATCAGCCAGCCCGCCGCCAGTTTCATTTGCCCATCAGGTTGCGCATAGGCCACCAGATCCGGGTATTCACCTTTGAGCCGAGCGACCAGCGCTGCGGGCACCAACGGGTTCTTGAAGAAGCTGCCGGCATTGCCCAGCACAGCCGGGTCCGGGAGTTTTTCGTTGCGGATGCTGCATATGGCCTGGCTGACATCGGTAGCGGTCGGATGCTCAATGCCTTGCTCGGTCAGGCGTTGACGCACCGGGCCGTATTCCAGGTGCAGGTGCGCGGCACGATCGAGGGCAAACCGCACGCGCAAGATCAGCCAACGCCCCGGCTGCTGCTTGAACAGGCTGTCGCGGTAGGCGAAATTGCACTCGGCCAAGGTGAAATCGCGCAGTTCACCGGTCTGGCGATCGAGCGCCGTCAGGCCGGCGAACACGTCCTTGATCTCGACACCATAGGCGCCGATGTTTTGCATCGGTGCCGCGCCGACGGTGCCGGGAATCAGGCTGAGGTTTTCCAGCCCCGACAAACCCTGCGCCAAGGTGTGTTGCACGAAGGGATGCCAAGGCTCGCCGGCCTCGGCTTCGATCACAACCTTGCTGCCATCATCGCTGAGGATGCGAATCCCGCGCGTGGCCATGCGCAGCACCAGCGACTGGATATCGGCGGTCAGCAGCAAGTTGCTGCCGCCGCCAATCACCAGCAGCGGTACGTCGTGTTCTGCCGCATAGGCCAAGGCTTCGCGGACGTCGGCATCGTTGTGGGCCTCGGCAAACAACCGGGCCTGGACGTCCACGCCAAAGCTGTTGAACGGCTTGAGCGAAACCTGCGGTCGAACCTGCAAACTCATAACCGTCCCTTCAATTCGATTACCAGCCGATCGCTGGCACGCTCGATCAAGTCGAGCACCTGCTCAAAGCCCTGGTCGCCGTCGTAATACGGATCCGGGACTTCGTCGATTTCCGACTGGTAACGACGCAGGAACAGGTCCAGTTCAGCCTTGCCCTTGGCCGGTTGCAGCGCCTTGAGGTTGCGCAGGTTGCTGTTATCCATCGCCAGGATCAGGTCATACGTTGCGAAATCCGCGCGCGTGACTTGCTGGGCGCGCTGGGCCGACAGGTCGTAGCCGCGCAGCTTGGCCGCCGCCTGGCTACGCTTGTCTGGCGCCTTGCCAACGTGCCAGTCACCGGTGCCGGCGGAGGCGACTTCGATTTGATTGGCCAGCCCCGCTTCGCGCAGTTTGTGCCGCAGCACGCCTTCGGCCGTGGGTGAACGGCAGATGTTGCCCAGGCAGACGAACAGAACCCGCATCAGGCCTCCAGCAGGCGACGAACGCGCTCGAGGTCTTCAACGGTGTCGACGCCGGTCGGCGGTGCGATCAGTGCGTCGGCGACATGAATCCGTACGCCGTGCCACAAGGCCCGCAATTGTTCCAGGGATTCGGTGTTTTCCAGCCAGCACGGGCCCCAGCTGACGAAGTCATGCAGGAAACCGGCGCGGTAGGCATAGATGCCGATGTGACGACGGTACGGCACGCCTTCCGGCAATTGCTCGCGGCTCTTGGCAAACGCGTCTCGCGCCCACGGCAACGTGGCGCGACTGAAGGTCAGCGCCAGGCCGTTGATGTCGCTGACAACCTTGACCACGTTGGGGTTGAACAGGGTTTCCACGTCTTCGATCGGCTCGGCCAGGGTGGCCATGCGCGCTTCGGTGTGGGCGGCCAGGTTGGCGGCGACCTGATCGATCACGCTCGGAGGGATCAACGGTTCGTCACCCTGGACGTTGACCACGATCGCGTCGGGCGCCAGGCCCAGTTTGGCGGCGACTTCGGCCAGGCGATCGGTGCCGGAATTGTGGTCTTCACGGGTCAGCACCACTTCGGCACCGAAACCTTTGCAGGCCTCGACGATGCGCGCATCGTCGGTGGCGACCACCACGCGCTGGGCGCTGCTTTTGCTCGCCTGTTCCCAGACGTGCTGGATCATCGGCTTGCCGGCGATCAACAGCAGCGGTTTGCCCGGCAAACGGGTGGAGGCATAACGCGATGGAATGACAACGGTAAAGGCTGTGGTCATTTATCCAGGCGCTCGTCGGTGGTCAGGGTGCGCGCTTCGGTTTCGAGCATCACCGGAATACCGTCACGAATCGGGTACGCCAGGCCGGCGCCCTTGCTGATCAGCTCGGTTTTGTCGGCGCTGAGCTTGAGCGGGCCTTTGCAGACCGGGCAAGCGAGGATGTCGAGCAATTTGGTGTCCATGAGCATTCCCTGGATAAAACGGTTTTAAGGCAAAAGACGATCCGGCAACAGGCGCATCAACTGCGTATCGAACCAGGCCACGAAGGCCGGCGATGGCGCAGCATCGACCGCCAGGTACCACCACTCGGCAGCGGCGAAGGCACGGCACTTCACCGCGTCCTTTTCGGTCATCACCAACGGCAATGACGGAGTGAAATTCAAGGCTTGGACGCTGTACTCGGCGTGGTCGGCAAACGCATGCGGGACAGGCTGCCAGTGTAGCGTTTCGAGGGTCGTGAAGAAACGCTGCGGATTGCCGATCCCGGCCACGGCGTGCAGCGCTTGCCCTGGGGGAAAGTGATCGAGGGGACGCCGCTCGCCGCTTTTCAGGTTGACCAGTGCAGTGGGCTGCAACTGGAAGGCAAAACCACCGTCGCGATCGGCAGCAGCTCCGTTATAGAGCACCGCGTCGACACTTTGCAGTCGCTCGACCGGTTCACGCAACGGCCCGGCCGGCAGGCAACGCTGGTTGCCCAGGCCTCGGGCGGCGTCGATCAGCACCAGTTCCATATCTCGGGCCAGACGGTAATGCTGCATGCCATCGTCGGACAGGATCAGGTCCAGCGGCTCACTCGCCAGCAGGGCTTTGACGGCGCGACTGCGGTCCGGGTCGATCATCAACGGCACGCCGGTGCGCTGGACGATCAACAAAGGCTCATCGCCAGCGACCTCTGCGCTGTGATCGGCGTCGACCCGCCACGGCAATTGCGGCGGTTTGGCGCCGTAACCGCGGCTGACCACGCCGACGCGCAAACCGCTGCGCTGGCAATGCTGGATCATCCACAGAATCAGCGGCGTCTTGCCGGTGCCGCCAACGGTGATGTTTCCGACCACGATCAACGGCACTGGCGGTTGATAGATCTCGCCCTCACCCGCCAGAAAACGCTTGCGCTTGTTCATGACCACGCGCCGGTACAACCACTCCAGCGGCTGCAACAGTTTCAGGGCCGGGTGACCTTGGTACCACGCGGCGAGCAAGCGATCGGACATAGCCATCAGGGCGCGGGCGGCGCCGCTTCGACAGTGGTCATGCGCAAGTGGCTGAAGCCGAGCTTGCCGGCGGCGTCCATGGCGGTGATGACCGACTGATGCTGGGTCTTGCCGTCGGCGCTGATGGACAGCGGCAGGTTGGTGTCACCGCTGGATTCCTTTTGCAGCGCATCCATCAGCGTCGCCAGATCGTTCTTGGGCAATATCTGATTGTTCACCGAGAACACGCCCTCGGCGCTGATGGCAACGTCCAGGTGCTTGGCCTGCTGGTCGTCGGCAGGCGTACCGCTCACCGCTTCCGGCAGATCGACGCGCAACTGGGTTTCACGGGTGAACGTAGTGGTGACAACGAAAAACAGCAGCAGGACAAACACCACGTCGATCAGCGACACGAGGTTGATGTCTATGTTTTCCCGTTGTTTGCGGCGGAATTTCACGCTTTGCCCCCGTTCAGGTCCACGTCACGATCACCTTGTACAACCTCGACCAGCTTGATCGCTTCCTGCTCCATTCCCACGACGAGTTCATCGATACGCCGTTGCAGGAAACGGTGGAAGAACACCGACGGGATACCGACGATCAGACCCGACGCCGTGGTGATCAAGGCTTTGGAAATACCACCGGCCAGCACCGCGGCATTGGTGGTCATGCCCGTGCCCATGAACGAACTGAAGATATCGATCATGCCCAGTACCGTACCCAGCAGGCCCAGCAACGGGGCCATGGCGGCAATGGTGCCGAGGGCGTTGATGTAACGCTCCAGCTCATGGATAACCCGGGCCGCGGCTTCTTCGATGCACTCTTTCATGATCTCGCGACCATGCCTGGAGTTCGCCAGACCGGCGGCCAGAATCTCGCCCAACGGGGAGTTGGCGCGCAGTTCCTTGAGTTTGTCTTTATTGAGTTGCTTGTCCTTGATCCAGACCCAGACCTGCCCGAGCAAATGCTCCGGGGTCACACGGCTGGCGCGCAGGGTCCAGAGACGCTCGGCCACGATCGCCATGGCCACGATGGAACTCAGAATGATTGGAATCATCATCCAGCCGCCGGATTTAACCAATTCCCACACAGTGACAGTCCCCTCGAAAAAGTGCGCCACTCTAACATAGGGGGTGGGCGCACCGAAGACCGTGATGTCGCATCCGGTCGGGCTTTACTCGCTGGCGATTACGGCGGCGAGCGCCAGAAACGCCGTTCTTGACGCATCGACCCGGGTGGTTGGAAACGCCCCAGTTGCAGATGAATGGCACCTTGTTCCGCGCTGTCATGGATCCGCATGCCGCGCTTTCGATAGCGCGCCACGACGGTGGGATGGGGATGGCCGAAGGCATTGCCGTGGCCGCGGGAGATCAACACTGCTTTAGGTTGCAACCCGGCCAGCAGTGCCATGGAAGACGAACTGCGACTGCCATGGTGCGGCGCCTGCAACCAATCGGTGGGCACGGCCAGAGGACTGTCGAGCAGGGCTTGTTCGGCGGCGATGTCGATGTCACCGGTCAGCAGCAAGCGTTCGCCGTTGGCTTCGATCTGCAGGACGCAGGACGTTTGATTGCTGTCGGTGGCCGATGACCATTGCCAGAGCTGGAACCGTACATCGTCCCAGATCCACTGCACGCCGCTTTCACAGGCCGTCGCTTGCAGCTCGGTCGGCAGCGCCACTGGATCGCCACTGATCACCCGCTTCACCGGTAACCCATTGGCCACGGCGCGGGCACCGCCGGCATGATCGGCGTCGGCGTGGCTGATCAGCATCAGGTCAAGTCCGTCCACGCCCAGTTTGCGCAACGACGGCAGCACCACCCGTTCGCCCAGGTCAAAATCGCCGAAACGCGGTCCGGTGTCATACAGCAGGGTGTGATGGCGGGTGCGCACCAGGATTGCCAACCCTTGACCGACATCCAGCTGCCAGATGTCGGCAATCCCTTCCGGCAACGCTTGCCGGGGTGCAAATACCAGCAACAGCAGCATCGGCCAGCCCAGCGCGCGCATCGGCACGCCGCGCGGCAGCAATAGTAGAAAGGCACCGAAGGTACTCAGCGCCCAGGCCCACACCGGGATCGCCGTCGGCACCCACGCAGGAACTTGACCGGCCATCAACGCCAAGGCTTTGAACAGCCAGTCGATCAAACCACCCGCCAGCCACAGCAAGCCTTCGCCAACATAAGGCAGCGGCAACAGCAGCGTCCCGAGCAGGGCTGGCGGCAAAACCACCAGGCTGATCCACGGCACCGCCAGCAGATTGACCAACGGTCCACTGAGACTGATCGGCAAACCCAGCACCAGCAACACCGGGCACAGACCGATTGCGATCAGCCATTGCGCGCGCGTCCAGGTTTGCCACCATCGCCAGGGTCCCAAGCGACCGCCGAACGTGAAGATCAACACCGCGACAGCCGTAAACGACAACCAGAAACCCGGTTGCAGGCTCGCCAGCGGGTCCAGCAGTAAAACGCTGTCGAGCGCCAGCAACAGCGGCCACCAAGCGCCGAGGTGACGAAAACGCAGCCGCCACAGCAGCACCAGGCCGATCATCACACAGGCCCGACGCACCGGCACTTCGAAGCCCGCCAGCAGCCCATAACCGAGCGCTGCGGCAAAGGCCAGGCCACACGCCCACGGCAGCCACGGCAGACGGTTCGGCCACAGATCATAGCGGGCCAGCCCGGCAATCAGCAGGTACACCAACCCCGCCAGCAAACCGATGTGCTGACCGGAAATCACCAGCAGGTGCACGGTGCCGGTGTCTTGCAGGACCTGCCAGTCCTCACGACTCAGCCCGGCGCCATCCCCCAGCACCAACGCCGTCAGCGCGCCCGTTCGCCCTTGAGCATCCACGGTTTGCAAACGCTGACGAATACTGTCGCGCCAGGCCCACCGGGCCTCCATCAGCCGCTCGCCATCCTTGACCGTGCCGGTGGCGCCGATGCGCTGCGCCAGCAACCAGGCGTCGTAATCGAACGCATGAGGGTTGAGCAGCCCGGCAGGACGCTTCAACTTGACCGCCAGTCGCCAATGTTCGCCACTGTTCACCGGTGGCCCGTCATACCAGGCCAGGCGTATCAGTTGTGGCACTTTGGCATGCCGCGACCGAGCGTCCGCCAATTCGAAACGCACGACCCCTTCAGTGTTCTGCGGCAATCCCGTTACCCGGCCTTCGACCCAACGGGTTTCGCCATCAAGGCTATTCGGCAGGCGATCATCCAGCGCCCACTGCGCATTCGCGCACGCCCAACTGAAGCCGAACAGGAAGAACGCCACCGGGTACGTCTTGAACGGCAGCAGCATCAAACCCGCTACCGGCATCAACAGCCACAACCAGACCGGCGGTAAAACCGGTAAAAAACGCAGGGCCAACAACCCTAGCGCCAGCGCCATCATCCCTGTGCGCATAAGCCCGTCCTTGAGAGTTCCTTCCCTAGGCATAGACGGTCCACCGCACGACCATGGATATCAATTGTCACAAAGTCTGAATGGGCGACTCATAGAATCCAGACATACTTGCCGCCTTAACCGACCGAGAAGCCTTATGCCCCGGCGCTTATTCAAACGTTACATGCCAGACCCGACGAGCATCAGGGAACACAAGTCCTTACGCTTTCTCGGCACCCTGCTGCATGACCCAAACCTCTGGCACCTCAACCGGCACTCCGTTGCCCGGGCAATGGCGGTGGGGTTGTTCGCGGCTTTCCTGCCCATTCCGTTGCAGATGCTGGTGGCTGCCATCCTCGCCATTGTCGTACGTGGCAACATGCCGATTGCTGTCAGCCTGGTCTGGTTGACCAATCCGATCACCATGCCGGCGGTGTTCTTTTGTACCTATCAGACTGGCGCCTGGTTGATGGATGTTCCTGCTCGTCATTTGCCTGACGAACTGACCTGGGAATGGATCAGTGGTGAACTCTCTACGTTGTGGCAGCCGTTTTTGCTCGGCTCGGTGGTGACGGGGTTGGTGCTTGGGGCGTTGGCTTATTGTCTGGTGATGATGTATTGGCGGTGGTGGGTTAGTCGGCAGTGGGCTCGACGCAAGAAAAAGCGGATGCAATGAGTGTGGAAAGGTCTCCGTGTTGGGAGGCCTTTTTTGTGTGTGCGCTTTGATTAGGGGCATATCCGTTTTTGCTGGCGCGGCGGCAAAGCAAAGCAAAGCAACGGCAACGGCAACGGCAACGGCAACGGCAACGGCAACAGTTTCGCGAGCAAGCTCGCTCCCAATCAGGCCGGCCTGCAGGCCGCCGTGCTTTTGATCTTGATGCACCGCCACCTCGAGAGGCTTCGTTCCGGTTCTGCGCAGTGGGCAACCCGGCAGGGATGCCGGGTTAGCCGCCCCCGGCCAGGGATGGCCGATGGCGGCGGGCCCACGGAGCAGGACCGGAGCGAGGGCATGCCGAGCCTTAGCGAGGTACCGAACGAAAGGGGCAAGAGCGTTTGGATACTTTGGGCTGGGCCGGCTTCCGGATTTTCAAAGTGACCCGCCGTAAGGGCGGAACCATAACCAGCCATCACCAAAAAAAACGGATATGTACACCAACCAATCCAAAAACCTTAAGTACGCATCCCCCGCCCACTCACCAGCAATCGAGCGCAACCAATGTAAAGCGCCACCGTCGCCACCAACATAAAGGTAATCGCCACACTGATCTTAATGTCCGAAACCCCAAGAATGCCGTAACGGAATGCGTTAACCATATGCAACACCGGGTTAGCCAACGACACCGTCTGCCAAAACGGCGGCAGCAACGTAATCGAGTAAAACACCCCACCCAAGTACGTCAACGGCGTCAGCACAAACGTTGGAATAATCGAAATATCATCAAAGTTGCGCGCAAACACAGCATTGATAAAACCCAGCAGCGAAAAGATCGTCGCCGTCAGCACCACCACCAAAATCGTCACACCCAGGTGATGCACCTGCAAATGTGTGAAGAACAACGACAACAGCGTCACGATAATCCCGACCATCAACCCACGCAGTACACCCCCCAAGGTGTAGCCGATCAGAATCGTATGCGGCGACACCGGCGATACCATCAACTCCTCGATGGAACGCTGAAACTTGCTACCAAAAAAACTCGAGACCACGTTGCCATAAGAGTTGGTAATCACCGACATCATGATCAACCCCGGCACGATGTATTCCATATAGGTGAAACCACCCATATCGCCAATCTGCCGGCCAATCAGATTACCGAAGATTACGAAGTACAAAACCATGGTGATGGCCGGTGGCAGCAACGTCTGCGGCCAAATCCGCGTGAAGCGCTTAACCTCCCGGTAAACGATGGTATTGAGGGCAACTAAGTTGGGTTGCAGCTCGGAACTCATACCGCCACCTTCGACAGATTTTTCTCCACCAGGGACACGAACAACTCCTCGAGGCGATTGGTTTTGTTACGCAGGCTCAGCACTTCGATGTTCTGCTGCGCCAACTGAGTGAACAACGCGGTGATGCCCATGGACTTGTCCACCTGGACTTCCAAAGTATGGCTATCGAGCAATTTGGTGGCGTAACCGAGCAACTGCGGCGCCACTTTCAGATCGTTTTTCATGTCGAGCAAAAACGTCTCCACATGCAGTTGGCCGAGCAACTGTTTCATGCTGGTGTTCTCGACGATCGTGCCGTGATCGATGATGCCGATGTTGCGGCACAACTGCTCAGCCTCTTCCAGGTAGTGGGTGGTGAGGATGATGGTGATGCCTTTCTTGTTCAGCTCGGTGAGGAACGTCCACATCGAGCGACGCAGTTCGATGTCCACCCCCGCCGTCGGTTCGTCGAGGATCAGCAGGCGCGGTTCGTGAACCAGCGCGCGGGCGATCATCAGGCGACGCTTCATGCCCCCGGACAGTGAACGCGACGGCACATCGCGCTTGTCCCACAGCCCCAGCTGAGTCAGGTATTGCTCGGCGCGTTCCTTGGCGATTTTCGGCGGAATGCCGTAGTAACCGGCCTGGGTCACGACGATGTCGAAGGTCTTTTCGAACTGGTTGAAATTGAATTCCTGCGGCACTACGCCAATGGAGCGTTTGAGCTGCGCAGGATTCTTGTCCAGGTCGTGACCGAAAATATTCACCGTACCGCTGGTCTTGTTCACCAGGGTCGAGAGAATGCCGATGGTCGTAGATTTGCCGGCGCCGTTAGGGCCGAGCAAGGCGAAAAAGTCACCTTCGGCGACGTCCAGATCGATACCACTCAGGGCCTGGAAACCGTTGCCGTAGGTTTTGGTTAGCTGCCGGATGGACAGAGCGGAACTCATATCGGATTACGCACCAAGAAGGGAGGAAAGGAATAACTAAGGGCGGGCGGCGATCAATACAACCACGGCGCATGAGCGCAATGGTGCTTGTCGCCGCCACACAAGTACAGTCAAGTGTGTCGATAGTGAGTATTAAGTCAACGCGGTCATAACGGCTTTCTGATACGCCGGACGCTGTTTCAAGCGGGCATACCAGGCTGCAAGATGAGGCTGCGGCGCGCGCTCGATCGGCATCTCGAACCAGGCATAAATGAAACTGCCCAAGGGGATATCGCCCATGCCGATCTCATCGCCCGACAGGTACGGTTGAGTAGCCAATGCGTGATCGGCCATCGCCAGCAGGCTGTCGCATTCCTTGATCGCGGCATTGATAGCCGACCAGTCCTGCTGATCGGCCGGCGTACGCAAGACACCCCAGAACACCGTGCGGAACGGGCCGGCAAAACTGGACGTGGTCCAGTCCATCCACTTGTCGGCAGAGGCGCGGGCCTTGGGATCTTCCGGGTACCAGGCCGTGCCGTTGGCGTGGCGCGCCATCAGGTAACGCACGATGGCGTTGGATTCCCACAGCACGAAACCGTCATCTTCAATCACCGGCACGCGACCATTGGGATTCATCGCGCGGTACGCCGGCGTATCGACTACACCAAAGGCGCCGCCCGCATCGATGGCTTCATAGGCCAGGCCCAGTTCCTCGGCGGCCCACAAAGGTTTTCTGACATTCGACGAATTTTTCCGACCCCAGATCTTCAGCATGACCGCCTCTTTATGGATGAATGCGCAGGCAGCATACGCCGGATCAGGCGCGACTCAAATCGCTCTGCATGTCCCCCAGCAGTGGCGGCAGTTGCTCGCTGAACAGATGCGGATAGCACTTTTCCAGGTGCTCGAAAAAGAACGCTTCGGGCACGTCGGTGAACTGCCCGTGATCCACCAGATACTCCATCAACTGTTCGCCATCGCGATTGAAGGGATGGAAAACGCTGTCGTTGATCCCGTCGAATTCCAGCGGCGCGACATTGAACAGTTCGCACAAGCCTTGATTGAACGCAGGCGTCGCCTTGACCCAGCGACCGTCCAGATACAACTCGGTGTAGCCATGCATGGCAAACACGTCGCTCTTGAGCAACTCAAGCAAGCGCGGTGTCGACAGATGATTGCGCACGTCCGCCAGCCCGATACGTGCCGGGATTGCGCAATGCCGGGCGCACCCGGCCAGTAGTGTGGCTTTGGGCACGCAGTAACTTTCCCCGGCCGCCAGCGCATAACTGCCGCGCAAGGTCTGCGGGTCGCGGCTGAAGGTGTAGGGGTTGTAACGCACGGCCTCGCGCACGGCGTAATAAAGGTTGATCGCCTGCTCGAGCGGATCGCGACGACTGCCGCGATGGGTTTCGGCGAACTCCACCACCGACGGGTGGTCACTATCGATGAAGCGGCCGGGACTCAGATACTCGTGCATGAGAATAATCTCCTGGGGAAGCCACGAGTCTATCGACACGATCAGCACAGAGATAACGACGTTTCGGCCAAACATGAACGCATTGTCGCCCGCCCAGCGAACGATTTCCCCGGCCTGTTGCCAACCGGGCCTACAGAATTCATCCAAGGTTTCCCACGAATTCAAACACATCGCACTGATCACCCTGTTTTGCGGATGCCGTCTAAGCTCTGAAGGTTGGTTTGCCCTGGTTTCACGGAGGATTAAATATGCTGCTGTTGTGGATACTGGTTCTGGTTGTCGGGATTGCCTATTTAGCTCACCGCCGTATCGCCCCGCTGCCCGCCCTGGGCATTGTTGCCCTGTACCTGGTGGCGATGGGTATTTTCAGCCGTGCACCCGGCTGGCTGCTGCTGATTTTCTGGGTGTTGATCGCAGCCGTCGCGGCGCCATTATTGCTGCCCGACCTGCGTCGCAAATTCTTCAGCGCGCCGCTGTTCAACTGGTTCCAGAAAACCTTGCCGCCGATGTCGCAAACCGAGCGCGACGCCATCGACGCCGGTACGGTGTGGTGGGACGGTGAACTGTTCAGTGGTCGCCCGGACTGGAACAAACTGCTGTCCTATCCAAAAGCGCAACTGAGTGAAGAAGAACAGGCTTTCATCGACGGCCCGACTGAAGAACTCTGCGCCATGGTCAGCGACTGGCAGATCGGGCAAGACATGGACCTGCCGCCCGAGGCCTGGACCCACATCAAGGAAAACGGCTTCTTCGCCCTGATCATTCCCAAGGAGTTTGGCGGCAAAGGCTTCTCGGCCTATGCCCACTCGCAAGTGGCGATGAAACTGGCGACCCGCAGTGGCGACCTCGCCTCCACCGTGATGGTCCCCAATTCCCTCGGCCCGGCCGAACTGCTGCTGCATTACGGCACCGACGAACAACGTAACCATTACCTGCCACGGCTGGCGCGCGGCGATGACATCCCATGCTTCGCGTTGACCGGGCCATTGGCCGGCTCCGATGCTGGCGCCATGCCCGACACCGGTGTCATCTGCAAAGGTGAATGGGAAGGCAAGGAAACCCTCGGCCTGCGCCTGAACTGGGAAAAGCGCTACATCACGCTGGGCCCGGTGGCCACCCTTCTCGGCCTCGCTTTCAAGGCTTACGACCCGGACCACCTGCTGGGTGACAAGGAAGACCTGGGCATCAGCCTGGCGTTGATTCCGACCGATACCGCCGGGGTTGAAATCGGCCGTCGTCACTTGCCGCTGGGCGCCGCTTTCATGAACGGCCCGAACTCCGGCAAGGACGTCTTCGTGCCGCTGGACTTCCTCATCGGCGGCCAGGAAATGCTCGGCAAAGGCTGGATGATGCTGATGAACTGCCTGTCGGTCGGGCGTTCGATTTCGTTGCCGGCGGTTGGCACCGGCGCGGCGAAGTTCACCAGTCTGGTGACCGGCCAATACGCCCAGGTGCGTGAACAGTTCAACGTTCCGCTGTCGGCGTTTGAAGGTATTCAGGAAGCCATGGCGCGCATCGGCGGCAACGCCTGGATGATGGACGCCGCGCGGATGCTGACTGCCAACGCGGTGGACCTGGGCGAGAAACCCTCGGTGCTGTCGGCCATTCTCAAGTACCACCTCACCGAGCGCGGCCGCGAGTGCATCAGCCACGCCATGGATGTTCACGGCGGCAAGGCGATCATCATGGGGCCGAACAACTACCTCGGTCGCAACTGGAATGGCGCGCCGATTTTCATCACCGTAGAAGGCGCGAATATTCTCTCGCGCAACCTGATGATCTTCGGCCAGGGCGCAATTCGCTGTCATCCATTCGTGCTGAAAGAAATGGCCCTCGCCGGTCGTGAAGACAAGGATCAGGCGCTCAACGAATTCGATGGCCTGCTGCTCAAGCACATCGGTTTTGCCGTGAGCAACGCCGCCAGTACCCTGGTGCTGAACCTCGGCTTCGGGCATCTGGAACACGCGCCGGGCGACAAGCTCAGTCAGGGCTACTTCCGCGCGCTGAACCGTCAGGCGGCGGCGTTCGCGATGCTCGCCGACCTGAGCATGATGCTGCTGGGCGGTGAACTGAAACGTCGCGAACGTTTGTCGGCGCGACTGGGGGATGTACTTAGCAACATGTATCTGGCCTCCGCCGCGCTCAAGCGTTATCACGACCTCGATTCGCCGGAGCACATGGCGCCGCTGTTTACCTGGGCCATGGAAGAAAGCCTTGGCCAGTCGGAACGGGCGCTGGATGAACTGCTCAGCAACTTCCCGAACAAGGTACTGGGTTGCCTGCTGCGAGTGATCGTGTTCCCGTTCGGGCGCCGTCACAAAGGGCCATCGGACAAGCTCGGCGCCGAAGTGGCTGCGGTGATCGGCCGCGCCAAAGGCGATCCGACCCTCGAAGAATTGCTCGGCGGTTGCTACCGTCCGCAATCGCCCGATGACGCCGTCGGCGCGCTGCAACACGCGTGCAACCTGTTGAGTGCAGCGCAGCCGTTGCAGAAAAAACTGCACGTGGCACTCAAAAGCGGACAGGTCAAGGCGGCCGCAGGGGAGCACGTCATCGACGCAGCATTGGAGGCGGGTGTGTTGCAGCCGGTGGAAGCGCAAACCCTGCGTGAGGCCGAAGCGGCGCGGCGCAAGGTGATTGATGTCGATGATTTCGACAAAGAGGAGCTGGCGCTGGCGGTAGGAAAAGTCCGCTGATCCAGCCAGACATGTAAAAAAGGGCGCAGGCGCTTTATACTCCTGCGCCCGTTTTGCTCTTGAGGACTTATCTCGTGTCCAATGTCGTTGCCGATCATCTTGTCTTGCTCGACCACCTGCGCAGCATCCTGGTCGCCGTAGGTGAGGCCGAACAGGTTCCCGAAGAAAGCCATGCCTTGTTCCTGGAGCGCTTCGACGAACTGCGTGCGTTGCTGCCGGTCGACCCGATCGAAAGCCAATACCTGGGCCAGGACATTCTGTGCCAGGTGATTACCCGTTATCCGCAAATCGCCCACCTGGTCCCGCGCGACCTGTTGTGGTACTTCGCCGGTGACTGCCTGCATTACATGCCAGACGACGAAATCGACTTGTACCAGGCGCTGGAAGAGCGCCGTTTCGAAGCCGAACAGAACGACGAACCGTTCGACTGGAACCAGGAAAAACAGCTGCTGGCGATGTCGAACGACGACAGCAAGCACTGATCCACGATCAGAAATACAAAAGGCCCGCATGGCGACTCATGCGGGCCTTTTTTTGTGGCATTGCTGAAAACGCCTTCGCGGGCAAGCCTCGCTCCTACAGAGATCACGCATTACCTGCAGGAGCGAGGCTTGCCCGCGAAGGGGCAGTCAGAGCAACCCATCACTTTCGGGTAACTCATACTCCGCCGCAACCTTCGGCTTGCCCGGCTTGCTCAAGGTGGGCTCCTTCTCCAGGCACTCCACCAGATAGTCGATGAACACGCGCAATTTCGGCGGCAGGTACCGAGTCGGCGAATGCAGCAACCACGCGCCGCCATGGTAGGAAGCGAGGAAGGTCCAGTCCGGCAACACCTGCACGATCAACCCCTGCTCCAGTGCATATCGCGCGGTGAAATACGGCAGGCTGCCAATCCCGATGTGCTGCAATACCGCGCCCAAGCGCACCCCGGTGTGGTTGGCGGCATAACGTCCGCGCACACCGACCGTCACAGCCTTGGTGCCTTTCTTGAATTTCCAGCGCGCATCACTCGGGGTTTCGCCCAGGTAGATGCAACTGTGGTTAAGCAAATCGTGGGGATGGGTCGGCGTGCCGTGCTCGGCCAGGTACTGCGGCGTTGCGCAGAGCAAATGGTCGATGGTCAGCAATTGCCGCCCCACCAACCCTGCGGGTGGCCGGTCGGTGATACGAATCGCCAGATCGACGTTGTCGTCGATCAAATCCACCTGACGGTCTTCCAGCAACAACTCCACATCCACTTTGGGATAACGCCGCAGAAACTCCGGCATATGCGGGTGAATCACGAATCGCCCCACCGCTTTCGGCACGCTGACGCGCACCAATCCTTCGGCCTCATGGGTGAACTGACCACTGATTTCCATCACCGACTTGGCCGCGCTGACCATTTCCTGGCAGCGTTTGAACACCTCTTCACCGCCGTCGCTCAAACGCAACTTGCGCGTGGTTCGTTGCAGCAGCCGGGTGGCGAGCGCCTTCTCCAGTCGCGAAATGCTGCGACTGACTGCCGAGGGTGATGAGCCCAACTGGCGAGCCGCTTCGGAGAAACTGCCGGTCTCGACGACCTTGACGAAAATCGCCATTTCACCCAGCAGTGGCAGCGGAAGATTTATGCTCACGGCGCAACAGTCCTTTGATGTTTGAACGGATTATCACGCAATTCCAGGCTCCATATAATAAAAAATAGAAATGTTAATAAGGGCATGGAATATGACGCTTCGCCTCTTTTTCCATAGTGATGATTTCAAGGCTAACGTGGAAGTCCTGGATTGCACGCCCCACGAGAACGAATTCGCCGTGGTGCTGCGCGCCACGTTGTTTCACCCTCAGGGCGGCGGACAGCCCTTCGACACTGGCTTTATCGGTGAAAGCCGTGTGCTGCGCGTGGTTCAGGATCCGGACCGGATCGTCCACTTTGTCGACCACCCGGTAAAACTCGGGATGATCCAGATTCGGGTCGACGCGCCTCGTCGCCAGTTCAATACGCGCATGCATTCCGCCGGCCATCTGATCGGGCACTTCGTCCAGGCGATGGGCTGGATGCCGATCAAGGCGCATCACTGGCCGGGCGAAGGACGCGTGCAATTCAAACCGGCGGAGAGCGCACAAGACGTCGATGCCCAGACCATTCAGTTCGGCATCGAGCAGTGGATCGCCCATGACCTGCCGCGCCTGACGTCGCTGCGCGAAGGCGCCCGGGAAATCGGTTTCGGTGAGCTGCCTGCCTACGGTTGCGGCGGCACCCATGTTCGTAGCCTGAAGGATTTAGGCACGGTCACGATCGCCTCCGTTTCGCAAAAGAAGGGAACGCTGTCAGTCCACTACAGCGTGGATTGAGCATTTGGGTGATGGCGCAATTGCCATCGCCTCACGCCGGGGGGAGCCTGCATTCGCGGGTCCCGTTGACTCTCTGTTAGATGGACCTAAGACATGATGCTTGACGTCGAGCGTCTCGATGAGACGTGCATAAAAAAACTGGCCAACGAAGAAGTCCTCGCCATCCGTGTCAAAGGCTTCCTGCCCCGACCGCTGGCGCTGCAGATCGGCGACAAGATCCTCGCCCCAGGCTTCGAGGGTTACATCAATGCACCGAGCATCGGTCGCATCGGCATGGCGTTTTATGAAGCGGAGAACCAGCCGCTGCTGATCGAAGATTATTTCGAACGCGCCAGCCGCAACATCGCGGAGTTACGTCACCGTTGTGCGCCCTACTCGTCCCCGGTCGATACGTTGCGCTGCATGCTCGACGAGACGTGGCCGGCGGGTGCCCACCTGGAAAACCTCTACGGCCGCAAGATGTATGTCGGGCTGTCCCGGGTGGTGAAACCCGGCGTGTGCTTTCTGGCCCACCACGACATTTTCGCCAAGGACGCCCCGGACAGTTTCCAGGCCCGAAGCCTGGAAGCGCAGTTCGCCTGCAACGTCTACCTGAACATGCCCACCGAGGGCGGCGCGTTGCAGATGTGGGACGACGACTTTTCCCCTGAGCAGTTCGACGAAATGCGGGGCGACAGTTACGGCATCGACCCGGCCTTGCTGGGTCCTCCATCTCTGGAGATTCGGCCTGATCCGGGGGACTTCATCATGTTCAATTCGCGCCGCATGCACTCGGTGACACCCGGCGTGGCCGATCCGCGCTTGAGCCTTTCATTCTTTGTCGGTTATCGCGGCAATGCTTCACCCCTTACGTACTGGAGTTGAGATGCTTTCGAATTACCTGGGCGAGTTCCTGGCGCTGGCGACGATTCACTTCCTGGCTGTAGTCGCACCCGGACCGGACTTTGCGGTCACCATCCGCCAGAGTGTGCGTTTCGGCCGATGGGTGGGGATTTGCACGGCACTGGGCATCGGCGCAGGCATTTCCGTGCACGTGCTTTACACCCTGCTCGGGGTCGGCGCACTGATGCACACCACGCCCTGGCTGTTGACGGTGGCCAAGGTCGTGGGCGGTGCCTACATTCTGTACCTCGGCGTCAGCTTGGTCCGCAGCCAACCGAAAACCGTGCTGGAGGGCGACAAAAATGCAGACGAACCAGTCGTTGAGCAAACGCTGCTGAAGGCGTTTACCACGGGATTCCTGACCAACGCCACCAACCCCAAGGCCACGCTGTTTTTCCTGGCGATCTTCACCACGATCATCAGTGCCACGACGCCGTTGAAAATCCAGGCGCTGTACGGCGTCTGGATGTGTTTTGTAAATGCGTTGTGGTTTGTGATCGTTGCGCTGTTCTTTTCAAGTAGCAGGGTGAGATTGCTGTTTATGCGCATGGGGCATTGGTTCGAGCGGACGATGGGGGTGATTCTGATCCTGTTCGCCGGCCGGTTGATTCTGTCGATGTAAACACCTCGAACCTGCATCAGGCCCGTTCAATCTGACTGGCGGGCCTTTTTCGTTTCTGCGTCGCTTTTGAGTTTCTGTGCGACAGATCCTGCGTCAAGGTCTCCCGTCTCACGCCCTCTTGGTGTTAGCTTGGAAACGTTTCTGATTAAACGATCAGATATTTCCCACAAACTGCCTGCAAAGGAATGCCCCCAGCAATGGATTTTTCACTCAAGCACCTGGCCGCGACCACGCTGATGCTCGCCAGCCTTTCGTCGTTCACCACTGCCGCGCACGCCAACATTACCCCGCAACAGAGCGCGATCATCCTCAAGACGTTCAATGATGCATCGGTCACCGATTT
This sequence comes from Pseudomonas sp. LBUM1661, assembly GCF_059695925.1. NCBI lineage: Bacteria > Pseudomonadati > Pseudomonadota > Gammaproteobacteria > Pseudomonadales > Pseudomonadaceae > Pseudomonas > Pseudomonas sp. LBUM1661. The sequence goes on from NZ_CP166794.1 coordinate 5,226,005, forward strand.
CAGGCAGTTCCTGGGAAGCCTGGCCAAGAGCGACCTCGGTAAAACCGACGACCTCGGCCCGGCCATCAGTGCCTTCCTCGACAACAAGACGCTTTCCGCCGAACAGCAGAACGAGATCCATCGCCTGCTGGGGCTCTATGCACGGGTGAAATACGGCAATGCCGCCACCGAAACGTTGCGAGAGCTGGTGGCCATCCCGACCTTCCAGGTGGACGGTGTTGCCCAGCACGATAATCCTGAATTCATCAAGATCGCCGACAAGATCAAGAGCCTGGCCCAAGCCTTCAACCTGAACTTTCGCAACATCGACAACCGTGTCTATGAAATCTCCCTCGAAGGCAGTGGCGATGAAGTCGTGGGCATTCATGCGCATGCCGATGTGGTGCCAGTGACGCCGGAAAACTGGGTCCTGAAAGACGGCACTAAACTAGACCCGTTCAAGGTCACCCTGATCGGCGACCGCATGTATGGCCGCGGCACCGAGGATGACAAGAACGGCATCGTGGTGGCGATGTACGCCATGAAGGTCATCAAGGAAGAGAAGCTGCCACTGGCGAGGAATTTCAAGCTGCTGGTAGACACCACCGAGGAAACCACCGGCGACGCGATCCCCTATTACTTCGAACACAACCCGACGCCCAACTACAACCTGGCGCTGGATGGCGGCTACCCGGTGGTGATCGCCGAGAAAGGCTACGGCACCGTCATGGCGAACTTCCCCAAGCGCAAGGGTGATGGCAAGGGCGCTGAAATCATCTCGATGACGGGCGGCATGGCCACTAACCAGATTCCGTCGACCTCTGTCGCCATTCTGGTGAGCGACACGCCTGCTGAATTGGCCGCCAGTCTGCAAAAGGCCGGCGCTGATTATGCCCAGCGCAACGGCGGCAATTTCGAGGTGAACGCCAAGGTTGAAGGCAAGGACGTCAAGCTGACGGTCACTGGCGTTTCGGCTCATTCCTCCGAGCCTGAGTCAGGCGTCAACCCGGTGGCGAGGATGCTGGACTTCATCAACAGCCTCGACGGAAAAGTCGCGCTCAAGCACAACCACATTACCGATGCCGCCCGTTACGCTGCCGATAACTGGGGGCTGGATTACCTGGGTGGCAAATTGGGCGTTGGTCTTTCCGATGAGTTCATGGGCCCGCTGACCACGTCCCTGACGTATGTCGGGATGGATGACAACGTCTTCAAGCTTGCGGTCAACCTGCGCGTGCCGAAGGGTAAGTCCCCGGAAGTGCTCAAGGCGGACATTGCGGAAAAGATTGCGGCATGGAGCAAGAAGACCCATGTGGCGGCGACCTTCGACTACTCGATCGCCGAGCCGATGTACCGCAACCCTGAGGGCGAATGGGTGAAGGCCTTGCTGGCCGTGTCCACTGAAAACCTGGGCATGGAACACAAGTTCGGCTCCTCCGCCGGCGCCACCTCGGTCCATGAACTGCCCAACGGCGTGCAATTCGGCCTGGCCAGGCCCGAGGTCAAATACACCGGTCACACCGACAACGAGTTCAAGACCGTCGACCAATTCCTCCTGGACTTGCAGATCGTGACCGAAATGATGGGGCGCATCGGGCAGTTGCCGAAGCTCTGATGCACTGCGGACCCGCTGTCCTGGCGGGTCCTGCTCCTACAACAGGCCCCTTTTCCATTTTCATAAAAAATGCACAAACAAAAACGCCGCTCATTGCTGAGCGGCGTTTTTGTTAAATATGGAGCGGGAAACGAGACTCGAACTCGCGACCCCGACCTTGGCAAGGTCGTGCTCTACCAACTGAGCTATTCCCGCAAATGGCGTCCCCTAGGGGACTCGAACCCCTGTTACCGCCGTGAAAGGGCGGTGTCCTAGGCCACTAGACGAAGGGGACACGCTAACTGAAACACATGGTGTGTATTTCAGTGCCCAAATCCGTATCCGAAGATACCGGTTCTGGTTTCACTCAGCCCTGCCCGAAAGCAACGCTGTTTAAAATTGGAGCGGGAAACGAGACTCGAACTCGCGACCCCGACCTTGGCAAGGTCGTGCTCTACCAACTGAGCTATTCCCGCATTGGCGTCCCCTAGGGGACTCGAACCCCTGTTACCGCCGTGAAAGGGCGGTGTCCTAGGCCACTAGACGAAGGGGACACACGTACAACATTCACTGCCTACCGCGTTTCGCTGTGTGCTTTACGCTGTAAGTGGCGCGCATTCTATGGATGGATTGAAGGGTCGTCAACCCCCAACTATAAATTTATTTAAATCAATGACTTCGACCTGCTTAAGGTCGCCTTTCCGGGTTTTCCGTCGCCTGATCGTTGACGCCTATATTCTGGCTTGTACCAAGGCGTTATAGTCGACGGCGAGAAGATGATGGCAATCCGACATATATTTGCCAGCATTTATATAAGTACATCGACGGCCGATAACAACAGAGCCACAACCGATTCAACTCGTCGAGCTGTCCTAGGCGCCCCGATGCCAAGCCACTACACTCGCACGCAAACCCAATAAAGAGGTCTTACCGGTGACGCCACTCATGATCACCCTGCTAGTCGTAGCCGGGATCGCACTATTGATCGCCATTGGCTACATGAACCATGTGGTGGAAAACAACAAGCTGGAGAAGGCCCGTACCAAGGTAGAACTCAACGATCGCTTGCGTCGCTGCGGCGAAATCACCGAGACCTTCCCGGGTCAGCTGATGACGCCGGCGCTCAAGCTGCTGTTGACCCGGCTGGAACTGAACGTCTGCCAACGCCTGCTCCACCTGGAAAAAACCAGCGCTAACCTTAAAGCACGCATTGGCGAACTGAACGCGCTGATTGCCCAGGGCGAATCGATCCCGGTCAACAACCCGCCGGCACCGATCCAGACCGAAGCCAAAGCCAAAGACGTTCGTTTCCTGCTCGAAGCCCTGCACGGCCAAATCACCCGCGCCGCACACGACGGCTTCCTGCCAACCAACGAAGCCAAACGCTGGATCCGCGAAGTTCGCCACATCCTGGTACTGCTGCACATCGAATTCTTCAACAACCTCGGCCAGCACTCCCTGCAACAGAACCAGCCCGGCCAGGCACGCCTGGCGTTCGAACGCGGCGTGCAATACCTACGCAAACAGCAGGAACCGCAGGTCTACGCCGAACAGCTCGAATACCTGGAAAAACTCCTGGCCCGCGCCAACGCACAAGTCATGGACAACATTGCGCCAGCCGAAGGCGAAGTGAACCAGTTGACCGAAGGCTTGAAAGACGTCGAGGCCGATGCGGATTGGAAGAAGAAAGTGATTTACGACTGATTCAGAAAATGCAAAAAAGCCACCGAGACGGGTGGCTTTTTTTTACGTTGAGTTTAATGGCGAGTACGCCCAGGAAAGATAAATCGCCTGTCAGGCCGTCATCGCGGGCAAGCCTCGCTCCTACAGAAACTCAGAAGCGGCTTACGCTTTTGCTTCCCACCACTCATCAGGTCGAGCGTTAACTCGCCTGTCGCTTTAGATTTTGATGCACCGCTCCCTCGAGAGGCCGAGTGGAGGTTCTGCGCAGTGGGCAACCCGGCAAGGATGCCGGGTTAGCCGCCCCCGGCCAGGGATGGCCGATGGCGGCGCGCCCACGGAGCAGGACCGGAGCGAGGGCATGCCGAGCCACAGCGAGGCACCGAACGAAAGGGGCAAGAGCCCTTGGTTACTTGGGGCTCTTCCAAGTGACACGCCGTAAGGGCGGAACCAATAGCAGCCGTTACCGCAGGAATGGATATGTACACTCCGTAAAAAACAGTCGACTACCAGGCCGCCATCGCAGGCAAGCCAGCTCCCACATTGGATCGGCGCTCCCCCATAGATCGAGCAAACATCAAAGCCGGAAATGCCCCACCATCCCTTTCAACTCAACCCCCAACTGCGCCAGCTCAATACTGGACGCCGCGTTCCCCTGCATCGCCAGTGAAGACTGATCCGCACTGGCGCGAATACTCGTGACACTGCGATTAATCTCCTCGGCCACCGAACTCTGCTCCTCGGCAGCCGCAGCAATCTGCTGATTCATCTGCTGAATCAACGACACCGCCGCCGCAATACTCCCCAACGCACTCTCGGTCTGCAACGCATCACTCACCGCCAGTTTCACCAACTCGCCGCTGTTCTGAATCTGCTGCACCGACGACTGCGCCGCCGAACGCAAGGCACTGACCAGTCGCTCAATCTCTTCGGTCGATTGCTGCGTCCGCTTAGCCAACGCCCGTACTTCATCGGCCACCACGGCAAACCCCCTGCCCTGCTCACCGGCCCGCGCCGCTTCGATGGCCGCGTTGAGCGCCAACAGGTTGGTCTGTTCAGCCACGCTCTTGATCACGCTGAGCACCGTGCCGATGTTCTGGATTTCCGCACTCAGGCTCTCAATGCTCGAACTGGCCGAAGTCGCCGAGTCTGCCAACTGCTCGATCCGCGCCATGCTCTGGCGTACGACCTGCTGACCACTCTCAACCTTGCCGTCCGCCGTCTGAGCCGCCTGCGCGGCCTCCTCCGCATTACGTGCAACGTCATGCACAGTGGCGGTCATCTGATTCATCGCCGTGGCGACCTGCTCGGTTTCTTCCTTCTGGCTACTGACTTCAAGATTGGTCTGCTCAGTCACCGCCGACAGCGATTGCGCCGAACTGGCCAACTGCTCGATACCCGCCTGCAAGCCGCTGACAATACTGCTCAGCCCCGCGCCCATCTGCTGCATGGCCTGCATCAACTGGCCGATCTCATCACGGCGGGTCACTTCAACGGTCGCACTCAAATCGCCAGAAGCAATCTGCTGGGCGACCCGGATCACGCTGCGCAACGGCGCCACAATCAACCGGGTAATCACCCACGCCGCAATCAGCCCGACCAGTAACGCCAACGCGGAAGAACCGATGATCAGCAGCGAATTCTTTTTCAGCTCCGTCTGCATCGACTGGTCTTCGGCAACGTAGGCCTGATCCACGCGATCCACTACTTGAGCGGCGCGCTGATGCAACTGCTCATAGACGGTCTTTTCCTGCGCCAGCAGCCCGGTGTATTCGGCAAGTTTCTCGCTGAAACCGCGAATGTGCCCGACCACTTCATTGAGGACCGTCTGGTAACCCTCATCCTTGACCGTGGTTTTCAGCTGTTCGGCCTGGGTCAGTGCCTGGTCGGCCTGCTCTATCTTGCCCTGCCCTGCGCTGTCGTCACCCTTGCGGCTCTGGTCCAGGCGCACACGGGCTTCGTTCATGGCCTGCAACATCAGCCGCGACACCTGGCTGACTTGATTGGCTTGCTCAATGAACTGCGCACCGTCCTTGCCCTCGGACTCCTTCAGGGCATAGGCGCCGTCATCGGCCAGTCCGGCCTGGAGCACGTCGAGGTTATTAGCCACGCTGGACACTGACCAACTGGCCATTTCCAGCGCCAGGTCCTTGGCCTGGCTGAGTGAAACGAACTCATCAAAGGCCTTGCGATACGCCCCAAGGGACTGCTCGACGTCATTCATCACCGGCACGTTGGACGCTGACGCAGCCTTGAGTTCATTGGCCAGCGCGATCAGGCCATCAACGCCCTGGCGCAGGGCTTCGGCGGTTTTCGGATTGCCGTGCAAGGCGTATTCCTGCTCGAGCAGGCGTACCTTGAGCAGGCCGCTGTTGAGCGACGACATCTGCTTGAGCCCGTCGAAGCGCTGACTGATGGTTTGCAGGGACCATACGCCGATGGCCGCCACCAGGGCTGTCAACAGCAGCACCAGCACGAACCCTACTCCCAGTTTTTTCGCCATACCGAGGTTGGCAAAACGTCCTTGCACGGCCGAAATCATTGCACTTAGTCCCCTGACATAGTCTGTTGACGCAGATTCGCAACGGGCCTGTATCAACACAAGTCTCTGGCGTCGGAATAATGGCAAAAAGCTACGCCCACGTCGTTTTCAGAACGCTTGAGGTCGATCCAGAGTGGTCGCTTGAAAAAACGCCCGGGCACGCGGATCACAGGCATAGGCCACATTGATACGCTGCCAGTCACTGGGCTCACCGGTGGGACTGAATGCCGTCGCCGAAGACAGCCGGACACCAAAGCGCTGTGCCTGGGTGCGCACCTGAGCGTAGTCGGACATCTGCGATCGCGCCCAAATGAACAACCCGCCGGAAGGCTTGCCGAAGACCTCCCATTCAGCGTCTTCGAGCACTTGCAACGCAGCCTCTCTGTCGGTGTTCAAACGCTGGCGCTGACGCTGCACCAGCTTGCGGTAGGCACCGCTGGCCAACAGATTTGCCAGCACCGACTCACAAAACCGTGAAGCACCCATGCTGCTGATCATTTTGACCTGGGCCAGCCGTGAAATAACCTCGGCACCGGCCACGACAAAGCCGACCCGTAACGAACTGCTGAGGGTTTTGGAGTAGCTGCCGACGTAGATCACATCGTCATCCAGGGCCGCGAGCCGCGTACCAGGGCCGCTATGCAGATCCGCATAGACATCGTTTTCAATCACCAACACGCCATGGGTTCTGGCCAGTTGCAAGATCCTTTGCGCGACCACCGGCGCCAGGCTGCTGCCCGTCGGGTTGTGGTAGAAACTATTGATGAATATCGCGCGTGGGTGGCACCTCAACAACAGCGTTTCGAGCACCTCAACATCCGGTCCGCGTGGGGTTCGCGGCACCTCGAGCATGCTGACGCCGTGCAGCCTGAGCAGATCGAACAGCAGGGAATAACCGGGACTTTCCACCACTACGCAATCACCCGGCTTGAACAACGTTCGCACGATCAGGTCGAGCCCTTGGCTGGCGCCCGCCGTCGTCAGGATGCGACTGTCCTCCACCTCGATATCCAGCGGCTTCAGGCGTTTGACAATCTGCTGGCGCAAGGCTGGCAGGCCCAGCGGTGTGCTGTAGTTGAACAAGCCGGCCATGTCGGTGCGGCTGACCTGACGGATCGCGTAGCTCAGGTCGTCCGTCTCGCGCCAGCTCTCTGGTAATCCGCCACAGCCCAGCTTCAGCTCACCCAGGCGGTCTCGTTGAATCTCATCTGCGCCCTCGAACCACGGGCCCTCCCGCTGTCCGTGAACGCCTTGCACCGGGGCGGCGACCAGGAATCCCGCCCCTTGGCGCGACGCCAACACGCCCTGAGCCACCAGGCGTTCACAGGCTTCAACGACGCTGGACTGACTGAGCAAATTGGTTCGCGCGATTTGCCGTACCGAAGGTAAACGCGTCCCCGGCTGCACCTCGCTGTGATGGAGCCAGCCGGTTAGCGCGTCGACGATTTGCTGTACGACCGGCACCAATGCCTGTCGATCGATTCTCAACTCCATGAGCAAGCAAACTCCTGTTCGTTTTGCGGGAGTCAGTTAATCACAGGAGCGTCCGACAGGATGTGCGACAACGCCGCCAAAACCCTCGGTTCTAACCATTTGAAACACAATGCCGAGGCTTTCCCGGAACCATGAGGCAAATGAAAAACCTGTGGGAGCGAGCCTGCTCGCGATTGCGGCGTGTCAGACAGCATTGATGCCAACTGACACTCCCTCATCGCGAGCAGGCTCGCTCCCACAGGTTCGGGGTTTTCTCTGGGTCGTCTCTGGTTTTAGAACGCTGTAACGCCACCGTCCACGACCAGCGAGTGCCCGGTGGTGAATGCAGCGCCGTCGCTGCACAGGTACAGCACCGCGCTGGCGATTTCCTCGACCTTGCCGATGCGACCGACCGGGTGCATGGCATTGGCGAACTCGGCTTTTTTCGGGTCGGCTTCATAGGCACGGCGGAACATGTCGGTGTCGATCACCGCCGGGCACACCGCGTTCACCCGAATCTTTTTCTTGGCGTATTCGATAGCCGCCGATTTGGTCAGGCCGATCACCGCGTGTTTCGACGCGGCGTAAATGCTCATCTTCGGCGCTGCGCCTAGACCGGCTACCGAAGCAGTGTTGACGATCGCGCCGCCGCCCTGGGCCAGCAACAAGGGCAACTGGTACTTCATGCACAGCCAGACGCCTTTGACGTTGACGCCCATGATCGCGTCGAACTCATCGAGCGTACCGTCGGCCAATTTGCCTTTCTCGATTTCGATGCCGGCGTTGTTGAAGGCATAGTCGAGGCGGCCGTAGGTATTCACCACTTCCTCCATCAGATTTTTTACATCGCTCTCCAGCGTAACGTTGCAACGCACGAAGGTCGCTTCGCCACCGGCCGTGCGAATCAGCGCGACCGTGCCCTCGCCCCCCGCCGTGTCCAGGTCGGCAACCACAACCTTCAAACCTTCGGCAGCGAATGCCAGGGCGGTCGCACGGCCAATACCATTGGCGGCGCCCGTCACTACGGCGACCTGGCCGGAAAACGTCATGCTCATTGTTATGTCCTCGGAGAGAAGAATGCGGGGAATCGCGTGTTCGCAGTCTAGTCACAGGGGCCCATGGCACGGCAGCACTATCAGAAGGCCGGTTGGGCGCCCATGAGTGACAGTGATAGAACCGCCGCCGTGACTATCACCGCACTGGATCGCAGTGCATTCGCCGCATCAGCCAAACTTGCGGCATCGTGCATGAAGGGTTATCAACAAGGCTTCATTCATATTGAGTGCCTGTCATGACTACCCAGACCAATCGCCAGTTCCTGCTCGCCAAACGTCCAGTGGGGGCGGCGACCCGCGAGACCTTTACCTATCAAGAAGTACCGGTCGGCGAGCCGGCGGCGGGTCAGATCCTGGTCAAAAACGAATACCTGTCCCTGGACCCGGCCATGCGTGGCTGGATGAACGAGGGCAAGTCCTACATCCCGCCGGTCGCTATCGGCGAAGTGATGCGCGCGTTGGGTGTAGGCAAAGTCGTGGCCTCGAACAATCCGGGGTTTGCCGTCGGCGACTACGTGAATGGTGCCCTGGGTGTGCAGGATTACTTCCTCGGCGAGCCGCGCGGTTTCTACAAGGTCGATCCGAAACTGGCGCCGCTGCCGCGTTATTTGTCCGCACTGGGCATGACGGGCATGACGGCTTACTTCGCCCTGCTCGATGTCGGCGCGCCCAAGGAAGGTGACACAGTGGTGTTGTCGGGGGCCGCCGGTGCAGTGGGCAGCATTGCCGGGCAAATCGCCAAGCTCAAGGGTTGCCGGGTGGTCGGCATTGCCGGTGGCGCGGACAAGTGTCAGTTCCTGATCGACGAACTGGGCTTTGATGGCGCCATCGACTACAAGAACGAAGACGTCATCGCCGGCCTCAAGCGCGAATGCCCGAAAGGCGTGGACGTGTATTTCGATAACGTCGGCGGCGATATTCTTGACGCGGTGCTGAGCCGCCTGAACATGAAGGCACGGGTGGTGATTTGCGGCGCCATCAGCCAGTACAACAACAAGGAAGCGGTCAAAGGCCCGGCCAACTACTTATCGCTGCTGGTCAATCGCGCGCGGATGGAAGGTTTCGTGGTGATGGATTACGCCGCACAGTTCGCCGCCGCCGGGCAGGAAATGGCCGGCTGGATGGCCAAGGGACAGCTCAAGAGCAAGGAAGATATTGTTGAAGGACTGGAAACGTTCCCGGAGACGCTGATGAAACTGTTCAGCGGCGAGAATTTCGGGAAGTTGGTGTTGAAGGTTTAACGCTTTAACTGACTCAATCAAAACCCTGTGGGAGCGGGCTTGCCCGCGATGAGGGCGTGTCAGTCAGCATCAATGTTGACTGATACCCCGCTATCGCGGGCAAGCCCGCTCCCACAGGTTTGGCGGTGTTTAGGCGAGTTCGGCGACCACGTCGGCCAATGCCTTGGCCGGATCAGCCGCCTGGCTGATCGGACGGCCGATCACCAGATAGTCGGAACCGGCATCCAGCGCCTGACGCGGGGTCAGAATACGGCGCTGATCGTCCTGGGCGCTGCCCGCTGGACGAATCCCCGGAGTCACCAGTTGCAGCGACGGGTGAGCCGATTTCAGGGCCTGGGCTTCCAGGGCCGAGCACACCAGACCGTCCATCCCGGCCTTTTCTGCCAATGCGGCCAGACGCAGCACTTGCTCCTGCGGCTCGATATCCAGACCGATACCCGCCAGATCTTCACGTTCCATGCTGGTCAGCACGGTCACGCCGATCAACAGCGGTTTGGGGCCGGTACGCTGGTCGAGCACTTCGCGGCACGCGGCCATCATGCGCAGGCCACCGGAGCAATGCACGTTGACCATCCACACGCCCATTTCCGCAGCGGCCTTGACGGCCATGGCGGTGGTGTTCGGGATGTCGTGGAACTTGAGGTCCAGGAACACTTCGAAACCCTTGTCGCGCAACGTGCCGACGATTTCCGAGGCGCAGCTGGTGAACAGCTCTTTACCGACTTTGACCCGGCACAGTGTCGGGTCCAACTGGTCGGCCAGCTTCAGTGCGGCGTCACGGGTGGGAAAATCCAGGGCGACGATGATAGGAGTCTGGCAGACGGACATGTGCGGGCTCTCAGGCAGGACGAAATCGGCGCGCATTGTAGCGGAACCAACGGCGCTGCGGGACCCGATGATCGGTAAATCGTCCCGAAGGCTCAGGCAAGACTAGCCTTTTCGGCAATTGTGTCGAGCTTGATACCGAGACGACACGCCTGCAACATCCTTCATCGCTACCCTCGGCCGCCGCAACACGTCCTTACAGCACTTCCCGCCTCCGGGCCGGACGCCTATGCTGAAGCCACAACCTCGCAGCCCATCTTTGTGGTTGGCAGCCTACCTGGCAGATGAACGCACGCATGCACAGCACCCAAGCCCCCTTGAACGACGATCAAAAAGCGCCCGGCGACGACAAACGCTGGAGCATTCGCGCCCTGATCGTCGACGATGACGTCCCGATCCGCGAACTGATGATCGACTACCTGGCCCGGTTCAACATCCACGCCAGCGGCGTCACCGACGGCGCGGCCATGCGTGTGGCCATGCAGGCGGAACACTTCGACGTGGTGGTGCTCGACCTGATGCTGCCCGGCGAAGACGGTCTGTCGCTGTGCCGCTGGCTGCGCGCCGAGTCGGACATTCCGATCCTGATGCTCACGGCCCGCTGCGAACCCACAGACCGGATCATCGGTCTGGAACTGGGCGCCGACGATTACATGGCCAAGCCGTTCGAGCCGCGAGAACTGGTGGCGCGGATTCAGACCATTCTGCGGCGAGTGCGCGACGACCGTACTGAGCAGCGGGCGAACATTCGCTTCGACAACTGGCGCCTGAACAGCGTGCTGCGCCAATTGATCGCCGCCGATGGCCTGGTGGTGCCGCTGTCCAACGCCGAATTCCGTTTGCTCTGGGTGTTCATCGAACGTCCGCGCCGTGTACTCAGCCGCGAGCAATTGCTGGACGCCGCTCGCGGTCGTTCGATCGAAGCCTTCGATCGCAGCATCGACCTGCTGGTCTCGCGCCTGCGCCAGAAACTCGGGGATGACCCCAAGGCCCCCCAGTTGATCAAGACCGTTCGCGGTGAGGGTTACCTGTTCGACGCCCGAGACATCGGCTGATGCGTGCGCGCTTCGATACGCTGTTCGGCCGCCTGTTTGGCGTATTGCTGGCGGCGATTATCCTGGCGCACCTGTTGGCGTTTGCCTGGTTTCACCATTACGGTCCGCCACCGCCGCCTCCGCCACCGGAGTTTTCCGAGGGCATCGAAGGTGAGCGCCCACCGCTGGACCCGCGTTTCGAAAACCGGCCGCCGCGCCCATGGTTCGGCGGGCCCTTGGTGCCGCTGACGTTTCAATTGGTCTCGCTGATCATTGCCGCCTGGTACGGCGCCAAACTGTTGAGCCGGCCGATCCAGCGACTGAGCGATGCGGCCGAGCGCTTGAGTGAAAACCTCGACAGCCCGCCGCTGGATGAGTCCGGTCCACGGGAAGCCCGGCAAGCGGCGTACACCTTCAACTTGATGCAGAAGCGCATTATCGAACAAGTGCAGCAGCGCTCGCGAATGCTCGGCGCCGTCTCCCACGACTTGCGCACGCCGCTGTCGCGGCTCAAGTTGCGGCTGGAACAGATCGACGACGACAAGCTGCAAGGCCAGATGCGCCAGGATCTGGACGACATGATCAGCATGCTCGACGCCACCCTCACCTACTTGCACGAACAGCGCACCAGCGAAGCGCGACAGTGGATGGATGTGCAGGCGCTGGTCGAATCCCTGAGCGAAAACGCCCAGGACCAGGGCGCCGACGTCCAGGCCAGCGGCCACTGCGCACCGCTGCAAGTGCAGCCGATGGCGTTGCGCTCGTGCATCAACAACCTGCTGGACAACGCCTTGCGGTATGCAGGGCAAGCGCTGATCACGCTCGAAGACCATCGCGAACACCTGGTGATCCGGGTCATAGACCAGGGGCCGGGTATTGCGGCGGATAAGCGTGAAGCGGTGTTTGAACCGTTCTTCCGACTGGAAGGTTCGCGCAATCGCAATTCCGGTGGCGTCGGGCTGGGGATGACCATTGCCCGCGAGGCGGCGGAACGGCTGGGCGGTCAGTTGAGTCTGGAAGAAACGCCCGGTGGTGGGTTGACGGCAGTGATCCGCCTACCCCGCACCTGATCAATAAGCAAATCCCTGTGGGAGCGAGCCTGCTCGCGATGGCGGTCTGTCAGTCAGTCACATTGATGTTGAATGTACCGCCGTCTTCGCGAGCAGGCTCGCTCCCACATTAGTTCCGGGCCTGACCCTTGCTGAAATCAGTCAGCAGGCTGTAGGCCACGGCCAGCAAGGTCGGGCCGATGAACAAGCCGATAAATCCGAACGCAATCAACCCGCCGAACACGCCCAGCAGCACGATCACCAACGGCAAATTCCCACCGCGACTGATGAGGTAGGGTTTCAGCACGTTGTCGACGCCACTGATGATGAACATTCCCCAGACCCCGAGGAACACCGCCATCCCGTATTCGCCCTTCCAGGCCAGCCACGCCGTGGCCGGAATCCATACCAGTGGTGGGCCCATGGGAATCAGGCTGAGCATGAACGTCACGATGCCCAGCACCAACGCCCCCGGTACTCCGGCGATCAAGAACCCGATCAACGCCAGAACCGCCTGGGCCGCCGCCGTGCCGATCACCCCGTTGACCACCCGCTGGACCGTCCCCGCCACCAACTCGATGTAGTAACCGGCGCGGTCACCTATCAGCCGTTCCAGCAAATCATGAACAAACGCCGCCAATCGCGGCCCGTCGCGGTAGAAAAAGAACACGAAGACAATGCTCAGCGTCAGTTCGAGAATCCCGCCGCCAATTTGCGCACTGCGCGCCAGCAACCAGTTACCGACCTGGCCCAGATAGGGTTTGACCGCCACCATCAGCGCCGCACCCTGCTGGTCGATGCTGTTCCAGATGCCTGCCAAGCGCTCGCCGACCAAGGGAATACTGCCCAGCCAGGCCGGCGCCTCAGGCACGCCATCGACCTGCACATCCTTGATGAAGGCCGTCGCATCGCGCACATGGTCCGCCAGGTTGAACCCCAGCCACACCAGCGGCACGGCCACCAGCAACATCCAGCCCAGCGTCAGCAATGCCGCCGCCAGGGATTCACGGCCATTGAGCCAGCGGGTCAGTAAACGCATCAGCGGCCAACTGGCGAACGCCAGCACGGCGCCCCAGAACAACGCCGACCAGAACGGCGCCATCACCCAGAAGCTCGCGCCAAACAGCACCAGGAGCAGGATCTGCACCAACAGCCGATCGTTATTGATCATCCCAGTCTCGTAAAAAGTCAGTCGGCAAAAGAGTCGGCGAACGCGGCTGGCGCGTTCGCCCGGTACAGCTTATCGCAACAGCTCGATGTGCAGGCCAGAGCCTTCGACGCTACCCGTTTCCATCCGCGCCGCCCGTACGCCCTGCCCGATCAGCGCCTGACGCCAGGCTTCGGCCTTGGCCCCGGACACACTGACCCGCAACGTGGTGTCCAGGTTCAAGCCGCGAGAAATCAAACGCAGCCAGGTGTCGTCGGGATCGGCACTCAGTTTGGGAAAATCGAGTTCACCGGTGCTTTTAAGCTCTCGCAACAGCGTCGCCGAGGTCGGCAGCAAATCGCCCAGCGGCGCGGCGGCGTCGAATTGTTCGACATGCAGATAGGCTTTGCGATTGCCACGAGTAATGCTGTAAAGCGCGACCAGCGTGTTGTCCTGTGGCGCGGCCAGTCGCAGCAGCAAGTAGGCCTGCTGATCATCGGCGCCATAGAGCTTGGCGTTGCTGAATACTTCATTGGCCCACAGGCTGCTTTCGCCGCAATCGCGGGCCTGACACCAGAACAGTAGCTGCGCGCCCTGCTTTTGCAGGGCTTCACGGGCAGCCGTGAAGGCTTCGTTGGAGGAATGTTCCGGCGGCAGCTCGTAGGTCACCGAAGTGGTTTGCCCACGGGCGCTGACCTGACCGTCGAAGCGCAACTGGCCACTGATCTTGCGGATCGAACCCAGCGGGTAGATCCGCTCAAGCTCGGCGACCGGGCGATAGTCGACGATCTGCGCATCGGCCATACGCGGCACGATCGGCAAGTCCTGACTGCCCGGGACATCGGCGGCAAACAACAAGGGACTGAAACAACACAGCGCCAGCAGACTGAGTGAACGCATGGATAGGCTCATCGGATCAGCATGGCCTGGGCACCCTTGACGACGCTGGCATCGTCGATGCGTTCAGGTATCAGCAAACCACGCTGTACCGCCGGGCGCGCTTCCATAGTCGCCATCCAGCGCTGCAAGGCCGGCAAGCCGTCCACCTCGACACCGGACCACTCATGGCCACGTACCCACGGGAACGTGGCGATGTCGGCAATGCTGTACTCGCCGCCGAGAAACTCCACGTCTTGCAGGCGCGTGTCGAGCACTTCATAGAGGCGACGGGTTTCATGCTGATAGCGGTCGATGGCGCCCTGGAGCTTTTCCGGGAAATAGCGGAAAAACACGTTGGCCTGGCCTTGCATCGGGCCGATGCCGCCCATCTGGAACATCAGCCACTGCAACACCACCGAGCGCCCCTTGGGGTCTTTGGGCAAGAGTTGCCCGCTCAGTTCTGCCAGATAAACAAGAATGGCGCCGGATTCGAACACGGCGAAATCACCGTTGGCGCGGTCGACAATTGCCGGAATCCGGCCATTGGGATTGATCTTGAGGAAGTCCGCGGACTTCTGTTCCTTTTTGTCGAAACTCAAGGCATGCACCGTGTAGGGCAGGCCGAGTTCCTCGAGCACGATAGAGACCTTGTGGCCATTCGGGGTCGCAGCGGTGTAGAGATCTATCATGGTTGTCTCCCATTTCAACCCGCCCAGCCTCGACAGTTGCCCGGCGCAAGTCAAGGAACGGCGAAGAACCGATTGAAACAGTCTGCGACAAGGTCGGCACCGGGTTCGTCATTCAGGTGCAAATGATGGCCGCCAGGCAGCTGTTCACGGCTAAAGGGTAGACGTTCCAGCAACTCGGGATGTTTGGCGAGCATGCCGTCGGCGGCAACCACCAACAACGCCGGACAACTGACCCGCTGGACGAAGGCCATGGCCTGTTCAGTGGTCAGACGCAGCGGCGATGGCAGCGTGAGGCGGTTGTCGGTGCGCCAGGTGTAACCGCCCGGCACTGGCATCAAGCCACGCTGGGCCAGCAGTTCGGCGGCTTCGCGACTGACCGCCACCAGACCTTTCATCCGGGCTTCGATGGCGCGGTCGAGGGTGTTGTAGACCGGTTTGCGTTTTTCCCGCAGGTCCAGCTGCGCCTGCAGGGCCATACCCATGCGCTCGGCAGCATTTTCGCCTTTGTCGGTAGGAGGAATGATGCCGTCGATCAACGCCAGATGCGTGACACGCTCGGGCATCGACCCGGCGATGATCAAGGATGCGATCGCGCCCATGGAGTGCCCCAGCAACGCAAACTTCTTCAGTCCGAGCTGCTCGGCGACTTGCAGCACGTCATGGGCATAGTCCCACATCGCGTAGCCAGCGCCGGTCGGCCGATGCCCAGAGTGACCGTGACCGGCCATGTCCAGGGCAATGATGCGCAAGCCTTTGAGCTTCGGCGCCAGCCGGGCGAAGCTGTTGGCGTTGTCCAGCCAGCCATGCAAGGCAATCACCGGCAAACCGTCTTCGGGACCGAACAGATGCGCGGCCAATTCGATGTGCGGCAGGCTCAGGCGGACTTCTTCGACGACGTTGCTCATGCGCAATCCTGTTGGCGACGACCTTCCCAGCGGCTGAACAGATTCTTCAGCAGCGCGGCGGTGTCTTGCGGACGTTCGAGGGGAAACATGTGGCCGCCGGGCATGGTCAGGGACTCGCCCAGCGGCATGCGCCCGACAGCGCTTGCGTGATGGCGCATGACCACCCGGCTCTTGTGCCCGCGAACCACCGCCAGCGGCACTTTCAATTGCCGTGCACGGCCAGGGCTGGTGTGGGGCACGCCACGGTAGATGCTGATTTCCGTGGCTGGGTCGAAACGCAGGCGCAATTTGTCGCCGACCTGGTGCAGACCGTGTTGCAGGTAGGCGTCAAAACACTCCGGGTCGAAACCGCGAAACAGGGTTTTCCCGGCGAAATAGCGCCGGGCGCTTTCGATGTCGGCGAACTCTTCCCGGCGGCCCAACGTACGGCCGGCGGGCGTCAACTTGTCGATGAAACCAAAACGCTTGGCGGCACGGATCACCCATTGATCGGCGCGGGTCAGCACCGGCGAATCGAGCATCACCACACCGCGATAGAGTTCGGGGCAACGCAATGCCGCGTGCAGGTGCAATACGCCGCCAAAGGAGTGGCCGACACCCCACACCGGTTCCGGTTGTTGCTTGAGGTGATGAATCAGCTCGTCGACCAGGTTGTACCAGTTGTCGTCCGCCGGGAAACGCGGGTCGTGGGCGTGCTGTTGCAGATGCGCGACCTGATACTCGGGCGCCAGCGCCGCGAACAACTTGCCGTAGGTGCCCGAAGGAAAGCCATTGGCGTGGGCGAAAAATATCTGCTGCGACATACCGGTCGATCCATCAACGAAAACAAGGGTTGATTGTCTGTAAGACAGCGTCCGGGAGCAATGACCGTAACTGCCAGGAAGGATGACAGTCCGGTCAGCGTGATGCTGCTACACGGGATTGTGTTAGCGGGCGGGAGGGGTTTCACCCAACGGCACTACCGCCATGGTCAATCGCGACACGCAACTGGCCTTGCCCTCGTCGCTGGTCAAACGGATATCCCAGACGTGCGTCGTGCGACCAATGTGAATCGGCCTGGCCACCGCCGTGACCCGTCCACTGCGCAAGCCGCGCAAATGGTTGGCGTTGATTTCCAGGCCCACGCAGTAGAACTTGCTGGCGTCGATGCACAGGTAACTGGCCATGGAACCGACGGACTCGGCCAGCACCACCGAGGCGCCGCCGTGCAGCAAACCGTAAGGCTGGTGCGTGCGGTGGTCGATGACCATGCTCGCGGTCAGGGACTCTTCGTCGAAGGCTTCAAAGCGAATATCCAGCACTTCGCCGATGGTGTTTTTCTGGATTGCGTTCAACTGCTCGATGTTGGGAGTGGTACGCCACAGACTCATCGTTGCTTTCCTTTGTCGATTTTATTCGTGACTCAATCCTGCCACAGCACCGCTTCACTGCGCTCGCTCCATTCTTCGAAGCGGGCGCCGTAAGTGGCTTCGATCACGTTGCGTTTGATTTTCAGGGTCGGTGTGAGGAAGCCGTTTTCCACCGCCCAACTGTCCTTGACCACCACCAGACGCCGCAAGCGCTCGTGTTTGTCGAGCACGCCGTTGACCTCCTCCAGCAATTTTTCCAGGCTCGAATGCAAACTCGCGCGCGCCGTCCCGCCCGCGTCCTGCTGACCGACCGCCGAGAGCACGCACAACCCCAGCGGCGCACTCAAACCATCGCCGACCACGCACACTTGCTCGATCCGCGAATGCACTGCCAGGCGATTTTCGATCGGGGCCGGGGCCACGTACTTGCCTTTGCTGGTCTTGAAGATCTCCTTCAGGCGCCCGGTCAGGCGCAGGTTGCCTTCGGCGTCTTCCTCGCCCTTGTCACCGGTGCGCAGGAAGCCGTCCTCGGTGATGGTTTCAGCGGTTTTCCCGGGTTCCTTGAAATACCCGAGCATGGTCGCGCCGCTGCGCACCAGCACCTCCCCCGTATCGGCGATCCGCACTTCGACCTCCGGGCAGGGCTTGCCGATCCAGCCGGGTTTGTTCTGGCCCGGCAGGCAAATGTGCGAGTAGCCGCAGCTTTCGGTCATGCCATACACCTCCAGCACATCCAGCCCCAATTTGCGGTACCACAGCAGCAAGGTCTGCGGCACTGGCGCCGCGCCGGACAGGGCGATGCGCAAGGCATCGAGCCCAAGACCGGCAAGGACTTTGTGCCCGACCCGCTTGCCGATGAAGGGCAGGCCGAGCAGGAAGTCGAGGCGTTTTGCCGGAATCTTGCTGTAGACGCCCATCTGGAATTTGGTCCAGATGCGCGGTACGCCGAACAGCGCGGTCGGTCGCGCACGGCGTAAATCGGTGAGAAAGGTATCGAGGCTCTCGGCGAAGAACACCGTTTGGCCGGTGTAGATCGATGCCATCTCGACGAACATCCGCTCGGCGACGTGGCACAGCGGCAGGTAGGACAGCAGTCGATCCGACTCATTGAGGCCGAACAACTGGGTGCCCCGCGTGCTGGCAAACCCCAGATTGCCGAAACTGTGCATCACGCCTTTGGGCAGGCCGGTGGTGCCGGAGGTGTAGATGATGGTCGCCAGCTGATCGGCGCCGGGTTTGGGATCGTCCTGGATCGGTGAGCTGCGTTGCAGGTCGGCCCAGCTGTAATTGAAAGTACCTTGCGGGTGCAGCGGCAGGCTGATGGTAGGCAGATCCGGATTGACCCCGCGCGACATGCCCGGCCAGTCGTCGAGTTTGCCGATGAACGCCAGCGCCGCTTCGGAGTGTTCCAGCACCTGGGCCACGGACTCGGCGGTGAGGTTCGGGTAAAGCGGCACCGAGACATGCCCGGCCATCCAGATCGCCAGGTCGGCGATGATCCAGTGGGCGCAGTTTTTAGAGATCAGGGCGATGTGACTGCCTTGCGGCAATTCCCGGGCCCGCAGCCAGTGCGCAGCGCAGCGGGCCTGATGGCCGACGTCGCCCCAGGTCAGGGTTTCGACTTGTCCGCCGCCCATCGGCTGGACCAGAAAGCGCTGGCGCGGATGACGGGCCTCACGCTCGTAGAAGACGTCCAGCGGCAAACGAAAAGCAGCAGGCATGCGACTCGCTCCTTTGTTTTTGGTCTGGAGCAAGCGTAGTCAACCAAGCGGTTGCTTGGTTGACTATTTCACACAAAAATATCAGGTCCGAAGCAGAACCTGTGGGAGCCGGGCTTGCCCGCGATGCAGGCACCGCGGTTTATCAAAGAGGCCGAAGCGATGCCATCGCGGGCAAGCCACGCTCCCACAACAGCCCGATCCCGACAAATATTACGGGTGTTTGATGCCGTTGAGCTTCATCGCCCCGGCCAGCGGCAGATCGCCTTCCAGCTCCGCCAGGCCGGCGGTGGCCACCCTTTCCGGATCCTGCACATGGCCGTGCTGCAGGTAACCCAGCAGATTGCCCACCAGCGGGTTATGACTGACCAGCAAGGCGCGGTCCACCGACACCAACTGCTCCGAGACCACTTGCGGGCTGTAATCCGGGGTCAGCCATTCAACCGTACGGATCTCCGGCGCGAACCCCAGCGCCTCACGCACCAGCTGTGCGGTCTGCTGCGCTCGCCGGTAAGGGCTGGCATAGATCGCCGTAATCGGTTTCCCGATCAGTTCGGCGGCGGTGCGCAGGACTTCTTCACGACCGTGGGCAGTCAGTTCCCGTTCGGAGTCTGCGCGTGTGCCGTGTGGCTCGGCTTCACCATGACGTAATACCCAGAGTTTCATAGTTTCGGTTCCTCATCTCGGGCCGGATGCGGGGCTGGCGCCACCACGTGCGGCGCTTCGCCTTCCGGTGTACGCGGCGTCGGCCAGTCGGCGAACGGCCAGGGTTTCTGGTCGCTGTGAAACGTGCCGAATCGACCGATCTGCGCCAGATACTGGCTCAGGCTGTCGCCGAAGTTCATCAGGCTGGCGCTCGGGGCGCCATAGAACAAACGATAGATCAACTGCACCAGCACCACCGCGCCGAGGATGAATTGCGCCACTTGCCAGACCAGCAAGAAGACGATCATCCACAACACCCGTAGCAGGATGGATTCGTACTTGGCTTCCACTTTCGGATCGTTCATGTCTCGCTCCCTGCCTCTGTAGATAAGTCGGCTGTCGATAAATTCAGTTGAAACCGCTGGTGGAAATAAAGTCGACGTCGGTTTTCGGTTCGGCGCGCATCAATAACTCGATCACCTGATTCAGCGTGCGCCCTTCGAACAGGATCGCGTGCAGCCCGGCGACCAGCGGCATATACACGCCCACCTCCTGGGCCTTGGCCTTGAGCACCTTGAGGGTGTTGACCCCTTCAGCGACTTCACCCAGGCGAGTGACCGCATCTTCCAGGCTCAAGCCCTGGCCGAGGGCGAACCCGACCTGGTAATTGCGGCTTTTCGGCGATGAGCAGGTGACGATCAGATCGCCGACGCCCGCGAGGCCGAGGAAGGTCATCGGGTTGGCGCCCTGATTCACCGCAAAGCGCGTCATTTCCGCCAATGCCCGGGTGATCAGCATGCTCTTGGTGTTTTCGCCCATGCCCAGGGCCACCGCCATGCCGGCGATGATCGCGTAGACGTTTTTCAACGCCCCGCCCAACTCGACGCCGTAGCGGTCGGCACTGGCGTAGACGCGAAAGGTGCGACCGTGCAGCGCTTCCTGCACCCGCACGCAGAGCTCTTCGTCTTCACTGGCGACGACGGTGGCGGTCAGCGCGTGTTCGGCGATTTCACGGGCCAGGTTCGGCCCGGACAACACGCCGATGCGCGCTTGTGGGGCGATTTCTTCGAGGATCTCGCTCATCAGTTTGAACGTATGCGCTTCGATGCCTTTGGTCAGGCTCACCAGCAATTTACCGCTCAAACGATCGGCGTGCGGCACCAGTACCGAACGCAGCGCGCTGGACGGCAGTGCGACAAAGCACAGGTCGCAGGCGTCCAGGGTCGCCTGCAGGTCAGTGACCGGTTCCACGGCCGGCAAAATCTTGATGCCTTTGAGGTAACGCGGGTTCTCGCGATTGACCCGAATGGACTCGGCCTGTTCGGGGTCACGCATCCACTGTCGGACCTGATGCCCGTTCTCGGCCAGCAGATTAGCCACGGCGGTACCAAAACTTCCGCCTCCCAGGACCGCAATTGGGCGCTGTTCAGTCATATGCAATCCGTTAATCCATACCAGTGGCGATGTCGGCATTATACGGAGCGGCCCAGTGGCGGCCAGCCCCAGCATCAATTACCGGCACTTGTATGAAGAAGACCAATAAATCCGAGGAAAATGCCGGCATCGTGACTGGAAAAGTCCATCAGCTCGGTTAACATGCGCGCCAGTTAAACGCTATCAAGGATGTGTTGTGTCTTTTGGGTCTCCCTCACCTCGCTCGCCGCTGGTATTGGCGCTGGTCTTCAGCTCGCCGTTACTGGCCGACGACTTGTTCCTCGACAGTGAGCCCGTGCCGCAAGTGCTGACCGCGACACGCTTGAAGCAGTCGCCAGCCGCCGTGCCGGGGAGCATGACGGTGATCGACAGCGCTCTGATCAATGCCAGTGGCGCCAGGGACATCAGTGAGTTGTTGCGCCTGGTGCCGGGAATGATGGTCGGCAACATAAATGGCAATCAGGCCGCCGTGAACTACCACGGCACCAACGCCAGCGAGGCGCGACGCCTGCAAGTATTGATCGACGGCCGCTCGGTGTACCGCGCCGGCCTGGCCACGGTGGACTGGAGTGATATTCCGGTGGCCATGGAAGACATCGAGCGCATCGAAGTGTTCCGCGGCCCGAACACCGTCAGCTATGGCGCCAACGCGCTGATGGCGGTGGTCAACATCATCACGCGCAACCCGGCGGACAGCCACGGCACGCGGATGAAAATCACCCGTGGGCAGCGCGGCATCGACGACTTTTATGCCAGCCAGGGCATGGGTTGGGACGGCGGCGATCTGCGCCTGTCGCTGTCGGGTCAACAGGACGATGGCTTCGACTCGGATCGCAAGGGTGACAATTATCACGACAGTCGTCGCTTGAACCGCTTCAACCTGGCCGTCAGCCAGACGCTCGACGAACAACAGAGCATCGATTGGCAATTGAATGCCAAGGACGGCACCAACCAGCGGCCATACACCTATCGACCGGTGTTCTCGGGGATTACCGACGCGGGGAAAAATTCCGACGTGGTCGCCAAGGATTATGCCGGCTCCTTGCGCTGGAACCTCGACATCAATCCCGATCACAGCCTTTATATCCAGGGTTCGGCCCAACATTGGGATCGCCAGCAAACCTGGCGCGCCTGCGACGCCGAGGTCTCGTTCAGCCCGGAGCTGACCGAACTCTGGCAGCTCAACCCGAATTACACCGAACGCCTGGCCCGCAACATCGAACGCTTCACCGGCACTGGCGCCCCGGCCGGTACGCCGGCCGAACAAGCCCTGGCCAATCAGGTGCTGAGCCAATGGACAAACGGCGCCCGGCGAACCCTCTGTGGCGACATCGACCAGAGCAGTCGGGAAACGCGCTACGACCTCGAAGTGCAAGACACCCTCAGCCTGTCCGACAGTCTGCGATTGGTCAGCGGTATGAACTATCGTTACGACCGGGCAGATTCCGAGACCTACTTCAATGGCACCCTCGACGACACCACCTGGCGGACGTTCGGCCAACTCGAGTGGCGCGCCACCGAGCATTGGCTGCTGCAGGGCGGTGCGATGTTCGAAGACTCGCAATTGATCGGCAGTTCGCTGACCCCGCGGGTGGCGGTCAATTACCTGATCAATCCGCGCCACGGTTTGCGCGCGGTGTACTCGGAAGCCATCCGGTCGCCGGACATGTTCGAGAACAACGTCAACTGGAGCTACCAGGTGACCAACCTGCGGCCCAGTGCCTATGGCCAGTCCAGTGCCCGCTACTTCGTCAAGACCCGCGGCCCCGGCAATCTCGAACAGGAACATATGCGTTCTCGGGAACTGGGCTACAACGGCTACTTCGCCCAGTGGGGACTGTCGGTGGATGTGAAGCTGTTCTACGACGAAATCACCGGCATGATCAGCGAACCGCTGCGCAACAATCAGTACATCGCCAGCAACTCGAACAAAGCGCGCTTCTCCGGGGCGGAAACCCAGTTGGACTGGAGAATCGGCAGCGCCGATCGCCTGCGCCTGACCTACGCCTACGTCGACGCCGAGGCGAGCAATCCGCTGGACGCGCAACAGACCGCCCGCAACAGCGGCTCCGCGGGTTGGCTGCGTGATTGGGGCCACGGCTGGAACAGCGCCCTCTTCTACTATGGCGACGACGCCCTCAATGGCTACCGCTTCGAACGGGTCGACACACGCATCGCCAAACGCATCGGCCTGGGCAAGGCCAACCTGGAACTGGCCGGGGTACTCCAGCAACGCCTCGACCATCAGCCCACCACGTTTGTCGACAACAACTACGACGAGCGGCGGGTGCTTTACTTCAGCGCGGAGATGGCGTTCTAAGATGCCTCAGCGCCCGTCACGCAAGACGCCAATCCTTGGCCGCCTGCTGGCCGGGTTGTGCCTGGTGTTTGCCGGTTGGTTGTCCAGCCTGCCGGCACGGGCCGCGGACATTCTGCTGACCGGCGCTGAAGACAGCCCGGCCGTGCAATCTTTTGCCCAGGCCCTGCGCGAAATGCGCCTCGACGACAGTGTGCGCTTCCAGCCACTGGCCAATTTACCCGCACCGAACAAACTGCCTGACAGCACCCGCTTGATTCTCCTCGACTTGCCAAGCCTCGACTGGCGTCTGCAAGACGCCCAAGGCCCGGCGACGCTGGTGCTGCGCATCAGTCGCCTGCAAGCCCGCCAACGCCTGGGAACGGCTCGCCCCTCAAGGTTGACCCTGCTCTGGAGCGACCAGCCCCTGGACCGGCAATTGCGCCTGACCCAAATCCTCCTGCCCCAGGCCAAACGCGTGGGTGTGCTCTACGACGATCACAGCGAATTCCTCTTGAAAGAGTTGGCTCAGACCGCCCTGTCCCTGGGCCTTGAGGTCATCCCCGAGCGCTGGGACAACACCAATGACAGCCGGCCGTTGCAGACACTGCTGAAAAACAGCGACGTGCTGCTGGGCCTTGACGATCCCGACCTGTACAACCCGAAAACCGCGAAGAATCTGCTGCTCAGCAGCTACGCGCGACAAATGGCGCTGATCGGCCCCAACCCCGGATTCGTCAAGGCCGGCAGCCTGGCCAGCACCTACAGCGATCAGAGTGATTGGCTGGAAATTCTCAACGACCTGCTCGACCGGCCTCCAGCGACATGGCCGCGCGCGCACTACCCGCAACATTTCAAAGTCTTGAGTAACCCGCAAGTGGCACGTTCTTTAGGGATTGAACAGATGCCTGATGCGTTTGTCGCAACACAGTTGGCCGCAGGAGAACGCCGCCCATGACCTTCCGTCGTCGTTGGGACATCAACACCCGCACGCAAATCATCAGCCTTGGCCCGGCCCTGTTGCTGACGCTGCTGTTGATCAGCTTCTTCACCTTCGTGCGGATCCAGGACTTGCGCCAGGAGCTCAACCACACCGGCCAACTGATCGCCAACCAACTGGCGCCGGCCACCGAGTACGGGGTGATCTCGGGCAACAACGAGGTGCTCGAAAGTTTGCTCAAGGCCACCCTGGCCACGCCCAATGTACGGTTCCTGGAAGTGCAGGACAGCGCCAACCGGATTCTGGTGTACGTCGAGCAACCGTCGGAAACCCACACCCGCTCGCACCAGGTCGAAGTGTTCCAGGCGCCCGTGCGGTTGCAGCGGATCCCGCTGCACAATGATTTTTTCCAGGGCAGTAAAGTCGCCAGCGCGGCCCCCGCCGAGGACTATCTGGGGCGGGTGATCGTCGGGCTGTCGAATGACGCGTTCAGCCAGCGTCAGCAGGAAATCCTGTTGAAGGCCGGGATCCTTGCATTGTTCGCACTGCTGTTCACTTTTCTGGTCGCCCGGCGCCTGGCGCGGAGTCTGTCACAACCGATCCGCGACATCGGCAACGCGGTCAAGGCCATCCAGGACGGCGACTACAAAACGCCGCTGCCGATTGTCGACGACGCCGAACTCGGCGCACTGTCGCAACACATCAACAACCTCGCCAGCGGCCTCGAACAAGCCAGCCGCGAACAGCATCAGGCGATGGCGCAGCTAATCCAGATGCGCGAAGAAGCGGAAAAGGCCAACAACGCCAAATCCGATTTCCTCGCGATGATGAGCCACGAATTGCGCACGCCGATGAATGGCGTGCTGGGCATGCTGCAACTACTGGAAACCACTGAAATGACCGAGGAGCAGGTCGAATACGCGGCGCTCGCCTCGGAGTCCACCGAGCACCTGCTCAAAGTGATCAACGACATTCTCGATTTCTCGCGCATCGAGCGCTCGGAACTGGAGCTGGAGCACATTCCGTTCAACCTTGCCGACCTGATCAGCAGTTGCGCCCAGTCGTTCCAGCACAGCGCCATACAACGCAAACTTGACCTGGCACTGGTGATTCCCGAGGACATGCACGCGCTGCAAGTCCAGGGCGATCCGACGCGGATCCGGCAGATCCTGGTGAACCTGATCGGCAATGCGCTGAAGTTCACCGAGCAGGGCCGCGTCAGCATCGAACCGCAGTGGCAGTCGCTGGACCACGAACTGTTGTGGTTCACCTGCACCGTGCGCGACAGCGGGATCGGGATCTCGCCGGAGCGCCTGGAATCGATGTTCAACGCGTTCCAGCAGGCCGACAGTTCTATTTCAAGACGTTACGGCGGCACCGGGCTGGGCCTGCCGATTGCCCGCACGCTGGCTGAACGCATGGGCGGCACCTTGCGCGCCCAGAGCGAAGAGGGTCACGGCTCGGTGTTCACCCTGGAAATTCCGCTGGCGTTGTATAAACAGACACTGCCGGTGCTGGCGCCGCGTGCACAGGCTGGCAACGGTAACGACGAAGGTGCAGGCCGCAACGTGCTGTTGGTGGAAGACAATCCGGTCAACCAGACGGTCATCGAGGCAATGTTGCGCAGTCTGGGCTTTACTGTCAGCGTCGCCACCGATGGCGCGCAAGCGGTGCGCAGTGCCGAGAGTCTGATTTTCGAAGCGATCCTGATGGATTGCCGACTGCCGATCATCGACGGCTACGAGGCCACCCGACAGATCCGCCAATTGCCCGGCTGCACGGACTTGCCGATCATCGCTTTGACCGCCAATGCCTTGCAGGGCGACCGCGAAGCCTGTTTATCGGCGGGCATGAACGATTACCTGGCCAAGCCCTTCAAACGGACTGATCTGCAGCAAATTCTGCAGCGCTGGGTGCAGTAGTACAGGCCTTTCGGCTATCTGTGACTGGCGTGAAAGGCGAAAGTGCGGCAGTCTTAGGCACCCGAACAGGCCCGAAAAGGGGCTTGAATAATAATTTCAGTGCACAAGTGTACATTCATGTCCTTGGTGCTGTGACTTTCACCACAACGCAATAGTCTATGAGTAGGCTGCTGACTCGAGGCATGAACGCTTCGATCGGCCGGGAAGATTTGCCCCACCTGCCGCATGGGACTATTGAGGAGCTCGCATGACCAAACAAAACGCCTTTACTCGGGAAGACCTGCTGCGCTGCAGTCGCGGTGAGCTGTTCGGCCCAGGTAACGCGCAACTGCCCGCCCCCAACATGCTGATGGTTGATCGCATCACCCACATCAGTGAAGAGGGTGGCAAGTACGGCAAAGGTGAATTGGTCGCCGAGCTGGATATCACTCCGGACCTGTGGTTCTTCGCCTGCCACTTCGAAGGTGATCCGGTGATGCCGGGCTGCCTGGGCCTCGATGCCATGTGGCAACTGGTCGGCTTCTTCCTCGGCTGGCAAGGTCTGCCGGGCCGCGGTCGCGCCCTGGGTTCGGGCGAAGTGAAGTTCTTTGGTCAGGTCCTGCCGACCGCCAAGAAAGTTACGTATAACATTCAGATCAAGCGCGTCCTGAAAGGCAAGCTGAACCTCGCTATCGCCGATGGTTCGGTCAGTGTCGACGGCCGCGAAATCTACACCGCCGAAGGCCTTCGGGTCGGCGTGTTCACCTCCACTGAAAACTTCTAAGGGTTATCCGCATGCGCCGCGTCGTTATCACTGGTCTGGGCATCGTATCGTGCCTGGGCAATGACAAAGAGACCGTCTCCGCTAACCTGCGTGCAAGCCGCCCTGGCATCCGGTTCAACCCGGAATATGCTGAAATGGGTCTGCGTAGCCAGGTTTCCGGCTCCATTGACCTGCCACTCGAGGAGCTGATCGATCGCAAGATCTATCGCTTCGTCGGCCACGCGGCGGCTTACGCCTACCTGGCCATGAAAGACGCCATCGCTGACTCCGGTCTGACCGATGAGCAAGTCTCCAACCCGCGTACCGGCCTGATCGCCGGTTCCGGTGGCGCCTCCACGCTGAACCAGATGGAAGCGCTGGACATCCTGCGCGAGAAAGGCGTGAAACGCGTCGGCCCCTACCGCGTCACGCGGACCATGAGCAGCACCGTTTCCGCTTGCCTGGCCACCCCGTTCAAGATCAAGGGCCTGAACTACTCCATCGCGTCTGCCTGCGCCACCAGTGCTCACTGCATCGGTACCGCCATGGAACAGATCCAGATGGGCAAGCAGGACATCGTGTTCGCCGGCGGCGGTGAAGAAGAGCATTGGAGCCAATCGTTCCTGTTCGACGCCATGGGCGCGCTGTCCAGCCAGTACAACGAAACCCCGGAAAAAGCTTCCCGTGCCTACGACGCCAAGCGTGACGGTTTCGTCATTGCCGGCGGTGGCGGCATGGTCGTGGTCGAAGAGCTGGAACACGCTCTGGCTCGCGGCGCGAAGATCTACGCGGAAATCGTTGGCTACGGCGCGACCTCCGACGGCTACGACATGGTCGCGCCAAGCGGCGAAGGCGCCATCCGCTGCATGCAGATGGCCATGTCCACCGTTGATGCCCCGATCGACTACCTGAACACCCATGGCACCTCGACTCCGGTCGGCGACGTCATGGAAATGAAAGGTGTGCGTGAAGTGTTCGGCGACAAGGCGCCGGCCATCAGCTCCACCAAGAGCCTGTCGGGTCACTCCCTGGGCGCCGCCGGCGTTCACGAAGCGATCTACTGCATGCTGATGATGGAAGGCAACTTCATGGCGGGTTCCGCCAACATCGACGAACTGGACCCGGAAGTGGCTGACATGCCAATCCTGACCAAGACTCGCGAAGACGCCACCATCAACACCGTGATGAGCAACAGCTTCGGTTTCGGTGGCACCAACGCCACGCTGGTACTGAAGCGCTGGGCCGGTAAGTAATACCCGCCCCGCTACGCAGCACACAAAAACGCCCCGATTGGTTCGGGGCGTTTTTTTGTGCCTTTGTTTTGGCTTTTGTAGGAGCCAGGCTTGCCGGCGACGGCGCACGCAAGGACGCCTTCGCCGGCAAGCCTGGCTCCTACAGGTGGTACTTCCGCCGCGCTGTTCTACCTCGCGAACATGAAGCTTTCGTCATGAAACTCGGGGGCCTGCGACCAAATGCCGCGTATTTGGCGGGCTGCAGGACTTTTTCTGATTTTGCAAAAGTCCGTTGCCAAACTCAGTCGTTTACATAGCAAGCTAACCAAACATATAACAGAGGCCTGCACACGCCTTGCTGCAGATAACAGAGATTGGAGCTAGCAGATGACTGTAAAAGTAACTGAACGCGACGATTCACATAAGTCCCACGAAGGCGTAGCCGCCGGTATCCGGATCTGGGACGTGCACCAACAGGGCATGTTGGTGGGGATGTTTCACTCCGAGACCGACGCCCACAGCTACAAGGCCGAACTGGAAAAACTGGAACAGCAACGAGAGCTTCAATCCGCCTGAGCAATGACAGCATTGAAAACGACAAACCCCGCCATGAGCGGGGTTTGTCGTTGTAGCGAGCGCTAAACGCTTACCACATCAGATCGTCAGGGATCTGATAGGCCGCGTACGGATCGTCTTCAGTCGCGACTTCTTCAGTCTTCACATTCAGCTGCACGATGCGCTGCGGATCACGCTCCTGGATCTTCAGGGCGGCCTCACGGGGGATGACTTCGTAGCCGCCGGCGTGGTGCACGATCGCCAGCGAACCGCTGCTGAGCTTGTTGCGCATCAGCGTGTTGACCGAGATGCGCTTGACCTTCTTGTCGTCGACGAAGTTGTAGTAGTCCTCGGTGGTCAGCTTCGGCAGGCGCGAGACTTCGATCAATTGCTTGACCTGTGCCGCACGCGCCTTCGCCTCGGCCTTCTCTTGTTGCTGACGGTTCAGCTCCTGGTCGCGCTTGACCTTCTCGGCCATGGCTTCCTGAGCCGCCCGCTGCTGCGAGTCATCAATTTCGATCTGGCCTTTGTGAGCCAGGCGTTGCTGCTTCTGTTTCTCTTTGCCGACCTGTTTGGCCTGCTTTTGGTTGACCAGCCCTGCTTTGAGCAACTGGTCGCGAAGGGAAATGCTCATGGTGCTTATTTCTCACTTAGGCAACTGCTCAACCGCAGCTGGGCAAATTCTTTTCCTGACGTTTGGCTTCGCCCCACAGGGCGTCCAACTCTTCGAGGGTGCAATCTTCTATGGGACGGTGGGTGTCGCGCAATGCCTGTTCGATAAAACGGAAGCGTCTTTCGAACTTGCTGTTGGCGCCACGCAATGCAGTTTCCGGGTCGACCTTCAGATGCCGCGCCAGATTGACCACCGAAAACAGCAGGTCACCGACTTCATCGGCAATCGCTGCCGCGTCATTATCGGCCATGGCTTCGAGCACTTCATCGAGTTCTTCGCGAACCTTGTCCAGCACCGGCAACGCGTCCGGCCAGTCGAAACCGACCTGCCCTGCACGCTTCTGCAACTTCGCCGAACGGGACAATGCCGGCAACGCGGCGGGTACGTCGTCGAGCAAGGACAGCTGTTCGGGCGCCGACGATTTCTCGGCGCGCTCTTCGGCCTTGATCTCCTCCCAGCGCTGCTTGACCTGCTCTTCACTCAGTCGCGGAATGTCCAGCGGCGCGTACAGATCGCCGGTGGGGAAAACGTGAGGATGACGGCGAATCAACTTGCGGGTGATGCTGTCGACGACGCCATCGAATTCAAAGCGCCCTTCTTCCCGCGCCAGCTGGCTGTAATAAACCACTTGGAACAGCAAATCGCCCAACTCGCCCTGCAAGTGATCGAAGTCGCCACGCTCGATGGCGTCGGCGACTTCGTAGGCTTCCTCAAGGGTGTGCGGGACGATGGTGGCGTAGGTTTGCTTGATGTCCCACGGGCAACCGAATTGCGGGTCGCGCAGGCGGTTCATCAGGTGCAGCAAGTCTTCAAGGCTGTACATCAAATATCTCGTTCAGCATCGTGGCCCCTGTAGGAGCGAGGCTTGCCCGCGAAGGCGGCGTGTCAGGCATCTCGCCTTCGCGGGCAAGCCTCGCGCCTACAGGGGTCGGGATCATGGTGTGCGGTTACGCCGGGTTTCGATGATGTTCGGCAACTGGGAAATCCGTCCCAGCAACCGGCCCAGTGCATCCAGCCCCGGAATCTCGATGGTCAGGGACATCAACGCAGTGTTGTCCTCTTTGTTCGAGCGGGTATTGACCGCCAGCACGTTGATCCGCTCGTTGAGCAGCACTTGGGACACGTCACGCAGCAGACCGGAACGGTCGTAGGCGCGGATGATGATGTCCACCGGATAGGTGAGCACCGGCACCGGCCCCCAGCTGACCTGGATGATCCGCTCCGGCTCGCGCCCGCCCAGTTGCAGCACCGAGGCGCAGTCCTGGCGGTGAATGCTCACGCCACGGCCCTGGGTGATGTAACCGACGATTGCATCCCCCGGCAACGGCTGGCAGCAGCCGGCCATCTGGGTCATCAGGTTGCCGACGCCCTGGATCTGGATGTCGCCGCGCTTGCCCGGCTTGTAGCCCGTGGCCTTGCGCGGGATCAGTTCCAGCTGCTCGTTGCCGCGTTCCGGCTCGACCAGTTGCTGCGCCAGGTTCACCAGCTGCGCCAGGCGCAAATCGCCGGCACCCAACGCGGCGAACATGTCCTCGGCGGTTTTCATGTTGGCCTTTTCCGCCAGCTTGTCGAAATCGACGGCGGGCAGACCGAGGCGAGTCAGTTCGCGTTCGAGCAGGGTTTTACCGGCCGCGACGTTTTGATCGCGGGCCTGCAATTTAAACCAGTGAACGATCTTCGCCCGCGCTCGCGACGTGGTGACGTAACCCAGGTTCGAGTTCAGCCAGTCGCGGCTCGGCGTGCCGTGCTTGCTGGTG
This sequence comes from Pseudomonas sp. LBUM1661, assembly GCF_059695925.1. Lineage (NCBI taxonomy): Bacteria > Pseudomonadati > Pseudomonadota > Gammaproteobacteria > Pseudomonadales > Pseudomonadaceae > Pseudomonas > Pseudomonas sp. LBUM1661. The sequence goes on from NZ_CP166794.1 coordinate 5,257,360, forward strand.
ATGATCTCGACCTGCTCGCCGGTTTGCAGGCTGTAGTTGAGCGGGACAATGCGCCCGTTGATCTTCGCGCCACGGCAGTTGTGACCGATTTCGGTGTGCACGCGGTAGGCAAAGTCCAGCGGTGTCGCGCCCTTCGGCAAGTCGATGGCGTGACCGTCCGGAGTAAAGATGTACACCCGATCCGGTTCGATATCGACCCGCAATTGTTCTGCCAGGCCGCCAATGTCGCCCAGCTCCTCGTGCCACTCGAGCACCTGACGCAGCCAGGAGATTTTCTCTTCGTAGTGGTTGGAACCGGATTTGACGTCGGTGCCCTTGTACTTCCAGTGCGCGCAAACGCCCAGCTCGGCTTCTTCGTGCATGGCGTGGGTGCGAATCTGCACTTCCAGCACCTTGCCCTCGGGGCCGATCACTGCGGTGTGCAGCGAGCGGTAGCCGTTCTCTTTCGGGTTGGCGATGTAGTCGTCGAACTCTTTCGGGATGTGCCGCCACAGGGTGTGGACGATACCGAGCGCGGTGTAGCAGTCGCGCATTTCCGGCACCAGCACGCGAACGGCGCGCACGTCGTAGATCTGGCTGAACTCCAGACCCTTGCGCTGCATTTTGCGCCAGATCGAATAGATGTGTTTGGCCCGGCCGCTGATGTCGGCATCGACGCCAGTAGCGGTCAGCTCATTTTTCAACTGGCTCATCACATCGGCGATGAAGCGCTCGCGATCCAGACGCCGCTCATGGAGCAACTTGGCGATCTGCTTGTACTGATCGGGCTCCAGGTAACGGAAGGACAAATCCTCCAGTTCCCACTTGATGTGACCGATCCCGAGACGGTGAGCCAGCGGCGCGTAGATGTCGAAGACTTCACGGGCGACGCGGTTGCGTTTCTCGTCGTCGGCGGTTTTCACCGCACGGATCGCGCAGGTGCGTTCGGCCAGTTTGATCAGCGCGACGCGTACGTCGTCGACCATGGCCACAAGCATCTTGCGCAGGTTTTCCACCTGGCCCTGAGTGCCCAGCACCAGGGATTGACGGGGGCTCAGGCTGGCGCTGATCGCCGCCATGCGCAACACGCCGTCGATGAGCTTGGCGACCACTGGACCGAAGCGCTGGCTGACCGCCGGCAATTCGATCTGGCCTTCGCGCACGCCGCGGTACAAGACCGCCGCAACCAACGAATCCTGATCGAGTTTGAGGTCGGCGAGAATCTCGGCGATCTCAAGGCCCGTGCGGAAACTCGAGGTCCCTTCGGACCATAGATTCTTCGCCGCATTGGCCTGTTGTTCAGACACACGAGCGAACTCGCATGCTTCCTTCAAGGCTTCGCGATCCAGTGCCAGATCGACACTGACCGCGTGATCGAGCCAAGCCTCGAGATTGATACTGCCGTCGGTGTTGATCGGCTGGTGTGCTCTCACCTGTACCATCTTGCTTACCTTCCCTACGACGCAGATTCAATGCGTCAAAATCGCTGACCTTCGTTGCCCATGAGCCCACGTCGGGCTGGTACGCGGCTGCACGGGCGGGCCAGTCGGACCAGACGAGCCTTCCTAGCTCGCTTCAAATAACGCCATGGCTTCGACATGCGCCGTTTGAGGAAACATATCGAGAATCCCGGCACGTTTTAACCGGTAGCCCTGCTTGATCAATTCAACCGTATCGCGCGCCAGCGTTGCCGGGTTGCACGACACATACACCAACCGTTTGGCGCCCAGGGACGCCAGCTTGCGCACGACCTCGTAAGCGCCGTCACGCGGTGGGTCCAAGAGTACCGCACAAAAGCCTTCGCCGGCCCATTCGGCATCCGTCAAAGGCTGGGATAAATCAGCCTGAAAAAACTTCGCATTATGAAGATTGTTGCTAGCGGCGTTTTCCGCTGCCCGCTCGACCATCGCCTGCACGCCTTCCACCGCCACCACTTCGCGAACGGCTTTGGCCAGCGGCAGCGCGAAGTTGCCCAACCCACAGAATAGATCGAGAACGCGCTCCTCGGCTTTCGGCTTCAGCCATTCCAGCGCCTGGGCAACCATGGCTTCGTTGACCCCGGCGTTGACCTGAATGAAATCTCCCGGCCGGTACGCCAGGTTCAAATCCCACTGTTCAAGACGATAGCCCAACGACTGATCGGCTTCGACCGGTTGCGGCTCGCCGTCGCCCTGCAGCCACAACTGGGCTTCATGGAACGCGCAGAAATCCTTGAGGATCGTCAGGTCGGCGTCAGACAACGGCGCCATGTGCCGCAGCAACACGGCCAGCGATGAACCGCTGAACAATTCCACATGCCCCAACGCCTGAGGTTTGCTCAAGCGCCGGAGCATTTCCGGCAGGCGGGTCATGATTGGTTGCAAGGGCTGTACCAGCACCGGGCATTCGTTGATGGCCACGATGTCCTGACTGCCCGCCGCACGAAAACCGACTTCGAGTTTTTTCGCTTTCATGTCCCAGCGCACCGCTACCCGGGCGCGACGGCGGTAACCGAATTCCGGACCGCTCAACGGCGCTGCCCACTCTTCGGGTTCGACACCGGCGACGCGCGATAATTGCTCGGCGAGCATGCGCTGTTTCAGGGCAAGTTGTTCGGTGTGCGGCAGATGTTGCACGCTGCAGCCGCCACAGCGACCGGCATGCGGGCACGGTGCCGGGCGGCGCAGTTCGCTGGCTTGAAACACCCGCTCGGTACGCGCCTCGACCACCTTGCCGTGGGCACCGAGCACGCGGGCCTCGATGTCTTCACCGGCCAGGGCGCCGATGACGAACCAGGTACGGCCTTCGAAAAACGCGATACCGCGACCGTCATTCGCCAGGCGCTCGATGGTCAGGCGCTGCTTTTTGCCGGTCGGGACTTGCGGGGCCTTGCTGCCGCCCGTGGGCTGGAAGCGCAGGCCTCTCTCTTGTTTGGCCATCAGTTGGGCGCGTCGAAAATGCCGGTCGACAAGTAACGGTCGCCACGGTCGCAGATGATCGCGACGATCACCGCGTTTTCAACTTCCCGGGACAGACGCAGCATCGCTGCCACTGCACCACCCGAGGACACACCACAGAAAATGCCTTCTTCGCGGGCCAGGCGACGGGTCACGTCCTCGGCTTCGCTTTGGGCCATGTCGACGATCCGGTCCACGCGATCGGCCTGATAGATCTTCGGCAAGTATTCTTGCGGCCAGCGACGGATGCCCGGAATCGCCGAGCCTTCCATCGGTTGCAGACCGATGATCTGCACGTTCTCGTTCTGCTCTTTCAAGTAGCGCGAGACGCCCATGATGGTACCGGTGGTGCCCATGGAGCTGACGAAATGGGTAATGGTGCCTTCGGTCTGGCGCCAGATTTCCGGGCCGGTGGTGGTGTAGTGCGCCTCCGGGTTGTCCCCGTTGGCGAACTGGTCCAGCACCTTGCCACGGCCTTCGGCTTCCATTCGCTGGGCGAGGTCGCGGGCGCCTTCCATGCCCTCTTCCTGGGTGACCAGAATCAACTCGGCGCCATAGGCCGTCATCGCGGCCTTGCGCTCGGCGCTGGAGTTGTCCGGCATGATCAGGATCATCTTGTAACCCTTGATCGCGGCGGCCATGGCCAACGCAATCCCGGTGTTACCCGAGGTCGCTTCGATCAGCGTATCGCCGACGTGGATCTGCCCGCGCAGCTCGGCGCGAGTGATCATCGACAGCGCCGGCCGGTCCTTGACCGAACCCGCCGGGTTATTCCCTTCGAGCTTGAGCAAAAGGGTATTGCTGGTGGCGCCGGGCAGGCGCTGCAAACGAACCAGCGGAGTGTTGCCGACGCAATCGGCGATGGTTGGGTACTGCAAGGTCATGGCGTATTCGCAATCCAGACTGCGGGGGCGCCTATCATACCGGCAAACCTTCGCAGGCCATATCACGCAAAGTGTGGTGCTTATGGCTTATGGGAATAAGCGGCTAATTCAGTACTCTCTTCTCTCAACAGATTGGTTTCGACTTTGCCACCGGGCAGGTCTGGAAACTCGACCAAACAGGCATCGCGGAATCTCTCAAAAGCAGGTTGAATTTGTGTCAGCACTGCTGACACTTTTACCGAGTGAGTAGCACGAGGCAATTGTCTCACCAGTGGTGCGACTTTCTCCTCGCCCCAGAGAAATCAGAGCGGCGGTGGCAATTAGGGCCCCTTCGCGGGCAAGCCCGCTCCCACATTTTATCTTTGTCGGTCACACGTTCTGTGTTCGCAGCAGATCCACTGTGGGAGCGGGCTTGCCCGCGAAGGCGTCATCACTGACGCCATCAACCTCAGCCAACAACCGCATATTCAACCGCAGCCCCTCCCCGGTGTTTTCAGCCCAAAGCCCTCCACCCTGACGCTGCACCGCATTCCGGGCAATGCTCAACCCCAAGCCAAACCCACCATCCCCCGGTCGCGAACCGTCGAGACGAATGAACGGACAAAAAATCCGCTCCAGATCGGCATCAGCCACCCCGCCGCCCTGATCCTCCAGCCACAGGTGCCAGTGGTCGCCATCGCGCCGTCCACCGAGATGCACAACACCACCGCTCGGCGAATGACGAATGGCATTGCGCAGGATATTTTCCAGGGCCTGGGCCAGGGTGTTGAGGTTGCCGCGCACCCAACAGGAGGAGTCCACGCCGCATTGCAACTGCGTCACTGGCCAGCCACTTTCATAGCAGGCGTTTTCCGTGAGCATTTCCCACAGGGCCTGAATCTGGATCGCCTCGTCGGGCAACGGCGCGCGCTCGGTGTCGAGCCAGGCCAGTTGCAACGTGTCCTCCACCAGTCGCTGCATGCCATCGACTTCCCGGCCAATGCGTTCGCGCAACTGCAGCAGATCTTGCTCGCTTTCGCTGGCCACCCGCAGTCGACTCAGGGGTGTGCGCAGTTCGTGGGACAGGTCGCGCAGCAATTGTTGTTGCAGCGCCACCGTGCTTTGCAGGCGTTCGGACATGTGATCGAAGGCTCGGCCCAGCTCACCCAACTCATCGGAACGGTTGGTGGTGCGGCTAGACAGGCGTACGCCCAACTGGTCGGCGCGCCAGGCATTGGCCTGCTCGCGCAGGTTATTGAGTGGGACAACCAGCAGCCGATACAGCCCGACGCACAGCAGCAACGTGAACATCCCGGGAATCACCCCGTTGGTGATCACGCGCCAGAACACTCGGTAGCGCCCGGGCATGAATCGCTGGGGCAGCTCGATCACCAGGCTGCCGACGGATGCGTCGCCGGGAAACGGTATCCGCAGCCACGGCAGGCGTTTGCGGTGGATGGGCCAGTCCAGGCCGCGCAGAAAGGTCAGGTGCTCGATTTCCGGGTCTGTCAGCGACTGGCTGCTCAGCGACTGTAAATCACCGCCAATGACGCCCACCCAGCCCGTTTCACGCTGACGCATGCTTTGCAGCCAGGCATCGACACCCTCATGCTGTTGCTGCTGCCACGCCTGCTCGGCCTCGGCGGCGTAGCGCGTCAGGGTGCTTCGGGCGTCATCCGACAGGAACTGGTTCCGCTCCTCCATGTAGCGCCCCCAGGACCAGCTTAGCCAGATCATCAGCAGGCAGAACGCAACCAACAGGCAGGCCAGCTTCCAGAACAGCGAATGCCGGCCCGGCAGATCAGACCACTTCATCGACAGCACTCAAGACGTAACCCTTGCCCCAGACCGTGCGCACTTCGCGCTCGGTGTAGCCGATGGCCTTGAGCTTGCGGCGGATCTGACTGATGTGCATGTCCAGGCTGCGGTCATGGGCAGCGTAACCCCGCTGCAACACATGCTGATAAAGGAAGGCCTTGCTCAGCACTTCATCGCCGTTGCGGTTCAGCGTTTCCAGCAGTCGATACTCACTACGGGTCAGGCCGGCAGCGTGCTCGGCATAAAAGACATCGCCGTGTTCATCATCGAAACGCAGGCTGTCCGCCGACGGGGCGATCGCTGCCGGTGCAGGTGCGGGTCGGCGGTCGAGCGCCACGCGCCGCAGGATCGCTTCGATACGCACCCCCAACTCAACCATGCTGAAGGGTTTGGGCAGGTAATCATCGGCGCCCAGGCGAAAACCACTGATGCGGTCCGCCTCGGCACCGAGCGCCGACATCAGCACCACCGGGGTCGAATGGCTCTGGCGCAATTGAGTCAACACGCTCAACCCGTCCAGGCCCGGCAGCAGAATATCCATCAGCACCACATCGAACGCTTGCTCGCGGGCAATGGCCAGGCCTTCCTGACCGTTCTGGCACCAGGTCACCTGAAAGCCGCTGCGGCCCAGATGCTCGTGTACATAAGCCCCCAGTACGAGGTCGTCTTCGATGGACAGGATGCGGGGATGGCCAACAGCGATGGGAGTCATGACTATCTGCAAATAATTCTCAGTTGGCGATTATTCAAGATTGCTTCGCCTGGAGCAACCCAAGCTTTGTCGACGCTGCAAAAGCGTCGGCCTGAGCGACGAATGACGACATCAATTTTACGAAGATTGCCCGCCTGCAAATCGCTACACTGCGCAGGAGGTGCGTGCCGGACGTACGTGCAGGTTATTCAATGGCTGGATGCAGGAGAGATGCGTGCTCAAGAAACTGGGAATTAAAGGCCGCGTGCTGTTGCTGACCCTGTTGCCGACCACCCTGATGGCGCTGGTCCTGGGCGGCTATTTCACCTGGATGCAGCAGTCCGACCTGCAAGCCCAGCTCATGCAGCGTGGCGAGATGATCGCCGAACAACTCGCGCCGCTGGTGGCCCCGGCCATGGGTCACAAGAACACCCCACTGCTGGAACGCATCGCCACCCAATACCTCGAAGAACCGGACGTGCGCGCCGTGACCTTCCTCGGCCCCGACCGCACCTTGCTGGCCCATGCCGGCCCGACCATGCTCAATCAGGCCCCGACCGGCGACAGCTCGCAAATGCTGCGCCGCAGCGGCAACGACGCCACTCGCTACCTGCTGCCGGTGTTCGGCAAACACCGCAACCTGGCCGGCGACCTGATCCCCGATGAAGCCGACCGCCTGCTGGGCTGGGTCGAACTCGAACTGTCCCACAACGGCATGCTGCTGCGCGGTTACCGCAGCCTGTTCGCCAGCCTGTTGCTGATCGGCGCGGGCCTGGCCGGTGCTGCACTGCTGGCGTTGCGCATGGGCCGGACCATCAATCGGCCGATCAATCAGATCAAGCTGGCGGTGGCGCAACTCAAGGACGGTCATCTGGAAACCCGCCTGCCGCCCCTCGGCAGTCAGGAACTGGATGAACTGGCGTCCGGCATCAACCGCATGGCCAGCACCTTGCAGAACGCTCAGGAAGAACTGCAGCACAGCGTCGACCAAGCCACCGAAGATGTGCGCCAGAACCTGGAAACCATCGAGATCCAGAACATCGAGCTGGACCTGGCCCGCAAGGAAGCCCTGGAGGCGAGCCGAATCAAATCCGAGTTCCTGGCCAACATGAGCCATGAAATCCGCACCCCGCTCAACGGCATTCTCGGTTTTACCCATCTGCTGCAAAAAAGCGAACTGACCCCGCGTCAGCTCGATTACCTGGGCACCATCGAAAAATCCGCCGACAGCCTGCTGGGCATCATCAACGAGATTCTCGACTTCTCGAAAATCGAGGCCGGCAAACTGGTGCTCGATCATATTCCGTTCAACCTGCGCGACTTGCTGCAGGACACCCTGACCATCCTCGCGCCGGCCGCCCACGCCAAGCAGCTGGAGCTGGTGAGCCTGGTGTATCGCGACACGCCGCTGTCACTGGTGGGCGATCCGCTGCGGCTCAAGCAGATCCTCACCAACCTGGTCAGCAACGCCATCAAGTTCACTCGCGAGGGCACCATCGTCGCCCGGGCCATGCTTGAAGAAGAACATGAAGACAGCGTGCAACTGCGCATCAGCATTCAGGACACGGGCATCGGGCTGTCGAGCCAGGACGTGCGCGCCCTGTTCCAGGCTTTCAGCCAGGCCGACAATTCGCTGTCGCGCCAACCCGGCGGCACGGGCCTCGGGCTGGTGATTTCCAAACGTTTGATCGAACAGATGGGTGGCGAGATCGGCGTCGACAGCACGCCGGGCGAAGGCTCGGAATTCTGGATCAGCCTGAGCCTTCCCAAAACCCGTGACGACGCCGAAGACTTGCCGGGGCCGCCGCTGCTCGGGCGCCGGGTGGCGGTGCTGGAAAACCACGAACTGGCGCGTCAGGCATTGCAGCATCAACTGGAAGATTGCGGCCTCGACGTCACGCCGTTCAATACCCTGGAAAGCCTGACCAATGGCGTGACCGGCGCCCATCAAACCGATCAGGCGATCGACCTCGCCGTGCTCGGCATCACCAGCAACGACATGCCGCCGGAGCGCCTCAACCAACACATCTGGGACCTCGAACACTTGGGCTGCAAGGTGCTGGTGTTGTGCCCGACCACCGAACAGACGCTGTTCCACCTCTCGGTGCCCAACCCGCACAGCCAGCTCCAGGCCAAACCCGCATGTACGCGCAAATTGCGGCGGGCGTTGTCCGATCTGGTCAACCCGCGCCAGCAGCGCAGCGACCCCGGCGAGCCGGTGTCCAGCCGTGCGCCGAAGGTCCTGTGCGTCGACGACAACCCGGCCAACCTGCTGCTGGTACAAACCCTGCTTGAAGACATGGGCGCCAAGGTGCTTGCGGTGGAAAGTGGTTATGCCGCGGTCAAAGCGGTGCAGAACGAGACGTTCGATCTGGTGTTGATGGACGTGCAGATGCCCGGCATGGACGGGCGCCAAAGCACCGAAACGATCCGCCAGTGGGAAAGCGAGCGGCATTGCACGCCACTGCCGATCGTCGCTCTCACTGCCCACGCCATGGCCAACGAAAAACGCGCCTTGCTGCAAAGCGGCATGGACGACTACCTGACCAAACCGATCAGCGAGCGGCAACTGGCGCAGGTGGTGTTGAAGTGGACCGGCCTGGCGCTGCGCAATCATGGGCCGGAGCGTTCCAGCGACGGTCACGGCAGCGGGCATGAGTTGCAGGTGCTCGATCATGAAGAAGGTTTGCGCCTGGCCGCTGGCAAGGCCGATCTGGCGGCGGACATGCTGGCGATGCTGCTGGCCTCGCTTGAAGCCGACCGCGAGGCGATTCGCTCGGCGCGCGAAAGCAATGACCAGAATGCCCTGATCGAACGCGTCCATCGCCTGCACGGTGCAACCCGCTATTGCGGCGTCCCGCAACTGCGCGCCGCCTGCCAGCGCAGTGAAACCCTGCTCAAGCAGCAGGACGCCAAAGCCTACGGCGCACTCGACGAGCTCGACCGGGCAATCAATCGCCTGGCCGCCCAGGCGCGTATCAACGCTTGATACCGAGCAATAATAACGGCCGCAATTGGGACTAATGTAGCAGCTGCCGAAGGCTGCGTTCGGCGGCGCAGCCGTCGTAAAATCAGGCACTGCGGTCTTCCAGCTACACCGTATAGGCAGGATTCACGACGGCTGCGCCGCCGAACGCAGGCTTCGCCAGCTGCTACAAAAGCGAGATAGCGTGAAAGCGAGAATTTTCCAGGAGGACGCCATGCGCACGATTCTTTTCAGCAGCCAGACCTACGACCGCGACAGTTTCCTGGGTGCCGAGCTACCGGCCGGCATCGAACTGCAGTTTCAATCGGCCCGACTGAGCCTCGACACGGTCGCGCTGGCGGAGCACCACGAGGTGGTGTGCGCCTTCATCAATGACGACCTCAGCGCCCCGGTGCTCGAACAATTGGCGGCGGGCGGCACGCGCCTGATCGCCCTGCGTTCGGCGGGTTACAACCATGTCGACCTGGCGGTCGCGAAACGTTTGGGGCTGGCCATGGTGCGGGTCCCGGCCTATTCGCCGCATGCGGTGGCCGAACACGCGGTGGCGCTGATCCTGGCGCTCAACCGGCGCTTGCACCGCGCCTACAACCGCACCCGCGAAGGGGATTTCAGCCTGCACGGGCTGACCGGCTTCGACCTGGTGGGCAAGACGGTCGGTGTGGTCGGCACCGGGCAGATCGGCGCGACCTTCGCGAAAATCATGAACGGTTTTGGCTGCCAGTTGCTGGCCTACGACCCCTACCCCAACCCACAGGTCGAAGCCCTCGGCGCGCGTTACCTGAGTTTGCCGGAGCTGTTGGCCGAGTCGCAGATCATCAGCCTGCACTGCCCGCTCAACGAGCAGAGCAAACACTTGATCAACCGCGAGTCATTGGCACACCTGCAACCCGGCGCGATGTTGATCAACACCGGGCGTGGCGGTCTGGTGGACACGCCTGCGCTGATCGACGCATTGAAGGACGGCCAACTGGGGTATTTGGGGCTGGATGTGTATGAAGAAGAGGCGCAGCTGTTTTTCGAAGACCGCTCCGACCTGCCACTGCAGGACGATGTGCTGGCGCGATTACTGACCTTTCCTAACGTGATCATCACCGCGCACCAGGCTTTCCTGACCCGCGAAGCCTTGAGTGCGATTGCCACGACGACCCTGCAAAACATCGCAGCCTGGGCCGCCGGTGCGCCGCTTAATCGGGTCGAGGGCTGACGTCCTCAGGCCTTGGACAACAGGATCATCAGTGCCAGCCAGCCGAACCCCATCAAGCGCTGGCCGAGGGAATGTCCGCGACGCAACAAGAACCAGACAAAAAACGGCGGCAGCAGAAAAATCATGAACTTCAGCCAGAGTTCTACCGGTCGCGACCCGGCAGGGGCCATTGCCGGCGCGGGGAGCTCGGCGGCGACTTCGGCTTTACGTCTGCGCCCGAACGCTGCGGGGGTGACCCTGGCGACTTTCTCATCCGCTGGCAAACGCCCGAAAGAAAGCGGCGCCTCCTGACGCATCGGCGTCGAAGCGGCCGTTTGCACCGTCCCCCCAGGTGCACCGCAATGAATGCAAACAGGCGCCACAGAACTGATGCTTTGCTTGCACTCATAACATTCGATCAACGCCATGTCCGTTCCTTAGCACTGCAAAAGCGGCAGTGTGCCATGAGTCGGCAGGTAATTTGAACCAGATCGAAGGTCACATGCCCGCGCCATACTGCGCCGATGTCCGTGCTAGCATGCCGCGCATATTTGGAGGACCCATGGTCGAACACGATTTCCGCTATAGCCTGATGAACCCGCAGCACACCCTCACCGAATGCCGCGCCCTTGTGCCGGGGCGTTATCAAGTCACCGGCAACGGCGGCTCGATTCGTAACAACGACGTGTTGATAGTGACCCTAAAAGGCAGCAAGGACTTGTCCATGCGCCTGTCTGTCGACACCGTTCGCCACCTGATCAACCCGCCCGGTCAATGGGTCGCGGTGGCCAGTGGTCCGGTGTTCGGCGAATTGGCGATCCACACCTGGAAGGTCAATTGCGACAGCTGTGCCAAAGAGTTGAGCTTCGAGTTCGCGGTCGACGCCAAGCTGGGTAACAAGGCTGAAAAGCCTGCGGCCACGGCACGGATCAGCGAGTTGGGCTGGACCACCGTTGGCGAGAAACACCTGTGCCCGACATGCCAGGAGCCCGCGTGATGAAACGCCTCGCTCTGACCGCGATGGTCGGCGCCAGCCTGCTGGGCTGCGCCGCCGAGCCGGTGCAATTGCAACAGAACCGCAGCTACATTCTGGAGTGGATCGGCGAACGTCCGTTGATGGACTACAGCCACCTGACCATCACCCTCGGTGAAGACGGTCGGGCCTACGGCAACGGCGGCTGCAACCACTGGTTCGCGCCGTACACCCTGGAAGGCGACAAGCTGAGTTTCGGCAAGGTGGGCAGCACCCGCAAACTCTGCGCGCCGGCACTGATGGAACAGGAAAAGCGTTTCCTCCAGGCCCTTGAAAACGTGCAGCGCTGGGACGTGTCGCCGATCGACCAGATGCGCTTCTGGCCGGCCGAAGGCAAGCCGCTGCGTTGGTGGCTTGAAGAGGGTTGATCCACAAATCCTGATCGGTGTGGCGCTGCATTTGTAGCAGCTGGCGCAGCCTGCTGCTACATGGATCGCGTTGCGGTTTGGTTAAGTAGCTCAGTTTTTAGCCTGCAACGCCTCAAGCTTGGCCATCACCCCCGCCGCCGTCTGCTCGCCCATCAGTTGTTCACGCACTTTGCCCTTGTTGTCGATGATGTAGGTCACCGGCAGCGCCTCACTGCGTGGCAATTCGAACAGCTCCGCCGGATCCTGCGCCAGCACGGTGAACTTGATCCCCAGTTTCTCGCTGGCGCTCTTCAGCTCTTCACCCTGCACATTGTCGAAGTTGACCCCGAACACACCGATCTTCTTGTCCTTGAGTTGCTCGGCCAGGGCGTTCAGTTCCGGGATTTCGGTACGGCACGGGCCGCACCATTCGGCCCAGTAGTTGAGCACCAGCCATTGTTTGTCCAGACGCTCGGCGGCGACTTTGTGGCCGTTCTGGTCGATGCCATAGTAGTTACCGCAGCCCCCCAGCATCAACGCGCCCATGATCGCCAATGCCGCTGCCAGTCGTCTTGTCATGTCGTGATCCTTGTCAAAAAAAGAATACTGCCGCGACCCATTGCCTCCCAAGGTTCTGGAATACGCGCCGCACAGTTAGAATAGCCGCCACCTTACGCAAGATGCGACCCGCACATGACCGATCTGACGCTTTATCACAACCCGCGCTGCTCGAAATCCCGCGGTGCGCTCGAACTGCTTGAAGCCCGTGGCCTGACCCCGACCGTGGTCCGTTACCTGGAAACCCCGCTGGACGCCGCGCAAATCAAGAGTCTGCTGAACAAACTCGGGCTCAGCGCCCGGCAACTGCTGCGCACCGGCGAGGATGAGTACAAAACCCTCAACCTGGCCGACAGCAGCCTGAGCGAGGCGCAATTGATCGCGGCCATCGCGGCGCACCCGAAACTCATGGAGCGACCGATTCTTGAAGTCGGCGACAAAGCCATCATCGGCCGTCCGCCGGAGCACATCCTGGAGTTGCTGCCGTGAGCGCACCGTACATTCTGGTTCTGTATTACAGCCGCAGCGGCTCGACCAATGAAATGGCCCGGCAGATTGCCCGTGGCGTCGAGCAGGCCGGCCTGGAAGCCCGGTTGCGCACGGTGCCGGCGATCTCGACCGAATGCGAAGCCGTGTCCCCGGACATTCCGGACGAAGGTGCGCTGTACGCCAGCCTCGACGACCTGAAGAACTGCGCAGGCCTGGCCATGGGCAGCCCGACCCGTTTCGGCAACATGGCGGCGCCGCTCAAGTACTTTCTCGATGGCACCAGCAACCTGTGGCTGACCGGCGCCCTCGTCGGCAAACCGGCTGGCGTGTTCACCTCCACCGCCAGCCTGCATGGCGGCCAGGAAACCACGCTGCTGTCGATGATGCTGCCGTTGCTGCACCACGGCATGCTGATCACCGGCCTGCCGTACAGCGAGTCGGCGTTGCTGGAAACCCAGGGCGGCGGTACACCGTACGGCGCCAGCCACCACGCCGGTGCCGATGGCAAAAGCGGACTGGACGCCCATGAAGTGGCGCTGTGCCGCGCGTTGGGCCTGCGCCTGGCGAAAACTGCGCTGAAACTGGAGAGCTAAGGTGGCCAAGAAGCCAAAGATTCTGCCCTCCATCGAATGGCTGGAGCCTCGGGTACGGGCGATGCGCGCCATCAGCCTGATCTGTTTTTTGGGCCTGGTGGGGCTGCTCTGCGCCTACTATCTGCTGGTCGCCGACCTGCATGGCGCGCGGCCGTGGGTGATTCTGCTGATCGAATTGGTGCCGCTGCTGTTGCTGGCGCCGGGGATGATTGTCGGCAGCGCACGCGGGCATTCGTGGATGTGTTTTGTGGTGAACCTGTATTTCATCAAGGGCGCGTTGGCCGCGTATGACCCGAACCGGCAGCTGTTCGGTTTGCTGGAGATGGGCGCAAGCCTGGCGGTGTTTTGTTCGGCGTTGCTGTATGTGCGGTGGCGGTTTCAGTTGAATCGCAAGTTGGCGGGTGAAGGCGACGTCAGCGCCGCCTGATAAACCGCCATCGCCAGCAGGCTGGCTCCCACAGGGATTTGTGAACGACACAGAGTCCTTATGGGAGCCAGTCTGCTGGCGATTGGGGCGACGCGGTCTTAATGGTTGACGGTGTAAGCCAGCATCATCGAAATCTGGCTCATCGGCCGCCCGCCACTCTGTTCATGCCACTGGTTGAACACATCCTGTACCAACGCCAAATCCCTCTGGCTGGTCGGCACCTTGTCGACAATCTTCTGTGCATTCAACCCCGCCACCACGTCATAGCTCGGCACAAACGTGTCCTTGCCGACCATGCGCAAGAAGCGCGGCGCTGACAGTCCACCCAATTGATGGCCGCGCTTTTTCAGGTAGGTCCACAACCCGACGATGTCGGTCACCGGCCAGTCGGCGATCAGCGCACCGAAGCTGCCCTTCTCATGGGCGACGTCCAGCACGAACTGCGCATTGCGCGGCACGCTCTTGAGCTTGCCCAGGTGGCGGATGATCCGTGCGTCCTGCATCAGGCGCTCAAGGTGTTCGGCACTCATCAACACGACTTTTTCCGGGTCGAACTTGAAAAACACCTCTTCGAACGACGGCCACTTGGCATCCACCAGGCTGTGCTTGAGCCCTGCGCGAAATACCCGCAGGGCCATGGTCGAGAGGTAGCGATCGTCGCCGATCTTGCGCAGTTGCGCCGCAGTCTTGGGAACGGGCAGATGGGCTTCCAGTTCAGCCGCCGAACCGAAGCGGTTCAGACAGTATTCGTGCAGCCACTTGTAATCGCGCATGCCCTCTCCTGAGGAGTCAGTGAATAGACCCATGTGGGAGCCAGCCTGCTGGCGATGGCGGCGGGTCAGTCAACAATGATGTGTCTGACCCACCGCCATCGCCAGCAGGCTGGCTCCCACAGTGATTGTGTTTAGAGATTGACGATATTGACGAACCGCGACGCGGCGGTTTCGTCGATACGCAGATTGGTGAAGTCGAACAGGTTACGGTCCGCCAGCTGCGACGGGATGACATTCTGCAAGCTGCGGAAAATGCTCTCGGTGCGCCCAGGGGTTTTGCGTTCCCAGTCCTGCAGCATGTCCTTGACCACCTGGCGTTGCAGGTTTTCCTGCGAACCACAGAGGTTGCACGGGATGATCGGGAATTGCTTGAAGTCCGAGTAGGCCTGGATGTCTTTTTCGTTGCAGTAGGCCAGCGGGCGGATCACCACGTTGCGGCCATCGTCGGCGCGTAGCTTCGGCGGCATGGCCTTGAGCGAACCGTTGAAGAACATGTTCAGGAAGAACGTCTCGACGATGTCGTCGCGGTGATGACCGAGGGCCATCTTGGTCGCGCCGATTTCGTCGGCAAAGGTGTAGAGCGTGCCGCGACGCAAGCGCGAGCACAGTGAACACGTGGTTTTGCCCTCCGGAATCAGCTCCTTGACCACCGAATAGGTGTCTTTCTCGACGATGTGGTACTCGATGCCCAGGGTTTTCAGATAGGCCGGCAGCACCTCTTCGGGGAAACCGGGCTGCTTCTGGTCCATGTTCACGGCCACGATCTCGAACTTGATCGGGGCAACCTTCTGCAAATGCATCAGCACATCGAGCATCGTGTAGCTGTCTTTGCCACCGGACAGGCAGACCATGACCTTGTCGCCGTCTTCAATCATGTTGAAATCGGCAACAGCCTCGCCGGCCTGGCGGCGCAGACGCTTTTGCAGTTTGTTCTGGTTGACCGTAAGAGTGCCCATGACGCGAAATCCGTGAGGTGTGACGAAAGGCCGGCATTTTACGCAAAAACGCTTCGTGGGCGAAGTGCTCCACACCGGATCATGGATGACAGACCCTGCGGCGATTAACAGAAGGGTTTACAGCGCGATTTGCTCTAAAGCGCTGCAACCTGCGTCGTTCAGACCTTTCTATACTGCGACATAAGGTCACACACAGATCCAGACCTTTCCTTACTTGGCCAATTTGGCCTGTAGGCGCTCCACTGGGGGGCGACGGTAAAAACAAGAGGAGTGACTGGCATGATCCATCACGTAGTGGGGCTCTTCACCCACCCTGATCAAGAATGGCGAGAAATCCGTGGCGACCAGGAGGAAAGCATCAGCCACATGTACCTCACACACACTCTGATTCTGGCGGCGATCCCCGCAGTGTCGGCGTTTATCGGCACCACGCAGGTCGGCTGGGTCATCGGCAATCGAGCGCCGGTGATGCTGACCCAGGAAAGTGCGCTATGGATGACGATCATGTCGTACCTGGCGATGCTCGGCGGTGTTGCCGTCATGGGCGCGTTCATCCACTGGATGGCCCGCACTTATGACGCTAACCCGAGTCTGGCACGCTGCGTAGCCTTTGCGACCTACACCGCGACTCCGCTGTTCATTGGCGGTCTGGCGGCGCTGTACCCCCATATGTGGCTCGGAATGATCGTCGGCACCGCAGCCATTTGCTACACGGTCTACCTGTTGTACGTGGGGCTACCGACGTTCATGAACATTCCATCTGACGAGGGATTCCTGTTTTCAAGTTCGGTACTGGCCGTAGGTTTGGTGGTGCTGGTCGCCATCATGGCGTTCACGGTCATTGTCTGGGGACTCGGCGTGGGGCCGGTCTACACTAATTAGCAACACTCCACCCAAAAACTAGATCTGCCAACACAGGCCGCCGCAAGGCGGCCTTCTAATGCAAGGGCGACGACCATTCGGCGCCCAGGCGATTCGCAAGTCCCGAGGGTTGCGGCATACTCGACGTCTCTGGAGATCCATCAAGCATGCCCGAGCAACTCAATACCCGCGTCGAAGACTGTTTCCAACAAGCTGAATCCTTTTTCAAACGACCTTTCAAACGCCCCGTGGTGAGCCTCAAGCTGCGCGGGCAAAAAGCCGGTGTCGCGCATTTGCACGAGAACCTGTTGCGCTTCAACCCGCAGCTGTACCGGGAAAACGCCGAGGACTTCCTCAAGCAAACCGTGGCCCACGAGGTCGCGCACCTGATCGCCCATCAACTGTTTGGCGATCGTATCCAGCCCCACGGTGAAGAGTGGCAACTGATCATGCGCGGCGTGTACGAACTGCCGCCCAATCGTTGCCACACCTACGACGTCAAGCGTCGCAGCGTGACCCGCTACATCTACAAATGCCCGTGTGCCGACAGCGATTTCCCGTTCTCGGCCCAGCGCCATAGCCTGGTGCGGCAGGGACGGCGGTATTTGTGCCGACGGTGTCGCAGTACATTGGTGTTTAGTGGGGAGATGCGGGTCGAGTAGTGGTTTTTTTGGTGCCAGCGCAGGCCTCATCGCCAGCAGGCTGGCTCCCACAGGGGATCATCCGTCCGCCATAGATCCATTGTGGGAGCCAGCCTGCTGGCGATGAGGCCTGACAGACGCTAAAGAATCACCTTAGCACGCCGCAGCTCATCAATTCGCTCAACACTCAACCCCAACTCCCCCAACACCTGATCCGTGTGCTGCCCCAGCGCCGCACCCATGTGTTTAGGCTCAGGCAACCCGTCTGAAAACTTCAACGGACACGCCATCTGTGCCTGATGCGTCCCATCCCCCCGCGGGACTTCGGTCACCAGCTCCCGCGCCCGTAGCTGCGGATGCCGCACCGCTTCGCTCACACTCAACACCGGCTCCACGCACGCATCGACCCCGGCAAACAGCTCGCACAGGTCAGTAAAGTCATGCTTCTCGAATTCAGCCTTCAACTCATTCTTCAGCGCCTGTTGCTCGGCGGGTTTCGGTGAGAGGCCCTTGGCCGCCAGTTCCGGACGTCCCAGCGCCGTACACAGTTGTTGCATGAATACCGGCTCCAGACTGCCCACCGACAACCAACGCCCGTCCCGCGAACGGTAGTAGTCGTAGAAACTGCCGCCATTGAGCATCTGTTCCTCCCGGCCCGGCTCCTCGCCACACGCCAGGTACCCGGCACCGGCCATTGCGTTCAGGCTAAAGGCGCAGTCGGTCATGCTCACGTCCAGATGTTGCCCCTGCCCGGTCTGCTGTCGGGCGATGACCGCCGCCAACAGGCCGATCACCCCGTGCAACGAACCACCGGCGATATCCGCCACCTGCATGCCCAACGGCAACGGCCCGCTGTCGGCGCGGCCGGTGTAACTCGACAGTCCTGCCAGCGCCAGGTAATTGATGTCGTGACCGGCGCGGTCCTTGTACGGGCCGGTCTGGCCGTAACCGGTGATCGACACATAGATCAGTTTCGGATTGATCGCCTTCAACGCTTCATAACCCAGGCCCAGTCGCTCCATCACGCCGGGACGGAATTGCTCCAGCACGATGTCGTAGTCCTTGAGCAGTTGCTTGACCACGTCCAGGGCCGCCGGTTGCTTGAGGTCCAGGGCCAGGCTGCGTTTGTTGCGATTGAGGTAGGCATGGCTGGCGGAGACGCCCCGGTCGTGCGGCGGCAGCACCCGCAGCAGGTCCATGCGGCTGGGCGATTCGATGCGCAGCACCTCGGCCCCCATGTCCGCCAGCAACAACGAGGCGAACGGCCCCGGCAGCAATGTCGAGAAATCCAGAACCTTGAGTGATGCCAGTGGACCGAGCATGAGCGTTCTCCTTAATCGATGTCCCCAGCCTAGGCAGGCATTGGCCTTGCGGCAATCACCTTATGCACCAGATGCGCTGACCGTTGCGCTCAAATCCCGGGCATTAAAAAACCCGCCGAAGCGGGTTTTTCATGACAACGAAGCTTACTTGACGTTCTGCGGGGTTGGGCCTTCGGCCACGCCCAAGTCGTCTTCCGCACGCTCCTCAGCGATACCACGACCGCCAGACGCCAGCTCGGCGTGCATCACGTCTACATCCAGCTCCTTGACCCACTTGGCCACGACCAGGGTCGCCACAGCGTTGCCGACCAGGTTGGTCAGGGCACGGGCTTCGGACATGAAGCGGTCGATGCCGAGGATCAGCGCCAGACCGGCAACCGGCAGGTGGCCGACAGCGGACAGGGTGGCGGCCAGCACGATGAAGCCGCTACCGGTCACGCCAGCAGCGCCTTTCGAGGACAGCAGCAACACCACCAGCAGGGTGATCTGGTGAGTGATGTCCATGTGGGTGTCGGTTGCCTGAGCAATGAACACTGCCGCCATGGTCAGGTAGATCGCGGTACCGTCGAGGTTGAACGAGTAACCGGTCGGAATCACCAGGCCAACGACAGATTTCTGCGCGCCCAGACGCTCCATTTTGATCAGCATGCGTGGCAGTACCGACTCCGAGGAGGAAGTACCCAGCACGATCAGCAGCTCTTCACGGATGTAACGGATCACTTTCAATACGCTGAAACCGTGAGCGCGAGCGATACCGCCCAGCACGATCAGGATGAACAGCAGGCACGTGATGTAGAAGCAGGCCATCAGCTGGCCCAGTTGCACCAGCGAACCGACACCGTAGGCACCGATGGTGAACGCCATGGCACCGAAGGCACCCACTGGCGCGAGCTTCATGATCATGTTGATGATGTTGAACATCACGTGGGCAAAGCGATCGATGAAGTCGAGGATCGGCTTGCCGTAGGCACCCAGGCGATGCAGGGCGAAACCGAAGATCACCGAGAACATCAGCACTTGCAGGATATCGCCCGTGGCGAACGCACCGACGATGGTCGACGGGATCACGTTGAGCAGGAAGCCAACGACGCTTTGATCAGCACCGGCTGCGACATACTGAGCGACTTTGGAGGCATCCAGCGTGGTCACGTCGATGTGCATGCCGGCACCCGGCTGCACGATGTTGACCACCACCAGACCGACCAGCAACGCGATGGTCGAAACGATTTCGAAGTACAGCAGCGCGTAACCGCCAGTCTTGCCGACCGACTTCATGTTCTGCATGCCCGCGATACCGCTGACGACGGTGCAGAAGATGATCGGGGCAATGATCATTTTGATCAGTTTGATGAACCCGTCACCCAGCGGCTTGAGGGCCACACCGGTCTGCGGGTAGAAGTGACCGAGCAGGATGCCGATGGCGATAGCAACGATCACCTGAAAATACAGGGATTTGTACAGTGGCTGACGAGTCGTCATTGCAAAGTTCCTCAAGAGTGCCCGGTGACAACATCCACCTGTTGCCCTGAACACTTCGATTGCGAACCCTCCTGCACTGGAGGGATTTGTTTTGTCGAGCTGCGCAACGGCAGGCATCTGCTCGTTGTATCGCAAGGCCCGTGCCACCTTCGCCAAATCGCCTGCGAGCCTTTTGACATCAAGGGTTACAGCTTTTTTGTCGTCACCGAGCGGCGACAGCAAGTGGCGGATTTCCGCCCATCCGCCAAATCGCATCCTGCAATTTGGCGGATATCCGCCTTGTTAGTCGCCAGGCTCCCCGGCTACCATCCGTCGCTCAATGGCCGGACTTGCCTTGCATGAGAGAACGCACCATCGCCAGTCATTTCGCCCGTGCCGCACTCGGCGGCGCGCGTCGGCTGGGTTACGACTGTTCAAACCTGCTGCAGCAATTGGGGATCAGCCCCGAGTTGCTTGACGAGCCACGTGCGCGTATTGCGCCGGAACAGTTCACTCGGTTGATCCAGGGATTGTGGCAGGCACTCGACGACGAATACCTTGGCTTCGGGCCTGCACCGAGCAAAACCGGCACCTTCGCCATGATGTGCCACGCGGTGATTCATTGCCGCACGCTGGAGAAAGCACTCCATCGCGGCTTATTGTTTTATAGCCTTTTCCCCGAGGGTCCGCGCCTAACCCTGACCCGCGAGGGCGAAATGGTCCGCTTGAGCCTGGATGATTCGACCTTCCACGACCCGGACCATTTCCTCTCCGAAAGCCAGTTGATGGTCTGGCATCGACTCGGCAGTTGGCTGATTGGCCAGCGCATTCGTCTGGAGCAAGTGACGTTCAGTTATCCGAAACCTGAGCATGGCGCTGAATACGATTTGCTGTTTCCCTGCCCCATGGAGTTTTCCACGGCACACAGCAGCCTGCTGTTTCACAGTCGCTACCTGAACATGCCGCTGTTGCAGGACGAACGGACGCTCAAGCATTTTCTCGAACATTCCCCCGCCGACCTGTTGTCGCGCCCGGACGATGGCGACAGTTTGAGCAGTCAGCTGCGGCGTTTGCTCAGCCGCGACAGTTCACGCTGGCCAGACCTGGAAGCGGTGGCCGCGCACCTGCACATCAGCCCGCAGACCTTGCGCCGGCATCTGCGTGAAGAGGGTTCGAGTTTTCAGGAGTTGAAGGATCAGTTACGCCGCGACATCGCGATTTATCACCTGAGCCGCGCGGACCTGTCGTTGCAACAGATCGCCGAGCAGCTGGGGTTTTCCGAGCCTTCGGCGTTTCACCGGGCGTTCAAAAAGTGGACCGGGTTGACGCCTGGGGCTTATCGGGCGCAGGAGCTTTGACGCCATTGTTCAGGTTTTGGGTTGAATGACCCGGCCTCATCGCGAGCAGGCTCGCTCCCACAGTTGATCTGTGTCGACAACACATTTTCTGTTCACCGCACATCCAATGTGGGAGCGAGCCTGCTCGCGATGAGGCCCGAAAGAACACAAGAAAACCCTGGTTCAAACCGCAGGAAAATGAATCCGGAACGCCGCCCCGCCCATGGGTGAATCCCCCAGTGTCAGTTTGGCGCTGTAGCTCTCGATAATGTCCTTGACCACCGCCAACCCAATCCCCTGCCCCGGATGCTGGCGGTCCAGCCGTTCCCCGCGCTGCAAAATCCGCGCACGCTGGTCCGGTGGTACGCCGGGCCCATCGTCCTCGACGCACAACTCGATCCCGCTCAGGCTCTCGCGCACGCTGATGCGCACTTCGCCGAGGCACAGGCGATAGGCGTTTTCCAGCAAGTTGCCCATCATCTCCAGCAACGCGCCCTGCTCGATCGGCACATAACACTGCTCAGGCAGATCGAAGGCGACCCGCACGCGCTTGTCGCGGTAGACCTTGTCCAGCGTGTCGCACAGGCTTTGCAGCACTGGGCGCAGGCGCACCTGATGGCGTACCAGACCGCTTTTGCGCAGGCTGGCGCGCTGCAATTGATAGCTGATCTGTTGGCTCATGCGCTCGATCTGGGTTTGCAGCACCCAAGCCTGATCGCGATCCGCCGGGCGCTGGGCCAAGTCCTCGCTGACGCCCTGCAACACCGCCAGCGGGGTTTTCAGGCTGTGGGCCAGGTCGTCGAGGGAGTCACGGTAACGGCTGCGCTGTTCACGCTCGCTGTGCAGCAAACGGTTGAGGGAACCGGTCAGGCGCAGCAGCTCGCGCGGGTGTTGTTCGCTGAGGCTTTCGCGGGTGCCGCTTTCGATCTCGTCGAGTTCCTGACTCAGCCGGCGCAATGCCTGCAAGCCCCAGGTCAGACCGATCCACAGCAACGCGAGCAGCACCAGCAACGCGGCGCCGAAGCCCAGGTAGAGATTTTCGCGCAGGCCTTCGAGGGTGGTTTCGTACTCACGCACCGGTTGCAGCGCGACGATGCTGAACGCCGCGCTTTTGCCGCCCAGCAGTTTGACCTCGACGTCATAGACGAAGAATTCCTGACCGTTGGCTTCGCTGATCCGTGCGAACTCGTTGCCGCGTCCGTCGTAACGCGGCTTGTAGTTGATGTGCTCTTCCTGGGTGCCCTTCGAGCGCCAGACCAGGTGGCCTTCACGGTCGTAGATGTAGCCGAGCAAACGGCTATCGGTGAGGTTGAAGCGCTCATCGGGCAATTGCGCCGGCATCTGCAAGCGGTTGCCATCCACCCGGGCGGCAGAGATCAGCGTGGTGACGTCCGACGCCAGGCGTTGCTCGATGGAATCCTGCAACGCCAGGCTGAACGCGCCCTGCATCGCTGGCAGCAAGGCCAGCATGAACAACACCGCCAGGATCGTGGCGGCGAGCATCAACCGGACGCGAAGCGAGCGAATCAAGTGCAGCGCTCATTGAACAGGTAGCCGAGGCCGCGCACGGTGTCGATCGGTTTAAAACCATTCTGACCCTCGAGTTTGCGGCGCAGGCGACCGACCAGCACTTCGATCACATTCGGATCGCGCTCGTCATCGTCCGGGTAGAGCTGTTCCATCAAACGGTCCTTGGCCACCACTTGCTGGTGATGGCGCATCAGGTACTCGAGGATCCGGTACTCGTACGCGGTCAGCGCCAGCGGTTGTTCATCGAGCGATGCCTGTTTGCGATTGAGATCCAGCAATAGCGGCCCGGCGACTATCGTCGACTGGGTGAAACCACTGGAGCGTCGCAGCAGCGCGTTCAGCCGCGCGTCCAGCTCTTCGAACTGGAACGGCTTGACCACGTAGTCGTCGGCACCGGCGGCGAGGCCTTCGACCTTGTCCTGCCAGTTGCCGCGCGCGGTGAGGATCAGGATCGGAAAGGTCTTGCCCCGCGCGCGCAGCTGACGGATCAGGTCGAGCCCGCCCATCCCCGGCAAACCGAGGTCGATCACCGCCAGGTCATGGTTGTACTGCTCGGTCTGGTACAACGCCTCTTCGGCGTTGGCCACGGACTCGACCACGTGGCCGCTGTCCGTCAGGCGGGTTTGCAGGTGATGGCGCAACAGCGCTTCATCTTCGACGACCAGCAGCTTCATAACGCTCTCCAGGGCAAAATCATGATCTCCAGCAGCACACACTTGTCCAAATGGCTGACAGGGCAACGGTCAATGACACGGAACCTGTGGGAGCGAGCCTGCTCGCTCCCACAGGGTTCATTTAGCATTGGCACATGCCCATGTCAGAAAGCGTAGTTGGCGGACAGGTACGTCTGGGCGCTGCTGGTCAGGTCCAGCGAACCCTGTTTGCCGCCGCCGCGCTCGCTCATCTCGGTGCTGGCGTTGCTGCGCAGGTAACGGTAACCCAGTTCAACCGAGGTGTTTTGCGAAACCTGTTGCAGGACACCCAACTGGCCACCGACGGCGTAACCGATGTCGCTGTCGCGGCTGAAGCCTGGGGAATCCTGGGTCAGTTTGGTCAACCCGGCCGTGGCGCCGCCAAACAGTTGGGTACTGCCGCCCACCGGGTAGAACAGATCGTAGCTGCCCAGGAGGTTTTCCTGACGCAGTTTAATGCCATTGTGCGAGCCCGACACATTGTCGTAAGTGGCGTAGTAGCGGCCTTGGCTGTTTTGCTGGCCCAGACGTACACCCCAGGTGTTGTCCTTGCCGATCACGCCGTCGGCGTTCGGGCTGTTGAGGTTGTCGTTCAGCGCGTGGGACTTTTTGACTTTGTCGCTGGTCTGTCCAAAAGTAAGGCTGGCAAAGTTGTCGTCAGAGGCGAACGCAGCAGTGCTGGCGCCCAGGACGGTGAACGCCAGAAGCAGTTTTTTGAAACCAGTCATAGGGGAGTTTCCTTATGCGTTATGTGCTTTTTGGGTACGGGGCAAGGTTACGCACCCGGCCCTGAACTCCCCCTGAACGCACTCTGAACCGGAGCTGAATCAAATCGACTCGGCGGGTTTAACGACTTTGATCAGGAGATTCTTCCATGCGCGTGTTTCTCGCTGTCCTGTTACTGACCCTGAGCGGGCTGACCCAGGCCGCCATCAAGACTCAGGAAATTCCCTACCAAAGTGCCGATGGCACCCAGCTGATCGGCTATTACGCCTACGACGACGCCATCAAAGGCCAACGCCCCGGTGTGGTGGTGGTGCATGAATGGTGGGGGCTCAACGACTACACCAAGCGCCGCGCCCGTGACCTCGCCGGTCTGGGCTACAGCGCGCTGGCCATCGATATGTATGGCGACGGCAAGAACACCGAACACCCAAAAGACGCCATGGCGTTCATGCAAGCGGCGTTGAAAGACAGCACAGCCTCCAGTGCGCGGTTCCAGGCAGGGCTCGACCTGTTGAAGAAACAGGCGCAAACCGATCCGAATAAACTCGCGGCCATTGGTTATTGCTTCGGCGGCGGAGTGGTGCTGAATGCGGCGCGTCAGGGCGTGCCGTTGGCGGGCGTGGTGAGTTTTCACGGTGCGCTGGCGACCAAAACGCCGACAACACCGGGCAGTGTGAAAGCCAAAATCCTCGTCGAGCATGGTGCGCTGGACAGCATGATCACTTCGGATAATGTGGCGGCGTTCAAGTCCGAGATGGACAAGGCCGGGGCCGACTACCAGTTCGTCAGCCTTGAGGGCGCCAAGCATGGCTTCAGTAATCCTGATGCCGACCGCCTGAGCCATGGCGATCACGCCGGGCCGGACATTGGTTACAACAAAGCGGCGGATGACAAGTCGTGGGCGGACATGCAGGCGTTTTTCAAGAAGATATTCGGTTAAGGCTCCGGACCGAGTGACGGCCTTCGCGGGCAAGCCTCGCTCCTACAAAAATCCTGTAGGAGCGAGGCTTGCCCGCGAAGAACGATAACTCGGTCCACCTGCCACTACCCTCACACGTGGCAACCCGGCAAAATGCCCAACATGAATCCCGTCCCCGCCCTACCCGTCTGCTGCACCCCACTCGATGCCCATTGGCCGCTGCCGTTTGTGCTGGCCGATACGGTGTTGCTGAGTACTCACTTCGATACCTCGCAGCTGGCCAGCGATGACTTTCAACGCAGCGCCATCGAGCCACCCGCGAGCATCCAGCGCTCGGTCGCCAAGCGCCAGGCGGAATTTCTCGCTGGACGGATCTGTGCCCGGGCGGCGTTGCAGCAGCTGGAAGGGTTGAGTTTCATCCCGGCGATTGGCGAAGACCGTGCGCCGATGTGGCCCAGCCATATCACCGGTTCGATCACCCACAGCACCGGCCGGGCGGCAGCGATCGTCGCGAATAAAAGCCACTGGCGCGGCTTGGGCATGGATTTGGAAAACCTGCTCAACGTGGAACGGGCCGAACGCCTGGCCGGAGAAATTCTCACCGGGCCTGAATTGCAGCGCATGGCCGCCGGCCGGCGCGATCAACTGGCAATGCTGGTGACCCTGACGTTTTCGGTGAAGGAGAGCCTGTTCAAGGCGCTCTACCCGATCGTTCAGCAGCGCTTTTATTTTGAACACGCCGAAGTGCTGGAGTGGACCGAGCACGGTGAAGTACGGCTACGGTTGCTGACCGACCTGTCCAGTGAATGGCGAAACGGGACGGAGCTGGAGGCGCAGTTTGCCGTGATGGATGGGCAGTTGTTGAGCCTGGTCAGTATCAAGGCCTGAGGATTTTCGGCGTTTGTAATGACCCCATCGCGGGCAAGCCCGCTCCCACAGGTTCCGTGTTGTACACAAAAACTGTGGGAGCGGGCTTGCCCGCGATGAGGCCATCAAAGGCACTACAAAATCTCACCGTTTCTCCTGGTTCCTCGGCCAGCTCAAACTGAAACACGCCCCGCCCAGGCTCTTGCTCTTGCTGATCAGCGCGCGCCCGTCATGCCAATGGATGATCCGCCGCACAATCGACAACCCCAACCCATGCCCACCCGAGGCGCGGGTGCGGCTGTCGTCGAGGCGCAGGAACGGGGTGAAGATCTTCTCCCACGCCGTTTCCGGCACGCCGGGTCCGTCATCCTCGACATCCACCCGACAGCGCTGCTGCCCCACCTGATAACTGACCGTCACCTTCGATGAGGCGTGGCGCATGGCGTTGCTCACCAGATTCTGTAACGCCCGGTGCAGGTAGCGCGGCTCGGCCTCGACCCAGGCGTCGTCGCAATCGGCGGCCGACAGGCACAAACCGCGCTGCACCGTGACCTCGGCCCGTAGCGGCGCCAACTCTTCGATCACTTGATTGACCAGCGCATCCAGATCGATCCGCTGGAAATTCAGCGCCGGCGAGCCTTGCTCCAGTCGCGCATAGGTGAGCATCTCGTCCACCAGCCTATCGAGGTCCTCGATGTCGTGGTCCATGCCTTCGCAGTATTTCTGCAGGGCCTGAGGCGTGGTGGCCGAGCCGATCATCTCCAGACCAAACCGCAGGCGCGCCACCGGGGTTCGCAGTTCGTGAGACACGGCGCGCACCAGTTCACGCTGGATCGCCAGCAGCTGCTGCAAGTGCTCGGCCATGCGGTTGAACGCCGAGGCCAGCCGCCCCACCGAGTCCGCGCCGCGCGCCGGCACACGGGTTTCCAGGCTGCCCTTGGCGATGCGCGTGGCGGCGGCTTCGAGGCCACGCAAACGGCGCTCCAGTTGCCGCACCAACAGGTAAACGATCAAACCGATCAGGCTCAAACCGAGGGCCGCAATCAGCACCAGCCACTCCGGTGGGTAAGGGTTCATTTGATACAGCGGCCCGATTTCCAGCACCCACGGCGTACCGACCATGCCGGCAAACACCCGGATCGAATCGCCGCCCTTGCCCAGCGCCATCACCGTGTCGCCCTCGGACACTCGACGGCTCTGATCCTCGTCCATGTCGGCCTCGTCGACCGAAACCAGTCGCAGATCGAAGCCGAAGCCCTTCTCTTCTTTTATCTGCGCCAGGCGCTTGGGTTGCTCAGCCACCGGGACGCGCACCAACTCATCCGCCAGCAAATAAATCGTCGCGCGCGCCAGTTGTTCACTGATCTGCTGGACTTCGCCGGTGATCACCAGTTGTTCCTTGTCGCTGACCAGTCGATAAACCCTCGCCGCATGCGGGCCGGTCTGCTCCACCAGCGCCTGGCCGCGCAATACGCGGGTACGCTGGGTCAGGTCGAGGTCGGTCTGGGCAAAGGTTTTCAGCGCCAGGGGAATCCCGAGCAACCGCTCCCACACCAGCAAGGCACGGTGGCGCTCGGTTTCGTTCATCGGTTGCAGGTTGTCGGCCATCAGCGAGAACGTGCCGTGGGCCAGGCGTTCGCGGTATTGCTCGCTACGCACCTGATTGAGCAGGTGCAGCGCCAGCACGCCGAGCACCGCCACCAGAATCAGCGCGGCGCACATGCCGCCATAGATGCGCAGGAAGATCGAGTTCACGGGGACAAGTCTGCGCAGGCCTCGGGAACGAACAGATAACCTTTGCTGCGGATGGTCTTGATCAGCCGCGGATGCTCCGGGTCATCGCCGATCTTGGGGCGAATACGCGAGATGCGCACGTCGATGGAGCGGTCCTGGCCGTCGTAGCCAATGCCGCGCAGCGCGGTGAAGATTTCTTCCCGCGAGAGGATGCGCCCGGCGTTCGCCACCAACAGCCAGAGCAAATCGAACTCGGCGCTGGTCAGTTCGATGCCGTTGTCGTGCAGCCAGGCTTCGCGCAACGCGTTGTCCACCACCAGCGGGCCGAACTGCAGGCGGCGTTGTTTTTCCGGGATCACTTCAGGTGCTTCACTGCGTCGCAGCAGGGCCTGGATGCGCGCCAGCAGCAGACGTGGGCGAACCGGTTTGCACACATAATCGTCGGCGCCCAGGTCCAGGCCAAGAATCTGATCGGTGTCGTCGGTGCGCGCGGTGAGCATCAGGATCGGTCCGTCATATTTGTCGCGCACCTTGCGGCAAATGCTCAGGCCATCTTCGCCGGGGAGCATCAGGTCGAGGATCACCAGGTCCGGTTTCTCATTGATGATGCGCGCCGCGGCCAGAGCGCCATTGCCCTCGATCGACACGCGCAGACCGTTGGCTTCAAGGTAATCGCGGGTCAGTTCGGCCAGACGCTGGTCGTCCTCGACAATCAATACCTGCCAGGCTTCTTGCTCCACGGTGACCTCTGCTTGCCAACAACACTTATAAGGAAGGATCCACCCGTCTTTTTGTAATGATTGGGGAGGATAAGAATGCGTATGCATCAGGCGATTGTATAAACGCCGCTCGCCGAGAACACAAGCCGCTAAATGCGTTCGGACAAGCCGATTTTTTGTGATAGGGTTCGCGCCCTTAAAAATCCGAATGACTGTTTTTATTCCGTTGAAATCGATGAAAAACGGTCCGGTCCAGCAGCGTCGCGGCTTACACGCGCATTCCGACTTTCACCCACAATTTACGCACAGGTTTATCCACAGGTAGTACGTTGCAACACCCCCCAAAACGCATTATCTTGTAGCACGGCGCCAAAAAAACCCTACATGTAGGGTTTTACTCCAAAAACCAAACACAAACCGGATACCGATTTCAAGCGCTTTTATTGCCTCTTTCCGGTTGAACCAAACGTATTTTCGAAAGACCAAACTGCGCGTGCGGATGGCTACTGTTTTTGAGCCGAAAACGGCGTTAACGGTACGGGTGTTGCAGTCAATTACTGTCACCCAAAAGGATTCCGGTTTCAGGTTCAAGGCCTGGGACCAAAGACTTCGGCATGGAAGCGGCGCCCCAATAGCCCCTTCCTGATCTGTCCCGAAGTTGGTATGCCCGGCCCCTCGCCGGTTGTAGTGCTTCAGGACGGAACGGTGGGCACCCAGATGGTGCCCAAACAAACATAGAGAATGTGGAGACAACCCCCCATGCAAACCGACACAACTCGCGAGAACCCGCAGGGCACCTTGCCGCAGGCCGCAGATTCGACTTCGGATCTGTCCGCCACCGCGCCTGGCCAACTGCGCGTGATCAAGCGTAACGGCACTGTCGTTCCTTACACCGATGACAAAATCACCGTCGCGATCACCAAAGCGTTTCTCGCAGTTGAAGGCGGCACCGCTGCCGCTTCGTCGCGAATCCACGACACCGTTGCGCGCCTGACCGAACAAGTCACCGCGACCTTCAAGCGTCGCATGCCTTCGGGCGGCACCATCCACATCGAAGAAATCCAGGACCAGGTCGAACTGGCCCTGATGCGTGCCGGCGAGCAGAAAGTAGCCCGCGACTACGTGATCTACCGTGACGGCCGTTCGAAAGAACGTGCTGCCCACGCACCGGCCGAAGAAGCGGTCAACGCTCACCCGTCGATCCGCATCACTCGTGCCGATGGCAGCTTTGCGCCGCTGGACATGGGCCGCCTGAACACCATCGTCACCGAAGCGTGCGAAGGCCTGGAAGAAGTCGACGGCGACCTGATCCAGCGCGAAACCCTGAAGAACCTGTACGACGGCGTGGCCCTGACCGACGTCAACACCGCCCTGGTGATGACCGCCCGTACGCTGGTCGAGCGTGAGCCGAACTACTCGTTCGTCACCGCCCGCCTGCTGATGGACACCCTGCGTGCCGAAGGCCTGAGCTTCCTGGAAGTTGCCGAGAGCGCGACTCACCACGAAATGGTCGACCTGTACGCCAAGGCCCTGCCTTCGTACATCGCCAAGGGTATCGAATTCGAACTGCTGAACCCGATCCTGGCCACCTTCGACCTGGAAAAACTCGGTAAGGCAATCAACCACGAGCGCGACCAGCAGTTCACCTACCTGGGCCTGCAAACCCTGTACGACCGTTACTTCATCCACAAGGATGGCGTGCGTTTCGAACTGCCGCAGATCTTCTTCATGCGCGTGGCCATGGGCCTGGCGATCGAAGAGAAGAACAAGGAAGACCGTGCGATCGAGTTCTACAACTTGTTGTCGTCCTTCGACTACATGTCCTCGACCCCGACCCTGTTCAACGCCGGCACCCTGCGTCCACAACTGTCGAGCTGCTACCTGACCACCGTGCCGGATGACCTGTCGGGCATCTACCACGCGATCCACGACAACGCCATGTTGTCGAAATTCGCGGGCGGCCTGGGCAACGACTGGACACCGGTTCGTGCGCTGGGTTCGTACATCAAGGGCACCAACGGCAAATCCCAGGGCGTTGTACCGTTCCTGAAAGTGGTGAACGACACCGCCGTCGCCGTTAACCAGGGTGGCAAGCGCAAAGGCGCTGTCTGTGCCTACCTGGAAACCTGGCACATGGACATTGAAGAGTTCATCGAGCTGCGCAAGAACACCGGTGATGATCGTCGTCGTACCCACGACATGAACACCGCCAACTGGATCCCTGACCTGTTCATGAAGCGCGTCTTCGATGACGGCAAGTGGACCCTGTTCTCGCCGTCCGAAGTGCCGGACCTGCACGACCTGACCGGCAAGGCCTTCGAAGAGCGTTACGAGTACTACGAAGCCCTGACCGAATACCCGGGCAAGGTCAAGCTGTTCAAGACCATTCAGGCCAAAGACCTGTGGCGCAAAATGCTCTCCATGCTGTTTGAAACCGGCCACCCTTGGCTGACCTTCAAAGACCCGTGCAACCTGCGCAGCCCGCAGCAGCACGTCGGCGTGGTTCACAGCTCGAACCTGTGCACCGAGATCACCTTGAACACCAACAAGGACGAGATCGCCGTTTGCAATCTGGGCTCGATCAACCTGCCGAACCACATCGTCAACGGCAAGCTGGACACCGCCAAGCTGGAACGCACCGTGAACACCGCCGTTCGCATGCTCGATAACGTGATCGACATCAACTACTACTCGGTGCCGCAAGCGAAGAACTCCAACTTCAAGCACCGTCCGGTCGGTCTGGGCATCATGGGCTTCCAGGACGCTTTGTACCTGCAGCACATTCCTTACGGTTCCGACGCTGCCGTCGAGTTCGCCGACAAGTCGATGGAAGCGGTCAGCTACTACGCGATCCAGGCGTCCTGCGACCTGGCCGACGAGCGCGGTGCCTACGAGACGTTCCAGGGTTCGCTGTGGTCCAAAGGCATCCTGCCGCTGGATTCGCAACAGATCCTGATCGAGCAACGTGGCCAGAAGTACATCGACGTTGACCTGAACGAATCCCTGGACTGGGCACCGGTTCGCGCCCGTGTACAGAAAGGCATTCGTAACTCCAACATCATGGCCATCGCACCGACCGCGACCATCGCCAACATCACGGGCGTCTCGCAGTCGATCGAACCGACCTACCAGAACCTCTATGTGAAATCGAACCTGTCGGGCGAATTCACCGTGATCAACCCGTACCTGGTTCGCGACCTCAAGGCTCGCGGTCTGTGGGACTCGGTCATGATCAACGACCTGAAGTACTACGACGGTTCGGTGCAGCAGATCGAGCGCATCCCGCAAGAACTCAAAGAGCTCTACGCGACTGCGTTCGAAGTGGACACCAAGTGGATCGTTGACGCGGCCAGCCGTCGTCAGAAGTGGATCGACCAGGCTCAATCGCTGAACCTGTACATTGCTGGCGCCTCGGGCAAGAAGCTCGACGTGACCTACCGCATGGCCTGGTACCGTGGTCTGAAAACCACTTACTACCTCCGTGCTCTGGCCGCGACCAGCACCGAGAAGTCGACCATCAACACCGGCAAGCTGAACGCTGTTTCCAGCGGCGGCAACCACGGTGAAGATTCGGTCCTGGCAGCACCTGCCGGTCCTGCTCCAGTGCCAAAGGCTTGCGCCATCGACGAGCCGGATTGCGAAGCTTGCCAATAAGCTGAGCCGGTAACACAGAACCCCCGACAGGCCTCTGGCTTGTCGGGGGTTTTCTTTTGCCTCTGGGAAGGTGGTGGCCGGTCTGACGCTTTCGCGGGCAAGCCCGCTCCCACAGGGTTTTGTGCCGTTCAGTAGTTTTGTGAACAACACGAAATCCTGTGGGAGCGGGCTTGCCCGCGAAGAGGCCCGCCCCGACAACACAAAATCCTGGTTCCTGACAAAAATCCCAGTCATAAAAAAAGCCCCTCGATCGAGGGGCTCTTGGTGAAGCGCTGACCGCCAACCCGCATCAGGTCATCTGAATGATGGTCTGCATGATGGTGCTCTGGGTGGAGATGGTCTTGGCGTTCGCCTGGTAGTTGCTCTGGGCCTTGATCAGGTCGACCAGTTCGTTGGTCACGTTGACGTTGGATTCTTCCAGGGAGTTGGAAGCGATCGAACCCAGGGTGCCGGTTTCCGGTGCATCGTAGCCCGGGATACCCGACGCGAAGGTTTCTTTCCAGCTGGTGCCGCCCACGGGCTGCAACCCTTGTTCGTTGGTGAAGCTGGCCAACGAAATCTGGCCAATAGGCTTGGTCTGGTTGTTGCTGAAGTTGGCCAGCAACACACCGCTGCCGTCGATGGTCAGGTTGGTGATCTGGCCAGTGGCGTAGCCATCCTGCGCCGGAATCGAGCGCGCGGAGTCGGCATTGTATTGCGTGGTGTTGGCCATCGAGATGGTCACGCCGGCAGGGTTGGCGCTCGCACCGTTGGCGGTCCAGACGCCGTTGGTCACGGAACCCGGAACCCAGGTGGTGACCTTCAGGTCACTGCTGATGACCGGCGCACCTGGCGGGGCCGGAGTGCTGACCTGGACCAGCTTGCCAGTCGAATCGAAAGTCATGGTCGAAGGGACCGGCGCCGTCGGCGCGGCAGGCAGGCTGCCATCCGGGTTACGACCGTCAATCAGGGTGTAGACATCCCAGGTGTTGGCGCCCGTCTTGACCATGTACTGGTCCATGATGTGCTTGTTGCCTTGGCTGTCATACACCGGCGTGCTGAACGGCTTGGTGTACGTCTCGACTTTGCTCGGGTCGAACTTGTTGGCGGGGACGGTCTGATCAATCACTTTCTCAGTGGAGTTCAGGTTGATCGTCGACGAAATGATGCCGGTCGATTTCGGCGCCAGGTTGGAGGTGTCAATGCGCAGGTCGGTCAGCACACCGTTGACGATCTTGCCGTTGGCGTCCACACCGTAACCCTGAAGGCGCGAGGTCCCGTCGGTGTTGGTGACGAAACCTTCCTTGTCGACCTTGAACGTACCGGCACGGGTGTAGGACAGCGAACCGTTGTTGTTCAGCACGAAGAAGCCGGAGCCATTGATGCCCATGTCCAGCACGTTACCGGTGTTGTTGATGTCACCTTGGGTAAATTGCTGGGAAACGTTGGCCAGGCGCACGCCACTACCGGTGGTCTTGCTGCCCGAACCCAGCTTGGTCGCCGAATACACGTCTTCGAATTCTGCGCGGGACGATTTGAAACCGGTGGTCGCCACGTTGGCGATGTTGTTGCCGGTCACGTCCAGTTGTTTGTTGGCTGCATAGAGACCGCTAAGGCCGATATTGAAAGACATATTCCACTCCTTTGTGCCGTGTTAGTCGGCTCTATATACCAATGGTTTGAACTTTGGACAGGGCGACACTTCCCAGCCCGGCCAGGTTGAGCATCAACTCACCACCGGTCTGGCTGATGGTCACGCTGTTGACGGTCGCCGGCAGATTGGTGACCAGCGCTGCCCCCTGACCATCGATCGTGGTCGTTGCCCCAAACGTGTAAGTACCCGATGCGAGGACGTTGCCGGCATCGTCCTTACCGTCCCAGGTGAAGCTCGAATTACCGGCTTTCTGGTCTTCCAGCTTGATCGTGCGGACCGTTTTGCCGTCCTTGTCGGAAATCGTCAGGGTGGCTGACGCCACCGACTGCGGTATCGCCACCGAACCGGTCAGGCCCTTCGTCGTGTCGACCACCGCCTTGTCGCCCGGTGCAATGACCGAACGGCCGACCAGTGACGAAGCCTGCAACGCCTGGGACGAGTTGTAGTTGCCGGCAATGCCGGACACGGTCTCGTTGAGCGTGGTGATCCCTTCCAGGCTGCTGAACTGCGCCAACTGCGCGACGAACGCACCGTTGTCCTGCGGCTCCAGCGGGTTCTGGTTTTTCAGCTGCGTCACCAGCAATTGCAGGAACGCGTCTTTGCCCAAGGCCTTTTTGCCGCTGGCACTGCCGGCGGCCGACGCGAGGCTATCGTTGTTGGTGTTGGTCTTGATCGAGGAGTTGGCCAGGATGTCCTTGAGGCTCAAACCACCGGTCGTATCGGTAACACTCATCTGAGTCGCCCCTTATCACTGACCGAGGGTCAGGACCTTTTGCATCATGGTTTTGGCGGTGTTCATCATTTCGGCGTTGGTCTGGAACGAACGGCTCGCGGAAATCATGTCGGCCATTTCTTCCACCACGTTGACGTTCGGGTAGTAGACGTAACCCTTGGCGTCGGCGGCCGGATGGTTCGGTTCGTAGCGCGCGTCGAGGTTGCTCTGGTCTTCGACCACGCCCAGCACTTGCACGCCTTGACCGGCCGCGTCCTGGTTCTGGAACAACGAATCGCTGCCGCCGCTCTGGCCGCCCTGGAACATGGTGGCAAACACCGGATGACGCGCACGGTAGGTCTGGTCGATGCTCGACGAAACGGTTTCGGCGTTGGCGATGTTCGACGCAACGGTGTTCAAGCGAGTGGTCTGGGCACTCATGCCGCTACCGGCAATGTTGAAAACGCTGGACAGGGACATGACTTACTCTCCACGCAGGGCTGACACCAGCCCTTTGAATTTGCTGTTGAGCAGGGTGAAGCTGGCCTGGAAGTTGACCGCGTTTTCCGCGTAGTTCGACTGTTCCAGCTGAGCGTCCACGGTGTTCTGGTCGATCGACGGTTGCATCGGCGTGCGGTACAGCAGCGACTCGTCGCCATTGCCCAGGCCTTGCGCTTCGATATGACGACTATTGGTCATGTTCAAGGCGAACGTGCCGTTTTTGGCTTTCTCGCTCTGCTCGGCGAGCACTTTCGAGAAGTCCAGGTCCCGAGCCTTGTAGTTCGGGGTGTCGGCGTTGGCGATGTTGTTGGCCAGGACTTCGGCACGCTGGGCGCGGAAGCCCAGGGCTTGTTCGTGGATACCGAGCGCTTTATCGAAGCTGATGCTCATGTCGGGAAACCTTCGGGTGACCTGATTTTTCGTAACATGGACATTAGCAAGCGTCGTGCCAATTCAAAAAAACCCGTAAACCGGGGCTTTGCGGGCAGTGGCAACGCGGCAATGCCAGAAAAGCGGCAACCGATTTCCGCTGGCTGCCGCTTTTCTGCCGCTTATACACGTTCGCAAGGACAACATCCGACCCTGTGGGAGCGGGCTTGCCCGCGATAGCGTTGTGACAGGTTGCATAATGTCGACTGATACGCCGCCATCGCGGGCAAGCCCGCTCCCACAGGGGATGAAGGTGTATTGAGAAATCACCAGGCATAAAAAAACGGGAGCCCCTGAGGACTCCCGTTTTTTGTTGCCGCCAACCAATCACTTCGCCTGGTAAATGATCCCCGGGCTGCACTGGACCATCTGGTAATGGTCCGGCAATCCGTTCAGCGCCTCGGAAGCACCGAGGAACAGATAACCGCCGCGCTTCAGCGTGCCGTGGATGCGCAGCAAGATGTCTTTCTTCACCTCGGCGGAGAAGTAGATCAGCACGTTGCGGCAGAACACGATGTCGAACTTGCCGAGGCTCGCGTAGCTGTCCAGCAGATTGAACGAGCGAAACTCCACCCGGCTCTTGATCGGCGCCTTGATTGCCCAGCGTCCCGGCCCTTTCGGGTCGAAGTAACGTTGCAGGCGCTCGGGCGACAGACCGCGGCCGATGGCCAGGCTGTCGTACTCGCCGGTCTTGCAGTTGTTCAGCATGGTGCCGGACAGATCAGTGGCAACGATCTGCACACCCATCTTCAACTGGCCCATGTTGACCCGTTCGAACTCGTCGATCGACATCGACAGCGAATACGGTTCCTGACCCGACGAGCACGCCGCCGACCAGATCCGCAGTCGCTGGCCGGGAGCCGCCTTGATCGCTTCGGGCAGCACCTTGTTCTTCAAGACTTCAAACGGATAGGTGTCACGAAACCACAGAGTTTCGTTGGTGGTCATGGCATCCACCACCATCTCGCGCAAACCGCTGCGCGGCTGGGTCTGGATGCGCTGCACCAACTCACCCAGGGACTTGATGCCCTGCTGTTCCATCAGTTTGTTGAGACGGCTCGAGACCAGGTACTGCTTGTTTTCACCGAGCAAAATGCCACAGGCTTTTTCCAGGAAGACCCGGAACTGTTCGAAATCCAAATTACCCGTAGACAAAGATACCGCCTCTTAAATCGTGTTGACCGCCAAGGGCAAAAGGCCCCTAGCTGATGTCTGCTGCTTTGATCCGGTCGACTACCCGGGATGCCAGGTCATCAGGACGGAACTTGGCCAGGAAGTCATCGGCACCGACTTTCTTGACCATCGCCTGATTGAATACGCCCGACAACGAAGTATGCAGGATGATATGAAGCTTTTGCATGCGCGGGTCGGCGCGGATTTCGGCCGTGAGGGTGTACCCGTCCATTTCCGGCATCTCGATGTCGGAAATCATCATCAGGAACTCTTCTTCCGGCTTCTTGCCCTCATCGACCAGTTTGCGCAGGTACTCCAGCGCTTGCCGGCCGTCGTTCAACGCGACCACTTCGACCCCGACCGTCTGCAGGCAACGCGTGACCTGCTTGCGCGCCACCGACGAATCGTCGACCGTCAGCACGCGCAAGGACAGCGCCTTGTGCTGGGTTTCGACGTCCACCACGCCGGCGGAAATCGCTTCCGGCGTCGGCGCCACTTCCGCCAGCACTTTTTCGACGTCGATGATTTCGACTAGCTGATTGTCGACCCGAGTCACAGCCGTCAGGTAATGATCGCGCCCCGTGCCCTTGGGTGGCGGATGGATCTCCTCCCAGTTCATGTTGACGATGCGCTCCACCGAGCGGACCAGGAAACCCTGGGTCTTGGTGTTGTACTCCGTGATGATCACGAAGGGATTGTTCTTGTCCTTCAAGGCGCCGGAGCCGGTCGCCATCGCCAGATCAAGAATCGGAATGGTCGCCCCCCGGATATTCGCCACACCGCACACGACAGGACTGGATTTTGGCATCAGCGTGAGTTTGGGGCATTGCAGCACTTCCCGAACCTTGAACACGTTGATCCCGTAAAGCTGCTGACCGTCGAGACGGAACAACAACAGCTCAAGGCGATTCTGCCCAACCAGTTGCGTGCGCTGGTTTACCGCATCCATTACACCAGCCATGCACAGACTCCTACACCAACGCTTAAGTGTGTTGCGACGCGCATTCATCACTAAACGGCACGGCGCTTGCTTTTTAACTCTTATGAACACAGAACCGACATTTTTCCGACGCCTGACATCAAACTTCCGCAAATTGCTTTGCGCGCTGTCGGCTGTTTGCCTGTTCAACGCTGGCAGCCCTGCCCTTGCTGACGCGGTTACCTTGCCTGACATGCTTATCGGCGTCACACAGGGCTTTCTTGAATTCACCGTAGAGGACTATCTGGCCACCAGTCAAACGGAAGGCCGCTACGAGATCGAGGTCAAGCAGCTCGATCCACGGCTGCGCATGCCCATGTGCGACAAGGAATTGACAGCGACCCTGGAGAGTCCGGCCAAGCCGCTGGGCAGGGTGACCGTCAAGGTTCGCTGCGAGGGCGCATCGCCCTGGACGGTCTTCGTGCCCGCTCAAGTCCGCCTGTTTCGCGACATCGTGACGACCACCCGGCCCCTGCGGCGCACCGGCATTATCGAGCCCGAAGACGTGACCCTGCGGGAGCGCGACATCAGTTTGATCAGCCAGGGCTACCTGACCGCTGTCGATCAGGCGATCGGGCAGAAACTGACCCGACCAATGGTCGCCGATCAGGTGGTCACCCTGGTGCACATGGAACAGGCCGAAGTGATCAGCAAGGGTGACCAGGTGGTGATCACCGCGCGCAGTGGTACGCTCAGCGTACGCATGCCGGGTGAAGCGCTGTCCAATGGCGGCCTGCGCGAACAGATCCGGGTGAAAAACCTCAACTCGCAGCGGGTCATCAAGGCGCAAGTCATCGCGCCCGGCAAAGTGGAAGTGGCCATGTAGCGACCTTCGATCGCGGCTCCCATGCTCATGAGCCCCGCGCTCATGAAGAGATGGCGCACCGCCCGACTGTTGCCTAAACTGTGCCCCAGGCAGGGCAAGCGCTGGCGCGCGCAAGCTCATTGATAAATGGGCCTAAAGTTTTCCCGGGTATGGCCGAAAACATGGCAAGCGTCCAAATACCCAGAGGTTTTTTTATCATGGTCATCGATTTCAACCGTTTGAACAGTTCCTCTTCACTGACGGGCAGTACACGTACCAGCGTTGCCAAGGAAACCGCCGAAGCCGGCAAATCCGCGCCGCTGAATACCCCGGCCGAACAGGCCAGCACCGTCACAAGCGGGGAATCGGTACATCTCAGCAATGAGGCTCAACAGTTGCAGAAGGTCACTGACTCGCTGCGCGATCAGCCTGCCGTCGACAAAGCCCGCGTGGCCGAGTTGAAAGCAGCGATTGCCGATGGCAGCTATAAAGTCGACAGCAACCGCGTAGCCAGCAAACTGCTCAACTTCGAAGCCCAGCGCTAGGCCACCACGGTCTGCGCCAGGCTTTTGGACGCTTAAAACCCAAGGCCAGCCATGCACGACACTAATTTGCTGCAACTGATCACCGACGACTTTGCTCCAGCCCAACACTTGCTGCAGTTACTGCAAACCGAGTCCCTCGCCTTGCATGGTCGCGACATGCAACTGCTCGAAGACATTCTGGCGCAGAAGCAGGCACTGATCATCTTGCTCGAACAGCATGGCCGCAAACGCAGTGAAATCCTCGCCAGCCTCAACTTGCCGACCACGCGCAAGGGCCTTGAGCAACTGGCCGAGCAGTCGAGCATCGGTGACCAATTGCTCGCACAAAGCGATGTACTGACCGACCTCCTGGCCCAATGCCAGGCCGCCAACGTCAACAATGGCCAGTCGATCATCATGCAACAGGCCGCCACGGCCACTCAGCTGAAAATCCTCACCGGCGGTGAACCGCCAGCCCTCTACAATGCCAGCGGATCATTCTCCACCCTTGTGAAGCCGCGCCCACTCAGTCAGGCTTGAGCCGGCAACATGCGCACGCCCTATCAAGACGCGAAACATGCTGGCAAAATGCTGGCTAGCCGCAGTCAAATTTTGTCTGGAGATTGATGAACCGTGTCCAATGCCTTAAACGCGGACGATGCTCCGCAGCCACCCAAGGTGCTCAGCACGCCCCTGGAGATCTCCGGCAATCTTCGCCAGCTGCAAGAAAGCCATGACCCGCTGATCATTACGTTCCACGAGCGCAGCCAGCGCTTCCAGAGCTATCTGGTGGACATCGATCGTGAAAGCAAGACGATCGCCCTGGACGAAATGATTCCACGCGACGGTGAACGCTTCCTGCTGGCCGGCGAACCGTTCAAGGTCGAAGGCTTTCACGACGGCGTGCGCATTGCCTGGGAAAGCAACGGCCCGCTGAGCATCGACGAGTCCGGTGGCAGCCGCTGCTACCGTGGCCCATTGCCCGCCGAGGTGGTTTACCATCAGCGGCGCAATGCGTTCCGTGCAGCGTTGAAACTGGCGCAACTGGTCAGCGTCGACCTGGACGGTGAAAAGCTCAAGGCACCGATCAGCGGCAAGCTGCTGGACATCTCCGCCACCGGCTGCAAGCTGCGCTTCGAAGGCGACATCACCGACAGCCTGCAACTCGGCCAGGTCTACGACCGCTTCGCCGCCGCCCTGCCCTTTGGCAAAATGACCGCGCCGGTCGAACTGCGCTACCTGCACTTCGAAGAAAAGATCTCCACCACGTTCGCCGGCATCCGCTTTCACAACATGAGCGGCCTGGTGCAGCGGCAAGTCGAGCGGTTCGTCTATCAGCTTCAGCGCGAAGCGCGACGCTTTGACAAAGACGACCTGTAATACGTCGCCGCAATAAAAAACGGGCAGTCCCTTGCGGTGACTGCCCGTTTTTTTATGCCTGGGATTTAAGGCCTGGCCTCGGTAAAACTTTGCTCGCGACCGGTGTCGGGATCGTCCGGAGGCAGATCGCTTTCGGCCACCGTTTCGGTTTCGGGTTCCGGGTCCGGTTCAGGATTGACCGGGTTCTGCATCTGTTCCTGCACCACCTGCTCATCGACACGCGGGTCGAGACACGCCACCAGCGGCGAACTCGACATGCTGTCAGGCATAGCCACGTGGTGCAGCGGAGCATCGTCGACCTGATGCAGGTTGGTGACGGCTTTCGGGCGAATCCGCCACACCAGCACCAGCGCGAAGAAACTGAAGAAGGCATACAGCATTTGGCTGCCGAACAGCTTCATCAGCACCCCGGCCACCAACGGCCCGATGCTCGCGCCCACGCCGTAGGTCACCAGCAACATCGCCGTCAGGGACACCCGCCGATCACCCTCGACGTGGTCATTGGAGAACGCCACTGCCAGCGGATACAGGCAGAACATCACCAGCGAACAGAAGAACCCGGCAACAAACAAAACCTCCAGCGGTACTTGTTGCATGATTGCCAGCGGCAACGCGGTAAGGGCCAGGACCACCGCAAAACAGCGGATCAACAAGGCCCGGTCATAACGGTCCGACAGCCAGCCCAACGGCCACTGCACCAACAGTCCGGCGAAGATGCAGCTACCCATGAACAGACCGACCTGCTCCGTGGACAGCCCTTGCTGAGAGGCATACAACGGTGCCAAACCATAGAACGAACCAATGATCAGCCCTGCTCCCAGTACCGTACTCAACGACTGCGGCACGCGCTTGATGAAGAAGCGCGGCTCCATCGGCGCCGGATGTAACGGCGCGGGGTGAATCCGCCGCGTCAGCGCCACCGGCACCAGGCACAAGGCAAAGCACAGCGCGACCAACATCAACAGTTCCAGACCCAGCGCCGGGTGCATGACCAGAATCAGCTGGCCCAGCACCAGGCCCAGGTAGGAGGCGATCATGTAGCCGCTGAACACCGCGCCCCGCTGCGAGGCTTCGGCCTGTTCGTTAAGCCAGCTTTCGATGACCATGTACTGACACATCATGCCAAGGCCGACGATGACCCGCAGGAACAGCCATGCCGGCAACCAGTCGACCAGGCCATGGCCCAGCACGGCCGCGCCGACAATCCCGGCGCACGCCGAATAGGCTCGAATATGCCCGACCCGCGCGATCAGCCGATGGCCGATCTTGCCGCCCAGCACCAGGCCGAAATAGTTGGCGGCCATTAACGCACCGACCCACAGACTGTCGACGTGATCCGCCGCCAGGCGCAAGCCCAGGTACGTACTCAGCAAGCCAGAGCCGATCAACATCATCAGCGAAGCGAAATAAAGCGCTCGAAAGGGTTTCCAGATTTGGCGCATCGGCGTTCCGAGCGGCTCCTTGCAGTGAGAAACGGGCTACCCGAAAAGATAGCCTCGTAGAAACGATGCGTCAGGCCTGGGCTGCTAAAACACGGCGTTCCCAGGGCGTAATTTCATCAAAGAAGCTGGTCAGTTCCAGGGTCTTCGTCGCGATGTAGCCTTCGATGAACTCGGAGCCAAACAGTTCCTTCGCCAATTGGCTACGTTTCAGACGCTCAAGGGCGGCATGCAAGGTACACGGCAGCGAAAGATTGTCCGGCACCTCGAACACACCCTGGATCGGCTCGCTCGGTTCCA
Source organism: Pseudomonas sp. LBUM1661 (assembly GCF_059695925.1). Lineage (NCBI taxonomy): Bacteria > Pseudomonadati > Pseudomonadota > Gammaproteobacteria > Pseudomonadales > Pseudomonadaceae > Pseudomonas > Pseudomonas sp. LBUM1661. The sequence continues at coordinate 5,299,327 of NZ_CP166794.1, forward strand.
GCTGGTGTTCAATGCCATACAACCCCGCGGCCAGGCTCGCGGCAATCGCCAGATAAGGGTTGGCGTCGGCCCCTGGCAAGCGGTTTTCGACCCGACGAGCGGCCGGTGAACTGGCCGGAATGCGCAAACCCGCGGCACGATTATCGTGGGACCAGCAGGCATTATTCGGCGATGCATACGGATGGCACAAGCGCTGATAGGAATTCACGTTCGGCGCGAACAGCGCGGTGAAATCCGCCATGCCGGCCTGCTGCCCGCCGATGAAATGGCGGAACATCGCGGTCGGTTTGCCGGCCTTGTCGCTGAACACGTTTCGATCGGTGCCGATCTCGACGATGCTCTGGTGAATATGCATCGAACTGCCCGGCGTGTGCGCCAGCGGCTTGGCCATGCAGACCACGGTCAGGCCATGCTTGAGCGCGACTTCCTTGAGCAGATGTTTGAATAAAAAAGTCTGGTCGGCCAGCAGCAGCGGGTCGCCGTGCAGCAGGTTGATCTCGAATTGGCTGACGCCCATTTCGTGCATGAAGGTATCGCGCGGCAAGCCCAGGGCCGCCATGCCTTCGTAGACTTCAGTGAAGAACGGGCGCAAGCCATTGTTGGAACTGACGCTGAACGCGGATTGACCGTCTTCGCGACGACCGTCCAGGCCGAGCGGCGGCTGGAAGGGTTGAGTCGGGTCGGTGTTCGGTGCGAAGACAAAAAATTCAAGCTCGGTCGCCACCACTGGCGCCAGGCCGAGGGCCGCGTAACGGCCGATCACCGCTTTCAATTGGCCGCGGGTCGACAGGTTAGAACGTCCGCCGGTCAGCTCGTCGGCATCGCAAATGGCCAATGCGCGCGGCGGCTTGCTCCAGGGCAAGCGATGGATGTGCGCCATGTCGGGCACCAGCGCCAGGTCGCCATCGTCGCTGCCGTAAAAACGGGCTGGCGGATATCCGCCCATGATGCATTGCAGCAGCACACCCCGTGCCATCTGCAAACGCCGCCCTTCGAGAAAGCCCTCGGCGGTCATCACCTTGCCGCGGGGTACGCCATTCAAGTCCGGCGTAACACACTCGATCTCATCAATGCCCGTCAATCGCTCCGCGAGTGAACCATGGCCACCGGTTGTCATGACGCCATCCTTTTTATTGTGCGAGCCGCGAACGGCGACCCGTACAAAATAGGCTCCGGCTGTTCAGAATTTCAAGCAGGCGCCAATAAAAAGACCGATCAGGGCAAATACAGGCTGAACACACCGCCGCCCAGCGGGCCGCCGTTGCTGATTTCGGTGCGTCCGCCGACGCCATTGCGCTGGTGCAGCGCTGCAATTCGCCCGGCAAAATACAAGCCCAGCCCAGTGCTGCCACTGCTGTGATTGATACCCTGCACGTAATCGGCCTGGCGCTCGATCATCTCGGGCGGGTAACCCTCGCCATCGTCGTTGATGGTCAGCACCAACTGCCCGGCTTCATCGCTGACGCTGATCAACAGCGCGTGGCGGGCGTAGCGAATGGCGTTGTTGATGCTGTTGGCCAGCACCGAAGCGATCAACTCCCGATCGAAGAAACCCAGCGGGCTCAACGGGTCCACTTCGTAGGTCGCCATGATCCCGCGACTGGCGAATACGTCCTGATGGCAGGCCAGTTGCGCTTCGATGAAGTCATCCAGTTCATGGTAAGCCGGCTGCAACGGCATCTGGTTGACGCCGAGTTTGTACAACCCCAGCAACTGCACCAGCATGCCGTTGAGGTGGGCGAACTCGAACTCGATCACGCCCTGCTCCGGGGTCTGCCGCGTCGCGTCGGGCAGCCGTGCCAGCCATTGGCTGTGGGCCTGCATCAACATGGCCAGGGAGTTCTTCATGTCGTGCACGGTGGAGGCAATCACCGTGGAAAAATCGAGTGCCTGATCGTTGTCGTTCATTCGCCAAACGCCTTGCTTCGCAGTTTCTGATAACGGGGAAAACGCGCATCGGTGTCAGGCATCAGGCCGACCATTTTCAGGCAGGTCCGACACTCTTCCAGTTCCGCCGAAGGCACACTGGTGTCGGTGCCGTGCAGCAGCGACTGCGCCAGGTTCAGGGCGATGCTGATGTTCTTCGGTTGCAGCGCCAATGCTTTGCGAAATACCTCGCGGGCTTCCACCAGATTGCCAGTCTTGTACACCCGCACGCCCTGACGGTTGAGGTCGGCCGCCGCGTTGCCGGAATTGAGGATGGCCGGATCGTCGGTCAGCTTGGCGATGCCCTTCATCACCGCAGGGTCGTCACCGTAGATTTCCGCGCAGTTTTTCAGCATCGAGGCGCCAGCACTGGCCTGACCGAGCATCTGCAATTGCTTGGCGACCAGCAGCGCCGCTTCGGCGCTCATGAACTGTTCCATGCCATCGAGGCGCATCATCGCTTGCTCGGTGAGCTTCTCGGCGGTCTCGGCATCGTTGAGCAGCAGGCTGGTGGCCTTCATCAGGCGCGCACGAATCTGCAGCCCTGGGTCGCTCGGATTTTCCTTGGCCACCGCACTCAATGTCGTGTTGATTTCCAGTCGGGTCCGGGTGTCCAGGCCCTTTTCACTGCCTTTGCTGATCAAGGCGTGGGCCAGGCCGAGGTTGCTTTCGGCATCCTTGAAACGCGACTGGGCACCTTGGGACACGGCCTGGCGATAGGCTTTTGAGGCCGTTTCAAAATCTTCGTTGGTCATGGCCAGCTTGCCCAGCAGCGCCTGGCGACGCACCGCCAGCGGTGACAAGCGAATCGCCTCTTCCAACACATGCTGGGCCGCCTTGGTGTCCCCTTCGGCGACCAGCACATCGGCCATGCCATCGTAGAGGGCCGGCATCATCGGGAATACTTTCAGGGCTTTTTCGTAGACGCCTTTGGCCTGACTGACCTGGCCGCGCTTGAACAGCAGCTTGCCGAGCCCGGCAAACGCCCACGGTAGCGGCCGATCAGCAATGATGCTGTCGTAGAGGCGCTCCAGCGCCTCGTTCTGATTCAGGTCGCGCAAGGCATCGGCGCGGTAGCGCAGGCACAACGGCGAATAGCGAATGTCTTGCTTGCACAGCGCAATGCAGGCATTCAGCACTTCCACCGGCTTGCCCCGGTCGAGGGCTTGCAGGATCGGCTTGAGCAAAGTCTTGCGCTGCTCCAGCCGTTCGAGGCGCTGGGCCAGACCGGAACGATTGAAGGGTTTGGTCAGGTAAGCATCGGGCTCGTGCTCCAGCGCGCTGAGCACCATGGCCTGACTCGTCTCGGCGGTCACCATGACGAACACCGCTTCATGGCTGATCAGCTTCTCGATCATCAGGTCTTCAAGCACCTGCTGACCGTTTTTCTTGCCGTCTCCCAAGTGGAAGTCCTGCAGGATGAAATCGTAGGCCTTCTGCGAACACATGCGCAGTGCCGCCTCCCCGGTATCGGCGGTGTCGACATCCTTGACGCCGAGCTCGCGCAGCATCGACCGGACGGAACTGCGGAAATCCGAGAAATCATCGACGATCAGAAAACGCTTTTGGTGATACGACAGCATCGAGGATTTCCAGGCAATTTAAGAAGACCGTTCAGGTTATCGGCCAGTAGTGGCGTTCCCTTGAAGCAAGGGAAGCGCAATTGTGCATTTGGCTGTCAATGAATTTATGCCCTGCCCCAAAAGCGAGCTAAATATTTGAAGGTGTTATTGAAAAACGGGATTATTCTGGTTCATTGACGTGCGCCTCACCCCGTTTGAATTCAAGGCACGCTTACTCGTCGCCGGCAAAGGCAGAAGTTATGACCACCACACCCAAGCACTCGGCCACGGCTCCCGAGCAAAAGGCCCGGAGCCCCAGCACCCTGGACTTCCCGGTGGTGGGTATTGGCGCGTCGGCGGGTGGGCTGCAAGCGATCAGGCTGTTCTTCGAAAACATGCCCCAGGACAACGGCATGGCGTTCGTGATCATTCTTCATCTGTCACCGGATCATGAAAGCATCGCTGACAAAATCATCCAGGAATCGACCCGGATGCCGGTTCTGCAGGTCTTCGAATCGGTGCCCATCGAAAAAAACCGGGTGTACGTGATTTCACCGGCGCACCGGTTGACGATGAATGACGGTTTTCTCGAAGTCAGCACCCCTGACTCGCGCGAAAGTCGCCATGCCTCCATCGACCTGTTCTTCCGCAACCTCGCCGACGTGCACCGCGAGCGTGCCTTCTGTGTCGTGCTGTCCGGCACCGGTTCGGATGGAGCGGTCGGCTTGTCGCGTATCAAGGAACAGGGCGGCATCACACTGGCCCAGGCGCCGGAAGACGCCGAGTTCGACGGCATGCCCCGCGCGGCCATCGATACCCACATGGTCGATCTGGTACTGCCAGTGGTCGACATGCCGCAAAAGCTCCTGGAGCTGTGGCGCAACTCCCAGGAAATCAGCTTGCCCACGGCCAACGACGGGGAACTGCAAACCATTGCCGCCGTGTCCGAACGCGAAGCGGCAGTGGCCGAGCAACTGTTGCACGACGTCCTGATCCAGCTGCGCACCGGCACTGGCCATGATTTCAAGCACTACAAACGGGCGACCGTCTTGCGCCGGATCGAGCGCCGGATGCAGGTCACCGCCCAGCCGGATCTGCGCGCCTACTACCACTATCTGCAAAGTAACCCCGAAGAAACCAAGGCGCTGCTGGGGGACATGCTGATCGGTGTGACCAACTTCTTCCGTGACCGTGAAGCCTTCGAAGCGCTGGAACGGGATGTCCTGCCGCAATTGGTCAGCGCCGCCGTGTCGGCCCATCCAGAAAAAGAAGAAATCCGCGTCTGGTCGGCTGGCTGCTCAACGGGCGAAGAAGCCTACAGCCTGGCGATGCTGCTCAATGATCAGCTGCAACTGGACGCCAGCGCGGCGTCGATGCAACTGTTTGCCACCGACATCGACGAGCGCGCCATCAGCATCGGCCGGGCCGGCCTGTATCCGCAAGCCATCATCACCGACGTACCGCCAGCGCGGCTGCGGCACTACTTCATCAAGGAAGACGACCACTATCGGATTCGCAAGGAACTGCGCGAAAAAGTCCTGTTCGCCAAACACAGCCTGCTGTCCGATCCACCCTTCTCGCAAATCGACCTGATCGTGTGCCGCAACCTGCTGATCTATCTGGATCGCGAGGTGCAGCGCGAAATCCTGCAGATGTTCCACTTCGCCCTGCGTCCCGGCGGTTTCCTGTTTCTCGGCTCGTCCGAGAGCGCCGATGCCTGCCACGAACTGTTCGCCCCGGTGGATAAACGCAACCGGATTTTCCGCGCCAAGACCGGCGCCAACAGCCGGCGCACCCCGACCATGCCGCGCGGCGGTTATGTACGCAGTAATGTTTCACGCGAAGCGCCGCAAAGCAGCGCGCCACGCAAACTGTCTTTCGCCGACATTCATCAACGCGCCCTCGAGCAATCCGCACCGCCGAGCGTAATCGTCGACGGCAACGCCGACATCCTGCATATGAGCGAAAGTGCCGGGCGCTTCCTGCGCCATGTCGGCGGTGAGTTGTCGCGCAATTTGCTGACGCTGATCCTTCCGGAACTGCGCCTGGAAATCCGCACCACACTGTTCCAGGTTCAACAGAGCGGCCTGCCCGTCAAGTCCCGCGAAGTGCCGATCAAGCGCGATGACCGGCGTTACCTGATCGATCTGGTCGCCCATCCCTATAAGGATGAAGAATCGGACGGCGACTACATTCTGGTGATTTTCGAGGAAGTCGAGGTCGACCCTACGGAGCTGGCGGCCAGCACCGTGCTCCAGACCGAAAGCCAGGTGCTGTCCAACCTGGAGCGCGAACTGCAACGCACCAAGCTGCACTTGCAGGACACCATCGAACAGTCGGAAATCTCCAGCGAAGAGCTCAAGGCTTCCAATGAAGAAATGCAGGCGATCAACGAGGAACTGCGTTCGGCCACTGAAGAACTGGAGACCAGCAAGGAAGAGTTGCAGTCGATCAACGAGGAGTTGCTGACGGTCAACTACGAACTGAAAACCAAGGTTGAAGAAACCGACAAGATCAACGATTACCTGACCAACCTGATCGCCTCCACCGACATTGCCACGGTGTTCGTCGACCGCAGCATGCGCATCAAATGGTTCACCCCGCGCGCCACCGACCTCTTCAATATGTTGCCGGTCGATACCGGACGCTCCTTGCTCGACATCACCCATCGCCTGCATTACGACAACCTGGCCGGTGACGCGGCGCTGGTGTTCGAATCGCTGAACATGATCGAGCGCGAAGTCAGCAGCACCGACAACCGCTGGTACATCGCCCGCCTGCTGCCGTACCGCTCCAGCGAAGACCACATCGACGGCACCGTGCTGACGTTCATCGACATCACCAAACGTCGCGCGGCCGAAGAAGAACTGCGCCTGGGCGAAGAACGCATGCGCCTGGTCGCCGAAAGCACCCGCGACTACGCCATCATCACCCTTAATGAACAGGGCATCATCACCAGCTGGAACAAAGGCGCCGAATTGATCTTCGGTTACAGCAAGAGCGAAGCCGAAGGCGCTTACTACGACTTCATTTTCTCGGCCGAGGATCGCGCCTCCGGAGTGCCTGAAAACGAACTGCTGTCGGTGCGCACCCATGGCCGCAGCGACGATGAACGCTGGCACCTGCGCAAGGACGGTAGCCGGTTCTTTTGCAGTGGCGAAGTGACCCTGCTCAGCGGCGACAATCTTCAAGGCTACGTGAAAATTGCCCGGGACCTGACCGGCCACAAACGCCAGCATGAAGAGCAGAGCCAACAACTGGCCGAAACCCGCAACACCAACTACCTCAAGGATGAGTTCTTTGCGGTCATGTCCCACGAACTCAAGCATCCGCTGAACCTGATCCAGCTCAACGCAGAACTGCTGCGGCGCTTGCCGCTGACCAAGTCCGTGGCGCCGGCGGCCAGGGCCGTCAACACCATCTGCGATGCCGTCAACAGCCAGGCACGCATCATCGATGACCTGCTCGACGTGGCCCGAGTGCGTACCGGCAAGCTCAAGCTGCAACCGGTCGCCGTGGACCTGACCAGTGTGCTGCGCGACATCTACACCGTCGTGCTCAATGACCAGCATGACGTCACGCTTGAGTTGCTGGTGCCTTGCGATCCGTTAATGGTGCATGCCGACCCGACGCGACTTGAGCAAATCATCTGGAACCTGGTGAACAACGCCTTGAAATTCACCCCGCCCAAGGGCCGTGTGCAGTTGATTGCCAGCCAGTCCGGGAACATGGCGCGGCTGGACGTCAAAGACAATGGGGCCGGCATTGCGCCCGAGAACCTCGACCATGTATTCGACCTGTTCAGCCAGGCGGAAAAACAGCACGCCACGCACAACCGTGAAGGGTTGGGGATTGGCTTATCGCTGGTTCGCCAGTTGACTGAGGCGCAACGCGGCACCGTCGAGGTGAGTTCGGCCGGGGTGGGAACGGGCTGTACGTTCAGCGTTTACTTGCCACTGGCAAAGACCCAAGGCGATGCCCAACTGTCGACTCAGGCCGATAACGCCTCTGGAAGACTCAGCGGCCTGACCATCCTGCTGGTAGACGATTCCGCCGACGTCCTGGAAACCTTGAAGATGCTGCTGGAAATGGAGGACGCCGAAGTGCTGGCCTTCGACCGTCCGGCGGCGGCGCTGGATGCCGCGAAAAGCACTCGTTTCGACCTGATCATTTCAGACCTGGGCATGCCGGTCATGAACGGCCACGAGTTGATGAGCGCCTTGCGTCAGTTGCCACTGGTCAAGGATGTGCCGGCGATTGCGCTGACGGGCTATGGCGCACAAAGCGACATTCAAAAGTCACGGCAATCCGGGTTCGACCAGCACATCGGAAAACCGGTGTCCTACGATGAGCTGATCGACACCATCGAGGCCCTGCGGCGCACTTAGCGCTGAACCCGCATCAACACAGGTAGGCACGCTGTACGCTGGTTCGCCGATCGATCGCTTGCCGCAGACGGTCCTTGTGCTCTGCCCAGACCTTGGGATCGACTTTGGTCGAGCGCATCAGGGCCAACATGGCCGCCTTGGCGGCCTGATACTCTGTCCAGGCGTCGTCGGACCGGATCTTCAAACGCTCACGCTCGGTCATTTCCATGCGCCGCAACGCCAGCACCGACTCATCGGTGATCACCGTGCTCAAGGTCAATTGCACCCGGTGCGGCGCGACGAACGCCTGGGTATCCGTGACAATCTCCCTCGCCCGTTGCGCACCCCATTTCAGCGCCATGCAGTACTGCTCACCGATGCGCCGATCATGAAACTCCTCGCAAATCGCCCAGCCATCAGAGCCGTAGACGCCTACGAAAACCTGGGTGACCCCCTCATGACTGACCCGCGCCTGAATCTCAATATGCACACCATTTCCCAGCACCTCATCATGGCTGTGAAGCGGTAACCGCATGTTAGTCCATAACCAGAATTTGGCGCCTCTGCGTCGCATCGATTTCGCCCCATCAGTGGTGTCTGGAGTAAGGCACAGCAATGGCCGGGTTGCCATGTAAGTCGTCGGGAGGTTCGGACATAAAAAAGCCCCGCCGGAAGAAAAATCCGGGCGGGGCTTTTTTGACAGCGCAGGGCTGAAATTTGATGGTGTCCCAGGGCAGGTTCGAACTGCCAACCTTCCCCTTAGGAGGGGGATGCTCTATCCAATTGAGCTACTGAGACACAAATCGCCCGCAAGGACTGCGGTGCGATGGACGGCGTGCATGTTAACGGGCAGGCCTGATTTTGTCATGTCGTCCGTGGGCTTTTTAAGTGTAGGCAGATGCCTCGCGGGGGCGAGGCCTTGTTTACCGTGCAATTTGCATCACCTCAAAAAGCCATCATTGCAAAATGCAATGCAGGCAGTTCGTACGAATATCTTAATTCATTGTTTTTAAAGGATTTAATAGCCGTTAGACTCTTGGCATGCCGGCTGCTTTAGCTGTTCTCAAAGAACAACGGAGGCCAGCCTCATGAACAGCGCCCTTTTACTCTCGAATGCGATCGCCCTGGCGATTCTGTTGGGTTTTCATTTTGCCCCCGAGAGCGGCGCTGAGTCGGTCGCCCAACGCACGCCTCATTACCTTCAACTGCAAAAAGCGCCGCAATTGGCGGTGATGAGTGATCAGCGCGTATTCGTCAGTGAAGACAGCATCCTGCTACCGCTACAGTCGTCCGAACGTTTGGTATTTTGATTCACCCCATCAGGAGCACAGCATGTCCAAATCAGCCGCTGGATTTTTCATCCTCGCCTTACTGAGCGGCATTCTTCATCTGTCTTTGGTTCAGGACACGGTCGTTACCTTGCCCCTGATTGTCTGCGGCGTATTCAGCGCGTTGTTCGTGCTGGCGCTGATCGCCGGGCGCAAGTTCAAATTCGATCCGGTCCTGCGTTAGCCTTCAGCAGTCCCAGCAAATTCGTGACCGTCAGAGTCAGGTCGCCGGAGTTATCGAGTCGATGGATCTGCGCATCGCCGATTAAACCATCCGTCGCAAATAGCTCATTGCGGCGCAGCCTCGCTTCAATCTCCGCAAGCCCCTCACGCCCGCGTCGCAACAAGCGCTCTCGCAAGACGTCATTCTTGACCGTCAACAACACCGGCAACAATGTCGGATAGCGATGCAGCGCCTGCGCCAGATAGCCACGCGAACCGTTGACCAAGACATGACAACCGTCCTTGAGCCATTGATCGATTTCGGCCGGAATGCCGTAATCCAGACCGTTGGCGCGCCATGACAGCGCAAAATCACCCGCGGCCCTGCGCTGTTCGAATTCTTCGTGGGAAACGCCGACGGCGTCCTCACCCACCGACTCGGCCGAGCGCGTAATGACGCGGCGCACCACTGCACAATTGAGCGCCTGCAAGGGCGCTCGAGCCGCTTCGATGAGGCTGTCTTTGCCCGACCCGGACGGCCCCATCAGGAAAATCAGCCTGCCATCCATCCTGAAAACCTCCCCCGCAGCCGGTATGCCACTAGTAAATCGGCCAATTGCCACTATCCTGTATAAGTAAGGAACAATGATCGAATCCGTACAGCATGCGCTTTCAGCCGTCTTCGGACATCCACTGTCAGGCAACTGAAAACGGTCATTGATACGGACCCGAGGAAAATTTTCAAACCCAGTCCGCATTTCTGACAATGGGTGCTGGCATTAAGCCTTTACCCCGATCAATATTTGTCACAGAATTGACGCCAATGATCTGGCTACTTTGAGGCATGATGCGAGCCTCTATCAATTCAGGTTGAACATTTGGCCAGAGCGCTTGTCCTATCTGACATCCTGCGGCCAATCCCGAGAACCGCTCCCCTGAACTAACCGGTTAAATATATGCGCCCATTGAAACAGGCAATTTATTCCAGCCGTACGGCTGACAAGTTCGTCGTACGTCTGCCAGACGGAATGCGTGAACGCATTGCCGAAGTGGCTCGCAATCATCATCGCAGCATGAACTCCGAAATCATTGCGCGCCTTGAGCAGAGTCTTATTCAGGAAGGCGCACTGGGCGAAGAGTTGAGCATGCGCCTGGACAGCCCGGAGCTGTCATTGCACGAACGTGAACTGCTGCAACGCTTCCGCCAACTCTCCCATCGTCAGCAGAACGCCCTGGTTTCGCTGATTGCGCACGATGCCGAAATGGCCGCAGACGCTTCCTGACTTATCCCGAAAAAAATCCAAGCCAGCATGATTGCTGGCTTTTTTTTGGCCTGGAGTTTGGTGGGTGAGAACGCCGATTGGTTTTGGGATGGGGGAATATCCGTTGCTGCGGTAACGGCGGCTATTGGTTTCGCCCTTACGGCGAGTCACTTTCGAAAAGCGCGAAAGTAACCAAAGCGCTTTACCCCGCCATTCGGTGCCTCGCTAGGGCTCGGCATGCCCTCACTCCGGCATTGCTCCGGGGGCCCGCCGCCATCGGCCATCCATGGCCGGGGGCGGCTACCGCGGCATCCTTGCCGCGGTACCCCCTACGCAACGCCTGCGTTCGGCCTCTGGGAAAGGGGCGGCAGATCTGAAGCCAAAGCAAAGCAACGGCAACGGCAAGATCAACAGCATCGCGAGCAGGCTCGCCCGCACATGATCGTTCCCATGCTCCGCGTGGGAATGCCGCCGGGGACGCTCCGCGTCCCGCTGTCGACGCAAGACTTGAACTCTGCGCACGGGTGACGCGGAGCGTCACGGGATGCATTCCCACGCGGAGCGTGGGAACGATCAGGTAACAGGGGAATGCGTGCGTAGAAATCAGGCCGGCCTGCAGGCCGCCGTGCTTTTGATCTTGACGCACCGTCCCATCGAGAGGCTGAGCGGAGGTTCTGCGCAGTGGGTAACCCGGCAGGGATGCCGGGTTAGCCGCCCCCGGCCATGGATGGCCGATGGCGGCGGGCCCACGGAGCAGGACCGGAGCGAGGGCATGCCGAGCCACAGCGAGGCACCGAACGAAAGGGGCAAAAGCGCTTGGTTACTTGGCGCTCTTCCAAGTAACCCGCCGTAAGGGCGGAACCCATAGCAGCCCTCACCCGAATAATGGATATACACCCCATAAAAAACCCCCGATGCGGCACATCGGGGGTCAGGTCAAACAGGTGCAAATCTTTCAGGATCAGTCGTCCACTCAGAGCAGGAAAATCGTCGCCAACCCAAGGAAGATAAAGAAGCCGCCACTGTCAGTCATGGCCGTAATCATCACACTCGCGCCCATGGCCGGATCGCGCCCCAGACGAGCCAGCGTCATAGGAATCAAAACCCCCGCCAATGCCGCCAGCAGCAGGTTCAACGTCATGGCCGCGGTCATCACGACACCCAGGGACCAACTGCCATACAACAGATAGGCGACGACGCCAATGACGCCACCCCAGACCAGACCATTAATCAGGCCTACCGCCAACTCCTTGCGCATCAGGCGCGAAGTGTTGCCGGTACTCACCTGGTCCAGGGCCATGGCGCGAACAATCATGGTGATGGTCTGGTTACCCGAGTTGCCACCGATACCCGCCACGATCGGCATCAACGCCGCGAGCGCCACCAGCTTCTCGATGGAGCCTTCGAACAAACCGATCACCCGGGATGCAACGAACGCAGTGATCAGGTTTACCGCCAGCCAGGCCCAACGGTTACGCAGGGATTTCCAGACCGACGCAAAAATATCTTCCTCTTCACGCAGACCCGCCATGTTGAGCACTTCGTTTTCGCTCTCTTCACGAATCAGGTCGACCATTTCATCGATGGTCAAACGGCCGATCAATTTGCCGTTCTTGTCGACCACAGGCGCGGAGATCAAGTCGTAGCGCTCAAATGCCTGAGCCGCATCGTAGGCATCTTCGTCCGGGTGAAAACTCACCGGATCGCTGGCCATGACTTCGGAAACCTGTTTCTCCGGATCGTTGACCAGCAGCCGCTTGATCGGCAACACGCCCTTGAGCACGCCGTCGTAATCGACCACGAACAGTTTGTCGGTGTGGCCCGGCAATTCCTTCAGGCGACGCAGGTAGCGCAGCACTACTTCGAGACTGACATCCTCACGGATCGTCACCATCTCGAAGTCCATCAGTGCGCCGACCTGTTCCTCGTCATAGGACAACGCGGAGCGCACGCGCTCACGCTGTTGACCATCGAGGGTTTCCATCAGCTCGTGGACGACGTCTCGCGGCAGCTCGGAGGCCAGGTCAGCGAGTTCATCGGCATCCATGTCCTTGGCGGCAGCCAGGAGCTCGTGATCGTCCATGTCGGCGATCAGGGTTTCACGGACCGAGTCGGATACTTCGAGCAGGATGTCGCCGTCGCGATCGGCCTTGACCAATTGCCAGAGCGTCAGACGATCGTCCAGCGGCAAGGCTTCAAGGATGTAGGCGACGTCGGCGGAGTGCAGGTCATCGAGCTTGCGTTGCAGCTCGACAAGGTTTTGCCGGTGAACCAGGTTCTCGACCCGGTCGTGATGCGGACCTTCCTGGCGATGAGTCAGGTCTTCGACCACCCGCTGACGCTGCAACAGCTCAACAACTTGAGCGAGGCGGTCCTGCAGGCTTTCTTGCGTTTTCTTTACTTCAACTTCAGACATAGGCGAACTCCACTCCCAGCAGCGGGGCACGCCGGAAGGATCAATCAGTCAATTCATGATTGGAAAAACGGTTTACTGAGTAACTACTGGGTAAGTCCATGGAGGTATTCCACAAGCCCCGGCGGGGCTGACGGGCGCAATGATACACCGCCCGGCGGTTTTAAACGTTAAAAAATCGTGGTTGAAACAAGCGCTTGCAAGACAAACCTGAGCGTGGCCCTGATCCATCAAAATGCGACGACTCATCCTGAAAAGAAAACACACCGTCGTCGAAAAATGTAGCGGCTACCCTTGGGTTGGACCGTCATGGAGGACGTTTAATGCCATCGAATGCACTTTGTTTTTTTCTGATCGCCCTGCTCTGCCCGTCGCCCTGGGCGCTTGCCACCACCGTTCACCGCTGCGAAGCGGCCAACGGGCGCATTACCTTCACCACGCTGAGCTGTACGGACGGTGAAAGCCTTTCGCTGCAGGATGTGCGCACCTTCACGCCCGCCATCACACCCGCCACGACAACGGCGCTCATGCCGGAAGCCGAGGTTCGCGAAACATCAGGTATGAAAATCAAAAGGAGAGAACTGACGGTCGTTGGTCAGTCCGAAGACAAATGCGGCAACCTGATCAGTGCCCGCGAACGCCGCGAGGCGATCATCAATCAGCGGGTGGTCGCCGGCATGAGCGTGCAAGACGTTGAAAGCGCTCTCGGCAAGCCAGACAAGATCAGTATCGGGAATTCAGCCACGCGCTACCGCTACGACCTCAAGCGAGGTCGCAGCGCCCACGTCGAGTTCGATGAGAAAGGATGCACCAAAGGAAAAGCCAAATCCCAGACGGCAAAAAGCCCGCATTAAATGCGGGCTTTCTGTTGTATGGTGCACTCGACAGGATTCGAACCTGTGACCGCTCGGTTCGTAGCCGAGTACTCTATCCAGCTGAGCTACGAGTGCATGTGTGTTTTTATACCAGATCACAACTGGTTGAAGCCAAGTCATTTGCATTACTGCAAACAACCCTTAAATGGTGCACTCGACAGGATTCGAACCTGTGACCGCTCGGTTCGTAGCCGAGTACTCTATCCAGCTGAGCTACGAGTGCATTTGTTGCCGCGCATTATAGGCCGTCTAATCTCTATGTCAAACACTTTTTCTAGTAATTTCAACAACTTACCGAAGAAGCCAGATTACAACGTACTACGCAAATAATGGCGGAGAACGGGGGATTCGAACCCCCGACACCCTTTTGAGGTGTACTCCCTTAGCAGGGGAGCGCCTTCGGCCACTCGGCCAGCTCTCCGCAACACGGGGCGTATATTAACCAGCTTCTTCCCCGTTTGCAAACATAAAAAACGATAAAAATTAATGGCTTGGTTCTTCGTCCTTCTCTTTCTTTATACGCAGGTAAATTTCCTCACGGTGGACCGCGACCTCTTTCGGGGCGTTGACACCGATACGCACTTGATTTCCTTTGACGCCGAGCACGGTCACGGTGATTTCGCCATCACCAATAATCAGGCTTTCTGCGCACCGACGAGTCAGAATCAGCATACCTTTCTCCTCACGCATTTCATTTCAGGGACAACAGTCTGCAAAAAAAAGGCACTCGACCTACAACCGGAGCGATCGCAGCCCTACATGCCTGAGTATTGACCAGCGCGAGCAAAAGAACAGCCTCGGGTCGCGCCATTCAAGAAAACAAAAGGGCGCGGTCAGACCGCGCCCTTCGGCAAACGCATCACTCGCCCTGGCGGGCCGGAGCGTCCAGTTCGAAAGCTGTGTGCAGAGCGCGCACAGCCAGTTCCAGGTACTTCTCTTCGATCACTACGGAGACTTTGATTTCCGACGTCGAGATCATCTGGATGTTGATGCTTTCCTTGGCCAGGGATTCGAACATGCGGCTGGCGACACCTGCGTGAGAACGCATGCCGACGCCGACAATCGAAACCTTGGCGATCTTGATGTCGCCAACCACTTCACGGGCACCGATCTCGCGAGCGGTGTTTTCCAGCACGGTTTGTGCGGCCTGGAAGTCATTGCGGTGCACGGTGAAGGTGAAGTCGGTGGTGTTATCGTGCGCAACGTTCTGCACGATCATGTCGACTTCGATGTTCGCGCCGCTGATCGGGCCGAGAATCTTGAATGCAACGCCCGGGGTGTCTGGCACGCCACGGATGGTCAGCTTGGCTTCATCGCGGTTGAAAGCGATGCCGGAAATGATCGGCTGTTCCATGGTTTCCTCTTCATCAATAGTAATGAGGGTGCCCGGACCCTCCTTGAAGCTGTGCAGTACGCGCAGCGGAACGTTGTACTTGCCGGCGAACTCGACCGCACGGATCTGCAACACCTTGGAACCGAGGCTGGCCATTTCCAGCATCTCTTCGAAGGTAATCTTGTCCAGGCGCTGAGCCACGGACACCACACGCGGGTCGGTGGTGTAGACACCGTCGACGTCGGTGTAGATCTGGCATTCGTCAGCCTTCAGGGCTGCGGCCAGCGCCACGCCGGTGGTGTCGGAACCGCCACGGCCGAGGGTGGTGATGTTGCCGTGCTCGTCGACGCCCTGGAAACCGGCGACAACCACCACGCGACCGGCCTTCAGGTCACCGCGAATCTTCTGGTCATCAATCTGCAAGATACGCGCTTTATTGTGCGCGCTGTCCGTCAGAATCCGCACCTGATTGCCGGTGTAGGACACCGCTGGCACGCCGCGCTTGATCAGCGCCATGGCCAACAGTGCAATCGTCACCTGCTCACCGGTGGAGACGATCACATCCAGTTCACGCGGAACCGGCTGGCCGTCGCCACTGATTTTCTTGGCCAGATCGATCAGACGGTTGGTTTCGCCGCTCATTGCAGACAGCACAACCACCAGGTCATCGCCGGCTTCGCGGAATTTCTTAACCTTGTCGGCGACCTGCTCGATTCTCTCGACAGTGCCGACCGAGGTGCCTCCAAATTTCTGTACGATCAAAGCCATTTCAAAGCCGCCTCTGCCCATGAAGGGCGCCCAAATAATCACTCAAACAGCGTTCCGGCCCGCCACTAGACGGCGGGCCGGACACACTGCCTTATAAACCCTGCTCTACAAATGGAACAGTCAGGGCCAATGCGGCATCCAGTGCGCCAGCGTCGGTACCGCCGCCTTGCGCCATGTCTGGACGACCACCGCCCTTCCCGCCCACTGCCGCAGCGGCTTGCTTCATCAAATCACCGGCTTTGAGTTGGCCAGTCAGGTCTTTGGTTACGCCTGCAACCAGAACGACCTTTTCCTCATGGACACTGCCGAGCAGGATCACTGCGCGGCCGAGTTTGTTTTTCAGCTGATCGACCAGCGCCAGCAGCGCCTTGCCGTCCTGACCGTCCAGACGCACGGCCAGCACTTTCACGCCTTTGACGTCCTGCGCGGATTCCGACAGATCGTCGCCCGCCGCGCTGGCTGCCTTGGCTTGCAACTGCTCGAGTTGCTTCTCCAGCAGACGGTTGCGCTCCAGCACAGCCGACAGCTTGTCGATCAGGTTGTCACGGCTACCCTTGACCAGGTTGGCCGCTTCCTTGAGTTGTTCTTCGGCAGCGTTCAAGTATGCCAGCGCCGCAGCACCGGTGACCGCTTCGATACGACGTACGCCCGAGGCCACACCGCCTTCGCTGATGATTTTCAGCAGGCCGATGTCGCCGGTACGGTTGGCGTGGATGCCACCGCACAGCTCGACGGAGAAATCACCGCCCATGCTCAGCACGCGTACGCTGTCGCCGTACTTCTCGCCAAACAGCGCCATGGCGCCTTTTTGCTTGGCGGTTTCGATGTCGGTTTCTTCGGTTTCAACGGCGGAGTTCTTGCGAATCTCGGCGTTGACGATCTCTTCCAGTTGCTTCAACTGCTCAGGCTTGATGGCTTCGAAGTGGCTGAAGTCGAAGCGCAGGCGCTGACTGTCGACCAATGAGCCTTTCTGCTGAACGTGATCGCCCAGCACCTGACGCAACGCGGCGTGCAGCAAGTGAGTCGCCGAGTGGTTCAGCGACGTCGCGTGACGCACGTCGGCTTCAACGTGGGCCTCAACCGGAGCCCCAACGATCAGACTGCCCGAGGCCAACACACCGTGATGCAGGAACGCACCGCCGGTTTTGGTGGTATCGCGCACGTCGAAACGGCTGTTGCCGGCCTGCAGGTAGCCGCAGTCGCCAATCTGACCGCCGGATTCAGCGTAGAACGGCGTCTGGTTGAGAACCACCACGCCCTCTTCGCCTTCGCTCAACACGTCGACTGATTGCCCTTCTTTATACAGGGCAACGACTTTCGCCGAACCTTTGGTGTTGTGGTAGCCGGTAAATTCGGTGGCGACATCAACCTTGACCAGGCTGTTGTAGTCCATGCCGAAGGAGCTGGCGGAACGGGCACGGACGCGCTGGGCTTCCATTTCGCGCTCGAAGCCCGCTTCGTCGATGGTCAGGTTGCGCTCGCGAGCGATGTCGCCGGTCAGGTCCATCGGGAAACCGTAGGTGTCGTAGAGTTTGAACACCACGTCGCCCGGCACCACGTCGCCTTTGAGTTCGGCCAGATCCTGCTCGAGGATTTTCAGGCCTTGTTCCAGGGTCTTGGCGAATTGCTCTTCTTCAGCTTTCAGCACGCGCTCGATGTGCGCCTGCTGGGATTTCAGCTCAGGGAACGCTTCGCCCATCTCGGCGACCAGGGCCCCGACGATCTGGTAGAAGAAGCTGCCCTTGGCGCCCAGTTTGTTGCCGTGACGGCAGGCGCGACGGATGATCCGGCGCAGCACGTAGCCGCGACCTTCGTTGGACGGCAGCACGCCGTCGGCGATCAGGAAACCGCAAGAACGAATGTGGTCGGCGACGACTTTCAGGGAAGCCTGATTGTCGTTGCTGCAACCGACGGCCTTGGCCGAAGCGCTCAGCAGGCTCTGGAACAGGTCGATTTCATAGTTCGAGTGAACGTGCTGCAGCACGGCACTGATCCGCTCCAGGCCCATGCCGGTGTCCACCGACGGTGCTGGCAACGGGTGCAACACGCCATCGGCGGTGCGGTTGAACTGCATGAATACGTTGTTCCAGATTTCGATGTAACGGTCGCCGTCTTCTTCCGGCGAGCCCGGTGGGCCGCCCCAGATGTCGGCGCCGTGATCGTAGAAAATCTCGGTGCACGGGCCGCACGGGCCGGTGTCGCCCATGGTCCAGAAGTTGTCGGACGCGTACGGCGCACCCTTGTTGTCGCCGATGCGAACCATGCGCTCGGCCGGAACGCCGATTTCCTTGGTCCAGATGTCGTACGCCTCGTCATCGCTGGCGTAGACGGTGACCCAGAGCTTTTCTTTAGGCAGGTTCAGCCACTGCTCGGACGTCAGGAAGTTCCAGGCGTAGGTGATCGCGTCACGCTTGAAATAGTCACCGAAGCTGAAGTTACCCAGCATTTCGAAGAAGGTGTGGTGGCGGGCGGTATAACCGACGTTTTCCAGGTCGTTGTGCTTGCCGCCGGCGCGCACGCATTTCTGGCTGCTGACGGCGCGGGTGTACGCGCGCTTTTCCTGGCCCAGGAAGCAGTCCTTGAACTGGTTCATCCCCGCGTTAGTGAACAGCAGGGTTGGGTCGTTGCCCGGAATCAAAGAGCTGGAGGCTACACGGGTGTGGCCTTGCTCTTCGAAGAAGCGAAGGAAGGCTTCACGGATTTCTGCGCTTTTCATTAGGTTCTTCCACGGAGGCTGCGGCCAAAGGCCTGTGCGAAACGTCAACAGACGAAGCGACGGCAAAGGGCCGCATTATATCGGCGTTAGTGACTAGGTACAGTGTGTTTGTACGTTACAACCAGTCAATTGGACGGCTAACACGGTCAGTGACGGGAAAAGTCGACAAATGTAGCGATAACCTTCTCGATTTGCGCCCGACTGACGTCCATGTGCGTGACCATTCGCAGGCGACTGGCAGCGCTGAGTTTGATCCCACGCTCGGCGGCAAAGGCTTTAATTGCTTCAGCCTTATCGCCCATCTGTACGTAAACCATGTTGGTCTGCACCGGCTCGACGCTGTAGCCGGCCTTACGCAGACCGTCGGCCAAAAACTGTGCGTTGGCGTGGTCGTCGGCCAGACGATGAACGTTTTTATCCAGGGCGTACAAACCTGCCGCCGCCAGAATACCGGCCTGACGCATGCCACCACCGACCATTTTACGCAAACGCCGCGCCTTGCCGATCAACTCCGCCGAACCGCACAGCACCGAACCGACCGGCGCGCCGAGGCCTTTGGACAGGCAAACCGAGACGGAATCGAAGTGCTGGGTGATTTCACGGGCGTCGACACCCAGTTTGACCGCAGCGTTGTACAGCCGCGCGCCGTCCAGGTGCAGTTGCAGACCGTGTTCACGGGTGAAACTGCGGGCCCGGGCCAGGTATTCCAACGGCAGCACCTTGCCCTGCATGGTGTTTTCCAGCGCCAGCAAACGGGTGCGGGCGAAATGGAAGTCGTCCGGTTTGATCGCGGCGGCGACCTGATCGAGATCCAGCGAACCATCGGCCTGCACTTCCAGCGGCTGGGGCTGGATCGAACCGAGCACTGCCGCACCGCCACCTTCGTACTTATAGGTGTGGGCCTGCTGGCCGACGATGTACTCGTCACCGCGTTCGCAATGGGCCATCAGGCCCAGCAGGTTGCTCATGGTGCCCGTGGGAACGAACAGCGCAGCGGCAAAACCCAGTCGTCGAGCCAACTCTTCTTCCAGGCGATTGACCGTCGGATCCTCGCCGTAAACGTCGTCACCGGTGGCTGCGTTGGCCATTGCGTGGAGCATGCCGGAGGTCGGTTGGGTGACGGTGTCGCTGCGAAGATCGATAACGCTCATGAATTGGCCTCGGTAAGCAGGGGGAAATCCCTTTCAAGTAGGAATTACTGCGGTCATGGCGACGAATAATCAACCCTTGCGTAGGAAAAGGCTTCTTGAATCGACGAAAAAGTCGATAGCAATCATCAGATAGCAGCGATGCACAGGCGAGAAATATGTGTTAAAAACGCTTCGCCGCCAAACATTCTCGCGGCAAAACGTTCTCAGGGCGGGGTGCAACTCCCCACCGGCGGTAATTGCGCGCAATGCGCATAGCCCGCGAGCGCTTGGTGGCAGCACGGCTTCGGCGGTGGCTGGCGGCAAGGTCAGCAGACCCGGTGTGATCCCGGGGCCGACGGTCATAGTCCGGATGAAGAGAGAACGGGATTGGCGCCAAAGGGCCGTCCACCGGCATTCGTGCGAGCGTGCGTACCCTTAAATCCCATTCGATTCATAAGCCCTGTTTTTCACACAAACAGGAACCAGAACATGCAACCCACCGCAATCGATAGCAAAAGCAAAAACCATCAGGGCGAGCGCGTTGCGTTCATCCAGGCCTGCTGGCACAAGGACATCGTCGATCAGAGCCGTAAAGGCTTTGTGGCCGAAATGATTGCCCAGGGTTATCAGGAATCGGACATCGATTTCTTCGAAGTCGGCGGTGCGTTTGAAATGCCGCTGCACGCCAAGTTACTCGCCAAGACCGGACGCTATGCCGGCATCGTTGCCGCAGCCCTGGTGGTGGATGGCGGGATCTACCGTCACGAGTTCGTTGCGCAGTCGGTAGTCAGCGGCCTGATGCAGGTTCAGCTGGAAACCGAAGTGCCGGTGTTCTCGGTGTCTTTGACCCCGCACCACTTCCATGCCGGTGAAGAACTGCATCATAAGTTCTTCTTCGAGCATTTCGTGCACAAAGGCCAGGAAGCGGCGAAGACTTGCGCGGATACGCTGCACAAGATGCGCGCATTGCGTCGCAGTGAGCCACGTGCGGTAGCGGTCTAAACACCGTACATAACTGTGGGAGCCAGCCTGCTGGCGATAGCGAAGTATCAGTCGACAACTACGGTGACTGACACATTGCAATCGCTAGCAGGCTAGCTCCCACATTGGTTTGTGTTGAGCTCAGGCGAGGTTTTCGTCGGTGGTTGGCACGATCAGGATGCCGGCACGCAGGCCGTTCTTCACCTTGGGGTTCGGGAAGATGATCCGGGCGCCCTCTTCCTCGATGATCCAGCGGGTCTGGGCGATGTCTTCGGCCAGCAGATAACCCACTTCCAATTCCGAAAAGTTCTCGATATCGACTGGCAGGTTCAGGCGGAAGCTATCGCTGTGCTTGATGATTTCCCGTGCCACGCTAAATAACTGCAAACCGTCCAGCGCCGTTTCGGTAGTGGCCGGCTCGTTACCTTCGATGATCTGCTGAAGACGGGTTTCCAGCAGCGAGACATTAACCTCATCGTTCTGCCCGAAGGGCCGCGCCTTGCCCAATTCGAGGGTGAAAGACTCGGCACCGAGCTTGTCGTAGGTGTAGGAGCTGAACACGATCGACGGTTTGTTCTGCAACAACACCGCTTCCATACCGGCCGCCCGCAAGCGGGCCAGTTCCAGGCGTGAATGCTGGCGGCCTTCCTTCCAGGGATACAAGGCGAACTGCTCGATTTTCGAGCCACGAATCGCGGTGTGCAGGTCGTAGTGCAGGCGATCACGGTCCGGCAGGCTGAAGAAACTCGCCGCCAGGCGCTCCAGTTCACAGGCGCGCAGGGCTTCGGAGCCGCTGCTTTGTTCGTGACGGCCATTGAACAGCCGATTGACGTCCTGCTCGACGAAACGCTCGCCCTTGCGAATCGCTTCGGGGTTGCCGAACAGGAACAGAATACGGGCGCGCGGCTTCAAGTCGCCGCGGGCGATGTCATGCAACAGGCGATCGAGCAACTCGATCGGCGCTGTTTCGTTGCCATGTATCCCGGCCGATAGCAGCAGGTCCAGGCGGTTGTCGCGAGCTTCCGGCGGCCGGACTTCCAGCGCGCCTTCGCTCAACCAGCGCATGCGCACGCCTTCGACAGTCAGTTGAGTCTTCTCCGCCGGTTCGCGGCCGGCGAGGGTCAGTTCAAGCAGTTTGCCGAGGGCGAGCATAGAGCGGTTTCCTTAGTGGTCGTGTGCGCAATCCGGGCCGTGCACGTGGTCTTCGTCACCGACTTCAGCCGGCTCCATTTCCAGTTGCAGACTTACCAGATTAGTCGCCAATGGGCGCAGCAGCAGGTTTGCGTATTCAGCGTCGCCTTCTTCGACGTCCACGCCGATCAGCAATTGGCCGCGGCCGTCCTGCTGGATCCACAGCTCTTTGCCTTGCCACAGGACCGCGACGCGGGTGCAGGAGGTTTCCAGTTGCGTGCCGTCGGTGTCTTCAAGGATCAGCTGCAGGGTATCGCTCATGTTTTTTACGCTCTCGACGTTCAATTGATCTGGAATGGATAAACCGCGCCCAGTTTAAGGATTTGCGTCAGTTCATCCAGTGCCGTCCGGCACTCAAGCAGCAATTGCGGGTCCGCCAGGTCGGTTTCGGCCATGCGGTCCCGGTAGTGCTTGTCGACCCATTCGGTCAACGTGCCGTACAACGGTGCCGTCATGATAACCCCTGGGTTGACGGCCGCCAGTTCGGTTTCGTTGAGTGCGACGCGCAGCCGCAGGCAAGCCGGGCCACCGCCGTTCTGCATGCTTTGCTTGAGATCGAACACTTTCACTTCGCGAATCAGGCCGCCGGAGCTGGTCAACCCTTGCAGGTATTGCCAGACACGCTCGTTGCCATGGCATTCTTCCGGCACGATCAACAGCATCGAACCGTCAGGACGCGTCAGCAGCTGGCTATTGAACAAGTAGGAACGCACCGCGTCTTCCACGGTGACTGCCGAACGCGGTACGCAGATCGACTGAAATTTCCCACCGACTTTGGCGAGTTTGCTCTGCAATTCAGCCAGCATCTGCTCGGTGTCGAGGAACGCGTCCTCGTGATAGAACAGCACTTCGCCGTTACCGACCGCGATCACGTCGTTGTGGAACACGCCCTGGTCGATCACCGAAGGGTTCTGCTGGGCGAAGACCACGCCGTCGTCGCTCAAACCGTGCAAACGCGCAACGGCCTGGGACGCTTCGAGCGTCTGGCGCGCCGGGTACTTTTGCGGTGCCGGGTAGCGGGTATCGAATGCGCTGCGACCGAACACGAAGAACTCGACGCCGGCCTTGCCGTACTCACGGCAGAAACGGGTGTGGTTGGCCGCGCCTTCGTCACCGAACTGCGCCACGGCCGGCAACGCGGCGTGGTGCGCGAAGTGCTTCGGGTCGGCGAACATGGCGCCGAGTACGCGGCTGGTGGTCGGGTGTTCGATGCTGCGGTGGTATTTGCAGTTCAGGTTGGCCGCGGTGAAATGCACGCGGCCATCCGCCGTGTCGGCGCTCGGGCTGACCGTGGCGGCGTTCGCCACCCACATGCTCGACGCCGAGCAGCTGGCCACCAGCAATGGCATCGCGTCTTTGGCGGCTTGTTCGATCACTTGGGCGTCGGTGCCGCTGAAACCCAAACGGCGCAGGGCTGCCACGTCCGGACGTTCCTGTGGCGCGAGAACGCCTTGCTGAAAGCCCATTTCCATCAGCGCTTTCATTTTCGCCAGGCCTTGCAGCGCGGCTTCCTTCGGGTTCGAAGATTGCTGGCTGTTGCTTTGGGACGCGACGTTGCCGTAGGACAGACCGCCGTAGTTATGAGTCGGCCCCACTAGACCGTCAAAATTGACTTCATAGGATTTCATCAGCGAGGCTCCACGAGAATTCTGTTGTTATAGGCATCAGGTAACAATTCTTTTAGACCGAGGCGCGGCCATCGCCAGCAGGCTGGCTCCCACAGTGATTGCGTCGTACACAACATGTATGAACACCACCGAACCTGTGAGAGCCAGCTGGCTAGCTCCCTCAGTGATTGCGTCGTACACAACATGTGTGAACACCACCGAACCTGTGGGAGCCAGCCTGCTGGCGATAGGCATCACACCATTTTCACGCCTGGCGTGAGGGCCGCTGGCAAGGTCAGGCTCGGGGTTTCCAGCGAGGCCACCGGGTATGCGCAGTAATCGGCGGCGTAATAAGCGCTGGCGCGGTGGTTGCCCGAGGCGCCGACGCCGCCGAATGGCGCGCTGCTCGCCGCACCGGTCAGCTGCTTGTTCCAGTTGACGATACCGGCGCGGCTTTCCAGCCAGAACTGCTGATAACGCGCTTCGGAGTCCGACAGCAAACCGGCCGCCAGGCCATAGTCGGTGTCGTTGGCTTCAGCAATCGCCGCTTCAAAATCAGCGTAGCGGATCACTTGCAGCAACGGGCCGAACAGCTCTTCGTCAGGACGGTCGGCCACCGCTGTCACGTCCAGAATGCCAGGCGTCAGCAACGCGGCTTGCGCCTGCGGTTGCGTCATTTCCAGCAATGCCACTGCGCCGTTGGCCAGCAAATGCTCCTGCGCTTCCATCAGCGCTTTCGCAGCACCCAGGGAAATCACCGAGCCCATGAACGGCGCCGGTTGCTGATCAAAGGCACCGACTTCAATCGTCGAGCTGACCGCCACCAGACGCGCCAGCAGTGTGTCGCCCCAGGCGCCTTGCGGCACCAGCAAGCGGCGTGCACAGGTGCAACGCTGACCGGCAGAAATGAACGCCGACTGGATGATGGTGTAGACGGCGGCATCGAGGTCCGCGACCTGATCCACCACCAGCGGGTTGTTACCGCCCATCTCCAGCGCAAGGATCTTGTCCGGACGACCGGCGAATTGCTGGTGCAGGTGATTGCCGGTGCGGCTCGAACCGGTGAAGAACAACCCGTCGATGCCCGGGTTCGCCGCCAGGGCAATACCGGTTTCGCGAGCGCCTTGCAGCAGGTTCAACACGCCGGCCGGCAGACCGGCTTCGATCCAGCACTTGACCGTCAATTCAGCCACTTTCGGCGTCAGTTCGCTGGGCTTGAACAGCACGCTGTTACCGGCCAGCAGCGCCGGGACGATGTGACCGTTTGGCAAGTGACCAGGGAAGTTGTACGGACCGAACACCGCCACCACGCCGTGTGGTTTGTGGCGCAATACGGCAGTGGCGTCGCCCAATGGGCCGCTCTTCTCGCCGGTACGTTCGCGGTAGCTCTGCACCGAGATCGCAATCTTGTTGACCATGCTGGTGACTTCGGTCGCCGATTCCCACAGCGGTTTACCGGTTTCCTCGCCGATGGTGCGAGCCAGTTCGTCAGCGTTGTTCTTCAGGGCGGCGGCGAAAGCCTCCAGCACGCTGATGCGCTCTTCCAGGGTGCGACGGGCCCAGCCCGGGAACGCCTGACGTGCGGCTTGCACGGCGGATTCGACCTGAGCGGTGGTGGCGCCTTCGCCGGCCCACAGCACTTGCTGGGTCACCGGGTTCAGCGATTGAAAGGCCTCGCCTTGGCCGGCCAGCCATTCACCTGCGATGTAAAGCGAATTCATTATTTCGACTCCCGGGCAGCGGACAACGGAACGGCGCGCACTTGATCGCCGGCGTTGAGTTGAAGACGTTTGGCGGTCAGCGGATCAACCACTAACGTGCCGGCGGCGAAGCGTGCTGGCGCGGCAGTAATCCGGCAGTCTTCGCGCTTGCGGTTGTGAATCAGGAAGGGCGTGGCGTCGTCACCCGGCGTACCGATGGCCAGCACCAGCGCCTGGCTGTCGCGCACGGCGCGGATCTTGCCGGTTTCGCACTCCACCGCCGGGCCCGCGTCGAAAATGTCGACGTAGCCTTGGTAGCTGAAACCTTCGCTCTTGAGCATGGCCAGTGCCGGCTCGGTGTCCGGGTGAACCTGACCAATCACGTTGCGCGCATCGGGCGACAGGAAGCAGGTGTACAGCGGGAATTTCGGCATCAGTTCGGCGATGAACGCCTTGTTGCCGACGCCCGTCAGGTAATCCGCCTGGCTGAATTCCATCTTGAAGAAGTGCCGACCCAGGCTTTCCCAGAACGGCGAGCGCCCGGCTTCGTCAGACATGCCGCGCATCTCGGCGATGATCTTGTTGCCGAACAATTGCGGGAACTCGGCGATGAAGACCATCCGCGCCTTGGCCAGCATGCGGCCGTTGAGGCCCGTGCGGTAGTCGGCGTGGAGGAACAGCGAGCACAGCTCGGAGTTGCCGGTCAGGTCGTTGGCCAGGAACAGCGTCGGAATTTCGCGGTAGATGTTCAGCTCCTGGGAAGCGCTGACGGTCAGGCCGACCCGGAAGTTGTACCAAGGCTCACGCAGGCCGACGGCGCCGGCGATGGCGGAAATGCCCACCACGCGACCGTTGTCGTCTTCGAGCACGAACAGGTAGTCCGCATCGCCCCGCCCGGCTTCGCCGCGAAAGGTCTTCTCGGCCCAGCCGACCCGATGGGCCAGCCGTTCTTCGTTGGCCGGCAAGGTGGTCAGGCCGGTGCCGGTGCTGCGGGCCAGGTCGATCAGAGCGGGTAAATCGCTGCTGCGTACGGGACGAACGATCATGCTATCTCCTCAAACGGGCCGCTTGCGCCACCCGTGAAACTTCGCTGCTTTCTAGGCAATCAACAGGCGTCAAACTGCGACCAGGCGCACGCTGGCACCTTCACCGACGCCCAGGGCTTCGGCCGCGTCCAGATCCAGGGTCACGGGTTTGCCCGGCGCGTAATCGAGCTCAAGCAACACGGCGCGGTAATCCTGCAACTGGGCGTTGGCCACCAGGTACTGACGACCGGCGCCTTTGACCGGCTCACCGATTTTCACCGGGACCACGCGGCTCTGGGCGATCGAACGGATCCCCGAAACGCGCGCATGCAGCGTTGGGCCACCGTCGAAAATGTCGATGTAGTGATCGGTCTCGAAGCCTTCGCGCATCAGAATGTCGAAGGTGATCTGCGCCCGAGGGTGCACCTGGCCCATTGCTTCTTGAGCGGAGTCCGGCAGCAACGGCACGTAGATCGGGTAATGCGGCATCAACTCGGCGAGGAACGTCCGGCTTTTCAGCCCGCACAAGCGTTCGGCTTCGGCGTAGTTGAGGTCGAAGAAGTTGCGACCGATGGCGTCCCAGAAGGGCGAATCGCCGTTTTCATCGCTGTAACCGACAATCTCGGTCACCACGGAATCGGCAAAACGCTCCGGATGGCTGGCGACGAACAACAGACGACCACGAGAATTCAGTTCCGCCCACGGCGAACCCACCAGCTCGCGCTGCACGTAGAAACTGGTCAGCAAGCTGTTGCCGGTCAGGTCGTGGCATTGCGAAAGCACGTGGATCTTGTTGTGAATCTTCAGCTCGCGGGAGGCGTGAACGAAGGTTTCGTTACGGAAGCTGTAGAACGGCTCCGAATAACCGGCCGAGGCCACGATGGCCGAGCAGCCCACCAGTTTGCCGGTGGCGGAATCTTCGAGGACGAAGAAGTAGCTCTCTTCACCGTTGAAGCTGACTTCAGCGGCGAACGAAGCTTCGCTCGCGGCGATCTTGTCGCTCAGGCGTTCAACGTCATCCGGCAAGGAAGTGACACCAATCGGGCTGTCCGCAGCCAGACGCTGTACCTCGCCCAGATCAGCCATTTGCGCGGGGCGCATCACCAGCATGGTGTCACTCCTTAATCTCAGAACTTACAGAAGAAAAAATCCCGGGCGATCCCTGAAACAACTCAGAGTCAACTGTGGGAGCTAGCCTGCTAGCGATTGCGTCCTGTCAGGCAACAATGATGTTGGCTATCAGGCCCTCATCGCTAGCAGGCTAGCTCCCACACTTTTGATCCAGCCCGAAACAAAAATTGGGTTCGACGCCTGAAATGTCAGGCGTCGAAGGGTCTATCAGGCTTGCGTCAGTTTTGCTGCGGCGCGTTCGAAGCGGTCCAGGCCGGCATCGATATCGGCGTCTTCCACCACCAGGCTTGGGGCGAAACGCACCACGTCCGGGCCGGCCTGCAGAATCATCAGGCCTTCTTTTTCAGCGGCGTTGAAGATGTCCTTGGCCTTGCCTTTCCAGGCTTCGCTCAACACGCAACCGATCAACAGGCCCATGCCACGGACCTGGGTGAACAGGCCGTACTTCTCGCCGATCTGCTCCAGGCGAGCCTTGAACTTGTCGTGCTTGGCGTTGACGCCGGCCAGCACTTCAGGGGTGTTGACCACGTCGATCACCGCTTCCGCGACCGCGCACGCCAGCGGGTTACCACCATAGGTGGTGCCGTGGGTGCCGACGACCAGGTGTTTGGCCAGGTCTTCGGTGGTCAGCATGGCCGCGATCGGGAAACCGCCGCCCAGGCTCTTGGCACTGGTCAGGATGTCCGGCGTCACGCCGTAGTGCTGGTAGGCGAACAGCTTGCCGCTGCGGCCCATGCCGGTTTGTACTTCGTCAAAAATCAGCAGCGCATTGTGCGCGGTGCAGAGTTCGCGGGCGCCTTGCAGGTATTCGAGTTCAGCCGGGATCACGCCGCTTTCGCCCTGGATCGGTTCCAGCACCACCGCGCAGGTCTTGTCGGAAATGGCGGCTTTCAGCGCGGCCAGATCGTTGAACGGTACGTGGGTGATGCCGGTGATTTTCGGACCGAAGCCATCGGAGTACTTCGACTGGCCACCGACGTTCACGGTGAACAGGGTACGACCGTGGAAGCTGTTGAGCGCGGCGATGATTTCGTACTTCTCGCTGCCGAACCGATCAAAACCGACGCGACGGGCCAGCTTGAAAGCGGCCTCGTTGGCTTCGGCGCCGGAGTTGCAGAAGAACGCACGGTCGGCAAACGTCGCATCGATCAGCTTATGCGCCAGGCGCAGGGCCGGCTCATTGGTGAACACGTTGGACACGTGCCACAGCTTGTTCGCCTGCTCGGTCAACGCAGCGACCAGCGCCGGGTGTGCGTGGCCCAAAACGTTAACGGCAATCCCGCCGGCGAAGTCGATCAGCTCGCGGCCAGACTGGTCCCAGACGCGGGAACCGGCGCCACGCACAGGAATGAATGCGGCGGGCGCATAGTTGGGAACCATTACCTGGTCGAAATCAGCGCGTTGTACCGCAGCGTGCTCAACGGACATCGGAGTCTCCTGATGAGGAACACCCGCCTGAAACTGGCGAGCGATGAGGGGATTGTAAGGACAGTTTTCAGCCCGGCCTTGCCGCCAAGCGACAACTTCTTATAGCGCAAACCCCGGATTTTCACGGGTTTACGGCAATGCGACATATAGGGTCGCAAAGGCGCAGTTTAAACTGCTACCGGGGTTTGCGGCAGGCTTGGCGGGATCTTACTCAAGACGATTTCACGGTGGCGGTAACTATGTACCGCACAGGGGTGGTATTCGTGGGGTTTGCTGTGGGCCTTCTGAAACGTAAATGGCCCCTCCATGAACTTCGACACCGAACCCGCCATACCACCGCCGTTCAGGCCGGACACTCACTACCAGCACCTGAGCCGCGTTATCCCGCACTGGCTGACACTGGCCTCCAGACAAAAACGCGACGCCCTTTCGAAGAGCAGGCCACGCCTACCCGACGCGATCAAAAACGCATCGCGCAGCCAGCACGCAGCATTGAGCGCATTGAACGCTCAACACTGGACCGCACAAAACCGCGTCGACCAGACCCTGGCGCACCTGCAGAACGCCAGCGCGTTCGCCGCTCCCCTGCTTCAAGCCGCCATCCGGCAGCGTTTCAATCTTGAGCTGGACGTCAGCCAGACATTCCTGCGCCTGTACATCCCCGCGCACCTCCCATGGCTGCGATTGAAATCCGGCGCGGCGCGCATCTGGACCGTGTCGCTGCTGGACGCCGCGCTGCACAATTTCGAAAGCACCGAAACCGAAGCCGACGCCTTTGAGCCCGCGTCGACTTACATCACACCGCCCTCTTCCACCGGGCAGTTCAAAACACTGCCGCAGATTCAGCAGACGATGCCTATCGCAGCGTTCGCCCTGCTGTGCCGTGAACTCGACATCGGCGAGCGCTATAAACAATATCTGGAAGATAACCTGGGCATCAGCAATCCAGTGGCGTCGGCGATCCTGCAACCGAACATTCGCCAGAGCCAGCAAACCGCCCTGACCGCTGCGCTGCACATGGCGCACCTGCAAAACCTGCTGGACAGCGAGGTCCAGCGGCTGATCCTCGGTCTGGTCGAGCACCCGCCGCTTGCGCGTTTGCACGGACAGCCGTGGAAATGCCATGAACTGACGATCATGAATGCGCGCCTGACCGGCATTCTGCTGTTTGCCCCGGAACTGGAGCGCGCCCGGGAAGCGGTCCGGGTGGTGGCCTACATCCCCGACGACCCCGAACATCCGATCAAGGAGTACGCCTCGTCAGCAGCCTTCGCCGAGGAACTGAGCCAGCGCCTGCGCGATCCGGCCTATCAACAATTTTTCAGCCGCTTCATCGACCATGAGGATCGCGGCCACTTCTTCACTCAATTGAACAGCCAACTCAACCCGATCACCTGGCAACCGGTGCCACCTGGCGATTCGCGCCCGACCTGGAGAGAAAACCCCAACCAGCGCCCGAACCTGCAAATAGCGGCAACCCCCATCAGGGGTGATCTATGGGTTCATCTTTATCAACGCCAGCTCGACAAGATCCTTAATGATGCGCGTGTCATCGCCGTCTCCACCGCCACAGTCGACCGCAAAGCGCGCTGGGCGTTATGGGATTCCTTCACGGAAATCGCCTCGGCACTGCTGAACATCGCAGCCTTCATCGCGCTGCCGTTCGTGCCGTTTCTCGGCGAACTGATGCTGGCGTACATCGCGTACCAGTTGCTCGATGAAACCTTCGAAAGCATCGTCGATTGGGCAGAAGGCCAGACGAGCGAAGCTTTCGAGCATTTCATGGCGATGGTCGAATCTGCGGTGCAACTGGGCACCTTTGCCGCGGGCGGCGCGATTGCGGCCAGCGAATTTCGCGCGGTGCTGCCGCGGGAAGTGGTGCAGTTCATCGACCGCTTCAATTCGGTGAAACGCCCCAATGGCGACAGCCGTTACTGGAAGCCTGACCTGACGGCTTACGAGCATTCCGTCGCACTGCCAAAAGACGCGAAACCTGACGCGACGGGACTGCACCGGCATCAAGGCAAAACCTTGCTGACGCTCGACGACAACCTCTACTCAGTTAAACAGCTGACCGGTCAGCATCGCATCGAACACCCCACTCGCCCCGAGGCCTACCAACCGATCCTGAGGCACAACGACCAAGGCGCCTGGCAGACTGAACTTGATCAACCACTGACCTGGGACCAGGCCACTTTGCTGCGGCGTATCGGCCCGGACATGCAAGGTTTTTCCGCAAGCGAGCGTGAACGCATGCTGTTCATCAGCGGCTGCCATGAAGACGTCCTGCGCAAAATGCATGTGAATGCCGAGCAAGTGCCCCCGCTGCTGGCCGATACGTTGAAGCGCTTCAAGATTGACCGGGGTCTTCAGACTTTCATCGAGCAAATCGGCAGCGACCGGCCAGATGAGTACCTGAACGCCGATCCGGCGATGCAACTGGAACTGCTCTGCGACTACGGTTACTGGCCAGCGGACAAGGGGCTGCGACTGGTCGATACGACAGGAAAAACCGTCTGGGAACGCGTCATGGCTGACCAGTCCGTGGTGCAGGTCAATCAAGCGCAACTGGACAATGGCGACCTGATCAAAACGCTCCTGCCAACGCTCGACGATGCCGGCGCGAGATCACTGCGCCGCACACTGGCCGAGCTCACCGAAGCCAAGCGGGAAAGCCTTTTCAGCCAGCACTACCGCCGACTCGAACACGCTGCGCGCCCCTTGGTGCAGCGAATCATCGACACCGAGCCTGGCTTGCCCACCCGCCTCACCGAAGCGCTGCTCGACACCACCAGCGCCCAGGAACGGCAGCAACTGGAGCGAGGAACGGTGTCGAAACGCCTCATGGATCTGGCGCAAGAAGCAGGCCTGCAAGTGCGGGTGACTCGCGCTTATGAAGGCCTCGAGTTGCACTCGACGCGTAATAATCTCGACACCGATCGCTTGGTGTTACACACGCTGGAACGCTTGCCTGGCTGGTCGAGACAACTGCAACTGGAGATTCGCCAATACGCCACCGATGGACAACTGATCGACCGCATCGGCAACCCGGACGCCGTTTCGCGCAAGGTTCTGGTGTTGACCGATGCAGGTGCCTATCAAGCCTACGATGAGGCGGGCGAGCCGCTCAACAGCGCCGACACCCTCTATTCCAGTCTGTTGCGGGCGCTGCCCGACAGTGAACGAATCGCCCTGGATATCAACGTGGGAGAAGGCGAAAGACTCAAGCAGCTGATTCGTACCCACGCCGTCAATCGTGAAACGTTGCGTGCACTGCTGGCGCAACAGCCGATCCTCAAGCCCGCCTATGATCCGGCGGTGATGCGCTTGCTGGGCGGGTCGGATGGATATCGGCGGATGCCGGCCAACACGCCTTCCTTGCAAAGCCACATTTATCGGCTGTTTCCTCATCTGACAGCAGAAGAACTCGAGGCCTTTGCCGAGCGGTTGCAACGAAATCCCGGCGGGCCACGTGCTGAGCTCCAGCGTCTGTTCAATCAACACGCACAATTGTTCGATGAACTGGATGAGTGGCGTGATGCGATACCGCTGTTTATCCCGGATACGTCAATCAGGTTGAACGTCGAGCAATTCGCCACGCAGCGGCAAGGGCGCCGGGAGATGACAGGCCGGTTACTGGACTGCTGGCGCCGCCAGGCCACACACGACACCGCCAATGACGAACCGTTTTCCTTCAATTTCTCCCAGCCGATTTGGGGAGAGCTGCCCAGGCTGACCGTTGATTTCCCACAGGTGCGCAACCTGCTGCTTGAAGGCCATCGCGCCACGCGCGGTGTGAATGATTTTTTGAAGGGATTTTCCGGACTCAATCGTTTGGCGATGCGCGATTTCGAATTGGGTCAGTTGCCGGATGCCATTGTGCGCTGGCCGCAACTCAGCGAACTGATCCTCAGCAATTGCGCAGTGACTCTCACCGAACAGAACCAGGCCACCCTTTCGGCCCTGAACCACTTGCGCGTTCTCGATCTGTACAAAAATCCGCTCGGTGTGTCCCCTTCTCTGGAGAACATGCCTGACCTGAACTACATCGACCTTTCCAGCGCCGGCCTACACCAACTTCCCCCAGGACTATTGACGCGGCCTCGCCTGCGAACGGCCTTGCTCAATGACAACCAGATCGAGGAACTGCCGTCCGCGCTTTTCAGCTTGCCCAGCAATATGCAGGAGGGTTTCGACCTGGGAGGAAATCCGATTTCCGCTGCGGGCCGTGAACGCATCAAGATTCATTTCAACCAGACTCATCGCGACTTCGGCATCTTTGCCGAACAAGCCGACATCCGGCGACTGCAAGTGCTTTATCCGCGACTGGATCGGGAAGAAGCCAGCGAGTTCATCTACCGCCAGCCTGGGTCGCTGGCCGAGGGCCGAGCCGAACTGGTACGCCTGGAAACCGAGTACGACACCTTGCGCAACGAACTGGCCGCCTGGACTGCCGACATCCCCGCGCTACACCCGGTCAGCGGCGAACCCTTTACCCCACAGCAACTGATGATCGAACACGCCACCCGCGATGAATTCAAACAGCGGGTAGAACGCTGCTGGCGTCGAGAGACCGACCTGGATGATTTGAATCAAGAATTTGAGCCCACCTATGAGCTGACGCTGAGCACCATCACCACCGGCGAACTGCCTGTATTGCAGGCGGACTTCAGCCACGTGTCACTGCTGTACCTGCACAGCGACGCAGGACTGACCTCCGGCGCCGGGCGTTTTCTACAGTGTTTTCCTCAACTCAAGAGCCTGACCATCCGTGATTACGCGCTGCACGAAATGCCGGAAGCCATCTTCAGAATGGGCAAGTTGACGTCGCTGGCACTGAGCGAATGTGAAATTACCCTGACCGCTCAAGCCGTGCAGGAACTGGCGCAGTTGGAGCAACTCGACTATCTGGACCTGAGCTACAACCCGCTGGGATTGCCCCCCGACGTCAGTCAGATGCCGGAACTATCCACCCTGCTGCTGACTCATGCGGGTATCACTGAACTGCCGCCGGGCCTGCTGAATCTGACACGACTGGATGTCGCTGACCTGAGTGACAACGCGATCACCCACATCCCCCACGACATCCTGGAGCTGCCACTGGAAATCGCCGAAAGCATCAACTTGAGGGGTAATCCGCTAAATGCGCAGAGCGTGCAAACACTGATCGCTTACTTCAAAAAAACCAGCACCGACTTCGGTGTCGAAGCCGTGATCGAACAGGCTGAAATGGAGGTGTCGACTTCCGAGGACTCTGATGTCGACGAGTGACCGGCGCGAGTCTTAACCGCGCTCCGACGGCACCGAGGACAATTCGAACGGACTGCTGCTGCGCCGCTGGTTGCGATCTTCGCGCGGCGTGGCGCCGAAGAAGTTGCGGTAGGCGCTGGAAAAGTGCGGCCCCGAGGAGAAGCCACACGACAGGCCGATCTGGATGATCGACTTGCTGGTTTGCATCAACATCTGCCGGGCCTTGTTCAGGCGCAGTTCCAGGTAGTACTGGCTCGGCACGCGGTTGAGGTATTGCTTGAAGATGCGTTCCAACTGGCGACGGGACACGCACACGTGCTGGGCGATTTCGTCGGTGGTCAGCGGTTCTTCGATGTTGGCTTCCATCAGCAACACCGCTTGGGTGAGCTTCGGATGGCTCGAACCGAGGCGGTTCTGCAGCGGAATGCGTTGGCGCTCACCGCCTTCACGGATGCGCTCGACCACCAGTTCTTCGGAGACCGCGCCAGCCAGTTCGGCACCGTGGTCACGGGCCAGCACCGCCAACAGCAAGTCGAGTACCGACAAGCCACCGCAGGCCGTCAAGCGATCGCGGTCCCAGTCGA
The DNA here is from genome assembly GCF_059695925.1 of Pseudomonas sp. LBUM1661. NCBI lineage: Bacteria > Pseudomonadati > Pseudomonadota > Gammaproteobacteria > Pseudomonadales > Pseudomonadaceae > Pseudomonas > Pseudomonas sp. LBUM1661. The sequence goes on from NZ_CP166794.1 coordinate 5,334,066, forward strand.
ACAGATGGCTGGTGGCGATGACTTTCGGGAAGCGTTCGGCGAAATCGTCCTGCCAGCGCCAATGCACGGCAGCGCGGTAACCGTCGAGCAAACCGAGTTGCGCCAAGGGGTAAACACCGGCGGACAAACCGCCGATCACGCAACCGGCACGCACCAATTGCTTGAGCGAACTGCTGAGCGCTGGCGCAAGCGAGGTCGGCGGCTCATCGGCGAGCAGGAACAGTCTCTGGAAGTTTTCGAGCTTGCCGGCCCACGGCTCACCCGGCAATTGCCAGGCGCCTTCGGCTGGCGGTTCAGCCTGCAAGAACGACAGTTCGTAGACCACGTCCGGATGCACACGCTGGGCAACACGCAAGGCCTCCTCAGCCAGCGCAAGCGTCAGTGCTTTAGTGCTGGGCCAAATCAGGAAACCAATTCGATGGGCAGTCATGGCGGGCAATCCGAAACGAAAACAGTGATGAAGGCATGGGCCAATGCTAGCCCGTAAATGAACGCAAATCCCGAAACCGATGGAGATCAAACTGTGGGAGCTGGCCTGCCAGCGATGCCGGTGTCTCTGTGCCAGCGATGCAAACTGGCCCACCGCTATCGCTGGCAGGCCAGCTCCCACAGGGATTGGGGCCGGCCTCTAGGCTGCGAAGCATGCACTATCCCGGTGCGCAACGGGAGTTCGGTTTTACTTGAGACTGCCCGAGAGGAATTGCTGCAAACGCTCGGACTGTGGATTGACCAGTACCTCGCGCGGGTTGCCGCTTTCTTCGACAACGCCTTTATGCAGGAACACCAACTGGTTCGACACTTCACGGGCGAAGCCCATTTCGTGCGTGACCACGACCATGGTCCGGCCTTCCAGCGCCAGCGCCTGCATCACCTTCAGCACGTCACCCACCAGTTCCGGGTCGAGCGCCGAGGTCGGTTCGTCGAACAGCATCACCTCGGGTTCCATCGCCAGCGCACGGGCAATGGCCACACGCTGTTGTTCGCCGCCGGACATGTGGCCCGGGTAAGCGTCCTTGCGATGGGCCACGCCGACCTTGTTCAGGTAGTGCTCGGCCTTCTCGCGGGCTTCGGCCTTGGACATGCCGAGCACGTGGACCGGCGCTTCCATGATGTTTTCCAGCGCGGTCATGTGCGACCACAGGTTGAAATGCTGGAACACCATCGACAGGCGCGAACGCATGCGTTGCAGCTGTTTCGGGTCGGCGGCTTTCAGCGCGCCGTCCTTGTTGGCGACCAGTTTCAGCTCTTCGTTGTTGAGCAGGATCTTGCCCGCGTGCGGCTGCTCCAGCAGGTTGATGCAGCGCAGGAAAGTACTTTTGCCGGAGCCACTGGAGCCGATGATGCTGATCACATCGCCAGCCGCCGCTTTCAGGGACACGCCCTTGAGCACTTCGTGACTGCCATAGCGTTTATGCAGGTCTTGGACTTCAAGTTTGTACATGCGGTCGGTTCTCACAAAAACAGTCAGTCAGTCGTTGAGCAAGCGCCCGTGACGCAGCGCTTCGCGCCCCGCCACCTTGGCTAGCCAGAAACCGGGTTGGGCATAACGCAGCCGTTCAATGGCAAACAGCACCCCGGACGTACCAGCACACACCGTGCTGACCCGATCCGATAACGGATCGATCACTTCGAAAATCTCGTCGCCGGCCTCGATCCACTCACCGGGTTTGCGCAAAAAGCTGATCACGCCAGGGTGCGGCGCGAACAGCAATTCGGTGCCTTCGAACGGCATGCCTTCACACGCCTCTTGCGCAGGTTTGGGCCATTCGCCGCTGATCAGGCCTTGCTCGGCGAGGAACGCCAGAATGCCTTCGGCGTGGAACTCAGCTTGGGTACGACCGGTGTCGGCCTGTCCGCCCAGTTCAATCGTCGTCGCCAGGCAGGCGAGTGGAATTTGCGCGTCCGGGAACAGCCGCGACAAACGCAACCACGGCAGCGAGCACGCTTCATCAAAGGAACTGCCGCCGGAATCTTCCGCCAGCAGCCCAACCTTGACGTCGAGGTGCGCGGCGAGCGAACGCCATTGCGGCCAGTGTTGCGGCAAGGCGTACATGTGCAGCGCCGCTTCGGCGTCGCAATGCAAATCCAGCACCACATCGGCGGTGCAGGCATGGCTGAGCAGGATGCGCTGCATGCCTTGCAACTGACTGGCAGCCGGTGGCAATGCGGCGAGCACATCGCTCATGGCCTGGCGGATCAAGCGGATATTGGCGTGCGGATCATCGCCCAGGTGCCCGTCCAGTTCGGCGGCCACGGGCGCGCTCAGCTCGACGAAATCCCGGTTGAAGTTCTTGCCGCTGCCCGCTTCGAAACGACCTTGATGATTGCCTTGCAGCAACTGACCGAGGCCCAGTGGATTGGCCACCGGCACCAGTTCGATCACACCGTTGAGCAAGCCTTGGGCTTCGAGTTCGGTCAGGCGTTTTTTCAGCTCCCAGGCCGTGCGCATCCCCGGCAATTCATCGGCGTGCAGGCTGGCCTGGATGTAGGCCTTGCGCTCGCCGCTGCCGAAGCGGAACACCGAAATCTGCCGTTCGCTGCCCAGGTGGCTCCACGGCAATGCATGATCGATGCGCTCCATATCAGTGCTTCCGCGGGGCCAGGTAGCCCAGCCAGCGGCGCTCGGCCAGTTTGAACAGCTTCACCAGAATGAAGGTCAGGCACAGGTAGAACACACCCGCCGTGATGTAGGCTTCGAACGGCAAGTAGAACTGAGCGTTGACCGTGCGCGCGGCACCGGTGATGTCGATCAGGGTCACGATGGACGCCAGACTGGTGGTCTGCAGCATCATGATCACTTCGTTGCTGTACTGCGGCAGTGCCCGGCGCAGGGCCGATGGCAACAGGATGCGCTTGTACATTTTGTAGCGCGACATGCCCATCGCCTTGGCCGCTTCAATCTCGCCGTTCGGCGTGGCGCGCAGGCTGCCGGCGATGATTTCGGCGGTGTAGGCGCTGGTGTTGATGGCGAAGGCCAGGCACGCACAGAACGTGGCGCTGGACAGCCACGGCCACAAGAAGCTTTCACGTACCGCTTCGAATTGCGCCAGGCCGTAGTAGATCAAAAACAGCTGCACCAGCATCGGCGTGCCGCGGATCACGTAGGTGTAGAGCCAGGCGCTCATGTTGACGACAGAGTTTTTCGAGACGCGCATCAAGCCCAGCGGCAAGGCGCACAACAGGCCGAAAAACAGCGACAGCGCGAGCAATTTGAGGGTGGTCACCAGGCCGCCGAAGTACAGCGGCAGGGCCTCCCAAATGACGTTGTAGTCGAAGATCATAGATCAGCCGCCCTTACGCCTACCGAGTAGCGCTTCTCAAGGTGACGCAATGCCAGCAACGAGACACTGGTGATCACCAGATACATCGCCGCCACTGCGAGGAAGAAGGTGAAAGGCTCGCGGGTGGCATCTGCCGCCTGCTTGGCCTTGAACATCATGTCTTGCAGACCCACCACCGAAATCAGCGCGGTGGCCTTGGTCAGTACCAGCCAGTTGTTGGTGAAACCTGGAATCGCCAGGCGAATCATCTGCGGCACCAACACCCGGAAGAACACCTGAAAACTGCTCATGCCGTATGCCATGCCCGCTTCGGCCTGACCTTTGGGGATCGCCATGAAGGCGCCTCGGAAGGTTTCCGACAGGTACGCACCGAAGATGAAGCCCAGGGTGCCAATACCGGCGGCCAACGGGTTGAGGTCGATGTAATCGTCAAAACCCAGCATCGGCGCAACGCGGTTGAGCAGGTCCTGACCACCGTAGAAAATCAGCAGGATCAGCACCAGGTCGGGAATCCCGCGGATCACCGTGGAATACAGGTCGCCCAGCCAGGCCAGCCAGCGGATCGGGGACAGACGCAGCGCAACGCCGATCAGCCCCAGAAAAATGGCCAGGACCATGGACGACAAGGCGAGCTGAAGCGTCAGCCATGCGCCATCGAGGATGACAGCCCCGTAGCCTTTCAACATGATTCAGGTCCTCGAAAGTTGGGATGAAAAAATGGCGCAAACCTCAGTGATCCTGTTGCTTGCGCCATTTCGGACTTGTCGCCGGGACGTGTTACTTGCCGTAGATATCGAAGGCGAAGTATTTGTCCTGGATTTGCTTGTACTTGCCGTTCTCGCGAATGGCCGTGATCGCGGTGTTGATCTTGTCTTTCAGCGCGTCACCCTTGCGAACGGCGATACCCACGCCGTCGCCGAAGTATTTGACGTCGGTGAAGGCCGGGCCAACGAAGGCGAAACCTTTGCCGGCGTCGGTTTTCAGGAAACCGTCATCCAGCAGCGTAGCGTCTGCCACGGTGCCGTCGAGGCGACCGGCTGCTACGTCGAGGTAAATTTCGTTCTGCGAACCGTAAGGCTTGATCTCGGCACCCAGCGGGGCCAGGACTTCGCGGGCGAAACGCTCGTGGATCGAACCACGCTGCACGCCGATGTTCTTGCCCTTGAGTTCGGCCAGGCTGTCGCTGACCGAAGTGCCCGCCTTCATGACCAGGCGAGCCGGGGTGTTGTAGTACTTGTTGGTGAAGTCCACGGACTTCTTGCGATCTTCAGTGATCGACATGGACGACAGGATCGCGTCGATCTTGCGCACTTTGAGTGCCGGGATCAGGCCGTCGAACTCTTGCTCGACCCACACGCACTTGACCTTCATCTCTTCACACAGGGCATTGCCGATGTCGTAGTCGAAACCAACGATGCTGCCGTCCGGTGCCTTGGAGGCAAACGGAGGGTAAGCCGCTTCGATACCAATTTTCAGAGGCTTTTCATCGGCGAAAGTCGGCAGGGACAGCACGGACAGTGCCAGGGCGCCAAGCAGCACGAGTTTCTTCATCTTGGGACTCCATCGGTAAAGGGCTAAAACGGCAGAGTGAGCGACAGCCCAATATGCGAATGGGTTAAACCGCAAAGCGAAGCTGCGTCTTCGGAAACCCACGCTGATTTCAACGCGAGCAACGACGAGCGAGTGATCGGCATTCTAACGACAGGCCCGAAGCCGATATTTCTTCAATGCGACAACTAATTACAGATGCACTGAGAAAGCGGTTTAGGCGCGTTGACAGCCTTGCAAATTCATGCAAGAGCAAAAGACAGTGAACCGATCTATGCTGCAAATTGCGGGCCTATTATTGGCAAAGCCTTCTAATCCGGCAAGCTTAGCGTTGCTTCTTATTTCTTTGAGGGCTTGGTAAGGCGCGATGGTGGGGATTGGCGTTTCCCAATGCCCCGTATCGGCGCGAGCGGTTACACATTCAGTTACTTGAAGGGTGGTGGGTAACAGTGGGAAGTGGCCTACACATGAAGCCGATAATTATTGGCTGTTGTTTAGGCGGTGTCTGACAGATCGCCATCGCTAGCAGGCTAGCTCCCACAAGGAACTGCGCTCGTTTCAAATTGTGAATCCACCGGAGATCCCTGTGGGAGCTAGCCTGCTAGCGATGAGGCCAGAACGCCACCCACAAAAACCCCAGACAATAAAAAGCCCCGCCAGACTCTTCGTCCGGCAGGGCTTCCTCGACTCAGAACCCGCGCTTACGCAACATTCATGATCTTGTGCTCATCAATCAAATGCTGCACCACACCCGGATCCGCCAGGGTGGAGATATCCCCCAACCCATCGTATTCGGCCGTCGCAATCTTGCGCAGAATCCGGCGCATGATCTTGCCCGAACGGGTTTTCGGCAGACCCGGCGCCCACTGGATGACATCCGGCGAGGCAATCGGGCCAATCTCTTTGCGCACCCAGTTTTTCAGTTCCAGGCGCAGTTGCTCGGTCGGCTCTTCGCCACCAATCAAGGTGACGTAGACATAAATGCCCTGCCCCTTGATGTCGTGCGGCACACCGACCACCGCTGCTTCGGCGACTTTCGGGTGAGCGACCATCGCGCTTTCGATCTCGGCGGTGCCCATGCGGTGACCGGAGACGTTAAGCACGTCATCCACACGCCCGGTGATCCAGAAGTAACCGTCTTCGTCACGACGCGCACCGTCACCGGTGAAGTACATGCCACGGAAGGTCTTGAAGTAGGTGTCGACGAAACGGTCATGGTCGCCAAACAGCGTGCGCGCCTGGCCTGGCCACGAATCGAGAATCACCAGATTGCCCTCGGCCACGCCTTCGATGATGTTGCCCAGGTTGTCCACCAACGCTGGCACCACACCGAAGAACGGACGCGCCGCGGAACCCGGCTTGAGCCCGTGAGCGCCCGGCAATGGGCTCATCAGGGTCGCACCGGTTTCGGTCTGCCACCAGGTGTCAACGATCGGGCAACGGGATTGGCCGACGTTCTTGTAGTACCAATCCCACGCTTCCGGGTTAATCGGCTCACCGACCGAACCCAACAGTCGCAGGCTGCTGCCGTCAGCGCCTTCAACAGCGGCGGTGCCGGACGCCATCATCGCGCGAATCGCGGTTGGCGCGGTGTAGAGGATGTTGACCTTGTGCTTGTCGACGATCTTCGCCACCCGGGTGATGTCCGGGTAGTTCGGCACGCCTTCGAACAGTAGCGTGGTCCCGCCATTGGCCAGCGGGCCGTAGACGATGTAGGTGTGGCCGGTGATCCAGCCGACGTCGGCGGTGCACCAGTAGATTTCGCCCGGGCGGTAGTCAAACACGCGCTCGTGGGTCATGGCCGCATACAGCAGGTAACCGCCGGTGGTGTGCTGCACGCCCTTCGGCTTGCCCGTCGAGCCGGAGGTGTAAAGGATGAACAGCGCTTCTTCGGCGCCCATCTCTTTCGGCGCGCAAACGCTGCCCGCCACTTTCATCAGGTCTTCGTACCAGATGTCGCGATGCTGGTTCCACTTGATGTTGCCACCGGTGCGCTTGCACACGATGACTTTCTGAATGCTGCTGGTTTCCGGGTTGGTCAGCGCGTCGTCGACGTTGGTCTTGAGCGGGATCTTCTTGCCGGCACGAATACCTTCGTCGGCCGTAATCACCACTTTGGATTTGCAGTCGATGATGCGACCGGCCAGGGCTTCCGGCGAGAAACCACCGAACACCACCGAGTGAATCGCGCCGATCCGGGTGCAGGCCAGCATGGCGACCACGGCTTCGGGGATCATCGGCATATAGATAGTCACCACGTCGCCGCGGTGCACATCCTGGCCGCGCAGGGCGTTGGCGAACTTGCAGACTTGTTCATGCAGCTCGCGGTAGGTGATGTTGCGGCTTTCGGCAGGGTCGTCCCCTTCCCAAATAATCGCCACTTGATCGCCGCGCTCGGCCAGATGACGGTCGAGGCAGTTGTAGGAAACGTTCAGGGTGCCGTCGGCGAACCATTTGATGTCGACATGGTGATCGTCGAAGGAGGTCTGCTTCACCGTGGTGAAAGGCTTGATCCAGTCGAGGCGCTTGGCTTGCTCGCGCCAGAAGCCGTCCGGGTTGACGACGGACTGCTGGTACATGGCCTTGTAGGTCGCCTCGTCAGTCAACGTGTTGGCCGCAACCTCGGGACGAACGGGATACAGGGAAGCCGCACTCATCTTTCTTACCTCGGTGGAATAGTTGTTTTTGTATGACCCAGTTGTAGCGGTGCCGGGCCTATAGAACCATTCGACGATGGTAGTAACAAGCCCCTACAAATTATCGTGATAAGCCCAAAATCCACGCCCCAAACACGCCACAACCCCTGTAGGAGCGAGCTCGCTCGCGATAAACCCGAGAGCGCATCGGGGTGTCAGACGGGGCACGTTTTCGTTCATGCCCATCGCGAGCAAGCTCGCTCCTACACGGTATTGCGGGATTGTTACGAAATCTGTCAAAGGTGTTTATCAAAAGCACGCCTATATGAATCCCCCCCCCACGCCTAAAATCAGCCTCGCCAACCAGGCAACGCATCACCCAGTTGCAGCCCCCACGAAGGGTGTAAATCCAAGACGAAAACTCAAGTTCCACACGCAATCCCAAAAAGATTGCGTGACCCCACTCGACCTTTAAAAGGTAAACCTGAAATGAAAGCTTTATTAGTTCTGGCCCTCAGCAGCCTGTGCGCAACCGCCATGGCAGACGAGGCCCCGACTGATGTCGCACAGCAACAACCGGCGGTAGAGGAATACACTTACTCCACGCATCTGGACATCGCCAAAGTTATCTCGATGAGCGAAATCCCGAACGTTTGTGAAGTTGTTCCGGCGAAAATGGAATACGACGATTCCAAAGGCCAACGCCACATTCTGCGTTACAGCGTCATGGGTAACGGCTGCACTAGCGGCTAATCACCCACCCTCACTTTCCCAAGGTTCGACCCACCCGCCCGCTACTTAAGGCAGATGAAGCGCCGAACCTTACCTATCGATTTATACGATTGTATTTAGCATCTATTTGCGCCTTTCAATCGAATTTACCGGCGTAACATGCATTCCACACCAAGGCACACAACGCCAAGAATCTGGAGCCGCACCATGAACACCAAACTGATCCTCGCCCTGACCCTGTCTGTGTTGGCCGCCAACACCTTCGCCGCCGACGGCTATGACCGCACAGGTTCGGCTGCTTTCACCGCTGACGCGGCTGTCGCTTCTGACGGATACGACCACACCGGCTCGGCGTCCTTTGCTTCCGACGGTTCCGATCACACCGGCTCAGCCAAGGTCGCGGCCGATGGTGCAGACCATGTCGGTGCAGCGCGTCTCAGCTGATCAATGAGCATGACTTCAAGGCCCGACGCTGGTCGGGCTTAGTTGTGTCTTGAGCTACCGAAAACCGACTCAAAACACAACATGTAGTGGAAAACGCGGTTTTTGATTGTTTTTTGAACAAAAATAATCGAGCGCCAAAATTTATGAAAAAAAAATCTGCACCCGCGATACCAGCCAAAGCCCTGTAAACCCTCACTCCCGCCTAAAAACGTCCCTTGCCTGCCCTTCTCAGTGCCATTTCGTCGCACCACGCGGCTGAAAATTTCCCTATAATGCGCCGTAAATCGGGCCTGCAATATTCCCTTACAGGGGAACACGCCAGTCTGAAGCCCACGCAGAAGCTGTCCACACTTTCTGCGCCCGTCAGTGGCCTCAGTACACCCGTACAAAATTCTGTTTATTGCCTGCGTTGTACCGCTGCAAAAAACGATTCCTTAAGATCCAACGCGGCCAGACGGTCGTGTGAAAAACCAACCTATCAGTTTTCACACGGGCATCTGGCCCTCACGCAGGAGACGACACGTCATGCTGAGCTGGGACGAATTCGACAAAGAAGACAGCGGCGAAACCGTGGTGAAAGGCGCCAACGCCGGCCACGCGACTGAAGCCAACATGGACCGCCTCGACACCGCTGGTGGTGTCGCTGCGCAAGAAGCTCGCGCTGTTACCGCGTCGGACTCAGCCGCCATCGCCCGTGCCAAAGCGGCCCTGGACAATCTTGACGTCGCCGAAGGCCTGGCCGAACTCGAAGGCGCCTCGGCCCGTGTAGCGGTCGACGAAAAGCGCATGATCAACTGCCGCGCCGACCTCAACCAACTCGTACCTTTCAAGTACGACTGGGCCTGGCAGAAATACCTGGACGGCTGCGCAAACCACTGGATGCCGCAAGAAGTCAACATGACCGCCGACATCGCCCTCTGGAAAGACCCGGAAGGCCTGACCGACGACGAGCGCCGCATCGTCATGCGCAACCTCGGCTTCTTCTCCACCGCCGACTCCCTGGTTGCCAACAACCTGGTGCTGGCCGTGTACCGCCTGATCACCAACCCGGAATGCCGCCAGTACATCCTGCGCCAGGCCTTCGAAGAGGCGATCCACACCCACGCCTACCAGTACTGCATCGAATCGTTGGCCATGGATGAAGGCGAGATCTTCAACATGTACCACGAGATCCCATCGGTCGCGAAAAAAGCCACTTGGGGCCTCAAATACACCCGTTCGATCTCCGATCCGAAGTTCGAAACCGGCACCGTCGAAACCGACAAAGAACTGCTGCGCAACCTGATCGCCTACTACTGCGTTCTGGAAGGCATCTTCTTCTACTGCGGCTTCACCCAGATCCTCTCCATGGGCCGCCGCAACAAAATGACCGGTGTCGCCGAGCAGTTCCAATACATCCTGCGCGACGAATCCATGCACCTGAACTTCGGCATCGACGTGATCAACCAGATCAAAATCGAAAACCCACACTTGTGGGATGCGGAAATGAAGGAAGAAGCTTCGCAGATGATTCTGCAGGGCACTCAGCTGGAAATCGAATACGCGCGTGACACCATGCCTCGCGGCGTGTTGGGCATGAACGCGGCGATGATGGAGGACTACCTGAAGTTCATCGCTAACCGTCGTCTGTCGCAGATTGGGTTGAAGGAAGAGTATCCGGGGACTACGAACCCGTTCCCTTGGATGAGCGAGATTATGGACTTGAAGAAAGAGAAGAATTTCTTTGAGACTCGGGTTATTGAGTATCAGACTGGTGGGGCGTTGAGCTGGGATTGATTCCTGAGCTTGTCGCGATTTGACGATGTAAATCGACAAATCGAAATACTAAAAAGCCCCGATCTGATCGGGGCTTTTTTATTGGGTAGGAAAAGTCTTACTTCTCTCGACGGTCACTGCCAAAACGCCTACAGCAACTCCAGACCTTTCTGCATTGATGACTATTCAAAGCACTTCTAAGCTCTATTGCAGGTGCCTAAGAAACGCCCAACGTAGAAGCTAATTCCCTCACCCAGTACGCGTGCTGATTTCGGCAATGTATGCGTAATCTTGTGAGTGAGAGAAACAGCTCGTTGGGATTTCTTAGATCCTCTACGTTGGGTTCCGGCCTCTTCAACTTCAACGTAGAGGTAATGGATATGCCTGCACACATCCCACATCGATCGATCATGACTGATCCTTTCAGCCCGACAATCTTCACTCGCCATAACCTCGCCTTCCACGCTCTCCTGCTGGAAAACCAACCCTGGTTCTGCGCCCGCGATCTCGGTCGTTTAATGGGCGTCCACTTGAATGATCGCGTGGTCAGCAAACTGGACGAGGATCAAAGGCACACGCTGCTGATTCGCTACCACGGTCAACCGGAGCAACGGTTGATGCTTAGCGAGTCAGGTGTATATGCCTTGTTGGTGTATCACTACGCGCCGGGGAATCGGTTGCTACGTGAGTGGCTAACGCATCAGGTTGTCCCCGCCTTGCGTGATGCATTGCCGTCGGACAATGCCGATCGGCCGATGTTGAGTTTGTTGGATTGGCCAGAGATGTCGTTGAGTCTGTTGCATTGGCAGGATGAGGGCTGGATTCGACTGCGGGATATGCCGTTGCTGCTGCTCAGCCGTACACGGCGGCGAATACCGGCGGGTAAGTCATGGTGGCGGAAGGTATTGGAGGTGGTTCAGTCGTCGAGACCTTCGGTGAGTTAGTGCAGCGGTGGCTTTTGTAGAATCGACCGAGGGGAGTTCAACCCTCGGCGATCGTCAAACGCGGATTCAGCTCATTCCTAAGCGTCTGGCACAGTCATCTAGCTACCTGGCCTCACGATTTTACGCCACACAAAATTCCGTATAATTCTGTATTAGCAGCCTCGGGGGGTATTGCCGGCGACGGCTCAACTGTCTTGGCGCACAGCTCAATCAGCCTTCAAGTGCTTCCAACCGTTGCTTCAGCCTCTGATTCATCAACGCCCCGTGCACGCCAGAATGAATTTCCCGATGACAACTTGGACACACCGCCCCCACATAGCGTGGGTGATCTAACCCACCATCTGAGAGCCGGTTTACGTGATGCGGCTCTAAGTAGGGTGTGCCATCCTTTTTCATAAAAGGAGCCGGCTTCTCACAGCTCTCACATTCACCCTCGGCGCGCATCAACACATAGTGCGCAACCTTACGGCTGCGTTGATAGATCTTACGCGGAGCGGATTGTCCTAAATCATCGCTGCTAGGCTTACATGCAGCCAACGCTGCCAACCGCGCAGCAGCCAAAGAGTCGGAAAGGTTTGCCTCATCTTCATACTGTTCTTCAGCTGCTATTCCACCAGAAATATCCACAGGGACTAACCGAAAAACAATCGCCGTCCGATCCTGGCCGCTCACATCAGGCTGGGTCCGCTCAAACATGTCGGCGCAAGAAAACTCGCCCACGTAAGCGTTGCCTTTACCTTTGCCAAGGGACTTAAACAAATGCAGCGCTCGGCCATCCTCGGCATGCTCAGCAATGGCTCGGTTGCCTCGGATCAAAGTCATCGGTCCGCGCTGTCCTTCACCGGTATATAAATAGGCGCCGTTGTCCCAATCGTCGGCATACCCGTATTGCTCGCCGCTATCGCCCGTGAACAAAAAAATCACAGGGTGGGTAGCGGACGCTGCAATGCCGCTTTGCAGGCTTCCACCGAACGGTCCGTTGATCTCAGTTTTTCGGTCGTAAACAGCTCCCGGCGTGAACTGCAATACAGGCTCGCCTTCCCTATGCGGTAACTCCACAATAGTGAAGCCTCGCTTTTCTAGGTAGCTGTTAGTCGGGCGCCCACCCGAGAATTCGCCTACGGCAATTCCGGTAGCCAGAGAGACAATTTTCTTCGCTGGGTACAGTTCACCGCCCGCGTGAACGGCGTAACGGTGAGCTAAGTTCTTTTCCCAACCCTGCCACTCATTCTTATCCCGAAATTTTCGATCAAACTCCAACAACGCTTTGTCTATTCGTTCCTTCGAAACCGCTTTGATCACCACGAGCGCTGCCCTTTATCGACAATTTCCGTAGGAAAATTCCTACCGTCGCCAAAGTACCAAAGGGTTTCAATACGTAATAGGGCGAATAGCCACTATTTTTAGAGTTCGCCAGCTAGCTGAAGGCTGAGATTTTCGATAGCCGTGGCGAGCCCGCTCTTGGCGGTGTTCCGTTGCAAGTTTTGAATGTTGGTGCGTAGAACCAGATACTCAGTGGTGTTCTTGAGTTTTTCGCGAGCAAGCTCGCTCCTACAGGTCCGGTGGCTGGCTGCTGGTTTTGTGGGTGTTTGAAAACATTCAGTGCAACTCGCCCCACCTCCCGCTATTAATACCCTTCCCCACTCAAGGACCCGAAGCCCACCATGAAATTCGACCTCGCCTACTGCCTCAGCCTCGACGACAAGCTGTCGATCTATGACGTGCGCGATTTGAATTTCGACGAGACCATGGAGTTCGATTCCTCCAAGGAGCACTTTCAGTGCCCCAACGATGCCTGTCGTTTGGCGTTCGATGGGTTGAATGTGCTGACGACATTCAACGCCAAGAATGTGAATTACGTTCGCACCCCGCACTTCAAGAACACGCCCAGCACCCGGCATGTGGCGGATTGTCCTTATGTCAGTCTCAAGACGCCGGCGTCAGGTGTGGACGCGGACAGTGCGGAAACGGATGACAGTCGTGAGGAGCATTTTCCGTCGGAGTTGTTACTGACTCGGCGTGAGTATGTGCGCAAGCCGTCGGCCCCGGCGGTGGCTGGGGACGTGACGCGGGATGAGCCGCGAACGCCTTCAGCGGCCAGTGATGTTGAGCACCCGGGCCGTGATTCGACGCCAGACAAGACCAGCATCTTCGCCCATCCGGTGGAGTGTTTTGTGTCGAACTTCGAGGACAAGGAGCTGCTCAAGCGCATGCCGCTGAAGATTGGCGAGCACACGGCGCCTTATGGGTCGTTCTTCAAGAAGATCGAATACCTGACGGACAACAAGGGGCTGATTTACTGGGGCAAGATCAAGGAGATCAAGGATTACACCCAGAGCTTTCGCATCGATTTCGAACAGAAAGTCTGGTTCAAGCAAGCGGACGAGGCGAAGAAGAAGCCTTATTCAGTCAACGTTTACCTGAGCAAGAAGTTGATCGACAACTACCGCAAGCGCAAAGCGTTTCTGGAAGAGATCAAGCATGCCATCGAGAGTGAGGCTGAGTTGTATTGTTTCTTTTATGGCGTGACACCGGAGTTGAAGCAGGTGCCGAGCAAGAGGAACCCCGAGCAGACGTTCGGGGTGTTCAGTGCGAATATTGAGAACCTGGACCACTTCATTATTCGTGAGGCGCCGGGGTTAGCGGACAAGTAGTTTTCACTCCTGTCGCACGCTCTCTTCAGGCCATTCCAGCATATAGGGCTGACGAACCACTTCCTCGATGTAGCTCAATGCAGGTTCACTGAGAACTGATAACTCTGCATCGGTCAGCAAGTCATGCATGACCATCAACCACAAGCCGCTGAGCGCACTGGAACGGGATTGGCTGTTATTGTCGAAAATCTCGACTATGTCTTTGTCACGATCTCGCATCAGGCGATAGAGCATTCGATACCTGGCATGGGTCGAAAGGGCACCGTGCTGGGTAATTGTTTTGGCGTCGTCCAGGACGCCCTGACAGAAACGATCGAGCGCGATCTCGCGCAGCTCCTTGAATTTCTTCCAGTCACTTTCGAGGATCGACATGACCTTCTCCCGGGTAAAATCCTGAACAGTGTAAAGGGCATATTTTTACGAATAAGCCTACTGACTCCAACCCTACCTGACGCACATACTCAGCATCACCAACACTAGCAAACCAACATACACCCGCGCATGCACTCGGTCCGGTAACCGCCCGATCCATGGAGTGGCCAGCCTGATTCCCAGCAGTGACCCAATCGTCAAAACCGCAAACGCCAGCAAGTCGACGTAACCGATAAACCACACCCCCAGATCAATCGCTGTGAACCCCGCCATCGCCATGTAAGTCAGTGTCCCGGCCAGTGCCACCGGCAAGCTCAGCGGATTGGCCATGGACGTCGCCTGACTCATGCTCAACCCACAACGCCGCAACAACGGCACGGTCATGACGCTGCCTCCTACGCCGAGAAACGTAGCAATAGTGCCGATTCCTACACCTCCACCGGAGACTTCCACCCTTCCCAATCGACGTGGGATTCCGTTGTCGGAGGGTGTGAGAAATCCTCGTCTGAACAGGCAGTCCACAATGGTCACGCCCAGGTAGGCGATGAAGGCATAGCGAATCACCTCTCCGCTCACCCACATGGCGAGTACGGCGCCGACCACCGCGCCCACTCCGATGTAACCACCTAACGGCCACAGGTAATGGCGAATCAGATTACCCGCGCGGTGGTGTTTTCCGGTGGCGACCAGCGCGTTGACGATCATCACGCAGGTCGAGGTGGCCACCGCAATGTGCATCGCTGATTGACCCATCGGGTCGTCTGCACCGTGGCTGGCCACGAGCATGCGGTACAGCAACGGCACGACGACGAAGCCGCCGCCGAAGCCAAAGAGCACGGCGGTGACGCCGGTCATGCAGCCAAAGAGTGCCAGCAAGAGATAGAACATTGCGCGTCGTCCGTTGGTAGAGAGCGGTCGACGATAGAGCGATGCGCCTTGGCCTGCTTCAGCAAGTGAGCCAATAATGTTTGCGTTTACGCCAACTGCTGGAAGCCGCTCGATGCGCAATGTTTCGATTGATTTGCTGGACGACACGCCACGGCCGGTGGTGGCCATCGGTACGGATTATTCCTACGGTCAGGTGTTGCCCCGTCATACACACCGTCGGGCGCAATTGTTGTACGGCGCCACGGGAGTGATGCAGGTCACCACGCACGACGGCAACTGGGTGGTGCCGCCGCAGCGGGCGGTGTGGATTCCGGCGGGGGTGGCGCACGAGGTGCTGATGCTGGGGGTGAGCACGCGCAGTGTGTACATCGAGCCGGGGACGGTGGATTTAGGGAGCCGCTGCCAGGTAATCAGTGTTTCGCCATTGATGCGGCACTTGCTGATGGAGGCGGTGGAGGTGCCGCTGGCGTACGACGAGGCTGGGCGCGACGGTGCGTTGATCGACTTGCTGCTGCACGAACTGGCGCGCAGTGCTCATCTGCCGCTGCACATTCCGCTGCCTGTCGATGCTCGGCTGCTGGCGTTGTGTCAGGTTTTTCTACAGCGGCCCAATGCTCATCAGTCGCCGCAGCAATGGGCCGATCAGTTGCACATCAGTCTGCGCACCTTTAATCGCTTGTTCCGCCAACAGACTGACCTGAGTTTCAGCCAATGGCGGCAGCGGGCATGCGTGGTGTTGGCACTGGCGCGATTGGCAGTGGGCGAACCGGTGACGCGCATTGCCCTGGATTTCGGTTATGACAGCCCGGCGGCGTTCTCGACGATGTTCCGACGCATTTTGGGCCAGGCACCGTCCGTCTGGCTGGAAGGGGTGAAATAGCAAAAATCTAAAAATGAATTTGATTCGGGCTCAAAACAACTGTACAAAAACACAGTATATTTTGAATCAGCACTCTCGAGCCCGGAGCACACCATGGCCTCTCTTGCGATGAAAATCACCCTGGAACGTATCGCCCTTTTCCAATTCACCCCGGCCCACTGCGCCCAGGCCCGAGCGATGCTGGGTTGGAGTGTTGAGGAGTTGTCTTCAGAGTCTGGGGTTTCCGTTGATGCCATTGAGCGATTCGAGGCAGAGCGGGATGTGCTGGACGTCACGCGGCTGGCGTTGGCGTATCGGTTTGAATCAGAGGGGTTGGTGTTCTTCCCGGGGTTTGCGCCGGGGCGCGGGATGAATGTGAAAGGGTCTACACCGAATCCGGTGGGTCGGGCGGATTATGCAATGGTTGAGTGAGGTGTCTGCAGATGAATGAAATCGATGGAAGTAACGGCTGCGTGTATGAGGCGCTGGGTTATCCCGATGCTGGTGAGATGCGAGCCAAAGCTGAGCACGTCATGAAGATAGGCATGTTGCTCGAAACTGGTCGGCTGGGTAAGGCTGAGGCTGCACAAAGGCTAGGACTGTCTCAGGAGGAATTGAGTGAAATACTCCGTGGGAAATTTCGAGATCTGACCGTGGCAAAGATCTCGGAGTATCTAAACCTGCTACGGGAGCGCAGCTAGTTTGGCCATGGTGCTCGGGCCGACATTGCTGATCGGCCCGGCAGCACCATCAAGCGTTCTGAGCTATCACCTGATCACTTTCACCTTCCATCCCCAACCACCACGCACTCCCCCGCTGCGGGTGCATCACATTAAACGCCTCCCCCATCTGCGGCGTAGTAATCGACACATTCCGCTCCCAGGCCAACGCCAGGATGCGGTCAAACGGTTCATACCAGGCATGCATCGACAGATCGAAAGTACCGTTGTGAATCGGCAGCAACCAACGGCCTTTCAGATCGATGTGCGCCTGCAGGGTTTGCTCGGGTTGCATGTGAACATGCGGCCATTCAACGTTGTAGGCGCCGGTTTCCATCAGTGTCAGGTCGAACGGGCCGTACTGTTCACCGATGCGTTTGAAGCCGTCGGAGTAACCGCTGTCGCCACTGAAGAAGATCCGCGTGTCGCCGTCTATCATTACCCACGAGGCCCACAGCGTGCTGTTGCCATCGAACAAGCCACGGCCAGAAAAGTGTTGTGACGGTGTGGCGATGAATTGGATGCCGTCGACTTCGGTACCCTGCCACCAATCCAGCTGGCGGACTTTTGCGGCGTCGATGCCCCACTTGATCAGGGTGTCGCCCACGCCCAGCGGGGTGAGGAAGTAGTTGGTCTTGTCTGCCAGTTTGAGGACAGCGTTGTAATCCAGGTGGTCGTAGTGATCGTGGGACAGGATCACCGCTTCGATCGGCGGCAACTCTTCAAGGCTGATTGGCGGCTGGTGAAAACGCTTGGGGCCGGCCCATTGCACCGGTGAGGCGCGTTCGGCGAACACCGGGTCGGTGATCCAGAATTTGTCGCGCAGCTTCAGCAAGACAGTGGAATGACCGAGGCGATAGACGCTGTGATTGGGCGCGGCCAACAGCGCATCACGGGTCAAGGATTGCACCGGGACGGGGGCCGTCGGGCGGGTGTTTTTCGGTTTTTGAAAGATCACGCTCCAGAGGATGCGCAAGGTTTTACGAAAGCCTTCGCGCTGCACCGGCGTATGGTTTCGGTACTGCCTTTGAGCCTGTCGAGACGCTTCAGGTGTGGAGGCGTTGTCCGCCAGGGAAGTTGAATTGGCCATGTCTGAATGACTCCGGGAAAACCGCATGACTCGCGGCGCTCCGTTTTGGGACGATAAATGGCCAAGGCACGCACGCATCAGCCGAAGATTCTATTGTTCACTGCGCAGGATTAACAAAACATTACACTGCACAGTGTAGTTTCAAGGTTGCATCAAAGCCGATCACAAGTAAACTGCCGAGTGTAATTCTTCACTTCTTCCTGCCGAAGCGTACTTATGACAGCTCCACAGCGTCTCACCGACCGAAAACGCGAAGCCATCATTCAAGCGGCGATTGCCGAGTTTCGTGCCAACGGTTTCGACATCACCAGCATGGACAAAATCGCCGCCACCGCCGGCGTGTCGAAGCGCACGGTGTATAACCACTTCCCCAGCAAGGAAGAGTTGTTCGCTGAAATCCTCAATCAGTTGTGGGCGCGGGTGACGGCAGAACAGGACACGTCCTACCGCCCTGACCTGCCGCTGCGCGAGCAGATGCGCCTGATGCTGATGGCGAAAATGCAGATGCTGGGCGATGACAATTTTCTCGACCTGGCGCGGGTAGCCATTGCCGCCACCATCCATTCCCCCGAGCGCGCCCAGGACATGGTGGCGCGAATGGGTGAGCGCGAAGAAGGCTTGACCGTGTGGATTCGCGCCGCTCAGGCCGATGGCCGACTGAAACCGATCGCCCCCGATTTTGCCGCCCAACAGATTCAGGGAATGCTCAAGTCCTTTGCGTTCTGGCCGCAGATTTCCATGGGACTGCCTAGCTTGTCGCCCGAGATGCAGGCCACTGTCGTGGAATCGGCGCTGGACATGTTTCTGGCCTGCTATCAGCTGCAATAAATGACAAGGTCTGCCGCTTTAACAGCTAATCGGCCTCTCTGAATTAAACACCGCAATGTGTTTCAGAATGAAACTGGCGCTGGGGCTATAGTGAGCCTCAGTCCCAGCGCCATGCAGAGAGCACCATGACCACCTCGACCACCGACACCCAACCCGCCGCTCACGTCGATCACTTGCGTTTCCACCGTCCTCACGCACACCTGGCACCCACCTTCGGCAACGACAAGTTCGCCCTGCGTGCCGAGGCTTTTGCGCGGTTCTTTGGCACGCCGACCTTTCTCGGTGCGCAGACGTTGATCGTGGTGATATGGGTTTGCCTCAATTTGTTTGGCGTGGCCCACTTCGACCTCTATCCGTTCATCCTGCTCAACCTGGCGTTCAGCCTGCAATCGGCTTACGCCGCGCCGCTGATTCTGCTGGCCCAGACTCGTCAGGCGGCGCGGGACAAAGCCCAATCCGACGCCGATGCGCAGCACCGCGAAGCACTGGCTGTGGCCAACAGTGAACGTCAGGCGCAAGCGGCGCAAAACACCGCGCAACTGATGGAATTACTCGAGCAAAACACCCGCCTGACGCAAATGACCAAGGAACTGACCGAACGCATCGAAGGCCTGACGTCGGAAATGCATCAGCATTTCGTGCGCAAGACCTGACCTACCTCATGGCAGTTTCAGCGCGCGCCCCAGTTCATCGAATAGCGTGACCACCGAGCGCAAGGCGCGGCAATCCGGGCGGGTCAGCAACCACAGCGCGGTGTCGTAACCGTGCAGTGGCTCGCCCAATGGCTGCAACCCGTCGCTGATCAAAAAGTCCGGCAATGCCGCCACGCCCAACCCCGCTCGCACCAGTTCGGTGACCGACAGCATGCTGTTGCAGCGATAACTTGGGGTCACGCCCGGCAATGCTTGCCGGCGCCAGGCAATGGTCGGGTGATCGGGAAGGAAATCGTCCGGAGCGATCCAGGTCAGCGCGGCCAGATCATCGGCATCGACCGATTTCAGATACGCCGGGCTGGCACACACCCGATAAGACACCTCGGCCAGACGCCGACCGACCAAATGTTCGGGTGGGGTGCGGGTCAGTCGCAAAGCGATGTCCGCATCCCGGCGGCTGAGGTTGGCGAAGTCGTTGGACGTACTCAACTCGATGGTCAACGCCGGATAGCCGGGCATGAACTTCGCCAAGGCTGGCAACAACAAACCTTGCAGGACCGAATCGGTACAGGTCAGGCGCACGGTGCCGCTGATGACTTCACCGCCCTGCTCCACGCCAATGCGCGCCGCCTCCAATGCAAGTTCGGCCCGTTCAGCCTGCTCGGCCAACGTTTGCGCCAGGGTGGTTGGCAAGTAACCGGCGCGGCTCTTTTCGAACAGTTGCTGACCCAGCGCGGCTTCCAGTCGGCGCACGGCGCGAAACACCGTCGAAACGTCGACCTTCAACAGCGTGGAAGCCCGCGCCAGAGAGCCGCCGCGTACCAGCGCGAGGATCAGAGACAGGTCCGGGTAGTCCAGCCGATAGTGCGTCGGTGCATTGATCACTTGGAGTAACGCCAATATTGAGTGCGCGAACGCCAATCTATAGTGGCAGCCAGGAATCAACAAGCGTGGAGCGCACTCATGGAAAGCAGCCCAATCCGCATCGCCCTGATCGGTGATTACGACCCGCAAGTCACCGCCCATCAAGCCATCCCCGTGGCACTCGGCTTGGCCGCCGAACAGATAAACCTGGACGTGCAATTCGAATGGCTGGCCACTGACCGCATCAACGCGCAAACACCGCTGCAGAACTTCAATGGCTTCTGGTGCGTGCCCGCCAGTCCCTACCGCGACAGGGATGGCGCATTGCGGGCGATTCGGTTTGCTCGCGAACATCAGCGACCTTTCCTCGGCACTTGCGGCGGTTTTCAACACGCGGTGCTGGAATACGCCCGCAATGTTTTGGGCTGGGAAGATGCCGAGCACGGCGAGACCCATCCCGATGCGAGCCGGGCGCTGCTCACACCGCTGAGTTGTTCGTTGGTTGAAGCCGTCGACAGCATTCACCTGGTTGAAGGTTCGTTGATCGCCAAGGCGTACGAAAGGGCTGAGATTCGCGAGGGCTATCGCTGTCGTTACGGTGTGAACCCAGAGTTTGAACAGGCGTTGCTGAGCCAACGACTAAGCGCCGTTGGACACGACTCGGCGGGGGATTTAAGAGCGGTGGAATTGCGCGGGCATCCGTTCTTTGTCGCCACCCTGTTCCAACCGGAGCGTGCCGCGCTCAAGGGCATTCTGCCGCCGCTGGTCCGTGGATTGATCGAGGCGTGTGCGAGGCAGACGTCATGATCGCCAACACGCTGAAAGCGCCCTATTACGCCGTGATCTTTACGTCGTTACGGACTGAAGGTGATCAAGGGTATGCGGAGGCTGCCGAACGAATGGTCGCGCTGGCTCGTGAGCAACCCGGGTTCCTAGGAGTGGAATCGGCTCGGGGTGAGGATGGGTTGGGGATTACGGTTTCTTACTGGGCCAGCGAGGCGGCGATTCTGGCGTGGAAACATCATCCCGAGCACAGTGAGATTCGTGAGCGTGGGCGGTCGACCTGGTACGCTTCCTGTCATACGCGGGTGTGCAGGGTTGAGCGCGATTATGCGTTTAGGCAGTGAATGATGTGGTGTTCTTGAGGCCGTCATCGCGGGCAAGCCCGCTCCCACAGGATTTGTGAGCAACACATATCCCTGTGGGAGCGGGCTTGCCCGCGATGAGGCCAGCACAGACACCGCAAAACTCAGCTCTGCACCAAACTGCGAACCGCCGATATCTCCGGCACTTCCCGCCGATTCATATACACCCGCAACGGCTCGGTAATATTGATCCGGTCATCGATGTTCTGATCCAGCAACAACTGAATCAACTCGCGCTTAAGCGTCATGGCCGGGGCCGGGCCCGCAGCCCAGACAAATTCGCTGGTGGGAATGATGCCGTCATCCGCCACATCCATGCCGAAGGAATCTTCGCTGAAACGCACGATGTATTGGCCGGTCTTGCGATTGAGGCCGACGAAGCCTTTGAGTTGGTCGGCGGCCTGACAGATGAGTTCGGAAGTGATGCGCATGCTAAACCTCACAGAAGGTCAAATAGGACCGGTGATCGATGGTTTACACGCAAGGCAGGCGATCGGGTTTCCCTCTGCCGGGGAAACTTTCGGGGCCAAGAGTACTGCAAAGAACTGCACAAAAGCGCGGAAAAAATCAGCTTTAAACACGTTTATGTCGGTCTGGCGATAGCGCTGGCGGCGCTCAGTTGTTAAAAGAGACGTCTTTGAACATCTGCGAAAGGATCTCGACCATGCCTGCTACCTTCTCCAAAAGCGCCCTGCTGCTGGGTGTGTTGCTCGGCCTCGGCCAGGCACAGGCTGCCACCGAGCCCAGCCCCACCGCGCTGGCCACCCGTTTGGGCATCCCGCATCCGGCGGTGATTGCTCACCGTGGCGCGTCTTTCGATGCCCCGGAATCCACCGCGGCGTCCTACAAACTGGCCCGCGATCTGGGCGCCGACTACCTGGAAATGGACCTGCAACGCAGCAAGGATGGCGTGCTGTTCGCCTTGCACGACAACAATCTGCAACGCACCACCGACGTGGCCACCAAGTTCCCTGAGCGCAAAGACAGCCCGGCCACGGAGTTCACGATCGCCGAGCTGAAAACCCTGGATGCCGGCAGCTGGTTCAACACGGCTTACCCGGATCGCGCGCGTCCTTCCTACGCCGGGCTGAAAATCCTGACCCTCGATGAAATCATCGACATCGCCCAGGGCAACCCGCTGCACAAACCCGGGCTGTACATCGAAACCAAAGAGCCGAAGCAGTTTCCCGGGATCGAGCACGACCTCAAGGAGAAACTTCAGGATCGCGGCTGGTTGAGCCCGGCCGGTTCGAAACTGGCGAAAAGCGCGCTGGCCGTCGGCCAGGGCAAAGGCAAGGTCGTGCTGCAAACCTTCGAGAAGAGCAGCCTCGAACTGCTTGAAAAAGAAATGCCGCAAGTACCGAAGATCCTGCTGTTGTGGGTGGGCGAAGGCAGCATCGAGCCTCAATCCAAGGTGACGTTCGCCGAGTCCGGCGACAAGGACAAAGCCACTTACTACGCCAAGCAGCAGCCCAAATCCAAAGCCGAGTTCCAGCAGTGGGTCGAGTACGCCAAGGCCCAAGGGGCGATCGGCACCGGTCCTTCCGCTGCGCTGACCAAGGGTGGCGATCAGAGTTACTCGGACCTGGTGCAACCGTGGATGAACCAGTACACCCACGACCAAGGTCTGCTGGTGCATGTCTATACCATCGACGATGCTGTGGATTACCAGAAAGTCATGGACGCGGGCGTCGATGGCATCTTCACCAACCGCGCCAGTGAGCTGCTCAAGTTCTACAAACGCCCGGCGGCGGCGAGTGTTGCGCAGTTGTTGACGAACAACGGGTATTGATCCAATACCGTGGCGTCCCCATCGCGGGCAAGCCACGCTCCCACAGGACCGAAGCAATACCTGTGGGAGCGGGCTTGCCCGCGATTGCTTTGAAAGCGGAATCAAAGTGGGAATTAAGGGTGAATTAAGTTGCCCCAATTAATCTGATCCCACTTAAACAGCTCACCCCAAGGAAAGAACTTCATGAAAACCCTGACTGCTCTGTTCACTGCCGCTGCCCTGACCCTCTCCGCTGGTTTGGCCCAGGCTGATGATGTTCCCGTCAACCAGATCCCTCAGTTGGTCAAGGAAGGTAAAATCAAGCCACTGGAAGAATTGAACCAGGTCGTGCTGAAGTTGCACCCGGGCGCGACGATTACCGACAGTGACCTGGACAACCACTTCAACGGTTACGAGTACGAAGTCGAACTGAAAGACGCCAAAGGCGTTGAATGGGACGTGGACCTGAACGCCGCCACCGGCGAAGTCCTGAAGAACAAACAAGACGACTGATGCGCACAGCAAAAAGCCGCACGATTTTCGGATCGTGCGGCTTTTTTGCGTCTGCGTGATGCGTTTGAATCAGGCGCTCAAGCGCGCCGTCACCTCATTCAACTGCCCCGACAACCCATGCAGGTTGTGGCTCGCCGCTTCGGTGCGTTGCACGTTGTCGAGGTTGGTACTGGCAATGCTGGTGATCTCGGTGAGGTTGCGCGAGATGTCTTCGGCCACTGACGTCTGCTCTTCCGCGGCGGTGGCGATCTGGCGGTTCATGTCGCGAATCGCTTCCACCGCGTGGGTGATCCGCTCCAGCATGGCGCCGGCCTGGGTCACTTGCTCGACACTTTCCTCACTGCGTGACTGACCGCTTTCGATCGCCTGCGCCGCGTCCACCGCACCGGTTTGCACAGTTTGAATGATCTGGTTGATTTCGATGATCGACGCTGCCGTTCGCTGGGCCAGGCTGCGCACTTCATCGGCCACCACCGCAAAACCACGCCCGGCTTCACCGGCCCGGGCCGCTTCGATGGCGGCGTTGAGCGCCAGCAGGTTGGTCTGTTCGGCGATGCCGCGAATCACTTCCAGCACCTTGCCGATGCGTCCGCTGTCGGTTTCCAGACGACGGATGACCGTGGCGGTGTTGGCAATTTCGCCGCGCATTTGGGTGATGGTGTGGATGGTGCCCTGCATGACTTTTTCGCCCTGCTGGGCTGATTGGTCAGCGTCATCGGCGGCACGTGCCGCATCGGCGGCATGACGCGCGACTTCCTGGGCGGTGGCGGACATTTCGTTCATCGCCGTGGCCACCTGATCGGTGCGGTTGAACTGCTCGTTGGTGCCACACGCCATGAGGCTGGCAATCGAATTCAGCTCGCCGCTGGCGCTGTCCAGGTCCTTGGCGCTGCGCTGCAAACGGGTGAAGGTTTCAGCGAGAAAATCGCGCAGGGTGTTGGCGGCCATCGCCAGTTTGCCCAACTCATCCTGACGGGTGCTCGACACGCGCTCGGCAAATTTGCCTTGGCTGAGTTGCGCCACGTACTCGATCAACGTGCGGATCGGTTCGACCAGGTTGCGGTTGACCAGCCACAGGCTCAACAGGCCGATCAACAGGCCCGAGGCGAGCATCACAATAATCCCCAGCAACACCGTGCGATCGGCGCTGGCGCTGATCAGTTTCGACTGTTCGGCGCCCTGCTTGCGCAACTCGCTGACCAGCTCGCTCATCTGATCGCTGGTCGCGCGGTCCACGCCCTTGACCGCCGTGTCGCCAGCGGTGGGGTCGGCGCCCGCCGCCACGTAGGCATCGCGGCCCTTCTGGTACGCCGCGCCCAGTTGGCGATGTTCGTCACGCAGGCGTTCGATGCGGGTCTTGAGTTGCGGCTCGATGCCCTTCTGCCCGGCGAGTTCACCGAGGATGCCCTGCACATCGCGCTGACGCTCTTCGAACTGCTTCCAGTATTTGTCCAGGTCCGCCGGCTGCTTGCCACGCAGCAGGACGTTTTTCCATTCCTGAACCTGCACCTTGAATTGCAGGTTGGCTTCATCGATCAATTGCGAAGTGTGCAGCGGGCCTTCGATCAGGTTCGCGTAGCTCTGCACGCCGCCGGACAGAAAGTGAAAGCAGGCCAGGGCAATCAGCAACACGGCCAACAGGCTGCCGCTCAACAGGGCGAGGATTTGCGCTCTCAGGGATTTTTGCAAAAACATCGAGTGATACTCATGACGGAGATGAAGCACGCGGGCGTGCGAGGTGTCCGGACATCCCTGTCGGCGACGCGGGTTCTCGACCGGCGTCGCAAAGATCTACCTCAGCGTCATCGGCGTGCGAGTGCCGTTCTTGAGCGGTTCCGACCACCGGTAGAAGGCCCTTTGCCAGCGTCTTTTGGCTGTCACAAAACCGTCAAGACTCCTTGCGATGATGTGGCTCAAGTGAACCTGTGAAACCCGCCACAACGCACCTCGTGTAGCAGCTGGCGATTGCGTCTCCCCTTGCGAGCCCTCATGAACCACAGCATCGACCACAGCCATCGCGACCCGGACCTGTTCGGTCTGCTTTACGGTTTCAGTTTCCGTCCCGGCGAGCGCGGTCGGGAGATCGATTCGGCCAAGGCGTTGCAGTGCCTGCAACAGCCGGACGACGGCGAGGAGTTTCTCTGGTTGCACCTGAACCTCGCTCACGCCGCGTGCGAGCGCTGGATGAAAAGTCACCTGGAATTGCCCGAGGAGTTTTTTGAAGCGCTGCACGAAGGCTCGCGTTCGACGCGCATCGAGCACGTCGATTCAGCGTTGCTGGCGGTGGTCAACGACGTGGTGTTCAACCTCAGCAGCATGGTCTCGTCTGATGTCTCGACGTTGTGGGTGTGTGCCCGCAGTCGGCTGATCATCAGCGCACGCCTGCAACCGCTGCACTCGGTGGACAAGCTGCGCTCATCGGTGAAGGCCGGTGAATGCTTCCGCTCGCCGCTGGAATTGCTGGTGCATTTGCTGCGTGATCAGGGCGAAGTGCTGACCCAGATCGTGCGCAAGACCAGCCTCAGCGTCGACCAGATCGAGGATGAGTTGCTGTCTTCGCGGCTGTCGACCAACCGCGCCGAGCTGGGTGCCAATCGCCGGGTGCTGGTGCGTCTGCAACGGCTGCTGGCGCTGGAGCCGGGCTCGCTGCTGCGCCTGCTCAATCGCCCACCGCAGTGGTTGCAGAAGGAGGACGTCAAGGAGCTGCGCAAGTCCACCGAGGAGTTCGCGCTGATCATCAACGACCTCACGGCACTGGGTGAGCGGATCAAGCTGTTGCAGGAAGAGATTGCCGCCAACCTCAATGAGCAGAGCAACCGCACGCTGTTTACTTTGACCGTGGTCACGGTGCTGGCGTTGCCGATCAACATCATTGCCGGTTTCTTTGGGATGAACGTCGGCGGCGTGCCGCTTTCCGGTGATCCGGAGGGGTTCTGGATTCTGGTGGCGCTGGTCGCGACGTTTACCGTGATTGCCGGGCGCTGGGCGTTTCGCAAACGCCAGGATTATTGAGCGCTACTGAAATCCATTCGCGGGCAAGCCCGCTCCCACAAGGTCTGTGCAGAACCTGTGGGAGCGGGCTTGCCCGCGAAGACGGAGGCACATCCTCCGCCGCTGCCGAGACAGAACAGATCAACGGACCGGCAAAAAAACCTGAACACTGATCCAACGCAGCCTCTCTGTAACATTTTGCAACGATCATGACGGACACTCCTTCCCTCCTCAGGATTGTCCGTCATGGCTACTCCTTCCTTCACCACTGCCCCGGCGCACGCCACCAGTAGTGCCAAGCCGCAATTTGATAAAAAACCCGGCTTGCTGACGATCGTGGTGTTTTTCGCTGTACTGGCTATCGGCTTGCTGTTCACCGCTTACAGCCTGATGCACGACATGAACGAACTCGGCACCGTGGTGACCACCTGGACGCCGTTTCTGTTGCTGGGCGTGGCGCTGTTGATTGCGCTGGGCTTTGAGTTCGTCAACGGTTTCCACGACACCGCCAACGCCGTGGCCACGGTGATTTACACCAACTCGCTGCCGCCGAATGTCGCGGTGGTCTGGTCCGGGTTCTTCAACTTCCTCGGCGTGTTGCTGTCCAGCGGCGCGGTCGCGTTCGGTATCATCGCCCTGCTGCCGGTTGAACTGATTCTGCAAGTCGGCTCATCCGCCGGTTTCGCAATGATTTTCGCCCTGCTGATCGCTGCGATCCTGTGGAACCTTGGCACCTGGTGGCTGGGCCTGCCGGCATCGTCGTCGCACACGTTGATCGGTTCGATCATTGGAGTCGGCGTCGCCAACGCGCTGATGCACGGCCGCGACGGCACCAGCGGCGTGGACTGGGCACAGGCGACCAAAATCGGTTATGCGCTGCTGCTGTCGCCACTGGTCGGCTTCGGCTTCGCCGCCTTGTTGCTGCTGGCCCTGCGCGCCTTTGTGAAGAATCGCGCGTTGTACAAAGAACCTAAAGGCACCACCCCACCACCGTGGTGGATTCGCGGTTTGCTGATCGTCACCTGCACCGGCGTGTCCTTCGCCCACGGCTCCAACGACGGCCAGAAAGGCATGGGCCTGATCATGCTGATTCTAGTCGGCACCCTGCCGATGGCGTATGCGCTGAACCGCACCATGCCGGCGGATCAAGCGTTGCAGTTCGCCGCCGTGGCGGAAGTCACCCAGCAAGCGCTGGTCAAGGCTGCGCCGCAACCGGCCCCGGCCGACCCGCGCGCTGTACTGTCCGAATACGTGCGCAGCAAGGAAGCCACGCCGCAACTGGTGCCGGCGCTCGCGGCACTGACCGGCCGCATCGGCGCTGAGGTCAAGGGCTATGGTTCGCTGGCGAAGGTGCCCGCCGAGGCCGTGGGCAACGTGCGTAACGACATGTACCTGACCAGTGAAACCATTCGCCTGATGGACAAGAACAAGGTCGGCAACTTCGACGCCGACACCAGCAGCAAGCTGCAACTGTTCAAACAACAGATCGACAACTCCACGCGGTTCATTCCGCTGTGGGTGAAAATCGCCGTGGCCATCGCGCTGGGGCTGGGCACCATGGTCGGCTGGAAGCGCATCGTGGTGACGGTCGGCGAGAAGATCGGCAAGACTCACCTGACCTACGCCCAAGGCGCCTCGGCGGAAACCGTGGCCATGCTGACCATCGGCGCGGCGGACATGTTCGGGCTGCCGGTGTCGACCACCCATGTGTTGTCTTCGGGCGTGGCCGGGACCATGGTCGCCAACGGTGGCGGGTTGCAGATGAAGACCATCCGCAATCTGCTGATGGCCTGGGTGCTGACCTTGCCGGCGGCGATTCTGCTGTCGGGCAGCTTATATTGGCTGTTCACCCAATTGTTCTGACCCACCCTGACTTGTAGGAGCGAGGCTTGCCCGCGAAGGCGGCTGCACATTCAACATCAATGTGTCAGACAAGGCGCTTTCGCGGGCAAGCCTCGCGCCTACAGGTGATGGGTTGTTGTGGATTGGATGATTTGCCCCAACCAATCCATGAATGCCCGCACCCGCAACGGCAGATGCCGTTGCCGGGCATACAGCAGCGACACTTCCATCGACGGCGCATTGTGCTGCGGCAGCACCGCCACCAACTCGCCGCTCAGCAGGTAGAGTTTCATGCCCATCATCGGCGCCTGCACCAAACCGAACCCACCCAGGCACGCCGATTCATAACCGTCGGTGCTGTTCACCGTGATGCTCCCCGCCATTGGCAGTCGATGTAGCGTGCCCTCTACCTCATACAAAAAACCTTCCGAGCGCGCGCCCAGCACGCCGACGTAATGCACCAGTCGATGCCGTGCCAAATCCTCGAGCGTTTGCGGGATGCCATAACGCTGCACATACGCGGGGCTGACGCAGTTGACCATGGCGAAGTCGCACAGGTGGCGCGCGACCACCGATTGATCCGGCTGAGCGCCGACCCGCACCACACAATCGAAGCCTTCGCTGAGCAGATCGACGCGACGGTCGGTGGTGCTGATTTCGAGTTCCAGATTAGGGTGCAGCGCCATGAATTCCGGCAGCCGTGGCATCACGATGCGACGGGCCAGGATGTTCGGCATGTCGACGCGAATCCGCCCGGTGAGCGAGGCCGCGTCCTGGCGAAACAGCCCTTCGATTTCGTCCATGTGCGACAGCAGATCCTTGCTGCGCTCATACAACACCAAACCGTCCTGGGTCGCCTGCACCTTGCGCGTGGTGCGTTGCAGCAAGCGTGTACCTAACAGCGCTTCCAAGGCTTGCACGTGCTCCGACACAGTGGACCGGGGCAGGCCCAGGCTTTCACCGGCTAGGGTAAAACTCGACTTTTCGCTGACGCGAACGAAGGTGCGCAGCAGTTCCAGTTTGTTCATGGGCCGACCTTCTATTGTTCGGATTAACCGATCAGTGATTCCAGTTTCAACCTGTTTATCACTGTAGGGCGGATAAATAAACTTCCTCACATCAACCACCCACTGCCCTTGAGGAAGTCCCATGAACCGTAGAATCGCACTGATCACCGGCGCCAGCCGCGGCCTTGGCAAAAACGCAGCGCTGCATCTGGCAGCCCAAGGCATCGATGTCATCGGCACCTACAACAGCAAGGCTGACGAGGCGCACGCACTGGTCGCAGAAATCGAAAGCCTCGGCGGTCGCGCCGCCATGCTGCAACTCGACGTTGGCCGCAGTGAAGGCTTCGCCGATTTTGCCACTCAGGTTGCAGGGGTGCTGAGCAGCCATTTTGATCGCGAGCATTTCGACTTCTTGATCAACAACGCCGGCATCGGCCTGAATGCGAGCTTCGTCGACACCACCGTCGCCCAGTTCGACTTGCTGATGAACATCCATTTGAAGGGGCCGTTTTTCCTGACGCAGAACCTGCTGCCGCTGATGACGGACGGTGGGCGAATCCTCAACGTGTCCAGCGGTCTGACCCGCTTCAGCCTGCCGGGATACGGCGCCTACGCGGCGATGAAAGGGGCGATGGAAGTGCTGACGCGCTACCAGGCCAAGGAACTCGGCGCCCGTGGGATTTCCGTGAACACCTTGGCGCCAGGCGCCATCGAAACCGATTTCGGCGGCGGTACGGTGCGCGACAACAGCGAAGTGAACAGCTACGTGGCTGGCAATACCGCCCTGGGTCGCGTCGGTCTGCCGGACGACATCGGCGCCGCGATTGCGTTGTTGCTGGCGCCGGGCAGTCAGTGGATCAACGGCCAGCGTGTCGAAGCTTCGGGCGGGATGTTTCTGTAACTGGCGTACCGTTCAGCGGGCTGAACATCAGCCCGCTGAACTCTTTCAACTGCGCGATAGCAAACGCTGTAGCACCGTCAACAGCTCGACCCTCCCCTTGCGCGGTTCGCCTTCAAACTCGATCCAGCCTTCGTTGAACCCATCGATCATCTGCATCCGTGGCAATGGGTTGCGCATGCCCTGACTGGCGAACAGTGCCTGCCAGGTCTCGCGCGGCACACTCTGCATCCGTACCGGTTTGCCCAGCAGCGCGCTGAAAGCGGCGCCCAGTTGCAGCGGCGTGATGCGTTGCGGGCCTTCCAGTTCGACGATGCGTTTGCCCTGCCATGACGCCTGCAACAGCTCGGCAGCCACTCGGCCGACATCCGCCGTGGCGATCATCGGCACCGGTTTATCGAGGGGTTGCAGAAAACTCGGAATCATTCCTGAGCCCATCGCGTATTCAACGTCCCACTGAGCGTTTTCCATGAACCAGGCCGGGCGCAGGAAGGTGACGGGCGACTCCAGATTCGTTAACGCCTGCTCCAGCCATTGCAGCTGGTTCAGCAGGTTTGGCTGAGTGGCTTGGGCGCCGATGGTCGACAGGCACACAACCTTACCGGGGCGCGCGGCTTCAAGCGCCCAACGGATGTTTTCCACCACCTGCCGGGTTTCCGGAAAACCCGGCGACGGGTCGAAGTTCGACGGCATCATCACAAATACGCCTTCCACCTCGGTGAACGCCCGCGCCATGGCCTCACGATCGTCGACATCGGCAATCGCCACTTCACACCCACGTTGCGCCCACGTCGCACCTTTTTCCGCGCTACGCACCACGGCGCGCACGATGTGACCGGCGGCCAACAACGTACGGGCGACTGCGCCGCCCACCTGCCCGGTAATGCCCATCACTGCATACATGAACTGTTCTCCTGCTCGAAGACGACGTGTGTCGCGATGGGGAAATAGTCAGCGACAAAAGAAGATTCTCCGATAGCATGAATGTCATTGCACACGTGATCAGGAATCATCAATGAGCTTCGATGCCAGCCTTGCCAATGGCATGGGCGTGTTCAGCGCGGTGGTCGACGGCGGCAGTTTTGTCCGAGCCGCCGAAGCGCTGGAATTGACGCCATCAGGCGTGAGCCGGGCCATTGCGCGCCTGGAAAAACGCTTGGGCATTCGCCTGTTCGACCGCACCACTCGCACGGTTACCCTCACCGACGAAGGTCGACGGTTTTACGCAGAGATCGCGCCGCTGCTGGCCAGTCTCGAAGAAGCGGCCAACTCGGCATCGAGCAGCGCGATTCAGGTCAGAGGACGTTTGCGGGTGAACATGGACCCGTATTTTTCGCGGCTGATTCTGGGCCCGGCGCTGGGGCGGTTCATGGAGCGCTATCCGGAGTTGTACCTGGAACTGCAAACCCGCGATCAATTGGGCGACATGGTCGCGGACGGTTTCGATCTGGCGGTGCGCTTCGGCCACCCGGTGTCTTCATCGCTGGTGGCGCGCAAGCTGCTGGACGTGCGGGTGCTGACCCTCGCCTCGCCGGCTTACCTGAAAAAACACGGACGCCCGCTGACACCGCAAGACATGGAGCACGAGCAGCACGTGTGCATGCAGTTTCGCGATCCACAAACCGCCCGGCCGTTCGGCTGGGAATTCCATCGTCCGGGCAGGTCGGTGCTGCATGTGCAGCCGCACTGCCGATTGCTGGTCAATGACGTCGGCACGTTGCACAGCGTGTGTGAAAGTGGCCAGGCCATCGCCCAAGTGCTGGACCTGGGGATAGCGCCGGCCTTGAAGGAGGGTCGTTTGGTCGAGTTGTTTCCCGACTGGCCCGATGAGCGTTTTCCGTTGTATGCGCTGTATCCGTCGCGGCATCTGCCGGCGGCCAAGGTTCGGGCGTTTCTGGATTTTGTCATTGAGCTCTGTACGGCTTGACCCGACTCATGACCACGCGCTCGCGCACCACGTCATACACCCAGTGGTAAACGTACGTGTACGGCAGGAAAAACAGCAACACACCGATGTCCAGCAGGAACGCTTGCCACAGGCTGATGTTCAGCCACCAGGCAATCAACGGCACGCCGACCGCGACCAGGCCGCCTTCGAACAGCAAGGCATGGACGACACGCACCCAAGCGGTGCGCACCACCTGCAATCGATCGAGCAGGCGGTCGAACAGGCCGTTGAAGACCACGTTCCAAGCCAGGGCAAGGGCCGCGATTGCCATCGTCACCAGGCCCATGTCGAGCATCGGTTTGTCCATGATCCAGGCCAGCAGCGGGGTACAGATCAGGATGGCCAGCAGTTCGAAACCGACGGCCTGGAAAATACGTTCAGTGATGGATTTGTTGAGGGTCATGATCAGACTCCCTAAGTGACTGTGGTTGCCATGATCGGCCATCACATCGATACTTCATAACCAATAACCATCGATCAAGGCGATAGTTCATGGCATCCCACGAAGTGTTGCAGGCCTTCGTCCAGGCCGCGACTCAAGGCTCGTTTTCCGCTGCGGCACGCAAGCTGGGCCGCAGTCAGTCGACCATCAGCGCGGCGGTCGCCAGCCTGGAAATCGATTTGAACCTGACCCTGTTCGACCGCAGCAGCCGCAAGCCGACACTGACGCCGGCCGGGCGCGTCATGCTGCTGCGGGCGGAAGAAATTCTGGCCGCCACCAGCCGTCTGGAAATGACCGCCAGCCAATTGTCCGAAGGGGTCGAGGCGAAACTGACGGTGGCGATTTCCGACACCTACCAGTCGGACCGATTTGAAGCGGCACTGAGTAGCTTCGAGCAGCGTTATCCGGACCTGGAACTTGAATGCCTGATTGCCGAATGCGACGACCTGGTGGCGTTGGTGCAAAGCGGTCGAGCGCATGTTGCCTTCGCTGAGATGCAGGACAGTTACCCACCGGATTTGGTCAGCTCGACGGTGGATGAACGCACGGAAATCGCGCTGTTTGTCGCCCATGAACACCCGTTGGCGGCGCTGGGCACTGTCGATCAGGACGTGCTGCAACAGCATCGCGAGCTGCGCCTGGCGACCATCGTCAATCCGTATGAAAGTCGGGCGAAGGGACGCGTCTGGTCGGCGCCGAGTTACTTGATGCTGATGGAAATGGCCCAGGGCGGATTTGGCTGGGCACCGCTGCCCCGGTGGCTGGTCGGGCGTTTTGGGGCGGGGACGTTGCAGGAACTTCAGGTTCGCGGCTGGCCGAAAACGGTGTCGGTGGATGCGCTGTGGTCGCGGCAGCATCCGCCGGGGCCGGCGGGGAGTTGGTTGTTGAGCAAGATGCTGGAATAGCGGTGCTGCCATTCGCCAGCAGGCTGGCTCCCACAATTGATCTGCACTGGTCCCATGTGGGAGCGAGCCTGCTCGCGATGGGGCCCGCAAGATCACCTCACTCCAACGCCCGCAACCGCGCCTCGATAAACCGCCGCTCTGGCACCTGCTGCGTCAATTCCAGCGCGCGCTCATACGCCGCCCGCGCCTCATCGACCCGCCCCAACTGCCGACAAAACTCCGCCCGCGCCGAATGCGCCAAGTGGTAATCGAGCAACTCTCCGCGATCCAGAATCGCCTCGACCAGCGTCAGCCCCACCAACGGTCCATCGCGTTTCGACAGCGCCGCCGCACGGTTCAGCTCGATCACCGGCGAAGGCACGGCTGCCAACAACACGTCATACAGCCCGACAATTTCCACCCAATCGGTCTCCCCCACCGACGGCGCTTCGGCATGCACCGCCGCAATGGCCGCCTGCAGGCAATAAGGCCCGAACCGCCGAGTGGTCAGCGCCCGCTCCACCAGCGTACAGCCTTCGGCAATCATTCCGGCGTCCCACAACGAGCGGTCCTGTTCATCCAGCACAATCAACTCACCACTTGGCGAGGTCCGCGCCAGACGCCGCGACTCATGCAACAGCATCAGCGCCAGCAACCCCATGACTTCCGGCTCGGGCAGCAACTCCATCAATAACCGTCCCAACCGAATCGCTTCGCGGGTCAGGTCCTCACGGGTCAGTTCGGTGCCGATGGATGCCGAATACCCTTCGTTGAACACCAGGTAAATCACCCGCAACACGCTGTCGAGGCGTTCGGGTAATTCGGCCAACGTGGGCACTTGATAAGGGATTTTCGCGTCGCGGATTTTCGCTTTGGCGCGCACGATGCGCTGGGCAATGGTCGCCGGTGCCGAGAGAAAAGCCCGGGCGATTTCCTCTGTGGTCAGGTCGCAGACTTCCCGCAGCGTCAACGGTACCTGCGCATCTGCCGCGAGTGCCGGGTGACAGCAGGTGAAGATCAGGCGCAGCCGATCGTCTTCCACGTCTTCGTCACTCCAGTCGGACTGCTCCAGCGCCTCCAGTTGAGCGATCAACATCGGCTGCGACGCCGTGAAACGCGCGCGCCGACGCAACGTATCGATTGCCTTGAAGCGCCCGGTGGACACCAGCCAGGCGCGCGGATTGTCCGGCACACCGTCACGCTGCCAACGTTCGACCGCGACGAAAAACGCCTCGTGCAAGGCCTCTTCCGCGAGGTCGAAATCGCCGAGCAAGCGGATCAGGGTCGCCAGGATTCGCCGCGAATTTTCGCGATAAACCTGCTCGACCCGAGCCGTCACCGTCACGCCGGGCATCAGTCCGGCATGCCTTCGGTCACCAACGTCTCCAGCCGATCCAGGCTTTGTCCCCAACCGTCGTGAAACCCCATGGCCTCGTGAGCCTGCCGATCCTCTTCGGACCAGTGCATGGCGCGGGCGGTGTAGAGGGTTTTACCGTCGCGGTCTTCGAGGGTCACTTCGGCGCTCATGAAGGGTTTGCCCGACGGAATCCAGCCGGGGATAAAGGCATCGGTAAAGACCAATCGCTCAGGGGCGACGATTTCCAGAAACACGCCCATGGTCGGGTATTCGGTGCCATCCGGCGCGCGCATCAGGGTGCGAAACTGACCACCGACCCACAAGTCCATTTCACACTCGGGCGTGGTCATGCCATGCGGCCCCCACCACTGCACAAGCAAGGCCGGCTCGGTCCAGGCGCGGAAGATTTTGCGGCGCGGTGCATCGATCAAGCGACTGATGGATAACTCGAACGCGGCAGGTTGTCTTTTGTAGGGTTGCGGGCTCATGGGATCTCCTGTCTTGTGATTGTTATTCAGGGATTCAACTGGCGAACGGGACGTACCTCGACACAGCCGACCCGGGCCGCCGGGATGTTACCGGCGACCTGGATCGCTTCATTGAGGTCCTTGGCATCGATCAGGTAGAAGCCGGCCAACTGCTCCTTGGTTTCGGCGAACGGGCCGTCGGTGATCGACATTTTGCCGTTGCGCATGCGCACGGTGGTGGCGGTCTGCACCGACTCCAGCGCCTCGGCGGCGATCATCCGGCCGCTGCCCTGGATCGACTCGGCGTAGGCCATGCACTCGGCGTCTTTCGGGCTTTCGGGCAGCGAGTGCAGTTCGCGCTCGCTGCTGTAGACCAGGCATAAATACTTCATGGAGGCTCTCCATTTCTTGGGGCTCAGCCCGAACCGAACTGATCAACTATGGCTGCAGTTTGCTGCTTTCGCGACATTCCCGACGACCAGCCGGCCATCAAGGTTCCAGGTTGAACAATGTCGTGCCGCTCATCATGTCGAACGGCGCCGACCAGTGTTCGTGAACGATGCGCCATTGCCCATCGTCGCGCCGATAGCAGGCGGTCACGCGCATCCAGCAGGCCTGGGTTTCACCTTTCTCGTTGGTGCCGCCGCAATGGGCTAGCCAATGGGCGAAGGCAATGTGTTCGTCCGCGACGATGTTCATGTGGTCGAAGTCAAACTTGTGCTCGCCCTGGCACATTTCCATGCACTCCTGCCAATGCGCGCGGTAGGCGGCCTTGCCGCGAAATTGCAGGGCCTTGACCGCGTCGTAGGAGACGATGTCCTCGGCGTACAGGGGCATGAGTTTCTCGATGTCCTTGGCGATGACCGCCTGACGATACGTGTCGATCAGGGTCTGGATTTCGTGGGTAGCGTTCATGGTGGTTCTCCGTGGTTTTTGGTGTGAAGACACCCTTAGTCGTCTGGCGAAAAGCCAAATCGACAGTCCAAATAAAAATAATCCAAGAACGCAAAGTCGTTAGAATTCGAAGCACATTCATGTTGGAAAAAGGACACTCCAGTGACAACCCGACTCGTGCCTTACGAATGCCTGAACGCGCGCCAGCGCCAGCAGATCGAGGCCATTGAAGTTCACAAGGAACAAATCAAATTCTCCGGCGACATTCACGGTGCGTTGCACACCTTGCTGTCCCAACCCGGCCCCGGCGTCAAAGGATTTGCCCTGCTGGCCGAGGAGGTTCCCGTCGCCTTCCTGCTGCTCAAACGCCCGCCGGTCCTGCCCGCCTGGGCTGACGAACACAGCGCCACCCTGCATGCCTTGCAGGTTGATCACCGAGCCCAAGGCAAAGGGTACGGCAAGGCCTGTTTGCAAGCGTTGCCCGACGTGGCGCGCCAGGCCTGGCCGCATATCAAAGCGCTGGAATTGTCGGTGGATGCGGACAACGAGGCCGCCATCGCGCTCTATGCCAAATTCGGCTGGGTCGACAGCGGCGAAGCCTACAAGGGCCGGATCGGATACGAACGGCGCATGAGTCTGGTTTTCTGAGGTGGTTATGCTCGACAGCATCGAAGCATTGGAAGCGATCTACGGCCAACCCCACGACCGCGCCGTGCGCAAGCAAATCCCCTTTCTCAACGAGGACTACCAGGCGATGGTCCGCGCCTCGCCGCTGGTGATCATCAGCTCGGTCGGCCCCGACGGCCTGGACGGCTCACCCCGTGGCGACTTGCCGGGCTTCGTGCGGATCATCGATGAGCGGACACTGGCGATCCCGGATCGGCCCGGCAACAACCGCATCGACACCTTGCGCAATGTCGTGCTCGATTCGCGGGTGTCACTGCTGTTCATCATTCCGGGGATCGGCGAGACGTTGCGTGTCAACGGCACGGCGCAGATCAGCGCCGAGCCTGGCTTACTGGAGAGTTTTGCGGTCAACGGCAAACCGGCACGCACCGTGATGCTGGTGACGGTAGAAGCAGCGTTTTTCCATTGTTCGAAAGCGATAGTGCGTTCGGACTTGTGGAACCCTCACAAGCACCTGGATCGCTCGGCACTGCCGACGGCGGGTGCGTTTCACAAGCGGCTGAATGACGGACAGTTCGATGCTGAGACGTACGATCGGGAAGCGCCGGTGAGGGTGCGAGATAGTCTTTATTGATCAAATACTAAAAAGGGTTGCCTTGAGGCAACCCTTTTTAGGAAATGACTAGCTCTCATAAGAGAAGACAGTAGTCGAGCAATTGCTTCTCGATACTTTGACGCTGGCCAATAACCAAAGCGATCACTACAAGGTTTTCACTCGGGAACACCTCATACAACACTCGCTGTCCCAGAGGAAGGTACTCACGAAAATGAGTCACCCCAAGGGACGCCGCTTCCTGACAAACACCGTAAACATGGGCTTGGCTGCTCAGCACCGTAACGATCTGCATCACCAGTTGATCGACCATCTCTGCCGCTTTTTTGCGACCGCATTGCTGCGTCAGATAATGCTCCAGCGAAATGACCCCATGCTCCGCAGCGGTCGCAAACTCTACCCTGAAGGCCTCAGGCATCGTTATCGTCTTGCTGCAACTGGCGCCGCTGCGCCAATCTGGCCAGCAAAGTGTCGCCCGAAATCAGCTTTCCCTGTTCCTTGTCGCGAGAGGAGAACGAAAGAAGCTTGATCAGGGCAATGGCCTCATCTCGCCGCTTTCGTTCCTCGTAGGACTCGATCACATAAGCCGGGACGCCATTTTGAGTGACGAGCATTGGCTCCGAGAGATCCAGCGCTGCCGCGTTCTTTTTTACAAAACTGATTGTTTCAACTCGCATCATTCATTCCTCTGCTCACCATCCAAAACAGGATGGCCCGCGCAACAAGGTCTAAATTTAGGCCATTAAAAAACTAATCTCAAGGATTCATTTTCTGATGCTACAGCGGCTAAACAATGTGGGAGTGGGTTTGCTCGCGAAAGACTCCCACAGGGGATCTCCAGCTGGCTTACAGCTCAAGCACCATTTCATGCCACGCCATGCCGCCGTGGTCGGAGGCTGAGGGCTTGATGTAGGCGAAGCCGAACCCGGCGTAGAGCGGTATGTGCCGCTCCTTGCACATCAGGTTGATGCTGACTTTGTTCAGTGCCCGCATCCGCTCGATGAATTCACCCATCAAGCGTTTTGCCAGGCCCTGCCCCTGATAATCCGGGTGCACCACCACCGACATGATCACCACGTGCGGCCCGGCCGGGTCGTGGCCGATCAGTTCCTTGAAGGCTTCGTCCGACATTTCCACCTGAAACGCCGCACCGGAGTTGATGAAACCGGCTACGACGCCGTCGACTTCGGCCACGATAAAACCCTCTGGCCAGGTGGCGATGCGGGTGGCGATTTTCTCGCGGGTCGCGGCTTCGTCGCCTTCGTAGGCAACGGTTTCGATGGCGTAGCAGCGGTCCAGATCAGCAGGCGTGACGTGGCGGATGACGGTGTTCATGGCGACTCGGGATCAGCGTTGGGAAGGCTGCCGATCATAAATGAGCATCAGCACGACATCGAGAGGCGAATCGCTGATCCGCCTCTCGATGCGTTCATTAGGGCTTGAGCGGCAGCCAGATTTCCAGCACGCCGGTGTTGAGCTTCGGGTTGAAGTCTTCGCTGTAGCGTTCGAATTCCGGGGCATCCGCCGCCTGATAGCCGGACTGCGGCAGCCAGGTTTTCCAGATGTAATGGAACGTCTGCGGCAAGGTATCCAGAGCGCCCTTGTGCTCGAACACCGCGTAATGCTGCGGTTGAACCTCGACCCAGCGGTACTTGTCGGGCAGGTCGTCGAGTTTGCTGATTTCAACGCCGGCGATGTATTCGAAGCCGCCCTTGCCATCGGGATTACAGCAGATGCCGTAGGTCACTTCGCTTTTTTGACCGGGAATTTTGCCAATCTCGGGAATGAATTTCTCCCAGAGGTCGGGGATTTTTTTCGATGTTTCCTGGGTAAATCGTCCGCCAAGCCCGGCAATGAGCAGAAAGTGCCCGTGCACGAAGCGTGGCTTGGCCGGTTCGATGCCTGTTTGCTCATCCATGACTCAACTCCTGAGACTGAAAAGTGGGTTCGGCTGGGAGTATAGAAGCCAAACCCGATTCGCCCACTTACAGGGCGTGCAACGGTTCGACAGCGCCAGAGCCGACG
The DNA here is from genome assembly GCF_059695925.1 of Pseudomonas sp. LBUM1661. Taxonomy (NCBI): domain Bacteria; kingdom Pseudomonadati; phylum Pseudomonadota; class Gammaproteobacteria; order Pseudomonadales; family Pseudomonadaceae; genus Pseudomonas; species Pseudomonas sp. LBUM1661. The sequence continues at coordinate 5,373,757 of NZ_CP166794.1, forward strand.
AACTCGTTGTAACCCGATAGGATCACATAGACTGCGAAATAGCAGAAGATCGCCGCTGATGCCATGTACGAATAACGCAGCAGTTTGTCACCCAGCAACTTGCCGCCGTGGCTCGCGGCGAAGCATAAAGCGACACACCAGAGCACGCCGGCGCACAGAAAGCCGCCAAGAAACAGCGCCGAACTGAGGGCGCCACCGCCGCCAGACCGCGCGATCAATGTGCCGCCCACCGCCGCGAACCAGAGAATCGCGCTGGGTGACGACATGGCGAGGAAGATCCCGCGGAAAAACTCCTTGCGGTGCGAGTTATGCCCCACCTCGGCGGTTTGCGCCAACACCGCTTCATGGTGGATCGCCGAATAAATCATCTTCGCCGCGAAATACACCAGCAACGCCGAGCCGCCGATCCACAGCACCCAACGCACGGTTTCGTATTGCAGCAAAACGGTCATGCCCGCCAGTGCCAGCACCGCGTAAATCAGGTCGCCGACACACGTCCCCAACCCCAGGGCAAAGCCTTGAAAATAGCCGCGTTGCATCGCCAGCGTGATCATCGCGATGTTGGCCACGCCGATATCCAGGCACAGCGAAAGGCTCAGCAAGAAGCCACTACTAAATTCCATCTACCCGTTTCCTTCGGAAAAATTTGTTTACATAGTCGCTGGACAGTTTGCCACATCAACCCTTACATTCCGCCACAGGTCACCGCAGTGACCAGCGTCGCTCGGACGGTTCCGGGCGCTCACGTTATCCGAGGCAACAATGGCTAACCCAGGTTCGCCGCGCCGCTTTGCGCGCATAGATCGACTCCCCCCTTACGTATTCAACATCACTGCCGAGCTGAAGATGGCCGCCCGTCGTCGTGGCGAAGACATCATCGACTTCAGCATGGGCAACCCTGACGGCCCTACTCCGCCGCACATCGTCGAAAAACTGGTCACCGTCGCCCAGCGCGAAGACACCCACGGCTACTCCACGTCCAAGGGTATTCCGCGCCTGCGCCGGGCAATTTCCAACTGGTACAAGGATCGCTACGCGGTCGACATCGACCCGGAAAGCGAAGCCATCGTGACCATCGGTTCCAAGGAAGGCCTGGCGCATTTGATGCTGGCCACCCTCGACCAGGGCGACACCGTGCTGGTGCCGAACCCGAGCTACCCGATTCACATCTACGGTGCGGTGATTGCCGGCGCCCAGGTGCGTTCGGTGCCGCTGATTCCCGGCGTGGATTTCTTCGCCGAACTGGAAAGTGCGATTCGCGGTTCGATCCCGAAACCGAAAATGATGATCCTCGGCTTCCCGTCCAACCCGACCGCGCAATGCGTGGAGCTGGATTTCTTCGAGCGGGTGATCGCCCTCGCCAAGCAGTACGACGTGTTGGTGGTACACGACCTGGCTTACGCCGACATCGTCTACGACGGCTGGAAAGCCCCGTCGATCATGCAAGTGCCGGGCGCCAAGGACATTGCGGTGGAGTTTTTCACCTTGTCCAAGAGCTACAACATGGCGGGCTGGCGCATCGGTTTCATGGTCGGCAACGCTGAACTGGTTAACGCCCTGGCGCGGATCAAGAGCTACCACGACTACGGCACGTTTACGCCGCTGCAAGTCGCCGCCATCGCTGCGTTGGAAGGCGACCAGCAGTGCGTCAAAGACATCGCCGAGCAATACCGCCAGCGGCGCAACGTGCTGGTCAAAGGCCTGCATGAATTGGGCTGGATGGTCGAAAATCCGAAAGCGTCGATGTACGTCTGGGCCAAGATTCCCGAGGCTTACGCGCACCTGGGCTCGCTGGAGTTCGCCAAGAAGCTGCTCGCCGAGGCCAAGGTCTGCGTCTCGCCGGGTGTCGGGTTTGGGGAGTATGGGGATGATCATGTGCGCTTCGCGCTGATCGAAAACCAGGACCGGATTCGTCAGGCAGTGCGCGGGATTCGCGGGATGTTCCGCGCGGATGGGCTGGTCAGCAAAACCAACGCCTGACCTAAAACTTGTGGGAGCTGGCTTGCCTGCGATGGCATCAACTCGGTTCGACGTTAAACCGAGTCGCCTGCATCGCGGGCAAGCCCGCTCCCACATGTTCTGTAGCGTTTAGACGAACAACGACAACAGCAGGATAAAGCCCAGCGCAACGATGGACAGGATGGTTTCCATCGCGGTCCAGGTCTTGAAGGTTTCGGCCACGGTCATGTTGAAGTACTGCTTCACCAGCCAGAAACCGGCGTCGTTGACGTGCGACAGGATCAGCGAACCGGCACCGGTGGCCAACACCAGCAGCTCACGGTTCACACCCGGAATCATCCCCACCACCGGCACCACGATGCCGGCGCCGGTAATGGTCGCCACGGTTGCCGAACCGGTCGCAATACGGATCACTGCCGCCACCAGCCAGGCCAGCAGGATCGGCGAAATCTGCGCTTCCACCGCCATGTTGCCGATGACATTACCCACACCGCTGGTCACCAGCATCTGCTTGAAGCCACCACCTGCACCGATGATCAGGATGATTGCGGCGGTTGGTGCAAGGCTGGCATCCAGCCATTTGAGCATCTGGTTAGAGCCAATGCCCTGTTTGTAACCGAAGGTGTACAGCGACAGCAGCAACGCCAGCAGCAGTGCCGAGATCGGATGACCGATCAGGTCCATGAACGTGCGGAAGAAGTTGCCGTCCGGCAGCACCACATCGGCAAAGGTCTTGAGCAGCATCAGGAACACCGGCGACAGCACGGTGATCAAGGTGATGGCGAAGCTCGGGAGATCGGCAGACTCGTTATCACGCGCCAGTTGATCCACCAGCTCCTGGTTAGGATGACCCGGAATGTACTTGGCAATGAACGTGCCGTAGATCGGGCCGGCGATGATGGCCGTCGGCAACGCAACGATCAGCCCGTACAGAATGGTTTTACCAATGTCGGCACCGAACACGCCGATGGCCAGCAACGGACCCGGGTGCGGCGGAACCAGGCCGTGCACCGCAGACAGACCGGCCAGCAGCGGGATACCGATCTTGATGATCGACACGCCGGTACGCCGGGCGACGATGAACACCAGCGGGATCAGCAGCACGAAACCGATTTCGAAGAACAGCGGAATGCCGACCAGGAACGCGGCGAACATCATCGCCCACTGCACCTTGTCCTTGCCGAACGCGCGAATCAGGGTCTGGGCAATCTGATCCGCCCCGCCCGACTCGGCCATCATTTTGCCGAGCATGGTGCCCAGCGCCAGGATGATCCCGACGAAGCCGAGCACGCCACCGAAGCCGTCCTGGAACGCTTTGATGATGGTGCCGATCGGCATGCCGGAGGTCAGGCCGAGAAACGCGGCAGCAATGATCAGGGCAATGAAGGGGTGGAACTTGAACTTGGTGATCAGGACGATAAGCCCGATCACCGTAACCACTGCATCGAGCAGCAGGAACGTCTCGTGGGACATGCCAAACATTAGGGGTGTCTCCTGGTTGTTGTTGTTATTAAAGCGAGTAATTCGAAAGCCATAAGGACAGCGCTATCTCTGCGGGCAAAACTCATACGGCGTGTTTCAGGCCATGAGCCTGCCACCAGTCATGAGCTTGCTTCGCCAATTGGTCGACGCTGTGGTTCGACGCGTCCAGAGCCAGGGTCAGGGGCTCACCAACAGGCGATTCAAGGGTGGCGAACTGGCTGTCGATCAACGTTGACGGCATAAAGTGGCCCGGCCGATGGGAGACACGATCGGCGGCCACTTCAGGGGTCAGCTCAAGGAAAACGAAGCCCAGGCCCGGCAAGGCGCTGCGCAGACGTTCGCGGTAAATGTGTTTGAGGGCCGAGCAGGTCAGCACCGGGCGTTCGCCCTTGGCGTCGATGCGGCGCAATTCATCGCACAGGCTGTCGAGCCAGCCGGCACGGTCTTCGTCGTTCAGGGGGATACCCGCGCTCATCTTTTCGATATTGGCGGCAGGGTGGAAAGTGTCGCCTTCAATGGCGGTCGCGCCGCTGAGTTGGCACAAGGCCTCGCTGACGCAAGTCTTGCCGCAACCGGCAACGCCCATGATGACCAGGGCGGTGATGGGATGATTCATGTAACACCTCAGCGCGCAGACAGCGCTACCTTTGCCAGTTATGACACTAGGAAAAGCAGAAGTTGCCGACGCCTTCTTGTCATTTTTGTGGGTTGCAGCATGTTCGTTCCCAACGCCAAAAAACGAGGATCAGGCAGACCCCGCTCACGCATTTGCAGCTGCATCGAGACAGCGCTACCTTAGTGCCTCGAATTTTGTTTGGCAAGCCGTCCGATGATCTCCCCTAAAAACGATAAAAATACGCGCACCACTGGCCGCCCCACCTTGAACGAAGTAGCACGCCTGGCCGGTGTCAGCCCGATCACCGCCTCCCGCGCCCTGCGCGGCGTTAGCACGGTGGCCACTGAACTGGTGGAAAAAGTCCAGAAAGCGGCGCTGGAACTCAACTACGTGGTCAACCCTGCCGCCCGCGCGCTGGCCTCGGCGCAGAGCCATTCGGTGGTGGTGCTGGTGCCGTCGCTGTCCAACTTGTTGTTCATCGACACCCTGGAAGCCATTCATCAGGTTTTGCGCCCCAAGGGTTTCGAAGTGCTGATCGGCAACTTCCATTACTCGCGCGATGAAGAAGAAAACCTGCTGCGCAACTACATGGCCTATCAGCCGCGCGGGTTGCTGCTGACCGGTTTCGACCGCACCGAAAGTTCGCGGCGGATGATCGAGGCGAGCAACATTCCGTGCGTGTACATGATGGAACTGGACAGTGCGGCGGGCCTTAATTGCGTCGGTTTTTCGCAACTGGCGGCGGGTGAAACAGCGGCGGAACATTTGCTGTCACGGGGACGCAAGCGCCTGGCCTACATCGGCGCGCAACTGGACCAACGCACGCTGTTGCGCGGCGAAGGTTTCCGTCGCGCGCTGCAAAAAGCCGGTTTGTATGACCCGGACCTGGAAGTGCTGACCCCGCGCCCCTCCTCGGTCGGTTTGGGTGGCGAGTTGTTCCTGCAACTGTTGGCCAGCCATCCGGATGTCGATGCGATCTTCTTCGGCAACGACGACCTGGCCCAGGGTGCGCTGCTGGAAGCCATGCGGTGCGGGATCAAGATCCCCGAACAAGTGGCGGTCCTCGGCTTCAATGACCTGCCGGCCTCGGCGCACATGGTGCCGCGCCTGAGCAGCATCAGCACCCCGCGAGAAGCCATTGGCCGTCGTTCGGCGGAGTTGATGCTGACCTTGCTGGCGGGTAATTCGGTGGCCAAACCGGTGCAGGACATGGGGTTCGAGCTGAAGGTGCGCGAGAGCACCTGATGTTGGCGAGGGAACCACGCTTTTTTGTAGCAGTTGGCGAAGCCTGCGGCTAAGGGTCGTGTTACGGCTTGCTCACTCGCTTTGGCAGGCACACTATTAATTTCCCGAAGCCTGCGAACTGCTAACGGAGTAGCCCCATGGAACATGCACTGAAGATTCTCGGCAAAGCGTCCTCGATCAATGTCAGAAAGGTCCTGTGGACCTGTGAGGAGCTGGACCTTTCCTACGAACGTGAGGACTGGGGCGGCGGTTATGCGTCAACCCACACGCCCGAGTTTCTCAGGCTCAACCCCAACGCACTGGTGCCCGTGATCATCGATGAGGCCGGTGTGCTGTGGGAATCCAATACCATCTGCCGCTATCTGGCCGCTAAACACCAGCATACGGATCTGCTTCCCCACGAGCCTGCGGCGCGTGCGCGGGTGGAACAGTGGATGGATTGGCAGGCGACCGAACTCAATGCCTCGTGGAGCTACGCGTTCACCGCGCTGGTGCGCAAGGATCCGGAGTTCCAGGACGCGCATCACATTGCCGCCGGTGTACGCGGCTGGAATCAGAAGATGGGCATCCTCGAGCATCAGCTCGCGGCCACCAAAGCCTATGTCGCCGGACCGCGATTCACGCTCGCCGACATTGTCATCGGGTTGTCGATCAACCGCTGGTTGATGACCCCGATGGAACGGCCTGATTACCCGGCCATCGACGAGTACTTTCAACGGTTGGCACAACGCCCGGGATTCCTCAAATACGGCTGCAACGGCCTGCCTTGAGCGGCTCCGGCAACAAACCGCCAAAATGTAACCGTTCATTGCAATAACTGAGTGAATCTCGGCGCAAAGTCGCCGAGATTCACAATCATTGATTTCCGATAGCAGGCTAAGCTTCTCCATCAATAAAAAATGGATCAGCCCATGACTGCTCACGCCCCCGCCATTGCTCAACCCGACGGGATTGATCCCGTCCGGGCCGCGCAGATATCCGCGCGCATCGACCGACTCCCTGCCGTCTCAACCATTTGGCGCCTGGTGGCGCTGCTCTCGATCGGTGGCTTTTTCGAATTGTATGACCTGTTTCAAACGGCCTACATCAGCCCTGGCCTGATTCGCGATGGCATCTTCGCCACCGGCAGCCAGGGCGTGTTTGGCTTCTCCGACCAGGCCGCTTTCGCCTCGGCGACGTTTCTCGGGCTGTTCCTCGGCGCGAGTCTGTTGAGTCCGTTGGCCGACCGTTTCGGCCGACGCGCGATCTTCACCTTCGCGCTGATCTGGTACACCGTCGCCACCGTCGCCATGGGTGTTCAGAGTTCCGCGCTGGGCATTATCTGCATGCGCTTTCTGGTCGGCATCGGGCTCGGTATTGAATTGGTGACCATCGACGCTTACCTCTCGGAACTGGTGCCCAAGCGCATGCGCAGTTCGGCGTTCGCCTTCGCGTTTTTCGTGCAGTTTCTGTCGGTGCCAGCGGTGGCGTTGATGTCCTGGTGGCTGGTGCCGCAAGCGCCTTTCGGTGTGTCCGGTTGGCGCTGGGTGGTGTTGGCCAGTGCGGTGTTTGCGTTGTTCATCTGGTGGCTGCGTTCGCGGTTGCCGGAGTCACCGCGCTGGTTGGCCCAGCATGGGCGGTTCGACGAGGCCAGCCGGATTCTCGACGGCATCGAAGCACGCTGCGTGAAGGACCAGGGCAAGCCGCTGGATGAGCCGGAACTGGCGGCGGTGGATGTTCAAGGCACGGGCCGGTTTGCCGATATCTGGCAACCGCCTTATCGCCGCCGGGCCTTGATGCTGATCGTGTTTCACGTGTTCCAGGCCATCGGTTTTTTTGGCTTCGGCAACTGGTTGCCGGCGCTGCTCTCCGGCCAGGGCGTGAGCGTGACGCACAGCCTGATGTACGCCTTCATCATCACCCTCGCCTACCCGCTCGGACCGCTGCTGTTCGTGAAGTTCGCCAACCGCTTCGAGAACAAATGGCAGATCGTCGGTTCAGCACTCGGCGCCATGACCTTCGGTACGTTGTTCGCTCTGCAAACCAGCGCCTTCGGCCTGATTTTCTGCGGGGTGATGATCACCTTTTGCAACGCCTGGCTGAGCTTCAGTTATCACTCCTACCAAAGCGAATTGTTCCCGACCAACATCCGCGCCCGGGCCGTGGGGTTCTGTTATTCATTCAGTCGCTTGTCCACGGTGTTCAGCAGTTTGCTGATCGGGATTTTTCTCGAGCACTTCGGCACGCCCGGGGTGTTGGCATTCATCGTCAGCAGCATGCTGATCGTGATGCTGACCATCGGCTGGTACGGTCCGCGAACCCGCAACCTGGCGCTGGAAAACATCGCGCATCGATGACACTCCAGCGGTCAATCTCTGCCGCCCGTCGGCAAGGGTTGACCGCCGCCTCCGCTGACCTCACGCCGCGCCCCCCCCGGAAAACAAGGGCTCTAGCGACGGCACGCTATTTGCTCAAGCCGCTGTACCGCAAACACCTACAAGGTCTACTCATCATGTTGGTCAGTGCTCACAAACAAACGTTAATGACCCCGCTGCCGAAAAAGCCCGGCGAAGATCCGACCGCCGAAGCCGCCGCTGGCCTGCAGAGCGTGCTGACGCAAGCCCTGCAAAACAATGTTCAGGCACCCACCGCGCAGACCGGTGCGCAGGTGCAGGAATCGGCCACGCAAATCGCCACGCAGCAAGTCAGTGAGGCGAGCAAAATCAGCGACAACATCGATGAAGCGTTTGCGAAAACCCGCGTGAACCTACAAGCGGTTAACGGGGCACTGCCTGACGCCGTGAAGGACAAGGTTGGTAGTGGCTCGGCCACGGACCAATTCAAGGACTACATGAGCAAAACGCCAGAACAGCGTATGCGCGACAGCATCCTGCAAGAGATGGGGCTGACGGAAGAGGAAGTGCAACAGATGCCGCCGGAAAAACAACAAGCCATAGGTGACGAGATCGCCGAGCGCATGCAAGACAAGATAAAACTGGCGCAGGCCGAGAAAGAAACCGGCAGCAGCGAAAAAGGCAGCCGCCAGGTCGTCGACAAGTTCCTGGCCTCGCTTTAACGCTTTTTGTAGCCGCTGGCGAAGCCTGCGGCTACAAATTGTGGTGTGTATCGGCAAGCATATCCAGCAACGCCTGCACGGCCGCCGAAGGGGTTTGGTTCGATGCGGCCACCAAGGCAAATGCTCGATCGATGCGCGGTGTCACCGGTAGCACTCGCAGCCCCTGCCGCTGGGTTGGCAGCGTCATTTCCGGGACCACGGTCACGCCGATGTTTTCCCGTACAAGGGTGAATGCACTGCTCCACTCCCGGACCTCGACCCGAACATCATGCAGCTGCAGACCCGCATCAATGGCCAGGCTGCGCGCGTTGGTTGAACAGCCGCCGGTGGCCAACACAAAAGGTTGCTCGGCCAATTCCGCGAGGGTGACGCCTTCTTCATTGGAACGGCGCGCCAAAGGATGGCTACCCGGCAGCACCGCCATCCAGGCCTCACGCCCCAACAGAACCGCGTTGCGCGCAGGCGTCGGGTTCAACACCACGCCGACATCCACCAGCCCGGCACCAAGCAGCGTTTCCACTTCGTCGTCGCTGACTTCCAACGCGACCACCTGAATGCCGGGATAAAGCCGATTGAACTGACGCAGCAGTGGCGGTAGCAACGTCGCCAGCACCATGGGGAAACTGGCCAGTCGTATCGTTCCACGTTGAATATCTTTGCCGGCATCGACGGTGCTGCGGATGTTATCCAGCGCGCCGAGCATGGTTCGCGCGTGTTCGATGACCGGCAGTCCGATGGCCGTCGGCAGGGTCTGGCGATTTTCCCGGCTGAACAGCTGGACGCCCAAGGTATCTTCGATCAACGCCAATGCCTGACTGGCACCTGACTGAGTCATGCCGACCCGCTCGGCAGCGCGGGTGATGTTGCCGGTATCCGCCACTGCCACCACCATTCGCCAGTGCATCAGGTTCATCATGGCAGTAGCTTTCCTTATGGCTGTTGTCTGAAAGATTAATTTTACCGAGGGCGCCACGCACTATGACACTGACGCAAATCCCCAACCAGAGCCCTCGAGATGAAGTTGTACTACGTCCCCCAAGCCTGCTCGCTGGCGCCGCACATTGTGCTGCGCGAACTGAACTTGCCGTTCGAATTGGTCCGTGTCGACAACGCCACCAAGAAAACTTTTGATGGCGATGACTTCCTTATGATCAATCCCAAAGGTTACGTCGCAGCGTTGCAATTGGATAACGGTGAGGTGCTGACCGAAGGCCCGGCGATCCTGCAATACCTGGCGGACCAGCGACCCGAGGCGAATCTGGCAGCAATGCCCGGGACATTCGAGCGGGTGCGCTTGCAAGAGTGGCTGAACTTCGTGTCTACGGAGATTCATGGTGGGCTGGGCTGGTTGTTCAGTTCGCAATTTCCGCAGGAGGTCAAAGCGCTGATCAAGGAGAAACTGTTCAAGCGATTTGCGCTGTTGAACCAGACGCTGGAGCGGCAGGATTATTTGATGGGGGACGGGTTCGGCATTGCCGATGCGTATATGTTTACAGTGCTGCGCTGGGCTCCGCTGTTTGCCATTGATTTGAATCAGTGGCCGGCGTTGGTGCTGTTTCAGGCGAGGGTTGATCAGCGGCCGGCAGTGAGAGCGGCTTTGGCGGCAGAGTTGGTGTAAGTCTATACATCGCTTCGCGGGCAAGCCTCGCTCCTACGGGTTATCGCTATCCTGTAGGAGCGAGGCTTGACCGCGAAAGCTATCTACCAATCACCGCAGAACTACAAACTCGCACTCACCTTGGTAGCCACCTCTCCCGGCACCCAGCCCTTCCACACCTGCGGCTGATCACGCAAAAATGCTTCCGCCACTTCACGCGGCTTCTGCCGTTTTTCGCTCATCTGCGCGAGGGTCTGGTTCAGCAGATCGATCGGCAAGTCGACTTTTTCGAAGAACACCACCAGGTCGGGATACTGCGCCTTGAACGGTGCAGACACGCCAATCGCCAGGCTCGCCGGCATCGAACGGGTTCCTTTGGGATTCGGGTTGTTGGCATCGGCCAGGGTCTTCCAGGCGTCGGCATCGAACGGCGGCTCGTCGAGTTTCACCAGTTTGAAACGACCCAGCAATGGCGTCGGCGACCAGTAGTAGAACAGCACGGGTTTGCCCCGACGAATCGACGAAGCCACCTCGGCATCCAGCGCCGCGCCGGAGCCGGTACGGAAGTTGACGAAGCTGGCGGTCAGGTCGTAGGCCTTGAGTTTCTGGCTGTTGACGATCTCCGAGGTCCAACCGGTCGGGCTGTTGAGGAAGCGCCCGCGACTCGGGTCTTCCGGGTCGCGGAACACGTCTTTGTAGCGCGCCAGGTCGGCGACGGATTTCAGTTCCGGAGCCAGGGGTTTAATGCCGCGTTCCGGGTCGCCCTTGATCACGTATTCCGGGACCCACCAGCCTTCGGTGGCGCCTTTGACCGTGTCGCCCAGGCCAAACACTTTGCCTTCCGAGGAAGCCTTCACCCAAGCTGGACTACGTCCAGCCCACTCTTCGCCGATCACTTGAATGTCGTTCTTGGCCAACGCCGCTTCGAGGCTGACGGTGCTGCCCGGCAAGGTATCAGTCGGGTAGCCGTAACCCCTCTCGACGATCAACCGCAGGATCTCAGTGATCAGGCTGCCGCTTTCCCAGGTAATGTCGCCAAAGTGGATAGGCGCGGTTTTTTCTGCCGCCGGTGCCTGGGTGGCCATCAGGCTCAGGGCCAGCAGCGAACTGCCGAGCAGGGTTTTGATCGATCTCATGCGGACCTCCGGGTCAAGGGATTCAAGGGTTGATTGGCGCTGTGCTTTGCGCACAAGGCCTGGGAGCGCGTCATGTAGACGCTGACCGAGCGCTGGGAAATGCCCAGCTCGGCGGCAATTTGCGGGTAGGTCAGGCCGTCTACGCGCGACAATAGAAAGGTCGCCCGAACCTTGCCTGGCAGGCGCTCAAGTGTCCGGTCGAGACCCTGTAGCGCCTGGGTCAGTTGCACCCGTTCTTCAGGCGATGGCGCTTGAAGGTGATCGTCGTGCTGCCACTGATCGAGGTGTTGGCGCTCCAGATCGCGGCGGCGCCAGAGTTGATAAATCAACCGGCGGGCGATGGTGGTGAGCAAGGCGCGAGGTTCGCGAATCGGGTTCAGGCCCGGTGATTCGAGCAGCTGCGCGAAGGTTTCGGCGGCGATGTCTTCGACGCTGGAACTGGCCCCCAGTTGTCGGCGCAACCGTGCGCAGAGCCAGGGGTAATGGGCGCGGAACAATCCGCCCACATCGTTACGATGGGCAAGGTCAGTGCCGGACATAGAGGCTCCAAGGGTTAGGGGTCGCTGAATGTCCGGTGATCCGGTGACGCGATCCTAGCAAGGAGCCTTATTCATTAATAATACTTAAAATGCATTTTTATATTCTATTATGGAATTTAGATAGATGATGCCTGATCCATCGCCTTCGCGGGCGAGCCTCGCTCCTACAGGGATCGGTGTACCTGTAGGAGCGAGGCTTGCCCGCGAATGCTCTCAAGTCACCGCAAGCGTCCAAATCCCAACGCCTCGGCATCCTGCTGATAGTCGAGAATGATTTGATAGTCGTTTTCAGTGGCCGGCAGCACCTCCTGAAGACCGAGAATTTCAGCAACATCCGGCAACTCCCGCAACGTCTGATTCATTACCCGCCGAAGCTGCTCAACCTGTTCATCCGTGGCGGCGGCAGCGGTGATGTAGAGCAAGGTCGGGCTGAATGCACTGCGAACCACGACGCGCAGGCCGGCCACTTCGTCTTCAGCGTGTCGCGCCAGGTAGGCAAAGGTCACACTGTCGATGGCCGCCAGGTCGGCTTTATCTTCACGCAACCAGCGCAGGCTCTCGCGGTGGCCGCCGCTGATGCCGACGCTGGCGAAGAACCGCCCTTCCCGATGCAGCGGCGCCAGTCGGTGGCGCAACAGGTTCATGCCGCTGTTGGAGTCCTCACCATTGATCACACCGCGGCTGTCGCGAAAGGCTGGCAAGGTCCGTCGCGGATCATCGGCGCGACTCAACAGCAGGCTGCAATGGTTGCCGCCAGTGCTGTCGGGCAGCTCATAGCGAGGACGACCGACGACCCGAACCTGACCGCGCAAGGCCGTCATCAGCGGGTAGCCGCAGGTTTGGGTCAGCAACAAGTTCGGGGACAGCCACAGGTCCATCAGCGACAACTCGTCGGCGTTGAGGCGGGTGGCGCCCAGGTGTTCGAGGATTCGCGTCAGCAACCGCTCGTTGGCTTCGCGGATCGGTTCGGGGGCGACGTACATCAGCAATTCAGCGAAGTGTTCAGTCATCGAAATCTTCCAATACGCGAAAATCCACGGTGGGAGCGGGCTTGCTCGCGAAGGCGGTATGACAGGCAACATTGATGTCGACTGACACTCCCTCTTCGCGGGCGAGCCCGCTCCCACAAGGGTTAGGTGTCGATCATAAAAAATCAGTGGAACGGGTGTTTCGGGCTGTCGATGGCCTTGATCCCATTCTCGCGCCACAACTGACCATAACCCTGCACCAGAAACCCGCCACTGCGCGCCAGCCATTGTTCGCGACGCGCGTGATAGGCACGGGGCAAGTCGTACCAGGGCAGACCCGGCAAGTCGTGATGCACCAGATGAAAGTTCAGGTTCAGGAACAACCAGCGCCATGGCCATGCCGCTTCATTGAGCACGGTGCGTTGCTCGGGTTGTGCATGCGGGCGGTGTTCATAGTAAGAGCGGATCATCGCAATCGAAAGCGCCGGCACACTGATCAGCAACAGGTAATGCCACACGGGCAGCACGCTGTAGCGGGCGATGAACAGCAACATCAGCAAGGTCAGCGCGCCGTGGGTCAACCACATCAACCAGGCCTGCCGCTCACCCGCTTTCAGCCGTTGCAGCTCCTCCCGAGCCAGCGCCAGCAACGCCAGCGGCGCGCCGAGGACGAAGCGTCCGAGTACGGTTTTGTTCAGCCAGTGCAAGCCTTGATCGAACAGTGAACTGCCCCGCCACTGCTCGGCGCTCAGGTAACGGGATTCCGGATCGCGACCGGGAATGGTCAGGTCTTCGTCGCGGTGATGCAGCAAATGGCTGTCGCGATAGAGGGTGTAGGGATACCAGACAGCGAACGGTGCATAGCCAAGGATTTTGTTCAGCGAAGTCCAACGGGTGGGATGGCCGTGAAGCAATTCGTGCTGCACGGACAACCAAAGCACCACTAACGGAATCAACAGCAATGTGCTCCACCACAAACCCAACCGGGCACTGCCCAGCACAAGGCCGAACCAGCCGGCATACGCGCCGATCAGCAACAACCAGGTCGGCCACTCGGTGCGGGCGGTCATACGTTGGCGCAGGGTGTTGATTTCTTCACAGTGGGCGCTATCGAAATAATGGGGCATGGCGTTGCTCAGATCGGGGACCAGTCCCTCTCTGTGCAATGGCGCGGGGAAATCTTGCAGATTATTTGATTGTTTCGTGAGTCATGCAGCGGGAGCCCGAGGGCCGGGCTCCCTTGTCGCGGGATCAATGACCGAACACATCCACCTTCTTGGCCTTCTTGTCCGCACGCTTTTCATCGGCGGTTTTCGCCGGTTTTTTCTTTGCTGCTTTCTTTGAATCCATGCCTTTGGCCATGATACGTACTCCACTCATACGGGATGTGAGATCAGGTATACACCTATCCCCGCGCGCGTGTTCTTTTATAATCGTGCGCCTTGCGTACCGACAGTCCAATCCTATGCCCAACACCCAATACACCTTGCTCGCCGAGCCTTTGTGGCCCTTGATGAACAAGTTTTATCGCGCCCACCAATCGCCGATGAAAGCGGTCCGTGACGCTCAATTATGGGTGGCCAGGCGCGACGAGATCATTGGCGCGCTGTGTTTGCGCCCGGTGGCGGAGGGGCACTGGCTGACGGGTTTGTTTGTCGACCCTGCGTGTCGCGAACAGGGAATCGCCGCAGCGTTGATCGCCCAGGCAGTCAAGAACCTTGAAGGCCCGGTCTGGCTGTTTTGTCACCCGGACCTGCGCGGTTTTTATGAGCGCCGTGGTTTTACCTTCGACCCGTCCTTGCCGTATGCATTGGCCGAGCGCTTGAGTCGATACGCCCGCAGCAAACCGATGATTGCCATGGGCTTAGAACCGTTGGTGAGGTCGACCGTCGATAATGTGTGATCGGCCGGTGATAGCTGCGTGCTAGCCTCGGGGTCGACTTCGACTTCTCAGGATTTTTCATGAAACCTGCCCTTCTGGCTTTGACGCTCGCCACCTTGCTCAGCCCCACTTTCAGCCATGCCGCCCAAACCCAATCGGTGTCTGCCGAGCAATACGCCAACGTGCTGAAAGGCTCGTGGCGAGCGCCGGAAAACGTGGCGCGCGATGGCTACCGTCATCCGCAGCAGTCGCTGCAATTCTTTGGATTGGGGCCGAATCAGACGGTCATTGAAATCACTCCCGGCAACGGTTGGTACAGCGAACTGCTGGCACCGTTGCTCAAGGATCACGGGCAGTATATCGCCGCCGTGCAGGCGCCGACGGTCAGTGAGTACGCACGCAAGAACGAAGAAAAGCTCAAGGCGAAATTCGCCGCGGCGCCAGCTCAATACGCCAAGGCCCAGGTGTTGGAGTTCGACCCTAAAGCACCGGCGCTGGGCCAACCCGGTTCGGCGGACACCGTGCTGACCTTTCGCAACGTGCACAACTGGGTGCTGGCGGACACGGCACCGCTGATGTTCGAGGCGTTCTTCAAGGTGCTGAAACCGGGTGGCGTGCTCGGCGTGGTGGATCACCGGGCGAAGGACGGGGCGTCGCTGGACGACATCAAGCACAGCGGCTACCTGACCACCGATTACGTGGTGAAACTGGCGACGGATGCGGGCTTCAAGCTTGAGGGCCAGAGCGAGATCAATGCCAACCCCAAGGACACCAAGGATTACCCGGAAGGCGTCTGGACGTTGCCGCCAGCGTTGACCCTGGGGGAAAAGGATCGGGCGAAGTATGTGGCGATCGGTGAGTCGGACCGGATGACGTTGCGGTTCGTTAAACCCGCCAAGTGATGCACTGAAGCCCCATGGAGATCAAATGTGGTGGTTTCAAGGATTCAGTCAGTCGTCCGCGTTGGGATCAAGGTCCGGGAACATCACTTCGGTGAACCCGAACTTGCTGAAATCAGTGATGCGCGACGGGTACAACCGGCCGATCAGGTGATCGCACTCATGTTGCACCACCCGTGCATGAAATCCCTCGGCAATGCGCACGATCGGATTGCCCTTGGGATCGAAACCTTCATAACGAATCTGCTGATAGCGATCCACCGCGCCGCGCAGGCCCGGCACTGACAGGCAGCCTTCGAACCCCTCTTCCAGCGTCGGGCTCAGCGGTGTGATCAGCGGATTGATCAGGATGGTCTGCGGTACCGCTTCGGCGTCCGGGTAGCGTTCGCTGTGCTCGAAACCGAAGATTACCAATTGCAGGTCGACGCCGATCTGTGGCGCGGCCAGGCCGACGCCGCCGACGCTTTCCATGGTCTGGAACATGTCGTCGATCAGTTGCCACAATTCAGGGCTGTCGAACATCTCGGCAGGCACCGGCGGCGCAATGCGCAGCAGGCGTTCATCGCCCATTTTCAGAATTTCACGGATCATTTTATGACTTCGTCAGTGGGCGGCTTGATCGAGTGGTCCCGACCCAGTCCGGAAACATGTTGTTTGGGTTCGTGATCGAGCTCGCCGGGGACTTTTTCGCCATCATTCTTGCCTTCGGTCGACATGTGCTCGATCACCGCATTCATCTCGGCGCCGAGCAACAGCACCGCGGCGGAAATATAGAAGTACAGCAACAGCACGATGATCGCGCCGATACTGCCATACATGGCGTTGTAGTTGGCGAACTCCTTGACGTACAGACCGAAGCCCAGCGACGCGATGATCCACACCACCACCGCCAGCACCGAGCCTGGGGTGATAAAGCGAAACTCCTGTTTGACGTCGGGCATGACGTAATAAATCAGCGCCACCGCCATCATCAACAGAATCACGACTACCGGCCAACGGACGATGGTCCAGAGCGTCACGATGAAGTATTCAAGGCCGACTTGCGAAGCGATCCACTCCATCACCTGCGGCCCGAGCACCATCAGCGCGGCGGCAACCAGCAGCATGCCGGCGATGCCGACGGTGTAGATAATCGACAGCGGAAAGCGCTTCCACGCCGGCCGGCCCTCGACCACGTCGTACGCCGCGTTCATCGCGCTCATCATCAGCCGCACACCGGCGGACGCCGTCCACAGGGCGATCACGATACCCACCGACAGCAAGCCACCCTTGGATTGCTGAAGCTGGTCGATCACCGGGTTGACCTGCTCCAGCGCCTGGGGCGGCAGGACCAGTTCCGATTGCAGGCGCAGCCAGGAGAAGAAGTCCGGCAGGTGCAGGAAGCCGATCAGGGCAATCAGGAACAGAATGAAGGGAAACAGCGAAAACAGCATTTGATAGGCCAGCGCCGAGGCATAGGTCGACATCTCGTCGTCGACGAACTCGGTGACCGTGCGCACCATCACACGATGGATGGGCAGGCCTTTCATGTGTGGGAAAAACATTAGCGTCTCCTTTCGCCGCAAAATTTGGTCGAAGTCGTGGCGACTCAGGGGCCGTTTTCTACATCAAAGTAGCGTACTTGGCGACTTTGAAACAATTTCCTTGCGCAAGTTCAGGCTGACACAAAAACGGCCATCCGTGGATGGCCGTTTCTTGTTCACTTCTAAGGCCGGATCACGCCTTGTCGATGCCTTTTTTGAGCGCATCCTTGGCTTTGCCGACCGCTTGCTGGGCTTCGCCTTTCTTTTCCTGCACCACGCCTTCGGTGCGCATTTTGTCGTTACCGGTGGCCTTGCCGACGCCTTGCTTGACGTTGCCGGCGGCTTCGTTGGCCATGCCTTTTACTTTATCGCCAGTGCTGCTCATGGTGTTTCTCCTGTGAACAAATCAATGAGAAAAGTCGTTACACAAGGATTGACCGGAGGCGTTTGCACGGAGTTTCATTTATTTTCAGCAGGACATTTCATCGATCACAGCAGGTTGGGCTTTATGTTTGCCGACCAACCCCCGAGAATGCGCAACGTATTCAGGCCATGGCGCTGAAGATCCAATCCCGTAGGAATGTTATGAAACTCGATAAAAAGCAGGCCATTGCCCGCAGAAACCAGGAACTCGGCGGTGCTGTGCTTGGCGTCAACAACTGCCATTTCACCGAATTGAACCGCAACCGCAACATCTGGTGGTTCGATATCCCGGTCGCACGCCTGGCCATTGGTCAGTACGAGTGGGTTCACTTGCTGATGCACACGCCGGAAACCGACGAACTGCTGCACCTGAAAGTGCCGACGGTGTTCCTGCGCGAAAAGCTTGAAGGTCTGGTGGTGCGCAATGAAGGCAAGCGCAAAGCGGCGTTGAGCCTGGAATTGAGCGCGGATAAGGATTCGTACCTGCAGGACATGCGTCCGGCGGGCACCAACGTCAATTTCGCGCAATTCCGCCTGTAACAGCACAAGCTTCGCGAGCAAGCCCGCTCCCAGATTTAACCGAGTTTTTCCAGAACGAATGCGATCGAATGTGGGAGCGGGCTTGCTCGCGAAGGCGGTCTGACAGGCGCTAAAAATATTCCGATCAGAATCAAAAAGCCCCGCATCTGCGGGGCTTTTGTTTGATCAGGCGCCTACTTTCTTCACGCCAAGTTTCTTCAGTTCCTCATCGCGCAGTTCGCGACGCAGGATCTTGCCGACGTTGGTGGTCGGCAGCGCATCGCGGAACTCCACGGAACGCGGCACCTTGTAGCCGGTGACGTTGGCGCGCATGTGCTCCATCACCTGTTCCTTGGTCAGCGTGACGCCCGGTTTGGCAACGATGAAGATCTTGATCGCTTCGCCCGACTTCTCGTCCGGCACGCCGATCGCCGCGCATTGCAGCACGCCCGGCAGGGTCGCCAGCACGTCTTCGAGCTCGTTCGGGTACACGTTGAAACCGGAGACCAGGATCATGTCTTTCTTGCGATCGACAATGCGCATGTAGCCGTCAGGCTGAATCAGCGCGATGTCACCGGTCTTCAACCAGCCTTCGCTGTCGAGGATTTCATCGGTGGCTTCCTGGCGCTGCCAGTAGCCCTTCATCACCTGCGGACCTTTCACACACAGCTCACCGATTTCACCCATCGGCTGTTCAACACCGGCATCGTCGATGATTTTGCACAGGGTCGACGGAACCGGAATACCAATGGTGCCGATCTGGATGTTCTGGATCGGATTGACCGTCGCCACCGGGCTGGTTTCGGTCATGCCGTAACCTTCACAAATGGAGCAACCGGTGACCGCTTTCCAGCGCTCGGCGGCGGCCAGTTGCAGGGCCATGCCACCGGACAGGGTGACTTTCAGTGCAGAGAAATCCAGCTTGCGGAAACCTTCGTTGTTGCACAGGGCGACAAACAGCGTATTGAGCCCGACGAAACCGCTGAACTTCCACTTCGACAGTTCCTTGACCATCGCCGTCAAATCGCGCGGGTTGCTGATCAGGATGTTGTGGTTGCCGATCAGCATCATCGCCATGCAATGAAAGGTGAAGGCATAGATGTGGTACAGCGGCAGCGGCGTGATCAGGATCTCGCAACCTTCATGGAGGTTGGAACCCATCAGCGCCTTGCACTGCAACATGTTCGCCACCAGGTTGCGGTGGGTGAGCATCGCGCCCTTGGCCACGCCGGTGGTGCCGCCGGTGTATTGCAGCACCGCGACATCGCTGCTGGCCGGGTTGGCTTCAGCCACTGGCTGACCATGGCCCTTGCTCAGCACGTCGTTGAACTTGATGGCCTTGGGCAAGTGATACGCCGGGACCATCTTCTTCACGTACTTGATGACGCTGTTGACGAGCAGACGCTTGAGCGGCGGCAGCAGGTCGGCCACTTCCGTGACAATCACGTGCTTGACGCCGGTTTTCGGCACGACGATCTGCGCCAGGTGCGCCATGTTGGCCAGGCAGACCAGGGCCTTGGCGCCGGAGTCGTTGAATTGGTGTTCCATTTCCCGCGCGGTGTACAGCGGGTTGGTGTTGACCACGATCAGCCCGGCGCGGATGGCCCCGAAAACGGCAACCGGGTACTGCAACACGTTGGGCAGTTGCACGGCGATTCGATCGCCCGGCTTCAAGTCGGTATGCTGTTGCAGGTAAGCGGCAAAGGCACCGGACAATTCGTACAGTTCACCGTAGGTGATTGTCTTGCCCAGGTTGCTGAATGCCGGCTTGTTGGCAAAGCGTTGGCAGGACTGCTTCAACACCGCCTGAATATTCGGATACTCGTCTGGATTGATGTCGGCAGCAATCCCGGCAGGGTACTTATCCTTCCAAAAGTCTTCGATCATGGAAGCCCACTCCTCAGCAACGCGAATTCATCACCGCATTTGATGCGATTATTATTGGTGTGTGTTTTTGGTGTCTATTTGTTGGTGAGTCTGGCTTTTTTCTTAGGCCGAGAAGTCACAAGCGCGCCGAGAGTAGCAGCTTTGCCAAGGGTCGACTAGAGCCAAAAACCGCCTCTACAGTCACGATTTTGACTCATGATAATTAAATAGTCATTTTTAGAGTAAAGATTCTATAGCGCCTCGAAAGCCGCTGAAACAGGGGCTTTTCAGCGCCCTGAAAGCTTCGCGGGCAAGCCTCGCTCCTACAGGTTTCGTGTCGGCCGCCGAATGTGTGGACGACGCGCAACCTGTAGGAGCGAGGCTTGCCCGCGAACCGCGCGAAGCGCGGCCATTCACCACTCAGGCAATATTGCGCAGCTCCCGCCGCAAGATCTTGCCCACCGGCGTCATCGGCAACGACTCACGCAGCACGATGTGCTTGGGCACTTTGTACGCCGTGAAGTTTTCCTTGCAGTAAGCCTTCAGCTCTTCAAGGCTGACCCCCGACTCACGGGCCACCACAAACAGCTTCACCGCCTCCCCCGAACGCTCGTCCGGCACGCCGATCACCGCGCAGTTGGCGACTTTCGGGTGAGCCATGACCACGTCTTCGATCTCGTTCGGGTACACGTTGAAACCCGAGACGATGATCATGTCCTTCTTGCGATCGACGATGCGCACAAAACCGTCCGGGTCGATCACCGCGATGTCGCCGGACTTGAACCAGCCCTCGGCATCCAGCACTTCATTGGTGGCTTCGGGCTTCTGCCAGTAGCCCTTCATGATCTGCGGGCCCTTGATGCACAGTTCGCCGCGCTCACCCAATGGCTGTTCGACGCCTTCGTCATTGATGACTTTCAGCGTGGTGCCCGGCACCGGCAAGCCGACCGTGCCGAGGCGCGATTTGTCGCCGTACGGGTTGGTGCAGGCCACCGGCGAGGTTTCGGTCAGGCCGTAACCTTCGGTGATGCGGCAACCGGTGAGCTGTTCCCAGCGCTCGGCGGTGGCCTTGACCAGCGCGGTGCCGCCGGAGTTGGTGAGTTTGAGGCTAGAGAAATCCAGGGTCTTGAAATCCGGGTGGTCCATCAGCGCGACAAATAGCGTGTTGAGCCCGAGCAATGCCGAGAAGCGCCAGTTTTTCAGCTCCTTGATGAAGCCCTTGATGTCCCGTGGATTGGTGATCAGTACGTTGTGATTGCCCGACACCATCATGCACATGCAATTCGCGGTGAAGGCATAGATGTGGTAAAGCGGCAGCGGCGCGATCATCACCTCCTGCCCTTCGCGCAACAGTGGCTGACCGTCATTGCCCGACTGCTCCAGGCACGCCCGCACCTGTTGCATGTTGGCCACCAGGTTGCCATGAGTCAGCATCGCGCCCTTGGCCAGGCCGGTGGTGCCGCCGGTGTATTGCAGCACGGCGATGTCGCCGAGACTGGCGTTCAGCGGCTCGATCCCCAGGCCCCGGCCCAGACGCAGCGCGCTCTTGAAGGAAATGGCCTGGGGCAACGAATACGCCGGCACCATTTTCTTCACCTTGCTCACCATCGTGTTGACCAGCCAGCCCTTGGCGCCGGGCATCAGGTCGCCCATCTTCGCTTCGATCAGGTACTGGATGTCGGTGTCGGGAAGCACTTCCTGGACCTTCGCCCCGAACATGTTCAGGTAAATCAGCGCCCGGGCGCCGGAGTCCTTGAATTGATGACGCATCTCCCGCGCGGTGTACAGCGGGTTGGTGTTGACCACGATCAGCCCGGCGCGCAAGGCACCGAACACGGCAATCGGGTAATGCAGGACGTTGGGCATCTGCACCGCAATGCGATCCCCCGGCACCAGGTCGGTGTGAGCTTGCAGGTAACCGGCGAACGCTGCGCTGTAGCGTTCCAGTTCGGCGTAGGTCAGGGTTACGCCCATGTTGCTGAATGCCGGGCGGTCAGCAAATTTCTTGCAGGAACGCTCGAACACCTCGATCACCGACTTATAGGCTCCTTGATCGATGTCCAGGGGCACGCCGGCCGGGCGTTTGTCATTCCAGAAATCAGGTTGCATTGTTCTTGTCCTCTTTACCTGAACCTATCCGGGGCCGCTTTTCTGTCCTTTCTCTCTTTTCCCTCAAAAAGCAGAAAAAGCGAAAAGCGGAGCTTCACGGACACTAGCAGCTATGGCGAATCAGGCAAATATGCCAAAGGCCGTCATTGATCGTGTGAATCTTCCTGCCGTGGCGTGGCCTGATCAGACGGCGGGCGTTGGATGCGCTATACACTTGAGCTGCAAGCTTTAAGTTGCAAGCCGCAAGCTCTATGCCCCAGCAAAGGAACCGCCATGATCCACGACACTTTCTGGCTGACCGCGAGTGACCGCAGCCGCCTCTTCGTCAACCAGTGGCTGCCCGAGCCGCCCTTAAAAGCAGTGATCCTGTTGGCGCACGGTATGGCGGAACACAGTGGCCGCTACACCCGACTGGCAGAAAAACTCTGCGCTCAGGGCTATGGCGTCTACGCGCCGGACCTGCGCGGACATGGCAAAACTGCCGAAAACGGGACACTGGGCCATTTCGCCGACGACGATGGCTGGTGCAAGGTGGTGGGCGACCTGGCGAGCCTCAACCAGCACATCGGCCAACAACATCCGGGCGTGCCGATTGTGCTGCTCGGCCACAGCATGGGCAGCTACATCGCCCAGGCGTATCTGCTGCATCACAGCGCCAGCCTGCATGGCGCGGTGCTCAGCGGTTCGAACTTCCAGCCCGTGGCGCTTTATCGCGCGGCGCGGCAGATCGCCCGTCTGGAAAAACTGCGCCAAGGTCCCAAGGGCCGTAGCGCGCTGATCGAATGGTTGTCATTCGGCTCATTCAACAAGCGATTCAAGCCTGCGCGCACGCGGTTCGACTGGCTCAGCCGGGATCCGGCGGAGGTCGATCTGTACGCCAATGACCCACTCTGCGGCTTTCGTTGCACCAATCAGCTGTGGATCGATTTGCTCGGCGGCTTGCAGCAAATCAGCAAAGCGTCCAATCTCGCTCAGATCGATCCGGGCCTGCCGCTGCTGGTGATAGGCGGTGAATGTGATCCGGTGAGCGAAGGCAAACGTCTGAAAGATCTGGCCCATGCGTTGCGCACGGCCGGCAGCCAGAACCTGCAACTGACTGTTTACCCGCAGGCACGGCATGAACTGTTCAACGAGAGCAACCGCGATGAAGTGATCAATGACGTATTGAACTGGATCGCCCAGGCGCTGAGCCACCGTCGGCCAACTAGATCGGAATAGTTTTTTTGTGAATTTATTTATTCGTGACAGGAATTGAAACAGATGACCCAGGTTACCAACACCCCTTACGAAGCCCTCGAAGTCGGCCAGACCGCCAGCTATAGCAAGACGGTCGAAGAGCGCGACATTCAGTTGTTCGCCGCGATGTCCGGCGATCACAACCCGGTACACCTGGACGCAGAATTCGCCGCGGGCACCATGTTCAAGGAGCGCATCGCTCACGGCATGTTCAGCGGTGCGCTGATCAGTGCAGCGGTGGCTTGCGAGCTGCCTGGGCCGGGGACAATCTATATCGGTCAGCAGATGAGCTTTCAAAAGCCGGTGAAGATCGGCGACACCTTGACGGTGCGTCTGGAAATTCTCGAGAAACTGCCGAAGTTTCGCGTGCGGATTGCCACCCGTGTGTTCAATCAGCGCGATGAGTTGGTGGTGGATGGCGAGGCGGAGATTCTGGCGCCGCGCAAACAGCAGACGGTGACGTTGCCTACGTTGCCGGCGATCAGCATCGGCTGAAGCGCCTTCGGCGCTATTCGCGAGCAAGCCCGCTCCCACATTAGATCACCAGTGAACACAGATTTTGTGTACGACAGCGTTCAAGTGTGGGAGCGGGCTTGCTCGCGAAGGGCATCACCTCGCTATCACTGCCCCTCCTGCACCTGCACACTCGCCGTCATCCCCGAACTCAAGTTCATCCCTTCCGGCACCTTATCCAGCTTGATCCGCACCGGAATCCGCTGCGCCAACCTCACCCAGTTAAACGTCGGTTCCACCTCCGCCAGCAGTTGCCCATCCGGCGTGGTGTTGCGGTCGGTAATCCCGCGGCTGATGCTTTCGACATGCCCCTGCAACGCCTCCCCGGCGCTCATCAACCAGACCTTCACCGGGTCGCCGACGCGAATCCGTGGCAGTTTGGTTTCTTCGAAATAAGCCTGCACATAGAAGGTCGAATCATCGATCAACGCCATCACCGATTGCCCGGCATTCACATAGTTGCCTTCCGCCAGGCGCAGGTTGGTGATGTGCCCATTGCGTGGTGCGTGGACCTGGCTGCGGGCCAGGTTGAGCTCCGCGACCTTGGCTTCGGCCTGGGCTTCACGCAGTTCGCCCCGAGCGATCCCGGCGTTGATTTGCGCGTTCTCCCGCAGTTCGGCGCTGATCGCCTGCGGCCCGAGACTGGCACGGCGACTGGCTTCGCGCTCACGCAGATTGAGCTGTTGCTGGCGCGTCTCGACCACCGCTTTCGCCTTCTCCAATGCAGCAACGAAGCGATCACGATCGATGCTCAGCAACAGGTCGCCAACCTTGACCGGCTGATTGTCGAAGACCTTGAGTTCACGCACCCAACCCGACACGTCCGGGGCGATGACCACCACATCGGCGCGGATCCGCGCGTCGCGAGTCCAGGGCGTCAACATGTAGTACTGCCACAAATGGAAACCGGCAAAAACCGCCACCGCCACCAGGCACAGGGTTACCGCGACACGTACGGGTGTACGCATGTTCAACTCCTTCATAAAGGTCCGAGGACGACGGTGATCACGGTCAATACACAGACGTACAAGGCGCAATCAAATAACGCTTCGTGCCAGATCCAGCGACCGACCGGCGTCAGGCGCAACAGCAGGCGCAAGGCACCGGTCACCAGCAGCGCCAGCAGCACATAAATCAGAAACGGACTGAGCAGCACGCCACCCACCGACCACTCACGCAAGCCCATGACTTTCCTCCTGCTGGCGACACCAGGCGCGCCAGCTGTTTTGCAATTGCAGCACCGCGCCCTGGGCCAGTTTCACGGCATCGCTGGGCGGCAGTGTGTACAAGGTCTTGAGAAACTCTTCGCTCGGTTGCGCCAACGCTTCGGCGTTGCGAGCGGTCGGGCCTTGCTCCAGGACTTTTTCCAGTTGGTCGAGATAGCGCCGTTGCTGCGCGCTGACCGGTGCCTGCGCCACGGCGAGGCTCAAGCGCAGATGCAGCAATTCGTCGCCGATATCCAGGCCGAGCAAACCGTCGTCCCAGCGGCTGCGCGCCGGCTCCGGCAGTTCCGGATAGTGCCGCGCCAGTTGCAGCAAGCGATCGGCCATGCGCCCGCCGAACCAGCTTTCGGCACCGCGCAGGTTGCGTCGGGTCAGGCGCACCAGATCGTGGAGCGTGGCCGCCAACAACCGTCGGCCATGCCACGTCGGGTTGCGCAGGATCAGCAAATGAAACGCCAGCACCGCAGCACCGACCCCAACAATCATGGCTTGGGCGCTGTTGAAGAATGTCGCGACATCGAATCTCATCGTATTGAGCGGCGCTACCAGGACAATGAAGTGCAGACAGAACGAAGTGGCCGTGGCGCCGATCTGTGGCTTGGCCATGCCCAGCGCCCCGAGGAACAACGGCACGCCCATGCCCATGCACAGCAAGGCAAAACCGCTCCATTGCGGCAGCAGAATCTGCCCGACGATAAACGCCGCCGGCACCGCCAGAAAAATCCCGCGCATAAAACTCATGCCGATTTGGGCACCGTTTTCGCGGCTGGCAAACAGGCTGCAGACCACACACGTCAACACCAGCGCACCCGATGCGGCAGGCCATGCCGTCGCCAACCAGAAGCACGAGACCACCAGAAAGGCCAACGCACTGCGCGCACCGAACACCAGCGCCAATGACAGGTCGCGGTGAGGTGTCAGGGTGCGTGGCGGATCGACCGTTTCCCTGCCCTCCTCGACCGCTTTCAACGCCGCGTTCGCCGCCATGGCGGTATCCATCAGCAAGGTGAAACGGACCAGGCAATAACTCTGCGCGGAGCTGATCTGCGGATCGTGCGAGGCGTCGAGCAATCGTGGCCGTAACGCTTGCAGGGTCGAGGTATCGGCGCTGACCAACGCTTCCTGAACCTCAATCATCCAGTGCAGCAATTGCTTGGACTCCTGGGGTTCCAACTGCTTCCACTGGCGGCGCACCGAACGGGCGATGCGCAGCAGCATCAACAGTTTCTGGCTCAGGCCGCTGATCGCACGCGCACGCTGCCGACCGAGGCCGCCTTCGAACCAGGCATGCTCACGCTGGGCATCCACCGCGACAATTCTGCCGAGAATTTCCAACAGGCCTCTGCGCGCCTGACCATCGCCGGCCAGGGTCGCGCGTGCAGCATTCATCCCGCTTTGCCAGGCGGCTCGCGCCTGATCCGCCAGTTGCCGTTCGACGCGCATCGGCCACAGCAGCGCACTGGCGGCGGTGGCGCAGAGAATGCCCAGGCAGATTTCCGTGCAACGCGCCACGGCTTGATCGAACACCGTCAGCGGATGGGTAATGGCCGGCAACGCGATGATCGCCACCGTGTAACCGGCCAGCACGAAGGAATAGGACCAGGCGCTGCGCAGCAGGGTCGAACTCGCCGTACACAACCCGAGCCACAGCGCCAAGGCCAACAGGAACAGCCAGGGCGTCTGGGCGAACAAGCCCATGAACACCACCGACATGATTGTCCCGATCAACGTCCCCAACAGCCGCGCCAGGCCCTTTTGCACCACCATCCCGGACAAGGGCTGGGCGACAATGAACGCGGTCATCAAGGCCCAGGCCGGTTGCTCCAGGCCCCAGCGCAACGCCAGCCACAGCGCCAGGCCTCCGCCGATCAAGGTCTTGATCGCGAACTGCAAGGCGCGGCGGTCAGGCGCAAATAAAGCCTGCAAAGTGATAGGCACGTAGAGGACTCTTGGGAAGACGATTTAACGATAGACGGCTTCGGTTCATTCACTTGAAAAACAAATTATTAGCTAGCTATCTATACCCCGTCCAGCGCTAATTCCCAGGCACAAAAAAACGCCAGACTGGCTGGCGTTTTTGACAGACTTTGCGTACTTACGAGCGTGCGCGAGCCTGATTACGCAGGGCTTTTACCTGATCGTGATTGCGTTGTACGCCGTGGTACTGACGTTCAACCAGGTCACGAATGCCCACCAGGTTGTGCTTGTTGATTTTTTCCATGGCTTCTTTGTAAGCCTTCAGCGCATGATCTTCACCACGCTCGGCTTCGTTCAGCACGGCTTCTTCATCCTTGCCGGTGAACATCGCTTTCACGTCGACCCAGCGACGGTGCAGGTCACCGCTGACACTGGTGGAAGTTTCCGGATCACCGCCCAACGAGCGCACGGCCGCTTGCAGTTCGGACGCCGCGGTGGCGCAGTCGGCGGAACGCTGAATGAACAGCGTTTTGAGCTCTGGATGTTTGATGTCTTCAGCGCACGTCTTGAACCCTTCCTGACCGTCTTTGCTGGTTTCAATCAGGTCGTTGAGTACAGAGATGGCTTCTTTATTCATGTCGGTCATTTTCAATTCCTCGCGGGTTGATGAAAGATGCATTAGGTATTGCACCCTGCATGCCAGCTTCGAACTGATCAATTATTCTTTATATTTCAACAAGTTAACTTTTAACCAAAAATCTGTATCCGCTTTTTTTGCATGATCTGTCATTTGGCCTGCATGCAGAATGCCTGTATTTTCCAGACTGTTTGAATCAAGACGACTGATTGATGAACCCTGAAAAGCTTGAATTGCTGATTACCCGTGAAATGCCTTTCGGCAAGTACAAGGGCCGAATCATTGCCGACCTGCCCGGCCAATACCTGAACTGGTTCGCCCGGGAAGGTTTCCCCCATGGTGAACTGGGCGGCCTGCTGGCCCTGATGCAGGAAATCGATCACAACGGCCTGTCAGAGTTGCTCGAGCCGTTGCGCGCCAAACACGGCAAACCTGCCCCTCGCCACTGATCCTGACTGAGTAATCCATGCCCGATAACACCCGCCGCGCCCGTGATGAAGCCTTTTGGCTGACCTTTGCCGATCGTTATGCTGTTGAACCTGGCCCGGTGAACCTGGAAAACGGTTACTTCGGGCGCATGTCCCGAACGGTGGTCGAGGAGTACCAGCGCAACATCGAACTCATCAATCGCAGCAACTCGGTGCATGTGCGGCAGCAATTCGAGGGGGTTGAAAGCCAGGAGATTCGCGCGCAACTCGCCGAGCTGATGGGCGTACCTGCCGGCAGCGTCGCCCTGACTCGCAACGCTTCGGACGGTTTGCAATCACTGATCCGCAACTACAACCGCTTGCAGCCGGGTGACCAGGTGCTGATCTGCGACCTGGAATACGACACCGTCAAAGGCGCCATGCGCTGGCTCGCGCGCCATCGTGGCGTCGAAGTGATCGAGATCGAACACGCACACCCCGCCACGTTCGACAGCTTGCTGGCCTCCTACCGTGAAGTCTTCGTGCGTTACCCGCGACTCAAACTGATGGCCCTGACCCACGTCACTCATCGCACCGGGTTGGTGATGCCGGTGCAGGCGATTGCCGCGATCGCCAAGGAGCATGGCGTCGACGTGATCCTCGACGGCGCCCATGCGCTTGGCCAACTGGAGTTCAATCTCGACAACCTGGGCATCGCGTTTGCCGGGTACAACCTGCATAAATGGATCGGTGCGCCGCTGACGCTGGGCTTCATGTACATCGCCCCTGAACGCCTGGCCGACATCGACCCGGACATGGGCGAGATGCATTTTCCGCTCTACGATATTCGCGCCCGCACGCCCTATAGCACGCCGAACATCCCGGCACTGCTGACCCTGCCGCTGGTGTTCGAGGAGCACCGCGCGATGGGGGGTTCTGCCGCCAAGGGCGCACGGCTCAATTACCTGCGCAACCTGTGGGTGCGCGCGGTGCGCGAGTTGCCGGGCATCGAAGTCCTGACCCCGGATGACCCGCGCCTGTATTGCGGTATCACCTCGATGCGCTTCACCCGGCATGCCGATCAACAGGCGATGGCCGAGCGGCTGCTCAAGGACTACAACCTGTTCACCGTGGTGCGCAGCGGTGCGGCGTGTGGCCCGTGCATCCGCATCACGCCAGGGCTCACAACCACCGCAGCGGACATGCGCTTGCTGGCCAAGGCACTGACCGAACTGCGCTGACGTCACACGGTGTACTTGTCGAAATCCTCGGGCTTGATTTGTGTCGACACCGCAAACGTGTCGACACCGATGGTGGTATGGCCGAAAAAGCCGTCTTCATTCGAGTCCCGGCCGAGGGTGTGAACCTTCAAGATCGAAGCTTCGCCGCCCATGGTTTCATAGAAATAATCCTCTTCGTTGGACAGCGCCGAGACGGCTCGGCCGCGATACTCCCGGGCATTAAGCACCGCGCGCGAGGCGACGCCGGGGAAGTACAGTTGACCGACCCAGGCGACGTGTCGCTCTTGCAGATAATTGTTACCGCCCGTGATGCGCACGGCGACGTGGATGTGCAGCGCGCGGCCGGCATAGAACCCCGGATAGATCGTGGTGAAACGCACGATGCCTTTCTTGTCGGTGAACTGCCCACCGCGCAGGTAGGTGTCGTCGTCGGTGCGTGGGATCGAGCCGATGTCACCGACATCGGCCTCTTTGTCCGGATTGACCTTGCTCCAGCCCGAATAGGCCCCGCGCGCGTTGCAATGCCAGATATCCACCAGCGCGTCCGTCACCGGATGCCCGGTCATGGCGTCGACGATCGCCAGCCGCAACACCAAGGGAATACCCTCGGCGCCTTCGCTGATGTTTCTTCTGATGAGTTTGGGGTTTCGGAAATACGGGCCGGCGATCTGTTCGGGGGAAAGCTGGTAAACCGCTGGTGTGGGTGCAACTGAGGTGATGTCGTCCATGACGTTCTCTCTTCCATAAGATGAACGCAGGCTAGCACTGGCCGACCATCGAGAGGCGGTAACTATGTATCGCATGATGTCCTGTAGGAGCGAGCGGTGCGGCGATCCGACTTGCCCGCGAAAGCGATCTGACATTTAACATTGTCGGTGACTGATACACCGCTTTCGCGGGCAAGCCTCGCTCCTACAGGTTCTTTTCTACGGGCAAAAAAAAACGGTGCACCGACCAAGCGCACCGTAAAGCCGTAGAACACACAACGAAGTGTTTGGTAGAAGCCGATCAGTCCAGCAGCGCCAATGCCTCGGCGGTGCATTCCTGGATGCGGGCCCAGTCGCCGTTCTTGATCCACTCCGGATCAAGCATCCAGCTACCGCCCACGCACATCACGTTTTTCAACGCCATGTAGCTCTTGATGTTGGCCGGGCTGACGCCGCCAGTCGGGCAGAATTTGACTTCGCCGAACGGGCCACCCAAGGCCTTGATGGCCGCGACGCCGCCGCTGACTTCCGCCGGGAACAGCTTGAAGCGGCGATAACCCAGGCCGTAGCCTTCCATGATGCCCGAGGCGTTGCTGATGCCGGGCAACAGCGGAATCGGGCTGTCGACGCTGGCTTCGAGCAGATCACGGGTGATGCCCGGCGTGACGATGAATTGCGAGCCGGCGGCTTCGGCGGCGGCCAGCATGTTGCGATCGAGCACGGTGCCGGCACCGGTCACCAGTTCCGGACGCTGCTCACGCAGAATCTGGATGGCCTTGAGGCCGAACTGCGAACGCAGGGTCACTTCGAGGGCGGTCAAGCCACCGGCCGCGAGGGCATCGGCCAGCGGCAGGACGTCCTGTTCGCGAGCGATGGTGATCACCGGCAGAATCCGCGCCTTGGCGCAGAGGCTGTCGATCAGGGCAACTTTATCCGCCATGGATACGGTCGGGGATGTGTTTTTCATAGCGGCTGTTCCTTGGCTCATGGGCACCAGTAAATCTCTAACGTAGGTTGCAGAAACGCGCGAATCGGCATGGCGGCGACATCGTCACCGGCCAATGCGGCACTCAAAGTGGTCAGTTTGGACTGACCGGAAATCGACAGAACGGTGGTCTTGGCCGACGCCAGCAGCGCACGACTCATGGTCAGGCGCTGATGCGGCACGGTCGGCGCCAGCATTGGGTAGCAACGGCGTGTGCCATCGACTTTCAAGGCGTCACTCAGGTTTGGACTGTTCGGGAACAACGAGGCGGTGTGCCCGTCGTCGCCCATGCCCAGCACCAGCACGTCGATCGCCGGCAATTCGGCGAGCAAACGGTCAGCCTGCTCAGCCGCCTGTTCCAGGTTGGTACTGGCGCTGTAGAGGCTGAGGAATTGCGCCTTGGCCGCCGGGCCTTGCAACAAGTAACGTTTGAGCAAACCGGCATTGCTGTCGGCGTGCTCAACCGGCACCCAGCGCTCGTCGGCCAGGGTCACGACCACCTTGGACCAGTCGAGTTTCTGCTTGGCCAGGTTCTGGAAAAACGCCACCGGGCTGCGTCCACCGGACACCACCAGCGTCGCGGTACCGCGCGCGTCGATGGCGTCACTCAATTGCTTGGCCACCTTCAGCGCCAAACCATCGGCCAGCAGCACCGGGCTCTTGAACTCATGGGCGCTGACGCCCTGAGGCAGTTTCAATTCAGATATCGCCATACCACGACCTCCCATCCCGCGTGATCAGTGCAATGGAACTCATCGGTCCCCAGGAGCCAGCCGCGTACGGCTTGGGCGCATCACCGGATTTTTTCCACCCGGCGATCAACTGGTCACACCACTTCCACGCGGCTTCGATTTCATCTTTACGGACAAACAGGTTCTGATTGCCGCGCATCACTTCCAGTAACAACCGTTCGTAGGCATCGGGAATCCGTGCGCTGCGCCAGGTGTCGGAAAAATTCAGCTGCAACGGACCGCTGCGCAGCTGCATGCCCTTGTCCAGGCCTTGTTCTTTGGTCATCACACGCAAGGAAATGCCTTCGTCCGGTTGCAGGCGGATAATCAGCTTGTTGCTGATTTGCAGGCGCTGCTCGGGGGCGAAGATGTAGTGCGACGGTTCCTTGAAGTGGATGACGATCTGCGACAGCTTCTGCGGCATGCGCTTGCCGGTACGCAGGTAAAACGGCACGCCGGCCCAACGCCAGTTGCGGATATCGGCACGCAGGGCGACGAAGGTTTCGGTGTCGCTCTGGGTGTTGGAATTGGGCTCTTCCAGGTAACCGGGCACCGGTTTGCCTTCGCTGTAGCCGGCAATGTACTGGCCGCGCACCACTTGCGTAGTCAGGCCTTCCGGGCTGATCGGCGCCAGCGCCTTGAGCACTTTGACTTTCTCGTCGCGGATACTGTCGGCGGACAGGTCGGCTGGCGGGTCCATGGCGATCAGGCAGAGCAGTTGCAGCAGGTGATTCTGGATCATGTCCCGCAGCTGACCGGCCTTGTCGAAGTAACCCCAGCGGCCTTCGATCCCGACCTTCTCGGCCACGGTAATTTCAACGTGGGAGATGTAATTCTGGTTCCACTGGGTTTCGAACAGGCTGTTGGCAAAACGCAGGGCGATCAGGTTTTGCACCGTCTCTTTGCCCAGGTAATGGTCGATGCGGTAGGTGCGGTTCTCCGGGAAGTACTGCGCCACGGCGTCGTTGACCTTGCGCGAGGATTCCAGGTCCGAACCGATCGGTTTTTCCAGCACCACGCGGGTATTTTCGCTCAGGCCGACCTTCGACAGGTTCTCGCAGATCGCGCCGTAAACGGCTGCTGGCGTGGCGAAATAGGCAATGACCCGTTGCGCGCTACCGGCCATCTCCGCCAGGGCGACGTAATCGTCAGCCTTGAGGAAATCGACGTGCAGGTAACTCAGGCGCGCCAGGAAACGTTCGACCACGCCTTCGTCCAGTTCTGCACCGACGTAGCGGCGCAGCTCGGAGGCGATGAACGCCAGATGCTCCTGCTCGCTGCCAGGCTCACGGGCCAGCGCGATAACTCGCGTGTCCTCGTGCAAGAGGCCTGCGCCGTCGAGTTGATAGAGGGCAGGAAACAGCTTGCGCAAGGCCAGGTCGCCAAGGGCGCCGAACAAGGCAAAGGTGCACGGTTCAACCGTAATCGAAGGCATGATGTTTGTTCTTTTATCAAGTTAAGCTACAAATACCTTTTTTCAAGGCATCACTCAAGGGAAAATGTAGTAATAACCACAACATTTTCGCAAAATACAGATTCCGAGTGGTGGTCGGTCGGAGCCATCAGTAGGATAGGCCACCGTTACGGGCCCGATCAAAGTCCCAATTTGCATAGTCGAGGCCCTTATTTGCATTGCTCTCTTGTTTGCAGAGCCAAGGAACCTATATGGACCGCGTGCGAAATTTACTGGAACAGATCCAGAATCGCCTTGAAGACCTGAACAAGGCAGAACGCAAAGTCGCCGAAGTGATCCTGCTCAACCCACAGCAGGCCACCCGGTTCAGCATCGCCGCCCTCGCCCAGGCCTCAAAAGTCAGCGAGCCGACGGTCAACCGTTTCTGCCGTTCGTTCGGCGTCAGCGGCTATCCGGAACTCAAGCTGCAGTTGGCGCAAAGCCTGGCCAGTGGCGCGGCGTATGTCAGCCGTGCGGTCGAGGCCGATGACAATCCTGAGGCGTACACGAAAAAAATCTTTGGCAGCGCCATCGCCTCGCTGGACAGTGCCTTGCAGGCGCTGGATCCGAACCTGATCAGCCGCGCCGTCGACCTGTTGATCCAGGCCCGGCAGATCCACTTCTTCGGCCTCGGCGCCTCGGCCCCGGTGGCGCTGGATGCGCAGCACAAGTTCTTCCGTTTCAACCTGGCCGTCACCGCCCACGCGGACGTGCTGATGCAACGCATGATTGCGTCGGTGGCCCACACCGGCGAATTGTTCGTGATCATTTCCTACACCGGCCGCACCCGCGAACTGGTGGAAGTGGCACGTATTGCCCGGGAGAACGGCGCTTCGGTGCTGGGCCTGACGGCCGAGGGTTCGCCATTGGCCAAGGCCAGTACATTGAGCCTGAACATTCCGTTGCCGGAGGACACCGACATCTACATGCCGATGACCTCGCGGATCATTCAGCTGACGGTGCTCGACGTACTGGCCACCGGCATGACCTTGCGTCGCGGTGTGGACTTCCAGCCGCATTTGCGCAAGATCAAGGAAAGCCTGAATGCCAGTCGGTATCCGATTGGGGATGAGTTTAATTAGGCCAGGATTTTGATTGCCTGCCCGGGCCTCTTCGCTGGCAAGCCAGCTCCTACAAGGTGCGCACCGCTTTTGTAGGAGCTGGCTTGCCCGCGAAGGCGCCAGCCGCCTCAACACATCACTTGAGCCAACCCCCCAACCCGCGCCTGCAAACTCAAATGCGCCCGCTCCCCCGGCGCCAGGCTCAGGCTGTCCGTACCGCCGCTGGCCGCTTCCACACAGACAAACCCGGAAATCTCATTCCAGCTCACCCCCAACAATGGCCGTGAGCCCGGATGCCAGACCACGGTGTCCGCATGGTCGCCGGTATCGATGCACAACGCCCGCTGCCAGGCGTGGTCCTTGAGCTGCAATTCGCCGTCATGCTGGAACACCCGCTGACAGCCGCCGTCGACTCGAAGCTCACCTTCCTGCTGGCAAACCTGACGGTTCAACTGGTCGTAACCGTGCGCTCCGTCGAGCCCAGACAGCGCTATCTCACCGACATCACCAATACGCCAATACGCGTGCAACGCCTGACTCAATTGGCACGGCAGGCTGTCCTGATGCTCGGTGCTCAGGCGCAAATCCATGCGTTCGCCAAGGTGTGCATGCAAGTCGACTTGCCAGTCGCACAGTTGAAGTTGCCAATGCAGGCGCACGCCATCGTCGTCATGGCGGCTGTCGATCAGCTTCCAGTCGATCAGCCGTGCCCAACCATGGGACGGCCAGGCGTTTTCGCTGGGATGCCGGCCATACCACGGCCAACACACCGGCACGCCGCCGCGAATCGCCCCGACTTGCGGCCACTTCGCCGCGCACCACAACCAGGGTTTCTGACCCGTGGGCTGGAAGTGCAGCAACTGCGCGCCCTGCCGACTGAACACCGCCTGACACAGCGGATGATCGATCACCAGCACATCGCGCTTCTGATAGCGCTCCCACGCAAACACCGGACGTTCGCGCAAGGATTTGAAGAAGCGTTGTAGCGGATGCTCAAGCATGTGCCACGGTCCTGAAAATCATCTGTCACCCGGGGTGCGCCGCCCCCAAAAAAAAGCGGACAGCCTGGGCTGTCCGCAAAAATGCGCACATAGAGAGGAGCTTATCGCAACAGCGTTAGAACACCGACTGAATTTTCAGACCGGCGACCAGCGCGTTATCCACTTCATCAACACCGCCCGGGTGAGTGATGTATTGCAGGTTAGGACGCACGGTCAGCCAGTTGGTGACGTGGAAACCGTAGTTGACCTCGTAGTTGTACTCGGTGGAACGCAGTGGCGCGAACAGTGGATCTTCGTAGTTGGTGACGCCATTGGCGGCGTTGGTCAACTCGGCGTTTTTCTTCACGTCATCGTTGACATGGATACGGGCGAAACCGATCCCCATGTCATCTTTCGGACGTGCATCGAACGGACCTTTGTACACAAACATCAGCGACTGGTAGTTGTCGACGATGTTGGTGTCCTTGTCGTGGAACGTGGCGTTGGCGGCGATGTTCAGGCCGCGGGAAGCATCACCGTTGTGGCTGGTGAGTTGCTGTTGCGCCACGAACCAGTAGCCGTGCTTGCTGCTGTGGCTACGAAAGGCGTTGCCGCTGGTGGCGGCATCATCGCCGTTGTCGTCTTCACGAACGTCATCAGCCTTGGCCGTGCTTTTGTAGTAACCGACACGGTATTCGCCCGGCAGGTTGCCAGGGTTAGGCAACCAGACCAACTCGACCGGCAGGACGGTGCCCGCCGTACCACTGCCGCTGAGCTTGAAGCCGTTACCGTGCTCCAGTTGCGACGGGTTCTGGTTGTACGCGCCGATCTGCGCATAGAACTCGGGCGAGATGTTGTACTTCACGCGGATCGCGGCCTGGCTGACGGGCCAGTTGTACCAGATGTTGGTCGCCCAGTTACCCACTTGGGAGCCGCAGAAGGCCAGGTTCTGGAACTCGCAAGGGAAGGTGTTGAAGTCTTCGCCTTCGCCGAAGTAACCGGCCTTGACGTCCAGTTTATTATCGAAGAACTGGTGCTTGATCCACAGTTGGGTCAGTCGGACCATGTGGCCACGGCCATAGACTTCCTGCGAGGAACTCAAGGTGCCGGCACGCGGGTCGCCGACACGGTCATTGGAGATGTTTTCACCGTTACGGTTGGTGAACTGGACTTTGGCCTGGGTGTTATCCCAGCCGAATAATTTTTGCAGGTCCAGCGCCGCGCCCAGACCAAACTGGTCGCTGTAGCGCGCGGTCTTGTCGTTGTTGAAACCGCCATGAAGATTGCCGCCCACTTCACCGACGTAGTCCATCTTGATGTCGATGCCTTGCTCGATCAGCTTGGTCCGCTCACCACCCCAATCACCGGTCATCCATTCAGAATCGGCGCTGAACGCGTCAGCCGCGTGCACACTACCGGCCAGCATCATCGCCGCAACGGCTGACAACTGGCAGATAAGCTGAGCGTTGTTCTTCTTCTTCATCCCTACATCCTCGTTTTATTGTTATTAACTGTTTTTATCTAACGCGGTTACATCGGTTGCGGCGGGTGACAGGCCACCCGCCGGGTATCCTCACGGTGAGAGCGGGCCAGCTCCCACACAAACCCCATTCCCACATTTGTTCTTCAGCGGCCTTTGAATTGAGTGACGTTGGCGCTGTGAGCCTCGGTTTTCGGCAGACCGGCCACCCCCAGGCGCTCACCGGTCTTGGCATCGAACAGCAGCACTTTCGATGGATCGAATTGCAGGGTCAGGGTCTCGCCGACATTGGGTGCGACGTCCGGTGCCAGGCGGCAGCAGACCTTGGTCTCGTTGAGATTGACGAACACCAGCGTGTCGGGCCCCGTCGGTTCAGTGACCTGGACTTCGGCGCGAATGGTCGGCAAACCATTCGGCTCGCCGTTCGCCAACACGATCTGCTCCGGGCGCATGCCGAGGATCACTTCGCGGTCTTCAAGGCCGGCGTCCTGCATGCCCAACGGCAATTCGCAGCGCGCCTGACCGCTGTCGAGCAGCGCTAACAAACGACCGTCCTTGCGCTGCAAGCGCAGCGGAATGAAGTTCATCGGCGGCGAACCGATGAAGCTCGCCACGAACAGGTTGGCCGGGTTGTTATAGATGTCTTTCGGCGTACCGAATTGCTGAATGATCCCGTCCTTCATCACCGCCACTTTGTCGCCCAGGGTCATGGCTTCGATCTGGTCGTGCGTCACGTAGACCGTGGTGGTTTTCAGGCGCTGGTGCATCAGTTTCATTTCGGTGCGCATCTCGACGCGCAGCTTGGCGTCGAGGTTGGACAGCGGCTCGTCGAACAGATAAATCTTCGGCCGCCGCGCCAGGGCACGCCCCATGGCCACGCGCTGTTGCTGACCGCCAGAGAGCTGGCCGGGCTTGCGGTTGAGCAAGTGTTCGATCTGCAACAGCTTGGCCACCCGCGCCACTTCCGCTTCGATGTCGGCGGCGGGCATTTTGCGGATCTTCAAGCCGAAGGCGATGTTCTCGCGCACGCTCATGGTCGGGTACAGCGCGTAGGACTGAAACACCATGGCGATGTCGCGGTCTTTGGGGCTCATGCCGCTGACGTCCTGGTCACCGATCATGATCGCGCCGCCGGTGATGGTTTCCAGGCCGGCGATGCAATTCATCAGGGTCGACTTGCCGCAACCCGAAGGCCCGACCAGGATCAGGAACTCACCGTCCTTGATCGACAGTTCGATGTTCTTGAGGGTGTCCGGCAGGCCGGCACCATAGGTCTTGTTTACATTGCGAAGTTCGAGCGTAGCCATGATTACCCCTTGACTGCGCCGGCCGTCAGCCCGCGCACGAAATACTTGCCTGCGACCACATAGACCAGCAGGGTCGGCAGCCCGGCGATCATCGCCGCCGCCATATCAACGTTGTATTCCTTGGCCCCGGTACTGGTGTTGACCAAGTTGTTCAGCGCCACCGTGATCGGTTGCGAATCACCGCTGGAGAACACCACGCCGAACAGGAAGTCGTTCCAGATCTGGGTGAACTGCCAGATCAGGCAGACCATGATGATCGGGGTGGACATCGGCAGGATGATCAAGCGGAAGATGGTGAAGAAACCCGCGCCATCCAGTCGCGCCGCTTTCACCAGCGCATCGGGAACGCTGACGTAGTAGTTACGGAAAAACAGCGTGGTGAACGCCAGGCCGTAGACCACGTGCACGAACACCAGGCCCGTGGTGGTGCTGGCCAGGCCCATCTTGCCGAGGGTGAACGAGGCTGGCAGCAGGACGGTCTGGAACGGCAGGAAGCAACCGAACAGCAGCAGGCCGAAGAACAACTGCGAACCACGAAAGCGCCACATCGACAGCACATAGCCGTTCAATGCACCGATGGCGGTGGAGATCAGCACCGCCGGGACGGTGATCTTGATCGAGTTCCAGAAATACCCGTCGACCGTGCCCCAGGCCTTTACCCAACCAATGCCGCTGACCACGGTCGGCCAGCTCAGCAGGTTGCCGGTGTTGATGTCTTCCGGTGTCTTGAAGCTGGTCAACAGCATGATCACCAGCGGTATCAGGTAGAGAAATACCGCGAGGATCAGCACGCCGTAGATCGCGATGCGACTCAAGCTGATGGAAGGTTTGGCAGCGAAACTAGTCATGGCGCTTGGTCCTCAGCTCGGAGTACAGGTAAGGCACGATGATTGCGAGAATCGCACCGAGCATCAGAATCGCACTGGCCGAGCCCATGCCCATCTGGCCGCGACTGAACGTAAAGGAATACATGAACATCGCAGGCAGGTCGGAGGAGTAACCCGGGCCGCCAGCGGTCATCGCCGCCACCAGGTCGAAACTCTTGATCGCGATGTGGGCCAGGATCATGACCGCACTGAAGAACACCGGGCGCAGGCTCGGCAACACCACTTTCAGGTAAATGCGCGGCATGCTCGCGCCATCGATCTGGGCGGCACGAATGATCGATTGATCAACGCCGCGCAGGCCGGCGAGGAACATCGCCATGATAAAGCCCGAGGCTTGCCATACCGCCGCGATCACCAGGCAATACACGACGCGGTCCGGGTCGATCAGCCAGTCCAGGCGAAAGCCTTCCCAGCCCCAGTCACGCAACAATTTGTCCAGGCCCATGCCCGGGTTGAGCAGCCATTTCCAGGCGGTACCGGTGACGATCATCGAGAGCGCCATCGGGTACAGGTAAATGGTGCGAATGAAACCTTCGCGACGAATGCGCTGATCAAGAAACACTGCCAGCAGCACACCGATCACCAGGGTGATACCGATAAACATGCCGCCGAAAACCGCCAGGTTCTTGCTCGCGACCCACCAACGGTCGTTGTCGAACAGCCGCTGGTATTGCGCCAGGCCCGCCCATTTGTAAGTGGGCAGAAAGGTCGAGCTGGTGAACGACAGGACGAACGTCCACAGGATATAGCCATAAAAGCCCACCAGGACGATGAACATGCTCGGCGCCAGCACCAGTTTGGGCAGCCAGCGTTGCAATGCATCGAACGGTGAGGCCTTGCTGAACACAGCAACAGAACTCATGGGGAAATCCAGAATAGGGAATTAGGATTACAAGTGCGCTCCCTGTGGGAGCCAGCCTGCTGGCGATTGCGTTGTGTCAGTTCACACATCAGGTGTCTGACAGTCCGCCATCGCGAGCAGGCTCGCTCCTACAGGGGCCAAGCATTACTTGGCCGCCTTGATGGCCGTGCCGAGTTGCTTGGCGGCAGTGGCCGGATCGGCTTTCGGGTCGTTGATGAAGTTGGTCACCACATCAAAGAACGCGCCCTGTACCGCCAGCGTGGTCGCCATGTTGTGCGCCATGCTTGGCTGCAGGCCGCCGGACTTGGCGTCTGCCAGGAAGTCCTTGGCAGCGGTCTGCGCGCAGGCGTCGAAACCGTACTTGCCCATGTCGTTCAGCATGTCGATTCGAACCGGGATCGAACCTTTGTTGATGCTGAAGACTTTCTGGAAGTTCTCACCCAGCACGACTTTGGCAATGTCTTGCTGAGCGGCCGCAGTGCCCTTGTCTTTCTGCTTGAACACGGCCAGGGAATCGATGTTGTAGGTAAAGGCCTTGTCGGTGCCCGGGAAGGCTACGCACTCGTAGTCCTTGCCGGCGACTTTCTTGGCTGCCGTCCATTCGCTCTTGGCCCAGTCACCCATGATCTGCATGCCAGCCTTGCCGTTGATGACTTTGGCCGCTTCCAGGTTCCAGTCCTGGCCTTTGCCGTCGGCGTCCATGTAGGTCGCGACTTTCTTCAGCTCGGTCAGCGCCTTGACCATTTCAGGTCCGGTCAGTGCAGCGTTGTCGAGGTCGACCAGGGCTTTCTTGTAACCGTCGACGCCCATGACCGAAAGGACCACCGCTTCGAACACGGTGCTGTCCTGCCAAGGCTGGCCGCCGTGAGCAAGGGCGATGAAGCCTGCTTTTTTGAGCTTGTCGCCAGCGGCGTAGAATTCTTCGAGGGTGGTCGGGGCTTTTTCGATGCCGGCTTTCTTGAAGACTTCCGGGTTGATCCACAGCCAGTTGACGCGGTGAATGTTCACCGGCACGGCCACGTAGTCACCCTCGAACTTCACGGTATCGGAGACTTTCTTGTCGAGCAGGCTGTCCCACTTTTCGGACTTGGCAGCGTCTTTCAAGACGTCGGTGTCGAGCAAACCGGTAGACGCCCATTCCTGGATGTCCGGACCTTTGATCTGTGCTACGCCCGGCGGGTTACCGGCCACGGCGCGACTTTTGAGTACGGTCATGGCGGTAGCGCCGCCGCCACCGGCGACTGCGCCGTCCTTCCAGGTAAAGCCGTCTTTTTCGACTTGAGCCTTGAGGACATCGACCGCTGCCTTTTCACCACCAGAGGTCCACCAGTGAACGACTTCCACCGAACCTTTGGAATCGGCGGCAAGGGTGCTCAGCGGGAATGCAGAAAGAGGGAGCAGTGACGCGAGAGAAATGACAGTAGCGAGGCGAGAAATCGCATTCATCTAGAAGTACCTTTCTTGTTGTTATGCATGCAAGTCTGGTGCTTGCGCTGCACAGGATTTTAAACAGGAGTTGTCCCTTCGCAGGTAACGAAGGGACGTTCGAATGTCACCACATGGTTACACAGGAACGCTCTGGGACAATGCTGCCAGCGCACTGGCCATGCTCGGCGCCAGCGGCAAGCGCGGAATCAGGACGGCTTGCCAGGCGTGATAAAGATCGGGTTTACCGGCCCAGATATCGGCGCTCGGGCGGTTCTGCGGATTGAGTTCGTGGTGCCAGCTGCCATCGCATCGATCGATGAAATGGTTGTCACAGAATTCCCAGAACAGTCGGTACCAGGTTTCGTATTGCGCATCGCCGGTGCGTTTGAGCAGGGCACTGGCGGCGGCGCTGGCTTCGCAGTGAGTCCAGTGCAAGCGATGGCGAACCACGGCGCGATTGTCCCAGTCGAGGGTGTAGACAATTCCTGGCGCACCGTCGACGTTCCAGCCGTGACGGCAGTTGTGCTCGAAGAGTTTTTGCGCGTCGGTGGCGAGCCAGCCCGGCGTCAGCATCCCGGCCTGAACGCGCGCCGCTTCGAGGTGCAACAACAACCGCGCCCATTCGAAACCGTGACCCGGCGTGGTGCCGTAAGGACGGAAACCGTCGGCCGGGTTGTCGTGGTTGTATTCGCGCACAGGTTGCCAGTCACGGTTGAAATGCTCGACCACCAGGAAGTCGTTGGCAGCGGCGTGACCGTGAATGACCCGTTCGACAATGCGCTGGGCGCGACACAGCCAGCGGTTGTCGTCGGTGACATCGGCCAACGCGAGGAACGCCTCGGTGGCGTGCATGTTGCTGTTGGCGCCGCGATAGGCTTCTTCATCGCTCCAGTCGCGGTTGAAGGATTCGCGCATCGCGCCCTCCTCCTCGCTCCAGAAATGCGTGTCGATGATCTTGATCGCCTCATCGAGCAAGGCCTGGGCGCCGGGCCGTTGCGCGACGATGGCGGAACTCGCGGCCAGGGCGACGAAGGCATGCAGGTAAGCCGCTTTGCCGGTGTTGTCGTCGCGATGCTGTGCGACCGCGAACCAGCCGCCGTGCTCGGCATCACGCAATGGGCCGCTGAGGGCCTCAACGCCGTGATCGACCAGCTCGGCAAAACCCGGCAAGCCCTGAATGTGAGCCATGGCGAAGCTGTGGGTCATGCGCGCGGTGTTCATAGTTTCGGCTTGGGCGCTGGCCGGCAGGCGGCCCTGATCGTCGAGGTTGCCGAAGCCTTCGGGGAGCTTTGAAGCCTTGGCAAACGCCAGCAGGCGCTGGCCCTCGGCGGCGAGCCATTGCTGATGAGCAGGTGCGTTCAGCCAACTGCTGAAGGCCGGGTGAAAGGTGTCCATGGGGTGCCTTTTTTGTTGTTATGACTGGGGGCAGTCTAAACAACGGGCGGTGACGGGCTTGTAACGAAGGGGGCGAGTTATGTCACTGGCTTGTGACATTTGACCTGGAGGTTGTGTTGACTGATCCGGCGTCATCGCGAGCAGGCTCGCTCCCACAGGGGTTCTGCGTCGTACACAAATCCAATGTGGGAGTGAGCCTGCTCGCGATGAACGATAACGCGGTCTCTAATCGATACTACGAGGCAACTGCAACGTCACCCGCAACCCGCCTTCACGCAAATTCTGCAGGCTGACTTCACCTCCATGGCTATGGGCAATATTGCGCGCAATCCCCAGCCCCAACCCATAACCCTGCTGTTGCCCGGCCAAACGGAAGTGCGGTTCGAACACCTGCTCCATCCGCTGTTCCGGCACGCCCGGGCCTTCATCGTCCACATGCAGAATGAACGCGCTCTGATCGTCATCGATGTGCAGATGGGCTTTCTGCCCATACTTCAACGCGTTGTCGATCAAGTTGCCGATGCAACGCTTGAGCGCCAGCGGTTTACCCGGATACGCCGCCAACGCACGACCCTGCTGTGTGACGCGACCATTGCCGTTGGGCGCCAGATACGGCTCCACCAGGCAATCAAGCACATGGTTGAGGTCCACCGGCTCGATGTTTTCGTGGATGTCGGTGTCTTTCACGCATTGGAGCGCGCCTTTGACCAGCAGCTCCAATTCATCCAGATCGCGCCCGAACTTGGCTTGCAGCGTTTCGTCTTCGAGCAATTCCACCCGCAGCCGCAGCCGGGTAATCGGTGTGCGCAGGTCATGGGAAATCGCACTGAACAACTGGCTGCGTTCAGTCAGGTAACGGCTGATGCGTTCGCGCATCGCGTTGAAGGCACGCCCTACTTCGACCACTTCACTGCCACCGCCCTCGGCCACCGGTTCGACTTCGGCGCCCAACGACATGTCACGCGCCGCCCGTGCCAGGCGCTTGAGCGGGCGACTTTGCCAGTGCACCAGCAGGCCGATGAACAACAGCAAAAAGCCGCTGGTGAGCACGATGAACCAGACCTGCTGCGCGGGCAGGCCTTGCTCTTCAAGACTGGTGTAGGGCTCGGGCAACAAGGACGCGATGTACAGCCATTCGCCCGGTGCCATCTGGATTTGCGTGACCAGCACTGGCGGGTTCACCGGTTCCAACGTCAACGCGTAATGCGCCCAGGAACGCGGCAATTCATCGAGCTTCAGCCCGCTGTTGAAGATCCGCAGGTCTTCGGGGCTGACGAAGGTCACCGAGATATCGGTGTCATGGCCCAGGGATTCGCGCAGTACTTCGTCCACTGCTTTGAGCACCGCCGCTTTGCGCGGGGTGATCGGCAGCACTTCCATGCCCAAGGGTTTATCGTTCAACGTCACCACGAACCGAGTGCCGCCCATGCTGCGCAACTGGTCGAGCACCAGCGGCCGGAACGCCACCGGCAATGAGCGGAAATAACTGACGCTGGCGGTCATCGAATGGGCGAGGCTGCGGGCACTGGTGACCAGGCCT
This sequence comes from Pseudomonas sp. LBUM1661, assembly GCF_059695925.1. NCBI lineage: Bacteria > Pseudomonadati > Pseudomonadota > Gammaproteobacteria > Pseudomonadales > Pseudomonadaceae > Pseudomonas > Pseudomonas sp. LBUM1661. Next base: position 5,417,565 of record NZ_CP166794.1, read on the forward strand.
TCAAGCTGGGTGGCACGCAGTTGCGAGACCCAGATCACGCTCGACAACGTCTGGGCAAACAGCACCGCCAGCAAGGTCAGCAGCAACATCCGCCCGAGCAGCGAACGCGGCACCGGGATGCGCGCAGCGAGTTTGCGCAGAAACTCAGTGGCCATTGCTGGCAACCACATTGGCGGCCAGTTGGTAGCCGCTGCCACGCACGGTACGGATCAGCCGTGGCGGTTTTTCGGTGTCGCGCAGGCGTTGGCGCAGACGGCTGACCGCCATGTCGACGATGCGATCCAGCGGCATCAAGTCGCGGCCACGGGTGGCGTTGCCGATGGTGTCGCGGTCGAGAATTTCCTGAGGGTGGTCGAGGAACAGTTTCAGCAGCGCGAAATCGGCGCCGGACAGAATCACTTCTTCACCGTCGATGTGGAACAGCCGATGGCTGACCATGTCCAGGCGCCAGTCATCGAAGGCCAGCACTTCACTGCCGGAACGTTCCTGACCGAACTGCGCACGGCGCAACAAGGCCTTGATGCGCGCCTGCAATTCACGGGGGCTGAAGGGTTTGCCGAGGTAATCGTCGGCGCCCAACTCCAGGCCAATAACACGGTCGGCTTCGTCGGAGCTGGCGGTGAGCATGATGATCGGCACCTGCGCCTGACGCGGGTGCTGGCGAATCCAGCGACACAGACTGAACCCGTCTTCGTCCGGCAACATCACGTCGAGGATCACCAGGTCGCTCGGGGCATCGTTCATCGCCTGACGAAAGCCGGCGCCGTCGGGCGTGGTACGGACCTGGAAACCGGCGCGAGTCAGGTAGGTGTCCAGCAACTCGCGTATCTCTTGATCGTCATCGACCAACAAAATCGACTTGTTGACTGAGCTCACAGGAAGGCGTCCTTGTTATTTGAATTGGGCGGATTATGCCTTAAGCACTGAATCTACAAACACCACAAACCAATGTGGGAGCGGGCTTGCTCGCGAAAGCGGTTTTACATTCAACACATTCGTTGACTGACACAGCGCTTTCGCGAGCAAGCCCGCTCCCACATTTGATCGCATTTCAGGCCGGGATGGATTGCTCCAGCGCTACCCCTGCGCCCATCAATCCGGAATATGGCGCTGTCACCAGCCACACCGGAATCCCCTTGAAGTAATCGCTCATGCAGCCCTTGTCGGCGAAGCACCGGGCAAAACCGCTTTCGAGGAAGAAATCGGCAAACCGTGGAATCACCCCGCCCACAATGTACACGCCACCGCGCCCACCGGTGGTCAGCACGTTGTTGCCGGCCACGCGACCGAGCCAGCAGCAGAACTGCTCAAGCACTTCCAGGGCAATCGGGTCGCCCGCCAGCCCGGCAGCGGTGATCGCTTCCGGCGTGTCGAGAACCGGCTCATGCCCATCCACCGTGCAGATCGCCCGATAGACACGCGGCAAGCCGCTGCCACTCAACGCGGTTTCGGCGCTGACATGGCCAATCTCATTGAAGATGTGCTGCCACAGTTGCGTTTCCCGTGGACTGCTCAGCGGCAAATCGACGTGACCGCCCTCACCCGGCAATGCAGCGAAACGGCCCTCACCCAGATCGAGCAAGGTACCGACGCCAAGTCCAGTGCCCGGACCGATCACCACCGCCGGCCGCAACGGTTCCGGCGTGCCTTCGCACACCACGCGAAACTCGCCCGGTTGCAAACGGGTCATGCCCAGCGCCATCGCCGAGAAGTCGTTGACCAGCAGCAACTGATCCACCTGCAAGGTCCGGCAAAACCCCTTGCGGCTGAGGCGCCAGTGATTGTTGGTGAACTTGAATTCATCGCCCCCCACCGGGCCGGCCACCGACAGGCACACCGAACCGATGTCGCCGGGTTTCAGCCCCAAGCCGCTGAGGTAGACGCCAATGGCCTCCTCCGGGCTGGTGTGATCTGCCGTCGCCAGCACCTGGACCGATTCCAGCTGCTGGTTTTTCCACAACGCGAAACGTGCGTTGGTCCCACCGATGTCACCGACCAAAGCCAGTTTCAATTAAGCGTCTCCAGGGCAGAAGTAAAGGCGCTGGCGCCCTGCTCTGCGGAGCTGAAGGCCATGCGCATGAAACCAAACAGTTCGCGCCCGCTGCCGATGTTATTGGCCAACAAGCCCTTGGCCGGCGTGCGCGCTGCGAATTCTTCGGCGTCCACCTTAAGCTCCAAGGTGCCTTTGACGCCATCGACGCGGATGATATCGCCCTCTTGCACCCGCGCCAAAGCGCCGCCCACATACGCTTCGGGGCTGACGTGAATCGCCGCCGGGATTTTCCCCGACGCGCCGGACATACGCCCGTCCGTGACCAGCGCCACCTTGAAGCCGCGATCCTGCAGCACACCGAGGAACGGCGTCATCTTGTGCAGTTCCGGCATGCCATTGGAACGCGGGCCCTGGAAGCGCATCACCGCGACAAAATCCTTCTCCAGCAAACCGGCCTTGAACGCGTCGGCCAAATCCTGCTGATCCTGGAACACCATGGCCGGTGCTTCGACGATCTGGTTTTCCAACGCGACGGCCGACACTTTCATCACCCCGCGACCGAGGTTGCCTTCCATCACGCGCAAGCCACCCTCTGGCGAGAATGCCCGAGCGACTGGACGCAGAATGGTTTCGTCGAGGCTTTCGGTCGGGCCTTCGCGCCAGACCAGTTCGCCGTTGTCGAGGAACGGTTCCAGGGTGTAGCGGCTGAGGCCGTGGCCGAGCACCGTGTTGACGTTTTCGTGGAGCAGCCCGGCTTCGAGCAATTCGCGGATCAGGAACGACATGCCGCCCGCCGCCTGGAAGTGGTTGATGTCGGCCTTGCCGTTCGGGTAGACGTGGCTCAGGGTCGGCACCACCTCGGAGAGGTCGGCCATGTCCTGCCAGGTCAATTGGATGCCCGCCGCCATGGCGATGGCTGGCATGTGCAGGGTGTGGTTGGTCGAGCCGCCAGTGGCGTGCAGCGCCACGATGGAGTTGACCAGCGAGCGCTCGTCGACGATTTCGCCGATCGGCATGAAGTCGCCGCTCTGCTTGGTCAGGCGCGTCACCTGATGCGCCGCTTCGCGGGTCAAGGCATCGCGCAATGGCGTGTTCGGGTTGACGAAAGACGCGCCCGGCAAATGCAGGCCCATGACTTCCATCAACAACTGGTTGGTGTTGGCGGTGCCGTAAAAAGTGCAGGTACCGGGGCTGTGGTAGGACTTCATTTCCGATTCCAGCAGCTCTTCACGGCTGGCCTTGCCTTCGGCGTAACGTTGGCGCACGTCGGCTTTCTGCTTGTTGGAAATGCCCGAGACCATCGGCCCGCCCGGCACGAAGATGGTCGGCAGATGACCGAAACGCAACGCGCCCATCATCAGGCCCGGGACGATCTTGTCGCAGATGCCGAGCATCAACGCGCCATCGAACATGTTGTGGGACAACGCCACGGCGGTGGACAGCGCAATCACTTCACGGCTCGGCAGGCTCAGTTCCATGCCCGGCTCGCCCTGGGTCACGCCATCGCACATGGCCGGGGTGCCACCGGCGAACTGGCCGACGGAGCCGATTTCACGCAGGGCTTTTTTGATCTGTTCCGGGAAGACTTCGTACGGCTGATGCGCCGAGAGCATGTCGTTATATGACGAAACAATTGCAATGTTGGCGGAGTTCATCATCCGCAAACTGTTCTTGTCGTCGGTGCCGCAGCCGGCCACGCCATGGGCGAAGTTGGCGCATTGCAGCTTGCCGCGCATCGGCCCGTCGCTGGCTGCACCGCGAATCAGTGCAAGGTAAGCCTCACGCGTGGCGCGGCTGCGGGCGATAAGCCGTTCGGTGACCTCAAGGACGCGGGGATGCATGTGTAGAACTCCAGGCTAACGGATGTGGCGACCTGATTGTCTATGCTGATCAAGAGCCGGTGTCGATGGGATGACAGACGGTTTTCTTGATCGGTCGGACCAGTTGATTCAGGTCACTCGTTGTAGATTGAACAAAATATTGCCATTAAAAAGGCTTGTTTTCTATTTTTTTGCGAATAATCTTGTAATTCCAACAACAAAACGACGGCGGCCCAGTTAAATGACTCTTCGAATCGCAATCAATGGTTTTGGCCGAATTGGCCGCAACGTCCTGCGGGCACTGTATACCCAAGGCTATCGCCAGGATCTGCAGATTGTCGCCATCAACGACTTGGGTGACAGTTCGATCAACGCTCATCTGCTCAAATACGACACTGTTCACGGCACGTTCGACGCCGATGTCCAGCACGATCAGGAAAGCCTGACCGTCAACGGCGACCGTATTTCGGTCAGCGCCATTCGCAATCCGGCCGACCTGCCCTGGGCCGCGGAAAAAATTGATGTCGTGTTCGAATGCACCGGTCTGTTCACCGACCGGGCCAAAGCCGCCGCGCATATTACGGCCGGCGCGCGCAAAGTCATCATCTCGGCCCCGGCCAAAGGCGCCGACGCCACCGTGGTTTATGGGGTGAACCACGACATCCTGCGCCAGTCCCACCATATTATTTCCAACGCGTCGTGCACCACCAACTGCCTGGCCCCGGTGGCTCAGGTGCTGCACCGCGAGCTGGGCATCGAAAGCGGTTTGATGACCACTATCCACGCCTACACCAACGATCAGAACCTGACCGACGTCTACCACACCGACCCGTACCGTGCCCGTTCGGCCACCCAGAACATGATCCCGAGCAAGACCGGCGCCGCTGAAGCGGTGGGCCTGGTGCTGCCGGAACTGGCCGGTAAATTGACCGGCATGGCGGTGCGTGTTCCGGTGATCAACGTGTCGCTGGTAGACCTGACCGTGCAGCTCAAGCGTGAAGCGTCGGCCGATGAAGTGAATGCGCTGCTGAAAGAAGCCAGCCAGCATTCGAAGATTCTGGGCTACAACACCCTGCCGCTGGTTTCCAGCGACTTCAACCACAACCCGCTGTCGTCGATCTTCGACGCCAACCACACCAAGTCCAGCGGCAAGCTGCTCAAGGTACTGGCCTGGTACGACAATGAATGGGGCTTCTCCAACCGGATGCTCGATAACTGCCTGGCGCTGTGCAACGCGGAATAAGCAGCACGTCCCACTTCTTGTCGGAGCGAGCTTGCTCGCGAAGGATGCAAGGGCCCCGCGCTCACTCAGGCGACCCTTGTCATTGTTAACGACCTTCGCGAGCAAGCTCGCTCCTACAAGGTGCGCGCCATTTCAGGAGCAGTCACCGATGATCGGTATCAGCTTTACCCAAAAAACCATCGCGGCGCGCAAGCGTATCGCCCTGGTGGCCCACGACCACTGCAAAGTGTTTTTGCTGGACTGGGCCGAGCGGCAGAAAGACAAACTCGCGCAACATGAACTGGTCGCCACTGGCACCACCGGGCTGCTGTTGCAACAACGCCTGGACCTGCCGGTGGAAAGCATGATCAGCGGCCCACTGGGCGGCGACCAGCAACTCGGCGCGCGAATCGCCGAGCAGCGGGTCGACATGTTGGTGTTCTTCTGGGACCCGTTCGAACCACAGCCCCACGACCCGGATATCAAGGCATTGCTGCGAGTCGCGGCGGTGTGGAACATCCCGGTGGCGTGCAACGAGTGCAGCGCCGACTACCTGCTCAGCAGTCCGTTGATGGAACAGGCTCACCCACACCGCATCCCGGATTACGCGACCTATCTGTCGGGACGCTGTTAGTACGATCAGGTTTTGATCTCGGCGAGTCACTCGCCGCGCAGGCGCTCAAAATGAGCCTGCGCGTGTTCTTCAGGCCTCGGGGCCCAGTTTTTGATACCGGGCGTGTGCATCTCCCGCAGGCGCTCGACCACCAGAAAATGCAGCTGCTCCGGCGTCTGCCATCCCCACCGCTGTGCGAGGTCGAGTTGTTCCATCAGCCAGGCCCTCGGCGACAGGTCTGCCGGCAATCGGGCAAGGTCCTCACTGTGCTCGGCCAACAGGTACTGACCGACATTAGCCAACAGGATCGCCCGCTCCTAGTCGACCGGCGCCGGGATATCCAGCCATGGCGCAGAGTCGGGAACCGGGTATTCGCCCGGCGCCGGATTCTCTATTGACGTCCAGTGCTCGCCCTGCCAGTAACAGGCACTGATGATCGGCCCCAGATAGTCGGGGTACGCCGACTCCGGAAGATGAGCCAGTGCTCGCGCCAACACCCGATTGTCGTGGAAACGGTACAGCGCCTGTTGCGGTCGTTTCCCGACAAGCAGACGTTCGCGCCAATGTTTCACCAGTATTTCGATTGAGTGAGGGTCGATGCTCGCCAGCCACCCCCAATCCCGGGACTGCCCATCAAACCACTCATTGAGTGCCATCACTTGATGTCCCTGTCAAAAAACCACGCTGAAAAACAAAGTATCAACAGGGGTATAGCAGTCATCCAGAACTGTCTAAGGGGCCAGGAAGCGTTTGGGATTGCGCCTACGCCAGTCTCTGAAATATCTGACATTTGCAGCCATGCAATGGCTGAGAACTGCGCAAGTCCCCGCAAAACGGGCAGCGCTCTTTCAGCGTCCTCCCGCTCCGAACGTATGACGACGCTTACAAACTAGTGCTTGATCGCCCACGCAGATGATAAGCATTATCATTCGCTCAAAATGGATCAGGTTCTCCCGTGAGTCAATCGCGCTTCAATCACGTCTTTATCGCCCAGCGAGTTTCGCTGCTGCGCACATTGGAGCGGATGGTCAACAATCACAGCACCGCCGAAGACCTCTTGCAGGAAACCTACCTGCGCGTAACGCGGGCGCTCAGTGAGCGGGCCATCGATCACCTTGAACCCTTCGTTTTCCAGACGGCGCGCAACCTGGCGCTGGACCATTTGCGTGCGCGGCGCATTCAGTCGCGAACGATGCTCGATGACGTTCCGACGGACGTGGTGGAAAGCATCGCCGCGCCTGCCAGCAGTGCCGAGGAGGCTGCCCATGCCGAACAGTTGCTGGAGCGTTTGAACGTGAGCCTCAATGAACTCAGCGCCCGTCAGCAGCAAATTTTCATCCTCAGTCGTCTGCACGGACACAGCTACCTGGAGATTGCCGAGAAGCTCGGCGTGTCGTTGAGTACCGTGCAAAAAGAGCTGAAGCTGATCATGGCGATCTGCATTGGCGTCGCCGAGCGGCTAAACGGCGACTGAGTCCCCGGGGCTTTGCTACCCTTGCTGCACTTTCGAGCTCCACAAAAAAAACAGCCGTGCACAGACACTGCCGAGGAAACACCGTGACGGACACCCACCGCTCCCCTCCGCCCTCCCCGGCGCGGGACCCCGCAAGCGCAATGGACCAGGCTTTGGACTGGCTGATTGTGCTGGGCAGTCCGAGCGAAGAACAGACACGCCAGTTCCACGCCTGGCTCGAGGCCGATCCGTTGCATGCCCAGGCGTTTGCCAAGGCCCAGGCGATCTGGGATGGCCCGCAAGTCGTGCAATGTGCGCAAAGCCTGGCCGCCAAGCCGTCGAAGGGGAGCGTCCTGTCGCGCCTGCGTCCGCACTGGAAACCACTGGCCACCGCCGCCGTGCTGATCCTCGGCCTGTTCAGTTTCAGCAATCTGCCGATGCGCCTGCAGGCGGATCATTTGACCGTGGTCGGTGAGCGTCAGCGCCTGCAACTGGAGGACGGTTCGCACGTGCTGCTCAACACCAACTCGGCGTTTTCCAGCACCATCAACGATCAACAGCGCGTGGCCCGTTTGTTCCAGGGCGAGGCGTTTTTCGAGGTGTCGACCAATCGTGGCCAGCCGCTGGAAATCGATGCCGGCCCCGTCAAGGCCAGCGTACGCGATACCGCGTTCGCGGTGCGTTACCTCGATGGTGTGGCGCAGGTTCGGGTGCAGCGTGGCGACGTCGACTTGCAGGCCACCCGCGACGATGCGCGGGTGCGATTGTCTGCCGGCGAAAGCATCCGCATCGGCCCCAACGGTTTTGATCGACCGGTCAAGCTCGATGCCGCCACCGACCTGGCGTGGGTCCAGGGCCGGCTGGTGTTCGAAAACTGCCCGCTCAGCCAGGTGCTGGCGGAGCTGCGTCGCTACTATCCGGGCTGGATCATCAACAATAATGAGCAGTTGGCCGACGTCGCGGTGACCGGCAATTACCGCCTCGACCAGCCGCTGGACGTGGTTCGTTCGCTGGCCCATATCACCTCGGCCCGGCTCCAGGAGTTCCCGGCGTTGGTGATCCTGAACTAGGGGGCGTTCTCAATTAGTTTCCCCGCCGCGTTGTCGCCTTAAAGCGGGCCAGGCAAGGCGCAGGCCGCCGGGAATGGTTGTTCCCTTTCCAAGGCCTGCAACGCAGCCTGGCCCGCTTCAAGGCACAACCCGAAGGGCCGGGCCTGCTGTTGCGCAGGGCTGCGTTGCTCGAAGCTTATTTGGGATGACCAAACCACGCTTCTCGCGCCTTGCCCTGCACAACAGCAGACCCGGCGCGGCGGGGAAACTAATTGAGAACGCCCCCTAGATGAGAATTATTTTTACTCGATAACCAAAGCCCGTACGTCTCGTTATAGCCAATGCAATTGATTCGCATCTTTAAATGCCAATCAGCACCTATAAAGATTCGTGCGACACGGAGCGCTATCGATGTCCTCTCGCCTTACCCGCCAAGCCTCTTCACCTTCCCGCGTGCTGTCGCTGCTGACCGCCGCCATCCTGATGGCCGGCAGCGCGCCGCTCATGGCCGCCACCGCCACCGGGCAGCCAGCCCGCAACATGGGCGATTACGCGTTCGCGATTCCTCAGCAGTCGCTGGTCTCGGCGCTCAACGCATTTACCGCGGTAACCGGCTGGCAAGTCGGCTTGCCGGCCGAACTGGCGCAAGGCGTGGCATCACCGGGTGTCCGGGGTTCGTTGCCGCCGGAGAAAGCCCTGGATCGCCTGTTGGTGGGGACCAACCTGAGCTATCGCAAACTGGGCAATAACAACATCGTGCTGGAGAAGCGCAGCAACAGCAACGCGCTCAACCTGGAACAGGTGACCATCAGTGCCACCCGTAACGAACAGGACGTGAACAGCGTGCCGAGCACGGTCAGCGTCTACACCCGTGAAGACCTCGACCGTAACAACGTGAACAGCATCAAGGATCTGGTACGTTACGAGCCGGGTGTTTCAGTCGGCGGCGCCGGTCAGCGCGCCGGCATCACCGGCTATAACATCCGCGGCATCGACGGTGACCGCGTGTTGACCCAGATCGACGGCGTGCAGGTGCCGGACAGCTTCTTCAACGGCCCGTACGCCCAGACCAACCGCAATTACGTCGACCCGGAAATCGTCAAGCGCGTGGAAATCCTCCGCGGCCCGGCGTCGGTGCTGTACGGCAGCAACGCCATCGGCGGCGCGGTCAGCTACTACACCCTGGACCCGGATGACATCATTAAACCGGGCAAGGATGTCGGTGCGCGCCTGAAGACCGGTTACAGCTCGGCGGACGATAGCTGGCTGACGTCCGGCACCGTGGCCAGACGCACCGGCGACTTCGATGGCTTGCTGCACCTGAGTCAGCGCAATGGTCATGAAACAGAGTCCTACGGTGAAACCGGCGGCACCGGCCTGAACCGCACAGAGGCCAACCCCGAGGACGTGCGCACCACCAACGTGCTGGCCAAACTGGGCTGGAACTACGCCGACGATGCACGCTTCGGCCTGACCTACGAGCACTACAAGGACGACCGCGACACCAACCAGCTCAGCGCAGTGGGCGGCCCGTTCAACGCGGGACGCGGTTTCGGCTTCTACAAATCCCGCACCGGCAACGACACGGTTACCCGCGAGCGATTTGGCCTGGAGCACAGCTTCGGCCTGGACAGCGCCCTGGCCGATAACATCAAGTGGACGCTGAACTATCAGATCGCCAAGACCGACCAGAGCACCGAAGAAATCTACGCGCCGTCGCGCACGGTGCTGCGCAACCGCGACACCACCTACAAGGATCGCCAATGGGTGTTCGATGCCCAGGCTGACAAATCGTTTGCCATTTCCTCCACCGACCACCTCGTGACCTACGGCACCACCATCAAGCAAGACAAAGTCACCGGTCTGCGGACCGGCAATGGCACCTGCCTGACCGTGTTCGGCGCCTGCCGGGCTATTGGTGCCGCCAGCGCCACCGACACCCTGACCCCGGCCAGCGACTTCCCGGATCCGACCATCAACACCTACAGCCTGTTCGCCCAGGACCAGATCAGCTGGAACAACTGGACCTTCCTGCCCGGCGTACGCTACGACTACACCCAGCTCAAGCCACACATCACGGATGAGTTCCTGGTCACCGCCGACCAGAGCGGTAACGGTGAAGTGAATGACGACACCAAGACCTGGCATCGTCTGTCGCCAAAATTCGGCACCACCTACAGTTTCAACGACCACTACACCTGGTATGGCCAGTACGCCGAAGGCTTCCGCACGCCAACCGCCAAAGCCCTGTACGGCCGCTTCGAAAACCTGGCCGGCGGCTATCAGGTCGCACCGAATCCGGACCTGGAACCGGAAAAGAGCAAGAGCTATGAAACCGGCTTGCGCGGCCAATTCGAAGCGGGCACCTTCGATGTCGCCGTGTTCTACAACAAATACCGCGACTTCATCGACGAGAACGCCATCACGCCCGGCTACACCGAGACCACGTTCCAGAGCAACAACATCAAGCATGCCACCATCAAGGGCGTGGAGCTCAAGGGTCGCCTGAACCTGGACAGCCTCGGAGCCCCAACCGGTCTCTATACCCAAGGCTCGGTGGCGTACCTGTATGGGCGTAACGATGACAGCGGCCAGCCGCTGAACAGCATAAACCCGCTGACCGGCGTGTTCGGTCTGGGTTATGACCAGGACAACTACGGCGCCCTGTTGAGCTGGACACTGGTCAAGCGCAAGACCCGCGTCGACAGCACCAGCTTCAAAACCCCGGATGGCACCAGCACCCAGTTCAAGACCCCGGGTTATGGCGTGCTCGACCTGGCCGGTTTCTACAAGGTCACCGACGACGTGACCGTCAACGCGGGTCTCTACAACCTGACCAACAAGAAATACTGGCAGTGGGATGACGTGCGCGGTTACGACAGCGTCGGCGAAGCTTCGGTAACGCAACCGGCCAACCTCGATCGCCTGACTCAACCGGGCCGTAACTTCGCGGTCAATCTGGTGTGGGATATCTGATCCTGTCCACCTCACGGCACTGCGCGACAGAAGCTGTGCCGTGAGGATTTTTTACTGTCCGGCGCCTCGCCATTCGTCTCGTTACCAAGCGCCTCTTTTTCTCAAGGATTTCACATGACCACTCAGGACACTGCTCAACGCCCTGCTCTGCGTTCGCAACGCTTGAACCAGATCACTAACGAACCACACACCAGACTCGATGCCCTGGTCAAAGCCCACGCACCGTTTGAAACCCAGGCCAACTTCGCTCGTTTCGTGGTGGCGCAGTACCTGTTCCAGTCGGAACTGGTGTCGCTGTACAACGATGCCGAACTGACCGCCATCGTCCCGGACCTGCCCGCTCGCTGCCGTGCTGAAGCAGCCAAGGCTGATCTCGCGGACCTGGACACCGAAGTGCCAGCGCCCGTCGCCGGTGCCGTGAAGCATCCGACCAAAGCCGAGGCGCTGGGCTGGCTGTTCGTGTCCGAGGGTTCGAAACTCGGCGCGGCGTTTTTGATCAAGCGTGCCGTGGGTTTGGGCCTGAGCGAAACCTTCGGTGCCCGCCACCTCGGTGAACCGGCCGGTGGCCGCGCGGAAGGCTGGAAACGCTTCGTCAAAACCCTCGATGGTCTGGCACTCAGCGCACAAGAAGAAGCCGAGTTGGATAAAGGCGCTATCGATGCCTTCAACCGATTCACCGTTCTGCTCGAACAGGCTTACACCCCAGAACTCGCCTGACAGAATGCAATCCCCTGTGGGAGCGGGCTTGCCCGCGATGGCGGCCTACCATTCAAAAAAGATGCTGAATGTAGTTCGCTGTCGCGGGCAAGCCCGCTCCCACAGGGGACGGAGCAAGCCTGTAAGATTCCGATCCGCCTCACACCCGTTCCCTTGAGCCCATGCCTCAACCAGCCACCTCCAAGATCACCCGTATCCTCTTCGGCCTGCTGGCCTACGTCAGCCTGGGCATCGGCTTGATCGCCATCGTCATCCCCGGCCTGCCGACCACCGAGTTCATTCTGTTGGCCGCTTGGGCCGCGACCAAGAGTTCACCGCGCCTGAGTGCCTGGCTGGAAAACCATCGGCTGTTTGGCCCGATCCTCAGCAACTGGCGCAACGGCAAAATCATCGCGCGCCGGGCCAAGGTCAGCGCCACCGTCAGCATGCTGATGTGCGCAGGCTTGATGCTGGTGATGCTCGATCATGGCTGGCCGATTTACCTGGCCATCACGGGCATGAGCCTGGGGAATCTGTGGATGTGGTCGCGACCGGAATCGGTGCCGGAAATCTCCTGAATTCCTGTCCTTTTCAGGGTATTTACCTGCGCAAACGTTCACCTGCTACCGCTGGTCGGCAGGCCATTCATGCAATGTCTGCCCACGCCGATGTGCATTGAATGGCGCTGAATGGATTTGGCGAACCGGGTCGACCCCGACTCACAGCCAACACCTCATCCATTCGCGAGTTCGCCCTATGTTCGACTCTCTTTCCATCCGCCTGAAAATAGTCCTGTTGTCCGGTCTGTGCCTGCTTGGCGTGGTCGCGCTGATCGTCGGCATGAACATCTACCAAACCAATCAGAACGATGAACTGGTCAGTGCGTCCAGCAGCAAGATGCTCACCGCCAGTGTGCAGGACCTGCTCCAGGCCAAGGCTGCCGAGCAAGCCGTGCGGGTGCAGAAGACCTTCGGTGAAAGCCTGCTGGTGGTGACCGCGCTGGCCGATCAGATCAAGGACATGCGCACCCTGGCCGCCAAGCGTTCGCTTGAGGCCGGTGCCCTGCGTGAAGAGTTGAACCAGAGCCTGAAAACCGCCTTTGAACGCAACAGCAAAGTGCTGGGGATCTGGCTGGCGTTCGAGCCCAATGGCCTGGATGGCAAGGACAGCGAGTTCGCCAACGACGCGGCGCGCCAGTCCAATGAAGCCGGACGTTTCGCCAGTTACTGGAGCCGTGCCGGCGGTACCGGGATCAACACGATCATGGTCGAAGACGACATGACCAAAACCACCCTGAGCCTCAGCGGTACACCCTATAACAGCTGGTACACCTGCCCTCGCGACAGCAAGCGTACCTGCCTGCTCGACCCGTATGCCGACACCGTCGGCGGCAAGGAAATGCTGATGACGACCATTTCCGTACCGTTGCTGGTGGACGGAAAATCCATCGGTGTGGTCGGCGTGGACATCGCCCTCGACGCCCTGCAAGCGGCAGCGGTGGACTCCCAACGCGACCTGTTCAACAACGCCGGGCACATGCTGATCGTCTCCGGCAGCGGCGTGCTCGCCGGTTACAGTGTCGACGCGAGCAAAGTCGGTAAAAGCATCGGGGACACCCTGGGCGCAGACGGCAAGGATGTCCTGCAATTGCTCAGCGGTGGTACACCGAAAATCCTCGAGCAAGGCGACTTGATCCGCGCGGTATACCCGGTCAGCCCGATTGCCGACTCCAAAGCCTGGGCTGTAGTAATCGACCTGCCGAAACAAGTGCTGCTGGCTGACTCGGTCAAACTGCAAACCGTACTCGATGACGCTCAGCAAAGCGGCACGATCAAAGCGGTGTTGGTGGCGGTTATAGCCGGCCTGGTCGGTCTGTTGCTGATCTGGCTCACCGCCTCCGGCGTGACCCGTCCTATCAACAGCGTGGCCGAGATGCTCAAGGCGATTGCCAGTGGCGACGGCGACCTGACCCAACGTTTGCACTACAGCAAGAAAGACGAATTGGGCGAACTGGTCAGCTGGTTCAATCGTTTCCTCGACAAGCTGCAACCGACCATTGCGCAGATCAAGCAAAGCATCACCGACGCCCGTGGCACCGCCGACCAGTCTTCGGAAATCGCCCGCCAGACCAGCGAAGGCATGCAGGTGCAGTTCCGCGAAATCGACCAGGTCGCCACCGCCTCCAACGAAATGAGCGCCACCGCCCACGACGTTGCCAACAGTGCCTCGAACGCGGCCAATGCCGCCAAGGGTGCCGACCAGTCGGCCCGCGATGGCATGTCGATCATCGAGCGCAGCACCCGCGACATCAATCAATTGGCCGACGAAGTCAGCAAAGCCGTGACCGAAGTCGAAGCGCTGGCGGTCAACAGCGAGCAGATCGGTTCGGTGCTGGAAGTGATCCGCAGCATCGCCGAGCAGACCAACCTGCTGGCGCTCAACGCCGCGATCGAAGCCGCCCGTGCCGGCGAGAGCGGCCGCGGGTTTGCGGTAGTTGCCGATGAGGTGCGCAACCTGGCCAAACGCACGCAAGATTCGGTGGAGGAAATCCGCATCGTGATCGAACGCATCCAGACCGGCACCCGTGGCGTGGTCGCGACCATGCATTCGAGCCAGACCCAGGCCCACAGCAACGCCGGGCAGATCCAACAAGCGGTCCAGGCCTTGAGCAAAATCAGCGACGCGGTCACCGTGATCAGCGACATGAACCTGCAAATCGCCAGCGCCGCCGAACAGCAAAGCGCCGTGGCCGAAGAGGTCAACCGCAACGTCTCGGCGATCCGTACCGTTACCGAAACCCTGACGGGCCAAGCCACCGAATCAGCGCAGATCTGCAGCCACCTCAATTCCCTGACCACCCAGCAAATGAAATTGATGGATCAGTTCCGGGTTTAAGATCGCACCACAGATCCCCTGTGGGAGCGAGCCTGCTCGCGAAGGCAATGTCACATTCAACAAAGAGGTTGCCTGACACACCGCCTTCGCGAGCAGGCTCGCTCCCACAGGTTTCATCCGGCCTGTCATCTATTTTGATCTATGATCGAGCCCTCATTCCGGAGGGCCTTCGATGACTGATTTACTCACGTCCATTCAAGCCGCACTCGGCTTGCCCAACACCGCCATCCCGTTCACCGCGATCGGCGCCCTGCCCTCGGCGTTTGCCGTCACTGACCTGGCCTGCGCCAGCATTGCCGCCGCCGGCCAGGCCATCAGCGAATTGCTCCATCAGCACACCGGTCGCCTGCCCAACCTTGAAGTGGACCGACGCCTGGCTTCGTTCTGGTTCGCCACTTCGATCCGCCCGGTGGGCTGGAGCGTGCCGCCGCTGTGGGACCCGGTCGCGGGTGACTATGCGACCAAGGACGGCTGGATCCGCCTGCACACCAACGCGCCGCACCACCGGGCCGCCGCCGAAACGGTTCTAGGCCCCTGTGCCGACCGCTCGGCGATGGCGAGCAAAGTGGCGCAATGGGCGAAGAGCGATCTGGAACACGCCGTGGTCGAAGCCGGTGGCTGCGCCGCTGAGATGCGCAGCTGGCAACAATGGCAAGTCCATCCCCAGGGTCAGGCCGTGAACGCCGAACCGCTGATTCAGTTCGCCGCCAACAACAGCCAGAATGCAAAGCCGTGGCAGGGTTCGGTGGCGCAACCATTGGCCGGGATCAAGGTGCTGGATTTGACCCGCGTACTGGCCGGCCCCGTCGCCAGCCGCTTCCTCGCCGGGCTTGGCGCTGATGTGTTGCGTATCGACCCGCCGACCTGGAACGAACCGGGCGTGGTGCCTGAAGTGACGCTGGGTAAACGCTGTGCGCGCCTCGACCTTCACGACCAGGCCGATCGTGTCCTGTTCGAAAGCCTGCTCAAGGACGCCGACATTTTGCTCCACGGCTACCGCGCCGATGCACTGGAGCGCCTGGGTTACGGCGTCGCCGATCGCCAGCACATGGCTCCCGGCCTGATTGACGTGTGCCTGAACGCCTACGGCTGGAGCGGCCCATGGCAGAACCGCCGTGGCTTCGACAGCCTGGTGCAAATGAGCAGCGGGATTGCCGAAGCCGGCATGCACTGGCAGCACGCGGATAAACCGACACCCTTGCCGTTGCAAGCGCTGGATCACGCCACCGGGTATTTGATGGCCGCCAGTGCGATCAAGTTGCTGGCAGAGCGGTTGAACAGCGGTCGCGGTGGATCGGCGCGGTTGTCGCTGGCACGGACGGCGAAGTTGCTGATTGAAAATGGACCCGGCACCCGCGATCCGTTGCGTGCAGAGGATGACAACGATCAAGGGCTGTTGGTTGAGCAAACGCCTTGGGGACCGGCCCATCGGTTGCAGGTACCGCTGAAAATCACCGGAACGCCGTTGCAGTGGGCGATACCGGCTGGGGAATTGGGTTCACATCGCCCGCAATGGTGGTGACAGTACCGGCTCCCACACGTGACCGCATTCTCCCGGATGGCCGCGATCAAATGTGGCAGCGGGCTTGCTCGCGAAGGGGCCAGAACAGTCAGCACAAAGTCAGGATCAGCATCAGTCCGACCGGCTCAAAGAAGTCCAAAGCACTTACGCCGCATACCCTCGCCATCACCGGCCAGTCATAGGGCGGCGAGTATGCCAGCAACAACCTCATAGCCTCTCCACTGTTCAGTGCAACCACGGCCGCGCACCGAATGAGCGACCCATAAAAGAAACTCTGGGGCCGGCCTGAGGTCTGCCCTGATTCAATGCCTTATTGATGGAGAGACGCCAATGGCCACGTTTGAGCCCGGTCACCTGCACATCGAACGCCACGCGCTGAACGAGGATGACTACAGCTTCAGCCTGAGCATCGACTATGAAGTCAGCCAGGATCCGGAAGAAGGCATGCGCTTCAAGTTGCATGGCTCGGTTAAAGACAAGGAACTGAATGAAGAATTCTTCCTGCCCAAGGATCAAGCCTTCGACTTCGCCCGCCATGCCACGCGCATCGCGCAACAATACGGCCTGCCCAAGGACGCCAGCATCACGTCAGTACACAAGGAATACGACATGATGTTTGAAGATGTGCGGGCGCAACTCGACGTCAAATCCGGCGACCCGGTCAAACCCGAACACCTGGAATAATGTAAATCGTCGAACGCCCCCATATCCTGTAGGAGCGAGGCTTGCCCGCGAAGCTTTTGGCAATCTTGAGCTACTTCGAGAGCAAGCCTCGCACCTACAATTTGCACGCGCATTTCACCTAACACCCCGCCCCAAGGCATACTTGCCACCCTCCGCACTCCAGAACCAAAAACCGCCCCATGCGTATCCACGTCAGCTTCATCGACCGCGTCGGCATTACCCAGGAAGTCCTGGCCTTGCTCGGTGGGCGCAATCTCAATCTGGATGCGGTGGAAATGGTCCCGCCCAACGTCTACATCGACGCTCCGACCCTGAGCCCGGAAGTCCTCGAAGAGTTGCGCGATGCCCTGTTCAGCGTGCGTGGCGTGCAAGCCGTGACGGTGGTCGACATTCTGCCCGGCCAGCGCCGGCACTTGCAGCTTGATGCGTTGCTCGCGGCCATGACCGATCCGGTGCTGGCCCTGGACAGCGCCGGCAAAGTGCTGCTGGCCAACCCGGCGTTAATCGCCCTGTACGGCCGCGAACCGGCGGGTGAAAGCGTCGCCGAACTGTTTGCCGACCCGGCCCTGCTTGATGCCCTGCTCGAACAAGGCTTCCGGCTGCCACTGCGGGAAATCACCGTCAACGGCCAGACGTTGCTGCTGGACGCCACGCCGATCACCGACGCCGGTGCCCTGCTGACCCTGTATCAACCGAACCGCATCGGCGAACGCCTCTCGGCGCTGCACCACGACCATGCCGAAGGCTTCGATGCGCTGTTGGGTGAGTCCCCGGTGATCCGCACCCTCAAGGCCCGCGCTCAACGCGTCGCGGCACTCGATGCGCCGTTGTTGATCCAGGGTGAAACCGGCACCGGTAAAGAACTGGTGGCCCGCGCGTGTCACGCCATCAGTGCCCGCTACAGTTCACCGTTCCTGGCCCTGAACTGCGCGGCATTGCCGGAGAACCTCGCCGAAAGCGAACTGTTCGGCTACGCTCCCGGAGCCTTCACCGGCGCGCAACGGGGTGGCAAACCGGGGCTGATGGAACTGGCCAACCAAGGCACGGTATTCCTCGATGAAATCGGCGAGATGTCGCCGTACTTGCAGGCAAAATTGCTGCGCTTCTTGAACGACGGCAGCTTCCGTCGGGTGGGCGGTGATCGTGAGGTGAAGGTCAACGTGCGGATCCTCAGCGCGACCCACCGCGACCTGGAAAAAATGGTCAGCGAAGGGACGTTCCGCGAAGACTTGTTCTATCGCCTCAATGTCCTCAACGTCGAAGTCCCACCCCTGCGCGAACGCGGCCAGGACATTCTGCTGCTGGCGCGCTACTTCATGCAGCAGGCCTGCGCGCAGATCCAGCGTCCGGTCTGTCGCCTGGCACCGGGCACTTATCCGGCATTGCTCGGCAATCGCTGGCCGGGCAATGTGCGGCAACTGCAGAATGTGATCTTCCGCGCGGCGGCTATTTGCGAAAGCACCCTGGTCGACATTGGCGACCTCGACATCGCCGGCACCTCCGTGGCGCGCCAGAGCGACACCGAAGTCGACAGCCTGGAACAGGCCATGGAAGCGTTCGAGAAAACCCTGCTGGAAAAACTCTACGTCAGCTACCCCTCGACCCGCCAACTGGCCAACCGCCTGCAAACCTCCCACACCGCGATTGCCCACCGGTTGCGCAAGTACGGCATTCCCAACAAGCCGTAAGCTGGAAATACAGTTTCGTTACCAGCACAAAACCTGTGGGAGCGGGCTTGCCCGCGATGGCGATCTAACATTCGACATCGATGTTGAATGTGATGGCCTCATCGCGGGCTAGCCCGCTCCCACAGGTTTTACGTCAGGCCAGAAAGGCTCTTCAAAAGCGACCTCCACCTGTACTGAAAGCGCTACAGTGGAATGATATCGCTACACCCTCCCCTGACCTCCGCTGTGCAAGGCTTTGATCCCCTTAGGCTTTTTTCTTTGCTCTGTGCTGTAGCGATTTCGCTACAGCCAGCTAGTCCTTACGCCTTGGATTAATAGATAACTAATTGATTTACAACGAATAATAAACATTGGCCGTGATTTTGCTTAGTAACCGCTCATAAAGCAGGGCTTTTGCCCACAGCATTCAATAGCGTCCACCAGACGAGTCTGGCCCCTTTAGGAGTTTCCATGAGCGAGTTGCGTTTTACTGAAGATCACGAATGGCTGCGTACCGAAGCTGACGGCAGCGTCACCGTCGGCATCACCGCTTTCGCACAGAACGCCCTGGGCGACGTGGTTTTCGTACAACTGCCTGAGCTGCAGTCCTACGACAAAGGCGCTGAAGCCGCCACCGTGGAATCGGTAAAAGCCGCCAGCGGCGTGTATATGCCACTGGACGGTGAAGTGCTGGAAGTGAACCCGGCACTCGACAGCAGCCCTGAGCTGGTCAACGAGGATCCGCTGGGTGAAGGCTGGTTCTTCCGCTTCCAGCCAACCGACGCTTCGGCTGTCGCCAAACTGCTGGATCAGGACGCCTACGACCGTCTGATCAAAGCCAACGCCGAAGCCTGAGGAGCGCTGACATGACTCAAGTAAACCTTACGACCGCCAACGAATTCATCGCCCGCCACATCGGCCCGCGCGCCGGTGACGAGCAAGCCATGCTCAACAGCCTCGGCTTCGATTCCCTGGAAGCCCTGAGCGCCAGTGTGATTCCCGACAGCATCAAAGGCACCAGCGTGCTCGGCCTGGAAGACGGCCTGAGCGAAGCCGATGCCCTGGCCTTGATCAAGTCCATCGCCGGCAAAAACCAGCTGTTCAAGACCTTCATCGGCCAGGGTTACTACGGCACGCACACGCCGTCGCCGATCCTGCGCAACCTGCTGGAAAACCCGGCTTGGTACACTGCGTACACCCCGTACCAACCGGAGATTTCCCAGGGCCGTCTCGAAGCGCTGCTGAACTTCCAGACCTTGATCAGCGACCTCACCGGCCTGCCGATCGCCAACGCCTCCTTGCTCGATGAAGCCACCGCCGCCGCCGAAGCCATGACCTTCTGCAAACGCCTGAGCAAAAACAAAGGCAGCCACGCGTTTTTCGCGTCCGTGCATTGCCACCCGCAAACCCTCGACGTGCTGCGCACCCGTGCCGAGCCGTTGGGCATCGACGTGGTGGTTGGCGACGAGCTGGAACTGACTGACGTGACGCCGTTCTTCGGCGCGCTGCTGCAATACCCGGCGAGCAACGGTGACGTGTTTGACTACCGCGAACTGACCGAACGTTTCCACGCCGCCAATGCGTTGGTGGCGGTGGCCGCTGACCTGTTGGCCCTGACCGTGCTGACCCCGCCGGGCGAGTTCGGCGCCGACGTGGCCATCGGCAGCGCGCAACGCTTCGGTGTGCCGCTGGGCTTCGGTGGTCCGCACGCTGCGTATTTCTCGACTAAAGATGCGTTCAAGCGCGACATGCCGGGCCGTCTGGTCGGTGTCTCGGTCGACCGTTTCGGCAAGCCGGCCCTGCGCCTGGCGATGCAGACCCGCGAGCAACACATCCGCCGCGAGAAGGCTACCAGCAACATCTGCACCGCCCAGGTCCTGCTGGCCAACATCGCCAGCATGTACGCCGTGTACCACGGCCCGAAAGGCCTGACGCAGATTGCCAATCGCGTGCATCACCTGACTGCGATTCTGGCCCAAGGCTTGAAAGCGATCGGTCTGAACGTCGAACAAGAAAACTTCTTCGACACGCTGACGATCAACACCGGCGCCAACACCGCCGCGCTGCACGATAAGGCGCGGGCCCAGCAGATCAACCTGCGCGTGATCGATGCCGAGCGCCTGGGCCTGTCCCTCGACGAAACCACCTCGCAAGCGGATGTGGAAACCCTGTGGGCCCTGCTCGCCGACGGCAAAGCGCTGCCAGACTTCGCCGCCCTCGCCGCTTCGGTGGTCAGCGCGATTCCAGCGGATCTGGTCCGCCAATCGCCGATCCTCAGCCACCCGGTGTTCAACCGTTACCACTCGGAAACCGAGCTGATGCGCTACCTGCGCAAGCTCGCCGACAAGGACCTGGCGCTGGATCGCACCATGATCCCACTGGGTTCCTGCACCATGAAACTCAACGCCGCCAGCGAAATGATCCCGGTGACCTGGGCCGAATTCGGCGCCCTGCACCCGTTCGCTCCAGCCGAACAAAGTGCCGGTTACCAGCAACTGACCGACGAGCTGGAAGCGATGCTCTGCGCCGCCACCGGCTACGACGCGATCAGCCTGCAACCGAACGCCGGTTCCCAGGGTGAATACGCCGGCCTGCTGGCGATTCGCGCCTACCACCAGAGCCGTGGCGAAGACCGTCGCGACATCTGCCTGATCCCGTCCTCGGCCCACGGCACCAACCCGGCCACCGCCAACATGGCCGGCATGCGCGTGGTGGTCACCGCCTGCGATGCCCGTGGCAACGTCGACATCGAAGACCTGCGCGCCAAGGCCATCGAGCACCGCGAACACCTCGCCGCGCTGATGATCACCTACCCGTCGACCCACGGCGTGTTCGAAGAAGGCATCCGCGAAATCTGCGGCATCATTCATGACCACGGCGGCCAGGTGTACATCGACGGCGCCAACATGAACGCGATGGTCGGCCTCTGCGCGCCGGGCAAGTTTGGCGGCGACGTCTCGCACCTGAACCTGCACAAAACCTTCTGCATTCCCCACGGCGGTGGCGGTCCGGGCGTCGGCCCGATTGGCGTCAAATCGCACCTGACGCCGTTCCTGCCGGGTCACGGCACCATGGAGCGTAAAGAAGGCGCGGTCTGCGCCGCGCCGTTCGGCAGCGCGAGCATTTTGCCGATCACCTGGATGTACATCCGCATGATGGGTGGCGCCGGTTTGAAGCGCGCTTCGCAATTGGCGATCCTCAATGCCAACTACATTTCCCGTCGCCTCGAAGAGCACTACCCGGTGCTGTACACCGGCAGCAACGGCCTGGTGGCGCACGAATGCATCCTTGATTTGCGCCCACTGAAAGACAGCAGCGGCATCAGCGTCGATGACGTGGCCAAGCGCCTGATCGACTTCGGTTTCCACGCCCCGACCATGTCGTTCCCGGTGGCTGGCACGCTGATGATCGAGCCGACCGAAAGCGAATCCAAAGAAGAACTGGACCGCTTCTGCGACGCCATGATCCGCATCCGCGAAGAAATCCGCGCGGTGGAAAACGGCACGCTGGACAAGGACGACAACCCGCTGAAAAACGCCCCGCACACCGCGGCGGAAATCGTCGGCGAGTGGACGCATCCGTACAGCCGTGAGCAGGCTGTTTACCCGGTCGCGTCGTTGATCGAAGGCAAGTACTGGCCGCCGGTCGGTCGCGTCGACAACGTGTTCGGCGATCGCAACCTGGTTTGCGCCTGCCCGTCGATCGAAAGCTACGCTTAAAACTGATGGGGGCGGGTTCACTCGCCCCTCATTTCAAGAACACCACAAAAACCTGTGGGAGCTGGCCTGCCAGCGATAGCGGTGGATCAGTCGACATTTCCGTTGCCTGACACCCTGCAATCGCTGGCAGGCCAGCTCCCACAGGATCGTGCCTGGCCTGACATTTCGCCAATTCCCATAACAAGAAACCGGAGAACAACCATGTCGTTAAGCGTGTTCGACCTGTTCAAGATTGGTATCGGCCCCTCCAGTTCCCACACCGTCGGCCCGATGCGTGCCGCAGCACGCTTTGCCGAAGGTCTGCGCCGTGAAGGGCTGCTGACCGCAACCGCCTGCGTCAAAGTCGAGCTCTACGGCTCGCTCGGCGCCACCGGCAAAGGCCACGGCAGCGACAAGGCTGTGTTGCTGGGCCTGGAAGGCGAACACCCGGACACCGTGAACACCGAAACCGTCGCCGCCCGCCTGCAAGAAATTCGTGGCAGCGGTCGTCTGAACCTGCTCGGTGAGCACGCCATCGAATTCAATGAAAAGCTGCACCTGGCGATGATCCGCAAACCGTTGGCCTATCACCCCAACGGCATGATCTTCCGCGCGTTCGACGCCGCGGGTTTGCAAATCCGCAGCCGCGAGTACTACTCGGTCGGCGGCGGTTTTGTGGTCGATGAAGACGCCGCCGGCGCCGACCGCATTGTCGAAGACGCCACGCCCCTGACCTTTCCGTTCAAAAGCGCCAAGGACCTGCTCAGTCACTGCACCACCTACGGCTTGTCGATCAGCCAGGTGATGCTGACCAACGAAAGCGCCTGGCGCCCGGAAGCGGAAACCCGCGCCGGCCTGCTGAAAATCTGGCAAGTGATGCAGGACTGCGTCGCGGCCGGTTGCCGCAACGAAGGCATCCTGCCCGGTGGCTTGAAGGTTAAACGCCGTGCGGCAGCGCTGCATCGACAACTGTGCAAGAACCCGGAATCGTCGCTGCGCGATCCGCTGTCGGTGCTGGACTGGGTCAATCTCTACGCGTTGGCGGTCAACGAAGAAAATGCCAACGGCGGACGCGTCGTCACTGCGCCCACCAATGGTGCGGCGGGAATCGTCCCGGCGGTTTTGCATTACTACATGCGCTTCATCCCCGGCGCCAGTGAAGACGGCGTCGTACGTTTCCTACTGACGGCCGCCGCCATCGGCATTCTCTATAAGGAAAACGCCTCGATCTCCGGCGCCGAAGTTGGTTGCCAGGGTGAAGTCGGCGTGGCCTGTTCAATGGCGGCTGGCGCCTTGTGCGAAGTGCTGGGCGGCACCGTGCAGCAAGTGGAAAACGCCGCGGAAATCGGCATGGAACACAACCTCGGCCTGACCTGCGACCCGATCGGCGGGCTGGTGCAAGTGCCTTGCATCGAGCGCAACGCCATGGGCTCGGTCAAGGCAATCAATGCGGTGCGCATGGCCCTGCGTGGCGACGGTCAGCATTTCGTCTCCCTCGACAAGGTCATCCGCACCATGCGCCAGACCGGCGCCGACATGAAAAGCAAATACAAGGAAACCGCCCGTGGCGGTTTGGCGGTCAACATTATCGAGTGCTGATGCACTCCCCTGCATCTGCATCATTTTCAGGAGCTGAATATGTCCACCGAACAATTGTCGACAACCCCGCTGCACGCACTGCACATCGAACTTGGCGCCCGCATGGTGCCGTTCGCCGGCTACGACATGCCGGTGCAATACCCGTTGGGCGTGATGAAAGAACACCAGCACACCCGTGAGCAAGCCGGGCTGTTCGATGTCTCGCACATGGGCCAGATCCGGCTGACCGGCGCCAATGCCGCCAAGGCCCTGGAAACCCTGGTGCCAGTGGACATCATCGACCTGCCGGTGGGCATGCAGCGCTACGCCATGTTCACCAACCAGACCGGTGGCATCCTCGACGACTTGATGGTCGCCAACCTCGGCAACGACGAACTGTTCCTGGTGGTCAACGCCGCCTGCAAGGACCAGGACCTGGCGCACCTGCAACAGCACATTGGCGACCAGTGCACGATCGAGCCACTGTTCGAAGAACGCGCGCTGCTGGCCCTGCAAGGTCCCGCCGCCGTCACCGTGCTCGCACGCCTGGCGCCGGAAGTGGCGAAGATGACCTTCATGCAATTCGCCCGCGTGAAACTGCTGGGTGTGGATTGCTTTGTCAGCCGTTCGGGTTACACCGGTGAAGACGGTTTCGAAATCTCCGTACCGGTCGCCGATGCTGAAGCCCTGGCTCGCGCGCTGTTGGCCGAACCGGAAGTGGCGGCCATCGGCCTTGGCGCTCGCGACTCCCTGCGCCTGGAAGCTGGCCTGTGCCTCTACGGCCACGACATGAACACCGAAACCACGCCGATCGAAGCGAGCCTGCTGTGGGCCATCTCCAAGCCGCGTCGTGCTGATGGTGCACGTGCGGGCGGTTTCCCGGGCGCCGAAACCGTGTTCGCTCAGCAACAAGGTGGCGTCAGCCGCAAGCGTGTTGGCCTGCTGCCTCAGGAACGCACACCGGTGCGTGAAGGTGCAGAAATCGTCAACGAAGCAGGCGACATCATCGGTAGCGTGTGCAGCGGCGGCTTTGGACCGACCCTCGGCGGCCCTCTGGCGATGGGTTACCTCGACAGCGCTTATATCGCTTTGGAAACACCAGTCTGGGCCATCGTACGTGGGAAAAAGGTGCCTTTGCTTGTAAGCAAAATGCCATTTGTTCCACAACGCTACTATCGTGGCTGATTGACTGTTTCTATAAGTAACGCGATTGCGTTAACAGTGCACTAATGTGTAACGCAATCGCCATAAAACAGTGCATGCCTTTCGCTCTAAGCTTCGTTTATGAACTTTGCTTATAACGATCGAAAACGATTGAACACCGCCATCGCATAAGCCAGCACTAGTTGCGATACGACACCACCAACGCGAGCAAATACGGGCCTTTCACAGGGCTTGTTTTTTCTCCCGTAGTTGGCGTAGAGTTTGTTCACTGTGTTTGCATGGGTCGCTTGGAATCGTGACCTGGGCAGTAGCCTACAAGTTAGCTACATCCCGTTCGACGTCTTCTTACTCTCCTGCAACCAGCCCCAGTACTCTTTCATGAGAAGGAGACTGTCATTAATTTTTGCGTCAAAGGAAATAAGAAATGTCCCAACGTCAGAGCGGTACCGTCAAGTGGTTTAACGACGAGAAAGGTTTTGGTTTTATCACTCCAGAAAGCGGTCCGGATCTGTTCGTGCATTTCCGCGCTATTCAGGGCAACGGCTTCAAGAGCCTGAAAGAAGGCCAAAAAGTGACTTTCGTCGCTGTGCAAGGCCAGAAAGGCATGCAGGCTGACGAAGTACAAGCAGAAGCCTAAATCTTCTGTAACGAAAAAGCCCCTGATGCTGACATCAGGGGCTTTTTTGTGCGCGTAAATCCGTAAAATGGCTTCTTTTTCCGTCCAGAGGCTGCCATGTCGAAACACCTGCTCAAACCCCAGGGCGAATTTCCTGCCGCTGGCCTGGGTCGTCGCCTGGCAGCGATGTTCTATGACTTCCTGCTGTGTACCGCGCTGCTGATCGTTACCAGCGGCGTCTACAAGATGATTCAGATGGCGATCATCGGCGAAGACAAGATGCGCACCCTGACTGAAGCCGGCGCGCTGGACGGTGATCCCTTGCTGTCGACGGTGCTGCTGTTCGTGCTGTTCGGTTTCTTCGCCAAGTTCTGGACCTGGTCCGGACAGACCCTGGGCATGCAGGTATGGTGCATCCGCGTGCAGAACGCCGACGGTTCATCCATCAGCCTGTGGCAGGCGCTGCTGCGCTTTGTGGTGTCGATCGCTTCTTTGCTGTGCGTTGGGCTGGGGTTCATCTGGTCGCTGTTCGACAAACAGAAACGCAGCTGGCACGACATGTACTCCAATACCCAGCTGGTACGAATTCCGAAGAAGACCAAATAATTCAGCCATACACAAACCAATGTGGGAGCGAGCCTGCTCGCGAAGGCGGCCTATCAGCAAACATTAATGTCGACTGATACTCCCTCTTCGCGAGCAGGCTCGCTCCCACAGTTTTTGTGACTTGGCTGTTAGGCGTTACCGGCCAACTTCATCCGCGCCGCCTGGGTAAAGTCGAGCATTCGCTTCAACGGCCGAATCGCTTGCGGGATCAGTGCGGGATCGACAAAGATCTCGTTCGCCCCTTCCTTCAAGCTCTTCAGCAGGCGCTCAAGGGTGTTCATCGCCATCCACGGGCAGTGCGCGCAACTGCGGCACGCAGCGCCGTTACCGGCCGTTGGCGCTTCGATGAAGACCTTGTCCGGGCACAGCTGCTGCATCTTGTAGAAGATGCCACGGTCGGTGGCGACAATCAGCGTCTTGTTCGGCAGGCTCTGCGCCGCCGCGATCAACTGACTGGTGGAGCCGACGGCATCGGCCAGCTCGATCACTGAGGTCGGCGATTCGGGATGCACCAGAATCGCGGCGTCCGGGTACAACGCCTTCATGTCTTCAAGCTGCTTGGACTTGAACTCTTCGTGAACGATGCAGGCACCGTCCCACAGCAGCATGTCCGCACCGGTCTGGCGCTGGATATAGGTGCCCAGGTGCTTGTCCGGCCCCCAGATGATGGTTTCGCCGTTATCCATCAGGCTTTCGACGATCTCCAGCGCGCAGCTGGACGTCACCACCCAATCCGCCCGGGCTTTGACCGCTGCGGAGGTGTTGGCATACACCACCACCGTACGCTCCGGGTGCTGATCGCAAAACGCCGAGAACTCATCGACCGGGCAACCCAGATCCAGCGAGCAGGTCGCTTCCAGGGTCGGCATCAGCACACGCTTTTCAGGGTTGAGAATCTTGGCCGTCTCGCCCATGAACTTCACCCCGGCGACCACCACGGTTTTTGCCGGATGGGCATTGCCGAAGCGGGCCATCTCCAGAGAGTCGGAGACACAGCCCCCGGTTTCTTCGGCCAGGGCCTGAATCACCGGATCGCAATAGAAGTGGGCAACCAGCACCGCGTCCTGAGCCTTGAGCTCGGCAGCAATGGCGGCGCGGTAATAGGCCTCTTCCTCGGCGGTCAGCGGCTTGGGCTGCTTGGCGTCGAGGTGGGCTTGAACCAGAAGGCGTTCGGAAATCTGCGTCATGTTCGCAAGACCTGCAGGCGCGTTCGCGCGAAAGTCGAGTATACACCCGGCTCCGGACCCATCAGGGTACCGCCGGGAGAGTGAGTATCATCAGGCACGGATGACGTTGGAGCTGCGCAAGGCTACAGAATATCCCGTTGATGCAAAAGATGATTCTGACCTGCGCCACGCGGTGCAGCCCTGGCTCGGGCCAACCTTAAATCGCGGACAAAAAAAAATCCGGAAATCCTCACTTGCGTGGGCCTTCCAGACTTTTAAAACTGCTACAAAAATGGTGGGTCGTGTGGGATTCGAACCTACGACCAATTGGTTAAAAGCCAACTGCTCTACCAACTGAGCTAACGACCCGCTGTGTGGTGGCGCGTATAATACTGATTTTTAAGGACTATTCAACACCTAATTTGAAATAAATCAAAAATAAGGTGTTGGGTCGCTGATTCCGGCTGCCGCAAAGCCTTCTGCACGCAGGCGGCAGCTGTCGCATTTGCCGCAAGCACGGCCATTATCGTCCGCCTGATAGCAGGAAACCGTCAGGCCGTAATCAACGCCAAGCTTCACGCCCGCCTGGACGATCTGCGCCTTGCTGAGGTTTTGCAGCGGTGCCTGAATACGGAAACCGTTGCCTTCGACACCGGCCTTGGTCGCCAGATTGGCCATGCGCTCGAAGGATTCGATGAACTCGGGACGGCAATCCGGGTAACCGGAGTAGTCCACCGCGTTCACACCGATAAAGATGTCGCGAGCGCCAAGCACTTCAGCCCAGCCCAAGGCCAGGGACAAGAAAACGGTGTTGCGTGCTGGCACGTAAGTCACCGGAATACCTTCGCCCGCCTCTTCCGGCACATCGATGCGGGTGTCGGTCAATGCCGAACCGCCGATACCGTTCAGGTTCAGGCCGATCACCTTGTGCTCAACCACACCCAGGTCGCGAGCGACAAGGGCGGCGGCGTGCAACTCGGCGTGAGAGCGCTGGCCGTAATCGAAGCTCATGGTGTAGCAGCTGTAGCCTTCAGCACGAGCCATGGCCACGACGGTCGCCGAGTCCAGACCGCCGGACA
This sequence comes from Pseudomonas sp. LBUM1661, assembly GCF_059695925.1. Taxonomy (NCBI): domain Bacteria; kingdom Pseudomonadati; phylum Pseudomonadota; class Gammaproteobacteria; order Pseudomonadales; family Pseudomonadaceae; genus Pseudomonas; species Pseudomonas sp. LBUM1661. The sequence goes on from NZ_CP166794.1 coordinate 5,446,062, forward strand.
GCAGGATGACCGCACGTTTTTCAGCAGTGTTCAGTTGTTCTGTCATTTCAGCGCCCCGGCTCGTCATTCCAAAGATATTTATGCAGCTGCAATTGCAGACGCACAGGCAGGTTGTCAGCCACCACCCAGTCAGCCAGGTCCCGTGCATTGAGATCATGGTGACTTGGCGAGAACAGGACTTCGCCGGCACGTCGATCAAGACCGTACTGGATCAGCTTGGACACCGCCCAGTCGTAGTCTTCCCGCGAGCAGATGACAAACTTCACCTGATCGTTGGGCGTGAGCAGTTCGATGTTCTCGTAGCGGTTGCGGTGTGCTTCTTTCGACCCCGGGGTTTTCAGATCGACAACGCGACTGACCCGAGAATCTACCGCCGAGATGTCGAGGGCACCACTGGTTTCCAGTGACACTTCGTAACCGGCGTCACACAACCGCTTGAGCAATGGAATGGCGTTGGGTTGCGCCAACGGCTCGCCGCCGGTGACACAGACATATCGCGGACGAAAACCCGCCACTTGTTCGAGGATGTCGTCGAGCGGGCGAATGGTACCGCCCGTGAACGCGTAGGCGCTGTCGCAGTATTGGCAACGCAACGGGCAACCGGTCAGGCGCACAAACACAGTGGGCAGCCCGGCAGTCCGCGTTTCACCCTGCAACGAGTAGAAAACTTCGGTAATTCTCAATGTGTCTTGCATAGTCGCCACGGGCATAACAGCTAAACAGGCTGTCCGCCTCCGTCAGGCACTTCAAGGAACCCCGCCACCGCGTAGATCCCCAAAAGCGTGTTTCATAAAAAGGGCGTGAATTCTAACGAAAAAACCCGCGACAAGCGCGGGTTTCTTCGAAACAGGTCAAGCTGCCTTACATTTTCTGCAGATCGCGCTGGGCCAGCTGAGCGGCGGAAGTGCCCGGATATTGGGCCACGACCTGCTGCAGAATGCCTTTGACCTTGTCGGTATGACCGAGGCGGCGCTCTACATCAGCGAGCTTGTACAGCGAGTCAGGCACTTTAGGGTGCTTGGGGTACAGCTGCGAAACCTTGGCAAATGCCTGACCTGCACCTTGCAGATCGCCTTTGGCCAGGTTCACTTCGCCCAACCAGTACTGGGCATTGCCCGCGTATTGGCTGTTCGGGTACTTGCGCAGGAAAGCGGCAAAAGCCTGGCTGGCCTTGTCGAAATCCTTGGCTTTGATCAGGTCGAAGGCTGCATCGTAATACAGTTTTTCCTTCGCCGGATCAGCCGGCTCGCTACCCGCGGCGGGTGCTTGAGCGGCTGCCGCTCCTGCACCTGCGCCTGCGCCTGCCGCTGCTGCACCGGGGGCGTTCAAACTGCCACCGGTGGAAGAATTTTCAGGAGTCGCGGCTGGTGCAACGCCGGTTCCTATGCGCCGATCAAGATCCTGATATCGCTCCAGGCTCTCTTGCTTCATGCGCGCTACTTCATTTTGCAGAACTTCAATCACACCCTGTTGGCGCGAGATCTGCTCTTGCATGGATTGCAGCTGGTTGAACAGCTCGCCCTGTGCCGAGACAGGGGCCGAAACCCCTCCCCCGGCATAGGCGCCGTTCGTACCGTAACCCGCAGGCGGATAACTGGTCCCGCTATTGTTATAGCCGGAATCGTTATCGACCACAGGAACCGCAGCCCACACCGCAAGCGGTGCAAGGCTGAGAGCCAGAACAGTTACAGCACGACGGCACGTTCGCATGACGAATTACTTACGCAGTTCGACGCGACGGTTTTGAGCCCAGGACTGCTCGTCGTTGCCGGTAGCAACTGGACGCTCTTCGCCGTAGGAAACCAGTTCCAGCTGAGCTGGGGAAACACCTTGCAGTACCAGGTAACGCTGAACGGCTTTCGCACGACGCTCGCCCAGTGCCATGTTGTACTCACGAGTACCACGTTCGTCGGTGTTGCCTTCCAGAACAACGCGAGCGCCGTTTGCTTTCAGGTCTTTGGCGTGAACGTCCAGAGCGCGCATGGCTTCTGGCTTCAGGTCCGAACTGTCGTATTCGAAGTAGAAAGTGGTGATTGCGCGCAGTGCAGCTTCTTCGCTCAGGGAGCCGTCAACTGCGCCAGTGTTTGCGCCGTAACCAGCGTTTGGATCTACAGCGCCTTCACCGGCATTGTCGCCGCCTTTGGACGAGCAACCTACAGCTACAGCCATGGCCAGAGCCAGCGCAGCAAATTTACCAAACTTCAGCATTTCCATCGTGAAACTCCTAATGAACCCCAGTGTGTTAAGTAAAACGTATAGCGCCGCGTCAGTTCAGGTAAGGGGACCAGGAAGGTTCTCTGACTTCGCCTTGTGCGGTAGGAAGCGGGAGCCTTACGCGTCCATTAATGGACACGAGCATCAAGACTCCCCGGCCCTGCTGGCGGGTGGCGTAGATTACCATGGTGCCGTTGGGCGCAACAGTAGGCGACTCGTCCAGAGTGCTATCAGTGAGGATCTTTACACTACCTCGCTGCAAATCCTGGGCTGCCACCTTGAAATTGGTGAAGCCGTCCTGGCGGTGAATCATCACCAGGGTCTTTTCGTCAGCCGACAATTTAGGGTTGGCGTTGTAGTTACCGATGAAGGTCACGCGTTCCGCACCGCCACCACCAACGCTGGTTTTGTAGATCTGTGGCTTGCCGCCACGGTCGGAGGTGAAGTAGATGGTCGAGCCATCCTTGCCCCAGAACGGTTCGGTGTTAATGCCGGGACCGTTGGTGACACGAGTGATCTGACGCGAACCCAGGTTCATCACATAGATGTCAGGGTTGCCGTCTTTCGACAGTACGAATGCCAGTCGCTGACCATCCGGCGACCAGGCTGGCGCGCCATTCAAGCCTTCGAAGTTGGTGATCTGCTCACGGCGACCGGTATCGATGTTCTGCATGAAAATGCGCGGACGCTTCTGCTCGAACGATACATAAGCGATGCGCTTGCCATCCGGTGCGAAACGCGGCGACAGGATCGGCTCGCGCGATTGCAGCAGCGTCACGGCGCGGGCACCGTCATAGTCCGAACGTTGCAGCGTGTAGCGCGTGTTCTTCTCGGAGAAACGCTCGGCAGTCACGTACAACAGGCGAGTCGAGAACGCACCTTTAATACCGGTGAGTTTTTCGAACGACTGGTCGGCGATGTAGTGGGACATGTCGCGCAGTTGATCAACGCTGCCCGACACGCTGCCGGTCAGCACTTGCTGCTCGGTGGCGACGTTGAACAACGCGTACTGAACCTGCAGGCGACCGCCTGCCGGCGCAATGCTGCCGACCATGATGTACTGGGCGCCAACGGCCTTCCAGTCACGGAAAATGATTTCGCTGGCCTGGCTCGGCTGGCTGATCATGTTCTGCTTTGGAATCGGCGCGTAGTAACCCGAGTTGCGCAGGTCGTTACCGATGATTTCGGCCATGTCGTCCGGCAGCACGGTGCCGCCCTGGAAACCAAATGGCACGACGGCAATTGGAGTTGCCTGGGAGCTGCCACTGCTGACCAGGATATTTTTTTCATCTGCCGTGGCCAGGCCTGCAAAGCAGACCAAGACTACAAGCAGTCCTCGAAGAAGGTTTCTCACAAGGCTAGATCCTCAGGTGTGAATGTCATCTTGAATGAACGATAGGGTGCGAAATCAGCTGGCTTCAGACCCTGCATTTCGGTCAATCGACCAATATTTTTTACTGCCGCTACCGCTGAACTGTCGAACGGCACATCACCACTGGAACGGGCAACCGAGACTCCGGAGATCGTTCCGTCAGGCAGCATGCTGATCTGCAGGATCACTTTCATGCCCTTGCGGGCCGACGGTGGCTGCGCCCAACCTTCAGAAGCGCGCGAACGAATCAGATCATCGAAGTTACCCGCGACTTCGTCGCCCTGCTCATCCGCCAAGGCTTGCTGACGCTGCGGCGTATCGGAAAGCAAATCTGCCAGGGCCTGAGCCTTTTTGTCTTCGACCGATTTACGTGCCGCTTCCTGCGATTTCTTCTTCGCAGCATCGGCAGCCGCTTTCTTCTTCGCGTCTTCGGCGACTTTCTTCTTCGCCTCTTCAGCTTCAGATTTCTTCTTGGCGTCTTCCGCGGCTTTCTTCTTCGCGTCTTCGACTATCTTTTTCTTCGCTTCTTCAGCGGCCGCTTTCTTGGCCTCTTCTTCAGCCGCTTTCTTGGCGTCTTCTTCCGCTTTCTTCTTGGCTATATCAGCCAATTGTTTCTCTTCGGCCTTTTTGGCTTCGGCGGTCTTCTTCGCTTCATCGGCTTTCTTGGCTTCATCAGCCTTTTTTGCCTCTTCCGCTTTCTTCGTCTCGTCGGCCTTCTTGGATTCTTCGGCTTTTTGAGCCGCGTCTTCCTTCTTTTGTTCCGCGGCTTTGATCGCTTCCTGTTCGATCTTCTTCTGTTCCATCTGTTCGACTTCAGTCTGACGCGCGGCAGATTTCTGCGCTTCGCCGGCAATCTTCTGATTGGTCTGGGTGGTCGCCCGACTTTTCGATTTCAGCTGGTACAAGGTCGCCTGGACAATCGGCTTGGCAGGCGGCAGCTCTGGCGTGAAGGCGAAACTGACGAACAGCATGCCGAACACCAGCACGTGCAAGACAATCGCCAGGACACTAGGCCAGAAATAGCTTTCCGAGGCGGACGGCTCTCGCATTTGCTGCATCAGGGTGCCTCGGTAATCAAGCCAACATTACCGACCCCGGCTTTCTGCAATCCGCCCATGGCGCCCATGACGGAACCGTAGTCGACGGTCTTGTCGCCGCGAATGAACACCTGGGTCCGCTTGCCGCCTTCGGTACCGACACGAATGATCTTGGTCACGGCGTCGGTCATCTGCGGCAAGGTCATGGCCTTGTCCTGCTGTTTTTCGGTGTCGACTTCGCTGCCAAGGTTCCAGTAGTAGGTCTTGTCAGCCTTGATCGAAATGGTCAGGACCTGGGTGTTGTTGTCTTGCGGCAAGGCTTCGCTGGAAACCTTGGGCAGATCAACTTTCACGCCCTGATTGAGCATCGGCGCGGTCACCATGAAGATGACCAGCAGTACCAGCATCACGTCGATGTAAGGCACCACGTTCATCTCGGCAACCGGCTTGCGCTTTTTGCGAGCTCGAGCGATTAAAGCCATTGGAAATTACCTGCTTATTCTTCGCTGGTGTGCACTTTGCGGTGCAGGATCGCCTGGAATTCATCGGCGAAGGTGTAGTAACGGCCCAGCAGGGTTTCGCTGCGAGCAGCAAAACGGTTGTAAGCAATAACGGCCGGGATGGCGGCGAACAGACCGATCGCGGTTGCAATCAGTGCTTCGGCAATACCGGGGGCCACGGTGGCCAGGGTCGCTTGCTGGGCAGTGGCCAGGCCACGGAAGGAGTTCATGATGCCCCAGACCGTACCGAACAGACCGATGTACGGGCTGACGGAACCGACAGTGGCCAGGAACGGCAGGCTCTGTTCGAGCTTTTCTTCTTCGCGGGAAATGGCCACGCGCATGGCACGGGCCACGCCTTCCATGACCGCTTCCGGATCAACGCCAGGCTGCTGACGCAGACGGGAGAATTCCTTGAAGCCGGCACGGAAGATCTGCTCGACGCCCGAATCCGGGTCAGGGTTGCTGCCGGCCTGACGGTAGAGTTTGGACAGGTCGATACCCGACCAGAAGCGCTCTTCAAAGCTCTCCAGGGCACGTCGACCGGCGCGCAGCAGGTTGCTGCGCTGAAAGATCATGATCCATGAGGTCACCGATGCGGCTACCAGGATCAGCATTACCAGTTGCACCACGATACTGGCATTGCTGACCAGGCTCCACATGGAGGAATGGTCGACGACGTTAGCTTCCACGCTTTATCTCCTGCTTTGAGTGTGTACCCGCGCCGCTCACGTCGGCAAAGGCCGCACGTAGAGCTTCGGGAATGGCCCGGGGTTTTAAACTGTCAGTGCGCACACAGGCCACCAAAAACTGCCCTTCGCAGAGCAGCGCATTATCCGTAGCCCGCCTGACCTGCTGCTTGAAGCGCAGGCTGACACGGTTCAATTCGATTACTTCAGCGCTTACCAGCAGTTCGTCATCCAGTCGCGCCGGCGCGTGGTAACGCGCTTCGCTGGAATGCACGACGAACAACAGGTCCTCCCCTGCCAGCTGGGATTGGGCAAAGCCCAGCTCCCGGAGCCGCTCGGTTCGAGCCCGTTCCATAAACTTGAGGTAATTAACGTAATACACGATGCCGCCCGCATCGGTGTCCTCGTAATAAACGCGACAACGAAGTGCGAAAGGCTCAAGCCCGTTTTGCGCGCGCATACTCTAGTGCTTACTCCTCAGGTTGCCAATCCGGCCAGGCAACTGTTTTTCAATGTTCTGCGGCTTTCTCGCGAAAGTACGGTCCTAGGACAGCACAATGCCCGAAAATTCTGCACGCAAAGGTTAATTAATCGTCCACGGCATCAAGGAACTCGTCTACCACGGGCATCTCGCCCAATCGTGACGGAATGTTTAAACCGAAATGCAGGTATGCATGCCGTGTGACCACCCGCCCCCGTGGCGTGCGCATGATATAGCCCTGCTGGATCAGGTACGGCTCCAGCACGTCTTCGATGGTGTGACGTTCTTCGCTGATGGCAGCCGCCAGGCTGTCGACGCCGACCGGGCCACCGTCGAACTTCTCGATCATGGTCAACAACAGACGTCGATCCTGATGATCGAAGCCACGTTCATCGACATCCAGCAGGTTCAAGGCCAGGTCGGCAATCGGTTTGGTGATGTGGCCTTTGGCGCGAACCTCGGCGAAATCCCGTACCCGGCGCAGCAAACGGTTGGCGATCCGTGGCGTACCACGGGCACGGCGAGCGATTTCGAAGGCGCCTTCCGGGTCCAGCGGCAAGCCGAGGATAGCCGCCGAACGGCTGACAATCGTTGCCAGGTCGGCCGTGTTGTAGAACTCCAGGCGCTGGACGATGCCGAAACGGTCGCGCAACGGGTTGGTCAGCATGCCGGCCCGCGTCGTTGCACCCACCAGGGTGAACGGCGGCAGATCAAGCTTGATCGAACGCGCCGCCGGCCCTTCACCGATCATGATGTCGAGCTGGAAATCCTCCATCGCCGGGTACAACACTTCTTCGACAATTGGCGAGAGCCGATGGATCTCGTCAATGAACAGCACGTCGTGCGGCTCAAGGTTGGTCAGCAGCGCCGCCAGGTCGCCGGGGCGCTCAAGCACCGGGCCCGAGGTGCTTTTGATCGACACCCCCATTTCCTGGGCGATGATGTTCGCCAGGGTGGTTTTACCCAGGCCCGGCGGGCCGAAAATCAGCGTGTGGTCCAGAGACTCGTTGCGCCCGCGAGCGGCCTGGATGAACAATTCCATTTGCTCGCGAACGGTCGGCTGGCCAATGTATTCGGCCAGGCTGACGGGACGAATCGCCCGGTCCTGGACTTCCTCGCGGTCGCGCGGGCCCGGCGTGGCGGCAATCAGACGATCAGCTTCAATCACTTAGATCATTCCCTTCAGGGCACGACGAATCATGTCTTCACTGCTCAAACCTTTCTCCTTGATCGCGGAAATCGCCTTGCTGGCCTCCTGAGGCTTGTAGCCCAGGGAAATCAGCGCGCTGACCGCGTCATTTTCGGCGGTGGCCACCGGGGCCGGGGCGTCCGGGCCACCCGGCTGGTTGGGCACCAGGGCAAACATCGCCGGTACGGTTTCCCAGGCCTTGAAGCGATCCTTGAGTTCCACCAGCAAACGCTCGGCAGTCTTCTTGCCCACGCCCGGCACCTTGGTCAGCGCCGAGGTGTCCTGGGACTGCACGCAACGGACCAGCTCGTCGACTTCCAGGCTCGACATCAAGGCCAGGGCCAATTTCGGGCCTACACCATTGAGACGGATCAACTCGCGGAAAAAGTCTCGCTCACGCTTGCCGAAGAAGCCATAGAGTAACTGCGCGTCTTCGCGTACGACCAAATGGGTGTGCAAGGTCAGCGGTTCACCGACCGACGGCAAGCGATACAGCGTGGTCATGGGCACTTCCAGCTCATACCCCAGACCGTTTACATCCAGAATCAGGTGCGGCGGCTGTTTTTCAGCCAGGGTGCCGCGCAAGCGTCCAATCACGTTTCAGATCCTTGAGCGTTGGCCAGCGCTGCGGCTGGCGACTGAAAGAACAAGGGTTTTGCGCCGACAACCCAGGCGCAAAACCCTCATTCCCTAAAAATGATTGCTGATGCTATCAGAGACGCAGGCGCCCGCCACGACTGCGTGCCGTGCCCAGGCCATGGGGCAACAGGCTGGAACGGGTGTGAGCATGGCAAATAGCAATGGCCAGGGCGTCCGAGGCATCGATTTGTGGCTTGCTGGTCAGTTTCAGCATGTGCATGACCATCATCTGCACCTGCTCTTTATTTGCCGCACCGGTGCCGGTGACGGCCTGTTTGACCTGGGTCGCGGTGTACTCAGCGATTTCCAGGGCTTCTTCCGCGCCGGCGACGATGGCGGCGCCACGGGCCTGGCCGAGTTTCAGCGCAGAGTCGGCGTTGCGCGCCATAAAGACTTTTTCGATGCCCATGGTCACCGGGCCGTAGGTCTGGATGACTTCACGCACGCCGCGATAGACGATTTGCAGACGCTCGTGCAGCTCGCCGGAGCCTGTGCGGATGCAGCCTGAAGCCACATAGATGCAGCCGCGTCCGGTATCGCGTACCACGCCGTATCCGGTGATGCGCGAACCGGGGTCGATACCAAGAATTAAAGTCATAACGCCTGCGGGTTTATAGATATGTAGGAGCGAGCTTGCTCGCGATGGTCGTTAACGACAACTCGGACAACCTGAATGAACGTGCCCGCTCTCAGGTTTATCGCGAGCAAGCTCGCTCCTACAGGGGCGAATCAACCGAGCTGAGCGGCGACCGACTCTGGAATGTCCGCGTTGGAGTAGACATTTTGCACATCGTCCAGGTCCTCAAGCATGTCGATCAGCTTGAGCACCTTCTCGGCACCTTCCAGATCCAGTTCGGCACTGGTGGTCGGCAGCATCACGATTTCCGCGTCATCGCCTTTGAAACCGGCCGCTTCCAGGGCGTTACGCACCGAGTAGAAACCAGCGAACGAAGTGAACACATCGATTGAACCGTCTTCGTGGGTCACCACGTCATCGGCATCGGCTTCCATCGCTGCTTCCATGAGCGCGTCTTCATCCACGCCCGGAGCGAAGGAAATCTGCCCCTTGCGCTCGAACAGGTAGGCCACCGAACCGTCAGTCCCCAGGTTGCCGCCGCACTTGCTGAACGCGTGGCGAACAGCGGCTGCGGTGCGGTTGCGGTTGTCGGTCATGCACTCGACCATCACCGCCACGCCGCCCGGGCCGTAGCCTTCGTAGGTCAGCTCGACCATGTCGTCGGTATCGGCAGCGCCGGCACCGCGGGCCACCGCGCGATCAATGATGTCGCGGCTCATGTTCGCACCCAGCGCCTTGTCCAACGCCAGGCGCAGACGCGGGTTGGAGCCTGGATCAGCGCCGCCCTGACGGGCCGCAACGGTCAGCTCACGAATCCACTTGGTGAAAATCTTGCCCTTCTTGGCATCCTGACGTTCTTTGCGGTGCTTGATGTTCGCCCACTTCGAATGACCCGCCATATCTCGCTCCGAATTCTCTTTGAAACATTGCCCGCCGCGCTTGTTCGCGCAGGCCAGCAAGAAAAAAATCTCGACCTATAAAAAAGGCGCATCCCAATAAGGATGCGCCTTCAGGGTCAGTCTTACTCAGCCTTTGGCGTTTCGCGCAGACGAATGTGCAATTCGCGCAATGCCTTGGCATCTACCGCGCCCGGGGCCTGAGTCATGACGTCAGCCGCGCTCTGGGTTTTCGGGAACGCGATCACTTCACGGATCGACTGGGCGCCAGTCATCAGCATCACCAGACGGTCCAGGCCGAAGGCCAGGCCACCGTGCGGTGGCGCGCCATATTTCAGGGCGTCGAGCAGGAAGCCGAACTTCTCTTCCTGTTCCGCTTCATTGATACCCAACAGGCGGAACACCGTCTGCTGCATTTCCTTGCGGTGGATACGGATCGAACCGCCACCCAGCTCGGTGCCGTTCAGGACCATGTCGTAGGCACGGGACAGAGCGGTCGCCGGGTTGGCTTCGAGTTCTTCCGGGGTGCACTTCGGCGCGGTGAACGGGTGGTGCAAGGCGGTGAAGCTGCCGTCGTCGTTCTCTTCGAACATCGGGAAGTCGACGACCCACATTGGCGCCCACTTGCAGGTCAGCAGGTCCAGGTCGTTGCCGACCTTGATCCGCAGCGCACCCAGGGCTTCGCTGACGATCTTGGCTTTGTCGGCACCGAAGAACACGATGTCGCCATCAACCGCGCCAACGCGATCGAGGATCACATTGAGGTTGGCTTCAGGGATGTTCTTGACGATAGGCGACTGCAGGCCTTCGACGCCCTTCGCGCGCTCGTTGACCTTGATGTACGCCAGGCCCTTGGCACCGTAGATGCCGACGAACTTGGTGTAGTCGTCGATCTGTTTGCGCGGCATGCTCGCCCCGCCAGGAACGCGCAAGGCAGCAATGCGGCATTTCGGGTCGTTGGCCGGGCCGCTGAACACTTTGAAGTCGACTTCTTTCAGTTGGTCGGCAACGTCGACCAGTTCCAGCGGGTTACGCAGGTCCGGCTTGTCGGAACCGTAACGACGCATGGCCTCTTCGTAGGTCATGTGCGGGAATTCACCGAACTCCAGATCCAGCACTTCCTTGAACAGGTTGCGGATCATGCCTTCGGTGATGCCGATGATGTCTTTTTCATCGAGGAAGCTGGTTTCGATGTCGATCTGAGTGAATTCAGGCTGACGGTCGGCACGCAGGTCTTCGTCGCGGAAGCACTTGGCGATCTGGTAGTAACGATCGAAGCCGGCAACCATCAGCAGTTGCTTGAACAGCTGCGGTGATTGCGGCAAGGCGAAGAAGGAACCGGCGTGAGTACGGCTCGGCACCAGGTAGTCGCGAGCGCCTTCCGGGGTCGCACGGGTCAGGATCGGCGTCTCGACGTCGAGGAAGCCGTTCTCGTCCAGGTAGCGGCGGATGCTGGTGGTCATGCGCGAACGCAGACGCAGCTTCTCGAGCATTTCCGGGCGACGCAGGTCGAGGAAGCGATAACGCAGGCGGGTTTCTTCGCCGACGTCGGAGTACTCGTTGAGCGGGAACGGCGGGGTTTCCGCTTCGTTCAGCACTTCCAGTTCGTAACCCAGCACTTCGATCATGCCCGACGCCATGTTGGCGTTGGTGGCACCGGCCGGACGCAGACGCACCTTGCCGGTGACCTTGACCACATACTCGCTGCGCACGCGGTCGGCGACGGCGAAGGTTTCAGCGCGGTCCGGGTCGAACACCACCTGGGCCAGACCATCACGATCACGGATATCGAGGAAAATCACCCCACCGTGGTCACGGCGACGGTGAACCCATCCGCAAAGGGTAATTTCCTGGCCTTCCAGGGCTTCGTTCAGTTGGCCGCAATAATGGCTGCGCATCATGGTCGTGGTTTCACTTCTCGTAATTCGAAATTCGGTTGGAGCACTTGCGCACATCAGGTGCTGGATGATGCAAGCGCTCACACGTGTCGTTCAACAGGCTCTAGACCCTAGTCAGCTTTGTCGCCGCCGGCCAGGTTCTTCTTTGAACCGGTCTTGAAATCGGTTTCGTACCAGCCGGTGCCGCTAAGGCGGAAGCCCGGCATGGACAGCATCTTTTTAAGCTCTGGCGCCTGGCAGGCAGGGCAGTCGACCAGCGGTGCTGCGCTGATCTTTTGAATGGCTTCCAACTGATGACCACAGGAAGCACATTGATAGTCGTACATCGGCATGGGGGTTGTCTCGGCGATCAGATTGCTACCGTAAACGCAGGGTTTTGCGGCAAAGAGCGGGATTATATCCATTAAATGCAGCCTGTGCAGCCGTAAGACTGCACAGACCGACACTCTGCCCTTTCCACCGCCAACGGCTACGCCATGACAGTGCAACTCCCTTCCTTCAAGCTGTGCACCACGCAGACAACCCGCACCAGCCCGCTGAAATTTTTCACCCCGCCGTGACGCAGATGCACCTCGCGGTCCACGTGGGACAACAGCGCACTGACCGAGCAGCAATTGACCTTGGCCATTTCGCCCAAAATATCCCAATACACCTGTTCAAGTCGCAAACAGGTGGCAAAGCCATTCAAACGTACTGATCGAGACAGGGGTTGGGCCAACCCCATATCGAACTCGCTGACAAACGGGTCAACCCTTACATCCTTGAGTGGACCGCCCCGCCCCTCGCTTTTCCTGTTTTCAGAAACCATACCGTTGACACTCCTTTGCCATCCCTGGTTTTTACAAGAGCCATGTTCTGGTTCTTATAAAAACGCAGGCGCAAAGGTATATCCAGATGACTTTTTGACCATCAACGTAGGATAAGCCAACAACGCAGGGCGGATCGTGGAGCGCGTCCTACTCCGGCCGTTTTCCTACACAACCAGGCGCAAGGTCATTCAACAGAAAAAGCATCATAGGACAGCGCGCGAACAACGCCTGATAGAAGTCGCCCGCGCACTGACAGGGTTACTGATCCAGCAGTGAACGCAGCATCCACGCGGTTTTCTCGTGAACCTGCATGCGCTGGGTCAGCAAGTCGGCGGTGGGTTCGTCGCTGACTTTGTCGAGCAAGGGGAAGATTCCGCGTGCCGTACGCGTCACGGCTTCCTGACCCTCGACCAGTTGTTTGATCATGTCTTCGGCGCTGGGCACACCCGATTCTTCCTTAATGGAGGAAAGCCGCGCATAAATAGAATAGGCACCGGGAGCCGGAAACCCGAGGGCACGAATGCGCTCGGCAATCGAATCGACAGCCAGGGCCAACTCGTTATATTGCTCCTCGAACATCAGGTGCAAGGTCCGAAACATGGGCCCGGTGACGTTCCAATGGAAGTTATGGGTTTTCAAATAAAGTACATAAGTGTCCGACAGCAGACGCGAAAGCCCATCAACAATGGACTTGCGATCTTCTTCACTGATACCGATATCGATTGCCATGCTTTTCCCCTAAAGGTGATGAACATTCATCCAACAGGTGCAGGACCACTCTAGCAAGCCTGCCGCCACGCCGCAGCCCCGGATGACCCGGCAAGCTGCGACAAATCGCCCCCGGTGCACCGCTGGACTCCTTGATTTGAGTAGCCTGCGGCTTTGCTGTTAAATAGGCAGTGTGTCGCTGGCACCTATTTTTCCGGGTGCTGCGCATAGGCTGATACCAGGTACGTGCCCAACGCCTCTTATTGTTCTGAAGCGAACCGTGCCTCCTCAGCTCTTCCTTGTGATCCGTCTTAACGTGAGTTAATCAAAATGTTGAAAATCGTCCACCTGCTAATGGGCGCAGCAGCTTTGCTGCTGTCCTTCATCCCTAGCCTGCGATCCGAAGCTGTTCCTTACCTGCAACAACCCGATGCGCTGTACCTGGCCTTTTTCGGCCTGCTCAACCTCACCCTCGCTCCGGTTATCCCTTACTGGAACAAAGGCCCGCGTCATCAATTGCAGAACCTGGTCAGCGCCCTGCTGGTTCTGACTGTTCTCTTGCAAACCTTGACGCTGCTCGCGCCGATGCCTGTCATCGCCGGTCAACCTGCCGTTCTGTTCAGCCTGGTCGCTGCCCTGATCGCCGTTCTTCTGCACCTGGCCATCAGCTTCTACAAATCTTCACCGGCCGCCGCCTCGCCAAGCTACGACATGAGCAACCGCGATACCGGTACCGTCAAGTGGTTCAACACCTCCAAAGGCTTCGGCTTTATTTCCCGTGATTCCGGCGATGATATTTTCGTGCATTTCCGGGCTATTCGCGGCGAAGGTCACCGCGTCCTGGTCGAAGGCCAGCGCGTGGAGTTCTCCGTCATGAATCGTGACAAGGGCCTGCAAGCCGAAGATGTCATCGCCGCCTTGCCGCGACGCTGATTCAAGGCTAAAAAAAACCGCGAGCAGCCTGGCTGTTCGCGGTTTTTTATTGCGCGGCTTTTAATACCGGGCAATGGCCGTAATGCGGTTCACGGTCAATGCAGGAGCGAGCGTTAGCCCGCCGCAAGGGCGGATACGCCTCAATAATGAGGCGGCGGCGCCTCTTCTTCGAACGTCTCGAACTGACCGGCCATTTCTTCTTGCCGCTTGAGCAATGCCGCCATTTGCAGTTGCAGACGCTCAACCGCACGTTGCTGAGTCGCCAGCACATCACTCAATGCCTGGATGGTGTCATCCTGAAACGCCAACTGGCTCTCCAGATCGGTAACGCGTTCTTCCAGGCTCATGACTCAACCCTCCAGAAACGTGAAATCTTCGGTCAACACCAACCGCAGCCGCTCGCGAATCGCCGCGACCTGCTCCGCACTATACGGGGTGGCCGGGTGTTTGCCCCAGATCGGCGCTGGCCAGGCGGCATCCTCATGCTTGCGCACAATCACATGCACGTGCAGCTGGCTGACGACGTTACCCAAGGCGGCGACGTTCATCTTATCCGCGCCGAACGACTCCTTGAGCCGCTGCGCCAGCACGGTCGACTCCTGCCACAGCTGCTGTTGATCTGCGACACCCAACTGAAATATCTCACTGATATCCTCGCGGCGTGGCACCAGGATGAACCAGGGGTAGTTCGAATCGTTGGACAACAGCAACCGGCAGAGAGGGAAGTCCCCGATCGGTAGCGAGTCTTGTTGAAGTCGTGGATCTAAAGTAAACACTGCGCGCACTCCCGCCTGGTCATCAGTTTTCAGCTTAGCGCCCATCTCCAGAGAGAGCGCACCAAGCGACAGGACGGCAGCATACCTGCGATCGAGGCGTGCTTCACGACCAACCCATGTCGAAACGGCAGGAAAATCTGCGAACGTCCAGCCCCACGCCCCGACATGAGACATTTTTCACTGGAGCGCACCATTACAGAACCAATCACCTTACAAAGCGCGCCGAAATGACTGATTAGCAAGGATGTGTTCAAATCTTCCAGGTGGCCCCACTGTATGAATTCAGTACAGCGATTAAGATTTTTTGCACCAAAACCGCACAGTGCGTCTACGCTGAGTCGTTCGGACATCCGCCTTTTACTCACTGGAGGGGTGAACCGGTAACGTTTTTGGTTGTCACCCTGCCAACCAGGAGGGCGCAACACGATGCAACCATGGCGTCAAGCCCGCACAAAAGGTGCTTGAAACTCCCGGTTTTATGAGGTTTTTACAGCAACAGGCAGGCCATCAAAAAAAAACAGCTGCAGATTTCCGGTTTGTGCACGCTTGTTGCATTCACACCCACATCGCCTGTAATGCGTCCGCTGGAAGTGGAAGCATTCAGGCAAATAAAAACAGTGGCAGGGTTGCCCGATGGAGATTCAAACGTTTCACCAGGGACTCTTTTTACCGACGCTCAAGCCCTGGAAAACAGCGCTAAAGTTGTCAGCCCGCTTGCGTCGGGGCTGTAAATTTGCGACATCTACCAAGCTGTTTGCGACAGGGTCGTAAAGAAGCCGAAAGGATAGATCCGCAAGTATCGCCAACATGGTCGGCGTGATATAAGTTTGCGCCGACACAAAAAGAAAGAGCCGCCCAGATAATAAAACAGGTGGGACGGCAGTACTCTTCTAAAACCAAAGGAGCAAATCACGATGCGCGTGATGAAGTGGAGCATGATCGCACTGGCAGTTGCAGCAGCAGCCAGTACTCAAGTGGCTACGGCCGCACCTTTCGTAAGTGACCAGGCAGAAGCCAAAGGTTTCGTTGAAGATAGCTCGCTGAACTTGCTGGTTCGCAACTACTACTTCAACCGTGACAACAAAGATGGCGCCCGCGACGTCAAAGACTGGACCCAAGGTATTTGGGGCAACTTCAGCTCCGGTTACACCCAAGGTCTGATCGGCGTTGGCGTTGATGCATTCGGTTACCTGGCCATCAAACTGGATGGCGGCGATGGCACTTCCGGTTCGGGTAACATGAGCCGTAGCGACACCGTTAACGCTAACGGCGGCCGCGACGTCAACGACAGCCAGGGTAAAGCCGGCGCTGCCGTTAAATTCCGCGTATCCAAAACCGAGCTGAAATTCGGCGACATGTCGCCAAGCACTGCTCCAGTATTCGCTGTTGGCGGCTCCCGTATCCTTCCGCAAGTTGCTAGCGGTTTCCAACTGCAAAGCAGCGAAGTCAAAGACCTTGACCTCGAAGCCGGTCACTTCTACTCGGGTTCCAGCCAGGACAAAAACGCCCGTGACGGCGGCGTGTTTGCAACCTACGCTGGCGTTGAAGCCAACACCATCGACTATTTCGGTGGTAAATACGGCATCACCGATAACCTTTCCGCATCGCTGTATGGCGCCAAGCTGGAAGACATCTGGAACCAGTACTACGCCAACGTGAACCTCACCACGCCGTTTGGTGGTGACACTTCGCTGAACACTGATTTCAACATTTACCGCACCACCGATACCGGTGAGGCGAAAGCTGGCGACATCAGCAACACCACGTTCTCGCTGGCAACCGCTCTGTCGTTCCTGAAAGCGCACACCATCACCCTGGCCTTCCAAAAGGTTAATGGCGATACCCCGTTCGACTATGTCGGTATCGGCAAGAACAACCGCGGCGGCGACTCGATCTTCCTCGCCAACTCCATCCAGTACTCTGACTTCAACGCCCCTAACGAAAAGTCTGCCCAGATCCGTTACGATCTGAAAATGGCTGAGTACGGCGTTCCAGGTCTGAGCTTCATGACCCGCTACGTGAAAGGCTGGGACATCGACGGTACCAAAACTCCAGCAGGCAGTGCTTACGCCGGTCTGTACGGTGAAGATGGCAAGCACAACGAAACCAACTTCGAAGCCAAGTACGTTGTTCAGACTGGCCCGGCAAAAGACCTTTCCTTCCGTATTCGTCAAGCATGGCACTTCGCTAACGCTGACGAAGGCGAAGGCGACGTGAAAGAGTTCCGTTTCATCGTCGACTACCCGCTGTCGGTTTTGTAATCGCAGTGGCTTAGTTAGCACGTATAAAAAAGGCCCATCTTCGGATGGGCCTTTTTTTTGGACGACTGCTTAACGCTGCAAAACTGATCCTTGCCACACCTGCCTGACTTAAAAGTCAGACATTAGTTAACGGATCAATCACTGCACCGCTGCTTCCTGAACCACACGGATAACCCGTTGTGGAAATGGAATATCAATGCCTGCGGTTTTCAAACGATCCCGGGACTGTTCGTTAAACATGAACATCACATCCCAATAATCCGCCGTTTTCACCCACACGCGCAGGGAAACAGTAATCGAACTGTCGCCCAAGGTAGAAATGACGGCCTGTGGAGCCGGGTCCGCCAATACGCGTTCGTCATTGGCCAGTTCCAGCAATACTGCACGGGCTTTTTGCAAATCCGCTTCGTAGTCCACACCCACATCAAACACAACTTTGCGGGTTGGCTGGCGATTTGTATTGGTAATGATACCGTTCGACAAGTTGCCGTTAGGAACGATGATGGTTTTGTTATCGCCCGTACGCAGCACAGTGTGGAAGATCTGGATGCTGTCGACGGTGCCGGCGACACCTTGAGCTTCGATCCAGTCACCGATGCGGAACGGACGGAACAACAGAATCAGCACGCCACCGGCGAAATTCGCCAGGCTGCCCTGCAAGGCCAGACCGATGGCCAGGCCGGCCGCACCAATGGCGGCAACGAACGAGGTGGTTTCCACACCGATCATCGACGCAACGCTGACGATCAGCAGCACCTTGAGAATGATGTTTGCCAGGCTGCTGATGAACCCTTGCAACGCCAGGTCGGCGTTACGCAATGCCAGCAGGCCGCCGAGTTTTTGCGTCACCTTGTTGATCAGCCACCAGCCCACGGCCAGGGTGATCACCGCCAGCAACACGCGGCTGCCATATTCCATGATCATTGGAATCCAGGCTTGAGACGCCTTGACCAGGTTGTCTACTTCAGCATTTAAATCCATCTTCTATCTCCTGGGTTAAGCACTGTCCGTGTGGGAGCGAGCTTGCTCGCGAAGAGGACATACCATTCGAAATCACCATCGAATGACACACCGCTTTCGCGAGCAAGCCCGCTCCCACAGGGTTCCCGCATCGAAAGTCAGTCGCGGAAGTTGTTGAACTGCAGCGGCATATCGAAAGTCTTGGCGCGCAGGGCAGCGATCGCCTCCTGCAAGTCGTCACGTTTCTTGCCGGTAATACGCACTTGCTCACCCTGAATGGCAGCCTGGACCTTGAGCTTGGCGTCTTTGACGTGAGCGACGATTTTCTTCGCCAGCTCTTTGTCGATGCCTTCCTTGAGGACCGCTTCCTGCTTCATCAGCTTGCCCGACGCATAGGCATCCTTGACTTCAAGGCACTGCACGTCGATTTTGCGCTTGACCAGCGCCAGCTTGAGGATCTCAATCATCGCTTCGAGCTGGAAATCGGCTTCAGCGGTCAGGTTGACGGTCAGGTCCTTTTCCTTGAACTCGAAGGTGCCCTTGCCTTTCAGGTCATAACGGCGATCGAGTTCCTTGACGGCGTTTTCGACCGCGTTGGTGACTTCGTGTTTGTCCAGTTCGGATACCACGTCGAACGACGGCATGTAATCTCTCCAATAAAAGGGCATGCTCGATCACGATGGAGCACACCTGGCTTGCGGTTAAAATCCGCGCTGATTATAACGGGTCTTTCCGATCATTCACTGCGAGCCTCCGATGCGCGCCTTAAACAGAGCAAAAAGCTGATGTCCACCACTTGGCATGTTCTGGGCGCCGGCAGCCTCGGCACCTTATGGGCCACGCGTCTGGCACGGGCCGGCGTGCCGGTTCGCCTGATTTTGCGGGATGCTGCGCGCTTGCACGACTATGAGGCGGCGGGCGGGCTGACGCTGGTCGAACATGGTGAGGCGCAGCTCTATCCGGTGCCCGCCGAGACAGCCGACAGCCAGGAGCCGATCAATCGCCTGCTGGTGGCCTGTAAAGCCTACGATGCCGAAAAAGCCGTGGCCCAACTGGCGCCGCGCCTGGCCTCCGGTGCCGAACTGATTCTGTTGCAGAACGGCCTGGGCAGTCAGGACGCCGTCGCCGCGCAGGTGCCCCAGGCACGCTGTATTTGCGCGTCGAGCACCGAAGGTGCATTCCGTGATGGCGACTGGCGCGTCGTGTTCGCCGGCCACGGTTACACCTGGCTGGGGGATGCCGGGCATCCGGTGGCGCCCATCTGGCTGGATGACTTGAACGCCGCCGGGATTCACCACGAGTGGAGCACCGACATCCTGACCAGGCTGTGGCGAAAACTCGCGCTCAATTGTGCGATCAATCCCCTGACTGTGCTGCACGATTGCCGCAACGGCGGTCTGCAGGAACATCACTGCGAAGTCGCCACCCTCTGCGGCGAACTGACCGAACTGCTTGAACGTTGCGGGCAACCGGCAGCCGCCGAGGACCTGCAACAGGAAGTCGAGCGGGTCATTCATGCCACCGCCGCCAATTACTCCTCGATGTATCAGGACGTCAGCAACCGGCGCCGGACCGAAATCAGTTACCTGTTAGGTCATGTGTGCAAAGTTGCCACCCGGCATCAGTTGAACCTGCCGCACCTCAATCAGCTTGAATCGAGGTTGGTCGCCCATCTGCGCAGCCTTGGATTGCCCAGCGACTGAGCAGCGGCTACGCTGGCCACTTGTTCCTTTGCAGCGATGAACCTGATGCCATTGCGCCAGCGCCTTGAAAACCTTCCGGTCGGCCAGAAACTGCTGGCCGCCCTGCTGGTGCTGTTGACCACTGTCCTGCTGGTCGCCAACCTGACCTTTATCAGCGCCGCGTACTACATTTCCCAGGAAAGCATGGCGCCCCAGGCCTTGCAGACCATCGGCCGCCTGGTGTCGAACCCGAGCCTGGTGTCCGAAGCCTTGCAGTCGCCGCAAAGCGCCGAACGCCTGCTCAATGAACTCAACAGCTATTCGCCGCTACGCGCCGCCGCCCTTTATGACGGCAAGGGCGAACGCCTGGCGCAGTTGCAGCATGGCGAAAAGCTGAACCTGCCGGAACGTTATCGGCACATCGAATCCTGGCAAGCCACTGAATTTCGCAGCAATCAAGTGATCACCCTGCCCCGCCCCGGCACGGCCCCCGGTCATTTGCTACTGGTCGCCAGCAGCGAACTGCCGATGGCGTTCTACACCGGGACCCTCACCGCGAGCCTGGGGATTCTGATCTTCAGCGTGCTGCTGTGGCTGGTGATCGCCCGGCAGATCAAACGCCTGATTACCCGTCCGATCCATCAGCTCGAAGAATTGTCGCGGCAAGTCACCCGGGAAGAGAACTACGCCCTGCGCGCCTCCCGCGGCAACCACGACGAAATCGGCAGCCTCGCCGAAGCCTTCAACACCATGCTCTCGCGCATCGAGGCCCGGGAGCAGCAACTCAAACGGGCCCGGGACGATTCCCAGGCTGCGTATGACCAAGCGCAGGGCCTGGCCGAAGAAACCCGTCACACCAACCGCAAACTGGAACTCGAAGTCCAGGTGCGCAGCAAGATCGAGAAGAAGCTCACCGGTTTCCAGAACTACCTCAACAGCATCATCGACTCCATGCCCTCGGCGTTGATCGCCCTCGACGAGCAGCTGTACGTGACGCAGTGGAATCAAGAGGCCAGCGCCCTCTCCGGCACGCGCCTCGACGAAGCCTTGAACCAGCCGATCTTCCTCGCCTTCGAACCGCTCAAGCCGTTTCTGCCGCAGCTCAAGCAAACCGTCGAGCAACACACGGTGGCCAAGATCGAACGGGTCACCTGGTTCAAGGACGAAGAACCCAAGCACTACGCGCTGACTTTCTACCCGTTGATGGGTGGCGCCGGGCGCGGCGTGGTGATCCGGATCGATGACATCACTCAGCGCCTGTCGCTGGAAGAAATGATGGTGCAATCGGAAAAAATGCTCTCGGTCGGCGGCCTCGCTGCCGGCATGGCCCACGAAATCAACAACCCGCTGGGCGCGATCCTGCACAACGTGCAGAACATTCGCCGACGCCTGTCCCCGGAGCTGCCGAAGAACCTCGAACAGGCCGAACACGTCGGCATCGAGCTGGAAACGGTGAACAAATACCTGCAGGTTCGTGAAGTGCCGCAACTGCTCGACGGCATTCAACAGGCAGGCGCCCGAGCGGCGAAGATCGTCACGCACATGCTCAGCTTCAGCCGCCGCAGTACCCGGCAAATGGCCCCGTGCGACCTGCCGGCGCTGATCGATCAAGCGGTGGAAATTGCCGGCAACGACTTCGACCTGGCGATCGGTTTTGACTTCAAGGGTCAGGCAATCATCCGCCAGTTCGACCCCGCATTGGGCCCGGTGCCCGGCACCGCCAACGAACTGGAGCAAGTGTTGCTCAACCTGCTGAAAAACGCCGCCCAGGCCATTCACCAGCGCGAAGACGATCGCGAACCGGGGCGGATCATCCTGCGCACCAAACTGAATCCACCGTGGGCGGAAATCCAGGTCGAGGACAACGGCATCGGCATGAGCGAGAACGTGCGCAAACGCACCTTCGAGCCGTTTTTCACCACCAAGGAAATCGGCCAGGGCACCGGCCTTGGCTTGTCGGTCTCGTATTTCATCATCACCAACAACCACAAGGGCCAGATGGAAGTGCAGTCGACCCTGGGCCAAGGCACGTGTTTCACCTTGCGCCTGCCCCTGGCGGGCACCCCGCTTGTCTCTCAAGAACTCAATCAGCTATCGAGGTAACCATGGGCTTTCGCTTGTCGAAGATTTACACCCGCACCGGCGACAAAGGCGAAACGGGGCTGGGCGATGGCCGCCGCGTGCCCAAGGACCATCCACGGATCGAGGCCATTGGCGAGGTCGATACGCTGAACAGTCAGGTGGGCGTGTTGCTGGCCGGCTTGGCGGCAGAGCGCGACCAATTTCCGGGGTTGAGCGAAGTGATCGAGGTCTTGGCGCCCTGCCAGCATCGGTTGTTTGATCTCGGGGGTGAGTTGGCGATGCCGGTGTATCAGGCGCTGGATGCCGCTGAAATCGAACGCCTGGAAGCCGCGATCGATCGGTGGAACGAAGAGCTGGGGCCGCTGGAGAATTTCATTCTGCCGGGCGGTTCGGCGCTGATTGCCCAGGCTCACGTGTGCCGCAGCCTGGCCCGAAGTGCCGAGCGGCGGTGTCAGCAGTTGAACGCGATTGAACCGTTGGCCGGGGTTGGCTTGGCGTACATCAATCGGCTGTCGGATTTATTGTTTGTGGTGGCGAGGGTGATTGCCAAGCGCCAGGGGATTGCCGAGATTCTTTGGCAGGCGGCTGCTAAACCTCAGGAATAATCGGCGTATTCAAGGACGCTATCGCGAGCAGGCTCGCTCCCACATTTTGAGCGCATTCCTTCTGGAAGAACTCGGTCAACTGTGGGAGCGAGCCTGCTCGCGATGAGGCCAGTCGCTACACCAAAGAATCAGGCCAGAACGCCCGAATCCCCGCCACACCCTGCGCCCCTGCTTCCCATGCCTTCTGCTGTTCCGCCGGGCCAACGCCGCCCAACAGGAAAACCGGCTTGCTGAAGCCCTCGATCAACGCCGCTGCCTGCTCCCAACCCAACGGCATTGCATCCGGATGAGTCTGAGTCTTCTGCACCGGCGACAAGGTCACAAAATCCACCCCCATCTGCTCGGCCAGCGCCAGCTCTTCAGCATTGTGGCAAGACGCCGCCAACCAGCGCGATGCCGGTAGCGGGCGACCCGCCGCCGCATACTTGCGCAATTGCGCAGCCGTGATGTGCCAACCGGCGGACGGAAAATCGCCCAGCCATTCAAACGGCCCCTTGATCATCAACTGCGCCTTGCCGGCACACAGCCCCGCCGCGTCCACCGCCAGATCGCGGTACTTCGGATCGTAGCCGTTAGGGGCCCGCAGCTGGATCAACTTGATCCCGCCCGCGATGGCTTTCTGAATACCGCGCAGCAAGGCCGGGGTTTCCAGGTCTTCCGGGGTAATCAGGTACTGCGACGATAACCGTGCAGCCGCCACGATCGGCTGATTGGCCGCCGGGAACTCGTAGTTCAGCAGGTCACGCGGCGCGACCCACTCCAACGGCTGGCCTTCGGCGCCATGCGGCTCGCCGGTGAAGGCCGAGACTTCCCAGACATCCAGCAACACTTGCTTGTCCGGGTAATCGTGCCGCACCTTGATCAACGGGCGCGCCGCGCTGACCACGATGCCCAACTCCTCGTGAAGCTCGCGGGCCAGGGCGGTTTCGACGGATTCGTCGGCCTCGACCTTGCCACCGGGGAATTCCCACAGACCGCCCTGATGCTGAGTATCGGCGCGGCGTGCGATAAGGATCTTGCCACTGTTATCACGGATAACGGCGGCGGCTACGTGGACTCGTTTCACTGCCCGATCTCCTCCAGACCCGCCTTTTGCCAGGCCTTGAAGGCTGGCCATTGGTAGATCGTTTCGACGTAAGCCTCGTCCACTGCTGGCAGCTTCACCTGATAGGTGCGCAGGCGTACGGCGATCGGTGCGAAAAACGCATCGGCCAGGGTCGCACGGCCAAACAGGAATGGACCGGTTTCGGTGGCAACGGCGCGGCACTCGGCCCACAACGCCAGCATGCGCTCGATGTCTGCTTTCACGTCCGCCGGCGTCGGCGACAGCGGTGCGTCGCGGCTCAGGTCGAACGGCATGTTGCCGCGCATCGCGAAGAACCCGGCGTGCATCTGCGCACAGGCCGAACGTGCCTGGGCACGAGCGCCGATGTCTTTGGGCCAGAGGCCGGCGTCGGGGAACTGTTCGGCCAAATACTCGGCAATCGCCAGGGAATCGGCAACGGTGCCGTGTTCGGTTTTCAGCAGCGGGACTTTGCCGGTCGGCGAGTGCTTGAGCAGGCGTTCGCGGGTGTCCGGCTGGTTCAGCTTGATCAGTTCTTCAGTGTAGGGAGCGCCGGCCAGGTCGAGGGCCAGCGCGCCGCGCAGGGACCAGGAGGAAAGCAGTTTGTCGCCGATGATCAGGTGGAGGCTCATGTTCGGGACCTTTTGATAAGGGGGGTATGGGCCAGAATTTGTAGTGACTGGTGGGCCGCCTTCGCGGGCAAGCCTCGCTCCTACAGGAGTGTGTGATCTGTAGGAGCGAGGCTTGCCCGCGAAGGGGTCGACGCGGTCTGACTTAAGTACGGTACTCGGCGTTGATCTTCACGTATTCGTGGGACAGGTCGGTGGTCCAGATGGTTTCGCTGCAATCACCGCGACCCAGTTCGATGCGGATGGTGATTTCTTCCTGCTGCATCACCGCCGCGCCCTGGGCTTCGGTGTAGGT
Organism: Pseudomonas sp. LBUM1661; assembly: GCF_059695925.1. Taxonomy (NCBI): domain Bacteria; kingdom Pseudomonadati; phylum Pseudomonadota; class Gammaproteobacteria; order Pseudomonadales; family Pseudomonadaceae; genus Pseudomonas; species Pseudomonas sp. LBUM1661. The sequence continues at coordinate 5,470,357 of NZ_CP166794.1, forward strand.
CGACGCGCGCGCGCCGCGGCTGGCGATGCACACTTGGCCGAGGAACACGTCGATCTTGCTCACGTCCAGGTTCGGTACGCCGGCACGGCCGACGGCGGCCAGGATGCGGCCCCAGTTCGGATCGGAGGCAAACAGCGCGGTCTTGATCAGCGGCGAGTGGGCCACGGTGTAACCGACGTCCAGGCATTCCTGGTGATTGCCGCCGCCGTTGACTTCAACGGTGACGAATTTGGTCGCGCCTTCGCCATCACGAACGATGGCCTGAGCCACGTCCATGCACACTTCAAACACCGCTTGCTTCAACTTGGCGAACAGCTCGCCTTCGGCGCGGGTGATTTCCGGCAGTGCCGCCTGACCGGTGGCAATCAACATGCAGCAATCGTTGGTCGAGGTGTCGCCGTCGATGGTGATGCGGTTGAACGACTTGTTGGCGCCGTCCAGCAGCAGGTTTTGCAGCACCTCGCGGGAGACTTTGGCGTCGGTGGCAATGTAGCCGAGCATGGTCGCCATGTTCGGGCGAATCATGCCCGCGCCTTTGCTGATGCCGGTGACGGTGATGGTCACGCCGTCATGCTGGAACTGGCGGCTGGCACCCTTGGGCAAGGTGTCGGTGGTCATGATGCCGGTGGCGGCAGCTTCCCAGTTGTTGACCGACAAATCATCGAGGGCGGCTTGCAGCGCGCCTTCGATTTTCTCGACCGGCAGTGGCTCGCCGATTACACCTGTGGAGTACGGCAGCACGAGGCTGGCGTCGACACCGGTCAGTTCAGCCAGTTTGGCGCAGGTGCGCTCGGCAGCCGCCAGGCCAGGTTCGCCGGTGCCGGCGTTGGCATTACCGGTGTTGGTCAGCAGGTAACGCACCGGGCCTTGTACGCGTTGCTTGGCCAGGATCACGGGAGCGGCGCAAAAGGCGTTCAAGGTGAACACGCCCGCCACCGTGGAACCTTCGGCACAGCGCATGACCACGACATCCTTGCGCCCGGGGCGCTTGATGCCGGCCGAGGCGATACCGAGTTCAAAACCGGCAACCGGGTGCAACGTTGGCAAAGGACCAAGACCAACAGCCATGAATGCGCTCCTTAAAAATGATGTCAGCACCGCGTTAGGAAGGACGGTGGTTTAAATGGCAAAACGCCGCGACGGCATAAGCCGGTCGCGGCGCGGGTATTTCAGCGTATGAAACGGGTTTTACTGGATCTGCCCGTGGCAATGCTTGAACTTCTTGCCCGAACCGCAGTAGCAAAGTTCGTTGCGGCCCAGCTTCTGTTCGTTGCGTACCGGCGCGGTGGCAAGGGCGACATCGACCTCTTCACCCAGCAGTTCCGGTTGCTCAAGACCCGGGGCTTCGTCGTGCTGGAACTGCATGCGCGCAGCCAGTGCTTCGGCTTCCTGACGCAGGCGTTGCTCTTCTTCGATCGGATCTTCGCGGCGAACCTGAACGTGCGACAGCACACGGATCGAGTCGCGCTTGATCGAATCCAGCAGCTCGGAGAACAGCGTGTAGGACTCGCGCTTGTACTCTTGCTTCGGGTTCTTCTGGGCATAACCACGCAAGTGGATGCCGTGACGCAGGTGATCCATGGTCGACAGGTGGTCTTTCCACAGGTCGTCGAGCACGCGCAGCACGATTTGTTTCTCGAAGGTGCGCAGCGCTTCGGCGCTCGCCTGCTCTTCTTTCTCGTTGTACGCGGCCAGCAGCTCGGTCATGAGCTTCTCGCGCAGGGTTTCTTCGTACAGGTGATCGTCTTCGTCGAGCCATTTCTGGATCGGCAGCGCCACACCGAAGTCGCTCTGCAACGCCGCTTCCAGACCGGCCACGTCCCACTGTTCAGGCAACGATTGCGGTGGAATGTGAGCGCTGACGGTAGCGTTGAGCACGTCCTGACGGAAGTCGGCGATGGTTTCACCGATGTTGTCAGCGGCCAACAAACTGTTACGCATGTGATAGATCACTTTACGTTGTTCGTTGTTGACGTCGTCGAACTCGAGCAGTTGCTTACGAATGTCGAAGTTGCGGCCTTCAACCTTGCGCTGAGCCTTTTCGATGGCGTTGGTCACCATGCGGTGTTCAATCGCTTCGCCAGGCTGCATGCCCAGGGCTTTCATGAAGTTCTTCACCCGGTCAGAGGCGAAAATGCGCATCAGGCTGTCTTCCAGCGACAGGTAGAAACGGCTGGAACCGGCGTCACCCTGACGACCGGCACGACCACGCAACTGGTTGTCGATACGGCGCGACTCGTGACGCTCGGAAGCGATCACCTGCAAGCCGCCCGACTCCAGCACTTGCTGGTGACGTTTCTGCCAGTCGGCCTTGATCTGGGCAATCTGCTCAGGGGTCGGGGCTTCCAGCGAAGCCACTTCAACTTCCCAGTTACCGCCCAACAGGATGTCGGTACCACGACCGGCCATGTTGGTGGCGATGGTCAGTGCGCCTGGGCGACCGGCCTGGGCAATGATCTCGGCTTCTTTTTCGTGGAACTTGGCGTTCAGAACCTTGTGTTCGATGCCTTCTTTAACCAGCAACGCAGACATGTGCTCGGAGGTTTCGATGGTCGCGGTACCCACCAGCACCGGACGGCCCTGAGTCATGCACTCCTTGATATCGTTGATGATCGCCGCGTATTTCTCTTCGGCGGTCAGGAACACCAGATCGTTGTAGTCTTTACGTGCCAGCGGCTTGTTCGGCGGGATGACCATCACCGACAGACCGTAGATCTGGTGGAATTCGAACGCTTCGGTGTCAGCGGTACCGGTCATGCCGGACAGCTTGTTGTACAGACGGAAGTAGTTCTGGAACGTGGTCGACGCCAGGGTTTGGCTTTCGGCCTGGATGTTCAGGTTTTCCTTGGCCTCGATGGCCTGGTGCAGGCCTTCGGACAAACGGCGACCCGGCATGGTACGACCGGTGTGTTCGTCGACCAGGACGACCTGACCGTCCTGCACGATGTATTCGATGTTGCGGTTGAACAGTTTATGCGCACGCAGGCCGGCATAAACGTGGGTCAGCAGACCGAGGTTGTGCGCCGAATACAGGCTCTCGCCTTCAGCCAGCAGGCCAACGCGGGTCAGCATGTCTTCGATGAACTGGTGACCGGCTTCGTTGAGCTCGACCTGACGGGTCTTCTCATCGACGGTGTAGTGGCCGGCCTTGGTGACTTCGCCTTCGACTTCTTCGACGTGCAACTCAAGCTGCGGGATCAGTTTGTTGATCTCGATGTACAGCTTGGAGCTGTCCTCGGCCTGACCGGAAATGATCAGCGGAGTACGGGCTTCGTCGATGAGGATGGAGTCGACTTCGTCGATCACGGCAAAATTGAGTTCGCGCTGGAATTTTTCTTCCATGCTGAACGCCATGTTGTCGCGCAGGTAGTCGAAACCGAATTCGTTGTTGGTGCCGTAAGTGATGTCGGCGGCGTAAGCCAGGCGTTTCTCTTCCGGCGGCTGGAATGGCGTGACCACGCCGACCGTCATGCCGAGGAATTCGTAGAGCGGACGCATCCAGTTGGCGTCGCGACGGGCCAGGTAGTCGTTCACTGTCACAACGTGCACGCCCTTGCCGGACAGCGCGTTGAGGTAAACGCCCAGTGTTGCCACCAGGGTCTTGCCTTCACCGGTACGCATTTCCGCGATCATGCCTTCATGCAAGGTCATGCCGCCGATCAGCTGGACGTCGAAGTGACGCATGCCCATGACACGCTTACCGGCTTCGCGGGCGACCGCAAAGGCTTCAGGCAGCAGTTTGTCGAGGGTTTCCCCTTTGGCGATGCGGGCCTTGAACTCGTCTGTCTTGGCACGCAATTGATCGTCCGAAAGGGCTACCATTTGCTCTTCGAAGGCATTGACGAGTTGCACCGTCTTGAGCATGCGTTTGACTTCACGCTCGTTCTTGCTTCCAAAAAGTTTCTTTAACAAAGGCGCAAACATATCGGCAGGATCTTCCACACTAAAGGGATGGAGGGCGGCCCCGTGAGTCGCCCGTGCAGCCCTCATGGCCGCATGCGAACGAGCATTCTACCCGGAAACGATGGTGAGGAAAGTGGCGTTATTCCACGATGCTGGCACAGCGCTGTGACGGGGCTCACTTAAAATAAGGGCTTTTTGCTCAACTTCAAGCCATTCGCGGCAGAAGTTACTTGTTGATTTAATGGGTAAAGCGCTCGCAAAGCAATGGGTCGGGCGCATCCAGTGCTTTCTGCTACCATGGCGGCTCTGTTACTTCAGGTGTCTGATCATGGCATTTCGCCCTCTCACGGCCAGAGCACCCGCCGTTCTGCTTCGCGAAGCCAAACCGCTGAAAGCCATTTTCGGCCACGCTCAACGCCTGGGTCATTTACAACGTCTGCTGGAAAGCCAGTTGCAGCCTGCCGCTCGCGAGCATTGCCATGTGGCGTCGTGGCGCGAAGGCAGTTTACTGCTGATTGTCACCGATGGTCATTGGGCAACTCGCCTGCGTTACCAGCAAAAGCGCCTGCAACGGCAGCTGCAGATGTTCGACGAATTCGCCAGTCTGACGCGAATTCTGTTCAAGGTGCAACCGCCGACCGTTCAGCAGGGCGCGACCGGGCATACCATCAGCCTGTCGACCGATGCAGGCGCAACCATCCAGGCCACGGCCGATGGCATCAGCGATCCGAATCTGCGGGCGGCACTCGAACGCCTTGCGGCGCACGCCAAACCCAAAACCTGACTCAAATCCCATGTGGGAGCGGGCTTGCTCGCGATGAGGGAGTGTCAGTCGACATTTATATTGCCTGACACACCGCATTCGCGAGCAAGCCCGCTCCCACATTGATTGTGCCCAGTCAGGTATTTAGCGGCGCTTACTGCCGCCTAACAATGATCCCATCAAACCGCGCACCAACTGTCGGCCCAGTTGATTGGCCGCCTGTCGCATGGCTGATTTGAGTGCCTGCCCCGCCGCTGTGCCGAGGAATTCGCCGGCCTTGTCGGTGAAGCTCGGTTCTTCTGGCGCAGGCTTACCCGGCGCCGCTTCAGCCTCCGGCGCCAAGCCTTTACGACTCATCAGCACTTCATAAGCCGATTCGCGATCGATCGGTTTGTCATAACGGCCCTTGAACGGCGAACCCGCGATCAACATCGTGCGTTCAGTCTCGGTCAACGGCCCGATCCGCGATTGCGGCGGTGCGACCAGTACACGCTGGACCATCCCGGGCGTGCCTTTGTCCTGCAAGGTACCGACCAGCGCCTCGCCGATCCCCAGTTCGGTCAGCACCGACAAGGCGTCAAAGGCCGGGTTTGGGCGGAAACCCTCGGCGACCGCACGCAGGGACTTCTGCTCCTTGGCAGTGAATGCGCGCAAACCATGCTGGATACGCAAACCCAGTTGAGCCAGCACGTCATCCGGCAGGTCGCCCGGCGATTGAGTGACGAAATACACGCCCACGCCTTTCGAGCGAATCAGCCGCACCACTTGCTCCAGACGATCCTGCAAGGCCTTGGGCGTGCCGGCGAACAACAAATGCGCTTCGTCGAAAAACAGCGCCAACAACGGTTTTTCGGAATCGCCGCGCTCAGGCAGCTGCTCGAACAGTTCGGCCAGCAGCCACAGCAGGAACGTCGCGTAGACCTTTGGCGCTTCGTGGACCAGACGACTGGCATCCAGCAAATGAATGCGCCCACGGCCATCGGCCGTCGGTTGCAGAATGTCTTCGAGTTGCAGCGCCGGCTCGCCAAACAGCGCTTCGGCGCCCTGCTGTTCCAGGGTCGCCAGCCGGCGCAACAGGGCCTGGCTGGAACCGGTGGTCATCAGCGCGGCATCGTCCCCGAGTAATTCGGGGTTGTCGCGCAGGTGATTGAGCAGCGCCTTCAAATCCTTGAGATCGAGCAGCAACAACCCTTCGCGGTCGGCGACCTTGAAGGCGGCGTACAGCGCCGACTGCTGACTGTCGGTCAACTCCAGCAGGGCGCCGATCAATAACGGCCCCATTTCACTCAAGGTCGTGCGCAGTGGATGACCGGACTGACCGTGAATGTCCCACAGCGTTACCGGATACGCCTGAGGCTTATGGTTCAGCCAAGGCATCCCGGCGATCCGCTCGGCGACCTTGCCTTGAGGATTGCCCGTGGCGCCCAGGCCACACAGATCGCCTTTGATGTCGGCGGCGAACACCGCCACGCCGGCATCGCTGAACGCTTCGGCCAGCCGCTGCAAGGTGACGGTTTTACCGGTCCCGGTAGCGCCCGCGACCAAACCATGACGGTTGGCCAGACGCATGGCCTGGGCAATCGGCTGCCCCGCGAGATCGGCACCGATAACGAGTTGCAATGAGTCAGGCATTTGGTCACCCATGGTTAATCTTTGATCGATCACGGCCGATATTAAAAACTGAATAGCGTCGGTAATTCCCTAAGGAGAGGACGGAAATATCAGTTGCTTTCAACACTGCCCGTTTTGCGTGCCTTTATAAAAGCACGCCCTGGACATTAAGACCTTAGCGGAACCCCAAGCCATGAACAAAAATCTGCGCTTCAGCCATAAAATCCTGCTTGCCGCCGCCCTCATTGTTATTGCCGCCTTCGCCTCGTTTACCCTGTACAACGACTACCTGCAGCGCAATGCGATACGCCGCGACCTCGACAATTATCTGCAAGAAATGGGTAACGTCACCGCCAAAAACATTCAAACCTGGCTGGCCGGGCGCAGCCTGCTGATCGAAAACCTGTCGCAAAACGTTGCGTTGAACGCAGAGACCGCCAATGTCTCCAACCTGCTGGAACAGAAGGCTGTGGCATCGACTTTTATGGGCGCCTACCTGGGCAACAAGGATGGCACCTTCATCATCCGCCCGGACAGCAAGATGCCCGACGGTTATGACCCGCGTGCCCGTCCCTGGTACAAAAGCGCGCAAAGCACCAGCGGTTCTGCCCTCACCGAGCCCTACATCGACCTGGCGTCTGGCCAGTTAGTGATTTCCATCGTTAACAGCGTCCTCAAGGACGGTCAGAACATTGGCGTGGTCGGCGGTGACCTGAGCTTGCAGGCGATCACCGACAGCCTCAACGCGCTGGACTTCGACGGCATGGGCTATGCGTTCCTGGTCAGCGCCGACGGCAAGATCCTGGTTCACCCGGACAAAGCGCTGGTGATGAAGTCCTTGAGCGAGGCGTATCCGAAAAATACCCCGCGCATCAGCAGCGATTTCAGTGAAGTGGGCGTCGACGGCAAGACGCGCATCGTAACCTTCACCCCGATCAAAGGCCTGTCCTCGGTCAACTGGTACATCGGCCTGTCGGTGGACAAGGACAAAGCCTTCTCCATGCTCAGCGAATTCCGCGCCTCGGCGGTTGTTGCGACGATCATCGCCGTGGCCATCATCATTGCCCTGCTGGGCATGCTGATCCGTATTCTGATCCAGCCATTGCACGTCATGACCCGGGCGATGGCCGACATCGCCGACGGTGAAGGCGACCTGACCAAGCGCCTGACCATCCAAAACAACGACGAATTCGGCATCCTCGGCACCGCCTTCAACCGTTTCGTCGAGCGCATTCACGCCTCGATCCGCGAAGTGTCGTCGGCGACCGGGCAAGTCAACGAGGTGGCCTTGCGGGTCGTGGCCGCTTCGAACTCGTCGATGTTCAACTCCGACCAACAGGCGTCGCGCACCAGCAGCGTCGCCGCAGCGATCAACCAGCTCGGCGCCGCCGCCCAGGAAATTGCGCGCAACGCCGCACAAGCGTCGAGTCAGGCCAGCGATGCCCGCAACCTGGCCGAAGACGGTCAACAAGTGGTCGATCGCAGCATTGCAGCGATGAATCAGCTGTCGAGCATGCTCAGCGCTTCGAGCAGCAACATCGAATCACTGAACAGTAAAACCGTGAACATCGGGCAGATCCTCGAAGTCATCACCAGCATCTCCCAGCAAACCAACCTGCTGGCGCTCAACGCCGCCATCGAAGCGGCCCGCGCCGGTGAAGCCGGACGGGGTTTTGCCGTGGTGGCCGATGAAGTGCGCAACCTGGCGCACCGTACCCAGGAATCGGCGCAACAGGTGCAAACGATGATCGAGGAGCTGCAAGTGGGCGCCCGTGAATCCGTCAGTACCATGAGCGACAGTCAGCGCCACAGTCAGGACAGCGTGGAAATCGCCAACCTGGCCGGCGAGCGCCTGACCAGCGTGACCTTGCGTATTGGTGAGATTGACGGGATGAACCAGTCGGTGGCCACGGCGACCGAGGAGCAGCATGCCGTGGTGGAGTCGATCAACGTCGACATTACCGAGATCAATACGCTGAATCAGGAAGGCGTGGAAAACCTGCAATCGACGTTGCGCGCGTGCTCGGATCTGGAGCAGCAGGCGGCGCGGTTGACGCAGCTGGTAGGCAGTTTCCGTATTTAGCGTCTGAATGGGCCCCTTCGCGGGCAAGCCTCGCTCCTACAGTTACACTCCGCGCCTTGTAGGAGCGAGGCTTGCCCGCGAAGGCGGACTGCCAAACACCACGAAACCTCACCGATTCCCCGCTACAAAACCCCAACCGAACATCTATTCTTCATAAAGGTCAACCAAGGGAGAACAACGGACCGGAGGGATGTTCATCGTGCATATCGCTGACATAACCATGTTCTACGCCCCAGCCAGCGGTGGCGTGCGCACTTATCTGGATGCAAAACACCGTCGCCTCGGCATCAAGCCCGGCATTCGCCACAGTCTTCTGATCCCCGGGTCGTCCTTGAGCGAAGATGATGGCATTTATACGGTTCCGGCCCCCGCCCTACCCTTCGGCAAGGGTTATCGCTTCCCCCTCCGTCTCGCGCCCTGGCGCAATGTCCTGCAGGATTTGCAGCCCGACCTGATTGAAGTCGGCGATCCCTATCTCACCGCGTGGGCAGCCCTGGACGCCCGGCGGCAACTTGATGTGCCGGTAATCGGCTTCTATCACTCGGATTTGCCTTTGCTGGTCAGCAACCGCATGGGCAATTGGGTGACCACCAATGTCGAAGCCTATGTCAGCAAACTGTATGGCAACTTCGACCGGGTGTTGGCGCCGAGCCAGGTCATGGTCGACAAACTGGTTGGCCTTGGGGTGAAGAACGTTTTCGTACAACCGCTGGGCGTCGACTTGCAAACCTTCAACCCCAGTGCACGAGACCCAGGCCTGCGGGCCGAACTGGGCATCGATGAAAACACTCATCTGCTGATCTTCGCCGGACGCGGCTCCAAGGAAAAAAACCTGCCGGTTCTGCTCAACTGCATGAAACGCCTGGGCCGGCGCTATCACTTGCTGCTGGTGGGTTCTTCGATGCCTGCCCTGGTGCCGGACAACGTCACCGTGATCGATGAGTTCTGCCCGGCGACGCAGGTCGCGCGATTGATGGCCAGCGCCGATGCGCTGTTGCATGCCGGCGATCAGGAAACCTTCGGTCTGGTGATCCTCGAAGCCATGGCCAGCGGCATTCCGGTGGTGGCCGTGGCGGCCGGAGCTTTTCAGGAAATCGTCACCGAACACTGCGGCCTGCTCTGCACGCCGAACGATTCGATGGCGATGGCCAACGCCGTACGTGAACTGTTCAGCTCGGGCAGCGCCGTCCTCGGTAAACAGGCGCGCAGCCATGTCGAGCAGCATTACGCCTGGGACACCGTGGTCAACAGCCTGTTGGGCCACTACCACGCCGTGCTCGGCAGCCACTGGCCGCTAGCGGCAAATGGTTGAGCCGATGAACGCGCCCAGCCTGCTCTTGGTGTTGCATGATGTCGCACCGCAAACCTGGGGCGATTACCAACCCTTCGTCGAAGCCGTCGACGCCTTGGGCGAGGTGCCGATGACTTGGCTGGTGGTGCCGAACTTTCACAAGCACAACGACCTGGAGGCTCATCCGGAGTTTCGGCGCTTGCTCAGCAGCCGTATCGCCCGAGGTGACGAACTGGCGCTGCACGGCTACTTTCATTGCGATGAAGACACGTTCCCCCACACTCCCCGAGACTGGTTCATGCGCCGGATCTACACCCACGAAGGCGAGTTTTACAGCCTGTCACAACAAGCCGCTTTCGCCCGCCTGCGCGCCGGCATCGACGTGTTCCACCGTTACAACTGGCCGCTTAAGGGCTTCGTCGCCCCGGCCTGGTTGATGAGCGAAGGCACCCGCCAAGCCCTGCGCCAATTGCCGCTGAGCTATACCAGTGATCCACAGCATCTGTATCGCCTGCCGGATTTCACGGCGATCTACGCCCCCGGCCTGGTCTGGAGCGCACGCAGCGCCTGGCGCCGAGGGTTGTCGAAGCTGGTCAGCGATCAGCGCGAACAACGCTGGCGGCAAGCGCCAGTGATTCGCCTCGGCTTGCACCCGGTCGACATGCGCCACGCGTTCTCGCGCAGTTACTGGCTAAATACCTTGAAACGCTTGCTCGACGAGGGCCGTGTACCGATGACCAAAGCCCACTGGCTGGCGCAGCACTCCGACCGTATCGGTCGCGCCGCATGAGTCGCGGGATTCTGTTGCTCGTCGCCCTGCTTGCCGCGGTGCTGATTCCGTCATTGCTGGGTGGCGGTGAAACCTGGTCTCGGTTGGGCAAGTTTCCCTTGGGCTGGCTGTTGATCATGTTCGGCATGATCCTGTTGTGCTGGGTGTTGAACACAATGCGCCTGCGCTTGTTGCTCGGGGATCAGCGCGACAAGGTGGGCCGAATCAAAAGCCTCGGCGTGGTGATGGCGGCCGAATTCGCTTACTGCGCCACGCCCGGCGGCAGTGGCGGACCGCTGACCATCATGGCGCTGCTGGCGCGCCAAGGCGTGCGTCCGGCCAGGGGCAGCGCGGTGTTCGCCATGGACCAGTTGAGCGATTTGCTGTTTTTCCTCTGCGCGCTGAGCGGGATTCTGATTTATGCGGTGTTCCAGCACCTGAGCCAGCGCATGGAGTGGTTGCTGATGGTCAGCGCGATTTCGATGTTCGGTGGTTTGCTCAGTTGTGTGGTGGTGGCCCGCTACCACCGCTTGCTGATTCGCCTGAGCGGTCGGTTGCTGGCTCGCCTCAATGTCAAAACCACCACCCGAGTGCGCTGGGCACGAAAACTCCTGCATTTTCTGGCGGCGTTTACTGACACGTTGAAGTTGCCTGTTCAGACGTTGATCACGGTGTTTGCCTTGACTTGCCTGCATTGGGTGCTGCGTTACAGCGTGTTGTATCTGGCGTTGCGTGGGCTGGGAGCGGATTTGCAATGGGCCTGGAGTTTTCTGATTCAAATGCTTTCGTTGAGTGCGGGGCAGTTCAGTTTGTTGCCCGGGGGCGCTGGGGCGGCGGAGTTGACGTCGGCGGCGTTATTGGCACCGATGGTGGGGAAATCGACGGCAGCGGCGGCGATTCTGATTTGGCGGGCGGTGACTTATTACTTTTATTTGCTGGTGGGAGGGCCGGTGTTTTTGCTGATGCTGGGGCGGCCGTTGTTGAAGAAGTTGTTGAGGTTTAAGCAGGCTTAGGTTTTTTGATTGTGTACATATCCGTTGCTGCGGTAATGGCTGATATTGGTTTCGCTTTTACAGCGAGTCACTTTCGAAAATCCGGAAGCCGGCCCAGTCGAAAGTAACCAAAGCGCTTTGCCCCTCCATTCGGTGCCTCGCTTAGGCTCGGCATGCCCTCACTCCGGCATTGCTCCGGGGGCCCGCCGCCATCGGCCATCCCTGGCCGGGGGCGGCTACCGCGGCATCCTTGCCGCGGTAGCCCCTGCGCAACGCCTGCGTTCGGCCTCTGGGAAAGGGGCGGCAGATCTGAAGCCAAAGCAAAGCAACGGCAAGATCAAAAGCGAACGTAACGCCTGAAATCGCCGCCCCCCTGTAGGAGCGAGCTTGCTCGCGATGGACGCACAGGCACCGCGTTTATCCTGTTAAAAACGCGCCATCATTGACGTTCTTCGCGAGCAAGCTCGCTACTACAGGGGAATGCGTATTCCCCAATCAGGCCGGCCTGCAGGCCGCCGTGCTTTTGATTTTGATGCACCGCCCCTCGAGAGGCCGAGCGCAGGTTCTGCGCAGTGGGCAACCCGGCATGGATGCCGGGTTAGCCGCCCCCGGCCATGGATGGCCGATGGCGGCGGGCCCACGGAGCAGGACCGGAGCGAGGGCATGCCGAGCCTTAGCGAGGCACCGAACGACAGGGCAGAAGCGCTTTGGTTACTTTCGCGCTTTTCGAAAGTGACCCGCCGTAAGGGCGGAACCAATAGCAGCCGTTACCGACATAACGGATATGTACACCATCAAAGCGCCCACTCAACCAGGCTTCACAACTTCTTCCGCAGGTAAAAGCTCAGCCTCAGGATTCAACGCCTCCCACAACTCCACCGCCCCCGGAAACTCAGTGCCATCTTCAGCGCCCAACTCATCCGGGTCATAACGACTCAAACACCCCTCCCCCAACGTGGCAGGTGCCCTGGAAGTCGCTTTATCGAGTGGATCAGCCATCAACATATCCTCAGGTCAGAAACAACAAAGGGCCTGAAGCGATTGAACGCCCAGGCCCTTCGAATTTCAACCGTGCCGTATGACTATCAGAACACCACGGTTTTATTGCCATGCACCAACACCCGGTCTTCCAGGTGATAACGCAGACCACGAGCCAACACCATCTTCTCGACATCGCGCCCGAAACGCACCATGTCTTCGATACTGTCGCTGTGGCTAACCCGTACCACGTCCTGCTCAATGATCGGACCGGCGTCCAGCTCTTCGGTCACATAGTGGCAAGTGGCGCCAATCAACTTCACACCCCGCAACGATGCCTGATGATACGGCTTGGCGCCCACGAACGATGGCAGGAAGCTGTGGTGAATGTTGATCACCTTGTGCGCATATTCGCTGCACAACTCGGGCGGCAGGATTTGCATGTAGCGGGCAAGTACCACCACCTCGGCATCGTGCTGTTTGACCAGACGCGAGACTTCGGCGAAGGCAGGTTCCTTGTCCTGCGGATTGACCGGAACGTGGTAGTAAGGAATACCGTGCCACTCAACCATGCTGCGCAAGTCGTCATGGTTGGAAATCACGCAGGAAATTTCGCAATCCAGTTCATCGCTGTGCCAGCGATGCAGTAAGTCGGCCAGGCAGTGAGACTCGCGACTCGCCATCAATACCACGCGCTTTTTCTGCTCGGTATCGGTGATGCGCCAGTTCATCGAGAACTCTTCGGCAATCGGTGCAAACGCTTCGCGAAACGCTTCGATACCGAAAGGCAGCGAATCGGCACGAATTTCGTGACGCATGAAGAACCAGCCACTGAGATTGTCCGAGTGATGGCTCGCTTCAGTGATCCAGCCGTTATGTGACGCCAGAAAGTTACTGACTTTAGCAACGATGCCGACGCGGTCCGGGCAAGCAATCACCAGCCGAAAAGTGCGCATGAGGGGGAAACTCCAGAACTTCGCAAAGGCCGCCATTCTAGCGATTGCGCAGCAAAACTGCAGTATTGATCACGCCGCACGTTGCACGAAGGGTCGACGACGCAGGTTCTGGCGGTACGCGCTGCCCGCGCGTTGGTGCTCTTTGGCCCATCTTCAAGAGCGCGATTGTCAATATTCGTGATGACTGCATGACACTTTATTTAACTGACATTCGATTGACGCCCTATTGACCGCAACTAAATTAAATAAACTTCGGTTTAATGTTTACTTGATGAAACACCCTGACTATTATTGCGGCACTGTCACCTGCCATCCAGCGCCCAACATAAGGTAGTCCTCATGTCCTTGATCAACGAATACCGCGCCACCGAAGAAGCTATCAAAGAGCTGCAAGCCCGTTTGAAGAACCTGTCCCAAGACGACAAACTGCAAACCGAGCTGGAATTCGAAGGCAAACTGCGCACCTTGATGGGCGAATACTCCAAGTCCCTGCGTGACATCATCGCGCTGTTGGATCCAGAGTCTAAAACCAAGGCTCCACGCGGCGGCGCAGTAAAAACTACCGGCACCAAACGTGCTCGTAAAGTTAAACAATACAAAAACCCGCACAACGGCGAAGTCATCGAAACCAAAGGTGGCAACCACAAGACGCTGAAAGAGTGGAAAGCCAAGTGGGGCGGTGACGTGGTTGAAGGCTGGGCTACTCTGCTGGGCTAAGCCGCAGAGCTTGTCAAAGACTTATCCGCGACAAAAAATAACGCCAGCAATAGCTGGCGTTTTTTTATGCCCGACTTTCAGGCCACGGGTATTTTCGTTTTCAAAGATTTAAACGTTTGCGTAATGCCTGGACATAATCCTGCCATTGATCAAGCACCTCTCGCTGAAACGATGTAGCAGCAACCGTCAGTTGCGCGGCAGCCTCGACAAAAGTTTCCAGGGTATTGGGTGCGCCCCATTCAGGGTCTGACAAACGTTTCTGACAGAATATTCGCCAGCGTTCTTGCTCTTCGAAACTCAACGTATCGGGGAAGTTGCGTGCGCGATATCGAAACAATAATTCAGGCAGGCGTTCATCATCGAAAGGCCATTGCTCTTGTGCTAATTGCGCAGGGTCGGACGCTCTGACTTGCTCGCATAGACGCCGATCCCGATCACCGATAAAACCGGCGTATAACTGTTGCTCGGGGTCTTGGCTCGAGGAAAAGTCCTCGCTGGCATAAATCGCCTGAACTTTATCTCGCCACACTTTTTGTGCGTCACTTAGCCGCAGCGCGCGCTCCTGATAGAGCGCCATATCGAGCCCCAGGCGTTGCTGGTCTTCAGGACGAAGTACCGACAACGGCGCCACCACCGGGCATTTGTTGATGTGGATAAGCTTGAGCGGCACCGGCAACTCGCCCTCGGCCAAGTCATCGCGACGGGTATACAACCGTTGGCGCAAGGTGTCGGCATCCAGATCGAGCAAACCCTGAGGGTCCAGGTGCAGGTCGCAGACAATCAAGGCGTTCTTGTTGCGCGGGTGCCAGGCCAGTGGCAACACCACACCGACATAGCTGCGTGCCGCCGAGAAGCGCCCGGAAATATGCACCATCGGCTGCAACAGCCGAATCTGATCCATGACCTTTTGTTTACCGCGCAATTGAAACAGCCAGTCATACAGTTTCGGCTGCTTTTGCCGAATCAGGCGCGCCAGGGCGATGGTGGCGCGAACGTCCGACAGCGCTTCGTGGGCATTGCCGTGATCAATGCCATTGGCGGCGGTCAGGCGTTCGAGTTTTAGCGTCACCCGCCCCTCTTCATCCGTCGGCCAAACGATGCCATCGGGGCGCAAGGCATAGGCCGCACGCACCACATCGATCAGGTCCCAACGGCTGTTACCGCCCTGCCACTCACGCGCATACGGGTCGAAAAAGTTTCGGTACAGGCTGTAACGGGTCATCTCGTCGTCGAAACGCAAGGTGTTGTAACCCGCGCCACAGGTGCCGGGCGCTGCGAGTTGGGCATGCACGCGGGTCATGAAATCGGCTTCACCCAGGCCTTGGTCGGCCAGAACAGCTGGCGTAATGCCGGTGATCGCGCAGGCCGCCGGATGCGGCAGGATATCCTCACTGGGTTGGCAGTAGAGATTGACCGGCTCGTCTATCTCATTGAGCTCGAAGTCAGTGCGAAGCCCGGCCATTTGCAGCGGGCGGTCGCAACGGGGGTTGATGCCAGTGGTTTCATAGTCGTACCAGAAGATAGAGGTCACGGGCTATTCCTGAACTGAAGATCGGCGAAGTCTAGGCGTTCACATCCCGCCCCGGCCAGTAGTCTTGTCATTCAATCACCTCTGGCTACTCACCGTGCAATACATAGTTATGTCGTTTTTCCCCAAGAGGCTGCTAGCATCGAACGGACAGAGAATCCCGATCAGGCCACATCATCAGGTAGCCCATGCTCGAGACCACAGCACTGCCAAGGAAAGCAACGCTGTCCCCGCCACTGGATACGCGGTATCAGGTCGAAACGCCGGAAGGCATCGACTTGCCACTGCGTCCTGCCGGGTTGATGGTTCGTGCACTGGCGTTCGCCATCGACCTGGGGTTGCGCGGGCTGATTCTCGGCCTGCTGTTTGTTGTCCTGGCGTTCCTCGGAAAACTCGGGGCCGGGCTCGGCTCGATCCTGCTGTTTGGCGTGAGTTGGTGGTACATGGTCCTGTTCGAAGTGCTCAATCAGGGGCGCTCGCCAGGTAAACAGTGGATGGGTTTGCGGGTGGTGCAGGACGATGGCACGCCGATCGGCTGGTCCGCTTCGCTGTTGCGCAACCTGCTGCGAGTGGTCGACATGTTGCCGTTCGGCTATTTCCTCGGGGCCATCAGTTGCCTGCAACACCCCAGTTTCAAGCGCCTCGGTGATCTGGCCGCCGGCACGCTGGTGATCTACCGCGAACAACCGCTCACCCGCCCGCAACTGCCCGACGCCCAACCTTTGCGCCCGGTTTTCGCCCTGAAACTGACCGAACAACGGGCCATCCTCGGATTTGCCGAACGCCAGGGTGAGCTCTCCGAAGCCAGGGTCAGGGAGCTCGCCGCCATCCTCGCTGAACCACTGCACGTTCCCGCACCACGGGCGGTCGCTGAACTCAATGGCATCGCCCGCGGCTTGTTGGGCCCCGCATGAAGCAAAGTCTTTTCGAGAATCGCCACAAGGCCGAATGGGAGCGGTTTTCCCTGCTGCTTGAACGGCTGGAACAGGGTAAGGACGCCTCGCACGCCGGCAGTTTTCCCAGTGACTATCGGCGTCTTTGCCAACACCTGGCGCTGGCCCAGGAGCGCGGTTACAGCAGTTTTCTGATCGATTCGTTGCAACAGCAAGTGCTGCGCGGGCACCAACAGCTTTATCGGCATCGCAGCCGGCTGGGTGCCCATGTGCTGGGTTTCATCCTGGCCGACTTCCCGCGACTGGTGCGTGAGCAGTGGCGTTTCGTGCTTGCCGCCAGCCTGATGTTTTTTGGCAGCCTGATCGGCTTCGCGCTGCTGGTGTATCTGTTCCCGGACCTGGTCTACAACCTGATCCCGGCCGAGCAGGTCAGCGAAATGCAGGGCATGTACGACCCTGATGCCGGGCACCTCGGGCGCTCGGTAGAACGGGCCGCCAGTGAAGACTGGGTGATGTTCGGTTACTACATCATGCACAACATCGGCATTGCTTTTCAGACCTTCGCCAGCGGTTTGCTGTTTGGCCTGGGCAGCGCGTTTTTCCTGCTCTTCAACGGCTTGATGATCGGTGCGGTTGCCGGGCATCTGACACACATCGGCTACGGACAAACGTTCTGGTCATTCGTGATCGGCCACGGCGCCTTTGAACTGAGCGCCATTGCCCTCGCGGGGGCCGCCGGCCTGCAACTGGGTTGGGCGTTGATTGCCCCTGGCCGTCTGCGCCGAGCCGAAGCCTTGCGATTGGCGGCGCGCAAGAGCGTGCTGCTGATTTGCGGGGTGATGCTGTTTCTGCTGATTGCCGCGTTTATCGAAGCCTACTGGTCGTCCATGACCGGCCCTGCGCCCATGACAAAATACGTGGTCGGCGCGACGCTGTGGTTGTTGGTGATTGCCTATTTGCTGTTTGCCGGACGAACCCGCCATGCGCCTGAGTGACGCCAGTGTGGTCATTCGCCCGCGCCCGACCTGGGAAGCCATGGACCTGGGCGTGCTGCTGAGCCAGCGGCACCGACGCCTGTTGATGACCAGTTGGGCCACCGTGACCTTGCCGGTTTTCGCCCTGCTCAGCGTGATGCTGTGGGATTCACCGTCCCTCGCGGTGTTTATCTTCTGGTGGCTGAAACCGGCGTTCGACCGCCTGCCGCTGTACATCCTGTCCAAAGCCATGTTCGGTGAAACGCCCACATTGAAACAGGCGTTGCTTGAATGGCCGCGGCTGCTCAGGCCGCAATTGTTGGCCAGCCTGACCTGGCGACGATTGAGCCCGAGCCGCAGTTTCCTGATGCCAGTGGTGCAGCTCGAAGGCCTGAGTGGCGAGGCACGTCAACAGCGTTTGCAGGTGTTGTTGCAGCGTGACGCCGGTGCCTCGCGATGGCTGACGATCATCGGCGTGCACCTGGAAAGCGCGTTGTGGATTGGTTTGATGGTGCTGTTCTATTTGCTCTTGCCGCAACAGGTCGAACTCGACTGGAGCTGGCAGACCCTGATCACCGCCGCCACACAAGACTGGCGCTGGCTGGAACACCTGACCAACGCCTTCTACGCACTGGTGCTGGTGGTATGGGAACCGATTTACGTGGCCTGCGGCTTCAGCCTTTACCTGAACCGCCGGACGGTGCTGGAAGCCTGGGATATCGAACTGGTGTTCCGCCGCCTGCGCCAACGCTTGAGCGGTGCCGGTCTGGCCCTGCTGCTGGCAGTGTTCCTGCTGACGCCCACGGCGCCAACCGCCTGGGCCGCCGAGCCGGTCATTTCACCCGACAGCCCGCGCCTGCTGGACCAGCCACTGACCAGCCAGGCGTCCCGGGACAGCATCAAGGCAATCGTCGACCAGCCGCCGTTCAAGAACAAGGAAACGGTCACGCGCTATCGTTTTGGTGAAGAACAGTCGGCCGCCGAAGGAGCAGGCGAAAGCGAAACGCCCGATTGGCTGAAGGCACTGTTCAAGCTGTTGAACAGCCAACACTTCGGCACATTGGCCACGCTGATCGAGGCCATGTTGTGGGGGACCGTGATCGCGGCCATTGGACTGTTGTTCTGGTATTACCGTGACTGGTTGCAGGCCTTTGTCAGCCGTCGACCCGTCCTGAACCGCACAATTTCCCGACCGTTGCCGCAGCAGGCTTTTGGCCTGGACCTCAATCGCGAAACCCTGCCCGCCGACATCGCCGCCAGCGCCGAACGCCTCTGGCAGTCCAACCCTCGCGAGGCGCTCGGGTTGCTCTATCGTGCCCTGCTCAGCCACTTGTTGCATGACTTCAATATTGCGCTGAAAGCCGCCGACACCGAAGGCCAGGTGCTGGCGCGCGTCGAGCAATTGCAGCAACCGGCCTTGCTGGCGTTCAGCAAGAACCTGACCGGGCACTGGCAGAACATGGCCTACGGGCATCGTCTGCCACCCGCGCATCTGCAACAGGAACTCTGTGACGGCTGGCGTGCCTTGTTCGGCTCGGGAGCCGTCCGATGAACCGGCAGAGGTGGCAGGCGGCCGGCGTGTTCATCGCCGTGCTGTTGGGCGCGTTGAGTGTTTATCTGTACCTCAACGCCACGCCTTATCAGGCAGAAGTCGATCACGGCCCCGCCCCCGAAGCCCAGGCCAATCCTTATCTGGCCGCCGAGCACTTTCTACGCAAACAGGGCCTGGACGTCAGCCATGCCAACAGCCTGGATATCCTGCCGACCCTGGAGCCGCATCAACACAGTCTGTTGTTGCTCGGGGACCGCTACAACATGACACCACGGCAGATTGATCAGGTGATGAACTGGACTCGTGCGGGCGGGCGGGTTTTGTTTGTCGCCCAATCGCTGTGGGATGAAAAGACCGGCCAGAGTAACGATTTGCTGCTCGACCGGGTGCAGTTGCACCAGTCGTTGAGCAAAGACCTGCGGGACCCGCCGCCCGACATCCTCGATGATCCCTACCCGAAACTGACCAAGCTGTACCTTGAAGATGAACTCGCGCCGGCCTACGCCAGCTTCGACACCGCGTTCCATCTTGAAGACCCGAAAAACCTGGCCCAGGCCTGGGCCAACAGCGGCAAGGCCACGCACATGATGCAGCTGAACCACGGGCTCGGCTCGATCATCGTGGTGACCGACGCCGACCTGTGGAAAACCCCGGCGATCGACCAATACGACAACGCCTGGCTGCTCTGGTACCTGACCGCCGACACCAAGGTCACCCTGCTGTTCAACAGCCATTACGACAGCCTGCTGACGTTGCTGCTGCGCTATTTCCCCCAGGCGTTGATCGCACTTGTCGCCCTGATCGGTCTTGGGTTTTGGCGTGTCGGCGTGCGCCACGGCCCTGTGCAGGAACCGGCCCAAAGGGCGCGCCGGCAACTTCAGGAACACCTGCGCGCCAGCGCCGATTTCATGTTGCGCCGCAAGGGCCAGGGCAACCTGCTGCACGCCTTGCAACAAGACATCCTGCGCCGCGTGCGGCACCGTCATCCCGGTTTTGAACAACTCGGCGTTGCCGAACAATGGTTGGTGCTCGCACGCCTGACCGGCCAACCCACACGTGCCATCAGCCAGGCCATGAGCCCGCGACCGAAGCAGCGGCTTTCCAGCGTTGAATTCAGCCGTCTGGTCGCCCACCTGCAAACCTTGAGGAACGCCTTATGAGTCAACAGATCGAGCCCGGCGCACCGAGTCACGCCGTGCAGCAACGCCAGCGCGCCAGTCAATTGGCCCAGGCCGTGCGCCTCGAATTGCAAAAAGCCTTGATCGGCCAGGACTCGGTTATCGACGATGTCCTTACGGCACTGATCGCCGGGGGGCACGTGCTGCTCGAAGGCGTCCCGGGACTGGGCAAGACGTTGCTGGTTCGAGCCTTGGCGCGTTGCTTCGGCGGCGAGTTCGCGCGCATCCAGTTCACCCCGGACCTGATGCCCAGCGACGTCACCGGCCATGCGGTGTACGACTTGCAGACCGAGCAATTCAAACTGCGCAAAGGTCCGCTGTTCACCAACCTGTTGCTGGCCGACGAAATCAACCGCGCCCCCGCAAAGACCCAGGCCGCCCTGCTCGAAGCCATGCAGGAACGCCAGGTCACCCTCGAAGGCCGCGCCTTGCCGATCGTGCAACCGTTCATGGTGCTCGCCACGCAAAACCCGATTGAACAGGAAGGCACTTACCCGCTGCCGGAAGCCGAACTCGACCGCTTCATGCTCAAGGTCCGCATGGACTACCCCGATGCGGATCAGGAGGTGGACATGGTGCGTCAGGTCAGCCGCTCGACCAGGGCCGACATGCTCGATGTTCAACCGCTGCGCACGGTATTGCAGGCCAAGGATGTGCTGGCCCTGCAACGCATCGCCAGCGATTTGCCGCTGGACGACCAAGTGCTCGATTACGCCGTGCGCCTGGCCCGCACCACTCGCAGCTGGCCAGGCCTGACCCTTGGCGCCGGGCCTCGGGCCTCCATCGCCCTGGTGCGCTGCGCCCGGGCACGTGCTTTGTTGCGCGGTGGTGAATTCGTGATTCCGGATGACATCAAAGGCTGCGCATTGGCGGTGCTGCGCCATCGTGTGCGCATTGCGCCGGAGCTGGATATCGAAGGGCTGGAAGTCGATCACGTTCTGCGCCAACTGCTCGATCAAGTGCCGGCGCCGCGCCTGTGAAACCGTCACGCCTGCTGCTGATCTGGTTAGCCACGCTGCTGGCCATCGGCATCGTGTCGGGCACATTAAGGGCACTGGACATCGCGCTTCCACCGAGCCTGATGTCGATCAACTGGGGATTACTACTGGCGCTGCTCGCGTTGGCGATACTTGACGCCATTCGCCTCAAACGCCTGCCCTCTCCCCGCGTACACCGACAGATGCCGGGCAGCCTGGCGCTCGGTCGCTGGAGCGACGTGCGGCTGGAGGTTGAACATGATTTCCAGCAGCCACTGAACATTGAGGTCTTCGACCATGTGCCGGAGGGTCTGAGCTTCGAAAACCTGCCACTGTCGGTCGAGCTTCAGCCCGGTCAGCGCAGCCTGATCAACTATCGCCTGCGCCCGCTCAAGCGCGGCCACTTCAGCTTCGAGTGCTGTGAAATCAGTTTGCCGAGCCCATTAGGCCTGTGGTCCGACAAACGTCTGTCAAACGTGACCGACCACACCCGCGTCTACCCCGACTTCGCCCGCCTCTATGGCGGACAGCTGCTGGCCGTAGACAATTGGCTCAACCAACTCGGCGTGCGCCAGCAACAGCGACGTGGCCTGGGCCTGGAGTTTCATCAGCTACGGGAATTTCGCGAGGGCGACAGCCTGCGCCAGATCGACTGGAAAGCCACCGCTCGCCAGCGCACCCCCATTGCCCGGGAATATCAGGACGAGCGCGACCAGCAGATCGTTTTCATGCTCGACTGCGGCCGGCACATGCGCAGTCAGGACAGTGAGCTGGCGCATTTCGATCACGCGCTGAATGCCTGCCTGCTGCTCAGCTATATCGCCTTGCGCCAGGGTGATGCCGTCGGCTTGAGCACCTTTGCAGTCGAGCAACCGCGCTACCTCGCCCCGGTAAAAGGCACCGGGCAACTCAATGTATTGCTCAACACGGTCTATGACCTGAAAAGCACCCAGCGCAGCGCCGACTATCAGGCGGCAACCACCCAACTGCTGGCGCGACAGAAACGCCGGGCCCTGGTGGTGCTGGTGACCAACCTGCGGGACGAAGACGACGATGAACTGCTCACCGCCGTTAAACGCCTGAGCAAGCAACATCGGGTGCTGGTGGCCAGCCTGCGCGAAGAGGTGCTCGACCGGCTACGCCAGACCCCGGTGCAAACGCTGCCTGAGGCGCTGACTTATTGCGGGACGGTGGATTACTTGAATGCACGGGCCGAACTGCACGAGCGATTGAATGCGCATGGCGTGGCCGTGCTGGATGCCACCACCCGCGAACTGGGCGCCACGCTGGTCACGCGTTATCTGGAATGGAAAAAGGCCGGGGTGTTTTAGACTGTCCGGGTTAGCGTTGTTTGAAATGACGCCTTCGCGAGCAAGCCCGCCCCCACATTGGATCTACTGCGTACATAAATTTTGTGCTCAACATCGATCAAATGTGGGACTTGCTCGCGAAGGCGATCGTCAAGGCACCGCTGATCTCAGGCAGACGCAGGCAACGGCTGAAAACTGAAGTACTGCTTCAGCGCATCCACCAATTGACCATATTCCGGGGGCGCCTGTTGCAGGCTGAAGCCGGCGTCATAGTGGTTGGGGGTTGCGTCTTCATGGCACCACAGGCAACACGCCCGCAGATCGATGACCTGCAGGATGCCGTCGCTGGCCGGGATTTTCAGGCGCAAATCGAAATCGGCGCCGATCATCATCGGCAACTGGCTGATGAGCATCAATCCGTGCTCGGAAACGTTGCCCAGATAACCAATCGGTTTATCGGTGACGCTGTTGAACACTTTCAGAAAATACGGCAGTTGATGCCGCTCGATCCGGCGGTCGGTAAACATGCTGAATTCGCTACGCAAGGCCCTTAAGCAGGACCGCACTAATGCTTCGGAACGAGCCTGCATCAACGATGCGGGCCGCTCTCCCCGATCCCGGTGCGACAGTCCAACAAACCGCCGTCGCTGACTTCTGCCAGTCTCAGGTATTACGTCGGTTTAGAAACAATGCTCTAAAAACGATTTATTCGACTATAGCTCACCCCCGCCGGTCGGCCAGCGAATGAATGAGAACAGCAGTCAAAACCGGGTCGGGCGCACGACAGCGGCGGAACGTAACGGGTAATGACCCAGGCTCTGCAGCGTCTCCAGGCGCGCACGGGCACGATAGGCGTATTCGCTTTGCGGGTACGACGCGATGATGAATTGATACGTCTGGGCCGCATCGACAAACAGCTTCTGCCGTTCCAGGCACAAACCGCGCAACATCGACACTTCCGGCCATACATAAGGCCGCGCACGGCTGGCGCGTTCGACTTTGGACAGTTCGAGTGTCACCTGCTCGCAATTGCCTCGATCGTAAGCGCTGTAGGCATTGTTCAAATGATGGTTCATCGAGAAACGGGTGCAGCCCGTGACACTGAGGGCAAGGGCGGCAATGAGCACGAATCGCATGGGGGGGATCTCCTGTCTTGAGCTCTGTATCGACCCGTTGGCGGAAATCTTCAGGACGCTTGTAAAACGAAAGTCGCGCGTTTCAAACAAACAACGAATAAGTAGTGCAAACGAACAATGACTACAACTTCGGACCATAGTAGCCTCACTCAGCGCTTGAACTCAGGAGTCTATGCATGTCCGTCCGTCGCACCAAAATCGTCGCTACCCTTGGCCCGGCCAGTAACTCGCCGGAAGTTCTCGAACAGCTGATTCTGGCTGGCCTGGACGTCGCCCGCCTGAACTTCTCCCACGGCACCCCCGACGAGCACAAGGCTCGCGCGAAGCTGGTGCGTGACCTGGCTGCCAAGCACGGCCGCTTCGTTGCCCTGCTGGGTGACCTGCAAGGCCCGAAAATCCGTATCGCCAAATTCGCCAGCAAGAAGATCGAGCTGAAGATCGGTGATCAATTCACCTTCTCCACCAGCCATCCTCTGACCGAAGGCAACCAGCAAGTGGTCGGCATCGACTACCCGGACCTGGTCAAAGACTGCGGCGTGGGCGACGAGCTGCTGCTCGACGACGGCCGCGTGGTGATGCGCGTCGATACCGCCACGGCCACCGAACTGCATTGCACCGTACTGATCGGCGGTCCGCTGTCGGACCATAAAGGCATCAACCGTCGCGGTGGCGGCCTGACTGCACCGGCCCTGACCGAGAAAGACAAGGCCGACATCAAGCTCGCTGCTGAAATGGAAGTCGATTACCTCGCGGTATCCTTCCCGCGTGATGCCGCCGACATGGAATACGCCCGTCAACTGCGCGACGAAGCCGGCGGTACTGCCTGGCTGGTGGCGAAGATCGAACGTGCCGAAGCCGTGGCCGACGACGAAACCCTCGACGGCCTGATCAAGGCCTCCGACGCGGTGATGGTTGCCCGTGGTGACCTCGGTGTGGAAATCGGCGACGCCGAGCTGGTGGGCATTCAGAAGAAAATCATTCTGCACGCACGCCGCCACAACAAGGCGGTGATCGTCGCGACCCAGATGATGGAGTCGATGATCCAGAACCCGATGCCGACCCGCGCCGAAGTGTCCGACGTGGCCAACGCCGTGCTCGACTACACCGACGCCGTGATGCTTTCGGCTGAAAGTGCTGCCGGCCTGTACCCGCTGGAAGCTGTGCAAGCCATGGCGCGTATCTGCATCGGCGCTGAAAAGCACCCGACCAGCAAGACCTCCAGCCACCGCATCGGCAAGGAATTCCAGCGCTGCGACGAGAGCATTGCACTGGCGACCATGTACACCGCCAACCACTTCCCGGGCGTGAAGGCGATTATCGCCCTGACCGAAAGTGGCTACACCCCGCTGATCATGTCGCGCATCCGTTCCTCGGTGCCGATCTACGCGTTCACGCCACACCGCGAAGCCCAGGCTCGTGCGGCGATGTTCCGTGGCGTGTACACCATCCCGTTCGACCCGGCTTCGTTGGCACCGAACGAAGTCAGCCAGAAGGCTATCGACGAGCTGGTCAAGCGCGGCGTGGTTGAGAAAGGCGACTGGGTCATCCTGACCAAGGGTGACAGCTACCACACCACCGGCGGCACCAACGGGATGAAAATCCTGCACGTTGGCGACCCGATGGTCTGAGTGATCGACCGCTGAAAACAAAAGCCCCGCCCTGTGAATGGCGGGGCTTTTTTCATTCTGAATCCAGAAAACCTGTTGCCTGATCCAACCCTGTCGCCAGCAGGCTAGCTCCCACATTGGAATAGTGGGAACACTGTCCCTTGTGGGAGCCAGCCTGCTGGCGATGGGGCCGGTACGGTCAGCGAAAATTCAGTGCCGCTTGATGAACCCGGTCAACGCCGCCACCGCTTCCGGAGAACGCAGCCGCTGGGTGAACAGTGCAGCCTCTTCTTCAATGGCCTTGCGCAGCGGCTCGCGGTCCGGGGCTTTCATCAATTGTTTGCTGATGCGCACCGCCTCCGCCGGCAGCGTCTCGAACCGCAACGCCATCTCCCGCGCCTTGGCCAACGCCGCTTCACCACTGCTCAACGCTTCGGTCGCGATGCCCCACGCGGCCGCCTGTTCACCACTGAAACCTTCGCCGAGCAGCAACAGTTCCGCCGCTTTGGCGTGGCCGAGCAAACGCGGCAGGATCAGGCTGGAACCGAACTCCGGGCAGAGCCCAAGGTTGACGAACGGCATGCGTAGGCGCGCGTCCGTGCTGACATACACCAGATCGCAATGCAGCAGCAGCGTCGTGCCAATGCCCACCGCGGCACCGGCCACGGCGGCGATCACCGGTTTGCGGCATTCAAGCAGCGTCAGCATGAACTGAAACACCGGGCTGTCGAGGTCGCTCGGTGGTTGTTGAAGGAAATCGGCGATGTCGTTGCCCGCGGTGAAGCACTCGCTTGAACCGGTGATCAGCACCGCGTTGATTTCAGAATCGGTATCCGCCTGCTTCAACGCTTCAGCCAGATGGCTGTACATGGCGCGGGTCAGGGCGTTTTTCTTGTCGGGGCGGTTCAGGCGCAGGGTCAGCAGGCCCCGTTCGCGCTCAACAGTGATGGCATCGGTCATGGCAGGTCTCAGCGAGGTCAGAAGACTTCATTGTGGCGAGCGAGCTTGCTCGCGCCAGGCTGCGCAGCGGCCCCAAAAACGTGTGAGCGCTGCGCACTCAAGCGCGAGCAAGCTCGCTCGCCACAACAGCGGTTTCAGCGCTCAACCGCGAGGCAGGAAGACATCGGCCAGCAGTTGATTGCGCGGCAGTCCCGCCAGGTACAGGCGCCGGGCAAAGGCGTCGACGCTGTCGGGGGCCCCGCAGAGTAAGGCTTGGGTTTGCCGGGAAACAAGCCGCAGTTGTGCCAAAGCGTCTGGCAACTCGGCCGGCGTCCACAGCTCAATGCTCAGGTTGGGGCGGCTCGCGGCCATGGCTTGCAGGGGTTTGGCCAGGTAATGCTCCTCGGCATCATGGGCCAGGTGAATCACGCGGATAGCGCCTTGGTGATCCTGGCGCAGTGCTTCGCGCAGGACGCCGAACAACGGCCCCAATCCAGTACCGGCGGCCATGAGCCAGAGTGGTCGGGTGTGCCAGTCCGCGTCGTAATGCAGGGCGCCGCCGCGCAACTCGCCGAGGCGGATCGCATCGCCGATCTTGAAGTGCCGGGCAGCATCGCTGAACGCTCCCGATTGGCGACAATCGAGATGGAATTCCAGAAATCGGTCGTCGTCCGGCAGGCTGGCCAGGGAATACGGCCGGGCCACGAGGCCCGCCCACAACACCAGATGTTGCCCGGCGCTGTAGCGCAACGGACGCTGCGGGGCCAGGCGCAAACGCAACACGCTGGCGCTCAGCCAATCGACCGCCGCCACCTCGGCCGGGCGACCGTCCTGTTGCGGGTCGAAGGTGTGAATCTGCAAATCCTCGACCACCTGGCACTGGCACGCCAGGCGCCAACCTTGCTGACGCTGTTCAGCGCTCAAGGCATCGGGACGGCTGTCGTTTGGCAGCCCTTGCACACACTGCACCAGGCACGCATGGCAACTGCCGGCGCGACAACTGTAAGGCACCGATACGCCATTCTGATTCAGTGCATCGAGCAGGTTGCTGCCCGCCGCCACCGACCATTGGCGCTCGCCGACGCGCAGCTCAGGCATCGACGTTCTCCCACGCCGCCGCGCAACGATTGCGGCCGTCACGCTTGGCCCGATAGAGCGCCTGATCAGCCCGCTGCAAGGCGTCGTCGAGGTCGTCGCCCAACTCCAGCAACGTCATGCCCGCCGACAGACTGAGATGGTTGACATCCAGGCCGATCAGCTCGACATCGGTGAAGGCAATGCGCAGCCGCTCGCAGCACGAAGTCAGGCGTTCGGCGTTGCAGTCGGGCAACAGCACCACGAACTCTTCACCGCCGTAGCGGGCCAGAACATCACCTTCGCGCAAGCAAGCGGTGGCCACGGCGGCAAAGGCTTGCAGCACCTGATCGCCGGCGGCATGGCCGTGCACATCGTTGATGCGCTTGAAATGGTCGAGGTCGATCAGCGCCAGGCCGTGCACTACATCGGCGTCCATGGCGTTGAGCTCGCGGGAGGCCAGGCGCAGGAAATGCCGGCGATTGAACAGCCCGGTCAGCTCGTCGGTGGCGACCAGGTCTTCGAGCTGGCGCATCATGCCGCGCAACGTGTCCTGGTGCGCCTGCAAAGCAAAACGCCGCTGCCGCATGCGTTGTCGCGAAGCCTGGACGTAACGGGCATACAGCTCCAGCCAGACCAGCACGATGAACAGCACGCACGCCTGCAACGCCGCCAGCGCCGGGTCGAGCAACTGGAAGTGGTAGCCCTCCCACAGCGTGATCGCGCTGAAACTGAAGAACACCAGCAATGCACAACGCAGGAAGGCCCGGCGCGACAGGTGGAACAGGCCGAACAGCAGAATCAGCACGTAGAACACCAGAAACGCGCCACGGGCCTCGTCGAGGTTGGCGATCAGCCAGGTTTGCCAGCCCAGGCCCAGCAACACCTGGACTTCGGTCAGGCTGGGGTCGGAAAAACGTAAATTGCAGCCGCTGTAAAACACGACAAACAAGGCGCCCTGGCTGATGACGACCAGTGCACTGCCGACGGCCACGCTGGCCAGCGGTTGATCGTAATGCCCGGTAAAAAACGCCAGCCACAGTAGCAGCAAGGCCAGGGCGTAGGTGCCGGCTGCGAGGGCAAAGCGTTTGAGCAAAAGGCGCTGGATAGCGTTATGGGTCAATCGTTGACTCACCGTGCGAAAGGAGACCGTCAGAGTGTCCTACTCTACAGGCCGGATGCCACTTTAGTGGCGCGACCGATAAATGACCATTCAATTTTCAGGGCGAAAAAACTGCCGGCACAACCATGACCCGGATTTCCGCAAATTTTCACATAAACCTGTGGGAGCGGGCTTGCCCGCGATGGGGCCATCACCTTCACCCTTTATGTCGAATGCTGGACCGCCATCGCGGGCAAGCCCGCTCCCACAGGTTTCATCGGCGTCGCCGGCATATGCGACCAACGATTGACTGCCAGCGGGTGTTTACGGCACCGAGGCGCGTTATACTGCCGCGCCTTTTTAGCGTCGCGCCAGCATGCCCGGCGTGCCTTGTGACCCTGAGGGTCAGCTTCAAGCCTCAAGCTTCAAGCGGCAAGTTCAGAGCAGACCGCGTACTGCTTCAGCTTGCCGCTTGCAGCTTATGGCTTGAAGCTGCCCCATAGAATGTTCCCGTCTTTTAGAGGAGCGCGACTCATGACCGTGATCAAGCAAGACGACCTGATTCAGAGCGTTGCCGACGCCCTGCAGTTCATTTCCTATTACCACCCCGTTGACTTCATCCAGGCGATGCACGAGGCCTACCTGCGTGAAGAATCGCCGGCAGCCCGCGATTCGATGGCGCAGATCCTGATCAACTCGCGCATGTGCGCCACCGGCCACCGCCCGATCTGCCAGGACACCGGCATCGTGACGGTGTTCGTCCGTGTGGGCATGGACGTGCGTTGGGATGGCGCCACCATGGGCCTGGACGACATGATCAACGAAGGCGTGCGCCGGGCTTACAACCTGCCGGAAAACGTCCTGCGTGCCTCGATCCTCGCCGACCCGGCGGGCGCTCGCAAGAACACCAAGGACAACACCCCGGCCGTTATCCACTACTCCATCGTTCCGGGTAACACCGTGGAAGTGGACGTGGCAGCCAAGGGCGGCGGTTCCGAGAACAAGTCGAAGATGGCCATGCTCAACCCGTCCGACTCGATCGTCGACTGGGTGTTGAAGACCGTTCCGACCATGGGCGCCGGCTGGTGCCCACCGGGCATGCTTGGCATCGGCATCGGCGGCACCGCCGAGAAAGCGGCGGTCATGGCCAAGGAAGTGTTGATGGAATCCATCGACATCCACGAGCTGAAAAAGCGCGGCCCGTCCAATCGTATCGAAGAGATGCGCCTGGAGCTGTTCGAGAAGGTCAACCAACTGGGCATCGGCGCCCAGGGCCTGGGTGGCCTGACCACCGTGCTCGACGTGAAGATCATGGATTACCCGACCCACGCCGCTTCGTTGCCGGTGTGCATGATCCCGAACTGCGCCGCCACCCGTCACGCGCACTTCGTGCTCGACGGTTCCGGCCCGGCCTCGCTGGAAGCGCCACCGCTGGACGCCTACCCGGAAATCGTCTGGGAAGCCGGTCCGTCGGCTCGCCGTGTCAACCTCGACACCCTGACCCCGGAAGATGTGCAGAGCTGGAAGCCGGGCGAAACCGTCCTGCTCAACGGCAAGATGCTCACCGGTCGCGACGCGGCGCACAAGCGCATGGTCGAGATGCTGAACAAGGGTGAAACCTTGCCGGTGGACCTCAACGGTCGATTCATCTACTACGTCGGCCCGGTTGATCCGGTGCGCGAAGAAGTGGTGGGCCCTGCCGGTCCGACCACCGCGACGCGGATGGACAAGTTCACTCGTCAGATCCTCGAGCAAACCGGCCTGTTGGGCATGATCGGCAAATCCGAGCGCGGCCCGACCGCGATCGAAGCGATCAAGGACCACAAAGCCGTGTACCTGATGGCTGTCGGCGGCGCGGCTTACCTGGTGGCACAAGCCATCAAGAAATCCCGCGTGGTGGCTTTCGCCGAACTGGGCATGGAAGCGATCTACGAGTTCGACGTCAAGGACATGCCAGTCACTGTCGCAGTCGACAGCAAAGGCGAGTCGGTCCACATCACCGGTCCTGCCATCTGGCAGAAAAAGATCAGTGAAAGCCTGGCGGTAGAAGTGCAGTAAGCGCTTCGATCCATCCAGCAAAGGCGACAGGGGAATTCTCCTGTCGCCTTTTTTATTGCCACCTATACCCTGTAGGAGCGAGCTCGCTCGCGATGGAGTGTCAGTCGACACCTGTTTAGCTGACACACCTTCGCGAGCAAGCTCGCTCCTACAAGGGGACATGTTATGGTGCGGCCCCCTGTAATCATTGTGTTATGTCCCGCATGTTCGAGTCTTCCCGCCCACTGCGCCTGACGCTGTACACCTTGCTCATCCTGGCCGGCACCGCCATCGCGGCCACCCTGGCCATGCGTCACGCCGAGCGCCAGGCCCTGGTGGAAGATGCGGCCCGCGCCAATCAGCAATTGGCGCTGTACGCCACATCGCTGCACACCTTGATTGAACGCTACCGCGCCCTGCCCGCCGTGCTGGCGCTGGACCCGCAATTGCGCTCGGCGCTCAACGGCCCGGTGACGCCCGAACAGCAGGATTCACTGAACCGCAAACTGGAAAAGATCAACGGCGCCGCCGAGTCCTCAACCCTCGAATTGCTCGATCACACCGGCCTCGCCGTGGCCGCGAGCAACTGGCGCTTGCCCAGCAGTTACGTCGGCCACAACTACGGCTTTCGCCCCTATTTCAGCCAGACCCGCACCCAAGGCACCGGGCGGTTTTACGCCGTGGGAGTGACCAGCGGGATTCCGGGTTACTTCCTCTCCAGCGCCGTCACCAATGACGATGGCCAGTTTCTCGGCGCGATGGTGGTGAAACTCGAATTTCCCGAGCTTGAACGCGAATGGCGCCAGGGCAGCGACACGCTGCTGGTCAGCGATGCCCGCGGGATCATCTTCATCGCCAACCAGCCGGGCTGGCGCTATCGCCTGTTGAAACCGCTGAACGACAGCGATCACGCCGAACTCAAGGTCACCCGCCAATACGACAAGCAGCCGCTGACGCTGCTGGACTATCAGTCGCTGCGACGTTTCGACGACAACAGTGACCTGGCGCGGGTCGATGGCCCTGACGGCAAGGCCGATTACCTGTGGGAATCCCTGCCGCTAAGCGCCGAAGGCTGGACGCTGCACCTGTTGCGCCGCCCGCAAGTGGCGTTCGAAGACACTCGCAATGCCGCGCTGGCCGCTGCCGGTGTGTGGCTGACGCTGGTGTTCCTGCTGCTGTTTCTCAACCAGCGCTGGCGCCTGGCGAAAATGCGCCAGCGCAGCCGCGAAGAGCTCGAACAACTGGTGGAAGAACGCACCCGCGACTTGCGCACGGCCCAGGACGGTCTGGTGCAATCAGCCAAGCTCGCCGCGCTTGGGCAGATGTCTGCCGCGCTGGCTCACGAAATCAACCAGCCGCTGACCGCCCAGCGCATGCAGCTTGCGACGCTGCGGCTGCTGCTCGATCACGGCCGGGTCGACGACGCCTACAAGGCGCTCAAACCGGTGGATGACATGCTGACGCGCATGGCCGCCCTCACCGGCCACCTGAAAACCTTTGCCCGCAAAAGCCCCAGCGGTTTGCGTGAACGCCTGGACCTCGCGGCGGTGGTGGACCAATCATTGCAGTTGCTCGACACCCGGCTGCGCGACGAACAGGTCAGCACGGTGCTGCACCTGACGCGCCCCGCCTGGGTGCGTGGCGACGCAATTCGTCTGGAACAGGTGCTGATCAATCTGCTGCGCAACGCCCTTGATGCGATGCACGATAAAGCCTGCAAACGCCTGGAGATCCGTCTCGAAGCCGACGAACAACTGTGGCGCCTGACCGTTGCCGATAACGGCGGCGGTATTGCCGAAGAAAATCTGTCGAAGGTGTTCGATCCGTTTTTCACCACCAAACCGGTGGGTGATGGCCTGGGCATCGGGCTGGCGGTATCGTTCGCCATTGTTCACGAATCGGGCGGTCGCCTGAGTGTGGAAAATCAGGGCAACGGCGCGGCGTTTACCCTCACCCTGCCGATCGATCTGGAGGCTCATGGCCCATGCTGAATTCAGTGATGGTGGTCGACGACGAAAGCAGCATCCGCAGCGCCGTCGAACAATGGCTGAGCCTGTCGGGTTTCGACGTGCAGTTGTTCAGCCGCGCCGATGAATGCCTGGCGCAGTTGCCCGGGCATTTCCCCGGAGTGATTCTCAGCGACGTGCGCATGCCCGGCATGACCGGCCTGGAGTTGCTGAGCGAAGTTCAGCGTCGCGATCCCGACCTGCCGGTGATCCTGCTGACCGGCCACGGCGATGTGCCGATGGCCGTCGACGCCATGCGCGATGGCGCCTACGACTTCCTCGAAAAGCCTTTCAGCCCCGAAACCCTGTTGGGCAGCCTGCGCCGAGCGCTGGAAAAACGCCAGCTGGTGCTGGAAAACCGGGCACTGCACGAGCAGGCCGATAACCGCAGCAAACTCGATGCAACGCTGTTGGGTGTGTCCCGTGGCTTGCAGACGTTGCGCCGGCAGGTGCTGGATTTGGCGACGTTGCCGGTCAACGTGCTGATCCGTGGTGAAACCGGCAGCGGCAAGGAACTGGTTGCCCGTTGTCTGCATGATTTCGGACCCCGCGCCGACAAGCCGTTTGTGGCATTGAACTGCGCGGCGATCCCCGAGCAGTTGTTCGAGGCCGAACTGTTCGGCCACGAGAGCGGTGCATTCACCGGCGCTTCGGGCAAGCGCATCGGCAAGCTTGAATACGCCGATGGCGGCACGCTGTTTCTCGATGAAATCGAAAGCATGCCCCTGGCCCAGCAGGTGAAATTGTTGCGGGTGTTGCAGGAGCAGAAGCTGGAGCGGTTGGGGTCGAATCAGAGCATTCGCGTGGATTTGCGGATCATTGCCGCGACCAAACCGGATCTGCTTGATGAAGCGCGGGCCGGGCGATTTCGCGAGGATCTGGCGTATCGGTTGAACGTGGCGGAGTTGCGCCTGCCACCGTTGCGCGAGCGTCGCGAAGACATTCCGTTGTTGTTCGAGACGTTTGCGCAGAATGCCGCCGAGCGTTTGGGCCGCACGTTCCCGCCGTTGAGCGGCCCGCAGTTGAGCCATTTGCTGAGCCACGACTGGCCGGGCAATGTGCGCGAACTGGCGAACGTCGCCGAGCGTCAGGTGTTGGGGCTGGGCGAGCCTGTACCGGCGGGCATTGATCCCGGGCAGTCGCTGGCGGCCCAGCAGGAAGCGTTTGAAGCCCACTGCTTGCGCGCGGCGTTGACCCGGCATAAAGGCGATGTGAAGGCGGTGCTCGAAGAGCTACAACTGCCGCGCCGGACCTTTAATGAAAAGCTGCAGCGGCATGGTCTGACACGCGAGATGTTCCTCTAACGGCCGACGCAAAACCTGCAGGAGCGAGGCTTGCCCGCGAAGCTTTTAGCGTCAGTGATGGCCCCTTCGCGGGCAAGCTTCGCTCCTACAGGATCTCGGATATGCGCGAAAATCCGCTTGCCTGCCCGAGATCAATGAGCGGTTTTCCGCTCACAAAACCCGCAACCCCCCTCTAAACCGGCCCTCCTTCGATTGGCACAGCTCCTGCTATAGCCCAGGCAGGCTGCGTTTGAACGCGCTCCACAAAAACAATTAAACGAAGGATCCTTCAATGGATAACTCCAATACCCTGCCGCTTGGGTCGGCTGCCGTGCCGGCCAAAGCAAGAACCACGTCCAGCCGCATCAAATCGATCTTCAGTGGCTCGGTCGGCAACATGGTCGAATGGTATGACTGGTACGTCTATGCCGCCTTCTCCCTGTACTTCGCCAAGGCCTTTTTCCCTAAAGGCGACACCACCGCACAACTGCTGAACACCGCTGCGATCTTCGCCGTGGGCTTCCTGATGCGTCCGATCGGCGGCTGGCTGATGGGCCTGTATGCCGACAAAGTCGGACGCAAAAAGGCGTTGATGGCGTCGGTGTACCTGATGTGCTTCGGCTCCCTGCTGATCGCCCTCAGCCCCGGTTATGAAACCATCGGCATCGGCGCGCCGATCCTGCTGGTGTTCGCGCGTTTGCTGCAAGGCCTGTCGGTCGGTGGCGAATACGGCACCTCGGCGACGTACCTCAGCGAGATGGCGACCAAGGAACGTCGCGGCTTCTTCTCCAGTTTCCAGTATGTAACCCTGATCTCCGGCCAGCTCATCGCGCTGGGCGTGCTGATCGTGCTGCAAAACGTGCTGACCACCGAAGAATTGTATGCCTGGGGCTGGCGTATCCCGTTCGCCATCGGCGCACTGTGTGCCGTGGTCGCGCTCTACCTGCGTCGTGGCATGGAAGAAACCGAGTCGTTCACCAAGAAAGCCAAGGCCAAGGAGAGCGCAATGCGCACCTTGATGCGCCATCCAAAGGAACTGATGACCGTGGTCGGCCTGACCATGGGCGGCACCTTGGCGTTCTACACCTACACCACGTACATGCAGAAATACCTGGTGAACACCGTCGGCATGAGCATCTCCGACTCCACCACCATTTCTGCCGCCACGCTGTTCCTGTTCATGTGCCTGCAACCGCTGGTGGGCGGGCTGTCGGACAAGATCGGTCGTCGGCCAATCCTGATTGCCTTCGGCGTTCTGGGGACGTTATTCACCGTGCCGATCCTCACCACCCTCCACACCATCACCACTTGGTGGGGCGCGTTCTTCCTGATCATGGCGGCGCTGATCATCGTCAGCGGCTACACCTCGATCAACGCCGTGGTGAAAGCCGAACTGTTCCCGACCGAGATCCGTGCCCTGGGCGTTGGTTTGCCGTATGCACTGACCGTGTCGATCTTCGGCGGTACCGCTGAATACATCGCACTGTGGTTCAAGAGCATCGGCATGGAAACCGGCTACTACTGGTATGTCACTGCCTGTATTGCCGTGTCGTTGCTGGTCTATGTGACCATGAAAGACACCCGCAAGCATTCGCGGATCGAGACCGACTGATAGCAAGATTGATGGTGGCTGTAATGGCCCCATCGCGGGCAAGCCCGCTCCCACACTGGATTGGTATACACCAGAACTGTGGGAGCGGGCTTGCCCGCGATGGGGACGCCTCGGTACCAAGACACCCTCGCAACACCCCTCCAGCAGATAACGATCGGTTAATGCTCCAGCAGCATTCTGCAACTGACCGCATCCATATCAACGCGGCGCACGTATATCCGTTACAGGCCCTGAATCAGCGCCTGAACCGTATTCACTGCGAACGAATCTGGAGTCCACATCATGAAAATCCAACTGATCCTCGCCCTGGCCCTTTCCGTACTGGCCGCCAACACCTTCGCTGCCGACGGTTACGACAAAACCGGCTCAGCCTCCTTTGCCTCCGAAGCCAGCGCCGCCATCGAGCGCACCCACTCGGACACCTATGCCGCCGACGGCTTCGATAAAACCGGCACCGCAGAAGCTATTGGTTGATAGCGGCAGGAACGTTCACAGCCCGGCCCCGGCCGGGCTTACTTATATCTGGGGGAAAGCAAATCCCGGAATCGACACATAACCAGTGTGGGAGCGCATCGCTGGAAATTAACCGTTCGTCCTTGCACTATGGCGCGATCGCGAATGAAGCCTCAGGAAGCCCTTCCATGCCCGACGATATCCACTACTACGAACCCGCCAACGGCCACGGCCTGCCCCACGATCCGTTCAACGCCATCGTCGGCCCGCGTCCCATCGGCTGGATTTCTTCGCAGGATGCCGAGGGTCGCCTGAACCTGGCGCCCTACAGCTTCTTCAACGCCTTCAACTACATTCCGCCGATCATTGGTTTTTCCAGCGTAGGGCGCAAAGACAGCCTGAACAACATCGAACAGACCGGCGAATTCGCCTGGAACCTGGCGACCCGGCCACTGGCCGAGCGGATGAACCAGAGCAGCGCCATGGTCCCGCCCGACACCAACGAATTCGAGCTGTCCGGGCTGACGCCTGCCGCCTCGACCCTCATTCGGGTGCCACGCGTCGCCGAAAGCCCGGTGTCCTTCGAATGCAAGGTCACGCAGATCATTCAGTTGCAGCGGGCCGACGGAAACGTGGTGCCGAGCTGGCTGATTCTCGGCGAAGTGGTCGCCGTGCATATCGCCAAATGGTTGTTGAAGGATGGGGTGTACGACACCGCCGCGGCAGAACCGATTCTGCGCGGCGGCGGGCCAGCGGATTATTTCCAGCTGGGGCCTGAGGCATTGTTCAAAATGTATCGCCCAGGGGCGAAAAAATAACTTACCAGAGCAGGTCAGCGTCTTCTTTAACGTCTTTGAGGCGGGTCAGCTCTTTGGCGGCGGCCAGATCGGCTTCGTTTGCCGTCTTGAAGACTTGGCCCTCAAGCACTTTGTGAAAACGTGGCGCACCGGTGCCACCGATGGCTTTGACGGCGATCGCGGCGTGGTAGCCACCCTCGCCCGGTACTACAGCGGAAACAGCTTCGAAATGATCAAAGGCTTTACGTGCCATGTCGCGGATCCTGGCTGATTGAGAGTGGAGCCATTAAACCCTCAACCGGCCAGTTTGTGTACCGGTGCCTGTGGGTGACCAAGCGCCTGGGCTGCCGACACTTCCCTGAAGGTATGGAAATCCAGGCTGTTGACCACCAGGTCTTGCACCAACTCGGCAAAAACCTGCATCGCCGGGCTACCGAAATAAGCCGTCATGGCCTGCTGACTGGTCCAGAAACCGGACACCAGCCACAACTCGGGATCGCATTGCGAATGCTGCAAGGCAAAGCTCAGGCAACCCGGCGCGGTGCGGGACGGCTCGATCAAGGCGCTCAGGCGCGCACCGAGTTCCGACGAACGCCCGGCGCGGGCACGGACAAAGGCCATATGACTGACGGGGATCTGCGTAGACATGTTCAACCCTCCCAGGTAGTCGACCGCAGCCGTGGGGCGGGCTGCGACAGGATCAAAGGTTAAGGGCGCCCGGTCCATTGCGGTTAGTCGATTCCTGCCGCCGTATTGCACAATCCTGCGCGGCTTCAAGAGAAACCTGTAACAACCTGTAAACGCATACACATCAACGAAACATGGCTTTCAAGCAAGTTTGCCTGGCGTTGCCCTGATGTAGAGGCACGGCGGCTGCACTCAGTGCAGAATCAGGCAAGCTTGAGGCAGGATGTGTCTACCGCATCGTCTTGCACAAACTTAAGCTCGACTCATTATCCATGCCCCACCGAGGATGTCGTGCATGTCGTCGCTCGATCACTTTCAAGCCCCGCTGGACGCCGATATGGAGAAACAGCGCGCAGAACTGGCCGCGATCATCCGTCGCAACACGATGGAGGATGGCAATTATGCGACTGCCGTCGGCTCGCTGTTCATGGCGAAACACAGCCAGTCCCATGACTTTGCCCCGGTGCTGGCACAACCCGCGTTGTGCATCATGGCGCAGGGGAGCAAAGAGGTCAGGCTGGCCGACGAATACTTCAATTACGACCCGCTGAATTACCTGGTGGTCTCGGTTTCGATGCCGCTGAGCGGGCGGGTGGTGAATGTCACGTCTGAAGAACCGATCCTCTCGGTGCGACTGGACATTGATCCGGCGGAAATCACGGCGCTGATTGCCGACGCGGGTCCCTTGGGCGTACCGACCCGCCCTACCGGCCGCGGCCTGTATGTCGAACGGATCGACACGGCGATGCTCGACGCCGTGCTGCGTCTGGCGCGCCTGCTGGACACGCCGAAAGACATCGCCATGCTCGCGCCGCTGATTCGTCGGGAGATTCTCTATCGGTTGTTGCGCAGCCCGCAGGGCTATCGGCTGTATGAAATTGCCATCGCCAACAGCCAGAGCCACCGCATCAGCCAGGCGATCAAATGGCTCAACGGCAATTTCGAGCAGCCGCTGCGCATTGATGATCTGGCGAAGGAAGTTAACCTGAGCGTGTCGACGTTGCATCACCGGTTCAAGGCGATGACGGCGATGAGCCCGTTGCAGTATCAGAAGCAGCTGCGGTTGCAGGAAGCGCGGCGGTTGATGCTGGCGGAGGGGCTTGAAGCGTCGGCGGCGGGATATCGGGTTGGGTATGAAAGCCCTTCGCAGTTCAGCCGGGAGTACAGCCGCTTGTTCGGGGCTCCGCCATTGAGGGATTTGGCGCGGTTGCGGTTGACCGTCTGATCCGGATTTTTTGCTGGGACAGTTGACGCCATCGCTGGCAGGCCAGCTCCCACAGGGATCGTCGGTGTTCACACAACGGGGTGACCACCCATAATCCACTGTGGGAGCTGGCCTGCCGGCGATGAGGCCAGTTCAGGCAATACAAGCCGTGGATCAGGCGCCGAGTACGCGGCAAGACTCGGCCGGAAGGGTCACCGACACCGGGTTGCCAATGCTCAACCCAAAGCCCTGGCACGGCGTGCTCAGCGCGGTAAACGAAACCCCTGAGCACTCAACGGTCGTTTCAATCGTCGCACCGATATCGCGCACGAACGTCACCTTGCCCAGCAAGCGATTACCCGCCGTTGCCTGCGGATGCGACAGTTGCAGGTCCTCAGGGCGAATCAGCATCTTCACTTTCTCACCGACCACAATGCTGCTACAGATCGGCACTTCCAGCGCATCGCCACCAGGCAAGCTGATCTTGCCGTTGCCCAGCGCAGTCGCCGGGAAGATGTTGCCCGAACCGATAAAGTCCGCGACGAACTCGTTGGCCGGGTGCCGGTAAATCTCGATTGGCGTGCCCACTTGCTGCACGCGATGCTCGCCCAATACGACGACGATATCGGCCATGGTCATGGCTTCACGCTGGTCGTGGGTCACCATGATGGTGGTGATGTTCAAGCGCTGTTGCAGTTGACGGATTTCCACCTGCATCGACTCGCGCAGCTTGGCATCCAGCGCCGACAGCGGTTCGTCGAGCAGGAGGATTTTCGGGTGGTTGGCAATCGCCCGGGCAATCGCCACGCGCTGACGCTGGCCACCGGACAGTTTGGCCACCGGGCGATCAATCATTTCCTGCAATTGAATCAGCTCAAGCAGTTCCACCACCCGCGCCTGCTGGTCAGCCTTGCTGACCCCACGCAGTTTCAGCGGATAAGCGATGTTCTCGCCCACGGTCATGTGCGGAAACAGCGCCAGGGATTGAAACACCATGCCGAAATTACGTTGATGCGCCGGGGTGTGGCCGATGTCTTCACCGTCCAGACGAATCTCGCCGCCGCTCAGGGTTTCGAGCCCGGCGATCATCCGCAGCAACGTGGTTTTGCCGCAGCCCGAAGGGCCGAGGAAACACACCAGTTTGCCCTCGGGCAAATGCAGGTTCACATCCTTTACCGCACAGGCCGAGCCGTAGTGTTTCTCGACGTTTTCCAGAATCAGACCAGACATATGAATCACCTCAAGAATCAGAACGAAACGCCACCTTCACCGACCAGCTTCTCCAACGCCCAGATCAGGACGAAGTCGATCAGCACGATCAGCACGGCAAACGAAAATACGGTTGGGTCGAGCGAAGACACGGTGCGGCTGTACATCCAGATCGGCACGGTCATGACGTCGATGGTGTAGAGGAAGTAGGTCACGGTGAATTCGTTGAACGAGACGATGAACGCCAGCAGCATCCCCGCCAGAATCCCCGACTTCATCAACGGCACCACCACATCGACAATCGCCCGCAGCGGTGAGGCGCCGAGCATTTGCGCGGCCTCTTCGACTTCGCTGCCGATGGAGAGCATCGCGGCGGTGCAGTTTTTCACCACGAACGGCAGCGCCAGGATCACGTGGGCAATCACCAGCCGCGAGGTCGTGATGTGGAACGGCAGGCTGTCGAACACCAGCAATAACGCCAGCCCCAACACCACCATCGGGAACACCAATGGCAGCGACATCAGTTGCAGCGCCACGGCCTTGCCGCGGAACTCGCAACGGGTCAGGGCATAGGCTGCCGGCACCGCAATAATCGTCGCGAAGATCATGGTCAGGCACGCCACCATCAGGCTGGTGGTCATGGCTTTGCCAAGGCTCAGCACATCGCTGGAATCCGGCGACACGAAGGTGTTCCAGGCGGCCTTGTACCATTGCAGGCTGTAGGTGCTCGGCGGGAAGTCGAGGTTCGACGCACCGCTGAACGACATCACGATCATGGTCAGGATCGGCAACACCGCCAGCAGCAGGATGAAGCCTGACAGGATGCCGGCAAACTTGCCGGTCTCGCCGGGCAACAGCCCATAACGCTTCTTGATC
This sequence comes from Pseudomonas sp. LBUM1661, assembly GCF_059695925.1. Taxonomy (NCBI): domain Bacteria; kingdom Pseudomonadati; phylum Pseudomonadota; class Gammaproteobacteria; order Pseudomonadales; family Pseudomonadaceae; genus Pseudomonas; species Pseudomonas sp. LBUM1661. Next base: position 5,510,854 of record NZ_CP166794.1, read on the forward strand.
ACAGTGCTCATTGCGAAGCCTCCAGCATGCGCCGACGACGGCCAGTAATGAATTCGGACAAGGTCATGATCGCGAGGGTGGTGACGATCAGCACCACACCGGCAGCGGAGGCGGCGGGCCAGTTCATCAACGGAGCGATCTGGTCATGCACCATCACCGCCAGCATCGGCACACGACGGCCACCGAGCAGCAAAGGCACCACGAAGCTGCTGGCGTTGTAGGCGAACACCAACGTCGCACCGGTGATGATCCCCGGCATGCTCATCGGCAACACCACTTGGCGGAACACCTGAAAGCGACTGGCGCCCAGGGTCGCGGCGGCTTCTTCATAAGTACGAGCGACGCCGCGCATGGCGCTGGCAATCGGCAACACAGCCAACGGGAACGCGGTTTGCACCAGGCCCATCAACACGCCGTTCTGGTTGTACAACAGCATGATCGGTCGCTTGATCAGGCCCAGGCCCATCAGCGCCTGATTGAGCATCCCGCCCGGGCCGAGAATCACCAGCCAGCCGTAGCTTTGCAGAAGTAGGTTGACCAACAACGGCAACAGCACCGCGGCGAGGAAGATCCGTCGCACGAAGGGTGAAGTCAGCCGCGACATGGTGTACGCCACCGGGATCGCCAGCACCACGGCAATCACTGCGCTGATCAAGGCCAGGCGCAGGGTCAGCAGCAAGGATTTGAGGTAATACGGTTCCAGCAATTGGGCATAACTGGCCAGGCTGAACCCGGTCCATTCCGCGCCTTTGGTGCCCACGCTCATGCGCAGTACCAACAGGCTCGCGGCAATCAGCACACCCAGAAACAGCATCGACGGCGAGAGAAAAAACCAGGCGCGCGTCGTCGGCGAAACACCCCGATTGGCACGCGCAGGAATGGCGCTTACCGGATGGGTCAGAGGTTGGTGTTCCATAGCAAGGGTCTCGTCAATGGAAAGCAGCTGAACGAACACAAGACTCGAATTCACATCGGCCCCTGTGGGAGCGGGCTTGCCCGCGATAGCGATCTGTCAGTCACATCGTTGTCGACAGGTAGGCCGTCATCGCGGGCAAGCCCGCTCCCACAGGGTTTTCAGTGGTTGAAATCCTGTGTTGATCACTCAATCAGGAAGAAAAGATTTCCGTGTAACGACGAATCCATTGGTCATGCACGGAGGCCAGGAAGGCGTTGTCGTGCATGATCGCCTTCTCGGCAATCTGCTCCGGCGTGAGGATGTACGGGCTTTTGCGCGCTTCGGCGGAGATGATCGCCTTGGCGTTGACCGGGCCGTTGTAGATGTCTTCCGCCATCTTGCCCTGCACCAATGGGTCCAGAGAGTGGTTGATGAAGGCGTAGGCCAGGTCGGTATCGCCCGGACGATTCTTCGGCATCACCGACAGCATCAGGTCGGTGTAGAAGCCTTCCTTCATGCCGAACGTGGCGCCCAGGCCGTAGGCCGGATCGCGAATCTGTTTCGGGAAAAATGCCGGTGCGTACAGGCCACCCATGTCCAGCGAACCGGTGCGGAACAGCTCGGCGATCTGGTTCGGGTTTTCACCCAACGTCACCACACGATCTTTCAGCTCGGCGAGTTTCTTGAAGCCCGGCTCAATGTTGTGTTCGTCACCACCGGCCAGTTTGGCGGCGATGATGATCAGGTCCATGGCCTCGGTCCAGTTCGGCGGCGGCAGGAAGATGTTCGGCGACAGTTCCGCGTCCCACAGGGCGGCGTAGCTGTCCGGCGCTTCCTTGATGGTGCGGGTGCTGTAGACCAGGCTGTTGCACCAGAGCAAGTAACCGATGCCGTGGCCATTGGCGCCGGTGCGGTATTTCTCCGGTACATCGACCAGGTTCGGGATGCGGTTGAGGTCGGGTTTTTCCAGCAGGTTGGCGGCGGCCAGACCTTCAGCGCCGACGCCGGCCAGGGTGATGATGTCGTACTGCGGACGATCACCGCCGGCCTTGAGTTTGGCGACCATTTCCGAAGTACTGCCGGTGCGGTCAGCGATGACCTTGCAGCCGTACTTGTCTTCGAAGGTCGCGGCGATGTTGCGCAGTGCGGCAAGGCCGGTGTCATCGGACCAGGTCAGCAAACGCAGGGTCTTGCCCTGGAAGCGTGTGTCACTGGCATTGGCCTTGACGAACGGCAAGCTCATGGCGGCCGCGGCAACCGAGGCTACGCCCACGGTCTTGATGAATTGACGTCTGTTCAGATCATGCTCGCCCATTACGGACTCCCTTTGTTTTTGTAGGTATAAGGCAGGTCGAAACTGTTGCATCCGCGCGACCGGATCAGCATTGGCCCCGTATTTTCGGGGCTTGGCTACACCGGCAAGTTCATCCTGAGGTTGTACAAAACGACTGACTATCGATAAAAACTCATTGAAGCCATGACACCGACGCATGCCTCATGCAGGAGCGAGCTTGCTCGCAAAAGAGGCACGAACGACGCGGGCTGTCTGACTCCCCGCGTCATCGTTGACGTTCATCGCGAGCGAGCTCGCGCCTACAGGGATCGGCGTCAGAGGGCGCGAACCACGTGTTTTATTTCCTGGAAAGCCTGCAAGCCCCACGGGCCCAATTCGCGGCCGATGCTGCTCTGTTTGTAGCCACCCCAGGCGGTCTGCGGGAAGATCACTTGTGGCGCATTGACCCACACAAGCCCTGCCTGCAAAGCGTTGGCGACGCGATCGGCGGCTGCGTTGTCGCGGGTGACCACGCTGGCCACCAGGCCGAACTGGCTGTCGTTGGCCAGGGCGATTGCCTCGGCTTCGGAGGCGAAACTGCGCACGCAGATCACCGGGCCAAAAATCTCTTCACACCACAGCGCACTGTCGAGGGGCACGTCGGTGAAAATCGTCGGCTGCAAAAAATAGCCGCGGGTCAGGTCTGCGGGACGATTACCGCCGCAAATCAGCGTGGCACCGGCACTCAAACCGCGATCGATGTGGCCCAGTACACGCTGGTATTGCGCCTGATTGACCAGTGCGCCCATCTCAACGGCAGGGTCGAACGGGTCGGCCACGCGAATGGCTTCGGCGCGGGTCTTCAGACGCTTCAGGAATTCTTCGGCCAATTCATCGGCGACCAACACACGGCTGGTGGCGGAGCACATCTGCCCGGCGTTGAAGAAGCCGCCACCACAGGCCACTTCCACGGCCAGTTCGATGTCGGCGTCCTTGAGCACCAGCAGCGAGGACTTGCCGCCCAGTTCCAGGCTCACGCCTTTGACAGTTTCCGCCGCGCGTTGCATGACCTGCACACCGACGGCGTTGCTGCCAGTGAAGGAAATCTTGGCGATACGCGGATCAGCCGCCAGCGGCGCGCCGACGGCCAGGCCGGTGCCGCAGACCAGGTTGAACACGCCTTTGGGCAGACCGGCTTCGGCGATGATCGCGGCCAGTTCCAGTTCCGGCAGCGGCGTGACTTCCGAAGGTTTGAGCACCACGCAGCAGCCGGCGGCCAGGGCCGGGGCGAGTTTCCACGCGGTGGTGACCATCGGGAAATTCCACGGCACGATCAGCCCGACCACGCCACACGGCTCGCGGCGCACACGGGCGCTGAAGTCGTCGGTGGGCAGTTCCACATTGCTGTCCTGCTTGGCATCGAGCCCTTCGGCCAGACCGGCGTAATACTCGAAGGTGGCGATCACGTCATCAACGTCGATGGCCGCTTCGAACAACGGTTTGCCGTTGTTGCTCGACTGCAAGTGCATCAGCTGTTCGCGCCCGGCCTGCACGCCAGCGGCGATTTTGCGCAGGATCGCGCCGCGCTCGGCCCCCGTGGTTTTCGACCAGTCGCCGAAGGCTTGGCTCGCCGCACTGACGGCGTGCTCAACGGCGTGTGCATCGCCGCCGTTGACGGTGGTCAACAGGGCTTCGGTCGCCGGGTTGATCACGCGCAAATGTTCGTTGCCGGCCGACCATTGGCCATTGATAAACAGTCCGTCCAACGTAGTCGGGAACGTCATTTCGACACCGCCTTCATCCACACGGTCTGATCGATTTCAATCAGGGTCGGGCCTTGGCGATCGGCGGCGACGCGCAATGCGTTGCGCAGTTGGTCGACACCGTTGACGGCTTCGGCTGCACAGCCAAGCGCCTTGGCCACACCGATGAAATCCGGGGTGTAGATGTCCACGCCGACCGGTTCGATGGCGCGGTTGACCATGTACTTCTTGATCTCTTCGTAGCCCTGGTTATTCCACAGCAGGACGATCACCGGCGTGCGCGCTTCAACGGCGCTGGCCAGTTCCGGCAGGGTGAATTGCAAGCCGCCGTCGCCGATCAGGCACACCACCGGAGGCCGCGCACCGCTTTCGACGCTGCCGCCCAGCCAGGCGCCAATCGCCGCCGGCAAGGCGTAACCGAGGGTGCCGTAACCGGTGGACGAGTTGAACCAGCGACGCGGGCGTTCCGGGTTGAACGTGAGGTTGCCGGTGTACACCGGTTGGGTCGAATCGCCGACGAACACCGCGTCCGGCAATTCGTGCAGGACGGTTTCCAGGAAGCGTGTCTGCGCCAGGGTCGGAGCGTCCCACGTGGCGGCGAGTTCTTCACGCAAACGGGCGGCACGCACCTGGCCCCAATCGTTGCGGCGCTCGGCCAGCGACTTGTGCGACAACGCGCTGAGCAAGGCCTGGGCGGCGTTGCGCGAGTCGGACACCAGCGCCACGTGCGGCGGGTAGTTGCGTACGGTCTGGTCCGGGTCGATGTCGACGCGCAGCAGCTTGCCAGGAATCTCGAAGCCACCAGCGAAGGTCACGTCGTAATCGGTCTCGGCCAGTTCGGTGCCAATCGCCAGGACCACGTCGGCTTCGGCCACCAGGGCGCGGGTCGCGACCAGGCTCTGGGTCGAACCGATCAGCAACGGATGGTTGGATTCGAGCATGCCTTTGGCGTTGATGGTCAGCGCCACCGGAGCGTCCAGCAGTTCGGCCAGTTCAGTCAGTTCGGCAGCGGCATCGATGGAACCGCCACCGGCCAGAATCAGCGGCCGCTTCGCACCGGCCAGCAATTCGGTCATGCGCGAAATGGCGGTCGGCGAGGCGCCGGCGCGGTCGATGTTCACCGGCAGGCTGGCGAGCAGGTCATCGGCTTCTTCGACCAGCACGTCCAAAGGAATTTCGATGTGCACCGGGCGCGGACGACCGGCCTGGAACAGGGCGAAAGCGCGGGCCAGTACGCCCGGCAGCTCGGACGCCGACATCAAGGTGTGGGAGAACGCCGCCACGCCGCCGACCAAGGCGCTCTGGTTTGGCAGCTCGTGGAGCTTGCCGCGTCCGCCGCCCAACTGGTTGCGTGTCTGTACGCTGGAGATCACCAGCATCGGGATCGAATCGGCGTAAGCCTGGCCCATCGCCGTGGTGATGTTGGTCATGCCGGGGCCGGTGATGATGAAGCACACACCCGGCTTGCCGCTGGTGCGAGCGTAGCCGTCGGCCATGAAACCGGCGCCCTGTTCGTGACGCGGAGTGACGTGGTTGATGCTCGAACGGGCCAGCCCGCGATACAGCTCCACGGTGTGAACCCCGGGAATGCCGAACACCTGCTCAACGCCGTAATTCTCGAGTAACTTGACCAATACTTCGCCGCACGTCGCCATGTCTTTGCCCTTTTTGTTCGTTTGAGACGCTGGGCCTGCGCAGTGTTTATGATGGATGGGCAGGTCCAGGGATGGCCTCATTGGAACGGGCGACACGTAGCCGCAACAATGGATAAAAAGTCATACTAGCCATGTCCTCACGTCATACCTTGGATCCCAATGAAACGACTGCCTCCCCTTCCGGCATTGCACACTTTTCTGATCACCGCGCAGTGCTGCAACTTCACCCGGGCTGCCGAGCAACTGCACATCACCCAGGGCGCGGTGAGCCGGCAGATTGCCGGGCTGGAAGATCATCTGGGTTATGAGCTGTTCATTCGCCAGGCCCGGGGCCTCGACTTGACGGCCGAAGGACGGGAGTGGCTGCCACGGGTCCAGCAGATTTTCGAGTTGATCGACGAGGCCGTCGAACAGGTCGGCGAGAAGCGCGAAACCCTGCAACTCAAGGCCCCGACATGCATCATGCGCTGGCTGTTGCCGCGGCTGGTGCAGTGGCAGCGGGAGCGTCCGGATGTGCCGGTGGAATTGACCACCACGGTCAAGCATGGCGTGGATTTTCATCGTGAGCAGTTCGATGCGGCCGTGATGTACGGCGCGCCGCCGGACAGTTCATTGGTGTCGCAAAAACTGTTTGACGAGCAACTGACGCCGGTCTGTTCCAAGCCGATGCTCGAAGGCCCGGTGCCGCTGCTGGCGCCGGAAGATCTGGAACAGCACATGTTGCTGCACCCGACTCGGGATGAACGCGACTGGAAAGCCTGGCTGGCCACCGCTGACGTGCGCTTGAGCAATGTCGCCAAGGGTCAGCACTTCGAAACCCTGGACCTGGCGATGTCGATGGCGTCCCAGGGGACAGGCGTGGCGATTGGCGATTGGTCGTTGATCGGTGATGACCTGAGTGCTGGAAGACTGGTCATGCCGTTTGAATTGAAGGTGAAAACGGGGCTGGCGTATTACCTGGTTTTCCCGGAAAAACCCGGACCTTCGCCGAAATTGCGCGAATTGATGGGGTGGTTGGTGGAGCAGGCTCAGAGCCGCTGAAACCCTAAAAGCATCGCGGGCAAGCCCGCTCCCACAGGACTGCGTAAATCCTGTGGGAGCGGGCTTGCCCGCGAATGGATTTACGCCGCACCATCAATACCCAATAGTAAACCGCTGCCGCGAATGCTTTGGCACTTCCACTTCATCGAGCATCGCAATCGCATAATCGGCGAAGGTAATCCAGCTCCGCCCTGCACTGCTCACCAGCAAATCATCCTTGCCGATCCGAAACACGCCCGTGCGCTCGCCTTCGACAAACTCTGCCGACGGCGACAAAAAGCATGTCGTTCTCCAGTGGGGTTGTCGATGCTCTATGTGGCGAGGGAGCAAGCTCCCTCGCCACAAAAGCTGCTTCAGATTCGGGTACGGCGGGTTACCACTTCATCTCGCCCTTGGCGACTTTGGCGCTCAGTTCCAGGGAGCTTTCTTCGCCCAGTGTCGGGTAACGTTTTTTCATCGCGGCGATCAGCGCGGCGGCGTCTTTGGCCTTGGCGGTTTCTTCGTCGAACGCCTGGATGTAATCGGCGGTGAACCGCACGGCGGCCAGGGAACGGGCGCTCTCACCCAGGTAATGCCCCGGCACGATGATGTTCGGTTTCAGGGTTTCGATGGCGTGCAGCGTAGCCAGCCAATCGGCATGGGACTGTGGCGTTTGGGTGTCGGCCATCCACACATGGATGTTTTCCGCGACCACCACGCCACCGACCACGGCCTTGATCGAAGGAATCCACACAAAGCTACGGTCCGGTTGCTTGCCGTCAAGTCCGAGCACCTGCAACTTCTGCCCTTCGAGCATCAAACTGTCGCCTTTGAGCACGTCCGGCACGACAGTTTTGGCCGGCACGTCAGCGCCCATTTTCGGGCCCCAGAACGCCAGTTTGCCGTCGACGGTTTGCTTGATGTGGTCAACCGTAGGCTGCGACGCGAGCACCTTGGCCTCGGGGAATGCACGGGTCAGGGTGTCGAGACCGAAGTAGTAATCAGGGTCGCCGTGGCTGATGTAAATAGTGGTCAATCGCTTGCCACTGGCGCGGATTTTTTCCACCACCTGCTCGGCCTGGGACTTGCCGAATTGCGCGTCGACCAGGATCGCGTCCTTCTCGCCGCTGACCAGTACCGAAGTCACCGGAAAGATCGCCTTGTCGCCAGGGTTGTAGACATCCAGCGTCAACGTCGATGCCGCCGCGGCATGGCCTGTAAACCCCAGCATGGCAGCTAGAAAAACGCGCTTGAAAGAGGTGAATCCGATCATCTGTTGCTCCGTGGTCCGATTGCCGTGTATGGCGATGGGGCAGAGCTTAGTTGCCTGACTCAGTACAAAAAATGCGATGCTGGAACATAGTTTGTTTCTGAAAGCGGGCAAATCATGGATCGTCTAAAAGCAATGCGCGTGTTCGTCACGGTGGTCGACCTCGGCAGCCAGTCGGCCGCCGCCGATCATCTGGACCTGTCACGGCCGGTGATTTCGCGGTATCTGGCGGAGCTCGAAGACTGGATCGGCGCGCGCCTGATGCACCGCACCACACGCAAATTGAGCCTGACCGCCGCCGGCAGCGAAATCCTGCCCCGCTGCCGGCAGATGCTCGACTTATCCACAGACATGCAAGCCGCCGTCAGCGAACCGGATGACGCACCGCGTGGCCTGCTGCGGATCAGCGTCAGCACCTCGTTCGGCCAGGCGCAACTGGCGGACGCCATGGCCGCGTACGTCAAGCGCTACCCCGGCGTCAGCATCGATATGCAGATGCTCGACCGCACGGTGAACCTGGTGGATGAGCGCATCGATCTGGCGATTCGCACCAGCAATGACCTGGACCCGAACCTGATCGCGCGCCGACTGACGGTCTGCCGCTCGGTGATCTGCGCCTCTCCCGCCTACCTGCGCGAACACCCGACGCCGCAGCGGGTCGAGGACTTGAGCCTGCATAACTGCCTGACTCACTCCTACTTCGGCAAAAGCCTCTGGCATTTCGAGCAGGACGGCGAGCCGGTCTCGGTGCCGGTGCAGGGCAACATCAGCGCCAACGAGGCCAGCACGCTGTTGCGCGCGACGATGGCCGGCGCGGGTGTGGCGATGTTGCCCAGCTATCAGGCCGGCGTGCATATCCACAGCGGCGAGCTGATCCGCCTGCTGCCCCAGGCCGAACCCCGGCAGATGAACGTGTACGCGGTGTATGCCTCACGCAAACACATGCCGGCGGCGCTGCGCAGCCTGCTGGATTTCCTGGTGCTGAGATTTCCCGAAGAACCGGAGTGGGATATCGGCCTGTAAACACTTTCCCTGTGGGAGCTGGCTTGCCTGCGATGGCGTCGTCACATTCAACCAAGATGCTGACTGACAGTCCGCTATCGCTGGCAGGCCAGCTCCCACAAGCGACATCAGCGGCCTGAATACCGCGTTACACGCGCAGGCTGCCTGACTGGCAACTCACCGCCCCTGACCTATGCTGAAAGTAATACCTCAGGGTATTCGTTCAGAGGTCCACGCCATGAAGACCAGAACAAGAAGATACCTCGCGATTTTCATCACCTGCGCGGCCACGCTGGCGTTGTATGGCACGGCGGCCTGGCGCGTTGAGCAGTTGCGACAACTGCCCCGAGATTACGCGAGCTGCAATTTCGAGCGCTGCATTCCCCACAACGCGACTCTTAATGCCCTCCGGTAACGAAGGGGATCAGGCCTCGTTGTCCTGATCGGCCTTCAAGCGGTCGCGAAAAGCCTTGGGCGAGATCCCCACACGACGTCGGAACAGGCGCGTGAAGTTGGTCGGATCGGAAAACCCCAACACGTCGGACATCTCATAAATGGTCATGCTGGTGTAGGTCAGCAAGCGCTTGGCCTCCAGCAATTGACGTTCGTGCATGATCTGCAACGCCGGTTGCCCCGCCAGTTCACGGCACGTGCCGTTGAGGTGCGAGACCGAAATCCCCAGCCGATGCGCCAGGTCCTCGACCTTGACGTGCTGACGATAGGTCTCTTCCACCAGCTGGATAAAACCGTTGAGGTATTCCCGGGCCCGTTGCGGACGTTGGCTGGCGGAGCGGCGCTGAATCACCTGACGGCTGACCCACACCATGATCACGCTGACCAGCGAATGCATGAGCATTTCCCGGGCCGGTTGATGACCGGTGTATTCGTTTTGCAGCGCCGCAAACAGGCTGTTGAGGTAGTCGCCGTCCTTGCCCGCCGGATAGCTTTCGGCCTGGGCCAGGGCATTCACCGAGTTGCCCAGTTGCGCCTGGAGATGAGTCACCAGCGGCGCGGCGAGGGTCACGACAAAGCCTTCGACGTCCTCGGAAAAGCGATAACCGTGCACCGACAGCGGCGGCAGGATCAGGATTGTCGGTTCAGTCAATTGCGTGCGTTTGCCTTCGATTTCAAGCTCTGCCTGACCTTTGAATACGAAGAGCAACTGGCACAAATCAGCGTGGCGGTGGGGTTTGATTTCCCATTGATGCTCGCGGCTGCGTTTGGAAATGGTTTCACAGTGCAGCAAATCCGGGGTCGGCCAGTCCAGGCTTTCACCGTAGAGTTTGAACACTGGAATCGAAGGCAGGTCAGGCTTGTTCATAACTTCAATCCAGGCCTCGGGAGGTAGCGGGCGATAATCGCACCGATTGGCAGAATGTACAGGTATCGGCTCAGTTTTCACCTTCAATTGACGGACTCGCAAGTGAAAAATGCAAGCACTCGATCCATAAAAACCATTCACCGGCCTTGGTCGTGTGGAGCTTGCGAGTCATAAAAACAATGAAAATGCTGAAAACCCAAGTGGCCATTATCGGTGCCGGCCCTGCCGGTTTATTGCTCGGCCAGTTGCTGCATAACGCGGGCATCGACACCCTCATCCTCGAACGCCAGACCCCGGCCTATGTAATCGGGCGAATCCGTGCCGGCGTCCTCGAACAAGGCATGGTAGAGCTGCTGCGCCAGGCCGGCGTGGGCCAGCGCATGGACACCGAAGGGCTGGTCCATGGCGGCTTCGAACTGGCCCTCGGCGGGCGCCAGGTACACATCGACCTGCACGCCCTGACCGGTGGCAAAACCGTGATGATTTACGGCCAGACCGAGGTCACCCGTGACCTGATGGCCGCTCGTCGGGACGCTGGCGCGCAGACGATTTACCAGGCCGGCAACGTCGTGCCGCAGGGCATGAAAACCGAAGAACCGTTCGTGACGTTTGAGAAGGACGGCGAACTGTATCGCCTCGATTGCGACTACATCGCCGGGTGCGATGGTTTCCATGGTGTGGCGCGGCAGTCGATTCCTGAGGCGTGCCTGAAAGTCTTCGAGCGGGTTTATCCCTTTGGCTGGCTGGGGATTCTGGCCGACACCCCGCCAGTCCACGACGAGCTGGTGTACGCCCGCCATGAGCGCGGTTTTGCCTTGTGCAGCATGCGTTCGGCCACGCGCACTCGCTATTACCTTCAGGTGCCGGCGGATGAGCGGGTCGAACACTGGTCCGATCAGCGGTTCTGGGATGAACTCAAAAGCCGTTTGCCAGCCGCATTGGCCGAAAAACTGGTGACCGGGCCGTCCATCGAAAAAAGCATCGCGCCGCTGCGCAGTTTCGTGGTTGAACCGATGCAGTACGGGCGGATGTTCCTGGTCGGCGATGCCGCGCACATCGTCCCGCCCACTGGCGCCAAGGGTCTGAACCTGGCGGCGAGCGACGTCAGTACGCTGTTCACTATTCTGCTCAAGGTTTACCGCGAGGATCGGGTCGACTTGCTCGAGAAATACTCCGAGGTCTGCCTGCGCCGGGTGTGGAAAGCCGAACGGTTTTCCTGGTGGATGACTTCGATGCTGCATCGCTTCGATGAGCACGACGCCTTCAGCCAGCGCATTACAGAGTCGGAACTGGCGTACTTCGTCGACTCCGAGGCCGGCCGAAAAACCATTGCAGAAAATTACGTAGGGCTTCCATACGAGGCTATCGAATAGCCTGCTATCGACTTACACTGGCGAGCATTCCCGCTCGCCGCGCTTCTTGCGGGTCCATCACCGCAGGTTCTACCCGTGACCAATCTCAACCAGCCTGAAACAACCAAACCGGCCATTCGCAGCGTGCTGATCGCCCTGATGCTGGCGATTTTTCTCGCCGCGCTGGACCAGACCATCGTCGCCGTTTCAATGCCGGCCATCTCCGCGCAATTCAAGGATGTCAGCCTGCTGGCCTGGGTGATTTCCGGCTACATGGTGGCGATGACCGTGGCGGTGCCGATCTACGGCAAGCTCGGCGACCTGTACGGCCGACGCAAGCTGATGCTGTTCGGCATGGGCGTGTTCACGATCGCTTCGTTGTTCTGCGGCATGGCGCAAAGCATGGAGCAATTGGTGCTGGCGCGGATTATTCAGGGCATTGGGGCTGGCGGGATGGTGTCGGTGAGCCAGGCGATCATCGGCGACATCGTGCCGCCTCGGGAGCGCGGTCGCTATCAAGGTTATTTCAGCAGCATGTACGCGGTGGCCAGCGTGGCAGGCCCGGTATTCGGCGGTTACATGACCGAGTACCTGTCCTGGCGCTGGGTGTTCCTGATCAACCTGCCGTTGGGACTCGGCGCGTGGCTGGTGGCCCATCGCACGCTGGTCGGGCTGCCGGTGCCCCAGCGCAAACCGATCATCGATTACCTCGGCACCGTGCTGATGATCATCGGTTTGACCAGTTTGCTGCTGGGCATCACTCAGGTTGGCCAGGGTTATGCGTGGCGCAGCGCCGAGGTGCTGGGTTTGCTCGGGTGTGCGGTGTTGGTGCTGGCGCTGTTTGTCTGGCATGAGCGCCGGGCGCGTGAGCCGTTGCTGCCGATGCACCTGTTCGCCAACCGCCACGCGATTCTGTGCTGGTGCACGATTTTCTTCACCAGTTTCCAGGCGATCTCATTGATCGTATTGATGCCGCTGCGCTTCCAGAGCGTCACCGGTGCCGGCGCCGACAGTGCCGCGCTGCACCTGTTGCCGCTGGCCATGGGCTTGCCGATCGGCGCCTATTTCGCCGGGCGCCGGACCTCAGTCACCGGGCGCTACAAGCCGATGATCCTCGGTGGCGCCCTACTGATGCCGATCTCAATTCTGGGAATGGCGTTCAGTGCGCCTCAGGCCGTTTTGCTCAGCAGCCTGTTCATGTTGCTCAGCGGGATTGCCTCCGGCATGCAGTTCCCGACGTCGCTGGTCGGGACGCAGAACTCGGTGGCGCAACGGGACATCGGCGTGGCCACCAGCACCACCAACCTGTTTCGTTCGTTGGGCGGCGCGGTGGGCGTGGCGTTAATGTCGGCGCTGCTGCTGGCGTTGTTGCAGGATTCGAGTTTCGCCCACCTGGCGGGCTCGACGCTGATTGCCGAGGGCCATTCCGGGAATGTCTTGCTCGATGGTTTGAACGCCGCGCCGGGGGATGCGCAGAACGCCTTGCGTGCAGAGCTGCTGCTGACCTTTCGGCATTTGCTGATGGTCAGCGCGGCGGTGTCGTTGCTCGGGTTGGCGGCGGCGATTGCGATGCCGAACATGGTGTTGCGCGGGCGCGAGGATAAGGTTCGATAGATAGACTGAGTCGCCGGCATCGCGGGCAAGCCCGCTCCCACAAGTACCCTGCAAATCCTGTGGGAGCGGGCTTGCCCGCGATGGCGTCGTCACTGACACCATAAAATCAAGGGCTGTAATACCCGACAGCCACTAGAAAATGCCCGACCTTTTTCAGGTAGGCATGTTTGTCCTCGACTTTCCCGGTCACCGGGTTTTTCCAGCGGTATTCGTATTCGCCATAATCCTGCTTGGCGATCAAGGCCAGGATCGGCTCGCCTACCGGTTTGCCTTCCGGGTCGTTGACCTTGCTGAAATCGGTATTGATCAACCGCAGGTTGGTGCCGTGGGCGACGTAACGCTGGGTGTTCAGGTCGACGACGAACACATACAGGTCATCCTGCAAATAGCCGCCCTTCAGGGAGTTGATCGCCGTGAGCGTGCCCTTCTCGTCCTTGGCCAGATCGGCCGCTGCCTTGTTCAGCAACGCCATCGCCTGTTCCGCCGAGGCTCGTGGCAGGTAGTAACCCACCGCCAGAATCCGCTGGCCGATACGCTGGTAGTACACGTGTTTGCGCTCGACCTTGCCGTCGGACCAGTTTTGCCAACGGTACTCCGCCTGCTGAATGCCATTGCCTTCGGGGACTTTCAGGGCGTCCTTGAAGGCTTTCTGCAAATCCGGCCCGAGGGTTTCGGAGACATCACGTCCGATCAGCGCCGAAGACGGCCCGCCGCTGGCGAGCATCACGCCCTTGGTGTCGAGCACGAAGACATAACGATCCTTGTCGACAAACTCCCCCTGGCGGCTGAAGGCAGCGAAGGCTTTGTCACCATTCTCGTGGTAGTAGGCCAAGGCTTTCTCCAACAGCGCCTTGGCGGCCTGGCTGTCCTCCTTTTCCGTCCCGGCGGCCTGAGCCTGGCCGAGGCACAGCCAGAGCATTGCGCCCAGCACGGCCAACTTCTGCAATAACCCCATCGCGCATCCCCCGTTCTTCCTGGTGTTTGAAGAGCGTAGACGGCTTGGGGATATGCACGAGTATTCAGGAAAACGCAGTGGTCACCTGTAGCAGCTGCCGAAGGCTGCTACAGGAGCCTCTTACGGGCGGGCGCGCAGTTGTTGCTGCAGATTCTGGATCTGCGCTTGCAGGGTGTTGATGTTGCGGGTGACCTGGCCACGGAAAGCGTCGAACTCGGCAATGTTGGCGGCACCGGCGGCCGGCGTCGGGCGGTTGTCCTGTTGGCTTTTGAGGATAACCACTTCCTGTTCCAGACGTTCGATGGCGGCGCTCGGATTACCTTGTTTCTTCAGCGCGACAATGTCGGCGCCGAGGCTTTTCAGTTGGGCGTCAAATTGGTCAGTGTCCGCCGGGGCGCTTTTCAGCACGGCCACGTCACTGTTCAAGACTTTGACCTGCGCCTGCAATTGGATGGTGGCGGTCTGTTGCTCAGTGGCCTGGGCGGTGATCTGCGCCAGGCGTTTGTCCAGTTCGGTGGTTTGCGCGCTCATCTGCGCCAGACGCTTGTCCAGCTCCGACGTCTGGCCGACAACACCTTGCTGCTGTTTGCTTTGGTCCAGGAGTTTGCTTTCCAGCTGTTTGATTTGCAGCTTCAGGGCTTCGCTGTCGCTGGTCACGTTGGTCTGGCTGGCGACCACCTTGCCGGAAATGTCCTGCAAGCGCCCCGCCGCGTCCTCACTGATACGCGCGAAGCTTTCCTGGGTCGCCACCAGTTGCTGTTCCATCAGCGAAATCTGCTGAAAGCTCCACCAGGCAAGGCCGGCGAACGCAAAGAGCAACGCGCCGACCAGCGCCCACAACGGGCCGGTGCTCGGGCCTTTGACCTTGACCACGGGCGTGGTCCGCGAATGCACGGTGGTGCGAGCGGTGGGCACAAAATCATCGTCGTCGAGGCTGTTGGCACGCAGGCTCGGTACATCGTCGAAGTCGTCGTTGGCATCGTTACGCATGGACATTGAGTCAACCTTTGTGGAACGCGGTGATGGCTTGATGCGGCGCAGTATAAACCCCATCGCTGCACCGATTGCCCCTTAGGCCCAAACTCGGTTCAGTATCGGCCTGTCAGCGAATGTCCTGGGCCTTCCACCAGCCGCAGAATTCATCGAGGGCGGTCCAGAGACTGACTTTTGGATCGTAATCCAGATAATGCCGGGCGCGGCTGATGTCCAGGGTGAAATTTTTGTTCATGACCTGCATGCCCAGGCGCGACAAGGTTGGCTCGGGGCGACCCGGCCACAGCTTGCACACACCTTCGTTGAGCGCCGCGACGGTGTAGGCCAAACCGTAGGAACGGTAGCGCGTCACCTGTGGGATATCCATTTTGCGCATGACGTAATTGACCACGTCCCACAACGGAATCGGCGTGCCGTTGCTGATGTTGTAAGCCTTGCCCAGCGCCGAACCGCTGGCCAGCAAACTGCTGAGCAACGCTTCGTTGAGGTTTTGCACGCTGGTGAAATCGACCTTGTTCAGGCCATTGCCGACAATCGACAAGCGCCCCTTGCGCTGCATGTTCAGCAGGCGCGGGAAGATGCTCATGTCACCGGCGCCCGTGACGAAACGCGGGCGCAGGGCCAGGGTTTCGAGCCCGAACTCCTGGGCACCGAAGACCTTTTGCTCGGCCAGGTACTTGGTCGCGGCGTACGGGTGCTTGAAGCGCTTGGGCACTTGTTCTTCGGTCAAACCCAGATGATCGCGACCATCGAAGTAGATCGACGGCGACGACAGGTGCACCAGGCGTCGGACCCGTTGCTTCAGGCAAGCCTCGACGATGTTTTCGGTGACCTGGACGTTGCCTTGATGGAAATCCTGATAACGCCCCCACAGGCCGACCGCGCCGGCACAATGGACCACGGCCTCGACGTCGGAACACAGGTCGCGCGCCAGTTCCGGGTCGCTCAAGTCGCCCTGGATGAACTCGGCGCCACGGCGCACCAGATGTTCCACACTCTCGGCCCGGCGACCGTTGACCCGTACGTCCAGGCCCTGCTCCAGGGCGAAACGCGCAAAGCGCCCGCCAATGAAGCCGCTTGCGCCGGTGACCAGAATCTTCATGAATTGCTCCGAATATTTCGTTTTGCGTAGTGCGTGAGGTCTTGACGCTGCCCGTCAGTCCAACGGCACCAGCCATTGCCTGGACGAGCGCACCAATTGATCGGTGAGGAGGCCCAGCAACTGGCCGCCATTGCGCCAATGATGCCAGTACAGCGGCACATCGATCGGCTTATCTGGCAAAAGCTCCACCAACACGCCGCGTTCCAGTTGCTCGCGCACCTGCAATTCAGGCACCAGGCCCCAACCGAGGCCCGCTTCCGTGAGGCGAATGAAGCCTTCGGACGATGGGCATAAATGGTGTTCGAAGCCGCCATCTACGCCGAGGGACGCGAGGTAGCGATGCTGTAGGAAATCATCCGGGCCAAACACCAGGGCTGGGGTTTTCGACAACTGATCGGCGCGCACGCCTTCAGGAAAATGCCGGGCGATAAACGCCGGACTGGCCAACGCCCGGTAGCGCATGGCGCCCAGCAATACGCTGCGCGCACCGGCCACCGGACGCTCACTGGCGCAGACGCACGCCGCCACTTCGCCGGCGCGCATGCGTTTAAGGCCGACAGTCTGGTCTTCCACCACCAGATCGAGCAGCAGATGTTGTTCCGCGCAAAAATCGCCTACGGCCACCGCCCACCATGTGGCGAGGCTGTCGGCATTCAGGGCGATGCGCAGGCGTTCCGGCAAGCCTTCTTCGTCCAGTGCCGGCACCAGTGTTTGCAAATCACGCTCCAGCAAACGCACTTGCTGCACATGGTTGAGCAACCGTCGGCCGATTTCGGTGGGCGCCGGCGGGGTCACCCGCACCAATACCGGTTGCCCGACCCGCGCTTCGAGCAATTTGATCCGCTGGGAAATCGCCGATTGCGACAAACCCAGCACCTGCGCAGCGCGTTCGAATCCGGCCTGCTCGACCACTGCGGCCAAGGCAGAAAGCAATTTGTAGTCGAACATCAGTTTTCCTAATGAGCGATCAGCAGGATTGGTTTTTCTTATACAACGCCACACCGGAGAATGGCCAGCAAGAACTCTTGAACAAGGATCACCGACATGGCTGGCGAAACTTCATTGGCAACGCTTCTTAAAAGCATGAGCCCGCAACTCAACGCCGGCGACTACGTGTTCTGCACCCTGCGCGACGGCCAGTTGCCCACAGGCCTTGAGATCATCGGCAGCTTCCGCGAACAGGAAGGCCTGACCGTCATTCTGGAACGTTCCCACGCCGAAAAGGCCGGTTTCAGTTTCGATTACGTCGCGGCTTGGATCACCTTGAACGTGCACTCCGCCCTTGAAGCCGTCGGCCTGACCGCCGCATTCGCCACGGCATTAGGCCAGGCCGGGATCAGTTGCAACGTGATCGCCGGCTATTACCACGACCATTTGTTCGTCGGCCAGGCCGATGCCGATCGCGCCCTGCACGTGTTGCGGGACCTGGCGGCCAACGCGGAGTAAAAATCTCATGTGGCAAAGTTATGTAAACGGCCTGCTGGTGGCCGCAGGACTGATCATGGCGATCGGTACCCAGAATGCCTTTGTGCTGGCCCAGAGCCTGCGCCGCGAACATCACCTGCCGGTGGCAGCACTGTGCGTCACCTGCGATGCGTTGCTGGTCGCCGCCGGAGTGTTCGGGCTGGCGACGGTGCTGGCGCAAAATCCGACGCTGTTGGCGGTCGCCCGTTGGGGTGGCGCCGTGTTTTTGATTTGGTATGGCGCACAGGCGCTGCGTCGGGCCTGCTCGAAACAAAGTCTGCAACAGGGTGAAAACCAGACCGTGCGTTCATTGCGCGCCGTGATGCTCAGCGCCTTGGCGGTGACGTTGCTCAACCCGCATGTCTATCTCGACACCGTGTTGCTGATCGGCTCCCTCGGCGCCCAACAAACCGAGCCCGGCGCTTACGTGGTGGGCGCGGCCAGTGCTTCATTGCTGTGGTTTTTCACCCTGGCGCTCGGGGCGGCGTGGCTGGCACCGTGGCTGGCTCGACCCAGCACCTGGCGAATTCTCGACCTGTTGGTGGCGGTGATGATGTTCACGGTAGCGTTGCAGTTAATCGTTGCCGGGTGATTTATTCCAAAAGGCTCTGGAACCTCTATTCCACACAGTTGTTGCGTGGTTATGCCGCACCCCCGGTGCTATGATCCGATCCGATGCGCCGCAAAGAGTACAAACTCCCCGGCGCTTGTCTGGCCGCCCGTGATCGGCCTTGCGCTCACCGCAACTGACCTGATTAGGAGAATCATCATGGCTTTCGAATTGCCGCCGCTGCCTTACGCACACGATGCCCTGCAGCCGCACATTTCCAAGGAAACTCTGGAATACCACCACGACAAGCACCACAACACCTATGTCGTGAACCTGAACAACCTGGTGCCTGGCACCGAGTTCGAAGGCAAGACTCTGGAAGAAATCGTCAAATCTTCCTCGGGCGGTATCTTCAACAACGCCGCTCAGGTCTGGAACCACACTTTCTACTGGAACTGCCTGGCGCCAAACGCCGGCGGTCAACCAACCGGCGCACTGGCTGAGGCCATCAACGCTTCTTTCGGTTCGTTCGACAAGTTCAAGGAAGAGTTCAGCAAGACGTCTATCGGCACCTTCGGTTCCGGTTGGGGCTGGCTGGTGAAAAAGGCTGACGGTTCCCTGGCCCTGGCCAGCACCATCGGCGCCGGCAACCCGCTGACCAACGGCGACACCCCGCTGCTGACCTGCGACGTCTGGGAACACGCTTACTACATCGACTACCGCAACGTTCGTCCGAAGTACGTCGAAGCGTTCTGGAACCTGGTCAACTGGAAATTCGTGGCTGAGCAGTTCGAAGGCAAAACCTTCACCGCTTAAGATCGACGCCAGTCAAAAAAACCCGGCTTTTTAGCCGGGTTTTTTTATGGGTCAGGGGAAGGTTCGGAGCCTGGTGTATCCGTGAAAATCGTGTATTAGTCGGCTTGCTCGCGATGGCGGCCTGATAGCCGACCATTCTCTTGCGGGTGTACATATCCGTTTCTGCGGTAACGGCTGCTATTGGTTTCGCTCTTACAGCGAGTCACTTTTCCAAACGCCGAAAAGTAACCAAAAGGCTTTGCCCCTCCATTCGGTGCCTCGCTAAGGCTCGGCATGCCCTCACTCCGGCATTGCTCCGGGGGCCCGCCGCCATCGGCCATCCATGGCCGGGGGCGGCTACCGCGGCATCCTTGCCGCGGTACCCCCTACGCAACGCCTGCGTTCGGCCTCTGGGAAAGGGGCGACAGATCAAGATCAAAAGCCGAAGCAACGGCAAGATCAAAAGCGAACGCATCACCGCCCCTCCCTGTAGGAGCGAGCTTGCTCGCGATGGACCCACAGGCACCGCGTTTATCCTGTCAAAACGCGCCATCATTGACGTTCTTCGCGAGCAAGCTCGCTCCTACAGGGGAACATCCCCAATCAGGCCGGCCTGCATGCCGCCGTGCTTTTGATTTTGATACACCGTCCCATCGAGAGGCCGAGCGCAGGTTCTGCGCAGTGGGCAACCCGGCATGGATGCCGGGGTAGCCTCCCCCGGCCATGGATGGCCGATGGCGGCGGGCCCACGGAGCAGGACCGGAGCGAGGGCATGCCGAGCCTTAGCGAGGCACCGAACGAAAGGGGCAAGAGCCCTTGGTTACTTGGGGCTTTTCCAAGTGACCCGCCGTAAGGGCGGAACCCATAGCAGCCGTTACCGAAGAAATGGATATGTACACCTGAAAGAAATGGGTCGGCTACCAGGCCGCCATCGCAACCAACCCAATTCCAACAGCTGCGCCGAACGCGGGGGCCAATCTCCCACAATGAAACCAGCATTCAGCCCCTTGCCCCAGCGCCACAGCCGTCTAACATCAACCCAGTGGAAAATATGTCCAAATCCCCCTCAAGTTGAAGGCCCCAACAACCGACACAGTACGAATAGGGCAATTACTCCAAACAACAGCATATCCGCCAAGCCCACAGGCAAATCCTCCTGTGAATGATTGTCCCTTTGACTGCCATCACGGGATTGCCAATACTCATGGCAACTTGACGCTACCCGCACGGAACAAGGAATAACCCTTTGAAGCTGGAACTCAAGAACAGCTTGTCGGTGAAGTTGCTTCGGGTCGTGCTCCTGTCGGCATTGATCGTCGGCGTGGTCTTGAGCTGCGCGCAGATCGTTTTCGATGCCTATAAAACCCGCCAGGCCGTGGCCAACGATGCCGAGCGCATCCTCGACATGTTCCGCGACCCCTCCACCCAGGCCGTCTACAGCCTGGATCGGGAAATGGGCATGCAAGTGATCGAAGGCCTGTTCCAGGACGACGCAGTACGCCAAGCCTCCATCGGCCACCCCAACGAAGCGATGCTCGCGCAAAAATCCCGCGAGTTGCAGCACTCCCACAGTCGCTGGCTGACCGACCTGATCCTCGGCAAGGAACGCACCTTCACCACTCAACTGGTGGGTCGTGGCCCTTACAGCGAGTATTACGGCGACCTGAGCATCACCCTCGACACCGCCACCTACGGCCAGGGGTTCATCGTCAGTTCGGTGATCATTTTCATCTCCGGTGTGTTGCGCGCCCTCGCCATGGGACTGGTGCTGTACCTGGTCTATCACTGGCTGCTGACCAAACCGCTGTCGCGGATCATCGAGCACCTGACCGAAATCAATCCTGATCGCCCCAGCGAACACAAGATTCCGCAACTCAAGGGCCACGAGAAAAACGAACTGGGGATCTGGATCAACACCGCCAACCAGTTGCTCGAGTCCATCGAGCGTAATACCCACCTACGCCACGAAGCGGAAAACAGCCTGCTGCGCATGGCGCAATACGACTTCCTGACCGGCCTGCCGAACCGCCAACAGTTGCAGCAGCAGCTGGACAAGATCCTCGTCGACGCCGGCAAATTGCAACGCCGGGTCGCCGTGTTGTGTGTCGGCCTCGATGACTTCAAGGGCATCAACGAACAGTTCAGCTACCAAACCGGCGACCAATTGCTGCTGGCCCTGGCCGATCGCTTGCGGGCCCACAGCGGTCGTCTTGGCGCCCTCGCCCGTCTCGGCGGCGACCAGTTCGCCCTGGTCCAGGCCGATATCGAACAACCTTACGAAGCGGCCGAGCTGGCCCAAAGCATTCTCGATGACCTGGAAGCGGTGTTTGCCCTCGATCATCAAGAGATCCGCCTGCGCGCCACCATCGGCATCACCCTGTTTCCCGAGGACGGTGACAGCACCGAAAAGCTCCTGCAAAAAGCCGAGCAGACCATGACCCTGGCCAAGACCCGCTCGCGCAACCGCTATCAGTTCTATATCGCCAGCGTCGACACCGAGATGCGCCGCCGTCGTGAACTGGAAAAAGACCTGCGCGACGCCCTGGCCCGCAATCAGTTCTACCTCGTCTACCAACCGCAAATCAGTTATCGCGATCACCGGGTGGTGGGGGTCGAAGCGTTGATTCGCTGGCAGCATCCCGAGCATGGGCTGGTGCCGCCGGACCTGTTCATTCCCCTGGCCGAACAGAACGGCACCATCATCGCCATCGGTGAATGGGTGCTGGATCAGGCGTGCAAGCAATTGCGCGACTGGCATGACCAGGGTTTCGTCGACCTGCGCATGGCGGTGAACCTGTCCACCGTGCAGCTGCACCACGCCGAGCTGCCGCGAGTGGTCAACAATCTGCTGCAGATGTACCGCCTGCCGCCGCGCAGCCTGGAGCTGGAAGTCACCGAAACCGGCCTGATGGAAGACATCAGCACCGCCGCCCAGCACCTGCTGAGCTTGCGTCGGTCCGGCGCGTTGATCGCCATCGACGACTTCGGCACCGGTTATTCGTCCCTGAGCTATCTGAAAAGCCTGCCGCTGGACAAGATCAAGATCGACAAGAGCTTCGTTCAGGACCTGCTCGATGACGACGACGATGCGACCATCGTCCGGGCCATCATCCAGCTGGGCAAAAGCCTGGGCATGCAGGTGATTGCCGAAGGCGTGGAAACCCCCGAGCAAGAGGCCTACATCATTTCCGAAGGCTGCCACGAAGGTCAGGGCTATCTCTACAGCAAGCCGCTGCCGGCGCGGGAATTGAGTGTCTACCTAAAGCAGGCCCAGCGCAGTAACGCAGCGATCCACTGATCGTCTGTGGCCCTGTAGCAACTGCCGAAGGCTGCTACAGGTGACGGGCAGGCCCGCAGGCTTTGTGAATAAGAAATATTTCCAGGTACAACCCTTTACACATAATGCGAAAGATTTGCATTATGTCGCAGTTTCGCGCTTGCTGCGCCATTCCACCCCCCTCTCGAAGCAGGATGTTCGCCATGATTCGTATGCCTCTGGCTACCGCCAGTCTGTTGGCCATCGCTATTTCCCTCGCCGGTTGTGGCGAAGGCAAAGACAAGGCTGCCGCTCCGCAAACACCTACTCCAGCCGCTACCACCACAGCACCGGCCCCGGCTGTTGCACCTGCCGCTGCAAGTAAAGTCGACGAAGCCGCCGCCAAAGCCGTTGTCGCGCATTACGCCGACATGGTCTTCGCCGTTTACAGCGATGCCGAATCCACCGCGAAAACCCTGCAAACCGCTGTCGACGCCTTCCTCGCCAAGCCGAACGCCGATACCCTGAAAGCTGCCAAGACTGCCTGGATCGCTGCCCGCGTTCCTTATCTGCAGAGTGAAGTGTTCCGCTTCGGCAATACCATCATCGACGACTGGGAAGGACAGGTGAACGCCTGGCCCCTGGACGAAGGCCTGATCGACTACGTCGACAAATCCTACGAGCACGCACTCGGCAACCCGGGCGCCACCGCGAACATCATCGCCAACACTGAAGTTCAGGTCGGCGAAGACAAGATCGACGTCAAAGACATCACCCCGGCAAAACTTGCCAGCCTGAACGAGCTGGGCGGTTCCGAGGCTAACGTCGCCACGGGCTACCACGCGATCGAATTCCTGCTCTGGGGCCAGGACCTGAACGGCACCGGCCCAGGCGCTGGCAACCGTCCGGCTTCCGACTACCTGGAAGGCAAAGGCGCCACTGGCGGTCATAACGATCGTCGCCGCGCTTACCTGAAATCCGTGACCCAACTGCTGGTCAGCGACCTGGAAGAAATGGTCGGTAACTGGAAGCCGAACGTGGCCGACAACTACCGCGCCACCCTGGAAGCGGAACCGGCTGAGTCCGGCCTGCGCAAAATGCTGTTCGGCATGGGCAGCCTGTCCCTGGGCGAACTGGCGGGCGAGCGCATGAAGGTTTCCCTGGAAGCCAACTCCCCGGAAGACGAACACGACTGCTTCAGCGACAACACCCACAACTCGCAGTTCTACGATGCCAAAGGCGTTCGTAACGTGTACCTGGGCGAATACACCCGCGTCGACGGCACGAAAATGACCGGCGCGAGCCTGTCGTCCCTGGTGGCCAAAGCCGACCCGGCGGCCGACACCGCGCTGAAAGCCGACCTGGCTGCGACCGAAGCCAAGATGCAGGTCATCGTCGATCACGCCAACAAGGGTGAGCATTACGACCAACTGATCGCCGCCGGCAACACCGCTGGCAACCAGATCGTCCGCGACGCCATCGCTTCCCTGGTCAAGCAGACCGGTTCGATCGAAGCCGCCGCTGGCAAACTGGGCATCAGCGACCTGAACCCGGACAACGCTGATCACGAGTTCTGATCAACGCTGGCTGAATAAAAAGGCGACCTTCGGGTCGCCTTTTTTGTCCTTCGCTGATGCAATCCCTGTGGGAGCGGGCTTGCCCGCGATGACTGCTTAACATTCAACATATGTGTTGACTGAATCACCGCTTTCGCGGGCAAGCCCGCTCCCACAGGGATTGTGATTACCCAGATGTAATGTTCATCACCAAAACCTGCGCCATATCAACCAAACGATAATTCCTCTTATTCAATCTCCGCTGCCCTGTTAGACTTTGCGCCCTTGTTTTGCTCGTCTTGCAGGATGTCTGATGCCCTCGCTGCCTCTTCGCTTGTCCGCACTGTTGCTGGCCCTGTGCCTGAGTGCCTGCGATGACGCCCCGACGTTCACCCAGGCCGAACCCGGTGAAGCTCGCTCCGGTGGCAGCGCGACGGTGCGCAAGACCGATCAGAATGCCTTTTCCCTGCCGTCCGCCAACCTGCCGCCCTCGCGGCGTGTGGATTTCAGCGTCGGCAACAGCTTCTTCCGCAATCCCTGGGTGATCGCGCCATCGACCACCACCGCCCGCGATGGCCTCGGTCCGCTGTTCAACACCAACGCCTGCCAGAACTGCCACATCAAAGACGGCCGCGGTCATCCGCCGACGCCTGACGCGCAGAATGCCGTGTCGATGCTGGTGCGGTTGTCGATTCCCGATGCGCCGTCGTACGCCAAGGTCATCGAACAACTCGGTGTGGTCCCGGAGCCGGTCTACGGCGGGCAGTTCCAGGACATGGCCGTGCCCGGTGTCGTTCCGGAAGGCAAAGTGCGCGTCGACTACACGCCGGTGCCGATTCGCTTCAAGGACGGCACCGAGGTCGAGTTGCGCAAACCGACCTTGCAGATCAGCCAACTCGGCTACGGCCCGATGCACCCCGACACGCGTTTCTCGGCGCGCATTGCACCGCCGATGATTGGCCTCGGCTTGCTCGAAGCGATCCCCGACGAGGCGATCCTGGCCAATGCCGACGCCCAGGCAAAAGAAAAAAACGGCATCACCGGACGCCCGAACCGGGTGTGGGATGACGCCCAACAGAAAACCGTCCTCGGACGCTTCGGCTGGAAGGCCGGGCAACCGAACCTCAATCAACAGAATGTCCACGCGTTTTCCGGCGACATGGGCCTGACCACAAGCCTGAGAACCGTCGACGATTGCACCGACGCGCAAACCGCTTGCAAGCAGGCACCCAACGGCAATGGTCCGGCCGGCGAGCCGGAAGTCAGCGATAACATCCTGCGCCTGGTGCTGTTCTACAGCCGCAACCTCGCCGTCCCGGCCCGCCGCGATGTCGGCACGCCTGAAGTGCTGGCCGGCAAGACGCTGTTTTTCCAGGCCGGCTGCCAGTCCTGCCACACGCCGAAATACACCACCGCCGCCAACGCCGCCGAACCTGAACTGGCCAATCAAGTGATTCGCCCTTACAGCGATCTGCTGCTGCATGACATGGGCGACGGTCTGGCCGACAACCGAACCGAATTCCAGGCCAGTGGCCGCGACTGGCGCACCCCGCCGTTGTGGGGCATCGGCCTGACGCAGGCGGTGAGTGGCCACACCCAATTCTTGCATGACGGCCGCGCCCGCAATCTGCTCGAAGCCGTGCTCTGGCATGGCGGCGAAGCCAGCGCGGCGCAGCAACAGGTTTTGTCTTTCAATGCCGAGCAGCGCGCTGCGTTGCTGGCGTTTTTGAATTCCCTTTAATACGTATTCCATAGCGGGAGCCCGACATGTTCCGTCCCAAATTGTTGTTCACCAGCCTTGCCGCATTAGCGCTCGGCGCCTGTTCGCCGCAGGATCCGCAAGCGGTCACCTCGGCGGCCATCGCCAAATCGGTGATCCTGCCGACCTACACGCGCTGGGTTGAAGCCGACCGCCAATTGGCCGTCAGCGCACTCGCCTACTGCGAAGGCAAGGAAAACCTCGACACCGCACGTGCCGACTTCCTGCACGCGCAGAAAGCCTGGGCCGAGCTTCAGCCTTTGCTGATCGGGCCGCTGGCCGAAGGCAATCGTGCCTGGCAGGTGCAGTTCTGGCCGGACAAGAAAAACCTCGTCGGCCGTCAGGTCGAGCAACTGGTCACCGCGCAGCCGCAGATCGATGCTGCGGAACTGGCCAAGTCCAGCGTTGTGGTTCAGGGCCTTTCCGCCTACGAATACATCCTGTTCGACAGCAAGCCAGACGTCGCCAACGACGCGCAAAAAGCCAAGTATTGCCCGCTGTTGAAAGCGATTGGCGAGCGTCAGAAACTGCTGGCCGAAGACATTCTGAAAAGCTGGAACACCACCGACGGCATGCTCGCGCAGATGAGCAAATTCCCGAACCAGCGCTACGCCGATTCCCACGAAGCCATCGCCGATTTACTGCGGGTGCAAGTCACCGCCCTCGACAGTTTGAAGAAGAAACTCGGCACGCCGATGGGCCGCCAGACCAAGGGCGTTCCGCAACCGTTCCAGGCCGATGCGTGGCGCAGCCAGTCTTCCCTGACCGGCCTCGAAGCCAGCCTCGCCGCCGCCAAGACCGTATGGGAAGGCGTCGACAACAAAGGCCTGCGCGGTTTGTTGCCGAGTGAGCAGAAACCCTTGGCCGACAAGATCGATGCGGCCTACGCTGCGGCCCTGAAACTGTTCGCCAGCAACCAGCGCTCGCTGACCGAGATGCTCAACGACGATGCCGGTCGCCAGCAACTCAACGATCTCTACGACAGCCTCAACGTCGTCCACCGCCTGCACGAAGGCGAACTGGCCAAGGCGCTGGGCATCCAACTGGGCTTCAACGCCAACGACGGTGACTGATGAGGGCGAGTGCCATGCTGCGACGTCAGGCTCTGACTTTAGGTAGTTTGCTGCTGGGAGCAGTGACACTGGGCGGCTGGACGCTGTTCAAGCACAAGGACAAAAGCCCGCTGCTGCTGTCGGCGCGGGACGATAACGACGGCAAGCATTACGCCGTCGGTTATCGGCTGGACGGCACTCGGGTGTTCGCCACCGAGGTCGGCCAGCGTTGCCACGACATCATCAACCACCCGACGCAGCCGATCGCATTGTTCGTGGCCCGGCGGCCGGGCACCGAGAGTTACCTGATCGACCTGCGCGACGGCACGCTGCTGCAAACCGTGACCTCGCAGGCGAACCGGCATTTCTACGGGCATGCGGTGATTCACCAGAGCGGCGACTGGTTGTACGCCACCGAGAACGACACGTCCGATCCGGGTCGCGGCTTGCTGGGTGTGTATAAGTTCGAAGGTGAGCGACTTATCCACAGCGGCGAGATTCCTACCCACGGCATAGGTCCGCATCAGGTGTCGTGGATGCCCGATGGCGAAACCCTGGTGGTGGCCAACGGTGGCATTCGCACCGAAGCCGAAAGCCGGGTGGAGATGAACCTCAACGCGATGGAACCGAGCCTGGTCCTGATGCAACGCGACGGCACCCTGCTGAGCAAGGAAACCCTCGCCCAGCCGATGAACAGCGTGCGTCATTTGGGCATTGCCAGCGACGGTACCATCGTCGCCGGCCAGCAGTTCATGGGGCCGTCCCACGAGTCTTCGGAGCTGCTGGCGATCAAACGTCCCGGCCAACCGTTCGTGGCGTTCCCGGTCCCCGAACATCAGTTGCAGGCCATGGGGCACTACACCGCCAGCGTCGCGGTGCACAGTGAATTGCGCCTGGTCGCGCTGACCGCACCTCGGGGCAACCGCTTTTTCATCTGGGACCTCGACAGCGGCGAAGTGCGCCTGGACGCGCCGCTACCCGACTGCGCCGGCGTGGGCGCGGTGGCCGATGGGTTTGTCGTGACCTCGGGTCAGGGGCGCTGCCGGTACTACGATTGCCGCCAGACAACTCTTGTAGCAAAACCGCTGGAGCTGCCCGCCGGGCTCTGGGACAACCACCTTCACCTGATCTAAACGCGCTCCTTGTAGCAGCTGGCGCAGCCTGCGTTCGGCGGCGCAGCCGTCGTAAAACCATCCAACGCGGTTTGTCTGGCACACCGCGTCGCCGGATCTTACGACGGCTACGCCGCCGAACGCAGGCTGCGCCAGCTGCTACAGGTCTGCGTGTGAAAAGTGCTCGCTGGAATCCCCTTCCCACTCGGGGTAATGTGCCCAACTGTCTCACCTGATTTTCTCCAAGGAACTGGAAATATGCTGCGTCGCCGCATGCTGATCATGTTGGGTGTTGTTCTGCTGATCGTGCTGGTCCTGGCCGGTTACAAAGCCTTCTCCATCTACACGATGATCCAAGGCTTCTCCGCGCCGAAACCGCCGATCAGTGTCGCTGTGGCCACCGCCAGCGAACGGCCGTGGCAAGCGCGTCTGCCTACGGTTGGCACGCTCAAGGCACTGCAAGGCGTGGACCTGAGCCTGGAGACCGACGGCACCGTCATCGAGTTGCAGTTCGAGTCAGGGCAGAAGGTCAAGGTCGGTCAACCGCTGCTTCTGCTTGATAGCGTGGTAGAGACCGCCCTGCTCGAAACCGCTCAGGCCGACCTGGGGCTGGCGCAGCTCGATTACGGTCGCGGCAGCCAACTGGTGGGCAGCCAGGCCATTTCCAAAGGCGAATTCGACCGGCTCTCGGCGGTGTTGAAAAAGAGCCGGGCCACGGTCAATCAGCTCAAGGCGGCACTGGCCAAAAAACGCTTGCTCGCACCGTTCAGCGGGACCATCGGCATTCGTCAGGTGGACATCGGTGACTATCTCGCCAGCGGCACCATGATTGCCACCCTGCAAGACCTCAGCAGCCTCTATGTAGACTTCTTCGTGCCCGAGCAGTCAGTACCGAAGATCGCCATCGGCCAACCGGTACAGATCGTTGCCTCGGCCTACCCGACGCAAAACTTCCCCGGCATCATCACTGCGATCAACCCGAAAGTCGAAAACACCACCCGCAACGTCCAGGTCCGCGCGACCCTGGCCAACCCCGACGGCAAGCTGCTGCCTGGGATGTTCGCCAGCCTGCAAGTGTTATTGCCCAACCCGCAGCCACGCATTGTCGTGCCGGAAAGCGCGATTACCTACACGTTGTACGGCAACTCGGTCTACGTCGTTGCACAGAAAAAAGCTGAAGACGGCAGCCTCGAAAAAGACGACAAGGGCCAGCCGATCCTGATCGCCGAACGGCGGTTCATCGAAACCGGCGAACGCCGGGACGGGCTGGTGATGATTACCAAAGGCGTGCAGAACGGCGAAAAAGTGGTCACGGGCGGCCAGATCAAACTGGACAACGGCGCACACATTGCCATCAGCGACGACAAGACTTTAGCCGAGAAGAACAGCCCGCCGCGCGCGGACTGATCAAGGAATCCCCATGGCTTTTACCGACCCGTTCATCCGCCGCCCGGTGCTCGCCACCGTGGTCAGCCTGCTGATTGTGCTGCTGGGCTTCCAGGCCTGGAGCAAGCTGCCGCTGCGCCAATACCCGCAAATGGAAAACGCCCTGATCACAGTGACCACCGCTTACCCCGGGGCCAATGCCGAAACCATCCAGGGCTACATCACCCAGCCGATGCAACAGAGCCTGGCCAGCGCCGAGGGCATCGACTACATGACCTCGGTCAGTCGCCAGAACTTCTCGGTGATCTCGATCTACGCGCGCATCGGCGCCAACAGCGACCGCCTGTTCACCGAATTGCTGGCCAAGGCCAACGAGGTGAAGAACCAACTGCCCCAGGACGCCGAAGACCCGGTACTGAGCAAGGAAGCTGCGGACGCCTCGGCGCTGATGTACATCAGTTTCTTCAGCAAGGAGCTGAGCAACCCGCAAATCACCGACTACCTGTCGCGGGTCATTCAGCCAAAACTGGCAACCCTGCCGGGCATGGCCGAGGCCGAGATTCTCGGCAACCAGGTATTCGCCATGCGCCTGTGGCTGGACCCGGTGAAGCTCGCCGGATTTGGTCTCAGCGCCAGTGACGTGACCGATGCGGTGCGCAAGTACAACTTCCTCTCCGCCGCTGGCGAAGTGAAAGGCCAGTACGTGGTCACCAGCATCAACGCCAACACCGAGCTCAAATCCGCCGAAGCCTTTGCCGCGATTCCGCTCAAGGTCGATGGCGACAGCCGCGTGCTGCTCAGCGATGTCGCGCGGGTGGAAATGGGCGCGGAAAACTACGACACCATCAGTTCCTTCGGTGGCACGCCCTCGGTGTACATCGGCATCAAGGCGACGCCCGGCGCCAACCCGCTGGACGTGATCAAGGAAGTGCGCAAGATCATGCCGGATCTCGAGGCTCAACTGCCACCGAACCTCAAGGGTGAAATTGCCTACGACGCCACGCTGTTCATCCAGGCCTCGATCGACGAAGTGGTGAAAACCCTGTTCGAAGCGGTGCTGATCGTGATCGTCGTGGTGTTCCTGTTCCTCGGAGCACTGCGTTCGGTGGTGATCCCGGTGGTCACTATTCCGCTGTCGATGATCGGCGTGATGTTCTTCATGCAGATGATGGGTTACTCGATCAACCTGCTGACCCTGCTGGCGATGGTGTTGGCCATCGGCCTGGTGGTGGACGACGCGATCGTGGTGGTGGAAAACATCCACCGCCACATCGAAGAAGGCAAGACGCCGCTGGATGCTGCCATCGAAGGCGCCCGGGAAATCGCCATGCCGGTGGTCTCGATGACCATCACCCTGGCGGCGGTGTATGCGCCGATCGGTTTCCTGACGGGGCTGACCGGGGCGTTGTTCAAGGAGTTCGCCCTGACCCTGGCCGGGGCGGTGGTGATTTCCGGCATCGTCGCCCTGACGCTGTCGCCGATGATGTGCGCGTTTTTGCTGCGCCACGACGAAAACCCCAGCGGCCTGGCCCATCGCCTCGACCTGATTTTCGAAGGCCTCAAGCGCCGCTACCAAAGCCTGCTGCACGGCACGCTGAACACCCGGCCGGTGGTGCTGGTGTTCGCGGTGATCGTGCTGTGCCTGATTCCGGTATTACTCAAGTTCACCAAGTCGGAACTGGCACCGGACGAAGATCAGGGCATCATTTTCATGATCGCCAACGCCCCACAAACGGCCAACCTTGACTACCTGAGCGCTTACACCGACGAATTCGTCGACATCTTCAAGGCGTTTCCCGAGTACTACTCATCGTTCCAGATCAACGGCTTCAACGGCGTGCAATCGGGTATCGGCGGCTTCCTGCTGAAACCGTGGAACGATCGCAGCCGCACGCAAATGCAGATCCTGCCCGAGGTTCAGGCCAAACTGGAGAGCATTGCCGGGTTGCAGATTTTCGGCTTCAACCTGCCCTCCCTGCCCGGTACCGGCGAAGGGTTGCCGTTTCAGTTCGTCATCAACTCCGCCAACGATTACGCGTCGCTGCTGCAGGTGATCGATCGGGTGAAAAAACGCGCGATGGAATCCGGCAAGTTCGCGTTCGTCGACGTCGACCTGGCCTTCGACAAGCCTGAAGTGGTGGTGGATATCGATCGCGCCAAGGCCGCACAAATGGGCGTGTCGATGCAGGATCTGGGCGGCACGTTGGCCACGTTGCTCGGTGAAGCGGAGATCAACCGTTTCACCATTGAAGGTCGCAGCTACAAGGTCATCGCGCAGGTTGAGCGGCCCTTCCGCGATAACCCGGAATGGCTGAATAACTATTACGTGAGAAACACCAAAGGCGAACTGCTGGCCCTGTCGACCCTGATCACCGTGAGCGACCGGGCGCGGCCACGGCAGTTGAACCAGTTCCAGCAACTCAACTCGGCCATCCTGTCTGGCGTGCCGCTGGTCAGCATGGGTGAGGCCATCGACACCGTGCGCCAGATCGCCCGGGAAGAAGCACCGGTGGGTTACGCCTTCGACTATGCCGGCGCCTCACGGCAATTCGTCCAGGAAGGCAGTGCCCTGTGGGTCACCTTTGCGCTGGCATTGGCGATCATTTTCCTGGTACTCGCCGCCCAGTTCGAAAGCTTCCGCGACCCGCTGGTGATTCTGGTGACGGTGCCGCTGTCGATCTGTGGCGCGTTGATTCCGCTGTTCCTCGGCTGGTCGAGCATGAACATCTACACCCAGGTCGGACTGGTGACGTTGATCGGGCTGATCAGCAAGCACGGGATCCTGATCGTCGAATTCGCCAACCAGTTGCGCAAGGAAAAGGGCCTGACAGCGCGCGAGGCCGTCGAGGAAGCGGCGGCCATTCGACTGCGACCGGTGTTGATGACCACGGCGGCCATGGTGTTCGGCATGGTGCCGTTGATCATCGCCACGGGTGCGGGGGCGGTCAGCCGGTTCGACATCGGCACGGTGATCGCCACGGGGATGTCGATCGGGACGTTGTTCACGTTATTCGTGTTGCCGTGCGTGTACACATTATTGGCCAAACCGGACAAACCCAAACAACATTCATAGTTCCTTGCTGTAGGAGCGAGCTTGCTCGCGATGGACTCACAGGCATCGCGTTTGTCCTGATTAAACGCGTCATCGTTAACGTGCATCGCGAGCAAGCTCGCTCCTACAGGGGAATGCGCATTCCCCAATCAGGCCGGCCTACAGGCCGCCGTGCTTTTGATCTTGATGCACCGCCCCCTCGTAAGGCCGAGTGGAGGTTCTGCGCAGTGGGCAACCCGGCAGGGATGCCGGGTTAGCCGCCCCCGGCCAGGGATGGCCGATGGCGGCGGGCCCACGGAGCAGGACCGGAGCGAGGGCATGCCGAGCCTAGGCGAGGCACCGAACGACAGGGGCAAAAGCCCTTGGTTACTTGGGGCTCTTCCAAGTGACCCGCCGTAAGGGCGGAACCCATAGCCGCCGTTACCGCAGAAATGGATATGTACACCTGAAGAGAATGGTCGGCTACCAGGTTGCCATCGCGAGCAGGCTCGCTCCCACATTTGCTCGATATCACGGCCTAAACGCCGGCCACAAAAAAGGCCTCGCATTTTGGCGAGGCCTTTATTTGGGCTTCAATCTGTTCAACTTTGCGGCCTCAATCCTTGAGAGAGTCCGAACATGAACAGCAATAAATCATGATCGGGTTGGGTTGCCACCGATGCCTTGGCAACGCGTGGCAACGGACAGTGCGCGTCACCGTTTTCTGAACTGAGGATCTGCGTGCGGGGCTGCTCCCAGGCAGCCACCGCCAGCGAAGCAACTGCCAAGGCTCCTAACAGAAACACACCTCGCGCAATTTCGAGTTTCATCGCTATAAACCCTTGATAGCGCTGCCAAACGCCGTCTCATAAAAATAGACGAGTTTTTTCCAGTCCGTCGGACTGAACGACGAGTGGCGACGCAGCTGCTTCATGTCATGGGAGGCCGCACGACGGGCGGTCAAGCGCTGCCGGCACTTCTCCAGATCGATCAAGGCCACTTCGACTTTTGCCGCCTCGCCTTCACCGGTGACACGCACAAACACGTGCTTGATGTAGATGCAGCTGTGCTGCCAACGGCCCTTGTGCATACGGGCCAGGTTCTCGGCCAGATCCTTCAACACCCGGTCATGCACCGCTTCACCATGACGCTCACGACCACCGCCCGCGTACCAGTGTTCGATTTCCTCGAAGCCGTCCAGGGATTTGGTCACCAGCAATGCACGCCATTTGTGCACTGGATCACGCTGCGCACCGCAGAACACAATTTCCGGAACGCGAACGTCGATCAGGCGCAAACCGATGAGCGCATCGCGTTCACGCAATACCGTTGGCCGACCGAACGGGTGCAGCCAGCTGCGATAGATATGCCCGGTCTGACGCTTGGTGTAGAGCAGTTGTCCGTCGCTGCCCACCACTCGCTGCACGCCACTTTCGCCACCGCGACGGACGTTGGGCTCTTCAACCCATTCACCCCGCAGATTCCAGAAATAGTCGAAGCGGTCCTGAGGAGCGACGTCCGTTTCTGCTGCACATTGCACTGCCATCCTGTTACCTCTTGCGTAATACGTAAACTCGCCACATGGCATAGAGCGGTAAAAAATCCAGTTGTTCCTGGATACGGAAACCCGCCTGCTCGAACTCCTTTTCGACCGTAGCAGCCGGTAACACAAATCGGTTTTGGTATCCTTCCTGCCCACGGGTTTTCTCGGCGCGCTTGCGTTTCCACGCTTTGAAATTGCCATCCACCCACAAGGAAAGGATCACGCTGTCACGCGTGACACGCTCGAATTCACGCAAAATGGCCAGTCGATGCTCGGCTTCACCGATGTGATGGAGCAAACGCATGCAGAAAATGCTGTCGACGGCGTTATCAGGCAAGGCAATGTCGAATGCAGAAGTGTGCAAGGGTTGTACCCGTTTCACCACGTCGGCGGGTTGCGCCTGCATGGCAATCTTCAGCATGGACTCGGAGTTGTCGGCCCCGATGATTGCACGATTGGTTTTTTCTGCCAGCAATGGCCAGAAACGCCCCGCGCCACACGGTAAATCGAGGACCAGCCCCGGCTCGCCAACGATGGCCAGCGCCTTACGCGCCAGCTGTTCATCACGCCAGTGAGACAGGCGGCGGCCGAGGCCATCCTTGTGCTTTTTCAGGTATCGTTGTGCGTGTTGATCGTCGTACTTTTCGGAAAAATCCAGTTTGATCGGGCCGTCCATCATCAAGGTCTCCTGAGCTTCTGATGGAACCCACGATAGGTAGCGCCGTGTCAGCGTCAGGTGATGCGTTTGTGAAAAATTTGTCATGTAAAACCCGGAATTATTTCGAGGTTTTACAGGAGGACAAGAGTGGCTTTGGGCCAGCGTCCTACAGGGTCCGATCAGTTCACATCGAGCGGATGCAATTCCACCTGAAAACGACAGCCATTGGGCACCACGTTCGTCAGGCTGACGTTCCAGCCCTGGTTTTCGCAGATCCGTTGCACCAGCGACAATCCCAGCCCCAGACCTTCGCCGCGTTTCTCGGTGCCACGCACAAAGGGTTCGAACATGGCCTCGCGTTTTTCCTCGGGGATGCCCACACCACTGTCCTCGACCCGAAACCCCGTGGCCGTCAGGGTCAAGCGAATGAACCCGCGCTCGGTGTAATGCAGTGCGTTACGCAGCAGGTTGCCCATGACCGCGTGCAAAAGGGTGGCGTTGTAGCACGTATCGGCCGGATTGCCTGGTTCGAAGATCAGCTTGAGCCCCTTGGCCTCGATCGGCTCACGCCAAATATTGAGCAGCCCGTCGGCTACCTGGCTCAAGGACTGCTGAGGTGACATGCCGGCGTCTTCACGCTGTGCGCGCGCCAGCATCAGGAAGGTCTGCACCAGTTCCCGCATCTCCTCACAGGCGCGGGCAATGCGTTGGACCTGAGCACGGCCACGCTGATCGATGCCGGGATTTTCCAGCAGCAGTTCACACGAACTGGCCAACACCATCAACGGCGTGCGCAATTCGTGGCTGACGTCACTGGTAAACAACCGCTCCCGGGTCAAGGCCTGACGCAAACGTCCGAGGGTCGCGTCGAAGGCCACCGCCAGTTCGCCCACTTCATCGGCGGCGTAATCCGGCGCCAGGGGCGGCGCCAGCCCCAGCAATTGATCGCGGTGACGGACCTGACGCGCCAGTCGCACCACCGGTGCCATTACTTTGCGCGCGAGCACCCAGCCGAGAAACACCGCCAATGCCAGGCTCAGCACGAAGCCCACCAGCACGACGGCAAACAGCACTCGCTCGCGCTCTTCGAAATCGCTTTGATCCTGCAACAGCACATAACGTCGGCCATCGACGACTTCGACCATCGCGTGGTACGACAGTTGTTCGCGAAACACTTCATGAAACCCCGGTTCCAGGTGCCGCAAATCCTTGGGCAGCTCGAAGTCGCCGGGCCCACCGCTGAAATAGAACAGTTGGTCCGGCTCGGGACGGTGGCTCCAGTCCGTGACACTGTCCATCAGCAACAGACGCTGAAGATCGCCGCCCAGACCTGCCGAAATCAGCTTTTCTTCCACCAGGTGCACGGTCGCCACAATGCCCATGGCGAAGGCGCCTGCCACCAGTGCGCTCATCAGCGCAAAGGCGATGATGATCCGTTGAGCAAGGCTCTGTCTAAACTCCATCACGGCCCTCGGCCAAGCGATAACCCACACCGTGCACGGTTTGCAGCAACGGTTTGGCGAACGGCTTGTCGATCACCTGGCGCAATTGGTGGACGTGACTGCGCAAGCTGTCGCTGTCCGGGCAGTCATCGCCCCACAGGGCTTCTTCGAGAATTTCCCGGCGCAGTACATGCGGACTTTTCTGCATCAGCACGGCCAGCAACTTCAGGCCCACCGGGTTGAGTTTCAACAGACGGCCTTCGCGGGTCACTTCCAGGGTGTCGAGGTCGTAGCTCAAGTCGCCGACCTGCAATGTGCGGCGACCGCCACCCTGGGCGCGACGCATGACCGCCTCGATGCGCGCAGCCAGTTCAGACAGGGCAAACGGCTTGATCAGGTAATCATCGGCGCCGGACTTGAAGCCCTGCAGCCGGTCGTCCAGCTGGTCGCGAGCGGTGAGCATGATCACCGGCGTGTCGCGGCGGGCGTCTTCGCGCAGGCGTTTGCACAAGGTGTAACCGTCAATGCCGGGCAGCATGATGTCGAGCACGATCAAGTCGTAATGCTCGGTCGCTGCCAGGTGCAGTCCTGACAGACCGTCCTGTGCGCAATCCACGGTATAGCCTTTGAGCCCCAGGTAATCCGCCAGATTGGCCAGGATATCGCGGTTGTCTTCAACCAAAAGAATTCGCATGGGTTTCTCCTCCGTACACAGTAACGGCCGTCTTGGCCCGCGCAGCTTAAGGCCAAGTGTGGCTCAGGGCTAGGACTGTGTGCAGTTGTCCATCCAGCCGTCCACCCCCTTGCGACCTTAACGATTTTTTCACTCTCGATTCACACGCTGACCACAGGATTTGCTTCAAACTTCGCGCGGCTGCGCTTTCAGAACATTTATCCGACCAAGGAATTGCCATGGTGTCGACCACTGTCCGCCCCGCCTCCCAACCGCTGAATTTCTGGGTGTGCCTGGGTGTTCCCGCCGTTGCGGCAATCATTCTGGTGCTGCTCGAGCTAACCTCGCTCGACATGGATTTGGCCAAGCTGTTTTATGACCCGGTCGCGGGGGATTTCATCGGGCGGCACAGCTACTTCCTGGAAAACATCCTGCATGACCGCGCCAAGCAAGTCGTCATCGTTTTTTCGGTGATGGCCATCATTGGCTTCATCGCGTCTTTTTTCATGGACAGGCTCAAACCGATCAAACGGGAACTGGGCTGCCTGGTGCTGTCCCTGGCACTCGCGACTTCCTTTGTCACGCCGGTCAAAGCGGTGACAGCGGTGCAATGCCCGTGGAGCCTTGAACAATTCGGCGGTCATGAAACCTACAGCGAACTGCTCAGCCCGCGCCCGCACACCGATAAACCCGGCCGTTGCTGGCCCGGCGGCCATGCGGCGACTGGCTTCACGCTGTTTGCGCTGTTTTTTGTGCTGCGTGACCGGCGTCCGCGTCTGGCACGCTCGGCGTTTGCCTTTGCGTTTGCTTTGGGCTCAGTGTTTTCCGTGGGCCGGATGATGCAGGGGGCGCACTTCTTTTCGCATAACGTGTGGACCGCGATTTTCTGCTGGCTGATTTGCCTGGGGTCGTACTACTACATCCTGTATCGCCCGGCTTCCAAGGCTGAGCCAGAGTCCGAAGCACAACCGGTCAACGCCTGAAACACGGTTCAACTGCGCGGGGCTGTCAGGGTTACCGGGTTATCGTTAGCGTTCACCTACAGGGGGACGGCAGAATTCGATGGCGTCTGAGCTGATGTCTTCGCGGGCAAGCCTCGCTCCTACAGGTGTGTTGCGTACGCCTCGGTCCTGTAGGAGCGAGGCTTGCCCGCGAAGGCCACGACTCGGTCTCCCGACCTGTCAAATTGGAGGCGATAAAAAGCCCCGCCGGCTTTCGCAGGCGGGGCTTTTTTAGTACGGGGGTAAGGCTGGCTTACATCATGCCGCCCATGCCGCCCATACCGCCCATGTCTGGCATGCCGCCGCCAGCTGGGCCGTCTTCCTTGATCTCGGCGATCATGGCTTCGGTGGTGATCATCAGGCTGGCAATCGACGAAGCCGCTTGCAGAGCCGAACGAGTCACTTTAGCCGGGTCCAGGATACCCATTTCGATCATGTCGCCGTATTCGCCGGTAGCAGCGTTGTAACCGTAGTTACCCGAACCCTGCTTGACCTTGTCGACGACTACGCTTGGCTCGTCGCCGGAGTTGGCAACGATCTGGCGCAGTGGCGCTTCAACAGCGCGACGCAGCAACTGGATGCCAACGTTCTGGTCATCGTTGTCGCCTTTCAGCTCGGAGATAGCCTGCAGAGCGCGAACCAGTGCCACGCCGCCGCCAGGTACCACGCCTTCTTCAACGGCTGCACGGGTAGCGTGCAGGGCGTCTTCAACGCGGGCTTTCTTCTCTTTCATTTCAACTTCGGAACCGGCGCCAACCTTGATCACTGCAACGCCGCCGGACAGTTTGGCCAGGCGCTCTTGCAGTTTTTCACGGTCGTAGTCGGACGAAGTGTCGGCCACTTGTTGACGGATCTGCAGAACGCGAGCCTGGATGTCAGCCTCAACGCCGGCACCGTCGATCACGGTGGTGTTTTCTTTGGACAGGATCACGCGCTTGGCATTACCCAGGTGTTCCAGGGTAGTGCTTTCCAGGCTCAGACCGATCTCTTCGGAGATAACGGTACCGCCAGTCAGAACAGCGATGTCCTGCAGCATGGCCTTGCGACGGTCGCCGAAGCCTGGAGCCTTGACGGCTGCGACTTTAACGATGCCACGCATGTTGTTCACAACCAGAGTCGCCAGGGCTTCGCCTTCAACGTCTTCGGCCACGATCAGCAGTGGACGGCCGGCTTTGGCAACGGCTTCCAGTACTGGCAGCATTTCGCGGATGTTCGAGATCTTTTTGTCGACCAGCAGGATCAGCGGACCGTCGAGCTCGGCGGTCATGGTCTCTGGCTTGTTGACGAAGTACGGGGACAGGTAGCCACGGTCGAACTGCATGCCTTCAACAACCGACAGTTCGTTTTCCAGGCCCGAGCCTTCTTCAACGGTGATCACGCCTTCTTTACCGACTTTTTCCATGGCTTCGGCAATGATGTCGCCGATGGAGCTGTCGGAGTTGGCCGAGATGGTGCCGACCTGAGCGATGGCCTTGGTGTCAGCGCAAGGCTTGGACAGGGCTTTCAGCTCTTTGACGATAGCGATGGTCGCTTTGTCGATACCGCGCTTCAGGTCCATCGGGTTCATGCCGGCAGCGACGGCTTTGAGGCCTTCGTTGACGATCGATTGAGCCAGAACGGTAGCGGTGGTGGTGCCGTCGCCTGCGTCATCGTTGGCACGGGAGGCAACGTCTTTGACCAGCTGCGCGCCCATGTTTTCGAAGCGATCTTTCAGCTCGATTTCTTTGGCGACGGAAACGCCGTCCTTGGTGATGGTCGGAGCGCCGAAGCTCTTCTCGATGATCACGTTACGGCCTTTAGGGCCCAGGGTCGCTTTTACTGCGTCAGCCAGGACGTTGACACCGGCGAGCATTTTCTTGCGGGCGGAATCGCCGAATTTAACTTCTTTAGCAGCCATGATCGATATTCCTTAAATACTTTGTAGTAGCGGGAAAATGAGCGGGGAATCAGCCTTCGACAACAGCGAGGATTTCGCTCTCGCCGATGACCAGCAGGTCTTCGCCGTCAACTTTCACAGTGTTGCTGCCGGAGTAAGGGCCGAACACAACCTTGTCACCCACTTTCACGGACAGCGCACGCACTTCACCGTTGTCCAGGACTTTGCCCGGGCCTACAGCGAGGACTTCGCCCTGGTTTGGCTTTTCAGCAGCCGAACCTGGCAGGACGATACCGCCAGCGGTTTTCTTTTCTTCTTCGCTGCGACGGACGACGACGCGGTCATGCAGAGGACGAAGCTTCATTGTCGATCTCTCCTAATTGTGGTTTTCATCGGCCGGTGTATTCCCGGCGGGTTTAACAAATCCGGCGGTGCCGGGTGCGGCTCGACAAGCAAGCCGCGGAAGTCTGTCTGGCGTGATCGCCAGAAACCTTGCGGTGACCGTTACATAAGGGCGCATAAGCTTATTACAAGGGCGGGGATCGAAATTTTTTACGTTGCTGCCCCGAAAACGAACACGACACCCGAAGGTGCCGTGCAGTGAAGCGGATTACTTGCTATCGCGGTGTTCGAACTCGCCCTCGATCACGTCGGGCTCACGGCCCAGCGGCTGACGTGGCGCGGGACCGCCACGGGGTTGAAGGTCATCGGCGAATGCCCGCTGACGAATAGCCGCTTCTTCGGCACGCTGGCGCATTTTATTGGCCAGCAGGCGACGAGAGATCGGCAGCAGCATGATCAGGCCCAGCACGTCAGTGACGAAGCCCGGCAGAATCAACAGACCACCCGCCAGGGCCAGCATCAGGCCCTCAAGCATGGTCTGGGCCGGCAACTCGCCGCGGTTCAGGCTTTCACGGGCACGCAGCGCAGTGGCCAGGCCGGCGACACGCAGCACGAACACGCCGAGCATCGAGCCGAGAATGACCAGCAACAGCGCCGGGAAAAACCCGATCGCGCCACTTACCTTGACGAATACGAACAGCTCCAACACCGGAAACAGTACAAAGAGCAATAAAAAAGGGCGCATCAAATGGTTCCTCAACGCAAGAATGCCTTGCCAGTCTTCCCTAGATGACGTCGCCGTTTCGTGAATTCAAGCGTCGGCCACTTCATTTTTCGGCCATTGCTCGGCGTGAGCCAGGAAAACCAAGGCTTCCCGGACTTGTGTCGGCGTATTACAAGGCGCTTGAAACGGCAGCCAGTAAAGGCCCTGACCGATGCGCAGGTGCATGCCTTCGGTATCGATGCCGGCCAGTTGCGCCGGCTCGGTTTTCGGCAGCCCGGCCAGGTCGACGTAGTGGGCAATGGCCTTGGCGTGATCGGCGTTCATGTGTTCGACCATGCTCACTTCAGCCTTGCCGGCGAACGGGTTAGCCAGGGTCAGGTGATCGACCCAGTGAATCGCGCCGAAACCGCCGATGTAACGATGGCGCACCGGATTGAGCACCCAAAAATCGAAATCGTGGGCCTTGTGGTAACTCTGCGAGTCCGGGAAGTAGCGGTAATAACGCTCGGCCGCCGCTTCGATGGCCGCCTCATCCTCGAGTTTTTCCGCTTCGGCAAGGTAAGTCAGGCGACCCACGGCTTGTACGTCTTCGGCCTCGCGCTCGCCGACGAACAGTGAACATTTCGGGTCTTTCTGCAGGTTGTGCGTGTGCTGGGCGATGCGGCTGATCAGGATCAGCGGCCGGCCCTGCCCATCCAGGCAGTACGGCACCACGGAGCCAAACGGGAAACCGGGCATCGCCTTGGAGTGCGTCGAAAGCACTCCACGGTATTCCTTGAGAAGCAATTCTCGGGCATTCTTGGCCGCTTCAACGCTCAATTTATGACTCCTTATATAGAATCCGTCGAAAAAACGGACAGGCGCCTGGGGATAAGTTCCAGTACGCCATCGGGGCAGTTCTCATGTGCAGCCAAGCCACATCAGGTGCAGATCGAGAGGCCCTCTAGAAGGAAACCACTCTGACCTGCTATTGGGGCATGCGAATGCAACTCACTGACAAAGTAATCATTATCACTGGCGGTTGCCAGGGTTTAGGCCGATCCATGGCCGAGTATTTCGCGGGCAAGGGCGCGAAGCTGGCGCTGGTCGACTTGAACCAGGAAAAGCTCGACGACACCGTCGCCGCTTGCAAAGCCAAGGGTGTCGAGGCCCGTGCTTATCTATGCAACGTCGCCAATGAAGAACAAGTGACGCACATGGTTGCTCAGGTAGCCGAAGACTTTGGTGCGATCCACGGCCTGATCAACAACGCCGGGATCCTGCGCGACGGGCTGTTGATCAAGGTCAAGGACGGCGAGATGACCAAGATGAGCCTGGCCCAGTGGCAGGCGGTCATCGACGTCAACCTGACGGGCGTGTTCCTGTGCACCCGCGAAGTCGCGGCGAAAATGGTCGAGCTGAACACCAGCGGCGCGATCATTAATATCTCGTCGATTTCCCGCGCCGGCAACGTCGGCCAGACCAACTACTCCGCCGCCAAGGCCGGTGTCGCCGCCGCGACCGTGACCTGGGCCAAAGAACTGGCACGCTACGGTATTCGTGTAGCCGGCATTGCCCCGGGCTTCATTGAAACCGAGATGACCCTGGGCATGAAGCCTGAGGCACTGGAGAAAATGACGTCCGGGATCCCGCTCAAGCGCATGGGCAAGCCGGAAGAGATCGCCCATTCGGCGGCCTACATTTTCGAGAACGACTACTACACCGGCCGGATCCTGGAAATGGATGGCGGGTTGCGGATCTAAGCCCAGACATAAAGATCAATGTGGGAGCCAGCAGGCTGGCTCCCACAGTTGATTGTGTTTCAGGTCATCAATCGTCGCTGATGGTGATGTTCGGCATCGCCGGCGATACCGCTTCCTGCAACACGATCCGCGCGCCAACATGGCGGGCCAGTTCTTGATAGACCAGCGCAATCGGGCTGTCCGGCTCCGCGATCACCGTTGGCTTGCCGCCATCGGCCTGTTCGCGGATGGCCATCGCCAGTGGCAATGAAGCCAGCAGTTCGACGCCGTACTGGTTGGCCAGTTTCACCCCGCCACCCTCGCCAAACAGATGCTCGGCATGACCGCAGTTGGAGCAGATGTGCACGGCCATGTTTTCCACCACGCCCAGCACCGGAATGTTGACCTTGCGGAACATCTCCACGCCTTTGCGTGCGTCCAGCAACGCCAGATCCTGCGGCGTGGTCACGATCACCGCACCGGCCACCGGGACTTTCTGCGCCAAAGTCAGCTGGATGTCACCGGTGCCTGGCGGCATGTCAATGACCAGGTAATCCAGGTCGCCCCAAGCGGTTTGCGTCACTAGCTGTAACAAGGCACCGGAGACCATCGGCCCGCGCCAGACCATCGGCGTGTTGTCGTCGGTCAGGAACGCCATCGACATCACTTCGACGCCATGGGATTCGATCGGCACGAACCATTTCTGATCCTTGACCTTTGGTCGGGTGCCTTCAGGAATACCGAACATGATGCCCTGGCTCGGACCGTAGATGTCCGCGTCGAGAATCCCCACTTTGGCGCCTTCGCGGGCCAGGGCCAGCGCGAGGTTGGCGGCGGTGGTGGATTTGCCCACACCGCCCTTGCCGGAGGCCACAGCCACCACGTTCTTCACGTTAGCGAGACCCGGAATCTGTGCCTGGGCCTTGTGCGCGGCAATCACGCTGGTGATGTCGACGCGGGCGCTGGTCACGCCGTCCAGGCCCTGAATGGCCATTTCCAGCATCTGCGCCCAGCCGCTCTTGAACAGCCCGGCGGCATAACCGAGTTCGAGCTGGACGCTGACGCGATCACCCTGGATGTCGATGCTGCGCACGCATCCGGCGCTGACCGGATCCTGGTTCAGATAAGGGTCGGTGTATTGGCGAAGGACGGCTTCCACCGCTGCGCGATTGACGGCGCTCATGGGCAACTCCGATAGCAAGACTGGAAAATCAGGCGGGTATCGTACCTGTTCTAAAGCCTGGACGGCATGCTTTCAAACGGTGACAAATCCCCCACGACAGAACGCAACCCGTAGCAGCTGGCGAAGCCTGCGTTCGGCTGCGCAGCAGTCGCCAACCCGGGCAACTCGGGCTACCTGAAGCACCGCAGCGCCTGGTTTTACGACTGCTGCGCAGCCGAACGCAGGCTTCGCCAGCTGCTACGAGGTCAGCGGTGGCGGTCGCGGAGGGGAAAAATAAGGGGTACCGGTCGCGGGGGTGAAAAATATGCGCTGGCGCTTTATAGTGGCCGACCTCCGTTTCATCAAGTAGCCGAGCCCCATGTCCGAGCCACGCAAGATCCTCGTCACCAGCGCCCTGCCCTACGCCAATGGTTCGATCCATCTTGGCCACATGCTGGAATACATCCAGACCGATATGTGGGTGCGCTTCCAGAAGCACCGCGGCAATCAATGCATTTATGTCTGCGCCGACGACGCCCACGGTTCGGCCATCATGCTGCGCGCGGAAAAGGAAGGCATCACCCCGGAACAACTGATCGCCAACGTCCAGGCTGAACACAGCGCCGACTTTGCCGAGTTCCTGGTGGACTTCGACAACTTCCACTCCACTCACGCCGAAGAAAACCGTGAGCTGTCGAGCCAGATCTACCTGAAGCTGCGCGACGCCGGGCACATCGCCCAGCGCTCGATCACGCAGTACTTCGACCCGGAAAAGAAAATGTTCCTGGCCGACCGCTTCATCAAGGGCACTTGCCCGAAATGCGGCACCGAAGACCAGTACGGCGACAACTGCGAAAAATGCGGTGCGACCTACGCACCGACCGACCTGAAGGATCCGAAGTCGGCAATCTCCGGCGCCACCCCGGTGCTCAAGGATTCCCAGCACTTCTTCTTCAAACTGCCGGACTTCCAGGAAATGCTGCAAGCCTGGACCCGCAGCGGCACCCTGCAAGACGCCGTCGCCAACAAGATCGCCGAATGGCTGGATGCCGGCCTGCAACAGTGGGACATCTCCCGTGATGCGCCGTACTTCGGTTTCGAGATTCCCGACGAGCCGGGCAAATATTTCTACGTCTGGCTGGATGCGCCGATCGGCTACATGGCCAGTTTCAAGAACCTCTGCGATCGCACGCCGGAGCTGGATTTCGACGCGTTCTGGAACAAAGATTCCACGGCCGAGCTGTACCACTTCATCGGCAAGGACATCGTCAACTTCCACGCGCTGTTCTGGCCAGCCATGCTCGAAGGCGCCGGTTTCCGT
Organism: Pseudomonas sp. LBUM1661; assembly: GCF_059695925.1. NCBI lineage: Bacteria > Pseudomonadati > Pseudomonadota > Gammaproteobacteria > Pseudomonadales > Pseudomonadaceae > Pseudomonas > Pseudomonas sp. LBUM1661. Next base: position 5,555,493 of record NZ_CP166794.1, read on the forward strand.
AAACCGACCGGCATCAACGTGCACGGCTACCTGACCGTCAACGGTCAGAAAATGTCCAAGTCCCGTGGCACCTTCATCAAGGCCCGGACCTACCTGGATCACCTGTCGCCGGAATACCTGCGTTATTACTACGCGGCCAAATTGAGCCGTGGCGTCGACGACCTGGACCTGAACCTCGAAGACTTCGTGCAGAAGGTCAATTCCGACCTGGTCGGTAAAGTCGTCAACATCGCCAGCCGTTGCGCCGGTTTCATTCATAAAGGCAACGCCGGCGTGCTGGTGGCCGGCAACGCCGCGCCGGAATTGACCGAAGCGTTCCTCGCTGCTGCGCCAAGCATCGCCGAGGCCTACGAGGCTCGCGACTTCGCTCGCGCCATGCGCGAGATCATGGGCCTGGCCGATCGTGCCAACGCCTGGATCGCCGACAAGGCGCCGTGGTCGCTGAACAAACAGGAAGGCAAGCAGGAAGAAGTCCAGGCCATCTGCGCCCTGGGTATCAACCTGTTCCGCCAACTGGTGATCTTCCTCAAGCCAGTGCTGCCGTTGCTGGCCGCCGACGCCGAGGCATTCCTCAACGTAGCGCCACTGACCTGGAACGATCACGCCACGCTACTGAGCAATCATCAGCTGAACGAGTTCAAACCGTTGATGACCCGTATCGACCCGGTGAAAGTGCAAGCCATGACCGACGCTTCGAAAGAAGACCTGACCGCCAGCCAGACCGACACCGGCGAAGCCGCCGCTCAAGGCAACGGCGAACTGGCCAAGGATCCGCTGTCGCCGGAAATCGAGTTCGATACCTTTGCGGCCATCGATTTGCGCGTCGCGCTGATCGTCAAGGCTGAACACGTGGAAGGTGCCGACAAGCTGTTGCGCCTGACCCTGGACATCGGTGACGAGCAACGCAACGTGTTCTCCGGGATCAAGAGCGCTTACCCGGATCCGTCCAAGCTCGATGGTCGCCTGACCATGATGATCGCCAACCTCAAGCCACGGAAAATGAAGTTCGGTATCTCCGAAGGCATGGTGATGGCGGCCGGTCCTGGCGGTGAAGAAATCTACCTGCTCAGCCCTGACAGTGGCGCCAAGCCAGGTCAGCGCATCAAGTAAGTTTTTGCGATAGAACGATCCCACAGTCGTGCCTCGCGCGACTGTGGGATTTTCATGTCTGGCCCACCCTCCTCCCTTGCCGGATAATGCCTAAGCTTTTTTGGACTGCTCCATTAAAAAGCCTCCTCTTGCCGGCACGATCATGACCGAACTGCTTCTTACGCTTATCGGCACTGCCCTGATCAACAACCTCGTGTTGCACTGGCCGCTGGGCGTCGATCCGCTGCTGGGTGCCGAGCGCGACAAGGTCCACGCATTGGGTATTGCGACGACGTGCCTGATGCTGATCGTCGGCGTGCTGGGCTACTCGGCCTACCATTGGCTGCTGGTTCCGCTGGAGCTGACTTCGCTACGCCTTTTCGTGTTTCTACCCTTGAGCGTGCTGCTGATCGGCCCATTGCTGACGCTGCTTTCACGGGCGTTGCCGAAGCTGTCGTTCGATAGCCTCTGGCCGCTGCTGCTGGGCAACGCGGGCGTGCTTGGGTTGGCGCTGATCAACACCCAGGATGACAAAGGATTTTTTCATGCCACAGCCCTGAGCCTTGGTGCCGGGTTGGGTTTCTGGTTGGTGCTGATTCTGTTCAGCGACCTTCGCCAGCGCACTATCGATAACGATGTTCCCCTGCCCTTTCGCGGCCTGCCGATCGACCTGATCGGCGCCGGACTGATCGCAGTGGTTTTTCTCGGATTCAGCGGACTGATCAAAACATGAGTCTGATTCAACGCATCGACGCCCTCCTGCCGCAGACTCAATGCGGCAAGTGCGGCCACCCCGGATGCAAGCCCTACGCCGAAGGCATCGCCAGCGGCGAGCCGATCAACAAGTGCCCGCCCGGCGGCCGTGAAACCATCGCGGCGTTGGCTGAACTGCTGAAAGTGCCGGTACTGGAACTGGATGTCACTCGCGGTTCGGCCCCAGCGCAAATTGCCTACATCCGTGAAGCCGAATGCATCGGTTGCACCAAGTGCATTCAGGCGTGCCCGGTAGACGCGATCGTTGGCGCTGCGAAATTGATGCACACGGTGATCATCGATGAATGCACCGGTTGCGACCTCTGCGTGGCGCCCTGCCCGGTGGATTGCATCGAAATGCGCCCGTTGCCACTGGCCACGGTGCTGCCGATTGTCGGCGGCCTGGCGTTCAGTCTTGAGGAGCAGCGGGCTCGCGCCGCCAAGCGCAACCATGCACGCCGCCGTTTCGAACAGCGCAACGCCCGTCTGCAGCGTGAAGAAGAGCAGAAAGTTGCCGAACGCCAGGCTCGGGCACATCGCGCCGCGCCGCAGCCCAGTGAAGCAACGCTCGACCCGGTGCAGGCCGCCCTTGAGCGTGTTCGCGCACAGAAAGCGGCAAATGCCGATGCGGCGTTGAAAAAAGCCAAGATCGATCTGGCCATGAGCCGGGCGCAACTGAACAAGTCGCTCAAGGCATTCGGGCATCCACCGACCTTTGAGCAGCAGTCGCAACTGATCGTCCTGCAACAGCAGTTCGAAGCCGCCGAGCAAGCGTTGGCGCAATTGGAAAACAGCGCACCTCCAGCACCGGCACCCACCGCTCCGGCGAAGGATGCCGAACTGAAACGGGCGAAGATCCAGTTGGCCATGCGCCGCGCCGAACTCAAAAAGGCTCAAACCAGCGAGGCGCCCGCCGAACAGGTCGAAACGCTGGAGCGCGCCCTGCGCGACGCCGAACACACCCTGCATGCGGCTGAAGCGGCCAGCGAGCAACCGTTGCCGGAGCTGGCGCGCATCGAAAAGCGCCCCATCGAAAGCCAGCTTCGACAGCTGAAAACCGAATTGGCTTATGCCCGCGCCGACGTCAGCAAACTTGAGCGGCGCGCCGATACTCCCGCCGAATTAATCGACAAGGCTCGCGCCCGTCTGCAGGAAGCCGAGCGTCAGGTGGATGCCTATGTCGCCCCTTGAATCGGTGGATGAGCGCCTTCAGCAGGCCATGAAACTGGTGTTGCTGGCCACGGTGCCGGGAATGCTGGTGTTATTCTGGTTGTATGGCTGGGGTGTATTGATCAACCTGATGCTGGCGGGCGTGGCCGCGCTGGCCGTTGAAGCGGCCGTGTTGCGGCTGCGCAATCGGCCGCTCAAGCCGACCTTGAGCGACGGCAGTGCGCTCGTCAGTGCGACGCTGCTGGCATTGGCGTTGCCGCCGTATTGCCCGTGGTGGCTGACGGTGTGTGCGGCGGCTTTCGCGATGATATTCGGCAAACACCTGTATGGCGGCGTCGGCAAGAACCCGTTCAACCCGGCGATGCTCGGTTTCGCCCTGGTACTGGTGACCTTTCCCCAGCAGATGACCCACTGGCCGTCGTCCCATGGCATGGACCTGCTCGGCGGTGTGCAGCAGGTGTTCGGTTTCAGTCTCAGCCAGACGCCGGATGCCTGGGTTCAGGCAACGGCGCTGGATAGCCTGCGGATCAACAAAAGCCTGACGATGGACGAGCTGTTCGCTGGCAACCCGGCGTTCGGCCACTTCGGCGGCCGTGGCGTGGAATGGGTCAACCTGGCCTTTCTGGCGGGTGGCGCGTTTCTACTGCAACAGCGAGTGTTCAGCTGGCATGCGCCGGTCGGCATGCTCGCCAGTCTGTTCATCATCAGCCTGTTGTGCTGGAACGGTTCGGGCTCCGACTCCCATGGCTCGCCCCTGTTTCATCTGCTCACGGGCGCGAGCATGCTCGGGGCGTTCTTCATCATCACGGAGCCGGTGTCCGGCGCCAAAAGCCCGGGTGCCCGACTGCTGTTCGGCGCTGGCGTGGGCCTGCTGACTTATCTGATTCGAACCTGGGGGGGTTATCCGGACGGCGTGGCGTTTGCGGTATTGCTGATGAACCTCTGCGTGCCGGCGCTGGAGCGGTTGATCGTGTCCAGGCAGGAGCGGGTTGCGCCATGAGCCGAGCGTCGAGCGTTGTAATCCTGGTGATACTGGCGGGCGTCGGGCTCGGCGCGACTTACCTTGTGCAGCACGCCAGCGCGCCACGGATTGCCGCCGAACAACGGCTGATCGACAGCCGCAATCTGCTCGACCTGCTGCCCACTGACAGCTACGACAATCAGCCGCTGGAGCAACCGCTCACGCTGGCAAACACGCCCCTGGCCAACAGCACGCTGCTGAGTGGCTACCGCGCGACCAAGGCCGGCCAACCCAGCGCCGTGTTGCTGCGCAGCCAGACGCTGGGCTACGCCGGCGCCATCGAGTTGCTGATCGCCATCGACGCCAACGGTAGATTGCTGGGCGTCAAAACGCTCAAGCAATCAGAAACCCCAGGGCTCGGCGCGCGGATCGCCGATTGGCCCAATACCTGGCTTCAGGTTTTCACCGGCAAATCGCGAACCGAACCTGCCGATAATGGCTGGGCCTTGAAAAAAGATCAGGGACAGTTCGATCAGATCGCGGGCGCAACCATCACATCACGGGCGGCCATTAATGCCATTCATGATGCGTTGCGCTACTTCGATGAACACCGGCAACAACTGATCGGGAGTAGCACGCCATGACTCAATCGTCGACGCTGCAGAACTCGCTGATGCTGACCTTGCTGATCGGTGCCACCGACACGCTGGTGACCGCGCTGGGTTTGTGGCTGATGTTCATCGTGGTGATCAGTGCCTTTGGTGTGAGCATGGGTGTCGTGCGATCCCGCCTCATGCCGAGCACTCACGTGCTTGCCGGCGTGCTGCTGGCGGCCACGCTGACCAGCTGCGTCGAACTCGCTGTGCAAGTCTGGTCGCTGCCATGGCATCAACATTTGGGGTTCTACGCTGGATTGATCGCCTTGCAATGCGTCGTGCTGGAACACAGCGGTTTTTTCCAGGACGCGTGGCGTGATCGCCTGCGCCTGTGTGGCCTGTTTGGCGCGTTGATGCTGGGCCTGGGCCTGCTGCGCGAGCTCATCGGTGCTGGGACACTCGGCAGCCATCTGTCGTGGCTAGTCGGTGCTACGCAAGCGGAATGGCCGGGCTGGGTTCTCACCGCCGACGGTGGCTTGCGCCTGGCCTCCCTGGCCCCTGGCGGATTCATTCTGCTGGGACTGCTGATCGCCGCGTGGCAGGCCTGGCGCCAACCAACGCCCTCACACTGACTGCTTTCGAGGAAACGCACTGCCCATGAATGCCGCAAAACGCCTGGAAATTTTCCGCAGGTTTCACGAAGACAATCCGGAACCGAAGACCGAGCTGGCCTATTCCTCACCGTTCGAATTGCTGATCGCCGTGATTCTCTCGGCACAGTCGACCGATGTCGGTGTCAACAAAGCCACCGCCAAACTCTACCCGGTGGCCAATACGCCGGCGGCCATTTATGCGCTGGGCGTCGAAGGGCTCTCGCAGTACATCAAGACCATCGGCCTGTTCAACAGCAAGGCGAAAAACGTGATCGAGACCTGTCGCCTGCTGGTCGAACGTCATGGGGGTGAAGTACCGCAGACGCGCGAGGAACTGGAAGCGCTACCCGGCGTCGGCCGCAAAACCGCCAACGTGGTGCTCAACACGGCATTTCGTCAGCTGACCATGGCGGTGGATACGCATATTTTCCGGGTCAGCAACCGCACCGGCATTGCGCCAGGCAAGAACGTGGTCGAGGTTGAGCAAAAACTGATGAAGTTCGTGCCCAAGCAATACCTGCTCGATTCTCATCACTGGCTGATCCTCCACGGACGCTACGTTTGCCTGGCCCGCAAGCCTCGCTGCGGCAGTTGCCGGATCGAAGATTTGTGCGAATACAAGCAAAAGACCTCGGACGATTGAGGCGCTATTAGGTTTTTTGATTTATCGATTGAAAAAATCTTTTTTACCCGCCGGGAGATTGTCGATATAAGGAGCGCCAAAGGCAGTCTTAGCCTGGAGTAACAAAATGAGCACTGGCAAAGAGCAATTGGACGTAGAAGACGACTTCACCCCTGTTGAGGCCGATGACGCTGAACCAGTGGTTGAAGTAGCGAAGACCAACCTGAGCAAACGCCGCACCATCGACAATCTGCTGGAGGAGCGCCGACTGCAAAAGCAATTGGCCGATTACGATTTTGACTTATGACACCTGAAAGCCTCCCGAAACGGAGGCTTTTTACTATGTGCCGAACCCTGATAAACGCTGCCCCATCACCCCACGTCAAACGTTGAGACCTTCACACCAAACCGTTGCGCTGCGCCAACTCGATCAGATCCACCAGAGAGCGGGCATTGAGTTTCAACAACAGGCGAGTCTTGTAAGTACTGACGGTTTTATTGCTGAGGAACATGCCGTCTGCAATCTCCTTGTTAGTCTTGCCCCGGGCCAACTGCTGCAACACCATCATTTCCCGCCCCGACAGACGATCCACCATATCGGCTTCACTGGCATTGCCCAGACTGGAGCGCACGGTGTGCAAGGCTTGATTCGGGAAGTAGCTGTAGCCAGACAACACGGCCTTTATTGCGCTGAGCAACTCAGTCAGATCCTGTTGCTTGCAAACATACCCGGCGGCGCCCGACTGCATGCAACGCATGGAAAAATGCCCGGGTGCCTGGGAAGTCAATATCAGCACTTTCATGGGCATTGCTGTCGAGGTCAGACGCGCAATGACTTCCAGCCCATCCAGTTTCGGAATGCCGATATCCAATATGACAATATCCGGCATAAGTTCACGCGCGAGTTGTAATGCATCCACGCCGTTATCTGTTTCTGCAATGACTTCGTAGCCATGACGCTCCATCAGCATACGTACCGCAAGACGAATGACGGGGTGATCATCCACGATCAGCACTTTATTCATGGGCAAGTCCAATTTCGCTGTTCGAATTTTTAGAGCCCGCACAATAGCCTAGTCGTTTCACCCATGGCATGCCGTCCCCCCCGGCCACCCACACCGGGAGACATTCCCTACAAATAACGCGGATTAATCTTACAAAAAATCTTCGAATACTCTGCATCAGAAGATTTTCCAGCGAGCTGGCCTTCCGATTTTCAATAGTTTTTTGTATCGATTCTTGACCATAAAATCAAATAAACAGACTGGGCGGCAGCGACTCGCGAAGGTCGACGACTGGGACAGGCTCAAAAGTCACCGATATTTACCGTATCAACGTTCATTCCGGAAATATCACACGCCAAGTATCCACTTCTTCTTACAGCAAAAAAAACGCCATGATCAATTATGAATAGACGATGACAATTCAGTAAAACCACCACATAGCCAGTCATCAAAAAATCATTTAACACTTTACGACAAGGCAAACGGACCTGCCCTAACCACGAACAATAACGCTATATTAAAATAAACACCCCACCCTAACTTCAACCTTTAGAGAAAAGATAAAACTTCATGAGTATTAACTATGACCAGACTCAAAAAAAGAATTACCAACCCCATGACCGTCATCGCGATATTCGCAACACTGTCTGAAACTTCCGCAGCCATTTCACTGCCCTTTCTCGACAATAAGGAAAGAGAGGTCTATATCTGGTTTCTGATCAGTTTTCCTTTTTATTTGCTTCTTCTGTTCTTCATCACACTCAACTTCAATTATCGGTCACTCTATGCGCCTTCCGACTTTGAAAAAGGAAAGCACTTCATAAAGGTCATGGACAGTGCCGAGCGCTCGGAAAGCACTGCCCCCTCGCCACCCGCCCAGCGTCCCCGAAACACACAGGATCCACCCGCCGAGGCCGGTTCAAAGCATCCCATCTCGGTTCAGCACCATGTCAGCCTGGCCGAGCGGCTAAAGGACCTGTACATCATTGATGCACGCCGAATGCACAAAGAGGTTCAGTTCAGTGGTGTGATGGAGAAGATTCAGAAAGAACAGGGAAAGCTGGCGCACGCGATCGTGTTCATCACGTGTGACGAATCGGAGTTATTACTGAAGAAAAGCGCGCTCAAACATTCAAGGCACACAAAAAAACGCAGCAGCATGACGTTTTGCATGGCTTACAACTTGAATTCACAGGGTGTGACGCTCATTGATCAAAACGTGTTAACTGGCACGCAGCCGTCAGCAGCACTTTAAGAGCAACCAGAGAATGGGCAGGAAGGAATAACAGAAACCAGAAGGACGCGGACGCGCAACGTCAGGCAAACATCCCCTTTCAGACGTGTGACCTTGTCGACGACAAGGCCACACGTCCTGTTACGGTCTCAAAGGTCTCAGAAAAGCTTCCGGCCTTTGTTCGCGGCAATGCGCATACGCAGCGCATTGAGCTTGATGAAGCCCGCTGCGTCAGCCTGGTTGTAGGCGCCGCCATCTTCCTCAAAGGTCGCGATGTTGGCGTCGAACAACGACTCGTCGGACTTGCGCCCGGTGACGATCACGTTGCCCTTGTACAGTTTCAGGCGCACAACGCCGTTCACGTGAGCCTGGGACGCATCGATCATCTGTTGCAGCATCAGACGCTCAGGGCTCCACCAGTAACCGGTGTAGATCAGGCTGGCGTATTTAGGCATCAGCTCGTCTTTGAGGTGAGCCACTTCGCGGTCCAGGGTGATCGATTCGATCGCACGGTGAGCGCGCAGCATGATGGTGCCGCCCGGGGTTTCGTAGCAGCCACGGGACTTCATGCCGACGTAACGGTTCTCGACGATGTCGAGACGGCCGATGCCGTGTTCGCCGCCGATACGGTTCAGGGTCGCCAACACGGTGGCCGGGGTCATTTCGACGCCGTCCAGCGCGACGATGTCGCCGTTGCGGTAGGTCAGTTCCAGGTATTGCGCTTTGTCAGGAGCCTTCTCCGGGGAGACGGTCCATTTCCACATGTCTTCTTCGTGCTCGGTCCAGGTGTCTTCCAGCACGCCGCCTTCATAGGAGATGTGCAGCAGGTTGGCATCCATCGAGTACGGGGATTTCTTCTTGCCGTGACGCTCGATCGGGATGTTGTGCTTTTCAGCATAATCCATCAGCTTTTCACGGGAGAGCAGGTCCCATTCACGCCACGGAGCGATCACTTTCACGCCCGGTTTCAAGGCGTAGGCGCCCAGTTCGAAACGAACCTGGTCGTTACCCTTGCCAGTAGCGCCGTGGGAAATGGCGTCAGCGCCGGTTTCGTTGGCGATTTCGATCAGGCGCTTGGCGATCAACGGACGAGCGATGGAAGTACCCAGCAGGTACTCGCCTTCGTAAACGGTGTTGGCGCGGAACATCGGGAAAACGAAATCGCGCACGAATTCTTCGCGCAAGTCGTCGATGTAGATCTCTTTGACGCCCATGGCCTGAGCCTTGGCGCGTGCAGGTTCGACCTCTTCGCCCTGACCCAGGTCAGCGGTGAAGGTTACGACTTCACAGTTATAAGTATCCTGCAGCCACTTGAGGATCACCGAAGTGTCCAGGCCGCCGGAATACGCCAGAACGACCTTGTTTACGTCCGCCATGCCATCACTCCACGGGGTTCTACGGAAAGCCGTCAAGTCTACCGGTCATGCAGAATAATTTACAGAGGCGCGACAGCTTATGACGACGAAGCGACAGATTATGTCGAGCGAGCGACGATGACAGCCGGTTCAGGACGTCTTTGCAGCGCTCGCCGAGACCGTTGCCTGAGGCGCCGGCTGTTCGGTGGGCGCGACCCGCGCGAGGTGCACGTTGACCCGACGGTTCTTCGCCCGATTGGTGGAATTGGTGTTGGGCGCCAGTGGATAACGTTCACCGTGGAAACGTACGGTGATCTGCGATTCCTGAACACCGTTGGCCTTGAAAAACTCCATGACCGCCAGGGCGCGACGCCGCGACAGGTCACGATTGGTCAGGCGATTGCCGCTGTTGTCGGAGTGACCATCGAGTTCGATGTGGTTGACCGTCGGATCGGCCTTCATGAACTCCAGCATCACTTGCAACTGCGCCTTGGCCTGCGCATCGAGATCGATGCCTTCGCCGGGGAAACCGATCTGGGATTGTTTGACCTGTTCGAAATTTCTCGGCAACAGCTTCGCCACACAGCCCTGATAGTCGTTGAAGGCCTGGCTGAACTTGACCGGCAACAGACGCACTTCCGACACCCGGCCGTCACCCGAATAGTGCCGCACGACTGTACTGCGGCCGTCCATCAAGCCGCTGATCAAGCGCCCGGCCTGTACTTGCGAACTGTTGAACAGCACATTGCCGCTGCCGATTCGCACGGAACCCAGGTTGATATCGCCGCGCCCCGGTTGCCAAGGTGCAGCAGCCGCCAGCAAGGTCGCCGAACCACCGCCGATCATCGAGTTATAGGCCTTCAGACGAAACGTCGCTTGCTCGCCGGCACGACGCACGAACTCACCCGAACCGAAATCGGTGATCGGTTGCGTCAGGCGGCATTCGAATTTGTCACCTTCGACGGTCCACTCGATGCTCTCCAGACGCGTCTGGAAAGTGAGCGCCATCGCAGGAAGGCTGGCAAACACGCTGAGCAAGGCTAAATAACGCTGGCGCACGGGAGGCTCCACTGGCTTCTACAACAAAAAGACCGACACACACTTGTTTACGGCATACCTGTTGGATATCGGAAGCTTCCTGCAAAACTTGATAGCGAGTGCCTGAGAGAGTCTTTTCCGGTAGCATTCCCCTCAGTTTGACCCGCCTGGAATCCCCTCATGTCCGACCGCCTGACCCTGCTGCGTCCCGACGACTGGCACATTCATCTTCGCGATGGTGCCGTGTTGACCAATACCGTTGCGGATGTTGCGCGCACCTTTGGTCGCGCCATCATCATGCCTAACCTGGTACCTCCGGTGCGTAATGCGGCTGAAGCCGACGGCTATCGCCAGCGGATTCTCGCTGCACGCCCGGCCGGCAGTCGCTTCGAACCGTTGATGGTCCTGTACCTGACCGACCGCACCCAGCCTGAAGAAATTCGCGAGGCCAAGGCCAGCGGTTTCATTCACGCCGCCAAGTTGTACCCGGCCGGCGCGACCACCAATTCGGACTCTGGCGTCACCAGCATCGACAAGATCTTCCCTGCGCTTGAGGCCATGGCCGAAGTCGGGATGCCTTTGTTGGTTCACGGTGAAGTCACCCGCGGCGATGTCGACGTGTTCGATCGCGAAAAAATCTTCATCGATGAGCACATGCGTCGTGTGGTCGAGCGTTTCCCGACGCTCAAAGTGGTGTTCGAACACATCACCACCGCGGACGCCGTGCAGTTCGTCAACGAGGCTTCGGCCAACGTCGGCGCGACCATCACCGCTCATCACCTGCTGTACAACCGCAACCACATGCTGGTGGGCGGGATTCGGCCGCACTTCTATTGCCTGCCGATCCTCAAGCGCAACACCCACCAGGAAGCCCTGCTCGACGCTGCCACCAGCGGCAGCGACAAGTACTTCCTCGGCACCGACTCGGCGCCGCATGCCCAGCACGCCAAAGAAGCCGCTTGCGGCTGTGCCGGTTGCTACACCGCTTATGCAGCGATCGAGATGTACGCCGAGGCCTTCGAACAGCGCAACGCGCTGGACAAGCTCGAAGCCTTCGCCAGCCTCAATGGCCCGCGCTTCTATGGCCTGCCGGTGAACACCGATCGCATTACCCTGGTCCGCGATGAGTGGACCGCCCCAACCAGCCTGCCATTTGGCGAGCTGACCGTAATCCCGCTGCGCGCCGGTGAAAAACTGCGCTGGCGCCTGCTGGAGGAACACGCGTGAGTGAAGACCATTACGACGACGAACAGGACGGTCAAGGCGGCGGAGGTGGTTCGCGCCACCCGATGGCCGAGCGCTTCCGTGGATACCTGCCAGTCGTTGTCGACGTTGAAACCGGTGGTTTCAACTCTGCCACTGACGCCTTGCTGGAAATTGCCGCGACAACCATCGGCATGGACGAAAAAGGGTTTGTGTACCCCGATCACACCTACTTCTTCCGCGTCGAGCCGTTTGAAGGCGCGAACATCGAAGCGGCCGCTCTGGAGTTCACCGGGATCAAACTCGATCACCCGCTGCGCATGGCAGTGAGTGAAGAAGCAGCCCTGACCGATATCTTCCGTGGCATCCGCAAGGCCCTGAAAGCCAACGGTTGCAAGCGGGCGATTCTGGTTGGTCATAACAGCAGCTTTGACCTGGGCTTCCTCAACGCCGCTGTCGCGCGCCTGGACATGAAACGCAACCCGTTTCATCCGTTCTCCAGTTTCGACACCGCAACGCTGGCTGGGCTGGCTTACGGTCAAACCGTATTGGCCAAGGCCTGTCAGGCCGCCGATATCGACTTCGACGGTCGCGAGGCTCACTCGGCTCGCTACGACACCGAGAAGACGGCTGAGCTGTTCTGCGGCATCGTCAATCGCTGGAAGCAAATGGGCGGCTGGGAAGACTTCAACGACTGATTGCTGTCGTCGCCCATAAAAAAACCGGCCATGGCGGCCGGTTTTTTTATGCCTGACGCTTGGGCTTACAGGGCCGCAGCGTGCTCGGTCAGGTAAGCCGCAACACCTTCGGTGGAAGCGGTCATGCCTTTGTCGCCTTTTTTCCAGTTGGCTGGGCACACTTCGCCGTGCTCTTCGTGGAATTGCAGCGCGTCGACCAGACGAACCAGCTCTTCGATGTTACGGCCCAGCGGCAGGTCGTTGATGATCTGCGAGCGGACAACGCCTTTGTCGTCGATCAGGAACGCACCACGGAACGCTACACCGTCAGCGGACTGAACGTCGTAGGCCTTCATGATTTCCTGCTTGATGTCGGCAGCCATGGTGTAACGGACCTGGCCGATACCGCCATTGTTGACCGGGGTGTTGCGCCAGGCGTTGTGAGTGAAGTGCGAGTCGATCGACACGGCGATCACTTCAACGTTGCGTGACTTGAAGTCAGACATGCGGTTGTCCAGAGCGATCAGCTCGGACGGGCAAACGAAGGTGAAGTCCAGTGGGTAGAAGAACACCAGGCCGTATTTGCCTTTGATGGCCGACGACAGGGTGAAGCTGTCTACGATCTCGCCATTGCCGAGTACGGCCGGGACGGTGAAGTCTGGGGCTTGCTTGCCTACGAGTACGCTCATTGAATTTCTCCTGGTGTAAAAACGTGAAGTTCCGGGTTTGCGCCAGCCTGCCACCCTCAAGCGACAGCCCTGTGACACCCACCCGCTTCATAAGGACCGGCCATCATACACTGCGTTTTTGACCTGTCCTCAATGCTTTTTCGCAGACGGGTAAATTTGCCGTCGCCCCGTTTACTGGCAGATGGCCTTGAAGAAAACCGTTCGTCAGCCACGCGCGCTTATAACGCAAAGCTTTCAGAAACCACTTTGACAATCATTCTCGTTAACATTAAGATCCATCGCAATTGAGTCACAACCAGCGACGGTTTTCACTTATGTATGTCTGCCTCTGCACTGGCGTTACCGACGGTCAAATCCGCGATGCAATCTATGAAGGTTGCTGCAGCTATAAGGAAGTCCGTCAAGCCACCGGCGTCGCCAGCCAATGCGGCAAATGCGCCTGCCTTGCCAAGGAAGTGGTCCGCGAAACACTGACCAAACTGCAATCCGCCCAGGCTGCGATTCCCTACCCTGTAGAATTTACAGCCGCGTAAATACTGTATTTCAAAGAACCGGACTCTATGTCCGGTTTTTTTATGTCTGGAAATCAATCGCTTACGCGCTAGACGCGGAACACAAACATTCTTATTCCGATTAATTTTCACTTAAGTTTCAATAACTTAGGTTTGACACTCTTAATTGCGCGGCTCAAACTCCGCCTTATAGACAGCTAATACAGGGCAGGACCCCATCATGAAAGGCGACATTACAGTCATCCAGCATCTCAACAAGATCCTTGCCAATGAGCTGGTCGCGATCAATCAATACTTTCTGCATGCGCGCATGTATGAAGATTGGGGCCTGAACAAGCTCGGCAAGCACGAATACCACGAATCCATCGACGAGATGAAGCACGCGGACAAGCTGATCAAGCGGATTCTGTTCCTTGAAGGCCTGCCGAACGTCCAGGACTTGGGCAAGCTGCAAATCGGCGAGCACACTCAGGAAATGCTGGAATGCGACCTGCGTATCGAACGCACCGGTCACGCCGATCTCAAAGTGGCTATCGCTCATTGCGAAACCGTTGGCGACTTTGGTAGCCGCGAACTGCTCGAAGACATCCTTGAGTCCGAAGAAGAACACATCGACTGGCTGGAAACCCAACTGGGCCTGATCGATAAAGTCGGTCTTGAGAACTATCTGCAATCGCAGATGGGCGAAGAGTAAGTTAGCGCCCGCTGAACTCGAGACATTAAAAAGCCCCGCCCTCTTTTAAAGAGGCGGGGCTTTTTTAATGGCTGCTCTTGTAGGAGCGAGGCTTGCCCGCGAATCAGGCGCCGCGGTTCAGCAAGTGCACCGCGCCATCGTTCTTCGCGGGCAAGCCTTGCTCCTACAGAGACCGGATCAGGCTTCGGTCTTGTTGGCAGCAGCAGCTTCAACAGCCGCCTTGATCGTGGCTTGCAGCGAACCATCAGCCGACATCTCGGTCATGATGTCGCTACCGCCGACCAGCTCACCACCTACCCACAGTTGCGGGAAAGTTGGCCAGTTGGCGTATTTTGGCAGGTTGGCGCGGATTTCCGGGTTCTGCAGGATGTCCACGTACGCAAACTTTTCACCACACGCCATCACGGCCTGCGCGGCTTTCGCGGAGAAGCCACACTGCGGGGCATTCGGCGAACCTTTCATGTAAAGCAGAATGGTGTTGTTAGCAATCTGCTCTTTAATCGTTTCGATGATATCCATGAAGCACCTCGGCTGAACTTTCCGACTCAGGGGTCGGCACGGTGGCGCATTGTAACGGAAACCCGAGCGCCATGCTCGGTCTCCCCGACAGACTTGATCAAGCCGCCGCCACGGTCACTGGCACGCCGTTCAATGCTGCATTGCCCGACAACTCGTCGAGTTGACACTCATCGGTCAGGTCATTGGCGCTGGAACCCGGTTGGCCACTGGCAATGGTCATTTGCACACCCGGTCGCGCATGGCCCCAACCGTGAGGAAGGCTGACCACGCCTTTCATCATATCCAGACTGCCGAGCACTTCAACTTCAATCACGCCGACCCGCGAACTGACCCGCACGCGCTGCCCATCATTGAGCCCACGGCTGGCCAGGTCGTCCGGGTGCATCAGCAATTGATGGCGTGGCTTGCCCTTCACCAGACGGTGATAGTTATGCATCCACGAGTTGTTACTGCGCACATGACGACGGCCGATCATCAGCAATTCATCAGCCGCCGGTGCTTGCAAGGCCGCAAACCGTGCGAGGTCGGCAAGGATCACTGGCGGCGCGGCCTGGACGCGCTGGTTGGCGGTTTTCAGTCGCGGCGCCAGGTTGGGTTTGAGCGCCCCAAGATCGACCCCATGCGGGTGATCGAACAACGTCGCCAATGACAATTTATGCTCCGAAGCATCGCCATACAGCCCCATCCGCAAACCACGATCGATCATCTGCGCCGGAGCAATAGTCGGTTTCAGTTCCTTGCCGGTCTTCGCGGCAAAGGCTTTGGCCAGTCCGACGAAGATCTCCCAGTCGTGCAACGCACCCTCTGGTTTCGCCAGGATCGCGCGGTTGAACCGGCTGACGTTACGCACCGCAAACATATTGAACGTGGTGTCGTAGTGATCGTTTTCCAGGGCTGAGGTGGAAGGCAGGATCAGATCGGCATAACGCGTGGTTTCGTTGATATACAGGTCGACGCTGACCATGAACTCCAGGCCGTCCAGTGCCTGCTCCAGTTGCCGGCCATTGGGCGTCGACAGCACCGGATTGCCCGCCACGGTGATGAGCGCGCGGACCTGCCCTTCCCCTTCGGTGAGCATCTCTTCGGCCAGTGCCGACACCGGCAGTTCTCCTGCGTATTCCGGACGTCCGGACACGCGGCTCTGCCACAGATTGAAGTGCCCACCCGAAGTGGACGCCACCAGGTCCACCGCCGGTTCGGTGCACAGCGCACCGCCCACGCGGTCGAGGTTGCCGGTGACCAGGTTGATCAACTGCACCACCCAATGACACAAAGTGCCGAATGCCTGGGTCGACACCCCCATGCGGCCATAGCAGACCGCTGTCGGTGCCGCCGCGAAATCCCGGGCCAGTTGACGGATCTGTTCGGCGGGCACTGCGCACAGCGGGCTCATGGCCTCAGCGGTGAAACCTGCCACCGCCTGGCGCACCTCATCCAGCCCGTCCACCGGCAGATGACTGTCGCGGGTCAGGCCTTCAGCAAACAGGGTATTGAGCAGCCCGAACAACAGCGCCGCATCGCCCCCCGGACGCACGAACAGATGCTGATCGGCAATCGCCGCCGTCTCACTGCGGCGCGGATCGACCACCACCACTTTGCCGCCCCGGGCCTGAATCGCCTTCAGACGCTTTTCCACATCCGGCACGGTCATGATGCTGCCGTTGGAGGCCAGCGGATTGCCGCCGAGGATCAGCATGAAATCGGTGTGATCGATGTCAGGGATGGGCAACAGCAAACCATGGCCGTACATCAAATGGCTGGTCAGGTGATGAGGCAACTGATCGACCGACGTCGCGGAAAAGCGGTTGCGGGTTTTCAGCAAGCCGAGGAAGTAATTGCTGTGGGTCATCAGCCCGTAGTTGTGCACGCTGGGGTTGCCTTGATAGACCGCCACCGCGTTCTGCCCATGACGCTCCTGAATGGCGGCCAGACGCTCGGCGACAAGATTGAAGGCGTCTTCCCACTCGATGGGTTGCCACTCGCTGCCGACCCGCAGCATCGGCTGATGCAGGCGATCCGGATCATTCTGGAGATCTTGCAGGGCAACGGCCTTGGGGCAGATATGCCCACGGCTGAAGGTGTCCTGGGGATCACCCTTGATCGAGGTGATCTGTACGGCGCCGTCGACTTCGGTGGTTTCGATAGTCAGGCCGCAGATGGCTTCACACAAGTGGCACGCACGGTGATGGAGAGTCTTGGTCATGGCCAGTCTCTGTCTTGTTCTTGGCGGGCAATATCAGCCGCGGGAACAAAACTATGGCGCCTGCCCCGCGACTGCGCCAGCGACGTTCGTCTTGTGAATCGGTGGCTATCAGGCCAGCCGATGACCGCTCGATATCAGTTCGGCGGCAACCTCGGCGGTACCTGCAACTGTATCTCCTGAACAGTTTCGACCTGTTCCTGGGCGAGATGTACACCGGTGAGTTCGCCGATCAGTCGCCAGTGCTCGTCGAGCCCGGTGCTGATCGTGGCCATGCGGTCAATCATCCGTCGGCCGGCGGCCTTGGTGACCTCGTCGTTACTGCGCATCAGCTCGAAGGACATCGAGGTCATTGAAGCGGTAAGGTGGGTCAGTGAGCGGGCCGTAAGGCCGAGTAGCTCCATGAGTTGCTGATCTTTCGATTCCATTCCAAAGGCTTCCTGCGTCATTCGTGAGTTAGTTATAACCCAGCACTTTGCATTAGCAAGTGTTTCAGACGAGGCACATTACCAGTCGAGACCTCGAATGCCGGGTCGGAAACCGACCAGCAGAGCGCGATCCCCGCCCCGGTTGATTGCAAAGCCCCTTGGCCGCAGTGTACAAATGGTGGGCTGCTGTCAGGAAACAGGCTTCAAAAGCGCTACTGCGGTCACCCCGTAGCCCCTCTGAAATCCCCTAAAAACCGTAGCCCTATTGGTAAGACGCGACATTTAATTATAAGATCGCGCCTTCCCCTATTTCGTCGCCCCGTGCGGCTTACGCCGCAGGTCTCGCCCGTTTTTCAGTTAAACAAGGCTTTGAGTATCTGCGGTCTGTTGCAAAAAGGTAGTCAATGATGAGCGCAAGGCACTTTCTCTCCCTGATGGATTGCACGCCCGAAGAGCTGGTCAGCGTGATCCGTCGAGGCGTTGAGCTCAAAGACCTGCGTAACCGCGGCGTACTGTTCGAGCCTCTGAAAAACCGCGTGCTCGGGATGATTTTCGAGAAGTCCTCGACCCGCACCCGAATTTCCTTCGAAGCCGGCATGATCCAGCTCGGTGGCCAGGCGATCTTCCTGTCGCCGCGCGACACGCAACTGGGCCGTGGCGAGCCGATCGGCGATGCCGCCATTGTCATGTCGAGCATGCTCGATGCGGTGATGAT
Organism: Pseudomonas sp. LBUM1661; assembly: GCF_059695925.1. Lineage (NCBI taxonomy): Bacteria > Pseudomonadati > Pseudomonadota > Gammaproteobacteria > Pseudomonadales > Pseudomonadaceae > Pseudomonas > Pseudomonas sp. LBUM1661. Next base: position 5,573,605 of record NZ_CP166794.1, read on the forward strand.
CCGTACGTTTTCCCACAGCACCCTGACCGAATTCGCCGCCAATTCGCGCGTCCCGCTGATCAACGGCCTGTCCGATGACCTGCACCCGTGCCAGTTGCTGGCCGACATGCAAACGTTCCTCGAACACCGCGGTTCGATCCAGGGCAAGACCGTGGCCTGGATTGGCGACGGCAACAACATGTGCAACAGCTATATAGAAGCGGCGATCCAGTTCGACTTCCAGTTGCGCATCGCCTGTCCGGAAGGGTTTGAGCCCAATCCGGAGTTCGTGGCCAAGGCCGGTGATCGCGTCACCATCCTGCGCGATCCGAAGGATGCCGTGCGCGGCGCTCATCTGGTCAGCACCGACGTCTGGACCTCCATGGGCCAGGAAGAGGAAACCGCCAAACGCCTGAAGCTGTTCGCGCCATATCAGGTCAACCGTGCCCTGCTCGATCTGGCCGCCCCGGACGTGTTGTTCATGCACTGCCTGCCGGCCCACCGTGGCGAGGAAATCAGCGCCGACCTGCTCGACGACACGCGCTCGGTGGCCTGGGATCAAGCCGAAAACCGTCTCCACGCACAAAAGGCCCTGCTCGAATTTCTCGTCGAGCCGGCGTACCACCACGCATGAGCCAGCCATTACTGCTTAACCTGCGCAACCTCGCCTGCGGCTACCAAGACCAGCGGGTCGTGCAGAACCTCAACCTGCATTTGAATGCCGGCGATATCGGTTGCCTGCTGGGCTCTTCGGGCTGCGGCAAGACCACTACCCTGCGGGCCATTGCCGGTTTCGAACCGGTGCACGAAGGTGAAATACAGCTGGCCGGCGAGACCATCTCCCGCGCCGGTTTCACCCTCGCGCCGGAAAAACGCCGGATCGGCATGGTGTTTCAGGACTACGCGCTGTTTCCGCACTTGAGCGTGGCCGAGAACATTGCCTTCGGGATCCGCAAGCACCCACAAAAGGATCGCGTCACCGAAGAGTTGCTGGAACTGGTCAACCTGAAGAACCTCGGCAAGCGCTTTCCGCATGAGCTGTCCGGTGGCCAGCAACAGCGTGTCGCACTGGCCCGCGCTCTGGCGCCGGAACCGCAATTGCTGCTGCTCGACGAACCGTTCTCCAACCTCGATGGCGAGCTGCGACGCAAGCTCAGCCAAGAGGTGCGCGACATTCTCAAGGCGCGTGGCACCAGCGCGATTCTGGTCACCCACGACCAGGAAGAAGCCTTCGCGGTCAGTGACCATGTCGGGGTTTTCAAGGAAGGTCGGCTGGAGCAATGGGACACGCCCTACAACCTGTATCACGAACCGCTGACGCCATTCGTGGCCAGCTTCATTGGCCAGGGTTACTTCATTCGCGGTCAACTGAGCAGCCCGGAGTCGGTGCAGACCGAGCTGGGTGAATTGCGCGGCAATCGAGCCTACACCTGGCCAGTCGGTGGTGCGGTGGATGTGTTGCTGCGCCCGGACGATATTGTTTATGCACCGGACAACGGCTTGAAAGCACGCATCGTCGGCAAGTCTTTCCAGGGAGCGTCCACCCTGTATCGCTTGCAGCTACCAACGGGTGCTCAGCTTGAGTCGATATTTCCGAGTCATGCCGATCACCAGGTAGGCTCGGACGTCGGCATTCGTGTCGCGGCTGAACACTTGGTGCTGTTCCAGGCATCGGGCAGCACAGCGGCGCAGATTCCGGCGACAGAATCCGGTGTCCGGCGCCACAGCACCGCTTACTAACAGCTGAACCTGTAGGAGCGAGGCTTGCCCGCGAAAGCGCCGTATACGTCGACAGCATCATTGACTGTATTGACGCTTTCGCGGGCAAGCCTCGCTCCTACAAGAAATTAGCCAAGCAACAATTTGCCGCTCGCAACGAGCGTTGCATTCCCGCCGATCTTCACCCGATCGCCTTCCAGCCGGCAGAACAACTCCCCGCCCCGCGCCGAACATTGATAAGCCGTCAGACTCGACTTACCCAACCGTTTAGACCAATAGGGAATCAAGCTGCAATGAGTCGATCCGGTCACCGGGTCTTCATTGATGCCGATTGCCGGCGCAAAGTAGCGGGACACAAAATCATGCTTGCTGCCCTTGGCGGTGACAATAGCGCCCAGCCACGGCAGCTTGGCCAGGGCGACCATGTCCGGCTGACATTCAAGCACGGCTTGCTCGGATTCCAGCACCACGAACAGTTCATTCGAACCCAGTACATCGACCGCTTCCACACCGAGTGCGCGCTCGACATCCAGGGTCACGCCTAGCTCAGTGGGCACGATAGCCGGGAAATCCAGCCACAGGCGCTCACCCTCACGGCTGACGCTCAACGGGCCGGACTTGCAAAAGAAGTCCAGACGCTCGACCGGTTCCTTGTAGATTTCAAACAGCACGTAAGCGCTGGCCAGCGTCGCATGCCCGCACAGCGGTACTTCAGTCGTCGGGGTGAACCAGCGGATGTGCCAGGCTTGCCCTTCGCGCACCACGAAGGCTGTTTCGGCGAGGTTATGTTCGGCGGCGATCTTCTGCATCAACTCGTCGGTGAGCCAGGCATCGAGCCTGTAGACCATCGCCGGGTTGCCACTGAAAGGTCGATCACTGAACGCATCGACCTGGTGAAATTCAAGCTGCATGACCTTCTCCTTTGTCAGGCACGGCCGATATCGGCGAACTTGGCCTGGGTATGCTCGGCCAACACCGCCGGCGCCAATTCCACTTCCAGACCTCGCCGACCGGCGCTGACAAAAATACTGGCGAAAGGCTGCGCAGAATTATCAATAAAAGTGCGCAAGCGCTTCTTCTGCCCCAGCGGGCTGATTCCGCCCAAAAGGTAACCGGTGGATCGTTGCGCAGCAGCAGGGTCGGCCATTTCGACTTTCTTCACGCCGGCCGCATGAGCCAGGCCTTTCAAGTCAAGACTTCCGACGACCGGCACCACCGCCACCAGCAACTCACCTTTCTCACTCGCCGCCAGCAAGGTCTTGAACACCTGCGCCGGGTCCAGTCCCAGTTTCTCCGCGGCCTCCAGCCCATAGGACGCTGCCTTGGGATCATGTTCGTAACTGTGCACGCGATGTTCGGCACGAACTTTTTTCAACAAATCCAATGCGGGGGTCATGACAGCTCCAGACTGGGCGGCGGAAAGAAAAATACTGCGCTGGATTCTAGGACATTGATTGGTAAAAGGCTCTATTGCGGCGCTGTTTCAAGGGATTGCCAGCGCCGTTTGCCGTTCGTCCACATTCGGTCTGTTCCGTGAACGACACGATCATTCACGTGACTAATAGTTGAAATGTGACTGATGGTTCACTTTCGACCTTTGACAGCAGCGTTTCTTGTCTATATTTTTTCGAATGTGAATACCGCACCAAAGTGTCACTGCAGCACCCAGCAGTAAGCCGAGAACAGGATGGGGATTCTGCCTCGGAGGAAATCGCGCTTTGGCCATGATGAAAAAAGCGCCAGACAACAACAAAAAAGAGGTTTTCAATGACAACTGCTTTACAACAACCGTCGCTCTCGAGCCAATGCATGGCTGAGTTTCTGGGTACTGCACTGCTTATATTTTTTGGTACGGGCTGCGTTGCCGCGCTCAAGGTCGCGGGTGCCAGCTTCGGCCTGTGGGAAATCAGCATCATCTGGGGCATCGGCGTGAGCATGGCGATCTACCTGACCGCCGGGGTTTCCGGTGCTCACCTCAATCCTGCCGTCAGCATCGCCCTGAGCATTTTCGCTGACTTCGAAAAGCGTAAATTGCCGTTCTATATCCTGGCCCAGGTCGCGGGTGCCTTCTGTGGCGCACTGTTGGTGTACACGCTGTACAGCAATCTATTCTTCGATTACGAACAAACTCACCATATGGTTCGCGGCACCCAGGCCAGCCTTGAATTGGCGTCGGTGTTCTCCACCTTCCCCAACCCGGTCTTGTCCACGGCCCAGGCTTTCCTGGTTGAAGTGATCATCACCGCGATCCTGATGGGCGTGATCATGTCCCTGACCGATGACAACAACGGTCTGCCAAAGGGCCCGCTGGCGCCATTGCTGATCGGCCTGCTGATTGCCGTAATCGGCAGTTCGATGGGGCCGCTAACCGGCTTCGCGATGAATCCGGCGCGTGACTTCGGTCCTAAACTGATGACTTTCTTCGCGGGCTGGGGTGAAATTTCCTTCACCGGCGGACGTGATATCCCGTATTTCCTGATTCCGATTTTCGCACCGATTGTCGGTGCCTGCCTCGGTGCTGTGGCGTATCGCGGGCTGATTGCCCGTCATCTGCCGAGCGCCGAACCTGCTACAAAGGAAGCAACATCGGCCATTGACGGCAAACCAAGAACTTCGTGATACCGCTGGCGCGATCCTGCCCATTGATCGCGCGCCTGACTCCACTCCCTTTTTTCGTCCAAGGCAATCGACATGACCGACACACAGAACAAGAACTACATCATTGCCCTCGATCAGGGTACGACCAGCTCCCGCGCGATCATTTTCGACCGCGACGCGAACGTGGTCTGCACCGCCCAACGGGAATTCGTCCAGCATTACCCGCAACCAGGCTGGGTCGAACATGACCCGATGGAAATCTTCGCCACCCAAAGCGCCGTGATGGTCGAAGCCCTGGCGCAAGCCGGCCTGCATCACGACCAGGTCGCGGCCATCGGCATCACCAACCAGCGCGAAACCACCGTGGTCTGGGACAAGACCACCGGCCGCCCGATCTACAACGCGATCGTCTGGCAGTGCCGCCGCAGCACCGAGATCTGCCAGCAGCTCAAGCGCGACGGTCACGAGCAATACATCAGCGACACCACGGGCCTGGTCACCGACCCGTACTTCTCCGGCACCAAGCTCAAGTGGATCCTCGACAACGTCGAAGGCAGCCGCGAACGCGCACGCAAAGGTGAGCTGCTGTTCGGCACCGTCGACAGCTGGCTGATCTGGAAATTTACCGGCGGCAAAGTCCACGTCACCGATTACACCAACGCCTCGCGCACCATGCTCTTCAACATCCACACCCTGGAGTGGGACGCAAAGATGCTGGAGGTGCTGGATATTCCGCGCGAGATGCTGCCGGAAGTTAAATCCTCGTCGGAAATCTACGGCCACACCAAAAGCGGCATCGCCATCGGCGGTATCGCCGGCGACCAGCAGGCCGCCCTGTTCGGCCAGATGTGCGTCGAGCCCGGCCAGGCGAAAAACACTTATGGCACCGGCTGCTTCCTGTTGATGAACACTGGCGACAAAGCCGTGAAGTCCAAGCACGGCATGTTGACCACCATCGCGTGCGGCCCGCGTGGCGAAGTGGCCTACGCGCTGGAAGGCGCGGTGTTCAACGGCGGTTCGACCGTGCAGTGGCTGCGTGACGAGTTGAAAATCATCAACGACGCCCACGACACCGAATACTTCGCCAACAAGGTCAAGGACAGCAACGGCGTGTACCTGGTACCGGCCTTCACCGGTCTTGGCGCTCCGTACTGGGACCCGTATGCCCGTGGCGCATTGTTCGGCCTGACTCGCGGCGTACGCGTGGATCACATCATTCGTGCCGCGCTGGAGTCGATTGCCTACCAGACCCGCGACGTACTCGACGCCATGCAACAGGACTCCGGCGAACGCCTCAAGTCCCTGCGCGTGGACGGCGGCGCGGTGGCGAACAACTTCCTGATGCAGTTCCAGGCCGACATCCTCGGCACCCAGGTCGAGCGTCCGCAAATGCGCGAAACCACGGCACTCGGCGCCGCTTACCTGGCGGGCCTGGCGTGTGGTTTCTGGGGCAGCCTGGACGAGTTGCGCGGCAAGGCTGTGATCGAGCGCGAATTCGAACCGACCCTGGACGAAACCGCGAAAGAAAAACTCTACGCTGGCTGGAAAAAAGCTGTCAGCCGCACTCGCGATTGGGAACCGCATGAAGGCGCTGAATAAGCCAAGCTAAGTACTCGTATCTGTATGTAACTGGTCGGGAGCGGATTCCTGCGGCATCATGGGCAAATTTTTGCACGGCAGCCCAAAGGAAGCCCCATGAATCTGCCTCCCCGTCAGCAGCAAATCCTCGAACTGGTCCGCGAACGCGGCTACGTCAGCATCGAGGAAATGGCTCAGCTGTTCGTCGTTACACCGCAGACCATCCGCCGCGATATCAATCAGCTTGCGGAAGCCAATTTATTGCGTCGCTACCATGGCGGCGCAGCCTACGATTCCAGCGTCGAAAACACCGCTTACGCCATGCGCGCCGATCAGATGCGCGATGAGAAACAGCGTATCGGCGAAGCCATTGCGGCGCAGATTCCCGATCACGCCTCGCTGTTCATCAATATCGGTACCACCACCGAATCGATTGCCCGGGCGCTGCTCAACCACAACCACCTGAAGATCATTACCAACAACCTGCACGTAGCCTCGATGCTCAGCGCCAAGGATGACTTCGACGTGCTGCTGACCGGCGGCAACGTGCGGCGTGACGGCGGTGTGGTGGGTCAGGCCAGTGTCGATTTCATCAACCAGTTCAAGGTCGACTTCGCCCTGGTCGGCATCAGCGGTATCGATGAAGACGGCAGTTTGCTGGACTTCGATTATCAGGAAGTGCGGGTCTCCCAGGCGATCATCGCCAACGCTCGGAAGGTGATCCTCGCCGCCGACTCCAGCAAGTTCGGGCGCAACGCCATGATTCGCCTGGGGCCGATCAGCCTGATCGATTGCCTGGTCACCGATCAGCAGCCTGTGCCGGCGTTGGCGCAGTTGTTGAACCAGCACAAGATTCGGTTGGAAGTGGTTTAAACCGCCCCTCCAACTTCGGCGCCTGTACCGGCGCCTTCGCGAGCAAGTCGAATCGTCGCACCGCCGCTCCCACAAGGATTGCGCATAACCTGTGGGAGCGGGCCTGCTCGCGAATACGGTCGCCCACGTGACACACCTTCTGCGGCTTACCGCACATCTTAATGTTCGAATATTTTCCTTTGACCGCCCTTCGATGAGTATTTTCAATCGAAGTTAACTGGCTGTGCGCGGCTTTATGGGCTACCATTTTCGCAAATGAACATTAATGTTCGAATTCCAATACAGAAAATCAGAACAGCCCGAGGCCAGCCGATGCCCACTTCTACCTTGCCTACTCCCCCTCTCGCCGAGGTCTACGATATCGCCGTCATCGGTGGTGGGATCAATGGCGTGGGGATCGCAGCGGATGCCGCCGGACGCGGTCTCTCGGTGTTCCTTTGTGAAAAGGACGATCTGGCCAGCCACACCTCGTCAGCCAGCAGCAAGCTGATCCACGGTGGCCTGCGCTACCTGGAACATTACGAATTCCGCCTGGTGCGTGAAGCACTGGCCGAACGCGAAGTGCTGTTGGCCAAGGCGCCGCACATCGTCAAACAGATGCGTTTCGTACTGCCGCACCGCCCGCACCTGCGTCCGGCATGGATGATTCGCGCCGGTCTGTTCCTGTATGACCACCTCGGCAAACGGGAAAAACTCGAAGGGTCGAAAAGCCTCAAGTTCGGCCCGGACAGCCCGCTGAAAAGCGAAATCACCAAAGGCTTCGAATACTCCGACTGCTGGGTCGACGATGCTCGCCTGGTGGTGCTGAACGCCATGGCCGCCCGCGAGAAAGGCGCCCACGTTCACACCCAGACCCGTTGTGTCAGCGCTCGCCGCACCAAGGGTTTGTGGCACCTGCACCTGGAACGCGCCGATGGCAGCCTGTTTTCGATCCGCGCCAAGGCGCTGGTGAACGCGGCCGGGCCATGGGTCGCCAAGTTCATTCGTGACGACCTGAAGATGGAATCGCCTTATGGCATCCGCCTGATCCAGGGCAGCCACCTGATCGTGCCAAAACTGTACGAAGGCGAACACGCGCACATTCTGCAAAACGAAGATCAGCGCATCGTGTTCACCATTCCGTACCTGAACCACTTCACCCTGATCGGCACCACCGACCGCGAGTACACCGGCGATCCAGCGGCCGTGACAATCACCGAAGGCGAAACCGATTACCTGTTGAAAGTGGTCAACTCGCATTTCAAGAAACGCATCAGTCGCGACGATATCCTGCACAGCTATTCCGGTGTGCGTCCACTGTGCAACGACGAGTCCGACAACCCGTCGGCCGTTACCCGCGACTACACCCTGGCGCTGTCGGGCAGTGGTGAGGAAGCGCCGTTGCTGTCGGTGTTCGGCGGCAAACTGACCACCTACCGCAAACTGGCCGAGTCGGCGCTGGCGCAACTGGCGCCGTACTTCAAGGACATCAAGCTAAGCTGGACGGCCACCGCGACCCTGCCGGGCGGCGAAGACATGACGACTCCACAGGCACTGAGTTCGCTGATCCGCGACAAGTTCGACTGGGTGCCGGCCGAGATCGCGCGCCGCTGGTCCACCACCTACGGCAGCCGCACCTGGCGCATGCTCGAAGGCGTACAGAACCTCAGCGATCTGGGCGAACACATTGGCGGCGGTCTTTACACCCGCGAAGTCGATTACCTGTGCAGCGAAGAGTGGGCGACCACTGCGCACGACATTCTGTGGCGGCGCAGCAAGCTCGGCTTGTTCACCACCCCGGCAGAGCAGGACAAGCTCAAGGATTACCTGAACAAGGTCGAGCAAAACCGCAGCAAGATCGAAGCGGCCTGATCAATAAACCGCGTAAACGAAAAAGCCCCTGAATCCTACGATTCAGGGGCTTTTTCATGTCCAGTGACTTCAGTCGCGCAGATCCGACTCATGGATCGGCTGATCACGATGAGTGGCCCGTTGGTATTGTGCCGGCCAGATTGCCTTGTGCCCTCCCAGGTCATCATCGGCATGCAATGGCCAGTACGGATCACGCAATAGCTCGCGGGCGAGGAAGATGATGTCGGCCTGGCAGGTGCGCAAAATGTGTTCGGCCTGCGCCGGCTCGGTAATCATTCCTACCGTACCGGTGGCAATGCCTGACTCCTTGCGTACACGTTCGGCAAAGCGCGTCTGGTAACCCGGCCCGGTCGGAATTTCCGCGTTGGCCGCCGTACCGCCCGACGAGACGTCGATCAAATCCACGCCCAAGCCTTTCAGGCGGCGCGCCAGTTCCACGGTTTCATCGGGGTTCCAGCCGTCTTCCACCCAATCGGTGGCCGACACCCGCACAAACACCGGTAACTCCTCCGGCCAGACGGCCCGCACCGCTTCGGTGACTTGCAACACCAGCCGGATCCGGTTCTCGAACGAGCCGCCATATTGATCGCGGCGCTGATTGCTCAGTGGCGAAAGAAACTGGTGCAGCAGGTAGCCGTGGGCGGCGTGAATTTCGACCACCTTGAAGCCCGCCGTCAGCGAGCGTTTTGCCGCCTCGACAAAGGCCTGAATGACCTTGGCGATCTCCCCTTCATCGAGCTGTTTGGGCTGTGTGTGTTGCGGGTCGAAAGCAATCGGTGAAGGGCCGACCGGGACCCAGCCGCCATCATCAGGCTTGACGCTGCCATGCTTGCCCAGCCACGGGCGAAAGGTACTGGCCTTGCGCCCGGCGTGCGCCAACTGGATGCCGGCCACGGCGCCCTGGGCGGCGATGAAGCGGGTGATGCGTTGCAGCGGTTCGATCTGTTCGTCATTCCACAGGCCGAGGTCCTCGGCAGTGATGCGTCCGTCGGCGGTGACGGCCGTCGCTTCGGTAAACACCAGGCCAGCCCCGCCGACAGCGCGACTGCCGAGGTGGACCAGATGCCAGTCATTGGCCAGGCCATCGACGCTCGAGTACTGGCACATGGGTGACACGGCAATGCGGTTGAGCAGGGTCAATTGGCGCAGGGTATAGGGTTCAAGCAGCAGACTCATGGGGCACCTCTCGAATCAGTGGGCAGGCTCCAGGGTTCTGTTTGAAAAGTCGACGAGTGACAGGAAAAAGGTGCAGCACCCGCCCCCGCGGGCAAAAAATTGACAAGACGTCACAAGGATTATCAAGCAGTGCTTAGAGCCTAGTCGACATCGAGGGATGCGGGAGGGTTCCGAGGGATCGGGGGTCAGAAAGATCGCTATCGCGGGCAAGCCCGCTCCCACAAGGTTCGCGCAGATCCTGTAGGAGCGAGGCTCGCCCGCGAAGGGCTTAACGCGGTTCGATGTGAGCAATCATCAACTGAACAGTCTCATTCCCGCGAAACTCGTTCAGGTCGAGTTTATAGGCCAATTCGACCCATTTAATGGTCGGATTCGGCCAGATATCGCGGTCAATCCCAAAAGCGATGCCATCGAGCTTCACCGAGCCACATTCGCTTTTCAGCACCACTTTAAGGTGTCGTTCGCCGACAACGCGCTGCTCGACCAGTTGAAACACCCCATGGAACAGCGGCTCCGGAAAATGCTGCCCCCAAGGGCCGGCGTGACGCAAGGCACGCGCCAGTTCCAGGTGGAATTCCTCGACCGCCAGCGTGCCGTCCGACAGCAGACGCCCGGTCAGGTCTTCTTCGCGCAATTGCCTACGCACTTCAGCGTCAAAGGCCTCGGCGAACAATGGAAAATTCGCTTCTGGCAGCGTCAGGCCGGCGGCCATCGCATGACCGCCGTACTTGCTGATCAGGTTCGGATGCTGCGCCGCCACCACGCTCAACGCATCGCGAATATGAAAACCCTGGACCGAACGCCCTGAGCCCTTGAGCAAGCCATCTCCCGCATCGGCAAAGGCGATTGTCGGGCGAAAATAGCGCTCTTTCATACGCGATGCGAGGATCCCGATGACGCCCTGGTGCCACTCGGGATCGAACAGGCACAGCCCGAACGGCATCGACTCCACCGGCAAGTCCTTGAGCTGAGCCAGCGCCTCACGCTGCATGCCCTGCTCGATGGACTTGCGATCCTGGTTCATGCCGTCGAGCTGGGCCGCCATTTCACGCGCCATGCCCGCGTCTTCGGTGAGCAGGCATTCGATGCCCAGGCTCATGTCATCCAGACGCCCAGCCGCGTTCAGGCGTGGGCCGACAATGAAACCCAGGTCGGTGGAGGTGATACGCGCATGATCGCGTTTGGCGACTTCGAGAATCGCCTTGATCCCTGGGCGAGCGCGCCCGGCGCGGATCCGTTCCAGCCCTTGGTGCACCAGAATCCGGTTGTTGGCATCCAGCGGCACCACGTCGGCGACGCTGCCCAGGGCCACCAGATCCAGCAACTCACCGATGTTCGGCTGCGGCTTGCTCTCGTACCAGCCCAAGCTGCGCAATCGCGCGCGCAGCGCCATCAGCACATAGAAAATAACCCCGACACCGGCCAGCGCCTTGCTCGGAAACTCGCAACCTGGCTGGTTCGGGTTAACGATGGCATCGGCCAGCGGCAACTCGTCACCGGGCAAGTGGTGATCGGTGACCAGCACCTTCAGCCCGGCCTTCTTCGCCGCCGCCACGCCTTCGACACTGGAGATGCCGTTGTCCACGGTAATCAGCAACTGCGGCGTACGGGTCAGCGCCACTTCGACGATTTCCGGGGTCAGGCCATAGCCGTACTCGAAGCGGTTCGGCACCAGATAGTCGACGTGAGCCGCGCCCAACAGACGCAAGCCCAGCACGCCCACGGTACTGGCGGTCGCGCCATCGGCGTCGAAGTCGCCAACGATCAGAATCCGCTGCCGCTGCTCGAGGGCCGTCACCAACAGGTCCACGGCGGCATCGATGCCTTTGAGCTGCTCGTATGGAATCAGGCGCTTTAAGCTCTTATCCAGTTCAGCCTCGGTCTGCACCCCCCGCGCGGCGTACAAACGGGTCAACAGCGGTGGCAGATCACCAAGGAATGGCAGGGTGTCGGGCAGCAGGCGAGGTTCGATGCGCATGGGGTGAAAGGTGCTTCTCTTGAATACGTAGGATAAAACCGGAGAACGCGAAACAGCGGCGAATAATCAGCCGCGCTCGCCGCTCAACCACTGCAACTGGACTTCGTGCTGACCACGGTCGTCGGTGACGAAAATCGTCCCTTCGCTGATCATCACGTCCCACTTGATAACGCGGGGCATGTCTTTGGCCAGGGTTTCCAGGACTTCCTGCGGCACGGCAGCGATGTGTACGTTTTTCAGGTTCTTGATCGCCGGGATCACTTTGGTTTCCCAGACGCGCAGGCTGCCGTAGGCCAGCAGGCTGGTGCGCTCGGTGCGACGCGAGCACCAGGTCAGGCGATCGGCGTCCGGCTGGCCGACTTCGATCCAGTGCAGGACACGGTCATCCAGGCTCTTTTCCCACAGGGCAGGTTCGTCCACGTCTGACAGACCACGGCCGAACGACAACTGCTCGTTGTACCAGAAGGCGTAGGCCAGCAGCCGCACAGTCATGCGCTCTTCGGTTTCCGAAGGGTGACGGGCGATGGTCTGCTTCACGCTTTCGTAGACACTGCGGTCGAGGTCGGTGAGGTTCAGTTCAAACTTGTAGGTCGTGGACGGCTGGGCCATGAACGGGCTTCTTGATACGAGGAAAGGCGGCAAGTCTAACCGATGCCGCAGGCAATCAACGAATAGAAGGCGATCAACTTTGGGCGACTGACGGTCGGCTATGCTAAAACTCCGCCTTCGCTCAATATTTGTCCTACAGGATCCAGCATGCCGTTCAACGCCAAACCACTCTCAGGTCTGAAAGTCATTGAATTGGGTACGTTGATCGCCGGGCCGTTTGCCTCGCGCATCTGCGGTGAGTTCGGTGCCGACGTGATCAAGGTCGAATCCCCGGACGGCGGTGATCCGCTGCGCAAATGGCGCAAGTTGTATGAAGGCACCTCGTTGTGGTGGTTCGTCCAGGCGCGCAACAAGAAGTCCCTGACCCTGAACCTGAAACACCCGGACGGCCTGGCGATTCTGAAAAAACTGCTCAGCGAAGCGGACATCCTGATCGAGAACTTTCGCCCCGGCGTTCTGGAAAAACTCGGCCTGGGCTGGGACGTCTTGCACGCACTGAATCCGAAACTGGTGATGGTGCGTCTTTCCGGCTTCGGTCAGACCGGGCCAATGAAGGATCAGCCAGGTTTTGGCGCGGTCGGTGAGTCCATGGGCGGCTTGCGCTACATCACCGGGTTTGAGGACCGACCACCGGTGCGCACCGGGATTTCCATCGGCGACTCGATTGCCGCGCTGTGGGGCGTGATCGGCGCGCTGATGGCCCTGCGTCATCGTGAGGTCAACGGCGGCCAGGGCCAAGTGGTGGACGTGGCGCTGTACGAAGCGATCTTCGCCATGATGGAAAGCATGGTCCCGGAGTTCGACGTGTTCGGTTTCATTCGCGAACGCACCGGTAACATCATGCCCGGCATCACGCCCTCTTCGATCCACACCAGCGCCGACGGTAAACACGTGCAGATCGGCGCGAATGGCGATGCGATCTTCAAGCGTTTCATGTTGATCATCGGGCGTGAAGACCTGGCCAATGACCCGGTACTGGCCAGCAACGACGGACGCGATAGCCGTCGCGACGAGATTTACGGGGTCATTGATCGCTGGGTCAATTCACTGCCGCTGGACACGATCATCGAACGGCTGAATCAGGCCGACGTACCCGCCAGCCGGATCTTCAGCGCCGAAGACATGTTCAGCGATCCACAGTACCTGGCCCGGGAAATGTTCTTGAAAGCCAAGTTGCCGGACGGCAAAGATTTCAAGATGCCGGGAATCGTGCCGAAACTCTCAGAGACACCTGGCACTTCGGAATGGGTCGGGCCGCAGTTGGGCGAACACAATGCGCAGGTACTCCACGATCTTGGTTACGACTTGGAACAGATCGCAAAGCTGCGTGAAGACGGCGCCATCTAAGCTGAGGCGCTTGATCGCGCGGCCCTTCAACCTCTGCCTGACGTGCAGCGGACGAACAGCGTGCGCGTTGGCGATTTCCCTTTGCCTCGCCGGCCAGGCACCGTCAACGTTGGCGCAATCGAAGGAAAACCTGGTTTGGCTGAAGCGGGATCTACCGCCGCTGTTTATTTTTGAAGGGCCGAAAAAGGGCTTGGGCGTCATCGATCAACTGTTGCCGACGCTAATCGCCGGCATGCCTCAGTACCAACACAGCGTGATCAAGGTCAATCGTGCTCGCGGGTTGCAAATGCTCCACGAGCCCTCCCTCACGTGCGATGCGGCGCTGAACTGGAGCAAGGAACGCGAACGCTGGATCGCGTTTTCCATCCCGGTCTTTCGCGCCATGAGCAACGGCCTGGCCGTGCGGCGTATTGATCGGGAGGTCCTGGCGCCTTTCATCAAGGAGGGAGAGGTGGACCTTGCGGCCTTGTTGGCCACTGGGAGTGTGACCCTGGGCATTATTGCCGAACGCAACTACGGCGAGTTTCTCGACTCGCAACTCAAGCAAGCGCCACCCAAAGCGCTGACGCTTCACTACGGCAACAACGCGTTGGGCAGCCTGTTGCAAATGCAACGCCTGGGACGCTTGCAGCTGCTATTGGGGTATCGTTCGGAAATTCGCTACCAGGCCCAGCAGCAAGGCATCGCGGAAGATGAGCTGCAGTTCTATCCGATTCGCGGCACGGGCAAATACCTGTCGGGCTACATCGGCTGCACCGATACACCTCAGGGCCGACAGGCGATCATCGAGATCAATCAACTGTTGCGCACCCTGCCCCGTGATCATTTGAGCGAGGCTTACGCCGCGTGGCTCGACCCGGAAAGTCGCAGCGAGTACCTGCAAGCGGCCAAGGAATTTTTCGAGCATCAGGCCGGGCAATGACAAATCGCAGGCAAAAGAAACCCCGAGAAGTGGGGAGACGACTCGGGGTTAAACGTGGCCTACATAAAGGCCAGTAGCAGCAAGCTACAAGCACCGGAGCACAATGCTTGATCCTGCTGTTACAGAGTCTGACGACCTTGGCGCAGGAAGGTTCCCACAAAACGACAATTCAATTACGGCTGGCCAGGATCTTGTCCTGGGCAGCGTTGCGCAACGCCGCGATAACGCAGGGTTCCAGACGTCCTTCGGCAATCAGTACGTCGCGGTGCAAACCGTCGACCACATCTGTCAGCAGACGCTTATCGGTCAACTGGACCTGATTGAACTCCCGTTCGACCACGATAGTGCCGGTCGAACTCTTCAGTGTCACCAGGCATTCACCATGGGCCCCCGACGGGGTCAACGTAACCTGATACGGGCTCAGAGCCTCACCGAGCAATAGACTGATACTTTCCATCTCGATCACCACTCAATAGTCCGAAAACAAAGTGCCTGGGGCATGTCTACCTTAAATGACCACTGGCCCGAGAAGAAAGTTCTGGTTACCGACTGCAGACAACCCGGCGTCTCTGGTCGATTGAGCATGCACGGCAAAGATGACAGAGAAAAAACAGTCGCCTCACCTCGGCGTCGTGCGCTTGCCGATATCGGTCCAACCGCCCAGCAGCCCGCGCAATTGCCCATCGGCACTGTAAAACGGCACCGTCCACTGGTAGATATCCCTGACGCCGCTGTTGAACAGCAATTGACGTTCACTGAAACGGCCCTTGCGCGTGCCAAGCTGAGCGATGAACTCTGCATGCAACAGCTCAGCGGTCTCTTTGGGTAAGACATCGAGTTCGATCAGCTGCCGTCCCTGGACCTGTTCGAAGCGGGTCGACAAGCCCTCTTCATAACTTTTGTTGCACATGATCAAACGTGCTTGCAGATCACGGACAAACATCGGATCGGGCATGGCGTCCATCAACGCCTGCTGAAACGCCAGTTGATCGCGCAGGCCTTTTTCGGCGTCCAGGCGCTGTTGAATCAGCGTCGCGAGTCGACGGCTCCACAGCAGGGAAATCAGCCCGAAGAGGCTGGCGGCCAACACACCCCAGCACCACCACTGTGTCATCCGCTGCCAAGCGGTGGGCGTTGAAGCCGGGGCAATTCCGTTGAGCCATTTCAGGCGAAGGGCGCGCAATTCGGCCGGTGGAAAAGCCTCAAGCGCCTTGTTGAGGATGCTCAGCAATTGCGGCTGGCCTTTACGCACCGTCAAGTAATCAGGGTCCCACTTTCCCTCCAACGTATGCCCTATCTGGAGCTGCCCGGAGGGATAGAGGTGCGCACCGATTTCGTTCTCGATGGTGGCGTAGGCCTCGCCGCTCTCGACCAGCGCCCGGGCCTCGGCGTAGGTTTTGACCGCGCGCAACTCAATGGCCGGATGGTCACGGCGAATCACCGCTTCGAGTGCATGCCTGGCGGGCAGCACCAACACGCGTTTCGACAGCTGTTTCAGCGAGTGCAGCACCGGCTCCCCTGCCCGCCCGACAAACACCCAGCCCGCGCCACCGAAGGCATGACTGTAATCCAGGAACACCTTGCGCTCGTCATTCATGGCCAGCGTCGTGTTCATGTCCGCCGAGCCATTCTCCAGACGCCCGAGCATTTGCTCGGTGGAAAATGTCTCCTCATGCACGAACCGTAATCCGGTCATGGCACTGATGCGCATGAGCACATCGTTGTTCAAGCCGCTCCACTGCCCCTGCTCATCCTTGAACAAATACCGCGGATACTGCGTCGACACGACAATCACTCGCGGGTGCTCGGCGATCCATTTCAGCTCCTGCGCATTGAGTTCGATCACCGGGCTGCCCACGGAGACCTTGGGCTCGTAAATCGCCAATTGCGAGGCTACCGCCCAGTGAGCAAGGCTCATGGCGCCGAGCAAAAACATCCAGCACACGGCTGGCCTTGATCCTTTGAAAAACTGCATTGCCACTTCCTTGTGATCGACTGGCGCGCCCTTCAACAGCGGCGCGTCATCGACAGCACTCCATGAACATGAATGCGCCAAGTGTGGCATGCACACATGAAAAAGCCCGTCAGGAGACGGGCTTCAAAATGTGACAGCGTTTACCGGTTACAGAGGCTTGCCACGGTTGCCATGCTGGCTGACAAAGGCCTGCACGGCTTTCAGGTCATTCGGCAACACGGTGCAACGCTCATCTCGCTCAAACAAATCAGAAAGATGTGCAGGCAGTTCAAGCGCTTTTCCTACGCCTGCTTTTTCCACGGCGTCCGGGAATTTGACCGGGTGCGCCGTGCCCAGGATCACCATTGGAATATCCAGGCTACGACGGCACTCACGCGCGGCCTTCACCCCGATGGCGGTGTGCGGGTCCAGCAACTCGCCTGTCTGCTCGTAGACTTCGGCAATGGTTTCGCAGGTTTGTGCGTCATCCACGGCCAGGGAGTCGAACAGTTTGCGTGCTTCGGTCCAGCGTTCCTCTTCGACGCTGAAACCCCCACCCTGCTTGAAGGTGTCCATCAGGCCGGCAATCGCCGCGCCGTTGCGACCGTGCAGGTCGAACAGCAAGCGTTCGAAGTTCGACGAGACCATGATGTCCATCGACGGCGACAGCGTGGCGTGCAGGGTTTCCTTGACGTACTGATTGCCGCTCATGAAGCGGTGCAGGATGTCGTTGCGGTTGGTGGCGACGATCAACTGGTTGATCGGCAGGCCCATGTTGCGCGCCAGGTAACCGGCGAAGATGTCGCCGAAGTTGCCGGTCGGCACCGAGAACGACACCGAACGCGCCGGGCCGCCCAACTGCAGGGCTGCGTGGAAGTAGTAGACGATCTGGGCCATGATCCGCGCCCAGTTGATCGAGTTCACCGCCACCAGGCGCGTGCCCTTGAGGAAGCTCTGGTCGGCGAAGCTCGCCTTGACCATTTCCTGGCAGTCATCGAAGTTGCCTTCGATGGCGATGTTATGGATGTTCTCGCCGAAAATCGTGGTCATCTGGCGACGCTGCACTTCGGACACGCGGTTGTGCGGGTGCAGGATGAAGATGTCGACGTTTTCGCAGTGCTTGCAGCCTTCGATAGCGGCCGAACCGGTGTCACCGGAGGTGGCGCCGACGATCACCACGCGCTCGCCGCGCTTTTCCAGCACGTAGTCGAGCAAACGACCGAGCAGTTGCAGGGCGAAGTCCTTGAACGCCAGGGTCGGGCCGTGGAACAGCTCCAGCACCCATTCGTTACCGTTCAGCTGACGCAACGGCGCCACGGCGTTGTGCGAGAACACGCCATAGGTTTCTTCGAGAATCTTTTTGAAATCGGCATCAGGGATGCTGCCGGTCACGAACGGGCGCATCACCCGGAAGGCCAGCTCGTGATACGGCAGGCCGGCCCAGGATGCGATTTCTTCCTGGGTGAAACGAGGCAGGTTTTCCGGCACGTACAGGCCGCCGTCAGTGGCCAGACCGGCCAGCAGGACGTCTTCGAAATTCAGGGCCGGTGCCTGGCCGCGGGTACTGATATAACGCATGACTGGCTCCAATAGACTGTGTTCGCAATCCCGGGCCCGCTCACGGTCCCGGTGAACAAAAACGACTTAGATCAAATGCTCGACACGGATCCGTACGACCGGACCGACCACGCCAGCCAAGGCTTCCAGGGCGGCGATCGCGTCGTTCATGCGCTGCTCCAGCACACGGTGCGTCAACAGAATCATCGGCACCAGGCCATCGTGTTCTTCGACTTCCTTCTGCATGATCGATTCGATGTTGATGCCGCGCTCCGACAGAATGCTTGCCACCTGGGCCAACACGCCCGGATGGTCCTTGGCCTGAATGCGCAGGTAGTAGGAGCTTTCGCAGGCTTCGATCGGCAGGATCGGGTGAGCCGACAGCGAGTCCGGCTGGAAGGCCAGGTGCGGTACGCGGTTTTCCGGGTCGGAGGTCATGGCGCGAACCACGTCCACCAGGTCGGCGATCACCGACGAAGCCGTCGGCTCCATGCCGGCGCCGGCGCCGTAGAACAGGGTCGAACCGGCAGCGTCACCGTTGACCATCACCGCGTTCATCACGCCGTTGACGTTGGCCAGCAGGCGATCCGCCGGGATCAGCGTCGGGTGCACGCGCAACTCTATGCCCGCCGCCGTGCTGCGCGCCACGCCGAGGTGCTTGATGCGATAGCCCAGCGCTTCGGCGTAGTTCACGTCAGCGGTGGTCAGCTTGGTGATGCCTTCGGTGTAAGCCTTGTCGAATTGCAGCGGGATGCCGAACGCGATGGACGCGAGGATCGTCAGCTTGTGGGCGGCGTCGATGCCTTCGACGTCGAACGTCGGATCGGCTTCGGCGTAACCCAGGGCTTGCGCCTCGGCGAGTACGTCTTCGAACGTCCGGCCCTTCTCGCGCATTTCGGTAAGGATGAAGTTACCGGTGCCGTTGATGATGCCGGCCACCCAGTTGATGCGGTTGGCGGACAGGCCTTCGCGGATCGCCTTGATCACCGGAATGCCACCGGCCACGGCCGCTTCGAACGCGACGATCACGCCCTTCTCGCGAGCCTTGGCGAAAATTTCGTTACCGTGAACGGCAATCAGTGCCTTGTTCGCGGTGACCACATGCTTGCCATTCTCGATGGCCTTGAGTACCAGCTCACGGGCAACGGTGTAGCCGCCCACCAGCTCTATAACGATGTCGATCTCTGGGTTCGTGGCCACTTCGAACACATCGTTGGTAATCGCAATACCGGTCGTTTGGAACTGAGGCTTTGGCGTGCGCGTGGCAATTTGTGCCACTTCGATTCCACGCCCGGCACGACGAGCAATTTCCTCGGCGTTGCGCTGAAGTACGTTGAAGGTACCGCCACCGACGGTTCCTAACCCACAGATGCCTACTTTGACCGGTTTCACTGTGAACTCCCCATAAAACGGCCGACTCAAGGCCGGCCGTGAAAACAACCGCAGACTCGCGGTTCTCTATTAATGGCCCGGCACCTGTTGCCGCCGGACCACGATCGTCAATGGCTGACCGTGACGATGCGAATTTACTTCGCGCCCAGCGCCAGTTTGGCGACTTGTGGCGCAGGCTGGTAGCCCGGAATGACCTGGCCGTCAGCCAAAACGATGGCCGGCGTGCCGTTTACGCCGATCGACTGGCCAAGGGCAAACTGTTTCGAAACCGGGTTATCGCACTTGGCGGCCTTGATTTCCTTGCCGTCGACCATTTTGTCCATGGCGGCTTTCTTGTCTTTCGAGCACCACACCGCTTGCAGTTGTTCGTCACCCGGCGAGCCAAGGCCCTGACGCGGGAACGCCACGTAACGCACTTCGATGCCGCGCTTGTTCAGCTCCGGCACTTCGGCGTGCAGCTTGTGGCAATACGGGCAGGTGGTGTCGGTGAACACGGTGATGTGCGATTTGGTTTCGCCGATCGCCGGGTAGACGACGGTTTCAGCCACCGGTATTTCGTTGACCAGTTTGGAAATGCCCAGGCGCTCGGTCTTCTCGGTCAGGTTGACCGGTTTGCCGTCCTTGAGCTGGAACATGTAGCCCTGCACCACGTATTGGCCGTCGGCGCTGGCATAGAGCACGCGGCTGCCCTTGAGTTTGACTTCGTACAGACCTGGCAGCGGGCTGGCGGTGATGGTTTCTACCGGAACGTCGAGCTGGAGGTTTTCCAGGCTTTTTCGAATGGCTTTGTCGGCCGCGTCATCGGCGACGGCAAAGGTGCTGACCAACGCAATGGCTGCGGCGGCGAAAATCTGGGTCAGACGCATGAGAACTCCTGAAGGCGGACAAATGGGACGATCAGAACGCCCGTGCCGAAACACCGGGTCATAATCGCCCATCGTGCAAACCGGCAAAGCCTACCACATAAGGCTCCCATGGCCGAATGCACCTGTCGCAAGACATTTTGGGCCCCTGTAGGAGCGAGCCTGCTCGCGATGGACTCCATACCGCCACGGGGAATCAGACTGCCCGCGTTATCGTTGACGACCATCGCGAGCAGGCTCGCTCCTACAGGGAGGGTGTATCAGCCGCGCGGGTGGTGTTTGGCGTGCAGGTCTTGCAGGCGTGCGCGGGCTACGTGGGTGTAGATCTGCGTGGTCGACAGATCGCTGTGGCCAAGGAGCATTTGCACCACCCGCAGGTCGGCGCCATGGTTGAGCAAGTGCGTGGCGAAGGCGTGGCGCAAGGTGTGCGGCGACAGCGACTTGCCGATCCCCGCCACCTTGGCCTGGTGCTTGATCCGGTGCCAGAAGGTCTGCCGGGTCATCTGCTCGCCACGCTGGCTGGGGAACATCACATCGCTGGGGCGGCCGCCAAGCAGTTCGTCACGGCCATCACGCATGTAGCGCTCGACCCAGACAATCGCCTCCTCACCCATCGGCACCAGCCGCTCCTTGCTGCCCTTGCCCATCACTCGCAACACGCCCTGACGCAGATTGACCTGCTCCAGTGTCAGGCTGATCAGCTCCGTCACCCGCAAACCGCAGGCGTACAGCACTTCAAGCATGGCGCGATCCCGCTGACCGATGGCGTCGCTCAAGTCCGGTGCCGCTAACAGGGCTTCAACGTCGGCTTCCGACAAGGATTTAGGCAATGGCCTGCCGAGCTGCGGCATATCCACACGCAAGGTCGGATCGACAGCGATCAGCTTTTCCCGCAGCAAGTAGCGATAGAAGCCACGTACGCCAGAAAGAAATCGCGCGGTGGAACGGGGTTTGTAGTTTTGCTCCAGGCGCCAGGCCAGGTGATCGAGGATCAACTCGCGCCCGGCGTTGATCAACTCCAGGCCCTTTTCCTGTAGCCAGCCGTTAAACAGGGCCAGGTCGCTGCGATAGGCATCGCGGGTGTTATCGGAAAGGCCTTTCTCCAGCCACAGGGCGTCGAGGAATTGGTCTATCAGTGGGTGGTCGATGGCGGGCATAAAGGCTCAAGTAGCTGGAAAACTGACAGTAAGTCTTTCATAGCCGGCGATGGCTTCACAGAGCCCGTTGGCATTGTGGTGATGGATAGATCGATTCGCGGGCAAGCCTCCGCTCCTACAGGATTAAATCGTTCTTCGATTCTGTAGGAGCGAGGCTTGCCCGCGAACGGCACAACGCGGTCCGGTGCCAGGCACGGCACCCATAAATCGCAGGCAACAAAAAAGCAGCCCGTAGGCTGCTTTTTTCTGCATCGGAAGCTGGACTTAAGCCAGTTTTTCCTTGATGCGAGCTGCTTTACCGGACAGGTCACGCAGGTAGTACAGCTTGGCTTTACGTACGTCACCGCGACGTTTAACGGCCATGCTGTCGATTTGCGGGCTGTAGGTCTGGAAAGTACGCTCTACGCCAACACCGTTGGAGATTTTGCGAACGGTGAATGCACTGTTTACGCCGCGGTTACGCTTGGCGATAACAACACCTTCGAACGCTTGCAGACGCGAACGGTCGCCTTCCTTCACTTTCACCTGAACGACAATGGTGTCGCCCGGGGCAAAGGTAGGGATCTCTTTGGTCATCTGCTCTGCTTCGAGTGCAAGGATGATTTTGTTAGTCATGCTGTGCTCCTAAGGTAAATCGTCGGATCTACCATCGATACGTTGTTAACTATCGTCCCGCTCGCGGATGTATTCCTCGAGCAGCTTCTTCTCTTCTCCAGAAAGCGAGCGGCTTTCCAGAAGATCGGCGCGTCGTTCAAAGGTCCTACCAAGGGACTGCTGTAAACGCCAACGCCGGATGTGCGCGTGATTGCCACTTAGCAATACGTCGGGAACACGCTGATCCGCATACACCTCCGGTCGGGTGTAGTGCGGGCAATCCAGCAAACCATCCGTAAAGGAATCTTCCTCGGCGGAGTCCGCATGCCCTAAAGCTCCAGGCAGCAGTCGTGTAACCGCATCGATCAGGACCATCGCCGGCAGCTCGCCGCCAGACAGTACATAGTCGCCAATCGACCACTCTTCATCGACATGAGCTTCAATAAAACGCTCGTCAATGCCTTCATAGCGGCCGGCAATCAGGATCAATGCATCCGAATTCGCCAACTCGCGTACCGCCGACTGAGTCAGTTGACGGCCTTGGGGGGACAGGTAAATCACCTTCGCCGCCTCCCCGGCTGCTGCCTTGGCCTGAACCAGAGCATCTTCCAGGGGCTTGATCTTCATCACCATGCCCGGACCACCGCCAAATGGGCGATCATCCACAGTGTGATGTCGATCCGTCGTGTAGTCTCGCGGATTCCAACAGGTGAGCTGCAAGAGCCCCTGTTTCACCGCACGACTGGTGATGCCGTACTCGCTGATGGCGGAGAACATCTCGGGAAACAAACTGATCACTTCTACGCGCAAATTAGCCACGTTTAGAAGTCCGCATCCCATTCCACCTTCATCTCGCCTGCGGCAAGGTCGACGGCCAACACGCATTGCTCCGTATAGGGCAACAGGCGTTCGCGATCATCCAGGCTGCCAGCGCAAGGCTTGACCACCATGACATCATTGGCGCCGGTTTCCAGAAGATGATCGATTTTCCCGAGCATTTGCCCGAGTTGATCAATGACCTTCAGACCTTCCAGCTGGTACCAGTAGTACTCGCCATCGGTCAATTCAGGGAACAGGTTGCGTGGCACGCAGATCTCATAACCGGCCAGAAGACGAGCTTCTTCACGATCATCGAGACCCTTGAGCTTCGCGACCAGGAACTTGTCGTTCCCGCGTCCGCTGACCAGCTCAACCTGCTTTACGCTGCCTTCGCGCTTGAGCGTCCAGGTTTTGTATTGCAAGAGGTTTTCAGTCGGATCCGTAAAGGAATACACCTTCACTTCGCCGCGAACGCCATGAACAGAATAAATTTTGCCGATAACGATCAAATCATCAGCAACAGCTGGCGTCGCGTTCATATTGCTCAGGCCGCAGCCTTAGCAGATTCCTTCAACAACTGAGCAACACGCTCAGAAGGTTGTGCACCAACGCTCAGCCAGTAGGCTACGCGCTCTTGGTTCACGGACAGACGAACTTCTTGACCACGAGCAACAGGGTTGAAGAAACCAACCTGTTCCTTGTGCGAACCGTCGCGCGGGTTGCGGCTGTCGGTTACGGTCAAGTGGTAAAACGGGCGCTTTTTGGAGCCGCCAAGGGCAAGACGGATTGTTAGCATGTGAACATCGTTCCTGTAGTCGGTGCTGCAAATCTAAAGGCACAGCGGGCATAGGTGCCCGAAAGGCCGCATATTCTAAGGAATATCCGGACTTTTGCAAATGTCTTTTTCCGACGGTCTTTCGGCCGCCATCAAGATTTGCTATAGAGCCGTCGTTGAAAACGGCCAGTCAGCTCCCGCCAAGTGCGGGTTTGCTGGAGATCCCACTTCCGTGTGGGGCAGCGCAAGAGCAAGCCCTTGCGCGAATTCTTTACATCTTAGGCATGCCGCCGCCGGGCAACATACCGCCCATGCCGCGCATCATTTTGGCCATTCCGCCTTTCGCGGAGAACTTCTTCATCATCTTCTGCATCTGCTTGTGTTGCTTGATCAAGCGACCGATGTCCTGCACCTGAGTGCCCGAACCCATGGCGATCCGGCGTTTGCGCGAACCGCTGATCATCTCAGGGTCGCGGCGCTCGGCCGGGGTCATGGAATTGATGATGGCTTCCATCTGCTTGAATTGCTTCTCTGCCGCGTTCTGGGCATTGCCCATCTGCGCCAGGTTCACGCCGCCCATGTTCGGCAGTTTGTCCATGAGGCCGCCGAGGCCGCCCATGTTCTTCATTTGTTGCAGCTGATCGCGGAAGTCTTCGAGGTCGAAGCCCTTGCCCTTCTTCAGCTTCTTGGCCAGTTTGTCGGCCTTGTCCTTGTCGAGGGTCTGTTCGGCCTGCTCGATCAGGCTGAGCACGTCGCCCATGCCGAGGATGCGCGACGCAATACGCTCAGGATGGAACGGCTCGAGCGCTTCGCTCTTCTCGCCCATACCGATGAACTTGATTGGCTTGCCAGTGATGGCGCGCACCGACAGCGCGGCACCGCCACGGGCGTCGCCGTCGACCTTGGTCAGGATCACACCGGTCAGCGGCAGTGCATCGCCAAAGGCCTTGGCCGTGTTGGCGGCGTCCTGGCCTGTCATGGCGTCGACCACGAACAGCGTTTCGACCGGGTTGATCGCGGCGTGCAGGGCCTTGATCTCGCCCATCATCTCTTCATCGATGTGCAGGCGACCGGCGGTATCGACGATCACTACGTCGATGAACTTCAGTTTTGCTTCTTTAATAGCCGCTTGCGCGATGTCGACCGGCTTCTGGCTCAGGTCGGACGGGAAGAAGGTCACGCCGACTTCACCAGCGAGCATTTCCAGCTGCTTGATCGCCGCCGGACGGTAAACGTCCGCGGACACGACCATGACCGACTTCTTCTTGCGCTCCTTAAGGAAGCGCGCAAGTTTACCGGCGGTGGTGGTTTTACCAGCGCCCTGCAAACCGGCCATCAGCACGACGGCTGGCGGAACGGCGCTCAGGTTCAAGTCTTCGTTGGCCGCGCCCATCAGGCTTTCGAGTTCGGCCTGGACGATCTTCACGAAGGCCTGGCCCGGCGTCAGGCTGCGCGACACCTCGGTGCCGACGGCGCGTTCCTTGACCGAATTGACGAAGTCCTTGACCACCGGCAGGGCGACGTCGGCTTCGAGCAACGCCATGCGCACTTCACGCAGGGTGTCTTTGATGTTGTCCTCGGTCAGCTTGGCCTTGCCGGTGACATGGCGCAGCGTCTGCGAGAGACGGTCGGTTAAGTTTTCAAACATTGCGCGATCCTTTCAGGCCCTGTGTAGACCGGGATAATGGCGGCCCAGACCGGAATAAACATGTGCTCGGCGAGCCTGCGGCGTGGGCAGGTCGCGGATTATAGCGAAGACTGCGCCCGGCGGACACCTCGCCGTCAGGTTGCATGGTCTTTCGTGCGATGTGGGTTCTATGCCAAACTCAGCGCCTTTCGGGCTTGCCTAACAGGATTTATGCTCCCCTTGTCACCCAGCTTGCTTACTACCCTCGCCGCCGCCTGCTTATATGCCGCTGCGACTCTCTATCAGGGCACTCGTCTGGCCACTGGCGCCAAGGCGAACAAACGCCTGCTGGTCACGCTCGGCGTGCTGGCCGTGCTGGCTCACAGTGCCAGTCTGTTTACCCATCTGCTGACGCCGATTGGCCTGGGCCTGGATTTTTTCAGCGCTGCCAGCCTGATCGCCGCCGCGGTCATTGCCTTGACCCTGCTGGCCTGCTCGCGGATTCCGGTGGAAAACCTGCTGATATTGCTCTTCCCGCTGGGCGCCGCGACCGTGTTGCTCGCGCAGTTCGCCCCCGCCGGCACCGTGCAGATCATCGACGAAGAGCCGGGCATTCTCGCGCACATCCTGTTGTCGATCCTCGCCTACGGCATGTTCACCATTGCGGTGTTCCAGGCGTTGCTGCTGCTGGTGCAAGACCATCAACTCAAGCACAAACACCCGTCCGGGCTGATCAAGAATTTCCCGCCGCTGCAAACCATGGAGAGCCTGCTGTTCGGCTTTCTCTGGGCCGGCTGGACCTTGCTGTCGCTGTCGCTGATCTCCGGCTGGCTGTTCGTCGACAACCTGTTTGCCCAGCACCTGGTGCACAAGACCTTGCTGGCGTGCCTGGCCTGGATCGTCTTCAGCGTCCTGCTCTGGGGGCGTAACCGCCTCGGCTGGCGCGGACACAAGGCGATTCGCTGGACCCTGGCCGGTTTCTGCCTGCTGATGCTTGCGTATTTCGGCAGCAAACTGGTTCGCGAATACATCCTGCACATCTGACGGGCGGCATTAATGGACGACTTGCCCATAGGGCCGATGTTCGCAGTCATGGCCCTGCTGATTTTATGGTCGGGGCTGTTTACCGCCATCGAAGCGGCGCAGCAGCATTTGCTGGCCAAACGCACCGCTTCGCGTTCAAGCGACAAACCCGTGGCGAAGCTGAGTTTTGCGCTCAACAGCCTGATCCTCTGCAATACGCTGTGCCGCGCACTGGTGGTGGTCATCAGCACCTTGCTGGCGATTTTTACCTGGGCCGAAAACGGTCCCTGGATCGCTTGCATCGGGGCTGGCGCCATTTTGCTGGTGTTTGCCGACTACCTGCCGCGCACCCTGGCCGTGCGCTATCCGGATGCGATCCTGGCCCTGGGCAACACCTTGCTCCGCGTGCCGCTGAAAATCCTCTACCCCGCCGCGTGGCTGCTCAATGGCATCAGCCTGTTGCTGATGCGGCCGTTCGCCCGCAAGGCCAAAGTAGTGCAACGCAGCGAAGACGAGGCAGCGACGGATCGACACGAAGATCACGAACCAGCCATCCGCCGCCCTCACCCGCTGTCGGGCATCCACGCGCTGGACAACATCACGGTCAACGACATTCTGGTGCCGCGCAGTGACGTCGACGGGATCAACCTCGACGACTCGCTCCCGGAGATCATCGAACAACTGCGCCACAACAAACGCACGCGCCTGCCGGTGTTCCACAGCGACATCAACCAGGTCGAAGCGGTGCTCAACACTCGGCAGATTCGTCACTTGCTGGCCGATGGGAGCCTGACCCTGGAAGCCTTGCTGGCTGCCAGCCACGAACCCTACTTCGTGCCGGAAAGCACGCCGTTGCAGCTGCAATTGCTGAACTTCCACAAACAGCAGCGGCGCCTGGGCATGGTGGTCGACGAGTACGGCGAAGTGCTGGGCATCGTGACCCTGGAAGACATTCTCGAAGAAATCGTCGGCGAGTTCGAAAGCCAGCACAGCCTGGATAACCCGCATATCCATCCACAGGCCGACGGGCGATTGGTGATCGAGGGCGCCGCGTCCATCCGCGACCTGAACAAGAGCCTCGGCTGGCACCTGCCCAGCGACGGCCCGAAAACCCTCAACGGCCTGGTGACCGAGGCGCTGGAAACCATTCCGGAAAGCGCGGTGTGCCTGAAGATCGGGCGTTATCGGCTGGAGATTATGGAGACCGAAGACAATCGGGTCACCCGGGTGTTGATCTGGCATAACAGCACCGTCCCGGCCATCAATACACCGATCCTGTAGCAGCCGCCGAACGCAGGCTTCGCCAGCTGCTACAAAATCAGCGTCGAGACGAAAATGTTGCCTCTTGTTCGATCGATAGCCGCCTTCCTATAATCGGGTCGCTTACCCAAGCCCCGCCGGACCACGTGCTTACCCCGCACACAACAGATTCCGGCCAGACCATCGGACGTATCCGCATCACACCGACGACTGTTCCTACCTTGAACAGCGACCGCGCCTCAACCCACATCCCAGGGTATTCGACCATAATAAATCGCTCAAACGGGCACATGACTGTCAGGGATAACTGCATGACGACCAGTACGATCTATACCGAAACCACGCCTGCACAACCGACGAACTCCGCCACGCGCGTGGCCACCGCGAGTTTCATCGGCACCGCCATCGAGTTTTACGATTTCTACGTCTACGCCACTGCGGCAGCGCTGGTGATCGGTCCGGTGTTCTTTCCGCAGACCTCCGGCACTGCACAGATGCTGTCGGCGTTCCTCACTTTCGGCATCGCCTTCCTCGCCCGCCCGCTGGGTTCGGCACTGTTCGGCCACTTTGGTGACCGGATCGGCCGCAAGTCGACCCTGGTCGCTTCTCTATTGCTGATGGGCGTGTGCACCACGCTGATCGGCGTGCTGCCGGGTTACGACAGCATCGGGGCCTGGGCGCCGATCCTGTTGTGTGTGCTGCGCTTCGGCCAAGGCCTTGGATTGGGTGGTGAATGGGGCGGCGCGGCGTTGCTGGCGACCGAGAACGCGCCCAAGGGTAAACGCGCCTGGTTTGGCATGTTTCCGCAACTTGGCCCTTCTATCGGCTTTCTCGCGGCCAACGGCTTGTTCCTGACCCTGGCGATGACACTGGACGACGAGCAGTTCCGTTCGTGGGGCTGGCGGATTCCGTTCCTGCTCAGTGCCGCGCTGGTAATGGTGGGCCTGTACGTACGTCTTAAGCTCCACGAAACCCCGGTGTTCGCCAACGCCATGGCCCGCCAGGAACGGGTGAAAATCCCGCTGGTCGAGCTGTTCAGCCAATACTGGGCGCCGATGCTGCTGGGTGCGGGCTCGATGGTGGTGTGCTACGCGCTGTTCTACATCTCAACCGTGTTTTCGCTGAGTTATGGCGTATCAACCCTGGGCTACACCCGCGAGACTTTCCTCGCACTGCTGTGCTTCGCCGTCCTGTTCATGGCCGCCGCCACACCGCTGTCGGCCTGGGCCAGTGACCGTTATGGGCGCAAACCGGTGCTGATTATCGGTGGCGTGCTGGCGATTCTGTCCGGGTTCCTGATGGAACCGCTGCTGACCCAAGGTTCGACTTGGGGCGTGGCGCTGTTCCTGTGCATCGAACTGTTTCTGATGGGCGTGACGTTTGCGCCGATGGGTGCGCTGCTGCCGGAGCTGTTTCCGACCCACGTTCGGTATACCGGCGCCTCGGCGGCCTACAACCTGGGCGGCATTGTCGGGGCCTCGGCGGCGCCGTTCTTCGCGCAGAAACTGGTGGCGATGGGTGGTTTGAGTTATGTCGGCGGGTATGTGTCGGGGGCGGCGGTGCTGAGTTTGATCGCGGTGCTGTGCCTGAAGGAAACGCGTCATAACGATTTGAATCGGATCGCCTGATAGATTGCCTTCGCGGGCAAGCCCGCGCCCACAGGTTATTGGTCGATATCAATCCTGTGGGAGCCGGGCTTGCCCGCGATGACGTCCTGACAGACATAACTGCCCTCAACCTGTCGCAATTTTTCGCCCTCCCGCTGTCACCTCGCTCTACGCGCATCGGAACATCCCCGCTATACTTGCCGGCTTTTCCTGAATAAATGCCAATAGGGTCCCGCCGCGCATGGATAAGACCTACCAGCCGCACGCCATTGAAACTTCCTGGTACAACACCTGGGAGTCAGAGAATTACTTCGCCCCGCAAGGCGCGGGCGAGTCCTACACCATCATGATCCCGCCGCCGAACGTCACCGGCAGCCTGCACATGGGGCACGGCTTCAACAACGCGATCATGGACGCCCTGATCCGTTTCCGCCGCATGCAGGGTCGCAACACCCTGTGGCAGCCGGGCACCGACCACGCCGGTATCGCCACGCAAATGCTGGTGGAACGCCAACTCGAAGCCCAGGGCCAGAGTCGTCATGACTTGGGTCGCGAGAAATTCCTCGAGAAAGTCTGGGAATGGAAGGATCAGTCCGGCGGCAACATCAGCCGTCAGATCCGCCGCCTCGGCTCGTCTGTCGACTGGAGCCGCGAGCGCTTCACCATGGACGACGGTCTCTCGGAAGCCGTTAAAGAGGCGTTCGTGCGCCTGCACGAAGACGGCCTGATCTATCGCGGCAAGCGCCTGGTCAACTGGGACACCAAGTTGCACACGGCGATTTCCGACCTCGAAGTGGAAAACCACGACGAGAAAGGTTTCCTGTGGAACCTCAAGTACCCGCTGGCTGACGGCGTGAAAACCGCTGAAGGCAACGATTTCCTGATCGTCGCGACCACTCGCCCGGAAACCATGCTCGGCGACGCCGCCGTCGCGGTTAACCCTAACGATGAACGCTACAAAGCCCTGATCGGCAAATTTGTCGAGCTGCCGCTGGTCGGCCGCCGTATCCCGATCATCGCCGACGATTACTGCGACCCTGAATTCGGCACCGGCTGCGTGAAAATCACCCCGGCCCACGATTTCAACGACTACGAAGTCGGCAAGCGCCACAACCTGCCGCTGCTGAACATCTTCGACAAGAACGCCGCCGTACTGCCGGCCTGCCAGGTGTTCAACCTCGACGGCACGCTGAACGAAAGCATCGACGGCAAGATCCCGGCCGAATACGCCGGTCTGGACCGCTTCGAAGCGCGCAAGCAGATCGTCGCGGCATTCGATGCTGCCGGTCTGTTGGTCAGCGTCAACGATCACGCCCTGAAAGTACCGAAAGGCGACCGTTCCGGCACGATCATCGAGCCGTGGCTGACCGACCAGTGGTACGTGTCCACCAAGCCGTTGGCCGAACCTGCCATCGCCGCCGTTGAAGACGGTCGCATCGCGTTCGTGCCGAAACAGTACGAAAACATGTACTTCTCGTGGATGCGCGACATCCAGGATTGGTGCATCAGCCGTCAGCTGTGGTGGGGCCACCGGATTCCGGCCTGGTACGACGAGTCGGGCAAAGTCTACGTCGGGCGCGACGAAGCCGAAGTACGTGCCAAGCACAACCTCGGCCCGGACGTTGCGCTGCAACAGGACAACGACGTTCTCGACACCTGGTTCAGTTCGGGCCTGTGGACCTTCTCCACCCTGGGCTGGCCAGAGCAGACCGAATTCCTGAAGAAATTCCACTCCACCGACGTACTGGTGACCGGTTTCGACATCATTTTCTTCTGGGTTGCCCGGATGATCATGCTCACCATGCACTTGGTGAAGAACGAAGACGGCACGCCGCAGGTTCCGTTCAAGACCGTTTATGTGCACGGTCTGGTGCGTGATGGCCAGGGCCAGAAGATGTCCAAGTCCAAGGGCAACGTCCTGGACCCGCTGGACATCATCGACGGTATCGAGCTCGAAGAGCTGGTGCAGAAACGCACCTCCGGCATGATGCAGCCGAAACTGGCGAAGAAGATCGAGAAGCAGACCCGCGACGAGTTCGCCGAGGGCATCGCCAGCTACGGCACCGACGCCCTGCGTTTCACCTTCTGCTCGCTGGCGTCCACCGGTCGCGACATCAAGTTCGACATGGGCCGCGTCGAAGGCTATCGCAACTTCTGCAACAAGATCTGGAACGCGGCGCGCTACGTGCTGGACAAGGGCGAAGACTGCGGCCAGAACGGCGAAGCCTACGAACTGTCCCTGGCCGATCGCTGGATCATCTCGCAGCTGCAACGCACCGAAGCCGAAGTGACCCGTCAACTCGACCAGTTCCGTTTCGACCTGGCCGCACAAGCCTTGTACGAGTTCATCTGGAACCAGTACTGCGACTGGTACCTGGAGCTCTCCAAGCCTGTGCTGTGGGACGAAAATGCACCGATCGAACGTCAGCGCGGCACTCGCCGTACGCTGGTTCGGGTGCTGGAAGTCGCGCTGCGCCTGGCGCACCCGTTCATGCCGTTCATCACCGAAGAAATCTGGCAGCGCATCGCACCGCTGGCCGGTATCGAAGGCAAGACGATCATGCTGCAACCTTGGCCAGTGGCCAATGAAGAGCGCATCGATCAAGGCGCCGAAGACGATATCGAGTGGCTGAAAACACTGATGCTCGGCACGCGTAACATTCGCGCCGAGATGAACATCGGTCCGGGCAAGCCGCTGAACCTGTTCCTGAAAAACGTCAGCGCCGAAGATCAGCGTCGTCTCACCGAGAACGAAGCGCTGCTGAAGAAGCTGGCGCGTCTGGAATCGATCACCGTGTTGGCGGCTGGCGAAGAAGCACCGCTGTCCGCTACCGCGCTGGTCGGCGAGATGGAAGTGCTGGTACCGATGGCCGGCCTGATCGACAAGGACGCCGAACTGGCGCGCCTGGACAAGGAAATCCTGCGTTTGCAGGGCGAAGTTCAGCGCGTGGGCGGCAAGCTGTCCAACGCCGGTTTCGTCGACAAGGCCCCGGCCGAAGTCATCGAGAAGGAACGCGCCAAACTGGCTGAAGCTGAACAGGCTTTGGGCAAGCTGGCCGAGCAACATGCGCGGATTACCAGCCTGTAACGGCAACTCGCAATGAAAAAGGGAGGCCCATGCGGCCTCCCTTTTTTGTGCGCTTCTGTAGGAGCGAGGCTTGCCCGCGAACAACGATGACGCGTTTTGTCTGATAGATCTCGTCGCGGCCTTCGCGGGCAAGCCTCGCTCCTACAGGATCCCCACGCGGCCATCGACTGTGTGACAATACCCGCCACTTTTAGCCATACCCGAATCGACCACGCCCATGAACGCCCCCCGCACACCCCGCCCTGCGCGCAAGAAGCCTGACTCCGCCACCCCGGCCAAAGCCGTGGAACCGCGCGAGAAGGCCAGCCTGCACCCGCGCAATCGCCATCAGGGTCGCTACGACTTCCCGGCGCTGATCAAAACCACGCCGGAACTGGCGAAGTTCGTGATCATCAACCCGTACGGCAAGGAAAGCATCGACTTCGCCAGCCCGGACGCGGTGCGCGTGTTCAACCGGGCGCTGCTCAAATCGTTCTACGGTATCGCCCATTGGGACATTCCCGCCGACTATCTGTGCCCACCGGTCCCGGGCCGTGCCGATTACGTGCACTTCCTGGCCGACCTGCTGGCCAGCGTCAACGACGGCGAGATCCCGCGCGGTGCGCCGGTCAAGGTGCTGGATATCGGCATGGGCGCCAACTGCGTCTATCCGTTGATCGGCTACAGCGACTACCGCTGGCACTTCCTGGGTTCGGAAATCGACCCGACGGCCGTCGCCGCCGCGAAAGCCATCGTGCAGTCCAACGGGTTGAACAAAGCCATCCAGTTGCGCCAGCAAAGCAATCCCAAGCACATTCTGCTGGGCCTGCTCGAGCCCGGCGAACGCTTTGACCTGACCATGTGCAACCCGCCGTTCCATGCCTCGATGGACGAAGCGACCAAGGGCAGCGAGCGCAAATGGCGCGCCCTGGGCCGCGCCGACCCGAAGCGCAAACTGCCGGTGCTGAATTTTGGCGGTCAATCGGCGGAGCTGTGGTGCGAAGGTGGCGAAGCACGCTTTGTGACGCAGTTGATCGCCGAGAGCGCGCACTTTCAGCACAAAGTGCTGTGGTTCAGCACCCTGGTCTCGAAAGCCTCAAACTTGCCAGCAATCCAGACGGCACTGAAAAAGGCCGGCGTACTGGAAAGCCAGGTGGTGGAAATGTCCCAGGGGCAGAAACAAAGCCGCTTCGTCGCCTGGACCTTCCAGACCAAATCCGAGCAGCAGGTGTGGCGCGAGCGCTGGGCGCGTAAAAGCTGAGTAACTGACCGACACAAATCAACTGTGGGAGCGAGCCTGCTCGCGATGGCGGTGCATCAGTCGACATCATCGTTAACTGACACGCAGCCATCGCGAGCAGGCTCGCTCCCACACGGGTTTAGTGGTGTTTGCGAGACCACCGCTGAATCGCAGACACAAAAAAACCGTGCCCGGATTGCTCCGGAGCACGGTTTTTTTTAACAAGTCTTACTTGTTAACAGCGTCGGTCAGGCCTTTGGCCACAACCAGCTTGATAACTTTCTTGGCAGCGATTTCGATGGCAGCGCCAGTCGAAGGGTTACGGCCGGTACGGGCAGGACGCTCAGTCACTTTCAGTTTGCCGATACCTGGCAGAGTGATTTCGCCGCCGTTTTCCAGCTGATCGGCAACGATTTGGCCCAGTTGGTCCAGAGCGTTACGCGCGGTGGTTTTTGGCGCGTCGATAGCTTCAGCGATGTCGGCGATCAGTTGGTCTTTAGTAAGAGCCATGTAGTGTTCCTTCCCTATCAAATTCATATGGATTGCAGAGTGCAGTGTCAGCCATCGAGCCCGATCTTCTGGATCTGGCACCCTCGGCCAATAACCACGGGATCGGGGTTATAGATACCGAAATCAGGGTTTGGTTCGACCTGACAAATGCTGAATGCACGCTTAACGCAGTGACTTCGCGTAAGACGGGGCAAAACTAGCACAGAGACGGGGAAATATCCGCCTCTAGCTACCCATTTGGTCAGCTTTATTGCTCTAAATCGGTAAAAAACTGCATAAGCGCCGGCGGTCGGCTGCGAATTGCCCTTCGCACAGCGCCAAAACCAGTGGTTGCGGTACACTGAGCGCTTTTTCGGGGAGCACGCCCTCCTCTCTTCAACCAGCCGAGAAGCCCATGCCGATCCGTCATTGCATCGTCCACCTGATCGACAAAAAACCCGACGGCACACCTGCAGTTCTCCATGCCCGCGACTCTGAACTTGCCGAGTCCAGCGCCATCGAGAACATGCTTGCCGACCTCAACGAAAGCTACAACGCCAAACAAGGCAAGGCCTGGGGTTTCTTCCATGCCGAGTCCGGGGCGCACCCGTTCAGCGGCTGGCTGAAGGAATACTTCGAGGGCGGCAAGGATTTCACCGTGTTCAGCCGCGTGGCGGTCGAACACCTGCAAAAGCTGATGGAAGAGTCGAACCTCTCTGTGGGCGGCCACGTGCTGTTTGCGCATTATCAGCAGGGCATGACGGATTACCTGGCCATCGCGCTCCTGCACCACAGTGAAGGCGTTGCAGTGACCGAACAGCTGGACGTGACCCCGTCCCGGCACCTGGACCTGGGCCAGTTGCACCTGGCCGCGCGGATCAACGTTTCCGAGTGGCAGAACAACAAACAGTCAAAGCAGTACATTTCGTTCATCAAAGGCAAGAACGGCAAAAAGGTTTCGGAGTATTTCCGCGACTTCATCGGTTGCCAGGAAGGCGTCGATGGCCCGGGCGAAACCCGCACCTTGCTCAAGGCTTTCAGCGACTTCGTCGAGAGCGAAGACTTGCCGGAAGAATCCGCCCGCGAGAAAACCAAGACCCTGGTCGATTACGCCAGCAGCCAGGCCAAACTCGGCGAACCCATGGGCCTGGAAGAACTCTCGGAACTGATCGACGAAGAACGCCCGAAGGCCTTCTACGATCATATCCGCAACAAGGATTACGGCCTGTCGCCCGAGATCCCGGCGGATAAACGCACCCTGAACCAGTTCCGCCGCTTTACCGGTCGCGCCGAAGGCTTGTCCATCAGCTTCGAAGCGCACCTGCTGGGTTCGAAGATCGAGTACGACGAAGAAGCCGGCACGCTGATCATCAAAGGCCTGCCGACGCAGTTGACCGACCAGCTCAAGCGACGCAACTGATGTTGGCCGGCGTGCTGAAGAAATGCCTGCTGATCCTGCTGGTGGTCGTGGTCTATCAGAATTGGGGCAAGATCGAGCGGGTGCTCAACCCGTCGCAGGTGGTGTCCGAGCAGACTCAAGCCAAAGCCAATGTGGTGCTCTACGCCACCGAATGGTGTGGTTACTGCAAGCTGACCCGGCGCTTTCTCGACCAGAAAGGCATTCCGTACCAGGAATTTGATATCGAGAAAAATGCCGAGGCGCGCAAGGCCTATGAGGCGTTGGGCGGCGGTGGAATCCCGATCATAGATGTGAACGGGACGTTGATCCGCGGGTATGACCCGGACAAAATCCTCGCTGCACTGCGGTAAATGTGGGAGCGGGCTTGCTCGCGAAGAGGCCATAACATTCAGCATAAACGTTGAATGTCAGGCCGCCTTCGCGAGCAAGCCCGCTCCCACATTTTGTGCGTCAGAGGGCTTCGATACGAAACCCGAAGCGCGGAAAGTGCACATGCACCACACCGCCGCGCTCGTCTTCGCGACGCAAAATCAATTCTTCGCTGCCGGCAAATAGCAACTCCCCTGCCACCGGATCGACGCCATAGTCGGTTGCCGCGATTACCACCTGCTGACCTGCCTCGAACCCGTTTGGCTCATCGAACTGCTCATCCGGCAATGCAGCCGGCGTGGCATTGCGCGCAATCTCCAGCGCCTCATCTGTCGTCATCTCGCTGAATGCGCCATGACCGAAGCCCATCACGCGCCCCAACCACGCTGACACTGCCGGATACGCATCAACCAGCGGTGAAGTCACCGGCGTCGCTTTAAGGAACCACAACGGATGGGCCAGGGCGAAGTCGGCAATCGACGGCTCGCCGAACAAGAAGTCGCCCTGCTCGCGCTGAAGCTGTTGTTCCAGTCGCGCCATGATCGTCGGCCATTGGTGCCTGGCCTGCTCGGCTGACAACCGTGTGGCGCTGCCACCGCTGAACAACTTGGCCCGATCGGCGATGAACGCCTTGATCGCTTCCGGCGATAAATGGCCGAAGCGCACGGCGACCGATTCAGGCTGGAACACCAGGCTGACCGCATGCTGGAACACCACCGAATCGGCCCAGGCAGCGAAAGTCGCGGCGATCATTTCCTGACCTTCCGGGAAGAACGCCGGCAAGGCTTTTTGCTGTTCCAGACGACGGGCGATCAGCGAAGTGTCGCAATAGATATCCGCGCCGATCTGCAACACCGGGGTCCTGCGGTAGCCGCCCGTCAGCGCAGTCAGATCAGGCTTTGGCATCACTGGCGAAATCTTCACCGAGCGCCAGGACAGCCCCTTGAAGCCCAGCAGCAAGCGGGCCTTTTCGGCAAAAGGGGACGTCGGGTAATGATGCAGAATCAACTCGGACATGCTCGGCTCCGCCGCACGGATTAGGTATCAGCAGCTTAGCGCGCAATGGGTAAGCAGCCTACCGATCTGCCTGATGGGTACTGATCAATCAGAGTGATGACCTGTAGGCGCTGGCTTGCCAGCGCCTACGTGGGTACGCGTACAAAACTCGCCACCAGGCATTCCTTGGCGCTTTTCCTGAGTTTTTTGATCAGCCGCTCTTGCCGCAGCGCTTCGCTTTTGTCACGGCAGACTTCGGTGTAGACCAGCGCCACTGCTGGGCTGGAAAGAAAGAAGCGCGCGCCTTTGCCACTTTGGTGGGTGGCGAAACGCCGTACGGGATCGTCGCTGATCCCGCAGTAGAGTGAGCCATTGGCCGCGCGAACCAGATAGACGAACCAGGGTTTGCTCACCGGCGGATCGGCGTCGACAGAATTTTCGCTGAGGGTGGTCACGTAACGATCAGGGCTTGAAAGAAAACAAGCCGCGATCTTATCAGCGACTGGCCTGAAATGCCTTCAGGCCCTTCAAGGCTTGAGCGCGAACGGCGTTTCTCACCAGTGGCGTCCAGCCCAACAGCAGCCCTTTAAAACCCAGCGCCTGTCGGGACCACGTCCACAGATCGAAGCTGTCGTGATGCTCGCAAATCTTGCCGTCGCGAAACACGAAGCGGGCCTGAATGTCGTTGACCACGGTGTTGCCGGTCTGGCTGAACAGGTACGTCGCCACCCAATGAGCGCCACCGGTGCGTTCATCGCTGCGCACATTGTCGAACGTCAGGGAAAAATCCTTGGCCCGGGTGGTGAGCATGCGCCACATGTCGCCGGCATCACGGCCGCGCAGTTCGCCGAACGCCGGATCACTGAACACCACGTCATCGGTGTAGCAGGCACTCATGGCCTCGGCATCCAGCCGCTGGAAGGCTTGGTAGAACTGGGTGATCAATGCGTTATGGGCATCACTCATGTGCAGGCTCCCTGGCTGTGCAAAATGGCTTCGTAAGCGTGCCTGCACGATAGTCAACAAATCCACGTAACACTATCGGCATTCGTGGGCCGAATACCGACAGTGCGTGGTTATCAGACCTTTTCGCTTTCTACTTGCACGTACAGCGAACGCCCGGCGCCGAGGCCCGCGATGATTGCACCCAGACCGATCACGCCGAAGATCCAGCCCAATGCGGTCCAGCCGCCGGTCCAGTCATGCACGATGCCGACCGCGAACGGCCCCATGGACGCCAGCGTGTAACCGAAGCCCTGGGCCATGCTCGACAGGTTCGCCGCCACATGCGCGTCCCGTGAACGCAACACGATCAAGGTCAGCGCCAGGCTGAACGTGCCGCCCTGCCCCAGACCGAGCAGGATCGCCCACCCCCACAATCCGTCGATCGGCGCATAGAGGCAACCGAACAAACCACCGAGGGTCAGGGCCATGACGATCACGATCGCCAGGCGCTGATCCTTGCCGCGCGTGGCCAGCCACGGCGCGGCCAGTGAGCTGGCCAGTTGAACAATTACCGAGCCCGACAGCACGAGACCGGCCTGGGTCGGCGTCAGACCACGGCCGATCAGGATCGATGGCAACCAGCCGAACACGATGTACGCCAGGGACGATTGCAGGCCCATGTAAAGCGTCACTTGCCAGGCCAGCGGATCACGCAGCAAACCGCGTACCCGGTAGGCAACATTGTGCGAGCCATGTTGCTGACCGACTTGCGGTAGCCAGAAAATCGCCGCGATCAATGCCGGAACCACCCAAAAGCCGAGGCCCAGTGCCCAGCTCTGGTCGAAATGCTCGCTCAACGGCACGGTCGCGCCGGCCGCCATCGCCGCGCCCAGACACAGGGCCATGGTGTAGACACCGGTCATGGTCCCGGCGTGTTTGGCAAAGTCGCGCTTGACGATGCCCGGCAGCAAAACACCGATGACACCGATGCTGGCGCCGGCCAGCACGCTACCGGCAAACAGACCGATGGTGCCGAACGAACTGCGCAAAATGATCCCGCCGGCCAGGGTCAGAAGAATCCCCAACACCACCCGCTCGGCACCAAAACGACGCGCCAGCACCGGCGCCAACGGTGCAAACAAGCCCAGGCAAAGTACCGGCAAGGTCGTCAGCAAGCCTGCCTGGGCCGCCGACAAACCGAGGGTCTTCGAAACCTCGCTGAGCATCGGCGCCATGCTCGACAGCGCCGGGCGCAGGTTCAGTGCCACCAGAATCAGGCCCAGCAACAACAGCCACGGCCGGCGCAGGAGCGGGTGGCTTTGCTGGACCACTTCGTCATCGGCCTCGGCGTCGATCAGCAACTCTTCGAGCTCTGCCGTGCGCTTGGCGGGTGTCACGTTGCTGTTGTGGCTGGACATGGGGTTCTCGGCTTCAAGGTTCATTGATCAACTGCCTCGACAGGGCTTTGGCCCGTTCCGGGTCGCGTTGCTCGACGGCATCGAGCAGGTCGATATGCAGGTCGAACACTTCCTGGCGTCGGGGCGTGATGTTCAGGGTTTCGCGCAAATGCGCACCGACGACGCTGGAGAAATAGCGGTACAACTCGCTGAGCGTCGGGTTGTGCGCGGCGTCCACCAGACGGCGGTGGAACACCAGGTCGCAGGCGATGTAGCTGTCGAGATCACCGTGGTAGTGACTGCCGCTGACACCCAGCGCTTCGCGCAATGCCACCAGGTCTTCATCGGTGCGGCGCAACGCGGCCAGGCCAATGGCCTCGACTTCCAGAATGTGTCGCGTCTCCCGCGCCTGCTCATGAGAACAGCGGGACAACGCTTTCATGGTGTCCAGCGGATCGATGACCGCCCGCAGATAGCTGCCGTCGCCCTGACGGATCTCGATCAACCCGGAAAACGCCAGGACGCGCATGGCTTCACGCACGGTGTTGCGGCTGATCCCAAGCTCAGCGGATAGCTCGGGCTCGGTGGGCAGGCGCTGGCCGACAGTCCAGATACCTTGCGTGATGCGCAGGCGCAACTGTTCGAGGGCCTGATCGACCAGGGAACGTTTAATTAATGGAGAAATGTCTGACATAGGAATCGCCCTTTCATCCAATCATAGGATGAATTTTCTGACATGTTAGTCAGCTTCATGTAGGACGGCAACCGCCTACGGTCAGAGAGAGGGAAATGGAGCGGGATTTTCGATTAGTCAAAATTACCCTTTAAGGGTAATTTCAGGGATAGGTTCAAGATTCTTATGGAGAAGAACACACCCCATTACAACCTGGCGGTGATCAAGGAGGATGTCAGGCGGCTCGGAAGACACTCCTTCACCAAGACTGCGGAAAAAACCGGTCTGGATCTGGGCTTTAACTTCAGAGAGATGCAAGAGATCGTTTTCGAGTTGCAGAACAGGATGTTGTACAAATCGATGACCACCTATGACGATCATCGAGTCTGGCAGGACGTGTATCACATCAATTCACAAGATCTGGAGATTTACATCAAGGTGACATACCGCCCTGCCGGCGGCCCACCGGTAATCTCCTTCAAGGAGAAAAACCCATGAAAACCCAGCAATGTTTCAGCTGCGGTGCACGTGAGGGAATGAGACATTTCGAGGGACGCGGCGAAACCCTGAGTGTCAAAGGCATGGAGCGCCGAGTAGATGATCTTTCTGGCTGGGAGTGCCAGAAATGCGGTGAAGTCGAATGGGACGCCGATACCGATAGTGCGGAACGTTATGGGGAAGCAGGTGATGCGCTGGTTATTGCTGCCAGGCGAATGATCGGTGCCGAGATGAAGCGTATCCGTCGCAAATTGCACCTTACGCAGAAAGAAACGGTGCAACTGCTGTCAGGCGGCGGGCACAACGCGTTTTCACGGTATGAACGCGGCGAAGTACTTCCGCCGAAAGCGTTAATGCTGCTCATGCGCCTGCTGGATCGTTACCCGCATTTACTCGCCGATGCGAAGGTCCTGGCTGAAGGAGCGGACTTGAGAGGAGCGTTCAAATTTACTGAGCACCAAGAACACAAAACGCTCACCGTGTCCTGACTCCAAAAAACAAACCCGGCACAAGGCCAGGTTCGTTTTACCTATCAGACATCAATGCAGGATTTGGCTCAGGAAGAGCTTCGTCCGCTCATTCTGCGGATTATCAAAGAAGTCGTTCGGCGCAGCCTGTTCGACGATTTCGCCCTTGTCCATGAAGATCACGCGGTTGGCCACGGTACGGGCGAAGCCCATTTCGTGGGTCACGCAGAGCATGGTCATGCCGTCTTCGGCCAGGCCGATCATGGTGTCCAACACCTCTTTCACCATCTCGGGGTCGAGTGCCGAAGTCGGTTCGTCGAACAGCATGATTTTCGGTTTCATGCACAGGGCACGGGCAATCGCCACGCGCTGTTGCTGACCGCCGGACAGTTGCCCCGGGAATTTATGCGCCTGCTCAGGAATGCGTACGCGCTCCAGATAATGCATGGCGATTTCCTCGGCCTTGCGCTTGGGCATCTTGCGTACCCACATTGGCGCCAGGGTGCAGTTCTGCAGGATGGTCAGGTGCGGGAACAGGTTGAAGTGCTGGAACACCATGCCGACTTCACGGCGTACCGATTCGATCTGCTTGAGATCGTTGGTCAGTTCCACGCCGTCGACCACGATGCGACCCTGCTGGTGTTCTTCCAGGCGGTTGAGGCAACGAATGGTGGTGGATTTGCCGGAACCCGACGGGCCGCACAGGACGATTCGCTCGCCTTGCTTGACGTTCAGGTTGATGTCTTTCAACACGTGGAACTGGCCGTACCACTTGTTCACGCCCTGCATCTGAATAATGCCTTCAGGGCTCACAGGCTTTTTGATTGCTTCGCTCATTACAGAACTCCTAACGCTTGTGGCCAGTGTCGAGCTTGCGTTCCAGATGCATGGAATAGCGCGACATACCAAAACAGAAAATCCAGAACACCAGGGCTGCGAACACATAGCCTTCGGTGGCCATGCCCAACCATTTCGGGTCGGCGGCGGCTTGTTTGACGCTGTTGAGCAGGTCGAACAGACCGATGATGATCACCAGGCTCGTATCCTTGAACAGCGCAATGAAGGTGTTGACGATGCCGGGGATGACCAGCTTCAAGGCTTGCGGCAGAATCACCAGGCCCATGCTGCGCCAGTAGCCGAGGCCCATCGCTGCGGCCGCTTCGTACTGACCTTTGGGAATCGCTTGCAGACCGCCTCGCACCACTTCAGCCACATAGGCCGACTGGAACAGGATCACGCCGATCAGTGCTCGCAGCAGTTTGTCGAAGTTCATGCCTTCCGGCAGGAACAACGGCAGCATCACCGAGGACATGAACAGCACCGTGATCAACGGCACGCCGCGCCAGAATTCGATGAAGGTCACGCAGACCACACGAATCGCCGGCATGTTCGAACGGCGGCCCAGTGCCAGGACAATCCCCAGCGGCAACGCCCCGGCAATACCGACGGTAGCGATCACCAGCGTCAGCATCAGGCCGCCCCATTGGCTGGTCGCCACCTCGGTCAGGCCGAAGACGCCGCCATGCAGCAAGCACCAGGCAACAATCGGATACACCACCAGGAAGCTCAGGCCATACACCGCTTTATGGTGAAAGCGCGAGATGAACAACGGTGCCACGCCGATGACCGCCAACCACACAGTCAGATCGACGCGCCAGCGCAGGTCCACTGGGTAGTAGCCGTACATGAACTGGCCGAAGCGCTGCTGGATGAACACCCAGCAGGCGCCTTCCTTGGTGCAGTCAGCCTGGCTGGTGCCGACCCAGTTGGCATCGAGGATCGCCCAACTCAGGATCGGTGGAACCACCAGGTAGATCAGGTAGAACGCGAACAGGGTCAGCAGGGTGTTGAGCCAGCTGGAGAACATGTTCGCGCGCATCCACGCCACGACACCGATGCTGCGGTTCGGGGGTGGCATGTCAGGTTTGAAAGTATGAGTACTCATGCGCTTTTCCTTACCGCTCGATCAGCGCAATGCGCTTGTTGTACCAGTTCATCAGCAGGGAAATGCTGATACTGATCGCCAGGTACACGCTCATGGTGATCGCAATCACCTCGATTGCCTGCCCGGTCTGGTTCAGCACCGTACCGGCAAACAACGAGACCATTTCCGGATAACCGATACCGGCCGCCAGCGAGGAGTTTTTCGCCAGGTTCAGGTATTGGCTGGTCAGCGGCGGGATGATCACGCGCAGGGCTTGCGGGATGATCACCTTGCGCAGGGTCGGGCCGTTACGCAGCCCCAACGAGTGCGCCGCTTCGGTCTGGCCATGGCTGACCGACTTGATACCCGAACGCACGATCTCGGCGATGAACGCCGCGGTGTACACCGTCAGGGCCAGGGTCAGCGCCAGCAGTTCCGGGATCAACACCCAGCCACCGACGAAGTTGAAGCCTTGCAGCTTGGGCATTTCCCAGTGCACGGGCGCACCGAAGATCAACGCGCACAGCGCCGGGATCACCAGGAACAGCGCCAGGCCCACCCAGAATTTGTGGAAGGGAACACCGGTCGCTTCGAAGCGTTTGGTGGCCCAGCGGCTCATCAGCACGATCGCGACAATGGCCACGACGATACTGACCAC
Source organism: Pseudomonas sp. LBUM1661 (assembly GCF_059695925.1). Lineage (NCBI taxonomy): Bacteria > Pseudomonadati > Pseudomonadota > Gammaproteobacteria > Pseudomonadales > Pseudomonadaceae > Pseudomonas > Pseudomonas sp. LBUM1661. The sequence continues at coordinate 5,617,006 of NZ_CP166794.1, forward strand.
AAACGGCCAGAAACCGTCCGCCGCCAACGCGGCCGGCATGTTCAGGCCACGGCTGCTGACAAAGAAGGTGTCGCCGAAGTTATGGCTGTTACGCGGTCCCGGCATGGTCAGGAACACCGCGAAGTACCAGAACAGGATTTGCAGCAGCGGCGGAATGTTACGGAAAACCTCCACATACACCGTTGCCAGCTTGGCAATGATCCAGTTCTTCGACAGTCGTGACACACCGACGATGAACCCGAGGATCGTCGCCAGGATCACGCCGATGAAGGTCACCAGCAACGTATTGAGCAGGCCGATGACAAACACCCGGGCATAGCTGTCCGATTCGGTGTAGTCGATCAGGTGTTGAGCGATGCCGAAACCGGCACTGCGCTCCAGAAAGCTGAAGCCGGAGGTAATGCCCCGGTGTTGAAGGTTGGTCTGCGTATTATCGAACAGATACCAGCCCATCGAGACCACCGCCACAATGGTGATGATCTGAAACAGCCACGCACGCACTTTTGGATCGCTGAGACTGAGCCTCTGCTTTGGTGCGCCGATTGAATTTTGCATGAAGTGCCCCGGAAATAATGGAACAGAACATCACCCGGCGGTTGGCCCACCGGGTGATAGAACCATCAGCGCACTGGTGGTGCGTATTGAATGCCGCCGTTGTTCCACAGAGCGTTCAGCCCGCGGTCAATGGCCAGTGGAGTGCTCTTGCCGAGGTTTTTCTCGAACACTTCACCGTAGTTACCCACTTGCTTGACGATCTGCACGACCCAGTCTTTCTTCACTTTCAGGTCTTTGCCGTATTCACCGTCAGCGCCCAGCAGACGAGCAACATCCGGGTTCTTGGTGGATTTGGCTTCAGCTTCAACGTTTTTCTGGGAGATACCCATTTCTTCAGCGTTGAGCATGGCGAACAGGGTCCACTTGACGATGCTGAACCACTCTTCGTCGCCTTTACGCACGACAGGGCCCAATGGCTCCTTGGAGATGGTTTCCGGCAGAACGACGTAGTCGGTCGGGGTCGCCAGCTTGCTGCGTTGTGCATAGAGCTGGGATTTGTCGGAGGTCAGCACGTCGCAACGACCGGATTCCAGCGACTTGGCGCTTTCATCGGAGGTGTCGAAAGTGATTGGGGTGTATTTAAGACCGTTGCCGCGGAAGTAGTCGGAAACGTTCAGCTCGGTGGTGGTACCGGCTTGAATGCAGATGGTGGCGCCGTCGAGCTCTTTAGCGCTTTTTACGCCCAGCTTGTTGTTCACCAGGAAGCCGATGCCGTCGTAGTAAGTCACGCCGGCAAACACCAGGCCCATGCCCGAATCGCGGGAGCTGGTCCAGGTGGTGTTACGCGACAGCACGTCGATTTCGCCGGACTGCAGCGCGGTGAAGCGCTCTTTGGCGTTCAACTGGCTGAACTTGACCTTGGTCGCATCGCCGAAAACGGCAGCGGCCACAGCGCGACAGACGTCAGCATCGATACCGATGATCTTGCCGGTAGAGTCCGGAACCGAGAAGCCCGGCAAACCGTCACTTACGCCGCACTGTACGAAACCTTTCTTCTGCACTGCATCCAGGGTTGCACCCGCCTGAGCGAACCCACTGACACCGAGTACTGCGGCTGCAGTCACGATAGCCAGGGTGGATTTCAACATCTTCATTCAAACCTCCAGTTTTGCTCTTGTTGTGTCGGAGCTTGAGTCCTGTCGCACCCTTATGAGGCGTAGTCGACCCGTGTTGGCTTTTTTTAGGGTCAACCGACGTTAGGACCTGCGCTATGAGTCTAGTAGGAGAAAATCCACATCATGGACAACTCACTTCTCACCAATCGGCCGAACGGGCTGTAGCCCTTTCACGTTCGCGAAGCCCGTAGCGGCCACTGGCGAACATCCATCACCGGATTCTTTGCTATCCCGCCACCAGCAGTACACTGATAGTGTTACCGCAAGGCGTGAGATGGGTTGCACCGTTTCCCCATAGCAAAGCCCGTACCAGACCGCTCGCTTAAGCGATTAAGCGACAGGTCAATAGCAAAACTTGTAGCCTTGCGACATCTTCTTAACTGATCAACCAGGCGCGCACTCAGATCTCGCACTTAATGAGAGCGCACGCACAAAATTGGAGCAACCATGACCGAGCCCTTGATTCTTCAACCCGTCAAGCCCGCAGACGCCTGCGTTATCTGGCTGCACGGCCTGGGCGCCGACCGCTACGACTTCCTGCCGGTGGCCGAAGCGCTGCAGGAAACCCTGCTGACCACCCGCTTCGTTCTGCCTCAGGCACCGACCTGCGCCGTGACCATTAATGGTGGTTACGAGATGCCGAGCTGGTACGACATATTGGCCATGAGCCCCGCGCGCGCGATCAACCGCGAACAGCTGGAAGAATCATCGCAGAGGATCGTCAATTTGATCGAAGTGGAGCGCGCCATCGGAATAGACGCCTCGCGGATATTTTTGGCAGGTTTTTCCCAAGGCGGCGCGGTGGCGTTACACACCGCGTTTCTGAAATGGCAGGGAGCGCTGGGTGGCGTACTTGCCCTCTCGACCTATGCCCCGACTTTCAGCAATGAACTGGAGCTTTCCGCCAGCCAGCAGCGCATTCCCGTGCTGTCTTTGCACGGCCAGTACGATGACGTCGTGCAAAACTCCATGGGCCGAGCCGCCTACGAGCATTTAAAGCAGCGTGGTGTCACCGTGACATGGCAGGAATACCCAATGGGCCACGAAGTGTTACCCGAGGAAATTCGCGACATCGGCGTCTGGCTCACCGAACGCCTGCGATAGCCTTTTGCGTTAAAAAGCGCCCATTGATCATCCCACTACGCCGCGCCCGATTCTTGCATTACACTGGCCGGCGTATATTCCTTAATCAATTGATGAGATGACCGTGCTCAAAGCACTCAAGAAAATGTTCGGTAAAAGCGAGACTGAGCAGCTCGCGCCAGTCTCCAGCGTTCCGTCTCACATCCCCAGCCACCGCACCGACGGTCATCAGCCTGGCCGGTCCGCCCCCGCAGCGGCACCGAAGCACGAGCCCGTGACCACTCCGGTCGCCCAACCTGTCGAGATTTTCGCCGCAGAACCACCGCGCAGCGAAACGCCGAAACCTGCAAAACCGCGTCGCGAACCGAAGCCAAAAGCGCCGGTCATTCCCTGGAAACTCGAAGACTTCGCCGTCGAACCCCAGGAAGGCAAAACCCGTTTCCACGATTTCAAACTCGCCCCCGAACTGATGCACGCCATCCAGGACCTGGGCTTCCCGTATTGCACGCCGATCCAGGCGCAAGTGCTGGGCTTTACCCTCGCGGGCAAAGACGCCATCGGTCGCGCCCAGACCGGCACCGGCAAAACCGCTGCGTTCCTGATCTCGATCATCACCCAACTGCTGGAAACCCCGCCGCCCAAAGAACGCTACATGGGCGAGCCGCGGGCGCTGATCATCGCGCCGACCCGTGAACTGGTGGTGCAGATTGCCAAGGACGCGGCCGACCTGACCAAGTACACCGGCCTCAACGTCATGACGTTCGTGGGCGGCATGGACTTCGACAAGCAACTCAAAAACCTCGAAGCCCGTCACTGCGACATCCTCGTGGCCACACCGGGCCGCCTGCTGGACTTCAACCAGCGCGGCGACGTGCACCTGGACATGGTCGAAGTCATGGTACTGGACGAAGCCGACCGGATGCTCGACATGGGTTTCATCCCACAAGTGCGTCAGATCATTCGCCAGACGCCGCCGAAGAACGAGCGTCAGACGCTGCTATTTTCCGCGACCTTCACCGAAGACGTGATGAACCTCGCCAAGCAATGGACCACCGACCCGTCGATCGTCGAGATCGAGTCGCAGAACGTGGCCAGCGAAAACGTCGAGCAACACATCTACGCCGTGGCCGGGGCCGACAAATACAAACTGCTCTACAACCTGGTCAACGACAACGGTTGGGAGCGGGTGATGGTCTTCGCCAACCGCAAGGATGAAGTACGGCGCATCGAAGAACGCCTGGTGCGCGATGGCGTCAACGCCGCGCAACTGTCCGGCGACGTGCCGCAGCACAAGCGCATCAAGACCCTGGAAGGTTTCCGCGAAGGCAAGATCCGCGTGCTGGTCGCCACCGATGTGGCGGGGCGCGGTATTCACATTGACGGTATCAGCCATGTGATCAACTTCACCTTGCCCGAAGTCCCGGACGACTACGTGCACCGGATCGGTCGTACCGGTCGTGCCGGCGCCGATGGTGTGTCCATCAGCTTTGCCGGTGAAGACGACTCCTACCAGCTACCGTCTATCGAGGCGCTGCTGGGTCGCAAGATCAGCTGTGAAACGCCACCGACGCATCTACTGCGGGCGGTTGAGCGCAAGCGTCCATAACGCAAGCGCATTGATCAAGAGGCGCAGCCGGAAACGGACTGCGCTTTTTTTTCGTCTGGACTTTGCTCAACACAACTAAAAGTCCATAATAGACAAATTAGTTTACTTCCAACCCCGGAGCCGACCATGTCCAGTACGCCTTACGTGATCAACCAATCCCAGGCCCGCGAGTTGCTGGCGCAGGTCGACGTGCCGCAGATCCTGCGCAAACTGTTCCGTGATCTGGCCGCCGGGCAAGCGGTGCAACCGGCGCAGCAACTGGTGGAGTTTCCACAGGGGGCCGGCGACTTCATCAACTACCTGGGCGTGCTGGGCGAAGATGGCGTTTACGGGGTCAAGACCTCGCCGTACATCGTGCGCGAGCAAGGCCCGTTGGTGACGGCCTGGACGCTGTTGATGTCGATGCAGACCGGCCAACCACTGCTGCTCTGCGATGCCGGCGAACTGACCACCGCGCGTACCGCCGCAACCACGGCAGTGGCGGTCGATGCCCTCGCTCCGGTTAACGCACGGCGCCTGGCGATCATCGGCAGCGGCAAAGTCGCTCAGGCGCACCTGCATTATGTGAAGGGGCTGCGTGGCTGGCAGAGCATCAGCCTGTACTCGCCGGGCCTGAGCGATAGCCACCCCGAGGAACTGGCCCGGCTCAGAAGCCTCGATCCGCGCCTGAGCATCGTCGACAGTCGTGAAGCAGCGGTTCAAGACGCCGACGTGATCATGCTCTGCACCTCGTCCGCAGGCCCGGTGATCGACCCGGCCACCCTGAGCAAACCGGCGCTGATCACCTCCATCAGCACCAACGCTCCGCGCGCCCACGAGGTACCGCCGCAAAGCCTCAATGACATGCAGGTGTACTGCGACTATCGTCTGACCACCCCGGGCTCGGCCGGCGAGATGCTGATAGCGGGTGAACAATATGGCTGGGATAAAAACGCGATCATCGGCGACCTGCCCGATCTGCTCAGCGAGAAGGTAAAACGCCCTGACTACGACCGTCATGTGTTCTTCCGCTCGATCGGCCTGGGCCTGGAAGACATCGCACTGGCGAATGCCATCTACCGCTTGCAGCCCTAACACCACAACCCTGTAGGAGCGAGGCTTGCCCGCGAAAGCGGTCTGTCAGTCGAAATTTATGTGTGCTGATAAGCCGCCTTCGCGGGCAAGCCTCGCTCCTACAGAGGTTCTCTACAATTTCGGCATTTGCGCCCTTTCAGGAGACGTTCATGAGCCAGGCAGATTTCATCATCATCGGCGGCGGGATTGCCGGCGCTTCCACCGGTTTCTGGTTGTCGCAGCACGCCCGGGTGATCGTGCTCGAACGCGAATCCCATCCGGCCTATCACTCCACCGGACGTTCGGCCGCGCTGTTTACCGCCGCCTATGGCACACCGCAGGTTCGGGCGCTGACCCTGGCCAGTCGGGATTTCTTCGACGCCCCGCCAGCCGGTTTCTGCGAGCACCCACTGCTGACCCCGCGCGGCGAAATGACCGTCGACTTCACCGGCGACCCGGCCGAGCTGAACAACCAATACCTCAGCGCCAAAGCCACCGTGACCGAGATGCAACTGCTCAGCGCCGATGAGGCCTGCGCACGCCTGCCGATCCTGCGCCGGGAGAAAGTCCACGGCGCGATCTACGACCCGACCGCCAGCGACATCGACACCGACGCCTTGCATCAAGGTTATCTGCGCGGTATCCGGCGCAATAAAGGTGAAGTGCACACCGACAGCGAAGTCCTGAGCCTGAGCCGTGACGCCGAAGGCCTGTGGCACGTGCAAACCAATGGCCAGACCTTCAGCGCGCCGGTGATCATCAATGCTGCCGGCGCCTGGGCCGACAAAATCGGTGAACTGGCCGGCGCCAAGCCTCTGGGCCTGCAACCCAAGCGCCGTGCCGCGTTCATCTTCGCCGGCCCGGAAGGCGTGGACATTCACCATTGGCCGATGCTGGTCAGCCTCGACGAATCGTTCTACATGAAGCCCGATGCCGGCATGTTCCTCGGCTCGCCGGCCAATGCTGACCCGGTGGAACCGCACGACGTGCAGCCCGAAGAGCTGGACATCGCCATGGGTATCTACCAGATCGAAGAAGCCACCACGCTGACCATCCGCCGTCCGACCCGAACCTGGGCTGGTTTGCGCAGCTTCGTCAGTGACGGCGATTTGCTGTCCGGGTTCGATCCGCAAGTGCCGGGGCTTTTCTGGGTCGCGGCACAAGGTGGCTACGGCATCCAGACCTCGCCCGCCATGGGCCAGGCCAGCGCCGCACTGGTCCGCGGCGAAGCCTTGCCCGAGCAACTCACGCGTTTCGGCCTCGACGCCGGGATGCTCTCCCCCGCTCGCCTGGGCTGATGTTCACCCTCAGGTGACGTGTCGACACGATTGCGGCAAACTTCCAGCGCCCTTTTTGATGGGGCGCTGATGCTGCCTGGAGCTCCACCTTATGAATGCACCTGAAAAAGACCCGGCCCTGGATAATTACCGGGCAATCGCCGACGCGATCGCCACGTTGTTCTTCCCCCACGCCGAGGTGGTGCTGCACGATCTGCGCACACAAAAGGTCGACTACATCGCCAACAACCTGTCGAAACGGGAAATCGGCGATGACTCGGCACTGGAGGACATGCTCAGCGATGACATCAGCGAACGAAACATCGGGCCGTACGAAAAGCTCAATTGGGATGGTCAGAAGATTCGCAGCCTGAGCAGCGTGCTGCGCGACAGCGACGGTCATCCGCTGGCCGTGCTGTGCATCAATCTGAATATTTCGCTGTTCGAAAATGCCAAGGCCGCGCTGGACTTGTTCCTGTCGCCGACCAAGTTGATCCCACAGCCGGATTCACTGTTTCGCGATGACTGGCAGGAGCGGATCAACACCTTCCTCCACGCCTGGCTGCGCGAGCGGCAGTTGAGCCTGGGCGTGCTGACCCGCGACCACAAACGCGAACTGGTGCTGGCGTTGCACGCCGAAGGCGCCTTCAAGGGCAAAAGCGCTTCGAACTACGTGGCCAATGTGCTGAACATGGGGCGGGCGACGGTTTACAAGCATTTGAAGGAATTGAAGGGTTAGGCCCTGAGAAATTTTTCGGCTGACAGGGCCTCATCGCGGGCAAGCCCGCTCCCACAATGATCTTCATGAAACACAAATCCCGTGTTTACTGTTGATCCCTGTGGGAGCGGGCTTGCCCGCGATGGCAATTGATCAATCGCCGTAGATATCAGACTTGAAGTACTTCTCGGAAATCTTCTGATATTCGCCATTCGCGCGAATGCCATCGATGGCCGTGTTCAACTCGGAAACCAACTCGGTATTGCCCTTGCGCACCGCAATCCCGGCGCCCTCACCGACGTATTTCGGGTCCTTCAACTCGGGCCCGACAAACGCATAGCCTTTGCCGCGCGGCATCGACAGGAAGTCATTCAACGGAATGGTATCGGCAAAAATCGCATCGAGGCGACCGGCTGCCAGGTCCATGTAGATTTCTTCGTTGTTGCCGTAGCGCTTGACGTTAATGCCTTTCGGCTCGAACACCTCGGTGGCGTAACGGTCGGTGGTGGTTGCACGCTGCACGCCGACAGTCTTGCCCTTGAGGCTGGCGTACTGGTCATCCACGACGGCGCCGTCCTTCATCACCAGGCGCGATGAGGTGAAGTAGTACTTGTGGGTGAAGTCCACCGACTTCTTGCGGTCTTCGTTGATGGTCATGGACGACAGCGCCATGTCGATTTTCTTCACTTTCAGGGAAGGAATCAGACCGTCGAATTCGCCTTCGACCCACACACACTTGACCTTCATCTGCGCGCACAGGGCATTGCCGATGTCGTAGTCGAAACCGACGATTTCGCCTTTGTCGGTTTTGGAAGCGAACGGTGGGTAAGCGGCTTCAATGCCAATACGCAGGGTCTTATCAGCGGCGAACAAAGTGCTGCACGCCAACAGGCTCAGGGCCAGACCGGTGATGAGGGGGAATTTCTTCATGTTCGTTCTCTCGCGGGTTGTTGTTGGTTTGGCAAGACAGAAGAAAGAGCAGAAACGGGGGGAACGCCTTTTTTGTACTTATAATTCCATACTGGACTTATTCGTACAAATCGTCAATTGGGCAAATGCATACTGCGCTGGCCGATGATCGGGTAGTGAGTCAGTAAAATTTTGGTGGTGCGCAAGACGCCATCGCTGGCAGGCCAGCTCCAACAATTTGTCCGTGTAGGCTGATTCAATGTGGGAGCGAGCCTGCTCGCGATGGCTTACTGGAGAGCACTGCAGGAATTACTGCTTCCAGCGATCCGCCGCCGCATGATCGCTGTCACGCCCTTCAACCCAACGCGCGCCATCGCTGGTGTTTTCTTTCTTCCAGAACGGCGCACGGGTTTTCAGGTAGTCCATGACAAACGCGCAGGCGTCGAACGCGGCCTGGCGGTGGGCGCTGGCGGCGCCGACGAAGACAATCGCCTCGCCCGGTTCCAGGGCACCGATGCGGTGCAGCACTTCGAGCTTGAGCAACGGCCAGCGCTGCTCGGCCTCGACGGCGATTTTACCGAGGGCTTTTTCGGTCATGCCCGGGTAGTGCTCAAGGAACATCCCGGCGACGTCGAGCCCGTCATTGAAGTCGCGCACGTAACCGACAAAACTCACCACCGCCCCGACGCCGACATTGGCAGCGTGCATGGCGTTGACTTCAGCACCCGGATCGAACGCCGTGGCTTGCACGCGAATAGCCATGGCTCAGCCTCCGGTCACGGTCGGGAAAAACGCCACTTCATCGCCGTCGCTCACCGGCTCGTCAAGTTGGCACAGGTCTTCGTTGCGGGCGCACATCAGGTTTTGCTCGCTCAGCACCTCCGCACCGTCACGCAGGGCCAGCAGCGCACGCACATCGTCGACGGTGGCGAAGTCGCCTTCAACCTTCACCGAATCCACGCCCAGCGCTTCACGGTAACGGGCAAAAAACTTCACGGTAACGTTCATGGCTGATCCGCCTGGAAATGGCCGCTCTTGCCGCCGAGTTTTTCCAGCAGCCGGACACTTTCGATGGTCATGCCACGGTCCACGGCCTTGCACATGTCGTAGATGGTCAGCGCCGCGACGCTGGCCGCGGTCAGGGCTTCCATCTCGACGCCGGTCTGCCCGGACAACTTGCAGCGCGCGATGATACGCACGGTGTCGTCGCCTTCGGCACTGAGCTCGACCTTGACGCCGGTGAGCATCAGCGGATGGCACAGAGGGATCAGATCACTGGTTTTCTTCGCCGCCTGAATGCCGGCGATACGCGCCACGGCGAACACATCACCCTTGGGGTGACCGCCGCTGACAATCATCTGCAGGGTTTCGGGCAGCATGCGCACCAGCGCTTGGGCCGTCGCTTCACGGAACGTCACGGCTTTTTCGGTGACGTCGACCATATTGGCGCGACCTTGGGAATCGAGATGAGTCAGCACGGAATTACTCCTGATCAGGAGCCCCGATTGTAAACCTGTGGGTCAAATTTCCGCACGTTTGATTATCAGGGTCACCACATTCGGATTGTGTCGGGCATAAAAAAACCGGGTGACCCGAAGACCGCCCGGTTCAGATAGATGGTTACAGATGCGATTCGGCGTATTCGGCCAGAATCGAACGCGGTACCCCTTGCAGGGTGATGTGCACACCGTTGGGGAAGTCTTTGAAACGTTCTGTCAGGTACGTCAGCCCGGAACTGGTCGCGGACAGGTAAGGGGTGTCGATCTGTGCCAGGTTGCCCAGGCACACCACTTTGGAACCAGCGCCCGCACGGGTGATGATGGTTTTCATCTGGTGCGGCGTGAGGTTCTGGCATTCATCGATCAAAATCAGACTCTGCTGGAAGCTGCGACCCCGAATGTAGTTGAGGGATTTGAACTGCAACGGCACTTTGCTGAGGATGTAATCGACGCTGCCATGGGTGTTTTCGTCATCCATGTGCAAGGCTTCGAGGTTGTCGGTGATGGCGCCCAGCCAAGGCTCCATTTTTTCCGCTTCGGTGCCGGGCAGGAAACCGATCTCCTGGTCCAGGCCCTGCACGCTGCGCGTGGCGATGATTCGACGGTAGCGCTTGCTGACCATGGTCTGCTCGATAGCCGCCGCCAGGGCCAGGATGGTTTTACCCGAGCCAGCGGCGCCGGTCAGGTTGACCAGGTGGATGTCTGGATCAAGCAAGGCGTACAGCGCCAGGCTCTGGTAGATGTCACGCGGTTTCAGGCCCCAGGCTTCCTGGTGCAACAGGGGTTCCTGATGCAGGTCGAGAATCAGCAGCCGGTCTTCCTCGATCTCCTTGATCCAGCCGACAAAACCCTGTTCGTCGATGATGAACTCATTGATATGCACAGCCGGCAGGTTATCGATCAGCTGCACCTGATGCCAGGTGCGACCGTGGTCCTGACGGGTTTCGACATTCTTCACGCGATCCCAGAACGAGCCGTCCATGTTGTGATAACCATTGGGCAGCAGCGAGACGTCGTCAACCAGTTGGTCGGTGCTGTAGTCCTCGGCCGCGATCCCGCACGCCCGGGCCTTGAGGCGCATGTTGATGTCTTTGGTGACCAGCACCACGGGCAGCTTGGGCTCGCGCGCATGCAGGTCGATCAACTGGTTGATGATGATGTTGTCGTTCAGGTGCTCGGGCAGAATGATGTTCGGTTCGGCACGTTTGCTCATCAGAATTGACAGCAAACCCTTGGGCCCACTTTTGCCGCGCTGGATCGGCACGCCAAGCTCAACGTCTTCAGGGCTGGCGTCGCCCAGGGTCTTGTCGATCAGGCGAATCGCCTGCCGGCATTCAGCCGCAACGCTGTGATGCCCGCTCTTGAGCTTGTCCAGCTCTTCAAGCACGGTCATCGGGATTGCGACGTGGTGTTCTTCGAAGTTAAGCAGGGCGTTTGGATCGTGAATCAATACGTTGGTATCGAGTACATAAAGGATTGGCTGGTTGGAGGAAGAACTACGTCCGTGATCATCCATACTCGGTCACCTTTGTGGGAGCCAGTCGACGCAATACCGTGACAGTGCTGCGCCTCGAAGTGGCCGCCGAATTTCACCCCGCACTACCGACAAAGAGTGGACGCAAGTGAACTGCATCAAGCTGGGTCTTGGGAGACGCCACCTGTGTTGCAGGTTTCGGCGGTCTGTCTTCGTAATACTCCAAAACCCATGACAGAAAAAAGTACTTTGACGTTTTTTTGAAGTTTATTTTTCAGAGTGACCAATAGCACTAGGCGGATTGCCATCACCCCGTTAAAGTCGGAAGTCCGCCTGCATCGAATTCTCTCTCAAAATCGCCCTTCGCCCAATGTTTACGGGCTTTTGTCGTTTTCAGCGAAACGCGTCCTGACAGTCTTCCCAGCCGATCCCGCTTGGCGCCGTTTGCGCGACGAGCCAGGGCAACGCCGTCTTCACTGCATCCTGTTTTACGTTGAAATTGATCACCCCGTGTCGCCACAGCAGCATCAGGGTCAACACCCTCTGCGCGCTCTGATTGCCCTTGAGTTTGCCGGCGCCGTCCTGGGCATCGATGTCCCACAACGCCACTTGCAAGCCCTGGGATCTGAAGAACGCTTCAGCGTCCGACCGGCGCTGACCGTCCGGTGGACGAAACAGCGGCACGTAGTTCTCCGGCAGTTTGTTTTTCACCAGATCGACGCTGCGCCGTACCGAGTCCTGCCAATCCTGCCAGTGGCTGTGGGAGCGGAACTCCCAACCTTGCACGCCGATGCACTGCTGTGAGTAAGTCGCTTGCAGGCTGGCCACCGAACTGTCTGTCAGGCGGGCCTGGATGTCCTTGCCGAGCACGAAGAACGTCCCGCTCATGTTCCACTTGCGCAAGTAGTCCGACACCCAGGCGGTGTTGTCCGGCGTGGCGTTGGCGGCGCTGTCGAACGTCAGCAGAAACAGCCGGTCATGCATCTCGTCGCCGTTGCGCTCATAGTCGCCAAAACGATCGACTTCGCTGCTGGTCTGCGGAAACAGCGCAGCCTTGCGCAATAGCTCGTCCAGGTACTGGGCATGAAACAGTCGGCTCGGCTCGGCCCACTTTATGTAGTAGCTGTCATCGCTGACCTGAAACTTGGCCGCTTGCTGGCGCAGGGTGTCCATGTCCTCGACCAGAAAACAGAAAGAAGCATCCTGGTCGCAGCTCTGCTGGGCGAAGTTGTAGTTGACCAGCAAGCGCTGCCACAGGCGCTCGCGCACGCGGTTGATCGCATCCGGATTGATCGTGCGCAAGCCCAGGCGCCGGGCCAGGCCCGTCTCATCCAGGGATTCGCTGGCCAGCAGGACGCGGGCGAACATCAAGATCTCGGCCCGCGACGCGACGTCGAACAGGGTCGGGTTGCCGAGCTGTTCCGGCCATGTGCTGCGATCAAGCGTCGCCACATCGCCCGGTGCCGCCATGGCGCCAAAGCTCAACAGCCACACGATGAATAGAAATACGATACGCAATGGGATGTCTCCATAACAAAACCCGCGCGGCACTATAGCTGATCCCACCCCGAAGCCTCGCTCCTACAGGCCGGGGTGATGGCCACCGATCATCACCTATGGAGTTGATAGCTGGAGTCAGCACCGACAACCCCCTAGAATCGCCCCACGATTAAAGGAGACGACTTCATGCTGATGGTGATTTCCCCCGCCAAGACCCTCGATTACGAAACGCCTCCGGCGACCCAGCGCTTCACCCAGCCGCAATACCTCGACCATTCCCAGGAGCTGATCCTGCAACTGCGTGACCTGGCACCGGCGCAGATCAGTGAGTTGATGCACGTCTCCGACAAGATTGGCGGGCTCAACGCCGCGCGTTTCGGCAGCTGGACCCCGGCGTTCACCCCGGCCAACGCCAAACAGGCGCTGCTGGCCTTCAAGGGCGACGTTTATACCGGGCTGAATGCGCAAACCTTCAGCGAAGCCGATTTCGATTACGCCCAGCAGCACTTGCGCATGCTCTCCGGCCTGTACGGTCTGCTGCGGCCGCTGGACCTGATGATGCCGTATCGATTGGAGATGGGCACCAAACTGGCGAATGCCCGTGGCAAGGACCTGTATGCCTTCTGGGGCACGCGGATCAGCGAATGGCTGAACGAAGCCCTGGCCGACCAGGGCGATGACGTGCTGCTGAACCTGGCGTCCAACGAGTACTTCTCGGCGGTGAAACGCAACGCCCTCAACGCGCGCATCATTAACACCGAGTTCAAGGACTTGAAGAACGGCCAATACAAGATCATCAGCTTCTACGCGAAAAAAGCCCGCGGAATGATGAGTCGTTTTGTCATTGAAGAGCGCGTCAACGACCCGGCAGCGCTAAAACAGTTCGATGCACAAGGCTATCGCTTCAGCGCCGAGCAGTCCAAACCCGACACGCTGGTTTTCCTGCGCGATCACGCGCCAGAGTAAGCAAACAAACCGGCGCACGACCTTCCTGATTCGTCGTGCGCCATCCCCTGATCGTCCAACAATTTCCCGCCCGATTCGCCATATTCCTGGCGTCAAAATACAAGCACTCGATTTTCTAACTTTAGTTTCACTCGACTTTGATGATTTTTTTCAGTAGTGGCACTGAAATTTTTTATCGGTAGTGGCAATTAACTATTCAAACCGCTCATCACCCTATGTATCAAGGGTGAAACAGGTGTTGCTAGCAATATGAGAGCAGTGCCATCTTTCTCAATATTTCAAGAAATTTCAAGATTCGCGATGGGCGGGCCGGAACTATGTCCAAATGTGCCGCTCATACCACCGGTAACGATTCTCACCGTGCTTGTACGAGATAACTTACGCAGAGAAGAGATTCACATAGCGAAGTTGTCACATGAACTTCTGCTTAATAATCCCTGATTTGGGCAACACATGAAGGACAGGAGATACGCATCATGAATATCCCCTATACGGCCAAGGCTGCGCCCCTATAAACGTGCTCACCTGAGCACCCAACCGCTTGATTTACGGGCTTACGGCCTGGCATTGAGCGCGCAAGACCTTTGCACGAATGTCTTCTGACTAGAAGATCAGCTGCATAACAGGGCCAGCAATAACAATAAAAGCCTAGTTGCGCACACTTTGAGTGAACTTATTTAGACACTCGGAACTTTGTATGCCTGCACGCGGCACTGTGGCGCCTGTATGCCGCACTTCCGAGTGCACTATGACCGCTGAACACCATTAACTCCGGCCATGTAATGGCTTGATAATCACAGAGGTAAATGCGATGCGCATCAGCATATTTGGTTTGGGTTACGTCGGTGCAGTATGTGCCGGTTGCCTGTCTGCACGGGGCCATGACGTCGTTGGCGTCGATATCTCCAAAGACAAGATCGATATGATCAACTCCGGCAAGTCGCCGATTGTTGAACCGGGTCTGGGCGAGCTGCTGGCGAAGGGTATCGAGACGGGCAAATTGCGCGGCACGACCAACTTCGCCGAGGCGATTCGCGACACCGACCTGTCGATGATTTGCGTCGGTACGCCGAGCAAGAAGAACGGCGACCTGGAACTGAACTACATCGAAGCCGTGTGCCGCGAGATCGGTTTTGTCCTGCGTGACAAGACTTCCCGCCACACCATCGTGGTTCGCAGCACCGTATTGCCAGGCACCGTGGCTAACGTAGTGATCCCGATCCTCGAAGACTGCTCCGGCAAGAAAGCCGGTGTCGATTTCGGCGTTGCCGTGAACCCTGAGTTCCTGCGCGAAAGCACCGCGATCGCCGACTACGATCTGCCACCGATGACCGTCATCGGCGAGTTCGACAAGGCCTCGGGTGACGTTCTGCAAGCGCTGTACGAAGAGCTCGACGCACCGATCATCCGCAAGGACATCGCCGTTGCCGAAATGATCAAGTACACCTGCAACGTGTGGCACGCCACCAAGGTGACCTTCGCCAACGAGATCGGCAACATCGCCAAGGCCGTCGGCGTCGATGGTCGCGAAGTGATGGAAGTGGTCTGCCAGGACAAGACGCTGAACCTGTCCCAGTACTACATGCGCCCTGGTTTCGCCTTCGGCGGCTCCTGCCTGCCGAAAGACGTTCGCGCCCTGACCTTCCGCGCCGGTTCCCTGGACGTGGAAGCACCGCTGCTCAACTCGCTGATGCGCAGCAACGTATCGCAAGTGCAGAACGCGTTCGACATCGTCTCCAGCCATGACAAACGCAAAGTCGCCTTGCTGGGCCTGAGCTTCAAGGCTGGCACCGACGACCTGCGCGAAAGCCCGCTGGTGGACCTGGCAGAAATGCTGATCGGCAAGGGTTTCGACCTGAGCATCTACGACAGCAACGTTGAATACGCCCGTGTTCACGGCGCCAACCGCGATTACATCGAGTCGAAGATCCCGCACGTTTCGTCCCTGCTCAACTCGGACTTCGACGACGTGATCAAAAACTCCGACGTGATCATCCTCGGCAACCGTGACGAGAAATTCCGCGCCCTGGCGGAACAGGCTCCACACGGCAAGCAAGTGATCGACCTGGTCGGCTTCATGTCCCAAGCCACCAGCGTCAGCGATCGCACCGAAGGCATCTGCTGGTAAAGCAGCCGCAAGCTTCAAGCTCCAAGCCGCAAGTTCAAAGCTCCTTAATTGGAGCTTGAAGCTTGGGGCTTGCAACTGACTTTAGGATTCCGATTATGCACAGGCTAAAGCACGGCCTACTTCAGGCCGCCGGTTGGCTGTTTTACCTAAGTATTTTGATGGGCATCGCCATGGCGTTGCCTGCGTCCACGTTCGACTCCGAGTCGAAGGACTTCATTTTCCTGATTGGTTTCATCGGAATCTGGCGCTACTCGATGGGTGCCACGCACTTTCTGCGCGGCATGCTGTTCCTGTACGTGGTCTACCCGCACCTGCGGCGCAAAGTGCGCAAGCTGGGCAAATCGGCAGACCCCTCGCATGTGTTCCTGATGGTCACCAGTTTTCGGATCGACGCCCTGACCACCGCTCAGGTCTATGCCTCGGTAATTCGCGAAGCGATCGACTGCGGCCTGCCGACCACCATGGTCTGCTCCATCGTGGAAATGTCCGATGAGAAGCTGGTGAAAAGCCTGTGGTCGCGGATGAATCCACCGGCTCGCGTCAAGCTCGACTTCGTGCGCATTCCCGGCACCGGCAAGCGTGACGGCCTGGCCTACGGTTTCCGCGCCATCTCCCGCCACTTGCCGGACGACCGTGCCGTGGTTGCAGTGATCGATGGCGACACCGTACTGGCCCCGGGCGTCGTGCTCAAGACCGTGCCGTGGTTCCAGCTGTTCGGCAATGTCGGCGGCCTGACCACCAACGAATTCTGCGAAGTGCGCGGCGGCTACGTCATGGCCGAATGGCACAAACTGCGCTTCGCCCAGCGTCACATCAACATGTGCTCCATGGCCCTGTCCAAGCGCGTACTGACCATGACCGGCCGGATGTCGGTATTCCGCGCCACCGTGGTCACCAACCCGGACTTCATCGCCGACGTGGAAAGCGACTCGCTGCAACACTGGCGCCTGGGCCGCTTCAAGTTCCTGACCGGTGACGACAAGTCGAGCTGGTTCAGCCTGATGCGCCTGGGCTACGACACGTTCTACGTGCCGGACGCCGCGATCCACACCGTGGAACACCCGCCGGAAAAAAGCTTCATCAAGGCCAGTCGCAAACTGATGTTCCGCTGGTACGGCAACAACCTGCGCCAGAACGCCCGCGCCCTGGGCCTTGGGGTTAAACGCCTCGGCCTGTTCACCTCGGTGGTGCTGTTCGATCAGCGCGTGTCGATGTGGACCTCGCTGCTGGGCTTGACCGTCGCGCTGATCGCCAGCTTCAAGTACGGCACCGCGTTCATCCTGGTGTACCTGCTGTGGATCGGCATTACCCGCCTGATCCTGACCGTGCTGCTGTCGTTGTCCGGACACCGGATCGGCCCGGCCTACCCGGCGATTCTCTATTACAACCAGATCGTCGGCGCGATGGTGAAGATCTACGTGTTCTTCCGCCTCGACCGACAGTCCTGGAGTCGCCAGCCCACTTCCCTGACCCGTGATCTCGCCAGCTTTCAAGGTTGGTTCAACACTTGGTCGTCTCGGACCATGACCTTCTCCGCCGGCAGCATTTTTGTTGCCGTGCTGCTGATGATGGTCTGACCGAACTCGCCTGAATTAACTAGGAAATCGCCCATATGAATACCGCCGTCAACGCCAACGTAGTGCATGAGTCAGAAGCCCAGCGCCAACACGCCCGAGTGAAAATTCCGGCCAAGCTGCGTTTCTTCGGTCCTGACCGGACCCCGGTTGAAGCTCGAGTCCTCGACCTCTCCGCTGGCGGCCTGGCCTTCAACGCCGGTCAGCTGCCACTGAAAACCGGTGACGTGTACAAGGCTCGCCTGCAGTTCGTCATCGATAACCTCGGCCTGGCCATGGACGTGGAGTTGCAAGTGCGCTCCTTCGATCGCCAGACCGGTCGTGTCGGTTGCCAGTTCCAGAACCTGGAACCACAAGACATCTCGACCCTGCGCCACCTGATCACTTCGCACCTGGCCGGCGACATCGTCAGCATGGGTGAAGTGCTGGCCACCCTGCAGCGCGATAACTTCACCAAAGCGCGCAAGATGAAGGACGGCGGCCACGGCATGACCGCGATCGGTCGTCTGCGCGCCGTGACGTTCAGCCTGGCGATTTTCATCGTCGGCCTGGCGGCGTTCGGTTTCATCTTCAAGTCGGTGTACGGCATGTACTTCGTCAGCCACGCCCAGGCCGGTCTGGTCAGCGTTGCCGGCATGAACATCACCATGCCGCGCGACGGCACCGTGCAAAGCCTGATCAAAGCCGATGGCGTTGCCGCCAAAGGCGCACCGCTGGCGACCTTCAGCACCAGCATGCTCGATGTGCTCAAGGGCCACCTTGACGACAATCAACTGCAACCGGCCAAGGTTGAAGAGCTGTTCGGCAAGCAAATGACCGGCACCCTGACGTCGCCGTGCGATTGCACCGTGGCCCAGCAACTGGTCGCCGACGGTCAGTACGCCAGCAAAGGCGACGTGATCTTCCAACTGGTGCCGCGTAACACCGAAGCCAATGTCGAAGCGCGCTTCTCCTATCGCCAGTTCGGCGACGTACTGCCAGGCGCCACGGTCAGCTTCCAGATCGCCGGCGAAGACAAGACCCGCAGCGGCACGATCGTCAGCAGCACCAGCCTGAAAAGCGCTGACCTGTCTTCCGACATCCGCGTACTGATCAAGCCTGACGAGCCACTGGACAGCAAGTACGCCGGTCGCCCGGTGGAAGTGAACAGCACCCGTGGTCCGAACATGAACTGGCTGATCGACAAAGCCATGGCCGCCGGTCTTTAAACAGAGGACATGCCCGTGATGACTCCACCTATCCTTACAACACCGCAAACCCTGTGGGAGCGAGCCTGCTCGCGAAGGGGTCAACTCGGTTTGTCTGAGACAGCGAGCCGCCTGTTTCGCGAGCAGGCTCGCTCCCACATGGGCTCACTATGTGCAGTCGCATTGGCAGTCAGCCTGGCCGGTTGCGCCGGCCTGCCCGACCAGCGTCTGGCCAATGAAGCCCTCAAGCGCGGCGACACCGCGCTCGCTCAGCAGAACTACAAGCAACTGGCCGACCTGGGCTACAGCGAAGCCCAAGTGGGCCTGGCCGATATCCAGGTCGACAGCCGCGACCCGGCGCAGGTCAAGCAGGCCGAGGCGACTTACCGCGCCGCGGCCGATGTCTCGCCGCGGGCTCAGGCTCGCCTGGGTCGCCTGCTGGTGGCCAAACCCGGCTCTACCGAAGCCGAACAGCACGAAGCCGAAGGCCTGTTGAAAAAAGCCTCGGCCAATGGCGAAGGCAACACCCTGATTCCGCTGGCGATGCTGTACCTGCAATACCCCCACAGTTTCCCCAACATCAACGCCCAGCAGCAGATCAGCCAATGGCGCGCCGAAGGCAAGCCGGAAGCGGGCCTGGCCCAAGTGCTGCTCTATCGCACCCAAGGCACTTACGACCAGCACCTGGACGAAGTCGCAACCATCTGCAAAGCCGCGTTGAACACCACCGACATCTGTTACGTCGAGCTGGCCACGGTCTACCAGAAGCAAGGTAAACCGGAACAGCAAGCCGAGCTGATCACGCAGATGCAAGCCGCTCACGCTCGCGGCACGGTGTCTGCCCAGCGCATGGACAGCGTCGCCCGCGTACTCGGCGATGCCAGCCTGGGCAAGACCGACGAGAAAACCGCTCAGACGCTGCTCGAAAGCATCGCTCCGGGCTACCCCGCTTCCTGGGTCAGCCTCGCGCAATTGCTCTACGACTTCCCGGAACTGGGCGACGTCGACACGATGATGAAGTACCTGGACAACGGCCGCGCCGCGGATCAACCCCGCGCCGAACTGTTGCTGGGCAAGCTCTACTACGAAGGCAAAATGGTCCCGGCCGACGCCAAGGTCGCCGAGGAACACTTCCAGAAAGCCGTCGACCGAGAAGTCGCCGCCGATTACTACCTCGGCCAGATCTATCGTCGTGGTTACCTGGGCAAGGTCTATTCGCAAAAAGCCCTGGACCACCTGCTCAAGGCAGCGCGCAACGGCCAGAACAGTGCCGACTTCGCCATCGCCCAATTGTTCTCCCAAGGCAAGGGCACCAAGCCCGACCCGCTTAACGCTTACGTCTTCAGCCAATTGGCCAAGGCCCAGAACACCCCGCAAGCCACCGAGCTTGCGCAAACACTCGAAGCCCAACTGCCGCCTGCCCAGCTCGCCGAGGCCCAACGCCTGTTGAAACAAGAACAGGCCGTTCGTGGTGCCTTGAGCCAGAACACGCTGGAACTGCATGCCCTGGAAGAAGAAGACGGCGAGGAATCCCTATGAAGTTGAATCCATTCGTTAAGGCCGGTATCGGCCTGTCATTCGCTCTGTTGTGGTCGTGCCCGACCCTGGCGGCCCTGACCGAAAGCAAGAACTACGGCCTTGACGTGAAAGTCACCGCCCAGTCCGAAGACGACACTGACCTCGGCACGCAGAGCGGCGGCGACGTCAACGGCGTCGGCCTCGACCTGCGCCCATGGATCTATGGCGAGAGCGGCGCGTGGAGCGGCTACGCCATGGGTCAGGCGGTGACGTCTACCGACATCATCGAAACCGACACCCTGCAGCAGTCCGACAGCGACGGCACCCAGGCCACCGACAACGGTGATCGCAAGAGCAAGAAAAACTACCTGGCGATGCGCGAGTTCTGGGTCGGCTACAGCGGCCTCACGCCGTACCCTGGCGAGATACTCAAGCTCGGTCGCCAACGCCTGCGTAACGACGACGGCCAATGGCGCGACACCAACATCGAAGCCCTGAACTGGACCTTCGACACCACCTTGTTGCGCGCCAACGCCGGTGTTGCCGAACGCTTCAGCGAATACCGCACCGACCTCACCGAGCTCGCGCCCAAGGACAAGGATCGCCTGCACGCTTACGCCGATGCGGCGTATCAGTGGACGCCGGGCAATTGGGTCGGCATTCGCGGTCATCACACCCACGATGACGGCAAGCTGGACTACGCCGAGCCAGGTGTGGCCGCCGATTCCCTGGACAAGAAAGAGAATGGCGACATCAGCTGGATCGGCCTCACCGCCGACAGCGATGCCTACAACTGGCGCAACACCAACACCGTCAACTACTGGGGCAGCGTCACCGGCATGAGCGGCGACCGCGACAAGGTCAACCCGCTGAACGCCGACGGCACCGCACCGGCCCAGGCCAAGACCAGTGGCAACGTCGATGGCTGGGCCACCGACCTGGGCGTGCGTCTGCGCCTCGATCCGCAATGGCAAGTCGGTGCTGCCTATGCCCGCGCCAGCGCCGATTACGAACAGAACGGCCTGGAAAGTAACCGCTCGAACTACACCGGTACTCGCTCGCGGGTTCACCGTTTCGGCGAAGCCTTCCGTGGCGAAATGAACAACATGCAGACCGCCACCCTGTTCGGTTCGTGGATGCTCAACGACGAATACGACGCCAGTGTGATCTACCACAAATTCTGGCGCGTCGACGGCAACAAGCCGGTCGGCAGCAACGGCATCAACGCCGTGCAGAACGACACCGATGACGTGACCGGCGCCGTGCTCTCCAGCACTTCGCTGCCGCTGGAAGATGGCAACAAAGACCTCGGCCAGGAAATGGACGTGGTCGTCACCAAGTACTTCAAGCAGGGTCTGTTGCCGGCCTCCTTGAGCCAATCGATCGATGAGCCTTCGGCCCTCGTGCGTTTGCGTGGCGGTGTGTTCAAGCCGGGCGATGCCTACGGCAAAGGCGTCGACTCGTACATGCACCGCGCGTTTATCGACGTGATCTGGCGCTTCTGATGCGAACAGCGAAGGGAGTTCCTGACATGAACAGTCCGAAGAGAGGCTCGATCACCTTACTGGCCGGCGCGATGCTGCTGGCCAGTTCGGCGGCCTTCGCCACTGTCGAGCCGGCCGCACCCGTGCCAAAAGAGCAGCCGGCGACCATTGCCAAGGGCTTGCAACAGGCCAAGACCTACACCGTCAGCAGCGCACCGACCGCGCCGCTGGAGCTGGCTGCGCCGAAGCTGCCGGACACGTCCGGCTACACCGCCGAAGCCATTGCCGCGAAAATCGTGCGCACCAAGGCCGGCAAAATCAGCGTGCGCCGGATGATGCAGGAAAACGCGCTGAAGGACTTCATCGGCGGCGATAACAAGATGGCCGAATGGGTAGTGCGTCAGCACGGTATCCCTCAGGCGATTTTCATCGACGACGGCTACATGAACCTCAAGGATCTGGCCAAGAAAGTACCCAAGCAGTACTTCAGCGAAACTTCGCCGGGCGTGTTCCTGGCGAAGTTGCCGATCGTGGTGGGTGAGAAAGGCATCCTGGAGATCGACAAGCAGACCCAGGAATTGCGCCTGTCCCAAGAGGCCGGTTCGTTCCTGGTCAACGACGGCCAGCTGTTTGTGCGTGATACCAAAATCACTGGCTGGAGCGAGAAGGCAAACGGCCCGGCGGCCTTCAAGTCGCCCAAGGAATTCCGTCCGTTCCTGCTGTCCTGGGGCGGCACCGAGACCTACATCGCCAACAGCAAGATCGCCAGTTTCGGCTATGCCAACAGTAAGTCCTACGGCGTGAGTATTTCCCAGTACACGCCGAACATGGCCAAGGTGCTCAAGCGTCCTGAACCGACTGGCTGGATCGTCGGCTCCGAGTTCTCGGACATGTGGTACGGCTTCTACTGCTACGAAACCCAAGACTTCGTGGTCAAGGGCAACACCTACAAAGACAACATCGTCTACGGCATCGACCCGCATGACCGTTCCCACGGTCTGATCATTGCCGACAACACGGTGTACGGGACCAAGAAGAAGCACGGGATCATTATTTCCCGTGAGGTCAACAACAGCTTCATCTTCAACAACCGCAGCTACGACAACAAGTTGTCGGGCCTGGTGATCGACCGTAACAGCGTGAACAACCTGATCGCCTACAACGAGATCTACAAGAACCACACGGACGGCATCACCCTCTACGAGAGTGGCGACAATCTGATTTACGGCAACAAGGTGATCAGCAACCGTCGCCACGGCATCCGGATTCGTAACAGCGTGAACATCCGCCTCTACGAAAACCTGTCCATGGCCAACGGCCTGACCGGTGTCTACGGGCACATCAAGGACCTGACCGACACCGACCGCGACATCAAGCTCGACCCGTTCGACGCCCAGGTGTCGCTGATCATCGTCGGCGGCGAACTGGCCGGCAACGGCAGCGGACCGCTGTCCATCGACTCGCCGCTGAGCGTCGAGTTGTATCGCGTGTCCATGCTCGCGCCGACCAAATCCAGCGGCATCAGCTTCAACGGGATTCTCGGCGAGCGCCAGGATGAAATTCTCGACCTGCTGGTACGCCAGCAGAAAGCCGTGCTGATCGACCCTGTCGAACGCCAGACCGAAATGCAGGACTGAGGATAATTTTATGCACCCACACTTGATCAAATTACTCAGCCTGTCGGCCCTGACCGCCGGCATTCTCGCGGCCAGCGCCGGTGCGCGTGCCGATGAGGCAAAAGCGCCCAGCTTCAGCGCCGAACCGTGCTGCAACCTGTGCCCCGAAGCTCACGACGCGAAGAACTACACCACGCGCTACCAGCAGAACTTCACCACGCTGGTGCAGGCTCAGGGCGACTGGCTGTTCCGTACGCAAGAAGACTTGCGCACCGAATTCGACACCACCCCCGCCGGCTACAAACGCATGAAAGAACTGCACGATGCGTTCAAGAGCAAAGGCGTGGAACTGGTCGTCGTTTACCAGCCGACCCGTGGCCTGGTGAATCGCAACAAGCTCAATCCGGAAGACAAGGCCAAGTTCGATTTCGACAAGGCCCTGAAGAACTACAAGACCATGCTCGGCCGTTTCGCCGCCATGGGTTATGTGGTGCCGGACCTGTCGCCGCTGACCAATGAATCGCTGCCCGACACCCTGCCGGCCCACGACTTCTACTTCCGCGGCGACCAACACTGGACGCCGTATGGCGCCCAGCGCACAGCGAAAATCGTCGGCGAGAAAATCAAGCAATTGCCTGAGTTCGCGGACATTCCCAAGCGCGAGTTCGAGAGCCATAAGTCGGGTCGCATGGGCAAGACCGGAACATTACACAACATGGCCGGTCAACTCTGTGGCACCAGCTACGCGATCCAGTACATGGATCAGTTCACCACCGAGCCAAAGGGCGAAGCCGCCGACGGCGACCTGTTCAGTGACTCCGGCAATCCAGAGATCACCCTGGTCGGCACCAGCCACAGTGGCAAGAACTACAACTTCGCCGGTTTCCTCGAAGAGGCCATCGGCGCCGACATCCTCAACGTGGCGTTCCCCGGCGGTGGCCTGGAAGGTTCGATGCTGCAGTACCTGGGCAGCGAAGAGTTCCAGACCAAGCCGCCGAAGATTCTGATCTGGGAATTCTCGCCGCTCTATCGCCTAGACCAGGAAACCACCTACCGCCAGATGATGGCGTTGCTGGACAACGGTTGCGAAGGAAAGGATGCACAGATGACCGGCAGCACCACGTTGAAACCGGGCAAGAACGAATTAATGGTCAACAGCAAGAACCTGAACCTGCAAAACGGCAGTCACCAGGTCGACATCCAGTTCGCCGATGCGTCGGTGAAAGTCCTGCAAGCCACCCTCTGGTACATGAACGGTCGCCACGAGGACATCAAAATCGAAAAACCGGAAACTTCCGACACCGACGGGCGCTTTGCCTTTGAGTTGCGTACGGACGAAGACTGGGCCACGCAGAATTTGCTGGCCGTCGAAATCCAGGGCCCTGAAGCAGGTGCCGCGCCGCAGAAAGTCGAAGCGAAAATCTGCAAACGCAACGTGTTCCCTGGCACTGGGCAGCGTACCGCTCAGGCCGGGCAATGAGGCCATTATGCAAACCCGAACTTTGAAAAAGTTACTCGCGCCCTCCCTGCTGACACTGGCGATGTTCGCCGGTGCCACGCAGGCCGCCGCGCCCCTGCGTCCGCCCCAGGGCTACTTCGCGCCGATTGAAAAAGTCAAAACCGGCGACAAGAGCGAAGGCTGTGATGCGGTGCCGACGCCGTACACCGGTTCGCTGCAATTTCGCAGCAAGTACGAAGGCTCCGACAAGGCCCGTTCGACCCTGAACGAAGCCTCGGAAAAAGCCTTCCGCGACACCACCGCCGACATCACCAAGATTGAGCGCGGCACCAGCAAGCGCGTGATGCAGTACATGCGTGACGGTCGTCCGGAACAACTGGAATGCACCTTGAACTGGTTGACCGCCTGGGCCAAGGCCGATGCATTGATGTCCAAGGACTTCAACCACACCGGCAAGTCCATGCGCAAATGGGCATTGGGCAGCATGGCGTCTTCGTACCTGCGCCTGAAGTTCTCCGACTCGCATCCGCTGGCCAACCATCAGCAAGAGTCGCAGTTGATTGAAGCCTGGTTCAGCAAAATGGCGGATCAGGTGGTCAGCGATTGGGACAACCTGCCGCTGGAAAAAACCAACAACCACTCGTACTGGTCCGCCTGGTCGGTGATGGCAACGTCCATCGCCACCAACCGCCGCGACCTGTTCGACTGGTCGGTGAAGGAATTCAAGGTCGCCGCCAATCAAATTGACGCCCAGGGTTTCCTGCCCAACGAACTCAAGCGCCAGCAACGCGCCCTCGCCTATCACAACTACGCCCTGCCGCCGCTGGCGATGATCGCCAGTTTTGCGCAGGTCAACGGTGTGGATTTGCGCCAGGAAAACAACGGCGCGCTGAAACGCCTGGGTGATCGAGTGCTATCGGGGGTAGAAGACCCGGACGAATTCGAGAAGAAGAACGGTAAAGAACAGGACATGACCGACCTCAAGGTCGATTCGAAATTC
Source organism: Pseudomonas sp. LBUM1661 (assembly GCF_059695925.1). Lineage (NCBI taxonomy): Bacteria > Pseudomonadati > Pseudomonadota > Gammaproteobacteria > Pseudomonadales > Pseudomonadaceae > Pseudomonas > Pseudomonas sp. LBUM1661. The sequence goes on from NZ_CP166794.1 coordinate 5,642,727, forward strand.
GCCTGGCTGGAACCGTTCTGCACGCTCTACACCTGCTCGCCGGATGTGCTCGAGAAAAAACACGAGATGCAGCCGTTCAAGACCTTCCGCCTCGGGGGTGACCTGACCAAGGTCTACGACCCGGCCAACGAGAAAGGCAAAGGTTCTTAGGACCACGCAAAACCCCTGTAGGAGCGAGGCTTGCCCGCGAAGAACGATGACACTGTTCATCAGTTCCACCGCGTAACGGCATTCGCGGGCAAGCCTCGCTCCTACAGGTCAGTACACGATGTGAGTTGAGTGTTATTCCCCCGTTTTTTGGGTGGGGGGTTTGGGGGGGCTGCGGCCCTCGACTGTTGGTTAAACACGGAGAGATCGGGATGGTATTTTCGTCCAATGTGTTCCTGTTTTTGTTCTTGCCGATCTTTCTCGGCATGTACTACTTGAGCGGAATACGCTATCGCAACCTGCTGCTGCTGCTCGCCAGCTATGTGTTCTATGCCTGGTGGCGCGTGGACTTCCTCGCGCTGTTCGCCGCCGTCACGCTGTGGAACTACTGGATCGGCCTCAAAGTCGGCGCCGCAGGCGTTCGGACCAAACCGGCCCAGCGCTGGCTGCTGCTCGGCGTGGGCGTCGACCTGTGCATCCTCGGCTACTTCAAGTACGCCAACTTCGGCGTCGACAGCATCAACGCGATGATGACGTCGGTGGGTCTTTCGCCGTTCATCCTGACCCACGTGCTGTTGCCGATCGGGATCTCGTTCTACATCTTCGAGTCCATCAGCTACATCATCGACGTCTACCGTGGCGACACGCCGGCAACGCGCAACCTGATCGACTTTGCGGCGTTCGTGGCGATCTTCCCGCACCTGATTGCCGGCCCGGTGTTGCGTTTTCGCGACCTCGCCGACCAGTTCAACAACCGCACCCACACCCTCGACAAGTTCTCCGAAGGTGCCACGCGGTTCATGCAGGGTTTCATCAAGAAAGTCTTCATCGCCGACACCCTCGCGGTGGTCGCCGACCATTGCTTCGCCTTGCAGAACCCGACCACGGGCGATGCCTGGCTCGGCGCGCTGGCGTACACCGCGCAGTTGTATTTCGACTTCTCCGGCTACAGCGACATGGCCATCGGCCTGGGCTTGATGATGGGTTTCCGCTTCATGGAAAACTTCAAACAGCCGTACATCAGCCAGTCGATCACCGAGTTCTGGCGGCGCTGGCACATCAGCCTGTCCACCTGGCTGCGTGACTACCTGTACATCACGCTGGGCGGCAATCGCAAAGGCACGCTGATGACCTATCGCAACCTGTTCCTGACCATGCTGCTCGGTGGTCTGTGGCACGGCGCGAACATCACCTACATCATCTGGGGTGCGTGGCACGGCATGTGGCTGGCGATTGAAAAAGCCCTGGGCCTGAATACCTCGCCGCGCAGCATCAACCCGATCCGCTGGGCCCTGACCTTCCTGCTCGTGGTCATGGGCTGGGTGATCTTCCGCTCGGAAAACCTGCACGTCGCCGGTCGCATGTACGGCGCGATGTTCAGCTTCGGTGAATGGTCACTGTCGGAACTCAACGCGGCCAGCCTCACCGGCCTGCAAGTGGCAACCCTGGTGGTGGCTTACATGACCCTGGCGTTCTTCGGCATCCGCGATTTCTACAGCAACCTGCCGCCTGAGAAGACCAAGCCTGTGGTCAACGTCGAGGCCGACGGCCCTGCCGCTGCCACGCCAGGAATGATCAAAGCCGTACCGGGCGACAACCCGACCAGCATCCATGAGCCTGGCTACACCGTTGGCGTTGAAGCCACCGTGCAACCGGCCTACTGGACGGCGGACTGGTCCCGTTACGTGATGCGCACGCTGGTCCTGGTGCTGTTCATCGCCTCGATTTTCAAACTCTCGGCGCAAAGCTTCTCGCCGTTCCTTTACTTCCAGTTCTGAGGGATCTGACCATGACCCGCTCATTACGTATCTTCTACATCGCCCTGTTCATGGTGACCCTGCTGGTGCTGGGCCTGTGGTCGACGCGCAGCTTCTTCGGCTTCAGCACCAACGCCGACGCGACAGTGCTCAATGGCCGCTGGGCCAAAGCCGTGGAAACGCATTACGACGAAGAGTTCCCGATCAAGCGCCTGGGCACCAACCTTTGGGCTGCGCTGGATTTCAAACTGTTCAACGAAGGTCGTCCGGGCGTCGTGCTCGGCCGCGATCAATGGTTGTACAGCGATGAAGAATTCAACCCGATCGTCAACGAAGAGTTGAACCTGCAAGGCAACTACGCGCTCGTAGAAGGCGTACGTCAGGAACTCAAGGCCAAAGGCGTGAAACTGGTGATGGCGATCGTGCCGGCCAAGACTCGCCTGTACCCGGAACACCTGGGCCAAGTGAAGCCTTCGAGCATTCACGCCAACCTCTATGAAGACTTCCACGCTCGTGTGGCGGCCAACAAGATCATCGCGCCCGACCTGTTCGGTCCGATGCTCCACGCCAAGCTCGACGGTCAGCAAGTGTTCCTGCGAACCGACACTCACTGGACCCCGGAAGGCGCACAAATCGCCGCCGAGACTCTGGCCAAGACCATTGCCGAGAAGACCCCGCTCAGCGGCGAGCCGCAACGCTTCGTCACTGAACCTGCGGAGAAAGTCACGCACAAGGGCGACCTGCGGTTGTTCCTGCCGCTGGACCCGCTGTTCGAAAACCTGATGCCGAAGACCGAACCGTTGCAAAAGCGCAACACCGTGGTCGCGCAAGACCAGCCTGCCGGTGATGACGCGCTGTTCGCCAACACTGAAGTGCCGGTGGCCCTGATCGGCACCAGCTACAGCGCCAACCCGAACTGGAACTTCGTCGGTGCGCTGAAACAAGCGCTGAACAGCGACGTGGTCAATTACGCCGAAGACGGCCACGGCCCGATTCTGCCGATGCTCAGCTACCTGAAAAGTGATGCTTTCAAGAACAGCCCACCACAGGTGCTGATCTGGGAGTTTCCTGAACGTTATCTGCCTGTGAACAACGAAATCGGCGACGCCGACCCGCAGTGGGTCGCAGAGCTCAAAGAAGCCGGCGCCCGCCAACAAAACGTAGCCGCAAACACTAAATCCGAGACGCCCGACCGGGCGCAAAACTGAAAGAGAGAGGTACTACCATGACTTTCACTACTACTCCTCGCCGTCTCGCCAAGACCTTTGCACTTGTTGCTGGCATGAGCGTGTTATCGATGTCCGCCTTTGCTGGTGACGCTGCACTCTACGGCCCGACTGCACCGAAAGGTTCGAGCTTCGTCCGTGTCTACAACGCCGGTAACGCTGAAGTCAGCGCCACCGTCGGCAGCACCAACCTGGCCGAAGTCGCGCCGCTGTCCAGCACCGACTTCAGCTTCATGCCGGGCGGCGACTACAGCGCCAAGGTCGGCAGCCAGACGCTGCCGGTGAAACTGGCCGGCGACCACTATTACACCCTGGTCAACAACGCCAGCGGCGCGCCGCAACTGATCGAAGAGCCGCCGTTCAAGAACAAGCAGAAATCCCTGGTTCGCGTACAGAACCTCAGCGACAAGGCCCTGACCCTGAAAACCGCTGACGGCAAGACCGAAGTGGTTCCGTCCGTAGCGGCCAAGGGCCGTGGCGAGCGTGAAATCAACCCGGTCAAAGTCAGCCTGGCCCTGTATGACGGCGCCACCAAAGTCGGCGACGTGAAACCGGTTGCCCTGGAACGCGGTGAAGCCGCCGTGCTGTACGTCACCGGCACCGGCAGCAGCCTGTCGCCAGTCTGGGTAAAACGCCCGGTTTCGACACGCTAATGAATTTTTCGGATTGACCCATTTCCCTGTGGGAGCCGGGCTTGCCCGCGATGCAGACGACTCGGTGCAACGTTCAGACCGAGGTGATGCAATCGCAGGCAAGCCAGCTCCCACAAGGTCAAGGTGTCAGTCCGGACACGGAATAAGAACAAGAGTGAAACGACAGAACGCAGTAGCTCTGACCCATACGATTTTCAAGGAGTAACAACATGATTCCGGTGATCTTGTCAGGTGGTAGCGGCTCACGTCTTTGGCCGCTTTCGCGTAAGCAATTCCCCAAGCAATTTCTCGCCCTGACCGGCGAGCACACGCTGTTCCAGCAAACCCTGGAACGCCTGGTGTTCGAAGGCATGGACACCCCGATCGTGGTCTGCAACAAGGACCACCGCTTTATCGTCAACGAGCAGCTGGCTGCCCGCAACCTCGACACCCAGCGCATCCTGATGGAACCGTTCGGCCGCAACACGGCGCCGGCCGTGGCCCTGACCGCGATGATGCTGGTCAACGAAGGTCGCGACGAATTGATGCTGGTGCTGCCGGCCGACCACGTACTGGAAGACCAGAAAGCCCTGCAACGCGCCCTGGCCCTGGCCACTGTCGCTGCGGAAAACGGCGAAATGGTCCTGTTCGGTGTACCGGCGACCAAACCGGAAACCGGCTACGGCTACATCAAGTCGACCAACGATTCGCTGCTGCCCGAAGGTGTCAGCCGCGTCTCGCACTTCGTTGAAAAACCGGACGTGAAACGCGCGACCGAATACGTCCAGTCCGGCGGCTACTTCTGGAACAGCGGCATGTTCCTGTTCCGCGCCAGCCGCTTCCTCGAAGAACTGAAAAAGCACGATCCGGACATCTACGACACGTGCGTCCTGACCCTGGAACGCAGCGCGCAGGATGCCGACACGGTCGACATCGACCCGGCCACTTTCGCCTGCTGCCCGGACAACTCCATCGACTACGCCGTGATGGAAAAAACCCAGCGCGCGTGCGTCGTGCCGCTGACGGCCGGTTGGAGCGATGTCGGCTGCTGGTCGTCGCTGTGGGAAGTGAATGAGAAAGACGCCAACGGTAACGTCACCAAAGGCGACGTGGTCATTCAGGACAGCAAAAACTGCATGATCCACGGCAACGGCAAACTGGTGTCGGTGATCGGCCTGGAAAACATCGTGGTCGTCGAAACCAAGGACGCCATGATGATTGTCCACAAGGACAAGGTCCAAGGCGTGAAACAGATGGTCAACACGCTCAACGACCAGGGCCGCAGCGAAACCCAGAACCACTGCGAAGTCTATCGTCCGTGGGGTTCCTACGACTCGGTGGACATGGGCGGCCGCTTCCAGGTCAAGCGCATCTCGGTCAAGCCGGGGGCGTGCCTGTCGCTGCAGATGCACCACCACCGCGCCGAACACTGGATCGTGGTCAGCGGCACTGCCGAAGTGACCTGCGACGAAAACGTGTTCCTGCTGACTGAAAACCAGTCGACCTACATCCCGATCGCGTCGGTTCACCGTCTGCGCAACCCGGGCAAGATTCCACTCGAGATCATCGAAGTGCAATCGGGCAGCTATCTGGGTGAAGACGATATCGAGCGGTTCGAAGATATCTACGGTCGTTCGACCCCGATCGAGCGTGGCGTGTCGGTGAAAACCATCGCGCAGTAAGCGTTCGGTAGAACAAAAAGCCCCCGTCCAGCCCGCTGAGATCCCCATCCGCAGCGGGTTGGGTGGGGGCTTTTTTTGGTCCGGGTTTTGGGGCGCCTGCACCGGCCCCTTCGCGAGCAAGCCCGCTCCCACATTTGACCGAGTCCTGGCAGGAGAATGCGGTCGAATGTGGGAGCGGGCTTGCTCGCGAAGAGGCCATCACAGCCACCACACCCATCAAGCCCATCGCCAACCGCCCCTGCGCTTAGGTAGGATGACCGTCTCTGCTCCCGAGGTTTCGCGTCATGTTCATCGGCGTCCTGCTGGTCATCACCTGGCTCATCCTGTTATTGCGCTATCCCGCCAAAGCCCTGCCGGTGTCTGTCGCCGCCGCCATAGGATTGGGCGTGGTCGCCACGTGGGTGATCTGGATGGACCACCGCGAGGTGAAGCAACTGCAACGCTTGGAGTTGCGCATCAGCTACGCGCCACAACACTGCCCCGCCGACCGGCCGCTGCAACTGACCATGAACAACGGCAACGACGTGCCACTGACCGAATTGCGCTGGCGTGTCGCCGCGTACGCACCCGGCGACACGGTCAACCTCGCCGACAATCAATACACCGCCCCACGCTATCGCGGCCCCGGAGAATTGCAGGCCGGTGGCAACTGGGAAGACTGCTTGCCGCTGCCGCCACTGCGCCCCGGCTACCGCCCGGAAACCCTGGAGTTTCGCGCCGAGCGTTTGCAGGGTAGTTTCTCCGACTGATCCTCCCTTCTTCCTCTTGCACAAGGACCGCGCCATGCCCGTTGCGTTGATTACCGGTTGTTCCAGCGGCATTGGCCGCGCTCTCGCCGACGCCTTCAAAGTCGCCGGTTACACCGTCTGGGCCAGCGCCCGCAAGGCCGAGGATGTGGCCGTTCTGGCGGCGGCCGGGTTCACCGCCGTGCCACTGGACGTCAACGACGGCGCCGCACTCGAACAGTTGAGTGAACGGATCAACCAGCAGCATGGCGGCCTCGATGTGCTGATCAACAACGCCGGTTACGGCGCCATGGGGCCGCTGCTCGATGGCGGCGTGCCGGCCATGCAACGCCAGTTCGAAACCAACGTGTTTGCCATCGTCGGCGTGACGCGCGCGATGTTTCCCGTGCTGCGCCGGGCCAAAGGAATTGTGGTCAACATCGGCAGCGTATCGGGGGTGTTGGTGACCCCGTTTGCCGGTGCTTACTGCGCGTCGAAAGCGGCGGTGCACGCCTTGAGCGATGCCTTGCGCATGGAAATGGCACCGTTCGGCGTGCGGGTGATGGAGGTCCAGCCGGGCGCTATCGCCTCCAGTTTCGCCAAGAATGCCGGGCATGAGGCTGAGCAGTTAATCACTGAACAATCGCCGTGGTTCCCCTTGCGTGAAGGCATTCGCGCACGGGCCAAGGCGTCCCAGGACAACCCGACCCCGGCCAGTGAGTTTGCCGAAGGTTTGCTCAAGGCCGTGCAACAGGCCAAACCGCCACGCCTGATTCGATTGGGCAATGGCAGCCGGGCGTTGCCGTTGTTGGCAGGGCTGTTGCCCAAAGGGTTGCTGGAGTCGGGGTTGATGAAGCGGTTCGGGTTGCGTGGGCAGCTCTGAGACCGGGTCGACACCATCGCGGGCAAGCCCGCTCCCACAGGTGAATGCTCTCTATGGCATTGTGCAAAACCTTGTGGGAGCGGGCTTGCCCGCGAAAGCGGCAGAACAGTCTCCACATAATTTCAGGAAGCCCCATGACCGACTACACCGAATACTTCGACGAAGTGATCCAGGCCCACATCGCCATCGAACAGTGGCTGGCCGAGGAGCGGGAAGCGAGCGAACTTGAACACCTGCTGACCCGTTTTTCCCCGCAGTTTTCCATGGTCTCGCCGTTGGGCCGGGTACTGGATTTCGACGCGTTGAACGAATTGTTCCTGCTGGCGGGTGGCAGGAAACTGGGGTTCCGCATCGAGCTCAGTGAGTTGCGTGGCATTGCCCTGCACGACACGGGCGCCACCGTGAGTTACCGCGAACAACAGACCGATGCGACCGGGCTGCACTCGGATCGGCGCTCGACCGTGGTGTTTGAAAAGCAGGCCGGTGGGAAGGTGGTGTGGCGGCATTTGCAGGAGACGTTCTGCAACGGGTGAATTGTCGTCGTATGCCTAGAAGACCGAGTCGTCCCCATCGCGAGCAGGCTCGCTCCCACATTCGATCGTATTCTCCTGAAAGAACTCGGTTAAATGTGGGAGCGAGCCTGCTCGCGATGGGCGCGACTCGGTCTACAAGCTATGCACCATCACCTTGCTTAACCACCACCGTACAAGTAATCCCCGCCGCCAACAGCACTCCGTCCGGCACCTCATCAATGTGGATCCGCACCGGCACCCGTTGCGCCAGTCGCACCCAGTTAAACGTCGGGTTCACATCCGCAATCAGCTCACGGCTTTCCGGGTTATCACGGTCGTAGATGCCGCGCGAAATACTCTCCACATGCCCTTTGAGCACTTCGCCGCTCATCAACTGCATGTCAGCCTTGTCGCCAACCCGCACGTGGGGCAGTTTGGTTTCTTCGAAGAAGCCGTAGACCCAGAACGAGTTCATGTCGACCACGGCCATTTTCGCCTCGCCGATGCGTGCGTAGTCGCCGCGATGGACATTGAGGTTGGTCACGTAGCCGTCCACTGCCGCGCGGACTTCGGTGCGTTTGAGGTTCAGTTCTGCGGCTTCCAGTTGCGCCTGGGCGTGCTGGTAATCGGCCAGGGCCGAGTCGGCGATGTTGCTGGCGTCGTCGCGGTTTTCCCTGGAGATCACCAGGTTGTCCATGTCGGCGCGGCGATGGGCGTTGACCTTGCGCATCTCCCACGTCGACTTGCGTGAGGCCACCAGCGACTGCGCCTGCTTGACCGCGATGCGGTAGTGCTCGGGGTCGATCTGCATCAGCAAATCGCCCTTCTTGACCAATTGGTTGTCACGCACCGGCACGTTCACCACTTCGCCGGTGACGTCGGCGGCGACGTTGATGATGTCGGCGCGCACCCGACCGTCGCGAGTCCACGGCGTGTCCATGTAATGCACCCAGAGGGTCCGGCCGATCCATATCGCGAGGGCCAGCACCAACAGGGTGGCGAGCAGGCTGAAAAGCTTTTTCATCAGGGCCTTCTTCAGAAATAGAGAATCAACGGTAAACAGTCAGCGCCAGGGCGCCGAACAGACAGGTAAACAGGCTCAGGCGCAGCAGCGCCGGGTGCCAGAAGAAGCGGTACAAATCGAACCCGGAGAGGAACCGGTCCAGCGCCCAGGCCAGCGCCGCCGCGATGAAAAACATCAGCGTCATAGTCGGCATGTACACGCCGTGGAAGGCGATCTCACGAGGCATGTTCAAGTCCTTGGGGCTTGGCGTTAATGGCAGTCATGTAACCGGCGAGCGGTGATTGCGGGTCGAGCAACGAGGTGCGGATGAAGTGCAGGTAGCTCTTCACCCGACGCAACGCCGAGGTGTCGAAGTGCGGGGCGAACGGTTCGTCAGTGGCTTGCACGCGGCTGATCGCATGGTCGACGGCAATCAGGCCACGCTCCAGATTGCTCTGGCTCGGTTGCAAAAACAGCCGCACCAGCGAGCGACCCATCACCCGGATCGCCTGACGCCACGGCTGCGATTCGGCATAGGCCGGGTGCACCGGCAGGATCGCCTGTTCCTTGCGCAACTCGATGATCGCGTGACCGACTTCCAGCACCACGAACATCCAGCGCAGCAAGTCCCGCTGCACCTGCGGCTGCCCCATGGCGAGACCGTAGGCCTGGTGCAACAGGTCGCGGGTGCTGCTTTCAAAACTCGATGCCAGGCCCTTGAGTTTGCCGCTGATGGCGTACACCACCTGGCCGCGCAAATCCTGCTCGAGCCGACGCCACAACCAGCGACTGTTGGGCGGCAAAATGATCGCCCCGGCCGCTGCACACACCAGCATGCCGAGCACCATGGCGATGTAGTCGTTGATGAAGGCGTAAGGGTTGTAGACCGTGAGGTTGTCCGGCACCGAACCGGTGCTGAAGAAGATCAGCAAACCGAGGCCGACACCGGCGTACTGCGGCCGCGACGTCAGGAACGAACCGAGCACGATCACCGGCGCGAGCATCACGCAGAGCAATGGAAAACCGTCGATCCAGGGGAAGATGAAAAACATCTCGAAGAAGCCGATCAACGCCCCGAGGAACGTCCCGCAAGCCATCTGAAACGCCATGCGTTTCGGGTTCGGCGTGGCGGCGGAAAGACCTACGGTGGCGGCGGCGATCAGGGTCATGGTCGCCCCACTTGGCCACGCCGTGGCAACCCAATAGCTGCCCAGCACCACCAGAATGAACGCCGCGCGAATCCCCGATGCAGCCGACGCCATCCAGTTGGTTTGCGGGGTGAACGGCTCATCCCATTGCTCGCGTTCGTGGCTGTGATCGGCCAGGGACGCGTGGGTCTGTGCATAACTGTGCAGGTCGTCGACAAAGCGGTAGAGCAACTCGTAGGCCGTGTGGAAATCCAGTTGTTCGGCGTCGCTGGGGGCACTCTCTTGAAAGGTCGCGCGCAGGCTGCGAACGCGCGCCGGTAATCCTTCTTTGTAGTTGGTCAGCGCGATCACCAGACGTCGGGCATCAGCATCGGTCAAGGCTCGACCGGTGAAACCGTCGAGCAATTCCGCGAGGTCTTGCAAACCCGGTTTGATCGCCCCGACCACGTGATCGGTGCCGCTGCTGCGCAAGCGTTCGAGCAGTTGGTGCAAGGCGTTGAAGCGCGTGGTGATGCCCATGAACTCGCTGTTCAAGCGACTGAGCCGACCGTTGCGCCGGCGCATGTGCGGGTCTTCGAATACGGTGACGCTGCGCAAGCCTTCCAGGCCCACCGCTTCGGCGATGAAGCGTACGTTGCTGGCTTCAAAGGCGTCGCGTTTGCTGCGACCGCGCAAGCCGTCGGTGACGAACAAGGCGAACACGCCGAAGCGTTGATACAGCGCGTTGCGCATCGCCGCGCTGGCGGTTTGCGGCAGGATCGCGGCGCTGATAAGGGTCGAGCAGAGAATCCCCAGGGAGATTTCCAGCACCCGCCAGACCGCCGCCATGAACGCGCCGTCCGGGTGGGCCAACGCGGGCAAGCCGACCATCGCCGCGGTGTACCCGGCGAGCACAAAACCGTAGGCGCGGAAGTTGCGATAACGCGCGGCACCCGCCGAGCAGATGCCGACCCAGATCGCCAGCGAGCCGAGGAACAGTTCGGTGTTTTGCGCAAACAAGGCAATCAACGCGACCATCACCGCCGACCCGGCCAAGGTGCCGAGAAAGCGATAAAAACTCTTGGCCAACACATGGCCGCTTTGCGGTTGCATGACGATGAACACAGTGATCATCGCCGTGCGCGGCTGCGGCAATTCCAGACGCATGGCCAGCCACAGGGTCAGGAACGCGGCGAACAGCACCTTGAAAATGTACACCCAGGTCACGCCGTCGCTGCGCGCCCAGTCGTAGAAACCCCGGCGCCATTCAAGGGAATACAGCCAGCGCAAAGGTGCGGGCAAGGGAGTCATGGGATCCTGCTCAGTGAAACCTGTGGGAGCCAGCCTGCTGGCGATAGCGGAGTACCCGTCGACATCGATGCTGGATGTGCCGGCCTCATCGCGAGCAGGCTCGCTCTCACAGGTATGATGTTCAACGCAAAAGGACCGGAGTTTTCGGTGCCGCGGTCTGACTGTCTTTCGGTACATCGCTGCCGGCACCGAGCCCGCCACCGAGCGCCGTCACCAACTCGGCATGCGCACTCAGTCGTGCCGCCTGAACCTGCTGCTGGACTTGCTGCTGTTTGAACAACAGCGTCTGGGCGTTGAGCACGTTGAGGTAGTCGGTGAGGCCGCGCTGATACGCGATCATCGCGATGTCGTACGTCTTCTGCGCGGTGGCCACCGACTCGGCGGCGAAAGATTGCTGTTTGTCCATGGACTCGCGGCGGATCAACTGGTCGGAGATGTTTTTCAGCGCATTGACCAGCGTCTGGTTGTACTTGGCCACGGCGATGTCATACCCGGCCGAGGCTTCGCCCAGCTCCGAGCGCAAACGACCGCCGTCAAAGATCGGCAAGGAAATCGCCGGGCCCACGCTGTAGTTGAGTTTCTTGCCGGTCAGGAACTCCAGCGCCCCGCCGCCGGTGGCCATGTAACCGAGGCTGCCGACCAGATCGACGTTGGGGTAGAAACCGGCGTGGGCAACATCGATGCCCCGCGCCTGCGCCGCTACTTGCCAGCGACTGGCAACCACGTCCGGACGCTGACCGAGCAATTGCGCCGGCAGCGACGACGGAAGCTTCAGCGCCGCCCCCAGTGATAACGTCGGCCGTTGCAACTGCGCGCCCTCCCCCGGGCCAAAACCTGCCAATGCGGCCAGTTGATTGCGGCTCAAGGCGATTTCTTCGTCCAGTGCATCGATCTGGCGATGGGTTTCCGGGAGCGGCGTCTCGGCCTGGCTGACTTCGAAATGCGTGCCGATCCCGCCGTTCAGGCGTTTTTGCGCCAAGTCGAGAATCTGCTGTTGCTGCTTGAGCGTTGCCTCGACGATGTCCCGTTGCGCGTAATGCAACGACAGTTCGATGTAGGCGCGAACGATGTTGTTCTGCAATTCGAGCTGGGCCAGCCGCGCTTCGGCGGCCGTCATATGCGCCATGTCCACGGCGCGCTCCGTGGCGTTGCTTTCGCGGCCCCAGAGGTCGAGGGCGTAGCTGAAGCCCAGCGCGGCGTTGTTGTCCCAGGTGGTGGTATTGGCCAGGTCGCCCGGCCCGTAGAACTGATCGGTCGGCCAGTTGTGGCGCTTGAGCGTGGATTCGCCATTGATCTGCAGCGACTCCGCAGATTCCGCGATACCGGCCATGGACTTGGCCTGACGCACCCGCGCGGCGGCCATGGCCATGGTCGGGCTGCCTTGCACGGCGAGGTTGATCCAGCGGTTCAATTGCGGGTCGCCGTAAGCCTGCCACCATTGCGCGGTGGGCCAGTGAGCGTCTTGGGCGGCGCTGTGGATGGCTTCGTCGGTGGCCAATGAATCGGCCTCCATTGCCTTGCCCTGTGGGGCAATACCTCCGGTACCGACGCAGCCGCTGATTGCCAGGGTTAAAGCCAAAACACTGAGCGTCTGAAGCGCTCTGCTGATGCGACGCGGCACTGCTGAAAATTCCTGAGGTGAGGGGGCACAAGATCCGTGTAGGAGCCGGCGCAATTCTAGGGGTGGGCCTTGATCGCGATAAGGTGGGATTCCTGTGAATCTTTGTTACCGTTCGCGCGATAATCCGTTGGTCCACCTTTAGTCGCCTGTAAAAAAGCAGAAACTTCGTGTCACAATTTGTCATTCGCCCAGAGAGCACCCCATGGACACTTTGCAAAACATGCGCGCCTTCAGTTACGTGGCCGAGGCCGGCAGCTTCACCGCCGCCGCCGTGCAACTCGACACCACCACGGCCAACGTCTCGCGCGCGGTCTCCAACCTGGAAGCCCACCTGCAAACCCGCCTGCTCAACCGCACGACCCGACGCATCGCCCTGACCGAAGCCGGCAAGCGCTACCTGTTGCGCTGCGAGCAGATCCTGGCCTACGTCGAAGAAGCCGAAGCCGAAGCCAGCGACGCCCATGCGCGCCCGGCCGGGCAACTCAAAGTGCACACCATGACCGGCATCGGTCAGCACTTCGTGATCGACGCCATCGCCCGCTACCGCAAGACCCACCCCGACGTCACCTTCGACCTGACCATGGCCAACCGTGTGCCGGATTTACTGGACGAGGGCTACGACGTGTCCATCGTGCTGGCCAGTGAACTGCCGGACTCGGGCTTCGTCTCGCAGCGCCTGGGCATCACTTACAGCATCGTTTGCGCCTCGCCGGCTTATGTGAAAGTTAACGGTTGCGCGCAGAAACCCAGCGACTTGCTCAACCATGCGTGTTTGCGGCTGGTGAGCCCGGTGATTCCGCTGGAGAAGTGGACCTTCGACGGGCCTGAGGGACAGGAGATGGTCACCATCAACAGCTCGCCGTTTCTGGTGAACTCTGCCGATGCGATGAAGACTGCGATCACCAGTGGCATGGGGGTGGGGGTTTTGCCGGTGTATGCGGCGATCGAAGGGTTGCGCAATGGCAGTCTGGTGCGGGTGATGCCCAAGTATCGCTCGCAGGAACTGAACCTGTATGCGATCTACCCGTCACGGCAATACCTGGATGCGAAGATCAAGACCTGGGTCGAGTATTTGCGCGGGTCGCTGCCGGAGATATTGGCGGCGCACCAGGCAGAACTGACGGCTTATGAACTGAGCGGGAGCATGGGTGGGGTTCGGGTGGCGAATTGATCCTGCGGACATCCGGTTTTTTGCAGATGTTCACAGTTCAAATGTGGGAGCTGGCTTGCCTGCGATGGCGGTCTTATAGCCGACCATTTTTTGCAGGTGTACACAGTCCAAATGTGGGAGCTGGCTTGCCTGCGATGGCGGCCTTATAGCCGACCATTTTCTTTCTGGTGAACATATCCATTCCTGCGGTAACGGCTGCTAATGGTTTCGCTTTTACAGCGAGTCACTTTCGAAAAGCGCGAAAGTAACCAAAGCGCTTTTACCCCGCCATTCGGTGCCTCGCTGTGGCTCGGCATGCCCTCACTCCGGCATTGCTCCGGGGGCCCGCCGCCATCGGCCATCCCTGGCCGGGGGCGGCTACCGCGGCATCCTTGCCGCGGTACCCCCTGCGCAACGCCTGCGTTCGGCCTCTGGGAAAGGGGCAACAGATCAAAATCAAAAGCCGAAGCAACGGCAAGATCAAAAGCGAACGTAACGTCTGAAATCGACGACGTCCCTGTAGGAGCGAGCTTGCTCGCGATGGACTGATAGACACCGCGTTTATCCTATTAAAACGCGCCATTATTGATGTTCTTCGCGAGCAAGCTCGCTCCTACAGGGGAACTCGCATTCCCCAATCAGGCCGGCCTGCAGGCCGCCGTGCTTTTGCTCTTGATGCACCGCCCCATCGTGAGGCCGAGCGCAGGTTCTGCGCAGTGGGCAACCCGGCAGGGATGCCGGGTTAGCCGCCCCCGGCCAGGGATGGCCGATGGCGGCGGGCCCACGGAGCAGGACCGGAGCGAGGGCATGCCGAGCCTAGGCGAGGCACCGAACGAAAGGGGCAAGAGCCCTTGGTTACTTGGGGCTTTTCCAAGTGACCCGCCGTAAGGGCGGAACCAATATCAGCCATCACCGCAGAAATGGATATGTACCCCCTGAAAGAACCTGGTCGGCTAAAAGGCCGCCAAGAGCACCAAACTGACAGCGCCGTCAGTTAGCAGTCACTCTCCTGACGGGCTAACAGGTTTATAAAGGAAGGTACAAACCAGACCAAACCTCGACTACCCAGCCCCGGCGCCCCACTCGCATGCGAATTCAGAAAAACCCCGCCCTGCTCGTCGCCCTTCTGATCGTTCTGGCAGCGCTGGGCCTGTGGTATGCCACCAAACCCGCCACGACAAAACTCACCACCTCCACCGCCATCCCCGTGCGAGTGGTCAGCGTCACCGAAAAAGACGTCCCTCGCTACGTCAGCGGCATCGGCTCGGTCCTGTCCCTGCACAGCGTCGTCGTACGCCCGCAGATTGACGGCATCCTTACCAAATTGCTGGTCAAAGAAGGCCAACTCGTCAACAAGGGCGACCTGCTGGCCACCATCGACGACCGTTCGATCCGCGCCAGCCTCGACCAGGCCAAGGCTCAATTGGGCGAAAGCCAGGCGCAACTGCAAGTCGCCCTGGTCAACCTCAAGCGCTACAAACTGCTGAGCGTCGACGACGGCGTCTCCAAGCAGACCTACGACCAGCAACAAGCGCTGGTCAACCAACTCAAGGCCACCGCCCAAGGCAATCAGGCCTCAATCGACGCCGCCCAGGTTCAACTGTCCTACACCCAGATTCGCTCCCCGGTAACCGGTCGCGTCGGTATTCGCACCGTCGATGAAGGCAACTTCCTGCGCATGACCGACGCCCAAGGCCTGTTCACCGTAACCCAGATCGACCCGATCGCCGTGGAGTTCTCCCTGCCGCAACAGATGCTGCCGACCCTGCAAGGCCTGATCGGTGACCCGGAGCGCGCCAAAGTGAAGGCCTACATCGGCGCCGACACCGATGGCGAAACCGGCAACCTGCTGGGCGAAGGCCACCTGACCCTGATCGACAACCAGATCAACGCCAACACCGGGACCATCCGCGCCAAGGCTGAATTCAACAACCCCGGGCAAAAACTCTGGCCGGGCCTGCTGGTGACGGTAAAAATTCAGACTGCGCTGGATAAAGATGCGCTGGTCGTACCGCCCACGGTCGTACAACGCGGGCTCGATCAACACTTCGTCTACCGGGTCAAAGGTGACAAAGTCGAAACCGTCCAGGTGCAAATGGTCTATCAAGGCAGCGGCCAGGACACCATCAAAGGCGTCAATCCGGGCGACATCCTGGTCAGCGACGGCCAGTCGCGACTCAAGCCCGGTTCGACGGTCCAGGTCCTGACTGATCCGCCGCAAGTGGTGCAATCGGAGCCGAAACCATGAAAGGCCATGGCTCGGTCTCCGCGTGGTGCATCGATCATCCGGTCGCGACGCTCCTGCTGACTTTCGCCCTGGTGCTGCTGGGCGTCATCGCCTTCCCGCGCTTGCCGATTGCGCCGTTGCCGGAAGCCGAATTCCCGACCATTCAGGTGGCGGCCCAATTGCCTGGCGCCAGCCCGGAAACCATGGCGTCGTCGGTGGCGACGCCCCTAGAAGTGCAATTCAGCGCCATCCCCGGCGTGACCCAGATGACCTCGAGCAGCGCCCTCGGCTCGACCAACCTGACCCTGCAATTCACCCTCGACAAAAGCATCGACACCGCCGCCCAGGAAGTTCAGGCCGCCATCAACACCGCTGCCGGCAAACTGCCCAAGGACATGCCGACCCTGCCGACGTGGCGCAAGGTCAACCCGGCCGACAGCCCGGTGCTGATCCTCAGCGTCAACTCGACCCAGATGCCCGGCACCGAACTCAGCGACCTGGTGGAAACCCTGCTTTCGCGTCAGATCAGCCAGATCGACGGCGTAGGCCAAATCAACATCACCGGTCAGCAACGTCCGGCCATTCGCGTGCAAGCCTCGGCGGACAAACTCGCGGCCATCGGCCTGACCCTGGCGGACATTCGCCTGGCGATCCAGAACACCAGCCTCAACCTGGCCAAAGGTGCGCTGTACGGTGAGTCGAGCATTTCGACCCTGTCGACCAACGACCAGCTGTTCCACCCCGAGGAATACAGCCAGCTCATCGTTTCCTACAAGGACGGCGCACCGGTTCATCTAAAGGATGTGGCCAAAGTCGTCAACGGTTCGGAAGATGCCTACGTGCAAGCCTGGGCCGGGGATCGGCCGGGGGTGAACCTGGTGATCTCGCGGCAACCGGGGGCCAACATCGTCGAGACCGTGGACCGCATTCAAGCGGCCCTGCCCGGCCTGGAAGCGATGCTGCCGGCCTCGGTGCAGGTCAAGGTGCTGATCGACCGCACCCAAACCATCCGCGCGTCCCTGCATGAAGTGGAAGTCACCCTGCTGATCGCCATCATGCTGGTGGTGGCGGTGATGGCGCTGTTCCTGCGCCAATGGTCGGCGACGATGATTGTGTCGGCGGTGCTCGGGGTTTCACTGACCGCCAGTTTCGCCCTGATGTACATCATGGGCTTCAGCCTGAACAACCTGACCCTGGTGGCGATCGTGGTGGCCGTGGGGTTTGTGGTCGACGATGCGATTGTGGTGGTGGAGAACATCCACCGTCACCTCGAGGCCGGCGACGGCATGCGCGAGGCCGCGATCAAAGGCGCTGGCGAGATCGGGTTCACCGTGGTTTCCATCAGTTTCTCGCTGGTGGCGGCGTTTATTCCGCTGCTGTTCATGGGCGGCGTGGTCGGGCGGCTGTTCAAGGAATTTGCCCTGACGGCGACCTCGACCATCATGATTTCGGTGGTGGTGTCGCTGACCCTGGCGCCAACCCTGGCCGCGCTGTTCATGCGTGCGCCGGTGCATCACGCCCACAGTAAACCGACGTTTGGCGAACGCTTGCTCGCCGGCTATGAAAAGCTCCTGCGCCGCGCCCTCGCCCATCAGAAGTTGATGATCGGTGTGTTCGGCTTGTCCCTGGCCCTGGCCATCGTCGGGTACATCTTCATCCCCAAAGGTTTCTTTCCGGTGCAGGACACCGGTTTCGTCCTTGGCACCACCGAAGCAGCGGCCGACATTTCCTACGGCGACATGGTGAAAAAACACCTGGCGATGGCAGAAATCGTCGCTGCCGACCCGGCCGTCCAGGCGTTTTCCCATTCGGTCGGGGTCTCGGGCAGCAACCAGACCATCGCCAACGGCCGCTTCTGGATCGCCCTGAAAAAACGCGGTGACCGCGACGTCTCGGCCAGCCAGTTCATCGACCGAATTCGCCCGCAGCTGATGAAAGTCCCAGGCATCGTGCTCTACCTGCGCGCCGGCCAGGACATCAACCTCAGCTCCGGCCCGAGCCGCGCCCAGTACCAATACGTGCTCAAGAGTAACGACGGTGCGGTCCTGAGCACCTGGACCCAGCGCCTGACGGAAAAACTGCGCAGCAACCCGGCGTTCCGCGACATTTCCAACGACCTGCAATTGGGCGGCAGCATCACCCACATCAGCATCGACCGCAGCGCGGCGGCGCGTTTTGGCCTGACCGCCAGCGACGTCGACGAAGCGCTGTACGACGCCTTCGGTCAGAGGCAGATCAACGAATTCCAGACCCAGATCAACCAGTACAACGTGATACTGGAACTCGACACCAAGCAGCGCGGAAAAGCCGAAAGCCTCAACTATTTCTACCTGCGCTCGCCCCTGAGCGGGAAAATGGTGCCGCTGTCGGCGCTGGCCAAGTTCGATGCGCCAACGGTCGGCCCCTTGTCCATTGCCCATGACGGCATGTTCCCGGCGGCCAACCTCTCGTTCAACCTGGCACCCGGCGTGGCGCTGGGGGATGCGGTGATCATGCTCAACCAGGCCAAGGCTGAAATCGGCATGCCGGCAGCGATGAGCGGCAATTTCCAGGGCGCGGCCCAGGCGTTCCAGAGTTCGCTGGCCAGCCAGCCGTGGCTGATTCTGGCGGCGCTGGTGGCGGTGTACATCATTCTCGGCGTGCTCTATGAGAGCTTCGTGCATCCGCTGACCATTATCTCGACTCTGCCCTCGGCGGGACTCGGCGCGGTGATCATGCTGTGGATCTGCGGCCAGGACTTTTCGATCATGGCGTTGATCGGCCTGGTGCTGCTGATCGGCATCGTCAAGAAAAACGGCATCCTGATGATCGACTTCGCCCTCGAAGCCCAGCGCAAAGGGGGATTGCCGCCGGAAGAAGCGATCTACCAGGCCTGCATCACACGGTTCCGGCCGATCATCATGACCACCCTCGCCGCCCTGCTCGGCGCCCTGCCGCTGATGCTCGGCTACGGCACCGGCGCCGAACTGCGCCAACCATTAGGCATCGCGGTGGTCGGCGGCTTGCTGGTTAGCCAGGCGCTGACGCTGTTCACCACTCCGGTCATATACTTGTGGCTTGAGCGGCTATTCCATAGGCCCAAACCTGCACCGCAACCGGTGCTGGCGACCACAGACTGAGGCGGGGTCATGCGCGTTCTGATTATCGAAGACGAAGAAAAAACCGCGGACTATTTGCACCGCGGCCTGACGGAACAGGGTTACACCGTGGACCTGGCGCGGGAGGGTGTGGAAGGCCTGCACCTGGCGCTGGAAAGCGACTACGCGGTGATCGTCCTCGACGTCATGCTGCCGGGCCTTGATGGCTTCGGCGTACTGCGCGCATTGCGTGCGCGCAAGCAAACCCCGGTGATCATGCTCACCGCCCGCGAGCGTGTGGAAGATCGCATCAAGGGCCTGCGCGACGGTGCCGACGACTACCTCGGCAAACCGTTTTCCTTCCTTGAACTGGTGGCACGCCTGCAAGCGCTGACCCGGCGCAGCGGCGGTCATGAGCCGGTGCAGGTCAGCATCGCCGACCTGTGGATCGATTTGATCAGCCGCAAGGCTACCCGTGCCGGCACTCGTCTAGACCTCACCGCCAAAGAGTTCTCGCTGCTCAGTGTGCTGGCCCGCCGCCAAGGTGAAATCCTCTCGAAAACCGCCATCGCGGAGATGGTCTGGGACATCAATTTCGACAGCGACGCCAACGTCGTGGAAGTCGCGATCAAACGTCTGCGGGCCAAGCTCGACGGGCCGTTTGAAGAGAAATTGCTGCACACGATTCGTGGCATGGGTTATGTGCTGGAGAGCCGTGGTGTCCAGTAATTCGATCGCGTTGCGCCTCAGCGGGATGTTTACGCTGGTGGCGCTTTTAGTCTTTCTATTGATCGGCTGGGCGCTGTACCAGCAGGTCGATAAAGGCCTGGGCCTGTTGCCCGAAGCCGAGCTGGACGCGCGGTACAGCGTGCTCGAATCCACGGTCGGGCGTTACGGCACACCCGAGCATTGGGTGAAGATCAACAACAAGCTCAAGCTGCTCGGCGAAGAAGACAAGCGCATCAGTTTCTGGATCATCAGCGGCGATCCGCACTACGAATACGGCAACCTGACACCGCAGATCCGCGCCTTTGCCGAGGGGCCGCTGGGCATGCGCGACTTGAAACTGCCGGATCAGCCTTATCCACTGAAAGTGCTGGTCAGCCAGTTCCCGGCCAAGGACCAGCGGCCACCGCTGCGCTTCATAATCGGCATCGACACCGAGACGTTTTTCGAGACCCAGCACCACTTGCTGATTGCCCTGATCAGCTTGGCGATCATCGGTGTGCTGTTGGCCTCGGCCCTTGGGTATTGGGTGGCGCGGATCGGTCTCAAACCGCTGATCAAGCTGTCTCAGGAAGCCCAGCGTCTGGCCCCGCCCTTGCGCTCCGGACGCTTGCGCATGTCGTCACTGCCGCCGGAATTGAATCAGTTCGTCAACTCGTTCAACTCCACGCTGGAGCGGGTGGAACAGGCTTACTCGCGACTGGAATCGTTCAACGCGGACGTGGCCCATGAACTGCGCTCACCGCTGACCAACCTGATCGGCCAGACCCAGGTTGCGCTGACGCGCGGACGTTCGGCGGAACACTATTTTGAAGTGCTGCAATCGAACCTCGAAGAGCTTGAGCGATTGCGCTCGATCATCAACGACATGCTGTTCCTCGCCAGCGCCGACCAGGGAAGCAAGGCCACTAAACTGACCTCCACGTCGCTGGCGGACGAAGTAGCGACGACCCTGGAATACCTGGATTTCATCCTCGAAGACGCCCAGGTTCAGGTGCAGGTCAGTGGCGATGCGCAGGTACGGATCGAGATTGCGCATCTGCGCCGGGCGTTGATCAATCTGCTGAGCAACGCGGTGCAGCACACCGAGCCCGGGCAGGTGATTGAGGTGCGGATCGAGGTTGAAGCGCATCAGGTCAGCATCGGGGTCGCAAACCCCGGGTCGCCGATTGCCAGCGAGCATCTGCCGCGATTGTTCGAGCGTTTTTACCGGGTCGATGCCTCGCGCAGCAACAGTGGCAACAACCATGGATTGGGCCTGGCGATCGTCAAGGCGATTGCGCTGATGCACGGCGGGGATGTGTTTGTGCGCAGTGACCACGGCATGAATACCTTCGGTATCCACCTGCCCGTCTGACCCCTCCCGGCCTGCACTGACCCTGTAGCAGCCGGACGCAGCCTTCGGCAGCTACTACAGGTATCGCGCGTGGCGACTCTTACCTTTCGCGCAATAGTCCTTTCATGAATCCGCTCTTTTTCCCTTCTCCAAAGCGCCTTATCTTTGCGCCACCAAACAGCACTTGCCAAGCAAGAAGGTTTTAAAGATGTCCAACACTATGGGTATTGCCAGCGCTTTCGTTTTGTCCTCATTGTTCCTGTCCCCGTTCGCCATCGCTGAAGAGTCGCAGACTTTCGTCGCGCAAAAGGCCGCACGAGCTGTCGCCTACGAACAGTACCAGAGCGAAATGACGGCCAAGGCGCAGGACGCTGCGCAAACCCCACAAGCGTCGACCCCTCATGCCCAACAACGGGTTGAGAAAGACAGCTGACCTGTCAAATCCGCACTGTTTCCCTCGACACTTTTCATCGGCTCTTCCCTTTGAAAAGTTGTCTTCAAAGCCGCTGCTATCAGCGGCTTTTTTTCGTTGTGCAGACAATACCGCGCACTTCGTCTCTCTTGCCAAGCAATATAAAACGTCGATTCAACAACGGACGTCATTGAGCGAAAGGCGCAGTAGCGCACGTGTATTTTTCTTTGAAACTCGACCCGCTGTTTATTGCAATCACTGCAATGATGCTCGCGAGCACTATTGCATCAACGACTTCTGATCCCCCTAACAAAATAAAAGGTCAGCATGTTTAGCTGGCCTTTTTTTTGCTCGGGATTTATACATTCGCCGCGTGACACCAGAGCCTCAACGACTGATCTCTGCGACGGGCGGTCCCATTACGGCTGTTACGTTTATGGAACTACGCTTACACAGTCCCTTGAGCAGATATCAGACCCATGATCGCAAGCCGCATCCCACACCTTTCCAAGACCGGGCGCCCTGAACTCATGGTGATCCTCGGTAGCTGCCTGACTGTCTTTGCGATTCTCGGCATTGTTGCCTATTTGCTGATCCGCGAACACGGCAACGCCCAGGAGGCCGCCACTCGCAGTGCGACCACCATCGCCGAGCTCATCGACGCCGACGTATTGCGCACCGTCGAACTCTACGACCTGACTCTGCAAGGGCTGATTGCCGCGGCGCAACGGGACGATTTGAAACAGGTGTCGCCGCAAATCCGTCACTTGGTACTTTTCGACCGGTCCACCACGGCGCGCTTCAAGGGCGACGTTCTGTTGCTGGACAAAAACGGCGACGTCATCGCTGACTCATCAATGATCCAACCCAAGCCCGGCAACTTCGCTGATCGCGACTACTTCATCGCCCATGCGGCCAACCGTGACACTGACATGCTCATCAGCCGGCCGTTCAAACCCCGCTGCAACTGCGAAGACCGCGACAAATGGCGGATCAGTTTCAGCCGCCGCATCTCCTCTTCCACCGGTGAGTTTCTCGGTGTGGCCGTGGCCTCGATGCGCCTGAGTTACTTCGACCAGCTGTTCAACAGCCTGGACATCGGCACCGGCAGCACGCTGAACATCATCAACAACGACGGCGTTCTGCTGGCACAAAAGCCGCACCTGCAAAACGACTCGATCGGTAAAAGCTTCGCCAGTCGGCCCAATGTCATGCGCATCCTGCGAGAGGGCAATGGCAGCTTCGACAGCGTATCGAGCATTGACCATCAGCAGCGCCTGTATACCTTTTCCAAAGTCGGCAACCTGCCGCTGACGGTCATTGTCGCCCTCTCCAGCAACGAAGTGTTCGCGGCCTGGAAGCGCACAGCGATAGTGATCAGCGGCGCCACCGGCGTGTTGTGCATCGGCTTGCTGTGGCTGACCTGGCTGCTCTGCCGGGAGTTGCGCCTGCGCCATAGCGCCGAAAAAGAACTGGCGCTGCTGGCGGCTACCGATGCGTTGACCGGCGTCGCCAACCGCCGAACCCTGGATCAGACCCTGCGCCATGAATGGTTTCGCGCCCAACGTTCGGGCAAGCCGCTGTCGATGTTGATGATCGACGCCGACCACTTCAAAGCGTTCAACGATCGCCACGGCCATCAGAGCGGCGACGATGCCTTGCGCGCGGTGGCCAAGGTAATCTGCGCCAATGTGCGACGTCCCACCGATCTGGTCGCCCGTTACGGCGGCGAGGAGTTTTCAGTGATCCTGGCGGAAACCGACCGTGCGGGCGCTCTGCAGATCGCCCAAAGCATCCGTGCGGCGGTGGAGCAGTTACCGTCGATGGCGGGCGATGGAACGCCGATTACTGTCAGTATCGGTATCGCCACCTGGACGGCGGCGAGCGAGAGCAGCCTGGAGAGTTTGCTGTTTGCGGCGGATAAGGCGCTGTATCAGGCAAAGGAAAGTGGGCGGAATCGGGTGGTGGCTGCCGACTGAGTGATCGTTCCCACGCGTGGGAACGATCATCTGGCCATAAAAAAAGGCCACCCGAAGGTAGCCTTTAAAAAACTAGAGAGGTTTTTTACTTACACGGCCGCCACTGGACGCATGTAAGAGATCGGTGCAGTGCTGGCGTCTTCGAAAGTCACGACTTCCCAAGCATCTGTCTGCGCAATCAACTTGCGCAGCAGCTGGTTGTTCAATGCGTGGCCGGACTTGAAGCCCTTGAACTCACCAATCAGGCTATTGCCCAGCAGGTAGAGGTCACCAATTGCATCGAGGATCTTGTGCTTCACGAATTCGTCTTCATAGCGAAGGCCGTCTTCGTTCAGTACACCATCCGCGTCGACCACAATAGCGTTTTCAACGCTGCCGCCGAGTGCGAGGTTGTGCTTGCGCAGGTACTCGATGTCACTCATGAAACCAAAGGTACGGGCGCGGCTGACTTCTTTTACGAACGAAGTGCTGGAAAAATCCACGCTTGCACTTTGTGTGCGGTCACGGAAAACCGGGTGATCGAAATCGATCTCGAAGCTCACCTTGAAGCCTTCGAAAGGGACGAAAGTGGCGCGCTTGTCGCCGTCTTCCACTGTCACTTCGCGCAGGATCCGGATGAACTTCTTGGCTGCGTCCTGTTCTTCCAGGCCAGCCGATTGAATCAGGAATACGAAAGGTCCAGCGCTACCATCCATGATCGGAACTTCGGACGCGGAGAGCTCGACGTAGGCGTTATCGATGCCCAGGCCAGCCATGGCCGAGAGCAAGTGCTCCACCGTATCCACTTTGGTGTCACCACTGACCAACGTGGTCGACATCGTGGTTTCACCAACGTTTTCCGCGCGGGCAGGGATCTGCACCACAGGGTCGAGGTCGGCACGACAAAACACAATGCCGGTGTCGATAGGTGCGGGCTTGAGGGTCAGGTATACCTTCTCCCCGGAGTGCAGGCCTACACCTGTGGCACGGATAATATTTTTCAGTGTGCGTTGTTTAATCATGGCTTGGGCCGCTTCAGCGCAAATTGCGAACTGGTATCAACAAAGGCTGGCGATGATAGCAGACCAGACCTTTGCTGAACACCAATCAACTTCATAGCCCTGATACATTCCATCAATCAGCCTGACGACGCAGGAAAGCCGGGATGTCCAGGTAGTCCAGATCATCTTGCGGATTCATCTTCGCGGCAGTCGCAGCACCGGCCTGGGCCTGGTTGCGCATGACGGTCGGACGGTCCAGATCACGGTAGTTTACCGCTGCCTGTTCCTGACGTGCAGGGGCTTGCTGTTGTGGTTGGGAAGCCATGGAGGTGTGAACGGTATTGTCGATAATCTTTACAGGTTTCTCGATTTTTGCGCCCAGACCGGTGGCAACCACGGTCACGTGCAGCTCGTCGCGCATGTCTGGATCGATAACGGTACCGACCTTGACCATCGCGTGCTCGGAAGCGAAGGCTTCGATGATGCTACCCACGTCGGAGTACTCACCCAGGGACAGGTCAGGACCGGCGGTGATGTTCACCAGGATGCCGCGTGCACCTTGCAGGTTCACGTCTTCCAGCAGCGGGTTGCGAATGGCCGCTTCGGTGGCCTCGCGTGCACGGTTCGGACCGCTGGCGCAGCCAGTGCCCATCATCGCCATGCCCATTTCGCTCATCACGGTGCGTACGTCGGCAAAGTCGACGTTGATCATGCCTGGACGCTTGATGATGTCGGAGATACCGCGAACGGCACCGGCCAGTACATCGTCAGCCTTGGCGAAAGCCGAGAGCAGGCTGGCGTCCTTACCGAGGATGGTCAGCAGCTTCTCGTTGGGAATGGTGATCAACGAGTCGACGCTTTCGGACAGCAGACGAATACCTTCGTCAGCGATCTGCATGCGCTTGCGACCTTCGAACGGGAACGGACGGGTCACCACCGCAACGGTGAGGATCCCCATTTCCTTGGCCACTTCAGCAATGATCGGCGCAGCACCGGTACCGGTACCGCCGCCCATGCCAGTGGTGATGAACACCATATTGGTGCCCTGCAGGACTTCGGCAATGCGCTCACGGTCTTCGAGAGCGGCCTGACGACCTACTTCAGGGTTGGCGCCAGCGCCGAGACCTTTGGTCACGCCGGTACCCAGTTGCAGGATGGTCCGCGCGCCGATGCTCTTCAGCGCCTGGGCATCAGTGTTGGCGCAGATGAATTCAACGCCTTCAATGTTGCTCTTGACCATGTGGTTGACAGCGTTGCCGCCGCCTCCGCCAACACCGATAACTTTAATAACCGGGCTTGCGGGGATGTTGTCTACGAGTTCGAACATTTTCCCTCTCCTTACATTCTCTAGTTTTTTCGCCTACTGCTTTTTGCTGCGGTGCTGCGGTGTTGCGGTAATTCTTTAGAAGTTGCCTTGTACCCAGCTCTTGATGCGATCGAGCAAGGCCGGCTTCGGCTCTTCATTGCTGTAGCTGTCGCGGCTGCTGATGCCCGAGAACGAAATCCCGTCGGATTGCTTTTGCAGGCCGTACATCAACAGGCCAACGCCGGTGGAGTAAATCGGGTTGCGCACCACGTCATCCAGGCCCTTGACGCCATGGGGCACGCCCAGGCGGACCGGCATGTGGAAGATTTCTTCGGCCAGTTCGACCGCGCCTTCCATCTTCGACGTACCGCCGGTCAGCACGATGCCGGCCGGGATCAGGTCTTCGTAGCCACTGCGACGCAGCTCGGCCTGGATCAGCGTGAACAGCTCGTCGTAACGCGGCTCGACCACTTCGGCCAGGGCCTGGCGGGACAGCTCGCGCGGTGGACGGTCGCCAACGCTTGGGACCTTGATGGTTTCACCGGCACCGGCCAGTTTGGCCAGGGCGCAGGCGTAGCGAATCTTGATTTCTTCGGCGTACTGGGTCGGGGTGCGCAACGCCATGGCGATGTCGTTGGTCACCTGGTCGCCCGCAATCGGGATCACGGCGGTGTGACGGATCGCGCCTTCGGTGAAGATCGCGATGTCGGTGGTGCCGCCACCGATGTCCACCAGGCACACGCCCAGCTCTTTCTCGTCGTCGGTCAGGACCGAATACGCGGAAGCCAGCTGCTCGAGAATGATGTCGTCGATTTCCAGGCCGCAACGGCGCACGCATTTTTCAATGTTCTGTGCGGCGTTGACGGCGCAGGTGACCACGTGGACCTTGGCTTCCAGACGTACGCCGGACATGCCCAGTGGCTCACGAACGCCTTCCTGGTTATCGATCACGTAATCCTGCGGCAGGGTGTGCAGCACGCGCTGGTCAGCCGGGATCGCCACGGCCTGGGCCGCGTCGAGAACGCGCTCGAGGTCGGCCGAGCTGACTTCGCGATCACGAATCGCCACGATGCCGTGGGAGTTCAGGCTGCGGATGTGATTGCCGGCCACGCCGACAAACGCCGAGTGGATCCGGCAACCGGCCATCAGCTGCGCTTCTTCGATCGCGCGCTGGATCGACTGCACGGTGGACTCGATGTTCACCACCACGCCCTTCTTCAGGCCACGGGACGGATGGGTACCGATCCCGACGATTTCCAGCGTGCCGTCGTCCGAGACCTCGCCTACCAGCGCCACCACCTTGGAGGTGCCGATATCGAGACCGACGATCATTTTGCCGCTTTGCACGTTTGCCATGGGTCCTGCCTCTTCTTAATTCTTCGCGACAGCGGGTTGGGCTGTCGTGGGCGCTACAGGTTCCCGCCAGCCAACAGCGAGGCCGTTGGCATAGCGCAGATCGATGCGCGCAATGTTCGTAATCTGTTCTTTAAGCGTCTTGTCGTAGATGGCAATAAAGCGGCGCATCTTTTCCACCAGGTTGCCGCGTCCCAGCAGCAGTTCGATTCCCGGGCCCGCGCTGCCGGCGCCGGTGGTCAGGAACCAGCTGCCTCGTTCACGCAATTCCAGGCGTGCAATCGAGAAGCCCAACGGCCTGAGCATCTGGCTCAGCACCTGGTATTGCTGCATCACTTGCTGTTGCGCCCGTTGTGGGCCGAACAGCTGTGGCAAGTGTTCGTAGTTCGCCAGCTCACGCGGGGTGAACGCCTGACCCTGGTTGTTCAACAGCGACTCGTCGCCCCAACGGGCCACCGGCAGTTGTTCTTCCAGGCGGATCACCACTTGATCCGGCCACACCCTGCGCACTTCGGCGTGGGCAATCCAGGGCATGGTTTCTAGCTCGGTGCGCATGCTTGCCAGATCGATGGTGAAGAAGCTCGACGCTACGTAAGGGGCGATCCGCTGCTGCACCGCTTGCTGGCTGATGTAACTCAAATCGCCCTGCACGTTGATCTTGGTGATCGGCCGGTCGGCGTACGGCAGCAAACGCTGTGCGCCTTCGTAAGTGCCGAACCCCAGCGCGACCAACAGCACCGGCCAGAACAGGCTTTTCAGAAAACCAAAATTGGCTTTCGGCAGGCGCGCAGACATCGGCTCTTTGGCCACCATTCGGCTGGCACCCCGCGGCACCGGCTTGCGGCCGGGCGGTGCGGAGGGCTGATGTCTCAGCTGTGCGCCTTGCATGGTCTTAACCTCGCGGCTCGTTGTTGCCGGTAATGCTGGCCGCCAGAATCGACAGAACCAGTTGCTGGAAATCCAGACCGGCAGCACGGGCCGCCATCGGCACCAGGCTGTGATCGGTCATGCCCGGTGCGGTGTTGACTTCCAGGAACCAGAACTGCCCGTCGGCGTCCTGCATCACGTCTGCCCTGCCCCAACCGGCGATACCCAGCGCCTCACAGGCTTTCGCCGTGAGGTCCATCAGTTCTTTTTCTTTGTGGCTGTCGAGGCCACACGGGATCCGGTACTGGGTATCGGAAGCCACGTACTTGGCGTCGTAGTCGTAGAAACTGTGCGTCGTGCCCAGGGCAATCGGTGGCAACACCTGGTCACGCAGGGTGGCGATGGTGAACTCCGGACCTTGAATCCATTGCTCGACCAACACTTGCGAATCGTAGGTACTGGCCGCTTTCCACGCGTCGATCAACTCAGACGCAGAGGACACTTTGGCCATCCCGATACTTGAACCTTCATGGGCCGGTTTGACGATCAAAGGGAAGCCCAGTTCCGTCGCCGCCGAAATACAATCGGCCTCGCCACTCAGTACCGCATGGCGTGGCGTCGGAATGCCGAGGCTGTGCCAGACCTGTTTGGTCCGCAGTTTGTCCATCGCCAGTGCCGAAGCGAGGATGCCGCTGCCGGTGTACGGAATGCCCAGGCATTCGAGCAGGCCCTGCATGCTGCCGTCTTCACCGCCACGACCGTGGAGGATGATGAAGGCGCGATCGATCTTTTCGTTCAGCAGACGCTGCAGCAGGTCATCACCGACGTCGAGGCCGAACGCGTCCACACCGGCGCTTTGCAGCGCGTCGAGCACAGCGTTACCCGATTTCAGGGAGACCTCACGCTCGGCACTCTTGCCGCCGAACAGCACGGCGACTCGGCCGAAATCTTTCGGCGCGATCGTGGAGACGAGGTTGGCGTAAGCAGCAGTCATTTCAACTTCCCCTCGACCGGCGCAGCAACGGCACCGGCGAACAACGGACTCTTCAACAGTTTGGGTGCGAGACCACCGATATCACCGGCGCCCTGGCACAGCAGAATGTCGCCGGCACGCAGCAGCGGCTTGACGATCGGCGCGAGGTCGACACCACGTTCGATGTAGATCGGGTCGAGCTGACCGCGCTGGCGGATGCTGTTGCACAACTTGCGGCTGTCGGCGCCCGGGATCGGCTCTTCACCGGCCGGGTAGACTTCCATCAACAGCAGGACGTTGGCATCGGCCAATACATTGACGAAATCGTCGTAGAGGTCGCGCGTGCGGCTGTAACGGTGCGGCTGGTAAACCATCACCAATCGGCGCTCCGGCCAGCCACCGCGTACGGCTTTGATCACGGCCGCGACTTCGGTCGGGTGGTGACCGTAGTCGTCGACCAGCATCACGTTGCCGCCGTCGACCGGCAGTTCGCCATAGACCTGGAAGCGTCGGCCGACACCCTGGAACCCGGACAGGCCCTGGACGATGGCTTCATCGCTGACGCCCTCGTCGGTGGCGATGCAGATGGTGGCCAGCGCGTTCAAGACGTTGTGGTTGCCCGGCATGTTCACCGAAACATCCAGTGGATCGCGATCAGGACGCAGCACGGTGAAGAAGGTCTGCATGCCTTGCTGACGGACATTGATGGCGCGCACGTCGCAGTCATCGCCGAAGCCGTAAGTAACCGTCGGGCGCTTCACCAATGGGAGGATTTCACGGACCACCGGATCGTCCAGGCACACCACTGCCAAACCGTAGAACGGCAGGTTGTGGAGGAACTCGACGAAGGTTTTCTTCAGCTTGTTGAAGTCACCGTCGTAGGTCGCCATGTGGTCGGCGTCGATGTTGGTCACCACGGCCACCAGCGGCTGCAAGTGCAGGAAACTGGCGTCGCTTTCGTCGGCTTCGGCGATCAGGTAACGGCTAGTGCCGAGCTGGGCATTGGTGCCCGCGGCATTCAGTCGGCCACCGATGACGAACGTCGGGTCGAGGCCACCGGCGGCGAACACCGAGGCGATCAGGCTGGTGGTGGTGGTTTTGCCGTGGGTACCGGCGACGGCGATGCCGTGGCGGTAGCGCATCAGCTCGGCCAGCATCTCGGCGCGCGGCACCACTGGAATGCGGCGTTCCAGGGCAGTGGCCACTTCCGGGTTGGAGGTGTTCACGGCGCTGGAGGTCACCAGCACATCGGCATTCGCGGCGTTCTCGGCACGGTGGCCGATATAGATCTGAGCGCCGAAGGATTCGAGACGCTCGGTCACCGGCGAAGCTTTCAGGTCGGAACCGGACACTTCATAGCCCAGGTTCAACAACACTTCGGCAATGCCGCACATGCCCACGCCGCCGATCCCGACGAAGTGGATGCGACGGATGCGGCGCATTTCCGGTTGCGGCATGGCTTTCTGAT
This sequence comes from Pseudomonas sp. LBUM1661, assembly GCF_059695925.1. Lineage (NCBI taxonomy): Bacteria > Pseudomonadati > Pseudomonadota > Gammaproteobacteria > Pseudomonadales > Pseudomonadaceae > Pseudomonas > Pseudomonas sp. LBUM1661. Next base: position 5,673,207 of record NZ_CP166794.1, read on the forward strand.
TCTCAACCATGGGCCACCTCCAGGCAGGTATCGACCACGTTACGGGTTGCATCGGGTTTGGCCAGGCGGCGTGCCGCGGTGGCCATGTCGTTGAGTCGTTGCGGTTGCATCAGGACCTCTGTCAGGCGTGCGGCAAGATCCGCTGCGCCAGTCGTTCTTTGTGGCATCAGGAAGGCAGCGCCTTCACGGGCCAAATAATCGGCGTTGCGGGTCTGGTGATCGTCGATCGCGTGGGGCAAAGGCACCAGCATCGAGGGCAGACCGGCAGCGGCCAGTTCACTGATGGTCAGCGCGCCTGCGCGACACACCACCAGGTCGGCCCAGCCATAGGCTTGGGCCATGTCTTTGATGAACGGCTGCACTTGCGCCTCGACGCCAGCCACGCGATAGCGCTCTGCAGTCACTTCATCGTGTTGTTTGCCGGCCTGATGAAACACTTCCGGGCGCAGGTCGGGGGCGACTTGCGACAGGGCTTCAGGCAGCAACTTGTTCAACGGTTCTGCGCCCAGGCTTCCACCCAGGATCAGCAAACGCGCCTTGCGACCAGCCAGGGCGGGTCGCGGTGAGTCGAGGAACAGCTCGGTGCGCACCGGGTTACCGGTGGTCCGACGGCTGCCCGACAGGGTAAAGGTGTCGGGGAACGCTTCACACACTCGGGCGGCCAACGGCACCAGCAACCGATTGGCGGTACCGGCCACGGCGTTTTGTTCGTGAACGATCACCGGCACACCGGCCAGTTTGGCTGCAACGCCGCCAGGACCGGTCACATAACCACCGAAGCCCACCACACAGACGGGCCGCAACTGGCGAATGATCGCCCGCGCCTGCCAGACCGACTTCAGCAACATGAACGGTGCCTTGAGCAGCGACAATTTGCCCTTGCCACGCAGCCCGCTGGCGTTGATCCGGTGCAGTTCGATACCGGCCGCCGGGACCAGATCGTTCTCGATGCCACGCGGCGTGCCGAGCCAATGCACGGTGTAGCCGCGGGCCTGGAATTCGCGAGCACAGGCCAGCGCCGGGAACACGTGGCCACCGGTGCCGCCCGCCATGATCAATACGTTAGCGCCCATGGGGTGGCTCCTCGGCGAAGTCACTCTCGTGGAACTCCATCTCTTCACTGCCCAGGTGGGTTCGACTCTCCCACTCGATGCGCAGCAACAAGCCCAGACAGGCGCAGCAGATCACCAGCGAGCTACCGCCGTAACTGAGGAACGGCAGGGTCAAGCCTTTGGTGGGCAGCAAGCCGACGTTCACGCCGATGTTGATCAGGAACTGACCAATCCACAGGAACGACAAGCCGTACGCGATGTAAGCGGCGAAGAATTGCTTGGCCTTCTCGGCCCAATAGCCGATGTACATGCCACGAATACAGACAAAGACGAACAACGCGACCGTGCACAAGGAACCCACGGCACCCAGCTCTTCGGCCAGGACCGAGAACACGAAGTCGGTGTGCGCTTCCGGCAGGTAGAACTGTTTCTGCACGCTGTTGCCCAGGCCAACGCCCAGCCATTCGCCGCGGCCAAAAGCGATCAAGGCTTGCGACAACTGATAGCCGGCACCGAACTGGTCAGCCCACGGGTCGGCAAAGTTGGTCAGGCGCGCCATTCGATACGGCTGCACTTGAATCAGCAACACCACCGCCGCGACGGCCAGGATCACCATCAAGGAAAAACGGAACAGCCCGACACCGCCCAAAAACAGCATGGCCGCCGCCGCGCCCATCATCACGACGGTGGCACCGAAGTCCGGTTCCATCAGCAACAGGCCCGCCATCGGCAGCAGCACGATGAACGGCTTGAAGAAGCCCATCCAGCTTTCACGCACTTCTTTCTGGCGACGCACCAGATAGCCGGCGAGGTAGATCACCACGAACACCTTGGCGATCTCGGAAGGCTGAACGTTGAAGAAACTGAAGCCGATCCAGCGCATCGAACCGTTCACTTCACGGCCGATCCCCGGGATGATCACCATCACCAGCAAACCGAACGCACCGAGCAGCATCAGCCAGCCCAGGCGTTGCCAGGTGGCGATCGGAATCATCATGGTGACGATGCAGGCGCCGAGGCCCAGCACCACGTAGATCAAGTGGCGAATCATGTAATACAAAGGACTGCCCGACTGCACCGCCGCGACTTCGGTCGATGCCGAGGCAATCATGACGAGCCCAAGGCCGAGCAATGCCAGGCAACCGACGAGCATCGGGAAATCGAGGTCGATACCGCGCCCGGTGATCAACGGCGATGGATACGGCTTGATGATGTTTCTCAGGCTCATGTCAGTTCCTCCACCGCTTGGACGAACTGGTGACCACGGTCTTCGTAATGCTTGAACATGTCGAAACTGGCGCACGCCGGTGACAGCAGCACCACGTCTCCCGGTTCGGCAGCGGCGCGGCATTGCGCCACGGCTTCGACCAGCGAAGCGACGCGGATCAACGGTACGGCATCGCCGATGGCCTCACCGATCTTGTCGGAATCGCGGCCCATGAGGATCACGGCGCGGCAGTTGACCGCCACCGGATCGCGCAGGTCCTTGAACTCGGCACCTTTGCCGTCGCCACCGGCGATCAGCACGATCTTGCCGTCGATGTCCGCGCCCAGGCCTTCGATGGCGGCCAGTGCGGCGCCGACGTTGGTGGCTTTGGAATCGTTGTAGTAGCCCACGCCATCCAGGTCGCGAACCCACTGGCAACGATGCTCGAGACCGGCAAAGTTGCGCAGGGCCGATAGCATGGCGTCAAACGGCAGGCCGACAGCGTGGCCCAGGGCCAATGCCGCCAGGGCGTTGGCCTGGTTATGCGCGCCGCGAATCTTCAACTCGCGCACCGGCATCAGGTTCTGGAATTCGAAGGCCAGATACTTCTCGCCGTCTTCTTCGCGGATACCGAATGCCTTGAAATCGGGTTTGCTCAAACCGAAGGTCCAGCACGGCTGGCCCTCGCCCATCAGCGGACGGCTCAAGGCGTCCTGACGGTTGACCACAAACTGTTTGGCGCCACGGAAGATCCGGTGCTTGGCCAAGTGATAGGCCGGCAGACCGCTGTAGCGGTCCATGTGGTCTTCACTGACGTTGAGCACGGTCGCCACTTCGGCGTTCAGTTGATCGGTGGTTTCGAGCTGGAAGCTCGACAGTTCCATCACGTACAGCTCGACGTCGTCGCTCAGCAGGTCCAGCGCCGGGGTACCAAGGTTGCCACCGACGGCGACACGCTTGCCGGCCGCCGCAGCCATCTCGCCAACCAGGGTGGTGACGGTGCTTTTTGCGTTGGAACCGCTGATGGCGACAATCGGCGCCTTCGCGTTACGCGCGAACAGCTCGATGTCGCCGGACAATTTCACGCCACGGGCGGCGGCAGCCTGCAGGGCCGGGGTCGCCAGTGCCAGGCCGGGGCTCACGTAGAGCTCGTCGGCACGGCACAGGAATTCGACGTCCAGCTCGCCACAACGCACTTCCACGTGCGGATAGTCACGCTTGAGCGTGGCCAGTTCCGGTGGATTTTCCCGCGTATCGGCGACAGCAAACGACGTGCCCCGGTTCGCCAGGAAGCGAACCAGGGACATGCCGCTCTTGCCGAGGCCGACAACGATGCGGAAGTGGTCAGAAGCGATCAGAGACACTCGTTCTACCTCAGCTTCAGGGTGGCAAGGCCGACCAATACCAGAATCACGGTGATGATCCAGAAACGGACGATCACGCGTGGCTCGGGCCAGCCCTTGAGTTCAAAGTGGTGGTGAATCGGCGCCATGCGGAACACGCGGCGACCGGTCAGCTTGAAGGAGGCAACCTGAATGACGACTGACAGGGTCTCCATCACGAACACACCGCCCATGATGAACAGGACGATTTCCTGACGGACGATCACCGCGATGGTGCCCAGGGCCGCGCCCAGCGCCAGTGCGCCGACGTCACCCATGAAAACCTGTGCCGGGTACGTGTTGAACCAGAGGAAGCCGAGCCCCGCACCGATCAACGCGCCACAGAACACGATCAACTCACCGGCACCCGGCACGTAAGGAATCAGCAGGTATTCGGCGAATTTCACGTTACCCGACAGGTAGCAGAAGATCCCCAGCCCGCCGCCCACCATGACGGTCGGCATGATCGCCAGGCCGTCGAGGCCGTCGGTCAGGTTGACCGCGTTGCTCGAGCCGACAATCACGAAATAGGTCAGGACAATGAAGCCTGCGCCCAGCGGAATGCTGTAGTCCTTGAGCATCGGCAGGATCAGCGTGGTTTCCACCGGAGTGGCGGCAGTCATATAAAGGAAGATCGCCGCGCCCAGGCCGAACACCGATTGCCAGAAGTACTTCCAGCGGCTCGGCAAGCCACGGGAATTCTTCTCGATCACCTTGCGGTAGTCATCGACCCAACCGATGGCGCCAAACAGCAACGTCACCAGCAACACCACCCAAACGTAACGGTTGGCCAGGTCAGCCCAGAGCAAGGTGCTGACGCCGATGGACGAAAGAATCAGCGCGCCACCCATGGTTGGCGTGCCCGACTTGGACAGGTGCGATTGTGGACCGTCGTTGCGAACCGATTGACCAATCTGACGGTTTTGCAGAGTACGGATCATCCACGGGCCATAGCACAGCGACAAAACCAGCGCGGTCAGCACACCGAGGATCCCGCGCAGGGTCAGGTACTGGAAGACCGCGAAGCCTTTGTAGAACTGTTGTAGATACTCCGCTAACAGCAGCAGCATTAATGTTTCTCCAGGCTGGTCCCGCACAAAGCGGCGACGATGTTTTCCATCGCAGCGCTGCGCGAGCCCTTGATCAAAATGGTGGTGTTTGTGTCTTGCTCGGCGCCAAGGGCCTTGATCAGTTCAGCCTGAGTGGTGAAGTGATAAGCCTGTTCGCCAAAAGCGTTTACGGCGTGAAGCATATTTGGCCCGACGGCATACAGTGCGCAAACCTTGCCACGGGCATAGGCGCCCACGTCGCGGTGCCCCTGCTCCGCCCAATCGCCCAACTCGCCGATATCCCCGAGCACCAGGACGGTGCGGCCGGAAAAGCCGGCGAGTATATCAACGGCGGCGCACATAGAGGTGGGGTTCGCGTTGTAAGTGTCATCAATGACGCGCATGCCATTGCTGGCCAGTTGCGCGACGGTGCGCCCCTTGACCGGTTGCACCGCGCCGAGGCCGGTGACGATGCCGAACAGCGACACGCCCAGTGCATGCGCGGCGGCCGCAGCGGCCAAGGCATTGGCAACGTTATGCGTGCCGAGCAGGTTCAGTTGAACCCGTTCCACACCTTCAGGACTGTGCAGGTTGAATGCCGGGCAACCGCGCGCATCGCGATCCAGGTCACTGGCGTAGAAATCGGCGCTGAGGTTGCTCAGGGCAAACGTCAGCACCTTGCGCTCGCCGGCGCGGGTCTTCCAGATTTGAAAGGCCTTGTCGTCAAGATTGAGCACGGCGACGCCATCGGCCGCCAGCCCTTCAATGATCTCGCCCTTGGCTTCAACGATTTTTTCCGGCCCGCCGAACTCGCCGACGTGGGCGGTCCCGGCATTGTTGAGGATGGCCACGTGAGGCTTGGTCATGCCGACGGTGTAGGCAATTTCGCCAAGCCGCGAGGCACCGAGTTCGATCACGGCAGCGGTATGTTCCGGTGCCAGCTCAAGCAGGGTCAGCGGAACGCCGAGGTCGTTGTTCAGGTTGCCACGGGTGGCCAGCACCGGACCGCGGGTGCGCAGGATGCTCGCGAGCATTTCCTTGACCGTGGTCTTGCCGCTGGAGCCCGTGATGGCCGCCACCGGATGGGTGTAGGCGGCACGGTTCAGCGCGCCGAGTTGACCGAGCGCGTGACGCGTATCTTTTACCAGCAATTGCGGCAGCGAGCTGTCGGCGACTTCGCGCTCGACCAACGCCGCGACGGCGCCTTTGGCGGCGACGTCATTGAGATAGTCATGACCATCGAAGCGCGGACCGGTCAGGGCAATGAACAGCTGGCCCGGTGTGATCGCACGGCTGTCGATACTGACGCCGTTGAACGTGGCATCGGCGGTCAGCAGACGGGCATTCAGGGCGCCGGTCAGTTCGCTCAGTTTCAAGGCTTTAAGCATGGGCCACCTCCCACGCGGTCAGGGCGTGATCGGCCTCGACCAGATCGGAAAACGCGTGACGCTGGCCATTGATTTCCTGATAGTCCTCGTGACCTTTACCGGCCAGGACGATCACGTCATCCGCCGAAGCGCTGGCGATCAATTGGGCAATCGCCTGGCCACGACCCGCGACGAAGGTGACTTTATCCACCGCCGTGAAACCGGCGCGGATGTCATCGAAAATCACCGCTGGGTCTTCAGTGCGCGGATTGTCGTCGGTGACCAGCACGCCGTCGGCCAACCGCTCGACCACTTCCGCCATCAGCGGACGCTTGCCGCGATCGCGATCACCGCCGCAACCGAACAGGCACAGCAAGCGGTCTTTGGCGTGAGGACGCAGGGCCATCAAGACTTTTTCCAGCGCATCCGGGGTGTGGGCGTAATCGACCACCACCAACGGCTGAGTGCCGCCGCCCAGACGCTGCATGCGCCCGGCCGGGCCTTCGAGTTTTGGCAGGACCTTGAGGATTTCGTCCAGCGCGTAGTCCAGGCCGAGCAAGGCGCCGACCGCGGCCAGGACGTTGCTCAGGTTGAAGCGACCGAGCAAGGTGCTGCGCAAGTGGTGCTGACCCTGAGGCGTGACCAACGTGGCGCGCACGCCTTCGTCGTCGAACTGCGCTTCCCGGCAATACAGGTAGGCGCTCGAATCTTCGAGGCTGTAGGTGATCAACCGCGATTCGCGTTTTTCGGCGGCCAGTTGCCGGCCGAAATCGTCGTCGAGGTTAACCACCCGGCATTTCAAATCGTTCCAGGCAAACAGCTTGGCCTTGGCTTCGCCGTAGGCCTGCATGGTGCCGTGGTAATCCAGGTGATCGCGGGACAGGTTGGTCATCACCGCCACTTTGAACGCCAGCGCAGTGACGCGCCCCTGATCCAGACCATGGGACGAGACTTCCATGGCCACGGCTTTGGCGCCGGCCTTTTTCAGGTCGGCGAGGGTCGCTTGCACGGCGATCGGGTTCGGCGTGGTGTGCAGGCCGCTTTCCAGCGCGCCATAGAAGCCGGTGCCCAGGGTGCCGACGATGCCGCAATGCTGGCCGAGCAAATCGAGGGCTTGGGCGACCAACTGGGTCACGCTGGTTTTGCCATTGGTGCCGGTCACGCCGATCAGGTTCAGATGGCGGCTCGGGTCACCGTAAAAACGCCCGGCGATGTCCGACAGCTGCGCCGCCAGGCCTTTGACCGGAATCAACGGCACATCGGTGATCGGCAGCACGGTGGCGCCTTCGACTTCATAAGCCACGGCAGCTGCGCCGCGCTGCAAGGCGTCGGCGATGTGCGCCCGACCGTCGAACTTGCCCCCAGGAACGGCGAGAAAAAGATCGCCAGCCCGCACGTTGCGGCTGTCCAGAGCCAGCTCGCGGATCAATAGATCGCGACCGGCGTGGGCGAAAATCTTGTTCAGACTCAGAGACATCAGCCGCGCCCTCCATTGGCTTTCAGCGGAACGACCGGTGTGGCATTTGCTTGTTGGGTAGGCGGCAAGTTGTCCGGGGTGATGTTCATCAGGCGCAACGTCCCGGACATCACTTTGCTGAACACCGGCGCCGATACCAGACCACCGAAGTAGCCGGCTTTGGTCGGTTCATCGATCACCACCACGATCGCGTATCGCGGATCGCTCATCGGCCCGAAACCGGCGAACAGCGAGCGGTAGGAATTCTCGGCGTAGCCTTTGGTGCCCACCGACGTCTTACGCGCGGTACCCGACTTGCCGGCCACGTGATACGCCGGCACCTGCGCACGGAATACACCGCGCGGGGCCTCGATCACTTGGGTCAGCATGCCTTGCATGGTTTTCGCGACAGCTTCCGGCAGCACCTGGGTGGTTTGCGCCGGCTTGTCGGTTTTGATCAGGGTCAGCGGTGCGAGGCGACCGTTGTTGGCCAGGGCCGAGAAGGCGTGGACCAGCTGGATCGCGGTCACGGAAATACCGTAGCCGTAGGACAGCGTGGCGGTTTCAGCCTTGCGCCATTCGCGGTAGTTTGGCAGGTTGCCGACGCGCTCGCCCGGGAAGCCGAGGCCGGTGTCCTGGCCGAGGCCGACTTTCTGCGCCAGGCGGAAAATCGTTTCGCCGCCGATATCGAACGCGACCTTACTCATGCCAACGTTACTGGAGTTGATCAGAATGCCGGTCAGGTCGAGCACCGGGCCTTCGGACTTGGAGACGTCCTTGATGGTGTATTTACCAATCTGCAAGGTGCCCGGGTATACCTCGACGGTATCGCTCGGCTTCCAGCGCCCGGTTTCAATCGCGGCGCTCATGGAAATGGCTTTCATGGTCGAACCCGGCTCGAACACGTCGATCATCGCGCGGTTGCGCATCATCGCCGGTTGCAGGTTGCGACGGTTGTTCGGGTTGTAGGTCGGCTGGTTGACCATGGCCAGAATCTCGCCAGTCTTGACGTCCATGATCACCAGGCTGCCGGCCTTGGCGCCGTTCTCGATGATCGCGTTACGCAGTTCGCGGTTGGCCAGGTATTGCAGGCGCAGGTCAATGGACAACGCCAAGGGCTTGCCGGCCTTGGCGTTTTTGGTGACCTGGACATCCTTGATAAGTCGGCCACGCCGATCCTTGATGACCTGTCGCTTGCCGGGCACGCCGGCGAGCCATTCGTCATAGGCCAGCTCGACCCCTTCACGACCGTGGTCATCGATGTCGGTAAATCCGACCATGTGCGCGGTGACTTCACCGGCCGGGTAGAAACGGCGGAACTCTTCGATGCCGTAGACGCCCGGAACTTTCAGGTCGAGCACCGACTGGCCTTGCTCAGGCGTCAGCCCGCGCACCAGATAGATGAATTCTTTATTGGCCTGGGCTTCGAGACGTTCGGCCAGGGCTTTAGGGTCTTGACCCAGCGCCGCCGCCAGTGCTGGCCATTTTTCTTTGGCCAGCTGCATTTCCTTGGCGTTGGCCCACAGGGTAGTGACCGGGGTACTCACGGCCAACGGCTCGCCGTTACGGTCGGTGATCAGACCACGGTGCGCCGGAATCGGAATATGACGAACGCTGCGCGCATCGCCCTGCCCCTTGAGGAAGGCACGGTCAACGACTTGCAGGTCAATGATGCGCCAGGTGATGGCCGCGACCATGACGCCGAGCAAACCCAGCACCAGGCGAAACCGCCATGGAAAGAGTGCGCCTTCGAGTTTCATCATGGCGCCACCATCTGCACTTCAGCGGCGCCAGGAATGCGCATCTTCAGTTGCTCGGTCGCCAGGACTTCGATACGGCTGTGGGCGGTCCAGGTGCTCTGTTCGAGAATCAACCGGCCCCATTCCGCCTGCGCTTTGTCGCGCACGCTCAACTCGTTGTACAGCGTGTTCAACAGTTGACGGTTCCAGTGAGCGCTGTAGGACACGCCGATGGCCGACACGAGCACGCCCACAAACAGCAGCAGCATGAAAAAGCTTCCGCCGGGAAGTGGCTTGGCGAAAAGCTTGCTCACCGCAGCTTCTCCGCGACGCGCATGACGGCGCTCCGGGAACGTGGGTTGGCTTTGAGTTCGGCCTCGGAGGCGGACTGCGCTTTGCCATGGATTTTGATGATGGGTTCGAAGGCGACGTGACGCACCGGCAGATTGCGCGGCAAGTTGTCGGCTTCACCCTTGACCAGTTTGCGCATGAACAGTTTGACGATACGGTCTTCCAGCGAATGGAAACTGATGACCACCAGGCGGCCACCGATTTCCAGGCAGGCCAGTGCGGCTTCGAGGCCGGCTTCCAGATCGCCCAGCTCGTTGTTGACGTGGATACGCAGGCCCTGGAACGCGCGGGTCGCCGGGTTCTTGCCCTTCTCCCACGCCGGGTTGGCGACTTTCAGGACTTCAGCCAGGTCGCCAGTGCGTTCAAAAGGCTTGATGTCGCGACGCTCGGCCACGGCACGGGCCATGCGACCGGAGAAACGTTCTTCGCCGTATTCCTTGAACACCCGGGCAATTTCTTCGACCGGGGCGGTGTTGACGAATTCGGCAGCGCTGATCCCGCGGGACGGGTCCATGCGCATGTCCAGCGGGCCATCGTTGAGGAAACTGAAACCGCGCTCAGGGTCGTCGAGCTGTGGCGAGGACACGCCCAGGTCGAGCAGAACACCGCTGACCTTGCCGGCCAGGCCGCGTTCGGCGACTTCAGAACCGAGCTCGGCAAAGCTGCGCTGCACAACGACAAAGCGGCCGTCTTCGGCCGCCAGCGCTTGCCCGGTGGCAATCGCTTGAGGATCCTTGTCAAATCCGAGCACCCGACCCTCGGGGCCGAGCTGGCTGAGGATCAACCGGCTGTGGCCGCCACGCCCGAACGTACCGTCCAGATAGCAGCCATCAGGACGTACGGCGAGAGCCTCTACGGCTTCGTCGAGCAGTACGGTGATGTGGTTAAAGCCGCTATCAATAGTCACAGGATCAAATCACGCAGTTCATCAGGCATCGCGCCCGGTTGTTGAATAGCAGCCAGGTCAGCAGCAGAAACCGCATCCCAGGCATCCTCGTCCCACAATTGGAACTTGTTCAGTTGGCCTACCAACATCGCGCGCTTATCCAACTTGGCATATTCGCGCAGACGCGGCGGAACCAGAAAACGACCACTGCCATCGAGCTCGAGGTCGACGGCATTACCAATCAATAAACGTTGCAGGCGGCGGTTCTCTTCGCGAAGCGAAGGCAGTGCGCGCAGTTTGGTTTCAATAATTTCCCACTCATCGAGGGGGTAAACACACAAACACGGATCAACGGCATCGATTGTGACGATCAGCTGACCGGAACTACGCGAAACGAGCTCGTCACGGTACCGGCTCGGCATGGCGAGACGGCCTTTTGCGTCGAGACTGATAGCGTTAGCTCCGCGAAACACGTCTGCGTTTCTCCAAATTTTAGCGTTTTGAGCTCAAAAAACCCACTTCATGCCACTTTCCGCCACTTGCGCACACTATAGGAATGCGGCTACCGCACCGTCAAGGCGCGCATTCAAGGAAAACCCTTACAGAACTGAGATTTAGGAGTGCAAAAGGAGGGGTAACGAGAATTCGACGAATGAATTTGCCCGATAACTTGAATCAGCACAGAAGGCTGCGTTCAGAAGTTAAAGTAGTTTGTTAAGAGTAAGATTTTTTTGGTATTACAAATGGGGTTCTGCGATGGATTGTGCAAGGACGGAAATCGATGCCACGGGACTGTAGTTTTGTCGCTCCCAGAGCAGGCCAATCGATATCACACAACCCTTCTGCCAATCATTGTACAAGGAGGGAATTTGTTACTGCCAACGCCCTGCTCATGATTAAAGCAGAGGGATAGAAAAAGGTGGAGAGTCGATCTGTAAGCCGGGTTCTGTCTTGAACAGTCATTCGTCTACGATGGCCATCACTGGACATCTTTAGCAACCTACCCGGTCCCAGCGCGGGCCACGCCTTGGGACCCTATTTGGTCTTGCTCCAAGTGGGGTTTACCTAGCCACGAACTGTTGCCAGACGTGCGGTGCGCTCTTACCGCACCTTTTCACCCTTACCGGCGCCGAAGCGCTTAGGCGGTTATTTTCTGTGGCACTTTCCGTAGGCTCACGCCTCCCAGGCATTACCTGGCACTTCGCCCTATGGAGCCCGGACTTTCCTCCCCCCCCTAATTTTCATAGAGGGCAGCGACTGTCCGATCGACTCTCCGCCGCGAAGGTTAACGGCAGAGCGGCCGAAGAACAAGCGCTAAACGCCTTCAGCCGCGCCTGTGCGTCGGTTTTTAGTCGCCTTTCTGTTGATCCAGCGCGACCTGATAGAGCACATTCTTACGCTCCCCGGTAATTTGCGCGGCCAACGCGGCCGCACGCTTGAGCGGCATCTCTTCAAGCAACAGGTTCAAAATGCGCATCGCCTCACTGCTGACCGCGTCCTCGGTCTCGGGGGCAGACCAGCCCGCGACCAACACCACGCATTCGCCGCGCTGCTGATTGCTGTCCGACTCGACGAACGCGCGCAGTTCGGCCAACGGCAATCCCTTGAGGGTTTCGAAGGTTTTGGTGATTTCACGCGCAAGCAGCGCCGGACGTTCGCCGCCGAAGACCAGTTCCATGTCTTGCAGGCATTCAAGGATGCGGTGCGGGGCCTCATAGAAAATCAGTGTGCGCGGCTCTTCCTTGACCAGCTCCAGACGTGCGCGCCGCCCTACCGCCTTGGCCGGCAGAAAACCTTCGAAGATAAAACGGTCCGACGGCAGACCCGCCGCCGACAACGCCGCGATCAATGCGCAGGCACCCGGAACCGGCACCACGTTGATGCCCGCTGCACGGGCCTGACGCACCAGGTGATAACCCGGATCGGAAATCAGCGGTGTCCCGGCGTCGGAGATCAGCGCCACATCATCACCCGCCAGCAAACGGGTGATAAAACGGCTACCTTCATCCCGCTCGTTGTGTTCATGACAGGCCGCCAACGGCGTGGGAATGCCGAAATGCTGCATCAACCGCTGGGAATGGCGGGTGTCTTCGGCGGCGATCAACGCCACCTCACGCAGGATTTTCAGGGCACGCGCACTGATGTCGTCCAGGTTGCCAATGGGCGTCGCCACCACATAAAGCGAGCCAGCAGCGGAATTCAAAGCACCTGGAGCAGTCAAAGCGCACACCTCATGATCGGTAAAAGTCGCCATTGTAGCGCGTAGCGACGTTCGCGATACGCGCAAGCAACCCTTGGTTTCACAGCCTATTGTGCAGCGCTGCAACATTTGCACGAGCTAAATTGATCGATTCACGCCAGTAACATCGCGCCCCGGCCAGTGCTTGGGTACAATTCCACGCTAATTTGATCGAGTATCAGGAACACTACATGATCGCTTGCCTGCGGCTGTTCACTGCCCTCTGCCTCGCTGCCTTGCTGGCGGCTTGCGCCAGCTCGCCCTCTTCCAGCCTTGGCGAACTTCCACGCACCCCGGATGCCAGTATCGAGCAACTGCTCGACCAGGCCGCCAAAAGCAAAACGCCGGAAGACGCGGCCCTGTTGCGCCTGAGCGCGGCAGACCTGGCCTATCGTCAGGGGAATGCCGGCCAGTCCGCGCAGATCCTGCAACAAGTGCCAGTCGAAACACTCAAGCCTGGCCCGCAGGTCTTCGCCAGCACCCTGGCAGCTGAACTGGCCATGACCCGCAATCAGCCCAAGGCGGCGCTCACGGCCTTGAGCCATCCGAGCCTGCAACGCCTGGGCGAACTGCCCGTCGAGCAACAGGTGCGCACCGGCACCGTACACGCCCGCGCCCTTGAAGCTGACGGCCAGACCCTGGCCGCCGCACGCGAGCGGATTTTTATTGCGCCGATGCTCGAAGGCGAAGCCGCCAGCAAAAACCACGAAGCGATCTGGACCCTGATCGCTTCGCTGCCGACCGATCAACTGCAACCGACCACCAACGATGACCTTGGCGGCTGGATGGGCCTGGCGCTGGCCGTGAAATCTGCCGGCACCGTGGAACAGCAACAAGCCGCGATCGATACCTGGCGCGAACAGAATCCAAAGCACCCGGCCGCCATTCAATTGCCGCTGCCATTGACCAAGCTCAAGGAACTGGCCAGCCAGCCCTTGGGCAAAATCGCCCTGCTGCTGCCGCAAGACGGTCCGCTGGCCTCGGTGGGTAAAGCCCTGCGTGAAGGTTTCATGGCCGCTCATTACCAGGCCCAACAAGCCGGGCAGAAGCCGCCCGCCATCGAGTTCTATGACAGCTCCAGGCTGACATCGATGGACGAGTTCTACCGCAAGGCCCAGGCCGACGGCGTGCAATTGGTGGTCGGCCCGCTGGAGAAGCCGCTGGTCAAACAGCTCAGCACTCGCCCGCAACTGCCGATCACTACCCTGGCGTTGAACTACAGCGAAGGCGAACAAGGTCCGGCCCAACTGTTCCAGTTCGGCCTTGCCGCTGAAGACGAAGCCCGCGAAGTGTCCCGTCGCGCTCGCGCCGATGGCCTGCATCGCGCCGCAATCATGGTGCCGAAAGGTGAATGGGGCGATCGTGTTCTCAAGGCGTTCAGCCAGGATTGGCAAGCCAACGGTGGCAGCATTGTCGCCACCGAACGCGTCGACCAACCCGTGCAACTGGCCCAGCAGATTGCCGACATGTTCCAGCTGCGCCAGAGCGAAGGCCGCGCCAAGAGCCTGCAAAGCACCGTGGGTGGGCAGGTAGCGGCCCAGCCTTCGCGTCGCCAGGACATCGAGTTCATCTTCCTGGCCGCCACACCTCAGCAGGCCCAGCAGATCAAGCCGACCTTGAACTTCCAATACGCGGGTGACGTGCCGGTGTACGCCACGTCCCACGTGTTCAGCGCCAGCGGCGACGTGAACCAGTACAACGACATGAACGGCATTCGCTTCTGCGAAACCCCATGGTTGCTGGATGCCAATGATCCACTGCGCAAACAGGTCACCGCACAATGGCCACAGGCCGGTGGCAGCCTCGGCCGCCTCTACGCGATGGGTGTTGATGCCTATCGCCTGGCGCCACGCCTGGGCCAACTCAAAGCCTTGCCGGACAGCCGCATCGAAGGTCAATCGGGCAGCCTGGGCATGACGCCGAACCAGCGCGTCGTGCGTCAGTTGCCGTGGGCACAGTTCGTCAACGGCCAGGTTCAACGCCTGCCGGACACCGCGCGCTGATGCCCGACAGGTCACGCCAGCAAAGCGGTAAAGATGCCGAGCGGCATGCGCTCGAGCATCTGCAACAACAAGGTCTGCGCCTGCTGGCGCAGAACTGGTTGTGTAAACGCGGCGAGCTTGATCTGGTCATGCTTGATGGCGATACAGTAGTATTCGTTGAAGTTCGCTACAGAAAAAACACTCAATGGGGTGGCGCGCTCGATAGCATCGATGAGCGCAAACGGCAGAAACTGATTTTTGCCGCGCAGTATTTTCTTCAGCGCGAGTCGCGTTGGGCCAATTCCCCTTGCCGTTTCGACGTGGTTGCCATCGACAGCAACCTCGATCAGTTGAACTGGTTGCAGAATGCCTTCGACAGCTGATCGCGCACGTCCCGAACCGGACACTTTCACCCAACACTTTTGCTCTTTGCTTTGCGGGCTGCACATTCATGTGCCGAGTAGCCGCGCTAATTAAGGTCACACAGATGGACATGCAATCCCGAATTCGCCAGCTTTTTCAGGCCAGTATCGACACCAAGCAACAGGCGATGGAAGTACTTGCACCGCACATCGAGCAAGCCAGCCAGGTCATGGTCAACGCCTTGCTCAACGAAGGCAAAATGCTCTCCTGCGGCAACGGCGGTTCTGCCGGCGATGCCCAGCACTTTTCGTCCGAGCTGCTTAACCGCTTCGAACGCGAACGCCCGAGCCTGCCAGCCATAGCGCTGACCACCGACAGCTCGACGATCACCTCGATCGCCAACGACTACAGCTACAACGAAATCTTCTCCAAACAGATCCGCGCCCTTGGCCAGCCGGGTGACGTACTGCTGGCCATTTCCACCAGCGGCAACTCGGCAAACATAATTCAAGCGATCCAGGCCGCACATGATCGCGAAATGATTGTCGTAGCATTGACGGGTCGTGACGGCGGCGGCATGGCGTCACTGCTTTTGCCCGAGGACGTCGAAATTCGCGTACCGGCCAACGTCACTGCACGTATTCAGGAAGTCCACCTGCTGGCGATCCACTGCCTTTGCGACTTGATCGACAGCCAACTGTTCGGGAGTGAAGAATGACCCCTAATCGCCTAGGCCTACTGGCCTTGACCCTGTGCCTCGTCGGCATCAGCGGCTGCACCTCGGTGGTTAACGCCAGCCGTGAAGCGCCGATTGAAGATGACCGCGGCACCCGCACCTTCGGCAGCAAGATCGACGACTCCCTGATCGACACCAAGGTTGGTGTGAACATCGCCAAGGCCGACCCGGCCCTGGACAACGACTCGCACATCGTCGTCACCAGCTTCAACGGCGTTGTGCTGCTCGCCGGGCAAACCCCGCGCGCCGACCTCAAGGCCAAGGCTGAACAAGCCGCCGCTGCGGTTCAGCGGGTGAAGACGGTGCACAACGAACTGCAAGTGCTGCCCCCTTCCGGCTTCCTTGCGCGCCAGAACGACACCTGGCTGACCTCCAAGATCAAGACCCAGATGCTCACCGACCCGAACATCCCGGGCTCGCGCATCAAGGTGGTGACCGAGAACGGCATCGTCTACCTGCTGGGCCTGCTGACCAAACAGGAAGCTGCCCAGGCGACCAACCTGGTGCAAGGTGTATCCGGCGTGCAGAAGATTGTGAAACTGTTCGAGTACATCGACTGACAAGTCCGTGCCGTGGATGGCGATCTCGGGATCACCATCGTCCTGTAGGAGCACAGCTTGCTGGCGATGGCGCACCTGAGATCGCCTTCGCCGGCAAGCCGTGCTCCTACAGTAATAAAAAAGGCGATCCTTTCGGATCGCCTTTTTTATTACTTCACCACCTTCAAACTCGGTCGACCGCTAGGCCGCGGCGGCTCGCTGTCGGGTGGCGGGATATCGTCATCCGGCTCGATCTCTTCCTCGTCTTCCATGGGCGATTCCAGATCAAACACCATGCCCTGACCGTTCTCCCGGGCGTAAATGCCCAGGATCGATGCGATAGGCACGTACAGCGTGTGCGGCACGCCACCGAAGCGCCCTTCGAAGCTGACCGCTTCGTTGTCCATGTGCATATGGCGCACGGCTGCCGGCGATACGTTCAGGACAATCTGTCCGTCACTGGCAAAACCCTGAGGCACCTGCACCGACGGATACTCGGAATTGACCAGCATGTGCGGGGTGCAATCGTTGTCCACAATCCACTCGTAGAGCGCGCGGACCAGATAAGGTCGACTGGAGTTCATAGCGGCTCCTTAAGCCTTAGCGCATATCGCGTTCGACACCAGACAGACTCGCCTGGAAAGCCTCACGCGCAAACGAGCGCTCCATATAATCAAGCAGCGGCTTGGCTGGCCGCGGCAGTTCTATACCCAGAATCGGCAATCGCCAGAGTATGGGCAATAGGCAGCAATCCACCAGACTTTGTTCCTCACTGAGGAAAAACGGCTTGTCGGCGAACAACGGCGACACACCGGTCAGGCTTTCGCGCAGCTCTTTACGAGCCACCACGCGGGCTGCTTCCTTGGACCGGGAATCCAGGATCAGATCCACAAGGCCACACCAGTCACGCTGAATACGATGAATCAGCAGACGGCTGTTGGCACGCGCCACGGGATAAACCGGCAGTAAAGGCGGGTGCGGGTAACGCTCATCCAGATATTCCATCACCACGGTCGACTCCCACAACGCCAGGTCACGATCGACCAGGGTGGGCAAGCTGCCGTAAGGGTTCACTTCAATCAGTTTAGGCGGCTGGCGACCAGCTTCCACGTAAATGATCTCAGCGCTGACACCCTTCTCTGCAAGTACGATGCGCACTCGGTGGGAATAGTGGTCGGCGGGGTCGGAGTAACAGGCCAACCGATTGGTCACGCCCATGGCGGTCCTCCTCGCTTGTTGAAATTATCGGAAGCGGAAAAACGCACGCGCCCAGAGGGCGCCTCCCGTAACGCCTGGATCACCAGGCTCGTTACACCTTCAGAGACGCCCTTGGGCGCGCGCGATTAACAGCAATTGCTTGAAGCTCTATCAGTGCACATCTTTCCAGTATTCGCGCTTGAGCAAATAGGCGAATACGAAGAAGAACGCCAGGTACAGCAAGACGTAAGTACCGATGCGCTGATGTTGCAGCTTAACCGGGTTAGCCGAGTAAGCGAGGAAGGTTACCAGATTCTTGACCTTCTCATCGAACTGCTCTTCGGTCAGGGTTCCGCTCTTCGGCACAATGGTCATCTGATCGCACGCTTCATGAGTCAGCGCGGTACCGGTCAGCGGATCATATTGCTTCTTGCCGTCTTCGACGACCTGGACCTGTTTGCAACCGATGACCTGGCGACCTTGCAGGCCCACCAGCACGTTAGGCATGCCCACGTTCGGGAACACCTTGTTGTTCACGCCCCAAGGACGCGACGGGTCTTCGTAGAAAGATTTCAGGTAACCGTAGAGCCAGTCAGTACCCCGCACGCGGGCAACCAGGGTCAGGTCGGGCGGCGCCGCACCGAACCAGGTCTTGGCGTCAGCCGGTTGCATGCCGATGCTCATGTGGTCGCCGATCTTGGCGCCCGTGAACACCAGCTTCGAGAGCATCAGGTCATGAGGAATGCCCAGGTCATCGGCCACACGCTCGTAACGCTGGAACTTGGCGCTGTGGCAACCCATGCAGTAGTTGGCGAACGTACGCGCACCATCCTGCATGGCCGCTTTGTCGGAAACGTCGATGTCGACCTTTTCCAGTTCGGGACCACCGTGTTCAGCCGCGAAGGACAGCACAGGCATGGCAGCAAGAATCAGTACAGCAAATAGCTTTTTCATCAGCCAGTCACCCTTTCCGGAACCGGTTTGGTCTTCTCGAGCCTGGTGTAGAACGGCATCAGAATGAAGTAGGCGAAGTACAGGAAGGTACATACCTGCGACAGCAACGTACGGCCTGGCGTTGGAGCCAGAACACCCAACACGCCCAGGATCACGAACGAGATGCAGAACACCCAAAGCCAGATCTTGCTCAACCAGCCTTTGTAGCGCATCGACTTGACCGGGCTACGGTCGAGCCACGGCAGGACGAACAGCACAGCGATGGCCGCGCCCATGGCGATAACGCCCAGGAGCTTGTCCGGAATCGCCCGCAGAATCGCGTAGAACGGTGTGAAGTACCAGACCGGAGCGATGTGCTCTGGGGTCTTGAAGGCATTCGCCACTTCAAAGTTCGGCTTCTCGAGGAAGTAACCGCCCATTTCCGGGAAGAAGAACACGATCGAACAGAAGATGAACAGGAACACCACTACGCCGACGATATCTTTCACGGTGTAGTACGGGTGGAAGGCAATGCCGTCCAGCGGTACGCCGTTTTCGTCTTTGTATTTCTTGATGTCCACGCCGTCCGGGTTGTTCGAACCGACTTCGTGCAGCGCCAGTACGTGCAGCACCACCAGACCGAGGATCACGATCGGCAAGGCCACGACGTGCAGGGCGAAGAAGCGGTTCAGGGTAATACCGGAAATCAGGTAGTCACCACGGATCCACTGGGTCAGGTCGTTGCCGATGACCGGGATCGCACCGAACAGCGAGATGATCACCTGGGCCCCCCAGTAGGACATCTGGCCCCACGGCAGCAGATAGCCCATGAAGGCTTCAGCCATCAGCGCCAGGTAGATCAGCATGCCGAACACCCACACCAGCTCACGCGGCTTCTGGTACGAACCGTAGAGCAAGCCACGGAACATGTGCAGATAGACCACGATGAAGAACGCCGAGGCGCCGGTGGAGTGCAGCAGACGCAGGATCGAGCCGTACTCGACGTCGCGCATGATGTATTCGACGGACGCAAACGCTTCTTCCGCCGACGGGGTGTAACTCATGGTCAGCCAGACACCGGTAACGATCTGGTTGACCAGAACGAGCAGCGCCAGGGAGCCAAAGAAATAGAAGAAGTTGAAGTTCTTCGGGGCGTAGTACTTGCTGAGATGGTCTTCCCACATTTTGGTCGCGGGAAAGCGCGCATCAACCCAATCCATGAACTTGCTCATCACGCTTTCTCCGTATCGACGCCAATGACAATGATGTCATCGGTCTCATAGGAATGCGGGGGAACTGGCAGGTTCAAAGGCGCAGGTTGCGACTTGTAGACGCGGCCAGCCAGATCGTAGTGGGAACCGTGGCAAGGGCAGAAATAACCACCTACCCAGTCCTTGCCCAGATCCGCAGGCGCCACTTCTGGACGGAAGGTCGGCGAGCAACCCAGGTGCGTACAGATACCGATCAGCAGCAGAACCTCTGGCTTGATCGAACGCGTTTCCGGGTCGACATAGGTCGGTTGTGTCGAGTTCTTGGAGGTTGGGTCAGATAGCTGGCCCTCGATCTTTTTCAGATTCCCCAGGATTTCCGCAGTACGGCGGACGATAAATACCGGCTGGCCTCGCCACTCAGCAATCATCTGCTGGCCTGGCTCGATTTTGCTGACATTTACTTTCACCGGTGCACCTGCGGCTTTCGCCTTGGCACTGGGAAACCATGACCCCACGAACGGGACCGCAGCCCCCACCGCTCCTGCAGCACCCACCACGGATGTGGCTGCTACCAAGAAGCGACGCCGGCCTGCATTCACGCCGTCATTGCTCATTCAGTCCTCTCCCATCAGCTTTGTGGCCTGTTAAATCAGGCATCTACTAAGTAAATCTATGCACTTATAAAAATTTTGCCGAATGGTAATGAAAAGCCCCAATTCTGACAAGGTAATTACCGAGGGGCTCCACTGCCAAGCCTTGCAGTATAGGGGCTCTACGGATGTGGCAAGTTGTCACAGCGCAATTCTTTGATAAATCGCGCCCATAAAAAAACGCCCAGCTTCGCGAGGAAACTGGGCGTTCTTTTTGAACGCGAAAGCGAATTAACGCTTCGAGTACTGCGGACGCTTACGCGCTTTACGCAGACCAACTTTCTTACGTTCAACTTCACGAGCATCGCGAGTAACGAAGCCAGCTTTGCGCAGAGCGCCACGCAGGGTTTCGTCGTACTGCATCAGTGCGCGAGTGATACCGTGGCGGATTGCGCCAGCTTGACCACTTACACCACCGCCGATCACGGTGACGTAGATGTCGAATTTCTCGACAGTCTCAGTCAATTCCAGCGGCTGACGAACTACCATGCGGGCAGTTTCGCGGCCGAAGAAATTATCCAGCGAACGGTTGTTGATGGAGATGTTACCAGTACCCGGACGCAGGAAAACGCGTGCGGTTGCGGTCTTGCGACGGCCAGTGCCGTAATTTTGAGTCGCCGACATAATGAACTATTCCGTTAAAACTTCAGTTCTTGGGGCTGCTGAGCAGTATGAGGGTGTACAGCGCCCGCATAGACTTTCAGCTTACGATACATGTCGCGACCCAGCGGGTTCTTAGGCAGCATGCCTTTGACCGCGGTCTCGATCACGCGCTCAGGGGCTTTAGCGATCAGCTTTTCGAAGTTGATCGACTTGATGCCGCCCGGGAAACCGGAGTGGGAGTAGTAGATTTTGTCGGTGGTTTTAGCACCGGTTACACGAATCTGCTCGGCATTGATAACGACGATGTAATCACCGGTGTCAACGTGAGGAGTGTACTCAGCTTTATGCTTGCCACGCAGACGGCTCGCGATTTCGGTGGCCAGACGACCCAGGGTCTGACCTGCAGCGTCGACGACAAACCAGTCGCGCTGTACTGTTTCCGGTTTAGCAGTAAAAGTTTTCATTCTTTATAGCCTCAGGGGCCGCCCTGTAAATTAGACGGCGGATCTTACTGAATAGTGCGTACTTTGACAAGTCAAAGGCAGCCGGATACAGACGCTTTCGGGGGCTCGGGTCGGCGCGTCCGTTCAACGGCAAGATTCTTCGGCGGCGGCGCATCACTTCCACTGCAGAAAGAGGTGCGCAATTATGCAGATTGCGAAAAATAATTCAACCTGCTTTTATGATTGTTTTGCCAAAGGAGCACCCGATGGACTATCGCCAGCTAGGCCGAACCGATCTGAACGTGAGTGCAATCTGCCTCGGAACCATGACCTGGGGCGAGCAAAACAGCGAGGCTGAAGCCTTCGCCCAGATTGAACGGGCCAAAAGCGCCGGGATCAATTTCATCGATACCGCCGAGATGTACCCGGTGCCGCCAAAGGCCGATACCTACGCCACCACCGAACGCTACATCGGCAATTACTTCAAAAGTCGCGGCGATCGCGCCGACTGGATCCTCGCCAGCAAGATCGCCGGCCCCGGCAACACCATCGATTACATCCGCGACAAAAACCTGCGGCATAACCGCCAGCACATCACCGAAGCCGTGGATGCGAGCCTCAAGCGCCTGCAGACCGACTACATCGACCTGTATCAATTGCACTGGCCTGAGCGCAGCACCAACTTTTTTGGTCAGCTGGGCTACAAACACAAGACCGAAGCCAACCTGACTCCGCTGGAGGACACCCTCGAAGCACTGGACGAACAGGTCAAGGCCGGCAAGATCCGCCACATCGGCCTGTCCAACGAAACACCGTGGGGCACCATGCGCTTCCTGGCGCTGGCCGAAGCCCGTGGCTGGCCGCGCGCGGTGTCGATCCAGAACCCTTACAACCTGCTCAACCGCAGCTTCGAAGTCGGCCTGGCGGAAATCGCCATCCGCGAACAGTGCGGCTTGCTCGCCTATTCGCCGCTGGCGTTCGGTTTCCTGTCGGGCAAGTACGAAGGTGGCGCGCGTCCGCCCAAAGGCCGCTTGAGCCTCTACAGCCGCTTCAGTCGCTATTTCAACCCGCAGTCGGAAGCCGCGTGCAGCCGTTATGTGGCACTGGCTCGTGAGCATGGCCTGGACCCGGCGCAGATGGCATTGGCGTTCGTCACACAGCAGCCATTCGTGACCAGCAACATCATCGGCGCGACCACGATGGAGCAACTGGAGAGCAACATTGCCAGCTTCGACCTGAAGCTGTCGGATGAAGTGCTGGAAGGGATTGAGGCGATCCACAAGGATCATCCGAACCCTGCACCTTGATTGATCTTTAGATCCAATCGCGGGCAAGCCCGCTCCCACAGGTGCAGCGCATTCCTTGTGGGAGCGGGCTTGCCCGCGATGGCGATACTGAACTCACAACAGCGTCAAAGCGACCGCGCAATAATCTCCTTCATGATCTCATTGGTGCCAGCATAGATCCGCTGCACCCGCGCATCCGCCCACGCCCGGGCCACCGGGTATTCCCACATGAACCCGTAGCCGCCATGCAACTGCACGCATTCGTCGAGCACCTTGCATTGCAGGTCCGTGCCCCAGTACTTGGCCATCGCCGCCGTCGGCACGTCGAGCTTGCCTTCCAGGTGCAGCTCCAGGCACCGATCGACGAAGACCCGGCCAATCTGAATCTCGGTCGCCATCTCCGCCAGTTTGAAGCGAGTGTTCTGGAAATCCGCGATGGCCTGGCCGAACGCCTTGCGCTCACGGGTGTATTCCAGCGTCCATTGCAGCGCCGCTTCAGCCGACGCCAGCCCGCCGATGGCCACGGTGAGTCGCTCTTGCGGCAGTTCCTGCATCAGATAAGCAAAGCCCATCCCGGCCTGGCCCAGCAGGTTTTCCTTGGGCACCCGCACGTCCTGGAAGAACAGCTCCGAGGTGTCCTGGGCTTTCATGCCGACTTTTTCCAGACGCTTGCCCTTGGCGAAGCCTGGGGTGTCGGCCTCCACCAGAAACAGGCTGGTGCCCTTCGCGCCCGCTTTCGGATCAGTCTTGGCCACGACGATCACCAGGTCAGCCAGAAAACCATTGGTGATGAAGGTCTTCGAACCGTTGATCACGTACTCGTCGCCATCCAGCACCGCAGTGGTTTTCACCCCTTGCAGGTCGGACCCGGCGCCTGGTTCGGTCATGGCAATCGCGGTGACCATTTCGCCGGAGACCAGTTTTGGCAGGTATTTGTGTTTCAGCGCTTCACTGCCGTAATGCAGGATGTAAGGCGCAACAATGTCCGAATGCAGGGAAAAACCGATGCCGGTCAGGCCAAGACGACCGACCTCTTCGATCACCACCGCGCTGTAAAGAAAGTCCGCCCCAAGCCCGCCGTATGCTTCCGGCAGGTGCGAACACAACATCCCCGCCTCCCCTGCCTTGTTCCAGAGTTTACGGTCGATGTAGCCCTGTTTTTCCCATTGCCCATGAAACGGCACCGCCTCTTTTTCGAGGAACGTTCGCACGCTGTCGCGAAAAAGTTCGTGCTCGGAACTGAACAAGGTTCTGGGGATCATGCGGCACCTGTCGTTATTGTTAGAAGGATTGACCTTCAGAGACTAAGCCCCGCATTCGATACAGGACACTGGACACATCAGACAAAAAATAAGACGATCCAGCCGTCTGGTGACCACTATCCCTTATAAAAATAAAGTTGAATTATGTCTAAGCAAGTCTCCACGCCCCTGCGGCGCGTCAGCATCCTGGCTATCGACCGGGTTTTCGCTTCCACCCTCATGCAAGCCAAGGATTTTTTCCACTTGGCCAGCCTGCGTTACGGCAAACAACTGGGCCACGGCCTGACTCCGGCGTTCGAAACCCGGTTGGTCAGCCCCGACGGCAAACCGGTGAACAGCTTCAGCGATGTGATCATGCCGGTGGACGGCGGCCTGGAAAACGCCGACATCATCATCCTCCCGGCTTTCTGGGACGATTTCGAAACCCTGTGCCAACGTTATCCACAAGTCCTGCCGTGGCTGCGTCAGCAACATGCGCGCGGCGCGGTGCTCTGCGGCGAGGCCACGGGGGTGTTCTGGCTCGCCGAGGCGGGCTTGCTCGATGGCAAGGAGGCGACCACTTACTGGCGCTTTTTCAATGCGTTTGCCGAGCGCTTCCCGAAGGTTCAGCTCAATCAGGACAAGCACCTGACCGACGCCGACAACCTGTATTGCGCGGGCGGCACCACGTCGGCCTGCGACCTTTATATCTACCTGATCGAACGCTTCTGTGGCGCCAACGTGTCCCAGGCCGTGGCCCGCGACATTCTGTATGAAGTGCAGCGCAGCTATTCGCCGGGCCGAATCGGTTTCGGCGGGCAGAAACTGCACCAGGACGTGATCATCCTGCAGATCCAGCACTGGCTCGAAGAACACTTCGCCGACAAATTCCGCTTCGAAGACGTCGCTCGCGAACACGGCATGAGCATCCGCAACTTCATGCGCCGCTTCCAGACCGCCACCGGCGACAAGCCACTGCATTACCTGCAACGACTGCGCATCGAGACCGCCAAGGGTTTGCTGTCCGGCAGCCGCAAGAGCATCAAAACCATCAGTTATGAAGTCGGTTATGACGATGCGAGTTTCTTTGCGCGCCTGTTCCGCCAACACACCGAGCTCTCGCCGAACCAGTATCGGCAGCAGTTTCAACAAGCCGCATAACGGTTGATACAGGCGCCGCCCCGCATTGGCCTGGCGGTGCCTGCTTCAGAACTAAACTGCACAGGCCAATGGTGTTTAAAGTTAACGACAAAGTGATTACTTCCCTTACATGAAAAACGGAACACAGAGCACCCAATAAGTCCTTTGGACGATTGTGAGCCGCTGACTGAAAAGCACACTCTATTCTTCCCGCCAGCTGACTGTACTTCAGGGAAGATCAACAATGACAACAGAAATAAATCCCCCGCCTCTCTCCTGCAACGACAAAGCCGAAAGTCTCCAGGCCAAAAATAAATGGGCAGGCCGATTCCCAAATCCGCCGGACTTATGCTTTGACTACCGGGCATTGATTGAGCAAGAACACGGTATAGCAAAGGCAACTAATCCAACGCATAAGATATGCATCATTGGCGCAGGCGTTACCGGACTCACTGCCGCCCGGGAACTGTATCGTTGCGGTTTTACCAACGTGACACTGATCGAACAATCGACCCGTATCGGCGGCAGACACCTGACCGTCCATGGCCGCCATCCCATTAAAGAAAGTCATACGCCTTTCGAGATGGGTGCCATGCGCCTGCCCTTCTTCAACAGGGAAAACGAGCCACCCAAAGAGGGTCGATCGCTGATGGCTTACTACGCCAAGGCATTTGACCTGGCGCTATCGGACTTCCCCAATCCGGGAAGCCGGTGGGTGAGTTCGACAGGGATTTATCTTCAGGAAGGCAACCTCGGCGGTCGCGCGGATCCGCACATGTTGATCTGGACGAATGCAGACGGCTTGACGCCTCCACCCGACGAGGCACTGCAAACGGTTTATGCCAAGTGGAAAGCCTTTGCCGCGAGGATGACCCGCCAGATTGCGCCGATATACGCCACGCAGGAATGGGAAGCTGTCTGGGCGGCTATCGTCGAACGGTACGAGCGTGTTTCGTTTCGCGACCTGGTCTGCATGTCGGTGCTGCAAACCTGGGACAAAGATACACCTGGGGATTTCGGTGGAGTCGGCATGACCTCGCACGAATCAACCCTGTTCTATTCGATCGGCATTGGCGACGGTAGCTGGGGCGCTTTTTATGACGTGTGTTCGCTTTACCCGCTGCGCACCGCCATTTTCGGGTTCAGCAGCCGCCTGCAACTGATTCACGGCCGGGTCGATGCGTGCGGCGAACCGCTTCCCGCGCCTTACTTGCACAGCAACACTGTTCTCGACGCGAAGGGCCTGCCTTTCGACAGTCCGCGCTACATCGGCCTGGCGGCGCTGGACGAATGCCTGCTGTTCATGAACACCGACAGCGCGCATAAATCGTTCTACGAACATTGCTTGGAAAGAGGCGACGGTTTCTACACCGACTCATCCGTCAGCAAACTAACGAAGCTGAACGATCAAAAAATACGTGTCTACTACAGGTGGAAATTCAGCCAGCCCTGTCAATCGCAGGAACTGTTCGACGACTTTGACGCTGTCATTATGACCCTGCCTTCATGGCTGATCGAAACAGGTATCCAACTCGAAAACTTCAATCAGCAGATGTTGCCGTTCGCGATGATCAACGCTTACAAAACAGCGCACTGGGAAACCAGTTGCAAAGTCTACGCGCCCTTAAATAAATCCTTCCTTTCAAGTAACACCAGGATCCCGCAAGCCATTGTCACCGACAGTTTCATTCATGACGTTTATAGCTATCGCTACAACGATCATTATCCCTACGACTGCATCTTATTAAGTTACACGTGGGAGGATGACGCCACCAAACTGGCGCTGTTTAACGATCAGGAACTGGTGGCGAAGTGCGTAGAGGAACTCGACCGAATACTGATGAACTCCGCCAATATCCAGGAGAGAATTTCGCCCTACATTCAAACTGAACAGGCCTTGGTCCAACGCTGGATGACGGACAGAAACGCCTTGGGCTGCGCAAAGTTGTACAGACCCGGCACTTACTACGACGCAGTGAGCTTGATGAAGTACAACCGGGATTTCTCGCACGTGTCCGGCCTGTATTTTTCCGGCGAATCGTTTTCAGTTGATGCCGGCTGGACAGAGCCCTGCTTTCGTGGCGCCGTGGATGCGGTGATTCATATCTGCAATAAAACCGCAGCGGTATTCAACGGCGGATTCTGCATGAGCGACTACCCGCACTACCGCCTCCGCAACTGACGCCCTGCTCCATCGCCCAGAACCAATGCGCCCTGTGCATTGGTTCTGCGCTGCGCAACCGCTCTATTACGCCATCTCGCGCCCCGACAGAGAAAGTCGGCAGCTCTGCCCTGCGCGATCTTCGGACATGGACTACAGCTCACACGGAAGCCGCTGACTTACGTAAAAACGCCATTTCCACTCTTATAAACACGCAACTAAACAGCGTGAATAACAATAAAAAGAGGTCATCGAGAATGAGCGAGCCAACAAGTCCTGTGCGTGTAGCCGTCGTGCAATTCGACCCACAAGTCGGCAAAGAGAAACGTGCCGGTAATCTGCGTCATGGTCTGGAGCTGGCTCTGGAGGCGGTCAACGGCGGTGCCAATCTCGTCGTGCTGCCCGAGCTTTGCAGCACAGGTTATTTCTTCAGCAATCGGCAAGACGCGTTTGACCATTCGGAGGTGATTCCCGACGGGCCGAGTGTGCAAATCTGGGTGGACTTTGCCCGCAAGCACAAGGTTTACCTGGTGGCCGGCTTGACTGAGCGTGACGGCATGCGGCTGTTCAACACCGGCGTTCTGGTCGGGCCTGACGGCTTTATCGGCAAGTATCGCAAAGCCCATTTGTGGAACCTGGAGAAGCTGTGGTTCACGCCGGGCGATCTGGGTTTCCCGGTGTTCGATACGCCGATTGGCCGTATCGGTTTGTTGATCTGCTGGGATATCTGGTTCCCGGAAGTGCCGCGAATCCTCAGTCAGCAAGGCGCGGACATCATTTGCAGCCTGAACAACTGGGTGTGGACGCCTCCGCCGCTGTTCGATGACGCCGGCAAGTGCATGGCGTCGTACCTGACCATGACGGCTGCGCACGTTAACAACGTGTTTATCGCCGCCGCCAGCCGCATCGGCGAAGAGCGAGGGGCTCGTTACCTGGGTTGTTCACTGATTGCCGGCACCCATGGCTGGCCGATTGGCGCAGTGGCGTCAGCGGACAAGGAAGAAATCCTGTTTGCCGACATCGACCTGACCAGCTCCCGCAGCGCGCCGATCTGGAACAACTTGAACGATCTGCATCGCGATCGTCGCTCCGATCTCTACGATCAAATGCTCGGTTACACCCAGCACCCTTGTCTGCCGCGCTGATAAGGGGGCATGACTGATGGAAACCATAACCGAAAGAAACAGGCTTGCCGGCAGATCGCCGATGGATCGTGTGATCATCCTGCTAATGCTCGTCACGACATTGCTGATTGTCTGGCTTTCATTCACCTACCGTTCCACCTGGGAAGCGCATTGGCCAAGCTACAGTGACATGGTCTCGAGCCTTCCCGACCCGAATGCCTGGTTGCGCTGGGTACTGGGCGACATCAGCGAGGTGGCGTTCTACAAACACGAGTTCGCCTCTATCGGGCTGTTGGCCGGTGCCTACCTGGCTTACTGGGCGAACAGAACGGGAAAATTCTGGCAAGGCTTTGCCATTTCCTACGGGACGGGATTATGGCCGTGGCTGGTCACCAGTTCGTTGCTTGGGCTGTTGCTGAGCAACCTGCTGTGGAGCTGGACGGTCACGGCTACCAGTTGGCAACCGACGTTTGCGGCGTTTGTGTCGCTGCCGGCGGCGATGGTGCTGATGTTCGGCAAAGGCTGGAAGGTCACGATCAACGGCGCAATCATGGGCGCGGTGCTTGTCACGCCAATGTGCCTGCTGTTCGTCAACTACCTGTGCAATCCACTGGGCTTACCCGTGGTGATCGGCAATGTCTCGGGCATGGCGGTCGCCAGCGTCTTCGCCTTCGTGCTTTGCCGTTACCTGCCGAGCCTGGTGAAGTCCGAGCCCTGCGAAAAGCCCTCCGAAGCGCCGCCCGACGCCGTCATCACCCAGACACCCGACTATGGCGTCGTCTGGAGCTTGCGCCGGGTGCTGGCCGACTTTTCCGAAGCGCCGTTCTTCGGCAATGAGCTGGCCAGCCTCGGCCTGTTACTCGGTGCGTTGCTGGCCTACACCTGGAACCCGATGAGCCCGGCTTACGGCTCGGGCCTGTTGCCCCAACTGATCGGCGCCCAAGCGTTGACCTCAGCGCTGGGGGTGGTGATCTGGCGTCGGCAATGGATGTTGCGTGGCTGGTATCCCACCTACGTGCCATTGGTGTCCGTGGTGCCGGCGGCCGTTCTGACGTATGGCGGCAGTTGGCAGGTGATCACCGCGAGCGCATTGCTGGGCGCACTGATTGCGCCACCCCTGGCCTGCGCCATTGCCCAGCGGGTGCCGGCCTACATGCATGCCTACATCGGTAATGTCCTGTCCATGGCCATCAGCACCTTGCTGATCATTCCGGTTATCGGACTCCTGATCGCCAACTAAGGGTGCAGCCACTTAGCAAACTGACACAGCCACCTGTGGGAGCGAGCCTGCTCGCGAAGGCGAACTGACATTCAACATTGAAGTTGCCTGAACCAGCGCTATCGCGAGCAGGCTCGCTCCCACAGGGGTACAGCAACCAGCAGGAATCTACAGCGCACATAAAAAAAGGCCTGCAATGCAGGCCTTTTCCATTTCCGAAACCCTACGGCTTATGTGCCCGGGACAGGAATTCGTGGGACTGCATTTCCAGCAGGCGGCTAAGGGTGCGCTGGAACTCGAAGTTCAAGCGACCGCCGGTGTAGAGGTCTTTGAGCTCGACTTCGGCAGAAATGATCAGCTTCACGTTACGGTCGTAGAACTCGTCGACCATGTTGATAAAGCGTCGGGCGATGTCGTCGGTGGTGACGCTCATCTGCTCGACACCGCTGAGCAACACGGCGTGGAAGATCTTGCCCAGCTCGATGTAATCGTTCTGGCTGCGCGGGCCGTCGCAGAGTTCGCGGAAGTCGAACCAGGCCACGTCGTCGCAGGTGCGCAAGGCACGGATTTCGCGGTTCTCGATCATCAGCACATCGTTTTCGATGGCTGCCGTGCATTCCGGGGTCAGGGCGCGGAAGCTCTTGCGCAGGCTTTCGTGAGACGCCTCGTCGAGCGGGAAGTGGAACAACTCCGCTTGTTCAAGGTGACGCAGACGATAATCGACGCCGCTGTCGACGTTGACGATCTCGGTGTTCTGCTTGATCAGCGCAATAGCGGGCAAGAAGCGCGCACGTTGCAAGCCGTCCTTGTACAGACCGTCCGGAACGATGTTCGAGGTCGCGACCAGGGTCACGCCGTTCTTGAACAACTCTTCCATCAGCGTGCCGAGGATCATCGCGTCGGTGATGTCAGACACGAAGAATTCATCGAAACAGATCACCCGGGCTTCGTCGGAGAAGCGCTTGGCGATGATGGTCAGCGGGTTCTTCTCGCCGCCGAGGGTCTTCATCTCTTCGTGCACGCGCTTCATGAAGCGGTGGAAGTGCGTCCGGACCTTTTCCTTGAACGGCAGCGCTTCAAAGAAGGTGTCGACCAGGTAGGTTTTGCCACGGCCGACGCCGCCCCAGAAGTACAGGCCCTTGACCGGTGCCGCGTCTTTCTTGCCAAACAGTTTGCCGAACAGGCCCGGTTTGCTGTGCGAGGCCGCGACCAGATCGTCGTACAGGCGCTGCAAATGGCGCACCGCAGTTTCCTGCGCGGCGTCATGGAAGAATTCCGGGCGTTTCAGATCAGCTTGATATCGTTCTAGGGGCGTCATAATTCGTTAGCAAGGCAACAAAAACGGGCCGTCACTGTAGCGACGGCCCGTGGGAATGGCAATCAGCCCTTGGTCGGACTGAGCCGTTGATTTATTCCTGAACCGGCGTCAGAGCAACCCGCAGGGTCTCGATGGCAACGTCGCGAGCGGCGTTGTCAGTAAAAGTCGGGCTGTCGGCCACGCACTCGCCTTCCAGCCAGACACTGAAACTCCGGTCTTCACTACGCACATCCAACGGCTGACCCGATTGCAACTGCTTGGTCACTTGACCTGCGGTTTTGCCGTCGGCGAAGTTGCGCGACAACAGTAGCTGCTCGCCATCGGCCGCCAAGAGACGGAAACGGAAGCTGCTGTCCTCTTCGCGGAAACTGACGAAACGCGCTGCTTTCGCGGCTTTCTTCTTGGTGGTGGCAGCGACTTGGGTCTGAGCGACGAAAGAGCGCAGGCCCACCGCTTCACGCAATTCGTGAAGGAACGGTGTGGCCACCGAGCGAGCCTTTTTGGCGCCGGTCTGCAGGATGTCTTCCAGGTCTGCCGGGCGTTCGATCAGCTGGTGATAGCGCTCGCGGGACTCGCCCAGCTCGCTGTCGAGCAATTGGAACAGGCGATTTTTCGCCTCGCCCCAACCCAGACCCTGCAACAGCTCGCTGCGGAACTCGTCCGACTGCGCCGGGGTGGCAAAGGCCTGAAACAGGGTGAACAGGTGCGAATTGTCTGGATCTTTGGCTTCGCCCGGCGCGCGGGAGTCGGTGACGATCCGCGAAATCGCGTCTTTCATCTCTTTGGCGCTGCTGAACAACGGAATGGTGTTGTCGTAGCTCTTCGACATCTTGCGACCGTCGAGGCCTGGCAGCGTGGCGACGCTTTCTTCGATCAGCGCCTCGGGCATGGTGAAGAATTCTTTGCCCTGGCCGAACAGGTGGTTGAACCGCTGGCCGATGTCGCGGGCCATTTCCACGTGCTGGATCTGGTCACGACCGACCGGCACCTTGTGCGCGTTGAACATCAGGATGTCCGCGGCCATCAGCACCGGGTAGCTGTACAAACCCATGGTGATGCCGGCATCCGGGTCTTCGCCGGTCTCGACGTTCTTGTCCACCGAGGCCTTGTAGGCGTGGGCGCGGTTGAGCAGGCCCTTGGCGGCAACGCAGGTCAGCAGCCAGGTCAGCTCGGGGATTTCCGGGATGTCGGACTGACGGTAGAAGGTCACGCGGTCCACGTCGAGGCCACCGGCCAGCCAGGTCGCGGCGATTTCCAGACGCGAGCGCTGGATGCGCAGCGGGTCATCGCATTTGATCAGGGCGTGGTAGTCGGCCAGGAAGTAGAACGAATCGGCATTGCTGTCACGGCTGGCCAGGATCGCCGGACGGATGGCGCCAGCGTAGTTGCCCAGGTGCGGCGTGCCGGTGGTGGTGATGCCGGTGAGGATACGGGTACGAGTCGTCATGGGTAATCGCTTGTCAGACTGCAATCAATTCGAAAGACGCGGCAGGATAAGATCTTTGAGATCGGTCAGCTTGCCATGAAAAAAGTGTCCGCATTCTGCCACTTTCAGCAGCTCATGGGGACGCTGGAGTTTTTCAGACCAGTCGTAGACAAGCTGCGGATCGATGACTTCGTCGGTTTCCGGCTGGATCAGGGTCAACTCGCCGTGTTGCGGCAGTTGATCCTGATCGCCCAGACGCATGACGGCTGGCGCGACCATGAACAAATGTTTCAGTTGTTCACCCTTGGCTTCCAGGCGTCCGCCGAGACTGGCGGCCACAAAACCGCCGAAGGAGAAACCGAACAGGGTCAGCGGCAAGTCCGGGTGTTTGGCCCGCAGCCAGTCCGCCACCGCCTGAGCATCATCGACTTCGCCAGTGCCCATGTCGTGCGAGCCTTCGCTGGCGCCGACGCCACGGTAATTGAAACGCAACGTAATCAAACCGGCGTCGCGCGCGGTGCGCTGCAGGGTCGAGACCACTTTGTTGAGCATGGTGCCGCCCTGCACCGGGTTCGGATGGCAGATCAGCGCAATGCCACGTGGCTGCTCGTTATCCAGGTACAAACTTTCCAGTTGACCGACGGGGCCATCAATCACTACAGGGGTTTCGCGCATAAGCAAGGAAGGAACTCCGTGACCCCGAATCGGGTCGACTCGTCTAGCAAATTGTCTGTGCCAATCTATTGCGAGTGAATCGCGGTATACAGCGCAGGTTCGAGCCGTTAACGTAAAGCAAAGCCGTTTATAGAGGAAGGACTCGTGGAACACTCGCTCTTAGTTTGGTTGTTGCCGACTCTTGCCCTGGTTGTGGGTGTCGCCATTGGTTTCCTGATCGCTCGCCTGGTGCCGAATGCTGCGCCGAGCAGCACGCAACGTCAGCTGGATGACGTTCAGGAACGTTTTGACAGTTATCAGAACGAGGTGGTCACCCACTTCAACAGCACTGCAAACCTGGTCAAGAAACTGACTCAGAGCTATCAGGAAGTGCAGGATCATCTCGCCGAGGGTGCCAACCGCCTGGCCCTGGACGAGCAGACCCGTCAACGCCTGCTGGCCTCCCTGCACGCCGATGCGGCGCAGGCCCCACGGGAACGCCTGACGCCACCGCGCAATCAGGAGCCGCCTCGCGACTACGCCCCAAAAGCCCCGAACGCGCCGGGCATGCTTGATGAGCATTACGGCCTGAAGAAGTAATCAGGTTTCGCGCGATACAAAAAGCCCCCGGACAAGCGATTGTCCGGGGGCTTTTTTGTTTCTGAAGTCTTCTTTGTCTGCACGGGCCTCATCGCGAGCAGGCTCGCTCCCACAGGTGACCGCGTACCGTCCAGCAACTCGGTCCAATGTGGGAGCGAGCCTGCTCGCGATGAGGCCCAGACAGGCACAGAAAAAAGCCCGCCTGATCTAAATCAGGATCAGAGGGGCTTCTGGCAAGCCAGACGGACTCAGCCCAACACCTCACTAGCCACCTGATCAACCGCGCTCTTGGTGATGTCGACGATCAAGTCGGCTTCTTCCTCGGTCAGGATCAACGGCGGTGCAAAACCAAGAATGTCGCCATGCGGCATCGCCCGGGCGATCATGCCGCGTTCCAGGCAGGCTGCCGAGACTTTCGGGCCGACCTTCAGCGCCGCATCGAACGGGGTGCGCTGCTCACGATCCGCCATGAATTCGACGGCAGCCAACATGCCATCGCCACGCACTTCGCCCACCAGCGGATGGCCTTCCAGGGTTTCGCGCAACCGACGGTTGAGGTAGCTGCCGACCTTCTCGGCGTTGGCTGTCAGGTTTTCCCTTTCAAGGATATCGAGGTTGGCCAACGCCGCCGCCGCACAAATCGGATGCCCGGAATAGGTCCAGCCATGGCCCATCGCGCCTTGGGATTCGGAGGCCTTTTCGATCACATCCCAGACCTTTTCGCCGACGATCACCGCCGACAACGGCGCATAAGCACTGGTCAGCCCTTTGGCCGTGGTGATCAGGTCCGGACGCATGCCGTAACGCTGGCTGCCCATCTTCGAACCCAGGCGACCAAAGGCGCAGACGACTTCGTCGGCGATCAGCAACACATCGTATTTATTCAGTACCGCTTGAATCGCCGCCCAGTAACCGGCCGGCGGCACAATGATGCCGCCGGTGCCCATCAAAGGCTCGCCAATGAACGCCGCAACAGTGTCCGGACCTTCAGCCAGGATCATCTTCTCAAGTTCGTCGGCGCAATAGCGCACGAACGCCGCTTCATCCATGCCGGCCGGGGCCTTGCGGTACCAGTGCGGGCATACGGTGTGCTTGACGCCTTCGGACGGCAGGTCGAAATGCTGATGGAACGTTGGCAGGCCGGTCAGGCTGCCGGTCATGATCCCCGAGCCGTGATATCCGCGGTCGCGGGAGATGATTTTTTTCTTCTGCGGACGGCCCAGCACGTTGTTGTAGTAACGCACCAGTTTGATCTGGGTTTCGTTGGCGTCGGAACCGGACAGGCCGTAATAGACCTTTTTCATGCCCTCGGGCGCCCAGTCCATGATGCGGCTGGAGAGCTCGATGATCGCTTCGGTCGAGTGCCCCACGTAGGTGTGGTAATAGGCCAGTTCCTTGGCCTGCTTGTAGATCGCATCGGCGACTTCGGTGCGGCCGTAACCAATGTTCACGCAGTACAGCCCGGCGAACGCATCGATGAAATCGCGGCCCTCGTGGTCGCGAATACGGATGCCCGACGCGCTCTTGATGATGCGCCCCTTGAGCGCCCCGCTGGCGTGGTCATGGGCGTGGGTCGAGGGGTGCATGAAGTGCGCACGGTCTTGTTCGAACAGCGTATCGAGTTCTTGGTTCATGGCATGTCTCCTTAGAACTGGCCTTGATGGTGCAGGCAAAAGTATTTGGTTTCGACAAAAGCTTCGAAGCCCTCGGTGCCGCCTTCGCGGCCCAGCCCCGAGGCTTTCATGCCACCGAACGGGATCGGGTGGCCGGTGAATTTGACGCCGTTGACCGCGACCATCGCGTGGTCGAGGCGGCGAATCAGTGGGTAAATCAGGTCCAGGCGATTGGAACAAATGTAGGCGGCCAAACCGTATTCGGTGTCATTGGCCATTTCGATCGCCTGCTCAATCGTGTCGAACGGCATGACCCCGGCGATCGGTGCGAAATTCTCCTCGCGATAAATGCGCATCTGCGGCGTGACATCGGCCAGCACCGTCGGCTGGTAGAACAACCCGCCGAGCGCATGGGCCTCGCCGCCGACCAGGCGTTGCGCTCCGAGCGCAATGGCATCGGCAACCCGTTCGGCCGTGACATCGAACGCGGCCTGATGCATCAACGGGCCGATGTCGACGTTTTGCTCCTGACCGCCCACCAGCGCCGGGCCGACCCGCAGCTCGCGCACTGCCGCAGCAAACTGCTGGAGAAATGCCGGGTAAATCGAACGCTCGACCATAATCCGATTGGCCGCACAGCAATCCTGGCCGGAGGTCTGGAACTTGGCCTGCACCGCGACGTTCACCGCCAGCCGCAGATCGGCGTCGGCGCAGACAATGAACGGTGCATTGCCGCCCAGCTCCAGCGCGACCTTCTTCACATCCTGAGCCGCCGCTTGCAGGACCAACTTACCGACGCGGGTCGAGCCGGTGAAACTGACCGAACGCACGCGGCTGTCCTGCACCAGGGTTTGCATGGCCATTTGCGGTTCGCCGAGCACCACGTTGAACACGCCGGCCGGGAAACCCGCCTCCTCCGCCAGTTGCGCCAGGGCCAATGCCGAAAACGGTGTTTCATGGGCCGGCTTGATCACCACGGTGCAACCGGCGGCCAGTGCTGCGGCGGCTTTGCGGGTGATCATGGCCGACGGGAAATTCCACGGCGTCAGTAGCGCACAGACACCGACCGGTTCCTTGATCGTGCCCAGTTGTGCGCCGGGAATGTGGCTGGGGATGTTCTGCCCATACAGGCGTCGTGCTTCTTCGGCGAACCACGGAATGAAACTCGCGGCGTAGGCGATTTCGCCACGGGACTCGGCCAGCGGTTTGCCTTGTTCCTGGCTGAGAATTCGCGCGAGGTCTTCTTGATGCTCAAACATCAACGCCGCCCAGCGCCGCAGAATCGCACCGCGCGCATCAAGGCTTTGCTTGCGCCAATCGGTAAAGGCTCGGTGCGCGGCGTCGACGGCGGCGACGATTTGCGGCTGATCGAGCATCGGCACATGGCCGATCAACGTCTGGTCCGCCGGGTTGTGCACGGCGATGCTGTGGCCGCTGTCGCTGTGGACCCAATGGCCATCGACGTAGCAGAGTGCTTTGAACAGCAGTGGATGTTTGTAGGTCATGGCGTTCACTCCAATCCGTGTGCGTGAAGCCATGTTAGGGCTGCGTCGGCTGGGGGAATTGGCGTTTGGCGGGGTTTGGCAGGCGGTTTTTTCTGATTGATTGCCGGTAAACAGAACATTTTTGCGGTGAAGAGATATCCCTGTGGGAGCGGGCTGCCCGCGATAGCAGTGGGCCAGTCGACATCCATGTCGGATGTGAGTCAGCTATCGCGGGCAAGCCCGCTCCCACAGGGAACTGTTGTGGCTAGGGTTCTTGCGTTAATTCGGTTGGCAGTGCACCGGCGGTCTTGATGGTTTTGGTGACGATGTAGGTGAAGTAGCGTTCGATGCCCAGGTCGTCGAGCAGCAGCTGGTCGATAAACCGCTGGTAATGGTCGATGTCCGGGGCCTGGATCATGGCCATGTAATCGACGCCGCCACCGGTGGCGTAACAGAACGCCACTTCGGCGGCCTCGTTCATCCGCATCTCGAAACGCCGCATTTCCTGGGCGGTGTGCCGGGCC
Organism: Pseudomonas sp. LBUM1661; assembly: GCF_059695925.1. Lineage (NCBI taxonomy): Bacteria > Pseudomonadati > Pseudomonadota > Gammaproteobacteria > Pseudomonadales > Pseudomonadaceae > Pseudomonas > Pseudomonas sp. LBUM1661. Next base: position 5,710,382 of record NZ_CP166794.1, read on the forward strand.
AGGGTGATTTCCACCAGCACTTGCTGACTTTTGAACACCGCGTTCCAGTCGATCTGCGCCCGGTAACCCTTGATCAGGCCCAGGGCTTCGAGTTTGCGCACGCGTTCCCACGCCGGCGTCACCGACAGGTTGATCGCCTCGGCCAGGCTCGACTTGGTGATACGCCCGTCGTCGGCGAGGATCCGCAGGATTTTCAGGTCGTAGCGATCGAGTTTGTGCATGGGCCGAAGATCTCCAGTGCGATAAGGAACCTGTGGGAGCGGGTCAGGTCAGTACGTCGGCGATGACGGCGACGGTATCGCCGCAGCGCACCAGACCCGGGAAGTGTCGCGCTGCCAACAAGCCACTGCGGGCGGCGCGGTATTCCACCGGTGCCACCCCCGTGCGGGTGGCGTCGTAAACCCGGGCGATCACTTCGCCTTGGCTCACGTTGTCCCCCAGATCGCGACACATTTCCAGCAAGCCGTCGTGCTCGCTGGCAATGAAGCAATCGCCATCGGGCATGTCGAGCATGATCGACGGAGTGGTCTGCACCTCACCCTCAACAATCCCCGCATGCACCAGCAGATTACGCACCCCGCGCTCGGCAATCGCCACACTGCGCGCACTGGACGAGCCACCGCCACCCAACTCAGTGGTGACGAACACTTTGCCCTGGCGTTCAGCGGCGGTGTCGTACATCGCCCCGGCATCCAGCTCCAGCATGCGCATGCTGTACGGCGCATTGAACGCGCGCATACCCGCCTCGCATTGCGCCTGCTGCTGTTTGTCCGGCAGCACATGGCAAGCGGCGAATGGCAGAAAATCCAGAGTGCGGCCGCCGGAATGGATGTCCAGCACGATGTCCGCCAGCGGCAACAAGGTGCGGGTGAAGTAATCGGCGATTTTCTCGGTCACCGTGCCGTCCGGCTTACCGGGGAAACTGCGATTCAGATTGCCCTTGTCGATCGGCGACGTACGCCGACCGGCATGAAACGCCGGGGTGTTCATGAACGGCACGATAATCACCCGCCCCGTGACCTCGGCGGCCGTCAGGCCCTGCGCCAGTTTGCTCAACGCCACCGGACCTTCGTATTCGTCACCGTGATTACCGCCGGTGAGCAGCGCGGTCGGCCCCTGACCGCGCGCGATCACCGTGACCGGAATCATCACCGCGCCCCAGGCCGAATCGTCCCGGGAGTACGGCAGTTTGAGGAAGCCGTGCTGCACACCTTCACGGGCGAAATCCACCGTGGCGCTGATCGGGTTATCAGGCAATTCGCTCATGGCTCAATCCTTCACGAACAGTTGGCGTGGCACATTGCACAGCGTCTCGACACCGGTATCGGTGATCAAAATGCTTTCGGTGATTTCCAGCCCCCAATCGTCCATCCACAGGCCTGGCATGAAGTGGAAGGTCATGCCCGGTTGCAACACGCTGGTGTCGCCGGGACGCAGGCTCATGGTGCGCTCGCCCCAGTCTGGCGGATAACTGATCCCGATCGGGTAACCGCAACGGCTGTCCTTGTGGATGCCGAACTTCTCCAGCACCTTGAAAAACGCCACGGCGATGTCACCGGTGGTGTTGCCCGGTTTGGCCGCATCGAGCCCGGCGGCGATGCCTTCGACCACGGCTTTTTCGCCATCGAGAAAGTGTTGCGGCGGCTTGCCCAGGTAGATCGTGCGCGACAACGGGCAGTGATAGCGTTTGTAGCAACCGGCAATTTCGAAGAATGTGCCGGCGCCCTTTTCGAACGGTGTGTCGTCCCAGGTCAGGTGCGGCGCGCTCGCGTCGGCACCAGTGGGCAACAACGGCACAATGGCCGGGTAATCGCCGCCGTGCCCATCGGCACCAAGGATGCCGCTGCTGTAGATGTCGGCGACCAATTCGTTTTTGCGCATGCCCGGTTCGATCCGTTCAAGGATCCGCCCGTGCATGTTTTCGACGATGCGCGCGGCGATGCGCATGTAGGCGATTTCCTGCGGTGACTTGATCGCCCGTTGCCAGTTCACCAGCCCGACCGCATCGATCAGATTGGCTTTCGGCAGGTGTTTTTTCAGCGACAGGTAAGCGGCGGCGCTGAAGTAATAGTTATCCATTTCCACGCCGATGGTCAGCGCGTCCCAACCCCGAGCACTGATGACTTCCCGCGACAGGTAATCCATCGGATGCCGCTCGCGGGACTGCACGTAGATGTCCGGGTAGCCGACGATGTTCTCGTGCTGCATGAACACCGTGCGCTTGGCGCCGTTGGCGTCCTGGCCGCGACCAAACCACACCGGCTCGCCGTCGAGCGCCAGCAGCACGCATTGGTGGACGTAGAACGACCAGCCGTCGTAGCCGGTCAGCCAGGCCATGTTTGACGGATCGGTGACCAGCAACAGCTCGATGCCCTGCACCTGCATGGCCGCTCGAACCTTGGCCAGACGCTGGGCGTACTCTTCCCGTTGGAACGGGAGATTGACGACTATCTGAGACATGCACAGGCCCTCTGATAAATGACGCACGGATGAAAAAACGGATTAGCTGCCGAACTGAAACCCCTTGCCGGCCGAACGCGCACGCTCGAACGCCAGGTTGGCCATGGCCGTGTCCTGCGCGCCGGTGCCAGTGAGGTCGCACAAGGTGATTTGCGCTTCATTGGTGCGGCCAGGACGCTGGCCCGCCAGCACCTGGCCCAGTTCCGCCAGGCTCGATTCGTCGCTGATGACGCCGGCCGCCAGGGCGTGATGCAACTCGCCGAGGAGGCGGGTCTGGCTCAAGCGATCCGCCACGTAGCGGTCGACCCTGGCCAAGGCCTGGGGAGAAATTTCGTTTTTGTGTTCGGCGTCCGAGCCCATGGCGGTGATGTGCAGGCCGGGGTGCAAGTGACGCGCGTCGATCAGCGGTTCGCGGCTCGGCGTGCAGGTAATCGCGATGTCGACGTCGGCCATCGCTTCATCGACCGTCGCACACGGCTGGATCGCCAGACCGGTATTGCGCGCCAGTTCAGCGCAGAAGTCTTTGGCCTTGGTGCTGTCACGTGCCCAGACCCGAACGCTTTCAATCGGCCGCACCAGGCGCAACGCCTGAAGCTGCAATGCCGCCTGCTCACCGGCACCGATCAGTGCGACGCTGCGGCTGTCGGCCCGCGAAAGCGCACGCGCCGCCACCGCGCCGGCCGCCGCTGTGCGCACGGCGGTCAGGTAACCGTTATCGAGCAACAAGGCATCGAGCAAACCGGTGCGCGCCGAGAGCAACATCATCATGCCGTTGAGGCTCGGCAGACCAAGCTTCGGGTTGTCGAAAAAACCCGGACTGACCTTGATCGCAAAGCGATCCAGACCTGGCAGGTACGCGGTCTTCACGTCCACTTCGCCGTTGTGTTCCGGAATGTCCAGACGCAGGATCGGCGGCATGGCCACGGCGGCGGTGGCCAGCAGCACAAAGGCCTGTTCGATGGCTTCGATGCTCGGCAGGTCCAGCGCCACGCAGGCGCGCAGGTCCGCTTCGCTCAATAAGGTGATTGCACTCATCTACGTTGCGCTCCAGTCAGACGGTTAGGGTTCGGGTTCATGCATCCGCGCCGGCGAGGACGCGCAGGTGCTGATCGATGTCGACGTTGCGCCCGCTCACCACCACGACAATCGGCCCGCGCGGCGCGATCAAGCCATCGAGCAACGCGGCAATCCCCACCGCCGCCGCGCCTTCCAGCACCAGTCGCTCTTCGCGGTAGGCATGGCGGAGGGCATTGGCGATGGAGGTTTCGCTGAGCAGGTGCAAGTGATCACAGAGGTCGCGGGTCATGCTGAAGGTGTAACGGTTGTCCAGGCCGATGCCGCCACCGAGCGAGTCGGCGAGGGTCGGCAGCTCTTCGACTTCCACCGGATAACCGGCCGCGAGGCTGGCGTGCATGGCCGCGCCGCGTTGCATGCTGATGCCGTGGGTGATGATGTTCGGGTTGGCGCTTTTGATTGCCAGCGCCACGCCGGCGAACAGGCCGCCGCCGGATAACGGCACAAGAATCTGCGCCATGTCCGGTTGCTGTTCGAGGATTTCCAGCCCCAGCGTGCCCTGCCCGGCGATGATTGCCGGATGATCGAACGGCGGCAGCAATGTCGCGCCCTGCTCGCTGGCCATTCGTTCGGCTTCGCGCTGGGCATCGTCCTGGGACTGGCCAACGATGCACACCTCGGCGCCCAGATCACGAATCGCCTGGACCTTATTCGCCGGCACTAGATGCGACAGGCAAATCGTCGCCTTCACCCCTTGCCGGGACGCGGCATATGCCAGTGCACGACCGTGATTGCCCGTCGACGCCGCCACCACGCCGCGAGCCTTTTGCTCGGCGCTGAGCTGCGCCACGGCATTGCTCGCGCCGCGCAATTTGAAACTGCCGGTGAGTTGCTGGGATTCGAGTTTGAGGTAGACCGCTACGCCCAAGCGCTGCGAGAGGCTCGGCGAATATTCCATGGGCGTGCGCCGGACCAGCGATTCGATTCGTTGGCGAGCGAGGTAAATATCGTTTAGCTGCAGCGCTGACATGATCGCTTCCCACGTGGGTGTTGGGCGCAGTCTAAGAGGGCTCGATTGTCGCGATGAATGTACTAGGGCAATTTAGCCGATAAACTTTTTCGGGGATTTCTCCCCGATCAAAAGTCGTGGATTTGCGGGTACTGACCGAAGATCTCGCGCATGCCGATCAGCGCATCGCGCATCTCTTCATCACTGCATTCGGCACCGACACACACCCGCACCGCCCGTGGCCGGGGGGTGCCGCGTACGGTAAACGGGTCAGGCGAAGTCACCGCGATGTGCTTGTGGCGCAACGCTCGCACCAGGCTGTCGAGCTCCCAATGCGCCGGAATACCGATCCAGGCGTTCAAGGCATGGGGATGCTGGGCGAGCAGGTATTCATCGAGGTATTCAGTGACCATCGCCTGACGTCCGCTCAGCAGTTTGCGCTGGATGCCCACCAGCGTGTCGGCGCGACCGTCACGAATCCAGCGGGCCGCGATCTCGGACACCATCGGCGTGGCCATCCAGCTGTTGACCCGCAAGATGCTCTCGGTGCGCAGCGCCAGGCGCTTGGGCACCACCAGATAACCGATGCGCAAACCAGTCAGCACTGACTTGGTCATGCTGGTGCAATAGAACGACAGCTCCGGCAGGTAATGGCTGATCGGCGGCGCGCGGCGCTCGTCCAGCAGCGGGCCGTACACATCGTCTTCGATGATATGCACGCCAAAGCGCCGGGCGATGTCGGCGATCTCGCGTCGGCGGCTGTCGGGCATCAGGCTGGTGGTCGGGTTGTTCAGGTTCGGGGTGCAGACCAGCGCGGTGATCCGCTCATTGCTGCACATGTCTTCGAAGTGTTCCGGGTCGATGCCATAGCGGTCCATCTCCAGGCCTTTGAGGGTAAACCCCAGCACCTGGGAATTGCCGATCACGCCGTGGTCAGTGACGCCCTCACACAGCACCACATCATCCGGGCCGGCCAGCGACGCCAACGCCAGGAAGATCCCGTGGGCCGCGCCGTTGGTGATCAGAATGTCATCGCGCTCGACCCGCAGGCCCTGGCGTGCGATCCAGTGCATGGCCGCTTCGCGGTGCGATTCGAAACCGGCGATGGGACGAAACGCATGAATCCACGGCTGGTCTTCTTCGGTGCTGAGTTCGCGACAGGTCTCGCGCCAGATCTGGTCATGCTCGCGGGTGTGCATGATCCGCGTAATGGAAAAATCCACCAGCGCCCGCTCCGGACTGTCGAGAATGTACGTGGCCACCCGATCGCTCATGCGCCGCGAGACAAAGCTGCCGCGCCCGACTTCGCACCGCACCAGGCCCTGACGCTCCAGTTCCTTATAGGCATTGGTGACCGTCTGCACGCTGATGCCCATGGCGTCGGCCACGTGGCGCTGGGGTGGCAGGCGCTGATCGTTGGCCAACACACCTTGCTCGATGTCATCGGCGATCGCCTGCACCAGGATCTTGTATTTCGACTCGCCACTGCGGGCCATTTCCAATGCTGCTTTCCACTTGTCCATCAGCGCTAAAACCCGCGTCGGTGCTCGTCGGGACAGCATCCCGCGAGAATCCATGCAAAGCAATTGTCCTAGTGCAATGCAATCACGCACAGGGCTTTTGTATGCTCGGGCCAGGGTCGATGCCCAGGCTGTCATTCAAGCCCCAAAACAAAACCAATCGACCTGTATCGGAACTGTGTCCCGATCCAAGGGATCAGTCCTTATACGCTTTGCTCTTGTCACACTGCCTCCTACCACAGAGCCGTCAACGACGGGTCCACAAGAAACAGGAGATTTTATCGATGAGCAATTCCCCTTCCCGCAGCACCCATGTTTTGCGTCGCCTGTTCGTGGCTTGTGCGATGTTCGGCCTGGCCGCCAGCGCCCACGCCGCCAATACGCTGGAAACCGTTAAACAGAACAGCAGCATCCGCATCGGTTACGCCAACGAAACCCCGTTCGCCTTTACCGAAACCGACGGCAGGGTCACCGGTGAATCACCGGAAATCGCCAAGGCCATCTTCGAAAAAATGGGCATCAAGAAAGTCGACGGTGTGTTGACCGAGTGGGGTTCGTTGATCCCCGGTCTGCGCGCCGGGCGCTTCGACGTGATTGCCGCCGGCATGTACATCACCCCGGCTCGCTGCAAGCAGGTGCTGTTCACCGATCCGCAGTATCAATTGCCGGATGCGCTGCTTACCGCCAAAGGCAACCCGAAGAACCTGCACAGCTATGAAGACATCGCCAAGAACCCTGAGGTGAAACTGGCGATCATGGCCGGCACGGTGAACCTGGCGTACGCGCGGGATTCAGGTGTGAAAGATGCGCAAATCCTCCAGGTGCCGGACACCACCGCGCAATTGCAAGCCGTGCGCGCCGGTCGTGCCGATGCGGCTGTGGGCACACAGCTGACCATGAAAGGCCTGGCGTCCAAGGGTGGCGAGAAAGTCGAAGCCGTCACCGAATTCAAGGACGACCCGTCGCACATCGGCTACGGCGCCCTCGCCTTCCGCCCGGAAGACAAGGACCTGCGTGATGCGGTCAATGCCGAACTGAAAAAGTGGCTGGGCTCCGAAGAGCACCTCAAGGCGGTCGCCCCTTTCGGCTTCGACAAATCCAACGTGACCAGCAAAACGGCTGCCGAGCTCTGCGCTCAATAGTCGAGACAGGCATGGCGCCTCGGTGCGATGCCTATTCCCTGCTTAATCCGGATGGCCAGGTTGAATCATGGGTGAATTACTTCCGCTATTGATACAAGGCGCCTGGGTAACGCTCCAGGTGACATTCTTCGGCTCGATACTGGCGATTGTCGCGGCCATTCTGGCGGCGCTCGGACGCATGTCGCCCTGGCGGCCACTGCGCTGGTTTTCCATTGCCTACATTGAGGTGTTCCGCGGCACGTCGCTGCTGGTGCAATTGTTCTGGCTGTTTTTCGTGCTGCCGCTGCCGCCGTTCAACCTTGAACTGAGCCCTTACAGCGTGGCGATCGTCGGCCTCGGCCTGCACATCGGTGCTTACGGTGCCGAGGTCATGCGCGGTGCAATCAGCTCGGTCGCCAAGGGTCAGTACGAAGCGTCCACGGCGCTGAACTTCAGCGGTTACAAACGCTTTCGCCGAATCATTCTTCCGCAGGCATTGCTGGCGGCGATCCCGCCGGGCACCAACCTGCTGATCGAATTGCTGAAAAACACTTCGCTGGTGTCGCTGATCACTTTGTCCGACCTGAGCTTTCGGGCCCGGCAACTGGATCAGGCGACTTTCCAGACCCTGGAAATCTTCAGCCTGGCGCTGGTGATGTACTTCGTCCTGGCGCAAGCGATCAACATCGGCATGCGCCGCATTGAACGGCATCTGGCTCGCGGGCGGATGCGTGGAGGTCTGTCATGACCCTGTTCGACTGGACCTATGCCTGGCAGATTCTGCCCGATTTGCTGCGCGCCTCGCTCAACACCGTCGGCATTACCCTGATCGGCTTCCTGATCGCCATTGTCCTGGGGCTGTTCCTGGCCATTGGCCGCCGCAGCCGCCGCGCCTGGCTGGCGTGGCCCGCCACCGCAGTGATCGAGTTCATTCGCAGCACGCCGCTGCTGATCCAGGTGTATTTCCTCTACTACGTGCTGCCCAACTACGGCGTCAGCATGAGCGCCATGCAAGTGGGGATTCTCGGCATCGGCCTGCATTACGCCTGCTACATCGCCGAGGTCTATCGCGGCGGCCTCGACGCCGTGCCGCGAGCGCAATGGGAGGCGGTCACGGCGCTGAACATCGCGCCGTACAGCGCCTATCGCAACATCATCCTGCCCCAGGCCTTGCGGCCGATCCTGCCGCCATTGGGCAACTACCTGGTGGCGATGCTCAAGGACACGCCGGTGCTGTCGGCGATTACCGTGGTGGAAATCATGCAGCAGGCCAAGAATATCGGCTCCGAGAACTTCCGCTACCTGGAACCGATCACCATGGTCGGCCTGTTTTTCCTCGCCCTGAGCATCGCTTTGGCTTATCTGGTACGGCGCCTTGAAGTGCGCCTGGAGCTACGCTAATGACTTCTCCACTCTCGACATCCAGCGACCTTTCCCGGCGCAGCAACCCGACCCCGCTGCATCCGCAGGAGGCCACGGCCATGCACACACCCAACCCGGCCAAGCCGATTGTCAGCTTCCAGGACGTCACCAAGAGCTACGGCAACTTCACCGTGCTCGATCATTTGAACCTGGACGTCACGCCGGGTGAAAAAGTCGCGATCATCGGCCCCAGCGGTTCGGGCAAGTCCACGCTGCTGCGGGTGCTGATGACGCTCGAAGGCATCGATGACGGCGTGATCCGCATCGAGGACGACCTGCTGACCCACATGCCCAATCGCAACGGCGTGCTGGTGCCGGCCAACGATCGGCACATCCGCCGCGTGCGCGGCAAGATCGGCATGGTGTTCCAGAGTTTCAACCTGTTTCCGCACATGACGGCACTGCAAAATGTGATTGAGGCGCCGGTGCAGGTGCTCGGCATGAAACCGGCCGAGGCGCGCGAGCGTGCGGCGGATTTGCTGGAATTGGTCGGGTTGGGTAGCAAGCTGGGGCATTACCCTTCGCAACTGTCCGGCGGGCAGCAACAGCGGGTGGCGATTGCCCGGGCGCTGGCGATGCGGCCCAAAGTGATGCTGTTCGACGAAGTGACCTCGGCGCTCGACCCGGAACTGTGCGGTGAAGTGCTTAACGTCATCCGCAAGCTGGGCGCCGAACACAACCTGACCATGTTGATGGTCACGCACCAGATGGGCTTCGCCCGGGAGTTTGCCGATCGCGTGTGCTTCTTCTACAAGGGCCAGATTCATGAACAGGGCACGCCGGCGCAGATCTTCGAGCATCCACAGCAGGAGCGTACGTGTGCGTTTCTCAGTGCGGTGAAAGAAGCCAACTAAGTACGCAGATAGCAATGTGGGAGCGGGCTTGCTCGCGAAGGCGGCGTGTCAGCCAACAATGATGTTGGCTGACACTCCCTCTTCGCGAGCAAGCCCGCTCCCACAGTTTTTATGCGTAGGTGTTACGGATATTGTTGAACAGTGCCTGGTTGCTGGGCACCACCATACTGCTGGCCCGGAATCGCCTTCAGGTTGACTTCGACGCGACGGTTTTGCGCCCGGCCATTGACGTCGCCGTTGCTGGCAACCGGGTTATCCGGGCCTGCGCCACGGGCGCTCAAGTTGGTGCCGCTCACACCTTGCGAGGTCAGGTAAGTCGCCACGCTTTGGGCGCGACGCTGGGACAGGTCCATGTTGTGCTGGCGGCTGCCGGTGCTGTCGGTGTAGCCGACGATTTCGATCTGGTTCTGGTTGAACTCCTTGAGCGAGCCCGCCAGGTTGTTCAGCGGCTGATAGAAGCTTGAGGCGATGTTCGCCGAATCGGTGGCGAACGTAATGTTGCCCGGCATGATCAGCTTGATCTGATCGCCTTGACGCTGCACTTCAACGCCAGTGTTGGCCATGCTGGCACGCAGCTTCTTCTCTTGCTGGTCGGCGTAGTAACCGTAACCGGCGGCGGAAGCACCGACCACTGCGGCGCCAATCAGCGCGCCCTTGCCACGGTTATTGTGGTCGATGGCGGCACCCGCCAGTGCGCCGGCGAGAGCGCCGAGGCCACCGTACTTGGCGGTTTTGCTCATGCCCGTGGAGCCACCATCCGCCTGACCCTGGTTGTCGTAAGGGTTAGGCGAGGCGCAGCCAGACAACAAGGCCACAGCGGTAGCGACAATAATCAAACGACGCGTGGTGAACATGTAGAGCTCCTACGTTTTTGCATTCTGTGGTGCAACGGACAAGGCATCAGCCTTTGCGGGCGTTGGATCGTTTTGAGGAACAAAAATTCCGTCTGTAACAATTAAGCCCGGACAAAAGGATTCTCACGCATTTCATCGCCCAGCCGCGTGTCCGGACCATGCCCGGTCACCACGGTCGCCTCTTCATCGAGGGTATACAGCCGCTGCTTGATCGAACGCACGATGGTCGCCTGATCGCCACCCCACAAATCTGTGCGCCCTACCCCGCGCCGAAACAACGTATCACCGGCAATCAGCAGCTTAGCTTCTGAAAACCAAAAGCTCATGGAACCCGGCGTATGACCCGGCGTGTGCAACGCCACGCCACAGCCGCAGGCCAATTCCTCATCATCGGCCAACCAGCGATCCGGCGATGGCACCGGGGTGTAGGGAACGCCGAACATCTGGCACTGCATCTCCAGATTGTCCCAGAGGAATTGATCTTCCTTGTGCAAATGCAGGGTCGCGCCGGTTTTCTCCTTCAACTGACCGGAAGCCAGGAAGTGATCGAGGTGTGCGTGGGTGTGAATGATGCTGACCACCTTCAGGCCCAGCGCGTCGAGCCGCGCCAGGATCAATTCATGATTGCCGCCCGGGTCGACCACGATCGCCTTTTTGGTGATCGGATCGCCGATGATCGTGCAGTTGCACTGCAACGGGCCGACGGGGAAGGTTTCGCGGATGAGTGTGGGTTTTGCGGTATCCATAAAGAGTCCTGGGAAGGGCAAGGCAGACGTGTGCGCAGACAATTGAAGGCCTAAGGATTATACGGGCGCGGCCGATATAAAAGTCCGGAGCTGCCATACGTCGGCGCTCATCAAAAAAATAGTGGCCATATGATGTCAATGGCGCTGTTTCTCATGCAAAATTGCAGATTGTAGCGGCCGCATCCAGGAAGGGCCGCAGCCTAACTCAGGAATTTCACATGCCACGCCCCACTGGTTACAGCTATAGCACGACTTCTTCACTGACCGGATTTGGACCGATTGACAGTCTTATCTCCGGTTTCCAATGGGAAAGCACCAAGTGGAACGTGCCTGGGGCTGTGACCAGCCTGACGTATAGTTTTATATCACCCTCCACCTCCAAGTTCGCCTACAGCTACAGTGCCGACAATGAGTACAAAGACATGTACGCATTGACGGCGGCGCAGCAGACGGCGGCCACCGGTGCACTCGCGGCATGGAGTGCCGTCGCCAACATCACCTTCCAGCAAACCTCCGAAACTTCGTTCAATGTGGGCGATATACGCTTCGGTGGTTATGCGCAGCTCGACGACGACGCGGCTGCCTGGGCTTATTACCCGGCCGATACCCCTAATGGTGGCGACGTCTGGATCGGACCGAATACCAACGACCTGACGCCTGATAAAGGCAGTTATGATTTCATGACGTTCATCCATGAAACCGGTCATGCCATCGGCCTCAAGCACTCGTTCGCGCCGGGCGGGGCAAACTGGACCACGCTCGATCCGTCGCTGGATGACGTTGCACTGACCGTCATGAGCTACAACAACAATTACTCTTACTTGCCTACCACCCCGATGCTGCTCGACATTCTGGCGATCCAGAGCCTCTATGGCGCCAATAATAATTGGATGACGGGCAACAACGTTTATTCCTGGGCACCGACCCAATCGGTGTTCGAAACCATCTGGGATGCCGGCGGTAACGATAGTATCGACGGCAGCAATCAGTTGGCCTCGGTGCGCATCAACCTTAACGAAGGTCAATTCAGCCAGATCGGCAAAGCGTTCACCGACCAGAATGGCGATGCTTTCAATGAAGGGCTGGCGATTGCCTTTGGCGCGAAGATTGAAAACGCCTATGGCTCGGCGTTTAACGACTCGCTGATAGGTAACGCGATGGGCAACTTGCTGAATGGCATGGCGGGTGCGGATACCCTGGATGGTGGGGCTGGCAATGACCTTTACTTCGTCGACAACATCGGCGATGTGGTCATCGAACGTGGCACTTCGCTCGCGGAAATCGACACGGTCTACTCCTACATCGACTACACGTTGACCAGCAATGTCGAGGCCCTGTCACTGGTAGGTGGCGCCAACCTCAACGGTACCGGCAACGCCCTGAACAACGTGATCACCGGCAACTTCGGCAACAACATCCTGAACGGCGGCATCGGTGCTGACCTCATGATCGGCGATGTCGGTAACGACACCTACATCGTAGACAACATCGGCGACTCGATCTTCGAGGCCAGCACACTGGCCGGTGAAATCGACACCGTACTGTCGTCGGTGAGCTACACCCTGAGCAACAACCTGGAGAACCTCACGCTGACCGGCGCTGCCAATATCAATGGCATCGGCAACGCCCTGAACAACGTGATCACCGGTAACGATGGCAACAACCAGCTCAATGGCGGCGCCGGCCTGGATACAATGATTGGCGGCAAGGGCAACGATGATTATGGCATTGATCAGGCAGGCGAGTTGGCTCTGGTCCAGGAAAATGCCAACGAAGGCACCGATACCCTTTACATCTTCTATAACGCCACGGCACAGACCAGCACTGTCGACCTGAACCTGAGCAATCTGCAGAACGTCGAAAATGTGCTACTGCTCGGCAGCGGGGCCTTTACCGCACTGGGCAACAACCTGAACAACAACTTGACCGGCAATGCTCAGGGCAACCTGCTCAATGGCATGGCGGGCGCGGACACCCTGGATGGCGGCGCCGGCAATGACCTTTACATCGTCGACAACATCGGTGATGTGGTCATCGAGCGTGGCACTTCGCCCGCAGAAATCGACACGGTCTACTCCTACATCGACTACACGTTGACCAACAATGTCGAGGCCCTGGCACTGGTAGGTGGCGCCAACCTCAACGGCACCGGCAATACCCTGAACAATGTGATCACCGGCAACTTCGGCGACAACATCCTGGACGGCGGTATCGGTACGGACATCATGATCGGCGACCTCGGTAACGACACCTACATCGTCGACAACATCGGTGATGTGGTCAGCGAGACCAGCACCCTGATCAGCGAAATCGACACCGTGCGCTCTTCGGTGACGTACACCCTGAGCGCCAACGTGGAAAACCTCACGCTGACCGGCGGGGCCAGCATCAGTGGCACCGGCAACGCCCTGGACAACGTGATCACCGGCAACGCTCAGGGTAACCTGCTCAACGGCATGGCGGGTGCGGACACCCTGGATGGCGGTGCCGGCAGTGACGCCTACATCGTGGACAACATCGGCGATGTGGTCATCGAACTCGGCACATCGCTCACGGAACTCGACACCGTCTATTCCTACATCGACTACACGCTGGGCAGTAATGTCGAGAACCTGGCACTGGTGGGCAGCGCCCACCTCAACGGCACTGGCAACGCCCTGAACAACACCATCACCGGCAACTTCGGCAACAACCTCCTGGACGGCGGTATCGGTGCTGACGTCATGAGCGGCGACCTCGGCAACGACACCTACATCGTCGACAACATCGGTGATGTGGTCAGCGAACGTGGTACTTCGCTCGCGGAAATCGACACCGTCTATTCCTACATCGACTACACATTGACCAGCAATGTCGAGGCCCTGGTACTGGCAGGTGGTGCCAACCTCAACGGCACCGGCAATACCCTGAACAACGTGATCACCGGCAACGTCGGCGACAACATCCTGGACGGTGGTATCGGTACGGACATCATGATCGGCGACCTCGGTAACGACACCTACATCGTCGACAACATCGGCGATGTGGTCAGCGAGACCAGCACCCTGATCAACGAAATCGACACCGTGCGCTCTTCGGTGACGTACACCCTGAGCGCCAACGTGGAAAACCTCACGCTGACTGGCGGGGCCAGCATCAGTGGCACCGGCAACGCCCTGGACAACGTGATCACCGGCAACGCTCAGGGTAACCTGCTCAACGGCATGGCGGGCGCGGACACCCTGGATGGCGGTGCCGGCAATGATCTTTACATTGTCGACAACATCGGCGATGTGGTCATCGAACTCGGCACATCGCCCGCAGAAATCGACACGGTCTACTCCTACATCGACTACACGTTGACCAACAATGTCGAGGCCCTGGCACTGGTAGGTGGCGCCAACCTCAACGGCACTGGCAACGCCCTGAACAACACCATCACCGGCAACTTCGGCAACAACCTCCTGGACGGCGGTATCGGTGCTGACGTCATGAGCGGCGACCTCGGCAACGACACCTACATCGTCGACAACATCGGTGATGTGGTCAGCGAGACCAGCACCCTGGCCGGTGAAATCGACACCGTGCGTTCCTCGGTGACCTTCGCCTTGGGCGCCAACCTGGAAAACCTCACGCTGACCGGCACAGCCAACCTCAACGGCACCGGCAACGTGCTGAACAACATCATCACCGGCAACGTCGGCAACAACCTCCTGGACGGCGGGGTCGGTGCGGACGTCATGATCGGCGACCTCGGTAACGACACCTACATCGTCGACAACATCGGCGATGTGGTCAGCGAGACCAGCACCCTGATCAACGAAATCGACACCGTGCGCTCTTCGGTGACGTACACCCTGAGCGCCAACGTGGAAAACCTCACGCTGACCGGAGGGGCCAGCATCAGTGGCACCGGCAACGCCCTGGACAACGTGATCACCGGCAACGCTCAGGGTAACCTGCTCAACGGCATGGCGGGCGCGGACACCTTGGATGGCGGCGCCGGCAATGACCTTTACATCGTCGATAACATCGGTGATGTGGTCATCGAGCGTGGCACTTCGCCCGCAGAAATCGACACGGTCTACTCCTACATCGACTACACGTTGACCAACAATGTCGAGGCCCTGGCACTGGTGGGCAGCACCCACCTCAACGGCACCGGCAATACCCTGAACAATGTGATCACCGGCAACTTCGGCGACAACATCCTGGACGGCGGTATCGGTACGGACATCATGATCGGCGACCTCGGTAACGACACCTACATCGTCGACAACATCGGCGATGTGGTCAGCGAGACCAGCACCCTGATCAACGAAATCGACACCGTGCGCTCTTCAGTGACGTACACCCTGAGCGCCAACGTGGAAAACCTCACGCTGACCGGCGGGGCCAGCATCAGTGGCACCGGCAACGCCCTGGACAACGTGATCACCGGCAACGCTCAGGGTAACCTGCTCAACGGCATGGCGGGCGCGGACACCATGGATGGCGGTGCCGGCAATGATCTTTACATCGTCGACAACATCGGTGATGTGGTCATCGAACTCGGCGCTTCGCTCACAGAACTCGACACCGTCTATTCCTACATCGACTACACCCTGGGCAGTAATGTCGAGAACCTGGCACTGGTGGGCAGCACCCACCTCAACGGCACCGGCAACGCCCTGAACAACACGATCACCGGCAGTTTTGGCGACAACCTCCTGGACGGCGGTATCGGTGCCGACGTCATGAGCGGCGACCTCGGCAACGACACCTATATCGTCGACAACACCGCTGATGTGATCGTCGAGAGCAACGCCCTGGGCGGTGGGATCGACACCGTGCGCTCTTCGGTGAGCTACACCCTGAGCGCCAACGTCGAGAACCTCACGCTGACCGGCACAGCCGACCTCAATGGCATCGGCAACTCCCAGGGCAACGTGATCATCGGCAACGATGGCAATAACCAGCTCAATGGTGGCGCTGGTGTTGACACCCTGATCGGTGGCAAGGGCAACGACGACTACGTGCTTGATCAGGCCGAAGAACTGTACATGCTCCAGGAAAATGCCAACGAAGGCATCGATACCCTAATCATCGCCTACAACTCCGTGATCCAGCCCACGGGCTCGCCGAGCATGGTCGACCTGAACCAGACCAAGCTGCAGAACATCGAGAACGTGCTGTTGCTCGGCGCCGGTGAGTTTACCGTCATAGGCAACAACCTGAACAACACCCTGACCGGCAACAGTGCTGACAACGTCCTCGTTGGCGGCGGCGGTGCGGACACCCTGATCGGCGGCGCCGGCAATGACAGTTACGACGTCGACAACGTCGGCGATGTGGTCATCGAAACCAGTACCTTGGCCAGCGAAATCGACACCGTTTATTCCACCGTCGATTACACCCTGGGCGCTAACCTCGAGAATCTGATGCTGGGGGGCAGTGGCAACCTCCACGGCACCGGTAACGCCCTGAATAACGTAATCAACGGCTACATCGGCGACAACGTCCTGGACGGTGGCCTCGGTGAGGACATCATGAGCGGCGGCGATGGCAACGACACCTACATCGTCGACAACTTTGGTGACGTGGTCGTCGAGACCAGTGCCCCGGCCGGTGGGATCGACACCGTGCGCTCTTCGGTGAGCTACGTCCTGGGCGCCAATCTGGAGAACCTCACGCTGACCGGCACAGCCGACCTCGAGGGCTTTGGCAACGCCTCAAACAACGTGATCACCGGCAACGACGGCGACAACCGGCTCAATGGCGACGCCGGTGTGGACACCCTGATTGGTGGCAAGGGCCACGACAATTATTACCTTGATCAGGCTGGCGAACTGGCTCTGGTCCAGGAAAACGTAAATGAAGGCACCGACACCCTGAACGTCGTCTTCAACGCTTGGGCACAGACCACCGTCGACCTGAACCTGAGCAATCTGCACAACGTCGAAAACGTGATGTTGCTCGGCAACGGGGCTTTCACGGCCCTGGGCAATAGCCTGAACAACACCCTGACCGGCAACTTCAATTCCGACACCCTGGACGGTGGCGCTGGTGCCGACATCCTCACCGGCGGCGCGGGTGCCGACAAGTTCGTTTTCAGTGCTGTGAGCGACATGGGCACAGGCGTCAATCGCGATATCATCACCGACTTCAGCAGTCTGCAGGGCGATAAAATCGATCTGACGAAGTTCGACGCCAACTTGCTGAGCGGTGGTTTCAATGGCTTCAGCTTCATTGGCGCCGGTGACTTTACCGGTGCAGGCCAACTGCGTTTTGTCGACCATGTGCTCTATGGCAACGTCAATGGCGACCTGGGCGCGGACTTCGAAATCCAGTTGGTAGGCGTCAACACCTTCAGTGCCAACGATTTGACCGCATAACACCGGCAACACAATGAAAAACGCCCCGACTGGTTCGGGGCGTTTTACTTTGGTGAGTGCGCCAGGATCAACTAACCCAGCACCCCTAATTCCTTGGCTCGCGCCACTGCCTGCGTGCGCCGTTCAACCCCCAGCTTGCTGTTGATATGGCTGGCATGGGTTTTAACCGTGTGCAGGGAGATAAACAGCTGATCGCTGATTTCCTGGTTCGAGCAACCTTGAGCGATCAATCTCAGGACCGCCATTTCCCGTGTGCTGAGTTGTTCCGCCGCCGGGCTTGAATCCAGCACCGGGCGAGCAACCAATGCCGGAAGTTTTTCTGCAAGGCTCAGGGAAACGGGCGTTGGCGCACCGAGTTGAAGTTGCCCGCGCAGCCAGTCCGGATGCTCGGTCAACAAGCCGTCAAACGGCTGCAACACGCCCCCGGCCGCCGCTTCCAGTGCCTGGCCCAGGGCCTTGCGTGCCTCAGCTTCACGTCCGCCAGCCAGCAACAACGTCACTTTCTGTGTCAGCGCCATCACGCTGAGCAGCTGCCTGCCGGTTTGCTGTCCGTTCTCCAGCAACACGTTCAGCCGTCCTTCCGCCAGCATTGGTTGCCCCTGGATAACCTCCAGCAAGGCTTGTTGCAATTCAATATGCAGTGGCAGTTGTGGGTGAAATTCCGGAGGCGCTGCCGCGTGTTCGCCGTTGTAGGTCTGGCCCAGACGAGCCAGCCAGGCTTCGGCCAGGTCGATGCGACCCTGGGTCAGCCAGAGTTCGCATTTGACCAGGGTGATCATCGCCAAGTAGTAGATCGGCGGTACGTCCCAGATATGCATCAGCCGTTCGGCTTCGGCGAGCTCGGCAAACGCTTTGGCAAACTCGCCGCTGCTGCCTTCAAGCCGGGCGATCACGCAGTGGCCGATCAATACGCTGATATCGCGACAGGCCCGCGCCTCGCTCAAACCCGCCTGCAACCGCACCCGCGCGGCGTGTGGCTGCAAACGCAGGGCCAGCAAAAAGCCCTCGTACAAGGTCAGCCGGGCGCGCACGGCGTACAGCCGTTGCGGCGATAGCCCTTGCAGGCGCTGAAGCCCTTGACGCACTTCATCCAGCGAACGAAGAATTTCCCCTCGTGCCTGCAACACACGAGCGCGGTCGTAGTGAGCCAGCGCTTCGAACAACGGGTTGCCGACCCGTTGCGCCAACTCCAGGGATTCACGGTTCAAGCCACGTGCACGCCACAAGTCGCCGTCGGCAATGGCCAGGTTGGACAGGGTCGAGAGGCACATCAGTCGCTGGCCGTAACGCTTGCACGGAAGGCTCTCCAGCGCTTCGGCGCAATAGAGCAGCGTCAACTCCCGATTGCCGCGCCCGCGGGCGATGATTCCGCTCAAGGCCAGCCATTGCGCCAGCATGGATTTCTGCGCGGTGGCCGACGGTGCCGGCAGGAAGCGGCTCAAGTGACTGGCCAGCTCTTCGGCGGCGTCGAGCTGACAGGCGAGTCCCAAGGCCCAGCTGTAGAGCACGATCAGCCGTGGCGTGCTGATCAGCAGGCTGTCGGGCAAGTCCATTTTCCAGCGCAGCAACATGCCGACGTTTTGTTCGGCGAGTAGCTGTTCTTCAGAGAGGTTCTGCACCAGGTTCGCCGCGACATCCAGGTGCCCGGCACGCAGCGCCTGCTCCACCGCCTCGTCAAGCAGCCCTTGGGCATTGAACCAGCGACAGGCGCGCAAGTGCAGGCTGGCGGCCGGCACCATCGCCGGCGTGGTCGGCCGGGTGCGCAGCAAGTCGGAAAACAAATGGTGATAGCGATACCAGTGACCGTTTTCGTCCAGCGGCACCAGGAACACTTGATGGGCCAGCAAAAACCGCAGGATCTCGGCGCTGTCATGGGCGTCGCGGACGGCGTCGCACAGCTCGCTGCAAAAGCGCTCCTGGGGCGCCGTGTCGTACAGAAATGACTGCACCTCGGCGGGCAGGCAATCAATGACTTCTTCAAGCAGGTAATCGCGGATCAGCCCTTCCCCACCGTGCAAAGACTGGGGTAACGCGCCATCGGAGCCCGCTTCGGAAGCTGCCAGCAGCCAGAAGCGCAGGCCGGCAACCCAGCCTTCGCTACGCTGGATCAGGTTCTCCAGCGCTTCGCCGCGCAAGGAGCTGCTGTGCCGATCGAGCAAGGTCAAGGCTTCATCGTGGGTCAGGCGCAAGTCCTGCTCATGCAGTTCGAGCAGTTGCCGCGACAGCCGCAGACGCGCCAGATGCCAGTCCGGCCGCTGCCGACTGGTGACCATCACCAGCAAGCCGTCAGGCAGATGATTGAGGAAAAATTGCAGGCAGCGATCAAGCACCGGGCCCTGGGCCAGATGGTAGTCATCGAGCACCAGCAGCAAGGGCGTACTGGTCGACAGGTGCACGGCCAACTCATCGAGCAAGCCGTCCAGCCATTCTTCAAAGGCAAACGGCTGATGCCGCTGACGCATTTTCAGCAGGCCCAATGACTGACTGCCAATTTGCGGAAAATAATCCTGAAGGCCTTCGAGCAGCCGCTCAAGAAAACGGCCTGGGTCGCTGTCTCGCGGACTCAACCCCAGCCAAAGACTTCGCCAGTGCGCCGGCAGGCCCTGACAGAACTCCACCGCCAACGAACTCTTGCCGAACCCGGCAGGCGCACTGACCAGCAACAGCCTGCCACCGAGCCCAGCACTCAGGCGCTCGCACAGACGAGGCCGCAGCACATGGCCGTCGGGCAATGGCGGTCGGAAAAAGCGCCCGTCCAGTGCGGCGACGGCAACGCTTGCAGGGCCTGGGAGTGGAGACAGATCAGTCATGGCCGGCTCTTGTTTGAAATGCTGTTGGCGGCGTTGCAGATGTCCGCAGACTAGCGGTAAACGAAGAGGGAATGAAGGTTATTGCTACAAATGGCTACAAAAAGAATACAAGCAGAAGGCGTCGGCCCGCAGATGAAGTTTTCCTGACAGACCGTGTCGTCCCCTTCGCGAGCAGGCTCGCTCCCACAGTGGATCGCGTTCCCCTTGTGGGAGCGAGCCTGCTCGCGAAGAGGCCATCGCAGACGCCGAAGATCTTCGGGCAAAAAAACGCCCCGAACCAGTCGGGGCGTTTTTCGAGGATGCGGCCTCTGTCAGTGCAGGTTAGCGAACACCCTCCTGACGCAGCGCAGCCGGGGTGAAGTCGCTGGTGGTGGCGGTGAAGCCGAAGTCATACGCCGATTTCTCTTCGTTCTTCATACCCAGCGCCAGGTAACGACCCGATTGCAGGTCGTACAGGGTTTCCAGGGTGTACCAAGGCACTTGCACGTTGTAGTAGTTCTGGGAATGAGCTTCCGCCACACGCCAGAGCTGGTTACGGCCGTCGTAGTGGTCGATCACAGCCGCTTGCCAGGTGTCTTCGTCGATGTAGAAGTCACGCTTGGCATAGATGTGACGCTGACCTTCCTTCAAGGTCGCCACCACATGCCAGACTCGACGCAGCTCGTAACGCGCCAGGTCCTGGTTGATGTGACCGGCCTTGATGATGTCGGCGTACTTCAGCTGTGGCGAGTCGAGCTTGTAGCTGTCGGAGGCGATGTACATCTCCTTCTTGCCTTCGAGCTTCCAGTCGTAACGATCCGGCGCACCGTTGTACATGTCCAGGTTGTCGGAGGTACGCAGGCCATCGGCAGCGGTACCCGGCCCGTCATAGGACACTTGTGGCGCACGACGCACACGACGCTGACCCGCGTTGTAGACCCACGCCGAACGCGGCTCTTTGACCTGGTCGAGGGTTTCGTGCACCAGCAGCACGCCACCGGCCAGACGTGCCGGCGCGGTCACTTTCTGCTTGAAGTAGAACAGGATGTTGCCCGGGTTCGCCGGATCGTAATCCTTCATCTTGTCGCGGAACACGAACTGATCCTGGAAATACACCAGGCTGAACGAGCCGTTCGGCTGCGGCGTGGCCTGGGTCACCAGACGGGTCACGCTGCCACCGCGATAGCGGGTGATGTGGTTCCAGATGACTTCAACGCCGGTCTTCGGAATCGGGAACGGCACGGCGGTTTCGAAGTTTTCCAGACCGTTGCCGCCGGACACCAGGTTGGTGGTGGTGGCGTTTTTCTTGATGGAGGCAAACACGGCATCCGGCACGGTCGCGCCGCGATGCGACGGGTAGACCGGCATCTTGAAGGTTTCCGGGTAGCGCTTGAACATCGCGTACTGGCCCGGTGCAAGTTTGTCCTTGTACTGATCGACGTTCTGCGCCGTGATGGTGAACAACGGTTTTTCACTGGCAAACGGATCGGACAGGAAACCTTTGCTGTCGACGCTGCCAGCGTTCTTCGCCATCGGTTTCCAGGCCGGGATCGAACCGTCGGCATTCCCGGCCATTTCGGCGCCCATCGGGGTCAGGCTCTTGCCCAGTTTGTCCGCTTCAGCTGCAGGGACTGCTGCCATTACGCCGGTCGCCAGCAGCGAAAGCCCCAGAACACCGACGTGGAACAGACTCTTTGTTATTTTCATATGTGTGTTCGTCCTGAAAATACAGTGCTTAGAAGTTCACGCCGAAGCTGAGCGCAACGAAGTCGCGGTCATCCACGGTGGTGTACTTGCCGTCGAAGAAGTTGGTGTATGCCAGGCTCGCGGTGTAGGTGTTCTGGTACTCGGCATCGACGCCCAGGCTCACCGCTTTGCGACCTTCTTCGAAGTTGCCGCCAGGGCCAGGCGAGTAACCGCTCACGTCGTGGGACCAGGCCACGTTCGGCTTGAGGTTCACGCCGGCAAATACGTCGTTGTAGTCCCAGATGGCGCGACCGCGGTAGCCCCACGAAGTGGCCGTGGTGAAGCCTTCGTTGGTGCAATTACGGCTGAGGTTGTTGGTGGCAGCACCTGGACCTGCACCGTTGATGGTGCTGGTGTTGAGGATCGCCGAGCAGGTGTTGGCACCGCCGGTAGGAGGCAGTTCACCCGGACCGTAGACCGGATCGCGGCCATAACGTACGTCGGAGCTGCTTTCCAGGCCGCCGACATGGGTCACGCCCACTTCGCCCACGAGGGTCAGACGGCTCGCGCCCATGACCTGATCGAAGAAGTGCGTCAGGGTGGTCTGGAACTGGGTGACTTCCTTGCGACGATAACCGTGCAGGTCCTGACCCGGTACGCCGGTGAGCAGCGAAGCGTTGCTCAGGGCGCCGCCCAAAGGACGAACACCGGCGAACAGAATGTCGGTGGAGTTGAGCTGCACCGGTGCGTTCGGACGGTAGCTGACCTCACCGCTCCACGCCGTACCGGTAGGCAGGGTGGTGGAGAAGCTCAAGCCGTAGAGGCGGATGTCTTCCGGGTACTCGACGAAGTAATTCGAGTTACCCGCGACCACCAGTGGCGCCAGGGGCCGAAGCGCCGCCGGCAAGGCCGCTGCACGGGCGTAGGCCGCTGCAGGAGCACCGGTGGCGCTGAAGATCGGCGCACGGCTGTGGTAGTTCATGAAGTAGGCACCGAACTCGGTGTCCAGCGGTTCGAACATGTATTTGAGGGACGCGCCCCACTGGCCGCTGTCTCGCGCATCGCGATCCGGGCCACGACGCACCAGCACACCTTCTTCGTTGACGTCGACGCCCAGGGCGGTCAACGGGCCGAGTGCTGCGGCAGGCAGGGTCGAACGCTTGTTCAGCACGCGCAGGTTGTTGTCGCAGCCGTCGGCAATGATGTCTGGCTGGGAGAAGAACGTACCGCAGTTATCGACGACGGTCTGGTCCCATTCCAGCTGGTAGAAGGCTTCGGCCGAGAGCGTATCGGTGAGGCTCTGCGAGACGTAGAACATGTTGACCGGGATCAGGCCTTCCTTGACCTCGGCACCTGGGCGACGGAACGCGGAAACATCGATCGGGTTGATCGAGTTGATGCCGCTGCCGATGAAGGTACTTTCACCCCAGCTCACGACCTGCTTGCCCAGACGCACGGAGCCCGGCTGATCGGCAATGGAGTAGTTGTGGTAGACGAAGGCATCGAGGATCTGTCCGCCAGCGGACTTGGCGCCTTCCTTGCGGTTGCTGTCGCTGATGTCCTTGAACGGACGGCTTTCGTCCTTGAGTTCGAAGTCATACCAGTATTTGCCACGGACGAAGACGCCGGTGTCGCCGTATTTCAACTCGAGGTCATGGATGCCCTTGAAGATTTTCGAGAACGTTTCGCCGCTCTTGAAGTTCAAGTGACCGTCATCGGAAGTCTGGGACAGACCGTGACCACCGTTGTTGACGCCGATGAGGTTCTTGTTGGCGCTCTCGGTCGACCAACTGGCACCGATCGACAGGGATGAGTCGAATTGACCTTCGATTTCACCAACGTTGAAACTGACGCCGAATGCTGGCCCGGCGAGCGTAGAGGCAAGACTGACCGCCAGGGGCAGCTTCGCCCGGCGCCAGAACTGGTTTACTGATGTCATCGACGCTTCTCCATGTGCATTATTGTTATGGCAGTGAGCACTTCTAAAAACGCTGTGGATGACAGGGAACCAAGGTGTCCCAAAGTCATGCCAAAGTTGCATCGCCCCGTTTTGTGCGTTTGCTCCGTTCTTAAAAATCCTTGAGCGGACTATAGCCAGCAGGTAGTACTGCTTGATCCCTCTAAAGTGTGATTTGCAGCTGCCAGCCACTCTGGAACAGTCCTTTCGCCAGTCCGACACCTGTCGGCACGGCAAGGATGGCTCAATTTTCAGATTTGACAAGCCAAGCGCTTGCTTGGTGGGGCTGGCGTGCCTTTTCGGGCACGCCAGATGAGGCTTAAAGCGTCGAGAGGAAGGTGCTGTTGTTGGCTTGCCATTCGGTGATGTCGACGCGAATTCGCTTCTTGTCGAGTTTGCCGACACTGGTCTTGGGAATTTCAGTAACAAGGGCGATCTGGCTCGGGATGGCCCACTTGCTCAGGTGGCCCTGTTCCACAAAGGGCTTGAGGTGCTCCTTGAGTTCCTTGGCCCCGATCACATGGCCCTCGCGGATGACCAGCAAGGCAAACGGCCGCTCGCCCCACTGTGGATCGGCAATTCCCACCACTGCTACTTCGCGTACCGCTACATGGCGACTGATCAGGTCTTCCAGGTCCAGGGAGGAGATCCATTCGCCGCCGGTCTTGATCACGTCCTTGATCCGGTCGCGGATGTCGATCACGCCCATGCTGTCCAGGGTCGCCACGTCGCCAGTGTGCAGCCAGCCCCCGGACCAGAGCTCCGCGCCCTTCTGCGGTTCATTGAAATACCCCTCGGTGAGCCACGGCGCACGCAGCACCAGTTCACCCTGGGTCTCGCCATCGGCGGGCAGGAAGTTGCCGTCGGTGTCGACGATCGCCGCCTCGACCAATGGCCCCGGCACACCGGCCTTGATCCGGTAGGTGGTGCGTTCGTCTTCGGTGCCGGCCATCAACTCGTCATTGAGGTGCGCGCACGACACCAGCGGCCCGGTTTCCGACATGCCGTAAGCGGCGGTCAGCTGAATGCCCTTGGCCTTGGCGGCTTCGTACAGCGCGCGGTTCAGTGCACTGCCGCCAATCACGATTTTCCAGCCACCGAAATCCGTGCCTTGCGCAGCCTTGGCGTTGAGGACCATTTGCAGGATGGTCGGCACGCAGTGGGAAAAGGTGACCTTCTCTTGGCGCCACAACTCCACCAGGTATTCCGGGTCGTAGCGACCGGGATACACCTGCTTGAGCCCGAGCATGGTCGCCACGTACGGCAGGCCCCAGGCATGCACATGGAACATCGGTGTGATCGGCATGTACACGTCGTTGGTGCCCAACAGCCGCACGCTGTCGATGGCGCCCATGATGGTCGACACGCCCATGGTGTGCAGCACCAGCTGCCGATGGGTGAAGTACACGCCTTTGGGATTACCGGTGGTGCCGGTGGTGTAGAAGGTGGTCGCGACCGAGTTTTCGTCGAAATCCTGGAAGTCGTACTGCGGGCTCGCGGCCGCCAGCAACTGCTCGTACTCGCCGATGAGGTTCGGCAGGTCGGCGGTTTTTTCCGGCAGGTCGGTCAGCAGCAGGGTTTTCTCGACCGTGGTCAGGTGCCCGGCAATTGCGTTGTAAAGCCCCACGAACTCACTGTTGACCAGCACGAAGCGGTCCTCGGCGTGGTTCATGGTGTAGAGGATCTGTTCCGGGGACAGGCGCACGTTGATGGTGTGGATCACCGCGCCGATCATCGGAATGGCAAACATGCATTCCAGGTAACGATGGCTGTCCCAGTCCATCACCGCCACGGTATCCCCGGGTTTAACCCCGGCCGCCGTCAGCACGTTGGCCAGCCGCGCGACCCGCTCGATCAGGGTCGGATAGCTGTAGCGCAACTGATCGCGGTAAACGATCTCGCGGGTTTTCTCGTAACGAGCACCGGACATCAGCAGCCGTTTGATCAACAGCGGATACTGGTAAGCGCCCTCGGCTGGGGGAATAACGCGAGTCTGCAACATAAGAGTCCCTTTTCTGACTGCACGGTCTTGGCTGAAAGTAAGCACTCTAGTGCGCTTCCATGACAACCAAATCAGCCGAAGGAATGATTTGCAGAGTCGTGCAAATGCTAGCGTTGCGCCAGCATCTGCGGGGAGTTCTTGTCCATTTTGTGTGGCGCGATCAATGCATCTCGGTAAACGCGAGTTTCACACCGATGGCGATCAGCACCACGCCCATGGTCCGGTCAAACCAGTGGCCCATGCGCGCGAAACCGGCACGCACGCGCGCCTGGCTGAACAGCCTTGCCACCAGGCAGAACCAGACCGCAGTGGCCGCCGCGAGGTAGAGGCCGTAGCCCGCCTGCACCGCCAGCGGCGTGTGCGGGTTGATCACCACGGTGAACAACGACAGGAAAAACAGCGTGGCTTTCGGGTTCAGACCGTTGGTCACAAACCCCGACATGAAGGCGCCGCGCGCCGTGCGCTCGCCCGCTTCCTTGTGCAGATCGTCTGTCACTGGTTTGGCCGGTTGCGCCCGCAGGGCCTTGTAGCCGATGTACAGCAGGTACGCGGCGGCGGCCCATTTCAAGGCGTTGAACAGCATGATCGACTGGGACACGATCAGGCCGATGCCCAGCAGCGAGTAACCGACGTGCAGGAAAATCGCCGTGCCGACACCCAGCGCGGTCCAGGTGCCTGCGCGACGACCGTGGGTCACGCTCTCACGCACCACCACGGCAAAGTCCGGACCAGGGCTGGCCACGGCTAGCAGGTGAATCAGGGCAACGGTCAAAAATTCTGTCCAGTACATGGAGCGTCCTTTTGGGGCAGATCGGTCGAAATGAAATTCTGAGGTTTGACGTCGACCCTGTGGGAGCGGGCTTGCTCGCGAATGCGCTGTCTCAGACAACATCGATGTCAACTGATACGCCCTCTTCGCGAGCAAGCCCGCTCCCACAGAATTCAGCGTTCGGCCTAGTGCGTAACGATTTGTTTCATCTGGTAGGCTCGGCAGATTACGCCTTCAGTTCATTGCACAAAAGGTACAGTTGATGACGAACACTCGCCGCGCCGTTTTCCTCGACCACCCATCCCTGGACCTGGGCGACCTCGACCTCAGCCCGTTGCGTAATTGCTTTGACGATTTGCAGCTGTTCGCACAGACCACGCCGGATCAGGTGATCGACCGCCTCAAGGGCGCCACCGTCGCCATCAGCAACAAAATCCTGATCGACGCCGCCGCCATCGCTGCCAGCCCCGAGCTGAAGCTCATCCTGATCACCGCCACCGGCACCAACAACGTCGACCTCGCCGCCGCCCGCGCCCACGGCATTACCGTGTGCAACTGCCAGGGCTACGGCACGCCATCGGTGGCGCAGCACACGATCATGCTGCTGCTGAATCTGGCGACGCGCCTCGCGGACTATCAGAAAGCCGTCGGTGAAGGCCGCTGGCAGCAGGCCAAACAGTTCTGTCTGCTGGATTACCCGATCGTTGAACTGGAAGGCAAAACCCTCGGCTTGCTCGGTCACGGCGAACTGGGCGGTGCGGTTGCACGACTGGCCGAAGCCTTTGGCATGCGCGTGTTGCTCGGGCAGATTCCGGGGCGCCCTGCCCGGCCGGATCGTTTGCCGCTGGATGAATTGCTGCCGCAAATCGACGCGCTGACCCTGCACTGCCCGCTCAACGAACACACCCGCCATTTCATCGGTGCCCGCGAGCTGGCGTCGATGAAGCCCGGTGCATTCGTGGTCAACACCGCGCGTGGCGGCTTGATCGACGAACAAGCCCTGGCCGATGCCTTGCGCAACGGTCACCTCGGCGGCGCAGCCACTGACGTGCTGAGTGTCGAGCCACCGACCGCCGGCAATCCGCTGCTGGCCGCTGACATCCCACGGTTGATCGTCACCCCGCACAACGCCTGGGGCAGCCGCGAAGCACGGCAGCGCATCGTCGGTCAGTTGACCGAAAACGCGCAGGGATACTTCAGCGGTAAAGCGCTGCGGGTCGTCAGTTGATAGACTGCGGCACTTTTTTTCACAGGAGCAGAGTATGGATCCGCGCAGTGAAGTACTGCTTCGTCAGGCCGAGTTATTCCAGGGTTCGGTGCTGCTGGCCGGTTTGCCCGCCGATGATCTGCTGGGGCGCCTGCCCGACGCCCACGGCTGGTGCTGGCATGCCGGTGATCAGGCCGCGCTGGACGCGCGTTTCGAAGCCCGCAGCCATTTTGGCGTGAACCTACCGGAGCGCGAGTTCGACACGGCCGTGGTGTTTCTGCCCAAGTCCAAGGACCTGACTGACTACATCCTCAACGCCCTCGCCTCGAAACTGGCAGGAAAAGAGTTGTACCTGGTGGGCGAAAAACGCAGCGGCATCGAAGGCGCGTCCAAGCAACTTAACCCGTTCGGCAAACCGCGCAAGCTCGACAGCGCGCGGCATTGCCAACTCTGGCTGGTCACTGTGGCCAACGCGCCAGAAGCCAAATCGCTGGAAAGCCTGGCTCAGACCTATGAGCTGCCATTGGCCGAGGGGCCGTTGAAAGTCATCAGTCTGCCGGGCGTGTTCAGCCATGGCCGCCTGGATCGTGGCAGCGCACTGCTGCTGGAGCATCTGGACAAATTGCCGAGCGGTCACTTGCTGGACTTCGGTTGTGGCGCCGGTGTTTTGGGCGCGGCGGTCAAGCGTCGTTATCCGCACAACCAGGTCACCTTGCTGGATGTCGATGCGTTTGCCGCTGCCAGCAGTCGCCTCACTTTGGCCGCCAACGGTCTGGAAGCTGACGTGATTACCGGCGACGGTATCGACGCGGCGCCAATGGGTTTGAGTGCAATTCTGAGCAATCCGCCGTTCCATGTCGGCGTGCACACCGACTATTTCGCCACCGAGAACCTGCTGCGAAAAGCAGCCAAACATCTGAAAAACGGCGGCGAACTGCGCTTGGTCGCGAACAGCTTCCTGAAGTATCAACCGCTGATCGAAGAGCACCTCGGGGTCTGCGCGATCAAGGCTGAAGGACAGGGTTTCAGGATTTACCGGGCCAAACGCGGCTAGAAATTTGTTCTTGCCCAATCGGATTTGCCTAGGCAGAATCCGCTCCGTCCTAGGGGAGTAGTCTCCCACGAGCGCCATGCTCGTCCGGCATACGTCAACATACTTGGTCAACAGACCATGGCGTATGCGACCCAAGCGTCCGCATCAGACGGCTCGCAGGGTTTGACAAGACCTATGACACGAACACCTTACCCGGGGCGGGAAGGCTGTACGTGTCATAGCCGTGTCGACCCGCCCCTTAGGAAAACCCTGATGCTGGATTCTTTACTCGTTCCCACCGCAATCGTTGCCTTGGCCGAAATCGGCGACAAGACGCAACTGCTCGCGCTCATTCTCGCCGCTCGCTTTCGCAAACCCTGGCCGATCATCGCCGGTATCGTCGCCGCGACCCTGGCCAACCACGCGGCAGCCGGTGCGGTAGGCGCCTGGGTCGGCAGTTTCTTCTCGGATGCGATGCTGCACTGGATCCTCGCCGCGAGCTTCACCGCGACCGCATTGTGGACCCTGGTACCGGACAAGATGGATGACGACGAAGCCAGTACCGCCCGCAAGTTCGGGCCGTTCCTGACCACGCTGATTGCCTTCTTCCTCGCGGAAATCGGCGACAAGACGCAGATCGCGACCGTGATGCTCGCGGCGCAATACCCGGAGTTGTGGCTGGTGATCATCGGCACCACCCTGGGCATGTTGATTGCCAACGTGCCGGTGGTACTGGCGGGTAACTTTGCGGCGGATAAATTGCCGTTGACGCTGATCCGTCGTTTGGCGGCGTCGGCGTTCTTCATCCTGGCGGTGGTGGCGGTGTACAAGGCGATGCAGAGCAGCGGCTGGGTTTGAGGCGATAGACCGCGTCATCGTTCTTCGCGGGCAAGCCCGCTCCCACAGGACAGCGTGATCTGTAGGAGCGAGGCTCGCCCGCGAAGGCGCCAGCAGCCTCACTACATGATCAGGACTTCTTGGCTTTTTCGTACAGCGGCATGACTTTCGGAATCGCCGCCTGCAACGAAGCAATCCGACTGGACGACGCCGGGTGAGTGCTCATGAACTCCGGTGGCGAACCTTCCGAAGCCTTGGCCATCTTGTTCCACAGTGTGATAGCGGCATTCGGGTTGTAACCGGCACGAGCGGCCAGTTCCAGGCCAATCAGGTCCGCTTCGTTTTCGTTGGAGCGACTGTTAGGCAAGGTCATGCCGTAGTTGGCCACGGTGTCCGCCAGCGCGAGGCTGTCCTGACCGAGACCAAATAACGCACCCGCACCTTGCTTGGCCATTTCGATACCGTAGGCCTTGGACATCGCTTCACGGCCATGCTCGCGCAGGGCGTGGGCGATTTCATGGCCCATGATCGCGGCGATTTCATCGTCGGTCAGTTTCATACTGTCGATCAACCCGGTGTAGAAAATGATCTTGCCGCCAGGCCCGCAATTGGCATTGAGCTCGTCACTCTTGATCAGGTTGACTTCCCACTTCCATTGGGCCGAATCCGGACGAAACACCGGCGCCTGGGCAATCAGCCGGTCGGCAATCACCTGCACGCGCTTGGCATCGTTACTGGTCTTGTCCAGCACGCCTTTGGTGGTCGCCTCGCCAACGGTCTTTTGATAAGACTGGGCGTACATCTGGTTGACCTCATCGGTCGACAGCATGCTAAACATGTACTGCTTGCGCTCAACGCCGACCGCGCCACCGCTGGTGGTGTTGACCGACTGGCAACCGGCGAGCAGCAAACCGGCGCTTAGAGCACACAAAACCAATGTCTTGTTCATCAAAAAACTCCCTGAAAACATGCCGCGTATCCTAGGCGTGGAATTGTATCGACGCCAGATACAACAGAGGAGTAGACGCACATTTCAGACAAAGCTCTCATGGCCGTAGGAAAAAATTCACATAATGGCTCCCGCCACGGCCGACAACGGCCCGCAATGATTCAATTGCGACATCAAGCACTCCAAAACAGCCAATTCGCCCTGCCTCGCTCATGACCTTCGAGACCCCGGCCGATACCCCTCCGCAGACGTCCTCTTGCGTGCGGAGCACCCATGAAATTCAAGTCGATCCAGTTTTCCGTGGCGGCCCTTGCCGGCGCCATCATTCTTAGTGTCGTGGCAGCGCTGGTGCTGTACGCACTGTTTTCCGGTGCGCGGACCCAAGACATGGTCCAGGAAAGGACCCAGGCGCAATTCGAGCAAGTCATCGAACAGCGCCTGACTTCATTGGCGCAAACCCAGGTCAGCCAGATCCAGCGCGAACTCGAAGCCCCGCTGCTGATTGCCGGCGGGCTGGTGCGGGTCAACGCATTGATCGGTACGCCGGGCGCCGACGGCCAGCCGCAGCTGAGCCTCAGCCGTGAACAGTTGATCAGCCTGATCAAGGAAAACGTCGCCAAGAACACGAAAATCCTCGGTACCTACATCGGCTGGGAGAAAGACGCCCTCGACCATAACGATGCCGCCTACGTCGACACTAAAGTCGTGGGTATCGACGCCAGCAACGGGCGTTTCCTGCCATGGTGGTTCCGCAATGAAGACGGCAGCCTGGGCCTGGACAAACTGGTGGACGTCGACGACCAGAAAACCCTGTCCACCGGCGTGCGCGCCAGTGAGTACTACCTGTGCTCGAAAGAGACCAAAAAATCCTGCGTGATCGATCCGGCGCCCTACAAGGTCGGCGACAAGATCGTCATGCTTGCCTCCTTTATTGAACCGATCATGCTCAACGGCGCGTTCCAGGGCATCGTCGGCGCTGACTTGTCGGTGAACTTCATCCAGGAAATGCTCCTCGGCGCCAACCAGAAACTCTACAGCGGTGCTGGTGAAATGGCCCTGATCGGCGGTAACGGGCGGATCGTGGCCCACACCAAGGACCCGAGCAAATTCGGCGAAAAGGTCAGCGACATCCTCGGCAGCCAGCAGATAGCCAACATGGCCAATCTCAAGCGCGGCGAAGTCACCTACACCGTCGACAAGACCCAGGGCCGGATCGAGTTGTACCTGCCGTTCGGCATTGGCCAGACCGACGCCCGCTGGACCCTGATGCTGCAACTGCCGTTGAACGCGGTAATGGCCGACCTGCAAAAACTCCAGGGCGACCTGGACACCCAGCGCAAATCCGACACCTTCGGCATGGCCATGGTCGGCCTGTTGATTGCCGGTATCGGCTTGCTGGTGATCTGGCTGGTGGGCCACGGCATCGCCCGTCCGCTCAAGCAAATGGTGGCCATGCTCGACGACATCGCTCAGGGCGAAGGCGACCTGACTCGCCGATTGACCAGTGACCGCGCCGACGAACTGGGCTCGATCGCCAAAGGTTTCAACACGTTCCTGGCCAAGTTGCAGGCGATGATCACTCAAGTCGTGACCTCGGTGCAGAGCGTCAGTGATTCGTCGGAACACACGGCCGACATCGCCATTCGCACCAACATCGGTGTGCACAAGCAAATGGCGGAGATCGATCAGGTCGCCACCGCGGTGCATGAAATGACCGCCACCGCCCAGGATGTGGCGCGCAACGCGACCCAGGCCGCGCAAGCCGCCAGCCATGCGGATCAGGCCGCGGCGCAGGGCATGCAAATCGTGCGCGAGACATCGAACTCGATTGGTGTCCTGGCAATAGAAATCGGCAAGGCGGTCAGCGTGGTGCAGACCCTGGCCAAGGACAGCGAGAACATCAACGCGATCCTCACGGCCATTCGCGGCATCGCCGAACAGACCAACCTGCTGGCCTTGAACGCGGCCATCGAAGCGGCACGGGCCGGTGAACAGGGCCGTGGTTTTGCGGTGGTGGCCGATGAAGTGCGCAACCTGGCGCAGAAAACCCAGAAGGCCACTGAAGAAATCCAGACCATGATCCAGCAACTGCAACAAGGCACCCGCGATGTGGTGCGGGTCATGGAGGACAGCCAGAACCGCACCGACGAAAGCGTGCAGCATGCGGCGAAGGCGGCCGAGGCGCTGGAGACCATCACGCAGGCGGTGTCGGTGATCAACGACATGAACACCCAGATCGCCAGCGCGGCCGAGGAACAGAGTGCGGTGGCGGATGACATCAACCGTAACGTGATCAACATCGGGCAAGTGGCCAATGAAGTGGCGGGCGGTGCGGATGAATCGAGCGCGGCCAGTGCGGATTTGACCAAATTGGCGGAACAGCAGCGGCGGTTGATCAATCAGTTCAAGGTTTAGGAATCGCCGGAAGGTCCTGCGGACCTTATCGCGAGCAGGCTCGCTCCCACAGGAGATTTGTGTGATCACAACATGTGTGAACACCCAAGATCCAGTGTGGGAGCGAGCCTGCTCGCGATGAGGCCATTACGGCCCCCAAGAACTCAACCCGGAGTAAGGCACTCCGGCCCATTGAGCTTCGGATCATTCACCATGTTGGCCAACACCCGCTCGCGCAACGCCGCGGGTTCACTGGCGAGCAATGCCTGCAAGGCGTGCAACGGCGTCTCGGGATCAAGCCACGCCTCCTGCCCCGCTGCATCAAGGATCAACGGTCGACGCTGACTCGCCGCCGGTTGGGTGATCACCGCCGTGCTCAGCCACACCTGTTCCTGCACCGGATACGCTTCCCAGATCGCCGCAAAAAACAGCGCCGAGCCCTCCCCCGGCGTCAGCCAATACGGACGTTTGCGCGTGGTGCCGCGCCATTCGTAGAAGCCATTGGCCGGCAACAGGCAACGGCGCTCGCGCAGGGCCTGGCGGAACATCGGTTGTTCAGCCACGGTTTCGGCGCGGGCATGGGCCGGGGTGCGGGACAGGTCGGTCAGCCATGGCGGCGTCAGCCCCCAACGCGCACGGGCCAACTCACGCTGACCGTCCGCACCGGCACGCAGCATCAACACCGAATCATTGGGCGAAATATTCCACTGGGCCTGCTGGTCGGCGGGGAAGCCAGGCAGGGCCGCGAAGGCGGGGTTCCAGCGAAACAGGGCATAACGTCCACACATGGGGCAACACGACTCTTGATCAAACGAACGCCAGCCTAACAGACCAGCGTGCCGGGAAAACTGTCCGGTTCATCGCCGGGCATCGGCAGCGCGGCATTGTACGCGGTGATCAACTCCCGGGCGTATTGCGCCTGGTCGTTATCCACCGATAACCCCAGCAGGCCGAAGATCGGCAATTCGCCAGTGCCCCCCACCAAATCCCGGCCCACCAGGTGCGCCTCGATGCCTTCGCTGGCCAACATGCTTTGCAGCAACTCGCCTTCCATGAGGTTTTCCGGCTCGTAAATTCGCTGCATGGGGTGCCCCTTTCATTCGTTTTCGCTATGAACTTCGAGCAACCATTCCTGACCGTCAGTCTGCAGGACGAACGTGATCGGTCGACAACACACCGGACAATCCTCGATATAGGTCTGATCGCCGCCGGATAGATCAAGCACGGCCTCAGCCTCTTCACCACAATACGGACATTCGTAGCGCTCTGTTTCCAGCATCGCGGCCTCCCAGGTGACTTGTGCGTATAATCGCCGGTCTATTTGCAGGGCTATTTTTGTCTGGCTACCTTTTCAGACCGTGCCCTGTTGGTTTTCGATCAAAACCTTTACTTACCCTAGCCGTTTCTAACAAGAGAGCATGATGGGCGAATTCGATGCCATCCGACCTTACGACGACAGCGAAGTCCCAGCGGTGCTGGACCGACTGCTAGGCGACAAGGCGTTTCTAGATATCCTCATCCATTTCCGCTTCCCGCGTTTTGCCGGTGCTTTCGGCTGGATGCTCAAACCTCTTATAGCTCATCGGCTGCGCCGTGAGTTCGCCGGCGTCACCTCGGTGGCGACGCTGCAGGACAAAGTCGAGATGTACGTCGACCACACCATCGAGCGCGCCACGGACGGGGTGACATACACAGGTGTCGAGCAGTTCAAGTCCGGCAGCGCCTACCTGTTCATCGCCAACCACCGCGACATCGTGATGGACCCGGCCTTCGTCAACTACGCCGTGTACCACGCCGGTCTGCCGACACCGCGCATCGCGATCGGCGACAACCTGCTGCAAAAGCCCTTTGTCAGTGACCTGATGCGCCTGAACAAGAGCTTTATCGTGCACCGTTCAATCACCGGTCGCCGCGAGAAGATGGCGGCGTACCAATTGTTGTCGGCCTACATCAACCACTCGATCCGCAACGATTGCGCCTCGATCTGGATCGCCCAGGCCGAAGGCCGGGCCAAGGACGGCGACGACCGTACCGAGTCGGCGATTCTCAAGATGTTCCACATGAGTCGCAAGGACGAGCCGTTCGGCGAAGTGATCCGCTCACTGAACCTGACGCCGGTCTCGATCAGTTACGAATACGATCCGTGTGACCAGGCCAAGGCCCGCGAACTGTTCATCCGCGCCACCACCGGCAGCTACACCAAAGTGCCGGGCGAGGACGATGTGAGCATCGCCAAAGGCATCACTGGCTACAAGGGTCGCGTTCACGTGAACTTTGCCGCGCCGATCACCGAGCTGTTCGACGACACCAAGCAATTGGCGATCGAGATGGACCGGCAGATCCTCGGCGGCTATCGCCTGTTCCCGGTGCATTACCTGGCTTATGCACAGTGGAAAGATGCCGACCCGCAATTGCAGGTGCCAAAAGCGGCCGAGGTGTTTGGCGCAGACGAATTGGCCAAGGCCCAGGAGCAATGGCAGCAACGCCTGGACGCTTGCCCTGAAGAGCATCGCCCGTTCCTGGTGCTGCAATATGCGACGCCGGTGCGCAATCAGTACCGTGTGAAAGCGGGATTACCGCTGTAGGGTTTTGAAACAGGATCAAAAGATCGCAGCCTCGTTTCACTCGACAGCTCCTACAGGGTAAACACCATTCTCTGAAGGAGCTGTCGAGTGAAACGAGGCTGCGATCTTTTGCTGTTTAGCGATTCAGAACCGCGTGCTGATCCACGACACCAGCAGCGCCAACCCCAGGCATGCGAAGCCGAACCGATAGAAAAACCGGTTCATGCGCAGGGTCGCACCGTCCAGCATCAGTGTCGGTTCATCAATGCGCCGGCGCTGGCTTTGCGCTTCCAGGCTGGCCAACGCGCGCTGCTCACGACGACGCGTAGCGTGCAGCAGCCATCCGCCCGAGAAGGCAAACAGCAACGCCAGCAAATTGATCAGTTTGGCGGGATGGTTGGTAAACAGCGTCATCAAATGCAACGACATCTCGGACCTCAAGCAAAAACAGAGGTGGCAGACGCCGGACCGACGACCGCGCCGCGGATTCTACCGAAAGCTTCCCCTCCTGCCCGCAGCTTTACGACAAATAACAAACCATTTGGCAGATTCCCGTCCTGGGCCACGGCCTCGGCGCCAATACCCTTGTAGGAGCGAGGCTTGCCCGCGAAGGCGGTGTGTCAGTCAACATTAATGCAGCTGATACAACGCTTTCACGGGCAAGCCTCGCTCCTACAGGGGGCGGGTGGTTCCCAGGCATTAAAAAGCCCGGGGCCATTGCTGGCGCCGGGCTTTTTACTTCAGCGAACGCTTATTCGCTGAGAATCTGACCAATCGTCGGATCCTTGAACAGACGCGTCAACGCATCGCTCAGCACATCGCTGACCAGCTTGGTGTTGGTGTCCTGATTCGGCGCCATACCAAAACGCTGGTCCAGGGACGCACCGTAACGACCGCTGTAACGACGGTTGGCATTCTGCACATCGGAGCGGAACGTCGCGCCAATGGTCGCCTCAGTCACGTACATGCCTTCTTTGGGCGACTGATACTTCAGCTCGGCCAGGGTCACGGTCAGTTGCGGAGCGTTCAGCGCATTGGTCGTCGGGGTGAACCCCAACAGCCGCACCGCTGCTTCCGCCTGCGCCTGCAACTTCGGCAGAATCTGCGCGCCCTGCACGGTGATCGCGCTGGTTTCCGGGTACAGACCACCCCGGGTGCCCAGGGTTGGCGACGGACGACCGTCCACCACGCGCACCACCACTGGCTGGCCGCGGCCGACCGGGGCCAGCTGCGTCGTCAGCTTCGGTTCCGGGTTGAGTTGTTGCGGGCTGTGGGCGCAGCCGACCAGGGTCAAACTGGTCACAGTGATCAAACCGAACAACAGGCGTTGCAACATGCGCTTCTCTCCAGAATCAGGCACTAAGGCCCGCAGTATAGCGGTGGGCCACTGCGGCGAACCAGCGCCACAATTACGGAAAAGTCCGACAAGCCTTTCAGACCGCGTTCCTGTCACAGATATGTCACCGCCCATACACTTTGACGTCATGGCTCGCTGTCAATCTTCACAGCAGTCACCCCACACGGTACTTCGCCATGCGCTATCTGATCTCGCTGTTCGCGCCACGCCCACTGCATCGCTGCTTTGCCCTGCTCGACAGCAATGGCCACTGCCAGGCCTTCAAGCAGTGCAGCCTCCAGCCAATGGGCGACGGTTGGGTCGAAATCGAAGAAATCCGCCTCAACTGGCTGCACCATCCGCTGCCCGCCAACGCCCGCGTCACCCAGCGCCAGCCGCGCGCGCGCGCTCAGCAACTGTTGACCAGCTGACCAAACACCTAATAAAAGTCATTAAACACGACCATTCCCCTGCGTTTCTTCGCTACAATCTCCCCCCGATTATAAGGACGTCTCCTGATCGGGCCTCGCAGCATCGTCAATACCTCGGTATTGGCACCCCGCACCGCCCACAGAGAGCCGCCCACACAGATCGAGTGAAGCTGGCGCGCTTGCTGTTTCCTGAGTAAAACCGCCACTTTTCGCGAATCTGCAGAGCTGTCATTACGCTCGGTCACTGAGCTGTTTGCCCGTTTTGCCTGTCCTGTACCCCATGACGGCAATCCATCCGGGCACGGTGCCAGGCAGGGACAGCCCTTTTTGAGGTTCACGTCTTCAAAAGAGCGTGAAAAAAACGGGTATTCACAACTTCACAAGAGTGTGGCGAGCAAATGAATAGTTTTGCGTCTGAATATGCACCATTAGCGTCTGAAACAGCCCAACGACACAGGACCGAGTACGCCTCGAACACCGGAGCCTGAAGCCTGTCCACTACGGATTTGGTTGCACAAACGGATGTATCGACCATAAGTCGAATTGCCAGCCGCTCGTTGAAGTGAGTTCATGTAACTCTTTTAGACAAGGCCGGTAGCGTCCGTCGAAGTTGCAAAAAATTGCGAAGATTCGGACATGGCGATCCTGCCATGGGTACGTGGGGCATCATTGACACGCCCCTGAACGCCTGGCAGCCATGCCGACAATTTGGTGCTGCAGATTTTGGAGACGCGTTAAATGGCGCATAACGAAGCAGTCGACGTAGTACTGGTTGGGGCCGGCATCATGAGTGCCACCCTTGCCGTACTGCTCAAAGAGCTCGACCCCGCGATCAAGCTGGAAGTCGTCGAGCTGATGGATTCCGGTGCCGCGGAGAGTTCGAACCCGTGGAACAACGCCGGTACCGGTCACGCCGGGCTGTGTGAGCTCAATTACACGCCGCAGGCCGCCGACGGCACCGTCGACATCAAGAAAGCCGTGCACATCAACACCCAGTTCGAGGTGTCGAAGCAGTTCTGGTCGTACCTGACCAAGAAAGGCACCTTCGGCTCGTGCAAGACGTTCATCAGCCCGGTGCCGCACCTGAGCTTCGTGCAGGGCGACAGTGGCGTTTCCTTCCTCAAGGAACGCTTCAAGGTGCTGAGCAAGCACCACGCCTTCTCGGACATGGAATACACCGAAGACAAGGCCACCATGGCCGAGTGGATGCCGCTGATGATGCCGGGCCGTCCGGCCGACGAAGTCGTCGCCGCCACCCGCGTGATGAACGGTACCGACGTCAACTTCGGCGCCCTGACCAATCAACTGCTTTCGCACCTGACCAGCGCACCCGATGCCCAGGTCAAGTACTGCAAGCGTGTCACCGGCCTGAAACGCAACGGCAGCGGCTGGACCGTCAGCATCAAGGACGTCAACAGCGGCAACACCCGTGAAGTCGACGCCAAGTTCGTCTTCCTCGGCGCTGGCGGCGCGGCATTGCCGCTGTTGCAGGCGTCGGGCATCGAGGAAAGCAAAGGCTTCGGCGGTTTCCCGATCAGTGGCCAATGGCTGCGTTGCGACAACCCGGAAGTGGTCAAGCACCACCAGGCCAAGGTCTACAGCCAGGCTGCCGTGGGTTCGCCACCGATGTCGGTGCCGCACCTGGACACCCGCGTGGTGGATGGCAAGAAGTCGCTGCTGTTCGGACCTTACGCCGGTTTCACCACCAAGTTCCTCAAGCACGGTTCCTTCATGGACCTGCCGATGTCGGTTCGTGCCGGCAACATCGGCCCGATGCTGGCCGTGGCGAAAAACAACATGGACCTGACCAAGTACCTGGTCAGCGAAGTGATGCAGTCGATGGAGCAGCGCCTGGATTCCCTGCGCCGTTTCTACCCTGAGGCGAAAGCCGAAGACTGGCGCCTGGAAGTGGCCGGCCAACGGGTGCAGATCATCAAGAAAGACCCGAAAAAGGGCGGCGTCCTGCAGTTCGGTACCGAACTGGTCGCGGCCAAGGACGGCACCCTTGCCGCCCTGCTCGGTGCCTCGCCAGGTGCTTCGGTGACTGTTTCGATCATGCTGGAGCTGATCGAAAAATGCTTCCCGAACAAAGCCAAGGGCGAATGGGCGACCAAGCTGGCGGAAATTTTCCCGGCTCGGGAAAAGGTCCTGGAAACCGACGCTGCGCTGTACCGCAAGATCAACGCACACAACAACGTCGCGCTGGAACTGGTTGAAGCCAGCAATGAGACCGAAAGCTACGCTTGATTCGGCCGCATAAAAAACGCCCCGTTCTCATTGAGAGCGGGGCGTTTTTTTATGGCCGGTGAAACTGATGACTCTAGATCTTCGGTGTCGGTTACACCGCCTTCGCGAGCAAGCCCGCTCCCACATTTTGATCGCGGTCTCATGTGGGAGCGGGCTTGCTCGCGAAGAGGCCAGCACAAACACCAACCCAATCAGGGACCAACCAGTGGGTCTGAGGTCAGCCGCGCGCCTTGGCGATCAGCTCGATGTACTCGGCCGCGTTGCGCTGATCCTTGATCAGGGCGACGAAGTCATTGCCATGCTCATCCTTGCCATCCAGATCAAGACCGGCTTCGACGAAGAACGTCAGGAAACGCTCGAAGTCGTCGATACGCAAGCCGCGGTAGGCCTTGATCAGTTTGTGCAGCGACGGCGAAGTGGCGTCGACCGGCTCGAAATCGAGGAACAGTTTGATCTGCGCATCGCCGATCTCGTCACCAATCACTTGCTTCTTATCTTTACGCATTGCCGACTCCAGCTCGCAGACATTTCACAGGGCGGGCAGTTTACCCCTCCCTTGCCGCCGGGCTCAACGCGGACGAGAAGCACCGGTGTGCAAATCAGCCCAGACATGGCCATTGGCGTAGCTGAGGAACTGGCAATACACCGTGTCATTACGCAGCAAGTCGATCACCACCCGGTACTGCGCCATCGGGTAAAACAGCGTCAGGGTCTTGCTCTTTTCGTCGTAGATCGGCTTTTTCAGGCTTTTGCTTTCGCCATCGAAGTTGACCAACACTTGAGTGATGGTCGCGCCCTTGTTCAAGGATTTGCCCTTGAGGCGGATCAGCAACGGTGAGGTGACCGGAATCGGCTGTTGATTGGACTGACGCTGGCTACCGACCACCACCGAATACTCGGTGACCTGCAGCAGTTGTTGCTGCTCGGGTTCGGCATCACGCAGGGTCAGGTCGTCCGGCGGCAGGAACTGCGCATGCATCGGCGCGGGCGCGGCGGCCAGCGGCAGGCTGAGGGTCAGCAACAGGGCGGCACAGCTGCGGATCAAAAGGCTCATGACGGGCTCCGGAGGGCGGGGCCAAGCACTCTAGCATGAGGATCAACCGCGCGAATTCGCGATATGGGTCAATACTTCGCAGTACCCGGCTGGCCATACTGGAAGAGCTTTCAGCCGTCGATCAACGGTGCACCGTCTACCGTGGAGTGCTCATGTCGTTCTCCGTTCCCCCGTTGTTCGCCGCCTGGCGTCAGACCTGGCACGCCGGCTACACCCTCAGACGCTTGCGCGGCGACATCAGTGCCGGGGTGACGGTAGGGATTATCGCCATCCCATTGGCCATGGCCCTGGCGATTGCCGTAGGTGTACCGCCCCAGCAAGGGTTGTATACGGTACTGATCGCCGCACCCCTGATCGCCCTGACTGGCGGTTCGCGTTTCAATGTCAGTGGGCCGACCGCCGCGTTCGTGGTCATCCTGCTGCCCATCACCCAACAATATGGCCTGGGCGGCCTGCTGCTCTGCACCATGCTTGCCGGGGTCATCCTCATTGCCCTGGGGCTGATTCGGGCCGGGCGGTTGATTCAGTACATTCCGTATCCGGTCACCCTGGGCTTTACTGCCGGGATCGGCATTGTCATTGCCACCCTGCAATTGAAGGATTTGCTGGGCCTGGACACCGCCGGCCAGGCACAACACTACATCGAACAGCTGGGCGTACTGATTCTCGCGTTGCCCAGCGCTCGGCTGGGGGACGGGATCATCGGCATCGCCTGCCTGGCCGTGCTGATTGTCTGGCCACGGTGGGTGCCGAGGATTCCGGGGCATTTGGTGGCGCTGACCATCGGCGCGCTCCTGGGGTTGGCGCTGGAACACGGCGGGTTGGAGGTGGCGACCTTGGGTGAGCGTTTCAGCTACATGGTCGAGGGCGTCAGCCATCCCGGCATTCCGCCGTTCCTGCCGAGCTTCGATTGGCCGTGGAATCTACCCGGTCCCGACGGCCAGCCGCTGCACCTGTCCTACGACTTGATCCGTCAATTAATGGCGCCGGCGTTCGCCATTGCCATGCTCGGCGCCATCGAATCCTTGTTGTGTGCGGTGGTCGCGGATGGCATGACCGGCAGCAAACACGACCCCAACGCAGAACTGCTGGGCCAGGGCCTGGGCAACCTGATCGCACCGTTGTTCGGCGGCATTACCGCCACGGCGGCCATTGCCCGTAGTGCCACCAATGTGCGCAGCGGAGCCTTTTCGCCATTGGCGGCGATTATTCACAGCGCGGTGGTGCTGATGGCGATACTCGTTCTCGCACCGCTTTTCAGCTACCTGCCGATGGCTGCGCTGGCCGCATTGCTGGTCATGGTGGCGTGGAACATGAGCGAAGCCAGGCATGTGCTGCATACCTTGCGCATCGCGCCCCGCAGCGATGTGCTGGTATTGCTGACCTGCTTGAGCCTGACGGTGTTGTTCGACATGGTGATGGCCGTCGGCGTCGGCCTG
Source organism: Pseudomonas sp. LBUM1661 (assembly GCF_059695925.1). Classification (NCBI taxonomy): domain Bacteria; kingdom Pseudomonadati; phylum Pseudomonadota; class Gammaproteobacteria; order Pseudomonadales; family Pseudomonadaceae; genus Pseudomonas; species Pseudomonas sp. LBUM1661. The sequence continues at coordinate 5,752,429 of NZ_CP166794.1, forward strand.
CTGCTGGCCGCCGGGCTATTTATCAAGCGCATGAGCGATCTGACGGACACCGCCGAACTGCCACGCGCCTACCATCAAGCCTTGCAGGACATGCCGGCGCATGTTCGTTGCTATGCGATACGCGGGCCGCTGTTCTTCGGCGCGGCCGAAAAAGCCTTGGGGGTGCTACGCAAATTCAGTCCGGAGGTCAAAGTGGTGATCGTCGAGATGAGCGCCGTGCCCATGCTGGACATGACGGCGCTGGCGGCCTTCGACAATATCCTGAGGGATTACCGCACGGACGGCATTGGCCTGATTCTGGTGGCGACCACCCCACGGGTGCGCCTGAAGCTCAGACGCGCAGGCATCCATCGAGAGCAGCGTCAGTTGGCCTACGTGAACAACCTGGAACAGGCTCGTCGCAAAAGCGAACGCTGGCTGGCCGGGGAAAATTGAGCGCGCTTCAGGCGAACTGCGCGCGCATCCACGCCTGATATTCAGCCACACCAGGCTCGCCTTCGCGCGGCGCCCAGTGAGCAAGCTCACCTTCACCCACCGGGCGATAAGGGCCGGCCTTGCACTCGAACATCAGGCTGTCGGCTTCCAACACCACCAAACCATGAAACACACCGGTTGGCAGGTCGACACCCACACAGTCGCCACCGGCCTGCAGGATTTGCTTGCGCACGACCGCACCGGCTTCATCGAAAATCAGCACGCCAAGCCGCCCTTTGAGGACCAACAAGGTTTCAGCCTTGTTGTCCCCCAGATGCCGATGAGGCGGGATGTACGTGGACGGCTGCAAACCCACCGCCATGCGATGGCAAGCCTCTTCCATCTGATGGAAGTTGTGATGCTGGCGTCCACGTGGATTGGCCGCAGCCTTACCGGCCAATTCATTGAACAAGGATTGATCAAGAAAGCTCGGCGCGCTCATTGCTTACATCCCTTTAACGGCAAAAATCCCGTTGGCGTTGCGCCAGTAGCCTTTGTAGTCCATGCCGTAACCGAAGATGTAACGGTCGATGCACGGCAGGCCGACGAAATCGGCTTTCAGGTCCGGGCGAGCCTTGCGGTCGTGGTCCTTGTCGATCAGCACGGCGGTGTGCACTTTGCGCGCGCCGGCGTGTTTGCAGAAGTCGATGATCGCGCCCAGGGTGTGACCTTCATCGAGGATGTCGTCGATGATCAGCACATCACGGTCGATGAACGAGACTTCCGGCTTGGCTTTCCAGAACAGGTCGCCGCCGCTGGTTTCGTTGCGATAACGGGTGGCGTGCAAGTAGGACGCTTCCAGCGGGAATTGCAGATGGGTGAGCAGCTTGCCGGCGAAAATCAGCCCGCCGTTCATCACACAAAACACCACCGGATTACTGTCGGCCAGCTGTTCGTTGATGTGTGCACCGACGCGGGCGATGGCCGCCTCGACTTCAGCTTCGGTGTACAGGCAGTCAGCCTCTCGCATGATTTGACGGATATGCTCGAGATCAGCGGACATGGCGCTCTCCAGTGGGTGGCGGGTTCGGAAAAGCCGGCAAAGGTACGCATCAAGCGAGGCCAGATCAAGCGTTTGTGGACTAACGTACTCTATGTCTATAGGACAACACCCTCGGATAGATTAATCTAGGCCGGTTTTTTTGCCCGCCGCCGGAGCCTTTCCCATGCCCATCCTCGAGATCCGCCATCCGCTGATCCGTCATAAACTTGGCCTAATGCGCCGTGCAGACATCAGCACCAAGAACTTCCGTGAGCTCGCTCAGGAAGTCGGTGCCCTGCTGACCTATGAAGCCACCAAAGACCTGCCGCTTGAAACCTACGATATCCAGGGTTGGGCCGGCACCGTGTCGGTCGAGAAAATCGCCGGCAAGAAAATCACCGTGGTGCCGATCCTGCGCGCCGGTATCGGCATGCTCGAAGGCGTGCTGAGCCTGATCCCGGGCGCCAAAGTCAGCGCCGTCGGCGTGGCTCGCAATGAACAAACCCTGCAGGCCCACACCTACCTGGAAAAACTGGTCCCGGAAATCAACGAACGCCTGGCGATGATCATCGACCCGATGCTCGCCACCGGCAGTTCCATGGTCGCGACCATCGACCTGCTGAAAAAAGCCGGTTGCCGCGACATCCGCGCAATGGTGCTGGTGGCCGCGCCTGAAGGCATCGCCGCCGTGGAGAAGGCTCACCCGGACGTGACCATCTACACCGCATCCATCGACGAACGACTCAACGAACACGGTTACATCATCCCAGGCCTGGGCGACGCCGGTGACAAGATCTTCGGCACCAAGCAGAAGGACGCGTGACCATGCAGCAAGAGTTCAACGATCCGCTCTGGCGCACGGTGCTGTCGGGTGCTCAGATGCTGTTCGTGGCCTTCGGCGCCCTGGTGTTGATGCCGCTGATTACCGGCCTCGACCCGAACGTGGCGCTGTTCACCGCAGGCCTTGGGACGATTCTTTTCCAGATCGTCACCGGGCGTCAGGTCCCGGTATTCCTGGCGTCGAGCTTTGCCTTCATCACCCCGATCATTCTCGCCAAGGGCCAGTTCGGCCTCGCGGCGACCATGGGCGGTGTGATGGCGGCGGGTTTCGTCTACACCTTCCTCGGCCTCGCGGTGAAGATCAAAGGCACCGGTTTCATCGACCGTTTGCTGCCACCGGTGGTGATTGGTCCGGTGATCATCTCCATCGGCCTGGCCATGGCGCCGATCGCGGCCAACATGGCGATGGGCAAGGCCGGCGACGGCACTGAGCTGATTCATTATCAGACGGCGATGCTGATCTCGATGCCGGCGCTGTTGACCACCCTGATCGTCGCGGTATTCGGCAAAGGCATTTTCCGCCTGGTGCCGATCATCTCCGGCGTGCTGGTAGGTTTTGGCATGGCGTTCTATTTCGGCGTGGTCGATACCGCGAAGATTGCCGCCGCGCCGTGGTTTGCGATTCCGCACTTCACCGCGCCGGAGTTCAACTGGCAGGCGATTCTGTTCATCGTTCCGGTGGCGCTGGCCCCGGCCATCGAGCACATCGGCGGTGTAATTGCGGTCGGTAGCGTGACCGGTCGCGATTACCTGAAGAAGCCTGGCTTGCACCGCACCCTGCTCGGCGATGGCATTGCCACCACCGCAGCCGGTCTGTTCGGCGGTCCACCCAACACCACCTACGCCGAAGTGACGGGCGCGGTGATGCTGACCAAGAACTACAACCCGAAAATCATGACCTGGGCGGCGATCTTTGCCATCAGCCTGGCGTTCATCGGCAAGTTCGGCGCGCTGCTGCAAAGCATTCCGGTGCCGGTGATGGGCGGGATTCTGTGCCTGTTGTTCGGTTCGATCGCGGCGGTGGGCATGAACACGCTGATTCGCCACAAGATCGACCTGGGCGAAGCGCGTAATCTGGTGATTGTCTCGGTGACGCTGGTGTTCGGGATTGGCGGCGTGCTGGTCGGCACCGGCACCGGTCCGGACGACTTCGGCCTCAAAGGCATCGCGCTGTGCGCGGTGACGGCGATTGCACTGAACCTGTTGCTGCCGGGGAATGACAGCTGGAAGCACAAGAAGGCGAATGAGTCATTGTTGTGATGGCTTGAGATTTTCGCTAGCAGTGACATCGCTATCGCGGGCAAGCCCGCTCCCACAGGATCTGTGCAAAACCTGTGGGAGCGGGCTTGCCCGCGATGCTTTCGGGGCTTACAACGCCAACGGCGCTCGCTCGCACAAGGTGCTCAACGCCTGCGCCCACTGCGGATCATCGTTAAGGCACGGCACCAGCACCAACTCCTCTCCCCCCGCCTCGCGGAATTGCTCTTTGCCGCGATCACCAATCTCTTCCAGTGTCTCGATGCAATCGGCGACAAACGCCGGGCACATCACCAGCACTTTCCTCACGCCCATTCCAGCCAACTCATCGAGGCGCGCTTCGGTGTAGGGTTCGATCCATTTTGCTCGGCCCAGACGCGACTGGAACGACACCGACCACTTGCCGTCCGGCAGCCCCATGCGTTTGGCAAACTCGGCGGCCGTGCGCAGGCATTGAGCGCGGTAGCAGGTTGCCAATACTTCTGGCGAGGCGGTCATGCAGCAATTATCGCTTTTAAAACAATGGTGACCCGTAGGATCGATCTTGGTCAGGTGCCGCTCGGGCAACCCGTGAAAGCTTAACAACAGGTGATCGTGATCCTGCTGCAAATGCGGCCTGGCACTGGCCACCAGCGCATCAAGGTATTCCGGCTGATCGTAGAACGGCTGGAGAATCGAGAACTGCACGTTGAGGTTGTTCTCGCGCACAACCCGTTTGGCTTCGTCAATCACCGTGGTCACGGTGCTGTCAGCGAACTGCGGGTACAGCGGCGCAAGCGTGATGCGCTTGATCCCCTGCCCGGCCATGCGCACCAGCACCGATTCAATCGACGGCTCGCCGTAACGCATCGCCAGTTCTACCGGGCCGTGGGTCCACTGCGTGCTCATGGCTTTTTGCAGACGACGGCTGAGCACCACCAGCGGCGAGCCCTCCTCCCACCAGATCGAGGCGTAGGCATGGGCCGACTGCTCCGGCCGCTTGAACAGGATCAATGACACCAGCAAACGTCGCACCGGCCAAGGCAGGTCGATCACATACGGGTCCATCAGAAATTGATTGAGGTAGCTGCGCACATCCGCCACCGAAGTGGAGGCAGGTGAGCCCAGGTTGACCAGAAGCAACGCGTGATCGGTCATGCAACGTCCTATTTCAAAGGCGGCTGGACAGATCGTCCAGGGCCGCGCGCAAATCGGTGAACTGGAACGTAAAACCCGCTTCCAGCAAGCGCGCCGGGACGGCCTTCTGGCCTCCCAGCAACAACAGAGACAACTCGCCCAGCCCGACTTTCAAGGCCAGGGCCGGCATCGGCATGAACGAGGGGCGGTGCAGCACGCCCGCCAAGGTCTTGGCGAACTCGCGATTGCGCACCGGTTTGGGCGCGCAGGCATTATAGGGACCGCTGGCCTCGTTGCGATGCAGAAGAAAATCAATCAGGGCGATTTGATCATTGATATGGATCCACGGCATCCACTGCCGACCATTGCCGATAGGCCCGCCCAGCCCCAGTTTGAACGGCAGCAACAGCCGCGACAAAAAGCCGCCCTCGGCGGACAACACCAGGCCCGTGCGAATCAGGATCACGCGAATGCCCAAGGCCTCGGCACGCTGCGCGGTTTCTTCCCAGGCAATGCACAACTGACTGGCGAAATCGTCGATGACGGGCGGAGACGCTTCAGTCAACTCGCGCTCGCCGCCGTCGCCATACCAGCCAATGGCAGAGCCCGAGATCAATACCTGCGGTTTCTGTGCGCGGGATTCGAGCCAGGCCAGCAGGGTTTCTGTCAGGGTGATGCGGCTGCTCCACAGCAACGCTTTGCGTTTCGACGTCCAGGGTCGATTGGCAATCGGCGCGCCCGCGAGGTTGATTATGGCGTCTACCGGCTCTTGGCCCAAGTCTTCGAACAGTGCGACGCCACGTACCTGAGCGCCGCATAGTTTCGCAACTTTATCAGGCGTCCGGCTCAAGACCGTCAGCCGATGCCCCTGACTCAACCAGTGTCGGCAGAGCTGACGTCCTATCAAACCAGTACCGCCGGTCAGCAATATGTGCATGACTTCTTCCTCGCGTGGCGTTTTACCCTGATGACTAGTCTATTTTTATAAGCAGGGATCTTTGGTATCGGGCAGGCTCTGTGTTTAACAATAGGCCAAGCTGTCAGAACGAGAACGCTAAAAGTTATACCAAAAAACAATATTGTACAGGTTTAAACCACGGCGTAGTCTGTACAGAAAGGTAAACGAGGCCCCTATGACTGTACCTATCGCAATCATCGGCACCGGCATCGCCGGGCTTTCAGCCGCCCAGGCGCTCACCGAGACCGGGCATGTCGTTCAACTATTTGATAAAAGCCGCGGCAGTGGCGGGCGCATGTCGAGCAAGCGCAGTGATGCGGGTGCTCTGGACATGGGCGCGCAATATTTCACGGCCCGCGATCGCCGCTTTGTGACGGAGGTCACGCGCTGGCAAGCCAATGGCTGGGTCGCCGAGTGGACACCGCAGCTCTACACCTACCACGGTGGGCAGCTCAACTTGTCGCCGGACGAGCAGACGCGTTGGGTCGGCACGCCGCGCATGAGTGCGATCACTCGTGGCTTGCTCGGCGACCTCGAAGTGCATTTCGCCTGCCGGATCACCGAGGTGTATCGCGGCGAAGAACACTGGCATCTGCAGGACGCCGACGGCTTCACCCACGGTCCTTTCAGCCACGTCGTGATTGCCACGCCAGCGCCTCAAGCGACTGCGCTGCTGGCTTCTGCGCCGAAGCTCGCCGGTGCCGCCGCCGGGGTAAAAATGGATCCGACCTGGGCAGTCGCGCTGGCGTTCGAAACACCGCTGGATACGCCCATGGAAGGCTGCTTCGTACAGGACAGCCCGCTCGATTGGCTGGCGCGCAACCGCAGCAAACCCGGGCGCGACAACACGCTGGACACCTGGGTCCTGCACGCCACCAGCACCTGGAGCCGGCAACACATCGACCTGCCCAAGGAAGCGGTGATCGAGCAACTGCACGGTGCGTTCGCCGAGCTGTTGCACAGCGCCATGCCCGCCCCGAGTTTCAGCCTGGCCCACCGCTGGCTCTACGCCCGCCCCGCCAGCAGCCATGAATGGGCTGTTCTGGCCGATGCCGATCTGGGCTTGTATGTGTGTGGCGACTGGTGCCTGTCCGGCCGCGTCGAAGGTGCCTGGCTCAGCGGCCAGGAAGCCGCCCGCCGCCTGCATGCGCACCTGCAGTGAAGCGTATCGATCCGCGCAATTTGCTGCTGTCGACATGGGCAGCAGCCCACCCGTTAAACCTCCCCCGACCCCTGTAGGAACGAGCTTGCTCCGGGCGGCGTTCCGACGAAGGTCGTCAACGATAACGCTGTCATTCAAATTTCCCGTGGCGCTCTCAGGTTTTTCGCTTGCAAGCTCGCGCCTACAGGGCCTCATAAAACTTGTACAAATAATTTGACTTGTACACCTTTGAATCTATGATGAAGTCATGTTGTACAGAAAAATTTCTCTGTACAGGTTTAGATTCGAGGTGCTTCGATGCCCCACCCCCCTGTAAAACCAAAGATCGGGATCAGCGCCTGTCTGATGGGTGCCGAGGTGCGCTTTAACGGTGGGCACAAGGCGTCGCAGTTGTGCAGCCAAGTCCTCACGGACTACTTCGACTTCGTGCCGGTGTGTCCGGAAGTCGCGATCGGCCTCGGCATTCCGCGAGCGCCTATCCGCCTGGTGGGCGATCCCGATCACCCCCAGGCCATCGGCACACGCGCCCCTGCCACTGACGTTACCCAGCCACTGGCCGAGTACGGCGAGAAAATGGCCGCGGAACTGAGCGATATCTGCGGCTACATCTTCATGCAGAAATCCCCTTCCTGCGGCCTGGAGCGGGTCAAGGTCTACCACGCCAACGGTGCGCCAGTGGACGGCGGTGGCCGTGGCATCTATGCCCGGGCGTTCTGCGCTCTGCACCCGGATTTACCGGTGGAAGAAGACGGCCGACTCAACGACCCGGTCCTGCGGGAAAACTTCCTCACCCGCGTGTTCGCCTACAGCGCCTGGCAACAGTTACAGCAAGAAGGCCTGAGCCGTCGCGGCCTCACGGACTTTCACTCGCGCTACAAATACCTGCTGATGGCGCACAACCCGGTGCAATACAAAACCCTGGGCAACCTGCTGGGCAACATGGGGCAGACCGACCCCAGCGAACTCGGCCCACGCTATTTCAGCGAATTGATGGCAGCCTTGAAAAAATGCGCCACCCGCCGCACTCACACCAACGTCTTGCAGCACATCAGCGGCTACCTCAAACAGGCAATCAGCGCTGAAGACAAGCAGGAAATGCAACACGTCATTGGCCAATACCGCCTCGGCATCGTGCCGCTGGTGGTACCGCTGACCCTGCTCAAACACTACTTTCGCCAACACCCGGACCCGTACATTGCGCAGCAGGTTTACCTGCAACCCCACCCGGAAAACCTCAGCCTGCGAAACGCAATCTAATGAAAACCCGACTCGACAGCAGCGCCAGCGAAGACCTCGGCGCGGATTTCAAGAAAGCCCTCGACGACGGCTGGCTGCCGATCCGTGAAGTCGCCCGGCAGACCGGCGTCAACGCCATCACCCTGCGCGCCTGGGAACGGCGATATGGCCTGATCGTGCCGCAACGCACGCCCAAGGGCCATCGGCTGTTCTCGGCCGAACACGTTCAACGCATCCTGACGATCCTGACCTGGCTCAACCGTGGCGTGGCCGTCAGCCAGGTCAAGCAACTGCTCGATACCCAGCAGGCCTTCTCCGAGCCCGTCGAAAATGACTGGCAGGTGCTCTGCCAGACGCTGCTGCAAGCGGTCACGCAACTGAACGAGCGCGTCCTTGATGACACCGTCAATCAGGCCATGGCGCTGTATCCGCCCAGGACCTTGTGCGAACACCTGTTGATGCCGCTGCTGGCGGAACTGGAAAAACGCTGGCAAGGTCAATTTGGCGCGCAAATGGAGCGGGTATTTTTTTACGCCTGGTTACGCAGCAAATTTGGTGCGCGCATCTACCATAACAACCGTCAGTTGCGCAGTGCGCCGCTGCTGTTGATCAATCAATCGGACCTGCCGCTGGAACCTCACCTGTGGCTCACCGCATGGCTGATCAGCAGTGTCGATTGCCCGGTGGAGGTGTTCGACTGGCCACTCCCCGCCGGCGAACTCGCGTTAGCGGTTGATCACCTGCAAGCCCGCGGCGTACTGCTGTATTCCAGCAAAGCCCTCAACCTTGCGCAGCTGCCGAAACTTTTGCATGGGATCAGTTGCCCAAAAATGATTGCCGGGCCAACGGTGTGCATCCACCACGCCGAGTTGTCCGCAAGAACTACCGCGATCACTGACGTGTTCCTGGCCGAAGATCCGCTATCGGCTCATCAGGACCTGGTTCAGCGCGGGCTTATCTAATGTTTCGTTCGGACACCACCATGCAATTGATCTGGCTGCGCAGCGACTTGCGCCTACATGACAACACCGCGCTTTCGGCCGCCGCTGCCCGCGGCCCGAGTGTGGCGGTGTACCTGCTGAGCCCGGAGCAATGGCGCGAACACGATGACGCCCCGTGCAAAGTGGATTTCTGGCTGCGTAACCTCGGCGAGTTGAGCCAGGCGTTGGGCGAATTGAACATCCCGCTGCTGATCCGCAAGGCATCGCGTTGGGATCAAGCGCCGGCCGTGCTGCTCGATCTTTGCCAGCAGTTGAACATCGACGCGGTGCACGTCAACGAGGAATATGGCATTCATGAAACCCGCCGCGATGCAGCGGTCGCCGAAACACTGAACACTCAAGGTATCGACTTTCACAGCTACCTCGATCAGTTGCTGTTCAAGCCCGGCACCGTGCTGACCAAGACCGGCACCTATTTCCAAGTCTTCAGCCAGTTCCGCAAGGTCTGCTACGAACGCCTGCACCGGTCACTGCCGAACCGGGTGAGCAAGCCGATGGTTCAAGCCCCGCTGAACATCGCCAGCGACACAATCCCCGCGAGCGTCGAGGGCTTCGACACGCCCAGCGACGGTTTGCGTGCTCTCTGGCCGGCCGGTGAAACCGAAGCCCGACGCCGGCTCGAGACCTTTGCCGACGCCCAGATCGACTACTACAAAAGCGAACGCGACTTCCCGGCGAAACCCGGCACCAGCCAGCTCTCGGCTTATCTCGCCGCAGGCGTGATTTCACCACGTCAGTGCCTGCACGCCGCCCTGCACAGTAATCAGGGTGAGTTCGAGAGCGGCAAGGTCGGCGCTGTCACCTGGATCAACGAACTGCTGTGGCGCGAGTTCTACAAACATATCCTGGTGGGCTATCCACGGGTGTCCCGTCACCGCGCCTTTCGCCCGGAAACCGAAGCCCTGGCCTGGCGCGATGCGCCGGACGAACTTGCCGCCTGGAAAGAAGCCCGTACCGGCCTGCCGATCATCGACGCAGCCATGCGCCAATTGCTTGAAACCGGTTGGATGCACAATCGCTTGCGCATGGTGGTCGCCATGTTCCTGACCAAGAATCTGCTGATCGACTGGCGCGAAGGTGAGCGCTTTTTCATGCGTCACTTGATTGATGGCGACCTCGCCGCGAACAACGGTGGCTGGCAGTGGAGTTCGTCCACTGGCACCGATTCGGCGCCCTACTTCCGGATTTTCAACCCGCTGAGCCAGTCGGAAAAATTCGACGCCGACGGCCTGTTCATCAAGCACTGGCTGCCGGAACTGGCCGGGCTGGATAAAAAACAGGTGCACAACCCGGCGAATGTCGGCGGGTTGTTCGGCGTCGCGGATTATCCGTCGCCCATCGTCAATCTGAGTACGTCGCGGCAACGGGCGCTGGCCGCGTTCAAGAACCTGCCGCCACGCGAGCATGCTGGAGGTGGCCATGAGTGATTTCCTGCGGCGCTTTGCCCGGCAGTTCGCGGCGCTGGACAAGGACCATCTGCAACACCTCGACGCGCTGTACACCGACGATGTGCACTACACCGATCCGCTGCACGAAGTACAGGGCCTCGGGCAGCTACACGACTATTTCGCCGAACTGTACGCCGGCGTCAGCGAACTGCGCGTTGATTTTCACGGCTTCGACCAGATTGCTGAAGGCGAAGGTTATCTGCGCTGGGTCATGAGTTACCGCCATCCGCGCCTGGCTGACGGCCAGTTGATTCGGGTCGATGGCTGCTCGCACTTGCTCTGGCGCGACAAGGTTTATCGCCACCGGGATTACTTCGATGCCGGGGCGCTGCTGTATGAACATTTACCCGTATTGGGCCGGGCGATTGCCTGGCTGAAAAGGAGAATGGGATGAGTCTTGCACCTCCACGCCGCTATTGGCTGACCGGCGCCAGCAACGGCATTGGCGCCGCACTGGCCGAGGAAATACTGAAAACCGGCGCGCATCTGGCGGTCAGCTCGCGTTCGCTGGCACCACTGAAAGTCTTGTCCCAGCGTTACCCGGGGCAAGTACTGGTCGTGGCTGGCGATCTGACCAACAGCCAGACCGTGCGCGAAATCGGCGAGCAGATTGCCCAGGCCTGGGGCTCGCTGGACACGGTGATCCTCAATGCCGGCACGTGCGAATACGTGGATGCCAAGCAGTTCGATGCCTCGATCGTCGAACACGTGGTGCGCACCAACCTGCTTGCCAGCAGCTATTGCATCGAAGCGGCCCTGCCGCTGCTGCGCGAGGGTACCGCGCCGCATCTGGTGGGTGTCGCCAGTTCAGTGACCTACATTCCGCTGCCAAGGGCGGAAGCGCATGGCACGTCGAAGGCCGGGCTGCGTTACCTGTTCGAATCCCTGCGCATCGATCTGGCCCCCGAAGGCATCGAAGTCACCGTGGTCAGCCCGGGGTTTGTCGATACGCCACTGACAGAGCACAACGACTTCCCGATCCCCCTCAGCTGGCCGCTGGATAAAGCGGCACGGCACATTTTCGAGCAGCTCAAAAACCGTCCCCTGGAGATCGCCTTACCGGCCATGCTATTGGCAGCCCTGTGGCCGCTATCGAAACTGCCTGACCGGATAAAACTGGAGATCGGCAAGCGCATGGTGCGCAGCAATCCGCCGATCATGGACATACCGTGAAATAGCGATTGTTGGCCTCGGACTCTGCCGAGCGCTGCTGTTTGCGCTCCCGCGCCTCATGCTCAGGCGGCTGATGCCCATTGTCAGCAACTGAGCGTCCGTCAGGCCTTTCACACAGCACCGGTCCACTGCCTTACACTGCGGCCCATGAAAACCATTCCCCACACGCAAATCGCCGAACCGGCGGTCACTTGCTCGACCTGCGCAGCCTGTTGCTGTCAGCTCGAAGTCATGCTGATCACCGACACGGGCGTGCCCGAACGATTTATCGATACCGATGATTGGGGTGGGGAAGTCATGCTGCGCCTGGACGACGGCTGGTGCGCCGCGCTGGATCGCAACACCATGATGTGCACCATCTACGAAAAACGGCCGCTGATCTGCCGGGAATTCGAGATGGGCGCGCCGGAATGCATCGACGAACGCCAGGGGATTACCACGGCGTATCGGTGAGTCATCGAGTACGCCTTCGCGGGCAAGCCTCGCTCCTACAGGGAATTTGTCGATCACGGCAACGTGAATCGACTCAACTTCTGTAGGAGCGAGCCTTGCCCGCGAAGCTTTTGACCTTACAGCGGCATCGTGTAGTGAAGCGCGTAGCTTTCTACACCGTCGTTCGGGGTGCTGATCCCGGCATTGGAATAGTGCGTGGCGCGAACCCCGACTTCATGCCCGCCCGCAAAGCGCAGACCAAAGCCGAAACGGTCTTCGAACTGAAAGGCATTGCCGAGGTTGTTGTTTTCGACTTCGGTATTGGCGAACACCGCCACACCGACACCCAGCTCTACGTAGGGTTTGACGTTCTGCCCGGCGAACTCGTAAACCAACACCGGCGAGAACGACAGGCTGTGGTTGCTGGAGGTCTTGTCACCGTCCCAATAGGTGTAGGCACCGCTCCAGTAACCGGTCAAGCGACCGACATCACTTTGCAACCAGCTCTTGTCCCAATCGAATTGCATGCCCAGTCGATAGGTCATGGTCGACTCGCTGGTCTGGCCGACCGCGAACTCCACGCCTGCCGCCTGTGCGGTAATACTTTGCCCCATCAATGCGGCCGCAATCGCGGCCAAGCAGAATAGTCGCTTCATTAGAAACATCCTTTTCCGAACAATTTCGTATGGTTTTTTGGTTTCTTATCGCTATAGAAGTCGACGTTAAATCAGAAGTTCACCCCAATTATTCGTTTTCCCCAAAAATCTGTTCACACCGTGAAGCTTTGCACAACACCAGCGGTATTCCACAGGATCGGCAAGATATTTCTGAAATGCTCCGGATCGGCACTCGTCCAGAATTGCGCGGCGCGTGCAGGCCCCTCGGCGAGTAACTCGCGCTCGGCCAGCAAACGTTGAAGTTGCCGCGCTACGGCGGCGCCGGTATCGATCAAGCTGATGTCATCGGGGATCATCTGCTTAAGCAATGGCTTTAGGAAGGGATAATGCGTGCAGCCGAGAATTATCGTGTCGCACCCGGCACCGAGCAGCGGTTCGACATACCGGGCCAGTAACTGGCGCAACGCCAGGCTGTGCAAATCGCCGTTTTCAATCAGCTCCACGAGGCCTGGACACGGCTGGGTAATCACTCGCACATCCGTGGCGAAACGATCGAGCAGCGCGGCGAACTTGGCACTCTGCAAGGTGCCGGTGGTGGCCAGCACACCGACCACACCACTGCGGGTCGCGGCAGCCGCCGGTTTGACTGCGGGCTCCATGCCGACAATGGGCCACTCGGGATAATCACGGCGCAAGTCTGCAACACCGGCAACCGTCGCCGTGTTGCAAGCCAGCACCAGCGCCTTGGCGCCCTGCTGTTGAAAAAACCCGGCCATCACGCTGCAACGCTGACGGATGAATTCCGGGGTTTTCTCGCCGTAGGGAATATTCCCGCAATCGGCGACGTACATCAGTGATTCATTGGGCAGTAAACGCTGGATCTCGGCCAACACCGAAAGCCCGCCGACGCCGGAGTCGAACACGCCGATCGGCGCTTCACGCATGGGCCGTACCACAGACGCTGCAACCCGGATCACGCTTGACCCGCAACTCACGAAAACGCGTGCCCAGCGCATCGATCAACAGCAGGCGTCCCACCAGCGGCTCACCGAATCCGGCCAACAATTTCATCGCTTCCAGCGCCTGAAGACTACCGACCAGGCCAACCAAAGGACCAACGACGCCGGCTTCGCTGCAGGTCAGCTCGGCTTCGCTGCCATGCCCGTACAAACAGTGGTAGCACGGACTTTCCGGGCGGCGCGGGTCGAACACCGACAACTGCCCTTCAAGACGAATCGCCGCACCGCTGACCAGCGGTTTGCCGGCCGCCACACACGCGGCGTTGACCGCTTCGCGTGTGGAGAAGTTATCGGAACAGTCGAGCACCAGATCCACGGCGGCCACGGCAGCGGCCAGGGAATCTTCGTCCAGTGCGGCGCGATGGGCGACCAATTGAATCTCGGGATTGATTGCGCTCAAACGGCGGATCGCCGAATCAACCTTGCTCGTGCCCACACTGTCGGTGTCGTGAATGATCTGGCGTTGCAGGTTGGTCAGGTCGACCGTGTCGAAGTCCGCCAGGTGCAGCTCACCGATGCCAGCTGCGGCCAGGTAAAGCGCCACCGGCGAACCGAGACCGCCGAGGCCGACGATCAGCACACGGCTTTCTTTGAGTCGCAACTGACCGTCGATGTCGACGTGCTGCAACAGAATCTGACGGCTGTAGCGCAACAATTCCTGATCATTCAGCACGGCAGTCGTCCCAGGCTGATGCGTTGGTGGCCGCCCAGATCGGTGCGGCTGTGCACGTCTTCAAAGCCGCGAGTCAGCAGCAGATCGCGAACGGCCTCGGCTTGATCGTAACCGTGTTCGAGCATCAACCAGCCGCCCGCTCCCAGGTAATCCGGCGCCTGGGCGACGATCAGACGCAGATCGTCGAGCCCGTCGATACCGGCCACCAACGCACTGGCAGGTTCGAAGCGCACATCACCTTCCACCAGATGCGGATCAGCCGATGCGATGTAAGGCGGGTTGCTGATGATCAGTTGAAAACGCTGACCTTGCAGCGCGCTGAACCAATGGCTGCTCAGCACGGTGGCGTTGTTCAGGTGCAGGCGCTGACGATTGCGCTCGGCCAGGGCCACGGCTTCCAGCACGCGATCCACGGCAGTCACTTTCCAGGCCGGACGTTCGCTGGCCAGGGCCAACGCGATGGCGCCACTGCCGGTGCCCAAATCGAGAACGCTGGCTGGTGTGGCGGGCAGCAATTCCAGAGCGGCTTCCACCAGCAGTTCGGTGTCCGGACGCGGAATCAGCGTGTGCGGCGCGACTTCCAGGTCGAGCTTCCAGAAACCTTGCTGGCCAAGAATGTAGGCCACCGGCTCGCCGCCGCGACGACGTTGCAAATAATCGGCGAAGGTCAGTGCCGCTTCACTCGGCACGATGCGCTCGGGCCAGGTGTGCAGGAAACTGCGGGATTTGCCCAAGGCTGCCGCCAGCAATAATTCTGCATCCAGGCGCGCGGTGGGCGAGTCAGGCAAATCGGCGGCGCGCAACAAACTGGCAATGATCGTCATTTACTCACCTATCGCCGCCAATTGGTCGGCCTGGTATTCGGCCAGCAAAGGCTCGATCACTGCGTCGACGCCGCCCGCGAGGATTTCGTCGAGGGAATACAGCGTCAGGTTGACCCGGTGGTCGGTGACCCGGCCCTGGGCAAAGTTGTAGGTACGGATCCGCTCGGAGCGATCGCCGGAACCTACCAGCAGTTTACGCTCGCTGGCGATGGCATTGGCCGCGGCGCTGGTCTGCTGGTCGTTGAGCTTGGCCGACAGCCAGGCCATCGCCCGGGCGCGGTTCTTGTGCTGGGAACGTTCTTCCTGGCACTCCACGACAATACCGGACGGCAAGTGCGTGATGCGGATCGCCGAGTCCGTCTTGTTGACGTGCTGACCGCCAGCCCCGGAGGACTTGTAGGTGTCGATGCGCAAATCGGACGGATTGATCTCGATCGCTTCCTGCTCGTCCGGCTCGGGCAACACCGCCACGGTGCACGCCGAGGTGTGGATACGGCCCTGGGATTCAGTCGCCGGAACCCGCTGCACGCGGTGCGCGCCGGATTCGAATTTCAGCTTGCCGTAGACATTCTCGCCTTCGACGCGAGCGATGACTTCTTTAAAGCCACCGTGCTCGCCGATGTTCTCCGAGAGGATTTCCACGCGCCAGCCGCGACGCTCGGCGTAACGTGAATACATGCGGAACAGGTCGCCGGAGAAAATCGCCGCTTCGTCACCGCCGGTGCCGGCACGGATTTCGAGGAACACGTTGCGACCGTCGTTCGGGTCCTTGGGCAGCAGCATGCGTTGCAGGCTGGCTTCGAGTTCGATCAGTTGCTCTTTGGCTTCGCGGACTTCTTCCACGGCCATTTCACGCATGTCCGGGTCGCTGTCCTTGAGCAGTGCCTGGGCACCTTCGAGGTCATCCTGGGTTTTCAGCAACTGTTTATAGGTGTCGACAATCGGCTCGACTTCCGCGTATTCCTTGGAATAGGTGCGGAATTTGTTCTGATCGGAAATGACCTCGCCGTCGCCAAGCAAGGCGGTCAATTCCTCGAAACGGTCCTGGAGGATGTCCAGCTTATTGAGCAGTGACGCTTTCATTGCGGTTTTTTATCCGAAAAGCTATCCGATGAGCCCTCACCGAGGGCAAAGAGTTCCTGGGCCATGGCCAGTGCATCGAGGCGACCTTCGGCAGAAAGCTTTTTCAACTGCACGCTCGGTGCGTGCAAGAGTTTATTGGTCAGGCCGCGCGCCAGCTGCACCAGCACGTCTTCGGCGCTGCTGCCGTTGGCCAGCATGCGCTGGGCCTTCTGCAATTCTTCGTCGCGCAGGCGCTCGCTTTGCTGACGATAGGCCTTGAGCACATCCACCGCCGCCAGTTCACGCAGGCGCACCATGAAATCTTCGGCGCCGACCGAGACCATCTCTTCGGCCGCCTGGGCTGCACCCTGACGGCTCTTGAGGTTCTCGGCGACCACTTCGTGGAGGTCGTCGACGCTGTACAGGTAAACGTCGTCCAACTCGCCGACTTCCGGCTCGATATCCCGGGGCACGGCGATATCCACCATGAAAATCGGCTTGTGCTTGCGCAGTTTCAAGGCGCTTTCCACCGCGCCTTTACCGAGAATCGGCAACTGGCTGGCCGTGGAGCTGATGACGATGTCGCTGCGCACCAGCTCTGCCGGAATGTCCGAGAGCAACACCGCATGGGCGCCAAACTGTTCGGCCAGGATGCTCGCGCGCTCCAGCGTCCGGTTGGCGACCACGATGCGCTTCACACCCAGTTCGTGCAGATGCCGCGCGACCAGGGTGATGGTCTCGCCCGCGCCGATCAGCAAGGCCTGGCTGCGTTGCAAGTCGCTGAAAATCTGTTTCGCCAGGCTGACCGCGGCAAACGCCACGGACACCGGGTTTTCGCCGATGGCGGTGTCGGTGCGCACTTGCTTGGCGGCATTGAACGTCGCCTGAAACAAGCGCCCGAGCAGCGGGCCGATGGTGCCAGCCTCGCGCGCCACGGCGTAGGCCGATTTCATCTGGCCGAGAATCTGCGGTTCGCCCAACACCAGCGAATCGAGCCCGGAGGCCACCCGCATCATGTGACGAACTGCCGCATCATCTTCATGCACATAAGCGCTCGCGCGCAGCTCGTCGAGGCTCAAATGGTGATAATCGGCCAGCCAGCGCAGGATGATGTCCGCCGAAAGGTGGTCCTGCTCTATATAAAGCTCACTGCGATTGCAGGTGGAGAGGATCGCAGCTTCGCGGCTGTCGGTGAGTCGGCAGAGCTGCTGCAAGGCCTCCACCAGCTGCTCAGGGGTAAAGGCCACGCGCTCGCGGACGTCTACTGAAGCAGTCTTGTGGTTAATACCGAGTGCAAGGAAGGCCATTCAAGGTCGCTGATGGTGACGTGAAGCCGGCAATTGTCCTACTTCGCCGGGGCCAGAACAACTACCGCTGACTATTGTCCTGATACCGGACGCCTATTAAGAAGGCAAAGACCTGTCGGAGCTGGCGTTCGCGCAAATTGACAGGCCGGTTATGTTTGGCCGAAGGCTTGTGTCATGATGATCCGACCGCAGGTTAGTCGTCCTCTTCCTATATGAATAGATCTTCCGCGTTGCTCCTCGCTTTTGTCTTCCTCAGCGGCTGCCAGGCCTTGGCGCCCGTTTCGTCGGACGGTACGCCGCCGGTCGAAGACAGCACTCCAGCCCCTGAAAAGCCCAAGGTCTACAGCTCATTCAGTGAGGAAACCGTCTTCAGCCTGTTGAGCGCCGAACTGGCTGGCCAGCGCAATCGTTTCGACATTGCCCTGGACAACTACGTGACCCAGGCCATCAACACTCAGGATCCGGGCATCTCCGAGCGGGCATTCCGTATTGCCGAGTACCTGGGCGCCGATCAGGCCGCCCTGGATACCGCGTTGATCTGGGCGAAAAACGCACCGGACGACCTCGAAGCGCAACGGGCCGCTGCCGTGCAACTGGCTCGCGCCGGGCGTTACGACGACTCCATGGTCTATATGGAGAAAGTCCTGCAAGGCAAGGGCGATACCCATTTCGACTTCCTCGCCCTGTCTGCTGCCGATACCGACCAGGACACGCGCAACGGCTTGATGAAAAGTTTTGACCGTTTATTGCAGCGTCATCCGAACAACAGCCAGCTGATTTTCGGCAAGGCCTTGCTGCTGCAACAGGACGGCGATTCCAAAGGCGCACTGGCCTTGCTGGAAGACAATCCGCCGGACGAAGGCGAAATCGCACCGATTCTGCTGCGCGCACGCCTGCTGCAAACCCTCAACCGCGGCGATGAAGCCCTGCCGCTGCTGCAAAAAAGCATCAAAAAGTACCCGGACGACAAACGCCTGCGCCTGACCTACGCGCGCATGCTGGTCGAACAAGACCGCATGGACGACGCCAAAGCCGAGTTTTCGAGCCTGGTCCAGCAATACCCGGAAGACGACGAACTGCGTTACTCCCTGGCGCTGGTTTGCCTGGAAGCCAAGGCCTGGGACGAGGCCAAGGGTTACCTCGAAGACCTGATCGCCCGGGAAAGTCATGTCGACTCGGCGCACCTGAACCTCGGCCGTATCGCCGAAGAGCGCAACGACCCGCAGGGCGCGTTGATCGAGTACGCCCAGGTCGGCCCGGGCAACGACTATCTGCCGGCACAATTGCGTCAGGCCGATATCCTGATGAACAACGGCAAGACCGCCGAAGCCCAAACTCGTTTGGCGGCAGAGCGTGAAGCACAACCCGATTACGCGATTCAGCTGTACCTGATCGAAGCCGAAACCCTGTCCGCCAACAAACACGGCGACATGGCCTGGAAAGTCTTGCAGCAAGGCTTGCAGCAATACCCGGACGATCTGAATCTGCTTTACACCCGCGCCATGCAAGCGGAAAAACGCAATGACCTGGCGCAGATGGAAAAGGACCTGCGACAGATCATCAAGCGCGACCCGGACAACGCGATGGCATTGAACGCCCTCGGCTACACCCTGTCCGACCGTACGACGCGCTATGCCGAAGCCAAGGCCCTGATCGAACAGGCGCACCAGATCAATCCGGAAGACCCGGCGGTACTCGACAGCCTCGGCTGGGTGAACTTCCGCATGGGCAATCTCGACGAAGCCGAACGCCTGCTGCGCAAGGCACTGGAGCGCTTCCCCGACCAGGAAGTCGCCGCTCACCTGGGCGAAGTCCTGTGGGCCAACGGCAAGCAAAAAGAAGCCAGGCAAATCTGGGGCAAATTCCTCAAGGAACAGCCTGATAGCCCAACCCTGCGCAGCACCATCAAGCGCCTGACCGGATCAGAGACTCTTTAAGATTATGTTTTTGCGCCACCTTATCGTTTTCAGTTTCATCGCCCTGCTCGCCGGTTGCGCGGGCTTCGGCGCCCGCGAATCGGTCCAGGGTCAAGGCAACCCGGCCCAATGGCGCGAGTACAAACAGCAAATGACCAGCCTCGACGGCTGGCAGATCAACGGCAAGATCGGCATTCGCGCACCGAAAGACTCCGGCAGCGGCACGCTGTTCTGGCTGCAACGCCAGGATTATTACGACATTCGCCTCTCCGGCCCACTGGGTCGCGGCGCCGCACGCCTGACCGGTCGCCCCGGCAAAGTCTCGCTGGAAGTGGCCAATCAAGGTCGCTATGAAGCGCCGACACCTGAAGTGTTGGTCGAAGAACAATTGGGCTGGAAGTTACCGGTGTCCAATCTGGCCTGGTGGGTTCGCGGGCTCCCGGCGCCGGCCAGCAAAAGCCGCCTGACACTGGACGCCGACAGCCGCCTGGCCAATCTGGAACAGGATGGCTGGCAGGTCGAATACCTCAGCTATGTCGAGCAAAACGGCTTTTGGCTGCCCGAGCGGATCAAACTGCATGGCACCGACCTTGATGTCACGCTGGTGATCAAGGAATGGCAACCTCGCAAACTGGGGCAGTGAACATGACTGCTCCTCGTTTGACCCTGCCCTCGCCTGCCAAACTCAATTTGATGCTGCACATTCTTGGGCGCCGTGAAGACGGTTACCACGAACTGCAGACGATCTTTCAGTTTCTCGACTATGGCGATGAGATCACCTTCGCCGTTCGCGATGATGGCGTGATTCGTTTGCACACCGAATTTGACGGCGTGCCGCACGATAGCAACCTGATTGTCAAAGCCGCGAAAAAACTTCAGGAGCAATCCGGTTGTTCGCTCGGCATTGACATCTGGATCGAAAAAATCTTGCCCATGGGCGGTGGTATCGGTGGCGGCAGTTCAAATGCCGCGACAACGCTTCTCGGTCTGAATCACCTCTGGCAACTCGGCTGGGATGAAGATCGGCTGGCCGTGCTGGGCCTGACACTCGGCGCCGACGTCCCGGTTTTCGTGCGTGGCCACGCGGCTTTCGCCGAGGGTGTGGGAGAGAAACTCACCCCCGTTTACCCCGAGGAACCGTGGTATCTCGTGCTGGTGCCGCAAGTATCTGTAAGTACAGCAGAAATTTTTTCAGATCCGTTGTTGACACGTAACTCTTCTCCCATTAAAGTGCGCCCCGTTCCCAAGGGAAACAGTCGTAATGACTGCTTGCCGGTGGTAGCAAGGCGTTACCCAGATGTACGTAACGCTTTGAATTTGTTAGGTAAATTTACCGAAGCAAAACTCACCGGAACTGGAAGTTGTGTGTTTGGGGGCTTCCCAAGCAAAGCTGAAGCTGATAAAGTCTCGGCCCTTCTTACAGAGACCCTTACAGGGTTTGTAGCAAAAGGAAGCAACGTTTCGATGTTGCATCGCAAGCTGCAAAGTCTGCTCTAAAGGAACCGATTACTGGGTAATCGTTGCAACAGATACAGGGGCGTCGCCAAGCGGTAAGGCAGCAGGTTTTGATCCTGCCATGCGTTGGTTCGAATCCAGCCGCCCCTGCCATTTTCTATACTCATCCAGGTTACCCTCAGCCTCTAGGTACTGCGCGTGTCCAAGATGATGGTCTTTACGGGGAATGCTAACCCCGATCTGGCTCGGCGTGTTGTACGTCAGCTGCATATCCCTCTCGGTGACATCTCTGTCGGTAAGTTCTCCGACGGCGAAATTACTGCCGAGATCAATGAAAACGTCCGCGGTAAAGATGTCTTCATTATTCAGCCGACTTGCGCTCCGACCAACGATAACCTGATGGAACTGGTAGTGATGGCTGATGCCTTCCGCCGCTCCTCGGCTACTCGTATCACTGCTGTTATTCCTTACTTTGGTTATGCCCGTCAGGATCGCCGTCCGCGTTCCGCACGTGTGGCTATCAGCGCGAAAGTCGTTGCTGACATGCTTACCGTAGTCGGCATCGACCGTGTTCTCACGGTTGATCTGCATGCTGACCAAATCCAGGGTTTCTTCGATATTCCGGTAGATAACATCTACGGCTCCCCGGTATTGGTGGATGACATTGAAGATCAGCGCTTCGAAAACCTGATGATCGTGTCCCCGGACATTGGTGGCGTCGTGCGTGCACGTGCTGTTGCCAAGTCCCTGGGCGTGGACCTCGGGATCATCGACAAACGCCGTGAGAAAGCCAATCACTCTGAAGTGATGCATATCATCGGTGATGTCGAAGGGCGTACCTGTATTCTGGTCGATGACATGGTCGATACCGCCGGCACTCTGTGCCACGCGGCCAAGGCCCTGAAAGAGCATGGCGCTGCCAAGGTTTTCGCCTACTGCACACACCCTGTGCTGTCCGGTCGGGCGATCGAAAACATTGAAAATTCCATGCTGGACGAACTGGTGGTGACTAACACCATCCCGTTGTCCGCTGCTGCTCAAGCCTGCTCGCGTATCCGTCAACTGGATATCGCGCCGGTAGTTGCCGAAGCGGTCCGCCGCATCAGCAATGAAGAATCGATCAGCGCGATGTTCCGTTAAGGGCCCTGCCCTTCTCGATCATCTCGTTGACGAAAAGCGCCCCGCCCCGGCATTCCTGTCGGGGCGGGGCTTTTTTGCCCATATCGCCTTTAGCGCTGGTCGCAAACGCTGGGGCGAATGTGGTTATTTTGGAGATACAACATGAACGATTTTACTCTGAATGCTGAAGTGCGTTCCGACCTGGGGAAAGGTGCGAGCCGCCGCCTGCGTCGTCTCGCAAGCCTGGTACCTGCTGTAGTTTACGGTGGCGAAAAAGCCCCTGAATCCATCAGCATGCTGGCTAAAGAAGTTGCCAAACTGCTCGAAAACGAAGCGGCTTACAGCCACATCATCGAGCTGAACGTTGGCGGCACCAAGCAAAACGTCATCATCAAAGCGCTGCAGCGTCACCCGGCTAAAGGCCACGTGATGCACGCTGACTTCGTACGCGTTGTAGCTGGCCAGAAACTGACCGCTATCGTGCCTGTACACTTCGTTGGCGAAGAAGCTCCGATCAAGAAAGGCGGCGAAGTTTCGCACGTTGTTGCTGAAATCGAAGTGACCTGCCTGCCTAAAGACCTGCCTGAATTCATCGAAGTCGACCTGGCTGACGCCGAAATCGGCTCGATCATTCACTTGTCCGACCTCAAAGCCCCTAAAGGCGTTGAGTTTGTTGCTCTGGCACACGGTGATGACAAGGCTGTTGCCAACGTCCACGCTCCACGTGTTGCTCCAGAAGCGACTACTGAAGAAGGCGAAGCAGAGTAATTTCACTCTGTTCGCCGGAGTGACCGGAAACATCGCGGACTAGAGCGTAGCGAGAAAGCGGGCGAGAACGCGGAGTTTACATAATGGTAAATGAGCACTTGTCGTCCACTTTCGCCGCACTCCCTGATTGCGGCGATGTTATCCACCACTCCAAGGAAGGGCCCCTATCGTGACCGCCATCAAACTGATCGTTGGCCTGGGAAATCCAGGCGCTGAATACGAACAGACCCGGCATAACGCAGGGGCCCTTTTTGTTGAGCGCATCGCGAACGCACAAGGCGTAAACCTTGTGGCAGATCGCAAGTATTTCGGCCTGACCGGGCGCTATTCGCATCAGGGTCAGGATGTTCGTCTGCTGATTCCCACCACGTACATGAACCGCAGCGGCCAGGCCGTCGCGGCACTCGCCGGTTTCTTCCGCATCACGCCTGAAGAAATCCTCGTGGCGCACGACGAACTCGACCTGCCACCCGGCGTCGCCAAGCTCAAACAGGGCGGCGGCCATGGCGGGCACAACGGGTTGCGCGACATCATTGCGCAACTGGGCAATCAGAATACCTTTCACCGCTTGCGGCTTGGCATTGGCCACCCGGGCGTTGCCAGTATGGTTTCAAATTTCGTCCTGGGTCGTGCGCCACGCGCCGAACAGGAAAAACTCGATGCCAGCATCGATTTTGCCCTCGGCGTGCTGCCGGATATCCTCGCCGGGGAATGGAACCGCGCGATGAAAAACCTGCACAGCCAGAAGGCCTGACTCACTCCTCGGGGAAAACACCATGGGATTCAATTGCGGCATCGTCGGCCTGCCTAACGTCGGCAAGTCCACCCTATTCAACGCCCTGACCAAATCCGGGATCGCGGCCGAGAACTTCCCCTTCTGCACCATCGAGCCGAACACCGGTATCGTGCCGATGCCGGATCCGCGTCTGGAAGCCCTGGCGGCCATCGTCAATCCAAAACGCATCCTGCCGACCACCATGGAATTCGTCGACATCGCTGGCCTGGTTGCCGGCGCCTCGAAAGGTGAAGGCCTGGGCAACAAGTTCCTCGCCAACATCCGTGAAACCGATGCCATCGCCCACGTGGTCCGCTGCTTCGAAGACGAGAACGTGATTCACGTCTCCAACAGCGTCGACCCGAAACGCGACATCGAGATCATCGACCTGGAACTGATCTTCGCCGACCTCGACAGCTGTGAGAAGCAACTGCAGAAAGTCGCGCGCAACGCCAAGGGTGGTGACAAGGACGCCGTGGTCCAGAAAGGCCTGCTCGAGCAATTGATCGCTCACTTCACCCTCGGCAAGCCTGCGCGCACCCTGATGAAGACCATGGGCGCCGACGACAAGGCAGTGATTCGTGGTTTCCACCTGCTGACCACCAAGCCGGTCATGTACATCGCCAACGTCGCTGAAGATGGTTTCGAAAACAACCCGCTGCTGGACATCGTCAAGGCCATCGCCGAAGAAGAAGGCGCCATGGTGGTTCCGGTCTGCAACAAGATCGAAGCCGAAATCGCCGAACTGGAAGACGGCGAAGAAAAAGACATGTTCCTCGAAGCCCTGGGCCTCGAAGAGCCTGGCCTGAACCGCGTGATCCGCGCCGGCTACGAAATGCTGCACCTGCAGACCTACTTCACCGCCGGTGTCGAAGAAGTCCGCGCCTGGACCGTCCGCGTCGGTGCTACCGCGCCGCAAGCTGCGGGCGTGATCCACACCGACTTCGAAAAAGGCTTCATCCGCGCCGAAGTCATCGCCTACGACGACTTCATCCAGTACAAGGGCGAAGCCGGCACCAAAGAAGCCGGTAAATGGCGTCTGGAAGGCAAGGACTACATCGTTAAAGACGGCGACGTGATGCACTTCCGTTTCAACGTGTAAAACCTCTGCTCACGAAAAAGCCGCGTTTGATACGCGGCTTTTTTGTGCCTGAAATATTCCTCCACCACACCACCGAACCAATGCGGGGGGTCAGGCTTTTTTGGTGCGCGGCAGGAAGATCGCCAGCACTCCGAACAACGGCAGGAACGAACACAGGAAGTACACGTACTCAATGCCGTGAATGTCCGCCAGATGCCCAAGCAACGCCGCGCCAATCCCGCCGAAACCGAACATCAATCCAAAGAACACCCCGGCAATCATCCCGACATTGCCCGGCACCAATTCCTGCGCATACACCACAATGGCCGAGAACGCCGAGGCCAGGATGAAGCCGATGACCACGCTGAGAATGCTGGTCCAGAACAGGTCGACATGCGGCAGGAGCAACGTGAACGGCGCGACCCCGAGGATCGAGAACCAGATCACCGCCTTACGCCCGATCTTGTCGCCGATCGGCCCGCCGAAGAAGGTCCCCGCCGCTACTGCGCCAAGAAACAGGAACAGGTGCAACTGCGAACTCGCCACCGACAGGTCAAACTTCTCGATCAAGTAGAAGGTGAAGTAACTGGTGAGGCTGGACATGTAGAAATACTTGGAAAACACCAGTAACCCGAGCACCACCAGCGCACTGATGACGCGGTTCTTCGACAAGCCATGGGTCGCCGCCTGGCCTTGCTTGAGCTTGAACAGGCTCAAGTGATTGGCGTACCAGCGGCTGATCCGGTAAAGCACGAACAGCGCAAACACCGCGAACAGGCCGAACCAGGCAACATGGCCCTGACCGTAGGGAATGATGATCGCCGCCGCCAGCAACGGACCGAAAGCCGAACCCGCGTTGCCGCCGACCTGAAAGGTCGATTGCGCCAGGCCGAACCGCCCACCGGAGGCCAGTCGCGCCACGCGAGATGCCTCGGGATGGAAGGTCGAGGAGCCGATACCGATCAACCCCGCTGCCAGCAGAATCAACGGGAAGGTGCCGACCACCGACATCATCAAGATACCGATCAGCGTGCAGACCGTCCCCGCCGGTAGCAGCCAGGGTTTTGGGTGGCGATCGGTGTAGTAGCCGACCCATGGCTGCAGCAGCGAGGCCGTTAGCTGGAACGTCAGGGTGATCAATCCGACCTGGGTGAACGTCAGGCCGTAATTGGCCTTGAGCATCGGATAAATCGACGGCAGCACCGACTGAATCAGGTCGTTGATCAAGTGCGCCAGCGCCACCGCGCCGATGATGCGCATGACCAAAGGGCTGCTTTGTGAAGTCGCGGACGCCGGCGCGGTACCGGCTTGGGCGTTGCTGATAGCCATAGGAGTTTCCGTACAACAGATGGGTGCACACGGGCAGGTGCGTCAATGTGCCATTTTTCAGTGCAGCAGCGCCATCCCCTTAGCCTGCTAACGACCTCGTTTTTCATCGCTGAAACGGTGATAGCGCAACGCCATGGTCTGAATCTTGCCTTGTTAATCCGCTTCAACGCGGCCCCTTACAAAGGGGACCGAGAATGGGAAGTTTCGCCACAGAGTCGGCCTACAGAGCTGGCGAGGGTGAACTTTCGAGGCCTTTTAAAGGGGCACAGGTCGCGGTCGCAACGACCTCGACGCACGCCAATGGTGCGTGGTGTCTACAGGAGTCATGGGGCATGCAGGCTTTTTTATCACCGGGGATCGGGCTGCTGGGGCGATTTGGCTTCGCACGCAAATTTCAGCTGTTGTTTCTGCTGTTTATCCTGCCGCTGGCAGGCAGCCTGTTGATGATCGGTCAGGACTATCGCGACAAACTGAACCTGATCTCCGGCGAGCGTGCCGGGGTTCGTCAGCTGCTCGCCCTTGATGCGCTCGATAACCTGCTCGCCGCCCAGCGTGACCGTGCTGCCCGCTGGCGTGCCACGGAAACCAATCGCCAACCGACACCGGCCACGCTCGCCGCGATGGCTGCGTTCGATGCAGTGCAGCCCGCCGTCGCCCAAGCCACCACGGACCTCGGCAACGCCTTGAAAACCGAAGGCGCCGAGGGTGAAACCCTGGCCCGTTTTCAAGCCCTGCAAACAGCGCTCAACGGCCTGGATTCAAAAAGCCTGAGCAGCGTCGGCTGGTGGCCGGATGGTTATGATCGTTTCACCAATGCCCTGAGCGCCCTGCAAGCCTTGCGCGAGCAGATCGCCATGGACAATCGCCTGACGCTCGCACCGTGGCTGGAAACCTATTTGCTGACGCAGATCTCCACGCAGCACGCGCCGGACCTGATCGAACGGGTCGGTCGTCTGGCCAGCGTCGGCCAGGCGTCGGTGGTGTCCGGACAGTTCACCCTGCAAAGCCGCCTGCAATTGCGCGACCTGCGCAGCCGCATCGGTGATGCCCGGGAGCAGTTGGCAAAAACCGCCAGTCTGCTCGAAGCGCGGCTGCCCAGCGCCTTGCAAGCCTGGGCCGGGCAATACCACGACAGCCTCAAGCACCTCGACGCCGAGCTGAAAGTCCTCGATGAAGGTGTGTTCGGCGGCAGCATCAAGCTCAAGCCGGAAGAGTTCGAACGCAGCCTCGACACGCTGCTCACCGACCTTGCTTCACTACGCCAGCAATCGTTGGTGTCGCTGGATCAGCGCCTGGATTATTACCACGGCTCGGCGATTCGCCAGTTCATCCTGGTGGCAACGATCTTTGGCTGTCTGCTCCTGGCCGCGCTGTACCTGTTTATCTGTTTGCAGGCCTCGATCCGTCGTAGCGCCAGCGGCATCACTGTGTTGGCCGAAGCATTGCGCGACGGCAATCTGAGCCTGCAAGTGCCGGTACAGGGCCGCGACGAACTGGCCGCTATCAGCACCGCCCTCAACGTCGCCGTGGTGCAACTGCGCAACAGCCTGCTGGGGGTCGATCACGAAACCCTGCAACTGAGCAACGCGGTGCGCACGCTCAACCATCACTCCAGCGGTGCCCTCGGGGAAGTCGAGGCGCAGCAGATGCAGATCAGCCAGATCGCCGCTGCGGCCACGCAATTGGCCGCCACCTCCCAAGGGGTCGCCCAGAGTTGCGAACAAGCCTCCGGCAGCGCTCAGCACACCCAGCGCATCGCAGCCGACAGCAGCCGTGACAGTCAGCGCACGACGGCGAGCATCCAGCAACTCAATCAGCGCTTGAACGAGACGGCTGCAGCGCTCGGCCGGGTCAGCGAACAAGGGCAGCAGATTCAATTGGTGGTGGATACCATTCGCGGAGTGGCTGAACAAACCAACCTGTTGGCGCTCAACGCCGCCATTGAAGCGGCCCGCGCGGGCGAACAAGGTCGCGGCTTTGCGGTGGTGGCCGACGAAGTGCGCAGCCTGTCGCAACGCACCCAGTCCTCGACTGCGCAAATCGCCGGCACAGTCGACAGCTTGCGCAGCACGGTGAATGAAGCCGTGAGCCTGATGGAAGCCGCCTGTGGCCAGGCGCAATCCGACGCGCAAGCCGTCACCGGTCTCGGCGAACGCCTGGGGGAAATTGCCAGCGCCGTGCAGAGCGTCACCGACACCTTGGCGCAGATCGCCACAGCAGTCGACGAGCAAGCGACCACCGCCGACGAGGTCAGCGGCAACATCCAGCAAGTCGATCAGGCAGCGGTACGCTTGCTCGAAGGCGCGCGGGCGGTGAACCTCGCGGCAGACACCTTGAGCCAGGGCAGCAAGGCCTTGAGTGCCAATACCGGGAGATTTCAGCTCAGTTGATGCCCTCCCCGATCCCGATTTTTCGGGTCAGGAGGATAAGCGGTTGAAAGCGTAGAGAAATATTTTAGATTTACGCTTGACACATCATCGTTACGAGCCAATAATGCGCGCCACTTGGCTACATAGCTCAGTTGGTTAGAGCATAGCATTCATAATGCTGGGGTCCGGGGTTCAAGTCCCTGTGTAGCCACCAAGTACTAAAAACGGCTTACCGAAAGGTAGGCCGTTTTTTTATGCCTCGAGAAAAGTGCTGCCGCGCAACGCGGCAAGCACTTGATTCGTATCAGGTCCGAAGTGTTGCCAACGTGGACAAGCTCCGCTCCCAAATCTGCCAGGTACGCAACCAGACCATCGCCTGCCAGTCGCTGTCGGCGGGATAGAACTGCTCGAGCAGATTCAGTTTGATCCCACGCCCCGTTGAATCATTCGGATTGCCATGCAGATGCAGCCAATGATCATCGCGCAGATGACGATGAACCTCAGCCCCCGGATACGTCCCACACTCGATCACGAATGGCATCAACCGCACCTGCGGCAATGCATTGATCAAGGCCTGCGAGGTGTAACCGGTGGCGGTCGCCGCCACACCGGTTTCACTCAGCGTGTCGGCGCCGGTGTGCAAGGTGTAGAGCCACGGACCATAAATGGCCTGGGCCTCTTCCAGCGCCGGATAGGCCGCCTCGGTAATGGTGAGCAACATCGGATGACCGTACTCGCCAGCGCCGGTGTGCAAGTCGAAACACATCGCGACGTCGGCGTGAGCGACGTGCTTCTGAATGATCTGGTGCAGCGTCCGGTTCGACCAGCTCGGTGCCCGTCCACCATAAAACAAGCCATCGGGATAGCTGTGCTGACCGCCCTCGACAATCGACATCACCGCCGGCCAACCGTGGGCGCGAATCTGTTCGTCGAGCAGGGCGTCGGCGCGATCACGTTCGGGGCCTTGCAGCTCGGTGCAGGCATAGATTTCATGCAGCGCGGCGTAAGCCCGGTTGTCCGGCAGCGGACGATCGAAGTTCAGGTGATTGCGGTTCAGGTCAATGTTGTCTTCGTTGACCCGACGCAACCACGCCGTGCCCCAAGGGTTGATCAAGTGGATCATCACCACCGCGACATCAGCCGGCAATGAACGCTTGCCCAGTTCCTGCATCCACTTGATCTGACACCCCGAGCCGTAGAAGCCTTCGACCCCGTGAGTGCCGCTCAGCGCAATCAACAGCCGCTTGGCGCGCGGATCGCCCAGCACCGCCACATCGGTGCTCAGGGACTCATCGAAAGGCCCTTTGAGCGGATGCGGGTATTCGGTCAGCGTCGCGCCGGCCGCAGTCGCTGCCGCCAGGAACTGTTCTCGCTGAGTGCGGTAACTCGCCTGGGTGGGAAACTCGGTCTGCATGTCTGCCTCTTGTTGATCTTCTGGCCAGTCTGATGCCCTCGACCCTACAGAAAATCCTCCCATTCATGAAGGGCAAAAGTGTCGTCGCCGCGGGACCTGGTTTGCGTCCCACCCTGTCGGCCGATAAAGTCCGAGGATCTTTTCCCACGGATGGAGTGCCCCGCGTGTTCTCAGCCTTCCACTTGAGCCGCTATCGCCGGTCAGCCCTGTCGCTGATCGCTGCCGCATTGACCCTCGCAGCGTGCACTGCCCCGCCCTCTTCGACGTTGCCGGTCGCGCCGGAAGCCGCCTCGGGTTACCGCACCGACTTGCAGACCCGGCACGCGGCGAAACACATGGCGGCAGCCGCCAACCCGCTGGCGGCCGAAGCCGGGCGGGAGATGCTGCGCCAGGGTGGCTCGGCGATTGATGCCGCGATTGCGATGCAGGCCGTGCTGACCCTGGTCGAGCCGCAATCCTCGGGCATTGGCGGTGGCGCGTTGATCGTGCTCTGGGATGGCAAGACGGTACGCACGTACGACGGGCGCGAAACCGCACCGGCCGGCGCCACCGAGAAGCTGTTCCTGCAAGCCGATGGCCAACCGATGCGGTTCACTCAAGCGCAGATCGGTGGACGCTCGGTGGGCACGCCGGGCGTATTGCGAGCGCTTGAACTGGCCCATCAAAAACACGGTCGCCTGCCGTGGGCAACACTGTTCGAGCCGGCCATCAAGCTCGCGGAACAAGGCTTCGCCATCTCGCCGCGCCTGCACCGGTTGATCGCTGCAGATTCGTCCCTGCAGCGTTCGCCGGAGATGGTCGCGTATTTCCTGAATGCCGATGGCAGCCCGAAAGCGGCCGGCACCCCACTGAAAAACCCGGCACTGGCTGGCGCGTTGAAACGCATCGCCAAGGAAGGGCCGGACGCGCTGTACAAAGGTCCTATCGCCCAAGAAATCGTCAGCCGGGTTCAGGGCCACGCCAACCCCGGCAGCCTGTCGCTGAACGACCTCAAAGGCTACAGCGCCAAGGAACGCGCGCCGCTGTGCACTGATTACAAACGCTGGCAGGTGTGCGGCATGCCGCCACCGTCCTCGGGCGGGATCGCCGTGGCGCAGATTCTCGGTACCCTGCAAGCGCTGGAGACGCGCGATCAACGCTTTGCCCTGGCGCCGTTGAAACCGCTCAAAACCCACACACCGGCGGGCATCGAACCGGCGCCTGAAGCCGTGCACCTGATCTCCGAGGCCGAACGCCTGGCTTACGCCGACCGCGCGCAATACGTGGCCGACACCGACTTCGTGCCTGTCCCCGTCAACGGCCTAATGGACCCGTCCTACCTGGCCAGCCGCGCCGCCCTGATCGGTGATCGCAGCATGGGCACGGCCAACCCCGGGACCCCGCCGGGCATTCAGGTCGCCTACGCGCCGGACCGCTCGCCACTGCGCATCTCCACATCGCAAGTGGTGGCGGTCGATGACGAAGGCGGCGCCGTGTCGATGACCACCACCGTGGAATCGGCGTTCGGCTCCCACCTGATGGTCCAGGGCTTTTTCCTCAACAACCAGATGACCGACTTTTCGTTCATCCCCGAAGAGAACGGGCAAAAAGTCGCCAACCGCGTCGAACCCGGCAAACGCCCACGCTCGTCCATGGCGCCCACCCTGATCTTCGACCGCCAGAGCGGCGAATTCCTCGCCACCCTCGGTTCCCCCGGCGGTTCGCAGATTATTGAATACGTCGCCAAAACCACCCTCGGCCTGCTCGACTGGAACCTCGACGCGCAAACCGCGATCAACCTGCCCAACTTCGGCAGCCGCAACGGCCCGACCGAACTGGAACAAGGGCAATTCAGCCCGGCGCTGATTCAGGCGCTGAAAGACAAAGGGCACAACGTGAACGAGATCGACATGACCAGCGGGACCCAGGCGATTGTTCGCGTCAAGGATGCGCAGGGGAAGGCTTCGTTGGCAGGTGGAGCAGATCCGCGGCGCGAGGGGGAAGCGTTGGGGGATTGAGAAGTATGTAGAAGCGAATTTCAGTAGCAATGCATATCGTGTAGCAGCTGGCGAAGCCTGCGTCCGGCTGCGCAGCAGTCGTAAAGTCAGGCGGTGCGGTTCGTCAGTACTACCGCGCACTCAGGGTTTACGACTGCTGCGCAGCCGGACGCAGGCTTCGCCAGCTGCTACAGGTCGCGTAATGGCTTAACTGATCGCGGTGGGCCACAGTCGATAAACCTCAACTCAAGCCGGCACACCCAAAATAATAGGCGACGCCTTGCTCACCGCCATCGCGCTCACACCCGGCGCCAGGCCCGGTTCCGTAACAGCCTCATGGGTCACGATCGAATAAATCTCGGTGCCGCCGTCGAGCTGGATCACCATTTCAGCGTTCACCAGCCGTCACCTCGGATATTCAACCTAGCGCGAGATCTTCAGCGCCTGCCGTGCCTTGTGTTTCTCCAGCGCCAGCTCGATCAAGCGGCTGACCAGTTCGCTGTAAGTCATGCCGGCGGCCTGCCAGAGCTTGGGGTACATGCTGATACGGGTGAAGCCTGGCAGCGAATTGATTTCGTTGATCAACACTTCGCCGCTGTCGGTCAGGAACACATCGACCCGCGCCAGTCCGGAGCAGCCTAGCAATTGAAAGGCCTCGACGGCCAAGGCACGAATGCGTTCGCTGGCTTCGACGCTGATGTCGGCCGGGACCACCACTTCAGCAGCCTTATCGTCGATGTACTTGCTCTCGTAGGAATAGAACCCGCTGCGCACCACGATTTCGCCACAGCCGCTGGCGATGGCGTCCTCGTTGCCGAGCACCGCGCATTCGATCTCGCGGCCGCTGACGGCGGATTCGACCAGCACTTTCTCATCGAACCCCAGGGCCAGTTCAACCGCTGCCGTGTATTCAGCTTCGTCGGTCGCCTTGCTCACGCCCACGGAAGAACCCTGGTTTGCCGGTTTGATGAACAGCGGCAGACCGAGTCTGGCTTTCACCTCGGCGAATCCGGTCCGCGCCGCCGAGGCACGGGTCAGCGTCACGAACGGCGTGACGGCCAGCCCGGCATCTCGCAGCAGGCGTTTGCTGATGTCCTTATCCATGCAGACAGCCGAACCGAGCAGATCGGAGCCGACAAACGGCAAATCGGCCATGCGCAGCAGGCCTTGCAGGCAACCGTCTTCCCCCAGGGTGCCGTGGACAATAGGGAAGATCACATCGACGTGGCCCAGCAGTTCCTGACCGGAGGTTTCCACCAATTGTTGACTGGCCTTGCCCGGCACGACGGCCAGTTCGCGGTTGGACTGGTTGAGGGCGATCAGCGCCGGGTTTTCCTGGTTGAGCAGGAAGTTCGACGGGTCGTTGAGGTGCCAGTGGCCCTGCTTGTCGATACCGATCAGCACCGGTTCGAAGCGCGAGCGATCCAGCGCGTCGACGATGTTCTTCGCCGATTGCAGCGACACTTCGTGCTCAGCCGAACGCCCGCCAAAAATAATCCCCACACGCAGCTTGCTCATTACCAGGCCTCAATGTTGATCAGAGAAAGAAGTGACCTGCCGCCACTCAGCGACTGGCCACCAGATGTGCACCGAACAGCAGGTAGCAACTGCCGGCAAAGCGATCCAGCCATTTTCGCGAGCGCTCGTAACCCCCCGCAACCCGACGGCTGGAAAACAGCAGCGCCACGCTGCAATACCAACTGAAGGACAAGGTCGCCATGGTCAGCACCGCCAGCGCCAGCAACATCGGCGGCACAGAAACGGGCATGGCCGTCGCGAAGATTGTCGCGACGAACAGTGCGGATTTGGGGTTGGTCATGTTGCCCAGGAAGCCCTGGCCATACACCGACAACAACGTGCGCCCCGCTCCGCCCACCGAGCCGCTATCACCCGCTACCAACGCTGGTTTGCGCTTGAATTGCTTCAACCCCAGATAGATCAGGTAACACCCACCGGCAATCTTGAAACTCAGGTAGAGCGTCGGCGCCGCGCTGAACAGCGACTTGATTCCCAGCCCGCCCGCAAGCCCCCAAAGCACTGTGCCGGTCGCCACACCCAGCGCGGCCACTACGCCGTGACGCTTGGATTGGCTGGCCGCCAATTGTGCAATGTTGAAAAAATTCGGCCCCGGCGTCACCACCGCAACCGTCCACAACAGCGCCAATGACAATAAGGGAGCGGCGTAGCTTAGAGGGAACATATCCATACTGTGGGTCGCCTTCGTGGCTCGGGAGAAGATCCAACACCTTGCAACATTAGTCCGGTTTTTTCTACCGGCCGGGGGGTTCGATCGGACAGCAGACAGACGGGAATCACTGGGTTAACGTGTTCTGCATCGAGCTCAAGACAGCAACACCATGGCCAAGTACGCACCTCCCATCGACTGGTTCCACCGCGCGCCCGACATCGGCGGGCTGCAGCGTTTCGAGGCTTTTTTTGCCGGCCACGGCTACGACCTGCATCGCCACGACACGTACGCCATCGGCCGAACCCTGGCCGGTGTGCAGAGTTTTCAGTACCGCGGCAGCTGGCGCCACAGCCTGCCCGGCGGGACCATGGTGCTGCACCCGGACGAAGCCCACGATGGCGAGGCCGGCACCGAGAGCGGGTTTCAGTACCGAATGATGTACATCCAGCCGGCGCTGATCCAGCAAATGCTCGGCGGGCAGCCGCTGCCGTTTATCAAGACAGGGCTGTCGACCGACCCGCGTTTGTTCGCCGCCACCGACGTGCTGTTGCGAAGCCTGGATGGCCCCCTCGATCCACTGGAAGAGCAGGATGCGCTGTTCGATCTGGCGCAGGCCTTGAGCACGGTTTCCGGGGCGACGGCGACGCGCCCGAGTTTCGACTACGTGGCCGCCGAACGCGCGCGGGAATACATCCACAGCGCCCTGGACCGCACCGTGACCCTGGACGAACTGGCGCATCACAGCGGTCGGGATCGCTGGAGCCTGTCGCGGGATTTTCGCCTGTTGTTCGGCACCAGCCCGTATCGATACCTGACCATGCGCCGCCTGGACCTGGTCCGTTCGCTGCTGATTCAGGGCCAGTCACTGGTCAGCGCCGCGTTGATTGCCGGGTTCACCGATCAGAGCCACATGACCCGGCAATTCAGCAAAACCTACGGCCTGACGCCGGCCCGCTGGATGAAAATGCACCGCCGCTGAGCCACGCACAATCGTACAAGAAACACACCCATGCGCTGGCTATCGTGGATTGACGATCAACCACGAGAACCGCTTCATGAACGCTTACAAAAGCCTGAATTTCGCTGAAAAAATCGCCCGGATCGACTCGCACTGGACGCCTCGGGTCATCGCCGAAATGAACGACTACCAGTTCAAGGTGGTGAAGCTGCTGGGGGATTTCATCTGGCACGACCACCTCGATACCGACGAAACCTTCATCGTCCTCGAAGGGCAGTTGCGCATCGACTTCCGCGATGGCCACGTGTTGGTCAACGCGGGCGAAATGTACGTGGTGTCAAAGGGTGTCGAGCACAAACCGTTCGCCGAACACGAGGTAAAACTGCTGCTGATCGAGCCAAAAGGCGTGCTGAACACCGGCAATGAAGGTGGCGAACGCACCGCGCAGAATGACGTCTGGGTGTAGAAAGCAGCCGGTTCAGGGCTGCAACGACTTGCCGTCCACCGGGTCGCCAATTTTCAGGAAATGCCCGCCCGCCACGTGGTGCAAAGTACGCAACGCGTCATGCCCCTCGAAATGCCAGCGACCGTCGCTGAACACGCGTTCGTCCGCCTGGGCGGCAATCACTTCGGCCAGGAACAGATCGTATTGCTGGTGGTTGTTGGGTTCCGGCAGCAGCCGGCATTCCAGCCAGGCGACGCAGCCTTCGAGCATCGGCGCATCGATCAATTCGCCGCTGAAGGTTGGCAAGCCATAGACCTGGAACTTGTCCTGGCCTTGGCCCTGGGTCAATTCCAGGCCGGAGATCGAGCCAACGGTCTGGACGATATCGGCCTGGGCGGCGCAGGGCACGTTCAGTACGAAGGTGCCCGAGGCCTCCAGCAGTTGCCGGGTCCAGGTGGACTTGTCGAGCACCACGGCGATTTTCGGCGGTTCGAAATCCAGCGGCATGGCCCAGGCAGCGGCCATGATGTTGCGCTGGCCGTCATGCGTGGCGCTGACCAGCACAGTCGGGCCGTGATTGAGCAGACGATAGGCCTTGGACAACGGAACCGGGCGGCGGTGGGAAAGGCTCATGGCGGTCTGCTCCTGGGAGAAAACGCCGATTGTAGCGATATCCGCCCGGGTGGAATCAAGTCGCCAACTGATTGGCAAACTGCCCGACCGCGTTCACCACTTTCTGCGCACCGTCCTGGATCTCGACGATCACCGTGCCGGCCTCCGCCGCCAACGCCAGGCCTTGTTCAGCCTGGAGTTTGCCATCGGTCATCAGGGCCACGGCGTTGCGGGCCATGTCCTGGTTCTGACGCACCACACCGACAATTTCATCCGTGGCCTGGCTGGTGCGCGACGCCAGTTGCCGGACCTCGTCCGCCACCACGGCAAAACCTCGACCTTGTTCACCGGCCCGAGCCGCTTCAATGGCGGCGTTGAGCGCCAACAGGTTGGTCTGTTCGGCAATGCCGCTGATGGTTTTGACGATGGTGCCGATCACCAGCGACTGCTCGTTCAAGGCTTCGATGCCTTCGCCGGCGGTTTGCATATGCCTGGCCAGGTCACGCATCACGTTAACCGCCTGCGTCACCACGGCATTACCGCGCTGAGCACTGCTGTCGGTTTGTTGTGAGGTGCTGTAGGCAATGTTGGCCGCTTCGGCGACCGCCCGTTCCTGATTGACCTGATCGGTGATCACCGTGGCGAATTTCACCACTTTGTAGAGTTTGTTGTTGGCGTCGGTCACCGGGTTGTAGGACGCCTCCAGCCACACAACACGGCCGTGGCTGTCGACGCGTTTGAAACGCCCAGCGACAAACTCGCCGGCGTTGAGGCGGCGCCAGAAGTTCTGATACTCGGCGCTGTTGAATTCCTCTGGCTCACAAAAGGTGCGGTGATGTTTGCCCTTGATCTGCGCCAGGCTGTAACCCATGCCGCTGAGGAAACGGTCGTTGGCCGCCAGCACGTTGCCATTCAGATCGAACTCGATCACCGCCGTCGAGCGCACCAGCGCACCGATCAGGTTTTCATGTTCACGGGACGCCTCGATGGTGCGGGTCAGGTCGCTGGAGTAAATCGAGAAATGCATGATGCGGCCATTTGCGCCGCGCACCGGCTGCACGATCGAGCGCAGCCAGGCTTCCTGGCCATTGCCACGCAACAGGCGCACGGTACCGGCGAAGTGCTCGCCACGGGTCAGCGCAGCCTTGAAGCGTTGGTGAAATTCGTCGGATTTGACCAGGGCCGGGACGATGTCTTCGATGTGCCGGCCGATCAGGTCGTTGCTCTTGTAAAGCATCTCGCCGAGGAAGTTCTGGTTGACCGATTGCACACGCCCATCGGCATCAAGGGTCAGGACCAGCATCTCGCTTTCCAGACTGTCCTTCACTTGCTGAAGGCTGGAAAGTTCTTCGCGAAGAGCCGAGAGCTCCTGCTTCAAGCGTTTGTTGAACATGGGAAGGTACCGATGGACAGAGATAGAAAGCGGCATGCAGCTTATCCATCGGCCTTTCTGGCATTTTCTGAAGCGTGGTTCAGGGTTGTCCTACAAAAATAGTGGCGCATCGCCTGCCGCGTTCTTCAATCACACCGCACCCGCCGCCGAGCAACTGCCGACGCTCGGCATCCGTGTGCCGAAATACGCGGCGCTGCTGATCCCCACCGCGCCCATCACGGCACTGAAAATCACGCAGATCCATGGGCTCCACGGCATCAGGCCGATCAACAGCAGCGGTGTGACACTCGCCCAGGCCGCGTAGGCAATGTTGTAGGTGAAGGAAATCCCCGAGACGCGAATCCGCGCCGGAAACAGGCTGACCATCACCGACGGCACCGCGCCGACCACGCCGCAACAGAGGCCAGCCACCGCGTACGCCAGGCCGATCCAGCTGCCGCCGATGATCAGGCAGGTATAAAGCACGCCGATGCCCAGCGGCAGCAGCAGGCTATAGAGCATCACGGTGCGCCACGCGCCGATGCGGTCGACCAGCAACCCGGCGAGTACGCAACCAATGTTCAGGAAAACGATGCCCAAGGCACTCAAGGCAAAGGTGTGGCTGGCGGTCATGCCGAAGGTTTTCTGCATCATGGTCGGGGTGATGACCACGAACACCACCACCGCCGAGGTCAGCACACAGGTGAGGATCATCGCCGGCAGCATGGCCAGACGGTGTTCACGCAAGACCGTGCGCAGTGGCAGTTCGACCGCCTCATCGCGACGGGCCTGCATGGCCATGAACACCGGCGTTTCGCTGAGCCAGCGCCGCAGCCAGACACCAATCACACCGAACACGCCGCCCAGCAGAAACGGGTAGCGCCAGGCGTAATCGAGGATCTCCGCCGGGGTGAACGCCTGCGCCAGAAACGTCGCCGTCAACGCGCCGATCAAATAGCCAAAGGTCAGCCCCGCCTGCAGGAAACCGAGGGCATAACCGCGATGGCCGACTGGCGCGTGCTCGGCAACGAACACCCAGGCGCTCGGCACTTCACCTCCGACCGCCGCGCCCTGGAGGATGCGCAGGGCCAACAGCAGCAGCGGTGCGAAATAGCCGATCTGCGCGTAGGTCGGCATGATGCCGATCAGCAGGCACGGCAGCGCCATCATCAGGATGCTCAGGCTGAAAACCTTCTTGCGCCCCAACTTGTCAGCGAAATGCGCCATCAGGATCCCGCCCAAGGGCCGCGCCAGGTAACCGGTGGCGAAGATCCCGAAACTTTGCAGCAATCGCAGCCATTCGGGCATTTCCGGTGGGAAAAACAGCTGGCTGAGGGTCAGCGCGAAAAATACGAAAATGATGAAGTCGTAGATTTCCAGCGCGCCGCCCAACGCCGCAAGGCCAAGGGTCTTGTAGTCCGAGCGGCTGAACGGCGCCGGGCGCGAATCGGTATTGGCAGTCATGAAAAAGAACTCTGGCATAGGCAAAAAACCAAGGCGCCCATGGTCTACGCAAACGCGCCCACGGACAACCCGTTAGACCAAAGTCTCAGACTGGTAAAACTTCGTCACAAAAAAAAGAGCGATTGATTTACTGTTGGCACCTGTCCAGACGGGCCTCTGCGGCCCTGAAGACCACAACAAACATAAAAATTCGAGGTATTCCCGTGGCCGCTGTTATCGAAGATACCCGCTCCGCCCGCTTTGCCCTGCGCTGCTCGAGCTTTGCCGAACGCTGGTTCCCCGATTCCTGGGTGTTTGCCGCGCTGGCGGTGATTATTGTCGCTGTAGCCACGATGGTCATGGGCGCCAAACCCACCGATGCCGCCATGGCCTTCGGTGACGGTTTCTGGAGCTTGATCCCGTTTACCATGCAGATGGCTTTCGTGGTGATCGGCGGATATGTAGTTGCCAGCTCGCCGCCGGCGGTGAAACTGATCGACCGTCTGGCGCGGATCCCGAAAAACGGCCGCTCCGCCGTGGCGTGGGTGGCGTTGATCTCGATGGTCGCGTCGCTGCTGAACTGGGGATTGTCGCTGGTGTTTGGCGGCTTGCTGGTGCGCGCCCTCGCCCGTCGTGTCGATCTGAAAATGGACTACCGCGCCGCGGGTGCTGCGGCGTATCTGGGTCTCGGTGCGGTGTGGGCCCTGGGCCTGTCGTCATCGGCTGCGCAGTTGCAGGCCAACCCGGCCAGTCTGCCGCCGTCGATCCTGTCGATCACCGGGGTGATTCCGTTCACTCAAACGATCTTTCTCTGGCAGTCCGGTGTGATGTTGCTGGCGCTGATCGTGATCTCGCTGATCATTGCCTACGCCACTGCGCCCGGCCCGACGACGGCGCGTGATGCCCAGGCCTGCGGCGTCGACCCGAGTTTCAACCTGCCCCCGCTGCAACCGCGCACCCGTCCCGGCGAATGGCTGGAACACAGCCCGCTGCTGACGATTCTGCTGGTGTTGCTGGCCGCCGGATGGCTGTTCCACGAGTTCTCGACCAAACCGGCGATCAGCGCGATTTCCGGGCTGAACACCTACAACTTCCTGTTCATCATGCTCGGCGCCCTGCTGCACTGGCGCCCGCGCAGCTTCCTCGACGCGGTGAGCCGTGCGGTGCCGACCACCACCGGCGTATTGATCCAGTTCCCGTTGTACGGCTCGATCGCTGCGTTGATGACCACCGTCAAAGGCACTGACGCTCAAACGTTGGCTCACCACATCTCGACCTTTTTCGTACAAATCGCGTCCCACGACACCTACGCGTTGTTGATGGGTGTGTACTCGGCGATCCTCGGC
This sequence comes from Pseudomonas sp. LBUM1661, assembly GCF_059695925.1. Lineage (NCBI taxonomy): Bacteria > Pseudomonadati > Pseudomonadota > Gammaproteobacteria > Pseudomonadales > Pseudomonadaceae > Pseudomonas > Pseudomonas sp. LBUM1661. Next base: position 5,792,576 of record NZ_CP166794.1, read on the forward strand.
TTCTTCATCCCGTCCGGTGGCGGCAAGTGGATCATCGAAGCACCGTACGTGATGCAAGTGGCCACCGACCTGAACTACCACCTGGGTTGGGCCGTGCAGATCTACAACGCCGCCGAAGCCCTGCCGAACCTGATCAACCCGTTCTACATGCTGCCGCTGCTGGGCGTACTGGGGTTGAAGGCACGGGACTTGATCGGCTTCTCGTTCGTGCAACTGCTGGTGCACACGCCGCTGGTGTTGTTCCTGCTGTGGGCATTGGGGACGACGCTGACGTATACGGCGCCGGTGATGCCGTAACCCCGATCTCAAAAACACCCAAAACCACTGTGGGAGCGGGCTTGCTCGCTCCCACATTCGGCGCTTGTTGTATTGCGAACTGTTGCTATAACCCTTCTGTCATATTGCGCTGCTAGCGTCCCGCAGAAATATATTGCAACAACTTCACAAGACAGGAGTCGGAATGAACGACGAGAACGATGGAAGCGACATCCCCTCCCCCGAAGCCGATCAACCCATTGATACCAGCCGTCGCCGATTCCTTGGTGGTGTGGCGGTATTGGGTGTCGGCGCGACCTTAAGCGCTTGCGGCACCCATGGCGATGAACCGGGAAAACCGCTCGAACGACCACTGACGCCCACCGAACTGGACAAAGCCCTGCACGAGCAGGTGAAAAACGTCGTGGTGATCTACGGCGAAAACCGCAGCTTCAATAATCTGTTTGCCGATTTCCCCGGCATCGAAAACCCGCTGTCCGCGATCAAGCCCGAGCAGTATCTGCAACGCGACCGCGACGGCAGCGTGCTGTCGGGCCTGCCGCCGGTATGGGGTGGCGTGAACCAGGTCGGGCCGCAAACCCTCGACGGTGTGATGTATCCCAGCGGTACGCAGTTTCAGGAACACCTGCCCAATGCCCCGTTCGCCCTCAAAGGGCCGCAAGGCGAAGACTTGCCCCTGAGCCTGGTGACGCGCGACCTGTGGCATGTGTTCTATCAAAACCAGATGCAGATCAACGGCGGCAAAAACGACCAGTTTGTGGCGTGGGCCGATTCCGGCGCCCTGACGCTCGGCCATTACGCCCAGACCCGCTACTCGCTGCGCTTGTGGGATGTCGCCAAGGAATTCGTCCTGTGCGATAACTTTTTCCAGGGCGCTTTCGGCGGTTCGTACCTGAACCATCAATACCTGATCAGTGCGCAAGTGCCGTTTTACCCGGATGCCGCCAACTCGGTGGCCAAGTCACAGATCGCCACACTGCAAAGCGATGATCCGTCCGACACGCGCCTCAAGCCTTTGGCCCAGTCGCCCGCCAGCGCGATGACCGGCCCACCGCAATTCGGCCCGAGCCTGCTGACGCCCGACGGCTATGCCGTGAACACCATGGCGCCACCGTATTGGCCGACCTGGATCCGCGACCCCGAGCGCCCGGACTACGCCAAGGCCGACTTGCCCAGCGTGCTGGTCCCACAGACGCACGAACATATCGGCGACAAACTCTCGAAGAAAAACGTCGACTGGGCCTGGTACGGCGGCGCCTGGCAAGCCACGATCGATGAGTACAAGGATTCGGGCGCCATTCCGAAAATCCCGAATTTCCAGTACCACCATCAGCCGTTCAACTACTTCAAACGCCAAGGCCCGGAGAACCCGGCGGAACGCAGCAAGCGCCTGCGCGATGGCGGCTTGGGCGATGAGTCGAGCACCAACAAATTTTTGGCTGACGCTGAAGCCGGCAAGCTGCCAGCGGTGACGTTCTACAAACCCCAGGGCAACTTGAACATGCACGCGGGTTACGCGGACGTGGCGTCGGGCGACCGGCATATCGTCCGCGCCCTGAAGGTTTTGCAGCAAAGCCCGCAATGGAAAAACATGGTGGTGGTGATCACGGTCGATGAAAACGGCGGCTGGTGGGACCACGTGGCCCCGCCCAAAGGCGATCGCTGGGGCCCGGGGACGCGCATCCCGGCGTTGGTCATTTCCCCGTTTTCGCGCAAGGGCACGGTAGATCACAAGGTCTACGACACGGCCTCGATCCTGCGGCTGATCACTCGCGTCTTTCAACTGGAGACACTCGACGGGATCAAACTGCGCGATGAATCGATGATTGCCCGTGGCCAAATGCCAATGGGGGATTTGACCAATGCGCTGCACTTTCCGAGCTGATTGATTCAAGATCAAAAGATCGCAATCTGCGGCAACGCCTACAGCGATAACGTTTCTCTGTAGGAACTGCCGCAGGCTGTGATCTTTTTCTATATCACGCTGAAAAGGATCTGAGCATGTTCAAACTCGCAGGACTCACCCTCGCCGCCCTCACCCTGAGCGTCTCCGCTCACGCCGACGTCGACCTGAAGCTGGGCAGCACCGAACGTGTCACGCGCCTGTTCGCCTACCCCAACAACTGCGACGTGATCTGCTTTCGCAACTGGACGCTGGAACAGACGGTCGAGCATTACCTGACACAAAGCGTGCAACGCGATGGCTACAGTGCGGCGAAGGTGCTGGTGAAAACCGATAACGATCAGCTCTACGCCGAAATCAGCGGCGTGCCCGAGGGCTATCAAAAACCACTGGCGGCGCTGCTCGATGCCGGCGATCTGGCCTACACCGGTGCCAGCAAGTTGAATGCCGATGGCAAGTGGGCCTACAGCTGGTATCTGTTCCTGCCATTGGGCATGGCGCTGGAAAACCGAAAAAGTGTTGAGCTGCTGCACTTCCCGCCGGATTACTCGTTGACCCAGGCGCAGGATTACCTGAGGTCTGCCACCACGGACCGTTGGGCCACGCTGCTCACCGACAACGGCATCCCGGCAGACCAGACGCCGGGCTACCAGACCATCATCGACATCGCACCGATTGCCGCGCCGTCCAGCGCCGGCAAGGATCTGGAAGGCGTCTACGACTACTTCAAGGACTACCAGACCACCATGGTCAAGGACGTCAGCCAGAATGCCAGCGGCGCCGCGTTACCGATGGTCGCCTTCGGCGCACCGGTGCGTAACTGGATCAAACAGCAATACGGGGCGACCGTGAACGTACTGGGCCTGGCCACGATCAGTCCGAGTGAAGGGGTGAACGTGCCGGTACTGGGTTCCAACCACCCAAGCTACATCTGGTACGCCGCCGACCCCGCGACCTACACCGGTGAAGATGCACAGGCCAAGGCCGACGCCGCAGGCCTGAAAGTCATGGGGCAGGATTTGAGCGCCGCGTGCTGGCAGGCCGGCATGGGCAGCAAGCCGGGCACCAACCCTCAAGTTCAGCTAAAAAGCTGCACCCAGACCTGGCAAGTGACGCAGAAAGAAAAAACCTGCGAACTGTTCTACACCTCGATCCGCAACCTGACGCCCGACCAGGCGGTGGCGAAGTGCGCGACGCCGCCGATCAAATCCCAGCTCAAACAACTCATGGCCCCGGCGCCTGTGACTGCGACCCTCGATCCGCACCTGTAAACGGGTGCGCCCTTCCCGCGTACGCCATGGCTGACGCGGGAACGCGCACTTTTCCCCTGTCAGTTATGACAGTAGACCGGCTGTTCCATTTGCGAGAGGCTTGAGACGTACCCATGTGTTGCAGGGCCGACAGGAGCGTCGGCTGACGGAAGTCGCAGCACCCAAACCGACAAGGATCGTTATGAAACCCCAAACCCTGCATGGGACTTTTGCGCAGCCACCCGATGGCATTTATCCCTTTGCCGAGCTTCCCGTTCGCCTTGGATTCCCCTCCAGGGACGACTTCGAAATCATCTGCAACACCAAGGGCAAAGCAGTGGCCGTTGCGGCACTGCGCGAATTCCCGCGGATCAGCCGAATCTGCCGGGCGTCGGGGCATCTGCTGCCTTATCGCTGCCAGCATTCCCGGCAACTGGCGCCGGGCATCCATGTCTACGACCCGCGTTTCTGCGGGCTGCTGCGTCACGCCTGTGACCCAAACATATTTCTCGACATGAGCGAGCTGTGGCTGTGGGCGCTGAAGGACATCAAAAAAGGTGACCGGCTGACGATGGATTACGCTGCCACTGAAGACAAACTGCGACGTCAGTTCGCCTGCCAGTGCGGCGCCTACGACTGCCGTGGCTGGATCACCGGCTACGATGAACCGCCAAACGCCGACGGCCAGTTGTTTTTGCAACACTGGCGTCGGCGAAGTCTGTGCTGAAAGGCGTTACAACGCCTCGACCGGACGCAGGCGGTACTGCGGCGGCAATTGCTCGAAGCCACTGATGGTCGCGTTCAGGCTTTTCCAGCGACCGTCCTTGATGCCGTAGATACAACCGTGAATCGACAGTTTCTGCCCGCGATGCCAGGCGTTTTGCACAATGCTGGTGTGCCCGACATTAGCGACTTGCTGGATCACGTTGAGTTCGCAGAGGCGATCGACCCGCTCTTCTTCGGTGGGCAACGCGGCCAGTTCTTCGCGCTTTTCGTAATAAAGATCACGAATGGAGCGCAACCAGCCGTCAATCAGGCCCAACTGGCGGTCCTGCATCGAAGCGCGTACGCCGCCGCAGCCATAGTGGCCGGTGACGAGGATGTGTTTGACCTTGAGCACGTCGACCGCGTACTGAATCACTGACAGGCAGTTCAGGTCAGTGTGCAGCACCACGTTGGCCACGTTGCGGTGCACAAACAGATCGCCCGGCAGCATGCCAACGATTTCGTTGGCCGGCACGCGGGCATCGGAACAGCCGATCCACAGGTATTCCGGTGTCTGTTGGCGGGCCAGCTTGGAGAAGAAGTCCGGATCTTCCTGCTTGATCGCTTCAGCCCAGCGTTCGTTGTTATCAATCAGATCTTGTAATTCGTTCATGCTGTGAAGCCTCGAGATTGATGCGCTGCTTTATGACAGACAACCGCCCGTCGGGGTCACGTGCGAGATGCCCTGATGCACTTAACGTCGGCCCGGTTTTCCATGCCGGCTGAATTCTTGTGGGCCCTGTGGGTCCACCCTAGTAAGGCCCACAGTATGAGGAATTGCCATGACTGATTCACGACGTCCTTTCGATGCGGTGCAACCCCAGTCCATCGATGACAATGAAGACCGCATGGGTTCGGTGCATGTGCTGGATTTCGACGAGGAAGAACCCAGCGCCAAAATCGGCGACGAACTACCGGAAACCGAGCGTGAACGGCTGATGCCCAAGGGGCGAGTACGTGAAGCCGGCATGACCGGAGGCTCGACCGATGACCATGAGTCTACCGACGACGACATGAGCCCGGAAACCCTCATTCGTGAAGACGGCGCGCGGGACGCCCATGAGGCAGGTAAAGGTGGGCAGGCCGATTGGGACCTGAGTATCGTCGATGAAGACGATATCGGCGGGGGCAATGGGCTGGATGAGGAAGAAATGGCGCAGCGGGATCCGATGGACGGTAATCGTTGATTCTTTAGCGCCTGATAAGACGCCTTCGCGGGCAAGCCTCGCTCCTACAGGTTTTTCGCCGAACACAACATCTGTGGACGCCAAAACCTTGTAGGAGCGAGGCTCGCCCGCGAAGCTTTCAAAAGGTTCAATCCACCAAAGTACAGGCCATCACCACCGCATCTTCACGCCCACCCACCGCCGGGTAGTAATCCCGACGCCGGCCGATCTCGTTGAACCCGTACCGCTCATACAACTTGAACGCGCCACGGTTGCTGTCGCGCACTTCCAGGAAACACTCTCGCGCCTTGGCGTCGTACGCCCGGGACATCAGATGCTCAAGCAGCGTCAAACCCAGGCCACGGCCCTGGTTTTCCGGTTTGACGGTGATGTTCAGCAGGTGCGCCTCATCGAGAATGATCTGCACCACACCATGGCCGACCTGTTGCTGCCCTTCGAACATCAGCCAGATCTGATACTTGCCCAGGCCATCGAGGAAAATCCCGCGGGTCCACGGGTGGCTGTAGGCCGCGTATTCAATTTTCAGTACAGCGTCCAGGTCCGCCTCAGTCATCGGGCGAAAAGATACAGCGTCACTCATTCGATTCTTTCCAACGCGCCATCAGCCGACGCATGGCTTGCCAGACATCAGCCTTACGCTGTGGCTCTTCCATTAATAATTCCAGGCCCGGCAGGGCCCAGACCGAGCCCAGGCCTTCGACCTGGAGTTCACGGTTGAAGGATTCGGCGTTCGCCTCACCGGCAAAACGCACCGCCGGCAGGCCGATCAGCCACAGGCAGACGCACGGAGCGTCTTCCAGCCGGGCCGAGAGAAAACCTTGCACGAAGTCGCGAGCGGCTTCCGGGCCTTGGTCCATGGTGCCGCGGACCAGCAGCGGCCAACGCACCGGCTCGCCGACGATCTGCGGGCTGTCCGGCAGACCGGCGGCGCGCAGCATGTCCTTGAGCAACATGTAAGCGGGGTCGCGGGTCTGGAACGGTTCGCCTGTGGGTAACTCCACCAGCAACAGGCAGCGCCCGGCCCGCAGCAATTGCAGGGCAAAGCGCGGTGGCGGCACGACCGTCACCTTGGCCACGACCGGCGCAGCCTCTTCTTCGACCTTGGCGTTGGTGCGCGTGCTGGCCAACGATGGCCGCGGCACCTCGATCTTCACCCGTTCGGCGGGTTTGATAACCGGCTCCACGGGCGCTTCGGCCACTGGCGCCGGCGCTACCGGGGCGACGACCAACGGCTCAGGCAGCGCCAGCAGTTCGGGGCGCGAGGGCGCGGCGAAGGGCAATTCAGTGCGCGGCAGCCAGTTGACCACCTGCATGGCGGTCAAATAAGCGCGACGACGAGACTCGATAAGCAAAGGTCGGCCACTTGTGGATAACTTAAAGTGCGCTGATTCTACCGCCCTTCGCTGAAGATCGCCCGCGCTGTTGATCGATAGACTTCACCGATAGTCTTTCCACCGATCAAAAATGGCGACAGCCCGTCCCGAGAGTGAATCGACGCGCCTGTGATGCAGTACAATCGCGGCTTTTAATCGCCAACCAGCCGGCCATCCCGATGATCGAACCCAAGCGCGTCTTGCGCGCCCTCGCTGAACACTGGGCACTTCTGGAGCCACTGTGCGAGCATTTCGACCAAGGCACCCTGAGCCTCAACGAACTGCGTTCACAGTTGGCCGCCCAGCAACTCGACAGTATGCCGCAGGACATCACCAGCCTGCTGGACGTGTGGATCCGCCTCGACATTCTGGTCCCCGTGGCGAAAAGCCCGAACCGTTTCGAGCTCAATGCGCAGATTCACGACTTCCTCGCTTACCTGCGCCGTGAGCATCGGTTGGGCCTGTGCCTGGAAATCGAAGCCTATTTGCGCCACCTCGAACGCCTGGCCGGTTACATCCAGGACGCCTTCGACATCCGCGACGGCCACGACCTCGCGCGCCAATTGCGCCTGCTGGACATGCGCGTACGCGATGTTCTGAAGAAACTCGCCAACGACGAACAGGCCTTGGTGGCCGTCGCCGAGCGCGCCAAGACCAGCGACCGGCAGATCCCGTTGCGTCAGCGTTACGCGGAAGTGCTGGCGACGTGGGACGAATACGTCGAGCCGATGATTCAGTTGGTGAACGCCGACGGCGCCTTCGAACAAGGCGTGCGCAAGGTCGAGAACGTGCTGCTGAAGATGCTCACCGAACAGCAGCGTCTCGGCCATCTGGTCGACGACGACATGCTGCTGCGCACCCATGCGCGCATCCTCGAAATGCAGACCAGCGCCCAGCTGACCCTGCGCCACGCCCGCGAACTGCTGCTGCCGCTGCGTGAAGAAGCCCGCCGCCATAACGCTGTGACCCGTGGCGCGGCGCTGGCGCTGTCGGCCATTCGCCGTAAAGGCATCGATGCCGTGCCGCAAGCGGCGATGCCGATGTTCACCCGGCCGCAAAGCACCTTTCTCGGCAGCGCCAGTCAGGTCGAAGCCTACGTGTACGCACTGGCCCGTTTCGAGCCGAAACCAGCGCGCTTCCCCAAGGCCCACAAGACGCAGAAAGGCGAAGCGCCACGCGCGCCACGGACCGTTCGGGAAATGCTCGAACGCTGCGAAGACGCCCTGCCGATGCCGGACCTGATGACCTGGTTGCTGGAGCAGGAACCGGACGGCGCCACCGACGAATTGCTCTATTGGTTCTCGCGCCTGTCGCGGGAAAAACGCTTCAAACGCGAGCGTCTGGAACGTCGCGATTACCACACTCACGAGCATCAGGTCAGCCTGCGCTCCTTCGCCCTGCTCTCGGCTGGCGACTGCGCCGCCGAGGATTCTGCGAGCACCCCACATGCATCTTGATCTATCCGAACTGTCCCAGCTGGCGCCGATCTTTCGCGAGCTGTTCAAGGGCTACCACGTCAGCCGCCGCGACCCTGAGTTGTACGCGCAACTGTCGAATTTCCAGGATCAATACCGCACGCTGTTCAGGGCCTTGGGCTTTGAACTGGTCTGCGACACCCGTGGTTTCTATTACTTTGTACCGGACCTCGCTGCGGCTGCGGTGAACAAGACTGCGCAACGTCTGGCGCTGTTCACCTTCATCCTCGTCGAGCACCTGGCCGATCAGGGCCGCGACCCGGTCGCCGTGCTCGACGGTGGCAGCCTCGGCCGCGATGAATTGCCGTCGTTGCTGGAAAAGTACCGAGACCTGTTCATCCAGGCCGAAGTGCAGACCGTCGAAGAACTCGAAGAAAAAATCATGCGTCGCATGACTCAGCTCGGCTTCGCCGGCGAAGAAAACGGCATCTACCGTTTCCTGCCTCCGATGCACCGCTTCCTTGATGTGTGCCTGTCGGTCCAGCAGGACCGTGACCTGGCGGCGAGCCTGCACAGCGTGCTGCCATTGCCGGCGCCGGTGTTGATCGATGACGACAGCGACGAAAAGCTCTTGGAAACCGATGACCCGCTCGATCTGAGTGACTTCGAAGAAGAAAGCGAAGAAGACGCCATGGCCCGTGCCATTGCCGAAGAACAGGAGACCGACGCATGAGCAAGGAACGCTACGGCATTCGCCGCTTCGCCCTTTTGAACACCGCCGGTTACAGCCTCGGCCTGTTCCCGCTGGAAGAACCTCTGTCGGTTTACGGCGCGAACAACCTCGGTAAATCTGCCTCGATCAACGCCTTGCAGTTCCCGATTCTGGCGCGCATGTCGGACATGAGTTTCGGCAAGTACAGCCTCGAACAATCCCGGCGTTTCTACTTCGCCTCGGACACCAGTTACATTCTGGTTGAAGTCTCGCTGCCCCACGGCCCCCATGTGATCGGCGTGGTCGGTCGCGGCCCGGGCGGCGGTTTCGGTCACCAGTTCTTCGCCTACGCCGGCAAACTGGACCTGGCGCATTACCAGAAAAACGATACCTGCCTGCGCCAGAAAGAACTGTTCACCAACCTTGAGCGCGAAGGCCTGAAAGCCTACGAACTGAAGCCCGACGAACTGCGTCGTTTGCTGGTTGGCGGTCACACCTCGATACCGCTGGACCTGACGCTGATCCCGCTGCGCTCCACCAGCGAGCAGAGCCTGAAAACCTTCCGCGCATTGTTCATCAACCTGCTGCACATGCGCGAAATCACCGCGGCCAAACTCAAGCAGCTGTTCCTCGATGCCTTCGAACACAGCCTGCGTTCCGGCAGTGTCGACTACATCGCCGCGTGCGAAGAAGCGTTTCGCGATGTACGACGCATGGAGCAGGACTACAACTCGCTGGTCACGGCCGGCCCCTTGGTCGAAGCCCTCGCGGCAGGCGTGACCCAGCGCAATATCCTGCGCGGCAAATTACACCGGATCTCGCCTCTGCTCGATTCCTTGCTCGGCACCTGGTCCGACTACGCCAGTGCGCGCAAGGAAGAGCTGACGATTCAAGCCGAGCATTACCGCAACGAGCAGGACGCGCTGCAAAACGATCAGCGCGGCGGCACTCAGGAGCTGATGCGTCTGGAGCGGGAAATCTCCGGCATCCAGCGCTGGCTCGGCGAACTGTCGGTGCTCAAGCATCGCTTCGCCCTGATCACTGACGTCAAAGTCCTTGAGCAGCAATTGCTCGCCGCCAAGGATGCGCACGACGAATTGGCCGGTGCGCTGGCCCAGTCGCGGCAGTTCAGCGCCGAAGACCTGGAAGAACGTCTGCGCGATCTGGAAAAACGCCTGAAGTCGGTGAAGCAGCAACTCGATCACGCCGACAACAACAGCTACGCCCGCTTGCGTGAAGAGTTCTCGCAGCAGGACGTCGAACGCCTGATGCGTTTGTTCAACAGCGCACTGTTCAGCCTGCCGCTGGGCGAGCACGGTATTGCGCTGGACGAGGACGGTCAGTGGGTCAAATCCATGGAGCTGATCCTCGACGGCTTCAAAGGCGAGCGTTTCGAAGTGCCGGGCCTGTCCATCGACCTGTCGCACATCGAACCGCCAGCGCTGCAAGCCCTGGCTGACCGCGCGGCCTTGCGCGATCAGAAAGAGCGCCTGGAGAAAGAACTCAAGCAGCTTAAAACCCAGGCGGCCGTGGCCGCCGACCGCGCCGCGAGCAAAACCCAGACCGAAGCGCTGTACCAGCAAGTGCTGGACGCGCAGAAAGCCCTGGAAGACTTCCGTCGCGCGCAAACCCTGAGCGCCGAGGAAGGCGACAAGCTGGAACAACTGGCGCAGATGGAAGCCGCACAAGACGAATTGAAGCGTTCCAGCGACGCCTTCACCGAGCGTGTCCAGCAACTGTCGGCCAAGCTGCAACTGGTCGGCCGCCAGATCGGCGACATGGAAGCCAAGCAACGCACCCTTGACGACGCCTTGCGCCGCCGTCAGTTGTTGCCGGCAGATCTACCGTTCGGTACGCCGTTCATGGACCCGATCGACGATTCCATGGATAACCTGTTGCCGCTGCTCAACGACTATCAGGACAGCTGGCAGGGTTTGCAACGCAGCGATGGTCAGATCGAGGCGCTGTACGCTCAGGTCCGTCTCAAGGGTGTGGCCAAGTTCGACAGCGAAGACGATATGGAGCGTCGCCTGCAACTGCTGATCAACGCCTACGCGCACCGCACCGACGAAGCCCTGACCCTCGGCAAGGCACGTCGTGCGGCGGTCACCGACATCGCCCGGACCCTGCGCAACATTCGCAGCGACTACGACAGCCTTGAACACCAACTCGCGTTGTTCAACCGCGAGATCAACAAGCGTCAGGTCTCCAACCTGCAGAGCTTCCGCATCGTGCTCGCGCCGAACAAGGAAGCGCTCAAGCACATTGACCAGATCATCCACAGCGCCGGCCAGTACGAAGAAGGCGAAACCCTCTCCGTCTTCGACCTGAGCCAAAGCGCCGATCAGGACAACAAGAACGAAGAAGCCAAGGAATACCTGGCGCGGCTGGTCGCGGCGAACCACAACCAGCTTGGTCTCAAGGATTTGTTTGAACTGGCGTTCGAGATCACCAAGGTCAACGGTCAACCGGTGATTCACACCGACATCGACGGCGCGGCGTCCAACGGCACCACCATGACCATCAAGGCGCTGACCAACATGTACTTGTTGCTGCACTTGATGGACCGCGACCAGGCCGGTCGCGTGCGCCTGCCGTACTACCTCGACGAGGCGGCGGACATCGACGAGAAGAACCAGGCCGCGCTGCTGGAAACCAGCCTGCAACTGGGCTTCGTGCCAATCCTGGCGAGTGTGAAGCCGCAGGTCTGCGCCAGTGTGGCGATTGACCTGGAAGGCGGCAGCGGACCGAACGGGATCTACATCGACGAGGCGGACTGGAAGTACATTCGTCGTCACGATGAAGTGAAAGCGACCGTTGTGGCGCAGGCGGATGAGCCGGAGCTGGATGCGGTTTGAGTTGAACCGTTAGAAACGAAAAAGGCCGCGATCCAATGGATCGCGGCCTTTTTTGTGGGCAAGTCTTTCAGCGTTCTTCAGGGCCTCTTCGCGGGCAAGCCCCACATTTTTGACCGTATTGGTTCAGACAACTCGGTCAAATGTGGGAGCGGGCTTGCCTGCGAAGGCGTCATCACAGACGCCAATTAACTATTTGCCGATGGCGATCTTCGGCGCCCAGGTCAGCCATTCATCTTCAAACTTGTCGAACAACGGGAATGTCTGTTCAGCCCGCGCCGGGCTGCCCATACGGTCACCGTCCGGCGTGGCGAACGCAATGCCACCCTGGATCAGCGTCTCAAGCGACTCGGTCCGCATCGTCGCGCCTTTGAACAAACCGTAGTCGAAACCAAAACCACTGGTGTTCCAGAACCGGGTGCCGCTGCGCACCAATGCGGCGTACTTCGGCTCGATCAGAATGTGCACCAACACACGATCCGCCGTCTGGCCCAGCTCATAGCCGGTCACCTTGCCCACGGTGACTTCGCGATACGTCACCGGAACGCCGGTTTTCAACGAACCACGACGAGCCGCGCTCAGCACCAGGCTCAAGCCGGCTTCAGACTTCGCGCTCTCTGGCGGGTTGGCCAGGGCCACGAAGTTCTTCTGTGGCCCGAGGTTTTTCGCCGCCGGTTGCACTTCGATGTATTGCCCGGTGACCAGCGTTTCAAGGTTCGAGGTTTTGATCAGGCCCAGTTCAGGCTTGACGATCCAGAACTGACTGCCAACCCGAGCAATACGCTCTGGCACTTCGGTGATGCGTGCAGTCAACAGCACCGATTGCAGATCGTCACTCAGATCGACATCTTCAATCTTGCCGACATCCAGGCCTTTGAATCGGATCGGCGTGCCACTGCGCAGGCCATCGGCGCGATCAACCTTGATCGTCACCACCGCGCCTTTTTGCGTCGCATCGTCGTGACTGGCAAATAGACGGAAACGCGGGATGCGCTTCTGCAACGGCGCCTTGGCTTCCGGGGTTTCGAAGGCAATACCGCCGGCCATCAGGCTTTGCAGCGATTCACTTTTGACCTGGATTCCGCCGGTCAGTCCACCCGTCAGCGTGATACCGCTGGCATTCCAGAACCGCGTCGAGGCGTTGACCAGCCCTTCGTATTCCTTCTCGATGTGAACACCGATCACCAACTGCTTCTTGGTCCGGGAGAATTGATAGCTCTGGACCGAACCGACCTTGACCTGCTTGTAGAGAATCGGGCTACCGACTTCCAGCGAACCGAGGTTCTCGGTGAACAACACCAGGTGCAGGCCCGGCGAACGCAGATCCAGCGGCGGCGCCTTGGGCCGCGCTACAAACTCGCGTTGCGGTGCTGCGCCTTTGTCACCGGGGCGAACGGCGATGTAGTTACCTTTGACCAGGGCTTCCAGGCCGGTGATCCCGGCGAGGGAGATCGACGGTTTGACCACCCAGAACTGAGTGCCTTCGACCAGATAATCCTCGGCCAGTGGATCGAGGGTCAATTCGGCGGTGGCACCGGACAGGTCCGGATCGATCTTCAGAGCTTTGAGATTGCCCACCTGGATGCCTTTGTACATCACCGGTGTGCGGCCAGCCTGCAAGCCTTCGAAGTCACTGAGTTTGACCTTGACCCGAATACCGGCGGCGGCCGCATCGAAATCTTCGTAGAGACGAAACGGCAGGCTCGGGTCGGTGGGCGGACTGTCCTTGCGGTTTTCCGGCGTGGCGAACGCAATACCGCCAGCGACGATGCTCGCAAGGGATTCACTGCGCACTTTTACACCCGACAGGTTGGCGTCGATGCTGATGCCGCTGGCGTTCCAGAAACGTGTGTGTTTGCGCACCAGTTTGGCGTAAGTGGGCTCGATGAAGACTTTGAGCTCAACCGTGCTTTGGTCTTCGGACAGCAAGTAGCTTTTGATCTGGCCGACCTTGATCTGCTTGTAGAACACCGGGCTGCCGCGGTTCAGCGAGCCGAGGCGGTCAGCCTTGATGGTCAAGTGCAGACCAGGCTGGGCGTCCGACAGTGGAGGCTCTTCGGCCAGGGCCTTGAACTTGCGAGTGGGCTCGCCTTCACCGGGGCTGATCGCCACGTAATTACCCGAGACCAGCGTCTCCAGGCCAGTGATACCGGCCAGGGTCACGCTCGGTTTGACCAGCCAGAAGCGCGTACTGGTCCGCAGATAAGGCTCGACGTCTTTGTTCATTTCGACGGTGGCGATCACCCCTTTGGAGGCGCCTTCGTCATCGAGTTTGAGGGTTTTCACCTTGCCGACCGACATGCCTTTGTAGACGACTTCGGTCTTGTTGGCCTGAATGCCTTCACCGCTTTCAAAGCGCACCTGAATCTCGATACCGGTCTCGTTGTAGGCACGCCAGCCGAGCCATCCGCCGATGATCAAGGCAATCAGGGGCAGCACCCAGATGGCTGACCAGTTCGAGGCCGGTCGGGTTTTCGCTGTAGGCAAATCAGTCATGGTCGTCGTCCGACTCCGTGTTATCCCAAATCAGTCGGGGATCGAAAGTTACTGCGGCAAGCATCGTCAAAATCACCACGCTGGCGAAAGCGATGGCGCCTAGATTGGCTTCGACGCTGGCAAGCCGTCCAAAATTCACAACCGCCACCAGGATGGCAATCACAAAGATATCGAGCATCGACCAGCGGCCGATGAACTCAATAAAGCGGTACATCCAGATGCGTTGGCGAGCCGAGAGCGGCTGGCGGCGCTGCACGGAAAACAGCAGCAACCCGATGCCCACCAGTTTGAACGTGGGCACCAGGATACTGGCGATGAAAACCACCGCAGCAATCGGAATCATGCCGTGCTGAACCAACTGGATCACACCGGACATGATGGTGCTCGGATCACCCTGCCCCAGTGAGCTGACAGTCATGATCGGCAGCACGTTGGCCGGGATGTAGAGGACAGCTGCAGTCACCAGTAGCGCCCAGGTACGCGTCACACTGTTCGGACGACGGGCGTGAACCAGCGCACCACAACGGGTACAGACCTGCTCGTCGGTATCAGCTTCCTGCTTGTTCAATTCATGGCATTCGGCGCAAATCAGAATGCCCGCATCAATCGCCCGCATGGGCATCCTCTCCTGATAAAGCCTGCCAGATCTGATGAGGCGACATCACGACCTCCAACCAGACCTGGACCAACAACAAACCAATAAAGCATGCCAGACCCAGACCTACGGTAATGGCTGCCATATCTGCCAGTTTTACAATCGCCACCAGTACGCCCATGAGGTAGACCTCGAGCATTCCCCAATCCCGAAGGTGGTGGTAAATGCGGTAGAGCAGCAAGCCGTAGCTGCGCCCGATGTCGAAGCGAATGCTCAATAGCACGACCAATTGGCAAAGCAGCTTGAGCAGTGGGATCCCCATGCTGCAGAGAAACACCACGACGGCTACGCCCTGCATGCCGGTATCGAACAGCCCGACAACCCCGCTCCAGACAGTATCGTGCGACGACTGCCCGAGTAGATGGAGCTGCATGATGGGTAAAAAGTTCGCCGGGATGTACAACAACAGAGCAGCGAGGACCAAGGCGAGACTGCGCTGCACAACGTTATGCCGATGGGCGTAGAGCTCGTAGCCGCAGCGCGGGCACAGCGCTTTCTCGCCATGGGCGAGTTCGGGTTTGCGCATCAGCAAATCGCACTCATGACACGCCACCAAGTCGTCCAGCGGTAATTCTGACAGCCCTGGGGCGTCAACCGGATCTGGCATAAAGGCTCTGGCTCCGAAAAAGTTGGACCTATTCTAGTGTCACGGATCGAAAATAACTGTGCAAATTTGTGCTGTGGTTCGATCACGCTTTTCCAGCGGGCAAAACAAAACCCCTACCTGCATACGCAGATAGGGGTTTCGGAATTTAATCTTGACGATGACCTACTCTCACATGGGGAAACCCCACACTACCATCGGCGATGCATCGTTTCACTGCTGAGTTCGGGATGGGATCAGGTGGTTCCAATGCTCTATGGTCGTCAAGAAATTCGGGTACCGAGTCGTGGCCGGCTGGCCGCGCTTCAGCAAATTGGGTAAGTGATAGCTTTCGGTGTTTTGCAAGATCTCGAACTTTCGGTTCGTTTCGTCTTCACACACCGCAATCTGGTGTCCCTTTTCATTTATAAAGAAGGGTCAGCAAATTGCTTGGGTGTTATATGGTCAAGCCTCACGGGCAATTAGTATTGGTTAGCTCAACGCCTCACAGCGCTTACACACCCAACCTATCAACGTCGTAGTCTTCGACGGCCCTTCAGGGGACTCAAGGTCCCAGTGAGATCTCATCTTGAGGCTAGTTTCCCGCTTAGATGCTTTCAGCGGTTATCTATTCCGAACATAGCTACCCGGCAATGCCACTGGCGTGACAACCGGAACACCAGAGGTTCGTCCACTCCGGTCCTCTCGTACTAGGAGCAGCCCCTCTCAAATCTCAAACGTCCACGGCAGATAGGGACCGAACTGTCTCACGACGTTCTAAACCCAGCTCGCGTACCACTTTAAATGGCGAACAGCCATACCCTTGGGACCGGCTTCAGCCCCAGGATGTGATGAGCCGACATCGAGGTGCCAAACACCGCCGTCGATATGAACTCTTGGGCGGTATCAGCCTGTTATCCCCGGAGTACCTTTTATCCGTTGAGCGATGGCCCTTCCATACAGAACCACCGGATCACTAAGACCTACTTTCGTACCTGCTCGACGTGTCTGTCTCGCAGTCAAGCGCGCTTTTGCCTTTATACTCTACGACCGATTTCCGACCGGTCTGAGCGCACCTTCGTACTCCTCCGTTACTCTTTAGGAGGAGACCGCCCCAGTCAAACTACCCACCATACACTGTCCTCGATCCGGATAACGGACCTGAGTTAGAACCTCAAAGTTGCCAGGGTGGTATTTCAAGGTTGGCTCCACGCGAACTGGCGTCCACGCTTCAAAGCCTCCCACCTATCCTACACAAGCAAATTCAAAGTCCAGTGCAAAGCTATAGTAAAGGTTCACGGGGTCTTTCCGTCTAGCCGCGGATACACTGCATCTTCACAGCGATTTCAATTTCACTGAGTCTCGGGTGGAGACAGCGCCGCCATCGTTACGCCATTCGTGCAGGTCGGAACTTACCCGACAAGGAATTTCGCTACCTTAGGACCGTTATAGTTACGGCCGCCGTTTACCGGGGCTTCGATCAAGAGCTTCGCGTTAGCTAACCCCATCAATTAACCTTCCGGCACCGGGCAGGCGTCACACCCTATACGTCCACTTTCGTGTTTGCAGAGTGCTGTGTTTTTAATAAACAGTCGCAGCGGCCTGGTATCTTCGACCGGCATGGGCTTACGCAGTAAATGCTTCACCCTCACCGGCGCACCTTCTCCCGAAGTTACGGTGCCATTTTGCCTAGTTCCTTCACCCGAGTTCTCTCAAGCGCCTTGGTATTCTCTACCCAACCACCTGTGTCGGTTTGGGGTACGGTTCCTGGTTACCTGAAGCTTAGAAGCTTTTCTTGGAAGCATGGCATCAACCACTTCGTCACCCAAAGGGTAACTCGTCATCAGCTCTCGGCCTTAGAATCCCGGATTTACCTAAGATTCCAGCCTACCACCTTAAACTTGGACAACCAACGCCAAGCTGGCCTAGCCTTCTCCGTCCCTCCATCGCAATAA
>NZ_CP166794.1:5815000-6815398 GCF_059695925.1 Pseudomonas sp. LBUM1661
TACATAAGGCCAGTCGATCAAGGCAAAACCGGAACGCTGCCCCGGCATGCTCTTGGGATCTTCCAGGGTTTCGAAGCGAATGAATTTAGCTTTAGAGGTTGGCTCGACTTCCTTGAGTAAAGCCGAGATGGGAAAACCAATCCATGGAATGACCATCGACCAGGCCTCCACACACCGGAGTCGGTAGATCCGCTCCTCCAGCTGATAGGGCTTCATGAAGTCTTCCAGCGCATACCGTCCGGGCTTACCCACCTCGCCGTCCACCACCACACTCCAAGGTTCGGTTTTCAGCGCGCCAGCGTTGGCGGCCGGATCACCTTTATCGGTGCCGAACTCATAGAAGTTGTTGTAGTGGGTCGCATCCTTGAACGGCGTAATCGCCTCGTCCTTGACGCTGACCGCGCCCCACTTAGTAGAAGGAAGCTTTTCGGCAAACCAGGAAGGTGCCTTGCCAGGCTCGACGTCGGCATAACGTGGCGCATCGTCGGCAGAAGCCCATCGCGGCAGACTGCCCACAGCCAATCCGGCGACAGCAGCACCGAGCACATTGCGTCGAGAAAGATAGAAGGATTCAGGCGTGACGTCTGACTCATGGCAGTCAGACGCTTTGGGGATTTTGATCAGCATGACGACTCCGCAGCATTGGAGGACAGATGCACCAATAGACTGCGGAGTATGAGGGAAATTACGTCACTCGGCGTTTTTGTGCCGACGAAGGCGCAGCAGGTATTGCACCGGACCGGAAGCTGCGTAAGCGAGGAAAACCAGCAGCAGGATGCGCGGCGGATCGCTGAACACCACGGCAAACACCAGCACCACGGCGAGAATCGCCACGAACGGTACGCGCCCTTTCAAGTCCAGCTCCTTGAAGCTGTTGTACTTGATGTTGCTGACCATCAGCATGCCGGCGGCCGCGACTATCAGCGCCACCAGGAAGGACATCTTGGAACCCTGGATGCCGTAATCACTGAACGCCCAGACAATGCCGGCAACCACACCGGCAGCAGCCGGGCTGGCCAGACCGATGAAGTAGCGTTTGTCGGCGGTGCCGACCTGGGTATTGAAACGCGCCAGGCGCAAAGCCGCGCCAGCCACATAAATGAAGGCCACCATCCAGCCGACCTTGCCCATATCACCCAAGGCCCAACCGAACGCCAGCAATGCCGGCGCAACACCAAAGGCAACCATGTCCGACAGCGAGTCGTACTCGGCACCAAAGGCACTCTGGGTGTTGGTCATGCGTGCGACGCGACCATCAAGGCCGTCGAGCACCATGGCGACAAAAATGGCGATGGCGGCAAAAGCAAAATACTTGCTCGCACCGATCGAATCACCGGCACTCAAGGCGCTTTGGGCGCTCATCGAGTTGATGATGGAATAAAACCCTGCGAACAGGTTCGCAGTGGTGAACAGATTCGGCAGAAGATAGATACCACGATGCCGGACTTTACGACCTTCAGCGTCATGCCCTTCTTCGATGTGCTCATCGATGGGCAGCAGGCTTTCGGCGTCAGAAGCCTGGTTTGGCTCTTCGGGACGTTCGCTCATGGACATTACCTTGCAACGGGGTGGAAAGTTTCGACAGGTGTCTGGGACGAGGGTTCGGCCGCAAACGATGCAGCTTTATACCAGAACCGGCCTCCCAAACGAAAAAACGCGGCCTAAGCCGCGTTTTTCGTACAAGTGCGCGACTTAGTTTTTAGCTTTGTCGACGATCTTGTTGGCACCGATCCACGGCATCATGGAGCGCAGTTGCTCGCCGATGATTTCGATACCGTGAGCGGCGTTGTTACGACGCTTGGCGGTCATCGAAGGATAACCGGTTGCGCCTTCGCTGATGAACATCTTGGCGTATTCGCCGTCCTGAATACGTTTCAGGGCGTTGCGCATGGCCTGACGGGATTCGGCGTTGATCACTTCCGGGCCGGTCACGTACTCGCCGTATTCAGCGTTGTTGGAGATCGAGTAGTTCATGTTGGCGATACCGCCTTCGTACATGAGGTCAACGATCAGTTTCAGTTCGTGCAGGCACTCGAAGTAGGCCATTTCTGGCGCGTAGCCAGCTTCAACCAGGGTTTCGAAACCGGCTTTGACCAGCTCAACGGTACCGCCACACAGAACGGCTTGTTCGCCGAACAGGTCGGTTTCGGTCTCGTCCTTGAAGGTGGTTTCGATGATGCCGGTACGACCGCCACCCACGCCAGCAGCGTAGGACAGTGCAACGTTTTTGGCGTTGCCGGACGCATCCTGATAGATCGCGATCAGGTCAGGGATACCGCCGCCTTTGACGAACTCGGAACGCACGGTGTGGCCCGGTGCTTTCGGCGCGATCATGATCACGTCGAGGTCAGCGCGCGGAACAACCTGGTTGTAGTGAATCGCGAAGCCGTGGGAGAAGGCCAGGGTGGCGCCTTTCTTGATGTTCGGCTCGATTTCGTTCTTGTACAGGGCAGACTGGAATTCGTCCGGGGTCAGGATCATGACCAGGTCGGCAGCAGCAACAGCGGAAGCTACGTCAGTCACTTTCAGGCCATGGGCTTCGGCCTTGGCAACAGTCGCCGAACCTTTACGCAGGCCAACGGTAACGTCAACGCCGGAGTCTTTCAGGTTGCACGCTTGAGCGTGGCCCTGGGAACCGTAACCGATGATGGCAACTTTCTTGCCCTGGATGATCGACAGGTCGCAGTCTTTTTCGTAATAAACTTTCATGAAATTCCCCTATATATCCAGGCCGTTCAGGCCATTCGCTAATTTGGTTTAGATGCTGAGTACTTTGTCGCCGCGGGCAATACCGGTTACGCCGCTGCGGACGGTTTCCAGGATCGAAGCGGTGCCAATGGACTGAATGAAGCTGTCGAGCTTGTCGCTGGTACCGGTCAGTTGAACGGTATACACGCTAGCGCTGACATCGACGATCTGCCCACGATAAATATCGGTAGTGCGTTTGATCTCGGCACGCTGGGCGCCGGTGGCCTTGACCTTGACCAGCATCAGTTCGCGCTCGATGTGAGCACTCTCCGACAGGTCGACCAGCTTGACCACTTCGATCAGCTTGTTCAGGTTCTTGGTGATTTGCTCGATCACTTCATCATGGCCAACCGTGGTCAACGTCAGACGCGACAGGGTCGGGTCTTCGGTTGGCGCTACGGTCAGGCTTTCGATGTTGTAGTTGCGCTGCGAGAACAGGCCGACTACACGAGACAGAGCGCCGGGTTCGTTTTCCAGAAGCAAGGAAATAATGTGCCGCATGATTAAGTACGCTCCGTCTTGCTCAGCCACATATCGCGCATGGAGCCGTCTTTGATCTGCATCGGGTAGACGTGCTCGCTGGCATCGACCTTGATGTCAATGAACACCAGGCGATCCTTCATGGCGAACGCTTCTTCCATCATCGGCTTCAAATCTTTCAAGTCGGTGATGCGCATGCCGACGTGACCGTAGGCTTCAGCCAACTTGACGAAGTCCGGCAACGATTCCATGTAAGAGTGCGAGTGACGCGCGCCGTAGCTCATGTCCTGCCACTGACGGACCATGCCAAGCACGCCGTTGTTGAGCAGGATGATCTTCACCGGCAGGTCATGCTGCAAGCAAGTCGACAGTTCCTGGATGTTCATCTGGATGCTGCCTTCACCGGTCACACAGGCGACGTCAGCGTCCGGGAAGTTCAGTTTCACGCCCATTGCAGCAGGGAAACCAAAGCCCATCGTGCCCAGGCCACCGGAGTTGATCCAGCGATTCGGCTTGTTGAAGCGATAGTACTGCGCCGCGAACATCTGGTGCTGACCCACGTCGGAGGCCACATAGGCATCGCCCTTGGTCACTTCGCACAGGGTTTCGATCACGGTTTGTGGCTTGATAATGCTGCCGTCACCCTTGTTGTAAGGGAACATGTCGCGACCACCGCGCCACTCCTCAACTTGCTTCCACCAGTTGGCGACCGCTTCCTTGTTAGGGGTTTCGCCGATTTCCTTGAGGGTAGCGACCATTTCGGTCAATACGCTTTCCACCGGCCCTACGATAGGAACGTCAGCCTTGATGGTCTTGGAAATCGAAGCCGGGTCGATATCGATGTGGATGATCTTGGCGCTTGGGCAGAACTTCGACGAACCGTTGATGACACGGTCATCGAAACGCGCGCCGACGGCCAGGATCACGTCCGCATGGTGCATCGCCAGGTTGGCGGTGTAGCTGCCGTGCATACCGAGCATGCCGAGGAACTGGCGGTCCATACCCGGATAAGCGCCAAGGCCCATCAAGGTATTGGTGACCGGAGTGTTCAGCAGTTGCGCCAACTCGGTCAACGGCGCGGAGCCGTTACCCAGAATGACACCGCCGCCCGCATAAATGATCGGCCGCTTGGCCGCCAAGAGCATTTCCACGGCTTTGCGGATCTGGCCCGAGTGGCCACGAACCGCCGGGCTGTAGGAACGCAGCTTGGCTTTTTTCGGGAAAACGTATTCGAACTTCTCGGCCGGGTTGGTCATGTCTTTCGGGATATCGACAACGACAGGACCAGGACGACCGGATTGTGCCAGGTAGAAGGCCTTCTTCATGACTTCCGGGATTTCCGAAGCATGCTTGATCATGAAGCTGTGCTTCACGATCGGCCGGGAGATACCGATCATGTCGGTTTCCTGGAACGCATCGGTCCCCACCATGGTGCTAGGCACCTGGGCGGTCAGGATGACCATCGGGATCGAGTCCATGTACGCCGTGGCGATACCGGTAATGACGTTGGTCGCGCCGGGACCGGAGGTCACCAGTACGACGCCGGCCTTACCGGTGGCACGCGCATAGCCGTCAGCCATGTGCGTGGCAGCCTGCTCATGACGAACCAGAATATGTTGAACAGATGGTTCTTTGAACAGCGCATCGTAGATATGCAATGCGGCACCACCCGGGTACCCATAGATATACTTGACGCCTTCGTCACGCAAAAAGCGGACGATCATCTCACCGCCAGATAAAAGCTCCACGTTGTCCACCTCTAAAACGCCAGAATACCGTCCACCTAAAAGGGACGGGTCTTAATAGGTTTACTTCTCAGCAGAGCATGAGCGACGGTGGTCGCCGACTACGTCAGCACTGACTGAGCAAGTATTGGGATCGTCCCAAGTGTTGCGGGCCTTTCCCACCCAGCGCGAGGTAACGCGTTGCGGGTGTAACAGGTCGGCGCGGATGTGCGCCTCATGATCTGCTGAGTGGGCCTGCTTCTGGCAGTCCCTCTACAGCGGACTTTGGATTCTTCTGTTTCGTCCCCTGCAAGTCAAGTCGTCAATGTGCTTTATTGAAGTAAGCACATGAGAAAGCAAGAAAAAACCGCTAAACCGCAACTGTGTTAGCTTCAATTGCGCAACTTATGGCAAGGAAATGGCATGCGAACGTTCTTCATGGTCACTCTGCTGATCAGCCCTTTGTGTATGGCCGGTCAGATCTACAAATGGGTCGACGCCCAAGGCGTTACCCACTTCGACGCGCAACCGCCCCAGGGTCAGGAAGCCACCACCGTGGTCACGCCCTCCCCTCCTGCTGGCAAACCTGCCACGCTGCCACGCAGCAACGTCATCGGCGACCAACAGGCGATCGACAAGACGGTTAAAAAGCAGGTCGCCGAGCAGCAAGCCCAGCTCAAGGTTTTTTGCGAGCAGGCGCGAACTAATCTGGCTCAATTGCAAAACAATCCGCGGATACGGGAGGATGTTGACGGTGAGATGCGTCGCCTGACCGACGAACAACGTCAGGAGCGCATGACTGAAGCACAGAAGCAGATCAAGGATAACTGCCAGTAAGCATCTGTAGGATGCCGAGCTTGCTCGGCTCCTACAAAATGACCGGATTCAGCGGGAGGCAGTGATCAGCAGGTCGAACTCTTTGAGCAGCACCTGTAACTGCCGATCCTTGCCCTGGACATTGCGGGCGGCGAAGACCATTTCGGCCATCTCCTGAATCCCCGACGCGTTGGGCAATGGCAGGTCCTGTTCGAGGATCGCTTTCATGCGCGGCAAGAAGATCCATTGCAGCCACTGCTCGAAATCCAGCGTATCGACCGAGAACGGCTCGACGCTGGAAAGCGCTTCCGCGGAGGGCGGGACGTCGTCCCACCAACCCTGAATTCGCAATTCACGCTCGATCAGTAACAACTGCTCGGCGATTTTCGGGAAGCGTGCATCCATCACGAAGCAACCTTGGCCTTCTGACGGGCCAGTGCAGCGCCAGCGGAATCACCCTGTTTCTCACGCGCCTGGGCAATCAATGACCACAGGCTGGCCTGAAGGGCCGGACGACCATTGGCGAACGTCAGGCCGCGACGAGCGAATTGCTCGGCTTGTGGCGCATCGCCTTGAGCCATGCGCACCTGCGCCAGGCGATAAAGCACTTGCGGTTCACGCGGCGCGACGCGTTGGGCGCGCTCAAGGCTGGAGGAAGCACCGTTGAGATCACCGCTCGCCTGTTGCTGCTGAGCGGTCGTCAGCAGCGCCAAGACCGGACCGTCCAATTGCTCGTCGGCAGACAAGCCGCCACCGGTGCTGGCCGAAGGAATTCCGCTCGGCGTCGACGGCATGCTGTAGCTGCCCTGATTGACCGGCGCCGACTGAACCGGCGTGGTATCGATCGGCCCTGGGGTAATCGGGCCTGGCGTGATCGGCGCAGTGCTGATCGGCGCCGATGTCACGGCACCGCCACCTGGCACCATCACCACCACACCGGTGTCGCCCTGCGGGATCGCCTGAGGCTGGGCTTGCACAGGGCGTTTGGTCGTCGTCTGACGGTAACCGCCATTCGCCGAAACACGCTCACTGTTGGACACGGCGCTGCCGGAATCCACAACCGGAATCGAGCCGCGCTGTACGCTGGAGCAACCGCTGAGCAAAGCCACGGCGGTAACTGCTGGAATCAACCACTTGTTCACTTGAAACCCTCTTTGCTTAATTCATCCAGCCCTTGACCCAATCCATCACCGTTTCGCCGGAAACAGGGCTTTCGCCACCGCAAGCGGCGCCGGGAGGCGGTTCGCTGCCGCGAATATACGGCATCTGCACCGCACCTGGGCAGTTGGCATCAGAGCCTTGCCCGGTGCGCGAATCGACCCAGGCTTGAACAATGTTATCCGGCTGCGGCATGTCCAGCGGCAGCGGATCGGCCTTGCGCATGAAACTGGTCCAGACCTGTAAGGCACCGGTAGCGCCGGTGAACGGCGTCTTGCCGTTGTCATCGCGACCCAGCCAGACCACGGCCAGCAAGTCCTGACTGAAACCGGCGAACCAGCTGTCTCGTGAGTCGTTACTGGTACCGGTCTTGCCCGCGAGGGTCAGGGTTTTCGGCAGCACGTTATAAACCGAACTGCCGGTGCCTTCACGCATGACACGCTGCATGGCGCTCTGGATCAGGTAAATCGAGGCCGGATCAAAACGCTGCTGAATCTGGAACGGATAACGCTTGAGCGGCTCGCCTTCGGCGGTCAGTACGCTGCGGATCCCGCGCATCGGGGTATTGAAACCACCGTTGGCCAGGGTCTGGTACATGGTCGCCACTTCGATCGGCGTCATACCGCCGGCCCCCAGCAACATCGATGGGAATGCCGGAAACTCGCGAGTCACGCCCAGGCGTCCCAGGGTTTTCAGGACATTCGGCACGCCCACCGCCAACCCGAGACGCGCGGTCGACAGGTTGTAGGAATGCGCCAGGCCCTGGTACAGGAATACGGTGCCATGGGAGCGACGATCATAGTTCTGCGGCTTCCAGACTTGGCCATCCGCGCCTTTGACCGAGAAGGAATCGTCCGACAGCCAACTGGTCAAGGTGTACTGGGTCGGTTTCTCAAGGGCTGTCAGATATACCGCCGGCTTGATCAACGAACCGATCGGTCGTACCGCATCCAGCGCCCGGTTGAAGCCGGCGAAACTGGCCTGACGGCTACCGATCATGGCCTGGACTTCGCCGGTTTCCGGGTTGGTCACAACCATGGCCGCTTCGACGTCATCGGAACCCTTGCGCCCGGAGAGTCGCTTGAAGGTGTCGTTGACCGACGCTTCCGCTTTCATCTGCAGGATCGGGTCGAAACTGGTGAAGATCCGCAGACCTTCTTCGGTCAAGTCTTCGTCGCGATAGTCTTCGCGCAGTTGACGTTTGACCAGATCGAGGAAGCCCGGGAACGAGCTGTCCGCCAGCTTGCCGCGTGTGGTCACACCCAGAGGCATTTTCTTCGCAGCAGCGACCTGTTCGGCGGTAGCTACACCTTGTTGCTCAAGGACATCGAGCACGAGGTTGCGCCGTTCAAGCGCCCGCTCAGGGTTGCGACGCGGGTTGTAATAGGACGGCCCCTTGACCATGCCCACCAGCATTGCCACTTGATGCAGCTTCAGTTCGGACAATGGCTGCCCGAAGAAAAACTGGCTGGCCAAGCCGAAACCATGCACCGCGCGCTGGCCATCCTGACCGACGAACACTTCATTGAGGTAAGCCTCAAGAATTTCTCGTTTGTCGTAATGCAGCTCAAGCAACATCGCCATCATGGCTTCGGTGAGTTTACGGGTCAGGCTGCGTTCGCTGGTCAGGTAGAAGTTCTTGACCAACTGTTGCGTCAGCGTACTGCCGCCCTGGGTCATCTTGCCGCCAGACGTATTGACGTAAACCGCGCGGGCAATCGACTTGGGCGATACGCCCCAGTGGCTATAGAAATCCCGGTCTTCCACGGCCACCAGGGTTTCCAGCAGATACGGCGGCACCTGATCGATCTTGATCAGAATGCGGTCTTCGAGGTTTTTCGGGTAAATCCCGCCGATCAGCAGCGGCTCCAACCGCACCACAGAGAGCTTCGAACCGTTCGTCGCCGAGAGTTCGGCCACGTAGTCGCCCGAGAAGCGCACACGCACGGGCTGAGCTTTCTCCAGGCCTTCATAGAACTGGAAACCACGGGTATTCAAATCGACGGTATTGCCGCTGACCGCTGCCGCGCCGGGGCCGTTGCTCACGGCTTCGCGCCGGTAGCCCAAGGCATCGAGTTCGGTGAGGAAGTCTTCCTTGCTCAGTTTCTGCCCGGTAAACAGCTCGAGCGGGCGCGCATATACCTTGGCCGGAATGGTCCAGCGCTTGCCGGAGAACTTCTCCTGGACAATAGCGTCGAGGTAAACCGCGAATCCGGCGAGCACCACGAGGCCGACCAGACTGAGTTTAAGGGCCCAGCCCAGCCAGGGGCTCAGGCCCTTGGAAGGTGGTTTTTTAGGGGTGCGGGGGGATCGAGTACGAGTCATGGGCGCGGATTATACGCACTTTATTCATACTCAACAGAAGCCCTCCGAGGTTTGCGTCGGGCGGACTTGCGGCCATAATGTCGGCCTTGAATTTTCCCAGCCTCTGAAGGATCGCCTGTGAGCCAGTCACTGATCGCTGCCCTGCAAAACCCGGCCCTCTACCCGCATCCCGTAGACGCTTTCCAGGTTATCGAGACTCATATTTCCTGGGTCATCCTCACGGGCCCCTTTGCTTATAAAGTGAAGAAACCGATGAACTTCGGCTTCCTCGACTTCACCAGCCTCGATGCTCGGGAACATTTCTGCGCTGAAGAGCTGCGTCTGAACCAGCGTCTGACTCAGGATTTGTATCTGGACGTGTTGCCGATTACCGGCAGCGCCGAAGCGCCACAACTGGGCGGAGATGGCCCGGTCATCGAATACGCGCTGAAAATGCGTCAATTCCCACAAAGCGGGTTACTCAGCACCCTGCAAGCCAATGGCGAATTGACCACGGCGCACATCGACGAGATGGCCGCGCAAATCGCTCAATTCCACCTCAGCGCACCAAAAGTGCCTGCCGAACACGAAGCCGGCACACCGGATGCCGTTATGGCGCCGGTACGCCAGAACTTCGAACAGATCCGCCCGTTCCTCAGCGACAAGGCTGACCTGTTGCAACTCGACGCGCTGCAAGCCTGGGCCGAAAGCAGCTTCGAACGCCTCAAGCCGCTGTTCGCACAGCGCAAGGCCGACGGTTTTATCCGCGAATGCCACGGCGACATCCACTTGGGCAACGCCACCGTGATCGATGGCAAGGTCGTGATCTTCGACTGCATCGAGTTCAACGAACCATTCCGCTTCACCGACGTGTATGCCGACACCGGCTTCCTGGCGATGGATCTGGAAGACCGCGGGCTGAAATGCCTGGCGCGTCGTTTCATCAGCCAGTACCTGGAGCTGACCGGCGATTACCAGGGGCTGGAACTGCTGAACTTCTATAAAGCCTATCGCGCACTGGTTCGCGCCAAGGTCAGCCTGTTCAGCATGCCGGCCGACGCCACCCCGGTGCAGCGCGCGACCACCCTGCGTCAATACCGCAATTACGCCAACCTGGCGGAAAGCTACAGCACCATTCCTTCGCGCTTCATTGCCATCACCCACGGTGTTTCTGCCGTCGGCAAGAGCCGCGTGGCCATGCGCCTGGTGGAAGCGTTGGGCGCCATTCGCCTGCGTTCCGATGTCGAGCGCAAACGCCTGTTCGGTGAGCAAACCGTGCCGAATGATCCACAGGCCGGCATTTATAGTGCCGACGCCAGCGCCGCGACTTACGCCCGCCTGCATGAAATTGCCACGGTGATCCTGCGTGCCGGCTTCCCGGTGGTGATCGATGCCACTTACCTCAAGCGCGAGCAGCGCGACGGTGCGGCGAAAATCGCCGAAGCCACGGGCGCACCTTTCCTGATTCTTGATTGCAATGCCCCGCAAGCAGTGATCGAGAGCTGGCTGGCCCTGCGTCAGGCCGATAAAAAGGATCCGTCTGACGCCAACCTGACCGTAATCGCAGCCCAGCAAGCCACTCGTGAAGCGCTGACGCCCGCAGAAATCCTCTGCAGCAAACGCGTGCAGACAAATGAAAGCGGCACCCTCGACACCGTTGTTGCGCAGATTCGCCAACGCCTGCCGGGCCTGTAAAAACTATTTCAGCCGTGAAGCCTTCGCCGGCTTCACGGCTGTCAGATAGTGGCACTATACTGGCGTCATAAAACCAACAGGTGATGTGACATGAGCCAGCCCAAACTTCTCGACACTCCGCTTTATGCTTTGCTGCACAAAGACGACATCACAGGTTTCAATAACGAGCGGCCCAAAGACGGCACGATCGACATGGTCGGTGGCGATTTCCGTGGTCTGGACTTGCGTGAGCTGAACGCCGACCGCGTCGATTTTTCCGACGCCTATTTCCGCTCCGCCGACTTGCGCGGCATCGACTTCCGCCATTCAAACCTGGAAGGCGCAAGCCTCGCCCACGCGCAAATCTCCGGCGCCTACTTTCCGCCTGAGCTGAGTGCGGACGAGATCCTGATGTCGATGAATTTCGGTACACGCCTGCGGTATCGCACCCGCTAAAAGCGACCTTTGAACTGACCAGTCCGGCGCCCCCGCTTTGCGCTGGACTCTGGGCGTTATTGCCCAATAGACCAATCCACGCCCTCTGTTCCTGCCGCGTTCGCGGACTTTCGCACAGCTTCCATTATTTTCCTCTTAGAAGCTTTTGCGTCGAAACCGACCAAACAATCACGCTTTTCCTACTGATGGCTACACTCCTCAGAAGCTTGCCCACGCACCATTCGGCCATCGCAAGGAGGCTTGATGAATGATGAACTGCAACACCTGAAGAATCTTGGCAAGACGTCGGCGCAGTGGCTGCATGCCGTGGGCATCCACAGCGCCTCGGACTTGCGTCGCCTGGGGGCGGTGGACGCTTATCGGGCCGTGCGCACGCGCGGGTTTCGAGCGTCCAAGGTGTTGTTGTATGCAATAGAGGGTGCATTGATGGACGTGCACTGGAACGACATTCCCGCCGAGCGCAAGGAAGCCTTGAACAAACAGCTGGAAGCTATTTCGTCACGCCACAAGAATTGAAACGGCACAGCGGCCATACACCTGCTGAGGCCAACCTACTCAAAAGACAGCCTGAAGCCCAATGATTACGGACGCTTGCAGCGAGGGGCCGACGGATTTCAAACAAATCGGAAATCAGCGGTTGACTTGGTAATGAGAATCGCTATGATTATCACAACTGGTCGCGAGACTGGTCGATATTTGAAAAGCCCTTGGTTCGGACTCTCAGATATCTCCTCATCAGGCTAATCACGGTTATTTGACCCGGCTCTTGCCGGGTCTTTTTTTGCCTGTGGAAAAGTCCTTCCTCTACTTGCCGAACTGCTTACGCATCTGCGCGCAGTAATCCGGCGTCGCGGTGGCAGGCGTGTACCAGACGTAATCGGCCATTGCCGCCGTCACCTCACTGCCCTGCTGCGCCAGCATCAACACCCTCGGAGCCTCGGGCGCACCCAGATCAAGCACATGGATTGGCACGCCGACATCCTTGCGCGCGTGGTAAGCCCCGGCGAACAGCAAAGAAGGCGTTGGCGCTGCCAGTAACCGCTCGGCCATCCGCCGATCACGTTGTTGCTGGACCGCCAGCATTGCCGGCATTTGTGATTCGGGCAGCAGGCCGCAGTGAGCATCGCTGATTTGCGCCAGCAACGCGTCCCTGACCGAAACAGCGTTGGAGCGCGAGCCGTTTAATGTCGATGGGTTGGCGTAGACGGAACGGACTTCAAGCGTGTCCAGATTGGCCGCCAGCAGCGGGTACGGCTGGGTCAGGGCGAAACGTACGATAGGCCCGTATAGATTCCAGTCCCAACCAGATTGCCAGGCCAATGCACCGGGCAAGTTCGCCGGTGGCGTCGAAGCATGGCGAATGTCATCGACGCGCAGCTGTTGATCCGGCGTGAGCATTTCCAACAGCAAACTGCCTTGCGGCCGCTGCTCACCGAGAGACTGCAGTAACCACAGTTGCAGTGCATGGTGATCGCGATTGTCATGCTGCTCGCCGACGATCAGCCGCGAAGGCTTCTGCAACCGCTCAACCAATTGCTGGGGCGTGAGGGTCTGGCCGCTGCGCAAGTCGCGAATCTCACCCGTGATCGGTGGCGGCACCGAAACATGCTGACAAGCCCCCAGAAACAGCACGGCCAGCATCAAAATCCCACGCATCGTCTCATCCCTATGAAAAAGTCAGCGGGCGATGATCAGCGGATGCCCACGCTCCGGGTGCTGTTGCACCAGCACTTCCAACCCGAACACGGCCTTGAGCGGTTCCGGGCGCAACACTTGCTCGGGGGTGTCGAGCGCCACCGGGCGTCCGCCTTCGAGCAGTAACAGGCGATCACAATAGCGCGCCGCGAGGTTCAGATCATGCAGGATCACCAGCACCGCCGCGCCGCGATCGGCGAACTCGCGCACCGCTTGTAAGGTGGTGTGCTGATGCAGCGGGTCGAGCATCGACGTCGGTTCATCCAGCAACAGTGTCTGCCCGGCCTCCCCCGGCCAGAGCTGCGCCAGCACGCGCGCCAGATGCACCCGCTGCCGTTCGCCGCCGGACAGCGCCAGGTAGCTGCGCCCGCTCAGGTGCCCGGCATCGGCAGCGTGCAATGCGGCGGCGACGATTTCATCGTCCCGCACCCGACCACTCTGATGCGGCAAGCGGCCCATGCCGACCACTTCTTCAACGCGAAAAGCGAAGTCCAGGGTTGATACTTGCGGCAACACCGCCAAACGTTGCGCGCGCAGTGCGCCGGCCCAGTCACTCAACTCGTGTTCATCGAGCCAGACGCTGCCGTGATCAGCCTTCAACTCGCCACACAAGGCACCGAGCAAGGTGCTTTTTCCGGCGCCATTTGGCCCTAGCACGCCGAGAACTTCGCCCGGTTTGAGTTCCAGCGTGATGTCCGTCAGAACGATCTTTCGCCCACGACGGATTTGCAGATTATGCGTTCGCAACATCAGGCACGTCCTCTGAGCAACAGATACAGAAAGAACGGCGCACCGATGAAAGCCGTGACAATTCCGATGGGTAACTCGGCGGGCGCCAGCGCCAGTCGCGCCACCAGATCGGCAAACAACAGAAGACTCGCCCCCGCCAGCACAGACGCCGGCAACAGCACCCGATGATCGGGACCGGCCAGCAATCGCACCAAGTGTGGCACCACAAGACCGACAAACCCGATCATCCCCGCCGCCGCGACCGCTGCGCCGACACCCAGCGCGGTGCAGAACACCAGTTCACGCTTGAGCCCTTCGACATCGATGCCCAGGTGACCCGCCTCCGATTCGCCCAGCAGCAACGCATTCAAGGCCTTGGCCCGGCGCGGCAACCAGAGCGCCACACCGGCACTCACCAGCAATAACGGCCAGAGCCGCGAATAGCTGGCGCCATTGAGGCTGCCCAGGTTCCAGAACGTCAGGGTGCGCAGGGTCGCGTCGTCCGCCAGATAAGTAAACAGTCCCACTGCCGAACCGGCCAGCGCCGTCAGCGCGATACCCGCCAACAGCATGGTCGCCACGTTAGTCTGCCCGTTGCGTCGACCCAGTCGATACACCAACGCCGTCACACCGAGGCCGCCCAGAAACGCACACAGCGATAACAGATAAGGCCCGAAGGATTCCGGCAGACCACCGAACACCGAGCCACCGACGATCGCAATTGCGGCGCCCAAGGCTGCGCCACTGGAGACCCCCACCAACCCCGGGTCGGCCAAAGGGTTACGAAACAGCCCCTGCATCGCCACGCCGGACAGTGCCAAAACCCCGCCCACGGCCAAACCCAACAACGTACGCGGCAGGCGAATCTGCCCGAGGATCAGTTCGGCCTGTTCCAGTCCATCGGGCGCGATGGGTAACCCGATCAGCCGCAACGCCGCGCGCAAGGTATCCAGCAACGGCAAACTCACCGGCCCCAGCGCCAACGACAGCCAGATCGCCAACAAACACAGCACGCTCAGGCCAATAAACAGCACACGCGGTTTAACCAGAATGGTCATTGGCCGGCCGTACCGGGGTAAAAACCGTCAGAGAGTTTTTTCAACGCCTCAGGTAAACGCGGCCCGAGACCACCCACCAATAACGTCGGATCGAGCTCCATGACTCGCTCATCCTTGACCGCGCGGGTCGAGGACAGAATCGGATTTTCCTTGAACAACGCCGCGCGCGCCGCCTCGCCGGTCAACGCCCGGTCGGCGAACACCAGCACGTCCGGATCGAGACTGACCAGCGATTCATTGGAAAAAGGTTTGTAGCCGGTGTGCGTTGCCAGGTTGTGCCCACCGGCCTGTTGCACCAACCAATCGGCAGCGGTGTCCTTGCCGGCGATCAGCGGTTTGCCGCCCGCGTGGCCGAGCAATAACAGCACGCCCGGCGATGTTTCCTTCAACTGCGCCCGGGTGACCCGGATCTTTTGCTGATCGAGTTGCTCCTGGTAAGCCTGAAACAACTGCGAAGCCCGATCCTCTGCGCCAAGCAACTGGCCCAAATGCTGGAGATTGCCTTGCAACGTCAACAGATCCGGCTGGGCCGAGAACAGTTCGACCTGCACGCCCGCGCTGCGAACTTGCGAAAGCACTGGCGGCGGCCCCATTTCTTCGGTGCCGATCAGAATCTGCGGGCGTAAGCTCAAGATGCCTTCCGCCGAGAGTTGCCGCTGGTAACCGATGCTCGGCAAT
Source organism: Pseudomonas sp. LBUM1661 (assembly GCF_059695925.1). Lineage (NCBI taxonomy): Bacteria > Pseudomonadati > Pseudomonadota > Gammaproteobacteria > Pseudomonadales > Pseudomonadaceae > Pseudomonas > Pseudomonas sp. LBUM1661. Next base: position 5,830,521 of record NZ_CP166794.1, read on the forward strand.
GCCTTGAGGGATTGCGGGTGCTGGCTGGTGGTATCGACGCCCACCAGTTTTGATTCAGCGCCCAGCGCGCTGACCCACTCCGACAACGCGCCACCGGCACTGACCCATCGTTGTGGTAACTCGGCCGCTGCGGCGTGATGACTGACGAAGAGTCCGACACAAAGCGCAGCAACGCGGGTACTCAGGCGCATAAACAGCTTCCTTTAAGGGTTTTCCCGGGCATCGGGATGCCAGGCCAAGCATCCTCGACCTCTGGCACCTGCACCCGACGGGCGAAGCGGCCATTTGATAATTGTTTGCATTTGCACGTCAAGTGCAGACGTTTCCTACGACGCGCGGCGATATTTGAGGATAGACATGAAGTTTCTGTGTGCTGGCATTGAGCTGGCCGATGCCAGCAGCCGAGGTTTCGACATCGACGGCCAGAAACTCTTTGCCGTGCGCCGGGGCGGCCAGGTTTACGTCTACATCAATCGCTGCCCGCACCGTGGCGTCGGGCTGGAATGGAAGCCCGACCAGTTTCTCGACCCCAGCAACAGCCTGATCCAGTGCGCCACCCATGGCGCGCTGTTTCTGATCGAGGATGGCGAATGCGTCGCCGGCCCATGCGCCGGACAATCCCTGACCCGCGTCCCGTGCCGCGAAGATGAGCAAGGGATCTGGGTCAGCCTTTAACCGTTTAGCAACACGTCCAGACGCCGGTCGACCACCATCTCTTCGTGGCTCAACCGTACGCCGTACGCCAGCACTTCAACCCCACATGCCACCGCCTCATGCAGCGCGTCGGCGTAGGCCGAATCGATTTCCTTTGCCGGGCGCACAGCGTCGATGCCGGTAAGATTGACGCAATACAGCTGCACCGCACGAATCCCGTCCCGGGCCAGATGGGCCAATTCGCGCAAGTGCTTGGCCCCGCGCTGAGTGACGGCATCGGGAAACGCCGCCACCGATGAACCATCGAAGCCCAGGGTGACGCTTTTGACTTCCACATAGGCCGGCCCGCTCGGGTAATCGAGACGGAAATCGATGCGGCTGCTTTCCTGACCGTAGGCCACTTCGCGCTTCAGCTCGGTAAAGCCGTTCAGTTCGGTGATGACGCCGGCCAGCAGTGCTTCCTCAATCAAACCGTTGGCCCGTCCGGTGTTCACGCAAAACAAGCGGCCCTGCGGGGTTTCTCCGACTTCCCAAGTGCCAGGCAGTTTGCGTTTGGGGTCGTTTGAGCGACTGAACCAGACTTGCCCGCCCTCGACCTGGCAATTAAGCATCGAGCCGGTGTTCGGGCAGTGAATGGTCAGCAACTCGCCGGTAACGGTCTCGATATCGGCGAGAAAACGCTTGTAACGACGGATCAAGCGACCTTCTTCAAGTGGAGGATGAAAGCGCATCAGCCTTGCCAGCTCCGCAGACCACGAGCAATCCGCTCAACCGCTTCCTGCAAGCGCGGCAGGCTTTGAGTGTAGGCAAACCGCACATGATGCCCGGCCTGATAACGGCCGAAATCCAGGCCCGGGGTGATTGCAACGTGCTCGGTTTCGAGGAAGTGCCGGCAGAACGCGAAGGCATCGCCGCCGAACTTGCTGATATCCGCGTACAAGTAGAACGCCCCTTCCGGCTCCACGGCGATGCCGAAGCCCAGTTCACGCAAGGCGGGCAGCAGGAAGTCCCGACGGCGCCCGAACTCGGCGCGACGCTCTTCGAAAATCGCGATGGTGGCAGGCTCGAAACAGGCCAGTGCAGCGTGTTGGGCCATGCTCGGGGCGCTGATGTAGAGGTTCTGGGCGAGTTTTTCCAGTTCACTGACGGCCGCTTCCGGCGCCACCAGCCAACCGAGTCGCCAACCGGTCATTCCGAAATACTTCGAAAAACTATTCAGCACAAAGGCGTCGTCATCGACTTCCAGCACGCTGGCCGCATCGGTGCCGTACGTCAAACCGTGATAGATCTCATCGACCACCAGATGGCCGTGGCGCTCCTTGATAGCGGCGGACAGGCCCGCCAGTTCGTCTCGCGTCAGGATCGTCCCGGTCGGGTTGGCAGGCGATGCCACCAGCGCGCCGACGCTGTCATGATCCCAATGGCGGGCCACCAGGTCTGGCGTCAGTTGATAGCGCACGTCCGGACCTACCGGCACCAATTGCGCCGCGCCTTCGACCAGCCGCAGGAAATGCCGGTTGCACGGATAACCCGGGTCCGCCAGCAGCCAGTGTTTGCCGGGGTCAACCAGCAAGGCACTGGCCAGCAGCAGCGCGCCGGAACCGCCCGGTGTGATGAGGATTCGCCGTGGGTCGATGTTCAACCCATAGCGCTGCTGATAAAAGCCCGAAATGGCCTCGCGCAACTCGGGAATGCCGCGCGCCGCGGTGTAGCGGGTTTTCCCCGCAGTGAGCGCCGCCTGACCGGCCTGAATGATCGGCTCGGCCGTGGTGAAGTCCGGCTCGCCGATTTCCAGGTGGATCACGTCATGACCAGCGGCCTGCAATTCATTGGCCCGCGCCAGCAGCGCCATGACATGGAAAGGTTCGATCGCGCGACTGCGGGCACTGTAGGGCTGAGCCATTGGCCTTCCTTCAACGGGAAAAAAAACTGATTCTACCCAACCGTCGGAACGAGCGAGAACCTAAAGCGGTCAGAGCCGTTATATCCCTGGCTGTAAACGACTCAAGCGTGTGCCCCAGGTTTGACTAAAATCAATAATTGATCAGGTCTCCAGCACCACCAGACAAGGCTTTGCAATCATTTGCAAGCACCTTGGGCCACTACCTCGACATCCGGGAGTAGCGCGGTCCGATTTGATCTGGTAAGTTCGCCCGCTTGCAGCCGCAGGGCCGGCAGGTGTCGGTGATGGAGCAATCCTGCGCAATGGATTACAAGAGTAGAGGCGGTCCATTTCATGCCCACCCAAGCAAAGCAGCAAAACCAGTCGATCAGCGGTTTCGAACCCTACAAAGAAGTGAAGGGTGAGGAATACATGGGCAAGCCCATGCGCGCTCACTTCACCAAGATCCTGAACAAGTGGAAACAGGACTTGATGCAGGAAGTCGACCGTACGGTTGATCACATGAAGGACGAAGCGGCCAACTTCCCGGACCCGGCAGACCGTGCCAGCCAGGAAGAGGAATTCAGCCTTGAGCTGCGTGCCCGCGACCGCGAGCGCAAGTTGATCAAGAAGATCGACAAGACGCTGCAACTGATCGAAGACGAAGAATATGGCTGGTGCGAGTCCTGCGGCGTCGAAATCGGCGTCAAGCGACTGGAAGCCCGCCCTACCGCCGACATGTGCGTTGACTGCAAGACCCTGGCGGAAATCAAGGAAAAGCAAGTCGGCAAGTAACATCGACTTGAACGAAGAAACGGAGCGTGCGAACGCTCCGTTTTTGTTTCTGATATTTGCTGACACCTGTTGCGTCTTCGGAATCGCCTTCGCGAGCAAGCTTCGCTCCTACAGGAAATCGCGCCAACCTCTGTAGGAGCGAAGCTTGCTCGCGAAGGCGGCTTCAAGCCATGCTCAAAACGATTGGACAGCCTGACATCGCCTTATGACCGCCATCGCCTCCCCCACTTACATCGGGCGCTTTGCTCCCACGCCCAGTGGCCATCTGCATTTCGGTTCGCTGGTCGCCGCGCTGGCCTCGTACCTCGACGCCCGCTCCGTGGGTGGCCGCTGGCTGATGCGCATGGAAGACCTCGATCCACCCCGGGAAGAACCCGGTGCCCAGGCGGCCATTCTCAAGGCGCTGGAAAGCTACGGTTTCGAGTGGGACGGCGACATGGTCCGCCAGAGTGACCGGCACGAGGCCTACGCCGACGTGCTCAATCGCCTGTTCAATCACGGCCTGGCCTACGCCTGCACCTGCTCGCGCAAACAATTGGAGCCGTATCACGGGATTTATCCGGGACTGTGCCGCAATGCCGGCCACGGCACCGAAGACGCCGCGATTCGCCTGCGCGTGCCCGAGCTGGAATATCACTTCATCGACCGGGTCCAGGGTGAATACCGCCAACACCTGGGCCGGGAAGTCGGCGATTTCGTGATCCGCCGTCGTGACGGGCTCTACGCCTACCAATTGGCGGTGGTCCTCGACGATGCCTGGCAAGGCATCACCGATATCGTCCGTGGCGCCGACCTCCTCGACTCGACACCACGACAGCTTTACCTGCAGGAACTGCTCGGCTTTCCACAACCGCGTTATCTGCATATTCCGCTGATTACCCAGCCCGACGGCCACAAGCTCGGCAAGTCGTACCGTTCGCCGCCGCTGACCGCAGACCAGGCGACGCCCTTGTTACTGCGGGCCTTGCGCGCACTGGGGCAGAATCCGGGCGCCGAACTGGCGTACGCGACACCACGGGAAGTGTTGAACTGGGGCATCGCCCATTGGGATGCGCTGTTGATCCCGCGCACACTCAACCTGCCCGAAGCGCAACTACAGTGATCACACTTGCAGTGGCGCGCCCATCCGTTACCATCGCCGCACGTTTTCGGGCACGTGCATAAAGAAGAGAGGCCGGGATGTACATCTATCGCTTGGTCCTGCTCCTGGTAGTGGGGATTTACCTGTTCTCCCCGGCCATCATGGATTGGTGGATCGACGCCACTGGCGCCTGGTATCGCCCTTATCTGCTCTGGCTGATTCTGATCGTCGTGACCTTCATCCTGCAGAGCCAAAAAGATGCCGATGAGCTTTAGCCTGACCCAGATGATCCTGATCAGCGCCGCGTACCTGGCGGTGCTGTTCGGCGTAGCCTGGGTCAGCGAACGGGGCATGATCCCCCGGGCGATCATTCGCCACCCGCTGACTTACACCCTGTCGCTTGGGGTCTACGCCAGTGCGTGGGCGTTTTATGGCACGGTCGGTCTGGCCTATCAGTACGGCTACGGCTTTCTGTCCAGCTACCTCGGGGTTTCCGGGGCATTTTTGCTGGCGCCGGTGTTGCTGTATCCGATCCTCAAGATCACTCGCACCTATCAGTTATCGTCCCTGGCCGACTTGTTCGCGTTCCGTTTCCGCAGCACCTGGGCCGGCGCACTGACCACGATCTTCATGCTGATCGGCGTATTGCCGTTGCTGGCCTTGCAGATTCAGGCGGTGGCCGACTCCATCGGCATCCTCACGCGCGAGCCGGTGCAGCATCGCGTGGCCCTGAGCTTCTGCGCACTGATTACGCTCTTCACGATTTTCTTCGGCTCGCGCCACATCGCCACCCGCGAGAAGCATGAAGGCCTGGTGTTCGCGATTGCGTTCGAGTCGGTGATCAAGCTGATCGCCATTGGCGGCGTCGGCCTGTATGCCTTGTATGGCGTATTCGACGGCCCGCAACAGCTGGAATTGTGGCTGCTGCAAAACCAGACCGCCCTCGCCGCCCTGCACACACCGTTGCAGGAAGGTCCGTGGCGCACGCTGCTGCTGGTGTTCTTCGCCTCGGCGATTGTGATGCCGCACATGTACCACATGACGTTCACCGAAAACCTCAACCCGCGCTCGCTGGTCAGTGCGAGCTGGGGCTTGCCGCTGTTCCTGCTGCTGATGAGCCTGGCCGTACCGCTGATTCTGTGGGCCGGCCTGAAGCTCGGCGCCACCACCAATCCGGAATACTTCACGCTGGGCATCGGCATCGCCGCCAACAACAAGGCGCTGGCGCTGCTGGCCTATATCGGCGGATTGTCGGCAGCCAGCGGCTTGATCATCGTCACCACCCTGGCGTTGTCCGGAATGGCGCTGAACCATCTGGTGCTGCCGCTCTATCAGCCGCCGGCCGAAGGCAATATCTACCGCTGGCTGAAGTGGACCCGGCGAGCCTTGATCGTCGCGATCATCATGGCCGGTTACGGTTTCTACCTGCTGCTGGGCGCAGAACAGGACCTGGCGAACCTGGGCATCGTCGCCTTCGTCGCCACCCTGCAATTCCTGCCGGGCGTATTGTCGGTTCTGTATTGGCCAACCGCCAACCGCCGCGGCTTCATCGCCGGTTTGCTCGCGGGGATTCTGGTGTGGCTGGTGACCATGCTGCTGCCGCTGGTCGGCAACCTGCAGGGTTTCTACATTCCGCTGTTGAACATGATCTACGTACTGGACGACACCAGTTGGCACATGGCGGCGATCGCCTCGCTGGCCGCCAACGTGCTGATGTTCACCTTGATCTCGTTGTTCACCAACGCCAGCAGCGAAGAGGCCAGCGCCGCCGAAGCCTGCGCCGTGGACAACGTGCGTCGCCCACAACGCCGCGAGCTGCACGCCGCCTCACCCCAGGAATTCGCCACGCAGCTGGCAAAACCCTTGGGCGCGAAGGCCGCACAGAAAGAAGTCGAGCAAGCCCTGCGCGATCTCTATCTGCCGTTCGATGAACGCCGGCCTTACGCCTTGCGCCGTCTGCGCGACCGGATCGAAGCCAACCTCTCCGGCCTGATGGGGCCGAGCGTGGCCCAGGACATGGTCGAGACTTTCCTGCCTTATAAGGCCGGCGGCGAAAACTACGTCACCGAAGACATCCACTTCATTGAAAGTCGGCTTGAGGACTACCACTCGCGCCTGACCGGCCTTGCCGCCGAACTCGATGCCCTGCGCCGCTATCACCGCCAGACCCTGCAAGAATTGCCGATGGGCGTCTGCTCGCTGGCCAAGGACCAGGAAATCCTCATGTGGAACAAAGCCATGGAGGAGCTGACCGGGATTGCCGCGCAGCGTGTGGTCGGTTCGCGCCTGAGCACCATTGCCGATCCGTGGAAACAATTGCTGCAAGGCTTCATCAATCTGCCGGACGAGCATTTGCACAAACAGCACTTGGCCCTCGACGGCCAGACTCGCTGGTTGAATTTGCACAAAGCGGCGATCGACGAACCGCTCGCGCCGGGCAACAGTGGCCTGGTGTTGCTGGTGGAAGACCTGACCGAAACGCAGATGCTCGAAGACAAACTGGTGCACTCCGAGCGTCTGGCCAGCATCGGTCGACTGGCGGCGGGTGTGGCCCATGAAATCGGCAACCCGATCACTGGCATCGCGTGCCTGGCGCAGAACCTGCGCGAAGAGCGCGAGGACGATGGCGAGCTGAAAGAAATCAGCGGGCAGATCCTTGAGCAGACCAAACGCGTGTCGCGCATCGTGCAGTCGCTGATGAGCTTCGCCCATGCCGGCAGCCATCAGCACAGCGACGAGCCCGTCTGTCTGGCCGAAGTGGCCCAGGACGCGATCGGCCTGCTGGCCCTGAACCGACGCAATTTCGAAGTGCAGTTCTACAACCTGTGCGACCCCGATCACTGGGTCGAAGGCGATCCGCAGCGACTCGCCCAAGTGTTGATCAACCTGCTCTCAAACGCCCGTGACGCCTCGCCTCCCGGCAGTGCGGTGCGGGTCAAAAGCGAAGCCGGCGAACACACGGTCGATTTGATCGTGGAAGACGAAGGCAGCGGTATTCCGCAGAACATCATGGACCGATTGTTCGAACCTTTCTTCACCACCAAGGACCCTGGCGAAGGCACCGGTCTGGGCCTTGCACTGGTCTATTCCATCGTTGAAGAGCATTATGGACAAATCACCATCGACAGCCCGGCTGATGTTCAAAGCCAACGCGGCACCCGTATCCGGGTGACCTTGCCGCGTCATGTCGAAGCGACGTCCGCTGTGAACTGAGACCGTCGAGAGTATCGAATCAATGCCGCACATTTTGATCGTCGAAGACGAAACCATTATCCGCTCCGCCTTGCGCCGCCTGCTGGAACGTAACCAGTACCAGGTCAGCGAAGCCGGTTCAGTGCAGGAAGCACAAGAACGCTTCACCATTCCCACGTTCGACCTGATCGTCAGCGACCTGCGTCTGCCGGGCGCGCCGGGCACCGAGTTGATCAAACTCGGCCAGGGCACTCCGGTGCTGATCATGACCAGCTACGCCAGCCTGCGTTCGGCCGTCGACTCGATGAAAATGGGCGCGGTCGACTACATCGCCAAGCCTTTCGATCACGATGAAATGCTCCAGGCCGTCGCACGCATCCTGCGCGATCGTCAATCGGTGCAAGCCAGCGGTGAGCCGGTCACTTCCGGCAAAGCAACCAATGGCGCGGCGAAACCGGGTGTCGATAACAGCAATGGCGAAATCGGCATCATTGGCTCCTGCCCGCCGATGCAGGATCTGTACAGCAAGATCCGCAAAGTCGCGCCGACCGATTCCAATGTCCTGATCCAGGGCGAATCCGGCACCGGTAAAGAACTGGTGGCGCGCGCCCTGCACAACCTTTCCAAGCGTGCCAAGGCACCGATGATTTCGGTGAACTGCGCGGCCATTCCGGAAAGCCTGATCGAGTCCGAACTGTTCGGCCACGAGAAAGGCGCGTTCACCGGCGCCAGTGCCGGGCGTGCCGGTCTGGTGGAAGCGGCCGACGGCGGCACGTTGTTCCTCGACGAAATCGGCGAACTGCCACTGGAAGCCCAGGCTCGCCTGCTGCGCGTATTGCAGGAAGGCGAAATTCGCCGGGTGGGTTCGGTACAGTCGCAGAAAGTTGATGTACGCCTGATCGCCGCCACTCACCGGGACCTCAAGAGTCTGGCGAAAATCGGCCAGTTCCGTGAAGACTTGTACTACCGCCTCCACGTGATCGCCCTGAAACTGCCGGCCCTGCGTGAACGCGGCGCGGACGTCAACGAAATCGCCAATGCCTTCCTGGCGCGGCAGAGCGCGCGGGTCAACCGCACCGACCTGAAATTCGCCCCGGACGCCGAGCAGGCGATTCGTCATTACACCTGGCCAGGTAACGTTCGTGAGCTGGAAAACGCCGTCGAGCGCGCCGTCATCCTGTGCGAGAGCCCGGAGATTTCCGCCGAGCTGCTGGGGATCGACATAGAGCTGAGCGACCTGGAAGACGACGACTTCATCGGCCTGCCGCCACAACAAGGCAGCGCCGCCGGCAACAATAGCCATGAGCCCACCGAAGACCTGTCGCTGGAAGACTATTTCCAGCACTTCGTCCTCGAGCATCAGGACCACATGACCGAAACCGAGCTCGCACGCAAACTCGGCGTAAGTCGCAAATGCCTGTGGGAACGCCGTCAGCGCCTGGGCATTCCACGGCGCAAGACCGGGGTGGCCAGCGAGAGCTGAACCGCACCTGTCTGATGGGTGGGTAACACGTGACATTGTGGAAAAACTGTTACCTCAGGTTTTTCACGTAACAGAAGCCGGGGCTTACGGTAACGAAGCCCCGGCTTTTTTTGGCCTGGATGAAACCCGCCAAGCGGCCCAACCCCTTGTTTTACTGGGCTTCACAAAAGTTGGCACGCCCCCTGCTATATGTTTGGTACAAGAACAATAACAAGCAACGTACAAGACAATAAAAATAAGACGTATCGACTCACGCACAATAAAAACAAGACGGCGAGAGGCGCAGCTAACTGATTCTTTTGGAGAGGCGTTGTATTTGGGGCGTGCCCCACGACCAGGCCGAGAACAACAAAAACTGTCACAAGACAGAGCCTGAACTGGTTGGATCGCAAGATCACTGCAACACAGCGACCAAAGCAATCCGTTTGCTCTTGGCTCCCGATTGGGAGGGCCATGAAGGATAAGCTTCATGGCGTGGGCACTTAACAAAAACAAAAAGCCCGAATCAATAATAAAAATAGAGCATGCAACTACTTCTTGGGGAGCTTCGGCTCCCCTTGTGGTTTCCGCGATTCAGAAATCGCTCCCTGCAGGTGTAGGAGCGAGCTTGCTCGCGAAAAACCCGAGGGCGGCGTTGGGCATCTGGTTTACGCGTTATCGTTCACGACCATCGCGAGCGAGCTTGCTCCTACAAGCTCACAGCTCAAATCTGCTGTGTCCTACACCATCCCCCGACTAAATGCTAGAATCCCCGCCCATCATGCGGTCATTCTTCGTTATGGCCGAACATTCCTTCAAACAGTGCATCCCATGCTGAAGAAGTTGTTCCAGTCATTCCGTTCTCCCAAGCGTCATACGCAACACATTCGCAGTACGCCTGAAGTGCTCAACAGCGGCCAACATTCGCTGCAAAAGGCCCAATTCAGCCGTTACGCGGTGAATATCGTCGAACGCCTGCAGAACGCCGGTTACCAGGCTTACCTGGTCGGCGGTTGCGTGCGCGACATGCTGCTGGGCATCACGCCAAAAGATTTCGACGTCGCCACCAGTGCCACCCCTGAACAAGTACGGGCCGAATTCCGCAACGCGCGGATCATCGGTCGTCGCTTCAAGCTGGTGCACATCCACTTTGGTCGCGAAATCATTGAAGTCGCGACCTTCCGCGCCAACCACCCGCAAAACGATGAAGAGGAAGACAGCAACCAGTCTTCCCGCAACGAGAGCGGGCGCATCCTGCGCGATAACGTCTACGGCACGCTGGAAGAAGACGCGCAACGCCGCGACTTCACCATCAACGCCTTGTATTACGATCCGGTCAGCGAGCGCATCCTCGACTACGCCAACGGCGTACACGACATCCGCAACCACCTGATCCGCCTGATCGGCGATCCGAAGCAGCGTTACCAGGAAGACCCGGTAAGGATGCTGCGAGCCGTGCGTTTCGCCGCCAAGCTGAATTTTGGCATCGAGAAACACAGCGCCGCCCCGATCCGCGACCTGGCACCGATGCTGCGCGAGATCCCGTCGGCCCGTCTGTTCGAAGAAGTGCTCAAGCTGTTCCTCTCCGGCCATGCCGCGGACACCTTCGAGATGCTGGTCGACCTGCAATTGTTCGATCCGTTGTTCCCGGCCAGTGCCCAGGCGCTGGAATACAACCCGACATACACCCACACGCTGATCAGCGAAGCCCTGATCAACACCGACCTGCGGATCAAGCAGAACAAACCGGTAACCCCGGCGTTCCTGTTTGCTGCTCTGCTATGGCCTGCCCTGCCGGCCCGCGTGTTGCGCCTGCAAGAGCGTGGCATGCCGCCGATTCCGGCGATGCAGGAAGCGGCTCACGAGTTGATTGCCGAGCAGTGCCAGCGCATTGCGATTCCGAAACGCTTCACCATGCCGATCCGCGAGATCTGGGACATGCAGGAACGCCTGCCACGCCGCAGCGGCAAGCGTGCCGACCTGTTGCTGGACAACCCGCGGTTCCGTGCCGGTTACGACTTCCTGCTGCTGCGCGAAAGCGCCGGTGAGCAGACCGATGGCCTCGGTGAATGGTGGACGGACTATCAGGACGCCAACGACAGCGAGCGCCGCGACATGATCCGCGACCTCAGCGGCAAGGACGAAGGCACTGGTGCTCCACGCAAACGCCGCCGCAGCGGTGGCGCCAAACGCAAACGCGCCGCCGGCGCACCGAGCGCTACGGGCGAGTAATCCATGGAACGCATCTACATCGGCATGGGCAGCAATCTGGCTGACCCCGCCGAACAATTGCGCAGCGCCATCGAGGCGCTGGCGCTGTTACCGCAGACCGAACTGGTCGGGGTTTCCGCGTTTTACCAAAGCGACTCACTGCTGCCCGGCCAACCGCGTTACACCAACGCGGTCGCCGCCCTCGACAGCACGCTCCCACCGCTGGAACTGCTGGATGCGCTGCAAGCCATCGAAAATGGACAGGGTCGCGAACGTCTAGAACGCTGGGGGCCACGCACGCTGGATCTGGACATCGTGCTGTTCGGCGAGCGGTTGATCGACGAACCTCGCCTCAAGGTGCCTCACTACCATTTGCAGGAACGAGCTTTCGTTCTCTATCCACTGGCCGAACTGGCGCCTGCGGATTTGCGTCTGGCTGATGGCCGCAGCCTGAGTGATTTGCTCGCTGCCTGCCCGTTCGTCGGCCTGGAACGCCTCTCCCAAAATTGACAAAAATCCCCTGTGGGAGCGAGCCTGCTCGCGATAGCGGTCCGTCATTCAGCATTGATGCTGGCTGATCCACCGCCATCGCGAGCAGGCTCGCTCCCACATTGGTTTTGTGTCGACATCAGATCGGTCGTTGCTGAATCGCATCAGTTACCCCGGTAACACCCCACGCGTAACAACGCGGTAACACACGCAATTGACTTCCCGAGTTCTCCTCACGACTATAGGCGTCCCGCTGCCGCCAACACGGCATTACAGGGCGCAATCCAGGCCTTAAAAGCACGACAACAGACCGTGCGCCTGTATTTAACGAAGAATCACGCGCGTTACTCGCAGTAGTTTCCACAGCGCCTGAATGAGGACTTTTTCATGCCAGCCATCACCCTGACCACTCTGCAAGGTCTCAAGCAAAAAGGTGAAAAAATCACCATGCTGACCTGCTATGACGCGACCTTCGCCCACGCCTGCAATGAGGCGGGTGTCGAAGTGCTGCTGGTGGGCGACTCCCTCGGCATGGTTCTGCAAGGTCACGACAGCACCCTGCCGGTCACCACCGCGGAAATGGCTTACCACGTGGCAGCGGTCAAACGCGGCAACACCGACGCGTTGATCCTCGCCGACCTGCCCTTCATGGCCTACGCCACCACCGAACAAGCCATGACCAACAGCGCCCTGTTGATGCAGGCCGGTGCGCACATGGTCAAGGTCGAAGGCGCGCTGTGGCTGGCGGACTCGATCCGTCTGCTGGCCGAGCGCGGTATCCCGGTGTGCGCGCACATGGGGTTGACGCCGCAATCGGTGAACATCCTGGGCGGCTACAAGGTCCAGGGTCGCAACGAAAACCAGGCGCGGCAGATGCGCGCCGATGCGATCGCCCTGGAGCAGGCCGGCGCGGCCATGCTGCTGCTCGAATGCGTGCCGAGTGAACTGGCGCAGGAAATCACCCAAGCGGTGAAAATCCCGGTTATCGGCATTGGTGCCGGCAGTGCCACTGACGGCCAGGTCCTGGTTCTGCACGACATGCTCGGCCTCTCCATCACCGGCCGGGTACCGAAGTTCGTGAAAAACTTCATGACCGGGCAACAGAACATTCAAGCGGCGCTTGGCGCGTACGTCTCCGAAGTCAAAGCAGCCACTTTCCCTGGTATCGAACACGGATTCTCTGCATGAACACCGTAAAAACCGTACGTGAACTGCGGGCCGCCGTGGCCCGTGCCCGCGGCGAAGGCAAGCGCATCGGCTTCGTGCCGACCATGGGCAACCTGCACAGCGGGCATGTCGCGCTGGTGACCAAAGCCACCCAACGGGTGGACTTTGTGGTCGCGAGCATTTTCGTCAACCCGCTGCAATTCGGCGCCGGCGAAGACCTCGACAAATACCCGCGCACCCTCGCGGCCGATCAGGAAAAACTGCTGCAAGCCGGTTGCCACCTGCTGTTCGCGCCGACCGTCGAAGAAATGTACCCCGACGGCATGGCCGGCCAGACCCGCGTCAGTGTTCCGCAACTGTCCGAAGGCTTGTGCGGCGCCAGCCGTCCCGGGCATTTCGAGGGCGTCGCAACCGTCGTCAGCAAGCTGTTCAACATGGTCCAGCCAGACCTGGCGATCTTCGGCGAGAAAGACTTCCAGCAACTGGCGGTGATCCGCGCGCTGGTGCATGACCTGAACATGCCGATCCAGATCATCGGCGAACCGACAGTGCGGGCGGCCGATGGTCTGGCGCTGTCGTCGCGCAACGGTTTCCTCAGCGAAGAGCAGCGGGCCGTTGCGCCGGTGGTCTATCGCACCCTGAACCAGATCAGTGACGCGATCAAACAGGGTGAGCGGGATTTCCCGGCGCTGATTGGCGCCCAGATCAAGCAGCTTGAAGCCGCGGGCCTGCGCCCTGACTACCTGGAAATCCGCCATGCGCAGACGTTGCGCCCGGCCACCGCGCAAGATCGCGATCTGGTGATTCTGGTCGCGGCGTTCCTCGGTACGACGCGGTTGATCGACAACCTGCACCTGAACCTCGATACGCCCACCTAAACACAACAAAACAAATATGGGAGCGGGCTTGCTCGCGAAGGCGGCGTGTCAGTCAGCATCAGTATTGACTGACACACCGCCTTCGCGAGCAAGCCCGCTCCCACATTTGATCTGCAACAGTTTCCAACCTGCTTGTTCCAAATTCCTCCCGTTTGTCGGCCCGCCTCTACTTTAATGTTAAAAAAGTACAGGTAAGGGGTCAGACAAAGTCAAGACAGATTGCAGCGCGAGGGTTACTGTATTCGCCCTGTGTCATCAAATCGTGTCGACGCAGTTGACCGGACGCCCAACCGCAGCGCTCCGGTATTTTTAGTGTTCAAAAGGCCGTTCAAGTAAAAAGGAAACCCGCAGCGATGGCGTACTACCGCACTCCTCACGATGTGACCGCTCTGCCCGCCTGGCAAGCGTTGAATGACCACCGCCAAGCCATGCAGGATTTCAGCATGCGCGAAGCCTTCAATGCCGACCCGCAGCGCTTTACCCAATTCACCCTCAGCAGCTGCGGCCTGTTTCTCGATTATTCGAAAAACCTGATCAACGCCGAGACCCGCAATCTGCTGGTGGGCCTGGCCAACGAAGTCGACCTCAAGGGCGCGATCAAATCGCTGTTCGAAGGCGAAATCGTCAACTCTTCCGAAGGTCGCCCGGCCCTGCACACGGCGCTGCGTCGCCCGGTCGGCGACAAGCTGTCGGTCAATGGCGTCAACGTGATGCCTGAAGTGCACAAAGTGCTGAACCAGATCACCGACCTTGTGGGCCGTATCCACGACGGTCTGTGGCGCGGTTACACCGAGAAGCCGATCACCGACGTGGTGAACATCGGCATCGGTGGTTCGTTCCTCGGCCCTGAGCTGGTGTCCGAAGCGCTGTTGTCCTACGCCCAGAAAGGCGTGCGCTGTCACTACCTGGCGAACATCGATGGCAGTGAGTTCCACGAACTGACCATGAAACTGCGCGCCGAGACCACGCTGTTCATCGTTTCGTCGAAATCCTTCAACACCCTCGAAACCCTGAAGAATGCCCAGGCCGCACGCGCTTGGTATCTGGCTCAGGGTGGTTCGGAAGCCGAGCTGTATCGTCACTTCATCGCCGTATCCAGCAACAATGCGGCGGCCGTGGCGTTTGGTATCCGCGAAGAGAACATCTTCCCGATGTGGGACTGGGTCGGCGGGCGTTACTCGCTGTGGTCGGCCATCGGTTTGCCGATTGCCCTGGCCATCGGCATGTCCAACTTCAAGGAACTGCTGTCCGGTGCCTACACCATGGACCAGCACTTCCAGAGCGCGCCGTTCGAACAGAACATGCCGGTACTGCTGGCCTTGCTCGGCGTCTGGTACGGCAACTTCTGGGGCGCGCAAAGCCACGCGATCCTGCCGTATGACCATTACTTGCGTAACATCACCAAGCACTTGCAACAGTTGGACATGGAATCCAACGGCAAGAGCGTGCGCCAGGACGGTACACCCGTGTCCACCGACACCGGTCCGGTCATCTGGGGCGGCGTGGGTTGCAACGGTCAGCACGCCTATCACCAGTTGCTGCACCAAGGCAGCCAACTGATCCCGGCCGACTTCATCGTGCCGATCGTCAGCTTCAACCCGGTGTCCGACCACCACCAGTGGCTGTACGCCAACTGCCTGTCCCAAAGCCAGGCATTAATGCTCGGCAAGACCCGCGCCGAGGCTGAAGCCGAGTTGCGCGACAAGGGCATGAGCGAAGAAGACGTACAGAAACTCGCGCCACACAAGGTGATCCCGGGCAACCGTCCGAGCAACACCCTGGTGGTCGAGCGCATCAGCCCACGTCGCCTCGGCGCACTGGTGGCGATGTACGAACACAAAGTCTTCGTGCAAAGCGTGATCTGGGGCATCAACGCCTTCGACCAATGGGGCGTGGAGCTGGGCAAAGAGCTGGGCAAAGGCGTCTACAACCGCCTGGTCGGCAGCGAAGAAACCCCGGCTGATGATGCATCCACTCAAGGCCTGATCAACTACTTCCGCGGCCGTCACCGCGGGTGATCTGAAACCCGTTCTCGCAGGTCAACACTGATCTTTGTGGGAGCGGGCTTGCTCGCGAAAGCGGTGGTTCATTCGGCATCTATGTTGACTGACCCACCGCTTTCGCGAGCAAGCCCGCTCCCACATTGGTTTGTGTCTGGCTTGAACCCTTTCGCTACTCGGCGCATCTTTATCTTTGTCGCAAAACAAGAATAAGGAACCGTCATGTTCGATATCAGCACGTTCCCCAAAGCCGATGCCGTCCGCCGGGCTGCACAACTGAGTCAAGACGACTATCAGCGCCTGTACCGTCAATCCATCGAGCACCCCAGTACCTTCTGGGCTGAGCAGGCCACGCGCTTTCTCGACTGGAGCACACCGTGGCAGACCGTCCAGCGCTATGACCTGAAAACCGGCGAAGCCAGCTGGTTTGCTGGCGGTCAGTTGAACGTCAGTTACAACTGCATCGACCGCCACCTGGAAAAACGCGGCGATCACATCGCGATCATCTGGGAAGGCGACGACCCGGCCGAATCCGCGCAAATCACCTACAACAAACTTCATCACAACGTCTGTCGCCTGGCCAACGTGCTCAAAAGCCGTGGCGTGAAGAAAGGCGACCGCGTGTGCATCTACATGCCGATGATCCCCGAAGCCGCCTACGCCATGCTCGCCTGCACGCGGATCGGCGCGGTGCATTCGGTGGTGTTCGGCGGTTTCTCCCCGGACTCCCTGCGCGACCGGATTCTCGACGCCGATTGCCGCACCGTGATCACCGCCGATGAAGGCGTGCGCGGCGGCAAATTCGTGCCGCTCAAACAGAACGTCGACAAGGCGCTGCAAAGTTGCCCGGACGTCAGCACGGTGGTGGTGGTCGAGCGCACCCAAGGCGAGGTGAACTGGGTCGAAGGCCGCGACCTCTGGTATCACCAGGCGCTGCGCGACGTCAGCGACGATTGCCCGCCCGAGCCGATGGACGCCGAAGACCCGCTGTTCATCCTCTACACCTCCGGCAGCACCGGCAAACCCAAAGGCGTGCTGCACACCACCGGCGGCTATCTGCTGCAAGCGGCCATGACCTTCAAGTACGTGCTCGACTACCGCGACGGCGAAGTATTCTGGTGCACCGCCGATGTCGGCTGGGTCACCGGGCACAGCTACATCGTTTACGGCCCGCTGGCCAATGGCGCCACCACGTTGATCTTCGAAGGCGTACCGAGTTATCCGAATTGCTCGCGCTTCTGGCAGGTGATCGACAAGCACCACGTCAACATCTTCTACACCGCCCCCACCGCCCTGCGCGCCCTGATGCGCGAAGGCCCCGAACCGTTGAAGGAAACATCCCGCGAGAGCCTCAGATTACTCGGCAGTGTCGGTGAGCCGATCAACCCGGAAGCGTGGGACTGGTACTTCAATGTGGTCGGCGAACAGCGTTGCCCGATCGTCGACACCTGGTGGCAGACCGAAACCGGCGGCATCATGCTCAGCCCGCTGGTGAGCGCGCAACGGATCAAACCCGGCTGCGCCACACAACCGATGTTCGGCGTGCAACCGGTGCTGCTCGATGAGCAAGGCAAGGAAATCAAAGGCGCCGGCAGCGGCATACTGGCGATCAAATCCAGCTGGCCGGCGCAGATCCGCACGGTGTACGGCGACCCGCAGCGCATGATCGACACCTACTTCAAGCCCTACCCCGGTTATTACTTCACCGGCGACGGTGCACGTCGCGATGAAGACGGCGATTACTGGATCACCGGGCGTATTGACGACGTGATCAACGTCTCCGGGCACCGCATCGGCACCGCTGAAGTGGAAAGCGCCCTGGTGCTGCACGACAGCATCGCCGAGGCCGCCGTGGTCGGTTATCCCCACGACGTCAAAGGACAGGGCATCTATGCCTTCGTCACACCGATGAACGGCACCGATCCTAACGATGATCTGAAGAAAGAATTGCTGGCCCACGTCAGCAAGGAAATCGGCAGCTTCGCCAAACCGGACTTGATCCAGTGGGCGCCGGCCTTGCCGAAAACCCGTTCGGGCAAGATCATGCGGCGGATTCTGCGCAAGATCGCCTGCAACGAACTGGACAGCCTGGGTGATACCTCGACCCTGGCCGACCCGAGCGTGGTACAAGGCCTGATCGATAAACGCTTGAACCAATAACGTTTGCCCCTGTTGACCTGACCGCCCTTGTAGGAGCGAGGCTTGCCCGCGAAGAATGCAATGCGGTCTGCCTGACGCACAACGTTATCGTTCTTCGCGGGCAAGCCTCGCTCCTACAGGTTCTTCATCGCTCAAGCTGTTAAACTCCCGCGCCAAATTCCCTCCTGCAAGGCGCCCAGCATGTCTTCCTTGAATCAGGCGCTGCGCGCCGCCCTCGATCATCGCCAGGACCTGCTTGCCGAGCTGCATCAGCAAGGCACCGATTGTTATCGCCTGTTCCATGGCAGCCAGGAAGGCGCCGGTGGCCTGACCATTGACCGCTACGGCCCGCAACTGCTGGTGCAAAGCTTTCACCAGGCGCTGGAGCGCGATGACCTGCTGCAACTGCACGCGATCATCAATCAACACCTGGGCCTTGAAACCCTGCTGGTCTATAACGACCGCTCCCGTGGCAACTCACGTATCGACCGCGAAGACACGGTCTACCGCGCCGACGACGCCGCGCTACAAGACCTGGTCGGCCACGAATGGGGCCTCAACTACCGGGTTCGCGGCCGCCACGCAGGCCAGGATCCGCTGCTGTTTCTCGACCTGCGCAACACCCGCGGCTGGGTCAAGGAGCACAGTAAAAACAAACGTGTGCTGAACCTGTTTGCCTACACCTGTGGCGTCGGCCTGAGCGCGGCGGCCGGTGGTGCTCGCGAGGTGTGCAATCTGGATTTCGCCGAGGGCAACCTGGCGGTCGGTCGTGAAAACGGCCTGCTCAATCCGCAGTTGCCGACGATGCAGTTCATTCAGTCTGACTACTTCCCGGCCATCCGCCAGTTGGCCGGCCTGCCGATCAGCCAGCGTCGCGGGCAGAAACTGCCCAGCTACCCGCGCCTGGAACAGCGTCAGTACGACCTGGTGCTGCTGGATCCTCCGGCCTGGGCCAAGAGTGCTTTTGGCACCGTCGACCTGCTGCGCGACTATCAGAGCCTGCTGAAACCAGCACTGCTGACCACCGCCGAGAATGGCGTGCTGATCTGCTGCAACAACCTGGCAAAGGTCAGCATGGATGACTGGCGCGAGCAGGTTTTGCGTTGCGCAGAAAAAGCCGGACGTCCGGTGCGCGAGTGGACAGTGATGAAGCCGGGTGGCGATTTCCCGTCGATGGATCAGCAGCCTCCGTTGAAAACGCTAATCCTGCAGCTCTGAAAGTCGCACGCAAAATCAGATTAATCCTATAAAGCATGATCACTTCGGAACCGGAATCGCGTGCCATACTCCAACGCACTCCGATTCAGACAGATGAAGCCGCACATGCCCAAAGGATTGTTTCGCGCTATTGGCGCTTTGTTGACTGCTCTGGCCCTCTACAGCCTGCTGGGGTTTCTGATTTTGCCGGGGATCGCGTTGCGGGTGGCCAACCAACAACTGGCCAACTACGCGACGACGCCCGCGACGATCTCGCGAATCGAACTCAACCCCTTCAGCCTTGAAGTGACCCTGTGGGGCCTGATCATTGGCGAGCCTGGCAAGGAACAGGTGGGCTTCGAACGCCTGTACGCCAATCTGCAGATCGACAGCCTCTGGACCAAAGCGCTGCACCTGTCCGATATCGAAATAGACAAACCCAAGACCGAAATCCTCTTCGGCAAGGACGGCAAGCTCAACTTGCTCGGCCTGTTCAAAATTCCCGCCAGCGAACCGACCCCAGCCGACCCGAATGCCAAGCCGTTTCCGTTGCGCATCGAGCGGATCAAACTGGCGGGCGGTTCCGTGCATTTCATGGATGAACGCCCTAGCGAGCCCATCGAATTCCTCTACGACAAACTCGATTTCGAACTGAAGAACCTCAGCACCCTGCCCGAAGACAGTGCCGACATGACGCTGGTAGCCGTCGGCCCGAACGGTGGGCAGATCGACTGGAGCGGTAACTTCAGCCTGATCCCGATCGCCTCCGAAGGTAAGCTGAAAATCACCGACGGCAAGATGAAAGCCTTTTGGCCCTACGTGCGGGACGCTGTGCCACTAGTGCTCGAAGACGGCATCATCAACCTCAGTACCGACTACAAACTGAACCTGTCCAAGGAAACCGAACTGCTGCTGAGCAATGTCGCCGTCAGTGTCGCGCCCTTCGCAATCAAGGCCCCGGACGGTCGGCCGCTGGCGAAGCTCGAACGACTGGACATCAGCGACACCACGGTAGACCTGGCCAAGCAACACGTGGTGGTCGGCAAGATTCGCAGCAATAAACTGGAAACCTGGGCCGCGCTGGAAGCGGACGGACAGCTGGACTGGCAGAAACTGTTCGCCAGCCAACCGTCCAAAGCGACGGTCAAAGCCAACGCCGAACCCGTGAGCACGCCCGCCGCCGCCGACTCACCGAAACCTGAACCTGCACCACCCAGCAAGCCTTGGCAGGTGCTGCTCAAAGACGTGCAATTGCGCAACTACCAAGTGCATCTGGCCGACCGCAAGGCGCAACCCGCCGTGGCCCTGGAAGTCGGCCCGCTGAACCTGGACCTGCAAAATTTCGACAGCCTCAATGGCTCGCCCTTCAACCTCAAGCTCGACACGGGCGTGGGCAAGCAAGGCAAGCTCATGGCGGACGGCGTGGTCAACCTGGCCCCGGTCAGCGCCAAACTAAACGTGCAGACCAAGGACATCGACCTGCGGGTGGCGCAGTCCTATATCAACCCGTTTATTCGCCTCGAATTGCGCAGCGGCATGCTTGGCAGTGATCTGGCAGTCGACCTGAAAAGCACTGAACCGCTGGCATTCAGCGTCACCGGCCGCGCCCAGGTTGATCAGCTGCACACCCTCGACACCCTGAAAACCCGCGACTTCCTCAAGTGGCAGCAGTTGGTGCTCGAAGGCCTGAATTATCAGCACGGCGACAGCCTGTCGATCAACAAGGTCAACCTGTTCCAGCCCTACGTGCGCTTCATGATCAACGACGACCGCACCACCAACGTCGATGACCTGCTGATCCCGCAACCGCCCGACTCCGGTGCCAAGACCGCCGCTGCCAAACCGGCCAGCAAGGACAAACCGCTGGGCATTCACATTGGCGGGATTGCCATCAATGACGGCTCGGCGAACTTCGCCGACTTCAGCCTGACCCCGAACTTCGCCACCGCCGTTCAACAGCTCAACGGGCAGATCGGCGCCATCGACAGCCGTCAGGCGAAACCGGCCACCGTCGATATCAAAGGCAAGGTTGATCGCTATGCACCGGTGACCATCAAGGGTTCGGTCAACCCGTTCGACCCGATGGCCAGCCTCGACATCGCCACCAGTTTCAAACGTGTCGAGCTGACGACCCTGACGCCCTATTCCGGCAAGTTCGCCGGTTATCGCATCCGCAAGGGCCGGCTCAATCTCGACCTGCATTACCTGATCACCAAGGGCCAGCTCAAGGCCGAAAACAAAGTGGTGGTCGAACAGCTGCAACTGGGTGAAAAAGTCGACAGTCCGGACGCCGTAAGCCTGCCGCTGAAGCTGGCCATCGCGTTGCTCAAGGACGTCGACGGCAAGATTTCCATCGAGCTGCCGGTGACCGGTGACCTGAACAACCCGCAGTTCAGCATCATGCCGATTGTCTGGCAGACCTTGCGCAACCTGATCGTCAAAGCCGCCGCCGCGCCGTTCAAAATGATTGGCGGGCTGGTCAGTGGCGGCGGTTCGGAAGACTTGGGCACGGTGTCGTTTGCACCGGGTTCAAGCGACCTGAGCAAAGAGGCCGAGGGTTCGCTGGTCAAACTGTCCCAGGCGCTCAAGGAACGTCCGGCCCTGCGCCTGGAAATCGAAGGCACCGCTGCCGCCAGCAGTGATGGCCCGCTGATTGCCGAGCAACGCTTGGAACGGGAATACCAGTACAACTACTACAAAATGCTCCAGCGCCGTGGTGACAAGGTGCCGGCCCAGGCGTCATTACTGCAAGTGCCGGACAGCGAAAAAGGTCCGCTGCTGGAAGGCATCTACCGCATCCGCCTGAAGACCCAGCCGCCGGCTGAATGGAAGGATCTGGGCAAGGAAGAACGCACCGCGAAAATGCGTGAGGGCGTGATCAAGTTCTGGAGCTCCAGCGACGTGCTGTTACGTCAGTTGGGCCAGGAACGCGCCAGCAGCATCAAAGACTACTTGGTCGACAAGGGCCAGTTGGCCGATGACCGTGTGTACTTCATCGACGCCCAGTTGGGCGAAGCGGAAAGTGACGGTCGAGTGGTAACGCCCCTGCATCTGGACGCCGAGTGATGATCAGACGATTGCTGGTGAGCCTGGCATTGGCGCTGAGCGCCAGCCAGGCCTCGGCGGCGGATACCCTGCGCTGCGGCAGCCAGTTGGTCAGCGTTGGCGACAGGTCCAGCGAAGTGCTGCAGAAATGCGGTGAGCCGGTCAGCCGCGATCTATTGGGCTACAAGCGCAGCGCCAACCGACGGGAAGAGTTTCAGGTCGAGGAATGGACCTACGGGCCCAACGGAGGGATGTACCAGTACCTGCGGTTTGAAGGCAATCGCTTGAAGCAGATCACCAGCAAACGCGGCAACTAAACCCACCACAAACCCAAGGTGGGAGCGAGCCTGCTCGCGAAAGCGGACTTTCATCCAACAGATGTGGTGAAAGTTAATCCGTCTTCGCGAGCAGGCTCGCTCCCACAATTATTTTGTGTTGCCCACAATAGAACAGGCCCCGAACACGAATGTCCGGGGCCTGTAATGGCCACATCCTTATGGCCTTTCGCATGAACTCTCCAGCAGCAGGTGTATGACTCGGCTCACCTGCCGCGCCTTCTCCCAGTCCAGGCGAGAAGCCTTGCCTTACTCGGCTTTCAGGCCGTCAGCGGAGACCGCTTTGACGCCTTTGATTTTCTTGGTGATCGCAACAGCGGTGGCTTTCTGTGCGTCGGTCACCGCAACAGTGGACGACAGGGACACGACGCCTTTGTTGGTTTCAACTTTGATATCGGTACCAGGAATGCCTTTTTCAGTTACCAGGTCACTTTTGACTTTGGTAGTGATCCAAGTGTCGGAAGTAGCTTCCTTGGCCTGGGTAACTTCACCGGCCGCCAGTGTCATCGGGGCTTGGGTAGTTTGAGTAGTCTGTGCAAATGCGACGTTGGCCATGGTCAGGGTCAGCGCGGTAGCAGTAGCGGCAGCGATAGCGAACTTCTTCATACGAGTAACTCCTGTTTTTCTAGAAAGTCTGCTGGGTTGTCTTGTCAGCAGGGTTACTGGGTATGTTGCGAACGCTGTGCCAACTTTGAGACAGGTAATTAATCGTTATAAATCAATAAGATAACAAAACACCTAATTTTCGGAATCATGCAAATTGCATGAGTTGGAAATTATCGACATGCAAGTTGCGGGTTTTGTCTGCGGCCTAAGGCCATGAATTGTTGAGAGTTTCTTTCTTTCACTGGTTTTCTCGACTGACAGGCAAAAAAATACCCCGCTTCGCAAGAGGCGGGGTATTGGCAGAACGGATATCAATCAGGCTTTACCGGTGCAGCCTTTAGGGGCGTATTCCTGATTGACGGTTGTCGCACAGGTCCAACCTCCCGTCATCGTCCGTGAGAGCGTGATGGTTTGGTTGAGTACCTGACCCGGTGCATTAAGAATGACGCAGCCAATAGCGCCCACTCCAGTGGAAGCCGTACCCGAAGCGGTAATGGTGCAGTTACCCGTCGTCGCGGTACCACCGATCAGCGCAAGCGTCGGATCCGTGCCCTGATTGATAATGTCTTCGAATGGCACTTTCAATGCGGCGATCTCGGCCATGCTCGCCGTCACCTTGGCCCTTGCCTGGTACTTGGCATATTGCGGCAAGGCAAACGTCGCCAGAATCCCGATGATCGCCACCACGATCAGCAGCTCGATCAGGGTAAAACCTTTTTGAGTGTTCATAGACAGGCTCCATGCATGAGTCGGAATCTCATGATCTGAATTAGCCGCAGCACAGCCCATGCCAACCGCCGTATTCCCTGTTGGCGGGGCGCGACGCCAGTGCAACGCCCTTTCCTACCCCCAGTATCCGCACTATCTGACACTTTTTGTCACCTGACCGACGCTGGTTTGGTTCCTCGGCTTGACTAGGCTATAAGTCATGAACTGTCTGCGTCCGGAACCCCAATGAACGACATCGCCCTTAGCGGTCTGGCCAAGCAATTGGTCCTGGCCGAGCTGCTCACTGACAAAAGCGCGCAACAGGCGTATCAGCAAGCCCAACGTAACCGCATCTCACTGGTCAGCTACCTGGTGCAGAACAAACTGGTGAAAAGTCGCCAGGTCGCCGAGATCGCTTCGGAACACTTCGGCATGGCCCTGCTCGACCTCAACTGCCTGGACAAGGACACCCAGCCCAAGGGCCTGGTCAGCGAGAAACTGATCCGCCAGCACCACGCCCTGCCCCTCTGGCGACGCGGTAATAAGTTGTTCGTGGGGATTTCCGACCCATCCAATCACCAGGTCATCAACGACATCCAGTTCAGCACCGGGCTCACGACCGAAGCCATTCTGGTGGAGGACGACAAACTCACGGATGCCATCGAAAAGTTCTTCGACAGCCACAATTCCGGCCTCGAAGACATGGCCGACGTCGACCTCGATGGCGTCGACATCGAATCCAACGATGACCACAACCAGGACGCCATCGCCGGACAGGATGCCGACGACGCGCCCGTGGTGCGCTTCGTCCACAAAATGCTGCTCGATGCGATCAAGAGCGGCTCTTCCGACCTGCATTTCGAGCCCTACGAAAAAACCTACCGCGTGCGGATGCGCACCGACGGCATGTTGCGTGAAGTCGCCAAGCCACCGATTCAACTGGCCAACCGCATCGCCGCGCGCCTGAAAGTCATGGCCAGCCTCGACATCTCCGAGCGACGCAAACCCCAGGACGGGCGGATCAAGATGCGCCTGTCCAAGAGCAAGTCCATCGACTTCCGGGTCAACACCCTGCCGACCTTGTGGGGCGAGAAAGTGGTGATCCGGATCCTCGATCCGTCCAGCGCGCAAATGGGCATCGACGCCCTCGGCTACGAACCCGACCAGAAAGACCTGTACATGGCCGCGCTCAAGCAGCCACAGGGAATGATTCTGGTGACCGGCCCGACCGGTTCGGGCAAGACCGTGTCGCTCTACACCGGCCTGAATATTCTCAACACCGTGGACATCAACATCTCCACCGCCGAAGACCCGGTGGAGATCAACATGGAAGGCATCAACCAGGTCAACGTCAATGCCAAACAGGGACTGGGCTTTGCCCAGGCGCTGCGCTCGTTTCTGCGCCAGGACCCGGACGTGATCATGGTCGGCGAAATCCGCGACCTCGAAACCGCGGAAATCGCGATCAAGGCCGCCCAGACCGGGCACCTCGTGCTGTCGACCCTGCACACCAACAGCGCCGCGGAAACCCTGACCCGCCTGCACAACATGGGCATTCAGGGGTTCAACATTGCCACCTCGGTCAGCCTGATTATCGCCCAACGCCTGGCGCGCAAACTGTGCAGCCATTGCAAGAAACCCATCGAAATTCCCCGCGAGGCGTTGCTCAAGGAAGGCTTCCCCGAGGAACGCATCGGCTCGTTCACGATCTATGAGCCGGTCGGTTGCGAACACTGCAATGGCGGTTACAAAGGGCGAACGGGGATTTATGAAGTGGTGAAGAACACACCGGAGCTGCAACGGCTGATCATGGCCGAAGGCAACTCACTGGAAATCGACATCCAGATGCGCAAGGACGGTTTCAACGACCTGCGCACTTCCGGGCTGCTCAAGGCCATGCAAGGCATCACCAGCCTTGAAGAAATCAACCGGGTCACCAAGGACTGAACATGGCGGTCAAAGCAGCAAAAATCAGCGTGTATGCCTGGGAAGGCACCAACCGGCAAGGCACGAAAATGACCGGCGAACTCAGCGGTCAAAACCCGGCACTGATCAAGGCCCAACTGCGCAAACAAGGCATCAACCCCGGCAAGGTGCGCAAGAAATCCGCCTCGATTCTCAACCTGGGCAAGCGCATCAAGGCCCAGGAAATTGCCCTGTTCACCCGGCAAATGGCAACCATGATGAAAGCCGGCGTACCGTTGCTGCAGTCGTTCGAGATCATCGGTGAGGGCTTCGATAACCCGGCCATGCGCAAACTGGTGGACGAGGTCAAACAGGAAGTCGCCGCGGGTAACAGCTTCGCCGCGTCCCTGCGCAAAAAGCCGCAGTATTTCGATGAGCTCTACTGCAACCTGGTCGATGCCGGCGAACAGGCCGGTGCGCTGGACACCCTGTTGGAGCGGGTAGCGACCTACAAGGAAAAGAGCGAAAGCCTCAAGGCCAAGATCAAGAAAGCCATGACTTACCCACTGGCCGTGGTGTTCGTCGCAATCATTGTCACCGGGATTCTGCTGGTCAAGGTGGTGCCGCAGTTCGAATCGGTGTTCAAAGGCTTTGGCGCCGAATTGCCGGCCTTCACCGTGATGGTCATCGGCTTGTCGGAATTTATGCAGGCGTGGTGGTGGGCGCTGCTCGGCGTGCTGATCGCAGCGATTTTCGGCATGCGCCATGCCTTTAAGACGTCGCAAGTCTTTCGCGACCGGATGGACACCTGGCTGCTGAAATTGCCCCTGGTTGGCACTCTGATGTACAAGTCCGCCGTGGCCCGTTACGCCCGCACGCTGTCGACCACCTTTGCCGCGGGCGTGCCGCTGGTGGAAGCCCTCGAATCAGTGGCGGGCGCCACCGGCAACATCGTGTTCAAGCGGGCGGTGCTGCGCATCAAGCAGGACGTTTCCACCGGTATGCAACTGAACTTCTCGATGCGCAGCTCCGGCATCTTTCCGAACATGGCGATCCAGATGACCGCGATTGGCGAAGAGTCCGGCGCACTGGACGACATGCTCGACAAGGTCGCGAGTTTCTACGAAGACGAAGTGGACAACATGGTCGATAACCTCACCAGTCTGATGGAGCCGTTCATCATGGTGGTGCTGGGTGTTATCGTCGGCGGCCTGGTGGTTGCGATGTACCTGCCTATCTTCCAACTCGGCTCAGCGATCTGACATGCCCTTGAACGAAATCCTGTCTGTCTACCCGCTGGCCTTCGTTGTCATCGCCGGGGTGGTCGGCCTGCTGATCGGCAGCTTTCTCAACGTGGTGATCTGGCGCCTGCCGAAAATGCTCGAGCGTGAGTGGCGGGTGCAGGCTCACGACATGCTGGGGCTGCCGACCGAAACCCCACTGCCGACCTATAACCTGCTGCTGCCGCACTCCCAGTGCCCCCGGTGCGGACACCGGATTCGTGCCTGGGAAAATATTCCGCTCATCAGTTATGTGTGCCTGCGCGGGCGCTGTTCAAGTTGCGCGACGCCGATCAGCAAACGCTATCCCATGACCGAGCTGGCCTGCGGTCTGTTGTCGGCCTTCATCGCCTGGCACTTCGGTGTTGGTTGGCCGGCGTGCCTGGCGCTGGTCCTGACCTGGGGCCTGTTGGCCATGAGCCTGATCGACGCCGAGCATCAGCTGCTGCCGGATGTGCTGGTGCTGCCGCTGATGTGGCTGGGGCTGATCGTCAACAGCTTCAGCCTGTTCGTGCCATTAAATGAGGCGCTGTGGGGCGCGATAGCCGGTTACATGGCGTTGTGGTCGGTGTTCTGGCTGTTCAAGTTGCTC
This sequence comes from Pseudomonas sp. LBUM1661, assembly GCF_059695925.1. Classification (NCBI taxonomy): domain Bacteria; kingdom Pseudomonadati; phylum Pseudomonadota; class Gammaproteobacteria; order Pseudomonadales; family Pseudomonadaceae; genus Pseudomonas; species Pseudomonas sp. LBUM1661. The sequence goes on from NZ_CP166794.1 coordinate 5,858,139, forward strand.
ACCGGCAAGGACGGCATGGGCCATGGTGATTTCAAGCTGTTGGCCCTGTTTGGCGCCTGGGGCGGCTGGCAGATTTTGCCGCTGACCCTCCTGTTGTCGTCGCTGGTGGGCGCGGTTGTCGGCGTGATGTTGCTGCGTTTGCGTAACGCGAAAACCTCCACGCCGATCCCCTTCGGCCCCTTCCTGGCAATTGCCGGCTGGATTGCGCTGCTCTGGGGTGGTCAAATAACCGACTTCTATTGGCAGTTTGTCGGTTTGAAATGAATAACCCTGTGGAAAAACCCTGGATTCTCGGCTTGACCGGCGGCATCGGCAGCGGCAAAAGCGCCGCTGCGCAGCACTTCATCGACCTGGGCGTGCACGTGGTGGACGCCGATCATGCGGCGCGCTGGGTGGTGGAGCCGGGTCGCCCGGCGCTGGCGAAAATTGCCGAACACTTTGGCCCCGGCGTGTTGCTGGCGGATGGGCAACTGGACCGAGCGGCACTGCGCAAACTGATCTTTGAAGTGCCGGAGCAACGTCTCTGGCTCGAAGCGTTGCTGCATCCGCTGATCGCCAAGGAAATCACCGATCATCTGGCCAAGGCACAATCACCTTACGCGATTCTGGTTTCACCGCTGCTGATCGAGTCCGGGCAGTACGCCATGACCCAACGGGTGCTGGTGATCGATGCCCCCGAACAGCTACAGATCGAACGCACCCTGCGGCGTGACCAGACCAGCGAACAACAGGTCCAGGCAATCCTCAAGGCCCAGTCCAGCCGCCAGGATCGCGTGGCCCATGCCGACGATGTGGTGGTCAACGACCGCGACCTCGCCTGGCTGCACAGCGAGGTCGAACGCCTGCATCACTTTTACCTAACATTGCGTGGAGGCCAGTCATGAGCCAAACCCCAACCGTCAATTGCCCAACCTGTGGCGCCCCTGTTGAATGGAGCGCCGAAAGCACGTTCCGGCCGTTCTGTTCGGACCGTTGCAAACTGATCGACCTGGGCGCCTGGGCGTCGGAAGAACACAAGATTCCGGTGAGCCCGGATGCCGAAGACGAGATGTTCAGCGAAGACTTCGAACCGCGTCACTGATCCACGGTATCAGGGTCGCATGAAGCCGTAGTCTTCCTCTTCATCGAGGTTCTCGGCGAGAAACTGCAACTCGTCGGCCAGGTCCTCGATACTGCGCACAGCCTTGCTCTGCTGCACCACCGCGCTGAGCAAGGCGCGCAGGCTCAACCCCGGATCAAACCCCACTTCCTGCGCCACATCCAGACTCTGGCGCAACTCCTGCCTTGCCCATTCGTAGACACTCATTTCGATGCTCCTGAAGGTTTTGCCGAGCATGAGTTCGTCAGTGATTGATGGGTTTGATGTGGATCAAGATTTCGGATCGTCGTCCTTCCACGGTGCCGACAGGTAGCGCGTGCGGTTGAAGGTCTCCAGCCATTCGGGACAGAACACCACCAGCGCGCTGACCACCATGCCGTTGATGAAGGCCTCCGGAAAAATGATCAGCCACAGGTAACCGACAAAATCCTCAAGCCAGTACGGCATGGCGAAACGTTCGTCGAACCACAGCAACCACAGCGCCAGCAGCAGGCACAACAATGCCGACAGCGCGGCGGCAAAGAAACCGGAAACGAAGATGTACACGAAGGGATTACGCGGTTGCGCGCGCTCCACGAGGATGGCGCAGCACTCGGTGATCAGCACCGGCAATAGAATCAGCAGCGCGCCGTTGACCCCCATCGCCACCAGGTCCTGGCGTCCGAGCAGCACCAATCCGGCTTGCGCGACCAATCCGCCGACGATTGCCAGGGGCCAGTCGAGCAACAGGGTGACGGCGGTCATGCCGATGAAGTGGTAGGACACGCCGGTGTCGAAGTCCCGTCGCACCAGCCACAGCATGAACAGCGCGAACACGGTGCCAAACAGCAGGTGCTGGCGGCGGCTGTCGCTGAACAGTTCGACCCACGGTGCACGCGCAACGGCCCAGATCAGCGCCGGGACGTAGATCAACCACCCTACCGTGAGGCTTTCGGGTGACAGTAATTCGGCACCAATCATGGTGGGGCGCACTCCGTTGTCTTTGCCGAAAGGGGATAGGTTTTTAGTCTACACCGCAGATTGAGTGTGCTTCGATTTCGGGTTGGGTGTTCCGGGACTGGGGGCATATCCGTTTCTGCGGCTTAGCGACTGTTTTTTGATAAGGGACATATCCGTTTCTGCGGTAACGGCTGATATTGGTTTCGCTTTTACAGCGAGTCACTTTCGAAAAGCGCGAAAGTAACCAAAGCGCTTTGCCCCTCCATTCGGTGCCTCGCTTAGGCTCGGCATGCCCTCACTCCGGCATTGCTCCGGGGGCCCGCCGCCATCGGCCATCCCTGGCCGTGGGCGGCTACCGCGGCATCCTTGCCGCGGTACCCCCTGCGCAACGCCTGCGTTCGGCCTCTGGGAAAGGGGCGGCAGATCTGAAGCCAAAGCAAAGCAAAGCAACGGCAAGATCAACAGCGAATGTAACGTCTGAAATCACCGTCCCCCTGTAGGAGCGAGCTCGCTCGCGATGGACCCACAGGCACCGCGTTTATCCTGTTAAAACGCGCCATCATTGATGTTCTTCGCGAGCAAGCTCGCTCCTACAGGGGAACTCGTACCCCCCAATCAGGCCGGCCTGCAGGCCGCCGTGCTTTTGATTTTGATGCACCGCCCCATCGTGAGGCCGAGTGGAGGTTCTGCGCAGTGGGCAACCCGGCATGGATGCCGGGTTAGCCGCCCCCGGCCATGGATGGCCGATGGCGGCGGGCCCACGGAGCAGGACCGGAGCGAGGGCATGCCGAGCCTTAGCGAGGCACCGAACGAAAGGGGCAAGAGCGTTTGGTTACTTTGCGCTTTTCAAAGTGACTCGCCGTAAGGGCGAAACCAATAGCGGCAGCAACCAAAAAAACGGATATGCCCCCCAATCCAACATCATCGATTGTTACATTCCACGTAAAGCTGAATCCAACCCAGCCCCCTTTATCCCTCACAGCCAAAGACTAAACTTCAACCATCAGAATCAACCCCGAGCCCACAAAAATGAAAACCCTGACCAGCCTGTTTCTGACCCTCATCGCCACTTCGACAATGGCCGCCGGCAATGAACCAGCCGCCACTCCATACAACCCGGCGCAACCACTGGACATCGCCCAGGTAGTGTCAGTCACCGATACCGCCACCGCCTGCGACGTCGTCCCAGCCACCATGGTCTACATCGATCACCAGGGCCAGACCCATCAAGTGACCTATCAAGTCATGGGCAACTGCACGAGCAATCTGTAATCAGCGCCTCATAACAGCGTCCAGGTGTAACTGAGGATCAACCGGTTCTCGTCAATATCACTGCGATAGTTAGACCGCGCCATCGCATTGCGCACCCGAATCCCGAGGCCTTTGAAGCTGCCACTCTGCAGCACATAGCCAAGGTCCAGGTCCCGTTCACGATCCTTGCCTTCAAACCCCTGCCCGGTATCGACATTATTGCCTGAGATGTAACGCACGGTGCTGGTCAACCCCGGCACACCAAGGGCCGCGAAATCGTAGTCGTAACGCGCCTGCCAGGAACGCTCATCGGTGTAGGCGAACTCGTAGGTCGGCACCTCGTTGCCCAGCGGCGAAATGTTGGCAAACACCCGCGGGAACGCGCTGTCGCCAAACATGCCCTGATAGCCGATATAAAACGTGTGACCACCACGCTTGGCCGACAGCAGCGAGAAAAACGCCTGGTTGTCGATGTTGCCCAGCAATTTCTTGCCATCTTCACGTGAATCGTAATAACCGAGGTTCGCGCCCAGGACCCAGTCGCCCACTGGTTGACTGTGCTTGAGGCCAAGAAAGCGCTGGTTGTAGATGTCTTCCAGTTGCCCGAACCAGGCGCTGACCGAGCTGCGTTTATCGTTAAAGGCATAATCGGCGCCGGCAAAGTTGAAGCCATCACTGCTGACCTGACGCTGCGGCACGTGCCCGAGCATGGCTTGCATCTTTTCGTCGCCCGCCTCGTTGCGCAGGCTGGTCGAACTCAAGTGGCCGCCCTGCACGGTCAGGCCGTTAATTTCATTGGAGCTGATGCTCGCCCCCTGATAACTGGGCGGCAGCAATCGAATATCGCTGAAGGCCAGCACCGGCAGATTGGGTTGCAGCTCCCCCACTTTGAGCTCGGTTTTCGAGTAACGCACCTTCAATGCGCCTTCCAGCCGGCTGTAATCATTCGCTGCGCGCCCATCATCCTGCACCGGCAGCAACCCGGTATTGACCCGGTCCGGGCTGCTGTCGAGCTTGAGACCGAGCAGGCCGATGACGTCCACCCCAAACCCGACCGGCCCTTGGGTGTAACCGGATTTGACGTTGAGGATGAAACCCTGCGCCCACTCTTCGGCTTTCGATTGCTGGTTGGCCCCGACGATGTCGGAGAAGTCGCGGCTGAAGTAGTAATTACGTGCTTGCAAGGTGGCCGTGGTGTCTTCGATAAAGCCGTCCGCCATCGCGCTCGCGGAGAAACTCGAGACGAACGCCATGGACAACACCGAACCGGTTATTGGAAGAATCTGTTTCATCGTTTTTTCTCTTATTTTTATTGATCGACAGGTTGAAGTGCTTCAGACACAGCGGTTTCGTTACGGGGAGCGGGACGGCGGGCGCTTAACAGCCAGTGCGTAACCATGCCGAAAATCAGCCCCCAAAAAGCCGCGGACAGACCCAAGAGCGACATGCCCGACGCGGTCGTGAGAAAGGTCACCAGCGCCGCTTCGCGATCACTCGGCACGGCCATCGCGCCAGCCAACGCCCCGGCAATGGCAGCGAACAACGCCAGCCCGGCCAACGCAGAAATCAGCTCTTTGGGAAACGCTGAAAACAGCGAGACCAGGGTCGCGCCGAAAATCCCCAGCACCAGGTAACAGAGCCCGCCTACAACGCCGGCCACATAGCGTTTGCGCGGATCTTCGTGCGCCTCGCGGCCTGTACACATGGCCGCAGTAATCGCCGCCAGATTCAGCCCATGGCAACCGAACGGCGCCAACAACGCCGTGCCCAATGCACTGCTGGCAATGATCGGGCTCGCAGGCAGCCGGTAACCGCTGGCACGCAGCACCGCCATGCCGGGTACAAACTGGCCGGTCAGCGCCACCATGACCAACGGCAAGGCAATATTCAGGGTCGCGCTCAGGCTGAACTCAGGCGAGATCCATACCGGCGAGGCCAGACCGATAACCAGCGCTTCGCGGTGCAAATCGCCAGTGAAAAAGGCGATGGAACACCCCATCAGCAGCACCATCAGCACCGCATAGCGCGGCATCACCCGCTTGCAGACCAAATACGTGGCAAACATCGCCAACACCAGCCACGGCTTGCCTTGCAACGAGACGAACAAGCCGGTGCCGAAGCTGAACAGAATCCCCGCGAGCATCGCCGCGGCAATCGCTGCGGGCAGTTTGCTGATGATCCGGTCGAACGCCCCCGACACCCCGACCACAAAGATAATCAGGCTACTGACCAGATAAGCCCCCACCGCCTCTGCCATGGAAATCCCGGGCAACAAGGCCACCAGCAATGCCGATCCCGGCGCCGACCACGCAATGATCACCGGCACGCGGTAACGCAGGCTCAAACCGATACCGAGCACCGCACTGCCGATGGAAATAGCCCAGACCCAGGACGACAGCACCTCCCGCGAGAGGTGCGCGGTGTCGGCGGCCTGAAAGATGATCACCAACGGCCCGGCGTAGGAAATCACCGTGGCGATAAATCCGGCGACGGCCGCTGACAGGGAAAAATCCCGGACCAGCGCTTTCATGAAACTTCGCCGTAAGACCCCGACGAACCAGGGCGCAGGTCCAATCGCTCCTGCCTGGCGTTGCGCTGACTGCTGATCGCGAACACCGTCATCGCGATGGCGGCCACCGCGCCGGGCAAGGCAAATGCCATGAAGTTCAGTTGCAGCGGCAAGCTGATCCCCAGCAGAGCACCGCCCAGCAGTGGCCCGACGATCGCACCATTGCGCCCGATGCCCGAGGCCCAACCCAAACCGGTGGAGCGAATCGTCATGGAATAGAACTGCGCGGCGCAGGCGTATAACAGAATTTGCGAGCCGATGGTGGTGGCGCCGGCAATGGCAATCAGCAGGTACAACACTGGCGTCGGGCTGTTGAAACCGAGCAAGGTGATCGACACCGCCGCCACAGCGAAGAACACCGCCAACACCCGCGGCAGATTGAGCTTGTCACCCAGTACACCGCCGCCGACCGCGCCGAAAATGGCGCCAAAATTCAGCACCAGCAGGAACGACAGACTCGAACCCAGGCTGTAACCGGCGTTCGCCATCAGTTTCGGCAGCCAGGAGCTCAAGGCGTAGACCATCAACAAGCAGCAGAAAAACGCCAGCCACAACATCCACGTGCGCAGCGCGCGACCTTCACGGAACAGTTGCAACACCGGTGTGCCGGTGCCTTTGACTTCGCTCATGTGCAGCTGATCGCCCGAGTGCGCGGTGTAAGCCGGATCAACCCGCTCGAGGATTTTGCGCGCCTCTTCATTGCGCCCCTGGCGCAGCATGAAACCCACCGATTCGGGCAGGAAGTACATGATCAACGGCAACATCAGCAGTGGCAGTACCGCCACGTAAAACACCGACTGCCAGCCAAAGTTTGGGATCAACACGATGCCCAGCCCAGCCGAGAGCATGCCGCCCACCGAATAGCCGCTGAACATGATCGCCACCAGCGTGCTGCGGATTTTCTTCGGCGCGTACTCGTTCATCAGCGCCACGACATTGGGCATCACCCCGCCAATGCCCAGCCCGGCAATGAAGCGACAGAGGCCAAACTCGGTGGGGTTGCGGGCAAATCCGTTGAGCACGGTAAAACCGCTGAAGAGCATCACGCAAATCGTGATGGCTTTTTTGCGGCCGATCTTGTCCGACAGCGGGCCGAAAAACAGCGCGCCAAACATCATCCCGAACAGTGCATAGCTGCCCAGTGCGCCGGCTTGCAGAGGACTGAGCCCCCACTCTTTCATCAGCATCGGCAACACCACGCCGTAGATCACCAGATCGTAACCATCGAAGATGATGATCAGGGCGCACCAGAACAGCACCATCCAGTGAAAACGGTTGAAACGAGCGTTGTCGATAACCTCATGTACGTCGATCTTGCGCATGGCATTTATCTCTTGTTGTTGTTTTTGTAAGAGCGTCAGGAAAGCGGCTGACGTCCGTACAGCCGAGGGTAGAGCCGCCTGGAACCGCGCAATATCCGCTTCGCGCAGATCGCTATCCGTTTTGTGCAGGGCTCTGGAATCGGGACTTGGGGGAGGATTGCCGAGGGGTTGCGGCGCAGCGTTTTCGAGCGACGCCGGCCGGCTTCGACAAATTGTCTTCTTTGCGATCGCATTTGAACGCTAAGCTTGGGCCTATGGATGACTCAGATTATTTACGCCTGCTGACCATCGCGGCCGAGCAAGCCAACGCCTTTCTGTCCAATGCCCGCAAATGGGAGCGCGAGCGTTGGGTCTGCCAGCGCCTGCTGCAAGGCCTGAACATTCCCTACCGCGTCGACGAATTCGCCCCGGCCGGGGAGCCGCCCGACGTGTTGTTTCGCGAGGCGAATTTCGAGGTGTTCTTCGTGCTCGACGAGGGCCGGCGCCTCAACGACGAATGGCGCGACGAGCTGCAACGTCGGCGCAGCGCATTTTCCCTGAGCCAACTGGTACGCCGCGAGGCCAAGCCCCGACGCATTCCGGCCAACGAATTCTTGCTGAGACTGGCGCCGACCTTGCGCAAAAAAGCGCACAACTACAAAGAACGCGGCATGGACCTTGGAGAACTGGACATCATTGCCTTCGCCAGCCTCAAGCGCGAAGTACTGGACCTCAACAGCCATTTCCCGCCGCCCACCGAATACCTGCGCCAAGGTTGGCGTTCGTTGTCGCTGGTCGGGCCGACGTTCGCCCGCGTGCTGTTCGCGCATCCGGATGCGCCGGATTTCTTGCGCAGTAACCTGGGTCGCAGCATCGTTTTCGACGTCGGGATCAGCCTGTGAGCCCATTGCAGGAACTGATTGCTGAAGTCCCGCAGATCGGCCGGGTACGCTGGATCGGCGTGCGGCCGGAACGCCATGCGCCGATGATCGAACTCGATGCCGTGGAAGCGCGGCTTGAAGCCGGCTTGACCGGTGATCGCGCCCGGCCAGGTGTGCGCAATGCGCGGCAGGTGACGCTGATTCAGTGGGAGCACCTGGCGGTGATCAACTCACTGATGGGCCGCCCCGACGATCAACCGGTGCTGCCAAAAGATTTGCGGCGCAATCTGGTGATCAGTGGCATCAATTTGTTCAGTCTCAAGGGCCGGCGCTTCAGGATTGGCCAGGCGATTTTCGAAACCACGGGCTGGTGTCAGCCCTGCGCACGCCTGCAAAACAACCTCGGCCCCGGGACTTTTCAAGCCGTTCGCGGACATGGCGGAATCACCGCCCGAGTGTTACAAAGTGGAATCATTCGCCTGGACGATACGGTGAGCGTCGAGCCTGTTCCGGACAGCGGCTATGCTCCATTCAACGTTCGTTAAATCAGCCTGTAGCTTCCATACCTTCAGCAACGTCTACCCCTGACGAGGCCCAATATGACCAGCCGCCTGAACCCGGACGACCAGAAGCATGTCGAAGAGTACCTGCACCTGTCCCAGCACCAAGTCGAGCGCCGGCCTTTTCGGCCGTGGATGCTCCTGGTGGTGGTGTTGGCAGTGACCATTGGTTTAGGCCTGTTGAGCCGATTTATCAGTTACCTGACGCTATGAGCCGCTTCGCGCTCGCTCGGGTAATTGCACCGATTTCTTTTAGCCTTGCGAGATATCCCCATGACTCATCGTATTGTCATCGTTGGCGGCGGCGCCGGCGGTCTGGAGTTGGCTACCCGTCTGGGTAAGACTCTGGGCAAGCGCGGTACGGCCAGCATCATGCTGGTCGACGCGAACCTGACCCACATCTGGAAACCGTTGCTGCATGAAGTGGCGGCCGGGTCGCTGAACTCTTCCGAAGACGAACTCAACTATGTGGCCCAGGCCAAATGGAACCACTTCGAGTTCCAGCTGGGGCGCATGAGCGGGCTCGATCGGGCGCAGAAGAAAATCCAGCTGGCCGCCACCTACGACGAAGCCGGCGTGGAATTGGTGCCGGCCCGTGAAGTGGCGTACGACTCGCTGGTGATCTCCGTCGGCAGCACCACCAACGATTTCGGCACCCAGGGCGCGGCGCAGCATTGCCTGTTCCTCGACACCCGCAAACAGGCCGAACGCTTTCACCAGCAATTGCTCAACCACTACTTGCGCGCCCACGCCGGGCAAACCGACAAGGTCGAGCAAATCAGCGTGGCCATCGTCGGCGCTGGTGCCACCGGGGTCGAACTGGCCGCCGAACTGCACAACGCCGCCCATGAACTGGCGGCCTACGGCCTGGACCGGATCAAACCGGAAAACATGCACATCACCCTGATCGAAGCCGGGCCACGGGTGTTGCCAGCGCTGCCAGAACGGATTGGCGGGCCTGTGCATAAAACCCTGGAGAAACTCGGGGTCAACGTCATGACCAACGCCGCCGTTAGTGAAGTGACCGCCGACAGCTTGATCACCGCCGATGGCAAAGTGATCAACGCCAGCCTGAAAGTCTGGGCTGCCGGGATTCGCGCGCCGGGTTTCCTCAAGGACATCGATGGCCTGGAAACCAACCGCATCAATCAGCTGCAAGTGCTGCCGACCCTGCAAACCACCCGCGACGAAAACATCTTCGCCTTCGGTGACTGCGCCGCCTGCCCGCAACCGGGCACCGATCGCAACGTACCGCCGCGTGCCCAGGCGGCCCATCAACAGGCTTCGCTGCTGGCCAAATCGCTGAAACTGCGGATCGAAGGCAAGGCGTTACCGGAGTACAAGTACACCGACTATGGATCTCTGATTTCGCTGTCGCGTTTTTCGGCTGTGGGTAACTTGATGGGCAACCTCACCGGCAGCGTAATGCTTGAGGGTTGGCTGGCGCGGATGTTTTACGTGTCGCTGTACCGGATGCACCAGATGGCGCTGTATGGCGCGTTTCGCACGGCGATGCTGATGCTCGGCAGCAAGATCGGACGCGGGACTGAGCCGCGGCTCAAGCTGCATTAAGATCTTCGTCGTCAGTCAGGGCCTCTTCGCGGGCAAGCCCGCTCCCACAGGATATGTGTCGACCTTTGTATCTGGGTCAGACACCTGACCTGTGGGAGCGTGGCTTGCCCGCGATACAGGCGACTCGGTCTAACCCGCGAACACTTCTGTGTCTCACTGTATCTATCCCCGCAATTACGCCCTTTGCTTACAAACTCCCCCGTGCGCGACACAGTAGCGATACACCACTCCCGCTAAATGGCCACACCCGAGCCAGGTACCGCCTGCTTCGGTGATCGCCGCGCCTGCGTGGCGCCCTTTATCGAACGGTTGTGTCGTGCAACCCTGGAGTATTGAAATGTCCCGTACCACCAAAAACACTATCGGTCTGCTCGGCGCTGTTTTGGCCGGTGGCATGATGTTGTCCGGCGCTGTTTTCGCCTCGCAACCTTTGACTCAGGGTTATCTGCTGGCCTCCGCCGAACAGGTCGTGAAGACCCCTGAAGGCAAATGTGGCGAAGGTAAGTGTGGCGATGCCTCGATGGCAAAAACCGACACGGATGGCGACGGCAAGGTCTCCCGTGCCGAATTCCTGAAAGTCGCGCCGAAGTCCAACTTCGACAAGATCGACACCAACCATGACGGCTTCATCGATGAGCAAGAGGCTTACAACAACGTAAAAGCCAACTTCGAAGCCAACGGCAAGAAAATGCCAAAAGGCTTGTTCGAGCACCTGAAAGACCAAGACGGCGCCTAAGCGTCAGAGAGCCAGGCCGCTCTTTTCCATCGAGAAGCGCGGCTTTTTTACGTATGGGGTTTTTACCCCTGAAAGCGCCGGGCCATTGTCCGCAGACAAAAAAAAAATCCCCGTATCTTTCGATACGAGGATTTTTAATATGGTCGGGGTAAGGGGATTCGAACTCCTGACATCCTGCTCCCAAAGCAGGCGCGCTACCGGACTGCGCTATACCCCGGTAAAAAAAAGGCACCTTTGAAAGGCGCCTTCTGCGAACAGAGCTTTTGGCGTCTGATCTTAAGATCTGATCCCAGCGTTAACTGGTTTCAAAAATGGTGGGTCGTGTGGGATTCGAACCTACGACCAATTGGTTAAAAGCCAACTGCTCTACCAACTGAGCTAACGACCCAAAAATGGTCGGGGTAAGGGGATTCGAACTCCTGACATCCTGCTCCCAAAGCAGGCGCGCTACCGGACTGCGCTATACCCCGGTTTGAAATTGGCTCCGTGACCAGGACTCGAACCTGGGACCCAATGATTAACAGTCATTTGCTCTACCGACTGAGCTATCACGGAACTACACATTTCAATTTACAACTTTGAAGCTTTACTGCGTTCTCTTCGACCCGTTCGCATCGCTGCGTTCGTGTGTCTGAGGCGCGCTATTCTACAATCTTCAGCACCTCTGTCAACCCCCTAAATTGCTTTCAAGTTAATGATTTGCAACTTATTTTGGATTCCTGCTTGGGGAGCGGAAACCCTCGCGGGTGACTGACTGCGGGGCGCACTTTACAAGCCTTTTCCTTAGAGTTCAACAGCCTGGCGAAAAAAAGGCCTCGCAATGCGAGGCCTCCGTTATTGCGCCGCCACTTTGGGTCAGGCGAAAACGATTTCGTCGTTTTCTACGGTACCCACCGCGGTGTCGCCCGGCATGAAGCGGCCCGACAGGATCAACTGCGCCAGCGGGTTTTCGATCCAGCGCTGGATCGCTCGTTTGAGCGGTCGTGCGCCGTACACCGGGTCGTAACCGACCGCAATCAGCTTGTCCATGGCTTCCGGGCTGAGTTCCAGCTTCAGCTCGCGCTCGGTCAGGCGACTGCGCAGGCGACCCAACTGGATCTCGGTAATGCCCGCGATCTGATCCCGAGCCAATGGCTCGAAGATCACCACTTCATCCACCCGGTTGATGAACTCCGGCCGGAAGTGCGTGGAAATCGCATCCATCACCGCCGCGCGCTGAGCCTCACGATCACCGACCAGTTCCTGGATCTGCACCGAGCCCAGGTTGGAGGTCATGACGATCACGGTATTCTTGAAATCCACCGTGCGGCCATGGCTGTCAGTCAAGCGACCATCTTCCAGCACTTGCAGCAAGATGTTGAACACGTCCGGGTGGGCCTTCTCGACCTCGTCCAGGAGGATCACCGAATAAGGCTTGCGACGCACCGCCTCGGTCAGGTAACCACCCTCTTCGTAGCCTACGTAGCCTGGTGGCGCACCGATCAGTCGGGCCACGGAATGTTTCTCCATGAACTCGGACATATCGATCCGCACCATTGCCTCTTCAGTATCAAAGAGGAATTCGGCCAGTGCCTTGCACAATTCGGTTTTACCGACACCGGTCGGGCCGAGGAACATGAACGAACCGCTCGGACGATTCGGGTCGGACAACCCGGCCCGCGAACGTCGTACCGCGTTGGAAACGGCAATCACCGCTTCGTCCTGGCCGATCACGCGTTGGTGCAACAGGCTTTCCATCTTCATCAGCTTGTCGCGCTCGCCTTCGAGCATTTTCGACACCGGAATGCCGGTCCACTTCGAGACGACTTCGGCGATCTCTTCTTCAGTCACCTTGCTGCGCAGCAACTGGTTTTCGCTTTTGCCGTGCTGGTCGACCATTTGCAGGCTGCGCTCCAGGTCCGGGATCACCCCGTATTGCAACTCGGCCATGCGGTTAAGGTCGCCTTTGCGGCGGGCGGTTTCCAGCTCCTGACGGGACTGTTCGATTTTCTGCTGGATCTGCGCAGAGCCCTGGACTTCGGCTTTTTCCGCGTTCCAGATTTCTTCGAGGTCTGAGTACTCACGCTCGTGACGACCGATTTCTTCCTGGAGTTTTTCCAGACGTTTTTTCGCCGCGTCGTCGCTTTCTTTCTTCAGCGCCTGGGATTCCACCTTCAGCTGAATCAGGCGACGCTCCAGACGGTCCAGCACTTCCGGCTTGGAGTCGATCTCCATGCGGATGCGGCTGGCGGCCTCATCGATCAGGTCGATGGCCTTGTCCGGCAACTGACGATCGGTAATGTAGCGATGGCTGAGCTTGGCCGCGGCGATGATCGCGCCGTCGGTAATCGCTACCTTGTGGTGAACCTCGTAACGCTCTTTCAGGCCACGCAGGATGGCGATGGTGTCTTCTTCGCTCGGCTCGTCCACCAGGACTTTCTGGAAGCGTCGCTCAAGCGCGGCGTCCTTCTCTATATATTGGCGGTACTCGTTGAGCGTGGTCGCACCGACGCAATGCAACTCGCCGCGAGCCAGTGCCGGCTTGAGCATGTTGCCAGCGTCCATCGAGCCTTCGCCCTTGCCGGCGCCGACCATGGTGTGCAGTTCGTCGATGAACAGGATGATTTGCCCTTCCTGCTTCGACAGTTCGTTGAGCAGGGATTTCAGGCGCTCTTCGAACTCGCCGCGGTACTTGGCACCGGCAATCAGCGAGCCCATGTCGAGGGACAACAGGCGCTTGCCCTTGAGGCCATCCGGCACTTCGCCGTTGATGATGCGCTGGGCCAGGCCTTCGGCGATGGCGGTTTTACCGACGCCAGGTTCACCGATCAGCACCGGGTTGTTCTTGGTGCGGCGTTGCAGCACCTGAATGGTCCGGCGAATTTCGTCGTCGCGGCCGATCACCGGGTCGAGCTTGCCTTCTTCTGCGCGCTTGGTCAGGTCGACGGTGTATTTATCCAGCGCCTGGCGCGACTCTTCGTGGTTGGCGTCATTGACGGCTTCACCACCGCGCAGGTTGTTGATCGCGTTTTCCAGGGCTTTTTTGCTGACGCCCTGGCCGAGCAACAATTTGCCAAGCTTGCTGTTCTCGTCCATGGCGGCAAGCAACACCAGCTCACTGGAGATGAACTGGTCGCCCTTCTGCTGGGCCAGACGGTCGGCCTGGTTGAGCAGGCGCGCCAGATCCTGCGACATGTTGACGTCGCCGGTCGGGTTCTGGATTTTGGGTAGCTGGTCGAGCTCTTTAGTCAGCTCTTTACGCAGGCTGTTCACGTCAAAACCCACCTGCATCAACAGGGGTTTGATCGAACCACCCTGCTGTTCAAGCATGGCTTGCATCAAATGCGCCGGCTCAATGCCCGGATGATCGAGGCCGACGGCCAGGGATTGGGCGTCGGACAAGGCTAACTGCAACTTGCTGGTTAAACGGTCTATACGCATGGGTCACCTTCCTTTTGAGCAGGCCGGACCTATAAACATCCTGAATGAAGAAACCTGCCAGATACCTGACTAGATGTGGTCGATTCTGGGAGTTTCAAGCGTCGTACAATTGATGTAGATCAGAGAAGTCTAGCGTTCGAGCCAGATAAGGGAGGCAAATCGGCCCGTTTGGGGGCTACGCCGGTAAGAAAAGAAGCGCGGATCGGTGACGGTGCAGAAACCGCCGCCATAGACGGCCGTTACACCGCGAGCAGCCAGAGTCAAACGGGCCAGCTCATAGATGTCAGCCATGAATTTGCCAGCATTGGCGCCGGGCACAAAGGCGTTAGCCGCTTCAGGCAGTTGCCGGACAAAGGTTTCGCGCACTTCCGGGCCGACTTCAAAGGCTTGCGGGCCAATGGCCGGGCCGAGCCAGACCAGCACCTCGGACGGTGCCACGGCCAGGCTGTCGAGGGTAGCTTCCAGCACACCCGCCGCCAACCCGCGCCAGCCGGCATGGGCCGCCGCAACGCGAGTGCCGGCGCGGTCACAAAACAGTGCCGGCAGGCAGTCGGCGGTCATCGCCGCGCAGGCGATGCCGGGCGTTGCCGTCCAGCTGGCATCGGCAGTGGCCACCCGGTCTGGGTCAGCATGAGCCACGGCGATGCCGTGAACCTGCTGCAACCAGGCCGGTTGAATAGCGAAATGATCGGTCAGGCGACGGCGGTTTTCGGCGACGGCTTCAGGGCTGTCGCCGACGTGATCGCCGAGGTTGAGGCTGTCGAACGGCGCCAGACTGACGCCGCCCGCACGGGTGGTGACGCAGGCTTTCACCCCGGCAGGCGCAGGCCAGTCGGGAATCAGCCAGTCACTCATCCGATGAACGCCTCACGGTCTTGCTTGAGCAGGGTCAGCAACCAGACGAAATCGTCCGGCAGCGGCGATTCCCAGCTCATGCGTTTACCGGTGGTCGGATGATCCAGCTCCAGGAACCGCGCATGCAGCGCCTGACGCGGGAAAGCCTTCAACGATTCGACCATGGTCACACTGGCTGCCGGCGGAATGCGGAAACGACCGCCATAGGCAGGATCTCCGACCAACGGGTAGTTGATGTGAGCCATGTGCACACGAATCTGGTGCGTACGACCGGTTTCCAGCTTCACCCGCACGTGCGTGTGGGAGCGGAAACGCTCGAGCACGCGGTAATGGCTGACGGCTTGCTTGCCCCCTTCCATCACGGCCATGCGCTGGCGTTGCTGGCCGTGACGACCGATCGGCGCGTTGATCTTGCCACCGGCCGTCACCACGCCGATCACGATGCACTCGTAGATCCGGCTGACGCTGCGGCTCTGCAACTGAGTGACCAGTTGCGTCTGCGCTTGAATGGTCTTGGCCACCACCATCAGACCGGTGGTGTCCTTGTCCAGACGATGCACGATACCGGCGCGGGGCACATTGATGATGTCCGGCACGTGGTGCAGCAAAGCGTTGAGCAAGGTGCCATCGGCATGACCGGCAGCCGGGTGCACCACCAGGCCCGCAGGCTTGTTGATCACCAGGATGTCGTCGTCTTCATAGACGATGTCCAGTTCGATGTCTTGAGCGATCCATTCGCCCTGAGCTTCCTGCTCGGCAGTCAGTTCAAGAATGGCGCCACCGTGAACGATGTCTCGCGGGCGGATAACCGCCCCATCCACAGTCAGGCGGCCGTCTTTGATCCAGGCGGAAAGGCGCGAGCGCGAGTGCTCAGCGAATAATTGTGCGGCGACTTGATCGAGGCGTTGGCCGCCCAATTCGGACGGCACCTCTGCGCGAAGTTCAATTTTATCGGACATGCTCAGACTAGGCGTCGGCACAGCCTTTGGTTTCGGCTGCGCGCTTGTGGTTAAATACGGCGTCTTTTGCCCCGAGGCTATTCAACGGGGCGCTCATCATAACAGGACGGCCCCGCCCAAGACAGCGGCCGTCATAGGGACGCAAGCCGCCATGCAAGTGAAACACCTGCTGCTGATCGCCATCCTCGCATTGACCGCTGCTTGCTCATCGAAGGAAGTCGTAGACGAAAACCTTAGCGAAGTCGAGCTGTACCAGCAGGCTCAGCAAGATCTCGACAATAATAGCTACACTGCCGCCACAGCCAAGCTGAAGGCGCTGGAGTCGCGTTATCCGTTCGGTCGCTACGCTGATCAGGCTCAACTCGAGCTCATCTACGCCAACTACAAGAACACCGAGCCAGAGGCTGCGAAGTCGGCAGCCGAGCGTTTCATTCGTTTGCACCCACAGCATCCGAACGTCGATTACGCCTACTACCTCAAGGGCCTGACCTCTTTCGATCAGGACGTTGGTCTGTTGGCGCGCTTCCTGCCGCTGGACATGACCAAGCGTGACCCGGGTGCCGCTCGCGACTCCTACAACGAGTTCGCCCAGCTGACCAGCCGCTTCCCGAACAGCCGTTACGCGCCAGACGCCAAGCAGCGCATGATTTACTTGCGCAACCTGCTGGCCGCCTACGAAATTCACGTTGCCGACTACTACCTGACTCGTCAGGCCTATGTCGCTGCCGCGAACCGTGGTCGTTATGTGGTGGAAAACTTCCAGGAAACCCCTTCGGTCGGTGACGGCCTGGCGGTGATGACCGAGGCTTACCAGCGTCTGCACCTCGACGATCTGGCGGCTACCAGCCTGGAAACCCTGAAGCTCAACTACCCGAACCACCCAAGCCTGGTGGACGGTCAGTTCGTGCCATCGGTTGCCGAAGCCGACAACCGTTCGTGGTTGAGCAAGGCGACCCTGGGCCTGATCGAATCCCGTCCGCCGCTGCCGCCGGGCGAAACCCGCGCCAACCAGGACGTGCAGAAGCAATTCCAGGACGCCAAGGACGCGATTCCGAGCGATCTCAAGCCTAAAGATGAAAATGGCGACGTGATCGAAGAAGAAAACCACGAAGCGGAAGGCAACAACAGCGACCGTTCGTGGTTCAGCTACATGACCTTCGGCGTGTTCGACTGACACCTCGGGTTGTGCAAAAAGGGAGACTATTGAGTCTCCCTTTTTTATCGCGGCGATTTATTACGCTGTGCGCTGGTCATGTCCCCGGCTAAACTGGCTAATCACTAGTCAAAAAGCAGCTCATCATGCTTCGTTTATTGTTCTGGATCGCCCTGATTGCCGCTGCGGTATGGTTCTGGCGCAAGTTCAAGGGCCAGGCGTCCGCGCCAAGGTCCTCTGCCGAACTGGAAGCCGCACCGATGGTTCGCTGCGCTCATTGCGGCGTCCACCTGCCCCGCGACCGCGCACTGAACCTTCAACAACAGTGGTATTGCAGCCAAGCTCATCTTGAGCAAGGCCCGGGCACCAGTGATCGCTGAGACGTCCCGTCCCGGCAGCACACGGGCGCAGCGCCTGCTGCGCCTTTATCATCTTTACCGATTAAGCATCGGCATCACCCTGGTGCTGCTGATCGCTAGCAACATGGACAACCAGTTGCTGACGTCCGCCAATGACACCTTGCTGCGCAATGGCAGCTGGCTGTACCTGGTGCTGAATATCCTGCTGGTGGTCTTCCTCGAGGACACCCGACGCCCTACGCAACTGTTTACCCTGGCGCTGATCGACGTCCTGCTCCTGTGCGGGCTGTTCTACGCCGCCGGCGGTGTGGCCAGCGCCATCGGCAACCTGCTGATCGTTTCGGTGGCCATCGGCAACACCTTGTTGCGACGCTCCATTGGCCTGCTGATTGCCGCCGTCGGTGCGATCGGCATCGTCGGCTCGAGCTTCTTCCTGAGCTTCAGCCATCCCGCCAGCCCCAACGACTACCTGCAGGCCGGCACGCTCGGCGCTCTGTGTTTCGCCGCGGCGTTATTGGTGCAAGGCCTGATGCGACGCCTGCAAGTCAGCGAAACCCTGGCCGAACAGCGGGCCAGCGAAGTCGTCGGCCTCGAAGCCCTCAACGCACTGATCCTGCAACGGATGCGCACCGGCATTCTGGTACTCGACAACCAGCGCCGGGTTCAATTGGCCAATCACAGCGCCTTGACCCTGCTGGGCCGCGAAAGCCTCGAAGGCCAACGGATCGACGAGCACTCGCCACCCCTGGTCGAACGCCTGGAATTGTGGCTCAACAATCCGACGTTGCGCCCCCAGAGCCTGAAAGTCGCCCACAACGGCCTGGAGCTGCAGCCGAGTTTCATTACGCTGGACCAAAGCCCGCACCACCAGACCCTGGTGTTCCTCGAAGACCTCGCCCAAATCGCTCAACACGCCCAACAGATGAAACTCGCCGCCCTCGGGCGCCTGACTGCCGGAATCTCGCATGAAATCCGCAATCCACTGGGTGCCATTAGTCATGCCGCGCAGCTATTACAGGAATCAGAGGAACTGAACGGCGCGGATCGACGTCTGACACAGATTATTCAAGACCACTCTCAGCGAATGAATCGGGTAATCGAAAACGTCCTGCAACTGTCCCGCCGCCAGCAAACCGTGCCGCAACGGCTCGATCTGAAGCCGTGGCTGGAGCAGTTCGTGGCCGAAACCCGCGAGCGGGCGAGCGAGGGTCAGCAGATTCACCTGCGCATAGCCTCGGGAGACTTCAAAACGTTGATGGATCCGAACCAGCTGTCGCAGATTCTCGACAATCTGTTACGCAACGCCTGGCGCCATAGCGCCCTGAGCCACGACCCGGCGCAGGTCTGGCTCGAGTTGTTTGTCGATGCCGACAGCCAGCTGCCAATCCTCGAGATCCTCGACAATGGCCCCGGCGTGGCACCGGACCATCAGGCGCATCTGTTCGAACCCTTCTTCACCACCAGCACCCAAGGCACTGGCCTGGGGCTGTATCTGTCCCGTGAGCTGTGCGAAAGCAACCAAGCCCGCCTAGACTTCAAACCACGCCAAGGCGGCGGCTGCTTTCGTATCACCTTTGCTCACGGACGGAAACAAAGTTGAACACTAGCCCACGGCAAAAAGTCCTGATCGTCGACGACGAACCGGATATCCGCGAACTCCTGGAAATCACCCTGGGTCGGATGAAAATCGACACCTTCAGTGCCCGCAATCTTGGCGAAGCCCAAGCGCTGCTGGCGCGAGAGACGCTTGATCTGTGCCTGACCGACATGCGCCTGCCGGATGGCACCGGCCTTGAACTGGTGCAATACATCCAGCAACGCCACCCTAACGTGCCGGTGGCAATGATCACCGCTTACGGCAGCCTGGAAATAGCGATCAACGCCCTTAAAGCGGGTGCCTTCGACTTCCTGACCAAACCGGTCGACCTCACCCGCCTGCGGGAACTGGTCAGCAGCGCCCTGCTCCTGCCCGCACCGGGCATCACCATTGATCGCCGTCTGCTGGGCGATTCATTGCCCATGCGCAACCTGCGCAAGCACATCGATAAACTGGCCCGCAGCCAGGCGCCGGTCTACATCAGCGGCGAATCCGGCAGCGGCAAGGAGTTGGTTGCCCGGCTGATCCATGAGCAAGGGCCGCGCGCCAAGCAACCGTTTATCCCGGTCAACTGCGGGGCGATTCCGTCAGAGCTGATGGAAAGCGAGTTTTTCGGGCACCGCAAAGGCAGCTTCAGCGGCGCCTTTGAAGATAAACCGGGGCTGTTCCAGGCAGCCAACGGCGGCACCCTGTTCCTCGACGAAGTGGCTGATTTACCTCTGGCGATGCAGGTCAAACTGCTCCGGGCGATCCAGGAGAAAGCCGTGCGCAGTGTCGGCGGCCAGCAGGAAATCGTGGTCGATGTGCGCATCCTCTGCGCTACGCACAAAGACCTCGACGCCGAAGTGGCGGCCGAACGCTTCCGCCAGGATTTGTACTACCGGTTGAATGTGATCGAGTTACGGGTGCCGCCCTTGCGCGAACGCCGGGACGACATCGAGACCTTGGCCAATCATGTGCTCAAACGCTTGGCCGCCGGCACGGGGCAACCTGCCGCAAAACTCCACCCACATGCGCTGGAGGCGCTGAAAAGCTATCGTTTTCCGGGCAACGTGCGGGAACTGGAAAACATGCTCGAACGCGCTCATACGTTATGCGAGAACAAACAGATCGAAGCCAGCGACCTGCGACTGGCCGAGGGTAACTGCAACCCGGAAGGAGGCGTGCCGGACCTGACGCAGATCGACAACCTGGAAGATTATCTGGAAAACGTCGAACGCAAACTCATCCTCCAGGCGTTGGAGGAAACCCGTTGGAACCGCACGGCGGCGGCTCAGCGGTTGAATTTGTCGTTTCGGTCGATGCGCTACAGGTTGAAGAAATTGGGTCTGGATTGAGGGCCCCTTCGCGGGCGAGCCCGCTCCCACATTCGATTGCGTTCTTTCTGGTAGAACTCGGTTAAATGTGGGAGCGGGCTTGCCCGCGAAGGCGATCTCACCGACGCCAAACATCCCGCGGCTAAATCCGCCCAACCGGCGCATACGGCGCAGGATCAATAATCGGTGCCCGCCCCAGCATCACATCCGCAAACAACTGACACGACGCTGGTGCCAATACCAACCCGTTACGGTAATGCCCGCAATTGAGCCACAACCCTTCGAACCCGGGCACCCGGCCAATATACGGAATCCCCTCCGGCGAACCCGGCCGCAACCCGGCCCAATGCCCTACCACGTCGGCATCCGCCAGCGCAGGGATCAACTCGACCGCCGACGCTTTCAAACTCTCCAGGGCAGATTCCGTCGGTGTCTTGTCGAAACCTTCATGCTCTAAAGTACTGCCAATCAGAATGTGCCCGTCGCGCCGGGGAATCGCATAACGCCCCTTGGCCAGCACCATGCTCGGCAGGAAATCCGCCGCGCACTTGTAGAGAATCATCTGCCCTTTCACCGGTTCGACTGGCAGGTCCAGCCCCAGTGTTTTGAGCAAATCACCGCTCCAGGCACCCGCAGTCAGCACCACCTGGTCGCCATGAATGGCACCCGCCGAGGTCTGCACCCCGACCACCGCTGCGCCCTCGCGGATAAACCCGCTGACTTCGCACTGTTCATGGATCGTTACGTTCGGCAGCGCCAGCAAGGCAGCCTTGAGCGACTTCACCAGCCGCGGATTGCGCACGTTGGCGACATCGGCCATGTAGATCGCCCGGGAAAAACCGCCACCCAGCACGGGGACAGCGTCGTGCGCCGCCGAGATATCCACAGCCCGCAACGGCCGGTTTTCCCGCTCGGCCCAGGCCAGCGCCTCGACCTCATCATCCAGATCCAGCCAATACAGGCCGGTGGTGTGCACTTCAGGATCGACACCGGTTGCAGCAAACAGTCGCTCGCCCAGCTGTGGATAAAAATCCTGTGACCAATGCGCCAGCGCGGTGACCGCCGGGCTGTAGCGCCACGGATACAGCGGGGAGACGATGCCGCCGCCGGCCCAGGACGATTCCTGACCGACGTTCGAACGATCCAGCAGCACCACGTTCTGCACTTCGGACGCGAGATTAAACGCCGTCAGCAACCCAATCACGCCGCCGCCAACGATCACCACTTGCTGTAGCCTGGTCATGTTCTGATCCAACCGTTAAAGAGACAGAGGCGCAAAAGGCGCCTGAAAAAGGAACTCAGCGACCCCAGCAACCCTTGCTCGTCAGACCGGACGCCGCATTGGCCATGCTTCTGACGCCCGTGTTGGTGATGGTGAAATCGCCACACTTGTCAGTCGCCATGGCGGTGCCTGTCTTGCGCACGGCCGTCAGCAGGAAGGTCTGGTCGGTCAGGGTCGGGGTAATGGTGTAGAAGTCATTGCCTGCACTCAGCCCGGTGGCGTTGGTGTAGACGTTGTTCTTCGAATAGAAACGCTCGAGGAGCTGCGCTTGTTCGGAGAGCAGGCCGGCGACTTCGGTGCGACGGCCCTTCTTCAGGTACTCGGTGAAACTCGGGGCGGCAATGGTCATGACAATCCCGATGATCGCAATCACGATCATGATTTCGATCAGGGTAAAACCTCGGTTGGTTCTGCGCATGCCTCAACTCTCACTGACTGTTTACTGTATTTGTCGCCACATGATGCGACGGCTGCCGCCACCGCCCTTTTCAACCAGCCTGACCACCGCGCCACTGGTATCGCCGACGATCTTGCCGGTGCCGCCGTCGACGATGGCGTTCACGATCGGAATCCCCCCCGTGAAAACCACCCCGCTGGAAATCGTGTCGGTGCTGTCGATCAAACCATCGCCAGTGGTATCGAGCACCGCGTAGTTGAGCATCTTACCGCTGAACGCATCCAGTTCGACCAGTTTGCCGGTGCCAAAGCTCGCGCACGGATCGGTAGTGTCGACGATCGCCGTGGTGAAAACGATCCGACCCAGCACCAGTGAGGCCTGATTGATCACCCGCTCACCCGTCAATACGCTGTTGTAGACCAGTGGCAGGTACCAGCCCTTCTCCGCCGGATAGGTCACGTCGTTCTGGCTGGTGGTAATGATTTGCCCCGAGCCAGTCGACAGCACACCCGTCACTGCCTGGGCCTGCAAACTGGAGGTGGTGATCTGCCCGGAGCCGCCGTTCGCGTCCCACACCGCATAGAATGCCTGCAAATCCTTGCTGGTCTTGTCGGCCGTTTCGTTGAACTTGCCGGTGCCGAAAAACACCACCTTGCCGCCCAGTGGATTGTCCGCCAGCACCGGCTGCACAGTGATCGGCTGTGTCGCGCCGCCTGCCGTGGTAAACAACGGTTTGCCGGAAAACGCCACACCCCAGGTGTCCGTGGTGATACCGCTTAAATCAAATTTCCAGAGCCGCCCTTTCAAGTCGCCACCATAGGCGGCCTGCACCACATTCTGCGAGTTGACCTTGAGTTTTACCGAGGACAAACCGTTGGTGGTTTCGGTGCTGTCGACCACGATTTTCTTGATCAGCGAACCGTCACGAACATCCACGACATACAACGCCGCCACCCCGGAATGACTGCCGTAGCCGTTGGAGATGAACGCCGCCCATCGACCGTCAGCCAAGCGTGCCACTTCCGGGCGGGCGTAGGCATAACCCAGATCATTGAAAACGTTTGCCGTATTGGCCGTGGTCGGCGCTGTGATTTCCCACAGCGCCTTGGTCACGTTTCCGGCCGAGGCGTCGAACAACTGCAGCGCGTAAAACGTCTTGCCGCCCGCGCCTGTCCCGCCCAGCGCCAGGGTTTTCCAGGCACTGTTGAGCTGCGCATCGAACACCCCGACCTGACCGTCGACCAGAAACTTGTGGCTGACGCCGTTGCTGTAAGCGGTATCGGCGATATAGCGCAGCGATGGCAGCACACTGGACGGCATGTAGGCATAACGCCTGGCACCGTTGGCGGCGTTGATGACGCTGACAAAGCCATCGTTGGCGTTAACCACCAGACTGGCACTCATATTGGTGGCTTTGGTGGCCAGGTAAGTGCTGTAGCTGGTGTCACCGATCAGGTCGGAGGCGGTTTTTTCCGCCGGAGTTGCAAGCACCAGGGGCGAATTGATGATGTCGCCCAGCAACACGCTGCGCACTTTCAATCCGGTTTTGTTGGTGCCCTTGCTCCATTCCACCAGATCAATGCCGGTAATGCCGGTGGGCAGGCTCTGACTCAACGTCGTCTGCTGCGCCGGGGCGAAATTGCCGTAGGCCAGGGTGACAGGAGCGTTCGTCAGGGTGTTCCAGGATTGGTAGGTCGGTGCCGTGGCGGCGGGCACGATGGCCGTGTCGGTGGTCCAGAGCACCGAGGCAGTATTCACCGCGCCATTGGCGGTAAAACCATAGGATTTGATGGTGCCGCGCCAGTCCTTTGGGTCATAGCTGGTCTGGTAATAGGCGGAACCGGCTCCGATGATCGAGCTGCTGGTGGTGCCGCTGCCCCCAGAACCGGCCTTGGACGTGATGTCGCTCAGGGCGGAGGACAACGCAGTGTTGAGGCCGATGCTGTCGGTGGCCTGGTAGTACTTGCCCTGCCCGTAATTGGCGGCGTCCGACAACATCTGATTCGCGGCGGTGAAACCCACGGTATAGGTGTTCATGTTTTGCTTGGGAAAATCCGCAGCATTCCAGCTCTTGCCGGCCAGATCGGTGCCTGTGGAGCGCATGTCGATGTCGAAGGCAAACTTGGCGATGTCGTCCAGATACAGCGTGTCACCTTCCCCGTCACCGTTCAGGTTGTCGCCATCGTTGCTCACGCCATCCCAGTTGGGCAGGCGAGTGCCACCCAATGGATCGGTCGTCGGAAACGTCCGGTCGAAGGTCGGTAAGCCATCGGTGATCACCACGCCGTAGTTTTTCTGGCAGCGGTACTGAATCGGGCTGGTGTACGTCGTCGGTGTCGAGTTGTAGAACGGCGTCAGCCCCCGGAAATAGCGGTTTATTTCGTAGTAGGTTTCCGCCAGCGGCGTGTTGGCGATGGCGCTCAAGGCGTTGATGGAGGCGAGCAGATTGTTGTAATTGCTGTCAGCCTGGGCCTGAGTCACGCTGCCGCTGACTGGAGACAGGTCGCTGATCGATCGGGCGATGAAGCCGCCACCGCCGGAGTTGCTGCTCGTCGGTGGATTGAACGTCGCCAGGCCAATGCGCAACGCGCGATTGCTGGAGACCAGGCTGGTGGACACATCCTGTGCCACGCTGATCCGGTATTCGTTGGGAATCGCGTTGGCCCCGGTGGTGAAATCCCGGTTCGAACCGTTGGCCAGACCCACCAGGTAAGACAGGTAGTCAGCCGTGTAACGTGTGTTTTCATTGCCCACCGGGTCGGGCAGCTTCAGGCAGATCGATGACAGGCCCAAAAAACCACGATAAAAACCGTACCAGTTGCCATTGGTCGAGCAACCGCCACGATTGAGGCTCGATAACAAAATATTGGTATCACTCATGTCCAGGTTCTGGCCGCCCTGGCAGGAAAAGTTCGAATTGCAAATCGCTATCTGTGGCCGGTTGGCCGCTGGGTTGAAACCCGGCGCCCAAATAATGTTGTTCATACTCCCCGAGTCATCGATCAACAACATGACGTTCGGCGCAACCGCCGCGGCGCTCAACAGCGGAGAATCCGACGGTGTGAAGGCATAAGCCGGAGCCGACAGGTACAACCCCACAAGCGCACCACACAGCAGCGGCCACCACCCGGCGCGCCTCTCAGTATTTCGCATAAATACTCTCCACCACACTGCGTGAATTGCGCGAGGTGCCCGGAAAACCCACAGCGGTCACTCGGTACAGCGTTGCCGAGGTGTTGCTCGGTACGTTCACGGCGGTCAGGGTGGTGCCGATATTCTGCACGCCGTAGAAACCGTTGCCGGCGGCGATCCAGGTCACCCCCGAAGTGGAATTGAACCCGGCGGCGGTGATTGAAGAGGACTCTGCCGGTGGCAAGCATTGGCTGGTGCCGCTGCAGACCGGCAATGTGTAGGTGTCCACTTGCACCGCACTTTCGCCGATGCGCAATGCCGCTTCGGCGCTCTGGAAAGCCTGATTGCGCAAGGTCACGCTGCCCGCCATTTTTTCCTGCAGGGTGGCGTTCTGCATGGACGAAATGCCAATCAGCGTCAGTAACAACAGAAACACCAGGCTGACCAGCAGCGCCATGCCGCGCTGGCGGTGAGAGGACATGGTAGAAAAGCTCATCGTCCCTCCCCTCATGGCAAGCGGTTGCGCAACGCGGCAACCACATTGAAGGTTTGATTGCGCACCCGGTTGTTCGGGTCCGTGAGGGTCAACGTCAGGCGCACGCTGCGAATACGTGCCGGATCGGCAGGATTGGCGCTGTAACTGGAGGCGGCCGTATCGGTGGCCGAACTGGCGAGGCCGAAGCTCACATTGAAGGCACTGACGTTGTCCACCAGCACGAATTGGCTTGGCGTACCGCTACCGGCACCCATTGTCAGCTGTCCGTTTTTCAAGCTGTAGATCAGTCGCCGGATGGGAAACGCCTGCTGCCCTGACGCCGGCGTCCGCACGCCGGTATAGGCCGTCGCCGTGTTTCGGCAATCGGAAACCACGGTCCAGGTCGGCGCGCCGCCACTGCCACCGACATCGGCGCTCACCAGCGTGAGCTTGAGATTGGCGTTATCCCAGTTTATCGGCGTTATCTGGTTGGCATTGAAATCCCCCGTCGCACTGGCGTCGGTGATCATCCCCAGGCAGCCGAACATGCCCACCATGCGGATTTCCTGAATCATCTTGCTCAGCACAAAACGCGCATCTTCCTGCATGCTGGCGGCCGTGTTCTGGCTGACGTAAGTGTTCTTCGCCGCGATAAAAACCTGCGCCACGCCCAGCACCACGATCAGGCTCAACGCCAGGGCGATCAATAATTCGATCAGGCCGAAACCACTATTGAGCCGCTTCATGGTGTCGACACCGGGTCGACAGTCGCGCGGCTGGCCAATACAAAACTGCGACGGGAATTGGCGGTATTGGCCGCCCGCGAGTCATCCCAGGTGATGGTGATGGTGTACACCCGCTGATTGAGGGCGACGCTACCTGTCGCGGTCGCGCCGAGGGAATTGACGATGTTGGCGGTGAAGTCGTAGAGGTCCTGATCCCGGGCGACGCTCAGGTTGCCCGAGGTGGGAGGCGTGACGGTGTAGTCGGCGCCGGAGTTGGCGCGAATGCGGTCCATCATGTCGTAGGCAATAAAACTCGCCTGGCTGGTCATCCGCGAGCTGTCAGTGTACTTCAGCGCATTCAGCTGAAGCGCTGCCGCCCCCAGCAGCCCAACGCTAAGAATCACTAACGCCACCAAGACTTCGATCAGCGTCATGCCGTCCTGTGCACGCCTGCTCCATCCCCTCATCCGCAACTTCCACCCAATAGCACTCGTCCGTTCAAACACACATTCAGCGTCCTGCTTTGCGCCCCCAATACATAGCTGATCACCACCGCCGTGGACGGTGTCGACAAGCCCCCCAGATTATTGAAATCGATGGCGGTCACTCCTGAGGTTAGCGTCAGAGTCGCCC
Source organism: Pseudomonas sp. LBUM1661 (assembly GCF_059695925.1). Classification (NCBI taxonomy): domain Bacteria; kingdom Pseudomonadati; phylum Pseudomonadota; class Gammaproteobacteria; order Pseudomonadales; family Pseudomonadaceae; genus Pseudomonas; species Pseudomonas sp. LBUM1661. Next base: position 5,885,350 of record NZ_CP166794.1, read on the forward strand.
CGCTGCTCATCGCCGGAACAACCCGCAATACATTCGCCGGATTGCCAGTACCGTCATACACCGTCAATTCCCCGGTCCAGACGCTGCCGCCCGCGGTTGGACGGATCCGGGTGGTGACGCCTCGGTCGATCGCTTCCAGGCGGGCGAAATTCAGACCTCGCTGCAGATCACTGATCTCGGTATCGGCCTTGGTGCTTTGCACCGACCGGGTAAACGCCGGGACAGCCAGGGTGATCAGGATCAGAAACACCGCGAGCGCGACCAGCAACTCGATCAACGTGAAACCTTTTGTACGATGTTCCATCGGTGCCCTCCGTTGCCGTCGGCTATACCTGCTTCTACACGCTAGAGCATTCGACCGGCAGATGTCCGGTTGTTTTGCCATAACTCGCGCACGGATCGCGCGGGCCACTGCATTCCAGGGAAGGAGATGTCATGCATCAGCAAGGTTTCAGCGTGATCGAACTGCTCATGGGACTGACAATTGCCGGGATTGTTCTGCTACTGGTCGGTCCGGCGTTTGCAACACTCACGGAATCGAACCATCGCGAAGAAGCAGCGGCATCGCTTGTCAGTGGGATGCGCAGCGCCAGGAGCGAAGCGATCGCGCGCAACCAGACCGTGGTCATTCACGGGATAAACGACGACTGGGGCCAGGGCTGGCGAATTATTCTGGATGTTAACGGCAAAGGACACGAGGACAGCGACAATCCGCTGCTGATCGAACGTCGGAGCGAGACGCGGGTGCCGATTTTCGGCAATAGCTACGTCAGGACTGCCGTACGATTCAACCATCTCGGTGAACCCCTGCACGGTGGCTTTCAATCGGGGACATTGCACATCTGCGCAGCCCACGAAGCGGTGAGTCAGCTCCAGGTGGTGCTGGCCTCAAGCGGTCGCGTCAGCCTGCGCAGCAAAAAGGCTGCGCAGGCGCTATGCGAAGGAGGAGAAAGCTCAGAGCAGCGAGCGGACCCGTAACTCTTTAGGCATGGAGAAGGTGATGTTCTCCTCGCGACCGGCCAGTTCATCGGCACCGGTAGCACCCCACACCTGCAACTGCTGGATTACACCACGCACCAGGACTTCCGGAGCGGAAGCACCCGCGGTGATGCCAATGCGCTCGACACCATCGAACCAGCTCTTTTGCAGGTCTTCGGCACCGTCGATCAGGTAGGCCGGGGTGGCCATGCGCTCGGCGAGTTCACGCAGGCGATTGGAGTTGGAGCTGTTCGGGCTGCCGACCACCAACACCACGTCGCATTCATCGGCCAATTGCTTGACCGCGTCCTGACGGTTTTGCGTGGCGTAGCAGATGTCGTCCTTGCGTGGCCCACCGATGGCCGGGAAACGCGTACGCAGGGCGTCGATAACGCGACTGGTGTCGTCCATGGACAACGTGGTCTGGGTCACGAACGCCAGCTTATCCGGGTTATGCACCTGCAGCGCGGCGACGTCTTTCTCGTCTTCGACCAGATAGATCGCGCCACCATTGCTGCCATCGTACTGGCCCATGGTGCCTTCGACTTCCGGGTGACCGGCGTGGCCGATGAGGATGCATTCACGGCCATCGCGGCTGTAACGCGCGACTTCGATGTGCACCTTGGTCACCAGCGGGCACGTCGCGTCGAACACTTTCAGGCCACGGCCGGCAGCTTCGGTACGTACGGCCTGGGAAACACCGTGGGCACTGAAGATCACGATGACGTCGTCTGGCACCTGATCCAGTTCCTCGACGAAGATCGCCCCGCGAGCGCGCAGGTCTTCGACGACGAATTTGTTGTGGACCACTTCGTGGCGCACGTAGATCGGCGGCCCGAAGACTTCCAGGGCGCGGTTGACGATTTCGATCGCCCGGTCCACGCCGGCGCAGAAGCCACGGGGGTTGGCGAGTTTGATTTGCATGCTGTGCCTCGTGTCTTGCGCGCAAGAAATAGTAATGCCTGCCTGTTGATCGAACACAAGGCCCGAGAACAGTGAAATCCATGTGGGAGCGAGCCTGCTCGCGATGGCGGAGTATCAGTCGACATCAATGTTGAATGTCAGACCGTCATCGCGAGCAGGCTCGCTCCCACAGTTTTACAACGATTTGACGTTGATGATCTCGACGTCAAAGGTCAAGGTTTTGCCGGCCAACGGATGATTGAAGTCGATGGTCACTTGCTCATCATCGAATTCTTTCACCACACCCGGCAGCTCAGTATTTGCCGCATCGTTGAAGATCACCAGCAAACCCGGTGACAGTTCCATGTCCTTGAACTGCGTGCGCGGGATGATCTGCACGTTCTGCGGGTTGGGCTGACCAAAAGCGTTTTCCGGCTGAATCGTCAGCGTGCGCTTGTCGCCAGCCTTGAAGCCGAACAGTGCAGCTTCGAAACCCGGCAACAGGTTACCGTCGCCGACCTTGAAGGTCGCCGGGGCTTTGTCGAAGGTGCTGTCGACGGTGTCGCCGTTCTCCAGGCGCAGTGCAAAGTGCAAGGTGACTTCCGTGTTCTGGCGGATGCGTTGCTCAGCCAATACCTGTTCAGTCATGAACGGCTTCTCCGGTTTTCTTACTTTTGAACATATCCAGTGCAAGCATCACGGCGCCGACAGTAATAGCGCTGTCAGCAAAGTTGAACGCCGGGAAATACCAGCGGTTCTGCCAGTGCACCAGAATGAAATCGATCACATGGCCCAGGGCAATGCGGTCATACAGATTGCCCAGCGCGCCACCCAGCACCAGCGCCAAAGCGACGGCCAGCCAGGTTTCGTTGCGCCCCAGACGCTTGAGCCACACCACCAGCACCGCACTCACCGCCACGGCGATCAGGGCAAACAACCAGCGCTGCCAGCCGGAGCTGTCGGCCAGGAAGCTGAACGCCGCGCCGGTGTTGTAGGCGAGTGTCCAGCTGAAGTAATCAGGGATGACCACAATCTGCTGGTACATCGTGAGCTTGCCTTCGAAGTAGAACTTGCTGGCCTGGTCGATGACCAGGACCAGCAAACTCAACCAGAGCCAGCTCAGCCGTCCGAAACGGCCAGCCGCATTAGGCATAGTGACGAACCTCGCCCGTGCCGCTGATGTTGTCGACGCAACGACCGCAAATTTCCGGATGCTCCGGGTTCACACCGACGTCTTCACGGCAGTGCCAGCAACGGGCGCACTTAGGAAAGGCCGACTTGACGATTTGCAGCTTCAAACCGCTGACTTCGGTGACCACGGCATCGGCCGGCGCCTGCACGAACGGTGCAACGGTAGCGGTCGAGGTGATCAGCACGAAGCGCAGTTCGTTGCTCAGCTTGGCCAGGTCGGCGCTCAGCGACTCTTCGGCGAACAGCGTCACTTCGGCTTGCAGGTTGCCACCGACGGCCTTGGCCGCGCGCTGGATTTCCATTTCCTTGTTGACCGCGACCTTCACCGCCATGATCCGCTCCCAGTAGGCGCGGTCCAGCTTGACGCCTTCCGGCAGCTCGCTCAGGCCTTCGTACCAGGTGTTGAGCATGACCGATTCGTTACGCTCGCCCGGCAGGTATTCCCACAGTTCATCGGCGGTGAATGCGAGGATCGGCGCGATCCAGCGCACCAGCGCTTCACTGATGTGGTACAGCGCGGTTTGCGCCGAACGGCGAGCCTTGCTGTTGGCGCCAGTGGTGTACTGACGGTCCTTGATGATGTCGAGGTAGAAACCGCCCAGCTCCTGCACGCAGAAGTTGTGGATTTTGGAGTAGACGTTCCAGAAGCGGTATTCGCCGTAGTGCTCTTGCAACTCGCGTTGCAGCAACAGGGTACGATCCACGGCCCAACGGTCCAACGCGAGCATTTCTTCGGCCGGCAGGATGTCGGTGGCCGGGTTGAAGCCGGTCAGGTTGGAGAGCAGGAAGCGCGCGGTGTTACGGATACGCCGGTAGGCGTCCGCACTGCGTTGCAGGATCTGCTCGGAAACTGCCATTTCACCCGAGTAATCGGTGGAAGCCACCCACAGACGCATGATGTCGGCGCCCAAGGTGTCGTTGACTTTTTGCGGCGCGATCACGTTGCCCAAGGACTTGGACATCTTGCGGCCGGACTCGTCGACGGTGAAGCCGTGGGTCAGCAACTCGCGGTACGGCGCGTGGTTGTCGATGGCGCAACCGGTCAGCAGCGACGAGTGGAACCAGCCACGGTGTTGGTCCGAACCTTCCAGGTACAGGTCGGCGCGTGGGCCGGTCTCGTGGCCCATCGGGTGCGAACCGCGCAGGACGTGCCAGTGCGTGGTGCCCGAATCGAACCAGACGTCCAGGGTGTCGCTGATCTTGTCGTACTGCGGCGCTTCATCACCGAGCAACTCGGCAGCGTCCATCTTGAACCAGGCTTCGATGCCTTCGACTTCGACGCGCTTGGCGACTTCTTCCATCAGTTCAGCAGTGCGCGGGTGCAGCTCGCCGCTTTCCTTGTTCAGGAAAAACGGGATCGGCACGCCCCAGTTGCGCTGGCGGGAGATGCACCAGTCCGGGCGGTTGGCGATCATCGAGTGCAGGCGCGCCTGGCCCCAGGCCGGGACGAACTTGGTGTCTTCGATGGCTTTGATCGCCCGCTTGCGCAGGGTTTCGCCGGTCTCAGGCTGTTTGTCCATGCCGATGAACCACTGCGCGGTGGCGCGGTAGATCAGCGGGGTCTTGTGCCGCCAGCAGTGCATGTAGCTGTGTTCAATGATGCTGGTGTGCAGCAGCGCACCGACTTCGGTCAGTTTGTCGACGATGGCCGGGTTGGCTTTCCAGATGAACTGGCCGCCGAAGAACTCCAGCGACGTAACGTAAACGCCGTTGCTTTGCACCGGATTGATGATGTCATCGTTGACCATGCCGTACTTCTTGCAGGTCACGAAGTCGTCTACGCCGTAGGCCGGCGAGGAGTGAACCACGCCGGTGCCAGCGCCCAGTTCGACGTAGTCGGCCAGGTAAACCGGCGACAGGCGATCGTAGAACGGGTGACGGAAGTTGATCAGTTCCAGTGCTTTACCGGTGGTGGTCGCGATGACCGAACCTTCCAGGCTGTAACGGGCCAGGCACGACTCGACCAGCTCTTCAGCCAGCACCAGCAACTTGTCGCCGACGTCGACCAGGGCGTAGTTGAATTCCGGGTGAACGTTCAGCGCCTGGTTCGCCGGAATGGTCCACGGGGTGGTGGTCCAGATCACGATCGAAGCCGGCTTGGCCAGCGACGCAAGACCGAAAGCGGCAGCCAGCTTGGCTTCATCGGCAATCGGGAACGCGACGTCGATGGTCGAGGACTTTTTGTTTTCGTACTCGACTTCCGCTTCAGCCAGGGCCGAACCGCAGTCGAAGCACCAGTTCACAGGCTTCAGGCCCTTGAACACGAAACCGCCCTTGACGATTTCGGCCAAGGCACGGATTTCACCGGCCTCGTTTTTGAAGTCCATGGTCTTGTACGGGTTGGCGAAATCGCCCAACACGCCCAGACGGATGAATTCGGACTTCTGGCCTTCGATCTGCTCGGTCGCGTAGGCACGGCACAGTTCGCGGGTCTTGTCCGCGCCCAGGTTCTTGCCGTGGGTCACTTCGACTTTGTGCTCGATCGGCAGACCGTGGCAGTCCCAGCCCGGCACATAAGGTGCGTCGAAACCCGACAGGGTCTTCGAGCGGATGATCATGTCCTTGAGAATCTTGTTCAGCGCATGACCGATGTGAATCGTGCCGTTGGCGTACGGAGGACCGTCGTGCAGTACGAACTTCGGACGATCCTTGCCAATCTCGCGCAACTTACCGTACAGGCCAATGCTGTCCCAGCGCTGCAGAATCTGCGGTTCGCGCTGAGGCAGGCCGGCCTTCATTGGGAAGGCGGTGTCCGGAAGGTTTAGCGTGGCTTTATAGTCGGTCATTTAAGGCTCTTCATTAGCGATTGGCGCTAGGTGCGACAGGGCACGGGCGGCGGCAACATCCGCATTGATCGCCGTCTTAAGCGCCTCCAGAGAGGCGAAACGCTGCTCTTCACGCAGCTTGTGGTGGAAAACCACCGTCAAACGCCGGTCATACAGATCGCCGGCAAAATCTAAAAGGTGCACTTCCAGGTGGGCTTTGCCATCACCTTGGACCGTTGGCCGCACGCCGATATTGGCGACGCCTGGCCAGGTCTTGCCGTCGATGTCGACGTTGACCAGGTAAACCCCGGACAACGGCACGCGACGACGCTTGAGTTGTATATTGGCGGTTGGCGTGCCCAGTTGGCGCGCCAGCTTCTGACCATGCAGGACGCGCCCTGCAATTCGGAACGGACGACCGAGCAAGCGTTCGGCCAAGGCAAAATCGGCAGCGGCCAGGGCATTGCGGACCTGGGTGCTGCTGACGCGAATACCGTCCAGTTCAACGGTTTGCGCCGCCTCGACGGTAAAGCCCTGGTGGACGCCGGCCTGTTGCAGGAAATCGAAATCCCCTATCCGGTCACAACCGAACCGGAAGTCGTCACCGACCTCCAGGTGCTGCACGCCGAGGCCGTCCACCAGAATCGTATCGACGAATTCGGCGGCGCTGAGCTTGCTCAAGCGTTGGTTGAAGGCCAGGCACAGGACCCGGTCGACACCTTCCTCGGCCAGCAGCTGCAATTTGTCTCGCAAACGGGCCAGACGAGCCGGCGCCGTGTCGGGGGCAAAAAACTCCCGGGGCTGCGGCTCGAAAATCACCACGCAGCTGGGCACGCCCAACTCGATTGCACGTTCACGCAGCCTCGCCAGGATAGCCTGGTGGCCACGGTGAACACCGTCAAAGTTGCCAATAGTGGCGACACAGCCCCGATGCTGGGGGCGCAGATTGTGGAGGCCTCGAACCAGCTGCATAACGCGCTTCTTGCTCATAAAGTGGTCGATTATAACCACACCCGGCGGCCGACGACAGGCAACACCGTAACCCAAAGTGATCGAGCCGACAAAACCGCCAGCCCGCCCGTGTTTATCGAGGTCTGGACCTCAGCTTAACGCTTTGCGATTGAAGTCGCGCAAACGGAAGCCCATCAACAGCAACATACCGAAATAAGACACGACACCAGCCGCCACCAGAGCCCCCAGACGCAGGAACCGCTCGAGCATATGGCCCTGATCCCAGGCCGGCATAAAATGCATTCCGGCCAGCAATACCGCGGACATGACGACGACCGCGACGACCAGCTTGGCGCCAAACTTCGCCCAACCCGGTTGCGGCTGGTACATCTGCTGCTTGCGCAGTTGATAGAACAGCAGCCCGGCATTCAGGCAGGCACCCGCGCTAATGGCCAGGGCCAGGCCCGCGTGAGCCAGCGGACCGATCAGCACCAGGTTGAACAATTGCGTGCAGACCAGTGTGAAAATCGCGATTTTTACCGGCGTACGAATGTTTTGTTGCGCATAAAAGCCCGGCGCCAGCACTTTGATCACGATAATCCCGAGCAAACCGACTGAATAAGCGATCAACGCTCGCTGGGTCATGGACGCATCAAACGCACTGAACTGGCCGTACTGGAACAGCGAAACCGTCAGCGGCTCGGCCAGAATCCCCAGCGCCAGTGAGCACGGCAGCACCAGCATGAAACACAGACGCAGGCCCCAATCGAGAATCCGCGAGTACTCGTGTCGATCGTTGCTGGCGTAGGTCTTGGCCAGGGTCGGCAGCAGGATGGTGCCCAATGCCACACCCAGCACGCCGGAGGGCAATTCCATCAAGCGGTCGGCGTAATACATCCAGGACACTGAACCGGCAACCAGAAACGAGGCAAAAATGGTGTTGATGATCAGGGAAATCTGGCTCACCGAAACGCCGAGAATCGCCGGCAGCATCTGCTTCATTACCCGCCAGACGCCACTATCGCGCAAATTCAGGCGTGGCAGCACCAGCATGCCGATTTTTTTCAGGTGCGGCAGCTGATAGAGCAATTGCGCCAGACCACCCACCAGAACCGCCCAGCCAAGGGCCATCACCGGCGGATCGAAGTACGGTGTCAGAAACACCGAGAAAATGATCATGCTGACGTTAAGTAAAGTCGGGACGAAGGCCGGCACCGAAAACCGGTTGTAGGTATTGAGGATCGCACCGGCGAGTGAAGACAGGGAGATCAGCAAAATATAAGGGAAGGTCACCCGCAGCAGACTGGCTGTCAGCTCGAATTTTTCCGGCGTGTCGGTGAAGCCCGGCGCGGTGGCCCATATCACCCACGGCGCGGCGATCATGCCCAGCGCCGTGACCAACGCCAGCACCAGCGTCAGCAAACCCGAGACGTAGGCAATGAACGTTCGCGTCGCCTCCTCGCCCTTCTGGTTCTTGTATTCGGCAAGAATCGGCACGAAGGCCTGGGAAAATGCGCCCTCGGCGAAGATTCGCCGCAGCAGATTGGGCAGTTTGAAGGCGATAAAGAAGGCGTCGGTCGCCATCCCTGCGCCAAATGCACGTGCGATGAGCGTGTCACGGACGAACCCCAGAATCCGGGAAAGCATCGTGATAGAGCTGACGGCGGCCAACGATTTGAGCAGATTCATTGAAAGAGTTTGTGCCTGTCGATAAACAGCAGGCGAACAAAGCGCCCACTTATGCGATACTCCGCGCCGCAGCAGCACAGAGCCAAAGCTCGCGAGTTTACAGGTCAAGCGCCGGAAATAAATATCCCGCCTCTTTATACCTACCACTTAGCGGAACGTCTCAACCGCCCTTGACAAGACATCAACTCATCGGCATGATTCGCGGCCTATTTTGTTTGCTATTTCCTAAAAAGTCTTTCGAGGAGCTCGACGGTGGCCAACACACCTTCCGCCAAAAAACGTGCAAAACAGGCTGAGAAGCGTCGCAGCCACAACGCCAGCCTGCGTTCCATGGTTCGTACCTACATCAAGAATGTAGTTAAAGCCATTGACGCAAAAGACGCTGAAAAAGCTCAAGCAGCTTACGTTCTGGCTGTGCCAGTTATCGACCGTATGGCCGATAAAGGCATCATCCACAAGAACAAGGCAGCTCGTCATAAGAGCCGCCTGAACGGTCACGTCAAGGCTCTGAACCTTGCTGTTGCCGCCTAAGCGATAAGCTTGTTAAAAAACCGACCTCAGGGTCGGTTTTTTATTGCCTGCGATTTAACAGGCGACGCAAAAAATGTGGGAGTGAGCCTGCTCGCGAAAAGGGCGTGTCAGTCACCATCGATGCTGACTGATACACCGCTTCGCGAGCAGGCTCGCTCCCACAGTTTGGATCTTTGTCAGATTACTGGGCGTGCGCCCACGGCAGAATCGGGATTGCCGTTACCGCATTCTGCGGACTGCCCTCGATCAGACGATCGCTGTAGACCAGATACACCAGCGTATTACGCTTCTTGTCGAGGAACCGCACCACCTGCATGGTCTTGAATACCAGCGACGTGCGCTCCTTGAACACCTCGTCGCCATCCTTCAGCTCACCCTTGAAGCTGATCGGACCGACCTGGCGGCAAGCAATGGACGCCTCGGCACGATCTTCGGCCAAGCCCAGACCACCCTTCACACCACCGGTCTTGGCGCGCGACAGGTAGCAGGTCACGCCTTCAACCTTCGGATCATCAAACGCCTCTACGACGATACGGTCATTCGGCCCGACGAACTTGAACACCGTCGATACCTGGCCAATCTCCTCAGCCGAAGCCAGCAGCGGCATCGCCAACAGCAGCCCCAATATTCCCTTTGCCACGCGCATTCAGATATTCCTTCAGACCAGAATCAGGTTATCGCGGTGAACCAGTTCAGGCTCAGCCATGTAACCCAACAGACCGACAATCGCCTCAGACGACTGACCGATGATTTTTTGTGCTTCCAGAGCGCTGTAGTTGGCCAGGCCTCGGGCGATTTCACGCCCGTCCGGTGCCACGCACACGACCATTTCGCCACGACGGAAACTGCCTTGGACCAATTTGACCCCCACCGGCAGCAAACTTTTGTTGCCCTTGGACAATGCAGTCACTGCACCGGCGTCCAGCACCAGGGTGCCACGGGTTTGCAGATGCCCGGCCAGCCACTGCTTGCGCGCCGCCAACAGGCCGCGCTCCGGCGAGAGCAAGGTGCCGATGCGCTCGCCCGCCTTGAGGCGATCCAGCACACGCTCAATGCGCCCGCCAACGATGATCGTATGGGCGCCGGAACGGGCCGCCAGACGCGCAGCACGCAATTTGGTCTGCATGCCGCCACGACCCAACGCACCACCGGTACCGCCCGCCACTGCATCCAGCGCCGGATCATCGGCACGCGCTTCGTAAATCAGGTTGGCATTCGGGTTATTGCGCGGGTCGGCGTCGAACATGCCGTCGCGATCGGTGAGGATCACCAGCAAGTCAGCCTCGACCAGGTTGGCCACCAGCGCAGCCAGCGTATCGTTGTCGCCGAAACGGATTTCATCGGTGACCACGGTGTCGTTTTCGTTGATCACCGGGATCACTTTCAGCTCAACCAACGCGCGCAAGGTGCTGCGCGCATTCAGGTAGCGCTTGCGGTCGGACAAGTCATCGTGAGTCAGGAGAATCTGCGCGGTGTGCCGGCCATGCTCGGCGAAGCTCGACTCCCAGGCTTGCACCAGGCCCATCTGGCCGATGGCAGCAGCAGCCTGGAGCTCGTGCATTGCACTGGGTCGTGCGGTCCAGCCCAGACGGCTCATGCCGGCCGCTACCGCCCCGGAGGACACCAGCACCAACTCGACGCCCGCCTCATGCAAGGCCACCATCTGTTCGACCCAGACACCCATTGCCGCGCGATCCAGGCCCTTGCCGTCCGCCGTCAGCAAAGCGCTGCCGATCTTCACGACCCAACGCTGCGCACCTGTCACCTTGCTCCGCATCATCTTCAACCTTAGCTTGAGGGCAGCACGACCTGGCACTGCCCGTGACGTTAATCGTGGTTATTCGTGACCAACGATCGATTTCCAGATACTAAAACGCCGCTCTAGTGAGCGGCGCTTAAGTTTATCGCAACGAATCAGTCACGCACGTAAATGATTTCCGGACCGTCTTCGTCATCCACATCTTCTTCGTCCCAATCATCGTCGCCGATGTCATGGACCGACTTCACGCCGCTACGGCGCAGGGCACGCTGGTCATCCAGGGCCTGCAACTGGGCACGGGCTTCGTCTTCGATGCGCTGATCGAGATCGGCAAGCTCTTCCTTGTAAGCCGGGTCGTTAGCCAGACGGTCAGCACGATCTTCCATGTAACGCATGATGTCGTGACACAGACGCTCGGTGCCGAGCTTGGAGATGGCCGAGATCACGTAGACCGGACCGGTCCATTCCAGGCGATCAACGATTTCCTTGACGCGAGCATCGTGCTCTTCTTCAAGGATCTGGTCGCACTTGTTCAGCACCAGCCAACGATCACGCTCAGCCAGGGACGGGCTGAACTTGGTCAGTTCGCTGACGATCACTTCAGCCGCATCCGGAGCGCTGGCGTCATCCAGCGGCGCCATGTCCACGAGGTGCAACAGCAGGCGAGTACGCGACAAGTGCTTGAGGAAGCGAATCCCCAGGCCCGCGCCATCGGAAGCGCCTTCGATCAGGCCCGGAATGTCCGCGACCACGAAGCTTTTCCAGCGATCGACGCTGACCACACCCAGGTTCGGCACCAGCGTGGTGAACGGGTAGTCGGCGACTTTCGGCTTGGCGGCCGAAACGGAACGGATAAAGGTACTTTTACCGGCGTTCGGCAAGCCCAGCAGACCGACGTCAGCCAACACCTTCATTTCCAGCTTGAGGTCACGCGCCTCACCCGGCTTACCCGGAGTGGTCTGACGCGGAGCGCGGTTGGTACTGGATTTGAAACGGGTGTTGCCCAGACCGTGCCAGCCACCATGGGCCACCAACAGCTTTTGACCGGCCTTGGTCAGGTCACCGATGACTTCCTGTGTGGCGGAGTCGATCACTGTCGTGCCGACCGGAACGCGCAGCACCAGCTCTTCACCTTTTTTGCCGGTGCAGTCGGTGCTGCCGCCGTTGGAACCACGCTCGGCATCAAAGTGCCGGGTGTAACGGTAATCCACCAGGGTGTTGAGGTTTTCGTCGGCGATCATGTAGACCGAGCCGCCGTCACCACCGTCACCGCCGTTCGGGCCGCCGTTCTCAATAAACTTTTCGCGACGGAAGCTCATGCAACCGTTGCCGCCGTCACCGGCCTTTACTCGAATCGATACTTCATCAACAAACTTCATAACAAAACGCCTCTCGTCATACGGACGAGCCGAAAAAATCTAGACATAAGACTCTTGCAAAAATGAGCGCAGCGACCTCAATCAACGACCGCAAATCCAGCGCTGGAGCCCATTACAAACAGCTTTGCAAGAGACTCACCCCACAAACGAAAAAGCCCCGTCGCGAGACAGGGCTTTTCCAGCAACTACGTAATTATGCCGCGACGACTTCAGTCTTCGGGACAATGCTCACGTAACGGCGGTTGAAAGCGCCTTTTACTTCGAACTTGATCACGCCGTCGATTTTAGCGAACAGAGTGTGATCTTTACCCATGCCAACACCGTAACCGGCGTGGAATTGGGTGCCGCGCTGACGCACGATGATGTTGCCCGGAATGATAGCCTGGCCGCCATACATCTTCACGCCAAGGCGTTTAGCTTCTGAGTCGCGACCGTTACGGGTACTACCACCAGCTTTTTTGTGTGCCATGAGTCAATTCTCCTAGTGAGGAATTAGGCTGAAATTAAGCCTGAATACCGGTGATTTTGATCTCGGTGTACCACTGGCGGTGGCCCATACGCTTCATGTGGTGCTTACGACGACGGAACTTGATGATGCGGACTTTATCGTGACGACCTTGGGAGATCACTTCAGCCACAACGGTAGCGCCAGCAACAACTGGAGCGCCGATGTTCACGTCATCGCCATTGGCGACCAACAGAACGCGATCAAAAGTAACGGATTCGCCGGTAGCGATTTCCAGTTTTTCGATCTTCAGGTATTCACCCGGGGCGACCTTGTATTGCTTGCCACCAGTAACAATTACTGCGTACGACATGGTATTTCTCCGATAATCCTGCTCACCCAGCTCTTTATAAGAAGAGGTATTGGCTGGCATGGCTGCATAAGGCTGGAAGGCCTTTTTGCAATTGCGTAAGGCAGGTGCTGCCCAGGAAGTTCAGGGTGCGCGATTGTACGCAAGCTGCTTGAGCGATGCAAGAGGCCGTCCATCGCGCCTTGACACCCGTCGACGTGGGTCCTAGCATGCCGCGCAACCCTTCTGGAGCAACTGTCGCTGATGCAACCCCAAGCTTTCTACCGCGCGGTGGCGGACGATTTTAGCGCCGTCGACGGCATCATCAAGAAGCAGCTGACTTCCCGAGTGCCGCTGGTATCGAAAATCGGCGATTACATTACCTCGGCCGGCGGTAAACGCCTGCGTCCCTTATTAGTGTTGCTGTGTGGCAAGGCGCTGGGCCGCGAAGGCGATGACCTGCGCCTGCTGGCCGCGACCATCGAGTTCCTGCACACCGCCACCCTGCTGCATGACGACGTGGTCGACATGTCCGGCATGCGCCGTGGCCGCTCGACCGCCAACGCCATGTGGGGCAACGCCCCGAGCGTACTGGTAGGCGACTTCCTGTATTCGCGCTCTTTCGAAATGATGGTCGAACTGGGCTCCATGCCGGTGATGAAGATCCTTTCGCAAGCCACGCGCATTATCGCCGAAGGCGAAGTGTTGCAACTGTCGAAGGTTCGCGACGCCAGCACTACCGAAGAAACCTACATGGAAGTCATCCGCGGCAAGACCGCGATGCTTTTCGAAGCCTCGACCCACAGCGCCGCCGCTTTGGCCGGTGCCTCGCCGGAGCAAAGCGAAGCGCTGCGTACGTTCGGCGATCACCTGGGCGTGGCGTTCCAACTGGTCGACGACCTGCTGGATTACCGTGGCGATGCCGAAACCCTGGGCAAGAACGTCGGTGACGACCTGGCCGAAGGCAAGCCGACCCTGCCGCTGATCTACACCATGCGCGAAGGTACGCCGGAGCAGGCTGCACTGGTGCGCAAGGCCATCCAGAAAGGCGGTATCGAAGACCTGGAAAGCATCCGCGAAGCCGTGGAAGCCTCGGGCTCGCTGGATTACACCGCGAAACTGGCCCGCGACTATGTGGCCCGTGCGATCAAATGCCTCGACGCGCTGCCAGCCAGCGAGTACCGCGACGCACTGGTCGAGCTGAGCGAGTTTGCGGTCGCCCGCACGCACTAAGCGAGCTTCTGTAGGAGCGAGGCGTGCCCGCGAAGGCGATTGTCAGTCAAATTGATGTCGACTGGCAGATCGCCTTCGCGGGCAAGCCTCGCTCTTACAAATCATGCGTCGCCCTCCCCCGCCTAAAACCCTATATAATGTGCGACTTTTAGCGATCCTCAATCCAAGGAGCTTTAGTGAGCACGTTGCCACCCTGCCCAAAATGCAATTCCGAATACACCTATGAAGACGGCGCCCAGCTGATCTGCCCTGAGTGCGCCCACGAGTGGTCCGCCAGCGGCGAAGCCGAAGCAGCGTCGGATGACACCGTGAAAAAGGATTCGGTGGGCAATGTCCTGCAGGACGGCGATACCATCACCGTGATCAAGGACCTCAAGGTCAAGGGCACGTCGCTGGTGGTCAAGGTCGGCACCAAGGTCAAGAACATCCGCCTGTGCGATGGCGATCACGACATCGACTGCAAGATCGACGGCATTGGCCCGATGAAGCTCAAATCCGAGTTCGTCAGAAAAGTCTGAGCCTGCTGTACTCCATCCTGCGCCCGGCGTGGGATGGTGCTTCACCCTCTCCTGCTCCGCCCAGCAATCCCTCGCAGTAGCCAAACGCCAGCCGTTTTGACCTTACGCAATCTTTACCCTGAAAAAAACACAAACCACCAATAGATCCTTGCTATTTAATGAATAAGAATTATTCTCATTGAAACCCATCAATGGAGATGAGAACCATGACTTATTTGATCGATGCCTGGCTGGACCGCCCACACCCTTACCTCAGGATCCTGCATCGGGAAACCGGGGAAGTCTGTGCGGTGCTTGAAGAAGAAGCCTTAAACGAGTTGCAGGATCAGGGTGATCTGGACGTCAACGGCCTGAGTTCCAGCGAGCCGGTGGTGCTCAAGGAACTGGTGCGCAATCTGTTTCTGTTCTGCTATGCCCGGGCATTGCGCCCGACGAATGAACTGCAGCACAAGATCGAAATATGAGCCGTGCGACAAAACTGTGGGAGCCAGCCTGCTGGCGATGGTGTCAACTCGGTCCTGAATAAAACCCGGTCGACCCCATCGCCAGCAGGCTGGCTCCCACATTAGCCTGCCACAGGGACAGGCCTGGGATTACAGAACGTCGAGCAGTTCGACGTCGAATACCAGTACGCTGTGCGGCGGAATGCTGCCAACGCCTTGAGCGCCGTAAGCCAGTTCGCTCGGCACGTACAGACGCCATTTGCTGCCGGCGTTCATCAGTTGCAGGGCTTCGGTCCAGCCAGGGATCACGCCGCCAACCGGGAATTCTGCAGGCTGGCCACGCTCGTAGGAGCTGTCGAAGACAGTGCCGTCGATCAGTGTGCCGTGGTAGTGAGTGCGCACTTGGTCTTCACGGGTTGGCTTGGCGCCTTCACCCTGAGTCAGCACTTCGAATTGCAGGCCGGAAGCCAGGGTGGTGATGCCATCACGCTTGGCGTTTTCAGCCAGGAACGCCAGGCCTTCGCCAGCAGCGGCTTCAGCTTTCGCTGCAGCTTCGGCCTGCATGATTTCGCGAATGACTTTGAAGCTTGCGGACATTTCTTCCTGACCTACACGGCTTTCCTTGCCAGCGAAGGCGTCGGTCAGGCCAGCCAGGATCGCGTCCAGGCTAACGCCCGGTGGCGGGTTGTCGCGCAGCTGGTCGCCCAACTGACGGCCAATGCCGTAGCTGACGCGGGTTTCGTCGGTGGACAGATTTACTTCGGACATGACACTGCTCCGCTGTGCGGACGGCCCAGGAACTTGCCGTGCGTGCACAGCGCGTCCCGGAGCGCCCGGAACCAAAAGGGCCAGCAGACTAGCACAGATGCCATCGCGTTGATCAGGGGCGTCAGCGCTGCCACACAGAACGGAAGGCAATCGGCACCTTCAGGCTTTCCTCGGTATTTTCGCCGAGGCCACACATTTCATCATGAACCGAGGTGTGCACAAGGTTGAACGGTACGCTGGGACAGGCGTGAAGCACTTCACGCGCATGCTCGACAGAGCGCACATGAAACATCTGGCCGTGGGCATCACTCAACGGATACGCCGCGCCATGCATGCGCGCCTCCAGCAGGTAGATCCCGCCTTCCATCGAGATCAGGTTCAGCTCATCGACCTTCCCGGCGATGGCATAGGCATTCAACTCTTGCAGGTTCATGAACGCACCTCAAACAGTGGCGAGCCAAGACCCTTACAGGCATATGCCTTGATGCCTCAAAGCACAAGCCAAAAACCACACCGCCCGTCTGTTTCACCCCACCTGTAGGAGCGAGGCTTGCCCGCGAAGAGGCCGTGTCAGACGACAAAAGTGTTGTCTGTCACGCCGCCTTCGCGGGCAAGCCTCGCTCCTACCGGAGATCGGGAGATCGCTCGGATCAGTGCTTGGTCAGCTTATCCAGGTAACCCATGGCAAACGCCGAGATCACGAAGGTCATGTGGATGATCACGTACCACTTCAAATGCTCGGGATCGACGTTCTTGGCGTCCATGAAAATCCGCAGCAGGTGAATCGACGAGATCGCCACGATGGAGGCGGCCACTTTCATCTTCAACGAAGACGAATCCATGGTACCCAGCCAGTTGAGCTTTTCCTTGTCGTCGTCGATGTCCAGTTGGGACACGAAGTTCTCGTAACCGGAAATCATCACCATCACCAGCAAACCGCCGACCAGCGCCATGTCGATCAGCGACAGCAGCACCAGGATCAGGTCCGATTCGGCCATCGAGAACACGTTGGGGATGACGTGGAAGACTTCCTGGAAGAATTTCAGCGCCAGGGCCAGCAGGCCAAGGGACAGGCCGAAGTAGATCGGCGCCAGTAGCCAACGGGAGGCGTACATTGCATTTTCGATAAAGCGTTCCATTGAATCTCACACGTGGGGATGAAATGGCCGCGAGTATACCAGCCACCGGTCTATACCCAGAAGCCGGCCAGAAACCGTCGAGAAATCCGCCACCTGCGCGTGTGTGACAAGGTTTTTCTGCTAGTGTCCAAACCATTGACAGCTCAGCGACATCGGACAGGAAGACGGGAAAATGGATGTGCGATTGCCTTTAACGAGGGCCGGGCTTTGCCTGGCGCTGCTGATGATCGGCTGCTCGCCCAGCGATGAAAAGCGCCAGGTCAGCCTCGAGGAAAAGACCGCGCAGTTCGAGAAGTCTCTGGATGCGATTGAGGATCCGAAACTCAAGGATGCGGTCGCCGAACTCGGTGGTTCACTGCTGTTGCTTGAACGGGCGCAACTCAAGCTCGACAGCAAACCGGTGGAAACCGAATACGGCGAAGATGCACTCGCCGTGCTCAAACACTACCCCACGCCACAGGCCCTGGTCGATACGTACATCAACGGCCTGTTCGTTTTGCACAAGGATTCCAGCTCCGACTACCTGACGGACCTGCAACCGGTGTTCCCTTTCAATTTCAATATTCCGGCCGCGTTTCTCTTTCCCCATGGCCTGGAATGGCAATCGGTCACGCTGAGCAACAAACGCGTCATCGCGTTTCAGCCGGAATGGTCGGAAACCGACCCTGGTATCCAGCTGAGCCCGTCGAGCTCCAACCTGACCAACCCCGATGACCTGACAGTGACCTACCCCTTCATCGATGGCCTGGACGTGGAAAACAAGAACCAGCCACAACCGGTGAGCCTGCAAGGCAAAGTGGAAGTCATTGCGCCGCGCCGGCTCTACAGCTTCGACCTGACGAAAAAAGACGTCGGCCAGACCCGCACCAACGACAACCTCAGCGTCACCTTGCTGAAACTTGAAAACAACTACGCCGAAATCGAATTCAACAACAGCGCGCCGCTGGCCCCCGAGGTCGGCGACACGCCGCTGAACCCGCTGATCGTGCAGGCCAGGGACACCACCGGGCAGTTTCTCTCGCGCTCAGGCTCGATCAATGAAACCGCTGCACAAATTGCCTTCTATCAAAAACAACTGACGAAAATGCAGCAGCAAAAGGCCTGGAGCGAAACGTTTGAAAAACAGCTGAATGACGAACAGCAAGCGTTTGAAAAGCAACAGACCCGTCATTATTCCAAGGTCTACTTCAACGGACCGATCGAAACCGTCGAAGTCAGCGTGCTGGATTTTTCGGCGGCCACGGTGACCCGCAAGGACCTGAACCTGCCGGTACGCCGTTTCGATCGCAACACCACGGAAAAATCCATCCAGCCTTTGGCGTTGCCGGTGGTGGTGTATGACGACCAGGCCCCGACCTGGCTCAAGGGTGCGACGTTGGGCGAGGAACAGCTGAAAAAAAGCGTCACTATCAGTCAGTCGGTCGAAGACCCTAGCGCTGCACAAATCGAGTTCGTTCACCCCAAGAGCTTCAATGATGAATTGCTTGGAACATCCTTCAACCCCGGCGAAAGCCCGGTCAGTTTCTTTACCGAAGACAGCAGCGGTAAACGCGACGAGCCGATCGAGTTGCCGCCAGAGGCGTACCAGGTCGATCCCTTGCGCGGCACCATCACCTACGATTTGAACCTGTTTCCGGAAACGCCGGCTTACGCGATAGGCTCCATGCCGATGTTCCTGGCCTTGGTCGATAAGCAAACCATCGATGCCCACCATCTACCCAAAGGCCTGGAGCTCAAAGGCAATGCACTGGTGGTGGATTCGAAGCTGTTCCCCGCCCAGGACTGGCGTTTCTTCGCCAAGGACGACAGCGGTAATTACCTGAAGGAGATTCTGTCGGTCAGTCACGATGCGAGCGCGCAAGGCCCGGCACTGTTCAGCGTGCACTACTTCTACGGGCAACCCACCCGCCTGGAAACGTACCAGCGAACCGACCTCGCCACGGTGCAATATGGATTCGAGGTCAAACTCGACAAGGCTGACACGTCCAGCCTTGACCAATAAGCAGCTCGACAGCGCCTAGGTGGCGCTGCGGTAACGCCCACCGTTGATTTCCCGCAGCTGGGCTTGCAGATGCAGGCACCAGATTTGCGGATCATCGGCCAGTTCATAGCCGTGCAGGGTCAGGCTTTCAACAATGGTGTCGAGAATCGACTCAGCGACGAAGGGGCCATGAAACGGGCCCTGGGCCTTGATCGCCGAAGGTTGCTCGCCAGCCATTCCGGCGGCGAAAAGTAAGGTCCACATGCCCGTATCCCCCGCCAACGGGCGGATGGCGCATTCGATACGGGTCACAAGACCCAGGCATTGACGGGTGAGGCAGAGGTTGCGCGACATGGCGGCGACCCTCGTTAGATCCGGTATTCAGCCCCCACAGGAAGGCTGTCTCGATCCAGTGATACTGTCGATATCCTTGAGCTGATAATAGAAGAAAAGTCTGACTGGCACGTCAAGTGAGACCAGAAGGCGCCGAATGGTCATTGTGTGAATATTGACGCCAAAGTGATGGCACTTTTTGAGTTCAGCACCGATAAAAATGTGGGAGCGGGCTTGCCCGCGAGGGCGGTGCATCAACCAACATCTCTGTTGAATGAAAAACCGCTTTCGCGAGCAAGCCCGCTCCCACATTGGCGTTGCATGATCCCAAGTGCGGTTTGCGTCAGGCCGGTTTGGTCTCCACCAACGCTTCCTGCGCCATCTCTCTCTCGGCTTCCTTGAGGTCTTCCTCGCTGATCATTTCCGCGATGACCCGCAGGCGTTCCACCACCCGCGCGTTGACGCTGCCTTCAGGGAACTGGCCATCGGCATCCGGCGCACCGGCCGGTTCGCCCACCAACAGGCTCAGCGCCTCATCGGCCTGGCGGACCGCGTAGACATGGAACTGCCCCGCGCGCACCGCCGTCAGCACCTTCTCGTCGAGCATCAGCGTGGCCACGTTGGCCTGGGGAATGATCGCCCCCTGCTCACCGGTCAGCCCGCGCGCTTCGCAGAGACGGAAGAAGCCTTCGATCTTTTCGTTGACCCCGCCCACCGCCTGCACTTCACCGAACTGGTTGATCGACCCGGTGATCGCGAAGCACTGCTTGAGTGGCGTTTTCGACAACGCCGAAATCAAGGTGCACGCCTCGCCCAACGACGCGCTATCGCCATCGACGTAACCGTAGGATTGCTCCAGGGCGATACTCGCGGAAATCGCCAACGGGAATTCCTGGGCGTAACGGCTGCCCAGGTACCCGGTGAGGATCATCACGCCCTTGGAGTGAATCGGCTGGCCAAGGTTGACCTCGCGCTCGATGTCGACGATGCCGCTGCCGCCCGGATAAACCGTGGCGGAAATCCGCGCCGGTACACCGAAGGCCGAGTCGCCGACTTCGAGCACTGTCAGCCCATTGCATTTGCCGACCGCCGCGCCATCGGTGTCGATGAGGATAATGCCGGCGAGCATGTCATCGAGAATCCGCGCCGAGACGCGCCCGGTACGGGTGGCCTTGGCCTTGAGCGCACGCTCGATGTGCCCGGCGTCGGTCATTTCGTCACCGGCCAGGTGGCGAATGAAATCCGCCTCGCTGACCAGCTGGAACAGATCACCGATCCGCGCCGACAAACGCCCCTGGTGCTCCGCCAGACGAGCGCTGTACGTCGCCAGACGCGCCACCGCATCGGCCGTCAGCGGCGCCATGCCTTCTTCGGAGGTGCGGGTTTTGAGCAACTGGGCGAACTGCTCCAGGCTCTCGTCGACCATCGGGATGTCTTCGTCGAAATCCACCAGGACCCGGAACATCTCCTGGAAGTCCGGATCGAGGTCTTGCAGCGTGTAGTACAGCTGACGCGCGCCGATGATCACCACTTTGACCTGCAGCGGAATGTGTTGCGGTGTCAGGGTCACGGTGGCGAAACGGCCCATCTCGCCCAGCGGCGATTCCATTTTCAGTTTGCGCGATTGCAGGGCGCGTTTGAGCGCATCCCACACGAACGGCTCGCTGAGCATTTTTTCTGCTTCCAGAATCAGGAAGCCGCCGTTGGCGCGGTGCAGCGCACCCGGACGCAACTGGCGATACGTGGTGTAGAGCGCGCCCTGGTCGGTGGTGTACTCGATGCGGCCGAACAGGTTTTCGTACGTCGGGTGCGGTTCAAAGACCACCGGCGCACCGCCGCTGTGCGGATGGCCGACCACCAGGCTCGGGGCGTATTGCTCTTCCAGCAGCTTGCGGGCGATGGCGTCGGTCTTGCTGTCGTCCACCAGTTGTTCGACCACGGTTTTCAGCAAATACACCTGCATGGCTTGCAGGTAGCCGCAGACCGCCGCGTTTTCCGCATACTTCTCCGACAACGGCGACAGCAACGGCTGCAAGGCCAGGGTGATGGTTTCTTCGTTGAGCTGGCGCAGCAGATTGCTCGACTCGCGCTTCCATTGCGGCAGGCTGGCGAGTTCCTCGTTCAGCCGTTCTTCCAGCCAGGAAATGTCGTCGTGGAAACGCTCGCGATCGGCTTCCGGCAATTGGGCGAATTCTGCTTCGTCCACGGCCTTGCCGTCAGCCATCGGGGTGAAGGCGATGTTGCTGCTGTCGCGGTACAGCGCGACGTCTTTCTCGAGTGCCAGGCGCTCGATCACGTCCAGCGCCTTGTCGTAACGCTGGTTGAAGGCGCGGTCGATGGCGCTTTTCTTCTGCTGGTAGGACGGGTGCTCGAACACGGCCGGAAAAGTCGCCAGCAGGTTGTCGATCAAACCGTTGATGTCATCGATGAAGGCACCGGCCGTGCCCGATGGCAATTCCAGTGCGCGAGGTTCGCGAGGATCGTCGAAATTATTGACGTAGACCCAGTCCGCCGGGGTCTGCAGGCGTTTGCCTTCGGCCTTCAGGTAGCGTTTGACGAACGAAAACCGGCCAGTGCCGGGCTCGCCCATGACGAATACGTTGTAACCGGGGCGTGGCATGGCCACACCGAACTGCAAGGCTTCGACCGCACGTTCCTGGCCAAGCACACCGCGGAAGGGCTCCAGATCATTGGTGGTAGAGAAGCTGAACTGTTCAGCGGAAAACGGACGGGTCAGCGCGTCGGGCGCTAGACGCAAGCTGGCAGCAACAGGATCAGGCATCGGGCTTCCTTACATCAGGCGGGGCAGATAGCGGCATTCTGGCGCTGCCCACACCCCACTTGCAAGGCGCGCCTCAAGCCAAAGCATAGACAAGCCGGCACGCCCAGGCGGGACGGGCGCAAATCAATGATTTCAACGAATGTTTTGCAAAAAATCACGGAACCCCTGGAACGTGCCTAAACTCCAAACTGCGCGGCTGGAACAATAACCGGCCCACTGGCGCCAGATCGGGCCAGACCCCTGTCCATTGGTATGCACATAAAGAGAACAAAGCTATGAAACGGATTCTTCTCGGTACTCTCTTCACCGCTGTATCCATCAACGCCATGGCTCAGGCGCCAGGCGGCCCGGATTGCGGTTGGGGCAACATGCTGTTCGAAGGTCAGCGTGGCACCCCGGCTCACTTCCTGGCATCCACCACTAACGGCACTTCCGGCAACGCAACGTTTGGTATGACCTCGGGTACCAACGGTTGCTCGACCAATGCGTCGCTGACCTATGGCGGCAAATCCTGGATTGCCATGAATGGCATGATGAACGAGTTGTCCGAAGACATGGCTAAAGGTCAGGGCGAAGCACTGACGACTTACGCCGTGGTACTGGGCGTGGCGCCGGAAGATCGTGCGCATTTCGCTGCTGTGACTCACGAGCACTTCCAGCAAATCTTCAGCAAGGCTGACGTGACCGCTGACGATGTGCATACCAACACCCTGGCCGTCCTGAAATCCGATCCTCGTCTGGCCAAGTACGCGACTCAAGCTTAAGCTCGACACGCCCGCGCCTTTCGGGGAGCGGGCTTTATTTTTTGGACCTGTCCCTCTTTGGGTCTTTGTTTTTTTTCGACTTAAGTTGCCCACTATGCTCAAACGCCTTGCCTGGCTGGCGCTCTGTGTCTGCGCCCCGCTGTCTGCCGCGCCCCACATCGACAATCAACGTTTGCAGCAACTGGCCAATGATCCCTTCTGGATTTCCCTGGGCCACTATGAAACCGCCAAGCTCGGCGGCTGGCGCAGCTATGTCAGCGACAAGAAATTCTTTCTCGCCCCCGACGGCAACGAACACCCCGACCGTGAACTGGCCGCGACCGTACAAGCGCTATACGCCCCCGCCAGTGCCGGCGAACAACATGCCCAATGCGTCTACCCCGCGCGCACCCGCTGGTTGAAGGCGCAGCTCAACCTGAGCGATCTGCCGACGCTGGACTGCACTGAGTTCACGAAATGGTTCAAGGACGTTTCGCCTCACAGCGCGGTGATGATTTTCCCGGCGGCCTACCTGAACAGTCCGTCTTCGATGTTCGGCCACACCCTGCTGCGCATCGACCAGGCTGACGTGCAGAGCAACCAAACCGCCCTGCTCAGTTACGCCATCAACTTCGGCGCCTACATCGAAGGCTCGGACAACAGCATCCTGTATGCCTGGAAAGGCTTGATGGGCGGCTATCCGGGGCTGTTTGCACTGGTGCCCTATCAGGAAAAACTCTCGGAATACCGCAGTCTCGAAAACCGCGACCTGTGGGAATACCGCCTGAACCTGACCCAGCAAGAAACCGAGCGCATGGTCGAGCACGTCTGGGAACTGAAACAGATCCAGTTCGACTATTTTTTCTTTGACGAAAACTGCTCCTATCGCCTGCTGGAACTGCTGCAAGTCGCGCGTCCAAGCCTGCGCCTGACCGAACAATTCCCCCTGACCGCGATTCCCACCGACACCGTCAAAGCCGTGAAAGAAGCCGGCTTGGTGGAGTCCATCGAGTATCGTCCTTCTCGCGAGCGCGAACTGCTGAGCCGCGCCGAGCCGCTGACGGGCGAAGAACAGGATTGGGTGCTGAAGGTCAGCGCTGACCAGAAACAATTGCAGGAGCCGGCATTCAAGGCACAACCCCGCGACCGTCAGGCGCTGATCATCGATGCGGCTTACCGACTGGAGCGCTACCGCGCCAACGGTCAGGAGCGCGACCCGCAGCGGGCGCAGCGTTCTTTCGAGCTGCTGCGGGCGATCAACCAGAACCCGCCGCCGGAGCTGGATATCGCGCGCCCCGGCCTGCCCGAGGACGGCCATGAGTCCCGCACCTGGCAAGCCGGCATCGGTACTCAGGGCGATAAAGCCTTTGGCGAATATGGTCTGCGCATGGCCTATCACGACCTCAATGACAACGCCGAAAGTTTCCCCCTCGGTGCGCAGATCGAAATCCTGCAAATGAAACTGCGCCAGTACGAAGGCAATCACTGGCAGTTCCAGCAACTGGACCTGGCAACCATCCGCTCCCTGACCCCGCGCAACGCGTTGCTGCAACCGCTCTCGTGGCAGGTTACCGGTGGGCTGGAGCGCGTACCGGGCAAGCATGACGACGAAACGCTGGTCAGCCACGTCAACGGTGGCGGTGGCGGCACCTGGCAACTGGGCGATGACATGCTCGGTTTTGCTCTGGGCACGGTGCGCGTGGAGCACAACAACGACTTCGCCGGGTTCATCGCCCCGGCGGCGGGTTTCAACAGCGGCCTGCTGTGGAAAAACCCGCTGGGCAACTTCAGCCTGGAGGCCAAGGGCGACTTCTTCACCAACGGCGAAGTACGCCGTAGCGTGAGTCTGAATCAGCAGTGGGAATTGTCGCGCAACCTCGGTTTGCGCTTGAGTGCCCAACGCGAATTCAGCCACCTGGCCTCGCCGGAGAATGAAGTGATGCTTGAGGTGAAGTGGTATCACTACTGATCCATCAGCAACGCGATTCCCTTGTGGGAGCGAGCCTGCTCGCGAATGCGCAGTGTCAGTCGACATCAACGGTGGCTGATCCACCGCTTTCGCGAGCAGGCTCGCTCCCACATTTGTTTTGTGGTGCTCAACGGATTAATCACAGGCCTTTCACGAATACCTGACGAATCCATCCCTAGACTTCCCTTATAGGCCGTTGAACGGCCCCGGGAGTACGAGATGTGGCGTTGCGCAGGTGTGTTGGGTGTGTTGCTGTTGCTCGCAGGTTGCCAGACGACCCACGAGGATTTGATCG
This sequence comes from Pseudomonas sp. LBUM1661, assembly GCF_059695925.1. Lineage (NCBI taxonomy): Bacteria > Pseudomonadati > Pseudomonadota > Gammaproteobacteria > Pseudomonadales > Pseudomonadaceae > Pseudomonas > Pseudomonas sp. LBUM1661. Next base: position 5,910,494 of record NZ_CP166794.1, read on the forward strand.
CCAAGGGTTATCCACCGGCGTTCGCCGATGGTTTCGATGACGGTTGCAGCAGTGGCCGGCAAGCCGCTGGGGCGATCACCGGTGAATTTCGCAAGAACGTCCCGCGTTATCTCAAGGACAAACAGTACGCCGAGGGTTGGAGCGATGGTTTCCGCCAGTGCCAGGCCATGCGCGAAAGCGAGGACCGCGAGGACTACCGCAGCCACCATTGGGACATTGGGACGATCGCGACAAAGCCTGGCAGCAGCAAAAAGATCAAGGCGCCGCCCGTGCCTATCGCTCGCAATAAGTCGCTGTCAGATATCCCTCGAAACTAAAAGCCTGCGACCATGGCCCAAACCCTATAACGGGAGAAAACCATGAGTCGTGCCTTCGTCAATGAAGATAACGCCGCTGCGCAAGCCGATCAGCCCGTCGAACGGCAGGTCAGCGCGCAACCCAATTACGTCACGCCCACGGGCCTGGCCCAGTTGCAGGCGAAAGTCACCGAGCTGCAACAGCTGCTCAACGAGCAATCGGCCAAAGGTGAGCAGGCCGACAAGCAGCGCCAGGCGGACCTTGAGCGCGATTTGCGCTACTTCAACCAGCGCCTGCAAAGCGCTCAAGTAGTAACGCCCGCCAACTCAACGCAGAAAGTGCAGATCGGTAGCCGCGTGACCTTCGCCGATGAACACAACACCGAGCAGACCGTGCAACTGGTCGGTGAGGACCAGGCCGACGCAGCGGTGGGCCTGATCAATTGGGGATCGCCGCTGGGCCGGGCGTTGCTCGGGGCGCACCTCGGTGATGAGGTGCTGTGGCAACGCCCGGCCGGCGATCAGTCGATCGAGATCATCCGCATCGACCCGGCTTAAACCACGCCCTGGGCGAGCATGGCGTCGGCGACTTTGACGAAGCCGGCGATGTTCGCGCCTTTGACGTAATTCACCCGGCCGTTCTCTTCGCCGTAATGCACGCAAGCATGGTGGATCGACTGCATGATCGCGTGGAGTTTGCTGTCCACTTCACCACCGGTCCACAGCAGGCGCATCGCGTTTTGCGACATCTCCAGCCCGCTCACCGCCACACCACCGGCGTTGGATGCCTTGCCCGGCGCAAACAAAATGTCCGCTTCCACGAACAGGTCCACCGCCTCAAGCGTGGTCGGCATGTTCGCCCCTTCCGCCACACAGATGCAGCCGTTGCGCAGTAAGGTACGGGCGGCCTCGGCGTCCAGTTCGTTTTGCGTGGCGCACGGCAGCGCGATGTCGCAGCTCAAAGACCATGGATGCTGGCCGGCGAGGAACTCCAGGCCAAAACGGCCAGCCAGTTCACTGATGCGCCCGCGCTGGACGTTTTTCAGTTCCAGCACCGCCAGCCACTGTTCTTCGGTCAAACCGCTTTCGCAGTACAACGTGCCTTCGGAGTCGGACAGCGAAATCACTTTGCCGCCCAGGTCCATGACCTTGCGCGCCGCGTATTGCGCGACGTTGCCCGAACCCGAGATCGCCACGCGCTTGCCTTCGACCGCTTCACCGCGACGCTTGAGCATTTCCTCGGCGAAGTACACGCAGCCGAAACCGGTGGCCTCCGGGCGAATCAGGCTGCCGCCATAGCTTGGGCCCTTGCCGGTGAGCACGCTGGTGAACTGATTGCTCAGACGTTTGTACTGACCGAACAGGAAACCGATCTCGCGCGCACCAACCCCAATATCACCGGCGGGAACGTCAACGTCCGCGCCGATGTGACGGTACAGCTCGCTCATGAAGGCCTGGCAGAAACGCATGACTTCGGCGTCGCTTTTGCCTTTCGGATCGAAGTCCGCCCCCCCCTTGCCGCCGCCCATGGGTAACGAGGTCAGGGAGTTCTTGAAGGTCTGTTCGAAGGCGAGGAACTTCAGCACGCCGAGGTTCACGGATGGATGGAAACGCAACCCGCCCTTGTACGGACCGATGGCGCTGTTCATCTGGATGCGGAAACCGCGATTGACCTGCACCTTGCCGTGATCGTCGACCCAGGACACCCGAAACACAATGGCCCGCTCCGGCTCGCAAATCCGCTCCAGAATGCCGGAGGTCAGGTAGTGCGGATTGGCTTCAAGAAACGGCCACAGGCTGCGCAGGACTTCTTCCACGGCCTGGTGGAATTCGGGTTGGTCAGGGTCGCGTTTTTTCAGGCGGGCAAGGAAGGATTCAACGGATTCGAACATGGAAAAGTCTCGGCAAATTTATTGTCGTTGGAAGCGATGGGGCCGGACTTTAGCAAACGAATCGCGCACAGGAACAGAGCAATATGTCGCATTTATGAAATTAAATGGTGCACAGGATATAAATCAGCCTGTTTTTTGGCTGGTTTTGCACCTGAATAGGGAGATCGAATCCAAGAAATGCACCAACAGTTACATCGCCATCGCTGGCAGGCCAGCTCCCACAGGGATCGGTGGTGAATCGGGATTCATTGTCTGCGCAAATTTCTGTGGGAGCTGGCCTGCCAGCGATGGCTTCAACTCGGTATCACTGAAAAAACCCGGACAAAAAAAACGGAGCCCGAAGGCTCCGTCTTTATGCAACCCACCCGAAATCAGGCCAGTTTTTTGTGCCGTACCCGGTGCGGCTGGGCAGCCGCTTCGCCAAGGCGCTTGCGGCGATCGGCTTCGTACTCAGTGTAGTTGCCTTCGAAGAACACCGCTTGCGAGTCGTCTTCGTACGCCAGGATGTGCGTCGCGACGCGGTCAAGGAACCACCGATCGTGAGAGATCACAATGGCGGCGCCCGGGAAGTCCAGCAGGGCTTCTTCCAGGGAACGCAGAGTTTCAACGTCGAGGTCGTTGGACGGTTCGTCGAGCAGCAGGACGTTGCCGCCCTCTTTCAAGGTCAGGGCCAGGTGCAAGCGACCGCGCTCACCACCGGACAGGTCCTTGACGAACTTCTGCTGATCGCCGCCCTTGAAGTTGAAGCGACCGACGTAGGTACGCGACGGGATCTCGTAGTTGCCGATACGGATCTGATCGGAACCGTCGGAGATTTGCTGGAACACCGTCTTGCTGCCGTCCAGGTCTTCGCGGCTCTGATCGACGCACGCCAGTTGCACGGTTTCGCCGACTTCAATGCTGCCCGAATCCGGCGTTTCCTTGCCCATCAGCATGCGGAACAGGGTCGACTTACCGGCACCGTTACCGCCGATCACGCCAACGATGGCGCCTTTAGGCATGGAGAACGACAGGTTGTCGATCAACACGCGATCGCCGTAGCCCTTGGAGACGTTCTTGAACTCGATGACCTTGTCGCCCAGGCGCGGACCGGCCGGGATGTAGATCTCGTTGGTTTCGCTGCGCTTCTGGAATTCCTGCGATTGCATTTCTTCGAAGCGTTGCAGACGAGCCTTGGATTTGGACTGGCGGGCCTTGGCGCCTTTGCGCACCCACTCCAGTTCTTCCTTCATGGCTTTTTCGTGGGCCGACTGCTGCTTGGATTCGGCAGCCAGACGATCGGACTTGGCTTCGAGCCAGCCCGAATAGTTGCCCTCGTACGGGATACCGGCGCCGCGGTCGAGTTCCAGAATCCAGCCAGCTACGTTGTCCAGGAAGTAACGGTCGTGCGTGATCGCAACCACGGTACCCGGGAAATCGTGCAGGAAGTGCTCCAGCCAGGCGACGGAATCGGCGTCCAAGTGGTTGGTCGGTTCGTCGAGCAGCAGCATGTCGGGGGCGGACAGCAGCAGGCGGCACAGGGCCACACGACGCTTCTCGCCACCGGACAGGAATTCGATCTTGGCATCCCACGCCGGCAGACGCAGCGCATCGGCGGCGACTTCCAGTTGGCGATCCAGGTTGTGACCGTCGCTGGCTTGCAGGATGGCTTCGAGCTTGGCCTGTTCTGCCGCCAGTTTGTCGAAGTCGGCATCCTCATCGGCGTAAGCCGCGTAGACCTCGTCCAGGCGAGCCTGGGCGTTCTTGATCACGCTGACCGCTTCTTCGACCACTTCGCGCACGGTCTTGGTCGGATCGAGGATCGGTTCCTGCGGCAGGTAGCCGATGTTCAGGTCCGGCATCGGACGGGCTTCGCCGTCGAACTCAGTGTCGACGCCTGCCATGATTTTCAGCAGCGTGGACTTACCCGAACCGTTGAGGCCGAGTACGCCGATCTTGGCGCCGGGGAAGAACGACAGCGAAATGTTTTTCAGGATTTCCCGCTTCGGCGGAACAACTTTGCCCAGCCGATGCATGGTGAAGACGTATTGAGCCATGGAGAACCTTGGGTCAGTGACAGATGAATGGTTGGAGCGCGGGCGATGCCCGGCCAGGCCGTGCGCGTCGACGATTGAAGGGTATCAATGCTGCGCGCTGAAAAAACCTGATTCTAGGAGCTGGAACGCTCCCGCGTAACCGGCAAAGCTACCTGAATGACAGAAGGCCGTCCAGCCGAGCGGGGCTGGCACTTCGCCACAACTCAAGGCATGCTAGCCGCCCTTCGGGCGTCCGGCTTATAGTGCACGTCGCGCCAGTCCAGCCAATCCGCAGGATTACAGTTTGTCTAATGTCACTCCGCCCCTGACCACCCGTGCACCGACTGTTGCGGTCGGCTCCCCCCTGCGCGGTACGTTGAAGGGCGCGCTGGCGACACTCGTGTTGATGCTGCTCGCGCTGTTGTTCTGGCAGCTGCTGGACCAGCTTCGCGAAACCCAGAAAAACCAGCGTCAATACACCATCGACTACACCGCAGATCTCGCCTCGCAAGTCAGCCTGAACATGGCGCTGAACGCGCAGATCGCCCTTAACCTGCTGCCGATCGTCGAGCAACCGCAAAGCGCCGACGAACAGCAGGCCCTGCTGCGCAAACTGCAGCAATCCTTGCCGCAAGTGCGCAGCCTCGCGTTGCTCAGTCCCTCCGGAAGAATTATCAGCGACAGCGCCGACGACAGCGATGATGCCGACTACCTGAGCGAGCTGGTGCGACGCAGCCGTGCCCAGGCGCACTATTTCAGTAACGCCGACGACGGTTCCGTGGTGCATCTGCTGCTGCATCAAGCCAGTGGCAGCACCCGCGGCTATTGGGCCCTGCGCCTGACGCCGAGTTTTTTCTCGACCTTGTCCAAACAAAACGACGCCACCATTCGCCCATTATGGCTGGTGGAAAACCGCGTCAATCACCAGATCATCAGTCGCGATGAAGCGCTGCCTTCAGTCAATCCGGGCATGTTGACCCCCGAAGACCGGGCCAACAGCGTGCTCACCGTCCCCCTGAGCAGCAGCGACTGGCAACTGCGCGGGTTGTTCGACCGCCATCGAGTGCTGGAACAGCTGCTGCCGGCGTTCATCGGCAAATGCCTGCTGGGCCTGGCCCTTTCCCTGTTGCCGTTCATCGCCCTGTTGAGCATGCGCCGCCGTCAACGCCAGTTGCACGAAGGCCGTCGACGCTACCAGGATATTTTCGAAGGCACCGGTGTTGCCCTGTGTGTACTCGATGTATCCGGCCTCAAAAGCGCCTTCGACAAGGCACAGGTGCACAGCAACGAACACTTGCACGCCTGGCTGGAAGCCCCGGACCAGCGTCAGGCCTTGCTACAGGAACTGCGGATCACCGAGGTCAACCAGGTTGCCCTGCAGCTGCTCAACGTCAATTCCTGCAAACAGGCCTGGAATCTACTGATCGACGGCGGCCCGCTGAGCGGCCCTGCCATCGGCAATCAAATGCTTGAAGCGGTGCTCAATCATCAGAAGCAGCTTGAACTGGAAATAAAACTCCAGGACGCCAACGGCCGCGACCAGCACCTGTGGCTGGTGTTGCGCCTGCCGGAACACCAGGACGACTATAAAGCGGTGATCCTGAGCATCACCGACATCACCAGCCGCAAGCTCATTGAACTGTCGCTGCTGGAGCGTGAAGGATTCTGGTCTGACGTCGTGCGCACGGTGCCGGATCATCTGTACGTGCAGGACGTGATCAGCCAGCGAATGATCTTCAGCAACCACCACCTGGGGCAGACACTCGGCTACAACCGCACCGAGTTGCACCAGATGGGCGAGTACTTCTGGGAAATCCTCCTGCACCCTGAAGATGCCGACTTCTACCATCGCTCACGCCAGATCCAGCGGCACGCCGGTTACCGGCAATTGCTGCAATGCCAGCTGCGCTTCCGTCACCGGGACGGCAAATGGCGGCGTTTCGAGATTCGCGAACAAGCCCTGGCGCGGGACAAGAACGATCAGGTCACGCGGATCATCGGCGTGGCCAAGGACATCACCGAGCAGATCGAAGCCAGTGAATCCTTGCGCGACAGCGAGCAGCGTTACCGGATGCTCGCCGAAAGCATCAGCGACGTGATTTTCTCCACCGACAGCAAGATGGCGCTCAACTACGTCAGCCCGTCGGTGCAAGCCGTGCTGGGTTACGACGTCGACTGGATTTTCCAGAACGGCTGGCAATCGACCATCGCCAACCCGCAACAACTGAGCGGTATTTACCAGCTGATGGACCGGGTCGGCAAAGCGCTGGATAAACCCGAGCAACTGGCGCTGCTGCGCAGTCAGGTGCAGACCCAACTGTTCTTGTTCGACTGCCTGCGGGCTGACGGGCGCAAGATTCCGATCGAACTGCGGCTGGTGCTGGTGTGGGACGAACACGGTGCATTCGAAGGCGTACTGGGCGTCGGTCGCGACATCAGCCAGCAACGCCGGGCCGAGAAAGACCTGCGCATGGCGGCGACGGTGTTTGAACACTCGACCTCGGCGATCCTGATCACCGACCCGGCCGGCTACATCGTCCAGGCCAACGAAGCGTTCAGTCGTGTCAGCGGTTATGCGGTGGAGCAAGTGCTCGACCAGTTGCCAAACATGCTCACTGTCGACGACCAGCAGGAAGCTCATCTGCGTTATGTGCTCAAGCAATTGCATCAGCACAGCACCTGGGAAGGCGAAGTCTGGCTCAAGCGCCGCAACGGCGAGCATTACCCGGCCTGGGTCGGAATCACGGCGGTGCTGGACGACGAAGGCGATCTGGCGAGCTATGTGTGTTTCTTCAGCGACATCAGCGAGCGCAAGGCCAGTGAACAGCGGATTCACCGCCTTGCCTACTACGACGCGCTAACTCACCTGCCGAACCGCACGCTGTTCCAGGATCGTCTGCACACGGCACTGCAATCGGCCGACCGACAGAAGTCCTGGGTGGTGCTGATGTTCCTCGACCTCGACCGTTTCAAGCCGATCAACGACTCCCTGGGCCACGCCGCCGGCGATCGCATGCTCAAGGAAATGGCCACGCGGCTGCTCGGTTGTGTCGACGATGACGACACCGTGGCGCGCATGGGCGGCGATGAATTCACCTTGTTGCTGCAACCGCGAATCAATCGTGAAGTTGCCTTGAACCGGGCGATTCATGTGGCGGAACAGATTCTCGCCAGCCTGGTGAAACCGTTCGTCCTCGAAGGCCGCGAGTTCTTCGTCACGGCCAGTATCGGCATCGCCCTGAGCCCGCAGGACGGCAACGAACTCAGCCAGTTGATGAAGAACGCCGACACCGCGATGTACCACGCCAAGGAGCGCGGCAAGAACAACTTCCAGTTCTATCAGGCGGACATGAACGCCAGCGCCCTGGAACGTCTGGAACTGGAAAGTGATTTGCGTCACGCCCTGGAGCAAAACGAATTTGTGCTGTACTACCAGCCGCAGTTCAGCGGTGATGGCAAACGCTTGACCGGCGCCGAAGCCTTGCTGCGCTGGCGTCATCCGCGACGCGGTCTGGTACCGCCGGGCGATTTCATTCCGGTGCTCGAAGAGCTCGGCCTGGTGGTGGATGTCGGCGACTGGGTGATCAGCGAGGCCTGTCGTCAGCTCAAGACCTGGCATCAGGCCAAGGTGCGGGTGCCGAAAGTCTCGGTGAACATTTCCGCCCGGCAGTTCTCCGATGGCCAGCTTGGCACGCGGATCGCCACCATTCTCAAGGAAACCGGCCTGCCCCCGGCGTGCCTGGAGCTGGAGCTGACCGAAAGTATCCTGATGCGCGAAGTCAGCGAAGCGATGCAGATTCTCGCCGGCCTGAAAAACCTCGGCCTGAGTATTGCGGTCGACGACTTCGGCACCGGTTACTCGTCGTTGAACTACCTCAAGCAATTCCCGATCGATGTGCTGAAAATCGACCGTACCTTTGTCGACGGCCTGCCGTCGGGTGAACAGGATGCGCAGATTGCCCGGGCGATCATCGCCATGGCCCACAGCCTCAACCTGGCGGTGATCGCCGAGGGTGTGGAAACCCATGAGCAACTCGACTTCCTGCGTGAGCATGGTTGCGATGAGGTTCAGGGGTATCTGTTCGGGCGGCCGATGCCGGCGAGCCGGTTTGAAGCGCAATTCAGCAATGATGCGTTGTTCATGTTCGACTGAGATTTTGCAGGGAGGCCATCGCCAGCAGGCTGGCTCCCACAGGTTTTTTGGGTGTACACAAGATTTTTGGCCACTGAAGATCGACTGTGGGAGCCAGCCTGCTGGCGATATGGGCCGGCACGATCACCACCGATCCCCGCATGAACGCCACTTGTCTGCGACATGATGTCCTTTCATATGCCATCTAAAACCCATTGGGTTAGAATGCCCCCCTTTTCTGCCCCGATCCTTGAGGACCGCCATGTTCAGCCGTGATTTGACTATTGCCAAGTACGACGCCGACCTTTTTGCCGCCATGGAGCAAGAAGCTCAGCGCCAGGAAGAACACATCGAGCTGATCGCTTCGGAAAACTACACCAGCCCCGCGGTGATGGAAGCTCAAGGCTCGGTACTGACCAACAAGTACGCCGAAGGCTATCCGGGCAAGCGCTACTACGGTGGTTGCGAGTTCGTCGACGTGGTCGAGCAACTGGCCATCGACCGTGCAAAAGAACTGTTCGGCGCTGATTACGCCAACGTTCAACCGCACGCCGGTTCGCAAGCCAACAGCGCCGTTTACCTGGCCTTGCTGCAAGCAGGCGACACCATTCTGGGCATGAGCCTGGCCCACGGTGGTCACCTGACCCACGGTGCCAGCGTTTCGTCCTCCGGCAAGCTGTACAACGCCGTTCAGTACGGCATCGACGCCAACGGCCTGATCGACTACGACGAAGTCGAGCGCCTGGCGGTCGAGCACAAGCCGAAAATGATCGTGGCCGGTTTCTCTGCCTACTCGCAGATTCTGGACTTCCCGCGTTTCCGTGACATCGCTGACAAGGTTGGCGCCTACCTGTTCGTCGACATGGCCCACGTGGCCGGTCTGGTCGCCGCGGGCGTCTACCCGAACCCGGTGCCTTTCGCTGACGTCGTGACCACCACCACGCACAAGACCCTGCGCGGTCCACGTGGCGGCCTGATCCTGGCTCGCGCCAACGCCGACATCGAGAAGAAGCTGAACTCCGCGGTATTCCCGGGTGCCCAGGGCGGCCCGCTGGAGCACGTGATCGCTGCCAAGGCGATCTGCTTCAAGGAAGCACTGCAGCCTGAGTTCAAGGCTTACCAGCAACAAGTGGTGAAAAACGCCAAGGCCATGGCCGGCGTGTTCATCGAGCGCGGTTTCGACGTGGTTTCCGGCGGTACTGAAAACCACCTGTTCCTGCTGTCGCTGATCAAGCAGGAAATCTCCGGTAAAGACGCTGACGCCGCTCTGGGCAAGGCGTTCATTACCGTCAACAAGAACTCCGTGCCAAACGATCCACGCTCCCCGTTCGTCACCTCCGGCCTGCGCTTTGGCACTCCGGCTGTGACCACTCGTGGCTTCAAGGAAGCAGAGTGCAAGGAACTGGCCGGCTGGATCTGCGACATCCTGGCTGACCTGAACAACGAAGCGGTGATCGACGCCGTTCGTGAGAAGGTCAAGGCTATCTGCAAGAAGCTGCCGGTGTACGGCGCTTAATAAGCCCCGTTTAACCGTAGTACTAAAACCGGCCAGAGATGGCCGGTTTTTTTTCGCCTGATCATTACGACTTCAACCAATTTTCTAAAAATCCAGCTCGCTAAATCAGCCTTACTCCTGATCAATACCTACCCTTTAATATCAGCCATTAAACTTTAGCAACATACGCAACACCACAACCAACGAAAATCCGCATAGTCTGAAACCTGGAACTCAACTTACTTTAAATCACAGGTTTCACAATGAACGACGATATCGATAAATCTTTTAGCGCCACACTTACAATGTTTGACCATAAACTCAATTTTCTTGAACTACTCCATGAAAAACCAGCACTGGCCACTGTCAGGTTGTTCAGCGGAGGGTTCTACACCGGCCCACCAAAAGAACATGATCACTCAAGCCTGCTTGGCCTGCGCCGTAACGAGCAAGCAGGCGTAGTACAATCATTGAAATTGCACTTTCGACACACGGCCAGCGGGTACATACTTTCAATAAAAAACAAGGGCGAGTATTACAACAAACTTGTCAGCGAAAGTTGGCTCGAAGTTTTGGGGGCGGTAGATTCAGATGAAGAAAACCCGACGGCTTTCACACTGATCGATCACAACAACAAACCCGTCACACTGGATAATCTGGCCACTCATTCACCCATCTCGCTAAGAACCGAAGATAAAAAATATCTGGGCGGCCTGAAAATAAACGGCTCACCCTATGTTTATCTTGCTCGCACCACCGAGCGTTCAAAAATAATTTTTATCTTGAGTATTCTGGAACGAAAAGTGCCTTCTACGGCGTCCTGAAATGCGCTTTATCCTCACCCGTATCAATCAGCACAAGACCTCTGATGCCTACCGAGGCCTGGCGTTTGCGACTTGAGGTAAACGCCTGACACTGGCTGCCATTGATGGCGGTTTTCAGCTTGGATATAGCGCATTATAAAAATGTTCGTAACAACAGCCACTTTATATCCACGCCTCATTACCGACTACAACTTATCATTTTGCAACACACCAAAAATATACCATTAAAAACCTTATGCTAGCCTCACCTAACTTACTTAAAAACAACGAATAGCCGACCACTCTACAACAAGTGACATACGCTATTCATCTATCAAGGAAGAGATACCATCATGCAAAACATGAATACAAGCCAATCGTTCACCGCCCAACTCTTTGTCGATAACAAGCCAGTAGCGCTAGCCGGCAAGGTTATTCAACAGTTGCTGAAAGCTCCTGATATCACAGAGGAACTCAGGGCCATTCTGGAAAAGAAGCTTGAACTTTCCGGAAACATTTTGCTGAGTTATGGAGAGGATGTAACCCCTGAAACGCTCCTCTTCGCTTATCACGATGATGTCTACACCATCAAGATTGCAGACAGTAATGGACAGTTTACCAATACGATTAGCATGGAAGGCGAGCTTCGCAACTTATCGGTCTTCGAAGGTGATGACCCAACTTATTTTCGCATCATCAATCGATTGGGCGAAAGTTCGAAACTGGATGATTTTCCGGAAGAGTTCAATAAAATACGCCTGCACACCGGCCCACAACAACGAGAGGTTCATACCTATGCTGGACCACCTTATTTCCCGGTACTTACCGATTATCCTAATCGCGGCGGACGACTTGTATTCTTCGAACTTAAAATCATCACGCGCAATGTCTCTATGTAAAGCTATTCAATAGCAACACACCTGTAGCCGCAGGTTTCGCCAGCGGCTACAGGTCGCCTCATCGCCCCCGCAAAAAAATTCAACCGAGAAAAGGCTCAAGGTCGGGGCCTTTCGCTCAACTGGTAAGACCGGTCATGCCAATCGTGCATTTTTCGCTTGCGACGCTCCCAAAACAGCGCCTAGACTGCGCCTGCACTGGACATACCGGTAAGACCACAATAATTAAGTCCTGAATCTGATGCGTTCAAGCGCACGGCAGCCAGGACACCGACCAGGATTCCTCCCATGCTCAGATGGTGCTCGCGTTCAATCTTCCTCCAAGTGGTTCTCGGACTGGTGCTCGGCATCGTCTGCGGGCTGACCCTTCCCGAATACTCCGCCCAACTCAAACCCCTCGGCGACGGTTTCATCAAGCTGATCAAGATGCTCATCGGCTTGATCGTGTTTTGCGTAGTGGTCAGCGGCATCAGCGGTGCCGGCGACCTGAAGAAGGTCGGACGCATCGGCTTGAAATCGGTGATCTACTTCGAAGTGCTGACCACCATCGCGCTGGTGATCGGCCTGGTGTTCGCGTTCAGCACCGGCATCGGTAGCGGCGCAAACATTCACCTGGACCAGCTTTCCGCCGCCGACATAGGCGACATCGCCCAGCGCGGTCAGCACATGCACACCACCACGCAGTTCCTGATGGACCTGATCCCGACCTCGGTCATCGGTGCCTTTGCCGATAACAACATCCTGCAAGTCCTGCTGTTTTCGGTGCTGTTCGGCAGCGCGCTGAATCTGGTGGGCGAAGCGGCATCGGGCATTTCACGGCTGATCAATGAGCTGAGCCACGTGATCTTCCGCATCATGGGCATGATCGTGCGCCTGGCGCCGATCGGCGTGTTCGGCGCGATTGCGTTCACCACCAGCAAATATGGCCTGGACTCGTTGCAGCACTTGGGCAGCCTGGTCGGCCTGTTTTACCTGACTTGCGTTGCGTTCGTTTCGTTGATTCTCGGCCTGGTGATGCGCCTGTCCGGCCTGCGGATGTGGCCGTTGCTCAAGTACCTGCGCGAAGAACTGCTGATCGTCATGGGCACCGCTTCTTCCGACGCCGTGCTGCCACAAATCATGCGCAAGCTTGAGCATCTGGGCATCGGCAGTTCGACGGTCGGCTTGGTCATTCCCACCGGCTACTCGTTCAATCTGGACGGTTTCTCGATCTACCTGACCCTCGCCATCGTGTTCATCGCCAACGCCACCGGCACGCCGCTGGCTATGACCGATTTGCTGACGATTCTGCTGGTGTCGTTGATCACCTCTAAAGGGGCCCACGGCATTCCCGGTTCGGCGCTGGTGATTCTCGCGGCGACCCTGACCGCGATCCCGGCGATTCCAGTGGTAGGTTTGGTGTTGGTGCTGGCGGTGGACTGGTTCATGGGCATTGGCCGGGCGCTGACCAACCTGATCGGCAACTGCGTCGCCACCGTGGCCATCGCTCGCTGGGAAAAGGACATCGATATTCAACGGGCAAACAAAGTGCTTTCCGGCCAAGTGGGTTATACCTTCCAGCCGAGAAAACCTGTCACCCCGGCCCATCAGCAGGAATTCTGAATAACCGCCGTGCCTGCCCATGGGCAGGCACGGTCATCAATCGTTATGGATGCTCATGGAGCGAACAGTGATCACCTCGTCGACCGTTGTGAATTCAGTAGTAGAAAAGCTTCGGGCCGCGCTGGCCCGTGGTCAGTGGCGCTCCGGCGAAATGTTGCCGGGGCAGCGTGAGCTGGCCGAACAACTGGGCATCAGCCGACCGAGCCTGCGAGAAGCGGTGATCGTGCTGGAAACACTCGGGCTGGTGCGCTCCATGCCGGGCAAAGGCGTGGTGGTGCTGGAGGCCCATCTCAGCGACAGCCAACACCACGACAGCGCGGTGGCCGGCGCGAGCCTGGAGGATGTGCTGCAACTGCGCTACACCCTCGAACCGTTCATTGTCGGCCTGGTGGCGCAGTCGATCAGCAGCAAGGAAGTCGGACAGTTGCGCCTGACCCTGATGGACATGCGCGAAGCCCTGGAAGCCAACGACAGCGAAGCCGGCGTCAACGCTTACATCGCGTTCCACGAAGAACTGTTCACGCTGACCTCGAACCCGATCTTCCAGAGTGTGGTGCAGCAGACCAGCAACGCCCTCAAGCAAAGCGCCGAGGTGTTGCGCAATTCCCCGGAGCATCTGGCGGAACGTCTCGAGGAAAACGAAGCCGTGGTGCGGGCGATCCGCAGCAAGAACAGCGCCCAGGCCAGTGCCGAAATGCGTCGACACATCCTCCGGGAAGGCCAGCGAATGGGCATCGAATTGAACATCCCGGACGACAACCTCGGCAGTTGAATCCTCTTGAAACTGGAGACAGGCCATGAACAGCTTCGCCTCACCGCACTACAATCGCGAGACACCTACGGCTCTGCCCTTCTCCCGCGTTCACTGCGATAAGCCATTGGAGGATGACCTCTACCTGCGGGTATTCGATGCGATTCTCGATCAGCGCATCGCCGGCGGTAGTCGCTTTACCGAAGAAAGCCTGGGGCAGTTGTTCAATGCGAGTCGCAGCCACATACGCCGGGTGTTGACGCGCCTGTCCAACGAACAGGTCGTCATCTTGCGTCCCCATCATCGCCCGCAAATTGCGATAGTTGCCTGCGAACAGACCCGGCAGATACTCCACGCGCGTCGATTGACTGAAATCACACTTATCCAGCTCGCCTGCCAGCAGCCTCACCCCGGCGCACTAAAAGCGTTGCGCGAACTGATCGAAAAGCAGCGCCAACACCGGGCCCGAGGCCAGCACGGAGCGGCTATTCGCCTGTCCGGCGAATTTCACCTGCAACTGGCCAACATGGCGGGCAACGCTCCACTGGCTCACTTCCTCGGGAGCCTGGTGCCTATGACTTCGCTGGCGATTGCCCAATGCGAACAGACTGCCGGGGATCACACCGGGCATACACAAGCCGCGATCGTGCAAGCCATGGAGCGGATCGACGTCAATGCAGCGGTGCAACTGCTGACTCAACACCTGGCGGATCTTGAACAACGGCTGCTGAATTAGCCCCCATGAACGTCAATGCCAAAACATCGGGTAGCGCTGGATCAATCGCCGTCAACAATGCCTGACCGACACCTGCCACGCCCAGCATCATCCCAAGAACAGGCATGCGGTCTTGCGTCATGAAGTCTTCATGGAAGAAGTTGTGAGCAGCCTCGGACAACGCCTGCATACTTCGCGCAATGCCTTCGGGGTTTTCTGCGCGGCGATACAACGCCAGCAAACAAAGCAGGTTGCCGAAATCACCATGGCACAGGCTGTAGCCCGAGCCGAGACCGTGACGCCAGAGATTGCTTTCACAGGTATTGATATCGCCCTCAACCATCGCCAACTGCTCAGCACTCAGTACGTCTTTCAGCGTGTGTTTGAGTTGAAGCCTGGAGATCAGGATTCCGGCGTCGCCGTGACACCACTTGGTCATGTGTGTGGGCTTCGATGGCTCACGCAGGTCCAGCCAAAAGCCTTGGGCACTCTGGCGGTTTTCGTCCTCCAGCAAATCCGTTATCAGCGCGATCAGCGTCGCGTCTTTGGTCACCTCATACACCTTGGCGAGTGCGTGAAGAATGCCGGAAATCCCATGAGAGAATCCGGTCAAGAGAGGTGTTGCGCCGGTCTGTCGAGCAAATCGCCCTCCTTCATTGACCAGTTCGGCCCGAATGGCTGCCGAGAACTTTTCGATCAGAGGGATCAAGCTGTTTATCGCCACCAGCTGATAGAGGTTCACCAGCAATGTGACCGTCCCGCACCAGCCGTTGAGGAAGTCGAGCTCGTCTCCCTGCTGTGGAAAGTCGCCGAGCTTGAGCAGTAATTCGTCGATCGTCGCGCTGTGAATTTCCCCGCCGTGTACCTGTTGGTGATTGACCAGCACATAGAGATACGACGCCAAACCAAAATAGGCACTGACCGCCATGTCACTGTCAAAATGCTCGCGTGATCTCGCCATCGAATCGACAATTTGATCAGCTCGCGCCAAGTGTTCGGCCCGGCCACTGACCCTGTGCAAACTCATATAGAAAACGGCCAACCCGCCCATTCCGCTGTACAGGCTATTGGTCATCGGCGAGAGGTAATGGCGCCGGGTTGTCGGGTGAGCATTCAAGAAGCTCCACGCCACATCCCCTTCTTCGCCATTGATAGCCCCCGCTTCGATGGCCGCCGCGATTTGCAACGCGCCTGTCAGATACTGCGACTGCGGCAGGCTCGACACACCGCTGGCAACGTGCCGTCGATTCATGGGCATGGCTTCATTGCCGGAAGGAAACAGACATTCCTTCAGTATGTAGGTCTGAAACGTTTTGTCCCTCGCACAGAACTCACTCAGCTTCCGTCGGCAACTCTCCATTGGACTATCGATTTCGAGTACCGCTACGAAAGTGCCCTGGGAGTTGTAAATCCGATTCGACGCGATGGGCAGGGTAAAACAAGGGATATTGGCGCTCTCCAGATCTGCCAGTTCGTGACCGGCGATATTTTTATCGATGAGCGATTCGCTCGACTCGGACCACAGGGTGGCCAGCAACAGTTGGTGCTGGAGCCGGCATTGGGTGAAGCGCGGGTGTAGCGTCATCTCGATGAAATCGATATAGCGCTGGGTATTTTTGATCAGTACACGTGTTTTCAACCGGGCAGAATGCCGTGCGATCAGCTCAAGCATTGCAGCCTGATGCTTCATCACCGCATCGTAGGCAACTCCGAAACCTTCAAGAATAGCGTCCTGATAAGACACCGACGAATACTGAACACCGTCAAAAACCGGCAGGTGCTTGATGACCGGGTGTCTTTCGATCTTGACCCGCTTCAAATGATAAAAGCCTTGCTCGCGGATCAGTTGCTTGGCCGTGGTGGTGAACTGCTTCTGGGCCGTCAGGCCGCTGAAGTCGTTTTCCGAGTCAGGCGAATAAGGAACAAAACCACTGGAGAAGACGGACTGACTGTTGAGTTTCAGGGTTTTGAACAATGCGCCAGTGGGGGGCAAATCACGTTGCAGATCAATCATCGACGCCGTGAACAGGCATTCGAGATCGATCATGACCGGACTGCTCCCGCACGCAATGATGTTTTCGTAGTGAAAGTCGATGCCATTCAATGCGTGAACAAGCGCAATTTGCGCCCCAACACGTCGATAGTACAAAACGAGATCTGCCGCAGTATCGCAGGCCCGATTGTCGATTTTTTCGATCCAGCAATGATCGTCCCTGCACACCAGCGACGGCGTACGAGCGGAGAAACAGTCATCGCCGGTTTCCTCGCGCAACAACATCAGCAGCGAGCTATAAAGCCTCGCTTCCCGGTTGCTTCGGGGTTTGTAGACCAACGAGGTGCCTGCGATCTGCACCACGCAAACCGTTTCGCCATTGGCGTGAGGATCTCCCAAACCCAGTTCGATCGAGTCTATTTTTCGGCCTGTTAACCCGAATACCTGCGAGAGCTCATCGATATCGTCGGCGAAATGCAAAATGATCTTGTACAGATAAGCAGCGGTGCCTTCCATTTGCCGGATCAGCAAGTCGGCCAGCACTGGGTAAGACTCCAATACCGACCCGACAGCGTCAGTGCTCAAGAATCGGTTGAAGGTTTCAAGGTCCGACTCCAGCCCATTGGAAATTCGCGTATTAAGACAATGGACCAGGGACTTTTCAGATAGACGCTTGATGCTGCTTACGACATAAGGCTTCGCACTGAATAGGAGTGCATCAATATTAAAGTAATGACTGGCTTCAACAAAACGCTCATCACACTGAAAGACATTTTCAAAGTAAAAATACAAAGCGAGATAGAACCCTTCAAAGGCATCCGCTTCTGTTCCACTGGCGAATGCATGCTTGCTGAAAGATTCAATCGACCGAATCTTTCTTCCAAGCGTTTGTATTGAAAGATGTTCTTTTACAGTATCGGCCAACTTGCTTTGACTCTGAAACCAGCGAGCCAGATCGTTTTTGGTCAATCCGAAATAGTGCTTAACCGCACGATCATCCTTGTGCAACATCTCCAGGGTACTGCACAGTGCTCCTGCATCGACAACACGCGCCACGCCGGGAGTCACACGTTCTTGAAACGTCAGAATATCAGCCAACATGCTTTGCCACCTTGACCCGTGTGGCGGATCAATGACCCGCCACATGCTACAGAAGGCTTAGCAGCCGAACGTGCAACCGAGGCTCTCGCAGGTGATTGCGGTGGTCGACATCACTTCGACTCCGGCCATCTTGTTGACGCCCGCTTTTACGTAAGCTTCGAACTCACTGGCGAAATCACCCGACATTTCCAGAACTTGATCTTTCATATACTTCTCCAGATTTCAATTTGAGAGCGCCTTAGTTGGCACCCAGCAAAATTACATCGAAGAGCCGAACACATCATTCAGAAAAAACAAACTTAATGTAACTGACACTCGGAACCAGGCACGAAAGCAACCACCAATCAAAATCATAATCGCTTGCACTGATTACATTTCGCAACCATCAACTAACACCTTCAATGCAAACACCCAACAACAACTCTTCGCCAGAAAGTTACAAAACCTTTCTGGCGATCACGGGAAACTCCTTCGAGAACATTTTAATGAACATCGACTGAATCAAAATTTAACACTCTCAATCGGCAGCCACCCGCGCAAACCCCTCACGGATTTTCTCTTCCGGCAAATCATCGGCAATAAACACGATCACGCTTTCGCGGACTTCATCGTCGGCCCACTCGGTATCCCAATCGAAACCGTAAAGCTTCAGCACCCCTTGAAACACCATGCGTCGCGGCTCGCCAACGATGCTCAACACGCCTTTGTAGCGCAGCAATTGCTTGCCATGCTCTTCCAGCAGTTCGTTCATGAACTCGCTGAGCTTGTCGATATCCAGCGGCTTATCGGTGCGCAGCACCAGGCTGGAAATGCGGTCGATGGAGGGCGCCTTGCTCACGGGGCGCAGGCTGATGCCGCCACCAAGGTCGGCGTTGAGATTGAAGCCACGCACGTCGAGCAGTTCAGCCAGGTCGATCTTGCCGTGGTCGACCACGCGGATCCGTGCACGCCGGTTGATTCGGGTCAGGCGTTCACTCAGTGCAGTGAAGACAGGCTCGTCCACCAGGTCGCGCTTGCTCACCAGCAAACGGTCGGCGAAACCGATCTGTGCCTGGGCGATGGTCTGGGTCAGGTGAGTGTCAGCGTGAGCGGCATCCACCAGGGTGATGATGCCATCGAGGATGTAGCGCTCGCGCAGTTCTTCGTCGATGAAGAAGGTTTGCGCCACGGGTGCCGGATCGGCCAGACCGGTGCATTCGATCACCAGACGGTCGAAGGCGATTTCGCCGCTGTCCAGGCGTTCGAGCAACAGGTACAAGGCCTTGGTCAGGTCGGTGTGGATGGTGCAGCAGACGCAGCCGTTGGACAACGTCATCACTTGCACCGGCTCGTCGCCCAGCAGTTGGGTGTCGATACCGGCGTCGCTGAATTCGTTTTCGATCACGGCGATCTTCAGGCCGTGCTCGGCTTTGAGCAGGTGGCGCAACAGCGTGGTCTTGCCGGCGCCGAGGAAGCCGCTGAGGATCGTGACGGGGATGGGAGAGGACAACTGGAATCTCCTGTTTCACAAAATTAAAGTATCAACACCAAATAAATGTGGGAGCTAGCCTGCTAGCGATGACGGACTATCAATCAACTGTGATGTTGAATGTTCAACCGCCATCGCTAGCAGGCTAGCTCCCACAGGGATTGCTGTTAATCCGAAAACCGGATCAACAGCACTTTGGCCCACCCTTGCCACCGTAACGAGCTTCCTGACGTTCCCGGAAGAACATCTCGTAGGTCATCACCGGTTTGTCCGGGTGTTTGGTTTGCATATGCTCGACGTAATTGTCGTAGTCGGGCATGCCGACCATCAGGCGCGCGGCCTGACCGAGGTATTTACCGAGGCGACTCAGGTCATTGAACATGCTGCAATCCTCGATCACGCATCCGGCAGGGCCTGGAATGGCGCTTCTTTATCCGTGCGTTCCTTGGTGCCCCAGGCGGAAATACCGACCTTGAGCGCATAGAACAGGATACTGAAGACCACGAACAGGAACAGCGCCGTCAGCGTTGCGTTGGTGTAGGCGTTGAAGATCACGTGCTGCATTTGAGTGATGTCCTTGGCCGGGGCGAGGATCTGGCCGTTGGCCAGGGCATCGCTGTATTTTTTGGCGAGCGACAGGAAGCCGATCGCCGGGTTGGCGTCGAACAGCTTGATGAAGCCTGCGGTGGTGGTGCAGATCAGCAACCATACCGCTGGCAGCATGGTCACCCAGACGTAGCGTTGGCGTTTCATTTTGATCAGCACCACCGTGCCGAGCATCAGCGCGATACCGGCCAGCATCTGGTTGGAGATACCGAACAGCGGCCACAAGGTGTTGATGCCACCCAGCGGATCGATCACGCCTTGGTACAACAACCAGCCCCACATTGCCACGCAACCGGCGGTCGCGATCAGGTTGGCGGTCCAGGATTCGGTGCGTTTCAGCGCTGGCACGAAGGAACCCAGCAAGTCCTGCAGCATGAAACGGCCGGCACGAGTACCGGCGTCCACAGCCGTCAGGATGAACAGCGCTTCGAACAGGATAGCGAAGTGGTACCAGAACGCCATCGTGTTTTCACCCGGCAGCACACTGTGCAGGATCTGCGCGATACCGACCGCCAGGGTCGGCGCACCGCCAGCACGGGCCAGGATGGTGGTTTCACCGATGTCCTTGGCCACCGCTTGCAGTGCTTCCGGGGTGATTGCAAAGCCCCAGCTGCTGACGGTTTGTGCGACAGCCACTACGTCACCGCCGACGACGGCCGCCGGGCTGTTCATGGCGAAATACACGCCCGGTTCGATCACCGAAGCGGCCACCATCGCCATGATGGCGACGAAGGATTCCATCAGCATGGCGCCGTAACCGATGTAACGGGAGTTGACCTCGTTATCCAGCAGTTTCGGCGTAGTGCCGGACGAGATCAGCGCGTGGAAACCGGAGACCGCGCCACAGGCGATGGTGATGAACAGGAACGGGAACAGACCGCCCTTCCACACCGGACCGGTGCCATCGACAAACTGGGTCAATGCCGGCATTTTCAGCTCGGGCATGGTGACCAGGATGCCTATCGCCAACGCCACGATGGTGCCGATTTTGAGGAAGGTCGACAGGTAGTCACGCGGCGCCAGAATCAGCCAGACCGGTAACGAAGCGGCCACGAAACCGTAACCGACCAGCATCCAGGTAATCTGCACGCCAGTGAAGCTGAACGCCTTGGCCCAGACCGGATCGGCGGCAATCTGCCCGCCCAGCCAGATCGAACCGAGCAGCAACAGCACGCCGACCACGGAGATTTCACCAATGCGCCCCGGGCGGATGTAGCGCATGTAAATGCCCATGAACATCGCGATCGGGATGGTCGCCATCACCGTGAAAATCCCCCACGGGCTTTCGGCCAGGGCCTTGACCACGATCAGCGCCAGCACCGCGAGGATGATGATCATGATCAGGAAACAGCCAAACAGCGCGATGGTCCCGGGGATGCGGCCCATTTCTTCACGGACCATGTCGCCCAATGAGCGGCCATTGCGGCGGGTGGACATGAACAGAACCATGAAGTCCTGAACCGCACCGGCCAGCACCACCCCGGCAATCAGCCAGAGCGTGCCGGGCAGGTAGCCCATCTGCGCGGCCAACACCGGACCGACCAGCGGCCCCGCGCCCGCAATGGCGGCGAAGTGGTGACCGAAAAGGATGTGTTTGTTGGTAGGGACGTAGTCCAGACCGTCATTGTTGAGCACGGCGGGGGTGGCCCGTCGCGGGTCGAGTTGCATCACATGGTTAGCGATGAACAGACTGTAATAGCGGTACGCGACCAGATAAATGGCCACGGCAGCGACCACAATCCACAAGGCGTTGATCGCCTCGCCTCGGCGCAATGCCACTACACCAAGAGCGCACGCTCCTACGATTGCCAGCAGTAGCCAGGGTATGTGGCGTGCCAGGCTATTATTATTTTTCATTTTATGATTCCAGCCAGAGTGGACAAGAAAGACAGCCACCCCGAGTTTAGCGCTACTGGCAGCAAAGGCCATACCCAACATTGTTCTGGAGGATTGTCTTGGCTGGCAGGCTTTGACAATGCGGGTCTATAGTCAGCGAACCTTATCGAGGACTCTGCCATGAGCGACCACCTGGGCGATCGCCGCCGCTTCAAACGAATTGCGTTCGATGCCCGAACCGAGCTGATCCAGGGGGAATTCACCTGGCCAGTGAAGCTGATCGACTTGTCGCTCAAGGGCGTGCTGATCGAAAAGCCCGAGCCTTGGCTGGGTAATCCGGAGTGGCATTTCCTGATCGATGTTCATCTCAACGACGAGGTCAACATCAAGATGGATGTACAGCTGACCCACGATGACCATGGCCAGCTTGGATTTGTCTGCAAACACATCAGCCTGGAGTCCATCGAACGCCTGCGGCGGTTGATCGAGCTCAATCTTGCAGATCCGCAGGAGCTTGAGCGGGAATTGGGTGCCCTGATCGAGGTTTAAAAGTCGAATCACCGACTAATGTGGGAGCGGGCTTGCCCGCGATGACGGTTTCGGCTCCCGCATTAATGCCGACTGTCAGAGCGCAATCGCAGTTCAAGCCCGCTCCCACAGGGCCCTGCTTCGCACAGGACTATTCGAACAGGGCGTCGAGTGCCTGTTCCAGGCGGGTTACCGCAATAATCTGCAACCCTGGCGGTGCCTCTTTCGGTGCATTGCCCTTGGGCACGATGGCGCGCTTGAAGCCGTGTTTGGCGGCTTCTTTCAAACGCTCCTGGCCGCTTGGCACCGGGCGTACTTCGCCGGACAAGCCCACTTCACCGAACACCAGCAAATCATGGGGCAATGGCCGGTTGCGCAGACTGGACATCACCGCCGCCATCAATGCCAGGTCGGAAGCCGTTTCCAAGACCTTCACCCCGCCGACCACATTGAGGAACACGTCCTGGTCGTGGGTCGGAATGCCGCCGTGACGGTGTAGAACCGCCAACAACATCGCCAGTCGGTTCTGATCGAGACCGAGGGTCACCCGGCGCGGATTGGCCAGGTGGCTGTCATCCACCAGCGCCTGGACTTCCACCAGCATCGGTCGTGTGCCTTCCCATGTTGCCATGACCACGCTGCCTGGGACTTCTTCCTGCGCACGCGTCAGAAAAATCGCCGATGGGTTGGAGACTTCTTTCAAGCCTTTGTCAGTCATGCCGAACACGCCCAGTTCGTTGACGGCGCCGAAACGGTTTTTCACCGCTCGCAGCAAACGCAAGCGCCCATCGGACTCGCCTTCGAAATACAGCACGGTGTCGACCATGTGCTCCAGCACGCGCGGACCGGCCAATGCGCCTTCTTTGGTCACGTGGCCGACCAGGAAAATCGCCGTGCCGCTCTGTTTGGCGTAGCGCACCAGTAACGCTGCACTTTCCCGAACCTGAGACACGCCGCCGGGTGCCGATTGCAGTTGCTCTGTGAAGATCGTCTGAATCGAGTCGATCACCATGACCTTGGGCTTTTCCTGCCGGGCCGTCGCGATGATGGTTTCGATGCAGGTTTCGGTCATCACCCGCAGTTGATCCTGCGGCAAGCCGAGACGGCGAGCGCGCATGGCCACTTGTTGCTGGGATTCTTCGCCGGTGACGTACAGCGCTGGCATGACTTTGGCGAGGTTGCACAAGGTTTGAAGCAGAATGGTCGATTTGCCGATGCCCGGGTCACCGCCGATCAACACCACTGAACCGTCCACCAGACCGCCACCCAGCACCCGATCCAGCTCACTGGACGCGGTGGAGAAACGCGGGATTTCTTCGACACTGACTTCGGCCAGGGTCCTGATCTGGGCCTGCTGACCGGTCCACCCGGTGCGGCCGCTCGGGGCTGCTGCCCCGCCACTTTCCACCATGGTTTCAGTCAGGGTGTTCCAGGCCCCGCACTCGCCGCACTGGCCGGCCCACTTGGGGAAGGTTGAGCCACACTCTGTGCAGCCGTACATGCGTTTGGCCTTGGCCATCTGATCTCCCGGCAAAAACCGCGATGATAGCTCAGCTGGAGCGGATCAGCGCGCGCTGTTGCCGGGCGGCGTTGGCAGAATGTTTTTCGGACTTTTTGAAAACACCAACCGTATTACAATTCAGGGAAACTTGTACAACTTTACAGGCTGACACGTAGAGCACACCCCATTAAATAGAAGCAAAATTTGTACAACTCTTAAGCAAGTAAGGCACGGGCGTACAACCCCACTTCAATTAGTGAGTCTTTTTAATAAAAACGCATCCAGCAATCTTCCACTGAGCGCTTGATCTTCGAACATCGACGGCTTTCCTTTGCGTCGAATTTTATGTTCTTCACACTTTCGAATGACAACTTTTTACCCCGGTTTTATCAACTGCCCCACCTTTCCCCTTCGCAAGGACCTTACCCCGCTCTTTCAGAAATGATGGCGTTTTGAAAACTTTTCTCCAACCATCAGGTCGATAGCAGGCAAGCCCCTAAAGCGGGTGTTTCAAGCAAGATCTGTTTTGCTGATTTACACTGCCTTCACCAACCTCATCTGTAATAAGGAATCAACCTATGGGCGTGATAAGTGAGTTCAAGGCCTTCGCGGTCAAAGGCAACGTGGTCGACATGGCCGTGGGTATCATCATCGGCGCCGCCTTCGGCAAGATCGTTTCGTCGTTTGTCGGCGACGTCATCATGCCGCCCATTGGCTTGCTGATCGGTGGGGTGGACTTCAGCGACCTGGCCATTACGCTCAAGGCGGCTGATGGCAACGTCCCGGCGGTGGTGCTGGCGTACGGCAAATTCATCCAGAGCATGATCGACTTCATCATCGTCGCCTTCGCGATCTTCATGGGCGTCAAAGCCATCAACCGCCTGAAGCGCGAAGAAGCCGTTGCGCCAACCCTGCCGCCGGTTCCGACCAAGGAAGAAGAGCTGCTGGGTGAGATCCGCGACCTGCTCAAGGCCCAGAACAACCGGCCTGAGTGACGTGTTGCATTCAAAAACGGCGCCTTCACGCAGTTAAGGAAATGTGTAGGGGCGAGCCTGCTCGCGATGGACCTGAGGGCGACGTATTTAGCCAGCAAACACGCGTTATCATTGACGTCCATCGCGAGCAAGCTCGCTCCTAAAAGGGTCAGCGTTTCCTTAACTGACTGGGCCTACGCGCTTTACCAGTAGTTTTCCACCGCCACTTGCCCGGGCCGTCGAGTGAGGCTCAAGTTCATATCCCGCTGTTTGAGCAACTTGCGCGTGTCATCGATCATTTGTGGATTGCCGCACAGCATGACCCGCGAGTGTTCGGCGGTCAGCGCCACGCCGGCTGCCCGCTCCAGCTCGCCACTTTCTATAAGCGCGGTAATCCGGCCATTCAGGGTTCCAGGATGCTGCTCACGCGTCACGGTAGCGATGAACTGCAGCTTGTGGGCGTACTCTTCCAGGTAATCGCGCTGCGCCAGCCCTGCAATCAACTCCTGATAGGCCAGCTCCCGCGCTTCGCGCACGCTGTACACCAGAATGATTCGCTCGAATTTTTCCCAGACCTCGAAGTCCTGCAGGATCGACAGAAACGGCGCCACTCCAGTGCCCGTGGACAACAGCCAGAGGTCACGTCCGTCGATAAAGCGATCAAGCGTCAGGTAACCAACGGCCTGACGCTCGACCAGCAGTGTATCGCCAACTTCCAGCCGGCTCAGCTCGCTGGTGAACTCGCCCCCCGGCACCACAATAGAGAAGAACTCAAGGAATTCGTCATGGGGCGACGACACCATAGAATAAGCCCGCCAGACCGTGCTGCCGTCAGCTTTGGTCACGCCCAACCGGGCGAATTGCCCTGCGCGAAATCGAAAACCTGGATCCCGGGTGGTGCGCAGGGTGAACAGGCTCGGGGTCAATGGCTGGACATCGAGCAAGGTCTGGCGAGTGAATTTTTCTGCACTGGCGGTCATGGGTCGCTCCCTTCAACAGATAGCCACAGTGTCCCGCAAAGCAGGCGACGTAAACACCGGTGATTTGTAGTGGCTTTAGTGTGTGTAGATAAAGTCCTACTTGGTTCGCACCCTTCCCAATTACAACTCAGCAATTAACGAACCTGTACAACCACCTTCATTACATGTCACTTGCTATCTCAATACGTTACAACGTTTAAGAACTAGATATGCACTTCGTCACATTGGCAAGAGCAAAAAAGTCAAAGCACAACAGTAGGAATTATCCTACACTCGTTGCGTGCCGGATCTTGGATCCAAAAAGCACCCTGAGGCAAAAATGGAGAAACGCGATGGAGATGTGGAAGGAATCTCAACTAAAACAATTAGCTCACGCAAAGGAAATCGACACTGCCTATAAAATAGCACTCAACTTTGTTAAGAACCTTGGTTACAAATTTTGTGCCTTTTCAACAAGTTCACGTACAAGCGAGACCGGCTGCAGCAGCGTTAACCTGAACAATTTCCCGCTTGACTGGAATACGCAATATGAAAAAAACAACGCTACCGCGATAGACCCGATAGTGGCGCACTGCAATCACTCCATGTTGCCCATACTTTGGAGCGAAGCGCTGTTTGCCAAGACGCCATGGCTCTGGAAATCGCTGCAACAGCAAGGATTGCAGCATGGCTGGTCGCAATCGATCCATGATGAACACAGCGGTTTGAGCAGCATCTTGAGCCTGGCCAGAAGTCATTGCCCGATCACGGCCTATGAGCTGTATGAAAACCTCGGCTTCACGGTATTCATCAGCCACCACCTGCATGCCCTGGCGATGCAAGCTCAACCGCAAAGACCGCCTCGCCCCCAGGCACCGCATTTATCACCACGGGAAATCGAGGTATTACAACTGTCGGCCGATGGCAAGACAGCGTACGAAGTCGCCAGAATCCTGTGCCTGAGCGAACGCACGGTACATTTCCACGTACACAGTGCAATCGAGAAATTCGGCGTCAACAACAAGATGGCGGCGGTGATCGCTGCGGCCAGGTTCCATTTCCTCTGAAAGCGCTCGGTTCCAACAGGAAAACCTGCGGGTAATCCAATCGAAAAAAACGTACCATTTGCGATCATTCCTGAGTGATGACGTGTGAGACACCACGTCGCAGTCCACTCGGACGGTCCCGCCCGCTACAACGCCCCCGGGCTGCGGGACACCTGTTTATTTTCCAGAGCCCCCGCCCCATGCCCCTGCTCGAAACGCCCTTCGCCCAACTCGACCTGATCCGCCAGCCCGACCAGCCGAACGAACCGCTGCAAGCCTTCGATGCGGCGGACGAATACCTGCTCTGTCACCTGGCCGCACAGCAACCGGCGGCGGACACCCGAGTGTTGGTGCTCAACGACAGTTTTGGTGCCTTGGCGGCGAGTTTGGCAGGCAAGGTCCGGGTGATCAGCAGCGGCGACTCGTTCCTGGCCCTTCAAGGGCTGGAAAAGAACCTTATCCGCAACGGCCTGGCGTTTGATGCCGTGCCTGGCGTACCGGCCAGCGAAGCCTTGGTCGGGCCGTTCGATCGTGTGTTGATCCGGGTGCCGAAAACCCTGGCGCTGCTGGAAGAACAACTGATCCGCCTGCAAGGCCAATTGGCGCCGGACGCTCAGGTGATTGCCGCCGCGATGGTCAAGCATCTGCCGCGCGCGGCCGGGGATTTGCTGGAGCGCTACATCGGTCCGGTACAGGCTTCATTGGCGGTAAAAAAGGCGCGGCTGTTGATCGCCACACCAGAAGCCAAAGCACCCGCCACGTCACCCTATCCAACCCGCTATCGTCTCGACGAGCCAGCGATCGAACTGCTCAACCACGCCAATGTGTTCTGCCGCGAAGGCCTGGATATCGGCACGCGGGCGTTTCTCCCGCACTTGCCGAAGAACCTTGGCGCGGCGCGGGTCGCCGACCTCGGTTGCGGCAACGGTGTCCTGGCCATCGCCAGTGCCCTGCAAAACCCTGAGGCGCACTACACGCTGGTGGACGAGTCGTTCATGGCCGTGCAATCGGCGGCCGAAAACTGGCGTGCGGCGCTGGGTGAGCGGGACGTTATCGTGCGTGCCGGCGATGGCCTGGCGGGTCAGGAGCCTCAGTCTCTGGACGTGGTGCTGTGCAACCCGCCGTTTCACCAGCAACAGGTGGTGGGCGATTTCCTGGCCTGGCGCATGTTCCAGCAAGCCCGGGAAGCGCTGGTGGTGGGCGGCGCGTTGTACATCGTCGGCAACCGTCATCTGGGTTATCACAGCAAGCTTGCACGGTTATTCCGTGGCGTCGAACAAGTGGCTGCCACGCCCAAGTTCGTCATTCTTAAAGCACGCAAATAATCCCAGGCAAAAAAAAACCCTCCAGCGCAGGAGGGTTGTAAATCCGTGCCCAAAGGCATCGGGATGGGATCAGTGGGTGGACAGGCCCGCGGCGTTCATGAACATACGCATCAGGCTCGCGACGATAAACAGCGCCACGACGCTGCCGGTCCAGATCATTGCCAGCCAGCCGAGTCGCTGCCAGAGCGGCTTTTTTTCGGCTTCTTCAATGTCGTGCAAGGTGTGTTTGTTGGTCATTGCTTCGCTCCTCCTTCAGATCGACGGCGCCGCTGCCGGCGCCATCACGGGCAAGCCCGTTCCCACAGGTTTGGGGAGTCTAGTGGTAACCGTCTTCATGGGTAACCTTGCCGCGGAACACGTAGTAGCTCCAGAAGGTGTAACCCAGGATGAACGGGATGATGAACAGCGTGCCCACGAGCATGAAGCCCTGGCTCTGCGGTGGCGCGGCGGCGTCCCAGATCGAGATCGACGGCGGCACGATGTTCGGCCACAGGCTGATGCCCAGGCCACTGTAGCCGAGGAAGATCAGCACCAGCGTCAGCAGGAACGGCGTGTAGTGTGCATTGCGAGCCACGGCGCGGATCAGTCCGTACATGGTGACCAACACCAGAATCGGCACCGGCAGGAACCAGAACAGGTTGGGCAAAGTGAACCAGCGCGCCGCGATCTCGGCATGGGCCAGCGGGGTCCAGATGCTGACGATACCGATCACCGCCAACACCACGAATGCCAATGGCCGCGCCAGGTCATGCATCTGCGCCTGCAACTTGCCCTCGGTTTTCATGATCAGCCAGGTGCAACCGAGCAGCGCATACGCCACCACCAGCGCGATGCCGCAGAACAGCGTGAAGGGTGTCAGCCAGTCCAGTGATCCACCGGCAAACTGGCGATTGACCACCGGCAACCCATCGATGAACGCACCCAGCGCCACGCCCTGGAAGAACGTTGCTGCCACCGAGCCGCCGATGAAGGCCTTGTCCCACAGGTGACGCTTGTCGTCCTTGGCCTTGAAGCGGAACTCGAACGCCACGCCGCGAAAAATCAGCCCGATCAGCATGAAGATCAGCGGCAGGTACAACGCCGACAGCACCACCGAATAGGCCAACGGGAAGGCGCCGAACAACGCGGCGCCACCGAGCACCAGCCAGGTTTCGTTACCGTCCCAGACCGGGGCGACGGTGTTCATCATGACGTCGCGGTCGCTTTTGCCCGGAATGAACGGGAAGAGAATCCCGATGCCGAGGTCAAAACCATCCATGACCACGTACATCATGATGCCGAAGATGATGATCACGGCCCAGATCAGCGGAAGATCAATACCCATGATTCAAATCTCCTTGGTCACGGTGGGGTCGGCATCGGCGTGATCGTCGTCGGCAGCGGACAACGGACGGGCCGGCGTACGCTTCTGCCCGGGACCACCCTCGTTGGTTTCCTTGCCTTCGTCGATCTTCGGCCCTTTGCGCACCAAACGCATCATGTAGCCAAGACCGGCACCGAACAGCGCGAAATACACCACGACGAACAGGACCAACGTGATGCTCATCTGCATGAAGCTGTGATTGGAGGACGCATCCGCCGTGCGCATCAAACCGTAGACCACCCACGGCTGACGGCCGATTTCAGTGGTAAACCAACCGGCGAGGATCGCGATCAGGCCGGACGGCCCCATCCACAACGCCAGGTACAGGAACGGACGCGAGGTATACAACCTGTCGCGCTTGCGCAGCCACAGGCTCCACAAACCGGTGAAGATCATCAGGAAGCCCAGGCCGACCATGATCCGGAACGACCAGAACACGATGGTTGAATTCGGCCGGTCTTCCGGCGGAAACTCCTTGAGCGCCGGCACCTGTTTGTCCAGGGAGTGCGTCAGGATCAGGCTGCCCAGGTACGGAATCTCGACGGCGAATTTGGTCCGTTCTTCTTTCATGTCCGGCCAGCCGAACAGGATCAGCGGCGTCGCCTCATCCCCTTTGTTTTCCCAGTGACCTTCGATCGCGGCGATTTTCGCCGGCTGATGCTCAAGCGTATTGAGGCCGTGGAAGTCACCGATGACGGCCTGGATCGGTGCGACGATCAAGGCCATCCACATCGCCATCGAGAGCATGGTGCGGATCGCCGGGTTGTCCTTGCCGCGCAGCAAATGCCAGGCTGCCGAGGAACCGACGAAGAATGCCGTGGCCACGAACGCCGCGGTCGCCATGTGCATCAAGCGGTACGGGAACGACGGGTTGAAGATCACCGCCAGCCAGTCCACCGGAATGACTTGGCCGTTGACGATTTCGTAGCCCTGTGGGGTCTGCATCCAGCTGTTGGAGGCGAGAATCCAGAAGGTCGAAATCAGGGTGCCGATGGCCACCATGACCGTAGCGAAGAAATGCAGATTGCGCCCGACCTTGTTCCAGCCGAACAGCATGACGCCAAGGAAACCGGCTTCGAGGAAGAAGGCGGTGAGTACTTCATAGGTCAGCAACGGCCCGGTCACGGAACCGGCGAAGTCCGAGAAGCGGCTCCAGTTGGTGCCGAACTGATAGGCCATGACCAGCCCGGAGACCACCCCCATGCCGAAGTTGACGGCAAAGATCTTCGACCAGAAGTGGTACAGATCGCGGTAAGTGTCGTTATGGGTTTTCAGCCACAAGCCTTCGAGCACCGCCAGGTAACTCGCCAGGCCGATGGTGATGGCCGGGAACAGGATGTGGAACGAGATGGTGAACGCGAACTGAATTCGGGCGAGATCGAGCGCCTCCAAACCGAACATAAGTCTTCCTCTGTCAGGTAATACCGGCTGGAGGGCTTGTGGCCCTACACCCACGGCCCCCACGGATATGGAGTGTGGCGAATTTGAATTCGTTCTTTTTTTACAATCATCACAACGTAGGGAATCTGGCCATCTGGCCACCGGATCAATTGCGCCAAGCGTCTTGATCTGGATCAAGCAACGCTAAAAGAGTAGTCGCATTTCAGGCGATGGACGGTGTGGTCTTTTGCCGCGTGACAGGTTGCCTCAGTAGCCTGGTCATAAGCAGCAACACATTCCCTGTGGGAGCGGGCTTGCCCGCGAAAGCGGTGTGTCAGGCACATTGATATCGACTGATCCGCCGCTATCGCGGGCAAGCCCGCTCCCACAGGGGACTCTCGTGTTTTCAGATCGATGTCTTGCTAACTAAATTTTCCTTCACCGTAACTTCTGGTTACAGCTTGGTGATAACCTCGACCTTCCCCTCGCTCAAGACCTGCTTCCAGATGCCCAGCCTAGCGCCCTTGCTGTTACGTCATCACCGTCCTTTCATCGCGTTCTGGCTGGCTCGGGTGTTCACCGCCAGCGGTTTTCAGATGCTCACCGTGGCCATCGGCTGGAACCTGTATCAGCTGACCGGCAACGTGCTGGATCTGGGCCTGGTCGGTCTGGTCGAGTTCGCCCCGCGCGTGCTGTTCATGCTGCACACCGGGCACGTCGCGGACCGTTATGACCGGCGCAAAGTCGCGGCCATCTGCCAGTCCCTGCAAGCGTTGATCGCCCTGGCGTTGGCCATTGGCAGCGCCACCGACCATGTCACCCGCGAAATGATCTTCATCCTCGCGTTCCTGCTCGGTGCCGCCCGCTCCTTCGAGATGCCGACCACCCAAGCGTTGCTGCCGAGCATCGTGCCCAGCGCGCTGTTTCCCCGCGCCGTCGCCGCCGCACAATCGGCTCAGCAATCGGCGACGATTGTCGCGCCGGCGCTCGGCGGTTTGCTCTATGCGTTCGGCAGCGTCTGGGTCTATGGCCCGACGGTGATCCTGTACGTCATCGCCTGTTCCCTGATGCTCAACCTCCCCGCCCGGCAAACGCCGCTGAACAAGGGCAAGGCGACCCTGGATTCATTGCTGGCGGGGATCCGTTTCATTCGCAGTCGTCCGGACATTCTCGGGGCGATCTCGCTGGACCTGTTTGCCGTATTGCTCGGCGGCGCCACGGCGTTGCTGCCCGTGTTTGCCAAGGACATTTTGCTGACCGGCCCCTGGGGATTGGGCCTGCTGCGTTCGGCACCGGCGGTCGGCGCACTGCTGATGTCGCTGTACCTCGCGCGGTTTGCCGTGGAGCGCAAAGTGGGACGGGTGATGTTCACCGCCGTGGGCATCTTCGGTGTCGCGACCATCGCCTTCGGGCTGTCGACCTCGTTCTGGTTTTCCCTCGCGGTGCTGGTGGTACTGGGCGCGGCGGACATGATCAGCATGGTGATCCGCGCGTCCTTCGTGCAACTGGAAACCCCGGACGAAATGCGCGGCCGGGTCAGCGCCGTGAACGGGTTGTTCATCGGCGCTTCGAACCAGTTGGGCGAATTCGAATCCGGCCTGACCGCTCACTGGTTCGGCACCGTGCCGGCGGTAGTCATGGGTGGCATCGGCACGCTGGTGGTGACCGGGGCGTGGATCAAACTGTTCCCGACCCTGGCCAGCCGCGACCGCATGCATGTGCCGGTGGAGGAAGCCAGGGTCTAAAGCAGTTTGTCCAGGGTGATGGGGAAGTCCCGCACCCGTTTCCCGGTGGCGTGATAAATGGCATTGGCCACCGCCGCCGCGACCCCGACGATGCCGATTTCGCCCACGCCCTTGGAACCCAGCGCATTGACGATTGCGTCGTGTTCTTCGACAAACAGCACGTCAATGTCGCCGATGTCAGCGTTTACCGGAAAGTGGTATTCGGCCAGGCTGTGATTCATGTAGCGGCCCAGCGAATGGTCGATCTGGGTTTCTTCGTGCAGCGCCATGCCAATGCCCCAAACCACACCGCCGAGGATCTGACTACGAGCCATTTTCGGATTGACCACTCGGCCCGCCGCGATGGCGCTGACCACTCGGCTGACCTTCACCGAACCCAGATCCTCGTCCACCAATACCTCGACGAACACTGCCGAATGAGTCGCGGTGGCATAGGCTTCGCGTTTCTTGTCAGGCTCGGCGTCCACCTGAACATCGAGCGTTTTTTCGCCGCTGGCTCGGACCAGTTCAGCCAAGGACACCCGTGCATCTCCGAAAGACAGATGCCCTTCATCAAAATCGGCTTGCTCCGAAGTCACTCCACTGAATGGCGGATGGGTCTGCCGCGCGACCGCGAGCAGTTTTTCCTTTAAAGCCTCGCAGGCCTGTTGGACGGCGGTGCCGACCGACGAAACGGTGAACGACCCGCCTTGCAACGGCGCGGTCGGTAATGAAGAATCCCCCAGGATAAAAGTGACGTTCTTCAGCGAAACCCCCGACGCTTGAGCGGCAATTTGGGTCATTACCGTGTAGGTTCCAGTTCCGATGTCTGTCGTCGCGCTGCTGACCGTCAGTTTGCCGTTGTGATCGAGGCTGGCTCTGGCGCTGGCCTTCTGTTGCATCGCCTCCCAGACGCCACCGGCCATGCCCCAACCGACTAATTGCCGACCCCGGCGCATGCTGCGGGGTTCAGCATTGCGTTTTTCCCAGCCGAAGCGTTTCGCGCCTTGGGCGTAACACTCGCGCAGCTCCTTGCTGGAATACGGTTTGTCTTCGTTCTGATTGCGTTCGGTATAGTTGATCAAGCGCAACTGCACCGGGTCGATCGCCAGCGCGCAGGCCAGTTCGTCCATCGCACATTCGAGGCCGATCAACCCCATCGCCGCGCCGGGGGCACGCATGTCCAATGGCGTGTAAACGTCCAGCGGCAGCAATTTGTAGGTGAGTCGAATGTTGTCGCAGTGGTAGAGCATGCCGCTCCACTCCACCACATGTTCGGTGAAGTCCTCGAAACGCGAGGTCTGGCCGATAGCGGTATGAGCGACCGCCAACAGACGACCATTGGCTGCGGCGCCCAATTGCAGACGCTGCAAGGTGCGAGGCCGATAGCCGAACGTGAACATCTGCTGGCGCGTAAGGCTCACCCGCACCGAACGCTTGAGTGCCAGAGCCGCCATCACCGCCAGTGGTAGCTGATACTGCGGGCGAAGACCTGAGCCGAATGCACCGCCCACATAAGCGGCGAAAATTCTGACCTGCTCTTTCTCCAGACCGAATACCTTCTGCACATAAGACTGACAATTCTGCGTGCCCTGGGTTTTATCATGGATGTGCAAGCCGCCATCAGCCTGATACAGCACTGTGCTGGCGTGAGGTTCCATCGGGTTATGGTGCTCGATCGGCGTGCTGTAGTTCAGATCCAGGCTCATGGCCGCGCCGGCAAACTCAGCCTGAAAATTCCCACGCGGTTTGGGCAATTCGGCGGGGGCCGGGTGGGCTTCACCTTGCATCAATAAGAGATCGGTCTGATGAGCCTCTGTCTCGTATTCAATCTTTATCAACGAACCTGCATAGCGCGCCACTTCAAGATTGTCCGCAACGACCAGTGCCAACGGCTGACCGCTGTATAGGACACGGTCGTTGTACAACGGGCGAAACGGCGAGCCTTCGGCCGAATCGGCGTCATCATAATCGCTGTCGTAACTGGCGATCTTCGGCCGGCTCGTATGATCGATCACAGCGACCACACCCGGCAGGACCAAGGCTTTCGACGCATCAATGCTGATGACCCGACCGCAAGCGATACTGCTGGAAACCACGCTGCCGTGAAGCAGCCCTTCCTCGGGAAACTCTCCGGCATAACGGGCCTGGCCGGTCACCTTGAGCTGACCGTCGACCCGATCCAGCGGTTGGCCCAAAGGCTTGGTGAAAGTATTCATCAGGCTTGGCCTCCCAGCGCAGCATCGCTCAGCGCGCGGACGATGGCGCGGCGCGCCAGTTTGACTTTAAAAGCGTTGTGTTCGAGAGGTTCGGCGTTTTGCAGCAACGCATCCGCGGCCGCGTTGAAGGTTTCGCGGCTGACTGCCTTGCCGACCAGCCAGCGCTCCATTGCCTTGTCGCGCCAAGGTTTGTGGGCCACTCCACCAAGGGCCAGCCGCGCCTCGCGAATGATCGGCCCGTTTACGTCGAGCGCCGCAGCCACTGAGACCAATGCAAAAGCATAAGAAGCTCGATCACGAATTTTCAGATAATGACTGTGCTCGGCAAAACCGCTGGCGGGCAGTTCGATGGCGGTGATCAGTTCATCGTCGGCCAATTGGTTGTCACGCTCGGGGGTATCGCCAGGTAAACGATGGAAATCGGCAAACTCAATGGCCCGCGCGCCGCCACGGCCTTGCACGTGGACTACCGCCTCCAGAGCCGCCAAGGCAACACACATGTCGGATGGATGAGTGGCGACGCACTGCGCACTGGTGCCGAAGATGGCGTGGATGCGGTTCAGGCCGTCCCGCGCCGGACAACCGCTTCCGGGCTCGCGTTTGTTGCACGGCACGCTGGCGTCGTAAAAGTAGTAGCAGCGAGTGCGTTGCAACAGGTTGCCGCCAGTGCTGGCCATATTGCGCAGTTGCGGCGAAGCGCCCTCCAGGATTGCCTGAGACAACAGTGGGTAGCGCTGTTCGATCAGCGGGTGCCAGGCCAGGTCCGCGTTGCTGACCAGAGCGCCGATCATCACCCCCCCCCTGGCGGTTTCGGTAACTTCGCGTAGAGGCAGACCCGTGATGTCGATCAAGTGCTCGGGACGGGTGACATTTTCCTTCATCAAATCCAGCAGGTTCGTACCGCCGGCAATAAACCGCGACGCCGGGGTGGCGAGATGAACCGCATCTTGCACAGAATCGGGTTTGCTGTAATGGAAAGGGTTCATTGGCCACCCCCTTGGCCGAGACGTTGGCGGCAAGCAGGAAGGGCCTCTTCAATAGCATCGCGAATATTGCTGTAGGCACCGCATCGGCAAAGATTGCCGCTCATCAACTCCTGAATCTGCTCGGTGGTTTGCGCCCGGCCTTCATTGACCAGCCCCACCGCCGAGCAGATCTGACCCGGTGTGCAGTAACCGCATTGAAAGGCATCGTGCTTGATAAAGGCCTGCTGCATCGGGTGCAGTTCATCACCGCTGGCCATGCCTTCGATCGTGGTCAATTCGGCACCGTCGCACATCACCGCCAGTGTCAGGCAGGCATTCACTCGTTTGCCATTGAGCAACACTGTGCAAGCGCCACACTGACCGTGATCGCACCCTTTTTTCGTGCCGATCAGGTCCAGTTGCTCTCGCAGCAGGTCCAGCAGCGTGGTCCAGGGCCACACCTCTAGCTGACATTCCTGACCATTGATATTCAGGCCAAGCGGATGGCGGACGAATGGCGGCTGCGCAACGTCGGGAGTGGTAGCGCTCATAAACACCTCACGATTGGTCGTATGTTCGCGGCGTTTCGGCAAACCGCCGTCATAAGGAGTACGACTTCGGGGTGGCGTGAGCGTTCAAGGGCATTGATCGGCCTGGAAAACGCCGAATATTGCACCAAGCACAAATTTGCCGGCCTGGTGCAATGCATAGATAGAGCATGAATGCGTAATGTATTGCCCGATCTGGGCATTAGCGTCACAAAACTGGCTCGGCACCTTGGGTTTGCACGCCCGCATCTATCGAGAGTGCTGCACGGCCACGCACCGATCAGTCCGGACCTGGCGGTACATCTGGAGCGTGCTGGAATTGGCAAGGCCCGGATGTGGTTAGGCGTTCAGACCGACTACGACCTCTGGCAAGCGGAGCACCGTGAGCAACCGTTCATCGAACCTATCGCCGCCCACGCCTGACATTTTCTAAACCACCAACTCCCCCGCCACCGCCGTTCGCGTGGCTTTGCCGCAAAGGTGCTCCACCAGCGCCAACGCAAATGGCAGAGCCGCCCCCGAGCCTTGGGCGGTGATGCAGTTGCCGTCGACCACCACTGGTTGGTCGACGAAGTTGCACCCCGACAGTTGATGGCTGGCCGATGGCAGGCAGGTCATGCGCCGCTGTCGCAGTACGCCAAAGGCTTGCAGCGCCAGCGCCGGAGCCTCGGCGATGCCGGCGAACAGGCGCCCGGCCGCCGCCTGATCCTTGATCAATTGTTGCAAGGGTTGATGGGAGGCCAGATGTTGTGCGCCGACGGCACCACCCGGCAGGACGATCAGGTCAAACGGCTGCGCCAGTAAATCCACCAGCATCGCATCGGCGGTCAGTCGGGTGCCGCGGGCACAGGTGATCATGCGCCGCCCCTCGATGCTGGCCGCCACCACTTCAACCTTGGCGCGGCGCAACACATCGATCAGGGTCGCTGTTTGCAAGTCATCGATGCCCTCGGCAAGGGTAATCAGGGCTCTAAAAGTCATGGGCTCAGTCCACAGAATGATCTTTAAAGCGTAGTCAGCTTTCCTGACCCTCGTTCGAGCCTGCCGTTACTTGATGTAAAGCTGCGTCGACATCGTATTGCCCGGCGCGTTGATCGAGGTGTTGCTGAAGGTGAAGGTGCCTTCCTGTTTGCCCGCCAGATTAAAGATGTACAGATAGCCGACGACTTTCGTCCGTTCGGAGCAGTCAGTCAGGTTGCCATTAGCGAACGCGCAGACTTTGGTCCGGGTGCCGTCCACTTCAAAACCATCCAGCGCGACCTGCGGCTGGCGTCCATAGCCAACCTCCAGCACGTAGACCTTTATATTCGGGCCGCTGTGATTGCAGCGCGTCTGCGCTTGCCCCTCGGCAATATCTTCAAAGCCGCAGCCCGGTGATTCGACCTTGAGCACTTTCACCTGAGTCAACGGTGGTGCCGAGGCCGCCGAGGCGGTTTGCGCTCCCAGGAACAAGGCCATCGTCATTGCGAACACACCCGTCAGACGCTTTTTAATGCAATGCATACGTACCCCCAAAGCCAGCGCGCAGTATGGCTCACTTGGCTTTAGCGCAAAACATCGACGACGATCGCAGCCATAAGCAGCCACAGCCCCACGCTGCTGGTATGATGCGCGGCTTTTTCCGACCCACAGAAAATTACCAGGCGCCTGCAATGGTCTGTGCTTTGCTGTTGAGGTCGATACATTCACGGCGCCGGGCGCGCCACGGGGAGCAGACATGCTGGAAAGGCTGTTTCAACTCAAGGCACATAACACCAACGTGCGGACCGAGATTCTAGCGGGCATCACGACCTTTTTGGCCATGGCCTACATTCTGTTCGTCAACCCGAGCATCCTCGGCGAGACCGGCATGGACAAAGGTG
The DNA here is from genome assembly GCF_059695925.1 of Pseudomonas sp. LBUM1661. Lineage (NCBI taxonomy): Bacteria > Pseudomonadati > Pseudomonadota > Gammaproteobacteria > Pseudomonadales > Pseudomonadaceae > Pseudomonas > Pseudomonas sp. LBUM1661. The sequence goes on from NZ_CP166794.1 coordinate 5,948,489, forward strand.
CGGTGTTCGTCGCGACTTGTCTGGCCGCGGCCATCGGCTCCACGGTGATGGGCCTGATCGCCAACTACCCGATCGCTCTCGCGCCGGGTATGGGCTTGAACGCCTTCTTCACTTACACCGTTGTCCTGCACATGGGCCACACGTGGCAAGTGGCACTGGGCGCGGTGTTCATTTCGGCGGTGTTGTTCTTCCTGCTGTCGATCTTCCGCATCCGTGAATGGATCATCAACAGCATTCCGTTGCCACTGCGATCGGCGATTGCCGCCGGTATCGGCCTGTTCCTCGCGCTGATCGCCTTGCACAACGCCGGTATCGTTGTCAGCAACCCAGCGACCATGGTCGGCCTTGGTGACCTGAAACAACCGGCACCGATCCTCGCCACGCTCGGTTTTGCCCTGATCGTCGCCCTCGAAGCCCTCGCCGTGCGCGGTGCGGTGCTGATCGGCATCCTGGCGGTGACCATCGTTTCGATCCTGATGGGCTTCACCCCGTTCGGCGGTGTGATGTCGTTGCCGCCATCGCTGGCGCCAACCTTCCTGCAACTGGACATCAAGGGCGCACTGGACATCGGTCTGGTCAGCGTGATTTTCGCCTTCCTGTTCGTCGACCTGTTCGACAACTCCGGCACCCTGATCGGCGTCGCCAAGCGCGCCGGCCTGATGGGCAAGGACGGCCACATGCCGAAAATGGGGCGTGCCCTGATCGCCGACAGCACCGCGGCCATGGCCGGTTCGCTGCTGGGCACCTCGACCACCACCAGCTACATCGAATCCGCAGCCGGCGTCAGTGCCGGTGGCCGCACCGGCTTGACCGCCATCGTGGTGGCGATTCTGTTCCTGCTCGCACTGTTCTTCTCGCCGCTGGCGGCCAGCATTCCGGCATTCGCCACCGCACCGGCACTGCTGTTCGTCGCGGTATTGATGACATCCGGGCTGGCCGAAATAGACTGGGACGACATTACCGTTGCCGCACCGGTCGTGGTCACTGCGCTGGCCATGCCGTTCACTTATTCCATCGCCAACGGCATCGCCTTCGGTTTCATCTCCTGGACCGCGATCAAGCTGCTGTCCGGTCGCGGCCGTGAGCTGAACCCGGCGCTGGTGATTCTGTCGATTCTGTTCGTGATCAAGTTGGGTTGGTTCAACGCATGACTTTCGATTCCCAGGCTTACGCCGTTCAGCTTGAAGAAAAGGTCACGCGCCTGCGTGATCTGCTGGCCCCGTTCGATGCACCTGAGCCGGCCGTATTCGACTCGCCGCTGCAGAACTTCCGCCTGCGCGCCGAATTCCGCCTGTGGCGCGAAGGCGGCGAGCGCCATTACGCGATGTTTTCCCAGGACGACAAGCGCACGCCGATCCTGATCGAAGAATTTCCAATCGCAAGCCTGCGCATCAATGAGTTGATGCCGCGACTGAAAGCGGCGTGGCAAGCGAGCGCGGCCCTGAGCCACAAACTGTTTCAGGTGGAGTTCCTGACCACCCTGGCCGGCGATGCGATGATCACCTTGTGCTATCACCGCCCACTGGATGAGCACTGGCACGCGGCGGCATCGACACTGGCCGCCGACCTGAACGTCAGCATCATCGGTCGCTCCAAGGGCAAGCGCGAAGTCATCGGCCAGGATTACGTGGTCGAGCGGATGGATGTCGGCGGTCGCACATTCAGCTACCGCCAACCAGAAGGCGCGTTCACCCAGCCCAACGGCACCGTGAACCAGAAGATGCTCAACTGGGCTTACGACTCACTGGGTGATCGTTCCGACGATTTGCTGGAGCTGTATTGCGGCAACGGTAACTTCACGCTGCCGCTGGCAACCCGCGTGCGCAAGGCGCTGGCCACCGAAATCAGCAAGGCGTCAGTCAATGCCGCGTTGAGCAACCTCAGCGAAAATGCTGTGGATAACGTCACCCTGTTGCGCTTGTCCGCCGAGGAGCTGACCGAAGCCCTGAATGAAGTGCGCCCGTTCCGTCGCCTGCATGGCATCGACCTCAAGAGCTACGAGTTCGGTAGCGTCTTCGTCGATCCGCCGCGCGCCGGCATGGACCCGGACACCTGCGAGCTGACCCGACGCTTCGACAACATCCTGTACATTTCCTGCAACCCCGAAACCCTGGCGGCCAACATCGCTCAACTGCACGACACCCATCGCATTACCCAATGCGCGATGTTCGACCAGTTCCCGTGGACGCATCACATGGAATCCGGCGTGTTGTTGACCCGTCGTTGATTGCAGCTGCCCGCTACAAAACAGCCGTCAGTACGACGGCTTTTTTGTGCGCGCTCAATCGGTGACATCGGCCTTGCGTGGACGCCCGCCCTTGCGGCCATTCGCTCGCGCTGCCTCGGCTTTGGCGGCGCTGCTTTGGCGACCATTACGCGAGGCGATGACCGAGGCGGCCATGTCCATCAGCGGCTTGCTGGCCGAAATCATCCCGGCGATGGAAACGTGCAGATCCTTGCCCTCGTGGCAAAGGGCAGTCCCGGAAAAACCGACTTTCAGGTCTGCGAAATCCTCGACGCCGAACTCATCGAATTCCGGATAGTGCTGCACGGGCAACAGTACGCCACTGCCATCAATGAAACCGACCGCCAGGCACGGCTCCACAAAGGTCACCGAAGTCGCCTGCAAACCGCCTTTGTGGCGCACTTGCCCACGCTGGATGGCTTCATCCAGCACCGCATCGGTGACGGGCCGATCAGCCAGCATTCCTGCCTGTACCGTTTTCATAACTGGATCTCCACGCCCTCTGGAACGCCAATCAGCGCCAGCAGGGTCTTGTTTGTCTCAGGTTCATAGCAAGCCGAGCCAATCATCCAGGTCGTACTCGCAATCCTTTTTACCACCACGACTTCGCTGATCTGCCAGTCCCATATCTGATGATCGAGGCAGACGGTGTTCAACTTGTCCCACCAGATGGCACGGGCACGCCGCAAGTGAGCCGGTTGTCGTAGTGCATGACGCAATCCTTCGAGCACGGCCACCGGCGGCCGGTTTGAATGAGGAACCACGTCCCACAGCTCGACACTGTTGTGCCAGAAGCTGAACTTGAAGCGCGCACTCCACGTTCCGGCATCCACATGGGCATGCGGCGGGCAGTGTTCATCGCGCAACATGATCACCATTGAAAAGCCTTTGTAGCTGAACAATCTCATGCTAACCCATCCGTTAGGTTAATGAGTCCAAAGACTCGACATTCCCTGGAAAATCCGATCACCGGTGCGACACTGAATCCTTACTACGCCTCTGAGCCTAGTGCCAAGCCTCGTCTCAAGTCGGTGGATAACACCGAAAATTGGTAAGCAATCCTTTCATCGTGCCCACAAAAAAGCCGTCACGAGGACGGCAGTCTTGGCTTGTCAGGAAATCAACCTGGCTGGTTTTTTCGATACTCGGTTGTGGTGATGCCCGCATATCCCCAGTTATCCGTATCGACTTCCTCAATCACGATGTGGGTCAACTCCGGCGGCTTGCCGAGGACGCGCTTCAAGGTGTCGGTGATCTCGGCAATGACCTGAGCCTTCTGCTCCCGGGTCACGCCGTCACGGGTAATGCGTACGCTAACGAAAGGCATGGTGTCGCTCCTGCTGGCTGATTAAGAAAGGCATAGCGCTTTTCACTGCTCATCGCGAACTCACTGTATCGGTGTGCAGGCATCTGATAAATACTGATCCGCACACTTTATTTGATCCCCGGTGTAATTAATCATGCAGCGACAATTCGACGATCTTCAGTTGGGCAGCATCGAGCTTTTTTGTCTCGCCGCCGAGGCTGGCAGTTTTACCGCTGCCGCACTGGGGGCTGGCGTGACGCCGGCAGCGGTGAGCCGGTCGGTGTCTCGCATGGAGGAACGCCTGGGTGTGCGGTTGTTCGCGCGCACCACTCGGAGCGTGAAGCTGACCGACAGTGGTCGCCGGTACTACGAGGAATGTCGTCAGGCGCTGGCGCAGCTGGTCGAGGCCCAACGCGAGGTCATGGGCCAGCAGCAGCAACCTTCCGGCACCTTGCGCATCAGTATTCCCACGACGTACGCACACCACCGGATCCTGCCGCTGCTGCCTGAATTTCGGGCGCGCTTTCCGTCAGTGAAGGTCGAGTCGCACATCAGTAATCGGAACATCGATTTCGTGGGCGAAGGCTATGATATGGCTATTCGCGTGCGGGCGATTCCGGATTCCGGCCTGATCGCCCGACACCTTGAAGACGCAGCGCTGGTGATGATTGCCAGTCCCGACTACCTGAAGCACGCGGGCGTTCCGCAAACGCTGGACGATCTCAAACAGCACGAGTGCATCCAGTATGAACTGCCCAGCAGCGGTCGGCGGATTGCCTGGCTCTTCAACGACAATGGCATTGAACGGGAGATTCTGGCCGAGGGCAATCTCAGTTGTTCCGACGACGTACTGGGCGGAGTGACCCTGGCCAAGCACGGAGCGGGTTTGTTCCAGACCTACCGCTTCATCGTCGAAAAAGAATTGGCCAATGGCTCGCTGGTGGAAGTGCTCAAGCCCTATGGCGGACGCTCGCGGCCGTTCACCCTACTCTATCCGCAGAGTCGTCATATGCCATTGCGGGTGAGGGCATTTGTCGACTTCCTGGTGGAGCATCTGCCGCGCTGACGTCGAAATCGTCCGATCACCGCACACAAAAACCGAAGACGTCGCCTCTTCAATTGACCAAATTAACCAGCTAGTACAATTTATCTCCACAGGCTGAAACCCTCAGCCAATGCCAAAAATAATAAGTGGAGAGACTCCGATGTCCCCAATCGTTCTGGTGCTCAACGGCCCGAATCTGAACCTGCTGGGCACCCGTGAACCGGCGACTTACGGTCACGAAACCCTGGCAGATATCTCAGCCTTGTGCGGACGTGCCGCCGAAGAGTTCGGCCTGGCAGTTGAATTTCGCCAGACCAACCATGAAGGCGAACTGCTCGACTGGATTCACGCCGCCCGTGGCCGCTGCGCCGGTATCGTCATCAACCCGGCCGCCTGGACCCACACGTCGGTGGCGATACGCGATGCCCTGGTCGCCAGCGAACTGCCGGTGATTGAAGTCCATTTGTCCAACGTCCACGCCCGCGAGCCCTTCCGTCATCACTCCTTCGTCTCGGCCATTGCCACTGCGGTGATGGCCGGGTTCGGCAGCCATGGCTACCGCCTGGCGCTGGAGCATTTCAGCTTGCGCTTGAAGGGGTGAATGCCGTGACTCAGAACAATGCAGTACTGGCCGGACTGATCGGCGCCGGCATCCAGGCTTCCCGCACCCCGGCGCTGCACGAGCACGAAGGCGATGCCCAAGGCTTGCGTTACCTTTATCGCTTGATCGATCTCGACCCGTTGCAACTCGACAGCAGCGCCCTGCCCGACCTGTTGACAGCCGCCGAACGCATGAACTTCACCGGCCTGAACATCACCTTTCCGTGCAAGCAGGCGATCATCCCGCTGCTCGACGAATTGTCGCCGGAAGCCCGCGGAATCGGCGCGGTGAACACGGTGGTGTTGAAGGACGGTAAACGCATCGGCCACAACACCGATTGCCTGGGTTTTGCCGAGGGTTTTCGGCGCGGCTTGAAGGGCGTTGCCCTGGAGCGCGTCGTCCAAATGGGCGCCGGTGGTGCCGGTGCGGCGGTGGCCCACGCGTTACTGAGCGAAGGCGTACAGCTGCTGAGCATTTTCGACGTGGATGACGGCCGCGCTCAATCGCTGGCAAATAACCTGAATCAGCACTTTGGCCCCGGACGGGCTGTTGCCGGCCATGACCTGCAAAGCACCCTGGCCCAGGCAGATGGCTTGGTGAACACCACGCCGATGGGCATGAAAAAACTGCCCGGCATGCCGGTGCCGGTGGAACTGCTTCGGGCTGAATTGTGGGTGGCGGAAATTGTTTACTTCCCACTGGAAACCGAACTGCTGCGCCACGCCCGCGCCTTGGGCTGTCGGACGCTGGATGGCGGCAACATGGCGGTGTTTCAGGCGGTGAAAGCGTTTGAGTTGTTCAGCGGCGTGGTGCCGGACGCCCAACGAATGCTGGCGCATTTTCAAAGCATGAATGGCTGAAAAGCTTCGCGGGCAAGCCTCGCTCCTACAGGAACAAAGCAGAACCTGTAGGAGCGAGGCTTGCCCGCGAAGGCGTCAGGCCTGCAAGTACCGCAACACCGACTCGCAAATCATTTCCCGATGGCGCTGCTTGATGCCTTCATCCGGCAGGTCGATCTGAAAAATCTCACCGAACGTGTGGCGGTTCGACACGCGATAGAAGCAGAACGAACTGATCAGCAAGTGCACATCCAACGGATCGAGACCGGCACGGAACACACCGTCTTCGGCGCCCCGGCGCAAAATCACGCCCAGTGAATCGAGAATGGTGTTGTTCATCGCCTTGATCGCATCGGAGCGCTTCACATACTCGGCGTTGTGAATGTTCTCGATGCAGACGATGCGCACGAAATCGACGTTGCGATCATGGTGATCGAAGGTGAACTCCACCAACCGCCGAATGGCCTCGACCGGCGCCAGTTCAGCCAGGTGCAGACGGTTTTCGGTGCTGCGGATATCGCCGTAGAGTTTCTCCAGCACCTCGATGTAGAGCTGTTCCTTACTGCCGAAGTAGTAATAGATCATGCGCTTGGAGGTGTGGATGCGCTCGGCGATTGCATCGACGCGGGCGCCGGAAAGCCCCTGCTGGACGAACTCGACAATGGCCTCTTGAAGGATGTTCTCGCGGGTCTTTTCCGGGTTGTTCTTGCGACTCTTGCGCGGTTCGGCAATGGGCTCGTCGGGCGTAACGGAGAGTTTCGAATTTATTGTCATTGCGGGCTCACGGCCATCACTGCACAAGCTGGCGATTATGGGCCGCGCCGCACACTGAAGGAAGCCGTGCGGCAGCGGTTTAGCCTCGCGGTTACGAATTCCCTACAACTTTGCCTGACGGATGGCTCCACTTCGGGATTTGGCCATGGCCGCCAGGCGCACCGCCACATTCGCCGCGCCGTAACCGGCATAGCCGGTCTTGCGCTGGATGATTTCAAAGAAGAACCGCCCTTCGAACGGCTCGGTGTAAACGTGAAACAGCTCGCCGCCCTGGGCATCGCGATCGTAGAGCACGTTGTAGTAGGCCAGTTCACTGAGGAACTCGTCGTCAAAATCGAACCGCGCGGCGAGGTCATCATAGTAGTTGAGCGGAATATCCAGCAGCGGCACGCCCGCCTCTTTCGCCCGACTGACTTCGGCGAAGATATCGTCGCAATCAAACGCGATGTGATGCACGCCGGAGCCGCGATAACTCGACAACGCATGTGAGATGGCGGTGTTGCGGTTCTCGGATATGTTCAGCGGCAAGCGAATCGAACTGCAACGGCTGCGCAACGCCCGGCTTTTCACCAGGCCGTACGGATCGGGCAACACCACTTCATCGTCAGCCTCGAAATCCAGCAGGCTTTTATAGAACAGCACCCAACTGTCGAGGCTGTCGGCCGGCAGCGCCATGGCCATGTGGTCGATGCGCTTGAGGCCGCCACTGGCCTCGGCGACTGGCTGCAGATTGAAGTCGGTGCCGTAGACGTCTGCGTCCTGGTCCACCAGGTAAATCAGGCTGCCGTCCGGCGCGCGCACGGCGGCGAGTTCCAGTTCATTGGGGCCGACCAGCCCGCGATACGGCTGGCCTTTGTAAGCCACGGCCCGGGCCAGCGCACTGGTGCTGTCCTTGACCCGCACGGCGGTGGCGCACAGCGATGGACCGTGTGCCTCGAAAAAACTGTGCGCGAACGAGTAAGGCTCAGAGTTGAGGATCAGGTTGATATCGCCTTGACGCAGCAGGCTGACGCTCTTGGAGCGGTGCTGGCCGGCCTTGACGAACCCCAGCCGCTCCAGCCAATGGGACAGCTTGGCGCCAAGGCTTTCATCCACGGCGAATTCAAGAAACTCGATGCCGTTGTATTCACTGGCCTGCGGCGTCTCGAACAAAATGTCGAGATTGGCCGCCGGCCTGGCTTCCTGCTCCAGGCGCTGGCGGGTTTTCTCTTCCAGATAGAGCAATGAACGTAAACCATCGGCGGCGTTGGCCCGTGGCGGCGCGGCGCGAAAACCGTCGTTGAAGATCTCCAGCGACAACGGCCCGGTGTAGCCACTCTTGATGATCGGCGCGAGGAAACCCGCCAGATCGAATTCGCCCTGGCCCGGGAAGCAGCGGAAATGCCGACTCCACTCCAGCACGTCCATCGCGAGAATCGGCGCATCGGCCATTTGCACGAAGAAGATCTTGTCGCCGGGAATGTCGGCGATCGCGCCTGGATCGCCCTTGAGCGACAGGGTGTGGAAGCTGTCGAGCAACACGCCGAGATTCGGGTGATCGGCCTGGCGGACGATGTTCCACACCTGTTGATACGTATTGACGTGACGGCCCCAGGCCAGTGCTTCGTAACCGATCCGCAGGCCGCGTGCGCCGGCGTGTTCAGCGAGCAGGCGCAAGTCGTCGACGAGAATTTGCTCGTCGCCGATGGAGTCAGCCGAAGCGTTGCTGCACACCAACACCAGGTCGGTGCCGAGTTCCTGCATCAGGTCGAACTTGTGTTCGGCCCGCTCAAGATTGCGTGACAAGCGATCACGGCGACAGCCTTCGAAATCCCGAAAGGGTTGAAACAGCGTGATAGCGATGCCGAGATCGGCGCACATCTGTTTAATTTCCCGAGGGCTGCCGTCGTAGTAGAGAAGGTCGTTTTCGAAAATCTCCACGCCGTCGAAACCGGCGGCGGCAATCGCTTCGAGTTTTTCCGGCAGGGTACCGCTCAAGGAAACGGTGGCAATGGAACGCTGCATAGGTCGACTCCCGGTGGTGGAGACCATCTTGTTAGGGCATAGCATGCTGTACGTAGCAGCTGGTGAAGCCTGCTGCTACAGGGTTCGATTTTCTCTTGAAGTGAATTATTGGCTGCGGGATTCAACACAGCAATTCAAAGTGTACTACCCGGTTAGTTTTGCGTGCGATTATCGAACACAATGGCCGTTAGTGAATTGACGATTTTTCGTCCACTGCGCAACATCGACTGCACATTGAGTCCGGTCATAAACCACCGGGTTTGGTTTTCCACGACGCAGCACACCACATAAAAATAATCGGGTGGCCTACATGACTCCTTCTCGAAGCTCTCCCATGGAGCGTCGCTCCATGACTCCTGCCACAGGCGGTATCGGCGATAAAATCCGTGGCGCCATGGCGGTCGGCAAAACCCGTTGGGGCATGCTGGCGCTGGTGTTTTTCGCCACCACCCTGAACTACATCGACCGCGCAGCACTGGGCGTGATGCAGCCGATCCTGGCCAAGGAAATGAGCTGGACGGCGATGGACTACGCCAACATCAACTTCTGGTTCCAGGTCGGCTACGCCATCGGTTTCGTGCTGCAAGGCCGCTTGATCGACCGCGTCGGCGTGAAGCGCGTGTTCTTCTGTGCCGTGCTGCTCTGGAGCCTGGCGACCGGCGCCCATGGCCTGGCCACTTCAGCGGTCGGCTTTATGGTGTGCCGCTTCATCCTCGGCCTGACCGAAGCCGCCAACTACCCGGCCTGCGTGAAAACCACCCGGTTGTGGTTCCCGGCCGGCGAGCGCGCCGTGGCCACCGGTATTTTCAATGCCGGGACCAACGTCGGTGCGATGCTCACACCGATGCTGTTGCCGCTGATCCTCCACGTCTGGGGCTGGCAGGCGGCGTTCCTGTGCATGTCGGCGCTGGGCGGGATCTGGCTGGTGTTCTGGGGTTTGAAGTACTACAACCCGGAAGAGCATCCGAGCGTTAAACAATCGGAACTGGACTACATCCAGAAGGAAGTCGAACCGGAACAAACCCGCGTGCCGTTCTCGAAAATCCTGCGCATGCGCGGCACCTGGGCGTTCGCCCTCGCCTATTCGATGACGGCTCCGGTGTTCTGGTTTTACCTGTACTGGCTGCCACCGTTTCTCAATCAGCAATACAACCTGGGCATCAACGTGACCCAGATGGGCATTCCGCTGATCATCATCTACCTCACGGCGGACTTCGGCAGCGTCGGTGGCGGGATCCTCTCCTCGTTCCTGATCGGTCGCGGGATCAACCCGATCAAGGCACGCCTGATGTCGATGTTCCTGTTCGCCTGCTGCATCATCGGCGTAATCATGGCCGCAGGTTCGAGCAATCTGTGGGTCGCGGTGTTCGCCATCTCCCTGGCCATTGGTGCCCACCAGGCCTGGACCGCCAACATCTGGAGCCTGGTGATGGACTACACACCTAAACACATGATGAGCACGGTATTCGGCTTCGGCGGCATGTGCGCGGCCATCGGCGGGATGTTCATGACCCAGTTGGTCGGGCACATTCTGACCATCACCAACAATAACTACACCGTGCTGTTCACCATGATTCCGGCGATGTATTTCATCGCGCTGATCTGGATGTACTTCATGGCGCCGCGCAAGATTCCGACCCTCACCGAGTAATATCCCTTCAACCGGCAGGCCTGATTCCAGGCCTGCATCGCTCTTCTCAGCGGCGACTTTGTTGCCAGGCCGCTGCCAGTCCGCTACAGCAGATCACGGCAATCCCGATCACCGCGGTGAGGGTTGGCGTGTGCGCAAACACCAACCAGCCCAGCAGACCGGCAAACACAATCTGGCAGTAGCCAAACGGTGCCAGCAATGCCGGTGCCGCATGCCGAAACGCCTGGGTCAGAAACAGATGCGCCGTCATCCCGCACGCGCCCAGCGCCAGCATCATTGCCCCGTGCCCCAGACTCGGGACCTGCCAGAAGAACGGCACCAGCGCACTCATCACCAAGGTGTTGCACAAGCCGGCGAAGAAGTTGCTGGTGGTCGGGCTGTCGATTTTGCTGAGCATGCGGGTCAGCAGCTGATAGAAGCAGAAGAACAGCGCCGAGCAGAGCGGCAGCAAGACGGCCGGGGTGAATAACTCACCGCCAGGATGGACGATGATCACCACACCGATGAATCCACAAATCACCGCGATCCACTGACCGCGCGTCACCCGCTCCCCGAGCAACGGCACTGACAGCGCGGTCACCAGGACCGGTGCGAGAAAGTTGACCGCCGTGGCTTCGGCCAACGGGATGTACTGCAAGCCGGTGGTGAAAAACAAACTGGTGCCCAGCAGACACAACGCCCGCAGCAATTGCAGCAACGGACGCTTGGACCGTAGGACACGCAGCCCGGATTGCGGCAGAAAAATTCCCGCCATCAGCAGGGTGTGAACCAGATAACGCGCCCACACCACCATGACAATCGGGTAGAACCCCGAAAGGTACTTCGACAAGGCGTCATGACTGGAAAACAGGAAGGTCGCGAGAACAATCAGCAGGATCCCTTTGAAGGGCTGGTTGACGCCGGAAAGCGGAGTGCTGACGGTCATTAGGTATCCTTGTTCATAGAGTCAAAAGCATCGCGGGCACGCCGTGCTCCTACAGTACCGTCAGACTGGCTCGGGAGAAAATTCGTTCGCCAGGGTCGAACTCAAACAATTTAGAACCAGATTCCAGATTCTTGCACGCACGAGGATCGAAAGTGTTCGAACATCGCACATCTTTGATTATCTACGATCAAATGCGGGAGCGGCGCCAGGACTAACTGAATAATTCCGAAGCCAGGCTCGCCGCCGCCAACTCCTCGGTAAACTTCAACAACAACGGCGCCAACTCATGCAGCCGTGCCCCCGGCATCCGCGCACTGGGCCCGGCGATGCTCAGCACGCCAATCACCCGGCCATCCCCCGGATGCCGCACCACCGCCGCAATCGCCGACGTTCCCACTGCCGAACTTTCCTCGACCCAGGCATAGCCCTGTTCCCTGGCCAGACGCAGGCGTTCCAGCAGTTCAATATTGGAGCGCGGTGCATTCGGCCCCAGGTCCTTCGGCCGATCGCTGCCTTGGCGCTCCACCAGTGACAAGGCTTCGGCATCGCTCATGCACGCCAGCCACGCATGCCCCGACGCGGTGTAGAACAACGGTGCATCACGGCCCATGTCCGGGTCGTAACGCAGACCGGAACGGGCGCCCTGGGACTTGGCGATCCAGACCTGTCGCTCGCCTTCGATCACCCCAAGACGCACCAGCTCACCGGTTTCCTGCGCCAGACGATCGAGTACCGGCTGAACGATATCGGCACCGCTGCTCGACAAGTAACGAAAGCCCATCGCCACCAGCTTGGTCGACAGGTGATAACGCAAATTCTCCGGATTCTGCCGCACATAACCCAGGCGAATCAGTTCGGCGAGCAGACGATGGGTCGCGCTTTTGGGGATGTCCAGTTGCTCCGCCAGCGTCTGCATCGGCAGGCCGCGTGGGTCACGGGTGAGGCTTTCCAGCACGCTGAAAACACGTTCGATCTGACTGCCGGCCATGAGGGTTTCCACACAAAATTTGTTCGATTCTAGAAGACAACCGGATGAATGCGAAATCTGGAACCCAACGTCCCATCGCGGCACTGTCCGCCGGTGTGGGACGCGTTCGACCAGTAATCCCGCGACGCAGGCGGTCGCCTGCTCGATAAAAACCCATCGCCTGAAGGAATTAGATGGGTAGTCCGTGTTCAATACGAGTCTGGATGTTCCCGGCAACCCAGCCCAGGTTGCCGGGAAAACGCCTGTGCGCAGCAAAAGATGGACGACCGGACTGGCGCCGCTCCCACTCAGCAACAACACTCATCCCCACGGACAATCAGAGGATTCCCACATGCTATGGAAAAAAGGCCGACGCAGCGACAACGTGGTCGATGCCCGTGGCGATGATGTCGGCGGTGGCGGCGGCGGGATGCGCTTCGGTGGTGGCAAGGGCCTGAGCCTGACGGCGATCATTTTGATCGTCGGGATCGGCTGGCTCACCGGCCAGGACCCGATGCAAATCCTCGGGCAACTCACCGGTCAGATGAGCGAGCAATCGGCACCGACCACCAGCCAAACCCGCAAGGCGCCACCGGCCAATGATGAAGGCGCCGAATTCGTGCGCTCGATCCTTGGCGATACGGAAGACACCTGGGGCCAGATTTTCCAGCAGGCCGGTCGTCAATATAAGGAACCGACCCTGGTGCTGTTCAGTGGCCGCGTCAACTCGGCGTGCGGTCTGGCCAGTTCGGCCACCGGTCCGTTCTATTGCCCGGCAGACCAGAAGGTTTATCTGGACACGAGTTTCTTCCAGGAGATGTCTCAGCGCTTTGCGGCCGCCGGTGACTTCGCTCAGGCCTACGTGATCGCTCACGAAGTCGGACATCACGTTCAGACCTTGCTCGGCGTATCAGCGAAAATTCAGACGGCTCGCCAACAAGGCCGGCAGATGGAAGGCGATGGCGGATTGCTGGTGCGTCAGGAACTGCAGGCCGATTGCCTGGCCGGGGTCTGGGCGAACAATGCGCAGAAGCGTCTGAACTGGCTGGAACCGGGTGATATCGAAGAAGCCTTGAACGCCGCCAACGCCATCGGCGACGACCGTTTGCAGCAACAAGGTCAGGGTCGCGTGGTGCCGGACTCGTTTACCCATGGTACGTCAGCGCAACGGGTGCGCTGGTTTAAAACCGGATTCGCCCAAGGCCAGGTTGGCCAGTGCGACACCTTTGCAGCGAAAAACCTTTAATGAATAAGTGGCTGTTGGCTTTACTGTTTACCTGCGCAAGCGCCCAGGCTGCCGAACACGGCGTTAAAGAACTCAGCCCAGGCCGGCTGCTGTTGAAAGAAGGTGAGATCGCGGTGGGCATCGGCCCGGCGCCGAGCAAAATCGAACGCGTACTGATCATCATCCATGGTCGATTACGCAATGCCGAAACCTACCGCCAGAGTGCCGAGCGTGCGGCCGACCAGGCGGGACAAACTGCGAACACGCTGGTGATCGCCCCGCAATTTCTCAATGAAACCGACGTTGCGACCCATCCCGTGGCTGACAGCGTATTGCGCTGGCAGGGCAATGACTGGATGGCCGGTGGTTTATCCACCGCGCCGTTCCCTCTGAGTTCCTACGCGGCACTCGACGAAATCATCGCCCGAATTGGCGATCGCCGACAGTTTCCGGACGTGAAGCACATTGTCATCGCCGGTCACTCGGGTGGGGCTCAGGTGGTGCAGCGCTATGCGTTGCTGGGTCACGCTCAACCAGAACTCAAGGCGGCCGGAATTCAGGTGCGATACGTGATCGCCAACCCGTCTTCTTATGCGTACTTCGATGAGCGCCGGCCGGTGGCGTTCAACCACGCCGGTTGCCCAGGCTTCAATCGCTGGAAGTACGGGCTGGCGGACCTGCCCGCCTACGCCGAGGGACAAACGCCTGCGCAGTTGCAGGAAAACTACGCCACGCGTGACATCGTTTATCTACTCGGGCAGCAGGACATCGACCCGAATCATCCGGCGCTGGATAAAAGCTGCGAGGCCAAAGCCCAGGGAGCGAATCGATTGGCGCGCGGGCGCAATTATTTTGCTTATCTGAAGCGGCTGCATTCTCAAGGGCTGAGTCAGCAACTGATCGAAGTGCCCGGGGTCGGGCATGATGGGGATGGGATGTTTAATTCGCCGGAGGGGCAGAAAGCGTTGTTCGGTCAGTAGGTTTGGTGGCGCCTGATCTGACGCCATCGCGGGCAAGCCCGCTCCCACAGATTTTGTGTTGGGCAAAGTATTGTGTTCAACATAGAACCTTGTGGGAGCGGGCTTGCCCGCGATGGGGCCCTCAAGCCAACAGCATCCGCCTCAGCTCAACACAATCCTGCGCATGCCAATCCGTCAACTCAGGCCACGGATTATCCGGCAGGTTCACCAACACCGTCCGCGTGCCCGCCGCCCGACCGCAATCCAGATCAAAGCGGTAATCACCGACCATCACCATCTCGCTCGCCGGCACCTGCCAGGCCTGGGCCAATTTCAGCAGACCACCCGGATGAGGTTTTGGCGGCGCTTCATCGCGACCCAGCACATCCTCCACCGCGAAGCAGTCGGCCAGACCGATCGCCTCCAGCGTCACATGCGCCAATTCGCGAGCATTGCGCGTCAGGATGCCGAGGCGATAACCGCGCCCAGCCAATTCACGCACCAGTTCCACCGCACCCGGCGCCGGCTTCGAGCCCAGCGCCAGGTCTCGTTCGTGCTCCAGCAACCACGCGTGTTTGACCGCCGCCTCTTCAGCCGGCAGTGCGGCGAGGTGGGTCAGGATGTCGTCTTCGGCCGGGATCGCCAACGCCACGCGAATCGCCGCGAAGTCATGCACTGCCACCGTCAGGGTGCCGTCCATGTCGAACACCCAGTGCCGCACCTCGGCCAGGCTCATGCCCAATCCTTGCGATGGCGAATCAGGCCTTCCTGAGTGACCGAGGCCACCAGTTGCCCGGCGCGATTGAACACGCTGCCACGGGTGAAGCCGCGAGAGTTACCCGCCCACGGGCTGTCCATCGCGTAGAGCAACCAGTCATCGGCGCGCAGATCGGCGTGGAACCACAGCGCGTGATCGAGGCTCGCGACCTGCATATCTTTCTGCCAGACCGATTTGCCGTGGGGCTGCATCGACGTGGTCAGCAGACCGAAGTCCGAGGCGTAGGCCAGCAAATATTTATGCAGCGCAGGAGAGTCGGCCAAAGCACCGTCGGCGCGAAACCAGACGTACTTGATCGGATCGGAGGGTTGCGGGTTGTAGGGATCTTTCTCGGTAATCGGTCGGAATTCGATAGGTTTCGGACACAGAAATTTTTCGCGCATGTGCTCCGGAATCAGGTGCGCACGCTGCTGGGTGAGTTCCAGTTCCGACGGCAGGTTTTCCGGGCCGACCACAATCGGCATCTCGGCCTGGTGCTGGAAGCCTTCTTCGTCGTACTGGAACGAGGCGCTGCAGGTGAAAATCGGATTGCCTTTCTGTATCGCCGTCACCCGACGCGTGCTGAAGCTGCCACCGTCGCGCACCCGATCAACCTGATACACCACAGGCAACGCGGAATCGCCCGGACGCAGGAAATAACCGTGCATCGAGTGCACGTGGCGCGTTTCTTCGACCGTCTGACTGGCCGCCGACAGGGACTGACCAATCACCTGACCGCCGAACAACTGACGAAAACCCAGGTCCTGACTGCGGCCACGGAACAGGTTTTCTTCGATCGGTTCCAGGGTCAGCAGGTCAACCAGATCATCCAACACTTGGCTCATTCAGAGTCTCCTCACACAACGCAATGCCGCGCAGTCTTGGCTGCGGCGGTCGATTCAGTTTCTGGCCAGGGCCCTTTCGGCCATTGTAAACGTCCGTGCCCGCTTATCCATGCAAGGTTTGCAGCCATTGTTCACGGGAAATCCGGTACAGCACATGGTGACGCAGGGGATGATCGGCGGCGAGTGTCGGGTGATCGAAATCATCGGCTGAATCATGCTGCATGCCGATCGCCTGCATGACTTTCTGCGAAGGCGTGTTGGCGTCGGTCGTAAATGACACGACCTCCTTCAGCGCCAACCGGTCAAACCCGCAGCGCAGAGCGGTCCACGCCGCTTCACTGGCGTAACCCAGGCCCCAGTGCTCGCGGGCCAGGCGCCAACCGATTTCGGTGGCCGGGGTGAAGGGCGCGTCGAAACCGACCACAGCCAGCCCGGTAAAACCGATAAATGCGCCGGTGTCCTTGCGCTCCAGCGCCCAGAAGCCGAAGCCGTGCTCGGCAAAATGCCCCCGAACCCGCCCGATCAGCGATGCACTTTCCAGACGACTCAAGGGTGCCGGGAAATAGCGCATCACCTGTGGATCGGCACACATCGCCGCAAACGCCGGCAAATCCTCATCGCGCCACTGCCGCAACAGCAGTCGCGCGCTCTCGAGTTCCAGTATCGGCTCCATCGTGCCCCTCCAATTCCATGCCGCAAGTCTACATCGCTGGTAGGATCGTTCACTCACTCCTACACGATTTCATCATGCCCCTGCCGTTGATCTACCACGAAGACTACAGCCCCGAGTTCCCGGCGGAACACCGCTTCCCCATGGACAAATTTCGCCTGCTGCGTGATCACCTGGTGGACAGCGGGCTGACCCTCGACGCCGATCTGCTGCGCCCGGAGCTGTGCCCGCCAGAGATTCTCGCCCTCGCTCATGACCCTGCGTATATCGAACGCTACATGGGTGGCGAGTTGTCCCGCGAAGACCAGCGGCGCCTCGGCCTGCCGTGGAGCGAAGCCCTGGCCCGGCGTACGGTGCGGGCGGTCGGCGGCTCGTTGCTGGCGGCGGAGCAGGCGCTGGAACATGGCTTGGCCTGTCACTTGGCGGGCGGCACCCATCACGCGCATTACGACCATCCTGCCGGGTTCTGCATCTTCAACGACCTGGCGGTGATCAGCCATTTCCTGCTGGAAAGTGGTCGTGTGAATCGGGTGCTGATCTTCGATTGCGATGTGCATCAGGGCGATGGGACTGCACGGATCCTGCACAACACCCCGGAGGCGATAACCGTTTCCCTGCATTGCGAGAAGAATTTTCCGGCACGCAAAGCCGAAAGTGACTGGGACATTCCGCTACCGATGGGCATGGGCGACGTCGATTACTTGAAGGTCGTGGACGATGCGCTCAACTATTTGCTGCCGCTCTACCAGCCGGACCTGGTGTTGTATGACGCCGGCGTTGATGTGCATAAAGATGACGCCCTCGGTTACCTGAAGCTGACAGACGAAGGCGTCGCTGCACGTGATGAAAGCGTGATGCGTCATTGCCTGGGCCGCGACATTCCGGTGGTCGGGGTGATCGGCGGCGGCTACAGCAAGGACCGCAAGGCCCTCGCCCGCCGCCATGGCATCCTGCATCACAGCGCCCAGCGGGTCTGGCAGTCATCAGGTTGTCATTGATCTGTGAGTCTTTACCCACAATGCCTGTGGAACCGCCTGTGGATAACCTGAGTGAAAGCGCCTACAGCCCATGAGCGGTATAGGCTACAGAGCGGTGGTTGTTTTTTGATCAGCCTACAAGTCCATCACCAATCCCTGTGGGAGCGGGCTTGCCTGCGATGAGGGCAGCACATTCAACATCGTTGTTGGCTGACAGTAAGCTATCGCGGGCAAGCCCGCTCCCACAGCTATCGTGTACTGCTAGAATGCGCGGCTATTCCGCCACACCGCAGCTCTCATCATGACTCAGCCCAGCACTTCCCTCTCCCCTCACGTCGCCATCATCGGCGGCGGCCCCGCCGGTCTGATGGCGGCTGAAGTGCTGAGCCAGGCCGGGATCAAGGTCGACCTGTACGATGGCATGCCGTCAGTGGGACGAAAATTCCTCCTGGCCGGTGTCGGCGGCATGAACATCACCCATTCCGAAGCCTACCCGGCGTTTCTCTCCCGCTACGCCGAACGCGCCCCGCACATTGCACCGCTGCTGCGGGGCTTCGGTGCCGAAGCGTTGTGCCAATGGATTCATGACCTGGGCATTGAAACCTTTGTCGGCAGCTCCGGCCGGGTTTTCCCCACGGACATGAAAGCCGCACCGCTGTTACGCGCCTGGCTTAAACGCCTGCGCGATGCCGGCGTCGTTATCCACACCCGCCACCGTTGGCTGGGCTGGAATGCCGATGGCAGTTTGAAAGTAGCAAGCCCAGAGGGCGAGAAAACCTTAACGCCCGATGCAACCCTGTTGGCCCTTGGCGGCGGCAGTTGGTCGCGCCTCGGTTCGGACGGCGCCTGGAGGCTGCCACTGGAACAGCGCGGCGTAGGACTGGCGCCGTTGCAACCGAGTAATTGCGGCTTCGAGGTGCAGGCCTGGAGCGAATTGATGGTCAGCAAATTCGCCGGTGCGCCGCTGAAAAACATCGCCATTGGCCTCAATGACGACGTCCCACGACTCGGCGAATGTGTGATTACCACGACAGGGATCGAGGGCAGTTTGATCTACGCCCTGTCGGCACCGATCCGCGAGGCCATCAACCTGCACGGCGCGGCGACGATTCATCTCGACCTGTTGCCGGGCAAGCCTGTGGATAAAGTACAAGCGGCGTTGAGCAAACCGCGCGGTTCACGATCAATGGCCAAACACCTGCACAGTCAGCTGGGTATTGATGGCGTCAAAGCGGCATTGCTGCGAGAGCTCACGCCGGCCGGCACCTTCGCCGATACGGCGTTGCTGGCCAAAGCGATCAAGGCATTACCACTGACACTGGTGAAAACCCGCCCATTGGACGAAGCCATCAGCAGCGCCGGAGGCGTGATGTTCGAGGCGATGGATGAACGCTTGATGCTCAAGCCATTGCCTGGTGTGTTCTGCGCGGGGGAGATGCTCGATTGGGAAGCGCCGACGGGCGGCTATCTGCTGACCGCGTGTTTCGCCAGTGGGCGCGCGGCGGGGTTGGGGATGGTGGAGTGGTTGCAGCGTAAAGGTTGAATACAGAGGTGCGCCCTTCGCGAGCAAGCCCGCTCCCACATTTGATCTGAGCCGTATGAAGATTCAGTGTGGGAGCGGGCTTGCTCGCGAAGGCGGCTTAACAGGCGACGCAGCTCATCAAGGCTTCTTCTTGCGCGGCCCGGTATTGAACACCGGTACTTTTCGCACAGGCTTGATCGAAGGTTCCGGCGCCGAATTATCACCGCTCTCAACCCACTTACCCAGGTTGCGCTTACCGCCACCGGAGGTCTTTGGCTTCTTCGGCTTTTTCGGTTTCTTGACCACCTGACCGCTGGCATCGGTATCCGGCACGCGGTGCTCAGGTTCGAAATCATGTTCCATCTGGCGAGGCAACGTCTGACGGGTCAACGTCTCGATGGCTGACAGCAAATTCACTTCATCGGCGCACACCAGCGAAATGGCCTGCCCGCTTGCACCCGCACGGCCGGTTCGACCGATACGGTGGATGTAGTCTTCCGCCACGATCGGCAGGTCGAAGTTGACCACCAACGGCAAGTCTTCGATATCCAGACCACGGGCCGCGACGTCAGTGGCGACCAGTATCTGCACTTCACTGAGTTTGAAACGGTCGAGCGCGCGCTGACGCGTCGCCTGCGGTTTGTCGCCGTGGATACCGTCGGCGTTGATGCCCAGGCCCTGGAGTTTTTCCACCAGCGCGTCCACGCCGTTGCGGGTCTTGGCGAACACCAGCACTTGCTTCCACTTGCCCTTGCGCATCAAGTGAACGAACAGCTCGGGTTTGCGCTTCTTGTCCACCACCACGACCCATTGCTTGACGGTGCTGGCAGCCACGTTGCGCGGGCTGACTTCAATACTCAGCGGATCGTTGAGCATTTGTCCGGCCAGCAAGCGGATCGCGTCGGAGAAGGTCGCGGAGAACAACAGCGTCTGACGTTGCTTGGGCAGCACGCGGTAAATGTTCCCCAACTCCTCGGAGAAACCCAGATCGAGCATGCGATCGGCTTCGTCGAGGATCAGGGTTTGCAGCTGATTGAACTTGAGGGCCTTCTGGCGATACAGGTCGAGCAACCGACCCGGCGTCGCCACCAGCACGTCGACACCTTTGCGCAGCTTCATCATTTGCGGGTTGATGCTGACGCCGCCGTACACCGCATAAGTGCTCAACGGCAGGTTCTCGGCGTACTGGCGCACGGCTTCATGAACCTGTTCGGCCAACTCACGAGTCGGCACCAGGATCAGCGCGCGTACCGAGTTGGACGCCACTTTCGGTCCTTCCATGGCCAACAATTGCAGCAGCGGCAGCGCGAAACCGGCGGTCTTGCCGGTGCCGGTCTGGGCCGCGGCCATCAGGTCGCGACCGGCCAGCACCGCCGGAATGGCTTGCGCCTGAACCGGCGTCGGGGTCTGGTAGCCGAGCTTCTCGAGAGAGCGCAGCAAGGGTTCGATCAGGCCAAGGGAGGCGAAAGTCATGGGATTACCGTAGGAAAATTCAGCGCGGGTTTTTCAAAACAAGTGTGCAAAACAAGATGCAATGGCGCGCAGTTTACCCTAATTCACACTCGATTCTGTCGGCACCACTGCAGCAGGCCGTTCCGGAGCCCGGCGCCACTGCGGCAAGCCGATCAGCACCACGGCACTGATGATCACCAGCATGGCCAGCGCTTCTTCGATCCCGATGGTCTCGCCGACAAACACGATTCCCAGCAACACCGCCACGGCCGGGTTGACGTAGGCATAACTGGTCGCAGCCGCTGGACGCACGTTTTTCAGCAGGTACATATAAGCGTTGAAGGCGATGATCGAACCAAAAAAGGTCAGATAAGCCAAGGCTGCCCAGCCTTCAATCGGCGGCATGCTCTCCAGGTGCTCACCGCTCAGCGCACTGCCTATCAACAGGGCCACGCCGCCCACCAGCATTTCCACGGCACTGGCCATCGCGCCTTGCGGCAATGGCAAGTGCTTGCTCCACACCGAACCAAAGGCCCAGGACGCCGCCGCAAACACCAGCAACAACGCGCCCAACGGACTCGATTGCAGGTTGGAGCCAAGGTTGAGCATGCCGATGCCAATCAGCCCGAGCGCAATGCCGGCCCATTCGAGACGGGTATTACGCGCGCCCCAGAAATATCCGCAGAGCAAGGTAAACAACGGCACCGTCGCCACCGCCAGCGCCGCCACACCGGAGGCCACGCCCATGTGTTCAGCCACGCTCACCCCGCCATTACCGCAGGCCAGCAGCAAAATCCCGATGATCCCCGCCGCTTTCCACTGCGCCCAGGTCGGTGCCGGCGCCCCGCGCCAGCGCAGGAAGCCGTACATCAACGTCCCGGCGATCACGAAGCGGATACCGGCGAGCAGCAACGGCGGCCAGGACTCCACACCGATGCGAATCACCAGGTAAGTCGAGCCCCAAATCACGTACAGCGCGAAAAAAGCGGCGATCAACGGTAAGGAAAAACGACGTAAGCCAGGCATGGGGCAGCTCGTAGGCAGGACAAGTGAACAGCTATTCTAGAAAGGCCAGCGGCGTAAAATAAGTTACAAAACCTGTTTATAGCGCCGGTACACTTTTCAAAACACGGAGATTTGCGGCATAAACCGTGCTTTCGAAAGTCAGTCATTTTTCAGGAATACCACGATGGACAAATACGACCGCATGCTCCTAAGCGCCTTACTGGAAAACGGTCGTGCGTCCTACGCCGACCTGGCGCGCAAAGTGAACCTGTCCGCCCCGGCCGTGGCCGAACGCGTGGCCAAACTCGAGGCCTGTGGGGTGATCACCGGTTACCAGGCGAAAGTCGACATGGCCAAGCTAGGGTTGCCGATCCAGTGTGTGATCGAACTGCGCCTGAACCAACACGGCAACCAGAAGGCCTACGACGACCTGATCAAAATCCCACAGTTGACCGAGTGTCACCGGGTGACGGGCGATCCGTGCGTGATCATGCAAGCGGCGGTGGGCTCGATGCCGGAGCTGGAAGAGTTGATTAACCGGATTGCCAAGTTCGGGTTCAGCAAGACGTCGATTGTGCTGTCGAGCGCGATAGAGAAACGCGTGCCGTTGGGGCAATTGGAAAGCAATGGCAAAGTCTGAAACAGCGCAGTCCTTGTGGGAGCGAGCCTGCTCGCGATCTCGGAGTGTCAGTCAACATTGATGCCGACTGTCAGACCGCTATCGCGAGCAGGCTCGCTCCCACAGGGGATTTGCGGTGTTCTTAGAAACCGCGATGCCGCTTGAGATGCTCATTGATCTTCGCCGCCGGCACTTTCTGCAAGCTGACCAACAGATCATGCGACAACTCCCGCAACCCATGCTTCTGCCGCAGTTCCTGGGCCAGGTGCGCCGTCAGGTTTGCCGCCATTTCCGCATCCGCCATCGCCCGGTGAGCTTTACCGGTGTGCGGCAGGTTGGCGAACGTGGTGAGGGTGCCGAGTTTGTGGTTCGGCGCGGCGGGCATCAGGCGGCGGGCCAGTAGCAGCGAGCAGGCAAAGTTCTGCAAACGCGTGCGCTTGATGCGCCCCAGTTCGAAATCCCAGAACTTCTGGTCGAACGCAGCGTTGTGGGCCAGCAGTGGTGTGATGCCGACGAACTCGTTGACCTCGTTCATCACCTGCTCAGCCGATGGCGCGGTGCGCAGCATGGCGTTGCTGATGCCGGTGAGTTGTTCGATGAAGCCTGGCACGCGCACGCCGGCGTTCATCAGGCTTTGGTAACGCTCGACGATGCGCCCCTGTTCAAGGATCACCACGGCAATTTCCGTGGCACGGCAGCTGCTGCTCGGGGAGATCCCGGTGGTTTCAAAGTCGATGACTGCTATGCGTTCCAAACCTGTTTCAACTCCGTAAAAATCAATTCTTGAGCAGCAACGCGCCTTCGATCGGCACGTAGCGGCTGGCGGCGCGGATCAGCGAGTTGGCGGTCAGGCCCGGTACGCCGTAAGCCACGGCCTGAACCCCGTGCTTGGCGATGATGCGCTCCAGCAGCATGTCGAAATCACCGTCGCCGGAGGCCAGCACCACTTCGTCGACATGATCGGCGGCGTCCATGATGTCGAGGGTGATGCCCACGTCCCAATCGCCCTTGGCCGAGCCATCGCTGCGCTGGATGTAGGGCTTGAGCTTCACGACGAAACCGAGGTTGCGCAGGATCTGCTGGAACTGCTGCTGTTTGCTGTCACCGCGATCGATCGCGTAGGCATAGGCCTCGACGATCTCGCCCTGTTTGCTGATGTCAGCCCACAACGCGGCATAGTTGAAATGGCAACCATAGGCCTGACGCACGGTGTAATAGAGGTTCTGGACATCGGCGAACACTGCGATTTTTTTCACCGGTCATCCTCGTTGGCGCGCCGCAGCGCGGGCAGGATCAGGCACCAGGCCCGAAAAGTTGCCCAGTATGCCAGCCTGAAGGATTGTTCCGCGAATAATCGGCCGTGTGGCGAGGGAGCTTGCTCCCGCTGGGGTGCGAAGCGCCCCCTTGCTCTAGAACCTCAGGGGCCTGCTACGCAGTCCAGCGGGAGCAAGCTCCCTCGCCACAGTGAATCAGACGAAGGAATCGTCGTCGCCGCCGAAGAACGATGAGCTGTCATCGCTGTAGTCGGCGTCGGTAAAGCCGCCCTGATCACTGGAGTTGTCAGCCACACGCTGTTCATCGACCGAGCCGTTGTCACCGCTCTGATCGTTGACCTGAGCCGGCTCTTCCTTGATCACTTCAACCACTTCCGGCTGCTGATTGTGATGGAACAGGCTGCTGATGCCTTGCGCCAGCATCACGCCACCCGCCACACCGGCGGCGGTTTTCAGCGCACCACCGAGGAATCCACTGCCGGCAGCAGGCTGTTGCTGGCCGTAATTCTGCTGAGGCGGGGCTGCGCCAAAGTTCTGTTGTGGCGGCTGCGAATTGAATGACGGCCGCGCCGGTTCACGCCAGCCGCCACCGTTCGATGCCGGTGCGCTTTGCGTAGGCGCTGGCTGCGGATCGCGGGAACCGCCACCGAAGATGCTCGACAAAAAGCCACCGGTGCTGGGTGCCGGCGCGGTGGTCTGGGCTTTGGCCGATTGCAGTTCGGCCTGCAATTGCTGGACTTGCTGGGTGAGTTGCTTGTTCTGTTGGTCGAGGCTCTTGATGGCGGCCTCTTGCACCAGAATCGCCTGGGTCATGAAATAGCCCGCCGCAGGCTGGCGAGTCAGGTGTTCCTTGATCCGCGCCTCAGCCTGGGCGTCGCGCGGGGCTGAGTCCGTTTCGGCCTGTTGCAGCCGGGAAAACAGTCCATCGATCAGGGTTTGTTCTTCGCTGTTCATGGCGACCTCGTAGATTGCCGGGAATATCGGCGCCCTCATCCACTGTGGATAAGGTGCTCCTTCGTAATGGAGGCTGAAACAGGATGTTTCAATGATCTTTACCGAACGTTTACGTTTGCGCCTCCCGGCACTTGATCGGTTAAAGTGAGCCACTGCTTCCCACCTGCGATACCGACTGATGAATTCGTTCGATGTACTGCGTGACTCTCTGTATTTCTTCAAGCGCAATCTGGGCCAGATCGTCCAGCTGTGCCTGCCGCTGGTGATTCTGGAGGCGCTGTTGCAACAAGTGGTCGACCACTCCACGGAGCCCGACAGTTTTCCCGGCATCAGCGTGATGGTCGGCTTGTTGGTTTACCCGCTGTACACCGCCGCGCTGATCCTGTTTCTCGACGCCCGCAGCCGTGGCGAATCGCCGCGCAATCGCGACCTGCTGTCGAGGTCCGCCTACCTGTGGCCGCGTTTTGCCGTGCTGACGGCGCTCAATACGTTGTTGATCCTGATCGGCCTGTCGCTGTATTTCCTGCCGGGCATCTGGCTGATGGTGACCCTGGCGTTTGGCGAGTATTTGCTGGTGCTGCGCGGCATGGCCCCGCTGGCGGCGATGAAGGAAAGCCTGCGCCTGACCCGCGGCCATTTCCTGCGCATTCTGGTGTGCATCCTGTGTGTCATGGGCCCGTTGTGGGTGCTCAAGGGCGCCACCCTGGCGATGTACCCCGAGCCGCAGAACCCGGTGATTTCGTTGCTGATCGACAGCGCTCACAGCTTCCTGCAACTGTTCGTCAGCGTGGTGCTGTTCCGCCTGTTCATGCTGATCGGCGACGCCCCCGAGAAAATCGACGGGCAGCTCTGACCGTGGGCTTCGGCGCAGGTCTCGGTTATGCTCGGGGCCATCTTTTGTAACGCTATAAGCCGAGCCATGACCCGTCTACTGCGCTACACCCTGCTGGGCCTGCTGATTGTCATCGGCGTGTTGATGTCGCTGATCTACAGCCTGACCTGGCGCCCCGAAGCCAAGGAGGTGCTGCCCGTCAATTGCAGCGCCCAGGCGCCCACCCTGGTGCCCGGCCAGGCGTTGAAAGTGATGACGTGGAACGTTCAGTACCTGGCGGGCAAGCGCTACGTGTTCTGGAATGACCTGGCCGCCGGCAGCGACGAAAAGCCCACCCCTGAAGACATGGCGTTCAGCCTCGATGAAGTGGCGCGGGTGATTCGCGATGAGCAACCGGACATCGTCCTGCTGCAAGAACTCGATGACGGCGCCAAGGCCAGCGATTACCAGAACCAGATCAAACTGCTTGAAGAACGGCTCGCCGACCTTTATCCGTGCAGCGCTCACGCCTTCGACTGGAAAGCCGACTTCGTGCCGCAACCGCACATCTTCGGCAGCGTCGGCCGGCAACTGGCAACGCTGAGCCGCTACCGGATCGAACACGCCGAACGCCTGCAATTGCCCGTCGCCCCGGCCAATCTGATCAGCCGCCAGTTCAAACCGAAAAACGCCTTGTTAGTCACGTACCTGCCCCTGAGTGACGGCGGGCAGATCGCGGTGCTCAACACTCATCTGGACCGGGTGATCCAGCCTGACGAAACGCTGCAAGCACAGGTGACTGCCGTGGCCAAAGTCCTCGACAAGTACGAAAGCCGTGGCACGCCGTGGCTGATTGGGGGTGACTTCAACCTGTTGCCGCTGGGCCAATATCAACGCCTGCCGGCCGAGCAACGCACGCCCTACTCCGCCGACAGCGCGCTGCATGTGCTGTGGGACAAGTACCCGATGATCCCCACCAACAATGAAGCCAGCGGCATCGACCGTGCGCGCTGGCTGACCCATTACCCGAACGACCCGGGGTTGAACGGACCGGACCGGACCGTCGATTACCTGTTCTACAGCACGCGGATCAAACGGGTGGAAGCGATGGTGAGGCAGGACGATACCTTGCGGATCTCCGATCATTTGCCGGTGATTGCACGGTTCCTCTTGCCTGCCGCCCCCTAACCCCGGCGCGACGCAAAACCTGTGGGAGCGAGCCTGAACTGGCCTAATGATTTTGGACACCTCAATCGGGCGCTATGATGGCGCCCAAATCTGAGGTGTTTGGATATGCGTAAATCTTATTCCAATGAGTTCAAACTCAAGGCTGCCAGCATGGTGCTGGACGAGGGGCAGTCCGTTCCCGAGGTCTGCACCAGTTTGGATATTGGCCCTACGGCCTTGCGCCGCTGGGTCGATCAGGTTCGTAAGGAACGCTTGGGTTCGACTCCGGTGGGAGCCAAGGCGATTACCGCGGATCAGCGAGAGATCCAGGAACTTAAAGCCTTGCTCAGGCAAAGAGACCGGGATATCGAAATCCTAAAAAAGGCCAGTGCTCTCCTGCTTTTGGACGCCAAAGATCACTCTCGTTGATCTGTGAGCTGGGCGAGCAGTACGGCGTTAACGATTGCTGTCGTGTCTTCGGAATAAACCGCAGTAGCTTTTACGCATGGCGTCAGCGCCAAGGCAAAGTGAGTCCTAAGCGAGAGAGGCTCAAGGCCATGCTGCTCAAACACCACAGGGCGTCGAGAGAGTCTGCGGGTGCTCGTACCTTGGCTAAACAGCTGCAAGCCGGCGGGTATGATGTCGGGCGATTCATGGCTCGCAGCCTGATGCGAGAAGCAGGCATTGTCAGCCGTCAACGCCGGCGCCATAAGTACAAGTCACCCGGCGTGGAAGCTTTGGTGGCACCGCATATGCTCAAACGCAAGTTTGATGTTACGGCGGTCAATCAGGTGTGGTGTGGGGACGTGACGTACATCAAAGTCGGCAAGCGCTGGCTGTATTTCGCGGCAGTTCTGGACTTGTTCGCTCGCCGGATCGTGGGCTGGTCATTTTCGATGATCTCCGATGCCACGCTGACCTGCGAAGCCCTGCGGATGGCGATTGAACTACGCGGTCGCCCAAAAGACGTACTGTTTCACTCCGACCAGGGTTGCCAGTACACCAGCCATAAATTCAGAAATGAACTGCTGGAACATGGACTCCGGCAGAGCATGAGCCGTAAAGGCGAATGCTGGGACAACGCTCCGATGGAGCGTTTCTTTGGAAGTTTGAAATCAGAGTGGGTGCCAGAAGCAGGCTACGGATCGGAACATGAGGCCCGAGCGGATGTGCAGCGCTATGTATCGCGCTACAACATCACCAGGCCGCATAGCTACAACGACTATCGGTCACCAGTCGCCAGGGAGAAGTTGGCGGCGTGAAACCTTAATCGGTGTCCAAGATTACTTGACCAGTTCAGCCTGCTCGCGATGGCGTAGTGTCAGTCGACATCATTGTTGAATGATCAATCGCAATCGCGAGCAGGCTCGCTCCCACAAGGGATTTGGGCATGACGGGAAATCGGCTTAATGCGCCTCCTCCAGTTCGTCATGCAACAGCCCTAAGATCTTGCGCTTCATCTCGATGAATGAGCGCTCCATGACCATGTCCAGGGTCCGTGGGCGTTCGATCGGCACGTCGAGAATCTGCTTGATTCGCCCAGGTCGCGCGCCCATCACGTAGACCCGATCGCCCAACAGAATCGCCTCGTCGATGTCGTGGGTGACGAACAGCACGGTCTTCTTGCTGTTGCCCCAGACCCGCAACAACAGCTGCTGCATTTGCAAACGCGTCTGGCTGTCGAGCGCGCCGAAGGGTTCGTCCATCAGCAGGATTTGCGGGTCATTGGCCAGCGCCCGAGCAATCGCCACGCGCTGCATCATGCCGCCGGACAACTGCTTGGCGTAGTTGTCGGCGAACCCGGTCAGGCCAACTTCATTGACATAGTAATCGACGATTTCCTTGCGCTGGGCCGCCGCCATGCCACGACGCTTCAGACCAAACTCGACGTTCTGGCGCACGGTCAGCCACGGGAACAGCGTATAGCTCTGGAACACCATGCCGCGATCCGCGCCCGGCCCTTGCACTTGCTGACCACCCACATAAATCTCGCCTTCGGTGGGCTCATTCAGACCGGCAGTGAGGTACAGCAAACTCGACTTGCCGCAGCCCGACGGCCCGACCAACACCGCGAATTGCTGATCCGGCACTTCAAACGACACCTGTTCCAGCGCCGTGAACATGCCGCCGTCAGGTTTCTGATAGCGCAGGCTGACCTTGTCCACTTGCAGCCGTGGCGCAGCTTGCACCGGGGCCGCCTGGGGCGTGACGAAACGAGGGTTGACGGCGGTTACTGAGCCCATGCGGCGATCCTCAAACGAAGGAAACGGAACAGTTGATCGGTGACCAGGCCCAGCAGGCCGATGATCGCGATTGCCAGGAAAATCACATCCACTTGAAAGCCGCGCATGGCTTTGAGGCTCAAGTAACCCAGGCCGCTGGAAGCCGCGACCAGTTCGGCAACCACCAGGTACGTCCAGGCCCAGCCCATGGTCACGCGCAAGGTGTCGAGCACACCCGGCAACGACGCCGGAGCGATCACATGCAGCACCGCATCGCGCCGGTTCGAGCCCAAGGTGTAAGAGGCGTTGATCAAGTCTTTGGAGATGCCCTTGGACACGTCCGCGATCATCACTAGTTGCTGGAAAAACACCCCGAAGATGATCACTGAAACCCGTTGTTCGAGACCGATGCCGATCCACAGAATGAACAGCGGCACGAACGAGGTCACCGGCAGGTAACGGATGAAATTGACCATCGGTTCGAGGAACGCCTGGACGATGCGAAAGCTGCCCATCAACAACCCCAGCGGCACCGCCACCAGCGACGACACGATGAAGCCGACCATCACCACTTCGAGGCTGGCCCACACATGCAGGCCGAGCGTGCCATCGCGGCTCAGGCGCACGGCGGCCTCGACCACCGCGCCCGGTGTCGGCAGAAACATGCCCGGCACCACGCCGCCATAGGACAACCCGGCCCACAGGCCGACCAACAAGACCCAGGCCAGCCCGCTTGCACTCCAGATCACCGACACCGGCAAACCGGTCTTGGGCGTGATGCAGCGGCTCAGCCATGAATTGCGCTTGAACATGCGGACCTCCTAGAGCGTCGGGCTGACGAAGCGGTTGTCGATCAGGTCGTCATTGCTGACGTTGTAGGGTTTGCCCTGCAATTCACTGGCGGTCTCGTTGGCCAGTTTGATCAGCGGTTCGCTGTCGCCCGGCTTGCCTGGCGAGCCGAGGAGTTTCTCGCTCATGGCCTGATCGTAAAAGCGCACGCCTTGCGCGGCGGCGGCCAGTTCCTTCGGATCGGCCAGGTAGCCGCCGACGCCTTTGGCCATGATTTTGTAGGCTTCCTCCGGGTGGTCCTTGGTGTACTGGACGGCTTTATACAAACCCGCCACCAATGCCTTGACGTCTTCTGGCTGTTTTTCGATGACCGTGCAGTTGAGCACCACCACGTCGACGATCACTCCCGGCGTGCTGCTGCTGTCGATCAACACCTTGCCTTGCTGCTTGCTGCGCACCATCGACAGATGCGGTTCCCAGGTGACGGCGGCCGGCACGCGACCGGCGATGAACGCAGTAGCAGCGTCGTCAGCCGTCATGTTCTGCACGGTGATGTCGCTCATTGTCATGCCGTGTTTTTTCAGCAAATAAGACAGCCAGAACTGCGAGGTCGACCCTTCGTTCACCGCCACGGCTTTGCCCTTCAGCTCCTGCAGACTCTTGACGTCCTTGCCGACCAGAACACCGTCGCCTCCATGGCTGTCATCCAGTGCGGCCACCGCTTTGAAGCAGAATTGCGGGCGGTACTTGAGCACTTCGTCGATGGTCGACGCCGAGCCCGACAATTCGCCTGACGCCTGAGCGGCCATGTACATCGAGGCCTCTTCGACCACCGGCAACTCGACGGTCAAACCGTTTTCCTTGAAGTAGCCCAGGTCCTGGGCGAGGTAGAGGGTGCCGTAGCCGACCCACGTGGTGTGACCGATGGACAGGGTGCCGGCCTGGGCGCTGGTGGCGACCGTCGCGGCGATGGCGGTGACCGCCAGTGGATGAGCGAAGCGGGTGAGCAAGGACTCGATCATGGAGCACTCCCAAAGCTGTTGATTTAGTTTTGTCATGGGCAGTACGGCCAGTGGCCTTGGAGCAGTAGCAACCGGTGGTCTCTGAAGGACCTTTCGGTGGTCAGCGTTTGGCTGACTGGCGAGGTCGATGTTGGCCCACGGCGGGGAATAGGAAAATTAGGAAATATGTCGATGGGAGAGATGAAAAAACTGGGTAGCGTGCGCCGTAAAAGGGCGCTGTGGGCGGGGATGCCCGAGGTGGGTGCAAAAGGTGAGAGGTGTGTTAAATCGGTAATAGCTATCGCGGGCAAGCCCGCTCCCACAGGATTCGTGTTGGCCTCAGAATTCCGGCACGACACATAACCTGTGGGAGCGAGCTTGCCCGCGATAAGGTCCGCAGGACCTTCTGGCAATGTCAGAGCCGACCGTATTCCTGCGCAGTACGATCAACAGCTTTCAGGGTTTTGCCAACCAGCTCATCAACCTCTTCACGACTGGCAATCAACGCCGGCGCCATGATCATCCGCCCCAGCGTCGAGCGAATAATCACCCCTTCCTCGAAACCAATCGTGCGGCATCGCCAAGCGATATCGTTCTCATTGGCAAAGCGCTTGCGAGTGCTTTTGTCCTCGGCCAACTGCAACGCCGCCACCATCCCGACCCCCTGAATATCGCCCACCAACGGGTGAGTGCCGAACACCTCGCGCAGGCACTGTTGCAGGTACGGCCCGATGTCATCCTTGACCCGCGTCACCACCCCTTCATCGCGCAAGGCCTTGAGGTTGGCAATCGCCACCGCCGCCGCCACCGGGTGCCCGGAATAGGTCAGGCCGTGGGCAAATACCCCGCCCTGCTCCACCAGCACCTGGGCCATTTTCTTCGACAGGATCAACCCGCCCATGGGGATGTAGCCCGAGGTCAAACCCTTGGCGATCGACAAGGTGTCCGGCTCGAAACCGAAGTGCTCGTGGGCGAACCATTCGCCGGTGCGACCGAAGCCACCGATCACTTCGTCGGCGCATAACAGCACGTCGTACTTGCGGCAGATTCGCTGAATTTCCGGCCAGTAACTTTCTGGTGGGAAGATCATTCCGCCGGCGCCCTGGAACGGTTCGGCGATGAATCCGGCAACCTTGTCGGCGCCGAGTTCGAGAATCTTCGCTTCCAGTTGCTGCGCCGCCCGCAGGCCGAATTCAGCCGGCGTCAGGTTGCCCTCGTGCGCAAAGAAGTACGGCTCGTCGATGTGTTCAATGTCGGGCAGCATGCCGCCCATTTCGTGCATGAACTTCATGCCACCGAGCGCTGTCGCCGCCAGGGTCGAGCCGTGGTAGCCGTTCCAGCGACCGATCATGACTTTCTTCTCGGGCTTGCCAAGCACCTGCCAGTAACGCCGCACGGTGCGGATCAATACCTCGTTGGCTTCGGAGCCGGAGTTGGTGTAGATCGCGTGGCTGTAGTGGCCGGGCAACAGGCTGAACAACAACTCCGAGAGCTCGATCACCTGCGGGTGGGTGGTGTGGAAAAACATGTTGTAGTACGGCAACTGCTCCAATTGTTGAGTCGCCGCAGCAGCCAAATCCTTGCGGCCATAACCGAGGTTGGTGCACCACAACCCGGACATGCCGTCGAGGTAACGCCGACCATCGTTGTCCCACAGGTGCAGGCGCTCGCCCCGGACCATCACCCGAGGCCCTTCTTCGTTGAGCGCCTTTTGATCGACGAACGCATGGATGTGGTGCGCAGCATCGGCGGCCTGGTAGTCGCGGGTTTCACGTGGTGTGGTCATCGCCAGTTCTCCGTTTTGTTTTTAGCGGCTGTTATGAGCGCAGCTGAAACCAGGTGGTCTTCAACTGGGTGTATTTATCGAATGAATGCAGCGACAAGTCACGGCCGAAACCGGACTGTTTGCCGCCACCGAACGGCACGGTCACGTCGAGCGCATCGACGCTGTTGACCGACACCGTACCCGCGCGCAATTGCCGCGCTACGCGGTGGGCACGATTGAGGTCGTCGGTCCACAGCGAGGCGGCCAAACCGTAGACGCTGTCGTTGGCCAGTTGCAAAGCGTGTGCCTCGTCATCGAACGCGGTGACCGCCAGCACTGGTCCGAAGACCTCGTCGCGAAACAGCGGCATGGCCGGGCTGACGTGAGTGAACATCGTTGGCTGAATGAAGTTATCGGAACCATTGAAAATCGACTGCCGGCCGCCGCACACCTTCGTCGCGCCTTGGCGTTCGGCCTGCTGGATGAACTTCATGATGTGGGCGGTCTGGCGGCTGTCGACGATGGCCCCGGCGCGGCTCGACGGGTCCAATGGATCGCCCGGCTGCCAACGTTCGGCCTGCGCCTTGAGGCGTTCGACGAACTCATCATGGATCGAACGCTGCACCAGCAACCGCGAGTTGGCCGAGCAGACTTCACCCTGATTGAAGAAAATTCCGAACGCGGCTTTTTCTGCGGCCAGCTCAAGGTCCTGACAGTCGGCGAACACCAGGTTCGCACTCTTGCCACCGCACTCCAGCCACACCTGCTTCAAGTTCGATTGCGCCGAGTACTGCATGAAATATTTGCCGACTTCGGTAGAGCCGGTAAACACCAGGCAATCGACATCCGGGTGCAAACCAAGGGCTTTGCCGGTCTGCTCGCCGAGCCCCGGCAGCACGTTGAGCACACCTGCCGGCAAGCCGGCTTCCAGCGCCAGCTCAGCCAGGCGCAGGGCGGAAAACGGTGACTGCTCGGCCGGTTTGAGGATCACCGAATTACCCGCCGCCAGTGCTGGACCGAGCTTCCATGCAGCCATGTCCAGCGGGAAATTCCACGGCACCACCGCCGCCACCACACCGAGCGCTTCGCGGGTGATGGTCGCCAGCACGTTCTGCGCACTGGGGGCGATCTGGTCGTAGAGTTTGTCGAGGCTTTCGGCGTACCAGCGAAACACCCCGGCGGCGCCCGGCACATCGATGTTGTAGGCATCCATCACCGGCTTGCCCATGTTCAGCGAATCGAGCAACGCCAGCTCTTCGCGATGGGCCATGATCAGATCGGCCAGGCGCAGCAGCACGTGCTTGCGCTCACCGGGCGAGCGCGCCGACCATCTGCCGGCCTCGAACACCTGCCGCGCATTACGCACCGCCGCGTCCACGTCTTCCGCGCCGCATGCTGCGACATTCGCCAGGCATTGGCCGGTGGCGGGGTTGATCGCGGCAAAGGTTTGCCCCGACTGCGCCGAACAGCGTTTGCCATCGATCACGGCTTGATCGGGAAACTGCAGTGCAGCGGCCTTGTTTTGCCAGTATGCAAGCTCGAACACGTTCAGATGCTCCAGGGGCTTTTCTTGTGTTTTGGATGTTGGCCCAGGCCTGTGTCGAGGAAAAATAGTAAAAATGTCTTCGCAGACGATGAAAAAACTGGGCAGCCAATTTCCCCAGTCGAACCGCATAAGGGCTATTGTTCAGGCATAAAAACACCGTCGTCAGAACGGATGCGGGCGGCTCGCAATTTGCTTGGATGTCGACATCATCCACCCCGAGGTTTGCCGTGGCTGCCTACAACCTGCGTCAATTGAAGTACTTCATCACCACCGTCGAGTGCGGCAGCGTCGCCGAGGCCTCGCGCAAGCTGTACATCGCCCAACCCGCGATATCCACGGCGATCAAAGGCCTGGAAGACAGCTTCGGCGTGCAACTGCTGATCCGCCATCACGCCCAGGGCGTGTCCTTGACTCCCAGCGGCGCGCGCTTCTACCGCAAGGCCCAGGAACTGCTGCGCATGGCCAAGGAGTTCGAACAGAACGCCCTGGCCGACAACGACGTGGTCGCCGGGCAAATCGATATCGGCTGCTTCGAAACCGTCGCACCGTTGTACCTGCCGCAATTGATTGCCGGCTTCTCGGCGCTGTATCCGGGGGTGAAAATCCGCATCCGCGACGGCGAGCAGCAAGAGCTGGTGCAAGGCCTGACGTCAGGCACCTTCGACTTCGCCATCCTGTATGAACACGACCTCGACGCCACCATCCAGACCGAACCGCTGATGCCGGCGCAACGGCCTTATGCGTTGCTGCCGGCGGATCATCGCTTCGCTCAGCTCAAGCAAGTGTCGCTGCGCGATCTGTGCCTGGAGCCGATGATTCTGCTGGACGTGCAACCGAGCCGGACCTACTTCGTCAGCCTGTTCGAAGAGTTGCAGCTGACGCCGAACATCGCCTTCAGCTCACCGTCGATCGAAATGGTACGAGGGATGGTCGGGCAAGGGTTCGGCTTCTCGATCCTGGTCACGAGGCCGCATTCGGAATGCACCTATGACGGCCAGAAAGTGGTGTGCGTGGACATCGTCGAAGACGTCACCGGCTCAGGGCTGGTGGCGGCGTGGCTCAAGCGTGGGCAACTGACCAAACCGGCGCAGTTGTTTGCCGATTATTGTCGAGAGCAACTCACCGCCAAATCCCAAAAATCACACCCAACCCTGTAGGCGCGAGCCGCTCACGAAAGACTTGAAGGCAGCGTTGATTTCCAGACAGCACGCGTCATCGTAAACGCCCAACGCGAGCCAGTGGCGTCATGACCATCTTGCTCGTGACCTTGATCTCTCCCTGGTTCTTTGCGGCAATCGTGCCTGAGCCGCGGGCAGATCAAGGCGAACATCCAGAGCGCGAGGGAGCCTTGAGCTAAGCGCTGAAACGGCGTACCCGGACAGCGCACCGCGTTTCATCAGGCCATGCAGCAAGTTCGCTCAAGCGGATTTGGCAAAGTGTTCGAACTGGCATTGGTACTGGGCGTCTTTCAGGCTGGTTTCAAACTCCTCGAGCCCGGCGTAAACCTTCTGCAACCCTTCGATCTGGGTCATGAGTTCCACTTTCTTGTCGGCGATCGCCTGGTTCGCCAGGTCCCATGGCAGCTCCTGGCCACGGTGATCCTGGAGGATCGCCTGCATTTCCTTGAGCTTGAAACCCAGTTGCTGGGCGCATTTGATGAACGTCAGCAGTTCAACGCTCTGCTGGCTATAGACCCGGTATTTGCCTTCGCGCTGGGGTGGCGGCAACAAGCCAATGTCTTCATAGTGGCGGATGCTTTTGATCGTCGTGCCCGACAACTGGGCTGCTTTGCCGATGTACATGAAAAAGTCCTTTTTAAGCCAGGAAAGGGGCGCGCGCTCGCGCGGCGGCATCTTTACATATGCATGCGAAGGCGGGAACCCGAGGACATCAAATGGCGCGCACTGGCAGGGATGAAGCGGGCATCGCCTGTTGCAAGGCGATGCTGCACGACGGGTGTATCAGTGGCTGGCGATATCTTGAGCTTGCTTGAGCCAGGCATCCCGCTGGTTGGGCCTGGAACCGAGCAGCGGTCCAAACGTCAGGGTCTTTAACGGCTTGATGCCACAGAACTCCAGCGTGGTCTTGCGCACCTGGTGCACGCCAGGCATGCGATAGACCCATTTGTAGTACCACGGTGGCGTGTCCATCGTGACCAGCAGGTGAGCGGTCCGTCCTTTCAAGAGCTTGTCGGGGAAGGCTTTGCCATCGCGGTATTTGAAGGCAAAACCGGGCAAGAAGATCCGGTCGAAGAAGCCTTTCATCAAGGCCGGAATGCCACCCCACCAGATCGGATAGACAAATGCCAGGTGCTCAGCCCAGGTGATATCGGCCTGGGCCCTGAGCAGATCGGGCTCCAGTTGCTGAGTCTGTTTATAGCCATCGTGCAGCACCGGATCGAAGCTCAGCGCATCCAGTCGTAACAGACGTACATCATGCCCGGCACTTTTTGCCGCCTCGACATACGTCTCGGTCAATGCACCACAAAAGCTGTCGGTTGATGGGTGCCCCAAAATTACCAGTACGCGCTTGCTCATCATCACTACACCCTGAAAGTGGAGCTTTCAGGGTAGGGTGTGCCCGTAACGGGAGAGTCAATGGGTGATTCAGCCGGGCTTGCGGACAATCAGGCCTTTATCTTTATACAGAGCGCATGACTTGGCGGCGCGTGGTCGCTAGACCTTGCGCGGTTTGATCCGCGCGGTGGCCTCGGCCACCAGCGGATCATCCGGCCAATAATGCTTCGGATACCGCCCCTTCAAATCCTTCTTCACCTCGGCGTACGTACTGCGCCAGAAGTTCGCCAGGTCTTGCGTCACCTGCACCGGCCGCCGCGCCGGGGACAGCAGGTGCAGCTTGACCACTTGCCGGCCACCGGCAATGCGCGGCGTCTCGGCCAGACCAAACAACTCCTGCAACCGCACCGCCAGAATCGGCGGCTGCTCGCTGTAA
The DNA here is from genome assembly GCF_059695925.1 of Pseudomonas sp. LBUM1661. Lineage (NCBI taxonomy): Bacteria > Pseudomonadati > Pseudomonadota > Gammaproteobacteria > Pseudomonadales > Pseudomonadaceae > Pseudomonas > Pseudomonas sp. LBUM1661. The sequence goes on from NZ_CP166794.1 coordinate 5,985,358, forward strand.
TCCAGACGAATCGACGACCCCGACGGCACGCTCAAATGATGCGGCGCCAGCTCATCCAGCCGTTGTGGCAGCGGCCACGGCAGCAAGTTATGGACGATGCTCGACAAGTCCAGATTGGCAAAGTGGCTGAGCCGCGAGACTTTGCCCAGGTACGGCATCAGCCAGTGCTCAAGGCTTTTGAGCAGCGCCGCGTCGCTGACATCCGGCCATTCACTTTCGCCCTTGCCGCCAAGGTCCAACTGTCGCAACAACGCCACCCGCGCCTGCCACTGACGCAACTCCGGCGTCCATGGCAACAGCTCCAGGCCTTTACGCCGCACCAGATTCACCAGCGCCTGACTGCGTGCCGTTTCATCAAGCCCGGTCAACGGTTCGCGGCTGAGGATCAACTCCCCGACCTTGCGCTGCCGCTCGGCCCGCAACACGCCTTCGCGCTCGTCCCAGTCCAGTTGATCGACAACGCGCACTTGCTCGGCCAGTACTGAATCGAACAACGCCGAATCGAAATCCGCCGCCAGATAAATCCGTTCTTCACGCTGGCCCTGACGGCTGCCGAGATCGGCGATCACCAGCCAGGGCTGTTTCATCAAACTGTCCGCTTCGGCGAACAGCGCGGCACGCCCATTGGCCAGTCGATATTCCGCGCCACCGGCCCGCCGTTGTTGCGCGACCCGATCCGGATAAGCCAACGCCAGCAGCGCACCGAGCCAGCGCGGATGATCGGGATCGCTGACCGGCTCCGACGCTTTGCCGCGCAGGTAACCGCGATACTGTCGAGCCAATTGCCGGGCACGTTGAACGCCCCCCTGAGCGCCACGTGCGGCGCGTTCTTCGCCGGACAACAGCACCAGTCGGCTGTGCAGATCCGCCCCGGCGCCACGCAAAATATCCCGCTCGCCGAGCAGTGCCGCGACATCACACGCCATGTCCGCGAGCCCGAGCGCCTGCCCGCGCAACAGCAAATGCGCGATGCGCGGATGCGCCGGCAGCTCGGCCATCGCTTGACCGTGACGCGTCAGCGCCTCACCGTCCAATGCGCCCAGGCGCTCAAGCAAATCCTGCGCCTGGGCATAAGCGGCGGCGGGCGGCACGTCGAGCCACACCAACTGCGTCGGTGTCACGCCCCAGCGCCCGAGCTGCAACGCTAGGCCGGCAAGGTCCGCCGACAGAATTTCAGCACTGGCGTAGGCCGCCAGTTGCTCGTGTTGATCCTGCGACCACAAGCGATAACACACGCCAGGTTCGAGTCGCCCTGCCCGGCCCGCACGCTGGGTGGCACTGGCTCGGGAAATGCGCTGGGTATCGAGACGGGTCATGCCGCTGCCCGGATCGAAACGCGGCACCCGCGCCAACCCGGCATCAATCACCACGCGCACGCCGTCGATGGTCAGGCTGGTCTCGGCAATGTTGGTCGCCAGCACCACTTTGCGTTTGCCCGCCGGTGCCGGATCGATCGCCGCACGTTGCGCCGCCAGGTCCAGTTCACCGTGCAACGGGCAGAGCAACACCTGCGTGCTCTCGCCCAACGCATCGGCCAGTTGCTGATGCACACGACGGATTTCCGCCTGCCCCGGCAGGAACACCAGCACGCTGCCGGTCTCGTCATTCAGGGCTTCGAGAATGGTCTGCACCAGACGCGGCTCGATGAACTCGCCCGGTTGAAACGGCCGCCCCCAGCGCATCGCGACCGGGTACATGCGGCCCTCGCTGCGCAGGATCGGCGCGTCATCAAGCAACCCGGCCAGGCGTTCGCCTTCAAGGGTTGCCGACATCAAGAGGATTTTCAGCGGCTGATCGTCACGAAACAGCTCCCGGCCATTCAAGCTCAGGGCCAATGCCAGGTCAGCGTCGAGACTGCGTTCATGGAACTCGTCGAAGATCAGCAGACCCACGCCTTCCAGCGCAGGATCGTCCTGTAAACGCCGAGTGAGGATGCCCTCGGTGACCACTTCGATGCGAGTATCAGGGCCAACTTTGCTGTCCAGCCGAATGCGGTAACCGACGGTTTCACCGACCTTCTCACCCAACTCACTGGCCAGGCGCTCCGCCGCTGCGCGCGCCGCCAACCGGCGCGGTTCGAGCATCAGAATCGTCTGCCCGGACAGCCACGGCTCGTTGAGCAAGGCCAGTGGAACGCGGGTGGTTTTACCGGCGCCGGGCGGCGCTTCGAGCACAGCTTCATGGCGTGTCGCCAAGGCTTCACGCAGCGCGGGTAAAACTTCATCAATCGGCAAAGAAATCATGCTGGCTCCCAAACAGAGGCGCGAGTATAACGGCGAACTGCTTGCCATTCGTTGCGGTCCTAATTCATATCAACGACGCTTCGTTATCCAGATGACTCAGGAGATTTCATATGCGTGTTCCCTTTCGCCTGATTGGCGGTGTTTTGGTCGCCACCCTGCTTACCCAAGTGACCGCCTGCGGATCGATTTTCTACCCGGATCGCCGTGGCCAGATTGACGGCAAGATCGACCCGGCCATCGCCGTGCTTGATGCCGTAGGCCTGCTGTTCTACATCATTCCCGGCCTGATCGCTTTTGCGGTCGACTTTGCCACTGGCGCGATTTACTTCGAACCGGGCAAGACCGCGCAAGTGGCGCCGGAAAAACTCAAGGAAGCCATCGGCGCTGACGGCAAGGTCGATAACCACAAGCTGCAGACTATTCTGGAAACTGAACTGGGCCGCAGCTTCCCGCTGGATGACCCACGCCTGATCCAGCACAAGGGCAGCACCCAGCAACTGGCCATGTTCGGCCTGCGACCTGCTGCGTAATCCGTGCCGGTGAAGTAACACTTAAAGGACAAGTCGCACCTATGATTTCCAGCTCCGAACACGCCCGCCTGCTGCGGCTGGCGACGCGCGCCTCGGTGGCGGTGGCGTGTACGCTGATCGTCGCCAAAGCCATCGCCTGGTGGTTGAGCGGTTCGGTGAGCATGCTCGCCGGGCTGACCGATTCGGCACTCGACGGCGTCACCTCGCTGCTCAACCTGCTCGCCGTGCATTACGCCTTGCGCCCCGCCGACGATGATCATCGCTATGGGCATGGCAAGGCCGAGTCGCTGGCAGGCATGGCTCAGGCGCTGTTCATTGGTGGCAGTGCGGTGCTGATTGCCTTGCAGGCGATAGACCGGTTGAAACATCCGGAGCCGGTCGGCGCGCCGTGGATCAGCATCGCAGTGATCGTGTTCTCCCTGGCGCTGACGCTGGCCTTGCTGACGTTGCAACATCGCGTGGTCAAGGCGACCGGTTCCAATGCCGTGCGCGCCGATTCCCTGCATTACCGCTCGGACCTGCTGCTCAACGGCAGCATTCTGGTGGCGCTGGTGCTCGCCGGGTTTGGCTGGCATCAGGTGGACCCGTGGTTTGGACTGGGAATCGCCGTGTACATTTTCTGGAGCGCCATTCAAATCGCCCGGGAAAGCTTTACGGTGTTGATGGATGAAGAACTGCCGCCGGACATCAGCCAGCACATGCTCGAACTGGCTTGCAGCGTACCGGGCGTGTTGGGTGCGCATGACTTGCGCACGCGGATCTCCGGTAACCAGTGGTTCGTGCAGCTGCACCTGGAATTGCCGGGGCACTTGACCCTGTCAGTCGCCCACGGCATCAGCGATCAAGCCGCCGATGCGATTCATGCCGCCTACCCGCGAGCCGAAGTGCTGGTGCACGCCGACCCGCAGGAAGTGGTGAAAGCCGCCAGCGCTTAGAAGCTCACCTGATAGCCGCGACTGCTCAGGCAGTTGCCCTGGGCCTGGCGGTAGGCTTGCACCACTGATGGGTCCGGTTGATAGGTGGCGGTTCGCGGATTGAAACCACTCTGCTGCACCGCGTATTGATAGCACTCGTAACCGTCCTGGTTGACCTGCTCCGGCGACTGGCCGTTGGCTGGATACGCCTCCACGTCGTAACTGTTGCTGACCGGTTGCGGCTGCGATTGCACCGGCGGCTCGACCACGACGTAATCCTGCGTGTTCTCCTGATAGGCGTAATACGAACCGGCCGCGAGGAACAACAGCGCACCGCCGATCCACACTTCGCGCGCGTAGTCAGGCAAATAACTGACGCGAATCCCGCGCGGCGGCTGCACCACCACATACCGCGGACCTTGCGGGCGATACCAGTAGCCACCGGAGTAGAAGTAATCCTGCCCACGGTACGGCACGCGGTAATCACGGTCCGGGAAGCGATCGATCACATGACCGGGCCGGTACTGCGGACCCGGTCCCCAGCCATTTCCGTGCCCGTCCGGGCGACCCGCCCAGCGATGATCATCGGGACGCGGGCCATTGTTCTGCCAGTGCTGGTTGTTATCGTTGCGTCGCGGCACGTCCTGATAGTAACCACGCTGTGGTTGCTGGGTCTGGCGCACGGTGTCGGGCCGGCCCTGGATCGGCAAGTCATTGGCCGGAAGTTGCGGCGGTGGCGGCGGTGACCGAACCGGATTGTTGTAGTTGGGCTGCTGCCGATTCTGCCCCTGACCACCGTACTGATTCTGGCCGTTGTGCTCGAACTGGCGGCTGTTATCGCCCCGAATGATCTCGTTGTTCTGCTGACGCGGTTGATTGTTCTGAGGAGGCTGATTATTTTGCGGGCGCTGCTGATTATTGTTGCCGCCACGCCCCTGATTGTTGCCTTGATGGCCGTCCGAGCCCTGTTGTCCGCCTTCGGGACCACGGTTTTGCGGCTCATCGGCCAGCGATTGCGCAGTGACACTTACACACAGCAAACCAACACCGGCCAAACGCCAGATGCGCGACTTCATGCTTTTCCTCACTGCGGGTTAGGGCCTGTACGTAAGACTGGGAAAGCGCAGGCCGGTTCTGCAACAGGTTATCAGTCGCGCAACTTATTTATTGAGGGGCGGGCAACAAATCGCAGGCAAAAGAAAAGGGAGACCCGTCGGCCTCCCTTTGAGAACTTCGTCCGTGCTCGACGCTTATGACGTCGGCTCACCTCACGCCGTCTTCTGGACAGTGTGTAGCTCGGGGGCCGACACATCCCCTGTGGGGGTGGCGACCGCAGCTGGCCTGATTGGGCGAGCCGCTGTGGACTGTTTGTCCGAGCAGTGATTCTGGTGATAAGAATAGGCCGCGGGCGCCGGCAGGGGATTGCGAAGATTGCTTAAATAAACATCACTTGCGCAATTTTTAACCCTGGATAGATAATCTGCCGCAATAGTTATGACAAAGGCCTGATTGATGAGCAAACTCGACCGATACGACCTGAGCATTTTGGCGGAATTGCAGCGTGACGCGCGCATTTCCAACCAGGAGCTGGCCGAACGCATCGGCCTGTCGCCCTCGCCCTGCTCACGCCGGGTCAAGCAACTGGAAGACGACGGCTACATCACCCGCCAGGTCGCGCTGCTGGACCGCAAAATGCTCGGTCTGAGCCTGACGGCTTACGTGCTGATCGGCATGGACCGGCATACGCCGGAGCGTTTCGAGAACTTCGAAGCGGCGATCCGGACATTGCCGCAGGTGCTCGAATGCAGCCTGGTGACGGGGATGGACGCCGATTATCAGCTCAAGGTGGTGGTGCCGGATATGGACCATTATCAGAAATTGCTGCTGGGGCACCTGACGCGGATTGAAGGGGTGACGAGTGTGCGGTCGAGTTTTGTGTTGAATCAGGTGTTGAACAGTACTGAGCTGCCGTTGACTCATTTGCGCAGCTGATGACGCCTTCGCGGGCAAGCCTCGCTCCTACAGAATTTGGGGACGGTCACAGGATTTCGGCTCGACACGAACCCTGTAGGAGCGAAGCTCGCCCGCGAAGGGGCCGGCACAGGCGACGAATGACTGCGGCACACTGCCGCAGGTCAATGCCCGCCCCACTCGCCGTGCCGTATACTCCCCGCGCCCTTTTAGCCCTGCCCGCGCTGGAGTATTTAATGGATCCTGCAGTATTTGAAGAGTGGATGATGACCGGCCTGGTCAGCATCCTGATCATTTTCATGGGTTTTATCGTCTGGGATCTGGCGAAGAAATCCAAAGCCGGACGCTTTGGTTCTTTCATCCTGTTCTTTGTACTGGGCCTGGGCGTCGCTGCATTTGTGATCAAAAGCGTGGTCATCGGTCTGATCGAATCCGGCACGTTATAACCGCGCTGGCACTTCCTTCCACTGGCCCTGATCGAGCCCTTCGATCGACCAGTCGCCGATTTTGACCCGCACCAGGCGCAACGTCGGCAAGCCAACCGCCGCAGTCATGCGCCGTACCTGACGGTTGCGCCCTTCGCGAATGATCAGCTCCAGCCAGCAGGTCGGCACGGTTTTGCGAAAGCGTACCGGCGGGTTGCGTGGCCACAGCTCAGGCTCATCGAGCTGCCGCGCCTCGGCCGGCAAGGTCATGCCGTCATTCAGCTCCACGCCATCGCGCAAACGCTGCAACTGCTCGGCGCTTGGCTCGCCTTCGACTTGCACCCAATAGGTTTTGGCCAACTTGTGCTTGGGGTCGGCGATACGTGCCTGAAGCTGACCGTCGTTGGTCAACAGCAGCAAACCTTCACTGTCACGGTCCAGCCGCCCGGCCGGGTAAATTCCTGGGATCTCGATGTAATCCTTGAGCGTCGCCCGCCCTTCGCCGTCGCTGAATTGCGTCAGCACGTCGAACGGTTTGTTGAACAGGATCAGCTTCGGCTCGGCCGGCGGCGCCTTGGCGACACGGCGTGGTGCTGGTTTCGGGCTATCCGCGCCAGGGCGGCGGGAAACGGGACGTGGCGGACGGGACATGGGATGTGAACATCTAGCGGTCAGGGCTGCTAATGCTAGTGCCCTGACCGCTAAATGACCATGACCACTATCAGCGGAACGGCGGCTCGTCGAAGCTGCGCAGTTTGCGCGAGTGCAACGAGTTGAGTTCGGTGCGCAACAGGTCCACCGCCTCAATGCCGATCTTCAAGTGCTGGCTGACCGCGCGCTCATAGAAGGCGTTGGCCGAACCCGGCAGCTTGATTTCGCTGTGCAACGGTTTGTCCGACACACAGAGCAACGTGCCGTACGGCACTCGCAAACGATAACCTTGCGCGGCGATGGTGCCACTTTCCATGTCCACCGCCACGGCGCGAGACAGGTTGATCAGCGGACGTTCCTGAGCCCAGCGCAATTCCCAGTTACGGTCGTCGTAGGTCAGCACGGTGCCGGTGCGCAAGCGTTTCTTCAGTTCGTCACCCTTCTCACCGGTGATATTCGCCGCCGCTTGCTGCAACGCCATCTGCACTTCCGCCAGGGCCGGAATCGGAATGTTCGGCGGCACGACACGGTCAAGAATACCGTCGCGGCGCATGTAGGCGTGAGCCAGTACGTAGTCGCCAATGGTCTGCGACTGACGCAAGCCGCCGCAGTGACCGATCATCAGCCAGCAGTGCGGACGCAGCACGGCCAGGTGGTCGGTGATGTTCTTGGCGTTGGACGGGCCGACGCCGATGTTCACCAGCGTCACGCCGTGGCCATCGCTGGCGATCAGGTGATAAGCCGGCATTTGATAACGGTGCCAGACCACGCCCGCGGCAATCGCCGAGGCTTCGCCGTGGTCCATGCTCTTTTCGATGATAACGTTGCCCGGCAACACCATGCGCACGAAACGCGGGTCGCTGCGCAATTGCTCAAGACCATGGACGATGAACTGGTCGACATACCGGTGGTAGTTGGTCAGCAGAATCCACGGCTGCACATGACGCCAGTCGCTGCCGGTGTAATGCACCAGTCGGCGCAGGGAGAAATCCACTCGCGCGGCATCGAACAGGGCCAGCGGCAGCGGATCGGTGTTTTCCCAATCGTACAGACCATCGGCAATGCCATCGGTCGCGGCCGACAGGTCGGTACTCGGGAACACCCGCGCCAGCACGGCGGCGGTGACGCCGGAGCCGGCCAGTTCATCGCCCTGCTCGACCACGTACGGATAAGGAATGTTCTGCTGGCTGACGCCGACTTCCACGGTCACGGTGAAGTCGTGCATCAACGGCACCAGCTGTTCCAGCAGGTATTTACGGAACGCGGCCGGATGGGTGACGGTGACGCTGTAGGTCCCCGGCAGCTGAACCTTGGCGTAGGCACGCGTGGTCTGTGGGACTTCGCCCTGGCAATGGTAGGTCAGACGCAGTTCGGGATAACGAAACATCGCACGCTGTTCGGCGTCCGGCTCGACACGATCCTTGAGGTAACGCTTGAGCGCCTGGTTCAGCGCGGTGGTTGCACGATTGTGCAAGAGCGCAAGCCGGTCCACGGCTTGCTCGGCGGTTTGAACGACAATAAAAGCTTCGGTCACGATCAGCATCCTGTGTTCTGACTTGCAGAGCTTCATCTTGCCTGCAACATCGCTTCACGGGAACAGCGATGGCTACACAAATCCCAAGTCCACCCTGGATCCACTGTGGGAGCGAGCCTGTTCGCGATAGCGGTATGACAGTCGACATAACTGTTGAATGTTGAATCGCTATCGCGAGCAGGCTCGCTCCCACAGTGGATCGGTGTCGATCATAAAAGCGGAGTCGACCGGGCCACGATCGCTTCCACCTCCAACCCACGCGGCAACGCGCCATACACCCGCCCCGCCGACCCCAGACGACTGGCAATAAAGGCATCACTGACAGCAGCGTTGCCGGCCTCCAGCAACAGCTTGGCCTGCAGCCCCAGGGCGATGTCTTCGGTCAACTGCCGGGCGCGGTATTGAATGTCGCCGGTGTCCTTGAAGGCTGCCTGCAATTGACTGATGTGCGCGGCCAGGCGTTTATCGCCATGGCCATCGCCCAACTCGCTGAACAACACATCGAGCACGCCCGGTTCTTTCGACAAGGCCCGCAGCACGTCGAGGCATTGCACGTTGCCGGAACCTTCCCACGTCGAATTGACCGGCGCCTCACGGTACAAACGCGGCAGGATGCTGTCTTCGACATAACCGGCACCGCCCATGCACTCGGCGGCTTCGTTGATCATTCCGGGGGCGCGTTTGCAGATCCAGTACTTGCCCACCGCCGTCACCAGCCGGGCGAATTTCGCTTCATGGCTGTCATCCAGATGATCCAGCGCTTTGCCCATGCGCAGGCTCAGCGCCAGGGCCGCTTCGCTTTCCAGCGCCAGGTCGGCCAGGACGTTCTGCATCAAGGGTAGTTCGCTGAGCAACTTGCCGCCGACCTTGCGGTGCGCGCAGTGGTGGCTGGCCTGGGTCAGGGCCTGGCGCATCAGCGAGCTGGAACCGACCATGCAATCGAAGCGGGTCATGGCGACCATTTCGATGATGGTCGGAACACCTCGGCCCTCTTCGCCGACCATCCACGCCAGCGCGCCACGGAACTCCACTTCGCTGGACGCGTTGGAGCAATTGCCGAGTTTGTTTTTCAGCCGCTGGATGTAGAACTGATTGCGCGTGTCGTCCGGGCGATGACGCGGCAGCAGGAAACAGGTCAAGCCCTTGTCCGTCTGGGCCAGGGTCAGGAAGGCGTCGCACATCGGCGCCGAGCAGAACCACTTGTGGCCCACCAGTTCATAAGCCTGGCCCGGACCGCTGGCGCCAACCGGATAGGCCTTGGTGGTGTTGGCGCGCACATCGGTGCCGCCTTGTTTCTCGGTCATGGCCATGCCGATGGTGACACCGGCCTTGTGGGCCATGCCGACGTTGCGCGGGTCGTATTCGGTGGCGAGAATCTTCGGCAGCCACTGCTTGGCCAGGTCCGCTTGCAGGCGCAGGGCCGGAACGCTGGCGAACGTCATGGTCAGCGGGCAGCCGCTGCCGGCTTCGGCCTGGCTGTGCAGATACGTCATGGAGGCGCGAGCGACATGGGCGCCGGGCTGCGGATGCGCCCAGGGCAACGAGGTCAAACCGTGCTCGACCGCGGTGCGCATCAGTTCGTGATAAGCCGGGTGAAATTCCACCAGGTCGATGCGATGACCGTAACGGTCATGGCTGCTGAACACCGGCTTGTTCTGATTGGCCAGGAACCCTGCTTCCATCAGCGGCCCGCCAGCCAGTGCGCCGTAAGCGTCGATCCGCGACTCGGCCCACCCGGCCCCGAAACGCCGCGACCACTCCTGCAAAGGCAGGTCGATGCGATACAGGTTGGTGCCGTCCAGCGACGGCGGCTGGTTGGTGACTTCGTGGGTTTCGGCGAACTGATGCAGGTTCATGACGGGGCTCCTTTAGTCAGCCAAGGGATTTCAGTTAAGCACCGCCCCGTGGCCGAACAAAGTGTCATATCTGCCTAACTGTCGGCGCTTTCGCCCTGCCTTGGGCAGAGCACCCGTCGATACAACGCCGCCTGCAAATCTTCGAACTTCACCGGTTTGCCCAGGTAATCAATCAAGGCACCGGTCGGGCAGCGCTCCCGTTCAACGCTGACGGCAATCACGAACACCGGCAGTTCGCTGCAACCCGGCAACGCGCGAATCTGGCAACAAAACGATACGCCGTCCAGCGCCGGCAACTGACAATCCAGCAGCACCGCGTCGAAGGTTTCACGCTGCAAATAATCGAGGGCGGCATGACCGTTGTCGGCAGTCCGCACCCGAAATCCAAGCTTGAGCAACATGCCGCGCATCACCAGTTGATTGATGCTGTTGTCATCCACCAGCAGCACGGTGCAATCCTGCGGCAGCCGCAGGCGCGGGAAATCCCGGGGAATGAAGGGCGTTGCCACCCGCTCCACGACCGGCAACTCGAACTCGACGTCCAGCTGGAAGCGGCTGCCGCGCCCAGGTTCGGAGCGGTGCGTCAGGCGCCCGCCGAGCAATTCGATCAGTTGCCGACAGATGGCCAGACCGATGCCCAGACCGCCGTACTCGCGGGTCATCGATCCATCGACCTGGAAGAACCGTTGATACATCGTCGCCTCCCCCAGATCGGTGAAGCCGATGCCGGTGTCGATCACCGCAAAGGACAACGCCAGCCGGCCGGGCTCCACAGGTTTGCCCGTGACCCGCAGTGCCAACCCGCCGATCCGGGTGAACTTGATCGCGTTGTCCAGCAGGCATTCCAGGCATTGCGTCAACTTGGCGCTGTCACCGTGCAAGCGGTCCGGCAGCCCTTGCGTCAACTCGACTTTGAAATCCAGCGACTTGCTCCAGGCATTGCCCTCGAACTGCACGCGCAAGGCCTCGACCACGCCGCGCAAACTGAAGGTGGCCGCCGTCGCGTTGAGCCGGCCGGCCTGCAACTCGGTCAGGGTGAGGATGCCATTGACCATGCGCATCATGTCGCGCGCCGAACCGGCGGCCGTTTGCTGGTACTGCTCCAGTTCCGGGTCCATCTCGACGGTCTGCATCAGTTCCAGCGAACCGATCACACCGTTCATGGGCGTACGCAGTTCGTGGGTCAGGGTGGCGAGGAATTCGTCCTTGAGCTTGTTGCTGTGCGCCAGTTGCTGGTTGAGCACTTCAAGCTTCTGGCCGGCGTCGAACAGCGTCTGCGCCTGCTGCTCGCGCATCGCGTTGATGCGGTCGGCCAAGGCCAGGGACAACAGCGCGACCTCGATCGCCGAACCGATCTGGCTGGAATACATGGTCAGGAACACGTTCGGCAGATAGCCCAGCACCATCATGGTGTTGACGATGCCACCGAGCAAAAACGCCGACCAGGCAATGATGAAATACCGGGCCACTCGCAGACCACGCAGCCAGGCCAAAATCCCCGCGGCAAAAATCACCACGGTGAACGTCAGCGCCAAGGCCGTCGCCAGACGCAGGGCCAGGCCGTAACTGGTCATCAGCGACAACCCGACCACCAACGCGCCAAACGCAATCAACGCCTGTAGCAAGCGGTCGAGCCAGCGACTGTGCTCGGCTGTCTGCAAGAAGCTGCGGGCAAACTGGCTGCCGAACAGCCCGGCGCAGCCAATGAAGAACGGCGTCGCGGCATTCGCCCACCAAGGGTTGTCCGGCCAGAAATACTCCACAGCCGCGCCGTTGACCGACAGCTGATACAAACCGAACGAGGCGATGTAGAAGATGTAATAGAGGTAACTGGTGTCGCGCACGCTGAGGTAGATGAACAGGTTGTAGACCAGCATCCCCGCCAACACGCCATAGATCAGCCCCAGCACATACAGGCGGACCGGCTGCTCTTCGAGGTAAGCGGTGCTCGACCACAACGTGACGGGCGCCTGGACCGAGCCTTCGCTTTCCAGACGCAGGTACACGGTTTGCGCCTGGTCGGGGGTGAAATTCAGAGCGAACAGGTAGTTGTTCTGCCGGATCTCACGACTGGCGAACGGCAAGGCATCACCCGTCCGCTGGACCAACTGATAAACACCGGCCGCATCGGGCACGTAGAGATCGAGGTGATCGAGCGGCGGATAAGCCAGTTCGAGCAACCAGGTGCGTTGCACGGCGGGGTTGGTCGGGCGGTAATGCAGGTCGATTTTCAGCCAGAACGCCGAACGCGAATAACCGGCATTGAGGGTGTCTTTATCGTGGGGTTTGAAGTTTCCGGCCGCGGCTTGCGCACGCACATCGGCGATGGTCGCCTGGCCACCGGCGTCTTCGAACACTTGCAGGGTTCGGCCCAGGGGAAGGCTTTGAGTGAATTCATCGAATTCGACGGCGCTCGCCAGGAGGGGCAAGCACAACAGCAACATTAGCAAATAGCGCATTTAAGCCCCAGCGTGGCCTGTCCGGTTATCTCAGGAAGCCCCTCATTCCTTTTGAGTAGACGTAAAACCGGTATTACCTGTTATTGATTTGGATCCACTCTAGCATAGCCGCTGGTGGCCATTGAGCACCATTGAAATTTTTCCTACAAAGGCTCTAGTACGGGCGTTCCAGCACCTAAATTTGTGCTAAAGCTGATGGCCCGATCAGCCCCTGACTCTGCATCGGCGGCCAACCCCAATCCTGTAGCAGCTGGCGAAGCCTGCGTTCGGCTGCGCAGCAGTCGTAAATCCTGAATCCCCGATTAACTGAAACACCGCAGTGCCCGATTGAGCGACTGCTTCGCAGCCGAACGCAGGCTTCGCCAGCTGCTACAGGGTCCTTCATGACTCGCTGGTCGACTGGTGGTAAGCTCGCGCACCATGAATATCTACAGCTCTCGCCCCGTTGTCCTCTGTCTCTCCGGCCACGACCCAAGTGGTGGCGCCGGCTTGCAGGCAGATATCGAAGCCCTGCTCGCCCAGGGTTGCCATGCGGCTCCGGCCGTCACCGCCCTGACCGTGCAAGACACGGTCAACGTCACTGACTTCCGCGTCCTCGACCGTGAGTGGGTGTTGGCCCAGGCCAACGCCGTGCTCAACGACTCGACGGTAGCGGCGGTCAAACTGGGCATGCTCGGTTCCCTGGAAATGGTCGACACCGTCGTCGAACTGCTCCAGGCGCACCCGCATTTGCCGATGGTCTGCGACCCGGTGCTGCGCGCCGGTGGCGGCGGACGATTGGGCAAGGACGAAGTCGGCTACGCCATGCGCGAACGCCTTCTGCCCCTGGCCATCATTGCCACCCCTAACCTTCCCGAAGCCCGAATCCTCGCCGAACTGCCCGAAGGCACCGCGGACGAATGCGCTGAAAAACTCCTGCCGTTCGTCAAACACCTGCTGATCACCGGCGGCCATGGCGATGAACACGAAATCCACAATCGCTTGTACAGCCGTGACGGCAGCCGCCAAACCTTTACCTGCCAGCGTTTGCCCGGCAGCTATCACGGTTCCGGCTGCACGTTGGCCAGCGCGTTGACCGGTCGTCTCGCTCAGGGTGAACACCTCGCCAGTGCCGTGAAGACCGCGCTTGACTACACTTGGCGCACCCTGCGAGATGCCGAGCAGCTGGGCAAAGGCCAATTCGTGCCACGCCGCCTGCCGCTGGATTTCTGTTCGTAACGCCATTGAGGCTTGTCCGATGAAACTACGTGGCCTGTACGCCATTACTGACAGCCAGCTACTGGCCGGTAAATTTCTTACGTACGTGGAGGCGGCGCTGGAAGGCGGCGTCACCCTGCTGCAATACCGCGACAAGAGCAGCGACGAGGCCCGCCGACTGCGTGAGGCCCAAGCCCTGCGCGATCTGTGTGAACGCTACAAGACTCGCCTGATCATCAACGACGATGCCGAACTGGCCGCACGCCTGAACGTCGGCGTGCACCTGGGTCAGACCGATGGCCCGTTGACCCCGGCCCGCGCGCTGCTGGGTCGCCAGGCGATCATCGGTTCGACCTGCCACGCGCAACTCGAACTCGCCGAGCAAGCCGCCAAGGAAGGCGCCAGTTACGTCGCCTTCGGCCGCTTTTTCAATTCCAGCACCAAGCCCGGCGCCCCGACGTGCAGCCTCGAACTGCTCGATCAGGCCCGCAGCAAACTGCACCTGCCGATCTGCGCGATCGGCGGCATCACCCTGGACAACGCCGCCCCGCTGGTGGCCCACGGGGTCGATCTGCTGGCGGTGGTGCATGGCCTGTTTGGCGCCGAGAGCACGGCTGAAGTCACACGCCGCGCCCGCGCCTTCAACGAACTACTGAAAATCTGATTTGAGAGCCCGATCATGTCTCGTTCCGAAACCCTGTTTGCCAATGCCCAGAAACACATTCCCGGTGGCGTGAACTCGCCTGTTCGCGCCTTCAAGAGCGTTGGCGGCACGCCGTTGTTCTTCAAACACGCCGAAGGCGCCTACGTCACCGACGAAGACGACAAGCGTTATGTGGATTACGTCGGTTCCTGGGGCCCGATGATTCTCGGCCACAGCCATCCGGACGTGCTGGACGCGGTGCGTAAACAGCTGGAGCACGGTTTGTCCTACGGCGCGCCAACCGAGATGGAAACCCAGATGGCTGATCTGGTCTGCTCGATCGTGCCGTCGATGGAGATGGTGCGCATGGTCAGCTCCGGCACCGAAGCCACCATGAGCGCGATCCGCCTGGCCCGTGGTTTCACCGGTCGCGACAGCATCATCAAGTTCGAAGGCTGCTACCACGGTCACTCCGACAGCTTGCTGGTCAAGGCCGGTTCCGGCGCCCTGACCCAAGGTGTGCCGAGCTCGGCCGGTGTGCCGGCAGATTTCGCCAAACACACCCTGACCCTGCCGTTCAACGACATCGACGCGGTAGAAACCATGCTCGCCGACGTCGGCCAGACCGTGGCCTGCATCATCGTCGAACCGGTGGCCGGCAACATGAACTGCGTGCCGCCGGCACCGGGTTTCCTCGAAGGCCTGCGGACCCTGTGCGACCAGCACGGCGTGGTGCTGATTTTCGACGAAGTGATGACCGGTTTCCGTGTCGCCCTCGGCGGCGCACAAGCCCACTACGGCGTGACGCCGGACCTGAGCACCTTCGGCAAGATCATCGGTGGCGGCATGCCGGTCGGCTGCTTCGGCGGCAAGCGCGAAATCATGTCGCACATCGCGCCACTGGGCCCGGTCTACCAGGCAGGCACGTTGTCGGGTAACCCGTTGGCGATGGCTGCCGGCCTGACCACCCTGCGCCTGATCAGCCGTCCGGGCTTCCACGCCGAGCTGACTGATTACACCAGCCGCCTGCTCGACGGCCTGCAACAACGCGCCGATGCCGCCGGCATTCCGTTCGTGACCACCCAGGCCGGCGGTATGTTCGGTCTGTACTTCAGCGGCGCCGACGACATCGTGACCTTTGATGACGTGATGGGCAGCGACGCAAACCTGTTCAAGCGCTTCTTCCACCTGATGCTGGAAGGTGGCGTGTACCTGGCACCGAGCGCATTCGAAGCCGGCTTCACCTCGATCGCCCACGGCGACACCGAGCTGAAACTGACCCTGGATGCCGCCGAACGTGCATTTGCCGCATTGAAGTAACGCTGTTGCGCTGACGTTGGCGATTGCCAGCGTCAGCTTTCACCTACATTCCCGCCTCTTTTCCTACGCTTCTGCCGGCAATCAGCCGCAAAGTGGGCGATATATTCCCCGCGCAGCAGAAAAACGAGTAAAGACTTTGTAAGGTTGGCCCTGCTTATTTCATAATGCGCGCTTATTGGATCCCCTCGATGGGTCCGCGCGCCCTTCAGAGGTAAGTCGATTCCCATGAACCGCACCGGCCGCGCCCTTGCACTGGGCTGCCTGTTGCTCCTTCAGCCCCTGCTCGCGCTCGCACAAGCAGGCGGCAACTCGTTGTTAATCCCAGCGATGGGTCGTTGCACCCTCAATACTCAGCCGCAAGACCTGGCTCAGGCACTCGCTGCCTGCCAGAAAGCGTCGGATGAAGGGGATGCGCAAGCGCAATACGAGTTGGGTGAGTTCTACTACGACGGCAATAACACCCCGCGCGACCTCAAGAAAGCCCTGGACTACTTCGAAAAGGCCTCGCTGCAAGGCCACGCCCAGGCGCAATTCAAACTCGGTACCATGTTTTTCCACGGCGAAGGCGTACCGGCCAATAACGTTCAGGCGTACATCGTGCTGAAAATGGCGGCGGTCAATGGCGCGGAAGATGCGTTGGACACGGCTGACGAAGTCGCCGAGAAGATGCCACGCGAAGAACTTGAGGTGGCGACTCAGGTACTGGGGCAGATATTCCGCAAGTACCTGATGGAATTGCAAAGCGCCGATGGGCGTACGCCTTTTTCGCCACTTCCTTAGTTTTGCATCGTTCCTGCTGACGCTTTCGCGGGCAAGCCTCGCTCCTACAAGGGCAGCGCCAGCCCTGTAGGAGCGAGGCTTGCCCGCGAAAGGGGCGACCCGGTCTCGAACCTTACTTCTCAGGCATCGGCATCGGAAACGGCATGACATTGCCGACCGCGCCGCGGGCTTCGCTGATTTTCGGGGTGCCGAGACGCTCGACTTCGTCGATGCGCACGATCGAATGCATCGGCACAAAACTGCGCACAACGCCTTCGAACTGAGCCTTGAGCTTCTCTTCGCTCGGATCGACGACCACTTGCGTGCGCTCGCCAAAGACGAACTCTTCCACTTCCAGGAAGCCCCACAGATCACTTTGATAGATCTGCTTGGCATACATTTCGTACACCTGGCCCTGGTTGAGGAAAATCACCTTGTAGATTGGAGCTTCACGTTTGGTCATGGTGGGCGAGCAACACATCGGGGGATAAAAATGAGGGCGCGAACTATAGCATAGCCGCCGGACGCACAGCGGTAGGAACCTGGGAACATGTTCCCTATAATGCGCGGTTCTTTGAATCACGTGATGACTCTGTCCATGGCCAAGAAGCTTTACATCGAAACCCACGGTTGCCAAATGAACGAGTACGACAGCTCGCGCATGGTCGATCTGCTGGGTGAACACCAGGCCCTGGAAGTCACCGCTCGCGCTGAAGACGCCGACGTGATCCTGCTCAACACCTGCTCGATCCGCGAACGCGCCCAGGACCGGGTGTATTCCCAGCTCGGCCGCTGGCGTGAACTGAAACTGGCGAACCCGGACATGGTGATCGCCGTCGGCGGTTGCGTGGCCAGCCAGGAAGGCGCGGCCATCCGCGATCGCGCGCCGTACGTCGACGTGGTGTTCGGCCCGCAGACCCTGCACCGCCTGCCGGAAATGATCGACGCCGCACGCCTGACCAAGCTGCCGCAGGTCGACGTCTCGTTCCCGGAAATCGAAAAATTCGACCATTTGCCCGAGCCTCGTATCGACGGCCCGAGCGCTTACGTGTCGGTCATGGAAGGCTGCAGCAAGTACTGCACGTTCTGCGTGGTGCCTTACACCCGTGGCGAAGAAGTCAGCCGGCCGTTCGATGACGTGATCGCCGAGATCATCCACCTGGCCGAAAACGGTGTGCGTGAAGTGACCCTGCTGGGGCAGAACGTCAACGGCTATCGCGGGACCACTCACGATGGACGCCTGGCGGATCTCGCCGAGCTGATCCGCGTCGTGGCCGCCGTCGATGGCATCGACCGCATTCGCTACACTACTTCGCACCCGCTGGAATTCTCCGACAGCCTGATCCAGGCCCACGCCGACGTACCGGAACTGGTGAAACACCTGCACTTGCCGGTGCAATCCGGCTCGGACCGGATTCTGTCAGCAATGAAGCGCAACCACACGGCGCTGGAATACAAATCCAAACTGCGCAAACTGCGCGCCGCCGTGCCGGGGATCTGCATCAGCTCGGACTTCATCGTCGGCTTCCCGGGCGAGACCGAGAAAGACTTCGAACAGACCATGAAACTGATCGAAGACGTCGGTTTCGACTTTTCCTATTCGTTCGTTTATAGCCAGCGCCCGGGCACGCCTGCCGCCGACCTGGCCGACGAGACGCCGGAAGCGCTGAAAAAAGAACGCCTCAACGCCCTGCAACATCGCCTGAACCAGCAAGGTTTCGAGATCAGCCGACAAATGGTCGGTTCGATCCAGCGGATCCTGGTCACCGATTATTCGAAAAAAGACCCCGGCGAGCTGCAAGGCCGGACCGAGAATAATCGCATCGTCAACTTCCGCTGCGACAACCCGACCTTGATCGGCCAGTTCGCCGACGTGCACATCGACGCCGCGCAACCGCACTCGCTGCGGGGCTCGCTGATCCAATAACCCCACAATTCCCTGTGGGAGCCGGGCTTGCCCGCGATGGCCACGATGCGGTCTGCCTGACACACCGTGTAATCGTTCATCGCGGGCAAGCCCGGCTCCCACAAGGACGGGGTGCGACGTTGCGATATTTAAGAGCTTTCGCACCCGAGCCTCTGGCGTTATCCTTGATTTCATCTTAATTGCCCCAGGGCGGCTAAATACGACCTTGAACGCACCCATAGAACCACATCGTTTTATCCTCGAGCCCTTTGAGGCTCGCCGCTTCGCCAATCTGTGCGGGCAATTCGACGAGCATCTGCGCTTGATCGAGCAGCGCCTGAATATCGAGATCCGCAACCGCGGAGACCAGTTCGAACTGATCGGCGAACCCAAACACACCACCTCCGCGGAAAACCTCCTGCGCCGCCTGTACCGGGAAACCAAGGGTACCGAGCTGTCGCCGGACATGGTTCACCTGTTCCTGCAGGAATCGGCCGTCGAAGAGCTGGACAACGTTTCCCCGTCCGAACCTTCCGTCGCCCTGCGCACCAAAAAAGGCATGATTCGCCCTCGCGGCTTGAATCAGTTGCGCTACGTGAAGGAAATCCTCGGTAACGACATCAATTTCGGCATCGGCCCGGCCGGTACCGGCAAGACCTATCTGGCCGTTGCCTGCGCGGTAGACGCGCTGGAACGCGAGCAGATTCGCCGCATCCTGCTGGTCCGCCCGGCGGTTGAAGCGGGCGAAAAACTCGGCTTCCTGCCCGGCGACCTGTCCCAGAAGATCGACCCGTACCTGCGCCCGCTCTACGACGCACTCTACGAAATGCTTGGTTTCGAACACGTGGCCAAGCTGATCGAGCGCCAGGTCATTGAAGTCGCGCCGCTGGCCTACATGCGCGGTCGTACGCTGAACAACAGCTTCATCATCCTCGACGAAAGCCAGAACACTACCGTCGAGCAAATGAAGATGTTCCTGACCCGGATCGGCTTCGGCTCCACAGCGGTCATCACCGGTGACATCACCCAGGTCGACCTGCCGAAAGGCACCAAGTCCGGGCTGCACCATGTGATCGAAGTGCTCAAAGACGTGCCGGGTATCAGCTTCACTCATTTCATGCCCAAGGACGTTGTGCGCCATCCACTGGTGCAGCGCATTGTCGAAGCCTACGAGCGCTTCGAGAATCGTGTGGCTGACGAACCGGCGAAGTTCTCTTCCAAGGACAATCGCCACGATGCTTGAGCTTGATCTGCAACTGGCTACCCAAGCGCATGCCCCAAGCGAAGCCGAGTTCCGCCAATGGTGCGAACTGGCTCTGCGCCAGCGCACGGCTGATTCCGAAATGACCATTCGCCTGGTCGATGAAGAGGAAGCGCGCGAACTGAATCACACCTGGCGGCAAAAGGATTACGCCACTAACGTCTTATCGTTCCCTGCCGACGTGCCTGACGAGTTTCTCGACATCCCGCTGCTGGGCGATCTGGTGATCTGCGTGGCGGTGGTCGAACGCGAAGCCGCCGAACAAGGCAAGGAACTCAAGGCCCACTGGGCGCATCTGGTCATTCACGGCTGCTTGCATCTGCTTGGTTACGACCATATAGAGGACGAGGAAGCCGAAGAAATGGAAGCACTGGAACGAACGTTGCTTGCAGAATTGGGTCATCGAGACCCGTATGCGGACGACGAAACTGACACACCCCCAATCGTAACAACAAAGGATTCAGAGTAATCGCTATGAGCGAAGATCGATCGAGCAACGGGCAAAAGTCTTGGCTGGGTAAGCTCACCCAGGCTTTTGCCCACGAGCCGAAGAACCGCCAGGAGCTGCTTGAGCTGCTGCGCGACGCACACCAAAACAAACTGCTGGACAGCGAAGCGCTGGCCATCGTCGAAGGCGCCATCCAGGTTGCGGACCTGCAAGTACGGGACATCATGGTCCCGCGCTCGCAGATGGTCAGCATCAAGGCGACCCAGACACCCCGCGAATTCCTGCCGGCCGTGGTCGACTCGGCCCACTCCCGCTACCCGGTGATCGGCGAAAGCCACGATGACGTGATGGGCGTGTTGCTGGCCAAGGACTTGCTGCCGTTGATCCTCAAGGAGAACGGCGACAGCTTCAACATCAAGGACCTGCTGCGCCCGGCCACTTTCGTGCCGGAGTCCAAGCGTCTGAATGTGCTGCTGCGCGAGTTCCGCGCCAACCACAACCACATGGCTATCGTCATTGACGAATACGGCGGCGTGGCGGGTCTGGTGACCATCGAAGACGTGCTGGAACAGATCGTCGGCGACATCGAAGACGAACACGACGTCGAAGAAGACAGCTACATCAAGCCACTGCCCAGCGGTGACTTCCTGATCAAGGCCCTGACGCCGATCGAGAACTTCAACGAATTCTTCGACAGCCAATTCTCCGATGACGAATTCGACACCGTCGGCGGTCTGGTGATGAGCGCGTTCGGGCACTTGCCCAAACGCAACGAAATCACCGAAATCGGCCCGTATCGCTTCCGCATCCTGAACGCCGACAGTCGTCGGATTCACTTGCTGCGCCTGACGCCTATTGCACGCTAAGGATTGACATGCTCCGCGTAACCCGCCCCGGCTGGCCCGGTAACCTGCTGGCCGTGGCGGCCGGTGCACTCACCACCCTGGCCCTGGCGCCGTTCGATATCTGGCCGCTGGCGTTGCTGGCGGTCGGTTTCTTCTATGCCGGTTTGCGCGAACTGAATCCCCGCCAGGCCTTGGGCCGTGGCTGGTGTTTCGGTTTCGGCCTGTTTGGCGCCGGCACCAGCTGGATCTACTACAGCATTCACCACTTCGGCGGCGCCTCGGTGCTGCTGGCCGGTTTCCTGATGCTGATCTTCACGGCGGCGATTGCCTGGTTCTTCGCCCTGCCCGCCTGGATCTGGGCGCGCTGGTTGCGCCGTAACGAGGCACCGCTGGCCGATGCCTTGGCGTTTGCCGCCTTGTGGGTCGGCCAGGAAGCCTTTCGCGGCTGGTTCCTGACCGGTTTCCCGTGGCTCTATTCCGGTTACAGCCAACTCAACGGGCCATTGGCCGGGCTCGCGCCGGTCGGCGGGATGTGGCTGATTTCCTTCACCCTGGCCCTGACGGCGGCGCTGATCTACAACGCTGCGCGCCTGGTGCGTACGGGGCGCAAAGGCTTCATTGCGGCGGGCGTGTTGTTGCTGATCGGGCCTTGGGTGGCCGGCATGGCGCTGAAGGAACACGCCTGGACAACCCCGGCGGGCGCACCGCTGAGTGTCGCGGCGATTCAGGGCAATATCGAACAGAGCATGAAGTGGGACCCGACGCAGCTCAACGCGCAGCTGGCGCTGTACCGCGACATGAGTTTCAGCTCCAAGCGGGTCGACCTGCTGATCTGGCCGGAAACGGCGGTCCCGGTGCTCAAGGAGTCCGCCGAGGGCTACCTGAACATGATGGGCAACTTCGCGGCCGAGCGTAAATCCGCGCTGATTACCGGCGTACCGATTCGCGAAGAAGTCCGCCACGAAAAGCGTTTCTTCAATGGCATTACCGTGGTCGGTGAAGGTGATGGCACCTACCTCAAGCAGAAGCTGGTGCCGTTTGGCGAGTACGTGCCGTTGCAGGACGTGCTGCGCGGCCTGATTGCCTTCTTCGACCTGCCGATGTCGGACTTTGCCCGTGGCCCGGTCGATCAGCCGATGCTGCAGGCCAAGGGTTATCAGATTGCGCCGTTCATCTGCTACGAAGTGGTGTATCCAGAATTCGCCGCCAGCCTCGCCGCCCGAAGCGATCTGCTGCTGACCATCAGCAACGACACCTGGTTCGGCACATCCATCGGCCCGCTGCAACATTTGCAGATGGCACAGATGCGCGCGCTTGAAGCCGGTCGCTGGATGATCCGCGCCACCAACAACGGCGTAACCGGCCTGATCAACCCGTTCGGGCAGATCACGGTGCAGATCCCGCAGTTCGAACGCGGCATTCTGTACGGCGAAGTGGTGCCGATGCACAACCTGACGCCGTATCTGGAATGGCGTTCGTGGCCGCTGATCATCGTGTGTGTGTTGTTGTTTGGCTGGGCGTTGATAGCCAGCCGGATGGCCAAGACCGTTTAAAAGCTTCGCGAGCAAGCCCGCTCCCACATTTGATTTGTGTACGACGCAGATCAAATGTGGGAGCGGGCTTGCTCGCGAAGGCGGTACAGCAGACGCCGCATCAATCGGCGGTGACCTCACTCCGGTAAAACAACGAATACCCGACCTGCCCCACCGCTTCATTCATCAATTGCCCGCTCTGCCAGATCGACTTGAATTCAGGCAACCAGCCACCCAATGGCCGGGCATTGTCCACGCCCAGAAAGCCCATCGGCGCCGGCACCACCTCAAACCCGGCCTTCTGGAAACTCCAGACCGCGCGCGGCATGTGCCACGCCTGGGTCACGAGCACCACGCGCTTGATCCCTTGCGGCAACAACACCTCCGCGCTGAACCGGGCATTTTCCCAGGTCGTGCGGCTACGCCCTTCCTGCCAACGAACCGTCACGCCGAAATCATCGAGCAAAGAGTCCGCCATGATTTTGGCTTCAGTCGGCGGCGTGCCGTAATGCAGGCCGCCACTGGTCAGGATCGGCAGGCCGGACGCCTTGGCCAATCGCGCCGCATACCGCTGGCGCTCCAGGCCCACGCCGGTCGGCTGGTCTTCGCCCCACGCCAGGTCGCCCCGCTCGCGCCCCGAACCCAGCACCACAATCGCGTCGGCATGCTGAGTCAATGTTGCCCACTCGTCGCGAGCCAGCGGCGGCTCACGCTCAAGCAGTTCGGCGCTCCATTGCACCACCACTGGCAAGCTCATCAGCCAGAAGCCGCCCGCGCCGAGGACGAAGCACAGGCTGGCAAGTCGCGGTCTTGAGCGGCGGAGCCACCAGGCGAGCACCAACAGCAGCAAAAGAAGGCCGGGCGGCAATAGAAGTTGTTTTACGAAATAACGAAAAGGCATCGAGCATCTCCAGAGATGCCCGAAGCCTAAGTGGGTTGACGCAATGCGACAACAGATACGGAAGGACTATGCTTCAAAAAACCATACGACATGGCTTCAAGTGCCCTTACTTGAATTGCAGAGACCGGACCTTTACCGCGTCTCTGCCGGGAGTCTTGTCCTTGAGCCAGATGATCTTGGCCGAACGTGGTGCGTCGAGTTGCTTCACTGCTTCTGACAAGCATCCCTGTGTCTCACGTTCACTGCGATCGAGATACGCCTTGACCAGTGCAAACTCTGCGGGGCTCAAGCCACGCAGTTCCAGTTCCAGCGGTCGTTCGTCGCGTAACCGGTCAGCGGTTTTAGCCGCGTCCAGGGCCATTCCCAGACGATCGATCAGTCTTTCGTAAAGCTCCGGTTTTGTAACTTTCTGCCGTGACTCAACCATCCCTCACCTCATTGAAGATAAGACTTACTCCCCATTTAGAGCTTAGCTTCCATCAACAAACCGGCTGAGTGCTGCGACCAACGGCCCTCGCAGCGGGTTTCGGGTGACCTGCGGCAGTAATCAGGGTTTCCCTCGGTAGAGCGCGGTCATGTATGCTACGGCGCTTCCTGTAACTCCACTTCCAGCTCGTCTGGACACCGAAACGCCGATTTGGCGTGATCAATGTCCAACGTTGCATTGAAGAGGATTAGGCCACCCCTATTCAGTTCAAAAGTAGCCATGCACGAACAATATCAGCCCCGTGAAATCGAAGCCGCCGCCCAGTCATTCTGGGACGAGCAAAAGTCCTTTGAAGTCAGTGAACAGCCAGGCAAGGAGACGTTCTACTGCCTGTCGATGTTCCCTTACCCCAGCGGCAAGCTACACATGGGGCACGTGCGCAACTACACCATCGGCGACGTGATCTCCCGCTACCAGCGCATGCTAGGCAAGAACGTCCTGCAACCCATGGGTTGGGACGCCTTTGGCATGCCCGCGGAAAACGCCGCGATGAAGAACAACGTAGCGCCGGCCAAGTGGACCTACGAAAACATCGCCTACATGAAAACCCAGCTGCGCAGCCTGGGCCTGGCGGTGGACTGGTCGCGCGAAGTGACCACCTGCAAGCCGGATTACTACCGCTGGGAACAATGGCTGTTCACTCGCCTGTTCGAAAAAGGCGTGATCTACAAAAAAAGCGGCACCGTGAACTGGGACCCGGTCGACCAGACCGTCCTGGCCAACGAACAAGTGATCGACGGCCGCGGCTGGCGTTCCGGCGCGCTGATCGAAAAGCGCGAAATCCCGATGTACTACTTCAAGATCACCGCGTACGCGGATGAGCTGCTGGAAAGCCTCGACGATCTGCCGGGCTGGCCTGAACAGGTCAAGACCATGCAGCGCAACTGGATCGGCAAGTCCCGCGGCATGGAAGTGCAGTTCCCGTACAACGTCGACTCCATCGGCGAAACCGGCGCACTGAAGGTGTTCACCACCCGTCCGGACACCCTGATGGGCGCGACCTACGTTGCCGTCGCCGCCGAACACCACCTGGCTGCCCTGGCCGCACAGAACAATCCTGAGCTGCAAGCGTTCATCGCTGAATGCAAGGGCGGCAGCGTTGCCGAAGCCGACGTCGCCACCCAAGAGAAAAAAGGCCTGCCGACTTCGTTGTTCGTCGAGCACCCGCTGACCGGTGAGAAACTCCCGGTATGGGTCGCCAACTATGTGCTGATGCACTACGGCGACGGCGCGGTCATGGCTGTACCGGCTCACGACGAACGGGATTTCGAATTCGCCACCAAATACAACCTGCCGATCAAATCGGTGGTGCGCACCAGCGCAGGTGACACCAACCCGGCTCCGTGGCAGGACGCCTACGGCGAGCACGGCACGCTGATCAATTCCGGCGAGTTCGACGGCCTCGACTTCCCAGGTGCGTTCGACGCCATTGAAGTCGCGCTGATCAAGAAAAACCTCGGCGCCTCGCGCACCCAGTTCCGCCTGCGCGACTGGGGCATCAGCCGCCAGCGCTACTGGGGCTGCCCGATCCCGATCATCCACTGCAACACCTGCGGTGATGTGCCGGTCCCGGAAGATCAACTGCCGGTCGTATTGCCGGAAGACGTCGTACCGGATGGCGCCGGCTCGCCACTGGCACGCATGCCCGAGTTCTACGAGTGCGCTTGCCCGAAATGCGGCCAGCCTGCCAAGCGTGAAACCGACACCATGGACACCTTCGTCGAGTCCTCGTGGTACTACGCCCGCTACGCCTCGCCGCACTATGAAGGCGGGCTGGTGGAAAAAGCCGCGGCCGACCACTGGCTGCCGGTGGATCAGTACATCGGCGGCATCGAACACGCGATTCTTCACCTGTTGTACGCGCGCTTCTTCCACAAGCTGATGCGCGACGAAGGCCTGGTGAGCTCCAACGAGCCGTTCAAGAACCTGCTGACCCAAGGCATGGTGATCGCCGAGACTTATTATCGTCGCGAAGCCAACGGTGCCTACACCTGGTTCAACCCGGCGGACGTCGAACTCGAACGCGACAGCAAGGCCAAGGTTGTCAGCGCCAAGCTGATCGCAGACGGCCTGCCGGTCGAGATCGGCGGCACCGAGAAGATGGCCAAGTCGAAGAACAACGGCGTCGATCCACAGTCGATGATTGACCAGTTCGGCGCAGACACCTGCCGCCTGTTCATGATGTTCGCCTCGCCACCCGACATGAGCGCGGAATGGTCCGACTCGGGCGTAGAAGGCTCGCACCGCTTCCTCAAGCGCGTCTGGCGCCTGGCGCAAGCGCACGTCACTCAGGGCCTGCCGGGCACACTGGACGTCGCCAGCCTGAACGACGAGCAGAAAGCCATTCGCCGTTCGATCCACCAGGCCATCAAGCAGGCCAGCCACGACGTCGGCCAGAACCACAAATTCAACACCGCCATCGCCCAGGTGATGACGCTGATGAACGTGCTGGAAAAAGCCCCGCAAGGCACCGCACAGGATCGCGCACTGATTCATGAAGGCCTGGAAACCGTGGTCCTGCTGCTGGCGCCAATCACTCCGCACATCAGCCACGAGCTGTGGAATCGACTGGGTCATGCTGACCCTGTGATCGACGCAGGCTGGCCGAAGCTGGACGAAAGCGCGCTGGTGCAGGACAGCCTGCAACTGGTGATTCAGGTCAACGGCAAGCTGCGCGGACACATCGAAATGCCGGCCAGCGCCAGCCGCGAAGACGTCGAAGCCGCTGCACGGGCCAACGAGAACGTGCTGCGCTTCGTCGACGGTCTGACGATTCGTAAAGTGATCGTAGTGCCCGGGAAACTGGTCAATATCGTCGCCAGCTAATTGGATCGGGCGCCAGGTCATGCCTGGCGCCGAGTAAAACCTTTCGGGCCGCAAGATCGGCCCACATGGTTTCAAGGGGAGCAACAAGATGATCAAACGCAATTTGCTGGTGATAGGCCTCGCCGTTCTGCTGAGCGCCTGCGGTTTCCAGCTGCGCGGCACCGGCACCACTGAACTGGCGATCAAGGAACTCGACCTGACCGCCCGCAACGCCTATGGCGAAACCGTCACCCAGCTGCGTCAGGTTCTGAGCGGCAGCGGCGTCAAGGTCTACAGCGGCGCACCGTACAAACTGATTCTGACCGACGAGCAGGAAAGCCAGCGCATCCTCAGCTACGCAGGCGCCGGTCGTACGGGCGAGTACCAGATGACGACCGTGCTCAGCTACGACATTCGTGGCCAGGGCAACCTGCCGCTGATGACCGACAAGCTTGAAGTACAGAAAGTCTTCATTCACGACGGCAACAACCTGGTGGGGTCCGATCAGGAAGCCAACGATGCCCGCATCGAAATGCGTCGCGAACTGGTTCAACGCATGATGCTGCGCCTGCAGCAGCTCACTCCGACTCAACTGGATCAGCTGCAACAGACGGCCGAGGCCAAAGCCAAGGCTGAAGCCGCAGCGCTGGAAGCGGCGCAGAAGTCTGAAGCGGAAACGCCGCGTCAGTCGCCCATCCAACTGCCGCAGCAATAAGACTTACGGGGCGCTCAGGCGCCCCGTTCGCCCTCGCCTATGAAACTCGCTCCCGCCCAACTCGCCAAACACCTGCAAGGCCCCCTTGCGCCGGTCTACATCATCAGTGGCGATGACCCACTGTTGTGTCAGGAGGCTGCCGACGCGATTCGTGCCGCCGCCCGCCAACAAGGTTTCGACGAGCGCCAGGTCTTCGCCGCCGACGCCAGTTTCGACTGGGGTACGCTGCTGCAAGCCGGCGCGAGCATGTCGTTGTTCGCCGAAAAACGCCTGCTGGAACTGCGTCTGCCGTCAGGCAAACCCGGCGACAAAGGCGCTGCGGCGTTCATCGAATACTGCTCGCGGCCGGCCGAAGACACTATTTTGCTGATCAGCCTGCCCAAGCTCGATGGCAGTGCGCAGAAAACCAAGTGGGGCAAGGCGCTGGTCGAAGGCCAGCAGACCCAGTTCGTGCAGATCTGGCCGGTGGATGCCAATCAGTTACCGAGCTGGATCCGCCAACGGTTGTCCCAGGCCGGGCTTTCCGCCAGCCAGGACGCGGTCGAACTGATCGCGGCACGGGTTGAAGGCAACCTGCTGGCCGCCGCCCAGGAAATCGAAAAGCTCAAGTTGATGGCCGAAGGTGGTCAGATCACTGTTGAAACCGTGCAAGCGGCGGTGGCCGACAGTGCGCGCTTCGACGTCTTCGGGCTGACCGATGCGATTCTCAACGGTGAAGCCGCCCACGCCTTGCGCATGCTCGAAGGGCTGCGCGGTGAAGGCGTCGAACCACCGGTGATTCTCTGGGCCCTGGCCCGCGAACTGCGCCTGCTGGCCAACCTGTCACTGCAATACAGCCAGGGTGTGCCGCTGGACAAAGCCTTCAGCCAGGCCCGACCGCCGGTCTGGGACAAGCGCAAACCGCTGATGAGCAAAGCCCTGCAACGCTATTCGGCGCAACGCTGGGCGCAGTTGTTGCTGGAAGCACAGCGCATCGACGCCCAGATCAAAGGCCAGGCCGCGGGTTCGCCGTGGATGAGCCTGAGCCGGCTGACGTTGCTGATGGCTGGCCAGAGATTGATGCTGCCCGCGGAGTAAACGCGCCCCCTGTAGCGCTGCCGAAGGCTGCTACAGGTCCGGTGATCGGCGAAAGGTCCTACGCAACGTGGGGACTAGACAGAACCCCAACTTGAGCCGATGATTTGCCCCGCAAAACCCACTCACTTGCGAGCAATCATCATGAGCAAAAAGCCATCCAGGAATGGCCCCAACAAGGCCAAATCGATCATCGCCCAGCCACTGTTCCGCAGCCGTCAGGAACCCGCCGGCAAGGGCAAAGGCAGCTACCGCCGCGAAGCCTTCCAGTCTAAAAGCTGGGAGGCTTCTTACTTTCTGGCCGCCTGAAAGGCAGGCGCTCGCTCAACATGTTAAGGTCTGCACCTGATCCGTATTCCCTGGACCCGTGCATGCCCTTTTGTCTTTCCCGTCGTTGGCACCTGCGCCAACTGATCGCTGCCTCCAGCCTCATCTTGCTAGTCGCTTGCGCGGAAAAACCGACCGCCGCCGACGCCCAACCGCTTCAGACCCTCCCCGTCGCGACCGCCCCTGCGGTGATTCCGCCCGTGGTGCCGAGCGGTGAAAACCTCGACATCCAGCCGACCCAGACCTTTGCCGAATGGCAGGCCGGTTTCCGCAAGGACGCCCTGGCCGCCGGTATTCGCGCCGATCTGTTCGACCGCGCCTTCGCCAATATCAGCTTCGACGACAGCGTGATCCGCGCCGACCGTAGCCAGCCGGAATTCTCTCGCCCCGTGTGGGAATACCTCGACGGCGCCCTTTCGCCACTGCGCGTGCGTAAAGGCGAGGCGCTGGTCAGCCAATACGCCGACATCCTGCAAAGCATCGAACAGCGCTATGGCGTCGATCGCCAGGCCCTGGTCGCGGTGTGGGGCATGGAGAGTAACTTCGGGCAGTTCCAGGGCAGCAAGTCAGTGATCAACTCCCTGGCGACGCTGGCCTACGAAGGCCGGCGCCCTGGTTTCGCCCACGCGCAACTGATCGCCGCCCTGCAAATCCTGCAACAGGGTGATATCGAACCGGAGAAAATGCTCGGTTCCTGGGCCGGCGCCATGGGCCAGACCCAGTTCATTCCAACCACTTACAACACCCACGCGGTGGACTTCGATGGCGACGGCCGTCGCGATATCTGGGGCAGTTCCGCCGATGCCCTGGCCTCGACCGCGCACTACCTGCAAAGCTCCGGCTGGCAGAAAGGCCAGCCGTGGGGCTTCGAAGTGCAACTGCCAGGCAGCTTCAACTACGTGCTGGCCGATGGCACGATTCGCAAGAGCGTCGCCGAATGGCAGCAACTGGGCGTGACACTGCCCAATGGCGGCCAGGTTCCAGCAGGCTCCGAACACCTGTCTGCCGCCCTGCTGCTGCCAGCCGGTTACCGCGGCCCGGCGTTCCTGGTGCTCGACAACTTCCGCGCGATCCTCAAGTACAACAATTCGTCGTCCTATGCGTTGGCGGTAAGCCTGTTGTCCGAGCGTTTCAACGGTTCAGGCCTGATCAACGGCTCGTGGCCCAAAGACGATTTGCCCCTGAGCCGCAGCGAACGGATGGAACTGCAAAGCTTGCTGAGTGCGCAGAACTACGACGCGGGCACGGCCGACGGCATCATCGGCGCCAACACCCGCAAGGCAATCCGCAGCGCCCAGCAGTCGTTCGGCTGGCCGGCGGATGGTTATCCGACGCACAAGTTGCTGGAAGGCCTGCGTAGCCGCTAAAAAGCATCGCGAGCAGGCTCGCTCCCACACTGATCTGCGTCGAATACAAATGCTGTATTCACTGAAGATCCAATGTGGGAGCGAGCCTGCTCGCGATGACTGACGATCAGGCGATGAATGTCTACCGCCTGATCACCACATCCTGCTCCAACACCAATTCCCTGTTCCCCGCATCCAGCCTCACCAGCGCGCCCATCGGCAACGTCAGGTTCGGATCGCAATGCCCGCTGCGCCATCCCGCCAGCACCGGAATGCGCAATGGCTCGAAGGTCTGCTTGAGCAAGCGCGCCAGCGCATCGCTGTCCACTCCTGCCACATCCCCCACCAGAACCCCTCGCAGCTTGCTTAACACGCCCGCCAAACGCAGATGGGTCAGCAGCCGGTCGATGCGATACAGCGGCTCGTTAATGTCCTCGATGAACAGAATGACGCCCTCGGCATCAATCTCGTACGGCGTACCCATGGTCGCGGCGATCATCGACAGATTGCCGCCCAACAAACGCCCGTGAGCGATGCCAGGTTCGATCGTGGTCAATGGGTAGGCCACCGGGTGCGTCAGCACGCTGCCGGCCTTCACCTGCCCTCTGAGCAGGTTGAAAAACGAGGACTCGGTGGGTTGTTGCTTGTCGCCGAGCACATCAGCGTTGAGCATCGGACCATGAAAGGTCACAAAACCCGCGTACCGGCTGATCGCCAGGTGCAGCGCGGTGATATCGCTATAGCCAATGAACGGCTTGGCATTGTTGCGCAGCAGTTCAAAATCGATTCGATCAAGCAGTCGCGGTGTACCGTAGCCACCGCGCAGGCAGATGATCGCGTCCACCTCGCTGTCGGCGAACGCTGCATGCAGATCATTGAGCCGCACCTCATCGCTGCCGGCCAGATAATCATCCTTCTCATACACCCCGGGAAATACCCGCAGCGAATACCCGCGAGCGCGCATCCAGGCAACGGCCTTATCGGTGTCCAGCGCCGCAGGACCGGCAGGCGCGATGACGCCGATCAACCCTTCCGACGGCAAGGCCGGAACGGGTGCATGAGGGCAAAGGGTGTGGGTCGGTCGAACGGTCATCCATGAATCTCCCTGCGTGAAAGCGTCAAGCACACAGTAGTCAGGAACGGAGACAAACAGAAGAGGCTTCGTTGCCCCGCAGGTTGCAGGAAAAGGCGGTTGTGGCCGTGGGCAAGGCAAAAAAACACCCGCGAGGCTGAATGCCTGGCGGGCGTTTTTTATGTCTGGCGGCAGATCAGGACGACATCAGCTCGGCCTTGACCAGCTTCGCCTGCTCGTCGGCGTGGTACGAGGAGCGCACCAACGGGCCAGAAGCGACGTTCTTGAAGCCCATCTTGTAGCCTTCCTCGGCGAACCAGGCGAACACGTCCGGGTGCACGAAACGCTGGACCGGCAAGTGGCTGCGCGACGGTTGCAGGTACTGGCCGAGGGTCAGCATGTCGATGTCGTGTTCGCGCATGCGCTTCATGACTTCGATGACTTCTTCGTCGGTCTCGCCCAGGCCCAGCATCAGGCCGGATTTGGTCGGAATGTGCGGCATCATCTGCTTGAAACGTTGCAGCAGGGTCAGCGACCACTGGTAGTCCGAACCCGGACGCGCGGCCTTGTACAGGCGCGGCACGGTTTCCAGATTGTGGTTGAACACATCAGGCGGCTCGGCGGCGGTGATTTCCAGCGCGACGTCCATGCGGCCACGGTAGTCCGGGACCAGGGTTTCGAGCTGCACGTTCGGCGACAGCTTGCGGATCTCGCGGATGCAGTCGGCAAAGTGCTGGGCACCGCCGTCACGCAGGTCATCGCGGTCTACCGAAGTGATCACCACGTACTTGAGTTTCAGGTCGGCGATGGCGATGGCCAGGCTTTCCGGTTCGTTGACGTCCAGTGGCTTCGGACGACCGTGGCCAACGTCGCAGAACGGGCAACGACGGGTGCAGATGTCGCCCATGATCATGAACGTCGCGGTGCCGCCGGAGAAGCACTCGCCCAGGTTCGGGCAGGACGCTTCTTCGCAGACGCTGTGCAGCTTGTGTTTGCGCAACAGGGCCTTGATGCGGTCGACTTCCGGGGAAACCGGGATGCGCACGCGGATCCAGTCAGGCTTCTTTGGCAGTTCGGTGGTCGGAATGATCTTCACCGGGATACGTGCAACCTTCTCGGCGCCGCGCAGCTTGACGCCGGCTTCAACCTTGGCACGCGGGGCCGGACGCTCGGTGACATCGAGCGTCGGGATCATGGTTTGCACTGCATCAGTAGTCATATCAGTCGATTCCGCCCGTTAGGGTCGTCTGCTCAGCATAGTCGAGGTGTTTGACGAGCTGCGCGCGCAGCCGGGCACTTACCTCGGCAAATTCAATCGATCCTGCGTGATCGCTCAGCTGGGTCATTGCCAGCCCGGCGTAGCCGCAGGGATTAATCCGTCGAAACGGTTCCAGGTTCATGTCCACGTTCAGGGCCAGGCCATGAAAGGAACAACCGTGGCGGATCCGTAGACCCAGCGAAGCAATTTTCGCCCCGTCGACGTAAACGCCCGGCGCGTCCGGCTTGGCCGCGGCGGTGACGCCGTAGCTGGCCAGCAACTCGATCAGGCAGAGCTCCATGCGGCTGACCAGGTCACGCACGCCGAAACCCAACTTGCGCACGTCGAGCAACAGGTACGCGACCAATT
Source organism: Pseudomonas sp. LBUM1661 (assembly GCF_059695925.1). NCBI lineage: Bacteria > Pseudomonadati > Pseudomonadota > Gammaproteobacteria > Pseudomonadales > Pseudomonadaceae > Pseudomonas > Pseudomonas sp. LBUM1661. Next base: position 6,018,206 of record NZ_CP166794.1, read on the forward strand.
GGCCCGGCCCGTGGTAAGTCACCTGACCACCCCGATCGACCTGCACCACCGGAATATCTCCCGGCAACAACAAATGCTCGGCCTTGCCGGCCTGGCCCTGGGTGAACACCGGTGGGTGCTCGACCAGCCAGATCTCGTCGGCGGCATCGCTGCCGCGTTCGTTGGTGAAGCGCTGCATGGCATGCCAGACCGGCTCGTAGGCCATCTGGCCGAGCTCGCGAAAGCCCAGCGTGCCAGACATCACAGCACCATGTGCACGAAACCGGTCGCCCGCAACTCGCTGTTAATGTCGTACAGCTGCTCTTGACCGGTGGCGATGATGTGCAACTGGATGGTGGTGTACTTGCCGTTGGTACTCTGGCGTTCGGCCAGGGTCTTGTGGTCAACGGTGGCGTGTTTTTCAAGGATCGCAATGATCTTGTCCTTGAAACCCACGCCGGTGTCGCCGATTACCTTAATCGGGTAATCCGCGCAGGGGAATTCGATCTTTGGCGCCTTTACTTCGGTGTCTGTCATGGCGTAACGGCCTCGTAAGCCGTGGCAACGGACATGGCCCCGCTCCGGATTGGAGCGCAGCCATGCAAGTCCACACTAATTCAGTTGAACAAGCCGTAGAAGAATAGACGGATGCTATCCCACATGCGACGGAAGATACCACCCTCCTCGACTGCGTCCAGAGCGATCAGGTCAGCGCTGTGCACCACCTTGTCGTCCAGTTTCACTTCGACTTTACCGATCACGTCGCCCTTGGCGATGGGCGCAACCAGTTGCGGGTTCATGGTCATGCTGGCGGCGAGCTTTTTCAGCTGGCCCTTCGGCAGGGTCATGGTCAGGTCTTCAGCCAGGCCGGCCTTGACTTGGTTGGTGGTGCCTTTCCAGACAGGAGCCTGAGCCAGCTCGGCGCCTTTCTGATAGAAGGTCTGGGTTTCGAAGAAGCGGAAACCGTAGGTCAGCAGCTTCTGGGTTTCAGACGCACGTGCCACTTCGCTGTTGGTGCCGAACACCACGGCGATCAGGCGCATGCCGTCACGTACGGCCGAAGACACCATGCAGTAGCCGGCTTCGTCGGTGTGACCGGTTTTCAGGCCATCGACCGTCTTGTCGCGCCACAGCAGCAGGTTACGGTTAGGTTGCTTGATGCCGTTCCAGAAGAACTCTTTCTGCGAGTAGATCGCATAGTGAGCCGGGTCTTCGTGGATGATTGCGCGAGCCAGCACGGCCATGTCGTGAGCCGACGAGTAGTGCTCCGGGTTCGGCAGGCCGGTCGGGTTCATGAAGTGGCTGTTGGTCATGCCCAGGTCGGCCACGGTTTTGTTCATCATGTCGGCGAACGCGTCTTCGCTGCCGGCGATGTGCTCGGAAAGCGCAACGCTGGCGTCGTTACCCGACTGGATGATGATGCCGTGCAGCAAGTCGCTGACCGTCACTTGCGAGCCGACTTTGATGAACATCCGCGAACCGCCGGTACGCCAGGCGTTTTCGCTGACGGTCACCGGATCGTTTTCACCGATCTGGCCACGACGGATTTCCAGGGTCGCGATGTACGCGGTCATCAGCTTGGTCAGGCTGGCCGGCGGCAGACGCTGGTCACCATTGTTCTCGACCAGCACGTTGCCGCTGCTGGCGTCCATGAGCACGTAGGATTTAGCGGCCAGTTGTGGTGGCGACGGCATCATCTCGACCGCGAACGCGGCAGGCGAGAGGAGCAGCGGTACTAGCAGGCACAGTCGTTTGGCAAAGGTGGTGATGTTCATCCGTCTCTCGAAATCGCTAATGGAAACTGCCCTGGGGGCAAAACTAATCAGACAGCTTTCTAACGAGCTGTCGCGTGTTCAGTTGTTCACTCAGAACCCTTGCCGGGCTTTTGTTCTTTAACGAGCCAACAACCAGGTTCACCCCCCAAACCGCAAGTGAACCCTCAATCAAGTACTACGTATTACTCGGCGGTGACCAGGCTCGGTGAACCGAGATTGGCCATTCGCACACTGTTCTGCACCTGCTGGATTTCACCCTGCGAGCCGATCGGCCCCAGGCGCACCCGATGCAGTGTCTGTTGGTTGCGCACGATCGAACTGATGAACACCGGAGCGCTCACCATCCCGCTCAGCTTCGATCTCAGGAGTTCTGCAGCGTCCGGGTTGGCGAACGCGCCCACCTGCAGATACTGGCCAGAGGCTGGTACAGAAGCGTTTTTTTTTGCATCGATCTGCACGGGCACCACGGCGGCCGCGTGTTGCTGCGGCGGTGGTGTCCATTGTTCGACGGTGCCGGCCGAGGCCGTAATCACCGGGGCGTTATTCTGCGCGATTTGCGGCTCGTTGAGCATCAATGGCGCCGGTCGGCCTTTGGCTGCCCACCATTGCTGCGGATCGATGCCTTCGACCTTGACCCGCGCCGTACCGGTTTCGGCATAGCCGAGCTTCTTGGCGGCAGCGTAGGACAAGTCGATGATCCGGTCCGAGTAGAACGGACCGCGGTCGTTGACTCGCAGGATCACGCTCTTGTTGTTGTCCAGGTTGGTCACCCGGACGTAACTCGGCAGTGGCAAGGTCTTGTGCGCGGCGCTCATGCCATACAGGTCATAGACTTCGCCGTTGGCGGTGTTCTGACCATGGAATTTGGTGCCGTACCACGACGCCGTGCCCGAGGCCACGTAGGTCTTGGACTCCTGCAGCGGGAAATACGTCTTGCCCAGCACAGTGTACGGGTTGGCCTTATAAGGACCGGAATGCAGGGTCGGCGTGGCGTCCGGGATGCGCGACACATCGACGTCCCACCAAGGCGCGCCGTCTTTGTGCGCCCGGTTGATGTCCAGCCCCGGCGCAGAGCGCACGGCGGTGGGGGATTTCTGCGTCGGCGAGCGGCTGGTCGAGCAACTGGCGACCAGCACTGCCAACGCGGCAAATGCCATCAGCTTCAGGGGTTTATTCATAGGCAATGCCCGCATTACTTGACGCCCCGTGCTTGAACCAGCTGTTCAGACAGTTGATGTACGGCCATGGCGTACATCACGCTGCGGTTATAACGCGTGATCGCGTAAAAATTCGTCAGGCCCATCCAGTATTCGGGGCCATTGTCACCTTCCAGGCGGAAAGCCGTGACCGGCATATCATCGCGCAGCGCATCATGACTTGACCACCCTAGAGCCCGCAACTCCCCGACGGTTTTAGTCGGTTCGATGCCGGTGGTCAAACCCGCGTCCACCTGCTCGCCACGCACATCGGCGCGACTGACCACCGGTTCGCCCGCCACCCAGCCATGACGCTTGAAGTAACTGGCGACGCTGCCAATGGCATCGTCCGGATTGGTCCAGATATTGATGTGGCCGTCACCGTCGAAATCCACCGCATACGCACGAAAACTGCTCGGCATGAACTGCGGCAAGCCCATGGCGCCGGCGTATGAGCCCTTGAGGGTCAGCGGATCGACCTGCTCTTCCCGGGCCAGCAGCAAGAATTCGCGCAATTCCTTGCGGAAGAATTCGGCACGGGGAGGATAGTCGAAACCCAGGGTCGACAAGGCGTCGACGACCCGGTAGTTGCCGGTATTGCGACCAAAAAAGGTCTCGACGCCGATGATTGAAACGATCACCTGCGCCGGTACACCGTATTCCTGCTCGGCACGAGCCAGGACCGCCTCATGCTGCCGCCAGAAATCCACACCACGGGCGATGCGCGCGTCGGTGATGAACATCGGCCGATATTCGTTCCACTGCTTGACCCGTTCCGCAGGTTTCGAGATCGCGTCCAGAATCGCCTGCTTGCGCTCGGCTTCGCGGAACACGCCCATCAGCTGTTCACCGGCAAAACCGTAGTCGCGGGTCATTTCACCGACGAATTCAGCCACCTGGGGTGAGCCTTCGTAATCGCCGGCCAACGCTTCCTGCGCTGTGCCAAGGATGCTTACCAGGCCGACCCATGGCGCATTTCGAGTCGCCCAGCCACGCATTACTTGCATTGAAATCTTCACCTTATTCAAACCTGTGCGATCCACTTACGATGGGTATGGATCGACATCAAAACCCCAAACGCTGACAGTAGCGTCACCAGCGAAGTTCCTCCGTAGCTAATGAACGGCAAAGGCACCCCCACGACCGGCAACAGGCCACTGACCATACCGATGTTGACGAAAACGTAAACAAAAAACGTCATGGTCAGGCTGCCCGCGAGCAATTTGCCGAACAATGTCTGGGCCTGGGCGGTAATCACCAGCCCGCGACCGATCAACAGCAAGTAAATCAGCAACAGTGCGCAGATGCCCACCAGGCCGAATTCTTCGCCCATGACCGCGATAATGAAATCGGTGTGGCTTTCCGGCAGGAAGTCCAGGTGCGACTGGGTGCCCAGCAACCAGCCCTTGCCGAACACGCCGCCGGAACCGATGGCGGCTTTCGATTGAATGATGTTCCAGCCGGTGCCCAGCGGATCGCTCTCAGGGTCGAGGAACGTCAGGATTCGCTGCTTCTGGTAGTCGTGCATGATGAAATACCACATGCCGACCGCCACCGGCACAGCCGCGGCAATCACGCTGAGAATCCAGCGCCAGCGCAGGCCGCCCATGAACAGAACGAACGCGCCACCGGCGAGGATCAGCAGCGAAGTGCCGAGGTCGGGCTGACGCACGATCAGGATGAACGGCAAGCCAATCAGAAACAGACTGACGCCCACATGCTTGAGCTGCGGCGGCAAAGTGCGCTTTGACAGGTACCAGGCGATGGTCGCCGGCATCAGGATCTTCATGAATTCCGAGGGCTGGAAGCGGATCACCCCGGGAATGTTGATCCAGCGCGTGGCGCCCATGGCGTTGTGGCCCATGACATCCACCACCACCAGCAACAGCACGCCAAGTACATAGCCGACCGGCACCCAGCGCGCCATGAAGCGCGGTTCGAATTGGGCGATGACGATCATCGAGACCAGGCCGATACCGAACGAAGTGGCTTGCTTGGCCAGCAGGTCCCAGCTCTTGCCGCTGGCCGAATACAGCACGAACAGGCTGCCGGCGGCGAGGGTCAGCAGCAGGATCAGCAACGGGCCGTCGATGTGCATGCGTTGCAACAGCGTCGCACGGCGACGCATTACATCCTCACTGGAGAGGATGCGATCGAAATTACTCTTCACGGGCCGTAGCCTCCGCACTGATAGGGCTGGCGTATTCGGCTTTCAGTCGGCCGTCCTGGTCCAGAAGCCAGGCGTCCATGACTTGACGCACCACGGGCGCGGCGACGCCGGAACCGGACTCACCGTTCTCGACCATCACCGACACTACGATTTGCGGGTTGTCGGCCGGCGCGAAGCCGACGAACAAGGCGTGGTCGCGATGGCGCTCCTGAACCTTGGAGCGGTCGTACTTCTCACCCTGCTTGATCGCGACCACCTGGGCCGTACCGCTCTTGCCGGCAATCCGGTATTGCGAACCGATCGCTGCTTTGCGCGCGGTACCCCGGGCACCGTGCATCACCTGCTGCATGCCGTGGTTGACCTTGGTCCAGTCGGACGGGTCGCGCAGGATGATGTCCGGCATCGGATTGTCATCCTTGGGTTTCTCACCTTCGACAGTGCGGGCCAGGTGCGGACGGTTCCACACACCTTTGTTGGCCACCAGTGCCGTGGCCTGGGCCAACTGCAACGGCGTCGACTGCATGTAGCCCTGGCCGATCCCCAGAATCAGCGTCTCACCCGGGAACCAGGCCTGACGGCGGGTTGCGCGCTTCCATTCGCGTGTCGGCATCAGCCCCGGCGACTCTTCGAACATGTCCAGCGAGACCTTCTGGCCAATGCCGAACTTGCCCATGTAGGCCGACAGCCGATCGATCCCCAGCTTGTGGGCCAGGTCGTAGAAGTAGGTGTCGTTGGAACGCATGATCGCCGTGTCCAGATCGACGTAGCCGTCGCCGGTACGGTTCCAGTTGCGGTATTTGTGGTCGTAATTGGGCAACTGGTAATAGCCAGGGTCGTAGACCCGACTCGACGCCGAAACGACGCCCGCATCCAGGCCGGCAATCGCCACCGCGGGCTTGATGGTCGAGCCCGGCGGGTACAGCCCCCGCAGGACGCGGTTGAACAGTGGCCGGTCGATGGAGTCGCGCAGTTCGGAATAGGCCTTGAAGCTGATGCCGGTGACAAACAGGTTCGGGTCGAAACTCGGCTGACTGACCATCGCCAGCACTTCGCCGGTTTTCGGGTCCAGCGCCACTACCGCGCCACGGCGACCACCCAGCGCGGCCTCGGCGGCTTCTTGCAGTTTGATGTCCAGGCTCAGGACGATGTCCTTGCCGGGAATCGGATCGGTACGCTTGAGTACGCGCAAGACGCGGCCCCGAGCGTTGGTCTCGACTTCTTCGTAACCCACCTGACCGTGCAATTCCGGCTCGTAGAAACGCTCGATGCCGGTCTTGCCGATGTGGTGGGTGCCGCTGTAATTGACCGGGTCGAGCGACTTCAGCTCTTTCTCGTTGATCCGCCCCATGTAACCCACCGAGTGCGCGAAGTGCGCGCCCTGCGGATAGTGACGAACCAGCTGGGCGACCACTTCCACGCCGGGCAGGCGGAACTGGTTCACCGCGATGCGGGCAATCTGCTCTTCAGTCAGCTCGAACAGGATCGGCACCGGCTCGAACGGCCGACGCCCCTGGCGCATGCGTTTCTCGAAGATCACCCGATCTTCCGGCGTCAGCTCCAGCACTTCGACGATCACGTCGAGCACTTGCTGCCAGTTACCGGAGCGCTCGCGGGTCATGCTCAGGCTGAAGCTCGGCCGGTTATCGGCCACCACCACGCCATTGCGGTCGAAGATCAGCCCGCGCGTCGGTGGAATCGGCTGCACATGGACGCGATTGTTTTCCGACAGGGTCGAGTGGTACTCGTACTGGATTACCTGGAGGAAATACAACCGCGCAATCAGCACGCAGATCAGCGTCACCACCGCAATGGCCCCGAACACGACGCGGCCACGCACCAGACGGGCGTCTTTTTCGTGGTCCTTGATGCGGATCGGCTGGGACATGAGGGCAGAACTACTTGTGGTAAGGGTGGCCGGACAGCACTGTCCAGGCACGATACAGCTGTTCGCCGATGAGGATTCGCACCAACGGGTGCGGCAACGTCAACGGCGAGAGCGACCAGCGCTGATCGGCCCGGGCACAGACTTCCGGCGCCAGCCCTTCGGGGCCGCCGACCATGAAATTCACCGTGCGCGAGTCCAGCCGCCAGCGATCGAGTTCGACCGCCAGTTGCTCAGTGCTCCAGGGCTTGCCGTGGACTTCGAGGGTGACAACCCGCTCGTTCGGCCCGACCTTGGCCAGCATGGCTTCGCCTTCCTGTCGGATAAAGCGCGCCACGTCGGCGTTCTTGCCACGGGTGTTGAGCGGTATTTCCACCAGTTCCAGCGCCAGCTCGGATGGAAGACGCTTGGCATATTCATGCCAGCCTTCTTCCACCCACTTGGGCATGCGTGAACCGACGGCGATCAGTCGCAGTCGCACAGCGGGCCCTTATTGCTGGTCTTTGTTGAGCTTGACGAAGTGCTCATGGGTGTTTTCCGGGCTGTGGTGAGCCGCGTTCAGAGCACGGCTCTGTTCTGCACCGGACCACAGACGTTCGAGGTCGTAAAACTGGCGAGCCGAGGCGGTCATCATGTGTACGATGACGTCGTCCATATCCAGCAGAACCCAGTCGCTGTCGCCCTTGCCTTCTTCACCCAATGGCTTGACGCCCAGGGCTTTGACCGCTTCGCGGACCTTGTCCAGCATCGCGCCGATCTGGCGGTTGGAGGTACCGGTGGCGATGATCATGAAGTCAGTGATGCTCTGCTTTTCACGAACGTCGATGACCTGGATGTCCTGGCCCTTGACGTCTTCCAGGGCAGCTACGGCAACCTTGACCAGTTCTTCGCCGACCAGTGGCGCGCCGGTTGGAGCCTCTACTGGCAGCGGGGCGCTCTTGAACGTGCCTTTGCGCTTTACTTTAGTTACGTCTTTGTCAGTCATATAAAACTCGTTTTGCTCGTATGTTCGGGCGCTTCACTACACGTCATTTCGTGCCTGGAAGCGTGCCCTCTTTTCAGTTCGACGCACGGTAGAGACCGTGCGCATCGATGTAGGCCAGGACCGCGTCGGGCACCAGGAAACGTACCGACTTACCGCTGGCCAGCAGTTGACGGATCTGGGTGGCGGATACCGCGAGCGGCGTCTGCCAGACGAATGCAATCTGTCCGCTCGGCCCTTTGAGGGCCAGCGGGTCGCTCACCGAGCGCGCTGCCAGCAGGTTGCGCAAGGCATCCGGCGGTTCGCTGTCGGCATCCGGGCGTTGCAGCACCAGGATGTGGCAATGCTGGAGCAACTCTTCCCAGCGGTGCCAAGTGGGCAGGCCGCAAAATGCGTCCCAGCCCAAAAGTAGAAAAACCTGGGTCTCGGCGGCCAGTTCGGCGCGCATCAACTCCAGGGTATCAATAGTGTAGGACGGTTTGTCCCGCTGCAATTCGCGGGCATCCACCACCAGCGGCGCCACACCGGCCACCGCGCACTCGACCATCGCCAGACGGTCTTTCGCCGACACCTGCGGCGTACCGCGATGCGGTGGCCTGGCACTGGGTGTCAGGCGCAACTCATCGAGCGCCAGCGATTCGGCGACTTCCAGTGCACCGCGCAAATGGCCGATGTGCACCGGGTCGAAAGTCCCGCCCAGCATGCCGATGCGCCGAGGCGCAGGCTCGCTGGCGGATTCCTGGGCTGACAAGTCGAGGTCGCCCAAGTCAGACTGACGCCTGGCCGCGCAACTGGCCATCACCGACCACGATGTACTTCTCGCAGGTCAGACCTTCGAGGCCCACCGGGCCGCGGGCGTGCAGCTTATCAGTAGAAATGCCAATCTCGGCACCCAATCCGTATTCAAAGCCATCGGCGAAGCACGTCGGGGTGTTGATCATCACTGACGACGAATCGACTTCGGCCACGAAACGCCGGGTGTCGGCGAGGTTTTCGCTGACAATCGAATCGGTGTGATGGGAGCCGTGCGTGTTGATGTGCTCGATGGCCTGGTCCAGCCCGTCGACCACCCGGATCGAGAGGATCGGCGCCAGGTATTCGGTGTTCCAGTCTTCATCCGTCGCGGCAACGGCCTCGATGATCGCCCGGGTACGCTCGCAACCGCGCAGTTCGACGCCTTTTTCGCGGAACTGGGCTGCCATGGACGGCAGGAAATCTTTAGCAACGGCTTGATCGACCAGCAGCGTTTCCATCGCACCGCAGATGCCATAACGGTAAGTCTTGGCGTTGAACGCGATACGCTGGGCTTTCGGCAGATCGGCGTGCGCGCTGACGTAGACGTGGCAGATGCCGTCCAGGTGCTTGATCACCGGCACGCGGGCATCGCGGCTGACCCGTTCGATCAGGCCACGGCCGCCACGGGGCACGATGACGTCAACGTATTCCGGCATGGTGATCAGCGCGCCAACGGCGGCACGATCCGTGGTCTCGACCACTTGCACCACGGCGGCGGGCAACTCGGCCTCGGCCAGACCGCGCTGGATGCAGGCAGCGATGGCACGGTTGGAATGAATCGCCTCGGAGCCGCCACGCAAGATGGTCGCGTTGCCGGACTTCAGGCACAGGCTTGCCGCATCAATGGTGACGTTCGGCCGGGACTCATAGATGATCCCGATCACGCCCAGCGGCACGCGCATCTTGCCGACCTGGATGCCCGACGGGCGGTAGCTCATGTCGCGGATCGCGCCGACCGGGTCCGGCAGCGCTGCGACCTGGCGCAGACCGACGATCATCCCGTCGATGCGCTCTGGCGTCAGCGCCAGGCGTTCCAGCAGAGCAGGTTCAAGACCATTGGCGCGGCCTGCCGCCAGATCCAGCTCATTGGCAGCGGTCAACTCGGCGCGTGCAGCGTCCAACGCATTGGCAGCCGCCTGCAAGGCGCGGTTTTTCTGCGCGGTGCTGGCACGGCCGATGATGCGGGAAGCTGCGCGGGCAGCGCGACCCAAGCGGGTCATGTAGTCAAGAACGGACTCAGTCATTGTCTGCTGGGGTCTTGGCAAAGAGGAAAGCGGCAGATTATAGCTGTCGCGTCTCTGGACTAACAGCGGTGACGGGCGGATGGTCGAAATGGAGGGCAATTTGCCGACGTTCAGCCGGGATTAAGCTGCAAATTGTTATCATCACGACTCAATCAGCCCTGATTAATGCCGTTCATCATGTCCAATCTGACTGTTCGTGCGTCTGCTTCAAGCCTGCCCACCGGGCTGCCGGACGCTTTTTTCGACCGCGATGCCCAGAAACTGGCCCGGGATTTACTCGGCAAAGTCATCCGTCACCGGGTCGGCGAGTTGTGGCTCAGCGCTCGAATCATTGAAACCGAAGCCTATTACTGCGAAGAAAAAGGCAGCCATGCCTCCCTCGGCTACACAGAAAAACGTAAGGCTTTGTTTCTGGATGGCGGTCACATCTATATGTATTACGCCCGAGGTGGCGATTCCCTGAACTTCAGTGCACAGGGCCCGGGCAACGCCGTGCTGATCAAATCCGCCTATCCGTGGGTCGATGAGTTGAGCGGGCCGGCGAGCCTGGCGCAGATGCTCTTGAACAACCCGGATGCGCAGGGCCGCCCTCGCCCGTCGCAGAAGCTCTGCGCCGGGCAGACATTGCTGTGCAAGGCCATGGGTTTGAAAGTGCCGGTCTGGGACGCCAAGCGTTTCGATCATGAAGTGTTGCTGGTGGAAGATGTCGGCCCGGCACCGATCCATATCATCCAGACCACGCGACTGGGCATTCCCCATGGAAGGGATGAACACTTGATGTACCGCTTCGTCGACGCGGCCTACGCCCCGTATTGCACGCGGAACCCGCTGCGGCGGGGGCAGGTCGAAGGTCGCGATTATTTTTTACTGTCCTGATGATGAAAGAAACCATTGTGGGAGCGAGCCTGCTCGCGAAGGCGCCCTGACCGTCGAGATAGATGTCGCCTGACACTGCGCTATCGCGAGCAGGCTCGCTCCCACAGGGGATTTATAGCGTTTTGAAGATTGCGTTCGGCCCTTGGGCCAATTGAACATTCAATGGAGTGGTTTTTATGGGCCCATGGCTCGATAGCGTGACCGGTTGGTTGACGGTCAACCCGCAATGGCTGGCGGCGGCGGTATTCATCGTGGCGTTTGTGGAGTGCCTGGCGATTGCCGGGTTGATCGTACCCGGCACGGTGCTGCTGTTTGCCGTCGCGGTGCTGGCCGGCAGTGGCGCGCTGTCGTTGGGTGAAACCCTGTTGCTGGGCTTTCTCGCCGGCGTGCTGGGGGACATTGTTTCGTACTTCATAGGGCGGCATTTCCATCAGAACATCCGGCGCCTGCCGGGGTTGCGCCATCACCCGGAGTGGATTGCCGGTGCCGAAGCGTATTTCCAGCGCTACGGCATCGCCAGCCTGCTGGTCGGGCGCTTTATCGGCCCGTTGCGCCCCATGCTGCCAATGGTCGCCGGGATGTTCGACATGCCCTTCCCGCGCTTCGTCGCCGTCAGCCTGTTGGCCGCCGCCGGCTGGAGCGTTGCCTACCTGCTGCCGGGCTGGGCCACGGGCGCGGCGATTCGCTTGCCCTTGCCGGAAGGTTTCTGGCCTGAGGCCGGGATTGTGGCCGGCAGCATCGCGGTGATGGTGGGGCTGAGCGCAACCAGCAGCCTGCGTCGCCATCGCAAGGCCACCGTGTTTATTACCGGCATGAGTCTGATGATTCTGGCGGGGCTGTTCATCGGTTATCCGCACCTGACGGCCCTTGATCAGGGGGTGTTGACGCTGGTGCAGGAACACCGCAGCCCGATGCTCGATGAAGTGGCCGTTGTGTTCACGCTGATCGGCGAGTTCCGCAACATGCTGATCTTCAGCGCCCTGCTGACAGTCCTGCTGTTGCTCACTCGCCAATGGCGCCAGGCGATTTTCGCCGGCGGCACAATGCTCTGCACCGCGCTGGCCAACACCGTGACCAAACACTTTTTCGCCCGCGTGCGCCCGGAAGTGCTGACCGATCCGCTGACCAGCTTCAGCATGCCCAGCGGCCATGCGTCGGGCGCCTTCGCGCTGTTCCTGACCCTCGCCGTACTGGCCGGCCGCGGACAACCGCCACGGATGCGCCTGACCTGGTTACTGGTCGGTTGCTTGCCGGCACTGGCAATTGCCCTGTCGCGAGTGTATCTGGGGGCGCATTGGCCGACCGATGTGCTGGCCGGCGCGATGCTGGCGGCGTGCGTGTGTGCGGCGAGTTTGTGGCTGAGTCAGCGACAGACGTCACTCAACGCCATGCCGCCGAAGGTCTGGTGGTTGGTGTTGCCGGCGATGGTGGCGTTGTTCGGGTTCTTCGCGCTGAGGCATTTGCCGCACACCATGTTGCGATACGCCTACTGACACTGATTTGTAGCAGCTGCTACAAGTCAGGCGAACAATTCGCCTTGCAGTTCGTCCAGCAGCGCCTGAATCGCATCCAGCCGTTGCTGTGGGTCATCGAGTTGCAGCAGGTCGATCTTGTCCACTTCGGCAAAGGGCAGCAGGTACGCCAACTGATTAGCCAGCGACTGTTGCCCGGTCGCCTCGGTGCCCATGTTCAACGCCTCGACCATCGGGTGTTCGGCCAGGGCCTTGAGCAGCGCGACCAGGTCGGCGTCCTCATCCTGCAACGGCTGCTCCGGCTCATCTTCCAGCCACTCGACCTCGGCGACGGTCAACTGATCGCGCTGGATCTCGGTGCGCAACACGTGAAAACGCCGGCCGCCCTGCACCCGAATCCCCAGCAGGCCATTGTCCTGCTGCTTGAAATCGGTGATCAGCGCTTCGCACCCGACCAGCGCATAACCCGCCGGGGCGATGCCGACTTCTTCGCCGTCAAGAATGCACACCACGCCGAAGCCGCCGCCCTGTTTCATGCAGCGGCTGATCATGTCCAGGTAGCGCGCCTCGAAGATCTGCAAGTCGAGGATGCAGCCAGGAAACAGCACCGTGTTCAGCGGAAAAAGCGGCAGGCTCATAGACATTTCCTTACACCATCATCGACACCGCCAACGGCAGGAAGACCGCCGTGGCCACACCCATCAGACTCATCGCCAGCGCCGCGAAGGCGCCGCATTCTTCATTTTCCTGCATGGCCACCGCCGTGCCGACCGCGTGGGCGGTCATGCCCAGCGCCATGCCGCGCGCTTCAGGGCTGTGGACACCGAGGCGGGTCAACAGCGCCGGCCCGAAGATCGCCCCGATCACCCCGGTAATCAACACGAACACCGCCGCCAGCGCCGCGACGCCACCGATCTGCTCGGCCACCAGCATGGCAATCGGCGAGGTCACCGACTTCGGTGCCATGGTCATCAGGATCATGTGTTCGGCGCCGAACGACCAGCCCAGCAACACGCCCATGCCCGTGGCAACCACTCCGCCTATCACCAGCGTAGTAAAAATCGGCCAGAACAACTGCCGAATCCGCCGCAGGTTGAGATACAGCGGCACCGCCAGTGCAACCGTCGCCGGGCCGAGCAAGATGCTGAGGATCTCGGTGCTCTTGCGGTACTCGGCGTAAGTCAGGCCACAACCCAGCAGCACGCCGATCACCAGCAGCATCGACACCAACACCGGCTGCAGAAAGATCCAGCGGGTTTTCTCGAACGCCGCCAGGATCAGTTGATACGCGCCCAAGGTTACACCGATGCCGAACAAGGGATGGTGAACCACCGAATCCACGGCGCCCTGCCAATCGAGGATCATTGGCCCTCTCCGCGATGCGCGTGACGCTTGACCATGCGCTGCATCAACACACCCGCGAAGGCCATGGACAACAACAGCGACAACACCAGCGCGCCGACGATGGCCCAGAAATCCGCCGCAATGTCCTTGGCGTAAACCATCACGCCCACGGCCGGCGGCACCAGCAGCAACGGCAAGTAACGCAATAAACTGCTGGCCGCGAGGCTCAGGGGTTCACCGACCTGGCCACGGCTGATCAGGTACACCAGCAACAGCAGCAGGCCGACAATCGGCCCCGGCAGTATCGGTAAAAACAAGTGATTGATCGCGGTGCCGAGCAATTGAAACAGCACCAGCCAGGTCAGGCCACGTAACAACATCCTTCCTCTCCCGCAAAAACCATCTCCCGCAGTGGCGGGCCGAGCATTATAAACACGTCGACGCTATGGATCGGCATTCGCCAAAAGCATGTTCAGTTGACCGGAGCGATTTGCCATGTTGATCTAAAGTGGTAATCCGGGAGGTCAAATCCCCCCACCTCAAAACTAAAAAAAAACCGATGAACCCAAGGAGAATCTCAATGCCCTTTGTTCCCGTAGCAGAGCTCAAAGATTATGTCGGCAAGGAACTGGGACGTTCCGAATGGCTCACCATCGATCAGGAGCGCATCAACCTGTTCGCCGAAGCCACAGGGGATTTCCAGTTCATCCATGTCGACCCGGTCAAAGCCGCGCAAACGCCATTTGGCAGCACCATTGCACACGGTTTCCTGTCGCTGTCGCTGATTCCCAAACTGATGGAAGACATCCTCATCCTGCCTGAAGGCGCGAAGATGGTGGTCAATTACGGCCTGGACAGCGTGCGCTTCATCCAGCCAGTGAAGGTCAATTCCAGGGTGCGCCTCAAGGTCGACATGAACGAAGTCATCGAGAAGAAACCCGGCCAGTGGCTGCTCAAGGCCACCGCCACGCTTGAGATCGAAGGGTCGGACAAACCGGCGTATATCGCCGAGCCGCTGTCCCTCTGCTTCGTCTAAACCATCCCGGATGCGAAGCAGCTCATGCTGTTTCGCGCCGTCTCTCTATATATACGACACATAGCTGCGGCATACTCGGTCGCCTAATTGCCCGGATCCCGCTATGCGCTCACTTGCTCTCGTCGCTTTGACCTTATTGCTCACCGCTTGCGGCGATGGAGAATCGCTGTTGCCCCCCGACGCCCGCCTACCGGACGGCGGACGCTATCGTGGTGACCTGGTCAACGGGCTGCTGCAAGGTCAGGGCCGCATCGACTACCCGAACGGCAGCTGGTACGCCGGCGACTTCGACAAGGGCCAATGGCACGGTCAGGGCGAATGGCATGGCAGCAACGGCGAGGTCTATCGCGGTCAATTCAATCAGGGGCTGTTTGACGGCCAGGGTACGCTGACCACCCCCGCCAGCAGCTACACCGGCGGTTTCAAACTGGGCCGGCGCGACGGCGAAGGCACCCTCAAAGAAAACGGCATGACCTATCGCGGCGAATTCAAAGCCGATCAATATTCAGGGCTCGGTCGTCTCGAACTCGACGACGGCAGCTCGTACCAGGGCCAGTTCGCCCACGGCAAACCCAACGGCGAAGGCCAGCGCGGCGACGCCAGCGGCAATCAGTTCACCGGGCATTTCGCCGACGGTCAGCTGGAAGGCAACGGGACCTTCAACAGCGCCGATGGCGACATCTACGTCGGCGGCTTCAAGAACAATCAACTGCACGGCAAGGGCCGCTACGAGAACGCCGACGGCGACGTGTGGCTGGGCCAGTTCAAGGAAGGCTCGCTGAACGGCAAGGGCGAGTTGATCGGCGCCGATGGCAGCCATTACATCGGCCAGTTCAGCGATTGGCGATTTGCCGGTCAGGGCCGGTTGAACCTGCCCGACGGCAGTTTCTACATCGGCCAATTCGACGGCGACAGCTATTCCGGTCGCGGCACCCTGGTGCTGACCGACGGGACGGTGCAAAACGGTACGTGGATCAACGGCCAGCGCGTTCGCGACGCTGACGGCAAGCTGCTGCCCGACTCCCTTGAACTCGGCTTGCTGGCCCAGGGCCGCTTGCTCGACGACGCGCTGCTCAACGTGCCGGCCTCGACCCCGGCGGTTGAACTGTACACCTTGACCCTCGGCGGTGACGGCAAGCAAAGCGTGTTCCTGCGCGAGTCCGACTACGTCAGCAACATGCTCAGCAGCCGCTTCGGTGCGTTTGGCCAGATCCGCCTGGTGAACCATCGCGACCACCTCGTCGACCGGCCGATGGCCACCCGGGAAAATCTGCGCCGCGCCGCCCAGACCCTGGCCGAACGCAGCGGACCGGAAGACTTGATCTTCATTTACCTGACCAGCCACGGCACCAGCGAACACGAACTGGTACTCGACCAGCCACGCATGGAACTGTCCGACCTGCCGGCCGACGAGCTCGCCGCCGTCCTCGCACCGCTGAAAAGTCGCGACAAGATCATCGTGATTTCGTCCTGCTACTCCGGCGGCTTCATCCCCGCCCTCAAGGACGAACGCACCCTGATCATGACCGCCTCGCGCGCGGACCGAGTGTCCTTCGGCTGCTCGGAAGAAGCCAACTTCACCTACTTCGGCGACGCCCTGTTCGCCCAGGCGCTGAACCAGACCGACGACCTGGAGCAAGCCTTCAAGCTGGCCAAGGCCACCGTGGCCGAACGCGAACTGGCGGACAGCTTCGAAGCGTCTGAACCGCAGATCTGGGCACCAAAAACCGTCCTCTCCCACTGGCAGCTGTTACGCAAACAGCAGGCACGCAAAGCACTACAAAGTGCCTCTATCGGCAGCAAGGATGCAAAGAGCAACTAAGCTGAATAGTATCAAGGGAGAAACACTATGTACTTGACGCCTCAGCACGTACTGCTTGCCGGAGCTACCGGTTTGACCGGTGAACATTTGCTTGATCGTCTGCTCAATGAGCCAACGATCACCCGGGTCTTGGCCCCCTCGCGCCGGCCACTGGCCGAGCATCCCCATCTTGAAAACCCGGTCGGTGACCCGGTGGAGTTTCTGCCAAAACTCAACGGTCGCGTCGACATCGCCTACTGCTGCCTGGGCACCACCATCAAGCAAGCCGGCTCGGAGCAGGCGTTTCGCGCGGTGGACCTGGACATGGTAGTGGCGTTCGCCAAACGTGCGCGGGAGATGGGCGCACGGCACTTGATCGTGATCAGCGCCCTGGGCGCCGATCGCCGATCGCCGATTTTCTACAACCGGGTCAAAGGCGAGATGGAATACGCACTGCGCGCGCAGGACTGGCCGCAACTGACCATTTGCCGACCTTCGCTGCTGCTGGGCGATCGCCTCGTACCGCGCATGGCCGAGCAATTCGTCGGGCCTTTGTCCCGCCTGATCCCCGGCAAATACCGCGGCATCGAAGCCTGCCAACTGGCCCGCGCAATGTGGCGACTGGCGCTGGAAGAGCAGGATGGGGTGAGGATTGTTGAATCGGACGAGTTGCGTAAGTTAGGCAAATAATTCCGTGGCGCCTGACAGGGCGCCTTCGCGAGCAAGCCCGCTCCCACATTTGATCGGCGGTGTTCACATATTCTGTGTTCGCTGAAGATCTAACGTGGGAGCGGGCTTGCTCGCGAAGGACACGACACCGATCCAAAGCCGAACGCTACAACCCACCCGTCGCCTGAAACCCGACACCTAATACCGTGAGCACCGACAGCGGCAACAGCAGCGTATCGAGCAACGCGCTGGCTGGCAGGTCTAGGCCCGGATAGCTCGGCGCTTCCGCACCGAAGCGGTCCATGGCACAGCACCCGCCGTTCATCGCATACAAATCCAGCCGGGTCCCCGAGTACACCACGGGTGCCCCAGGCTTGGCGGCATCGAGCGTGCGCGCCGTGGCGCAGCCAGCCAGTTGCAACGCCAACAAAATCGCCAGTAGCTTATTCATCGCTGGTCAAATGGTGTTCGCCCCAACGCGGCAGCATGTCTTGTGGAATATTCAGCAGGTTGAGAATCCGCGCCACCACGAAATCGATCAGATCATCGATGGTTTGCGGCTGGTGATAAAAGCCCGGCGAGGCCGGCAATATCGTCACGCCCATGTTCGACAACTTGAGCATGTTCTCCAGGTGAATGCTCGAATACGGCGCCTCGCGCGGCACCAGAATCAGCTGACGGCGCTCCTTCAAAGTCACATCGGCAGCGCGCTCGATCAGGTTGTTGCAGGCGCCTGACGCGATGGCCGACAACGTCCCGGTGGAGCACGGCACAACGACCATCGCCGCCGGCGCGCCGGAGCCCGAGGCCACCGGCGACATCCAGTCTTCCTTGCCATACACGCGAATCTGCCCGGCAGCAGCACCGGTATATTCAGTGAGGAAGGCCTGCATCATCTGGGTTTTCGGCGGTAACGTAACGTCCGTTTCAGTGGCCATCACCAGTTGCGCCGCCTTGGAAATCAGGAAGTGCACCTCGCGGTCTTCGCGGATCAGGCAGTCCAGCAGGCGCAAGCCATACTGGGCGCCCGAAGCGCCGGTCATCGCCAGCGTGATGCGTTCCGGGCCGTTGTTCATTGCAGCGCCTCGGCGAGTTTGCCGTGCAGGCCGCCGAAGCCGCCATTGCTCATGATCACCACGTGAGTGCCGGGTTGAGCCTGGCTTTTCACGCGTTCGATGATGCCTTCCAGCGAGTCGCTGACAATCGACGGCACCGTGCACAACGCGGCGGTCGCGCCCAGGTCCCAACCGAGATTGGCCGGCGCGTACCAGATCACCTGATCGGCATCGACCACGCTTTCCGGCAAGCCGTCGCGGTGAGCCCCGAGCTTCATCGAATTGGAGCGCGGCTCGATGATCGCAATCAACGGCGCATCGCCAATCCGCTTGCGCAAGCCGTCGAGGGTGGTGGCGATGGCGGTCGGATGGTGAGCGAAGTCGTCGTAAATGGTGATACCACGCACTTCCGCGACTTTCTCCATCCGGCGCTTCACGCTTTTGAACGCGCTCAATGCCGCGATGCCCATGGACGGCACCACACCCACGTGGCGCGCCGCCGCCAAGGTGGCCAGGGCATTGGCGACGTTGTGCTGGCCGGTCATGTCCCACTCGACCACGCCTTGGGCCACACCTTCGAACATCACTTCGAATTTAGAACCGTCTTCACTGAGCAGTTTAACCTGCCACTGACCGCCGGCACCGGTGGTTTGCACCGGGGTCCAGCAGCCCATTTCGATGACGCGCTGCAAGGCCGGTTCGGTGGTCGGATGGATCACCAGGCCTTCGCTCGGGATGGTGCGCACCAAATGGTGGAACTGTCGCTCGATGGCCGGCAGATCGGGGAAGATGTCGGCATGATCGTACTCCAGGTTGTTCAGGATCGCCGTGCGCGGGCGGTAGTGAACGAACTTGGAGCGCTTGTCGAAAAAGGCGCTGTCGTACTCGTCGGCTTCGATCACGAAGAACGGCGTGTCACCGAGGCGCGCCGACACCGAGAAGTTCTGCGGGACGCCACCGATCAGGAAACCCGGGCTCATGCCCGCGTGTTCCAGCACCCAGGCGAGCATGCTGCTGGTGGTGGTCTTGCCGTGAGTACCGGCGACGGCCAGCACCCAGCGACCTTGCAGCACGTGATCCGCCAGCCATTGGGGGCCGGAGACGTACGGCAGGCCTTTATTCAACACGTATTCAACGGCCGGGTTGCCGCGCGACATGGCATTGCCGATCACCACCAGGTCGGGCGCCGGATCGAGCTGCGCCGGGTCGTAGCCTTGGGTCAACTCGATGCCCTGCGCCTCAAGCTGAGTGCTCATGGGCGGATAGACGTTGGCATCGGAGCCCGTCACGTGATGGCCCAGCTCTTTGGCCAGAACCGCCATCGAACCCATGAAAGTGCCGCAGATACCAAGAATATGAATGTGCATAGTCGACCTCGTAAAACATGGCCGCAGGTTAGCGTAGGGTGGGAAAATTCGCACCTTGTGTTTCCAATTTGAGGACGCCTTCGCGAGCAAGCCCGCTCCCACGTTCGATCTCTGGTGTTCACACGTATTGTGTTTACCGCAGATCAAATGTGGGAGCGTGCTTGCTCGCGAATGGTCGCGACACGGTCTACCGGGCGATACCGTGTTTACGCAGTTTGCGATAAAGGGTATTGCGGCTGACCCCCAGCTGTTCAGCCGTATGGGTCATATGCCAGCGTGTCTGTTCCAGCGCATTCAACAATGCCAACCGTTCGGCATCCTCCAGCGGGTGCTCGGACGCTTCCTCAACCGCCAGCTCCACCGCCGGTCGGGCTTGTCGAATCATCGCCGGCAAATCCTCCAGCCCGATCCGCCCACCGTCACACAACGCCGCCAACGTACGCAGTACATTGCGCAACTGCCGAACGTTTCCTGGCCAGGCGAAACCGAGCAAGGCCTGGCGCGCCGGCCCGTCGATCAGCACCGTTTCGCCGCCCGCCTCCTCGGCCAGCAAAAAGTCGAGCAACTGCGATTTGTCCGTGCGATCACGCAACGCCGGCAAGGCGACTTCCAGCCCATTGAGCCGGTAATACAAGTCTTCGCGGAAGCTGCCGTCCTGCACCCTTTCCAGCAAATTACGGTGCGTGGCGCTGATGATTCGTACGTTGACCGCCTCCGGCTCGCCACCGATCGGCACCACCTGACGATCTTCCAGCACCCGCAACAGCCGCGTCTGCAAGGCCAGGGGCATGTCGCCGATTTCATCAAGGAACAAGGTGCCGCCATCCGCCTGCTGCAACTTGCCGCGCATGCCTTCCTTGCGTGCGCCAGTGAAGCTGCCGCCGCGATAGCCGAACAGCTCGCTCTCGATCAGGCTTTCCGGGATGGCCGCACAGTTGAGGGCGACGAAGGCTTTTTCCGCCCGTTGGCTGGCCTGGTGGACGGCTTTGGCGAAGGCCTCTTTGCCCGATCCGGTTTCGCCATTGATCAGCAGCGGCACGTCACGCTCGAAAACCCGCAGGGATTTGCGGAAATCTTCCTGCAACGCCGTATCGCCCAAGCAGATGCCAGACAGGCGCGAACGCGCTGCAATCACCGGACTGTGCACCACCGGCGCCGGAATGCTGCGCGGCTGCCCACGCAACACCGCAAACAGGCTCCGCCCGTCACGGGTGCGCAGCGGCCAACTGGCGTTGGCGTTCACGCTCGCGCGGCCGAGCAGTTCATCCAGCGAGCAATCGAAAAACGCCTCCACCGGTTTGCCCAGCAACCCGCCGCGAACATGCCCCAGCAAATTCAGCGCGCTTTGGTTGACCGCGCAGATGCGCCCTTCTCCATCGAACGCCAGCAGTCCTTCGCTGAACAGCCCGACGGATTCGGCCTGCAAGTGAAAACGCAGCAACCATTGATTGTCGAAGTAACGCAGGAAATAGCAGCTCTCGATCATCTTCGCCGACAGATTGACCAGCGCCATGGTGTGGAACTGGCTCTGACGCGAGACCTCATGCCGCGCCGAAGACACGTCGAGTACCGCCAGCAGTTCACCGTGCGGGTCGAACACCGGGCTTGCCGAGCAGGTCAGGCCGGTGTGGCGGCCGCGAAAGTGTTCGTCCTGGTGGATGGTCAGCGACTGCCGCTCCACCAGGCAGGTGCCGATGCCGTTGGTGCCTTCGCAGGCTTCGCTCCAGTCGGCGCCGAGCCAGAGGCCGGCACGTTCGAAGATCTTGCGTTCGGCGGGAGCGGTGACGCAGTTGAGGATCACCCCGCGCGCGTCGGTCAGCAGCACCGCATGGCCGGCGCCTGAAAGTTGCTGATGCAGACTGGTCATTTCGTTGCCGGCGATGTGCAGCACTTGCTGCAAACGCTCGCGGCTTTCCAGCACGCGGCCGTGTTCCAGCACCGTCGGCGCCATGGTCAGGGCCGGGTCGAGGTGATAGTCCTCAAGACAGCGCAGCCACGAACGGGCAATCGACGGATCGCTGCCAGGGCCGTGCAGGTGCGATTTACCCTGGGTCACGGTCAGCACTTGCTGTGCATGGCGACTCAAATGGTTGTCGTGCATTTCTTATTATTCTCCCCGCAGGATCTGGCTCGCGCCGTGTAGCAGCTGTGATGCGTTCACGTGAAGCCGAGCATCCTCCAGCCCGGCGTGCATTGCAATGCTGGCAAGACCGTCCGGTCACACGCTGTGCCACAAGCGGTACAAAGTGTCACAGGGGTTGTACCGGAACCGTCACAGGCGCGGCCCGCTTGTCCGACAAAAATCGCGCAAGGCCTTGATTTGCCTGACCTGCAAGGCAGTGGCCCGACCTTTGCTCTACGCTTATAGCAAGCGCACATGCGCGTCTCTCTAATAAACACAAGAAGCCAAGGAGAAACTCATCATGCGTTACGCTCACCCCGGTACTGAAGGCGCTATCGTTTCGTTCAAGAGCAAATACGGTAACTACATCGGCGGCGAGTTCGTCGCGCCTGTCAAAGGTCAGTACTTCACCAATACGTCGCCAGTGAATGGCCAACCGATTGCCGAATTCCCGCGTTCCACTGCCGAAGACATCGACAAGGCCCTGGACGCTGCCCACGCCGCCGCCGATGCCTGGGGCGCCACGTCCGCCCAGGCGCGCTCGCTGGTGCTGCTGAAAATCGCCGACCGCATCGAACAAAACCTGGAAGTCCTGGCGATCACCGAGTCCTGGGACAACGGTAAAGCCGTGCGTGAAACCCTCAACGCCGACATCCCGCTGGCGGCCGACCATTTCCGCTATTTCGCCGGGTGCATCCGCGCCCAGGAAGGCAGCGCCGCCGAGATCGACGGCAACACCGTGGCCTATCACATCCATGAACCGCTGGGCGTGGTTGGCCAGATCATTCCGTGGAACTTCCCGATCCTGATGGCCGCGTGGAAACTCGCCCCGGCGCTGGCCGCCGGTAACTGCGTGGTGCTCAAGCCGGCCGAACAAACGCCGCTGGGCATTACCGTGCTGATGGAGCTGATCGGCGACCTGCTGCCGCCGGGCGTGCTCAACGTCGTGCAAGGTTTCGGCAAAGAAGCCGGTGAGGCCCTGGCCACCAGCAAACGCATCGCCAAGATCGCCTTCACCGGCTCGACCCCGGTCGGCTCGCACATCATGAAATGCGCCGCCGAAAACATCATTCCGTCCACCGTGGAGTTGGGTGGCAAGTCGCCGAACATCTTCTTCGCCGACATCATGCAAGCCGAAGAAACCTTCATCGAAAAAGCCGCCGAAGGCCTGGTGCTGGCGTTCTTCAACCAGGGCGAAGTCTGCACCTGCCCGTCCCGCGCGCTGGTGCAGGAATCGATCTACGACGACTTCATGAAAGTGGTGATGAAGAAAGTCCTGTCGATCAAACGTGGCGACCCGCTGGACACGGACACAATGGTCGGCGCGCAGGCGTCCGAGCAGCAATTCGACAAAATCCTTTCGTACCTGGAAATCGCCAAGGGCGAAGGCGCCGAGCTGCTGACTGGCGGCAAGGTGGAAAAACTCGAGGGCAACCTGGCGACCGGGTATTACATCCAGCCGACCCTGCTCAAGGGCACCAACAAAATGCGCGTGTTCCAGGAAGAAATCTTTGGCCCGGTGGTGAGCATCACCACCTTCAAGGACGAAGCCGAAGCCCTGGCCATCGCCAACGACACCGAGTTCGGCCTGGGTGCCGGCCTGTGGACCCGCGACATCAACCGTGCCTATCGCATGGGCCGCGCGATCAAGGCCGGTCGCGTGTGGACCAACTGCTACCACCTGTACCCGGCGCACGCCGCGTTTGGCGGCTACAAGAAGTCCGGCGTCGGTCGTGAAACCCACAAGATGATGCTTGATCATTATCAGCAGACCAAAAACCTGCTGGTGAGCTACGACATCAATCCGTTGGGCTTCTTCTGATTGTTCCTCCCGGCGACTTCGGTCGCCGGGAGGCGCTTCACTATCAGTTTCCCCTACTTTTTTCGCATCAAATTCGGCGCCCATCAGCAGCCGAATGCATTGCAGCAACCGCAAATCCCCAAACGGCACTGCGCCCGTCGTGCACGCAGCGTCCGCGCATAAAAAAACAACAATAAGGAAGCACAACGCATGGATCAGATCGGCAATTACGTGCTCTATCTCATCATGCTCTGCGCCGTACTCGGCGCCTTCGCGGCGATCTACAACAGCGATGAAGGGCTTGGTAAAGAATTCATGGAAGGCATCCACGCCACGGGCCACATCTTCGTGCCGGCGGCGGGCATCATGGCTTCCATTCCCTACCTGACGGTGGTCATCGAAAAAGCCTTTGGTCCGTTCTTCAGCTCTCTGGGCGCCGACCCGGCCCTGGCGGCGACCATGATCATCGCCTCGGACATGGGCGGCTATCACCTGGCCTCGGCGCTGGCCGCCAGCAAAGAAGCGCTGGTGATGGCGCTGATCACCGGTTTCATGGGCGGTGCGACCATCGTGTTCTCGATCCCCATGGGCCTGGCGATGCTCGACAAGCGCGACCACAAATACATGGCCCTGGGCATCATGTCGGGCATTTTGACCATCCCGCTGGGCGTGCTGATCGCCAGCGTCATTCTCGCGTTCAGTAACCCGCTGGTACGGGATCTGGTGTCCACCAATGGCGAAGCCACCTATCAATTGGCCTTGGGCCTGGGCAGCATCTTCGCCAACCTGTTGCCGATCCTGATCTTTGTCGTGGGCCTGGCCGTGGGGCTACGGTTCTTGCCCGACCTGATGATCAAGGGTTTCATCATCTTCGGCCGTACGATGGATGCGGCTATCAAACTGGTGTTGGTGTTCTCCATCGTCGAGTACTTCACCGGCGTGTTCACTGTGGTGTTCGGCAGCTGGGGCTTCCACCCGATCATCGCGGACGCCGAAGACCAGACCCGCGCCCTGGAAACGGCCGGCTACATCGGCATTATGCTGGCCGGTGCGTTCCCGATGGTTTACCTGCTGCGCAAATACCTGGGCAAACCGCTGGAAAGCCTGGGCAGCAAAATCGGCCTGAGCGCTGTCGGCAGTGCCGGCATGCTGGCGACAATCGCCAACATCCTGGCCATGTTCCGCCTGGTGCGTTTCATGCCACCCAAGGACAAAGTGATCAACATCGCCTTCGGCGTTTGCGCCGCGTTCCTGCTGGGCGATCACCTGTCGTTCACCGCGAACTTCCAGCCCACCATCATCCTGCCGGTGCTGATTGGCAAGATAAGTGCAGGTTTCATTGCCGTGGGCCTGGCGTATTGGCTGTCGGTGCCCAAGGCCTTGCAACTGGAAGCTCAGGATCGCGCCGCCGGGATCATCGCCGAGGGCGAATACCTCGGCCTGCCGCTGCCCGAGTCCCTTGCGCCGAACGGCATCAAGGCGACGGCCTGAGTGTGTTGCATTGAAGTGCGTTGATGACACAGGGCGTGGCATTCTGAGGAATCGCCAGCACTGGGCAGCGCACCTTCCTATTTGAAACGGAGACAGAAATGGCACGTTTTTCACATACCGTCGGTGGCCAGACCTACCGCTTCGAGAGCCTCAAGGAAGTATTGGCCAAGGCCAGCCCGGCGCGCTCCGGGGACTTCCTGGCCGGTGTCGCCGCCCTCAACGATGGCGAGCGCGTGGCCGCGCAGATGGCCCTGGCTGACATCCCGCTGACTCATTTCCTGCAGGAAGTGCTGATTCCCTACGAGACCGATGAAGTCACCCGGCTGATCATCGACACTCACGACAAGCAAGCCTTTGCGGTGGTCAGCCACCTCACCGTCGGCGGTTTCCGCGACTGGCTGCTCAGCGATGCGGCGGACGAACACAGCCTGCGCGCCCTCGCCCCCGGACTGACCCCGGAAATGGTCGCCGCCGTGTCCAAGCTCATGCGCGTGCAGGACTTGGTGCTGGTGGCGCAAAAAATCCGCGTGGTCACAAAGTTTCGCGGCACGCTGGGCCTGCGCGGTCGACTGTCGACACGCCTGCAACCCAACCACCCCACCGACCAGCCGGCCGGCATCGCCGCGAGCATTCTCGACGGTTTGATGTACGGCAACGGCGACGCGATGATCGGCATCAACCCGGCCACCGACAGCATTGCTTCGATCTGCGCGATGCTGGAAATGCTCGATGCAATCATCCAGCGCTACGAAATTCCTACACAGGCCTGCGTATTAACCCACGTCACCACGTCGATCGAAGCGATCAATCGCGGTGTGCCGCTGGACCTGGTGTTTCAATCGATTGCCGGTACCGAAGCGGCCAATGCCAGTTTCGGCATCAACCTGAACGTCCTGCAGGAAGGCTATGACGCCGGTTTGAGCCTGAATCGCGGCACGCTGGGCCAGAACCTGATGTATTTCGAGACCGGTCAGGGCAGTGCCCTGTCAGCCAATGCCCATCACGGCCTCGATCAACAGACCTGCGAAACCCGTGCCTACGCGGTGGCGCGACATTTCAAGCCGTTCCTGGTGAATACCGTCGTAGGATTCATCGGCCCGGAATACCTCTACAACGGTAAACAGATCATCCGCGCCGGCCTCGAAGACCACTTCTGCGGCAAGTTGCTGGGCGTACCAATGGGCTGCGACATCTGCTACACCAACCACGCCGAAGCCGACCAGGACGACATGGACACCCTGCTGACCCTGCTGGGCGTGGCCGGGATCAACTTCATCATGGGCATTCCCGGCTCCGACGACATCATGCTCAATTACCAGACCACTTCGTTCCATGACGCCCTTTATGCGCGACAGACCCTGGGCCTGAAACCGGCACCCGAGTTTGAACAATGGCTGGCCAGAATGGGCATCTTCACCCAGGCCGATGGCAAAGTTCACTTCGGCAACAGCCTGCCACCGGCCTTCCGCCAAGCCATGGCGCAACTGGGATGAGTATTGAAATGGAAAAACCTCCCGTCGATCCGCAGAACCCATTGCTGGAGCTGCGCCGCCTGACCCCGGCGCGGATTGCCCTCGGTCGTACCGGCACCAGCATGCCGACCCGTGCGCAACTGGATTTCCAATACGCCCATGCCCAGGCGCGGGATGCGGTGCACTTGCCGTTCGATCACGTTGGGCTTAGCGCGCAATTGGCCGAGGGCGGGCGCGAGAGTTTGCTGCTGCACAGCGCGGCCAAGGATCGGGACAGTTATCTGCAACGCCCCGATTTGGGGCGCAAGTTGAGTCATGAGTCGGCGCAGGTGCTACGCGATTATGCGCTGACTCATCCTGGCGGGGTGGATCTGGCCATCGTGGTCGCCGATGGTTTGTCGGCGCTGGCCGTTCATCGCCATACCCTGCCGTTTTTGGCGCGAATGGAAGAACAGATTGTGACGGAAGGTTGGTCCGTCTCACCGGTGGTGTTGGTGGAACAGGGCCGAGTCGCCGTGGCCGACGAGATCGGCGAACTGCTCGGCGCAAAAATGGTGGTGATCCTGATCGGTGAACGCCCAGGCCTCAGCTCTCCTGATAGTCTGGGTTTATATTTCACCTACAATCCCAAGGTCGGACTCACGGATGCCTATCGCAACTGCATCTCGAATGTCCGCCTCGAAGGCCTGAGTTATGGCATGGCGGCACACCGTTTGCTTTATTTGATGCGCGAGGCGTGCCGGCGGCAGCTGTCCGGGGTCAATTTGAAGGACGAAGCCCAGGTTCAGACGCTGGAGTCGGACGCAGGGGCGGATTTGAAAGGTAATTTCCTACTGAGTCCGCCGAATTCCTGAACCGTTTCCGCATTGCGTTTCTGTTCCGGTTTCAGGCAGGATCGATGCACGGCCGCCAGAGTTTCCCGTCGCCGTCACCCTGCAAGACAGCCACTTGAAGACGAGACCAACCATGCGGATTATTCAAGCGACCCTCGAACACCTGGACCTGCTGACCCCGTTGTTCGTCAAATATCGCGAGTTTTATGGCTCTCTGCCGTATCCGGACTCGTCCCGGGCATTCCTCGAGAAACGCCTGCGTCGTAAGGAATCGGTGATTTACCTGGCCCTGGCCGATGACGACAGCAACAAGTTGATGGGTTTCTGTCAGTTGTACCCGAGCTTTTCCTCGCTTTCGCTCAAACGCGTGTGGATCCTCAACGACATTTACGTCGCCGAAGAGGCCCGCCGCCAGTTGGTGGCCGACAATCTGATTCGCACCGCGAAGAAAATGGCCAAGGAAACCAATGCCGTGCGCATGCGCGTTTCCACCAGCAGCAACAACGAAGTCGCGCAAAAAACCTACGAATCCATCGGGTTCAAGGAAGACACGGAGTTCAAGAACTACGTACTGCCGATCAGCGACGAACTCTGACCACACCGCATAACTGTAGGAGCGAGCTCACTCGCGATGTTCGCCAACGATATCGCTGCAAGCCTGGCACCCCGCTGCGTTCTCAGATGCATCGCGAGCAAGCTCGCTCCTGCAGTTTTGTGCGAAATCCCCCGCTACAAACTCGGCGCGCTTTTCACGTTTCAGCCCGTATAATGCCGATCGTCCCGACTTGTAAGAAAAACTACATCCGTCTGTAGTCTTATATGAAGTCATCCGCACGGCCTGCTGAGTCGGGCCATCACCACAGGTGCCCCCCATGGATTTCAACCCGCTCGACCTTATCCTGCATCTCGATGTTTACCTCGACTTGCTGGTGAACAACTACGGGCCATGGATCTACGCCATTCTGTTCCTGGTGATCTTCTGCGAAACCGGCCTGGTGGTGATGCCATTCCTGCCGGGCGATTCCCTCCTGTTTATCGCGGGCGCCGTAGCGGCCGGCGGCGGCATGGACCCGGTGCTGCTGGGCGGCCTGCTGATGCTGGCGGCGATTCTCGGCGACAGCACCAACTACGTGATCGGACGAACGGCGGGCGAAAAACTCTTCAGCAACCCGAATTCGAAAATCTTCCGCCGCGACTACCTGCAGCAAACCCACGACTTCTACGACAAGCATGGCGGCAAAACCGTGACCCTCGCGCGTTTCCTGCCGATCATCCGCACCTTTGCACCGTTCGTTGCCGGCGTGGCGAAAATGCCATATCCGCGGTTCTTTGGCTTCAGCGTCCTAGGCACCATTCTGTGGGTCGGCGGCTTGGTGACCCTCGGTTACTTCTTCGGCAACGTACCGTTCATCAAGCAAAACCTGTCGTTGCTGGTGGTTGGCATCATCCTGCTGTCGCTGGTACCGATGATCATCGGCGTCGTCCGCAGCCGCTTCGGCAACGCCGCGTCAAAAGCTCATCCGCGCTGATTCACGATGTGGTCCCTTAGCGCCTGGCGACGCCAGCGCACCTTGGCCAAGCACCCGATTGCCGACGACATGTGGCAGCGGGTGCGCCATCACTTGAGTTTTCTCGACGGTATCAGCGATGCCGAAGACCAGTGGTTACGCGAAGCCAGCGTGCTGTTTCTGCAAGACAAACACCTGACCGCCCTACGCGGCGTTGAACTCCACCAGGAGCAACGCCTGCTGCTCGCCGCACAGGCACAATTGCCGTTGCTGCATCTGGGCGATCTGAACTGGTATCAGGGTTTCCACGAAATCGTCCTCTACCCCGATGACTTCCTCAGCCCCCAGCGCCATCGCGACGCCAGCGGCGTCGAGCACGAGTGGGACGGCGAACACAGTGGCGAAGCCTGGCAACAAGGCCCGATCATCCTCGCCTGGCCCGGTGTGATGGCCAGCGGTGGCTGGGAAGGCTACAACCTGGTGATCCACGAACTCGCGCACAAACTCGACATGCTCAACGGCGACGCCAACGGCCTGCCGCCGCTGCACGCCGACATGCGAGTCAGCGACTGGGCCAGGGTCATGCAAGAGGCCTACGACGACCTCGACCGGCAACTGGAGCGTAATCCAGACGCCGAAACCGCCATCGATCCCTACGCGGCGGAAAACCCCGCCGAGTTTTTTGCAGTCACCAGCGAATACTTCTTCAGCGCCCCGGATTTGCTGCACGAGGCGTATCCTCAGGTCTACGAGCAGCTGAAGCTGTTTTATCGCCAGGATCCGTTGGCCCGATTGCAGCAACTTCTCGCCGAAGACCCGGTCTATCAGGCACACGACTAAGGTCTCTACGACCTCTAGTCCATGGCGTCATCGGCGGAATATGCCTATAATCGCCGCCACTTTTTGGTCAATCCGGCCAAGTGTTTTTGGTCAACTAACGGGGGCACCGCCCAATGAGCTACAGCAAGATTCCGGCTGGCAAAGACCTGCCGAACGACATCTACGTCGCGATCGAGATCCCGGCCAACCACGCGCCGATCAAATACGAAATCGACAAAGACAGCGATTGCCTGTTCGTTGACCGTTTCATGGCCACCCCGATGTTCTACCCGGCCAACTACGGTTTCATCCCGAACACCCTGGCTGACGACGGTGATCCCCTCGACGTGCTGGTCGTGACCCCTTACCCGGTTGCGCCAGGCTCGGTGATCCGCGCTCGTCCGGTCGGCATCCTGCACATGACCGACGACGGCGGCGGCGATGCCAAAGTCATCGCAGTCCCACACGACAAGCTGTCCCAGCTGTACGTCGACGTGAAGGAATACACCGATCTGCCGCCGCTGCTGCTGGAACAGATCAAGCACTTCTTCGAGAACTACAAAGACCTCGAAAAAGGCAAATGGGTGAAGATCGAAGGTTGGGGCGACGCAGAAGCCGCTCGCACCGAGATCATGAAGTCGGTTGCTGCCTATAAAGGCTGAGAAGCAGCTACAAGCTTCTAGCGGCAAGCTTCAAGAAAAACCCCGGTTGATCCGGGGTTTTTTGTGGGCGCTTATAAAGCGCCTTGAACGGCAGGTTGAACCGCACGCCGCATCGGTTTTTTCTTGTTTAATTTTCACCAAATGCGTCTTACATCCGGACTCAAATATCCCTCGAAATTTGAACGTTTCGTTGAATCAAAGCCTTATGCCGCGCGGGTAGACTCGTGTTTATGAAGAAGAACAAAACCTGCGGTGCGCGATTCAAAATGCTCCTCGAAGAGGCGAATATCACGACGACGGCATTTGCCGAATTCCTGAAGATCAACAAACCACAAAACGTCCACAACTGGTACACCCGCGGCGTACCTCACTACCGCATGGAACAGGTCGCGAGAAGACTGTCCGTGAACAGCGAGTGGCTGAAGATCGGCGAAGGCCCGAAAAACGCCAGCGATCTGCGTTTGTGCGACGAGTCCGGAGCCACTTTCGACGCTCAGGCGATCCGTGGCACCTACCGGGTAATCGAGCCAACCGATGTCGAATTGCCCTTCTACAAAGAAACAGTCATCACACCCGGTTCCCACAAAACCCACGTCATCAAAGACCCCGGCCAATCCATACGCTTGCCGCGTAGCGATCTCGACTCCCTGGAAATCAACCACGCCGACGCCATCTGCACCCGTATGATTGGCAACAGCATGACCGAAAAGATTGATGACGGCTCCATCGTCGCCATCGACCGCGGGCTTACGCAAATTGTCGATGGGGAAATTTACGCGATCGAGCACGACGGGATGCTGCGGATCAAATACCTGCATCGAGTACCGGGCAACGCAATACGCATGCGCAGCCACAACAGCGCCGAATACCCGGATGAAATCTTCAGAGCCGCACAAATCGAAGAACAAAACATCAGGGTATTGGGCTGGGTATTCTGGTGGTCAACCCTCAACAAACGCAGACCAGCCATCCCGTTCCTGTAGCACCACAACGCTTTCTACCCGGACAACCCCCTCTCACGGGCATCGCACAGACCCTGTGGGAGCGGGCTTGCCCGCGATGGCGATGGAACATTCACCATCAGAACCCCGGTTTGCGTTCAGTCCAAAGCAACCCAATGGCTCTATTGCACACACCAAGCTGGGAATTCCTCAAAAAAATCAGTATGCTGCGCCCCACATTTGCGCATCGACCCTTCCCAAGGCTCAGATCGCACCGACAAGGCAGATCACTTTCTCGCCAAGTCCCACAGCCGGACGCAAGATCCGGGTGTACGTTTTGAAGGCTGGCGCGGTTTACCAAAAATGAACCAAGCCAGTCCCCGAGAAGCCGGCCACAAGCCGGCTTTTTAATGCCTGGAAGAAACCATATCCATCGTCTGAAAACTCTGAGTTCGGGGTTGCCGTTCAAGGTGAGCGATTGCTAGCGTAACGACAAACGTCATTACAGGTATCTCATCATGGCTTCCATCAACATCCGCATCGACGATGACCTGAAGCAGCGCTCATTTGCCGAGCTGGAAAAACTCGGGGTAACGCCTTCCGAGCTGCTTCGCCAAACCCTTCAATACGTCGCAGAGCGCGGCAAGCTGCCTTTCAAAGCTGCATTACTCAGCGAAGAGGATGAAGCTCTCATCGCTGTGGTCAACGAACGTCTTGCCGCTCCTCAGCGAGTCAAGGTAAGTCTGGATGACCTATAGTCTTGAATTTGATCGTCGCGCACTGAAAGAGTGGAACAAACTGGGCGACACGTTGCGTTAATAGTTCAAGAAGAAACTTGCTGAAGTACTCGAGAATCCTCGCATTGAAGCCAATCGGCTTCGTCAACTGCCGGATTGCTACAAGTTGAAACTCCGAAGCGCCGGCTACCGACTGATCTATCAGGTTCTGGATCACGAGGTCGTTGTTTTCGTGGTTGCTATCGGAAAGCGCGAGCGTGAAGTCGTATACCAAGATGCACAGGACCGGATCGTTCATCTGCCTGCTGACTAATTCGATTAGTTGCAGGACTGCTACGACAAATCAAGTGCGATTAGTGGCGGTGCCGCTGCGACAATTCCCGCTCACGGATAACTAAACCCCTTAACCAACGTCAACTCCCCCACCGCCCTCATCGGCACCAGGAACGTCTCCATCTTTTCATTCGGTGTCCCCTCCTCCGTAATCACCGTCACCTGCGCGGTCGTCAGCGGTTGAACCGCATCCTTCTGCCCTTCCTCATCACTCCGATACCCACCGCCAAAGTAGTTCACATAAACGAGGTATTGGCCTTTTATCGGCGCAGGCATGGCGAAGATTTCCGGGCCATACCCGGTAGTCACGTCAACATCCAATGCCGCACCATTCGGCGCGACGCGGTCGCCGTACCAGATGTGGACGCCATCCGGGGTGATGAGGTGCAGATCCAGGTCGGTGTTGTCACTGTCCCAGGACAGCAGCACTCGCAATTTGGCCGGGGTCGCGCCGCCGCTAGCATTGAGGAATTGCGTGCGATGCCGTTGTTGGCCATCGGGGCTGCGCACTTCGACGCTGTTGCTGCCGTTCGGGAATGAGAACGGGCGGTCGAAGCGGCCGGCGGGGTCGACTTTCAGCGGCATGCTCACGCCGTTGACGATCAAGCGGCCGGGCACTGTGGACTTGGGTGTGGTTTTGATCTGTCCGGAGATGCGCGCGGTGTTGGCTTGTCCTGCCGGTGTGTTTACCGATGAAGCCGGGTAGTTGACGGTCTGGCGGAAATTTTCGCCTTCGCCCTCGACCGCGCCGGTACGCCAGCCACCGACAGGGGTATCAAGGTTGACGGCGGCGTACGTCGTCGGCCATGTGCAAACGGTGCAGAGGAACAGGATGACCTGTGGATAACGGAGTTTCATGGCCTATTCCAGCAAGAGGTGGCGGGCGAGCCCTTCGATGTAGGTTTCGTCCTGGCCGTTGGGGTGTGCTTCGAAGGCCAGGTGCAGGTATTCGTGGGTCAGGTCGAGGCGGTCTTGCAGCGACAGCACGCCGCGCACGTAGAGGCGTTGGCGTTCGCGGTCGACGTAGGGGCGGCCGAAGGCCAGACGGCAGACGGCGAAGGTGCTGACTTCGTTGTAGCCGGTTTCGGCTTCGAGGCGTTGGCGCCAACCGCGGCGTTGGGTTTGCAGCCAGTCCTGGGCGGCGGGCAGTGCTTCGCAGGAGGCGACCGGGTTGTCCCAGCGGCTGAGGCTGGCGCGTGGGTAGGCGTGCAGCAGAATGGCGTCGTAGCGTTGGCCGGCGCTGGCTTGTTCGACGGCGTGCTGCCAGGAGAGTTTGTCCGGACCGGGTTGGTCGGAGTGGTAGGTAACGGTGCTGCCGGCCAGGACCAGGTCGCTGGTCCACGCGGCGATGTTGCGTGATTCGGCGGAGGCTGGACGTGGGGCGACGCGTTGACGGCTGCTGCTGTCGTCGATGCTCAGGCAGTCGCCGTTGCGGCTGGCGTTTTGCAGAAGGTAGGTGCGGATGGCGACGGCCAGTGCTTTGGCGGCTTCGACGGGTTCGGATTTGGCTTCGCGCTGGAGGACGCGTGCAACGTACTCTTCGCGGTCCAGGCGGGCGACTAATTTGTCCTGCACCAAAAACAGCTCACCGTCGCTGTGGATATCGAGTTGGTTGCCGTTGGTGAATTCGACGCGGTAGTCGCCCTGCATCGGTCCGGAAGAAACAACACGATCCCCCGCCAAAACACGTCCAATCGGATAGCGTGAAAACAGTCCGACCTCGACACAGCGTCCCGCATCCAAAGGCCAATCAACCGGCAACACCGAAGCCAACGCCGCACCGTAATGACGAAGCACCATTTGACTGGTCCCCCGCCCACCGGCCCAGATCGGCGTACCGTCCGCCGCCCAGCCGGCAAATCCACCCTGACGCGCCGAAGGATCCTGATCGTCCAACCAGCTCCAGGTTTTCACGCGCAGCCGGCCACCGAGTTCTCCCACGACATTACCGTCGGCCGCATTCAACACGACATCCAGCAGCACCCGCCGCGCCTGCTCCTGCGCC
Source organism: Pseudomonas sp. LBUM1661 (assembly GCF_059695925.1). Lineage (NCBI taxonomy): Bacteria > Pseudomonadati > Pseudomonadota > Gammaproteobacteria > Pseudomonadales > Pseudomonadaceae > Pseudomonas > Pseudomonas sp. LBUM1661. The sequence goes on from NZ_CP166794.1 coordinate 6,052,573, forward strand.
GGCATCACGGCCAACACCTTGAGCAACTCGGCCACGGAAACTCGCGTAGCAGGCTGCAGCGACGGCAAGTTCAGCAGCCATTCCGGCGCCTGTCCCGCCTGCCAATACCGACGCCAATCAGCCTCAGCAATGCCCAACCGTGCCGGCTCAAAGTACAACCCGCAAGACTTCACCAATGCCTGATCGCGCTCAATCTTGCCGCCCGCGGTGCAGCAATAAACTTCCTCTTTCGACTGCCCGCGACACTCATACGCCGGCTCACGTGCACCGGTATCCACCAGCCAGCCATAGACGAACAACTTCCACAGACTGCCCAACGGCGTCTGCAAATCGGCAGGCAATGGCTCGCGAGACATCACCTGAGTCCGACTCAAGGCAATCAGTTCACCCTTGAAGCCCAGGCGCAACGGCTCGTCCTGCGCTGAGGCCAGCGCAGGGATCAAGCACAGCAGCAACCAGACCAGAGGCCGGGTCATGTCAGTTGACCGTGACCTGGCCCAAGGCCGGTTTCTGTTCCTGAGCCTGGTGCTGTGGCGCGTAGACCTGAGTGAAGCGCACTGGCGGCACGTTGAACTGACCTTTCTGCGAGAAGCGCACCAGATGCCGCAGGCGCAATTCGCCGCTCAAGGCATCTACTGGTATCGCATAAGCCATTTGCCCCGGTTCGAAGCGGGCCTTCTCCAGCGCCGTCGGTTCGGTGCCAGCCTTGCCCATGAGTTTGATGCCCCAGGTGGTGCGCTCGACGTCGGCACCCGGTGGCAGCGGCACTTCGAGCATGCCGTAACGCAGCGGTTTCGCCGCTTTGCTGGTGATGATCACTTCATCCAGATAGAGGCTGTCGCTGGACAACGGCTTGCTGCCGACCGCTTCGAGTTTGAAGGTGAACGCTTCGTCACCCGGCACCAGACGCGACAGGCGTCGGGTGATGGTCACAGCCATTGGTTCGACTGGCGGTTGCTGGGTCTGGTAGCTCAGCGCGGCGCGAAGCGGGCGTTCTTGCGTCCCCGCCAGCGACAAGGCTGCCGGTACAGGCGTCACGCCCTGCCACGTCCAATACGTCTCGCCGGTATCACCGCACTGTTTCTTCCAGCCTTCACCCGGTGCCAGGGCGATGGTCGGCGAAGCCTGTTCGATGCTGCGTTGCAGCCAGGTCAGCGCCAAGGCGCGCTCCAGCGTCGATTGCTGGGGCAGCAGACGCTGCAACAACGCTGTCGCGCGAGCCTGATCGAAGGTTTGCAGCGACAGGTTCAACGCTTCGGCGAACGGCTGAGAACTGACGGCCAAACGTTGCTGCGCATCGGGCAATTGACGGTTGAAGGCCTCCGGCAAAGTCACTTTGGACTGATGAGCCAACGAAGCCGTCAACGCACGCGCCGCCGCCAGACCCAACGCCGAATCCGGATCGCTCATGACCATACTGTCTTCACCGTCCTCCATCAGATTCGCGGCATTACCCTCGCCTGCTTTCGCCAGGTCATCCATCAAACCGCTGAGCAGGGTATTGACCGGCAATTGCATCTGTTTGGCGAACGACAGAATCAATGCTCGTTGCAACAGCGGTGTATTTTTGGCCTGTTTTGAGTACACCTCCAGCACCCGCTGCCAATGCTCCGGCGGCAGGCTCAGTTGCAGTGCTTTGCTGGCGTGCCAGTCGGCGAAATAGGCGTAAGCGGTGAGGAATGCGTCCGGCTCGCCGTCCATGCCCCACCAGGTGAAACTCGCCGACGGCCCGGCCATTTGCACCAACCGCAGACGACTGTTCTGCATGATCAGGCGCAGGCGATCGCGGATCTGCGGATTCGACGACAACGTCGGATACGCGATGCTCAACGGCAGCAAACGACTGGCGGTTTGTTCGACGCCGCCGTACGGATAGCTCAGCAAATCATCCAGTGCCGAGCGGAACAACGCTTGCGGACTGTCATCCAGACGCAGGCGAATGTCCCTGGCATCCGCCGGCAACGTCAGCGGCGTATCACCGCTGGCCACGTCCAGGTTTTGGCTCTGGGTCACTTGCCAACCGTCACCGGTCGCGGTCAGGCGCACGGCCAAGGCGTCAGCCGTTTTGCCGTCCTGCACCAGCTCGGCGGTCCACTCGCCATTGGTCAGCGCGAATCCCGGCAGTGCGAGGTAGTTGATGCCGTTGTTCAGCGTCACCGGCACCCGTTGCTCGGCGCCCGCGTAGTGAGTCACCAGCTCGGCTTTCACCGGCGTTTCGGACTGACTGAAAGCGAACACACCGAGATCGGGTTTGTCGCCCGCACGGAATTTGGTCGGGCCGCTCCACTTCAGGTACAGCGGTTTTTCCGAGCGAACGAATTGCTTCTTCTGCCCGACCTGACCGTCATCGGCGATGGCGCGGGCGGTGATGCGCCAGCGGGTCAGCGAGTCGGGCATCTTGAAGGTGAAGCGGGTTTTGCCGTTGGCGTCGGTCACCAGTTCAGGCTGCCATGCCGCGGTGTCGACGTCTTCGCGACGCGGCCGCTCCAGCACTTTCACGCCGCGCTCACTGCGATTGGCTTTGCCCGGCGCGCCTGGGCTGCCCGGTAACGCCACGTCGTAGCTGATGAACGAGAGACTGGCGCTGGTGCGCACGTTGTTGCGGCGTGGATGGTAGAAAAACTGGTCGATGGTCGGTGCGACTTCCGGTTGCAGCGCGTAGACCATTTCGTCGACCACGCTGACCGTCAGGTGCGCCGGGATCGGCTTGCCGGCGAACTGGGTGGTCAGGTCAACCGACACGGTATCGCCCGGCTGGTACGCCTCTTTGTCGGTGGCAATGGCCACGTCGATCTGCGGAGCGATCACCTTGATGCCGGCGTTCTGGAAGCTGTACTGACCGCCCTTGGTGTAGAGCACGGAGAAGGTCAGGTTCGGCGCGAAGCTGTCTTTCACCGGAATGCGAGCGCGGTATTGAGTCTCGCTGAGTTTTTCCATCGTCAGCCAGTCGCCGCCCTTGGACAGCAGCGCGGTGGCCTCGACTTTATCCCGTTCCAGCGACAGCAATGCATCGCTGACCGGCTCGGGAAAAGTGATCAGCGCGAGGGCTTCATCGCCGGCCTTGTACTCGGGTTTATCGAGGACGATTTCCACGGTGCCCGGCACGGCTTTGACGCCGTCGCCGGTGACCGAATGGCCGGTCGCACCCAGCGCTCGACCGTGATCATCCTTCAGCGTCAGGTTGTAAGTGCCCGGCCGCTCGAAGGCCAGGGTGAAGCCTTTATCTGTCGCCGCGAGTTTGCCCTCGCCCGTCGTCTGGTCTTCCAGTCGAACCCAGCCATAGCTGCTCGGCGTAACCGGCTCGCTGCCACCTTCGTTGGCGTAGCTGAACGCAACCTTATCGCCCACGGCGCTGAACCGTTGCGGCGCGCTCAGACGGAAATTCGCGGCACCACGGTCGATGAGGATTTCCTTGGTGGTCTTGACCCGATACGCCGCGCCATCGCTGGCAAACACCGTGAGCATGTAGCGACTCGGTTTGTCGGCGGCCGGCAGGTCAAGCGTTGCGTTGCCCTTGGCATCGGTGGTCAGTTCCGTGCTGGTCAGCTCCACCGGGAACTGCCCGAGGTATTGCAGCTCGTTGTCGACCATCGACAGTTGCTGGGCACGCAGGCTCAGGCTCAACTTGGCGTTCGCCACCGGCTTACCGTCCGGGTACAGCAACACCAGGCTGCCCTTGACCGGCTCGCCCGTGCGGTAATCCTGCTTGGCCAGGTTCAGCGAAATTTCGAAGTGCGGCTTGATGTATTCGGCAACGCGGAACGCGCTGCTGTAGGCCTGATCCTTGTAACTGAAACGCAACTCATAGCCGCCCGCCACCGCGTTGTCCGGCAACTGGAAACGGCCTTGTGTGCCAGCCTTGGAGTCGAGTTTCAGCGCCAGCGATTGCAGTGCGGTGCCAGTGGCGTCGAGCACGGTCACGTTGACGTCGGCAGCGGTCGGCAACACCGAATCACGGGCATTCTTGAACTCGCGACCGACGATTTTCAGCGACACCCAATCCCCCGGCCGATACAGCGGCCGATCGGTGAAGGCATAGAGTTTGGTGTCGTAGATTTCGCTGTCGTAATAGAAGTTTTCGGAGACAAAAACCCCGCCCTCTTCATCCTCGCCAATCACGAACGAACGCTCGGGGCTGACGTGTTTCAGGCGCAGCAAACCATCGGTGTCGGTAGCACCACTGCTCATCACGCCGAGGCCATCGGTCCACAGCACATTGACCTTCGGCACCGAACTGCCTTGGTGTTTGCGCGCGGCCCAGACCACCAGTTCATCACCGGCAATCTTGCTCACGGCCACGGTGTTGGAGACGAAAACCATGGTTGTCGCCCGGTACTTACCGATCAGTGCTTCCACCAGGTACAGACCTGGTTTCAGGTTGCCCAACGGGATGTACACGTTGCCCGGTGCAACGCTGACAAACTCGCTGGAAGAACCGGCCAGGTTTACGCCGGCGGGCGGCTGGATCGGCTTGGCTTCCCACAGTGGATAACGGAATTGACTGACCACCGGCAGGCCCGGAATCAAGGCGAATTGCGGCTGTGCGTCGTAGGGCGTTGGTGCGGCGATGGCAGTGCCCATCTTCAGTTCCGGCACTTCCTCGGTGACTTGTTTACGCGACTCGTAGGAAAACGCTCGCTGCATCACCCGACGGGATTTGCGATACCAGTTGTCCCACAGATACGCGAGCGTATTCGACAGGCCTTCGCCCTTGAACTGGCCGTCACTGACCACGCGGTGCAGGTTCTTCTGGCGCTTGAGGAAATCCAGCGGTTTGTCGATGCGATACACGCGAATGTCCGCGCCGCCGTAAGGCTCCATGCGAAAGCGCCGGTAGTCACGGCCCGGCGCTTCGAGGCGCACCATTGCCTGTTCGTCGCTGGCAAAACTGCTGTCGGCCAGCAGGAAAAAACTTTCACCGGCCACCGGCGTGTAGCCGCTTGGCTCGACGGTGTCCTCGGCGTTGACCACCGAAAAAGGCAGCACCAATACCAACAGCACAGATAGAAAACGCAGCATGCGGGCACCGATCATTGGGAGAGAAAATTCAGTCGATAGACGCCGATGAAGTTGGGGTTGGCTGCGTCGGGTATCCATCGGGTGTCCTTCCATGTCATGAGTTGCTGCAGGCTCGCGGAACGCATGCCGTTGTCGGTGGGGGTGTTGGTGCCGGTGTGATAGGCGATGTAGCGGCCCATCCAGATCATCAGGTGCTGGTCGTCGCCCTGATCGAAAAACATCAGGTCGCCGGGGCGGGCCTGCGCCAGGTCGCGGCCAACCAAATGACTGTTGAACTGAATCAGTTTGATCGCGTTGACGTACGGCCCGACCTTGCCGCCGCCCTGCTGCCATTGCTGGGCGAGGCCGCGTTGGGCGTCGCTCAGTTGCAGTTCCGGCGGCAGGTAGCGATTGGACAGGCCGTTGCTGCGCAGCCATTTTTCGTCATGGACCTTCAGCGCTTCGTTGGCGGCAAAACGCACCAGGCCGGCGCAATCCTGTTGATACCAGCGCGGGCTCGGGCCTTGGGTCAATTGCTCCTGGGCGATGCGCACGAACCAGGCGCGGAACACCTGGGATTGCTGCACATCAAGCGGCGGTGCCTCGGTGGCAAATGCCCGACTGCCGAGCAGCATCGCCAGCAGGCCGAGGCCTCGGATGAGTGCGGTCACAGGGCTTTCCATTCCAGCGGCAGCCACTGCCAATGGCCGTCGGGCTCGCTGCCTTCGGGCAAGGTCAGCGCGTATTTGCCGTAACCACCGAGTTTGCGCAGTTTGGGAATCAGGTAGGTTTGCGCGGCGTTGTAGAACACCGGTTCCATGTCTTGCGGCAGGCTGTCGAGGGTTTCCTGTTGCATCAACTGCGCCATGGAATCCGGACCGAAGTAGACCGGCATCAGCAGGTCCTTGGGCACCACATCGGCCATGGGCGGGAAGCGTTTATCGAGGGTGCCGAGGGCCTTGTCGACCAATTTGTCGTCGAGAGAAAACAGCAATGTCGGACCATGCCGCGCCAGGCTCACTTTCATGAACGCCTTGCCGGTGATCGCGTCCGGGTTCTCGGCGTCCTTGGCTTTGTACGGGCCGAAGTTGGAGCTGACCTGACGTTGCCATTGATGGGTTTCACCCTCCTGTTTCTCGACCACCGGGAACGCGTGCTCTTCGACGTTGCCTTCATAAGCGCCGACCATCGAGCCGAACAGCGTGCCCAGGTCGCCGTCGAGTTTGGCGCTGCCCTTGTCGTTCAGGCTGGCCACCAGCAACGGCGTGTACAACCGCGAGTCGGCGTACCAGCACAGGCCGGCGGCGCCGGCCATGCGTTCGGTCAGGGCCTGGGCCACTTTTTCATCGGCACCGAGTTTTACCAGCAAGGGTTTCTGCTGTTCGGCGGCGAGCGGCAAGGCGACACAGGCGCTGGCGCCCATCGGCATGGCTTGCCAGATCGGTTTGAAATCGAAGTCCGGTTGGTTCTCCAGTTCATCCATGGCGAGAAAGCTGTGCCAGCCCTTGTCGTCCATGTCGAAGCGCAGACCGGCGAAATTCGGGATGAAACGCTGGTAACCCATGGCCAATACACTGGAATTGACCGACAGGCGTTGCTTCACCTCGGGGGCTCGCGGTGGCAGGCCGAAGGCTTCGGGGAACAGTTTGTCGCCGTTGAGCAGTGCCGCGATGGCTTTGCTCGAGACGCTGCCTGGCTCTGCTAAAGAACCACTTTCCGCATCGTAGAGTTTCGACGGATTGGACAGCACCACCAGTTTGTCGCCATGGGAGGCGAACAGCAGCGCCTTGCTGGCGTTGTAGCTCAGTTGGTAGAGCGCCACATCGTCGGCACCGACTTTCACATCGCCAACTTTGCTCAGCTGCGTATCATCCAGCGCGACTTTCGCCAACGGCTCCAGCACTTTGGCCAGACCGCCGCGATCCATCACCAACAAAAAGTCTTTCAGGCGACCATCCGCCCCACGCCACAGCGCCACGTCCGCCGGTTGATCGAAAAGCTGCTCGATCAGGCTGTCCTGCAACTTCAGGTCATGTTCGTAAATGATCCGCCGCAGGCTGCCGATCAAGCCGAGGCGATCCGCATGGGTTTCGTAATAGAAGACGAAATCCTCGGTCAGGGTTTCCTTGAGGAACGGCACGGCCAGCAAGTCCTTGGGCAATTGGCTCAAGGAGTGGGTTTCCAGCAGACCGTCCGGGCGGCTCATGCCCAGTTTGTCACTGGCCAGTTCCGCTGGAGGCGCCTTGGGTTTGTGCAGCAACCAGCCCAACCCGCCCGCGACGCCGGCCACCAGGCACAACCCGATCAGCACGACTGGCCAGCGACGAGAAGGTTTGGCAGCCGGGGATACAGTGTTATCGCTCATTAACAAAACCCAATTCATCCGTGGTGCGGGATGTTCAATAGTTGAAAGTCTTGACCAGCAGCAGGTCACCGATCGCGCGCAGCGGCACGATGAAGGTCTCGCGTTTTTCGTCGACGGTGTTTTCGTTGAGCACCAGGTTGATCTGCGAGGTGATCACCTCGTTCTGGTTGCCGGTCTCATCGAAGTTATAGCCTTCGCTGCCGAAGTTGCCCCAATAGTTCACGTAAACCAGATAGGTGCCATGCATCGGCGCGGTCATGGTGAACATTTCCGGGCCGGGGCCGTCGACGCCATCCGGGTCCAGACCGCCGCCATTGGTCAACGCCGTGTGGGCGAAAAACGCGTGCTGGCCGTCAGGCGTAATGATGTGCAGGTCGAGTTCGGCTTTCGGGTCGTCCCAACCCAGCACGACGCGGATCCGCGCCGGGGTGCGCAGGTTGTTGGCTTCATAGAATTGAACGCGCTTGAGCGACTGGCCTTCGGCACTGCGCACTTCGACGCTGTTGGAACCGGCGCCGAACGCATACGGCCGGGCAAAACGCCCTTGGTCGTCGGTGTACAAATTCAGAGGATTGCCATTGACCGCCAGCGTGTGCGGCCCGCGTTGCGTTCCGATCGCCTTGAGCTGACCTTCGATCATCGTGCGATTGCGCTGCACGCCACGGTCGATGGGCGGCGTGGGATAGGCGACTTGCGGGTTTTCGCTGCGATCGAGCAGGCCGGAGTAACGCCAACCGCCCACCGGTTCCGACAACTCGGCCGACGGCTCGGCCCAGACCACAGCCGCGCAGGCCAACCCCATCAGCACTAGAAGAAATGAACGCATGTGACGCCTCCTGCCATGCCTGACGAAACCTTGCGCCCGATCCTCGGCGCGTTACAGATGCAAAAACTGCGTTTCGTCTGAAAGACCCGTGACTATGGGGTCGTAGAGGCGCGAAGGGTAGCCAGTTGGCGGTTTATTGACAATCGCAGGCTTCGCGATTTGCGGCGAGTATCACGGCGATACTGTGGACGGTGAGCCGAATAGGCGTCATATTCGGCTCACCAAATGAGCCGAATAGCATTTTTATTCGGCTCACTCACTCAAGAGCACTGCATTTATGGCGCCTCACTGGATCTGGCAGCAGCCTGATTGGCCGAACTTCAACTGGCAAGCCGAGCGTTTGTCACCACTGCTGCGCGAGTGCGTTCGGGCGCTGGGCCAACTCATGGGCATGGCCCGTTCGGTGGGGAGTTCGCTGAGTGCGCAAAGCGAGCTGGATGCGCTGCTGCAGAACATCGTGACCTCGTCGGCGATTGAGGGGGAGCAGTTGAACGTCGGTTCGGTTCGCTCTTCATTGGCACGGCGGTTGGGGCTGGAGCTGGACGATGGCGATAACGTCAACCAGCGCAGTGAAGGGCTGGCGCAACTGATGCTCGATGCCACTCAACATTTCGCTGAGCCACTGACGCTGGAGCGGCTGCTGGAATGGCAAGAATGGCTATTTCCTGATCAGCACACTGACCTTGCTTCCCGCTCGATCCGGGTTGGCGCATTGCGCGGCGATGAGCCGATGCAAGTGGTTTCCGCGCGACTCGACAGACCCACCGTGCACTTCGAAGCGCCGCCCAGACAAGGACTTGAGCGACAACTCGAGACCTTTCTCAACTGGTTTGAAGCCAGTCGAAATCAGGCTGGCCTCGATCCGTTGCTGCGGGCCGGCATTGCGCACTTCTGGTTCGTTACCCTGCACCCGTTTGACGACGGCAACGGTCGACTGACGCGAACCATTACCGACCTGGCGCTGGCTCAGGGCGAGGCACAGTCGATCCGCTTCTACGCCATGTCAGCGAGCATTCTCGAGGACCGTTCTGGCTATTACCGGGTGCTGGAATCCAGCCAGAAGGCGACCGCGGATATCACTGACTGGCTGGAGTGGTTCCTGCAAACCTTGTTGCGCAGCTTGATGCAAGCCATGGCGCGAATCGAATCGGTGTTAGGTAAGGCGCGTTTCTGGCAGGCGCATCGGGCGTCCGACCTGTCGACCGAGCAGATAAAAGTGCTGAACCGCTTGCTCGATGGCGGGGAACGCGGTTTCGAAGACGGGATCAGCGCGGCGCAATATCAGTCAGTGGCGAAAGTATCCAAAGCCACCGCGACTCGTCATCTGGCTGAATTGCTGGAAAAAGGCTGCCTGAAACGCTTACCCGGTGGAGGACGCAGTACTCGGTACCAAGTCAGCTATCCCGAAGATGCAAAATGGCAGGGCGCCGAAAGCCCCAGGCCGTAACGCAGGTGCAATGGCCGAAACACCCTGTTCATTTGCCCATAACCCCCATGTCTGCTAGTGTCGCGCCGGTTTAACGTCAACCGGAAATCGCCGCCATGGCCCGCAAAAAAGCTGCACTGGATTTCGAACAATCCCTCGCTGACCTGCAAACGCTGGTCGAGCGTCTGGAGAATGGCGAACTGTCGCTGGAAGACTCGCTGACCGCTTTCGAGCAAGGCATCGGTCTGACCCGTGATTGCCAGGCGGCGCTGGCCCAGGCCGAGCAAAAGGTTCAGGTGCTGCTCGAGCGTGATGGCGAGCTGGCCGAGGAACCCTTCGACGCGGATCAGCCAGAATGATTGCAGCGTATTCGGCGACCAGCCAGGCCCGCGTCAACGCTGCACTGGAAAGCCTGTTCATCGCGCCGAGCCCTGAGCTCGCGCGGTTGTACGAGGCCATGCGCTACAGCGTGATGAATGGTGGCAAACGCGTGCGTCCGCTGCTGGCCTACGCGGCGTGCGAAGCGCTGGGCGGCCAGGCGGAACAAGCCAACGGCGCAGCCTGTGCGGTGGAGTTGATCCACGCTTATTCGCTGGTGCACGACGATTTGCCGGCGATGGACGACGACGATCTGCGTCGCGGCCAGCCGACGACGCACAAAAAATTCGATGAAGCCTGCGCGATTCTCGCCGGTGACGGCTTGCAGAGCCTGGCGTTCAGCGCCCTGCTCGACCCGCGCCTGACTACCCTGGACGCGGAAATCCGCTTGCAGATGGTCAGCGCCCTGGCGTTGGCAGCAGGCCCGGCCGGCATGGTCGGCGGTCAGGCCATCGACCTCGGCTCGGTCGGTCTGAAGCTCGATCAAAAAGCCCTTGAGTACATGCACCGGCACAAGACCGGCGCGCTGATCGAGGCCAGCGTCAAGCTCGGCGCCCTGGCCAGTGGCCGTGCCGAGAAAGACGAACTGAAGTCCTTGCAGACGTACGCCCTGGCCATCGGCCTGGCGTTCCAGGTGCAGGACGACATTCTCGACGTCGAAAGCGATACCGAAACCCTCGGCAAGCGCCAGGGCGCGGACATCGCGCGCGACAAGCCGACTTACCCGGCCCTGCTCGGCCTCGACGCGGCCAAGGCTTACGCCCTGGAACTGCGCGATCAGGCCCTGCACGCACTGCGACCGTTTGACGCGGCCGCCGAGCCGTTACGCGACCTGGCCCGCTATATCGTCGACCGGCGCAGCTGATGGCGTATCCGCCAAGTTAAAACCAACGCGTGGGCAGGGGACGATGCATCAGGTAAACTGCCGCATCTTTTATACCTATAACGATTCGCCTGATGCCCACGACGTTTCATGAGATTCCCCGCAAGCGCCCGACCACGCCCCTGCTCGACCGTGCCAACACGCCGGACGGCCTGCGCCGGTTAGGCGAAGCCGAGCTGGAAACCCTGGCCGATGAGTTGCGCCTGGAATTGCTCTACACGGTCGGTCAGACCGGTGGGCATTTCGGTGCCGGCCTGGGCGTCATCGAACTGACCATCGCGTTGCATTACGTCTTCGACACCCCGGACGACCGGCTGGTGTGGGACGTGGGTCATCAGGCCTATCCGCACAAAATCCTCACCGGACGTCGCGAGCGCATGAGCACCCTGCGCCAGAAGGACGGCGTTGCCGCCTTCCCGCGTCGTTCCGAGAGCGAGTACGACACCTTTGGCGTCGGCCACTCCAGCACCTCGATCAGTGCAGCGCTGGGCATGGCGATTGCCGCCCGCCTGCAGAACAGTGATCGCAAGGCGATCGCGGTGATCGGCGACGGCGCGTTGACCGCCGGCATGGCGTTCGAGGCGCTGAACCACGCGCCGGAAGTGAACGCCAACATGTTGGTGATCCTCAACGACAACGACATGTCGATCTCGCGCAATGTCGGCGGGCTGTCGAATTACCTGGCGAAGATCCTGTCCAGCCGCACTTACGCGAGCATGCGTGAAGGCAGCAAAAAGGTCCTGTCGCGCTTGCCGGGCGCCTGGGAAATCGCCCGTCGCACCGAAGAATATGCCAAAGGCATGCTGGTTCCCGGCACGCTGTTCGAAGAGCTGGGCTGGAACTACATCGGCCCGATCGATGGCCACGACTTGCCGACCCTGATCGCCACCCTGCGCAACATGCGCGATCTGAAGGGCCCTCAGTTCCTGCACGTCGTCACCAAGAAAGGCAAAGGTTTCGCCCCGGCGGAAGTCGACCCGATCGGTTACCACGCGATCACCAAGCTCGAACCCCTGGACGCTCCGGCCGCCGCGCCGAAAAAGACTGGCGGGCCGAAGTATTCCGCAGTGTTCGGTGAATGGCTGTGCGACATGGCCGCTGCTGATTCGCGCCTTGTCGGGATCACCCCGGCCATGAAAGAAGGCTCTGATCTGGTGGCCTTCAGCGAGCGTTTCCCGCTGCGCTATTTCGACGTGGCGATTGCCGAGCAACACGCCGTGACCCTCGCTGCCGGCATGGCCTGCGAAGGCGCGAAACCGGTGGTGGCGATTTATTCGACCTTCCTGCAACGCGGTTACGACCAACTGATCCATGACGTCGCGGTGCAAAACCTCGACGTGTTGTTCGCCATCGACCGCGCCGGTCTGGTGGGCGAAGACGGCCCGACGCATGCGGGCAGCTTCGACCTGTCGTTCCTGCGGTGCATCCCCGGCATGCTGGTGATGACCCCGAGCGACGAAAACGAACTGCGCAAAATGCTCACCACCGGCCACCTGTTCAACGGTCCGGCGGCGGTGCGTTATCCGCGCGGTTCCGGCCCGAACGCGACGATCGAGAAAAACCTCGATCCGATTGAAATCGGCAAAGGCATCGTTCGCCGCCAGGGCAGCAAAGTCGCCCTGCTGGTGTTCGGCGTGCAACTGGCCGAGGCGCTGAAAGTCGCCGAGAAGCTGGACGCGACCGTGGTCGACATGCGCTTCGTCAAACCCCTCGATGAAGCACTGGTTCGCGAAATCGCTGGCAGCCATGAGTTGCTGGTGACCCTCGAAGAGAACGCGATCATGGGCGGTGCCGGTGGCGCGGTCAGCGAGTTCCTGGCTCGCGAGAACATCCTCAAGTCGATGCTGCACCTGGGCTTGCCGGACAGTTATGTCGAACACGCCAAGCCGGCGCAAATGCTGGCTGAATGCGGACTGGATGAGGCCGGGATCGAGGCTTCGATTCGTGAGCGCTTGCAACTCCTCAACATCTAAAGAAACATGCATAACCCTGTGGGAGCGAGCCTGCTCGCGATAGCGCAGTGTCAGTCGACTTAGATACTGACTGACACACCGCCTTCGCGAGCAGGCTCGCTCCCACAGTTGTTCGCGTCAAATTTGATCTTCCTCGGATTGCCCTTGAAACTATCCCCTTTCGCTCTGGTGCTGACGCTTCTGTCGTCCGCCCCTCTCCTGGCTGACACCTTCGAACGCGATCAAGCCCTGAAGCTGCCCGACGTGTTGATCAGCGCCAACCGCCAGGTTGAAGCGCGCAACGACAGCAGCGCCGCCAACACAGTGTTCACCCGCGAAGACATCGACCGCCTGCAGCCGAACAGCGTGACGGATCTGCTGCGGCGCGTGCCGGGTGTGCAAGTCGGGCAAACCGGTGGGCGCGGCAGTCTGCCGGGGATTTACATCCGTGGTACCAAATCGGCGCAGAGCCTGGTGCTGGTGGACGGTCAACGGATCGGCAATTCCACCTCCGGCGACAGCAACCTGCAACACATCAACATCGAACAGGTCGAGCGCGTGGAAGTGCTGCGCGGCTCCCGCTCGGTGATGTATGGCAGCGATGCGATTGGCGGGGTGATCCAGATTTTCACCCGGCGTGGCGATGAACCCGGCCTGCAACCGCGCCTGCATGTCGGATTTGGCAGTAACCAGACCTGGGAACGCAGCCTCGGGTTGTCCGGCGGAGATGAAAAAACCCGCTTCAATCTCGGCGCCAGCCTCGATGAAACCGCCGGGATCAACCGTACCCGCGAGTCCTATCCCAGCGACGGCGATCACGATGAGTACCGCAATAAATCGCTGAGCCTGAGCTTGAGTCACGCCCTCAGCGACGACCTCGAAATCGGCGCCAACCTGCTGGATAACCGCGGCAAAAGCGAATTCGACAACCCGTTCGGCCGCTTTGACTTGGACACTTTCGAGTCGGTCCAGCAGCAGCCTTACAGCGAATTCGATGTCAGCAGCGTCAGCAGTTACGTCGATGCGCGGGTTAATGAACGCTGGAAAACCCGCATTGAATTCGGCCACAGCGAGAACCGCGAAAAGACCCTCGACCAGCTCAGCGATGAGCGCAGCGTGTTCAATACGTATCGCGATTCGGTGAACTGGCAGAACGACCTGACCCTCAACGAACGCAACAGCTTGATCCTCGGCGGCGACTGGTACGAAGACCGCATCAACAGCAGCACGCCGTTCGACGAGGACAGCCGCTGGAACCGTGCGGCGTTTATTCAGCATCGTTATCAGGCGGATGGTTTCTCCACGGAGTTGGGCCTGCGCCGCGACCAGAACCAGCAGTTCGGCGGGCAGAACAGTTGGAGCGGCACCTTTACCCTGCCATTGAATCCGGACAACGATGTGCTGCTGACCTACAGCGAAGGCTTTCGCGCGCCGACCTTCAACGACCTGTATTACCCCGATTTCAGTAACCCGGACCTCAAGCCTGAAACCTCTAAAAGCTATGAGCTGCAATGGCGCAGTCAGTTGACCGACAGCAGTCGCCTGGAAGCTTCGCTGTATCGCACAGACCTGGAAGACGCGATTATTTTCGGCAGCAACTCACGGCCGCAGAACGTCGCGTCGGCACGCATCAACGGTTTCGAAGCGGCGTTGAAGCAGGAGTTGTTCGGCTGGCAGAGCAACCTTGGCGTGGCGATCATCGACCCACGGGATCGCGACAGCGGCCATACCCTGGCGCGTCGTGCGCGGCGGACCTTGAGCCTGGACCTGGATCGGCAGTTCGACCGACTCGGGCTTGGTGCCAGTTGGCAGGCGGTGAGTAGCAGCTATGACGACGAAAACAATCAGCAGCCGTTGGGTGGGTATGCGCTGCTGGGGTTACGCAGCAGTTGGGAATTGAATCGTGAGGTCAAGCTTGAGCTGAAGGTCGATAACCTGCTGGACAAGGGTTACAGCCGGGCGTTGTACAGCCATGACGGCAGTCAGTTTGGGTATCGCGAGGAAGGTCGGGCGTGGATGTTTGGGGTGACCTGGACGCCTGGAATCTGATCCGGGGATCTGTATCGTCTGCACCGGCCTCATCGCGGGCAAGCCCGCTCCCACAGGTTTAATGTGATCCCTGTGGGAGCGGGCTTGCCCGCGATTCAGGCGAATCGGTCTCAACGGTCGGGTGCGATCACTCGGCAGAGCTTGGCCGTCGCCTCGATCATCTGCCCGCTCGGCCGCTCCAGTCCCTTATCCGTCACCAACAACAATTGCCCCTGCGTCACCGCCGCCACGTGCGGCCAGGCCTTCCATGCGTCAAGTTGCGCCTGATCACTCGCCAGAATCACCTCCGGATTACGCTGCAACACAGCTTCCACACTGACTTGCGGGGCGGGCAATGTCAGGTCGGCAAATACATTGCGCGCCCCACACACTTCAAGCGCATCGCTGATGATCTGCCCGCCGCCGACGGTGTACAGCGGCCGATCCCAAACCTGATAAAACACTCGCAGCGGCTCATCCCGTCGATAGCGCTGGCGCAGTGAAGCCAGTCGCTGACGCAAGTCGGTGGCCAATGGAGCACCGCGCTCAGGCCTGCCGAGTTGAGTGGCGATCGCCTCGATCTGCGCGGTGAGCTGTTCAAAGTTGTGAGGTTCGGCAACGTAGGTCGGAATGTTCAAGCGCTTGAGTTGCTCACGCTGGGCCGGCCCCACACTGCCGGGCCACAGCAGCAACAAATCGGGTTGGAGGCTGAGCAATTGTTCCATGTCCAACTGGCCATAACGGCCAACAGAAGGAAGGTCTTTGAGTTCGACCGGACGTTCGCCTGCATCCAGTACGCCCACCAGCAGGTCGGCAGAACCCAGCTCAACGACGATTTCAGAGAGAGACGGCGCGAGGCTGACAACACGCTCAACCGCTAACGCCGAGCCGCTGACGGCCAGCAACAACATCGCCAGCCAGACGCGAGGCATCAGCCGAGTTGACGCGGGATACGGTAGAGGTAGAACAGCACCAGGGTCGACAGGCCCAGCAGCACCAGCGGCACCGCTTCGAGGCCGACGAATACCGCCAGGGCACCCACCCAGGCGGGCAGAGCCGCCGCGAGGAACGCCGTGCGGCGCTTGGCGGCCAAATCGATCCAGGCGCCAGGTTCTTCAGGGGTGTCGAGGGCTTTTTGCGTCGCGATCAGCGCGTGTTTGTAGCCGCCGAAGAACTTCAGGCTGACGAACATCGAGGCCACACCGGCGATGAACAACGGCATGGCCAGCACCGGCAGAATCGCCTCGCTCTGGCCAAATACGCCGTTGATCACGAA
Organism: Pseudomonas sp. LBUM1661; assembly: GCF_059695925.1. Classification (NCBI taxonomy): domain Bacteria; kingdom Pseudomonadati; phylum Pseudomonadota; class Gammaproteobacteria; order Pseudomonadales; family Pseudomonadaceae; genus Pseudomonas; species Pseudomonas sp. LBUM1661. The sequence goes on from NZ_CP166794.1 coordinate 6,068,705, forward strand.
CAGCGGCAACAAGGCCAGCGCCAGGTATTGCCACCAGTTGACCGACAGTCGCCGCCGCACCTGACCACGGGTCACGCCCGGTCTGCCTCGCCCTGATGCTCGTTACCCATCATGTGGTCGAGCTTGCTGGCCTTGGTGGCCAGGTAGAGTTTGTTGTGCGGATTGTGGCCAGTGTGCAGCGGCACGCGCTCGGCAACGACGATGCCCATGTCGGTCAAGGCTTTGACCTTGCGCGGGTTGTTGGTCATCAGACGCAGGGATTTCACGCCCAGATGTTCCAGCATCGGCAGGCACATGGCGTAATCACGCTGGTCAGCGGCGAAGCCCAGACGCTCGTTGGCTTCAACGGTGTCGGCGCCGCCATCCTGCAATTCGTAGGCGCGGATCTTGTTCAGCAGGCCAATGCCACGGCCTTCCTGACGCAAGTAGAGCAAGACGCCACGGCCTTCACGGGCGATGGCCTGCAAGGCGGCCTCGAGTTGCGAACCGCAGTCGCAACGCTGGCTGAACAAGGCGTCGCCAGTCAGGCATTCGGAGTGCAACCGGCCGAGTACCGGGGCACCATCGTCGAATTCACCCAGGCTCAGCACAACGTGCTCGCGCCCGTTTTCTTCATCGAGAAAGCCGTGCATGGTGAATTGCGCAAAAGGCGTTGGCAGCTTGGAAGCGGCGACAAAAACGACAGGCACCGGTGTGCTCCTGATCTATAGGTACTGGAGATTCGCAGACGCGGCATTGTAACAGCAGGGCCCGACAGACGCTTAGGCTGAATTATGGGGCATAACAATCAAAAAGTTAGATCACAGCCCGCGCACCACCCCTGTGGGAGCCGGCTTGCTCGCTCCCACATTGACCGCGTTTAATTGGCGTCGAACGGATAGGGTTGTTTCCAGCGTTCGAAGATCGGCTTCAATCGGCCGCTTTTCACCAGCAGTTCCATGCGCTGGTCGTACAGCGCCATCAATGCGCGGGCCTTGGGCGTATTGGCGAAACACAAATACAGCGGCAATTCTGCGATATGGGTGCGACGGAACTGGGTCGGATCCTTGGCCCGGCGGACAATGTAATCCACCTCGGTCAATGCATCGATATAGTAGTCGGCACGGTTGTGCGTCAGCATCGACAGAATCCCGGTGCGCCGCACCACTTCGTTGTAACGGCGCACGTTGGGCAAATAAGTCTCGTACTTGTAACCACGGACCCAGGCCAGTCGATAATTGCCCAGGGTTTGCGCGGTCGGTGGCGGATTAGTCGCCAGACCCAGGGCATAAATGTGATCGGTATCGTAATTCCAGCGCGGATACAGCAGATCGCTGACTTCATCACGATAACCGCCGACACAGGCGTCCACTTCGCCGCGCTGTGCCAGGCCGATGGAGCGCGTGTACGGTTCAATACGAAAGTCCACTTTGACACCCGCGGGCTCGAAGACTTCCCGCAACACGTCCCAGCCCAGTCCATGGCCATCGGCGGCGGTGTAGTCTTCCCACTCTTCGCTTGCCAGATGAATCACTGGTGGAGTCGGCGCAGCCTCTCCCGCCTGGGCGAGTGAACAAAACAGCGCGAGAACCATCCCCATCAACCAGCGTCGAGCCACCCCTAGCCTCCTGCCAAGCCCATCATGCGAAAAACCACACCAACCCCTGCATCCCCAACCACGCGAACACCCCGGCCAACACGTCATCGAGCATGATCCCGACGCCGCCGTGCACATGCCGGTCGATCCAGTGGATGGGCCACGGCTTGAGAATGTCGAAGAAGCGGAACATCAGGAACCCGGCCAGTAACCAATACCAACCTTCCGGTACCAGCCACAGGGTGATCCACATGCCGACCATTTCGTCCCAGACGATGCCTTCATGGTCGTGTACCCGCAAATCGTCGGCCACTTTGCCGCATAGCCAGAAACCGAACAGCATGGTGAAGCCGAGCATCAGCCAATAACCCCAGTCGGGCAACATCTGCCACAACGGGATAAAGGGTAGCGCAACCAACGAACCCCAGGTGCCCGGTGCTTTTGGCAAGGTCCCCGAGCCGAAGCCGAACGCCAGGAAATGCCAGGGATTGCGCCAGACCGACGGCGGTACGAATTCCGCCGGAACCTGGTTGGGATGATCTGTCACGGTGTCTCCCGAAAATGTTGATAACCCCGGGTCTGCGGGGTGATGTCTTGCCCTGAAGCATCCAGCAGAACCACGCCCTGCCCCGTGACCACACGCCCGACCACCTGGATCGGCCAACCGTCGGCCAGCAACGCCGGTAACTCACCGGATGGCAAAGTGAACGCCAGCACGTAATCGTCGCCGCCGCTCAACGCGGCCGCTTCGGCACCGGATTGACCAAGGAAAGCGACTAACGCAGTCGACAGCGGCAACGTGCCCTGTTCAATCTGAATGCCGACCTGCGACGCGAGGGCGATATGCCCGCAGTCGGCGAGCAAGCCGTCAGAGATGTCCAGCGCCGAGGTCGCCTTGCCGCGCAATGCCATGCCCAGGCCAAGCTGCGGTTGCGGCGACCAGTAATGGCGCAGCAGCGGATCGCCGATGGCCGCATCCGCGGTGCGTTGACCGAGCACCAGCGGCAAGGCGCCGGCCGCATTGCCCAACTCGCCGCCGACACACAGCAAATCGCCCGGCTGTGCGCCGCTGCGCGTCAACGCTTTGCCAGCAGGGACACGCCCCAATACGGTCATCGTCAGGCTCAACGGCCCGCGGGTGGTATCACCGCCCACCAGCGCCACGCCACAGCTCTGCGCCATGACGTTCAAACCACGGGCGTAGGCATTCAGCCAATCGGCGGTCACCGTCGGCAAGGTCAGGGCAAGGGTAAAGGCGATGGGGGTGGCGCCCATGGCAGCCAGATCGCTGACCGCCACGGCCAGCGAGCGCTGACCGAGCAGAAACGGGTCGCAGGGATCGGCGAAATGCACACCGGCAACCAGCGTGTCGGTGGAAATCGCCAACTGCTCCCCGGGAGGAACAGCCAGCAAGGCGCAGTCATCGCCGATTCCGAGGGCAACGCCTTCGCCGCCCTGCGCACAAGGCGCGGCGGCGAAGAAGTTACGGATCAGCTCAAACTCACCCATAGCGGTTAAGCGCCGATTAGCGCTTGAACGCCTTCACTTCAGCTTCACGCAGACGCGGGGCCAGTTTGTCGAGGACACCGTTGACGAACTTGTGGCCGTCGGTGGAACCGAAGACCTTGGCCAACTCGATACCTTCGTTGATCACAACGCGGTACGGCACGTCGACGCGCTTGAGCAGTTCCCAGGTGGACAGGCGCAGAACCGCCAGTTCAACCGGGTCGAGCTCTTCGATGGTGATGTCCAGGCACGGCGTCAGTGCAGCGTCGATCTCAGGCTTGTGGGCCGGAACGCCGTGCAGGATGTCGTGGAAATAGGCAGCATCGACATCGCTGAAATCGTTATCGACCCGAAACTGCGCTTCGATCTCGTTCAGCGACTGCTTGGCCATGTGCCATTGGTACAGCGCCTGGGTCGCGAGCTGACGGGCTTCGCGACGCTTGACGCTTTTCGATGGCTTGCCGGCATCCGCAGGCTTTGGATCGCGCGGGTTGAAACGATCGCTTTCGTCGCTAATCACTTGGCCTCCAACTGCGCCAGCAGGCTGACCATTTCCAGAGCGGACAGGGCAGCTTCAGCACCTTTGTTACCGGCCTTGGTGCCGGAACGTTCGATGGCTTGCTCGATGGAATCAACGGTCAGGACGCCGAAAGCAACCGGTACGCCGAACTCCATGGATACCTGGGCCAGGCCCTTGGTGCATTCGCCAGCCACGTATTCGAAGTGCGGAGTACCGCCACGAATGACCGCGCCCAGGGCGATGATTGCCGCGTATTCGCCCTTCTGAGCGACTTTCTGCGCAACCAGCGGGATTTCGAAGGCGCCAGGCGCGCGGATGATGGTGATGTCGCTTTCGCTCACGCCGTGGCGAACCAGGGCATCAACTGCACCGCTGACCAGGCTTTCAACGACGAAGCTGTTGAAACGGCCTACTACCAAAGCGTAGCGGCCTTTAGGGGCGATGAAGGTACCTTCGATGGTCTTCAGGGTCATTCGTTAGATCTCTTAAAGAGCCGGGACGCGTTTTCTACGCGTCCCTCAGTGATGTGTTAACCGCGAATCAAGGACTGGAAACAACCGGTCATTATTCGGAGGGCACGTATTCTACAACTTCCAGATCGAAACCGGATATCGCATTAAATTTCATCGGCGCACTCATCAGGCGCATTTTGCGTACGCCCAGGTCCCGAAGGATCTGCGAACCGGCACCGACAATGCTGTAGGTGGTCGGTTTTTTCGTCGGGGCGTGGTCGGCGGTTTCACGAATATGCGCCAGCAACACGTCGCCATCGAGCGGGTGACCGAGCAGCAGCACCACGCCGCTGCCGGCCTCGGCGACCGCAGCCATGGCGGCGCGCAGGCTCCAGCGGCCGGGCTGCTTGACCATCAGCAGGTCGCGCAACGGGTCCATGTTATGCACCCGCACCAGCGTCGGTTCTTCGGCGCACACGGTGCCGAGGGTCAGCGCCATGTGCACATCGCCTTCCACGGAATCACGATAGGTCACCAGGTTGAATTGGCCCAGTTCGCTGTCCAGTGGCTGCTCGGCAATCCGCTGAACGGTACGTTCGTGGATCATCCGGTAGTGAATCAGGTCGGCGATGGTGCCGATCTTGATGTTGTGTTCGGCGGCGAAGGTTTCCAGTTCGGCGCGACGGGACATGGTGCCGTCGTCGTTCATCACTTCACAGATCACACCGCTAGGCTCGAAACCGGCCATGCGCGCCAGGTCGCACGCCGCTTCGGTGTGGCCGGCACGGGCCAGAGTGCCGCCGGCCTGGGCCATCAGCGGGAAGATGTGGCCGGGGCTGACGATGTCTTCAGCCTTGGCGTCTTTCGCGGCAGCGGCCTGCACGGTGCGCGCACGGTCGGCAGCGGAAATGCCAGTGGTCACGCCAGTCGCCGCTTCGATCGATACGGTGAACTTGGTGCCGAAACCGGAACCGTTGCGTGGCGCCATCAGGGGCAGCTTCAGCAGTTCGCAGCGCTCGCGGCTCATCGGCATGCAGATCAGGCCACGGGCGTGCTTGGCCATGAAGTTGATGTGTTCAGGCTGGCAGCACTCGGCGGCCATGATCAGGTCGCCTTCGTTCTCGCGGTCTTCGTCATCCATGAGGATGACCATCTTGCCTTGGCGGATGTCTTCTACCAGTTCTTCGATGCTATTGAGCGCCACAAGGCACCCCCTTGAGTCAGGATTTGAGGTAGCCGTTGGCGGCCAGAAAGCTTTCGGTGATGTTTCCGGATTTTGTCGGCTCTGCGGCCTTGTCGCCCAGCAACAGGCGCTCCAGATAACGTGCCAGCAAGTCAACTTCAAGGTTCACCCGGCGACCTGGCTGGTACGACGCCATGATGGTTTCGCTCAGGGTATGCGGAATGATCGTCAGCAGAAACTCGGCGCCATCGACCGCGTTCACGGTCAGGCTGGTGCCGTCGACGGTGATCGAACCTTTATGGGCGATGTACTTGGCCAGCTCTTTGGGTGCGCGGATACGGAATTCCACGGCCCGGGCGTTTTCGGTGCGGGCAACCACTTCGCCCACGCCATCGACGTGACCGCTGACCAGATGCCCACCCAGACGCGTGGTCGGGGTCAGGGCTTTTTCCAGGTTCACCGGGCTGCCGCTTTTCAAGTCATTCATCGCGGTGCAATCGAGGGTTTCGCGACTGACGTCCGCCGCAAAGCCATTGCCAGGCAGTTCAACCGCGGTCAGGCACACGCCGTTGACCGCGATGCTGTCGCCCAGTTTGACGTCGCTCAAATCGAGCTTGCCGGTTTCTACGTGGACCCGCACATCTCCGCCTTTTGGGGTCAATGCACGAATACTGCCGATGGATTCGATGATGCCGGTAAACATGAAGTCCTCCTCGAGAACAAAACCTTCGCTTGGCGCAGGCCGGGAATTATACGCTCGCCGCTGGCACAGGAATGGCGATGACTCGCCAGTCATCGCCAACCGCACGAATTTCGGTGATTTTGAGCTCGGGCGCGTCTTTCATTTGCGCCAGCGGCCAGTCCAGCAACGGGCGGGCCGAGGAGCCGAGGAACTTGCCGGCCATGAAGATCTGGAATTCATCCACCAGGCCTTGCTGAGCGAAAGCCCCCGCCAGGCGCGGGCCCGCCTCGACCAACACTTCGTTGACGCCACGGTTGGCGAGTTCGATCAGCAACTTGCGCAGGTCGACCAAACCATCGTCGCCGGCCACGATCAGGCATTCCGGGCCATTGGCGTATTGCTCTTCGATCGCCATGCAGGTGGCGACCAGCGCCGGGCCGGCCTTGAAGAACGGCGCGTCCAGCGGCACTCGCAGACGACCATCGATCAGCACGCGCAGTGGCGGACGGCTCATGGCCAGGGCGGTTTGCTCGGCGTCCAGGCCCAACTCATTGGCGCGGACGGTCAAACGAGCGTTGTCTGCCAGCACCGTGTCGGCGCCGGTCAGCACCACGCTGGCCTGGGCGCGCAGGCGTTGAACTGCCGAGCGCGCGGCCGGGCCGGTGATCCATTGGCTTTCGCCACTTTCCATCGCCGTGCGACCGTCCAGGCTCATGGCCAATTTGACCCGCACGAACGGCAAGCCGTGTTCCATGCGCTTGAGGAAGCCTTCGTTGAGCGTGCGCGCCTCGCCTTCCAGCACGCCACTTTCGGTGGCGATACCGGCCTGAGCCAGGCGCTGCAGGCCGCGACCGGCGACCGACGGGTTCGGGTCCTGCATCGCCGCGACCACGCGGGCCACGCCGGCATTCACCAGCGCATCGGCACACGGCGGCGTGCGGCCGTGGTGGCTGCAAGGTTCGAGCGTCACGTAGGCGGTGGCGCCCCGGGCCTTGTCGCCAGCGGCGCGCAAGGCGTGCACTTCGGCGTGGGGTTCGCCGGTGCGCACGTGCCAGCCTTCGCCGACAATCTGCCCGTCACGCACGATTACGCAGCCCACCCGTGGGTTGGGGTGCGTCGTGTAATGACCTTTGCGCGCCAGTTCCAGGGCACGAGCCATGTAATGGGCGTCGAGGATCGCTTGTTCTGCGGACGTGGTCATTCTTTCACCGGCTCACGGGCCAGGCGATCGATCTCTTCGCGGAACTCGTTGAGGTCCTGGAAGCGCCGATACACGGAGGCGAAACGAATGTAGGCGACTTCGTCGAGCTTTTGCAGCTCGGCCATTACCAGTTCACCGACCACGAGGGATTTGACCTCGCGCTCGCCAGTGGCGCGCAGTTTGTGTTTGATGTGCACCAACGACGATTCCAGGCGTTCGACACTCACCGGGCGCTTCTCGAGGGCACGCTGCATGCCGGCGCGGAGTTTTTCTTCGTCGAACGGCTGACGACTGCCGTCGGTTTTGATCAGGCGCGGCAACACCAGTTCGGCGGTCTCGAACGTCGTGAAACGCTCGCCGCAGGCCAGGCATTCGCGCCGGCGGCGCACCTGTTCGCCCTCGGCGACCAGACGCGAGTCGATGACCTTGGTGTCGTTGGCACCGCAGAAGGGACAGTGCATGGTGGCAGGCAACAAAAAAAGGGAGGGCCATGGTAGCGCATCCCGGTGGCAAGACAAGCCATAGGGTTTGCGGTATACAGATGGGCTATATAGTTTGATCCATGGATTACACCTTGCTGGAGCCGCAAATGTCCCTAAGACCGCTCGTATTGCTCAGTCTTTTCAGCCTGTTGGTGGCCTGCAGCAGCGATGCGCCCAAGCCCCAGCCTCCGACGCCAGGGCCTGCTCCGCAAGCGGCGCAGAAGAAAGCCCAGGAGTCGGCCAACCTCGGGCCGCTGCCGGTGTATCAGCGTGAATTGAGCGGCACCCTGCAAGGCGTGCCGACCGGTGCCGAGGTTGAACTGGCGCTGCTGGTGATCGACGACAAGGACCGCCCGCAACAATTGCTGGCCAGTTCCAGCCTGATCGGCACCAATCAGATTCTGCCGTTTCACCTGCGCTTCAACCCGGAATCCTTCCCGATGGGCGCGCGCGTGGAACTGCGTGGCCGGGCCAGTCAGTCCGGCCAGCTGATTCTGCATCTGCCACCGCAAGTCATCTCCCAGCCAACGACGCAAGCGCTGGGTCAGTTGCAACTCGTCAAAGCGCCATGATTGCACCGCTCGACCTGCAACTGGCGCTGAGTGAACTGCTGGGTGACGCGCAACTGGTTGCTTGTGCGCTGCCGGACACCGACCTGAAGCTGTGGCTGATCGACGGCGACAAGATGGACCGCGCCTTCAGCCCGGAAGAAACCCGGCGGATTCTGCACGAGCCGCCGTACTGGAGTTTCTGCTGGGCCAGTGGGTTGGCGGTGGCGCGCTATCTGGCGGCATTTCCCGAATGGGTCAAAGGCAAGCGCGTGCTGGATTTCGGCGCCGGTTCCGGTGTGGCGGGGATTGCGGCGGTGAAGGCCGGCGCGCTCGAAGTGGTGGCCTGTGACCTGGACCCGCTGGCGATTACCGCGTGCCGGGCGAATGCTGAACTCAATGACGTACAGCTGAACTACTCGACGGATTTTTTCGCCGAGGCGGATCGGTTTGATCTGATTCTGGTGGCGGACGTGTTGTACGACCGGGCGAATCTGCCGTTGCTCGATGAGTTTTTGAGTCGCGGCCGGGAAGCGCTGGTGGCGGATTCGCGGGTTCGGGATTTTCGTCATCCGCTGTATCAGCGCATCGAGATGCTGGAAGCAATGACCTTGCCGGACCTGGCCGAGCCGGAAGAGTTTCGGCATGTGAGCCTTTACCATGCGCGGCGCGGCTAAAAAGCATCGCGGGCAAGCCCGCTCCCACAAGAAATGAAGTCGACCACAAGATTTGTGGTGCACTCCAACCACTGTGGGAGCGGGCTTGCTCGCGAAGGCGTCCTGTCAGTCAACACATCTCCCAACGACCAGCCGACTTCCGGCTACACCCCGCCAGGCCGTATAGTTGCCCTATTCACGCTTCCAAGAGATTGCCCATGAGTCAGGAAACGCCGTACATCTTCGACGCCACGACTGCCGATTTCGACCAGTCGGTGATCGAGAACTCTTTCCACAAACCGGTGCTGGTGGATTTCTGGGCCGAATGGTGTGCGCCCTGCAAAGTGCTGATGCCGTTGCTGCAGACGATTGCCGAGAGCTATCAGGGCGAGTTGCTGCTGGCCAAGGTCAATTGCGATCTCGAACAAGACATCGTCGCCCGTTTCGGTATCCGCAGCCTGCCAACCGTGGTGCTGTTCAAGGATGGCCAGCCTGTCGACGGTTTCGCCGGTGCACAACCGGAGTCGGCCGTGCGGGCGATGCTTGAACCTCATGTGCAAATGCCGCCACCGGCGGCGGCTGATCCGCTCGAGCAGGCACAGGCGCTGTTCGACGACAGTCGTTTTGCCGACGCCGAAGCCGTTCTCACCGTGCTGCTGGGCGAAGACAACACCAACGCCAAGGCGCTGATCCTCTACGCCCGCTGCCTCACCGAGCGTGGCGAGCTGGTTGAAGCGCAAACCGTGCTCGACGCGGTCAAGAGTGATGAACACAAAGCGGCATTGGCCGGCGCCAAGGCGCAGATCCAGTTTCTCGGCCAGGCCAAGGACCTGCCGGATGCAGCGGACCTGAAAGCGCGCCTGGCGAAAAATCCGCAGGACGATGAGGCGGTGTATCAACTGGCAATCCAGCAGTTGGCCCGCCAGCAGTACGACGCGGCGCTGGATGCGTTGCTCAAGCTGTTCGTGCGCAATCGCAGCTACAGCGAAGGCTTGCCGCACAAGACCTTGCTGCAGGTGTTCGAACTGCTGGGCAACGATCACCCGCTGGTGACCACGTACCGCCGCAAGTTGTTTGCTGCGCTTTACTAAGTAGTCCTGTAGGAGCACGGCTTGTCGGCGATGGCGTCCTTGAGATCGCCTTCGCCAGCAAGCTGTGCTCCTACGCGGGTTCGATCCAGCGGTAGAGCGGTGTATCGCCGCCGCTTTCCACTTTTACATCCGCACAATGGCGCAAGCGCACCAACAGGCGTTTGCCCGCCGCCGCGCTGCCAGTCAGCCCTTCCAGCTGCTCGAGCAAATCCGGCCCGCTCATGTGCCCGGCCTTGCGCAGCAAGTCCTTGGCGATCTGCCACAGCGCATCATCCTGATTGATCGGTTTCGCCGGGGCCGCACTGGCCTCAGGCTTGACCACTTGCAACTGCGCGCCGAGCCGTGCCCAGTCGCAGTCGTCCATCTCCAGCGTCAAATCCACCGGCCAGTCGCCGATGCTTCCACGAATTCGCAACATAAGTCTGCTCCTGCACATTTCTGACTTGCATGCTCCCATGGGACTTGTGCAACGCCAAGCAGGCGGTCAAACTCTCCGCACTTACGTTATAAGATCACATAACAGATTATTCATTTTACTGTCGGAGACCCGCCATGCGCCGTCTGCTTCTCGCTTTGCCGTTTGCCCTGCTGCCGCTGGCCTTCGCCCACGCGGCTGACGAACATGATCACGAGCACGGCAGCCTCGGCGCCCACGAACATGGCGTCGCTCGTCTGAACGCAGCGTTGGACGGTCAAACCCTGGAGCTGGAACTGGAAAGCCCGGCGATGAACCTGGTGGGCTTCGAACACGCCGCCACCACTGACGCCGACAAAGCCAAGGTCGCCACCGCCCGTGCGCAACTGGAAAAACCGCTGACGCTGTTCAATCTGCCGACAGCCGCCGGTTGCGTGGTGGCGATGCAGGAACTGGAAAGCCCGTTGTTCGGTGACAAGCCGGATGCCGATGATGATCACGACGAAGACGCCAAGGACGAGCATCACCATGACCACAGCGAGATTCATGCGCATTACCAATTCAGCTGCTCAGCACCGGGCGCCTTGAAGAGTCTGGACCTGGCGAACCTCTTCAACACGTTCCCGGCCACCCAGAAAATTCAGGTACAACTGATCAGCCCGAGCGGCCAGCAAGGCGTGGAAGTGACGGCCAAGGCAGCAGCCCTGAAATTCTAAATCCATCGTAGATCTATTGTGGGAGCGAGCCTGCTCGCGATTGCGGCCGAACAGTCGACATCCATGTTGAAAGTAACGGCCTCATCGCGAGCAGGCTCGCTCCCACAGGGGGCGGTGTTGAATGTGAAGTTGAGACAAGTACCCAAAACCCATGAAATCGGCGCCATGACCCAAGCACTCATCGAACTGTCCGACCTGGGCTTCAGCTGGCCCGGTCACCCGCCGCTGCTGGATATCCCGGCCTTCCGCCTGGAACCCGGTGAAACCCTGTTCCTCAAAGGCCCCAGCGGCAGCGGCAAGACCACCCTGCTCGGCCTGCTCGGCGGTGTGCAGAAGCCCGATCGCGGCAGCATTCGCCTGCTCGGCCAGGAACTGACCGAACTCGGCGCAGGTGCCCGCGACCGCTTCCGCGTCGACCACACCGGCTACATCTTCCAGCAGTTCAACTTGCTGCCATTTCTCTCGGTACGCGAGAACGTCGAGCTGCCCTGCCACTTCTCCAGACTGCGCGCCGAACGGGCAAAACAGCGCCACGGCAGCGTCGATCAGGCGGCCGCGACCTTGCTCGCGCACTTGGGCCTGAAGGATGAAAGCATCCTCAGCCGCCGCGCCGATTCGCTGTCCATTGGCCAACAGCAACGGGTCGCCGCCGCACGCGCGTTGATCGGTCAGCCGGAACTGGTGATCGCCGACGAACCGACCTCGGCCCTGGATTACGACGCTCGCGAGAACTTCATTCGCCTGCTGTTCGCCGAATGCCGCGAAGCCGGCTCGAGCCTGCTGTTCGTCAGCCACGACCAGAGCCTGGCGCCGCTGTTCGATCGCAACCTGTCGCTGGCCGAGCTCAATCGCGCCGCCACGCCCGAAGAGGTTTGAGATGTATTTGTTCCGTCTAGCCATGGCCAGCCTGGCTAACCGCCGCTTCACCGCGATCCTCACTGCGTTCGCCATTGCCCTGTCGGTCTGCCTGCTGCTGGCCGTGGAACGGGTGCGCACCGAAGCCAAAGCCAGTTTCGCCAGCACCATCAGCGGCACCGACCTGATCGTCGGCGCGCGCTCCGGCTCGGTGAACCTGTTGCTGTACTCGGTGTTCCGCATCGGCAATGCCACCAACAATATCCGTTGGGACAGCTTCGAACACTTCGCCAACAACCCGAAAGTGAAGTGGGCGATCCCGATGTCCCTCGGCGATTCCCATCGCGGTTATCGGGTGATGGGCACCACCGAGGCGTACTTCGAACACTACCAGTACGGTCATCAACAACACCTGGAACTGGCCGACGGTCGCGCCTTTGCCTCCGACCCGTTTGAAGTGGTGCTCGGCGCCGAAGTCGCTGATGCGCTGCATTACAAGCTCGGCGATAAACTGGTGCTGGCCCACGGCGTCGCGGTGATCAGCCTGGTCAAGCACGACGACAAACCGTTCACCGTGGTCGGCATTCTCAAGCGCACCGGCACCCCGGTCGACCGCACATTGCACATCAGCCTCGGCGGCATGGAGGCGATTCACATCGACTGGCACAACGGTGTGCCGGCGCAAGGCAAAGGCCGGATCAGTGCCGATCAGGCGCGCAACATGGACCTGACGCCGCAAGCGATCACCGCGTTCATGCTCGGCCTCAACAACAAGATTTCGACCTTCGCCGTGCAGCGCGAGATCAACGAATTCCGAGGCGAGCCGATGCTGGCAATCCTGCCGGGCGTGGCGTTGCAAGAGCTGTGGAGTCTGATGAGCACGGCGGAAAAAGCCTTGTTCGTGGTCTCGCTGTTTGTGGTGTTGACCGGGTTGATCGGCATGCTCACGGCGATTCTCACCAGCCTCAACGAGCGCCGTCGCGAGATGGCGATTCTGCGTTCGGTGGGTGCGCGGCCGTGGCACATCGCGACCTTGCTGGTGCTGGAGGCGTTTGCCTTGGCGCTGTCGGGGGTGATTGCCGGCGTAGCGCTGCTGTACGTGGGCATCGCCGCCGCGCAGGGTTATGTGCAGGCCAATTACGGTTTGTATCTGCCGCTGGCCTGGCCGAGCGAATATGAATGGACGCTGCTCGGTGGCATCCTGATCGCCGCGCTGCTGATGGGCAGCGTGCCGGCCTGGCGCGCGTATCGCCAATCCCTGGCCGATGGCCTGTCGATCCGTTTATGAGGACGTTAATGATGCCCCGCGCTCTGCTTGCGCTGTTGCTGCTGGTCGCCCTGCCCCTGTGGGCGGCCGAGCCGAAGGATTTGACCTGGTCGGAAATGATCCCGCCGGATGCCGCACCGGAAGTGCCGAACATGACGCCGCTGCACGACCTGTCGCAGATGGGCAACGCACTGGAGTCCGCGCCGGCCGCCAAGCAGGACCTGCCCAATGCGCCGGTCGTGAACAGCCTCGATGGCCAGAACATTCGCCTGCCGGGGTACATCGTGCCGCTGGAAGTCAGCGAAGAAGGCCGCACCACGGAATTTTTGCTGGTGCCGTATTTCGGCGCCTGCATTCACGTGCCGCCACCGCCGTCGAACCAGATCGTGCATGTGAAGAGCGAAGTCGGCGTGAAGCTGGATGAGCTGTACCAGCCGTACTGGATCGAAGGGGCGTTGCAGGTTAAAGCGTCGACCAGCGAGTTGGCGGATGCCGGGTATCAGATGGAGGCGGACAAGATTTATGTGTATGAATTGCCGGAGTGAAACCGGTGGTTCTGTGTTGTTTGATCAATCGTCATCGCGGGCAAGCCCGCTCCCACAGGGATCACCTAAACCTTGTGGGAGCGGGCTTGCCCGCGATGGCGTCTTAAAGGTTCCACAAAAACCAGGACCATCACTGTTTCATTGAGCTGAATCAAAAGACCGTATCAGACGGCTCCGTACCATTGGACATCAAACATTTTTAACGTCCTTTGGGAGCTCCCATGCACAAGTCCTTGCTCAGCGCTTCGCTGTTTGCCCTAGCGCTCACAGCCCCGCTCGCCTTCGCCCACGACGCTGGCGACATCCTCGTTCGCGCCGGTGCAATCACCGTCAACCCGAAAGCCGACAGTTCCAGCGTCAAGGTCGATCAAGGCCCTTTGGCCGGTGCTGACCTCGGCGGCAAGGCGACCATGAGCAGCGACACGCAGCTGGGTTTGAACTTCGCTTACATGCTCAACAGCCACTGGGGCATCGAGCTGCTCGCGGCCACGCCGTTCGAGCATGACGTGAAGATCAAAGGCACCGCCCTGGGCGCGGCCAACGGCAAACTCGGTAGCCTGAAACACTTGCCGCCGACCTTGAGCATTGTGTACTACCCACTGGACGCGAAGTCTGCCTTCCAGCCGTATGTCGGCGCCGGTATCAACTACACCTGGATCTACGACGAACACGTCGGCAGCGAAGCCAGCGCCAACGGTTTTAGCAACTTCAAGGCGGATAACTCTTGGGGCATGGCGTTCCAGGTCGGCGCCGACTACATGATCACCGACAACATCATGCTCAACGCCCAGGTGCGCTACATCGACATCGACACCACCGCGACGGTGGAAAACAACGCCGTGGCACCGGGCACCCGCGCCAAGGTCGATGTGGATGTCGATCCGTTCATCTACATGGTCGGCCTCGGTTACAAGTTCTAAGACCCCTTCGCGAGCAGGCTCGCTCCCACAGGAGTACGCATCCCAATGTGGGAGCGAGCCTGCTCGCGAAGACGTCAGCCGAAACAACAAAAAATCCAAAGTAAAAAGGCGCCTCGTCAGGCGCCTTTTTCACGTTTTAACGCCCCAACAACCGCGCCAACCCCACACTCAACGGCGTCTGCTTCGGGTAGGTAAAACGCTCAAGCAATCGCCGGTTGTTCGCCCGGGAATGGCGAATGTCACCGGAGCGCGCCGGGCCGTAGCTGATCGGCGGCAACTCGCCCACGACAGCTTCCAGCGCTTCAAGCATTTGCTTGAGCGTGGTCGCCTGATTCCAGCCGACATTCACCGCGCCGACCTCGACCTGCGGCTTCTCGATGGCTTGCACCAGCAAGTCGACCAAATCCCCGACAAACACGAAATCGCGCGTCTGCTCGCCATCGCCGAACACGGTGATCGGCAGGCCCTTCTGTGCGCGCTCGCTGAAAATGCTGATCACCCCGGAGTACGGCGAGGACGGATCCTGTCGCGGGCCGAAGATGTTGAAGAAGCGGAAAATCACCGGCTCCAGCGCGTGCTGGCGGCGGTAGAAATCGAAGTAATGTTCGCTGGCCAACTTGTCCGACGCGTACGGGGTCAACGGCGCCTTGGGCGTGTCTTCGTCGATCGACTCGCCTTCGCCATTGTTGCCATACACCGCCGCGCTCGAGGCAAACAGCACCCGTTTGACGCCAGCCTGGCGCATGGCTTCGCAGACATTCAGCGTGCCGATGAAATTGCTCTGGTGAGTCTTCACCGGGTCGTCCACCGAAGCCTGCACCGACGCCACCGCCGCCAGGTGTGCCACGGCGCTGCAACCGACCATGGCCCGCGCCACCAGCGCGGCGTCGGCGACATCGCCGACGATCAATTCGACCTTGGGATTGTCCAGCGGCAAGTTGTTGCGTTTGCCGGTGGAAAGGTCATCGAGGATGCGCACCGAATGGCCCTTGGCGAGCAAGGCATCGGTCAGGTGCGAGCCGATGAAACCGGCGCCGCCGGTGATTAAAACAGGACCGTCAGCCATGGCGATAAAACCTGTCCAGTAAGCCAGGGAGTGCCGCACGCCAGGCGCGCGGCTTGATTCCAAACGTATGCAGAATTTTCTTGCAGGCCAGCACCGCGTGTTGCGGCTCTTCGGCAGCATCCGGGCGCGCGGCGTGAGCCTGGGCGGTCGGTGCTTCGATGGCCAGCGGATGCAGCGCGCGTGCTTCAGTGAGGATCGCCTGCCCCAGCGCCAGCGGCGTGGTCGCCTCATGTCCGGCGTAATGATAGGTGCCCCACAGCGGTGCTGCACAATCGAGTTGCTTGAGCACCGAAATGATCACTCGTGCGGCGTCGTCCACTGGCGTCGGATTACCGCGACGGTCATCGGCCATCAGCAGTTCTTCAGGCTGTTCGGCCCGACCGAGGAAACGCCCGAGGGTGCCGTCGGGGCTGTCATCGAGCAGCCAGCCGAAACGCAGCAGCACGTGTTGCGGACAGGTGGCGCGCACGCTTTGTTCGATGCGCCACAAGGCCTGACCGCGCAGGCCCAAGGGCATCGGCTCGTCTTTTTCGCTGTAGGCAGTCGCCCGCGAGCCGTCGAACACGCGATAGCTCGACGGTTGCAGCAGAACAATATTGTGATGCTGGCACAGTTCGGCCAGACGCTCGATCGCCCGCTCTTGCCCGGCCAGACGTGCCTCGCTGACCGTCTCCGCCTGAAACCAGTCGAAGTAGTAGGCGAGGTTGATCAGCGCGTCCGGGCGGGTGTCGTCGAGCAGTTGCGTCAGGCTCGCGGCATCCCAGCCGTCTTGCGGTGGGCGGGGGGCGAGGAAGCCGATGTCTTCCTCCGCACCGAGGCGAATCAGCGCCTGCCCAAGGGCATTTCCGCCGCCCAGTAACATAAGGCGCATTCGCATAGAGTCAGCAGGCCCAATCTGATTGAAACAATGATTTTATCGACAGCGCCCACGGGCGATGCCGTTGATAGTTGCCGGAATCGTTGCATTTTGCGGGTTTAGTGCGCAACCGTCATCCGTAAAGTGTAGTTGGCAGGGATTTGTGGTGCAGCTGCCGGCCCCATCGCGGGCAAGCCCGCTCCCACAGGGATCTTCTGTGAATGCAAAATTTGTAAACAACACAGAACA
Organism: Pseudomonas sp. LBUM1661; assembly: GCF_059695925.1. NCBI lineage: Bacteria > Pseudomonadati > Pseudomonadota > Gammaproteobacteria > Pseudomonadales > Pseudomonadaceae > Pseudomonas > Pseudomonas sp. LBUM1661. Next base: position 6,085,491 of record NZ_CP166794.1, read on the forward strand.
CTGTGGGAGCGGGCTTGCCCGCGATGGGGCCCTAAAAGCCAGCGAAGGCCTTGAGCGGTACTTGCAACTTCCCCCACTCGCCCGCATAAATCAGGGCATGAATCTGCCCATTCCACCGGACAGCGCCCTGGCCGGCTTCCACCCCGCCGTCAGTGCCTGGTTCAGCAGCACCTTCCCGACGGTGACCGCCGCCCAGGCCCGGGCGTGGCCGTTGATCCGCCAACGCCGCTCGACCCTGATCGCCGCGCCCACCGGCTCCGGCAAGACCCTCACCGCGTTTCTCGCCGTTATCGATGACCTCGTCCACCGGGGCCTGGACAACGGCGGTCATCTGCCGGACGAAACCCTGGTGGTCTACGTTTCGCCGCTCAAAGCCCTGTCCAACGACATCCAGATCAACCTGCAAAATCCGCTGGCCGGGATCACCGAGCAATTACGGGTGATGGGCTTGCCCGAATTGCAGATCAATACCGCCGTGCGCACCGGCGATACGCCTCAAAAAGACCGCGCGGCGATGCGCAAGAACGCGCCGCATATTCTGGTCACCACCCCGGAATCGCTCTACGTGCTGCTCGGCTCCGACTCCGGCCGGCAGATGCTCGGCACTGCCCGCACGGTGATCGTCGACGAAATCCACGCGATCGCCGCGAGCAAACGCGGCAGCCACCTGGCCCTGAGCCTGGAACGTTTGCAAGCGCTTTGCGCTGAACCGCTGGTGCGCATCGGGCTGTCTGCGACGCAAAAGCCCATCGAGGCGGTGTCGCGCTTTCTGGTGGGCCGCGACCGTCCTTGCGAAATCATCGACATCGGCCACGCCCGTCCGCGAGACCTCGACATCGAGGTGCCGCCGGTGCCGTTGTCGGCGGTGATGGCCAACGACGTCTGGGAGCTGGTCTATGACCGCCTCGCCGTCCTCGCCCGTGAACACCGCACCACGCTGGTTTTCGTCAACACCCGGCGCCTGGCTGAACGCTTGAGCCGGCACTTGAGCGAGCGCCTCGGCAAAGAGGCGGTGGCGGCGCACCACGGCAGTCTGGCCAAGGAATTTCGCCTGGACGCCGAACAACGGCTCAAGCGCGGCGAGTTGCAAGTGTTGATCGCCACAGCGTCCCTGGAATTGGGCATCGACATCGGCGACGTCGATCTGGTGTGCCAGATCGCTTCGCCACGTTCGATCGCCGGGTTTCTGCAACGGGTCGGCCGCTCCGGACACCAGGTCGGTGGCACGCCCAAGGGTCGATTGTTCGCCACCACCCGCGACGACCTGATCGAATGCGCCGCCCTGCTCGACTGCGTACGCCGAGGTGAGCTCGACACCTTGCAGATCCCGGTGGCGCCGCTGGACGTTCTGGCCCAGCAGATCATCGCCGAAGTCAGTTGCCAGGAATGGCCGGAACAGGCGCTGCTGGAGACATTCCGCAAAGCCTCTCCCTACGCCGAACTCGACGAAAAACATTACCAGGCGCTGCTGCGCATGCTCGCCGAAGGCTACAACGGCCGTCAGGGCATCCGTAGCGCTTACCTGCATCGCGACGCCGTGAGCCGCACCTTGCGCGGTCGCCGGGGCGCCAAACTGACGGCCGTGACCAGCGGGGGGACCATTCCGGACAACGCCGACTACAGCGTGTTGCTGGAACCGCAAGCGCTGAACATCGGCAGCGTCAACGAAGACTTTGCAGTGGAAAGCATCGCCGGGGACGTCTTCCAGCTGGGCAACACTTCCTACCGAATCCTGCGGGTCGAAACCGGCAAAGTCCGGGTTGAAGACGCCCAGGGTCAGCCGCCGACCATTCCGTTCTGGCTCGGTGAAGCACCGGGGCGCAGTGCGGAATTGTCGTTTGCCGTGGCACGCCTGCAAGCGCAGCTCGATGAACTGCTCGGCGCTACGCCCGGCAACTTGCAACCGAGCCTCGACTGGCTGACGCACACCTTGGGGCTGAACGTCGCCAGCGCCGAACAACTGGTGGAATACCTCGCCCGTGCGCGCCAGACCCTCGGCGCCCTGCCGTCGCAAGACACGCTGTTGATGGAACGGTTTTTCGACGAGTCCGGCGGCACGCAACTGATCATTCACACGCCATTCGGCAGCCGCATCAATCGCGCCTGGGGCCTGGCCTTGCGCAAGCGTTTCTGCCGGACCTTCAACTTCGAATTACAGGCCGCTGCCAGCGAAGACGCCATCGTACTGTCGCTGTCCAACAGCCACAGCTTCGAACTCGACGACGTCTGGCGCTACCTGCACAGCAACACGGCCGAACACACGCTGATTCAAGCGGTGCTCGATGCGCCGTTGTTCGGCGTGCGCTGGCGCTGGAATGCCGGGGTTGCCCTGGCGCTGCCGCGTTACACCGGCGGGCGCAAAGTGGCGCCGCAGATCCAGCGGATGAAAAGCGAAGACCTGATCGCCAGCGTCTTCCCCAACCAGATCGCCTGCGTGGAAAACCTCGCCGGCGAACGGGAAATTCCTGCCCATCCGCTGGTGGAGCAAACCCTCGACGATTGCCTGCACGACGCCATGGACAGCGAAGGCTGGCTGGCGTTGTTGCGGCGTATGGAGCGTGGCGAGGTCCGCCTGATCAGCCGCGACCTGCCGGCGCCCTCGCCGCTCGCGGCGGAAATCCTCAGCTCCCGGCCCTACACCTTTCTCGACGACGCGCCGCTGGAAGAACGCCGCACGCAAGCGGTGCTCAATCGACGCTGGAGCGATCCGCAGTCCACCGACGACCTCGGTGCGCTGGACGCCGAGGCGATTCAAGCGGTGCGCGACGAAGCCTGGCCAGCGCCCACCGGCGTTGATGAAATGCACGAGGCGTTGATGAGTCTTTCGTGCATGACCGACGCCGAGGCGCAGGCCAATCCGCATTGGCTTGAATGGCTGAACGCCCTGGCCGACAGCGGTCGCGCCAGTCGTTTGCAGATCAATGCCGGGCAGTCGTTGTGGCTGGCACTGGAGCGGCTGACGTGTCTGCGAGCGATTTATCCGCACGCCACATTGCTGCCGCCGCTGGAGGCATTGCCCGATTTCGATGAGGTCTGGGAGCCGGACGAAGCGGTGCTGGAAGTGGTCCGCGCGCGGCTCAGCGCCTTTGGCCCTTTAGCGCTGAGCGCGATCGTCGAGCCGCTCGGCTTGGCGGTGACTCAAGTCACTCAAGCCTTGGCGCAACTGGAGCGCGAAGGCTATGTGCTGCGCGGCCGATTCACGCCTGACGCCGATCAGGAACAATGGTGCGAGCGGCATTTGCTGGCGCGCATTCATCGCTACACGGTCAAGCGTCTGCGGCGGGAAATCGAGCCCGTGGCGTTACAGGATTTCATGCGATTTCTGTTCGACTGGCAGCATTTATCGATGTCGACACAAGGTCAGGGCCGCGCGATTTTGCCGGCGATCATCAGCCAGTTCGAAGGCTACCCCGCTGCCGCTTCCGCCTGGGACAGCGACATTCTGCCGGCACGCATCAAAGACTATTCGGCGAGTTGGCTGGATGACCTGTGCCGCAGCGGCAAACTGGTCTGGACCCGTTTGACCGCGCGCAACAAGAGCGCCAGCACGGCGCTGCGCAGCACGCCGATTCTGCTGCTGCCGCGCAGTCAGGTTGGGCTGTGGAGCAGCCTGACCGAACAGACGCCGGTCAGCGAACTCTCGCCCAAAACCCAAAAGGTCTTTGAGGCACTCAGCCAACACGGTGCGCTGTTTTTTGATGAGCTGACTCACGAAGCGCACCTGCTGCGCGCGGAACTGGAAATCGCCTTGCAGGAATTGGTCGGCGCCGGATTAGTGAACGCCGACAGCTTCGCCGGCCTGCGCGCGCTGATCACTCCCGCCAGCAAACGGCAAAATCGCAGCAGCCGACGTGGGCGCGGGGCGTTTGTCGGCGGGATGGACGATGCCGGGCGCTGGGCGTTATTGCGACGCGGGGCGGCGCCACCGGTTGTGGATAACAAACACCCGGCGCCCACACCCACTGACACCCTGGAACACATCGCCATGACCTTGCTGCGCCGCTACGGCGTGGTGTTCTGGCGCTTGCTGGAACGTGAGGCGGATTGGCTGCCGAGCTGGCGGGAATTGCTGCGTACTTTCCATCGGTTGGAAGCGCGGGGCGAGATTCGTGGCGGGCGGTTTGTCAGTGGCTTGGCCGGTGAGCAGTTTGCGTTGCCCGAGGCGATTCCGTTGCTGCGCGAAGTGCGGCGCCGACCGCATGACGGGAGTTTGATCGCGGTGTGCGGGGTTGATCCGCTGAACCTCGCAGGCACGCTCTTGCCTGGGGAAAAAGTCCCGGCGCTGGCGAGTAATCGGCTGGTGTATCGCGATGGATTGCCAGCGGCGGCCGAGATTGCCGGCAAGCCGCATTTCTGGCTGGAGCTGGATCAGCAGGCCGGTGCTGAGGTGCACAACAAACTGATCCGGCATTGATGCTATCTGGTCTTGCACCATCGCGAGCAGGCTCGCTCCCACAGTTGATCGCATTCCGTGTGGGAGCGAGCCTGCTCGCGATTGGGCCATCAGCATCAACACAAATCATTGAGTTCACGGTTGATCCGGCATCAACACCGAGGAATGCTCCACCGCTTGAGCATCCTCTTTCGGCTCAACCCCCTGCCTCGGCAACAAAACCTGCTGTGGATAAGTCTGCGCGAAATGCACCCACGGGCTGTTATCCACAAGCTTCTTCAAGCGCTGATTGAACGCCCTGCTCACCGCGTACTGCCCGCCCGACACCGTGCGGAACTGCGCCGTCAGCACCACGCCATTCAAGTCCATCTTGTCGACACCGAACACATCCAGCGGCCCTTGCAGGTTGTACTTGAGGAACGCATCTTCGCGGATCGAATCCCCGGCCTCGCGAATCAACTCGATGGCCTTGTCGACATCGGTGTCGTAGGTGAACTGCACCGAGAAAAACGCATAGGCGAATTGCCGCGATTGGTTGGTCACTGCCTTGATCTGGCCGAACGGCACCGAGTGCACAAAACCCTTGCCATCGCGCAGGCGCAAGGTGCGGATGGTCAGGCCTTCGACCGTGCCGGCGTGACCGGAATCGAGCACCACCCAGTCGCCAATCGACAGCGTGTCCTCGATGATGATGAACAACCCGGTGATCACATCCTGCACCAGTTGCTGCGAGCCAAAACCGATCGCCAATCCCACGACTCCCGCACCCGCCAGAAACGGCGCTACGTTGATCCCCAGGTTAGCCATGGTGGTGATGGCGCAGATCACCACCAGGATGATTTTGATCGCGTTGCGCAGCAGCGGCAGGATGGTTTTCACTCGGGTGCTGGGTTGGCGCGCCGAACGTTTGCTCACGGGTGGCTTCAGCGCTTCCTGTATCGCCGTGTCCAGCACCACCCAGACCATCCAGGTGATCAGGAAAATCAAACCGATACGGCTCAGGGAATCGCTGATCGCCCGCCCGACCGTGTTGCTCACGGCAAATTCAAACAACGACACGCCCCAGATACGCCCGAGGACATCGATGAAGACAATGGCCATGGCGATCCGCAGCAACGCGTGCGAAAGGCTGAGAAAGCGATCCTTGTAGGCGCTGCTGCGTCGCACCGCCGACTCACCGCGCGACTTGAACAGATGATGCAGCGTGGTGCTGAGAAATACTGTCGCAATCAGCAACACCGTGGTGAACAGCGCGCAGCGCAGCACTTTCTGATTGTCATCGCCGATGCCGATCAGGTTGATCACCGAGACCAGCACCATCAATAGAATCGGCCAGTACCAGAGCCCGGAAAAGATCCGCAGCATTTCCCGCAATGCCGGCTGACCTTGACGCTGGGGCAACGGCAGAATGCGGATCAGATGCGCCACCGGACGGCGCATTTTGATTACCAGCAGGCCAAAGAAAATCGACGCGCCCAGCCCGGTGAACACCGCGATGCTGCTGGTCAGATTGCCGCCCAGCAGACGGGCGATCTGCGGGCTGGTCAAGGCATCGCTGAGGGCAACGAGGAAGCCAATCACAAACAGCGGCCGTGGGCTGTACTGGCGAATGATCTGCACTGCCGGGCGCTTGTGGCCGGCATTGAACAGCACCACCAGCGACACCAGCAGCGACGCGGCGAAAATGCCGCTGCTGGTGGCGTAGGCGAAACACAACGCCAGCGCACGGCCGGCGGACACCTTCAGAAAGTGGCTGACATACAGCGTCAGCGGCAGGCTGACCAACGCCGGAATCGTGTAGGGCAACACGTAACCCAGCAACGCCTGACCGCGTTCGCGAGTAAGCAGCAGGCGGTTCTGGCACAGACGTTTGGTCAGTAGTCCTCCGAGCAACCAGAGCAACGCAAAGACGCCAATCCACACGCCGGACAACAGCAGGAAGTCGCCGGCCACGCTCCAGCTCGAACGGGCCGATGGATGATTGACCAGTTGATCCACCTCATCGGCCGCGCGATCGGCACGTACGCGCCAGGCGTCGATCAGGTCTTCGTTGAGATCGAGTTTGCCCTGGACTTCCTCGATGCTCGAACTGATGGCCCCTAGCAGGCCACCCTGAACCAGCGGTTCGGGATGGGCCGGTGGTACGGCCGGCGTGGCGGCCGCCGGGACACCCGGTATCGCCGCTGCCTCCAGTTCATTGCTGCCCAGAATCAGCAACGCCCCCAGTAGTATCGCGGTCTTGAACTTGAACAAACGCGGTGCTCCTTCAAAAGGGTCTGTAAGGAACTGATCGGAACATTGTAGGCAAGTTCGGTTTTGGCCGTTAAACAATGCGGCCATTACACAATCCTTGTAGGAGCGAGCTTGCTCGCGATGAACTCAACGGCACCGCATTCCATCAGTCAACACGCGGTTTCGTTCACGTCCATCGCGAGCAAGCTCGCTCCTACCAGGCCCTACGCCGTCCATATTTGCGCACAGATCAAATATCAAATGCCTATCCCTGTATTTTTCCGCACAACCTAAACCCCGACACTGCGCTCCATCAATCAATCCACCGGAGTTGCAGCCATGCCCATTGCCTTGCTCGCGCTGACCCTAAGCGCCTTCGCCATCGGGACGACCGAGTTCGTCATCGTTGGCCTGTTACCGACCATCGGCGCCGACCTCGGCGTCAGCCTGCCCTCCGCCGGCCTGCTGGTCAGCCTCTATGCCTTGGGTGTCGCCATTGGCGCCCCGGTGCTGACCGCGCTCACCGGCAAAGTCCCGCGCAAACTGCTGCTGTTGTCGCTGATGGTGCTGTTCACCCTCGGCAACTTGCTGGCCTGGAAAGCGCCGAGCTACGAATCGCTGATCATTGCGCGGATCGTCACCGGCCTGGCCCACGGGGTGTTTTTCTCGATTGGCTCGACCATCGCCACCAGCCTGGTGCCGAAGGAAAAAGCCGCCAGCGCGATTGCCATCATGTTCACCGGCCTGACCGTTGCGCTGGTCACCGGCGTGCCGCTGGGGACGTTCATCGGTCAACATTTCGGCTGGCGTGAAACCTTCCTCGCCGTGTCGGCGCTGGGGGTGATCGCGTTCATTGGCAGCCTGCTCTATGTGCCAAAAAACATTACCCACAGCAAACCCGCGTCCTTGCTGGAACAACTGCAAGTGCTGAAGCAACCACGCCTGTTGCTGGTGTATGCCATGACCGCCGTCGGTTACGGCGGCTCGTTCATCGCCTTCACCTTCCTGGCGCCGATTCTTCAGGACATTTCCGGCTTCAGCGCTGGCACCGTGAGCCTGGTATTGCTGGTGTACGGCATCTCGGTGGCCGTCGGTAATATCTGGGGCGGCAAACTGGCGGACAAACGCGGCCCGATCGCCGCGCTGAAAATCATCTTCGCCCTGCTGGCTGCCGTGCTGTTCGTACTGACCTTCACCGCCGGCAATCCATGGCTGGCCCTGGCCACCGTGCTGGTCTGGGGTGCGGTTGCGTTCGGCAACGTGCCTGGCTTGCAGGTGTATGTGGTGCGTCAGGCTGAACACCACACTCCGAATGCGGTGGACGTGGCGTCGGGCCTGAACATCGCCGCGTTCAACCTCGGCATCGCCGGCGGCGCGTGGGGAGGTGGCTTGATCGTCGCCCACATGGGCTTGATCCACACTGCGTGGATAGGCGGGCTGGTGGTGTTGGTGGCCCTGGCACTGACCGCCTGGAGCGGTCGTCTTGATCGGTTGGGCCCGGTGTATGCCGAACCTGCGGAAGGCTCAACCCGAGTCGTCACAGGCCACTGATAAACCCTGTGGGAGCGAGCCTGCTCGCGATTGCGGTGGATCAGTCAACAGAGATGTTGAATGAGAAGCCCTCATCGCGAGCAGGCTGAACTGGTCAAGTAATCTTGGACACCGATTAAGGTTTCACGCCGCCAACTTCTCCCTGGCGACTGGTGACCGATAGTCGTTGTAGCTATGCGGCCTGGTGATGTTGTAGCGCGATACATAGCGCTGCACATCCGCTCGGGCCTCATGTTCCGATCCGTAGCCTGCTTCTGGCACCCACTCTGATTTCAAACTTCCAAAGAAACGCTCCATCGGAGCGTTGTCCCAGCATTCGCCTTTACGGCTCATGCTCTGCCGGAGTCCATGTTCCAGCAGTTCATTTCTAAATTTATGGCTGGTGTACTGGCAACCCTGGTCGGAGTGAAACAGTACGTCTTTTGGGCGACCGCGTAGTTCAATCGCCATCCGCAGGGCTTCGCAGGTCAGCGTGGCATCGGAGATCATCGAAAATGACCAGCCCACGATCCGGCGAGCGAACAAGTCCAGAACTGCCGCGAAATACAGCCAGCGCTTGCCGACTTTGATGTACGTCACGTCCCCACACCACACCTGATTGACCGCCGTAACATCAAACTTGCGTTTGAGCATATGCGGTGCCACCAAAGCTTCCACGCCGGGTGACTTGTACTTATGGCGCCGGCGTTGACGGCTGACAATGCCTGCTTCTCGCATCAGGCTGCGAGCCATGAATCGCCCGACATCATACCCGCCGGCTTGCAGCTGTTTAGCCAAGGTACGAGCACCCGCAGACTCTCTCGACGCCCTGTGGTGTTTGAGCAGCATGGCCTTGAGCCTCTCTCGCTTAGGACTCACTTTGCCTTGGCGCTGACGCCATGCGTAAAAGCTACTGCGGTTTATTCCGAAGACACGACAGCAATCGTTAACGCCGTACTGCTCGCCCAGCTCACAGATCAACGAGAGTGATCTTTGGCGTCCAAAAGCAGGAGAGCACTGGCCTTTTTTAGGATTTCGATATCCCGGTCTCTTTGCCTGAGCAAGGCTTTAAGTTCCTGGATCTCTCGCTGATCCGCGGTAATCGCCTTGGCTCCCACCGGAGTCGAACCCAAGCGTTCCTTACGAACCTGATCGACCCAGCGGCGCAAGGCCGTAGGGCCAATATCCAAACTGGTGCAGACCTCGGGAACGGACTGCCCCTCGTCCAGCACCATGCTGGCAGCCTTGAGTTTGAACTCATTGGAATAAGATTTACGCATATCCAAACACCTCAGATTTGGGCGCCATCATAGCGCCCGATTGAGGTGTCCAAAATCATTAGGCCAGTTCAGGCTCGCTCCCACATTGATTGAAGTATTTTCAGAAGGTGTGCCGTCCGTAACGCCGTCGAAACTTTCTCGTTCGCCCGACAGTCATCAAAAGACAGGGGTTGTCCGAGGACCATTAGACGGGAGGCGACATGGCGGCGATTCACATCGGTATTTCAGGTTGGCGCTACACGCCCTGGCGGGGGGATTTCTACCCGAAGGGACTGACCCAAAAGCGCGAATTGCAATTCGCCTCGCGGGCGGTCAACAGCATCGAAATCAATGGATCGTTTTACGCCCTGCAACGGCCAGAGCGTTATGCCCAGTGGTATACCGAAACCCCGCAGGGCTTCATCTTCAGCGTCAAAGCCCCGCGCTTCATCACCCACATCAAGCGCCTGCGGGACATTCATAAACCCTTGGCGAATTTCTTCGCCTCCGGGGTGCTGGAGCTCAAGGACAAACTTGGGCCGATCCTCTGGCAGTTTCCGCCCAACTTCAAATTCGATGCCGAGCTGTTCGAAACCTTCCTCGAACAACTCCCCCACGACACCGAACAGGCCGCCGCCCTCGCCCACCAGCATGATTCGCACGTGCACGGTCACGCCAGCCTGAAGGCCTACAGGAAAAAGCCTGTGCGCCATGCCGTCGAAATCCGTCACGAAAGCTTCATCGACCCGGCCTTCGTCCGCCTGCTCAAACGCCACAACGCCGCGCTGGTCATTGCCGACACCGCTGGTAAATGGCCGTACCGCGAAGACATCACCAGCGATTTTGTCTACCTGCGCCTGCACGGTGCCGAGGAGCTCTACGCCAGCGGTTACACCCCACAAGCGCTGAAACGCTGGGGCGACCGGATCGAGGCCTGGCACCACGGCCGGCAACCGAGCGATCCGCAGCTCATCGCGCCCCGGCAGAAGCCCAAGGCGCGCAAATCCCGTGAAGTGTTTTGCTACTTCGACAACGACATCAAAGTCCGCGCGCCCTTCGATGCGCGCAGCTTGCTGGAGCGCTTCCATCTGGATAAAGAACTCGCCACCCGTCCCGGTGAGCCCGCCGCCGAAGGAGTGCTGACATGAGCATATCCGAACCGGTCGGTACCACCGACGAACAACAACCCATCATCACCGCAGTGCGCAGCTTCACCGTACTGACGGTCAACACCCATAAGGGTTTCACCGCGCTAAACCGGCGCTTCATCCTGCCCGAGTTGCGCGAAGCGGTGCGCAGCGTGTCGGCCGACGTGGTGTTTTTGCAGGAGGTTCACGGCACCCATGAGCATCATCCCCAGCGCTACAGCAACTGGCCGACGATGCCGCAGTACGAATTCCTGGCCGACACCCTGTGGCCGCAATTCGCCTATGGGCGTAACGCGGTCTACCCGGCGGGCGATCACGGCAATGCGCTGCTGTCAAAATTCCAGATCATTCGCCACGACAACCTCGACGTTTCCATCGGTGGTCACGAGAACCGCGGCATTCTTCATTGCGTGTTGCGCCTGCCCGGCGACAGCACCGAAGTGCATGCCATTTGCGTCCATCTCGGCCTGCGCGAAACTCACCGCACGGAACAACTCAAGCTCCTGGCACGGCGCCTCGCAGAGCTGCCAAGTGACGCACCGGTGATCGTCGCCGGTGACTTCAACGACTGGCGCCAGCGTGCCGATGCACTGCTCAAGCCCAGCGGGCTGCGGGAAGTGTTCGCTGAACACCACGGCAAACCGGCGCGCAGTTTTCCGGCGCGCATGCCCGCGCTGCGCCTGGACCGCATCTACGTGCGCAACCTCAAGGCCAGCCATCCGCAAGTGCTGTCGGCGCGGCCCTGGTCACACCTTTCCGACCATGCACCGCTGTCGGTGGAGATCGAGCTATGAGCGCCCCACCGATGGAAAAATCAACCGTGGAACACCTCTCTACCACCCCGTCCGCGCGAGAGCCGGGCGTGGTTGATGTCGAGTACGGCTGGCAGGGCAACAACCGCGTCGAGCTGCTGGAAAACGGCGAAGCTTATTTCCCTCGGGTGTTCGAGGTCATGCGCCAGGCCAAAACCGAAATCCTCCTGGAAACCTTCATTGTGTTTGAGGACAAGGTCGGCGATGAGCTGCAACAAGTCCTCATCGATGCCGCCCAGCGCGGCGTGCGCGTCACCGCCAGCCTCGACGGTTTCGGCTGCGGTGAACTGAGCACAGGCTACCTCACGGCCTTGAGCCAGGCCGGCGTGCACATCCAGATGTTCGACCCGGCGCCCAAGCGCCTGGGCATCCGCACCAACTGGTTCCGCCGCCTGCACCGCAAGATCGTGGTGGTGGACGGCACCATCGCCTTCATCGGCGGCATCAATTTTTCCGCCGACCACCTGGCCGATTTCGGCCCTGAAGCCAAGCAGGATTACTCGGTGGAAGTGCAAGGCCCGGCGGTGGCCGACATTCATCATTTCGCGCTGCTGCAAAGCGGCCGCACCGGTCGAGCCAAATACTGGTGGCAACGTCGTCGGCAGCGACGCTCGGAATTGGCGTTCAGTGATTCTGACGGCCAGGTGCGGCTGGTGTACCGCGATAACGGTGAGCATTCGACCGACATTGAAGAGGTTTACCGCCAGGTGTTGCGCAGTGCCCAGCGGCGAGTGGTGATCGCCAACGCCTACTTCTTTCCGGGTTATCGCTTGCTCCGGGAGATCCGTAACGCGGCCCGGCGTGGCGTGGATGTTCGGCTGATTTTGCAGGGCCAGCCGGACATGCTGGTGGCCAAGCTGGCGGCGCGCATGACCTACGACTATCTGCTCAAGTCCGGCGTGAAGATCTTCGAATACTGCGACCGTCCGCTGCACGGCAAGGTGGCGCTGGTGGACGAAGACTGGAGCACCGTCGGCTCAAGCAATCTCGATCCGCTGAGTCTGTCGATGAACCTGGAAGCCAACGTGTTGATCCGCGATCGTGCGTTCAACCGAGATCTTTTCGAGCGCCTCGAAGACCTCAGCAATCACCATTGCAAAGTCATGTCCGCCGATAAGTCCCCACGCGGGCGGGTCTGGCACATGACCGTCGGCTTTCTGGTGTTTCACTTCCTGCGGCACTTTCCGGCCTGGGCCGGTTGGCTGCCGGCGCATAAACCGCGCTTGAAACCCTTCACCCATTCGGCCGGGAGCGACAACCATGAGCCGCGCTGACACACACTCGGCGCCGCACGCCGACAGCCCGAGCAAATCCCGCTGGAGCCGTTGGAAACGACCGCTGACGATGCTTTTTTTTCTTGCGCTGATCGTGCTGTTCACGATGCTTGCGCAGCGCCTCGAATGGGGCGAAGTGCTCGATAACCTCGCCGATTTCAAAGTGCGCACGCTGATCATCGCGTCCGGGCTGACGCTGGTGAGCTTTCTGGTCTACGCCTGTTTCGACCTGATCGGCCGCACCTACATTCGCCAGGACCTGACCTGGAAACAGATCCTGCCGGTGGGGATCATCAGCTATGCCTTCAACCTCAACTTGAGCGCCTGGGTCGGTGGCATTGCCATGCGCTATCGGCTGTATTCGCGACTCGGTGTGAGCAAAAGCAACATCGCAAAAATCCTCGGCCTGAGCCTGGCAACCAACTGGTTCGGTTACATGGTGATTGCCGGTGCGGTGTTCAGTAGCGGGCTGGTGCGAATGCCGCCAGGCTGGAAGCTGAGCAGTGGCGCGTTACAAGGTGTGGGCGTGTTGCTGTTGGTCGTGAGTGCGGGGTATCTGGCGGCGTGTCAGTTTTCCAAACGGCGGGAGTGGGCCATTCGCGGGGTGGAAATCAACTTGCCGTCGCTGCGCATGGCGGTCCTGCAATTGGCGCTCGGGGCGCTGAACTGGTCGCTGATGGCGGCGGTGATTTTCACCCTGTTGCCGAGCAAACTGGATTATCCGCTGGTGCTTGGCGTGCTGCTGATCAGCGCCATCGCCGGGGTTATCACACACATTCCCGCCGGGCTTGGGGTGTTGGAAGCGGTGTTTGTGGCGCTGCTGCAACATGAGGCGTCACGGGGGAGCCTGGTGGCGGGGTTGCTGGCGTATCGGGCGATTTACTTCATCTTGCCGTTGTTGATTACGTTGGTGATGTATTTAGTGGTGGAGGCAAAGGCCAAGTCGTTGCGGATTGCGAAGAAACCCAATTGATCAGGTGCTTTCCAGGACGCCATCGCGGGCAAGCCCGCTCCCACAGTTGATTGCGGATGCTCACCGAAATGTGTTCACCGAAGATCCTTGTGGGAGCGGGCTTGCCCGCGATGGCGTCCTCTCGACCACCGCACAGTTCAGCTCGACTGAATAATGCTCAACCGCTCGCCCACCACCATCTCGGTGATCCAGTCCACCAGGATCGAGGTGTATGCCTGTTGCGCAATGGGCGTGCTCAAGGCGTGATCGGAGCCGTCGATGATGCGGTGGGTCAGCGAATGCGTCTGCTGACAGGCTGCGCGGTAACTCATGATGGTCGCGTGGGGCACGAAGTCATCAGTCTCGGACTCGACCAACAGCACATCCCCGGTGAATTGCGAGCAAGCATGCAGCGCTCGATTGCTGTCGGCGCGAACCAGCGTGCTGCGGTAATCGCGCAGATCGACCTTGTCCAACTCACGCTTGGGCGTGTGCCACAAATCGTCGCGGTACAACGCCGGCACTCGCAGCGCCAGCCAGCGAACGGGACGCAACGAGGTCAGGATCGACGCCAGGTAACCGCCATAACTGGTGCCAACCACCGCAATCGCCGACGTGTCGAGCGCCGGGTGGGCGAGCAATCGGTCGTACGCCGCCAGCAGATCGCGCAGGTTGTCTTCACGGGTCACGCGCGACAGCGGAATTCCGGTCCCGCCCGTGTGCCCGCGCAAATCGAACGTCAGGCACACACACCCCAAACCGGCAATGCCCTTGGCGCGTTCCAGGTCCCGCTCCTGACTACCGCCCCAGCCGTGCACGAAGAGCACGCCGGGGACTTTCGATTTGGGGCTGAGAAAAGTCCCGGTCATCTGTTCATCGTCGATGTCGATCTGAATGGTTTCGCTTCTAGCCGTCATAGGATTTAACCGTTACGTACTTGAGAAGAAAGTCACTGCTTTCCGCCGGCCCGCGGTACACCTCGATGGCGTCCGCCGGCAGCGGTTGGTCGATGTAGGTTTCGACCGAAGACACGCGAATCGCGCGCATCCCCGGGTCGTTGACGAAGCTCTGCAACGCGGCGATTTCGGCGCTGCTGGCACCGCCCATGCGCCAGGACTGTTCGAGCACGCCGCTGCGCTGTTTGCCGTTACTGTCCAGGCCTTGGGCGATGTCGTAGTTGCGCCGCGAGGCGTAGAAACCGGGATAGGCCTCGTCGGCGGCGCTGTCGAAAACCTGTGCCTGCTGGATCGCCAGTCGCACATCATCCGGGAGTTCCAGTTCGAGCAGATCGTCGTAATAGCCCTGCACCACCAGCAGGTTCGAACCTCCATAAACCTGCTCGCCCTGACCGTCCTCGGTCAAGTATTGATCACCGCAATAACTCAACACCTTGCCGCCAACAAAGCTCTGGCCAACGCTGTGGGTGATCACGTTGTCCAGATCCTGCTCCAGCACGACGCCTTCGCTGAACAGCTTTTTGGCCTCGGGCCTGGCGAGGATGGCATCGAACTGGTCAAGGCTCTTGATCACTTCCTGACCGCGCCCGGCGCAGGCATGAATCGGCTTGAGGCGGATCGGGCCGTTGTAGAGCAGGTGCTCCGCAGCAGGACGTGCATCGTCGAGGGAAAAAACGCTGAGGCCATCGAGTACCACGCTGCGCACTCGCTCGGAAAACAATGGCGCCCAGCCGTCGGGCGCGAACGCATGTTTGTTCAGCAATCCATGGCTGATGGCTTTGGTGCAGATGAAGTCATGATCGACGTACCCCCCCCACAAATCCTCCGGTCCTTTGACGCCCAATGCCCGAGCAGCCGCGACGCCAACAAGCGTCTGGGTCGGCAGCAGGTAAAGGTCTTGGCCATCGTGGAGTTCGGGGTTGTAACTGCCGCCGTACTTGAGCCCCACAATCTGCGCCAGCCAACGGGCCAGCGCACGATTGGTTTCGACTTCGTGCAACGGCGCATCGGGGCGCACCGAATGGGCGACCACCAGTTTCTTGCGGTTTGCTGGGGTCATGCGTCCCCCTTCAATCTGCACGTGATGAATGTAGTTGAAAGGGTGCAGAGATCAGGCCAAGGGCGGCTGGAGTGAAACGGGTTTCGAATCAGCCAGTTGCACCAAACGTGATGGCACCACGCCTGCTTTATTCTGCACGACCCGGTTTTCCACTCTGGCATTTTGCACGACTTAAACTTCAAACCGAATCACTGTGGGAGCGAGCCTGCTCGCGAAAGCATCCTGTCGGTCACATCAGTGTTGGCTTTACTGCCGCTTTCGCGAGCAGGCTCGCTCCCACAGGGGATTTGGGTTGGGCATCTACCGGGTTGCAGCAATCGGCGTCACCCCAAACCGCGCCCGATAATCACTTGGCGCCAACCCGGTGATTTTCTTGAACGTCGCGCGAAACGCACTCGGGTCCTGATACCCCACGGTCCAGGCTATGTGATCGATGGTGCCATTGGTGAACTCGAGCATTTCCCGAGCCTTGCCGACCCGCAGGTGCTGGCAGTACTCGGTAGGCTTAAGCCCGGTCGCCGCCCGAAAACGCCGCAGGAAAGTGCGCTCTTCCAACCCTGCCCGCTCGGCCATTGCCGCCAGCGAGACATCAATCGCCCCGGTGCTTTGCAGCCAATGTTGGACCTTGAGTATCGATGCATCACCATGGCTGAGAATCGGTGAAAAGTTGCTGCCGCATTCACTCGCGCTGTCGCTGTGCTCCACCACCAGGAAACGCGCCGTGCTGGTGGCGATGCTCGGCCCCAGCAGACGATCGACCAGACGCAAACCGAGTTCGGACCACGCCATCAGCCCGGCCGTCGTAATCAGGTCGCCGTCATCGACGATCGGCGTATCGGCTTTCAACTTGATGGCCGGGTAACGCTCGGCGAAGGCTTTGGCCGAGGTCCAGTGCGTGGTGGCGCTGCGACCGTCGAGCAAGCCGCTTTCGGCCAATAGAATCGAACCCACGCAAACCCCGCCCAGGGTCGCGCCATTGGCGTGTTGCTGACGCAGCCAGTGGATCAACCCCTGCGGCGCCTGGCCGGCGGAAAACCCGCCGATCGACGGCGGAATCAACACCGCCACCAACGCGGCATCCGTAGCGGGATGACTGTCGTAGACGCGCACCGGCGCCTGATCGCCACCGACCTGCCAATGACTGACCCGCAGCAACGGCAACTGTGCGGACTGATGCTCGGCGGCAATCCGGTTCGCCACGCCGAACAAGTCCGTCAACCCATGCACCGCCGCCATTTGCGCGCCGGGATAGATCAGCACGCCCAGTTCGGCGATTGCCCTTTCTACGTCCATTGTCAGTTTTCCCCCTTCTATTGTCGGTGCGGCCAATCCTCGGACGGCGTGCCAGAGCTGATACTTCATTCCACACCCACAAGCACTTCGAGGAAACAGTCATGGCCAAGCAAGCACTCATCGTAGTCGATATCCAAAACGACTACTTCCCCCAAGGCAAGTGGCCGCTGGTCGGCGCCGAAGCGGCGGCCGACAACGCTGTTCGGCTACTCAAAGCCTTTCGCGACGCCGGTGATTCGGTGGTGCACATCCGCCACGAGTTCACCTCCGACGCGGCGCCGTTCTTCACCCCGGGCTCCGAAGGCGCGAAGCTGCACCCCAAAGTCCTCAACCGCGCCGACGAGCCGGTCGTGCTCAAGCACTTCGTCAACTCGTTCCGCGAAACCGATCTGAAATCGATCCTCGACGAACAAGGCATCAAGGAACTGGTGGTCGTCGGCAGCATGAGCCACATGTGCGTCGATGGCATCACCCGCGCCGCCGCCGACTTCGGCTACAGCGTCACAGTGATCCACGACGCCTGTGCCTCCCGTGATCTGGAGTTCAACGGCCTCACCGTTCCAGCCGCCCACGTTCATGCCGCGTTCATGTCGGCCCTGGGTTTTGCCTACGCCAGCGTGGTGTCCACGGACGACTTCCTGGCGGCCACTCACTAAAAGATTGTTGTCGAGCCGCATCATCGACGTCCCGCAAACCACAAGGCCAGTAGCGTTCGCCCGCTACTGGCCTTCGTGTGTGTGGCCCCTGCCCGTCGTCACAAAATCTCACGCGTGAGCTATTGAGGGCAGCAAAAATTGCCTGTAGTGTTTCTCACGCGTGAGTTTTTCAAAACGAGGTCAGCACCATGAACAGCAGCTCTCCACCGGATCCGTCTTCCGGGTCAGTCACCGATTCTGCGAGCCGCAAGGGAGAGCGCTCGAAACCGTCCGCGAAAAAACCGTCGAGCTTCTACATGAAGCAGATGCGCGCGGGCCTGGGTGCCGCCGGTTATGTAAAACACGAGACTTGGGTGCTTCCCGAAAACCGAAGCCTGCTCAAGCAGATGGAGAAACAGCTTCGCCAACCGATACTGGCTGGCTCATTCATGTCGGAGAATTACATGAGCGCAGGTACTAACTGGAACATCGATCGCCTCTTCAGCGCCCTGCAGGCCCTGGACGAAGTGGTTTCGAACGACATCACCCTCTCCCTGGTTCAAGGCTCCGAGTCCAGCATCAAGCTGGAAATGAACGATTTCGGTGGCTTGCCGATTTACATCGCAGTGGTGGGCGACCAGATCATCGTGGATACCGTTCTGATCGACGTCGAATCGATCAAGGACGTGCCGGCTTTCAATGATGCCGTGCTGCGCAGCCGGGAAATGTTCCCGCTGTCATCCATCGGTATCGAGTCCATGCCCAACGGCCAGGTTGTTTACAACATGTTCGGCGCACTGAGTTCCGATTCCAGCCTGACCAACGTCGTGACCGAGGTTAAAACCCTCGTCGATAACGTCCAGCGCGCCAGCGAAGCTTTCGAACGTTTCTTCAATTAATTATCCGGGAATAGGGAACATCCAATGACTCAGTCCATCTGGAGCAAATTGTTCACCGCGCTGCGCGGTGGTGCCAACGAAGTCGGCGAATCGATCGTCGACCAACAGGCCCTGCGCATCCTTGACCAGGAAATTCGCGATGCTGACAGCGCCCTGGCCAATGCCAAGCGTGAGCTGGTCACCATCATGGCCAAACACAAACTGTCGGCTGATCGCGTCAGTGAGTACAACGCGAAAATCAAGGACCTGGAGTCCAAGGCGATGGCGGCTATCCAGGCCAACCGCGAAGACCTGGCCCTGGAAGTTGCCGAAGCCATTTCGACCCTGACCAGCGAACTGGATGTCGAGCAAAAGCAGGCCACCGAATTCGGCGGCTACGCGCAAAACATGCGCAAGGACATCACCAAGGCCGAAAACCGCATCAAAAGCCTGCGCCAGCAAGTGGACATGGCCAAGGCGCGCGAAAGCGTTCAGAAAGCCCAGGTCAGCGCTTCGATCGCCAGTGGCGGTGCCAACGGCAAGCTGGAAACCGCCGTCGGCACGCTGAACCGTTTGCAGGCCAAGCAGCAGCAACGCGCTGCTGAACTGGAAGCCCAGGACCAACTGGCCGACGCGTCGACCGGTACCGACCTGGAGCGCAAGTTGCGCGAAGCCGGCATCACGCCGGATGCAGGCAGCGCCAACGCGATTCTGGAGCGCCTGAAGCAAAAATCCGCCGAGTAACCGATTCAGGGTGCCGGATGCATAACCTGCTCGCGAAGAGAGAGTTGTCAGGTGACATCAATGTTGCCTGACAACACGCTTTCACTAGCAGGCTCGCTCCCACAATGGATGGCGTATCAGTTTTTTGTTGAGTTGAGGTCAAGGATGGGTGCCCTGAAGGGTTTCAAGACAATCGCCGGTGTCGCCGTCCTGATGGTCGCGCTGCAACTACTCAACGTTGTCACCGGCTACAGCCTCTTGGCATTCGGCCTGGTTCCAAGAACCGTGCACGGGCTGCTCGGCATCATCACCTCGCCTTTCCTGCATGCGTCCTTCGCGCACCTGAGCGCCAACCTGATCCCCTTTTTGATTTTGGGCACCCTGGTTATTGTCGAAGGACTCAACCGGTTTCTGGCCGTCAGTGCGATCATCATTCTGCTGGGTGGTTCGCTGGTCTGGCTGTTCGGTTTTTCCGGGGTGCACATCGGTGCCAGCGGCTGGGTGTTCGGGCTGTGGGCGTACATCCTGTCCCGTGCCTGGTTCCAGAGAAGCTGGGGCAATCTGATAACAGCCAGCGTCGTGGCGCTACTCTATGGCGGGCTGATCTTCGGCTTCCTTCCGCGCCAGGGGGTTTCCTTCGAAGGACACCTCTTGGGTGCGTTCGCCGGGTTTATCGCAGCGAAGGTACTTTTAACAATGCCGCGCAGCAGGTTTAATGCCGCCGGTTAACCGCGCTTGAGCATTCAGGCGCCGAGGCGATCGACGTCGCCGGGAATGAGTACCCACAGAGTCAGGGACGAAATGTCGAGACTCATTGGCTATCGCGCCAAGGGCGCCCAACAACCTTCGATCAACCCGCCCGGTGCCACGCGCATCGAGGGCGGCGAACTCTTCTACATCGCCTCAACTCGCCTCAAGGAAATCTCCAATGGGATGGTTTAAACAATTGATGGGGCTTGAGGCCCCGAACGCGACTACCGAATCGAAATGGACAGCCAACCCAACCCCGCCGCCAGCCACCGGCCCATTGGGTCTGGCGCTGGGCAAGGGGGTGATGTTCGACACCACCCTGACATTGTTGCTCGATGAAAAAACCAGCGTAGCCATCCCGGGTTCCCAGCAGATCTGGAGCAACGGCACCATTGATCTCGGGCAATCGACCTGGCTGTCGCGCTATTACATGAACGACGAAGACTACTGGCTCCAGGTGCACACCACCGGTGACATCGCTGGCCAGGTCGAATCGGTGATCCTGTTCAATTACCTCAGCTACGCCACCATCAGCAGCGAAGCGGAACTGCGTCGGCTGGCCGGCCCGCAAAGCCTGATCGGGCTGCCGACCTACACCCACAACGGCGTCGAATACACGCGTGAATGGGGCACCGAGAACGGCCAGACTGAACTGGTGGTACTGAGTGAACAGCTGAAAAATCCGGATGAGTCCTACAGCATCGAGCACCGCTCAATGTTGTACGCCCGCGAAACCGGCCTGACCAATCGCCGGGAATTTTTGCTGTTTTCCGTCGAGGAAGACGCCGAAGGCACGATCAGCTTGAGTACTTCGCTGGGCATTTCGCTGTACACCACCGACTTCAATTCATTCTAAAAAAGGAAGCAGTCCATGCTAGAAGCGCTCTCCATTTCCCTGAACAAGGCCGCCGTGCTCGGATTTGTTTCGTACATCCTCGGCGCCGCCGTGCTGGTCGCGCTGTTCCAGTTCATCTACACCCGAATCACTCCACACAAGGAGTTCGAACTGATCCGTGCGGGTAACGTGGCGGCTGCGATCGCACTGGGTGGCGCGATCATCGGCTTCGCCATTCCGGCCAGCAATGTGATTGCCTATTCGATCAGCATCCTCGACTTCGTCGTCTGGGCGGTCATCGCAGCGTTCGTACAATTGCTGGCGTTCCTGGTGACCAGCCTGGTACTCAAAGGCGCCTCCGAACGCATCCGCAAAGGTGAAATCGCTGCCGGCATCTACGTGGCAGCCGTGGCCATCAGCGTCGGCATGTTGAACGCCGCGTGCATGACCCCTTCCCAGAACTGATTGCGCACGGAGCTCCCGATGAAACGAAGCAAGTACGTTCAGCTGTCGCTGGCAGCGTCGGTCGCCATGGCGATATCTGGCTGCGGACCGACGGAAAAAACCTACGCGGTGCAGAAGAAGTACAACTTCCAGTCCGTTCAACAGTGCGCCGATGAAAAACTCCCGGTGGACGTCTGTTCCGACGCCTACATGACCGCCATGGCCGAGCATCGCCGCATTGCGCCGGTGTATGACAACCAGGCAGATTGCGATGCCGATTTTGTCGCCGACTGGTGCCAGCAGGATTCCGCCGGCAAGTTCATCCCGAAACTGGGAGGGTTCGAACTGACGGCCGATGGCGAAGTGACGCAAGCCCAGGTAGACGCTGCCAAGGCTCAATTGCCCGCCTCGGAAGCGAACAGCGGTGGCTCTGGATTCTCCGGCACCAGCCTGCTGACCGGCCTGCTGATCGGCAATATGCTGAGCAACAACCGCAACAGCTATTACTCCGAGCCGGTGTATCGCTATCGCGACGATCGCGGTAATTACGCCTCCTCGACGCTCAACCAGCGTATTTCGAAGGGTTCGACGTTTACCAGATCTAATCAGGCGCGGTATGGCAGCAGCAACTACTCCGACTCGATCCGTTCCGCCAGCAAGCCGGTTTCCGTTGCCTCGTCCACCTCCCGTGGCGGGTTCGGCAGCAAGGCCAGTGCACGTAGCGGCTGGGGCGGCGGCGGGTCGAGCAGTTAAGGAAAACAGGGCCATGAAGAAAATTCTCTGCGCCGAGCGTCATGACTGGAAACAGACCGCCGACAGTCTCGGCTTTCTGTTCCATACCATCGACGACGAACCCTATTGGGACGAGAGCGCGTATTACCAATTCACGCTCAAGCAGATCGAGAACGATCTCGAAGACCCGACCACCGAGGTTCATCAGATGTGCATGGACCTGGTGGCCCGCGTGGTTCAGAGCGAGGAGTTGCTGGAACGCCTGAGCATTCCCGCGTCGTTCTTCGACATGATTCGCACCTCATGGCTCGAAGGCCACCCACATCTGTATGGGCGCATGGATTTCTCCTACAACGGCACCGGGCCGGCCAAACTGCTGGAGCTCAACTACGACACGCCGACCAGCCTGTATGAGGCCGCCGCGTTTCAGTGGGGCTGGCTGGAACAGTGCATCGAGCGCGGCTTGCTGCCCCGGCATGCCGACCAGTTCAACAGCATCGACACCAAACTGCATCAGGCCTTCGCTCAACTCCAGCTCAAACAACCTTTCTATTTCGCCTCGATGAAAGACTCGGTCGAAGACAAGGGCACCACCGACTATTTGCGCCTGATCGCGGAAAAAGTCGGCATAGAATCACGGCACATCGACCTCGAAGACATCGGCCTTACCAGCGATGGACGCTTCGTCGATCTCGACGATCGCTGGATCCCGCACCTGTTCAAGCTGCACGCCTGGGAGTTCATCTTCCACGAGCCCTTCGGTGCAGCCATCGCCCAAAGCGATACGCAGTTTTTCGAGCCGGCCTGGAAATCGATCATCTCCAACAAAGGCATCCTGCCGCTGTTGTGGGAGTTCCACAAAGGTCATCCGAACCTGCTCGCGTCCCACCTGGATGTCGACCCTGGCAAAGCAGTGCCCAAGGGCTGGGTGCGCAAGCCCTTCTTCTCCCGGGAAGGCGCCAACATCGAGCTGCAAACTGCCGACGGTCTGATAGTGAAAGAGGACGGCCCCTATACAGACGCGCCGTTTATCCTTCAGGAATTCGCGCCGCTGCCTCGGTTTGGCGACAGCTTTACGCTGGTGGGCTCCTGGGTGATCGGCGATCAGGCCGCCGGCATCGGGGTGCGGGAAGACAACAGCTTGATCACCAAGGATTCGAGCCGTTTCCTGCCGCACCTGATACTCGACTGAAAAATTCATCGCCCATGAAAGGCCCGGTGCCGTGCATCGGGCGTTAGGGGTGAAACAGGTGCGGGACTAGACAACCACAAGACTTACCGCTGAAAAGCCGGATAATGGCGGCCAAATCGTCTAGCCCGTTATTCTGGTAATCCCCCATGGAAATCAAGGTCAACTTTCTCGACAACCTTCGGCTTGAAGCCAAGTTCGACGACTTCACGGTGGTGGCCGATCAACCAATCCGCTACAAGGGCGATGGCTCGGCACCGGGTCCGTTCGACTACTTCCTGGCGTCGTCAGCGTTGTGTGCCGCCTACTTTGTGAAGCTGTACTGCAGCACACGCAATATCCCCACCGACAACATCCGCCTGTCGCAGAACAATATTGTTGACCCGGAAAACCGCTACAACCAGATATTCAAGATCCAGGTCGAGTTGCCGGCGGACATCTCCGACAAGGACCGCCAGGGCATCCTGCGTTCCATCGACCGTTGCACCGTAAAAAAAGTGGTGCAAGCCGGGCCTGAGTTTGTGATCGAAGAGGTGGAAAACCTCGACGCCGATGCCCAGGCGTTGTTGATGCCGGCCGCCAGTTCAGAGGCGAGCACTTACATCGCCGGCAAGGATCTGCCGCTGGAGCAAACCATTGCCAACATGTCGGCCATTCTGGCGGACCTGGGCATGAAGATTGAAATCGCCTCGTGGCGCAATATCGTGCCCAACGTATGGTCGCTGCATATCCGCGACGCACACTCGCCGATGTGCTTCACCAACGGCAAGGGTGCGACCAAGGAAGGCGCGTTGGCGTCGGCGTTGGGCGAGTTTATCGAACGGCTCAACTGCAACTTCTTCTACAACGATCAGTTCTGGGGCGAAGACATCGCCAACGCAGCATTTGTGCATTACCCGGACGAGCGCTGGTTCAAGCCTGGCCGCAACGACGCGCTGCCGACCGAGATTCTCGACGAGTATTGCCTGAAGATTTACAACCGCGACGGCGAGCTGCGCGGTTCCCATCTGATCGATACCAACTCAGGCAATGAAGAGCGCGGCATCTGCTCGTTGCCGTACGTGCGCCAGTCGGACGGCGAGGTGGTGTACTTCCCGTCCAACCTGATTGAAAACCTGTACCTGAGCAACGGCATGAGCGCCGGTAACACACTGGCCGAAGCCCAGGTGCAGTGCCTGTCGGAGATCTTCGAGCGCGCGGTAAAGCGCGAAATCATCGAAGGCGAATTCGCACTCCCGGATGTGCCGGCCAGCGTGCTGGCGAAGTACCCCGCCATACTGGCCGGTATTCAGGCGCTGGAAGAACAAGGGTTCCCGGTGTTGGTGAAGGATGCGTCCCTGGGTGGTGAATTCCCGGTGATGTGCGTGACGTTGATGAACCCGCGTACCGGCGGTGTGTTCGCCTCGTTCGGCGCACACCCGAGCCTGGAAGTGGCGCTGGAACGCAGCCTTACCGAATTGCTCCAGGGCCGCAGCTTCGAAGGCCTCAACGACCTGCCACAGCCGACGTTTGAAGGCCATGCGGTGACCGAGCCGAACAACTTCGTCGAGCACTTCATCGATTCCAGCGGCGTGGTGTCGTGGCGCTTCTTCAGTTCCAAGTCCGATTACGAATTCGTGGAGTGGGAATTTTCCGGCCAGGGTGAAAACTCCAATGCCGAGGAAGCCGCCACCTTGTTCGGCATTCTCGAAGGCATGGGCAAGGAAGTGTACATGGCGGTCTACGAGCATATCGGTGCGACGGCCTGCCGTATCCTGGTGCCGGACTATTCGGAAATTTATCAGGTAGACGATCTGATCTGGGATAACACCAACAAAGCGCTGTTCTTCCGCGCCGATATCCTGAACCTGCATCGTCTGGACGATGACGAACTGAAAGCCCTGGTTGAGCGTCTGGTGGAGAGTGAGCTGGACGACTACACCGACATCACCTCGTTGATCGGCATCGAATTTGACGACAACACGGCGTGGGGTCAGCTGACCATTCTGGAGTTGAAGCTGCTGATCTATCTCGCCTTGCAGCAATTTGAAGAGGCGAAAGAGGCGGTAGAAATGTTCCTGCAGTACAACGACAACACCGTTGAACGTGGCTTGTTCTACCAAGCCGTCAACGCGGTGCTGGAGATGAAGCTGGACGAAGACCTGGAGCTGGAAGACTACGAGGCCAATTTCCGTCGGATGTTTGGTCACGAGCGGATGGATGCAGTGATCGGCTCGGTGGACGGCAGTGTGCGCTTCCACGGTTTGACGCCGACCAGCATGAAACTGGAGGGGCTCGACCGGCACCTGCGGTTGATCGAAAGCTACAAGAAACTTCACTCGGCCCGGGCCAATGTGACGACTTCATCCCGTTGACCGCAATCCTGTAGGAGCCAAGCTTGCTGGCGAAGAACGATGACGCGGTAAATCAGGAAAACCGCGTTATCGTTCTTCGCCAGCAAGCTTGGCTCCTACAAAATGAGGGGCAAAAGAAAACCCCCGACCAGCCGAAGGACTGATCGGGGGTTTCGCGGCTAAACCTTACAAGAAAGTCTGAGCCGTATCCTAGAATGGTAGTTCACATAAGACTTGGATCATTGACAGCTAAACCTCTTCATATGCCGTATTTTACTGGCTATTCTCCACTTCTGCCAACCACTCCGTCAAAATTTGTAAAGAACTGGCTACTAACGCATCCACTTTTCTTCCCGTAAACCATCGACCCTCAACTGGTGTAAAGGAGAGCTTTACATCGCATCAAATGTCGGGACCTTGTCACTCAGGTGGCACTGAGATTAAACACGCAAACATCGAGGTTCGACCGGCTCCGCTCACATCTCGTATAGCTTTCGTCCTCAGCATCTCAAAACATCATGGTGAGGAGTGACAAAGGGTTCACGTGAAGGTCGCCAACTAGGATGCCGCTGGCGACAGAGGCTTTATCTTTTTCGCGCAAACGTTCCGACGACCCATACCGACGCCCGCAGGGTGATTTTACGCAGCGACGAACAAGTCGCTGTAGGAATAACCAAACGGAGTTGCACCAGGTGTTGCACAGGATACGTAGCCGCGGGGTCCCCACTGGCGAACGACTTGCTTCCGCCTTCTAACATGTATCCAATATCGGCTCGAACTATCTTCAAGGAAATGAAATGGCTTGTTCCCGAGGTGCGGCATCCCCAGATGCAAACACGCAGCGCCGGCTCTTTGCTGCATCCGCTGGCTACTGCCAGAACCCAGGGTGCGCAAACCCGATCTTCATGGATGCTGCTGGAGAGCCAGTGCTGATCGCTGAGATGGCGCACGTATTTGCTGCCAACGACACTGGCCCTCGGGCAGCACCTGAACTCAGCAAAGAGGAGCGAGGCGCCTTCGAGAACCTGATCATGCTGTGTGCAAACTGCCACACGATGGTGGACAAGGCTCCAGATGCATACCCAGTTGAGGCCATGCTTCGGTGGAAGCGTGAGCACGCCGACAAGCTGCTGAGCCTATTCGGTGCAGTAAGATTCGCGCGGAGGGAAGAGGCCCGGGAGGTCGTGGAACCACTATTGTTAGAGAACCACTCGATCTTCAAGCACTACGGGCCACACATAGCTGATGCCATTAATCCCGAGAGCGGCGCGGCTGAGAAATGGAGGAGGAAAATGTTGACCCGTATCCTTCCGAATAGCAAAAGAATGCTCGCCATCCTCGGCGCTAATCGCCATCTCCTCAATCTTGATGAAAAATCCTGCCTAGAGGAGTTTCGGCAGCATATCGATGACCTGGAAGCTTTTCACATTGAGGGTCGTCAGGAAGATGCAACACGCTTTCCTGAAGGTTTTGCAGAAATTTTAGAGGGCTGATGATGAGCGATGACGTAATAGGTTGGGTCGCCGGCAAGATTGCTGCCACGGGTGAGTTTGAGGCTATCGACCTCAC
This sequence comes from Pseudomonas sp. LBUM1661, assembly GCF_059695925.1. Lineage (NCBI taxonomy): Bacteria > Pseudomonadati > Pseudomonadota > Gammaproteobacteria > Pseudomonadales > Pseudomonadaceae > Pseudomonas > Pseudomonas sp. LBUM1661. The sequence continues at coordinate 6,112,488 of NZ_CP166794.1, forward strand.
CCCAGAGGGTTTTCTGTCCATCACCTCGAATCGCGCAGGCAATTTTCTGCTCGCCGTTTTGGGCGTTAAGGGTGTGGTTGAGCGTTCCCATGTTGAACCTATTTTCGCCGGGAAGGTGAAACCAGAATTCGTAGTGAACGTGCCCTCGAAGACAAAGTGGGGAGGCTCAGCGATTCACCGCATTCATTCGGAAAATGCAGCTTTCGGCACTCTTGGAGAAGTATCCAAGGCAGCTCGTAGTAAAAATGTTGGCTGGTATAGAAACAAGGGGATGGAATTCTTTATCAATGCAATGATTCAGCATAAAAATGTAAGGGATGTTTCTTATGTATACGAGAACGTATTTTTCGTAGAGCGGAAAGTCGGTGAGCCTCTTACCGTTGCTGTGATTGAGGCTTACAACATGAGTGCTGAGGATGTACGTAACGCAAGGACCCAACTGGGTGCATTTGATATTGTCGTCAAATCTAACAGTTATGGTTCAGTTACCACTAACGCATCCGAGGCAGCCCAGTCGATGGGTGCTGAAGCGCTGACTTTCAAAGAGTTGATGGCGCGCTTGGCCAAATGATCCGAGAGCGTGTAATCGCTAGCCTTCATGCGTGTGCCGTGGCGCTGGGACAGATTGCCGACGGCACACAGTGGCACCTTTTTGGTTCAACAGATCGAAACGAGGCGAGTGCCTCAGACATTGATCTGATGATTTTATGCAAGGACGACGAGCAAGCAGATGCGCTTCGGCGCAGTATTGATCCTGATGCCTTTTTCCTACCTCTTGATTTGGCGCTCATGACCTACGACGAAGCTGCTGAGGTGGACGCGGTCAGAGTACAAAAAAGCCACGTTATTTTCGCGTACCCCTCGTCTCGAAGCACTGATTGATCCTAGGCGAGAACCCGCCTCGCGGAATGTGGCCAGCGGTCGATCGGCCGCCGGTTGTGGGACTGATCGCAGAATATGTCGCTCCACCAAAAAATAATCGAAAGGATGGAAATATCAATGACTGCGGTAAATGACAGGTATGCCAAAGCCGAAAGACTAGGGACACTTACTCAAGCAGTTGGCCTCGCGCTATGGCAACTGCAAATCCTAGAAGGCTCTACTGCCCAGTTTTTTGTGCTTGTAGAGCAGGCCGAGCCAGGGATGGGTGAGGAAAAAAGCGACGCTCTAGTAGAAAATGCTCAGCGGAAGACCTTCGGTGGGAGCTTAACGCAACTGGCTAAAACCGAAAAACTTCCTGTCACTTTATTAGCAAGATTTCAAGCGTTGCTGAAGGAAAGAAATTGGCTAGTACATAGCTCTCGGACGGACAGCAGCAAAGCGCTAATTGATGATTTGTCGTTCGCCCGCCTTCAAGCTCGCCTGGAGGCAATCACAGATGAAGCAGGGCGATTACTAAAGGAAATTTCGGAGCAATCGCAAAAGTTTGTCATTAGCAAAGGCATCCCATCGGAAGTAATTGAAGCGAAAACGGCTCAAATACTTTCACAGTGGCATAGCGCCCTGAATGAATAATCAGTCAATCTAGTTAACCAACTCAACGATCTTGCCATGCAATGGGCGCGAAACGGAATTGCTCTGCCATCTCCCCTAAGATCCGGCTCCGCCGAAGGTTGCCAGCTTGCTGAATAGAAAACCAACTTATGTTATTAACAACCCGACTTCAAACTTAAGATAACCAATATCGAAATAGCACAAATTAGTCCTAGCTCAAAAAATTAGTTCTGCCCCTCCTCTTGGCAATCGAATTCCATTCTTGCATAATCTGAAAATACACACTCACTTCCATCTATGCATTAACATGACCACGACTAGGACAGCGAACCATTGTTTACACTTGATATGCTACCAGATGACGTCTTTGACTCCTTGCGGAACAGGTATATAACCGCAGTTTCAAATGCGGAGTCAACTTATGACATGAACTCTGCTGACGAGGACTGCTTGACTGGAGCGCTTGGTCAATCTCTGGCGATGCCAAGAAAAGAGATTTTTAGATTATCCGACGGGGAGATTTCTGTAAATATTAGCCATAGCAAGCTTCGTGGCCGAGGAAAAAACGCGCCTGAAAAAACATACGGCTCCGATGGAATATTCCAAATTGAGATATTAGATCATGCTGGAAGACTGATGATGGCAAAAGGATTACCATTTCAGTCAAAGAAGAATTGGAACGGAACACTATCAAAACTTGCAGATCAAGCTTCTGACATGGAACGACATACCCCAGGCGGCATAATTATCAATTTCAGTGACCGTGGCTACAGCGCCTGCATGGCCAAGGATGTGATAGCAACCGGGGGCAGCAAATCGTCAATCATGCAGTCCAAAAAAATGCATCAACTAGGAGACCTATTAGGAAATGAATTCCTTAATTGTAAAATTGGCACTCGAAATTTATTTTTTGATATGCATCGTGAAAAATACCATATAAAAGGCGATGGATTTCACCTAATTACAACATCTATAGAATTTGATTAAAATGAGATTATTATGCGCTGATACTAAAGATGTATATTCCAAGCCATAGTCCTTATCTTCCTACACATTAATGCTCACCGAACGGCCCATTCGATCTCCCCGCGATGCAAATCAGCGCTCTGGGTCTGTGAGGTCAAAGCCGGTGGTCATGGGCCATTCTGTGCCTTGGCGCTAATCTATTGCCCCCCCTAAAATAGGAAGCTGCTCAACCACGCATTACTTTATTCCAATCAATTTCGTACCCAGCGGATTCTAGGCTTGTTTCCAACCTCGTCCATCCATCGACTCCCAGACCTCACCTGCAAGGTCACAGGAGATTTCCACTACGCCGCTCATCGGAGGACACACCTTGTCCCGACAAAGCCGGCCAAGGTAATACCCAAAATCAAGAAATTCGTTCTGACGAGCGCGTGGTTCCGGCGTTCCAAGCGTGCCCCCGCACTCAAAACATCGACGTTGCGCGATCTCAACAGCGGGCTTTATGAATGGGACAGCTCACTTTTTTACCAAAAGTATTAGCGATAGTGAGAGGACAGGTCGTGCCGATTCCGGCAGAATCGCTCCATCTAGCACGTCTGCTTGGCACGATTGAGTTTTCTAACCTATCTCAATTTCTCCAGGCGCACGGCCCATGAAAAAAGGAATACTGCGTAATGGCAAAGCAGCCAGCTGGCAAGAAAAGTAATAAATCTGTTAAGTCCTTCGAGCAAACCCTCTGGGATGCTGCCGATAAGCTGCGCGGCACGGTGGAATCGTCCGAATACAAGCACGTTGTGCTATCTCTAATCTTCCTTAAATTCATTAGCGACAAATTTGACGCCCGCAAACAAGAGCTAGTTAACGCTGGGCAGAGTGACTATGTAGACATGGTGGATTTTTACACCATGAAAAACGTTTTCTACCTCCCGACTGAATCACGTTGGGGGTTCATTTCCAAAAACGCCAAGCAGGACGACATCGCAGTAAAGATTGACACGGCGCTTCACACGATCGAAAAAAGTAACAAAGCGCTGCGCGGGGCATTACCTGACAACTATTTCTCTCGCCTTGGGCTGGATGTTAGCAAGCTCTCCGCGCTGATCGATTATATTAATAATATTGATACCGTTAGTGATAAAGAAAACGATACGGTTGGTCGGGTGTACGAATACTTTCTAGGACACTTTGCCGCAACTGAGGGAAAAGGTGGCGGTGAATTCTACACGCCAAAATGCGTAGTGAACCTAATTGCCGAGATGATTGAACCCTATCAGGGCAAAATCTATGACCCCTGCTGCGGTAGCGGTGGCATGTTCGTGCAATCTATAAAATTTGTCGAAAGCCATCACGGCAATCAGAAAAATGTCTCCATCTATGGGCAGGAGCAAACCAGTACAACCTACAAATTGGCCAAAATGAACTTGGCAATCCGTGGTATTGCCGCAAATTTAGGTGACGTGCCGGCGGATACTTTCTTTAAAGATCAACACCCCGACTTAAAAGCCGACTTCATCATGGCAAATCCGCCATTTAATTTAAAAGAGTGGCGGGGTTCAAATGAACTCATTAGAGACCCTCGATGGTCCGGTTACGAAGTGCCGCCTAGCGGAAACGCCAACTATGCCTGGATCTTGCATATGATCAGCAAGCTTTCAGAGAATGGTGTGGCTGGTTTTGTGCTTGCCAACGGCTCTATGAGTACCAATACCAAAGGCGAGTTCGACATTCGCAAAGCTATAATTGAAAACGACTTAGTAGACTGCATGATTGCCTTGCCCGGCCAACTGTTTTACACCACACAGATACCAGTATGCCTGTGGTTTATCAGTAAAAATAAAAAATCTCAGCAGTTCAATGATGAACGAAAACAATTTCGCGACCGCCAAGGCGAAACATTATTTATCGATGCTCGCAATGTCGGCAGCATGATTGATAAAACACATAAAGAACTCACAACTGTTGACATTGCGACCATCACTCGCACTTACCATGCTTGGAGGGGTGAAGCCAAAGATGGCGAATACGCCGATGTCGCAGGATTTTGTAAATCGGCAACACTGGAAGAAATTAAAGCAAACGAATATGTACTGAGCCCAGGACGGTATGTGGGGGCAGAGGATATGGAAGACGATGGAAAAGTTTTTGAAACCAAGATCCGCGAATTGACTGAAACGCTGTACCAGCAAATGGCTGATTCGGAAACAATGGATCTGGCGATCAAACAAAATCTGGAGGCGTTAGGCTATGGCGAGTGAGTGGAACGAAGCCAAGCTTACTGATTTGTACGAAATCAGTTCCGGTCTTTCAAAGGCAGCCGAGTACTTTGGTAAGGGTCATCCATTCCTCTCCTTTAAAGACGTATTCAAGAATGTTTTCATACCAGAGCATCTTTCACAATTAGTCGAATCAAGTGATCGAGAACAGGAAAGCTGCTCCATTATGCGTGGCGACGTTTTTTTAACCAGAACCAGCGAGACAATGAACGAGCTTGGAATGAGCAGTGTCGCGCTGAAGGACTACGATAAGGCCACATTTAATGGCTTCACTAAACGGCTGCGCCCCAAAGAGTCGAATACGTTAATTCCGGAATACATTGGATATTATCTGCGCAGTCCAAAATTTCGCAAAGAAATGCTCGCCTTTTCGACAATGTCGACACGAGCAAGTCTTAACAATGAAATGATTAGCAGACTTACAATAAGCACTCCACCAGAAGCAGAGCAGAAAGCTATTGGTAGGATATTGAAAACGCTCGATGACAAAATAGCACTAAACAATAAGATTAATAAAACATTAGAAGGCATATCACAGGCATTGTTCAAAAGTTGGTTTGTCGACTTTGACCCCGTAATCGACAACGCTTTGGCTTCAAGCAATCCTATTCCTGAGGAATTGCACATCAAAGCACAGCGCCGTGCGATGCTTGGCAAGCAGCGTAAGCCACTCCCTTCCGGGATTCAGAAACTGTTCCCTAGCAATTTTGAGTTGCATGAAGAAATGGGCTGGATACCAAAGGGATGGAATGTTTGCCCCATAGAAGAAATTCTTGAGCGCCTGAAAGTAAAGCGCAGATATAAAAAACATGACGTTTCTATCTCGGGGACGGTACCAGTCTTTGAGCAAGGGGCAGACATTCTTTTAGGCTTTCACAATTGCGCTCCCGATGTAAAAGCCGACAAAACATCGCCTGCATTTATTTTCGGCGATCATACATGTGTCTCTCGGTTATCTACCGAACCATTCTCCATTTCAGAAAATGTAATTGCCCTTCGTGCAAAAGCTTATGATGGATACTGGACATTTCACGCATTCAAAGACAAACAGTCATTTGAAGAGTATCGAAGGCACTGGATGGAGCTAATTATTAAGCCAATCATAACCCCAGACATCGAACTTACTTTTGAATTTGGGAAATTTGTACGCGGCCTTTATGAGCGACAAGAAAAATTAGAGAGACAAAATATAACACTCGCCATGCTGCGAGACAGTCTTCTCCCTAAACTTCTTTCCGGCCAAATTTGTATTCCAGAGGCCGAATTTCAATTGTCTGAGGCAATGTAGAAAATGAGTAAATTCACGGAAGAGAAGCTTGAACAAGCAATTATTGCTCTGCTACGAAAGCAAGGATTTCCTCACCATTGTGGTGGCAGCATTTCCCGCGCCCCCAACGAAGTATTGCTTCTAGAAGACCTAATCGCTTTTTTATCCAAGCGTTATGCCAAGGACGGCATTACCCAAGGCGAAATAGCGGCGGTAATCCAACGACTAGATAAGTTGCCATCGGCAGATCTTTACGACAGCAACAAGACCATCCATAAAATGGTAGCCGACGGCTTTTTGCTCAAACGTGAACCAGCCGATGGCAATCTACTCAGTCAGAAAGACTTGTATATTCAGCTCATAGATTATGTCGAAACACCGCCGCAATACATTCCTACCGGAGAGGAAGAAGGAGCGCTCACCACTGAGCAAGAGCACAGCCATCACGACAGCAATATATATCGACTAGTCAATCAGCTAGAGATTGAAGGCAAAGAAAAACGCATCCCCGATGCCATCCTCTACATCAACGGTTTACCCTTGGTGGTGTTTGAGTTCAAAAGCGCGATCCGTGAAGACGCTACACTATATGATGCTTATCAGCAGGTGACCACCCGCTATGTACGCGATATTCCTAATCTGATGAAGTACAACGCTCTATGTGTTATCAGTGATGGCGTAAATTCGCGCATGGGGTCACTTTTTGCCCCTTATGAATTTTTCTACACCTGGCGCAAGGTAACAGGCAGCGAAGTAATCGAGCACGACGGCATTAACGCCTTGCATACAATGATTGAAGGTTTGTTCGACAAGGACCGCCTTCGCGAGGTGGTCCGGCACTTCATTTATTTTCCTGATGTATCCAAGGCTGGGGCCAAGATTGTGTGCCGCTACCCTCAGTTCTACGCGGCCAAACGATTATACCGGAACATACTGGAACACCGTAAGCCGGAAGGCGACGGCAAGGGTGGCACCTACTTTGGCGCCACCGGCTGCGGAAAGAGTTTTACCATGCTCTTTCTGTCGCGACTATTGATGAAAAGCGTTGATTTATCTAGTCCTACAATCGTTCTGATCACTGACCGCACCGATTTGGATGATCAGCTATCCGTCCAGTTTACTAATGCCAAAAACTATATTGGAGATAATACGGTTGTAAGCGTGGAGAGTCGTGCTCAGCTGCGTGAACTTCTCAAAGGTCGCAGCAGCGGTGGTGTATTTTTAACGACCATACACAAATTCACAGAAGATACTGAGTTATTAACCGAACGGAGCAATGTAATTTGTATCTCTGATGAAGCTCATCGCAGTCAGGTCAATCTCGACCAAAAAGTTCGTTTGACAGAAAGTGGCGTCAAACGCACCTATGGCTTTGCCAAGTACTTACATGACTCACTTCCTAACGCTACTTACGTGGGCTTCACCGGCACTCCCATTGACGCAACATTGGATGTGTTCGGGAAGGTGATCGACAGCTACACCATGACCGAGTCGGTCAAAGATGAAATTACAGTACGCATCGTTTACGAAGGCCGTGCCGCTAAAGTAATCCTAGATAACGACAAGCTCAAAGAAATTGAGAAATATTACGCTGCCTGTGCTGAACAGGGCGCGAGCGATTACCAGATAGAGGAAAGCAAGAAGGCAAGCGCCAAAATGCATGCGATCCTTGGAGACCCTGGGCGCCTCAAAGCGCTGGCAAAGGACTTTGTTGAACATTATGAAAAGCGTGTTGACGAAGGCGCAACGCTCAACGGCAAGGCAATGTTTGTGTGCAGCAGCCGTGAGATAGCTTACGCCTTTTGGCAACAAGTGATCGCGCTGCGTCCGCAATGGAATGAGATGCTGGTAGCTGAAGAAGATACCGAACTAACCGAGCAAGAGCAGAAAGAGATAAAACCCATCGCGCGGATCAAAATGATAATGACTCGCGGAAAAGATGATGAACAATCGCTCTATGATATGCTTGGCACCCAGGAATACCGCAAGGAGTTGGATAGACAATTTAAAAACTCTAAATCCAACTTTAAGATCGCTATCGTCGTGGATATGTGGCTTACGGGCTTTGACGTACCATTCCTAGACACAATTTATATCGACAAGCCTATTCAACGCCATAATTTAATCCAAACCATTTCACGGGTAAATCGGAAATATGAAGGCAAAGACAAAGGACTTGTAGTTGATTACATCGGCATTAAAAAGCAGATGAACTTGGCACTGGCACACTATAACAAGACTGACGAATATAACATCGAGAACATCAATCAATCCGTAATCGCTGTAAAAGACCAACTCAATTTACTTGACATGATGTTTCATCAGTTTGATTCCAAGCCCTATTTTATAGGTGACCCTTTGGAACAATTGGCATGCCTCAACAAAGCAGCCGAATATATACAACTGACCAACAAAATAGAAAAACGCTTTATGGCTTTGGTAAAGCGCCTGAAGGCAGCCTATGATATTTGTTGCGGATCAGAGAGCATTTCTACAGACGAACGTGATCGCATCCATTTCTATCAGGCAATTCGTTCTATTGTCTTTAAGCTCACCAAAGGTAACGCACCCGATACTGCCCAGATGAATGCGCAGGTTAGGCAGATGATCGCCGAAGCACTTCAATCTGATGGAGTAGAAGAAATCTTCAAACTTGGCAAAGACGGTTCCGGCGAAATAAACATCTTTGACGACGATTATTTAGCCAAAATTGACAAAATCAAACTCCCCAATACCAAGATAAAACTTTTACAACAGCTTCTAGCCAAAGCTATTGAAGACTTCAAAAAAATCAACAAGATCAAGGGAGTAGATTTTGCCGAGAAATTTCGAAAGTTGGTTGAACACTATAATGAGCGCAAGGAAGATGACGTGCTTGTTAGCAGTGTATTGGAAGATTTCTCCAACGAAATAATCGACCTTATTCAAGCCTTAAAAAAGGAGAAAGAGTCCTTCACAGACCTAGGCATCGACTTGGCTGAAAAAGCATTCTTTGACATTCTGATGCAGCTCACTCGCAAATACGATTTCAGCTATCCAGAAGACAAGCTGTTGGAGCTGGCGAAAGCCGTCAAAGAATTAGTTGAGGACAAAGCCAAATACACTGACTGGAGCCAACGGGATGATATCAAGGCGGAGCTAAAAGTAGACCTAATTTTGGCCCTAGCAAAATACGGTTACCCGCCTGTTGACCGTGATGAGGTTTATAAAGAAATCTTTGAACAAGCAGAGAATTTCAAGAGGTACCAGGTAGCTTAACGCCTATGACGGCGTATGCCTCCTTGCAGCGTCAAACCGTCTAACGAACAGTGGGCTAGTCCCTGTTCGCGGGGCAGTGGTTGTTGGTCGGTTTGACTAAACTTTTTGTAACTATCTACACGTTAAATTTACCAATGACCACGGAATGACCTCAGCGCCATCCGCCATATCAGCTAAGATTCTAGTGAAAAAAAACGCGAGGATTTTTTCATGACGGGTCATAAGAGAACTGCCATTGAGCGATTGATTTTGCAGGCGAGGATCTGGGGCTGGGATATGTCATGGTCGTTTAGCTTGGCCTCCCCAATAGAACCGAGACCAATCGGCAATTACTACTCAGAGCATACTACACTCAAGCTTTTCGGCTCCGTGCGATATCCCGAAGCTTTCAAATACCCCACCCTCGAATGCAACATATACGCTGACCCATTGCTAAGATTTGGTAAAGTCGCCCCCCACTGCATCGGATCTATGCAAATAGTCAGAAAGCGACTGGTAGCCTATATCGCTGTTAATAATGAGAGCTTGGAAAGCTTGTTCAGCATCGCCAACCGGCTTGTCTCGTTGGAGATCAACGCAGAGCCACTTCGATATCGCAAGGCCAAGATAATGGGTGTACACCTAACTACCGAACTTGAGCCTGATTGGTGATGCCGATCCAACACCGAATCTCTGACTGGTACGAATCGGAATAGTGCGTGGCCACCGCAATGGCTTCAACGGTCGAAACCCTGATGATTTTCCTATTCTCATTTCGGCGGCCTTCTTCCACTCGCAAATTCGATTTTTGAATCAGTAACGGCTCAAGGCGCCTGACAACATCGGGGCGGATGCAGCGCTGCCTCCGGGAGTGGTTCAGAACTCATCGGTGTAGTAGCCCCATTCGCCGAGCAACCTATCCAAAACCAGTGAAACTCTAGACTCCGGCATCAATTCACTATCTGTTGCCTGATACCGACGACTGTCGTGAAGCTCTCGCCTCTGTCGAGCGCGACATCCTGGCAATCAATGGCACCGCATTTACCCTGCCTGTCATAGATCCGAACGGTGAGCGTTTTATCGAGTTGTTCGACCGTAGCGATGACTACACCAAGCTATGCGTAGAGATCGAAGAATGTCGCGGGCAACTCAATCCTGAAAACGCATTGGCCGCCACCAAACAGATACGCAAGCTGCGCAAAATCAACGATCAGCTTTCCAACATCGATTACTTCCCAGGTAAGCCAAAGCAGCAAGCCTACCGTAACTGACTCCATCATGTACCTGAAGTGCATTGCCGGTCTTCGCAACGCTCGCATGCTTACGGTCAATCTCGGCTTGCTGCTCTGTGGGGGTTGCGTGGGATACAGATACGACGGCTACGATCCCTATCCACATGGATACGACATACCCGCCGGACATCTGCCACCACCGGGTGAATGCCGCATCTGGTATCCCGACCGACCGGCCGGCCAACAACCCCCCTGGCGGTTGTCAGAAGCTGGAATGGCAAGTACCCAGGGGTGATCCTGATTCGCGGCTGATACTGCCTTTTCAATCGAGTCGACCGGTTTTCGCCCATTCGCGAGTATCCGCTTGGGTCGATTGCAGCCCTTCGTGACAGGCAGTAATCGGTCAGATCCATTCCTTTTTCAGACTGGCTGATTGACCGGAAACAAGCGCTCGACAATCGTACAGTCAAGCCAGCGCCCTTCTAGGCAAGCGTGCTTTTCATACACCCCTACCTGACGAAAACCGCAGGCTTCGCACAGTGCAAGACTGGCGTGATTAAAAGTAAAAATATGCGAAAGAACCTTCCAGAATCCGCGAGCTTCGGCTTCTTCCAGCAGTGCCTGAAGCAACTGCTTGCCGAACCCGTAGCCGCGCATACCGCGATCCACATAAATGGAAAACTCTGCAACGCCGTCGTAACGGGCTTCGGCGCCATAGCTACTGAGGCCAGCCCATCCAGCAACCTGATTAGCCACATCAACCATGACCACCACTGGATAGCGTTCTACTGAGTTGATGCGATCAAACATGTCTGCCGTGCATATAGGAGTCGTTTCAAACGTAGAACTACGGTCCTCGATACCTTGATTGTAGATGGCTGCCATTCTGGTAGCGTCTAAGCGTTCAGCTAAACGAAATCGCACTAGCGTTAGCATTGTTGGAGTCCCGATGGGTTGGTAGTAACAACATTACTGTTAATAAAGGAAGTGTTTTTTCTTTCAATCCTTGCTCTTCACGGCTGGGCAGCACTCACTTACGAGTCCGCAGCAAATCTCCGTGGCCCGCGCGATCTGCCTGAGCAAGTTCAGCGCTCCCTGCCAAGCCTAAGCCGAGAGGTTCTCGATCATCGCTCTTCAGCAATAAGGTCAGCTCTTTTTCCTGTATAGCTCACGTCCAGCATCCGTTGCTTGTATTCGTACTGTACGCCGATCTTCATCACCCTCAACGCGGGACACATCGTGAGCAGCCGCGCCATCAGCCAACCGCATGCAAGAGTTTGTGGCTGGTCAGGATGGCTTCAGAACCCATCAGCGTAGTAGCCCCATTCACTGACCAACCCATCTATTGCCAGTGAAATTCTCGATTCCTGCATCAACTCGGAAGGCATGTAGCTGAGTGCCACCGCCATGGCCATCGCGAAATCATCAAGGCTTTGCGGATCGTATGGCCAGACTTGGAGCTTCATCAATGAAGCATCGCTGAGGCTGTATTCATCGACAAATTCCAGCTGGCTCTCCAACTGGGTAAATTCGCATAGAGACATCGCACACGTTTTCAGAGGAGAATCCGCTAACATCGTTCGCGCATCCAAATACGTATCCCCTGCCCTAGTAAGCGATGGATGTGTGAAAGCTCTTACGCAAAACGACATCAAACGGGGCGATGACACAAGACTCCGCACGTGTTTTAAGTCGACTAACCCTTGACCAAACTCCCACGCCAGTTCGCGACGCAGGTGGTCTTTGAGATTTGGGTGAGCGGCCATCACTACTCTTGAATGGGCAATAAAATTCATGATGATTACACCCCAATTCCGTATTCGAGCCGTTTCAGAAGCATGTAGACCGCCTCGCATCCCTCTTTCGTATTAAGCATTTCGTATGGCCGCCGACCGGCAAGAGCAATGCTTGGCTGTTGCACCCAATGGACGGCGCTCGCTCCGAAGAATGACACAATCAACTCCAGAGTTCGTACATAGCTGGCAATATAATGTTGGTCAGCGATCCTGGGCTCAATTTGTTCTACAAGTTGTGGCCCGCGATGTTTATCACACCGAGCAAGAAGCCAACCTTCAAGCCCCATCACTTCCCCAGGCATGCCGCACAGCTCGCATACGCAACCCGAAACCAGTTCGGTGATTTCGAGAGCGATACCGACGCTATCGTCGCCCCCACGCTTATATATCCGGAGCTGACCGAACTTTTCTTTCACTTGTGAGATTTTTACGTCGAGCGCTCTCAACTCTGCATATCGCTGGATTAGCAGCAGACTGCCCTCGATCAGATCCGACCAACCGTCGAGGCATTCAAACCCGAACACTTCCGTCTCGGAGACGTCTCGCTGGAAAATAAGGGTTCGGTGATTAGTAGCGAGGCGCCTTTCGATGAAATTATTCATTTGCCATATCTACCCTGGACCACAACGTTTCCCTGGGATGCCCAAGTAGCGCGGACGGGTAAATCTGTCCATCCATCAACTCGTAGCAGAACCGCTCACCAACCGAATGGATCGCTCGAATCGGCTCCATCAACCACCTGCCTTTCTCGTTTAACCATGGCGGGGAAACAAGCTGAATCTCTCGAATAAATTCCTCGGGTGTATCCCTATAGGCCAAACCCAATAGGTGGCGGACGGCGGGGATCATGAATTGATGCTGTGATGAAACCTCCCCGTCGAACGTTTCGTGCGTCAAAAAAAACCACTCATGATTCGCCGTCTGTGAGATGTAGGCCCAACGATGCGTTCCTTCCTCCAAGGCGAAAAGCGGATTCTGCAATCGCGCTTGCGCGTGGGTTTCGAACATATTATTTCTCCAAGCATTCATTATCAGCGTACTATAGTACGCTGCGGATGCTAGCTCAATGTGGCTACATACTCCTTTTTCAGGAGTAGCCGCATGCGCGAGCTTAACGACGCATTTGCGCTGGCTCTGAGGGATATGCGGCATCAGGCCGATTTGGCCCAGAGCGACTTCCCACCGAGGGTTAGCAGGGAGTACATCAGCCTACTGGAGCGTGGACTTCGCTCCCCTAGCCTGAAGGTGATAGACGATCTTGCTGAGATCATGGGTATCTCCCCGCTGGCACTTGTGCTCCAGTGCTATCTGCATCGGGATCCGAGCACGAGCTTCGAGGCCCTTCTTGCAAAAGCGGTTCGCGATGTAAGGGTAGAAATGATCCCTGGTAAACACGAAGATGAGGATGTGAGCTAGGAGACACACCTGAAGCCTTTTCACCGCTGCACGCTCACGGATTGCCCTCGTTTTTGGCAGTAGAAACGAAGCATTCGACGACAAGCCGGACTGATCACCGTAATTCTCATTGACCGACTTCGCCGTATGAGCACACAGGGGCTTCTACTCCAGGCTCATTGGCTGAGCTGGTGGAACACATCGAAGTCGCTCTGAGAGGGAGATAAGGAGCAGGTGTCTACCCACCTCAACCGGGATCCCGGTGCACTTGTAGATTGCCGAACGGATCTTGCGCCCAAATGCGGTTAGATCACCTGGGATACCAGTCAGATCAGCGAACGCTTCGTCGATGCTGTAGACCTCAAGCGCGGGCACCATCGAGTCGATGATCGTCATCACGCGCTCGCTCATGTCGTCATCATTACGGCAGCGAGTGACGAAGCGATGGTAGACATCCATGATCGCAAGCCATTGGTCTTGGCACCCGAGCATGCCAGGGAGTGGATAGATCCAGAGACCTCGAAGCTTCGCGCCGAGGAACTTGCCAGGGGGTGTCGCCGTCCTGTTGATGATTTCAGGTGGTATGCAGTTGGGAAGGTCCTTGGCAACGTGCGCAATCAAGAGGGCCGGTCTCAGCAGCGAGGGTCACGCGCCCGATTAAATAGCCGAGAAGCTGTACCTATTGCTGCCTATTACCTCACCACCGTTCGCAATGGGTCGATACCGGCATCAGGATTTCATGTGAGGGTCGTGGAATGGCTCATTCTGCCATAGCAAGGGTTTCACGATTTGGCGGGGCATAAAACTTACCGCGAGACCAAAGCTGCTGCGTGAAACGTCTGGAGGTGCGGTGGCGACCGCTGCGAAAGCAGCGCCGCGCGAAGGGCTTTATCCGCGAAGGTACTTTATTTCGCAACCCCCAGACGGCATCGGCCAGCCCATCCAGGCATCGCGATGCTTTTCATGATGGAAACTTCGATTGCCTGATTTACCCCACCAATTTGGTCACTGACTCCTGCCGTCCCCTGATTGAATTAATCCATTGGGAAAGAGCATCGATCTCCGCTCGAATTTGTTCAGGTGTAGGCAATTTCTCACTCAGCCCTTCAGGTTGATTGTGGAGGAGCATCGAAAGTCGTCCGTACGCTTGCCTCATCTCAGCATGATCGCTATCTGTTAGTACAGTGAGCTTGATCAGGCCGGTGGTATCCACTTTGCGGCCTAAACGCCTTAGGACTGGCTTCACCACCTCCTCAACTGCGCGTTCCCAAGCTGTTCGAAGCTCGACGTCAAAGTTATTTACTTCAGAGCGCCACTTGGCTGCGTTGCCCTTGACGTGATGGATGGAGACGTTCTGAAGATGGCTGCTCATCGAAGAGAGCACCTGATCAATTGGGAGGACGTCATTTGGGGGAGAGTCATGGCAGTATCCAGGACTGCTACTACCTCTGCTGATCAGCCGATAACTAACTGGGGCCTTGATCAATCTGCACGACTCCTCCAGCAACAGAAGGAACGCCACATCGTGAGTAAACACAATCACTTGGCGGTTAATGGATTCTTCTGCGAGGCGTGCGGCTACAGCTTGCCGGTGAACATGGTCCAGCGAGGAGACGGGATCATCGAAAACTATTGCAGATTTTGTACTGGTAGTTGCCAGCTCCGCTAAAAAGGCTGCGAGCGCTACACAACGATGTTCTCCCTCACTGAGGACCTTACCCGCCGCTTCTTTGGTATCACCCTTCAGGTGAATTTTGAATTGCGGCACTCCCGCCACCGCTGAACCCTGTCGCAACTCAATCCCTAAAGACGATATGCCAAGCTTTTCTACCTCCTGACTAAAACAGGTTACAAGATGCCGAGTAACGTGGGAGCGAGCCAGTTGACCAGTCAGAACAGTAATGCCTTTGGTAGTGGTTTGTTTTGCAGACTCTTTCAGCTTATCAATACGTTTCAACAAGTCGATCTGGCGAGCCACGTCTGAAATAGCTAGCCCTAACCATTTCCTATCGGCAAGTTCATCTCGTTCAGAAACAAGCGCTTTGCGCTCTGGAGAGTCATTTTCAACGGTCAACGTACGGATGGAATCGTCAATAGCCTGCAAAATGCCTTCTAGAGCCTCCTTCGGCATCGTAGGCAGGGGTGGAAGTTGGTGGGCACCATCAGGATCCGTCAATCGAATAATTGCCCTAAGTCTCCATGCACCCTGGACAATGGCTTTTCTCAGCAGCTGAGATAGTTCCTTCTGACCAAGATCATCCCTATACCAAGACACGCTGTCAGGAATTTTTCTGATCGTAGGCCTAGCTTTTTTAAGAGCCATCATGGACTGATCATATGCAGTTTGAGCAAGGGTTTCTCGTTTTTCAATTTCTCCGCACACGAACGTTTCGAACGAATTGAAACGTGCCTTCGCCTCTTCTGAAAGCGCCTGGTGACAAAGGGGGCAATGAGCCCCATCAGTAATATTTGGGAAATCAGCATGCGGGTATGCGTGCCCGACCGAATACTCTCGTGCCGCTGACCACAGTGCGCGCCACACCTCAGACCCCACGTCGGGCAAAGGCTGATTCGCAAACAACTCTGTAGAAGCCAGAATTGAGGCCTCCCTTGCAACCTTGAGAGCCTTGGCCTCTTCCATCAGGACTAGGTAGCGATGTTCGGAGATGACTGCATCGAGATCGGAAAGGGTACTCAGCCCTTTTTCAATTCGCCTCTTACGCCCAAGCAACTGCTTCTGAAGCGTCTGTGGATCCTCAGATAGCTCACGCGCAAGGGTTTCAAGCCGAGCATTTTCTGCGTCGGACAGTATCGAAAGAGCTGTCAACTCATCTTTATTAGTTTTATGCGTCAGCTTGTGTACGAGCTTCCCTACAGTCGTGTATGTCTTACACATGGGAACCTGAAGTGATGCTGGTTTTTGCGCACTGATATTGCTGATATCCGCGTCGTATCTAGTGCTGACTGCCTTACAAGCGTCAACAAGTGATGCCAATATTTCCAGAGCCACCGGGGTATATGCCAAGCTGTTCGATCCATCAACATGGACATGGGCAGTACTGCTGTCAAATACACTGACCGCAGACAGTCTTGAATCGGAGCCCCCACCGAGTGTCCACGTCGCTTTTTGGTTTTGCTGACCAATACCAAAGTCTATGCAGGCTGATGGTCCAGCTTGGTTTCGTGCAAACACGTTTGTCAAAATAGTATCGCGCGGCCCTCTTCGAGACCGGCATATATGTTTCAATACACGCGCATAACCTGACTTACCCGCACCATTATCGCCATAGATTATAGACAATCCCTTCTTTGCAAATGATAGAACCTCACCTTCTGCCAAAGCGTTTACGTTGCTAAGGCTATGTAGGCGATGGAGATTTACTATCGAGCCAGCAGTATTGGGATCTTTGAGATGATTGACACTCAACGGTTCGCCCGTTGCCTGCCCCAAGCTAATATTATATAACTCAGCAATATCATCATGCGTCAGGTTCTTATTGAGGTATATCCTACGTAGTGCATCCTTCTGCCACTCAGGAATTTCGGATGACCATTGGAGCACTGAAGAAAGTGCTGTTGCTTCTGATGTAGTCGGTGAAGGCGCATCACTCAGATTAGTCATTTCTAGATTCCATTCATCAGTACGGAGGACACCAGCTAGGTCCGTGATGGTGGCATCATGACACCCTCACAGGACATCCGTGAAGATCCCTAGCTGGGGGCTGCTTGACTTTAGGCCGGCCCCTCAACGACCAAAAATCCAGCTGCTGCCGCTTCTTAAGCTGTCCGAGGGGTTAACTGCTCGTAGTCATCATCATTCCACGGCTCTGGCAGGCCCGTCGCAGCCTGCCTGACAGGTTGCCATCTTGTAGTGCCAATCCATTTCAGTTGATATACGAGCCCTTTGCAGGGTGCAATACCGATTAATCGTTCCAGATCCAGATAGACCCCAAACGTACGCCACGTAAGCAGCTGCCAGCCAGAGGCGCGAGGCTAACCCACGAGCCCCATGAGCTAGGTGGCAGAGCACGCCTCTGGCGTGAAGGTCCCACCGGTTTATTAAATTGCTCCCTCCGATGGCCTGATGTCTGCTCTGTGCCTCAGGACAAAGCCGCTTCGCGGAAAGCAGCCAAGGGCTTTCGAGGCCTTAGTCAGCGTGGCCGGTAAGCATGGCACGACTATTCCTCTGAGTGCGACGGCAACGCAGGCGGGAGTTTAGGCTAGGATCTGCTGCTGGCAGGATACAAAATTGATCGGATGTGGTCATAGCCATACGATCCCCAGACGTATCATATCGTCCAAACCAATGTTAATGGCATACTACATTCACTCATAGCCGCCAGTCTTACTGGAGGTAAGTTTATAGTGTGTAAATTTGGTGAGTTTTGTTTGGAGAGTTAAAATGCCAACTGGGTTATGCGGGCTTTGCAGGGAACAGAGGGACCTAATTGATAGCCATTTGTTGCCAAAATCTGCGTACAAGCAAATTAGGGGGAAAGTTGCTGGGCAGCAAAGCCCAGTAATCCTTAATCAATCGACCGGGACAGCCATTTCGTCAGATGCTCAGGTCACTCAGTTTCTTTTATGCAAGGAATGCGAAGACTTGTTCTCCAAAAATGGAGAGCGGCAGTTAGGAATGCTTTGGAGCACAAGAAGCGGCTTTGCATTAAGAGAAAGTCTAAATAAGCTCAAGCCCGTTACTTCAATGGGTCACATAACTGCTTACAATGCCAATGAGATAGAACATTTAGATGATCTATTTTATTTTGCCATAAGTGTCTTCTGGCGTGCACACATGTGGAATTGGGGGGAGAAAAATCAAAGTTATGGGAGAGCGCTTGGTGCAAAATACTCTGAAATGTTCAGGTCATTTCTTCTCAAAGAGGGCGAAGTCACTGATACGCACCTAATGGTCAGCGTAAACTCCAATAGCAGGTATGACTTTCTAATGAGCCTTCCTACCGCCAGGAAGGAATTTGGTGGCATAGTGCATACATTTCACGTGCCTGGCCTACGCTTCGAGCTTCTTATAGGAAAAGCCCTACACCGCCCTCTGGCTGGGCTGTTCAAAATCCAGGGTAGAGTTTTGGTCAACATGTTCGAGTTTGAAAGAACTCCTACGTTTGCCCAGCTGAGTATTTTTGCCAATTACCAAGCAGACATAAAGGGAAAGCTAGCAATACAAACCGCTGAAATAAAAGCGAGGCGGGAAGCCGCCAAATAGGCGGCCAGTGTTATCCTAAAAATTATTTGATAAGGGAGTTTTTTAGGCGCCTGCGTAAGCCTTCAATGAGGATCGAGCAACCCTTTAACTTGATCTGCTTTACATCGACTCAACCGATACTACATCCACATACCGGAATTTCTTCCTAGCTGCCTTGGTGGCTTCCTGCTCTGCCAACAGGGTACTCAGAGTATCGGCCTTATGGACGATCTCAAACGTCTTACCTTCGAACTCATTGCTCACACGGAGGGTTACCCTAAGCCTGGGAGTGAAGGCTTTCGACACCTTCCTTTTCGCCCCCTTTGATCCGGACGCTACGACGATTTCAGGCAGAACCTCTTCTACGCTGGGGGTACTCACCGGCACAGATTTTTCTACGTTGCCGAACAACGCGTGGCGCATCTCTTCTTCGGTCCATTCTTTGTTCATGCTACGTCTCAGAGGCCTGCTCGCTAAACCAATGTAATTCTACCAGCTAGCTCTAACGAGGCAGTATCCAGCACAGGAATTTATCCTGAGCACTACGCCTCTGTGGGGACCGGGGCAAGTCGACCGAGGCGGTATATCTCTCAGCAGTCCGAGATCATGGCCTGCCGAGTTTGGCGTGCTGCTTAAGGATGAGCATGCTCCTGGCGTCTGCCCGAATTCTCTCCAGACCAATATTAGCCTCCTGAACCTGCCGTATTTCCCAAGCAGCGCCCTCGCTCCAAAACCTGCTTTTGATACTGAATCGGCTGGCCAAATTTTGATCATAGCGTCGGATCATATTTGCGACATGATCCCATTTTTCCGCTAGTGCCAACTGATCAGTACGCAATGGCGGACGACCAGATTCGATGTTTGCGAAATAGGTTTCCGTCGAAAAATATGCAGTCCCTAATGCATTCAAAACCTGCTCAACGTGATCTTGATCGCGTGCTCGCTTGGCATCGAGCATCGGAATCATCGTTGTAATGAATCCCAGAAGTGCTTCCCATCCCATTTTTTATCCTCAACTGATGGCTGAGATCAATTTGACGAATCCGCGCTGTTAGCGGTGATACGTATAAAAACCCCACGATGAGCAGCGTATAGGCGCGAATGCTGCACCAAGCGAGTCGAGTCTGCCACTCCCTCAACAGGGCCTGCCACCCCGGCTGGAAGACAAGCTGTACAAGGGTTGACCTAGAATAATCTCAAACCGTGAATATGCCATCTCAACGGAAACCGCATCATGCCTACGTCACATCTCTGAGGCTATCGTAACGTTCTGGAACGATGTCCCTGAGAGCATCACTCAACAGTGAAGACCTATCTCCTCCGAAATGGTTTCTGAACGCGCTGATCCAGGACAATGACCAGATTCCGTGACGAAATACCGGTCGCCCCCACTTCAGCTCCATTTCGCCATTGATGGGTAGCACTCCATAACAGTCCAACGTAGTCATAGGCCTTGCCTTGTGAAAGACAATCAGGGCATTCACCGACATTACTGAGCCGTTCTTAGCCGAAGCACCTGCGTCTAGCGTTTTGCATCGGTATTGGCATTGCGTATCGGGAGCACGCGATCAGATCAACGGCATTAAACCTACTGGGCCATTTCGCGGTATGCGATGTTTTTACATTTATCACCGCCTGCCCCTACCAGCTACGCTGAAGCGGCCCAGGCAAGCAATTGTAGGCCCGGAAGGAGTATTGTGACATTTCGCTCAAAAAATACGGTGCGATCCTCTAGAAGGCCTATTTTTCCTATACTCAACAACAGGCGCGGAAAGAAGGACCTAGCCCTTGTTTACAAGGAGTATAAATAGCGCTGTGTGACATTTTCTAGGAATGACCATGGCTGACAGCGCGATCATCGAGTTACTGGAGAGAAATGGCCCAATGCTGAGCAGCGATTTGTCCAAGCTGCTTGAATCACAGCACGGGCTCAATCCTGAGGCAGCCAGAAAGCGCGTCGAGCGTGGTTGCACTGGCATGAACAGGCTCAACCACATCGTTTTTCCTCACCGGGCCCGCTTCCTCTACCTTCAGAAAGACTACGGATCTCCATTCTTTTTTGACCATCTGATGGCAGCCCTCAAGAAGACACGGAGCACCTACTTTGCTGCGCTACAAGCTTTAGAGCTGCGAAGCAACGTGATGCCCAAGTCTCATTTCCTGATCGCATGTGGCGCACCCGTTTCTCAGAAGAAGCATATTTCTGCCGAAAGCCTTCTAGAAAAACTGATCAAAGCTACCTTGGTGAAAGAGGTAACGCTTCCTGGAGGAGAAGACTGCGTGGTGCGGTGCGATCATCATCAGATGCTCGACTTGACGTCGCTTTGGGCAAAAATGAAAAGCCGCCTGATCGCCGAAAAAATTACCCTTTTGGCAGTAAAGGACTGGTCGAGAAATTTAGGGATGGTCAGCTACGATTCGGTAGATACCCGAGAGGATGAGGATTCAGAGGCCCTACCGAAGGTTGGGACTTTCAACTGGGACCTCGCCGGTCCCTCATACCTGTTTCCAATGCGAGAGTACGCTAACTCTACTCTCAAGCCTGGTTTCTTCGTTTGCGACCTCGCCCTAAACGGTCGCGTTACCGTTGATCAAATGACTGCATTCGTCAGCAAATGCGTCACTTTGCGTAGCTTGCGGAAGGTGGGTAGGTGCCTTCAGATCTTCGTCGCAGAAAGCTATGAAAGCGAAGCATTTGGCCTTCTCAAAGAGAAGGGGATTATTCCAGCAACCACGGAAAGCTTGTTTGGTCGGGATGTGGCATTGGCATTGAAAAGCCTCTGCACAGTCTTGACCGACACGGCGAAGCTCACTCAGAACCCGGATGCATTAGATAAAATCTTCAACGACCTGTCGCGAATAGAAGGCGCGGCATCAACATTGCGCGGCAGTCTGTTCGAGTTCGCAGTGGCACAGATCGCGAAATCTACGCTCCTTGGGTATCACCAAGAGATGAACAGAATCGTCAAAGACTCAATCGGCGGAGAGGCTGAGATCGATGTACTTGCACAGAGGACGAATCACGAGGTCGTCTTCATAGAATGCAAAGGAATACATCCGATCAGCACACTCGATGATGGCGAAATCGAGAAGTGGCTGGACAAACGTATTCCCGTGATCAGAGGGTTTGCTAAGACACACTCTGACTGGGCGTACATCCCTCAAAGATTCGAGCTTTGGACTAGTGGAAAATTTTCCGAAGAGGCGCTTTCTATGGTCAAGGCCAGGCAAGCGACGACCAGCAAATACGAAATCCAGCTTCGAGATGCTGACTATGTACTTGCCCAAGCAGGCGCTAGTAAGGATGCAGGTCTTTTAAAGACCTATCAGCAGCATTTCGTGACACATCCGATGCAGGAGTTTGAAGAAGCGAAGAAGCGCGAGCAGCGTAAAACTGACAGGGCGGCGGCACGCTTAAAGAAGCCATCTGTAGATGCTCCCCTGCCCCCTTCAAGCCCTCCGACACCAGATATCTACGTTG
Organism: Pseudomonas sp. LBUM1661; assembly: GCF_059695925.1. Classification (NCBI taxonomy): domain Bacteria; kingdom Pseudomonadati; phylum Pseudomonadota; class Gammaproteobacteria; order Pseudomonadales; family Pseudomonadaceae; genus Pseudomonas; species Pseudomonas sp. LBUM1661. The sequence continues at coordinate 6,134,832 of NZ_CP166794.1, forward strand.
GCTTTATGAATCCGTAGCAAGGGTAGATCACTGCCGTACCACTCGTAAGTCGGGGGAGCGCTTCGCTGTGCGTATTCCGGCGTGGCTACCTGTGACGATCACCGGGGCAAGACCAAAGAGAATTGGGGTCAGGTCAACTGAAGACACGTTCAAGTCCGACGCAATACCTTGAAGCGATTTCCCTGCATCCCGAGCGAAGCTGAGGACCTTTTGGAGCACCTGGGAGCTTTCCCTCGGAGAGGGGTCAATCTCTGATGTCCGGGCTCCCATCGCCGAAAACTCGATACATAGGTCCCGGTAAACCCATTCGGTAAGTATCCCGACCTTGTGCAATCTATAGGTCAAAGCCATCGCCGAGACGTTCCAAAACTTTTTCGCCTTGAGAACGTCAGCAGTGGTTCTACACCCGTGTGCATAGGCCAGAATGCTGTCTCGCGGCATGAGCAGAGCCGAGGCAAAAGCGTTCGCTTCAGCTTCCACTTCTTTGCCTTTGTTCTCCCCATGACGATGAAGGACTAGATGCCCCAGCTCATGGGCAGCATCAAACCTACTCGCCTCACTCGACTTCTGTGTATTTAGAAACATGAACGGAGTAGTACCCCGGCGCCAGCACGAAAAAGCATTTACCTGATTGGTTTCCTCAGCGAGTGAGAAAACCCTCACGCCCCTCGACTCCAGTAAGTGGACAAGGTTTTTTATCGGCGCTTGGCCCAACAGCCATTCAGTCCTGACCACCATTGCAGCAGCTTCGGGATCCATACCCGAACAATCAGGGATGTCAGCAGATGGCAGATTGAATTTCTGATCGATCCAGTCTGCCAGCAGATAAGCAATCCCCCCGGCAGCAAGAGCAGCATCTCGCTGCCCTGCGGTCATCCGGGAAAATGACCGGAAACTGGCGTTTTCATCAGTAGGGGCATCAATGTCCCGGCCTAAGAAAAAGTTGACCGGGAATTTCAGGGCGCGAGACAGCAACCCCAAGCTCTCGGCTGTCGGATCCTGAGCGCCGGTCTCATACAGGGTAATGAGCTTACTACTGAGGCCAGCATGTTCAGCGAGCAATTTCTTGGTAAAGCTCCGGCGTTGCCTCGCGAGGATTAGCCGGTTGGGATTGAAATCGCTCAATTCGTTCATGATCTCGGTGTCACGGGGATATCTATATCGGGGCCAGGGGTTGGACCTTGGATAACATTAGGCTCGTCCAGTTGCAGCGGCGGCATAATAAAACGAGGAGCCCAATCGTCAACTTTTTCGTTCTCGCCCATGTTGATCGGACGTGAAAGCTCAAAGTGCACAGTGCGATTGGGGACATCGACGTGGAATAACAAGATCCATAAGGTCTGCTGCGAAGCCTCTCCGGGTGAAAAGCGTTGCAACTCCTCACGTGACACAGGGAAAAGATCCTGCTGTCGTGCGTTGTAATAGACACTATTGGTGGTCTGGCTGCCTCGCTTATTGCGAGTCAGGGGTGTCCGATGGGGATTACCAGTATTCTCATCACCACAAATCACAGTGATGGCATGCTTCCCATCTGGAGAGACCACACGAGGCTGGTTACGAGGATCGTCTGCTGTCCAGCCCTTCGGAATCAACACTGCTCGGAGAGCACGGATACCGTGAATCCAAGCGAGTGTGCCTCCTGAACCCTTTGGGTGAAGTGGTCCTGCGCTTACGAAAGAACGGTAGCAATCCATGACCGTCGCCCGGAGGTCACTCTCAGAAATGCCAAACAGTTCTTCAATTGCTTGCTCTGGTGCTTGGTGCTGAAAAGCAAAATCTTCGCTGCGCATGAGGGAGTGCCTCTGGGGATTTCCGATTATTCTACATCAGATGATGTTGAAAAAAAGGAAATTACCGAAGCTTGGGTGTGCAAGGGGATTCTTCCCAACGGAAGGTCTCGTGACAACTCCGGGAGCCTAACCCGGCTTTGCCGGAAAATACCCAGGGGGGCTCGTGCGCTATGGTTGTTGAGCCAATGCCCGGTAAACGGTTGCACGATGAACCTGAAACAAACCTGCGATCTGGCTGACAGCCTGTCCTTGGCTCAGCAATTGTCTAGCGTGAGCGATCTGGTCTGGTGTGAGTGACGGTTTGGGCCCGAAGCGAACACCCCTTGCCTTCGCCGCAGCGCGCCCAACGCTCGTCCGCTCATTGATCAATGCACGCTCGAAATCTGCAATTCCTGCAAACACGGTCAAGACCATTCGGCCCGCAGGTGTAGTGGTATCAGCCCATGGCTCTGCCAATGAACGCAGCCCTGCTCCAAGCGTCTTTATTCGCTCCGCGATCTGCAACAAGTCTCCAGTTGATCTAGCAAGCCGGTCCAAACGAGTCACGACGACCACGTCGCCAAGGCGTAAGTGATCGAGTAAGCGATTGAGTTGAGGGCGATCCCGATTAGCCCCACTCAATTTCTCTTCGAAAATGCGCTGACATCCAAGCGACGAAAGCCGGTCAAGTTGTTGCTCAAGACTTTGTCCGAGAGTTGAAACACGCGCATAGCCGATTAAGTGTTGTTCAGTCATAGCAATCCTTGTCGTAAGTTATGTCGCAAGTATAGCATAATTTGCGACAGACTTATGCGACATGTCAACACCCTGATTATAAGCAATGATGTTTGTGTCGCACGACTTAGAAGTTATGCGACATCAAGTAATTGGACGCTAAAACCAAATGGCGTCGAATAGACACACGTGCATTAGTCGCGTGCAAACAAATCATCAACGGGATCGACCTCATCGTAGGTTCGACCAGACCAAGTTATGCTCTGATCTCTATGATGCTCATAATCCGGCTCGTATTCTCCGCCATAGAAGAAATCTTGAATATGTTTCTCTATATCTACAGAATCAACGACGTTGTCTACCACTCCTGATAAATCATTAACACCTAACTCATCTGCTTGCCGCTCGATTAGCTCTCTGAAATTTCTATGCGCCTGAGTTTCTGAGCCGCACTCATTAAACACAACCGATTCTGGGAACTCATTTTCAAAAGTGCCGATTAAATGGTCGGCTACTGTCTCATCATAAAGCTCAATAAGATCTTGATGCTCGGAGGGTTCCAAATGACCAACCATTTCCCCTATGGGTAAAAGCTCCTCATATGAAGGATTGCCTGCGCAAGCCTTCTCAAAGAAGCTAACAAGCCGGTCCATGTTGACAAGGTTGTTTTCTACAGCCCACAACACAACCTTGGCCGAAGCCAAATACGAACCTTTGCAATCAGAGCCTAAGATAAACTCTATCGCTTCTAAGAGGCTTCCATCTAAAACACTAAAAGGCGCGCCAAATTCGGTCCTCATTACACATAGTTGCGCAATAAATTCTGCACTAGAGCCAAAAAACCTGAATTCGTGTGCGCACCTAAAAACATGACCAGCAATGTCCGCCGCAACCTTCGCAGTAATAATTTTATTATCTGCCATATCCCTTAGCGTCTTCAAAGAAGACAGGGTTTGCAAGCTACCGAAACAAGTCCTCAAGGCAGGCGCGTTAGCTGAATATCGTTTGAATATGAAATCACCTAGCGACGGATTAAACAAACGAAGGAAAGGCTGGGTATCGTTAATCATGAACCGGGTCAGCATTGAGCCTGCAAGGTGGCGTAGATTTAATAGAAAATCTTTCTTCCCTGTTAAACTGCCTATACCTGGAGCGCTTAGATAGCGCACAAATGCTTCAGCAAGATCATGCTCCGAAATTAAACGTCCATTCATAGCCACCAAGAACACTAGTGCACGACCACAGTCATCCAACTGAGCCTGGAATGGATGCTCCCAAACCTTTGCTGGATTATTCAACAGATCACTGGCATGAGCCCAATAGCTCTCAGCAGTAACGCCCTCTAAACGCTGAGCATCGGTGATAAAACGAATTAATCGAGGATTAAAATTCGAATGATCAATTATTTTACGATACCGCTTTTGCTCATACAGCTGTTCAACATATTCACCATCCAAGCCAGAATGCCAGATATGGTTATATAAGATGCGAGCCTTATCTAAGCTCGTCATTGACTCAAGAGTGATTTCAAACTCGTTTCGGTTAACATTTTCGTTTTCGAACACGTCGTTCAGAATTTTACCTTGATTCAAGATTGTGGTCCTAGAAGTCAAGATGAAACGTTTTTTTGGGTCCTTAACGATACGCTTAATAAAGCTTACTATCTGTGCACCCTCGTGCCCAGAAAGAGCCTCAAGATAGTTCCGCCCCAAAAAATCATCAAAATAAAATATCTGATTTAACTCCGAATCAAAAACACTTTCAGCTTCCTTTATATCATGAGATATGGAGGCAAGAGAGAATCCTTCGGAAACATAGTATAAGATCAACTGCCCCGCCAGCGTTGTTTTCCCGATACCTGCCGGACCAGTAATAATCACAACATTCATAGACTCCAATTTTTCGAGTGCCGCCTCGTGATTTATCGTCGGCACATATAACTTTGAGTCTGCCAATATCTCACTGTATGTAAATTCGCTTCGATCGTGAATAGGCTTGTCAAAAAAATATCGTAAAACATTTGCACTAGCTATCCAAAGCTTATAATGACGCCTTTCCACCTCAGGATGTTGCGCCAATATATCATTGAGATCTTCCCGCCCTAAGATATCACTTGGCGTCAAAACAAAAGGTGTCAGCTTCTGCATCAAAATGCTTTTATCGTGTCGTGATAATGAATGTGACACGGCTAAAATATAACGCGTAGGGGATAGCTTTTGGACCTTAGGCCTTTCAACATCATCAACGTACTTTACAAGTTTTTCCAGAGGCGTCGAAATCCAGTGTTTACACTGGAGGATCCACTCGTCGCCATCTGACTTAAAGTAGCGGCCATCCACCCCAGCATCACGCCCTGGCTTAAACCGTTCAAAGCGGACTCCCTCCCGCGCGCTGAGCAGATCGGTGCAAAATACTTCAAATTCCTTATCATTCAGCCGCGAAAAATCGTACTCGTTCACAGAAGCCCCACTACCCTGTTTAGTCACATCCCGACGATGGAAACTTTCAGTGAGTATAACCAGTTACAGGGAAGCGCTTTGAAGCTAATCGAACCCGCGACAGGTCACAACAGGCGTATACATTCGCCTAGTGCCATCAGTAGGGCTAATGACCGGTCGGATTGACTCAGTAAGAAGAGGACCGTGGCATACGCCCCGAAAGAGTCCAGGGAATGGGAGTAGGTTGCTTCGCCAGGAGCAAGGTTGCTAACCATCCAAGTCACACCGAATAGGAGACGGCATGGCTTTCATTCATGTTCAGAATCCAAACTCCCTACAGGCGGAATAGGCTTATCGAGCTGCTTGAGAATGCTCTCGGTGGCACGCAGATTAGGAAGCCCCTCCCGCGAGCCCACATGAGTATCGATGCTACTCATCTGAGCACCAAATCTTGCCCGTATGTTGTAAGCAATTTGCTGCCACCTGAGCAACCATTTCGCTTCCCGATCCTTGTAGGCTTGTAACTCCCTCTCAAGCTGTGCAACCCGAAGCACCAGCTCACCAGCATCCCGCACCGCGTTCTTTTGCTTGGAAGCCAGACCGCCCGCAAGGGACGCCTTGGCAGCATCAAACGCGACCTTGATTTCTAGACGAGCATTCAATGCTTGGCGCGTAAACCCAAACTGGTCTTCCAGCGTCTTCCATCGCAGGCCAGAACCCAACTCACCTAAAGCCCAGCGGTCCAGCTCCTTTACGATAGCTTTGACATCCCCCGAGTCCATCCTCTTGGCAAATTTGCTCATGGCTGCGCTCCAAGTGCTTTCGCTTTGATCGCTTCAGCGTCCATTTGAAAATCACCCAGCATGGAGGTGAGGGTCTCGATTTTCTTCTGTGAATGGGCCATCCATTGGTGGCTCTCGCCCTGCCTACTAGATTGGGACTTGGTAACCGCATTCTCGTACTGAACTACCTCGACCTCGAAAGCGCGCACTACGCCTGCTTTCTTACCGTCGTTGTCCTTCTCCCAGGAGAAATCCGAACATTTAGCATGGCATTCGAGATGGTTTGGGCAAGGCGATTGGGAGAGGTTACGCGTACACATGCCGGTCCCAAGTTCATGGACTCCGGTAATCTTAGCCTTGAGATAAGCCTCTTTGTATTCCACCGGGAGCTGGATGTAGTTATCTGCAACCACCCCACCAATTTTGCCTTCCCGAATTTTCTCTTGATAAATCAATGCTCTTTTTTCACGCGACGTGTGCTGGTAAGCCTTTGTATCATTTGCATACTTCCGACCAAACCACTTTGTTTGGACGTAATCACTCATACCACCGTCATTCAGGAGAGTATTAATGGTGTGCCTAAAGTCGTGACTTGAGAAGTCTGGCTTGACATTGCCACCGCCGTACTCGGAAGTAAGCGGTTCAAGATGGTCTCGAATGAATGTCGTGAACATTGAGTGAGTTACTGGCGCGACCACACACACAGAGACGCCTCCGGAGGACATACCCGCGTATCGCACAAAGAACAAATCTTCTTGGTGATAGATCTGACCGCTTGTAGCGATCCGGACAGGATCATTCAATCGTGAATCAAACATGCTCTGGCAATACGAAATCAAGCCCTGCTTGGTGGTGAAGCGCGATGGTTTAGCTGGACGTATGCCTTGAACTGTCAGCTTGTCTGGATCTGGAAACGTGAGGCCATTCGTTGTAAGCCATCCTGCTGGGCGCAAAACGTTGAAGCTAAACCCCAAGGCTTCTAGGTCTGCAATGTAGAATCGGTGTTCTTCAGCATAAGGCTCGATCCAACGTAAATCAGGACCACCGACAATACGCATCTCCTGTGCTGTGGACCTAGCCGCCTGAGTAATATCCGTTAGCTCAGTGATTACGTCCTCAATAATCGAAACGGCATCCGTAGGAAGCCATGCCTTGTCAATGGGATGAGCGTTATCACCTTTGCTTGTTTTCATCAGAAAATAGCGTAGGTATCTCCTACCTTCATAGTCAGTCCCGACCTCCTGAAGCGGCAATGTCGCAATTTCGCTGAAACGCCTTCCAATGCACGCCAACAACACGAGCATCAGGATGTACATCCGGTACTTGTGGTTACTCGGAACATTTTGGTATAGCAAGCCAATCAGCTCAAAAACCGAAAGGTCAACTATCCGATCCCCGGTTGTGTGTTCAAGGTTCTCAGGGGCATCCAATCGCTTGTGTGCTACACCACCAGCGTTAGCGGGTCGCTTCAACCCTGAGTATTTGTACTCGAACCTAACATTGCAAAGCTGATTCGCATCGCAATGGGCTGCGAACTCGTTTATTGCTTTATGTAGATTGTAAGCAGTTGACTCTTTGTAATGAGTTGATATCAACCTGCAAGCGGCGTCTAAGTCTTCGGGCATAAGTCTGGAAAGCGGACGTTCTCCCCCGACACAATGACTGATGTAACTTATTGCTGCTACGAACGTTTGATGGTTTGGCAGCTTCTGGTTCGCCCTATGAGCGCGAAGACAAAAAAGCGTCTTCGCAACTGTTGCCCAATCGTTTTTAAGATCTTGCCCCCCTATATTGGGGGCGTGCTTAAAATAAATACTAGGCGTCCCTGATCGTTTGGCTGATATGATCGTCAGCGGGCCAGCTGTGATCATCCAGCTTGGATCTTCCCAAACTACTTTTTCAAAGCCCAGCATCCCTAACATCATTGCTTTATCTGTCAGCTTGCTCAAGTTTACCGCACGATCCACTTCAAGCTTGCTTAAAAAAGCGGCCACTTTCGCCATTATGCAGCCCCTACTTTAACTTCTTTGCATTTCTCGACAACTTGAGCCACAGCGAAGATGATCTCGTCAAGTTGACCTGCTATTCGTTTATCCGCTGACCTGAATTTTTCCTCGCGTTCATTTATCAGATGCAGCAAAACGGCTTCATGATCGGCGTCAAGGTAAGCTTGAAATTTAGGACATTTGTAACAGGAGTAAGGAGGATGCAAGGCGCAGAGTGAATGTTTACCACACACGCCCAAATCAATATCTGGAGCGTCCTCAATATAAACGAACGGAATATGCTTACCTACGTCCTCTTCATTTACGGCTTTCTGCCCAGGCGCGATGAAATCACCTTTGAAGAAACGGAGCATTTGCGCGTACGGTCCAATTAACGCTTTGTCGAGTAACTCAACGATATTGCCAGCCAGATCAAAATAAACCTGCACATGTTGAAGATCGGTATGGTCAAGGATTTGGGCAAGCTGCCGTTGAGTTGCGCCATCCTTAACCAGATTTGTTGCCAAGGTATAACGAAGACGCCTCGGACTGAGATGCAGCAACATATCTGTTAGGGGAGAGACAATACTATGTTTGGAAACGAAGCCCTGGAGAAGCGTAGCAAAATATCCTGATTCATAATTGAAAAAAGCGTCACGGTGGCCTGAAACAGCAGCCGCTGTGTTAACGTAGATATTAAAAAACAGGGGCCTATCAAACTTATCGGGATCGACGCCCATCCAATTGCTCGGCTCAAGGGTACGATTAACAACAATTAGATCTTGGATATAGGGCGCAAATTCATTAGGGATCTGTACTTCCACAAAATCATCACGCGGATTCAGGAGCTGTTTTTTAATTCTGGGATATCTTATTACCCAGCACGGTTCATCTAATCCAGGAGCGACGTTGATCAGGTCGCTTTCTCGCAACCAGGACAGGTTTGCCGGATTTCTACCGTGAGCAATGAACAGCGCCAATGCGGCCCGCTGCTGATATTCCGTGACATCGGTACAGATAGTGGTGTGCAGAGCATTGTAAAGGGGCTGCAATTCATATACACGATGCAGAGGCCCAGCATCCACGTCCTCGTTCTTAACGGCTTCGCCCTTAGGTCCTCCAGGTATTTTGAGGGCTTCCAACACGCAGGCATATTCGCCGCTGAAACCCAGCTCACTCAGGTACTGACACCCCCAGAGATACCACGCTTTCACACGAGAGACTTGGTAGAGCTTATGGTCACGTCTCGTGGTCGCTATCATTTTCTCAACATAGTTAATCAATTCAAGCTCAAAATTGACAATCACTGCACGATTGAATTCCGGATTGACTAACAAAAGAAACCGCCAACAATCGGTCCAAACGCTATACGCATATCCCGCAGATGTAGTTTTTATCACATGTATGCAGTAACGCATCAACGCGTACCGAAACCTTAAGTTTTGTATTCGATCAAACTTGCAGGTTGCGAACCTGCCACTGGTAGAGGGCAAGTGCCATTGCAGCCCACTCGTGTTAACTACATGACCTTCTCTACTTATAACTGACTTGGGAATAGGCTCCCACAGTTCAGCCTCATCAGGCTGTTGTCTAAACGCTTGATTCATTACTTGAATACCCTATGAAACTTTCCATTAGTGTATCATGGTATTTAGACTGAACGGCAGTAGCTTGGCGAATAATTTCTCCGCTGATATACACTTCCTGAGAACGCACACTACTATCACCCCTTAGGTACGCCAAAACTTGTTTACGCTCATCTTCAGGAACGCCACGCTCAGCCATTTCGCGCTCGGTTCTACTTGAGTACGTATGCCGAAGGGATTTAGGAGTTAGGTTTGACGGCAATGCGTGTTTAAACTTCTCACGAATGATCTGAAAATAGTTGGATACGCTGTTTCCATGCAACGGATCGCCTTCGTCTGAGACGATCAAATAGTTATGATCCTTCCCAAACCTTTCCATAACGTTTTCGCGATGAATCTCAATGTATTCTTCAATCAGCCGTATGAGAGTAGGCGTTTGCATTATCATGTCGCGGCCGTTCCGCTTGACCCTAGGCTGAGGGCTTCGCATATCATTCGGATCCGCAACACGCCTTAAAACACGCAGAGCCGTGACGCCCCCGAACTCGATATCATCCACCCTAAGAGTTAGAACTTCCGCTGGCCTAAGACCAAAGGTCAGCATAATCATCACAATAATGAAGTTCCTAAACCTTACATGCTCGTTTAACCCATATGCTTCCGGATTTCTAAAATCCACGCACCAAACGAGAGCCGTTACTTGATGATCACGCAGCCCTTTAGTAATGGACCTGTTCTGAGGAGGATTATTGATCTCTTGGTCACTGAGAACTTTATCGACATGCTCTTTGTGTGCCTGAATTCTAAGAAGCGCGGGATCCCCGGACGCCAACGAACCAATCTTGAGTCGAAAACACCAACCCATGAACTGCCGCACGGTGATCAACCGCAACTTATATGTCAGGGGAGAAACAGCGAGTTTCTTACCCTGACTTATAGAGACCACCCCGGCCTGCACGGCGGGGACCTTCACCGCTATGCGCAGGCGCTCACAAAGACTTCCCGCTAATTCAGCCTCGGCAAACATGCGCTCACCGGACACGCAGGCAGCAAAATCAATGCGAAGCGAGTCCAGCCATGCACAGAGGATCGACAACTCCCTAAGATTTCTTGTGAGTGTATTAGGGCTTAAACCTCGTCGTTGCATGACCCACTCATTTGGAAGCGGAATCGGCAGGCCGTCATCGTCAAGGAGGATCGGCAGGTTCTGCCCGGAAGGATGTCGTACCATTTTCACATCCATGAACACACCCATCCTTTACGTTTCGTTATGTAGACTTTTATCTTTACACTCTTATCTTGTGTAGTCAAATTCTTCGCAGCTTTACACATGGCAAAAAAAAGCCCTCTTAGCTTTACAGCGCAGAGAGCTTCGTTTTAATCACGTAAGTCAAGGATTACAAGGCACTTCCAGCCACCCATCCATCCAACAACCTTTACGTTTTGATCTTATGTAGGTTAGAAAGGGATATCGTCATCAAAGCTGTCGAAATCCGGAGCCGGCTGCGGAGCGGCCTGCTGTGGCGCTGGAGCCTGACGCGACTGCTGCGGTGCCGACTGCTGCGGACGCGGCGCCTGTTGGCGTGGGGCTGGAGCGGACTGCTGATAGTTGTTGCCCCCGCCTTGTTGGTCGCCCTGCTGTGGACGGCCGCCTAGCAGTTGCATGGTGCCTTGCATGTCGACCACGATTTCAGTGGTGTAACGCTTGATACCGTCTTTTTCCCACTCGCGGGTCTGCAGCTTGCCTTCGATGTACACCTGCGAACCCTTACGCAGGTATTCGCCAGCGATCTCGGCAACCTTGCCGAACATCGATACACGGTGCCATTCGGTCTTCTCGACCTTCTGACCGGTTTGCTTGTCAGTCCACTGTTCGCTGGTCGCCAGACTCAGGTTGGTCACGGCGTTGCCATTAGGCAGGTAGCGAACTTCAGGATCCTGGCCGCAAGTGCCGACCAATATGACTTTGTTAACCCCACGGGCCATAACGTTCTCCTAGGCTACGCACGCTGCCTCGGCCGGGTTGTTCACCAGGCGCTCAAGGGTCGTGCGATCCAATAGTTCGGTGTCCAATTTGATGTAAATCGCCGCTTCATCCTCGACGATCACTGCATCTGTTACCCCTACGACTGCCTTCAGGCGCTCAACCAGACCCGCTTCACGGATCGCCTCAGGCGACAACGGCAAGCGCAGGCTTGTGACGTAGGGAGGTTCGCGCATGGTAACAGCAAAGGCCAACCAGAGGGCAGCCAGACCGGCGCATCCGAGGAACACAACCGACAGACCGCCATGCTGGAACATCCAGCCGCCGAGGATCCCGCCCAGCGCCGAACCGAGGAACTGACTGGTGGAGTAAACCCCCATCGCCGTGCCTTTACCGCCAGCGGGTGAAACCTTGCTGATCAGTGACGGCAACGAGGCTTCCAGCAGATTGAACGCGGTGAAGAACACCACCGTACCAATCACCAGAGCCCGCAAGCTGTCGCCGAACTGCCAGAAGAATAGCTCAGTGAGCATCAGCGTCACGACGGCGCCGAGCAAAACTCGTTTCATTTTGCGTCGCTTCTCGCCATAGATAATGAACGGGATCATCGCGAAGAACGAAATCAGCAGCGCGGTCAGGTACACCCACCAGTGCTGCTCTTTGGGCAGCCCGGCTTTTTCGACCAGGGCCAGGGGCAATGCAACGAAGCTCGACATCAACATCGCGTGCAACACAAAAATGCCCAGGTCCAGGCGCAGCAGGTCCGGGTGCTTGAGCGTCGGCATCAGCGCCTGACGCGCGACACCGGATTCGCGATGCTGTAACGGACCGGTTGCGCGCGGCACCATGAACATCACGATCACGATCCCGAACAGCGCCATGCCACCCGTGGCCAGGAACAAACCAGACAAGCCGAAGGCGCGCGTCAGCAACGGTCCTACAACCATGGCGACCGCGAACGACAGACCAATCGTCATGCCGATCATGGCCATGGCTTTGGTCCGATGCTGTTCCCGGGTCAGGTCTGACAGCAACGCCATCACTGCCGCGGAAATCGCTCCGGCACCCTGCAAGATTCGTCCGGCGATCACGCCCCAGATCGAATCGGCATTGGCGGCCAGCAGACTACCGAGGGCGAAGACGATCAATCCCAGGTAAATCACCGGACGGCGACCGATGCGGTCGGAAATGAAACCGAAAGGAATCTGAAAAATCGCCTGGGTCAGGCCGTAAGCGCCAATCGCCAGCCCGATCAGGGCCGGGGTCGCTCCCGCCAGGTCCATCCCATAGGTCGCCAGTACCGGCAACACCATGAACATGCCAAGCATACGGAAGGCGAACACCAGGGCCAGACCGCTTGCTGCGCGCGTCTCACTGCCACTCATGCGTTCGCTGTGGGGATCGTGCATGGAAAAACCTCATGTGAACCGGCGGCGATTCTACCAGTCCCATCGATTGACGGGGTATATCGCGACGCTTTGACGCGCTCCGCTGACAGACTCTTCATGTAAGACACAAATCCGCTCGTTTGATAGTGTGCATCCATCCAGTATTTGGCCGTATACTCCTACGTTTTCGACGCCCGCCAAGCGAGGCCACTTTGGACAAGATCCTGATTCGTGGGGCCCGAACCCACAACCTGAAGAACATCGACCTGACCCTGCCACGGGACAAACTGATCGTCATCACCGGCCTGTCCGGATCCGGCAAGTCTTCCTTGGCTTTCGACACGCTGTACGCCGAAGGCCAGCGCCGCTACGTCGAATCGCTGTCGGCCTACGCCCGGCAGTTCCTGTCGATGATGGAAAAGCCTGACGTCGACACCATCGAAGGCCTGTCGCCAGCCATCTCCATCGAACAGAAGTCGACCTCGCACAACCCACGCTCGACGGTCGGCACCATCACCGAAATCTACGATTACCTGCGCCTGCTTTACGCTCGCGTCGGTATTCCGCGCTGCCCGGACCACGACATTCCGCTGGAAGCGCAGACCGTCAGCCAGATGGTCGACCTGGTTCTCGCGCAACCGGAGGGCAGCAAGCTTATGCTGTTAGCGCCGGTGATCCGCGAGCGTAAAGGCGAGCATTTGTCGGTCTTCGAAGAACTGCGCGCCCAGGGCTTTGTGCGGGCGCGGGTCAACGGCCGGCTCTGCGAGCTGGACGAGCTGCCGAAGCTGGACAAACAGAAGAAGCATTCGATCGATGTCGTGGTTGACCGCTTCAAGGTCCGCGCCGATCTGCAACAGCGTCTGGCCGAATCGTTCGAGACCGCGCTGAAGCTGGCAGACGGCATTGCCCTGGTTGCACCGATGGACGACGAGCCCGGCGAAGAGATGATCTTCTCCGCGCGCTTCGCCTGCCCGATCTGCGGTCATGCCATCAGCGAGCTGGAGCCCAAGCTGTTCTCCTTCAACAACCCGGCCGGTGCGTGCCCGACGTGCGATGGTTTGGGGGTGAAGCAGTTCTTCGACATCAAGCGACTGGTCAACGGCGAACTGACCCTGGCCGAAGGCGCGATTCGCGGCTGGGACAGGCGTAACGTCTATTACTTCCAGATGCTCGGGTCGTTGGCCTCTCATTACAAATTCAGCCTGGAAGTGCCGTTCAATGAACTGCCGGCCGATCAGCAGAAATTCATCCTGCACGGCAGCGGTTCACAGAACGTCGATTTCAAATACTTGAACGACCGTGGCGATATCGTCAAACGCTCGCACCCGTTCGAAGGCATCGTGCCGAACCTGGAACGTCGCTACCGAGAAACCGAATCGGCCTCGGTGCGTGAAGAACTGGCCAAATTCCTCAGCACCCAGCATTGCCCGGACTGCCGCGGCACCCGCCTGCGCCGAGAGGCGCGGCATGTGTGGGTGGGCGAGAAGACGCTGCCTGCGGTGACCAATCTGCCGATTGGCGACGCCTGCGAGTATTTCGGTTCGCTGAAGCTCACCGGCCGCCGTGGCGAAATTGCCGACAAGATTCTCAAGGAAATCCGCGAGCGCCTGCAGTTCCTGGTCAACGTCGGCCTCGATTATCTGTCGCTGGATCGCAGTGCCGACACCTTGTCCGGCGGTGAAGCTCAGCGTATTCGCCTGGCCAGCCAGATCGGCGCCGGCCTGGTGGGTGTTCTGTACATCCTCGACGAACCGTCGATTGGCCTGCACCAGCGCGACAACGACCGCTTGCTCGGCACGCTCAAGCACCTGCGGGACATCGGCAACACGGTGATCGTGGTCGAGCACGACGAAGATGCGATTCGCCTGGCGGACTACGTCGTGGATATCGGCCCTGGCGCGGGTGTACACGGTGGACACATCGTCGCCGAAGGTACACCGGCCGAGGTCATGGCTCACCCTGACTCACTGACCGGCAAGTACTTGTCGGGACGGGTGAAGATTGCGGTTCCGGCCAAACGCACGCCGCGTAACAAGAAGTTGTCGCTGTCCCTCAAGGGCGCTCGCGGCAACAACTTGCGCAATGTCGATCTGGACATCCCAATCGGCCTGCTGACCTGCGTGACGGGTGTGTCCGGTTCGGGCAAGTCGACGCTGATCAACAACACGCTGTTTCCTTTGAGCGCTACGGCACTCAACGGCGCAACGACACTTGAAGCCGCCGCGCATGACAGCATCAAAGGCCTTGAGCATCTGGACAAGGTTGTCGACATCGACCAAAGCCCGATCGGTCGCACACCGCGCTCCAACCCCGCGACCTACACCGGCTTGTTCACCCCGATTCGCGAACTGTTTGCCGGCGTCCCGGAATCCCGCTCTCGCGGCTACGGTCCGGGGCGTTTCTCCTTCAACGTGAAGGGCGGACGTTGCGAAGCCTGTCAGGGCGATGGCCTGATCAAAGTGGAAATGCACTTCCTGCCGGACATCTATGTCCCGTGCGACGTCTGCAAGAGCAAGCGCTACAACCGCGAGACGCTTGAGATCAAGTACAAGGGCAAGAGCATCCACGAGACGCTTGAGATGACTATCGAGGAAGCGCGGGTGTTCTTCGATGCGGTTCCGGCCCTGGCGCGCAAGCTCCAGACCTTGATGGACGTCGGACTGTCGTACATCAAGCTGGGGCAATCGGCGACCACATTGTCTGGCGGTGAAGCACAACGGGTGAAACTGTCCCGCGAACTGTCGAAACGCGATACCGGCAAGACGCTGTACATCCTCGATGAGCCGACCACCGGTTTGCACTTCGCGGATATCCAGCAACTGCTCGATGTACTGCATCGACTGCGCGACCACGGCAACACGGTGGTGGTGATCGAGCACAACCTGGACGTGATCAAGACGGCGGACTGGTTGGTGGACCTGGGGCCGGAAGGCGGTTCCAAGGGCGGACAGATCATTGCCGTCGGCACACCGGAGGAAGTATCCGAGATGAAGCAGTCTCATACCGGCTTCTACCTCAAGCCATTGCTGGCTCGCGACAGGGCCTGAATCAGGGCCCATGAAAAAGCCCCTGTCACTTCGTCAGTGACAGGGGCTTTTTTGTATCTGATCTGTAGGAACGAGCTTGCTCGCGCCTACAGGAGACAATTCAGAACTGCGATTGCAGGTAATTCTCCAGACCGATCAACTTGATCAGACCCAGCTGCTTCTCAAGCCAGTAAGTGTGATCTTCTTCGGTGTCGTTCAGCTGAATACGCAGCATCTCGCGGCTGACGTAATCCTTGTGCTGCTCGCAGAGCTCGATGCCCTTGCAGAGTGCGGCGCGGACTTTGTATTCCAGGCGCAAGTCGGCGGCCAGCATGTCAGGGACTGTGGTGCCGACATCGAGGTCGTCCGGGCGCATGCGCGGCGTACCTTCGAGCATGAGAATTCGGCGCATCAAGGCATCAGCGTGCCCAGCCTCTTCTTCCATCTCGTGGTTGATACGTTCGTAGAGCTCGGTGAAACCCCAGTCCTCGTACATCCGCGAATGGATGAAATATTGATCACGCGCCGCCAGTTCGCCGGTCAGCAACGTGTTGAGGTAATCGATTACGTCTGGGTGGCCTTGCATCGCCCTACATCTCCCTGCTTGAAAGTCTGTAGTTTGAACCAAGGCGGCTGATTGGTCACTGCGTTTGCGCGATAAAAGCGAAGATATTCTGAGAAAAGTGGTTTAAATAACGCAAAAACCGCCCAAATGAGGGCGGTTCTGCTTCTCGTTTAGACTTAGTTAAGCGCTACACCCAACGCCGTTGCGACTGCTTCTCCATACGCCGGATCGGCCCTGAAGAAATGCTGCAACTGACGGTCAACCACGTCGCTGGAAACCCCGGCCATTGCGCCGGCAATGTTGCTGACCAGCAGGGCTTTCTGCTCATCGCTCATCAGACGGAACAGCGCACCCGCGTGGCTGTAGTAGTCGGTATCGTCACGATGATCGTAACGATCAGCGGCGCCGCTCAACGCCAACGCCGGCTCAGCGTAGCGAGAAGCTTGCTTCGGCGATTCGACGTAACTGTTCGGCTCGTAGTTCGGAGCCGCGCCACCGTTACTGCCAAACGCCATCGAACCATCGCGCTGGTAGCTATTCACCGAGCTGCGAGGTGCATTCACCGGTAATTGCTGGTGGTTGGTGCCGATACGGTAGCGGTGCGCATCCGCGTAAGCGAACACGCGGCCTTGCAGCATGCGATCCGGCGACAGACCGACACCGGGGACCATGTTGCTCGGGCCGAACGCTGCCTGCTCGACCTCAGCGAAGTAGTTCAACGGATTGCGGTTGAGCTCCAGTTCACCCACCTCAATCAGCGGAAACTCTTTTTGCGACCAGGTCTTGGTCACATCGAACGGGTTCTCGTAGTGCGCCACCGCCTGAGCTTCGGTCATGATCTGGATGCACACACGCCATTTCGGGAAATCACCGCGCTCAATCGCCTCGAACAGGTCGCGTTGAGCGTAATCCGGATCCGTGCCGGCCAGACGCGCTGCGTCGGCGGGAGCCAGATTCTTGATCCCTTGCTTGGTTTTGTAGTGCCACTTCACCCAATGACGCTCGCCCTTGGCGCTGATCAGGCTGTAGGTGTGACTGCCGAAGCCGTGCATGTGACGGTAGCCGTCAGGGATGCCGCGATCCGAGAACAGAATCGTGACCTGGTGCAGCGCCTCAGGCGAGTGCGACCAGAAATCCCACATCATCTGCGCACTTTTCAGGTTGCTTTGCGGCAGGCGCTTTTGGGTGTGGATGAAATCCGGGAATTTCAGTGGATCGCGAATGAAGAACACGGGCGTGTTGTTGCCCACGATGTCCCAGTTACCTTCTTCGGTGTAGAACTTCAGGGCGAAGCCACGTGGATCGCGTTCGGTGTCGGCCGAGCCGCGCTCACCACCGACGGTGGAAAAGCGCAGGAACGTCGGCGTTTGCTTACCGACGGATTCAAACAGCTTGGCGCTGGTGTACTCGGTGATATCACGAGTCACAGTGAACGTACCGTAAGCACCCGAGCCTTTGGCGTGTACGCGGCGCTCCGGGATGTTTTCACGGTTGAAGTGGGCAAGCTTCTCGATCAGGTGGAAGTCGTCGAGCAGCAGTGGGCCACGAGGGCCGGCGGAGCGGGAATTCTGGTTGTCGGCGACAGGAGCGCCACTGGCGGTGGTAAGCGTTTTATTTTGGCTCATGCGATCTCTTCCTCTGGTCAGTCTTTAACTGCCGGCTAATCGGCTGAGAGGGAGTATTGACCACGAACGTTACACCTACAAATTCATTAACCTTTCATAACCGATAGAAAATTACTAACACATGCCGCTTTTCGAGCGCGCACAAAAAACCGGGCACTAGGCCCGGTTCTTCGTTTCAGACTGACGTCTTACTCAGCGGATACAGCTTCACCACCGGCAGGACGATCAACCAACTCGACGTACGCCATAGGCGCGTTGTCGCCAGTGCGGAAACCGCACTTGAGGATGCGCAGGTAGCCACCCTCACGGGTAGCGTAACGCTTGCCCAGGTCGTTGAAGAGCTTACCAACGATAGCTTTCGAACGAGTACGGTCGAAAGCCAGACGGCGGTTAGCCAGGCTGTCTGTCTTGGCCAAAGTGATCAGCGGCTCAGCAACGCGACGCAGTTCTTTAGCTTTTGGCAGTGTAGTTTTGATCAGCTCGTGCTCGAACAGCGACACCGCCATGTTTTGAAACATGGCCTTGCGGTGCGAGCTGGTGCGGCTCAGGTGACGACCACTTTTACGATGACGCATGGTTCATTCCTTACCAAACACAACGTTCGGTGATTACGACGATCAGGCAGTCGCCTTGTCGTCCTTCTTAAGACTTGCAGGCGGCCAGTTGTCGAGGCGCATGCCGAGGGACAGACCGCGGGAGGCCAGAACGTCCTTGATTTCAGTCAAGGATTTCTTGCCAAGGTTCGGAGTCTTCAACAGCTCTACTTCGGTACGCTGAATCAGGTCACCGATGTAGTAGATGTTTTCCGCCTTAAGGCAGTTAGCCGAACGTACAGTCAGTTCCAGATCGTCAACCGGGCGAAGCAGGATCGGATCGATCTCGTCTTCCTGCTCGACAACCACTGGCTCACTGTCACCTTTGAGGTCGACGAACGCAGCCAACTGCTGTTGCAGAATGGTTGCAGCGCGGCGAATAGCCTCTTCAGGATCCAGAGTACCGTTGGTTTCCAGATCAATAACCAGCTTGTCCAGGTTAGTACGCTGCTCGACACGGGCGTTTTCCACCACGTATGCGATACGGCGAACCGGGCTGAACGAAGAGTCAAGCTGCAAGCGACCGATGCTGCGGCTTTCGTCTTCATCGCTCTGACGCGAGTCTGCCGGTTCATAACCACGACCACGAGCTACGGTGAGCTTCATGTTCAGGGCGCCGTTAGACGCCAGGTTAGCGATTACGTGATCGGGGTTAACGATCTCGACATCATGATCCAGCTGAATATCGGCAGCGGTAACCACCCCCGAACCCTTCTTCGACAAGGTCAGCGTAACTTCGTCACGACCGTGCAGCTTGATAGCCAGACCTTTAAGGTTCAACAGGATTTCAATTACGTCTTCCTGTACGCCTTCGATTGCGCTGTACTCATGGAGTACACCATCAATCTCGGCCTCGACTACTGCACAGCCGGGCATTGAGGACAACAGGATGCGGCGCAGCGCGTTGCCCAGGGTGTGGCCGAAACCACGCTCGAGAGGCTCGAGAGTGATCTTGGCGCGGGTTGGACTGACAACCTGCACATCAATATGGCGGGGTGTCAGGAACTCATTTACCGAAATCTGCATGGATGCACCTATTTTCTAGCCCTTACTTGGAGTAGAGCTCGACAATCAGGCTTTCGTTGATGTCGGCGGACAGATCACTGCGAGCTGGAACGTTCTTGAAAACGCCCGACTTCTTCTCAGTGTCTACTTCTACCCATTCTACGCGGCCACGTTGGGCACACAGATCGAGAGCTTGGACAATGCGAAGTTGGTTCTTTGCTTTCTCGCGAATCGCGACCACGTCACCAGCACGAACCTGGTAAGACGGTACGTTTACGGTCTGACCGTTAACGCTGACGGATTTGTGCGATACCAGCTGACGGGATTCGGCACGAGTAGAGCCAAAACCCATACGGTATACAACGTTGTCCAGACGGCATTCGAGCAGTTGCAGCAGGTTTTCACCGGTTGCACCTTTCTTGCCAGCAGCTTCTTTGTAGTAGCCGCTGAATTGACGCTCGAGAACGCCGTAGATACGACGGACCTTCTGCTTTTCACGCAGTTGGGTGCCGTAATCGGACTGGCGACCGCGGCGTTGGCCGTGGATACCAGGTGCTGCTTCGATGTTGCACTTCGATTCGATCGCGCGCACGCCGCTCTTCAGAAAGAGATCGGTGCCTTCGCGACGAGCGAGTTTGCATTTTGGACCAATGTAACGAGCCATTCTTTACAATCTCCTGGATTACACGCGGCGCTTCTTCG
Source organism: Pseudomonas sp. LBUM1661 (assembly GCF_059695925.1). NCBI lineage: Bacteria > Pseudomonadati > Pseudomonadota > Gammaproteobacteria > Pseudomonadales > Pseudomonadaceae > Pseudomonas > Pseudomonas sp. LBUM1661. The sequence goes on from NZ_CP166794.1 coordinate 6,155,015, forward strand.
GCGGACGGCACCCGTTGTGCGGGATTGGCGTCACGTCGGTGATGCTGGCGATCTTGTAGCCACAGCCGTTCAAAGCGCGGACTGCAGATTCACGACCTGGGCCTGGACCTTTGACGTTAACGTCAAGGTTTTTCAGACCGTATTCCAGCGCAGCTTGACCAGCACGTTCAGCAGCTACTTGAGCAGCGAACGGGGTGGACTTGCGGGAACCGCGGAAACCCGAACCACCGGAGGTAGCCCAGGAAAGAGCGTTGCCTTGACGGTCGGTGATGGTCACGATTGTGTTGTTAAAAGACGCGTGGATGTGGGCGATGCCATCAACCACTGTCTTTTTGACTTTTTTACGAGGACGAGCAGCAGGTTTAGCCATGATTAATTTCCTGTCGATTCGCTGGGGCGATTACTTGCGGATCGGCTTACGCGGACCTTTACGGGTACGCGCGTTAGTCTTGGTACGCTGACCGCGCACTGGAAGACCACGACGATGACGCAGACCGCGATAGCAACCGAGGTCCATCAAACGCTTGATTTTCATGTTGATTTCGCGACGCAGGTCACCTTCAGTGGTGAACTTCGCCACTTCGCCACGCAGCTGTTCAATCTGCTCGTCGCTCAGATCTTTGATCTTTGCTGCTGGGTTTACCCCAGTCACCGCACAGATCTTCTGTGCAGTAGTGCGACCAACACCATAGATGTAGGTCAGCGAGATAACAGTATGCTTGTTATCTGGAATGTTAACGCCTGCAATACGGGCCATTCAGTGGGACTCCAATTGACAGCTACCTACGCCCCGGAAGCCAAGAAATAGGGCGCGAGATAATATCGCTGTAATAACAAATAATCAACCCGGTAGCGCACTAGCTACCGGGCTTGAAGCACAATCACACTCAGCCTTGGCGCTGTTTGTGACGCGGTTCCGCGCTGCAAATTACTCGAACAACACCTTCGCGGCGAATAATCTTGCAGTTACGGCACAGCTTTTTCACCGATGCACGAACTTTCATCACCAACTCCTCGAACCTTATGGGTACTCAGCGCAACATGCCGCTGCCGTAACCCTTCAGGTTGGCTTTCTTCATCAGGGATTCGTACTGGTGCGAAACGAGGTGCGATTGTACTTGGGACATGAAGTCCATCACAACCACGACGACGATCAGCAACGAGGTCCCGCCAAGGTAGAACGGAACGTTTGCCGCAACCACCAGGAACTGGGGCAACAGACACACGGCCGTCATATATAGAGCACCGAACAGGGTCAAACGAGTCAGAACGCCATCAATGTAGCGCGCAGACTGCTCACCTGGACGGATGCCCGGAATAAAGGCACCGGACTTCTTCAGGTTTTCCGCTACGTCTTTCGGATTGAACATCAACGCCGTATAGAAGAAGCAGAAGAAAATAATCCCTGCACTAAACAGCAGAATATTCAACGGCTGACCAGGAGCGATCGACTGCGAGATGTCCTGCAGCCAGCCCATACCTTCAGACTGACCGAACCAGGTACCCAACGAAGCCGGGAACAGCAAAATGCTGCTCGCGAAAATGGCCGGAATAACACCGGCCATGTTCACCTTCAACGGCAAGTGGCTAGTCTGCGCGGCAAAGACCTTGCGGCCTTGCTGACGCTTGGCGTAATGAACAGCAATACGACGCTGACCACGCTCAATGAACACCACGAAACCGATAATCGCTACTGCCAGCAAACCGATGGCAACCAGGGCAAAAATGTTGATATCACCCTGACGCGCAGACTCGAAAGACTGCCCGATCGCTCTCGGAAGACCGGCGACGATACCTGCGAAAATCAACATCGAGATACCGTTGCCAACACCACGCTCAGTAATCTGCTCACCCAGCCACATCATGAACATCGCACCAGCCACAAAAGTGGATACCGCGACGAAATGGAAGCCAAAGTCACCAGTGAACGCAACGCCCTGCCCTGCCAGACCAATGGACATGCCAATAGCCTGAACGAGAGCGAGGACGACAGTGCCGTAGCGGGTGTACTGAGCGATCTTGCGACGCCCAGCTTCACCTTCCTTCTTCAACTGCTCCAGCTGTGGGCTGACGGCGGTCATCAGTTGCATGATGATCGATGCCGAGATGTACGGCATGATCCCCAATGCAAAGATGCTCATCCGCTCCAGCGCACCGCCGGAAAACATGTTGAACAAGCTAAGAATGGTCCCCTCATTCTGTCGAAACAGGTCCGCGAGTCGGTCCGGGTTGATACCTGGAACCGGGATGTGTGCGCCTATTCGGTAGACGATAATCGCCAAGAATAGAAAACGCAGACGAGCCCAGAGTTCAGACATACCGCCTTTGCCGAGCGCAGAGAGAGCACCTTGCTTAGCCATTTATTCCTCGAACTTGCCGCCAGCTGCTTCGATAGCCGCACGCGCACCTTTGGTGGCGCCGATTCCCTTTCCGATGGTAACAGCGCGAGTCACTTCGCCGGACAGCATGATTTTCACACGCTGTACGTTGACGTTGATCACGTTGGCATCTTTCAGGGACTGCACGGTGACGATGTCGCCCTCCACTTTAGCCAGCTCGGACAGACGCACTTCTGCGCGGTCCATGGCTTTCAGGGAAACGAAACCGAACTTCGGCAGGCGACGATGCAGCGGCTGTTGACCGCCTTCAAAGCCTGGAGCAATGGTGCCACCGGAGCGGGAAGACTGACCTTTGTGGCCACGGCCACCGGTCTTGCCCAAACCACTACCGATACCACGGCCCGGACGATGCTTTTCGCGACGGGAACCCGGCGCTGGACTCAGATCATTGAGTTTCATCGATTAACCCTCGACACGCAGCATGTAGTAAGCCTTGTTGATCATCCCGCGATTCTCGGGAGTATCAAGTACTTCTACAGTGTGACCGATGCGACGCAGACCCAGACCCTTAACGCACAGTTTGTGGTTAGGGATGCGGCCGGTCATGCTTTTGATCAGCGTAACTTTAACGGTAGCCATGATCAGAAGATCTCCTTGACGCTTTTGCCACGCTTGGCGGCAATGGACTCAGGAGACTGCATAGCTTTCAAACCTTTGAAAGTGGCGTGAACCACGTTTACCGGGTTAGTCGAGCCGTAGCACTTGGCCAGAACGTTCTGAACGCCAGCAACTTCGAGGACAGCACGCATAGCGCCGCCAGCGATGATACCGGTACCTTCAGAAGCAGGCTGCATGTACACCTTCGAAGCGCCGTGACCGGACTTCATTGCGTACTGCAGAGTGGTGCCGTTCAGATCAACTTGGATCATGTTGCGGCGAGCAGCTTCCATTGCCTTCTGGATCGCAGCAGGCACTTCACGTGACTTGCCACGGCCGAAGCCAACACGCCCTTTACCATCACCCACCACGGTCAACGCGGTGAAAGTGAAGATACGGCCGCCTTTAACGGTTTTGGCTACGCGGTTAACTTGAACCAGCTTCTCAATGTAGCCTTCGTCGCGCTTTTGGTCGTTATTTGACATAACTTAGAACTCCAGCCCAGCTTCACGAGCAGCATCAGCCAGCGCCTTGACGCGACCGTGGTACTTGAAGCCAGAGCGGTCGAAAGCCACCTGCGAGACGCCAGCGGCTTTAGCACGCGTAGCGACCAGCTGGCCAACCTTAGTGGCCGCGTCGATGTTGCCAGTGGCGCCATCACGCAGTTCTTTATCCAAAGTCGAGGCAGATGCCAGGACTTTGTTGCCGTCGGCCGAAATGACCTGGGCGTAGATGTGCTGCGACGAGCGGAACACGCAGAGACGCACGACTTCGAGTTCGTGCATTTTCAGGCGTGCTTTGCGAGCGCGACGCAGTCGAGTAACTTTTTTGTCGGTCATTTGCTATGCCCTACTTCTTCTTGGCTTCTTTACGACGGACGACTTCGTCCGCGTAGCGCACACCTTTGCCTTTGTACGGCTCTGGTGGACGGAAGTCGCGGATCTCGGCGGCCACTTGACCTACCAGCTGCTTATCGATACCCCGGATCAGGATGTCGGTTTGGCTAGGAGTCTCAGCGGTGATGCCTTCCGGCAGTTCATAATCCACTGGGTGCGAGAAGCCAAGAGCCAGGTTCAGCACTGTGCCTTTTGCTTGCGCTTTGTAACCAACACCGACCAGCTGGAGCTTGCGCTCGAAGCCTTGGCTTACGCCTTGGACCATGTTGTTTACCAACGCACGAGTGGTACCAGCCATTGCGCGAGTTTGTTGATCGCCATTGCGAGCAGCGAAACGCAGCTCACCAGCTTCTTCAACAATCTCAACGGACGAATGGATGTTCAGTTCGAGAGTGCCCTTGGCACCCTTCACCGAAAGCTGTTGGCCTGCGAATTTGACTTCGACACCGGCTGGCAGCTTAACGGGGTTCTTAGCGACGCGTGACATGCTTATCCCCCCTTAGAACACAGTGCAAAGAACTTCGCCGCCGACACCGGCAGCGCGCGCAGCACGATCCGTCATCACACCTTTGTTGGTGGAGACGATAGACACACCGAGACCGCCACGAACTTTTGGCAGATCATCGACGGACTTGTACTGACGCAGGCCTGGACGGCTAACGCGCTTCACTTCCTCGATGACCGGACGGCCTTCGAAGTATTTCAGCTCGATAGACAGCAGTGGTTTGATTTCGCTGCTGATCTGATAACCCGCAATGTAACCTTCGTCCTTCAGGACTTTGGCAACAGCTACCTTCAAAGTAGAAGATGGCATGCTTACGACGGACTTTTCAGCCATCTGGGCATTACGGATTCGAGTTAGCATGTCCGCTAACGGGTCCTGCATACTCATGGGCTAGACGCTCCTAATACAAAAAAATTAGCCTTGCGGCTACTACGTGTCGCCGAGTACATCCGCACGAAAAAAGTACGGGCTCAGGCGAGCCGGGTATTCTAGACACACCCCACAAATGAATCAAGCCCCAATAGGGGCTTGATTCAAGTTCAAGGTCACCGGCGGTCAGGATCTTGCGATCCCGAACACCGAGACTTTGACAGTGCTTACCAGCTGGCTTTAACCAGACCAGGTACGTCACCACGCATTGCAGCTTCACGCAGTTTGTTACGGCCGAGGCCGAACTTGCGGTAAACGCCGTGTGGACGACCGGTCAGGCGGCAGCGGTTACGCATGCGCGAAGCGCTTGCGTCACGTGGCTGCTTCTGCAGAGCTACTGTAGCTTCCCAACGCGCTTCTGGACTTGCGTTCAGATCAACGATGATAGCTTTCAGTGCTGCACGCTTTTTGGCGTACTTGGCAACCGTGAGCTGACGCTTCAGCTCGCGGTTTTTCATGCTCATCTTGGCCATTTTCCTACTCCAATCAGTTGCGGAACGGGAATTTGAAAGCACGCAACAGGGCGCGACCTTCATCATCGTTCTTGGCAGTGGTGGTCAGGGTAATGTCCAGACCGCGGAGAGCATCGATCTTGTCGTAGTCGATTTCCGGGAAGATGATCTGCTCTTTAACGCCCATGCTGTAGTTACCACGACCATCGAAGGACTTGGCATTCAGGCCGCGGAAGTCGCGGACCCGAGGCAGGGAGATCGACAGCAGACGATCCAGGAATTCGTACATACGCTCACGGCGCAGGGTCACTTTGACGCCGATCGGCCAACCTTCACGGACTTTAAAGCCAGCGATGGATTTCCGAGCGTAAGTCACAACGACTTTCTGACCGGTGATCTTTTCCAGGTCAGCAACAGCGTGCTCGATGACTTTTTTGTCACCGACCGCTTCGCCCAGACCCATGTTCAGGGTGATCTTTGTAACGCGTGGAACTTCCATCACGTTCGAAAGCTTAAGTTCTTCCTTAAGCTTCGGTGCGATTTCCTTCCAGTAAATCTCTTTTAGTCGTGCCATGGTCTTCTACCTAGCAGTGTTCAAGCATCAACCGCTTTTTGGGTCGACTTGAAGACACGAATTTTCTTGCCGTCTTCTACTTTGAAACCAACGCGATCAGCCTTGTTGGTTTCGCCGTTGAAAATGGCAACGTTGGAAGCGTGCAATGGCGCTTCTTTCTCGACGATACCGCCTTGTACGCCCGCTGCAGGGTTAGGCTTGGTATGACGCTTAACCAGGTTCAGACCACCAACGACCAGACGGTCGTCAGCGAGAACCTTAAGCACCTTACCGCGCTTACCTTTGTCTTTGCCGGCGATCACGATGATCTCGTCGTCACGACGAATCTTTTGCATGTCGGATCTCCTTACAGCACTTCTGGGGCGAGCGAGACGATCTTCATGAACTTCTCAGTACGAAGTTCACGGGTCACTGGCCCAAAGATACGGGTGCCGATCGGCTCTTGCTTGTTGTTCAGAAGAACAGCAGCGTTGCCATCAAAGCGGATAATGGAGCCATCAGCACGACGTACGCCGTGACGAGTGCGGACTACAACAGCAGTCATCACTTGGCCTTTTTTCACTTTACCGCGAGGAATTGCTTCCTTCACGGTAACTTTGATGATGTCACCGATACCAGCGTAACGACGATGGGAGCCACCCAGCACCTTGATGCACATAACACGGCGAGCGCCGCTGTTATCGGCCACATCGAGCATGGATTGAGTCTGAATCATATATTTCTCCGACCCCTAGTCCTTAGACTTCCACAGCGCGTTCGAGAACATCAACCAATGCCCAAGACTTGGTCTTGGCCAGCGGACGAGTTTCACGAATAGTGACTTTGTCGCCGATGTGGCACTGATTGGTTTCGTCGTGCGCGTGCAGCTTAGTCGAACGCTTAACGTATTTACCGTAGATCGGGTGCTTAACGCGACGCTCGATCAGAACGGTGATGGTCTTGTCCATTTTGTCGCTGACAACACGGCCAGTCAGCGTACGGACGGTTTTTTCGGCTTCAGCCATGATTACTTACCTGCCTGCTGTTTGAGCACAGTCTTCACGCGAGCGATGTCACGCTTAACTTGCCGGAGCAGGTGAGACTGCCCCAACTGGCCAGTTGCTTTCTGCATACGCAGATTGAACTGGTCGCGCAGCAGGCCGAGCAGTTGCTCGTTAAGCTGCGGCGCGTCTTTTTCACGAAGTTCGTTCGCTTTCATCACATCACCGTCCGTTTAACAAAGGCGGTGGCGAGCGGCAGCTTTGCAGCAGCCAGGGCAAAAGCCTCACGCGCCAGCTCTTCAGTAACGCCCTCGATTTCATACAGGACTTTGCCTGGCTGAATCTGGGCAACCCAGTACTCCACACTACCCTTACCTTTACCCATCCGAACTTCGAGTGGCTTTTTGGAAATAGGCTTGTCCGGGAATACACGGATCCAGATCTTGCCGCCACGTTTAACGTGACGGGTCAGAGCACGACGCGCTGACTCGATCTGACGAGCGGTGAGACGACCACGAGCTACAGACTTCAGCGCGAACTCGCCGAAGCTGACTTTGCTACCGCGCTGAGCCAGACCACGGTTGTGGCCTGTCATCTGCTTGCGGAACTTCGTACGCTTTGGTTGCAACATTTGGCGTACCCCTTACTTAGCAGCTTTTTTACGAGGCGCTGGTGCTTGTGGTTTCAGTTCTTCTTGGCGACCACCAATTACTTCGCCTTTGAAGATCCAAACCTTTACACCGATCACACCGTAAGTGGTGTGAGCTTCGTAGTTGGCATAGTCGATGTCGGCACGCAGGGTGTGCAGTGGCACACGACCTTCGCGATACCATTCAGTACGTGCGATTTCAGCACCGCCGAGACGACCGCTCACTTGGATTTTGATGCCTTTGGCACCAATGCGCATGGCGTTCTGTACAGCGCGCTTCATAGCGCGACGGAACATTACGCGACGCTCCAGCTGCTGAGCTACGCTCTGCGCAACCAACATACCGTCGAGTTCCGGCTTGCGGATTTCTTCGATATTGATGTGCACAGGCACACCCATTTGTTTGGTCAGGTCCTGACGCAGTTTCTCAACATCTTCACCTTTCTTCCCGATAACGATACCTGGACGAGCGGTGTGGATGGTGATACGTGCAGTTTGGGCCGGACGATGGATATCGATACGGCTTACGGACGCGCTTTTTAGTTTGTCTTGGAGATACTCGCGCACCTTCAGATCAGCGAACAAATAGTCCGCATAAGTCCGACCGTCTGCGTACCAGACGGAGGTGTGCTCCTTGACGATTCCCAGGCGAATGCCAATGGGATGTACTTTCTGACCCATCTCTTCGACTCCGTTACTTGTCAGCAACCTTGACAGTGATATGGCAAGACCGCTTGACGATGCGATCAGCACGGCCTTTGGCACGTGGCATGATTCGCTTCAGCGAACGCCCTTCGTTGACGAAAACGGTGCTGACTTTAAGGTCATCAACGTCTGCGCCTTCGTTATGCTCGGCGTTGGCTACGGCCGACTCCAGCACTTTCTTCATGATCTCGGCGGCTTTCTTACTGCTGAAAGCCAACAGGTTGAGCGCTTCGCCCACCTTCTTCCCGCGGATCTGGTCGGCGACCAAGCGGGCTTTCTGGGCGGAGATTCGAGCGCCCGACAACTTAGCGGCTACTTCCATCGTTCCTTACCCCTTAACGCTTGGCTTTCTTGTCTGCCACGTGCCCACGATATGTGCGGGTACCGGCAAACTCGCCTAGTTTGTGGCCGACCATGTCTTCGTTCACGAGAACTGGAACATGTTGACGACCGTTATGAACTGCAATGGTCAAACCGACCATTTGTGGCAGGATCATCGAACGACGCGACCAGGTTTTAACTGGTTTGCGATCGTTCTTTTCCGCCGCCACTTCGATCTTCTTCAGTAGGTGAAGATCAATAAAAGGACCTTTTTTCAGAGAACGTGGCACTGTCGTATCCCTCTATTTACTTGCGACGACGGACGATCATTTTGTCGGTACGCTTATTACCACGAGTCTTCGCGCCCTTAGTCGGGAAGCCCCATGGCGATACCGGATGACGACCACCAGAGGTACGACCTTCACCACCACCATGTGGGTGGTCAACCGGGTTCATGGCAACACCACGAACGGTTGGGCGAACGCCACGCCAGCGTTTGGCACCAGCTTTACCCAGCGAACGCAGGCTGTGCTCGGAGTTCGAGACTTCACCCAGGGTCGCGCGGCATTCAGCCAGCACTTTACGCATCTCACCAGAACGCAGACGCAGGGTCACGTAGACACCTTCACGAGCGATCAGCTGAGCCGAAGCACCAGCGGAACGAGCGATTTGCGCGCCTTTACCTGGCTTCAATTCGATGCCGTGTACGGTGCTACCAACTGGAATGTTACGCAGTTGCAGAGCGTTGCCCGGCTTGATCGGTGCCAGAGCACCTGCGATCAGCTGGTCGCCAGCACTCACGCCTTTAGGGGCGATGATGTAGCGACGCTCGCCATCTGCGTACAGCAGCAGAGCGATGTGAGCAGTACGGTTTGGATCGTATTCAATACGCTCGACAGTGGCAGAGATGCCATCTTTGTCGTTGCGACGGAAATCGACCAGACGATAATGCTGCTTATGGCCACCACCGATGTGACGAGTGGTAATACGACCATTGTTGTTACGACCACCAGTCTTCGATTTTTTCTCGAGCAGCGGTGCGTGAGGAGCGCCTTTATGCAGCTCCTGGTTGACCACCTTGACCACAAAACGGCGGCCAGGGGAAGTCGGTTTGCATTTAACGATTGCCATGATGCACCCCTTCCTTACTCAGCACTGCTGCTGAAATCGAGATCTTGGCCTGGCTGAAGGGAGATAACTGCCTTCTTCCAGTCATTACGCTTGCCCAGACCGCGAGCAGTGCGCTTGCTCTTACCCAGAACATTCAGGGTAGTAACACGCTCTACTTTCACGCTGAACAGGCTTTCGACGGCCTTCTTGATTTCCAGCTTGGTTGCGTCAGTTGCAACCTTGAAAACGAACTGGCCTTTCTTGTCAGCCAGAACCGTAGCCTTCTCGGAAACGTGCGGGCCAAGCAGAACTTTAAATACGCGTTCCTGGTTCATCCCAGCAGCTCCTCGAATTTCTTCACGGCCGACACGGTGATCAACACCTTGTCGTATGCGATCAGACTAACTGGATCGGAACCTTGCACGTCACGCACATCAACGTGTGGCAGGTTACGAGCAGCCAGGTACAGGTTCTGATCAACTACTTCAGACACGATCAAGACGTCAGTCAGGCCCATGCCGGTCAGTTTGTTCAGCAGATCTTTGGTCTTCGGTGCATCAACAGCGAAGTCCTGAACCACAACCAGACGATCAGTACGCACCAGCTCAGCAAGGATGGAACGCATTGCTGCGCGATACATCTTCTTGTTCAGCTTCTGGGTGTGATCCTGAGGACGAGCTGCGAAAGTGGTACCGCCGCCACGCCAGATTGGGCTACGGATAGTACCGGCACGAGCACGGCCAGTACCTTTCTGACGCCATGGGCGCTTACCGCCACCACGAACGTCGGAACGGGTCTTTTGCTGCTTGCTACCTTGACGGCCGCCGGCCATGTAGGCCACGACTGCTTGGTGAACCAGCGTCTCGTTGAATTCGCCGCCAAATGTCAGTTCGGAAACTTCGATCGCTTGAGCGTCATTTACATTTAATTGCATGTCAGCTTCCCCTTAACCGCGAGCCTTGGCTGCTGGACGTACAACCAAGTTGCCGCCAGTAGCGCCAGGAACAGCGCCCTTGACCAACAACAGATTGCGTTCAGCGTCCACGCGCACTACTTCGAGGGACTGCACGGTCACGCGCTCAGCGCCCATATGACCGGACATTTTTTTGCCCTTGAATACACGACCAGGAGTCTGGCACTGGCCGATAGAGCCTGGAACGCGGTGGGACACGGAGTTACCGTGGGTATTATCTTGCCCGCGGAAGTTCCAACGCTTGATCGTACCCTGGAAGCCTTTACCTTTGGACTGACCGGTTACATCAACCAGTTGACCAGCGGCGAAGATTTCAGCGTTGATCAGATCGCCGGCCTGGTACTCGCCTTCTTCAAGGCGGAATTCCATTACGGTACGACCAGCGGCAACGTTCGCTTTAGCGAAGTGGCCAGCCTGAGCAGCTGTAACACGCGAAGCACGACGCTCGCCTACAGTGACTTGCACTGCACGATAGCCATCGGTCTCTTCAGTTTTGAACTGGGTGACGCGATTCGGCTCGATCTCAATGACCGTGACCGGAATGGAGACACCTTCTTCGGTGAAAATACGGGTCATACCGCATTTACGACCGACTACACCAATAGTCATGTTGTAAACCTCATGAGTGTACGGGGCTTTCACCCGCTATGGCCGCCCATTTCAGAGCGTTACACGACTAAGACCGAGTCTTAGCCGAGGCTGATCTGTACTTCCACACCGGCCGCAAGATCAAGCTTCATAAGAGCATCAACGGTTTTATCCGTTGGCTGGACGATGTCCAGAACGCGCTTATGAGTACGGATCTCGTACTGGTCACGCGCGTCTTTGTTGACGTGCGGGGAGACCAGAACGGTGAACCGCTCTTTACGGGTAGGCAGTGGAATTGGACCACGCACTTGAGCACCAGTACGTTTCGCGGTTTCCACGATTTCCTGGGTGGATTGGTCGATCAGGCGATGGTCAAAAGCCTTCAACCTGATACGGATTTGCTGATTTTGCATTGGATTTCAGACTCCGGCTGCTATTCCCACCGAGCGCAATACGCCCGTTAAAAGGAGGCGCAATTCTATAGACGCCCCAGATAGGTGTCAACCCAATAAAAAAGCCCCCGCTAAGCGGGGGCTCTTTCAAATCATCAAAGCTTACTCAAAAAAGAGCTTACTCGATGATTTTGGCTACGACGCCAGCGCCGACGGTACGACCGCCTTCACGGATAGCGAAACGCAGACCGTCTTCCATTGCGATGGTCTTGATCAGGGTGACAACCATTTTGATGTTGTCGCCTGGCATTACCATTTCAACGCCTTCCGGCAGTTCGCAGTTACCAGTCACGTCAGTTGTACGGAAGTAGAACTGTGGACGGTAGCCTTTGAAGAACGGAGTGTGACGACCGCCTTCTTCTTTGCTCAGAACGTAGACTTCAGCTTCGAACTTGGTGTGCGGCTTAACCGAACCTGGCTTAACCAGAACCTGGCCACGCTCAACGTCGTCACGCTTGGTACCACGCAGCAGAACGCCGCAGTTCTCGCCAGCACGACCTTCGTCGAGCAGCTTACGGAACATTTCAACACCGGTGCAGGTGGTGACGGTAGTGTCACGCAGACCAACGATTTCCAGTGGATCCTGAACCTTGACGATACCGCGCTCGATACGGCCAGTTACAACAGTACCGCGACCGGAGATCGAGAATACGTCTTCGATTGGCATCAGGAACGGCTTGTCGATAACACGGACCGGATCCGGGATGTAGCTGTCCAGAGTCTCAACCAGTTTACGAACGGCAGTGGTGCCCATTTCGTTGTCGTCTTGGCCGTTCAGAGCCATCAGAGCCGAACCGATGATGATCGGAGTGTCGTCACCTGGGAAGTCGTAAGTGCTCAGCAGATCGCGCACTTCCATCTCAACCAGTTCCAGCAGCTCAGCGTCGTCAACCATGTCAGCCTTGTTCAGGAAGACAACGATGTACGGAACGCCAACCTGACGGGACAGCAGGATGTGCTCACGGGTTTGTGGCATCGGACCATCAGCGGCCGAGCAAACCAGGATAGCGCCGTCCATCTGAGCAGCACCGGTGATCATGTTCTTCACATAGTCAGCGTGACCTGGGCAGTCAACGTGAGCGTAGTGACGGATCAGCGAGTTGTATTCAACGTGCGCGGTGTTGATGGTGATACCACGAGCCTTTTCTTCCGGAGCGCTGTCGATCTTGTCGAAAGCAACAACGGCCGAACCGAAAACTTCGGAGCAGACGCGAGTCAGAGCAGCGGTCAGCGTGGTTTTACCGTGGTCGACGTGACCGATGGTGCCAACGTTGACGTGCGGGAGGGTACGGTCAAATTTTTCTTTAGCCACGACAATTAACTCCTAGCCTAAAGGGGCTGAATCAGCCTTGTTTTTTGGTAACGGTTTCGACGATGTGCGACGGAGCCGTATTGTATTTTTTGAATTCCATAGAGTAGCTTGCGCGACCTTGGGACATGGAACGGACGTCGGTTGCGTAACCGAACATCTCACCCAGCGGAACCTCGGCGCGAATCACTTTGCCGGAAACCGTGTCTTCCATACCCAGGATCATGCCGCGACGACGGTTAAGGTCGCCCATCACGTCACCCATATAGTCTTCAGGCGTAACAACCTCTACTGCCATGATCGGCTCGAGCAACTCACCACCGCCCTTCTGGGCCAGTTGCTTGGTCGCCATGGAAGCAGCCACCTTAAACGCCATCTCGTTCGAGTCGACGTCGTGGTAGGAACCATCAAACACGGTAGCCTTCAGGCCGATCAGCGGATAGCCGGCGACAACGCCGTTCTTCATCTGCTCTTCGATACCCTTCTGGATAGCCGGGATGTATTCCTTAGGAACCACACCACCCACTACTTCGTTCAGGAATTGCAGACCTTCCTGACCTTCGTCAGCAGGAGCAAAACGAATCCAGCAATGACCGAACTGGCCACGACCACCGGATTGACGAACGAACTTGCCTTCGATTTCGCAGCTCTTCGTGATGCGCTCACGGTACGAAACTTGAGGCTTACCGATGTTGGCTTCGACGTTGAACTCACGGCGCATCCGGTCAACCAGGATGTCCAGGTGCAACTCGCCCATGCCAGAGATGATCGTTTGACCAGTCTCTTCATCAGTTTTGACGCGGAAAGACGGGTCTTCCTGAGCAAGTTTGCCCAGAGCGATACCCATTTTTTCCTGGTCGTCCTTGGTCTTAGGCTCTACGGCAACCGAAATAACCGGCTCCGGGAAGTCCATGCGAACCAGGATGATTGGCTTGTCAGCGTTGCACAAAGTTTCACCAGTGGTGACGTCCTTCATGCCGATCAAGGCCGCGATGTCACCAGCGCGTACTTCCTTGATTTCTTCACGGGCGTTTGCGTGCATTTGCACCATACGACCCACGCGCTCTTTCTTGCCTTTAACCGAGTTGATCACGCCGTCGCCGGAGGCCAACACGCCCGAGTAAACGCGGACGAAGGTCAAGGTACCCACGAATGGGTCGGTAGCGATCTTGAACGCCAGAGCCGAGAACGGCTCGCTGTCGTCTGCGTGACGCTCCATTTCCTTGGTCTCGTCATCCGGGTCGGTACCCTTGATGGCAGGAATGTCGGTAGGAGCAGGCAGGTAGTCGATAACGGCGTCGAGAACCAGGGGAACACCCTTGTTCTTGAAGGAAGAACCGCAAACAGCCAGAACGATCTCACCAGCGATAGTACGCTGACGCAGAGCGGCCTTGATTTCCGCGTTGGTGAGTTCTTCACCTTCGAGGTACTTGTTCATCAGCTCTTCGCTGGCTTCGGCCGCAGCCTCAACCATGTTACCGCGCCACTCGTCAGCCAATGCCTGCAGTTCAGCAGGGATAGGCTCGCGACGTGGAACCATGCCTTTGTCAGCGTCGTTCCAGTAAACAGCTTCCATGGCGATCAGGTCGATCTGACCCTGGAAGTTGTCTTCGGAACCGATAGCCAACTGGATTGGCACCGGGGTGTGACCCAGACGCTGTTTGATCTGACCGATCACGCGCAGGAAGTTCGCACCAGCACGGTCCATCTTGTTTACGTAAACAAGACGTGGAACGCCGTATTTGTTGGCTTGACGCCATACGGTTTCCGACTGAGGCTCAACACCCGAGGTGCCGCAGAACACAACGACCGCGCCGTCGAGAACACGCAGGGAACGTTCAACTTCAATAGTGAAGTCAACGTGGCCCGGGGTGTCGATGACGTTAAAGCGGTATTGGTCCTTGTGCTGCTTCTCGGAACCCTGCCAGAAGGCGGTAATAGCAGCAGAAGTAATGGTAATACCACGCTCCTGCTCCTGCACCATCCAGTCTGTGGTCGCGGCGCCGTCATGCACCTCGCCCATCTTGTGACTTTTGCCAGTGTAAAAAAGGACGCGCTCGGTGGTGGTGGTTTTACCAGCATCCACGTGAGCAACGATACCGATGTTACGGTAGCGATTAATCGGTGTAGTACGAGCCATAAAGCCCTCGCAAAATTAGTGACGCTAAAATTAGAAGCGGTAGTGCGAGAAAGCCTTGTTGGCTTCAGCCATACGGTGCACGTCTTCACGCTTCTTAACTGCAGCACCTTTACCTTCAGCGGCGTCCAACAGTTCGCCAGCCAAACGCAGAGCCATAGACTTCTCGCCGCGCTTGCGGGCGAAGTCTACCAACCAGCGCATTGCCAGGGCGTTACGACGGGACGGACGAACTTCGACCGGAACCTGGTAAGTAGCACCGCCTACACGGCGCGACTTTACTTCGACCAGCGGAGCGATGGCGTCGAGAGCTTTCTCGAAGATTTCCAGGGGATCGCTGTTCTTGCGTTCTTTAACCTTTTCCAGCGCGCCATAAACGATACGCTCGGCAACGGCTTTCTTGCCGCTTTCCATAACGTGGTTCATGAACTTGGCCAGTATCTGGCTGCCGTATTTTGGATCGTCAAGCACTTCGCGCTTGGCTGCTACGCGTCTTCTTGGCATGGATAAGCCCTCAAACGGTCTTCAGGTTCGCTCGGAATCGGTGCCCTTTCGGGACGCCTCCGACCTTACTCTTATCGACTCAGAAAAATAGAAAATCAGTTTTACAAAAAGCCGCTACTACTTAGGCTTCTTGGTACCGTACTTCGAACGACCCTGGTTACGACCTTTAACGCCGGAAGTATCCAAAGAACCGCGTACGGTGTGGTAACGAACACCTGGCAAGTCTTTTACACGACCGCCGCGGATCAGTACCACGCTGTGCTCTTGCAGGTTGTGGCCTTCACCGCCGATGTACGAGGAAACCTCGAAACCGTTGGTCAGACGCACACGGCATACTTTACGCAGTGCCGAGTTAGGTTTTTTCGGCGTGGTGGTATACACACGAGTGCATACGCCACGACGTTGCGGGCAGTTCTGCAGCGCAGGCACGTCGGATTTCTCGACGATACGCTTACGCGGCTGACGTACCAGCTGGTTGATAGTTGCCATCTACTAGCTCCACTGTTGTCTTGCGACGCTATTGTCTTGCAAGAAAAGCAAAATGGCAGGAACGAATTCCCGCCAAATTTAGGGGTACAAGAGTCTAAAGAGGATCTTGTCCCCAGTCAAGGCAAGGCCCCGATCTCCCCGCTCATCCAACCTCGACAAAATGTCTCGATTCGATGAACGGAACGACCGGGGCCCCACGCTCATTTACCGCAGAACTCAGTTACCGCTTGAGTTCAGTGCTTCGGTCAGTGCAGCTTCCACTTCACTGGCGCTTACGCGCAACGGTTTGTCAGCATCACGGCGGCGCTTACGCTCGCTGTGATAAGCCAGACCGGTACCGGCCGGGATCAGACGACCCACGACTACGTTTTCTTTCAGGCCGCGTAGGTAATCGCGCTTGCCGGTTACCGCCGCTTCGGTCAGTACGCGAGTGGTTTCCTGGAAGGAAGCCGCCGAGATGAACGATTCGGTGGACAACGACGCCTTGGTGATACCCAACAGCACGCGAGTGAACTTGGAAACGAATTTCTCGTCGCCAGCCAGACGCTCGTTCTCTACCAGAACGTGAGTCAATTCCATCTGGTCGCCCTTGATGAAACTGGAATCGCCGGATTCAGCGATTTCAACTTTACGCAGCATCTGACGCAGGATGGTCTCGATGTGCTTGTCGTTGATCTTCACGCCTTGCAGACGGTAAACGTCCTGGATCTCGTTCACGATGTACTTGGCCAGCGCACTCACACCCAGCAGACGCAGGATGTCGTGTGGATCGCTCGGGCCGTCGGAGATAACTTCGCCGCGGTTGACCTGTTCGCCTTCGAAGACGTTCAGGTGACGCCACTTCGGAATCAGCTCTTCGTACGGATCGCTACCGTCGTTCGGGGTAATGACCAGACGGCGCTTGCCCTTGGTCTCTTTACCGAACGCGATGGTGCCGCTGACTTCAGCCAGAATCGAGGCTTCTTTCGGACGACGGGCTTCGAACAAGTCGGCAACACGCGGCAGACCACCGGTGATGTCACGGGTCTTCGAAGTTTCTTGCGGGATACGAGCGATAACATCACCGATCGCGATCTTCGCACCGTCCGCAACACCGACCAGGGCGTTGGCTGGCAGGAAGTACTGAGCGATAACGTCAGTGCCTGGCAGCAACAGATCCTTGCCGTTGTCATCAACCATCTTCACAGCAGGACGGATATCTTTACCGGCAGCTGGACGGTCTTTGGCATCGAGTACTTCAATGTTGGTCATACCGGTCAATTCGTCAGTCTGACGCTTGATCGTGATGCCTTCTTCCATGCCCACGTAGGTCACGGTACCTTTCATTTCGGTAACGATTGGGTGAGTGTGCGGATCCCACTTGGCCACGATTGCGCCAGCGTCGACCTTGTCACCTTCTTTAACCGAAATCACAGCACCGTACGGCAGCTTGTAACGCTCACGCTCACGACCGAAGTCATCAGCGATTGCCAGCTCACCGGAACGGGACACAGCAACCAGGCAACCATCCACTCGCTCAACGTGCTTCAGGTTGTGCAGACGGACGGTACCGCCATTCTTCACCTGAACGCTGTCGGCTGCGGAGGTCCGGCTTGCCGCACCACCGATGTGGAACGTACGCATGGTCAGCTGGGTACCCGGCTCACCGATGGACTGGGCAGCGATAACGCCGACCGCTTCACCGATGTTCACCTGGTGACCACGAGCCAAGTCACGGCCGTAGCACTTGGCGCAAATGCCGTAGCGGGTTTCGCAGCTGATCGGCGAACGCACGATCACTTCGTCGATGCTGTTCAGCTCGATGAACTCGACCCACTTCTCGTCTACCAGCGTGCCGGCAGGAACGATGATTTCTTCGGTACCTGGCTTGAACACGTCACGGGCAATGACTCGACCCAATACGCGCTCGCCCAATGGCTCAACAACGTCACCGCCTTCAATGTGCGGCGTCATTACCAGGCCATGCTCGGTGCCGCAATCGATCTCGGTCACAACCAGATCCTGCGCTACGTCTACCAGACGACGAGTCAGGTAACCGGAGTTCGCAGTTTTCAACGCGGTATCCGCCAAACCTTTACGAGCACCGTGAGTGGAGATGAAGTACTGAAGTACGCTCAAACCTTCACGGAAGTTCGCAGTAATCGGCGTTTCGATGATGGAGCCGTCCGGCTTGGCCATCAGGCCACGCATACCGGCGAGCTGACGGATCTGCGCAGCAGAACCCCGTGCGCCCGAGTCGGCCATCATGTACATCGAGTTGAAGGACTCTTGGTCGACTTCGACGCCATGACGGTCGATGACTTTCTCTTTCGAGAGGTTGGCCATCATCGCCTTGGAAACTTCGTCGTTCGCCTTGGACCAAAGGTCGATCACTTTGTTGTACTTCTCGCCCTGGGTTACCAGGCCGGAGGCGTACTGACTTTCGATCTCTTTCACTTCGTCGGTAGCAGCACCGATGATGCGGGCCTTTTCATCCGGGATAACGAAGTCGTTAACACCGATGGAAACGCCGGAAATGGTCGAATAGGCAAAACCGGTGTACATCAACTGGTCAGCGAAGATCACGGTCTCTTTCAAACCAACCACGCGGTAGCACTGGTTGATCAGCTTGGAGATCGCCTTTTTCTTCATCGGCTGGTTGACGACGTCGTACGACAGGCCAGGTGGAACAACCTGGAACAACAGCGCACGGCCGACAGTGGTGTCGACGATACGAGTGTTCTTGACGCTGCCACCATCACGATCGTTGACAGTTTCGTTGATCCGCACTTTGACTTTAGCGTGCAGTGCGGCTTCGCCGGCACGGAACACACGGTCAACTTCTTGCAGATCCGCGAACACACGACCTTCGCCCTTGGCGTTGATCGCTTCACGCGTCATGTAGTACAGACCCAATACAACGTCCTGCGACGGAACGATGATTGGCTCACCGTTGGCTGGCGACAGAATGTTGTTGGTCGACATCATCAACGCACGCGCTTCCAACTGGGCTTCCAGTGTCAGCGGTACGTGCACGGCCATTTGGTCGCCGTCGAAGTCGGCGTTGTACGCAGCACAGACCAGAGGGTGCAGCTGGATAGCCTTACCTTCGATCAGAACTGGTTCAAACGCCTGGATACCCAGACGGTGAAGGGTCGGTGCACGGTTGAGGAGAACCGGGTGTTCACGGATCACTTCAGCGAGAACGTCCCAAACCTCTGGCAGCTCGCGCTCAACCATTTTCTTGGCAGCTTTGATGGTGGTCGCGAGACCACGCATTTCCAGCTTGCCGAAAATGAACGGCTTGAACAGCTCGAGAGCCATTTTCTTCGGCAGACCGCACTGGTGCAGACGCAGGGTTGGACCTACGGTAATTACCGAACGACCGGAGTAGTCAACACGCTTACCGAGCAAGTTCTGACGGAAACGACCTTGTTTACCCTTGATCATGTCAGCCAGGGATTTCAGAGGACGCTTGTTCGAACCGGTGATAGCGCGGCCACGACGACCGTTGTCAAGCAGTGCATCGACAGCTTCCTGCAACATACGCTTTTCGTTGCGCACGATGATGTCCGGAGCGGACAGATCGAGCAGACGCTTCAAGCGGTTGTTACGGTTGATCACTCGACGATACAGATCGTTGAGGTCGGAAGTCGCGAAGCGACCGCCATCCAGCGGGACCAGTGGACGCAGATCTGGCGGCAGAACCGGCAGAACGGTCAGCACCATCCATTCTGGAAGGTTGCCGGAACCCTGGAAGGCTTCCATCAACTTCAGACGCTTGGACAGCTTCTTGATTTTGGTTTCGGAGTTGGTTTGCGGAATTTCTTCACGCAGACGGCCAATCTCGTGCTCCAGGTCGATAGCGTGCAGCAGTTCACGGACAGCTTCGGCACCCATGCGGGCATCGAAATCGTCGCCGAACTCTTCCAGCGCTTCGAAGTACTGCTCGTCGTTGAGCAGCTGACCTTTTTCAAGGGTGGTCATGCCTGGATCGATAACGACGTAGCTCTCGAAGTAGAGAACGCGTTCGATATCACGCAGGGTCATGTCCATCAGCAAGCCGATACGCGACGGCAGCGATTTCAGGAACCAGATGTGGGCAACCGGCGAAGCCAGTTCGATGTGCGCCATGCGCTCACGACGAACTTTGGCCAGCGCGACTTCAACGCCGCACTTCTCGCAGATCACACCACGGTGCTTCAAGCGCTTGTACTTACCGCACAGGCACTCGTAATCCTTTACCGGGCCAAAGATCTTGGCGCAGAACAAGCCGTCACGCTCAGGTTTGAACGTACGGTAGTTGATGGTTTCCGGCTTTTTAACTTCACCGAACGACCACGAACGGATCATCTCAGGCGATGCCAATCCAATACGGATGGCGTCGAACTCTTCGACTTGACCCTGGTTTTTCAGCAAATTCAGTAGGTCTTTCAAGGCCTTTCCTCCTGGCGGAGCAGAGAGCGGGCAATCCTGCCCCGCTCTCGATTCGCGTCACGTGTTATTCGGTTTCCAGATCGATATCGATGCCGAGGGAACGAATTTCCTTGATCAACACGTTGAAAGACTCGGGCATGCCCGGCTCCATACGGTGATCGCCATCCACGATGTTTTTGTACATCTTGGTACGGCCGTTCACATCGTCCGACTTCACTGTGAGCATTTCTTGCAGAGTGTAAGCAGCACCGTATGCTTCCAGTGCCCAGACCTCCATCTCCCCGAAACGCTGACCACCGAACTGCGCCTTACCACCCAGCGGCTGCTGAGTAACCAGGCTGTACGAACCGGTAGAACGAGCGTGCATCTTGTCGTCTACCAAGTGGTTCAGCTTCAGCATGTACATGTAGCCAACAGTAACCGGGCGCTCGAACTTGTTGCCGGTACGGCCGTCGGTCAGCTGCATCTGGCCGCTTTCTGGCAGGTCCGCCAGTTTCAGCATGGCCTTGATTTCGCTTTCCTTGGCGCCGTCGAACACTGGAGTGGCCATTGGAACGCCGCCACGCAGGTTCTTCGCCAGATCCAGGATTTCCTGGTCGGAGAAGCTATCCAGATCTTCGTTACGACCGCCGATCTGGTTGTAGATCTCGTCGAGGAATTTACGAAGCTCAGCGACTTTGCGCTGCTCTTCGATCATCCGGTTGATCTTCTCGCCCAGACCTTTGGCCGCGAGGCCGAGGTGGGTTTCAAGGATCTGACCAACGTTCATACGCGAAGGTACGCCCAACGGGTTGAGGACGACGTCGACCGGGGTGCCATTGGCATCGTGCGGCATGTCTTCAACCGGCATGATCACGG
The DNA here is from genome assembly GCF_059695925.1 of Pseudomonas sp. LBUM1661. Classification (NCBI taxonomy): domain Bacteria; kingdom Pseudomonadati; phylum Pseudomonadota; class Gammaproteobacteria; order Pseudomonadales; family Pseudomonadaceae; genus Pseudomonas; species Pseudomonas sp. LBUM1661. Next base: position 6,176,358 of record NZ_CP166794.1, read on the forward strand.
AGACCACACCTTTGTTACCGTGACGACCGGCCATCTTGTCGCCCGGCTGGATGCGGCGACGGATTGCCAGGTAAACCTTGACGATTTTCAGCACGCCTGGAGCCAGGTCATCGCCCTGCTGCAGTTTGCGCTTCTTGTCTTCGAACTTGTCGTCCAGCAGACGGCGACGATCAACGATGTAGGCCTGGGCCTTCTCCAGCTGCTCGTTCAGAGCATCTTCAGCCATGCGCAGTTTGAACCACTGACCATGCTCAAGACCGTCGAGAACTTCGTCGGTGATGTCCTGACCTTTCTTCAGGCCGGCGCCGCCTTCGGCTTTGTGGCCGACCAGAGCGGAACGCAGACGTTCGAAAGTCGCGCCTTCAACGATACGGAACTCTTCGTTCAGATCCTTGCGGATCTCGTCGAGCTGAGTCTTCTCGATCGACAGTGCACGAGCATCACGCTCAACGCCGTCGCGGGTGAAGACCTGTACATCGATGACGGTACCCTTGGTGCCGGTAGGCACACGCAGGGAGGTGTCTTTAACGTCGCTGGCTTTTTCGCCGAAGATGGCACGCAGCAGTTTTTCTTCCGGAGTCAGCTGAGTCTCGCCTTTCGGAGTGACCTTACCAACCAGGATGTCGCCTGCGCCTACTTCAGCACCTACGTAAACGATACCGGCTTCGTCCAGCTTGTTCAGTGCAGCTTCACCCACGTTCGGGATGTCTGCAGTGATTTCCTCTGGCCCAAGCTTGGTGTCACGTGCCACACAGGTCAGTTCCTGAATGTGGATCGTGGTAAAGCGATCTTCTTGAACGACTCGTTCCGACAGGCAGATGGAGTCTTCGAAGTTGTAACCGTTCCAGGCCATGAACGCGATGCGCATGTTCTGACCCAGCGCCAGCTCACCCATATCGGTGGACGGGCCGTCAGCCATGATGTCGCTGCGCTGAACCCGATCACCTTTACGCACCAGCGGACGCTGGTTGATGCAGGTGTTCTGGTTGGAGCGGGTGTACTTGGTCAGGTTGTAGATGTCGACACCAGCTTCACCGGTTTCAACTTCATCATCAGCAACACGAACCACGATACGGCTGGCATCAACGGAGTCGATCACGCCACCACGACGAGCCACGACGCAAACGCCGGAGTCACGGGCTACGTTACGCTCCATGCCGGTACCGACCAGCGGCTTGTCAGCGCGCAGGGTAGGTACAGCTTGACGCTGCATGTTCGAACCCATCAACGCACGGTTGGCGTCATCGTGCTCGAGGAACGGGATCAGCGACGCTGCAACCGAAACTACCTGCTTCGGCGATACGTCCATCAAGGTGACGTCTTCCGGCGCCTTGACGGTGAACTCGTTCAAGTGACGAACAGCTACCAGCTCGTCGATCAGCATTTTCTTGTCGTTCATCGTGGCCGAAGCCTGAGCGATCACGTGATCAGCTTCTTCGATGGCGGACAGGAACACGATCTCGTCGGTGACCAGAGCGTCTTTCACCACACGGTACGGGCTCTCGAGGAAGCCGTACTGGTTGGTGCGCGCATAAGCGGCCAGGGAGTTGATCAGACCGATGTTCGGACCTTCCGGCGTTTCAATCGGGCATACACGACCGTAGTGAGTCGGGTGTACGTCACGCACTTCAAAGCCAGCACGCTCACGAGTCAAACCGCCAGGGCCGAGTGCAGACACACGACGCTTGTGGGTGATCTCGGACAGCGGGTTGTTCTGGTCCATGAACTGGGACAGCTGGCTGGAACCGAAGAACTCTTTCACCGCCGCAGCCACTGGCTTGGCGTTGATCAGGTCTTGCGGCATCAGGCCTTCGCTTTCAGCCATCGACAGACGCTCTTTGACCGCACGCTCTACACGTACCAGGCCAACGCGGAACTGGTTCTCGGCCATTTCGCCTACGCAGCGAACACGACGGTTACCCAGGTGGTCGATGTCATCGACGATGCCTTTACCGTTACGGATGTCGACCAGAGTCTTCAGTACCGCGACGATGTCTTCCTTGCACAACACGCCCGAACCTTCGATCTCGGTACGACCGATACGACGGTTGAACTTCATCCGGCCGACCGCAGACAGGTCATAGCGCTCAGGGCTGAAGAACAGGTTGTTGAACAGCGTCTCGGCAGCGTCTTTGGTTGGCGGCTCGCCTGGACGCATCATGCGATAGATCTCGACCAGCGCTTCCAATTGGTTGCTGGTGGAGTCGATCTTCAGCGTGTCGGAGACGAACGGACCGCAGTCGATGTCGTTGGTGTACAGAGTTTCGATGCGAACAACCTGAGCCTTGGCGATTTTTGCCAGGATCTCGGTGTTCAGCTCGGTGTTGCACTCTGCCAGGATTTCGCCGGTTGCCGGATGCACGATGGCCTTGGCGGTAGTGCGACCCAGGACGTAGTCTAGAGGCACTTCCAGGGTCTTGAGACCGGCTTTTTCGATCTGGTTGATGTGGCGCGCAGTAATACGGCGACCAGCCTCAACGATGACCTTGCCCTTCTCGTCCTGAATATCAAGAACAGCGATTTCACCACGCAGACGCGAAGCAATCAGTTCCAGACTGAGGGTTTCGCCGCTCAGGTGGAAAACGTTGGTGGTGTAGAACGCGTCGAGCACTTCTTCAGTGGTATATCCGAGCGCGCGCAGCAGTACCGATGCAGGCAGCTTGCGACGACGGTCGATACGCACGAACACGCAGTCTTTCGGATCGAACTCGAAGTCCAACCACGAACCGCGGTAAGGAATGATGCGCGCGGAGTAAAGCAGTTTGCCGGAGCTGTGCGTCTTGCCACGGTCGTGGTCGAAGAACACGCCCGGGGAACGGTGCAGCTGGGAAACGATTACACGCTCGGTACCGTTGATTACGAAGGTACCGTTCTCAGTCATCAGGGGGATTTCACCCATGTAGACTTCTTGCTCTTTAATGTCCTTGATCGCTTTGTTCGACGATTCTTTGTCGAAAATGATCAGGCGCACTTTTACCCGCAAAGGTACGGCGTAAGTTACACCGCGCAATACGCATTCTTTGACATCAAATGCCGGTTCGCCCAGGCGATAACCGACGTACTCCAGCGCAGCATTGCCGGAGTAGCTGATGATCGGGAAAACGGATTTGAAGGCCGCATGCAGGCCCACGTCGCGGAACTGATCTTTAGTCGCTCCCGCTTGCAAGAATTCACGATACGAATCCAGCTGGATGGCCAGGAGGTAAGGCACATCCATGACGTCCGGCAACTTGCTAAAGTCCTTGCGGATACGTTTTTTCTCAGTATATGAGTAAGCCATCAGCGTTCCCCAGCTTGGTCACCTGCTTGTTTGGCCCCTCCCGACGGGAGCAGCCAGAAAATCGTGCAAACCCCATGGTTTGCGCCACCGCATCGGGTGGTTACAGCTCGTTACCAGCACCGACCCAGTCGGCTGCCAATAACGGAAAAAGGCCGGTGGCAAGAGCCACCAGCCATCAGCCTTTCGCTTAACGCTCGGGCTGGAGACGCAAAGTCGATGCTTACTTCAGCTCGACTTTAGCGCCTGCTTCTTCCAGAGTGGCTTTGGCTTTGTCAGCTGCGTCTTTCGAAACAGCTTCCAGAACCATGCCAGGAGCGCCGTCAACTACTGCCTTGGCTTCTTTCAAGCCCAGACCGGTCAGTTCACGTACTGCCTTGATCACGTTAACTTTCTTCTCGCCAGCTTCCAGCAGCATGACGTTGAATTCAGTTTGTTCTTCAACAACGGCAGCGACAGCAGCTGGACCAGCGGAAGCAGCGGCAGCGGAAACGCCGAACTTCTCTTCCATGGCCTTGATCAGCTCAACGATTTCCAGAACGGATTTTTCGCCGATTGCTTCGATGATTTGGTCGTTAGTCAGAGACATGACTATAAATTCCTGTATTGGGGTGACAGCCTACGCGGCCATCGAAATAAACAATAAACGCTGAAAGGAGTCGCTCAGCCTTAGGCTGCGGCAGCTTCTTTCTGGTCGCGAAGGGCCGCCAGAGTACGAGCCAATTTGCTGGTTGCGCCTTGAATCACGCTCATCAGCTGAGAAATTGCTTCGTCACGGGTCGGCAGACTTGCCAGTACGTCGATCTGATTAGCTGCGAGGAACTTGCCCTCGAACGCAGCTGCCTTGATCTCGAACTTATCCTGACCTTTTGCGAACTCTTTGAAGATGCGAGCAGCAGCGCCCGGATGTTCTTTGGAGAATGCAATCAAGGTCGGGCCAGTGAACACGTCGTTGAGCACGTCATACTGAGTGCCAGCAACGGCGCGCTTGAGCAGGGTGTTACGTACAACACGTACGTAAACGCCAGCTTCACGAGCCTCTTTACGGAGTCCGGTCATAGCGCTTACTGTCACACCGCGGGCATCAGCCACAACAGCAGACAGGGCAACATTGGCAGCCTCGTTGACTTCAGCGACGATGGCCTTCTTGTCTTCGAGTTTAATTGCCACGGGTTTAACTCCTGCTTGTTACCGTTTCATCCAACCGGAGCCGGATGTCGTTTTGGTGTCTGATTCGGTAAGGAACCGGGAGCACCATCTGCGTAGGCTTGAGGTTTAAGACTTGCGTCGCCTACGGTCTTGGATAGCCCCCGCCAGGCAGGGACCCCAATCTTTCAATTGGCGCAATCGCTTGCGCCAACCTGTGTCTTACGCGTCGAGCGAGCCTTGGTCGATGACCAGACCTGGACCCATGGTGGTGCTCAGGGTAACGCGCTTGACGTAAATACCTTTCGAGGAAGCTGGCTTGATACGCTTCAGATCAGCGATCAGGGCTTCAACGTTTTCCTTCAGCTTGACGGCGTCGAAGCCGACTTTGCCAACGGAGGTGTGGATGATGCCGTTTTTGTCGGTGCGATAACGAACCTGACCAGCCTTGGCGTTTTTAACCGCGGTAGCTACGTCTGGCGTTACGGTGCCGACTTTAGGGTTAGGCATCAGGCCACGTGGGCCGAGGATCTGACCCAACTGACCAACAACGCGCATTGCATCCGGGGATGCGATAACGACGTCATAGTTCAGGTCGCCGCCTTTCATTTCGGCAGCCAGATCGTCCATACCTACACGGTCAGCGCCGGCAGCCAAAGCGGCCTCAGCAGCTGGACCCTGGGTGAACACAGCAACGCGAACAGTCTTGCCAGTGCCGTGTGGCAGCACAGTAGCGCTACGAACGACCTGGTCGGATTTACGCGGGTCAACACCCAGGTTTACAGCAACGTCGAAGGACTCGCTGAACTTGACAGTCGACAGCTCAGCCAGCAAAGCAGCAGCGTCTACAAAGTTGTAGGACTTGCCTGCTTCGATTTTGCCGGCGATAGCCTTTTGACGTTTGGTCAACTTAGCCATTACACACCCTCCACGTTAAGGCCCATGCTACGAGCAGAACCGGCGATAGTACGCACGGCCGCATCCATATCAGCTGCAGTCAGATCCGCGTTTTTGGTTTTCGCGATTTCTTCCAGCTGAGCACGAGTCACGGTGCCAACCTTAACGGTGTTCGGACGAGCGGAACCGCTAGTCAGACCAGCAGCCTTCTTCAGCAGAACCGAAGCAGGTGTGGATTTGGTTTCGAAAGTGAAGCTACGGTCGCTGTAGACAGTGATGATCACTGGAGTCGGCAGACCTGGTTCAATACCCTGAGTACGGGCGTTGAAAGCCTTGCAGAATTCCATGATGTTCACGCCGTGCTGACCCAGAGCAGGACCAACAGGTGGGCTTGGGTTAGCCTGAGCGGCCTTCACTTGCAGCTTGATGTAAGCGGTAATCTTCTTGGCCATGAGGCACTCCAATTACGGGTTCGAACGCCTCGAAAGGCTCCCCGGTTACTTGCGCGTTTATCCCAGTGACGACAAAACCCCACAGCCTAGGGCTGCGGGGTTGGGATGCTTGCTCAGCTAGACCTTTTCGACCTGGCTGAACTCTAGCTCTACCGGAGTAGAGCGACCGAAAATGAGCACTGCCACTTGGATTCGGCTCTTTTCGTAGTTAACTTCTTCGACCGTGCCGGTAAAGTCGGCAAACGGACCGTCGTTGACACGTACCGATTCGCCTGGCTCGAACAACGTCTTCGGCTTCGGCTTGTCGCTACCATCAGCAACGCGACGCAGAATCGCTTCTGCCTCTTTATCTGTGATTGGTGCTGGCTTATCAGCGGTACCGCCGATAAAACCCATCACCCGAGGAGTGTCCTTGACCAAGTGCCAAGTACCCTCATTCATGTCCATCTGAACCAGCACATAACCTGGGAAGAATTTGCGCTCGCTTTTGCGTTTCTGGCCATTACGCATTTCAACCACTTCTTCAGTGGGAACCAGAATTTCGCCAAAGCCATCTTCCATGCCAGCCAGCTTTACGCGCTCTACCAACGAGCGCATGACATGCTTCTCGTAACCGGAGTAAGCATGCACAACGTACCAACGCTTAGCCACGGGACACCCTTAGCCGACAATCAAGGAAACAAGCCAGCCGAGCAGGGAATCAAGCCCCCACAACAGCAACGCCATAACCAGAACAACAGCCACAACAATCAGTGTGGTCTGCGTGGTTTCTTGGCGAGTTGGCCACACGACTTTACGAATCTCGGTGCGAGCTTCCTTAACCAGTACAAAGAAAGACTTGCCCTTGACTGTCTGCAGGCCTACAAAGGCAGCTACAGCAGCAATGGCGAGCAAAGCTAGTACACGGTACAGGATCGGCGAAGCAGAGTAATACTGATTGCCAACAACGCCAACAACCACCAAAGCGACTACTACTAGCCACTTGAGCAGATCGAAGCGAGAGCCTTGAGCTTCAGCTTTAGGAGTCATCTATGAAGATCCTGTGAAAAGAAAGCCAGACACACCAAGTGAATCTGGCAGGTCAGGAGGGAATCGAACCCCCAACCTACGGTTTTGGAGACCGTCGCTCTGCCAATTGAGCTACTGACCTAAAACAAAATCAGGCCGACCATTATGCCGGCCCGAAAAAGACATTACAACAATTTACTCGATAACCTTCGCTACGACACCAGCGCCGACGGTACGACCGCCCTCACGGATAGCGAAACGCAGACCATCTTCCATTGCGATGGTTTTGATCAGAGTGACTGTCATTTGGACGTTGTCACCTGGCATCACCATCTCAACACCTTCCGGCAATTCGCAGTTACCAGTCACATCAGTCGTACGGAAGTAGAACTGTGGACGGTAGCCTTTAAAGAATGGCGTATGACGACCACCCTCTTCCTTGCTCAGAACGTAAACCTCAGCAGTGAACTTGGTATGCGGCTTGACGGTGCCCGGCTTAACCAGAACCTGGCCACGCTCAACATCATCACGCTTGGTACCGCGCAGCAAAACGCCGCAGTTCTCGCCAGCACGACCTTCGTCGAGCAGCTTGCGGAACATCTCAACACCAGTGCAAGTAGTTTTGACAGTGTCACGAAGACCAACAATCTCAACCTCTTCCTGAATGCGGACAATGCCACGCTCAACACGACCAGTCACAACAGTGCCGCGACCGGAGATCGAGAACACATCCTCGATCGGCATCAGGAACGGCTTATCAATAGCGCGCTCAGGCTGCGGAATGTAGCTATCCAGAGTCTCGACCAACTTCTTGACGGCGGTAGTGCCCATCTCGTTGTCGTCTTGACCGTTCAGAGCCATCAGCGCCGAACCAATGATGATCGGAGTGTCATCGCCTGGGAAATCATAAGTGCTCAGCAGATCGCGCACTTCCATCTCTACCAGCTCCAGCAGCTCAGCGTCGTCAACCATGTCAGCCTTGTTCAGGAAGACCACGATGTACGGAACGCCAACCTGGCGGGACAGCAGGATGTGCTCACGGGTTTGCGGCATCGGACCATCAGCGGCCGAGCAAACCAGAATCGCACCATCCATCTGAGCAGCACCGGTGATCATGTTTTTTACATAGTCGGCGTGACCAGGACAGTCAACGTGTGCGTAGTGACGCACGGCCGAATCGTACTCAACGTGAGCGGTGTTGATGGTAATACCACGAGCTTTTTCTTCAGGGGCGCTATCGATCTTGTCGAAGTCAACCTTTGCCGAACCGAAAACTTCGGAACAGACGCGAGTCAAAGCAGCTGTCAGGGTGGTCTTGCCATGGTCTACGTGACCAATGGTGCCGACGTTGACATGCGGCTTATTGCGTTCGAACTTTTCCTTAGCCATCAAAATCACCCCGAGGAGAAGAATTGAGCAAGTCAAACAAGCCATTAAAACAAAGGCAGATATTTTCATATCTGCCTTGTTATATGGAGCTCTTGAGCGGATTTGAACCGCTGACCTCACCCTTACCAAGGGTGTGCTCTACCAACTGAGCTACAAGAGCGTAACACTGCGCAGGATCTGCAAACATGGAGCGGGTAGCGGGAATCGAACCCGCATCATCAGCTTGGAAGGCTGAGGTTCTACCACTAAACTATACCCGCGAGCTTGCAGCTCTCGCTAAAAATGGTGGAGGGGGAAGGATTCGAACCTTCGAAGTCGTAGACGTCAGATTTACAGTCTGATCCCTTTGGCCGCTCGGGAACCCCTCCTAAGCGAGCCGGCATTCTATATCATGCCAGCCTTCTGTCAAGCATTTTCTCATTAAAAACCTGAGGTTAGCTGCGTTGACGTCGCTTCGAAGTGCTAACCGTTAAAGGTGTTCACTGCGAAGCGGGCGCCATTCTATGCAAACTATTCCGTGGGTGCAACCCCCTCGCACGGCATTATTTTATGTTTTAACTCATTGAATTCTCTGGAAAGGTTTTTCAGCTGCGAGTCATCCAGCCAGCGTCGGCTTTCTGGTGCTACACGCACCCAATAGCCCGCAGACTCCGAGGGATCCTTCGGCAAGGATTGGTACTTGATATCCATACCACTCAGCCGCCGCTCAACCGCCTGAGCGGCTTCCTGACGCGTAAAACCGCCCAGGTAGAGGCAACCACTGTCGGCCGGGGCAGATTTCCCTTTATCGCGAGTCGCGTCAGTCGTCTCGCTCAACAAGCGAATATCCTGCTGCGATCCCCGATACAAACTCAACGGCGTTACGTCTTTCGCACGAAGAGGAGCCTCTTGTTGGTGCCAGATGTAATAGAACACATTGAGAACAAGCAGCAGCAGGAACAACCAACGCATAAAAACCTCAGGACAAGGGACATGCCATAGCCAAACCTACAAAGACCAGATCCGGGACCACACGAGCCTCGGGGACGATCTCCGATACCAGGTCCGCATCACCACCAGTGAGAAACACATCAAATTCCTCCCCCCAGTAACTGCGCGCCAACTCTAATTGAGTCAAGACAAAGCCCCTCAACATCAGCAAGCACCCCCGCTCGACCGCCTCAACGGTTGTACGACCGGGAACAAGACTTTCAAGGGCGCGCTCCGCCGCGAGGTCTCCATATCGAATTTTGCGGGTATGGGTACGTAACTGGTTTCGCATCAACGGCATTCCCGGGCATATGAAGCCTCCGAGATGCCCCCCATCCCGGGAGATGAAGTCAGCAGTCACTGCAGTACCAAAATCGAGCACAAGGCACGCACCCGCCGCGAGATGAAAACCTCCGAGCATCGCCAACCAGCGATCAAGTCCAAGCCGTTCGAATTCTTCATAGCCATTACGAACCCCCGACATTTCGCGAGCCGGAACCGCACACATGACCGACACACTGAAAGCTTCTTTAAGCAGAGCAATCAATGCAGCGGTTTCCTCGGCAGTCCTGACACTGACCAACCGACAAAACTTGAGAGCCAGCCCCTCGAGGGCCTTCAAGCTCTCCAGCAGCGCAAGATCGGAATCAACGACACCCTCGCCAGCCACCCGCCGAGCATCCGCGTCGAGCACGCGCCACTTAATGAAACTGTTTCCGCAGTCGAGCTCAAGAATCATCACGCAACCTCAGACTAAGCTCACCGCCACTAAAGACTTTTTCCACACCATCCACCTTCAAGCGCAGAGCCCCCTGATTATCGATACCGAGCACTTCGCCATCTATCTGGTTAACACCGGCAATCAACGACACAGGCCGCCCTTGCCATAGATGATTTTGCTCCCACTCTGCCTGGATGGCTGAAAATCCGCCGACTTGATGACGACTCAAGTAAGCCTGAAGCATGATGTCCAACTCCGCGACCAGATGATTGCGATCAAACACCTTGCCAGACTCCAGCCGCATGGACGTCCACTGCTGATCAACCTCATCAGTCATCTGCATGTTCACATTGATGCCAACACCCAGCACCACATGACACACATCGGCAGGATCCCCCACCAGCTCGAGCAATATTCCGGCGATCTTCTTCTGACCAACCAGAACATCGTTTGGCCATTTTAATCCCGCACCCGAAACCCCAAGCTTGCGCAATGCCTGCATGACGGCGAGCCCAACAACAAGACTCAAGCCTTCAAGCTGACGCATCCCACCTTCAATACGCAATACCAGGCTGTAATAGATGTTTTCCGCAAACGGACTCACCCATTTCCGCCCACGCCGGCCGCGGCCGGCGGTCTGCCGCTCGGCGAGCACCAGAAATGGCGCGGCCTGGCCCCGCTCTACGGCGCGCAACGCTTCAGCATTAGTGGAGTCAATTGAATCGAAAACCAGAACGGGCCAATCACAAGAAGGCGTCCGGCCTCTTATCTCGGCAGGATCAAGCAGTGTCAGCGGTGCTGCCAATTGATAGCCACGCCCACGCACCTTATGGATGGACAAGCCCAGCTCAGCCTCCAAATGCTGAAGCTGCTTCCATACGGCACTACGACTGACGCCCAAGGCAACGCCCAGAGCCTGACCTGAATGGAATCGGCCATCTTTAAGAAGCTTTAACAACGTCAGCATGCAAGTCTCGCCTCACAATGAGGCCCGCATGATAGCTATGCCCCGAGCCGTTGCATAGAAACCGTACAGGCCACTTTCCTGCGGACAAAACAAAACCCCTACCTGCATACGCAGATAGGGGTTTCGGAATTTAATCTTGACGATGACCTACTCTCACATGGGGAAACCCCACACTACCATCGGCGATGCATCGTTTCACTGCTGAGTTCGGGATGGGATCAGGTGGTTCCAATGCTCTATGGTCGTCAAGAAATTCGGGTACCGAGTCGTGGCCGGCTGGCCGCGCTTCAGCAAATTGGGTAAGTGATAGCTTTCGGTGTTTTGCAAGATCTCGAACTTTCGGTTCGTTTCGTCTTCACACACCGCAATCTGGTGTCCCTTTTCATTTATAAAGAAGGGTCAGCAAATTGCTTGGGTGTTATATGGTCAAGCCTCACGGGCAATTAGTATTGGTTAGCTCAACGCCTCACAGCGCTTACACACCCAACCTATCAACGTCGTAGTCTTCGACGGCCCTTCAGGGGACTCAAGGTCCCAGTGAGATCTCATCTTGAGGCTAGTTTCCCGCTTAGATGCTTTCAGCGGTTATCTATTCCGAACATAGCTACCCGGCAATGCCACTGGCGTGACAACCGGAACACCAGAGGTTCGTCCACTCCGGTCCTCTCGTACTAGGAGCAGCCCCTCTCAAATCTCAAACGTCCACGGCAGATAGGGACCGAACTGTCTCACGACGTTCTAAACCCAGCTCGCGTACCACTTTAAATGGCGAACAGCCATACCCTTGGGACCGGCTTCAGCCCCAGGATGTGATGAGCCGACATCGAGGTGCCAAACACCGCCGTCGATATGAACTCTTGGGCGGTATCAGCCTGTTATCCCCGGAGTACCTTTTATCCGTTGAGCGATGGCCCTTCCATACAGAACCACCGGATCACTAAGACCTACTTTCGTACCTGCTCGACGTGTCTGTCTCGCAGTCAAGCGCGCTTTTGCCTTTATACTCTACGACCGATTTCCGACCGGTCTGAGCGCACCTTCGTACTCCTCCGTTACTCTTTAGGAGGAGACCGCCCCAGTCAAACTACCCACCATACACTGTCCTCGATCCGGATAACGGACCTGAGTTAGAACCTCAAAGTTGCCAGGGTGGTATTTCAAGGTTGGCTCCACGCGAACTGGCGTCCACGCTTCAAAGCCTCCCACCTATCCTACACAAGCAAATTCAAAGTCCAGTGCAAAGCTATAGTAAAGGTTCACGGGGTCTTTCCGTCTAGCCGCGGATACACTGCATCTTCACAGCGATTTCAATTTCACTGAGTCTCGGGTGGAGACAGCGCCGCCATCGTTACGCCATTCGTGCAGGTCGGAACTTACCCGACAAGGAATTTCGCTACCTTAGGACCGTTATAGTTACGGCCGCCGTTTACCGGGGCTTCGATCAAGAGCTTCGCGTTAGCTAACCCCATCAATTAACCTTCCGGCACCGGGCAGGCGTCACACCCTATACGTCCACTTTCGTGTTTGCAGAGTGCTGTGTTTTTAATAAACAGTCGCAGCGGCCTGGTATCTTCGACCGGCATGGGCTTACGCAGTAAATGCTTCACCCTCACCGGCGCACCTTCTCCCGAAGTTACGGTGCCATTTTGCCTAGTTCCTTCACCCGAGTTCTCTCAAGCGCCTTGGTATTCTCTACCCAACCACCTGTGTCGGTTTGGGGTACGGTTCCTGGTTACCTGAAGCTTAGAAGCTTTTCTTGGAAGCATGGCATCAACCACTTCGTCACCCAAAGGGTAACTCGTCATCAGCTCTCGGCCTTAAGATCCCGGATTTACCTAAGATCTCAGCCTACCACCTTAAACTTGGACAACCAACGCCAAGCTGGCCTAGCCTTCTCCGTCCCTCCATCGCAATAACCAGAAGTACAGGAATATTAACCTGTTTTCCATCGACTACGCTTTTCAGCCTCGCCTTAGGGACCGACTAACCCTGCGTCGATTAACGTTGCGCAGGAAACCTTGGTCTTTCGGCGTGGGTGTTTTTCACACCCATTGTCGTTACTCATGTCAGCATTCGCACTTCTGATACCTCCAGCAAGCTTCTCAACTCACCTTCACAGGCTTACAGAACGCTCCTCTACCGCATCACCTAAGTGATACCCGTAGCTTCGGTGTATGGTTTGAGCCCCGTTACATCTTCCGCGCAGGCCGACTCGACTAGTGAGCTATTACGCTTTCTTTAAAGGGTGGCTGCTTCTAAGCCAACCTCCTAGCTGTCTAAGCCTTCCCACATCGTTTCCCACTTAACCATAACTTTGGGACCTTAGCTGACGGTCTGGGTTGTTTCCCTTTTCACGACGGACGTTAGCACCCGCCGTGTGTCTCCCATGCTCGGCACTTGTAGGTATTCGGAGTTTGCATCGGTTTGGTAAGTCGGGATGACCCCCTAGCCGAAACAGTGCTCTACCCCCTACAGTGATACATGAGGCGCTACCTAAATAGCTTTCGAGGAGAACCAGCTATCTCCGAGCTTGATTAGCCTTTCACTCCGATCCACAGGTCATCCGCTAACTTTTCAACGGTAGTCGGTTCGGTCCTCCAGTTAGTGTTACCCAACCTTCAACCTGCCCATGGATAGATCGCCCGGTTTCGGGTCTATTCCCAGCGACTAGACGCCCTATTAAGACTCGCTTTCGCTACGCCTCCCCTATTCGGTTAAGCTCGCCACTGAAAATAAGTCGCTGACCCATTATACAAAAGGTACGCAGTCACCCAACAAAGTGGGCTCCCACTGCTTGTACGCATACGGTTTCAGGATCTATTTCACTCCCCTCTCCGGGGTTCTTTTCGCCTTTCCCTCACGGTACTAGTTCACTATCGGTCAGTCAGTAGTATTTAGCCTTGGAGGATGGTCCCCCCATATTCAGACAAAGTTTCTCGTGCTCCGTCCTACTCGATTTCATGACTAAGAGATTTTCGCGTACAGGGCTATCACCCACTATGGCCGTACTTTCCAGAACGTTCCGCTAATCTCAAAGCCACTTAAGGGCTAGTCCCCGTTCGCTCGCCACTACTAAGGGAATCTCGGTTGATTTCTTTTCCTCAGGGTACTTAGATGTTTCAGTTCCCCTGGTTCGCTTCTTAAGCCTATGTATTCAGCTTAAGATACCTAACTTATGTTAGGTGGGTTCCCCCATTCAGACATCTCCGGATCACAGTCTGTTTGCCGACTCCCCGAAGCTTTTCGCAGGCTACCACGTCTTTCATCGCCTCTGACTGCCAAGGCATCCACCGTATGCGCTTCTTCACTTGACCATATAACCCCAAGCAATCTGGTTATACTGTGAAGACGACATTCGCCGAAAATTCGATAATACTCAATTAAGAGCAACTCACAAATTTTACCTTAGCCTGATCCAACACCAGTGAAAGTGTTGTTCAGTCTATCTTTCTATCACATACCCAAATTTTTAAAGAACGATCTAATCAAAGACTAGAAATCAACATTCACCATCATCACGATGGAATGCTCATTTCTAAGCTTTCAACAAACAGAAGCAGTAGTGGTGGAGCCAAACGGGATCGAACCGTTGACCTCCTGCGTGCAAGGCAGGCGCTCTCCCAGCTGAGCTATGGCCCCGTATTGCTACAGGTTTCCCACACAAAAATTGGTGGGTCTGGGCAGATTCGAACTGCCGACCTCACCCTTATCAGGGGTGCGCTCTAACCAACTGAGCTACAGACCCAATTTCGGGCTGCTTCTTTATCGTCTTCTTCAATGAATCAAGCAATTCGTGTGGGAACTTATGGAGCAGCTGATGTCGTCGATTAAGGAGGTGATCCAGCCGCAGGTTCCCCTACGGCTACCTTGTTACGACTTCACCCCAGTCATGAATCACACCGTGGTAACCGTCCTCCCGAAGGTTAGACTAGCTACTTCTGGTGCAACCCACTCCCATGGTGTGACGGGCGGTGTGTACAAGGCCCGGGAACGTATTCACCGCGACATTCTGATTCGCGATTACTAGCGATTCCGACTTCACGCAGTCGAGTTGCAGACTGCGATCCGGACTACGATCGGTTTTCTGGGATTAGCTCCACCTCGCGGCTTGGCAACCCTCTGTACCGACCATTGTAGCACGTGTGTAGCCCAGGCCGTAAGGGCCATGATGACTTGACGTCATCCCCACCTTCCTCCGGTTTGTCACCGGCAGTCTCCTTAGAGTGCCCACCATTACGTGCTGGTAACTAAGGACAAGGGTTGCGCTCGTTACGGGACTTAACCCAACATCTCACGACACGAGCTGACGACAGCCATGCAGCACCTGTCTCAATGCTCCCGAAGGCACTCCGCTATCTCTAGCAGATTCATTGGATGTCAAGGCCTGGTAAGGTTCTTCGCGTTGCTTCGAATTAAACCACATGCTCCACCGCTTGTGCGGGCCCCCGTCAATTCATTTGAGTTTTAACCTTGCGGCCGTACTCCCCAGGCGGTCAACTTAATGCGTTAGCTGCGCCACTAAGAGCTCAAGGCTCCCAACGGCTAGTTGACATCGTTTACGGCGTGGACTACCAGGGTATCTAATCCTGTTTGCTCCCCACGCTTTCGCACCTCAGTGTCAGTATCAGTCCAGGTGGTCGCCTTCGCCACTGGTGTTCCTTCCTATATCTACGCATTTCACCGCTACACAGGAAATTCCACCACCCTCTACCATACTCTAGCTCGACAGTTTTGAATGCAGTTCCCAGGTTGAGCCCGGGGATTTCACATCCAACTTAACGAACCACCTACGCGCGCTTTACGCCCAGTAATTCCGATTAACGCTTGCACCCTCTGTATTACCGCGGCTGCTGGCACAGAGTTAGCCGGTGCTTATTCTGTCGGTAACGTCAAAACAGATACGTATTAGGTAACTGCCCTTCCTCCCAACTTAAAGTGCTTTACAATCCGAAGACCTTCTTCACACACGCGGCATGGCTGGATCAGGCTTTCGCCCATTGTCCAATATTCCCCACTGCTGCCTCCCGTAGGAGTCTGGACCGTGTCTCAGTTCCAGTGTGACTGATCATCCTCTCAGACCAGTTACGGATCGTCGCCTTGGTGAGCCATTACCTCACCAACTAGCTAATCCGACCTAGGCTCATCTGATAGCGCAAGGCCCGAAGGTCCCCTGCTTTCTCCCGTAGGACGTATGCGGTATTAGCGTCCGTTTCCGAGCGTTATCCCCCACTACCAGGCAGATTCCTAGGCATTACTCACCCGTCCGCCGCTCTCAAGAGAAGCAAGCTTCTCTCTACCGCTCGACTTGCATGTGTTAGGCCTGCCGCCAGCGTTCAATCTGAGCCATGATCAAACTCTTCAGTTCAAACATCTTTGGGTTTTTAAGAAACCCTAAACTTGGCTCAGCAATCGTTGGTTACATCTTTGATTTCTCGCGGAGTAACTTGTGATGCTGATAATCTTGTTGACTATCAGTCTGACTCCACAAGCACCCACACGAATTGCTTGATTCAGTTGTTAAAGAGCGGTGGGTTGAGCCTTTCGTCTCAACCGAGGCGCGCATTCTACAGCAGCGCCAGTTACTGTCAAGCGGTTATTTTCCGAAGTTTTCAAAGTTTCCTTTGCAACTTCAACCACTTGCGCTTCCGATCTCTCGTCAGCGGGAGGCGAATTCTACAGCGTTACTCGCTGCTGTCAACCCCTCTTTTCCGCTGCTTTCGACCGAGAAGATCGAATCGTTGATAAGGCGACAACACACTGCCTTAACAACTCCTTCCAGGCTTCGATGAACTGAAGCAACCTGCTGCCGAAAACTGCGTAACTCTTTGTTTGCCAAGGAGTTTTCCGTTTCGACTGCGCCGGAAGTGGGCGAATTATAGACTTCCAGAATCTGCCGTCAACCCCTAATTTCAGCCTTATTCGGATTTGAGCGTAATACGCGCAAATGCCTTCTTCCCGGCCTGGCAAACATGGGTCGAGCCCAGTGCGTATATAAAGGTGCGATCGACAACCTCACCATCGATACGCACACCACCCGATCCCAGCAGATCACGCGCAACGGCCGAGTTCTTCACCAGCCCTGCTTTATTAAGGACGGCAGCGATCGGCATATCCTCGGCGGCAGTCAATTCGATCTCTGGAAGGTCGTCTGGCAGCTCGCCTTCCTTCATACGGTTACCCGCCGCACGGTGAGCATTGGCCGCAGCCTCTTCACCATGGAAACGGGCAACGATCTCTTCGGCCAACTTGATCTTGATGTCGCGAGGGTTTGCGCCCGCCTCGACATCGGCACGGAATGCATTGATCTCATCCATGGAGCGGAAGCTGAGCAATTCGAAGTAGCGCCACATCAGCACATCTGGAATGGAAACCAGCTTGCCGTACATGACACCCGGTGCTTCCTGGATACCGACGTAGTTGCCCAATGACTTGGACATCTTCTTCACGCCATCCAGACCTTCGAGCAGCGGCATCGTCAGAATGCATTGCGGCTCCTGACCATAACCGCGCTGCAGCTCACGCCCCATCAACAGGTTGAACTTCTGATCGGTACCCCCCAACTCGACATCCGCGCGCAAGGCAACCGAGTCATAACCCTGAACCAGCGGATAAAGGAACTCGTGAATGGCGATGGGCTGATTGGAGGTGTAGCGCTTATCGAAGTCATCACGCTCGAGCATGCGAGCAACGGTGTACTGCGAAGTCAGGCGAATGAAATCGGCCGGCCCCATCTGATCCATCCAGGTGGAGTTGAACGCAACTTCGGTTTTAGCCGGATCGAGGATCTTGAAGACCTGGGTCTTGTAGGTCTCGGCATTCTCGAGAACCTGCTCGCGAGTGAGCGGCGGGCGTGTTGCACTCTTGCCGCTTGGATCACCAATCATCCCGGTGAAGTCACCTATCAGGAAGATCACCTGATGCCCCAGCTCCTGGAACTGGCGCAGCTTATTAATAAGCACGGTGTGACCCAGGTGCAAATCCGGCGCAGTCGGATCGAAGCCTGCCTTAATACGTAGCGGCTGGCCACGCTTGAGCTTTTCGATCAGCTCGGACTCGACCAACAGTTCTTCCGCACCACGTTTAATCAGCGCTAGCTGCTCTTCAACCGACTTCATAACAGACCCGCAAGGCTCGAATTCAAAGGGAACCAACCATACAAGATCGCGCGTCAAATACAAGTTCTGCCCAGCGCACGGACGCCAATCCACGGGCAGAGTGTCCGCGGACTTGCTTCAGAGATGATTTGGTTATATTTTATACAGTTATTTCATCTTCATCATGTCATTCATCTTTTCCAATTCATCTTTTTTCAAAGTCAAAATTACCTATGACCAAAGAATCGTCTAAAGCGCCACCGCTTTACCCGAAGACTCACCTGCTCGCAGCAAGTGGCATCGCCGCTCTACTGAGCCTGGCGCTTCTGGTATTTCCTTCCAGTGATGTTGAAGCCAAAAAGACGACCCTGAGTCTTGAACTGGAAAGCCCTGCTGAACAACTGACACAAGATCAAGACGCTGCTGACGCTGTCCAAGCCACAAATGAGCCAGCAGCCTCCCCTTTCGCGCAGATCGAAAACAGCGCCGAAGACACCCAGGAAACCGCCCAGGTCGAGCCGGCACCGGCACCAGCACCTGCGCCTGTCGTCGAAGAAAAGAAGGCGCCCAATCACCGGGAAGTGATCGTCACCAAAGGCGATACGCTCTCCACACTGTTCGCGAAAGTCGGTCTTCCGGCCGCTTCAGTGCATGACGTGTTGGCCAGCGACAAGCAAGCCAAGCAGTTCAGCCAACTCAAACATGGCCAGAAACTCGAATTCGAACTGAGCCCGGACGGCCAGCTGACCAACCTGCACAGCAAGGTCAGCGACGTCGAAAGCATTAGCCTGACCAAGAACGACAAGGGTTACGCGTTCAACCGCATTACCGCCAAACCAACCGTTCGCTCCGCCTATGTCCACGGCGTGATCAACAGCTCGCTGTCGCAGTCCGCGGCACGTGCGGGCCTGTCCCACAGCCTGACCATGGACATGGCCAGCGTGTTTGGCTACGACGTCGACTTCGCCCAGGATATTCGCCAGGGTGACGAGTTCGACGTGATCTACGAGCAGAAAGTCGTCAATGGCAAAGCGGTCGGCAATGGCCCGATCCTGTCAGCGCGCTTCACCAACCGCGGCAAGACCTACACCGCCGTGCGTTACACCAACAAACAAGGCAACAGCAGCTACTACACCGCTGATGGCAACAGCATGCGCAAGGCGTTCATCCGCACGCCGGTCGACTTCGCCCGCATCAGCTCGAAGTTCTCCATGGGCCGCAAGCATCCGATCCTGAACAAGATACGCGCCCACAAAGGCGTCGATTACGCAGCGCCGCGCGGTACGCCGATCAAGGCTGCCGGTGACGGCAAAGTGTTGTTGGCCGGTCGCCGTGGCGGCTACGGCAACACCGTGATCATCCAGCACGGCAACACTTATCGCACGCTGTACGGGCACATGCAGGGCTTCGCCAAGGGCATCAAGACTGGCGGCAGCGTCAAGCAAGGTCAGGTGATTGGTTATATCGGTACAACCGGTCTATCCACCGGCCCGCATTTGCATTATGAGTTCCAGGTCAATGGCGTACACGTCGACCCACTGGGTCAGAAGGTGGCGATGGCCGATCCGATCTCCAAAGGCGAACGCGCGCGTTTCCTTGCGCAAAGTCAGCCTCTGATGGCACGCATGGACCAAGAAAAGGCCACCATGCTGGCCTCGAGCAAACGCTAAGCCATGGTGCTCTATATAGGCGTGATGTCCGGGACCAGCCTTGATGGCCTGGACATTGCGCTGATCGAGCAAACCGCGGCGATCAAGCTGATCGCCACGCACTACATCCCCATGCCTGAATCCCTGCGCGCCGAGCTGCTTGGCTTGTGCGCCAGTGGCCCGGACGAGATTGCCCGCTCCGCCATCGCCCAGCAGAACTGGGTAAAACTGGCGGCCCAGGGCATTCACACCCTTCTCGATCAACAAAACCTCAAGCCTGAAGACATTCGAGCGATTGGCAGCCACGGCCAGACCATTCGCCACGAACCGGCGCGCGGGTTTACGGTGCAGATTGGCAACCCGGCCTTATTGACCGAGCTGACCGGCATCACCGTGGTCAGCGACTTCCGCAGCCGCGACGTCGCCGCTGGCGGGCAAGGCGCCCCACTGGTTCCAGCCTTTCACGAGGCCCTGTTTGAAGAGCGCAAAGGCCACCGTGCGGTACTGAACGTCGGTGGCTTCAGCAATCTCAGCCTGATTGAACCTGGCCAACCTGTCGCCGGTTTCGATTGCGGGCCGGGGAATGTCCTGATGGATGCCTGGATTCACCAGCAACACGGTGACAACTTTGATCGTGACGGCCAATGGGCGGCCAGTGGCAAGGTCGAACCTGTTCTGTTGCAAGCGCTGCTCAGCGATCCGTTCTTTGTCACCAAAGGCCCGAAGAGCACCGGTCGCGAAGTGTTCAACCTGCCATGGCTGACACAACACCTTTCGCACTTGCCGACGTTCGCTGCCGAAGATGTCCAGGCAACGCTGCTTGAACTCACCGCGCTGACCATTATCGAGTCGTTGCAAAGTGCCCAATCGGACACCCAGGAATTGCTGGTCTGTGGCGGCGGCGCGCACAACGCGGCGCTGATGAACCGCTTGGCTGCTTTGCTACCCAACGCCAAGGTCAGCAGCACCGCGGCTTACGGTGTTGACCCGGATTGGGTCGAAGCCATGGCCTTCGCCTGGCTGGCCCATTGCTGCCTGGAAGGCATTGCGGCCAACCGCCCGAGCGTCACCGGCGCCCGAGGCCTGCGCGTGCTCGGCGCCATCTATCCGGCCTGAAGCAGAACCCCGGACAGCAAAACGCCGCAGAGCCCTGAAGCCATGCGGCGCTTGGTGATGCGCTGACGTGCGATCAGATCGAGAACGAAGAGCCGCAACCACAGGTGGTGCTGGCGTTCGGGTTCTTGATCACGAAACGCGAACCTTCCAGACCTTCCTGATAATCCACCTCGGCTCCTGCCAGGTACTGGAAGCTCATCGGGTCCACGACCAGGCTCACGCCTTCGCGCTCAACGATGGTGTCGTCATCGGCCACTTCTTCATCGAAGGTGAAACCGTACTGAAAACCTGAACAACCGCCGCCCGTAACGAATACGCGCAGCTTCAAGCGATCATTCCCCTCTTCATCGACCAGGCTCTTCACCTTGTGCGCGGCACCGTGGGTGAATTGCAAAGCGGTGGGGGTGAAGGATTCGACGCTCATGCTGACTATCTCCCGGCGTTACGCCGCCATAATGCGTGATGACGCGCATTATCCGCTTCTCCTAGAAAATTGGTCAACTATTGTTACGGTATATCAATAAACCCGATTGCCGGCTCCCAATGCAAAAAGGCCCTTTAACAGGGCCTTTTTGCTGAGCGGGATAAAGCCTTACGGCAGCATCCCCGCGTGGGACAGGCCCAGACGCTCATCCAGGCCAAACAGGATGTTCAGGTTCTGCACCGCCTGCCCGGACGCACCTTTGACCAGGTTGTCGATCACCGATAACACCACCACCAGATCACCCTCCTGCGGACGATGCACGGCGATGCGGCAAACGTTGGCGCCACGCACGCTACGGGTTTCCGGATGGCTGCCAGCTGGCATGACATCGACGAACGGTTCGTTGGCATAGCGTTTTTCAAACAGCGCTTGCAGATCCACCGAGCGATCCACGACGGTCGCATAGAGCGTCGAGTGAATGCCGCGAATCATGGGCGTCAGGTGCGGCACGAAGGTCAGGCCGACGTCCTTGCCCGCTGCGCGACGCAGCCCCTGGCGAATTTCCGGCAGGTGACGATGACCTTTGACGGCGTACGCCTTCATGCTTTCCGACGTCTCGGAGTACAGCGAACCGACAGACGCACCACGACCGGCACCGCTGACGCCGGACTTGCAGTCAGCGATCAGGCGAGTGGTGTCAGCCAGACCGGCTTCGAGCAAGGGCAGGAAACCCAATTGCGTCGCCGTCGGGTAGCAACCCGGTACGGCGATCAGGCGCGCCTGCTTGATCTGCTCGCGATTGACTTCCGGCAAGCCGTAGACCGCCTCCTCCAGCAATTCCGGCGCACCGTGCGGCTGGCCGTACCACTTGGCCCACTCATCGGCGTCTTGCAGACGGAAGTCCGCCGACAGGTCGATGACCTTGGTCCCGGCTGCCAGCAATTCACCCGCCAGCGCATGGGCAACACCGTGCGGCGTGGCGAAAAACACCACATCGCAGGCACCCAAGGTCTTGATGTCGGGAACGCTGAACGCCAAACCGTCGTAATGACCGCGCAGGTTCGGGTATAGATCAGCCACGGCCAGACCGGCCTCGGATCGGGAAGTGATCACTACCACTTCAGCTTGCGGATGCTGCGCCAACAGACGCAGCAGTTCGACACCGGTGTAACCCGTGCCGCCGACGATACCGACCTTGACCATAAACCTGCCCTCAACGAACCCACTGGAAAGCCGTCGATAATAGGGCCCGTATCGTTCTGCGACAACCGGCAAGGTGACGTGCGGAGCCTCAAGCCTCTACTATCCAGCCTACCGTGAACCTGGGAATAACTAAAAATGCTTTATCTGTGGCTCAAAGCGCTTCACATCGTCAGCATGGTCTGCTGGTTTGCCGGCCTGTTTTACCTGCCGCGCCTGTTCGTTTATCACGCGCAAAGCGAGGACACCGTCAGCAAGGAACGCTTCAGCCTCATGGAGCGCAAGTTGTACCGGGGCATCATGGGGCCGGCGATGATCGCCACCCTGATCTTCGGTATCGCACTGATCTACCTCAACCCGAGCATATTCAGCCAAGGCGCGTGGATTCACGCCAAGTTGACCCTGGTCGTGATCCTGATCGGCTACCACCATATGTGCGGCGCACAGGTAAAACGTTTTGCCCGTGGCGAAAACACCCGCAGCCATGTCTTTTATCGCTGGTTCAATGAAGTGCCGGTTCTGATATTGCTGGCTATCGTCATTCTGGTCGTGGTTCGGCCGTTCTAATTTCAATCAGCACAACTCACCGGGGTACTTCCAATGTCGCTGCCCGCTTTGCTCGAACAACGTTTGCGTCTGCCTGTGGTGGCGGCGCCGATGTTCCTGATTTCCAACCCGCAATTGGTGCTCGCCTGCTGCCGCAATGGCGTGGTGGGCAGCTTCCCCGCGCTGAACCAGCGCGAGAGCAGCGGCTTCAAGGCCTGGCTGGAAGAGATCGAAGCTGGGTTGGCGACACTGGAGAACCCCGCGCCGTACGCGGTGAACCTGATCGTCCACAACAGCAACCCGCGGCTGCAAGCGGACCTGGATATCTGCATCGAACACAAAGTGCCGATCGTGATCACCAGCCTCGGCGCGGTGAAAGAACTGGTCGATGCAGTTCACAGCTATGGCGGCCTGGTATTTCATGACGTGACGACCCGTCGTCATGCCGAGAAAGCCGCCGAGGCCGGTGTGGACGGTTTGATCGCCGTGGCTGCCGGCGCGGGTGGGCACGCCGGGACCTGGAGCCCGTTCTCGCTGATTGCCGAGATTCGCCAGTTCTTCGACAAAACCCTGTTGCTGGCCGGCTGCCTGAACCACGGCCACGAGATTCTCGCCGCGCAACTGCTCGGTGCGGACCTGGCCTACTTCGGTACACGATTTATCGGCACCACTGAAAGTCATGCACCTGACGCCTACAAGGAGATGCTACTGACCGCCAGAGCGGCGGACATCGTCCATACTCCAGCGGTGTCGGGCGTGCCGGCGAGCTTCATGCGCCAGAGCCTGGAGGCAGCGGGTTTCGACATGGCCGCGTTGCAAGGCAAGGGTGAAGTGAACTTCGGTTCCAAGCTCAAACCTATCAGCGATGAAGCCAAAGCCTGGAAAACCGTGTGGTCCGCGGGCCAGGGTGTCGGCGAAATCGACGATCTGCCGAGTGTCGATCAGTTGGTCGCACGCCTGGACGCCGAATACCGCAAGGCTTTGGAACTGGCGGCGCAGCTGCCGAAACGCTGGCCGCGCTGACGAGAAAGCTTGGCCAGCCGCACCTGGCTGGCCTTACACTGCGAGCGCCCCACATTCTCCATTCAGCACTCGCGACAAGGATGCCTCGCAATGAGCGAAAACCGTTTCAAGATCGTGTTCGACGGCGCTCTGTTGCCAGGTGTTGACGTCACCACGGCCAAGCTCAATCTCGCCGCGCTGTACAAAAGCGAAGTGGCTGCCGTCGAACGGCTGTTCAGCGGCAAGACGGTTACACTCAAGCGCGACCTGTCACAGGCAGACGCGCAGACTTACCTTCAGGCGCTGACGAAAACCGGCATCGATGCGCGAATCGAGAATGAACCCTCGATCGAACTGAACCTGGCCGATGCTCACGAACACATTCCTCCCAGTGCTCCACTGACGACCGATCCGGAATCACCGTACGCGCCGCCGCGCGCGGCTGTCGGTGAAGTGCTGCCGGAGTTCGCTCCGCTCAAGGCATTCAGCTTCGAGGGCCGTATCGGCCGCTTGCGTTTTCTCGCCTGGACCATGGCCCTGACGCTGGTGACGCTAGCCGTTGGCTCGGTGCTTGCCGTTTTTGGCTTGGCGCTTATCGGTACGGATTCGACCGCAGGCCTGATTCTCGGTGGCCTGGTGGTCTTTATCCTCGTGGTGGCGCTCGCGTTCGTCAGTATTCAGTTCTTCGTCCAGCGTCTACACGATATCGGTTGGTCCGGCTGGCTCTGGGTGCTGAACCTTGTGCCATTCGTGGGCAGCTTCTTCCCGTTTGTCATCATGGTGGTGCCGGGCAACGCCACCGCCAATCGGTACGGTGCGCCACCTCCGCCCAACAGCACAGCGGTCAAGGTGTTGTCGTCGCTGTGGATTGTGTTTGTCGCCATCGTCGTCCTTGGAGCACTGGCCGGAGGCATCACTGCCATTCAGGAAGAGTACGAAAGCGCTGCCGAAACCAGCTATGAAAGTGGCTCAGTGATTACCGATGAAGTCGAAGTAGAGCCCGCCGCCGAGGCAGAGGAGGCGCCAAATTCCGCTGACGATGCAGCCGAAGAAGCCCAGCCCCCTGTAGACTCTGCGAAAGAATGAACAGCGCTCCCCGCCCGTGACACCTGCGTCGCCGGCGCGGAGCTGTTGCGATGGAGAATTGCATGACCCGTTACGCTCTGATCACTGGCGCTTCCAGCGGCATCGGCCTGGCGATGGCCGAAGCGCTGGCCCGGCGCGGCCGCAGCCTGATCCTGGTGGCCCGACAGCGTGATCAGCTGGAAAGTATTGCGATTGAACTGACTCAACGTTTTGGCGTGGAAGTGTTGTTCCGTGCCTGCGACCTCAGCGAGCCGTTGCGGCTGTCCGGGTTTCTGCTGGAGCTGGAAGAGGGTGACCGACAGATCGATCTGCTGGTCAACTGCGCCGGCATCGGCACCTGCGGTCCCTTCCTGGCTCTGGACTGGATGACCGAGCAGGACCTGATCGAAGTGAACATTCTGGCGCTCACTCGCCTGTGTCACGCCATCGGCAACAGCATGGCGTTGCAGGGCGGCGGGCAGATTCTGAACGTCGCCTCGGTTGCGGCGTTCCATCCTGGCCCCTGGATGAGCACGTACTACGCCAGCAAAGCTTATGTGCTGCACTTTTCCGAAGGGCTGCGGGTCGAGCTGAAGAAGTGCGCGGTCAAGGTCTCGGTGCTCTGCCCCGGCCCGACCCATACGGCGTTTTTTCGCACCGCCCAGTTGGACACGGGCAAATTGATCGACAGCAAAATGCTCATGAGCCCTGAAGAAGTCGCGCTCTACACCGTGCGGGCCCTGGAGAAAAATCGCGCCATCATTATTCCGGGCCGTCGCAACCGCTGGCGCGCCTTCTTGCCTCGGCTGGGCTCGCGGTGGCTGACCCGGACAATCGCCGGCATGGTCAACAAGGCCTACTGCCCGCGCTGATCGAACCTCAAGGTAAAAGGCTGGGCTCGGGCATAACCCATGGTTACACTCAGGCCAGCCCAAACAACGGAGAAAACAGCTGTGGATACTCTGTTCACCAAGATCATCAGTCGGGAAATCCCGGCGAAGATCATTTACGAGGACGACCAGGTACTGGCCTTCCACGACATCAACCCACAGGCGCCGGTGCATTTTCTGGTCATCCCGAAAAAAGCGGTGCGCACCCTTAACGACCTCACCGAGGAAGACAAGGCATTGGCCGGGCACATCCTGTTCACCGCCCAGCGTCTGGCCTTGGAATTGGGTTGCGAGGAAGGTTTCCGCGTGGTCATGAACTGCAATGAGCTGGGCGGGCAGACCGTTTATCACATTCATATGCACGTGCTGGGTCAGCGTCAGATGCATTGGCCGCCGGGCTGATTATCACGCAGCCCTGTAGGAGCGAGGCTTGCCCGCGAAGAACGATAACGAGGTCATTCCGAATGACCGCGTCGCCCCTTTCGCGGGCAAGCCTCGCTCCTACAGATCGCGGTGTTATCCCGTGACCCAACGCAAACCTTCCCCGGCCGATTGGGTTAAACTGGCCGCCGAGATTCTTCCCGGAGGTCAGCATGACTACCCAACGTCACTACTCGCCGATTGACCGTCTTCTGCTGCAAGCCGATGCCGCGATGCGTACTTTGCTGCCTTCCAGTGGCCAGCCATACCGTCCGTCCCCCGCGATCGTGCAGCCGGATGCACAAATGAGCGACGAAGACACCCGGCACGTTGCCGGTCTGATGCGCATCAACCATACCGGTGAAGTCTGCGCCCAGGCGTTGTATCAGGGCCAGGCCCTGACCGCGAAGCTGCCGCAAGTGCGCGCCGCCATGGAACACGCCGCCGAAGAAGAAATCGACCACTTGGTCTGGTGCGAACAACGCATCCATCAGCTGGGCAGCCACACCAGCATTCTCAATCCGCTGTTCTATGGCATGTCGTTCGGGATTGGCGCAGTCGCCGGCTTGATCAGCGACAAAGTCAGCCTGGGCTTCGTTGCTGCCACTGAGCATCAGGTGTGCAAACACTTGAACGAACACCTTGAACAACTGCCGGCCGAGGACGAAAAATCCCGGGCAATCCTTGAACAGATGCGCATCGATGAAGAACATCACGCTGAAAGCGCGCTGGAGGCTGGCGGCTTCCGCTTCCCGGCTCCGGTGAAGTTCGGCATGAGCCTGATGGCCAAGGTGATGACCAAGAGTACTTATCGGATCTGATCTGACCTGTAGGAACAAGCTTGCTCCTACAACAAGGCCAATAAAAAGGCGACTGCCGTGAGGTAGTCGCCTTTTTTTGTGCTCGTGGTCGATTCAACCCAGTTCGATGATCTCGTAGTCGTGGGTGATCTCGACACCGGCCGCACCGAGCATGATCGAGGCCGAGCAATACTTCTCGGCGGACAGCTCGATGGCGCGTTTGACCTGGGCTTCTTTCAAGCCTCGGCCCTTGACCACGAAGCGCATGTGGATCTTGGTGAAGACTTTCGGGTCTTCAGTCGCACGCTCGGCTTCAAGGAAAGCTTCGCAGCTCTCGACGGCCTGGCGGGATTTCTTGAGGATGCTGACCACGTCAAAATTGCTGCAACCGCCGACACCCAGCAGGAGCATTTCCATCGGCCGGACACCCAGGTTGCGACCGCCGGCCTCGGGCGGACCGTCCATGACCACGACATGACCGCTGCCGGATTCGCCGAGGAACATGGCTTCGCCAGCCCATTGGATGCGTGCCTTCATCGCCAGACTCCACTGTATAAAAAAGGGTCGCCAGCTTAGCACAGGCCCCTTGATTGACAGCGCTCGCCTTCCTAGGACATAACCATCCGCGCTGTAGGTAAATTCTCGAATATTGCAGGAAGCGTCTGTTAAGCTGGCGCCAATTCGCTGGCGCATAGCCAGCTTTGTAGCCATAAGAAGATCACAGGCTTCGTCAGCGCCTACAAAAAAACCAAACACACCGTGCAGTCTTTTCGGGATACAACCATGGTTGCTATTGCCCCCACCCCCAAAATCAAGAACCTCGACAAACTATTGATGCATTGCCAGCGCCGTCGCTACGCGGCCAAGAGCAACATCATTTGTGCCGGCGACCGCTCGGAAACGCTGTTCTTCATCATCAAAGGCTCGGTTACGATCCTGATCGAGGATGACGATGGTCGCGAAATGATCATCGCCTACCTGAACACCGGGGACTTTTTCGGCGAGTTGGGCCTGTTTGAACAGGCCGGCCTGGAACAGGAGCGCAGCGCCTGGGTTCGCGCGAAGATCGAATGCGAAGTCGCGGAAATCAGCTACGCGAAATTCCGCGAACTGTCCCAACAAGATCCGGACATTCTTTACGTGCTGAGCGGACAAATCGCACAGCGCCTGCGCAATACCACCCGCAAGGTAGGCGATCTGGCGTTCTTCGATGTGACCGGTCGCGTCGCCCGCTGCCTGCTGGAACTGTGCAAACAGCCAGACGCCATGACCCACCCCGACGGCATGCAGATCAAAGTGACCCGTCAGGAAATCGGGCGGATTGTCGGTTGTTCACGGGAGATGGTCGGTCGCGTGCTCAAGGATCTGGAAGAACGCAACCTGGTGGATGTCAAAGGCAAGACCATGGTGGTCTTCGGTACGCGCTAAGTTCGCAAACTTAGCTGCTGAACATCTGCGCCAGCATTTGCCGGTAGAGTGCATCGAGACGTTGCAGCGCGTCAGGCGCGGCGAATTTTTCATGCAGGGCAATGTGGCTTTCGGCGCGCACCCGTTGCTCCAGACCGCAGGCCTCATTGAAGCGGTTGACCGCCGCTACCATCGACTCACGTTCGTTATCCAGCAACAACGCCCCGTGCACCAAGCCTACCGGACGCGAGCCACCCTTGCTCTGGCGCCAGCGCTGAGCGGTGCCTACCATTTTGCGGCCGTCGAGGTTGACGTTGAAACGACCGTCGCAGAACGCACCGTCAATTTCGCCCAACGATGAAACGCCTCCCAATTCATCAAGCAGCTGACAGATCGGGTCGCAGAGTCGGCGGTAGCCGGTTTCGATCCGGTTCTGATCACCTTCGCTGCGGGGTGGTGCGTAGACCAGGGCGATGTTGATCGTAGCGGCCGATTGTGGCACCGGTTCACCGCCGGTTTCGCGCAGCAGTACCGGCCAACCGGCAGCGGCGGAGACTTCGCAGGCGTGTTCGAAACCGGGCAATCGATTCAAACGGCGAGGCATGACCAGTGCCCGATCGCTGGGCTGCCAGAACAGCAGACCGAACTCGGAATCGCCGGTGCAGACATGGGCGAGCAGATCCTGTTCGGCAAGCAGGCCGGCTTCGACGGTCAGAGAGGTTGGGATCATAAAGTAATCCGTAAGGTTTCCAGCCTGTGGTGTTTCTTATGCCGCCTTCGCGAGCAAGCCCGCTCCCCCATTAGTCCGCGCTCACCCACACAACGCCGATCAAATGTGGGAGCGGGCTTGCTCGCGAAGGGCGCGCCTCGGTCGCCTGGCTGAACTCAGTCGAGTGTAGAACCGCTCACCGCAGTGCCACGCTCCGGAAAGAACAAACGCTGCAACTCGGTGCCTGGGCTTTCGGCGCGCATGAAGGCTTCGCCGACCAGGAATGCGTACACGTCGCTGATTTCCATCAGCTCGACATCGGCACGATTGAGGATGCCACTTTCGGTGATCACCAAACGATCACGCGGAATGCGCGGCAACAGGTCAAGCGTGGTTTCCAGGCTGACGTCGAAGGTGTGCAGGTTGCGGTTGTTGACACCCACCAATGGGGTGTCGAGGGTTTTCAAGGCCCGCTCCAGTTCGTCACCGTCGTGGACTTCCACCAGCACATCGAGACCAACGCTTTTGGCCACGGCCGCCAGCTCGGCCATTTTCACG
Source organism: Pseudomonas sp. LBUM1661 (assembly GCF_059695925.1). NCBI lineage: Bacteria > Pseudomonadati > Pseudomonadota > Gammaproteobacteria > Pseudomonadales > Pseudomonadaceae > Pseudomonas > Pseudomonas sp. LBUM1661. The sequence continues at coordinate 6,206,064 of NZ_CP166794.1, forward strand.
TCGTCCAGTGCGGAGACGATCAACAGCACGCAATCGGCGCCCAACGCGCGGGCTTCGACGATCTGGTACGGATCGATCATGAAGTCCTTGCGGATCACCGGCAGGTTGCACGCCGCACGAGCCTGCTGCAGATATGCATCGGCGCCCTGGAAGTAATCGATATCGGTGAGCACCGAGAGGCAGGTCGCACCGCCCTTCTCGTAACTCCTGGCAATATCCGCCGGCACGAAGTTCTCGCGAATCACGCCTTTGCTCGGCGAAGCTTTCTTGATTTCAGCAATGACCGCCGGCTGCTTCAACTTGGCCTGAGCGATCAGTGCCTGGGCAAATCCACGGGGTGCATCGGCCGCCTTGGCCAGACTTTCCAGCTCGGCGAGGCTCACACGAGCACTGCGCTCGGCAACTTCCTGGACTTTGCGGGCCAGAATGTTTTCCAGAACCGTCGGTACACTCATCCCTCATTCTCCACTCGAAATACCGCGGTAAATGCACCCAGCTCCTCGAGTTTCTCCCGAGCGAGGCCGGTGTGCAGCGCGTCGTGCGCCAGGGCAACGCCCTCTTTCAAACTTGTTGCATGGTCAGCGGCATACAGTGCGGCACCGGCATTGAGCATGATCATTTCTGCAGCTTTCTGGCCGTTCTCGGTCTTGCGCTTGCCCAGGGCATCGCGGATCAGCTCAAGGGAGGCCGCCGGGCTGTCCACTGCCAGACCGTGCAGGCTCTGGCTCTTCATGCCCAGGTCTTCCGGCTCGACCCAATACTCGGTGACCTGATCGTTCTTCAGTTCCGCGACAAAGGTCGGTGCCGCCAGGCTGAACTCGTCCAGGCCATCCTTCGAATGCACCACCAGCACGTGTTTGCTGCCCAGACGCTGCAAGACTTCGGCCAATGGCCGGCACAACGCCTGGCTGAACACACCCACCACCTGATGCTTCACACCGGCCGGATTCGTAAGCGGGCCGAGCATGTTGAACAAGGTGCGCAGGCCAAGCTCCTTGCGCGGGCCGGCGGCATGCTTCATCGCACTGTGGTGGGTCTGGGCGAACATGAAACCAATGCCGACATTGTCGATGCAGCGAGCCACTTGAACCGGGGTCAGGTTCAGGTAGATACCCGCCGCCTCCAGCAAGTCGGCGCTGCCGCTTTTGCCCGAGACCGCACGGTTACCGTGCTTGGCGACGGTGCATCCCGCTGCTGCGACCACGAACGAGGAAGCGGTCGACACGTTGAAGATATTGGCACCGTCACCACCGGTGCCGACCACGTCGACAACGCCGTCGAGGGTCTTGAGTTCGACCTTGTCCGCCAGCTCGCGCATGACCGACACGGCGCCGACGATCTCGTCGATGCTTTCGCTCTTCATGCGCATGGCCATCATGAACGCGCCGATCTGCGCATCCGTGCATTGCCCGGTCATGATTTCGCGCATCACATCGCGCATTTCTTCGGTGCTGAGGTCAAGGTGGTCGACGATACGGCTCAGGGCTGTCTTGATGTTCATGATAAGTCCTTAGCGCGTGCCGCCGGTTTGTTTGAGGAAGTTGGCAAACAGTTCGTGGCCCTGTTCGGTCAGGATCGACTCAGGGTGAAACTGTACGCCCTCGATGTTCAATGTCTTGTGGCGCAGGCCCATGATCTCGTCGACCGAGCCGTCTTCGAGCTGGGTCCAGGCGGTCAGCTCCAGGCAGTCGGGCAGAGTTTCGCGCTTGACGATCAAAGAGTGGTAGCGCGTAACCGTGAGCGGATGATTCAAGCCTTCGAAAACGCCCTTGTCTTCGTGGAACACCGGGCTGGTCTTGCCATGCATGACCTGACGGGCGCGAACCACATCGCCGCCAAAGGCCTGGCCGATGGACTGGTGACCTAGGCAGACACCCAGGATCGGCAGCTTGCCGCCAAAGTGCTTGATCACGTCAATCGAGACGCCGGCTTCATTCGGGGTGCAAGGACCCGGGGAAACGACGATGCGCTCAGGATTGAGGGCTTCGATTTCGGCAATGGTGAGTTCATCGTTGCGCACGACTTTGACCTGGGAGCCTAGCTCACCCAGGTACTGCACAACGTTGTAGGTAAAAGAGTCGTAGTTATCGATCATCAGCAACATGGCGTTATGAACCTCTTGAATTCACTGACTTTAAGACAGCCTTCGAATGATTTACCCGCAGCGTCCTGCGCTTTGTCAGTCGCAGGGATCGCGCAGCAAAGCGGTGGGTATTACGGGTAAAGAAGGCAAAGCGGTAAAGATCCGGCCGGGCCGGCAGAAGGATTCAGGCGCGCCAACGCCAACGGGCGTGTGCCTTGATGACTTGATCCAGAAGTTTGCTGACGATCAACACGGGGAAGGTCTCATTTAAACGTCTTGGCACAGTAGCTTAGCTGGGCAGGGCGTGCAATATGGCGCGATACAAGCGCGTGAAACAATCGACAAGTTCGCGCCGAACGGCAACTGGCTCTATATTTTCTGGCACCGTCGTTTCGTTCACTAAAACAATAATCAAACGGACTTGCTCATGATCAAACAGACGTTGTATGTACCGCTTGCCGGCTGCTTGCTCGCCATGGCCTGCGCCCAGGCGATCGCGGCGCCCAATCCCTACTCGAACTTCATTGTCTTCGGCGACAGCCTCAACGATGCCGGGCAGTTTACCGATACGGGCGGCCCGCCCGGGTCGACGTTGCGTTTCACCAACCGGACCGGGCCTGTTTACCAGGATGGCAGCGGCGAAGTCTATTCCGCCAACTCGACACAATTGCTGGGCGGGCGACTCGGATTTTCAGCGGACGAGACAGCCGCGTCGACCTCGGCAGCGCGCGCCGGCCAAGGCCTGCCGGACGGCAACAATTGGGCGGTTGGCGGCTATCGCACCGACCAGATCCTCACGTCGATCACCACCGTGTCCGCCACGGGTGAACGTATACGCGCGGGTTATCTGCCGACAAACAACTTCAGTGCCGACCCGAACGCGCTGTATTACCTCTCCGGGGGCGGCAACGACTTTCTTCAGGGACGTGTGCAAAGTGGTGCCCAGGCAAATGCCGCTGCGGACCGCCTGGCGGACAGCGTCCAGGTCCTGCAGACCGCCGGTGCCCGGTACATCATGGTGTGGCTGCTGCCCGACCTGGGCCTGACGCCGGCCATCAATGGCACTCCCCTGCAAAATGCCACCTCACAACTGAGCAGCGCGTTCAACCGGCAATTGGTGACCCGTCTCGCAGGGATCGAAGCCGAAATCATCCCGCTGAACATTCCTTTGCTGTTGCAGGAAACCTTCGCCGACCCGGCGCGATTCGGCTTGGGCATCGGCCAGAATCTGACCGCGACGTGCTTCAGCGGTAACGGCTGCAACGAGAACGCCACTTATGGCATCAACAGTGCGACTCCAGATCCGACCAAGCTGATCTATAACGATGGCGTTCACCCGACGGAAACCGGGCAAAAGCTGATTTCCGACTACGCCTATTCCCTGCTGGCGGCGCCTTGGGAACTGACGTTGTTGCCGGAAATGGCCCACGCCACGTTACGCGCGCATCAGGATGAATTGCGCAGCCAATGGCAATCGGACTGGGAGAACTGGCAAGCGGTCGGCCAATGGCGCGCGATTGTCGCCGGCGGCGGTCAGCACCTCGATGTCGATAGCCAAAGCAGCGGCGCCAGCGCTGATGGCAGCGGCTACAACCTGAATATCGGTGGCAGCTATCGCCTCAATGAGGCCTGGCGTGTCGGTGTGGCGGCAGGCTTCTATCGTCAGAATCTAGAGGCCGGCAGTAACGATTCGGACTACAAACTCAACAGCTACCTGGCGACTCTCTTTGCCCAGTTCCAGCAGAACCGCTTTTGGGCTGATGCCGCGTTGACCGGTGGCAAGCTGGACTATGACAACCTCAAACGCAAATTCGACCTGGGTGCCAGCGAAGGTGCGGAAAAAGGTGATACCGATGGCTATCTCTGGGCCTTCAGCACACGGGTCGGCTACGACATTGCGCAGCCGGGCAGCGAGTGGCACCTGTCGCCGTTCATCAGTGCTGATTACGCGAAGGTGGAAGTCGATGGTTACTCGGAAAACGACAACCGTTCCACGGCCTTGACTTTTGATGATCAGAAGCGCGATTCAAAACGTCTTGGGGTCGGGCTCCAGGGTAAATTCCAGATCACCCCGCAGACTCAAGTGTTTGGCGAATATGCCTACGAGCGTGAGTATGAAGATGACGTGCAGAAGGTGAACATTGCCCTCAATAGTCTGCCGTCCCTCGACTTCACGCTTGATGGGTATACACCGCAAAGCCACCTGAATCGCGTGAGCCTGGGGGTCAGCCACAAATTGACGGCCGACCTGGCGCTGCGTGGCGGGTACACGTTTCGTAAAGACGATGACTTTACCCAGCAAGGGGTGACGGTTGGGGTTGCGTTGGACTTCTGATTCGGCAAAACACAGGCACAAAAAAACGCGGAGCCCTCACCGGCGCCGCGTTTTTTTTATGCTGGTGAGATCCTTGTGGGAGCGAGCCTGCTCGCGAAAGCGGTGGATCAGACAACATCAATGTTGGCTGTACCGGCCTCTTCGCGGGCAAGCCTTGCTCCTACAAAAAGCGATGCGGTGAACTCAGCTTTCCGGGGTTTGTTCGGCCAGGGCTACGGCGCGGAACATGGCGCGGCGCTTGTTCAGGGTTTCTTCCCATTCCAGCGCCGGCACCGAGTCGGCAACGATGCCGCCACCGGCCTGCACATGCAGTTCGCCGTTCTTGATCACTGCGGTGCGGATCGCGATGGCAGTGTCCATGTTGCCGTTCCAGGCGAAGTAACCGACCGCGCCGCCGTAGACGCCCCGCTTGACCGGCTCCAGTTCGTCGATGATTTCCATCGCGCGGATCTTCGGTGCGCCCGACAAGGTGCCCGCCGGCAGGATCGCCCGCAGAGCGTCCATCGCCGTCAGCCCGGCTTTCAATTGGCCGGTCACGTTGGACACGATGTGCATCACGTTGGAATAACGCTCGATGACCATCTTCTCGGTGAGTTTTACCGAACCGATTTCCGAAACACGCCCCGTGTCGTTACGACCCAGGTCAATCAGCATCAAGTGCTCGGCGATTTCCTTGTCGTCGGACAGCAGGTCTTTTTCCAGTGCCAGGTCAGCTTCTTCGTTGGCCCCGCGTGGGCGAGTACCGGCAATCGGGCGCACGGTGATCAAGTTGTCTTCGACCCGCACCAGCACTTCCGGCGAACTGCCGACGACATGGAAGTCGCCGAAGTTGAAGAAGTACATGTAAGGCGTCGGATTGAAGCAGCGCAGCGCCCGGTACAGATCGATCGGTGCCGCCTTGAAGTCGATCGACATGCGCTGGGACGGGACGACCTGCATGCAGTCACCGGCCAGGATGTATTCCTTGATGGTGTCGACGGCTTTTTCGTAATCGCCCTGGGTGAAACTGGAGCGGAACACCGGATCAGCGGATTGCTGCTTGCTGAAGTCCAGGCCACGGCGCGGGGTGATCGGCTGGCGGAGTTTCTCCAGCAGCTCTTCCAGCCGTGCCTGACCTTGCTCGAACGCATCGGCCTGCGAGGGATCAGCCAGGACAATCGCGTGCATCTTGCCAGCGAGGTTGTCGAACACCACCACCGCGTCGGAAACCATCAGCAGAATGTCCGGCACGCCCAGCGGATCGGGATTCGGGCACTTGCCCAGGCGTTTTTCCACATAGCGCACGCAGTCGTAACCGAAGTAACCCACCAGACCACCGTTGAAACGCGGCAGGCCGGGGATCGTCGGCACGTTGTAGCGGGCTTTGAATGCTTCGACGAAGGCCAGTGGATCTTCGGCTTCGTGGCTTTCAATCTCGATGCCGTCGTGGGTCACGCTCACCTGGTGATCATGCACGCGCAACACGGTGCGGCACGGCAGGCCGATGATCGAGTAACGGCCCCATTTCTCGCCGCCCTGCACCGATTCCAGCAGGTAGGAGTTGGGCTCGTCGGCCAGTTTCAGGTAGATCGACAGCGGCGTGTCGAAGTCGGCCAGGGTTTCGCAGGCAAGCGGGATGCGGTTGTAGCCGGCAGCGGCCAAACGCAGGAATTCTTCGCGGATCATGGGGTAGCCTCGTGGCTTGAGGGTCTATCAGTCAGGTATGCAAACGCGCCGGTACGCCGGCCAGGAACAAGTCAGGCGCGCCAACGCCAACGGGCCAGGGCCTTGATGACTTTCATCCAGAGTTTGCGAGTGACCACCACGATGGCGTTTCCAGAAGGGGGTTGAACAGCGTCGGCCAACGTTATCTCAGCGGCCGGATCCAGGCAACCGCGAATTAGCTTGCGCAGATCGTCGATCACCAGCGCCGGCGACTCTTCGGCAATCGGTCGGCCGTGGTTATAGCCGTAGCTGAGCGCCACGCACTTGACCCCCGCCGCTTTCGCCGCCAGCACATCGCTGCGCGAGTCACCGACGAACAACGATTGCGAGGCCGGAATGTTGGCCATTTTCATCACGAAAAACAGCGCGGCCGGGTCCGGTTTCTTCTGTGGCAGGGTGTCGCCGCCGATGATCCATTTGAAGTAACGGCCGATCTTCATCTGATCCAGCAGCGGCGCGACGAAGCGTTCCGGCTTGTTGGTGATCAGCGCCATCTCGACGCCCTGTTTGTGCAGCCATTTCAGGGTGTCACGCACGCCGGGATAGACCACGGTCAGTTCGTGCCCATCCTCATAAAAGCCGTTGAACAATTCCAGGGCATACTCGGCCTCGACATCATCGACATCCTTGGCGTCGATATGGTTGGCCAGCGCCCGGCGCACCAGCATCTGCACGCCATTACCGACCCAATCGCGCACCGATTCGATGCCGGCAGGCTTGCGGCCGAGTTTGAGCAGCATGTTATCCACAGCCGCCGCGAGGTCGGGGACCGAATCGACCAGAGTGCCATCCAGATCGAACATCACCAGCCGCGGCAGACGCCCCGGGAACAGTTGCTCAAAGCCACTCATGGACGAGCCAACGCCAGTTCGGAACGCATCTTTTCAATCACCTCTTGGTAGTTCGGTGCATTGAAGATCGCCGAGCCGGCGACGAACGTGTCGGCGCCAGCGGCCGCGATTTCGCGAATGTTGTTCACGTTCACGCCGCCGTCGATTTCCAGACGAATGTCACGGCCGGAAGCATCGATCAGCGCTCGCGCTTCGCGCAGCTTATCGAGGGTGCCGGGAATGAACTTCTGCCCGCCGAAGCCCGGATTGACGCTCATCAGCAGGATCATGTCGACCTTGTCCATTACGTACTTGAGCACGTCCAGCGGGGTCGCCGGGTTGAACACCAGGCCCGACTTGCAGCCGCCTTCGCGGATCAGTTGCAGGGAACGATCGACGTGTTGCGTGGCTTCCGGGTGGAAGGTGATGTAGGTCGCGCCGGCTTCGATGAAGTCACCGACGATGCGATCCACCGGGCTGACCATCAGGTGCGCGTCGATCGGCGCGGTCACGCCATACTTGCGCAGCGCGGCGCAGACCATCGGGCCGATGGTCAGGTTCGGCACGTAGTGGTTGTCCATGACATCGAAGTGCACGAAGTCGGCACCGGCGGCCAGGACGTTGTCCACTTCTTCACCCAGGCGGGCGAAGTCGGCGGAGAGAATCGACGGAGCAATGACGAAGGGCTGCATGACGCACCTTTTTTGAGCAGAATCACGATGGCGCGCATTGTATACCGCATGCTTTGGCGCGCGCACCGTGACTGCGATGATCAGTAAGCCGCTCGGTAGATCTTCTCGATATCGACCGCACTCAGTTTGCGCGGATTGTTGCGCATCAGGCGCTCAATTCCCGCCGCTTCCACAGCCATGGCCGGAATGGCGTCTTCTGGAACGCCGAAGCTGCGCAGGCCCGGCGGGATTTCCACCGCCGCGCACAACTCGGTCATCGCCTCCACCGCCTTATCGGCCGCTTGATTGGCGCTCAGATGAGCGGTCTTCACCCCCATGGCCTCGGCGATATCCTGCATGCGCTCCACGCAGGCCATTTTGTTCCAGGTCATCACATACGGCAGCAGCAAAGCGTTGCTGACGCCGTGGGCAATGTTGAAGCGCCCGCCCAGCGGATAGGCCAGCGCGTGCACCGCGCCGACCCCGGCATTGCCGAACGCCATGCCGGCCATCAGGCTGGCGGTGGCCATGTCTTCGCGGGCCTGCAGGTTGGACGGATTGGCGTAGGCCTTGGGCAACGCCTTGGCGATCAGTTTGATGGCGCCGATGGCCAGGGCATCGGTAATCGGCGAGGCATTCAAAGACAGGTAGGATTCGATGGCATGCACCAGCGCATCGACGCCACTGGCGGCCGTGACGCTGCGCGGACAGGTCAGGGTCATTTGCGGGCTGACCAGCGCCACGTCCGGTAATAGATAGTCGCTGACGATGCCTTTCTTCAGCTGCGCGACCTTGTCGGAGAGGATCGCCACGTTGGTGACTTCCGAGCCGGTGCCGGCGGTGGTCGGGATGGCGATCAGCGGCGGGCCTTTGCGCGGTACCTGATCGATGCCGAACAAATCCTCCAGCGCCCCGTGGTAACCGGCATACGCCGCGACGCTCTTGGCGATGTCGATCGCACTGCCACCGCCCAGGCCGATCAGCCCGTCATGCCCGCCTTCGCGGTAAACCCGCATGCAGTCTTCGACGATGGCGATTTCCGGGTCCGGCAGCACACGGTCGAAAATCTCGTAGGTCCGATCCCCCAGCTGCGCCAGCGCCAGCTCTACCGTGCCGGACTTGACCAGTGCCGCGTCGGTGACGATCAGCGGGTTGTCGATGTCCAGCCGCGTCAGCTCGGCGGCCAGTTGCTCGATGGCACCTGCGCCGGTGATCAGTTTGTGAGCGATTTTGAAAGAGGAAAGACTCATGTGCGCAGCCTCTTATAGATAGGGGAGCTGGGCACAATAGTAGCTGGGGATTGGGGTTTGTCTGCTATTCAGGGTGTGAATGACCAACGATCCCGAAACCACCACAAAACAACTGTGGGAGCGAGCCTGCTCGCGATGGCGGTGTGACAGTCAACATCAATGTTGAATGTCAGGTCGCTATCGCGAGCAGGCTCGCTCCCACAGGGGATGGTGTGAGCCGTCAGACCTGGGCGGTGCGCAGTTTCTCGCTGCGCCCGCGCAGCCATTCCAGGGTCAGCAGCAGGATCACCGAGAAGGCGATCAGCAGCGTCGCGGCGGCGGCGATGGTCGGGCTGAGGTTTTCGCGGATGCCGCTGAACATCTGCCGTGGCAAGGTCGCTTGTTCCGGACCGGCGAGGAACAGCGTCACGACCACTTCATCGAACGACGTGGCGAACGCAAACAGCGCACCGGAAATCACCCCAGGCGCGATCAGCGGCAAGGTCACTCGACGGAACGCCGTCAGCGGCGAAGCACCGAGGCTGGCAGCGGCGCGCACCAGGTTGTGGTTAAACCCTTGCAACGTCGCCGACACGGTGATGATTACAAACGGCACACCCAACACCGCATGCACCACGATCAGCGAGAAGAAGCTGTTGCCCAGCCCCAACGGCGCGAAGAACAGATAACTGGCGACACCGATGATCACCACCGGCACCACCATCGGCGAAATCACCAGTGCCATCACCAGCGGCTTGCCCGGGAAGTCGCCACGGGTCAGGCCAATCGCCGCCAGCGTACCGAAGATCATCGCCAGCACCGTGGCCGCCGGGGCGACGATGATGCTGTTCTTCAAGGCGCGCATCCATTCGGCCGAGGCGAAGAAATCGTGATACCACTGCAGCGAGAAACCCTGCAGCGGGTACACCAGAAAACTCCCGGAGTTGAACGACAGCGGAATGATCACCAGCACCGGCAGAATCAGGAACAACAGAATCAAGCCGCAGAGAATCCGCAAGCTGTAGAACCACACCCGTTCAATGGGCGACATATAAGGACTCAGCATTTCGTTCTCCCCTTAGCTCAGGCGCAGGCGACTGGCGCCCACCAGCCAGCTGTAAATCAGATAAAGCACCACGGTCGCCAATAGCAGCAGCCCACCGAGCGCGGTCGCCATGCCCCAGTTGATGCTGGTGTTGGTGTAGAAGGCGACGAAGTAACTGACCATCTGGTCGTTCGGACTGCCCAGCAACGCCGGGGTGATGTAGTAGCCAATCGCGAGGATGAACACCAACAGGCACCCGGCGCCGACGCCGGCATAGGTCTGCGGGAAGTACACCCGCCAGAAACTGGCGAACGGGTGGCAGCCGAGGGAAATCGCGGCGCGCATGTAGGTCGGCGAGATGCCTTTCATCACGCTGTAGATCGGCAGAATCATGAACGGCAGCAAGATGTGCACCATCGAGATGTAGACCCCGGTGCGGTTGAACACCAGCTCCAGCGGCTTATCGATGATGCCCATCGCCATCAGGCCGCTGTTGATCAGCCCGCCCGATTGCAGCAACACGATCCACGCCGCCACTCGCACCAGGATCGAGGTCCAGAACGGCAGCAGCACCAGAATCATCAGCAGGTTGCTTTGCCGAGATGGCAGGTTCGCCAGCAGGTAAGCCAACGGATAGGCCAGCACCAGGCAGATGGCGGTGATGATCAGGCCCATCCAGAAGGTGCGGGCGAAGATGTCGAGGTAGATCGCCTGGTCCGGGGTGGCTGGGGCCACTTCGCCGAGATCGTCGATGCGATGATCGACGGCCGCCAGCAGGTAATACGGTGTGATGCTGCTGGTGTTACGGCGTACGGCTTGCCAGTAGGCCGGGTCGCCCCAACGCTCGTCGAGCCCTTCCAGCGCTTCTTTATAAGAGGCCGGCTCTGTGGCAAACGGCAAGGCGCGGGCGGTTTTGGTCAGCAGGCTGCGGTAGCCGGCCAACTCCATGTTCAAGCGCTTGGACAAGTCGCCCAACGTCTGATTCTTGCGGGCTTCAGCGAGGTCTTCGCTGGCCGCCTTGTAAACCGGTTCAGCGGGCAGGCCTCGGCCGTCCCAACTGGCGATGGCCGCCACGGTGCGCGGCATGCCGCCGACCACTTCCGGGTTACCCACGCTTTTGTAGAGCAGCGCCACGATCGGCACCAGGAACACCAGCAACAGAAACAGCACCAATGGCGCGATCAAGGCTTGTGCTTTCCAGCGGTTGATCCGCTCGGCGTGCTTGAGCCGCTGCTTCAAGGTGGGGTCAGTGCCCGCGTTCAGGGGAATGGCGGTGGCCATGGCGTACTCCGGAAATCTTTGATCGTTACAGAGGCAGGCAGGCCACCTCTGTTCTTGTTAGCGATACATCCCCCTGTAGGAGCGAGGCTTGCCCGCGAAAGCGTCTGCACATTCAACATTGACGTCGACTGACACGCCGCCTTCGCGGGCAAGCCTCGCTCCTACAGGGGTGGGTAAGCCCTCGGGTGGGCTTACTTCGCAGCCCAGGAATTGAAGCGCTGTTCCAGTTGCTCGCCGTTGTCAGCCCAGAAGCTGACGTCGATCTGCACCTGGTTGGCGATGTTTTCCGGGGTGGTCGGCATGTCTTTCAGGACATCCTTGGCCAGCAACGGTACTGCCTGGATATTGGCCGGACCGTAGGCGATGTTTTCCGAGTAGGTCTTCTGCTGCTGCGGCTGTACCGAGAAGGCGATGAATTTCTTCGCCGCTTCGGCGCGCTTGGCGTCCAGACCTTTTGGAATGGCCCATGCGTCGAAGTCGTAGATGCCGCCGTTCCACACCACTTTCAGGTTGCTTTCTTTCTGCACGGCCGCGATCCGGCCGTTGTAGGCCGAGCTCATGACCACGTCACCGGAAGCGAGGTATTGCGGCGGTTGTGCGCCGGCTTCCCACCACTGAATGCTTGGTTTCAGCTCATCGAGTTTCTTGAACGCGCGGTCCTGACCATCCTTGCCGGCCAGTACTTTGTAGACGTCTTTGGGCGCAACGCCATCAGCCATCAGCGCGAATTCCAGGGTGTACTTGGCGCCCTTACGCAGGCCGCGTTTGCCCGGGAACTTCTTGGTGTCCCAGAAATCCACCCAACTGGTTGGCGCGGAGGCCAGCTTGTCGGCGTTGTAGGCCAACACGGTCGACCACACGAAGAAGCCCACGCCGCAAGGCTGGATAGCGCCTTTGACGTAGTCTTCGGACTTGCCGAACAGCTTCGGATCAAGTTGCTCGAACATGTCTTCGTCGCAACCACGGGACAGTTCTGGCGATTCAACTTCTACCAGGTCCCAGGACACGCTCTTGGTGTCGACCATGGCTTTGACCTTGGCCATCTCGCCGTTGTACTCGCCCGCCACGATCTTGCCGTTGCCTGCCGCTTCCCACGGTGCGTAGAAGGCTTTGACCTGCGCAGCCTTGTTCGCTCCGCCAAAGGACACCACGGTCAGGTCCGGGCCCGCCGCCATCGCGTGCGCCGCGCCGATCATGCCCATGACCAAAGCGGTGAATTTCAGGGATCTCAACATTTATTGTTCTCTCCACGTGCAGGGTTGGGTGTTGTTGAAGCAGGGGGGCGATCAATGCGCCTCTAGAAGTGGGTCGAGCGCGCGAACGTGTTCGACCTGCCAGCCAAGCGGTACCACGTCGCCGACCGCGAGCGCGGGATCGAGCTCGGCAATCGGTTGTTTCACAAAGAAGTCGGTCTTGCCGCAGACTTCCAGGCGAACCCGGACGTGGTCGCCCAGATAGATGAATTCCGCCACCCTCCCTGAGAAGCGGTTGACGCAGGACTCGCTGGAACCATTGAGGCTCACGCGTTCCGGGCGAATCGATAGCGTGACGGGTTCGCCGGTCTTGCCGACGTTGACGGCCAGGGCTTCAACTTTTTCCCCTCGGCCAAGTTCCACAATGCAGCGGTCGCCGGTATGGCTGTGCAAGCGGCCATTGAGGCGGTTGTTCTCACCGATGAAGTTGGCGACGAAGGTATTTTTTGGCTCTTCGTAAAGGGTGCGCGGCGCGGCGATCTGCTGGATCTCGCCCTGGTGGAACACCGCCACACGGTCGGACATGGTCAGGGCTTCGCCCTGGTCGTGGGTCACGTAGACCACGGTCACGCCCAAACGCTGGTGCAGGTGCTTGATTTCCATCTGCATGTGTTCGCGCAGTTGCTTGTCGAGTGCACCGAGGGGTTCGTCCATCAGCACCAGCTGCGGCTCGAACACCAGCGCCCGGGCCAACGCCACACGCTGCTGCTGACCGCCGGACAGTTGGGCCGGATAACGCTGGGCGAAGGTGTCGAGTTGCACCATGCTCAGGACACGCTTGACCCGGTCACTGACGTCGCTCTTGTTCAAGCCGCGCACGGTCAGCGGGAACGCGAGGTTCTCGGCGACCGTCATGTGCGGGAACAACGCGTAGTTCTGGAACACCATGCCGATGTCACGCTTATGCGGCGGCACGTTGTTGATGGAACGCCCGGCCAGCTGGATTTCGCCTGCGGTCGGTGTTTCGAAACCGGCGAGCATCATCAGGCTGGTGGTCTTGCCGGAGCCGGACGGCCCGAGCAGGGTGAGGAATTCGCCTTTGCGAATTTCCAGGTTGAGGTCTTTGACGATCAGGTTCTCGCCGTCGTAGCTTTTCTGCACTCCACGAAAGCTGACCAGAATGTCACTGGTCCCTGCGTTTGAATCGACCTGGCTCATACCCACACCTTTGTTGTTGATGACTGCTGTGGACTAAGCCTAGTGGACGCTGCCGACCACGCAAATCGGGGCGCAGGAGAGAATGGCCTCAGCAGAATGGAAGGTTGGGGGTAGGGATTGCCCTACAAGGATGGCGCGTTTTGGCAAACGCAGCGGCAAGCTGTCAGCTGCGAGCCACGAGAACAGGCAAACGGGGTGATTGAGCCTGTCGTAAATGGACATGCCACCACGATTCCTGTGGGAGCGGGCTTGCTCGCGAAAGCGGTGTGTCAGGCAATATTAATGTCGACTGACACGGCCCCTTCGCGAGCAAGCCCGCTCCCACATTGGACGGTGGCAGGGCTTAGAGGAGTTTGTGTTCCATCGCGTACTTCACCAGTTCCGCCAGGGAGGTGATGTTGAGTTTCTGCATCAGCCGCGCCTTGTGGGTGCTGATGGTTTTGCTGCTCAAGGCCAGTTGCTGGGCAATGTCGTTGACGTTGGCGCCCTGGGCCAGGCGCTCGAACACCGAGAATTCTCGCTCCGACAGCAAGGAGTGCAACGGTCGCGAATCGGTCAGGCCGACTTCGAAGACCATGCGGTCGGCCAGGTCCGGGTCGATGTAACGCCCACCCGCCGCGACTTTGCGGATCGCCGTCAGCAACAGTGCAGGATCGCTGTCCTTGGTCGCGTAGCCCGCCGCGCCCACCTTCAGCGCCCGGGCGGCCATTTGCGCTTCGTCGTGCATCGACAGCACCAGGATCGCCGGCGGATTGTTCAGCGCACGAATCCGTGGAATCGCCTCCAGGCCATTGACCCCCGGCATGGAGATATCCAGCAACACCACTTCGCAGGGCACATGACGCAAGGTCTCGAGCAACTGCTCGCCATTGCTCGCCTCCCCCACCACCAACAGGTCCTTGGCCAGGCCGATCAGTTGCTTGATCCCTTCGCGGACGATGGTGTGGTCTTCAGCTACCAGTACACGGATCACGTTCTTCTCCAGATTCAAGATTTCGCGAGCAAGCCCGCTTCCACATTAAACCGCGATCAAATGTGGGAGCGGGCTTGCTCGCGAAGGCGTCGGCGCAAACAACTCAAAAACATCAGGCCCCATCCAACGGCACTCGCACACTCAGGGTCGTGCCCTCCCCCGGTTCACTCTCAAGCGTCAACTGCCCGCCCATGATCAACACCCGTTCACGCATGCCGACCACCCCAAAGGATGTCGACCGACCGGTGGAAGCGACGAATCCTACGCCATCATCGCTGACGGTCAGACACAACTCGTCGCCTTCCAGCGTCAGTGTCAGCTCGACAGTATGCGCCTGGGCATGGCGCATGACATTGGTCAGCGCTTCCTGAAGGATCCGGAACAAGCCAATGGCCTTGGCATCACTGAGCACCGGCAAGTTATCCGGCACCTGCACCAGACACGGAATCTGCGTGCGCGCCTCGAATCGTCGGGCCTGCCATTCAATTGCCGAGGCGATCCCTGCATCGAGAATCGGTGGCCGCAGCGCCGTGGCCACATCACGCACCAGTTGGAACAACTGAGCGATCAAGCGCTTCATGCTGTTCAAGCGCTCATTCAGGCCGGGGTCGAGTTGCGCGTAGGCCAGTTCGCACATGGACGTTTCCAGCTTGAGCACGGTCAACATCTGACCCAGCTCGTCGTGAACTTCCCGGGCGATCCGTGCCTTTTCCTCTTCCCGCACGCTTTCCAGGTGCGCCGACAATTCACGCAGTTGCTCCCGGGAACTGGCCAGCTCCAGTTCGATGCGCTTGCTCTCGCTGATGTCCCAGACGATCCCGTCCCAGACATACGCACCGTCTTCGAGTCGCCGGGTAATCGCCTTGATCTCGGCCCAACGCTGTTCGCCTGAACGGGTGAGAATCCGCCCTTGCCACGACCAGTCGCTGTCGGTATCCAGCGCATGATCCTGGGTTTGGTGATAGCTGGCCTTGTCGTCCGGATGCACCAGGCTGCGCAAGCCTTTGTCGCGATGGGCGAGGGTCGCGGGCGAGTAACCCGAGAGACTTTCGCTGCCTTCACTGATGTAGGCAAAATCAATCTGCCCCGTCACCGGCGCCCGTTCCAGACGAAAGACCAATCCGGGCACGTTGGCGGCGATCCCTTGCAGCCGCGCTTCGCTTTCCTGCAACGCCGCCAAAGCGCGACGGCGCTCGGTGACATCGTTGAGGTAGACCACCAGGTATTCGCCATCGCGAAACCGCAGGAAGCTCAGCGATACATCCGCCGGCAGAATGCTGCCATCGGCCCGCACACAATTGGTTTCGAAACTTTGCGGGCCCTCTTCGCTGGCCCGCGCGCGTTTCCACAGGTTCAGCCAACGGTCCATGTGCAAGCCGGGTTCGAAGTCGATCAACGGCCGATCGATGATTCCGCCCGCCGGATAACCGAGCATGGTTTCGGCGGCGCGGTTGGCGTAGCGCACATGGCTGTCCCAGTTGACCCAGAGGATGCCGACGGTGCTCTGATCGATGGAAAACTGCGTCAGGCGCAAGGCCTCTTCGCTGGCGGTACGCAAGGCTATGTCTTGCCGCGCCTCCAGCAATCGTTGCTCCAGACTGTGCTGTTGCCGACGCTGCCAGAACACGATGGCCATGCTGCTCAGGGTCAACACCAGCAACAGCAGGCAAAGGTTTTGCCAGAAACCGGGGGATTCGGTCAGCCGCGGGTATTTGGGTTGCAACCATTGGTTGTGCAGTTGTTCCAGGTCCTTGGCTGGGATTGCCCGCAAGGCGTTTTCGACAATGCCGGCCAGCTCTGGCCAGTCCCGCCGAGTGGCGACGCGCAGCAGTTGCGGCAGGCCAATGTCGCCGACGACCAAAAGCCCAGAGAACTCCGGCTCGATGGACAGGCGCCCCAATTGCGCCTCATCGACCACGGCGTAACTCGCCTGCTGACTGAGCAGCAACTGCAAGGCCTGGCGCTCGATCGGTACGCCTTGCAGGTTCAGGTGCGGATAGTTGCTACGCAGGTAATCGGCGGTGGCACTGGGCATGCGCACGGCGACGCGGGTCTGGCTGTCGAGTTTTTCCAGCTCAACCACGCCGGCGCTTTTCTGGTCGCTGACCACCAGTTGCGGCACCCGCATGTACGGATCGGAAAACTGCCAGAGCCGCAGGCCTCCGGGGGTTTGGGTCAGCCCCGGGGCAATGTCGATTTCACCGTCGCGCGCAGCGGCTTCCAGGTGTGCAAGGTCGGGGAAATTGCGCCAGCTCAGCTCGACCTTGAGTGCCTTGGCCAGCCATTTCATCAGCTCGACGTTCACCCCGGACAGGCGCTGCAAACGGCGGTCGTATTGGGCAAAGGGCGCTTGCAACACCAGTCCGACCCTCAATTCGTCATGCTGCGCCAGCCATTGCTGCTGGCCCGCGGACAATTGTGCGACGTGCGTCGGTGGCACGGCGGCCGCCCAACCCATCAAGGGAAACCATAAACAGCCGATAACCCACAGGCAGCGAAAACGCATCATCGAAATCTCACACACTGACAAATACTGACCAACCCATTAGGCTGCCGGAATAACTTCTGGCCTGGAATATCCGATGCCCCCTGTCTACCGCCTGGCACTGCCAGCATTGTGCCTGTCGCTGATCCTGCCTTGCGCGTTTTCTGTCGAAGCAGCCGTCGAGGCGGCTGACTCAGCGCCTGCCACAGAAGAAAAACCCGTCGAGCGTCAGCCGCTGCTTGAGCGTAGTCAGGAAGAATCGACAGCACTTGAGCGAAAAATCCCCGTTCAAGAACAGCAACAACTCCAAGCCGGCGCCGACACGTTCCTGGCCTTGTGGAAACCGGCCAATACCGCCGAACCCAAAGGCGCGGTGATTATCATCCCTGGCGCCGGTGAAACCGTTGACTGGCCGCAAGCAATCGGGCCATTGCGCCGTAAATTGCCGGACGCCCAATGGAGCAGCCTGAGTATCACCTTGCCGGACCTGCAAAGCGATGCCATCGCGCCACGGGTCGTGGAAATGCCGCCAACGCTCAAAGCGCCGGAAACCGGCAGCAAGGACTCGACCACGGCCGCCCCCATTGAACAAGCGGCCGGCGGTGAAGCAGAAGTGGCCGACAAGGCCATCGCTGAAACCACCGAGGAACAATCAAAGGCCGACGCCGAACGCATCTTTTCTCGCATTGATGCAGCCATTGCCTACGCCGAACAGCAAAGTGCTCGCAGCATCGTGGTGCTGGGTCACGGCACTGGCGCTTACTGGGCTGCACGGTATTTGAGCGAGAAGCAGCCATCGCAAGTGGAGAAGTTCGTGATGGTCGCGGCGCAGACGCCCGCCACCGCGAAACCCGAACTGGTCGAGCTGACGCCGACCTTGAAGTTGCCCACTGCGGACATCTTCTACATGGACAAGCCGCTGGATCGCACTTTGGCCCTGGAGCGCTTGCAAGCCAGCAAGCGGTTGAAGGTTTCAGGCTTTAGTCAGGTGTCGCTCAAGGCATTGCCTGATACCAAAGCGGAGCAGGAACAGCTGTTTCGTCGGGTGCGTGGCTGGTTGAATCCTCAGCCTGCGGCGGACTGATAGACCGCGTCGCTCCCTTCGCGAGCAAGCCCGCTCCCACATTTGATCTCGGCCGCACACAAAATCTATGCCCACTGAAGATCTAATGTGGGAGCGGGCTTGCTCGCGAAGGCGGCCTCACAGGCACAACAACACTGCCCGGCTAGCGAAAATCCCGCCGCTGACGAATCAACGTATAGGCATTGTGCAATTCGCGAGTCTTGTCAGTCGCCTCTCGAACCTGCAACGCCGACGCACCGCTGCCAGCAATTTTGTCCGGGTGATGCCGACTGAGCAGGCGCCGGTACGCCCGCTTGATCTGCGCCGGCTCACTGGTGGCGGACACGCCCAAAAGCCGCAAGGCGTCCTGATAGGTTGCAACACTGTTGCCCAACCCGCGTTTCTGCGGTTCATAGTCGGTCGCCAGGGCCTGCACCTGTTGCGGCGTCCAGCCCAACCATTTACCCCACTGCACAATCAGCTCGCGCTCACGGCCACCGGCGCGACCATCGGCCCAGACCATCCGCCAGCAGGCGCGTAAAACGCCTTCGGCCGCATGAGGCTGAGCACTCAAGCGCCGCAGGTAACCGCGCAGCCGGTCATGACCTGACTTGCCGCGATTGAACGCGGCAATCGCCCGGCGCTGGGCCGACTCGGTCATTTCCAGCGAACGCATCTCCTGGCGGGCCTGCTGGATGTGGCCATCCACCACCCGCCCATCGCACTTGGCCAACCGGCCCAACAACACGAACAGCAATTCGTCGTTGCGCAACACCGGACGACCGCCGAGTTTTTCGCGCAAGTGCGCCCAACTCTGCAGGTTCAAACGCCGATCCAGCGCTTGTCCCAGCAACGCGCCAAGCATGGCCCCCGGAATGCTGGCTATGGCAAAGCCTGCTCCGGCTCCAATCAGAGTCCCTGGCCAAAGCATGTCAGCGGCTCGCTTCTATGAGGGCTTCAACTTCAGCGAGGCGTTCATGAGTGCCGACATCCACCCAATGCCCATTCAAATGCTCGCCAGACACTTGTCCTTGCGCCATCGCTGCGCGCAACAACGGCGCCAGTTTGAACGCCCCGGCAGAGCAACCGTCGAACAGTTGCGGGTGCAGCACCGCGATACCGCTGTAGGTCAAGGTTGCGCCGCCCGGCTGACCGTCGCGCACCTGCCCGTCGTTCAGGCCGAAATCTCCCGTCGGGTGATGCGCAGGGTTGTCGGCCAGCACCAGATGGGCCAGGCCGGCGATGGGCTGATGCAACACGCTGAAGTCGTAGTCGGTCCAGATGTCACCGTTGACCACCACAAAGGCCTCCTCGCCCAACAACGGCAACGCGCGGAAAATCCCGCCGCCGGTTTCCAGCGGCTCACCTTCCGGCGAGTACTGAATGCTCACGCCATAACGCGCGCCGTCGCCCAGATAATCCTCGATCTGCTGGCCGAGCCAGGCATGGTTGATCACGATCTCGGTAAAACCGGCGGCGGCCAGCGCACGCAGGTGATACTCGATCAGCGGCACCCCGCCTGCGCGAACCAGCGGTTTTGGCGTGGTCAGGGTCAGCGGGCGCATGCGCTCGCCTTTGCCGGCCGCCAGAATCATTGCCTTCATGCATTCGCTCCGGCACGCAGACTCAACAGCAACACATCCAGCTCGGCCAATTCAGGACGGCGGGCGATCACTGCCTCTATATAGGCAAAGAAGCGCGGCACATCGGCCAGGTAACGCGGCTTGCCGTCGCGGTGGCAGATGCGGGCGAAGATGCCGATGACTTTCAGGTGACGCTGCACCCCCATCAGGTCGCTGGCGCGCAGGAAGTCTTCGAAGTCTGGCTGAACCGGAATGCCCAGGGCGCCGGCTTGCTGGCAGTAGTTTTCCAGCCAACCGTAAACGCGCTCTTCCGGCCAGCTGAGGAAGGCATCCTTGAACAGGCAAGTGACGTCGTAGGTTACGGGGCCATAGACCGCGTCCTGGAAATCCAGCACACCAGGATTGGGCTCACTGAGCATCAGGTTGCGCGGCATGTAGTCGCGATGCACCAGCACTTTCGGCTGCGCCAGGGCACTGTCGATCAACAGGTCAGTGACGTTCTGCCAGAGCATTTGCTGCGCCGGGTCGAACTCGATACCCAACTCGCGCTTCACGTACCACTCAGGGAACAATTCCAGCTCGCGCCGCAGCAATGCCACGTCATAACTCGGCAGCGGCGCGACCATCGGCAACTGCTGAAAAGCCAGCAGTGCTTGCAGGGCATCCTCGAACAAATCGTCGGCGTTTTCGCTGTCGATTACATCGAGATAAGTCTGATTGCCCAGGTCATTGAGCAAAAGAAAACCACGTTCGAGGTCCTCGGCATAAATTTTCGGCACATTTATTCCGGATTTCGCCAGCAAAAAAGCGATATCCACGAAGGGTTTGCAGTTTTCCTGGGGCGGCGGCGCGTCCATTACGACGAAGCTTCTGCCCTCGCCTTCCCAGCGGAAATAGCGCCGAAAACTCGCGTCGCTACTGGCCGCGGTCAACGTGGCCGGGGGTACGACGCCCCAGCCTTGCTCTGCAAAGAGGATCGCCAACTGCTCATCGAGCCAAACTTTCAGGTGTTGCAAACGTACATCTTGGTCAGGCATTGCAAGGGTCTCCGACGGCGCTAGCCGTCAAGCGGGTCATGCTTTATTATCCAGCATCTTTTTCAGACCATCGAGAGGCGTGCGGCCCACACCGCGGGCAGATGGCACGCAGGAAGCCCGGACTAATAAGATGGCATTGAAATCCCCCGCGTTTCGTAAAAAATTTCCGTTGTTGGTTACCGGCAGTCTGCTGGCCCTGCAACCTCTAGCCACTTCATTCGTGGTCGCCGCGGAACAGTATGACTGCTCAGTCTCTGCTTCGGGTGCCTGGGACTGTGCGCCAAAATCTCCAGCAGCTGCGCTGCCACCTCGCCCCGTCCATGACGGCAGCGCGGTCAGCTCGGGCGGCGAGCCTGCGACCGAGAGCGGCTCCAGCGAAGACACCGGCGCCAAACCTGTACTCGTCACCGAGTCCAAGGGCCGCGGCCTGAAGTCGCGTAGTGCAGACTACAGCCACCTCGACTGGGTTCCGCGCGAGAACCTCACTGCAGCGCAATTGGCCGAAACCGGTCCTTACTGCTCTGGTTCCTATATCGAACCGATTCGTCCTGGCATGAATGACAAGACGAACAAAAGTGACGCTCCGACCTTCCTCGGTGCCAAGGCCTCCCGCTACAAGCAGGATGAGCAGGTCGCCACCCTGGCCGGTGACGTGGTCATGCGTCAGGGCAGCATGCAGGTCGAAGCCGACGAAGCGAACCTCTACCAGGCCGAGAGCCGTGGCGAACTGAGCGGCAACGTGCGTGTTCGCGACAACGGCGCGCTGATCGTGGGCGACCACGCCGACGTGCAACTCGACACCGGTGAAGCCAAGATCGACAACGCCGAATACGTGATGCACAAATCACGCATCCGCGGTAACGCGCTGTACGCCAAACGTGCCGAGAACGCGATCATCCGCCTCAAGGATGGTACGTACACCACGTGCGAGCCGAACAGCAACGCCTGGCAGCTCAAGGGCAACAACATCACCTTGAACCCGGCCACCGGCTTCGGTACCGCGACCAACGTGACACTGCGGGTCAAGGACATTCCTGTCCTGTACACGCCGTACATCTACTTCCCGATCGACGACCGTCGCCAGTCGGGCTTCCTGCCGCCGACCATCGGCACCGGCAGCGATACCGGCTTCATGCTGGTGACCCCGTACTACTTCAACCTGGCACCGAACTACGATGCCACGTTGTACCCACGCTACATGGGCAAGCGCGGCTTGTTGATGGAAGGCGAGTTCCGCTACCTGACCCAATCCAGTGAAGGTCAGTTCGGCGCCGCATACCTCAACGACGAAGATAACGAGCGCAGCAAGCAAAGCGACTACGACAAAACCCGCTACATGTACAACTGGCAGCACAAGGGTGGTCTGGATTCGCGGGTATTCACTCAGGTCGATTACACCAACATCAGCGATCCGTATTACTTCCAGGATCTGCAAACCGATCAGATTGGCGTGAAAAGTGCCGACTACGTGAATCAGCAAGGTTCGGTCAGCTATCGCGGCGACGATTACACCGCACGTATCAACGCCCAGGCTTATCAGCT
The DNA here is from genome assembly GCF_059695925.1 of Pseudomonas sp. LBUM1661. Taxonomy (NCBI): domain Bacteria; kingdom Pseudomonadati; phylum Pseudomonadota; class Gammaproteobacteria; order Pseudomonadales; family Pseudomonadaceae; genus Pseudomonas; species Pseudomonas sp. LBUM1661. The sequence goes on from NZ_CP166794.1 coordinate 6,228,336, forward strand.
GGCGACCGTGTCGAACATCACGCCGTATGACCGTTTGCCGCAGATCACCTTCGACGGTGCGCTGCCGTACCATCCGGGTGGCCTGGATTTCAAGTACAACACTGAAATCGTACGGTTTGACCGGGATCTGCAAAACGGTAACTACACCGACGAAGACGGCAACGTATCTCCACGGCTCGACACCAACGTTCAAGGTCTGGCGCGCGCCAACGGCGACCGTCTCAACCTGGCGCCAGTCGTAAGCCTGCCGCTGAACTGGACGTATGGTTTCCTTAAGCCATCGCTCAAGTACCAGTACACGCAGTATCAACTGGATCTGGACAGCATCGGTAAAAGCCAGGTTGCAGCACAGACCGCGGAACAGGACAAGCTCAACGGCACATTCGGCACCAATCAGAGCCGTGGCGTCCCGATCGCAAGCATCGACAGCGGCCTGTACTTCGATCGCAACACCACCTGGTTCGGCAAGAACTATCGCCAGACCCTGGAACCGCGCCTGTTCTACCTCTATGTCCCTGAGAAAGACCAGGAAGACATTCCGGTATTCGACACCGGCGAGTACACCTTCAACTACGCGTCGCTGTTCCGTGACAACCGTTTCTCCGGCTCCGACCGTGTCGGCGACGAGAACAAACTGTCCCTGGGCGTGACCAACCGCTGGATCGAAGACAACGGCTTCGAACGTCAACGCATCAGCGTCGGCCAGGCCTTGTACTTCAAGGACCGTGAAGTCCAGTTGCCGGGTATCGATGCCAAAACCCGCGACGATGCGCATGCCAATGTTTCGCCTTATGCGCTGGAATACGAATACCGCTGGAACCGCGATTGGCGCACCACGGCCGATTACAACTGGGACCCGGACAGCCGCAGCCCACGCTCGGGCAGCGCGATGTTCCACTACCAGCCTGAAGACAACCCGAACAAGGTCATCAACGCCGGCTATCGCTATCGCAATGACCAGATCCGTTACGACCAGACCACTGGTAAATGGCAAGTGGGTGGTGGTGACTACGGCACCCCGGGCACGCCTGGCTACGTGAAGGATTACTACAAAATCGAACAGCACGACTTCTCGGTGATCTGGCCGATCGTGCCGCAATGGAACGCCATCAGCCGCTGGCAGTATGACTACAACCGCAACCGTACCCTGGAAGCCTTCGGTGGTTTCGAGTACGACAACTGCTGCTGGAAACTGCGCCTGATCAACCGTTACTGGGTTTCCTACGACGAATTCAGTCAGGAAGCTCCGCAAAACGAAAAAGGCGACCATGGCGTCTTCCTCCAAATTGTTCTGAAGGGACTCGGCGGCCTCACCGGCGCCAAAGTAGAGAGCTTCCTCGACAAAGGCATTCAAGGTTATCGTGAACGTGAAGACCAAGCTTTCTGATTGTCTGCGCCCGCTGATGCTGGGCGCGCTGTTCCTGGGTACTGCGGCCAACGCCGCGGTACAGTCCATCGATAAAGTAGTGGCCATCGTCGACAACGACGTGGTCATGCAGAGCCAACTGGACCAACGCGTTCATGAAGTTCAGCAAACCATCGCCAAACGCGGTGCTGCCGTGCCGCCGGCCGGCGTACTGGATCAGCAGGTACTTGAGCGTCTGATCGTCGAAAACCTGCAATTGCAGATCGGCGAGCGTTCCGGTATCCGCATCACCGATGAAGAACTGAACCAGGCTGTCGGCACCATTGCCCAGCGCAACAACATGACGGTGGATCAATTCCGCGCCGCCCTGACTCGCGACGGTCTGTCTTATGAAGATGCGCGTGACCAGATTCGCCGTGAAATGGTCATCAGCCGCGTGCGTCAGCGCCGTGTGGCCGAGCGCATCCAGGTCTCCGAGCAGGAAGTGAAGAACTTCCTCGCTTCCGACCTTGGCAAAATGCAGTTGTCCGAAGAGTTCCGCCTGGCCAACATCCTGATTCCTACGCCGGAAAGCGCCAACTCCGACGCGATTCAGAATGCCGCCAAGCAAGCAGATGCGGTGTACCAGCAGCTCAAGCAAGGCGCTGACTTCGGTCAGTTGGCAATCGCCAAATCCGCCAGCGAAACCGCTCTGGAAGGCGGCGACATGGGCTGGCGTAAAGCCGCTCAATTGCCACCTCCGTTCGATCGCATGCTGGGCACCATGGCAGTCGGCGACATTACTCAACCGATGCGCACACCGGGCGGCTTCATTATCCTGAAGATCCTCGACAAGCGTGGCGGTGAGACCCAGGTGCGCGACGAAGTGCATGTGCGTCATATCCTGGTCAAGCCGAGCCCGATTCGCGACGAAGCAAAAACCAAAGCGCTGGCCGAATCCCTCTACACCCGTATCGAATCGGGCGAAGACTTCGGCGAACTGGCGAAAAGCTACTCGGAAGATCCGGGCTCCGCGCTCAACGGCGGCGACCTGAACTGGATCGACCCGAATGCACTGGTGCCCGAGTTCCGCGAAGTGATGGCCAAGACCCCTCAAGGCAAGCTGTCCAAGCCGTTCCAGACCCAATATGGCTGGCACGTCCTGGAAGTCCTTGGGCGCCGCGCCACCGACAACACGACTCAAGCGCGTGAGCAGCAAGCCATGACCGTCTTGCGTAACCGCAAATACGACGAAGAGCTGCAAACCTGGCTGCGTCAGATCCGTGACGAAGCGTACGTAGAGATCAAACTCCCTGGTGCAGACCAGGCAACACAGTGAAACCCAAACGTTTCGCGCTGACACCCGGCGAACCGGCGGGCATAGGTCCTGACCTGTGCCTGCTGCTCGCCTCGCAAGCCCAGCCACATCCCCTGATTGCCATTACCAGCCGCGACCTGCTCCTTGAGCGGGCCGCGCAGCTGGGTGTGGTTGTCGATTTGCTGCCGGTAACCCCGGACCACTGGCCGGATGCACCCGCGCCAGCCAACAGCCTGTATGTCTGGGATACGCCGCTCAACGCCAAGGTCACCGCCGGGCAACTGGACAAGGCCAATGCGGCTTTCGTCCTGGAAACCCTGACCCGAGCGGGCCAAGGCTGCCTGGACGGGCACTTCGCCGGCATGATCACCGCCCCGGTGCACAAGGGCGTGATCAATGAATCCGGGATCGCCTTTTCCGGGCACACGGAATTTCTCGCCGACCTGACCCACACCGCGCAAGTGGTGATGATGCTCGCCACTCGCGGATTGCGCGTGGCCCTGGTCACCACTCACCTGCCCCTGCGCGAGATTGCCGATGCAATCACACCGGAGCGCCTGGAACGGGTCACGCGGATTCTGTACGCCGACCTGCAAGAAAAATTCGGCATCGCCCGGCCACGCATCCTCGTCTGCGGGCTCAACCCGCACGCCGGCGAAGGCGGACACCTGGGCCATGAAGAAATCGACATCATTGAACCTACATTAGAGCGCCTGCGCGGCGAGGGCATGGACCTTCGCGGCCCCCTGCCCGCCGACACTCTGTTTACCCCCAAATATCTGGAGCACTGCGACGCGGTGCTGGCGATGTACCACGACCAGGGCCTGCCCGTGCTGAAATACAAAGGCTTCGGCGCGGCAGTCAACGTGACCCTCGGCTTGCCGATCATCCGCACATCGGTCGACCACGGCACCGCCCTGGATCTGGCCGGCAGCGGCAAAATCGATACCGGCAGCCTGCAAGTCGCCCTGGAAACCGCCTACCAGATGGCCGAGACCCGTTTATGACCGAGCATTACCAACACAAGGCGCGCAAACGCTTTGGCCAAAACTTCCTGCACGATGCCGGCGTTATCGACCGCATCCTGCGTGCCATCCGCGCCAAGCCTGAAGATCACCTGCTGGAAATCGGTCCGGGCCAGGGCGCGCTGACCCAAGGCCTGCTCAACAGTGGCGCTCAGCTGGACGTGGTCGAGCTGGACAAGGATCTGGTCCCGATCCTCAATCAGCAGTTCGCCCACAAGAGCAACTTCAACCTGCATCAGGGTGATGCACTGAAGTTCGACTTCAACAGCCTGAACGCCGCGCCGAACACTCTGCGAGTGGTCGGCAACCTGCCGTACAACATCTCCACGCCGCTGATTTTCCATCTGTTGCATAACGCCAGCCTGATTCGCGACATGCACTTCATGCTGCAAAAGGAAGTGGTCGAGCGTCTGGCGGCCGGTCCCGGCGGTGGTGATTGGGGCCGTTTGTCGATCATGGTTCAGTATCACTGCCGGGTTGAGCACCTGTTCAACGTGGGTCCGGGCGCGTTCAATCCGCCGCCGAAAGTCGATTCCGCCATCGTCCGCCTGGTGCCGCACGCCGTATTGCCGCACCCGGCCAAGGATCACAAACTGCTGGAACGCGTCGTCCGCGAGGCCTTCAATCAGCGCCGCAAGACCCTGCGCAACACGCTCAAATTACTGCTGAGCAACGATGAAATCGAAGCTGCCGGCGTCGATGGCAGCCTGCGTCCCGAGCAGCTCGACCTGGCCGCTTTCGTGCGCCTGGCCGACAAGCTCAGCGAACAAGTCCTACAGACGCCTGCCGACATCTGACAGGCTTGAAGCGTTATCGGGTAGGACACCGGCCGTCATGTCTGGTTTACTACCCGATACTTGGCCTAGACTGAGTTCCATCAGCTACGCCCCGCGTCCCGCTTCGATTTTAAGGCCTCTTGCATGTCCGATCCTCGTTATCAGGTCGACGTCAGCGTCGTCACTCGCTATCTGGCAGAACAATCGCAACCCGAGCACGAACGCTTTGCCTTCGCTTACACCATTACCGTGCAAAACAATGGCGAGTTACCGGCCAAGTTGCTGTCACGGCATTGGGTCATCACCGACGGCGACGGGCATGTCGAGGAAGTACGCGGCGCCGGCGTTGTGGGTCAGCAACCGCTGATCGAGCCGGGCCAGAGCCATACCTACAGCAGCGGCACGGTCATGACCTCCAAGGTCGGCACGATGCAGGGCACTTACCAGATGGTCGCCGACGACGGTCAACACTTCGACGCTGTCATCGCACCCTTCCGGTTGGCGGTGCCCGGAGCCTTGCACTGATGGCGACGTATGCTGTCGGTGACTTGCAAGGTTGCCTTGAAGCGCTGCAATGCCTGCTTAAAAAAGTCGCCTTCGATCCGGCAAAGGATCGGCTGTGGCTGGTGGGCGATCTGGTCAATCGCGGCCCGCAGTCCCTGGAAACCTTGCGCTTCCTCTATAGCATCCGCGAATCGCTGGTGTGCGTACTCGGCAACCATGACCTTCACTTGCTGGCCGCCGGGAATAACATCGAACGCCTGAAGAAAGCCGACACCCTGCGCGAAATTATCGAAGCGCCCGATTGCGCCGAGCTGTTGGAATGGCTGCGTCAGCAAAAACTCATGCACTACGACGAGCAACGTAACGTGGCCCTGGTGCATGCCGGCATTCCGCCGCAATGGTCGCTGCGCAAAGCCCTGAAATGCGCCGCCGAGGTCGAGGCTGCCCTGCGCGATGACAACCTGCTCCCGCCCTACCTCGATGGCATGTACGGCAACGAACCGGCGAAATGGGACAGCGACCTCACAGGCGTGCCACGTCTGCGGGTGATCACCAACTATTTCACTCGCATGCGCTTCTGCACCGCCGAAGGCAAGCTTGACCTCAAGAGCAAGGAAGGCCTCGACTCTGCGCCGCCGGGTTACAAACCCTGGTTCCAGCACAAGGAGCGCAAGACCAAAGGCCTGAAGATCATCTTCGGTCATTGGGCCGCGCTGGAAGGCAAAGTCCTGGAGCCGGGCATCTCGGCCCTCGACACCGGTTGCGTCTGGGGCGGCGCCCTGACCCTGATGAACGTCGACAGCTTTGAGCGCCTGTCCTGCAAATGCGACGAGCATGGCCACGCTGCCGTGCCACCAGTCGCCCCACAAATGTCCGAACAATCGTCAGTCAACGCCCCGCGCTAGACTGCGCTTTCAGCCGAGCCACAGGAGCCCGCCATGAGCGAATTCAAACGTATCCCCCCGGAACAGGCCCAGGCCCTGCGCGAACAAGGCGCAGTGGTGGTCGACGTCCGCGACCCTGCCACTTATGCCGCGCTGCACATCAGCGGTTCGAAGCATCTGGACAACGTTTCCATCTCGGATTTCATCCGTGCCGCCGACCTTGATGCACCGACGGTAGTGGTCTGCTATCACGGCAATTCAAGCCAGAGTGCGGCGGCGTACCTGATCAGCCAGGGCTTCTCCGACGTCTACAGCATGGATGGCGGTTTCGAACTGTGGCGTACGATTTATCCTTCGGAAACGGCGCAAGGCACCTCCGAATAATTTTTTTGTAACACGCGAGGCCCCGGCCGCCGCGGGCTAGCGCGGTGGCAGACGAACGGTCTGCCACAACTAATTACGTATCTCGCCTTTACCTCCCGAATAAGCAACTATCCTTAAGCGCAGGCCATCCAAAACAGGGGAGAGCCGGTACACCGGCGCGCGGGTCATCGGGAGTAGCTTTCGAGGCGGTACGCTTTGAAAGGGTTCTGGGGGGTAAACAGCAATCGCATATCCGGTTGCTGCCAGCATCGACTGACTGATCCGGCGTCGGCTCCACGTATCGAGCGAGGTGACGTCATGAGTATCTTTAGCCACTTCCAACAACGCTTCGAGTCCACACGCCAGGAAGAACTCTCGCTGCAAGAGTATCTTGAGCTGTGTAAACAGGACCGCAGCGCCTACGCCTCCGCCGCCGAGCGTCTGCTGCTGGCCATCGGAGAACCGGAGCTGCTCGACACCTCGACCAACTCGAGACTGTCGCGAATCTTTTCCAACAAGGTGATCCGCCGCTATCCGGCCTTTGAAGACTTCCACGGGATGGAAGAATGCATCGACCAGATCGTGTCGTATTTCCGCCATGCCGCTCAGGGCCTGGAAGAGAAGAAACAAATCCTCTACCTGCTCGGCCCCGTCGGTGGCGGTAAATCATCCCTGGCCGAGAAGCTGAAACAGCTGATCGAGAAAGTGCCCTTCTACGCGATCAAGGGCTCGCCGGTATTCGAATCGCCTCTGGGTCTGTTCAACGCCACCGAAGATGGCGCGATCCTCGAGGAAGACTTCGGCATCCCGCGGCGCTACCTCAACACCATCATGTCGCCATGGGCCACCAAACGCCTGGCCGAGTTCGGCGGCGACATCAGCCAGTTCCGCGTGGTGAAACTCTATCCGTCGATCCTTAATCAGATCGCCGTGGCCAAAACCGAGCCGGGAGATGAAAACAACCAGGACATCTCGGCACTGGTGGGCAAGGTCGATATCCGCAAACTGGAAGAATTCCCGCAAAACGACGCCGACGCCTACAGCTACTCGGGCGCACTGTGCCGGGCCAACCAGGGCCTGATGGAATTCGTCGAAATGTTCAAAGCGCCGATCAAGGTGCTGCACCCATTGCTGACCGCCACCCAGGAAGGCAACTACAACAGTACCGAAGGCCTGGGGGCGATTCCGTTCACCGGGATCCTGCTGGCCCACTCCAACGAATCGGAATGGCACACCTTCCGCAACAACAAGAACAACGAAGCGTTCATCGACCGGATCTACATCGTCAAAGTGCCGTACTGCCTGCGGGTCAGCGACGAAGTGAAGATCTACGACAAGCTCTTGTTCAACAGTTCGCTGGCCAAGGCTCACTGCGCGCCTGACACCTTGAAGATGCTTGCCCAGTTCACCGTGCTCTCGCGCCTCAAAGAGCCGGAAAACTCCAACATCTATTCCAAGATGCGCGTGTATGACGGCGAAAACCTCAAGGACACCGATCCGAAAGCCAAGTCGATCCAGGAATACCGCGACAACGCCGGTGTCGACGAAGGCATGAACGGTCTTTCGACCCGCTTTGCGTTCAAGATTCTGTCGAAAGTCTTCAACTTCGATCCGCACGAAATCGCCGCCAACCCGGTGCACCTGCTCTACGTGCTGGAACAACAGATCGAACAGGAACAGTTCCAGGCCGAGACCCGCGAACGCTATCTGCGCTTCCTCAAGGAGTACCTGGCACCGCGTTATATCGAATTCATCGGCAAGGAGATCCAGACCGCCTACCTCGAGTCTTACAGCGAGTACGGCCAGAACATCTTCGATCGCTACGTGCTGTACGCAGACTTCTGGATCCAGGACCAGGAATACCGCGACCCGGAAACCGGCGAAATCCTCAACCGCGTAGCACTGAACGAAGAACTGGAGAAAATCGAAAAACCGGCCGGCATCAGCAATCCGAAGGATTTCCGCAACGAAATCGTCAACTTCGTACTGCGCGCCCGGGCCAACAACAACGGCAAGAACCCAACCTGGCTCAGCTACGAAAAACTGCGGGTGGTCATCGAGAAGAAAATGTTCTCCAACACCGAGGACCTGCTGCCGGTCATCAGCTTCAACGCCAAGGCCAGCAAAGAGGACCAGCAGAAGCACAACGACTTCGTCACACGGATGGTCGAGCGGGGCTACACCGACAAACAGGTACGACTGCTGTCCGAGTGGTACCTGCGCGTCAGAAAATCACAGTAACCCGCTGCCGGTCAGACCGGTTGTCGTCAGCCAGAGGCCTGTGTACGCTTTTTCTGTTACACAGACCTCTGGAAGGTGTTCGAAAGTCGGTAGCGAGGTTCAGGCAGCATCCAAAAGCGCTTGGGGGAGCGTGAACATCCCTTGGCACCGGTCCGATGCTGCATAACCGCTCGCCCCTTTCAGGACAGCTTCTAAGGAGCAGTCATGAGCTATGTGATCGACCGACGTCTCAATGGCAAGAACAAGAGCACGGTGAACCGTCAGCGGTTTCTGCGGCGTTACCGTGATCACATCAAGAAGGCCGTCGAAGAGGCGGTCAGTCGGCGTTCCATTACCGACATGGAACACGGCGAACAGATCAGCATTCCCGGTCGCGACATCGATGAGCCGGTGCTTCACCACGGTCGCGGTGGCAAGCAGACCGTCGTGCATCCAGGCAACAAGGAATTCACCAGCGGCGAGCACATCGCCCGTCCGCCCGGAGGTGGCGGTGGCCGAGGCCCGGGCAAGGCCGGTAACTCGGGCGAAGGGATGGACGAATTCGTCTTCCAGATCACCCAGGAGGAATTTCTCGAATTCATGTTCGAGGACCTCGAACTGCCGAACCTGGTCAAGCGCAACCTGACTGGCACCGACACCTTCAAGACCGTTCGCGCAGGCATCAGCAACGAGGGCAACCCGTCGCGGATCAACATCATCCGCACCTTGCGCTCGGCCCATGCACGGCGAATCGCCCTGTCCGGCAGCAGCCGGGCGAAATTGCGTGAAGCCAAGGAAGAACTCCTGCGACTGAAGCAGGAAGAGCCGGACAACTTCGGCGATATTCAGGAAATCGAGGCGGAAATCGAAAAACTCAGTGCGCGCATCCATCGCGTACCGTTTCTCGACACTTTCGACCTCAAGTACAACCTGCTCATCAAGCAGCCCAACCCCAGTTCCAAAGCGGTGATGTTCTGCCTGATGGACGTGTCCGGCTCAATGACCCAGGCGACCAAGGACATCGCCAAGCGGTTCTTTATCTTGCTGTACCTGTTCCTCAAGCGTAACTACGACAAGATCGACGTCGTGTTCATCCGGCACCACACCAGCGCCCGCGAAGTGGATGAGGAAGAGTTTTTCTACTCCCGGGAAACCGGTGGCACCATCGTTTCCAGCGCATTGAAACTGATGCAGGAGATCATGGCCGAGCGCTATCCAAGCAATGAGTGGAACATCTATGCCGCCCAGGCCTCCGACGGCGACAACTGGAACGACGACTCGCCGATTTGCCGCGACATCCTGATCAACCAGATCATGCCGTTCGTGCAGTACTACACTTACGTTGAGATCACCCCGCGCGAACACCAGGCCTTGTGGTTCGAGTACGAACGCATCGCTGAAGCTTTTTCTGACACTTTTGCCCAGCAACAACTGGTCTCGGCCGGGGATATCTATCCGGTCTTCCGTGAACTCTTCCAGCGCAGGTTAGTGACATGACCGCCAAAGAGCAGAAGCGCCAACCCATTTCCACCGGCTCAGAATGGACGTTCGAGCTGATCCAGGCCTACGACAAAGAAATCAGTCGCCTGGCGGCTCGTTATGCCCTGGACACCTATCCCAACCAGATTGAAGTGATCACCGCCGAGCAGATGATGGACGCGTATGCCTCCGTCGGCATGCCGCTGGGTTATCACCATTGGTCCTACGGCAAACACTTCCTCAGCACCGAGAAATCCTACTCGCGCGGCCAGATGGGGCTGGCCTACGAGATCGTGATCAACTCGGACCCGTGCATTGCCTATCTGATGGAAGAAAACACCATCTGCATGCAAGCGCTGGTCGTGGCCCATGCCTGCTATGGGCACAACAGCTTTTTCAAAGGCAATTACCTGTTCCGCACCTGGACGGATGCCAGTTCGATCATCGACTACCTGGTGTTCGCCAAGCAGTACATCATGCAATGCGAAGAGCGCCACGGCATCGACGCGGTAGAGGATTTGCTCGATTCCTGCCACGCCCTGATGAATTACGGGGTCGACCGTTACAAACGTCCGTATCCGATTTCCGCGGAAGAAGAACGCCGTCGGCAGAAGGATCGGGAAGAGCATTTGCAGAAGCAGATCAACGATCTGTGGCGGACCATTCCGAAAGGCGCGGACAAATACAGCGACAAGGACAACGCACGCTTCCCCGCCGAACCTCAGGAAAACATCCTGTACTTCATCGAAAAACATGCGCCACTGTTGGAACCCTGGCAGCGCGAAATCGTGCGGATCGTGCGCAAGATTGCGCAGTATTTCTACCCGCAACGCCAGACTCAGGTGATGAACGAAGGCTGGGCCACGTTCTGGCACTACACCTTGATGAACGACCTGTATGACGAAGGCCTGGTAACCGACGGCTTCATGATGGAGTTCCTGACGTCCCACACCAGCGTGGTCTATCAACCCGGCTTCGACAGCCCGTACTACAGCGGCATCAACCCCTACACCCTGGGTTTTGCCATGTACCGGGACATCCGGCGCATGTGCGAACACCCGACCGAAGAGGACTATCGCTGGTTCCCTGAAATTGCCGGCACCGACTGGCTGTCGAGCATCAAGTTCGCCATGAGCAGCTTCAAGGATGAGAGTTTCATCCTGCAGTACCTGTCACCGCAGGTGATCCGCGACCTGAAGTTGTTCAGCATTCTCGATGACGACCAGAAGGACGATTTGCTGGTCCCGGCGATTCATGATGAAGGAGGCTACCGCATCATTCGTGAAACCCTGGCCGCACAGTACAACCTGGGCAATCGCGAACCCAACGTGCAGATTTACAGTATCGACCGGCGCGGCGATCGCTCCCTGACTTTGCGTCACCAGCAACACGACCGCAAACCACTGGGCGAGTCCACCGAGGAAGTGCTCAAACACCTGCACCGGCTCTGGGGCTTCGATATTCACCTGGAAACCCTGCAAGGCGACCAAGTGATGAAAACCCAACATGTACCGCCCAGAGGCGAACACGCTGAAGGCGATTACGGCCGACTGGACCTGGCTGTCATTCATCTTTGATCCTGTTTGTGCCTCCGGAAGTTCGACGCAAAGGTTATTCTGTCGAGCTAACGGAGGTTTTTTATGCGGATTTATAAAGTTGGCGGTGCGGTTCGCGATCGCCTGCTGGGCAAACCTGTCACCGATATCGATTGGGTCGTGGTCGGCGCCACCACCGAAGAAATGCTCGCCAAGGGCTTTCGTCCGGTCGGCGCAGACTTCCCGGTGTTTCTTCATCCAAAAAGCGGTGAGGAATACGCCCTCGCCCGTACCGAGCGCAAAAGCGGCCGCGGTTACGGCGGCTTCACCTTTCACGCCAGCCCCGAAGTCACCCTCGAAGAAGACCTGATCCGTCGCGACCTGACGATCAATGCGATGGCCGAAGACGATCAGCAAAACCTGACCGATCCCTATCACGGCCAGCGCGACCTCGAAGCGCGCCTGCTTCGCCACGTTTCCCCCGCATTCGCCGAAGATCCGCTCAGGGTTCTACGCGTTGCGCGCTTTGCGGCGCGTTATGCCGAAATGGGTTTTACCGTGGCACCCGAAACCCTGGAGCTGATGCGCCAACTCAGTGAGTCAGGCGAACTGGAGGCGTTGACCGCTGAACGCAGCTGGAAAGAAATCTCCCGCGCCTTGATGGAAGATCAGCCCCAGGTATTCATTGAAGTACTGCGTGAATGCGGCGCGCTCAAGGTGTTGATGCCGGAAGTTGATGCGTTGTTCGGTGTACCGCAACCGGAAGCTCATCACCCGGAAATCGACACCGGCGTACACACCCTGAGCGTGCTGGAACAAGCGGCGCTGCATAAACAACCGCTGACCGTACGCTGGGCTTGCTTGCTGCATGACTTGGGCAAAGGCCTGACACCCAAGGAGGAATGGCCGCGGCACATTGCTCACGAACACACGGGCTTGAAACTGATCAAAGCGGTCAATGAACGCTTCAAGGCGCCGAAGGATTGCCAGGAACTGGCGCTGCTGGTGGGCAAATATCACACCCACGGCCATCGCGCCCTGGAACTGAAGGCGTCGACTTTGCTGGAGTTGCTGCAGAGCTTCGACGTTTACCGTCGACCGCAGCGGTTCGAAGAATTTATCGCGGCGTGCGAGATGGACGCGCGTGGGCGCAAAGGCCTGGAGCAGCGAAGTTATCCACAGGCGGATTATTTGCGCGGGGCAGCGTCTGCGGCTCGCAGCGTGGCGGTTCAGCCGTTGCTGGAGAAGGGATTCAAAGGGCCGGAGTTGGGCGAGGCGATCAAACGCGAGCGGCTCAAGGCTTTGAAAGCTTACAAAGAGGCGTCATCCGCCTGAAAAGCTTCGCGTCACAACAATGCTGAAGGGGTCAACTGCTCACCGCGCCACTCAAACGCCACCGGCGCCAACACCTGATCTATCTGCGCCTCGCCCCACAACGTTGCAAAGCTTTTGCCTACACCCGGATGCACGCGATCCGGCGCTATCAGCGACAACGGCCACAGCACAAAGGCATTTTTCAGAATCTCGGCCCGCGGCAGGATCAAGCCATCGAAGTTGCCGACCAGATCGCCGAACAGCAGCACGTCGATATCCAGCGGCAAACCCTTGCGATCCGGTGCGTAACGACCGTTGTCCGCCTCGATGAATTTCAACCGACGGTCCAGCTCAATCAGCGGCAGATCGGTGTAAGCCGAGACCACGAAGTTGAAGAACGGCCCGCTCTTGATGCCCACCGGCTGGCTTTCGAACACCGCCGAGCAGCGTATATCCACCAGGAACCCCGCCAGGGCGTCGAGGCCAGCCTGCAAATGGGTTTCGCGCTCGATATTGCTACCGAGCCCGAGGTACACCTGAGTCAGCGACATCCGCGCTCGATCTCCACGCCCACACCACCGGTGGCTGCCGGGACAGCGCCTGGCTTGGTCAACTTGAGGCGCATCCAGCTGATCTTGAATTCGCTCATCAGCACCTCAACCAAACGCTCGGCAAAGGTCTCGACCAACTGGTATTGAGCCTGCTCGGCAAAGGCCTGGATGCGCGACGAAACGCTCGCGTAATCGAGTGCCAGCGTCAGGTCATCACCGGCTGCGGCCGGGCGGTTATCCCAGGCGAAGCTCAGATCAAGACGCAAGCACTGTCGGATGCCTCGCTCCCAGTCGTAGGCACCGATGACGGTGTCGACTTCCAGGCCCTCGATAAACACTCTGTCCAAGCACTTTTCTCCGCTGCACGACAAGGGCGCATTGCGCCGTTAGAATCAGGGCGTCCTCGCCCGGAATAGTTAGCATGTTTTGGTTATTGGCGATCCTCGCCTACCTGCTCGGCTCTCTGTCCTTTGCCATTTTGCTCAGCCGCCTGACCGGTAACCCCGATCCGCGAATGAGTGGCTCGGGCAATGCCGGTGCCACCAACATGTTGCGCCTGGCCGGCAAAAAACTCGCCGTCCTGACGTTGCTCGGCGACCTCTGCAAAGGCTTGCTGCCCGTACTGATCGCAGGCCTTGTGGGCCTTTCGCTGCAAGAACAGGCCTGGATCGGCGTCAGTGCCGTCATCGGCCACCTGTTCCCGTTGTACTTTCGCTTTCGCGGCGGCAAGGGTGTCGCCACCGCTGCCGGCATGCTGCTGGGCCTGTACCCGCCTGCTGCGCTGTTGGCGGTCTGTGCCTGGCTGCTGACGTTCTACCTGACCCGCACCAGCTCGCTGGCCGCCTTGATCGCCACACCGCTGACCCTGCCGCTGCTAGCCTGGCAAGAACCGGCGGCGCTGCTGCCCATGAGCGCACTCACAGGACTGATTGTCTGGCGCCATCGCGGCAATCTACGCGACCTGTTTGCCGGGCGCGAACGGCATTTTTAAATACCGCGCATGAGCGCCGCTCATCACAACCCCGACAATTGCTCCATCGGCCAGCGCGCCTGCACGCTGATCGCCAGGCTTTCGTGCTGACCGGCCTGCAAGCGCTGGCAACCGGCAAACGCAATCATCGCGCCATTGTCGGTGCAAAATTCCGGACGGGCATAAAACACATCGCCCTGCATGTCGCCGAGCATCTTCTCCAGCGAGGTGCGCAACGCCTTGTTGGCGCTAACGCCCCCAGCGATCACCAGACGCTTCATGCCCGCCTGTTTCAGGGCGCGCTTGCACTTGATGGTCAAAGTCTCCACCACGGCCTGCTGGAACGCCAGCGAGATGTCGCAACGGGCTTGCTCGCTGTCGTCCCCGGCGCTGACGCTCTGCTGCCAGGTGTTCAGCGCGAAGGTTTTCAGGCCACTGAAGCTGAAAGCCAGGCCTGGGCGGTCGCACATCGGACGCGGAAACGTAAAACGTCCTGCAACGCCTTGTTCCGCCAGACGAGCGATTTCCGGGCCACCCGGATAATTGAGGCCCATCATTTTTGCGGTTTTGTCGAACGCTTCACCGGCAGCATCATCGAGGGTCTCGCCCAAAAGCGTGTATTGCCCGATTCCATCGACCTGAACCAGCTGCGTATGACCGCCTGACACCAACAAAGCGACGAACGGGAATTCCGGAGGTTGCGCCTCCAGCATCGGCGCCAGCAAATGGCCTTCCATGTGGTGCACGCCCAACGCCGGAATGCCCCAGGCAAACGCCAGTGCCTGGGCGCAGGAAGCGCCCACCAGCAAGGCACCGACCAGGCCAGGACCTGCGGTGTAGGCGATGGCGTCGATCTCTGTCGGCACGCAGTCCGCCTCGGCCAACACCTGACGAATCAAGGGCAGCATGCGTTTGACGTGGTCGCGCGAGGCGAGCTCCGGCACCACACCGCCATAGGCGCGGTGCAGGTCGATCTGGCTGAACAGCGCGTCGGCCAGCAGGCCGCGTTCACTGTCGTAAAGTGCGACACCGGTTTCGTCGCAGGAGGTTTCTAATCCCAGTACTAGCATGGGTTTGCGCCTTGTTTAGGCTGAATTCGAAGGCGCGCATAATAGTCGCCACGTGATGCCCCGACCAGCGGTTTTCGATCAGAGGCTTTGCATTCCGAGCGATGAGGGGTTAACATCCGCAACCCTTAAAAACCGACGTCTTCAAGTGCTCTTTTGCCACGAGGATGTTGACCCCGGTAATGAATGAAGGTAGCTCTGGATGCCAGCCGTCAAAGTAAAAGAGAACGAACCCTTCGACGTAGCTCTGCGTCGTTTCAAGCGCTCCTGCGAAAAAGCCGGTGTACTGGCTGAAGTTCGTAGCCGCGAATTCTACGAGAAGCCTACTTCCGAGCGTAAGCGTAAAGCAGCAGCCGCTGTTAAGCGTCACGCGAAGAAAGTTCAGCGCGAACAGCGCCGCGCCGTTCGTCTGTACTAATACACAGACGTTCGTAGCAAGCTTCTGCCAAGCCCGGCCCTCAGCCGGGCTAATGGCATTTGCGGAAAACGCTTGATGCTTCACCGTCAAAGCCGCAGACGCGACCGAGACAAATCTGCTTCACAGCGTCAGACCTGGCTCTTTTGCCAGCGGTGCACGTCTTTTCTGACGAGCCTTCCAAGGCTACTGACGAGCACACCCACTGATTCCTCTCACGACGATCAGCCCAAGGCACCTTCTTGCGTGCCCGCTTATGAGCTATCCGAGGCCATCAACTGGCCGCAGCGGATTTCAGCGCAATACTTTCAAATAGTCGAATACTGATTGGTACTAACGTCAGTGGATTTTCGGCAGATACACTTCCCGACAGCGATTACGCAGACGACACTGGTCGAGCCGCACATTTTGCGCGCCTCAAACCCAGCCGCCCTTCGTTTCGGGTCTATTTCAGCGCAGATGACGAGAACGCCATGGCCGGGCTAATTCCCCAGAGCTTCATTGACGACCTTCTGAACCGCACCGACATCGTCGATGTGGTCAGCTCGCGCCTGCAAATGAAAAAGGCCGGCAAGAACTACACCGCCTGCTGCCCGTTTCACAAAGAGAAAACCCCCTCCTTCAGCGTCAGCCCTGACAAGCAGTTCTACTATTGCTTCGGCTGCGGCGCTGGCGGTAACGCCCTCGGCTTCATGATGGACCACGACAACCTGGATTTCGTCCAGGCTGTCGAAGAACTGGCCAAAGCCGCCGGCATGGAAATCCCCCGCGAAGAAAGCGGCCGGCCGCACAAACCGCGGCAGCCGACTGATTCGCCGCTGTACCCGCTGCTCACCGCCGCCGCCGACTTTTACCGGCAGGCCCTGAAGAGCCATCCATCGCGCAAAGCCGCTGTGGATTACTTGAAGGGTCGCGGACTGACGGGTGAAATCGCCCGGGACTTCGGCCTCGGCTTTGCTCCGCCTGGCTGGGACAACCTGTTCAAGCACCTGAGCAGCGACACCCTGCAACAAAAAGCCATGGTCGATGCCGGCTTGCTGATCGAGAACGCCGAAACCGGCAAACGCTACGACCGCTTTCGCGATCGAGTGATGTTTCCGATCCGTGACAGCCGCGGGCGCATCATCGCTTTCGGCGGCCGGGTACTGGGCGACGACAAACCGAAGTACCTGAACTCACCGGAAACCCCGGTATTTCATAAAGGCCAGGAGCTCTACGGCCTGTATGAAGCACGCAAGCACAACCGCAACCTCGACGAAATCATCGTCGTCGAAGGCTACATGGACGTCATCGCCCTCGCCCAGCAAGGCCTGCGCAATGCCGTCGCCACGCTTGGCACCGCGACCAGCGAAGAACACTTGAAACGACTGTTTCGCGTCGTACCCAACGTGCTGTTCTGTTTCGACGGCGACCAAGCTGGCCGCAATGCCGCCTGGCGAGCTTTGGAAGCCGCCCTGCCGTGCCTGCAAGATGGGCGACGCGCACGCTTTCTGTTCCTGCCGGAAGGTGAAGACCCGGATACGCTGGTCCGCTCCGAAGGCACTGACGCCTTCCGCGCACGGATCAATCAGCACGCGCAACCGCTGGCCGATTATTTCTTCCAGCAACTGACCGAGGAATCGGATCCGCGCTCGCTCGAAGGCAAGGCCCACATGGCCACCCTCGCGGCGCCGCTGATCGATAAAGTCCCGGGCGCCAACCTGCGCATCCTGATGCGTCAACGACTGACCGAAATCACCGGCCTTACCGGTGAAGCCGTCAGTCAGTTGGTTCACAGCGCACCTCAGGAAGCGCCACCGGCCTACGATCCGGGCATCGATTACGACGCCATGCCGGATTACAGCGACTACCATCAGCCGCAGGCGCAAGAGATGTACGCGCCGCAGCAAGAGTGGACGCCGAAGAAACCCGGTGCCGGCGGCAAGAAATGGGACAAGAAGCCCTGGGACAAGAACGGCAAGCGTGGCGGTGATCGCGATCAACAGAGCGCCCCGCGCACCCCGATCGCCGTGGAAGCCCCAACGTTAATTGCGCTGCGCACGCTCATTCATCATCCGGAGTTGGCGGGCAAGGTAGAAACCGCCAATCACTTCGCCAATGAGAGCAACACCTACGCGCAACTGTTGGTGGCCCTTGTCGAGGCCGTGCAAAAAAATCCTAAGCTAAACTCAATTCAGTTAATGGCCCGCTGGCACGGGACCGAACAGGGACGATTGCTCAAAGCATTGGCAGAAAAGGAATGGCTGATTGAAGGCGACAACCTTGAACGACAGTTTTTAGACACCATTACTAGGTTATCAGCGGCTCAACACACGGATAGCCTGGAAGCATTAATCAGAAAAGCAAGGCAGCCAGGACTGACCGCGGAGGAAGCAATTCAGATCGCAAATCAGATGCGCGACCTATTAAAACGCAATATGGCTGTATCAACCCCGACCTCAACTGGCGCGTGAGGTCATAGCTCAGGTATAATCCTCGGCTTGTTTTTTGCCCGCCAAGACCTTCAGTGGATAGGGTGTTATGTCCGGAAAAGCGCAACAGCAGTCTCGTATCAAAGAGTTGATCACACTTGGTCGTGAGCAGGGTTACCTGACTTACGCGGAGGTCAACGACCACCTGCCGGAGGATATTTCAGATCCGGAACAGGTGGAAGACATCATCCGCATGATCAATGACATGGGGATCAACGTATTCGAGGTTGCGCCAGATAAGGATTCCCTTATGCTGGCCGACGCCGATACCGACGAAGCCGCGGCCGAAGAGGCAGCAGCAGCGTTGGCAGCGGTCGAGACCGACATTGGTCGCACCACCGACCCAGTGCGCATGTACATGCGTGAAATGGGTACGGTAGAGCTCCTCACACGTGAAGGCGAAATCGAAATCGCCAAACGTATTGAAGAGGGCATCCGTGAAGTGATGGGCGCAATCGCGCACTTCCCTGGCACGGTTGACCATATTCTCTCCGAATACACTCGCGTCACCACCGAAGGTGGCCGCCTGTCCGACGTCCTGAGCGGTTATATCGACCCGGACGACGGCATTGCGCCGCCTGCAGCCGAAGTGCCACCGCCTGTCGATCCGAAAGCCGTGAAAGCGGACGACGACACCGACGACGATGACGCCGAAGCAACGACGGATGACGAAGAAGAAGCCGAAAGCGGTCCTGATCCGGTCATCGCAGCACAGCGTTTTGGCGCTGTCTCCGATCAGATGGAAATCACCCGCAAGGCGCTGAAAAAGCACGGTCGTGGCAACAAGCTGGCAATTGCCGAGCTGATCGCCCTGGCTGAGCTGTTCATGCCGATCAAACTGGTACCGAAGCAATTCGAAGGCCTGGTCGAGCGTGTTCGCAGTGCCCTGGATCGTCTGCGTCAGCAAGAGCGCGCGATCATGCAACTTTGCGTCCGTGATGCTCGCATGCCGCGTGCCGATTTCCTGCGCCAGTTCCCGGGCAACGAAGTCGACGAAAGCTGGACCGACGCACTGGCCAAAGGCAAAAGCAAATACGCTGAAGCCATTGGTCGCCTGCAGCCGGACATCATTCGTTGCCAGCAAAAGCTGACCGCGCTGGAAACCGAAACCGGTTTGACGATCGCCGAGATCAAGGACATCAACCGTCGCATGTCGATCGGTGAGGCCAAGGCCCGCCGCGCGAAGAAAGAGATGGTTGAAGCGAACTTGCGTCTGGTGATCTCCATCGCCAAGAAGTACACCAACCGTGGCCTGCAATTCCTCGATCTGATCCAGGAAGGCAACATCGGTTTGATGAAAGCGGTAGACAAGTTCGAATACCGCCGCGGCTACAAATTCTCGACGTATGCCACCTGGTGGATCCGTCAGGCGATCACTCGCTCGATCGCCGACCAGGCCCGCACCATCCGTATTCCGGTGCACATGATCGAGACGATCAACAAGCTCAACCGTATTTCCCGGCAGATGTTGCAGGAAATGGGTCGCGAACCGACCCCGGAAGAGCTGGGCGAACGCATGGAAATGCCTGAGGACAAGATCCGCAAGGTATTGAAGATCGCTAAAGAGCCGATCTCCATGGAAACCCCGATCGGTGATGACGAAGACTCCCATCTGGGTGACTTCATCGAAGACTCGACCATGCAGTCGCCAATCGATGTTGCTACCGTTGAGAGCCTTAAAGAAGCGACTCGCGAAGTGCTCTCCGGCCTCACTGCCCGTGAAGCCAAGGTTCTGCGCATGCGCTTCGGTATCGACATGAATACCGACCACACCCTCGAGGAGGTTGGTAAGCAGTTCGACGTGACCCGTGAACGGATTCGTCAGATCGAAGCCAAGGCGCTGCGCAAGCTGCGCCACCCGACGAGAAGCGAGCATTTACGCTCCTTCCTCGACGAGTGATCACAAAACCCCCGGCCCAGGCCGGGGGTTTTGCTTTATGCAGATTAAATCCCCCGCGACGCCCCTCCCGCCGATTTGCCCGTCTACACTCGAAACATTCCCCGAGCCATAACGAGACCGTTATGCCCAGACTGCCGACCGTGCTTTTTTTGCTGTCGCTTTTGACTTGGACCGCAACGGCTGGCGCCCTGACTCTGACCGACGATGAACGTCGCTGGCTGGCGGCCCACCCGGACTTGCGCCTGGGGGTTGATGCGTCATGGCCACCCTTTGAGTTTCGCGACGATCAGGGCCGCTATCAGGGCCTTGCAGCGGACTATATCGACCTCATCCGTCAACGCCTGGCCATCAAGCTCACCCCTATCGAGCCGGTCAGCTGGACGGTGGTCCTGGAGCAGGCCAAACAAGCCAAGCTGGATTTGCTGCCGGGCATCATGTCGACCCCGGAGCGCCAGGCTTATCTGTCGTTTACCCGTCCCTATCTCGATTTTCCGATTGTCATTCTTGCTCATGTCGGCGGCCCCCAGCCGCGCAAGCTGGAAGACCTGTACGGCCTGAAAATCGCCGTGGTGGAGAACTACGCCCCCCACGAACTGCTGCGCACGCACAATCCCGATTTGAATCTGGTGGCGATGCCTAATGTCAGCTCAGCGTTGCAGGCGCTGGCGACCGATGAAGTGGACGCGGTGGTGGGCGATCTCGCCTCCAGCGTCTGGAGTCTGCGCCAGCTCAAGCTCGACGGGCTGTATGTCAGCGGAGAAACCCCGTATCGCTATCAACTGGCCATGGGCGTACCGCAAGGCAACAAGATACTGGTCGGCATCCTGGACAAAGTCCTCGCCGACATGACCCCCAGTGAAATCAGCGCCATTCAGGAGCATTGGGTCGGCAACGTTCTCGATCACCGAACATTCTGGTCCGATTTACTGGTTTACGGCCTGCCGGGATTACTGCTTCTGGTGGGCGTGCTGGCAACGGTGATCCGGATCAACCGCCGACTGAGCTCGGAAATCTCGCGCCGGGTGGATCTGGAACAGGAACTGCGCAGCAGCGAATACCATTATCGCGGACTGGTGGAGAGCCTCTCGGCCATCGCCTGGGAAGCGCGGATCACCGACTTCACTTACAGTTATGTGTCGCCCCATGCCGAGGATTTGCTCGGGTACCCGCTGTCTCATTGGCTGATTCCGGGCTTCTGGCGCAACATCATTCACCCCGCCGACCTGACCCGCGCCCAGACCTTCTGCGATCACGAAGTCCTGGCCGGGCGCGATCACAGCCTCGATTACCGCGTGATCACCGCCGATGGCCGGTGCATTTGGGTGCGCGACATCGTCAGCCTGATCGAACACGGCCATGAACCGGTGATGCGCGGGCTGATGATCGACATCAGCGAGGCCAAGCGCACCGAAGAAGCGTTGCGCTTGTCGGAACAGAAGTTCGCTTCGGTGTTCCAGCAATGCCCGGATATCCTGGTCATCGCGCGCCTCTCCGACGGCTGCCTGCTGGAGGTCAACGAAGCGTTCGAAGAACAGATTGGCCTCAAGGCCGAAGATGTCATCGGCCAGACCGCCACCGACCTGAACATCTGGGGCATTCCCGGCGTTGGGCCGGGATTGCTGGAACGACTACAGGCCGGCAGCATCCGCAACCTGGAGATGCCCTTTCGCCGCAACAATGGGCAGGTGTTTACCGGCCTGATCTCCGCTGAACCGTTCGACCTCGATACAACACCGGCGTTGGTGGTGGTTGTGCGCGATATCAGCCAGCTCAAGGAAACCCAGCAGCAACTGCAAACGTCCGAAGAGAAATTCGCCAAGGCCTTCCATGCCTCCCCCGACGGCTTGCTGCTGTCTCGGCAGAGCGATGGTTTGCTGCTGGAGGTCAACGAGGGGTTCAGCCGGATTACCGGTTTCAACAGTGCGATGTCGGTGGACCGCTCAGCCTTGGACCTGGGCATTTGGGTCAATCTCAATGAGCGTAAACAGATGCTTGACCTGCTGCACCGCGACGGTTTCGTTCGCGACTTCAGTTGCCATATTCGCCGCAGTGACGGGCAGATCCGCCTCTGCGAGGTGTCCAGCCGTCCGCTGCCGATCGGCGATGAAGACTGCATGTTGACCATCGCCCGGGACATCACCGAGCGGCACGTGATGCAGGAAAAACTGCAACAAGCGGCCACGGTGTTCGAGAGCACCGCCGAGGGTGTGTTGATCACCGACACTCAACAGCACATCAGTGCGGTCAATCGCGCGTTTACCGAAATCACCGGTTATAGCGAGAGCGAAGCCCTCGGCCACACCCCGCGCCTGCTCGCCTCCGGCCTGCATGACAGCGCGTTCTATGCGGCCATGTGGCACCAACTGACCGCCGAAGGTCATTGGCAAGGCGAGATTTCCAACCGGCGCAAGAACGGCGAGCTTTACCCGAGCTGGTTGACCATCAGCGCGGTGCGCAACCGCGACAAGTTCATCACCCACTTTGTCGCCGTGTTTGCCGATATTTCCAGCCTTAAACATGCCCAGGCCAAGCTCGACTACCAGGCGCACCACGACCCACTGACCGGCCTGCCGAACCGAACGCTGTTCGAGAGCCGACTGCTGACCGCGCTCAACAACCAGCAGGAAAACGGCGGACAAGGCGCCGTGCTGTTCCTCGACCTGGACCGTTTCAAACACATCAACGACAGCCTGGGTCACCCGGTCGGCGACCTGCTGCTCAAGGGCATTGCCGTGCGCCTCAAGGAGCAGTTGCGCGACATTGACACCGTGGCGCGCCTCGGTGGCGACGAGTTCATCATCCTCCTGCCTGGCCTGCAGCAATCCAGCGATGCCGACAACATCGCGACCAAAATCCTCAATTGCTTCGGCGCTCCGTTCCAGGCCGGCGAGCATGAGTTTTTCATCAGCGCCAGTATCGGCACCAGCCTGTATCCCAAGGATGGCTGCGACGTCGCCACGCTGGTCAAGAATGCCGACGCCGCGATGTACCGCTCCAAGGCCAAAGGCCGCAACCGGGTCGAAAGCTACACCCGCGACCTCACCGCCCAGGCCAGCGAACGGGTGGCGCTGGAGCACGAACTGCGACGCGCCATCGAGCGCAACGAGCTGCACCTGCATTACCAACCGAAGATCAGCCTCGACGACCATCGTCTGGTCGGCGCCGAAGCGCTCATTCGCTGGCGCCATCCGACCTTTGGCGACGTGCCGCCGGAACACTTCATTTCCCTGGCCGAAGAAAACGGCATGATCCTGCAGATCGGCGACTGGGTCCTTGAAACCGCCTGTCGGCAGATGTACGAATGGAACCTGGATTACGAATGCCTCGGCCCGCTGTCGGTCAACCTCGCGGGCGCGCAACTGCGTCAACCGAACCTGCTGGGCCGGATCGAACAACTGCTCAAGGACAACCACCTCCGGCCCGATTTCCTGCAACTGGAAATTACCGAAAACTTCATCATGAGCCAGGCAGAAGAAGCGCTGACGGTACTGCATCAGCTCAAACACCTGGGCGTGCAACTGGCGATAGACGACTTCGGCACCGGCTACTCATCCCTGAGTTATCTCAAGCGCTTGCCGCTGGACATTCTCAAGATCGACCAGTCTTTCGTCCGCGGCCTGCCGGATGACCCGCACGATGCCGCCATCGTCCGCGCCATCATCGCGCTCGGGCGCAGCATGCAATTCACCGTGATCGCCGAGGGCGTCGAGACACTCGCGCAGCAGCAATTCCTGGCCGCCGAAGGCTGTGAACAGATCCAGGGCTACATCGTCAGCCTGCCCTTGCCACCGGAGGAATTCGCCGCGACGTTTCTTCGTATACGAGTTTCAGACTTTTCGGATAGCACAGCCGAGAAACCGTCGCTATAATCCGCGGCCTACTGAGGGCCTATAGCTCAGTTGGTTAGAGCAGAGGACTCATAATCCTTTGGTCCACGGTTCAAGTCCGTGTGGGCCCACCAAACAAGAAAGCCGCGCAATGCGCGGCTTTTTCGTGCCTGACGTTTAATCCAGGTTGCTTCGCGCACCCCTAAATCGGGTGACGTCCGAAGACGTTGTAGGCAATCTCCGAAACTTACGTTTGGGCACTTTGATGCCTTGTTGGGCTTTTCTTCGACGGGATACTCTTTGGATATTGCTGACCATTAAGCGAAGGGAGAAGACCAATCGAACAGCGCCTAAACACAGCAGGCTTGAAAATTCCCAAAAAGGGACCTAACGCTCCCTTTTTGGGACCTATAGATCTAACCATGCCTGCTATCCCGCTTAGCGATGCTCTCTTTACCTTGGCCGCACCATCAACCCGACGCTGTACAGCCTGGCCGACTGGCAGGCCAAGAAAGCAGCCGGCAACAGCTTTGTAGTGCGGGTTGAGCAGCAGGACAAAATCGATTTGATCGGCCGTCATCCTGAAAAGGCATCCAATGGGCAGTAACGACAGCCTGGAAAACCTCGTGCGCAGCGGCAACCTCAAAGCTGAACCGCCAGATCGTAAAGAATGTGAAGGGCTGCTCAGGTCAGCAACCGACCGCTTGAAGGATGCTCATAACACAGCCCTGTCTGGCTGAACTGTTAGCGGCAACCGATGCACTACTGCCACTGGTGCAAGACGCTATGGTTGTGAGCAAGTAATTCCTTGGTCCATCGTTATTCCCTGTGCTGACCGTTATCACTGCAGCTGTCAGTCCGAACTCTCAACGTTGGAATAGCCTGCACCAAACGCAGCCGCTCAAGCATTTCACCCGTCAACATAGCCTCATACGTATCCGCCGCCCTACCCCACTGCTCCACGATAACCATGCCGTCTACCAGCGCTCCTGCCAGTTCGGCAATCGTATCGGCCAAAGCCTCCACGATTGTCTGAGTTCGCAGCCACACGCGATCAGTAATCTCTTTCAGCTCCGCTGCAATGCGCCCAGACGAGGCTGGATCCGTATCGGGGTAGGCGATGTTGCGCAGCAAGTGCCGTAACTCTCTTATTTTTGCGTAGTCCTGTTCTGCACCCAACTCTCCATTCAGGATGGCTGCCGCTTTGGACTTATCGACATGTTTTTTTGTGGAGTTTTTTGAAGATAACGTCTGCGCCATAGCGCCAGCTAAGAGGACCATCATTCGGGCCTCCAAATGCTCCTTCATCGCCTCTATCGACGAAATGGGTCGCGCCAAGATGATGGAAGCGCCCCCGTGATGCCTTAAGTCCATGGTCACTGTCAGGGTCACGCCGCCCGTTGCAAACCCCAGCGCTCGGGCGATGACATAGTGCCCCATTTCGTGATGGGCAATCTGCACTGCATGGTCCCGTATAGCGGGAGGCAGCTTCTTGGTCATGTTCATCGTCTCGCATGCTTCGATTTCGCATTCGACTACGAGTGACCATTTGCTGTCCATCGCGTGATCCCGTTGATGGCGTTGCGCTCAGCCAAAAAAGCCGCGCAATTACGCGGCTTTTCGTACCTGCGATTCAGCCTTTACTTGGGCAAGGCGTACGCAATGACGTAGTCCCCACGGTCCGTCGACTGACGCGCGCCACCCACCGTCAGCAGGATGTACTGCTTGCCGGTTTTCGGCGAAACGTAAGTCATCGGACCCGACTGACTCCCCACCGGCAAACGAGCCTTCCAGATCTCATTGCCGTTGCCCGTATCGAAAGCACGCAGGTAGAAATCCTGGGTACCGGCGAAGAACAACAAGCCCGACTGTGTCGCCAGGGATGCGCCCAGTGTCGGCATGCCAATCGGGATCGGCAGGTGCATGCGGATGCCCAGCGGGCCGGTGTCCTGCACGGTGCCGACCGGCACTTGCCACATCAGTTTATGGGTCTTGAGGTCGATAGCCGACATAGTGCCGAACGGCGGTTTCTGGCACGGAATGCCGGCCGCCGAGAGGAAGCGTTCGCGCATGGCGCCGAACGGTGTGCCTTCCTGTGGTACGACGCCCATTTCGATACCGCTGGCCCCGGCGCCGATCTTGTCACGCGGGATCATGTAGTTGGCCAGGCCCAGGCGCATGTCGTTGACGAACATGTAATGCGTGTTCGGGTCCACCGAGACGCTGCCCCAGTTCATGCCGCCCAGCGAACCCGGGAATTGCAGGGCGCGGTCCATGCCGGGCGGGGTGTAGACGCCTTCGTGGCGCATGCCTTTGAACTGGATGCGGCACATCAACTGATCGAACGGCGTGGCGCCCCACATGTCCGATTCGGTCAGGGTCTTGTTGCCGATTGACGGCATGTCCACCGAGAACGGCTGGGTCGGCGAGTAGCGTTCGCCGGGCACATTGCCTTGAGGCACCGGGCGCTCTTCGACGCGGGCGATCGGCACACCGGTTTCGCGGTTGAGCAGGAAGATCTCGCCCTGCTTGGTCACTTGCGCCAAGGCTGGCTGCAGGCCGCCCTTGTCGTCAGGTACGTCGTACAGCAGCGGCTGGGCTGGCAGGTCGAAGTCCCACAGGTCGTGGTGAGTGGTCTGGAAGTGCCAACGCACCTGACCGGTCTTTACGTCGATGGCGACGATGGACGAGCTCCACTTGTCATCGAACTCCGTACGCTGGCCGCCGAAGAAGTCCGGGGTGGCGTTGCCGGTCGGCAGGTACACCAGACCGAGTTTGGCGTCGTAGGACATGGCCGACCAAACGTTAGGCGTACCACGGGTATACGTCTCACCCACTGGCGGGCGTTTGCTGGTGTTCGGGTTACCCGGATCCCACGCCCAGACCAGTTCACCGCTGCGCACATCGTACGCACGAACCACGCCTGGTGGTTCTCCGGTTGAGTAGTTGTCGGCCACGCGGCCACCGACGATCACCACGTCATCCGCAACCAATGGGGTCGAGGTTTGCTGGTAGTAACCGGGCTTCACTTCGCCCATGTCAGTTGTCAGATCGACGGTGCCTTTGTTGCCGAATTCCTCGCATGGCTTACCGGTTTCAGCATTGATTGCAATCAGACGGGCATCACCGGTCGGCAGAAACAGACGTTTCGTACAGGCTGATGGCGAGTTATCCGAAGTCGCCGGGGTTTCGGAGTAACCCAGGCCACGGCAGCGCTGCCAGTTAGGTGCAGTGCCTTGCGGATCAAACTTCCAACGCTGAGCGCCAGTGTCGGCGTCGAGGGCGAAGACTTTGCCGTACGCCGTGCAAGTGTAGACCGTGTCGCCGATTTGCAGCGGCGTGTTCTGGTCTTCGGCACCGGCGCCGGTGCTTTGCGGGATGTCGCCGGTGCGGAAGGTCCAGGCCACCTGCAATTTGTCGATGTTGCCCTTGTTGATCTGGTCCAGCGAGGCAAAACGATTGCCGAAGGGGGTGTTGCCCCAATGGGACCAGTCTTTCTGTTCGGTGCCGGGCGCAACCGGCGTGACCGCGGGTTCGCTGCTGGCCTTGACCACATGAGTGGGCACGAACATGTAAGCCATCGTTGCGACAACGCCGACGCCCAGAATGCCGGCCAAGCCATAAGCTCCCCGGCCCGCCGTCGCGCCCGATGCACGCACGAGCGTTGGATAGATCAGCGCGACAACCAGGCCGATCACGGCAAACGTCAGTACGCGCGAAACCAGCGGCCAGTATTCGAAACCGCTGTCCCACACCGCCCAGATTGCCGTCAGGATCAGTGCCAGGCCATACAGCCAGGCCCCCTGTGGTTTGCAGCGGGCGATCATCAGCCCGGACACCAGCATCGCCAGGCCCATCAGCAGGAAGTACCCGCTGCCGCCGAGCGAGACCAGATATCCACCGCCTCCGGCCAGGCCGAGTCCGATTAATGCGATCAGGACACCCAGCCCTATCAGCAACCATTTGCCGCCGCTGGCAGCCCCAGAAGTGTTCATGTCGGAAATTTTCCCCATTTGTGACAAGCGCGGAATAATGTACCAGCTAGTTACTTATGGCAAATTGTCGCAGCCAAAAATGGCATGAACGGTCGTAAGGCCAGATCAAACATCCACTGCGCGGGATGTGCCTGTAACATGCTTGCCCATTGATGTGTGCCGCTGGAGTTGCCGCTTTGCCTGACACTCGCCCGCCCGTTCTTGACGAAATCGACCGCCAATTGATCGCGGCCTTGCAGATCAATGCCCGCGAGAGCGTGGCCATGCTGGCTCGGCAGCTGGGCATTGCCCGGACCACCGTTACATCGCGCCTGGCGCGCCTGGAAAAGGCTCGGGTGATCACCGGTTATGGCGTGCGTTTAGGCCAGCGAGTGGTGGATGGCGGGTTGCAGGCGTACGTCGGGATTACGGTGCAACCGCGGTCCGGCAAGGAAGTGTTGCGCCGGCTCAGTGCAATGGCCCAGGTGCAGCAGCTGTGTGCGGTGAGTGGCGAATTTGATTATGTGGCGTGGTTGCGGACTGACTCGCCGGAACAGCTGGATCAGTTGCTGGATCAGATTGGCAGTGTGGATGGGGTGGAGAAGACGACGACGTCGATCATCTTGAGCAGCAAGATTGATCGGGGGCAGCCGGTTTGACCACATTGATCAGTATGTAGTTAAAGATCGTCATATTGATCATTAAACCTGCAAAACGACGACACATTGCGTCTTATTAACGTGTTCTACGCTCTCTAGAATGGCTGGCATCTTTTCCTATACTCAGATGCGCATTCCGCGTCGGGTCGCCAGCAAGGTCAGCCATGAACAAGAACAATCGCCATCCTGCAGACGGTAAGAAGCCAGTCACCATTTTCGGTCCGGACTTTCCGTTCGCCTTCGACGACTGGATCGAGCACCCGGCCGGCCTGGGCAGCATTCCAGAGCACAATCACGGTGCCGAGGTCGCGATTGTCGGTGCTGGCATCGCCGGTTTAGTGGCTGCATATGAGTTGATGAAACTGGGCCTCAAACCCGTCGTCTACGAAGCCTCGAAAATGGGTGGTCGTTTGCGCTCCCAGGCGTTCAACGGCGCCGAAGGTATCATTGCGGAACTGGGCGGCATGCGCTTCCCGGTGTCCTCCACCGCGTTCTATCACTACGTCGACAAACTCGGCCTCGAGACCAAACCTTTCCCGAACCCGCTGACCCCTGCATCGGGCAGCACGGTGATCGACCTGGAAGGCAAAACCCATTACGCACAAAAACTGGCGGATCTTCCTGCACTGTTCCATGAAGTGGCTGACGCCTGGGCGGATGCATTGGAAGCGGGCTCGCAGTTTTCCGATATCCAGCAAGCCATTCGTGACCGCGACGTGCCTCGCCTGAAAGAGCTGTGGAACACTCTGGTTCCGCTGTGGGACGACCGCACGTTCTACGACTTTGTCGCCACCTCCAAAGCCTTTGCGAAGTTGTCGTTCCATCACCGCGAAGTGTTCGGCCAGGTCGGTTTCGGTACCGGCGGCTGGGACTCGGACTTCCCGAACTCGATGCTGGAAATCTTCCGCGTGGTGATGACCAACTGCGACGATCACCAGCACTTGGTGGTCGGCGGCGTCGAACAAGTGCCGCTGGGCATCTGGCGGCATGTGCCGGAACGTTGCGTGCACTGGCCCGAAGGCACCAGCCTCAGTTCGTTGCACCGGGGCGCGCCACGTTCCGGCGTGAAGAAAATCGCGCACGCCGCTAACGGCCGTTTTACTGTCACCGACAACTACGGCGACACCCGCGAATACGCAGCGGTGCTGACCACTTGCCAGAGCTGGCTGTTGACCACCCAGATCGAATGCGACGAAACCCTGTTCTCGCAAAAGATGTGGATGGCCCTCGACCGCACCCGCTACATGCAATCGTCGAAAACCTTCGTGATGGTCGACCGGCCATTCTGGAAGGACAAGGATCCGGAAACCGGCCGTGACCTGATGAGCATGACCCTCACCGATCGCCTGACCCGTGGCACCTACCTGTTCGACAACGGCGACGACAAACCCGGCGTGATTTGCCTGTCGTACTCGTGGATGAGCGACGCGTTGAAAATGCTTCCGCACCCGGTGGAAAAACGCGTGAAACTGGCACTGGATGCATTGAAGAAGATCTACCCGAAAGTCGACATTGCCGCACGAATCATCGGCGACCCGATCACCGTTTCGTGGGAAGCCGATCCGCACTTCCTCGGCGCCTTCAAAGGCGCCCTGCCCGGCCATTACCGCTACAACCAGCGCATGTACGCGCACTTCATGCAGGCCGACATGCCAGCCGAGCAGCGCGGTATTTTCATTGCGGGCGACGACGTTTCGTGGACGCCAGCCTGGGTTGAAGGCGCGGTGCAGACTTCGCTTAACGCTGTGTGGGGCATCATGAAACACTTCGGCGGTGAAACTCACGCCGAGAACCCGGGTCCAGGAGATGTGTTCAACGAGATCGGTCCGATCGCCCTGCCCGAGTAAGAGGAATCCGAAATGCGCGTAGCCCTTTACCAATGTCCACCGCTGCCCCTGGATGTCGCAGGCAATCTACAACGCCTGCATCAACTGGCGCTGGAGGCCAAGGGTGCGGATCTGCTGGTGCTGCCGGAGATGTTCCTGACCGGCTACAACATCGGCGTCGACGCCGTCAGTGTGCTGGCGGAGGTGCACAACGGTGAGTCGGCGCAACAGATCGCGCGCATCGCCAAGACGACGGGGATCGCCATTCTGTATGGCTACCCCGAGCGCACCGAGGACGGTCAGATCTACAACGCTGTGCAATTGATCGACGCCAACGGCGAGCGCCTGTGCAACTACCGCAAGACTCATCTGTTTGGCGACCTCGATCACTCGATGTTCAGCGCCGGGTCAGATGAGCTTCCGCTGGTTGAGCTGAACGGCTGGAAGCTCGGTTTCCTGATCTGCTACGACCTGGAGTTCCCGGAAAACGCGCGGCGCCTGGCCCTGGCCGGTGCCGAGCTGATCCTGGTGCCGACGGCGAACATGATTCCCTTCGATTTCGTCGCCGACATCACCGTCCGCGCCCGGGCCTTCGAAAACCAGTGCTACGTGGCCTACGCCAACTATTGCGGGCACGAAGGCGAGATCCAGTATTGCGGCCAGAGCAGCATCGCCGCACCGGATGGCAGTCGCATCGCCCAGGCCGGTCTTGATGAAGCGCTGATTGTCGGCGAGCTGGATCGTCAGTTGATGGTCAATTCCCGTGCCGCCAATCGCTACTTGGTCGATCGTCGCCCCGAGCTCTATGGTGCGCTGAACAAGCGCTGATCCACCGTTATCCGCTAGCATTAGCGCTTCTCTGTCCTGGAAGTGCTCATGCCTGCGCTGAATCACCCTCGCCCCCTCACTGAAACCCTGGCCAACGGCCTGCGGGTGACGCTGCGTCATGCACCCGATTTGAAGCGCTGCGCGGCGGCGTTGCGGGTTGCGGCTGGCAGCCATGACGTGCCGCTGGCCTGGCCCGGACTGGCACACTTTCTTGAACATCTGCTGTTTCTCGGGACGGAGCGCTTTCCTGCGGGACAAGGGCTGATGGCCTACGTCCAAGGGCATGGCGGACAAGTGAACGCGCGAACCAGTGAGCGCACCACGGACTTCTTTTTCGAACTGCCGCCTCAAGCGTTCAGCGGTGGGCTGGAGCGTCTGTCAGACATGCTCGCTCATCCGCGTATGAATCGGGACGATCAGCGGCGGGAACGGGAGGTGCTGCACGCAGAATTTGTCGCATGGTCCCGCGATGCGGCCGCTCAACAGCAATTCGCGCTGTTCGACGGGCTCTCGGCTGCTCACCCGTTGCGGGCGTTTCATGCCGGTAATCGCTACAGCCTGCCGGTGCCACATCCCGAGTTTCAGCAAGCGTTGCAGGATTTCTATCAGCGGTTTTATCAGACTGGGCAGATGACTTTGAGCCTGACCGGGCCGCAAAGTCTCGACGAATTGAAGGCCTTGGCCCTGAGTTTTGGCGCGGTGATTCCTGTAGGAGAAAAAACCCCGCAACACGCGCCTACGGCCCTGATGGATTCTTCGGACAACAGTTATCAACAGGCCGGCGAGCGTCGACTGGATGTGCTGTTCGCCTTCGAAGCACTGCCGGATTCATCGCCCGAGGCGCTGGCGTTCCTGTGCCATTGGCTGAACGCCGCGAAGCCCGGTGGGTTGCTGGCGCAATTGCGCGCGCAAGGGCTGGCTGACAACCTGAAAGCCGCGCCGCTGTATCAGTTCGCCGGGCAAGCTCTGTTGCACATCGAATTCACACTGCCGGCCAACGCGCCGCAAACGGGTATCCGCGAACAGCTTCTCGATTGGCTTGGCTTCTTTTCCGCCCAGCAAGACTGGGCCGAATTGCGCGACGAATACGCCGCCCTGCTCCAGCGCCAGCAGCACGTCAGCGGCGCCTTGCCACTGGCCCGACTGGACAGCGAACAACGTGAGATAGGGTTAACCGAACAAGGCATTACCGCCCTCAAGGAAATCCTGAAACAAATCGGCGCTGTGGATAACTTCAGCGGCCCATGGCAACTGCCGACACCCAATCCGTTTTTGCGTGAAGAGACTCCGACTGCAAATGCCGGCCTGATTCGCGGCCAGACCAGCGCCCACCGTGGCCTGCGGACCTTTGCTCAGGATCGGTCGCGCAATCGTCGCGAACGCTCGCCGATGCAATTCAGTCAGGCGTTGCCGGATAACACCGCAGAAGGTGCCGTTTATTTGCGCTGGCGCCTGCACTCCGCGCCTCGCACCAGCCTTCAAGCCAGTGTGGAAAATCACCTGCAGTCGTTGCGCGAAGACGCGCGTCAGGCGGGTGTCGACTTTTCCTTCAGTGCATCGGGCAATGAATGGTTGCTGAAAATGACCGGTCTACAGGAACCCATGCCCACCGTCCTCGAACATGTACTGAAAGAGCTGACAAAACCTGTCATTGATTCCCCACCGGAAGTCCCGGCGTTGATGCCGATTCGACAGCTGCTCAAGGCGCTGCCTGATCAGTGCCTGGCGCACACTTCGGACTCGGACGACTGGCAGCCACTCTGGTCGAGCGCACGCTGGGATGGCCTGGCGATGGGTCTATCGGCCCAGACGCAAGCGGCTATGGGTCTTGCCTTGAGTCGTGTGCCCGGCACAGTGGACAGTCAATTGACGCCGCCTGCATCGATCCGCTCACAGCATCTCTGGAGCACCGTCGACACCCATTCCAGCGAACATGCGCTGCTGCTCTTCTGCCCGACTGCCACGCAGGACATCGCCGATGAAGCGGCCTGGCGTTTGCTCGCTCACCTCTGCCAGACGCCGTTTTACCAGCGTCTGCGGGTGGAACTGCAACTCGGTTATGCCGTGTTCAGCGCCCTGCGGCAGATTCATGGGCAGACCGGGTTGCTGTTCGGCGTGCAGTCACCTAGCGTCGCACCGCTGGACCTGCTGGAACACATCGAACAGTTCCTCAATGGTTTACCCGGCCTGATCGACAGCATCGATGACGCATCCTTCATCGACCAGCGCCAGGCACTGGCCGATCAATTCGATAGCGCCGCACTGCCCAACGCGCAGGCCGCGGAACTGCTCTGGCAGGGCAAACTGGCGGGCCACTCGTCGGATTATCTGACGCAACTGCCCTTGGCGATCCTGGCCATCGACCGCCCTGCGCTACACGCCGCCGTACAGCGATTGAACGATGCCGAAGGCGGCTGGCGCTGTCTGGCCAGCGGGCCTTGCCCGAGCGCGCCTTGGCAAGCGGCAAAATGATCATTACCGGTGGCGCAATTAGCTTTTTCCGAGAATGGCGGCCAAACACTCTGTAATTTTGAGTAACATAGCCACCTAACTATCTGAACATCTCCGGCTGGAGGTGGACTATATGTATAGATCTCAACTGTCCCATCACCTGAAGGAGCGCTCCCATGTCCTGGTCCAAACCTGCTTACACCGATCTGCGTATCGGCTTTGAAGTCACCATGTACTTCGCAAGCCGCTAAGTTTGTATCGAAGTGCAACGCCTCGGCTCGCCGAGGCGTTTTTGTTTTCAGCGTTGAAATGATGGAGCTGCCATGTTTGTCCAGATTCTAGGTTCCGCCGCCGGCGGTGGTTTCCCCCAGTGGAACTGCAACTGTGTGAACTGCGCAGGTTTTCGCAATGGCAGCCTGCGGGCCAAGGCCCGTACCCAGTCGTCCATCGCGATTTCCGATGACGGCGTGAACTGGATCCTGTGCAACGCCTCGCCGGACATCCGCGCCCAGCTCCAGAGCTTTACCCCGATGCAACCGGGCCGCGCCCTGCGCGATACCGGCATCAGCGCGATCATCCTGATGGACAGCCAGATCGACCACACCACCGGCCTGCTCAGCCTGCGCGAAGGTTGCCCGCATCATGTCTGGTGCACCGACATGGTCCATGAAGACCTGAGCACCGGTTTCCCGCTGTTCACCATGCTGACCCACTGGAACGGCGGGTTGAACTGGAACCGCATCGAGCTCGACCGCAGCTTCATCATCCCGGCCTGCCCGAGCCTGCGCTTCACCCCGTTGCCGCTACGCAGCGCGGCGCCGCCCTACTCGCCGCACCGTTTCGACCCACACCCCGGCGACAACATCGGCCTGATCGTCGAAGACGTGAACACTGGCGGCAAACTGTTCTACGCGCCGGGCCTGGGCAAGGTCGATGCACCGTTGCTGGAAATCATGGCCGGCAGCGATTGCCTGTTGGTGGACGGCACGATGTGGGATGACGACGAAATGCAACGCCGTGGTGTCGGCACCCGCACTGGCCGGGAAATGGGCCACCTGGCGCAGAACGGCCCCGGCGGCATGCTGGAAGTGCTGGAACAACTGCCCAAGCAGCGCAAAGTACTTATCCACATCAACAACACCAACCCGATTCTCGATGAGGATTCGCCGGAGCGTGCGGAGTTGGCGCGGCGTAAGGTTGAAGTGGCGTATGACGGCATGAGTATTGTGCTGTAAGGCATACAGACCGCTGCGCGGCCTATCGCCAGCAGGCTGGCTCCCACAGTTGATCGCAGTCCAATGTGGGAGCCAGCCTGCTGGCGATAAGGCCCGACCAGACACCCCATAACCCGATGGTTGTTCCCGGAGAACAGACATGACTGACACTCCAATGTCCCCCGCCGAATTCGAGGCCGCCCTGCGCGCCAAGGGCGCCTACTACCACATCTATCACCCGTATCACGTGGCGATGTACGAAGGCCGGGCGACCCGCGAGCAGATCCAGGGCTGGGTCGCCAACCGGTTCTACTATCAGGTGAACATCCCCCTGAAAGACGCCGCGATCCTCGCCAATTGCCCGGACCGCGAGATCCGTCGCGAGTGGATTCAGCGCTTGCTGGACCATGACGGCGCCCCCGGCGAAGACGGCGGCATCGAAGCCTGGCTGCGTTTGGGCCAAGCCGTCGGCCTCGACCCGGACCAGCTGCGCTCCCAGGAACTGGTGCTGCCCGGCGTGCGATTCGCCGTGGACGCCTACGTCAACTTCGCCCGCCGCGCCAGTTGGCAGGAAGCCGCCAGCAGCTCGCTGACCGAACTGTTCGCGCCGCAGATCCACCAGTCGCGCCTCGACAGCTGGCCGCAGCATTACCCGTGGATCGACCCGACCGGGTATGAATATTTCCGCACGCGTCTAGGCCAGGCGCGCCGTGATGTCGAGCACGGTCTGGCGATCACCTTGCAGCACTACACGACGCGGCAAGGCCAGGAGCGCATGCTGGAAATTCTCCAGTTCAAACTGGACATTCTTTGGAGCATGCTCGATGCCATGAGCATGGCCTACGAACTGAATCGCCCGCCGTACCACAGCGTGACCGAGCAACGGGTCTGGCACAAAGGAATAACCTTATGAGTTTCGATCGCAGCAAGACCCCAACCTGGCGTCCCGGCTACCGTTTCCAGTACGAACCGGCGCAGAAAGGCCATGTGCTGCTGTACCCGGAAGGCATGATTAAACTCAATGAAAGCGCCGCGCTGATCGGTGGTTTGATTGACGGCGAACGCGATGTCGCAGCAATCATTGCCGAACTGGACGCGCAGTTCCCCGGCGTGCCCGAGCTCGGTGACGACATCGAGCAATTCATGGAGGTCGCCCGTGCTCAGCACTGGATCGAACTTGCCTGATTCCGTGTCAGACAAGTTACCGCCCAAACCGGAAATCGGCCTGCCCTTGTGGTTGTTGGCCGAGCTGACGTATCGCTGCCCGTTGCAATGCCCGTACTGCTCCAATCCGCTGGACTTCGCCGAGCAAGGCAAAGAGCTGAGCACCGAGCAGTGGATCAAGGTATTTCGCGAAGCGCGGGAGATGGGCGCGGCGCAACTGGGCTTTTCCGGCGGTGAACCGCTGGTGCGCCAGGACCTTGCAGAGCTGATCGCCGAGGCACGCAAGTTGGGCTTCTACACTAACCTGATCACCTCCGGCATCGGCCTCACCGAGCAGAAAATCAGCGACTTCAAGAAGGCCGGCCTGGACCATATCCAGATCAGCTTCCAGGCCAGCGACGAGCAAGTGAACAACTTGCTGGCCGGCTCGAAAAAAGCCTTCGCGCAGAAGCTGGAGATGGCCCGCGCGGTAAAAGCCCACGGCTATCCGATGGTGCTGAACTTCGTCACCCACCGGCACAACATCGACAAGATCGACCGGATCATCGAGCTGTGCATCGCCCTTGAGGCGGACTTCGTCGAACTCGCTACCTGCCAGTTTTACGGTTGGGCGCAGCTCAATCGGGTCGGTTTGTTACCGACCAAGGAACAACTGGTCCGCGCCGAACGCATCACCAACGAATACCGCGCCAAGCTCGAAGCCGAAGGGCATCCGTGCAAGCTGATTTTCGTCACGCCGGACTATTATGAAGAACGTCCGAAAGCCTGCATGAATGGCTGGGGCAGTATTTTTCTGACGGTCACGCCGGACGGAACCGCACTGCCGTGTCACGGCGCCCGACAGATGCCGGTGCAGTTTCCCAACGTGCGTGATCACAGCATGCAGCACATCTGGTACGACTCGTTCGGCTTCAACCGCTTTCGCGGTTACGACTGGATGCCCGAGCCGTGTCGCTCGTGCGACGAGAAAGAAAAGGACTTTGGCGGCTGCCGTTGCCAGGCGTTCATGCTCACGGGTGACGCGAGCAATGCCGACCCGGTGTGCAGCAAGTCGGAACATCACGGCGTGATCCTCAAGGCCCGCGAAGAAGCCGAGCACGCGACCCAGACCATCGAACAACTGGCCTTTCGCAATGAACGAAATTCACGACTCATCGCTAAAAGCTGAGCCCTTCAGCGCTGCCAAAGCCGTCGCGGCCGGGATCGACTTCGCCGAGTTGCAGGCCGGCCGGCATGGCTTGTTCTGGAACGAGTACCGTCCCGAGGACGCCGCGTGTCGAATCTGGCATTGGCGCGATGGCCAGGCGATTTGCCTGACACCGCCGGGATTCAGCGTGCGCAGTCGCGTGTACGAATATGGCGGTGGCGCGTTTTGCCTGACCGATGACGGGATTGTTTTCGTCAACGAGGCCGATCAGCAGTTGTACCGACAGTCACTCACGGGCGCGCCTGAGGTGCTGACTTCCAGTGAATGCCGTTACGGGGATCTGCAGTTCGCCAACGGTCAGGTGTTGGCGGTTGAGGAAAATCGTAATCGGCATCGCCTGGTGGCGATCGATGTGGCTGACGGAACGCGTCATTTGCTGGCCGAGGGCGCGGACTTTTACGCCGCCCCGACGCTGAGCCCGAATGCTCGTCGACTGGCCTGGATCGAGTGGAGCCGCCCGGATCAGCCATGGACCGCGACTCGCTTGATGGTTGCCGAACGTCAGAGCGAGGGCAAATTTGCTCTGCCGCGTTGCGTGGCAGGCAATGATGTTGAAGAGTCGCTGCAACAACCTCGATTCGATGACAGCGGTCGTCTGTTTTGCCTGACCGATCGCGGCGGTTTCTGGCAGCCCTGGATGGAGTCGGCAGATGGGTTGAGTCCTCTGCCCAGTGCTGCCGCCGATCATGGACCGGCGCCGTGGCAGTTGGGCGGCAGCACCTGGATACCGCTCAGCGAAGACACCTACCTGGCCAGCTGGACCGAAGGCGGGTTTGGTCGATTGGGTATTTGCGGTGGCGTCAGTGAGGATTTCACCGGCAACTACAGCCGCTTCCGCCATCTCGCCCTCGATGAGCAGTTCATTTATTGCATCGTCGCTTCGCCGGTCAGTCCCTCAGCGGTTATTGCCATCGACCGCAAGACCCGGAAAGTCGAGGTGCTGGCCGGTGGCGTTGCACCGTTGCCGGCCGAAAAGATCAGCGTTGCGCAAACCCTGCGCTATCCGAGCGGTTCGGGTGAGGCTCACGGTTTCTTTTATCCGGCGATGACCGGTGACGCGAAACCGCCATTGGTGGTGTTTATCCACGGCGGCCCGACATCGGCGTGCTATCCGATGCTCGATCCGCGCATCCAGTATTGGGCGCAACGCGGGTTTGCCGTCGCCGACCTCAACTACCGTGGCAGCAGTGGTTATGGCCGGGCGTATCGCCAGGCGCTGCATTTGAGTTGGGGTGATGTCGATGTGGAGGATGCTTGCGCGGTCGTGACCCATCTCGATGAACGCGGCTTGGTCGACGGCAAACAGGCGTTCATTCGTGGCGGCAGTGCCGGCGGTTACACCACGCTGTGTGCGCTGGCGTTCCATAAAGTCTTCCGCGCCGGTGCCAGCCTTTATGGCGTCAGCGACCCCGTCGCCCTCGGCCGCGCGACCCACAAGTTTGAAGGCGATTACCTGGATTGGCTGATCGGCGACCCGGTGCAGGACGCCGAACGCTACGCCGCACGAACGCCGTTGCTGCATGCGAGCAATATCAGTGTTCCGGTGATTTTCTTTCAGGGCGAACTGGATGCCGTGGTGGTACCGCAACAGACCCGGGACATGGTCACGGCGCTGCATAACAACGGGATTCTGGTTGAAGCGCATTACTACGCCGACGAGCGTCACGGCTTTCGAAAGGCTGGCAATCAGGCGCATGCGCTGGAGCAGGAGTGGTTGTTTTATCGGCGGGTGATGGATCAAACAGATTGAAACCGCAGCGCGTCCTTCGCGGGCAAGCCTCGCTCCTACAGGTGCCATGTCGTGCTGCGACACCAAATCTGTAGGAGCGAGGCTTGCCCGCGAAAGCGATCTACCTGACGCCAAAAAACTCAGCGTTTGGCGATGATATAAACCGCATGCACGATCCCTGGAATATAACCGCACAACGTCAGCAGAATATTCAGCCAGAACGCCCCGGCGAAACCGACTTGCAGAAACACACCCAGTGGCGGCAACAGAATGGCGATGATGATACGAATAAAGTCCATGGGGCAGCTCCTGATTTGAAGTTGGCTCGCGTGAGCCATACAACTAATCGACCTGTACCGTTCGTCAGGGTTCAGTGTGAGTCTCGGCCGAATATCAGGATCAGCGTGATTGCGCAGACAAAAAAACGCCCCACGCCAAAAGAATCAGGCGTGGGGCGATGCGTTATACCGCGAGACGGTTCGGGAATTCGTGTAGGGCGAGTCTGATCAGACGGCAATCCCTTTGCGGCACTGCAGTTGCGCGGTGCGTACGCGGGAGAAGGCGCGGGCCAGGCGCAGGAGCATTTCGTCGATGTTGGCTTTGCTGACGGTGAGGGCCGGGGTAAAGCGCAGGCAGTCGGGTTGTGGGGCGTTGAGCAACAAGCCTTCGTATAACGCCGCTTTGACGACGGCGTCCGCCGAATCGTCCGACAGCGTCAGTCCGCAGAGCAGCCCTTGCCCGCGCCATTCACCGTGACCGTAGCGGTGGGACAAACGCTCGAGTCCTTCGCGCAGGTGCTGACCGGTTTCCCTGACGTGCTCGAGAAAGCCCTTGTCTCGCACGCTGTCGAGCACAGCCAGTCCGGCTGCGGTCATCAGTGCATTGCCATGATGTGTACCGGCCATTTCGCCGACATCGAAACAGCAGGCCTTGCCCCGCGCCAGCAACGCCGCCAATGGCACGCCACCGCCCAGCCCTTTGCCGAGAACAACGATGTCTGCCCGAACGCGGTAGGACTCTTCAGCGAGTAAGGTGCCGCAGCGGCCAATACCGGTTTGCACTTCGTCAAAGATCAGCAGGATGCCAAGTTCACGGCACAGGCGTTCGACACCCCTGAGGTAATGTTCGGTGGCTGGAATCACTCCGGCCTCGCTTTGAATCGGCTCGAGCATGATGGCTACGGTCCGGGCGTCAACGACCGCATGCAACGCCGCAAGGTCGTTGAAGGGTACATGGCTGAAGCCAGGCAGCTGCGGCTCGAATCGGTTGACCAGGTTCGCACTGTCCGACGCCGAAATCGTCCCCAGACTACGGCCATGACAACCCTGACTGGCCACGATGATTCGCGAAGCGCCGCCTCGATAGCGTTGACCCCATTTGCGCGCCAGTTTGATCGCCGCTTCACAGGCTTCGCTGCCGCTGTTGAGCAGGTACGCCTGATCACTGCCGGTGCTGGTACACAGTCGCTCGGCAAGATTGAGCATGCCGCGGTTGTGCAGGCCGAAACCGGGATTAATCAGCGACTGAGCCTGCGCCGCGATGGCGTTGACCAGTACCGAAGGGCTATGTCCAAGGCTATTCGCCCCTCCACCTTGGGAAAAATCCAGATAAGCGCGGTCATCGCTGTCCCACAACCACGAGCCCTGGCCGCGTACGAACATCTGTTTCGGCCGCTCGACACTGGGCATCAGGTGCTCGCTGGACAGGTTGTCGCCTTGGGATGGAAGGGCGATGCCCACGGCCAAGTCATCGAGGCTCGGTGGATTGCGACGCAAGTTGAACAAATTCATCTGAAAAAACCTCGCGTGAGGTTTTTTGCCTTACCTATGTAAACACCATCGACGTAAACGGTATTCATCGCGCTCTATGGCCCTGTAAGCCTTGTGAATGCGGTTAGACTAGGCGCAGCAAAGGCGATGAGCCATTTCGATTTCACAGCATTTTCGATAAGCACACCTTATGGATTTCAAGCAACTGCGCTATTTCGTCGCGGTCTACGAAGAGGGCCATGTAGGCCGGGCCGCTGAGCGACTTTCTATTTCCCAACCGGCGCTGTCCCAACAGATCCGCCATCTCGAACAGAACCTCGATGTGAGCCTGTTCGAACGCAGCAGCAAGCGACTACTGCCGACCTTGGCAGCCCACACGTTGTACAACCACGCCCTGCCCTTGCTCGATGGTTTGCAACGGGCGCGCGAAGCCTTGGGCAACTTCAAGGGACAAGCCCTGCGGACTCTGGCTATCGGTGTCTTGCAGACCGTCCACAGCAGCCTGGTGCCCCAGATGCTCGAACGGGTGCGCAAGGCGCAGCCGCATCTGGTGGTGCAGATCTACGAATTGACCGGGCTGGAAATCGAACGGCGCTTGCTCAATGGCTCTTTGGATATCGGCATCAGCTATCTGCCGCCTCGTCAGGCGGGATTGCACGGCGTATTGCTGTACGAAGATGAACTGACCCTGGTCATCCCGGCGGACCATCCACTGCGGGAATTCAAGAAAGTCTCCATGAGTCAGGCCGCCGAGTTGCCGATGTTGCTGTTGGGTGAAGAGTTTCAGGTGCGGCAGATCTGGCAGGCACAACTGGCCAGCCTCGGTCGACGCCCGCAAGTGCAGGCCGAACTGAACAACATGGCAGGCATTCTCGACAGCTTGCCACACACGCGACTCGCTACGGTGTTGCCGGGACGATCGCAACAGGCACACGGCAATAGGGAGCTGCTGTGGAAACCGCTGACCGAGCCGCGAGTGCCGCTGAAAGTCGGGCTGGTGTGTCGCGATGTGCAACGTCAACAAGCCTCGCTGGGCTTATTGCGGACATTGCTTGAGGAAGTGATGAATCGACCGGATGAGCGCTTGAACAGCGCAACAACCCTCGATGGGCTGAGCTGAACACTTTTTTGCGGGCAAAAGAAAACCCCGCCGAAGCGG
Organism: Pseudomonas sp. LBUM1661; assembly: GCF_059695925.1. NCBI lineage: Bacteria > Pseudomonadati > Pseudomonadota > Gammaproteobacteria > Pseudomonadales > Pseudomonadaceae > Pseudomonas > Pseudomonas sp. LBUM1661. The sequence goes on from NZ_CP166794.1 coordinate 6,270,280, forward strand.
GGCTTTGCAGACTGTTTCCCTGACATCCATTTCACTCCGCCGTCCTGGCAGAATCCTACGTGTCCGTGTTGTTGCTTTGCGCTTCCTGCGCGACGTCCATGTGAATTAGATTAGCTGTGGATCCAATCTGCATCTATGGGAGAACAGCAGCACGTTATGTAAGAGAATGCTTACAGAACGTTACGAGGTCAGAACTGCGCTGCATCCAGCAAGAACAGCGACTCGCTACCAGCCTTCACCGATGCGCCCAACGAATGAATGCGCGGCAGCAGGCGGGCGAAATAGAAGCGCGCCGTACCCAACTTGCTCGCGTAGAAATCGTCCTGCGCTTCTTTACCGAAGGCGGCTTTGGCCATCAGTGCCCACATATAGGCGTAAGCGACATAACCGAAAACCTGCAAATACTCGACCGACGCAGCGCCGATTTCATTCGGATTGCTTTTCGCCCGGTCGAGCAACCATGCGGTCAGTTCGTCGAGGGTGGTCACGGCATCGTTCAACGGCTTGGTGAACTCGGCCAGATCGGCGCTGGCGGTCGCGGTGAAGTGACGAATCTCGTCAGCGAACAGGTTGTAGAACGCCCCGCCCGTACCGACGATCTTGCGCCCTACAAGGTCCAGCGCCTGAATGCCGTTGGTGCCTTCGTAGATCTGGGTGATGCGCACGTCGCGCACCAGTTGTTCCTGGCCCCATTCACGGATGTAGCCATGGCCGCCGAACACCTGCTGGCCGTGAACCGTGGTTTCCAGCCCCAGGTCAGTCAGAAACGCCTTGGCCACTGGCGTCAGCAGAGCCACCAGGTCTTCCGCACGTTTACGTGTGGTCGCGTCTTCGCTGAACTTGGCGGTGTCCAGTTGCATGGCCACGTAAGTCGAGAAGGCACGACCGCCTTCGTTCGAGGCTTTCATGGTCAGCAGCATGCGCCGCACGTCCGGGTGGACAATGATCGGATCGGCGACTTTGTCTTTGTTCTGCGCGCCGGTTGGCGAACGGCTTTGCAGGCGGTCGCGGGCGTATTCGATGGCGTTCTGGTAAGAGCGTTCGCCGGTCGCCAGGCCTTGGATACCCACACCCAGGCGCTCGTAGTTCATCATGGTGAACATCGCGGCCAAGCCTTTGTTTGGCTCGCCCACGAGGTAACCCACAGCCTCGTCGAAGTTCATCACACAGGTCGCGGACGCCTGGATGCCCATCTTGTGTTCGATCGAACCGCAGTTCGCCGGGTTACGCGCACCCAGGCTGCCATCGGCATTGACCATGAATTTCGGCACCAAAAACAGCGAGATGCCTTTCGGCCCCGCCGGTGCGTCCGGCAGTTTGGCCAACACCAGGTGGATGATGTTTTCGGTCAGGTCGTGCTCGCCGCCGGTGATGAAGATTTTGGTGCCGCTGACTTTGTAGGAACCGTCGGCCTGAGGTTCGGCTTTGGTGCGGATGATCCCCAGGTCGGTACCGGCGTGCGGCTCGGTCAGGCACATGGAACCGGCCCAGACGCCGGCGTACATGTTCGGCAGGTACGCGGCCTTCAGCTCTTCGCTGGCGTGGGCGTTGATCGACAGGCAGGCACCGGCGGTCAGCATCGGGTACAGACCGAACGACAGGCTCGCGGAGTTGACCATTTCTTCGACCTGCGCCGAAACGGCTTTGGGCATGCCCATGCCGCCGTAGGCCGGATCGCCACCGACACCGACCCAACCGCCTTCAGCGTAAGTCTGATAAGCCTGTGGGAAACCTGCCGGCGTGGTGACGGCACCGTCCGCCCAACGGCAACCTTCTTCGTCAGCCGCACGGCTCAGGGGCGCGATGCTTTTGCTGGTGACCTTGCCGGCCTCTTCGAGAATGGCTTCGACGGTTTCCGCATCGACGGTCTCGGCGAGTGCAGGCAGCTCGGCCCAGAGTTTGGCGACCTCGAAAACTTCATTGAGGACGAAGCGCATATCGCGCAGGGGCGCTTTGTAGTCAGCCATGGCAAACCTCGCAAGATCTAAACGGGTGATTCGTAGGGGTGGTGTTGTCGTTGGGTCCGAGTGTAACTCAACAACTTTTGCGACACATAGGGTCAGCCGGTGACCGTTTTGTAATTTTTAGTCATCGAATGATGGTGTCTGTCAGGATGCATTCGCGGGCAAGCCTCGCGCCTACACGGTTTGGTGTCGTACACACGTGACGTGAACAACCCAAACCGGGTAGGCGCGAGGCTTGCCCGCGAAGCTTTTGAAGGCGTAACCGTTACAGCGCAAACAACTCCGCCGGCAGCGTCATCAAACAATCGCTCCCTGCCTCGATGGCCGCCCGATGAGCGGCGGTGCGCGGCAACAAGCGCTTGAAGTAAAACTCACTGGTGGCCAATTTTCCCCGGCAGTAATCAGCATCACCGCTGCCGGCGTCGAGTTGCGCCTGCGCCACCAGCGCCATGCGCAGCCACAAATAGCCAAGGATGATGTAGCCGCTATACATCAGGTAATCCACCGACGCGGCGCCGACTTCATCCGGATTTTTCATCGCTGCCATGCCGACCTTGGTGGTCAACTCGCCCCATTGCTGATTCAGCCCGTTGAGCTGCGCCACATAGCTGGCGAGCTGCGGATGCTCAGCGTTGGCGGCGCAGAACGTGTGGACGATTTTGGTGAAGCCGCGCAGCAGTTTGCCTTGGCTGCCGAGCACTTTACGCCCCAGCAGGTCCAGTGCCTGAATGCCATTGGTGCCTTCGTAGATCGGCGCGATCCGGCAATCGCGTACCAGCTGCTCCATGCCCCATTCACGAATGAAACCGTGGCCACCAAACACCTGCATGCCATGGTTGGTCACTTCCAGCCCGGTATCGGTCATGAACGCTTTGCAGATCGGCGTCAGGAACGCCAACAGGTTTTCGGCATCCTGACGCGCCGTGGCATCCGGGCTCAGATGCGCGACGTCGAGCAACTGAGCGGTGAAATACGTCAGCGCCCGATTGCCTTCGTTGAAGGCCTTCATGGTCAGCAACATTCGGCGCACATCAGGATGAACGATGATCGGGTCGGCGGCTTTTTCCGGTGCTTTCGGTCCCGTCAGCGCACGCATCTGCAAACGGTCGTTGGCGTACTTGATGGCGCCCTGAAAGCTCGCCTCGCCCAGACACAGCCCCTGCATCCCGGTGCCAAGACGCGCGTGGTTCATCATGGTGAACATGCAGTTCAGGCCCTTGTTCGGCTCACCGATCAAGAAGCCCTTGGCCTCATCGAAGTTGAGCACGCAGGTGGCCGAGGCCTTGATGCCCATCTTGTGTTCGATCGAGCCGCAGGAAACGCCATTGCGCTCCCCCGCTTCACCTTCGGCATTGGGCAGGAACTTGGGCACGATAAACAGCGAAATACCCTTGGTGCCGGCCGGCGCATCCGGCAGCTTCGCCAGCACCAGGTGAACGATGTTGTCGCTCATGTCGTGCTCGCCGGCGGAGATGAAAATCTTGCTGCCGGAGATCGCATAGCTGCCGTCCGCCACAGGCACGGCGCGGGTTTTGATGATGCCCAGGTCGGTGCCGCAATGGGCTTCGGTCAGGCACATGGTGCCAGTCCATTGGCCTGCGGTGAGCTTGCTCAGGTACGTCTGTTTTTGCTCCTCGGTGCCGTGGGCATGGATCGCCGACATCGCACCGTGGGTCAGGCCGGGATACATGCCCCAGGACGTATTGCTGGAGCCGACCATCTCACTGATGACCAGCCCCAGCGAGCTTGGCAGGCCTTGGCCACCGTAAGCAGGATCAGCCGCCAGACCATGCCAGCCGCCCTCGACGTATTGGGCGAAGGCCTGCTTGAAGCCTGTGGGCGTTGTCACCACGCCATTGTCGAAATGGCAGCCTTCTTCGTCACCGCTGCGATTGAGCGGTGCGAGCACGTTCTCACAGAATTTCGCGCCTTCTTCGAGGATTGCATTGACCATGTCCGGGCTGGCATCGGTGGCGCCCAGCGCAGCGTAGTTGCTGTGAAAGTCGAAGACGTGGTCGATCAGAAAGCGCATGTCGCGCAGGGGAGCTTTGTACTCAGGCATGGTCATTTCTCCGGCAGCAGATGCCTCAAACCTACTGCCGCCGACCTTGCCTCACAATCACAGTCCAGACGCTGAATGCGCCATCATCACTCAACCCGCAGCGGCGTCCATGCGCACGGCGCCACGGCGGTTCTGACCGAAGGCCACCACACAGTTTCGCCCGGCACCCTTGGCGCTGTAGAGCGCTTCGTCGGCAGACTTGAGCACTTGCTCAGGGATGCGCTGCTCCAGCCGTTCGGCGACGCCGATACTCACTGTGACCGACACACTGGAGGCGCCGGAACCCGCGCGGCGCTGGCGACCCTGCTGGTCATCCTGTGGCCGGCTGTCCTGATTGCGCAGTTGAATGTTGTAGGTGGCAATGGACTCGCGAATGACTTCCAGGTGCGGCATACACTCTTCGAGGGTTTTACCCGCAAACACCAGCGCAAATTCCTCACCACCGTAGCGATACGCCCTACCGCCACCGCCGATTTTCGACAGCTTGCTGGCGACCAGCCGCAGTACCTGATCGCCGACATCGTGGCCGTGGGTGTCGTTGAATTTCTTGAAATGGTCGACGTCACTCATCGCCAATACGTAATTGCGCCCCAGGCGTTGCATGCGCTCATTCAAGGCGCGGCGGCCGGGCAGCCCGGTCAGCTCGTCGCGGAAGGCCATTTGATAGGCTTCATGGGCAACCGCTGCGGCAATCATCAGCATTACCTGGCTGCACATGATGTTCAGGGTAAACGGCAGGATGAAGGTTTTCGGCAACATCCAGAACAACCCGAGCAAGCCGACCAATTGCGCCGCGTGCAACGGCCGCGGATTGCGCCAGTACTGCCAGCTCAGCAACACAAATGCGCCGATAAACACCGGATAGGACAGCTGAATCAGGCTCATCCACGCGCCATGCAGGGCCGGCCAGCGAATTTCCGACAGCCACATCAGCAACGCCTGTGGGTAACTTTGTTCCAGCCCCAATGCCACGCTGCCAACGGCCAGCAACACGGCGAAGCGCGCCACCATGTCCTGAAACAGATGGGTACGTTCCTGCCAGGCAGCGAACACGCCAAACAACAGCGGCAGCAGCAGACAGCACAAATGAAAGACCACGGCGGCGTCTTCACGCACCTTGCCGTTGTCGCGGTAGTAGTCGGTCTGGGTGTCGAGCAGGTAGTAGGCGATGTACACCGTCACCATCAGAAACAGTTCACGCTGGCGTCGGTAAACCGCGCAGTAAGCACCGCCGAGCAACAACACCAAAGTAGGCAATACGTTGAACAGCGAGGTGAAGAAAACGTTGAGATCTTTGACGTAGGCAGCCGCAAGCCCCGCGAGCAAAAGCAGCAATGACGGCAGGAAATGGCTGAAACGTACAGCGGAAGAACGCGGCAAGGGGTAGAGCTCCGACCCGTCAGATCAATAGATGGCATTGTGCCCACCCACGTTAACGGCAGAGGTCCTGACTTACTGAGCGATTAGACGAGGTTTTTTTAAGGCTGCATTGCCACAACGCGCTCCGTAGCAGTTGGCACAGACTGCGTTCGACTCGGGTAGCGAAACCGTTGTCATACAGCGTGGTCAGGTTGTCCGCTACCGCCCGCACAAAAAAAAACCGCCACTCCCGAAGGAGCAGCGGTTGTTTTGAAATACTTCGTTAAGGCTTAGTAGCCCAGTGCGAAGTCTTCTTCTTTCATGTCCATCAGGTTGTTCGCGCCCGACAGCATGGTTGCAACGTGAGTGCGGGTACGCGGCAAGATGCGCTGGAAGTAGAAGCGCGCCGTCTGCAGTTTGGCGGTGTAGAACGCCTCTTCCGAGGTGCCGGCAGCCAGTTTTTCGGCAGCCAGTCGCGCCATGTCAGCCCAGAAGTAAGCCAGGCAGGCGTAACCGGAGTACATCAGGTAATCCACGGACGCCGCGCCGACTTCTTCGCGATCTTTCATGGCCGCCATACCGACCTTCATGGTCAGCTCGCCCCACTCTTTGTTCAGCGCAGCCAATGGCTCGACGAACTCTTTGACCGCTTCGTTGCCTTCGTTGGTCTGGCAGAACTTGTGGACGATCTTGGTGAAGCCCTTGAGCGCCTCGCCTTGAGTCATCAGCACTTTGCGGCCCAGCAGATCGAGTGCCTGGATGCCGGTGGTGCCTTCGTACAGCATCGAAATGCGGCTGTCGCGAACGTTCTGCTCCATGCCCCACTCGGCGATGAAGCCGTGGCCGCCGTAGATTTGCACGCCGTGGTTGGCGGATTCGAAACCGACTTCAGTCATGAAGGCTTTGGCGATTGGCGTCATGAACGCCAGCAGTGCGTCAGCTTTCTTCTTCTCTTCTTCGTCCACGCCGTACTTGACGATGTCGACCTGCTTGGCCGTGAAGTAAACCATCGCGCGGTTGCCTTCGGCGAACGCCTTCATGGTCAACAGCATACGACGCACGTCAGGGTGAACGATGATCGGGTCAGCGGCTTTTTCCGGCGCTTTCGGGCCAGTAAGGGAGCGCATTTGCAGGCGATCGCGAGCGTATTTCAGGCCGCCCTGGAAGCCGATCTCGGCGTGCGCCAGACCTTGCAACGCAGTGCCCAGACGCGCGGTGTTCATAAAGGTGAACATGCAGTTCAGGCCTTTGTTCGCCGGGCCGATCAGGAAACCGGTGGCCGCGTCGAAGTTCATCACGCAGGTAGCGTTACCGTGGATGCCCATTTTGTGTTCCAGGGAACCGCAGGTCACGGCGTTACGTGCGCCGATCGAACCGTCCGCGTTCGGCATGAACTTGGGAACGATGAACAGCGAAATGCCTTTGGTACCCGCCGGTGCATCCGGCAGGCGTGCCAGCACGATGTGGACGATGTTGTCGGCCATGTCGTGTTCGCCGGCCGAAATGAAAATCTTGGTGCCGGAGACTTTGTAGGACCCGTCGGCCTGAGGTTCGGCCTTGGTGCGCAGCATGCCCAGGTCGGTCCCGCAGTGCGGTTCGGTCAGGCACATGGTGCCGGTCCATTCGCCGGACACCAGTTTGGTCAGGTAAGCCTCTCGCTGCTCTGGCGTACCGTGCTCGGAAATGGTGTTCATCGCGCCGTGCGACAGGCCTGGGTACATGCCCCACGACCAGTTGGCTTCGCCGACCATTTCGCTGACCGCCAGACCCAGAGACTCCGGCAAGCCTTGGCCGCCGTGCTCTACGTCGTGGGCCAGGCTTGGCCAGCCGCCTTCGACAAATTGTTTGTAGGCTTCTTTGAAGCCCGTCGGGGTTTTAACGCCGGACTCGCTCCAGGTGCAGCCTTCGGTGTCACCCACGCGGTTCAGCGGTGCCAGCACCTGCTCACAAAACTTGGCGCCTTCTTCAAGAATGGCGTCAACCATGTCCGGAGTTGCGTCTGCGCAAGCCGGAAGGCTCTGATAGTGCGCTTCGTAGCCGAGCAGTTCGTCACGAACGAAGCGAATATCACGCAAGGGGGCCTTGTAGTCAGGCATAGCGATAAACCTCTGCTGATGTAACCGGGAATGAACGACCGTGTTGATTTGTTGTGACGGTCAAACAGTTGTTTGAAACATACGTTTACGCCCAAATCTTGTCAAGCGCCGATCTTTTGCCGTTCGTCATCACGCCCATGGGAATGCCGGACACACAGAAGCCCACGCTCGCTGCACAGGCAACACGCTGTTGAGGAAAGATTAGTTGAGGGAGAAGGACTTACGCAGAAAAACGCCGCGAAAAGTCGCGGCGTAGCAGAAGCGGATTCAGCGAGGGATCAAGCGAACGTGTCGATCAACGTGCCGAGCATTTCATCCGATGCCTTGGCGACTTTGACACCCAGCTCAACCTGAAACTTGCCCTGGGATAGCTCGACCACATTGCTGGCCAAGTCAGATTGCTGACTGCGGTCGACCGCACGCAGACGATCGACCTGAGCCTCGGAAGACTGGCTGGTCACCGACCGTTCGATGGTCGTGTTGGCGATCTGCCCGGCGGCTTGATCGACACGGTTCTGTCCTGTCTGAATCGTGCTCAGACCGGCATAAAAAGCGGTGTTTCCTGAGATTTCCATGGGAGAACACGTCCTTGCAAAGGATCAACAGCGGCCATTGAAGCAGACACACGGGCAAAACACCCGACAAAAACCCTAATGGCACCGTGCCTTGTCATAGTCAAAAGCTAGTCCAGCAAATCCAGTTGCAGATGCTCGGCCACCGCTTCCGCCGTCACCACCTTGAGTTTTGGCACCCGCCCGAGGCACGGCGCGGGGATTCGCTCGGCGAGTGTCGCCAGGTTTTCCTCCAGGCGCGAAGTCTTGGGATCGATGATATTGGCCACCCAACCCGCCAGTTGCAAACCGTCCTGAGCGATCGCTTCGGCGGTCAGCAATGCATGATTGATGCAACCCAAGCGCACGCCGACCACCAGGATAACCGGCAAGCCCAGCGCCATCGCCAGGTCCGACAGGTTGTCCTGATCGGCCAATGGCACGCGCCAGCCACCGGCGCCTTCGATCAAGGTGAAATCTGCCTGCATGTCGAGAATTTCCTGCATCGGCGTCAATAGCGATTGCACCGTCAACGCCACGCCGGCCTCTCGCGCCGCCAGGTGCGGAGCGATGGCGGGCTCGAACGCCACTGGGTTGACCTGTGCATAGGTCAACGGCACCGAACACTCCGCCAGCAATGCCAACGCATCGGCATTGCGCAAACCCTTGGGCGTCACATCGCAACCGGAGGCAACCGGTTTGCCCGCGGCCGTGCTCATGCCCGCCAACCGCGCGGCATGCAACAAGCCTGCGGCGACGGTGGTCTTGCCGACATCAGTGTCAGTACCGGTGATGAAATAGGCTGCGCTCATAAGGGTTTCTCCAAAACGGCGTAGACCACTTGATAAGTCGCCGGCAGGCCTTGTGCCTGCCGAAACTGCTCATAAGCCTCGACCAGGCCGAGGATCCTTGCCCTGCCGGTCAACCCGCCGGGCCGACCAGGGTTCAGGTTGTGCGCGCCCAGCGCCTTGAGTTCATGGGTCAGGCTGCGGACATCCGGGTAATGCAACACATGCGGACGGGTTTCCAGCGTCGCGATGTTCAAGCCACTGTCCGCGCACAGCTGTTGATAAATCCCGAACTCACGGAAGCGATTGACGTGCACCATGCCGTCCACCTGACGCCAACTGTCACGCAACTCGTACAACGTCCCCACGCACAGACTAGCAAACGCGAAAATGCCCCCCGGTTTCAGCACCCGATGCGCTTCACTGAGCACCGCGGCGAAGTCCGAACACCACTGCACCGCCAGGCTGGAAAAGATCAGGTCGAAGGTCGAATCCTGCAAGGGCAAACGCTCGGCATCACCGGCAACAAAATGCACAGCGCCGCCCAACGGCCGTGCGTGATTGAGCATGCCTTCAGCGATGTCCAGCGCCACGCCATGACCGGCAGGAAAACGCTCACCCAGCGCACGGCTGAAATGCCCGGTGCCACACCCCAGATCGAGCCAACGGCCCGGCACAAACTCATCGGGCAAACGGCTCATTAATTGGCTGCCGACATCACGCTGCAATTCGGCCACGCTGTCATAGCTTGCCGCCGCGCGGGAAAAGGACGCCGCTACCTGGCGCTTGTCGGGCAAGCCGCCGGGCAGGTTGGGAAGGGATAAATCAGTCATCGCCGAACTCATGCAAAAAGGCCTGAATCGCCCCCGCGACACCGTGAGGGTCTTCCAGGAGAAACGCGTGGCTGGCCTGTTCGATCAGGCCGATTTCGACATCCGGCAGCAACGTCAGCAGGTCGCCCGCCGCTTCGGCCGGGACCAGTCCGTCGAGGCCGGCGAACAAGTGCAATTGCGGACCGCGAAAGGTTTGCAATGCCTGACGGGTATCCAGTTGAGCGAGTAACTCCAGGCCGCTCATCAACACCTCTGCCGACGTGTGTGGCGCGCCACCGAGCAACAGCCGCGACAAGCCGCGCGGGTCTTCGGCGCCTTGCGCGCAGAGCAGTGAAAAGCGTTTCAACGTCAGGCGCGGATCGGCATTGCAGCCCGCCAGAAACGCATCGAAGGTCTCGCCGGGCATCGCGCTCGGCCATTGCTCATGAGCGACAAACGAAGGATTGCTCGCCAGGGTCAGCAAGCCGCAGCAACGATCACCGCGCCGGGCCGCCAATTCGGAAGCGAGCATGCCGCCGAGGGACCAGCCACCGAGCCAGGCATCCTGCGGCACGGTCGAATCGAGTTCATCGAGCCATTCTTCAAGATTGCTCGACGCCAACTCCGGCAATGGCTCGATCTCGACTTGCAGGTGTTCATCCAGCCCCTGCAAGGCGGCCGCCAATGGCTCAAGCGGCGAAATCCCGAGGCCCCAGCCGGGCAGCAGAATCAAACGATTACGCATGGCTTGGCTCCGGTCCCAGTTGTTGAAAACAATCGGCCAGTCCATTTAACAATAGCTGCACCTGCGCCTCGCTGTGGGCGGCGGTCAGGGTCACACGCAGACGGGCGCTGCCGGCCGGCACGGTCGGCGGGCGGATCGCGGTCACCATCAGCCCGCGCTCACGCAACATCTGCGACAAGCGCACCGCACGCCCGGCGTCGCCGACCATGATCGGCTGGATCGGCGTGAAGCTGTCCATCAACTCCAGGCCAATCTGCTCGGCGCCTTGGCGGAACTGACGGATCAGCGTCTTCAGATGCTCACGTCGCCAATGTTCAGTGCGCAGCAGTTCGAGGCTTTTCAGCGTCGCGCAGGCCAGCGCCGGCGGTTGGCTGGTGGTGTAGATGTAAGGGCGAGCGAACTGAATCAGGCTCTCGATCAGCTCTTCGCTGCCGGCAACAAATGCACCGGCCGTACCGAACGCCTTGCCGAGGGTGCCGACCAATACCGGCACATCTTCCTGACTCAGACCAAAATGCTCGACGATCCCGCCGCCATTGGCGCCCAGCGGACCAAAGCCGTGCGCGTCATCGACCATCAGCCACGCGCCTTTGGCCTTGGCCTCTCGAGCCAGCGCCGGCAGGTCGGCTATATCACCGTCCATGCTGAACACGCCGTCGGTGACCACCAGCGTATTGCCGGTGGCCTTCTCCAGGCGTTTGGCCAGACTCGCGGCGTCGTTGTGCAGATAACGATTGAAGCGCGCACCGGACAGCAGGCCCGCATCCAGCAACGACGCATGATTGAGCCGGTCTTCCAGCACCGTATCGCCCTGCCCGACCAGCGCGGTGACCGCGCCGAGGTTGGCCATATAACCGGTGGTGAACAGCAACGCACGCGGGCGACCGGTCAGGTCGGCCAAGGCTTCTTCCAGCGCGTGATGCGGGCTGCTGTGGCCGATGACCAAGTGCGACGCACCGCCACCGACGCCCCATTTCGAAGCGCCAGCACGCCAGGCTTCGATCACTTGCGGGTGATTGGCCAGGCCCAGGTAGTCGTTGTTACAGAACGCCAGCAACGGCTGGCCATCGACCACCACTTCCGGGCCTTGGGGGCTTTCGAGCAATGGACGCTGGCGATAGAGATTTTCGGCACGACGGGCAGCAAGGCGTGCGGCGAGATCGAAAGACATGCAGGCCTCGAAGGTCAGATCACAAAACTCAAGATTGGCGCAATCCAATGTGGGAGCGGGCTTGCCCGCGATAGCGATCTATCAGTCACCCTCTATGGAGAGGGTGACACCGTCATCGCGGGCAAGCCCGCTCCCACAGGACTTTGCATTCCTTCAGAAGTGTCAGCGAAGGGTTAGACGGCTGCGTTGTAGAACTGCTCGCTGCTCTTCTGCTCCACCAATGCCTGCTCGATGGCGGCTTGATGCACTTCATCGGCGTGCTCTTCACGCGCTTCCGGCAGGATGCCCAGGCGCGAGAACAGTTGCATGTCCTTATCAGCCTGCGGGTTGGCGGTGGTCAGCAGTTTGTCGCCGTAGAAAATCGAGTTGGCACCGGCGAAGAACGCCAGGGCCTGCATCTGCTCGTTCATCGCTTCGCGGCCAGCGGACAGGCGCACGTGGGATTGCGGCATCAAGATGCGCGCGACCGCGAGCATGCGGATGAAATCGAACGGGTCGATGTCGTCGGCATTTTCCAGCGGCGTACCGGCGACTTTCACCAGCATGTTGATCGGCACCGATTCCGGATGCTCTGGCAGGTTGGCCAGCTGGATCAGCAGATTGGCGCGGTCATCGAGAGACTCGCCCATGCCGAGGATGCCGCCGGAGCAGATCTTCATTCCCGACTCACGCACGTAGGCCAGGGTTTGCAGGCGCTCGCTGTAGGTGCGGGTGGTGATGATGCTGCCGTAGAACTCCGGCGAGGTATCGAGGTTGTGGTTGTAGTAGTCGAGGCCCGCGTCGGCCAGCGCAACGGTCTGGTCCTGATCGAGCCGACCGAGGGTCATGCAGGTTTCCAGGCCCATGGCTTTCACGCCTTTGACCATTTCCAGCACGTAGGGCATGTCTTTGGCCGACGGGTGTTTCCACGCCGCGCCCATGCAGAAACGGGTCGAACCGATGGCCTTGGCGCGAGCAGCCTCTTCGAGGACCTTCTGCACTTCCATCAGCTTTTCTTTTTCCAGGCCGGTGTTGTAGTGACCGGACTGCGGACAATATTTGCAATCTTCCGGGCAGGCACCCGTCTTGATCGACAGCAGCGTCGACACCTGGACCCGGTTAGCGTCGAAATGCGCGCGGTGCACCGTCTGCGCCTGGAACAACAGGTCATTGAATGGCTGAACGAAGAGTGCTTTGACTTCGGCCAAAGACCAGTCATGACGCAGGGTTGCAGTGGTGCTGGCGCTCATGGGCGTTTCCTTTGTTTTATGCTGGGCAAGCGGCTGGGGGACGGAATACCCACAGACACGACACGGATGTTCGGCATATTTAAGGAAGAGTCATGCGCTGTCAACCACGATACGAAGGACCGGTTTACATCTGGTTAAAAAACGAACAGATCTGCTTACTTTGCGGCGAAGCATCCGATGAAAGGACGCCCATCTGCACCGCTTGTGAAAGCGAACTGCCTTGGCTGGGCGACCATTGCCAAGCCTGCGCCTTGCCCTTGCCCGCGTCGGGGCTGACGTGTGGCCAATGCTTGAAGCAACCGCCGGCCTTCGAACGGGTCGTGGCGCCGTGGACCTACAGCTTTCCGATCGACAGCCTGATCACCCGCTTCAAGCACAGCGCGAAGTGGCCGTTCGGCCGCCTGCTCGCCGAACTCCTCGCTCAGTCCTTGCAACACCGTTTCGATGAAGACCTCGACCGGCCAGACGCCTTGGTCCCGGTGCCACTGGCGACCAAGCGCCTGCGCGCACGAGGTTTCAACCAGGCCGCGATGCTCGCGCACTGGCTCGGCAGCGGTCTCGACATTGCCTGCGACGAATCACTGCTGCGGCGGATTCAGGACACCAGCGCCCAACAGGACCTGAACGCCGAGGCGCGTAAAAGGAACCTGCGCAATGCCTTTGCCCTTGCGCCCGATGCGCTCATCAAGGGTCGTCACCTGGCGCTGGTGGACGACGTGCTGACCACCGGCGCCACCGCCCAGGCCCTGGCTCGCCTGTTGATGGAAGCCGGTGCCGCTCGGGTCGACGTCTATTGCCTGGCCCGCACGCCCAAACCCGGAGATGCGGTCTGACTTAACGACACAAAAACCTGTGGGAGCGAGCCTGCTCGCGAAGAGGCCATAACATTCAACATTACTGTTGACTGATAGTCCGCTTTCGCGAGCAGGCTCGCTCCCACAGGGATTGCGGCCTGACTTGACTCCCGCCTCCCAAGCCGCCAACGTCGTCCCCATCGTCACAGTCCAAAGCGTCTTGCCATGTCCTTGCCTTCGTTGTTGTCCCAGCACATCGTTCGTCGTCCGCAGCGCATCGCCTTGCTGCAGCACATCGCCGAGCAAGGCTCGATCACCCGCGCCGCGAAAAGCGCGGGGCTGAGCTACAAAGCCGCGTGGGACGCCATTGATGAGTTGAACAACCTCGCGCAAAAGCCCCTGGTGGAACGCAGTGTCGGTGGCAAGGGCGGTGGTGGCGCCAAACTGTCCAGCGAAGGCGAGCGCGTCTTGCGCCTGTATCAAAAGCTGCAAGCCTTGCAGGCGCAGGTGCTGGAAGCCGCCGAAGATGCCAGCGACCTCGATTTGCTCGGTCGACTGATGCTCAGGACCAGCGCGCGCAATCAATTGCACGGCAAGGTCGTGGCGATCGAAGCCCAAGGGCGCAACGACCTGATCCGTCTGCAACTGGCCGAGAGCCTGACTATCGATGCGCAGATCACCCACGACAGCACCCTGCGCCTGGAACTGCAGACCGGTACCGAAGTGGTCGCGCTGATCAAGGCCGGCTGGCTCGATCTGCTGGGTGTCGAAGATACGGCAACGACTGGACACAATTGCTTGAAGGGCACCCTCGAAGAAATTCTCGATGCCGAAGACGGCCCCAGCGAAGTGCGCATCGGCCTGCCCAATGGTCAGACACTGTGCGCGCTGGCCGAGCCGCTGCACTTGAGAACCCTCGGTCTTGCGGTCAACAAACCGGTGCTGGTGCAGTTCGCGCCGTCCAACGTGCTGCTTGGCACGCCGCTGTAAACACAGCTGCAACAAAAGCGTCATGCGCACTCATTAAGGTGACTGCAAAAACCAGCAGGGAGCCTGATGTGAGCCTATTAGAAGACAACCAATCCACCGACCTCGAGAAAATGGTCGGCCTCAGCCGTCGTGGCTTCATCAGTGCCGGCGCCCTGTGCGGTGCGGCGATGTTCCTCGGCGGCAACCTGCTGAGCCGCAGCGTACTGGCCGCCAGCGTGAGCGCCGGCTCCAGCAACCTGTTGGGTTTTGACAGCATTGCCGCCGCCACCAGTGACGCCATCAGCCTGCCGCCGGGCTACAAGTCCTCAGTGTTGATCAGCTGGGGCCAGCCACTGCACAAGGACGGCCCGGCGTTCGACCCGAGCGGCAACGGCACGGCCCAGCAACAGGAAGCCCAGTTCGGCGACAACAACGACGGCATGAGCCTGTTCGAATTCCCCGGTGAAAAAGACCGCGCGCTGATGGCGATCAACAACGAATACACCAACTATCGCTACCTCTACCCGCACGGCGGCATGCCGCAGTCGGCGGATGAAGTGCACAAGGCGCTGGCCTGCGAAGGCGTGTCGGTGATCGAAGTACAGCGCAAGAACGGCCAATGGCAATTCGTCCAGGGCTCGCGCTACAACCGGCGCATTCACGGTAACGCGCCGATCAGCCTGAGCGGCCCGGCCGCCGGCCATGAACGGGTGAAAACCAGCGCCGACCCGCACGGCAAGAATGTCCTCGGTACCTTCCAGAACTGCGCCAACGGCAAGACGCCGTGGGGCACGTACCTGACTTGCGAAGAGAACTTCACCGACTGCTTCGGCAGCAGCAATGCCGAGCAGAAGTTCGACGCCGCACAAAAGCGCTACGGCGCGGTGGCGACCAGTAAAGAGATCAACTGGCATCAACACGACGAGCGTTTCGACCTGGCGAAAAACCCCAACGAACTCAACCGCCATGGCTGGGTGGTGGAAATCGACCCGTTCGACCCACAATCGACGCCGGTCAAGCGCACGGCCCTGGGCCGCTTCAAACATGAAAACGCGGCCCTTGCCGAAACCAGCGATGGTCACGCCGTGGTGTACATGGGCGACGACGAACGCGGCGAGTTCATCTACAAATTCGTCAGCCGCGACACGATCAACCACAAGAATCCCAAGGCCAACCGCGACCTGCTCGACCACGGCACTTTGTACGTGGCGCGCTTCGACGCCGGCGACAGCAACGCCGATCACCCGAAAGGCCAGGGCGAGTGGATCGAGTTGACCCACGGCAAAAACGGCATCGACGCCAGCAGCGGGTTTGCCGACCAGGCCGAAGTGCTGATTCACGCGCGTCTCGCCGCCAGCGTGGTGAAGGCCACGCGCATGGACCGCCCGGAATGGATCGTCGTCAGCCCCAAGGATGGCCAGGTCTATTGCACCCTGACCAACAACGCCAAGCGCGGCGAAGACGGGCAACCGGTGGGTGGACCAAACCCGCGTGAGAAGAACGTTTACGGGCAGATTTTGCGTTGGCGCACCGACCGTGACGATCACGGCTCGAAGACGTTTGCCTGGGATTTGTTTGTGGTCGCCGGCAACCCCGGCGTGCATTCCGGGACGCCGAAGGGGGGTTCGTCGAACATCACGCCGCAGAACATGTTCAACAGCCCGGATGGCTTGGGTTTCGACAAGGCCGGGCGGTTGTGGATTCTGACCGATGGCGACTCGAGCAACGCCGGTGATTTTGCCGGCATGGGCAACAACCAGATGCTCTGCGCCGACCCGGTGACCGGGGAAATTCGGCGCTTCATGGTCGGGCCGGTGGGCTGTGAGGTCACGGGGATCAGCTTTTCGCCGGATCAGAAAACCTTGTTTGTCGGGATTCAGCATCCGGGGGAAAACGGGGGGTCGACGTTCCCGGAGCACCTGCCGAATGGCAAGCCGCGGTCTTCGGTGATGGCGATTTCCAGGGAAGATGGCGGGGTCGTCGGCGCCTGATCGGGCCTCTTCGCGGGCAAGCCTCGCTCCTACAGGTCATGCGCGAAATTAACGCGAACCCTGTAGGAGCGAGGCTTGCCCGCGAAGGCGTCAGCACAGTCACCACCTATCTGCGCCCGTCTGCGCTACCATGCTTGGCCGGACGCGGCAGCCTGCTGCGCGCAGGAGTCAGCATGGCCCACCCGTTTGCAACCCTCACCCCAGACCTCGTGCTCGATGCCGTCGAAAGCATCGGCTTTCTCAGCGACGCGCGCATTCTGGCGCTCAACAGCTACGAGAACCGTGTCTATCAAGTCGGCATCGAAGACTCCGAGCCGCTGATCGCCAAGTTCTATCGTCCGCAGCGCTGGACCAACGAAGCGATTCTCGAAGAGCACCAATTCACCTTCGAACTCGCCGAATGCGACGTACCGGTCGTCGCGCCGATGATCCACAACGGCGCCAGCCTGCACGAACACAACGGTTTCCGCTTCACCCTGTTCCCCCGCCGTGGCGGCCGTGCCCCGGAGCCGGGCAATCTCGATCAGCTGTATCGCCTCGGCCAGTTGCTGGGGCGCCTGCACGCCGTCGGCTCGATCAAACCGTTTGAGCACCGTGAAGCCTTGGGCGTGAAGAATTTTGGCCAGGATTCGCTGAACACATTGCTCGAAGGCAATTTCGTGCCCAAAAGCCTGCTGCCGGCCTATGAGTCCGTGGCCCGCGACCTGCTCAAGCGTGTGGAAGAGGTCTACAAGGCCACGCCGCACCAGAACATCCGCATGCACGGCGACTGCCATCCCGGCAACATGATGTGCCGCGACGAAATGTTCCACATCGTCGACCTCGATGACTGCCGCATGGGGCCTGCCGTGCAGGACATCTGGATGATGCTGGCGGGCGATCGTCAGGAATGTCTGGGTCAGTTGTCGGAATTGATGGACGGCTACAACGAGTTTCACGACTTCGACCCGCGTGAACTGGCGCTGATCGAGCCGTTGCGCGCCTTGCGTTTGATGCACTACAGCGCCTGGCTCGCCCGCCGCTGGGACGACCCGGCGTTCCCCCGCAGTTTCCCGTGGTTCGGTACCGAGCGGTACTGGGGCGACCAGGTGCTGGCATTGCGCGAACAATTGTCTGCGCTCAATGAAGAACCCTTAAAACTCTTCTGACAAACACAACCCCCCCTGTGGGAGCGAGCCTGCTCGCGATGGCGATCTATCAGTAACTGATTTTTGTCTGTTACACCGCCATCGCGAGCAGGCTCGCTCCCACAGGGACTGTGTTCACAATTACCCAACCTAATCGGCAGGACATTCGTAGACAAATCTCCTTACAATCCCCTCTTTGTTAGCTGCCTAAGCAAGGATTCTGCATGCAAGCTGCCAACCCGCGTCGCGGGTACATCCTGGGCCTGAGTGCCTACATCATCTGGGGATTGTTCCCGCTCTACTTCAAAGCCATCGCCAGCGTGCCCGCCGTGGAGATCATCATCCATCGGGTGCTCTGGTCCGCGCTGTTCGGCGCCTTGCTGCTGATGGTCTGGAAGCATCCGGGCTGGTGGCGCGAGCTGCGTGACAACCCGAAACGCCTGGCGATCCTGGCCCTGAGCGGCACGCTGATCGCGGCCAACTGGCTGACGTATGTCTGGTCGGTGAACAACGGGCGCATGCTCGAAGCCAGCCTCGGTTACTACATCAACCCGCTGGTGAACGTGCTGCTGGGCATGCTGATCCTCGGTGAACGGCTCCGGCGCATGCAATGGTTGGCCGTTGGCTTGGCGGCAATCGGTGTGGCGCAACAGGTGTGGCAAGTCGGCAGCCTGCCGTGGGTGTCACTGGTGCTGGCGCTGACGTTCGGTTTCTACGGATTGATCCGCAAACAGGCGCCGGTCAAAGCCCTGCCCGGCCTGGTGGTGGAAACCTGGATGCTGGTGCCGATTGCGCTTGCCTGGCTGCTGTTCAACCAGACAGCCACCAGCGCTCAGCCCGAATTCTGGACCACGTCCGAAGCCTGGTGGCTGGTGGCCGCCGGGCCGGTGACGCTGGTGCCGCTGGTGTGTTTCAACGCCGCTGCACGGCATTTGCCCTACACCACGCTGGGATTCCTCCAGTACATCGCACCGACGCTGGTGCTGCTGCAGGCCGTTCTGCTGTTTGGCGAACACTTGTCATCCAGCACGCTCGTGGCCTTCATATTTATCTGGGCGGGCTTGGCGATTTACAGCGTCGATGCGTGGATAAGTCTTCGTCGTCGCAGCTGATCAAAAAACGCACAAACCTGCGCAGGCCACGTCCCTCGTGGCCTGCATCATTCCTTCCCAAGGTTATCCACAGCGTGATCCCCGGCGTTTGTGCGCAACTTATTGAAACTGCTGGTTTTTTGATCAGTTGCTGAAGAGCCCCGGCCGGCGTGGCCTGGCGGGCTGTCTCTACAGGTTATCCACAGGCAGGTGCACGTATAACTTGGATAACCCTGTCAGGGTTCGCTGCGCAACACCAATTCCACCATCAGATCGTCCGCCAGGGTTTCCAGCCTGGACTGCAGCACGTCCAGCGACAGCGTCAGCGGTACGGCGAGAATCGCTTCGGCGTGAAACAGTGGCTCGCTGCTCATCGGCGCCGGACGCACTTCGGTCACCAGCCGCTCAAGGTTCACGCCCTGCTCACTGAGCAGGCGGGTGATGTCGCGGACGATGCCCGGGCGGTCATTGCCGACCAATTCCATCGCAATCGGCTTCCAGGTGCAGGATTGCTCGATGCCGCTTTCGGCGATCAATACACGTATGCCATGGGCGGACAGCGCCTGTAGGGCATCGACCAATTCATCGTAGGCTTCTGCCGGTACGCCCACTCGGAGAATGCCGGCGAACTGCCCGGCCATGCGTGACATGCGGCTCTCCAGCCAGTTGCCGCCGTGCTCGGCAATGCACTGGGCGATGCGCTCGACCTGCCCAGGCTTGTCTGGAGCGAAAACAGTGAGTACGAGGTGGTCCATGGCGCAGCCCTCTTTTGTTATTGAAAGAGAAGTATAGGCAAGGGTTGTTTCCGTGCTGGCAGGTCTGACGCCTTCGCGGGCAAGCCTCGCTCCTACAGGTTCCGCGCCGTCCCTGTGGGAGCGAGCCTGCTCGCGAATGGAACGCTACCGAGCCATCTGAAAAAACAAATCGTGTACAACTTTTTATATTTAACTGGAACAATCCAATAGTTTTTTGAGAACATCCCGATCCCCGGCGTGACTGCAATGCGTCATGGGGTCGCAGAACGACGTAATTAGTCTAATTTTCACAAGCGCAATTCATCATGTAGTATGCCGCAGCGCGCACTACATAACGTTGGATCGATGTCTGCCTACCGGCGCAGTCGCATCCCTGAAAGCCCCGTCAGCAAGGCCTCCAAGCCGTTGATTGGTCCCAACCCAGCCGTCAGAAATGGCATGCACTGGTCGCAGGGTTTGTGGTTTAAATGCCAAAGGCTTCATTGTTAAATTGAAGAGCTGAAAAGCGAAATAGCTGAGCAGAGTGAGGCAAGCAATGACTGAACACGTTCAAGTCGGTGGCCTGCAGGTCGCCAAAGTCCTGTTCGACTTCGTGAACAACGAAGCCATTCCCGGTACCGGCCTCACCGCCGATAAGTTCTGGGCCGATGCCGACAAGGTCATTCATGACCTGGCACCGAAGAACAAAGCCCTACTCGCCAAACGCGATGATTTCCAGGCTCGTATCGATGGCTGGCACCAATCACGTGCCGGCCAGGCGCACGACGCCGTGGCTTATAAAGCCTTCCTGCAAGACATCGGTTATCTGCTGCCAGAAGCGGCCGATTTCCAGGCAACGACACAAAACGTCGATGACGAAATCGCCCGCATGGCCGGTCCGCAGCTCGTGGTGCCGGTCATGAACGCCCGTTTCGCGCTCAACGCCTCGAATGCCCGTTGGGGTTCGCTGTACGACGCGCTGTACGGCACCGACGCCATCAGCGAAGTCGACGGCGCGGAAAAAGGCAAAGGCTACAACAAGGTGCGTGGCGACAAAGTGATTGCCTTCGCCCGCGCCTTCCTCGACGAAGCGGCGCCATTGGCGGCCGGCACTCACGTCGATTCCACCGCCTACAAGATCGTTGACGGCAAACTGGTGGTCGCCCTTAAAGGCGGCAGCAACACCGGCCTGCGCAACGATGCCCAACTGATCGGTTTCCACGGCGATGCAGCGGCACCGACCGCGATCCTGCTGAAAAACAACGGCCTGCACTTCGAAATCCAGGTCGACGCCAGCACCCCGGTCGGCCAGACCGACGCCGCCGGCGTCAAAGACATCCTGATGGAAGCCGCGCTGACCAGCATCATGGACTGCGAAGACTCCGTCGCCGCCGTCGATGCCGATGACAAAGTGGTGATCTACCGCAACTGGCTCGGCCTGATGAAGGGCGATCTGTCGGAAGAAGTCTCCAAGGGTGGCCAGACCTTTACTCGCACCATGAACGCCGACCGCACCTACACCGGCGTCGATGGCAAAGAACTGAGCCTGCACGGTCGTTCGTTGTTGTTCGTGCGCAACGTGGGTCACCTGATGACCATCGACGCGATCCTCGACAAAGACGGCAACGAAGTACCGGAAGGCATCCTTGACGGTCTGGTGACCAGCCTCGCGGCGATTCACAGCCTCAACGGCAACAACTCGCGCAAGAACAGCCGCACCGGCTCGGTCTATATCGTGAAGCCGAAGATGCACGGCCCTGAAGAAGCGGCGTTCACCAACGAACTGTTCGGTCGCATCGAAGAGGTGCTGGGCCTGCCGCGCAACACCCTGAAAGTCGGGATCATGGACGAGGAACGCCGTACCACGGTCAACCTCAAGGCCTGCATCAAGGCTGCCAGCGAGCGTGTGGTGTTCATCAACACTGGTTTCCTCGACCGCACGGGCGATGAAATCCATACCTCCATGGAAGCCGGCCCGATGGTGCGCAAGGCGGACATGAAGGCTGAAAAGTGGATTGGCGCCTACGAGAACTGGAACGTCGATATCGGTTTGAGCACCGGCCTGCAAGGTCGCGCGCAGATCGGTAAAGGCATGTGGGCCATGCCCGACCTGATGGCCGCGATGCTCGAACAGAAAATCGCTCACCCACTGGCCGGCGCCAACACGGCCTGGGTTCCATCGCCGACCGCGGCTGCGCTGCACGCGCTGCATTACCACAAGGTCGACGTGTTCGCCCGTCAGGCCGAACTGGCCAAACGTGCGCGCGCCTCGGTGGACGACATCCTGACCATCCCGCTGGCGGTCAATCCGAGCTGGACCACGGAACAGATCAAGAACGAACTGGACAACAACGCCCAGGGCATTCTCGGTTACGTGGTGCGCTGGATCGACCAGGGCGTAGGTTGCTCGAAAGTGCCGGACATCAACGACGTCGGCCTGATGGAAGACCGTGCGACGCTGCGTATTTCCAGCCAGCACATCGCCAACTGGTTGCGCCACGGTATCGTCACTGAAGATCAGGTCATGGAAAGCCTCAAGCGCATGGCGCCGGTGGTTGACCGCCAGAACGCCAATGACGCGCTGTACCGCCCGCTGGCACCGAATTTCGACAGCAACATCGCCTTCCAGGCGGCGGTCGAACTGGTGGTTGAAGGCACCAAACAGCCGAACGGCTACACCGAGCCGGTCCTGCACCGTCGTCGTCGCGAGTTCAAGGCTGCCAATGGCCTGTAACTGAGCGCTGACGCCGGACAAAAAAAGCCCTGATCGAAAGATCAGGGCTTTTTTGTTTCAAATCGGAACCTACACATCCATTCCCAATTCATGCTTGACCAGCGCCAACAGCTTGCCGGTATCGACAGGTTTGAGCAGGAAGTCCACGACGCTCAGGTGCATCGCAGCGATCGCATCCTTCACGTCGGCATCGCCGGAAACAATGATAAACGGCATGGCGGCCCGAACCGACTCGCGAACTTGACGGATCAAGTCCAGGCCATCGACATGCCCCATTCGCAGATCGGTAATCACCAGGCCGATTGCGGGTTTTTCGTTCAACATTTTGAGTGCGGTTTCGCCGCTGGCGGCGGTCATGCAACGAATGCCATCCAGACCGAGAATCTCCGACAGCAACTCGCGTGCGTCTTTATCGTCATCGACGATCAGCACCCGCTGCGCTGGCAGATCAGGTTCCAGCATGACGGCACTTAGCGCCTCGCGCTCGGCGTCACTCAAAATATCGTGGTCGGACATGGCTTACTCTAC
Source organism: Pseudomonas sp. LBUM1661 (assembly GCF_059695925.1). Classification (NCBI taxonomy): domain Bacteria; kingdom Pseudomonadati; phylum Pseudomonadota; class Gammaproteobacteria; order Pseudomonadales; family Pseudomonadaceae; genus Pseudomonas; species Pseudomonas sp. LBUM1661. The sequence continues at coordinate 6,293,025 of NZ_CP166794.1, forward strand.
GTTTCATTCAATCTGTCTGGCTCATTCGTCAGACATCGCCAGTAGGACCTTCAATGTGCACTTCGTCGGAAATTTTTCCTATAGCCAATGTAAGAGGTTTTTCCGACAGTTGTGTCAGACATTTCCTAACTTCCGCCAGCGGTACTGCCTACCTAGACTTACGTCCAATGGGCACCCTGCGCCCAGGGGCCGACCATGGCTGAGTCATCCGACAACAACAATTCAAAAAGACTGCGGTAATGGTTATGAGTAAAGCGGACGCCTTCACCCAGGCAGGAAAAACCGCGGTGTTGCAGAACATCCAGGGCACTTTGCAATTCCTTCAGCGTTTCCCGCCCTTCAATCAGATGGAACACGCGCACCTGGCGTACCTGGTTGAGCAATGTCAGCTGCGTTTTTATGCGCCCAACGAGAGCATCATCAAACCCGCCGACGGCCCGGTTGAGCATTTCTACATCGTCAAACAAGGTCGGGTCGTGGGTGAACGCCCGCACACCGCCAAGGGCGGGACCGAAACCACCTTCGAAATCACCACCGGCGAGTGTTTCCCCCTCGCCGCGCTGCTGGGTGAACGTGCGACCCGCACCGAACACCTGGCCGCCGAAGACACCTTTTGCCTACAGCTGAACAAGCTGGCGTTCATCAAACTGTTCGCGCTTTCCAACGCGTTTCGCGACTTTGCCCTACGCGGCGTCAGCAGCCTGCTGGATCAGGTCAACCAGCAAGTCCAGCAAAAAGCCGTGGAAACCCTCGGTACCCAGTACTCGCTCAATACCCGTCTGGGCGAATTGGCCATGCGCCATCCGGTAATGTGCGGCCCGACCACGCCCCTGCGTGAAGCCGTGACCCTGATGCACGAGCAGCAGGTCGGCAGCATCGTGGTGGTGGATGAACACCAAGCTCCGCTGGGCATTTTCACCCTGCGTGACTTGCGCCATGTGGTGGCCGCCGGCACCAGCGACTTCAACGAAGCGATCGAGCGCCACATGACCCAGGCGCCATTTTTCCTGTCGCCGGACCACAGCGCTTTCGATGCGGCGATTGCCATGACCGAGCGGCACATCGCCCACGTCTGCCTGGTAAAAGATCATCGCCTGTGCGGCGTAGTGTCCGAACGGGATCTGTTTTCCTTGCAGCGGGTCGATCTGGTGCACCTGGCGCGGACGATCCGCAGCGCCCAGCGCGTGGACAACCTGGTGGCATTGCGCGGTGAGATCGGCCAATTGGTGGAGCGCATGCTGGCCCACGGTGCGTCTTCGACCCAGATCACCCACATCATCACCCTGCTCAACGATCACACCGTGTGCCGGGTGATCGAACTGACCCTCGCCGAAAAAGGCGACCCCGGCGTGCCGTTCAGTTGGCTGTGCTTCGGCAGCGAAGGCCGCCGCGAGCAGACGCTGCACACCGATCAGGACAACGGCATGTTGTTCGAAGCCCGGGACTCGGCCCACGCGGCCGAAATTCGCGGCAAGCTGTTGCCCATCGCCCAGCAGATCAACCAGAGCCTGGCGCTCTGCGGCTTCACCCTGTGCAAAGGCAACATCATGGCGGGCAACCCCGAGCTGTGTTTGTCTCGGGCCGAATGGGCGCGACGTTTTGCAGCGTTTATCCGCGAGGCAACGCCGGAGAACCTGCTGGGTTCGAGCATCTATTTCGACCTGCGCGTGGTCTGGGGCGATGAGCAAGGTTGCGATCAGCTGCGCCAGGGGATTCTCGATCAGGTGAATGACAACCGGCTGTTCCAGCGGATGATGGCCGAGAACGCCCTGCGCAATCGTCCACCCGTAGGACGTTTCCGTGAGTTCGTGCTGGCGCGCAAAAATGGTGAGAAAGCCACTCTGGACCTGAAAATCCAGGGCCTGACCCCGTTTGTCGACGCCGCCCGGCTGCTCGCGTTGGCGCATGGGATCGAGGCGAACAATACGCTGGAGCGGTTTCGCCAACTGGTGGACAAAGACGTCATCGAACGGCTGGACGGTGCAGCGTACGAAGAGGCGTATCACTTCATTCAGCAAACCCGCATGCAGCAACATCAGCTACAGACCCGGGAGAATTTGCCCTACTCCAACCGGGTCGATCCCGACAGCCTCAACCACCTTGATCGACGGATCCTGCGTGAATCCCTGCGCCAGGCGCAACGCCTGCAAAGCAGCCTGGCCCTGCGGTATCAGCTATGAGCCTGTTTTCATGGTTGCGCCCCGCAAGCCCGCTTCTGTCCGGTGAACTGCAACAACGTCTGCAACACTTGCCGGCGGGTGCCGAGTTGGGCGAGTGCAGCCTGCGTGAACAACGCTGGGTGGTGCTCGACCTGGAAACCACCGGGCTGAACATGAACAAAGATCGGGTGCTGTCCATCGGTGCGGTGGTGATCGAGGACGGGGCGATCGACTTCAGCCAGCAGTTCGAACGCACCTTGCAATGCACTGAACTCAAACTCGGCCCCAGCGTGCTGATCCACGGGTTGGGCCCGAGTGCGATTGCGGCTGGCAGCGATCCGGCTGAGGCGCTGCTCGAATTCATGGAGTTCGTGGGCGACAGTCCGGTGTTGGCGTTTCATGCGCCGTTCGATCAGCACATGCTCGGGCGCGCACTGAAAGATCACCTGGGCTACAAGTTGCAGCATCCATTCCTGGATGTGGCGGATATTGCACCGATGCTTTGCCCGCAGGCGCACATTCGCGAGGCGGGGCTGGATCAGTGGATCGATTGGTTCAAGCTGGAAGTCTTCGAGCGTCACAACGCCAGTGCCGACGCGTTGGCCACTGCCGAACTGGCGCTGATCTTGTTCAGCCGGGCGCGACAGCAGCAGATTCATACCCCGTTGAATCTGCAACAGCGCTTGAACCAGTGGAAACGGCGGCAGCATACGCATTCCTTCTAAATCTTCGTCGCCTGTTCTGACGCCTTCGCGGGCAAGCCCGCTCCCACAGGTACCGCAAATCCTGTGGGAGCGAGGCTTGCCCGCGAAGAACGATGACGCGATCCAATTGAATACACACCGTTAAATCCACCCGACCAGCGTTAATTGCTTACCTCCCCCGCCTCTGCCACAATCGCGAACAATTCTCGTTAGTTAACACTTCCCAATCGGTGATGCTGCGTGTCGTCAGTCCAAAGCCCCCACAGTGAGCTCGTCGGTACGCTATATCGCGACCATCGCGGTTGGCTATTGGCCTGGCTGCGACGCAATGTCGCCTGTCCGCAACGGGCCGAAGACCTGAGCCAGGACACCTTCGTGCGTTTGCTGGGCCGTGATGAACTGAAGGCGCCTCGCGAACCACGGGCGTTTCTGGTGGCGATTGCCAAAGGCTTGCTGTTCGACTATTTCCGCCGCGCCGCACTGGAACAGGCCTACCTCACCGAATTGATGCTGATCCCCGCCGGCGAGCAACCGTCGGTGGAAGAGCAACAAATGATCCTCGAAGACCTCAAGGCCATCGACCGCCTGCTCGGCAAGCTCTCGAGCAAGGCCCGGGCAGCGTTTCTCTACAACCGTCTCGACGGCCTCGGCCACGCGGAAATCGCCCAGCGCCTGGGTGTATCGGTGCCGCGAGTGCGTCAGTACCTGGCGCAAGGCATTCGTCAGTGCTACATCGCGCTGTACGGTGAGCCGGTATGAACCCGGTCAGTTCCAGGCCGGTCTCGGCGCAGGTGCTGGATGCGGCGATTGCCTGGCAATTGTCCCTGGATTCCGGCAACCCGGTGGAACGCGAAGAGTTCGCCAAATGGCACGCTGCCCACGAAGAACATGCCCGCGCCTGGCGTCAGTTGGGCATGCTCGACCAGCGTTTCAGCGTCGCCAGCGGCCCGGCCCGCACGGCGTTGCTGCAATCGCGTGAAAGCATCCGCCGGCGGGTGCGCAAACTCGGCAGCGGCGTGGCCAGTATTGTCGCGGTGATCGGCCTGGCGCTGTTCGCCGGTGATCGTTACCTGCCAATCGACTATTGGCTGGCCGATCAGCGCACCGCCACCGGCGAGCAACGCACCCTGCGTCTGAGCGATGGGACACTGGTCAACCTCAACACCCACAGTGCGGTGGACGTGCGTTTCGATGAGAAGCAGCGGCTGATCATTCTTCAGGAAGGGGAAATTCTCGTCGAAACCGGCCATGGCGATGCCCGGCCATTTATCGTCGAAACCCGCGAAGGCAGCATGCGCGCGCTGGGCACGCGGTTCCTGGTCAAGCGCGAAGAAGAAGGGACGCGCCTGAGCGTGTTGCAATCCGCCGTGGCCGCTCACCCCGAGTCGAGCCCGGAGGAACAGATTCTGCGCGAGGGCCAGCAAGTGTTGCTGCGCAGCAACGGTCTCGGGCCGATCATCGCGCTCAACCCAGGCGCCGATGCCTGGACTCGCGGCATGTTGGTGGTGGACAACGCGCGGCTGGAAGACCTGGTGCATGAACTTGGCCGCTATCGTCGCGGGCATCTGGGGGTTGCACCGGAGATTGCCGACCTGCGGATCACCGGCAGCTTCCCGTTGCATGACACCGACAAGGCGCTGAGCGCACTGTTGCCGACGCTGCCGGTGCAGATTGAACAGCATACGCAATGGTGGGTGACGGTGACGGCGAAGACAGAGGTCAAGCCCTGATATTTCTGTGTCTGGGCCGATGCCATCGCGGGCAAGCCCGCTCCCACAGGTCTTATGTCGTTCACAAAACCTGTGGGAGCGGGCTTGCCCGCGATGGCGGCATCAGCCCCAGCGCAATTACTGAATCGAAATTATTTTCATCCAGCCCTATCACTTTTGAATTCTCGTCCGGCACCTAGGCAATTGAGAAATATTTCCATTCAGGAGCCGCTCTATGTCCCGCTCGCTAGACACCTTGTTGCGCCCCAGTTTGCTGGCGGTTGCCATTGCCCTTTGCGCCCCTCTGGCCAGCAGTCAGCTGATGGCCGCTGAACAGGCGTCCAGCGTTCGCGCCTACAACTTGCCGGCTGCGCCATTGGCCAGCACCTTGAACCAGATCGCCAGCCAGGCCGGCATGGCGTTGTCGCTGAATCCGGCGCTGGCAGCGGGCAAAACCTCGGCCCCGGTCAACGGCCAGTTCGATGCTGCCGGCGCCCTGCGCGAAGCCTTGCGCGGCACAGGTCTGCAACTGGAACAAAGCAGCGCCGGCACCTTCAGCCTGGTGGCCGTGCCCGAGGGTGTGATGGCCCTGCCGGTAACCAGCGTGATCGGCGTCGAAAACACCGAAAGCGCCTGGGGCCCGGTGGAAGGTTATTTGGCCAAGCGCACCGCCGCTGGCACCAAGACCGACACCGCACTGGTCGAAGTCCCGCGTTCGATCTCCGTCGCCACGCGCGAGCAGATGGATGATCGCAACGTGCACAGCCTCGACGACGCCGTGCGCTATATGCCCGGCATCACTGCCAGCAGCTACGGCAGCGACACCCGCGCCGATTGGTTGCGCGTGCGTGGCTTCGAACCGACCCAGTTCCTCGATGGCCTGCCTCTCCCTAAAGGCGTGTACGCCAACCCGAAACAGGAAACCTGGAACCTTGACCGCCTCGCCCTGCTGCGCGGCCCGGCGTCCTCGATTTACGGCCAGACCCCGCCGGGCGGTCTGCTGGACATGGTCAGCCGCCGCCCGACGGCCGAATCCAGCAACGAAATCCAGCTGCAATACGGCAGCGACAATCACCGCCAGATCAACTTCGCCAGCACTGGCAAGATCGACGATGAAGGCCAGTTCCTCTACAGCCTCAGCGGTGTGGTGCGCGACAGTGGCACGCAGATCGACCACGTCGACAACAAGCGCTACAACATCGCGCCGAGCCTGACCTGGAACATCGACGAAGACACCAGGTTCACCCTGCTCACCCAGTTCACCCGCGACGATACCGGCATCACCAGCCAGTTCCTGCCGGTGCAAGGCACCCGGATCCATTCGCCGCTCGGCAAGATCTCCCACCACAAGAACCTGGGCGACCCGGACTGGGAATACTACGATCGCACCTACTACGCGCTGGGCTACGCCTTCGAACATCGTCTCAACGATGTCTGGCAGTTCAAGCAGAACCTGCGCTATACCAAGTCAGACCTGTCGTTTCAGGGCCTCACACCGGGCGCCTATCCGTTCACTCAGGTCGATGCCGAGGGCAACGTCGGTCGTTCGAGCACCAGTGTTGACGAAGACATCAGCCAATTCGCCGTGGACAACAACTTCCAGGGCGATTTTGCCACCGGCGACATCCATCACACCCTGTTGATCGGCCTCGATCACCAGCGCAGCAACACCAACTACACCTCGATCTTTGGCGACGGCCTGACCACCAACGTCAACAATCCGATTTATGGCCAGCCGATCGTTCGTCCGCCACGCTCCGATGCGTTCTATGACTACGACCAGAAGACCTACCAGACCGGACTGTACATCCAGGACCAGATGGCCCTCGACCAATGGCGCCTGACCTTGGGTGGCCGTGAGGATTGGGTCCACACCGGTACCAAGTTCTTCAACAAGGGCGACGCCACCAACACTGAACGGGACAAGAACTTCAGCGGCAACGCGGCCATCAGCTATGTGTTCGACAACGGCATCGTGCCGTACCTGTCGTACGCCGAGTCGTTCCAGCCCACCAGCAATGCCACGGCTTCGCCGACCGATTCGATCAAGCCGACGGAAGGCAAACAGTGGGAATTGGGCATCAAGTACCAACCGCCCGGCAGCAACACGCTGCTGAGCGCTGCGGTTTACAACCTGACGCAGAAAAACGTCTCCGTCACTACCACCAACTCGGACAACGTTTCGATCACCAGCCAGACCGGTGAAGTGAAAGTCAAAGGCCTGGAACTGGAAGCGGTTTCCGACGTGACCGAGAACCTCAAGGTCATCGCCGCTTACACCTTGGCCAAGTCCGAAGTGCAAAAAGGCGACTTCAAAGGCAACCGCTTGCAACTGATGCCTAACCAACAGGCGTCGCTGTGGACGGATTACACCTGGCACAACGGCGTGCTCGACGGTTTCGGCATCGGTGCCGGCGCGCGTTACACCGGCAACACTTACGGCGACCAGGGCAACACCTTTCTCGGCAAGGCGAACGCCTACACGGTGTTCGACGCGGCAGTCCATTACGACCTCGGCCGCCTGGACAACAGCCTCAAAGGCGCCTCCCTGGCACTGAACGCGACCAACCTGTTCGACAAGGATTACATCTCCACCTGCGACAGCTTCTATTGCTACTACGGCGACCAACGCAGTGTCGTCGCCAGTGCCACGTACAAGTGGTAATCGCTTGATCTGACACACCCAATACCCAGGCCGTCCTTCAAGGACGGCTTTGGTATTTCTGAAGGTCTGGAAATGAAAAGTAAAACAATTCGCCGCTGGTCCCTTATCCATACCTGGACCAGCCTGATCTGCACGGTGTTCCTGCTGATGCTGGCACTGACCGGCCTGCCGTTGATCTTCCACCACGAGATCGACCATCTGCTGGGCGATGCCGCCGAGTTGAAGCCGATGCCGGCGGACACCCCGCAGCTGAATTTGCAGCAATTGGTGCAGGCGGCTGAAAAACATCGTCCCGGCGAAGTCATGCAGTATTTCGGTTTCGACGAAGACGAGCCCAACGCCGCGATCACCATCATGGCGGCCACCGCCGGCACCGAACCGAATTCGTCCCACACCTTCATGCTGGATGCACGTACCGGCGAAGCGCTGGAGATGCCGTCGGCCAACGGCGGTTTCATGATGGTCATGCTGCGCCTGCACGTGGACATGTTCGCCGGTCTGCCAGGCAAATTGCTGCTGGCGTTCATGGGGTTGATGTTTGTCGCGGCGATCATTTCCGGGACGGTGCTGTACTTGCCGTTCATGCGGCGTTTGAAATTCGCCACCGTGCGCCAGGACAAATCCACCCGCCTGCGCTGGCTCGACCTGCATAATCTGATTGGCGTGGTGACCCTGACCTGGGCGCTGGTGGTCGGCGTGACCGGTGTCATCAGTGCCTGTGCCGACCTGCTGATCGCGGCGTGGCGCAACGACAGTTTGAGCGTGATGATCGCGCCGTATGGCGACGCGCCACCGCTGACGCAACGGGCGCCTCCGACCCGTTTGCTCGACATCGCCAAGGAAGTCGCACCGGGCATGCAGCCCGACTTCATCGCCTTTCCCGGTACGCGTTTTTCCAGTGAGCACCACTACGCGGTGTTCATGAAAGGCAGCACCCACCTGACGTCGCACCTGCTGACACCGGTGTTGATCGACGCCAGCACCCTGCAAGTCACCGCCGTGGCCGAGCGCCCGTGGTACATGGACGCCATGGGCATGTCGCAGCCGTTGCACTTCGGTGATTACGGCGGCATGCCGATGAAAATCCTCTGGGCGACCCTGGATGTGCTGACCATCATCGTGCTTGGCAGCGGGGTTTATCTGTGGATCGTGCGGCGCAAAGCCTTGAAGCCCGTGCTCGAAAAAGCGGAGATTCCGGCATGAGACCGCGGCAGTCGAACTTCTGGAAAGTCTTCGCCACCCCCACCGTCATCGCCCTGCTCAGCGCTGCGGGGTTGTTCGCCGCGTTGCTGGGCGATGGCGTGTGGGATGCCTTGAGCTGGCTCGGCCTGGGCGTCCCCGCCACCCTCGCGCTACGCGGCCTGCTGCAACGCCACTGACCGGCAAAGAAACCTGTGGGAGCGAGCCTGCTCGCGAAGGCGGCGCAGCAGTCGCCATCGACCTCGCCTGACACACCGCCATCGCGAGCAGGCTCGCTCCCACATTCGATCTCTGTTTAGCCCTCAACTCGCGCTTGAGCTAGCGCATCAACGCGCTATGCTGCCGACACCGCCACCGACCGAGACGTTGCCATGTCCGCCCCGAGCATGACCCTTTACCACAACCCGCTCTCACCCTTCGTTCGCAAAGTCATGGTGCTGCTGCACGAAACCGGTCAGCAAGACCGCGTGGCCCTGCAAAACTGCGTGTTGACACCGGTCGACCCCGACCTGAGCCTGATCGACGACAACCCGCTGAGCAAGATACCCGCCCTGCGCCTGGCCGATGGCAACGTCATCCACGACAGCCGGGTGATCCTCGACTACCTCGACCACCAGCACGTCGGCAACCCACTGATCCCACGTGAAGGCTCGGCTCGCTGGCGCCGTATGACCCTGGCCTCAATGGCCGACGGGATCATGGACGCGGCAGTGCTGACCCGCTACGAAGTCGCCCTGCGCGCCCCGGAAAAACACTGGGACGAGTGGCTCGACGGCCAGCGCGACAAGATCCGCCGTGCCCTGGCACTGCTGGAAAAAGACGCGATTGCCGAGCTGACCAGCCATTTCGATGTGGCGGCAATCAGTGTGGCCTGTGCGTTGGGTTACCTGGATTTGCGCCACCCGGATCTGGAATGGCGCGAGGCAAATCCGCAATTGGCGGCCTGGTATTTCGAGGTGAGTCAGCGGCCGTCGATGTTGGCGACGATGCCAAAGGTCTAAATTTTCGCTGACTCTCCCGGCCTCTTCGCGGGCAAGCCCGCTCCCACATTTGATCTATGGTGTGCAAACCTTGTGCTCACAGGAGATCCATTGTGGGAGCGGCGGTGCGACGATTCGACTTGCTCGCGAAGGCACCTCACCGGATCAACCGGAAACAACCCGAAAATCAGCGTCGCCAACACCTCACCCTCCCGCTGATCCTCGCGCAACCCCAACGACCGGCTCATTCCACCGCCCCGATATCAAACGCCAGTGGCTTGGCCGCTTTCTGCCCAAGCCCGTACCAGTCCAGCTTGCGGGTCAGCACCATAAACACGCCCAGCAACCCGAACAGCAGCAACGAGCCCATCAACAGCGCGTAATCCTCGGCACTCAACAATCCATAGAGCAAGCCATACAACGCCGCCAACCCCGCCGAGAAACTCAAGCCGTGACGCACGCTGCGCAGCACATGGCAGACATAAAAACCGATCAGCAACACACAACCGCTCGCGGACAACAGATACGCCAACGCGAAACCAATGTGCTCGGACAATGACAGCAACAGCAGGTAGAAGAACGCCAACGCCACACCGACCAAGGCGTATTGCACCGGATGCACGGCGAGGCTTTTGAGCACTTCGAAGAGGAAGAAACCGGCGAAGGTCAGGACGATGAACAGCAGCGCGTATTTGATTGCCCGGTCGCTTTTCAGGTACTGGTCCACCGGGTCGATGAAACTCACGCCGAAGCTGCGGCGGCTGAACGCTTCGCAGCCTGCACCGGACACGCAACTGCTCAACGCTTCTTGCAGGTTGGTGGAAAAAAACGAGGTCTGCCAACTCGCGCTGAAGCCCTGATCGGTGATGTCGCGCTGGGCCGGCAGGTAGTTGCCGATGAAGCTGGGATGCGGCCAGTTGGCGTTCAGCAAGACTTTGCTGGTCTTGCCCACCGGCAGAATCTGCAACTGGCCGGTGCCTTGCAGGCGCAGGTCGAAACCGAAAGCCAGTTCCGTGGATTGCTTCACATCCAGGGCCGGCAGCGTCACGTGTACGCCCTCACCCAGCCAACCCACTTGGCTGCCGGGAACGAAGTCCAGGCGCTGGCCGTTGAGTTCGAGTTTCAGCGCGTTCTCGATGCCACGAATGTCGCTGATGCCGACAGCGAGGAACGGCTGGTCGAACTGGTAATCGGCGAAATCTTCCTTGATGCCCAATTGCGCCGGCAGCGAAAAATGCCCGCTGATGCGGTTGTCGGCGTGGAACAGCCGCGCCTGATAAATGCCCCGGGAACGCAGCTCGGTCTGGATCTGGCCATCGAGTTCGAAGCGTTCGGGCAGGAAGTACAAGCGGCCACGTTCTTCGCCGACGTCCTGATAACGCGCATTGGTTTTTTCGTTGGTCTTCCAGGTGCGCACGACTTTGCGATACGGCACCACCATCAGCGGCCCGCTCAGTTGTTGGCTGTAACTGGAACTGCGGGCGATGTCTTCGAGCACACCGTCACGCAGTTGCTGGCGGTCCTGGATGATGCCGTTGATCATCAAGAGCGGGATCAGCAACAACAGAATCAAAAGGGCAATCGCCCCGAGTTTTAGGGTCAGGCTGCGGTTCATGGGACTCTCCCTGTTTGGATGGGGAAAGTCTGGGATGGCTGTGTGAGGGATTTATGGGGGGAATGTGCAGAGTGTGTGGAGACTGTGCCGGCCCCTGTGGGAGCGAGCCTGCTCGCGATTGCCGCACTCGGTCTTAAGCCAGGCGCAATACGACTTCCACCCCGCCTTCGACGTTACCGATGCTCATCACTCCGCCATGCAACTTAACCACTTCCTCGACAAAATTAAGGCCCAGCCCTGTACTTTTCCGCCCGCTGTCCGGCCTGGGCAGCGAGTAGAAACGCTCACTCAACCGTGGCAACGCATAGTCGGGAATCGCCTCTGCCTGGTTGAACAGCCGGAACTCGATGTGCTCCCCGACCCTGGCGGCGCTGAATCGCAGCACGCCTTCAGCGGGAGTGAAGTCCAATGCATTTTCCAGCAGATTACCCAGTGCCTGACGCAACAAAAATGGCTCGCCAAGCAGGTTCAATTCCGGCGCAATCCGCTGTTCAATCCGCAACTGTTTGCCTTCAATCCGCGCCGCTTGAGCACTCAACAATTCGTCCACCAATGCAGCCAGCGGCACCGCCACCCGTTCCTCCAACCCTTGCCGCTGCTCAACCTGCGCCAGGTTCAACAACCGCTCGATCAACTGCTGCATCCGCGCACTTTCGCTGTCGATGTTGCTGACGAAACGCTGCCGCTGAACCAATGGCATTTCACCCTGGAGCAATTCCGCCGCACCGCGAATCGCCGCCAGCGGGCTCTTCAATTCGTGGGTCAGGGTGTGCACATAGCGCTCGACGTAAGCCTTGCCTTCAAGCTGCGTGCGCATCTGCTCCACCGCCGTCGCCAGTTGCTCCAGTTCACCGCCGCGATAATGCGGGACCTCGACCCGACGGCCTTCACTCACCGCTTGGGCATAGGCAGTCAATCGCCGTAGCGCCCGGCTCAACCACCAGGACAACAGCGCACCGAACAGCAAACCCAGCCCCATCAACCCGGCGCCATAGGCCAGCAAGCGTCGTTCGGTGCGGTCCACGTAAGGCTGCAATGAGCTGTTGGGTTTGGCCACAGTGACCACGCCGATGATCTGGCCGTTGTCGCGAATCGGCGCACCGACGTGCATCACCGAGGAGTTCGGATCATCCGGATTGCTGCGGCTGGAGCGGGCGCCGTATTCACCGCGCAACGTCAGGTAAACGTCGTTCCAGCGCGAGTAATCCTGGCCCACCGCCACACCGCTGGAATCCAGCACGACGATGCCCTTGGCGTCGGTGACATAAATCCGGTGGTTGACCTGGTTCTTCGGCAAGCCCCAGATATTCGCCGCCGGTTGCCGTTCACCGTAGGCCTTGAGCAGCTCGGGCCAGCGGTTCTGGTTGAGGCTGCCAGCCTTGAAATCATCGCGCAGGATCTCGGCCATCAGGTTAGCGGTATCGACCAGCGTCTCTTCGGTGGACTGGCGCACGCCAGGGCGGATTTCTTCCATCACGGTATTGAGCACGAAGTAACCGGTCAGGCCGATAAACAGCACGTAGACCAGGAAAATCCGGATCCCCAGCGGCATCAGCTGTGCCCCGGGTTGTAGCTGTAACCGAGGCCGCGATGGGTCTGGATCGGCTCGGCGTCAGCCTTCACCTGGCGCAGTTTGGCGCGCACGCTCTTGATGTGGCTGTCGATGCTGCGCTCGTACCCCGCGTCCGCGGCAACGCCCAGCGCATCGAGCAATTGCTCGCGGCTGAAAACGCGTTCGGGTTGTTCCAGCAGGCATTGCAGCAGGCGGAATTCGTGGCGGGTCAGGCTCAACGGCTGATTGCGATAGCTGATCTGCACCCGCTCACTGTCGATACGAAACAGCGTCGGTGAAGTGTCAGCCACCGCGCGCGGCACCATGCGCTTGAGAATCGCCCGGACCCGCGCCGCCACTTCCCGAGGGCTGAACGGCTTGACCACGTAGTCGTCAGCGCCGATTTCCAGCCCCACCACCCGGTCGATTTCCGCATCCCGGGCACTGAGAAAAATCACCGGCACTTCGCTGAAACGGCGCAATTGCTTACAGGTTTCGAAGCCGCTGATGTCCGGCAAGCCGATATCGAGAATGATCAAATCGGCCGGCGTCTGCCGCTGATGCTCAAGCGCCGCCGCGCCAAGGCTCAGCCACGTGGTGGTAAAGCCCTCGCCCTGCAAGGCGAAAATCAGGGTATCGGCAATCGCCGCTTCGTCTTCGACTATCAGGATATGAGGCATGGCGTCCGGGCCCGGAAGTTGGGTGGGCGAACGGTGACTCAAGCCTCACACCCCGTCAATCAGCAGTCGGGTTTGTCGGCCGTAAACCGCCGAGCCGGGTTCACCGCCGCGCCGAATTCACGCAAGGCTTTTGCACCAATCAGCAACGGATAGTTGAAGCTGCTGCGGTCAGTCAGGTTGACCTCCACCGTGCGCTTGACGTTGCCCAGGCACAGTTCCAGATCGACCACCGGGCGCTTGGTGGGTGCGATCTTTTCGTCATCATCTTCGTCTTCTTCGGAGCGGGTCTTGATCTTGCTGATCCGCGCGACCTTGTGTTCGTAGACTTTGTTGCTGGCGTCCTTGGTGGCGAGGCGGAAGCGTACCCACTCGTCGCCGTCGCGGGTGAAGGTTTCGATGTCTTTGGCCGACAGCGACGCGGTCAGGGCGCCGGTGTCCATTTTGGCCTTGAGGACTTCGCCGCCGATTTCCGGCAACGCAATGTATTCGTAGCGCCCGTACAGGGTCGGCTCAGCGGCCAGGACCGGCAGAGCCACAAGGGAAAGCAGTGCAAGGAGGGATTTCACGTATTGGGCTTCCTTGGGGAATTAGGGCGTCGATCGCGGGATTTTAGACCGCCATGGGGGAATTCGTTCGTTCTTCAGGTCGCTTCGCGAGCAAGCCCCACATTTGATCTCTGTCGTACACAAACTCTGGGTTCACGGGAATTCCAATGTGGGAGCGGGCTTGCTCGCGAAGGGGCCAGCACCGGCACCACAGCCATTTCATTTGATTAATCTCGGCCCAGCATACCCATGTCAAAGTGAAACATTCGTCACCGTCGATTTGGCCTGCCGCCCGAAGCTGCTTATCATTGCGCGCCCAAACGCTTTCAAGAGTTCCTTATGCGCCGCCTGCTCACCGGCTGTTTCGTCACCCTGCTGCTGTTGCTCAACACCTTGGTCCTGTTCGGGCCGCTGATGCTGTTTGCCCTGCTCAAACTGGTCCTGCCCGGACGTTTTCGCGATGATGCCTCGTGGGCGGTGATGTGGATCGCCGAGACCTGGGCCGAAATCGACAAGCTGATTTTCCGCCTGTGCATTCCCACCCAATGGGACATTCGTGGCGGCGACGACCTGCGCCGCGACACCTCTTACCTGGTCATCAGCAACCACCAGTCCTGGGTCGACATCCCGGCGCTGATCCAGACGCTGAACCGACGCACGCCGTTTTTCAAATTCTTCCTCAAGAAAGAACTGATCTGGGTGCCGTTCCTGGGCCTGGCGTGGTGGGCGCTGGATTACCCGTTCATGAAGCGCTACACCAAGGCGTTCCTGGCAAAAAACCCGGAGCTCGCCGGCAAGGATCTGGAGATCACCAAAGAAGCCTGCGAACTGTACAAGCGTCAGCCGGTGACGGTGGTCAATTACCTGGAAGGCACGCGGTTCACGGCGGCGAAAAGCGTTCAGCAGCAGTCACCCTTCACCCACCTGCTCAAGCCCAAGGCCGGTGGTGTGGCGTTCGTGCTGGCGGCGATGGGCGAACAGCTCGATGCCATTCTCGATGTGACGGTGGTGTATCCGCAGCAGAAAATTCCGGGGTTCTGGGATTTGCTCAGCGGCAACGTGCCGAGGATCATCATCGACATCAAGACCCGCGAGCTCGACCCGGCGCTGTGGCAGGGCGATTACGAGAACGATCCGGTGTTTCGCGAAACCGTCCAGAACTGGGTCAACCGGCTCTGGATCGAAAAGGACCAGCGCATCGACGCCTTGCGCGCCGAGCGCCGCTGAATCAACTACCGGTGCCGGCGCCCCAGATCCCGCCCAGGCTTTCCAGCAGCGAACCGCCGACGCCCTGCTGGCCGAGGTATTGCAGAATCACCGGGGCAAACTGACCGACCATGCCGCTGTCCATGCCCAGCGCGCTGAAGGCATTGTTCAGGTCGTTGGCGTTCTTCACGGTGCCCAAGGCGTTTTCCAGACCAGCGGACTTACCGGACGAGCCGAGCAAGCCGGCGAGAGCGCCCAGCTCACCGCCGCCCGACAACGTGTCGATCCCCGGTACGCTTTTGGCCAGTTCCGAGTAGTCGGTCGAACTCAACTGATTCTTCGCCAACCCCAGCATCGCGCCAGTGCCGCCAACGGCTTGTTGCGGCGTCACGTTCAATTGGCTCAGCGCACTCAGCAGACCGGCCGTCTGCGAGGTCGGCGCGGCCGCTGCGGCGGCGTTATCGCCCTGCATGCCGGAGATGGCATTGGCCGCATCGTTCAGGCTGAACTGAGCAAAGACCGGACTGGCGGCCAGACTCATCAGCGAAGCCAGTGCAAAACCGCGTGAAATCTTCATCGGGACAACCTCTTTAAGGCCAATACCGCCCACCCATGGGCGGCGAAAAACTGTGTGTTGGACTGGTAACCCCCCACATTGTTCCCACCCGTCTGTAGGAGCGAGCTTGCTCGCGATGGACGTCAACGAAAACGCGTGCGTGCTGATCCGAGGGGGTCCACCCGTGAATGGAACAACCCCACGCCGTGAACTAACCTCTGCCTGCAACCGGCAACGCACGCAACCTGCCTCGATTGCCTGGAGAACCGTTATTCCCATCGCCGACGCCGATCAACTCAGGCAACTTCTCGCCCAGTGCTCACTGGGCGATCGCCGCGCGTTCGAGACGCTTTACCGCAGCGTCGGCCCGCGCTTGCATGGGGTAGCGCTGCGCTTCATGGGGCGTCCCGACCTGGCCGAAGAGGTGCTGCAGGAAAGCTTCGTGCGCATCTGGAACAACGCCTCGCGCTACGAATCGCACCTGTCGGCCCCGCTGACCTGGATGATCAACATCACGCGCAATCAGGCCATTGACCAGTTGCGCAAACACCGCGACCGGCCGTTGAGCGATCTCGAAGAGCAAGCGCTGGAGGATGAAAGCCCATCGGCCCACGAACAATTGAGCAGTGCCCGCGACGCCAGCGCCTTGAATCGTTGCCTGGACAGTCTCGAAGGCATGCAGCGCCAGTCGATTACCGTCGCGTATTTTCAAGGGCTGTCGTGTGCCGAACTGGCCGAACACCTGGCCGCGCCGCTGGGCTCGGTGAAGTCCTGGATCCGTCGCGGCATGGAACGCCTGCGCAGGTGCCTGGAATCATGAACTATCAAACCCCAACCCTGCGCCGCGCCCTCGCCGCCGACTACGCCATTGGCCTGATGCCGGCTGCCGCGCGCCGACGTTTCGAGCAGTTATTGCTGGAAGACGCGGCATTACGCTCGGAACTCGCGCAATGGCAGGAAAACCTGGCCAGGTTGACCGATGCGTTGCCCGAGCAGCCGGTGCCGGATAGCGTCTGGCAAGGCATTACAGCGCGGATCGAACCGCAAGTGCTGCATGTGCCCGCGAGGCGTCCATTCTGGAACTGGTTGCGGGTGACGGCGGCGGTGTGTTCGCTGGTGGTCGCTGTGATGTTGGGCGTTATGTACAACCACGACAATGCACGTTACAGCGCCACGTTGCTGGCGGCAGACGCGCAGCCTGCAATGAAGGTAGAAGCGCACGAGGATTATTTGAAAGTCGAACCGCTGACCCTCGCCGCCGTCGAGCCAGGACAGAGCCTTGAGTTGTGGGCGATTCCGGCGGATGGCAAACCGATCTCCCTCGGGGTGATTCCGGCGGGAGGCAAAGGCAAGGTTGAACTGAACGACGCGCAGAAGGCACTGATCGGCAAGCCGATTGCGTTGGCGGTGAGTCTTGAACCGCAGGGCGGCTCGCCGACCGGGCAACCGACGGGCCCGGTGTTATATCAAGGCGCACTAGCGGCGTTGTGACCGACTCCGAGGACGAAACGCACCCTTTGTAGCAGCTGCCGAAGGCTGCGTTCGGCAGCTGCTACAGATTGCGTTGTGACGGAAGCTCTGACCCTATCAGTTCTGCTAGTAGGCAACCCTGGTTGATTGCGCCACAGTGAAACCCTGAATCGATGCCTCTTCAGGGAGATCAGCCCCATGCAGATCGACAGCAAAACCTTGCTTTGTCGTTACCAGTACGACGCACTTAATCGGCTGGTTGCGAGCGCGCCCTTGGTGCAGGCCGATACCCGGCGTTTCTACCTGAAAGATCGCCTGACCACCGAGATTCAAGGCGCCGAGCAGCGTTCAATCATGCAGCACGAAGATCAACTGCTGGCCGAGCAACAGCATCAGAGCAGCACCGTGGGAACGCGCTTGCTTGCCACTGATCAGCAGCGCTCGGTGTTGAACGTACTCGCTGCAGCGGGGCGCAATCCCCTTGCCTTCACACCCTATGGTCACCACCATCCGGAAAACGGATTACTCAGCCTGCTCGGTTTCAATGGCGAACGACCGGATCCGGTCACTGGGTGCTATTTGTTGGGGAATGGCTATCGGGCGTTTAATCCGGTTTTGATGCGATTTAACAGCCCGGACAGTTGGAGTCCGTTTGGGGAGGGGGGGTTGAATGCGTATGCGTATTGCGTGGGGGACCCCGTAAATAAATCGGATCGGACGGGACATTTACCACTTTCCTCTAAGCCTTCACTAAGCGGCATACCAGGAATGGCAAAAAGAGTCAGCCCTGCACCTCAGCTACAGCCTATTAAGAGGCTCAACAATATGCCCAATGAAATACTGGCAAAGATATTCGAAAACCTTGAGGGTAGAGATCTTGTCAATGTGTCCCTCACTTCAAAACGAATGAAGGGATCTGTTGACGCGTTATCCAAGATCAACATGGAAAAACTTTTGAACGCCGGCCTACCAGAACATCGATTGCCAATAATCGATAACGTAGGGTTTGGGGAAATAAAAGGAATAGCACCCTCAGCAGCGGTCAACACGGGAGTAACCCAAGCGCAGGCCCAACGGGATTTTCCTTATGCAATGACCCGACAAGTTGGCACTGACAACAGGAACATGCATTACGGCCCCAGACCTGACCTGCTTCCCCAAGTTGATCCACCAAATGTTGTTGCTGCACAGATTAGAGCAATGAACGGTGATTTATTTTGATTTCAGTACGCTAGAGATGAAAAAGGGCGACATTACGTCGCCCTTTTTTCTATATCTCTTACGCCGCACTAAACAACTTATGCGGATCAATCACAAACTTCTTCGGCACGCCCGCGTCGAACTCGCCATAACCCTGTGGCGCCTGGTCCAGGCTGATCACCTGAACGCCCACCACTTCGGCGATGTTGATACGGTCCCACATGATCGCCTGCATCAGCTGGCGGTTGTACTTCATCACTGGCGTTTGACCTGTGTGGAAGCTGTGGGATTTAGCCCAGCCCAGACCGAAGCGGATGCTCAGGCTGCCCATTTTCGCGGCTGCATCCACAGCACCTGGATCCTCGGTCACGTACAGGCCTGGAATGCCGATTTTGCCGGCCACCCGAACCACGCCCATCAGGGAGTTGAGCACGGTCGCCGGTGCTTCGTGTTTCACGCCGTCATGGCCGTGGCCGCGTGCTTCGAAGCCTACGGCGTCGACGGCGCAATCCACTTCTGGTTCGCCCAGCAGTGCAGCGATTTGTTCGTGCAGCGGGGTGTCCAGGGACAGGTCGGCGATTTCGAAGCCCTGGGCCTTGGCGTGTGCCAGGCGGACGGTGTTGACGTCGCCGATGATGACCACTGCCGCGCCCAGCAGGCGAGCGGAAGCGGCGGCGGCCAGGCCGACCGGGCCGGCGCCGGCGATGTACACGGTGCTGCCTGGGCCAACGCCGGCGGTCACTGCGCCGTGGTAACCGGTCGGCAGGATGTCGGAGAGGCAGGTCAGGTCACGGATTTTTTCCATGGCGCGATCGCGATCCGGCAGTTTCAACAGGTTGAAGTCGGCGTACGGCACCATCGCGTATTCGGCCTGGCCGCCGGTCCAGTCGCCCATGTCGACGTAACCGTAGGCACCGCCCGGACGCGCCGGGTTAACGCTGAGGCAGACACCGGTGTGCATTTCCTTGCAGGAACGGCAGCGCCCGCAAGCGACGTTGAACGGAACGGACACCAGATCGCCGATCTGCAGGTTCTCGACGTCGCTGCCCTTCTCGATCACTTCACCGGTGATCTCGTGGCCCAGCACCAGACCGGTCTGGGCGGTGGTACGACCGCGTACCATGTGCTGATCGGAACCACAGATGTTGGTGGAAACTACGCGCAGGATGACAGCGTGATTAATCTTCCTGCCACGCGGGTCCTGCATTTTCGGATACTCGATATTCTGTACTTCGACCTTGCCAGCGCCGAGATACACCACACCACGATTGCCAGACATGCTTTCACCTCGCTGTTGTTTTTATGTAGCGGTCGCGTCGCCCAGGATCGGCGGCGCGTTGATTGCTCGGGTACAGATGCTGATTGTTGTGTTGCTTGTCATGACCCCATCGCTAGCAGGCTAGCTCCCACAAGGGGTACGCATTTCAATGTGGGAGCTAGCCTGCTAGCGATAGCGATCTACAGAACGACGGTGCGATTGGCGTTCAAAAACACCCGTCGTTCAATGTGATATCCAACCGCCCGCGCCAACGTCAGCCCCTCGATATCCCGCCCCTTGGCGATCAAATCTTCCGGGTAATGACTGTGGTCCACGGCCTCTACGCCCTGGGCGATGATCGGGCCTTCGTCCAGGTCGTTGTTGATGTAGTGCGCCGTCGCGCCGACCAGTTTCACGCCCTTGTTGTAAGCCTGGTGATACGGCTTGGCGCCCTTGAAACCCGGCAACAGGGAGTGGTGGATGTTGATCGCCTTGCCGTCGAGTTTGCGGCACAGCTCTGGCGACAGCACCTGCATGTAACGGGCGAGAATCACCAGCTCGGCGCCGGACTCTTCAATCACCTGCCAGACCTGACGCTCCTGCGACGGTTTGTCGTTCGGGTCCAGGGGAAAATGGTAGTACGGAATCTGGTGCCAGTCGGCCAGCGGTTTGAGGTCCGGGTGATTCGAGACCACGGCGGCCACGTCCATCGACAATTGACCGATACGCTGGCGGTAAAGCAAATCGTTGAGGCAGTGATCGGCCTTGGAAACCATGATCACCACTTTCGGCCGATAATTGGGCTCGGTCAGTTCGAAGATCATGCCGAAATGGGCACCACGCTCTTCAAGCCCCGCGCGGAACGCTTGTTCGTCGAAACCGTCGGGCTGGCGGAATTCCACACGAATGAAGAAACGACCCGAGAGCCGGTCATCGAAGGAATGGTGCTCGGTGACGTAGCAGCCCTGCTCGAACAGAAAGCGGGTCACCGCGTCCACGGTGCCGAGGACGCTGGGGCAGTCGGCGGTCAGAATCCATGTGTCTGGTGCGCGGCTCATAGTGCGGTGACTCCTGAGAGTTCGGGGAACAAAACATTCTCCTGTGGGAGCGAGCCTGCTCGCGAAGAGGGCGTGTCAGTCGACATCAATGTCGCTGAGATACCGTCTTCGCGAGCAGGCTCGCTCCCACAGGTGATCGCCTCCTGATTACGCCTGGACGCTCAGGCCGTATTCAGCGGCTGCATCCTGCAACCACAGCCACCAGTAATCCGAGAAGCTGCGGCGGATCAGCAGTTCCCAGGTGTCTTCAGCGGTATGACGAATCACCAGTTGCGACTTGGCGAACACCGTGCCGACGGCCTTGCCTACCGGAAAACTGTTCGGGTGCACATCGTAGCTGGTGGACTTCATCAGCACCTGACGCACGTTCGGGCCGCTCAGTTCGAGGATCTGCTGGCCGCCGCTGACGTTGGTGATTGCGATGTGCAGGTCGCCCAGCGCTTCACGGAGTTTCTGCTCGGCGGCAAATTCTTCGCCGGTCGGCACGATCAACAGCCATTCATCCGGCCCCATCCATTGCAGGCTGGTTTCACCTTTGACGACGACGGTCAGCGCTGCCGGCAATTCGATGCCGAGAGCCTTGTGCACGCCAGCGGCGAAGGCGGCATCGTGGCCATCGCCACGGATGGTCAGGTGGCCGAGGAGTTTTTTCTCGCGCACGGTCACGCCGGCGCTTTTGCGACCCTTGCCCACCAGGCTGGCGAGGTCGGCATGATGCAGCGACGACTCGGCCTTGGCCCCGGTGGTTGGGCGTTGTTGGTAAACATTGGCTGCGGTCATAAAGCACCTTTCCTGAATTCTGTTGGTTCCTGTGGTGGCGGCACTGCCGTCATCGCTAGCAGGCTAGCTCCCACATTCGACCGTGTTTCCCTGTGGGAGCCAGCCTGCTAGCGATTGGCAGCCCCCCACAGATCTCGAGGCCATCAAATGTTCTGGCGATCGCCTTTCGGATCGAAGAACACCGAAGAAACGATTTCCGCTTCGATCACGCTACCGTCCGCCAGTGGCGCAAACACGCGTTCACCGATGCGCTTCAAGCCGCCCTTGACCACGCCCATGGCAAACGAATAGCCGAGGGAGTTGTGCAAGTAGCTGGACGTCACGTGCCCGACCATCGTCATCGGAATCGCTTGCTTGGTGTTGAACACCAGTTGCGCGCCTTCCGGCAGCCATTTGGTCGGATCGATCGGCTTCAGGCCAACCAGCTGTTTACGTTGATCACGCACGCAGTCTTCGCGATTCATCCCGCGCTGGCCGATCCACGAGAACGGTTTGGTGCGACCGACACACCAGCCCATGTTCAAGTCGTCCGGCGTCATCGAGCCGTCGGTGTCCTGGCCAACGATGATGAACCCCTTCTCGGCCCGCAGGACGTGCATGGTTTCAGTGCCGTACGGCGTCAGGTTGTACTGCTTGCCCGCCTCGACGATTTTCTCGAGCACGCCCATCGCATAGTCGGCTTGCACGTTGACTTCGTACGACAGTTCACCGGTAAACGAAATCCGGAACACCCGCGCCGGCACACCGCCGACCAGGCCTTCTTTCCAGGTCATGAACGGGAACGCTTCGTTGCTCAGGTCGATGTCGGTGACCTGGCTGAGCAGCTTGCGGCTGTTCGGCCCGGACAAGGTCATGGTTGCCCAGTGGTCAGTCACGGAGGTGAAGTACACCTTCAGGTCTGGCCATTCGGTCTGGTGGTAGATTTCCAGCCATTGCAGTACGCGCGCCGCGCCACCCGTGGTGGTGGTCATCACGAAATGGTTGTCGGCCAGACAGGCTGTTACGCCGTCGTCGAAGACCATGCCGTCTTCTTTGCACATCAGGCCGTAACGCGCCTTGCCCACATCGAGCTTGGTCCAGGCGTTGGTGTAGATGCGGTTGAGGAACTCGCGCGAGTCCGGGCCCTGGATGTCGATTTTGCCCAGGGTCGAAGCGTCCAGCAGGCCGACGCTGTCGCGCACGGCTTTGCATTCGCGCTTCACGGCCGCGTGCAGGTCTTCACCGTTTTTCGGGAAGTACCAAGGACGCTTCCACTGACCGACGTCTTCGAACTCGGCACCGTTCTTCACGTGCCAATGATGCAGCGCGGTGTGACGGACCGGCTCGAAGATGTGCCCACAGTGACGGCCGGCCACGGCGCCGAAAGTCACCGGCGTGTAGTTCGGACGGAACATGGTGGTGCCCATCTGCGGGATGGTCACGTTCAGCGAACGGGCGGCGATGGCCAGGCCGTTGACGTTGCCGAGTTTGCCCTGGTCCGTACCGAAGCCCAGTGCGGTGTAGCGTTTGACGTGCTCGACCGACTCGAAGCCTTCGCGGGTCGCCAGTTCGATGGCGGCTGCGGTGACGTCGTTTTGCAGGTCGACGAATTGCTTCGGCGCACGTGCGGTGTTTTTTTCGTGCGGCACCTGGAACAGCGCCAGCGTCGGCTCTTCGAGACGGCTCAGGGCTTTCGGCAAGGTGCCTTCGACCACGCTGAAACCGGCTTCGCTGGCTGCGCGAGCGCCGCCTTCAAAACCATCGGCCAGGGAATCGCCGAGACCATAGACGCCGTTGATGCCACCGACGCACACGCGTTTCTGCGGTGCTTCGCCTGGTACGAAACCGAGAATGTCTTCACGCCAGATCGGCTTGCCGCCCAAGTGCGAAGCCAAGTGAACCACCGGGCTGTAACCACCGGAACTGGCCACCAGGTCGCAATCGAGCCATTCGCCAGGGCTGGTCACGGCGTGTGCTTTGACGTCGATCGCGGCAACGCGAGCGGCGGTCACGTGCTTGCTGCCACGGGCCTCGATCACGGCACTGCCGGTGAGGATGCGGATGCCTTTGGCGCGCGCTTCTTCAACCAAAGCACCGCGAGGGTTGCTGCGGGCGTCGGCGATGGCCACGACTTGCAGGCTGGCATCGAGCCAATCCAGAGCAACGCGGTAAGCGTGGTCATTGTTGGTCGACAGCACCAGTTTCTTGCCTGGTGCCACGCCGTAGCGACGAACATAAGTCGACACTGCGCCGGCGAGCATGTTGCCCGGCACGTCGTTGTTGCCGTAGACCAGTGGACGCTCGTGCGTGCCGGTCGCCAGCACTACGCGCTTGGCGCGAACCCGGTGGATGCGTTGACGCACCTGGCCAATCGGCGCGCGGTCGCCGAGGTGATCGGTCAGGCGCTCGTGAATGGTCAGGAAGTTATGGTCGTGGTAACCGTTGACCGTGGCGCGCGGCAACAGCAGCACGTCAGGGGTGTCTTTCAGTTCAGCGATGACGCTGGCGACCCACTCGGCCGCCGGCTTACCGTCGAGGCTTTCACGGGAGTCGAGCAGGCTGCCGCCGAACTCTTCCTGCTCATCGGCCAGGATCACACGCGCACCGCTACGGGCAGCCGCCAGTGCAGCCGCCAGACCCGCAGGGCCAGCGCCGACGATCAGCACGTCGCAGTGCTGGTTCATGTAGTCGTAAGTGTCCGGATCGTTCTCGGTCGGCGAGCGACCCAGACCGGCGGCCTTACGAATGTACTTCTCGTAAGTCATCCAGAACGATTGCGGGTACATGAAGGTTTTGTAGTAGAAGCCCGGCGGCATCAGCTTGCCGCCGACCTTGCCGAGAATCCCCATCATGTCGTTGTTCACGCTCGGCCAGCCGTTGGTGCTGGTAGCGACCAGGCCTTGGTACAACGCTTGTTGCGTGGCGCGTACGTTGGGGATCTGCGTGGCTTCGGTCGCGCCGATTTGCAGCACGGCGTTCGGCTCTTCGGCACCGGCGGCGAAGATGCCGCGCGGACGGGAATACTTGAAGCTGCGACCGATGATGTCGACACCGTTGGCCAGCAGTGCAGCGGCCAGGGAATCACCTTCAAAGCCTTTGTAGACCTGGCCGTTGAAGGTGAAGCTCAGCACTTTGTTGCGGTCGATCCGTCCGCCGTTGGACAGGCGATTGATCTGGCTCATACCTTCTCTCCCAGAGCCGTGGCGGCCGCTTTCGGGCTGTCGGTCTTGTCGGTGAATTGTGGCTTGGTGCCGATCTTGTAGGTCTCGAGAATCTCGTAGGTCACGGTGTCACGGGTGGCATTGAAATACTGACGGCAACCGGCGACGTGATCCCACAGTTCGTGGTGCAGACCGCGAGGGTTATCGCGGAAGAACATGTAGTCGCCCCACTCCTCGTCGGTGCAGCTGTTCGGGTCCAGTGGACGCGGGATGTGCGCCTGGCCGGATGCGTGGAATTCCTCTTCGGAGCGCAGTTCGCCGCAGTGAGGACAGAAGATATGCAACATGGGGATTTCTCCTGTTAGTGGGCAACCGCAGCAGCGCCGTGTTCATCGATCAACGCACCGTTGTGGAAACGGTCGATGGAGAAAGGTGCAGCCAATGGGTGCATTTCACCCTTGGCCAGGCTCGCGGCAAAGACGTTGCCCGAGCCAGGTGTTGCCTTGAAGCCACCGGTGCCCCAACCGCAGTTGAAGAACATGTTCGGTACCGGAGTTTTCGAGATGATCGGGCAGGCATCCGGCGTGGTGTCGACGATGCCGCCCCACTGACGGTTCATGCGTACGCGCGACAGCACCGGGAACATCTCGACGATGGCCTGGATGGTGTGCTCGATCACCGGGTACGAACCACGCTGGCCGTAGCCGTTGTAGCCGTCGATACCGGCGCCGATCACCAGGTCGCCCTTGTCGGACTGGCTGATGTAACCGTGTACGGCGTTGGACATGATCACGCTGTCG
Organism: Pseudomonas sp. LBUM1661; assembly: GCF_059695925.1. Lineage (NCBI taxonomy): Bacteria > Pseudomonadati > Pseudomonadota > Gammaproteobacteria > Pseudomonadales > Pseudomonadaceae > Pseudomonas > Pseudomonas sp. LBUM1661. Next base: position 6,318,302 of record NZ_CP166794.1, read on the forward strand.
ATAATCGGCTTGATCGGCTCGGACACCAGTGCTTGCAGCGGGTGGGATTCGATCGGCAGACGGAAACCGGCGAGCTTGGCCATGTGCCCGGAGTTACCGGCGGTGACGACACCGACGCGCTTGGCGCCGATGAAGCCTTTGTTGGTTTCAACGCCGATGCACACGCCGTTTTCCTTGCGGAAACCGATCACTTCGGTCTGCTGGATCAGGTCCACGCCCAAGGCATCGGCGGCACGGGCAAAGCCCCACGCCACGGCATCGTGACGGGCCACGCCGCCGCGACGCTGGACGGTCGCGCCCATCACCGGGTAGCGAGTGTTTTTCGAACAGTCGAGGTACGGAATCTCGTCGGCCACTTGCTTGGCATCGAGCAGTTCGCCGTCAACGCCGTTGAGGCGGTTGGCGCTGACCCGACGCTCGGAATCACGGATGTCTTGCAGGGTGTGGCACAGGTTGTAGACGCCGCGCTGGGAGAACATCACGTTGTAGTTCAGGTCCTGGGACAGGCCTTCCCACAATTTCATCGCGTGTTCGTACAGGTGCGCCGACTCGTCCCACAGGTAGTTGGAGCGAACGATGGTGGTGTTGCGCGCGGTGTTACCGCCGCCCAGCCAGCCTTTCTCGACCACGGCCACGTTGGTGATGCCGTGTTCCTTGGCCAGGTAGTAGGCGGTCGCCAGACCATGCCCGCCACCGCCGACGATGACCACGTCGTAGACCTTTTTAGGGGTCGGCGTGCGCCACATTTTCTGCCAGTTTTCGTGATGGCTGAGGGAGTGTTTGAAGAGGCCGAAGCCGGAATAGCGTTGCATAGTCATTTACTCCAAAACCGCGCTCAGCGATAAACCGGGAAGTCCGCGCACAGGGCTGCCACTTGCTGTGCGACATTGGCCTCGACATCGGCGTCGCCGAGGTTGTCGAGGATGTCGCAGATCCAGCCGGCAAGTGTTACGCACTGGGTCACCTTGAAGCCGCGAGTGGTCACCGCCGGGGTGCCGATACGCAGGCCGGAGGTGACGAACGGCGACTGTGGATCGTTCGGGACAGCGTTCTTGTTCACAGTGATGTGGGCGCGACCGAGTGCTGCATCCGCCTCTTTACCGGTGAGGCCCTGACGGATCAGGCTGACCAGGAACAGGTGGTTGTCGGTGCCGCCGGACACTACATCGTAGCCGCGTTTGATAAACACGCCGGCCATGGCCTGGGCGTTGTCGATCACTTGTTGCTGATAGGCCTTGAAACCGGGCTCCAGCGCTTCCTTGAAGCACACCGCTTTACCGGCGATCACGTGCATCAGCGGGCCGCCCTGCGCGCCGGGGAACACCGCGGCGTTGAGCTTTTTCTCGATCTCTTCGTTGGACTTGGCCAGGATCAACCCGCCACGCGGACCGCGCAGGGTCTTGTGGGTAGTGGTGGTGACCACGTCAGCGTACGGCAGCGGATTCGGATACAGACCCGCGGCGACCAGGCCGGCAACGTGGGCCATGTCGACGAACAGCAGTGCACCGACCTTGTCGGCAATCTGCCGGAAGCGCGGGAAGTCGAGGGTCTTGGAGTAAGCCGAGAACCCGGCGACGATCATTTTCGGCTTGCACTCGACGGCCAGACGTTCGACTTCGTCGTAATCGATCAAACCGGTCTTGGTGTCGATGCCGTACTGCACAGCGTTGTACAGCTTGCCAGAAGACGACACTTTGGCGCCGTGGGTCAGGTGGCCGCCGTGGGCCAGGCTCATGCCGAGAATGGTATCGCCCGGCTGGATCAGGGCCAGGTAAACGGCGCTGTTGGCGGAAGAACCGGAGTGCGGCTGGACGTTGGCGTAATCAGCGCCGAACAGTTGCTTGGCGCGTTCGATGGCCAGGGCTTCAACCTTGTCGACGTGCTCGCAGCCACCGTAGTAGCGCTTGCCCGGATAGCCTTCGGCGTATTTGTTGGTCAGGCCACTACCTTGCGCTTCCATGACGCGTTTGCTGGTGTAGTTCTCTGACGCGATCAGCTCGATGTGATCTTCCTGGCGTTGCTCCTCGGCATTCATGGCCGCCAGCAGTGCATCGTCGTAACCCTTGATCTGGTCTTGCTTGCTGAACATCGCGTCTCTCCCAGCGGCATCTATGCGCCATTCGTCTCGGTAAGGCACTGGCGTTTCGGCAGTGCCCTTTGAATGCGATGGTATGACCGGCGCAGACAGGTCAAATGCCTACGGACGCCACGCAAAGGTGCGTTTACGACATGGGCTGAAATGGCTGACCGGACACAACCTTCGAACCAACGAAGATCCCCTGTGGGAGCGAGCCTGCTCGCGATAGCGGCCGTACATTCAACATTGATGTCGCCTGAGCTGCCGCCATCGCGAGCAGGCTCGCTCCCACAGGGTCAGGCGATGACCTGTCGCACGGCGAGCAACAGCAGGAAATGCACGGGATAGAGCGCGTACGCCCAGCGGCGCATTGGCGGTGGTTGAACGCCTTTTGCGTGTCGCAACAAGAGCAGTCCCAGCAATGGCGCGATCAGACAAGCGGCGAGACCGAAAAGGGCGGCACCGTTGCCGAGCCGCGCGGAGTAAAACAGCACCTCCCACTGATTGGCCGCCAGGCATACCAGCCCCGGCAACAGGCTGAAATACCAGGGCCGACGGATCACCAGCAACATCGCCAACGGCAACAGCACACCGAAGAACCCGAACATCAGTCGTTCCGGGAACACTGCCGCCAGGGCTAGAGCGCCGACCGCCAGCAGTCGCGATTGCAGATTCTTGTGCTGCCAGCCACGCGCCACCAGCAGACCGAGCACTAGCGTGGGCAGCACGTTCAAGGTGTCGGGATCAGGAATGTACAGCCGATAGGGAATTTCGCTGATGGCGCTAAACAACACCAACCACCCCAGATAACGCCATTGACTACCAGTCCTCACTGCACGCGCCCGCGCGAGATTGGTGGCCATCGCCAGGCAAAACCAAGGGAATGCCAACCGTCCCGGCACATACAGCAGATCGACGGAATAACCGACATATCGCAGGTGATCGAGCACCATGCTCAATAGCGCCAGCCACTTGAGCAGATCGAGTGCCCCATCCCTTGGCGTCATGTGCATAATTGCCCGTCATCTCTGTATTTTTCTGACAGCATCATCCCGTGTGCTCTCCTGACGATCTTGGGTAAAGTGCGCACCATCATTGACCACGAAGCTCTTCACCATAAGAGCCTCGACCACGGAAGCCGGCCATGACCGATAAGAGCCAACAATTCGCCAGCGACAACTATTCCGGTATCTGCCCTGAAGCCTGGGCTGCCATGGAACAGGCCAACCACGGCCACCAACGCGCTTATGGCGACGATGAATGGACCGCCCGCGCGTCCGACGATTTCCGCAAACTGTTCGAAACCGACTGCGAAGTGTTTTTCGCCTTCAACGGCACCGCCGCCAACTCCCTGGCCCTGTCGTCGCTGTGCCAGAGTTACCACAGCGTGATCTGCTCGGAAACTGCCCACGTCGAAACCGACGAATGCGGCGCACCGGAATTCTTTTCCAACGGTTCCAAGCTGCTCGTCGCCCGCACCGAAAACGGCAAGCTGACCCCGGAATCGATCCGCGAAATCGCCCTCAAGCGCCAGGACATCCACTACCCGAAACCCCGCGTTGTGACCCTGACCCAAGCCACCGAAGTCGGCAGCGTCTACACCCCGGAAGAAATCCGCGCCATCAGCGTCACCTGCAAAGAGCTCGGCCTGAACCTGCACATGGACGGCGCGCGCTTCTCCAATGCCTGCGCATTTCTTGGCTGCTCGCCAGCGGACCTGACCTGGAAGGCCGGTGTCGACGTGCTGTGCTTCGGCGGCACGAAAAACGGTATGGCGGTGGGCGAGGCCATTCTGTTCTTCAACCATAAACTGGCCGAAGACTTCGATTACCGCTGCAAACAGGCCGGGCAACTGGCCTCGAAAATGCGCTTCCTCTCGGCGCCTTGGGTCGGCATCCTGGAAAACGACGCCTGGCTCAAATACGCCAAACACGCCAACCATTGCGCGCAATTGCTGGCTGAGCTGGTGAGCGACATTCCCGGCGTCGAACTGATGTTCCCGGTGCAGGCCAACGGCGTATTCCTGCAACTGTCGGAACCGGCCATCGCCGCACTGACGGCCAAGAGCTGGCGCTTCTACACCTTTATCGGCAACGGCGGCGCACGCTTCATGTGCTCGTGGGACACCGAAGAAGAACGCGTACGCGAACTGGCGGCGGACATTCGCGAAGTCATGTCCCGCTGATCTCCGAGCTGAAATGAAACCCTGTGGGAGCGGGCTTGCTCGCGAAGGCGTCAGGTCAGTCAACACCTATGTTGAATGACACGCCGCATTCGCCAGCAAGCCCGCTCCCACAAGGATCGCGTCTTTCAGCTCCTGACTGACTGGCCTTTAGGCACGCACCCTCGCCGCAAATACTTGGTCTACATTGACTGGCGAGCCGTTTCTATCTGCTCAGATAAAAACAACCAGGAGCGCACGCATGTCCTTACAAGGCAAAACCCTGTTCATCACCGGCGCCAGTCGCGGGATTGGTCGTGAGATTGCGCTACGCGCCGCGCGGGACGGGGCCAACATCGTGATTGCGGCCAAAAGCGCCGAGCCGCATCCCAAGTTGCCGGGCACGATTTTCAGCGTGGCCAAGGAAGTCGAAGCCTCTGGCGGCAAGGCGTTGGCGTTACAGGTGGATGTTCGCGATGAAGTCGCGGTACGCGAGGCGCTGGCCCAGGCCCACGAGCATTTCGGCGCCATTGATGCGCTGATCAATAACGCCGGGGCGATCAAGCTGACCGGTGTTCAACACATCGAGCTCAAGCGTTTCGACCTGATGCACCAGATCAACACCCGGGCCGTGCTGCTGTGCAGCCAGGCGGCCCTGCCCTATTTGAAAAAAACCAATGGCCACATCCTTAACCTGTCGCCACCGTTGAACCTGGCGACGAAATGGTTCGCCCAATACAGCCCCTATACCGTGACCAAATACGGCATGAGCATGCTGACCCTGGGCATGAGCGAGGAATTTGCCGGTTATGGCATCAGTGTCAATTCACTGTGGCCGCAGACGATGATTGCCACCGCCGCCATCGAATTTCAGCTCGGCTCACGCGAGTCCTTCAAACACGCACGAACCCCGGCGATCATGGCGGATGCCGCCCATGTCATCCTGGACAGCAGCGGTCGCAGCATCACCGGTCGGTTGCTGATTGATGAGGAGATTCTGGGTGAGCACGGCGTGACGGATTTTCAACAGTATCGATTTGCGCCCGACACCACCGACAAACTGATGCCGGATCTGTTTGTCGACTGAAACACCGACCCTGTGGGAGCGGGCTTGCTCGCGAAAGCGGTGGATCAGTCAACATTGATGTCGAATGACACACCGCCTTCGCGAGCAAGCCCGCTCCCACATTAGAATTTGCGCTGTGCGTTAGAACTCAATCCGCACGTCGCCCTTCGGCACGCTGCAGCACGACAGGATGAACCCTTCGGCTTCGTCTTCTTCGGTGATCCCGCCGTTGTGGTCCATTTCGACCTCCCCGCCCAGCTTCATCACCTTGCACGTCCCGCAAATCCCCATCCCGCAGGCCTTAGGAATCAACAGACCGAGCTTGGCCGCCGCGGCGTGGACCGTTTCCCCCGGTGCAACCCGAATGCTCTTGCCGGACGCGGTGAATTCCACTTGATGCAGATCCGCCACGTCGATGTCCGGTGCGTCGGCGGCGATTTCCGCTTGCTCCACCGCATCGGCACGGGCTTCTGCTGGGGTGGCACCGAAGGATTCCTCGTGATAACGGCTCATGTCGAAACCGACCGCCTCGAGCATGCGCTTGACCGCGTTCATGTAGGGCGTCGGCCCGCAGCAGAACACCTCGCGCTCCATGAAATCCGGCGCCATCAGTTCAAGCATCTTGTGGTTCAGGTAGCCGCGATAACCGGCCCATGGCTCGCCCAGGCCATGCTTCTCGCAGATCAGGTGCAGGCTGAAGTTATCGATCCGCGACGCCATGTGTTCCAGCTCGCGGTGGTAAATGATGTCTTTGGGTGAACGGGCGCTGTGGATAAACACCATGTCGACATTACCGTTGGTGTCGTAGAACCAGCGCGCCATCGACATGACCGGCGTGATGCCGACGCCACCGCTGAGGTACAGCACCTTCGGCGCGGTGAAGTCCATGGCGTTGAACAGCCCGACCGGCCCGTGCACTGCCAGCTCCTGGCCTTCATGCAGGGTGTCGTGCAGCCAGTTCGAGACCTTGCCGCCCGGTACGCGCTTGATCGTCACCGAGAAGCTGTACGGCACCGACGGCGAGCTCGAAATGGTGTAGGAGCGCATGATCGGCACGCCTTCGATTTCCAGCTCCAGGGTGACAAACTGCCCCGGTTTAAAAAAGAACAGGATCGGCTGGTCCGCCATAAAGCAGAAGGTGCGCACATCCCAGGTTTCCTGGATCACTTTGACGCAACGGACGATGTGACGACCATTGGCCCAGGTCTGGGTCGTTACCGGATTCAGGAAGCTGTTGGACATGCTGTTCTCCACCGCCGATGTTCGGCCTTATGTTGGCGATTCTGCGTATAGCGCGGACCACCCATTTACCTATCTGCGACATTCACATACTTATCGCGACCAGCCCCCAACTACCGGGGGTTGCGCGTCGGGAACAGATTGGGCCATGTCGCCCATGGATAAGGTTCCAGGCAACGCCGGCCCCACACTCGCCCCACACAAAGACGATTTCTTTACACCCTTGCGTTGCACACCGTATCAGCCACTATTTCGCCGGCCACACAGAATGGCCATGAGGATCAAATCGATGGACGTCACCGCAAAAATCAGCCTGGGCGATCCGCTGGAACCCGCACGCAAGGCCACCGCGCAGATGCTGCAAGAGCGCGAGCGCACTTTCTCGCTGCCGCAGCCGTTTTACTCTGACGAGCGGCTGTTTGATATCGACATGCAGGAAATCTTCCAGAAAGAGTGGTTGATCGCCGGCATGACCTGCGAGATCCCGACCAAGGGCAACTACCTGACCCTGCAAATCGGCAAGAACCCGATCATCGTGATTCGCGGCGCCGAAGGCGTCGTGCATGCGTTCCACAACGTCTGCCGTCACCGTGGTTCGCGCCTGTGCACCAGTGAAAAAGGCAAAGTCGCCAAGCTGGTCTGCCACTACCACCAGTGGACGTATGAGCTGGACGGTCGCTTGCTGTTCGCCGGCACCGAAATGGGCGCCGACTTCGACATGAAGCAGTACGGCCTCAAACCGGTGAACGTGAAGACGGCCGGCGGTTACATCTTCATCAGCCTGGCGGAGAACCCGCCGGCCATCGATGACTTCCTGTCAACGCTGAACCATTACATGGAACCGTACGACATGGAAAACACCAAGGTGGCGATCCAGACCACCTTGTTCGAAAAGGCCAACTGGAAACTGGTGCTGGAAAACAACCGCGAGTGCTACCACTGCAACGCGTCGCACCCGGAACTGCTGAAAACCCTGCTGGAATGGGACGACGTCACCGACCCGCGTGCCGACCAAGCCTTCAAGGACCACGTCGCCGCCTCCGCCGCTGCCTGGGAAGCCGAGAAGATCCCTTACGCCCACGCCAGCTTCGGCCTGCGTAACCGCATCGTGCGCATGCCACTGCTCAAGGGCACCGTATCGATGACCCTGGACGGCAAACAGGGCTGCGCCAAACTCATGGGCCGCATCAAGAACCCGGACCTGGGCTCGATGCGCATCCTGCACCTGCCGCATTCGTGGAACCACTGCATGGGCGACCACATCATCGTGTTCACCGTGTGGCCGATCAGCGCGCAGGAAACCATGGTCACCACCAAGTGGATCGTGCACAAGGACGCCGTCGAAGGCGTGGACTACGACGTGGAGCGCATGCGCCAGGTCTGGGACGCCACCAACGACCAGGACCGTCGCCTGGCCGAAGAGAACCAGCGCGGCATCAACTCCACCGCGTACCAGCCAGGGCCTTACTCCAAGACCTATGAGTTTGGCGTGGTGAACTTTGTGGATTGGTACAGCGAGCGTTTGTTGAACAACCTCGGGGCCGAGCCTGCGCCGTACCTCAAAGGGGTTCCGGTTAGCGGCTAAGTCTCAAGGCCCTACCGACAATCAATAGACCGAGGCCTGCGCGCTCATCACGCACAGGCCTGCGGATATTTAGTCGATAACCGTCACAACCAGCCTCACATAATCCGACAGCCCTCCTCCAGAAAAGCGGGCGCGAAGTGCGAACACCAGAGGCCAACCGACAACGTTGCTGATCATCGTGTAATGCAAGTCGGTGAGAAGAACTTGATCTGGCCGTCCAGGTATAACCAACCAATAACCAGTCACCTGATCTGCACCATCAAGAGGAGCATTCCAAGCAACCGTCACAGACTTGTTTGCATTGGCGACTACCCGGAAATCTCGAGGAACAGAATATTGCCCTTCCGCCATCGTATACGTAATTGTTGCGGTTTCAGAAGTCTCAAGCCCTTTTACCGCCCACACGTTAAATGTGTAAGTCTGGCCAGGTTTCAACTGCTCAACATTTGCAAAGTTTTCCGTTGTCGAACGCGGCGCGCCCTGGCCCTCCTGAAACCAATCGCATCGTGCCTCTAGGCTGGACCAACTGATTCTTGCGGAATTGGGCCCCGCATTTACCGTGATGTCTCTCGGCATGGACAGCCCACTTTCGTTGACATATAACGTTCTTACGGGTGAATAAGCGGAGCGCTGCCCATTCAATACCTGGTAACAAACCAAGCGAAACGAACTTGTCATTATGTCTTTAGAAAACTGACCAAACCATACCCCATCTTCCCTAACCTCCGCCGTACCGTAATAAAAAAACAACCCTGCGTCCGCGAAAACAACCGTTGCACCGCGAACTTCGCTGGTTCCAACAATTACCGGTCTAGAACCCACACAAGAAGATTCATTAAATGGCAGAGCTACTACGGGGCGAGGTAGCATCATTGACTCTTTTAAAATATTACTCTCAATGCAGTTCTTGATCATGATTGCATTCGAACGACTGCACCAATCAAAATTTATAATGTTGCTTTTTCGCTGCCATTCGCCTCTTACTGGGTACCAGCCCGCCAGCGTTTCAACCATATTTACGGGGCCCTCCATCATATTGTAGGCTGTTGCGGACATCGACCACGGCGAAAAGGTGGGAACACGTTCTTTCAGAGTCACCGTAATGTACTTTTTAAGTTCGGCAACAGTTACTTCACCGTCCCCCATCCATTTATGAGTAAGTTTATCCCAAAAATAAGTTCGATCACGTGCCGGTATACCGTCCCCGGTTCCATCCGTCCATAACAATCTGGATGCCGCAACAATAATTCTTGGCCCAGGGTACTGGGCTCTTATTTCTTCGAGAGTTAAAGTAATTGCCTTACCGGGCAGCATTTTCCATGTGTAGTGCCGCATGAAATGCGCATAAATCAAGGCATACGGAACAGGTTTATCTGCCCTTTGCGCTTCGAAATGATGAAAATCAAGAATGACAATTTCCCCTGGATTGGCTTCCTGAAAACGATCCAGGTCATTCAACATATTCGCAAACGTTCTGATTGAAGTTCCAGCATGCGCAAATATAAGCCCTTGGTTAATATTTTCATTCCCAAATCCAGAATGCCACCTGAGCCTTATATCCAGAACGCGCACACCATTGTTAAGCTGATCACGAAAGCTTTTATCCTGACACGTGTCAAAGAAAGCATTCGGATTCCCCTCTTTATCCATCCCGGAATTATGCCCCCCCGGAAGACTGAGTTCGCTCACTAGCAAATGCTTAATAGATGAGTGAAGATCCGCCATCCAACTATTCAAATTGTACGCATTGGTTTCTTCACACTCAGAGACTAAGTTATCGTCATCGTTGCTCATGATCAATTCTTACTTACCCATAAAGTTGAGCTGAGCATACCCACCTGAAAAAGTGCTGAAACCTGTGAGAAGTATCAGTGCAGAAGAACGTTTGGCGATAAAAAACCAAACAAAACTCCATCACAGACATATATCCCGATGGTTTTAGCGAGCATGTTATCCACACCCTACCCACCATTTTTGGGGATAAGTGCTCTGCGCCGAAAAGAAAATCCAGGAATTGTCCACTATCAGGCTATGAAGGAAGAATTGGTTGTTTTTTGATCATGAGGCTGCGAGTAGCGGTTTTATTGGCCTGTAGCGAGTCGCGAACACCTTATCCACAGAAGCGCCAACAGACTTTGGGGGCAACTTCGTCGGATCTGTGGAAAACCGTCGGAAGACTCGATAAATCAGGGTTTACAACGTTTTTACCGACGTAAAGTGACGTTTTGATCGTTTTTTAACCAGACAACTGAAGACCACGGTTTATATGGCCTGTAGCGGTTAGCGAACATCTTATCCACAGAAGCGCCAACAGAGATTGGGGGCAAGTATTGACCAGCGCCAAACCTTATCCACCGTAAAAAGCGTGTAAAAACCGCAGCTTAGGCTGGTTGTTTTTTGTACGATGGCCTGCAAGGCCTTATTTGTATGGGGTGTAGCGAAGGGCGAACATGTTATCCACAGAAGCGCTAACAGGGATTGTGGGTAACCGCGATCAGATCCTGTTGAAACACGACCGGCCTGAGTCGATATCAAGATTCAACTCATAGTCATTGAAGGCACGCCACCCGAGCAAAAGCGACGGCACGTACCGCCCAAGCAGCAAGGACGGCGGGATCGTATAGTCCGGGTAGTATCGGTAGGTGATCAACCGGGTTCGGCCCGACAAGTTCAGCTCGCCCTTGTAGGTTCGATAGCGCCGCTTTTCGGCAACGCGAATGGGTGAGCTGCCCGGTGAGGCCGACGTCAGGTAATCGACGTTGCCGGTGTCGATAATCGCCAGCGTCACCCGATGATCCAGCCGGGCGGGAATGGTCAGTCTTTGATTGATGTCGATACGCGCATAGGTAACGGGCGAATCACATCGCACGGGACGCGCGGCGTTTATCTCCAAGGTCTTTTTCGTGACCTTTAGACGACCTAACTTACCGATCAGATCAAGCCCGAGTAAGTTATCCCGGTCACTGACAAACACCAGGACGTTCCTGAACTCGCTTGAGCCAATCTTTAACGACTTGAAGATCCCGAGCTTGGCGGACAGGTCGTGCTCGCCATAAAACGTGCTGTAGCCATAGTGGGAGTCGGTTAACAGACGGATACCCATCAGCTTCGCGGTTTCGGTGTTGACCCGGGTTTGCGGCGCGCCTGTATCCACAATAAACCGTGACGAGAAACCATTGGCCGCTTTGACATCGATGTAGGGCAGTACCTCGTCAGTCACGTGGCTGTCACTGGCGTAGGGATAAATCGGCAACAGCTCGCGCCGCTGCGTTCTTGTCACCGAAAAATCGGCGACTGCCCGCAAGGTCGCGATCGATTCGCTGCCAAACATGGAAAACAGGGCTTTGAGCTCAGGATCATTCGCTATGGCCTGGGCATGACGACGCTTGACCGACAGGTAGTATTCGGGGAGTTGGTTGGCGGCTTTGGTCTCGAACATTCGGGCGAAAACGGTGACTGAACAATCGAGGTTTTTATCAGCCGCCAAAACCTTTTCGCACTGCTGCTTCATCTGCGCCAAGGAGGCGTTTTGTCCTTGTTCAGACGCCAGCCATTGATAAAAATCCGGATTTTCCTTTCTGGTTTGAGCCATCGAACGCGTGGACACAATTAGAAAAAACACAACAAACATCACGCCACAGATCAGACATGCCTCATGTCGACTGACCGCTCGCATGTTCAACCCATTCCTGAAAACGAGTGTTATGAATTAGCGCTGCTGCCACCCCGCCCTGCTCATGGAAAGCCAGCTCATAGAAAAATGTAGCTCATCAGGGCCGATACATCAGATAGGCCTCACCCGTGACCCGAATCATCGGATGTGGCGTGATCTGGCAGGTGTCGACGATACGGAAGCCATGCCGCTCGTAAAACCGCCGGGCGCCGGTGTTGGCGGCGTAGTCGATCAGGCTCAGGCCATTGAGCCCAAGCTGGTTGGCACGGTCGTAGGCGTAGGCGAGGAATTGCTTGCCCAGGCCCTGGTTTCGCCAGCCTTCATGCAGCGCCAGGCTGGAGATGTAGAGGGTGTCGGGGATTTCCATTGTGGCGTAAGGCGCCAGGACCGGATCGGTGACGGGGGCCGCCAGCGGATCATGACGCATCACGTAGCTGTGCATCATGCCGATGACGCTGCCAGCGGCCTCAGCGATGATGCAGTTCTGCCAGGAGAAGTCCACATCGTCACGGGCGTAGCGGCTGGCGCCTACGTCCAGCAGATCCTGGCCGGGCTCGGCCAGTTGGCTCCAGATGTAATCCGAGGCGCCTTCTGATGAAATCTGGAACAAACGAGCAATCTCCCGCGCATCCGCGCGCAGGGCCGAACGAAATTCAACGGTCATTGGTTTTCCCTTGTGGGAGCGGGCTTGCTCGCGAAGGCGTCCTATCTGACACACCGCTTTCGCGAGCAGGCTCGCTCCCACATTAGATCTGTTTTGGATTCGTTAGCGGACGACGCCTTCTTCGATCAGCAATTTGAGGATGGCTTCGGCGCCTGCTTGCGCGGTCACGCCTTTGAGCACTTGTCCGCCGCCGCCACTGGCTTTGGCCGTCGCGGCTTTCATGCGGTCCGCGCCGCTCTTGGCCTTGATCACTTTCAAGCGTTTCGGCCGTGGCTTGGCGGGTTGCAGGGTGGCGACGGCCAGCAGTTCATCGTCGGTCACTTCGACTTCATCCGCTTGCAACACGCCACGCCGGGCTGGGCCGTAGGCGCTCTGCCGCGGCTTTGGTGCGGCGTTATCCACAGTGGCGAGAAACGGCAGGCGCACTTTCAAGCGCCGGCGTTGACCGCGCGGCAAGGCTTGCAGCACCAGCGCCGAGTTGCCGTCGATGGACTCGACCTGAGCCAATCCCACCACCAGCGGCCAGCCGAGGCTTTCCGCCAGCAGGAACGGCAGCATGCCCGAGCCTTCGCCGGTTTCGGCCTGGCTACCGGTCAGCACGACTTGTGCCCCGGCGTCACGCAAATAGGCGGTCAAGGCCGGTAGCGCGTCGGCGCCTTCCGGTTGTTCCAGCACGTGCAGTTGCTCAAGGCCCATGCCCAGGTAGGCGCGCAGCGCCGGCTCGGCGACGTCGCCGGCATGCAGCACTTGCAAGTTATCCCCAGCCAGTTGCAGACCCAATTCCACGGCTCGCGCATCCTGCTCGGCGCGACGTGGCCGGCCAGAGGTCGGGTGGGCGCCGATGGACACCAGACTGATGATTTTCGTGCTCATAACCCTTTCCTTCCCTTAAGCCGCATCGCGCTTGGCTTCGTTGCGGTAAGCCTCTACCGCCGCGATCAAGGCTTGAAGAATCTCGGCGCTCTCGCCGATCACCGACAGGTCGGCCCGTTTGATCATGTCGCAGCCAGGGTCGAGGTTGATCGCCACCACCTTGTCGCAGGCACCGATGCCTTGCAGGTGCTGGATCGCCCCGGAAATCCCCACCGCCACGTAGACCCGCGCAGTGACCCAAGTGCCGGAGGCGCCGACTTGACGGTCGCGAGCCATGAAGCCATCGTCCACCGCCACGCGGGAGGCGCCTTCGGTGGCGCCAAGGGCAGCGGCGGTCTGGTGGAACAACGGCCAATCCTTGACCCCGTTGCCCCCGGAGAAGATGAACTCGGCTTCGGCCATCGGAATCGCTGCCGGGTCCACCGCCACCGCGCCCAGATCCTCGATGCGCGACAGACTGCGCGCCACGGTTGTGGATAACTCCACTGGCAAGGCTTCGTGACGGGTTTCGCTGACCGGTTCGGCGCACTCGACGGCAGCCAGAATCAACCGTGCAACCGGACGCGCAAGGTCTTGCAGACCCGCACCGGCGCGGCCGATGCATTCCTGATCCTTGACCTGCCAGACCCGCGTGGCCGGGCGTTCGCCCAGTGCCGCCGCAAAGCGTCGACCGAGTTCGCCACCCCCGCTGCGGCTGTCCGGCAGCAGCCAGTGACGCGGGCTGAACTGGTTATCCACAGCCCGCAGGCCCTGGACCCGTTGTTCCGGTGCATAACCGCTGAACTCGTCGCCTTCCAGTACCAACAGCCGATCGACGCCAGCGGTAGCAAAGGCGTTTTCCTTGTGTTCGCCGAAAACCACGGCCAACACCGCGCCGTCGTTGCCAGCCAATTGATGAGCCAGGCCCAGCAGGTCGCGGTCGTGGCTGCTCAAGCGGCCGCCGACCATGTCCGGCACCACGCTGATGTAGAACGCCGGTGCAGGCACTTGATGCAGCGGCAACTGCACTTCAACCGCCGCCGAGCGTTTGGTCGCCCCGCCCTGTTGCGCGCCGCTGCGGTCGATGCGCTTGATGCCGTTGGGCCCGATAAAACCGATGCCGTGAAGGTTCTTGCGGATGACGCCGTTAGGCCCCATCCAGCTGTGTTGCGCTGGTTGCATGGCCGCGTGCAGCGGGTGCAGGCGGTTGCGGGCAATCCATTCGGCGCGGGGGTCGCGGCGGATAATGTCGCTCATCAGTGGGCCTCCGCAGGTTCACGTTTGGCCGGTGTGGACGGTTTGCTCGGTGCTTCATCTTCGAGCAATGCGTCGGCCACCAGTTCGGCGATGTCCTTGATCAATGGCCGGGGTTCAACCACGCCTTCGAGCATCGCGGTGCATTGTGGACAACCCACGGCCACCAGTTCGGCGCCGGTTTCGCGGATGTCTTCCATGCGCATGTCGGGGATTCGCTGCTTGCCCGGAATGTCGGTGATCGGCGCCCCGCCACCGCCGCCGCAGCAGCGTGAACGGAAACCGGAGCGTTGCATTTCTTTCACTTCAATGCCGAGAGCGCGCAGCACTTCACGCGGTGCCTCGTATTCGCCGTTGTAGCGACCGAGGTAGCACGGGTCGTGATAAGTCACGCTGCTGCCTTTGTGCTGGCCGAGGTTGAGGGCGCCTGCGCCGATGATTTCGGCCATGTAGGTGCTGTGGTGCTGCACGAGGTAGTTGCCGTCGAATGCGCCGTACTCGTTTTTCAGCACGTGGAAGCTGTGCGGGTCGCAGGTGACGATGCGGTTGAAGCTGTATTTGGCCAGGGTCTGGATGTTGCGTTTGGCCAACAGCTGGAAGGTCGCTTCGTCGCCCAGGCGTCGGGCCACGTCACCGCTGTCGCGTTCTTCAAGACCGAGCACCGCGAAGTCGACTTTGGCCGCTTTCAGCACTTTGACGAAGGCGCGTAACGTGCGCTGGTTGCGCATGTCGAAGGCACCGTCGCCGACCCAGAACAGCACGTCGACCGACTTCTTCTCGCTCATCAGCGTAAGGTTCAGGTCCGCCGCCCAGTTCATCCGCCCGCCCGGGGCGAAACCACCCGGGTTGTCGGTGGCGATCAGGTTTTCCAGGACTTCGGCGCCCTTGTTCGGGGTCGCGCCCTTTTCCAACGTCAGATGGCGGCGCATGTCGACGATGGCATCGACGTGCTCGATCATCATCGGGCATTCCTCGACGCAGGCACGGCAGGTGGTGCATGACCACAGGGTTTCGGCGTCCACCAGACCGTTGACGATCGGTTGATGCGGATTACCGGCGTGTTCGCCAATCGCTTTGCCTGGATACGGGCTGCCGGCAAACTTGGCATCGGTGCCACCGGCCAGACCGACCACCATGTCCTGGATCAGTTTTTTCGGGTTCAGCGGCTGGCCGGCGGCGAATGCCGGGCAGGCGGCTTCACATTTACCGCACTGCACGCAGGCGTCGAAACCGAGCAGTTGGTTCCAGGTGAAATCCTTGGGTTTTTCCACGCCCAGCGGCGCGGTCGGGTCGTTCAGGTCCAGCGGTTTCAAACCGGTGGAACGACCGCCGTTAAAGCGTTCGGCGCGACGGTGCCAGGCCAGGTGCAAGGCACCGGCGAAGGCGTGCTTCATCGGCCCGCCCCAGGTCATGCCGAAGAACAGTTCGCTAACGCCCCACAGCACACCGACGCCGAGAATCGCAGCTACCAACCAACCGCCGAAGTTTTCCGGAAGGATTCCGGCGACCGGCAGGGTCAACAGGAAGAAGCTCACAGAGAAAGCCAACAGGCTTTTCGGCAGGCGCATCCACGGGCCTTTGGACAAACGGGCCGGTGGATTGCGTCGACGCAGGTAAACAAAAATCGCACCGACAAACATCACGGCCGTCATCAACAGCAGCGCATAACCGAGGAAGCGGTTATGCAGGCCGAAACCGTGCACCAGAATCGCCAGCACGATGGACGCCACCGCACCACCGGCCGTGGCGACGTGGGTGTTGGCGATGTATTTGTCCCGCGCGACGACGTGGTGCAAGTCGACCATGTAGCGCTTGGGCATGGCGAACAGGCCGCCGATCAGGTCGACTTTCGAAGCCCGGCCCCGGCGCCACATAGCCACCCGCCGCAACGCGCCCAGGACACCCAGGCCCAAGGCAGCGAACAACAGGATTGGAAGAAGGGTGTTCAACATGGTGGAGCTCCCAAAGACCGCAGGGTCTTGCAGGCCAAACTACCTGGATGCCTTGCTCGATTCCTGTGGGAGTGAGCCTGCTCGCGATTCAGGCGCCGCGGTGCCTCAGGCAAACCGCGTTATCGTTCATCGCGAGCAGGCTCACTCCTACAGGGTTATCCACAAGCTCTTAGAAATCCTTGCACAACCGCAGCGCGTCGTAGATCGCCGCGTGGGTGTTGCGTTGCGCCACGCAGTCGCCGATGCGGAACAGCAAGTAGCCGTCGCCCGCCTGGCTCAGCGAAGGTTGCGGCTTGATCGCGAACAGGGCCTCGATGTCCATCTGGCCTTTGTTGCGCGAGCCTTCCTTCAGGGCGTAGTAGATTTCTTCGTCCGGACGCACGCCGTTTTCGACGACGACCTGGTCCACCACCCGCTCCTCTTTGGCGCCGGTGTATTCGTTTTCCAGCACCGCCACCAGCTTGTCGCCTTCGCGGTAGACCTTCTCCAGCATCATGTCGCCGGTCATGATCACTTCTTTCGGGTACATGCTGCGGTAGTACGTCGGGAACGAGGTCCCGCCAATCGCCACGCCCGGCTTGATGTCGTCAGTGACGATCTCGACCTGGCTGCCCTTGTCGGCGAGGAAGTCGGCGGCGGACATCCCGGTAAACTCGCAAATCGTGTCGTAGACCAGCACGTTCTTGCCCGGCGCAACCTTGCCGTCGAGGATGTCCCAGCTGCTGACCACCAGGCCTTCAGCCGCGCCCCAGTGTTCGTTCTGCTCCAGGAACGGATGGCCGCCGACGGCCAGCACCACGACGTCCGGACGCAGGTCGAGAATGGTCGCCGCATCCGCCGCCACGCCCAGGCGCAGGTCGACTTTCAAACGCGCCAGCTCCAGTTGGAACCAGCGAGTGATCCCAGCGATCTGGTCCCGCTGCGGCGCTTTCGAAGCCGTAGTGATTTGCCCGCCGATGAATTCTTTTTTCTCGAACAGGGTCACGTCGTGGCCGCGTTCGGCCGACACGCGAGCCGCTTCCATCCCCGCAGGACCGGCACCGACCACCACGACTTTGCGTTTCACACCGGTCGATTTCTCGATGATGTGCGGCACGCCCATGTATTCACGGGACGTCGCGGCGTTCTGGATGCACAGCACGTCCAGGCCTTGATACTGACGGTCGATGCAGTAGTTGGCACCGACGCATTGTTTGATCTGGTCGACCTGGCCCATTTTGATCTTGGCGATCAGGTGCGGGTCGGCGATGTGGGCGCGGGTCATGCCGACCATGTCGACGTAGCCGCCTTCCAGAATACGGGTCGCCTGGTTCGGGTCCTTAATGTTCTGCGCGTGCAGAACCGGGGCCTTCACCACTTCCTTGATACCGGCGGCCAGGTGCAGGAACGGCTCCGGTGGATAACTCATGTTGGGGATAACGTTGGCCAGGGTGTTGTGGGTGTCGCAACCCGAGCCGACCACGCCGATGAAGTCGATCATGCCGGTGTCGTCGTAGTACTTGGCGATCTGTTTCATGTCCTCGTGGGACAAGCCATCCGGGTGGAATTCATCACCGCACAGACGGATCCCGACGCAGAAATCCGGGCCGACTACAGCCCGCACAGCCTTCAATACTTCGAGGCCGAAACGCATGCGATTTTCGAAGCTGCCGCCCCATTCGTCGGTACGCTTGTTGACGCGCGGGCTCCAGAACTGGTCGATCATGTGCTGGTGCACGGCCGACAGTTCGATACCGTCCAGGCCACCGGCCTTGGCGCGGCCCGCTGCAGTGGCGTAGTTACCGATCACCCGCCAGATTTCTTCCGGCTCGATGGTTTTGCAGGTCGCACGGTGTACCGGCTCGCGGATGCCCGACGGCGACAGCAGGGTTGGCCAATGCTCGCCATCCCAACGCGAGCGTCGGCCCATGTGGGTAATCTGGATCATGATCTTGGCGCCATGCTTGTGCATGGCATCGGCCAGGTTCTGGAAGTGCGGAATGATCCGGTCGTCAGCCAGGTTGACCGACTTCCACCAGCCTTGCGGGCTGTCGATGGCCACGCTGGAGGAACCGCCGCAAATCGCCAGGCCGATCCCGCCCTTGGCTTTCTCTTCGTAATACTTGACGTACCGGTCGGTGGTCATGCCGCCGTCGGTGGCATAGACCTCGGCGTGCGCGGTGCTGAGCACGCGGTTACGGATGGTCAGTTTGCCGATCTGGATCGGCTGGAACATTGCTTCGAAAGCCATGGCGGGTTCCTCGACTTACAACGGCTTGACGGTGAACAAACCGTCGTCGTGGCCTTCTTCGGAGCCACCGTAGACTTGTTCGGCAACGGTGCGGATGTTGCTGCCGCGGGCTTGCAGAATCTGATCCATGGCACCGGCAAACCAGCCAGTGAACATGTAGTCGACCTTACGCCCGACCTTGCCGTAGACGTAGACGAATGCCGAGTGTTCGAGCTTGACGCTGGCGGTGCCTTTGTCGAGGTCGATGTCCTGGATCTTGAACAGACCCCAGCCGCGCTGCGACAGGCGCTTCATGTAGTGCTCGAACACCGCGACGCCTTCCAGGCCGTGGCATTCAGCTTCTTTTTCACACCAGTGCCAGGCGGATTTGTAGCCGGCTTTGTAGAGGATTTCGGCGTAGGCGTCGGCGCCCAGCACTTCCTCGATGCCCATGTGGTTGTTGACGAAGAAATGGCGCGGCACGTACAGCATTGGCAGGGCGTCGGAGGTCCAGACACCGGTTTCGCTGTCGACTTCGATAGGCAATTGCGGGGCGATCTTGGCCATGGAAACTTAACTCCAGAAAAATTTTGGTGTTGCCCCCGGCGCGGACGGCCGGGGGAAAGGATTCAGAGGGGCTGTGGCTTACTCGCCCCAGACGTCCTTGAGGACGTTGACCCAGTTCTCACCCATGATCTTGCGGACCACGCGCTCGGAATGGCCGCGCTTGAGCAGCGTCTCGGTCAGGTTCGGGAACTCGCCGACGGTGCGGATGCCCAGCGGGTTGATGATCTTGCCGAAGCTGGTCAGGCGGCGGGCGTAACCCTTGTCGTGGGTCAGGTATTCGAAGAAGTCCTGGCCATGGCCCTGGGTGAAGTCAGTGCCAATACCGATGGCGTCTTCGCCGACGATGTTCATGGTGTATTCAATGGCTTCGGCGTAGTCGTCGATGGTCGAATCGATGCCCTTGGCGAGGAACGGCGCAAACATGGTCACGCCGACGAAACCGCCGTGGTCGGCAATGAACTTCAGTTCTTCATCGGATTTGTTGCGCGGGTGAATTTTCAGACCCGACGGCAGGCAATGGGAGTAGCAGACCGGCTTCTTCGATTCGAGGATGACTTCTTCGGACGTCTTGGAACCGACGTGGGACAGGTCGCACATGACGCCCACACGGTTCATCTCGGCGACGATTTCACGACCGAAGCCCGACAGGCCGCCATCGCGCTCGTAGCAACCGGTACCGACCAGGTTCTGGGTGTTGTAGCACATCTGCACAATACCGACGCCCAGCTGCTTGAACACCTCGACATAGCCGATCTGGTCTTCGAAGGCATGGGCATTCTGGAAGCCGAAGAGGATGCCGGTCTTGCCCTGCTCCTTGGCTTTGCGGATGTCGGCGGTGGTGCGCACCGGAATCACCAGGTCGCTGTTCTCGCGGATCAGCTTCTGGCTGGCGGCGATGTTGTTGACGGTGGCCTGGAAGCCCTCCCACACCGACACGGTGCAGTTGGCCGCGGTCAGACCGCCCTTGCGCATGTCTTCAAACAGCTCGCGGTTCCACTTGGCAATAATCAGCCCGTCGATAACGATGCTGTCGGCGTGCAATTCGGCTGGGCTCATCAGGCTGTCCCCTATTAGCGATTCATGCGCCGAATCGTGTGCCGGCGCTTTGGGGCCAGCATATGCCTGAGGGGCGGGGCAGCCGGGTGCAAAAACGACAGAGGGTTTGCCGAAAGCGTCAATACACGACAAAGGGTCTCGTCAGGGGCTGTTTGCCAACCTGTTCTTTCCCCGGAACTTGGGCCAGAATTCGCCGCATCACTGGATAGGCATTGAAAAAGGGGCTGCGGCGCAATGAGAACGATCTTCCTGGCTTTGGCACTGATAGCGACCGGCGTACAGGCCGCTGAAGAGTCCGACACCAACCCGTGCGATGCCGTCGAAAACGACGTCCAGACCCTCGAATGCTCGGTCTACAGCAGAACCACCGCCGAAGACCTGCTGAAAGACAACTACCAGGGCCTGACCGAGCGCATGCAAACCGCCTACGGCAAGAACCCGGCGCAACTGACCGACATCACCGCCAAGCTCAAGGCCGCCCAACAGCAGTGGCTGAAGACCCGGGACGCGGATTGCGCGGTGGAAGCGTTTCCGGCGACGAGCGGTAGCAAGGCGTTCACCATTGCGCAGAATGATTGCATCGCGCGGATGAGTGACGAACGGTCGGAGTTTTTGGAGTCGATTGGGCAGGAGTAAACACAAAAGGATGACAAACAAGATGATCCCTCACGAAGTTGTCAGCCGCATTGTCGATGGTGAGCTACCTGTACGCGCCTGGCGTGAGCACTTGAACCTTACGCAGGATGAAGTGGCCAAACGCATGGGCATCTCGCAACCGGCCTTCGCCCAGCAAGACCGTCGCCAAGCCTCGCAAGGCCACCCGCGAAAGAATCGCTGCGGCTTTTGGCATCAACGCGAATCAGCTTGAGCTGTAAGCTGCACGCCATCAGCCAGTTAAGGAATTCAAATGAAAATCTGCGGCATCGAAATCAAAGGCAGCGAGGCAATTATCGCCGTGGCCACCCTCGACGATCAGACCTTGAGCCACGTCGCCCTCGCGACCAAGAAAATCGCCCTCGACGATGACGACGAAGCCGCCAACGTCAAAGTCTTTGCCGCTCAGGTCGCGTCGTTTGTGCGTGAGAATTCCATCGACCGGATTGCAATCAAGAAGCGCAGCAAGAAGGGTGAGTTTGCTGGCGGGCCGACCACGTTCAAGATCGAAGGGGTTTTCCAGCTGCTGGAGAATTGCGAGGTGACGCTGCTGTCGCCACAGACCATTAATGCGCAGAACAAGAAGTTCGACTTTGAACTGCCGGCCACGCTGAACAAGTATCAGCATGAGGCTTATAAAGCGGCGTGCTCGGCGTTGATGAAGAAGTAACGCTATTGCTGCCAACACGGAGAAACTGTGGGAGCCGGGCTTGCCCGCGATTGCGGTGTGTCAGTCAACATCAATGTTGAAAGTGCCGGCCTCATCGCGGGCAAGCCCGCTCCCACAGGGTTCTCTGTTGTTCATGCTTTTGCGGTACGCCGATCCTCTCGTGGACACCTTGCAAACTTTGCCCGATAGCTGCGGGTGAAATACGACGGCGATTCAAACCCGCACGCGATACTCACTTCCAGCACGCTCATGTCTGTCTGCCGCAATAGTTGTTGCGCCTTCTCCAGCCGCAGGCGCAGGTAGAAATTGCTCGGCGTGTCGTTCAGGTGCAAGCGGAACAATCGTTCGAGCTGGCGTCGTGTCACCTTGATCGATTCCGCCAGCGCCAGCGTGCTCAAGGGCGGTTCGCTGTGCTGCTCCATCTCGCCGATCACCTGCACCAGTTTTTTGTTGCTGATGCCATACCGGCTGGCGACTTCCATGCGCTGGTGGTCTTTGCGCGGGCGGATGCGGCCGAGCACGAATTGTTCACTGACCTTGATCGCCAGTTCCGGGCCGTGGGCCTGGCCGATGAGGTCGAGCATCAGGTCGATGGACGCCGTGCCGCCGGCTGAGGTGATGCGCCGACGGTCGATTTCGAACAGCTCCTGGGTGACGCTGAGCTGTGGATAAGACTCCTTGAACGCGTCAATGGCTTCCCAGTGCAAGGTCAGGCGATGGCCATCGAGCAGGCCCGCTTCGGCGAGGACAAAGCTGCCGGTGTCGATGGCGCCGAGGGTCACGCCTTCGTTGTCCAGCCGACGCAACCAGTGCTCCAGCGCCGGGGTGGCGAATTTCAGTGGTTCGAAGCCGGCGACCACCAACAAGGTTGCACCTTTCTTCAGCGGCTCCAGCGCCGCATCGGCGTTGACCGACATGCCGTTACTGGCCAAGACCGCGCCACCGTCAGCGCTCAGCACATGCCAGCGATACAATTCGCCGCGAAAGCGATTGGCGACCCGCAACGGCTCGATGGCCGAGATAAAACCGATGGCCGAGAAACCCGGCATCAACAAGAAGTAGAAATCCTGGGACATGGGGCGCACTCGATAGGCGGGTAACGTGAGGCCGGGTAGCGTGTGGACGTTGATACGCCACTTGCAACAGGCTTTCAAGAGGTCAGGTCGCTGCAGTGCAAGAGCTGGTCGCCGTAGTGCGCTTTCACCGGGGCTTAGCTGCGTAACTTGGGCATCACCGGCGCACGAAGACGCCCGGACCCACAATAACGACCTGCCGAGGACCCCACCATGAAACGACTGATCAGCAGCTGTGTTCTTGCACTCAGCGGTACCGCTTTCTTGAGCGCCAGTGTCATGGCGGCCGACGCTGCCTCGTGCCAAAACGTGCGCATGGGCGTAGTGAACTGGACCGACGTCATCGCTACCAGTGCCATGACCCAGGTCCTGCTCGACGGCCTCGGCTACAACACCAAACAAACCAGCGCCTCCCAGCAAATCATCTTCGCCGGGATCCGCGACCAGCGCCTGGACCTGTTCCTGGGTTACTGGAACCCGCTGATGACGCAGACCATCACGCCGTTCGTCGATGGCAAGCAAGTCAAAGTACTTGAAGCTCCCAGCCTCAAAGATGCCCGCGCCACCCTCGCTGTACCGACTTACCTCGCCGACAAGGGCTTGAAAACCTTTGCCGACATCGCCAAGTTCGAAAAAGAACTGGGCGGCAAGATTTACGGCATCGAGCCAGGTTCAGGCGCTAACACTCAGATCAAAGCAATGATCGCCAAGAATCAGTTCGGCCTCGGCAAGTTCCAACTGGTCGAATCCAGCGAGGCCGGCATGCTCGCGGCAGTGGATCGCGCCGTGCGACGCAACGAGGCGGTGGTGTTCTTCGGCTGGGCGCCGCATCCGATGAACGTCAACGTCAAGATGACGTACCTCACCGGCAGTGAAGACGCCCTCGGCCCGAACGAAGGCATGGCGACCGTGTGGACTGTCACCTCACCGAACTACGCGCAGCAGTGCCCGAACATTGGCCGCCTGCTGAGCAACCTGACCTTCACCGCCGAAGACGAGAGCCGGATGATGCAGCCGCTGCTCGATCACAAGGACGCTTTCGAATCGGCCAAGCAATGGCTGAACGATCACCCGCAAGACAAGCAACGCTGGCTCGAAGGCGTCACCACCTTCGATGGCAAACCAGCCGCTGAAAACCTGAAACTGACCAGCAAATAAACCCTGATCGAACCACCGATTCGCAGCCCGACCGGGCTGCGAACGGGACCATCACGCCTGCAAGGAACTATCAAATGAACCACGACGTCATCATCACCTGCGCACTCACCGGTGCTGGCGACACGACCAGCAAGAGCCCACACGTGCCGGTCACCCCGAAACAAATCGCCGCCGCCGCAGTAGAAGCGGCAAAAGCAGGCGCCACGGTCGTCCACTGCCACGTTCGCAACCCCGAAACCGGCAAATTCAGCCGTGACGTGGCGCTGTACCGCGAAGTGATGGAGCGCATCCGCGAGGCGGACGTCGACATCATCGTCAACCTGACTGCCGGCATGGGCGGCGACCTGGAAATCGGCGCGGGCGAGAACCCGATGGAGTTCGGCCCTAACACGGATCTGGTCGGCCCGTTGACCCGTCTGGCCCACGTCGAAGAACTGCTTCCGGAAATCTGCACCCTCGATTGTGGCACCCTGAACTTCGGCGACGGCGACACCATTTACGTGTCCACGCCG
Organism: Pseudomonas sp. LBUM1661; assembly: GCF_059695925.1. Classification (NCBI taxonomy): domain Bacteria; kingdom Pseudomonadati; phylum Pseudomonadota; class Gammaproteobacteria; order Pseudomonadales; family Pseudomonadaceae; genus Pseudomonas; species Pseudomonas sp. LBUM1661. The sequence goes on from NZ_CP166794.1 coordinate 6,342,724, forward strand.
GCGCAACTCCGTGCCGGCGCGAAGCGAATTCAAGAGCTGGGCGTGAAAGCCGAGCTGGAAATTTTCGACACCGGTCACCTGTGGTTCGCCAAACAGCTGATCAAGGAAGGCCTGCTCGACGACCCGCTGTTCCAACTGTGCCTGGGCATTCCGTGGGGCGCCCCGGCCGACACCACCACCATGAAAGCCATGGTCGATAACTTGCCGGCCAACGCGGTGTGGGCGGGCTTCGGCATCGGGCGCATGCAGATGCCGATGGCGGCGCAAGCGGTGCTGCTCGGCGGCAACGTGCGGGTCGGTCTCGAAGACAATATCTGGCTGGACAAGGGCGTGCTGGCGACCAACGGCCAACTGGTGGAACGCGCCTCGGAAATCCTCAGCCGCCTCGGCGCCCGCGTTCTGACGCCGGCGGAAGGCCGGGCCAAAATGGGCCTGACAAAGCGCGGTTAAACCACACATAACCCTGTAGGGGCGAGGCTTACCCGCGAAGGCGGATTTCCTGCCGTGAGAGATCCGTCGGATGTACCGGCCTCTTCGCGGGCAAGCCTCGCCCCTACAGGGATCACCGAATTCCTTCAGGAAGTTGCCATGACCTTCATTACCGAAATCAAAACCTTCGCAGCATTGGGCAGCGGTGTAATCGGCAGCGGCTGGGTCTCCCGCGCCCTCGCCCACGGCCTCGACGTGGTGGCCTGGGACCCGGCGCCGGGTGCCGAAGCGGCCCTGCGCAAACGCGTCGCCAATGCCTGGGGCGCGCTGGAGAAACAAGGCCTGGCGCCCGGCGCATCGCAGGATCGGCTGCGCTTTGTCGCGACGATTGAAGAGTGCGTTCGCGATGCGGATTTCATTCAGGAAAGTGCCCCTGAACGTCTGGATCTGAAACTGGAACTGCACAGCAAAATCAGCGCCGCGGCCAAGCCCGACGCATTGATCGGTTCCAGCACCTCGGGCCTGTTGCCGAGCGAGTTCTACGAGAGCTCGACCCACCCGGAACGCTGCGTGGTCGGGCACCCGTTCAACCCGGTTTACCTGCTGCCCTTGGTCGAAGTGGTCGGCGGCAAGAACACCGCTCCGGAAGCCGTGCAGGCGGCAATGAAAGTCTACGAATCCTTGGGCATGCGTCCACTGCATGTGCGCAAGGAAGTGCCGGGATTCATCGCCGACCGTTTGCTCGAAGCGCTGTGGCGTGAGGCGCTGCACTTGGTCAACGACGGCGTGGCGACCACCGGTGAAATCGACGATGCCATTCGCTTTGGCGCGGGGCTGCGCTGGTCGTTCATGGGGACTTTCCTGACGTACACCCTGGCGGGTGGCGATGCCGGTATGCGCCACTTCATGGCGCAGTTCGGACCGGCGTTGCAGTTGCCGTGGACGTACCTGCCAGCGCCGGAGCTGACCGACAAGTTGATCGATGATGTGGTCGATGGCACCAGTGATCAGCTCGGCAAACACAGCATCTCGGCGCTGGAGCGCTATCGTGATGATTGCTTGCTGGCGGTGCTGGAGGCGGTGAAGACCACCAAAGAGAAGCATGGGATGGCCTTCAGCGAGTAATCGACTAGCAGGACCGGCCCCATCGCCAGCAGGCTGGCTCCCACAGGGAATGCATTCCAATGTGGGAGCCAGCCTGCTGGCGAAAGCGGCATTCCAGACACTATCCATGTTGGAAAAGACATCATGCCCACCCTCACCACCTACCAAACAAAAATCATCCCCGACTGGGTCGACTACAACGGCCACCTGCGCGATGCGTTCTACCTGCTGATTTTCAGCTACGCCACCGACGCCTTGATGGACCGCCTCGGGATGGACAGCAACAACCGCGAAGCCAGCGGCAACTCGTTGTTCACCCTCGAACTGCACCTCAATTACCTACACGAAGTGAAGCTCGACGCCGACGTCGAGGTGCGCACCCAGATCATCGGCCACGACAGCAAACGCCTGCACCTCTACCACAGCCTGCACTTGATCGGTGGCGACAAGGAACTGGCGGGCAACGAGCAAATGCTGCTGCACGTCGACCTCGCCGGGCCGCGATCCACGCCGTTCAGCGAAGACACGTTGAACAAACTGCAAGCCATCGTCGCCGAGCAAGCCGACCTGCCCGCTCCCGCCTACATCGGCCGCGTGATTGCCCTGCCCCCAGCGAAATAGCCACCACCGCATAAGGAGATCGCCATGAACACCGCCGCCGCTTTTGCCGACTTCCGTACTTATCCGTTGATTAGCGCGCTGACATGCGTGCAGACCCTGGCGGATCGTGTTCTGGTGAAGTGGGCCGACGACCGCGTCAGTCCCTTTCATCACAGCTGGTTGCGGGACAACTGCCCGTGCCCGCACTGCGTCTACACCGTGACCCGTGAACAAGTGCTGGAAATCGTCGACGTCCCGGAAACCCTGGTGCCGGCCGAGACCCGCGTCGATGCTGACGGTTGCCTCTACGTCCAGTGGCAGGACGGGCACCTCAGCCGCTTTGATCCAGGCTGGTTGCGCGCCCACGCCTATGACGACGAGTCCCGCGCGGAACGTCGTGCCGGCAAACCCAAAGCCCGGCTCTGGAACAGTGATTTGCAGCTGCCGGTGTTCGAATACCAGGCGCTGATGAACGACGCCGACGCCTTGCTGCAATGGCTGCTGGCCGTGCGCGATATCGGCTTGACCCAGGTTCGCGGCGTGCCCACCGAACCCGGCTCGTTGAAGCTGATCGCCCAGCGGATTTCCTTCATCCGCGAGAGCAATTTCGGCGTGCTGTTCAACGTGCAATCCAAGGCCGATGCCGATAGCAACGCCTATACCGCTTTCAACCTGCCGCTGCACAGCGACTTGCCGACCCGGGAGTTGCAACCGGGGCTGCAGTTTCTGCATTGCCTGGTCAATGATGCCGACGGTGGCGAGAGTATTTTCGTCGACGGTTTTGCCATCGCCGAGGCCTTGCGCCAGGAAGATCCCGAGGCGTTCCAGGCCTTGTGTGAAATCCCCGTGGAGTTCCGCAACAAGGACCGCCACAGCGACTACCGTTGCCTGGCACCGATCATCGCCCTGGATGCGTTTGGGCAGGTGTCGGAAATCCGCATGGCGAACTTCCTGCGCGGCCCGTTCGATGCCTCGGTGGAACAGATGCCCAGGCTGTATCGCGCTTATCGGCGCTTTATTGCCATGACCCGCGAGGCACGGTTTCGCCTGATGACGCGGCTCAACCCCGGCGAGCTGTGGTGCTTCGACAACCGACGCACCCTCCACGCCCGCAACGCGTTTGACCCCGCCTCCGGCGCCCGGCATTTCCAGGGTTGCTATGTCGACCGTGATGAATTGTTGTCGCGGATCCTCGTTCTACAGCGCTGAACCGAGTCATCGTTCTTCGCGAGCAGGCTCGCTCCCACAGTGGAATGCAATCCCATGTGGGAGCGAGCCTGCTCGCGAAGGCGTCAGCCCAGACAACCCATTTCCCCCGGATTCACAGGCAAAAAAAACCCCGATCAAGCCGTGACAGGATCGGAGCTGAGGAGGGTACTGTTGAGGAGCCGTTGCGCGAGGGTGACCAAACCTTCGTGAAGCCAGCTGACGCCAGTGTGCCCACTCGCATCGATCGCAAGTTAGCCGAAAACGACCTGTTCATAGGTATTGCGGCCATTGCGACAAATCGTCCTTGCCGCCACCCCGCACCCCTACGAGAATCGAGCCACGACACCGTTCCCTGAAGAAGGATTGCGTCATGATGTACGCCGATTTGATTGACCAGGAAGACCTGTTGGGCCAGCTCAAGGCGTTAGGATTTGCAGTGCCCCCTGGTGCAACTGCTGAGCAGGCCTGCGAATGCGCGGTACGGGGTTTGAACAACGAACGGGCAATGGAACTGCGGACCATGGTCAAGCAGATGTACACCAGCAGCGCGACCATCCTGCCCGCCGTGCGCCAGGCTATCGACAAGCAACTGCTGCCAGCGTTGGCGGAGTATCAGCAGAGCCGTAGCGCCTGATAAACCGCCTTCGCGGGCAAGCCCGCTCCCACAGGTTATTCGTGATCCCTGTGGGAGCGGGCGTGCCCGCGATGAAGGCGCCTCGGTTTAAAGCCTTACGCTGGCAAACGTCGACTCATTGCGCGCCTGACTCAGCGCCGACAACGGCCCGGACAACGGCGACAGCACCAGCGCCTGTGGCAACGGCATCATGGCGACCTGCTGGGTCGTGTTGGAACCCACACGCTCGTCGCGCGGCGGAATGCCGAAGTATTCGCGGTAGCACTTGGAGAAGTGCGGCGTGGACACGAAGCCGCACACCGACGCCACTTCGATGATCGACATCGGCGTTTGCTTGAGCAGCTGCCGAGCGCGGATCAAGCGCAGTTTCAGGTAGTAACGCGACGGCGAGCAGTGCAGGTATTTCTGGAACAGTCGCTCGAGCTGACGACGGGACACGGCGACATACACCGCCAGTTCATCGAGGTCGATCGGCTCCTCCAGGTTGGCTTCCATCAGCGCGACGATTTCCTGCAACTTCGGCTGATTGGTGCCGAGCATGTGCTTGAGCGGCACGCGCTGGTGATCCTGCTCGTTGCGGATGCGTTCGTAGACAAACATTTCCGAAATCGCGGCGGACAGTTCACGTCCATGATCGCGGCTGATCAGGTGCAACATCATGTCCAGCGGCGCAGTGCCGCCGGAGCTGGTGAAACGGTTACGGTCGAGGGTAAACAGGCGAGTACTCATGGCCACACGCGGGAAAGCTTCCTGCATTGCGGCCAGGCATTCCCAGTGCACGCTGCAATCGAAGCCGTCCAGCAGGCCGGCGCACGCCAGGGCCCAACTGCCGGTGCAGACCGCACCGAGACGGCGCGACTGACGGGCCTGGCTTTGCAGCCATGAGACGTGCTCGCGGGTAACGGTGCGCTGGATGCCGATACCGCCGCAGACGATCACGGTGTCCAGGGGCGGTGCTTTGTGCATGGAGCAGTCGGGCGTGATCTGCAAGCCGTCACTGGCCCAGACCTGACCGCCATCGACGGTCAGTGTGGACCAGCGATACAGCTCGCGACCGGACAATTGGTTGGCCATGCGCAGGGGTTCTACGGCGGAGGCCAGAGAAATAAGCGTGAAATTGTCCAGCAGCAAAAAGCCGATGGATTGAGGCGCACGGTTCTGGGGTTGGGCCCCTGAGTTGAACGTCGTCATCGCGGTATCTCCTCACACAAAGCGGGTGATGGCCTCAGGCGGAGGCTCTTGTTATTGCCATCGTTCTCGCGTGGGAGACGGGCTTTGTTATGACAGAGCAATTGCCATGCCTAAAATTGAATGGCCGTTCAATAACTCCTGAAAACGACGTCGCGATGTGTCTGGATATGACACGCAGGAAGGGTGGAATATAAGTGCCATCAATGGCCGCAATCGCTCTGCCCCGTTGGGTTTGAGCAATTCGGTAGCACTTGTGGGAATAGGCCTGCGGCGACCTGCTGGAGAGTGTCACCGCAAGCACAGGTGATGGACGGTCAGGGTCCGTTTTGAACGTTGTCCGTTTGGATGCCGCTTATCTCTAAGCGACGCGCCAAAACGTGGCGCGTTTTGAATCGGGTGTTCACTTAGCGCGCAGTTTTGACTGGTCTGGCTCTATCGCCAGCAGGCTGGCTCCCACAGGTTGTGTGGTCGACACACATCCACTGTGGGAGCCAGCCTGCTGGCGATAGGGTCGATGCGGTCTCAGCACTCAACCGCGCTTACAGCCAACCCACCCCTCGATGTCTCTTTGTATTTGTCATGCATGTCGGCACCGGTGTCACGCATGGTGCGGATCACCCGGTCCAGCGAGATAAAGTGCTGGCCATCACCGCGCAACGCCATCTGCGCCGCGTTGATCGCTTTCACCGCAGCAATCGCATTGCGTTCGATGCACGGCACTTGCACCAGCCCGCCCACCGGGTCGCAGGTCAAGCCGAGGTTGTGTTCCAGGCCGATTTCCGCGGCGTTGCACAGCTGCTCCGGTGTAGCGCCAAGAATCTCCGCCAGTCCGGCGGCGGCCATGGCGCAGGCCGAACCGACTTCACCCTGGCAACCGACTTCCGCGCCGGAGATCGAAGCGTTCTTCTTGCACAGAATCCCCACCGCCGCCGCACTCAGGAAATAGTCGACCACGTTGGCGTCAGTCACTGCTTCACTGAACTTCATAAAGTAGTGCAAGACCGCCGGAATGATCCCCGCCGCGCCGTTGGTAGGTGCCGTGACCATGCGCCCGCCCGCAGCGTTTTCCTCGTTGACCGCCAGGGCGAACAGGTTGACCCATTCCATGGCGCTCAGCGTCGAGCCGATCACGTTCGGTTTGCCCAATTCCTGCAGGCTGCGATGCAGCTTGGCCGCACGTCTACGCACATTCAGCCCGCCGGGCAGGATGCCTTCGTGCTTGAGGCCCTGATCGACGCAATCCTGCATCGCCCGCCAGAGTTTCATCAGGCCGGCGCGGATTTCCTCTTCGCTGCGCCAGACCTTCTCGTTGGCCATCATCAATTCGGCCACGCGCAGGTTGTGCGTCTGGCACAGGCTGAGCAGTTCGACAGCGCTGGAAAAGTCGTACGGCAACACGGTGCGATCCAGATCCACCACACCACTGGAGGCCTGCGCCTCATCCACGACAAAACCGCCACCGATGGAATAGTAGGTGTCGCGATGCAGTTCGCCGTCATCACCTTCGACAATCAGGGTCATGGCGTTGGGGTGGAACGGCAGGTTTTCGTCGATCAGGCGCATGTCCCGGGCCCAGATAAACGGCACCGACAGTCGACCATCGAGCAACAACGTGTGGGTTTCGCGAAGGGTTTCGATGCGGATGCCGATTTGCGACGGGTCGATCGCGTCCGGCCACTCGCTCATCAGGCCCATGATCACGGCGTTATCGCTGCCGTGACCGATGCCGGTGGCCGACAGCGAACCGTAAAGCTGAACTTCGACGCGCCGCACTTGTTCCAAAAGACCCTGCTCACGCAAACCTTGCACGAACAGCGCCGCGGCCCGCATAGGCCCCACGGTGTGCGAACTGGAAGGGCCGATGCCGATTTTGAACAGGTCGAAAACGCTGATAGCCATTACTGCCGAACTCCTGGATGTGCCAACTCCGGACGCAAAAGCGCCCAGTGACGGAGCTGCTACGCTCAAGCTGCAATCCGCCGGTATGGCTGCATCATCAGGCTTTTACCGTGTCGTTCGACGTCTCACACCGACGCACTCTTGTCCACGAACGCCGCGCGCGTTCCACGCTGCGTTTTCGCCGTTTTTTTGCGGTTCAGCGGGACAAAGGGGGCTGAAAAAAGCTGTAAACGACGTCACCGACACTGGATGCGACCATCCCTGTACTGGATACGACGCCCCCTGTAGGCGTCAGATTTTCACTGGTACATGATCGTATCGACTCGATTGCAAGGCGCCGTGGTAGAGCGGTCTAAAAAAACGCCATCCAACCGCAACCTATAAGTGCGGTGGTCCAGTCGGAACACTGCCAAAAAAAACACCAAGGAGTCCATCCATGAAAGGTTCCCCGTCGTTGTTGTTGGCCGCCATGCTAAGTCTGCCGTTTCTGGCGCAAGCCGCAGAACCGGCACAGTGCAGTACCGTAAACTTCTCCGATGTCGGCTGGACCGACATCACCGCAACAACCGCCACCACCAGCGTCGTCCTCCAGGCCCTGGGCTACAAGACCAAAACCACGATGATTTCCGTGCCGGTGACCTACAAGTCCCTGGCGGATGGCAAGAACATGGACGTGTTCCTGGGTAACTGGATGCCGACCATGGAAAACGACATCAAGGCGTATCGTGATGCCGGCACCGTGGATGTCGTGCGCACCAACCTCACCGGCGCCAAGTACACCCTCGCCGTACCGCAAGCGCTGTATGACAAAGGGCTGCATGACTTCGCCGATATTCCGAAATTCAAGAAAGAACTCGACGGCAAGATCTACGGCATCGAACCGGGCAACGATGGCAATCGTCTGATTCAGAGTATGATCGACAAGAACGCCTTCGGCCTGAAAGACGCCGGTTTCAAGATCGTCGAGTCCAGTGAAGCGGGCATGCTGTCGCAAGTCGACCGCGCCCAGAAACGCGACACCGCCGTGGTGTTCCTCGGCTGGGCACCGCATCCGATGAACAAGCGTTTCAAGATCCAATACCTCACCGGTGGTGACGACTTCTTCGGCCCCGACTTTGGTGCCGCCACCGTGGCGACCAATACTCGCAAAGGGTATGTCCAGGAATGCAGCAACGTGGGTCAGTTGCTGAAAAACCTGGAATTCACCGTCGACATGGAAAGCTCGCTGATGGGCAACATCCTGGACGACAAAATGAAGCCTGACGCGGCCGCAAAGGCCTGGCTGAAAAAGAACCCACAGGTGCTCGATACCTGGCTCGCTGGCGTGACCACCATTGACGGTAAACCAGGCCTGGAGGCCGTGAAAGCCAAGCTCGCGCAGCCTTGAATTAGGAAGCATCGCTTACGCCGGGCGGGTTCGCTCGCCCGGGCTGTTTATTTCCTTGCATGCGGACGTTCACTACCATGCTGATTGATCAGAAAATACCTTTAGGCCAGTACATCGCGGGCTTCGTTGAATGGTTGACGCAACACGGCGCCAGCACCTTCGACGCAATCGCCGTGTCACTGGAAACGATGATCCACGGCGTGACTTTTGCGCTGACCTGGTTCAACCCGCTGGCATTGATCGGCCTCATCGCACTACTGGCACACTTCATCCAACGCAAATGGGGCCTGACCGTTTTCGTCATTGCCTCCTTCCTGCTCATCCTCAATCTGGGGTACTGGCAGGAAACCATGGAAACCCTCGCCCAGGTGCTATTCGCTACCCTGGTCTGCGTGCTTATCGGCGTGCCGTTGGGCATCGTCGCCGCGCACAAACCGATGTTCTACACACTGATGCGTCCGGTGCTCGATCTGATGCAGACCGTGCCGACGTTCGTGTACCTCATTCCTACCCTGACCCTCTTCGGTCTCGGTGTGGTCCCAGGCCTGATCTCAACGGTAGTGTTCGCGATTGCCGCGCCTATCCGCCTGACTTACCTGGGTATTCGCGATGTTCCCGCAGAACTGATGGACGCTGGCAAAGCCTTCGGCTGTTCGCGCCGTCAACTGCTTTCACGGATTGAACTGCCCCACGCCATGCCAAGCATCGCGGCCGGCATCACCCAGTGCATCATGCTGTCGCTGTCGATGGTGGTGATTGCGGCACTGGTGGGCGCCGATGGCCTGGGCAAACCCGTGGTCAACGCACTGAACACTGCTGATATCGCCCTGGGCTTCGAAGCCGGCCTGGCGATCGTACTGCTGGCGATCATGCTCGACCGTATCTGCAAACAACCCGACGCTAAAGTAGGGGGTGACGCATGAGCATTATCCGGTTCGAAGACGTCGACGTAATCTTCTCCAAAGACCCGCGCGAGGCGCTCAAGCTCCTCGATCAAGGCATGACCCGCGACCAGATCCTGAAAAAGACCGGGCAGATTGTCGGTGTTGAAAAGGCCAGCCTGGACGTCGAGAAAGGCGAAATCTGCGTGCTGATGGGCCTGTCCGGCTCCGGCAAATCCAGCCTGCTGCGTTGCATCAACGGTCTCAACACCGTCAGCCGTGGCAAGTTGTTCGTCGAGCACGAAGGCAAGCAGATCGACATCGCGTCCTGCACTCCGGCAGAACTGAAAATGATGCGCACCAAGCGCATTGCGATGGTGTTCCAGAAGTTCGCCCTGATGCCTTGGCTGACCGTTCGCGAGAACATCAGTTTCGGTCTGGAAATGCAGGGTCGCCCAGAGAAAGAACGGAAAAAACTGGTCGATGAAAAGCTTGAGCTGGTGGGTCTGACCCAGTGGCGTAACAAGAAACCCGACGAGCTCTCCGGCGGCATGCAACAACGTGTGGGCCTGGCCCGCGCGCTGGCGATGGACGCTGACATTCTGCTGATGGACGAACCGTTCTCGGCACTCGACCCGCTGATCCGCCAAGGCCTGCAAGACGAACTGCTGGAACTGCAAAACAAGCTGAGCAAAACCATCGTCTTCGTGAGTCACGACCTCGATGAAGCGCTGAAGCTCGGCAGCCGCATCGCGATCATGAAAGACGGTCGGATCATCCAGTACAGCAAGCCTGAAGAAATCGTGTTGAACCCGGCGGACGACTATGTGCGGACCTTCGTGGCCCACACCAACCCGCTGAACGTTCTCTGCGGTCGCAGCCTGATGCGCACCCTGGACAACTGCAAACGCATCAACGGTTCGGTATGCCTGGATCCGGGCGGCGATTCGTGGCTGGACCTGGCCGAAGGCAACACCATCAAAGGCGCACGCCAGAACGGCGCGAGCCTGGACCTGCAAAACTGGATTCCAGGGCAGGCGGTTGAAGGCTTGGGCCGCCGCCCAACGCTGGTGGACTCGAACATCGGCATGCGCGATGCGCTGCAGATTCGTTACCAGACGGGCAACAAGCTGGTGCTGCACGACAACAACAAAGTGGTCGGGATTCTGGGCGACAGCGAGCTGTATCACGCGCTGCTCGGCAAGAACCTGGGGTAAGGCAACACACACAAAAACGCCGCGAGAGGATCGCGGCGTTTTTGTTTATGGGATATCGGGTCATGCCGTGTTGGAGTTAAAGGCCCCATCGCCAGCAGGCTGGCTCCCACATTGGAATGCATTCTCCTGTGGGAGCCAGCCTGCTGGCGATGAAGCCGACGCGGTGCTTCAGATCGAAACACCGCGTCCTTGATGACTCAGCTATAAACCCGGCCAAGGAGCTGCCGATGGCTTTCAAACTGATCGAGCACGTCACGGGTGATCTGATCCTGGGTGAAACCCATCAAGTCGTAGTCCTGGCTGCCGTTGTGCAGGTACACCTCGGCGCGGTAGTAACGGGCGCGGGGTTCATCGGCACTTTCGGCCGACACCGTGTCACTCGCCGCCGCCAGGTAACCATCCAGGCTGACTTCGTAGACAAACGGGTTGCCCTCTTCCATCTCGATCCGCACGCCCATGCACCGCTTCGACTTACCGAGCAACGTCTGCACGTCCAGGCCCTGAGCGCGCAATTGCACCGTTGCATCTTCCAGCGCCGGGCTGACTTGCTTGTCCATGAAACGCTGCACGATCGACTGGTTCGGCTGCAAGTCCAGCTGAGTCAGACGCTCGCTGAAACCACGACGACCACGTGCAGCCAACTCCGCTTGCTCCTGTTCGATTTGCACGTCCTGACGCATCGCCTTGTGCAAGCCGAACATGAAGAACACCAGCACCACCGAGAACGGCAGACCGGCCAGCACCACCATGGTTTGCATGGCTTCGAAGTTACCGGCGAACAGCAGGCCGATGGTCACCAGGGTGATCACCGCCGACCAGAAGATCCGCAGCCAGTGCGGCGCATCTTCATCGACGTTGCCGCCCTTGCAAGACAGGTTGGCCATCATCACCGCGCCGGAATCCGCCGGGGTCAGGAACAACACGAAACCCACGAAAATCGACACGCCGATCACAATCTTCGACGCCGGGTAATGCTCCAGCAACTGGTAGATCGCCATGGACGGCTGTTCCAGCGCCGTCTTCCCGAGCTCCACCGCGCCGTGGTTCATCACCAGGTCGAGGGCCGAGTTACCGAAGATCGACAGCCACGCCAGGGTGAAGCCCAGCGGAATCAGCAGCACGCCGGCCACCAGTTCGCGCACGGTACGACCACGGGAAATACGCGCGATGAACATGCCTACAAATGGCGCCCAGGAAATCCACCAGGCCCAGTAGAACAGGGTCCACAGGCCCAACCAGCGGTCAGACTTCTCACTGTCGCCTTCGTACACATAGAGGTCGAAGGTCTTCAGCACCACGCCGTTCAGGTAGTCACCGACGTTTTGCACAAAGCCGTTGAGCAAGTGCAGGGTCGGGCCGAACAGCAGGACGAAAATCAGCAGACCGCTGAACAACACAATGTTGAGGTTGGACAGACGACGGATGCCGTTTTCCACGCCGGACACGGCGGCGATGGTCGCCACGGTGCTCATCACGATGATCACGATCAGCAGGTTGGTGTTGCTGTGTTCCATGCCGAACAGGTTTTCCAGCCCGGAAGACACTTGCAGCGAACCAATCCCCAGGTTCGTCACCAGCCCCAGCAGGGTCACGAACATGCCAAAGCCATCCACCGCATGACCGGCCGCGCCCTTGACCCAACGCTCGCCCACCAGCGGATACAGCGCCGAACGCAACGCCAGCGGCTGGTTATGACGGTAAGCAAAGTACGCCACGGCCAAGCCGACCAAGGCGTAGATCGCCCAGCCATGCAGGCCCCAGTGCAGGAACGTCAGCTGAACCGCCTGACGCGCCGCCATGTTGCTGGCGGCGACGCCTTCGGGCGGGTTGAAGTAGTGGTCCAGCGGCTCGGAGGCACCGAAGTACAGCAGCGAGATGCCGATACCCGACGAGAACAGCATCCCTGCCCAGGCGCCGTAGCTGAAGTCCGGGGTATCGTCCTTGCTGCCCAGCTTGAGTTTGCCGTAGGAGGAAAACGCCAGGCCGACCACGAACACCAGATAAGCGGCAATCACCACCATGTAGTACCAGCCGAAGCTGCGGGACAACCAGGCCTGGGCAATACCGAGCAATCTGCCGGCCTCTTGCGGGGCGATGATCAGAATGGCGGTCAACAACAGAATCAACGCGGTAGAGGTGTAGAACACCCAACCGTTGACCGTCACCTTCTCGGGCGGGGTCTTTATAAGAGAGGCAGAACTCATGGCACAGATGCTCCGGGCAGTGCGGGAGAAGAACACAAGGCAACGCGATACCCGACCAATCGGTTAGTTGGCAGCCGACCAGCGGGTGATATAAAGACACCCCTAAAAAAGCCCGAACCCCTAGGGACGCCAGTGCGTATAGGTTTCGAGCAGTTTCGGATGCCGGTTTATCGCCGTTTACACGTAGGAAAATTCTGTAAATCGCGACGAATTGTCGCAGATCTTATTCTTTGTTGATTGAACGTTCAATCAAAACAAAATAGACTGGCCTTCAATCCGATAGACGTTTTACGTCCGCCGGAAGGCCTAAGGAGATGTGCAAGATGCCCAAGGTCGGTATGCAACCCATCCGCCGCCAGCAATTGATCGAAGCCACCCTGCAGGCGGTCGATCAGGTCGGAATGGGGGACGCCAGCATTGCGCTGATCGCCCGTTTGGCCGGTGTCTCGAATGGCATCATCAGTCACTACTTTCAGGACAAGAACGGCCTGATCGCTGCCACGGCGCAGTACCTGATGAGTGTCCTCAGCGAGAACGTCACCGCGCGTCGTCAAGCGCTGGAGGACAGCAGCCCAAGGGCGCACCTTCAGGTGATTATCGAAGGCAACTTCGACGCCAGCCAGGTCAATGGCCCGGCAATGAAAACCTGGCTGGCCTTCTGGGCCACCAGCATGCACCACCCGTCTTTGCACAGGTTGCAGCGGATCAACGATCACCGTCTGTATTCCAACCTGTGCTGCCAGTTCCGCCGTGTATTGCCGCTCGATGACGCGCGCAGTGCAGCTCGAGGCCTGGCAGCCCTCATTGACGGTTTGTGGTTGCGCGGCGCGCTGTCGGGCGATGCTTTCGACACCGAGCAAGCGCACCGCATCGCTTACGAATACATGGATTTCCAATTGGCCAAGCAGGTGAGCTAGAGCACACATAAAACGCTCAGCCCCTGAACCGCCACTGACCCGTGCCGCCCGAGCTACACGGCACGCCCAGTGGTTACCGCCAACCCACTTATGCTCTTGCGAGGACAATATGGCCCGTTTCGAACTGCAAAAACTCTACATCGATGGCGGCTACAGTGACGCCAGCAGCGACGCCACTTTCGAAGCCATCAACCCGGCTAACGGTGAAGTCCTCGCAAAAGTACAACGTGCGACCTTCGACGACGTCGAGCGCGCGGTGGTCAGCGCCGAAAAGGGCCAGAAAATCTGGGCTGCCATGACCGCCATGGAGCGTTCGCGCATCCTGCGCCGTGCCGTCGACATCCTGCGCGAGCGCAACGATGAACTGGCCGCCCTGGAAACCCTGGACACCGGCAAGTCGTTCTCCGAAACCAAGTACGTCGACATCGTCACCGGCGCTGACGTACTGGAGTATTACGCAGGCCTGGTGCCGGCCATCGAAGGCGAGCAGATCCCGCTGCGTACCACATCTTTCGTTTATACCCGTCGCGAGCCGCTGGGCGTCGTGGCCGGTATCGGCGCGTGGAACTACCCGATCCAGATCGCCCTGTGGAAATCCGCACCGGCCCTGGCGGCCGGTAACGCGATGATCTTCAAGCCAAGCGAAGTCACTTCCCTGACCACGCTGAAACTGGCCGAGATCTACACCGAAGCAGGCGTTCCGGCGGGCGTGTTCAACGTACTGACTGGCAGCGGCCGTGAAGTCGGCACCTGGCTGACCGAGCACCCGCGCATCGAAAAAATCTCCTTCACCGGCGGCACCGACACCGGCAAGAAGGTCATGGCCAGCGCTTCCGCTTCGTCGCTGAAAGACGTGACCATGGAACTGGGCGGCAAATCCCCGCTGATCATTTTCGACGACGCCGACCTCGATCGCGCCGCCGACACCGCGATGATGGCCAACTTCTACAGCTCCGGCCAGGTCTGCACCAACGGCACTCGCGTGTTCGTGCCGAGCCACCTCAAAGCCGCGTTCGAAGCCAAGATCGTTGAGCGTGTTGCGCGCATTCGCGTCGGCAACCCGGAAGACGAAAACACCAACTTCGGCCCGCTGGTCAGCTTCGCCCACATGGAAAGCGTGCTGGGTTACATCGCCAAGGGTAAGGAAGAAGGCGCTCGCGTGCTGTGCGGCGGCGGTCGTCTGACCGAAGGCGAATTCGCGAAAGGCGCCTTCGTGGCCCCGACCGTGTTCACCGACTGCACCGACGAGATGACCATCGTGCGCGAAGAAATCTTCGGCCCGGTGATGAGCATCCTGACTTACGAAACCGAAGAAGAAGTGATCCGTCGTGCCAACGACACCGACTTCGGCCTGGCCGCTGGCGTTGTCACCAAAGACCTGAACCGCGCTCACCGCGTGATTCATCAACTGGAAGCCGGTATCTGCTGGATCAACGCCTGGGGCGAGTCCGACGCGAAGATGCCGGTCGGCGGCTACAAGCAATCGGGCGTGGGCCGTGAGAACGGCATCAGCTCGCTGAACAACTTCACACGCATCAAATCGGTACAGGTCGAACTGGGCGATTACGCCTCGGTTTTCTAAGGCGATATCCGCTTCGCCTGCGAGGCCGTCATCGCCAGCAGGCTGGCTCCCACAGGAGTACGCGTTCCAATGTGGGAGCCAGCCTGCTGGCGATCGAGTGCGCAGCACTCGTCAGGCCTGACCTGACCAACTTCAAAGAGGGTGCATTCAATGTCCCAAGAATTCGATTACATCATCATCGGTGCCGGCTCGGCCGGTAACACCCTGGCGGCCCGTCTGACTGAAGACGAAGGCGTCACCGTCCTGCTGCTCGAAGCGGGCGGCCCGGATTACCGTCTGGACTTCCGCACGCAAATGCCGGCCGCCCTGGCGTTCCCGCTACAAGGCCGTCGCTACAACTGGGCCTACGAAACCGATCCAGAGCCACACATGGACGGTCGCCGGATGGAATGCGGTCGCGGCAAGGGCCTCGGCGGTTCCTCGCTGATCAACGGCATGTGCTACATCCGCGGCAACGCGATGGACTACGATAATTGGGCCAAGCTTCCAGGTCTTGAAGACTGGGACTACCTGAACTGCCTGCCGTATTTCCGCAAAGC
This sequence comes from Pseudomonas sp. LBUM1661, assembly GCF_059695925.1. Classification (NCBI taxonomy): domain Bacteria; kingdom Pseudomonadati; phylum Pseudomonadota; class Gammaproteobacteria; order Pseudomonadales; family Pseudomonadaceae; genus Pseudomonas; species Pseudomonas sp. LBUM1661. The sequence goes on from NZ_CP166794.1 coordinate 6,358,517, forward strand.
CGAAACCCGCGACATCGGCCCGAACGACTACCACGGTGGCGACGGCCCGGTCAGCGTGACCACGCCGAAAGCCGGCAACAACCCGCTGTTCCACGCGATGGTTGAAGCAGGCGTACAGGCCGGTTACCCGCGCACTGAAGACTTGAACGGTTACCAGCAAGAAGGCTTCGGCCCGATGGACCGTACCGTGACGCCGAACGGCCGTCGCGCCAGCACGGCTCGCGGTTACCTGGACACGGCCAAGAAGCGCTCGACCCTGACCATCGTCACCCACGCCCTGACCGACAAGATCCTGTTCGAAGGCAAGCGTGCCGTTGGCGTGCGTTACCTGATCGGTGCCGCTGAAGAGCGCGTTGAAGCCCGTGCCCGCAAAGAGGTGCTGCTGTGCTCCGGCGCCATCGCGTCGCCGCAGATTCTGCAACGCTCCGGCGTCGGCCCGGCCGAACTGCTGAACAAGCTCGACATCCCGGTGGTCCACGACCTGCCAGGCGTCGGCGAAAACCTGCAGGATCACCTCGAATTGTACCTGCAATACGCCTGCACCCAACCGGTCTCGCTGTACCCGTCGCTGCTCTGGTACAACCAGCCGGCCATCGGTGCCGAATGGCTGTTCAACGGCACTGGCATCGGCGCCAGCAACCAGTTCGAAGCCGGCGGTTTCATCCGTACCCGCGAAGAGTTCGATTGGCCGAACATCCAGTACCACTTCCTGCCGGTCGCGATTAACTACAACGGCAGCAACGGCGTGAAAGAGCACGGTTTCCAGGCGCACATGGGTTCCATGCGTTCGCCGAGCCGTGGTCGCATCCAGGCCAAGTCCAAGGATCCGCGCGAGTACCCGAGCATCCTGTTCAACTACATGGCCACCGAGCAGGACTGGCAGGAATTCCGCGACGGCATCCGCCTGACCCGTGAAATCATGCAACAGCCGGCACTGGACGCTTTCCGTGGCCGCGAAATCAGCCCCGGCATCGACGTGCAAACCGATGAACAACTCGACAAGTTCATCCGCGAACACGCCGAAACCGCGTTCCACCCGTCCTGCTCGTGCAAGATGGGCACCGACGAAATGGCCGTGGTTGACGCGGAAGGTCGTGTTCACGGCCTGCAGAGCCTGCGCGTGGTCGATGCCTCGATCATGCCGATCATCACCACCGGCAATCTGAACGCGCCAACGATCATGATCGCCGAGAAAATCGCCGACAAGATCCGCGGCCGCCAGCCATTGCCGCGCAGCAAGGCAGCTTACTTCGTCGCCGGCGACGCGCCAGTGCGTGGCAAGCCGTTGCGGGATGTGAGCCTGACTGCTCAGTAAGACAGTTTCACCGCAGTCCGCTCATCGCGAGCAGGCTCGCTCCCACAGGGGATCTTCAGTGGACACAAATTGTGTGAACACCCAAGATCAAATGTGGGAGCGAGCCTGCTCGCGATGGGGCCCGGCGAAACACCACACATCTTCCAGGAAACTTTGCCCACACCGATCCAGGCTTGATCTACCCCCCTCCCAGGCCTACTCTAGCGCCACGCAATCGATTCACCCCCTCGCCACACCGCTACGCCGCCACTCCATACCAAGGAGGTTCCCGAATGTTCGATTTCCACCCCCAGCTCAAGCAGCGTTTTGCTGCCTTGCGCACGGGCGCTGAATTCTTTTCGCTGCGTTATGTGCGCGAGTCCGGTCAGTACCTGTCGGTGCGCAAGAATGTCGCCGAACCTCCGAGCCTGAGCCGTGACGAAGGCGCGATGCTGACCGTTCGAGTCAACGGCGTCGAAGCCTACGCCGCGACCAACGACCTGTCGCAGCAAGGCCTGCAAGCGGCCCTCGACCGCGCCGAGCAGCAAGCCCGTCGACTCAAGCCCCACGCCCTGCTGGACCTGCGCGAGCAAGCCGTTTCCAGTGACCGTGCCGACTACTTTTCGCCGAACCACGACCAGCCTTTTCCGTCCCTGAGCGACTGCTACCAACTGCTCGCCGCCGAATCCGCCGCCGTGCCCAAGGACGAGCGACTGGTGAACTGGCAGGTAAGCATTGGCATCACCAACGTCGAGCAGATCTACCTCAGCAGCGCCGGCGCCGAACTGCGCCAGGCCCAGCGTTTCGTCTACCCGAGCCTGGAAGTCACCGCCTACGACGGCAGCGACAGCCAGACCCGCACCCTCGGCCGTGAGAACTTCGGCCAGCAAGGTGGCTTCGATGTGATCAGCCGCTGCGGCCTGGTCGGTGCCGGTCCGAAAATCGCCGATCAGGCGCTGCAATTGCTGCTGGCGCCGAACACCCCGCAAGGCCCGCGCGACCTGCTGCTGATGCCGGACCAGATGATGCTGCAGATCCACGAATCCATCGGTCACCCGCTGGAACTCGACCGCATCCTCGGCGATGAACGTAATTACGCCGGCACCAGTTTCGTCAAGGCAGAAGACTTCGGCAGCCTGCAGTACGGCTCGAAACTGCTCAACGTCACCTTCGACCCGGACATCCCCGAGCAGCTCGCCAGTTACGGCCATGACGACGACGGCACGGCCGCCAGCAAGCAATTTCTGATTAAAGAAGGCTTGCTCCTGCGCCCACTGGGCGGCGCGCTGTCGCAGTTCCGTGCCGGCATGGACGGTGTCGCCAACAGCCGTGCCTGTGGCTGGAATCGCCCGCCGATCGACCGCATGGCCAACCTGAACATCGAGCCCGGCGATCAACCGCTGGAGCAACTGATCGGTGGGATCGAGAACGGCATTTTGATGAGCACCAACCGCTCGTGGTCCATCGATGATGCGCGCAACAAATTCCAGTTCGGCTGCGAGTGGGGCCAGTTGATCGAAAACGGTGAACTCAAGGGCGTGGTGAAAAACCCCAATTACCGGGCGATTTCCGCGCACTTCTGGAAAAGCCTCAGCGCCGTCGGCGGCGCCAGCACCTTCAAGGTCCTCGGCACGCCGAACTGCGGCAAGGGCGAACCGAATCAGGTGATCCGCGTCGGCCATGCCTCGCCGGCCTGTGTGTTCAGCCATGTGGATGTGTTTGGGGGAGATGCCTGATGAGCACGTCGAAAAGTCAGGCCGAGTCGTTCAAAGCCTTGGTCAATTGGCTGCGCGAAGCGATTCGCGAGCCGGAACAATTCACCCTCAGCTACGCCGCCGAGTCGTCGGCCTTCGTGCGTTTCAACCACGCCAAGGTGCGTCAGGCCGGGCAGGTGCAGCAGGCGAGCATTGGTTTCAAACTGATCGATGAGGGTCGCCATGCCGACCTCGAAATAACCCTCTCCGGTGAGGCTGAAGTCGATGTTCATCGTCTGGCTGAAGGGCTGCAACAGTTGCGCGAAACCTTGCCGCTGCTGCCTCAGGACCCGTACCTGTTGCTGAATCACAACGACTGGCAGAGCAAGAACGTGCAGGAACATCCGCTGCCGGATACCGAGCAGGTCGTTACTGAAATCACCCAGGCCGCCGAAGGACTGGACCTGGTGGGTTTCTACGCGGCCGGTCCGATCAGTCGTGGCTTTGCCAGTTCCTCCGGTGCGTTCGGCTGGCATCAGGCCAACAGCTTTAACTTCGACTTCAGCCTGTTCCATGAAAACGGCCAAGCGGTGAAAGCCAGTTACGCCGGTCAGGATTGGAACAGCGAAGGCTTCGCCAAACGCTTCCAGCAGGCCCGCGAGCAATTGGCGTTTCTCGGTCGGCCGTTGCGCACCCTGGCACCCGGTCAGTACCGCGCTTACCTGGCACCAGCGGCCATGGGCGAAATCATGGACATGCTCGGCTGGGGCGGTTTTTCAGCGCAATCGATCGCCAGCAAAGGCAGCCCGTTGCAGAAGCTCTACGGTGGCGACAGTTCGTTCAGCGCGCTGGTCTCGGTCGATGAAAAGGTCAGCGGCTCCCTGAGCCCGGCGTTTTCCGGTGAAGGTTATCCACGCAGTGATCTGGGGTTGATCGTCGAAGGTAAGGCCGGTGCGCAAATGGTCAGCTCGCGCAGTGCAGCGGAATATGGCCTGACGGCCAACGGTGCCAGCGGTGGTGAAATGCCCAGCGCGCTGAACATGGCAGCTGGCGTACTGCCCGAGGCTGAAATCCTCAAGCAACTGGGCACCGGACTGTACATCAGCAACCTCTGGTACCTGAACTACTCGGACCAACCGGCGGCGCGCCTGACCGGCATGACGCGGTTCGCGACGTTCTGGGTCGAGAACGGCGAGATTCAGGCACCGGTGAGCACCATGCGCTTTGATGACAGCGCCTACAGTTTGCTTGGTTCGAAGCTGGAAGCGTTGACCGAGGAGCGGGAATTGCTGCTGTCGGCCAGCACGTACAGCCAGCGAGCGACGGCGTCGGCGTTGTTGCCGGGGGCGCTGATCAGCCAACTCACTTTGACGCTGTAAAAGCTTCGCGGGCAAGCCTCGCTCCTACAGGTTTTGCGCTGCCTTTGTAGGAGCGAGGCTTGCCCGCGAAGAAGTCACCACGGACTACCTGACCCACACTGACATGAGGTCCCATGCCCAACCGCCCGCCTCTCGACGCTGTCACCGCCCGCTGGGTGCCGTGGGTCGTCGCCATTGCGTTCTTCATGCAGTCCCTCGACGGGACGATCCTCAACACCGCCCTGCCCGCCATGGCCCGAGACTTGGCGGAAGATCCGTTGCGCATGCAAGGGGTCATCATCGCCTACATGCTCACCGTCGCGCTGCTGATCCCGGCCTCAGGCTGGATCGCCGACCGTTTCGGCACCAAGAAAATCTTCTTCAGCGCGATTCTGTTGTTCAGCATCGGTTCGTTGTTGTGCGCGCTGTCGAGCACCCTGAGCACGCTGATCGGTGCCCGAGTGATCCAGGGCCTCGGCGGTGCCTTGATGCTGCCTGTCGGGCGACTCGTGGTGCTGCGTGCCTACCCGCGTTCGGAACTGGTGCGGATCATGGGTTTCATCACCATTCCCGGCCTGCTCGGCCCGTTGATCGGCCCGACCATGGGCGGCTGGATGGTGGAATACCTGACCTGGCACTGGATCTTCCTGATCAACCTGCCGGTAGGCGCCGTCGGTTGCTACGCCGTGTGGAAATTCATCCCCGACCTGCGCGGCACCGAACGTACGCGTTTCGACAGCCTGGGCTTTTTGCTGTTCGGTGCGGCGATGGTGTTGATCACCATTGCCATGGAAGGCCTCGGCGAATTGCACCTGCCGCACTTGCGCGTGATGTTGCTGCTGTTCGGTGGCATGGCCTGTCTGGCGGCTTATTGGCTGCGGGCCGGGCACATCGATAATCCGCTGTTCGCGCCATCGCTGTTCAAGACCCGAACCTTCGCCGTGGGCATCCTCGGCAATCTGTTCGCTCGCTTGGGCAGCGGTGCCCTGCCGTTCCTCGTGCCGTTGCTGCTGCAAGTGGCCCTGGGTTATTCGCCATCCCAGGCCGGGATGAGCATGTTGCCACTGGCGGCGGCGGCGATGGTTGCCAAGTCGGTGGCGCGACCGCTGATCGAGCGGCTGGGCTATCGCATCGTGCTGACCGGCAACACCTTGGCGTTGGGGCTGATGTTGGCGAGCATGGGCCTGGTCAACGAGCAGACGCCGTACTGGTTGCTGCTGGTCATGCTATCGATTCTGGGCGCGATCAACTCCTTGCAATTCACCGCGATGAACACCGTGACCCTGATCGACCTCGACGACGCCAGCGCCAGCAGCGGCAACAGTTTGCTGTCGGTGGTCGCGCAATTGTCCTTGAGCCTCGGTGTAGCCTGCGCCGGTGCGCTGCTCGGCGGCTTCACGGCAGAAGTCGGAAACGATGGCGTTGACACGGTTCTTGGCGCGTTCCAACTGACCTTTGTGACGGTCGGAATCATGGCGATGCTGGCTGCCACGATCTTCTCGCAGCTTTCACCCAACGATGGCCGACGAGTGGTCAGCCGCGAACACGACATAGAACACTGACCTGTAGCAGCTGCCGAGGCACGAGGCTGCGTTGCGTGTCCGCAGGACCGCCCTTCGGGGGCCGCTTCGCAACCCAACGCAGCCTCGTGCCTCGGCAGCTGCTACAGGGCTACTCGTCTAGAATTTGCAGGTGGAGTGCGTGGGACTGATACACTGCGCGACATTTTGTTTTGCAGGCCAGTCCCGTGACCACCATCGCCACCGCTTTTAATACTTTGCCGCTGTCCGCCGCCATGCTGGCTAACCTCGACTCCCTCGGTTATGCCCAGATGACGCCGATCCAGGCGCAAAGCTTGCCGGTGATCCTCAAGGGGATGGACCTGATCGCGCAAGCCAAGACCGGCAGCGGCAAGACCGCCGCCTTCGGTATCGGCCTGCTGAACCCGATCAATCCGCGCTTCTTCGGTTGCCAGGCGCTGGTCATTTGCCCGACTCGCGAACTCGCGGACCAGGTCGCCAAGGAACTGCGTCGTCTGGCCCGCGCCGAAGACAACATCAAGATCCTGACCTTGTGCGGCGGCGTGTCCTTCGGCCCACAGATCGGCTCCCTGGAGCACGGCGCGCACATCATCGTCGGCACCCCGGGCCGTATTCAGCAGCATTTGCGCAAAGGTTCGCTGGTGCTCCATGGCCTGAACACACTGATCCTCGACGAAGCGGACCGCATGCTCGACATGGGTTTCTACGACTCGATCGAAGAAATCATCGCCCAGACGCCGGAACGTCGCCAGACCCTGCTGTTCTCCGCCACGTACCCGTCGGGCATCAAGCAACTGGCGGCCAAGTTCATGCGCAACCCTCAGATCGTGAAAGCCGAGGCGTTCCATGACGACACGCAGATCGAGCAGCGTTTCTACGAAATCTCCCCGGATGACCGCATGAGCGCTGTGACCAAGGTGCTTGGCCACTTCCGCCCTGCCTCCTGCGTGGCGTTCTGCTTCACCAAGCAGCAGGTTCAGGAAACCGTCGATCACCTGACGTCCAAAGGCATCTCTGCCGTCGGCCTGCATGGCGATCTGGAACAGCGTGATCGCGATCAAGTGCTGGCCATGTTCTCCAATCGCAGTACCTCGGTACTGGTCGCCACCGACGTCGCCGCTCGCGGTCTGGACATCGATGCGCTGGACATGGTGATCAACGTCGAACTGGCCCGTGACTCGGAAATCCACATTCACCGTGTGGGCCGTACCGGCCGCGCCGGTGAGAAAGGCATCGCCATCAGCCTGGTCGCGCCGTCCGAAGCGCACCGCGCCCAAGCCATCGAGCTACTGCAGAAGTCGCCGTTGAACTGGGATCTGGTGGACAACCTCACGTCCAAGGGCGGAGCTCCGCTGCTGCCGGCCATGAGCACGTTGTGCATCGGCGCTGGCCGTAAAGACAAGGTGCGTCCGGGCGACATTCTGGGCGCACTGACCGGCGACGCCGGTATTCCGGGCGCGCAGGTCGGCAAGATCGCAATCTTCGATTTCCAGGCGTATGTGGCCGTGGAACGCGGCATCGCCAAGCAGGCCTTGCAGCGCCTGAACGACGGCAAGATCAAAGGCCGCTCGCTGCGCGTACGTATCCTGTAGGAACCGCGCACATCCCCTGTGGGAGCGGGCTTGCCCGCGATGAGGCCAGCACATTCAACATCATGTTGTCTGTCAGTTCGCCATCGCGGGCAAGCCCGCTCCCACATTTGTTTTGTGGTGAGACATCAAGAGGACACCGTTTTGCGCTCTACCGAAGTCGTGATCATTGGCGCTGGCGCCGCCGGGTTGATGTGTGCGCTGACCGCCGCCGGGCGCGGGCGCAAGGTGATGTTGCTCGACCACGCCAACAAGGCCGGCAAGAAAATCCTGATGTCGGGCGGTGGCCGCTGCAATTTCACCAACATGTACACCGAACCGGGCAATTTTCTCTCGCAGAACGAACACTTCTGCAAATCCGCACTGGCGCGCTACACCCAGTGGGATTTCATCGGCATGGTCGCCAAGCACGGCGTGCCGTACCACGAGAAAAAACTCGGCCAGTTGTTCTGCGATAACAAATCCAGCGACATCCTCGAGATGCTGCTCAACGAGTGCGATCAGGTCGGCGTCAGCCTGCACCTGGACACCTCGATCCAAACCATCGAAAAGCTCGAAAGCGGTTACCTGCTGGACACCACGCTCGGCCAGATCACCTGCGAATCCCTGGTGATCGCTACCGGCGGCCTGTCGATCCCGACCCTGGGTGCGACCGGTTTCGGCTATCAGGTGGCCAAGCAGTTCGGCCACGACTTGCTGCCGACCCGCGCCGGACTTGTGCCGTTCACCATCACCGATCAGCTCAAGGAGCTTTGCACCGAGCTGTCGGGCACCTCGGTGGATTGCCTGGTGAGCTGCAACGAGCAGAGTTTCCGCGAGAACATCCTGTTCACTCACCGCGGCCTCAGTGGTCCGGCGATTTTGCAGATTTCTTCGTTCTGGGAATCCGGCGACACGGTCGAAATCAACCTGATGCCGGACCACGACGTGCCGAGCTGGCTGCAACAGCAGCAGGCAGAACGCCCCAACAGTGAGCTGAAAACCCTGCTCGGCGAAATCTTCACCAAGAAGATGGCCAATCTGCTGGCGGATAACTGGTTCGTTTCCAAACCGATGAAGCAGTACACCCACGCGGAACTGGCGGACGTTGCCGAAAAACTGGCGAGCTGGAAAGTCGTGCCGGCCGGCACCGAAGGCTATCGCACCGCCGAAGTGACCCTGGGTGGCGTTGATACCCACGAAGTCTCGTCCAAGACCATGGAATCGCTGAAAAGCCCCGGCCTGTACTTCATCGGCGAAGTGCTCGATGTGACCGGGCATCTGGGCGGCTTCAATTTCCAGTGGGCCTGGGCCTCGGGTTACGCGGCTGCGCAATACGTCTGACCAAGATTGTTCAATATGAAATGCAATCCCTGTGGGAGCTGGCCTGCCAGCGATGGCGGTTCGACATTCAACGATGATGTTGGATGTACCGACCTCATCGCTGGCAGGCCAGCTCCCACAGGTTTTTTTGCCGACCCTGGAAATTGAGTTCGGCACAAAAGCTCAAAGGAACAGATTTTGCTGTCAGATGTGATCGGCGCCATTGCGTCGACGTCATTACTGGCTCAATTTAGCGGCATTGCCTCGGAAGGCCTTCGCACTTCATGTCATCGACCTCATTCAGTCAGTCTCTGCGCCGCCTCTGGGCGTTGGATAAATTCAGCTACAGCGTGCGGGTGTTCATCGCCCTGACCGGCAGCATGGCGCTGTGTTGGTATCAGGATGAAATGGGGCTGCTGATCCCGCTGTTCCTCGGGATTATCGCCAGCGCCCTGGCCGAGACCGACGACAGTTGGCAAGGCCGCCTCAACGCACTGGCGGTCACGCTGGTGTGCTTCATGGTCGCCGCGCTGTCGGTCGAATTGCTGTTCCCCTACCCTGTTCTGTTCATCATCGCCTTCGCCCTGGCCGCCTTCTGCCTGACCATGCTCGGCGCCCTCGGCGAACGCTATGGCGCAATTGCCTCGGCGACGTTGATTCTGTCGGTCTACACCATGATCGGCGTGGACCAGCGCGGCGGCGCGGTCACCGATTTCTGGCACGAGCCGGTGCTGCTGGTGGCCGGCGCCACCTGGTACGGCTTGCTCTCGGTGTTGTGGCAGGCGCTGTTTTCCAACCAGCCGGTGCAGCAGAGCCTGGCGCGGTTGTTCCGTGAACTGGGGTTTTACCTGAAGCTGAAATCGTCACTGTTCGAGCCGATCCGGCAGATGGACGTGGAAGCGCGTCGTCTCGAACTGGCCCAGCAGAACGGTCGAGTCGTGGCGGCCCTGAACGTCGCCAAGGAAATCATCCTGCACCGGGTCGGTAACGGTCGGCCGGGCTCGAAAGTCAGCCGTTACCTCAAGCTGTACTTCCTGGCCCAGGACATCCACGAGCGCGCCAGTTCCTCGCACTACCCTTACAACGCCCTGGCCGATGCGTTCTTCCACAGCGACGTGATGTTCCGCTGTCAGCGCCTGTTGCGCCAGCAAGGCAAGGCCTGCCGAGCGTTGGCCGAGTCGATCCAGATGCGTCAGCCGTTCGTCTATGACGCGAGCTTCGCCGAAGCCCTCAGCGATTTGCACGCCTCACTCGAACACCTGCGTATTCAGAGCAACCCGGCCTGGCGCGGCTTGCTGCGTTCGTTGCGTGCATTGGCGGCCAACCTCGGCACACTCGATCGCTTGCTCAGCGACGCCAGCAACCCTGACGCCCTCGCCGACGCCACCGACAGCAGCCTGCTCGACCGTTCGCCACGCAGCCTCAAGGATGTCTGGATTCGTGTGCGCACGCAGCTGACGCCGACCTCGCTGCTGTTCCGCCACGCCCTGCGTTTGCCCCTGGCGTTGAGCATCGGCTACGCGATGGTGCATTTGATCCACCCGTCCCAGGGCTACTGGATCATTCTCACCACGCTGTTTGTCTGCCAGCCGAATTACGGCGCCACCCGGCGCAAACTCGGCCAGCGGATCATCGGCACCGCCATCGGCCTGACCGTGGCCTGGGCGCTGTTTGACCTGTTCCCCAATCCCTTGGTCCAGTCGTGTTTCGCGATCGCGGCCGGGGTGGTGTTCTTTATCAACCGCACCACCCGCTACACGTTGGCGACTGCCGCGATCACCCTGATGGTGCTGTTCTGCTTCAACCAGGTGGGCGACGGTTACGGACTGTTCCTGCCACGCCTGTTCGATACGCTGCTCGGCAGCTTGATCGCCGGCCTCGCGGTGTTCCTGTTCCTGCCGGACTGGCAGGGCCGACGCCTGAACAAAGTGCTGGCCAACACCCTGACCTGCAACAGCATTTACCTGCGCCAGATCATGCAGCAATACGCCGCCGGCAAAAGCGACGACCTGGCGTATCGCCTGGCCCGCCGTAATGCGCACAACGCCGATGCGGCGCTGTCGACGACGCTGGCCAACATGCTGATGGAGCCTGGGCATTTCCGTAAGGAAGCGGATGTCGGTTTCCGCTTTTTGGTGCTGTCGCACACTTTGCTCAGTTACTTGTCAGGGCTGGGCGCGCACCGGGAAACCCAACTTCCGCCGGACGTGCGTGAGTCGCTGATCGACGGTGCCGGGGTGAGACTGGCGGCCAGCATCGACGAAATCGCCCAAGGGTTGGCGAGCAAATTGCCGATTGCGATTCAAAGCGATGAGGAGGAGGCGCTGGCCAATTCGCTTGAGCAGATGCCGGATGAAATCGATGAAGGGCAGCGGTTGGTGCAGACGCAGTTGGGGTTGATCTGTCGGCAGTTGGGGCCGTTGCGCACGTTGGCCGCGCATTTGATCAAGGATACGAGTGAGGATTGAGATCTAAGGTGGCTAGGACGGCCTCTTCGCGGGCTTGCTCGCGAAGAGGCCATCAGCCACACCTCACATCCCATGCTGCCTCATCAACCGGTCATAACTGCCGTCCACCTTCATCGCCGCGATTTCACGATCGAAACCGGCGACGATCTGTTCATGCTTCGGGTTCTTCAGGCTGACCAGAATATGCAGGCTGTTTTCGCTCAGCGCCTTGGGCAGGAACTCCACGGCATTGCGCACCGCGGATGACTCCCGGGCCAGGTAATAACGCGCGACGTACTCGTCTTCCAGCGTCAGCTTGACCCGATCCGCGGCGACCATCCGCACAGCCATCGCGAAGCTGTGCACAGGGACTTTCTGCAGCGAGACGTCTTCATCGAACTCCGGCGAATAGGCATAACCGCGCACCACCGCGATCGGGTAGGTGTGCAGTTGCTGCAGGTTGTTGTATTCGATCGGTGCGTCTTTGCGCTTGAGAAAGCGCACGCGGTTGAGCAGGTATTCGCCGGAGTACTGGCCCAGTTTGGTGCGCTCGTCGGTGTACCAGGCGTTGACCAACACGTCGTAACGCCCCTCGCCCACGCCCAGCAGTGCCCGCGCCCAGGGCACTTGTTCAAAATCACTGGCATAGCCGGCCCGGGCCAGCGCCGTGCTGACGATGTCCGTCGCCAACCCACCATTGACCAGCGTGGCGTCGGTGAAGGGTGGCCAGGCGTCGGCCACCAGCCGCAGCTTTTCAGCTGCCGCGCTTTGAGTCAGCAACAGCAATCCAATCAAAGCACAGGCTCGATGCAATCGCGGCATGCTAGAAAATCCTTAGCGGGCGGGCTGCCCGGCGTGTTTTCAGCCTAAACTCCAAGGCCCCCGAACCGGCGAAACTCCGGTCTAACCTTAGCTCATTGAAGCCACTGCAAAGCGCGTGATCGAAGATTACACAAAGAAGACAACGCCGCGAGAAATGAATGATGGCATTTTGGCCTTTGTCACAGATTTCTTTGCCATAAAGACATCTTTCAGCTGGGCGCTTAGTATCGGAGCGACGTTGTTCAAGGAATCTGAAGATGACAATCGAATGGGTCTGCAAACACCACAGCGATCTGGGCAAAGAGCAGCTGTATGTTCTTCTGCAATTACGGGCGGAAGTGTTCGTCGTCGAGCAGAAATGCGTGTATCAGGACATCGATGGCCAGGACCTGGAAGGTGACACCTGCCATCTGATGGCCTGGGACGGGGATCGGCTAGTGGCGTACCTGCGGTTGCTCGACCCCGAGCTGCAGGGCGGCGACGTGGTGATCGGGCGGGTGATCATTGCCCCTCAGGCACGCGGCACCGGGCTGGGTCATGAGTTGATGGCGCAGGCGTTGAAACAGGCGGAAAAACGCTGGCCCGATGTACCGATCTATCTTTCGGCCCAGGCGCATTTGCAGGGGTATTACGGGCGGTATGGGTTTGTCGTGGTGGGTGAGGAGTTTCTTGAGGATGACATTCCGCACATAGGAATGCGTCGTTCCTGAGGGCCCTTCGCGAGCAAGCCCGCTCCCACAGTGATTGCGTGTGAATCACACATTTGCAATCCACCCCGCAACCTGTGGGAGCGGGCTTGCCCGCGATGGCGTCAGCCAAGTCACCGCAGGAATCAGGGATATTCCAGCACCGCTTTGATCTGCCGCAAATTGCGCTCGATCCACCCCCGATCAATCGCCCCCCACTCGCGAATCCGATAGCGCCCGGCATGATTGCGCGCACCTTCTTCCTGCTCGAACTCGCACACAATATCCAGATCCGCCAACGCGGCGATGGTGTCCTGGGCCGTACGCCGGGGCATCCCCGTAACGTCGGTCAACGCCGGGACGCTGCTGGCCAGCCCGCTGTCGATCAGGTACGCCACGTACAACCGACGGTAGAAGCTGCTTTTGGTCTTGCTTACGTCCATCTAAACGCTCCCGGATCTTCTATTGCATGTCCCGCCACGTCAGGTACACCCGCAGGTCGAACTCGACCTGGTGATACCCCGGCAACATGTGCTCGCACAGCTTGTAGAACGCTTTGTTGTGATCCGACTCTTTGAAGTGCGCCAGCTCATGCACCACGATCATTTTCAGAAATTCCGACGGCGCTTCCTTGAACAGCGAGGCCACGCGGATTTCTTTCTTGGACTTGAGCTTGCCACCCTGCACCCGGGAAATCGTGGTGTGCAGGCCGAGGGCGCGATGGGTCAGGTCCAGGCGGTTGTCGAACAACACTTTGTCGATGGCCGGGGCATTGCGCAGGTATTCCTGCTTGAGGTCCAGCGCATAGATGTACAACGCCTTGTCGCTTTGCACGCCGTGTTTTTCCGGGTAACGCTGGCTCAGGTAGTCGCCCAGCCGACCCTCGGCGATCAGCTGGCGCACCTGGTCCTGCAACGTAGCGGGATAAGCCTGGAGGTATTTCAACGCGGTCATTAGTGGCGGCAACACGAGTCACGAAAAGGTCGCCAGTGTAGCGAATTCAGCCGACCAGCGCGCTCCAGTCGAATGACCGCACAAAGTCGCCCGTGTCCTCGGCCATCATCGGCCGTGACACCAGATATCCCTGCACATACTCACAGCCATTGGCTTGCAGCCACTGGTATTGCGCAACGGTTTCCACCCCTTCGGCAATCACCAGCATCCCGTACTGTTTGCACAGGTCAATCACATTGCGCACCAGCGCCGCATCCCGTGAAGACTCCGGCAGTCGGGCGATCAAATGCCGATCGAACTTGAGCGTGTCCAGCTCCAGGTCCCGCAGATGAGACAGCGAGCACGGCCCGGAACCGAAGTCATCCAGGGCCACTCGCACACCGAGGTTACGCAGCAGACGCAACTGTTTGCGGGTTTCCTCAGGGTTTTGCATCAAGGCCTCTTCTGTGACCTCGACCTCCAGGTAACGCGCTTGCAACCCATGACGCTCCAGCACCTGGCGCAACTCGGTGACCAGGTTGGGCATGCCGAATTGCGTACTGCTCAAACTGACGCCCAGCACCAAATCCTCGGCAAACAGGGTTTCCCAGGCTTTGCGTTGCTCGGCGCCGCGATGGTAAATCCAGCTGCCCAGACGACTGATCAACCGCGCCTCTTCCAGCAGCGGCAAAAACAGCCCCGGCGGCACATCGCCAACGCTCGGATGCTGCCAGCGCAGCAACGCTTCGAACCCGCGAATCTGCCCACCGGCAATCGCCACCTGCGGCTGATACACCAGACTGAAATCACGGTTCTCGATGGCCGTGCGCACGCTGTCTTCGAGCATCAGCCGCGAGCGCGCCCGGCCGTTCATTTCGTGATCATAGAAGCGATACTGTTGACGCCCGGCGCGCTTGGCTTCGTACATGGCAATGTCTGACGCCCGCAGCAAACCGTCGAGATTGGAGCCGCAATCCGGGTACGTGGCGATGCCGATGCTGGCACCCAGGGCGATATCCAGCCCATCGATCTGCTGACAGATCGACACCCGCTCAATCAGCTTCTCGGCAATCTTTGCCGCCTGCTCGGGAAACTCCAGATCCAGCAGCGCCGTGAACTCGTCGCCGCCGATACGCGCCAGAATGTCGAAGGGCCGCAGGCACGCCTTCAACTGCTCGGACACCCAGCGCAGCACCCGGTCACCGGCATCGTGACCGAGGGAATCATTGACCCGTTTGAAGCCATCGAGGTCGAGGTACAGCAACACCCAGGCGCTGTCAGAGCGATCGCCGCGCAGCAGCAGATTTTCCGCGGTCTGGTAGAACCCCCGGCGGTTGAGCAGCCCGGTCAACGGATCGGTGACGGCCTGGAACTCCAGTTGCTGGTGCAGATGGCGCACCACTGACATGTCCAGCACCGTCACCACCATGGCATGTTGTTCAGCGGGCAACGGCGCGCACGACAGGGCCACCGGCACCTGCTGGCCGGGCGCCGTACGCAGCAAGGCGTCGTGCAGGCGCAGGGTTTCACCGCGTTTGTAACCGGCTAACAGCTCGGAATCGGCCCAGACCGGGATGTGCGGCTTTTGCAGGAAATCCAGGAATTCCTTGCCTTGCAGGTCTTGCACCGTGGCATTGAGCAGCCGCGACATCGCCGGATTGGCAAAGCGGATCAGGCCGCCCTCGTTGACCACCAGGATGCCTTCGGCCGCGTTATCCAGCACCGAGGCGTTAAACGCGCGCGCGACCTCAAGATCGTGGCTCAGGCGCTGCAACGCACGGCGATTGCGCTGATGCTCGAGCAACGCCTGCACTTTGGGCTTGAGAATTTGCGGGTCGAACGGTTTGAACAGGTAATCCACCGCGCCACTGGCATAGCCCTTGATCACGGCGGCCTGGGACTGTTCGTTGGCGGTGAGAAAAATGATCGGCGTGAGGCGGGTCCGCTGACTGCCGCGCATCAGGCGTGCCACTTCGAATCCGTCCATGCCCGGCATCTGCACATCCAGCAGCACCAGGTCGACATCGTGTTCGAGTAACAGACTAAGCGCTTCGAAACCCGAGCCTGCGGTCAAGACCTGCCAGTCCTGGCGCTGCAACAACGCGCGCATGCTGGTCAGGTTTTCCGGGTAATCGTCGACAATTAACAGGATCGAGCTGCCTTCAGCTGGCGTGGGTTGCGCGCATTCCATGCTGCTTCTCTTGTTCGGGGCGGCAGGCCGGTTTCTCGTGAAAACCGGACAAATACTAACGTTCACTCTAGACCGGGTTCTGTGAAAGCAGAAGCTATCAGTAAGCCATCATTTAACCAAAGCGTCCATTTGCCGACTAACGGTCGGTCCTACAGCCCTCTAAAACCGGGAAAGATGGCATTTCGACAGGATGTTGACGCCAGCGATCTGCCGGACGGGGATTAACAAAGACGGCTTCTACGCTTATAAAGACCGCCCTCCAAGGCACGTGCTAGAGCTTCTGGCACGGGCGTGCAGCAAAAAAAAACGTGGAAGCTTTTGACTATGATCGATCTCGCAACCTGGAACCTGAGTGTTCCTGTCGGCAATCCGCCGTACACCGTTGACACTCCAAAACTGGTGAAAGGCTTCAAGGATCAATACTTCCACTCCGACACCGGCACCCTGTTCTTCTGGTCCCCGGTCACCGGCTCTAAAACTGAAAACGCCAAGTACCCCCGCACCGAACTTCGCGAAACCTACAGCAACGGCACCCTGCGCAATTGGCTGTACCCGGAGGCTGATAACTCCCTGCGGGCCACCCTGGCAGTGAACCAGGTACCGAGTTCGGGCAAGATCGTCATCGGCCAGATTCACGCCTATCAAAGCCAGAAGCCTTTGGTGAAGCTCGAGTATCAATACAAAACCAGCAGCTCCTCCGGCAACATCGTCGCCAAGGTGCGCATGCACCCGGATGACGGCGAAGGGCGGGTCATCACCATCGCCACCGGGGTGAAACTGGATCAGCAATTCAACTACCTCATCCACCTCAGCCCTGGCGGTGCGCTGGGTATCAGCGCGGCGGGTTACCAGTGGGACACCGACATCAGCAAGACCTGGCGCGACAAGCCGCTGTACTTCAAGGCCGGCGTGTATGTGCAGGACCACACCGGGTATACGAGCGAAGGCGGGAAAGTAACATTCAGCAAACTGGATATTGATCACGATAAATAGCTCCGCGCTCACTGACCGCAAACTGTGTTGCGAGGGAACAAGCCCCTCGCAACAAAGACCGCTTCAAACATCACGCTCTTCTAACGAACACACATCAGCATGAAACTCTTTGAAGTGTCCGCCCCCTTCGCAGAAGCCCCTATTAACTGAGTCGTAACTTTTACAGTACTACGCGTCGGTGTTCCGGCCAATTTGGCATGAGCAGAAAAAATATCATCGTAAGAACTCCGATCCGTTACAGATACGGCACAGAACCCTGGAGTACGTTCAAACACTCCTGCCTCAAGCACTATTTCGTAATCAGAAAAAAATCCTGGTTGCGGGTAGTGCTTCACGTTGCTTATCCACTTAGGGGACTGCGCCATAACGTTACCCTTGCTATCAATCGACGCGGTAAAAACACCGTCTGCAGCATTGGCTGTAATAGCAACGAAAAAACATGATTGAAGAACATAAAAAATCAATTGCTTTAAATTTTTACGAGAACACATAAAAAACCTCATCCTTGGATAATTAAATCGCTGGCACTCCGACCAGTGATCAAACTATCTAGCGCAAAGAACCCAACCCTGTCAAAGACAAAAATCACGTATATAAAAAAACCTCATCAATCAGTAATCATTCCTACAGTCGCTTATGAAAGTTCTCGCCGTACACATGTAAAAACCCAGCGAGCAAGAGGTCGGCCTTTGAAGATAAAAGCAATTGGGATACTACGATCGAGCTCAACACAGGGCCAAACTCAATATCATTAAGCGACTGTTTGAAAAAACCAAACAAACTCATAACACAAAAAACGCAGCCATTATGGGCACCCTGCGCGAACTAGATCTCGACCCAAAAAATCCTTGCTACGGTTCCCCAACCGACGGCCTTGGTTTTACGCATGGCGAAGTAGAGACGTTCATCAGATATCTAAAGTTCTCGGGCAACGTAGAGCACCTACCCACACCCGGAACAACAATTAGATGCAGCATTTTAATGGCACAAATATAGGGCTCCATAACTCACAAACGTTTTCGGTTAAGCTCAATGAGTTCGCGCACAAAAAAACCCGCCTCTCGGCGGGTTTTTTAATGCAGCTCAAACGCTGAAGGCTTAGTTGACCTTGGCGTTCAACTCACCTTTCAGGTAACGCTGGTACATCGCTTCCAGGGAGATCGGCTTGATCTTCGAAGCGTTGCCTGCGGTACCGAAGGCTTCGTAACGTGCGATGCACACGTCGCGCATGGCAGTGACAGTGGCGCCGAAGAATTTACGTGGGTCGAATTCGCTCGGGTTGGTGGCCATCAGGCGACGCATCGCACCGGTGGATGCCAGGCGCAGGTCGGTGTCGATGTTGACCTTGCGCACGCCGTGCTTGATGCCTTCGACGATTTCTTCAACCGGTACGCCGTAGGTTTCTTTGATGTCGCCGCCGTACTGGTTGATGATCGCCAGCCAGTCTTGTGGCACCGAAGACGAACCGTGCATCACCAGATGAGTGTTCGGGATGCGCTTGTGGATTTCTTTGATGCGGTCGATCGCCAGCACGTCGCCGGTAGGCGGCTTGGTGAACTTGTACGCGCCGTGGCTGGTGCCGATGGCGATGGCCAGGGCATCGACTTGGGTACGTTTGACGAAGTCAGCGGCTTCTTCCGGGTCGGTCAGCATTTGGCTGTGATCCAGAACGCCTTCGGCGCCGATGCCGTCTTCTTCACCGGCCATGCCGGTTTCCAGCGAACCCAGGCAGCCCAGCTCGCCTTCAACCGATACGCCGCAGGCGTGAGCCATGGCCACGGTTTGTTGGGTGACGCGGATGTTGTAGTCGTAGTCGGTCGGCGTCTTGCCGTCTTCGCCCAGGGAACCGTCCATCATCACCGAGCTGAAGCCCAGTTGAATGGAGCGCTGGCACACGTCAGGGCTGGTGCCGTGGTCCTGGTGCATGCACACCGGGATGTGCGGGAATTCTTCGATTGCCGCCAGGATCAGGTGACGCAGGAACGGTGCACCGGCGTATTTGCGAGCACCGGCCGAAGCCTGGACGATCACCGGGGAGTCAGTCTTGTCAGCGGCTTCCATGATGGCGCGCATCTGCTCAAGGTTGTTGACGTTGAAGGCTGGAACGCCGTAGCCGAACTCGGCTGCGTGGTCCAGCATCTGGCGCATGCTGATAAGTGCCATTGTGTGTGTCTCTCCCGGTTTGGGTCGTTAATCGTGCCAGCCTGCCGTAGCGGCGGCGGCTATTCAAGTTATTGCAGATCGGGGGTTGGTCCGGTCCGCTCATTCGGTGTTGCCAAAATCTGATGTCCCTACACAGATCCACTGTGGGAGCGGGCTTGCTCACGAATGCGGTTCAACATTCAGCACTGATGCAAGCTGGCCCACCGCTTTCGCGAGCAAGCCCGCTCCCACATTTGGATCTGCTTCCACATTGGATCTGTGGTGTGTCAATTACTGCGCCTTACAACCGCGGCCGATCAAATCATTGGTGGCGACCCAGTACACCAGGCCTTCCTCACCTTTTATGTGAAACGCCAACATGTCGTTGCTGTACAGCGAACCTTCGGCGCCCGGCTCAAGCTTCAGGCGGTAGACCTGATCGGCCCCGCCGAGGCGCACATCGACTTCCTTACGGCTGTCGTCGGTATAACGCCAGAGCACTTTGGCCTGGCTGTCGCAAGTCCAGGTGGTCCAGTTGTCCGTCGATTCGGCAGGCTTGAACAGGTTGAAATTCGAGCAACCCGCCAGCAGTGCCAGCGCCGTAATGGCGATAAAACCTTTCATCCGTGGTCCTCGACTGACGGCGCCCGCCGCCAGCCCTGAGTAAAGAGTCAGACCCGTCAAGGGCAGCCATGTTCCTTGGCCGGGGTCTGTGTCTCGTATTTGTCCAGGCCATCAGGCCCGGAACGCTTGTTGAGCACCGGGTTGGTTTCGGCCTGCCAGTCAGCCTGGTAGCAGCCTTTATCCTCCGGCGCAGCCGGCGCGGGGTCCGGCTTGGCTTTCGGGTTGCTCCCGCAAGCCGCCAGCGAAACCGCGACGATCAACAGCGCTAGGGTCCTGACCATATAAACACTCCTTTGCCTGGTCAAATAGGCGGCCTCAGGCCTTGGCCCGGCTTTCCAGGATTTCGACGGCTGGCAGCACTTTGCCTTCGACGAATTCGAGGAACGCGCCGCCACCGGTAGAAATGTAGGAGATTTGCTCAGCAACGCCATATTTATCGATGGCCGCCAGGGTGTCACCACCGCCAGCGATCGAGAACGCCGAGCTTTGCGCGATGGCCTGAGCCAGGACTTTGGTGCCGTTACCGAACTGGTCGAATTCGAACACGCCCACCGGGCCGTTCCACAGAATGGTCTTGGACGACTTCAACAGCTCGGCGAAATTCGCTGCGGTCTGAGGGCCGATGTCCAGGATCATGTCGTCGGCAGCCACGTCGGCGATCAGCTTGACGGTGGCGGTGGCGCTTTCAGCGAATTCCTTGGCCACCACCACGTCGACCGGCAGCGGCACGCTGACCTTGGCGGCGATGGCGCGGGCGGTGTCCAGCAGGTCCGGTTCGTACAGGGACTTGCCGACCGGGTGACCGGCAGCGGCCAGGAAAGTGTTGGCAATGCCGCCGCCGACGATCAACTGATTGCAGATCTGGCTCAGGCTATTGAGCACGTCGAGTTTGGTCGAGACCTTGGAGCCGGCAACGATGGCAGCCATTGGCTGAGCCGGGGCGCCGAGGGCTTTGCCCAGTGCGTCCAGTTCGGCGGCCAGCAGCGGGCCAGCGGCGGCGACTTTGGCGAACTTGGCCACGCCGTGGGTTGAACCCTCGGCGCGGTGAGCGGTGCCGAAGGCGTCCATCACGAACACGTCGCACAGGGCGGCGTATTGCTGGGCCAGTTCGTCAGCGTTCTTTTTCTCGCCTTTGTTGAAGCGTACGTTTTCGAACAGCACGATGTCGCCGGCCTTGACGTCGACGCCGCCCAGGTAATCGGCGACCAGCGGCACTTCGCGGCCCAGGGCCTTGCTCAGGTAGTCAGCGACTGGCTTGAGGCTGTTCTCGGCCGAGAACTCGCCTTCGGTCGGACGGCCAAGGTGCGAGCAGACCATCACGGCCGCGCCTTTTTCCAGGGCCAGCTTGATGGTCGGCAGCGAAGCCAGGATACGCGCGTCGCTGGTGACTACACCGTCCTTGACTGGGACGTTGAGGTCTTCGCGGATCAGTACACGCTTACCTTGCAGATCGAGGTCGGTCATCTTCAACACGGTCATGGGTCGCATTTCCTACTGTTTTGGAGAGGTGGCTGTTTGCAGATAGTGCTCTGCAACGTCCAGCATTCGGTTGGCAAAACCCCATTCGTTGTCGAACCAGGCCAGGATGTTCACCAGCCGTGGGCCGGAAACTCGAGTCTGACTGGCATCGACGATGGCCGAATGTGGGTCGTGGTTGAAATCACAGCTTGCATGGGGGAGCTCGGTGTAAGCCAGAAGGCCTTTGAGCGGGCCGCTGGTGGCGGCCTCGCGCAGAATCCGGTTGACCTCGGTGGCGTCGGTGTCGCTGACGGTCTGCATCGTAATGTCGAGGCAAGACACGTTAACCGTCGGCACTCGTACGGCTTTGGCCTGAATTCGCCCGGCAAGTTCCGGCAACAGACGCTCGATGCCACGCGCCAGACCAGTGGACACCGGAATCACCGACTGAAACGCCGAACGCGTGCGACGCAGGTCTTCGTGGTGATAGGCATCGATTACCGGTTGGTCGTTCATCGCCGAGTGGATGGTGGTGATCGACACGTATTCCAGACCAATGGCCTGATCCAGCAGGCGCAACAGTGGCACGCCGCAGTTGGTGGTGCAGGACGCGTTGGACACCAGCAGCTCGTCGCCGGTCAGGCAATCCTGGTTCACGCCGTAGACGATGGTGGCGTCGACATCCGCTTCGCTGGCCATCGGCTGGGAAAACAGCACGCGTGGCGCGCCGGCGTCGAGGAAACGCTGGCCATCTTCACGGGTGTGGTAAGCGCCGGAGCACTCCAGCACCAGATCGACGCCCAACGACGCCCAATCGATGCCTTCGGGGGTGGCACTGCGCAGGACCTTCACGCAGTCGCCCTTAATATGCAGACAATCGCCTTCGACCTTCACTTCGCCGGGGAAACGCCCGTGAGTGGAGTCGAAGCGTGTCAGGTATTCGATGCTGGCCATGTCGGCCAGATCATTGATCGCGACAATTTCAAACCCGGCCTTTTCGCCTCGCTCAAACAACGCACGCAAGACGCAACGACCAATCCGGCCGTAGCCGTTGAGTGCAACTTTGTAAGGACGCGGTTGAGGCATGAGGTTCTCGATTACCGTGGTGAATCCGTCATTGCAGTGTGACCTGGCTACCGCTATCGCGGGCAAGCCCGCTCCCACATGGACGGTAAAAATCCCTGTGGGAGCGGGCTTGCCCGCGATGGCGTCAGAACAGGCAATACATTACCTGGACTTAGTCTTCCAGCAGCTCTTCAGCCTGACCCAGGATGTTTTCCAGGGTGAAGCCGAACTCTTCGAACAAGGCTGGCGCAGGCGCCGACTCGCCGTAGGTGGTCATGCCGATCACGCGGCCTTCCAGGCCCACGTACTTGTACCAGTAGTCCGCGTGAGCCGCTTCGATCGCGATACGGGCACTGACCTGCAACGGCAGGACCGCTTGCTTGTAGCCGGCGTCCTGCGCATCGAACACGCTGGTGCACGGCATCGAAACCACACGCACCTTGCGACCTTGCTCGGTCAGCTTGTCGTACGCCTGAACCGCCAGGCCGACTTCCGAGCCGGTGGAGATCAGGATCAGCTCAGGCTCGCCGTCGCAGTCCTTCAACACGTAACCGCCACGGGCGATGTCGGCGATTTGCAGCGCGTTGCGATCCTGGTGCTGCAGGTTCTGACGCGAGAAGATCAGCGCCGAAGGGCCGTCCTTGCGTTCCAGAGCCAGCTTCCAGCACACGGCCGATTCAACGGCATCGGCTGGGCGCCAGGTATCGAGGTTTGGCGTGCTGCGCAGGCTGGTCAGTTGCTCGATCGGCTGGTGCGTCGGGCCGTCTTCGCCCAGACCGATGGAATCGTGGGTGTAAACGAACACCACGCGCTTCTTCATCAGCGAGGCCATGCGCACAGCGTTGCGGGCGTATTCCATGAACATCAGGAAGGTCGCGCCGTAAGGCACAAGACCACCGTGCAGGGTGACGCCGTTCATGATCGCGCTCATGCCGAACTCGCGAACGCCGTAGTACATGTAGTTGCCGCTGGCGTCTTCAGCCGTCACGCCTTTGCAACCTTTCCACAGGGTCAGGTTGGAACCGGCGAGGTCAGCGGAACCGCCCAGCAGTTCAGGCAACAGCGGGCCGTAGGCATTCAGTGCGTTCTGGCTGGCTTTACGGCTGGCGATGGTTTCGCCCTTGGCCGCGACTTCAGCAATATAAGCCGAGGCTTTTTCCGCGAAGTCAGCCGGCAGCTCGCCGCTCAGACGACGCACCAGTTCGTTGGCCAGCTCAGGGAATTCAGCGGAGTAGGCAGCAAAACGCTGATCCCATTCGGCTTCGGCCGCGCGACCGGCTTCCTTGGCATCCCACTCGGCATAGATGTCGGCCGGGATGTCGAACGGGCCGTGGTTCCATTTCAGCGCCGCGCGGGTCAGGGCGATTTCCGCGTCACCCAACGGGGCGCCGTGGCAATCTTCCTTGCCTTGCTTGTTCGGCGAACCGAAGCCGATGGTGGTCTTGCAGCAGATCAGGGTTGGCTGCTCGCTTTTGCGTGCAGTCTCGATCGCGATCTTGATTTCTTCCGGGTCGTGACCGTCGACGTTGCGGATCACCTGCCAGTTGTAGGCTTCGAAACGCTTCGGCGTGTCGTCGGTGAACCAGCCTTCGACTTCGCCGTCGATGGAGATGCCGTTGTCATCATAGAAAGCGATCAGCTTGCCCAGGCCCAAGGTGCCGGCCAGGGAGCCGACTTCGTGGGAGATGCCTTCCATCATGCAGCCATCACCCAGGAACACATAGGTGTGGTGGTCGACGACATTATGGCCAGGACGGTTGAACTGCGCCGCCAGGACTTTTTCAGCCAGGGCGAAACCCACGGCGTTGGCCAGGCCCTGGCCCAGTGGACCGGTGGTGGTTTCAACACCTGGGGTGTAGCCGAATTCCGGGTGGCCCGGGGTGCGGCTGTGCAGTTGGCGGAAGTTTTTCAGGTCTTCGATAGACAGGTCGTAGCCGGTCAGGTGCAGCAGCGAGTAGATCAGCATCGAGCCGTGGCCGTTGGACAGCACGAAGCGGTCACGGTCGGCGAACGATGGATTGCTCGGGTTGTGCTTCAGGTAGTCACGCCAAAGTACTTCGGCGATATCCGCCATACCCATAGGGGCACCGGGATGGCCGCTGTTGGCTTTTTGCACGGCATCCATGCTGAGGGCACGAATGGCGTTGGCACGCTCACGACGGCTGGGCATCGCTGTTCTCCTGCGGATATTGAATCGAGAGTGAATAAAACGAATCGGAAAAAAGGCGAGCATTTTCCCTCACCCACCCGCCTCGGGGCAATGACAGATAGTCATCTGAAGGCGTTTTTCCAATGGTTAACAGCGTATTCGACGGGTGAAACCTTTCCGCTGTTCGTTTGTTGACTAAACCTAACGCCGAGAAGTGCCATCTATCGAGCAATATCAAAACTTTTTGATATTGCCCTTGCGATGCTTTCTGACCGTCACTAGACTGCTGGCCTTATGAATTTACGCGCGCCCTCGATTCGACATGACGATTGCGATGAGCTGTCGGCCCTGTGCAAGGCCGGTGGTGATCCGCTGCGCCTGAACGTATTACGTGCGCTGGCCAACGATTCGTTTGGCGTACTGGAACTGGCACAAATCTTCGGCATCGGTCAGTCCGGCATGAGCCATCACCTCAAGGTATTGGCCCAGGCCGACCTGGTGGCGACGCGCCGTGAAGGCAACGCGATTTTCTACCGTCGCGCCCTGCCCCACACCGACCTGCCGGGCGGCAAGCTGCATGCGGCCCTGCTCGAGGAAGTGGACAACCTGACCCTGCCGGCCGATGTGCAGTCGCGGATTGGTCAGGTTCATGGGCAACGAGCGGCGGCCAGCCAGGACTTTTTCTCACGGGTTGCAGAGAAATTTCGCGCCCAGCAAGACTTGATCGCCGGCCTGCCGCAATACCGCGAAAGCGTGGTGGCCTTGCTCGACAAATTGAGTTTCAGTGAAGGCGCCACCGCCATTGAAGTCGGCCCCGGAGACGGTGCATTCCTGCCGGAACTGGCGCGCCGCTTCACTCAAGTGACAGCGCTGGATAACAGCCCGGCGATGCTCGAACTGGCACGCCAGGTCTGCGAGCGCGAAACGCTGACCAACGTCAATTTGCAACTGGCCGACGCCCTGAACGGCGTCAGCCTCAAGGCCGATTGCGTTGTACTGAACATGGTGCTGCACCATTTTGCCGCGCCGGCCGAAGCGCTCAAACACATGGCCGGCTTGCTGCAATCAGGCGGTAGCTTGCTGGTAACCGATTTATGCAGCCACAACCAGAGTTGGGCCAGGGAGGCCTGCGGTGATCTCTGGTTGGGGTTTGAACAGGACGATTTGGCCCGTTGGGCCACCGCTGCGGGACTCGTTCCCGGGGAAAGCCTCTATGTAGGCTTACGTAATGGTTTCCAGATTCAGGTCCGCCACTTTCAGCGACCGACTGGCGACACTCACCATCGGTAATTTCAGGAAAACATCGAGATGAGCGAATACTCCCTCTTCACCTCCGAGTCCGTGTCTGAAGGGCATCCGGATAAAATCGCCGACCAGATTTCCGACGCAGTGCTGGACGCAATCATTGCTGAAGACAAGTTCGCCCGCGTGGCGTGCGAGACGCTGGTGAAAACGGGTGTGGCGATCATCGCTGGCGAAGTCACCACCTCGGCCTGGGTTGACCTGGAGCAGATCGTTCGTGACGTGATCACCGACATCGGCTACACCAGCTCCGACGTCGGCTTCGACGGTGCGACCTGCGGCGTGATGAATATCATCGGCAAGCAGTCCCCGGACATCAACCAGGGTGTCGACCGTGCCAAGCCTGAAGATCAGGGTGCCGGTGACCAGGGC
The DNA here is from genome assembly GCF_059695925.1 of Pseudomonas sp. LBUM1661. Taxonomy (NCBI): domain Bacteria; kingdom Pseudomonadati; phylum Pseudomonadota; class Gammaproteobacteria; order Pseudomonadales; family Pseudomonadaceae; genus Pseudomonas; species Pseudomonas sp. LBUM1661. Next base: position 6,384,479 of record NZ_CP166794.1, read on the forward strand.
CTGATGTTCGGCTACGCCAGCAACGAAACCGACGTGCTGATGCCCGCGCCGATCACCTTCTCTCACCAGTTGGTGCAGCGTCAGGCTGAAGCCCGCAAATCCGGCCTGCTGCCGTGGCTGCGTCCGGATGCCAAGTCCCAGGTCACCTGCCGTTACGAAAATGGCAAGGTGGTCGGCATCGACGCCGTTGTCCTGTCGACCCAGCACAACCCTGAAGTGTCTTACAAAGACCTGCGCGAAGGCGTGATGGAGCTGATCGTCAAGCATGTACTGCCTGCCGAACTGCTGCACAAGGACACCCAGTTCCACATCAACCCGACTGGCCAGTTCATCATCGGCGGCCCGGTGGGCGACTGCGGCCTGACCGGTCGCAAGATCATCGTCGACACCTACGGCGGCATGGCGCGTCACGGTGGCGGTGCGTTCTCCGGCAAAGATCCATCGAAGGTTGACCGTTCGGCCGCCTACGCCGGTCGTTACGTGGCCAAGAACATCGTCGCTGCCGGCCTGGCCGAGCGTTGCGAGATTCAGGTTTCCTACGCGATCGGTGTGGCCCAGCCTACGTCGATTTCGTTGAACACCTTCGGCACCGGCAAGATCAGCGATGAGAAAATCATCAACCTGGTCCGCGAAGTGTTCGACCTGCGTCCGTACGCAATCACCACCATGCTCGACCTGCTGCACCCGATGTACCAGGAAACCGCGGCGTATGGCCACTTCGGTCGCACCCCGCAAACCAAGACCGTTGGCGACGATACGTTCACCACGTTCACCTGGGAAAAAACCGACCGCGTCGACGCTCTGCGTTCTGCTGCGGGCCTGTAAGACTTTCCCGGCGGCACCCAAAGCCCCGCATGGTTCGCCGTGCGGGGCTTTTTATTGTCTTCACTTCAGACCGCGTCGCGAGCAGACCCGCTCCCACAGTTGACCGCATTCCACTGTGGGAGCGAGCCTGCTCGCGATGGCGCCAGCCCAGTCACCATCAGAAACACCAAGCAAAACACCCACCTGCCTCCCCTGAAAATACTGACTAGCCTTCAAGCATCTCCCTGAGCAAGGACGCTCACAATGCTCACCATCCTGCACCTGTTTTTCGGTCTCCTGCTGACCTTTGCCTGCCTGACCACCAACGCCACCGAATGCCCCGACTGGCCCCCTGCACGAGCGCTGAACGAAACCACCGCGCTGCAAAAACAGATCGATCTCTGGGACGACAACTATCATCGCCAGGGCCGCTCATTGGTCACCGATGAACTCTACGATCAGTCCCGCGCCCGCCTGATCGAATGGCATCACTGTTTCAACTCAGGCCCACTCGCAGACCCCTTGCGCACCGCGGGCGGCAAGATTCCCCACCCCATCGCCCATACCGGCCTGGAAAAGCTTCGTGATGGTCGTGCCGTCGAAAACTGGCTGCGTGACCGCACTGACATCTGGGTCCAACCCAAAGTCGACGGCGTGGCGGTGACACTGATTTACCGCAAAGGCCTACTGACTCAAGCCATCAGTCGCGGGGACGGAATGAACGGCCAGGACTGGACGGCCTCGGCGCGTCAGATCGCCGCCATCCCTCAACACCTGCCACAACCGCTGGACCTGTTGTTGCAAGGCGAACTCTATTGGCGCCTGACCGAGCACATTCAAGCCAAGGCCGGCAGCCTCAATGCCCGCGCCACCGTCGCTGGCTTGATGGCCCGCAAGATATTGAGCATCGAACAAGCCGAAGGGATCGGCCTGTTCGTCTGGGACTGGCCCCAAGGCCCGGCCAGCTTGTCCGCCCGCGTGGCGGTGCTGGATGAACTGGGTTTCCCGAGCACCGCGCCCTACAGTCAGCCGATCAAGGCATTTGCCGACGCCGAACGCTGGCGCGAGCACTGGCATCGCGCTCCCCTGCCCTTCACCAGCGATGGCATTGTCCTGCGCCAGGATCAACGCCCGCCCGCCGAACGCTGGCAGGCGAAACCACCTTATTGGAGCGTCGCCTGGAAATACCCGTTTGCCCAGGCGCTGGCCGAGGTGCGCAAGGTTCACTTCAAGATTGGACGGACCGGGCGAATTACCCCGGTGCTGGATCTGACGCCAGTGCAACTGGATGACCGGCAGATCAAGCGGGTCAGCGTCAGCTCACTGCGGCGCTGGGAAGAATTGGACATCCGCCCCGGCGATCAGGTGTCCATCAGCCTCGCGGGCCTGACCATTCCCAGACTGGATGGCGTCGTACTGCGCAGCACCGAGCGCCCTGAAATGGAGGTGCCGCTGGCAGCGGACTTTCATCAGTTGAGTTGCTGGCAGCCGACACCGGGATGCGAGAGTCAATTTCTGGCGCGCCTGACCTGGCTCAGTGGCAAGCAGGGACTGGCCTTGCCCCACCTCGGCCCGGGTACCTGGGAGAAACTTCTCGAAACAGGCCGCCTGAATGGCCTGCTGGATTGGTTGACCCTCGATGCCCAAGAGCTTGCTAACATTGACGGCTTCGGCGAGCGCAGCAGTGCTCGCCTGTTGAACAGTTTCAACAACGCCCGCCAACGCCCTTTCACCCGCTGGCTCAAGGCCCTGGGCCTACCACCGACCGGGCAGGCACGCCTCGCCGATTCATGGCAGGCGTTGGCGCAGCGAACCACCGGACAATGGCAGGCCGAAGCCGGTATCGGTCCCGGACGTGCGGCACAATTGAGCGCATTTTTCCGCGACCCGCAGGTACTGGCCTTGAGCGAAACATTACGGGTCGCCGGGATCGACGGTTTTTAGCCAACGACGATGCCCGCCAACCCGGGAACCCAAGAGTGCCGCCGGGCTCAAACACCCCATCGCCACGATCGCTTTTTCACATGGAGCTTTTATGAAATTTCTACCGCTCGCCTTGTTGACGCTTTGCAGCGTGATGGCCGCTCCACTGATGGCCGGCGAAGAAGCGCCGGGGCTGACCGGCTGCGCCGCCAAGAAACAGGGCATCATCAACCAGATCGAACTGGCCAAATCCCACGGTAACGCCGATCAACAGGCCGGCCTGGAAACCGCACTCAGCGAAGTCACCGCCCACTGCACCGACGCCTCCCTGAAGAAAGAACGGGAAAACAAGGTGCTCGATGCCAAGCACGAAGTGAGCAAGCGTCAGGCTGATCTCGACAAGGCGATGAAAAAAGGCGATCCCGAGAGAATCAACAAGCGCAAAGACAAACTGGCCGAGTCCCGCAAGGAATTGCAGGACGCGCTGGATGAGCTGGACAAGTAAGAAGAGGTGAAAACCAAGGATCTTGATCGTTCCCATGCTCCGCGTGGGAATGCTTCAAGGGACGCTCTGCGTCCAGTGACGCAGAGCGTCACGGGCTGTATTCCCACGCAGAGCATGGGAACGATCGACATCAGCCAGAATACTGCTAATCAATGATCCCGAAACTCTTTATGGCACGCGCTGCACGCATCTTCGACCTTCTGTACCGCCGGGCCCAGGTTACTGGCCTTGTAGGGTTGAACCTTGCTGGCAACCACCAATTCACCGGTGGCGGTTTCAAGGGTGCGAGCCATTTCCTGGAAGCGTTCCTGCTTCTGCCAGACATCGCTCTTGGCGCTGGTGTGATCTTCTTCGCGCACCTGCGGAAAATGTTTCCACGGTTCACGGGACAGCGCATCGAGCTTCACCGCGCCGTCAGCGAATTTCGGACCGTCGAACGGAATGCGGCCACGCAACATGCCGCCCAGGTCTTCACCGGTCTTGAGCATTTGCTTGAAAATCGCCTTGCGTTGACCCAGCGGCGAGTCAGGGTCGACACCACCGCAAGCGGACAAGGTCACACAGGCCAGCAATACAACAGAAAGTCTTTTAAGAGTCATGGTGGCTTCAGGTCACGGGAACGGCGGCCAGTATCCTCGTGTCATCGGCAAAGACCAATAGCCCTATTATCAATACGGGTTGTTTGAGCGCATGGAGCACTCAGGCAACCGGCAAAGGAATTACTCCATGAACAGCCGTTACAAGGCATGGCGCCACAGCCTGGCCTGGACCCTTCCGATGGTGGCCGTGCTCGCGGGCTGCACCGGTGGCGATAACACCAAGCCGAAAACCCACGCACTGGCCACTTACTCCAGCGCCACGTGGGAAGCGCTTCCGAGCGTGTCCGACAACGACCTCGTCGCCGGCTTCGGCTCGTGGCGCAGCGCCTGCACCCGACTCAAGGCCGATCCGGTCTGGGGCTCGACCTGCGCGGCTTCCGCCAACGTGCCGCAAACCGCCAACGAGATTCGCGGGTTCCTCAAGCAGAATCTCGACGTCTATGGCCTGCGCGCCGCCAATGACAACCCCAACGGCCTGATCACCGGTTACTACGAACCGGTCTACCCCGGCAGCCTGACCCAAACCGCAGTGGCGAACATTCCGGTGTACGGCGTCCCCGAAGACATGATCATCGTCTCCCTGGACAGCCTCTATCCGGAACTCAAGGGCAAACGCCTGCGCGGGCGACTCGAAGGCCGCGTGCTCAAGCCGTACGACGATGCGGCCACCATCGAAACCAAAGGGGTCAAGGCACCGGTCGTGGCCTGGCTGACCGATCCGATGAACCTGCAATTTCTGCAAATCCAGGGTTCGGGCCGCATCCAGCTCGACGATGGCCGCCAGTTGCGTATTGCGTATGCCGACCAGAACGGCCATCCGTATCGACCGATCGGCCGTTGGCTGGTTGAGCAAGGTGAGCTGAAGAAAGAAGACGTGACCATGGGCGCGATCAGCACCTGGGCCAAGGCCAATCCGGCGCGAATCCCGGAACTGCTTGGCAGCAACCCCAGCTACGTGTTTTTCACCCGTAACCCGGACAGCAACGAAGGGCCTCGTGGCTCGCTGAATGTGCCACTGACGGCCGGTTACAGCGCGGCGGTGGACCGCAAGGTGATTCCGCTGGGCAGTCTGTTGTGGCTATCGACCACCAAACCGGACGGCACCGCGCTGGTACGCCCGGTGGCTGCTCAGGATACTGGCGGCGCGATTGCCGGCGAAGTGCGTGCGGACTTGTTCTGGGGCACCGGCGAAGCGGCCGGGCAATTGGCCGGTGATATGAAACAGCAGGGGCAAATCTGGATGCTGTGGCCTAAAGGCGCGGCGCTGCCGCAAGTGCCGCAGGTTGCCGATGCGGCTAAAGCCAATCCTTGAGTTGTGCGGAGACTGATCGATAGCTTTCGCGAGCAAGCCCGCTCCCACATTTATTCTGCGGCGTATACAAATCCAATGTGGGAGCGGGCTTGCTCGCGAAGAGGCCCGCAAAAACACCGAAGTACTGTCAGACAGAAACCACAAAGAAACTGACGATCAACCCCAATCCCACCAACCACACCAGCGACCGCAACATCGCCCAGTCCGCCAGGTAGCAAATGATGTACAGCAACCGACTGGTGATGAACAACACCGACAGCACATTGATCGTCACCAGTTCGGCATTGCCGGCCAGGTGCGCGACAATCACCGCAGCCGCGAACGCGGGAGTCACTTCGAAACTGTTCAGGTGCGCCGCATACGCGCGCCGGCCCACACCATTCAGTGACTCGAGAAAGTCACGGGGGTCATGGTTGTCTTTCGGCCTGAACCCGCCACAGGCCCTGGCGATGCCCGTGCAGATATAGGGCAGGACAATCGCGATCAAAATGCACCACAGAGCAACCGTCATAAAGCAGTCCTTTTTTCACGTTTCAGAACAGTCAGAATTTCATTACCAGCATGCCAATCAGCACCAGCCCACAGGCTAAGAGCCGTGGCCGGCCAAAAGGTTCTTTCAGGTAGCGCATGCCAAACAGCACCACCAGGATCACGCTGATCTCGCGCAATGCCGCCGCTTCGGCTATCGAGCCCAGCTGCATGGCCCACAGCACCAGAGCGTAGCTGAACAACACACAAAACCCGACCGCCAATCCCAGTCGCCACTGCTCACGCCAGAACAGCATGAACGCCGGGCGCTTGCGCACCAGCGCCAATAACGGAAACGGCCAGGCACTGAGCAGCGTGACCCAGACCAGGTAATCCAGCGGATGAGACCAGCGCCGCAACGCCTGGCCATCGATGAAGGTGTAGCAACCGATGCACAAGCCGATCAGCGCCACCACCGGCAGCATCGACCACGGCAAACGCGCACCGCCCCCGCCCTGCCACAGCAGGCAAAGCATGCCGAACGGGATCAGCAGAATCCCGAAGATCTGCTGATTCGTCAGTACTTCCCCGGCAAAGATAAGCGTCAGCGCCAGCACCACCAACGGCGACAAACCACGCATCAGCGGATAGACCAGACCGAGGTCGCCGACCCGATACGCCTGGATCAACAGATAGCGGTAGAGCAACTCGAACGCTGCCGACGCCAGAATCCACGGCCAGATATCCAGTGGCGGCAGCGCCACGAAGGGCAGCATCACGGCGACAAACAACATCGCCACACTGTCCATGCAGGCCACCACCAACAGCCGCTCGGCACTGAACTTGATCAGGGTATTCCACGCCGCGTGCAACAGCGCCGCCACTAACACCAAAGCCGTCGCAAGCACGGCACACTCCCTTTGTTGTCCACCCCCCCTGTAGGATCGGGGATAGAGAATTGATTCGCCATATGTCAGCAGCTGTTTATACTGCAAGCGACCACGCCGCACTCAGTTGCGCACAGACTAATTCCAATAATTTCTGCCTGCCCGCTCTCTTCGAGAACGGCCATCGGCATGCGTATGCCTGATCAAAGCGTCAAGACTACCGACAGAGACCTTGCGCATGCCACTCGCCTTGCTTGCCCTCGCCGTTGCCGCGTTCGGCATCGGCACCACTGAATTCGTCATCATGGGCTTGCTTCCCGATGTCGCCCGCGACCTTGCCGTGAGTATCCCCGACGCCGGCCTGTTGATCACCGGCTACGCCCTGGGCGTGGTGTTCGGCGCACCGATCCTCGCGGTCGGCACCGCCAACATGCCGCGCAAAGCCACGTTGCTGGGCATGACGCTGATGTTCATCCTCGGCAACATCCTCTGCGCCCTCGCGCCGAATTACGCCACGCTGATGGCCGCGCGCGTGATCACCGCGCTCTGCCATGGCGCGTTCTTCGGCATCGGCTCGGTGGTCGCCGCCGGATTGGTCGCACCGAACAAACGGGCCCAGGCGATTGCCATGATGTTCACCGGCTTGACGCTGGCCAACGTGCTCGGCGTGCCATTGGGCACCGCGCTCGGGCAATACGCCGGCTGGCGCTCGACATTCTGGGCGGTGTCGGTGATCGGCGTGATTGCCGCCATCGCGCAATGGGTCTGGCTGCCAAAGGACATCGCCATGGACAAGGCCAACCTGGCCAGCGAGTTCAAAGTGCTGGGCAAGGTCAATGTGCTGCTGGCCCTGGGCATGAGCGTATTGGCCTCGACCAGTCTGTTCAGCGTGTTCACCTACATCGCGCCGATCCTGCAAGACATCACCGGTGTCAGCCCCCACGGCGTGACGATCATGCTGCTGTTGTTCGGCGTGGGTTTGACGGCAGGCAGCATGCTCGGTGGTCGGTTGGCTGACAGCCGTTTACTGCCTTCGCTGGTGGGCATGGCGCTGGCGGTGCTGGTCGTGCTGGCCGCGTTTACACAGACCAGTCACTCGGTGATCCCGGCGGCGATTACGCTGGTGTTGTGGGGGATTTTTGCCTTCGCGCTGTGCCCGATCCTGCAACTGCTGATCATTGATCAGGCCCATGAAGCACCGAACCTTGGATCGACGTTGAACCAAAGCGCGTTCAACCTCGGCAATGCGGCGGGGGCGTGGATTGGTGGGCTAGTGGTCGCCAGCGGCGCGGATCTCGCAGACTTGCCCTGGACCGGCGCGCTGGTCAGCGGGTTTACGGTGCTGGCTGCGTTGCTGTTCATCTACCTGCAACGTCGCGGTGTGGCAACGGTCAATGTGTCCGGCTGATAGCCAGTCAGAAAAACGATCCTGAACGTCGAGTCATTCAGGACGCCCGTTGTGTGAATTTTCTTCAGGCCGCTCGACGGACGACCTGACACCCGACTGAAAGGCTCTAAACAGAGCCTTTCAGCTCATGACCAAGCCCCGCACCAACCGTCTCTGCGCTTGTGTTCCCAATTGATACGCAGCGATCTCCCATGCCCTCGATTCTTTTAAAGTGCAGCTTCCGCACACGCGCTCACAGGAAGAGGCACTCATGACCCCTATTGGCAACATCCCAACATCCTCATACAGGTCATCGACCCCGACGGACACTTCACAGAGATCAACGTCAGGTCCGATAGACCATGACTGGGGTGATTTCATGAAGGGGTCAATGGAGACAGGTCAAGGTAAGCTCGAAACGCTTGCGGACTCATTGACTGATCGAGACATGACTATCCGCCGTTACAAAGATAACGGCGTGGTCGAAATCGAACTCAAGCGCCCCGACATCGAGCGACTGGTACTCAGCGGCGGTGGCGCCAAGGGCGTCGCCTTCTCCGGGATGGTGAAAGCGCTGGAGGAGAATCAGGCACTGGACAAGATCCGCAGCATCTCCGGCTCTTCCGCCGGCGCTATTTCTGCGGCGTTTCTGGCCAGCGGCATGGACCACGCAGGCTTCGACAAGATGTCGGACGAGACCAACCTCGTTTCACTGCTCGACAGTCAGAACAAGGTGCTGGGACCCCTGCAACACGCCAGCTCCGTCATGGGCAAAGGCGCCGCGAAAGTCCCGGGAAAGGCGGGTGACATCGGGAGGTTGCTGTTCGACCTGATGCCTCGCCTGCAAACCAAAGCCATGCCGCTGGAAACCCTGATCCGCGAAAAGATGATTGAGTCAATTCTGGCGCGTTTCAACCATGCCCGTAATGATCCACAACGAGCGTTACCTGAAAAGGTTGAAGATCAGGTCAAGGAAATACTGAACAGGAATTTTGTGACCTTCGGCGATCTGGAGAAGCTAAGCAAGGGCATCCCTGAAATCAAGCAACTGCACATTACCGGCACGGCCATGTTCGACGATCGACCGCAGATGGTGGTGCTCAATGCCAGCCTGACCCCCGACATGGACGTGGCGGTCGCAGCCCATATTTCAGGTTCGTTGCCTGTGGTCTTTCAAAAGCCTTCGGAACAAGGATTGGCTTTTCAGGCTGATGGAGAGCGGACTGCATTTCAGGACGGTGGGATCATGCTCAACACACCGGTCATGGAGCTTTACGAGCCTCAATTTCCGATGAGCATAATTCCCGAAAGCGATCAGTTGATTCTCAAATTCCAGAGCGAGAATGGCAGCAAAAAAAATGATCGCGGAACACTCTCCTCTGCGATGGCCGACAAGTTTGTCGGCGTCGCCTACTCGGCTCGAGACGCACAAGAAGCCGATGGCATCAAAGCGTTTGAAAAGAGTACGGTCATCGTTCCTCTAAAGACCGAACGCGGCAACTTTACCGGCACGATAAAAGGCACCGTTAATTTCAGTATGCCGATGGAGGACAAAAACCACCTGCAGCAAAAACTCCAAAGTGCAGTGCACGATCACCTGAAAAGTCGCATCGAAAACAGAGAAACGTTCACCTTTAACTCCATCGGCGGTGCATTGCTCGCCCTTGATGATCGACAGTACGACGCAGCGGTGCTTGAGTTGAAGAACGATCCAGCAAGTGAAGCGGCCATCGCCTTCCGGCGGCAAGCTAAACAAGCGATGACCGATTTAAAACACGCCTTGATTGATGCCAAAGCCACCACCAAGGGCTCGCTGTCACTCACCACAGAGATGCGTAAAGCCATCGATACTCTGGATCAGCTCGGCGACACACCGGGAAAAGCCGAGTGGCTGGCAAAAAAACTCAATCATGGAAACGTCCCGGATTACATGGAGCTGCTTCAAGCAGTCAAGCGCATGGATTCCGGAGCAACAGGGCCAAAGTCTGCGGTCCTGACCGAAGCGATCAAAGAAATGGGCGCCCGCGACATCACCACCAAGAGCGAAAATTTCATTCGCGAAGTGATCTATCCGTCCGTGTATCGTCTTGACCAGCCTGATTCGAACATCAAGCTGTTAAAGGAGGCCATCGCTGACCTGCGAGAATCCACGAGCGCCGAGGATTACAACGCGGTACTCCATCGGATTGTCGATCAGTACGTCTCGCGGAGCTTCCCGAATTCGTCGCGTCCTTTCAATTCGACAACCGTTGATCAAGCCCGTGCATGGTTGATTCCTGGCTGATAAACACTACGTTCGGTCGGGCGAGCGTTGATGCCTCGCCCGGCTAATGTTTGTCAGACGCCGACTGCGCTTCGCTTCCCTTGTCTTTTGGAGGGCCGGACTCACTGCGAATCTGCGCATGACTGATCAACGCGAAGATAAAACTGCCGCCGACGATGTTCCCCACCAGCGTCGGACCGGCGAACACCAGCCAGAAATCCTTCCACGGCAACTCGCCGGCAAACACCAGATACGAGACCTCGGCCGAACCGACCACGATGTGAGTGAAATCCCCCAGCGCCATCAGGTAGGTGATGAGGATGATGATCCACATCTTGGCGCTCTCCATGGATGGAATCATCCAGACCATGGTCGCGATCATCCAGCCCGAGACGATGCCTTTGGCGAACATTTGGCTGGCGTCGTTTTCCATGATCTTGCGCCCGATATCGAGGAAGGCCAGGTCGGTCTTGCTGTCGAATATCGGCAGATTCAGCATCACATACGCCACCATTAACGTGCCGCAGAGGTTGCCCACCAGCACCACCGACCATAAGCGCAGCAATCGGCCGAAGTTACCCAGCGTGGGTTTGCTCATGATCGGCAGCACGGCGGTCAGGGTGTTTTCGGTGAACAGTTGCTGGCGGGCGAGGATCACCGCGAGAAAACCCGCGCAGTAACCGAAACTGGCGATCACTTTGAAACCTTCGCCATCTGGCAGGCGGGAGTTGAGCAGCCCCATGGCCATCAGCGAAAGCCCCATGGTCAGGCCCGCGGCCAATGCCGACCACCACAATGCGGCGACAGTGCGCTCGAGTTCCTGATCGCCTTGGGTGCGGATGATTTCGTGCAATACCGCGGCACGTGGAGGCTGGCTTTTGTCGACCTCGTGCTGCTCTTTAGGCGAAAGGTCCGGGGTCTTGCCGTCTTTTTGCGTGTCCATAAAGCTCCTGAACCTGTGGCGTGTCATGTAGGTACGACACGTGGGGTTCGGCGCTGTTCAGTGGTCCGCCAAATCATCGTTGACGGGTAGACCGCTTTCGCGAGCAAGCCCGCTCCTACATTTGATCTCCAGTGGACGCAGAATTTGTGTGCGACCGAGATCAAATGTGGGAGCGGGCTTGTTCGCGAAGGGCGCAGCGCCGATCTCACTCGTGGATAACATCATCCTTGAACTGGTCTTTGACGTACTTGATCTCGGTCTGGCCATGTGGCGCCGGCAAGCCGTCTTCACCCAGATTGACGAAGACAATCTTGTCCACCGTCAGGATGCTTTTGCGGGTGATCTTGTTACGCACTTCGCACTTGAGGGTGATCGAGGTGCGACCGAACTCGGTGGCAGTGATGCCCAGTTCGATGATGTCGCCCTGACGCGAGGCGCTGACGAAGTTGATTTCGGAAATGTACTTGGTGACCACGCGCTGATTGCCCAGCTGGACGATGGCGTAGATCGCCGCTTCTTCGTCGAGCCAGCGCAACAGACTGCCGCCAAACAGCGTGCCGTTGGGGTTGAGGTCTTCGGGTTTTACCCATTTGCGGGTGTGGAAATTCATATTCACTCCTGAGCGTCTTGCCGAATGATGGTGGGCATCATGGCAGAGCCTGACCTAGAGCTCTATTAAGCATCGACTATGGTCTCGATTACCGTTCAGACATTGATCAACAGAAAGGCTTTGGAAGATAAGAATAGCCCGCTATAATCGCCACCGTTTCAGAACGGTCATCTTCACGTGGCCCGCAAGACCAGTTTTTTCAGCTCAAATTCGGATGCCAGAAGTCCAGAGCCAAGGCGCTGTGACGAGTCATAGCCAGCTATGGCGAGGAACAGCAACGCAGGATCTGGGCTTATGGCGCCGAAGTTGAGCTGAAAAAACTGGTCATGCGGGCCACCTGATACCGTTTTCCCGCCACCTGTCCGAGGGGCGCTGCAGCAGGTTCGACCTGTCAGGCTCGGATGGGGCGTTGCCTGGTTGTCATCGATCAGACTCTAAACGCACAACGGCGCCCATTCGCATACATTACGAATGGAGGCTCATCATGAGCGCTGTTATCACGCCTGCTGATTTTAACGATTACAAAGTCGCCGACATGTCCCTGGCTGCCTGGGGCCGTCGCGAAACCATCATCGCCGAATCCGAAATGCCGGCCCTGATGGGTCTGCGCCGCAAGTACTCCGCCGAGCAACCGCTCAAAGGCGCGAAGATCCTCGGCTGCATCCACATGACCATTCAGACTGCCGTGCTGATCGAAACCCTGGTTGCCCTGGGTGCCGAAGTGCGTTGGTCGTCCTGCAACATTTTCTCGACTCAGGACCAGGCCGCTGCCGCTATCGCTGCTGCTGGCATCCCGGTTTTCGCCTGGAAAGGCGAGACCGAAGCAGAGTACGAGTGGTGCCTGGAGCAAACCATCCTTAAAGATGGCGCGCCTTGGGATGCCAACATGATCCTCGACGACGGCGGCGACCTGACCGAGTTGCTGCACAAGAAATACCCGGCGATCCTGGACCGCGTCCACGGCGTCACCGAAGAAACCACCACCGGCGTTCACCGTCTGCTGGACATGCTGGCCAAGGGCGAGCTGAAAATCCCGGCTATCAACGTCAACGACTCGGTGACCAAGAGCAAGAACGACAACAAGTACGGCTGCCGTCACAGCCTGAACGACGCAATCAAGCGCGGCACCGACCACCTGTTGTCCGGCAAGCAAGCGCTGGTCATCGGTTACGGTGACGTGGGCAAGGGCTCGGCCCAGTCCCTGCGTCAGGAAGGCATGATCGTTAAAGTCTCCGAAGTCGACCCGATCTGCGCCATGCAAGCCTGCATGGACGGCTACGAGCTGGTTTCGCCGTTCATCGACGGCATCAACAACGGCACCGAAGAAAGCATCGACAAAGCGCTGCTGGGCAAGATCGACCTGATCGTGACCACCACCGGTAACGTCAATGTTTGCGACTCGAACATGCTCAAGGCCCTGAAGAAGCGCGCCGTGGTCTGCAACATCGGCCACTTCGACAATGAAATCGACACCGCTTTCATGCGCAAGAACTGGGCATGGGAAGAAGTGAAGCCACAGGTTCACAAGATCCACCGTACCGGTCCTGGCGCATTCGATGCCCAGAACGACGACTACCTGATCCTGCTGGCCGAAGGCCGTCTGGTTAACCTGGGTAACGCCACCGGCCACCCAAGCCGCATCATGGACGGTTCGTTTGCCAACCAGGTGCTGGCGCAGATCTTCCTGTTCGGCCAGAAGTACGCCGACCTCTCGCCAGCCCAGAAAGCCGAGCGCCTGACGGTTGAAGTACTGCCGAAGAAACTCGACGAAGAAGTGGCCCTGGAAATGGTCCGTGGCTTCGGCGGCGTCGTGACTCAACTGACCAAGACCCAGGCCGACTACATCGGCGTGACCGTCGAAGGTCCGTTCAAGCCGCACGCTTATCGCTACTAACAGCAGCTGCGAGCTACAAGCTTTAAGCTGCAAGTAAGAGCGATTCGTTTACTTGCGATTTGAAGCTTGCGGCTTGCTTCTTCATCGCTATTACGCAGCAGTGAGCTGTGAGATTCAAACGCGAGAATCGGCGCACCGCCCTCTTGCAGCTTGAAGCTTGCAGCTTGCCGCTGGAGGCCCCTCCATGTCCCAAGAACGTCGCTACAGCTTCGAGTTCTTCCCTACGAAGACCGATGCTGGGCATGAAAAGCTGCTCGCCACTGCTCGTCAGCTGGCCACGTACAACCCCGATTTCTTCTCCTGCACCTATGGCGCTGGTGGTTCGACCCGCGATCGCACGCTCAACACCGTGTTGCAGCTCGAAAGCGAAGTCAAAGTGCCTGCCGCACCGCATTTGTCGTGCGTTGGCGACAGCAAGGCCGACCTGCGCGGCTTGCTGGCTCAATACAAGGCCGCCGGCATCACCCGTATCGTCGCCCTGCGCGGCGACCTGCCTTCGGGCATGGGCATGGCCAGTGGCGAACTGCGCCACGCCAATGACCTGGTTGAATTCATTCGTGAAGAAACCGGCGATCATTTCCACATCGAAGTTGCCGCTTACCCGGAGATGCATCCGCAAGCGCGTAACTTCGAAGACGATCTCGCCAACTTCGTGCGCAAGGCCAATGCTGGCGCCGACAGCGCGATCACCCAGTACTTCTTCAACGCCGACAGCTACTTCTACTTCGTCGAGCGTGTACGGGCGATGGGCGTGAACATCCCGATCGTGCCGGGGATCATGCCGATCACCAACTACAGCAAGCTTGCACGCTTCTCCGATGCCTGCGGTGCGGAAATCCCGCGCTGGATCCGCAAGCAACTGGAAGCCTACGGCGATGACACCCAGAGCATTCAAGGCTTTGGTGAGCAAGTCATCACCGAAATGTGCGAACGCCTGCTGCAAGGTGGCGCTCCGGGGCTGCACTTCTACACGTTGAACCAGGCTGAGGCGAGTCTGGCGGTGTGGAACAACCTGAAGTTGCCACGCTAAGAAGCAAGATCAAGAGATCGCAGCCTCGTTTCACTCGACAGCGCCTACAGAGTACGCAATCCCCTGTAGGCGCTGTCGAGTGAAACGAGGCTGCGATCTTTTGCATTCAGCGCACTGTTATTGTGCAGCAACACACCGAGTTAGAGCTTCTGGATCCCGTTTCTGGCTCTTTCCGGTTTCTCGTCGTAATCTCAACCCATGCCTTTGATCGCGCAGTTACTGACCGTGTTTCTTTTTACTTGCCTGAGCTTTGCCGCTCGAGGCGAGAAATTGCGCATTGTCACAGAACCGTGGGCGCCGTACGTGTATGAGGAAAACGGCAAATCACTGGGGCTGGACTACGAAACCACGGCCATCGTCTTCAAGCGCCTGGGTATCGAAGTGGAATGGCAATTCCTGCCATGGAAACGCTGTCTGTCGATGCTTGAGCAAGGTCAGGCGGACGGCGCGCTCGATATTTTCCACAGCGATGAGCGCGAGGCGACCCTGCTCTACCCCAGCGAACCGCTTTCGGAAGTCGAGTTCGTGATGTTCTACGCCAATGAGCGACCCCATCCGTTTCGCACCCTGGACGACCTGAAAGGCCTGACCATCGGCACCTCTCCGGGCTATCTCTACAGCAAGGATTTCAGTGACTCGACCCTGTTCACGCGGGAGCCGGCACCGACTCACGAAGCCAACTTCGGCAAACTGGTGCGCGGCCGGATCGACTTGCTGATCACTGATCGCCGGGTCGGCCAGCATTTGCTGGATGAGCTGGGCATCCGTGACAAGATCAGTGAAAACCCGATCGTCATCAGCCAGCAAAGCCAGTTTCTGGCGGTACGCCGCAACGCGGGCATGGATTTGCTGGTGCAACGTTTCGGTGCCGAACTCAAACGTTTCAAGCGCGAACCCGCCTACGCTGAACTGAGCGCCCGTTATGGCGCCGCCCCGGCGGCAGAAGTCAAAGCCGCGAGGGCCACCGCCGCCAGCGGAAAAACCGTTGAGCAGCAGGAAAGCGGCGCGCAGTGATTGCTCTGTTATACTCCGGCCTTCCCGCCAGGCTCACGCCCGGACGCTCGGACTTGTTCAAGGCATCTCGACCCCGCTACAGCGCAGCTTTTCAGCCCGCGCGAGCGCTCCAGACGAGCTTTCAAGCCCCAGCAGGACCGGACGGGATTGCGTTCCTCATAAACGCCATTCGCGCCAGGCAAGACTCCCATTGGGCCAAGCCCTAACTAAAACAGGATTACTCATGTCCTTTGCTTCCCTCGGTCTCTCCGAGGCTTTAGTCCGCGCCATCGAGGCAGCGGGCTATACCGAGCCTACTCCGGTGCAACAGCGGGCCATTCCCGCCGTGTTGCAAGGTCGCGACCTGATGGTTGCGGCACAGACAGGTACTGGTAAAACCGGTGGCTTCGCCCTTCCGATCCTGGAGCGGTTGTTTCCAGGCGGTCACCCGGACAAGTCCCAGCGTCACGGCCCGCGCCAACCGCGCGTCCTGGTCCTGACCCCTACTCGCGAACTCGCGGCTCAAGTGCATGAAAGCTTCAAGGTCTATGCCCGTGACCTGAAATTCGTCAGCGCCTGCATCTTCGGCGGCGTCGGCATGAACCCACAGGTTCAGGCCATGTCCCGCGGTGTTGACGTGCTGGTGGCCTGCCCTGGCCGCCTGCTCGACCTCGCCGGCCAAGGCAGCGTCGATTTGTCCCACGTGGAAATCCTCGTGCTGGACGAAGCCGACCGCATGCTCGACATGGGCTTTGTTCATGACGTGAAGAAGGTTTTGGCTCGTCTGCCGAGCAAACGTCAGAACCTGCTGTTCTCGGCGACTTTCTCCAAAGACATCACCGACCTCGCCGGCAAGCTGCTGCACAACCCGGAACGCATCGAAGTCACGCCGCCGAACACCACGGTCGAGCGTATCGAACAGCGCGTATTCCGTCTGCCAGCCAACCACAAGCGTTCGCTGCTGGCGCACCTGATCACCGCTGGCGCCTGGGAACAGGTCCTGGTGTTCACCCGCACCAAGCACGGCGCCAACCGCCTGGCCGAGTACCTGGACAAACACGGCCTGAGCGCCGTCGCGATCCACGGTAACAAGAGCCAGAACGCCCGCACCAAAGCCCTGGCCGACTTCAAGGCCGGCGAAGTGCGCATCCTGGTTGCCACCGACATCGCCGCGCGCGGCCTCGACATCGACCAGTTGCCACACGTGGTCAACTTCGAACTGCCGAACGTCGACGAAGACTACGTGCACCGTATCGGCCGTACTGGTCGTGCCGGTCGTTCGGGCGAGGCGATCTCGCTGGTTGCACCGGACGAAGAAAAACTGCTGAAAAGCATCGAGCGCATGACCAAGCAGAAGATTGCCGACGGCAACCTGATGGGCTTCGACTCCAGCGCTGTGGAAGCTGAAAAACCAGAAGTTCGCGAGCGTCCGGATGTGCGTAACCCGCGCAACCCACGTGGCCCGCGCGGCGACGGCCCGAACGGCACCGGTGGTGGCGGCGGTCGTAAAGACAAAGGCAAGGACAAGGGCGGCAAGGAAAAACCTGCTGCCACTGGCCGTGGTGATCGCCCGGCGCGTGAACACAAGCCACGCGAAGGCACCCCGGCGCGCGAGCAACAGCGCCCGGCGCCTCGCGCTGCAGCTGATCGTGCTCCGGACGAGTTCCTGGACGACGATATCGATAACTTCGGTAACCGCGTCGACTACGTTCCTCAAGCCAAACCGGCTCAGGGCCGTGGTCGCCGTCCGGGTGCTCCGGCACAAGGCGCCGCAGCTGGCGCAAGTGCAGGTGCTCCGCGCACCGGCGGCAAGCCTCAGGGTCGTCAAAGCGGTCCGCGCAGCAGCGATGGCGCCACCACCGGCACTCCCCCAGCCAAACGCAGCGGTCCACGCAACGGCGCTCCACGTGACGGTCAGGCCCGTCGCGAAGAATCGCGCAACCGTCGCCCGGCCCGTGCCGACGACCAGCCGCGTTCGGAACCCGCCGTGCAAAACCCGCGCGGCCCGGCACCGAAGATCATTCACAAGGAGTCGAAAACCGATCGTTTCCCGACTCCAGAGCAACTTGATCAACTGCCAGGCCGTCCGCGCGGCGAGAAACCAGCGTTGCTGACCCGCAACCGCTGATGTAACGCAGCACTAAAAAATGCCCCTGATCTCACGATCCGGGGCATTTTTGTTTTCTGCTACGGACACAAATCCTGAATTCACCAACGCTCCCACAGTGGATTTGTGGTGGCCATGCCATTTGTGTTTGGCAATAAAAAACGCCCGCGATCGTGAGATCGGGGGCGTTTTTGGGTCAGGCGCGAAGGTTACTTCGCTTTGACACCTTCAAACGTCACGTACAACTCAACCGCGTCAGACGATGGGCCCAAGTCTTTCTGCTTGCCGAAATCGGAACGCTTGAGGTTGGTGGTGCCTTCGAAACCGGCACGGTAGCCGCCCCATGGATCCTTGCCTTCACCCAGGAAAGTCGCCTTGACCACGACTGGCTTGGTCACGCCAGCGATCGTCAGGTCACCGGTCACATCGGCCGTGTCTTTGCCCGCTGCGTTTTTGCCGGTGGATTTGACGCTGGTGGACACAAACGTGGCCTTGGCGAACTTGCTCGCGTTCAGGAAATCACCGCTGGCGATGTGCTTGTCGCGCTCAGCGTTGTTGGTGAACACGCTGGCGGTGTTCACATTGAACTCGATCTTGCTGGCTTCAGGCTTGGCAGCGTCGAAGCTGAACTTGCCGTCGATATCCTTGAAGGTACCGGTGATGTAGCTGTAGCCCAGGTGGCTGATCTTGAAGTCAACGAAGGCGTGCTGGCCTTCTTTGTCGACGACGTAGTCAGCCGCCATCACGTTAGCGGACAGCAGAGCCGAACCGATTGCCACAGCAGCGAGTGTTTTTTTCAACATGCTTTCTATTCCTTTGGAGTCGAGGTTGAACTTCAGGCTTTGCGGCCCAGCATTCGATTGAGGGTCGCATCACGATCGATAAAGTGGTGCTTCAATGCTGCCAACGCGTGGAGACCGGAAAAAATTACCAGCGCCCACGCCAGATACAGATGAATCACACCGGCGGTGTCTGCCTGGTCCGGTAGTCCGGAAACCAGCGCAGGAATTTCAAACAGGCCAAACACCGAAATCCCGACACCGTCTGCGGTGGAAATCAGGTATCCGGCAATCATCACAGCAAACAGGCTGAAGTACAGGAACGAATGACCGAACTTGGCGCCGAGACGCGTCATGCGGCTATATGTCTCCAGTGTCGGCGGTGGCGGGCTGATAAAGCGCCACAACACCCGCAGGACCATGACAGCCAACAACACCAGGCCAATGCTCTTGTGCAATTCCGGCGCGTCTTTGCGCCAGGTGCTGTAGTAGTCGAGACCGACCATCCACAAGCCCAGCGCGAACAAACCGAAGACCGCCAGCGCCACGCCCCAGTGCATGAAGACGCTGACCCAACCGTAGCGGGAAGAAGAGTTACGTAGCTGCATTGCCCAAATCCTGTGAGAACTGCGACCAAGACTATCGAGTTATCTATCGAATTAAAGCGGAAAATTTCGCTTTGAAATATCGAGAAATACGATCAAGAGTCTGAAATAGAGTCGTTAAGGAAAGATTAAAGACCAATGTGTAATAAAAAATGAAGTCCAGCCATGGAACACCTGCGCCACAAGATTTATTCGATTCTTGTGATTGGTTTCTTTCAGGCATAAAAAAACGCGACATGTCTGCCGCGTTTCTTTGAGTGCCAAAAGCTTACTGCGCTTTGGTTTCCGTCGCCGGGGTCGTAGAAGTTTTTGCCGCTGGTTTCTTCGCGGTTTCAGCCTTCTTCGCCGGGGCTTTGGCCGGCGCTTTTTTGGCTTCGGTCTTGGCAGCAGGCTTTTTCACCGGGGCTTTCTTGGCCGGCTCGGCTTTCACCGGGGCCACAGGCTTCGGCGCTTCAACCGGTGCAGGTGCTGGAGTCGGTGCCGGCGTTGGAGCAGGTGTCGGCGCCACTGGCTCTGGTGCCTTGACCGGTTCCGGCTTCTTGTCGTCATCGGACGAACCACCGAACAGATTAGTGAAGAAGTTGCCTTTCTTCGCCGCCACCGCGCCAGCCGCTACAGCGGCCGCCGCCGGCACAACTTTCGCTGGCTCAAACGACTTGCCCGCCGCCAGGTCTTCAACCTGACTCGCTGCACGCTGACCGGTGCGCAATGCGCCTTCCAGAGTGCCTGGGTACAAGGTGTCGGTGTGTTCGCCAGCAAACGCTACACGTTGCAGCGGACGCTCCCACAGGCGCCAGTACTTACTGATCTGGCCCGGGCCGAAGGCCAGGTATGCGCCGCCCATCGACGGGTCGGTGCTGTAGCGACGAATTTCATAACCGGTGAACGAACCACGCGCCTGTGGATAAAAAGCGTGCAGGCGAATCAGCACCTGATCGGCCATCTGCTTGTCGCCAAAGGCCTGCATCACGCGGGCGTTGTCGCCAGACAGGTTGATCACTACGTTGGCGCCACCTTTCAAGGCGGGCTCAACCCACAACATGCCCAGGCCGGTGTTGCTGTAGATTTCGCCGGACATGCGCGCCTTGCTTTCCCACACCGGCGTCTTGAACTTCAGCATGATCTGGTCGCGCCAACCGTAGTTGGTGCCTTTGATCGCGCCCATGTGCTGGGCATCCAGGGACGGGGTCATGACAATCTTGTTCAGTGCACGCAACGGCACGGCAACCACGACGTAGTCAGCCTGATAACCAACGCTGCCGACTTTGACGGTCACGCCGTCCTTGTCCTGGGTGATGGCCGAGACCGGGGAGCTGGTCTTGATGGTTTTCAGCTGCTTGACGAAAGCCTGGGCCAGCACCGGACTGCCGCCGACCAGACGCGAAGCGCGCAGGTCGCGGTCGGAAACGCCACGGTAAACGCGGCTCTGTTGTGCGTAGTACAACAGCGACAGGCGCGAAGGTTCGTCATAACGGGTACGAATCTGCTGATTCACCAATTGACGGGCCGTGGCAGGCAAACTCAGGCGATCAAGCCAGTTGGACACGTTGATCTGGTCCAATGCGTGCAGCGTGCTGTTGGCCGCCGGGTTCTGCGGGTCTTCGATCGAGCGAGCCAGGTCATCCAGGGTCTTTTCGTAGCGTTTGAGCGCATCGCTGGTGGCCGGCTCCTTGGTCGCCAGATCGGCTGCGGTGTAATACACGCCGTCGATCAGATAGCCTGGCGTGCGAACGAACTCAGGCGCTGGCGTGGTGCTCAGTTTGAAGGTCGAGACGTACTTGTTCAAAACCGGTTGGGTCTTGTCGTTACCGATCCACTCACTGGTGGCCATGCCGGAACGCCCGCCCATGCTCGGCTTGGCTTCCAGCAGCGTGACCTGCCAGCCCTTATTCTGCAGTTCGTAAGCCGCCGTGAGGCCTGACAGCCCGCCGCCGATCACGATCGCTGTTTTATCCTTGGCCAGCGCAGACACGCTGAACAGCCCCAACATCACCAGCGCACAGGCGCGCAGCCAACCAGCAGACATTCAGCGAACTCCGGAAAATACACGAGGAAATAGCGGTTTTGCGAGTCAGACGACTCAAAGAACCGCGAAGAATACGTCAGCCATCAAAAGGCCGCCAGCGACGTCTATCGCCCTATACAAAGTAGTTGAAACGACACAATAGGTTGTCCCCGGGCGACGCATTGCATAGGCTTGCGCGATTGTATGTCCGCGCCTGTCACGGACCGCCTCGAGGAGACTGAAAATGGGCCTGAATAATCAGTGGATGCAACGCGATCTCGCGGTGTTATGGCATCCCTGCACCCAGATGAAAGACCACGAACAACTGCCGCTGATCCCGATCAAGCGCGGTGAAGGCGTCTGGCTGGAAGACTTCGAGGGCAAACGCTACCTCGATGCGGTCAGTTCCTGGTGGGTCAACGTGTTCGGCCACGCCAACCCGCGCATCAACCAGCGCATCAAGGATCAGGTCGATCAGCTGGAACACGTGATCCTCGCCGGCTTCAGCCATCAGCCGGTGATCGAGTTGTCCGAGCGCCTGGTGAAGATGACGCCGGAAGGCCTGACCCGGTGCTTCTACGCCGATAACGGCTCGTCCTGCATCGAAGTCGCGCTGAAAATGAGCTTTCACTACTGGCTCAATCGCGGCCAGCCCAACAAGAAGCGCTTCGTCACCCTGACCAACAGCTACCACGGCGAAACCATGGCGGCGATGTCAGTGGGCGACGTGCCGCTGTTCACCGAAACCTATAAAGCGCTGCTACTCGACACCATCAAAGTGCCGAGCCCCGATTGCTACCATCGGCCCGAGGGCATGAGCTGGGAAGAACATTCGCGGAACATGTTCGCCGCCATGGAACAGACCCTGGCCGAGAACCACGACAGCGTGGCGGCGGTGATTGTCGAGCCGCTGATCCAGGGCGCCGGCGGCATGCGCATGTACCACCCGGTGTACCTCAAGTTGCTGCGCGAAGCCTGCGACCGTTATGGCGTGCACCTGATCCACGACGAAATCGCCGTCGGCTTCGGCCGCACCGGGACGATGTTCGCCTGCGAACAGGCCGGCATCCGTCCGGACTTCCTGTGCTTGTCCAAGGCCCTGACAGGCGGCTATTTGCCGCTGGCGGCCTGCGTCACCACCGAAGATGTCTACAGCGCCTTCTACGACGACTACCCGACGCTGCGCGCCTTCCTGCATTCCCACAGCTACACCGGCAATCCGCTGGCGTGCGCGGCGGCCTTGGCGACGCTGGATATCTTCGAAGAAGACAACGTCATCGAGAACAACAAGGCTTTGGCCCAGCGCATGGCGACCGCCACCGCGCACCTGGTCGATCATCCGAACGTTTCGGAAGTGCGCCAGACCGGCATGGTCCTGGCCATCGAGATGGTCAAGGACAAGGCCACCAAGGAAGCCTATCCGTGGCAGGAACGTCGCGGCTTGAAGGTGTTCCAGCATGCGTTGGAGCGCGGTGCTTTACTTCGGCCGTTGGGCAGCGTGGTGTATTTCTTGCCGCCTTACGTCATTACGCCGGAGCAGATCGACTTCCTCGCGGAAGTGGCCAGCGAAGGGATCGACATCGCGACCCGTGACAGCGTCAGCGTGTCGGTGCCACAGGACTTCCATCCGGGTTTTCGTGATCCGGGTTGATTGATTTCCCCTAAGTTCCAGCGCTGACCGGACTACCGTCATCGCGGGCAAGCCCGCTCCCACAGGTACCGTGCAATCTTGTGGGAGCGGGCTTGCCCGCGATGAGGCCGCCAGACTTTCAGACTTTTTTCAGAGACTCCGCATGAGACTGTCCCGCTTCTTTATCGACGCCCCCCTGAGCACTGGCGAACACGAATTGCCCGAAGCCCAGGCCCATTACATCAGCCGCGTGCTGCGCATGGTCGAGGGCGATGCGCTGCAATTGTTCGACGGCTCGGGCCAGGAGTTTCGCGCCACGCTGGTGGAAGTCGGCAAGAAGCGCGTCGTGGTGCAGATCGATGAAAGCTTTGCCGGGCAAGTCGAGTCGCCGCTGGCGATCCATCTCGGCCAGGGCCTGTCCCGTGGCGAGCGAATGGACTGGGCGATTCAGAAGGCCACCGAACTCGGCGCGACTGAAATCACCCCGATCTTCAGCGACCGCTGTGAAGTGCGCCTCAAGGACGAACGCGCCGACAAACGCCTGATGCACTGGCGTCAGGTGGCGATCAGTGCGTGCGAACAATGCGGGCGTTCACGGGTGCCGGTGATTCATCCGCCGCTGCTGTTGGCGGACTGGTTGAAGCAGACCGACGCAGAATTGAAGCTGGTGCTGCACCCGGTGGCGGAGCCGTTGGTGAGCCATGCGAAGCCGGGGACGTTGGCGTTTCTGATTGGTCCGGAGGGTGGGTTGTCGGATGCTGAAGTCGAGCAGGCCAAGGCAAACGGATTCCATGCCGCCCGCCTCGGCCCTCGGGTGCTGCGAACAGAAACCGCGCCGGTTGTTGCGCTTGCGGTGGCCCAACAGCTTTGGGGTGACTTCTAGGCCGCCATCGCTAGCAGGCTAGCTCCCACATTGAATTTTGGGTGTTCACCCATTTCATGTTCACTGGAGATCTCCTGTGGGAGCTAGCCTGCTAGCGATTGGCCGCGAC
Organism: Pseudomonas sp. LBUM1661; assembly: GCF_059695925.1. Lineage (NCBI taxonomy): Bacteria > Pseudomonadati > Pseudomonadota > Gammaproteobacteria > Pseudomonadales > Pseudomonadaceae > Pseudomonas > Pseudomonas sp. LBUM1661. Next base: position 6,408,215 of record NZ_CP166794.1, read on the forward strand.
GCGGTTTAAAGGACATAAAACATAATCGCCACAAAGTGCAGCAAACTCCCGGCAATCACGAACAGGTGCCAGATCCCATGGGCATGGCGCAGCCGATGATCCAGCGCAAAAAAGATTATCCCCACGGTGTACAACACCCCGCCCGACGCCAGCCAGGCAAAACCTGTACTGCCCAGCGCCGCCAGTAACGGCTTGACCGCCACCAGCACGATCCAGCCCATCACCGCGTAAATCACGATCGACAAAATCCGCGCTTCCGAACGCGGCTTGATCTCTTGCAAAATGCCGATCAGCGCCAGGCCCCAGACAATCCCGAACAGCGTCCAGCCCCACGGCCCGCGCAACGTCACCAGGCAGAACGGCGTGTAACTGCCGGCGATCAGCAAGTAGATCGAAAAGTGATCGACCTTTTGCATGATCTCTTTCTTGCGCCCGCGCACGCTGTGGTAAACGGTCGACGCGCTGTAGAGCACCAGCAAGGTGAAACCGTAAATCGCCACGCTGACGATCTTCCACGGGCTGCCGTCCATCCCGGCGATCACCAGCATCCACACCACACCGACACACGCCGCCACCGCCCCGACCAGATGCGTCCAGGCATTCAATCTTTCCCCGTGATACATGTGTTGCTCACCTTAAAATTCGTTGCAGCATCGCGTAAGGCTCAGGCCTGCAGTCTGAAAGTGCAATGTTTCAAACTACAAATTTCCCTGCATGCGTGCACAATCGAGCCATTCGAATAAGAGTTCGGCCCATGTTGATCGATGAAGAGTTGACCCTGAAAAAACTCGAGGTGTTCCTCGCATTCATGCGCACCGGCAACCTGGCGCGGGCCGCTGCCGAGTTGCAGACCAGCAACGTCAGCGTGCACCGGGCCATCCACTCGCTGGAAAGCGCCCTGCGCTGCCCGCTATTCAAGCATGAAGGCCGCAACCTGACGCCACTGGAAAGCGCTTATGTGTTGGAAGAACGGGCACAGAAGCTGATTCAGGACGTGGTCGAAACCGTGCGCCTGACCCGCGAAGCCGCCGGGTTCTCGGCTGAACGCTTCAAGCTGGGGTCGTTGTATTCGCTGACGGTGAAGACCGTGCCGCAGTTGATCATGGGCCTGAAGATCCGCCGCAGCGAGCTCAATATCGACCTGATCCTCGGTTCCAATTTCGACCTGTTGTACAAGCTCAAGAACATGGAAGTCGATGCGATCCTGGTGTCCCTCGACGACAGCGTCAACGACCCGGATTGCGAGCAGATTCCGCTGTTCTCCGACGATATCTTCCTGGCCACGCCGGCCGATTCGAAGTTTGCCCTACGCGCGGAAGTCGACCTGGCCGAGGTGCGCGACGAGACGTTCATTACCCTGACCCAGGGCTTCGCCACGCACCAGGACGGGAATCGGGTATTCAAGCAGGCGGGGTTCGAGCCGAAGGTGGCGATGCAGGTCAACGACATCTTCACCCTGCTGAGCATGGTCAGCTCGGGGGTGGGTTATGCGTTGCTGCCGGGGCGGATTGCGGCGGTGTATGAGAACCGGGTGAAGCTGATTCCATTGCAGGAAAAGTACCGGTTGCAGCAGCACATCGGGGTGGTGTTTTTGAAGGCCAAGGAGCGTGATCCGAATCTGCTGGCGTTGCTGGCGGAGTGTCGGATGTACGCCAATCGCCAGGCCTGAAACCGAGTCGCGCCTATCGCCAGCAGGCTGGCTCCCACAGTGGAAGTGCAAACCCTATTCCCCCTGTGGGAGCTAGCCTGCTAGCGATGGCGTCAGTCCACACAACTCAGAATCTGAAGTCAGCCGACAATCCCGCGAACAATGAAGTACAGCAGCGAAGGTCCCAGCAAGCACCCAAGCCCGGTATGGAACGTCGCCGTCAACGCGCCATACGGCACCAACCGCCGATCCGTCGCCGCCAACCCGGCGGTCACACCACTGACAGTGCCGGCCAACCCACCAAACACCATCGCCGAGCGCGGGTTATCCAGCCCCATCCATTTCGCGGCCATCGGCGTACCCACCATCACGAAAATCGCCTTGATCAACCCGGTGGCAATCGACAACGCCACCACATCCGAACTCGCGCCAATCGCCGCGCCCGTCACCGGACCGACAATGTACGTCACCGCGCCAGCACCAATGGTGGTCATGCTCACCGCATCGCGATAGCCGAACGCCCAGGCAATACTCGCGCCGACAATGAACGGCAGGATCGTGCCAAGCAGCAGCGCAATCGCACCGATCAACCCGGCCTTTTTCGCTTCGGTGGCCTGCACTTCAAACGCGGTGGCGACGATCGCAAAATCCCGCAGCATGGCGCCGCCCATCAAACCAATGCCGGAAAACAACGACAGGTCCGCCAGGCCTTTCTGCCCACCGGTCATGGTGCCGCCGACCCAGGCCAACACCAGACCGATGACGATGGCAATCGCCGAGCCGTGAATCCGCCCGTACGTCAGGCGCTTGGACAACACCACCGATACCCACATGATCACGCCGACGAACGCGAATGCCGTGACCAGACCGTTATGTTCCAGACCTTTTTCAATGAGATCCCACATATCAGCGGCCTCCTACAGGCGTGCCGACGGGGGTGATTTCCGCCGGTTCATCGGGCAAGGGTTCGCCTTTATGGGTGCGGCTGATCAGGGCAATCGTGCAGCCGCAGATCACTACCGAACCAATCGCCGCGAGCACGGCTACCGGGCCGCCGTGCAGCGCGGTCACGACGTTTTGCTGCGCCGCCATGGCGACCACCACCGGAATGTACATGGCGCCCCAGAAGCCGACGCCCATCTCGCAATCCTTGGTCATGCCGCCGCGTTTTTGCATCCACAACCGCGCGCAGATCAGCAGGATCATCGCGATCCCGACGCCGCCGACGTTTGATTGCACACCCAGCAACACGCCGAGCATGTCCCCCAATATCACCCCTGCCAGCGTACAAATCGCCAACAGCGCCACACCGTAAATAATCATTGTTGTTGTCCTCAAAGTGCATCGTCGAATGTTGTTTTTGTTGTTCGAAGGCCTGAGTCGGTAGTCTCGGGTTAGCGGCTTCCCTCCTCACGCAACAGCGCCTGCAAGGTGTCGAGCCGCGCCCCGTCGAAAGCCATCACGGTGCCCTGCTCGAACACCCGGCGCGCCAGCCCGGTCAGCACCGCACCGGGCGGCAGTTCGATCTGTAGCCGTACGCCGCGCTCGTAGGCGCTTTGTACCGTGCCGCGCCAATCCACCACGCGGCACATGTTGAACGCCAGGTCGTCGCGCAAGGCTTCGATGCGGGTGACGGGCCGGGCGCGGCTGCCGCTCAGGTAACCCGTGGTTGGCGTGTTCAGTTGCACCTTGGCGAAGGCTTCGGCCAGGGTTTTGGCGGGTGCGTCCAGCAGCGGGCAGTGCGAAGGCACGCTGACCGCCAGACGCTTGGCCAGTCCGGCACCGCAACCTTTCGCCAACTCGGCCACCGCTTTCATCGCCCCGTCGCTACCGGCAATCACCACCTGGTTGTCGGCGTTGATGTTGGCCAGGTAAACCGGTGAGTCGACGCTGTGAACCTGCGCCAGCAACCCTTCCACCGTCGCCAGCTCCAGACCGATGATCGCGGTCATGCCGTAGCCCTGTGGATACGCCTGCTGCATCAGTTCACCGCGCAAGCTGACCAGATGCAGTGCATCGCTGAAACCCAAGGCACCGGCGGCGACTGCTGCCGGGTAGGCGCCGATGGACAGTCCGGCCACGTAATCCGCTGTCAGTGACAACTGCCGTGAAGCCGCCACGCCGGCGATCAACAGGCACAACTGAACCGCCCTCGTCGACGTCAACGCTTCGGCAGAATCCAGCAGCCAGGCATCTTCGCCGAGAACTTCACTGGCCTCGTTCACCGTTTCCCGAGGCAAACGATGGAGCATGCCCGGCTGCTGCGCGCCTTGGCCGGGGAACACCAGCAAGCTGCTCACGCTGCTTGCTCCTGCGGGTTCCACGGATCAATCACCAGACAGGCTTCAGCGGCATTTTTCAGCAGAACCCGCCGTGCAGAGCTGGCCCATTCGCGCAGGGCGACTGCGCCGAATGGCGTCTGCAATTGCAGGTCCACCTGGCAGACAGTAGCGCCGAGAAATTTCACCATGTCGAGCGCCTGAGCACGCGCCAGCGGTTGCGGTGTACGCAGGATCAAGTCGAGATCACTGCGTTCATGCAAGGCTGCAAATCCGCTGGCCAACTCAAACCCGGCGCTCCCGCTGACACCCCACACCCAACCGCAAGCGTCGAGCATTGGCCGCAGGTGATTCAGGGCACGCAGTGCCGGCAAATCCCGACCGATATCGACATGACAAAGTTCTTCCGGCCGCACCCGACGCTGAATCGCAGCAGTCGCCATCGACGTCGCATAACGCTGCTGACGCAAACGCCCACGCACCCCGACCGCGATCTGATCCGGCGCGCTCAACGCACGCCGAACCACCACCGGTTGACCCGCGCTGATCGACTCGATCACCCACGAAGGTGCGTCCGCCGGCAACTGCTCCGGGGTCATCCCCCAGAGCAGGTCGTGGGCCAGATACGTGTTCACCACTGCTCTCTCAACAACTGGCGAACCTTGCTCGATGCGGCGCGGTTTGCAGCCCCCAAACGACTGCTCAGATCACGTCCTTTAGCGACAACGTCAGCCACAGCCAGGCTCAGGCACTCAGTTACTCGCGCCAAATCCGCCGCCGTTGGCTGCTCGATCTGCTCCACCGACAAGGTTTCCCACAGCAAACCGAGGCTGGCGTAGCTGTCGATGTCATACGCCATCGGCGGCACGCTGGCGGCCAGGGCTTCGAGTTCTTCGACGCTGCGCAAGGTCACCCGCGCCGCCGACGCCTTGCCCATCGCATGCACCATCACGCCCGGATCACGCAGGGCGATCAGCCGATTGGCCTGATAACCGTGGGCGAGAAACGCCCCGGACATCGCCTTGCCCACCAGCAGACCAATCACCGCGTGACCGGCCAACCGGGCGCGGGCATAACTGTCTGCCGCACTGGCCAGTGCCTGATGAATCCCGAGCGCTTCTTCGCGCCGACCGTAAGCCTGACTGGGCACATCGACGATGGCGATCAAGGCGCGCTTGTGCGGTTTATCCAGATCGGTTGCGATGACTTCGTCCACAGCCTTGGCCAGGCCCCAGCCCTCCAGCAGACCGACCTCGCCATTGCGGGCGCGGGCGAAACGGTTGTCGGGATCAGCCACCACGGCAATAAACCGAACTGGTTGATCACCCAACACACCATCAGCCACCTTTAAGGAAGCGGGCAAACCTTCGACCGGTTTCGCGCCAGCGCTCAAGGCGTTGAACCAGTTCAAACCTCTCAGGGAATACGTGCTCATGAGCGCTCTCCTTGATACAGATCGCGAACCACTGACGGTTCAATTTGCGGCTCGGCGTCCAGACGGGCCAGCCGTTGCAGGAACAGATCAGCCTGACGGCTGCGTTGTTGTTCCGGCAAACCTTGCTTGAGCAATTCGCCGACCTGCTGCTGAATCTGCGCCACATCATCGGCGACATAACGGTCCGCCAAACCACTGGCGAAACGCTGCTCGCCCCCGGTCAGGCTCCAGATGAAAGGACGGTCGCGGGAGTCGTATTCCTCAAGCCCCGCTTCCTGTTCGATCACTTGCGGGCCGTTCAAACCAAGCCGCGCTTCCTGAGTCACCAGCAAATAGCTGCACAACCCGGCGGCAATCGACATGCCGCCAAAGCAGCCGACGCTGCCGGCAACGACACCCACCACCGGCTGGTACTGGCGCAGATCGACAATCGCCGCATGAATATCGGCAATCGCCGCCAGCCCGAGGTTGGCTTCCTGCAAGCGCACACCACCGGTTTCCAGCAGCAACACGGCGCGGGTCGGAATGCCGTTGCGGTTATCTTCGGCGGCCAGTTCCAGCGCACCGGCCATTTTCGCCCCGCCGACTTCGCCGAGGCTGCCGCCCTGAAACGCGCCTTCGATGGCGGCGATGACCACCGGTAATCCACCGATGCTGCCCTTGGCGATCACCACGCCGTCATCGGATTGCGGCACCACGCCCTGGCGCAATAGCCACGGCGACATGACGCGTTGAAACGGGTCTAGCAGTTCGCGGAAGGTGCCAGGGTCGAGCAAGGCTTTCGCCCGTTGCCGGGCGCCGAGTTCGACGAAGCTGTGCTTGTTGAGAAGATCAGTCATGGCCGATCTCCTCGAAGCCTTGTTCCAGACGCAAGCGCACCACACCTGGCGTCGCACCGAAATCGTGAATATCGATGGCCATCGCCGGTGGTGTCTGGCCGTCGAACATCCGCGCAAACAGATGCTGCCAGCGTTGTTCGGCGCCGTTGACCGAGGTCTGCACCTTGATCGTCAGCTTGCCGGCCTGACCCGGTTCGATCAGCACTTCCAGATCGCCCGAGCCGACACAGCCCACCAGCGTCTTGCCGCGTGGCGGCTGCCCGGCGGGGAATTCAAAGGATAAGGTTTCCATCAGAAAGCTCCGGACTCGATGCGGTCGATAAACAGGCAGGCGGCGAGTAAATCAGCAGCACCGCCGGGCGAGGCATTCAATGCGATCAGTTGTTCATCCAGCTCATGCAAACAACGGCGGCCGGCAAGGCTGGCGCTGCCGCCCGCTTCGAGCACGGCTTGGGCGCCGAGTTGCATGGTCTGCAGGCCTTGTTCGCCAGCGCGGTAGAGCACGCAGGTGTCGGCCAGGTTCGTCATGATCGCCAGCAGCGCATCGAGCCGAGCGTTCTGCTCGCCATGGCCAGCGGCGCGGCTGCGCTTGAGTTGCGGCAGGGCGCGTTGAATCACCGCAGGGAAGCCGAGTTGCGCTTCTTCACGGGCACCGCGCGCGCCGTAACGTTGTGCGACTTGGGCGCCGTGGCTCAGCGGACGTGGTGCGTAGCGGTCGTCGAGCAAGGCCAGGCGCGCAGCGCGCAACGTCATCGCGCCAGCGGTGCTGGATTGGGGTTCCAGCGCCGCGGCGGCGACTAGCAGGCCCAAGGCCCAAATCGCCCCGCGATGGGTGTTCACGCCGTTGGTGGTGGCGAGCATCGCGTGTTCGCCGTCACGACCGATCTGACCGACTGCTTCGCGCAGCGGCAAACCGACCTCGCCGAATTCAATGGCCGCTTCCGCCATTTCCTTGAACGCAGGCCACAGGGACAGCGCCGAGGCGTGCATCAGCCCGAGGTGCAAATCGGTGTGGGCGCCATTGCCGCGACGGTCGACCAGTGCCGGTTTCGGCGACAGGTCCGCTTCGTCGATCAGCGCGTCCACTGCCAGGTCCGCCAGCCGCTCGGCCAGCGAGAGAGGTTTGGGTTGCAGGTTGAATGCGTGCATTACCAGCTCCTGAACTTGGCGGGCGGGTTGTAGAGGCCACCGGACCACTCGACCAGATCCGCCACGCTTTTCGCCGCGAGCAGTTCGCGGGTGGCGTCGGTGCGGCGGATGCCGAGGTCTTCGGGCAAGGCGATCAAGCCTTCACGGCGCATGCGCGCGGTGTCTTTCGGGTTGTGGCGCAGGCCGATGACGGTGACGCCAGCGACCGCAGCGATCATCGCCTGGCGTTCTTCCAGCGAACGCGCCTTGTACAGATAGGCGATGCCTTCTTCGGTCAGCAGGTGCGTGACGTCATCGCCATAGACCATGATCGGCGCCAGCGGCATGCCGCTTTTGCGCGCGACGTCCACCGCGTCGAGGGTTTCGACGAAGGTCGGTTTGCCGCCCTCCTGGAAGGTCTCGACCATTTGCACCACGAGTTTCTTGCCGCGTTCGAGCATCGGTTCGGCCGCGTCGGTGTGGCGCATGTCGAGCCAGGCCGGCGTGCCGTGGCGGCGACCGCGCGGGTCGTGGCCCATGTTCGGCGCGCCCCCGAAACCGGCGAGGCGGCCACGGGTCACGGTGGAGGAATGGCCGTCGCCGTCGACCTGCAAGGTCGCGCCGATGAACAGGTCCACTGCGTACTGCCCGGCCAGTTGGCAGAACATCCGGTTGGACCGCAGCGACCCGTCGCGCCCGGTGAAGAACACGTCGGGCCGGGCGGCGATGTAGTTTTCCATCCCCAGCTCGGTGCCGAAACAATGCACGCTTTCGACCCAGCCGCTTTCAATCGCCGGGATCAGCGTCGGGTGCGGATTGAGGGTCCAGTTGCGGCAGATCTTGCCTTTGAGGCCGAGGGATTCGCCGTAGGTGGGCAGGATCAGTTCGATGGCGGCGGTGTTGAAACCGATGCCGTGGTTCAGGGATTGCACGTTGTGTTTTTCGTAGATCCCGCGAATCGCCATCATCGCCATCAGTACGTGCACAGGCTTGATGTGCCGTGGGTCGCGGGTGAACAGCGGTTCGATATAGAACGGTTTGTCGGCCACCACCACGAAATCGACCCAGGACGCGGGAATGTCGACGCGAGGCAGATCGCTGACATCATCCACCAATTGGTTGACCTGAACGATGACGATGCCGTCGCTGAAGGCGGCCGGTTCAATCAATGCGGGGGTGTCTTCGGTGCTCGCGCCGGTGTAGATGTTGCCGGCGCGGTCGGCCATGAAGCCCGCCGAGAGCACGACGTTGGGGATCAGGTCGACCACCAGTCGCGCATACAGCTCGATGTAGGTGTGGATCGCGCCGATTTCCAGCAGGCCGTCTTCGAGCAATTGGCTGATGCGCAGGCTTTGGGTGCCGGCGAAGGAGAAGTCGAGCTTGCGGGCGATGCCACGCTCGAACAGGTCCAGGTGCTCGGAGCGTCCGACGCTGGGCATGATCATATGCAGGTCATGCAGCTTGGCGGGATCAGCCTTGGCCAGGGAGCGCGACAGGAAATCCGCCTGCTTCTGGTTATTGCCCTCCAGCACCACACGGTCGCCGGGCAGGATCAATGCCTCCAGCGCCGCCACGATCTTGTCGGTGGGCAGCACTACGCCGTCGGCAAAGCCTTTGACCAACTCGAGACGCCGCTGCTTTTCGCTGCGCCGCCGCGTCCATCGCGAGTCGGGGGATATTGTTGTTGTCATGACCACTCCACGGGTTCGCTGTCGTGGGAGTCACCTTAGGAGTGTTGGGTGGGGGCATCAATCAAGCGCAGCGTTGGATCGTTACGGTTGGAGTAATGGTTGACGAGATGTGCATTGCCCGCGAAGAGGCCCTTCAGACTAGCCCTGCACTTACCAACAACCCTTCCAGCGCCAACAAATCCGGCACCTTCGCCACTTGATCCCCGACCTGCACCGCCGCCTGTTCCAGCGCACACAACGGCACATCGACATAGCTCAACTGACTGTCCAACTTGTACGAACGCGGAATGCCCTGCACCAGCAGCGCGATGAATTTCAGTTCGGGCCGCCCGCCCAAGGCATTGAGAATGACGATTCGCGCCCGCTCGCCGATGACGATTTTCTGGCCGCACGCCGATTCGAAACTCAGCAGCGGAATCTGCCGGTCGCGCCACGTCACCCGGCCCAAGTACCACGGCGGCGTATCCAGGTCGAAGGCGCCGGGCTGGTAGTCGATCAGCTCGGCAACGGCGACGTTGGGCAGGATCAGGTTGCGATCCGCCAAGGGCAGCAGCAGCCCGGTGAGGTTGCTGGTGCGGTGCTCAAGCATGGGATTTGCTCCACAGGGCGATGCTTTCGAGCAGCACCGATTCCTGGTACGGCTTGCCGAGGTAGTCGTTGACGCCGATGGCCATGGCGCGGTCGCGGTGTTTCTGCCCGGTGCGTGAGGTGATCATGATGATCGGCAGATGCTGCAAACGCTCGTCGGCGCGCACCTGGGTCGCGACTTCGAAGCCGTCCATGCGCGGCATTTCAATGTCCAGCAGCATCAGGTCCGGCGTGTGATCTTCGAGCAGCAGCATGGCGTCGACTCCGTCCTTGGCGGTCAGCACGTTCATGCCGTGGCGTTCCAGTAAACGGCTGGTGACCTTGCGCACGGTCACCGAATCATCCACCACCAACACCAGCAATGGTTTGTGCGGCTCGACCTCGACATCCTGGGTCGTCGTGCGCTGCGGTACATGCGCCTGCATGGCACGGATCGGCGCGAGCAGATCGAGAATCAGCACCACCCGGCCGTCACCAAGAATCGTCGCCCCGGACAAACCCTGCACCGCCGCAAATTGCGGGCCGAGGCTTTTGACCACGATCTCGCGGGTGCCGGCCATAGCGTCGACTTGCACGGCGATGTGGCGTTCATTGCACTGCACCAGCAACACCGGCAACGCCAGGTTCTGGCCCAGCAATTTCGGGCGGGTGCTGGTTTTCAGCAGTTCGCCGAGGTAGCACAGCTCATAGTGTTGCCCGGCGTATTTATAGGTCGGTGGATCGAGCCGGTAATGCCCTTCGAGTTCGTTGGGCAGCACGCGCACGATGCCGTCGATGGTGTTCAGCGGGATCGCGTATTGGTCCTCTGCGCACTGCACCATCAGGGCACGGTTGACCGACACGGTGAACGGTAGGCGGATGCGGAAATGCACGCCCTGCCCTGGCACCGAGTCGATGCTCATCGAGCCGCCGAGCTGCCGCACCTCTTCGTGCACCACGTCCATGCCGACACCACGCCCGGAGATCTGGGTGATTTTCTCGGCGGTGGAGAACCCCGGTTGCAGGATGAATTGCAGCACGTCGCGGTCGCTGATGTCGCTGTCCGGCGCCAGCAATCCGCGCTTGATCGCCTTGCGCCGTACCGCGTCCAGCGGCACGCCGGCACCGTCGTCGCGGATGTCGAAAATGATGTCGCCGCCCTCTCGCGACAAGTCGAGGGTGATCCGCCCTTGCGCCGGTTTACCCGCAGCCATACGCACCTCGGCCGATTCCAGCCCATGGTCCACGGCGTTGCGCAGCATGTGTTCCAACGGCGCGGCCATGCGTTCAAGAACGTTGCGGTCCATCTCGCCTTCGGCGTTGCCGACGATGAATTCGACGTCCTTGCCCAGCTCGCTGGAGACCTGACGCACAATGCGTTTCAGCCGAGGCAGCATCCGTTCGAACGGCACCATGCGCGTACGCATCAGGCCTTCCTGCAATTCAGTGTTGATACGGCCCTGCTGTTGCAGCAGGTTTTCCGCGTCCTGATTGCGTCGGTCGAGGGTTTCCTTGAGGTCGAGCAAGTCGGAGGCGGACTCGAACAGCGCGCGTGACAGCTGCTGCAACTGCGAGTGACGGTCCATTTCCAGCGGGTCGAATTCTTCGTAGCCCAGGCGTTCGGCGTCGACTTGCTGGCGGCTGAGAATCCGCCCCTGGGTTTCAGTATCGAGGCGGCGCAATTGATCGCGCATCCGCTCGATGGTGGTTTCCATCTCGCTCAGCGCCACCCGAGCATCGTTGACCTGTTGCTCGATGCGGCCACGGAAAATCGAGGTTTCGCCGGCCAGGTTGACCAGATCATCGAGCAGTTCCGCCGAGACCTTGACCATGTCGGCAGCGGCATCGGGTTGCGGCGCAAGCGTTTCGACTTTTACCGTTGCGACCAGCGGTTCCGCCGCCTCGGGCAGCGCCGGGTGGCTGAAATTCTGGATCGCGTCGATCAGTCGATCAGCCGGTGGCATGGGTTGACCGGCGCGGGCCGCGTCGAGCATCTGCGCCAGTCGGTCGTGACTGCTTTGCAACAGCGCGAACAGCGCAGCGGTCGGTTGCAGCACACCCGCCGACAAGCCTTCGTAGAGGAATTCCAGCTCGTGGGCGAGGTCGCCGATCGCGGCGATTTCGACCATCCGCGCGCCGCCCTTGAGGGTATGCAGATCGCGCAACAGGGTTTCCATTTCCTGACGATTCGACGGCTCGGCCTGCCAGCGCAGCAGCGCCGCGCCGGAGTTTTCGATGATGTCGAAACCTTCTTCGAGGAAGATCTCCAGCAGTTCCGGATCATGCCCCGGCGAATCCTCGACCCGTGCAGGTTCGAGCGTTTCAGCCGCGCTGGCATTGCCTTTGCGGAATTCTCGAATGGCTTCGATCAACTCACCCGGATCGCCCAAAGGCTGCTGGTCCTGCAACTGTTCGAGCAACGTTGCGAGCCGGTCATGGCTCTGTTGCAGCAGTTGCGCCAACGCCTCGCTGTGGCTGTAACGGCGGTCTACCAGACCTTCATAGAGGCTTTCCAATTCATGGGCCAGGTCGCCGACCGGCTCGACCTCCGCCATGCGCGCGCCGCCCTTGAGGGTGTGCAAATCTCGCTGCAACGACAACAACGGCGCGGCGTTGTCCGGGTCGTTCAGCCAACGCTGCAAAGCCTGGCCCGCACTTTCGAGAATATCCACGGCCTCTTCGAGGAAGATCGAAACGATTTCATCGTCCAGTTCGCGGTCTCTTTTGGGAGCGAGCCTGCTCGCGATGGGCTCATGGGCGCCGCGCTGATCCAATGAAAACGCGTCATCGTTGACGTCCATCGCGAGCAGGCTCGCGCCTACAGGGGGTAGGGTGTTTTCCAGTTCGGCGGTGGCGTCGCCCAAATCGCGAATACTCAGGGTGCGGCTGCCGTCGCTGCGGATCAGGCCCATGGCCGACGGATCGAGGCTGGTGTCGAGCAAGTCGCGCAAGGCCCGGATACGTTCCGGTTGCGGGCTGACTTCCTGGCCGGCGGCCAGTTCGTCGAGCATGTTGATCAGCGCTTCGTGGGCACTTTGTGCCTCATGGAAAAACGTCTCGCTGACCGCCAGGCTGCTTTCTTCCACCGCACCGTACAGGTCGAGCAAAGCTTCGCAGAGGTCATCCACCGGGTGCAGATCGGCCAGGTGCGCGCCTTCGCCGAGGGTGGTCAATTCGTCCAGCAGCGCACTGAGTTCCTGACGCTCGCCGGGGTGCTGCTGCCAGCGCTGCAACAGGCTTTCGGCGTCCAGCAGGATGTCCATGCCCTGGGCCAGAAAGTTGTTGATCAGTTGCGGATCGCGCTTGGTGCGCAGTGCGGTGTGCGGCGCGCTCATCAGGGCCTGCAGGCGCTCGGCCAACAACGCCTGGGTGCGTTCGATCAACGCGTGGGCACCGGGAATCTCGGCCAGCGGATCGGTCTTGAGTTGACGCAAGCCGAGCCGGAACAGGCCTTCGGCTTCGAGCAGCAGTTCCACTTCGTCCAGGTCCAGGGCAATCAGGTGCGCCTTGTACTCACGGGCCAGTTGATCGAGCGACGCCGCGAGCTCGGCAATCGGCAACACGCCGGCCATGTAGGCGCTGCCCTTCAAGGTATGCAACGCGCGCTGCAACTCGTCGCTGGCCTGCAACGGCACCTGCTCGGCGGCTTGATCGAGGAAGCGGTTGAGGCTGTTTAAATGGGTCTCGGCTTCCTTGCGGAAGATCTCCAGCAGCAGCGGATCGAGGGCCGCGACATCTTGTGTGTCCTCGTCGCTGGCCTGCTCATCGCCCTTGGCCAAGGCGTGTGCGCGGGCCGCCAATTGATCGACATCGTTGCGCTGGCGTTGGGCATTGGCGGCGAATTCGGCCACCAGTTCCGGCAACAGGTTCAGCGCATCAGCCACTAATTGCTGGACCGCAGCACCGGGGGCGACGCTGTGTTCGAGCACGCGATTGAGCAGGTTTTCCACGGTCCAGGCCAGTTCGCCGAGCACCAGGGCGCGGACCATCCGGCCGCTGCCCTTGAGCGTATGAAAGGCCCGGCGCAATTCACTCAGGGCCGATTCACTGTCGGGATTGGCCGCCCAGCGTGGCAGGTACTCCCGGAGGATCGCCAGGACTTCGTCGGTCTCTTCGAGGAAGACTTCCCGCAGCTCATCGTCCACGGGTTCTTCACCCGCCGGTGGCGGTAACAGGCTGCCCGGGGTGTTCCGCGCGGGGGGATTGACGGAGGGAACGGGACTGCCCAGCACCTCGGCCAGCGTCTGCACGACCTCGGGATCGTCGAGTGCCTGCTGCTCCTGCATGACCTGCGCTTCACTCGGGCTCAGCACGTCCTCAAGCACCGGCACGTTCTGTTCGCTGGGGAAAAAACCGAGCGAGGCGAGGCTTTTCTGCGCAACGTCGAGTAACTGTTCACCGGGCGCTTCGGGGTCGTCGCTGAGGCGTTCCAGGTAATACTCGATGCTGGTGACCACATCGGCCAGGCTGTCCAATTCCTGCCAGCCGGGCTGATCCGGTTCCAGCAGCAGATGCTCGCGGATGAAGTGGTTGCACGCCTCGATCAGGCTCGCCGCACGGCTCAACGGAATCATCGCCAGCGCCCCGCGCACCTGGGTCAGCAACGCCGGCAATGCCTGCAAGTGCTGTCGGTCCCAGTCGGCGTCGATGTAGTCGACGATCATGTCCTTGGCCTGTTGCAGACAGATGCGCACTTCGCGGATAACGATCTGGTGAATCTGCGTCAGGTCGGTGGTCGGCAGGCGACTTTCTTCCTGGCTTTCCGGCTCCACGGTGCCGACCATGCCGGCCAGGGTCGCTTCGACGTAGAGCAAGGCGCCGGCGACGTCCATGAGGATCGCATCGTTGGGTTCACGCTGGCCTTGGGCAAGGCTCAACACCACCGCCAATTGATCAATGATGACCTTGCGCGGCTGGCCGAAACCCAGCACCGCCAAGGTGTCAGCGATCTGCCGTAACGGCGCCAGCAGGCTTTCCAGGTCCGAGGTGTGCTGGCGGTCGCTGCGCACGAACAGGTCCAGGCGCTCTTTGACCCGCACCAATTCTTCACACAGCGCCGCCAACACCGAACGCATGGCATCGCGGTCGGGGCCCGCCAGCCGTGCGCGTTCTTCGTCGACCATTGCGCTGTCGGGCAGCGCGTCGTCCAGTCCGTAGCGATCTTTCATGGTCAGCATCTGCCCGGTGGGATGTTCGGCCTTGGCAATGTAAAACAGCAAACTCTTGAGCAACTCCGGCGGCGCCGGTTGATTGATGCCACGCATGCCCTGTTCGAGCAGGCGCTTGAGTTCTTTGTCGGCGTCCTTGAACAAGCTGCGCAGCGCCGGACTGTTGGCAATCGAACCACTGCGCATGCCTTCGACCAGCGCCGAGGCAACTTGCCACAACGGGCTCAGCGGCGCGTTGCCGCACAACCCTTCGAGGCGCGCGAAGACCTTGGCCAGGTAATCGAGAGTGGTCTCGTTATCCTGCTCACGCAGAAATCCGACCAGGGCCATTTGCAGCATCTGCCGCAACTTGCGCAGCACATTGGGCAGTTCCGCCGGTTCCAGCAGCGCCAACGATTCTTCGTCCAGCGCAGGCAGTTCCGGCAGTTGCGGGCTGAACAGGCTGGTTTCCGACAACAGGCTTTCGCCACGGGCGCTGCGCAAGTCGTTAATCAACGGTAGCACCACCAGCGGCAAGTCGCGGCGGGCGCCTTGCACCCGATCAAGGTAAATCGGCAGTTGCCCAAGGGCCTGCATCAACAGGTGGATCGCCTCGTCGCGATGGCTGACGCGGTTCTGCTGCAAGGCGGTGGCCAGTTGCTCCATCTCTTCGGCGAGCAGCGCCGCGCCGTAGAACTCGACCATCTGCAAACTGCCGTGAACCTGATGGATGCACGCCAGGCATTCACTCAGGGCATGCGTCGCCTGCGGGTCATCGAGCAAGGTTTCGATTGCCTGATGAGCCACTTTCAGTGTTTCGGCAATCTCGCCTTTGACCCACTCGAGGGCCACATAGTCGTGCCGATCACCCATAACCACTCCAGTCCCCACGCCAATCAAGAATCATACGCCCGCAGGCGTTCACGCTTTGTCCGCTGCCGTGGCCCTGGCGGCCGGCAAGGTGAAACCGGACACCGAACGCCGCAGCTGGCTGGCCATTTTCGCCAGGTTGCCGATGCTCTCGGCGGTGGCGGTCGAGCCCGACGACGTCTGCGAGGTGATCTGCTGGATCACGTTCATCGTCAGGGAAATCTGCCCGGCCGAAGACGTCTGTTGCTGCGCGGCATTGGAAATACTCTGGATCAGCGCCGCGAGGGTCTTCGATACCCCTTCGATTTCTTCCAGGGCCACTCCGGCATCCTGCGCCAGACGCGCGCCGCGCACCACTTCGGTGGTGGTCTGCTCCATGGAAATCACCGCTTCGTTGGTGTCGGTCTGAATCGCCCGCACCAGCGTTTCGATCTGCCGGGTCGCGGCGGACGAGCGCTCGGCCAGCCGCTGCACTTCGTCGGCGACTACCGCAAAACCGCGCCCGGCATCACCGGCCATCGAGGCCTGGATCGCCGCGTTAAGCGCGAGAATGTTGGTCTGATCGGCAATGTCATCGATCAGGCTGACAATGTCGCCGATTTCCTGAGAAGACTCACCCAGGCGCTTGATGCGTTTGGCCGTGTCTTGAATCTGCTCGCGAATATTGTCCATCCCGTGAATGGTGTTGTGCACCACCTCATTGCCTTTGTTGGCGATCTCCACGGAACGTTCGGCCACCGCCGAGGATTCCGCCGCGTTGGCGGACACCTGGTCGATGGACTGGGCCATGTCGTTGATCGCGGTGGAGGCTTCGGAAATCTGTTGTGCCTGATGCTCCGAGGCCTGGGCCAGGTGCATGGCGGTGGCCTGGGTTTCCTGCACAGCGGCGGCAACCTGGCCGGCGGTGAGGTTGATGGTCGCCACCAGATCGCGCAGTTGGTCCACGGAATAGTTGATCGAGTCGGCGATGGTCCCGGTGAAGTCTTCGGTCACCGAGGCGGTGACGGTCAGGTCGCCATCGGCCAGGTCTTCGATTTCGTCGAGAAGGCGCATGATCGCGTTCTGGTTGCGTTCGTTCTTCTCGGCGGTCTCGCGTAACTGGCGATTGGTTTCGCGCACCATCACCAGGCCAATCAGGATGATCGACATCAGCGCCGCCAGGCCGAGCACGTAGCCGCCAATGGTGTCGGTATTGCGCCCGCCGGCGAGGTTTTCGAAACCGGTGGCCAGGTGCGAGGCTTCGTCGAGCAGGGTTTGTGACAGGGTGAAAATGTTGCTCGCCGATTCGCGAACCTTGAACAGCTCCGGCGAGGTTTCGAGGATTTCATCCACGGACCCGGAGACGAATTCGAACAGCTCGGAAATCTCGATCAAGCGGGCGCGTGCATCGCGGTCTTCAACCTGGCTGACCTTCAGCGTCGTGTTGCCCTGCAGCATGCCGTTCAGCACCTGGCCGAAACGCGCGGCGTCGCGCCCAAAGGCGTCGGCGGCCTGTTGCGAGTTTTCGTCACCGGACAACACGGTGTTCACCGCGCCGAGAATCCGTTCCGCCAGCAGCGACTGGCGCTGGGCCATCGCCACCTGGGCCGCCGGTGCACCGCGTTGCAGGAGGATTTCGACGACTTTTTCGTACTCGACCTGCAACTGCGGCACGGTTTCGGCCAGGGTCGCGGCGACTTGATGCAAGGACAACACGGTCTGTTCGCTGGAGAGGATCGCGTCGGTGTTTTTCAGCAGGCGCTCCCAATCCAGCTGCACGGCGCGCATTTCCGGGCGCACGGTGGACGGTGCCGGCGGCAGGCCCGTGGACGGGTCGCCCTTCTTCAGATAACCCCAGCGCTGGGCAAAATCATTGCGCGCATCGCTCAGCAACTTGAACGCCGCCGCTTTGCCGGCAGCGGCTTCCGTGGCGTTCTTGGCAATGCGCTGGGATAGCACGCGCAGCTCACCGGCGTGGGCGATGTACTGTTTGTCGTACGTGGCCTGGGTGTTGAGGTAAGCGAAGTTGGCGAACAGCAGCATGATGAAGACGATCAGCGCGATGAACAGCACGATGATCTGCGAACGGCTGCGCGACCCTTCTGGCTTGCCTGTTTTTGCTTTTATCATCGGTCCTCGCCTAATACAGCTCAATCCTGTGGGAGCGGGCTTGCCCGCGATTCAGGCGCCGCGGAATTACAGTTGCACCGCGTTATCGTTCATCGCGGGCAAGCCCGCTCCCACAAGGGCCGCGATACGCCCGCTAAATGGCGACATGCATAAAGCTTTGTGATTGCACCAACGCAAACGGGCTGAACACTTGCCAGCTCTGCTCACGCTGGAACCGGCCTTTGATGAACGGTGCCATCGGGCCGCTCAGCGTCTCCATGGGTTCAAGACTGTCCTGGGCAAAGTGCTGGAGGCCGAAGACTTCATCGACCATCAGCCCGGCAAACACGTCTTCATGCTCAACCACCAACACCCGCCGCTGCTTGCGCACCGCCGACAGCTCATGACCAAAGAAACCGCACAGGTCCATGATCGGCAGCAGCCGCCCGCGCAGGTTGGCCACGCCCTTGACCCAGGGTTTGACCCCCGGCAGCTGGGTGAAACGCGGCTCATGCAACACTTCGCTGACTTCGCCCATGGGCGCGACGTACCAGTGTTCGCCCAAGCGAAAACCGATGCCGCTCCAGCTGTCCTGCCGGGTCGGCTGGGACGGCAAGTCCGCCGCCAGCAGACGACAGCGCTGGTCGATCTGCAGGAGCAGTTCGAAGGCGGTCAGCGACTCGGTCATGGCCGGACGATCAACCGGCCAGCACGTTGTTCAAGGTCTTGATCAGGGTTTCTTCGTCGACCGGTTTGGTCAGGTAGTCCTTGGCGCCCTGGCGCGTGCCCCAGACTTTGTCGGTTTCCTGATCCTTGGTGGTGATGATGATCACCGGGATGTGCCCGGTTTCCGGGTCTTTGGTCAACTGTCGGGTCGCCTGGAAGCCGTTGAGGCCGGGCATGACGATGTCCATCAGCACCGCGTCAGGTTTTTCCTGGCGGGCCAGGGCTACGCCGTCGGCGCCGTTTTCGGCTTTCAACACTTCATGACCGTGCTTTTCCAGCATGCCGGTCAGTTTGTACATTTCAGTCGGCGAATCATCGACGATCAGAATACGTGCCATGGTCTTCCCCATTCTTGTCGACGCCGGGCCCGCTGGCCGAGCGTCACTGTGCGTGTCCTACTGCGGCAAAACGGCGGCGAAGCCCGGTACATGGGCCTGGATCGCGTTCAGCAGTTCTTCCTTGCTGAAAGGCTTGGTCAAAAACTGGTCGGAGCCGACGATGCGCCCCTTGGCCTTGTCGAACAGCCCGTCCTTGGACGACAGCATAATCACTGGCGTGGACTTGAACGCACTGTTGTTCTTGATTAAAGCGCAGGTCTGATAGCCATCCAGACGCGGCATCATGATGTCGACAAAGATAATGCCGGGATGATGGTCGGCAATCTTCGCCAGCGCATCGAAACCATCGATGGCTGTGATGACTTCACACCCCACATTCTTCAACAGCGTTTCGGCGGTGCGGCGAATCGTCTTCGAATCGTCGATCACCATGACCTTCAAGGCGCTGGAATGCTGTTCCATAAATGCTCTACCGTCGCCTTTGCGAAACAATTTGTCCGTTTGCCGGTTAACGGCGGCTCGAAACCCTTGATACTCAAGGGCCAGTACAACTTGGCAGTCTTTTTAGCACAGTCTCCATGTCCAATCTATCGGGGGACCTTCGAGGTGGTTTTTCCTTGACCGGGAACACACTCAGCGCCACTCTGACGCCACTTTTTGATAGCTATTTAGCCACCCCAATTTCGAGGAAAAACCCATGAGCGTTCGCGTCGGGATTGTCATGGATCCTATTGCCAGCATTTCCTATAAAAAGGATAGCTCGCTGGCCATGCTGCTGGCCGCTCAGAAGCGCGGCTGGGAACTGTTCTATATGGAACAGCGCGATTTGTACCAGGGCGAAGGTGAAGCCCGGGCGCGGATGCGTCCGCTGAAAGTGTTCGCCAACCCGGAAAAATGGTTCGAACTGGAAGCTGAAACCGACGCGTTGCTGAGCGATCTGGACGTGATCCTGATGCGCAAGGATCCGCCGTTCGACATGGAGTTCGTTTACTCCACGTACCTGCTGGAACAAGCCGAGCGCGCCGGCGTGCTGGTGGTCAACAAGCCGCAAAGCCTGCGTGACTGCAACGAAAAACTGTTCGCCACGCTGTTCCCGCAGTGCACCCCGCCGACCGTGGTCAGCCGCCGCGCCGACGTGCTGCGCGAGTTCGCCGCCAAGCACGGCGACGTGATCCTCAAGCCGCTGGACGGCATGGGCGGCACCTCGATCTTCCGTCACCGCGCGGGCGATCCAAACCTGTCGGTGATTCTCGAAACCCTGACCGCGCTCGGCGCGCAACAGATCATGGGCCAGGCCTACCTGCCGGCGATCAAGGATGGCGACAAACGCATCCTGATGATCGACGGCGAGCCGGTGGATTACTGCCTGGCGCGGATTCCGGCGGCCGGCGAAACCCGTGGCAACCTCGCCGCCGGTGGCCGTGGCGAAGCGCGCCCGCTGACCGAAAAGGATCGCTGGATCGCCGCACAAGTCGGCCCGACCCTGCGTGAAAAGGGCCTGCTGTTTGTCGGCCTCGATGTGATCGGCGAACACCTGACCGAAATCAACGTCACCAGCCCGACCTGCATTCGCGAGATTGATAACGCGTTCGGCACCGATATTGGCGGGATGCTGATGGATGCCATCGATCAGAAGCTCAAGGCTCGTTGATAAGCCAAACCAACATTGCGTTATCATGCGCGGCCTGTGAAAACGCGATGTTGGTTTCCTTGTTATGACCCTGCCGTCCGATCTGCCCGCTGAACTCGCCCATCGTGGCGTGCGCCCGGCCGATCGCCTCGGTTTTACCCTGTTTCTCGCGGCGCTGATTCACTTGGCCTTGCTGTTGGGCGTCGGCTTTACCATGGTCGAACCCAAGCAGATCAGCAGGACCCTGGAAATCACCCTCGCCACGTTCAAAAGTGAAAAGAAGCCTGAAAAAGCCGATTTCCTCGCTCAGGAAAATCAGCAAGGCAGCGGCACCCTGGATAAAAAGGCGATTCCCAAGACCACCGAGGTCGCGCCCTTCCAGGACAACAAGGTGCAGAAAGTCACGCCACCGCCGGCCGCCAAGCCTGAAGTGCAGGAAGCCGCGCCCAAGGCTGCCGTGACGACTGTCGCACCGAAGCCGAAAAAAGCCACCGCTAAAACCGAAGAGCCCAAGCCCGTCAACAAACCTGCCGTGGCGGCGCCGACCTTCGACGCCGAACAGCTGTCCAGCGACATCGCCAGCCTGGAAGCGGAACTGGCCAGCGAACAACAGCTGTACGCCAAACGCCCGCGCATCCACCGTCTGAGCGCGGCGTCGACCATGCGCGACAAGGGCGCCTGGTACAAAGACGAATGGCGCAAGAAGGTCGAGCGCATCGGCAACCTCAATTACCCCGAAGAAGCGCGGCGCAAACAGATCTACGGCAATTTGCGCCTGATGGTCTCGATCAACCGCGATGGCTCGCTGTATGAAGTGCTGGTGCTGGAGTCTTCCGGGCAACCGCTGCTGGATCAGGCGGCGCAGCGGATCGTCAGGCTGGCGGCACCGTTTTCGCCGTTTACCGGGGACTTGTCGGACATCGACCGGCTGGAAATCATCCGCACCTGGAAGTTTGCGCGCGGGGACAGACTCTCCAGTAACTGACACCCCAAAAATCCCTGTGGGAGCGGGCTTGCCCGCGATAGCGGTGTGTCAGACACCAGAATTTTTGAATGTACCGCCGCCATCGCGGGCAAGCCCGCTCCCACAGGGGTCCAGTTGTTTGCGGGTATTTACGGCATTTCCTGTGCATCCCCAGCTTGTCAGTTCGCCCCTCCAACGCCACACTAGCGCTCATGAAGAACGTCAGCCCCAGCTACCTCAAGCATCACTTCCTGATCGCCATGCCGCACATGGTCGACCCGAACTTTGCGCACACCTTGACCTACATCGTCGAGCACACGGCCAATGGTGCCATGGGGCTCGTGGTCAACCGTCCGCAGGACCTGAACCTGGCCGATATTCTCGAGCAACTGCGCCCCGATATCGAACCGCCGATGCTCTGCCAGCATGTGCCGATCTTTACTGGCGGCCCGGTGCAGACCGATCGCGGGTTTGTCCTGCATCCCTCGGGCACGAGCTTTCAGGCGACCGTTGATCTGGAAGGCGAGTTGTCCCTGTCGACCTCCCAGGACGTGCTCTTTGCCATCGCCGACGGCGTCGGCCCAGCCAAAAGCCTGATCGCCCTCGGCTATGCCGGTTGGGAACCCGGGCAGCTTGAAGCCGAACTGACCCAGAACGCCTGGCTGACCTGCCCGTTCGACGCCGACATCCTGTTCAACACCAGCAGCGAATTGCGCCTCGAAGCGGCGGCCAAGCACCTGGGCGTCAACCTCAGCCTGCTCACCAGCCAGGCGGGGCACGCCTGATGGCCCTGCGGTTGATCCTGGGTTTCGACTACGGCACCAAACAGATCGGCGTTGCGGTCGGCCAGGTCATTACCGGCCAGGCCCGCGAGCTGTGCACCTTGAAGGCACAAAACGGCATTCCCGACTGGAACCAGGTCGAAGCCCTGATTAAAGAGTGGAAACCCGACGCCGTGGTGGTCGGCTTGCCGTTGAACATGGACGGCACACCGAGCGACATGTGCCTGCGCGCGGAAAAATTCGCCCGCCGCCTGAACGGCCGCTACAACCTGCCCTTCTATACCCACGACGAACGCCTCACCACCTTCGAAGCCAAGGGCGAGCGGCGTGATCGTGGCGGCCAGAAAGGCAGTTACCGCGACAACCCGGTCGACGCCATCGCGGCCGCCCTGCTCCTGCAAGGCTGGCTCGACGAAAACACCGCACTGTTTGAATCCTGAAGAGCCGTCACGGCGTCTCTCTTAGCTACAACCCGAGCCAAACCCCGCAGCCTGACTCAAAGGCAGGGCTCGGGCCCAAGAAGGAGCAACCATGAGCCTGCCCAATCCCGCCGAACTGATCAGCCAGATGGCGATCCGTCTCAAGGCACACCTGGAACACCGTGGCATCAGCGAACCGCGCTACATCGGTATCCGTACCGGCGGCGTCTGGGTCGCCCAGGCCTTGCTCGATGAACTGGGTAGCAATTCGCCCCTGGGCACCCTGGACGTGTCCTTCTACCGCGACGACTTCAGCCAGAACGGCCTGCACCCGCAAGTGCGCCCTTCGGCCCTGCCGTTCGAGATCGAAGGCCAGCACCTGGTGCTGATCGACGACGTGCTGATGAGCGGCCGGACCATCCGCGCCGCCCTCAACGAACTCTTCGACTACGGCCGCCCGGCCAGCGTAACGCTGGTGTGCCTGCTGGACCTCGACGCCGGTGAACTGCCGATCCGTCCGAACGTGGTGGGCGCGACCCTGTCACTGGCGGCCCACGAGCGCGTCAAGCTCTCCGGCCCGGAGCTCAAGCTCGAACTGCAAGACCTCGCCCTTTAATTCGCCCTATTGAGAGTCCCCCTCGCGATGACGCCTCTAGAAACCAAGCGCCCGCTGCAGCTCAATGATCAGGGCCAGCTGCGCCACTTCCTCTCGCTCGACGGTTTGCGCCGCGAGCTGCTGACGGAAATCCTCGACACCGCCGACTCGTTCCTAGAAGTCGGCGCCCGGGCGGTGAAGAAGGTCCCGTTGCTGCGCGGCAAGACCGTGTGCAACGTGTTCTTCGAGAATTCCACCCGCACCCGCACCACCTTCGAACTGGCGGCCCAGCGCCTGTCAGCCGACGTGATCACCCTGAACGTGTCGACCTCGTCGGCGAGCAAGGGCGAAACCCTGCTCGACACCCTGCGCAACCTCGAAGCCATGGCCGCGGACATGTTCGTCGTGCGCCACGGTGATTCCGGCGCGGCGCACTTCATCGCCGAGCATGTGTGCCCGCAAGTGGCGATCATCAACGGCGGCGACGGCCGTCACGCGCACCCGACCCAAGGCATGCTCGACATGCTGACGATTCGACGGCACAAGGGCGGCTTCGAAAATCTCTCGGTGGCCATCGTCGGCGACATCCTGCACTCGCGGGTCGCGCGCTCGAACATGCTGGCGTTGAAAACCCTCGGTTGCCCGGACATCCGCGTGATCGCGCCGAAAACCCTGCTGCCGATCGGCATCGAGCAATACGGCGTGAAGGTCTACACCGACATGGCCGAAGGCCTGAAAGACGTCGACGTGGTGATCATGCTGCGCCTGCAGCGTGAACGCATGACCGGCGGCCTGCTGCCGAGCGAAGGTGAGTTCTACCGCTTGTTCGGCCTGACCACCGCGCGCCTGGCCGGGGCCAAGCCGGATTGCATCGTCATGCACCCGGGGCCGATCAACCGTGGCGTGGAGATTGAGTCGGCGGTGGCCGACGGCCCGCACTCGGTGATCCTCAATCAGGTCACCTATGGCATCGCGATTCGTATGGCCGTGCTGTCCATGGCCATGAGCGGGCAGACTGCGCAACGTCAATTCGAGCAGGAGAACGCCCAGTGAAGCTCAGCATTCTCGGCGCACGCGTTATCGATCCAACCTCCGGTCTGGATAAAGTCACCGACATCCATATTGAAGCCTGCAAGATCATCGCCCTGGGCGCCGCCCCGGCCGGTTTTGTCGCCGTCGATACTATCGACGCCAAAGGCCTGGTGGCCGCGCCTGGACTGGTCGACTTGAACGTCGCCCTGCGCGAACCGGGCTACAGCCGCAAAGGCTCGATCGCCAGCGAAACCCGCGCCGCCGCCGCTGGCGGTGTCACCAGCCTGTGCTGCCCGCCGAAAACCAAACCGGTGTTGGACACCTCGGCCGTGGCCGAACTGATCCTCGACCGCGCGCGTGAAGCCGGCAACACCAAAGTCTTCCCGATAGGCGCCCTGAGCAAAGGCCTGGACGGCGAACAGCTGGCCGAACTGGTCGCCTTGCGCGATGCCGGCTGCGTGGCCTTCGGCAACGGCCTGGAAAGCTTCCGCAACACCCGCACGCTGTGCCGGGCGCTGGAATATGCGGCGACGTTCGACCTGACGGTGATTTTCAATTCTCAGGACCATGACCTGGCCGAAGGTGGCCTGGCCCACGAAGGCCCGACCGCCAGCTTCCTCGGCTTGCCGGGTATTCCAGAAACTGCTGAAACCGTGGCCCTGGCCCGGGACCTGTTGCTGGTCGAGCAAAGTGGCGTGCGCGCGCACTTCAGCCAACTCACTAGCGCGCGTGGCGTGGCCCTGATCGCTCAAGCCCAGGCGCGTGGACTGCCGGTGACCGCCGATGTGGCGTTGTATCAGCTGATCCTGACCGACGAAGCGCTGATCGACTTCAGCAGCCTTTATCACGTCCAGCCGCCGCTGCGCACCCGCGCCGACCGCGATGGCCTGCGTGCAGCGGTGAAGTCGGGTGTGGTCTCGGCCATTTCCAGCCATCACCAACCCCACGAGCGGGACGCCAAACTGGCGCCGTTCGGTGCCACCGAGCCAGGCATCAGCAGCGTTGAACTGCTGCTGCCACTGGCGATGACACTGGTGGAAGACGGTTTACTGGACCTGCCAACGCTGCTGGCGCGTCTCAGCGCCGGACCTGCCGAGGCATTGCGCCTGCCGGCGGGCAAGTTGGCGGTGGGGGGTGCGGCGGATATCGTGCTGTTCGACCCTGCGACTTCGACCGTGGCCGGTGAAACCTGGCTGTCCAAGGGCGAAAACTGCCCGTTCATTGGGCATAGCCTGCCGGGTGTGGTGCGTTACACGCTGGTGGATGGGCGGATCAGCCACGAGGCTTAAGACCGAGTTGCCCCAATCGCTAGCAGGGCTAGCTCCCACAGGGGATTTGTGTCGTTCACAGATCCTGTGTGGGAGCTAGCCTGCTAGCGACGGCTTACTGGAAGGCGCCTCTGTTCTGCGCATTGCGAATCGATACCTGGTCATTCAACGTCCAGAAGTCATACAGCACCCCGATAAAGAACAACCCGCCCGTGACCAGGTACAGCAACCCGCTGATCCATTTCCCCTGATACATCCGGTGTACGCCGAACACCCCTAGAAACGTCAGCAGAACCCACGCAACGTTGTATTCGATAGGGCCGGCGGTAAATCGCAGGTCGGCCTCGCGGTCCATGGCCGGGATCAGAAACAGGTCGATCAGCCATCCGATGCCCATCAAGCCAAATGTGAAGAACCAGATCGTCCCGGTCACCGGCTTGCCGTAATAGAAACGATGGGCCCCGGTAAAACCGAGAATCCACAGCAGGTAACCAATCACTTTACTGTGCGTATCTTGGTGCGAAACAGGGTGTTGATAGGTGTTCATGAAGGACCTCGATTCACACGATAGATAAATATTCTTGAATTCTTTGTGACTTTTTTACAGGTGGCCGACGTATGGCATCTGCTACCTTGTGTCCCGTCAAAGCCTTATACCACCTGACTTCTGTCCGACAATTGCGTCAATTTTCCGCTTATTTGGTTCCGTTGCCCGAAAGTTGAATCGACCAACGGCCTCGGATGGGCCAAAAAAGCTGTTATAAAGTTGCGCGCTAACTTATATGAGCCTTGCCTAATGCGTCCATTTTTCAAGACATGGCTAACCATTTGCCTTTTGATGCCACTGGCCGCCCACGCCACCAATCGTGAGCAACGTCTTCCAAACGTTAATGGTTACACCCCAAAATCCCATGTATCTGTTCCTTCGAGCAAATACAAATCAACCGTAAAACGCTCCACTCGACTGAGCAGCGTGAACAACGCCAGCAGCAAGCTTGTTCCGCCGATGGCGAGCAAGGAAAGCAGCAACGTGTTGAGCCGTGCCGTGAATGTCCTCGGCACGCCCTACCGTTGGGGCGGCAGCAGCCCAAGCAAAGGCTTCGATTGCAGCGGCCTGGTGAAATACGCGTTCAATGACGCCACGTTCGACCTGCCACGCACGTCCAACGCAATGGCCAGCGGCCATGGCACGAAAGTCGATCGTAACGACCTGAAGCCGGGCGACCTGATTTTCTTCAACATCAAGAGCCGTCGGGTCAATCACGTTGCTATTTACCTGGGCAACGACCGCTTCATCCACGCACCGCGTCGTGGCAAGTCGGTGACCATCGACACCCTGAAGAAACCGTACTGGGAAAGCCACTACGTGGTTGCCAAGCGGGTTCTGCCGAAAGAGCAGAATGCTATTCAGGTTGTTCAGCGCTGAATCGAGCACCCGGGGTTGACCCGGGAATTGCTTTGGATATGAAGGCCTCTTCGCGGGCAAGCCTCGCTCCTACAGGAATTATGCGGTCCCTGTAGGAGTGAGGCTTGCCCGCGAAGGTGTCATTGAAGGCAACACAAATCCCCCTCAGAAATTATCCGGCGAGCGCGCCTTCTCCCGCGCATGGTCCCGGCTGATCAAGCCCTTGGTCACCAGCTCCTTCAAGCACATGTCCAGCGTCTGCATCCCCAAATTACCGCCGGTCTGAATCGACGAGTACATCTGCGCCACCTTGTCTTCGCGGATCAGGTTACGGATCGCTGAAGTGCCGAGCATGATTTCGTGCGCCGCGATCCGCCCACCGCCGACCTTCTTCACCAACGCCTGGGACACCACCGCCAGCAGTGACTCGGAAAGCATCGAGCGCACCATCGACTTCTCATCCCCCGGAAATACATCCACCACCCGGTCGATGGTTTTCGCCGCCGACGTGGTGTGAAGCGTGCCAAACACCAAATGGCCGGTCTCGGCAGCGGTCAACGCCAGGCGAATGGTCTCCAGGTCGCGCATTTCACCCACGAGAATCACGTCCGGGTCTTCCCGCAGCGCCGAGCGCAGGGCCGTGGCGAAGCTGCGGGTATCGCGGTGGACTTCGCGCTGGTTGATCAGGCATTTACGCGATTCGTGGACGAACTCGATCGGGTCTTCGATGGTGAGGATGTGGTGATGACGATGGTTGTTCAGGTGATCGATCATCGCTGCCAGGGTGGTGGATTTGCCGGACCCGGTCGGGCCCGTGACCAACACCAGCCCACGGGGCGATTCGGTAATCTTGCGAAACACTTCGCCCATGCCCAGGTCGTCCAGGCTCAGGACCTTGGACGGAATGGTGCGGAACACCGCCCCCGCGCCGCGATTCTGGTTGAATGCATTAACCCGAAAACGCGCGATACCGGGTACTTCGAAGGAAAAATCAGTTTCCAGGTGCTTCTCGAACTCCACCCGCTGGGTGTCGTTCATGATGTCGTAGATCAGCGCCTGCACCTGCTTGTGCTCCAGCGCCGGCAAATTGATGCGCCGCACATCGCCGTCCACCCGAATCATCGGGGGCAGGCCGGCGGACAGGTGCAAGTCGGACGCGCCCTGTTTAGCGCTGAAAGCCAGCAGCTCAGTGATATCCATAGCGTTCCTCAATTCCAGTAGAATGCCGCGAACCTTCAGACCGCTGGCGCCTCTTGATGTCCACGATAGCAGACAACATTGCACAGGTTAGTTCGCGCATACATGCCGCAACACTCGCCGCCCACCGCGACGAACACAGCGTCCAGTTGCTCGCCGTGAGCAAGACCAAGCCCGCCGAGGCCTTGCGTGAAGCCTACGCCGCCGGGCTCCGCGACTTTGGCGAGAACTATCTGCAGGAGGCCTTGGGCAAACAGCTCGAATTGGCCGACCTGCCCTTGATCTGGCACTTCATCGGCCCCATTCAATCGAACAAGACTCGCGCTATCGCCGAGCATTTCGCCTGGGTGCATTCCGTGGACCGCTTGAAAATCGCACAACGCCTGTCCGAACAACGTCCCGCCGATTTGCCGCCCTTGAACATTTGCATCCAGGTCAATGTCAGCGGTGAAGCCAGCAAATCCGGCTGCACCCCGGCCGATCTGCCGGCCCTGGCCAGCGCCATCAGCGAATTGCCGCGCATCAAGCTGCGCGGGTTGATGGCGATCCCTGAGCCGACTGACGATCGCGCCGCCCAGGATGCCGCTTTTGCTGCTGTACAAAGCCTGCAAGCCAGCCTGAACCTGCCGCTCGACACACTTTCCATGGGCATGAGCCACGACCTCGAGTCGGCCATCGCCCAAGGCGCCACTTGGGTCCGTATCGGTACGGCCCTGTTTGGCGCCCGCGACTACGGCCAGCCATAAACCATGGCTGACTTACCTCTCTATAAGGACCTGACATGAGCAAGACTCGTATTGCCTTTATCGGTGCCGGCAACATGGCCGCCAGCCTGATCGGTGGCCTGCGCGCCAAAGGTCTGGAAGCGGCGCACATCCGCGCCAGCGATCCAGGCGCTGAAACCCGCGCCAAAGTGAACGCAGAACATGGCATCGACGTATTCGCCGACAACGCCGAGGCCATCCAAGGCGCCGACGTGATCGTACTGGCGGTCAAACCCCAGGCGATGAAAGCCGTGTGCGAAGCGATTCGCCCGAGCCTCAAGCCGAATCAACTGGTGGTGTCGATTGCTGCCGGTATCACCTGCGCCAGCATGAACAACTGGCTCGGCGCCCAGCCGATCGTGCGTTGCATGCCCAACACCCCGGCGCTGCTGCGACAGGGCGTCAGCGGCTTGTACGCCACGGCCGAAGTGAACGCCGAGCAACGCCAGCAGGCGCAGGAGCTGTTGTCTGCCGTCGGCATCGCGCTGTGGCTGGACGAAGAGCAGCAACTGGACGCGGTCACCGCCGTGTCCGGCTCAGGCCCTGCGTATTTCTTCCTGCTGATCGAAGCCATGACCGCCGCGGGCGTGAAGCTTGGGCTGCCGGCGGACGTCGCCGCACAATTGACCCTGCAAACCGCGTTGGGCGCCGCGCACATGGCGGTCGCCAGTGACGTCGATGCCGCCGAATTGCGTCGTCGCGTGACATCGCCTGCGGGCACCACGGAAGCTGCAATCAAGTCCTTCCAGGCCGGGGGCTTCGAAGCCCTGGTAGAAACAGCACTCGGCGCCGCTGCTCACCGCTCGGCCGAGATGGCTGAGCAACTTGGTCGCTAATCAGCTCTTACAAAGGAATCAATGATGCTCGGACTCAATGACGCTGCCATTTTCATCATTAAAACCCTAGGCAGCCTGTACCTGCTGATCGTGCTGATGCGCTTCATCCTGCAACTGGTCAGGGCGAACTTCTACAACCCGCTCTGCCAGTTCATTGTCAAAGCCACGCAACCGCTGCTCAAGCCTCTGCGCCGGGTGATCCCGAGCATGTTCGGGCTGGACATGTCATCGCTGGTGCTGGCGCTGATCATTCAGATGCTGTTGATAGCGGTCATCCTGCTGCTCAAAGGCTTCATGGTCGACTGGCTGTTCCTGTTGCCGTGGGCCCTGATCGCGCTCTTCTCGCTGTTTTTGAATATTATTTTCTGGGCGATGATCATCAGCGTGATTCTGTCCTGGGTCGCTCCGGGCAGCCACAATCCGGGCGCCGAACTGGTCGCACAGATTACTGAACCGGTGCTCGCGCCGTTCCGCCGGATCATTCCGAACCTGGGTGGCCTCGATATCTCGCCGATCTTCGCGTTTATCGTGATCCAGCTGCTGCAAAGCTGGCTGATCCCACGCCTGGCGTACTTCGCCCTCATGCCCAACGGCTTGCTCGGGCTGATCTGACCCGGTGAGCTACTTTCGCTGGGACGGTGATGACCTGATTCTGGAATGTCACCTGCAACCGGCCGCCCGCAGCGATGATTTCTGCGGGCTGCACGGTGATCGCCTGAAGATCCGCCTGACCGCGCCGCCGGTTGAAGGCAAGGCCAATGCCTACCTGATGGCGTTCCTGGCCAAGGCGTTTGGGGTTTCCAAGAGTCAGGTGAGTTTGATCAGCGGCGAGCTGAATCGGCAGAAGCGGGTGCGGATCTGTTCGCCGAAGAAGCTGCCGGATTTGCCCGATCTGGTGCGTCCGGCAGACTGACCGCGTTATCGTTCTTCGCGGGCAAGCCTCGCTCCTACAGGTTATGGGTTAAACGCAACATCGCGCACCACCACAAATCTGTAGGAGCGAGGCTTGCCCGCGAATGCCGCGCCTCGGTCTACCTGAATAAAATCAGGCCCGGCCTTTGCTTGCCGCTTGCCACACTGGTCTTTAGACTTACGCCTCATTTCAACGAGAGCAGGGTCGATGCCAACTGCCTTTCCCCCCGATTCTGTTGGTCTGGTGACGCCGCAAGTGGCGCACTTCAGCGAACCCCTGGCTCTGGCCTGCGGCCGTTCGCTCCCAGCGTATGACCTGATTTACGAAACCTACGGCACGCTGAACGCCACGGCGAGCAACGCCGTGCTGATCTGCCACGCCTTGTCCGGTCACCACCACGCGGCCGGCTTCCACAGCCCCGACGACCGCAAACCCGGCTGGTGGGACAGCTGCATCGGCCCCGGCAAGCCCATCGACACCAGCAAGTTCTTCGTGGTCAGCCTGAACAACCTCGGCGGTTGCAACGGCTCCACCGGCCCGAGCAGCATCAACCCGGAAACCGGCAAGCCCTTCGGTGCCGACTTCCCGGTGCTGACCGTGGAAGACTGGGTACACAGCCAGGCGCGCCTGGCGGACCTGCTCGGCATCGGCCAATGGGCTGCGGTCATCGGCGGTAGCCTCGGCGGCATGCAGGCGATGCAGTGGAGCATCACCTACCCGGAACGCATTCGTCATTGCCTGGCCATCGCCTCGGCCCCCAAATTGTCGGCGCAGAACATCGCCTTCAACGAAGTGGCGCGCCAGGCGATCCTCACCGACCCCGAGTTCCACGGCGGTTCGTTCCAGGAAGCCGGGGTGATCCCCAAGCGCGGGCTGATGCTGGCGCGGATGGTCGGGCACATCACGTACCTGTCCGACGACTCCATGGGCGAAAAATTCGGTCGTGGCCTCAAAAGCGAAAAGCTCAATTACGACTTCCACAGCGTCGAGTTCCAGGTTGAAAGCTACCTGCGTTATCAGGGCGAAGAGTTCTCCGGGCGTTTCGACGCCAACACCTACCTGCTGATGACCAAGGCGCTGGACTACTTCGACCCGGCAGCGAACTTCGACGATGACCTGGCGAAAACCTTCGCCGGCGCCACGGCCAAGTTCTGCGTGATGTCCTTCACCACCGACTGGCGCTTCTCCCCTGCCCGCTCGCGGGAACTGGTGGACGCGCTGATGGCGGCCAAGAAAGATGTCTGCTACCTGGAGATCGACGCTCCGCAAGGCCACGACGCCTTCCTGATTCCGATCCCGCGCTACTTGCAGGCTTTTCGCAACTACATGAACCGAATTACGCTTATATGAGCCGTTATCACTTGGGGAGAAAGCCATGAGAGCTGATCTGGAAATCATCCAGGAATGGATCCCCGCCGGCAGCCGCGTGCTCGACCTCGGCTGCGGTGACGGCGAGTTGCTGACCTGGCTGCGTGACAACAAGCAAGTCACCGGCTACGGCCTGGAAAACGACCCGGACAACATCGCCGAGTGCGTGGCCAAGGGCATCAACGTCATCGAGCAGGACCTGGACAAGGGCCTGGGCAACTTTGCCAGCAACAGCTTTGACGTCGTAGTCATGACCCAGGCGCTGCAAGCCGTGCATTACCCGGACAAGATCCTCGACGAGATGCTGCGCGTCGGCCGCCAGTGCATCATCACCTTCCCCAATTTCGGTCACTGGCGCTGCCGCTGGTACCTGGCGAGCAAGGGCCGGATGCCGGTTTCCGATTTCCTGCCCTACACGTGGTACAACACGCCGAACATCCACTTCTGCACCTTCGCGGACTTTGAAGCGTTGTGCCGCGAACGTGAAGCCAAGGTCATTGATCGGCTTGCCGTGGATCAACAGCACCGCCACGGGTGGGCCAGTAAGCTATGGCCTAATCTATTAGGTGAAATCGGCATTTACCGCGTCAGCAGCCCCGGGCTGCAAGACCACAAGGTCGCGGTTTGAACAGCGACACTTCGAGGAGAACGAACATGGGTCGTCTAGCGCTGTTTTTACTTACTGCCTGCCTGAGCGTCACCGCCATGGCCGCCGACGTCATCAAGGGCGAACGCAAGGAAACCTTTGGCGACGTGACGGTGCATTACAACACCTTCAACTCCACCTTCCTGACACCCGACATCGCCAAAGCGGCCGGGCTGACACGCAGCAAGAACCAGGGTGTGATCAACGTCTCCGTGCTCAAGGATGGCAAGCCTCAGACCGCGGAAATCAACGGCACGGTCAAAGACCTCACCAGCCAAAGCGTCTCGTTGAAATTCAAACAGATCACCGAACAGGGCGCTGTCTACTACATCGCGCAATACCCGGTCGATCAGCAGGAAACCCGGACCTTCCAGATCAACGTGAAGAACGGCGATAAAACCAACACCATCAATTTCAACCAAGAGCTCTTCCCCGGCGAATGATCAATTTCACGCAACTCGTACTGGCCAGCCACAACGCCGGCAAACTCAAGGAACTCCAGGCCATGCTCGGCGAATCGGTGCAACTGCGCTCGATCGGCGAGTTCAGCAGTGTCGAGCCTGAAGAAACCGGCCTGTCGTTCGTCGAAAACGCCATCCTCAAGGCCCGCAATGCCGCGCGCATTTCCGGCCTGCCGGCACTGGCCGACGATTCGGGCCTGGCGGTGGATTTCCTTGGCGGTGCGCCGGGCATCTACTCGGCCCGCTACGCCGACGGCAAGGGTGACGCGGCGAACAACGCCAAGCTGCTCGACGTGTTGAAAGACGTGCCGGAAGCCGAGCGCGGCGCGCAGTTCGTTTGTGTATTGGCACTGGTGCGTCACGCCGATGATCCGTTGCCGATCCTCTGCGAAGGCCTGTGGCACGGGCGCATCCTGACCCAGGCCAGCGGCGAACACGGTTTTGGCTATGACCCGCTGTTCTGGGTGCCGGAGCGCGATTGCTCCAGCGCCGAATTAAGCCCGAGTGACAAAAACCTCATCAGCCACCGCGCCCGTGCAATGGATCTGCTGCGCCAGCGTCTGGGCTTGAAATGACCCATGAATCGTCCGCGTCGCCACTGATTTTCGGTGGCGCCGCACAATCGCCTCGGGCCGCCCTGCCTGTGCTGCCGCCCCTGGCGTTGTACATCCACATCCCGTGGTGCGTGCGCAAATGCCCTTATTGCGACTTCAACTCCCACACCGCCAGCCCTGTGCTGCCGGAAGAAGAGTATGTAGACGCGCTGCTCGCCGATCTCGATCAAGACCTGCACGCCGTCTATGGTCGTGAATTGAGCTCGATCTTCTTTGGTGGCGGCACGCCGAGCCTGTTCAGCGCCGAGGCGTTGGGCCGCTTGCTCAAGGGCGTCGAGCAACGCATCCCGTTTGCCAGCGACATCGAAATCACCCTGGAAGCCAATCCGGGGACGTTCGAGCAGGAGAAATTCGTCGCTTACCGCAAGCTGGGCATCAATCGCCTGTCGATCGGCATCCAGAGCTTTCAGGAAGAGAAACTCAAGGCCCTCGGCCGAATCCACAACGGTGACGAAGCGGTGCGTGCGGCCGGCATGGCCCGACAGGCCGGGTTCGACAACTTCAACCTCGACCTAATGCACGGTTTGCCCGATCAGTCCCTGGACGACGCCTTGAGCGACCTGCGCCAGGCCATCGCCCTGAAGCCGACGCACTTGTCCTGGTATCAGCTGACCCTGGAACCGAACACGGTGTTCTGGAACCAGCCGCCGACGCTGCCGGAAGACGACATGCTGTGGGACATTCAGGAAGCCGGTCAGGCGCTGCTGGCCGAACACGGTTACGTGCAATACGAAGTCTCGGCCTACGCCCAGCCCGGTCGCCCGGCGCGGCATAACCTCAATTACTGGAGTTTCGGCGACTTCATCGGCATCGGCGCCGGCGCCCACGGCAAGCTCAGTCACCCGGACGGGCGCATCGTACGCACCTGGAAGACGCGACTGCCGAAGGATTACCTCAACCCGGCCAAAAGCTTCAAGGCCGGCGAGAAAGCCCTGACCAACGAAGAGATGCCGTTCGAGTTCCTGATGAACGCCTTGCGCCTGACTGAAGGCGTCGAATCGCGCCTGTACCCGGAGCGTACCGGGCTGAGCCTGGAAAGCCTTGCCGAAGGCCGCCTCGAAGCCGAACAAAGTGGCTTGTTGCAGGTCGAACCGTCACGTCTGGTGGCCACCGAGCGCGGACAACTCTTTCTCAACGATTTGCTGCAGACATTTCTGAGCTGATTTCAGCCTTAAGGGAAAATGAATGGATTTGATACTCGACCTGCTCGCCACCGCCTCCCGCTGGAGCCGCAGCAACCTGTCGGAAATTGCCCTGGCGCTGGTGGGCTGTCTGCTGGTGCTGTTTGGCGCGGATATCAAAGGCTGGGTCGACGCACGCCTGGGCAGCATCGCCGGCGCCTTGCGCGTCCCGCTGATGGCCCTGCTGTGCATGATCGGCAGCGGCGTGGCGCTGATCTACGCCACCCCATGGGTCATCAAAGGCCTGAGCCAGTTCAACAACTACAGCCTGGCACCGGTGTTGCTGGTGGTACTGGTGCTGATCGGCGTCGTCGCCGACCGCCGCTGAATCTGAGCACATACAAAACATTGTGGGAGCGGGCTTGCCCGCGATAGCTGTCTAACAGTCAACATAGATGTTGAATGTTATGGCCCCATCGCGGGCAAGCCCGCTCCCACAGGTTTTGGTATTACCGTTTAGGACTGCTTTTCGAATTTCAGGTCCCACACGCCATGCCCAAGCCGTTCGCCGCGGCGTTCGAACTTGGTGATCGGGCGCTCGGCCGGGCGTGGGACGCATTTGCCGTCTTCGGCCAGGTTGCGATAACCCGGCGCGACGTTCATCACTTCCAGCATGTACTCGGCGTACGGTTCCCAGTCGGTGGCCATGTGCAGCACACCGCCGACCTTCAACTTGCTGCGCACCAGTTCAGCGAATGACGCCTGAACGATACGACGCTTGTGGTGGCGGCTCTTGTGCCACGGGTCCGGGAAAAACAGCATCAGGCGATCGAGGCTGTTATCAGCGACGCAGTGGTTGAGCACTTCGATCGCATCGCAATCATAGACCCGCAAGTTGGTCAGGCCTTGAGTCAGCACGCCATTGAGCAGCGCGCCCACACCCGGACGATGCACTTCCACGCCGATGAAATCCTGCTCCGGCGAAGCCGCGGCCATTTCCAGCAGCGAATGGCCCATGCCGAAACCGATTTCCAGGGAACGCGGCGCCGAACGGCCGAACACCTGATCGAAGTCCACCGGCGCATCGGCCAGCGGCAGCACGAACAGCGGCGTGCCTTGCTCCAGACCGCGTTGCTGGCCTTCGGTCATGCGTCCGGCGCGCATCACGAAACTCTTGATGCGGCGGTGTTGGCGCTCGTCGCCTTCTTCCGTCTGGATAGGCGTGTCGTTTGATTCAGTCATCAATGGCTCTTACTTGATCAGACCATCCAGCGGCGAGGAGGCGCTGGCATAGAGTTTTTTCGGCATGCGGCCGGCGAGGTAGGCCAGGCGGCCCGCGACGATGGCGTGTTTCATGGCTTCAGCCATCATGATCGGTTGCTGGGCATGGGCGATGGCCGAGTTCATCAGCACCGCTTCACAGCCCAATTCCATAGCAATGGTGGCGTCGGAAGCGGTACCGACACCGGCATCCACCAGCACCGGAATCTTGGCTTCTTCGAGGATGATCTGCAGGTTGTACGGGTTGCAGATCCCCAGGCCCGTGCCGATCAGACCGGCCAGCGGCATGACCGCGATAACGCCGATTTCCGCCAGTTGACGGGCGATGATCGGGTCATCACTGGTGTAAACCATTACGTCGAAGCCTTCCTTGACCAGCACTTCGGCGGCCTTGAGGGTTTCGATCACGTTGGGGAACAGGGTTTTCTGGTCGGCCAGTACTTCCAGCTTCACCAGATTGTGGCCGCCGAGCAGCTCACGGGCCAGGCGGCAAGTACGCACAGCCTCGGTCGCGTCGAAGCAACCGGCGGTGTTCGGCAGGAAAGTGTAGCGATCCGGCGACAGGACTTCGAGCAGGTTCGGTTCGCCCGGGTTCTGGCCGAGGTTGGTACGGCGCACGGCGAAAGTGACGATCTCGGCACCCGAGGCTTCGATGGCCAGGCGGGTTTCTTCCATGTCGCGGTACTTGCCGGTACCTACCAGCAAACGCGACTGGTAAGTACGACCGGCCAGGACGAAGGGCTTGTCGCTACGAACGATGCTCATGGGAAATCCTCTGTAGGGGTGAGGTTCTTGCAGAATTCTGTGCCCTTGCGGGCCGCGCGGCTAGCCGCCGCCGATGGCGTGTACCACTTCGACGCAATCGCCGTCGTTTAGCGTGGTGTCAGCGTGCTGGCTGCGCGGGACGATATCCAGATTGAGTTCGACCGCCACCCGGCGTCCGGTCAATTCCAGACGGGTCAGCAGGGCCGCAACGGTTTCACCGTCGGGCAGTTCAAGGGATTCGCCGTTCAACTGAATGCGCATACCGAATGCCGCCATCATTTTTAGGGGCTGGCATTCTAGCCCGATCAGTCTTGACGACCCAAGCCCTTAAGTCAGCCCAAGCGCCAAGCGGCAAGCCCCAAGCAAATCCAGCCCGCGAGGAACGCAAGACCACCGAAAGGCGTGACGATGCCAAGCTTGCTGACGCCGGTGATGGTCAGCAGGTACAAACTGCCGGAAAACAGCAGAATGCCAATGGCAAAGGATGCGCCAGCCCAGGTGATCAATCGACCGGGAATCTGCGTGGCCAACAGCGCGACGCCCAGCAGCGCCAGGGTGTGCACCAGCTGATAGGTGACGCCGGTATGAAAAATCGCCAGGTACTCGGGCGTCAGGCGGTTTTTCAAGCCATGGGCGGCGAACGCCCCCAGGGCAACACCGGTGAAGCCGAAAAAAGCGGCCAGCATCAGAAAGCCACGCAGCATGAAGAACTCCAGTCAGTCTCGATCCACAGGGTCTGTATAATGGCCCGCTCAACGGGTTCGGCCAAGCCATCTCTATGCTGCGTATATTTTTGCGACGATTCACAAAGGCCCTGCTCTGGTTCGCGGGCGGCAGCGTATTGCTGGTTCTGATCTTTCGCGTGGTCCCGCCACCGGGAACGGCGCTGATGGTCGAGCGCAAGGTCGAATCCTGGTTCGACGGCGAGCCCATCGACTTGCAACGCACCTGGAAGCCTTGGGATGAGATCTCTGACGACTTGAAACTCGCGGTGATTGCGGGCGAGGATCAGAAATTCCCGGAGCATTGGGGTTTTGACTTTGGGGCGATCCAGAAAGCCTTGGCCCATAACGAACTCGGTGGTTCTATTCGTGGTGCCAGCACCCTGAGCCAACAAGTCTCGAAGAATTTGTTTTTGTGGTCCGGGCGCAGCTGGCTGCGTAAAGGCCTGGAAGCCTGGTTCACCGGGTTGATCGAGGTACTCTGGCCCAAGCAGCGGATTCTTGAGGTGTACCTGAACAGCGTCGAGTGGGATGACGGGGTGTTTGGCGCGGAAGCGGCGGCCCGGCATCACTTTGGTGTGAGCGCTAAAGGACTCAGCCGTCAACAATCGAGCCTGCTGGCCGCCGTGTTACCGAACCCGCGGGTTTGGAGTGCGAGTCATCCCACCAACTATGTTGCGCGACGGGCCGGGTGGATTCGGCAGCAGATGAGTCAATTGGGGGGCGATAGCTATCTGGTTGGCATCAATGATTCGCGCCGGGCGCCTTGGGCTCAATAGTTGAACACTACTTTCTGAACGCTGAAGATCCCTGTGGGAGCGGGCTTGCCCGCGAAGGCGTTGTGTCAGTCAACACAACAGTCACAGACACACCGCTATCGCGGGCAAGCCCGCTCCCACAGGGGCCAAGGTGAAGCTAGAAACTCAGCACATACAAAAACGCCCCGATCAATGATCGGGGCGTTTTTTATTGCCAAGGCGCCAGTTAAGCGGCGATCGACAACTTGAGCTTGTTCATCGCGCTCTTCTCGAGCTGACGAATACGCTCGGCCGACACGTTGTACTTCTGCGCCAGGTCGTGCAGCGTGGCTTTTTCTTCTGCCAGCCAGCGCTGGTAGAGGATGTCACGGCTGCGGTCGTCCAGCACTTCCAGCGCTTCGTGCAGGTTGTGGTTGGAGTTGTCGCTCCAATCGGCATCTTCCAGTTGACGGGCCGGGTCGTACCGGTGGTCTTCCAGATAGTTGGCCGGCGACTGGAAAGCACTGTCGTCGTCCGCTTCCGCGGCCGGGTCGAAGGCCATGTCATGGCCGGTCAGGCGACTTTCCATCTCGCGCACTTCCCGCGGCTCTACGCCAAGGCTTTCCGCCACACGGTGGACTTCCTCGTTGTTCAGCCACGCCAGACGTTTCTTCTGGCTGCGCAGGTTGAAGAACAGCTTGCGCTGGGCCTTGGTGGTCGCGACTTTCACAATGCGCCAGTTGCGCAGGATGAACTCGTGGATTTCCGCCTTGATCCAGTGCACGGCGAACGAAACCAGACGCACGCCCATTTCCGGGTTGAAGCGCTTCACTGCCTTCATCAGGCCGACGTTGCCTTCCTGGATCAGGTCAGCCTGAGCCAGACCGTAGCCGGAATAGCTACGGGCGATATGTACAACAAAACGCAGGTGGGCGAGCACCATCTGCCGAGCCGCCCCCAAATCCTGCTCATAATAGAGACTCTCGGCCAGTTCACGCTCCTGCTCCGGCGTCAGCAATGGAATGCTGTTCACGGTGTGCACATAGGCCTCCAGGTTCGCACCCGGGACCAGAGCATATGCAGGTTGCAAAGAATTGGTCATACGAAAAAACCTCCGACTTACATAACTCGTGCAGTTCAGCACTGCGAAAATTGACCGGAAACCGATAGACAAGTTCCCAAAAACGCTGAAAGGTCAATACGAGCAAAATGACATTACTTGGGTGCAAGCTCCCGCAGGTGGCGAGCGACTGCAATCCATGCACCGATATACCCCAACAGCACCGCGCCAAGCAAGAGCGACAGACCATCGGCAACTGGCACACCAGCCAGCGCAAAATCACTGCCGTACAAACCGGCCAGGCCAACCACTGCATCGTTCAGCCAATCCAGGCCAAACGCCAATACACCCCAGGAAAGTATCCCCGCACCAAAGCCATATAGCGCGCCCATGTACAGAAAAGGCCTGCGCACATAGCTGTCAGTGCCGCCCACGAGTTTAATCACTTCTATCTCTGTGCGGCGGTTTTCAATATGAAGACGAATGGTATTGCCTATCACCAAAAGTAATGCAGAAACCAGCAGCACGGTCAGACCGAAGACAAAACGGTCGCCCAGCTTGAGGATGGCGGCCAGACGCTCGACCCAGACTAGATCAAGTTGAGCCTGTTGCACCTTCGGCAACTCGGAAAGTTTTTGTCTTAATGCTTCAAGGGCCGGCTTGTCGACCTCGTTCGGCGTCACCAGGACCACGCCCGGCAGCGGGTTTTCCGGCAACTCCTTAAGCGCCTCGCCCAGACCGGACTGCTGCTGGAACTCTTCCAGTGCCTGATCGCGGCCGACGTATTCAGCCTCCGCGACACCCGGCATGCCTTTGATCTGCTCGCGCAGCGCCTCGCCTTCAGCAGGGCTGGCTTCGATTTGCAGGTACAGGGAAATCTGCGCCGCACGCTGCCAGGATCCGCCGAGACGCTCGACGTTACTTAGCAAAAGTGACAGGCCCATGGGCAAGCTCAGTGCAACCGCCATCACCATGCAGGTGAAAAAGCTGCCGATGGGTTGCTTGCCCAGGCGGCGCAAGCTGTCGACCAGACTGGCGCGATGGCTTTCGACCCAGGCGCGGAACAACGTGGCGAAGTCCGGACCGTCGTCATCGTCGCGTTTTTTCTTCTGCGGCTGCGGATCGGCGGCCTTCGGCGCTACGCGCTCGGACACCTTGGGGCTGCGTGTCGCACTCATACGCCGGCCTCCCCGTCGCCGATCAATCGGCCGCGTTGCAGGGTCAACATGCGGTGACGCATACGGGCGATCAGTGCCAGGTCGTGACTGGCGATCAGCACGCTGGTGCCCAGGCGGTTGATGTCTTCGAACACGCCCATGATTTCGGCGGCCAGGCGCGGGTCGAGGTTACCGGTCGGTTCGTCTGCCAGCAGCAAGGCCGGGCGGTGAACGATGGCGCGGGCGATGCCGACGCGCTGTTGCTGACCGGTGGACAGGTCGCCGGGGTACAGATCGGTCTTGTCCGAGAGCGCCACGCGCTCCAGGGCCGAGTCCACACGCTTGACGATCTCGGCCTTCGACAGGCCGAGGATCTGCAGCGGCAGCGCGACGTTGTTGAACACCGTGCGATCGAACAGCAACTGGTGATTCTGGAACACCACACCGATTTGCCGGCGCAGATAAGGAATCTGCGCGTTGCTGATGGTGGCGAGGTCCTGGCCGGCCAGCAGCAATTTGCCGGTGGTCGGACGCTCCATCGCCAGCAGCAGCCGCAACAAGGTGCTTTTACCGGCGCCGGAATGGCCGGTGACAAACAAGAATTCGCCCCGACGGACTCGAAAGCTCAGCTCATGCAAGCCGACGTGACCGTTCGGGTAGCGTTTACCGACCTGTTCGAAACGAATCATGAACGCTCCCGCTCGGCAAACAGTGCCTGGACAAAGGGTTCTGCTTCAAAAGTACGCAAGTCATCGATGCCTTCACCGACGCCGATGTAGCGAATCGGCAAGCCAAACTGCTTGGCCAGGGCGAAAATCACCCCGCCCTTGGCGGTGCCGTCAAGCTTGGTCAGCGCCAGGCCGGTCAGTTCGACGGTCTGGTTGAACTGTTTGGCCTGGTTGATCGCGTTCTGCCCTGTACCGGCATCGAGCACCAACAGCACCTCGTGCGGTGCGTCGGCGTCGAGCTTACTGATGACCCGGCGGACCTTTTTCAGTTCTTCCATCAGGTTGTCTTTGGTGTGCAGGCGACCGGCGGTGTCGGCGATCAGCACATCGATGCCACGGGCCTTGGCGGCTTGCACGGCGTCGAAGATAACCGAAGCCGAGTCGGCGCCGGTGTGCTGGGCGATGACCGGGATCTTGTTGCGCTCGCCCCAGACCTGCAATTGCTCGACTGCGGCGGCACGGAAGGTATCACCGGCCGCGAGCATGACTTTCTTGCCTTCGAGCTGCAGCTTCTTCGCCAGCTTGCCGATGGTGGTGGTCTTGCCGGCGCCGTTGACGCCAACCACCAGAATCACGAACGGCTTGTTCTGCGAGGTGATTTTCAGTGGTTGCTCGACGGGCTTGAGCATAGCCGCCAGCTCGGCTTGCAGGGACTTGTAGAGCGCATCGGCATCGGCCAGTTCTTTACGGGCGACTTTCTGCGTCAGGCGCTGAATGATCACGGACGTGGCTTCGACGCCCACGTCGGCGGTCAGCAGACGGGTTTCGATGTCTTCGAGCAGCTCGTCATCGATGATCTTCTTGCCCAGGAACAGGCTGGCCATGCCTTCGCCGATACTGGCGCTGGTCTTGGACAGGCCTTGCTTGAGGCGGGCGAAGAAACCGGCTTTGGTTTCTTCGGTGCGCGCAGGCTCGACCGGGGTTTCGACGGGAGCGACAGGCGCGGCAACAACCGGAGCGATGACCGGTGCAGGTGCAGGTGCAGGCTCGGGCGCTTGAACAACTGGGGCAGTGGGAGCAACCGGAGCAACAAACGCAGGAGCCACTGGCTCCGGAACAACCGGCGCTGGCTCGGCCACAACCACCGGTGCGACCACCGGTTCAACCACTGGCGGCCGAACCGGCTCAGGGCTGAACGCCGTCGGGGCGGGGATCGGTGGCGTAACGTGCGGCGCCAGCTCATCTTCGACCAATGCCACCGGCTCTTCCGCCACCGGCAAGGTCAGCCATGGCTCGGCGACAGGGGTCAGCGGCGCCTGGGTCACGGCTTCGGCGATCACATCGGGTTCAGCCTCGACCCGCGGTTGCAACACCGGCTCGGCGATCGGCATGACAATCGGTGCCGGCTCTTCTTCTATTACCGGCGCCGGGACTGGCTCAGGAAGTGGCTGTGGCTGTTCGACGACGGGTTCCTGCGGCTTTTTGCGCAGCCATCCGAACAGGCTTTTCTTCTCGCCAGCCGCAGCTGGGTTCTTCTTGTCGTCGTTGGAACCAAACATGGAGGACGGCTATCTCACGGTAGCGACGCGCCAACAGGCGCCTCGGCAAATAAATATTCGATGCAGAACAGACTGCGATTGACCCAGCTTGTTCACGCGCAACATTTTGTCGGAGTGCAAACGGCACCCTGCAAAAACGATTTCACGAAGGACTGGAGCGGCAAAATCGGCGAAAAAGCAGAGTTTAGTTGATAAACCACAGCTTTCTGCCGCAAACCCATTCAACCTGATCAAACGCAAAGGCCTGATAGGCGTGGCCGCCAGTAAAACGGATCAGTATCCTAGCACCCTCTCGCCCGCCGACGCTAAGACCAAGCGGGCAGCCCCAAAGGTTTAAAAACGAATGAATGCTTTAGCCCGCCGCGCTGCAGGCCTGCTGCTCAGCACAGTTTGTCTGCCCCTCTCGGCCCTGGCTGCCGATCCACAACCCACCCACGAATTCACCCTCGATAACGGCTTGAAGGTCGTCGTGCGCGAAGACCATCGGGCGCCGGTGGTGGTTTCCCAGGTCTGGTACAAGGTCGGCTCCAGCTACGAGACCCCGGGCCAGACCGGTTTGTCCCACGCCCTGGAACACATGATGTTCAAGGGCAGCGAGAAAGTCGGGCCCGGCGAAGCGTCGCTGATCCTGCGCGACCTCGGCGCCGAAGAGAACGCCTTCACCAGCGACGACTTCACCGCTTACTACCAGGTGCTGGCCCGTGATCGCCTGGGCGTGGCCTTCGAGCTGGAAGCCGACCGCATGGCCAGCCTGCGCCTGCCACCTGACGAGTTCGCTCGCGAAATCGAAGTCATTAAAGAAGAGCGTCGCCTGCGCACGGACGACAAGCCGATGTCCAAGGCCTACGAACGCTTCAAGGCCATGGCCTACCCGGCCAGCGGCTACCACACGCCAACCATCGGCTGGATGGCTGACCTGGACCGCATGAAGGTCGAGGAACTGCGCCACTGGTATGAATCCTGGTACGTGCCGAACAACGCGACCCTGGTGGTGGTCGGCGACGTGACCCCGGACGAAGTCAAAACCCTGGCCCAGCGCTACTTTGGCCCGATCGCCAAGCGTGACGTACCGCCCGCGAAAATCCCGGTGGAACTGGCCGAGCCCGGCGAACGGC
Source organism: Pseudomonas sp. LBUM1661 (assembly GCF_059695925.1). Classification (NCBI taxonomy): domain Bacteria; kingdom Pseudomonadati; phylum Pseudomonadota; class Gammaproteobacteria; order Pseudomonadales; family Pseudomonadaceae; genus Pseudomonas; species Pseudomonas sp. LBUM1661. The sequence goes on from NZ_CP166794.1 coordinate 6,452,050, forward strand.
AGATCACCCTGCACGTACAGACCCAACTGCCAAGCCTGATGCTGGCCTTCAACGTGCCGAGCATCGCCACCGCTGAAGACAAGCGCCCGGTGCACGCCTTGCGCCTGATCTCGGCCCTGCTTGACGGCGGCTACAGCGGACGCATCCCGACGCAACTGGAGCGCGGCGAAGAGCTGGTGTCCGGTGGCTCGTCGAGCTACGACGCCTACACCCGTGGCGACAGTCTGTTCACCCTGTCGGCGACACCGAACACCCAGAAGAAGAAAACCATGGCGCAGGCCGAAGCCGGTCTGTGGAAGCTGCTGGAACAGCTGAAAACCACCGCGCCGTCCGCCGAAGAACTGGAACGCGTGCGCGCGCAGGTCATTGCCGGCCTGGTCTACGAGCGTGACTCGATCACCAGCCAGGCCACCGCGATCGGCCAACTGGAAACCGTCGGCCTGTCCTGGAAACTGATGGACACCGAACTCGCCGAACTGGAAAGCGTGACCCCGCAAGACATCCAGAACGCCGCCAAGCTGTATTTCACCCGCGAACGTCTCAGCGTCGCCCATGTACTGCCACTGGAGACGACTCATGAGTGAGCGTAAAAAACCACGTCTGGCCCTGATCGGCCTGATCGCTGTCGCACTGATCGGCTCCGCTGCCTTCTATCTGTCGAAAAGCGACGATTCCAAGGCCAGCGAAGCCCTCGACAAGGCCAAGGCCAGCCAGAAGCTGCAATCGCTGGCAGAACTCGACGGCAAAGCGCCGAGCCGTCGCAGCCTGGACGTACAGAGCTGGAACACCGCCGAAGGCGCGAAAGTGTTGTTCGTCGAAGCTCGCGAGCTGCCGATGTTCGATCTGCGCCTGATCTTCGCCGCCGGCAGCAGCCAGGACGGCGATGCACCGGGCCTGGCCCTGCTGACCAACGCCATGCTCAACGAAGGGGTGGCCGGCAAGGATGTGGGCGCCATTGCCCAAGGGTTCGAAGGGCTGGGAGCCGACTTCAGCAACGGCGCATTCAAGGACATGGCGCTGGCTTCCCTGCGCAGCCTCAGCGCCGCGGACAAACGTGAACCGGCGCTGAAACTGTTCTCCGAAGTGGTCGGCAAACCGACCTTCCCGGCCGATTCGTTCGCGCGCATCAAGAACCAGATGCTCGCCGGCTTCGAATACCAGAAGCAGAACCCTGGCAAGCTGGCCAGCCTGGAACTGATGAACCGCTTGTACGGCGATCACCCTTACGCGCATTCCAGCGACGGCACGGCGAAAACCGTTCCAGCGATCACCGTGGCGCAAATGCGGGCCTTCCATGAGAAAGCCTACGCCGCCGGCAACGTGGTGATTGCACTGGTGGGCGACCTGTCCCGTGCCGAGGCCGAAGCGATTGCCGCCCAAGTCTCCAGCGCGCTGCCAAAAGGCCCGGCGCTGGCTAAACTCGCGCAACCGGAAGAACCGAAAGCCAGCATCGGCCACATCGAGTTCCCGTCCAAGCAGACCAACCTGATGCTTGCGCAACTGGGCATCGACCGTGACGATCCGGACTACGCCGCCCTGTCCATGGGCAACCAGATCCTCGGCGGCGGTGGTTTCGGTACTCGACTGATGAGCGAAGTGCGTGAAAAGCGTGGCTTGGCGTATGGCGTGTACTCGGGCTTCACCCCGATGCAGGCGCGCGGTCCGTTCATGATCAACCTGCAAACCCGCGCCGAAATGAGCGAAGGCACCTTGAAGCTGGTGCAGGACGTGCTCGCCGACTACCTTAAAACCGGCCCGACCGAAAAAGAACTCGACGACGCCAAGCGCGAACTGGCCGGCAGCTTCCCGCTGTCCACCGCCAGCAACGCCGATATCGTCGGTCAACTCGGCGCCATGGGTTTCTACAACCTGCCGTTGAGCTATCTGGAAGACTTCATGCAACAGTCCCAGAGCCTGACCGTCGAGCAAGTCAGAACCGCACTGAACAAACACTTGAGCACGGACAAAATGGTCATCGTCAGCGCTGGCCCGACCGTGCCGCAAAAGCCGTTACCGGCCCCATCTGATAAACCTGCCGAGCAGCCACTCGGGGTTCCGGAGCATTAATGGCCAGTCCATCGCGTCCTAAAAAACCCGTTCACAACGTACACAACGGTGTGAACCAACTGCGCATCATCGGTGGTGAATGGCGCAGCCGAAAGCTGAGCTTCCCCGATGCGCCGGGCCTGCGCCCGACGCCGGACCGGGTGCGTGAAACCCTGTTCAACTGGCTTGCGCCGTACATCGCCGGGGCCAAGGTGCTTGATCCATTCGCCGGCAGCGGCGCGTTGTTCCTCGAGGCGTTGTCCCGTGGCGCCGCGATGGGCCAGGCGCTGGACGCCAGCAACATCGCAGTGTCCAGCATCAAGGAACACCTGGGCACGTTGCGCTGCACCACCGGTCAGATCCAGACCGCCGATGCGTTGCGCTACCTGGAAACCCAGACTGCCTCCGCTTACGACCTGGTGTTCCTCGATCCGCCGTTCAACCAAAACCTGCTGCCCGCCGTCTGCGCGCTGCTGGAAGAGCGTCAATGGCTGGCGGACGAGGCCTGGATCTACACTGAAAGCGAAAACGCGCCATCGACCCTCGGCCTGCCAGGCAACTGGCGCCTGCACCGTGAGCAGAAATCCGGGCGCGTCTACTACTCGTTGTGGCAACGTATGGCAGAGATCGCCGGTTAATCGACCGGCCTGAACAAGGCGCGCACCTCAGCCGAGGTGCGCGCCGCTGCATCGAGAGTAATCGTGTCCCATCCGCCAGAACGCTTCACCCCCGCCTTCGGCCTCGGCAACCCGCACTTACAGACGTTGTGGGGACCGCTATGGCGCAAAACCACACACATTGAACGTCAGCGAGAACGCTTGTGGCTTGAGGATGGTGACTTCCTCGACCTCGACTGGCACGGCCCGCACAGCGCCAATGCGCCGTTGGTGCTGGTGCTGCACGGCCTGACCGGCTCATCGAATTCGCCTTATGTGGCCGGCGTACAAAAAACGCTGGGCGCCCAAGGCTGGGCGAGCGTTGCATTGAACTGGCGCGGCTGCTCGGGCGAACCCAATCTGCTGGCGCGCAGCTACCATTCTGGTGCCAGTGAAGACCTCGCCGAAGCCATCAAACACCTGCGTTCCAAACGCCCATTGGCGCCGCTGTATGCCGTCGGTTATTCCCTGGGCGGCAATGTCCTGCTCAAGCATTTGGGCGAGACCGGCAGTGACAGTGGCGTGCTCGGTGCAGTGGCGGTGTCGGTGCCGTTTCGCCTCGATCACTGCGCCGACCGCATTGGCCAGGGGTTTTCCAAGGTCTATCAGGCGCACTTCATGCGCGAGATGCTGGCCTACATCAAGAACAAGCAGCGGCAGTTCCAGCATGACGGGCGTGAGGATGGGCTGGCGGCATTGGCCGCGTTGGGTTCGCTGGAAAACATGCGCACGTTCTGGGATTTCGACGGCCGGGTGACGGCGCCGCTGAACGGTTTCGTCGACGCCGAGGATTATTATCGCCGCGCCTCGAGTCGCTATTTCCTCGGCGAGATCCGTACGCCGACGCTGATCATTCAGGCGGCAGACGATCCTTTCGTCTTTCCCCACAGCCTGCCGCACGCCGACGAACTGTCCGCCTGCACCCAATTTGAACTGCAAGCCAAAGGCGGACATGTCGGCTTCGTCGATGGCACGTTCCGACAACCGGGCTACTACCTGGAACGGCGCATTCCGCAGTGGCTGGCCGCCACCCGTCGCGAGTCAGGCCATGGACGCTGACCAGGGCGAGTCGATCCGTTTCTGGCAAACGGCGCCGTTGGCCGGGGTCGAATTATTGTCGGCGCGCTACATCGAGCACCGTTTCGCGCCCCATGTGCATGACGGCTATGTGATCGGCATGATCATGGCCGGAGCCCAGCGTTATCGCTATCGCGGGGCCGAGCATTTGGCGGGGAGCGGCACGCTGGTGCTGATCAACCCCGATGAGTTGCACACCGGCCACAAAGGCACGGAAGACGGTTGGTTGTACCGGGCGTTTTACCCCGACAGCAGTCAGATTCTGTCGTTGCTGGCGGAACTGGAACTGCCGACCGACAACTTGCCGATGTTTGGCGCAACGCTGTATCGCGACCCGGATCTGGTGAAGGGTTTCTGCCAACTGCATCACCTGCTGGAAAATCCGTCGACGGCCTTGCAACAGCAAACGGTGTGGCGGGAAATGATGCTGTTGCTGCTACAACGTCACGCGGCCGTACCGATCGCCGGCAAACCCGGCAAGGAACACCGCGCCGTGAGCCTGGCCAAGGACTTGCTGCATGCGCAACTGGCGGCGCCACCGTCTCTGGAAGAACTGGCGGCGGCGGTGAACCTCTCGCCCTTCCACTTCGCCCGGGTGTTCCGCCGCGCCACCGGCATGCCACCGCACACCTGGCTGATGCAGCAGCGTATCGCCCGGGCACGGGCGTTGTTACAGGGCGGTTGTTTACCGCTGGAAGTGGCCATGCAATTGGGCTTTGCCGACCAGAGTCATCTGAGCCGGCAGTTCAAGCAGGTTTACGGGGTTGGGCCGGGGGCGTATCGCAGTGCCCGGCAATTACCCCGAAGTTGAGGCCGCTCCCACATTGGTTCAGTGTTTATTCGCCGATGGCGATGCCGCGCGCGGGATCGTTGATCCACTCGCTCCACGACCCGGCATACAACGCGCCCAACGGATAACCCGCCAGGCACAGGGCAAACAGGTTGTGGCAAGCCGTCACACCCGAGCCGCAATACGCCACCAGATCGTTCGGCGAGCGGTCACCGAGCTTCGCCGCAAAGCGCTGCTTGAGCTGATCAGCCGGCAGAAAACGCCCGTCGCTGCCCAGGTTTTCGGTGAACGCCGCACATTGCGCACCGGGAATATGCCCGGCAATCGGATCGATCGGCTCCACTTCGCCCTTGAAGCGCGGCAAGGCACGAGCATCGATCAAGGTCAGCGCAGGCTGGTTGAGACGTTGTGCGAGCTGTTCGGCACTCAAGATCAGCGCGTTGTCCGGGGTCCCGGTAAACGTGCCACGTTCGATGTGCGGCGCATCGAGGCTCAGCGGCAAACCCGCCGCGTGCCAGGCCTTGAGCCCGCCATCGAGGATGAACACGCCGTCACGCTTGCCCAGCCAGGCCAGCAGCCACCAGGCCCGCGCCGCGTAGGCACCCGGACCGTCGTCGTACAAAATCACCTCGCTGTCGGCGTTGATGCCCCAGGCTTGCAGGCGCTCGATCAGGTCTTCGGGTTCAGGCAACGGATGGCGCCCGGTCACGCCCTTGACCACGGTCCCGCTCAAATCACGCTCAAGATCGGCAAAGCTCGACCCGGCGATATGCCCTTCGGCATAGCTGCGCTGACCGTAGTCCGGGTCTTCGAGGGCAAAACGACAATCCAGAATCACCCGCCCGGGCGCGTCCTTTTTCAAGTCCAACGCTTGCGGGCTGATCAATTGCGCTATGGGCATAACGGGCTCCTGTGATTAAGGCGATGCTTGATCCTACTGCACTTTCTATCCCACTTCTTCCAGGGCCTGGGCCAACGGCACGTAAAACTCTTCGAACAGCGCGTTGACCGCATCGCGCGCTTGATCCGTGACAAACCCGGCTTCAAGCACCAGCACCTGATACACCCCACGTTTGATCGCCTGTTCGCTCAGGTGACGGGAGTTTTCCCGCGTGGTGCACAGAAAGCGCACCCAGGACGTGAGGATGATCCAGGCATTGAGGGTCAGGGATTCGATCTGGACCTTGTCCATTTGCAGGATCCCGGCCTCGACGAAGCCGGCGTAGATGTGCGTGCCATGGATCAGGCAGCGCTGGGAAAAGCGTCGATAGCGGGCGGCCAGTTCCGGATCGCTGTCGAGCAAGTGCTCAAGATCGCGATGCAAAAACCGGTAGCGCCACATCGCGGCCAGCAATTCCTGGAGGTAGAAACGCTTGTCTTCAACCGTGGCGGCGCGGCCCTGGGGTGGGCGCAGGAAGCTGTCCACCAGGCTTTCGTACTCACTGAACAGCACGGCGATGATCGCCTGCTTGTTAGGGAAGTGGTAGTACAGGTTGCCCGGGGAAATTTCCATGTGGGCAGCAATGTGGTTGGTGCTGATGCTGCGCTCGCCCTGCTGATTGAACAGCTCCAGGCTGTTCTGCACGATGCGCTCGCTGGTTTTGATCCTGGGGGCCATGGCTTGGGCTTTAATTCAGAGTGCGTTGACGGCATCTTACGGCCTATCCGCGAACGGATAAAACAAAGCTGCGCCAGGATGCCATTTGACTTTTTAGAGCATAGACTCTAAAAAGTCCCCATTATAATAAATCCGGAGCCTACCATGACTGCTGACATCGCCTACCTGCAAAACCTGCAGCAGCCACTGGAAGAACTCCAAACCCTGTTCGAAGCCCAGCGCACAGCCTATGCCGCCAACCCGATGCCGCCGGCAGCCCAGCGCCAGCAATGGCTCAAAGCGTTGCGGGAGATGTTGAGCAATGAACGCCAGCCACTGATCGAGGCGATCAGCCAGGACTTCAGCCACCGCAGTGCCGATGAAACCCTGCTCGCCGAACTGATGCCCAGCCTGCACGGCATTCATTACGCCAGCCAGCACCTCAAAGGCTGGATGAAAGCTTCGCGGCGCAAGGTCGGCCTCGCCTTCCAACCCGCCTCGGCCAAAGTCGTTTACCAACCGCTGGGTGTGGTCGGGGTGATTGTGCCGTGGAACTACCCGCTGTACCTGGCCATCGGCCCATTGGTAGGCGCGTTGTCGGCGGGCAATCGGGTGATGCTTAAACTCAGCGAGTCCACCCCCGCCACCGGCTTATTGCTCAAGGAACTGCTGGGCCGGATCTTTCCCCAGGACCTGGTCTGCGTGGTGCTCGGCGAGGCCGATATCGGCGTGGCGTTCTCCCGCTTGCGTTTCGATCACCTGCTGTTCACGGGCGCCACCAGCATCGGTAAGCATGTGATGCGCGCGGCGGCCGAGAACCTGACGCCGGTCACCCTCGAACTGGGTGGCAAGTCCCCGGCCATCGTTTCACGCGATGTGCCGCTCAAGGATGCCGCCGAACGCATCGCGTTCGGCAAGACCCTCAACGCCGGGCAAACCTGCGTGGCCCCGGACTACGTGCTGGTGCCGGAAGACCGCGTCGGTTCTTTCGTCGAGGCCTATCGCCAGGCGGTTCGCGGGTTTTATCCGACACTGGCCGACAACCCGGACTACACCGCCATCATCAATGACCGACAACTGGCGCGACTCAACGGCTACCTCAGCGACGCCACCAGCAAGGGCGCCCTGCTGATTCCGCTGTTCGATCAGGGTCAGGGCCGGCGCATGGGTCATAGCCTGCTGCTCAACGTCAGCGACGACATGACGGTGATGCAGGACGAAATCTTCGGCCCGTTGCTGCCGATCGTCCCATACAAGGACCTGGATCAGGCGTTTGCCTACATCAACCAACGCCCTCGCCCGCTGGCGCTGTATTACTTCGGCTACGACAAACGCGAGCAAAACCGCGTGCTCCATGAAACCCATTCCGGTGGCGTGTGCCTGAACGACACGCTGCTGCATGTCGCGCAGGACGACATGCCATTCGGCGGCATCGGCGCCTCGGGCATGGGCCATTACCACGGCCACGAAGGTTTCCTGACCTTCAGCAAGGCCAAAGGCGTGCTGATCAAACAGCGCTTCAACGCCGCGAAGCTGATCTATCCGCCGTACGGCAAAGCCATTCAGAAACTGATCCAGAAGCTGTTTATCCGCTAACGATCACCCTTCGGGTAATAACAATAATGAGCCCAAGCCTGTCCGATACACCCGCGTTGTCACGGCGCGGCCTGCTTAAATTCAGCCTCGGCGCCAGTGCATTTCTGGCCACGGCCGGTTTGGGCGCGAGCCTCAGCGGCTGCTCATCAAGCATCCCGGCCAGCGGTTTTGCGATTCTGCGCAGCGCTGACCTGTTGTTTCTGCGGGCGTTGATCCCGGTGATGCTCGACGGCGCCGTGGCGGCCGAAAAGATGCCGTCGGCCGTCGGAGAAACCCTGCATTGCCTGGATATCGCGCTGAATCATCTGTCGCCGGAAATGCTCAAGCTGACCCAGCAATTGTTCGACGTACTGGGGATGGCCGTGACGCGCGGGCCACTGACCGGGATTTGGGGCAGTTGGGAAAACGCCAGTCCCGATGAGGTCCGACACTTTCTCGATCGCTGGGAAAACAGCTCGCTGAGCCTGCTGCGCATGGGCCACAGCTCGCTGCAGCAACTGGTGATGATGGCCTGGTACAGCCGCGCGGAATCGTGGGCGCATTGCGGGTATCCCGGGCCGCCAACGGTTTAAGACCGTGGCGACCCTATCGCGGGCAAGCCTCGCTCCTACAGGGGTTGAGGTGATTCTGTAGGAGCAAGGCTTGCCCGCGAAGGCGTCAGTCGCCCCACCACTGCATCCAAAACATAACAACAAGAGAGCCTGAACATGCCCGTACCCGATCCGTTCCGCGAAGGCCTGGCCCGTGGCTGGAAAACCTACAACGGTTCGCACCTGACCCAGGACCTGGCCCTCGAAGCGGACGTGGCGATCATCGGCAGCGGTGCCGGCGGCGGAACCACCGCCGAAATTCTCAGCGCCGCCGGCTATAAGGTGTTGCTGATCGAGGAAGGCCCGCTCAAGACCAGCAGCGACTTCAAGCTGCTCGAAGACCAGGCCTACACCAGCCTCTATCAGGAAGGCATCGGCCGCATGAGCAAGGACGGCGCGATCACCATCCTCCAGGGCCGTGCGGTGGGCGGCACCACGCTGATCAACTGGACTTCAAGCTTCCGCACGCCAGAGCCGACCCTCGAGCACTGGGCCAAGGAGCACAACGTCAAAGGTCACACCCCGGCCGAGATGGCGCCCTGGTTCGAGAAAATGGAACAGCGCCTGGGCGTCGCCCCGTGGTTGGTCCCGCCCAACGCCAACAACGATGTGATCCGCAAAGGCTGCGAAAAACTCGGCTATGCCTGGCACGTGATCCCGCGCAACGTGCGTGGCTGCTGGAACCTCGGTTACTGCGGCATGGGTTGCCCGACCAACGCCAAGCAATCGATGCTGGTGACGACCATTCCGGCGACGCTGGAAAAGGGTGGTGAGCTGCTCTATCTGGCCCGCGCCGAAAAGCTCTCGCTCAAGGACGGCAAAGTGACCGGCCTGCAATGCGTAGCGATGGATGAGCGCTGCGTCGCTCCCACGGGCAAGACCATTACGGTCAAGGCCCGGCATTACGTGCTGGCCGGTGGCGGGATCAACAGCCCGGCGCTGCTGTTGCGCTCCGAGGCGCCCGATCCGCACAAACGGCTGGGAAAACGGACCTTCCTGCATTTGGTCAACATGTCTGCCGGGCTGTTTGACGAGGTGATCAACCCGTTCTACGGCGCACCGCAGTCGATCTATTCCGACCATTTCCAATGGCAGGACGGCACCACCGGCAAGATGTCCTACAAATTGGAGGTGCCGCCGCTACACCCGGCGTTGGCCACGACCCTGCTGGGTGGCTTCGGCAAGGAAAACGCGCAACACATGGAACACTTGCCCCACACCCACGCCATGCTGGCCTTGCTGCGAGACGGTTTTCACCCGGACAGCCCCGGCGGCAGCGTGGAGCTGCGCGGAGATGGCACACCGGTGCTCGATTACCAGGTTTCACCCTACGCCTGGGACGGGTTGCGCCGAGCGTTCCACAGCATGGCCGAGATCCAGTTCGCCGGTGGCGCCAATGCAGTCATGCCGATGCACGCTGATGCTCGCTACGTGAAAACCCTGGCCGAAGCACGCACGCTGATCGACGGTTTGAGCCTTGAGTTGTACCGCACCCGCCTGGGCAGTGCGCACGTGATGGGCGGTTGTGCGATGGGCGAAGACCCGAAAAATGCCGTGACCGACAGCCTCGGCCGGTATCATCAGTTGGCGAATCTGTCGATTCACGACGGGTCGCTGTTCCCCACCAGCATTGGCGCAAACCCGCAATTGTCGGTCTACGGGCTGACGGCGCAATTGGCAACTTCCTTGGCTGAACGTTTGAAAAATCCATGAAAACGGAGAATATTCGTATCGTCTATAGTGCTTTCTTACCCAAAAGGCGACTTGGCCGACCGGGAAGGCTGCGATACCATCCGACTCCCCAACGGACTCCCGCCAGGACGACGCGATGAACCGAGTGTTGTACCCAGGTACCTTCGACCCTATTACCAAGGGCCATGGCGACTTGGTCGAACGCGCCGCGCGCCTGTTCGATCACGTGATCATTGCCGTCGCCGCCAGCCCGAAGAAAAACCCGTTGTTTCCCCTGGAACAGCGAGTGGCGCTGGCCCGCGAGGTCACTAAACATTTGCCGAACGTTGAAGTCGTCGGCTTCTCGACGCTGTTGGCGCACTTTGCCAAAGAGAAGAACGCCAACGTGTTCCTGCGTGGTTTGCGCGCGGTGTCGGACTTCGAATACGAATTCCAGCTGGCGAACATGAACCGCCAACTGGCGCCGGATGTGGAAAGCCTGTTTCTTACACCGTCCGAGCGTTATTCGTTCATTTCCTCGACGCTGGTGCGTGAAATCGCAGCCCTGGGTGGTGATATCACCAAGTTTGTCCACCCGGCGGTGGCGGACGCGCTGACCGAGCGCTTCAAGAAGTAACGACCGCTAAAGCGGCGCCCGCGTGCACTGCGGGCGCCAATGCGGCACAATTGTGCGCATTGGTTTATTACGCCCGGGCCCGCCGCCCCGGCTGGAGTTAGCATGTCCCTGATCATCACCGACGATTGCATCAACTGCGACGTCTGCGAACCCGAGTGCCCGAACGCCGCCATTTCCCAGGGCGAAGAGATCTACGTGATCGACCCGAACCTGTGCACACAGTGTGTCGGCCACTACGACGAACCTCAGTGCCAGCAAGTGTGCCCGGTGGATTGCATTCCGCTGGACGAGGCGCATCCGGAAACTGAAGAACAGTTGATGGCGAAGTACCGGATCATTACCGGCAAGGCTTGATTCATTTGGCGCCTGTGAGGACGCCTTCGCGGGCAAGCCTCGCTCCTACAGGATGTGCGCAACATTCGCGCATCACCCGTAGGAGCGAGGCTTGCCCGCGAAGCTTTTAAGGCTTCACTCCCGCTGCTCAAACCCCTCGCCGATACACCCCAGACACCGCACAAATGCCGCTTTCGCCGGATCAACCACCAGCGCCTGCCCTGCATCGCCTACGCCGCCACCCAATGCGGTAAACGGCAACGACACGATGAACGCCCCGGCACCGATCACCGTCGCTGCGACCAACAACGGTCGGGCAATCAGCAAGTCGCCGAGCATGGCGTACGCCGGGGGATTCTGGATGGTGTAACGCGGGTCGCCGCTGCCGCTGTTTGCCGCCAGCGCGGGTGCACCGACGCTCAGCAGCAGCGTAACGGCAAGGGCTCGAAACAGGTTCATGGCACGGTCCTTCGGCTAGGCAGTGGGAACACTGACTATAGACCTATGCGCCTCAGCTCTGACAGCGCGGGCAAAAGACGCTGGCGCGCTGCCCGAGTTTCACTTCCCGCAGCTCCGTCCCACAAACCTTGCAAGGCTCGGCGCCGCGGCCGTAGACGAACAGTTCCTGTTGGAAATACCCCGGCTGACCGTCACCGCCGATAAAGTCCCGCAACGTCGTGCCGCCGCGTTCGATGGCCGCCGCCAAAATGCGCTTGATCTCGATGGCCAGTTTCAGGTATCGCCCTCGGGAAATGCTCTTGGCCTCCCGGCGCGGGTCGATACCGGCAGCAAACAGCGCTTCGGTGGCGTAGATATTACCGACGCCCACCACCACCGCGTTGTCCATTATGAACGGCTTGACCGCCATCGATCGCCCACGGGACTGCTGGAACAAACGGTCACCGTCGAACAAGTCGGTCAACGGCTCCGGCCCCAGGCGAATCAGCAGTTCATGGTTCAGCGGATCGAGGCTCCAGAGCATCGCCCCGAACCGTCGCGGGTCGGTGTAGCGCAGGGCCAGGCCGGATTCCAGTTCGATGTCGACGTGCTCATGCTTGGCGGCCGGCAGGCCGACTTCCACCAGACGCAAATTCCCTGACATGCCCAAATGACTGATCAGCGTGCCGACCTCGGCATTGATCAACAGGTACTTGGCGCGCCGCTCCACCAGCACAATCCGCTGACCCGATAGCCGAACATCCAGGTCCTCGGGAATCGGCCAGCGCAGGCGCCGGTCGCGCACGATCACCCGGCTGACGCGCTGGCCTTCCAGGTGCGGTGCGATCCCGCGACGGGTGGTTTCGACTTCTGGCAGTTCAGGCATGGTGCTCTCGAATCAGGCTGTCCGGCACTCAGCGGTGAGCGCCGAGGTCGCGGATCGTTTGTTTGAGGGTCTCGAAGTCGTAGTCCGACAGACCGATGTAATCGAGCACCAATGGCGCGATGCTATTCCATTCGTGGTCTTCTTTCTGGTTGCCCAGAACCCGGTACGACGCACAAATATGCTCGGCCATCTTCAGGATCGCCAGCAGGTTCTTCAGCTGGCTGTTGCGCGACGATTCATCGCTGAAAATCGCCTGGGCATTATGGTGATTGGCGATGGCCGTGCTCACATGCTCCGGCAGGCGCCAGGATTTGGCCGTGTAATACCCGACCACCGCATGGTTGGTATTGAACACCCGGTTCTCGGTGTCGACCACCCGGCATTCGGCACTGGCGCTGGCATAGGCCTCTTCCAGTACGGTCATGTAGTTGGGGAACCGCTGGAGCATCAGCGGCACGCCGCAATCGTGGAACAGGCCCAGCGCGTACGCTTCGTCGCCGGCCTGGACACCGATGCGCTTGGCCAGGGTCAGGCAGGTCATCGCCACGTCCTGAGCGGTGTCCCAGAAACGGTTCAAGGTGACGATGGTGTCGTCATTCATTTCGCCCTTGATCGACTGCGCGTTGATCAGATTGATGATCGAACGGCTGCCCAGCAGGTTCACCGCACGCTGAATCGAGGCGATCTTGTTGCTCAAGCCGTAATACGGCGAGTTGACGATTTTCAACAAGGCGCCAGAGAGGCCCGGGTCCTGGGAGATCAGCTTGGCGATCACCTCCAGATCCGGGTCGGGCATGTACTGCTCCATCTGCAAATCCACCATGATCTGCGGCTGGGCCGGCACGCTGATGCCTTGCAGGGACTGTTGAATCTGTTCGGTGGTCAGCTCTTGGGACATAGGTACACACTCTGGGTCAGGCGCAGATTCTAACCGTTATAAAGTTGGATCCGACACCTTGGCCGGCACATCGCATGAAGTTTCATTGTCGGCGTGGTATTCGAAATGGCCTTCAGCGTTTCATCGCCCACCCAGCCCGCCACAAGCCTCAACACGCTATACTCCCGCTCTTTTTTCCGGAGCGACGTCATGTCCCTGCCTAGCCTGCGCCTCAAAGCCAACGCCGACCGTCGCCTGCGAAACGGCCACTTGTGGGTCTACAGCAACGAAATCGATGTAGCCGCCACCCCGTTGCACGGCTTCAAGGCCGGTGACCAGGCGATCCTCGAAGCCGCCAGCGGCAAGCCGCTGGGCATCGTCGCCATGAGCCCGAACAACCTGATCTGCGCGCGCCTGCTGTCGCGCGACATCAAGTTGCCGCTGGACAAGTCGCTGCTGGTGCATCGCCTGAACGTCGCCCTGTCCCTGCGCGATCGCCTGTTCGACAAGCCGTTCTATCGTTTGGTCTACGGTGATTCCGACCTGCTGCCAGGCCTGGTGGTCGACCGTTTCGGCGACATCCTGGTGGTGCAGATCGCTTCGGCGACCATGGAAGCCCACAAAGAAGACGTGATCGCGGCGCTGACTCAAGTGCTCAAGCCAAGCGGCATTCTGTTCAAGAACGACTCCGCTGCCCGTGATGCCGAAGGCCTCAACCGCTACGTCGAAACCGTGTTCGGCCTGGTGCCGGAGTGGGTTGCGCTGGAAGAGAACGGCGTGAAATTCGAAGCACCGGTCATCCAGGGTCAGAAAACCGGCTGGTTCTACGACCACCGCATGAACCGCGCACGCCTGGCGCCGTATGCCAAAGGCAAACGCGTGCTCGACCTGTACAGCTACATCGGCGGCTGGGGCGTGCAAGCCGCCGCGTTCGGCGCCAGTGAAGTGTTCTGCGTCGACGCATCGGCCTTCGCCCTCGACGGCGTCGAGCGCAATGCCGCGCTGAACGGCTTCGCCGACAAAATGACCTGCATCGAAGGCGACGTGTTCGAAGCCCTCAAAGAATTGAAAGCCAGCGAAGAACGCTTCGACGTGATCGTGGCCGATCCACCGGCGTTCATCAAACGCAAGAAAGACATGAAAAACGGTGAAGGCGCCTACCGTCGCCTCAACGAGCAAGCCATGCGCCTGCTCAGCAAGGACGGCATCCTGATCAGCGCGTCGTGCTCGATGCACCTGCCGGAAGACGATCTGCAAAACATCCTGCTGACCAGCGCCCGTCACCTGGACCGCAACATCCAGATGCTCGAACGCGGCGGCCAAGGCCCGGATCACCCGGTGCACCCGGCGATTGCTGAAACCCGCTACATCAAGAGCATCACCTGCCGCCTGCTGCCAAACAGCTAAGCACCGCCTGTTTGTAGGAGCGAGGCAGCTCGCTCCTACAACAGATTCAGAAGGGCCCGTCCCCCTCGGCATTGACTTCCCCCCTCTTAAAATCAATCCTCGGTCCCCCCTCATGGATCGAGAGCTTATTGATGACTCACGTCATACCCGCCAAAGAAAAATCGTCGCTCACCGTGTTATTGATGGCCATGACGCTGCTGGGTGTTTTCCCGCTGGACGTGGTGCTCCCGTCCTTTCCCGCGCTGTCTGACTACTTCCGGACCTCGCCGTCCGACATTGCCCTTTCTGTCAGCATGTTCGCCATTGGCCTCGCGCTATCCGTGGTACTTGTGGGGCCGCTGTCGGATTTATGGGGGCGCAGGAACCTCTTGCTGACCGGTATCGCCATCTCGATGCTCGGTGCGACAGGTTGTCTGGTTTCCAGCGACTACAGCTGGTTTCTGTTTTTTCGCGTGATCCAGGCGGTTGGCTGCGGATCCTTTGTGCTGTCACAGGCGCTGATTCAGGATTTGTTCGTCGGAAAGGAACAGGAGCGAATCAGAATCTGGATGACAACCGGCAGCGGTGTGTTCATTTCCATATCGCCGCTGCTTGGAACCTGGCTGCAATTACATCTGGGCTGGGAAGGCAGCTTCTACGCCTTTCTCGCATTGGCAGCCATTGTCGGGATAAAGGCTGGCGTCTTGCTCAAGGAAACCCCGCGCAGTCGTAACGCGTCGCCCGGTCGCTTTTTCAGTGCCTACTGGCGACTGTGTTCCGACCTCCGTTTCATGGGCTATTGGCTTATTTCCGGACTGGCCTTTGCCTGCCATTTTTCATTTATCGTCATTTCACCCATCATTTTCATGGAGCGACTCGCCCTTTCACCTTACGAATTTGCCTGGGCATTGTTGCTGTACGGCGTGGCCTACGTGGTCGGAGGGATCGTTGCCAGCGCGCTGCATCGGCGTCTGCCGGCTAACTCGCAGATCGTTATCGGCCTGGGACTGATCGCACTGTCGGGGGTGGTCATGCTGTGGCTGGCAAATCAATTCGGGCTCACTGCTGCTGGAGTTTTGATCCCCATGCTCATTTGTACCGCTGGCACCACCATTGCCAGGCCTATCGCCAATTCCAAAGCCATGACCCTCCATCCACAGGACGCCGGTACGTCCTCCTCGGTCGGCGGTGTGATGATCTTTATGTGCGGCGGCGTGATCAGCGTGGTGATCAATCTTGCGTCCGAAGACCTCTCCACGGCCCTCTCCTTATGTTTCTTGACCCTGAGCGCCGTGGGCCTGGGTTTGAACGCGCTGATCATGCAGCGAAATCTGGCACTGAACGTGAGCTGATTCACGCCGGTTGTCATCCAGCACACGCCGTCGGTACTGGATCAACGCTTCCCGGCATTCCCTCCTGCCGCCAGCCGTGTAGAATCGCGACATTCATCGCCAGTCATCCCCCGGCGGGTTTATGAGCTCAAGCTGAAGCGCGCGGCGATCCCGCAAAGTTATCGGCAACTTCCGGACACACGGCCATTTCTGGGTGTTCCAGACGTCAATAGAAGCTCACTTCCCTTTTGATACCTGATTAGCCGCCCGGAGTGCTTCATGCCTGATTACCGCTCGAAAACATCCACCCATGGCCGCAACATGGCCGGCGCCCGCGCACTGTGGCGCGCAACGGGGATGAAAGATGACGACTTCAAAAAGCCGATCATCGCCATTGCCAACTCCTTCACCCAGTTCGTACCGGGCCACGTCCACCTCAAGGACCTGGGCCAACTGGTCGCCCGCGAAATCGAACGCGCCGGTGGTGTCGCCAAAGAATTCAACACCATCGCCGTGGATGACGGCATCGCCATGGGCCACGACGGCATGCTCTATTCGCTGCCGAGCCGCGAGATCATTGCCGACTCCGTCGAATACATGGTCAACGCCCACTGCGCCGACGCCATCGTCTGCATTTCCAACTGCGACAAGATCACCCCTGGCATGCTGATGGCCGCCCTGCGCCTGAACATTCCGGTGATCTTCGTTTCCGGCGGCCCGATGGAAGCCGGCAAGACCAAACTGGCCAGCCACGGTCTCGACCTCGTCGACGCCATGGTGATTGCCGCCGACTCCAGCGCTTCTGACGAGAAAGTCGCTGAGTACGAGCGCAGCGCCTGCCCGACGTGCGGTTCGTGCTCCGGCATGTTCACCGCCAACTCGATGAACTGCCTGGTCGAAGCCCTGGGCCTGGCATTGCCGGGCAACGGTTCGACCCTGGCCACCCACAGCGACCGCGAACAGCTGTTCCTGCAGGCCGGCCGCACCATTGTCGAGCTGTGCAAGCGTTACTACACCGACAACGACGAGTCAGTGTTGCCGCGCAACATCGCCAACTTCAAGGCGTTCGAAAACGCCATGACCCTGGACATCGCCATGGGCGGTTCCACCAACACCATCCTGCACTTGCTGGCCGCGGCCCAGGAAGCCGAGATCGATTTCGACCTGCGCGACATCGACCGCCTCTCCCGCCACGTACCGCAACTGTGCAAGGTCGCGCCGAACATCCAGAAGTACCACATGGAAGACGTGCACCGCGCTGGCGGGATCTTCAGCATCCTCGGTTCGCTGTCCCGTGGTGGTCTGCTGCACACCGACCTGCCGACTGTGCACAGCAAGACCCTGGCCGAAGGCATCGCCAAGTGGGACATCACCCAGACCGACGACGAAGCCGTGCATCACTTCTTCAAGGCCGGTCCCGCGGGCATCCCGACGCAAACCGCGTTCAGCCAGTCGACCCGTTGGGAAACCCTCGACGACGACCGTGAAAACGGCTGCATCCGCAGTGTCGAACACGCTTACTCGAAAGAAGGCGGCCTGGCCGTTCTCTACGGCAACATCGCGCTCGACGGCTGTGTGGTGAAAACCGCCGGTGTCGACGAATCGATCCACGTCTTCGAAGGCAACGCGAAGATCTTCGAAAGCCAGGACAGCGCCGTACGCGGCATCCTCGCGGACGAAGTGAAGGCCGGCGACATCGTGATCATTCGTTACGAAGGCCCGAAAGGCGGCCCGGGCATGCAGGAAATGCTGTACCCGACGTCGTACCTGAAATCCAAAGGCCTGGGCAAAGCCTGCGCCCTGCTCACCGATGGCCGCTTCTCGGGCGGCACCTCGGGCCTGTCCATCGGCCACGCTTCGCCAGAAGCCGCTGCCGGCGGTGCAATCGGCCTGGTGCAGGACGGCGACAAAGTGCTGATCGACATTCCGAACCGCTCGATCAACCTGTTGATCAGCGATGAAGAAATGGCTGGCCGTCGCGCCGAGCAGGATCAGAAAGGCTGGAAACCTGTGGAAAAACGTCCACGCAAGGTGACCACCGCCCTGAAGGCCTACGCCCTGTTGGCGACCAGCGCCGACAAGGGTGCCGTACGTAACAAGGCAATGCTCGACGGGCTGTAAGGCTTAACCGTCGAACAAAAAAAATGCCCCGCCAAGTGCGGGGCATTTTTGTTTATGCCGATCCCCCAAACACCGGAGATCAACTGTGGGAGCGAGCCTGCTCGCGATAGCGGAGTGTCAGGCAACATCAATGGTGACAGACAAACTGCTATCGCGAGCAGGCTCGCTCCCACAGTTGGATGTGTGGTGCTTACTGGATTTCTTCAGGTTTGACGATCACCCAGTTCTTGTCCGCTGTCACCGGCAACCCTTCCTTGGCCTGGGCCGCAGCGTTCTTGGCCATCATGCCCTGGATCTGGGTCATGTACTTGTCCTTGCGGTTGACCCACAAGTGGATGCCGCCCTTGGCCACGTCGACGCTGTGGAACAGCATGTAACCGTCGCTGGTTGGCGTATCTCCACCCACCAGGATCGGTTTTTTCCACTCATCGATGTACGTCAGGATCGCCGCCTGCTTGCCCGCCATCCAGGTCGCCGGGGTCCACAGGTACGGGGTCAGTTCCAGGCCGAGGTTGGCCTTCTCGTCATACTTGCCGGCGGTGATCTGCTTGCGCGCCGTGGTCAGCTCGCCAGTCTTGGGATCCTTGAGCAGCAGGCTCACGCCGATGACGTTTTGCGGTTTGACGTTGTAGCCATACTTCGGATCGGCCGCGACCATGCGCACCAGTTCTTCGGAGGCGGCGGTCATGACGTAGACCTCGATGCCGTTCTCCATCAGCTTGGTGTAGAGCTCTTGCTGACCGGTGAAGATTTTCGGCGGGTTGACGTCGAGGTTCTTCACCACGTCGCCTTCGTAGTAAGTGGCCGGCACCGGTTTGCCGGAGGCCATCAACTCGTCGACATAGCCTTTAAGCTCGGTCAGCGTGAAGCCGGAGAACACCTGCGCGACCCACGGGTAGCAAACCATGTCGTCGAGTTCGCAGAGGCGGTAGTAGTAGCTGAACAGGCTTTCCTTGTGCTCAGCGGTGTCTTTGAACGGGATCAGTTTCAGGGAAGGGTCGAGCTTGTCGCGGGTGATCAGGCCCTTGTTCTCCATGAACGGCAGCAACGACTCTTCGAGGTCGTAGCGGTAACTGGTGTTGTCCATGTCGAACACCGCGTAGTTACCTTTGTTGGCATTGGCCGCAATCATTGCGTCCAGCGCCTTGGCCTGATCGACTGGCCAATGCTTCAGATCCGTGGCGAGTACCTGGCCGGCGAGGCCCAGACAGAGTGCGGCAACCAAAAATTTCGGTGCGAACTTCATTGGCATTTCTCCCTGATTCAAAGATATCGACGCTATCAAATTAGTGTGACAGTCCCCGTCTGCCTGCGACCGCCCGCGTCCCTTTCGCGTCAGCTGCATCCCCGACAACGACACCCGCTTATTCCAAAAACGACAGTTAACAGACTTTTTTGATATTAATTCATTAGTTTTCAAGCTGTTAGGCTTGCCGGTTCGCAGCTGCCCCGGAAGGTGGCTGGCACAAGTCTCTCTCGGAGTTCACATGAATCTGCCGCTGATCCTCAATCTGCTGGTATTCCTCGCCCTGCTCTTTGGTCTGGCGCAAACCCGTCATACGACGTGGAGCTTAGCTAAAAAAGTCCTGCTCGCCCTGGTGCTGGGCGTGGTGTTCGGTGTGGCGTTGCACACCGTTTACGGTGCCGGCAACCCGGTGCTGAAAGCCTCGATCGGCTGGTTCGATCTGGTGGGCAACGGTTACGTGCAGTTGCTGCAAATGATCGTGATCCCGCTGGTGTTTGCCTCGATCCTCAGCGCCGTGGCGCGTCTGCACAACGCTTCGTCGCTGGGCAAGATCAGCTTCCTGACCATTGGCACGCTGCTGTTCACCACCGCCATCGCCGCGTTGATCGGTATCGGCCTGACCAACCTGTTCGGCCTGACCGCCGAAGGTCTGGTCGCCGGCACCCAGGAAATGGCGCGCCTGCAAACCATCCAGACCGACTACGCGGGCAAGGTCGCTGACCTGAATGTGCCGCAGCTGTTGTTGTCGTTCATTCCGCAAAACCCGTTCGCCGATCTGGCACGGGCCAAGCCGACCTCGATCATCAGCGTGGTGATTTTCGCCGCGTTCCTCGGCGTCGCGGCGCTGCAACTGCTGAAGGACGATGTCGAGAAAGGTCAGAAAGTGATCAACGCCATCGACACCCTGCAAGCCTGGGTGATGCGCCTGGTGCGTCTGGTGATGAAGCTGACCCCGTACGGTGTCTTGGCGCTGATGACCAAAGTGGTCGCCGGTTCCAACCTGCAGGACATCATCAAGCTCGGCAGTTTTGTGGTGGTTTCCTACATCGGCCTGGGCCTGATGTTTGTAGTCCATGGCCTGCTGGTGTCGGCGGCCGGGATCAACCCGCTGCGGTTCTTCCGCAAGATCTGGCCAGTGCTGACGTTTGCCTTCACCAGCCGTTCGAGCGCCGCGACGATTCCGCTGAGCATTGAAGCGCAGACCCGTCGCTTGGGCATCCCGCAATCCATCGCCAGTTTCGCCGCCTCGTTCGGCGCGACCATTGGCCAGAATGGTTGTGCCGGTCTGTACCCGGCGATGTTGGCAGTGATGGTGGCGCCGACCGTGGGGATCAATCCGCTGGACCCGCTGTGGATCGCGACCTTGGTGGCGATTGTCACGCTGAGCTCGGCCGGTGTGGCGGGAGTGGGGGGTGGTGCGACGTTCGCGGCGTTGATCGTGCTGCCGGCGATGGGTCTGCCAGTGTCACTGGTGGCGTTGCTGATCTCGGTTGAGCCGTTGATTGATATGGGGCGCACGGCGTTGAACGTCAGCGGGTCGATCACGGCGGGGGCGATTACCAGCCAGATCATGCAGCAGACGGATAAAGAGTTGCTGGATGCGGATGAGCATTCCGAGTTAGCTCACGCTTGATCTGAGTCTGATAGACCGCTATCGCTGGCAGGCCAGCTCCCACAGGGGATTTGTGTCGATCACAGAACCCATGTGGGAGCTGGCCTGCCAGCGATGCTTTTAAGCCTTTTCCCAGACTTCGAAGGTGTACGCTGGTTTGTCGCCTTCGGCCGGATTCGGCATATTCGACACCAGCGTCCACTCGTTCAAATCAAACGCCGGAAACCACGCATCCCCCTCCGGGCTCAGCGCCACGCGCGTCAAATACAGCCGATCGGCCTGTGCCAACCCTTGCGCATACAACTGCGCGCCACCAATCAACATCACCTCATCGACGCCCTGCTCGTTCGCCCATTCTTCGGCGCGAACCACGGCGGCCTCCAGCGACGGATAAACCTCCGCACCTTGCAACACCAGGTCCGCCTGACGGCTGACCACGATGTTCAGCCGGCCCGGCAGTGGACGACCGAGGGAATCCCAGGTCTTGCGACCCATGATGATCGGCTTGCCGAGGGTGGTGGCCTTGAAGTATTTGAAGTCCCCCGGCAAGTGCCAGGGCATGCTGTTGTCGACGCCGATCACAAGGTTTTCACCGAGGGCTGCGATCAGGCTGAGGGGGAGTGATTTAGTCATGCCGGCGAGGATACCAGAGCCTCCGCTTCTCGCAACGTGGCCCCCCGACAAGCGCCACAGCGGTTATGCTCACAGCTGGATTGAGCGACGGGATGCCGCGTGACTGAACTGAATAACCTCTGGCTGACGGAAACCATTCGCCTGCGCGAAGAACACGCCGGCCCTCTGGATGATATGGAAGCCAACCGACTGGCGCGCAGCGCGGGTGGCGACCTGCCGGCCCGCATTCAACGTCGCGCGTTGTGGCTGGCTGAGCGCGATGGACTGACCGCCGCCCTCAAACATTGGCTGCAAGGTGCGCGCCTGGCGCTGCTGGTGTTGGCGGTGCTAGCCATAGTCAGCGGCGCCGGCCTGGCGTTTGCCGCACTCGGCGACGGCCAAACGTCGGTCAACGTGTTCTGGGCGTTGGGCAGCCTGCTCGGGCTGAACCTGATCCTGCTGCTGAGCTGGGCGCTAGGCCTGGTGTTTGCCGGTGAACACGGCGCGACGCTGGGCCGCTTGTGGCTGTGGCTCAGCGAAAAACTCGCCCGCGATGCCAAAGCCGCGCAACTTGCGCCGGCCCTGCTGTTGTTGCTGCAACGGCAGAAACTCAATCGTTGGGCGCTCGGTGTGCTGGTCAACGGCCTGTGGTTGCTGGCGATGCTCAGCGCCCTGGTGACGCTGCTGATGCTGATGGCGACCCGGCGTTACGGCTTCGTCTGGGAAACCACGATTCTCGGCGGCGAGACCTTCGTGATCATGACCCAAAGCCTCGGCGCCCTGCCCGCCTTGCTAGGGTTCAGCGTGCCCAGCGTCGAAATGATCCGCGCCAGTGGCGATGCCGCGCTGAACATCGAAAGCGCCCGCCAGGCCTGGGCCGCGTGGCTGGTCGGGGTGTTGCTGGTGTATGGCGTGGTACCGCGTCTGCTGCTTGCTCTCTTTTGCCTGTGGCGCTGGAAATCCGGCCAAACCAAATTGCGCCTGGACTTGAACCTGCCCGGCTACGCCCAACTGCGCGAACGGCTGATGCCCACCAGCGAACGCCTGGGCATCAGCGATGCCGCGCCCGAACACCTTCATCGCGTCGAGACCGCGGCCAGTGACCTGCGCAGCGATGGCGCATTACTGGTGGCCATCGAACTGGACGATCAACGCCCATGGCCACCGCAACTGCCGAAAAGCGTGAACAACGCGGGCATCCTCGACAGCCGCGAATCGCGCCACAAACTGCTCGAACAACTGAGCCGCTTTCCCCCGGCACGCTTGGCCATCGCCTGCGATCCACGGCGCTCGCCGGACCGTGGCAGCCTGGCACTGATCGCCGAACTGGCGCGCAACGCCAGCGCCACCCGCGTCTGGTTGCTGCAAGCACCGCCCGGCGAAGCGCTGGATGCCGAGCGCCTCGGCGACTGGCATGTGGCGCTGCAACAGCTGGAGCTGCCGTTCGCCGATTGCGCGCCGTTGAATTGGCTGGAGACCGGTCATGACTAAGCCCTGGAAACCGCCACTGAAACTCGCAGTGGTCGGCCACACCAATGTTGGCAAAACCTCGCTGCTGCGAACGCTGACCCGTGATGTCGGTTTCGGCGAAGTGTCCCATCGTCCCAGCACGACTCGGCATGTCGAAGGCGCGCGGTTATCAGTGGACGGCGAACCCTTGCTCGACCTGTTCGACACCCCCGGCCTGGAAGACGCGATCGCCCTGCTCGACTACCTCGAACGTCTGGAGCGACCCGGCGAACGCCTTGACGGCCCGGATCGACTGGCGCGATTTCTTGACGGCAGCGAAGCGCGACAGCGTTTCGAACAGGAAGCCAAAGTGCTGCGGCAACTGCTGACCTGCGATGCCGGTCTCTACGTGATCGACGCTCGCGAACCGGTGCTGGCCAAGTACCGCGACGAACTGGAGGTGCTGGCCAGCTGCGGCAAACCGCTGCTGCCGGTGCTGAATTTCGTCAGCAGCGCCAACCACCGCGAACCGGATTGGCGCGAAGCGTTGGCGCGGCTGGGCTTGCATGCACTGGTGCGTTTCGACAGCGTCGCACCGCCAGAAGATGGCGAACGTCGACTCTATGAAAGCCTCGCGCTGCTGCTGGAAAACTCTCGCGAACAACTGGAGCGGCTGATCGCCGATCAGCAAGCGCAACGCCTCGCTCGTCAGCAGAGCGCGGCGCGCCTGATTGCTGAATTGTTGATCGACTGCGCGGCGTGCCGACGCAGCGTGGCGAGTAATGCCGAAGAGGAACAGCACGCCATCAGCGAACTACGCAAAGCGGTTCGCCAGCGAGAACAGCGCTGCGTCGAGGCGCTGCTCAAGCTCTACGCCTTCCGCCCGCAGGACGCGGCGACCAGTGACCTGCCGCTGCTCGACGGGCGCTGGGGCGATGACTTGTTCAATCCGGAAACCCTCAAGCAACTGGGCGTGCGAGTCGGCAGCGGAATCGCCGCGGGCGCAGCGGCCGGCGCCGGGGTCGACTTGCTGGTGGGCGGCCTGACGCTTGGCGCGGCCGCATTGGCCGGGGCGATTGCCGGCGGCGCCCTGCAAACCGCACGCAGTTACGGCAGCCGCTTGCTGGGCAAGATCAAAGGCCAGCGTGAGCTGACCGTCGATGACAGCGTGCTGCGTCTGTTGGCGCTGCGCCAACGGCAACTGCTGCAAGCGCTGGAGGCCCGAGGGCACGCGGCAATGGACAGCATTCAGGTGGCCACGCCCCAGGACAAATCCTGGCGCGAAGGCAAACTGCCCGAGGCCCTGAACAAGGCACGGGCGCATCCGCAGTGGTCGTCGCTCAATCCGCATTCGAAATTGAATCAGACGGAAAGGCAGGAGCAGGTTGAGGAATTGGCGCAGCAGCTTTAGATCTGCGGTGTTTGGGCGCGGCCATCGCGGGCAAGCCCGCTCCCACAGGATCTGCGGCGCTCACAAAACCTGTGGGAGCGGGCTTGCCCGCGATGGCCGCGACTCGACCTCATGTAATTACGCAGCCAACAGGCGCAACGCCTTCCCCTTCAACACCGCAAGATCAATCACCGGCACCCACATCTCCTTGGCCTGCTCATCCCACTGGCGCATCCGCAGACTGACGGCACACAGCGGGTCCTGCTCGAAGGCTTCTGCTTCTTCAACGCTCATCACACCGCCCTGATATTCCAGGGTCCGGCGGCTGGCTTCGCTCAGGCGTTCGTAGTACCCAGGCTCCTTGAGCGTCAGATAACGCTTGGCCTGAACGTGGTATTCCACCAGCCGTGCCATGCGCTCGCTGAAGCCTGCGCGACGCAGGTAGTCGGCGCCCAGGCGCTCATGACTGACTACGCCAAACCCACCCATGTTCTCGGCATTCTCGGCACAGATATGCCCGATGTCGTGGAAGAACGCCGCCAGCACCACTTCGTCGTCGAAGCCTTCGGCCATGGCCCGTTCAGCGGCCTGGGACATGTGCTCGATCTGCGACACCGGCTCGCCGATGTAATCGCTGTCACCGAAGCGTTCGTACAACGCAAACACCTCGGCGATCACTTGTTCATTGCGCTCCATTAATGTTCTCCCAATAAGGTCGCGACGTTACGTTCGGCCATCGCCGGGCCGACGCTCATGCCCACACCGGTGTGCATCAACGCGACGCTCACACCCGGCATCGGCCGCAGGAACGAGAACGGTCCCGGCCCCCGTGAACCATAGACACCCTGCCAGCGTTCGACCACTTGCACCTTGCAGCCCAGCGTTTGCTCGGCCAGTTCAAGCATCCAGTTGTCGACCTGCTCGGCGTTGAACGGCGACGGGTCGCTGCCGTAATGGTGGGAATCGCCGATGATCAATTCGCCATACGGCGTCGGGCTGATCAGCAGGTGGATGCCGTGTTCATGCAGGTGTGGTTCCTCTCGCAAAATTTGCGCCTGCACCGCCGCCGCTTCCGGCAGATCGGCGAACGCGCCGTAGTGCACGCAGCTCAAACCGGTGAGCAACGCATGTTGCAGGTTGAGGTTGATTTGCGGCCGGGCGCGGAGCATTTGCAGGCGGCAGATGTGCGGGTTGAGTTCGGCGATGGGCTCGGCCAGCAAGGTCTGATAATCGTGGCCTGAGCAGACGATGATCTGCTCGGCGCCGAAAGTTCCAGCGGTACTGTGCAAACGCCCCGGCTCGATGTCGCGCACCAGGGTGGAGAAGTGAAATTCGACCCCGAGTTCGCGACGCAGGTAATCGATCAACGCCGGAATCGCTTCGCGCGAATACAGTTGCTGATCGTCCATGCCGTGCAACGCGGCGCGGTGATGGCGGAACTGGCCGCCGTACAGATCGCGCAAGGCGGCGCCGCGCAGCAGCTCGACGCGGTAACCGTGCTCCACGGCGCGGCCGGCGCAGAAGGTGTCCAGCAGGTGTTCTTCGGCTTCGGTGCGGGCGAACAGGTACGAGCCGTTGCGCTTGAGTTGCAGGCCGGCCACGTCTGCCCAATGGCCCCAGATGTCGCGGCTGGCCTTGGCCAGTTCAAGCATCGGGCCCGGGGGTTGGCCGGTGACGAGTGCCTGGCCGAAGTTGCGCACCGAGGCGCCGAGTGGCGTTTCGCTGCGTTCGAAGACGGTGACTTTAAGACCGCGTTTGGCGGCGGCGTAAGCGTGGGACAGGCCGAGGATGCCGGCGCCGATGATCAGCATGTCGTTGTGGTGTGTCATGGAGATTTTCCCTGAATGGGAGACCGCTATCGCTAGCAGGCTAGCTCCCACAGGAAATCGGGGGTGTTCACAAAGTTTGTGTCCACTGAAGATCCAATGTGGGAGCTAGCCTGCTAGCGATGAGGTCCTTACAGACTACGAAGATTTATTTGGCAGCCACTTTCTCGGACTTGCCGTCATAACGCTTACGCCACTCGGTCAAAATCTCGTCACGATTCTTCGACGCCCAGGCAAAGTCGTTCTTGATCAAACGCTGCTCGTAATCCGCCGGCAATTCGGTCTGCGGCTTGGCGATACCTGGCTGAGCGAGCACCGCGAAGTTCTCTTTATACAGCTCCATCGCCGCCGG
Organism: Pseudomonas sp. LBUM1661; assembly: GCF_059695925.1. NCBI lineage: Bacteria > Pseudomonadati > Pseudomonadota > Gammaproteobacteria > Pseudomonadales > Pseudomonadaceae > Pseudomonas > Pseudomonas sp. LBUM1661. The sequence continues at coordinate 6,478,569 of NZ_CP166794.1, forward strand.
GCTGGCCGAGAAGTCAGCCAGTTTCTTCGCCGCTTCTTCGTGCTGCGTGCCCTTGATCACGGCGGTCGCTTCGATCTCCCAGCCCAGGCCTTCTTTCGGCAGGATGATGTCCAGCGGCGCGCCCTGGCGTTTCAGCTGAACTGCCGGGTATTCAAAGGAAATACCGATCGGGAATTCGCCCGCCGCCGCCAGTTTGCAAGGCTTGGAACCGGAGTGAACGTACTGACCGATGTTCTGGTGCAGGTCGTCCATGTACTGCCAGCCCTGCTTCTCGCCGAAGGTTTGCAACCAGGCGCTGACGTCGAGGAAACCCGTGCCGGACGACGCCGGGTTGGGCATGACGATCTTGCCTTTGTACTCAGGCTTGGTCAGGTCCTGCCAGCTCACCGGTTTCGTCAGACCCTGCTTCTCGGCTTCGACGGTGTTGAAGCAAATGGTCGCCGCCCAGACGTCCATGCCGACCCAGGCTGGCGGGTTGGCGGCGTCGCGGTAGTTGCCGCCGATCTTGCCCAGGTCTTTCGGCGCGTAGCTTTGCAGCATGCCTTGCTGATCGAGGATCGCCAGGCTCGAAGCGGCCAGGCCCCAGACGGCGTCAGCCTGCGGTCGGGCTTTTTCGGCCAGCAGTTTGGCGGTGATGATCCCGGTGGAATCACGCACCCACTTGATCTCGACGTCCGGGTTGGCCTTTTCGAAGGCGTCCTTGTAGGTCTTCAGTTGTTCGGCTTCGAGGGCGGTGTACACCGTCAACTCGGTTTTCGCCGCGAAGGCGTTCAGGCTGAAAGCGGTGAGGACAGCAGCGGCCAGGGCCAGGGGCTTGAACATGATCGTTTTCCTGTTTGAGTTGAAGGTGTGAGTCAGTTGCCAGGCGCGGTCTGCCGCCAGGCCTGTGAGCGGCGCAGCAACCCGCGCGAGGCCCAGGCCAGCAGCAGGGACACGCCCGCCGAGGTGAACAGAATCAGGGTCGACATCGCTGCCGCACCGCCGACGTTGCCGGCGTCGTCCATGTTCAACACCGCCACCGCCGCAAGGATGGTGTCGGGGCTGTAGAGGAAGATCGCCGCCGAGACGGTGGTCATGGCCGAGACGAACAGGTAGCGCACGATGTCCAGCAACGCCGGCAGGCAGATCGGCACGGTGACCCGCAGGTAGTGCCGATACAGCGGCGCTTTGAGCGACAGCGCGGCGGCTTCAAATTCGGCGTCGAGTTGGCGCAGCGCCGTGGTCGCGGTCATTTGCGCGGTGGTCAAATAGTGAGCAATGGTGCAGACCACCAACAGGGTCATGGTCCCGTAGAGCACATGCAGCGGGTTGCCGGTGAGGTTGAAGAAGAAGACGTAACCCAACCCCAGCACCAGACCCGGCACCGCCATCGGCACGAAACTGAGCATGCGCAGGGTCAGGTTCAACCCGCGCTGGCCCTTGGTTTTTTCCATCAGGTAGGCGCCAGTGAAGATCAGCACGCTGCCGATCAACGCCGTGCACAGGGCCATTTTCACGCTGTTGCCGTAGGCCAGCCAGCCGCCGCCCGCCGTGTCGTTGAACTGGTAATGGTTGAGCGACAGCGACAGGTTGTACGGCCAGAATTTCACCAGCGACGAGAACACCGCCATGCCGAACACCAGCAGCAACACCGCGCAGATCAGCAACACGATCGCCAGGTAGCAGCCGTCGCGCAGTGTCGATGGCGCCGGTTTGAACACTTGCGCACGGCCGCTCATGGAGTCGCCGTGACGCCGACGCAGCCAGGCGTCGACACCGAAGCTGAACAGCGCCGGCAGCAGCAGGACCATACCGATCAACGCGCCGCGACCGAATTGTTGCTGGCCGACCACGGCTTTGTAGGCTTCCAGCGCCAGCACTTGATAGTCGCCACCGACCACCACGGGCACGCCGAAATCGGTGATGGTCAGGGTGAACACCAGGCAGAACGCCGCGAATACCGCCTGCCGCGTCGCCGGCCAGGTGATGCTGCGAAAGGCTTTCGCCGGGCTCGCGCCCATGCTGGAGGCGGCATCGAACAGTCGCGCATCCGCCAGGGACAGCGCCGACAGCAAAATCATCAAGGCGTGTGGGAAGGTGTAGATCACCTCACCGAGCACAATGCCCCAGAAACCGTAGATATTGTCCGAGAGCAAACCGCGCAACATGCCCTGATTGCCAAACAGATAAACCAGCGCAATCCCCGGCAGCATCGACGGCGCCATCAGCGGCAGCAGCGACATGCCGCGCCAGATGCCTTTACCGGGAATCAGGGTGCGTTGCAGGGCGTAGGCAAACAGGTAGGCCAGCGGTACGACAATCGCCGCGACACTGAGGGAAACTTTCAGGCTATTGCCGAGCAACCAGTGGAAGTTCTCACTGGTGACCAGTTCACGGGCCGCCACCCAACCACCGCCCTGCCCGGCTTCAGAACTGAAACCACGCCAGAAGATCGCCAGCAACGGCATCAACACGGCGACGCCGAGCAACACCAGCAAAAGGATTTTGCCGCCGACCACGAACACCCGGTCGCCGATCTCGGCACGGGAGGTCTGCCGAACCTGCTTGTGCGGTATCGGCAGCGCGATGTTCGCGCTCATCAGGCAAACACCTGCAGGCTGCGTGGCGGCAAGGCGACCATGATCTGCTGGGCGCCGAGGCGCGGCATGGCTTCCGGGGCGAGTTCGGCCAGCAGCGGATGACCGGGCAGTTGGTCAAGTTCGAAGCTCATGCGGCAGCGGTTGCCGAGGAAGGTGATTTCGCGAACCTTGGCCGGGAACAGGTTTTCTTCATGCACCACAGGGTTGATGTTGATCGCTTCGGGACGGCAGAACAGACGACCCGATGGGGTTTTGGCACTGCCCTCCGCCAGGCGCATGCTCATTCCGCCAACCTGCGCATGGCTGTCGCTGCTGCGGCTGAACGGCAGCCAGTTGCCCTGACCGACGAATTCCGCCACAAACGGCGTCGCCGGGCGGTCGTATATTTCCTGCGGCGTGGCGTATTGCTCGACCTTGCCGTTGTTCATCACGGCGATGCGGTCGGCCATCAGCATTGCTTCGTCCTGATTGTGCGTGACCATCAGGGTGGTGATGCCGAGGTTGCGCTGCAACTGGCGCAGCTCGGTGCACAAGTGCTCGCGGACTCGGGCGTCGAGGGCCGACATGGGTTCGTCCAGCAGCAACAACGAAGGCGCCGGGGCCAGGGCGCGGGCCAGTGCGACGCGTTGCTGTTGGCCGCCGGACAATTGGCCGGGGTACTTTTTCTCACTGCCGATCAGGCCGACCAGTTCCAGCATCTGAGCGACGCGCTTGCGCACTTCATCGCGACCGCTGCCGGCGAGGCCGTAGGCAATGTTCGCTTCGACGGTGAGATTGGGGAACAGCGCGTAGGACTGGAACAGAATGCCGTAGTCCCGAGCTTGGGGCGCCAGGTGGGAAACGTCGCGATCACCGAGGTACAACTCGCCGCCGTCCTGTTTCTCCAGACCGGCGATGCAGCGCAGCAAGGTGGTTTTGCCGCAGCCCGACGGGCCGAGCAGACACACCAGCTCACCGGCCGCGACGTCGAGGGAAACGTTGTCCAGCGCGGTGAACGCGCCGAAGCGTTTCTGCACGCTGCGCACCCGCATCGGGGCGCCGGGGTTGGTCAGGGCTGTTGCGATCGAATGGTTCATGGACGGACCTCATCAAGCAGATGAGGCTCATCCTAGGGATGTAATGCGTACGTCATGTGGCAGTGAGGCAAAAACGGCCGATAGTGGTATTCGGGGATTTGGGTTGAGGTGATTCGTTGTCCGGACTGACGCCATCGCGGGCAAGCCCGCTCCCACAGGTTTTACACAATCCTGTGGGAGCGGGCTTGCCCGCGATGAGGCCATGACTGGCGACGAGGATTTCTAGGCCGGGGCCATTTCCTGCGCCAACCCCAAAAACGCCGCCGGCAGCCGCGCGCCTTTGCGCTCCTTGAGGCAGTACAGATACTCGGGAATCTGCGGCGCATTCTCGATGGTCAGCACGCGCAATTGCGGATCATGCGGCACTTCCTGCCGGGCAATGATGCTGATGCCGATGTTGCGCAGCACCGCCTCGCGGATCGACTCACGGCTGCCGATCTCCAGCAGTGGCCCGAAACTCACCCCCGCGCTAGCCAATAACTCTTCCGTCAGTCGACGAGTCGTCGAGCCCGACTCACGCATCAACAGCGTATGCCCGGCCAACGCACTAAGCGGCACATGATCGTGAATCGCCAGCGGATGATTGCGGTGCACCGCCAGCACCAGCGGATCGCTGCCGAGCACCCGGCGAATCAGCCGCGCATCGTCGAGCAACTGCGAAGACGCGGCGACATCGACCCGGTAATCCTCCAGTGCTTCGAGAACCTGCTGGGAGTTGCCGATTTCCACCGACACTTCCACTTGCGGCAAGCGCTCGCGGAAAGTCTTCACCAGATCGAGGATGTAATACGGCGCCGTGGCGGCGATGCGCAACGTGCCCTGAATCTGGCCGCTGTTACGCAGGAAGAACTCGATATCGGCTTCCTGCTGCAACAGCGCCTTGACCATCGGCAGCAACCGCGCACCTTCGTCGCTGACGGTGAGGCGGCGGCCGCCTCGGTAGAACAGTTCAACCGAGTACTGACTTTCCAGGTGCCGAATCTGAGTCGTCACCGTGGGCTGGCTCAAGCCGAGCTTTTTCGCCGCCAGGGTGATACTGCCCAAACGGGCAACCATGTAAAACGCCTTCAGCTCGGCACTCAGCACACCGTTCCCTCATCCTTTATTTACGCAGCAGGCGCAAACCGTTGAACACCACCAACAGGCTCACACCCATGTCGGCGAACACCGCCATCCACATGGTGGCGATCCCGGCGAAGGTTACCCCAAGAAAGATCGCCTTGATGATCAATGCGAGGGCGATGTTCTGCTTGAGGATGCTTGAGGTCTGCCGCGACAGTCGGATGAACGCCGGGATCTTGCGCAAATCGTCGTCCATCAGGGCGACATCGGCGGTCTCGATGGCGGTATCGGTACCCGCTGCGGCCATGGCGAAACCGATCTCGGCCCGTGCCAATGCCGGGGCGTCGTTGATGCCGTCGCCGACCATACCGACGTTGTGGCCCTGTGCATAAAGCGCTTCGATGGCTTGCAGCTTGTCGGTCGGCAGCAAATCGCCCTTGGCCTCGTCGATGCCGACTTGCGCGGCAATCGCCTGAGCGGTGTGCACGTTGTCGCCGGTGAGCATCAGGGTTTTGATGCCCAGATCGTGCAGTTGCTGGATCGCCTCGCGGCTCGACTCTTTCACCGTGTCCGCCACGGCGAACAGCGCCAAGGGGCCGGATTGATCGAGCAGCAGCACCACGGACTTGCCCTGTTTTTCCAGCGCGAACAACTTTTCTTCGAGCGCCGGCGAGCACAGGTTCAGCTCTTCCACCAGACGATGGTTGCCCAAGTGGTAGGTCTGACCGTTGATGTCGCCGCGTACCCCACGACCGGCCAGCGCTTCGAAGTTATCCACAACGACCGAGGTGAATTGTTTATCCACAGCCGCGTTGGCGATGGCCAACGACACCGGGTGATCCGAACGACCGGCCAGCGCCGCCGCAATGGCCGGGGCTGTTTGCTCGGCGGTTTGGTCAAGGGACAGGTAATCGGTCTGCACCGGTTTGCCGTGGGTGATCGTGCCGGTCTTGTCCAGCGCCAGGTAATCGAGCTTGTAACCGCCCTCCAGATAGACGCCGCCCTTGACCAGAATGCCTTTGCGCGCCGCTGCCGCGAGGCCGCTGACAATGGTCACTGGCGTAGAAATCACCAGCGCACATGGGCAAGCCACCACCAGCAACACCAAGGCCCGGTAGATCCAGTCGAACCAGACCGCGCCCATGAACAACGGCGGAATCACCGCGACTGCCAGGGCCAGGATGAACACCGCCGGGGTGTAGATTTTCGAGAAGCTGTCGACGAAACGCTGGGTCGGCGCCCGCGCGCCTTGAGCCTGTTCGACGGCGTGGATGATGCGCGCCAGGGTCGAATTGTTCGCTGCGGCGGTCACGGCATATTCCAGTGAGCCCGCCTGGTTGATGGTGCCGGCGAACACTTTGTCGCCCACGGTTTTCTCGACAGGCAGGCTTTCGCCAGTGATCGGCGCCTGGTCGATGGTCGAGTTGCCCGACACCACTTCGCCGTCGAGACCGATTCGCTCGCCGGGGCGCACTCGCACTCGCGCGCCCAGTTCGATGGTTTTGACGTCTTGTTCAATCCAGCTGCCGTCAGCCTGCTGCACCGTCGCCTGCTCCGGCGTCATCTGCATCAGGCCGCCGATGGCGTTGCGCGCGCGGTCCAGGGATTTGGCTTCGATCAACTCGGCCACGGTGAACAGGAACATCACCATCGCCGCTTCCGGCCATTGACCGATCAGGATCGCGCCCGTCACCGCGATGCTCATCAGCGCGTTGATGTTCAGGTTGAGGTTTTTCAGGGCGATCCAGCCCTTCTTATACGTACCGAGGCCGCCGCTGAGGATCGAGACCAGCGCAATGACCGCCACCACCCAGTTCGGTGCAGCGTCGGTGAAGTGAATGACTTCGGCCGCCAGTGCGCCAACGCCGGACAGCGCCAACGGCCAACAGGGCTTTTTCTCGGGCGCCGGGGCTGGCGCTTCAACGCCCTGCTCCAGTGGCTCGGCCTGCATGCCGAGGGACTTGATGGCGTCGATGATCGGCGCGGTGCTCGGCAGGTCGTGGGTCACGCCCAACACCCGGTTGATCAGGTTGAATTCCAGTTGTTGCACACCCGCGAGCTTGCCCAGTTTGTTCTGGATCAGCGTCTGTTCCGTGGGGCAGTCCATGGCATCGATGCGGAAACTGCTGAGCCGTGCGCTAGCAGTCGGCGTTTCGCTCAACTTGATCAGCGACGGTGCCGCCACTTTGGCGGAACAGCAGGAATCCCCGTGGCTGCCGTGGTCATGTTTCTGTACAGGCTGCAGCTTGTGGCTGTGATCGTGATCGTGATCGTGATCGTGATCGTGATCGTGATCAGCCTCGGGTTTGTGGGTGTGAAGGGAATCGCTCATTGGTCGCGTCCATAAAGGTGCCTGTTGCCAAGTAAAGACCCTGTAGCCACTATAGGGTCAAGCACCCATTTGGAGATGGCCGTCATGAAGATCGGAGAACTGGCGAAACTCACCGACTGCGCCGTGGAAACCATCCGCTACTACGAGCGCGAAAACCTGCTGCCGGAGCCGGCCCGCAGCGACGGCAACTATCGCGTCTACACCCAGGCCCACGCCGAACGCCTGACCTTCATCCGCAACTGCCGCACCCTCGACATGACCCTCGAGGAAATCCGCAGCCTGCTGGCCTTGCGCGACAGCCCGCAGGATCAGTGCGAAAGCGTCAATGCGCTGATCGACGAACACATCCACCACGTCAAGGCACGGATCGATGGCTTGCTGGCATTGCAAGCACAGCTGCTCGACCTGCGCCAACGCTGTGGCGAAGGGCCGGATATCGAACAGTGCGGGATTTTGCAGCGGCTGGAAGTCAGCGGCGGGGTTGTGGCGACGGAAGTGGAGCATTCCCACGTGGGCCGCAGTCACGGCCATTGAGCCCACCACAGAACCCAATGTGGGAGCTAGCCTGCTAGCGATCGCGGTTTTTCAGTCACATCATTATTGGATGTGCCGTCGCTATCGCTAGCAGGCTAGCTCCCACAGGGGGATTGCGTGCAGATTGTCAGACCGCCATTGGCGCGGTCATTGGCGCGTGGTGTTCGTAGCCTTCCAGCGAGAAATCGCTTGGTTCGATCAACTCCAGCCACTCCGGCTGGTACACGCCGGTCTTGGCAAACTCCGGCACACGGTCGCTGATGACCAGTTTCGGCATCGGGAACGGCTCGCGCTTGAGCTGTTCGTTGAGCATGTCCAGGTGGTTTTCGTAGACGTGCGCATCGCCGATGAAATAGGTGAACCAGCGCGGCGTGTAGCCGGTCAGGCGTCCGATCAGGCTCAGCAGCGCGGCGCCTTCGGTGAGGTTGAACGGCGTGCCCAGGCCCAGGTCATTGGAGCGGATGTAGAGGGTCAGGGAGATTTCCCTGGTCTCGACATTCGGATGGAACTGGTACAGCAGATGGCACGGCGGCAAGGCCATTTCATCGAGCTGGGCAACGTTCCAGCCGTGGAACAGGATGCGGCGGCTGCCCGGGTCCTTGATGATGGTGTCGATGCACTGGCGAATCTGGTCGATCGCCTTGTACAGCACCACGTAGGCCTGGCCGTCTTCCTCGCCTTCCGCGATCTGGCGATAGCCTTGCTTCAGGGTCTGTTCGATGGCGGCCTGGTTGCTGACCGGGATCTGCTTGTACGCCGGCCATTTGCGCCATTGCACGCCGTAGATTTCGCCGAGGTCGTCTTCACCCTGACGGAACGGGTTGGCCAGCCACTGGGCGTTTTCGTTGGCGTTCTGATCCCAGACCTTGCAGCCCAGCGCGCGGAATTCGGCGGCGTTGTTCACCCCACGCAGGAAACCACACATCTCGCCAATGGCCGATTTGAAGGCCATCTTGCGCGTGGTGATCGCCGGGAAACCTTCCTTCAGGTCGTAACGCAGCATCGCGCCGGGAAAGCTGATGGTGTTGACGCCGGTGCGGTTGGCCTGTTTGGTGCCGTTCTTGATGACGTGGGCGACCAGTTCGAGATATTGCTTCATGAATTACCTGTGTCCTTGAACCCGGAGCCGTCGCACCGGGGTTCGAATTTTTAGCGCCTGCTTGTTAGACCGCCGCGGCTGGAGCCGCCGGGGCACGGCGGTACGCCAGCCAGATCAGGAACAGCCCGCCGACGATCATCGGCACGCACAGCACCTGACCCATGGTCAGCCAGTTCCAGGCCAGATAGCCCAGCTGCGCATCCGGCACGCGGACGAATTCGACGATGAAACGGAAGATGCCATAGAACAGCGCGAACATCCCGGACACCGCCATGGTCGGCCGCGGTTTGCGCGAGAACAACCAGAGGATGGCGAACAGTGCCACACCTTCCAGGGCGAACTGGTACAGCTGCGACGGGTGACGCGCCAATTGCGCCGGATCGGTCGGGAAGACCATCGCCCACGGCACATCGGTGGCCTTGCCCCACAATTCGGCGTTGATGAAGTTGCCAATACGTCCGGCGCCCAGACCGATTGGTACCATCGGTGCAACGAAGTCCATCAGCTGGAAGAACGACTTGCCGTTCTTTTTACCGAACCACAACGCGGCCAGCATCACGCCGATGAACCCGCCGTGGAACGACATGCCGCCCTTCCACACTTCAAAGATCAACAGCGGGTTGGCGATGTAAGCACTCAGATCGTAGAACAGCACATAACCCAAACGGCCGCCGACGATAACGCCCATCGACATCCAGAAGACCATGTCGGAGAGTTTCTCCTTGGTCCAGGTTGGGTCGAAGCGGTTCAACCGGCGCGACGCCAGCAGCCAGGCGCCGCCAATGCCGATCAGGTACATCAGGCCGTACCAGTGGATTTTCAGCGGACCGATGGCCAGGGCCACCGGGTCGATCTGCGGGTAAGGCAGCATTGCGACTCCTCGTTAGAGTTGAAAGCTTCAAAATTCCCGGGCGACGCTGCCACCTCAGGATTAAGCCAGGATTGCGCCGCGTGCTAGAGCAGGAAGCTCAGGCCCACGCAGAACAGCAAAGCGGCGAACAGACGTTTCAGCAAGCGTGGCGACAAATTGTGCGCCAGCCGCGCACCGAAGCGGGCGAAGACCATGCTGGTCAGGGCGATCCCCAGCAGCGCCGGCAAATAAATAAAACCGAGACTATGGGCCGGCAGCAACGGATCGTGCCAGCCCAGAATCATGAAACTTAATGCACTGGCCAGGGCGATGGGCAGGCCGCAGGCCGACGAGGTCGCCACCGCTTGCTGCATCGGCACGCTGCGCCAGGTCAGGAACGGCACGGTCAGTGAGCCGCCGCCAATCCCGAAGATCGCCGAGGCCCAGCCAATCACAGTGCCCGCCACGGTCAGACCGACTTTTCCCGGCACCGTTCGGCTCGCCTTGGGTTTGAAGTCCAACGCCAGTTGCACGGCGATGATCAGCGCAAACACGCCAATGATTTTTTGCAGGTTCGGGCCGGAGATCGCTTCAGCGGTCAGCGCGCCAAACCCGGCGCCAATCAGAATGCCGAGGGTCATCCAGGCGAAGATCGGCCAGCGCACGGCGCCGCGGCGGTGATGCTCGCGCACCGCGTTGACCGAGGTGAAGATGATCGTGGCCAGGGACGTACCGACCGCCAGGTGGGTCAGGATCGACGTATCGAAACCCTGCAAGGTGAAACTGAACACCAGCACCGGGACGATGATGATCCCGCCGCCGACGCCAAAGAGCCCGGCCAGCACGCCTGCGCAGGCGCCCAGCGCCAGATAGAGCAGAAATTCCATGGTGTTTCCCCGCCCATCCCCAAAACCGGAGCGGCATGGTAACGGATGCACGGCCTCAAGCTCTACTGTGCAAGGCGATGGATCGACAGACGATGACTGCGTAGAGTGGGCAAAAAACACACAAGGACCACCTTATGTGCCTGATTGTTTTCGCCTGGCGACCCGGCCACGCGCAGCCGCTGATCGTTGCCGCCAACCGCGACGAGTTCTACGCCCGGCCGAGCCGGCCCCTGGCGCAATGGCCCGAAGCCCCGCACGTTCATGCCGGTCGCGACCTGGAGGCCGGCGGCACTTGGCTCGGTGTCGGCGCCAATGGCCGCTTCGCCGCGCTGACCAATATCCGCGATCCCCATCAACCGCCCGCGCGAAAGTCGCGAGGTGAACTGGTGGCGCGATTTCTCACCGGCGACATGCCGATTGATGACTATTTGAACGACGTTGTCGGACGTTCGGTGGAATATGCCGGGTTTAACCTGCTGGTCGGCAATGCCAACGAGCTGTGGCACTTCAATGCCCGGGAGACTGAGGCGGTGATGTTGCCGCCGGGGGTTTACGGGTTGTCGAACGCCGGGCTGGATACGCCGTGGCCGAAGCTGCTCAAGGCGCGGGCAGCACTGGAGGAAGTGCTGGACGATCCGCAGCCTGAGGCGCTATTGGCGATTTTGAACGATTCGCAGACGGCACCGTTTGCCGAGCTGCCGGACACCGGGGTGGGCCTGGCGACGGAGACGTTGCTGTCGAGTGTGTTTATTGCCAGTCCGACTTATGGGACGCGGGCGAGTACGGCGTTGATTGTTCAGGCGGATGGCACGCGGCATATGGTCGAAAGGAGTTTCGGGCCGTATGGCGGGCATCTTGGGGAAGTAGACGTCAGGGTTTAGGTCGCTGTCGTCAGGACTGGCCGCATCGCGAGCAGGCTCGCTCCCACAGGGGATTGTGTCGATCACAGATCCAATGTGGGAGCGAGCCTGCTCGCGATGCGGCCACCAGCCGTTTAAAGGGTCTTGACCGAAGCCGGATTAATCATCCGCGCCAACCCAAGGTTCTTCAGCGCCAGTTGCAGCGAGCTGTGGATAACTTGCGGGTTGTCGATGGTCATCAACTCCGCCAACAGTTCCTTGGCCCGGCTCAGGTTGATCTGGCGCAGCATCCACTTCACTTTCGGCAAGTTGGTGGCGTTCATCGACAGGCTGTCGAAGCCCATCGCCATCAACAGCACCGCCGCCGCCGGGTCACCGGCCATCTCGCCGCAGATGCTCACCGGCTTGCCCTCGGCATGGGCATCACGCACCACACTCTGAAGCGCTTGCAGGACCGCTGGGTGCAGGTAGTCGTAGAGGTCGGCCACTCGCGGGTTGTTTCGGTCCACCGCCAGCAGGTACTGGGTCAGGTCGTTGGAACCGACCGACAGGAAGTCCACTTGCCGCGCCAATTCCTTGGTCTGATACACGGCCGCCGGAATTTCGATCATTACCCCAATCGGCGGCATCGGCACGTCACAGCCTTCATCGCGCACTTCGCCCCAGGCCCGGTGAATCAGGTGCAGGGCTTCTTCCAGCTCGTGGGTGCCGGAGATCATCGGCAACAGAATTCGCAAGTTGTTCAGGCCTTCGCTGGCCTTGAGCATGGCGCGGGTCTGCACCAGGAAGATTTCCGGGTGGTCGAGCGTCACGCGAATGCCGCGCCAGCCGAGGAACGGGTTGTCTTCCTTGATCGGGAAGTACGACAGCGACTTGTCACCGCCGATGTCCAGGCTGCGCATGGTCACCGGTTGCGGGTGGAACGCGGCGAGTTGCTCGCGATAAATCGCCAGTTGCTCTTTTTCACTCGGGAAGCGCTGGTTGATCATGAACGGCACTTCGGTGCGGTACAGGCCCACGCCCTCAGCGCCGCGCTTCTGCGCCCGCGCCACGTCCGCCAGCAGGCCGGTGTTGACCCACAGCGGCATACGGTGGCCATCGAGGGTCACGCACGGCAAGTCCCGCAGCGCATCCAGCCCGAGGGCCAGTTGCTTCTCTTCCTCGACCACTTCGGCGAACTGCTTGCGCAGCACTTCGCTGGGGTTGGTGTAGACCTCGCCGTGGTAGCCGTCGACGATCATCTGGATGCCATCGACTTTCGAGTACGGCAGGTCGACCAGGCCCATCACCGTCGGGATGCCCATGGCGCGCGCCAGGATCGCCACGTGGGAGTTGCCGGAACCGAGTACCGAAACCAGACCGACCAGCTTGCCTTCCGGCACCTCGCCGAGCATGGCCGGCGTCAGTTCTTCGCTGATCAGAATGGTGTTGTCGGGGTAGACCAGCGTCTGCTGACGCTCTTCCTGCAAGTACGCCAGCAAGCGCCGGCCAAGGTCCTTGACGTCCGAGGCGCGCTCACGCAGGTAGGCGTCGTCCATCAATTCGAAGCGGTTGACGTGCTCGGTGACCACCTGACGCAGAGCGCCCTGGGCCCACTGGCCAGTCTTGATCACGGTGGTGATTTCGCTGCCGAGCGAGGCATCGTCGAGCATCATCAGGTAGACGTCGAACAGCGCGCGCTCTTCCGGGCGCAGCTGGTTTGCCAGTTTGGCGGACAAGGCGCGCATGTCGGCGCGCACGCCTTCGATGGCAGTCTTGAACAGCCCGAGCTCGGCTTCGATGTCGGTGATGGTCTTGTCCGGCACCACGTCCAGATCGGCCGGTGGCAGCATGACCACCGCCGTACCGACCGCCGCACCCGGCGAACCCGGCACACCGACGAACTTGGCTTCCTGGATGCCCTTGCCCTGACGACCCAGGCCACGGATCGAACCGGTGGCCTCGGCGTGGGCGATAACACCGGCGAGCTGCGCGCTCATGGTCACGAGGAAGGCTTCTTCACCTTCATCGAATTGGCGACGTTCTTTTTGCTGAATGACCAACACGCCGACGACGCGGCGGTGGTGAATGATCGGCGCCCCGAGGAACGAGGCGTAGCGCTCTTCACCGGTCTCGGCGAAGTAGCGGTAGCGCGGGTGATCCGCGGCGTTTTCGAGGTTCAGGGGTTCTTCACGCGTGCCGACCAGGCCGACCAGACCTTCGTTGGGTGCCATGCTGACTTTGCCGATCGAGCGCTTGTTCAAGCCCTCGGTGGCCATCAGCACGAAGCGGTTGGTCTCAGGGTCAAGCAGGTAGACCGAGCAGACCTGGCTGCCCATGGCCTCTTTGACGCGCAACACAATAATCCCCAACGCCGCCTTGAGATCCTTGGCGGAGTTAACTTCCTGGACGATCTTGCGCAGCGTATTGAGCATGGCTCGGGGTCGAACTCCGTCGTCAGTCGCGCGTTAAAAGGCGCGGGGCAAGCTCTTTGAGAGCGCGTCGATACACTTCGCGCTTGAATGTCACCACCTGGCCCAACGGATACCAATAACTGACCCAGCGCCAGCCATCGAATTCCGGTTTACCGGTCAAATCCATCCGCACCCGCTGCTCGTTGGAGATCAGGCGCAGGAGAAACCATTTCTGTTTCTGGCCGATGCACAGCGGTTGGCTGTGCGTCCTGACCAGACGTTGCGGCAAACGATAGCGCAACCAGCCCCGGGTGCAGGCGAGAATTTCAACATCTTCGCGTTCCAGGCCCACTTCTTCGTTCAACTCGCGGTACAAGGCGTCTTCCGGCGTCTCCTGGGGGTTGATACCTCCCTGTGGAAACTGCCAGGCATCTTGATTGATACGGCGAGCCCATAGCACCTGGCCGGCATCATTCGTGAGAATGATCCCGACATTGGGGCGGAAACCATCGGGGTCGATCACGGCAACAACCTCGCAAACGCATGTCGCCGCATTGTTCCACAAAGGTTGTGAAAGCAGCAACGAGCCGGCCAACCTTATGTGCACTCTTGTGAAAAGTCCGTATTCTGGACGCCTTTCTACAGACTTTTCAGCGAGTAACTGCAATGCGGCTGGCTTTATTCGACTTGGACAACACGCTTCTGGGCGGTGACAGTGACCACGCCTGGGGCGATTACCTGTGCGAACGCGGCTTCCTCGACGCCGTCGCCTACAAGGCACGCAACGACGAGTTTTACCAGGATTACCTGGCCGGCAAGCTCGATAACGATGCGTACCTGAACTTCTGCCTGGAAGTGCTCGGTCGCACCGAGATGGCCGTGCTGGATCAGTGGCACCTGGATTACATGCGCGACTGCATCGAACCGATCGTGCTGCCCAAGGCTATCGAACTGCTGGCCAAGCACCGTGACGCCGGCGACAAACTGGTGATCATCACCGCCACCAACCGCTTCGTCACCGGGCCGATTGCCCAGCGCCTGGGCGTCGAAACCCTGATTGCCACCGAATGTGAAATGCTCGAAGGCCGATATACCGGGCGCAGCACCGACGTGCCCTGCTTCCGTGAAGGCAAGGTGACGCGGTTGAATCGTTGGCTGGAAGAGACCGGGTTTTCGCTGGACGACAGTTATTTCTACAGCGACTCGATGAATGATTTGCCGCTGCTGGAGCAGGTGACGCATCCGATCGCGGTCGATCCGGACGCGAACCTGCGCGCTGAAGCCCAGAAGCGTGGCTGGCCAGTGATCAGTCTGCGCGACTGAAGACGCCATCGCTGGCAGGCCAGCTCCCACATTGGAATGGCGTTTTCCTGTGGGAGCTGGCCTGCCAGCGATTGGGTCGAATCGATCTCAAGCCTTAAACCGGCTTGGCGCCCATCAGCCCGGCAATGGCGATAAAGCAGACAAAACTGAACAGCGCCAAGGCAAAGGTGAATTTGCCGTTGCCTCCCGGCGCGGTGCGCAGCTTGTTAAGCCGCACCAGCAACCAAAACCAGCCCAACGCTGCCACGGTGTACAGCACACTCGAAGCCAGCAACCAGGTCTGCCCCAACGGCCAGCCCACCAGGTGCACCATCCACCAACCGGTGAACGGCATGCTCACCAAGGCCAGCCCCATCAACAGCCAGACAAACACTCGCGGTCGCTGCAAGGTGCGGCCCGCCGCCGTCGCGTCGCCACTACGCCGTGTTTGCCAAACCCATATCGCCAAGCCCAGTGCGCAGCCCAACAATATTGCCGTCGCTGCGGTGTGCGCCATTTTCAGGGCGGTTAACGTTTCCATTGTTCGAGTTCCTTATAGCCTGCCCATCAGCGTAGCCGTTCAGCCGAGAAACAGCTGATAGGCCGGGTTGTCACTTTCGTCCCAGTACGGGTAGCCGATTTCTTCCAGCGCTGCCGGCACCAGATGACGTTCGTCGTGAGGCACTTGCAGGCCGGCGACCACACGGCCATCCGCCGCACCGTGGTTGCGGTAGTGGAACATCGAGATGTTCCAGCGCCCGCCGAGCTTGTTGAGGAAGTTGAACAGCGCGCCCGGACGCTCCGGGAATTCGAAGCGCAGAATTACTTCATCGACCACATGCGCCGCTCGGCCGCCGACCATGTGGCGGATGTGCAACTTGGCCAGTTCGTTGTCGGTCAGGTCGATCACCGGGAAACCCTGATCGCTAAGACTGGCGATCAGCGCACTGCGTGGGTCGGTATCGGGATGCGTCTGCACGCCAACGAAAATGTGCGCTTCGCTGCCGGTGTTGTAGCGGTAGTTGAATTCGGTGATCTGGCGCTTGCCGATGGCTTCGCAGAACGCCTTGAAGCTGCCCGGCTTCTCGGGGATGGTCACGGCGATGATCGCCTCGCGGCCCTCGCCCAGTTCGGCACGCTCGGCGACATGGCGCAGGCGGTCGAAGTTGACGTTGGCGCCGGAGTCGATGGCCACGAAGGTGTGCCCGGTGACGCCGTTCAGCTCGACGTACTTCTTGATCCCGGCCACGCCCAAGGCGCCGGCAGGTTCGGTGATCGAGCGGGTATCGTCGTAGATGTCCTTGATTGCCGCGCAGATCTCGTCGGTGCTGACGGTGATCACCTCATCGACATAGTCTTTGCAGATGTCGAAGGTGTGCTGGCCAATCTGCGCCACGGCGACGCCATCGGCGAAGAGGCCCACAGTCGGCAGCACCACACGCTCGCCAGCGGCCATGGCGGCTTGCAGGCAGTTGGAATCGTCCGGTTCGACGCCGATGATTTTGATTTCCGGGCGCAGGTACTTCACGTACGCCGCGATGCCGGCGATCAGCCCGCCGCCGCCCACCGGGACGAAGATCGCATCCAGGCGCCCAGGGTGCTGTCGCAGAATCTCCATCGCCACCGTGCCCTGCCCGGCAATGGTGTGCGGATCATCGTAAGGGTGAATGTAGACGTAGCCTTTTTCGTCGACCAGTTTCAGCGAGTAGGCCAGGGCTTCGGGGAACGAATCGCCGTGCAGCACCACTTTGCCGCCACGGGAGCGCACGCCTTCGACCTTGATCTCGGGCGTGGTCTTGGGCATGACGATGGTGGCTTTCACGCCCAACACCTTGGCCGCCAGGGCCAGGCCTTGCGCGTGATTGCCCGCCGAAGCGGTGACCACGCCGCGAGCGCGTTCTTCGTCGCTCAGCTGCGTGAGCTTGTTGTAAGCGCCGCGAATCTTGAACGAGAACACCGGCTGCAAGTCTTCACGCTTGAGCCAGATATGATTGCCCAGCCGCTCGGAGAGCTGGCGAGCAGTCTGCAATGGGGTTTCTACGGCAACGTCATAAACGCGCGAGGTGAGGATCTTTTTGACGTACTGTTCGAGCATCGGAAAGCATCACTGAGCGGGTTGGGCAGGGCCAAGGAGTCTAACCCGCCTTCCGGCCGCACGACCACACCTGTAGGAGCGGGGCTTGCCCGCGAAAGCGATCTTACTGTCAACATTTATGCTGGATGTGACGGCCTCTTCGCGGGCAAGCCTCGATTCTACAGGTAACCGTGACGGGGTTCAGGCAATCGTCACGACCTGCCAATCGGACAATGACCTTCCCCGCCCCGACGCCTATAATGCCGGCCTTTCGTTCCCCTCTTCGGCACCTCGGAGCCCGCATGACCCAGGATCAACTCAAACAGGCAGTGGCTCAGGCCGCCGTCGACTTCATCCTTCCGAAACTCGACGACAAGAGCATCGTCGGGGTCGGCACCGGCTCCACCGCCAACTGCTTCATCGACGCGCTGGCCCAGCACAAGGGCGCATTCGACGGCGCGGTCGCCAGTTCCGAAGCCACCGCAGCGCGCCTCAAGGGCCACGGCATTCCGGTGTATGAGCTGAACACGGTCAGCGACCTGGAGTTCTACGTCGACGGCGCCGACGAAAGCGACGCGCACCTGAACCTGATCAAGGGCGGCGGCGCAGCCCTGACCCGCGAGAAAATCGTTGCGGCCGTGGCCAAGACCTTCATCTGCATCGCCGACGCCAGCAAGCTGGTGCCGGTGCTCGGCGCGTTCCCACTGCCGGTGGAAGTGATCCCGATGGCCCGCAGCCACGTGGCCCGCGAGCTGGTGAAGCTGGGCGGCGACCCGGTTTATCGGGAAGGCGTACTGACCGACAACGGCAACATCATCCTCGACGTGTTCAACATGCAGATCACCAACCCGGTGGAGCTGGAAACGCAGATCAACGCGATTGTGGGCGTGGTCACCAATGGGTTGTTTGCAGCGCGTCCGGCCGACTTGCTGCTGCTGGGCACCAGCGAAGGCGTGAAAACCCTGCGCGCCGAGTAATTCAGACACGCCGATAAATCTGTGGGAGCGGGCTTGCCCGCGATGAGGGCATCACATTCAACATCATTGTTGAATGTTAGTCCGCTATCGCGGGCAAGCCCGCTCCCACAGTTTTTGGGGTGTTGGTCAGGGTTGCGCTGGTTTCTTGAAGACGTAAAACAGGTTCGGCTCGCTGACCAGGTACATCGTGCCGTCGTCATCCATGGCGATCCCTTCTGCTTGCGGCACGGTCTTGCGCAACCCCTGACGGCCCTTGTTCAACGACATGGTGCTCAACGGTCGCCCGTCCACATCCAGTTCCAGAATCAGCCGCGACTCATCCGACAGCGCCAGCAGATGGCCGCTGCGCTCATCGTATTGCAGGCTCGACAGGTCTCGCACGAACATCCCGGCATCGCGCTTGGGGTTGTTGACCACGTGCACCGCGTAGGATTTTTCCGGGTTGTAATGGGGAAAACCCTGCACTTCGTAGATCAGCATCGGGTCGCGCTCCTTGGCGACAAACAGCCGCTTGCCCACCGAATCGTAAGCCAACCCTTCAAAACCCTTGTTGCCGCTCATGTGCACGCCGAGGGTCATCTGCTCGGCATCCGCCGCGTCGAGGAAGGTGGTGTCCTTTTCCAGATGAATCTTGATCAGCCGCTGCTCGCGCTCGTCGGTGATCACGTACGTGTCGGCGCTGATGAATTCCACCGCCTCCGGATCGCCGAAGCCGACCAGCGCGACGCGCCGAACAATCTGCCCGTCCAGCGACAGCTCGATCAGCTCGGAGTTTTTGTTGGTGACGGTGAACAGGCTTTTGCGCACCGGATCGAAGGTCAGTGCCGACACATCGTCGTCCAGGCCCTCGATGACGCGCGCCTCGACAGCGACCTGATACTGATCCAGTCCGATGGACAGCGTGCTCATGGGTTGCCAGGCCGTCTGCAGATTGAACCAGGCGCGTTCGAACAGGCGCAGGTACTGACCGATTGCGATCAACACGATCAGTGCGATCACCGACAGGACCAGTAACAGGGGTTTGGGACGGGCAAATCGACGCATTAGGGCGGGCTCGGATTCAAGACAGGCGGATGAAATATCACGCCTGTCTGAATTGAAGCTTAATGGCCATTAGCCCGCTCCTACAACAAAGCATCGACATTCCTACAAATTCAGGTCAGCGCTGCTTTTCGAAACGGTAGAACAGGTTCGGCTCGCTCACCATATAAAGCGTGCCCGCCTCGTCCATGGTCACGCCTTCGGCGCGGGGAATGGTCTTCTTCAAACCATTGAAGCCACCCAGCAAGGTCATGAAACTGACCTGTTCGCCCTTCTCGTCCAGTTCCAGCAACAGGTGCGAATCGGCAGACAACACCAGGGTGTGGCCAGTGCGTGGGTCGATGGCCAGGGCTGACAGGTTGCGGATGTCCAGTTCGTCACTGGCGAGTTTCTGCTTGTCGCCGGTGAGGGTCTGGCCGTCGGTGCTTTTCCAGGTGAGCAGCGCCGGTGGACGTTCTTCACCCAGCAACATCTGCTGATTGCGCGCGTCCCAGACGATGGCTTCGAAGGCCTTGTTCTGGTCTTTTGAAGGGCCGAGGTCGTATTTCGGGAAGCTGGCGATGTTGAGCTCGCGGGTGTCGGCATCGACTTTGACGATAGAGAGCAGGTGCTCGCGCTCATCGACGATGGCCAACAGACCGTTGCCCATCACCGTCACCCCTTCCGGGTTGCTCCAGCCTACCAGCGGCATTTTACGCAGCACATCGCCTTGCAAGGTCAGTTCAACCAGGAACGGATTTTTACCCATGACCGAAAACAGGGTTTTGGTCTGTGGATCGTAGGCCAGGTCCGAGGCTTCGTCCTTTTCCATGCCCGGCAGCAGCTTGGCGTCGATCACCGCCCGGTAATCCGGCAGCCAGATACTCTCCTGGCGTTCGGCTGGGCTTTCGAAGCGCTCCAATACCCAAAGCACGCCACGGTCATCCCAATGCATCGCAAACGCAAGGCCATACGCGGCGGCGGCCACCAGCAAAAGCCAGGAATACCAGCGCATGGCAAAGCGTGAGCGGCGGGCAGATTTCAGCGTGGGCAGCGGTTGGGTGGCCATCGGGGAATGCGTTCCAGAAATTCAGGTATTTGTAGGAGCTGGCTTGCCAGCGAAGAGGCCATCAACTTCAACGATGATGTTGGCAGACCGGCCGCTTTCGCTGGCAAGCCAGCTCCTACAGGGGTTTTGCGTTGGTTTAGCGCACGCTGCTGGTGAAACGGCTGGCGCCTGGCAGCTCCAGGACAATTTCGTCACCGACGTTCAGCGGACCGACGCCCACCGGCGTGCCGGTCAGGATCACATCACCGGCCTGCAGCGAGAAGCAGCCGGCCATGTGCTGGATCATCGGCACGATCGGGTTGAGCATCGCGCTGCTGTTGCCATCCTGGCGAACTTCGCCGTTGATGGTCAGGCGAATGCCGATGTCAGTCAGGTCGGCGAAGGTGCTGCCGGACACGAACGGTGCAATCACTGCCGCACCGTCGAAGGACTTGGCGATTTCCCAGGGCAGGCCCTTGGATTTCAGCTCGGCCTGCTTGTCGCGCAGGGTCAGGTCCAGGGCCGGGGCGAAACCGGAGATGGCGTCGAGCACCTCTTCGCGGCTCGGCTTGGTCGACAACGGTTTGCCGATCAACACGGCGATTTCCGCTTCGTAGTGCACCGAACCCCGTTCGGTCGGAATACTGAAACCGCCTTCCAGCGGCACCACGCAGCTGCCTGGCTTGATGAACAGCAGCGGTTCGGTAGGCACCGGGTTGTCCAGTTCCTTGGCGTGTTCGGCGTAGTTACGGCCGATGCACACCACTTTTCCCAGTGGGAAGTGAATACGCGTACCGTCGACATACTGGTGCTGATAGCTCATTACCGACTCCTGTTTCGTAGCGCTTGAATTCAACAGTCAAACAGCGAAAATTTTGCCCGGGTTCATGATGCCGTTCGGGTCGAAGACCGCTTTGACGGCTTTCATGTACTCGATCTCAACCGGCGAACGGCTGTAGGTCAAGTAATCACGCTTGGTCATGCCCACGCCATGTTCGGCGGAAATCGAACCGTTGTACTTCTCGACGGTTTCGAACACCCACTTGTTGACGGTCGCGCACTTGGCGAAGAACTCGTCCTTGCTGAGGTTTTCTGGCTTGAGGATGTTCAAGTGCAGGTTGCCGTCGCCGATGTGGCCGAACCAGACGATTTCGAAGTCAGGGTAGTGTTCGCCGACGATCGCATCGATTTCCTTGAGGAACGCCGGGACTTTCGACACAGTGACCGAAATGTCGTTCTTGTACGGCGTCCAGTGGGAAATGGTTTCGGAGATGTACTCGCGCAGCTTCCAGAGATTTTGCAGCTGGGTTTCGCTCTGGCTCATCACGCCGTCCAGCACCCAACCCTGCTCGACACAATGTTCGAACGTTTCCAACGCGTGGTTGGCCACTTCTTCGGTGGTCGCTTCGAATTCCAGCAGCGCGTAGAACGGGCAATCGGTTTCGAACGGTGCCGGCACATCACCACGCGCCATGACTTTCGCCAGGGCTTTATCGGAGAAGAATTCGAACGCGGTCAGATCGACTTTGCTCTGGAATGCGTGCAGCACCGGCATGATCGAGTCGAAATCGGCGGTGCCGAGGACCATCGCGGTGAGGTTTTTCGGGGCCCGGTCCAGACGCATGGTCGCTTCGACCACGAAACCGAGCGTGCCTTCAGCGCCAATAAACAGCTGACGCAAATCGTAGCCGGTGGCGTTCTTGATCAGGTCGCGGTTGAGTTCCAGCACATCGCCCTTGCCGGTGACAACTTTCATGCCTGCGACCCAGTTACGGGTCATGCCGTAGCGAATGACCTTGATCCCGCCGGCATTGGTACCGATATTGCCGCCAATCTGGCTGGAACCTGCCGAAGCGAAATCCACCGGGTAGTACAGGCCTTTTTCTTCGGCGACATTCTGCAAATGCTCGGTGACCACGCCCGGCTGACAAACGGCGGTGCGATCGGTCATGTTCACATCGAGAATCTGGTTCATGTAGTCGAACGAGACGACCACTTCACCATTCGCCGCCACGGCAGCAGCAGAAAGCCCGGTGCGACCGCCGGACGGCACCAGCGCGACCTTGTGCTCATTAGCCCAGCGGACAATGGCCTGGACCTGTTCGGTGGTCTTGGGAAACACGATGGCGCTCGGAGCCGGGGCGAAGTGCTTGGTCCAATCCTTGCCGTAAGCAGTCAGGGAGTCGGCATCGGTCAACACCTTGCCAGGCTCGACCAGGGTCTTCAGCTCTTCAATCAGGACAGGATTGGTCATCGACAGAACTCTCGAACAATTCATGGTCATCCTGAGAACGCTTCACGTCGCAGGAATGAGTGTTTAGCGGGGTGCATATGCTAGCATACCGACCCCGCAGCATAGTGCCCAACGGCTGTTCTGCGGTAACGGCTTTCTTGCCGTTCGGGTCAGCGTCTGTTGACCATTTCCTGCCATTTTTCTCCGGGATACAGGTTTACGCAGATGAGCAAGACTTCTCTCGATAAGAGCAAGATCAAGTTCCTTCTTCTCGAAGGCGTCCACCAATCGGCTGTCGACGTTCTCAAGTCGGCGGGCTACACGAGCATCGAGTACCTCACAGGTTCTCTGCCGGAAGCCCAGCTGAAGGAAAAGATCGCTGATGCGCACTTCATCGGCATTCGCTCCCGCACTCAACTGACCGAAGAGATCTTCGATCACGCGAAAAAGCTCGTGGCTGTCGGGTGTTTCTGCATCGGCACCAACCAGGTCGACCTCAACGCGGCTCGCGAACGCGGCATCGCGGTGTTCAACGCACCGTACTCCAACACCCGTTCCGTGGCGGAGCTGGTGCTGGCCGAAGCGATCCTGTTGCTGCGCGGCATCCCTGAGAAGAACGCCTCCTGCCACCGTGGCGGCTGGATCAAGAGCGCGGCCAACTCCTTCGAAATCCGTGGCAAGAAGCTGGGTATCGTCGGTTACGGCTCGATCGGTACGCAACTGTCGGTCCTGGCGGAAGGCTTGGGCATGCAGGTGTACTTCTACGACACCGTGACCAAGCTGCCACTGGGTAACGCGACCCAGGTCGGCAACCTGCACGAACTGCTGGGCATGTCCGACATCGTCACCCTGCACGTTCCGGAAACCGCTGCCACCCAGTGGATGATCGGCGAGAAGGAAATCCGTGCCATCAAGAAGGGCGGCATCCTGATCAACGCCGCTCGCGGCACCGTGGTCGAACTGCAAGCCCTGGCGGACGCGATCAAGGACAAGCACCTGATCGGCGCGGCCATCGACGTATTCCCGGTGGAGCCTCGCTCCAACGAAGAAGAGTTCGAAAGCCCGCTGCGTGGCCTGGACAACGTGATCCTGACCCCGCACATCGGTGGTTCCACCGCTGAAGCGCAGGCCAACATCGGTCTGGAAGTGGCCGAAAAACTGGTCAAGTACAGCGACAACGGTACGTCGGTGTCCTCGGTCAACTTCCCGGAAGTGGCGCTGCCGGCTCACCCTGGCAAGCACCGTTTGCTGCACATCCACGAGAACATCCCGGGTGTGATGAGCGAGATCAACAAGGTCTTCGCCGAAAACGGTATCAACATTTCCGGTCAGTTCCTGCAGACCAACGAGAAAGTCGGCTACGTGGTTATCGACGTAGACGCCGAGTACTCGGAAATGGCGCAAGAGAAGCTGCAGCACATCAACGGCACCATTCGTTGCCGCGTGTTGTTCTGATAGCGACTTGAGCGACAAAAAAAGGAGCCCCTCGGGGCTCCTTTTTCATGTCCGCGGTTCTTTATTCCGAGCAGGTTACTTCACGTTGACCGTGATCTTCTTCGACACGATGGGTGGATCGAACGGCAGGTGGCCGCTGTCGCCCAGCTCCAGCTGCAGGGTGTGCTTGCCCGGTGCCAGTTTCACTTCAGCCTGGGTTTGCGCCTTGCCGAAGTGCATATGGTTGGGATCATTTGGAATCGGCGCGCCCGCCGCTGGCAGTTTGTCGACATCGATCAGCAGGTGGTGATGGCCGGTGTTCTTGGTCACATCACCGGCCGGTGCCAACGCGATGTCCTTGACGCCGAATTTGACAATGAAGGTTTGCGCAACAGTGGCTCCGTCCTCGGGAGATACGATGAACACTTCGGCACCTTTCGGGGCCGGCGTGGCAGCACTGGCCAGGACCGAAACGCCCATCAACAGGCCGGCCAATGCTGCTCGTGACATAAAGGTTTTCATTCTCTTCTCCAGTTTTTTCGTAAAATCCGCGTGACCGCCACAACTTCACGGCCATTCGTTGTCGAAGGCACTCGACAACCATAGCAAAGCGAGCCTGAATCAGAGCATCGCAATAATGAATTCAAAGGAGTGACCATGCGTTTTTTGCCTGGCCTGATCTGCCTGCTACCCCTTTTGAGCCCTTTGGCTCATGCCGAACTGATTGACGATGTAAACGATCGCGGCGAATTGCGCATCGCTCTTGAGGCTAATACACCGCCGTTCAATTTCAAGGACGACGGCAAACTAACAGGCTTCGAAGTCGAACTGGGCCAACTGTTGGCCAATGAACTGGATGTACGGGCTGACTTCGTTGTCACCGACGCCAGCGATCTGTTGCCCGGCGTCGAAAGCGGCAAGTACGACGTCGCCATCAATCACATAGCAATGACCCCTGATCTCAAGGATCGTTTCGATTTCAGCGAACCTTATAGCTACACCGATGCGCAATTGATCGCGCAAAAAGAACAGCAGCCACGGTCGATGGTGCTGGTGCAATCGCTGACGGAAGAGAAGCCCAAGGACGGTCCGGTCGTGGGCCTGGCGATTCCGTTCCAGAAGGGCAACCCGGCGTTTCACGCCAGCCTGGAAAACGCCTTGCAGCGGATCAAGGCCGATGGGCGACTGGAAGCGTTGTCGCAGAAGTGGTTCGGGGCGGACACGAGTGTGGCGCCCAAACCCTGATTTCAAGTAGGCGAGTAACCCTGTGGGAGCGAGCCTGCTCGCGATAGCGGTGTGTCAGTCAAAATCTTCGTGACTGACAGACTGCAATCGCTAGCAGGCTAGCTCCCACAGTGGTTTGGAGTTGGATGTTAGAGGAGTGTTGCCAAAGACTGCGCCGCTTCAGCCAACTCCAGCTCGCTGAAGACTTGCACACCATGACGCTTGAGTAGCGCCGCAGTAACGCCCTCACCACGGACCTTCACGCCACTGAACGTCCCGTCATAGGTCAGCATATTCCCGCAGGACGGACTGTTGGCCTTGAGCACGGCAATCCGGATGCCGTGCTTTTGCACCAACTCCAGCGCTTGATAAGCCCCCGAGAGAAACTCGGCACTGACATCCGCGCCGTCGGTGGTGATCACTGAGGCGTGGCCATCCAGCACCTCACCGCCCTGCCCGCCCGGGATTTCCGCCGCGGCCCTCGGTGTCGGCAAGCCACCGGCCACTTCCGGACACAACGGCACGACCCGACCTTCGTCGAGCCACTGTTGAAGCTGATCGAACGGCCCGCTGGCCCCGCCGTCGTAACGCACGCGGTGGCCCAGCAGGCAGCGGCTTACCAGAATTTTCTGCATGATCAGAACGGCTCGTTGCCGCGACGCCGGAACCAGCCGGTCAACGACAGGCGCTCGCGCGTCGCGGGCAGGACTTCGTGGGGCACTTCACCCGAGAGGAACACCACCAGGCTTCCGCCGGCAGGCACCACATCGTGTTCGACGCCGTCGGCCAGGTACATGCGCAACTGGCCGCCGTGCTCGGGCAGCCAGGCGTCATTGAGGTAGACCACTGCCGACACCATGCGCCGATCATCATCGCGGAAACGGTCGACGTGCTTGAGGTAGAAAGCACCGGGCGGGTACAGGGCGAAATGGCTTTCGAAATCTTCCAGGCCCAGGTACAAACCGCGATTCATCGCCTCGCGCAGGCTGTCCATCAGCTCCAGATAACTGTCGCACGCCAGCGCCTGACCGGGATCGATCCACTGGATATGGTCGCCTCGAATCCCCTCGCGGATCTCCGATGTCGGCCCGCGCCCCACAGCCGCCGGCGCCAATTCACCTTCGGCAGAACGTTTACGGCACTCGGCCGCCAGTTCCTGGGTCAGACCCAGAGGCAGGAAAATATTCTGCTGCGACCAGCCGTGTTCAGCCAGGTCGTCGACGATACGTAACAGCAGCGGGTGATCAGAGGGTATTTGCATGATGCGCATAGTATTCCTGCGCCTGTAAATCCGACAGAGCCGCGCAGCGGGTTGATACGAATTCTCGACAAGTACGAAGGCCACACGGAGAATAGTCGCCTGCTGACAGGAGTCCCTATGCGCCGTTTGCTTTTCTCACTGTTGATGTTCTGCGTTATGCCCGCTTGGGCAGACGGCCACGACCAGTTGTACAAGGTCGCCGGCTGGCCAGAACAACGCGCGCATTTTAACGACGCACTGTCGGCCGCTCAGCAGCGTTACCAGAACAGCCTGCCGCCGGCGGTGTTCCAGGCGTTGGTCAACAACAGCAATCAGCGTTTTGCACCCCAGGCCGTGGACCAGCGCGCCGAAGCGCAATTGCGCAAAACCCTCATCGATCCGAAGCCTGCGTTGACGTTCTTTCAATCGCCGCTGGGCAAGAAAATCGTCGCCGCCGAACTGCTGGCGACCCGCCGCGATCAACTGGCAAAAAACGCCAAGGGCTTGCCGAAGATGCAGGCCACTGACAGCCGCATGCTGATCATCGGCCATCTGGCCCAGGCCCTGCCCGCTCGCGAAGCCGGCGCTGAAGTGAGCCTGGCGATTGCCGGCGTCGCGGCCGACAGCCTCAGCTCGATGATCCCCGGTTTGCTCGGTGGTGGTCAGGCACAAGGCATGTTGAACGGACAGCGCCAACGCTTGATGGACCAGATCGGCAGCGACCTGAACAACACGCTGCTGTATGTCTATCGCGACCTGTCGGATGACGAACTGGAAGAATTCGCCACGTTTGCCGAGTCGGCTGAGGGCAAGGCTTATTACCAGGCGGCGCTGGCGGCGATTCGCGCGGGGTTGGCGGTGGGGCAGGATACGTCGAGTCTTCGGCAGTAATCCTCAGCGCCTGATAAATTGCTTTCGCGGGCAAGCCTCGCTCCTACAGGGGAACGCGATCAACTGTAGGAGCGAGGCTTGCCCGCGAAGAGGCCCTTACGGTCGCTAAAGATTCCTGCCCCTGATCCGCTTCGTCAAAAACCCGAAATACTCCCCCCGCAACGCCAGCGTTTCATTCGCCAGATGATGCCGCGCCTGCGGCAGCATCAATACCTGCGGCCGATCAAACTTGCCCCGCAGCACCTCAAGGTTGTGCTCCCAATCCACCGTCATGTCCGCCTGCCCCTGCACAATCAGCGGTCGCCGCGTGCTGCCCGGTGCAGCCTCGATACGCTTGATCCACCGCGCCAGCGCACCGACCCAGACCGTCGGCAAGCGCAGTGGTTGCAACGGATCGGCTTGCAGGAACGGTAAGAAATCCGGGTCGTTGGAGTTCTCGCTGAAGCGCCGGGCGATGGCTTTGACGAACGGCTTGAGCAGGTAATAGCTGAGCTGCGACCAGCCCCAGGCTCGCGGCCTCACCAACGGCGACAGCAGAATCACTTGGCCCTGGGCCGGGCTGCTGGCGCCCTGGTTGAGCACATGATCGATCACGATCGCGCCACCCGTGCTTTGCCCGCACAGGTGCCACGGTTGCGGCAGTTCAAGGGACAACGCTTCCGCGAACAACCCTTGCAGCGTGTCCTGATACTCGGCGAAATCCTTGATGCTCGCCCGTTCGCCACTGGACAACCCGTGCCCCGGCAGGTCGCAGGCAATCACTGCAAAATCCTGGTCCAGCGCCCACTCGATCACGTGCCGGTAGAGCCCGGTGTGATCGTAAAAACCATGGAACAAAAACAGCGTGGCTTTCGCCCGCTCGGGCCACCAGACCTGACTGACCACGTCATAACCATCCACCGCAAAACGTCCCAGACCGCTGCGCAAATCGCGTCCCGGAAAATCCAGCCCATAGAACCGCTGGTAAGACAGCGCTTCCACCGACAACGGCTGCCCCTCGGCCAATGGCCGCAGGCTGGCACGCAGATGATCGGGGTCGAAAGTGGCGGACATGAGCAAATTCCAAAACCTGAAACAGACTTTATGGGACTGCGATATTCATCTGTCGCGGCA
The DNA here is from genome assembly GCF_059695925.1 of Pseudomonas sp. LBUM1661. Lineage (NCBI taxonomy): Bacteria > Pseudomonadati > Pseudomonadota > Gammaproteobacteria > Pseudomonadales > Pseudomonadaceae > Pseudomonas > Pseudomonas sp. LBUM1661. The sequence continues at coordinate 6,506,797 of NZ_CP166794.1, forward strand.
AGCATGGCAAGCTGGGCGACCTTCGAGGATTCAAACCCATGCGCCCGGCCTACCGCACCACACTGCTTGCCAGCCTGCTCGCCCTCGTGTGCGCCGGCGTCCTGTGGGCCGCTTACGACTGGTTTCAGGGGCGCTACCTGCGAGCATTCAGCTCACACACTGCCGTATTCTCCGGCGACCCGTTGCGCCTGCCCGACAACCTCGCCGGCCCCGGTGCCATCCGCCTCGTGCACTTCTGGGACCCGGCCTGCCCGTGCAACGTCGGCAATCAACAGCACCTGACCGAACTGGTTGAGCACTATGTACCGCAAGGCGTGGAGTTTTATGCGGTACAAAAGCCCGGCAGCCATGGTCAGTTGCCCAGCACGTTGAGCAGCCTGAAAAGCATCACCGTACTGCCCGGTTCCGAACAAATCCCCGCCAGCCCGGCGGTGGCGATCTGGGATCGCAGCGGCAAACTGGCGTATTTCGGCCCGTACAGCGAAGGCCTGACCTGCAACTCGAGCAACAGCTTTATCGAGCCGATCCTGCAAGCGCTGAACGAAGGCCGCACCGTGAATGCCACGCACACACTCGCGGTGGGGTGTTACTGCCCGTGGCCGATCGAGACAAAAGTCGACACCAAGCAGTAGCGTTCAGGAGAGGCGAATCCCTCCTAAGTGCGATGGTCCGGTCGGCAAGCCGTGCTAAAAAGTGGCGCCAGGGAACTGCTGTCACTCAATACAAAAACAAGGAATCACCATGAAACGTAGCCTGACCGTTCTTGCCGTGCTGATCGTCGTGCTCGCCGCAGGCAGCGGTTGGTACGTGTACAGCAAGCAGCCGTCACGCCAGGGCCTGGTTGAGCTGCAGCACCTGCAAGGTTCGGTCACGGTGCGCTACGACGAGCGCGGCATCCCGCACATCCGCGCCGACAACGAAACCGACCTGTACCGCACCCTCGGTTACGTGCATGCCCAGGACCGGCTGTTCCAGATGGAAGTCCTGCGCCGACTCGCGCGCGGCGAGCTCGCCGAAATCCTCGGCCCGAAACTGCTCGATACCGACAAACTGATGCGCAGCCTGCGCATCCGCGAACGCGCCGAAACCTATCTGGCGAACCTGGACAAACAGTCGCCGACCTTTATCGCCATGCAAGCCTACCTCGACGGTATCAATCAATATCAGGACAGCCACCCGAAACCCGTAGAGTTCGATGTGCTGGGCATTCCCAAGCGTCCGTTCACCGCCCAGGACACCATCAGCATCGCCGGCTACATGGCCTACAGTTTTGCCGCCGCGTTTCGTACCGAACCGTTGCTGACCTTCGTGCGTGATCAGTTGGGGGCCAACTACCTGACTGTGTTCGATCTCGACTGGCAGCCCAAAGGTGTGCTCAACGGCAGCCTGCCAGCCCTCGCCAGTGCCGACTGGAAAGACCTCAATGCCCTCGCCCGTTTGAGCGAACAGGCGCTGGCCGACAATGGCCTGCCACAGTTCGAGGGCAGCAACGCCTGGGTCGTCTCCGGCAGCCATACCAAAAGCGGCAAGCCGCTATTGGCCGGCGACCCGCACATCCGCTTCTCCGCGCCGTCGGTGTGGTACGAAGCGCACCTTTCGGCGCCGGGTTTCGAACTCTACGGTCACTATCAGGCCTTGATGCCGTTCGCCTCCCTGGGGATGAACCGCGACTTTGGCTGGAGCATCACCATGTTCCAGAACGATGACCTTGACCTGATCGCCGAGAAGGTCAACCCGGACAATCCCAATCAGGTCTGGTATCGCGGCAAATGGGTGGACATGGTGTCCAGCGAACAGCAGATCGCGGTCAAGGGTCAGCCACCGGTAACGCTGGTACTGCGTCAATCGCCGCACGGCCCGATCGTCAACGATGCGCTGGGCAGCAACGTCGGCAAAACGCCGATCGCCATGTGGTGGGGCTTTCTCGAAAGTCAGAATCCGATCCTTGAAGGTTTCTACCAGCTCAACCGCGCCGACACCCTGGCCAAGGCTCGCAGTGCCGCCGCCAAGGTCCAGGCCCCGGGCCTGAACATCGTCTGGGCCAATGCCAAGGGCGATATCGGCTGGTGGGCGGCCGCGCAGTTACCGAAACGTCCGGCAGGCGCGCGCCCGGGTTTCATCCTCGACGGCAGCACGGCCGAGGCGGACAAGGACGGCTTCTACCCGTTCAGCGCCAATCCACAGGAAGAGAACCCGGCGCGGGGCTACATCGTCTCGGCCAACTTCCAGCCGGTGTCACCAACCGGCATGGAGATTCCCGGCTATTACAACCTGGCGGATCGGGGCCAGCAGCTCAATCGCCAGCTCAGCGACAAAAACATCAAGTGGGACCTGGACGCCAGCCAGAAGCTGCAACTGGGCACCACCACTGCCTACGGTCCGCGGTTGCTGGCGCCGTTGCTGCCGGTGTTGCGCGAAGTGGTGAGCGTTCCCGCCGAACTCAAACTGGTGGAGCAACTGGCCCAGTGGAAAGGCGACTACCCGCTGGATTCCACCAGCGCCACGCTGTTCAACCAGTTCCTGTTCAACCTGGCTGACGCGACGATGCACGATGAGCTGGGCAATGACTTTTTCGAAACGCTGCTCTCGACCCGAGTGATCGACGCCGCATTGCCGCGCCTGGCCGCAACCGCCGACTCGCCGTGGTGGGACAACCGCAACACCCTCGGCAAGGAAACCCGTGCCGATACGGTCAAGGTGGCGTGGCAAGCAAGCATCGCTCACCTCAAGACCACGCTGGGTGCGGATTTCGCGCAATGGCAGTGGGGCAAGGCGCACACGCTGACCCATGGTCATCCACTGGGCCAACAGAAGCCGTTGGACCGGATCTTCAATGTCGGACCGTTCGCGGCGCCCGGCACTCACGAAGTGCCGAACAACCTCTCGGCCAAGATCGGCCCGGCACCGTGGCCCGTGACCTATGGCCCATCGACCCGGCGCCTGATCGACTTCGCCGACCCGGCCCACAGCCTGACCGTCAACCCGGTTGGCCAGAGCGGCGTGCCGTTCGACAGCCACTATGACGACCAGGCCGAAGCGTACATCGAAGGGATCTACTACCAGGCGCATCTCAATGATGAAGAAGTCACGGCCAATACCCGCAGCACGTTGAAGCTGTTGCCGGCGCGGTCTGCTCAGTAGATTCCTGTTGGCCAATCCGACGCCTTCGCGGGCAAGCCCGCTCCCACAAGGATCTCAGTGAAGACAGGTTTTGTGCACGCCATAAAACCTGTGGGAGCGGGCTTGCCCGCGATTGGGCCCGCAAGAACAACACAAATTAATGGCTCACACCATCGCCGCGAAGTTCAACCTGAACTGCTGCGGCGTCACCCCCAGCCTGCGGTTGAACACACTGCGCATGTGCTGGGCATCGCGAAACCCGCACTGATAAGCCACGGTCTTGAGCGGCGAGCTGGTGCTTTCGAGCAGCACCCGCGCCGCATCCACCCGCGCCCGCTCGACGAATTCCGCCGGGGTGATTTTCGCTTCTTTGACGAACACCCGGGAAAAGTTGCGCGCGCTCATGTTGGCGGCGTTGGCCAGGTCGGCAATCGTCAGGTCGCCGGTGAGGTTGGCCAACACGTAAAGCTGCACCAACGCCACCGCCGACGTCGGTTCAGCGTGTGGCGTGAGGAACGGGCTGAACTGCGATTGCCCGCCCGAGCGCTGAGTGAACACCACCAGCCGCTTGGCCACGCTCAAGGCCACTTCCGGCCCATGATCCCGACCCAGCAGGTACAACGACAGATCGATGCCCGCCGTAACCCCGGCCGAGGTGAACAGCTCGCCGTCCTGCACGTACAGGCGATCCGCGTCGACCTGCGTCGAAGGACACAACGCCGCCAGTGCCGCCGCATCGCCCCAGTGAGTGGTCACCGTTCGCCCTTCGAGCAATCCAGCCCGCGCAAGCATGAACGCGCCGTTGCAGATCGAGCCAAAGCGCTGCGCCAGCGCACAGGCATCGCGCAGCCAGGCATCGAATGCCGCGCCGAAATTCATGAACGGCAACTGCGGCCCACCGGCCACCAGCAGCAAGTCATAGGCCTCCAGCGCTTCGCTGAAATGCCGATGGGCATTGAGTGACAAGCCGTTGGAGCAGGCCATCACCCCACGCTCGACCCCGATCACCTCCAGCCGATAGTGATCTTCCGGTGCCAGGAACCGATTGGCTTCGGAAAACACATCCATGGGACCGGTGACATCCAGCGACTGGACGCCTGCGAACACCACGATGGCAACGGTTTTACTCATGGCAGGATTCGCCTTCCAGGTATTGAAATGAAAGTCAGCCATCACGCGACTTGTAGCAGCTGTCGAACGCAGCCTCGCAGGCTCGGCAGCTGCTACAGGGGGTGCGTGTATCCTGATTCAAACTTAGCGAATCCGCGCGCAACAAGCGAGGTTGGCGCGATATGCAGGTTCATTGGCAAGGATCGCAGCCATGGATCGATTGTCCGGTTTCGAGTGCGGGAACAGACTTGACCCATCAGCGCCGCCACGGCGTTCCCCACGAGGAAAGCACCATGAGCAGCACCATCGCCGGCATCAAAATCCCCGACAGCGCGTTGGCCAAGGCCACCACTGAATACATTCGCGACGTCGAATCAGACCTGCTGTATCACCACTCGCGCCGAGTGTTTCTGTTCGGTGCCTTGAGCGGCGAACGCAAACAACTGGCCTACAACCCCGAGTTGTTGTACGTCGGCGCAATGTTCCATGACTTGGGTCTGGTGGAAGGTCACCGCACTGACAATGAGCGTTTCGAAGTCGATAGCGCCAACGCCGCCAAAGCGTTCCTCCAGCCTTATGGTTTTTCGGACGACGATATCGAGCAGGTGTGGTTGTCGATTGCCCTGCACACCACACCGGGCGTGCCGCAACACTTGCGTCCGAACGTGGCGCTGGTGACTGCCGGTGTCGAGATGGATGTGCTGGGTATCGATTACGCCGCGTTCCCCGCCGTGCAACGTGAGGCGGTGGTGCATGCGCATCCACGGGGCGAAGGGTTCAAGGAATGCATCCTGTGTGCGTTCGCCAATGGCTTCAAACACCGGCCGGACACCACGTTCGGCACCGTGAACGCGGACGTGCTGGTGGACAGCGAGCCGGGGTTCAAGCCGATGAATTTCGTCGAGATCATCCGCAAATCACCTTGGGTGTCCTGACCACCAAAAAACTTGTGGGAGCGGGCTTGCCCGCGATGGCGGAATACCAGACAACATTGATGTTGAATGTACTGACCCCATCGCGGGCAAGCCCGCTCCCACAGTGATTTGGGTTGACTACGGAGTCGTGGTCAACCTCGCTTCAGGCTCAAGCCGCTTCCGGCGCCTGCTGTGCGCGACGCACGTCCGGTTGTTTCCAGGAGTCGGCAGCGCTTTCTTCGATGGCCTGCTGGATCGCACGTTTGCGACTTTCTTCGGCACGGCGGCTGAAGAACCAGACCAGGAATGTCATCAGCGATACCGCCAACAGAATCAGGCTGGCCACAGCGTTGATCTCGGGTTTCACGCCCAGGCGCACCGCCGAGAACACTTCCATCGGCAAGGTCGTCGAACCCGGCCCGGACACGAAGCTCGCCAACACCAGGTCATCCAGCGACAGCGCGAAGGACATCATGCCACCGGCACCCAGCGATGGCGCGATCATCGGGATGGTGATCAGGAAGAACACCTTCCACGGCCGCGCACCGAGGTCCATGGCCGCCTCTTCGATGGACAGGTCCAGCTCACGCAAGCGCGCCGACACCACCACCGCCACATACGCCGCACAGAACGTGGTGTGGGCGATCCAGATGGTAATGATGCCGCGTTCCTGTGGCCAACCGATCATCTGCGCCATGGCTACGAACAGCAGCAACAGCGACAGACCGGTGATCACTTCGGGCATCACCAACGGCGCCGTCACCAGGCCACCGAACAGCGTACGGCCCTTGAAGTGGGTGATACGGGTCAGCACGAAGGCCGCCAGCGTACCCAGCGCCACCGCTGCCACCGCCGTGTAGCAGGCGATTTCCAGCGAGCGCACCACCGAGCCCATCAGTTGGGTGTTGTCCATCAAACCGACGTACCACTTGATCGACCAGCCGCCCCACACCGTCACCAGTTTCGAGGCGTTGAACGAGTAGATCACCAGGATCAGCATCGGTGCGTAGATGAACAGCAGACCCGCTATCAACATGAAGCTTGAGAAACGGAAGCGCTTCATTCTTTGCCCTCCATTTCTTTGGCCTGACTACGGTTGAACAGGATGATCGGCACAATCAGGATCAACAGCATCACCACCGCCAGCGCAGACGCCACCGGCCAGTCGCGGTTATTGAAGAACTCTTGCCAGAGCACTTTACCGATCATCAGGGTTTCCGGACCGCCGAGCAGTTCCGGGATCACGAACTCACCGACTACCGGAATGAACACCAGCATGCAGCCGGCAACGATGCCGTTCTTGGACAGCGGAATGGTGATTTTCCAGAAGCTGTTGAAGGTGCTCGAACCGAGGTCCGATGCGGCTTCCAGCAGACTGTTGTCGTGCTTCACCAGGTTGGCGTAGAGCGGCAGGATCATGAACGGCAAATAGGAGTAAACGACACCAATATAGACAGCGAGGTTGGTGTTGAGGATCTGCAGTGGCTCGTCGATCCAGCCCATGGTCATCAAGAAGCCGTTCAACAGACCGTTGTTGCTGAGGATGCCCATCCACGCATACACGCGGATCAGGATCGCGGTCCAGGTCGGCATCATGATCAGCAGCACCAGCACCGTTTGCATCTCTTTGCGGGCACTGGCGATGGCGTAAGCCATTGGGTAGCCGATCAGCAAACAGAGGACGGTGCTGATCAGCGCCATCTTCAACGAGCCGAGGTAAGCGGCGATGTACAACTCGTCGCCGGCCAGCATTGCGTAGTTGCTCAGGTTAAGCAGCAACTGCACTTTCTGGTCGAGGTAGCTGTAGATTTCGGTATACGGCGGAATGGCCACGTCGGCTTCGGCGAAGCTGATCTTCAGGACGATGAAGAACGGCAACATGAAGAACAGGAACAGCCAGATGAACGGAACCCCGATGACCAGCTGACGGCCACCGGGAATTATTCGATTGAGGCGGCGTTTGAATTTGCGCATGTTCATGAGCGAAGTACCACGCCGCTGTCGTCTTCCCAATACACGTAAACCTGGTCACCCCAGGTTGGGCGCTGACCACGGCGCTCGGCATTGGCGACGAACGACTGGACGATCTTGCCGCTAGGCAGCTCAACGTAGAACACCGAATGGCCACCGAGGTAGGCAATGTCATGCACCTTGCCGCTGGACCAGTTGTAGTCGCAGGTCGGCATGGTCGGCGTCACCAGCAGTTTTTCCGGACGGATCGCGTAGGTCACGGATTTGTCCTGCACCGAGGTGCTGATGCCGTGGCCGACGTAGATCTGGCGATCCAGGTCCTTGCAGGTAATGATCGCGTGGCCTTCGGCGTCGTCGATCACTTCACCTTCGAAAATGTTGACGTTGCCGATGAATTCGCAGACCAGGCGGCTGGTCGGGGTTTCGTAGATGTCGATCGGGCTGCCGATCTGGGCGATCCAGCCCAGGTGCATGATCGCGATGCGCTCGGCCATGGTCATGGCCTCTTCCTGGTCGTGGGTCACCATGACGCAGGTTACGCCGACGCGCTCAATGATCTCGACCAGCTCCAGCTGCATTTGCGATCGCAGCTTCTTGTCCAGCGCGCCCATCGGTTCGTCGAGCAGCAACAGCTTCGGTCGCTTGGCCAGCGAACGGGCCAACGCCACACGCTGACGCTGGCCACCGGACAACTGATGCGGCTTGCGCTTGGCGTACTGCGTCATCTGAACCAGCTTGAGCATGTCCGCGACACGGGCATCGACTTCAGCGGCGGGGATTTTGTCCTGCTTGAGGCCGAAGGCGATGTTCTGCGCCACGGTCATGTGCGGGAACAAGGCGTAGGACTGGAACATCATGTTGATCGGCCGCTCGTACGGCGGCATGTCGGTGATGTCTACGCCATCGAGGAAAATCCGCCCCTCCGTGGGCCGTTCGAAACCTGCGAGCATGCGCAGCAGGGTGGATTTGCCCGATCCCGAACCGCCGAGCAAGGCGAAGATCTCGCCTTTCTTGATTTCCAGGGACACATCGTCCACGGCAATCGTCTCGTCGAACTTCTTCGTGACCCGGTCGATTTTGACCAACACCTGTTTAGGTGTCTGGTCGCCCTCGAGGGCTTTCTTATAGGCGCCGGAGGCAACTGCCATTTACGAAACTCCCAGAAAAAAAGAGTGCAGTTCGCTCAAGGTGAGCCAACCTTGGATAGTTTGAGCCTTGCAGCTATTTACCCGACTTGACCTTGGTCCAGCTGCGGGTCATCAAACGTTGAATGTTTGGTGGTAACTCGATGGACACGTAGGTCTTGTCGAGGACGGCTTGCGGTGGATAAACCGATTCGTCGGTGCGAATGGACTCCTCCATCAGCTTGTCCGACCCTGGGTTAGGGTTGGCGTAACCCACGTAATCACTGACCTGGGCGATCACCTCGGGTTTCAACAAATAATTGATGAAGGCGTGGGCTTCCTTGACGTTGGCCGCATCCTTGGGGATTGCCAGCATGTCGAACCACAGTGCGCCGCCTTCCTTTGGAATCGAGTAGGCGATGTTCATGCCTTTGCCGGCTTCGGCCGCGCGGGCCTTGGCCTGGAACATGTCACCGGAGAAGCCGATCGCGATGCAGATGTCGCCGTTGGCCAAGTCCGCGATGTATTTGGAAGAGTGGAAATAGGTCACGTAAGGCCGCACCGCGAGCAACTTGGCTTCGGCCTTTTTGTAGTCTTCGGGGTTGGTGCTGTTGGCGTTGAGGCCCATGTAGTTGAGAACGGTGGGCATCATTTCATCGGCGGAATCGAGGAACGCTACGCCGCAACTGTGCAGCTTCTTGATGTTCTCCGGCTCGAACACCACATCCCAGGAGTCGATCTTGTCGAGGCCGAGCACTTCCTTGACCTTGTCGACGTTGTAACCGATGCCGTTGGTGCCCCACAGATACGGCACGGCGTACTGGTTACCCGGATCGTTTTGCTCCAGGCGCTTGAGCAGCACCGGGTCGAGGTTGGAATAATTGGGCAGCAGCTTCTTGTCGAGCTTCTGGAAAGCGCCCGCCTTGATCTGCTTGCCGAGGAAGTGGTTGGACGGCACGACCACGTCATAGCCGGTACGCCCGGCGAGCAACTTGCCTTCCAGGGTTTCGTTGGAATCGAAGACGTCATACACCGGCTTGATGCCGGTCTCTTTCTGGAAGTCTGCCAGGGTGGTCGATCCGATGTAGTCCGACCAGTTATAAATATGCACAGTGCCGGCGGCCTGGACACTAACGGCAAGCGTTAGTCCGACGCCGACCAGCAAGGCATTGCGCAACAAAGAAAAAATAGGCAAGTGAAGGTCCTCTAAAATGAGTTGGGCCCAAGTTGCCCCGCGTTACATGACAGCCATGGCTGCCTGACAACAAAACCGGCGCGCAACTTACCCTCGAAAAACCGTTCCAGCAAAACTTTTATACCGATACCTGTAGGAGCGAGCTTGCTCGCGATGGATCTGAGAGCACCGCGGGGTGTCAGGCACCCAGCGTTATCGTTGACGACCATCGCGAGCAAGCTCGCTCCTACAGGGTTTTACTTACTTACCGGATTTGATCTTGGTCCAGCTGCGCGTCAGGATCCGCTGGGTCGCGGCCGGCAAGTCGGCAATCGCGTACAGCTTGGCCAGCACGTCTGCCGGCGGGTAGATGCCTGGGTCGGCGGTAATTTCTTTATCAACCAATGCGGTAGCGGCCGCGTTACCGTTCGGGAAACGTACGGCGTTGGTGATTTCAGCCATGATTTCCGGCTTCTGCAGGAAGGTCATGAACTTGTACGCGCCTTCGACGTTTTCGGCATCTTTAGGGATGGCGACCATGTCGTAGAAGCTGCCTGCACCTTCTTTCGGAATGTTGTAGCTGACTTTCACCTTGTCACCGGCTTCAGCCGCGCGGGACTTGGCCTGGTAGATGTCACCCGAGTAACCCACGGCCACGCAGATGTTGCCGTTGGCCAGGTCGGAGATGTACTTGGACGAGTGGAAGTAGCCCACCGAAGGACGAATCTTCAGGAACAGCGCTTCGGCTTCGGCCAGTTGTTTTTTGTCCTGGCTGTCGGTTGGATAGCCCAGGTAGTGCAACGCCACCGGAATCATCTCGGTTGGCGAATCGAGGAAACTGATACCGCACGACTTCAACTTGGCGGCGTTTTCAGGTTTGAACAGCAGGTCCCAGGAATTGGTCGGTGCATCGGCACCCAGTGCAGCCTTGACCTTCTCGGCGTTGAAGCCAATACCGATCGAACCCCACATGTACGGGAAAGCGTGTTCGTTGCCCGGGTCACTGACCGATACGGCTTTAAGCAGGTCAGGGTTCAGGTTCTTCCAGTTTGGCAACTTGGACTTGTCGAGCTTCTGGTAAACGCCGGCCTTGATCTGCTTGGCCAGGAAGTTGTTCGACGGCACGACGATGTCGTAGCCGGACTTGCCTGCCAGCAACTTGGCTTCCAGGGTTTCGTTACTGTCGAATACGTCGTAAACAACCTTGATCCCCGACTCGGCTTCGAACTTCTTGACGGTGTCCGGTGCGATGTAATCGGACCAGTTGTACACGTGAAGAACCTTGTCGTCCGCCTGAACTGCGCCCGCCATCACGCCCATCAGGGACATGGCGAGGAGGGTCTTGCCAGCTATCTTCATACCTAATGCCTTCATGGGTAATGCTCCAATTTTTCTTTTTAACCACGTGCTCAGCGGCCTTTCCCGGGCACTCCGAACAACCGGTAGTCTGGCAAGATCCAAGGCAGGCTTTCAAGGAAAGACCCATCCTTTGTTTGCTCCGAGCGAAATGCAAACTTCACACCCCGCTCAGAGCCTAGCACTTAGCCCTGCAACGCACTCAGAGTCAGGTCCAGACACTTGCGTGCCTTTGTGACCAACTCATCGATTTCTGCCGGTGTGATCACCAGTGGCGGAGCAATGATCATGGTGTCGCCCACGGCGCGCATGATCAGGCCGTTCTCGAAGCAGAACGTGCGGCAGATCATGCCGGCGCCCTTGCCTTCGTAACGTTTGCGAGTGGCCTTGTCCTGCACCAGCTCGATGGCCCCCAGCAGACCCACCCCACGCACTTCCCCCACCAACGGGTGATCGTTCAGTTCCCGTAGACGCTTTTGCAAATAGGGTGCCGTTTCTGCATGAACGCGCTCGACAATTTTTTCTTCGCGCAGGATGCGGATGTTTTCCAGCGCCACCGCAGCAGCCACCGGGTGCCCGGAATAGGTGAAGCCGTGGTTGAAATCGCCGCCCTCGTTGAGCACCGCGACCACTTCGTCACGCACGATCAGGCCACCCATAGGGATGTAGCCGGAGGTCAGGCCTTTGGCGATGGTCATCATGTCGGGCTTGAGGTCGTAGAAATCGCTACCGAACCACTCACCGGTACGGCCGAAACCACAAATCACTTCGTCCGCCACGAACAGGATGTCGTACTTGGCGAGGATTTCCTTGATGCGCGGCCAGTAGCTGTCTGGCGGAATGATCACGCCACCGGCGCCCTGGATCGGCTCGGCAATAAAGGCACCGACGTTGTCGACGCCGACTTCCAGAATCTTCTCTTCCAGCTGATTGGCCGCCCAGATACCAAACTCTTCCGGCGTCATGTCGCCGCCTTCAGCGAACCAGTACGGCTGGGCGATGTGGACGATGCCCGGGATCGGCAAGTCGCCCTGCTCGTGCATGTAAGTCATGCCACCCAGGCTCGCGCCGGCCACGGTGGAACCGTGATAGCCGTTCTTGCGGCTGATGATGACTTTCTTTTTCGGCTGGCCCTTGATCGCCCAATAGTGACGCACCATACGCAGCATGGTGTCGTTGCCTTCGGAACCGGAACCGGTGAAGAACACGTGGTTCATGCCTTCCGGCGCGATGTCGGAAATGGCCTTGGCCAGTTCAAGCACCGGCGGGTGAGCGGTCTGGAAGAACAGGTTGTAATAAGGCAGTTCACGCATTTGCTTGCTGGCGGCATCGGCCAGTTCATCGCGACCGTAGCCGATCGCTACGCACCACAGGCCGGCCATGCCGTCGAGGATCTTGTTGCCTTCGCTGTCCCAGAGGTAAACGCCTTTGGCGGTGGTGATGATCCGCGGGCCTTTCTCTTTCAGCTGCTTGAAGTCGCTGAACGGGGCCAGGTGGTGATCATTGCTCAGGGTTTGCCACTCACGGGTTTGCGGGTTGTTGCTGGTCATGCGAATTCTCCTAAGGTTTCAGTGGAGGGCGCGGCCAAGTGCAGCCGCGCCCGGCGCATCAGACGGCGAAGAGCAGGAATTCCCGCTCCCACGAACTGATCACGCGCTTGAAGTTTTCATGCTCGGCCCGCTTGACCGCGACGTAGCCAGTGATGAATTTCTTGCCCAGGTATTTCTCGATGGTCGCGCTGTTTTCCATGCGTTCCAGCGCGTCTTCGATGGTCAGTGGCAGGCGCAGGTTGCGGCGTTCATAGCCACGACCCACCACCGGCGCACTCGGGTTCAAGCCTTCGACCATGCCGACGTACCCGCAGAGCAGGCTCGCGGCAATCGCCAGGTACGGGTTGGCGTCGGCGCCCGGCAGGCGGTTTTCCACCCGACGGTTTTGTGGCCCGGCATCCGGCACCCGCAGGCCCACGGTGCGGTTCTCTTCGCCCCACTCCACGTTCACCGGTGCCGAAGTGTCCGGCAGGAAGCGGCGGAACGAGTTGACGTTCGGCGCGAACAGCGGCAACAGCTCGGGGATCAGTTTCTGCAAGCCACCGATGTGGTTCAGGAACAGCTGGCTCATGGTCCCGTCTTCATTGGAGAAGACGTTCTTGCCGGTCTCGATGTCGATGATGCTCTGGTGCAAGTGCATCGCGCTGCCCGGCTCGCCGGTCATGGGCTTGGCCATGAAGGTCGCGGCCACGTCGTGCTTGAGCGCCGCTTCGCGCATGGTGCGCTTGAACACCAGGATCTGGTCGGCCAGGGACAAGGCATCGCCGTGACGGAAGTTGATTTCCATCTGCGCCGTGCCGTCCTCGTGGATCAGCGTGTCGAGGTCCAGTTCCTGCAGTTCGCACCAGTCGTAGACGTCTTCGAACAGCGGATCGAATTCGTTCGCCGCTTCAATCGAGAACGACTGGCGACCGATTTCCGGGCGACCGGAGCGGCCGATCGGCGGCTGCAACGGATAGTCCGGGTCGTCGCTGCGCTTGGTCAGGTAAAACTCCATTTCCGGCGCCACGATCGGCTGCCAGCCCTTGTCGGCATAGAGTTTCAGGACCTTCTTGAGCACGTTGCGCGGCGACAGCTCGATCGGGTTGCCCTGCTTGTCGTAGGTGTCGTGGATCACCTGGGCAGTAGGCTCGATGGCCCACGGCACGAGGAACACCGCGTTCGCGTCGGGGCGGCAGATCATGTCGATGTCGGCCGGGTCGAGCAGTTCGTAATAGATGTCGTCTTCGACATAGTCGCCGGTCACGGTCTGCAACAGAACGCTCTCGGGCAGGCGCATGCCCTTTTCGGCAATGAACTTGTTGGTCGGCGAAATCTTGCCCCGGGTGATCCCGGTCAAGTCGGCGATCATGCATTCGACTTCTGTGATCTTGTGGTCTTTCAACCAATCGGTGAGCTGGTCGAGGTTGTGACTCATAAATGCCTCTTAGGCTGAGTTTCCTGACTCTTATAAGTCAGGCGTTGTTTGACGCATCGGCGTCGCGTGATACAGATTGCCACTGCAATTGCCGCGCACAAATACCCGCCGCGACAGTGGCGTGGTATCGGGAGAGTAAAGCAGCGCGTGCAGAATGATGAGCAGCGCCCGACGCATTGGCTGGGCCGCCACCGTGAAACGGTTCTATATTGGATGTAGCGTCGGTCAAGAGAATGTCGTGCAAACCGTCCAGAATATCGGACGGTGCCCGCCAAAGTGCCGGGGAAGAAAGAGTCGACGGCACGCCTTTGGCAACACTGGCCTGAGCGTGAACGTACGGGTCGCCACTGATGTGGTAAGCATGCAGACCGATCTGCCTTGAGCATTCGGTGACGCCGATTAACGGCAGGCGAGACATGAAGCACCCCGGTATTATTGGTGTTATGGGTTTGAATCGAGCTTAGCCTTGTTCATTTTTTTACACAACACCCCCGTAAAAAATACAACACGGCCCGCTCAAGCCTGCGGCCGCTAAAGCGTTCAAAGGCATAAAAACGCCCCAAACTGCCTCAAAAAAGCCCTACGAGCGCTTTTTTAGGGCAAAAAAGGCCTCGCTTGACTTCGGCATGCCGTTCGGGTTGACTGGAATCCGAAGAGATCAATGATTGATATTTTTAACAACAAAGGTGTTGCATCATGTCGGTACCCCCGCGTGCCGTTCAGCTTAACGAAGCGAACGCGTTCCTTAAGGAACATCCTGAGGTTCTGTACGTTGACCTTCTGATTGCGGATATGAATGGTGTGGTGCGCGGCAAGCGCATTGAACGCACCAGCCTCCACAAGGTTTACGAGAAAGGCATCAACCTGCCGGCCTCTCTATTTGCTCTGGATATCAATGGCTCGACGGTGGAAAGCACCGGCCTGGGCCTGGACATCGGCGATGCTGACCGAATCTGCTATCCAATCCCTGACACCCTGTGCAACGAGCCTTGGCAGAAGCGCCCTACCGCGCAACTGTTAATGACCATGCACGAACTCGAAGGTGAACCTTTCTTCGCGGATCCCCGTGAAGTACTGCGTCAAGTTGTTACCAAGTTCGACGAGATGGGCCTGACCATCTGCGCCGCGTTCGAACTGGAGTTCTACCTGATCGACCAGGAAAACGTGAACGGTCGCCCACAACCACCGCGCTCGCCGATTTCCGGCAAACGCCCGCACTCGACTCAGGTTTACCTGATCGACGACCTCGACGAATACGTCGACTGCCTCCAGGACATTCTGGAAGGTGCGAAAGAGCAAGGCATCCCTGCCGACGCGATCGTCAAGGAAAGTGCCCCGGCGCAGTTCGAAGTGAACCTGCACCACGTGGCTGACCCGATCAAGGCCTGCGACTACGCAGTCTTGCTCAAGCGCCTGATCAAGAACATCGCCTACGACCATGAGATGGACACCACCTTCATGGCCAAGCCTTACCCGGGCCAGGCGGGCAACGGTCTGCACGTCCACATCTCGATTCTCGATAAAGATGGCAAGAATATTTTTGCCAGTGAGGATCCCGAGCAGAACGCCGCACTGCGTCACGCGATCGGCGGTGTGCTCGAGACCCTACCGGCGCAGATGGCTTTCCTCTGCCCGAACGTCAACTCCTACCGTCGTTTCGGCGCACAGTTCTACGTGCCGAACTCGCCGTGCTGGGGCCTGGACAACCGCACAGTGGCGATTCGCGTACCGACCGGCTCGTCCGACGCCGTACGTATCGAACACCGTGTGGCCGGTGCCGACGCCAACCCGTACCTGCTGATGGCTTCGGTCCTGGCAGGCGTGCACCACGGTCTGACCAACAAGATCGAACCGGGCGCACCCGTGGAAGGCAACAGCTACGAACAGAACGAGCAGAGCCTGCCGAACAACCTGCGCGATGCACTGCGTGAGCTGGACGACAGCGAAGTCATGGCCAAGTACATCGATCCGAAATACATCGATATCTTCGTGGCCTGTAAGGAAAGTGAGCTGGAGGAGTTCGAACACTCCATCTCCGACCTTGAGTACAACTGGTACCTGCATACCGTGTAAGCGGTTGCAGTAAAACGAGAACGCCGCAGGCTGATAAGGCTTGCGGCGTTTTTTTTTATGGCCGCCTGCGGCGGATCGCTAGCAGGCTAGCTCCCACAGGGATTTGCTGCGTACACAGAATTTATGTTCACTGGAGATCAACTGTGGGAGCTAGCCTGCTAGCGATGGCGTCCGGGCAGACAACATCAAACCCTGCTCGTACAATGCCCGCTGCCCCCGCAGGAGACTTCAATGACCCGACTCGCCACCCCACGCAAACCCCGCGCACGCAGCCAGGCCCGGATCGATTCGATACTCGATGCCGCCCGCACGCTGCTGGCGGCCGAAGGGGTGGCCAGCCTGTCGATCTACAGCGTCGCCGAGCGCGCGGAGATCCCGCCCTCCTCCGTCTACCACTTCTTCGCCAGCGTCCCGGCCTTGCTCGAAGCCCTGACCGCCGACGTCCACGCCGCGTTCCGCGCCTGCCTGCAAGCGCCGATCAACCACGAAGCCCTCAACGGCTGGCGTGACCTGTCGCGCCTGGTCGAACAGCGCATGCTCGACATCTACGACGAAGATGCCGCCGCCCGCCAGTTGATCCTTGCCCAGCACGGCCTGACCGAAGTGACCCAGGCCGACCGCCAGCACGACATCGAACTCGGCGACCTGATGCACAAGCTGTTCGACCACCACTTCGAACTGCCGAGGCTGCCGAGTGATGTGGATGTGTTTGCCTTGGCGATGGAACTGGGTGACCGCGTCTACGCCCGTTCAGTGCAACAACACGGGCAGATCACCCCGCGCATGGCTGAAGAAGGCATGCGGGTGTTCGATGCGTATCTGGGGTTGTATTTGCCAACCTATTTACCCAAGCGCAATCTCTAGCGCGCTCACTGATTCACACGCATAAAAAACCCCGAAGGGTTCACACCCTTCGGGGTTGTTGTTTGCGCACCCGCTTACAACTTGGCGATCGACACCTCGGTGGATTTCACAAAGGCGATCACTTCGCTGCCGACCACCAGTTCCAGCTCTTTCACCGAGCGCGTGGTGATCACTGAAGTCACGATGCCAGAAGCGGTCTGCACGTCGATTTCCGAGAGCACGTCGCCGAGGACGATTTCCTTGATCGAGCCTTTGAATTGGTTACGCACGTTGATGGCTTTAATCGTCATGGTGTTGATTCCTGTCGTTGATACAAGGCTTGAGTTATTGAGCCCAACGCAGTTGCGTGGGCAATGGTGAAACGGGTTCCGGTTCCGGCGGTTGGCCGGGCAGCGCCAGCACGCGGTTGAGGACTTCGGTTTCCAGCGCCGCCAGCCGATGGGAGCCACGGACCCGAGGCCGCGGCAGTTCCACCAGCAGGTCGAGGCCGACTTCGCCCTCTTCGATCAGGATTACCCGATCGGCAATTGCCACCGCTTCACTGACGTCGTGGGTCACCAGCAACACGGTAAAACCATGCTTCTGCCAGAGCCGTTCGATCAGTTGCTGCATCTCGATCCGAGTCAGGGCATCCAGTGCGCCCAGCGGCTCGTCCAGCAGCAGCAAGCGCGGTTGGTGGATCAGCGCGCGGGCCAGGGCCACACGTTGCTTCTGCCCACCGGACAAGGCCGCTGGCCACTCGTTGGCGCGATCCGCCAGGCCGACCGCTTCCAAGGCTTCCAGCGCTTGCGCACGCCAGTTGCCCTTGAGCCCGAGGCCAACGTTGTCGATGACTTTTTTCCACGGCAGCAAACGCGCTTCCTGGAACATCAACCGGGTGTCTTCCCGCGCATCGCTGAGCGGCGCAGAGCCGGCCAGCAATTCACCGCCCGTGGGTTTGTCGAGGCCGGCGAGCAAACGCAGCAAGGTGCTTTTGCCGCAACCGCTGCGGCCGACCACCGCCACGAACTGGCCCGCGGGAATGTGCAGATCGATCTCGCGCAGCACTTGCCGCGAACCAAAGCTTTTTTGCAGCTTGCGCACCGCCAGCGGAATACCGCGCAGCAGGCGTGGAGGTTGTTGAGCAGTCATGCGGCACCTCCTTTGACAACCTGATATGCCGGATGCCAGCGCAGCCACACACGTTCCAGTCCACGGGCCGCGAGGTCGGCCAGTTTGCCGAGCACCGCGTACAACAGAATCGCCAGCACCACCACGTCGGTCTGCAAGAACTCCCGGGCATTCATCGCCAGGTAGCCGATACCGGAACTGGCGGAAATGGTTTCCGCGACGATCAGCGTCAGCCACATGAAGCCGAGGGCGAACCGTACGCCGACCAGAATCGAAGGCAGCGCACCCGGCAGGATCACTTGCCAGAACAGGCTGAAACCGGACAAGCCATAACTGCGGGACATTTCCACCAGCGCCGGGTCGACGTTGCGGATGCCGTGATAGGTGTTGAGGTAGATCGGGAACAACGTGCCCAGCGCCACCAGGAAAATCTTCGCCGACTCATCGATGCCGAACCACAGGATCACCAGCGGAATCAGCGCCAGGTGCGGCACGTTACGGATCATCTGCACCGAACTGTCGAGCAGGCGTTCGCCCCATTTCGACAGGCCGGTGATAAAGCCCAATGTCAGGCCGATGCCGCCGCCGATGGCAAAGCCCAGCGCGGCACGCCAGCCGCTGATCGCCAAGTGCGTCCAGATTTCGCCGCTGCGAACCAGGCTGACGCCGGCTTCGATGACCGCAATGGGTGCCGGCAGAATCCGCGTCGACAACCAGCCCGCCGACACCGACAACTGCCACACTGCCAACAGCAACACCGGCAACGCCCAGGGTGCGAGGTTGTGGATGATTTTCTTCATGGCGCGCCTCAGCTCTGCGACGCGGCTTTGGGGAGGATGTCGTTGGCGACCATCTCACCAAACGGGCTGACGTAACCGGCGCTTTTCGGCAGCTCGGGACGCTCGATGTCCAGGTGCGGGAACAGCAATTCGGCGACGCGGTACGACTCTTCCAGGTGTGGATAACCGGAGAAGATGAAGGTGTCGATGCCCAGGTCCGCGTATTCCTTCACGCGGGCCGCCACGGTCGGACCGTCGCCCACCAGCGCCGTACCGGCACCGCCCCGCACCAGGCCAACGCCGGCCCACAGGTTGGGGCTGACTTCGAGGTTGTCGCGGCTGCCACCGTGCAGCGCGGCCATGCGTTGCTGGCCAACGGAATCGAAGCGCGCCAACGAGGCTTGAGCGCGAGCAATGGTGTCGTCGTCCAGGTGCGAGATCAGTCGATCCGCCGCTTGCCACGCTTCTTCGTTGGTTTCACGGACGATCACGTGCAGGCGAATACCGAAGCGCACGGTACGGCCGAGCTTCGCGGCTTTGGCGCGAACCTGTGCGATTTTCTCCGCAACGGCGGCCGGTGGCTCGCCCCAGGTCAGGACCATTTCCACCTGCTCGGCCGCGAGGTCTTGCGCCGCTTCCGAAGAGCCGCCGAAGTACAGCGGTGGACGCGGTTGCTGGATCGGTGGATAAAGCAACTTGGCGCCCTTCACGCTGATGTGCTGACCGTCGTAATCGACGGTTTCGCCCTCCAATACACGACGCCATATCCGGGTGAATTCCACCGAGGCTTGATAGCGCTCTTCGTGGGTCAGGAACAAACCGTCGCCGGCCAATTCTTCCGGGTCACCACCGGTTACCAGGTTGAACAGCGCACGACCGCCGGACAAGCGATCCAGCGTGGCAGCCTGACGCGCGGCCACCGTCGGGGAAATGATCCCGGGGCGCAGGGCGACGAGGAATTTCAAACGCTGGGTCACCGGAATCAACGACGCCGCCACCAGCCACGAATCTTCGCAGGAGCGACCGGTGGGAATCAGCACCCCGCCAAAACCCAGGCGATCCGCCGCTTGCGCGACTTGTTGCAGGTAACCGTGGTCGACAGCGCGAGCGCCTTCGGCGGTGCCAAGGTAATGGCCGTCACCGTGGGTAGGCAGGAACCAGAAGATATTGAGGCTCATGGAGTGGTCTCCTTAGGGAATCGAATTACGGTGCTTTGGCAACGGCCGCCGGTGGCGTCCAGATCACGTCTTTGATGCTCAACGGCTTCGGAATCAGCTTGAGCTGGTAGAAGCTGTCGGCGATTTTCTGTTGGGCGGCGACCACTTCCGGGGTCAGGAACAGCGCGCCGTAGCCCTGGCGTTTCACCGAGGTCAGGGTGATGTCCGCCGGCAGGCCGAGCAGTGGCGAGACCTGTTTGGTCACGTCTTCCGGGTTGGCTTTGGACCACTCACCGACCGCGCGCACTTCTTCCACGAGGGTCTTGATCACCTCGGGTTTTTTCTGCGCATACGGCTTGGTCGCCAGGTAGAACTGATGGTTGTCGACGATGCCTTGGCCATCACGCAGGGTGCGTGCTTGCAGCTGCTGTTCGGCAGCGGCCTGGTACGGGTCCCAAATGACCCAGGCATCGACGCTGCCACGCTCGAACGCGGCGCGGGCATCGGCCGGCGGCAGGAATACAGTCTGGATGTCGGTGTACTTGAGGCCGGCGTCTTCAAGGGCGCGCACCAGCAGGTAGTGAACGTTGGAGCCTTTGTTCAGGACGACTTTCTTGCCCTTGAGTTCGGCCACCGATTTGATCGGCGAGTCCTTCGGCACCAGGATCGCTTCGCTGTGTGGCGCTGGGGGTTCGTAGGCGACGTAGAGCAGATCGGCGCCGGCCGCTTGAGCGAACACCGGCGGGGTTTCGCCAGTGACGCCGAAGTCGATCGAGCCGACGTTCAGGCCTTCAAGCAGTTGCGGGCCACCGGGGAATTCAGTCCATTGCACGTCCACGCCTTGGGCGGCGAGGCGTTTTTCCAAAGTGCCTTTGGCTTTGAGCAGCACCAGGGTGCCGTACTTCTGATAGCCGATACGCAGGGTTTCAGCTTGAGCTTGAGTAATGGCGCCGAAGGTGACAGCCGCAGCAAACAGAGCGACCAGACCACGACGCAAAATGACAGGGCGCATGGCGCTCTCCTTTTTGCTGTTGGGTTTTGGCTGCACCTGCTTGGCCGTTAGCGGCTGAGTAAGGTGAGTGGATCAAATTCAGATGTGGCTTGAGTGCTGGCTTAAATGCTCCAGCGGGCACTCAACAAACGTTCGTTCAACAGGTTCGGGTCGATCGGCTTGGGGCGTCGGGCCATGGCGCTGAAAAACAGCTCCAGCGATTCGCTCAGCCGCTGTTCCAGCTCGGGTGCCAACTGTGCCTGGGCACTGCCTTCGCCGTAGGCGATCTGGCTGTCTACGGCGAAAATCCCATGAAGCATTTCCTGGGCTTTCAACGCCGACAACACAGGCTTGAGCGCGTAATCCACCGCCAGCATGTGGGCGATGCTGCCGCCGGTCGCCATTGGCAAAACCACTTTGTGCGCCAAGGCGCGTTCGGGCAGCAGATCGAGCACGGTCTTCAGGGCGCCGGAGAACGAGGCCTTGTAGACGGGAGTAGCGATCAACAGGCCATCGGCGTTTTCAATCTGTTGCAGCAGGTCGATCACCTTCGGACTGTCGAAGCGTGCATGCAGCAAGTCTTCGGCCGGGAAGTCCCGTACCTGATAACTCACCACTTCGACACCTTGCTCCTGCAACCAGCGTTGCGAGCGGTCCAGCAGCACCCCGGAACGGGAGCGTTGGCTCGGACTGCCACCGAGAGAGACGACCAGCATTCAGACGATTCCTTGAACGGTGTTGGCGATTCGCGGTTTGCGGTCTCGCTTGGGTGAAACGACCTTAACAGGGGATTGTTATATCTATAAATCATATTTATTCATTTGGTTATTCCTTGTAGAACTATGAGAATTCATTTACTCCAGGCAAAAAAACAGGCCGTTAAAACGGCCTGAAATCCCCTGCTTTGTGGATGACAAGAACTATTCACTGGCCGTTCTGCCGCAATCGCGGGCAAGCCCGCTCCCACAGTGGATCGGGGTGATCACAGAGGTATGGCAAACCACAAAACCCTGTGGGAGCGGGCTTGCCCGCGATTGCGATTTCAGCATCACCGCAAAATTCGAAGGATTACCTGTTCGGCTGCGGGGTCAGGCGCAGGTACGGTTTCACCGCGCGATAACCCTTGGGAAAGCGTTTGTTGATTTCATCTTCGTCCTTGAGCGACGGCACGATCACCACGTCATCACCGTCCTGCCAGTTGGCCGGGGTGGCCACTTTGTAGTTGTCGGTGAGTTGCAGCGAATCGATCACCCGCAGGATTTCATTGAAGTTGCGGCCCGTGCTCGCCGGGTAGGTGATGGTCAGGCGTACCTTTTTGTTCGGGTCGATCACGAACAGCGAGCGCACGGTCAAGGTGTCGTTGGCGTTGGGGTGGATCAGGTCGTAGAGGTCCGAGACCTTGCGGTCGGCGTCAGCGAGGATCGGGAAGTTGACGACGGTGTCCTGGGTTTCGTTGATGTCCTCGATCCACTTGTGGTGCGAATCCACCGGGTCAACAGACAGGGCGATGGCCTTGACCCCACGCTGAGCGAATTCTTCTTTCAACTTGGCCGTGAAGCCGAGTTCGGTGGTGCACACCGGCGTGAAATCCGCCGGGTGGGAAAACAGCACGCCCCAGCTATCGCCCAGCCACTCGTGGAAATTGATGGTGCCGGCGCTGGAATCCTGTTCGAAGTCGGGGGCGATATCGCCCAGTCTGAGGCTCATGGTGCTGCTCCTGATGAGTGCGGGTTGAGCTCAACTGTGCCTGTGTTTTTTATCTATTAAAAAGAATAAATATCGATTTGTTTAGATCGTAAATGAATATTAAAAATCTGTTCACTGGACGTGCATGCGCATCCCGCCGAACATCGCCAGCAAGGTTCGAGAAGGCCTTGAGTTGCTGCAAAAGAGGGGAATTTCAGGCCGGGTTTACGGGGGTGATCCCGGTTTGAAAACGCAAAAGCCCCGCCCGGCGAGATGCCGGGCGGGGCTTTTTTGTCTCGGTTACAAGAGCGCTCTTACAACAGCGGGATCGAGTAGCTGACGATCAAGCGGTTTTCGTCCTGGGAGCGAGTGCTCGGCAGGTCGGTACGCCAGGTAGCGTTTTTCCACATCAAGCCAAGGTTTTTCAACGCGCCGGACTGGACGACGTAACCCACGGTCAGGTCGCGTTCCCACTCGGAAGCGCCGTTAGCGACTTCAGCAAAAGGACGGGTACCGGAAACGGTATCGATGTTGTCGCCACGCAGATACACCACACCAGCGGTCAAGCCAGGCACGCCGACCTTGGCGAAATCATACGAGTAGCGTGCTTGCCAGGTGCGCTCGCCGGCACGGGCGAATTTCTGGATTTGCGAGTCGGTGATGATGTAAGCCGACGAGCCGTCGCCCTGGTTCAGCCAAGGGAAATCGCTGCTGCCGTTGCTGACTTGATAACCGCCGCCGAAGGTGTGACCTGCAACGGTGTAGAGGAACAGGCCGCTGTACAGGTTGTTGTCGACCTTGCCTTTACCGCTAGCCACGCCGCTGTAGTTGCCGTTGCTGAAGTAAGCCGAGGTGTTGGCGTTAGCGCCATCGTCAGAGCTGTTGAAGTAGCGCAGATCGGATTTCAGCACACCCGGGCCAATGGCCCAGTTATGCACCAGACCCAGGAAGTGTTGCTTGTAGAAGTCTTCCAGGTTGCCGTAGTAGTACTGGGCCGTCAGGTCCTTGGTGATTTTGTAGTCACCACCGCCATAGATGAACTTGTTGCTGTTGGCTACACGTGCGTTTGCGCCACCGATGGACAGTTGTTCATTGTTGCTGGAGTTACGACCCTTGGCGTGCTCGATCTGGCCGCCGACCAGCGTCAGGTCCTTGATCTCGCCGGAAGTGATCTGGCCACCCTGCCAGGTTTGTGGCAGCAGACGACCGTCGTTGGTCACGATGACTGGCAGCTTCGGTTGCAAAGTCCCCAGTTTCAGTTCGGTCTGGGAGATCTTGGCCTTTGCCGTCAAGCCCAGGCTGGAGAAGTTATCAACTGCTTCGCCGTTGGACTCGCTTGGGAAAACAGTACCGCCGTAAGCAGCGGTGTTTGCTGCGCCGTTGGTGCCGCCGCCCGAATCCAGACGCACGCCCAACAGGCCGATGGCATCAACACCGAAACCTACAGTGCCTTGGGTATAACCGGAGATGAAACGCAGATCGAAGCCTTGGCCCCATTCTTCGTTTTTGTTCGGACCGGTACCGTCACGGTAGTCGGTGTTGATGTAGAAGTTGCGCAACCCCAAAGTGGCCTTGCTGTCTTCGATGAAACCTGCGGCGCTTGCCTGCTGCGCCACAACCCCTAAGGCCACAGCCATGGCCAAGGTGGACTTGTTCATTTGTTTCGCTCCTATTGCTCTAATTCTAATGTTCCTGGTCCAGATCGAATGCCCGGATCCTGAGATGCGCGCTTTAGCGCCAAGCCGTCTAACCCGGTCATCTGGTCGCTAAAGGATACCTGTTCATAAACCCAAAAAGAATTGCAGAACTGTTTTTCATGCCATCCAGGAATAAAGCTCCGCATGGGACAGAAGGTATCGGCTCGAAAACCAATTCCTGAACCTGTATGCAATCGGGAGCGGTTTTGCCAAGGCTGACAGTGCTGCGGGGCCCACTTTAGGCCCAGGCAAACAAATCTAAAAAGAATAAAAAATCATCATGTGCAGTGTTTATGGAATATAAAAGCACAGCCGAAAAAAAACCTTGTCAGAGGACAAGGTTTTTTTTTGGGGACTGACTGATTACATGAAGCTATAGGTGTAGTTGAAGATCAGACGGGTCTGGTCTTCATCGAGGGTACTGGTGTTGCCACGATACATGCCGTGACGCAGCGTCGTGCCAAATCCTTTAAGTGGCCCCTGTTGAATTACGTAATCCACACGCAGGTCGGTTTCGCGCTCGTTCAGATCCTTGCCCACGCCGTTGGTGGCCTTGATGTCCTGGCCATACAGGTAAGCAGCCGAAGCTTTCAAGCCCGGTACACCCAATGAAGCGAAGTCATAGGAATACTGACCGTACGAGGTGTTTTCACCGGCACGGATGAAGCTGCCAACCGTTGCGTCGGTAAACGAGTAGAAGCTTGCGCCGCCGGCACCTTCGTTGCGACCGTTGCCATCGACAACGTTACCTTGGTTCAAGAACACAAAGCCGCCGTCGTCGCTGACACGCTGATGCCCGAGCAGAAACGCGCTGCCACCCAGGGTGTAGGTGAACGTGGCGCTCCAGGTCTTGTTATCGACCTCGCCCAGGTGCTTGGCGTAGCCACTATTGTTGTTGAATTGGTACCCGGCGTCACCGTTCTTGCCGTCGGAGCTGCTGTCGAAATACCGAAGATCGGTCTTGAACGTCTGACCGGGAACAATCGGGTAGACGTGCACCAAACCGAGGAAATTCTGCTTGTAGTAGTTTTCCAGGTTCGCGTAGTAGTACTGCAGCGTCAGGTCTTTGGTGACCTTCCAGTCTGCACCGGCGTAACGGAACTGGTTGCTGTCCTGAGTACCGCCAGCCACGGCCAGGCCAGTGCTGTTGGTGGAGGCGCGACCTGTCGCGTGCTCCAACTGACCTAGGTTAAAGGTCACGTTGTCGATTTCCTTCGAGGTGATGGTGCCACCTTCAAAGGTTTGTGGCAGCACGCGGCTGTCGTTGGCGATCAGGATCGGCATGTTTGGCTGCAGAGCGCCACCGTAGTGGGCTTCTGTCTTCGAGAAGCGGGCCTTGACGTTGCCTGCCAGACGGCTCCACTCATCCACTGCCGAACCATCGGTATCGCTAGGGTTGAAGGAGTTGTTGTCCGGGTGATGGCCCTTGCCGCCGTCCAGATGGATACCGACCAGCGCCTGGGCGTCAATACCGAAACCTACGACACCTTGGGTGAAGCCCGACTGGTAATCGAACTTGAGACCTTCAGCGGCCTCTCGCTGCCGGTTTGCAGGAATATTGAGGCCTTCACGTCTATCGGAGTCAAAATAATAGGTACGCGAACTGACGGAAGCCTTGCTGTCTTCGATGAAACCCGCGGCGCCTGCCTGCTGCGCCAAAACCCCAACAGCCACGGCCAGCGCCAAGGTGGACTTGTTCATTGTTTCGCTCCTCTCGTTTCTAATTCTTGTGTTCCTGGCCCGAGATCAAATGCCTCGAATCCTAAGATGCGCGATTAGCGCCAGACCGTGACCCACAAGTCAATCGTAACTATGTGTGTCTACGACCATAGTCTAATCCTCGTTTTTTTGGTCCTTGCAGGGTCATGAATTCGTCATAAACCTAAAAAGAATTGGTCAATTCTTTTTTTCATACCTTTTAGGAATATAGATCACTTTGCCCCAGCCCCGGAGTAGAGCAGTCGGCTCATAAACTAATTCCTAAAAGGTATTTATTGGCTGTTTTTTAGATCGATTAGCTTTGACGCAAATCGGAAATATTTCCCCTGCCGAGAGGCGTCGCCATGTCGACCAAACGCGCACTATCCAGCCCAATTGTTACAGTTTGTGTGTCGCCTTCAATTTCGTTCTCCGCTCATGCAGCGCACCTCACCGTCGGCTATCGATAAACCGGAAGATCTGATCGGCAAGACCATCGCCACCCCGTTCGTTTCGACCTCTCACTACAGCCTGCTCGGCTCGCCGAAGCACTGGGGGCTGGATGCCTCGAAAGTCAAAGTGGGGAACCTGCTGGTCGCCAGCCCTGGGGGAAATTCGCAAGACCGGCAAGACCTTGACCGACGCGGCAGAGGTCGGCCAATGGGGTGCGCCGACCTTTACACACCGATCTCCTGTACGAGCGAGGCTTGCCCGCGAAGGCGTCATCATGGACAACAGACAAATCGAGTTGTCTGCTTCGCGGGCAAGCCTCGCTCCTACAGGGATTGGGGTCGCCGATTCAGAGGGGTTTTTGATTGTTCCCACGCTCTGCGTGGGAATGCAGCCCGGGACGCTCCGCGTCCCATCCAGAGCCGAACGCGGAGCGTCCGTAGAGGCATTCCCACGCGGAGCGTGGGAACGATCAGGTCAGAGGGTCTTTTCGAAGATCTTCGAATTACGCTGATAGTTGTAGAGCGACGCCCGCGCCGATGGCAGGCGCTCAACGCTGCTCGGTACGAAACCCCGCTCACGAAACCAGTGGGCCGTGCGGGTCGTCAGCACGAACAAGGTTTTCAATCCCTGTGCCCGCGCTCGGGTTTCGATGCGCTCCAGCAACTCATCCCCGCGCCCACCATGGCGGTACTCGGGGTTCACCGCCAGGCACGCCAACTCGCCCGCATCCGAATCAGCAATCTGATACAGCGCCGCGCAAGCGATGATCATGCCTTCGCGCTCGACCACGCTGAACTGCTCGATCTCGCGCTCCAGCACCTCGCGGGAACGGCGCACCAGAATCCCCTGCTCTTCCAGTGGACTGATCAGATCCAGCAAGCCACCGACGTCTTCAATGGCCGCCTCGCGCACCACTTCGAATTGCTCCTGGGCCACCAGCGTACCGCCACCGTCACGGGTGAACAGTTCGGTCAGCAGCGCGCCGTTTTCGACATAACTGACGATATGGCTGCGGGCGACGCCGCCGCGGCACGCTTCAGCGGCCGCATCCAGCAGCTCAGCCTGATAGTTGCTGCCCAACCGCTGCAAATGCGCCGGCACTTGCTGTGGACGCAACTCACGCACCAGACGACCGTTCTCATCGATCAGACCCAGATCGGCACCGAACAGCAGCAGCTTGTCCGCGCCCAGGTCGATGGCCGCGCGAGTGGCGACGTCTTCGCAGGCGAGGTTGAAAATCTCCCCGGTCGGCGAGTAACCCAACGGCGACAGCAACACAATCGAACGCTCGTCCAGCAGACGATTGATGCCCTTGCGGTCGACCCGGCGCACTTCGCCGGTGTGGTGATAGTCGACACCTTCGAGCACGCCAATCGGCCGTGCCGTCACCAGATTGCCGCTCGCCACCCGCAGACGCGAGCCCTGCATCGGCGACGAGGCCATGTCCATCGACAACCGGGCTTCGATGGCGATACGCAGTTGGCCGACCGCATCGATCACACATTCCAGCGTCGCGGCATCGGTGATGCGCATGCCGTGATGGTAATGCGGGGTCAGGCCGCGAGTCGCCAGGCGGGTTTCGATTTGCGGACGGGAACCGTGCACCAGCACCAGCCGCACGCCCAGGCTGTGCAACAGCACCAGGTCGTGGACGATGTTGCCGAAATTCGGGTGTTCCACGCCGTCGCCAGGGAGCATGACGACGAAGGTGCAATCACGGTGGGCATTGATGTAAGGCGAAGCGTGACGAAGCCAATTAACGTATTCGGGCATGAACCTGGGCCTGTAATAAATAGCAGCCAAAAAATGGGCGAACAGAAAATGCACAGCGGGCTGATGGTTATCGTCGGAACAGGCTTGGCGACACGCGCGCTCTCCTCATGAATACGGGTTAAGACACCGGCAATTTACACGGTCAGGTGGCATGGATGACCGGCGTTGGTGTTTGGGCCGGCGCCAGGCAGTAATGTTCAATCAACTGACGTAATAGATGCACCGTAGGCTGCAAACGTGACATTTCGAGGTATTCCCCCGGTTGGTGCGCGCAGGCGATGTCGCCCGGGCCCAGCACCAGTGTTTCGCAGCCAAGACGCTGAAGATAAGGCGCTTCTGTGCCGAACGCCACTGCTTCGGCCCGATGACCGGTGAGCTTTTCCGCGATCCGCACCAATTCGGCATCCTCGGCCTGCTCGAAGGGCGGCACTTCGGGGAACAGCGGCGCGTAATCGATCTTCACCTGATGCCGCTCGGCAACCGGCTTGAGCCTTTGCAGAATTTCCGCGCGCAGGGCTTTAGGGTCCATGCCCGGCAACGGCCGCAAGTCGAATTCCAGCGAACACTGGCCGCAGATGCGGTTGGGGTTGTCACCGCCGTGGATGCAGCCGAAGTTCATGGTCGGCGTCGGCACGCCAAACTGCATGTTGCGAAACTCGCGCTGCCACAGCAGACGCAGTCCACGCAGTTCGCCGATAGCATCGTGCATCGCTTCGAGGGCGCTGTGGCCCAGGCGCGGGTCAGAGGAATGGCCGCTCTGACCGAGGATGTCGATGCGTTCCATCATGATGCCTTTGTGCATGCGGATCGGTTTGAGCCCGGTCGGCTCGCCGATCACTGCTGCGCGGCCCAACGGCCGCCCGGCTTCGGCCAGGGCGCGAGCTCCGGACATCGAGCTTTCTTCATCGCAGGTGGCAAGGATCAGCAGCGGCTGCTTGAACGGTTGGTCGAGCAGCGGGATGACGGCTTCGATGGCCAGGGCGAAAAAACCCTTCATGTCGCAACTGCCGAGGCCAATCCAACGGCCATCGACTTCGGTCAGCTTCAGCGGATCGGTCTGCCACCGCGCGCCGTCGTAAGGCACCGTGTCGCTGTGCCCGGCCAGCACCAGGCCGCCGGGGCCGGAACCGAAACTGGCTAGCAGGTTGAACTTGCCGGGGCTGACCTGCTGGATGTCGCAGGCAAAACCCAGGTCACCGAGCCACGTCGCCAGCAGATCAATCACTGGACGATTGGATTGATCGAGGCTGGGTTGGGTACAACTGACGGACGGTGCGGCGATCAGCGCAGCGAACTGATCTTTCATGGACGGCAAAGGCATCGCTGACTCCAACTCCCGAATTGAAGTCCATCATAGAACCATCTGGCGACAGGAATAAACCGTTGCGGTTCGTCGCCAAGCGTCAACAGACCCTATCTCGAATGAGTCCTGTACACTGCACGACCTTGGCAGCCACACATTCCCCCGGCTGCGCTCCCGATCCTGGATTTTCCGGCCATGCAGAAAGAAACCGAAATCAAACTCCGCGTCAGCCGCGAAACCCTCGCCGCTCTGCGCGAGCACCCGCTCCTGAAAAAACGCAACAAAAGTGGCTGGGAACGCCGTGAGTTGATGAATCAGTACTTCGACACGCCTGAGCGCGACCTGGCCCGCGCCAAGGTTGCCCTGCGCCTGCGCCGCGATGGCGAAGAAGTGATTCAGACCCTCAAGACCCGTGGCCAGAGCGTCGCCGGTCTGTCTGAGCGTAACGAGTACGACTGGAACCTGCCCAAAGCCAAGCTCGACGTGAAGAAACTCGACGGCGAATGCTGGCCTGAAGAGTTGGCCGAGCTGGACAAGAAAACCCTGAAGCCAATCTTCACCACCGATTTCATCCGCGAACGCGCGGAAATCGCTTGGGGCCGTGGCAAGACCAAAGTGGTCATCGAGGCCGCGCTGGACCTGGGCCACGTTGTCGTCGGCAAACAGAAAGAAGAAATCTGCGAACTGGAACTGGAACTGCGCGAAGGCGATCCGGCCGCGTTGCTGGAACTGGCCGCTGAACTGGCCGCGACCTTGGCCCTGATGCCGTGCGACATCAGTAAGGCCGAACGCGGTTATCGTTTGTACGACGCCAACAGCTACTCGTTGAGCCTGCCGGCGCCGCAAATCAGCGCCGAAATGCCGCTGGACGATGCGTTCGCCGCCCTGAGCTGGCACTTGCTGGGCAGCAGCCAGCGTCTGGCCGAGCAGTATCGCTTCAATGGTCACTGGCGCCTGTTGCAGGACTGGGTCGAGAACCTCGCTGAACTGCGCGCACTGCTCAGCAGCCTGGGCCAGGCCGCACCGCGTCAGTCGACGCACGATCTGCGCGTTGCACTGGATGCCTTGCTGGAAGACTGGCGTCCACTGGTGCAAGCCGGCATCGACGACGAAGACGTGCGCAAAGCCGCGCCGGAGCAGTTCCTCGAAGAACTCGAAGACCCGCGCTGGGGTCTGTTCTCCCTGAACACTTCGCGCTGGTTGCTGGCCCGCACCTGGGCTGCCGATCGCAACGTTCGTGGCAATCGCCAAGGCGCCGCGCAACTGGGCAGCTGGTTGCCGCGCCTGTTGGGCGAGGAAGCCACGTCCCTGCAATTGCAGCGTTACCAGCAACAGCCGGAAGACCTGGCCGAGCAACTGCCGCGCATCGAACGCATCCAGGCCTGGATGCACCATGCGCGCAACGTGCTGGACATTCCAGAAATGGATCGCCTGTACGGTGAGCTGAACAAACTGGCGCAACTGGCCAACGAGCCGATCACCGACGAATCACTGGATGCGCGTAAGCAGCAGGCGATTGCGGTGTATCAGAACCGTGCCTGGAAGATGTTGCTGCGCATGTAATACCGCCATCGCCAGCAGGCTGGCTCCCACATTGGTTTTGTGTACACCACAAATCCAATGTGGGAGCCAGCCTGCTGGCGATGGGGCCGCAGGATTAACGCATCATTTTCAAACCGGCAAACTGGTGGTCGACTTGATCTCCGACAACGCCACAATCGAGTTCACTTCCTGAATCCCCGGCACCATCGACAGCTTCTCGAAAAAGAAGCGCTCATAGGCCTCGATGTCCGCCGCGACAATCCGCAGCATGAAATCCACCGCCCCCATCAGCACGTAACACTCCAGCACCTCGGGAAAACCGCGAATCGCCTCGGTGAATTCGGTGAAGTTCGAGCGTCCGTGAGCGTTGAGTTTCACCTGGGCGAAGATCTGCGTGTTCAAGCCGATTTTCTTGCGGTCGAGCAACGTCACCTGCCCGCGAATGATCCCCTCCTCCTTCATCCGCTGAATTCGCCGCCAGCACGGCGACTGCGAGAGCCCCACTTGCTCGGCGATCTGCGCACTGGAGAGCGAGGCGTCCTCTTGCAGCAATGCCAGAATCTTGCGGTCGTAGCCATCCAGCTCGCTGTGCATAGAAAAACCTGTAATTGATAGCGCTTTGAATTGTGCAATTCGATTAATCGCCAATTACCCCCATCATAGATAAGAAATACCCGCCGACGAATGTAAAAATTTCTCCAGTGATTTGGAGACCGACCATGCCGCATCTAGAAGCCGTGAACACCCCGCCCACCCGCGCCGATGTCTGGAACACCAGTAATGCCCACTGCCGCGTTCACTACCAACTGCTGACCGAGGCTGAACCGGATGTGCTGTGCCGGGCGCTGAACCTGTTTGCCATGCAGTTCCTCACGCCGCACCAGGTCAACGTACAGCGCATGGATGATCTGCTGTCGCTCGACATCGTTATCGACGGATTGAGCTGGCACCGCGCCCAGGTCATCGCGGAAAAACTGCGTAACCTGATCAGCGTCTGTTCGGTGGAGCTGCAAGCCGCCGATTCTGCGTGGGATGAGCCGGTTCAGGCGACAGGCTGAAAGAACTCGAAACGGCTTCGTCGGGTAGTGGCCCAACGGTCAGCGGCTGCGCGACTATCCTTTGCGAACTGTTGTTCATGAGGAGCCCGCATGTCCGTTCAACTCGCCATTCAGGACCGCTGGCTGGATCTCAATGATTTGCTGCGTGAACTGGTCGCCCAAGGCTTTATCAGCCAGGATTCGGCCGAGCACGCGCTGAATGCCCGACGCCGTCACGCCGCCAATGGCCAGATGCACCCGCTGGAGTTCATCGCCAGCCAGCAGCTGGACGACCTCAGCCGCCCTGGCAAACACCTCGACCTGGAGAGCCTGACGCTGTGGCTGTCGCAGCAGGCGGGCCAACCTTACTTGCGCATCGACCCGCTGAAAATCAACGTCGCGGCCATTACCCCGTTGATGTCCTACGCGTTCGCCCAGCGCCACAAAATTCTCGCGGTCGCCATCGATCGCGACGCGGTGACCGTGGCCAGCGCCCAGCCATACGTCAACGGTTGGGAAGCCGACCTGACCCACGTCCTGAAACTGCCGATCAAGCGCGTGGTGGCCAACCCGATCGACATCCAGCGCTTCAGTGTGGAATTCTTCCGCCTGGCCAAATCGGTCAGCGGCGCGACCAACGCCGATCAGCAGATGAACACCCTGGGCAACTTCGAACAGTTGCTCAACCTCGGCGCCAGCGACCAGGAACCCGACGCCAACGACGCACACATCGTCAACATCGTCGATTGGTTGTTCCAGTACGCATTCCAGCAGCGCGCCAGCGACATCCACATCGAACCCAGACGCGAGCAAGGCACCGTGCGCTTTCGCATCGATGGCGTGCTGCACAACGTCTATCAATTCCCGCCGCAGGTGACCATGGCGATCGTCAGCCGCCTGAAAAGCCTGGGGCGGATGAACGTCGCGGAAAAGCGCAAACCCCAAGACGGCCGAGTAAAAACCAAGACCCCGGACGGTGGCGAAGTCGAGTTGCGCCTGTCGACATTGCCGACCGCCTTCGGCGAAAAAATGGTCATGCGGATCTTCGACCCGGAAGTGCTGCTCAAGAATTTCGATCAGTTGGGCTTCTCCGCCGAAGACCTGCGCCGCTGGCAGGACATGACGAGCCAGCCCAACGGCATCATCCTGGTCACCGGACCGACCGGTTCCGGTAAAACCACCACGCTGTACACCACCCTGAAGAAACTGGCGACACCCGAGGTCAACCTCTGCACCATCGAAGACCCGATCGAGATGGTCGAGCCGGCGTTCAACCAGATGCAGGTCCAGCACAACATCGACCTGACCTTCGCCGCCGGTGTGCGTGCGCTGATGCGGCAAGACCCGGACATCATCATGATCGGCGAGATCCGCGACCTCGAAACTGCCGAAATGGCGATTCAGGCCGCACTCACCGGTCACTTGGTGTTGTCGACGTTGCACACCAATGACGCGCCCAGCGCGATCAGCCGCCTGCTGGAACTCGGCGTGCCGCATTACCTGATCAAAGCCACGGTGCTTGGCGTCATGGCCCAGCGTCTGGTCCGTACCTTGTGCCCGCATTGCAAGGCGCCGTTGACGCTGGGCGAAGAAGACTGGCAAACCTTGACCCGGCCCTGGCAGGCACCGTTGCCGAGTAACGCACAACGCGCCATCGGCTGCCTGGAATGCCGCGACACCGGCTATCGTGGCCGCGCCGGGGTTTACGAAATCATGCAACTGACTGACGGCGTCAAGGCGCTGATCAATCCCGATACCGATTTGCTGGCGATCCGGCGCCAGGCGTTCAAGGAAGGCATGCGCAGTTTACGGCTGTCCGGGGCGCAGAAAGTCGCGGCGGGTTTGACCACGATCGAGGAGGTGCTGCGAGTGACGCCGCAGAGCGAGCAGAAATAAACCCTATTGTGTCTCCTGATGATGCGAGGGCCGACTATCGGTACTTATCCCCGACCCGCGCCGCTACACTCCTGCGATCGCCATTTCATTGATCAACAGGGAATCGTTATGCAGATCGGTAGCGTGCTTTTGCTTTTTGTCGGCCTCGTGGTCGCCATTCTGTTCATGGGTTTCAAGGTCGTGCCTCAGGGTTACCAATGGACGGTCGAGCGTTTCGGCCGTTACACCAACACCCTCAAGCCAGGCCTGAACATCATCATTCCGGTGATGGACCGCATCGGTCGCAAGATCAACGTGATGGAAAGCGTGCTGGATATTCCGCCGCAGGAAGTCATTACCGCCGACAACGCCACGGTGCAGATCGATGCCGTGTGTTTCTTCCAGGTGGTCAACACCGCCCAGGCCGCCTACGAGGTGAACAACCTCGAACACGCGATTCGCAACCTGCTGCAAACCAACATTCGTACCGTGCTCGGCTCAATGGAACTCGACGCGATGCTCAGCCAGCGCGACGGGATCAACGAAAAACTGCTGCGTACCGTCGACGAAGCCACGGCGCCGTGGGGCATCAAGATCACCCGGATCGAGATCAAGGACATCAGCCCGCCGGCTGACCTGATGGCGGCAATGTCTGGCCAGATGAAAGCCGAGCGGATCAAGCGCGCGCAAATCCTCGAAGCCGAGGGCCTGCGAGCGGCCGCCATCCTGACCGCCGAAGGCAAGAAGCAGGCGCAGATCCTCGAGGCCGAAGGCGGTCGGCAGGCCGCGTTCCTCGAAGCCGAAGCCCGTGAACGTCAGGCCGAAGCTGAAGCCCAGGCGACCAAAGTGGTGTCCGAAGCCATCGCTGGCGGCAACGTGCAGGCGGTCAACTACTTCGTCGCGCAGAAGTACATCGATGCACTGGGCAAACTGGCCTCGGCCAACAACAGCAAAGTGATCCTGATGCCGCTCGAAGCCAGTTCGATGATCGGCGCAGTCGGCGGCATCGGCGAAATCGTCAAGGCCACGTTCGATAACAAGAAAGCCTGAGGCACGCTATGTGGGCATTTCTGCAGCATCTATCCTTCTGGGACTGGCTGGCGTTAGGCACGGTGTTGCTGATTCTCGAAGTGTTCGGCGCGGGCGGCTATCTGCTGTGGATCGGCATGGCAGCCGCCGCCGTTGGCGTGCTGACCTTTGTGGCGCCGGAGCTGTCCTGGGAATTGCAGTTCCTGCTGTTCGGCCTGCTCTCGATCGCCACCGCGCTGTATTGGTGGAGACGCCAGCGCAGCGCCGTGCGCGAGAGCGATCAGCCGAACCTCAACCTGCGCGGTCAGGAATTGGTCGGCAAAACCTTTGTGGTGCATGAAGCGATTATCGACGGACGCGGCAAAATCAAGGTTGCCGATGGCGTGTGGATGGCCCGAGGACCGGATGCTGCATTGGGCAGCCGGGTTCGCGTGGTTGGGCAGCAAGGGGCGATTTTGCTGGTGGAACCGGCTGAATGAGCCGGAAGGGAACTCGATTGGGTGATTGGCAATCCAACGCCGTAGATAACCCAGTGGAGTCACCCTATGCGTCTCAAACTTGCTGTCGCTACCCTCGCCTTGTTGTCCCTTCCAGTCGGTTCGGCGATGGCCGATAGCTTTTGGCGTAACGTCATCTCCTCCGGTGCAACCACCGGTTCGACCTACCTGACCTTCAAGGATCACAAGCTGATCATTGCCGCTCAGGACGATGCCGGCAGCTTCGTCGCCAGCGACGGCGGCATCCGCGGCCCGTACCTGGAAGCCGCAATGCAGAAAGTCCGCGCCGACAACCCGGGCCTGCAGGCGACCGACATGGAACTGGCGAATGCGATCCTGGCGAAGAATGCCGTCGCTTCCGAATAAGATTTACTGCTGAACAAAAATGCCGCTCACATGAGCGGCATTTTTTTGCCCGACGCAAATCCCCTGTGGGAGCGGGCTTGCCCGCGATGGCGATATGTCAGTCACCCTAGATATTGACTGTTCCGGCCTCATCGCGGGCAAGCCCGCTCCCACAGGGTTAGATGTGTTGCCGGAATCTCAGCGGTAATCGTCTACCGGGACACAGGCACAAAACAAATTGCGGTCGCCGTAAACATTGTCCACCCGGTTCACCACCGGCCAATATTTATGCGCCTTGGTGTGCGCATCGGGCGTCACGGCCTGTTCGATGCTGTAGGGCCGCTCCCAAATTCCGCTGATGTCGGCCAGGGTGTGCGGCGAACGTTTCAGCGGGTTGTCTTCGGCCGGCCAGTTGCCGTTCTGCACCTCGGTGATTTCCGCGCGGATGCTCAGCATCGCCCCGATAAACCGATCCAGCTCGGCCTTCGATTCACTCTCGGTCGGTTCGACCATCAACGTTCCCGGCACCGGAAATGACATGGTCGGGGCATGGAAGCCGTAGTCCATCAAGCGTTTGGCAACGTCCTCCTCGCTGATCCCGGTCAGGACCTTGAGCGGTCGCAAGTCGAGAATGCATTCGTGGGCTACCCGTTCGTTACGCCCGGTGTAAAGCACCGGGAACGCGCCGGACAGATGCTGCGCCAGGTAATTCGCGGCAAGGATCGCCACTTCGCTGGCGTCCGCCAGTTGCGGTCCCATCATGGCGATGTACATCCAGCTGATCGGCAGGATGCTCGCACTGCCCCAGGGCGCCGCGCTCACCGCGCCGTTCTGCGGCAACGGCCCGTCGATCGGCACCACCGGGTGATTGGCCACGAACGGCGCCAGATGGGCTCGCACACCAATCGGCCCCATCCCCGGCCCGCCGCCGCCGTGGGGAATGCAGAAAGTTTTGTGCAGGTTCATGTGGGAAACGTCGGCGCCAATGTCCGCCGGCCGTGTCAGCCCGACCTGGGCATTGAGGTTGGCGCCATCCATGTACACCTGGCCGCCGTGGCTGTGGATAACTTCACAGATTTCGCTGATGCCTTCCTCGTAGACGCCGTGAGTCGAAGGATACGTCGCCATCAGGCAGGCGAGTTTATCCCCCGCCGCCGCGGCTTTTTCCTTCAAGTCCTCCAGGTCGACGTTACCCGCTTCATCGCACTCGACGATCACCACGCGCATCCCGGCCATCTGCGCCGAAGCCGGATTGGTGCCGTGGGCCGAGGACGGGATCAGGCAAATATCCCGGGCGCCCTCATGGCGGCTCTCGTGGTATTTGCGGATCGCCAGCAAACCGGCGTACTCGCCCTGGGCCCCGGAGTTGGGTTGCATGCAGATCGCATCGAAACCGGTGATCGCGCACAGCCAGCGCTCCAGTTCCTCGATCATCAGCGAATAACCGAGCGCCTGCTCTTTCGGCACAAACGGGTGCAAATTGGCGAACTGTGGCCAAGTGATGGGGATCATTTCGCTGGTGGCGTTGAGCTTCATGGTGCAAGAGCCCAGCGGGATCATCGATTGATTGAGCGCCAGGTCCTTGTTTTCCAGTTGTTTGAGGTAACGCAGCATCTCGGTTTCGCTGTGATGGGCGTTGAACACCGGGTGACGCAAATACGGCGAGGTACGCAGCAGCCCGCTGGGAATGCCGGAAGCCAGGGTTTCGGCGTCCAGTTCGTCGACACTCAGCCCATGATCGGCGCCGAGGAACACATCGAACAACTTCGCCACGGTGGATTCATCAGAGGTTTCATCGAGGCTCAGGCCCAGTTGCCCGCGGCCGAGAATACGCAGGTTGATCTGCGCCGCCTGGGCACTTTCGATAATCGCGGTCTGAGTGCCACCAACCTCCAGGGTCAGGGTGTCGAAGAAATGCTGATTGAGTCGGCTGATACCGTTTCGCTCAAGACCGGCAGCAAGGATGCAGGTCAGCCGATGAACACGCTGGGCAATCCGTTTCAGCCCTTCCGGGCCATGGTAGACCGCGTAGAAACTGGCGATGTTGGCCAGCAATACCTGGGCGGTGCAGATGTTCGAGTTGGCCTTCTCCCGACGGATGTGTTGCTCGCGGGTTTGCAGGGCCATGCGCAATGCGGTGTTACCACGGGCATCTTTCGAGACGCCGATGATCCGTCCGGGAATCGCCCGTTTGTACTCATCGCGGCTGGCAAAAAACGCCGCGTGCGGCCCGCCGTAACCCATCGGCACGCCAAACCGCTGAGACGAACCGAACACCACGTCGGCACCCAACTCTCCCGGCGGCGTCAGCAACAGCAAACTCAACAGATCGGTAGCGACACAGGCCAGCGCCTGCTGGGCATGCAGGTGATCGATCAAGGGGCGAAGGTCGCGGATCTCGCCGTGGGTGTCGGGGTATTGCAGCAGCGCGCCGAACACCTGGTGCTGCTTCAAGTTATCCACAGCATCGATGATCAGCTCGAAGCCGAACCCTTCGGCACGGGTCTGCACCACGGAAATGGTCTGCGGATGACAGTTTTCGTCGACGAAGAACAGATTGCTTTTCGACTTGGCGACACGCTTGGCCAGCGCCATGGCTTCCGCCGCTGCGGTGGCCTCATCCAGCAGCGAAGCATTGGCCAGTTCCAGGCCCGTGAGGTCGATGGTCAGTTGCTGAAAATTCAGCAGCGCTTCGAGACGACCTTGGGCGATCTCCGGTTGATAGGGCGTGTAGGCGGTGTACCAACCGGGATTTTCCAGCACGTTGCGCAGGATGACGGCTGGCGTAAGCGTGCCGTGGTAGCCCATGCCGATCAGGCTGGTCCAGACCTGGTTCTGCTCGGCGTACCCCCGAAGTTTGGCCAGCGCGGCTTCTTCGTCGAGGGCTGGCGGCAGGTCGAGTGCCCGGTTCAGGCGAATTCCCGGGGGCACCGTCTGCTCGATCAACTCGACCCGGCTACCGAGGCCGAGGCTGTCGAGCATCGCCTGCTGCTCGGCGGCATCGGGCCCGAGATGGCGGCGAAGGAAGGCATTGGGGTCGCGTAACTGGCTCAAGGACGGCAACTGGGACATGACGGGCTCTCTCTTGACTGGCGCTCAACGTCGATGCAACTCGGTCAAAGCAGCATAGCAGTCGATGTCGCGGTGCCCTTGAAGATCAAAAGATCCTGATCTACAAGGCACAAAAAAGCCCCGACAGGTCGGGGCTTTGGGATGACGCTGAAAAGCTTACTCGCCGATGGCGGCCTTGTAGCCAGCCGCATCGAGCAGCTTGTCCAGGTCAGCCGTGTTGCTTGGCTTCAGCTTGAAGATCCAGGCACCGTACGGGTCGGTGTTGAGCGACTCAGGCGAAGCGCCCAGGTCTTCGTTGATCGCGATCACTTCACCGGCAATCGGGGAATAGATGTCGGAAGCGGCTTTAACCGACTCCACCACACCGGATTGATCACCGGCGGCGAAGACTTTTCCGACTTCGGTCAGTTCAACGAACACCACATCGCCCAAGGCTTCCTGAGCGTGATCGCTGATGCCCACGGTGACGGTGCCATCGGCTTCCAGACGGGCCCATTCGTGACTTTCGGCAAAACGCAGGTCGGCAGGGATATCGCTCATGTTCTGTGTCCTCAAGAAATTGTCAGCGGTCGTAGTCCGCCGGAAAAGGTTAGATCAAGGTTTTGCCATGGCGTACGAAGGTCGGTTTGACCACTCGGACCGGGTACCACTTGCCACGGATTTCCACTTCGGCGCGGTCGGCAGTTGCCATTGGCACGCGCGCCAGTGCTATCGACTTGCTAAGCGTAGGAGAGAAACTACCACTGGTGATCTCTCCTTCGCCAACATTGGCGATGCGGACCACTTGATGAGCGCGCAAAACCCCACGCTCCTCAAGGACCAGACCGACCAGTTTGTGCTGTATGCCACCCGCGCGTTCGGCTTCCAGGGCGGCGCGGCCAATGAACTGACGAGTGGCCGGTTCCCAGGCAATGCTCCAGGCCATGTTGGAGGCCAGCGGTGAAACATCCTGATGGATGTCCTGACCGTAGAGGTTCATCCCGGCTTCGACACGCAAGGTATCCCGTGCGCCAAGCCCGATGGGGGAAATGCCCGCGCCCACCAGGTCGTTGAAGAAACCCGGCGCCTGACTGGCCGGCAGAACGATTTCCAGACCGTCTTCGCCGGTGTAGCCGGTGCGGGCGATGAACCAGTCACCGTCCGGCTGGCCTTCGAACGGCTTGAGCAGCTGGATCAGGTTACCGCGAGACTGGGTCACCAGTTCGGCAATCTTGTGCCGGGCCTGCGGACCTTGAATGGCCAGCATCGCCAGCTCGGAGCGCTCGTTGAGCTGCACATCGAAGCCATCGAGGTGAGCCTGCATCCAGGCGAGGTCTTGGTTGCGAGTCGAGGCATTGACCACCAGACGATAACCCTCGTCGAGGCGATAGACGATCATGTCGTCGACGATGCCGCCGCGCTCGTTGAGCATGGTGCTGTACAAGGCACGGCCGGGGCTGTGCAGACGCTGGACGTCATTGGCCAGCAAATGCTGGAGCCAGGCTTTCGCCTGAGGGCCGCCGACATCGATCACGGTCATGTGGGATACATCGAAAACCCCGCAATCGCGGCGCACCTGATGGTGTTCCTCGACCTGCGAGCCGTAATGCAGAGGCATATCCCAACCGCCAAAATCGACCATCTTCGCGCCAAGGGCGAGATGAAGGTCATACAGAGGCGTACGCTGTCCCATGGGTTTCTCCTTCCGGGCGTGGCGAAGGTGCGGGCAGGTGCTTTACCGAGTGAAAGCCTTGAATTACAAGGCTTTCAGCCGATCTCAGCTACCGGGTCCGTAGGACGGACCGCACCGAATGCCGCGCATTGTAGCCTCAAGGTGTAGGACTGGCACCTAGGCGTTTCGATGCGCCGAACGTCGAATCAATCCGATGACCGGTAACAACCCGACCAAAACCAGGGTCAGTGCTGGCAACGACGCCCTCGCCCATTCCCCTTCGCTGGTCATTTCAAAGATGCGCACCGCCAGCGTGTCCCAGCCAAACGGGCGCATCAGCAGGGTCGCGGGCATTTCCTTGAGCACATCGACGAACACCAGCAACGCGGCGCTCAACGTGCCGGGCAGCAACAACGGCAGATACACTTTGAAAAACAACCGTGGCCCACTGACGCCAAGGCTACGTGCCGCTTCGGGCAAAGATGGCCGTATTCGCGCCAGACTGTTTTCCAGTGGCCCATACGCCACCGCGATGAACCGCACCAGATACGCCAGCAACAGCGCCGACAGACTGCCCAACAGCAACGGCTTGCCCGCGCCGCCGAGCCAACCCGACAACGGGATCACCAGCTCGCGGTCCAGGTAACTGAACGCCAGCATGATCGACACCGCCAGCACCGAACCGGGCAAGGCATAACCAAGATTGGCCAGGCTGACACCGGTGCGGATACCCCGCGTCGGCGCCAGTCGGCGGGCAAACGCCAGTACCAGGGCGACGCAGACCGTGATCACTGCCGCCATGCCGCCCAAATAGAGGGTGTGGACGATCAGCCCGGCGTAACGCTCGTCCAGATCGAAGCGCCCGCGCTGCCAGAACCACACCACCAGTTGCAGCATCGGAATGACGAAGGCGCAAGCGAACACCAGGCCGCACCAACTCATTGCCGCCAACGCCTTGAAACCGTGCAAGTGATACAGCGCCTTGACTCGCGGTCGCTCGTTACTTGCCCGGTTGGCCCCGCGCGCACGGCGCTCGCCGTACAACACGACCATCACCACCAGCAACAACAGGCTCGCCAGTTGCGCAGCGGTGGAGAGGCTGAAAAATCCGTACCAGGTTTTGTAGATGGCGGTGGTGAACGTGTCGAAATTGAACACCGACACCGCACCGAAATCCGCGAGGGTTTCCATCAACGCCAATGCCACGCCCGCGCCAATGGCTGGGCGCGCCATCGGTAAGGCGACGCGCCAGAACGCCTGCCACGGCGATTGGCCGAGAACCCGCGCCGCTTCCATCAGGCCTTTGCCCTGCGCCAGGAACGCGGTGCGCGCCAA
The DNA here is from genome assembly GCF_059695925.1 of Pseudomonas sp. LBUM1661. NCBI lineage: Bacteria > Pseudomonadati > Pseudomonadota > Gammaproteobacteria > Pseudomonadales > Pseudomonadaceae > Pseudomonas > Pseudomonas sp. LBUM1661. The sequence continues at coordinate 6,548,500 of NZ_CP166794.1, forward strand.
CAGGTAAACGTAGGGATAGAACACCAGCACCAGAACGAGGATGACCCCGCCGGTGGAGCGCACTCTCGGCAGCCGCAGCCCGCTGCCGAACCATTCCCGCATCAACGTTTGAACGGGGCCGGCGAAATCCAGCAGGCCGACGAAGACAAACGCCAGCACGTAGGCGGGAATCGCAAACGGCAGCATCAGCGCCCAGTCCAGCCAGCGCCGACCGGGGAATTCGCAGAGGCTGGTCAGCCAGGCAAGGCTCACGCCCAACAGCGTTACGCCGATACCGACGCCGAGCACCAGGGTCAGGGTGTTGCCCAGCAAGCGTGGCATCTGGGTGTCCCACAGGTGGGACCAGATTTGCTGATCGATGGTTTGCCAGGAGAGAAACAACACGCTCAGGGGCAGCAGGACCAGCGCAGCAATGGCGAAGACCAGGGGATACCAGCGACGTTGGGCGGGGTGGGCCAAGGAAGGTCTCTCGCGGATAAATCGTGAATTTCAGGAAAAACGCAAAAAGATCGCAGCCTCGTTTCACTCGACAGCTCCTACAGGGGTCCGCTATCCCAATGTAGGAGCTGTCGTTGAAACGAGGCTGCGATCTTTTGATCTTTAACGCGCGAGACTCAGTTCCAACCTGCCCGATCCATCATCCGAATCGCTTCAGCCTGACGCTTGCCGGCAATTTCCACCGGCAAGGTATCGGCGACAAACTTGCCCCAGCCCGCCACTTCAGCGGAAGGTTGAACCGCTGGGTTGGCCGGGAATTCCTGGTTCACATCCGCGAAAATCTTTTGCGCTTCCGGCGTGGTCATCCACTCCACCAACGCCTTGGCCGCTTCCGGGTGCGGCGCATGTTTGGTCAGGCCAATGCCCGACAGGTTGACGTGCACGCCACGGTCACCCTGGTTTGGCCAGAACAGCTTCACCGCCAGGTCCGGCTTCTGCTTGTGCAGGCGGCCGTAGTAGTAGGTGTTGACGATGCCGACGTCACACTGGCCGGCGTTGATCGCTTCCAGCACCGCAACGTCATCGGAGAACACGTCGGTGGACAGGTTGCTCACCCAGCCCTTGAGGATCTTTTCGGTTTTATCGGCGCCATGCACTTCGATCATTGTGGCGGTCAGCGACTGGTTGTAGACCTTCTTCGCCGTACGCAGGCACAGGCGGCCTTCCCATTGCTTGTCGGCCAGACCTTCGTAGGTGGTCAACTCACCCGGTTTCACTCGATCGGTGGAGTAAGCGATGGTCCGCGCCCGCAGGCTCAGGCCGGTCCAGGCGTGAGAGAACGCGCGGTACTGCAGCGGGATGTTGGCATCGATCACTTTCGAGGTGAACGGCTGGAGGATGCCCATCTGCTCGGCTTGCCAGAGGTTACCGGCATCGACGGTGAGCAGCAGGTCGGCGGTAGCGTTCTCGCCCTCGGCCTTGATGCGCTGCATCAGCGGCGCTTCCTTGTCGGTGATGAACTTCACCTGCACACCGGTTTTCGCGGTGTAGGCATCGAAGACTGGCTTGATCAGCTCGTCGATACGCGAGGAGTAAACCACTACTTCGTCGGCGGCCTGGGCGGCGGTGCTGCCAATCAGGGTCAGGGCCAGTGCGGTCAGTAGACGCTTCGGTGCCAACATGGGAGCGGTCTCTCGATTGAAAATTGAAGCCAAATGATAAGGACTCACATTTTCCTTCTCAATCGAACAGTTCGCGGGTGCGTTACCAGATGTTGCATGGCCAGGGATCTGCGGTGAATGTGCTCGCGAAGAGGCCATCGGCCCCAATAAAGATGTCAGGCCTTGGCCAGCGCCGGCAAATCCCCGGTCAACCCCAGCGCCTCACGCACAAACAACGCCTTGGCTTCCGGCATCTGATCGACGATCTTCAACCCGGCATTGCGCAACCAGCGCACCGGCAGCGGATCCGCCTGGAACAACCGCTCAAACCCCTCCATCGCCGCCATCAACGCCAGGTTGTGGGGCATGCGTCGTCGCTCGTAACGACTGAGCACCTTCACATCCGCCAGACACTCGCCCCGCGCGGCTGCTTGCAACAGCACTTCGGCCAATACGGCGGCATCGAGGAAACCCAGGTTCACGCCCTGCCCGGCCAGCGGGTGAATGGTGTGCGCTGCGTCGCCGATCAACGCCAGGCCTTGCGCCACATAACGCTTGGCGTGGCGCTGACGCAGCGGCACGCACAGACGCGGGTCAGCGCTGAGCACGTTGCCGAGTCGGCCTTCAAAGGCGCGCTCCAGTTCTTTGCAGAAGCCGTCGTCATCCAGCGCCATCAGGCGTTCGGCTTCACTTGGGGTCGTCGACCAGACAATCGAACACCAATCCTGCTGACCATCGCGCTCCAGCGGCAGGAACGCCAGCGGACCGTTATCGGTGAAACGCTGCCAGGCCGTCATCTGATGAGGCATTGAGCTGCGCACGCTGGTGACAATCGCATGGTGCAAGTAATCCCACTCACGCGTCGCCACGCCAGTCAGGCGCCGCACGGCCGAGTTGGCGCCATCCGCTGCAATCACCAGCGGTGCGCGCAGTGTGCGGCCATCGGCCAGGGTCAGCAGCCAGTCGTCGCCGGAACGGCGCATCTGTTCCAGGCGCGCATTGGCCAGCATCCCGAGGTCGCAGTCGTGCAAACGGTCGAGCAAGGCGTCCTGAACCACGCGGTTCTCGACAATGTGCCCAAGCACGTCGGCATGCACGCTGGCCGCCGAGAAATGAATCTGCCCGGTGCCGCTGCCGTCCCACACCTGCATGTCGGTGTAAGGACTGCTGCGCCGATTGGAGATGCCGTCCCAGACGCCCAGGCGCTCAAGAATCCGCTGGCTGGCCGCCGACAAGGCGCTCACTCGCGGCTCGAACGACGCCTGAACATCAAACGGTTTGACGCTCAGGGGGCTGCCGTCCAGCAGCAGGACTTCCAGCCCGCTGTCCTGCAACGCCAGCGCCAGGGCGCTGCCGACCATTCCGGCCCCGACAATCAGCAGATCTGCGCGCATTTCCATGCTTTATGCCTGTCTCGCTTGCGGCTTGCACCGCACGTAAAGGGGTTTTTCGACCGGCGCCGCCAAGGGGCCCGCGCCGTCGTGAATATCGACCTGCAATCGCGGCAGAGAGTGGGCGTTAACCCGCCACTCAAGCATCGGGACGCGTACCCAAGCCCATGGCCTGCCGGGCGAACCAGCGTTTGGCCGGAGGCAGCAGATCAAGGCCGAGCAGGCCGAGGTTGCGCCCCAGGGACACCAGCGGCTGGGTGCTGCCGAACAAACGCGTGACCTGATCGGAGAAGCCGACGGTCAGGTTCTGATCCATGCGCTGACGCTCGCGGTAAGTCTGCAAGGTCGCAAAGTCGCCGGGCGAGGTCTCGCTGGCAAGCAACGCGTCGGCCAAGGCCTGGGCATCACGCAGCGACAGGTTGAAACCCTGGCCGGCAATCGGGTGCAAGCTGTGGGCGGCGTTGCCAAGAATCGCCAGATGCGGACGCACCTGCTCTTCGGCCTCGATCAAGGTCAGCGGGTACAAATGCCGCGCGCCAACCTGCTTCAAGGTGCCGAGGCGATAACCGAACACGCCCTGCAACTCGCTGAGAAAGCTTTTTTCATCAAGGGCCGCCAGTCGCTGCGCGTCCATCCCCAGACGGGTCCAGACCAGCGCGCAGCGGTTTTCCGGCAGTGGCAACAAGGCCATCGGGCCGTCGTCGGTGAAACGTTCGAAGGCCATGCCGTTGTGCGCTTCACTCGGGGTGATGTTGGCGATCAGCGCGCTCTGGTTGTACGGGCGCTTTTTGATGCCGATTCCCAGTTGCTCGCGCAGGCCGGAGCGGCCGCCATCAGCGAGCACCGCGAGGTCGCATTCCAGGGTGGTTTCATCGTTGAGAGTCAGGCGATAGCCGTCGGTCAGCGGCTCCATGCGCGTGACTTCCGCCGGGCAACGCCAACTGATCACGTCCTTGTCCAGGCCTTGCCACAGGCATTGGCCGAGCCAGGCGTTTTCCACCACGTAACCCAGCGCCGGAACGCCCTCTTCCATCGCCGACAGTCGCGCCGTGGAAAAACGCCCACGGTCGGAGACATGTATCTGCTTGATCGGCTCGGCGCGGCGGGAGATTTCCTGCCACACGCCCAGCCGTTGATAAATCTGCTTGGCCCCGTAGGACAGCGCCGAAGAGCGGGCGTCGTAGCTCGGCTGATAAGTGTCGCCCGGCGCGAACGGTTCGATCAGTACGATCTTCCAGCCACGGGCCTTGGCCCCGGCCTGCAAGGCCAACGCCAGACTGGCCCCCACGAGACCGCCACCGATGATGGCCAGATTGACTCGACTCATGCCGCTTGTGCCCGTGCGGCGGCCATCAAGGCCTCGATCTCGGCGACCGTTTTCGGCACGCCTTTGGTCAATATTTCACAACCGGTCTTGGTCACCACTACGTCGTCCTCGATGCGCACACCAATGCCGCGCCATTTCTTCGCCACGTTCTGGTTGTCCGGGGCGATGTAGATGCCCGGCTCCACGGTCAGCGCCATGCCGACTTCCAGCACGCGCCATTCACCGCCGACCTTGTACTCGCCGACGTCATGCACATCCATGCCCAGCCAGTGGCCGGCGCGGTGCATGTAAAACGCTTTGTAGGCTTCGCTGGCGATCAATTCGTCGACGTCGCCCTGCAACAGGCCCAGCTTCACCAGACCGCTCGTAATCACTTGAACCGTGGCTTCGTGTGCCTGGTTCCAGTGCTTGTTCGGGGCGATTTGGGCAAATGCGGCTTCTTGTGAAGCCAGCACCAGTTCATAGATCGCCTTCTGTTCCGCCGAGTACTTGCCGTTGACCGGCCAGGTGCGGGTGATGTCGCTGGCGTAGCAGTCGATCTCGCAACCGGCGTCGATCAGCACCAGGTCACCGTCCTTGAGCACCGCGTCATTCTGCTGGTAATGCAGGATGCAGCTGTTGCGCCCCGACGCGACAATCGAACCGTAGGCCGGCATCTTCGCCCCGCCCCGGCGGAACTCGTAGTCGAGCTCGGCTTCGAGGCTGAACTCATGCAGCCCGGCGCGGCTGGCCTGCATCGCACGGATATGCGCCTGGGCGGAAATCCGCGCAGCCTCGCGCATCACCTTCACTTCTGCCGCCGATTTATACAGGCGCATGTCATGCAGCAGATGATCCAGGGCAACGAATTCGTTCGGTGGCTGGGCGCCAAGGTGCGCCTTGGAGCGGATCACGTTGATCCAGTCCATCAGGTGCCGGTCGAATTCCGGGTTGCTGCCCATCGCCGAATACACCCGGTCACGCCCTTCGATCAGGCCCGGCAGGATGTCGTCGATGTCGGTGATAGGGAATGCGTCGTCGGCGCCAAAGTCACGGATCGCGCCTTCCTGGCCGGCGCGCAAGCCGTCCCACAACTCGCGTTCGGCGTTGCGCTCACGGCAGAACAGCAGGTATTCGCCATGCTCACGGCCGGGCATCAGCACGATGGCGGCCTGTGGCTCAGGGAAACCGCTGAGGTACTGGAAGTCGCTGTCCTGGCGATAGACGTGCTCGACGTCACGGTTACGAATGGCCACCGCGGCGGCAGGCAGGATGGCGATGCTGTTGGGTTCCATCTGCGCCATCAGGGCCTTGCGGCGACGGCTGTATTCCGATTTCGGGATATGAATCATGGGCAGATGGCTTTTCCTGGCTCGCGATTAATGCAACGACGGTTTGGCGGCAGCCGGCGCGTCCGGTTTCCTGGTTTCACTGAACAGCAGCAGCGGCGCGACGCGCAGGTATTCCATGACTTCCATGTAGTCGCTCTCGCCGTCGTCGGACTCTTCGAGCGCGTCTTGCACCTGGGCGATGGCCGCCAGGTCTTGCAGCACTTCGGTGGCCTCGGTGCTGAGCATGCTGCTGTCACGGCAGTTCAAGCCGAAACCGCTGAGGAAGCCCTGGCACCATTGGCCCAGTGCGGCGGCACGATCAGTCAGCGGCTCGTCATCCGTCGGCAGCAGCAGAACGACGGTCACATCGTCACCGGTGAGTTCACCCTTGACCATCTCCTGCAAGCCGATCAGGGCATTGCGGACATTATCTTGCGGCTCGCTTTCGAGCAGCTCGGCGGCATCGATCAACCAGCCTTCGGCATCGAAGCCGGCACCGGCGCAACTGCGGCCGAGCAACAGGCCATGCAGTTCGGCAGGCGAGACGTTATGACCGCTGGAAGTGAGCAGGGTGGCGAAGGCTTGGTACGGAGAATTCTGAATGGGCATGGGCAGCTAGGCGCCAGACGGCGCTATGTCTAGAATGAAGGCCTTGTATCCTACATCGACTACCCCTGTAGGAGCGAGCTTGCTCGCGATGGTCGCCAACGATAGCGCTGAGTACCTGACACCCCGCGGCGTTCTCGGGTTCATCGCGAGCAAGCTCGCTCCTACAGTCCGACACCCATCAGACAGTGAAGACAATGGAAGACACCGACCTGCAAGCGCTGATGGCCAGACTCGAACTGCTAATTAGCCGAGTCGAGCAACTAAAGAGTCAAAACGGACTCCTATTAGCTCAGGAAAAGACCTGGCGCGAGGAACGCGCTCACCTCATTGAAAAGAACGAAATCGCCCGGCGTAAGGTCGAATCAATGATTTCGCGCCTCAAGGCCCTGGAGCAAGACTCATGAGTTCAAGCAATAGCGTTACCGTGCAGATCCTCGACAAAGAATATTCGATCATCTGCCCCCAGGAAGAGCGCAGCAATCTGGTGAGCGCCGCCCGTTACCTGGACGGCAAGATGCGCGAAATCCGCAGCAGCGGCAAAGTCATCGGTGCCGATCGCATCGCCGTGATGGCCGCGCTGAACATCACCCACGACCTGCTGCACAAGGAAGAACGCCCGGATGTACAGGCCAGCGGCTCGACTCGCGAGCAGGTTCGCGACCTGCTGGACCGTGTCGATCTGGTGCTCGCAACCGATCCGGACGTCACCAAGGGCTGAAACGTGAAACGGCTTGGGGTATACTCGCTTCACTCCCTGGGGTGCTTGCCAGTTGACCACGTCCCTGAGCCGATTCGCACTACCCTGGAAGTTGCACGTTGGGCTGGTGTGCATGTCCGCTAGACGGAAAGCCTTAAAGCCTACTGCATCTTCCACCTTGAACTTTCGGGTTCAAGGGCTAAGTCAGCAGCGGTTCATCCGGGGAGCCTGATTCCAATCCGATGCCGGTTTAAATACCGGCATCGGCTTTTTTACGGGTACGCTTCATGGACTCATCCCGCGAGCCCGAATTCATGACCGAACCTGCGCTGCTACCCCGACCGCAACTTCGACGCATGCTGCGCAAGGCCCGCCGCGCACTGACACCCAGTCAGCAGCGCCAGGCCGCTCACGGGTTGTACAAGCAATTGGCCCAGCAACCGCTGTTCCGCCGCGCAAAACATATCTCTCTTTACCTGCCCACCGACGGTGAAATCGATCCGCGCGTGCTGCTGCGTGCCGCGCAACGTCGAGGCAAGGCCACCTACCTGCCGGTACTCAGCGCCTGGCCGCGAACCAAAATGGTGTTCCAGCGGATTCGCCCCGGTGAAAAACTCAAACCCAACCGCTTCCGCATTCTCGAACCCCTGCACAACCTCGCCCGGCAACGCAAAGTCTGGGCGCTGGACCTGGTGTTGCTGCCATTGGTAGGTTTTGACGATGTCGGCGGGCGCCTGGGCATGGGCGGTGGTTTCTACGACCGGAGCCTGGCGTACCTGGCGCGGCGCAAAAACTGGCGCAAGCCGACGTTGCTGGGGCTGGCCCATGAATGTCAGAAGGTCGAACGATTGGCTCAGGCGAGCTGGGATGTGCCGTTGCAAGGAACGGTGACAGACAAGGCGTGGTATTTCGCAGGCTAGACGCCACTGGAGTCAGCGGCGTCGAAAAGACCGATCAGCGCTTGAAGGCTGACGGCTGTTGTTGCTGGGCGATTTCGATCGGTGCGTCGGTCGTGTTGTTCCATAAGCTTTGGGCATAGCCGGTGGTCACGACGCCGAGGCCGAACAAAATAACCAAAATCCATAGTAAATCCGGTTTGCGTTTCATCGATTGCCCCCCAAAGGCACATCAACACGATGACAGCAGCGGTTTCCGTTGTAGGCCGTGCAGCAGCGTCAAGCTTAGAAGGCCGGCATTTTGCGACAACGTGAACCGACACGCAAACGCTGGCGTCAACCGACTGTCGGTTTGTCATAAAATTGACCGACAACTTGCCCACTCACCCCGCAAGGAGCAAAAACCATGGCGTATTGGCTGATGAAATCCGAGCCCGACGAACTCTCGATCAAAGGTCTGGAGAAGCTGGGCACAGCGCGCTGGGACGGGGTTCGCAACTATCAGGCGCGTAACTTTTTGCGGGCCATGGCCGCCGGTGACGAATTTTTCTTTTATCACTCCAGCTGCCCCGAGCCGGGAATAGCCGGGATCGGGAAGATTGTCGAAGCCGCGTATCCGGACCCGACGGCGCTGGAGCCTGAGAGTCATTATTTTGATCCGAAGGCCACACCCGAGAAAAACGCCTGGAGCGCGATCGATGTCGCGCATGTCGAGACGTTTTCCAGGGTGTTGAAGCTGGATTACCTGAAACAGCAGACGGCACTGGCCGAGATGCCGCTGGTGCAGAAAGGCTCGCGACTGTCGGTGATGCCGGTGACGGCCGAGCAGTGGGCGGCGGTGATCGCGTTAAAGCCTTGAGATTTGTAGCGGCTGCAAAAATGCTATCGCGAGCAGGCTCGCTCCCACAGGGGCTCTTCAGTGAATGCAATTTTTGCATCACACCCAAAACCTGTGGGAGCGAGCCTGCTCGCGATGAGGCCAGCCCGGACAGCGAAAGTCTTACTGGATGATGAGGTTGTTGAACAACAAATCCTCAACCACCGGCTGACCGGTTTCGTCGTTCATTATTTGCTGGGTCTGCTTCAATGCTTCCTGACGCAGCTTTTCCTTGGCCTCGACATTGTTCATCGCCTCGGTCGTCTGCTGGGCAAACAGCGCCACCAGCTGATTACGAATCAACGGTTCGTTGGCCTTCACCAGTTTGGTCGCCTCTTCCCCGGTGACCCGCAAGGCTACATCGGCCTTGTAGACCTTGAGCTTCGGCGTGCCGTCCAGCCCGTAGTTGCCCACGAACGGCGGGCTCAAGGTGATGTAATTGACCTTCGGCGCCGAACCTTCTTTGGCTTCTTCGGCCACTGCTGCCACAGGCAGAGACAGGGCCAGCAACAACATGATCCACGCTTTCACAATTCGCTCCTTATCCGGTTTGCGGCCAAGCATAACGACCCGCCGCGCTAGCACAAGCTTATGGCTGACTATCAGGGTCGGGCATGCTCGTTGACCCGTCGACTCACACACCTACACTTATCGGCCATCACTCCCAAAGGAATAGCCCTGATGAAAGCCGTGCTGTGCAAAGCCTTCGGCCCTGCCGAATCGCTGGTGCTGGAAGACGTCGCCAGTCCTGTCGCGAAGAAGAATGAAATCCTGCTGGACGTGCACGCCGCCGGGGTAAATTTCCCGGACACGCTGATCATCGAGGGCAAATACCAGTTCAAGCCGCCCTTCCCGTTTTCGCCGGGCGGTGAAGCGGCAGGGGTCGTCAGTGCGGTGGGTGAAAAGGTCAGCCACCTTAAAGTCGGCGACCGGGTCATGGCCCTGACCGGCTGGGGCAGCTTCGCCGAACAGGTCGCGGTGCCGGGCTACAACGTGCTGCCGATCCCGCCGTCGATGGATTTCAACACTGCCGCCGCGTTCAGCATGACCTACGGCACCTCGATGCACGCACTCAAGCAACGGGCCAATCTGCAACCCGGTGAAACCCTGCTGGTACTGGGCGCCTCCGGCGGTGTCGGCCTGGCTGCCGTGGAAATCGGCAAAGCCATGGGCGCCCGCGTGATCGCCGCCGCCAGCAGCGCCGAAAAACTCGCCGTGGCCAAGGCGGCCGGCGCCGATGAGCTGATCAACTACAGCGAAACCAGCCTCAAGGACGAAATCAAGCGCCTGACGGATGGCCAGGGTGCCGACGTGATCTACGACCCGGTGGGCGGCGACCTGTTCGACCAGGCCATCCGTGCGATCGCCTGGAATGGTCGGTTGCTGGTGGTCGGCTTCGCCAGTGGACGCATCCCGGAACTGCCAGTGAACCTGGCGCTGCTCAAGGGTGCAGCGGTGGTCGGCGTGTTCTGGGGTTCGTTCGCCCAGCGCCAGCCACAAGACAACGCGGCGAACTTCGAGCAGTTGTTTGGCTGGTTTGCCGAGGGCAAGTTGAAGCCGCTGGTGTCGCAGGTGTATCCGCTGAGCGATGCGGCGCAAGCCATCAATGATCTGGGCCAGCGTAAAGCGGTCGGGAAAGTGGTGGTTCAGGTTCACTGAGGCTGATGACGCCTTCGCCGGCAAGCCTGGCTCCTACAGGTGTTGTGCAACGCATAAAAAATGCCCCCGATTTCAGGATCGGGGGCTTTTTTTGCCGGGACTAAAGCAACTCGCGAACTTCCTTCGGTAGCAAACTCATGTATTTGAGGACCGGGCCGCGACGGCATTGCCTGACGATGGTGGGCACACGCCTGTTGAGCTTGGCGATCAGCGCCAGACGCTTCTCGTCTGGCAACTGAGTCACGTGGAACACGTTCGACAGATACGCCCGGGTGTAATCGAACACAGCTGTGTCCACCCACGCGTGCTCCGGGAAATCGGCCAGAGCTTCGTTGATGTCACGGCATCGCAGCTTTTTGAGCCATTGGTTGGTGTGGATGGGCGTGTCCAGATCCAGCCGGAAGCTCATGGGCGCAACCACTTCCAGTTCGGCAAGGGTGTCACCGTCCACCGCCCATGGTTTGAATCGCCACTGTGCAATCGCGACCCTGGACGCCTCGGCCAGTTCAGGATGGTCGCTTTGCAAAATGTTGACCTGGCTGACCGAACCATCAGCATTGGCAGTGAAGCCGACCCGGACTTCACCGATTATCCCGGCCCTGTAAAGCGCCCGGGGGTAAATCGGTTTGGGATTATGCTCAGGTATCAGGAGCACGTCCCCCGCCCTGATATCCACCGACACCATCAGCAAAATCACACACGCTAACCACCGCATAATCCCTCCCCTTCGCCACTGCAATGCCAAACCCGGCACCCGCACAAAGGTTAAAGCGCGGTGACTTGAAACAGAACGTCACGACTTCCCATTCAATCGAAGGACATTTCCCAAAGCCCTGCCCTACTTCGGACAGACCAAGGGCGTCAAAGCAACAGGGGTAATGCTTCCTACAACGTCCTTCATTTATACCTGAGCGACATGTTCGTAAAAGAACATGCGATCTCCAATGTTTCCGCTGTTTTGCCAATGCGAACCGGTGCTATTTTCGGTAACGAAACTGTAACATTCGCATCCGCAGTCAAAACAAGAAATCTGGAGCTCTTGAATGTTTGCTTTCTTTCGTCCTGCCGCACATCAGGCTCCATTGCCTGAAGAAAAAATAGACAGCACCTACCGACGCCTTCGCTGGCAGATCTTCGCCGGGATTTTCATTGGCTATGCCGGTTACTACCTGCTGCGCAAGAACTTCACCCTGGCCTTCCCCGACCTGATCGCCCAAGGCTATACAAAAGGCCAGCTGGGCGTGGCCATGTCGGCGATTGCGATCGCTTACGGCCTGTCGAAGTTCTTGATGGGCATTGTGTCCGACCGCTCCAACCCGCGTTACTTCCTGCCGTTTGGGCTGGTGGTGTCTGCCGGGGTGATGTTCGTTTTCGGTTTCGCACCGTGGGCGACCTCCAGCGTGACCATGATGTTCATCCTGTTGTTCATCAACGGCTGGGCGCAAGGCATGGGCTGGCCGCCGAGCGGGCGAACCATGGTGCATTGGTGGTCGCAGAAAGAGCGCGGCGGTGTGGTTTCGGTGTGGAACACCGCGCATAACGTCGGCGGCGGCTTGATCGGCCCGCTGGCGATTCTCGGCATGGGCTGGTTCAACGACTGGCACAGCAAGTTCTATGTACCGGCCGCCGTGGCACTGCTGGTCGCCGTCTTTGCCTTCATTGTGATGCGCGATACACCACAATCGACGGGCCTGCCGCCGATCGAGAAGTACAAGAACGATTACCCGGAAGGCTACGACGCCAGCCACGAAGACGAATTCAGCGCCAAGGACATTTTCGTCAAATACGTGCTGCGCAACAAAATGCTCTGGTTCATCGCCCTGGCCAACGTCTTCGTCTACCTGCTGCGCTACGGCATCCTGGACTGGGCGCCGACCTACCTCAAAGAGGTCAAGCACTTCGACTTCGACAAGACGTCGTGGGCGTATTTCCTTTATGAGTGGGCAGGCATTCCGGGCACGTTGCTGTGCGGCTGGATGTCGGACAAGGTCTTCCGTGGTAACCGTGGCCTGACCGGCATGGTGTTCATGGCGTTGGTGACCGTCGCGACGATCGTGTATTGGCTGAACCCGCCGGGAAACCCGATGATCGACATGATCTCGCTGTTCGCGATCGGCTTCCTGATCTACGGTCCGGTGATGCTGGTGGGCTTGCAAGCGCTGGAACTGGTACCGAAAAAAGCCGCCGGGACAGCCGCGGGTTTTACCGGTCTGTTTGGTTATTTGGGCGGTTCAGTCGCGGCCAGTGCGCTGATGGGCTACACCGTGGACTACTTCGGTTGGGATGGCGGTTTCATTCTGCTGGTGGCCGCGTGCCTGCTGGCGATGGCGTTCCTGGCACCCACGCTGGGTCACAAGAACGTCGCCAGTCAGAGCCGCGAAGAAGCCATCGCCTGATCGGACGTTGATTTGCAACGCTTGAGCCGCGCCTCCAGATTCCGGTCTGGCATGGCGTGGCTGCGCAGGGCGTTGGCGGTCTGCTCGACATAATCGCGAGTGGTGCCGTAACGCCCGCAAGCGTTTTCGAATACATGGCTCAGCACGTGATCCGGCAGGTTGCCGGCATAGCTGGGCAGGTGACGCTCCAACACGAATCCCAATGCCTGAACCTGGCTTCCGTCTTCGAGACGGCAGTTGAGCCAGTGTGGGCGATAGGATGGAAAGGGCATTTCGCGCTGCCACAAGGCGTAGAGCGACGCGTCGAGTTGTTCTTCGGGCAAGCGATAAGCGAAACCGCTGCAAGAGCCGCCGCGATCCAGGCCAAACACCAACCCTGGCACTTCCGGCGTGCCGCGATGTTCGTGGGACCACAGGTACAAACCGCGATGGTAGCCATGCACGCGACCGCGTACACGTTCCACCGCCGGGCATTCAGGCCGCCAGATCAGCGAACCGTAAGCGAACAGCCAGACCGGCCCACCCTTGTGGCGCGCCATGGTCGACTGCATCGAGCTGAGCAATTGTTCGTGCGTAAGCTGCGGCCCCAGATCGAGCCGCGGAGGGTAAGGCAGATTCAAAAAAGCAGATTCAATGGCGCTCATGGCGAATAGCGTTCAGCTCCCCGCGGGTAAAGATTACTTAATAGAACGCACCGCTGTAACAATAAGGCACATATGTTTTAAGGCAATTTAAGTGCCATGGCACAGTTCTTAACTGATTGCCTGGGTGACATATAACCTATCGGTATTTATATAAATATATAAATACCGATCGGCTATATAGAGGGTTATAACGATCAAGATCGTGGATCAAGATCGCGGATCAAGATCGCGGCGCGTACGCAAACACGTCGGCGCGCATCTGATGGGCATCCATCCCGGCTTCGACCAACGCGTCCAGCGTGCCGTAGACCATCGCCGGTGAGCCGCTGGCGTAGACGTGCAGGGCTTTCAGGTCAGGGAAGTCTTCACACACCGCTTCATGCAACATGCCGCAGCGCCCCTGCCAGCCGCATTGATCGCTGACGACTTTATGCAGGAACAGGTTGGGCAGTTTCAGCCATTCATCCCAATGCTCAATGTCATAAAAGTCTTCAGGACGGCGCACGCCCCAATACAGATGCACCGGATGTTTGAAGCCCGTCGCGCGGCAATGTTCGATCAAACTGTGGATCTGGCCCATGCCGGTGCCAGCGGCAATCAGCACCAGCGGACCGGCCGGCAGTTCCGCCAGGTGGGTATCGCCGAACGGCATTTCGATCCGCACCATCGAGTTGCGCTGAAGCTGCTCGATCAGGCTCAGCGCACTGCTTTCGCGCGCCAGCACATGGATTTCCAGGTCACGCCCGCCATGCGGCGCCGAGGCCAGGGAGAACGCGGATTTCTCGCCGTTTTCCCGTTCGATCATCAGGTACTGACCCGCGTGATAGCGCGGCGGTTTGCCTGCCGGTGCGCGCAAACGCACGCGCCAGGTATCGCCGCCGACGTCCCTGCATTCAATGACCTGACACGACAAGCTGCGCACCGGCAGTTCTCCCAGCGCGAGCACGCCATCCCACAGCACGATGCAGTCTTCCAGCGGCTCTGCTATGCAAGTGTAGAACTCGCCATGGTCGCGCACATCGCCGGCCTGCTCGACGCGCCCTTCCACCAGCAGCGCGCAACACACGTGGCAATTACCATTGCGACAGCTTTGCGGGCATTCATAGCCCAGACGCCGTGCGCCATCGAGAATCCGCTCGCCGGGCAGAATCTCTAGCACTGCTCCGGAGGGCTGCAAGGTTACACGCATCAATCTATTCCTAACTGATTCCAGATGGCATCGATCCGTTGGGTCACGGCTTCGTCCTTGACGATGACCCGGCCCCACTCGCGGGTGGTTTCGCCCGGCCATTTATGCGTGGCATCGAGCCCCATCTTCGAACCCAGGCCGGAAACCGGCGAGGCGAAGTCGAGGTAGTCGATCGGCGTGTTGTCGATCATCACCGTGTCGCGCTTGGGGTCCATGCGCGTGGTGATGGCCCAGATCACGTCGTTCCAGTCGCGTGCATTGATATCGTCATCACAGACGATAACGAACTTGGTGTACATGAACTGTCGCAAAAACGACCAGACACCGAGCATTACCCGCTTGGCATGGCCGGGATACGACTTCTTCATGGTCACGATGGCCATGCGGTACGAGCAGCCTTCGGGCGGCAGGTAGAAGTCGGTGATCTCGGGGAACTGCTTCTGCAGGATCGGCACGAACACTTCGTTCAGCGCCACGCCGAGAATCGCCGGCTCATCCGGCGGACGGCCGGTGTAGGTGCTGTGATAAATCGGTTTGATCCGGTGGGTGATGCGCTCGACGGTGAACACCGGGAAGCTGTCGACTTCGTTGTAGTAGCCGGTGTGGTCGCCGTACGGACCTTCATCGGCCATCTCACCCGGATGGATCACGCCTTCAAGAATGATCTCGGCGGTGGCCGGCACTTGCAGGTCGTTGCCACGGCACTTCACCAGTTCGGTGCGGTTGCCGCGCAGCAGACCGGCGAAGGCGTATTCGGACAGGCTGTCCGGCACCGGCGTCACCGCACCGAGAATGGTCGCCGGGTCAGCGCCCAACGCCACGGACACCGGGAACGGTTGGCCCGGATGTTTCTCGCACCACTCGCGATAATCCAGCGCGCCGCCACGGTGGCTCAGCCAGCGCATGATGACCTTGTTGCGGCCGATCACTTGCTGACGGTAGATGCCGAGGTTCTGGCGATCCTTGTTCGGACCTTTGGTGACAGTCAGGCCCCAGGTGATCAGCGGGCCGACGTCGCCGGGCCAGCAGGTCTGCACCGGCAGCATCGCTAGGTCGACGTCGTCGCCTTCGATGACCACTTCCTGGCAGATCGCGTCTTTGACGACTTTCGGCGCCATGGCGATGATCTTGCGGAAGATCGGCAGTTTCGACCAGGCGTCTTTCAGGCCTTTGGGCGGCTCGGGTTCCTTGAGGAAGGCCAGCAGCTTGCCGATCTCGCGCAGTTCACTGACCGCTTCTGCACCCATGCCCAACGCAACGCGCTCGGGGGTGCCGAACAGGTTGCCGAGCACGGGAATGTCATAGCCGGTAGGGTTTTCGAATAGCAGGGCCGGGCCTTTGGCGCGCAACGTGCGGTCGCAGACCTCGGTCATTTCGAGCACTGGGGACACCGGAACCTGGATGCGCTTGAGTTCGCCGCGCTTTTCCAGGCCGCTGATAAAGTCGCGCAAGTCGCGATACTGCATGCGTGAGCCTCGTATTGGCCGTGCCGTTCGGGGGTGGCAGTTTAGCGCCGAACCCCGCTGTTCAGAACCTCGAACTGGCGATTGATCAAAAATCAGATAGCAAAAAGCCGGGTTTCCCCGGCTTCTTGGCCTATTCG
Source organism: Pseudomonas sp. LBUM1661 (assembly GCF_059695925.1). Taxonomy (NCBI): domain Bacteria; kingdom Pseudomonadati; phylum Pseudomonadota; class Gammaproteobacteria; order Pseudomonadales; family Pseudomonadaceae; genus Pseudomonas; species Pseudomonas sp. LBUM1661. Next base: position 6,564,696 of record NZ_CP166794.1, read on the forward strand.
ACTTACTTGCGTTTCATCGACAGGAAGAACTCATCGTTGGTCTTGGTCGTTTTCAACTTGTCGACCAGGAACTCGATGGCAGCGATTTCGTCCATCGGGTGCAGCAACTTGCGAAGGATCCACATGCGCTGCAACTCGTCGTCGGCCGTCAGCAACTCTTCGCGGCGGGTGCCGGAACGGTTGATGTTGATGGCCGGGAAGACGCGTTTTTCAGCGATACGGCGATCCAGCGGCAGTTCCATGTTGCCCGTGCCTTTGAATTCTTCGTAGATCACTTCGTCCATCTTCGAGCCGGTTTCAACCAGCGCGGTGGCGATGATGGTCAGCGAACCGCCTTCTTCGATGTTCCGCGCGGCGCCGAAGAAACGTTTCGGTTTCTCCAGGGCGTGGGCATCGACACCACCGGTGAGCACTTTGCCGGAGCTCGGGATCACGGTGTTGTAGGCGCGAGCCAGACGGGTGATGGAGTCGAGCAGGATCACCACGTCTTTCTTGTGCTCGACCAGGCGCTTGGCCTTCTCGATCACCATTTCGGCAACCTGCACATGGCGGGTTGGCGGCTCGTCGAACGTCGAGGCAACCACTTCGCCGCGCACGGTGCGCTGCATTTCGGTCACTTCTTCCGGACGTTCGTCGATCAGCAAGACGATCAGATGAACTTCAGGGTTGTTACGCGCGATGTTGGCCGCGATGTTCTGCAGCATGATCGTTTTACCGGCTTTCGGCGGTGCAACGATCAGACCGCGCTGGCCTTTGCCGATCGGGGCGCACAGGTCGATCACACGACCGGTCAAGTCTTCAGTGGAACCGTTGCCGGCTTCCATCTTCATGCGCACGGTCGGGAACAGCGGGGTCAGGTTCTCGAAGAGAATCTTGTTTTTCGCGTTCTCGGGACGATCGTAGTTGATCGTGTCGACCTTGAGCAGCGCGAAATAACGCTCGCCTTCCTTCGGAGGGCGGATCTTGCCAACGATGGTGTCACCGGTGCGCAAGTTGAAACGGCGGATCTGGCTAGGCGAGACGTAAATATCGTCCGGGCCGGCAAGATAGGAAGCGTCAGCGGAGCGCAGGAAGCCGAAGCCGTCCTGGAGAATCTCCAGCACGCCATCACCGGAGATTTCCTCGCCGCTTTTCGCGTGCTTTTTGAGCAGGGAGAAAATCACGTCCTGCTTGCGCGAACGGGCCATATTTTCTATGCCCATCTGTTCGGCCAATTCGAGCAGTTCGGTAATCGGCTTTTGCTTGAGTTCAGTCAGATTCATATAGGAATGACGTAATCATTTATGGAGGGGGGGAAATTAAGCTTTTGGCTTAATGAGGCCGCGCCGCAGAGAAGGCGACAGGATCGCGTACTTATTCGAAAAGGAGTGCGTCGGCGACGGCTAGCAGGGGGCAATGGAGAAACCAGTGCGGGGCCGAATGTACCACCTGAGTTTCGGAGCGTCTAGCCCTCTATAACGAAAAAGCCCCGCAATATGCGGGGCCTTTTTTCGGACACTTTACAGCGACGCTTAGATGTTGGCGTCGAGGAAAGCAGCCAGTTGCGACTTCGACAGTGCGCCGACCTTGGTCGCTTCAACGTTGCCGTTCTTGAACAGCATCAGAGTCGGGATACCACGCACGCCATGCTTGGCCGGTGTTTCCTGGTTCTCGTCGATGTTCAGTTTGGCAATGGTCAGCTTGCCTTTGTAGGTCTCGGCAATTTCGTCCAGAACAGGAGCGATCATTTTGCAAGGGCCGCACCATTCAGCCCAGTAGTCGACCAATACAGCGCCTTCGGCCTTGAGTACGTCGGCCTCGAAGCTAGCGTCGCTAACGTGTTTGATAAGATCGCTGCTCATGGAAGTCTCCAGGTTGTAAGCAAAAAAACGTGGCCCATCATAGCCGCCCTTCCCGCGTTCAGGAAGCCGCAGATGATTGAGTCTCGCTATGGTGGTCCATGAGTTTGGGTATAGCTCAAGTCAGGAGGTGGCGGGAGCGACGAAGGCAATTCCGGTGCGCAACGCGGCATTACGCACATGCTCGTGCATGGCCTTCTGCGCCGCGCCGGACGCCCGCCGCGCCAGTGCACGGAGGATTTTGCGGTGCTCCTGCCAGGTTTCCATGGCCCGCTCGGCCCGGATGAACGGTAGTTTCTGACTCTCCAGGAAGATCTCGGCGCTCGCGCTGAGGATGCTCAGCATCGCCTGATTGCCGCTGGCCAGCAGGATGCGCCGGTGGAATTCGAAATCCAGCCGCGCCGCTGCATCGAAATCACCAGCCTTCAGTTCGTTACGCATGGCGGCGACGTTGTCCTCCAGGGCATCGAGTTCAAACGTACTCAACGTCACGGCCGCCAGCCCCGCAGCAAAGCCTTCCAGGGCATAACGCAACTGGAAGATGTCCAGCGGCGACGCCTGGGCCGCGAATGGCCAACTGAGCGCGGCATCGGACCGTGGCAAGTCCACCGGCGATTGCACAAACACACCCTTGCCCGGCTGGATGCTGATGACACCCAGCGCACTCAGTGACGATAAAGCCTCGCGCAGCGACGCCCGACTCACCCCCAATTGCACGGCCAGGTCCCGTTGCGAGGGCAAGGCATCCCCCGGCCCGAAACCCTGTTCGGTGATCAGTTTGCGGATGGCTTGCAGCGCCACTTCAGGTACGGCGCGAGAGATCGAGTTCATGGTTTTTCAGACGAACCAGGCCAATGAGCGGTTAGTTGTAAAGCTATTCGCGACGCCCGGCAAGTCGTGCCCCATGGGGGTTCGGTGACATCCGGCGATGCGCTATCGGGGTGCGAAACACCACCTGACTGTTCAGACCAGTAAGACCGACAAATCCCAATAAAACCGCGGCCTGCGCACCCCGAAAACCGATCTTGGCATGGCCCGTGCTCTGTCGATCCGCAGAAATCACTTCTCGCCGATTCGGAGATTTGCCATGACCCAGCGTTACAGCGCCCTCCTCGCCGCCCTGTTTGCCAGCCTAATGCTGAGCCAGGCGCCCGCCCACGCCGACGGTCTGGAGGATGTGGTCAAGCGCGGCGTCCTCAAGGTGGCGGTGCCTCAGGATTTCCCGCCCTTCGGCTCGGTCGGCCCGGACATGAAGCCGCGCGGCCTCGATATCGATACGGCCAAACTGCTGGCCGATCAGCTCAAGGTCAAACTCGAACTGACGCCGGTCAACAGCACCAACCGCATCCCGTTCCTGACCACCGGCAAGGTCGACCTGGTGATTTCCAGCCTCGGCAAGAACCCCGAGCGCGAGAAAGTCATCGACTTCTCCCGCGCCTATGCGCCCTTCTACCTCGCCGTGTTCGGCCCGCCAGACGCCAACATCAAAAGCCTGGACGACCTCAAGGGCAAAACCGTCAGCGTTACCCGTGGTGCCATCGAAGACATCGAGCTGAGCAAAGTCGCCCCCGAAGGCGTCACCATCAAGCGCTTCGAAGACAACAACTCGACCATCGCCGCCTACCTCGCCGGGCAAGTCGACCTGATCGCCAGCGGCAACGTGGTGATGGTAGCGATCAGTGAGCGCAGCCCAAAACGCGTGCCGGCGCTGAAAGTGAAGCTCAAGGATTCGCCGGTCTACGTCGGCGTGAACAAGAACGAGCCGGCGCTGCTGGGCAAGGTCAACGAAATCCTCGCTACCGCCAAGACCGACGGTGCGCTGGAGAAGAACTCCCAGACCTGGCTCAAAGAACCGCTGCCGGCCGATCTCTGATCGACGCTCGGGAGATTTGATATGGCGTATCAGTTCGACTTTCTACCGGTGGTGCAAAACACCGACCTGCTGCTGCGCGGTGCGCTGTTCACCCTTGAACTGACGGCCATCGGCGCGGTGTTCGGCGTGGGCCTGGGCATCGTCGGGGCGCTGGTGCGGGCGTGGAACATTCGCCCGTTCTCGGCGATGTTCGGGGTCTACGTGGAGTTGATCCGCAACACACCGTTTCTGGTGCAGTTGTTTTTCATCTTCTTCGGCCTGCCGTCCCTCGGCGTGCAGATTTCCGAATGGCAGTCGGCGGTGCTGGCGATGGTGATCAACCTCGGCGCTTATTCCACCGAGATCATCCGCGCCGGCATCCAAGCGATCCCCCGAGGGCAGCTGGAAGCCGCCGCCGCGTTGGCGATGACGCGCTTCGAAGCTTTTCGCCACGTGGTGCTACTGCCAGCGTTGAGCAAGGTTTGGCCCGCGTTGAGCAGCCAGATCATCATCGTCATGCTCGGTTCGGCGGTCTGTTCGCAGATCGCCACGGAAGAGCTGAGCTTCGCCGCCAACTTCATTCAGTCGCGCAACTTCCGTGCTTTTGAAACCTACGCCCTGACCACGCTGATCTACCTGTGCATGGCGTTGCTGATCCGCCAGCTACTGAACTGGATCGGTCGCCGCTACATTTCCAGGAGCAGCCAATGAGCGATTTCACCTTTTGGGACGTCGTGCGCAACCTGCTCACCGGCCTGCAATGGACCTTGGCACTGTCGCTGGTGGCGTTTATCGGCGGTGGGCTGATCGGGTTGCTGATCATGGTCATGCGCATTTCGAAAAAGTCCCTGCCGCGCAGCGTTGCCCGCACCTACATCGAACTGTTCCAGGGCACGCCGCTGTTGATGCAGCTGTTTCTGGTGTTCTTTGGCGTGGCGTTGGCCGGGGTGGAGATTTCGCCGTGGATGGCGGCGGCGATTGCCCTGACGCTGTTCACCAGCGCGTACCTGGCGGAGATCTGGCGCGGTTGCGTCGAGTCGATTCCCAACGGCCAGTGGGAAGCCTCGTCGAGCCTGGCGCTCAACCCGCTGGAGCAACTGCGCTACGTGATCCTGCCGCAAGCCTTGCGCATCGCCGTGGCGCCGACCGTGGGTTTCTCGGTGCAGGTGGTGAAAGGCACCGCCGTTACCTCGATCATCGGCTTCACCGAACTGACCAAGACCGGCGGCATGCTCGCCAACGCGACCTTCGAACCGTTCATGGTCTACGGCCTGGTGGCCCTCGGTTACTTCCTGCTCTGCTACCCCTTGTCCCTCAGTGCGCGCTACCTGGAAAGGAGACTGCATGCCTCTGCTTAGAATTTCGGCCCTGCATAAATATTACGGCGACCATCACGTACTCAAAGGCATCGACCTCAGCGTCGAGGAAGGCCAGGTGGTGGCGATCATCGGCCGCAGCGGCTCGGGCAAATCGACCTTGCTGCGCACGCTCAATGGATTGGAGTCGATCAACGACGGCGTGATCGAAGTCGATGGCGAATACCTCGATGCCGCCCGCGCCGACCTGCGCAGCTTGCGGCAGAAAGTCGGGATGGTGTTCCAGCAGTTCAACCTGTTCCCGCACCTGACCGTGGGCGAGAACGTGATGCTCGCGCCGCAAGTGGTGCAGAAAGTACCCAAGGCCAGAGCTGCCGAACTTGCGCGGCAGATGCTCGAGCGGGTCGGGCTGGGGGAGAAATTCGATGCCTTCCCGGATCGGCTGTCCGGCGGGCAGCAGCAACGGGTAGCGATTGCCCGGGCGCTGGCGATGTCGCCGAAGGTGTTGCTGTGCGATGAGATCACCTCGGCGCTGGACCCGGAACTGGTCAACGAAGTGCTGAGCGTGGTTCGGCAGCTGGCCAGGGAAGGCATGACGCTGATCATGGTCACCCATGAAATGCGTTTTGCCCGGGAAGTGGGGGACAAGTTGGTGTTCATGCATCAGGGCAAGGTGCATGAGGTGGGGGATCCGAAAGTTTTGTTTGCCAGTCCGCAGACGGCGGAGCTGGCGAATTTCATTGGGACGGTTGAAGCCACAGCCTGAAACAACCTCAGTGTCTTTAAGGCCATCATCGCTAGCAGGCTAGCTCCCACAGGGGGACGCATTCCAATGTGGGAGCTAGCCTGCTAGCGATTGACCGCGCAGCGGTCACCGACTTAACTGCGCAGGATCAAGGCTTTGAACACTGCGCGTTGGCGTCAGCGTTTGATCGTGGCACGATGTCGAGGTTATCGACCGAGACCCCCTGACCATGCCGCAATCCCAAGCCAAGAATCTGTCCCTGATCGCCGCAATCGACCTGGGCTCCAACAGCTTTCACATGGTCGTGGCCAAGGCCCAGAACGGCGAAATCCGTATTCTCGAACGACTCGGGGAGAAGGTTCAGCTGGCCGCCGGCATCGACGATGAGCGCAAGCTCAGTGAAGAATCCATGCAGCGCGGGCTCGATTGCCTGAAGCGTTTTGCCCAACTGATCAACGGTATGCCGACTGGCGCCGTGCGGATCGTCGGCACCAACGCCCTGCGTGAAGCCCGCAACCGTGGCGAATTCATCCGCCGCGCCGAAGACATCCTCGGTCACCCGGTGGAAGTCATCTCCGGCCGTGAAGAAGCGCGCCTGATCTACCTCGGCGTCTCCCACACCCTCGCCGACACCCCGGGCAAGCGCCTGGTGGCCGACATCGGCGGCGGCAGTACTGAATTCATCATCGGCCAGCGTTTCGAGCCGCTGCTGCGCGAAAGCCTGCAAATGGGCTGCGTCAGCTACACCCAGCGCTATTTCAAGGACGGCAAGATCACCCCGGCCCGCTACGCCCAGGCGTACACCGCGGCGCGGCTGGAGATCATGAGCATCGAACACGCCCTCCACCGCCTGACCTGGGATGAAGCCATCGGCTCCTCGGGCACCATTCGCGCCATCGGCCTGGCGCTGAAGGCCGGCGGTCACGGTGCAGGTGAAGTCAACGCCCCAGGCCTGGCCTGGCTCAAGCGCAAACTGATCAAGCTCGGCGACGTCGAAAAGATCGACTTCGAAGGCATCAAGCCCGACCGCCGGGCAATCTTCCCCGCCGGTCTGGCGATTCTCGAAGCCATCTTCGACGCCCTCGAACTGCAACGCATGGACCACTGTGAAGGCGCCCTGCGCGAAGGCGTGCTTTACGATCTACTGGGCCGTCATCATCACGAAGACGTCCGTGAGCGCACCCTCAGCTCGCTGATGGAGCGTTATCACGTCGATCTGGAACAAGCGGCGCGGGTCGAGCGTAAAGCGCTGCATGCCTTCGATCAGGTTGCCGAGGATTGGGACCTGGATGATGGCGTCTGGCGTGAGCTGCTCGGCTGGGCGGCCAAGGTCCATGAAGTGGGCCTGGACATCGCGCACTATCAGTATCACAAGCACGGCTCCTACCTGATCGAGCATTCGGACCTGGCGGGATTCTCCCGCGAAGACCAACTGATGCTCGCGCTGCTGGTGCGCGGTCACCGGCGCAATATTCCCCGGGACCGGTTTGCCGATTTTGGCGACGAAGGCATCAAGCTGATTCGCCTGTGCGTGCTGCTGCGCTTTGCGATCCTGTTCCATCACATTCGCGGCACCCAGGAAATGCCTCAGGTCGTGCTGCATGCCAATGGCGACAGCCTCGATGTGCAGTTCCCGGAAAACTGGCTGGACGAAAACCAGCTGACCCAGGCCGACTTCGCGCTTGAAGCGGAATGGCTGACCCGGGTTGGTTTCGTCCTGACCGTGCGCTGACACACGGGTATGCATTTGCCGAACACGGTCCTGTAGGAGCACGGCTTGCCGGCGAAGGCGATCTCGCTGACGCCTTCGCCAGCAAGCTGTGCTCCTACAGGGGGCTGCGATGGAAACAAAAATGGCGATCCGCAGGGATCGCCATTTTTTGTATCCGTCTTGTGTTAACGAACAGCCAGGATCGGGCTGCCCAAACGCTCCAGCAGCGTCGCCTGGGCGCTGCGCGGGTTCTGATTGCCGGTCGGCGTGTTGCGGATGTAGCGACCGTCCGACTGCAGGCTCCAGCTGTGGGTGTTATCGGTGAGGTACAGCTCCAGCTCTTTCTTGACCCGCATGATCAGCTTCTTGCCCTCGACCGGGAAGCAAGTCTCGACGCGCTTGTCGAGGTTGCGCTCCATCCAGTCGGCGCTGGACAGGAACATCTGTTCGTCACCGCCGTTGAGGAAGTAGAAGACCCGGGTGTGTTCCAGGAAGCGCCCGATGATCGAGCGCACGTGGATGTTGTGCGACACGCCGGCAATGCCCGGACGCAGGCAGCACATGCCACGCACCACGAGATCGATACGCACCCCGGACTGACTGGCCTTGTACAGCGCGCGGATGATCTTCGGATCGGTCAGCGAGTTGAATTTGGCGATGATGTGCGCCGGTTTGCCGTCGAGCGCGAACTGCGTCTCGCGGGCAATCATGTCGAGCATGCCCTTTTTCAATGTGAACGGCGCATGCAGCAGCTTCTTCATGCGCAACGTCTTGCCCATGCCGATCAACTGGCTGAACAGTTTGCCGACGTCTTCACACAAGGCATCGTCGGATGTCAGCAGGCTGTAGTCGGTGTACAAACGGGCGTTGGCCGCGTGGTAGTTGCCGGTACCCAAGTGGGCGTAACGGACAATCTCACCGGCCTCGCGACGCAGGATCAGCATCATCTTGGCGTGGGTCTTGAAGCCGACCACGCCGTAGATCACCACCGCACCCGCCGCTTGCAGACGGCTGGCCAGTTGCAGGTTGGACTCTTCGTCGAACCGCGCACGCAATTCGATCACCGCGGTGACCTCTTTACCGTTACGCGCCGCATCGACCAGCGCGTCGACGATTTCCGAGTTGGCACCGGAGCGGTACAGGGTCTGACGAACCGCCAATACGTGCGGGTCCTTGGCTGCCTGGCGCAGCAAGTCGACCACCGGGGTAAACGACTCGAACGGGTGCAGCAGCAGAATGTCCTGCTTGCTGATCACGCTGAAAACGTTCTCGCTGTTTTGCAGCAGTTTCGGGATCTGCGGCGTAAACGGCAGGTATTGCAGCTCGCGCTGGCTGTCCAGGCCGGTGATGCTGAACAGGCGGGTCAGGTTGACCGGACCGTTGACCTGGTACAGCTCGGTCTCGTGCAGGTTGAACTGCTTGAGCAAGTAGTCGGACAGGTGTTTCGGGCACGTGTCGGCGACTTCCAGGCGCACCGCGTCACCGTAGCGACGGGAGAACAACTCGCCGCGCAGGGCGCGGGCCAGGTCTTCCACGTCTTCGGTGTCGACGGAAAGGTCGGCGTTTCGGGTCAGGCGGAACTGGTAGCAGCCCTTGACCTTCATGCCCTGGAACAGGTCATCGGCGTGAGCGTGGATCATCGACGACAGGAATACATAGTTGTCGCCAGGGCCGCCGACTTCTTCCGGCACCTTGATAACCCGTGGCAACAGGCGCGGAGCCGGGATGATCGCCAGACCGGAATCGCGACCGAAGGCGTCGATACCTTCGAGCTCGACGATGAAGTTCAGGCTCTTGTTCACCAGCAACGGGAACGGGTGCGTCGGGTCGAGGCCGATCGGGGTGATGATCGGTGCGATCTCGTCACGGAAATAACGGCGGACCCACGTCTTGAGCTTGGTGGTCCAGTGACGCCGACGGATGAAGCGGACCTGATGTTTTTCCAGTTCCGGCAACAGAATGTCGTTGAGGATCGCGTACTGACGGTCGACGTGGCCGTGCACCAGCTCGCTGATCCGGGCCAGGGCCTGGTGCGGTTGCAGGCCATCGGCGCCGGCCTGTTCACGGGCGAAGGTGATCTGCTTCTTCAGGCCCGCCACGCGGATCTCGAAGAACTCGTCCAGGTTGCTGGAGAAGATCAGCAGGAACTTCAGGCGCTCCAGCAACGGGTAGGACTCATCCAGCGCCTGTTCCAGCACGCGGATGTTGAACTGCAGTTGCGAGAGCTCGCGATGGATGTACAGGCTGCTGTCATCCAGGCCGGGAATGGCAATCGCCGGCGCCGCCGCAACAGGCTCCGCGACCACCGCGGGTGGAGCAGGCTCCAGTTCCGGCGGGGTTTCGGCGATTTGCTCGACCACGGGTTGAGCATCTTTTACGGCAACGTCAGTGAGTCCTTCGGTATTCATCGAATGTTCCTGGGAGGGCTATTTTTGCTCTCGTAACAATTGAGCAGCACGAACGGCAAAGTAAGTCAGGATGCCATCAGCGCCTGCACGTTTAAAAGCGGTCAGGGATTCGAGGATAACCCCTTCGCTCAACCAGCCATTCTGGATTGCCGCCATGTGCATGGCGTATTCACCGCTGACCTGATAAACAAAGGTCGGCACTTTAAATTCTTCTTTGACCCGGTAGAGGATGTCCAGATACGGCATGCCTGGCTTGACCATGACCATGTCCGCGCCTTCTGACAAGTCCGCCGCCACTTCGTGCAAGGCTTCGTTGCTGTTGGCCGGGTCCATCTGATAGGAGGCCTTGTTGGCCTTGCCCAGGTTCAGCGCCGAACCGACCGCATCGCGGAACGGGCCGTAATAGGCGCTGGCGTACTTTGCCGAGTAGGCCATGATCCGCACGTTGACGTGATCGGCCAGCTCGAGGGCTTCGCGAATCGCCTGGATGCGACCGTCCATCATGTCCGACGGGGCCACCACCTGAGCGCCGGCTTCGGCATGGGACAGGGCCTGCTTGACCAGTGCGTCGACGGTAATGTCGTTCTGCACGTAGCCTTCTTCATCAAGGATACCGTCCTGTCCGTGGGTGGTGAACGGGTCGAGGGCGACGTCGGTGATCACACCCAGTTCAGGGAACTGCGCACGCAAGGCGCGGGTGGCGCGCTGGGCGATACCGTTGGGGTTCCAGGCTTCGGCGGCGTCCAGCGACTTCAGCTCCGGTGGCGTCACCGGGAACAGCGCGAGGGCTGGAATTCCCAACTCGACCCACTTGGCCGCTTCTTCGAGCAACAGGTCGATGGTCAGGCGTTCAACACCGGGCATCGAGGCCACCGCTTCACGACGGTTTTCACCGTCCAGCACGAACACTGGCAGGATCAAGTCATCAACGGTCAAAACGTTTTCACGGACCAATCGACGCGAGAAATCATCACGGCGGTTGCGACGCAGGCGGGTTGCAGGAAACAGACGATTGGCGGGGGTAAAGCTCACGGCAGACTCCAGAGCCCGCGCTGGCGGGCGAGCGTGACAGTTATAAGCGACCATTATGACGGTCGTATTACAGTTATGTGCACCCCTGCGAGAGGTAGTCGCATTCCATTGTCCTTGTAGGAAATGTTCACGTCGAGACACATTTGGACACTTTCATGAATGTGCACGAAGGGTTAGGCTGCGCGTTCATTTCGCCAGCACCCAGACAATGCTCCAACAATTTCTGCATGACTTCGGCTACTTTGCCCTTTTCCTAGGCACGTTCTTCGAAGGCGAAACCATTCTGGTGCTCGCAGGCTTCCTCGCGTTCCGTGGATACATGGACATCAACCTGGTGGTGGTCGTGGCGTTCTGCGGCAGTTATGCCGGCGACCAGCTCTGGTACTTCCTGGGACGCAAGCACGGCCGCAAGTTGCTGGCACGCAAACCGCGCTGGCAATTGATGGGCGACCGAGCGCTGGAACACATCCGCAAGCATCCGGACATCTGGGTGCTGAGCTTCCGCTTCGTTTATGGCCTGCGCACGGTGATGCCGGTGGCGATCGGTTTGTCGGGTTATCCGCCGGGCCGGTATCTGCTGCTGAACGGGATTGGCGCGGCGATCTGGGCGAGTGCGCTGGCGGCCGCCGCTTATCACTTCGGGGCAGTGCTGGAAGGCATGCTCGGCAGCGTCAAGAAATACGAGCTGTGGGTGCTCGGCGCCTTGCTGGTGCTGGGCTTTGTCCTGTGGCTGCGTCGGCGTTTCAAGAATGCCCGTCTGGCGAAGAAGATATACGCCGAGGAACAGGCCGAGCTGGCCAAGGCCGCCGAGACTAAGACGCCAACCGAGTGAATCGGTTTCGGCAGCAGTAAAGGCCGATGCCGCTGAGCAGGCTGTAACTGATCAGGCCGACCCAGCCCACCGCGCTGGCCGGCCACAGGCCGACCATCGGCGCGAGCCACACCAGCGGCACATTCGATGCCAGCCGCAGCAGCTCCAGCTTCAGCGCCCACGGGCGATTCTCCAAGGCCACGCCCAGCACAAACAAGCCCAACGCCACTGCACTCCAGCCGAGCACTAATGCGCCGGTCGGCAAACTCGGCTCCAGGTTCATCAAATAGCTGCCCAGCGCGATGTAGGCGCAAAACTGCAAGGCGACATACAGCTGCTGACGCCCGTCCAGTGGCACTTCGAATTTACGGAACTGACTCAGGTCCGGCTTGCTCATCGGGTACTTGGCCGCCACGTCCGCCGGCCGCCAACCGGTGCGCATGAACCAGATCCGCAGCTTGTCCCAGGTGCTTTCGGCACGTCGCGCATCGGCCCACAACTGCGCGTAGAACTGCACGTTCGCCCACACCGGGTTCCAGCTCGCCAGCGGCGTGGTGACGCCGAAAATCACCGGCTCGTTGTCGTCCTCTTCCTGGAACGAGCCAAATAGACGGTCCCAAATAATGAACACCCCGCCGTAGTTGCGATCCATGTAGAGAGCGTTCTGTGCATGGTGAGCCCGATGATTGGAAGGCGTGACGAAGAACCACTCGAACCAGCCGAGCTTGGGAATGTGCCGGGTATGCACCCAGAACTGGTAGAGCAGGTTCAGCGACGCAACGCTGATGAACACCAGCAGCGGCACACCGAGCACGGCCATCGGCAGGTAGAAAATCCAGCTCAACAGGAACCCGGTACTGGTCTGGCGCAACGCCGTGGAAAGGTTGTAGTCCTCACTCTGGTGATGCACCGAATGCGCCGCCCAGAGGATGTTGCGCTCGTGGCCCATGCGATGCAGCCAGTAGTAGCAGAAGTCGTACAGGACAAAGGCGAATACCCAGACCCAAACACGGTCAGCCGAGAGTTCGAACAGCGCCAGGTGCTTGAGGGCAAACGCATAGGTCACAAGGCCCACGCCATTGGTCAACAGGCCGGTGGTGGTGGACAACACGCCGGTGCTGATGCTGTTGATCGCGTCGGCCACGCGATAATTGCTCACTCCGCGCCAACGATCCGCCAGCAGTTCGACGGCAATCAGCACAAAGAAAAACGGCACCGCATACAGAATGAAGTCCATGACGCGCCCTGAGTCGGAATCTTGAGGACAGATGCTAGGTGTAGCCGTGAATTAACCCTATGGCAACGAGTGACAAATTAGTGGACATTTAACGCCATGAATCTGGAGAAAAGCCCATGAGCAAAAAAATTGCAGTGATCCTTTCCGGCTGTGGCGTCTACGACGGCGCCGAGATCCACGAAAGCGTGATTACCCTGTTGCGTCTGGACCAACGCGGCGCTCAGGTGCAGTGTTTCGCACCGAATATCGCGCAGTTGCATGTGATCAACCACCTGACCGGCGAAGAAATGCCCGAGTCACGCAACGTACTGGTGGAGTCGGCGCGGATCGCCCGGGGCAACATCAAGGACATCCGCGAAGCGGACGTCGAAGACTTTGATGCGTTGATCGTGCCCGGTGGTTTCGGCGCGGCCAAGAACCTGTCGAACTTCGCCATCGAAGGCGCCAGCTGCACCGTGCAACCGGAAGTGCTGGCACTGGCGGAAGCGTTTGCCGAGGCGGGTAAACCGGTCGGGCTGATCTGCATCTCGCCGGCGCTGGCGGCGAAGATCTATGGGCCGGGCGTGACCTGCACCATTGGCAACGACGCCGATACGGCTGCGGCCATGAACAAGATGGGCGCCACTCACACCGACTGCGCGGTGAGCGAGATCGTCGAAGACAAGGCGCGCAAACTGGTGAGCACCCCGGCTTACATGCTGGCGCAATCGATCAGCGAAGCGGCGTCGGGCATCAACAAACTGGTCGACCGCGTGCTCGAACTGACCCACGAAAATGATGTGTAACGCGAACTAATGTGGGAGCGAGCCTGCTCGCGATGGCGGCCCATCTGTCGACATCAATGGTGAATTTGAGGGCCCCATCGCGAGCAGGCTCGCTCCCACAGGGTTCTATGCAAGGCTCAGGTTTTGCGGGTTAGCCGCGTGAGTATTCGGTCCAGCGAGTTGGCAAACGCCTGCTTCTCGCGCTCACCAAACGGCGCCGGGCCGCCGCTCATCTGACCCTGTTCACGCAAATCGGTGAACAGGTTACGCACGGCCAGCCTGTCGCCCATGTTCTGCGCATCGAACTCCTTGCCCCGAGGGTCCAGCGCTGAAACGCCCTTCTTCACCAGCCGGTCGGCCAGCGGCACGTCGCTGCAGATCACCAATTCGCCGGGCACGGCGTGTTCCACCAGGTAGTCGTCTGCCGCATCCGGGCCACTGGGCACCACGATCAGCTTCACCAAGGCCAGCCCCGGCTTGATTTGCGGCTGGCCGGCCACCAGCACCACTTCGAATTGACGTTTGAGGGCGAACTTCACCACCAGATCCTTGGCCGCCCGCGGGCAGGCGTCGGCATCGATCCAGACACGCATTGTGTTTTCCTCTGTTGAAAAGCATCGCGGGCAAGCCCGCTCCCACAAGGTTAACGCTAAACCTGTAGGAGCGGGCTTGCCCGCGAATGTGAGCGCAGCGAATGCTTTAAGAAACCTGCACCCGGCGCTTCTCAGCCATCCGACTGCGGCTATACAGCACGATGATCGCAATGATCGCCACGGCCTGAGCACTTAACGAATACGCATCCGCGTGAATCCCCAGCCAGTCGAAGTCAAAGAACGGCACCGGCCGTGTGCCGAAGATCCCGGCTTCCTGCAACGCCTTCACCCCGTGCCCGGCGAACACCACCGACAACGCGCACAGCAAACCGGCGTTGATGCTGAAGAACAACGACAACGGCAATTTCGCCGAGCCGCGCAAGATCACCCAGGCCAGACCAACCAGCAACACCAACGCCGTCGCACCACCGGCCAGCACCGCGTTATGGCCCGAAGGGCCTGCCTGCAACCACAGGGTTTCGTAGAACAGGATCACTTCGAACAATTCACGATACACCGAGAAGAACGCCAGCGTCGCAAAGCCGAAGCGTCCCCCGCCGCCCACCAGGCTGCTCTTGATGTAATCCTGCCAGGCCGCGGCGTGACGGCGGTCGTGCATCCACACGCCGAGCCAGAGCACCATCACCGCCGCAAACAACGCCGTCGCACCTTCGAGCAATTCGCGTTGCGAGCCGCTGACATCGATCACATACGCCGCCAGCGCCCAGGTCGCCAAGCCGGCCAACAGCGCCAGGCCCCAACCGACGTTGACGCTGCGCACCGCCGATTGCTGGCCGGTATTGCGCAGGAACGCGAGGATCGCCGCCAGTACCAGAATCGCTTCCAGGCCTTCGCGCAGCAGAATCAGCAGGCCGGAGATGTAGCTCAGCGACCAGCTCAAGCCATCGCTGCCCAACAAGCCGGCGGACGCTTTCAACTTGGCCTTGGCCGCGTCCAGACGTTCCTGGACCTGGGCCACCGGCAAACCGTCCTGCAACGACTGACGGTAAGCCATCAGGGATTTTTCAGTGTCTTTGCGTACGTTGGCGTCGACGTTGTCCAGGGAGCTCTCGACCAGTTCGAAACCTTCCAGGTACGCCGCCACCGACAGGTCGTAGGCCTGATCGTGGTCGCCAGCACGGTAAGCCGCGACGCTTTTGTCCAGCGTGGCAGCGGTGTAGTCGAGCAGCTGTGCCGGGCCACGCTTGACCTGCGGCGGTTGCGCACGCTGGGTACGGAACGTCGCCGCCGCTTGCGGGCCGTCGGTAGCCTGCACTTCGGCCGGCGTCTGACGGGCGAGGTCAGCGATGTTGTAGGTTTTTTCGGAGGATGCGGCAGCCGGGTCGGCGCTGAAGCTGGCGATGTACGTCGCCAGGTCCCAGCGTTGACGGTCGTCGAGTTGATCGGCGAAGGCCGGCATGTCGGTGCCTTCGACGCCGAGGCCCAAAGTGCTGTAGATCGCGTAGAGGCTGAGGTGATCCAGACGCGCCGCGTCACGCAGATTGGCCGGTGGCGGCGTCAAGCCGACACCTGCCGGGCCATCGCCAGCCCCCGCATCGCCGTGGCAAACCGAGCAGTGTTGCGCGTACAACGGCGCACCACGCGTCGGGTCCGGGGTAATGATCGGTGCCTGGCTGACTTCATAGGCGACAGCCAGCTTCGCGCCGAGCTGACGGGCCTGGCGGGTGATGTCAGCGCCATCCTGACGTGCGGTGATCGCGTTGCGCAGCGCAGTGGCGCCCTGCTCCAGCCCGGGCTTTTCCGGTTTGGCTGGCAGGGCGGCAATCAAGCCTTGCAGGACCTTGATGAATTCCAGCTGCTCGCGGTATTCCGTCTCGTTGATGACCGTACCCGCTTGCACCGATTCCGGGTAGTCAGCGCCAATGTAATCGAGCAAATGCAGCGCTTGCGGCGCGCCTTCCACGGTGTCGGCCAGCAGGTTGAAACTGCACAAGGCAAACAGCGGGAACACCAGCCAGGCCAGTAAACGGGACGGGGCAGTCATGAATGAATCTCAATTGGAAATACGAAGTAACACATTGTTCACTCCCAATGACTTTCACTCAAGCTTTGTTGGAGTTTCCTGCGTAACGGCGTGTACAGTTAGCAGCCATTTGCCACTATCCACCGCCTCCATTCAGGGAAGAATCATTGCTCATGCGCGCCCGCCTCCGTTCTTTATTGCTGGTAAGCCTTGTCCTGCAACTGACCGGTTGCGCCGCCTACCGCAACTACGACCTTGAACTGCAGCAAACCACCGATCAGTTGAAATCGGGCAATCCTGCTGGCGCGCTTTCCTTGATCGAACTGCACAATCCTGGAGAAGAAAAGGATCTGCTTTATTACTTCGAGAAGGGCGCAGTGCTGAGCGCCGAAGGGGCGCTGCCGCAAAGTCAGGTCGCCTGGCGCAGTGCCGAGCAACGGATCATTGAACGCCAGGACACCCTCGAGACCACCGGCGACCAATTGCTGGCCGCGATGGGCAATCACTGGGGCAGCATCATCAACGACAAACTGCGTCGCTATGACGGGTACGACTACGAAAAAGTCATGCTGACCACGCAAATGGCGTTAAACCAATTGGCGCTCAATGACTTCGATGGCGCACGGGCCGACATCAAAAAAACCCATGAACGTGAAGCACTCATTGCCCGTCAACGGGAAAAGGAATACGAGCGGCTCGAAGAAAAAGCCAAGGCGCAGGGTGCGCGGGTTCATTACAAGGATCTTCAGGGCTACCCGGTGACCACCCTTGACGCACCTGCCGTCATCGCGCTGAAAAACGGCTATCAAAGTGCGTTCAGTCACTACCTGGCCGGGTTTACTTATGAAGCACTGGGTGAGCGGGATCTCGCCGCCCC
Organism: Pseudomonas sp. LBUM1661; assembly: GCF_059695925.1. Taxonomy (NCBI): domain Bacteria; kingdom Pseudomonadati; phylum Pseudomonadota; class Gammaproteobacteria; order Pseudomonadales; family Pseudomonadaceae; genus Pseudomonas; species Pseudomonas sp. LBUM1661. The sequence goes on from NZ_CP166794.1 coordinate 6,581,864, forward strand.
CGGTTATCGCCAGGCCATCGAGTTGCGGCCCGACGTGCCCTTCTTCGAACAGGCGTTGCGCGACCTCGATAAACCCAGGGCCAAGGCTGATGAAAGCGACGTGTTGATCATAGTGCAAAGCGGCCTGGCGCCGGCGCGCAGCTCGGTTCGCGTGCCTTACCCGGTACGCCTGGAGGACAATCAGGTGATTGTCGCCAACGTGTCGTTTCCGGTCATGGTTCCCGACACCTCGACGCCGGCCTTCACGCAAGTGAATATCGACGGTCGCAAACAGCCACTGATTGCCGTCAACAGCATCACCGATATGTCGCTGCGCACGCTGCGGGACGACATGCCGGGCATCATTCAACGCACGGCCTATCGCGCCTACCTGGCGGCTTCCGTCCAGGGCACAGACAACCGACGCGATCCGAGCAAAGCCTCGTATGTGACCCAGCACGATGGTTTTGAGCATGCGGACACCCGCACCTGGCGCACGCTGCCCAACATCACCCTGGTGACACGCCTGCGCCTGAAAAAAGGCCAACACCTGATTAGCCTGCCCAATACGCCGGGCGCCGAGCCACTGAAATTCCGCGTCGACCAAAACCATCAAGTCATCGGTCTGCGGGCCCTGGGTCAGCAGATTTTCCACAATGGGGTGGCCTTCGAGCCCTCCAACGCGCCTGGAAGCCGCGTGGTATCCGGCTTGAAATAAGTAATGGCACAGCACCCTAAAAACAGAATCAAAAAGCCACTACTTGGCCAGCATTCTTGCTTATAATGCCGCGCCCTCGCTAATGCGATGCGGCATTTGAAGCTCCTCTTGTAGTGAGGAATTGGCAGGAAGCCAGCTTTCCGCCAGTAGGTCCTATCAGCCCGACCAGCATTTGCGGCTGCTTTCATTCAGGGAAGAAACACCCTATGGCATCCCGCGCCCTAACGTCGATCGCGCTCAGCGCCGTCACCTTGCTTTCCGGCTGTTCGGCATTTCGCAATTACGACTCCGAACTGGCCCAGACCAACCAGCAACTGGCCGCTGGTAACGTCGATGCCGCGCTGACCCTGCTGGAAAAGAACAACACCGGCGCAGACAAAGACCTGCTCTATTACTTTGAGAAAGGTGAACTGCTGCGCGCCAAGGGTGATTTGTCCGGCAGCCAGAATGCCTGGAGCAGCGCCGATCAAGTGGTGGGCAAGTGGGAGGATTCGGTCAAGCTGGACACCGGCAAGTACCTCGCCCAATTCGGCAGTTTCGTGGTCAACGACAAAGTCCGTCGCTACGAAGGTTATGACTATGAAAAAGTCATGCTGACCACGCAAATGGCGCTCAACCTGCTGGCGGTGAACGACTTCGACGGTGCGCGCACCGCCATCAAGAAGACTCACGAACGAGAAGCGCTGATCGCTGAGCTGCGCGACAAGGAATATCTCAAGAGCGAAGAGCAAGCCGAGAAAGAAGGCGTCAAAACCCAGTACAAGGATTTGCAGGGTTACCCGGTCGCCAGCCTTGATGCGCCAGAAGTGGTTGGCCTGAAAAACAGCTACCAGAGTGCGTTCAGCCATTACCTGTCCGGGTTTGTGTATGAGGCCCTGGGCGAAAAAGGCCTGGCCGCACCGGGTTATCGCAAAGCCGCCGAGCTGCGCCCCAACACTCCGCTGCTGGAACAGGCACTGGTTAACCTCGACAAGCCAAGTGGCAAGGAAGAAGACAGCGACATCCTGATTGTCGTGCAAAGCGGTCTGGCACCGGCGCGTGATTCGATCCGCATTCCGCTGCCGTTGCCGATCAGCAACAACGTGGTGATCACCCCACTGTCGTTCCCGATCATCAAGGCTGACGCCTCCACCGCGACTTTCGCCCAGATCGGCGTGGACGGCCAGCAGCTCAACCTGACGCAACTCAACAGCACCACCGCCATGTCTCGCCGCGCATTGCGTGACGACATGCCAGGGATCATCGTGCGCACCACCGTGCGGGCGATCACCCGTGGCGTGGCGCAGAAGCAGATCAATGAAACCAACCCGCTGGCGGGCCTGGCGGTCGGTATCACTTCAGCCGTGCTCGAAGGTGCCGATACCCGTACATGGCGCACCCTGCCGGACAACACCCAAGTGGTGCGTCTGCGCTTGAAGAAAGGCGAGCACCAAGTCACGCTGCCGAGCGCCGTGGGCGGTTCGGTGGTCAAGGTCACCATCGATCAGCGTTACCAGGTGGTCAGCCTGCGCGCCGTGGGCAATCAGGTGTTCGCCAGTGGCCTGGCCGCGCACGTGATCCCGAGCGCCAACCCGACCGCTGTCGCCAGCCTCAAACCTTAAGAACGGAGTCTTTACATGCGCTTCAAACTCATCGCTGTCGTCGCCCTGGCCTTGCTGGCCGGCTGCGCCACCCCGCCGCCACCCGAGCCAGGCACTGCTGCCAGCAAGGTCGTGGCCATGGGCAAGCTCAAGAACATCGTGGTCGGCGCCATGCGCGTCGCCCGGGAAAACGGCTTCATGACGGCCAATGTGCAGCTGAGCAACACCAGCTACAACAACAAAATCTTCTACTACCGCTTTGCCTGGCTCGGCCCTGAAGGCTTTCCCGTCGCCGAAGAGGAAGTCTGGAAGAGCCAGCTGATGTACGGCGAGCAGACCAGCTTTATCCAGGCGATTGCGCCAACGGCCAAAGCCGTGGATTTCCGTCTCGAAATCAAAACGCCTTAAGCCTGACACCCTATTCGTTCAGTTCTAGAGAGCATTCCCATGTTTGCACGCTTTTCGTTCATCGCCGTGGTGGCCCTTCTGGCCAGCGGTTGCGCCAATACTTCGCCAACGCTGGGAAGCAAAAATATCAGTTACGGCGACACCAAGGCGGTGGAAACCGTGACCAACGAGTTCGGTTCCACCGACCTGCAGATGATCGCCGAGTCGATGACCCGCTCCCTGGCCCAGTCCGGCATCCTGCACGGCCGTCCGGTGGTTCAGGTCTACGACGTGAAGAACAAGACCAGCGAATACATCGACACCCGCGAAATCACCACCAGCATCAAGACTCAGCTGATGAAGACGGGCGTGGCCCGTTTCGCCAGCGACAATACCGCGATGCAAAGCCAGGTCGACCAGCTCAAACTGCAGAACCAGAGCGGCCTGTACAAGAAGAGCACGGTGGCCAAGACTGGCAACATGATCGCTGCCCAATACCGTCTTGAAGGTTCGATCAGCTCGATCGTCAAGCGCAGCAGCGACTACAAGGACGTCTTCTACAAATTCAGCCTGCAATTGATCGACGTTGAAAGCGGTCTGGCCGAGTGGATGGACGAAAAAGAGATCCGCAAAACCACGGAGCGTTAATCGATGCGCGCATGGATTGGCATCATGGCCCTGGCTTGCGCGTTCAGCGTGCAGGCGGCGCCGAAAGTTGCAGTGACCGACCTGGCGTATCAGGAGCGGGTGGAGCAGTACATCCACATCGTTTCGGCCCAGAACAACTACAACCACAGCTACTACGGCGCCAGCGGCTCGTCGAACTACAACGAGATCGAAGCCACGACCAGCTACATCGAGCAGACCGAGTTGCGTAAATTCACCGGCGACATCAAGGGTGAAATCCTGCGCACCGGTATGTTCCAGCTGATTCAGGGCACGCCTTACACCGCTTCGTCCAAGGGTGACATCTATGATGTGATCAAGCGGATCAAGGCCGGCAACTTCAAGGGCGCGGATTACGTGCTGTTCGGTACCGTGTCGGACATCGACTTCACCCGCGACATCAATGAACTGGCCAATACCGACAGCTATTCGGCAGTGCTGGCTTTGACCCTTGTGGCGGATTTCAGCCTGATCAACACCAGGACGTTCGAAATCACCTCGGCGTTCACGGCGATGGGCGAAGGCCAGGACACCAAATTGCTGAATGGCCGGGATATCAAGGTGTCGCTGAACCGCCCGCGGGTGGTGCGTGATGTGTCCAAAGCGTTGGGCGAAGACGTGGCTGCGCAACTGAGCCAACAGCTTGGCGGCGGCGGTTACGAGCAGCCGGGGCAAGCCCCGCAGCGCAACAACCTGCCGCAGGATACAGCGCCGGTTATTCTGCGCTGATAATCGTTCAGAGCGTGGGAACGATAAGGCGACCGGTAGAGGTCGCCTTTTTTGTGGCTGACGGTTTTACATCGTCGCTTTGCGCAGCGTCGCCATGAAGGCCGCCGCGCCAATGAACAGCCCGGCAAAGGTGCGGTTCATGCGTTTTTGCTGCTTTGGCGTACGCAACAGGCGCAGCACTTTCGACGCCAGCCCGGTGTAGCCGGCCATGACGATCAGGTCAACGCAGACCATGGTCACACCGATGATCAGGTACTGAACCAGCAGCGGCGCGTGCGGGTCGATGAACTGCGGCAATACGGCCAGCATGAACACCAATGCCTTGGGGTTGCTGATGTTCACCAGGAAACCACGGAACACCAGGGCCATTGGCTTGCCAATCTGACGCACCGCCGCGTCATCGCTCATGTCGCTGGGCAGCGCACGCCATTGTTTGATCGCGAGGTAAACCAGGTACGCCACGCCGAACCATTTGATTGCGTAGAAGGCGGTGGCCGAAGCCGTGAGAATCGCGCCAACACCGGCGCCGACAATCGCAATCTGCACTGCCAGGCCCAATTGCAGGCCCAGGGCGTTCCAGTAACCGCGCCAGAAACCATATTGCAGACCGCTGGACATCGACGCGATGGCGCCGGCACCGGGGGATAAGCTGATCACCCAGCAGGCGGCAAAAAACGCCAGCCATGTTTGAAGCTCCATTGCACACCTCGACTCAGACTCCTGACAGACGTCTAAGCTAATGCGGCTTTGGGCGGATGACTACCGATTTTTTGTCGGCCATGGCGACTTTCGACAAGCGTTTACGGCATGAAGGGCTCATCGCCTGACAGACCGCCATCGCGAGCAAGCCCGCTCCCACATTGGACCGCGTCACTCAGTAGATCGCGGTCAACTGTGGGAGCGAGCCTGCTCGCGATGGCGGTCTGTCAGGCAACAGAGGGCTTACTTTTCAAACCCGCTGGACGGAAACATATCCGTGCCGCGCCACCGCCGAACCGAACGCTGGAAGAACAGGCTGTTGGGCACTTGCACCATGGCGCTGCCGGTGCCGAGCTCTTCGGCCTCGATCAACGTGGTGTAGAGCAGGTTGATCGCCACCACCCGACCTTTGACGCCGGGCTTGTCGGTGGTGTCCACCAATTCGACCACGTCGCCGAGGCGGAACGGGCCGACAGTGAAGATCAGGATCGCGCAGAGCAGATTGGAGAGCACGCTCCACATGGCAAAAAATGCCACCGCCGCCACCGCGACAAAACCGGACAAGGCCGTCCAGAGCACCGTCGCTGAAACCCCGAGACGTTCCAGCACGAAGATCAGCGCGCTGCCCATGATCAGCCAGCGCAGGCCACCGCGCAGCGGCATCAGCAACTGCGGCGGAAACGGATAGCGCTCGCCCAGGCGGGTCAGGCATTTGGCGACGCAGCGCTGGGCGAAGTAACCGGCCAACAGAATCAGCAGGATTTGCGCGACGAGCCAGATCGGCTCGACCCACACGGCGGGCAATGGCAACCGGAACGCTTCCATCAGGACAACGCCTCCAGCTCCGCCTGCATGCTTTCAAGCAGTTCCAGCGCTTCCATCCAGGCTTCTTCCAGTTCGGCTTCACGGACCTTCAACTTGGCCTGTTCGGCCAGCAGATCACGCAGATCGTTCTTGCGCGCCGGTTCGTAAATGTCGCTGTCGCCAAGGCTGGCATCGATCTTCGCCAGCTTCTCGTGCAGCTTGCCGAGCTCGGCTTCGAGCTTGTCGGCCTCGCGCTTGTGCGGCGCCAGTTGCTGACGCAACGCAGCGGCGGCCTGGCGCTGGGCTTTCTTGTCGGTCTTGTCCGGATTGACCGGCGTGTTGCTCACCGGCGCATTGCGCTGACGATAGTCGACCAGCCAACGGGTGTAGTCTTCCAGGTCGCCGTCGAACTCCTCGACCTTGCCGTCCGCCACCAGATAGAAATTGTCGGTGGTGCTCTTGAGCAAATGGCGATCGTGGGAGACCACCAGCACCGCACCGCTGAATTCCTGCAGGGCCATGGTCAGCGCCAGGCGCATTTCCAGGTCCAAGTGGTTGGTCGGTTCGTCGAGCAGCAACAGGTTCGGCCGGCCCCAGGCGATCAACGCCAGGGCCAGTCGCGCTTTCTCGCCACCGGAGAAATTCAGCACCGGCTCGTCGATCCGCGCACCACGGAAGTCGAAACCGCCGAGGAAGTCGCGCAGGGTCTGCTCGCGCTCGGTCGGCGCCAGGCGCTGCATGTGCAGCAACGGGCTGGCCTTGGAATCGAGTGAGTCGAGCTGATGCTGGGCGAAGTAGCCGACCACGGTGTTTTCGCCACGGGTCAGGCGGCCGGACAACGGCTCGAGTTCACCGGCGAGGTTTTTGATCAGGGTCGACTTACCGGCACCGTTGGGGCCGAGCAAGCCGATGCGCGCGCCAGGGGTCAGTTGCAGCTTGACCTTCTCCAGCACGGCTCGCTCGCCATAACCCAGTCGAGCGTCGGAGATATCAATCAACGGGCTGGAGATTTTGTGCGACTCGCGGAAAACGAAGTCGAACGGCGAATCGACGTGGGCGGCGGACAGCTCTTCCATCCGCTCCAGCGCCTTGATCCGGCTCTGGGCCTGGCGGGCCTTGGTAGCTTGGGCCTTGAAGCGGGCGATGTAGCTTTCCATGTGCGCACGTTGCGCCTGCTGCTTCTCGTAGGCCTGTTGTTGCTGGGCCAGGCGTTCGGCGCGGGCACGTTCGAAGGCGCTGTAGCCACCGCGATAGAGGGTGATCTTGCGCTGATCGACGTGGGCCACGTGATCGACCACGGCATCGAGGAAGTCCCGGTCGTGGGAAATCAGCATCAAGGTGCCGGGGTAACTCTTAAGCCATTCTTCGAGCCAGATGATGGCGTCGAGGTCCAAGTGGTTGGTCGGTTCGTCGAGCAGCAACAAGTCTGAAGGGCACATCAATGCCTGCGCCAGGTTCAGACGCATCCGCCAGCCACCGGAGAAATCTCCGACCTGACGGTCCATCTGATCGTTGGTGAACCCAAGGCCAGCCAGCAGCTTGCGCGCCCGGGCGTCGGCGGTGTAACCGTCGGCGCTGTCGAGTTCGGCGTGCAGGCGGGCCTGAGCGGCACCGTCGTGGGCCGCTTCGGCTGCGGCGAGGTCGCGTTGCACCTCGCGCAGGCGCAGGTCGCCATCGAGCACGTAGTCGACCGCGATGCGATCGAGGGTGTCGATCTCCTGGCGCATGTGGGCGATGCGCCAGTCCGCCGGCAAGAAGCAATCACCCGAGTCCGGGTGCAGGTCGCCCAGAAGCAAGGCGAACAGGCTCGATTTGCCGGCGCCGTTGGCACCGATGAGGCCGGCTTTGTGGCCGGCGTGCAGGGTCAGCTCGGCGTCTTCTAGCAGACGTTGCGGGCCACGCTGTAAAGTCAGGTTCTGAAGTCGAATCATAATGGCGGCGGAGTCTACCAGCTTCGCTCGCAACTGGCGCGAGTAGCACTATGTCCTCTGACCTGTGGAGCTTTTCCCTGACCACTTACGCCCGTCCCGGTGTTGAACACGCGTGCCTGCAATTGCAGTCGGCGGGCAGCAATGTCTGCCTGCTGCTGTGTGGATTGTGGCTGGGACAGCGTGGCGTGGCCTGCAACGAACAACGCTTGCAGCTACTTCGCACCGTTGCCGAGCCTTGGGACGCCGATGTCGTTCGACCACTGCGAGCCTTGCGCATGCAATGGAAAGCCGTCGCGACCGAAGATGCCGAACTGAATACGTTACGTGAGCAAGTGAAGACACTGGAACTGGAAGCCGAGCGGCATCTGTTGTTGCGGCTGGAGCGATCGGCACAGAGTTGGCCGCAGGGTGACGCGACCGATCTCTCGGCCTGGCTGGAAGGTGTGACGGCGGGCGCCGTCCACCTGCACCGCGACGCGCTGCTTCAGCTGCGCGTCGCGGCAACCGGCACTTAGGAAGCGCTGGTTGGGGTGGTTGCTGCGATCGACGCGGCGGCCGGCGTTGGCGCTGGCGTGGCTGTCGAGGTGGCGGCCGCTAAAGCGGATGTTGCCGCCGGAGCCGGGTTGGCTGGCTTGGCAACTGGCGCGGTGGCCGGCTTGGCTGCGGCAGGTTTTGCAGCGCTGGCGGTGGCCGGCTTGGCAGCAGCGGCAGGTTTTGCTGCAGCAGGTTTTGCTGCCGGTTTAGCGGCTGGTTTTGCAGCCGTTTTTACCGCTGGTTTTGCAGCTGGTTTTGCAGCTGGTTTTGCAGCTGGTTTTACAGCAGCTTTAGCCGCGACAGGTTTGGCAGCCGGCTTGGTAGCAGGTTTCGCCGCAGCGGTTTTGGCAGCTGGTTTGGCTGCTGGTTTTGCAGCCGCTTTAGCCGCGGCAGGTTTGGCAGCTGGCTTGGCTGCAGGTTTCGCCGCAGCGGTTTTGGCAGCGGGTTTGACTGCAGGTTTAGCGGCCGTTTTTGCAGCGGGTTTAGCTGCTGGTTTGGCAGCTGGTTTGGCAGCGGCAGCTTTTGCCACGGCTGGTTTTGCAGCAGCCGTTTTTGCAGTGGCTGGCTTGGCGGCGGCAGGCTTGGCAGCCGTCGTTTTAGCAGCCGCTTTCGCAGCGCTGGCAGCGACTGGTTTTCTCGCCGCAGGTTTTGCTGCTGGCTTGGCTGCGGCTTTCACCGGTGCTTTGGCAGTAGGCTTGGCCGGTGCTTTTGCAGCGGCTGGTTTGGCCGCGGCTTTCTTGGCAGGGGCCGCAGCAGGCTTGGCCGAACGCAGGGACAACGCCTTGCCGACAGCCTCTTGTACACGACCGACGCCCTGGGCCAGTTTCAGGCTTTCTTGAGCATCGCGCTTGAGTTGCAGAATGTAGCTGCGCGTTTCGGATTGACGATCCTTGAGGGCATCGAGAAGGTCCTCAAGCTCTTTGACCGCACCCTTGGCTTTGGTCTGAGCCTTGGCCTTGCCGGCCGCCGCAGCGTCCTGCAATTTGGTACGGGATTTGTGCAATTTCTCCTGTGCTTTTCCGCGCTGCTTTTCCAGTTTGGCGAGCAATTTTTCAGCATCAGCCAAGGCTTGCGAACAAGCGGTTTCCAAGTGCTCGAGCAAGCTGCCCGAGAGTTGTTGGAGTAAGTGCAACGGGGTATTTACAGGCTTCTTGGTGGCCGACATGGTTTACCTCCTGGCTGACGTGGGTGCGGCTCATACTAGACCTCTGCTGCTACCGCCGCTAGGGCATGTTGACAGTATCCAAAGCGCTGCGTTGCAACGGATTGAAATTCTTCTGCGCAGGTGCGAAAACCAGTTCACCTTTGAGCCCATTCACACTGGCATAATCCGCCGCATCTCAGGCCGGAGAGTGCCCATGTCGCGTTACCTTTTTTTATCGCTGTGCGTGTTTTTTTCCGCGGTCCAGGCCGCCGAAAAAACCAACGAAAATGACGCTCACGATCTTGCTTACAGCCTGGGCGCCAGCCTCGGTGAACGCTTGCGTCAGGAGGTTCCCGACCTGCAACTGAAAGCGCTGGTGGAAGGTCTGCAACAAGCCTATCAAGGCAAACCCCTGGCGCTGAAAGATGAGCGGATCGAACAGATTCTGAATGAGCACGAAGCTCAGGTTGCCTTGCAACCGGCCATGCCACAGAGCGAAGCAGCCCTGGAAAAAGAGCGGCGTTTTCTCGCTGAGGAAAAAGCCAAACCCGGCGTTCGAGAACTGGCCGATGGAATACTACTGACGGAGCTGGCTCCCGGTAACGGCGCGAAAGCCGGCCCGAACGGAAAAGTCCAGGTGCTGTATATCGGTCGCCTTCCCGACGGCACGGTGTTCGATCAGAACACTCAGCCGCAGTGGTTCAGCCTCGACAGTGTGATCAGCGGATGGCGCAGCGCACTGCAAAACATGCCGGTCGGTGCGAAATGGCGGCTGGTGATTCCATCGGCCCAAGCCTATGGCGCCGACGGAGCCGGCGACTTGATCGAGCCGTTCACGCCGCTGGTATTCGAAGTCGAATTGCGCGGCGCCACCGGCTGAACAGCACAAACGAAAAACGGCGCGCAATGCGCACCGTTTTTAGCTTCCTGCAGGAAGCGGGTCTTGCGGGGAGACGGTTCAGGCTTGAACCGAATCTTCTTCCTTGTGAGCGGTATGCAGCACTTCGATCAGGCAGTCTTCCAGTTCGAAGCGTTCATGCAACAGGCCACCCAGCTCCTTGAATTTCTCTGCGACGCATTTGCCGGCATCACACAGGTCATTGAACGCGAGCAGCTTCTCGGTGATGACGTCGATGCGCGGATAGATCGTCTCGGCCAGCTCCAACCCGCGAGTGTCGCCAAACGCCTTGGCTTCGCCAGTCAGCTGTTCGTAGATCTCGAAGTGTCCGGCAGACACGTAATCGACCAACACTCCGCAGAATTCCTGCAAAGGTTTTCGGTCTGCGCCCAGTGCCTCAGGCTTGGCGCCGAGAGCATCGTAGGCCCGAACCAGTTCGTGACGCTCCTGCAACCAGCGATCGATCAGCAGATGCACTCCACCCCAACGTTCCTGAGCATTCTGACAACTTTCGAGCATGGTGATCTCTCTTCCCTTGTGGGTCATGCTGCCCTACACCTGTCGCACACTTGAAGGTCAAGTATCGGCCAGGCAGAGCGTCATTCGAGCAACATAATTCCAATGACACGTGCGGGCCAGATTATGCCCGCGCGACAATGCCTTCAAGGTACGCAGGAGATAAAGTTCATACAAGTGTTTAATCACCCGCCAACACCCGGTGCGACGACTCGCCGCTGAGCGGTCGCTGACAGGCGATCCAGACCACGCGCAGCAACTGATAAGCTCCCACGATCATCATCGCGACGAAGAACAGCAGACTCCACTCCGGGATGCTCAGGTCGAACAGCGTCCATGAAACCTGCGAACAGTCCGCGGTGCCTTCGTACAGTTGCCGCGCGATGAATTCCCACGGCGTATTGGCGAACACCTCCGTCAGATGGGGCGAACAGGTCGACAGCTGCGCCATCGAATCGCTCTGCAGCAACACCTGCCGCCACGCCGTGACGGTACCTGCCAGGCTGCAGAACAGGCCGAGCAGCCAATACAGGAATGAGCCGAGTCGACCGGGACCATGCACCGACGCCAGCAGGCAGACACCGACGAGCAGCGCCAGGAAAAAGCGTTGCAGCAGGCACAACCCGCAAGGTTTGAGGCCGACCGCATATTCCAGGTAATAGGAAATGCCCAGGACCAGGGCACCCGCAATGAAAACCATGAAAAACAAGGAGCGTGAGCAGGCCAAAGACATGGCTTTTCCGTACCAGTAGAGACAAGTGGTTACGGTAGAGGAAAGTGCGCCAGCCTTTCAAGGCGGGCCAGCAGGGACACTTCAACAGCGATGTAGGGAATTCCCGACAGAAGCGAGAGGATCAGATGTAGTCCTCTGTAGGACGTCTCCGACGAGGATATAGGACGGTCAAAACCCCACGAATTTCGACGCTGTGCACACCCCTTGCGAACCCCGCTCATGTAGCAGCGGCCGAAGGCTGTGTTCGGCTGCGAAGCAGTCGCCAATCCTACTAGTTTGATCTACCTGAAACACCGAGCGGACTGGACTTGCGACTGCTGCGCAGCCGGACGCAGGCTGCTACAGAGCGACGGTCGTCAGGCGTGGACGGGAACCGGCAATGGGGCCGCCAGCAGGCGCTCGTCCAGCAAGCCCAGCCCTTCCTGGAATAGCTGATTACTGCGCTCGGTGTCGCCCAATTGGGCCAACAGCCGTGCCAGTTCCGCGCAGGCTTCCGGGTTGCGCTGCACGCGCAGGCTGCTTTCCAGATAATCTCGGGCCTTGCCCCACAGGCTGCTTTGCAGACACAAGCGGCCCAGGGTCAACAGCAGGCTCGGATCGGCTGGGTGGTCCTTGAGCCAGCCTTCGGCGGTGTGCAGTTGACGTGCCGGGTCGCTGCCGCGAACCAACCCGTAAAGTCGCGCCAGGTGGCTATCGTACTTGCGCTTGAGCGCCGTACGCAGAACGTCTTCAGCCTCGACCTGAGCCCCCAGTTGCCGCAGTTGCTCGGCATAGGCAAGCACCAGTTGAGGTTCCTGGCGCTGAGCCGAGGTGAGCTGTTGCCAGGCGCGGTTGAGCGATTGCAAACCGACCGTTCCGTCCTCTTCCTGATGCGCTGCCAGGGACAGGTTCTCACCCCAGGCCCGGCGCTCCAGTTCGGCCAGTTCCGCCGGCGGCAACACCTTGTCCTTGCGCAGCTCCGGCAACAGGCGAATCACTGCCGACCAGTCGCCGCGCTGTTGATGCAGGCGCTGCAACTGGCGCAGGGTCTGGACGTTATGAGGATGACGCTCGTGCATGACTTGCAGGGTCGCCAGGGCGCCGTCGGTGTCGCCACGGTCTGTCTGCAACTGTGCGTGGCTCAAGGCGATCGCCAACTCGGCCTGGGGCTGACGCTCGAGAGCGCGCTCCAGCAGGTTGTCGCTTTCTTCGTAATGACCTTGTTCGTTCGCCGCGCGGGCAGCGCCGAGGTAGTACAGCAACGGCTGTCGCTCGGCTTCGGCAGCCCGATGCAGATGACGCTGCGCACTGGCCCAGCGCCCCTCCGCAAGATCCAGCTGACCGTGTTCGATTGCCACTTGCACCCGACGGCTACGATTGCGTCGCGACCAGGGATTGACCACGCCGCTGGACGTCGTCACCAGTTCGACCAGCGCCTTGATGCCCCAGAACACCAGCCAGAGCACCGCCACCAACGCCAGGGTTGCCCACAGGCTCGATTCGAAACGGAAGCTCTTGTAGGCGATCAGCACGTAGCCGGAATGCTCGGCAATCGCCAGACCCAACGCGGCGGCGGCAGCAATCACCAGGAACACGATCACATAAAGGCGTTTCATGGCGTCGCCTCCTGCGCGGTGCTCGCGTCAGGTTTCGGCAGCGGCTTGATCGAGTCCTCGGCGTTGACGTTACGTCGCTCCAGATAGCCCTGGACCGCGCTCAGCGTGGCGGTCAGATCCGGCGTGACGACGGTGACCGGTTGCTTGCTCAACTCGCCAACCTGCTCGAGCATCACTTTGCTCTGCGGGTTGTCCGGGTTGAAGTTGCCCTTGAGCACATCCCGTGCTTCAGCCAGTGCCTGGGTGTAAACGGCGGGCTGGCCATTGAGCGCGGCCCACTGCGCTTGTTCCAGCGCCAGGCTCAGGGCCAGGCGCACCTGGCTCAGGCTCTGCCCGGCCAACAATGGACGAACATTCTTGTCGGCATTGAAGTCGATGCGAATGTAGCGCGAGACCTGATCCCACCACTGCGACCAGCGACTGGCGCCGTCGCCATCGGCCGTCAGGCCCAGCAAGGATTCGCCACGGTCTTTGTACTCGGGCGCCAGCTCGGTGAGGCTGATGACCTGATCGCGCAGCGCGCCCAGGCGCAGGAACAATCCGGTGCGATCCGGCTGTTCGGTGCTGCGCAACGCTACCAGGGTTTTGGCCACTTGCTCGCGAGCGGCAAAGGAACCCGGATCGTTCTGTTCACGGAGAATTTCATCGGCGCCCTGCACCAGGGCCTGGGCGCTGCTGATGTCCTGCAACGCAGAAAGTCGCAGGCTGGCCAGGCGCAGCAAGTGCTCGGCTTCGGCCAGACGCCAGTCTTTGCGGCTGGCACCGAGGACGGTTTCCAGACGTTGATTCAAGCGCTGTTGATCGCCTTGAAGTTGCGTGACCAAACGACTGCGCGCGTCGAGCACGTCGGCGGCTGGCATTTGTTCGAGGCGAGCGGTCAGGCGCTGTTCATTGAGCTTCAGGTCCTGCGCCTGATCGTTCAATGCCTGGACCTGACTCAACTGCTGCTGGGTATTGGCTTGCAGGTGACGGACCTGCCAGACACCCCAACCGCCGACGGCAACACCGGCAGCGCCGAGCAACAGCGCGACGATTGCCAGCCCATTGCCTCGGCGCTGCTCGGCAGCAGGTGGCGCGGTTTCAACCGGTGCTTCAACCGGCGCATCAAGCACGGGCTGGACGTCATCTTTAGGCAAGGCTGTTTCGCTCACGTATCCATCCTTTGCATTAGAGAACGGGTTCGGGATGCTCCCGTAACGCCGTCAGCAAAGCCGTGGCACTCGCGCCACGACAATCCACAACTGTTTGGGCCCCGGCGGCACGTGCCAGCTCGGCGACCCTGGGGCTTGGAACAAACAACGGCAACCGCGCCAGTATCGGCCAGGCATCGCCGGCCAATTGGTGCAGGTGCTCAAAACCCTGTCCACTGCTGACCACCAGCCCGTTCAAGCGTTCCGCCTGGATCCGCTCGGGTAGCGTCGCTGGCGGGTACTGTGGCAACTCGCGGCGGTACAGTTCCAGATACTCGACACTAGCACCAAGCTCGCGCAAACGCTCAGCCAGCAACTCGCGCCCGCCCTCCCCGCGCAGGATCAGCACGCGTGGATCGCGTCGGGCGATAGCCTCGCGCAGCTGAGGAAGTTCAAGCAAGGCTTCGCTGTCATCCCCTTCCGCCGGGAAGCTCACCTCCAAGCCGTGATCTTCGAGAATCTGTGCGGTCGCCGCGCCCACGCTGAACCACTTCAGAGCCGGTGGCTGCGGCCAATATTGCCTGAGCAGATCGACGCCAATCCTCGCGGCCGGCTTGCTGACCACGATCACCGCGCAGTAGCGATCCAGACCCTGAATCACTTCACGCATTGTGTCAGAGGCCGGGATCGGCGCTATGTCCAAAAGCGGCAAGCTACTGCTGAAAACCCCCTGCTCGGCCAACACACCGGTTAGCGCCGCCGACTCTTCCGCAGGACGCGTCAGCAGCAGGCGCCAGCCAGTCACTCGTGACCTGCCTCGCCGTAGACCGCCTTGAGAATGTCGTTGGCGCCTTGACCCAGAAGGTCCTCGGCCACTCGCACACCCAAGGCTTCGGCATCGCTGCGCGGCGCGCGGGCTTCGGCGCTGAGCAGCAGGCCGCCGCTCGGATCACCCACCAGACCGCGCAACCAGATCTGCTCGCCTTCAAGCACGGCGTAGCAGGCGATCGGCACTTGGCAGCCGCCATTCAAATGTTTGTTGAGCGCGCGTTCGGCAGTGACGCGGGTGGCGGTGTCCTGGTGATGCAGCGGCGCCAGCAATGCGTGGATTTCACTGTCGACGCTGCGGCATTCGATACCCACCGCGCCCTGGCCACCGGCCGGCAGACTGTCGTCGACGCTGATGGCCGAGCTGATGCGATCTTCAAAGCCAAGACGAATCAGGCCAGCGGCGGCGAGGATGATGGCGTCGTATTCGCCGGCATCGAGCTTGGCCAGGCGCGTGTTGACGTTGCCGCGCAGGAAGCGGATTTCCAGGTCCGGGCGACGGGTCAGCAATTGCGCCTGGCGGCGCAGGCTGGAGGTGCCGACGATGCTGCCTGGCGGCAATTCATCCAGGCTTGCATAGGTATTGGAGACGAACGCATCACGCGGGTCTTCGCGCTCGCAGATACAGAACAGACCGAGCCCCTCGGGGAAGTCCATCGGCACGTCTTTCATGGAGTGCACGGCGATGTCGGCTTCGTTTTCCAGCAGCGCCGTTTCCAGCTCCTTGACGAACAGGCCCTTGCCGCCGATTTTCGACAGCGGCGAGTCGAGCAACTTGTCGCCGCGACTGACCATGGGCACCAACGTCACGAGCAGACCGGGATGGGCCTCTTCCAGACGGGCTTTGACGTACTCGGCCTGCCACAGGGCGAGCGCACTTTTACGGGTGGCGATGCGGATTTCGCGAGAGGACATGGATCAATCCGTACTGAATAGATATGACGGATAATAACAGCTCAGCCAAATCCACTTTGACTTGTATCAGATACTGCTTGGCCTCCCTGGCCCCGGATGTCCGGCAATCGGGTGTGAAATCCGCAGCGAACGGCGAATTAAAGCTGCTGCATCATCTTGCGCACACCGGCCACATGGCGGCGGCTGACGATCAACGCGTCGCCGTTCAAGCCTTTGAGGAACAGCTGGAAATGCCCCAGAGGCGTGCGTTGCAGGCGTTCGATGCGCTCGCGGGCGACCAGTGCGTTGCGGTGGATGCGCACGAATCGGTCGCCGAATTCATCTTCAAGGGCCTTGAGCGGTTCATCCAGCAACACTTCGCCGCCTTCGTGGCGCAGGGTCACGTATTTGTGATCGGCAATGAAGTAGACCACCTGACCCAATGGGATCAGTTCGATGCCTTTACGGGTTCGGGCGCTGATATGACTTCGTGGGCCGCTGCCACTTTCGGCGGCAGGGCGGGTCAGGGCGGCGAGCTGGACGCGGTTGGGCCGCTCGGCTTTCTTTAACGCTTCGTGTAGATGTTCTGTACGCACAGGTTTCACCAGATAGCCTACGGCGCTGGCCTGTAAGGCTTCCACGGCAAATTCATCGGGTCCGGTGCAAAACACTACGGCGGGCGGGGTTTCGCGTTCGCATAACCGTGCAGCCACTTGCAGGCCGTCGAGGCCTGGCATGCGGATATCGAGCAATACGATATCCGGCTTGTGGCTGTCGATCAGTGCCAACGCCTCTTCGCCGTTCGTGGCGCTGGGCTCCAGGACACTGTATCCCTCGAGTTCGCCGACCATTCGGCTCAGGCGCTCGCGGGCAAGGGGTTCGTCATCAACGATCAGGACATTCATATTGCGCTGGATTCCTGCGTGAGTCTCGCACAAGGATAGCGTAGACAGGTGAAGTGACGTCCGTCACCGCGATCCACGCTAAGACTAGCGCGAAGGCCAAAAAGTGCCGCTGGTCGGGCGGCTAAATTTTCATCTGCCGGGCGTTTGGCGGCCCAGGCCCGCAATTGCGAGGCATCGCCGTAGGGTTTGCTGATACACAATACGAACACCCCTCTTCTTATAGTCAGCTGCAGCGTCAAGAAGTGCGCTGATCCTACTGTCCAACTGTAGACGGTTGCCGGGACGATATTGCTCAATTGAAAAATATCGTTGCGCAATTGCGCCAAGTCTTGCCCCGAGTATGGGTCGTGCCATGAGAAAAAAACGTATCGACCAGTGTCAGCGACAGGATTGGCATCCCTGTTATTATCCGCGACAGCTTTCAACGCCATCTTTCTTCAACCGATACGAGCGAATTCATGAGCACTGACAAGACCAATCAGTCCTGGGGCGGCCGCTTCAGTGAGCCCGTCGACGCCTTCGTCGCCCGCTTCACCGCCTCCGTCACTTTCGACCAGCGCCTGTATCGCCACGACATCATGGGCTCGATCGCCCACGCCACCATGCTGGCCAAGGTCGGCGTGCTGACCGATGCCGAGCGCGACAGCATTACCGATGGCCTGAAGACCATCCAGGGTGAAATCGAGGCCGGCCAGTTCGACTGGCGCATCGACCTCGAAGACGTGCACATGAACATCGAGGCGCGCCTGACCGACCGCATCGGCGTGACCGGTAAAAAACTGCACACCGGCCGCAGCCGTAACGACCAGGTCGCCACCGACATCCGCCTGTGGCTGCGTGACGAGATCGACCTGATCCTGAGCGAAATCACCCGCCTGCAAAAAGGCCTGCTGGAGCAAGCCGAGCGCGAAGCCGGCAGCATCATGCCGGGCTTCACCCACCTGCAAACCGCGCAGCCAGTGACTTTCGGGCACCACATGCTGGCCTGGTTCGAAATGCTCAGCCGCGACTACGAGCGCCTGGTCGACTGCCGCAAGCGCACCAACCGCATGCCGTTGGGCAGCGCCGCGCTGGCGGGCACCACGTACCCGATCGACCGCGAATTCACCGCGCAGCTGCTGGGCTTCGATGCCGTGGGCGGCAACTCGCTGGACAACGTCTCCGATCGTGACTTCGCTATCGAATTCTGCTCGGCCGCGAGCATCGCGATGATGCACTTGTCGCGCTTCTCCGAAGAGCTGGTGCTGTGGACCAGCGCGCAGTTCCAGTTCATCGATCTGCCGGACCGTTTCTGCACCGGCAGCTCGATCATGCCGCAAAAGAAAAACCCGGACGTGCCGGAGCTGGTTCGCGGCAAGACCGGCCGTGTATTCGGCGCGCTGATGGGCCTGCTGACCCTGATGAAAGGCCAGCCATTGGCCTACAACAAGGACAACCAGGAAGACAAGGAACCGCTGTTCGACGCCGCCGACACCTTGCGCGACTCGCTGCGCGCCTTTGCCGACATGATCCCGGCGATCAAACCCAAGCACGCGATGATGCGCGAAGCGGCCCTGCGCGGTTTCTCCACCGCCACCGACCTGGCCGACTACCTGGTGCGCCGTGGCCTGCCGTTCCGTGACTGCCACGAAATCGTTGGCCATGCCGTGAAGTACGGCGTGGAAAGCGGCAAGGACCTGGCGGAAATGAGCCTGGAAGAACTGCGCAAGTTCAGCGACCAGATCGATCAGGACGTGTTCGCAGTGCTGACCCTGGAAGGCTCGGTGAATGCCCGTGACCACATCGGTGGCACTGCGCCGGCGCAGGTCAAGCAGGCAGTGGCTCGCGGCCAGGCATTGCTCGCCAGCCGCTAAATCGCCAAAAGCTTCGCGAGCAAACCCGCTCCCACATTTGATCTCTGGTGTTCACAGATTTTGTGTTCACATCAGTCTAATGTGGAAGCGGGCTTACTCGCGAAAGCGGCCTAAAGGACGCTCCACACCTACTTCTTGGACGCGACCATCGCCATAAACGCTGGCATCGCCGCTTCCTTGTCCGCCGCGATCCGCTGCACGTTCGGGTTCTGCTCCAGA
Source organism: Pseudomonas sp. LBUM1661 (assembly GCF_059695925.1). Taxonomy (NCBI): domain Bacteria; kingdom Pseudomonadati; phylum Pseudomonadota; class Gammaproteobacteria; order Pseudomonadales; family Pseudomonadaceae; genus Pseudomonas; species Pseudomonas sp. LBUM1661. The sequence goes on from NZ_CP166794.1 coordinate 6,600,606, forward strand.
CGCTCCAGCAACGCTCTGGCCGCCGGCATCTGCGCCAACACATCCAGGTCAAACAGCTTCTTCGCCACCGCACACGCCAGCGGCACGCTGTACAGGAAATACAAATCCGCAACGCTCAAACTGTCCCCAGCCACGTACGGGGAGAATTTGCCGTGCCGGTTCAACGACGCAAAACCCAGCAGCAACTCAGCCTTGGTCTTGTCCTTGATCGCCTCCGGCACCGACGCGCCGAAAAACGCTTCGGGATAACAGGCGCGCGCGGGCAGTTCGATGTACAACTCGATTTCCTTGGCCAGCGCCAAAGCCTGCGACCGCTCGAAAGGATCGCTCGACAGCAGCGGCGTGCCTGTCTGGCTTTGCTCGAGGTATTCGAGAATCACGCTGGTTTCGTTGACGAAACCCTGCTCGACACCCAGTACCGGCACTTTCCCACGCGGGCTGATCGCCAGCGCCTCGGGGCTCGGCCCGGGGAAAAACAGGACTTCTTCGAACGGCAGTCCCTTCTCCAGCAATGCCAGCTTGACCATGTTGTAGTAGTTGCTGACCGAAAATCCATAAAGCTTGAGCATTACATAGCCTCCAGGCCGTGCAGGGGGTTGGCAGCGCCAGTTATAGAACGCCCCGGCGCTTCTCGCCAGCAGCATCACAGCGCTGAATGCAGGTAAACTGCCCGTCTTAACTTGAGGAGCCTGCCATGAGCGAGCCAACTGATATCGAGATCGACGAAGAAGAGTTCGCCGAGAACACGCTGATCGAAGCCATTGAAAACCAGATCGAAAGCGACAACCCTCCGGCCGCCAAGGCGACCTTCAACAAGTTGACCCTGGTGGGTTACGAGCGTGAAGAAATCCTCAACCTGATGGCCCACGTTTTGGCGGTAGAAATCGACGCGATCCTCGAAGAAGACCGCGCGTTCAACACCGAATGGTACGAAACCGCCCTGCGCGCATTGCCAGAGCTGCCGCCAGAAAAGAAATAAGCCAACACCCAACCCTGTAGGAGCGAAGCTTGCCCGCGAAGGATTCACCGCGGTCTATCCAAAAAACCGCGTCATCGTTCTTCGCGGGCAAGCCTCGCTCCTACAAAGGTAAAAAAACCCTGTCGCGAGCACTGGACATGGCGCACGAGTGGGCTCACCTTAGGAGCGCTGTCGTCCAATTCCTAGAAAGTCTGGAGTCCTTATGTCGCTTACCCCTGAGTTGGTTGCCGAACTGGAAATCCTTGCCCTCTTCAACCTGGACAGTTCCCAGGAAGGTTTGAAAATTCATCAGACCGCTGCCCCGAAAGCCATTGCCGCCGCCCAACGCCTGTACGAGAAAGAACTGATCGACCAGCCCGATGGCGGTTACCTGACCAGCCTGGGTCGTGACGCCGCGCAAAATGTGCAAACCCTCCTGACCATTCTGAGCGTCCAGGAAACAGCCTGAACACCCCTGCATCGCCCACGGAAACCCTGCTACGGGATTTCCGCGGGCAGTTCGGGTACCTGCTGTCGCCAGGCGTTATAAATCTGACGCCAAAAAACAAAATCAGCTAAAAAGTCCTGCGATTGAGGCGCTAAACTGCCCCTCATCCTGAGACCTCCACGTCCGAGCCCTGCGAGCCGGTTTGAGCTGACATGACCCGCACCCACGAAATCCGCCCCGACCTGGACGAAGGAATCGACCGCAAGGTGCTGAGCCAACTGCGCTCACGATTTCTGAAGCTCAACGACGGCCGCATGGTCCGTGCCATGGAAGGGCTGTCGACCCGCCAGCAAGGCGTGTTGACCCTGCTGCCGTTGTTCTTCCACGTCAATCATCCGCTGTTGCCGGGCTACGTGTCGGGCAGCACGCCTGCCGGGTTGTCGAACTACGAGCCCGACGCCAACACCCTCGCCGAAGCCCAACGCCTGACCCGCTCGTTTTCCTACAAACCCCGCCACCGTAACAATCCGCCGCGGCCCATTCACGGCCTGTTCCTGATGGGCAGTCTTGGCACTCTGGCGCAGGCCGACCAGAGCGACATGGACGTGTGGGTGTGTCACGCACCGGACCTGAGCGAAAACGAGCTCATCGAGCTGCGCAAAAAGTGCCAGTTGCTCGAAGTCTGGGCCGCCAGCCAGGGCGCCGAGGCGCACTTCTTCCTCATCGACCCGGCGCGCTTCGTCCTGGGCGAGCGGGACAATCAACTGAGTTCGGAAGACTGCGGCACCACCCAGCACTATTTGCTACTGGACGAGTTTTACCGCACCGCGATCTGGCTGGCGGGGCGCACGCCGATCTGGTGGCTGGTGCCGGTTTACGAAGAATCGGCTTACGACCGTTACACCCACACATTGCTGTCCAAGCGTTTCATTCGTGCTGACGAAACCCTGGACCTGGGGCATCTGGCGTTCATTCCGCCCGGCGAATTCATCGGCGCCGGGCTCTGGCAGTTATTCAAGGGCATCGAATCGCCGTACAAATCGGTGCTCAAGCTGCTGTTGACCGAGGTCTACGCCAGCGAACACCCCAAGGTCCATTGCCTGAGCCTGCGGTTCAAGCACGCCGTGTTCGCCAATCAACTGGACCTCGATGAGCTGGACCCGTACGTCGTGGTCTACCGGCGCATCGAGGAATACCTCATCGGCCGTGGCGAGCCGGAGCGCCTGGAGCTGGTGCGTCGGGCGCTGTACCTGAAGGTCAATCGCAAACTCACCGGCAGCGGCAATCGCACCCAGAGCTGGCAACGCTCGTTGCTTGAACGCCTGGCCCGCGAATGGCACTGGGACCATCGCCAATTGGCCCTGCTCGACAGCCGCAGCCAGTGGAAAGTCCGCCAGGTCAGCGCTGAACGCCGGGCCTTGGTCAACGAACTGAATTACAGCTACCGTTTCCTCACGCAATTCGCCCGCACTGAGCAGACGGTCAGCCTGATCAACAAACGCGACCTCAACGTGCTGGGTCGACGGCTGTACGCGGCCTTCGAGCGCAAGGCAGACAAGGTCGAGTTCATCAACCCGGGCATCGCCCCGGACTTGGCCGAAGACACGCTGACGCTGGTGCAGGCGCCGAACAAAAAGGAATCGGGGCAAACCCAATGGGGTTTGTATAACGGCAGCCTGACCGCCCACGAGTGGGAACATTTCGCGCCGATCAAGCGCAGCCGCCAATTGCTCGAACTGCTGACCTGGTGCCACCGCAACGGCGTGATCGACAGCAGCACCCGCCTGGCTTTGCATCCGGGCAGCAGCGACCTGAGCGAGTTCGAACTGTTCAACCTGCTCGGCAGCCTGCAACAGAGCATCGCACTGCCCCTGACGACCGTCGCTGAAGAGCCGCTGTTGCGCGCCAGCGTGCCGAGCGAAGTGCTGATTCTGGTGAACGTCGGCGTCGACCCGCTCAAACATCATCGCGACTTGAACATCCTGATGACCACCGAGCGCACCGATTCCCTGAGTTACGCCGGCGTCAGGGAAAACCTGGTGCTGACCCTCGACCAGGTCACACTCAACAGCTGGAACGAAGTGCTGGTCAACCGCTTCGACGGGCCCCACGCGCTGCTCGACTGCCTGCGCGATTACCTCAACGGGCTGCCCAGCGGGCTAAAGCAGCCAAAGCTGCGAGTCCGTTGTTTCTGCCACAACCGCGCGCAGTTCATTGCCCGGCGGGTCGAAGAAATCCTCGACACCGCGCAGAACCTGTTGCTGAGCAAACTCAATCATCGCTACCTGATCCAGGTCCAGCAGCATTACCACGTGCTGGAACTGGTGCCCGGGCAGGTCAATCATGTTGCCCTCGCCACACTCCCGGCGCTGGTCGATTACCTCGGCGAAGAATTGGCCAGCTACAGCCCGCTGCACCTGGACCCGATGGCACTGGAAGACCACGACCTGGCGCTGCTCCTGCCCATGGGTCAGCCCGACTGCATTCAGGTGTTTTACCGAATCAACGAAGACCAGGCCGATCTGTACGTGCTCGATGAATTCAACGCCCTGTGGCAGCAGCGTTTGCCCTGGCACGACGAACAAAGCCTGCTGGTGCCGTTGCAACGGTTCCTGCAATCGATCCAGTACCGACGCGACGCCTTGCTGCCGATGGACGCGACCCAGCCCATAAGCCTGGAAACCTTGTACCACCAACTGCTGCCCTCCGGCCCCGGCCGGGCGCGTCGGGTCGAAGCCAGGCCGGCGCCGAAAACCCCGGTCAACAAACCGTTCTACGACGTGCAGGCGATCGTCGGCAAAGCCGCGCCGGGCGAGGTGCAGGTCACGTTGTATTGCAATCAGCGGGAATTTTCAGAGCTGGAGCATGGCGAGCAACTGTTCAGCGCAGTCGCCCGGGAAATCGTCGGGCAACGCCGCGAGACCGAACGCTACCGTTGCTACATCACCGACCTGGACCTGTCGGGCCTGCTCGGTGATGGTCAGAGTTCATGCAATATCTATCTGCGCTACAAGGCCGACCTGGAGCGCGCATTGAATGAGGCGCTCGAGCAGGTCTGACAGGTTTATTCCGGAAAGTGGCCGCCCTCGGCTGGCTGCGATTCAACTTCCAGCAGGGTCAGCTTCAGGGTTTTGCCACCCGGTGCCGGCCAGTCGATATGCTGGCCAACCTTGAGACCGAGCAGCGCACTGCCCACGGGTGCCAGAATGGAAATCTTGCCTTCGTCGGCGTTGGCGTCCTTGGGGTAAACCAGCGTCAGGTGATAGTCCTTGCCGCTGCTTTCTTCACGGCAATGCACTTTGGAATTCATGGTCACGACATCGGCTGGCACCTCTTCGTGACTAACCAGTGTATCGGCGCGGTCCAGTTCGGTTTGCAGCGCGATAACGCCCGGCAGCGTGTCATCCAGGCTGTCGATCAGGCGTTCCAGACGTTGCACGTCCAGACGGGTAAGGGTAATGGAAGGTGCGGTCATGATCAGGGCAGACTCCTTTCTTCTGCACGAAAAAAGCAAAACCCCGCCAGAAAAAGGCGGGGTTTTCACGAGCCTCGATGGGTTGAGGCGTACCCGGACACTATCACAGCTCAATAAATATACAAGTGAGGGGACAAGGGACCCGATAGGGGGGAAATGATGAGTCGGCCAAGCAGAGATCCTGTGGGAGCGGGCTTGCCCGCGATTGCGGTGTATCAGCCGACATCAATGCTGACTGTCACGCCGCATTCGCGGGCAAGCCCGCTCCCACAGGTTGTGCATCAGGCGCAGGTTTTGCGTTGAGCCGCCTCGGCGCAGATGACCCGGCGGCGATCATCGTCCGCAGAGCGCCATTCACGGATGTCTTCGACATGGCGGAAACACCCGAGGCAGACCTTCTGTTCATCCAGCCGACACACGCCGCTGCACGGCGAAGGCACCGCCGGGCTGACATTACTGTAGAGCGGCTTCGGCGGACGAACGGGAACAGGTTGAGTCACGGCCTCACAGGCCTTCGAAATCGAATTCAGCGCCCGCTTGCTGCATGACGATGCGCTCAAGCATTTCGCCCAACTGCTCTTCGCTCTTGTCGCACATCCAGCGCTCGCTCTCTTCGTCGTAATCGAAGTGGAAACCACCGGACACGGCCGCCAGCCACAGCTGACGCAAGGGTTCCTGACGGCTGAAGATCAACTGGCTGCCGTTTTCGAACTTGACGGTGAGCACACCGGCCGAGCTCTCAAGATCGATATCCAGGTCGCTGTCGTCAAAGATGTCTTCCAGCGTCTGCTGGGTGGCATCGACCAGATCGTGGAAACGGGCTTCGGTCAAACTCATTACGGCAACCTCAAAAAGTGTCTACTCACGCTCAAGCGCCGCAAGATACGGGCGAGCCCCGGTGATTGCAAAGGATAACGACCAAGGGGTCGATACAGCCAGGTTAAACACCGGACCTGTGGGAGCGGGCTTGCCCGCGAAGAGGCCGGCACATTCAAGATAATTGTTGACTGATACTCCGTCTTCGCGGGCAAGCCCGCTCCCACAGGTATTGTGTATGGCCAGTCTGCATCAGTCCAAGCCCCGCCGGACGGGAGCCTCGTTACATAGGCAAGCTGCCGGGTGGCCGGTATACTCCGGCGCAATTAATGCATTTTCAAGGATTTCGCCATGAAGCGCCTGATCTCTTCCCTTGCTGCGGCCGTCGCGGTTGCCTGCCTTGTGTCGGCCTGTGGTCAAAAAGGCCCGCTGTACCTGCCTGACGAGAACCAGGACCCTGCCGAGCAGGCCAAGTCCTCGCAACAGCAGCCTGCGTCCAAAGCACACAAGCACGACGTCTACCAATAAGGGAATGCCATGGACGCTTTTAACTACCGTGACGGCGAGCTGTTCGCGGAAGGTGTTGCCCTGTCTGCCATCGCCGAGCGCTTTGGTACACCGACCTACGTCTACTCCCGCGCGCACATCGAAGCCCAGTACCTGGCTTTTGCCGATGCGCTGGCCGGCATGCCGCACCTGGTCTGCTTTGCGGTCAAGGCCAACTCCAACCTGGGTGTTCTGAATGTCCTGGCCCGTCTCGGCGCCGGTTTTGACATCGTCTCCCGTGGCGAGCTGGAACGCGTACTGGCCGCTGGCGGCAGCGCCGACAAGATCGTTTTCTCCGGCGTCGGCAAGACCCGTGACGACATGCGTCGTGCCCTGGAAGTCGGCGTGCATTGCTTCAACGTCGAATCCACCGACGAGCTGGAACGCCTGCAAGTTGTCGCCGCCGAGCTGGGCGTTCGCGCGCCAATTTCGCTGCGCGTCAACCCGGACGTCGATGCCGGCACGCACCCGTACATTTCCACCGGTCTCAAAGAGAACAAGTTCGGCATTGCCATTGCCGATGCCGAAGACGTGTACATCCGCGCCGCCCAACTGCCTAACCTGGAAGTGGTCGGTGTCGATTGCCACATCGGCTCGCAACTGACCACCCTGCCGCCGTTCATCGACGCGCTTGATCGCCTGCTGGGCCTGGTCGACCGCCTCGGCGATTGCGGCATCTACCTGCGCCACATCGATCTCGGCGGTGGCTTGGGCGTGCGTTATCGCGATGAAGAGCCGCCATTGGCCGCTGATTACATCAAAGCCGTGCGCGAGCGTCTGGACGGTCGTGACCTGGCGCTGGTGTTCGAGCCCGGCCGCTTCATCGTTGCCAACGCCGGCGTGCTGCTGACCCAGGTCGAGTACCTCAAGCACACCGAGCACAAAGACTTCGCCATCGTCGACGCGGCCATGAACGACCTGATCCGCCCGGCGCTGTATCAAGCCTGGATGGACGTCACCGCCGTGCGCCCGCGTACTACCGCCGCGCGCGCCTACGATATCGTCGGGCCGATCTGCGAGACCGGCGACTTCCTGGCCAAGGACCGTGAACTGGCCCTGGAAGAAGGCGACCTGCTGGCCGTGCATTCGGCCGGTGCCTATGGGTTTGTCATGAGTTCCAACTACAACACCCGCGGCCGTGCCGCTGAAGTGTTGGTGGACGGTGATCAGGCAATCGAAGTGCGTCGCCGTGAGACGGTAGCCGAGTTGTTTGCTGGCGAAAGCCTGCTGCCGGAGTAAAACCATGCTGCTGCGTTTTACCAAGATGCACGGCCTGGGCAATGACTTCATGGTCCTCGACCTGGTCAGCCAGCACGCGCACATCCTGCCCAAACACGCCAAGCAATGGGGCGATCGGCACACCGGCATCGGTTTCGACCAGTTGCTGATCGTCGAAGCGCCGAGCAACCCCGACGTGGATTTCCGCTATCGGATCTTCAACTCCGACGGCTCGGAAGTGGAACAGTGCGGCAACGGTGCGCGCTGTTTCGCCCGCTTCGTGCTCGACAAGCGCCTGACCGCAAAACGGCAGATTCGCGTCGAAACCAAAAGTGGCATTATCGAGCTGGATATCCGCAGCGACGGCCAGATCGGTGTGAACATGGGCGCGCCGCGCCTGGTGCCGGCCGACATTCCCTTCGACGCGCCGGAACAGGCAAAGAGCTATCAGATTGACGTCGACGGCACCCCGGTCGAGCTGGCCGCCGTGTCCATGGGCAACCCCCACGCCGTGCTGCGGGTCAGCGACATCAACAATGCACCGGTGCATGAACTGGGGCCAAAAATCGAGCGTCACCCGCGCTTTCCGGCGCGGGTCAATGTCGGTTTTCTCCAGGTCATCGACCGCAACCGCGCGCAATTGCGCGTCTGGGAACGCGGGGCCGGGGAAACCCAGGCTTGCGGAACCGGCGCCTGCGCTGCCGCAGTCGCCGCGATCAGCCAGGGGTGGATGGATTCGCCGCTATTGATCGACCTGCCTGGCGGGCGCTTGTCCATCGAATGGGCAGGCCCTGGCCAGCCGGTCATGATGACCGGCCCGGCAGTGCGCGTATATGAAGGACAAGTGCGTCTTTGAGAGAGTCAAATCCATGAAAGATAAGCCTCAGGTCCCCGCCCTACAGCCCGACGAATCCCCTTCCGAAAGCCTTGAGGCGGCGGCGATTGCCGCGTACCTGGAGGCTCATCCGGATTTCTTCGTCGAGCACCAGGAACTGCTCCCGGCCTTGCGCATTCCTCACCAGCGCGGCGATACAATCTCGCTGGTCGAGCGGCAGATGACCATCCTGCGCGACCGCAACATCGAGTTGCGTCATCGGCTCTCGCACCTGATGGACGTGGCCCGCGACAACGACCGGTTGTTCGACAAGACCCGCCGCCTGATTCTCGCGCTGATGGACGCCAACAGCCTGGAAGACGTGGTGATCAGCGTCGAAGACAGCCTGCGCCAGGACTTCCAGGTGCCCTTTGTCAGCCTGATCCTGTTGGGCGACAACCCGATGCCGGTCGGCCGTTGGGTGACCCACGCCGACGCGCAAACGGCCATTGGCGGCTTGCTCTCGGAAGACAAAAGCGTCAGCGGCAGCCTGCGTGAGCACGAACTGGACTTCCTGTTCGGCGAAGAACAACGCAAGCAGATCGGCTCCACCGCCGTCGTCGCCATCAGCTATCAGGGCATCCACGGCGTCCTGGCCATCGCCAGCCGCGATCCGCAGCACTACAAGAGTTCGGTGGGCACGCTGTTCCTCAGCTACATCGCCGAAGTCATGGGCCGCGTGCTGCCACGGGTCAACAACTCCCTGCGCTCGGTACGCTGATCGTGGAACGGCAACTGGACGCTTACTGCGAACACCTGCGCAGTGAGCGGCAGGTGTCGCCGCACACGCTGTACGCCTACCGCCGTGACCTCGACAAAGTGCTGGGCTGGTGCGTCAAACAGAACATCAGCAGTTGGGCGGCCCTGGACATCCAGCGCCTGCGCAGCCTGATCGCTCGCCTGCATTCACAAGGTCAATCGTCCCGTAGCCTGGCGCGGCTGCTGTCCGCGGTGCGTGGGCTCTATCACTACTTGAACCGCGAAGGCCTCTGCGACCACGACCCGGCCAACGGCCTGGCGCCGCCCAAAGGCGAACGACGCCTGCCGAAAACCCTCGACACCGACCGCGCGCTGCAGCTGCTTGAAGGCGCGGTGGAAGATGATTTTCTGGCGCGGCGGGATCAGGCAATTCTGGAGCTGTTTTATTCCTCCGGGTTGCGGCTGTCGGAGCTGACCGGGCTTAATCTCGATCAGCTGGATTTGGCCGACGGCATGGTCCAGGTGCTCGGTAAAGGCAGCAAGACGCGACTGTTGCCGGTCGGAAAAAAAGCACGCGAAGCCCTGGAACTGTGGCTGCCGCTGCGGGCCATGACCAACCCGGCGGACGACGCGGTGTTTGTCAGCCAGCACGGCCGGCGCCTCGGCCCTCGGGCGATTCAGGTGCGGGTCAAGGCTGCCGGCGAGCGCGAGCTGGGCCAGAACCTGCATCCGCACATGCTGCGCCACTCCTTCGCCAGCCATTTGCTGGAATCCTCACAGGACCTGCGAGCGGTGCAGGAATTGCTCGGCCACTCGGACATCAAGACCACCCAGATCTACACCCACCTGGACTTCCAGCACCTGGCCACGGTGTACGACAGCGCCCATCCACGGGCCAAACGCATTAAGGGCGATGATTCATGACTCTTCAATTGATCACCTTCGACCTCGACGACACCCTGTGGGACACCGCCCCGGTGATCGTCAGCGCCGAAGCCATCTTGCGTGAATGGCTGACCGAACACGCGCCGAACCTCGGTGCCGTGCCGGTGGAACACTTGTGGACCATTCGCGAGCGAATCCTCGGCAGCGAGCCGAGCCTCAAGCACCGCATCAGTGCCTTGCGCCGCAAAGTGCTGTTCCATGCGCTGGAAGAGGCCGGTTACGACCACGGCCAGGCTTCGGACCTGGCCGACAAGAGTTTTGAAGTGTTCCTGCACGCAAGGCATCAGATCGAGGTGTTCCCTGAAGTCGAGCCGACGCTGGAGACGTTGGCCAAGCATTACGCCTTGGGCGTGGTCACCAACGGCAACGCCGATGTGCGCCGTTTAGGGCTGGCGGATTACTTCAAGTTTGCGCTGTGCGCCGAAGACATCGGCGTCGCCAAGCCGGACGCGCGACTGTTTCACGAAGCATTGCAGCGTGGCGGGGCAACGGCCGAGACGGCGGTGCATGTCGGCGATCATCCGGGTGATGACATTGCCGGGGCGCAGCAGGCGGGGTTGCGGGCAATCTGGTTCAACCCGGCCGGCAAAGCCTGGGAAGCCGACAAGGCCCCGGATGCCGAGATTCGCAGCCTGACCGAATTGCCGGCGCTGTTGGCGCGGTGGAACGTCCAACACTGATCCTGAGGAGTACAAAAATCCAATGTGGGAGCGGGCTTGCTCGCGAAGGGGTCGTGTCAGTCGACATCACCTTGACTGACCTACCGCTTTCGCGAGCAAGCCCGCTCCCACAGGGATCACCGCAGATTCGAGACTTATACTCCACCCATGAAAAAGCCCGCAGCGACGGCGGGCTTTTTCAGCAAGCAAGCAGCAGCCTTAGATAGGCCGGCTGCCGTACTTGTTGTCAGGCTTCTTGGGCGGATCGGCGACCACATTGGCCTCCACTTCCTGCACCTTGCCGCCCTTGGCCAGGAACTCTTCCATGGCCTTGGCCAAGGCATCACGTTCCTTGTTTTTTGCTTCAACGCTCGGCAGCTCATCGACCGATACCGCTGCCTTGGCTTTGCCTTTGGCGGTCGGAACGGGCGCTTCACCGCCGTCGTCTTCAACGACGTCGTCCGCCGCTGCTTCCAGACCTTCTTCGGTTTCGTCGTCGCCTACTTCGAGGTCGTCGTTTTCCAGATCATCGTCGCTCATGTTCTACCTCATGACTTGCGAAAAGCAGATTAGTTATAGCCCAGCTTCGCCGTCTGTCGAAGGCCGCTGGAAAAAATTCTACAACCGCTGGTAACCAGCGGCTTATGCCCCTTCACCGTGCACGGTGGCGAGGACTTTACGGGCACCGCCATGATCACGGTGCTCGCCCAGATAAACGCCTTGCCAGGTCCCCAGCGCCAGTCGGCCTGCCGAAATCGGCAAACTGAGCTGACAGCCAAGTACGCTGGCCTTGAAGTGCGCCGGGAGGTCGTCCAGGCCTTCGTCGTTATGCTCATAGACGTCTGTTCCTTGTGGGATCAGACGATTGAAAAATCGTTCGAAGTCGCGACGTACCGCCGGATCGGCGTTCTCGTTGATGGTCAACGACGCCGAGGTATGCTGCAGCCACAAATGCAACAGACCGACCCGACATGCCTTGAGTTCAGGCAGGCCGGCGAGTAACTCGTCCGTTACCAGATGAAAGCCCCGGGGCCTCGCCCGCAGGGTAATCAGAGTCTGTTGCCACATACAGTTCTCCGCACGTTCGGGGCGCATTCTAGCGCGCTCTGGGAAAAAACAAAGGCCCTAATATTCCTTCAATCATGTAAGCCATTGGCCGCAGAAAATCACCCGTCGTAAACACCACTAAACGTGTACGAAAAAACCTTTCAGCAGTTCCTACACTGACAAACGCCAGACAAAAAAATGCCCGGCAAGCCGGGCAAGTTTTTTATGCGCGTGCTTACAAGTTGTAGCCGCGTTCGTTGTGAAGCGCCAGATCGATGCCGACAGCCTCTTCTTCTTCGGTGATGCGCAGACCCATGACGGCGTCCAGGACCTTGAGAATGATGAAGGTGACGATCGCGGTGTAGATCACCGTGAAGCCCACGCCTTTGCACTGGATCCAGACTTGTGCGGCGATGTCGGTCACGGTGCCGAAGCCACCCAGGGACGGCGCAGCGAACACACCGGTGAGGATCGCGCCGAGGATACCGCCGATACCGTGCACGCCGAAGGCGTCCAGGGAGTCGTCATAGCCGAGTTTGCGTTTCAGGGTGGTGGCGCAGAAGAAGCACACCACGCCCGCTGCCAGGCCGATCACCAGAGCACCCATCGGGCCCACGGTGCCAGCGGCTGGCGTGATGGCAACCAGACCAGCGACAACACCCGAAGCGATACCCAGAGCGCTTGGTTTGCCGTGAGTGATCCACTCGGCGAACATCCAGCCCAGTGCAGCAGCGGCGGTTGCGATTTGGGTAACCAGCATCGCCATACCGGCCGTGCCGTTGGCGGCAGCGGCGGAACCGGCGTTGAAGCCGAACCAGCCCACCCACAACATAGCCGCGCCCATCAGGGTGTAACCGAGGTTGTGCGGGGCCATCGGGGTGGTCGGGAAGCCTTTGCGCTTGCCCAGTACCAGGCAGGCAATCAGACCGGCCACACCGGCGTTGATGTGCACCACGGTGCCGCCGGCGAAGTCCAGCACGCCCCAGTCCCACATCAGGCCGCCGTTGCCGGACCAGACCATATGCGCAATCGGTGCATACACCAGGGTGAACCAGACGCCCATGAAGATCAGCATCGCGGAGAACTTCATCCGCTCGGCGAAGGCACCGACGATCAGCGCTGGGGTAATGATCGCGAAGGTCATCTGGAAGGTGATGAACACCGCCTCAGGAAACAGTGCCGCGGGCCCGGTCAGGCTCGATGGCGTGACACCGGCGAGGAATGCCTTGCCCATGCCGCCGAAGAAGGAGTTGAAGTTGACGACGCCCTGCTCCATGCCGGTGGTGTCGAACGCGATGCTGTAGCCATAAATGACCCACAGAATGCTGATCAGACCGGTAATGGCGAAACACTGCATCATCACGGAAAGAATATTTTTGGAGCGAACCATGCCGCCGTAGAACAGCGCGAGGCCGGGAATGGTCATGAACAGCACGAGGGCTGTCGAGGTCATCATCCAGGCGGTGTCGCCGGAGTTGAGGACTGGGGCCGCCACTTCGTCTGCCGCCATAGCCAGGCTGGGCATTACGAGGGACAACAGGGCTCCTAGCCCTGCGAGTTTACGCAGAGTCATATTGTTTTCTCCTGGGGCGTTGGGTTTGTGGCGGCTTAGATTGCGTCGGTATCGGTTTCGCCGGTACGGATGCGAATCGCCTGTTCCAGATTGACCACGAAGATCTTGCCGTCACCGATCTTGCCGGTGTTGGCAGCCTTGGTTATCGCCTCGATAACCCGATCAAGATCCTTGTCGTCAATGGCGACATCAATCTTCACCTTGGGCAGAAAATCGACCACGTATTCCGCGCCGCGATACAGCTCGGTGTGACCCTTCTGCCGCCCGAAGCCTTTGACTTCAGTAACGGTAATGCCCTGCACGCCGATCTCGGACAGCGACTCGCGCACGTCGTCCAGTTTGAACGGCTTGATGATGGCAGTGACTAGCTTCATGAAAACTCTCTCCCGAATTGGTGGACTTGCCCCAGGAAAACAAACCCGACTCAAGTCTAAGCGCAGTGCCTGGCTTTGTAACGCATCGTCGGCCTTACCTGCCCGTCCGACGCCTGCTAACCACTCCGCACGAAACGCATCCCCCGTTCCGCTTGGCGCACTGCATTCGTCACAGCGACTGCATCAGTGCATGGGTCACTACCGACTAAGCAGAAAGCTTGCCATCTCCACAAAACCCTCTGTTTTCAAGCCCTTGGCCGCAGATGCCGATCACTTCGCCACAACTCCTGTCGCGTTACGCACAACAACAGTGCGACGCCGTCCGTCCGCATGCGCGAAAAGCGTGCACGGCCAGCGCTCGGGATTGACTATAGACACTGCGTGATACACTGCCCGCCATTGTTGACAGGATATTTCCCATGCTCGCGCCCAAAGACTTCCTCGACGCCCTGACCGGCACCGCCTCCCGCCTCTTCAGCGGCGACACCCCACTGCCGAAAAGCGAAATCGAAAGCCAGTTCAAGGCTTTGTTGCAAAGCGGCTTTAGTAAGCTGGATCTGGTGAGCCGGGAAGAATTCGATAGCCAGATGGTCGTGCTGGCGCGGACCCGGGCTCGGCTGGAGAGTCTTGAAGCGAAGGTTGCAGAGCTGGAAGCGAAGCTGAATCCACCTGCTGACGCCGAGTAACTGATCGTTCCCACGCTCGTGGGAACGATCATTCAGCGCTAATTCCAGGCAACGTTTACAAAGATCACACCGCCGTCCGATTGCGCCACAAAGCCCCGGTTCCTAAGCTCACCCAATGCTGAATGTTCAGCACTGGGTTTGGCGACCCGGAAGCTTAAGGCGCACAACGACCATCCGATGGCGGAGCTTTGTTCCCGCCACATCGAGTCATGGCGGTTGTGCGTGGGAGACCTTCGGGTCTGCCGGGTTCCTTTTGCTCCGGTTCGCCAACCCTCGTACAACTGCCACCCAATTGTTTGGCGACAATTGCCGGCAGCCCTTAAGCAAAAGGAGCTGTATCAATGAATAGCGATGACGCTTATCTAAACCAGCTCTCGTCCCTCCCCCCGACAAACAATGCCAGCCCCGGCGCAACCTTTGTAGCAGCTGCCGAACGCAGGCTTCGCCAGCTGCTATAGATCGCGTGACGGCTTTGGCCAGTAACATTCTGCGAAAGTTTTGCGCCTGAATTGCCAAGCTCAAACGCCACCTCACAACTACCCTTCAAAAACCGCAGGAAGCGGCTCCCGCCAACTCAAGGAACGACCATGTCCCTCTCCATCGTCCACAGCCGCGCCCAGATTGGTGTGGATGCCCCCGCCGTCACCGTAGAAGTCCATCTGGCCAATGGTCTGCCATCGCTGACGATGGTCGGGTTACCCGAAGCGGCGGTAAAGGAAAGCAAGGATCGGGTACGCAGCGCGATCATCAATTCCGGCCTGCAATTTCCCGCTCGGCGCATCACCTTGAATCTCGCTCCCGCCGACTTACCAAAGGACGGCGGGCGATTTGATTTGGCGATTGCCTTGGGGATTCTGTCCGCCAGCGTGCAGGTGCCGACGTTGACGCTGGATGACATTGAATGCTTGGGTGAATTGGCGTTGTCAGGCGCGGTACGGGCCGTGAGGGGCGTGTTGCCGGCGGCACTGGCTGCGCGCAAGGCCGGGCGTGCGTTGATGGTGCCGCGGGCGAATGCCGAGGAGGCGTGCCTGGCGTCGGGGCTGAAGGTGATTGCTGTGGATCATTTGCTGGAGGCGGTGGCACACTTCAATGGTCATACGCCGGTCGAGCCCTACGTCTCCGATGGTTTGCTCTATGCCAGCAAACCCTACCCCGACTTGAATGAAGTCCAGGGCCAACTCTCGGCCAAGCGCGCATTGCTGATCGCAGCGGCGGGCGCTCATAACCTGCTGTTCAGCGGGCCGCCGGGCACGGGGAAAACCCTGTTGGCCAGTCGTTTACCGGGGCTGTTACCGCCATTGTCCGAGAGTGAAGCGCTGGAAGTCGCGGCCATTCAATCCGTCACCAGTTGCGTACCGTTAAGCCACTGGCCACAGCGTCCTTTCCGCCAGCCCCATCACTCCGCCTCCGGCCCGGCGTTGGTGGGTGGCGGCTCACAGCCACAACCCGGCGAAATCACCCTCGCCCACCACGGCGTGCTGTTCCTCGATGAACTTCCGGAATTTGATCGCAAGGTATTGGAGGTTTTGAGAGAGCCATTGGAGTCGGGTTGCATCGTGATTTCCCGCGCCAAAGACCGCGTACGCTTCCCGGCGCGCTTTCAATTGGTGGCGGCGATGAACCCCTGTCCCTGTGGATATCTTGGCGAACCCAGCGGCAAATGCAGTTGTACGCCCGACATGGTTCAACGCTACCGCAACAAACTGTCGGGACCGCTGCTGGATCGTATCGACCTGCACCTGACCGTCGCCCGTGAAGCGACCGCATTGAATCCCGCATCGAAACCCGGAGACGACACGGCCACCGCTGCCGCCCTGGTGGCCGACGCGCGAGAACGGCAACATAAACGCCAAGGCTGCGCGAACGCCTTCCTCGATCTGCCGGGCTTGCGCCGCCACTGCACGTTATCCACAACCGATGAAACCTGGCTGGAAACCGCCTGTGAGCGTTTGACCTTGTCCCTACGGGCAGCCCATCGACTGCTCAAAGTCGCGCGGACTTTGGCGGACCTCCAGCAAGTCGATGGCATCACCCGTGAACATCTGGCCGAAGCGCTGCAGTATCGGCCGAGCGCCCATTGATGGCTTTACTCCTTGGTGAGATCCACCAACGGCGCCTGCTGCACTTCCGTCTCCCGCCCACCCTGAATCTCTTTCACCCGACTCAACGCTTTATCCACAGCTCCTTTATCCGCCAGCAAGCTGTAGCTGATCTGAAACTGCTTCTGCTCTTTAGGGCCAATCGTCGGCACCAGGTTCAGCGGCCGCTGATACCGGCGGTTGTAGGAAAAACTGGTGCCCGGTTCAAGACCGGTGACGTAGCCCTGGCCTTGTGTGTCGGTGTTTTTCCACAGGGAGAACACCGGCAACTGCTGAGTATTAAAACCCACCGATACCCCAAGGCTGCCCGCCTTGTTATGCAGCACGGTCAGCGTATCGCCCTTGGCATCGGCATAAGGCACGACGTTGTACACCGTCTCGTCGTAATCCTTGGTCGGCGCGCGATAGGTTTGCCAGTCCGGCAGATCCCCTTTGGCCTTGTCGTTGAACGGCGACACCTGTTTGACCGGCGCAACAAAACGCGCGCCTTGCTCCAGAAATGGCGTGCTGAAGTTGCTGTGATACAGCGCCTGATATTCCTTCGGGTAGTCACCGTTGTTGGTCAGCGTGTCGTTGAGGGCAAACGCTACGCTGCCTGGCTCGGTCACCAGTTCGGTGAGCACCGAGAAGTCGACTTTCTTGAACGCCTGTTCTTTCAACTCGCCGCGCAGGCTGATGGCGTAGGGCGGTTTTTCGTCGATGTGCAGGGTGACTTTGCTGGCCGGGATGTTGGCGGCGCGACCGTGCAAGGTCAGCAGTTCGCCGTTGTCCATGCCGGGGTGGCCGACCCATTCGTAACCGCAGCGGGTGACCAGTTCGTTGAAGCCTTCAAGCCAACCCAGGCCACCACGGCCGTTGAGTTCGATGAAGGACGGATTGACCACGTCCTTGACCGGCGAATCCCAGCCCATGCGCACAGTGCCGACCGACGCTTGCAGGACGTTCATCCCGCGGGTGGGCACTACCGAGAGTTTCATCGTGCCGTTATCGATGTCGACAATGCTGACGCCCTCCTGCCGACCACCGTGCAAGGTGCGCAGGGTCACGGAGAAGGGTTTGTCGGTTTTCACCCCGAGTTGCTGGCTAGTGATTTGCCAGTTCTGGGCGGCTTTGTCGGTGTCGAGCAGCACGTAATCCCAAGCCATGGCGTGGGAGGCAGCGGTCAGTGCGCCGAGGGTTACAGCGAGTTTGAGCGGGGACATGATGGGAGCCTTTCTTGGAGTTGTGCGGATTTTATAGTCTTGCTGAAACGATTCATCAAGGTTAAAAAACACAACATCGAAGGCAAGGTGGCAGTAATGCGGTTTTTGGGGTTAAAACCGGGGAATCGAGTCGATCCCTTCGCGAGCAAGCCCGCTCCCACATTTTTTAGATCAGCAGCGAGCACAGAATTTGTGTCCGCCGAAAATCAACTGTGGGAGCGAGCCTGCTCGCAATAGCTATTTCAGCCGTACATCAACGAAACCGGTCAACCTCATGCCGCAAGTCCGCCGCCAGCTTCTCCAGCTCTTTAGCGGTGATGGCCAGATTGGAAACAACCTCCCGCTGCTCGCTGTTCGCCAAAGCAATGCTTTGCAGGTTGCTGCTGAGCAGCGTCGCAGTGCTGCTCTGTTCCTGGGTCGCCGTAGTGATCGCGGCAAATTGCTGGCCGGCCGAGCGGCTCTGCTCATCAATCCGCGCCAGCGCCGTGGCAACGTTGGCGTTGCGCGACAGGCCTTCCTGCATCAGCACATTGCCCTGTTCCATGGTACTGATGGCGTTGCCGGTTTCCTGCTGGATGCTCTGGATCATTCCGGAAATTTCGTCCGTCGCCTGGCGAGTGCGTGACGCAAGGTTGCGAACCTCATCGGCAACCACCGCGAACCCACGCCCCTGCTCGCCGGCGCGCGCAGCTTCGATGGCGGCGTTGAGCGCCAGCAAATTGGTCTGCTCGGCGATCGAAGTAATCACCCCGACGATGCCGCCGATTTCCTGCGAGCGCTGCCCCAAGGTGTTGATCACCGTGGCGGTGCTGTTCAGCGCGCCGGCAATTTGTTCCAGGGACGAGGACGCTTCGTCCATTGACGTACGACCGATCTGGGTTTGCTGTGCGTTTTCCTGCGCCAGACGCTGGGTGCTGCCCATGTTGTCGGCAATGTTCAACGAGGTGGCGCTGAATTCTTCCACGGCACCGGCCATGCTGGTGATCTCGCCCGACTGCTGCTCCATCCCTTCATAGGCGCCACCGGACAGACCGGACAACGCCTGGGCTCGGCTGTTGACCTCTTGCGAGGCCTTGCGAATGTGCTCGACCATGGTCGACAAGGCTTGGCTCATCTGATTGAAGGCGCGGGCCAGTTGACCGATCTCGTCGTTGCTGGACACATTCAACCGCACGCTCAAATCACCGGCGCCCAACGCTTCGGCCTGACGCACCAGATCACCCAGCGGCGCAAGTTTGCTGCGCAGCAGCCAGACCGCCGCACCCACAGCGATCAACATCGCCAGCAGACTGCCGATCGCCAACTGGATGCCGACGCTCCAGGTCACGGCACTGATTTCAGTTTTCGGCATGCTCGCCACCACCGACCACGGCCCGCCTTCAAAGGGCACAGCAATGCTGTAGAACGCTTCGGACGTGTCGCTCCAGAACTCACCTTTGCCCGGCGTCTGCGCCAGGCTATTGATCGCCGGGACTGCCCGATCCAGTGCTTGCACGCCGGCGATCGGCACCAACCATTTGTTCTGCTCATCAAGCAGCGCCAGAGAACCGGTCTGGCCGATGCGGAAGCGTTTAAGGTTGGCGAACTGCGCGTTCTGCGCGTCGGTGTAATCGAATCCTACGAACAGCACGGCAATGACCTTACCGCCACTGTCGCGTACGGGCGTGTACTGAGTCATGTAGGACCGTTCGAAGAGCAACGCGCGTCCGACGTAGCTCTGCCCCGCCATCAGTCGTGCATAGGCCGGATTGGCGTGATCGAGCAACGTGCCAATGGCCCGGCTGCCGTCCTGTTTGCTCAGCGAAGTGCTGACCCGAACAAAGTCTTCGCCACTGCGCACGAACACCGTGGCGACACCCGCCGTCATTTGCTTGAACTCGTCGACTTCCTTGAAGTTGTTGTTCAACACTTCGCTGCCCAGGTGCAGACCCGGCGTCTGGGCGCCAGCCACGACCACCGGTTCGTCCGGATGCACGCTCAGCCCCGCGCTAAAGCGTTTCTCGAACAGGCCGGCCAGGCGTTGGGTGCTTTCACGCAGCGTGCCGTGAAAGGTGCTCAACTGATCGGCCAGCAAGCGGGCCTCGCTGGCCAAGTGCTCCTCGCGGGTAGCGAGGTTGGCCGTGTCCAGCGAGCGCAGGGCGAACACGGTACTGCCGCTGATGACAATCGCCAGTATCACGGCGAGCGCAAGACCAAGCTGTGAGGCGATCCGGGCACGAGGTTGAGACATGACAGCTCCTGGCCCAGTGACCGGATCATTCCTGATCACGAGGCGCACTCGGCATAATTTCTAATAATGGGAATTACGTCGAACCTGCACGAAGGTTCTACATGCAGATTTTCGGCGGCAAACCGGGATACTTGAGTCGTTTGCCGGGATATAGCTTAAAGCCATCACTGCGACGGCTCTATCGATTCAGCTCAAGCGTTCGACGTTTGGCAATTCCATGGCCCGGACTTCGCCCTGCAGGAAGTCGCTGAGCCGACGCATGCGCTCGCCACCGGGGCGGGTTTTCGGCCAGACCAGGTAATACTTCTCGCCGCTGGCGACGGCCGTCGGCCACGGCAGACTCAAACGGCCCTGGGCCACGTCCTCCGCCACCATCAGCAGATCGCCCATGGACACGCCGTACCCTCGGGCGGCGGCGATCATGCCCAGTTCCAGCGTGTCGAACACCTGCCCGCCCTTGAGCGACACCTGATCGGCCAGCCCCATCCGCTCCAGCCAATTGCGCCAGTCGCGACGGTCCGGTGCCGGGTGCAGCAGTTCAGTGCTGGCCAGGCGTGCAACGTCCCAGGGTTGGTCGTCCAGCAAATTGGGAGCGCCCACCGGGATCAGCTCTTCCGGGAACAACAACGTCGCCTCCCAGTCCAGTGGGAAATTTCCGTGGCTGAGAATGACGGCACAGTCGAAGGGTTCGTGGTTGAAGTCCACGGTATCGATGTCCATCCAGGCGCTGGTCAGCTGCACCTCGTTGCCCGGCTGCAGATGGCGGAAGCGACTGAGCCGCGCCAGCAGCCAGCGCATGGTCAGGGTGGACGGTGCCTTCATGCGCAGGATGTCATCTTCGGCGCGCAGGGTATTGCAGGCCCGCTCCAGTGCCGTGAAGCCTTCACGAATGCCGGGCAGGATCAGCCGCGCCGACTCGGTCAATTGCAGATTGCGCCCACTGCGATGAAACAGCCGACAGGCGAAATGCTCTTCCAGCGTACGAATGTGCCGGCTGACCGCACTTTGCGTGATCGACAACTCTTCGGCAGCGCGAGTAAACGAGCTATGCCGCGCCGCCGCTTCGAATGCGCGCAGGGCATACAAGGGAGGAAGACGACGAGACATTCGGAAAGCTCCTATAGCGGGATTCCGCCAACTTATCAGAAACTCCCCTAGATGAGTTTTAATCATGCCACCCATCCTTTTTATCCCTTTGTGCAAACCCTCCAGAGCGCCGAGAATCGACCCTTCCAGATCTCTTTGGGTTTTCCTTTTTCTCTTAAATTGCCGAGCGTGATGATCATGAAGCATCCAGCGCGTATTGAACTCTGGGCCATCCTGCGGCTGGCGGGGCCGTTGATCGCCTCGCAGTTGGCGCACATGCTGATGGTCCTCACCGACACCCTGATGATGGCGCGCCTGAGTCCCGAGGCGCTGGCCGGCGGTGGGCTCGGCGCGGCGTCCTACTCGTTCGTGTCGATTTTCTGCATCGGCGTGATCGCGGCGGTCGGCACCCTGGTGGCGATCCGTCAGGGCGCCGGCGACATCGTCGGTGCCGCGAGGCTGACCCAGGCCGGATTGTGGCTGGCGTGGTTGATGGCGCTGGTGGCCGGGCTGCTGCTGTGGAACCTCAAACCGGTGTTGCTGCTGTTCGGGCAGACCGAAACCAACGTCCAGGCGGCCGGGCAGTTCCTGCTGATCCTGCCGTTCGCCCTACCCGGCTACCTGAGCTTCATGGCCCTGCGCGGTTTCACCAGCGCCATTGGCCGGGCGACGCCAGTGATGGTGATCAGCCTGGGCGGCACCGTCGCCAACTTCCTGCTCAACTATGCGCTGATTACTGGCATGTTCGGCCTGCCGAAAATGGGTCTGGTGGGCATTGGCCTGGTGACCGCGATTGTTGCCAACCTGATGGCCGTGGCGTTGGCGCTGCACATTCGTCGGCATCCGGCCTACGACGCGTATCCATTGCGCCAGGGTCTGTCGCGGCCCAACCGTCAGTACTTGAAAGAACTGTGGCGCCTGGGCCTGCCCATCGGTGGCACCTACGCGGTGGAAGTCGGGTTGTTTGCCTTCGCCGCGCTGTGCATGGGCACCATGGGCAGCACGCAACTGGGTGCCCACCAGATTGCCCTGCAAATCGTCTCGGTGGCGTTCATGGTCCCGGCAGGCATTTCCTACGCGATCACCATGCGCATCGGCCAGCACTATGGCGCCGGGCAATTGCTCGATGCGCGGCTGGCCGGCCGGGTCGGCATCGCTTTCGGCGCGGCGGCGATGCTCGGTTTTGCGATGGTCTTCTGGCTGCTACCGAACCAGTTGATCGGTTTGTTCCTCGACCATAACGACCCGGCGTTTCGCGACGTCATCAACCTCGCGGTGAGCCTGTTGGCGGTGGCGGCGTGGTTCGAGCTGTTCGACGGCACGCAAACCATCGCCATGGGCTGCATTCGCGGGCTCAAGGACGCCAAGACCACCTTCCTCGTGGGCCTGGGTTGCTATTGGCTGATTGGCGCGCCGGCCGCTTGGTGGATGGCCTTCCATTTGCACTGGGGACCGACGGGCGTCTGGTGGGGGTTGGCGCTGGGGCTGGCGTGCGCGGCGGTGAGCCTGACGTTGGCGTTTGAGTGGAAGATGAAGCGGATGATCAGACGCGAACCGGCACAACAAAGTTTCGAGGCCATTCAGACCGAATGAGCCCCCTGTAGGAGCGAGGCTTGCCCGCGAAGGCGTCGTGTCAGTTAACAACAATGTCGACTGATACGACGCCTTCGCGGGCAAGCCTCGCTCCTACAGGTTTTGTCCAGATGGGTTAAACCACGACTTCCAGTGGCGGCTGCTGGCTGCTGTCGAAGGTCAGGTACTCAATCAACCCCGCCAACGGCAACGGCTTGCTGATCAGATACCCCTGCACCTGATCGCAACCGAACCCGCGCAACAACTCCAATTGCTCCGCCGTTTCCACACCTTCGGCGACCACTTCAAGGTTGAGGTTGTGGGCCAGATTGATCATCGCGTGCACCAGTTTGCGATTTTCCTCGCGCTCCTCCATGCCGCCGACAAAACTCTTGTCGACCTTCAGCAAGGCAATCGGCAGGCTGTTGAGGTGCACGAACGAGGAGAACCCGGTGCCGAAATCGTCGAGGGAGAAGCGCACACCCAGGCGCCCGAGGGCGTCCATGGTTTGCTTCACCAGATCGCTGCGGCGCATGACCGCGGTTTCGGTCAATTCGAATTCCAGCCATTGCGCCTCGACACCGCGCTCGGCAATCAGCCGGCTCAGGGTCGACAGCAGTTGGCTGTCCTGGAACTGCCGGAACGACAGGTTGATCGCCATGTGCAGCGCCGGCAAACCCTGTTCGCGCAGCGCCTGCATGTCGCGCAAGGCTCGCGAGATGACCCAGTAACCCAGTGGCACAATCAAACCGCTTTGCTCGGCCAACGGCACGAATTCGCTCGGCGGCAGCAACCCGCGCTCGGCATGACGCCAGCGTACAAGGGCTTCGAGGCCGACGATCTGCCCGTCCTCAAGGTTCAGGCGTGGCTGGTAATGCAATTCCAGCTCATCGCGACGCAACGCCCGGCGCAGCTCACTTTCGAGGTCGGCCATGCTGCGGGCATTGCGGTTGATGCGTTCGTTGAAGATGTGAAAGGTGCAGCCCTGGGTGCTCTTGGCCTGCTGCATGGCGATGTGGGCGTGCCACATCAGCGGGTCGGCACCGGCTTGAGCGCGGGCGTGGGCGATACCGAGGCTGGAACCGATCAACAGGCTTTCGCCGTCGACCCAATAAGGTTCTGCCAACGCTTCGGTGATGCGTTCGGCCATCCACTCGGCGCGCTGCGGGGCGCGGCGGGTGTCGATCAGCAAGGCGAATTCATCGCTGCCCAGGCGCGCCAGTTGATCGCCGGCCTCAAGCTGGCTTTTCAGCCGCGCGACCACTTGCAGGATCAGGCGGTCGCCGGCCTGATGACCGAGGGCATCGTTGGCGTGACGGAAGTTGTCGAGGTCGAGGTGACCGAGGGCCAAACCGCGACCGTCGTTTTCCACCAGGCGCGCTGCCAGCAAGGTCTGGAAACCCTGGCGGTTGGCGATGCCGGTCAGTGGGTCTTGCTCGGCCAGTCGTTGCAGGGTGTTTTCCAGCAAGCCGCGCTCGCGCACATGGCGCAGGCAACGGCGCAACATGCCGGGGTCGAGCAGGTCGCGCACCAGCCAGTCGCTGACACCGTCGGGTGGTGTCAGCGGCTCATGCTCCAGCAGCAACACAGTCGGCAGGCTGCATTGGCCAGGCAAAGGCTGGAGCGCCGGGATCGTCAACAACACCGCGCTGCGGTTGTCATCGAACAGACTGCTGACCGACTCCCAGCTCGGCGCGCTGATCAGCACGGCCGAGCTCCCCATCGGAGCCAGACACTCGCGCAACAACGCTGCCCACGCCGGCTCTTCGGCCAGTAGCAGCAAACGCAAGGGTTCGACAGGCGTAGACAAGCTAGCTCCCTAGACTCTGCAAAGATGTAGGCGGCGGGCATTATGCCGCGCCGCTAACCAATGACCAAATGACATCAATTATCAAATGTGGCGTTGTGCATCAGGAATGACCAACACTAAACGCAAATCCATGGCGCATCCTGCGTGAAAGTAACAAAACCGGCAATTAGAGATCGCGTGCTGCGTCACAAGTCGGAGAGAGCAGCACAATTCGCTGAGCCTGTTAAAATGCCGGCCCATTTCGCAAACGACTTCCGACAATCCCGTATGTCCCGACTCAATCCCCGGCAGCAAGAAGCCGTGAGCTACGTCGGCGGCCCTCTTTTGGTGCTCGCCGGCGCAGGCTCCGGCAAGACCAGCGTGATCACCCGCAAAATTGCGCACCTGATCCAGAATTGTGGCATCCGCGCCCAGTACATCGTCGCCATGACCTTTACCAACAAGGCCGCGCGCGAGATGAAGGAACGGGTCGGCACCCTGCTCAAGGGCGGCGAAGGCCGCGGCCTGACAGTCTGCACCTTCCACAATCTGGGCCTGAACATCATCCGCAAGGAACACGTGCGGCTGGGCTACAAGCCGGGTTTCTCGATCTTCGACGAGACCGATGTTAAAGCGCTGATGACCGACATCATGCAGAAGGAATACGCGGGCGACGACGGCGTCGACGAGATCAAGAACATGATCGGCTCGTGGAAAAACGACCTGATCCTGCCGGCGGAAGCCCTGGAAAACGCGCGCAATCCCAAGGAACAGACCGCCGCCATCGTCTACACCCACTATCAGCGCACGCTCAAGGCGTTCAACGCGGTGGACTTCGACGACCTGATCCTGCTGCCGGTGAAGCTGTTCCAGGAACACGCCGACATCCTCGAAAAGTGGCAGAACAAAGTCCGTTACCTGCTGGTGGACGAATACCAGGACACCAACGCCAGCCAGTATTTGCTGGTGAAACTGCTGATCGGCACGCGCAACCAGTTCACCGTGGTGGGCGATGACGACCAGTCGATCTACGCCTGGCGCGGCGCCCGCCCGGAAAACCTGATGCTGCTCAAGGACGATTACCCGTCCCTGAAAGTCGTCATGCTGGAGCAGAACTACCGCTCCACCAGCCGCATCCTGCGTTGCGCCAACGTGCTGATCTCGAACAACCCGCACGAATTCGAAAAACAGCTGTGGAGCGAGATGGGCCATGGCGACGAGATCCGCGTGATCCGTTGCCGTAACGAAGACGCCGAAGCCGAGCGCGTGGCCGTGGAACTGCTGACCCTGCACTTGCGCACGGATCGGCCGTACAGTGACTTTGCGATCCTGTATCGCGGTAACTACCAGGCCAAACTGATCGAGCTGAAGTTGCAGCATCATCAGATTCCTTACCGACTGTCCGGCGGCAACAGCTTTTTCGGACGCCAGGAAGTGAAAGACCTGATGGCCTACTTCCGCCTGATCGTGAACCCGGATGACGACAACGCCTTCCTGCGGGTGATCAACGTCCCACGCCGGGAGATCGGTTCGACCACGCTGGAAAAGCTTGGCAACTACGCCACCGAGCGAAAAATCTCGATGTACGCCGCCACCGACGAAATCGGCCTGGGTGAACATCTGGATGCGCGCTTCACCGATCGCCTGTCACGCTTCAAGCGCTTCATGGACCGGGTCCGCGAACAATGCGCCGGCGAAGACCCGATCTCAGCCCTGCGCAGCATGGTCATGGACATCGACTACGAGAACTGGCTGCGCACCAACAGCTCCAGCGACAAGGCCGCCGACTACCGCATGGGTAACGTCTGGTTTCTGATCGAGGCGTTGAAAAACACGCTGGAGAAGGACGAAGAAGGCGAGATGACCGTCGAAGACGCCATCGGCAAACTCGTCCTGCGCGACATGCTGGAACGTCAGCAGGAAGAGGAGGACGGCGCCGAAGGTGTGCAGATGATGACCTTGCACGCCTCCAAGGGCCTGGAATTTCCCTACGTGTTCATCATGGGCATGGAAGAGGAAATCCTCCCGCACCGCTCCAGCATCGAAGCCGACACCATCGAAGAAGAACGCCGTTTGGCCTACGTGGGCATTACCCGCGCGCGTCAGACGCTGGCCTTCACCTTCGCCGCCAAGCGTAAGCAATACGGCGAGATCATCGATTGCGCACCGAGCCGCTTCCTCGATGAACTGCCGCCGGACGACCTGGCATGGGAAGGCACCGACGACACACCCGTTGAAGTCAAAGCCGTTCGCGGCAATACCGCATTGGCGGACATACGCGCGATGTTAAAGCGCTAAAATCGACTACTTTTTAACCAGCCCTGGACGCACAGGCGTCATTAGAGGAACGCTTCATGGAAGCATTGCACAAGAAAATCCGCGAAGAAGGCATCGTGCTTTCCGACCAGGTCCTGAAAGTCGACGCCTTTCTGAACCACCAGATCGACCCCGCCCTTATGAAGCTGATCGGCGACGAATTCGCCACGCTGTTCAAGGATTCGGGCATCACCAAGATCGTCACCATCGAAGCCTCGGGCATCGCTCCGGCGATCATGACCGGCCTGAACCTGGGCGTGCCGGTGATTTTTGCGCGCAAGCATCAGTCTCTGACTCTGACCGAAAACCTGCTGTCGGCGACCGTTTACTCGTTCACCAAGCAGACCGAAAGCACCGTGGCCATCTCCCCGCGCCACCTGACCAGCAGCGACCGCGTGCTGATCATCGATGACTTTTTGGCCAACGGTAAGGCATCGCAGGCGCTGATTTCGATCATCAAACAGGCCGGCGCGACGGTGGCGGGTTTGGGGATCGTGATCGAGAAGTCATTCCAGGGTGGCCGTGCGGAACTGGATGCGCAGGGTTATCGGGTTGAATCGCTGGCTCGGGTGCAGTCGCTTAAGGATGGCGTTGTAACCTTCATCGAATAACCCAGCCACACCCCAAAACCAACGGTGGGAGCTAGCCTGCTGGCGATGGCATCGTGTCAGTCACGAAGACGTTGACTGACACGATGCCATCGCCAGCAGGCTGGCTCCCACCGTTGGTTTTGGGGCGGGCAGTTATTGTGCGGTGGCCTGCAGGCCTGTGAGCAGCAACCGCTGAAACAAATCCTCTTTCAGCCCTTCCGGGTTGGTCAGTTGCATACGCTCCAGATGTTCGGGAAACGCTGCAGGCTCTGGCGCATCTAGTGCAGCCTTGCCCAACTCGAGAATCTCGGTGAGTTTAAACTTGCTCTTCAACCAGTTCAGCGCTCGCAACAGATCGCGCTCCACCTCGGTGAAATCACAGCCCAGCGGATATTCCGGGAACAGGTTCGGATGCTGCGCCTGAATGGCTTGTAGACGCTGCGGGTTGTTGTCGGCAAAGCGTGGATCGATGCGGAAGCTTTTCGGCAATTTGCCAACGTTCTGCGCCTGCTCGATCAGCCCTGGCTGGAAGCGTGAATCGCTGATGTTCAGCAACGCCTCGATCACCGCCGCATCGGTCTTGCCGCGCAGGTCGGCGATGCCGTACTCGGTGACCACGATGTCGCGCAGGTGCCGTGGGATCGTGCAATGGCCGTACTCCCAGACGATGTTCGAACTGACTTCACCGCCCGCCTCGCGCCAGCTCCGGAGCAGCAGCACCGAACGCGCGCCTTGCAGCGCGTGCCCCTGAACCACGAAGTTGTACTGCCCACCGACGCCGCTGAGCACGCGCCCGTCTTCCAGCTGATCAGCCACGCCGGCGCCGAGCAGGGTCACGGTGAACGCGGTGTTGATGAAGCGTGCATCGAGACGCTGCAAGCGTTTGAGTTCTTCCTGACCGTAGAGCTCGTTGATGTAGCTGATGCGGGTCATGTTGAATTCAAGCAGTTTGTTCTGCGGCAACTCGCGCAAACGCTCATAGAAACTGCGCGGCCCGAGGAAGAAACCACCATGCACCGAGATGCCGTCAGTCTGCGCGGCTTCATCGAGGGTGCCGGCATTCGCCTGTTGCTGGGTCGGCACGTCCGGGTAGACCTTGCGCCGCACGATCCCGGCATCGGCCAGCACCAGCAAGCCGTTGACGAACATTTCGCTGCAACCGTAGAGGCCTTTGGCGAACGGCTCGAGACCACCTTCGCGCTCAATCAATTGCGCCCACTGGCTGAGGTTCACGTCTGCCAGCAAGGCCTTGTATCCGCCATTATCAGCCTGCCGCGCCAGCAACGCAGCGGTCAGGGCATCGCCCATGGCGCCGATGCCGATCTGCAAGGTGCCACCGTCGCGCACCAGCGTGCTGGCGTGCAGGCCGATGAAGTGATCCTGGAAACCCACCGGCATGTTCGGCGTGGAGAACAGCGTGGTGTTGTCCTTCTCGTCGATCAGCAGGTCGAAGGTATCCATGCCGACTTCCGCGTCGCCCGGCATGTAGGGCAAATCGTTGTGCACCTGGCCCACCAGCAGGATTGTCTCCCCCGCCGCGCGGCGTTTGGCGATCATCGGCAACAGGTCGAGGGTGATGTCCGGGTTGCAGCTCAGGCTCAGGCGATCGGGATGTTCACCGTGGCTGGCCACCAACTGCGCGAGCAGGTTCAAACCAGCGGTATTGATGTCGCGGGCGGCGTGGCTGTAGTTGCTGCTGATGTAGTCCTGCTGGGCCTGTGTGCTGTGGAGCAAGCTGCCGGGCGCCATGAAGAATTGCTGGATATGGATGTTCGACGGCACGCTGTCGCGATGCAGGTCGGCGAGGAAATCCAATTCTGGATAATCACCGAACACCCGCTCGACGAAGGGTTCGAGGAAGCGCTTTTGCAAACCGTCGCCCAAGGACGGGCGGCCGAGGCACAGGGCGGTGTAGATCGTCAGTTGCCGCTCGGGCAGTTGCGCGACCCGTTGATACAGCGCGCTGACGAACGGGTTGGGTTTGCCCAGGCCCAGTGGCAGACCCATGTGGATATGCGCTGGCAACCGTGCCAAAACGTCATCGACCGCTTGCTCGATAGAACACAGCTGCACCATCTGATCCTCCCTTACATTCCGTGAATTGGGGTTGGACCGAGCTTGCCGGGTCTTTGCTGCAAAGAACAGCCTCAAAAAACCAAACACTCGCTCCTACAGGGATCGGGGTTCAGTGGATCCGCGGGCACAAAAAAGCCGCTCGTAAGCGGCTTTTTGCTAAAGAGGCAGGCTTATTTCAGGCCGGACATCTTCTCGATCGCAGCTTTGAGCTCTTCGTCTTTGCAATCGGCGCAGGTGCCTTTTGGCGGCATCGAGTTGATACCCGAGATCGCCTTCGCGAGCAGGCCGTCAACGCCACCTTCTTTCTTCGAGCGTTCGCCCCAAGCGGCGGCATCACCGACTTTCGGCGCGCCCAACAGGCCGGTGCCGTGGCAAGCGTTGCAATGTTTAGCAATCACTTCGTCCGGGGTCTTGGCCCCACCGCCGCCTGCCGAAGCAGCGACTTCCATACCCTTGCACTCTTGACCCTGAACACAGACCTGGCCGACTGGCTCAAGGCGTTTAGCGATATCGTCGTTGGTTGCTGCTTGTGCGCTCACTGCCCAAAGGGCCAATACGGTTGCTGGTGCAGCCAGCATTTTCATAATTAGGTTCACGCGTTCACCCTCAATGGTGGCTAGTCACGCCTACGGCCACGGTTCGCAGGCGGGCGCAAGTATAGCGGTAAGCCCGCCACTCTGAAACAACCCCAAAGTCGAAGGGGTCTTATCAACGGCGGAAAAACTGCCTGGGCGCCTGCGCAATGCTGGCGGGGCGCCTCTTCTCTTAGAAGTTCGCGGGTGTGGCTGCGCTGATTAGTCGCGCCGGCGCATCGAACGGATTACGGAAGCGATGCGGCTTGGTACTTTCAAAGTAGTAGCTGTCGCCGGCTTCGAGCACAAAAGTTTCAAGCCCGACCACCAACTCCAGTCGCCCTTCCAGCAGAATCCCGGTTTCCTCACCCTCGTGGGTGAGCATCTCGTCACCGGTATCGGCGCCCGGCGGATAGATTTCATTGAGGAACGCGATGGCCCGGCTCGGATGAGCCCGACCGACCAGTTTCATGGTCACTGCACCATCGGAAATATCGATCAGCTCGTTGGCTTTGTAGACGATCTGAGTCGGTTTTTCCTGCAGGATTTCTTCGGAAAAGAACTCGACCATGGACATGGGAATCCCGCCCAGAACCTTGCGCAGCGAACTGATCGAGGGGCTGACGCTGTTCTTCTCGATCATCGAAATGGTGCTGTTGGTGACGCCCGCGCGTTTGGCGAGTTCACGCTGCGAAAGACCTTTGAGCTTTCGGATGGATTGCAGTCGTTCACCGACGTCCAAGCTTGCGCCTCCAGGATTCAGGTTGTAGGAATATTGAGCGTTATCATGGCGACAGCGTTCAGTATTTACAACACTTTGGCCTGAATCCTGTTCGGCGAGGCGACTTCCGGTTCGCGTGCTTCGGGCTAAGCCCCGGAATAGAGCAGCGGCACCCGGCGCAGGTTGCAGAAGATCTGGTAAGGAATCGTGTCGGCAGCCTCCGCCACGGTGCTGGCGAGGACATTCTTGCCCCACAACTCGACGGTCGAACCGAGGCCGGCTTGCGGCACATCGGTCAAATCGATGCAGAGCATGTCCATCGACACTCGGCCGATCAACTGGCTGCGCTGCCCGGCAACCATCACGGGCGTGCCGGTCGGTGCGTGACGCGGGTAGCCATCGGCATACCCCATCGCCACAACACCCACGCGCATCGGTTTCTGAGTGATGAATTTGGCGCCGTAACCGATCGGCTCGCCAGCCGGCAGTTCACGCACGCAAATCACTTTCGATTCCAGAGTCATTACCGGTTGCAGGCGGGACGCCACGCTATTGGCTTCTTCGAAGGGCGTCGCGCCGTAGAGCATGATCCCGGGGCGAACCCAATCGCTTGGAATGTGCGGCCAGCCGAGCACGGCTGGCGAGTTGCGCAGACTGATCTCAGCCGACAAACCCTGACGCGCCGCTTCGAACACCGCAACCTGCTCGGTACTCGCTTGACTGTGCAGCTCATCGGCGCGGGCGAAGTGGCTCATCAGCACGATCTTCGCGACCTTGCCGCTGGCCAGCAGGCGTTGATAGCCCGCCTGGTAATCTTTGGGGTGCAGGCCGACCCGGTGCATGCCCGAGTCGAGCTTGAGCCAGACCGTGATCGGCTTACTCAGTGCGGCTTTCTCGATGGCTTCGAGCTGCCACAGCGAATGCACCACGCACCAGAAATCATGCTCGACGATCAGCGCCAGCTCGTCGGCCTCGAAAAAACCTTCCAGTAACAACACCGGCGCACGAATGCCGGCGGCGCGCAGCTCCAGGGCTTCTTCGATGCACGCCACGGCAAACCCGTCCGCTTCGGCTTCCAACGCCTGGGCGCAACGCACGGCGCCATGGCCATAGGCATCGGCCTTGATCACTGCGAGCGCCTTGGCTCCGGTGATTTCACGGGCGATCTGGTAGTTGTGACGCAGGGCTTGAAGGTCGATCAGGGCACGGGCAGGACGCATGGCGGCAGACTTCTGGTCGGTCATTGGAAAAAAAACCGGCGCTGGCTGACGGCGTAAACCGCCAGTCGCACCGGAAGAGGGATCTTTCTGACAGGCTTATGGCAGAGCGGCTACAACCGAGAGCTCCACCAGGATTTCCGGTTCGCACAACTTCGATTCAACCGTGGCGCGAGCAGGTGCGACACCTTTAGGCAGCCACTTGTCCCACACCGCGTTCATGCCTTCGAAGTGCGCATCAATGTCTTTCAAGTAAATCGTCACCGACAGCAAACGGCTCTTGTCGGTCCCGGCCAGATCGAGCAAACGCTCGATGTTGGCGAGGGTTTCACGGGTCTGCTGTTCAATCCCGGCGTTCATATCGTCGCCGACCTGCCCTGCCAGATACACGGTGCCGTTGTTAACGACGATCTGGCTCATGCGCTCATTGGTGAGCTGGCGCTGGATTGACATGTTTTGCGGACTCCTGGGTTTTGTTGCCATAACGAGAAATATCGAGGCCTTCGGCGCTGATCTGCGGCGTTTTCTTCGCCATCAGGTCAGCCAGCAAACGACCGGAGCCGCACGCCATGGTCCAGCCCAGCGTGCCGTGACCGGTGTTCAGGAACAGGTTCTTGAACGGCGTGGCACCAACGATCGGTGTGCCGTCCGGCGTGGTCGGACGCAGACCGGTCCAGAAACTGGCCTGGGCCAGATCGCCGCCCTGAGGATAAAGGTCGTTGACGATCATCTCCAGGGTTTCGCGTCGACGCGGGTTCAGCGACAGGTCAAAACCGGCTATCTCAGCCATGCCGCCGACGCGGATGCGGTTGTCGAAACGGGTGATCGCGACCTTGTAGGTCTCGTCGAGAATAGTCGAAGTCGGGGCCATCGCCGGGTTAGTGATCGGCACGGTCAGGGAGTAACCCTTGAGCGGGTACACCGGGGCGCGGATGCCCAGCGGCTTGAGCAGTTGCGGCGAATAGCTGCCGAGCGCCAGCACGTAGCGGTCGGCGGTTTCCAGCTTGCCGTCGATCCACACACCGTTGATGCGATCACCGGCGTAGTCGAGTTGCTGAATGTCCTGGCCGAAGCGGAATTCCACACCCAGCTTCACAGCCATTTCGGCCAGGCGGGTGGTGAAGATCTGGCAGTCGCCGGTCTGGTCGTTCGGCAGGCGCAGGGCACCGGCGAGGATGTCGGTGACGCTGGCCAGGGCCGGCTCAACGCGGGCAATGCCGGCGCGGTCGAGCAGTTCGAACGGCACGCCGGACTCTTTCAGGACCGCGATGTCTTTCGCAGCGCCGTCGAGTTGAGCCTGGGTGCGGAACAACTGTGTAGTACCGAGGCTGCGGCCTTCGTAGGCAATGCCGGTTTCGGCGCGCAATTCGTCGAGGCAGTCACGGCTGTACTCGGACAGACGGACCATGCGTTCCTTGTTCACCGCATAACGGCTGGCGGTGCAGTTGCGCAGCATCTGCGCCATCCACAGGTATTGGTCGATGTCGGCGGTGGCCTTGATCGCCAGCGGTGCGTGACGCTGCAACAGCCACTTGATGGCTTTGAGCGGCACGCCCGGCGCGGCCCACGGCGAGGCATAACCTGGCGACACCTGGCCAGCGTTGGCGAAACTGGTCTCCATGGCAGCGGCCGGCTGACGGTCCACCACCACCACTTCAAACCCGGCACGGGCCAGATAATAAGCACTGGCGGTACCGATGACGCCGCTACCCAAGACCATAACGCGCATTTTCATATCCCTCATCGCGGCTTGCCGCTGACGTTCGTAGTTGTCGAGCATTGATGTGCGCAGTGTAAAAAAGATTAGGCAGTGCTTTTCACTATATAAGTGCCTATATTTGGCGACAATTCTCGGCAAAAACCCTTTTCACGGAGGCGCATCCCCTATGCGTACCAACACTCAGACCAAACGTGAGCTGGACAAGATCGATCGCAACATCCTGCGGATCCTGCAAACGGACGGGCGCATCTCCTTTACCGAGCTGGGGGAAAAGGTCGGACTCTCGACTACGCCCTGTACCGAGCGGGTCCGGCGCCTGGAGCGCGAAGGGATCATCATGGGCTACAACGCCCGGCTCAATCCGCAGCACCTCAAGGGCAGTCTCCTGGTGTTCGTCGAGATCAGCCTCGACTACAAATCCGGCGATACTTTCGAAGAGTTCCGACGCGCGGTGCTGAAACTGCCCCATGTGCTGGAATGCCATTTGGTGTCAGGGGATTTCGACTATCTGGTGAAGGCGCGGATTTCCGAGATGGCCTCGTACCGCAAGCTGCTGGGCGACATCCTGCTCAAGTTGCCGCATGTGCGCGAATCCAAGAGCTACATCGTGATGGAAGAGGTGAAAGAGAGCTTGAATCTGCCGATTCCGGATTGAAATTTTGGGGTGCCAGGTCGGACCCCATCGCTAGCAGGCTAGCTCCCACAGTTGATCTTCAGCAGACACACATTCTGTGCATGACACAGATCCAGTGTGGGAGCTAGCCTGCTAGCGATTACAGGCGACTCGGTCTTCCCTCAGACGAGGACCTGCCGGGTCGACGCCATGTATTCATGAATCTGCTTTTCAACCCTCGGATGTATCAACTCCACCGGCCCGCGCCCATTGGGGCATGGCAAGGTCTTGGTGGTGCCGAACAACCGGCAAATCAGCGGTCGCTCGTCATACACGGTGCAGCCGTTGGGCCCCAGGTGTACGCAGTTGAGCTCATCCATTGCCGCGTCCTGCTCGGCGCGGGTCTTGCGCGGCAGACGGGACATTTCTTCCGGTGAGGTGGTCACCGGCCCACAGCAGTCATGACAGCCAGGCACGCACTCGAACGAGGGAATCTGCTGGCGTAGCGTGCGAATTTTCTGACTGTTGCAGCTCATCGAAGCGGTCACCAAAAGCGGACTAGGCCGGGATTCTGACGCAAAAGCCCCGATCCAGACAGCACCAACCGACCAGTGTTGCCCGCCTGGGAAGGTCCGGCTTATGCTCCGTCAAATTTTCTAAACGCAAAAAATCAGGATTCCGCGCATGAATGCCCGCGCTCAGCACACCGCTTCTTATTACGCCGCCAGCAGCCTGCCGCAGCCGGATCATCCGATGCTTGCCGGCGAACTGGTGGCCGATGTGTGCGTGGTCGGTGGCGGGTTCTCGGGACTGAACACGGCGCTGGAGCTCGCCGAACGCGGCCTCAGCGTGGTACTGCTCGAAGCTCACAAGATCGGCTGGGGCGCCAGCGGCCGCAACGGCGGGCAATTGATTCGTGGCGTCGGTCATGGCCTCGATCAGTTCGCCAACGTGATCGGCGCGGAAGGTGTGCGTCAGATGAAACTCATGGGCCTGGAAGCGGTGGAAATCGTCCGACAGCGGGTCGAGCGTTTTCAGATCCCTTGCGACCTGACCTGGGGCTACTGCGACCTCGCCAACAAACCCCGCGACCTGGAAGGTTTCGCCGAGGACGCCGAAGAACTGCGCAGCCTTGGTTACCGCTACGAAACCCGCCTGCTGCAAGCCCATGAAATGCACTCGGTGGTGGGTTCCGACCGCTACGTCGGCGGCTTGATCGACAGGGGCTCGGGGCATCTGCACCCGCTGAACCTGGCCCTTGGCGAAGCGGCCGCCGCACAGCAACTGGGCGTGAAGCTGTTCGAACAGTCGGCGGTGACCCGTATCGATTACGGCCCCGAGGTCAGGGTTCATACCGCGCAAGGCTCGGTCCGCGCCAAGACGCTGGTCCTGGGTTGCAACGCCTACCTCAATCAACTCAACCCCGAACTCAGCGGCAAAGTACTGCCCGCCGGCAGCTACATCATCGCCACCGAACCCTTGAGTGAAGAACTGGCGCACTCGCTACTGCCACAAAACATGGCGGTCTGCGATCAACGGGTGGCGCTGGACTACTACCGGCTCTCGGCGGATCGGCGCTTGCTGTTCGGCGGCGCTTGTCATTATTCGGGCCGCGACCCGCATGACATTGCGGCTTACATGCGCCCGAAGATGCTGGAGGTTTTCCCGCAACTGACCGGGGTGAAAATCGACTATCAATGGGGCGGGATGATCGGCATCGGTGCCAATCGCCTGCCGCAGATCGGTCGGCTAAAGGACCAGCCGAATGTGTATTACGCCCAGGCGTATTCCGGTCATGGCGTGAATACCACGCACCTGGCGGGGAAGCTGCTGGCTGAAGCGATCAGTGGGCAGCAGAGCGGCGGTTTCGATCTGTTTGCCAAAGTGCCGCACATCACTTTCCCGGGCGGCAAGCATTTGCGCTCGCCGTTGTTGGCGTTGGGGATGTTGTGGCATCGGCTGAAGGAGTTGGTCTGATAGTTTACCTGTGTTCTCACGGGCCCAATCGCGGGCAAGCCCGCTCCCACAGGGATTTGTGAGCGACACATACCTTGTGGGAGCGGGCTTGCCCGCGATTGGGCCGCAAGAACGCTAAAGAACTCAGATCCGCCAGAACGGCTTCAACCCCTCCTCCCGCGCCTGTTCCCTGCTCAACCCGACATCCCTGAGCTGCTCCGGCGTCAGGCTGAGCAACGCCTTGCGCGTGTGCAGGCGATGCCAGAACAGACCCCAGCGACTCAGGCCCGACGGTGCGTTGCGCATGACCGCTTCGCGCGTACCGTTGTTTTGCCCTGCCGCCAGTTCCTGACTGCGTAACGTCAGCCGCACATCGCTCAAGCCGTTCATTTTGATTGCTCCTGTTTACTTGGGTAGCCAGAGCTTTCATGATGCGTGGACGACAAAAAGCGTTACAGATTCAACGCAGCAGTATTAATTCCATACAGATTTCGCGTTTCAACCTCTGAATCGCGATTTTCAGCCCGATCTGTACTGGTTAGCCGAATCACCTACACCGAGACTGCGCCATGACCCTTTACGTCAACCTCGCCGAACTGCTTGGCACGCGTATCGAACAGGGCTTCTATCGCCCTGGTGACCGGCTGCCGTCGGTGCGGGCCTTGAGTGTCGAGCACGGGGTCAGCCTGAGCACGGTGCAGCAGGCCTATCGGATGCTGGAAGACAGCGGGCTGGCAATGCCCAAACCCAAGTCGGGCTACTTCGTACCCGTCAGCCGGGAACTGCCGGAGCTGCCGGCGATTGGCCGCCCCGCGCAGCGCCCAGTGGATATTTCCCAGTGGGAACAGGTGCTGGAATTGATCCGCGCAGTACCGCGCAAGGATGTAGTGCAACTGGGTCGCGGCATGCCGGACATCACCACGCCGACCATGAAACCACTGCTGCGCAATCTTGCGCGTATCAGTCGGCGTCAGGACATGCCCGGTCTGTATTACGACAATATCCACGGCACCCTCGAACTGCGCGAACAGATCGCTCGCCTGATGCTCGATTCCGGCTGCCAGTTGAGCGCCAGCGACCTGGTGGTCACCACCGGATGCCATGAAGCCTTGTCCACCAGCATCCGCGCGATCTGCGAGCCGGGGGACATTGTCGCCGTGGATTCGCCGAGTTTTCATGGCGCCATGCAGACCCTCAAGGGCCTGGGCATGAAAGCCCTGGAAATTCCCACCGACCCGCTGACCGGCATCAGCCTCGATGCCCTGGAACTGGCATTGGAACAGTGGCCGATCAAGGCCATACAGTTGACCCCCAACTGCAACAATCCGCTGGGCTACATCATGCCGGAGTCGCGTAAACGCGCGTTGTTGACGCTGGCACAGCGGTTCGACGTGGCGATCATTGAGGACGATGTGTATGGCGAACTGGCCTACACCTACCCGCGTCCGCGCACGATCAAGTCCTTCGACGAGGACGGTCGCGTCCTGCTCTGCAGTTCATTTTCCAAGACCCTCGCGCCAGGGCTGCGTATCGGCTGGGTTGCACCGGGCCGGTACCTGGAACGGGTGCTGCACATGAAATACATCAGCACCGGTTCCACGGCGCCGCAACCGCAGATTGCGATTGCTGAATTCCTCAAGGCCGGGCACTTCGAACCGCATTTGCGGCGGATGCGCACCCAATACCAGCGCAATCGCGACCTGATGATCGATTGGGTCAGCCGCTATTTCCCGGCCGGCACCCGCGCCAGTCGCCCGCAAGGCAGCTTCATGCTGTGGGTTGAACTGCCGGAAGGCTTCGACACGCTGAAACTGAATCGGGCCTTGCACGACCAGGGCGTACAGATTGCCGTCGGCAGCATTTTTTCCGCCTCGGGCAAGTACCGCAATTGCCTGCGGATGAACTACGCTGCCAAGCCAACACCGCAGATTGAAGAAGCGGTGCGCAAGGTCGGCACAGCGGCAATCAAACTGCTGGCGGAAACTGACAGCATTACCGACTGACCTTTCTCGGGAAACCAGCGTCCATATGCCGACCCCAACCGCCAATCGGAACGATCCCACGTGAGAGTCAGACAGCCCCTGCTCGCTTTTCTGCTCCTCGCCTCGTTCCTGAGCGGTTGCGCCAGCTTCGACGTTCAGCGCGAACCGAGCCAGGCACTGCCTGCCAGTGATTCGGCATTCGGCCGTTCGATCCAGGCTCAAGCTGCGCCCCATCAGGGGCAGTCCGGCTTTCGCCTGCTGTCCAACAGCACCGAAGCCTTCACCGCCCGCGCCGAACTGATCCGTAACGCGCAAAGCAGCCTCGATTTGCAGTACTACATCGTCCATGACGGCATCAGCACGCGGATGCTGGTGGACGAACTGCTCAAGGCTGCCGACCGTGGCGTGCGGGTGCGCATCCTGCTCGATGACACCACCAGTGACGGACTGGACCGGATCATTGCCACGCTGGCGGCGCATCCGCAGATCCAGATCCGCCTGTTCAACCCGCTGCACCTTGGCCGTGCCACCGGCGTGACCCGCACGATGGGCCGCCTGTTAAACCTGTCGCAGCAGCATCGACGTATGCACAACAAGCTGTGGCTGGCGGACAACAGCGTGGCCATCGTCGGTGGACGCAATCTGGGTGACGAGTATTTCGATGCCGAGCCCAACCTGAATTTCACCGACATCGACATGCTCAGCGTCGGCCCGGTCGCCGAGCAACTGGGACACAGTTTCGACCAGTACTGGAACAGCGCCCTGAGCAAGCCGATCGACCAATTCCTCTCGAGCAAACCGACGGCCAAGGATCTGGAGAACACTCGCACCCGGCTGGAAGAATCGCTGGAGGAAACGCGCAAGCAGAATCACGCGCTCTATCAGCGCCTGATGACGTACCGGACAGACCCACGCATGGACATCTGGCGTCGGGAGCTGATCTGGGCCTGGAACCAGGCGCTGTGGGACGCGCCGAGCAAGGTGCTGGCCGACGGTGAACCTGACCCACAACTGCTGCTCACCACGCAGTTGGCTCCCGAGCTCACCAACGTCAGGAAAGAGTTGATCCTGATCTCGGCTTACTTTGTTCCCGGCCAACCGGGGCTGGTGTACCTGACCGGTCGCGCCGACGCCGGAGTCTCGGTGAGCATGCTGACCAACTCACTGGAGGCCACTGACGTGCCGGCGGTGCATGGCGGATATGCGCCCTATCGAAAGGCGCTGCTGGAGCATGGCGTGAAGTTGTTCGAATTGCGTCGCCAACCCGGTGAAGGCGGCGGCAGTGGTCCGCACATTTTTTACAGCAAGTCTTACCGCGGTTCCGACTCCAGCCTGCACAGCAAGGCAATCATCTTCGATCAGCAGAAATCCTTCATCGGCTCGTTCAACTTCGACCCGCGCTCGGTGCTGTGGAACACTGAAGTCGGGGTGCTGGTGGACAGTCCGGAATTCGCTGCCTACGTCCGTGAACTGGCCATGCAGGGCATGGCGCCGCCTTTGAGTTATCAGGCGAAACTGGAACAGGGCCACGTCGTCTGGGTGACCGAAGACGACGGCAAACTGCACACCCTGACCAAGGAACCGGGGAGCTGGTGGCGGCGCTTCAATGCGTGGTTCAGCACCACCGTCGGTCTTGAGCGCATGTTGTAACCCTGTGGGAGCGGGCTTGCTCGCTCCCACAGGTTTCAAGCAGGCTCGGCCACCGTGCCGAATGCTCCCTGGCGCATCAGCAAAATCACCAGGCCAAACGCACCGGCCGCCATCAGCAGCGGCAATGCGTGCCCGCTGATCCACTGGCTGCCAGCCCCGGCCGCCAGCGGCCCGACCAGACAACCAATCCCCCACAACTGCGCGATATGCGCATTGGCCCGCACCAGCGCATCGTCGCGATAACGCTCGCCGATCAAGATCAGCGACAAGGTGAACAAACCGCCGGCACTGGCGCCGAACAGCACCCACAACGGCCAGATCAATAGCGTGTCGATCAACAGCGGAATCGCCAGGCTCGACAGCAGCAAGATCACCGCGCACCCGGTAAACAAGGTGCGCCGCGACAAACGATCCGCCAGCGCGCCGATCGGCAATTGCAGCAGCGCGTCACCGACCACCACCGTGCTGACCATCGCCAAGGCAATTTCCGTGGTGAAGCCTTGACGCAGGCAGTAGACCGGCAGCAAGGTCAGGATCATCGCTTCGAACGCCGCAAACAGCGACACCGCCCAGGCAATCGCCGGCAGGCCCCGGCAGAAGGTCAACAGGTCGCCAAAAGTCACGCTGCTGGCCTCGCTGGAGGGCGCACCGCTGCGGCCCAGCAACAGGAGCGGCGCCGTCATCAGCAAACCGACGCCGACCCAGAATCCGTAATCGTGCTCGGTGCCCAGAACGCCAAGCAGCAACGGCCCGGCCAGCTGACTCAGCGCATAGCTGCTGCCATACAGCGCCACCAGTCGTCCGCGCCATTGCTCGACCACCAGTTGGTTGATCCAGCTTTCGCCGAGGATGAAGACCAGCGTCAGGATCACTCCGATCATCAGCCGCAGTACCAACCAGATCGGATAGCTCGGCAACAGCGCCAGCAAGCCGATGGACACGGCCCCGGCCCACAGGCACAGGCGCATCAGATTGGCCGTGCCGAGACGCGCCGCCAGATGGCTGGAAATCTTCGCGCCGAGCAGTACGCCAATGGCCGGCATCGCCGCCATCACGCCGATGGCGAACGAGCCATAACCCCAGCCCTCCAGGCGAAATGACACCAGCGGCATGCTGACACCCAAGGCCAGGCCGACACTCAAGACAGACGCCAACACGGCGAAATAAGTCGCCCAACGCATGTTCCACGCTCCTGTGGATATTTTTATCGACACCACAAAACACTGTGGGAGCGAGCCTGCTCGCGATAGCGGTACAACATTCAACATTTTCGTCGACTGTCACACCGCTATCGCGAGCAGGCTCGCTCCCACAAGGGATCTGTGTCGTTTGGGAGGCCTGTCAGTGCAACAGGCCTCTTTTAACGACTTACAACTTGATCCAGGTCGCCTTCAGCTCGGTGTACTTGTCGAACGCGTGCAGCGACTTGTCGCGGCCGTTGCCGGACTGCTTGAAGCCACCGAACGGCGCCGTCATGTCGCCACCGTCGTATTGGTTGACCCAAACGCTACCGGCGCGCAGTGCCTTGGCGGTCAGGTGAGCCTTGGAAATGTCCTGAGTCCACACCGCTGCGGCGAGGCCGTACGGCGTGTCGTTGGCAATCGCAATGGCTTCTTCGGCCGTGTCGAAAGTGATCACCGACAACACGGGGCCGAAGATTTCTTCCTGAGCGATTTTCATCGCGTTGCTCACGCCGTCGAAAATCGTCGGCTCAACGTAAGTGCCACCGGTTTCCTGAAGAATGCGCTTGCCGCCCGCCACCAGTTTGGCGCCGTCGGTGTGGCCGGATTCGATGTAGGACAGCACGGTGTTCATCTGCTGGGTGTCCACCAGCGCGCCGACGTTGGTCGCCGGGTCCAGCGGGTTGCCCGGCTTCCAGGTTTTCAGCGCCTCGATCACCAGCGGCAGGAATTTGTCCTTGATCGAACGCTCTACCAACAGACGCGAACCGGCGGTGCAGACTTCGCCCTGGTTGAAGGCGATGGCGCCAGCAGCTGATTCAGCGGCCGCTTGCAAGTCCGGCGCATCGGCGAACACGATGTTCGGGCTCTTGCCGCCGGCTTCGAGCCAGACGCGCTTCATGTTCGATTCGCCGGAGTAGATCAGCAACTGCTTGGCGATCTTGGTCGAACCGGTGAACACCAAGGTGTCCACGTCGTTGTGCAGGGCCAGGGCCTTGCCGACGGTGTGACCGTAGCCCGGCAGCACGTTCAGCACGCCTTTCGGAATACCGGCTTCAACGGCCAGCGCAGCGATGCGGATGGCGGTCAGCGGCGATTTTTCCGACGGCTTGAGGATCACCGAGTTACCGGTGGACAGCGCCGGGCCGAGCTTCCAGCAGGCCATCATCAGCGGGAAGTTCCACGGCACGATGGCGCCGACGACACCGACTGGCTCGCGGGTGACCAGACCCAACTGATCGTGCGGCGTGGCAGCCACTTCGTCGTAGATCTTGTCGATGGCTTCGCCGCTCCAGCTCAGGGCTTGCGCCGCGCCGGGAACGTCGATGTACAGGGAATCGCTGATCGGCTTGCCCATGTCGAGGGTTTCAAGCAGGGCAAGCTCTTCGGCATGCTGTTTCAGCAGGCCGGCGAAGCGAATCATGGTGGCTTTGCGTTTGGTCGGCGCCAGGCGCGACCAGACGCCGGAATTGAAGGTGGCGCGGGCGTTTTCAACAGCGCGCTGGGCGTCGGCGGCGTCACAGCTGGCAATCTTGCCCAGCAGACGGCCATCGACCGGGCTGATGCACTCGAAGGTCTCGCTGGAGACGGCATCGGTGTATTCGCCATTGATGTAGGCACGGCCTTCGATCTTCAGATCGCGAGCCCGTTGTTCCCAATCGGCACGAGTCAGGGTGGTCATACGAGTGTCCTCCTCTTGTTGAATACGAGCGCCCCGCGGTCTTCGCGGGCGGTCTCAGGAATTCTGCCTGGCCAGCCTGCTTATCGGCCCAAGGCACCTGCCACCCTAAACCAGCGACAGGTGAAGTTTCAATATATTTGACATAACGCCGTCAAACGGCCTTGCGATGTTCATTTTAATAAACATAGACTTTGAGTCTTTCCAGTCATCGCGCCGCAATCACGGGGGATAACAACAATGAGCATCCAGGATATCGTCGACTTCAGCCAGGCCACTACCCAGCCCGATCGCTATCGGCCAGACCAGGCAAAAGTCCTCAAGGGCGACCCTGAGCAAGTAGTCTACAACCACTACAACAGCCCTTGCGGTCAATTGAACGCCGGTGTTTGGGAAGGCGCAATCGGCCAATGGCTGGTGAACTTCACCGAGCATGAATACTGCGAAATCGTTCAGGGCGTGTCCGTGCTGCGCGACAACGACGGCAACAGCAAGACCGTTCGCGCAGGGGACCGCTTCGTCATCCCGGCCGGGTTCCGGGGCACGTGGGAAGTGCTGGAAACGTGCCGCAAGATCTATGTGGCGTTTGAACAGAAAGCCTAAGAATTAGCGTCGTCTGTGCCGACGCTATCGCGAGCAGGCTCGCTCCCACAGTTGACCGTATTCCAATGTGGGAGCGAGCCTGCTCGCGATGAGGGCCTGACAGGCAACGCATAACCCACAGGCAACAAAAAAGGCCCGTATCTCGCGATACGGGCCTTTTTCGTAAGAGGGAAAAATCAATTACTTGATTTTGCCTTCCTTGTAGATCACGTGCTTGCGAACAACCGGATCAAATTTCTTGATCTCGATTTTGTCCGGGGTAGTACGCTTGTTCTTGTCGGTAGTGTAGAAGTGACCAGTACCGGCGCTCGAAATCAAACGAATCAATTCACGCATGATTAGCTCCCTTAGATCTTGCCGGCTTTGCGGATTTCGGCCAGCACGACAGTGATGCCACGCTTGTCGATGATACGCATGCCTTTGGCAGATACGCGCAGACGCACGAAACGTTTCTCTTCTTCAACCCAGAAGCGGTGATGCTGCAGGTTCGGCAGGAAACGACGACGGGTTTTGTTGTTTGCGTGGGAAATGTTATTCCCAGTCACCGGACCCTTACCGGTAACTTGACAGACTCTCGACATGCCTCAGCCCTCTAAAACCACATGCCCAACCCGGCATGGGTTGGCCGCTTAATCTCT
This sequence comes from Pseudomonas sp. LBUM1661, assembly GCF_059695925.1. Classification (NCBI taxonomy): domain Bacteria; kingdom Pseudomonadati; phylum Pseudomonadota; class Gammaproteobacteria; order Pseudomonadales; family Pseudomonadaceae; genus Pseudomonas; species Pseudomonas sp. LBUM1661. The sequence goes on from NZ_CP166794.1 coordinate 6,644,415, forward strand.
CAGTCATTTGGCGCCAGGCGCCGCGTTTCTTTAGAGGTCTTACCGGCTACACCTACAGTGAAGGAACCGGGCCCCTAGAAAAGAGCGCTGCTTTATACCAGAAAGACTGGAGAGCAACAACATTCCGTGTGCGCCGAGTTGATAAAAACCCCGTTTTTCAGGCTTCAAGCGCCTTGGATAAAGGCTATCGTCGATGCAGACCGCTCGTCGCAGAGAATTGGCCAACAGGCCGATTCAGGGTTTTCTCAGGCAGCGCCCACAGAAAACAATCGCACATAGTCCCCTTAAAATGAAAAAGGGGATAGTCATTTGCAAAAGAGCCCACTAGGGTAAGCCTTTTCCAGACTGCACTTGCAGATGGGCCTTCGATCTGTAAAGGAATCCGACCATGCGCCTCGCTGCCCTACCGCTGTTGCTTGCCCCGCTTCTGCTGGGCCCACAGGCTTTCGCCGCCGCCCTGAGCGTCTGCACCGAGGCCAGCCCGGAAGGGTTTGACGTGGTGCAATACAACTCGCTGACCACCACCAACGCCTCGGCCGACGTGCTGATGAACCGTCTGGTGGATTTCGATACCGCCAGCGGCAAAGTGGTCGCCAGCCTCGCGGACAGCTGGGAAGTCACGCCCGATGGCCTGACTTATGTGTTCAAGCTGCACCCGCAGGTGAAATTCCATCGCACTGAATACTTCAGCCCGACCCGCGAACTGACCGCTGAAGACGTGAAATTCAGCTTCGACCGCATGCTCGACCCGGCGCACCCTTGGCACAAGGTCGCCCAGAGCGGCTTCCCGCACGCCCAGTCGATGCAGTTGCCGGCCTTGATCAAGAAGATCGACGCACTGGACCCGCTGACCGTGCGCTTCACCCTCGATCACCCGGACTCGACCTTCCTCGCGACCCTGAGCATGGGTTTTGCCTCGATCTACTCGGCTGAATACGCCGACAAACTGCTCAAGGCCGGCACCCCGGAAAAGCTCAACAGCCAGCCGATCGGCAGCGGCCCGTTCATTTTCACGCGTTTCCAGAAAGACGCTTCGATCCGCTACAAGGCCAACCCGGATTACTTCCGTGGCAAGCCTTCGGTGGACCCGCTGATTTTCGCCATCACGCCGGATGCCAACGTGCGTTTGCAGAAATTGCGCCGTAACGAGTGCCAGATTGCCCTGTCGCCCAAGCCTCTGGACGTACAGGCCGCGCTGAAAGAGCCGACGCTGAAAGTCGAAAAGACTGACGCCTTCATGACGGCGTTCGTCGGCATCAACAGCCAGCATCCGCCGCTGGATAAACCTGAAGTACGCCAGGCGATCAACCTCGCGTTCGACAAGGCCAACTACGTCAAAGCTGTGTTCGAAGACACCGCCGAGCCCGCCAACGGCCCGTACCCGCCCAACACCTGGAGCTACGCCAAAGGCTTGCCGGGCTACCCGCATGACGTGGAAAAGGCCAAGGCATTGATGGCCAAGGCCGGGCTCAAGGACGGCTTCAAGACCACCATCTGGACCCGCCCTTCCGGCAGCCTGCTGAACCCGAATCCGAGCCTCAGCGCGCAAATGCTTCAATCCGACCTCGCGGAAATCGGCATTCAGGCCGAGATTCGCGTGATCGAATGGGGCGAGCTGATTCGCCGTGCCAAGGCTGGCGAACATGACCTGCTATTCATGGGCTGGGCCGGCGACAACGGCGACCCGGACAACTTCCTCACGCCGCAGTTTTCCTGCGCGGCGGTCAAGTCCGGGACCAACTTCGCTCGTTACTGCAATCAGGACCTGGACAAGCTGATCAGCGCCGGCAAGACCACCGGCGAGCAAGGTGTGCGCACCAAGCTCTACGAACAGGCCCAGGCGCAGATCCAGCAACAGGCGCTGTGGCTGCCGCTGGCGCATCCGACTGCCTTCGCGCTGACACGCAAGGATGTCGAGGGTTACTCGGTCAGCCCGTTCGGCCGTCAGGACTACTCGAAGGTCAGCCTCAAATAATCCACATCAACACATAACCCTGTGGGAGCGAGCCTGCTCGCGATAGCGTCTTGTCAGTCAACACATTCGGTGACTGAAGGAATGCAATCGCGAGCAGGCTCGCTCCCACAGGGGCTTCGCATCGCGCGCCCTACATCCACCCATACTCGGCCATCGACAGCGGATCGCCGTCCCCGATGATGAAATGGTCGAGCACTCGCACATCAATCAAGTCCAGCGCCTCTTGCAGGCGCTTGGTCAGCATTCGGTCGGCCTGACTGGGGTCGGTGTTGCCTGATGGGTGGTTGTGGCAGAGGATCAATGCGGCGGCGTTGTGGGCCAAGGCGCGCTTGACCACCTGCCGTGGGTACACGCTGGTGCTGTCGATGGAGCCGCGAAACAGCGTTTCAAACGCCAGCACCCGATGCTTGGAGTCCAGAAACAGACAACCGAAGACCTCATGCGCCTCATGTCGCAGCATCGCTTTCAGGTAATCGCGCACCGCCAGTGGGCTCTCCATCACCGAATCACGCCGCAACCGCTCGGCCAGATGCCGCCGAGCCATTTCCAGCACGGCCTGCAACTGGGCAAATTTTGCCGGCCCTAGTCCCAACTGCTTGCTGAACGTCAGCTGGTCAGCCTCCAGCAGCGAACGCAGGCTGCCAAACTGATTCAACAGGTGTCGCGCCAGGTCCACCGCGCTTTTGCCGGAGACGCCGGTGCGTAGAAAGATCGCCAGCAACTCAGCGTCGGAAAGACTCGCCGGGCCCTGCTCAAGAAGCTTCTCCCGCGGCCGCTCAGCCACCGGCCAATCACGAATACTCATAGCACCTCCCTGGAATGTGGGCGCCGCTGTTCCGTAGCGGTCGCTGTGATATCGTAGCCCATCTTTTTTGCGGGCGATTTCATCCCTGGGGAGGGGGTATCGCCCTGCAGTCATCAACGAAATGAAAGGCAGACCTATGCAGCGGCTGTATCGGAAACGCATCGTTCTGGGCGTCGGCGGCGGTATTGCTGCCTACAAAAGCGCCGATCTGGTTCGCCGCTTGATGGACCAGGGCGCCGAAGTGCGCGTGGTCATGACCCGTGGCGGCGCCGAGTTCATTACTCCGCTGACCATGCAGGCTTTGTCCGGGCACCCTGTGCACCTGGACCTGCTGGACCCGGCGGCCGAAGCCGCGATGGGCCACATCGAACTGGCCAAATGGGCCGACCTGGTGCTGATCGCCCCCGCCACCGCGGACCTGATCGCCCGTCTGGCCCAAGGCATTGCCGACGACCTGCTGACCACGTTGGTGCTGGCCACCGACGCCGTGGTCGCCGTTGCCCCGGCGATGAACCAGGCCATGTGGCGCGATCCAGCCACCCAGGCCAACCTGCAAACCCTCGAAAGCCGCGACATCAAAGCCTTCGGCCCGGCCTCCGGCAGCCAGGCCTGTGGCGACGTCGGCCTGGGCCGCATGCTCGAAGCCACCGACCTCGCCCAGTGCGCGGCGGACTGCTTCCAGCGTCAGGCGCTGACCGGCAAACACGTGCTGATCACGGCGGGCCCGACTCAGGAAAACATCGACCCGGTGCGCTACATCACCAACCACAGCTCCGGCAAAATGGGCTTTGCCCTGGCCGAAGCCGCCGTGGAAGCCGGCGCCCGCGTGACCCTGATCACCGGCCCGGTACACCTGCCGACGCCGGACCGCGTCACCCGCATCGACGTGGTCAGCGCCCGCGACATGCTCGCCGCGTGTGAAGCCGCAATTCCCTGCGACCTGTTCATCGCCTCGGCCGCAGTCGCGGACTACCGCCCCGAAGTCGTCGCCCCACAGAAACTCAAGAAAGACCCTACGAACGGCGACGGCTTGTTACTACAAATGGTGCGTAACCCAGACATCCTTGCCACCATTGCCACTCGCGCCGACCGTCCGTTCAGTGTCGGTTTCGCTGCCGAAACCGAACACTTGCTCGACTACGCTGCCCGCAAGTTGAAAGACAAAAACCTCGATTTGATCGTCGCCAACGACGTCGCCAACCCGAGTATTGGCTTCAACAGCGAAGAAAACGCCTGCAGCGTGATCGACCGCCAGCTACACGCCACACTCTTCGCCCAGACCAGCAAGAGCAAGATTGCTCGCCAGCTGATCACTTTTATCGCCGACCGTCTGAACCAGGTTTAATTTACATGCACGCTTTGCAAGCCAAGATCCTCGACCCCCGCATCGGTACCGAATTCCCGCTGCCGCAGTACGCCACCCCTGGCTCCGCCGGCCTCGACCTGCGCGCCATGCTGGAAAAAGACACGGTGATCAAGCCGGGTGAAACCGTGCTGATCCCGACCGGCCTGTCTGTCTACATTGGCGATCCAGGTTTGGCCGCGCTGATCCTGCCGCGCTCCGGCCTGGGCCATAAGCACGGCATCGTGCTGGGCAACCTGGTCGGTTTGATCGACTCCGATTACCAGGGTCCGCTGATGGTTTCGTGCTGGAACCGTGGCCAGACCGACTTCAACATGGTGGTCGGCGAGCGTCTGGCCCAGTTGGTGTTGGTGCCAGTGGTTCAAGCGCACTTCGAGATGGTCGAGGAGTTCGTTGAAACCGAGCGCGGTGCGGGCGGTTTCGGGCATTCCGGTAGCCACTGATGATTTCCTTGTGGGAGCGAGCCTGCTCGCGATGACGGGTGCACATTCAACACGAGTGTTGCCTGTCAGTCCGCTATCGCGAGCAGGCTCGCTCCCACAGGTTTTGCATTGAATTACACAGGTCTCACCTGGAAGGTTTACCGCCCAAAATCAAGGCATTGGCGGGCCATTCGCTTGCTGACGCCGGGGGCATGGCCTTTGCACACCACGAACTCTGCGTGGAAAACGCCGTCATACCCTTCAGTTTGAACCGGCCGGCGAGTTCTTCGTCAGCAAGTCCAGCCACCTTCGAGATGGAGCATTTCCAGTAATGAGCAACCCAGCCCAAGTCCCACCCAAGTTCCCCGACAGCATCTTCCGCGCCTACGACATTCGTGGCACCGTCCCGGAATTCTTGAACGCTGAAACCGCTTATTGGCTCGGTCGCGCCATTGGTGCCCAAAGCCTGGCCCAGCACGAACCGAACGTCAGCGTTGGCCGCGACGGCCGCCTGTCCGGTCCGGAACTGGTTGAACAACTGATCAAAGGCCTGGCCGACAGCGGGTGCCACGTCAGCGACGTCGGCCTGGTGCCAACGCCTGCGCTGTACTACGCCGCCAACGTATTGGCCGGCAAATCCGGTGTAATGCTCACTGGCAGCCACAACCCGTCGAACTACAACGGCTTCAAAATCGTCATCGCTGGCGACACCTTGGCCAACGAACAGATCCAGGCCCTGCACGACCGCCTCAAGACCAACAACCTGAGCAGCGGCAAGGGCAGCATTACCCAGGTCGAGATTCTCGATCGCTACAACACCGAAATCGTCCAGGACATCAAACTGGCCCGCCGCCTGAAAGTCGTGGTCGACTGCGGCAATGGCGCGGCCGGCGTGATCGCTCCGCAACTGATCGAAGCGCTGAACTGCGAAGTCATTCCGCTGTTCTGCGACGTCGACGGCAACTTCCCGAACCACCACCCGGACCCGGGCAAGCCTGAAAACCTGGTCGACCTGATCGCCAAGGTCAAGGAAACCAACGCCGACATCGGCCTGGCTTTCGACGGTGATGGCGACCGCGTCGGCGTGGTGACCAACACCGGCAGCATCGTCTACCCGGACCGCCTGCTGATGCTGTTCGCCCGCGACGTGCTGGCGCGCAACGCTGACGCGGAAATCATTTTCGACGTCAAATGCACCCGTCGCCTGACGCCGCTGATCAAGGAATACGGCGGTCGTCCGCTCATGTGGAAGACCGGTCACTCGTTGATCAAAAAGAAAATGAAACAAACCGGCGCCCTGTTGGCCGGCGAAATGAGCGGGCACATCTTCTTCAAGGAGCGCTGGTTCGGTTTCGACGACGGCATTTACAGCGCCGCGCGTCTGCTGGAGATCCTCAGCAAGGAAAAATCCACCGCGGAAGCGTTGTTTGCGACCTTCCCGAACGATATTTCTACGCCGGAAATCAATATCCATGTGACCGAAGAGAGCAAATTCAGCATCATTGATGCTCTGCACGACGCGAAGTGGGGCGAAGGCGCCGACCTGACCACCATCGACGGCGTGCGAGTCGACTACGCCAAAGGCTGGGGCCTGGTGCGCGCGTCCAACACCACACCGGTGCTGGTGCTGCGCTTCGAGGCCGATGACGAGGCTGAATTGCAGCGCATCAAGGACGTTTTCAAAGTCCAGTTGAAGCGTGTTGCCCCTGATCTCCAATTACCGTTTTGATCTTCTGAAGCACCCGGAGCCCTGAATGACCCTCGAACGCGAAGCCGCCGCCAACACCGCCAAGGTCCTGTCCGAAGCGCTGCCTTACATTCGCCGCTATGTCGGCAAGACGCTGGTGATCAAATACGGCGGCAACGCGATGGAAAGCGAGGAGCTGAAAACCGGCTTCGCCCGCGACATCGTGTTGATGAAAGCCGTCGGCATCAACCCGGTGGTGGTTCACGGCGGCGGCCCGCAAATCGGCGACCTGCTCAAGCGTCTGTCGATCGAGAGCCACTTTATCGATGGCATGCGCGTGACAGACGCGCAAACCATGGACGTGGTGGAAATGGTCCTCGGCGGCCAGGTCAACAAGGACATCGTCAACCTGATCAACCGTCATGGCGGCAGCGCCATCGGCCTGACCGGTAAAGATGCCGAGCTGATTCGTGCGAAGAAGCTCACCGTGACCCGCCAGACGCCGGAGATGACCCAACCGGAAATCATCGACATCGGCCAAGTGGGTGAAGTGGTCGGGATCAACACCGACTTGCTGAACCTGCTGGTCAAAGGCGATTTCATTCCGGTGATCGCGCCAATCGGTGTGGGCGCCAACGGCGAGTCGTACAACATCAACGCGGATCTGGTCGCCGGCAAAGTGGCCGAAGCGCTGAAGGCTGAAAAGCTGATGCTGCTGACCAACATCGCCGGCCTGATGGACAAGTCGGGAACGGTCCTCACCGGCTTGACCACCCAACAAGTCGACGACCTGATCGCTGACGGCACCATCTACGGCGGCATGCTGCCGAAGATCCGTTGCGCGCTGGAAGCGGTTCAGGGCGGCGTGGGCAGCTCGCTGATCATCGATGGCCGGGTACCGAATGCGATTCTGCTGGAAATCTTCACCGACACCGGTGTGGGGACCTTGATCAGCAATCGCAAGCGTCACTGATTTATAAGGCGTCAAAAGATCGCAGCCTTCGGCGGCCTCTACAGGATTTTTCGAATGTACGAAATTCCTGTAGGAGCTGACGAAGTCTGCGATCTTTTTTATGCCTGCCGGAATCGTCCGACTTAAGTAAGCGAAACGTCCGACATCGCAAAAGAAACAATCTGCATAGGATCTTCCCTGAATCCACAGGAGATCTTCCCCATGCAAAAAGACCACGTTCCCTATGGCAGCGATGTTTCAGCAGGCACTTACGAGTGCGCAGATTGCGGACGCGAATACAGCAATCAATCGAAGACTTCGCTGCCGCCGTGTCCGGATTTCAAACCCGGCACCCACGTACTCAATGGCTGGAATATCCTCACCGGCCAAGGCGACGCCGTGGCAGATCCGTACCCGAACGAGCCTTCCAATTAATCGCGGAGGTCCGAACCATGCAGATCTCGTTCACGATCGACGCCCAGGCTTTCGACCTTGAGCAAAAGGAGCCGGTCAAAAAGACCTTGAGGATTTCCGACGGCGAAATCGCCCATGCCCTACAGCGGATAGCCAAGGCGAGCCTGACCGAATACCTGAAGATGCTGGTGGAAGGCGGCATGCCCAGCAGGGCCGATGAGGCCAAGCAGGATCGTTTGCTCTATCTGATCCAAAGTTACTTCGGGCAAACGTTGCCGACTGAATCGCAGATATCGACGATTTTCCAGCTGACGCAGAGCCAGAGTAAAACCTTGCTGAAAAACACGGTTTCACGGTTTCGCAATCAACTGGACGAGATCCTTCAACACAGCATGAGGGCCGTGATCGAGACGGCAGAGCATGCGCAGACGGTTTATCTGGTGGTGATCAGTTCAGACGTGATTCGCGATGAGCTGAACATGCTGATCACACAAAACGAGCCGACCTTCAAACCCATCACCAAACGCAAGGGCAGTGCCGGGCAGTTCGAAATCAGCGAAGATTCCCACGCATTGTTGTGCCAAACCCTGGGGCTCAATGCCGTTCAGTGACATTGTCGCGGTCAGTGGCTTGCTGCTGGCCCTGACCACGTTCATGTTCAACCTGGCTTGGCCACGGTTGCATGAAGCGCTGGATCTGGATGAAAAACAGTCAGGTCCGCTGGCCAGAAAACGCGGCCGGGGGAAAGTGCTGGGGGTTTTGCTCGGTCGCGCCGTACCACTGACGTGCGCCTTTATGGCGCTGTTTTACGTCAACTTGCCTGCCGCCGTGAGGATCATGAGCACCAGCACACTGGATCTGTGGGATTTCGACGTGGACCGAACGCTGTACGTGTTAGTCGTCCTGGCCCTGCTGGTGTTCGCGCTGTTCAACCTGGGGCTGGCACTGAAACTGGTGGGGAAATGGCGAAGACTGCACTGACCCCACAATCTCTGTAGGAGCGAGGCTTGCCCGCGAAAGCGATTTAACGGTCACACATCTGTTGGATGTGACGACGTCTTCGCGGGCAAGCCTCGCTCCTACAGGTCTGCGGTGTCAGACGCCGAACTGGGCGCGGTAGGCTTCGACAGCTGGCAAATGCTGCTTTAGCTGCGGGTCGTCGGCCAAAAATTCCAGCACCTGGTTCAACGAAACAATGCTGATCACCGGAATGCCGAAGTCTCGCTCCACTTCCTGAATCGCCGACAACTCGCCGTTGCCTCGCTCCTGACGGTTCAGGGCGATCAATACGCCCGCAGCCTTGGCGCCATCCTGGGAAGCGATGATCTGCATCACTTCGCGAATCGCGGTGCCGGCGGTGATCACGTCGTCAATGATCAGCACATCGCCGGTCAATGGCGCGCCGACCAGGCTGCCGCCCTCGCCGTGGGCCTTGGCTTCCTTGCGGTTAAAGCACCACGGCAGATCACGCTCGTGATGTTCGGCCAGAGCCACTGCCGTGGTGGCCGCCAACGGGATGCCTTTGTAGGCCGGGCCGAACAGCACGTCGAACGCAATGCCGCTCTCGACAATGGCTGCCGCATAGAAACGACCCAGCTGCGCAAGGGCCGAACCCGAGTTGAACAGGCCGGCATTGAAGAAGTATGGACTGGTACGCCCGGACTTCAGGGTGAACTCGCCGAAGCGCAAAACGCCGCGATCGATGGCAAAACGAATGAAATCGCGCTGATACGCTTGCATGAAAAAAACCCCAAATACCACGGATTTAGCTAATTAGGTTGACGCCGTGTATCATACACGCACGCGATTTTTGGGGCCATTTATGCGGATCATCAGTGTGAACGTCAATGGTATTCAGGCTGCAGTGGAGCGAGGGTTGCTCAGTTGGCTGCAAGCACAGAATGCCGACGTCATCTGCCTGCAGGACACCCGCGCCTCCGCCTTTGAACTGGACGATCCAGCTTTCCAACTGGATGGCTACTTCCTTTATGCCTGCGAAGCCGAAGTTCCCGCCCAAGGTGGCGTGGCTTTGTATTCGCGGCTGCAACCGAAGGCAGTCATCAGCGGTCTCGGCTTCGAGACAGCCGACCGCTACGGGCGCTACCTGCAAGCCGATTTCGACAAGGTCAGCATCGCGACCTTGCTGCTCCCTTCGGGGCAGAACGGCGATGAAGACTTGAACCAGAAGTTCAAGCTAATGGACGATTTCGCCCGTTATCTGGATAAACAGCGACGCAAACGTCGCGAGTACATTTATTGTGGCTCGCTGTACGTGGCGCAACAGAAGCTGGATATCAAGAACTGGCGCGACAGCCAGCAATCCCCGGGCTTCCTGGCACCTGAACGTGCCTGGATGGACGAGATTGTCGGCAACATGGGTTATGTCGATGCCCTGCGCGAAGTCAGCCGTGAAGGCGACCAGTACAGCTGGTGGCCGGACAATGAACAGGCGGAGATGCTCAACCTCGGTTGGCGCTTCGACTATCAGTTGCTGACGCCAGGCCTGCGCCGCTTTGTACGCAGCGCACGTTTGCCACGTCAGCCACGGTTCTCGCAGCACGCACCGCTGATCGTGGACTACGACTGGACGTTGACCATCTAAGTTTTTCGCTGAGAGAACCTGGTCGGCTAAAAAAATGCCCGTATCGCAAGATACGGGCATTTTTTATGAATCTTTAGCCGTGATCAGACCTTCACGCGGCCGCGAAAAACGGCAGCGCAAGGTACAACTTGATCACGATGACATTGATGATATCAATGAAGAACGCGCCCACCATCGGCACCACCAGAAACGCTATCTGCGAAGGTCCGTAGCGCTGCGTCACCGCTTGCATGTTGGCGATGGCCGTTGGTGTGGCACCCAGTCCAAAACCGCAGTGTCCTGCCGCCAGCACGGCCGCATCGTAGTGACTGCCCATCATTCTGAACGTCACGAAAATCGCAAACAGCGCCATGACCAGCGTTTGCGCCGCCAGGATGATAAAGAACGGCAACGCCAGTGCGGCCAGATCCCACAGTTTGAGCGACATCAGGGCGATCGCCAGAAACAGCGACAAGCTGACATTACCCAGCACCGAGACTTCACGCTCAAACACTTGATAAAGGCCAAGCGCTGAAAGGCCATTGCGTAAAACCACACCCACGAACAACACACAAACGAACGTCGGCAACTCAAACGCGGTTCCGTGCAGCAGGCCATTTAATAAAGAACCTGCCAGCAAGCTGACGGCGATCAGGGCAAGTGTCTCGATAAATGAAAATGGCGTGATCGAGCGCTCTTTGTTCGGCTGCTCAAAACCCTTTGGTAGCCGTGGCTTTTCTTGTTGGCAGCCGGGTGTCTGGAAACGCTTGATGAGCAGGCGAGCGACCGGACCGCCAATCAAACCGCCAAGTACCAAGCCAAACGTCGCAGAGGCCATCGCCAGTTCAGAAGCGGAAGCCAGACCGAACTTCTCACTGAACGTCGCTCCCCACGCAGCGCCTGTTCCGTGGCCGCCCGCCAACGATATCGAGCCGGTCAGCAGTCCCATTAAAGGATCGAGTCCCAACGCCTTTGCGAGCCCTATGCCCAAAGCATTCTGGACCACCAGAAGTCCGGTCACCGCCAGTACAAAAACCCCCACTACGCGCCCGCCTTTCTTCAGGCTGGCGAAGTCCGCACTCAAGCCAATGGTGGCAAAAAACGCCAACATCAAAGGCGTCTGAAGTGAAGTATCAAATCGGACTTCAATATCAAGGGCTCGCAAAGCCAATAGACCCAAGGCAACTACCAGGCCGCCTGCTACTGGTTCGGGGATATTGTAGGCACGTAAAAAACCGACATGTGTAACAAGTCCGCGCCCGAGTAAAAGTACTAACGAGGCGGCCACAAGTGTTCCGTAGAAATCGAGCTGAAGCATTGGAATATTCTTAGGTATACATTCAGAGGCGAACTTTTTACCTGTGCACGTCTCTTGAACAGGTTGATTCTTCTCAACACTGATTGGTATTAGATTCAGGGACCGTCAATGGTCTGAACGTATCGAAATATTTCTTTAAAGATATTACGTCGGGCAACTTTATCAACCACCCAGTCTTATTGCCAAGCCTATAGGCGGTGCTGAAGCCGTGCAGTTGTGACTAGAAGTGTAAGGAAGACAATCAGACTTTTAGGGACTCAGCATTCAACTTAAATAGCGACCGCTGTATAGCGTTTCAGAAAAGTCCTATTGCAAAAAAACAAAAGCCCCGACAAGTCAGGGCATTTGTTTTAAATCGCAATGTGGGAGCGGACTTGCTCGCGAAGGCGGCTTAACACTCAACATTGAAGTTGACTGATCTACCGCTATCGCGAGCAAGCCCGCTCCCACAGGGGATTTGTTCGAAGCTTATTTGATCAACCGCCAGGTAAATGGGTAACGATAAGGAAACCCTTCATTGGCTTTCACCCCGGCAATGATCGTCAGTACCAACGCGCCAATCGCAACCAGGCCAAACAGGAAGAACCCGACGATCACCACCATCAGCAAGAAGCAAATGGCCGAGGCAATGGCGACGGTGATCTGAAAGTTCAGCGCCTCCTTGCCTTGTGCATCAACGAACGGGTCCATCTCGCGCTTCATCTGCCAGAGAATCAGCGGGCCGATCAGCGTACCGAACGGAATCCAGATCCCCAGCAAGGCGGACAGGTGACAAAACATCGCCCACTGCCGAACCTCTTTGCTCGGGGTGGGAAGCAGCTGTTGTTCGTCACTCATACGTCCTCCTTGTCTGGAGCGGGTCCGATCAGTCGGCCAGTGCAGCCTTTTGCAGTTCGAAGATTTCGTTCATGCCTTTCTTCGCCAGCTCCAGCATAGCGTTCAGCTCTTCCGGCTGGAACGGTGCGCCTTCGGCAGTGCCCTGCACTTCAATGAAGCCGCCTGTGCTGGTCATCACCACGTTCAGGTCGGTCTCGGCAGCCGAGTCTTCCAGGTAGTCGAGGTCGAGCACCGGCTCGCCCTGGTACATGCCCACCGAAACGGCAGCGATCATTTGCTTGAGCGGGTCGCCACCTTTCAGGCCGCCACGCTTCTTGATCACTTTCAAGGCATCGACCAGCGCAACCATGGCACCGGTGATGGACGCGGTGCGGGTGCCGCCGTCTGCCTGGATCACGTCGCAGTCGACGTACAGGGTGACGTCGCCGAGCTTGGACATGTCCAGCGAAGCCCGCAGGGAGCGACCGATCAGGCGCTGGATTTCCAGGGTGCGACCGCCTTGCTTGCCGCGGCTCGCTTCACGCTGGTTACGCTCGCCGGTGGCGCGCGGCAGCATGCCGTATTCGGCGGTCAACCAGCCCTGGCCCTGACCTTTGAGGAACCGTGGCACGCCGTTCTCGACGCTGACGGTGCAGATGACTTTGGTATCACCGAACTCGACCAGTACAGAACCCTCGGCGTGTTTGGTGTAGTTGCGGGTAATGCGGATCGAGCGGAGCTGATCGGCAGCGCGACCACTTGGACGTTTCATAGGGAATACCTGTACGGGGGACGGAAAACTGCCGAGCATTATAGAGCCGCTGGCCACGACTGGGCACTTGTTAAAAAAATCCGCCGACGACTGAAGGCCCTGAACAGCGCTTTGCCGACGGTCTGCAGGCCTTTGTCACTCCGTGTGTTTGGGCGCATCCCCCCCACTGCGCTACAATCCTGCGCCTTTGCTGCCGCTCGGCTTAAATTCATATAGATCAGGTCTGCGAAACCTTTGGTAACGCACGAACCTGCATTGCGAGGTACCTCCATGGTGCACAGCATGACCGCCTTCGCCCGCGTCGAGAAAGCCGGCGCCCAAGGCACCCTTAGCTGGGAACTGCGCTCGGTCAACAGCCGTTACCTGGAACCCCACTTGCGCCTGCCGGAGTCCTTTCGCGACCTCGAAGGCGCGGTTCGCGAAGCGCTGCGCCAGGGAATCTCCCGGGGCAAGCTCGAATGCACCCTGCGCTTCACCGAAGAAAACACCGACAAACCGCTGCAAGTGGACCGCGAGCGCGCCGCGCAATTGGTCGCCGCCGCCGAGACCATCGCTGGCCTGATCAAAAATCCGGCCGCGTTGAATCCGCTGGAAGTCCTGGCCTGGCCCGGCGTGCTGGTGGGTGACGCCACCGACCCGCAAGCCTTGAATGCCGAAGCGCTGGCGCTGTTCAATGAAGGCCTGAAAGAACTCAAGGCTGGCCGCGAGCGCGAAGGCGCGGAGCTGGCGCGGTTGATCAACGATCGCCTGACATCCATTGAAGGCGACGTGGTGACCCTGCGAGAGCTGGTCCCGCAGATGCTCGCCACCCAGCGCCAGAAAGTCCTCGACCGCTTTACCGACATGAAGGCGGAGATGGACCCGCAGCGGCTGGAACAGGAAATGGTCATGCTCGCGCAAAAAAGCGACGTCGCCGAAGAACTGGATCGCCTGAGCACTCACATCATTGAAGTTCGCCGGGTGCTCAAATCCGGCGGTGCGGCCGGTCGGCGCCTGGACTTCCTGATGCAAGAACTCAACCGCGAAGCCAACACACTGGGCTCCAAAGCCTTCGACCCGCGCAGCACCCAGGCGGCGGTCAACCTCAAAGTGTTGATCGAGCAGATGCGCGAACAAGTGCAGAACATAGAGTAAGGCCACCCCGACATGACCCACAGCACCGGCACCCTTTACATCATTTCCGCCCCTTCGGGCGCGGGCAAGAGCAGCCTGGTCAAGGCCCTGACCGACTCCAACCAGGAGATCCGCGTCTCGGTCTCCCACACCACCCGGGCCATGCGCCCCGGTGAAGTGAACGGCGTGAACTACCACTTCGTCACCCGCGAAGCGTTCGTGAAGATGGGCGAACACGGTGACTTCCTGGAACGCGCCGAAGTGTTCGGCAATCTCTACGGCACCTCGCAAAGCCACTTGCAGCAGACCCTGGACGCAGGCCATGACCTGATCCTGGAAATCGACTGGCAAGGCGCCGAGCAAGTGCGCAAGTTGATGCCCCAGGCGCGTTCGATCTTCATTCTGCCGCCGTCCCTGGAGGCCTTGCACCAGCGCCTGACCAATCGCGGCCAGGACAGCGACGAGATCATTGACGGGCGCATGCGTGAAGCCGTCAGCGAAATGAGCCACTACGTCGACTACGACTACCTGATCATCAACGACAATTTCGCCCACGCTTTAGACGATCTGAAGGCGATTTTCCGTGCAAACCAGCTGCATCAGAAGCGTCAGCAGCAGCGTAACGGAAAACTTTTGGCTGAATTGCTCGGCTAAACAGCGCTTCCCAAAACCGCTGCGAGCGCTTTACATTGGTGCTTGCAGCGCGTTGAAGGGCTTGGTCAAAAAATCAGCGCTTCCCTAAACGCTGGTGATTTTTTAAACTGTCGAGTCCGCTCGCCCAACCGGGCAGCGCGCATATTGCATTCGCTCCGAGGAATACCATGGCCCGCGTAACCGTTGAAGATTGCCTAAACCACGTGGAAAACCGCTTTGAGCTGGTCATGCTGTCTACCAAGCGTGCCCGTCAACTGGCCACCGGCGGCAAAGAGCCCCTGGTTCAGTGGGAAAACGACAAGCCTACCGTTGTAGCCTTGCGTGAAATCGCTGAAGGCCTGATGAGCTACGAGTTCATCGCCAACGCTGAAATCGTCGAAGACGAACCGCTGTTCGCAGCGTTCGAGGACGAGTCCAACGAGGCAGTCTAAGCCTATGCCTGGTCGACGTAGCACGGCGCGGGGTCACAACGAACGGCAGGAGTCATCATGCCGAGCATAGACGCCCTCGCCGATCGCTTATCGACCTACCTCGGCAAGGACCAGGTCAACCTGGTCCGCCGAGCGTACTTCTACGCCGAACAAGCCCACGACGGCCAACGCCGCCGCAGTGGCGAGGCGTACGTCACGCATCCTCTTGCGGTGGCGAATATTCTTGCCGACATGCACATGGACCATCAGAGCTTGATGGCTGCAATGCTGCATGACGTGATCGAAGACACCGGTATTGCCAAGGAAGCGCTGCAAGCGCAGTTCGGTGAAACCGTGGCCGAACTGGTCGATGGGGTCAGCAAACTGACCCAGATGAACTTCGAGACCAAGGCCGAAGCCCAGGCTGAAAACTTCCAGAAAATGGCCATGGCCATGGCCCGCGACATTCGCGTGATCCTGGTCAAGCTCGCCGACCGCCTGCACAACATGCGCACGCTGGAAGTCTTGTCCGGGGAAAAACGCCGACGGATCGCCAAGGAAACCCTGGAAATCTATGCGCCCATCGCCAACCGGCTGGGCATGCACGCCATCCGCATAGAATTTGAAGACCTCGGCTTCAAGGCCATGCACCCGATGCGTTCCGCGCGGATCAACCAGGCGGTCAAGCGCGCCCGGGGCAATCGCAAGGAAATCGTCAACAAGATCGAAGAGTCCCTCAGCCATTGCCTGGCCATCGATGAAATCCAGGGCGAGGTCAGCGGTCGCCAGAAGCACCTCTACGGCATCTACAAGAAAATGCGCGGCAAGCGTCGGGCCTTCAACGAGATCATGGACGTCTACGCGTTCCGGATCATCGTCGACAAAGTCGATACCTGCTACCGCGTGTTGGGTGCTGTGCATAATTTGTACAAACCGTTGCCGGGTCGCTTCAAGGATTACATCGCGATCCCCAAAGCCAACGGCTATCAGTCGCTGCACACCACGCTGTTCGGCATGCACGGGGTTCCGATCGAGATCCAGATCCGCACCCGTGAAATGGAAGAGATGGCCAACAACGGCATCGCCGCCCATTGGCTGTACAAATCCAGCGGCGACGAGCAGCCAAAAGGCACGCATGCCCGCGCCCGCCAGTGGGTCAAAGGCGTGCTGGAAATGCAGCAACGCGCCGGCAACTCGCTGGAATTCATTGAAAGCGTGAAGATCGACCTGTTCCCGGACGAGGTTTACGTGTTCACGCCCAAAGGCCGGATCATGGAGCTGCCAAAAGGCTCCACGGCGGTCGACTTCGCTTACGCAGTACACACCGACGTGGGCAACAGCTGCATCGCCTGTCGGATCAATCGTCGTCTCGCGCCGCTGTCCGAACCGCTGCAAAGCGGCTCCACGGTCGAGATCGTCAGCGCTCCCGGCGCACGGCCGAACCCGGCGTGGCTCAACTTCGTGGTCACCGGCAAGGCGCGGACCCACATCCGCCATGCACTGAAACTGCAACGCCGCTCCGAGTCCATCAGCCTCGGCGAACGCCTGCTGAACAAGGTCCTCAACGGTTTCGACAGCTCCCTGGAAAAAGTCCCGGCCGAGCGCGTCAAGGCGATGCTCGCCGAGTACCGCCTCGAACTGATCGAAGACCTGCTCGAAGACATCGGCCTGGGTAATCGCATGGCGTACGTGGTCGCCCGCCGCCTGCTCGGCGAAGGCGAACAGCTGCCGAGCGCCGAAGGTCCGTTGGCCATTCGCGGCACTGAAGGCCTGGTGCTCAGCTACGCCAAATGCTGCACGCCGATTCCCGGAGACCCGATTGTCGGCCACTTGTCCGCGGGCAAGGGCATGGTCGTGCACCTGGACAACTGCCGCAACATCAGCGAAATCCGCCACAACCCGGAAAAATGCATCCAGCTCTCGTGGGCCAAGGATGTCACCGGCGAATTCAACGTCGAACTGCGCGTCGAGCTGGAACATCAGCGCGGCTTGATCGCCCTGCTGGCTAGCAGCGTCAACGCGGCCGACGGCAATATCGAAAAAATCAGCATGGACGAACGCGATGGTCGCATCAGCGTGGTCCAACTGGTGGTCAGCGTGCACGACCGCGTGCACCTGGCCCGCGTGATCAAGAAACTGCGCGCACTGACCGGGGTGATTCGCATCACCCGCATGCGCGCCTGAGCCCACTATTACAAGGAGTCATTCATGACCAAGACTGTTATCACCAGCGACAAGGCCCCGGCCGCCATCGGTACTTACTCCCAGGCGATCAAGGCTGGCAACACCGTTTACATGTCGGGTCAGATTCCGCTGGACCCAAAAACCATGGAACTGGCTGAAGGCTTCGAAGCCCAGACCGTCCAGGTGTTCGAGAACCTCAAAGCCGTGGCCGAAGCCGCTGGTGGTTCGTTCAAGGACATCGTCAAACTGAACATCTTCCTCACCGACCTGAGCCACTTCGCCAAGGTCAACGAGATCATGGGCAAGTACTTTGACCAGCCTTACCCTGCCCGCGCCGCCATCGGCGTAGCCGCCCTGCCAAAGGGTTCGCAGGTTGAAATGGATGCCATTCTGGTCATCGAGTAAATGCGTGCGGCGCAGCCCTTGTGTGGCTGCGCCGCTGCAGTACGTATAAAAGGCGTTCTGAAAGGATTCCACCATGCGCAAAGCGCTAGTTCTCTCGCTGGTCGCCCTGTTCTTGGGCGGTTGTGCCAGCAACCCTGCCGACCGTGATATCAGCGGCACCTGGATCAATCAGGTGGCGATCGATGCTGCTTCCAAAGGCGGCCCTCTGCGTGAAGCACTCCAGGCCTATGGCCCGAACCTGGAATGGGACGTCAACACCAAGGCCAGTCAGGCCCGCTACACCAACGGTTTTGAAAACGTCGAAGGCAAGCTGCTGGGCGAAGCGTCCGGCGCCTGGAAAGTCGATTTTTATGGCAGCTCCGGCAGTGAGCTGAAGCGTGATGGCAAGCAACTGAGCCAATCCGCGACCGAGAACGAATCGGCACAGGTCTTCGACCGCGCGCTGATCCCGGTGCCCGAGGGCGCACCGATCGGCGCGAGCTTCGAACGTGCGCTGTATTCCGCTTACATGGGTGGGAGCTGGAAAGTCGTCAGCGGTCCGGGTGAAGGCAATACCGTGCAGTTCCAGGCCGACGGTCAGGTTGCCGGTTTGCCCGGTGCGGACCGTTATGCCCTTTGCCTGGCGGGCGATTGCGCTTCGATGAGCGGCGGCAACGACAACATGTGGTTGCAACTGAACGGCCAGGGCAATACCTGGATCTTTGCGCGCAAGGGCGAGGAGCTGGAGATTCTCCAGGCGGTGAACACGGCGCAGGCGGATGAAATGCCGCAGTTCACGCCGGGTGAACGCAAGTGGTTGCTCGAGAAGCAGTAACCCGGATCTGAAGCCAACAGATAACTCTGTGGGAGCGGGCTTGCCCGCGATGAGGCCATAACAGTCGGCATCCAGGCTGACTGTTACACCGCCATCGCGGGCAAGCCCGCTCCCACGGTTGTTTGTATGAAACTGGATTTCAGCAGCGCCCTTCCAGAATCGCGGCATACCCTTCGCGAAAACTCGGATACTTCGGCACCCAACCCAAGGCTTTCGCCCGGGCATTACTGCAGCGTTTGCTGCCGGTACGCCGCACGCTCGCATCCTCGGACCATTCGGTCACGCCCAGATACTCGCGCAACCAACCCACCACGTCCGCCAGCGCTGCCGGCGCATCATCGACGCCTATGTAGATGTCATCCAGGGCCACGCCGCGCCGGTCCGCCTCAAGCAGACACGCCATCAATCCCGCCGCGTCGTCGGCATGAATGCGGTTGGCGTACAGCGGTGGATCGACCGCCACCCGATAGCCGCGACGAACCTGAGTCAGCAACCATTCGCGCCCCGGACCGTAGATACCGGTCAATCGCACAATGCTCGCCGGGATACCGCTGTTGAGGGCGACCTGCTCGGCTTCGAGCATCACCTGCCCGGAATACCCGGCCGCCACGGTCGGCGAAGTCTCGTCGACCCACTCGCCCTCCTGTTGCCCATACACACTGCTGCTGGACACGAACAGCAGCCGATCGGGCACCTGCCCATAGTCGCTCAGCCACTCCAGCACATGCTGCAAGCCCTGCACATAAGCGGCGCGGTAACCGGCTTCATCGTGATCGGTGGCGGCTGCGCAATACACCAGGTAATCCACCGCACCGACTGGCCACGTCTGCGGGCAGTCTTCATTAAACAAGTCGCCAGCGACGCCAATCACACCCTTGGGCAGGCGCGAGACGTCACGCCGCAGGCCATGAACCTCCCACCCTAAAGCCAACAATTGGGTGGCCAGACGACTGCCGACATCACCACAACCGGCGATTAAAACAGATGGCGCGGACATCAGAAAACTCCCGTCAGAAAGGCACAGACTAGCGCCGGCAATGGACGAGCGGCTAGCAATGGAGGAAAAAAAGAAACTCTATTACTTTTGTTAACAAGAATTACTTGCAATAATGCCCGCCACTTTTGTTCTCGGCCTCGCGAGGCCTGGAAGAGCATTTACCCTTTTTCTTTCTCAGGTCCGGCCAGCATGACACGCAATCAATTCCCCGCTTCGCCAACCAAACGACCTCGCGCCTGGAGCGCGGTGGCCGCCCTGCTGCTCAGCTTGATGCTGGCACCGACCGCCGCCTTCGCTGATGCACAAGCGCCAGCCACGCCGGCCGCCGCCACGGCTCCAGCACCCGCCGATCCCGCCGCTCCGGCCGTGACCCCGGTTGCAACCGACCCGGCCCAGGCTGTAGACACCACCGCCGAAGACGTTCCTGAAGTCCTCGAAGCCGACAACACCCTGGGCATGGCCCACGACCTGTCGCCGTGGGGCATGTACCAGAACGCCGACATCATCGTGAAAATCGTGATGATTGGCCTGGCCATTGCGTCGATCATCACCTGGACGATCTGGATCGCCAAGGGTTTCGAGCTGATGGGCGCCAAGCGTCGCCTGCGCACTGAAATCGTCCATCTGAAAAAAGCCACCACCCTCAAAGAAGCCAGCGCTACCGCCGCCAAGCCCGGCACCCTCGCCAACCTGTTGGTGCATGACGCATTGGAAGAAATGCGCCTGTCGACCAACAGCCGCGAAAAAGAAGGCATCAAGGAACGCGTGGCCTTCCGCCTCGAGCGCCTGGTCGCAGCCTGTGGTCGCAACATGAGCAGCGGCACGGGCGTCCTCGCCACCATCGGCTCGACTGCGCCGTTCGTCGGCCTGTTCGGTACCGTGTGGGGCATCATGAACAGCTTTATCGGTATCGCCAAAACCCAGACCACCAACCTCGCCGTCGTGGCCCCCGGCATTGCCGAAGCCTTGCTGGCCACTGCGTTGGGCCTGGTGGCCGCGATTCCGGCCGTGGTGATCTACAACGTCTTTGCCCGCTCCATCGCCGGTTACAAGGCGCAAGTGTCCGACGCGTCGGCAGAAGTCCTGCTGCTGGTCAGCCGTGACCTCGACCACCAGCCTGAGCGCAGCTCGCAACCGCACATGGTGAAAGTGGGGTAATCGGCCATGGGCCTGCATTTGAAAGAAGGCGCAGACGACGATCTGGCCGAGAACCACGAAATCAACGTCACGCCGTTCATCGATGTGATGCTGGTGCTGTTGATCATCTTCATGGTGGCCGCCCCGTTGGCCACCGTGGACATCAAGGTTGACCTGCCTGCCTCCAGCGCCAAACCGGCACCGCGGCCGGAGAAACCGGTGTTCCTCAGCGTTAAAGCTGACCAACGCCTGTTCCTCGGCGAAGACGAAGTGAAGGCCGACGCACTCGGCGCCACATTGGACGCCAAGACCCAGGGCAAGAAAGACACGACCATCTTCTTCCAGGCCGATAAAGGCGTGGATTACGGCGACCTGATGAGCGTGATGGACAACCTACGCTCCGCCGGTTACCTGAAGGTAGGTCTGGTCGGACTCGAGACGGCAGCCAAGAAATGATCACGACGCGCCATAAGCTGACGCGTTATAGCGGGAGCCTGGCCGTGGTGCTGGGCGTTCACGCGCTGGCCATTGCATTGGCGATGAACTGGACCGCCCGCCCGCCTATCGAACTGCCGCCCCAGGCAATGATGGTCGAGCTGGCCCCCGTTCCAGCCCCGCCACCACCGGCACCGCCGAAGGTCATAACGCCGCCACAGCCACCTGCCCCGGTGGAAGAACTGCCGATCCCGAAACTGGCTGAAGTACCGAAAGCCGAGATCGTCGTGCCGAAACCGGTCAAACCCAAGCC
Source organism: Pseudomonas sp. LBUM1661 (assembly GCF_059695925.1). Classification (NCBI taxonomy): domain Bacteria; kingdom Pseudomonadati; phylum Pseudomonadota; class Gammaproteobacteria; order Pseudomonadales; family Pseudomonadaceae; genus Pseudomonas; species Pseudomonas sp. LBUM1661. The sequence continues at coordinate 6,665,982 of NZ_CP166794.1, forward strand.
GAAGCCTCAACCGCCCAAGCCTGTGGAGAAAAAGAAGCCCGAGCCGCCAAAAGAGAAGCCGTCCGAGGAAAAACCGAGCGACGCGCAACCGACTCAGGCGCCGACGGAGAAATCCGCACAACCGGCACCGGGCCCATCGCCGGCGCAGCAAGCGGCCAAGGCCAGTTGGCAAGGCACCCTGCTCGCTCACTTGGCCAAGTACAAAAAGTACCCGGCCAGTGCACAGGCGCGGGGCAAGGAAGGCATGAACCGTCTGCGCTTCGTGGTGGACGCCGAAGGCAACGTGTTGTCGTACGAACTGGTGGGCGGCTCCGGCACTGCCGATCTCGACCGGGCCACCCTGGAAATGATCAAACGCGCCCAACCGCTGCCCAAGCCACCGGCCGACATGTTGAACAACGGCTCCATCGAAATCGTTGCACCGTTTGTTTACTCGCTGGAAAAACGCCGCCGCTGAGACGCAGTAGATCCCCTGTGGGAGCGGGCTTGCTCGCGAAGAGGCCATATCATTCGACATCCATGTTGGCTGATACACCGCTTTCGCGAGCAAGCCCGCTGCCACCGGGTGATGCAACAGCCAGAAAGGCACCGAAAGGTGCCTTTTGCCTATCTATCCGCGGCAAACCGGCATTGCCCGGTGTCGCCCACCACTCGCACTCTGATAACGTGCGTCTATCGATTGCAGCCGGTATGCTTGGCCCGCAACTTCATGGACGCTTGCTATGACTCTCACAGAATTACGCTACATCGTTACCCTCGCCCAAGAGCAGCACTTCGGTCACGCGGCCGAGCGTTGCCACGTCAGCCAGCCGACCCTGTCGGTGGGCGTGAAAAAGCTTGAAGACGAACTCGGTGTGCTGATTTTCGAGCGCAGTAAAAGCGCCGTGCGCCTGACGCCGGTTGGCGAAGGCATTGTTGCCCAGGCCCAGAAAGTGCTGGAACAGGCCCAAGGCATCCGCGAACTGGCCCAGGCCGGCAAGAACCAGCTGACCGCTCCGCTGAAAGTCGGCGCGATCTACACCGTCGGCCCGTACCTGTTCCCGCACCTGATTCCACAACTGCACCGGGTCGCCCCGCAGATGCCGTTGTACATCGAAGAAAACTTCACCCACGTGCTGCGCGACAAACTGCGCAACGGCGAACTGGACGCGATCATCATCGCCCTGCCATTCAACGAAGCCGACGTGCTGACGCTGCAACTCTACGATGAGCCGTTCTACGTCCTGATGCCGGCCCGGCATCCGTGGACGCAAAAAGAAACCATCGACGCCGCCCTGCTCAACGACAAGAGCCTGCTGCTGCTCGGCGAAGGCCACTGCTTCCGCGATCAAGTGCTGGAAGCCTGCCCGACCCTGGCCAAAGGCAACGACGGCGCCAAGCACACCACGGTGGAATCCAGCTCCTTGGAAACCATCCGCCACATGGTCGCCTCCGGTCTCGGCATTTCAATCCTGCCGCTCTCGGCAGTGGACAGCCATCACTACGCTCCCGGCGTGATCGAAGTGCGCCCATTGTCGCCGCCGGTGCCGTTCCGCACCGTGGCCATCGCCTGGCGCGCAAGCTTCCCGCGCCCGAAAGCCATCGAGATCCTCGCTGACTCCATTCGCCTGTGCTCGGTGGCCAAGCCGCCGGTGCCAGTGGCCGCAGGTTAAGCCGCAGCCATGACCGAGTTGTCGCAAGTGTCAGTGACGGCACTCAAAGGTGTCGGCGAAGCCATGGCCGAAAAATTGGCCAAGGTCGGCCTGGAGAATCTCCAGGACGTGCTGTTTCACCTGCCGCTGCGTTATCAGGACCGCACCCGCGTGGTCCCGATCGGTCACTTGCGACCCGGGCAAGACGCCGTGATCGAAGGCACTGTCAGCGGCGCCGACGTGGTCATGGGCCGTCGCCGCAGTCTCGTGGTCCGCATCCAGGACGGCACCGGCGGGCTGAGCCTGCGCTTCTATCACTTCAGCAACGCGCAGAAAGAAGGCCTCAAACGCGGCACGCGCATTCGCTGCTACGGTGAAGCGCGGCCCGGTGCATCGGGGCTGGAGATTTACCACCCCGAATACCGCGCCATCACTGGCGACGAGCCGCCGCCGGTGGACGAAACCCTGACTCCGGTCTATCCGCTCACCGAAGGTTTGACTCAGCAGCGCTTACGCCAACTGTGCATGCAAACCCTGACCATGCTCGGCCCCACCAGCCTGCCCGATTGGCTGCCGACCGAACTGGCCCGGGATTATCAACTGGCGCCCTTGGCCGATGCGATCCGCTACCTGCATCACCCGCCCGCCGATGCCGATGTCGACGAACTCGCCCTCGGTCATCACTGGGCGCAACATCGTCTCGCCTTCGAAGAACTGCTGACGCATCAACTGTCCCAGCAGCGCCTGCGCGAAAGCATGCGTTCTCTGCGCGCGCCGGCGATGCCGAAAGCCACCAAGTTGCCGGCTCAATACCTGGCCAACCTGGGGTTTACGCCGACGGGCGCGCAGCAACGCGTCGGTAACGAAATCGCTTACGACCTGAGCCAGCACGAGCCGATGCTGCGGCTGATTCAGGGCGACGTTGGCGCGGGTAAAACCGTGGTCGCCGCCCTCGCCGCGCTTCAGGCGCTTGAGGCCGGTTATCAGGTTGCGTTGATGGCGCCCACCGAAATCCTCGCCGAGCAGCACTTCATCACCTTCAAACGCTGGCTCGAACCGCTGGGCATCGAAGTCGCGTGGCTGGCGGGCAAGCTCAAAGGCAAGAACCGCGTGGCCGCGCTGGAACAAATCGCCAACGGCGCGCCAATGGTGGTCGGCACCCACGCGCTGTTTCAGGACGAAGTGCAGTTCAAGAACCTGGCGCTGGCGATCATCGACGAACAACACCGTTTCGGTGTGCAGCAGCGGTTAGCGTTGCGGCAAAAAGGTGTCGGCGGGCGGATGTGTCCGCACCAACTGATCATGACCGCCACGCCGATTCCGCGGACGCTGGCGATGAGCGCCTACGCCGACCTCGACACCTCGATCCTCGACGAACTGCCGCCCGGCCGCACCCCGGTCAACACCGTGCTGATCACCGATACCCGGCGCGTCGAAGTCATCGAACGCGTACGCGGCGCCTGCGCCGAGGGGCGTCAGGCCTATTGGGTGTGCACGCTGATCGAAGAGTCGGAAGAGCTGACCTGCCAGGCCGCCGAAACCACTTACGAAGACCTCACCGCCGCGCTTGGTGAATTGAAGGTCGGGCTGATCCACGGCCGCATGAAACCCGTCGAGAAAGCCGCCGTCATGGCTGAATTCAAGGCCGGTAACTTGCAACTGTTGGTCGCCACCACGGTGATCGAAGTCGGCGTCGACGTACCGAACGCCAGCCTGATGATCATCGAGAACCCCGAGCGCCTCGGGCTGGCGCAACTTCACCAATTGCGCGGCCGCGTCGGTCGAGGCAGTGCCGCCAGCCATTGCGTGCTGCTCTACCATCCGCCGCTGTCACAGATCGGTCGTCAGCGGCTGGGCATCATGCGCGAAACCAACGACGGTTTTGTCATCGCCGAAAAGGACCTCGAACTGCGCGGCCCCGGCGAAATGCTCGGCACCCGCCAGACCGGCCTGCTGCAATTCAAGGTCGCCGACCTGATGCGTGACGCCGATCTGCTGCCCGCCGTGCGCGACGCTGCCCAGGCATTACTGGAACGCTGGCCGGATCACGTCAGCCCGTTACTCGACCGCTGGCTGCGCCATGGGCAGCAATACGGCCAAGTGTGAGCACCGTCGCAGTTTCTGATCCATCGCACTGAGCAAGCTGGTTATACTCCTGCAATTGTTTGAATACGGATACAAACCATGACCGAAGTTGCCCTCGCACCCGCTACCCCGCACGCTCCGTCGGCTATTCGGCTGCTGCTGGGCAAATTGGGCATTGCCTACGAAGAAGTCCTCGACCACCACGGTCTGAACGCCGCGCGCAAAGTGCAGGCCGTTCTGGTGGACGATGCCGTAGGCGCCTTGATGGTGCTGTTTCCCCAAAGCCAATTGCTCGACCTCAACCGCCTCGCCGAGCTGACGGGTCGCCGTCTCACCGCCGTGTCCAGCGAACGCCTGGTAAAAATGCTCGGCAAGCACAACCTGAGCCTGTTGCCCGGCCTGCCGGCGCTGACCAGTTCGCCGTGCCTGTACGAAGAAAGCCTGCTGCGCGAGCCGAAATTGTTGATCAATTCGGGCGAGCCGGGCGTGTTGCTGGAAGTCACCAGCGAAGCGTTCAAAACCCTGCTGATCAAGGCCAGCGCCGCCAACTTCGGCGAGGCCCTGACCAGCATCCGCCCGAACCTCGACCGCCCCGACGATGACCGCCAGGAAATCACCCAGGCCGTTCAAGCGTTCACCGCGCGGCGCATCCAGCAACGCCTGGAAGCGACCATCGAAATTCCGCCGCTGGCCGAGACCGCGCAGAAAATCATCAAGCTGCGGGTCGACCCCAACGCCACCATCGACGACATCACCGGCGTGGTCGAAACCGACCCGGCCCTGGCCGCGCAAGTCGTGAGCTGGGCGGCGTCGCCGTACTACGCCTCGCCGGGCAAGATTCGTTCAGTGGAAGACGCCATCGTCCGGGTGCTGGGTTTCGACCTGGTGATCAACCTGGCGCTGGGCCTGGCCCTGGGCAAAACCCTGAGCCTGCCCAAAGACCACCCGCAACAGACCACGCCGTACTGGCAGCAGTCGATCTACACCGCCGCCGTCATCGAAGGCCTGACCCGCGCCATGCCGCGCGCCCAGCGCCCGGAAGCCGGCCTGACTTACCTCGCTGGCCTGTTGCACAACTTCGGTTACTTGCTGCTGGCCCACGTGTTCCCGCCGCACTTCTCGCTGATCTGCCGCCACCTGGAGGTCAACCCGCACCTGTGCCACAGCTACGTCGAGCAGCACCTGCTGGGCATCAGCCGCGAACAGATCGGCTCGTGGCTGATGCGCTACTGGGACATGCCGGAAGAGCTGGCCACCGCCCTGCGCTTCCAACACGACCCGGGCTACGACGGCGCCTACGCCGAATACCCGAACCTGGTGTGCCTGGCCGTGCGCCTGCTGCGTAGCCGCGGCATCGGCTCCGGCCCGGATGAAGACATCCCCGACGCCCTGCTGGAACGTGTTGGCCTGACACGCGACAAAGCCAACGACGTCGTCAGCAAAGTGCTTGAAGCCGAAGTGCTGCTGCGCGAACTCGCTTCGCAATTCACCCAGGCCTAAAAGCTTCGCGGGCAAGCCTCGCGCCTACAGGGATCACTTAAATCCTGTGGGAGCGGGCTTGCCCGCGATGAATTCAGCTCGGCGTTACTGACAGGCCTCAAACCTTGGCTTTTGCCTTGGCCTTGCGCGGCTTCAAATACTTGGTCAAGCCCTGGAACCAGATCACCAGCGCCGGGTTGCCCTTGATCTGAATCGACTTGTCCTGAATCCCCGTCATAAACGCCAACTGCTTGTTCTTCGCCTGCATCGTGGCAAAGCCATACGCCGCATCTTTAAAGGCAATCGCAAAAGCAGGCTCGGCATACACGCCCGACTTGCTGGTGATGCGCTGGTCCTTCACGAAGAAATGCCGCGCCACTTTCCCGTCCAGGGTCTGTAGTTGAAACACCAACTCCTTGTCACCCAACTGTTGCTGAAACGCAGGGTTGGTCCGACTGGCCTTGCCCATCAACAGACCCAGCATCCACAGCAGAAAACGAAATTTCATGCGCACAGCCTCAAGAGAAAAATGAACGGCCGGCGCAGTGTAGCGGCTTCGAGCGAGAACGCTACTGTCTGGTTACGTTAGAGGACGATGCTGGTCTTTTCTCGCATGATGACTGCCAAGTCACGCATCTGAAATCGGTCAATGAGGCCAAAAGCAATCTGTAGGAGCTGGCTTGCCAGCGAAGAGGCCATCAGATCCAACATCGACGTTGGCTGTCACACCGCCTTCGCTGGCAAGCCAGCTCCTACAAGGTTTGCGTTACGCCCGACGTCGCAGTTTTTGCAACCAAGACGAAGAGGCGCCCATAGCGTCACGCAATTGGGCGGTGGTAATGGTGCGCTTGGCCGCATCGAAATCCAGCGCCGTTCGCAGGGCTGGCCAGCAGTGTTTCGGTAAATTTTTTGGCGCCTGGAGATCGCGGTCGAGATGCCCATTCCGAGCCTCGGTCGAAGGCAAGCGACGGAACGGGTGCTTACCGCTCGCCAATTCATACAGCACGCACGCCACGCCGTAGACGTCGGCACCGGCCGACAACGGTTGGCCGTCGAGCAATTCGGGCGCGGCGTAGCCTGGGGTCCAGGCGTTAAAACGGCTGCGGCTCAGGTGTGGCAGACCGGGCAGGATTCCTGCTTCTGCCTGGCCCAGACCGAAGTCGAACAGACGCACGCCTTCTTCGCTGAGCATCACGTTGCTCGGCTTTACGTCGCCGTGCAGCACGCCGCGACTGTGGGCGTAGGTCAGCGCGTCAAGCAGCGGCACTGCGATGTCGCGCAACTCTGTCCACGGCAAGCCCAGAGGCCGCTCGCACAGCAATTTGTCCAGGGTCAGCCCACGCATGAGTTCCATGGTGATGAAGGCGCGCTGGCAGTCGGTGTCCACTTCAAAGGTGTGCAAACGCAGCACGTTGTTGTGGCGCAGGCGTCGGGTCAGGGCGAACTCGCTGAAGAGCAAGACGCTGGCGTCCGGTGATTCGGCAAATTCTTCGCTGATAATTTTCAGCGCGATGTAAGGATCGGGATCGCCGAACTCCTCGCTCAGCAAATCCCGCGCACGGTACACCGCGCCCATCCCGCCGGCGCCAAGCAGACGCTCGATGCGGTAACGGCCTGCGAGCACGTCCGGCATTTTGCCGATACCGACCTTGGTCAGTGCTAGTTCGGGCTCTGCTTTATGCGACTTGGCGAACGCAAAGTAAGTCAGGTTATCGGCGTGCTCTTCGCTCCCCATCAGGTCGTCGAGCGGAGGCATGAGTTGGGTCATTTTCGGATTACCACGGCGGTCAGGTTATCCCGTGCCGGGCCGCGCAGGGCGCCATCGAACAGACGTTCCAGCGCGATGTGCGGCGCGGTCAGGCTCAGGGCGTTGCCCAAGGCGTCGCTGCTCAACCCTTGGTACAAACCGTCGCTGCACAACAGAAACGCATCGCCGGGGTAGACCTCGATTTCGAGTACAGCCAGGGTCAGTTGCTCGGCCGCCCCGACCGCACGGGTCAAGGCATGGGCAGAAGGATGCGCCTTGGCTTGCTCGACGCTCATCTGTTGCTCGTCGATCAGTTGCTGTTGCAGCGAATGATCCTTGGACAGCTGATACAAACGCTGACCACGCCACAGGTAGCAGCGGCTGTCGCCGGCCCAGACACAGGCTGCGCGATTGTCTTCCAGCAGTAGCGCCACCACGGTGCTGCCCATGATGCTGTCATGGCGCCCGGCCGTGACGGTCAACTCCTGAGCCAAACGGCGATTGAGCCAATGCAGGCACTGGCGCACGCCTGTAAGTCGTGCGTCAAAATCCTCCTGCACCGGTAATTCCGCCAGGCTGGCGACGATCAACTGACTAGCAATGTCGCCGCCCTGATGACCGCCCATGCCGTCCGCGACCACCCACAGCCCCTGCTGTGGGCAATCCAGAAAAGCATCTTCGTTGCGCACCCGGACCTTGCCAGCGTCGGTGCGCGCGGCGCTGCGCCAAGACCTGGCAACGTGCATCAGAGCTGCACCGGCATACGGAAGGTGCGCAGGGCGCCCATGTCGAACGGGTTCGGTGTGCGCTGGCTCGACAGCAAGTAGTTGGCGCGCAGGCCACCCACATCAGCTTTCAATACCAGCACGTCGCGACCACTCAGGTATTCGGTCTGCATCAAGTCGAACAGACGGAACAGCGACCATGGACCGGTGTTTTTCTCGATGCCGATCGGGCGGCCGACTATTTTGTCGAGGACCAGGCTGCTGCGACCGTCTTCGGCGTCGGTCGGCCAATTGAACGACACCGGCACGATCGGGCCATGGCGGTATTCGATGGTCCGGTCTCCAAACTTGAACTCGGAACGGCTGACGGCCGGGTCGAGGGTGTACGGCTCCAGTTTGAACTGCGCGTGTGGCTCGACCGGGTTGATCGAGAAGAAGCTCTGGCGGATCACGTGCGCGGCAGCCATCTGATCGAGGTAAACCTTGGACACCGGCAGGCTGTGGCCGTCAATGCTGCGCAAGCGGTAGTGACCTGGATCACCGCTCACAAACGGACGCAGGTAGTTCTCGAAAAACCGATCGGCGATGCCCTGAGCCTTGAAGAACTCGCGAAAGTCGCTGATCGCAACGTCGCTGGTGCTGTGGGCACTGAACGGATAACGCTTGTTGATCGCCTTCCCATAGAAGCTGTACAACTCGCGCTGATAACGCTGATTCAGGTACCGGTAGGCATCGTTGAGCACCAGGCGCCAGGTGTCTTCGGCCAGCACGTTGAACCAGACGCTGACGGGCCGCGGCAGGCGACTGGAGGCATTACGCAAATTGCTTAGCGCATCACGCTGGCCGCCCATGCGGATCTTGGCCATTTCGAACGCGGCGTGCTCCGGCGCGCTGGCACGGGCGAGGCTCGCCAGCTGCATGTGCAATTCGTTGAGCGCCGTCAGTGCCGGGGTCAACTCAGCGGTCGGGCCGTTGTTTTCATCCAGTAAACGGTGCAGCGGCTGGAAGCGCCGTTGCAGGGATTTCTTCGCGGTGTCCGGCAGCTTCATCGCCATGTCCGATGCTTTATCAGCAGCGGCCGCCGCGAGTTTTCCCAGCTTTCCGCCCTTCTCTCCGAGCTTTTCAGCAGCAGTGGCGGCGACATCAGCGCTGTCCGCGATCACCTGGAAGCGCGTGTTCTCACGCACTTCCACCAACAATTGCAGCACGGGGGAGTTGGCCGAAATCAGCCCCGCCAGTTGCTCCGCGCCTTCGCCGGCATCGTTGATGGGTTGCAGGGCAACCTGGCCGACCGCTTCACTCCAGAAATTGGCGTAGTCGCGGAAGTACAGTTGCTCGAGTTCAACCATCAGGCGACGCAAGTCCATGCCGCTGATACCCGCCCCTTCGCCCAGCACCCAATTGTCCCGCAGGATATCGGTGACCAGCGCCGAGCCCTGGACCGAGAAATACTGTTGATAGCCCTGCTGGGTGTAGAACCCCGGGATCACGTAATCGGTACCGACAAACAGCGCACCCTGGGGACCCAAGTGTTGGCTGAAACGGTAGTCCGGCAGATGGCGGGCCTGCTCGCGCAGCATCCGGTAAACCACGTTCGCCAGCGACTCGCTGCGCAAGACCTGACGCGCCTGCGCCACCAGTGGCTCGTTCAGCGGGTAGCTAAACGGTTGCTTCAGCAAACGCTCGAAGTGCGTGTTCAAACCGTTCTGCACCGCGGTGTTGCCGGGGTAACGCAGGGACCAGTCGCTGGCGACTCTATCCTTGAGCCACGTTGCATCGCGACGATCTTCCATGTTCAACATCAAGTACGCGCGCAAGCTGTTGAGCAGGCGTTCGCGGTCCTTGATATTGGCGCGGATCTGCTCTTCCAGAAGCGTCGCGACCCGTGGCAGCAGTTGCGCCTCAAGCTCACGCTCGTAGGCGGCCTTGACCACCGGATTAGCCGCTTCACCCTGATACAGACCGCCACGCTCGAGGTAAGACACGTCACCTTTTTTCGGGAAGACCTGAGTCGCCGCATAGCGGGTATCGAGGGATTTGAGCACTGACATCGAGTCATCGCGCGCGGTCAGGGTCGAGTGATGCTGAGTCCAGGTTTGAGAAAGATTACGCAGACTTTCCAGGCGCTCGTAGTTGGCAGAGAAACCACCCGCCCACATCACACCAAACACGCCCAGCGCCGCCAACGCACCGACGTACAGCGCACGTTGCCCCCAATGAATTCGACGGCGTTCGCGCTTGTCCAGACCGGCCAGATCGGCTTCGGGGAAAATCACCCGACTGAGCACATGGTGAATGAACCGCGAACGCCCACTGCGCAGCGTTGGCAGCACACCGGCGTCAATGCTCAGACTGGCGCCGATGCCCGCAGTGGTCGGGTCCAACTGTTGGGTCAGGCGCGGGGCGCTGGTCAGGTAGAAACCGCGCAACTGGCTGAAGCGCTGGTAACGGTTGCCGGTGAACGCCATGTCGACGAACAGGCACAAGCGCTCGCCGATCTGCCCCAGTTGATGCGGGAAATCGAGGATACGGCCACGACGCTGGGTGTCGCGCTCCTGGTGCATGCGCATGATGACCTGGCTGTTCAGGCGCCGCAGCAGTGCCTCGAACTCGATGCGCAGGACAGCGACGTCGCTGCCGCTCTGCTCATTGCGAAAGCTGGTCCCGAGGACCTGATCGCTTTCTTCGCGGGTCAGTTGATCGAAGAATTCGTCGAAACCGAGCAGTTGGTCAGCCTTGCTCAACACCAGATAAATCGGCAGATCGACGTGCAGTTTCTGATGGACTTCTTGCAGGCGAGCACGCACTTGGTGAGCCAGCGCTTCGAGACTCGGCTCGGCGGGGCCCTGCAACATTTCCACGGGAATGGTCACCAGTACGCCATTCAACGGGCGGTCGCGACGACGCTTGCGCAGCAACTCAAGCAAGGTGTTCCAGGCGTTGCTGTCGACTTCGGCATCCGGCTGGGTGAGGTAACGGCCGGCGGTGTCGATCAGCACACCGTGATCGGCGAAGTACCAGTCGCAATGAGCGGTACCGAGGGTGTCGCGGGTCAGTTTGCGGCCGATCTTGTTGATCGGAAACTCAAGACCGGAGAAGTCCAGCAAGCTGGTCTTGCCACTGCCCTGCGGGCCGATCAGCAAGTACCACGGCAAATCACTGCGCCAGTGCTCACTGCGACCGCGATAAAGACTTGAGGTCTTCAGGGTTTTCAATGCCGCCTTGAAACGCACGCGAAGCACTTTTTGCTCTTTGTCGATCTGCGCTTCACGGCGGAGATGATCCTGGCCAACTTCGCTGTCTTCGAGCGCTTTTTTACGGATGCCAGCACGCCAGCTGACGAAGACCATGGCCAGGCCCCAGATCAGGAACAGCACACTGATGGTCAGCAAGCGGGAGCTCGACCCCTCCCAGAATTTGTAGTCATCGACCGCCAGCAGCGGCCCGACGAACCACACCAGCAGCACTACCAACAACACCAACAGCAAGGTCCAGAGCCAGGTCTGACGCAAGAATGTGCCGACCTTCTTGAAAAACTTTTTCATCACACATCCCTGTTTACGGCAGCGGCTGAACCGCCGCCGGATCAAGCGGCTGATAAGGTTGCAAAACGGTTTCGCGTTGCTCGCCCAATACCCAGGCGAAACCCGAATACATCACCGCCAGGCAAGCCGCGGTGAACAGCACGACCATCCACGCCGGCACGATGCGCACCAGGCTGCGGCGCCGATCGCTCAAGCCTTGCCAATGGGGCGACAGTTCACGAGGCACGTCGCCGCGCAACTGACGAATCTGGCGATACAAGGCATCGCGGATGCCGTCGAGTTCGAGCATGCCGCGCGTTTGCACGCGATACTTGCCCTCGAAGCCCAAGGACAGGCACAGGTACATCAGCTCAAGCATCGGCAGGTGCTTGACCGGGTTTTTCGACAGGCGATCCAGCAGCTGGAAAAACTTCTCACCGCCGAACGTTTCGTTGTGGAAACTGCTCAGCAGGCTCATCTGCGACCACTCGCTTTCGTTGCCCCACGGTGTCGTCACGACCGCTTCGTCGACAACCGTGCAGAGCAAGTAACGGGCGGTAATCACCTGGCTGCTTTCGGCACCGTTGTGCTGCGCATGCACGTCAAACAGTTTCAGCGCGGCGCTCAGTCGCTCTTTGAGCGCGTGCAGGTCTTCGCGGGTATCGCCGCGCTTGAGGCGCACTACTTCCGACAACAGATCGGCCCCCGCCGCCACCAGCGGGTTGAGGCTGATATTGAAGGATTGCGCCGGCCCCAAACGTGCGGTGTAGATCATCCGCTCTGCCAACTGCTCGATACGCGGCGGCGTAGCGAAATCCGTCAGCGGACTTTGCGCCGGACCGTGACCCTGGCGGTCGAGCAGAACGGTTTTGTCGTCCTGGTTGTGTTCCCTGTCCTTGATCATGTCGGTCAGTTCCTGATGGCCCAGAATTTCAGTTCAAGCTCGGCGAATTCCCCGGACATGTGGAACGCAAAGCCGCCTGAGCGCTCGAGTTGCGCCAGGTCTTCGGCACTGAGTTCGAGAATGAAATAGGTTTTGTTGGAGTGAAACGCGATCTGCCGTGGGGCCACTGGCAGAGGTTTGACCTTGAAGCCAGGCAGATGCAGGTTGACCAGCTGACGAATGAGCTCCACCGGGCCGACCTTCAGATGGGCCGGCAAGCGATGGCGCAGTTCTTCGGGGTCGCAATTGGCACTGGCCGCCAGCACGAACGACGCCGACCCGAGCAGTTTGTGGTCGAGCAACGGCGAGACGATGATGCCGTACTGACGCGCTTGCAGTACCAGCTCGATGGCGTGCTGTTCGAGCACCATCGACAGTACCTGACGAATCGCTTCCATCAATTTACGAAAGCTCGCGCCCTGGTCGCTGTGCTGATAACGGCTGTCCAGACGCGGGCGTTTGCTGTCGCTGGAAAACGTCGCCAGTTCGCCGAGCAGGGTCAGCAGTGTGCGGTACAACGCTTCCGGGTGAACCTGCTCCAGGCCGAGGTAGTGACGCAGCAATAGTTCGGTGCGGTTGATCAGTTGCAGCATCATGAAGTCGCCGACCTCCGCGCCACCGACCTTGCCATTGGAGCGAATCCGCTCGGCGATGGTGTCGCCACGATGACCCAGCATGCTGATGACTTCTTTGAGGCACGACAGCAGATAGCTGGACGAATGCGCTTGAATGAAGGTCGGCACGAAGTCCGGGTCGAGGCTGATCACGCCGTCGGGCGTGGTATCGAGCACTTCGCAGATCTTCAGCTTCACGTAAGCCTGATCGCTCTGCTGCTCGCCGAGCAACAAGCGAAAGTCTGGGCGGGCGCAGCTGACCTGGCGGGCGGAGTCGTCGCCCGCGTTGGAGTCGGCCACTTGTGTTTCGTAGGTGGTGTAGCGCGCCAACACGTCGGATTGCTCTGGACGGCGCGACTCGATGTGGTTGCCGGTGACCAGCGGCAGCGCCAGGTAAATCGGCGTTTTGCCGGTGTTCGGCGGCACATCCAGCGCCAATGGCTCAGTACTGCCACTCAGTTCGAACAGGCTGCCGTCCGGCAGAATCCCCGAGGCCTGGCTGATCACCAGTTTGCCCATGTTGAGAAACTGCAAGTCGACGTCCAGGTTCAGGAAGCCCCAGGTGTAGCTGCCCAGCAACTGGGTGCGGGTCTTCATCTGATGGTCGTAGTAGCGATCGTTGTGCTGGAAGTGCTGCGGACGCAGGAGCATGCCTTCCTGCCAAATGACTTTATGGGTATTCATGATCAGTCATCCGCCTTGGCGAGCGCTTCGTTGCTGTGGCGGATACCGGCCTGGTCGAGGGTCAGGTCCGCCTCCGTGACATCCACCGGGGTGACTTGCACCGTGTAGCGCCATTTGGTTTCCGGCAGGTCGCGAAAGGCCGCGAGGATGCCTACAAAACGACTGCCCTCTTGCACACTGAGCTTGAGCTCGACGGTTTCTCCCGGGCGTAGCGCGAGCTCTTCGCTGGCCACCAGGTCCGGGGCCAGGGATTCCCTGGCACGCTCATAAAGACTGAAAAAGTCGGCGTTCTCGAAGGCCACCGGGTGTTTGAGTTCGAACAGGCGCACGACGATGGGAGACGGACGACCGTTGAGGTCCGGGTTCAGCTGATCGCTGGCGGTGAGCTTCACGTTCAATTTGGTCACGTGAGAAAAAGGTGACAGCGACGAGCAGCCAGCCAGCACCAACAAGGCCGTAAGCGCAGTCAGCGTCTTGAAAAAAGCGGTCGAGCAGCGAGACATGCGCATCATCCTTGGTGGTCAGAGTGAAGGGCGGAAATCAAACGGATCTGTTCTTCGTAGGCCTGAGCGAAGTCGCGAGCCAGCAGGCGTTCGCTCCAGTCATCGTCCTGACGCAGGGCTTGGTGATAGCGACCGTAAGCTCTCCAGCGGCTGCCGGACGTGGCGAGCAACGGCTTGGTGTCGCGCTCGAATCGCAGGGTCAATTGCTGTGGCGAGAAGTGCTCCAGCGTGCCGCGAACAGCCGCGCGAGTGGCGGTGAGCAACGCCACCTGATGCGCCTGCAAATCACGGAAGGCACGAGAGATTGTCTGCTCGGCCGGCAACTGACCCGGCTTGTCCGGTTGCAGCAAAATGCCCAACGCGTCACTGGCGTCGACCGCGTACTTCAGCGGATTCATGTGGCTGCCTTGCAATGTGGTCTGCGCCAGACGCAGTTCGTTTTTCAGCTCGCTGCGGGTGCGCAGGCTCTGCTGTAAACCGCCGACACTCTGTTTGAGCAGGCGTGCGGCATTCACTGCCAAGGCTTGACGGGCGTCGTGGTCGAGGCCATTGAGGTTCACGCCTAAAGCGGCGCTGAATTGCTCCCAGAAACCTTCGCTCTGACGCTCGACAGCCTTCGGTGTTGGCGCCGCGACGGGCTCGGCCGGCGCGTCGATCAGCTCCGGCACCATCAGGCATTCCATGTCGATGCGCGCATAGTCGGCGCGCTGTTTCGGCGCCTGACGTGGTTCGTTGAGCGCGCTTAGCTCATCGATTTCCGAGTACACGTGCTCTTGCTGGTCGAGGGCGTTCAGCGGGTCGAGTTCGAGGAACGCGTCGTCCGGAATGGTGCTGCCCGCGGCTTGCGGCCGACCGGCTTCAACATCGAAGGTCGCCGGGTCGCGCACCAGCCGCGCGCGGACCTCGAAATCACCCAGTACATAGACGTTGCCGTGTTCGACGCGCATCGCTTCGCCCTTGCGCAGGCGCGCGCCGCTTGCGCTGTCTTGAATACCGTTGCTGCTGGTATCGGTCAGGAAAAACGCGCCGTCGCAGTAACTGATCAACGCGTGGTGGTTGGACAGGTGACGCTTGCGATCCGGGATGATCCAGTCGCAATCCTCGCCCCGGCCAATCACGCCGCCCGCCTGTTTGAAGGTCTTCTGGCACAAGTCCGTGGGCACGAACTGCTTGGTGTTGAGCATTTCGAAAACCAATTCCATGGTGATACTCCTTGCGGTCACTTGCCGCGATTGACCGCCTGCGGATCACCCAAGGGGCGATAGGTGTCGTCGTTGAATTTGTAATTGCCGCTGCAGCCACCGAGGCCGCATAGAACGACGAAGGTCAGCAGGACGGCTTGCCAGTGACGAACAGACATCAGAGGGTCTCCAGGGGTAGACGATGCACAGGACGCCGGCCCGTTCGGGCAACGCTGTAATAAGCGGATGAGGTGAAATCGAAGGTCTGTTGCTTAGCCATTGAAGGCACCTTGATTGATATTCAGACGCCCGAGGCGGTAGAGCAGCGTGCGACGTGGCAGCCCGAGTTCACGGGCTGTGTGGGTCTGGTTGCCGTCGTTTTTGCGCAGGCAATCGAGCAACAGGCTGCGTTCGACCTGCCCGAGCCGTTCACGCAGGCTCAGGCTGTTATCTTTGGGCATGACGTCGATGCGCAGAGAGAAATGCTCGGCCAGCAGCTCGCCGCCTTCGCATAACAGAACCGCACGCTCGACCAGACCTTTGAGCTCCCGTACGTTACCGGGGAAGGCATACGCGCTCAGGTGATCCAGCGCGGCATCCGACCAGCGCACTGCGTCCCGTTGCAAGAACGTGCAGGCCTTGTCGGCAAAGTGCCGGGCCAGATCGAGGATGTCGCCTTCACGCTGACGCAGGGCCGGCAGCTCAATCGGGAATTGCGCGAGGCGGTAGTACAAGTCCTCGCGGAATTTGCCTTCGCTGACCAGCAGCGACAAATCCCGGTGAGTCGCGGCGATGATGCGCACGTCGATTTTGTGGGTGGCGTTGGAACCCAGCGGACGGATTTCGCCTTCCTGCAAGACACGCAGTAATTTGGCTTGCAGGGACAACGGCATGTCGCCGATTTCATCCAGCAGCAAGGTGCCGCCGTTGGCCGCGTCGAACAGCCCGGCGCGGTCGCGGTCGGCGCCGGTGAATGCGCCTTTGCGATAGCCGAACAGCTCACTCTCCAGCAGGTTCTCGGGGAACGCCGCGCAGTTCTGCACGATGAATGCCTGTGAGCGTCGCGGGCCGCCGTCATGAATCGCTCGTGCAACCACTTCCTTGCCGGTACCGGTCTCGCCGCGCAACAACACGGTGTAAGGGCTGTTCAGCACTTTACTGATCAGCGAACAGGTCTGGCGCATGGCGAAGCTCTTGCCGATCAGACCAAAACCGTTCGCGCTCGGAATGCTGGTCGGTGCCGGTCGTGCGTCACCGGAGGGTCGATGGTGCCGTTGCTGCAGACGCAATTGGCCAAGCACGAACGAACCCAATTGACCCAGGGAATCAGCATAGCCTTGCAGCTCCGTATGCCGGTGACTGGCACATAGCAGTAACCCTTCGACGGCCTCCTGCTGGTTGATCAGCGGCACGCACAGGAGCGACTGCCAAGGCGTGGCCTGCGGCGGCAAGAAGCCGGTTTCATGCAGGCTGCCACTCAACTCGCTGAGGCACACCACGCGTTTTTTACACAGGGCGAATTGCAGCAGTTGTTCGCCGTTGTAATCCGTCGGCAGGCTCGCCGCTTCCCGGGGTTGCAGGATACCGTTCAGGCACTCGGCGTTCATTCCCAGGCTCGCGTGAGCGGCGTCCAGCAGGTAGAGCTGCGTCAGCTCACAACCGCTGAGCTCAGCCAACCCGCGCACGAAATCCCCTAGCAGGGCTTCGGTGTCCGTGGCCCTCGACAGGCTGGCGAACTGCGCCAGCAACGCTTCGGCATACACCAGCGGTTGTGGCACTTGAGTGAACATCACGCCCACCTCAAGCGAACTCGCAGATGACACCGGCATTGCCGTCGAGGGTTGCGTGGACGCGTATGAGGCTTTCGCCGGCGGCCATCGCATCGAGCAAACGATCGGCTACCCGTGGCAGCACGTGCAGGTCCAGCAAGTGGTCGATCAGGCGTGCGCCGCTGTCGCTTTGGGTGCAGCGTTCGACCAAGTGATCGACAAGGTCCTGGGAGTAAGTGAAATCCAGCTGACGACGGTTCAGCCGCTCGCTCAAACGGCCGAGTTTGACTTCAATCAGCTCACGCAGCACCGGACCGCCCACCGGGTAGTACGGCACCACGCGCATCCGCGCCAGCAGCGCCGGTTTGAAATGCTTGCTGAGAACCGGGCGGATGGTTTCCTCGAGCACTTCGGCGGTGGGACGCGCGCCGTTTTCGCAGAGCTCGCTGATGCGCTCGCTGCCCAGGTTCGAGGTCATCAGGATCAGCGTATTGCGGAAGTCGATCTCGCGCCCTTCCCCGTCATTCGCCACGCCTTTGTCGAAGATTTGGTAGAACAGGTTGAGCACGTCCGGGTCGGCTTTCTCGACTTCATCAAGCAACACCACCGAGTACGGTTTCTGTCGCACGGCCTCTGTGAGCATGCCCCCTTCGCCATAACCGACGTAACCCGGCGGCGCACCGATCAGGCGCGAGACGGTGTGCTTTTCCTGGAACTCGGACATGTTGAGGGTGGTGATGAAACGATCGCCGCCATACAGCAAATCGGCGAGGGCCAGCGCTGTTTCAGTCTTGCCGACGCCGCTCGGGCCGACCAACAGGAACACCCCAACCGGCGCATCCGGTTTGTTCAGGCCGGCAGCGGTGGCGCGCATCGAGCGATCCAAGGCGTGAACGGCTTGCTCCTGACCGCGAATGCGCGAGCGCAGATCAGTAGCGAAGCTCGCGACCTTGGCATTGTGTTCGCGGGCCAGTTGCGCCAGCGGCACGCCGGTCCAGGCGCTGATCACTTCAGCCACCAGACGCGGGCAGACTTCGAAACTCACCAGCCGTTCTTTGACCTGGGCATCGGTCAGGGCTCGGTGGGTTTCGTTCAGCGCGGCTTCCAGGGATTTGACGCTCTGGGTTTCATCGATGACAACAGTTTCACGGGCCTTGGCCAGTTGTTGACGCAGATCCAGCAGGCGCTCGGCCAGGTCTTTCTGTTCGACCCAGAGAGTTTCCAGCGCGCCCCTTTCGTCTTCGGCGGCGGCCAGTCGATCTTCTAAAGCGTCCAGCGCCTCATGATCGATCAGCAAGCCTGCTTCAGCGTCGCGGCGCAGGGCCTGACGCTGACAGCCACCTTCGGCCAACTCGCCTCGCAGACGCTCAAGACTTTCCGGGGCGGCGGCGAGGCTGATGCGCACACGGGCACACGCGGTGTCGAGCACATCGACGGCTTTGTCCGGCAGCTGACGGCCCGCGAGGTAACGGGCGGACAGCTCGGCCGCCGCCACCACAGCGTCATCACGCAAGTAAATACCGTGGCTTTTTTCATACACCTGAGCCAGGCCACGAAGGATGGTCACCGCTTCGCTGACAGTCGGTTCGTGCAGTTGCACCGGTTGAAAACGACGGGCCAGCGCCGGGTCTTTTTCGAAGTATTTCTTGAACTCCGTCCAGGTGGTCGCGGCGATGGTACGCAACTCGCCACGGGCCAGCGCCGGCTTGAGCAGGTTGGCCGCATCGGAACCACCGGCATTGCCGCCCGCGCCAATCAGCGTGTGGGCTTCGTCGATAAAGATGATGATCGGTTTTGGTGAGGCTTTGACTTCGTCGATCACACCTTTGAGGCGGCGTTCGAATTCACCTTTGACGCTGGCACCGGCCTGCAGCAGGCCCATGTCCAGCGACAGCAGTTCGACGCCCTTGAGCACCTGCGGCACTTCCCCGGCCGCAATGCGCGACGCCAGGCCTTCGACGATCGCTGTTTTGCCGACGCCGGCTTCACCGACCACGATCGGGTTGTTCTTGCGGCGACGGGCGAGGATGTCGACCATCTGCCGGATCGCGCCATCGCGGCACAGCACCGGGTCGAGTTTGCCATCGCGGGCCTGTTGGGTCAGGTTGTGGGTGAAGCGTTCAAGCAATGATTCGCCAGGTACGGCCGGTTTGCCGGTGGCCGGTTGTGCTTTCTGCGACAGGGCAAACTCTTTCAGGCGGTCGATGTTCAACCTGGCCAGCAACGACTGGTAGCGGCTGCCGGCATAGCGCATCGGGTTACGCAGCAACGCTAGGATCAAAGCGGCTTGCTCGACCTGGCTCTGGCCCAGTTCAAGGTTGGCCACCAGCAACGCATCTTGCAGCCACTGCACCAGTTCCGGGGCGAACACCGGATTGCGCGAAGCGCTGTGCTCGACCCGCGATTGCAACGCTGCGCATAGTTCACCGGCATCCACTTCGGCGTCTTGCAGTGCGCGTGCGAGCAAGCCTTGCGGGCGCTCCAACAGGCCCAGCAGCAGGTCTTCGACAAGGATCTTGCTGCCACCCCGGGCGACGCAGCGTTCGGCAGAGCTTTCCAGGTCACGCCGGGTTTCGGCGTCCAGCGCCTGGATCAGTTGTTGCAGGTCTACGTTGATCATTGGTCATCTGTCCTTAATGAATTTTGCTGCCCAGGGTCACCACGCCGTCCGCTTTTTCGCGGCCGAGCCAACTGGTCCAGCCCAAGCGACAGGCGTTCTGCTCGCCGATGCGCAGTTCACGGATTTCTTCCTGGCGCAGGACCAGGCGCATGTCGTAATCAAGCGGGTCACGCAGGGTGAATCGCACCAGCGCGCACAGCGGCTGGTAGCCGAAACCGATCGGCAGGAATTCGTGAAAGCGCCGCCAGTCGAGTTCGCGGATGTGAATGCGGAATTTGCCGCTGCGGTCGCGCACGTGTTCGCCCAGCACCAGGTTGTCGCCGAGCAGGCTGTTGGCACGCCCCAAACCATTGCGTTGTTCGTCGAGGATTTCGACGCGACGCTCGATGCACTGCTCGATGGTCAGTTCGGCATGCTTGAAGTAGTAACGCAGCACCGCTTCGATCAACGCCGCCGAGTGCGCCCGCAAGCTGAGCAGGCCGAGGTAGGGCAGCAGGCGTTTCCAGTTCAATTCCTGGGCCCTGCGGATCTCCTCGCCGCCGAGTCCGATCAACGCAAACAGCTGCGAGGAAAACGGGTCGAGGGCGCCGCTCTGGAAGCTGGCGCGGTAGCGGTACTTTTGCCAGATCGGCAGCATCAGCCGTTGCAGGCGATGGTGGAACAGGTCAAGGAAGTTGCGGGTCGGGTTACCGTCTTCGCTATCGCCCAGCGCTTGTTCACCGTAAAACGCCGGCAGTGGCGAACCGGAACCCACCAGGCCAATCAGGTTGAACCGCAGGCGCGCGCGCAGTTGTCCGTGCTCTTCGAAAAACTCCACGCGATCGACATCGCTGCCGGGGAAACCCAGGCTCGGATTGGCCTGGAATTCCAACTGGTCGTACAGGTCGTCTTCACTCAGTTGCGGGTGCGCCTCGCGCAACCGGTCAACCACCAGCAGCACGGCCTGAAACAGCGAGTACTCGCGTATTACCCGGCTCAACCCACTCAAAGCAGGGGCTGCAGGCCCATTCGTGGTGTCCATTGGTACACCTCTCCTTGTGTACTTTTTACCCGCAACTCGTGGTACGAATTGAGGCTGGCGTAAAGCGCGAAAAACTCGTTGAGAACCGACGCGAACACGAACACATCGCCTTCGCCGATATACCCTTGCGGGTCGATGGTCAGCTCGGTGCGCAACCCGCGTACCGGTAACCCTCGGTGCAACCGGTCAACGTGCTGGTGCTTGATCGACTTGAGCCCGCCCAGCAGGCGTTTGCTGACTTTCGCCGCGTGTTGGTCGTAGTAACGCGGCAGGTCGTAGGTTTCGAGAATCACCTTCAACGCGTTGACGTCGGCCAGGGACAGGTAGTTAAGCGACATGTTGCTGATCAGCTTCCACAGAAAGTCACGGTTCAGCGGCGGCGCGAAACTCGAGGTGGCCGGGGTGATGTTGCGGAAACTCAAAAACTCCGGCGTCTTGTCGCAGGCTCGGTTGATGTCGCCGAGCTTGAGCTTGCGCGGCAGGTTCTGGTTGGTGCACATCAACTCGATCGACAGGGTTTCGTGGGCTACGGTTTGGCGCAGACTAAAGCTCAGATGGGTGTCCAGGCCGTCGTGCAGCGAAGACGGACGCGGGCGAATGCTGTAGTGGGGACGACTGGCAGGGACGTCGAAACTCGGATCGTGCTCGAAGGATTCGAACGGCACGTATGCCTGGTAACCGTGGCCGCCGGGTTTCCAGCCAGTGACACTTTCCACCGAGAACACACCACAGCTTTCCAGGTTGTATTTGGCCGGCAGCAGCAGGTATTCGTCCTGCTTGCCGTCGAGGCGGATCGGCATTGCATCGTGCTTGAACAGGTTCACGATCGGCGTGCAGTAGAGCTTCACGTTGTCCAGGGTCGGCCGCAGTCGCTGAATGCCACTCTTGCGAATATCGAAGCGCAGTTCCAGGCCACGCATCTGCTTGAGGGTGTCTTCCGGCAAGGCCTTGAGCAGGTCCAGGCCGTTGATGTCGACGAACAGGAACTTGTCCTGAAAGGCAAAGTATTCCTGCAAATAACGATAGCCGCGGAACGTGTTCAGTGGGTACGGGATCAACGCCTCTTCTTCAGCAAACCCCACCGGTTGCACCCGGTCGCCGGGGATCTTGAACGCCATCGGCGTATCGTTGACGCCATTGATGGGCTGACCCGCACCGTCCAGCGGGATCAGCTCGATACCTTCCAGATGACGTAACAGGCTGAGGTAAAGCATCTGGCTGATATAACGTTCACCCGCGAAGTGCAGGCGCAGGCGACTCAGTTCCAACTCGCCCAAGTGACCGTCGGCGCGCATCTCCAGACGCAGGCTCAGGAGCGAACCGTCCCCCTTCACCGAGTACGTCAGTGCGGCCAGCTCCAGTGGCAAAACCTCAGTCGGATAGCAGGTGTGGAAACGGCAGTGCACGCCGTCTATCGGCACACTTTCAACCGGCGTTTCACGCTCCACCCTCAACGCCGGACCGGAACGCGTCAACGGATCGAACTGCAAAATGCTGAACGCCGGCAGCGGCCGCATGTAGTTGGGCCACAGCAGGTGCATCAACGAATGGCTGAGCTCCGGCAACTCGTCGTCGAGCTTCTCGCGCAGGCGACCGGTCAGGAATGCAAAGCCTTCAAGCAACCGCTCCACGTCCGGATCTCGCCCCGCCTGCCCCAGGAATGGCGCCAACGCCGGGCTACGCTCGGCGAATCGACGACCTAACTGGCGAAGTGCCGTGAGTTCGCTTTGGTAGTAGTGGTTTAAGGACACGCGCGATACCTGTTGGTCATTAGCTGATGTTGACTTGGCCGCTGCCATCCAGGCGCGCGGCGAAACTGACCTGGCGCTTGAAACCCTCGACTTCCAGCAAGCCTTCGATACTGAAGGACAGGCGAAGCTGATCGTGTTCACGCGGCAGGGAGATCACACGCACGTTGCTCAGGCGTGGCTCATAGGCTTCGATGAAACGTTCGATGGCCAGGCGGGCCTGACTCAGGGAGTCGTGCAGGCTCAGGCGCATGTCATTGAGATCCGGGAGCCCGTAATCGGACAGCGTTTGCACGCTGCCCGCACGGGTGCTGAGCATCTTGGCCAGATGGGCAGCCACGGACGCCATGGCGGAAACTTCAAGGCTCCAGCCAACGCGTTTATCTGCGTCGCCCCCCAGGCGTTCGAATAGGCTGCCGTATCCGGTCATGAGTTGGCTCCGCTTACTCTTTGTCCAGCTTGCCCACCAGCGACAGGGTGAAGTCGGCACCCATGTATTTGAAATGCGGGCGCACATTCAGGCTGACGCGGTACCAGCCAGGCTCGCCTTCAACATCGCTGACGACGATTTGCGCAGCGCGCAGCGGACGCCGGCCACGGACTTCGGCGCTCGGGTTTTCCTGGTCGGCCACGTACTGGCGGATC
The DNA here is from genome assembly GCF_059695925.1 of Pseudomonas sp. LBUM1661. Lineage (NCBI taxonomy): Bacteria > Pseudomonadati > Pseudomonadota > Gammaproteobacteria > Pseudomonadales > Pseudomonadaceae > Pseudomonas > Pseudomonas sp. LBUM1661. The sequence goes on from NZ_CP166794.1 coordinate 6,688,901, forward strand.
CACTTGTTCAGCTCCAGTTCGAGGTCGGTGCGTTCTTTCCACGAACCAAGTTGCTCGCGCTGCAGCACTTTCAAGTAATGAGCCAGGCGGTTGACGATCATCATGTAGGGCAGCTGTGTACCGAGCTTGTAGTTCAGCTCGGCCGTCTTGCCTTCAGCGCTGATGCCGAAGAACTTGGGCTTCTGCACCGAGCTGGCGGAGAAGAACGCCGCGTTGTCGCTGCCCTTGCGCATGGTCAGGGAGATGAAGCCCTCCTCGGCCAGCTCGTATTCGCGACGGTCGGACACCAGCACTTCGGTCGGGATCTTGGTTTCGATTTCGCCCATGCTTTCGAAGTGGTGCAGCGGCAGGTCTTCAACGGCGCCACCGCTCTGCGGGCCGATGATGTTCGGGCACCAGCGAAATTTGGCGAAACTGTCGGTCAACCGGGTGCCGAACGCGTAAGCAGTGTTGCCCCACAGATAGTGTTCGTGGCTGTTGGCGACGGTTTCCTTGTACACGAACGATTTGACCGGGTTTTCTTCCGGGTCGTACGGGTTACGCAGCAGGAAGCGCGGCACGGTCAGGCCAACGTAACGAGCGTCTTCCGACTCGCGAAAGCTCTGCCATTTGGCGAAGTGCGGGCCGTCGAAGTGATCTTTCAGATCCTTCAGGTCCGGCAGGCCGGTGAAGCTTTCCAGGCCGAAGAATTTTGGACTGGCAGCGGCAATGAACGGCGCATGGGCCATGCAGGCAACGCTGGACACGTACTGCATCAGCTTCACGTCCGGCGAGCTTGGGGACATGAAGTAGTTGGCGATGATCGCGCCCACCGGCTGGCCACCGAACTGACCGTATTCAGCGGTGTAGATGTGCTTGTACAGGCCCGCCTGCATCACTTCCGGCGAATCTTCGAAGTCGTCCAGCAGATCCTCTTTGGAGACGTTGAGGATTTCGATCTTGATGTTTTCGCGGAAGTTGGTGCGCTCTACCAGCAGCTGCAAGCCACGCCACGAGGACTCCAGGGACTGGAAGTGCGGGTGATGGAGGATTTCGTCCATCTGATGGCTGAGTTTGGCATCGATCTCGGCGATCATGCGGTCAACCATGGCTTTCTTGACCGGCTCACCATGGTTCTGCGGCTTGAGCAGCTCTTCGATGAAGGCCGACACACCGCGCTTGGCGATGTTGTAGGCTTCGTCGTCCGGGGTCAGGCGGGTTTCGGCAATGATGCTGTCGAGAATGCTGTATTCGCCGTTCTCGTGACTCTTTTGCTGCGCTGCGCTGGTGCTCATAGTGTTGGCTTCCTTGGCTGATGGTGACTCAAGCGTTCTGCGCTGCGGCGTTCAGGCCCAGCTCACCCAGTACGCGTCCGCGGGAATCGTCGTCGGCCAGAACCCCTTCGATGGCTTTGCGGAACGCAGGCGCGTTACCCAGCGGGCCTTTGAGGGCGACCAATGCGTCGCGCAATTCCATCAGTTTTTTCAGTTCAGGCACTTGCTGGACCAGGCTGGCCGGGTTGAAGTTCTTCATCGAGTTGACGCGCAACTGCACGCCTAACTCATCAGTGCTGCCCTCTTCCTGAAGACGGTTCGGTACGCTCAGCGTCAGTTGCAGCTCTTGCTTGGCCAGCACCTCGTCGAAGGTCATTTTGTCGATGCTGATAGGCTTGCGCTCTTCGACTTTGCGTTCGTCCTTGCGGTGGGTGTAGTCACCGATTGCCAGTAGTTTCAGCGGCAGTTCAATCTCTTCCTGAGCACCGCCGGTGGCAGGTTTGAACGTGACGTTGATGCGTTCCTTGGGGGCTACCGAGCCTTCTTTGGCCATGGCTAATTTCCTTGCGGTTGTGGCCCGTGGGCCTATTCGAGTACCACTTCGAGATCGAGATGGCACAGCCTGCGATATATCTCTTCCTTGCGTTCACGGACGGCATGGTTCTGCGGTAACAACTCGCAGCAGCTATGCAGCAAATGCAGCACCTCCAGCGCAAGATCGGGCTCCCAGGCGTTCAGGCCTGAGTCCTGTAATGTTTGGTCGAGGGTTTCGAGTTGGGCCTTGGCCAGTTCATATTTCTTGGCCATGAAACACAGCCGCGCGAGGGCGAACTGCCAGAAGAATCGAACGCGCCCGCTTTGGGCGCTTTGCAGGTCCTGCTTGAGGATTTGTACGGCCGCCTTGAGACCGTCCTTGCGCAGGATCGGCAAGACTGATTCCAGGGCCAGTTCCCAGGCCGTTTGGGTGTCGACGACTTCGGCCTTGCGCGGCGCACTGGCACTTTGCAGATGCGGCATGACGTGGGCGCTGATCCATGCGCGAGTGGCCGGATCGGCGAATGGGGCGCCGTCATGAAAACGCAATTCGATGATGCCGGGCAGGCGCTGAATCAATAGCGAGAAGTGAATTTCCACTTCACGCATGGCCATTTCGGCATTCAGATTCTGGAGGCATTCCCAGACCATTCGTTGACCGTCAAACCAGAACGGCGCCTTGGCTAGACTGGCTTCGAGTTCCACCAACAGGTCGGCATACTTCGCTTGGTCGTAACGGTCCTGAAAGGACTTGAGTTTGTCGCCCGGTAAGCCACGCAGAACGGTGATCTGTTCGGCGTTACGCTCGGGCACGGCATCGACGGGCAACCAAAGCAGCGTGCGATTCAGTCGCAGTGCACGCAGGTCGGTGGCTTTCTGCTTGAGCCACCAGGCGCACAGAGGGCGGGCGTTTTCCTGTTGGGCGCGCAAGGCCTTGTGCGCCTCTTTCTCGTTATCGATCGGTGCACCGGGAGTGAACAACTGCGTAGCGGCCTGCTTGACCTGAGCCACAGCGGCGCTCACCACACCGGGCTCCGGCTGGTTGTCGGCGGCGCGCTGGACCAGGTTTTTCAAGCGGCGGGAGATCGGCAGCAGCAAAGGCGCATCGTCACCCAGGTGCTGGGTGCAGGCAGCATCGAGGCCTTCCAGATGCTCCACCAGACGGCGGAACAGGGGCAATTGCTCCTTGATCGCGATGTTTTCGTTCAGGACCTGCTCAAGACGCGGCACCAACCAACTGATCGCAGCGGAGCGGGTGCGGCCCTTGCTCGGGTAAATCTCGGTCCAGTGGTGTTCACACAAATGGTGCAGCAAACCGAGACCTGCCAGCAGCCCCTGGAAGGATTCACGCTGGTACAGAGCCCATGTCAGCCAGGCGCCAACACGCAAATCCTTGGATTGGCTTCGCAACAGTTTTTCGCTGTTATCGCGGATTTTCAGCCAGTCGATCTGACCGCTTTCGTGCATGGATTGGGCTTTGCTCAGCTCACTTTCCAACGCTTCATAGTCGATCGAATAGCGAGCGTCCTCGCCTGCGAAATTCTCGTCAGAAACGGGTGACTGGGCAAGATCGAGATAATGCGCCGAGAGCTTGTTGGCATAGGTCATATGAATTTACAACTTGCGCGCACAAGTATTGTTTCAAGCTGACGCCAATCTACGGCTGGAATTCTAGGCAAGGGTGCTCGACTCCGTGTTAAGCAAAAGAGCTTCCGTTCAAGGTTCGAGAACTTACTCTGGAGTCGAAGATCATGTCTGTAGGAGAATTCGCCGCTTCGCTGCGACTGATCCTTCAGTAATGTAAGACGAGGATGAGGCCGAGATGGCGGCGATTCTCACCAAACAACAAAACCGAGTCAGCTGACTCGCAAAGCCAGAAAAACAGAACCCGATTGGTGTCATGATCAATCGGGTTTTTTCTTTGGCTCAGCATCACAGTGTTCGGCTTCAAATCATGTGGAGCGCACTCGTAAGATAGGCATGCACCCAAGCGCAGACTTAAGACGTGTCATTGTTTGTCAAAGATGCAACATTCTGAAATGGGGAAGTGTCTGTCCGAGGTAAGAGAGTTTTCCTACATCAACCCGCCCAACACCTTGTTAGCGTTATTTCGGTAACGGCCGCCAGGGTAATGGGGTCCACTAGCGGGCGAAATGTCAGGGAGACATTCGAATGTTTTTATGGAACTTCGTGCCTACGTGGCATGAGATAGAAGACCGAATACGTCATGAGATGGGTTACCAGGGAAGCGCTAGCTTTCGCACGCATCTCAACGAAGTTGTCCCTTCCTTATCTCTCAATATCCGTCGTATCAGCAGTGTCAGGTCTGCGTTCAACCGGGCTGAGTGGGAAGCTGGTCGTTTGTTGAGGCAGCGCTTTTCTGATCTCGACATCTCCAGCATCCTCAACGAGTTGCTCGACGTCGTCACGCAAATGGCGATGATCGTCGCTGGCAGTGTGTTGACCGGAGGGGCCATCGGGGCGGGTGTAGGCGCATTTTTCGCAGGCGCAGGTGCCATTCCCATGGGGGCCGCTGGCGCCGCAATGGGGTTGCACGTCAGCACCTGGATATTGGGAGTACTCGGCCTGACGTCCATCGCCGAGTTTTTTGTCGAGGGCTTGCCGCGCATTGGCGAGTACTACCTGACGGGCATCAACATCGCGTGGAAAGGCCCGCGCGGCGACGACGGGTTGAACCCGTTCAGCCAGGACGATCCTTTCGCTCAGGACAGAGCCGTCCACCACATCGCACTGGGGCATGTAGAGGTTATCGTCCTGCTGCTGGGAGCCATCGTTGAATACCTTACGCGCGGTCGAGGCAATGCCAATGTCCTCGCCCAGGAAATGCGAGCCAGTTCCAAAGGGGCGCGGTTAGGCGAATGGATGCTCAAGCATGAAGACGCGCTGAAAAAACGACCCGATCTGCAACCGCCTGAGCGGAGTAAAAGCCCATTTGGTCAGCAGGAGCCGGCACCGCCAGCACATCGTCCACCAGGAAAAGACAAAGATTCCCCGCGTGACAAACCGAACGCCATGCCGCTGCATAAAGTCGAATGTTTCAAAGCGGATAAGATGCCAGCGTCTAAAATCGGGGAGTTCGAGCGGCAGTTGAAGGGGCAAGAGGACGGGCTGAATCGGCTGACGGTTGATGAGTATCTGGAGAATATTGCTAATCCCGTGAAGCGTAGCCCAAAGGCCGCCAGACAGGCTCGAAAGGATTTACAAGACACGTTGCAAGAGCGTTTTCAAAAGGAGTATTTGAAAACCATGAGCGCCAAGTCTGCAAGAGAAGAGAGTATGAAGAAAGCCAAGGAAACGATGTCAAACCTAGCAGGACTGCACAATCCAGATCTTGGCGCGGGGGGTAAAGATATCATTGCAGACTTTGGTGATCGCCAAGTCAACTCCAGTATTGGTCCTCAGTGGCGGCCAAAAATTGCGAATTTGAAAAAAGCTGCGGAGACAGTGCCATCGACTCTACGCGTCGACACATATCTCAATGTAAAACTTCACAAATGCTAAGGGGAAGAACCATGGATGAGGTGTTTTCAATTTTTCTGGAGACGTTTGGCAAGCCAGTTGATCGGCAGGAAGTACCGACGTCGAGTATCGAGCGCTATCAAGGCAAGCTACCCAATCAGTTGCTGGAATACTGGGCTGAACACGGCTGGAGCGGTTACGGTGACGGCATTTTCTGGATAGTGAATCCGCAAGAATACGAAGGGGTGGTGGCATCCTGGCTTGAGGGGACGAAGTTTGAGGCGTTTGACACTTACCACCTGATTGCTCGTAGCGCCTTTGGCGATTTGTACCTCTGGGGCGAAAAAACGGGGTTTTCGCTTAAGGTAACCAGCGTTCTTTCTCGGGTTGTTATCAAAGACTTCGATTTTTTTACGAGTGAGGAGATGGACAGAGAGCTACAAGGTTTTCTGCTTTCCAGGAACGTGGACTCTAACGATTATGGCGACCTGTTCAAGCCAGCGAAGAAAAAGCTCGGCCCCCTGCGTCACGACGAAATGTACGGTTTCGTTCCAGCACTGATGTTCGGCGGCCCCGACACCCTCGACCATTTAGAGAAGGTGAAGGCAGTAGAGCATCTGACCCTGCTGTCTCAGATCGCCGAGCTTCAGCCCTATAGTTTTTCAGACCTCTGAGGCAGGTATCAGGGGCAGATTTCAATGAAATCTTCGATCAATGATCTGCCCCCAAATTTCTCACTCGCTTACCTGAACATGAATCTCCCCCAGGGTTCCTTCGTGAGGCAGACGGCTGACTGTGGGATTGGGAGAGCGAACATGGTTGAACGAGTTCTGCTTACCAAGCCGCGCTGTAGCCGCGACATGGAACTCTACGTGCCTTCTACAGTGTCAACCGCCTATCGCTGGGCTCAGCAAGAACTGGGTCGCCTTCAGGATCAGCTCAATCTGTATGGGCTGACGCTGGAGGTGAAAACCTGGTCGGTAGAGACTACTAGCAACGTCAAGGGCGATAGATCCAAAGGCAAAAGCGTCTATGCAGCGGTTCGTAGCGAGCGAACTGTGCGCAACGATCTGGCCTTGATTTACCTGCGCATCATGCGTGAGTTGGGGGCCAGGCACGACGTCCCGTTCAAGGTTATTGACGAAGAGGATCAACAGTTCGCGTTACCGGTGGAGCTGAAACCGATTGCCGAAAAACTGATGGCTTATGCGCTGGGCGAGACCCGCCGCGCGGGCTTGAACGTATTCGAGCAGGAGTTGCTCTGTCACCGCTACATTCATCTTTCTGCCAACTGGAATGCTGCCAAAGGCTGGAACAACAGCGGACTGGACATCATGTTTATCAATCGACCCGCCGAGAACTATGTACGCGTGGTTCATCCCAATGAGTAAGCGCTCATGGATGCTCAAATTTGGCTTTGCGCTACTGATCCCACTGTTGGGCGGATGTGCCGTTGGCGGTCACAGATCATTACCTTATGACGATTGGAGTCTCAGATTTTTTTCGCTTGACTACATGGAGGTCTGGATCGAAACGGCGGATGTCGTTGATATCAATGAGCGTGTGTTTCGAGGTGCTGGTAGCGGAATACCCGCCGGTACTTATCCACGACCGTTTAGTAAGGGCATACCAACCCATTTTAGGGGGGATCCAAAAGGATGGCCTGAACATCCAGGAGGAAAAGGTCGATTTGTAAGAGGCGCTGATCTACCTCGCTTAGTCTACGTCCGCTGGCAACCATGGCCGAACCGCAGACTTATGAAGCGTACATAGAGATCCCTGAATCGGCGCGAAACACCATGCTTCAAGGTGAGAAAACCTTCTGCCGTGCCGACGGAAAATGGATAACGGATTACAGAGACATACTGGTAGTGGGCCTTGCGCCGGGAGGAATCGCCAAGGTGTGGCTGGGCGGTCAATGTTTATTGTCGACCGAAGTCACCCGCGTCCAAGGCACGATCAATCCCAAAGGCCCCTACGGGGGCACGTCCAATGGAAAACATAGGCCCCTCTCAGAAGAGTCCAAAGCCTACATCGACAATTTCGGAATTCCCTATGGAAGTTGGTAGGAGAGCCAACGTTTCCGATGGTTAAACACCGCCCAACAGCGCTTGTTTAAAAAGCCTTTAGGTTACTTCCTGCAAGCTACAACACCTTGTGCCGTTGCCTACAGATACGCCAGAATCCGCCGTCTTGTGCGCTTTGGGGTCGGTCGGTAACTTGGTTCCTGTCACTGCCCATCAGTGATCGGGTTTAGTCGCCTGCTGGTAATTGAAGTTGCACAAGCGTCATTCAAACAGGTATTTCCTACCTGTATTTAATGGCGGCTGTGCGCAGGGCACCTTCGGGTGCGCCGGCTTCTTCAATTCCCCGGTCCGACTAACCTGCGTACAGCTGCCACCCCTTCGTTTAGTCGGCGAAATGTTGTCAGCATCACCCAAGGAATTGAAGACTATGTGCAAAGTAACGCCAAACCCGCCGGACACCGATTCGGTCTCTCCCTATGAAAGCCCCGATTCAAACAAACTAAACGAAGCCGCCGAACGCGCCCTCGACCATCACTTCCCGCCAACCGAAAGAAACCACCGAAACGCAACGGCCAACTCTTCAGCGTCTGTCCTGACATCAACACTGAAGCCCTCCTCGCCAACGCCTCGGAAGACCTGCTGTCCATCAGCGCCATCGCCGCCGGCCTTTCCGACGATGTAGACGGTTCACGCCGCTCCGTGGCTTTGGCGCTCAGCCGCATGGCCGACGGGGTGCATTTGTTGGTGGAGCGAGCGCTGGATCATCTGGACGAACCGGAAATGGCGGCGATTCTCACCAAACAACAAAGCCCAGCCTGCTAACTCACCAAGCAGTAAATAACCCCGATGGGAGTGTTCTGGCCATCGGGGTATTCGCGTCACGGTGCCCACCACACAGCTGGGAGCACAAAAACCAGCGCATCTATCAACATTGATGTCGACTGACACGCCGCCTTCGCCGGCAAGCCGGCTCCTACAAGGGCCAGTGTTGCGGTCAAAAAAATGGGCACCCAACCTTGTTGGCGTGCCCATTTTTTATTCCGCTCACCCGCCAGGCGGGCAGTCGGTGCGTGTTACGGGTTGACGCTGTCTTTCAACGATTTGCCTGGCTTGAAGGCAACGGTGTTGCTGGCCTTGATTTTCACTGGCTCACCGGTTTGCGGGTTTTTGCCGGTGCGGGCCCCGCGGTGGCGTTGCAGGAAGGTGCCGAAGCCTACCAGCGTAACGCTGTCCTTGCGGTGCAGAGCGCCGGTGATTTCTTCGAGAACGGCGTTGAGAACGCGGTTGGCCTGCTCTTTGGTGAGATCTGCTTTTTCCGCGATGGCGGCGGCGAGTTCTGGTTTACGCATTAGTGAAGCCCCTTTGACGGTTTTTTGTTGTTATGTCCGTGCTGTTCTCGTTGGAACAGCGCCCAAAGCGCCGCAGGTGCTCTACTCTGCGGCAGACGGGAGTGAGAATGGCATGCACAAGAGAGCCGCGCCAGTCTCGGCGCGACCTTTGTAGGGGCAAAAGCGGGGGGATTCCGACAGAACGACCGGTATTTACGCCAGCAGTGCCGGAAGCTCTTTGTTGAGGGCCAGTTTTTCCATCACGGCCGTGCCTGTCAGGGCATAACCGAGCAGTTTTCCGCTGGCATTGCGGCATAAAACCTTGATGTCGGCGCCCTGCCCTTCGACCGTCCAGACGCCCTCCGTGCCCCGTGGCGGCGGCGAAACCACCAAGGGGCAAACCGGGGTTTTCACGGTGATGGGCATCGGGCCATAGTTCACCGCCACCGGGTTGCCGGCGAGGGTTTGTGCCAGCGCTCTCGCACAGCTCATCAGGGGCATCACGTACAACAGATTCAGCCCATCGACCTCGGCGCAATCGCCCAGTGCGTAGATATTGGCGTGGGAAGTTTTCAGGTGACGGTCGACCACCACACCGCGATTGACCTGCAGACCGGCAGCCGCCGCCAGGTCGATGCGCGGACGCAGACCGATGGCCGACACCACCACATCGCACGGGATGACCTGGCCGTCGGACAGGTGCGCTTCCAGCCCGTCCGCAACGCGCTGCAGACGGTTGAGCACCGGGCCGAGGTGGAAACGCGCGCCCAGGCTTTCCAGCCCGGCCTGGACCGCAGCCGCTGCCGCCGGGTGCAGCAAGGTCGGCATGACCTGTTCGCACGGTGCAACCAGTTGCACCTCGTAGCCGCCAAGGATCAGGTCGTTGGCGAACTCGCAGCCGATCAGGCCGGCACCGAGCAGCAACACCCGACGCTTGCCGGCCGCCGCTGCGCGAAAGCGTGCGTAGTCTTCCAGGTCGTTGATCGGGAACACCGCCTCCGCCGCGTCACCTTCGATGGGCACCCGCACGGTTTCTGCGCCCCAGGCGAGGATCAGATCACGGTAAATCACCGCTTCCTCACCGATCCACAAACGCTTGTGACCCGGATCGATGCCGCTGATCCGGGTGTGGGTGCGCACTTCGGCCTTCAATTGCTCGGCCATGGTGCCGGGCTCGGCCATGCTCAGGCCGTCGGCGTCTTTGTTTTTGCCAAATCCGGTGGACAGCATCGGCTTGGAGTAGGAACGACCGTCATCGGCGGTAATCAGCAGCAGCGGGGTTTCGCCATCGAGTTTGCGAAACTCCCGGGCCAGGTTGTAGCCCGCCAGCCCGGTACCGACGATCACGACAGGTGCGTTCATTCCTTACTCCTCTCAATGTCTTAGTTGATTTCAATCATTTCGAAATCCATCTTGCCCACGCCGCAGTCCGGGCACAGCCAGTCTTCCGGTACGTCCTGCCACAGGGTGCCAGGCGCAATGCCGTCGTCCGGCCAGCCGTCGGCTTCGTTATAGATCAGGCCGCAGACCACACATTGCCACTTTTTCATTCAGGTACATCCTCAGGATTCAGGCTTTTACAGGCGCGAACGGTCGATGGGTAAAGCGTTGCCGTCCGGCTCAGGGCGTTTTGTACTGATGGGGCCGGACAGATGCAAGCCTGTTCGACGCAACGCGCGGCCCTATCACTCAAAATAATGAGCTGACATGGTAAGCTCGCCGCCTCATTTGCTGCCAATAATGACTCACTGTGCCGCACTCAACGCTCTCCCGCACGGCCCCGCACTGGCTCTCCCGAAGCCTGCTCGCCCCCCTCCCCGACGCGTCCACCCTCGACTGGTTGTTCGACGAAGGCTCACTGACGCGACGGCTGATCCGTTTGTCGAATGATGGTTTCAGCGTCACGCCGCTGTTCGAAGGCTGGCAGCCGTTGCGCGCCGATGAATGCGCGGCACTGGACCTGGCCGAAGGCAGCGAAGGCTGGGTGCGTGAGGTGTACCTGCGCGGTCATGGCGAGGCGTGGGTGTTTGCCCGCAGCGTGGCGGCGCGCAGTGCCTTGCAGGGTGACGGTTTGCACATGGACGAGTTGGGCAGCCGCTCGTTGGGCGAGTTGCTGTTTTGCGATCAGGCGTTCCAGCGCCGCGCCATCGAGGTTTGTCACTATCCTCAGGAATGGCTGCCGATGGAATCGCGAGCACCCGAGCTGTGGGGCCGCCGTTCGCGCTTCGACCGCGGCGCCTTGAGCGTGCTGGTGGCTGAAGTTTTCTTGCCGACCTTGTGGCTCGCCACCCGTGCCCATCCGGAGAACTGTTGATGTACCAGAGCCTGCTCAAGTCCCTGAACCGCTTGAACCCTCGGGCCTGGGATTTCATTCAGCTGACCCGCATGGACAAGCCGATCGGCATCTATCTATTGCTGTGGCCGACGCTGTGGGCGCTGTGGATTGCCGGTAAAGGTTCGCCGTCCTTGGCCAACATCGTGATTTTCGTCCTCGGCGTGGTGTTGACCCGTGCCGGCGGCTGCGTGATCAACGATTGGGCGGACCGCAAGGTCGACGGTTACGTAAAACGCACCGAGCAGCGGCCCTTGGTGAGCGGCAAAATCAGCTCCAAAGAAGCGTTGGTGTTCTTCGCGCTGCTGATGGGCGTGAGCTTCCTGCTGGTGCTGTGCACCAATGCGAAGACAGTCTGGCTGTCATTCGGTGGCTTGGCGCTGGCCTTCAGTTACCCGTTCATGAAGCGCTATACCTATTACCCGCAAGTGGTGCTGGGCGCGGCGTTTTCCTGGGGCATGCCGATGGCGTTCACGGCCGAAACCGGCGAGCTGCCGGCGGCGGCGTGGTTGCTGTGGATCGCCAATCTGCTGTGGACGGTGGGCTACGACACGTATTACGCAATGACTGACCGCGACGACGATCTGAAGATCGGCGTGAAATCCACGGCGATTTTGTTTGGCGACGCGGACCGGGTGATCATCCTGACCCTGCAAGGGTTGGCGCTGGGCTGCTTGTTGCTGGCCGGGTCGAAATTCGAGCTCGGCGGCTGGTTCCACCTCGGCTTGCTGACGGCGGCGGGCTGTTTTGTGTGGGAGTTCTGGTACACCCGCGGCAAGGACCGGATGCGCTGCTTCAAGGCGTTTTTGCACAACCATTGGGCAGGGTTGGCGATTTTTGTGGGGATTGTTCTGGATTATGGAATGCGTTGAGGCGGCTGGCGCCTTCGCGGGCAAGCCTCGCTCCTACACGGGGCGAGGCTTGAGGTTTAGGAAATCGCTTACATTTTCGGCCCGGAGTTGGTGATGACGTGCCAGACGTCCTTCATTTTGTCGCCTTCCTTGTCTCCAGGTTTTTTGTCCTTCACGAAGTAGTACAACGGCTTGCCGTCATAGGCCCACTGCATCGTGCCATCGTCACGCTTGACGACCGACCATTTGCCTTCGGCCTTGGCACCCGCCTCTGCCTTGAACGGCGGCCAGTTTTCCGCGCACTGACCAGTGCACACTGACTTGCCGCCAGTGTCCTTGTCGAAGGTGTACAGGGTCATGCCCTTATGGTCGGCCATCACGCCGTCTTTCATCATCACCGGCTCGGCCGCGAAGGCCATTCCCGGCAGAGCCAGGGCAGCAGCCAGCACCAGCGCTTTGAAGGATTGCGGGTATCGCTTCATGGAAACCTTCCTTTTGTGGTTGTCAGGATTCGGACTTAGAGCTTAGTTCAGGATCATGACAATCGCCGGGCGACTAAAATACTGTCACACGACTGCAATAATTCCGTTATCTAATGCGGCGCAAGACAGTTAAATGACAAGAGGATTAAAGGCATGGTTGGCAGGAGCATTCTGATCGTCGACGACGAAGCGCCCATTCGCGAAATGATCGCCGTTGCGTTGGAAATGGCCGGCTACGACTGCCTGGAGGCGGAGAACTCCCAGCAGGCCCACGCCATCATCGTCGACCGCAAGCCGGACCTGATCCTGCTCGACTGGATGCTGCCCGGCACTTCCGGCATCGAATTGGCCCGCCGCCTCAAGCGCGATGAGCTGACCGGGGACATCCCGATCATCATGCTCACCGCCAAGGGCGAAGAGGACAACAAGATCCAGGGCCTGGAAGTCGGCGCTGACGACTACATCACCAAACCCTTTTCCCCGCGTGAGCTGGTGGCGCGCCTCAAGGCCGTACTGCGCCGCGCCGGACCTACCGATGGCGAAACGCCGATTGAAGTCGGCGGCCTGCTGCTGGACCCGATCAGCCACCGCGTAACCATCGACGGCAAACCTGCCGAGATGGGCCCGACCGAATACCGTCTGCTGCAATTTTTCATGACCCACCAGGAACGTGCCTACACTCGTGGCCAGTTGCTGGATCAGGTCTGGGGCGGCAACGTCTATGTCGAAGAACGCACCGTCGACGTGCATATCCGACGCCTGCGCAAAGCCCTCGGCGATGCCTACGAAAATCTGGTACAAACCGTGCGCGGCACCGGTTATCGCTTTTCCACCAAAGCCTGATCTGGACCTTTACCGCCCGACAAGCTGACAAGGACGCGTGTTCAAGTGAACCAAAACTGGCATGGCACCCTGATTCGCCACATGCTGTTGCTGGTGACCGGCTGTTTCGTGATCGGCCTGATCACCGGCTATTACGGCTGGAGCCTGGCGGTCGGCCTGGGCCTTTACCTGGCCTGGACCCTCAAGCAATTGCTGCGCATGCACGAATGGCTGCGCCTGCATAAACCTGATGAAGCACCGCCCGATGGCTATGGCCTGTGGGGCGAAGTGTTCGACAGCATCTACCACCTGCAACGCCGCGACCAACGCGTTCGCGGGCGCCTGCAAGCGGTGATCGATCGGGTCCAGGAGTCCACCGCCGCGTTGAAAGATGCGGTGATCATGCTCGACAGCGACGGCAACCTGGAATGGTGGAACCGCGCCGCCGAAACCCTGCTCGGCCTCAAGACGCCGCAAGACAGCGGCCAGCCGGTCACCAACCTGGTGCGCCATCCGCGCTTCAAGGAATATTTCGAGCAGGACAGCTACGCCGAGCCACTGGAAATCCCTTCGCCGATCAACGATCGCCTGCGCATTCAGCTGTACATCACCCGCTACGGCAACAATGAACACTTGATGCTGGTGCGCGACGTCACGCGTATCCATCAGCTGGAACAGATGCGCAAAGACTTTATCGCCAACGTGTCCCATGAACTGCGCACGCCGCTGACGGTGATCTGCGGCTACCTGGAAACCCTGCTCGACAACGTCGAGGAGGTGAACCCGCGCTGGACCCGTGCCCTGCAGCAAATGCAGCAGCAAGGCGGGCGCATGCAGACGTTGCTCAATGATTTGCTGCTGTTGGCCAAACTGGAAGCCACCGACTACCCGTCGGACAACCAGCCGGTCGCCATCGATGGCTTGCTGCAATCGATCAAGAGCGACGCTCAGCAGTTGTCGGCCCAGCGCAATCAGAAGATCACCCTGGAAGCCGATCCGACGATTCTGCTCAAGGGCAGCGAAGCCGAATTGCGCAGCGCGTTTTCCAACCTGGTGTTCAACGCGGTGAAATACACCCCGGCCGAAGGCAATATCCGCATTCGCTGGTGGGGCGATGAGCAAGGCGCGCACCTGAGCGTGCAGGATTCCGGGATCGGCATCGACAGCAAACACTTGCCGCGCCTGACCGAACGCTTCTATCGCGTCGACTCCAGCCGCAACTCCAATACTGGCGGCACTGGCCTGGGGCTGGCGATCGTCAAACACGTGCTACTGCGCCATAGAGCACGGATGGAAATCAGCAGTGTGCCGGGCCACGGCAGCACCTTTACCTGCCATTTTGCGCCGGCCCAAGTGACCAAAACTCGCGTCATTAGCGCCGCCGACTGATACCGGCCAGCACGCGACACTAGGCAATCGACATGTCAGCCGCTACATTGGCTGACTTGTGCCTGCCCTTCAGGCACCGCATTTCCCTCTTTTTTGAATACACGGAAACCGCAAAACTCCATCATGGACCCATCCCCTGGCTTGACCCTCGCGACACTCTTCGCCGATTTCGGCATGATTCTTTTTGCACTGATCCTGGTTTTGCTCAACGGCTTTTTCGTTGCCGCGGAATTCGCCATGGTCAAATTGCGCTCGACCCGGGTCGAAGCCATCGCTGAAAAAAACGGCTGGCGCGGGCACATCCTGCGCACCGTGCACAGTCAGCTCGATGCTTACCTGTCGGCGTGCCAATTGGGTATCACCCTCGCCTCCCTGGGCCTGGGCTGGGTCGGTGAACCGGCGTTTGCGCACATCCTCGAACCGCTGCTGGAAGCCGTCGGCGTGCAGTCGGCCGAAGTGATCAAGGGCGTGTCGTTCTTCGCCGCGTTCTTCGTCATCTCGTACCTGCACATCGTGGTCGGTGAGCTGGCCCCGAAATCCTGGGCCATCCGCAAACCCGAGCTGCTGTCGCTCTGGACAGCGGTGCCGCTGTACCTGTTCTACTGGGCCATGTACCCGGCCATTTACCTGCTCAACGCCAGTGCCAACACCATTCTGCGCATTGCCGGCCAAGGTGAACCCGGCCCTCATCACGAGCACCATTACAGCCGTGAAGAACTGAAATTGATCCTGCACTCCAGCCGTGGCCAGGACCCGAGCGACCAAGGCATGCGTGTATTGGCCTCGGCGGTGGAAATGGGCGAGCTGGAAGTGGTCGACTGGGCCAACTCCCGGGAAGATCTGGTGACGCTGGAGTTCAACGCGCCGCTCAAAGAAATCCTGGCGATGTTCCGTCGCCACAAGTTCAGCCGATATCCGGTGTACGACAGCGATCGTCAGGAATTCGTCGGCCTGCTGCACATCAAGGACCTGCTGCTGGAACTGGCGGCCCTGGACCACATTCCCGAGTCGTTCAACCTCGCCGAACTGACCCGGCCGCTGGAACGCGTGTCGCGCCACCTGCCGCTGTCGCAGTTGCTGGAACAGTTCCGCAAGGGCGGTTCGCACTTCGCGCTGGTCGAAGAGGCTGATGGCAACATCATTGGCTACCTGACCATGGAAGACGTGCTGGAAGTGCTGGTCGGCGATATTCAGGACGAACACCGCAAGGCTGAGCGCGGGATCCTCGCGTACCAGCCGGGCAAGCTGCTGGTGCGCGGCGATACGCCGCTGTTCAAGGTTGAACGCCTGTTGGGCATCGACCTGGACCACATCGAAGCCGAAACCCTCGCCGGGCTGGTCTACGAAACCCTGAAACGGGTGCCGGAAGAGGAAGAAGTGCTGGAAGTCGAAGGCTTGCGGATCATCATCAAGAAGATGAAAGGGCCGAAGATCATTTTGGCCAAGGTGTTGATGCTCGACTGATCGGTTAATTCAAATCGGCGTCGCCCCCATCGCGGGCAAGCCCGCTCCCACAAGGTCAGTGCATAACCTGTGGGAGCGGGCTTGCCCGCGAAGGCGTCAGACCAGACAACACATCACTGCTTGCCCAGCGCAAAGTTGGGCAGCGCCCCCACCGCTTGATTGAACTGGTACGGAATCGACACCAGCCCCAACCCCGTATTGCGCTGCACCACGAAATGCAGGTGCGGCCCGCTGCTGTTGCCGGTATTGCCCGACAGCGCCAACGCACTGCCCACCGCCACCCGTTGCCCTTCGCGTACGCTCACCGAACCTTGCTTGAGGTGCAGGTACACGCCCATGGTCCCGTCATCGTGCAGCACCCGCACGAAGTTGCCGGACGGATCGGTGCCGCGCCCGGTCTGGGCGTTCTCGGTTTTCACCACCACCCCGCCACGCGCAGCGATGATCGGCGTGCCCTCAGGCATGGCGATGTCCATGGCGTAACGGCTTTTAGGGCCGAAGTGGCTGTATTGGCCATTGGCACCCTGACTCAAGCGAAACGGCCCTCCCCGCCAGGGCAACGGGTATCGATAGGCCATGGCGGCGCCTGAGGGGTCGCCCAGGGAATATTCAAACGTTGGCGCGTACACGAGCGGCCTTCCCGCCTGAGTCGCCGTGAGCAGCGCCAGACGAATGTTGCTGCGGGCCGGCATCACCCGGCGAATCGGTCGGCTTGGCGCGCCACTGACGTTCTTCAAACCGGTGAAACTCAACTCGATCTCGACGGGTGCATACAGGTCATTGCGCACGTACACGCTGTCCATGCCCTTCTGCTTCTTGATATCGAGGTACACCTGACGCTCAAGGTGCTCGACCATGCGATCGCGAAAAACGAACACCTGGGAGCCCTTCGTGGGGCGGTCACTGTAGGAGACCACGCCATTGGCGTCGGTGGACTTGTAGATCGTCATGGCCACAGCCGAGGTGGAGGCCATGAAGAGACCACAGAAAAACAGCAGGCGCGCGAGCATGGGCAAAGAGTCTGTCGAGTAAGGCCTGGGAAGGAGCCTAGCAGCTGCAATGGACCCGAGTAGTCGGCAGATGTTTCAAAATGGGGTGTGCGGGAGATGGGCGGTGATTGTTCTGACCCCATCGCGGGCAAGCCCGCTCCCACAAGGTTTTCACTGTACCTGTGGGAGCGGGCTTGCCCGCGATGGCTTAGCGTCAAGCGAAGCCGGACTTACGCGCCTGGAACGAAGTGCTTCTGCGCGGTACCACGGGCAATCAGGCGGGAAATGTAGTCGAGCTTCTGGGCATCCTGATCGACAAACCGGAAGGTCAGCTGCAGCCATTCGCTGTCGGGCTTCTGCTCATGGGCGACGATCGCGTGCAGGTAGCCGTTAAGGCGGGCGACTTCAGCGTTGTCGCCCTGCTCCAGGTCGAGCACGGCGCTGTCGAGCACTTGCGGCAGGTTGTCGGTGCGTTTCACCACCAGCAACGCTTCCTTGAGGCTCAAGGCTTTGATCACGCATTGCTGAATACCGTTCGGCAGGCGCAGCTGGCCCTGGCCACGACCGCTGGTTGGCCCGGCGGCGGCGACTGGCGCCTTGACCGGCGGGCTGTTGAGCAAGCCACGGGACGGTGCGGCAGCCGGTGCCGGGGCAGGCGCGACCACGGCAGCCTTGCCACCCGTCAATGCGTTCAGGGAATCGTTACCGAACGCCGAGTTCATCTTGGTCGGCGCGCTGTTCATCAAGGTGTCGAGCTTGCCGACCTTGTTCAGCGCCTGCTTGACCTTGGTCAGCAGTTGCTCGTTGGTGAACGGCTTGCTGACGTAGCCGGAAACCCCGGCCTGGATCGCCTGCACGACGTTCTCTTTGTCGCCACGACTGGTCACCATCACGAACGGCATGGTCTTGAGGTTGTCCTGCTCGCGGCACCAGGTCAGCAGTTCCAGGCCAGACATTTCCGGCATTTCCCAGTCGCACAGCACCAGGTCGAACGCTTCCCGTGCCAGCAGCGACTGCGCCTTCTTGCCATTGACCGCGTCTTCGATCCGGATCCCCGGGAAGTAGTTGCGCAGGCACTTCTTCACCAGGTCACGGATGAACGACGCATCGTCCACGACCAACACACTGACCTTACTCATCCATCACCCCTTTAAAAAATCCCGGCAAGCATACCGTCTTACTGATGGCACATTGCCAAAAACCTTCAGTCACGCCGGGACTTTTCGTTCGCGGGTGCTGCTGTCGACTTCATAAACCGCAAACAAAAACGCCCGGCCAAAAGGCCGGGCGCTTTTCTCAGGCAATCTTACTTATCGTCAACTTTGCCCGGAACATTAGCGCTTTCGCCACTTGTGCCTTCAACTTCTTCTTTCATGCGTTTGAGGCCCAGGTGACGTACGTCGGTGCCGCGCACCAGGTAGATCACCAGCTCCGAGATGTTGCGCGCGTGGTCGCCGATCCGCTCCAGGGAACGCAGCACCCAAATAATGCTCAAGACCCGCGAGATAGAGCGTGGGTCTTCCATCATGTAGGTGGCCAGCTCACGCAGCGCGGTCTTGTATTCGCGGTCGATGATCTTGTCGTACTGCGCCACCGACAACGCCAGGTCGGCGTCGAAACGGGCAAAGGCGTCCAGCGCGTCGCGCACCATGTTGCGCACCTGGTCGCCGATGTGGCGCACCTCGACGTAACCGCGCGGGGCTTCGCCTTCTTCGCACAACTGAATAGCGCGGCGGGCGATCTTGGTGGATTCGTCGCCGATGCGCTCCAGGTCGATCACCGACTTGGAGATGCTGATGATCAGGCGCAAGTCAGACGCCGCTGGCTGACGACGGGCCAGAATGCGCAGGCATTCTTCGTCGATGTTGCGTTCCATCTGATTGATCTGGTCGTCAATCTCGCGAACCTGCTGGGCCAGGCCGGAGTCGGCCTCGATCAGCGCGGTAACCGCGTCGTTGACTTGCTTTTCAACCAGCCCGCCCATGGCCAGGAGGTGGCTGCGCACTTCCTCGAGCTCAGCGTTGAACTGCGCGGAAATGTGGTGGGTAAGGCCTTCTTTACTAATCATGCGATTGCTCCGCAAAAGCTGTAAGCCGCAAGCTACAAGCTGCAAGCTGATTTGAGTCGTTACGCTGAACTGCTTTTACTTGCCGCTTGCAGCTCGAAGCTTGCGGCTGTACGGCTAGCCGTATCGTCCGGTGATGTAGTCTTCGGTCTGCTTCTTCGCCGGATTGGTGAACAGGGTGTCGGTGTCGCCGAATTCCACCAGTTTGCCCATGTACATGAACGCCGTGTAGTCGGAAACCCGCGCGGCCTGTTGCATGTTGTGGGTCACGATGACGATGGTGAATTTCGATTTCAATTCGTAGATCAGCTCTTCAACTTTCAGCGTGGAGATCGGGTCGAGTGCCGAGCATGGTTCGTCGAGCAGCAGCACTTCCGGCTCCACGGCGATGGTGCGAGCGATCACCAGACGTTGTTGCTGACCACCGGACAGGCCAAGTGCCGACTCGTGCAGACGGTCTTTGACTTCGTCCCACAGCGCCGCGCCCTTCAACGCCCACTCGACGGCTTCGTCGAGGATGCGCTTCTTGTTGATGCCCTGGATGCGCAGGCCGTAGACCACGTTCTCATAGATGGTTTTCGGGAACGGGTTGGGCTTCTGGAACACCATGCCGACGCGACGACGCAGCTCGGCCACGTCTTCGCCCTTGCGGTAGATGTTGTTGCCGTAGAGGTTGATCGCGCCTTCGACACGGCAGCCATCCACCAGGTCGTTCATGCGGTTGAAGGTGCGCAGCAGCGTGGACTTACCGCAACCGGACGGGCCGATGAAGGCGGTCACGCGCTGTTTCGGGATGTTCATGCTGACGTCGTACAGCGCTTGTTTATCGCCATAGAACAGGCTCAGGCCCGGCACTTCGATGGCGACGGTTTCCTGCTCAAGACTCAAGCTCTGTTTGTCGCGGCCCAAGGCAGACATGTTGATGCCGTGGGTATGTGCTTCGTGCTGCATGGGAGGCTCCCTGTGCTAACAAATTCGGTTCGGTTTTTGTGGGAGCCAGCCTGCTGGCGATTCAGGCGACGCGGTCAATCTGTAAACCGCGGTGATGCCATCGCCAGCAGGCTGGCTCCCACATAGAAATCAGTGCTGCATGACTCAGCTATCCAGCGCTTTGTATTTTTCGCGCAGGTGGTTACGGATATAGACGGCCGACAGGTTAAGCGTGGCGATCACCAGCACCAGCAGCAGCGCCGTGGCATACACCAGCGGCCGCGCGGCCTCGACGTTCGGGCTCTGGAAGCCGACGTCATAGATGTGGAAGCCCAAGTGCATAATCTTCTGGTCCAGGTGAAGGTACGGGTAGTTGCCGTCCAGTGGCAGCGACGGCGCCAGTTTCACCACACCCACCAGCATCAGCGGCGCCACTTCACCGGCGGCGCGAGCCACGGCGAGGATCATGCCGGTCATCATGGCCGGGCTGGCCATCGGCAGCACGATCTTCCACAAGGTTTCAGCCTTGGTCGCGCCGAGGGCCAACGAGCCTTCACGCACGGTGCGAGGAATCCGCGCCAGGCCTTCTTCCGTGGCCACGATCACCACCGGCACCGCCAGCAGCGCCAGGGTCAGGGACGCCCAGAGCAGACCCGGCGTACCAAAGGTCGGCG
This sequence comes from Pseudomonas sp. LBUM1661, assembly GCF_059695925.1. NCBI lineage: Bacteria > Pseudomonadati > Pseudomonadota > Gammaproteobacteria > Pseudomonadales > Pseudomonadaceae > Pseudomonas > Pseudomonas sp. LBUM1661. The sequence continues at coordinate 6,709,521 of NZ_CP166794.1, forward strand.
CCGGCAGCGCCTCAGGGAAGAACAAGCGGTCGACCGAACCGCCCAGCACATAGACGAAGAAGCCCAGACCGAACACGCCGTAAACGATGGCTGGAACGCCCGCCAGGTTGTTCACGGCGATGCGGATAATCCGGGTCAGCGCGTTCTGCTTGGCGTATTCACGCAGGTAAACCGCGGCCAGTACGCCGAACGGGGTCACGATCATCGCCATGATCAACGTCATCATCACTGTGCCGAAAATCGCCGGGAAGATCCCGCCTTCGGTGTTCGCTTCACGCGGATCGTCGCTGAGGAATTCCCAGACCTTGCTGAAGTAGAAACCGATCTTGGTCATCGTGCCCATGGCGTTCGGCTGATAGGCGTGAACCACTTTGCCGATGTCGATCACGATCTCTTTGCCGTTGGCATCGCGGGCCGTCAGGCTGTCGCGGTTGAACTGGGCGTGCAGGTCGGCAAGACGTGCTTCGATGTCCTGATACCGTGCGTTCAGCTCGGCGCGCTCGGATTCCATGTCCGCTTGTGCGGTGGCGTCGAGGGTGCCGGCCAGCTCCAGCTTGCGACCGTGCAGACGGATGCGTTCGAGGCCGGCGTTAATCGCGCCGATATCGACCTTTTCCAGGGTCTTGAGCTGTGCCGCGAGCTGGTTGACGCGGGCCACACGCGCCTGCAACTCAGGCCAAGCGGCCTCGCCTTCAGCGATGACCTTGCCCTCCTGTTTGACGTTGACCAGGTAACCGTAGAAATTGCCCCACTCGCGACGCTCGATAGCCATCAGCTCAGGTGGAGTTTTCTGGTTGGTCAGCCACTCGCCGACGATCCAGGTGAAGTCGTTGCCATTCAAGTCACGGTTGCCGACCTTGATCAGCTCGCGGGTCATAAATTCCGGGCCCTGATCAGGCACCGGCAGGCCAGCACTTTTCAGGCGCTCGCGTGGCACTTCTTCTTTCTGCACCACTTCGCCGATGACGAGGTGGTTGGCCTGGCCCGGCACGTCGTAGCTGGCGTGGATCAGGTCCGCCGGCCAAAAGTGACCCAGGCCACGCACGGCAATCACCGCCAGCAGGCCAATGGTCATGATGACCGCGATGGACACCGCGCCACCGCTGATCCAGACGCCGGGGGCGCCGCTCTTGAACCATCCATTCAGGGAGTTCTGTTTCACAGACTTCTACCTTTCTTAAAGCGACGAGTATTTCTTGCGCAGACGCTGACGAATCAGTTCCGCGAGGGTGTTCATGACGAAGGTGAACAACAGCAGCACCAGCGCCGAGAGGAACAGCACGCGGTAGTGGCTGCCGCCGACTTCCGATTCGGGCATTTCCACCGCGACGTTGGCGGCCAGCGTGCGCAGACCTTCGAACAGGTTCATTTCCATGACCGGGGTGTTACCGGTGGCCATCAGCACGATCATGGTTTCACCGACCGCACGGCCCATGCCGATCATCAGCGCCGAGAAGATGCCCGGGCTGGCGGTGAGGATCACCACGCGAGTCATGGTCTGCCACGGTGTGGCACCGAGGGCCAGGGAACCGAGGGTCAGGCCGCGAGGCACGCTGAACACGGCGTCTTCGGCGATGGAATAGATGTTCGGGATCACCGCGAAGCCCATGGCCAGACCGACCACCAGTGCGTTGCGCTGGTCGTAGGTGATGCCCAGGTCGTGGGAGATCCACATGCGCATATCGCCGCCGAAGAACCAGGTTTCCATGTACGGGCTCATGTACAGCGAGAGCCAGCCCACGAACAGGATCACCGGAATCAGGATCGCGCTTTCCCAGCCGTCCGGCACTTTCAGGCGGATTGACTCAGGCAAGCGGCTGAAGGTGAAACCGGCGACCAGGATGCCGATCGGCATCAACAGCAGCAGGCTGAAGATGCCCGGCAAGTGCCCTTCTACATACGGTGCGAGGAACAGACCGGCGAAGAAACCGAGGATCACCGTCGGCATCGCTTCCATCAGCTCGATCACTGGCTTGACCTTGCGGCGCAAGCTCGGGGCCATGAAGTACGCGGTGTAGATAGCAGCAGCGACGGCCAGTGGAGCGGCCAGCAGCATGGCGTAGAACGCGGCCTTCAAGGTACCGAACGTCAGCGGAGACAAGCTCATCTTCGGTTCGAAGTCAGTGTTGGCAGCGGTCGATTGCCAGACGTATTTAGGTTCGTCGTAGTTCTCGTACCAGACCTTGCTCCACAACGCGCTCCACGAAACTTCCGGGTGCGGATTGTCCAGCAACAGCGGCTGCACCTTACCGTTGGCCTCGACGATGATACGGTTGGCACGCGGCGACATGCCGAAAATGCCCTGGCCTTCCACCACCTGATCGACCAGCAACGTGCGGTGAGCGGTACTGTGGAAGACGCCAAGCTTGCCGGATGCATCGAGGGCTACGAAGCCTTTGCGCCGCTCTTCAGCACTGATTTCAACAATCGGCGTGGTGCCCATCTGGAAGGTACGAATCTGCTTCAGACGCAGTTCGCCGTCCGGATCGCGGGCCATGAACCACTGGGCCAGGCCACCTTTGGAATCGCCGAGGATCAGCGAGATGCCGCCCACCAGTTGGGTGCTGGCAGTAATCTCGGCATCGCCGTTTTCAAGCAGTTTGTAGCGACCGTTGAGGCTCTTGTCGCGCAGGCTGAACACGTCGGCCTGAGCACGACCGTTAATCACGTAAAGCCACTGCTGGCGCGGGTCGACGAAGATGTTCTTCACCGGCTCGTTCATTTGCGGAAGGTCGATGCGCTTCTGCTCGCTGGTGATTTCGCCAGTCATCATGTTTTCTTCGCTGGTCAGCGACAAAACGTTGAGTTGCGAACCAGTGGAGCCAACCAGCATCAGGGTCGTGTCGGTGGCGTTAAGACTGACGTGCTCGAGAGCACCGCCCGCCTCGTTCAGCGCAATCGGTGTTTCGCCATACGGGTATTCGATGGCCGGCGAGATGGTTTTCTTGCCTTCCGGGTAGCTGACTTTATAGGTGTGACGGAACACCAAAGCCTGGCCATTGGAAAAGCCCACCGCTACAAGCGGATGACCGGGCTGGTCTTTACCGATAGACGTTACGCTGGCCCCGGCCGGGACTGGCAGATCGACGCGCTTGAGTTCGGCGCCACTCTCGATGTCGAAGAACAGTGCCTGCCCTTTGTCGGAAACCCGCATGGCGACCTGGTTCTGCTCTTCCAGGGAGATCATCAGCGGCTTGCCGGCGTCCTGCATCCAGGCGGGCGTGATGGTGTCCTTGGTGGTCAGGTCGGCACCCTGGAACAGGGGCAGGACGACGTAGGCGAGGAAGAAGAAGATCAGGGTGATCGCGCCAAGGACGGCAAGGCCGCCAATGAGGACGTACCAGCGGGTCAGGCGATCTTTGAGCGCGCGAATGCGGCGCTTGCGTTGCAACTCAGGCGTATTGAAATCAATTCGCTTGGGGGGATTTGTAGTCATGGTGGAATTGGCCAGATCAGTCATGCGCACACCCTAGCGATCCTGTATGACAGAAAGATGACAGTGCAGTGACGCAACAAATCCGCCGCCAGCGTTAACTGGCAGTGGATAGAAAATTAGCGGTGTGTGGGGGCGGGCGTACCCGCCCCCACTGGAGTCCGGAAATCATCCCGGACTCAGGGTGTTACTTCTTTGCGACGTTGCCGCCTTCTTGCAGACCCAGGTCAGCCAGTGCTTTTGCAGCAACCTTGGCCGGCAGTGGGATGTAGCCGTCTTTCACTACAACTTCCTGACCCTGCTTGGACAGAATCAGTTTCACGAACTCGGCTTCCAGCGGGGCCAGAGGCTTGTTCGGTGCTTTGTTGACGTAAACGTAGAGGAAGCGCGACAGCGGGTACTTGCCGTTCAGGGCGTTTTCTTCGGTGTCTTCGATGAATTCAGTGCTGCCTTTCTTGGCCAGTGCAACTGTCTTCACGCTAGCGGTCTTGTAGCCGATGCCCGAGTAACCAACGCCATTCAGCGAGGAGCTGATCGACTGCACGACCGAAGCCGAGCCTGGTTGTTCGTTGACGTTTGGCTTGTAGTCGCCTTTGCACAGGGCTTCTTCTTTGAAGTAGCCGTAGGTGCCGGATACCGAGTTTCGACCGAACAGTTGAACCGGCTTGTTGGCCAGGTCGCCGGTCACGCCCAGATCACCCCAGGTTTTCACGTCGGTTTTAGCACCGCACAGACGAGTCGAAGAGAAAATCGCGTCGACTTGCTCCATGGTCATGTGCTGAATCGGGTTGTCCTTGTGCACGAACACGGCCAAGGCATCCACAGCGACCGGGATAGCCGTTGGCTTGTAGCCGTATTTGGTTTCGAAGGCTTGCAGTTCGTTGTCCTTCATCTTGCGGCTCATCGGGCCCAGGTTAGCGGTGCCTTCAGTCAACGCAGGTGGCGCGGTAGAAGAACCGGCAGCCTGAATCTGGATGTTTACGTTCGGGTATTCTTTTTTGTAGTTCTCAGCCCACAGGGTCATGAGGTTGGCCAGGGTATCGGAGCCGACGCTGGACAGGTTGCCCGACACACCAGTGGTCTTGGTGTAGCTCGGGATCGCAGGGTCAACAGCGGCAACCGCGTTGGCAGTCGCAACGCCAGCAGCGACAAAAGTCATTGCCGCCATCAAACGCTTCAGTTTCATGCCTTACTCCTAGCAGATAGGGTGTGTTAAGTCGGGGCCAAGTATCAGCAGGCCGTGTGAACACTCTATGGCTGAAATATGACAATTGGATGAAAGGCCAGCATTCGGCTTTTTTGCAGGATATTTCGCATCATCGCTCTTCGCGGGCAAGCCTCGCTCCTACAGGTCAACTGGATCCGTAGGAGCGAGGCTCGCCCGCGAAGGCGTCAGCGCAGACGATAAGAAAAGTCGGCTTACCGCCCCTTCTTCCAGAGATACGCGCCGACCAGAATCCCGACCCCGCAAATAATCGCTACATAGTAAGCCGGCCCCATCGGGCTTTCCTTGAGCAGCAGCGTCACGACCATCGGCGTCAGGCCGCCGAAGATGGCATAGGCCAGGTTGTAGGAGAACGACAGGCCGCTGAAGCGCACCACCGCCGGGAAGGCTTTGACCATGACGTACGGCACCGCGCCGATGGTGCCGACCAGGAAGCCGGTCAGGGCGTACATCGGGAACAGCCATTGCGGGTGGTTGAACAGGCTGTGGTAGAAGGTCCACGAGCTGATCAGCAGCGCGGCGCTGCCAAACACGAACACCCGGCCAGCGCCGAAGCGATCAGCCAGCGCACCAGAGATGACGCAGCCCACGCTGAGGAACACGATCGCCAGGCTGTTGGCCTGCAACGCGGTGGTTGGCGAGAAGTGATAGACCGTCTGCAACACGGTCGGGGTCATCAGGATGACCACGATGATGCCGGCGGACAGCAGCCAGGTCAGCAACATGGAAATCAGGATGGCCCCGCGATGGTCACGCAGCACCGCGCGCAGCGGCACTTCTTCGGCCAGGGCTTTGCGCAGTTGCAGCTCGGCGAACACCGGGGTTTCGTGCAACCAGCGACGCAGGTACACCGAGAACAGCCCGAACACGCCGCCCAGCAGGAACGGGATCCGCCAGGCGTAATCCGCAACTTCCACCGGGGTATAAATGCTGTTGATCGCCGTGGCCACCAATGAGCCCAGCAGGATACCGGCCGTCAGGCCGCAGGTCAGGGTGCCGCAGGCGTAACCGATGTGTCGCTGCGGCACGTGTTCGGAAACGAAGACCCACGCCCCCGGCACTTCACCGCCAATCGCCGCGCCCTGGATCACCCGCATCAGCAGCAACAGGATCGGCGCCCACATCCCGATCTGCGCGTAAGTCGGCAGCAGGCCCATGATCAAGGTCGGCACGGCCATCATGAAAATGCTCAGGGTGAACATCTTCTTGCGTCCCAACAGGTCGCCGAAGTGCGCCATGACGATGCCGCCCAGCGGCCGCGCCAGGTAGCCGGCGGCGAAGATGCCGAAGGTCTGCATCAGCCGTAGCCATTCAGGCATATCGGCCGGGAAGAACAGCTTGCCCACCACCGTGGCGAAGAACACGAAGATGATGAAGTCGTAGAACTCCAGCGCGCCGCCGAGGGCAGACAGCGATAAAGTCTTGTAGTCGTTGCGGGTCAGCGGTCGTGCGGACTGGGATGGCTGCGCGATGCTCGAGGGCGCTGTGGTCATGGCAAGGGCTTCTCTTATAGTCGGATCTGCAACCCCAACAACGCTGGCGGAGGCTTGGGCAGGTCCGGCACGATAGCAAATTGTTCGAAAAAGCACATAGAGGTGCGTATTTGACGGTCAAAATGAGAACCGGACGGTCGTCTCGGGGTCTACCGACCGATATACTCGCTATCTTGCGACAGCTTGCAAGGGTTGCTGTGCGAAGACGTTGCTGGCGCTACCAGTCGATTTCGCAGAGTTTCCCTTTAGGCGCCTTACGAAAAACGTGACGAACGTAGTATGTTCGGGGCTGAATCGTTTTTCTTTGAGACGGCTATTCACCTTGAAGTACCAATGAAGAGTCACGGGTCAGAGGCACCCCCGGCATGATAGAGCTCGAACAAGAAGATCCAATCCCGCAAGGCGACCTGGCCCTGCAAATCACCGCCCTTCCGCGTGAAACCAACGGTTTTGGCGATATTTTCGGCGGTTGGCTGGTAGCGCAGATGGATTTGGCCGGCACCGCCATGGCCAGCAAGGTCGCGGGGGGGCGCGTGGCGACCGTGGCGATCGACCGCATGGCGTTCCTGGTTCCGGTTGCGGTGGGCGCCCAGCTCTCCTTCTATACCCAGGCGCTGGAAATCGGCCGCAGCTCGATCCAGATGATGGTCGAGGTCTGGAGCGACGATCCGCTGTCCAGCGAATGGCGCAAAGTGACTGAAGCGGTGTTTGTGTTCGTCGCCATCGACGGCAGCGGTCGCACTCGCTCGGTTCCACCACGCGCGCGTTAAACACTGCGACCGTTTCGCGGTCCATTGCAGTCATTGTTCCTGATCGAGAGCTGTCCCATGAGCACGCCCAACGTTGAAGCCGTAAAACTGGATGAACTGAACTGCTGGCGTATCCGCCACGGCCAGGCCGAATTGCTGGTCGCCCAGCAAGGCGCGCACATCCTCAGCTATCAATTGGCCGGCCAACCGCCGCTGATCTGGCTCAACGACGAAGCCGTGTTCAAGACCGGCAAGAGCATCCGCGCGGGCGTGCCCGTGTGCTGGCCGTGGTTCGGCAATTTTTCGCGCAACCCGCAGAGCGTACAAGCGATGCGCGTCAGCAGCGAACCGCCGACCGCTCACGGACTGGTCCGGGCAATGGACTGGAAACTGGAAGGTATCGAAGCCGAGGGCGAAAGCCTGAAACTGGAATTTGTGCTGCCCTACCCCGAAGGCGGCTTGCCAGGCTGGCCGCATCAGGTGGATTTGAAGCTGAGCATTCGTCTGGATGAGCAACTGCACATCAACCTGACCAGCCACAACCAAGGCTCGGACACTGTCACTATCAGCCAGGCATTGCACAGCTATTTCGCCGTCAGCGATGTGCGCAACGTGCACGTCGAAGGGCTGGATGGCTTGAGCTATATCGAGACGCTGGACGATTGGAAAACCGTCACACAGGCCGGCGATCTGCGCTTTACCGGCGAAACCGACCGCATCTACCTCGATACCCCGGCGACGCTGAGCATTGTCGACCCGGCGTGGGAACGGCGGATCGAGCTGACTAGCCGTGGTTCGCGCTCGTCAGTAATCTGGAACCCATGGATTGATCGCGCCGCAGCATTCAGTGACATGGCCGACGATGGCTGGCAACGCATGCTGTGCATCGAAACGGCGAATGTGATGGATGATGTGGTGAACCTGGCGCCAGGGGCGAGCCATACCTTGGGTGTCAGCGTCGGCACAAAACCGCTCTAAGCCCTACCGCAATACAAAATGTGGGAGCCAGCCTGCTGGCGATGGCGTCGTGTCAGTCAACTTGAAAGTTTCTGACGCACCGCTATCGCCAGCAGGCTGGCTCCCACAGTTGTTTCGGGTGGCGGTTAGAGATCCGATTCCTGCACCACCCGCACCTTCGCCGCATCCAGCGCATACGCTGCATCAGCCAGGTCGTTGTTGACCTTCTCGACCTTCAGCGTGCCGGTCACCCACAGCGGTGTGTAGATGTCATCCAGCTTCAAGCCTTTCGGATAACGCACCAGCACCAACTGGTTAGGCGGCGGAGGTGGCACGTGGATGCAAGCGCCCGGATAAGGCACGAGGAAGAACAGCGTGCTGCGGCCCTTGGCGTCGGATTCCAGCGGCACCGGATAACCCCCGATGCGGATGTTCTTGTCGTTCATCGACGGCACGGTTTTGGTCGAATACATCACCGCCGGCAAGCCTTTGCTCTGTTTCATGCCACCCTTTTCGGTAAAGGTGCCATTGCCTTCGGGAGAGTTGTGGTCGATTTCGGGCATGGCCTCGAGGGCTTTCTGGTCCGACTTGGGCATCAGCTCGAGCCAGTCGGTCTCCGGCAGTTCGCTGGCGTGGGCAAGGCCCGTACCCAGTAAAAGAAAGGTCAATAGAAGACGGCGCATGGAGTGCTCGGTAAGGAAGGACGAAAAGTCGCCGAGCATTCTAGCCCTCCACGCGCGTTTGGCAGAGAGGGCTTTGTCGCGTTGAATCAGTTCTTTCTGATCAAGCCGTAGATCACCAGCAACACCACCGCGCCGACCAGCGCACCGATGAAGCCTGCACCTTCGCCGGCGTGATAGATGCCCAGGGCCTGACCGCCGTAAGTGGCCGCCAGCGAACCGCCGATACCGAGCAGGATGGTCATGATCCAGCCCATGCTGTCATCGCCCGGTTTCAGGAACCGAGCCAGCAGGCCGACGATCAAGCCGATAAAGATGGTTCCGATAATTCCCATGGCATTTCCCTCTGGTTAAGTGGCTATGCGAAAGACTAGTCAGACTTTCGCATACTGCCATGAGAGAACGGCGGCCCCTGAATGGTTCCGCCGCGGCCACATGAAACTGTTTATTCGGCGATGAGCGCTTCGACCTTGAGGATCTGCGCGGCCAGTGTCTCGCGGTCTGCGCAACGCAGGTTGGCGTGACCGACCTTGCGGCCGACCTTGAACGCCTTGCCATAGTGATGCAGATGGCAATCGGCAATGGCCAGGACTTTCTCGGTCTCCGGCACTTTACCGATGAAGTTCAGCATCGCGCTTTCGCCAACCTTGGCGGTCGAACCCAGCGGCAGGCCGGCAACCGCCCGCAGGTGGTTTTCGAACTGGCTGCACTCGGCGCCTTCGGTGGTCCAGTGCCCGGAGTTGTGCACGCGCGGAGCGATTTCGTTGGCCTTGAGGCCGCCGTCGACTTCGAAGAACTCGAACGCCATCACGCCGACGTAATTCAGCTGCTTGAGCACGCGGCTGGAGTAGTCTTCAGCCAAGGCTTGCAACGGATGGTCGGTGCTGGCCACGGACAGCTTGAGGATGCCGCTGTCGTGGGTGTTGTGAACCAGCGGATAGAATTTGGTTTCGCCATCGCGGGCACGCACGGCGATCAGCGAGACTTCGCCGGTGAATGGCACAAAGCCTTCCAGCAGGCAAGCGACGCTGCCCAGTTCAGCGAACGTACCGACCACATCTTCAGTGGTGCGCAGGACTTTCTGGCCCTTGCCGTCGTAACCCAGGGTGCGGGTTTTCAGCACGGCCGGCAGACCGATGGAAGCTACGGCGGCGTCCAGATCGGCTTGCGACTGGATATCGGCGAACGCCGGAGTGGGAATCCCCAGGTCCTTGAACATGCTCTTCTCGAACCAGCGATCGCGGGCGATGCGCAGGGCTTCGGCACTCGGGTAGACCGGGACGAATTGCGAGAGGAACGCCACGGTTTCGGCCGGGACGCTTTCAAATTCGAAGGTCACCAGATCGACTTCATCGGCCAGCTGGCGCAGGTGATCCTGATCGCCGTAATCAGCCCGCAGGTGTTCGCCCAGCGCAGCGGCGCAAGCATCCGGCGCCGGGTCCAGGAAAGCGAAGTTCATGCCCAGCGGAGTGCCCGCCAGCGCCAACATGCGACCCAACTGGCCGCCACCGATTACACCGATCTTCATCGTCAACAACCTCAGGCGATGCGTGGGTCTGGATTTTCCAGGACGCTGTCTGTCTGCTCAGCACGGAAAGTTTTCAGCACCGCGTGGAACTGCGGGTGCTTGGCGCCCAGAATGCTTGCCGAGAGCAGGGCTGCGTTGATCGCGCCGGCCTTGCCGATGGCCAGGGTCGCAACCGGAATGCCCGCCGGCATCTGCACTATAGAGAGCAGCGAATCGACGCCCGAGAGCATCGACGACTGTACCGGCACGCCCAGTACCGGCAGGTGGGTCTTGGCCGCACACATGCCTGGCAAGTGGGCCGCGCCACCGGCACCGGCGATGATCACCTCGATGCCACGCGCCTCGGCTTCTTCAGCGTACTGGAACAGCAGGTCCGGGGTGCGGTGGGCAGAGACCACTTTCACCTCGTAAGGGATGCCGAGCTTTTCCAGCATATCGGCGGTGTGGCTAAGGGTGGACCAATCGGACTTGGAGCCCATGATCACGCCAACCAGTGCACTCATCGTCGTGCCTCTTCTCTCTGGGCGCCCGCAGGCGCGTCAAAAAACAACAAGCCACGCAAAATGCGTGGCTTGATTGTACGAATTATGGCCGGGCGAACCGGCCGAAGGCCGCGCAGTATACCGCAATGTGGCAGATAAACAGCCCCCGTGGCGACCATCTGTCATATGGCGCAAAGTGCCGGATTTATTGACCTCAGAGTCAGTCAACTACACACAAATCTTCTGTGGGCGCTGGCTTGCCTGCGATAGCGTCGGTACAGCGAACATTGATGTTGCCTGACACTCCGCTATCGCAGGCAAGCCAGCTCCCACATTTGATCTTCAGTTATCTCAGGAACCGGTTGTACCTTGAGCCGCGCCACCTTCGAGTTTGCGCCAGAGCAACCGCACGTTGGCCTTGCGCACCAGCGCGCAGCGATACAGACGAATCTCCAGCGGCACATGCCATTGCGGGCCGCCGCAGATCACCAGTTCACCGCGCGCCAGTTCGGCGCGCACACTGAGTTGCGGCACCCAGGCAATGCCCAGGCCTTCCAGCGCCATGCTTTTCAGGCTGTCGGCCATGGCGGTTTCGTAGATGGTGGTGAAACGCAGCGCCCGTTGGCGCAGCAGCATGTTTACCGAGCGCCCGAGAAACGCTCCGGCGCTGTAGGCCAGCAGCGGCACGCTGGCTTCGCCTTCCAGATCGAACAGCGGTTTGCCATCAGCATCGGCGGCGCAGACTGGCAGCATCTCGGTCTGGCCAAGGTGCAGCGACGGGAAAATCTCCGGGTCCATCTGCATCGCGGCGTCCGGGTCATAGAACGCCAGCATCAAGTCGCAGCCGCCCTCACGCAGCGCATGCACCGCATCGCCAACGTTAGTCGCGACCAGCCGCGTGGCGATGTTCAAGCCTTCGTTGCGCAACTGCGCGATCCAGCGCGGGAAGAAACCCAAGGCCAGCGAGTGAGCGGCAGCGACCTGCATGACCTCGCCCTGCCCGCCCTCCAGATGATGAAGATGGCGCAGTACTTCGCCCAGTTGCTCGACCACGGTTCGCGCGGTGACCAGGAACAATTGCCCCGCCGCTGTCAGCTCAATCGGTGTGCGCGAGCGGTTGACCAGGGTCAGCCCCAGCGCGGCTTCGAGGCTGCGGATCCGCCGGCTGAACGCCGGCTGAGTCACGAAGCGTCGTTCCGCCGCTTGGGAGAAGCTGCGGGTGGCGGCCAAGGCGCTGAAGTCCTCGAGCCATTTACTTTCCAGATTCATCACGTCCTCCCGGACACGCACCAATTTAGGTCACACGCTCGCCGCACACGCGGCGTCACACGGGCATTATGCCGAATGTGCATAGGCTAGTGTTTAACAGCATTGGCTCTAAATTCTCTACAAGCCTAGCATTTGCGGTGTTCCGGCACAGACCGGGTCCCTATCGAGATGATTTCTATCATGTCCTCCGCTGCATCTTTCCGCACAGAAAAAGACCTGCTTGGCGTACTCGAAGTACCTGCTCAAGCGTATTACGGCATCCAGACCCTGCGAGCGGTGAACAACTTCCGTCTCTCCGGCGTTCCGATTTCGCATTACCCGAAGCTGGTTGTCGGTCTGGCCATGGTCAAACAGGCCGCCGCTGACGCCAACCGCGAGCTGGGTCATCTGAGCGAAGCCAAGCACGCGGCCATCAGCGAAGCGTGTGCACGTCTGATCCGCGGCGATTTCCACGAAGAGTTCGTGGTCGACATGATTCAAGGCGGCGCTGGCACTTCAACCAACATGAATGCCAACGAAGTCATCGCCAACATCGCGCTGGAGGCCATGGGTCACCAGAAGGGCGAATACCAATACCTGCACCCGAACAACGACGTGAACATGGCGCAGTCGACCAACGACGCTTACCCGACGGCGATCCGCCTGGGCCTGCTGTTGGGTCACGACGCGCTGCTGGCCAGCCTCGACAGCCTGATCCAGTCGTTCGCCGCCAAAGGTGAAGAATTCAGCCACGTCTTGAAGATGGGCCGTACCCAGCTGCAAGACGCCGTGCCGATGACCCTGGGCCAGGAATTCCGCGCCTTCGCCACCACGCTGGGCGAAGACCTGGCACGCCTGAAAACCCTGGCGCCTGAACTGCTGACCGAAGTGAACCTGGGCGGCACCGCGATTGGTACCGGCATCAACGCCGACCCGCGTTATCAGCACCTGGCTGTTCAGCGCCTGGCATTGATCAGCGGTCAACCGCTGGTTCCAGCCGCCGACCTGATCGAAGCCACCTCCGACATGGGCGCCTTTGTGCTGTTCTCCGGCATGCTCAAGCGCACCGCGGTCAAGCTGTCGAAGATCTGCAACGACCTGCGCCTGCTGTCCAGCGGCCCACGCACCGGTATCAACGAAATCAACCTGCCAGCGCGTCAGCCAGGCAGCTCGATCATGCCTGGCAAGGTCAACCCGGTAATCCCGGAGGCGGTCAACCAGGTGGCGTTCCAGATCATCGGCAACGACCTGGCCCTGACCATCGCGGCCGAAGGCGGCCAGCTGCAACTGAACGTGATGGAGCCGCTGATCGCGTTCAAGATCTTCGACTCGATCCGCCTGCTGCAACGCGCCATGGACATGCTGCGCGAGCACTGCATCGTCGGCATCACCGCCAACGAAGAGCGCTGCCGCGAACTGGTCGAGCATTCGATCGGCCTGGTCACTGCGCTGAACCCGTACATCGGCTATGAAAACGCCACCCGCATCGCCCGTATCGCGCTTGAAAGCGGCCGCGGCGTGCTGGAACTGGTGCGCGAAGAAGGCTTGCTCGACGACGCCATGCTCGCCGACATCCTGCGCCCGGAAAACATGATTGCTCCGCGTCTGGTTCCGCTTAAAGCCTGATCCGACGCGTTACGTGTAGCACCGCTCACCAGGTCGAGGGACTAGACACCTCTCACCTTTTGAGGGCTTGGGGATTTGTTCCCCAGGCCCTTTTTTTTAACTATTTACAAGCAAACACAGAACCTGTGGGAGCGGGCTTGCTCGCGATGAACGATAACGCGGAGTTCCTGATAAACCGCGGTGCCTGCATCGCGGGCAAGCCCGCTCCCACAAGAACCAGGCGCCATCAACGTCAGGTGTTTCAAAGGCTTCGTTTTCATCGGATGCACCACAACCGTGCAGACGGACGGCACTCTCATAGGTATAGTGCCGCCCCTCTTCGCGTGAGCGGTCGTCGGTAACGAGGCCCAAACCCATGCGAAACCCGAACTAATAACAAACCCGCAATATGAAATCGGGACGAACCTTCGCCTCGCCTGTTTTGCCGTGCGCAAACCGGTGTAACGCGATGTTTCCCACCGCCCAGCATTTGCCTACACAAAAAACAGCGAGGAATACTCCATGCTCGAAGTCATTAACGACTTCCTCTCAGGGAAAGTACTGATCGTGCTCATTGTCGGGCTCGGTAGCTACTTCACGATCCGCTCGCGTTTCGTTCAATTGCGCCACTTCTTCCACATGTTCGCGGTGTTCCGCGACAGCCTCAAAAGCAGCGCCGGTCAACTCAGCTCGTTCCAGGCCCTGATGCTCAGCCTCGCCGGCCGCGTCGGTGCGGGCAACATCGCCGGTGTCGGCATCGCCGTGACACTGGGTGGCCCAGGTGCGGTGTTCTGGATGTGGGTGACCGCGCTGGTCGGCATGTCCAGCAGCTTCTTCGAATGCTCCCTCGGCCAGCTCTACAAGCGCTGCGATTCCGACGGCACGTTCCGTGGCGGCCCGTCCTATTACATCCAGCACGGCCTGCAAAAACGCTGGTTGGGCATGATCATGGCGTTCCTGTTGCTGGTGACCTTCGGGTTCGCCTTCAACGGCCTGCAATCCCACGCCGTGACGCACTCGCTGAACAACGCGTTCGGCCTCGACACCACCTGGACCGGCCTGGCCCTGGCGGTGTTGCTCGGCCTGGTGTTCATCGGCGGGATCAAGCGCATCGCCAAGGTCGCCGACCTGTTGGTGCCGGTGAAAACCCTGGTGTACATCGGCGTGACGATCTACGTGATCGTGCTGCAATTCGACCACGTCCCGGCCATGCTGATGACCATCGTCAAAAGCGCTTTCGGTCTGGATCAGGCGTTCGGCGGCCTGATCGGCAGCGCCATCGTCATGGGTGTGAAACGTGGCGTGTTTGCCAACGAAGCAGGCCTGGGCAGTGCGCCTAACGTGGCCGCGGTTGCGTCGGTCGAGCACCCGGTGGCACAAGGTGTGGTGCAGGCGTTCAGCGTGTTCCTCGACACCTTCGTGATCTGCACCTGCACCGCGCTGCTGATCTTGCTCTCGGGCTTCTACACCCCGGGCTTTGAAGGCGACGGCATTGCCCTGACCCAGAACTCGCTGGCCGCCGTGGTCGGTGACTGGGGCCGGATGTTCATCTCCGTGGCGCTGGCGTTGTTCGTGTTCACCTCGATCCTCTACAACTACTACCTGGGCGAGAGCAACCTGCGCTTCCTGATCGGTGAAAACCGCAAGGCGCTGATCGGCTACCGCGCGCTGGTTCTGGTGTTGATCTTCTGGGGTGCGATCGAAAACCTCGGCACGGTGTTCGCCTTCGCCGACATCACCATGACCCTGCTCGCGTTCGTGAACCTGATCGCGTTGTTCCTGCTGTTCAAGGTCGGCATGCGCATCCTGCGTGACTACGACGACCAGCGTGCCGCCGGGATCAAGACGCCGGTGTTCGATTCGAGCAAATTCCCGGACCTGGACCTGGACTTGAACGCCTGGCCAGCCAACCCGCCAGCCGCCGCCCCTAAAGCCGCAGCTGAGCCGCAAGGCGTACCCGCAGCGCAACGCTGATCGGTAAACGACGGGTGCACAACCTGTGGGAGCCAGCCTGCTGGCGATGACGGACTGTCAGATGACACACTTGTGTCTAACATACCGCTATCGCGAGCAGGCTCGCTCCCACCTGTCATCTCTTGCGGAGACTTCCCCATGGTTCCCAATTCCTTTCCTGCCGCCCAACACGTCATGGTGCTCTACACCGGTGGCACCATCGGGATGCAAGCCAGCGCCCACGGTCTGGCCCCGGCGTCCGGTTTTGAAGCGCGGATGCGCGAGTATCTGCACGGCCAACCTGACCTGGTGGTGCCGCAGTGGCGCTTTCGCGAAATGTCGCCGCTGATCGACAGCGCCAACATGACCCCGACCTACTGGCAGCAACTGCGTGAAGCCGTAGTCGACGCCATTGATGTTCAGGGCTGCGACAGCGTATTGATCCTGCACGGCACCGACACCCTGGCCTACAGCGCGGCGGCCATGAGCTTTCAATTGCTCGGCCTGCCTGCCCGCGTGGTGTTTACCGGCTCGATGCTGCCGGCCGGCGTAACCGACAGCGATGCCTGGGAAAACCTCGGCGGCGCACTGGTTGCCCTCGGCCAAGGCCTGGCGCCGGGCGTGCATTTGTATTTCCACGGCGAACTGCTGGACCCGACCCGTTGCGCGAAAGTGCGCAGTTTCGGGCGCCATCCGTTCAAGCGACTGGAGCGTCAGGGTGGCGGTGTGAAGGCTCCTTCGCTGCCGACACAGTTGAATTACAACCAGGGCAAGCAACTCGCCAAGGTCGGGGTGCTGCCGTTGTTTCCCGGCATCGACGCCGGGGTTCTGGATGGCTTGCTCGACAGCGGCATTCAAGGTCTGGTCCTGGAGTGCTACGGCAGCGGTACCGGGCCGAGCGATAATCCTGAGTTTCTCACCAGCCTGGAGCGGGCGCGGAACAAAGGTGTTGTGGTGGTCGCCGTGACTCAGTGCCACGAAGGCGGTGTGGAACTGGATGTATACGAGGCAGGTAGCCGCTTGCGTGGCGCTGGCGTGCTGTCGGGTGGCGGCATGACCCGTGAAGCGGCGTTCGGCAAGTTGCACGCGCTGCTGGGCACGGGGCTCGAAACCGCTGAAGTGCGGCGCTTCGTAGAACTCGACCTCTGCGGCGAACTCAGCTGACACCACACATAACCCTGTAGGAGCGAGGCTGAACTGGCCTAATGATTTTGGACACCTCAATCGGGCGCTATGATGGCGCCCAAATCTGAGGTGTTTGGATATGCGTAAATCTTATTCCAATGAGTTCAAACTCAAGGCTGCCAGCATGGTGCTGGACGAGGGGCAGTCCGTTCCCGAGGTCTGCACCAGTTTGGATATTGGCCCTACGGCCTTGCGCCGCTGGGTCGATCAGGTTCGTAAGGAACGCTTGGGTTCGACTCCGGTGGGAGCCAAGGCGATTACCGCGGATCAGCGAGAGATCCAGGAACTTAAAGCCTTGCTCAGGCAAAGAGACCGGGATATCGAAATCCTAAAAAAGGCCAGTGCTCTCCTGCTTTTGGACGCCAAAGATCACTCTCGTTGATCTGTGAGCTGGGCGAGCAGTACGGCGTTAACGATTGCTGTCGTGTCTTCGGAATAAACCGCAGTAGCTTTTACGCATGGCGTCAGCGCCAAGGCAAAGTGAGTCCTAAGCGAGAGAGGCTCAAGGCCATGCTGCTCAAACACCACAGGGCGTCGAGAGAGTCTGCGGGTGCTCGTACCTTGGCTAAACAGCTGCAAGCCGGCGGGTATGATGTCGGGCGATTCATGGCTCGCAGCCTGATGCGAGAAGCAGGCATTGTCAGCCGTCAACGCCGGCGCCATAAGTACAAGTCACCCGGCGTGGAAGCTTTGGTGGCACCGCATATGCTCAAACGCAAGTTTGATGTTACGGCGGTCAATCAGGTGTGGTGTGGGGACGTGACGTACATCAAAGTCGGCAAGCGCTGGCTGTATTTCGCGGCAGTTCTGGACTTGTTCGCTCGCCGGATCGTGGGCTGGTCATTTTCGATGATCTCCGATGCCACGCTGACCTGCGAAGCCCTGCGGATGGCGATTGAACTACGCGGTCGCCCAAAAGACGTACTGTTTCACTCCGACCAGGGTTGCCAGTACACCAGCCATAAATTTAGAAATGAACTGCTGGAACATGGACTCCGGCAGAGCATGAGCCGTAAAGGCGAATGCTGGGACAACGCTCCGATGGAGCGTTTCTTTGGAAGTTTGAAATCAGAGTGGGTGCCAGAAGCAGGCTACGGATCGGAACATGAGGCCCGAGCGGATGTGCAGCGCTATGTATCGCGCTACAACATCACCAGGCCGCATAGCTACAACGACTATCGGTCACCAGTCGCCAGGGAGAAGTTGGCGGCGTGAAACCTTAATCGGTGTCCAAGATTACTTGACCAGTTCAAGCTTGCCCGCGAAGGCGTCCTCAAGTACGCCAAAAAGCTTCGCGGGCAAGCCTCGCTCCTACAGGGTTGGGGCTCCGGCATACAACTTGCTGCCGTTCCAGCATCCCAAGGCTGGAACCTCCCATGCTCCATTCCCACCTCACCACGCTCAATGCGGTTTCGTTGGTGCTCAATGTGTTCAAGGCCGAAGGCCTGTCCAGCGCAGCACTGCTTGCGGGAAGCGGCATCAGCGCGGCGGATCTGTGCCGGGCGGACACGCGCATCACCACTAATCAGGAGATGCAGGTCTGTGCCAACGCCGTCGCACTCAAGCGCGATATCGGCCTGGAGCTGGGCCGGCGGATGCACGTTTCGTCTTACGGCATGCTCGGGTATGCGCTGCTCACCAGTGCCACCTTCGGTGACGCGTTACGCCTGGCGATTCGGTATCCCGCGCTGTTGGGAACACTTTTCGAGCTGAGCCTGGAAGAGGACGGCGAGCGGATCTGGTTTGTCGCTGCCGATTACCGCGAAAACCCGGCGCTGGCCGTGTTCAATGCCGAATTCTGCCTGGTGTCGTTGAAAGTCATCTGCGACGACCTCCTCGGCCATCCGCTGCCGCTGCTGGCTGCGCGCTTCGAACATGCCGCCCCCGACTATGAAGCGACCTACGCCGAACACTTCAATGGCCCGCTGCACTTCGACGCGCGGGACAACGCGTTTGCTTTCGACAAGCGTTGGCTTGATCAACCATTGCCATTGGCCGATGTCATCACCCATCAAGCCATGGCTGAACGTTGTCGCAAGCAGAACACCGAATTCACCGGGCGCCAGGCGTGGCTGGGGCGGATTCGCCACTTGCTCAGCGCGCAGCTGCACGCGGCACCCGGCCTGGAAGGCCTGGCCGAGCAGATGAACTGTTCGGCGCGGACGTTACGCCGACACCTCAAGGACCTTGGCTGCAGCTATCAGGAATTGCTCGACGAGTTGCGCTTCGAGCGGGCCAAACACCTGCTGTGCGAGGATCAACTGCCGATCTACCGGATTGCCGAGGCATTGGGGTTCAGCGAAACCGCGAGTTTCCGCCATGCGTTTGTGCGCTGGAGTGGTGTGGCGCCCAGCCAATTCCGCCCCCACTGACAAACCCTGTGGGAGCAGGCTTGCCCACGAAGACGCCAGTACATTCGGCACATCTCCATTGGCCGGACCGCCGCTTTCGCGGGCAAGCCCGCCCCCACAAAGTCGGCATTCCACGCCCCGCCAGAGGGCACACCCGCGCCAATAAGGGGCGAATTTCGGTCAGCTATTTTGGCCATATCTATCCCCTTTTGGCCTTTCCTGCCGTTCTCCCAAACCCCGTCCGCCGCAAGACTGTGTTCAACCGAATCAGCCTGCGGAGAACAAGAAATGCTGACGATCTACTCGGACGATCACCACCTGCACCACGGCCGTTGTGAATTGATGGACGGGCAACTAATGCCCTGCTTCGAAATGCCTTCGCGTGCCGACCATGTTCTGCAGCGCGTGCAGTACCGCGACCTTGGCCCGGTCGAAGCGCCACAGGATTTCGGCCTCGACCCGATCGCACGCATTCACAGTCGCGACTACCTCGATTTCTTCAAAGGTGCCTGGGCGCGCTGGACCGAATTCAACACCGACGGCGACTTGCTGCCCTACACCTGGCCCGCCCGCACCCTGCGCCGAATCATCCCCACCAGCCTGCACGGCCAACTCGGCTATTACAGCTTCGACGGTGGCGCACCGATTACCGCCGGCACCTGGCAAGCGGCGTACAGCGCGGCGCAAGTGGCGTTGACCGCGCAAGCAGTGATCCAACGCGGCGCGCGCAGTGCCTTCGCCCTGTGCCGTCCACCGGGACACCATGCCGCCAGCGATTTGATGGGCGGTTATTGCTACCTCAACAACGCCGCCATCGCCGCTCAGGCCTTCCTCGATCAGGGCCATAAAAAGGTCGCTATCCTCGACGTCGATTACCACCACGGCAACGGCACCCAATCGATTTTTTACGAACGCAGCGACGTGTTGTTCACCTCGATCCACGGCCACCCGGAAGCCGAATTCCCGTTCTTCCTCGGCTATGAAGATGAGCTTGGCGAAGGCGCGGGCGAAGGCTTCAACTTCAACTACCCTTTGCCCGCCGGCAGCGGTTGGGACAGCTGGAGCGCCGCGCTGGAACAAGCCTGCAAAGAGATCGAAAAGTACGGCGCCGACATCGTCGTCGTGTCGCTGGGCGTCGACACGTTCAAGGACGATCCGATCTCCCAGTTCAAGCTCGACAGCCCGGATTACCTGGCCATGGGCGCACGCATCGCGAGCCTCGGCAAACCGACGCTGTTCGTGATGGAAGGCGGCTACGCGGTCGAAGAAATCGGCATCAATGCCGTGAACGTTCTCGAAGGTTTTGAAAGCGCCCAATGAGGAATTAGAACAATGAACAGACTCAAGCGTTTTATCGCTCCCGCCCTGTGCGCCACGGTGCTCAGTGGTGCCGTTCATGCTGAAGAGCGAACGTTGCGCGTCTACAACTGGTTCGACTACATCACCCCCAAGGCTCTGGAAGACTTCAAGACCCAGAACGCCCAGACCAAACTGGTCTACGACATTTTCGACACCAACGAAGCACTGGAAGCGAAGTTGCTGACGGGCAACTCCGGTTACGACGTGGTGGTGCCGTCCAACGTGTTCCTGGCCAAACAGATCGAGGCCGGCGTGTTCCAGCCGTTGGACCGCAGCAAACTGCCGAACTGGAACCACCTCGATCCGAAGCTGATGAAGCTGATCGAAGCCAATGACCCCGGCAACAAATTCGCCGTGCCGTACATGTACGGCACCATCCTGATCGGCTTCAACCCGGACAAGATCAAGGCCGCCCTGGGCGACAACGCGCCGGTGGACAGCTGGGACCTGATCTTCAAGGAAGAGAACATCAGCAAGCTCAAGCAATGCGGCGTGGCGCTGCTCGACTCGCCGTCGGAGATTCTGCCGCTGGCCCTGCAACACCTGGGCCTGGACCCCAACAGCAAAAAGCCGGCTGACTACGAAAAGGCTGAAGCGCTGCTGATGAAGATTCGTCCGTACGTCACTTACTTCCATTCCTCCAAGTACATGGCCGACATTGCCAACGGTGACATCTGCGTCGCGGTCGGTTATTCCGGCAGCTTCTCCCAGGCGGCCAACCGCGCCAAGGAAGCCAAGAACGGTGTGACCGTCGACATGCGCCTGCCAAAAGAAGGCGCCCCGATCTGGTTCGACATGCTCTCGATTCCGAAGGGCGCAAAAAACCCGGAAGACGCTTACACCTTCATCAACTACTTGCTGCAACCGCAGGTGATCGCACCGGTCAGCGATTTCGTCGGCTACCCGAACCCGAACAAGGACGCCACGGAATTGGTCGACCCGTCGATCCGCAACAACCCGAACCTGTACCCGACCGAAACGGCCATGGCCACGCTCTACACCCTGCAACCGTTGCCGCGTGATGCCGAACGGGCGCGGACCCGGGCCTGGACCAAGATCAAATCGGGGACCTGAAACAACCGCTGAAATCGAAGACCCGCACACTCGCGGGTCTTTTTTTGTGCGCACTATTTATCTACCGCCAATCGCCTTCGCCCGCCCACTACCTTGCCCTGATCCGGCGCGGTCCATCGACAGCGTCCTCAACCATCAGCCAAGGATATGGCCATGCCCGACACCTCCCCGCCCAGTGCTGTTGATGTACTGACTCAACTGATCACCGGCCCTTCGCTAACCGAAGTCGCCTCTAATGCCTTGCGTCCCGCGCTCACCACGTTGTACCCACGACTGGACATCGACCCGGCCCTTACCGTGGTCGCGACACCAACCTGGGTGATCGACGGCGAAAACATCGAAGCCGGTCCTTGCGAGTTCGAGCCCCTCACCGATGTGCTGGTTCGCCTCGCGTTGTCTGGCGCAACGGTGGCCTACATCGATGGCGAACACTTTCTCACCGGACAACCCGGCATCGAACCGCCCACCCAGTTCCCGGTAGAGATCGAGGCGATCGGCGCCCGACTCAACGAACTCGCCCCATTGTTATTCACCGCTTACCAGGAACAGCAGATCGATTACTGGAACAATCCCACCAGCCTCGCCCAGCCGCGTTGGAGCCAACTCTCACAAACCTTGCAGCAACTATGGAACGTCAGCGACAACAACGGCTGGGATGCAGACCAGCGGGCAATGGCTCACGCCGTGTTCAATGCCCCCGACAAGACTCAGCGTTTACCCACCGACACATACAACACGCGCGCCTGCCTGATCGACCTCGATATCGGTGACGGCGCCGCTCGTAAACACCTCAACATCCTCGACACGGCTGTATTGGTTGGCACCCTGGGTGACCGCACGCTGATCCTCACGCACTCGATCACGGAAGGTTACCAGCGCTTTGATTCGTTCGATGAGCTGGGTCGGTCGCTGCGCTGGTCAGTGGAAGGTGAGGTAACGGCGCTCAACGTGCGCTGGCGACTGTTCGAACCCGAAGGCAACTTCTTCGATCATCAGGCGTGCACGCTGATTGCGCTGGAATCCCAGGCGATAGGCGCCATCGATTTTTTCCAGCGCCCGGACGACTCGGTTTTCCTTTCGCGACTCGCTGCGACCAACGGCCAGAAGTCGCTGGCCGGGAGCCCAACGGCCCAGTACTCGCATATGGAACATTCGCTGCCACAGTGGCTGGAAAGGGCCGCTCCCGCCGACCAGAGCCGTTACAGCCGTCATTTGCTGGACCTGGTCGCCGTGCAGCGGCAAAACGCCGGGAAAACCTTTCAAGAAGAAATGCCCGGCATCAAGACATTCACCCTGGAGGAGTTGCAGAAGAAAATCAGCCATCCGCCGGCGCGTGACTTCAGGTTGCAAGATGTCGAAATCACCGTCGCCAGCGTGGTGGTCTGGGGCACGTTCGTGCCGCCGGAACATGAGGACACCCTGACCCTCTCGCTCGTCGAACTGGCATTGCAAAACCTGGTGGCGCTGCCGCTGGGGAATAAATCGGTTCGCTATCGGGACAACGCTGCGGTACCGCAATGGATGACCCCTGCTTACCTGGAGGACCTGGTGACCGCGGTCAACATCGGCGAAACCTACCCGGCGATGCTGCAAAACCGTCTGGTCGACGACGCTGCACAAGCCTCACGCCTGCAACAGCTCTACAGCCGCCAACTGCCCATCGAATTGCCGTTGCTGGCATTGCAACAGAAGATCCGCGGCGAGGCCGGCATCGATGAGCAGGGCTATCGCTATGTGGTGGCGGCGCTGGCTGCCGAGCGGGTGGATCGGCAGGTCGACGACCAGGACATCGTGGTTCGCCCGCTGGCGTTCATCACCGGCGAGCACTCCACAGGCGTTGCCAATGAGGTGGTCAACATGTTCGTGATCGGCCCGCGCACCGTGGACGCGGGACCGTGCCTGCTCTACCGTCCACTGCTCGATCCGCCACTGCTGCAATACCCCTCGCCAGCCAACCTGCTGTACGCAATCAAAAACTCGAGAACATTGCGTCAGTCGGTACTCGCCTGGTTACCGGACAGCGTGCGCTTCAATTATTCGCAATATGTTTTTCCCGGCGCGCTGCCGTCGGTGTGGACAGTGCCGCAGTTGCTGATCGATCCTTCGCTGTCTCCGGACTCGACCGGCCCGGTCTCACTGGGCAGTCGCGTGATTGAAAGCGACCTGCTGACAACCTTGTTCAAAGCCAATGCCGATGCATTGATCACTCAGGCGAATAGCCAATCGGTGTCCAATGCCGAGGCGCGCTGGGCCTCCCTCAAACGTGGCGGTTGGGCGCTGTTCAACGTGGCACTGCCGTTTCTGGGGCGCAGCGTGGGTACGGCGGCGTGGATCTGGCAGATCATGGATGACCTGCAAGAAGTGGCTGACGCCGAGGAGCAACAGCAACAGCCCTGGACGGCACTGACCGATGTCTTGCTGACGCTCGCCATGGTGCTCGCCCACCGAGCGGCTGTGCGTGTAAAACCGAAAAGGACATCGCCCGCCATTGCCGCCGAAAAGACGCCATCGACCACGGAAAACACGGAGCCCACCCGTATCGACGCAACCCGCTTGCCGGACCTTCCCGAACATGAACTGCCGCCCAGTCATCAATTGTCGCTGCACGACCTCGGCGCGCTGGAGCGATCGCGACCGGGGCTGGGCGACGTGCTCGACAGCCTGAAAGTCAGCGAACCTGAAGGACTGACGACGCCGCAAACCGAGGGTTCGCACAAACACCTGAGTGGTGTCGGGAAAAAATGGTATGCCCGGATCGGCAGGCGTTGGTTCGAGGTTGAGCTCAACGACAACGACGACGTGCAGATCATCGACTCACGCCAACAACCGCCGCGACAGGGGCCATTGCTGATCAATGGCGCCCGTGGCGAATGGTTTGTCGACCTTCGCTTGCGCCTGCGCGGTGGCGGACTGAGAAGTCGGCGCAAGCAATTGCAGCAACAGAATGAAGCGCAGTTGCGTAAAAAGAAGGTGGACATCGCAGCGTTCGATGCCGGACTGCAAGGCAAGCGGCTGCAACTGGTCAACATCCGGCGCGCCATGCTGGAAGCCACGCCGGAGACGGCCGCTAGCGCACGCCAGCAATTTCTCGACACCCTCGAATCACAGGTGCAGGAATACAGCCGCCACCTCGAAGACCTGAAGGCCCTGAACCTGCTCGAAGCGGTGCCCAACTATCGCACGGCGATGCTCGACCGGATTTCCCTGCAGTTGTTCCTCATGCAGGCCTGGATGGACGAGCGTTACCCCGAGTTTCGCGAGAGCCTGCGGGTTACCCTGGAATTGCTCGACGAGGTGGACAACGAGGCCACGGCTGATCGCTCCGAGCCCTTTGTGAAGATGACCGACCTGACCCAAGGGATCATCGACAAAGTCGAGTTCGCGCAAACCCGCTTCGCGGAGCTCAGCCTGTTGGGTCGGGAAGCCGCCGAGGTCAGCCGTCAATACCAGGCCAAACTTCCACCGTTCTCATTGCAGGATTTGAAGCTGCTGCAAATCACCCTGGGCCAGGAACTGTGTCTCAAGGCTGAGCCTGGAGAGTTCCGTGAACAGGCGCGGGCGGCGCTGGAAAGCCTGGTCGAGGATGCGTCGCTGAACATTCAGAGCGCGTTGGACCTGAGCGCGGATGAAAGCCTGAATCAGCTGGGTGAACGCGTCGAGGCGCTGAACAATCTGGTGGAACAGTTCGATGTGATCGACCAGCGATTCCTCGATCTTGTCGCGGAGTTTGCCCAGTACCTGAACAGCGAACGCCTTGAGCAGGTGCGCCAGCGCGTTGCCGAATTCCACCAGGTCGCTGTGCAACAGCTGTCGACTCTGCTACGTGACCAACGCTTGGTGGAGCCGGTCGCCCGGCCATCAAAAGTGCCTGCGACGCCGGCAAGGAAAATCATCAAGACCCGTTACAAAGGCACGCTTGTCGGCCAGCCACGTCGCAATGATGGCGGGCAGGAAGGTGATCTGGTCGATGTGGTGGCGCCGCTGACGGGCAAGGTGATCGCGACCTTTCACGAAAAATCACCGGGGGTCTGGCTTGAAAGGGTCCCGGCAAAAACGCCCGCACCGCCCAAGGCAAGACCCGATCTGCCGAAAAGTTTGCTGGCCGGCCAAACGCTGCTCGATGAGTTGCCGGCGTTCAGCCAGCGCACCCAGGCGCATATCCGTCGGGCACAGCGCAATCCAACGGAAATCGAGGAGATCTACTACCTGCATGCCAATCGCTTGCGTGAGGCCATGGCCAAAATCGATCAGGCCCTGACCTCCGGCAACCACACGGAAAGCAAGAGCGCCTCCGCCGCAACCCTGCGCCGGCAACTCGACAGTGAAGCGACTGCGCTTTACGCCAAGGGGCGCGCTACCCGAATCGACATGACCAAACAACAGGCCCCGACGGCGGCGCGGGTCGAATGGCTGATCGGTAAAGGCGAAGTGACGATTGGCAAAGCCAGCGAGCGCCGCCGGCTCAAAGGCCCGCGCAAAGACTATTTGACGGAGTATGAAATTCTCGACAAGCAATCCAAAAAGGTTCTTTGGTATGCACATTTTCACTACGACAACCTCAGCGATCCGCGGGAATCATTTACTGCAGCGCATCTGAAAACCGTTGTTCAACGCAAGCTCGGCGGCGCTTTTGACTGGCGCGAAAGCGGTAGCAATCAGGAGTTGATCGAGATCCACCGCAGCGCCATCAGCCGTGTGCTGGCCAGTGCGCTGTTTTTCTCCTGAGCGTTTTGATTGGGGGGCATATCCGTTTTTCGGTAATGGCGGCTATTTAGTCACTTAAAAGTAACCAAGGGCTCTTGCCCCTTTGATCAAAAGCTGCAGGCGAGCTAACCATGCGTATACCCAGCTCCTACAGGGGTGGTGGTTTTTCAGAGGTTGCATGTTTGAGCTTCGGCTTCAGATCTGCCGCCCCTTTCCCAGAGGCCGAACACACGCCCCCCTATAGGAACTGGCTTGCCAGCGAAGGTCGTTAACGATGACGCGTTTCATCAGGAGAAACGTTGCGCATTCGAATCCTTCGCTGGCAATCCAGCTCCTACAGTTTTCCAGACCTATACATATCTACCACCTGAGCCCCATGGCGCCTGGGTACTTTGGGTCGTACACGGCAGCTGCCGCCACGCCCATCCCCAACCGGTCCCGAACTCATGAGCGAAACAATCCCAACGACCACTGCACCCTTGTTGCTGAACAAAAGCCGTCTGGTAGAACTGACCAGCGACGGCCCGATCCTGCACGAAGCCGCTGCTCAACTTTTACGCAAGGCTCTGAAAAAGACGTTCCCCAATCAGCAGATCGACCCCGACAAGGCCATGCTGATGTCGCCAATATGGCGCCAGCAGGGTGAGGAACTTATCACCCACAGCAGCCATTTCGAATCGCTGACCCACGCGCTGGCGCGTCAAGCCTTCACCCTGGAGGTCGCCAACTACATCGAAGGCGAACACTTCCTGACCCTCACACCCAATGCTCCCGAACCGATCCATCTGCCGATCAGCATGGACGCGATCACCACGTTGCTGAATGAAAACGCGTCGATGCTGTTCAAGGCCTTCGAACAGAGCCAGCTGGATTACTGGAACGAAATCACGGAAAAGCTGCCGCGCTGGCGGGTACTGTCCGACGCACTGAAAGACGCCCTGAACCTCCAGTCCGTAAATGGCTTGGACACGCATGAATGCACCCTGGCGCGGCTCATTTCGCAACACCCCGAGAAGGCATTGCGCCCGACCTCCGGCAGCGGACTGTCGAACATTCGCGCTTGCCTGCTGGATCTCGATATAGCCTTTGAACAGGCAGAAGCCAATAGAACCCGGCACCTGATGCTGCCCGGTGCATTGGTATTGACCGCGACACTGGGAAGCCGTGAGCTGATCGTGATGTACACCCTCTCCAATGGCTATGAAACGTTCAGTTCCATGGCGCAATTGGGAGCCGTCCTCCCCGCACGGGTCGACATCGATCTGAGCGGCCAAAGCCTGAAGTGGCGACTCTACGAACCCGAGGGGAATATTTTCGATGCCGTGGTCTGGGCATTGGTGGGCTGCCAGCTCGATTCCATCGATGCACTCGATCCGAACAGTCGCTCGCCCTTGGTCAGATTAGCTTCCCGACAGGATACAAGCGCCACGCTCAGCGTCGCAGACAAGGTGCGCGTCGAACAGCTGGATAACGCGATCCCCGAGTGGTTATTGGCGAGTTCACTGGACGATATCCAGACCTACAGCAACTACCTGAAGGACTTGGGAAGCCTCAGGGGTGAAGCCAACAGTGACATCTTCGACATCAGCGAGATCCCCCTCATCCATGCTTACGCCCAGCAGAAAATGCACGATGCAATTGTCGCCGCCCAATCCGGCGAAGACGCCACGAAACTGCGCCTGGATGACCTCCGGATCACCATCACTCACAGTTTCGAAGCCGGCGGTTTCACCCTGCCCGACCCGCACAACCGCAGCGTCGAGACCCTCGCCGAATTCGCCCTGCAAAACACCCGCCCGTACAGCGCGACGGTCGCCTATACCGACGGCACGGCCGCGCCGGACTGGATGACCGTGACCTTCCTGTTGCGCATGGCCAACGAAGTCAACGTCGGCGAAACCTATCCACAACTGATCAAGCGCACACTCATCGACGACCCGGTGCAGGCCCGGCGCCACAAGTCCCGATACTGTCGCCAGCTGCCGTTGCTCCTGCCGCTGCTGGCGCTGGAGTGCAAACTCCAGCGTCGCGGCGATGTCGATGAGCAGGGTTACCGTCAGGTGCGCCAGCTGATGGCGTCGATCGAAAACAAATCACCCACCCGCGAATGGCCGGTACAGATTCGTCCGCTGGCATTCATGCCTCGCTATCGGCTTGGTAACACGCCGGACACCGTCGCCAACACCTACATCATCGGCCCGCGCGAGGGCCAAAGTGGTCCGTGCCTGCTTTATCAACCGTTGCTGGATCAGCCGCTGCACCAGTTCGCTTCCGAGCAAAACATGCTGTACGCGTTTTACCAGCCAGGCGAACTGCGTGATTCGATACTGGCCTGGTTGCCCGACCGGGCGTTGAGTTTCGAGTACGCCCAATATGTGTTTTCCTGCGGCATACCTTCGCCCTGGACCATTACCGAACTGGCCTTCGAGCCGTTTATCCACCTCGACCTGACCGCGTCCATCGAGTTGGCGAACACACCGCTGGAAGGCGACATTCTCGCGACTCTGTTCTCCCAGAACAGCCAAGCCATGGCCGAGCTCGCCGACCGCCAATCCACGTCCAACAACGAGCGCCGCTGGACATTGCTGGCGGACAGCGGCTGGGCCATGTTCAGTGTGGCAGCGAACTTCCTCAGCGGCTCGGCGGGCACCGCGGTCTGGGTCTGGCAAAGCATCAATCAGATTCAACAAGCCCTGGACGCCAGTGAGCGCGGCAACACCGCGGTGGAATGGTCCTCAATCGGCGATGTGCTACTGACCCTGGGAATCCTGCTGACCCAAAGAGTCGCGATCCGTCGTATACGGCTTTCGGGCCCCTTTGACAAAGGCTTTGCAGCGAACAATGTGTTCAAGGACGAACAGCCATTTATTGCGCCGTCGTCGACAAAGGCTTCGACCGTCACCCATGAAGCAACGCCATTAAGCGCCGAGCTGCCCAAGACGCATCTTTCGACACTGGCACCCGCCACGCTAGGTCGTATTAATGCAGGGGCGCAATTTTTACAGCAGATCAATCGATTCCAGGTACCGGCACCGACGCTGCCAGAGGGTGCAAGACCCAACGCTAATCACCTCAACGAACTCGAGGGAAAGCTGTACGCCAAAGTCGGTGAGCGCTGGTTTCAAGTCAGCGCCGAACCGGACGAGCCGCTATTCATCGTGGACCCGAATGATCCCTCGCAATCCGGCTTCGGTGTGAAGTACGACGCAGGCGAAGGTCGATGGCACTGGGACCTGAAGCTGCGCCTGCGCGGTGGTGGGCCGACCGGCAGGATCGAAACCCTGCGGCGCGAAAAAGCCAGGAAAAAGGACGAAGCGTGGGCCGCACTGCACCTGTTCATCGAACAGGAAGCAACTCGCAAAGCCAACCTGGACGAAGCGTTGAAACCCCTCGCTATCGATGACCCGTTAACGACGATGTCCGAGGAAGCCATTGCCACTTACATTTCCAAAGCTGATGAGTTGTCCAAGGGCTACGGCAAGGCGCTCGAAGATCTGGAAAAATGGCGTGAAGCGGGAGGCGCTGGAGCGTTTTATCAGTCTCAACTGATGCGTTTCACTATCGAGCAGCACCGTTTTCTCAGCGGCTGGATGCGCATGAAACTGCGCGAATACGCGCAGATCGTTGCGCCACAGATAAGCCTGCCGGAACCTGCGCAAACCAGGGCTCGCGCCGTGCAAATGGAGGCCGCACAAAAGGCCATCGCAGTAAGTGATGAAATAATCGACCGCCTCGGCCGCCTGCACGCCTCGCGGGACCGGTTGAAGAGCAATACCGGAGCGGCCCGCAAGATCGCCGACGATTTGCAAAGATTATTGCCATCCTTCTCTCACTTTGACCTTGAAGCCAATGAGATCGGCATGTCGACCGAACTCTGCCTGCGAGATGCTCCCGACAGCGAGTTGAATCAGGTTCGGCAGACCGTCATACCGATTTTTGAGAATGCGGCTGAAGCCGCCCACGCGTTAGTAGAACCGCGTGTTACCAAACGGCCTGCGCACAATGTCGAAGAGCTCACCGCTCTGTTGGACCGTTTGGCAGACGCCGAAAGACGTCTGCAGGATCTGTTTATCAGCTCGCCCGATCAGCTGGAGCCGGTCCGGTTCAAGCGGGTTCAGGCGTTGGTTGGCGAGTTTCATCAACTGGCGCGCAGCCGTCTGCTCAAGTTGCTTCCGGAAACTGAAGAAGTGCCGGTCGCCGCGATGGCCAGGCTCGAGCCGGTGCCCTCCACTTCACGCGCCATCGGCAAGGTGAGCAAGTCCCGGCCACGGGTGGTGGAACTGGAAAAGACCCCGTCGACCGAAACGCAGGCCAGTGAAGCCGTTCCCATCGTCAATATGGCCAACAGGCGTGCGGTGAAACCGACGACCCTGGACGACGCTGGCATCGTCGCCAACGGGCTTGCCCTGGATGCCGATCTCGACGCATTTATCCAACGGACTCGCGCCGACGCCCAGCGCCCTTCGCGTATTCCAGCGGACATGAAAGACCTGTTCGATCTGCAGGCCACCCGCCTCGAACAAGCCGCCGAAGAGGTTGATGCAGTATTGGCACGCAAGGGTACCGACTTTCCTGTGGCGAGCCTGAGCCCGCAATTACGTCAGGGAGCCGCGAGAGCCCGGCGTGAAGGCATCAGTGTCTACGGCGCCATGCTGATGGGACGAAAACCGAGGGAGACGTACCTGAAATGGCTGAACGATCACGACCTGGTCGAGATCGTCAAAGACGAGCGCGGTCGCATCAAGACCAAACAGCGCAGGGACTACTTTCAGGAATACCGGATTCTCGACAAGACCCGCCAGAACAAGGTGTTGTGGGTCGCGCACTTTCATTACGACAATCTGATCGACGCTGGCGATAAACCCACGGCCGCGCACTTGAAGCTGGCCGACGCGTATTTACAGGAACTGCCGGCCACGACACGTCAGGAAATGAGCACCTTCGACGCGGTCGACAATGCACTGCGCCGGATCACTGATCCGGCGGTGCGGGATCTGTTTTTGACACCCGAGCCGAAAATAGCGCGTTGATCAGTCGCACCAAACCGTGCGCAATCGTGCCAGAGCCGCTTCGATTGCCGGCTCTGGGACGGCGGCAAATCCCAGTACCAGCCCGGCGCGCTGATCCAGCGGCGTCTGCGAGTCGGGCAACCAGTAGCTGCTTAATCCATTGACTTCGACGCCGACGCTTTCGGCCTTTTCGATCAGCTCGCGCTCCCGGGCAACGCTGCTCACCGGAACCGTCAGGTGCAAGCCGGCGGCCACACTCGGCAGGCTGCCAACGCCCTCGATGTTTGCCGGCCAATGGGCCAACACACAATTGCGCCGACTCAAGGCCGCGCGGCGCATGCGCCGGATATGGCGCTGGAAATGCCCGGTGGCGATGAACTCGGCCATCACCGCTTGGGTACTCACTTCAGAATGGCGCACGTCGACCGCGCGGCGTTGTGCGAACGCGTCCACCAACCCCGGTGGCAGCACCAGATAACCGAGGCGCAACGCCGGGAATGCAACCTTGCCAAATGTCCCGACGTACAACACCCGACCATGACGATCGAGTGCCGCCAACGGCGCCAGCGGTGCGCCGCTGTAACGATACTCGCCGTCGTAATCGTCCTCGACGATCCAGCCTTGGGTGCGCTCGGCCCAGGCCAGCAACTCCAGGCGACGTGCCAGGCTCATGACAACGCCTGTCGGGTACTGGTGCGATGGCGTGACGTAAGCCAGACGACAATCGCCCAGTTCTGCCAATTCGGTGCAGTCGATGCCTTCACTGTCCACCATCACCCCGTGCAATCGCGCCCCGGCCACGGCGAACGCATGACCGGCCGCCCGATACCCCGGATTCTCAATCGCCACGCCGTCGCCCGGCTCCACCAGCAGCTGTGCACAAAGGCTAATCCCTTGCTGTGCGCCACTGGTGATCACTATTTGCTCAGCCGTGCATTGCATGCCCCGTGAACTGCGCAAGTACGCGGCAATCAGCCCACGCAAGCGCGCATCACCGGCCGGGTCGCCGTAGCACAGCTGTTGCAAATCCGGTTTGCGCCAGAACGCCGCATTCAGCTTGGCCCAGACCTCGAAGGGAAACAGGTCGAACGCTGGAACACCGACCCGAAATGCCCGAGGCGGACCACTGGGTGGCGTCGGCAAATGGTTCTTCTCAACCCGCGCCAACGCGCCGCTGTGGATAACTTTACTGGATGAAACAACAGGTAAATCCAGCCAATTTGTGGATAAAGCTGTGGGTAACCCTGTTGACAACCCTGTGGATACTTTTGTGGATAGTTTTTTCGGCGGCACCGTGCTTTGCGGCAATTGCGCGACATAGGTCCCATCGCCCACGCGCCCTTCGATGAAGCCTTCGGCATAGAGTTGGTCGTAGGCACGGACCACGCTGTTGCGTGAAATAGCCAACGCCGTCGCCAGATCCCGACTGGCCGGCAACCGCGTACCGCTGGCCAGCCGCCCGTCCAGCACCCGCACGCGTAATGCCTGATACAGCTGACGACTCAGGCCCTGGCGACGATCGAGTTCGATTCCCGCCGGGTTGAACGACAGGGACAGCGGTTCGCTGGTCATGGCAATGGACCTATGAAATTGGTCATTAATGGCTCTTACAACAGACCAATAGCCTGCCTAGGATGCAGGCATTCGCCAAGGGATATTTCCATGTATACGCCAAGCCACTTTGCCATCAAAGACTTGCACGAACTGCAGCAACAGATACTCGGCACCCGCCTTGCCCTGCTGGTCACCCATGGCGAACAAGGCCTGCAAGCCAGTCATCTGCCGTTGCTGCTGAACCCTGAAGAAGGGCCGAACGGCACCCTCTATGGCCACTTTGCCAAGGCCAATCCGCAGTGGAAGGAATTGCAGAACGGCGCCGAAGCCCTGGTGATTTTTGCCGGCGCCGATGCTTACGTCAGCCCCGGGTTTTACCCGAGCAAAGCTGAGCACGGCAAAGTCGTGCCGACCTGGAACTACGTCGCCGTTCACGCTTACGGTACTGCTGACGTTTTCACCGACGCTGATCGCCTGCTCACGCTGGTCAGCGCCTTGACCGATCGCCATGAAACCGGCCGCGCCCAGCCGTGGAAAGTCGCCGATGCCCCCGCTGATTACATCGACGGGATGCTCAGGGCTATCGTCGGTTTTGCCTTGCCGATCCAGCGCCTGGAAGGCAAACGCAAGCTCAGCCAGAACCGCAATGCCACAGACATCGCCGGTGTGCGTGAAGGGCTCGCCGCCAGCCCGGATGCGCACGACCAGGCCCTCGCCCACTTGATGCTTAAGGAATGAACATGAGTCAGATCGAGATTCGCCAGGTCAACGCCGACGACTACGCCGCGTGGCTGCCGCTGTGGCAAGCCTACCTGCGCTTCTACAACACCGAACTGCCTGAGGCCGTTACCCAAAGCACCTGGCAGCGTATGCTCGACCCGAGCGAACCCACCCACGCCGCCCTCGCCTGGGCCGACGGCAAAGCTCTGGGCCTGGTGCATTTCATCTACCATCGCTCGAACTGGAGCATCGAAAACTCCTGCTACCTGCAAGACTTGCTGGTGACGCCCGAAACCCGTGGCACCGGTGTCGGCCGCAAGTTGATCGAATTCGTCTACGCCACCGCCAAAGAAGACGGTTGCTGCAAGGTCCACTGGCTGACCCACGAAAGCAACGCCACCGCGATCCAGCTCTACGAGCGCATCGCCGAACGTCCCGGTTTCATCCAGTTTCGCAAAGCCATTTAAGGTTCAAGGAGAACAACATGTCGACTTCACTCGCCGACTGGAAAGGCGTCCAGGCACCGTCGGTGCAAACGCTCGAAGGGCGTTTCATCCGCCTGGAAAAACTCGACCCGGCACGCCACGCCGACGGCTTGTGGAAAGCCCTGCAAGGCCCCGGTTCCGATCCCAAGCTGTGGGACTATTTGCCTTACGGGCCCTTTCCCGAGCGCAGCGCCTTCAACGATTGGCTGAACAACCACGCGGCCAACAGCGACCCGTACTTCTTCAGCGTCATCGACCGTGCCAGCGGCGACGTGCAAGGCATCCTCAGCCTGATGTCGATCGTCCCGGCCCAGGGCCGCATCGAGATTGGCCACGTCACCTTCGGCGCACCGATGCAGCGTTCGCCAAAAAGTACCGAAGCGGTTTATCTACTGGCCAAGGAGTCGTTTGCCCTGGGTTACCGGCGCCTGGAATGGAAGTGCAACAACGGCAACGCGCGCTCCAAGTATGCAGCCGAGCGATTGGGCTTCAGTTTTGAAGGGGTGTTCCGCCAGCACATGGTGGTCAAGGGCCAGAACCGCGATACGGCGTGGTATTCGATTCTGGATTCGGAATGGCCGGCGATTGGCGCTGGGTTCGAGAAGTGGTTGAGCGACGAGAACCAGACGGATTCGGGGCAGGTGAAGACGTTGGCGGAGTGCCGCGGCTGATCTTCAGCGCCTGGACGGACGCCTTCGCGGGCAAGCCCGCTCCCACAGGGATTTTCAGCGAACACCAATGCCGAGTTCGCCTCAGAAACTGTGGGAGCGGGCTTGCCCGCGATGCTTTTCGTTAACGTATGGATTTATCAAGCTTCCAACCCAACGCATCACACCCATCCTGGATCAGGATGTGCGCTGCATTGGCGAAATGCTCAAGGTCGTGTCCCTCGGCTTCTTTGACGCACAGGCAGGCGACGCTATTGAGTAGATTGCGCGCGGCTTTTATTCGGTGGACGGCGGTTTCAAGAAGATCGGCAGCGCGGGCTTCGGTGTCAATGTACAGCGTGTCGCCAGCGCTGAAACTGCCGTGCAAGGGATGATACTTAGCCATGGGTCAAACTCCGGTTACTGAAGTGAGGACTCTCCTTTGTTTCGACCGGCTAAGATCGGTCATCGAATTGGCGGTGACAGCTTGACTATAGGCAGGCATCAACTCGATTTAAACCCCGACCCACAACTTCAGATCCGTCCTACACACCAGATCAAATGCAGTATCTGTAGCGAGGGCATATCTCAAACGACATCATTCTGTAAAAACCCTTCGCTATACAGGACGCCCCGCTTATAACAACACGGACGTCCACCCATGCCCTTCTCGCCCCAGCGCCTGGCGCTCAGCATCGCTTTGTTGATCAGCACTGGCGTCAGCGCCGCGCCGTACAAAAACGTGCAGATCGACACCGCGACCACCGCCGCTCAAACCCTCGGCGGGGCGGACACGCTGACGATTTCGGCGCCGGGCAGCATTACCAGCGCCGGCAAGACGGTCAGCCTCAAGGACGCTACCGCCGGTGTCGGGGTGAAGATCGATAACGCCGGGAAGATCATTTCCACTGGCGGGCGGGCGATCGACAGCAGCGGCGACCTGACCCAGGCGCGCAACTACAGCATTTACAACCGGGCCGGCGGGCAGATTCTCGGGTTCAACGACGCCCTGCGCATCGACAGCAATTTCGCAAGCGGCAGTCTGTTGATCGATAACAGCGGCATCATCCGCTCCACCACTGGCCAGGGCCTGGACCTCGATTCACTACGCAGCGCCGGGGCCACGACCACCATTATCAACCGCGCGGGCGGGTTGATTCGCGGCGATGCCAGCGACGGCATGAAAACCGGTGCCAACGCGACCATTACTAACTATGGCGAGATCTCCACGGGCGATGCCCACAACGCTGACGAGAAATTCGACGGCATCGATATCGATTCGGCAATCGGCGTGTCGGTGACCAACTACGGCACGATCTCCGGTGGCCGCCACGGCATCACCACCGATCTTGGCGCGACGCTGACCAACTATGGACAAATCACCGGGCGCAACGGCTCGGGTTTCGGCTCCGACGGCGATGGCACCGTGATCAACCACGGCATCATCACCGGTGCCTATTCCGGGTTGCAGCCCAACGGTGACGGCGACGGCGTGGACATCGACAAGCTCGCCCACATCGAAAACTACGGCACCATCCAAGGCATCGGTGCGGGTGGCGTCGATAAGAACGGCTTCGCCAATGGCAGC
The DNA here is from genome assembly GCF_059695925.1 of Pseudomonas sp. LBUM1661. Classification (NCBI taxonomy): domain Bacteria; kingdom Pseudomonadati; phylum Pseudomonadota; class Gammaproteobacteria; order Pseudomonadales; family Pseudomonadaceae; genus Pseudomonas; species Pseudomonas sp. LBUM1661. The sequence continues at coordinate 6,745,550 of NZ_CP166794.1, forward strand.
GAAGGCATCGCGCTCGGCGGTGGCTATGTGCTGAACGCCAAGGACGCGCTGATCAGCGGCGCCAACAGTGCCATTTTGGTCGACGACGGCAGCGGTGGTTCCGGCGTGGCGGCGACGACGCTGGAAAACTTCGGCGTCATTCAAGGCCTCGATGGTTTTGGCGTGAAGTTCGTCGGCGAGTTTGCCGACAGCGTGATCAACGGCGGGACCCTCAGCGGCAGCGACGGCCTGGCGCTGGACCTTGGCGGTGGCAACGACAACCTGACTTTGCGCAACGGTAGTCGCTTCATCGGCGTAGTCGACGGCGGCAGCGGCGTCGACCGTGTAGTGATGGATGACGCGGCGGGCGGCAGCTTTGGCGCCAGTCGCCACTTCGAATGGCTGGAGGTCAAGCAAGGCGCCTGGACGCTGACGGGGAGCGGCGATTTCAGTGACGGCGGCGCAGTGCGCAATGGTGCGACGTTGATCAACCAGGGCGGCATTGCCGGCAGCCTGACGGTCGACGCGGGCGGCGTGTATGCCGGCGGTGGTTCGGTGGGCAATCTGTTGGTCAATGGCACCTTGCGGACCAACACCCGACTCGGCACCGCGACCATCGCCCGCGACTTGACCATGGGCAGCGGCTCGACCCTGGTCTATGGCGTCAATGCCGATGGCAGCAGCGCGCCGATCCAGGTCGGCGGCACGGCTAATCTCAATGGCGCGACGCTGGCGGTGAACCCAAGCGCCGGCACTTATCCGTGGCAAAGCCACTACACCGTGTTGCAGGCGACGAGCGTGAACGGCACCTTCGGCAAAGTCACCAGCGACTACGCCTTCATCACGCCAACCTTGGCTTACACCCCGACCCAGGTCGACCTGACGTACACCCGCAATGATGTCGCCTTCAACGAATTCGCCGTCACTGGCAACGGCAGCCGCGCCGCCAACAGCCTGGCCTCCCTCGGTCAAAACAATGCGCTGTACAACGTCCTGCTCAATACCACCAGCGCCACGGCCGGCGCGGCCATCGAGCAGCTCAGCGGCGCCAGCAACGCCGACCTGACCAGCGCGACCCTGGGTGTCAGCAACCAGATCGGTGGCAGCATGCTGTCGGCGATGCAACAGATGGGCAGTGGTTCCGCGTTGCTGGTGGGCCTCGAACAACGGGACACGCCGGTCCTCGCCGCTAATGGCGTCCCCAACGCAGCACGCGACCTCAACGATCCGAATGCCCAGGGCCGACTTTGGCTGCAAGCCATCGGCGGCTACGGCAAGCTCGACGGCGAACACGGCAGCAACGGCCTGGAGCAACGCAGCAAAGGCACGGTGCTGGGCGTCGACTGGTCACTCGATCCGCAATGGAGGCTGGGCGTGCTTGGCGGTTACTCGAAGACCGATCTGGATGCCACCGGCGTCGATGGCAATGTCGAGAGCTGGCACGCCGGCGTCTACGCCCTGCGCCAAAGCGGCCCGTTGGCCGTGCGCCTCGGCGCGGCGTACAGCGGTCATCAGGGTGAAAGCAAACGTACCGTGGCCTTCAACGGTTTCAGCGACCGGCCCAAAGGCGATTACGACGCCGATAGCCAACAGGCCTTCGCCGAACTCGGTTACGCCATGGGCAGCGGTCGCCTCAGCGCCGAGCCGTTCGCCAACCTTGGCTACCAGCGCTATCACCGCGACAGTTACCAGGAAAAAGGCGGCACCGCGGCCCTGCAGGTCGACGGTCAAACCCAGGACAACTTCAGCACCACCTTCGGCCTGCGCCTTGCGCACCTGAGCAGCCTGGACAACGGCATGAGCCTGACCCCGCGCATGACGGCCGGCTGGAAACACACCTACGGCGATGTCAGCAATTCGACGCGCCAGGCCTTCGTGGTCGGTGGCACGGCGTTCAGTGTCGATGGCAGCTCACTGGACCGTGACAGCCTGGTGCTGGAAGCCGGGCTGGACGTGGGCATCTCGGCGCGGCATAGCGTCGGTGTTGGCTATAGCGGAGAGATCGGCAGCAACAGCCGCAATCATGGGGTGATCGGGCAATGGCAGATGAGTTTCTGACAGAGCGATAGCGACGCCGATCTCGATTTTTTGTAAGAAAAATCGTCTTCTCTCTCCGATAAAGTCAGCCGCCTTTAAGCGGCTGTCCCTTTTCCGCGCCATACGCCGACATCAGCCGCAGCACCTGCGGACGCGCCTGACATCGGTATTTGTGGCTGCCTTTTAGAGTTTGGCCTCCTGTCAAAAGAGGCCAGACTCAGATGTCCGCTCAACACACTTACCGACCACAACATCTCGCCTTGGCGATTGCGCTTGCCTTGGGTGGCGCTGATTTTGCGATTGCTCAGCAGACCACGGCCGAGATTGCGTCTCCCACGGTTAAAATGTCGGAGGCACAGATCGCCGACTTTGATACTTTCCTTAAAGCGACCGACACCCTCTCCCAAACGATCAAGAAAGCAACGGACGGCAGCACCCTGCAACTGGATGATCGCAATGACTTGATCACCATTGGGACTCGCGGAAGTATCACCGGACTGCTGGATGGCGGCAGCGGTGAGAACGCCGTACAACTCGATGCCGCAAAAGGTGGCAGTCTCGGTGAGACCCGCCAATTCCAGCGATTGGACGTCAAGCAGGGTTCCTGGGCACTGACCGGTGAAGGAGACTTCAGTACGGGTGCCCTGGTTCGTCCGAAAGCGACCCTTGCCAATGCAGGACGAATCGCCGGCGATGCGTGGGTCCAGGGCACTCTGATCAATAAGGGTGATATCGATGGCCGCGTCGACGTCTTCGAAAAAGCGGCGTTCAGTGGCAACGGCAGCGTGGGTGCCCTCCACGTTCAGGGCCTCATGACGGTCAACCGATTGCAAGGCGCACCGACGGTGAAAGGCGACATGAGCCTGTCCAAAACGGCGGTCTTGTCCTATGAGGTCAATCCCGACGGTTCCAGCGAAACCATCAAAGTCGATGGCACTGCCAAACTCGATAGCGCAACGCTGAAAGTCGTCACGACAGAGGGCGAATTTCCGCAGAGCAGCCAGTACACAATCATTGAAGCCAACAACGTTGAAGGCGAATTCGGCAAGGTCATTAGTGATTTGGCTTTCATGACGCCAACCCTGCAGTACAACGAAAAGAACGTCGGCCTGACCTATGCCCGAAATGAAGTGCCTATCGAGAGTCTTGCCGATACTGACAACGGACGGGAGTTCGGCAATAGCGTCATCGAGCCACCTCACAATAGCCCGGAAGTTCAATTACCCTCGGACAGTGAAAACACTGTCGTCGTCGAAGCGACGCCAACCACCAGCACTGACACACCGCCCGCAGCGTCGCAGCCTTCGACTGCCGCAAGCGCTTCCGCTACAACCCAAAAACCAGTATCGAACGCTGCCGTCACCACCCTCCTCGCTTCCAACAAAGAAACGGCCTCATACGCCCTCGAACAACTGGCCGGTTCCAGCAACGCCAACCTGGCCAAAGCGACCTTGAGCAGCGTCGATCCGGTCAGCGGCAGCCTGCTTTCGGCCATGCGCCAATTGGGTACCGACAACCAGAGCACGCGAAACAATGCACCACGCCTGGCTGCCGGCAGCGAAGACAATGGCAGGGTCTGGCTGCAAGCACTGGGACACGGCGGGAAACTGGATCGTGACATTGAGCCCTTGCAACATTCGACCAAGGGACTGTTGCTGGGAGCGGATTGGAACATCGACGAGGAATGGCGCCTGGGGGTCATGGGCGGTAAGTCCGGTACACGATTGGATAGCCGCGAACTCGACGGCAATCTCGATAGCTGGCATCTCGGCGCTTACGCATTGAGGCAGAACGGTCCGATGTCACTTCGGCTGGGCGCGACTTACAGCAGCCACGACGGAAGCACTGCACGCCGGGTCGCCTTCAGCGGTTTCAGCGATCGCCCAAAAGGCAGCTACGATGCCAGTACTCAACAAGCCTTCGCGGAGGTGGGTTACAACCTTGGCCGCTACAATGTCAGCTTCGAACCGTTCGCCAGCATCGGTTACCAACGCTATCAGCGCGATGGCTACACCGAAAAAGGTGGGGCCGCGGCGTTGAAGGTTCATGAGCAAGCCCAAAGCAACATGAACAGTACGTTTGGTTTGCGCCTGGCGAAGGTCGAGACCCTGGATAACGGCATGCGACTGACGCCGAGGTTAAGCGCCGGCTGGAAACACACTTACGGCGAGCTTTACACCCACACCCGCCAACGGTTGGTTACTGGTGGCAACAACTACACCGTTTACGGTGCGGAACTGGATCGCAACAGCCTGTTAGTGGATGCCGGCCTGGATCTTGGGGTCTCGGCAAATCACAGCGTGGGGGTTGGCCTAACCGGTGAGGCGGGCAGTGACAGCCGCAGCTACGGCGTAATGGGACAGTGGCGGATAGCGTTCTGATGAAGCCACACCTCTCTCACTGATTCGACTCGATACCTGTGGGAGCGGGCTTGCTCGCTCCCACATTAGAGTCGAGGTGTTCGGGAAAGCGATCCCCCAAACACCGCACAAAAAAAAGGGGAGCACATGCCCCCCCGAGGTTTAAAACGGTGTGATCGCGGCGGTTAACTCAGCCTTCGATCTCGATCAGGATTTCGCCCGGATTCACCCGGTCGCCCTTCGCCACATGAATGGCAGTAACTTTGCCGGCGATGGCGGCCTGGACTTCGGTTTCCATCTTCATCGCTTCGGTGATCAGTACGGCCTGGCCAGCCTTGACGGTGTCGCCTTCCTTGACCAGCACGTCGACGATGTTGCCCGGCATGGTGGTGCTGACATGGCCCGGTGCAGTGGCTTGCTTGCGCTTGCTGCTGCCGCCGCTGACGAACTCGTTGAGCGGCTCGAACACCACTTCTTCCGGCATGCCGTCGATGGACAGGTAGAAGTGACGCTTGCCTTCAGCCTTGACGCCAACACCGGTGATGTCGACGCGGTAGGTTTCACCGTGGACGTCGATGACGAACTCGGTCGGCACGCCTTCGCCACCGGCCGAGGTCACGCCACCGGCTTCAGGAATCGGCAACAGCACTTCAGGCGTCAGGGTGCCGGCGGCACGTTCCTCGAGGAACTTGCGGCCGATGTCCGGGAACATGGCGTAGGTCAGCACGTCTTCTTCGGACTTGGCCACGGCGCCGATTTCGGCACGCAGCTTGGTCATTTCAGGCTTGAGCAGATCGGCCGGACGCACGTCGATCACGTCTTCGCTGCCGATCGCCTGGCGGCGCAGCTTCTCGTTCACGGTGCCCGGCGCCTTGCCGTAGCCGCCTTGCAGGTAGAGCTTCACTTCGTTGGTGATGGTCTTGTAGCGCTCGCCGGCCAGCACGTTGAAGAACGCCTGGGTGCCTACGATCTGCGAGGTCGGGGTCACCAGCGGCGGGAAGCCGAGGTCTTCACGAACGCGCGGGATCTCTGCCAGCACTTCGCTCATGCGGTTCAGGGCGCCCTGCTCTTTGAGCTGGTTGGCCAGGTTGGAAATCATCCCGCCCGGTACCTGGTTGACTTGAACGCGGGTGTCGACGGCGGTGAATTCGCTTTCGAACTGGTGGTACTTCTTGCGCACGGCGTAGAAGTACAGGCCGATCTCTTGCAGCAGTTCCAGGTTCAGGCCGGTGTCGAACTCGGTGCCTTTAAGGGCGGCGACCATCGACTCGGTGCCTGGGTGGCTCGTACCCGAAGCGAAGCTGGAGATCGCGGTATCGATATGGTCGGCGCCGTTTTCGATGGCCTTGAGTTGGCACATGGTGGCCAGGCCAGCGGTGTCGTGCGAGTGAATGAACACGGGCAGCGACTGCTCGCTTTTCAGCGCCCTGACCAGCTCGCCAGTGGCGTACGGGGTTAGCAGGCCGGCCATGTCCTTGATCGCCACCGAGTCGCAACCCATGGCTTCCATTTGCTTGGCTTGCGCCACGAACGCGTCAATGGTGTGCACCGGGCTGGTGGTGTAGGCGATGGTGCCCTGGGCGTGTTTGCCCGCTGCTTTCACCGCTTCGATGGCCACGCGCAGGTTACGCACGTCGTTCATTGCGTCGAAAATGCGGAACACGTCGATGCCATTGACCGCGGCCTTGGCGACGAACGCCCTGACCACGTCATCGCTGTAATGACGGTAGCCCAGCAGGTTCTGGCCGCGCAGGAGCATTTGCAGGCGCGTGTTAGGCAGTGCGGCGCGCAGTTGGCGCAGACGCTCCCACGGGTCTTCTTTGAGGAAGCGTACGCAGGCGTCGAAGGTCGCGCCGCCCCAGCATTCCAGCGACCAGTAGCCGACTTTGTCGAGCTTGTCGCAGATCGGCAGCATGTCTTCGGTGCGCATGCGCGTGGCGAGCAGCGATTGGTGGGCGTCGCGCAGGATGGTGTCGGTTACATGGATCTTCTTGGACATTGTTTTATTCCTCACAGGCCTGCGTGGGCGGCGATGGCGGCGGCGATGGCCAGGGCCAGCTCTTCGGGTTTGCGCTTGATCGAGTAGTTGGTCAGTTCAGGGTGGCTTTCAACGAAGCTGGTATTGAACTGGCCGCTACGGAATTCCGGGTTGCGCAGGATTTCCTGGTAGTACGCGGCGGTGGTCTTGACCCCTTGCAGACGCATGTCGTCGAGGGCGCGCAAGCCACGGTCCATCGCCTCTTCCCAGGTCAACGCCCACACCACCAGTTTCAGGCACATGGAGTCGTAGAACGGCGGAATGGTGTAGCCGGTATAGATCGCCGTGTCCGTGCGCACGCCGGGGCCGCCGGGGGCGTAGTAACGAGTGATCTTGCCGAAGCTCGGCAGGAAGTTGTTTTTCGGGTCTTCGGCGTTGATCCGGAACTGCAACGCGAAACCGCGGTGCTGGATGTCTTCCTGTTTCACCGAAAGCGGCAGGCCGGAGGCGATGCGGATCTGCTCACGAACGATGTCGATGCCGGTAATTTCTTCGGTGATGGTGTGTTCCACCTGCACCCGAGTGTTCATCTCCATGAAGTACACCTCGCCCTCGGCGAGCAGGAACTCCACGGTGCCGGCGTTCTCGTAACCCACAGCCTTGGCCGCACGCACCGACAGGTCGCCGATGTAGGCGCGCTGTTCCGGGGTCAGTTGCGGGCTCGGGGCGATTTCGATCAGCTTCTGGTTGCGACGCTGGATCGAGCAATCACGCTCGAACAGGTGCACCACGTTGCCAAAGCTGTCGCCAAGAATCTGCGCTTCGATGTGCTTTGGATTGACGATGCATTTTTCCAGGAACACTTCCGCAGAACCGAAGGCCTTGGTGGCTTCGGAAATGACCCGAGGGAACGCTTGTTCAAGTTCTTCGCGGCTGTCGCAGCGACGGATACCGCGGCCGCCACCACCGGAGGTAGCCTTGAGCATGACCGGATAACCGATGCGGTCGCCTTCAACCAAGGCTTCGGCGATGTCCGCGACATTGCCTTCAGTGCCTGGGGTGACGGGCACGCCCGCCTTGATCATGCTGCGACGGGCTTCCGTCTTGTCGCCCATGCGGCGAATCACTTCAGCCGATGGACCGATGAATTTGATGCCGCGTTCGGCGCAGATGTCCGCCAGTTCGGCGTTTTCCGAGAGGAAACCGTAGCCGGGATGCAAGGCATCACAACCGGTTTCCACCGCCAGGTTCACCAGCTTGCGCGCATTCAGGTAACCCGCCAGTGGCTCGGCACCGATGCTGTGAGCCTCGTCCGCGCGCTTCACATGCAAGGCATGGCGGTCGGCGTCGGAATAGATCGCGACCGAGCGAATGCCCATCTCGGCGCAGGCACGCACGATTCGTACGGCAATCTCACCACGGTTGGCGATCAGGATCTTTTTTATCACTTGGAGGTTCCCTTGAGCCGGTGGTACCCACGACCTGCTAGACCAGGTCGACGCGTGACCAAATGTTTCGATTTAGTCGCAGCTCCACACTAGCCCCCACAAGGGATTAACAAAAATGATTAATTATTGGGTCAGGCATAAGTAAAGACTTATAGTTGATGCTTCAGCTTGCGGCGAGAGCTTCTTAAAAATGCGTAAGTCCTTGATGCGTATGACATTGCGTCAATTGCAGATTTTCAACGAAGTCTGTGATTTGCGCTCCTACAGCCGTGCGGCTGACGAAATGTCGCTCACACAACCGGCTGTCAGCCTACAGATTCGTCAACTTGAGGAGCTGATTGGTCAGCCTTTGTTCGATTACGTCGGCAAAAAACTCTACATGACGGAAGCGGCCGAAGCACTTCAGCGCGCCAGCCGGGACATTTTCGGGCGCCTGGAAAACCTTGATATGCAGCTCTCGGACATGCAGGGATCGTTGCAGGGTCAGCTGAAACTGGCGGTGGAATCCAGCGCCAAGTATTTCGTGCCGCACCTGTTTGCCGCGTTCAAGCGCCAGCACCCGGAAGTGAACCTGCAACTGACGGTGGTCAATCGCGGGCAAGTGATTCGACGCCTGTCGGACAACCGTGATGACCTGGTGATCATGTCCATGGTGCCGCAGGACATGGGGCTGGAGTTCTTGCCATTCCTCAACAACCCGATCGTTGCCGTGGCGCCGCCCGATCATCCGCTGTGCCACATGGGCCCGCTGCGCTTGCAGGATCTTGAACCGTACACACTGCTGATGCGTGAACTCGGCTCCGGGACGCGGTTGGCGTGTGAAGAGTACTTCAAAGAGAAACGCGTGCACTTCAACCAGACCCAGGAAGTCTCGTCTGCCGAAGCTCAGCGTGAATGTGTGGTGGCGGGTCTGGGCGTGGCGCTGTTGACACGCCACGCCCTGAACCTTGAATTGGCGACCGGTGGGCTGATCGAACTGCCGGTCGAAGAGCTGCCGCTGTACCGCAGCTGGTGCCTGGTGCAGGCCAAGGCTAAACGGCTGTCACCGGTGGCGCACGCGTTCCTTGCGTTTATTCGCAGCGAACGGGTGCAGATCAGCGCGCTGGTTGAGCGTTTCGACGGGAAGTTGCCGGCGCTGCCTGCCAGTAATTGAGTTCCAACTCAGGAAAATCACCAATCTCGGCCAAAAGCTGACGGCGTTCGCAGCGATCTTCGATAGCGCGGCGAAATTCCATGCGGCGCTGGTCTTCTTGCTGACGGCGGGTTCTGACAGCGCTGTTGCGTTCTTCGTAGGGCTGGGCCATTTCGAGTCTCCCAAGGCGAGTACGGGAGTTACACGATGAACGTCGGGGATGACGGTTTGGCGGCGGGTGGGTTACAGGGATGTGAATATTCGGCGCTGATGAAGACGCCTTCGCGAGCAGGCTCGCTCCCACAGGAGAACGCGATCAAATGTGGGGGCGAGCCTGCTCGCGATTAAGGTCGGAACGACCTTACGACGACGTCAGTCGTCCAGCGCTTTCACCGATTTGGGCGACAAGCGCAAACTGCGAAGGCTGCGTTTGACGCTCTTGAGGTGATTGACCAGGCTCGGCCCGCGCGCCATGGCCACGCCCATCGCCAACACGTCGATCACCACCAGGTGGGCGATACGCGAGGTCAGCGGCGTGTAGATTTCAGTGTCTTCGTGCACATCGATCGCCAGGTTGACGGTCGATAGCTCCGCCAACGGCGTCTGGCTCGGGCACAGCGTGATCAGCGAAGCGCCGCTTTCACGCACCAGATTCGCGGTGATCAACAAATCCTTGGAACGCCCGGACTGGGAAATACAGATCGCCACGTCAGTGGGCTTCAACGTTACCGCCGACATGGCCTGCATGTGCGGATCGGAGTACGCCGCAGCGGTCAGCAACAAACGGAAGAATTTATGCTGGGCGTCCGCCGCCACCGCGCCCGAGGCGCCAAAGCCATAGAACTCGACACGCTGGGCCTGGGACATGAGCGACACCGCCCGCTGCAACTCCACGGGATCGAGCTTCTCGCGAACCTCCATCAGCGTGTGCAAAGTGGTGTCGAAGATTTTCAGGCTGTAGTCAGCCACCGAATCGTCTTCATGGATCGCGAACTGACCGAAGCTCGCGCCAGCCGCAAGGCTCTGCGCCAGCTTCAACTTCAAATCCTGGAAACCGGAACAACCAATGGCACGGCAAAACCGCACGATAGTCGGCTCGCTGATGCCCACGCTGTGGGCCAGGTCGGCCATGGAGCTGTGCATCACCGCCGCTGGGTCAAGCAGCACGTGATCGGCGACCTTGAGCTCCGACTTGCGTAACAGGTGGCGTGACTGGGCGATGTGTTGCAGCAGATTCAAGGGGCTGGACTCTTTGTTATTGGCAGGTGCCGGGGATGTAGCAAGCTTGTAGTTATACTACATGAATCGGCTTTTTGCCTGCTCAATGCGTAACCATATCCCTCGACTACAGGTGCGCGCGCTCGATGTAGCGCTCATTGTCTGTGCTAGGGCGAGTCATCGATTCACGCCCTTCAGGGTAATAACGGCAACTTGGCGAATCACTTTAAGTTTCTCTTGTTAGTTGCCAAGCGATTAACAACATTAAACATACAACTTTACAAATGCAAACCGTATACACCCACCACAAATAAATTTAGTTGGGTATATTGCTCGGGCAGGAAGCAACATCACTTAACTTAAAGGAGTTACACACTATGAGCATTAAAACCAAAGACTGGACCGCACAAATCGACCGCATGCCCGTTGCACCTTCTTTCCGCACCTTTGGCACCGTGACCGTAGCCCACACGGGCCTTACGCCAAAACTGGAAATGAGTGCAATTCAAGACAAATCCTTTGATCTGCGTCTGGAGTTGAAACTTGAAAATTCCAATGAGATCTCGTTGCAGGTTGAAACGGACAAACGGGTTGAATATAAAGTACTGGGCGACTCCAACGTCACTGGCGTCAGTATTTTCTACGAAGGTAAGTTGCTGCACCATATTGATAAAGTGCTGATTACCAACTAACAGCATATCGCTTCAAGGCTTCCCGTCAGACCACTACAAAATCTGACGGGAAGTTTCCCCCGCGCTCAGTCCGCGCCCTGCTCTCGTAGCAGAGCTGCCAGCCCATCCGCCTCAATCGGCCGGCTGATCAAATACCCCTGCACCTCATCGCAGTGTTCGGCCTTCAGAAACTCAAGCTGCTCTGCCCGCTCTACCCCTTCCGCTACCACTTTCAACGACAGGCCATGCGCCATGGCAATTATCGCCCGAGTGATGGCCGTGTCCACGCTGCCCTCGCCCAGACCGCGGATAAACGCCTGGTCAATCTTCACGTAATCCACCGGAATACGCTTGAGGTAGCTCAGGGACGAATAGCCGGTGCCGAAATCATCGATGGCCAGTTTTACCCCCAGATCGCGCAACTGCTGGAACGTCGCGATGATGTGCTCGACGCTGTCCAGCAACTGGCTTTCAGTGAGTTCCAGCTCAAGGTAGTGCGGCGCCAGGCCGGTTTCTTCCAGCACCTGGCGTACCAGACTGACCAGTTTGCCCTGACGCAGTTGATGCACAGACAGATTGACCGACACCCGAATCGGCGCCAGCCCTTGGCGTTGCCATTCGCACGCTTGCCAGCAGGCCTGACGCAATACGAACTCGCCAATAGGGCCGATCAACCCGGTTTCCTCGGCCAGCCCGATGAAATCTCCCGGCGGCACTTGGCCCAGGGTCGGATGATCCCAGCGCACCAGCGCCTCGGCGGCATTCAGCCGACCCGTGGCGAGGCACAGTTTCGGCTGGTAAAACACCTTCAACTGCTTCTCTTCGATGGCTTTGCGCAGCTGGTTTTCCAGCTGCAAACGCTCCAGCGTGCTGGCTTGCAAGCTGTCGGTGTAGAACTGGAAATTGTTGCCACCCAAATGCTTGGCATGCTGCATGGCCATGTTCGACTGGCTGACCAACGCCGAAATCTCCCGCGCATTGTCCGGCAACAGGCTGATGCCCATGGACGCACTGACCACCAGTTCATGGCCATCGACGGTCACTGGCAAGCGCAGCTTGCTGGACAAGCGTGTCGCCACCCGCGCCAGGCTTGAGAGGTTGCCGTAGGCGTTGAACAACACCGCGAACTCATCGCCGGACAACCGTGCAATGGTGTCCGCCTCAGGCAGCGCGTTGACCAGCCGCCGGGCCATTTTCTGCAACAGCTGGTCGGCGATTTCATGGCCGAGGCTGTCGTTGAGCAGTTTGAAGCGATCCAGATTGATGTGCAGCAACGCGAGGCTGCGGTGGACGCCCTGGCGCACTCGCTGATGAGCCTCGTTCAACCGTTCGCGGAACAGCGAACGGTTGGCCAGGCCGGTCAGTTCGTCGTAATGAGTCAAGTAGCGCATGCGCTCTTCGGATTCGCGCCGAGCCGACAGATCGGCGAAGAAGCCCACGATATGGCTCACGTTTCCCCGAGCATCACGCACCATATTCAGTTGCAACAGCTGCGGATACAACTCGCCATTCTTGCGGGTTTCCACCAGTTCGCCCTGCCAGCTGCCGTGCTGTTCCAGCGCCTGATGAATCGCCCCGTAGTGTCGACGGGCATCGCGACTGCACGGCAACTCGACCACGTTGCGCCCGAGCATGTCTTCGATGTCATAGCCAGTGACCCGGCTAAAGGCTTGATTGACCGCGATCAGCGCGTAGTTGGGGTCGAAAATCACGATGCCTTCGCTGGCCGCTTCAAAAACGGTCGCCGCCAGTTGCCGCTGTGCTTCCAGGCTTTTGCTGGCACTGATGTCGCGGCGGGTACCGACCATGCGTATCACCCGCCCATTTTCGCTGCGCTCAACCGCTCGGCCGCGGTCTTCAATCCAGACCCAATGACCGTCACCATGGCGCACGCGGTATTCGATCTGGTAATCCTCGGTGCGCCCCTTCAAATGCTCGACCAGCGCGCGCTTCAGTGCTGGCAAGTCCTCGGGGTGCAGGCGTGGTTTGAGGTGGCGCAGCATCGCCGTCACGTAGTCCGGCTCCAGGCCGAACAGCTCCTGAAGCTGAGTGTGATGGACTTCATCGGTTTGCAGGTTCCAGTCCCACAAGCCCAGTTCACTGGCCTTCAACGCCAGCGCCAGACGCGCTTCACTTTTGCTCAGCGCCTGATTAGCGGCGTCCAGTTCCAGGCTGCGCTGGGCGACACGGCTTTCCAGACCGATCTGAATTTCACGCAGTTCGTCTTCAGCACGACGACGCTGGTCGATTTCCTTGGCCAGCTTTTGATTGAGCTGGTCGCTGCAGTTTTGCGCTTGCTGCAAATGCTCGATCAGCGCCTGATTCTGGAACCGCCGCAACAGCCCGCTATCGATCAATCGGTTGACTTGCCAGGCGACGACGCTCAATGCGCCGAGCAGAATCAGGCCGAACCAGCCCCAACCCTGCCCCTGCTCATCGCCGCCCCAGAACAGATAGCCAATGGCCGGCAACAGACAGGGCAAGGTAAAGGACAGGAAGGCTGGCAGGCTGACGGCGTAGGCAACGCTGGCCGAGAGGGCCGCGGCGCCGATCAGGCCGAACACCCAGGCTTGCTGCATGAAGTTGTCTGCCGGGGCCAGCGCAATGCCGGCACCGGCCAGGGTCAGGCCGGTGAGACCTGAGCCGAGCAGAAACATGCGACGCCAGATCGGATGGGCCTGCCGGTTGGGGATCGCGGAATCGAAGGCCGCCACCTGAATCACCCGCAGCGCCACCAGCGATAACAACCACACCAGCCAGACGCTGACCAGGAAGTAGCGCTGCGGACTCCAGAGCAACCCGGCGCAGACCAGACCATTGATCAACATGAAGAGCGTGGGCAGCAGCGAGCCCTGGTAAAGCAGGCGCGTGCGTTCAACCGCCATTTCCATAGCGTACTGTTTACGGATAACCCGGGGCTCCACAGTGGGGCCCGACAGGTCGGAGCTGAGGGTCATAGGCAATGTTCTTGTTCTTATAATGATGAGCATGAGCCCGAAACGTCGACGGAGCATACACAAGCCAGTGCCCGGACCAAACTGCCCCAAGTCATAAAGTAGACGAAAGTCTTGACTACCCCAGCCCGTGTAAAAGCAGCCAAGTGAGGCCCGCCAACGCTTGCAGCCAGTGACCGACCGGTCGTCCTCCAACTATCTTTCATCGGCTAAAGCGATGCGGGGTTTGCCCGGTGTGGCGCCGCCCCCTAGAATGCCCCGATGCGCGATGATCTCTCCCTTCTGCTGAACTCCCTCAACGATGCCCAACGCCAGGCCGTAGCTGCCTCCGTGGGTCGTCAGTTGGTCCTGGCCGGTGCTGGTTCCGGTAAAACCCGAGTGCTGGTGCACCGTATCGCCTGGTTGATCCAGGTCGAAAACGCCTCGCCCCACTCCATCCTGTCGGTGACCTTCACCAACAAGGCCGCTGCGGAGATGCGTCATCGCATCGAGCAGCTGATGGGTATCAACCCGGCCGGCATGTGGGTCGGCACCTTCCACGGCTTGGCGCACCGCTTGCTGCGGGCGCACTGGCAGGAAGCCGGCCTGAGCCAGACCTTCCAGATTCTCGACAGTGACGACCAGCAACGGCTGGTCAAGCGGGTGATCCGCGAGCTGGGCCTGGATGAGCAACGCTGGCCGGCCCGTCAGGCCCAATGGTTCATTAATGGGCAGAAAGACGAAGGTCTGCGTCCAAAACACATTCAAGCCAGCGGCGACCTGTTCCTGGCGACCATGCGCAACATCTATGAAGCCTACGAGGCGGCGTGCCTGCGCGCCGGCGTCATCGACTTCTCCGAGCTGCTGTTGCGCGCGCTCGACCTGTGGCGCGATCACCCGGGCCTGCTGGCGCACTATCAAAAGCGCTTCCGGCACATTCTGGTGGACGAGTTCCAGGACACTAACGCCGTGCAGTACGCCTGGTTGCGTTTGCTGGCCAAGGGCGGCGACAGCCTGATGGTGGTGGGCGACGACGATCAGTCGATCTACGGCTGGCGTGGCGCGAAAATCGAAAACATCTATCAGTACTCCGACGACTTCCCGGACGCCGAAACCATTCGCCTGGAGCAGAACTATCGCTCCACCGCCGGGATCCTCAAGGCCGCCAACGCCTTGATCGCCAATAACACCGGGCGCATGGGCAAAGAGCTGTGGACCGAGGGTGGCGAAGGCGAAGCGATCAACCTGTACGCCGCGTTCAATGAACACGATGAAGCGCGTTATGTTGTCGAAACCATCGAAAGCGCGCTGAAAACGGGCTTGGCTCGCAGCGATATCGCGATTTTGTACCGCTCCAACGCCCAATCGCGCGTTCTGGAAGAAGCCTTGTTGCGCGAGCGCATTCCGTATCGCATCTATGGCGGCCAGCGCTTCTTCGAGCGGGCGGAAATCAAGAACGCCATGGCCTACCTGCGTTTGTTGGAAGGCCGTGGCAATGATGCGGCGCTGGAGCGGGTGATCAACGTTCCAGCCCGGGGCATCGGTGAAAAAACCGTCGAAGCGATTCGCGACCACGCGCGCCACAGCGATGTGTCGATGTGGGAAGCGATGCGTCAACTGGTGGCCAATAAAGGCCTGACGGGCCGTGCCGCCGGCGCGCTCGGGGCGTTTATCGAGTTGATCGAGAACCTCGCCGCCAAGTGCATGGACATGCCGCTGCACCTGATGACCCAGACCGTCATCGAGCAGTCCGGGCTGATCGCCTACCACGAAGCGGAAAAAGGTGAGAAAGGCCAGGCCCGGGTAGAAAACCTTGAGGAACTGGTCAGCGCCGCGCGCAACTTCGAAAACGCTGAAGAAGACGAAGACCTGACGCCGCTGGCAGCCTTCCTCGGTCATGCGTCGCTGGAGGCCGGGGACACTCAGGCCGACGAGCACGAAGACAGCATTCAGCTGATGACCCTGCACAGCGCCAAGGGCCTGGAGTTCCCGTACGTGTTCCTGGTGGGTATGGAAGAAGGCCTGTTTCCGCACAAGATGAGCCTGGAAGAACCTGGCCGGCTCGAGGAAGAGCGTCGCCTGGCCTACGTCGGCATCACCCGCGCCATGCAAAACCTGGTGATGACCTATGCTGAAACCCGACGCCTGTACGGCAGCGAAACCTACAACAAGGTGTCGCGTTTCGTACGGGAAGTGCCGAAAGGCTTGATCCAGGAAGTGCGGCTGTCCAACAGCGTCAGTCGTCCGTTCGGCGGTGGCCAGCAGCAGAGTTCCAGCAGCCTGTTTGGCGGCAGCGAGATTCCGGACACCGGGTTCAGCCTCGGCCAGGCCGTGCGGCATTCGGTGTTCGGCGACGGCGTGATCCTGAACTTCGAAGGCGCCGGGGCCCAGGCTCGGGTGCAGGTGAATTTCAGCGAAGGCAGCAAGTGGCTGATGCTCGGCTACGCGAAGCTGGAAGCGATCTAAAGCCCGCTCCCACAGGGTTAAGCGCTGACCAAAGGAAAAATCATGGGCTCAGGCTTCTTTGCTTCCTGGACATTCTGGGCCCTGATGTCGGCGGTTTTCGCCGCGATGACCGCGATCTTTGCCAAAGTCGGCATCGAAAACGTCAATTCCGACTTTGCCACCCTGCTGCGCACCGTGGTGGTTTTGGTCAGCCTGGCCTTGATTTTGTACGCGACGGGCCAATATCAGTCATTAGGATCTATCTCCGCCAAGAGCTATTTATTCCTGCTGCTGTCGGGTCTTGCCACCGGTGCATCGTGGATTTGCTATTTCCGGGCGCTGAAACTTGGCCCGGCCTCGATTGTCGCCCCAGTCGACAAGCTCAGCGTGGTGCTTGTGGCGGTACTGGGCGTGATCCTGCTGGGAGAACGGCTCGACCTGCGCCAATGGGGCGGAATCGGCCTGATCACAGCCGGCGTGGTCCTGCTGGCGCTGCGCCGCTAGGCAGCCCTCCTACAGAACTTATTCATTCATCCTACAGACCAAAGTTAACAGGCCTTTTGGCGCTGACTGAAGCTGAACGCAACCTGTCAGGCAAAAGCCCGAAACACTCTGCCGCTAGCCAGTAACACTTCAGCTGTGCAACATGGCGCGCGTGCCTTCCACAAATGGGAATTCCCTTTATGAAACGTTTTCTTAGCATCGCCATGGCGTTGTGCATCGGCCTGACGATGAGCCTCGACGCCAACGCCAAGCGCTTTGGTGGCGGCAAGAGCTCCGGCGCTGCGCCGACTCACCAGACCAGCCAAATGGCTCCTTCTTCTGCCGCAGGCGGCGCTGCTGCCACTGCGGGTGCGGCCGGTGCCGCTGGCACTGCTGCAAAAGCCGGCGGTGCTTCGCGCTGGCTCGGCCCTCTGGCCGGTATCGCGGCCGGTGGCCTGTTGGCCTCCATGTTCATGGGCGGCGGCTTCGAGGGTATGCAGATCTTCGACATCCTGATCATGGCGGTCATCGCCTTCCTGGTCTTCCGTTTCATCGCCGCTCGTCGTCGCAAGCAGCAGGAGCACCTGGCTCCAGCCGGCGCGCCGATGCAGCGTGAAGTGTTCGAGCAGAAGCCAGCAGGCATGGGTTCGATCTTCGGTGGTTCTGCAGCCCCGGCTGCCGCTCGTCCGGTGATCAATGCGCCGGCCTGGTTCAATGAAAAGAACTTCATTGAAGCGGCCCGCAACCACTTCCAGTCCCTGCAGCAGCACTGGGATGCCAACGAAATGGACAAAATCTCCGAGTTCGTGACCCCACAGCTTCTGGAGTTCCTCAAGCGCGAACGTGCCGACCTGGGCGAAGGTTTCCAGTCCACCTACATTGATAACCTCAATGTACAACTGGACGGTGTGGATGATCGCGCCGACAAGACCATCGCCACCCTGACCTTCAGCGGCGTGTCGAAGACCTCGCGTTTCGATCAGGGCGAAGTGTTCAGCGAAAGCTGGAACATGGAACGCCCACAAGGCGAAAACCAGCCTTGGCTGGTCGCCGGTATCCGCCAGAACGGCTGATCCCCTCTGCGCTAAGTTACCTTGTAATAAAAACCCCGGCCTCGGCCGGGGTTTTCTATTTCGCGGTTGCATCTATAGCGAGCTACTGTATAAACCGCCCCAACTAAACCGCGCCATCAAGCAAGAGGATCCCGGACGTGGAAGAAATCATCGAACAACTGCGTGAAGCCAACGAACCGGTACCGGTCCCCTTGGAGTTGCCTGACGAAGATCAACTGGTGGAAATCGAAGAACAGCTGTTCATCGACATCCCGTTTGTCTTCAGAGAATTTTTGCTGACCGTCAGCGACGTGGTCTACGGCAGCCTCGAACCAGTGACCGTCACCGACCCGCAATCTCACACCTACCTGCCAGAAGTTGCCGCCAACGCCTGGGATGCCGGGGTTGATCGCAGCATGATTCCGATCTGCCAGGACGGTGATAACTACTACCTGGTAGAAGAGGATGGCACTGTGGTGCTGTGGCTGGCCGAAGAAGAACTGATTGCCGAAGAAACCTGGGAATCGGTATGGCACTGGGCGCGGGACGTCTGGCTGGAAAGCTGATTTATCGTATCCCCGACTTTGTAGCAGCTGCCGAAGGCTGCTACAGGTGTTATGTCAGTGACCGGACGCATCCTTGTGGTTGTCCAGGGTTTCCAGCAAGGCCACCTGCATCCGCGTGTGCACACGGATGAACCAGCGCCAAAGCAGCGCTGCCACGGCGGCCGCGACCACGACGATCAGCACCAGCAACTTGTTGGTCGGCAGAATACTGGCCGACAAGGCTGCCAACAGCAGGAAAATCACCAACAACGAGAGAATCGGGATCACTTCAGCGATCACCCGGCGCACTCGCTGTGTGTGACGGCCGGCCATCTCCGGCTTCACGCCCATCTCCGCCAACAGCATCGACAGCGCCTTGAGCTTGCGATAGGCGGCGATCAGGAACGGCAGCGACAACAGCAACGCCCCACCCCAGATCAACGCTTTCTGCCAGCTCGGGTCGCTGATCCAGCCCTGCAAGTACGTGGACATGCGCTCGGCGAAGTACGCGCCCGAAAAGAAAATCGCAATCACCAGCGCCAGATTGACCCCGACTTGCAACAAAATCCGCCGGATCATCGACGCCAGCAGCGCGCCCTCGCCCTGCGGCTGGATGCTGCGTAGCCATTCGCCGTACATGCCCAACACACGCCCCAACCGCTGCGGCATCACCGCTGCCAGTTTGATCGATAGTGGGTCAGCGGCGCGGATCAGATAGGGCGTCAGCAGCGTGGTGATCACGGAAACGGCCACGGCCACCGGATAGAGGAAGTTGCTGGTGACCTGCAGCGTCATGCCCAGCGCCGCAATGATGAAAGAGAATTCACCAATCTGCGACAGACCCATCCCGACTCGCAGCGAAGTGCGTCCGTCATTGCCAGCGATAAAGGCGCCGAGCCCGCAGGAAAACATCTTGCCGAGTACTACCGCCACAGTGATCACCGCGATCGGCCAGGCGTATTGCAGCAGGATCATCGGATCAAGCATCAGCCCGATAGCGACGAAGAAGATCGCACTGAACAGGTCGCGAACCGGCTCGATCAATCGCTCGATCTTCAGCAATTGCCGGGACTCGGCCATGATCGCGCCAATCAAGAAGGCGCCAAGGACCATGCTGTATTCAAGTTTGACCACCAGCAGGCAGAAGCCAAAACACAGGCCCAACACGGTGATCAGCAGCATCTCGTTGCTTTCGAATTTGGCCACGTAGGCCAGCAGGCGTGGCACCAATAGAATGCCAATGACCAGTGCAACGATCATGAACAGCGAGAGCTTGCCGACCGTGGAAAACACTTCGCCGGAACTCACCGTGCCACTGACTGCGATGCTCGACAGCAAGGCGATGATGCCAATGCCGAGGATGTCCTCGACGATCAACACGCCGAAGATCAGCTGGGCAAAGCGCTCGTTTTTCATCTTCAGGTCGTTGAGCGCCTTGACGATGATGGTGGTCGAGGAAATCGCCAGGATCGCGCCGAGGAACAGCGAGTCCATGGTGTTCCAGTCGAACCAGCGGCCGATTTCGTAGCCGATCCAGATCATCAGCACGATTTCCAGGAACGCCGCGATAAACGCCGTAGCGCCGACCTTGAACAGTTTGCGCAAGCTGAATTCCAGGCCCAGGCAAAACATCAGGAAAATCACCCCGAGTTCGGCGAGGGTCTTGATGGTTTCTTCGTCGTGAATCAGGCCGAACGGCGGCGTGTGCGGGCCGATAATGAAGCCGGCGACGATGTACCCCAGCACCACGGGTTGTTTGAAGCGATGAAACAGCACGGTCACCACACCCGCAACCAACATGATCACCGCCAGATCCTGAATAAAACTGATGGCATGCATGGTGTGGGCTCCTTGGGTGACATTGCTCAGGTGGCAGACGCGGGAAAGGTCTGATCGAGCAAAGTAAAAAATCCGCTTTCCGCGTAGGAATTGACCTTGAGGTGGGCTTTTGAAGGGTAACACCGCGACTTCCGGCAGAAAGGCGGTGCAATATATGGAAACAGATCGATCCGGCGTGACGGCGACCACCCGCCCGGCGTCCCGATAACTGTGGTTTGAAAAAACCGACCAGGCATCCGCAGAGGTGCGTACCCGAAACCCTGCCTTGAACCGTGAGAATGCTATGGAACCCGGAAATGCCCAGCTGTCTATGACGGTATTGATGACCCCCGACATGGCCAACTTCTCTGGCAATGTCCACGGCGGTACCCTGCTCAAGTACCTCGACGAAGTGGCCTATGCCTGTGCCAGCCGTTATGCCGGCCGCTACGTGGTGACCCTGTCGGTGGATCAGGTGATTTTTCGCGAGCCGATTCATGTCGGCGAACTGGTGACCTTCCTGGCCTCGGTCAACTACACCGGCAACACCTCCATGGAGGTGGGCATCAAGGTGGTGACCGAGAACATTCGCGAGCGCTCGGTGCGCCACACCAACAGCTGCTTCTTCACCATGGTCGCGGTGGATGACAGCCGCAAACCCGCCGCCGTACCGCCCCTGCAACCGCAGAACAGCGAAGACAAGCGCCGTTTCATGCAGGCCCAGCAGCGTCGGCAGATTCGTCAGGAACTGGAAAAGCGCTATCAGGAAATCAAGGGCGACGCCTGAGCTGTTCAGTAAGCTTGATGTCGTTCGTTAGATAGACTTCGCGAGCAAGCCCGCTCCCACATTAGGCCTCTGTCGTACACATATTTTGTGTTCACAGGAGATCCAGTGTGGGAGCGGGCTTGCTCGCGAATGGGTACAACCCGGGACTCAGAGGCTGATCGCTGTCGCCTCGAACCGCACCCGCGGATGGGCAATCCGGTCCTGAGCCCGCACCAGTTCCAGCTCATAGCTGGAACATGCCTGGGTTTCCAGCAGCACTTCATGCACCGCCGACGCGGCGAACTCGAATGCTGCCACCAAGCTGTCGCCCAACAGCACACGCGCCAGAAACAGTCCGGAGGTCAGGTCGCCGACACCCACCGGCTGACGCGGAAACGCCAACAGCGGACGGCGCAAATGCCAGCTTTCCTCGGCCGTCACCAGCAACATCTCGAAGACGTCCGACGGTTTGCCGGGATAGTCCAGATGCTTGACCAGCACCGCCTTCGGACCGCGCGCCAGCAGCGCTCGCGCCATGGCCAGGCAGTCGAACAGCGATTGCGGCTTGCGCCCGGAAAAGCTGTCCAGTTCCAACTGGTTCGGGCACATGAAGTCCGCCACGGCAGCCGCTTCCTGCAACAGGAAATCGCTGACTTCCGCTGGCACGCTGCAACCTTTTTCCGGATGGCCCATCACCGGGTCACACAGATAGAGCGCTTTGGGATTCATCGACTTGATCCGCGCCACGCCCGACAGAATTGCCCGTCCCTGCGCTGCGCTGCCGAGGTAACCGGACAGTACCGCATCGCAGTTGCCCAGCTCGCCGATCGCAGCGATGCCTTCGACCAGCTCGGGAATCTGGTGCGGGGCCAGCACCTCACCGGCCCACTGCCCGTATTGGGTGTGGTTGGAGAACTGCACGGTGTTGAGCGGCCAGACATTCACCCCGACCCGCTGCATCGGGAAAACCGCGGCGCTGTTGCCGGCGTGGCCGAACACCACGTGGGACTGGATGGCGAGCAGATGGGGCGTACGTTTCATGCGGTGAGTTTTCCGTAAAACGATTGAAATTCGAGCCGCGCAGTATGCGACTAAACGCAGCCTGTACGACAGACCGGCGACGCAGTTAAGCTGACACTATCTTGTTGGAGCAACCTGTTGATGCTGACCCTCGGAAATATCTTCGTGCTGATGCTGTTCGCCACGGGCGGCGCGTGGCTATGGCACAACCACGGCTTGCGCGAACGCGCGCTGGAGCGGGTCAAGCAGCATTGCAGCAAGCTTGGCATCGAGTTGCTGGATGGCAACGTGGCGCTGAAAAAAATCGCGTTTATCAAAGATGCCAGTGGCCGGCGACGCCTGGCCCGTGTGTATAACTTTGAATTTACCGTGACCGGCGAAACCCGTCACACCGGCACCATCACCCAGTTCGGCGCCCACAGTGCGCAAATCGAGCTGGCGCCCTACCCAATGCCACACGACGACACTCCGCCGGTGGTCGACGTGGCCAAGCCTCGCGCCGAGGTGATCGAGTTGAGCCAGTGGCGGCAGGAACATACCAAGTGGCGGCCGTAAGGTTGATGTCAGCCAGTTAGAACCCTTCGCGGGCTTGCCCGCGAAAAGGCCCTCAAAAACCACACGATAACTCACTAATTCTCTTAATTCCGGCAACCCGCCAAGCCTTTCTGCAGTAATTCAACATCCTGCGGCTCACTAAAGATCAGCTCAACCCGCGAATCCCGCCGCCACTCACTCGCCTGCCAACTCAACTCCGAGTTATCCACCGCATTAGCCGAAACCCAACCCTCGGCGCTGTGGATAACCAGCTTCGCCCGCCGCCATGCAAGACCTTCAAGCCACCGCCCAATCAGCGCGGTATCGAATGTCTGGCTCGGATGCCAACGCCAGCCAATGCTCCAGCCTCCCTCCTGCTCCTGGCTCAAGCAAATCGGCAGTGCAGGATCAGTCCAGACGGCCGGCATCTGCGCCACCCCCTTAGGCGCAATAAAGTTATCCACACCCGCCACTGCCTGAACGCCAAGACCCGGTAACTCGCTCAACGGCAACCGCGCCTGCTGCGTCCAAAACAGAGGACAAGCAGGCAACCGCGCGGCGATTCGCTGTCGATCATTGTCGTCGAGACCTTCCGCCTTGTTCAGCAGCAACAAACCCGCGCTACTCAACGCTTCCTGTTGCGAATCGGGCAGCGCTTTGCCGACAGCGAGGGCTTGGGCATCCAGCACTAATACGCAGGGCTGTACTGCCAGTACGCCTACCCAAGGTGCTTCATTCAACTGTTTCAGCAACTGTGCCGGATGTCCCAACCCCGAAGGCTCGATGAACAGCCGATCCGGCCGCGCTTTGCGCAGCAACCGTCCGAGGCCGATCTGAAACGGCGCACCGTTGACGCAGCACAAGCAGCCTCCGGCCACTTCACCCAGTGCGATACCATCGGCGTCCTGGGTCAGCAGCGCAGCGTCGAGGCCGATCTGGCCGAATTCGTTGATCAGCACCGCCCAGCGCTCGCCGACCGGCCGCTGCATCAGCAAGTTCTTGATCAGGCTGGTCTTGCCGGAGCCCAATGGGCCAGCAATGACGTGAGTGGGAATGTTCTGCAACATGGTCGATGATTTCTGAGGAGGTAAAGGATGCGGTTGATGGGATTGCCGTTGCTCTTGGCGCTCTGCTCCGGCGAAGCGTTGGCACAGGCGTGTGTAGTACATAGTACGGGGGCGCGAATCGACGTAAAAGTCTGCCAGCAGAACCGCAACATCCCGGAAAAACTCTTCACCGACGGCTTTTGCCAGCCAAACCTTCCAGGGCAGAAAGTCGAGGTGCAGTACGTCGACCAATGCCCAAGCGGTGCGTTCGGCGTATGCAGCAACGCCCAAGTCGCCAATATGCCTTACCGTCAGGATATTCACTATTACGGTGTGGCCACCGATGCGGCGTATTTGAAGCCGTTTTGTGAAGCGCAGAGCCAGGGCACCTGGCTCAAGCCTTGAGCCTAGCTGAGCCAGTCGAGGGTCAGGATTAAACGGCGCTCACCCGGCGCGAGGTGTGGTGAGCGATGGATCAGGCCAAACCCTTCGTTGCCGTGCCATTTCTCACCCTTGAGCAGCGCTACATCGCCGCTGGCGATCTGCTGGATCAGCGAATCGTCCTGGGGTTCGGCATCTGGTTTGCCCAGTTGTCGACGCGCCATGGCTCCCTCCTTCAGCCACTGACTGCCGATTCCGGCGTACGTGGTGATCAAGCGCACCGGCACGTGATCGACGTGGAAGCGCGGGCACATGGCCTTGTCCAGAGCCCGCAGGCGCAGGCCTATGCGCTTGGCGCCCAGCAGGCAGGCGAAGGCGCTGACTAGCCAGGAAACGTCGGCGATGAAGCCTTCGTAGCCTTCAAGATCGCTGAAGCCTGAGGCCAATCCCTGGAGATTGGGTTCGGCTTCGTCGCTTCGCATGTCCAGCGACAGCGCTTCGGCCAATGGTTCGTTGAGGGACAGCAGCAAGCTGCCGAAATCGGCGATGTGTACCGGAAGTTGGCGGTTCCAGACGGCCAGGTTTATGTCGTCTTCGAGGATTTTGGCCAGCGCCTCGGGGGTTGAGCCGTGGTGTTGATGTGTTGTTCGAAAGGACGCCTTCGCGGGCAAGCCCGCTCTCACAGGGTTCAATATGAGCATCAGGCGGCCTCTTCATGCCAAGGGCCGAACGGGTCCGGCAGCAGTCGCCAGCTCTCGACACCCAACGCCATTTCAGCATCGGTCAGCAGGCAATCGTCGAGTTCGGCGGTGAGTTGGGCAAAGTCGATGTTTTGCCCGATGAACACCAGTTCCTGACGGCAATCACCGGTCGTGGCCGTCCAGTTTTCCATGATCCCGGTGGTGCTTTCCTCGTCCTGCGGCCACTGTGTTTTCGGCACGAAACGCCACCAGCGCCCGGCGAATCCGTGGCGCATCAAGCCGCCGGCCTGAGACCAGCTACCGGCATCCATGTGCTTGCTCGCCAGCCAGAAAAACCCTTTGGAGCGCAGCAGTTTGCCGTTCACCCACGGGCGGTCGATGAAGCTGAAAAAGCGCTGCGGGTGAAACGGGCGGCGTGCTCGGTAAGCGGTGGAGGCGATGCCGTATGCATCGGTTTCCGCTACATGCTCGCCACGTAATTCCTGCAACCATCCCGGTGCCTGAGCGGCTTTGTCGAAGTCGAAACGGCCGGTATTGAGGATCTTTTCCAGAGGGATTTCGCCCATGACCATCGGGATGATTTCCGCCTGGGCATTGAGCCGCTTGAGGATTGCAATCAGCTCCTGGCGTTCACTGCTGCTGATCAAGTCGATCTTGCTGACCAGGATCACGTCGGCAAATTCGACTTGCTCGATCAGCAGGTCAGTGATCGAGCGCTCATCATCCTCGCCCAATGTTTCACCTCGGGAGGCGAGACCCTCGGCGGCCTGGTAGTCGAGCAGGAAGTTCATGCCGTCGACGACAGTGACCATGGTATCGAGCCGGGCTATGTCCGCCAGGCTCTGCCCGTCTTCGTCGCGGAAGGTAAAGGTTTCCGCGACAGGCAGCGGTTCGGAAATGCCGGTGGATTCGATCAACAAGTAATCAAAACGACCGTCCCTGGCGAGCTTGCTGACCTCTTCCAGCAAGTCTTCGCGCAAGGTGCAGCAGATACAGCCGTTGCTCATTTCCACGAGTTTTTCTTCGGCACGATTCAAACTGACATCGCGCTGGACCTCGCTGCCATCAATGTTGATTTCGCTCATATCGTTGACGATTACCGCGACTCGCAGGTTGTCGCGATTGCGCAGTACATAGTTGAGTAGCGTGCTTTTACCGGCGCCGAGAAATCCCGACAGGACGGTCACGGGGAGACGATTGGGCATCAGGTGTTCCTCACAAGGGATGCCCGATCAGAGGGCCGGGCTTGATGAAAGACCGTTCATGAAAAAGGCATGGTTGATTTTAATGTAATAACATAACATGTAAAATCAATTCCCACGATGGACCTGCTCATGAATGCGCTGACTCTGCCGGATATCGCCGCGCAGGCCTCACGCCAAGCCCTGCCACTGGAGTGGGTGGGCATGTGCGGCATTGCTCTTCCTGTTTTATTCGATGGCCAACGTCTGAGTGCCAAGGCCGATGCGGGCGTTAGCCTCGACGATGGAGAAGCGCGCGGTATTCATATGTCGCGGCTCTATCTGGCGCTGGAGAGGCTTGAACAGGAAAACCTGACACCCGCCCTGTTGCGGTGTGTTTTGCAAAATTTCCTCGAGTCCCATGACGGCCTCTCCCACAGTGCCTACTTAAAAATTCACGTCGATTTACTGCTTAAAAGACCTGCACTGATCAGTCCGTTGGCCGGCTGGAAGACCTATCCAGTGAGCATCGAAGCACGTCTGAAAAACGCAATGTTCCACGTGGAACTAAAAATCGACATCGCTTATTCCTCAACGTGCCCATGTTCAGCCGCGCTCTCACGGCAACTGATTCAGCAGCAATTCATCGATGACTTCGCCAACCAGCCACTGCAACACGCCGATGTTTTAGCTTGGCTCGGATCGCCAAAAGGCATCGTCGCGACGCCGCACAGCCAACGCAGCACCGCGAAATTAAGCGTTCGCTTGGACGATTATCTGGATGACCTGCCGCTGATCGCGATCATCAACGACGCTGAAGCAGCCCTCGGCACCGCCGTTCAAACCGCGGTAAAACGCGCCGACGAGCAAGCCTTCGCACTGGCCAACGGGCAGAATCTGATGTTCTGCGAAGACGCCGCGCGACGCTTGAACCTCGCCCTGAAACGCTCCCCTGGCATCAGCGCATTTCACCTAAAAGTCATCCACGCCGAGAGCCTCCACGCTCATGACGCCGTCGCCGAAAGTCGCTGGAATTGGGAGGCCGTATGATCCGTTGCCAGGCATTGCGCTGGGGGGCGCCGGGCCAGCCGCTGACACCTGCCGTGGATTTCGATCTCCCTGAAGGAAGCCTGACGGCTGTCATCGGCGCTAACGGCTCCGGTAAAAGCAGCCTGTTGAAAGTCATCGCCGGCCTGCAAAAGCCATTGTCGGGAAGCGTCATACTGGACGTTCCACGCAAGGGCGGTCTCTCGTTCTTGCCCCAGCAGCAACACCTCGACCGGCAATTTCCGATCAGCCTCCAGGAATTGGTGGCCGCCGGTTTCTGGGGCAGCAAGCACTCGCCAGAGGTACGCCGTCAACGCATCACTGCAGTCCTGGAAAACTGGTGTCTGAACGGCTTGGAACATCGCCCACTGATGGCGCTCTCTGGCGGAGAATTGCAACGCGCCCTGCTCGCCCGTTTGAGCCTTGCTGAAGCACCGTTGCTGCTGCTCGACGAACCCCACGCCGCCCTCGACGAACTCGGTCAGGCTTTGTTGTGGAAACACATCCACGCCTGGCATGCCGAAGCCCGAACCCTGGTGATTGTGTGCCATGACCTGGCTGCCGTTCGCCAACATATTCCAAAAACCCTGCTGATCAAAAGCAGCGGCTGCACGCTCGGGGCGAGCGTCGATCTGATCCATCAACAACCGCAAACGCGGGTGGCCTGATGATCGCCGCCGCGCAGCTTTGGCAACCTTTCCACGAGTTCGTATTCATGCGCCGAGCACTGCTTGGCGGATTGGTCCTGGCGTGCAGCACGGCACCACTGGGCGTGTTTCTGATCCTGCGACGCATGAGTCTGATCGGCGATGCCGTGGCTCACGGCATCTTGCCCGGCGCCGCGTTGGGTTTCTGGTTCGCCGGATTGAGCCTGCCCGCGCTGACGCTCGGCGGTCTGGGTGCCGGCCTCAGCATGGCCGGACTTGCCGCATGGATCACCCGTCGAACTGGCCTTCGAGAAGACGCCAGCCTCGCCGCGATCTACCCGATTTCCCTGGCCAGTGGCGTGCTGATCCTGGGCATCGCCGGCAAACGTCTTGACCTGCTTCATCTGCTCTTCGGCTCGGCGCTGGCCGTCGACGGTCCGACGCTGACGGGCATGCTCTGGGTCTCGGGGTTCAGCCTGATCGCCATGGCACTCATCTACAGACCGCTGTTGCTGGACACCCTCGACCCGCTCTTCCTGCAAACCGTCAGCCGTCTCGGCCCTTTGGCGCACGGCGTATTCCTGACCTTGGTAGTCCTGAACCTGGTGATCGGTTTCCAAGCCATCGGCGCGTTGATGGTGGTCGGCTTGATGATGTTGCCGGCGGCCGCCTCTCGCTTCTGGAGTCGTCGTTTGCCGGTGTTGATGGCCATCGCTGCTGCGCTCGGCTGCCTCTCGGTGTGGTTCGGTTTGCTGCTGTCGTTCTACTACTCGCTGCCCAGCGGCCCCGCCATCGTGCTAGTGGCTGGCGGTTCGTATGCGCTGTCCGTGGTGTTCGGGCCGGTACATGGTTTGTTGCGCCGCCCGCCTTTGCTCACATCCCCATGAGGTGTTACCCGATGCGCGCTTTACTCGTGCTGTTCAGTTTGATGCTGTCGATGTCATTGTCTGCCGCAGAGAAACTCCAAGTGGTCACCAGCTTCAGCATCCTCGCCGACATGACCCGGCAGGTCGGCGGCGACCATATCCAGATCACCAACATGGTCGGGCCGGATGCCGATGCCCACACCTACGAACCGACTCCGGACGATGCCAAAACCTTGCTCAAGGCCAGGCTCATCATCAAGAACGGCTTGGGTTTTGAGCCATGGCTCGATCGATTGGTGACCAGCACCGAGACCAAAGCACCGGTGATCAGCGCAAGCCGCGGCGTCATTCCACGCGCCCTCGATGAGGACGGAGAAACCGTTCCCGACCCGCACGCCTGGCACAACCTGGCCAACGCCGAATTGTACATCGGCAACATCACCAAGGCGCTGATCGCCGCCGACCCGACGAACAAAGGCGACTACGAACGCAACAGCCAGGCCTACCTGAAACAGATCTACGCCCTGCTCGCCGAAGCCAAGGCCAAGCTCGGTTCGTTGCCACCGGGTAATCGCAAGATCGTGACGTCCCATGACGCCTTCGGCTATCTCGGCCAGGCCTACGGCATTGACTTCATGGCCCCCCAGGGGCTTTCCACCGAACGCGAACCTTCGGCTGCTGAAGTCGCGGCGCTGATCACCCAGATACGCCAGGCCAAGGTCAAAGCGGTGTTCATGGAAAACATCAAGGACGCCCGTTTGCTCAAGCAGATTGCCGACGAAAGCGGCGCGCACATTGGCGGTACGTTGTACTCCGACGCGCTTGCAACCAGCGGTCCGGCCAGCACCTTTATCGGGCTGTTCGAGTACAACCTCAACACCCTTTACGAGGCGTTAAGCAAGCCTTGATCCGTAAGCGTGGAGTCAGCCTGGCATCAGGTATTTGTCAGGACGCCTTCGCGAGCAAGACCGCTTCCACATGTGATCGGCGTGGGAGCGGGCTTGCTTGTGATGCTTTTAGGCTCTTGGTTTAACGGTGCCGCAATCCTGCCCCAGCCACACAGCGCGAGTATCAAGGCTACCCTTCTGCTGGATGCCGGTGGCGTTGAAGGTACCGTTGACCTTGGTGGTGAACTCACGATCGCTGAGGAAAGTGGCGACGCCCGCACCTTGCGCTTTCGGACAGCTGAAACGGAATTTCCACTGGTTGCCAGTGCGCTCGGTGATTTCCTGTTTGCAGCCTGATTGCGGGTCGGTCAGCGGGATGTTGTCGGACTTCACCTGTTCCGGCGTCAGGCACGCACGAATCCCCTTGCCGCCCATAGTGATGCCCTGCTTCTCCAGCTGCGCGCGCTGTTCAGGCGTCATCTGGTTCTTTAGCTGGCCGAGGATCAATTGCAGATCCGGCATGTTCTGGTCATCGACCTTCATGTTGCTTGAGGTCAATTCCCACAAACCTGGCTGCAGCATCTGTGCCTGAGCGGCCACAGGAAGTGCCAAACCAAAAGCCACGGCCAAACCCAGCAGACGAACGTTCATCGAGTAACTCCTGATCAGTAGTGGCCGTTAGACGTCAGCCACGGGCTTCGGTTCATGGGCCAATTAAATAGCGACATTTTGCACGGAACATGGTCTGTTAAGCATTGAATCTTCAGGAGCAAGGCTGCCCCATGGATTATTTTGGACCGCATGTTTTCGGTTATCTGATCGCACTGCTGCACTCGTTAGGCATGATTGCCGCCGTTCATGCCGTGTTGACCGTTCGGACCGCTCAGGGCTCGATCGCCTGGGCCCTGTCGTTGTTGTTCATCCCCTACCTCACGCTCATCCCCTATCTGGTGTTCGGCCGCAGCACGTTCGATGGT
Organism: Pseudomonas sp. LBUM1661; assembly: GCF_059695925.1. Taxonomy (NCBI): domain Bacteria; kingdom Pseudomonadati; phylum Pseudomonadota; class Gammaproteobacteria; order Pseudomonadales; family Pseudomonadaceae; genus Pseudomonas; species Pseudomonas sp. LBUM1661. The sequence continues at coordinate 6,775,702 of NZ_CP166794.1, forward strand.
TACATCAAGGCCCGACGCACAGCCAACGAAGAAATGCGCAAGGCCATCTCCGAACTGAACTGGCGCCCGTGGGTAGAGGAAGCGCTGACTGCCCGCGCCTCCAACGCTTACGCCTCCTTGAGAGCCATGCCGAAACTCGGACGCATGCCGTGCCTGGCGAACAACGAAGTGCGTTTGCTGATCAACGGCCAAGCCACTTTCGAGGTGATTTTTGAAGCCATCAGCAACGCGAAAGAAGCCGTACTGATTCAGTTCTTCATCATTCACGACGACCGCCTTGGCCAACGCCTGCAAACTCTATTGCTGAAGAAAGCCGCCGAAGGCGTGGCGGTTTATTTATTGTACGACCGCATCGGCAGCCACTCCCTGCCCCACAGTTATGTACAACCGTTGCGCGATGCCGGCGTAGCGGTCAAAGCCTTCGCGACGCGCAGCGGCTGGCTCAATCGCTTTCAGGTGAACTTCCGCAACCACCGCAAGATTGTGGTGGTGGACGGTGTGTTGGGTTTCGTTGGCGGGCACAACGTCGGTGACGAATACATGGGCGAAAAACCTCCGCTGGCGCCATGGCGCGATACCCATGTGCAAGTGCGAGGACCGGTGGTGGCCTGCATGCAGGAATCCTTTGCCGAAGACTGGTTCTGGGCTGCACGTACACTGCCCCCGTTGATCTTGCCGGACGTGTACCCGGACGACGGCGTGCTCTGCCAATTACTGGCGAGCGGCCCGGCAGATTCCTATGAAACCTGTTCGTTATTCTTTGTTGAAGCTATCCATGCGGCGACAGAACGGGTGTGGATCACCAGCCCTTATTTCATCCCCGACGAAGCGGTATTTGCGGCGTTGCGGCTGGCGGTACTGCGCGGGGTGGATGTGCGATTGCTGCTGCCTTCACGGCCCGATCATCGCATTGTCTACGCGGCGTCCAGCCTGTACGCCTTCGAAGCGGTACGCGCCGGTGTGCGAGTGTTCCGCTACGAGCCCGGGTTTCTGCATCAGAAAGTGGTGTTGATCGACAGCGAAATCAGCGCCATCGGCAGCGCCAATCTGGACAACCGTTCGTTCCGGCTTAATTTCGAAGTGATGTTGCTGACTGTCGACAGCGCGTTTGCCGGCGAAGTGGAACAGATGCTCAACGATGACTTTGCCCAAGCCCACGAAATCGCCAAAGAAGAAAGCCGGGAGACCCACCGCCTGCAACAGGTCGGGATGCGGATCGCCCGGCTTATTTCACCGATTCTTTAAGGGTTGTAGATGTCGTCGCGGGTCCATGGCAGTTCATGGCTGCCATCGGGATGGGCTTTCACCGCGAGGATCTGGTGCAGGTTGATCCAGCCCTTGGCAAACGCATAAGCGCATCCTGCCAGGTACAGCCGCCAGATCCGCAATGCCTGCTCCGGTACCTGCCGGGAGGCGGCTTCCAGATTGTCTTCCAGGCGCTCGCTCCAGTGGTCCAGGGTACGCGCGTAGTGCAGGCGCAGACTTTCGACATCGACGATCTCCAGGCCTGCTTCGCTGATCTCGGCAGAGATCATCGACAGGTGCGGCAGCTCGCCATTGGGGAACACGTACTTCTCGATAAAGTCACCGGCACCACGTCCCACCGGCCGGCCATCGGTGTGCTTGGCGGTGATCCCGTGGTTCATCACCAGGCCGCCCTCTTTCACCGCGCCGAACAGGGTCTTGCAGTACTCCGCCAGGTTGGCGTGGCCGACGTGCTCGAACATGCCGACGCTCACCACCTTGTCGAAGCGCCCGTCCTGGGGCAGATCGCGGTAGTCGAGCAGTTGCAGTTCAACCAGATCGTCGAGGCCTTCCTCGGTCACTCGCTCACGGGCCAGGGCCAGTTGTTCTTTACTCAGGGTTATCCCGAACACTTTCGCGCCGAATTCACGGGCGGCGTAGCGCGCCAGCCCACCCCAGCCGCAACCGACATCCAACAGATATTCGCCAGGTTGCAGACGCAATTTGCGGCACAGGTGGCGGAATTTGGCTTGTTGGGCTTGCTCCAGTGTTTCGCTGCCGGTCTCGAAATAGGCGCAGGAATACGCCATGTCGCTGTCGAGCCACAGTTGATAAAACGCATTGGAAAGGTCGTAGTGGTAGGAAATCGCCTTCGCGTCGGTTTCCTTGTCATGGACGGTACGAACCGGCTGACTGCCTTCGTCCTCGTCCAATAACGCCTGAGTCCATTCATCGCACACGCGGATCACATCGCTGATGGAACCTTCGAGCTCCAGTTTGCCCTCGACAAACGCTGCCCCTAGCGCGTCCAGGCTTGGATGAGTGAACTGGGTGACCATTTGTGGGTCCTTGACCACAATTGTGACGCTGGGCGTCGGCCCCAGATTGAATTCATGGCCGTCCCAGAGTCGCAAGCGAAGCGGTAATTGCAGATTCTGTAAGGCCGGTGGAAGTTGCGCGAGCATGGATAGTCCCCCTTGTTTCAGACGTCTGATGTGAGGGTAGACCATCTTTAGAAATATAGCTGGCTATCGATTTAATAGCCGATTTCTATAACTCGCGGCGCTCCAACCAGCCGTCGTGAGCCCATAAAGTGATGGTCCTCACCCTAGATGACTACAAATTCGGCGTTCAGTTCTAAAAAGTTGAATTCGCCCCCGATCACGCGAATTAGAGCATTCGACTGGATTACTCAACGTCGTCCTTGAGTTTGAGTAGCGGCTCCTGAAAACGCAGTAGGCGTCCGGCGTTACCCAGCACCAGCAATGTGCTCAGGTTATGCAGCAACGCCGCAATCATCGCCCCTGCCGCACCGAGCCAGCCGAAGGCTGCGAACGCGACGATTGCCAGCGTCCAGCCCAGACCGATGATCACATTGACCTGCAACGTATGCCGGCACTGGCGGCTCAAGCGCACACAGGTACCGAGCCGTCGCAGATCGCTGCCGATCAGCACGATATCGGCCGAGGCCAACGCGATGTCCGCCCCGCCCGCGCCCATGGCAACGCCGACCACACCCGCTTTGAGCGCCAGCGAATCGTTAATACCGTCGCCTACCACCATAGGCCTGAAACCATTACCGATTTCTTTCAACACGCGATTGAGTTTGTCCTCGGGCAACGCTTGCGCTTCAACATCGCTGATCCCGACATCACGCGCCAGTGTGTGGGCGACGCTTTGCCGATCTCCGGTGAGCAACAACTGACGCCCCAATCCGAGTTCACGCAACTCGCTCAGTGCAAAACGCGCTTCGGGTTTAACGGTGTCGGCCAGCAACAGCCACGCAAGAAATTCACCGTTGAGTGCCAGCCCGGCAATCGGGCCGTCGTGCTCGGGAATGGTGGAAGTGGCGATGCCTAATTGGGTGAACAGCTCCGGCCGGCCGAGCGCTGCTTCGCCTTGCTCGGTCATCGCCACCACGCCCAAACCCTGGCGCTCGTGAATGTCCGAGAGCAGCAGAAAATGTTCCTGCGTAACCAACCCGGCGAGTGCGCGGCTGACCGGGTGACTGCTGGCAGAGCCGAGGCTGGCGGCCAGTTTGAGAACGCGAGTGCGGTCCTCTAGAGGACTGTCGATGGACTGCAGGCGCAACGTGCCGAAGGTCAGGGTTCCGGTCTTGTCGACCACCAGCGAAGTCAGGTCCGCCAACTCTTCCAGAAACGCCGAACTGCGAATCAAAATCCCGTGACGTGCCGCCACCGCCACGCCGGCAATGGCCGTGGCCGGCGCCGACAACACCAACGCACAAGGACAGGCCGCCACCAATACCGCGAGCATCGCCTGCGCATCATTGGTGACAAACCAGGTCACTGCCGCCAGCAACAAGACCAGCACCATGTAGCTGCCGGCGTAGCGTTCCAGTAAGCGCGTTATGGGTGGTTTGGAACGCTCAGCGCTTTGCATCAGGGCAATGACTTTACCCAAGGTCGATTCATGGCCTGTGCGGGTCACTTCAATGCGCAACAAACCGTCGAGGTTGATCGCACCGCCAAATACAGACATGCCGACGCCCGCCTCCATCGGCACCGACTCGCCGGTAATCGAAGCGGTGTCCAGGCTGGCCTGGCCGGACAAAACCCGACCGTCCGCCGGCACTCGATCACCGGCGCGCACTTCAACGAGGTCGCCGGCCTTGAGTGTGCCGTTGTCGACTTCGACGATGGAACCGTCCGCCTGAACCTTGCGCGCGTGACTGCGCGTCAGTTTGCCCAGCGCATGAATCGCTTCCTGGGAACCGATGACGCTGCGCTCTTCCAGCACATGGCCGAAGATCATGATGATCGGCAGTAACGCCGCCGTCAGCAGATCGCCGGTCGCCCAGGCTCCGAGCATGGCCAGGGCGATCAGTTGATCGGTGATCCCGTGCAAGCTGGGATAACGCAGGCTGTACCAGGCCGAACGCATCACCGGCACGGCCACCAGCAAAGACGCAAAGCCGAGCAGTAATTGGCTGACACCGGTCTGCTCCGGCGACCACCAGCGCCAGATCAGGCCGAGCACCAGAAGGCCCAGAGCGAGCATGGCCAAGGTCAATTGGCGTGCAGCGCTGCGTTGTTCAGCCGAGGACAACATGCTCGGTGCGGCGGCAGTTTGGGCGGTCATTGTGCAGCTCCCTGAATGATCAGGCGGGAATCGTCTTTCGGGTTGACCGTGGTCACCGAGCCGGCCTGACCGAGAATCTTCGGCATCCGTTCCCGGTAAATGCGCAGCAGCATTTGCGGATCGGTGCCCTGCTGTTGCGCCTTCGCCAGGCTCAACACCGTGGCCGTGTCGGCCGAGGCTTTGGCCAAGCGTTCGCTCGCTTGAGCGTGGGCCACTTGCAGCGCGCGGTCGGCTTGCTCGTTAGCGGTCTGAGTGAGTTTCTCGGCTTCGGTGCGAGCGTTGGCCACGGCTTTGTCGGCTTGTTGGCTGGCCGTCAGCACGGCGTTGAAGGCGTTGACCGCCGGGCCGGGCAAACTCGATTGCACGTCCACGCGCGCCACTTCGATCCCGAGCCCCTGCCCGGTCGACGTCAGTTCGGCCAGGCGTTGATTGATGCCTTGCACCAGGTCGCCGCGCAGGCGCTCGCGTCTTTCGGCGGCCTTGTTATCGGCGCCGATCAGCTCCGGTCGTGCGACCAGAATGGTGTCCAGATCTCGCGCGGCAGTCAGCGCCACGGCGCTGCGGGTGACCAACCGATCCAGCGCCGGCAACACGTGCTCGCCCTGAAGAACGAAGGCATAGGGTTCGGTCACCTTGTAGAAAACCCGCACATCGAGTTGCACCACGCCCGCGTCGCCGGTCAACAGATAGCCAGAGCCCGCGAGTGCGTCGCTGATTGGCGTGGCGAAACTCGCCACTCGGTCGGCCTGCAACGCGGCATCCGAACGCAGCAGATTGTCCACCCGACGCTCGATCACTCGATCCGCTGCGGGCAACAAAACCACCTGTTCAAACGGACGCGGCCAAGCCAACAGCAACCCGGCGTTCTGAATACGATCCAACGCGCCAAAGTGCAAAACCACCGCACGATTCTGCGGATCGATTTGACGCACATTGGAAAACGCCCAAGCCAAAGCAGCCAATACCGTCACTGCATAAAGCGCAAGAAACGCCAGTCGCCCAGCCTGAATCCAAGGGCTGCTTAACTCATTTGTTCCACGTGGAACCCCATTCATGGCTGCGACCCGGACTTGTTTTCGAGCGTCGGCGGACCATCAACCAACACCCGAAACGGCGCGGCATCGGTACGCAAAATCAGTTTCGTGCCGGGCGTGACGATCGCGCCCAAGGTGTCCAGGGAACGCAGCAAGTTGTAGAGCTGCGGTGAGCCGGCGTAAGCGCGGCCATAAATCTGTGCCGCCTCGACTCGAGACTGCGCTTCAATGTCAGCCGCTTTTACCGTCGCGTCCGCTTGCACGATCCGCGCATCACGCTCGGCGGCGGAACGGATTTGCGCGGCTTCACGCTTACCGATGGCCGTGCGCTCCGTGGCAATTGTTTCACGCTCGGCGCGCATACGATCGACCGTCGCGGTGAGGGTTACCGAAGGCAAGGTTAGACGTTCGATCCCCACTTGCAGCACTCGCACACCGTAAGTGGTCAGCAACTGCCGATCAATTTGCTGACGCAGTTGCGCCTCGAAATCGGCGATATGCACTTGATTGGCATCGGTGTTCACCAGGTTGGCCAGGTCAAAACTGCTGGCGGTGGTTTCCAGCGCCGAGCCGACGAAGGTGCGAATCTGCCGCGCCGCTTCGTCCGGCTGATTTTGCACGGCACGCATGAAGCGCTGCACGTTGTCCGGGTCGCCCTGTACCTGCCACGCCACATACGCCTGAACGATGATGCGCAAACCGTCCCGCGTCCCTACATCCTGCAAACCGCTGGATGTGGTGCGCAGTCGCAAATCCACCGGGATCGCGGCCTCGAACGGCGCCGGCCAGCGCCAACCCAGCCCCGGTTCCAGCAGCACGCGCGACGGATTGCCGAAGCGCGTGATCACAGTGGCTTCCCCCGAACGTACTTGCACCAGACTCGCCGCTGCGATGGCGAACGCGACCAGCAACGCCGCCCAGCCCATGCGCCGCCACGGGAACGGGCCAGCTTCTTGTGGATCACCATGGTGGTGATGGTGATGCCCGTGATGATGCCCGCCATGGCCGTGATCGTGGCCAGTGTGGTCGTCGTGATCGTGGGTGTGCGACTGGCTCAATTGGCAGCTCCTGGCTGAGCGGGTTTACCTGACGGCGCAGGGTCAGCCGGCAGGGTGAACGTGCGAAGGTCGATGGTCGGCGCGTTGCTGCTGCCGCCCAGACGATGATCGAGCACCAGCAACTTGGCGTTGGCCAGGCCCTGGGACAGTTGGCTGAAATACTGCTCCAGCACAAAGGCCTGGCCGGCACTGGCGTAGGCCTTTTGTTCGGCGCTGAATCTCAAGTCCGCCGCTTGCGCGGTGGCGTTGATTTCACGCGCGCTGGCGATCGCTTGATCGCGAGCCATGCTGGCCTGCAATTGAGCTTGATTGGTCGCTTCCGCCGCCGCCCCACGCTCACGGGAAATCAATGCCTGGGCACCGATTTGTGCCGCCTGCACGCCGTGATAAGCGTTGGCGGCACCGGCCGGTGGATGAATCGCCTCGACCACAGTGGCGAGAACTTCCACGCCGCTGTCGAGTTTTTGCAGGTCAGCTTGCACGGCCCGACCGATCTCTTCAGCCAGCCCTACCCTGTCCTCGCCAAGCAAACCGTCGAGGGTCCGCGAAGCAAAGTCATGCACCAGAATCCGGCTCGCGGTGCTGCGAATCAGGGTTGGCACGTCGGCGCTGTTGTACGTCGCGGCCAACGCCGCTTGATCGCTCAGGCCGATGCGGTAGACGAAACGCACGTCCATGTTGACGATCTGGAAGCTCTGCTTGTCGCCACGGCTGCTGGCGATGACTTGGGATTTGTCATTCACATGACTGGCATCCCACAAGCGATTGGCAATTGTCGGCGCCGGACCTTCAGCCGGTTCGGCCACGGACGGTGCCGCCGTTTCGCCGACACTGGTGGCCAGCTCGTGAACCACACCGTTTTCGACACTCAGCACTCGGCCCAACGGCCACGGTAAACCCGCATGCAAACCGGGACCGAACACTTCCACCGGTTTGCCGAAACGCTCGTAGATGCCACGCCCTTGCAGCGGTATTTCGTGGATACCGGTGAGCGACCAACCCACGATCGCCACCACCGCGAGCACCGGCACGAACGCCCGACGCATGTAAGTGAAGGCCCAGATCTGCCGCAGGTCGATGCCGAAGCGGTTGTGCAGTTCGTGCTGCAACGCCAACAAAGGTTGGGGCGGCCAGCGCAGCATGTCGGCGACAAAACTTCGCGCCAGCAACGCCGGTTCAAGTTGCTCACGCTGTGGACTGAACAAGGACAGCGCGGCGCGCAACAGCAACTCGATGGCGACCAGCCCCGGCAGCAAGCCGATCAGCACCGCCAGACGCACCGGCCAGACCGAGGTTTCGCTGCCGAACAACAGGCACAAAGCGCTCAGCACCAGGCAAATAATCGCCACTCGCGTCAGCTGCGCCAGCGACCCGGCTTCGGGCCATTGGGCGACATTTTCCTGGGCCAGTTGACGCTCCAGCACCAGCAAACCGAAGGCCAGCAACAACGACAGCGCCGCGCCGACACTGGCCGAAAATCCCAACGCAGTGGGCGGCAGTGCGAGGTTCCAGACCTGTTCGATGCTGAACAATGTCAACAATGACCAACCACCTAGCCACAGGGTCGGTGCGCCGATTTGCACCAGCAGTCGCAGCCATCGCTGGCTAATCCGATCCAGCAGCCGTTCATACCAGCCCACCGGAGCAACCACTTCGTCCGCCACAACCACTTGCGCCAAAGGGCTCATCGCCCGTGCGCGCCATCGGGTAATCCACCAGGCTGATTGCAGGCCGGCAACCAGCACCAGCAAACCGGCGCCCTGATTGACCAGCAATGCCGGCCACAGCGACTGCGGCGCAAACAGCCCGACAAAAAACGCCAGCACCCCACCGGTCGCAGCGAGAGCGCCCAGGCCGATTGCGAACTGGCGCAATCGTCGCCCTTGAAAAACCGCCTGCTGAAAACGCGGCAGCCCGGCTACTTGCGTCCCATCGACATCGAGATCGACTTGCATACCACCCCAGTGTTTTATCGTTGCTCATCGCGCGAATCGTTACGATATAACGAAAGCCGTGAAATTTCCGTTCTTAAATGCTCTATCTAAAGACGCTCAACCTGTCGCTTGCCTGAAGCCTTGACCGAAATGCTTCCGAACGCACATATTACGTTCGTAATTTTAAACGCGGGCTACGTTTACCCATCCGATCCTTGTTCAATCCAGGAGTAAAAGCATGAGCACCTATGACGTCGTGATTCTGGGCGGAGGCCCTGGCGGCTATAACGCAGCGATCCGCGCCGGCCAATTGGGCCTGAAAGCGGCGTGTGTAGAAGGTCGCGCCACCCTCGGTGGCACCTGCCTGAACGTTGGGTGCATGCCGTCAAAAGCGTTGTTACACGCCTCCGAACTCTACGACGCCGCCATGGGCGCGGAATTCGCCAACCTGGGGATCGAAGTCAAACCCACCCTCAACCTTGCCCAGATGATGAAGCAGAAGGATGAAAGCGTTAGCGGGCTGACCAAGGGCATCGAGTTTCTGTTTCGGAAAAACAAAGTCGACTGGATCAAGGGCTGGGGCCACATCGACGGGCCCGGCAAAGTCACGGTGACCGACAGCCAGGGCAGCAAGACTGAACTCAGTGCCAAGGACATCATCATCGCCACCGGCTCCGAACCCACTCCCCTGCCGGGCGTGGACATCGACAACAAACGCATCCTCGATTCCACGGGCGCGTTGTCGCTGACTGAAGTGCCGAAGCACCTGGTGGTGATCGGCGCCGGGGTGATCGGCCTGGAGCTGGGTTCGGTGTGGCGGCGACTGGGCGCGCAGGTGACGGTGATCGAATTCCTCGACCGGATCTGCCCGGGCGTGGATGCAGAGGCGGGCAAAACCCTGCAACGCTCTCTCGGGAAACAGGGCATCAATTTCAAATTGAGTTCAAAAGTCACCAGCGCCAGCACCTCCGCGACGGGTGTTCAGCTCAGCGTTGAGCCCGCCGCCGGTGGCACCGCCGAGCTAATTGAAGCCGATTACGTGTTGGTCGCTATCGGACGCCGGCCTTACACCCAAGGCCTTGGCCTGGAAAACGTCGGCCTCGCCACGGACAAGCGCGGCATGCTCGCCAACAAGGGCCATCGCACCGAGGCTGCCGGGGTCTGGGTGATCGGTGACGTGACCTCGGGACCGATGCTTGCGCACAAGGCCGAAGACGAGGCGATGGCTTGCATCGAGCAGATTGTCGGCAAGGCCGGTGAGGTCAATTACGACCTGATCCCCAACGTCATCTACACCAAACCCGAGCTGGCCAGCGTCGGCAAGACCGAAGAGCAGTTGAAGGCAGAAGGTCGCGCCTACAAGGTCGGGAAGTTTCCGTTCACCGCCAACAGCCGGGCGAAGATCAACCACGAGACTGAAGGCTTCGCCAAAGTGCTGGCTGATGAACGCACCGATGAAATTCTCGGCGTGCACCTGGTGGGCCCGAGCGTCAGTGAAATGATCGGCGAGTATTGCGTGGCCATGGAATTCAGCGCGTCCGCCGAGGACATTGCCCTGACGTGTCATCCGCATCCGACGCGCTCCGAGGCGTTGCGTCAGGCGGCGATGAATGTGGAGGGGATGGCGACGCAGATGTAGGGCTCGAAGGTTTGCCGAGACGGATCTATCGCCATCGCGAGCAGGCTCGCTCCCACATTGGTTTTGTGAACGCCACAGATCAAATGTGGGAGCGGGCTTGCTCGCGAAAGGGTCGACTCGGTCTAAAGCGGTAAATGCTCTAAAGGCAACGCCCCCGGCGTCTTCACCGTGTGAATCGCAAAGTTGCTGCGGATGTCGCTCACGCCTGGCAGCTTCAGTAGCCGCCCGGTGAGAAATCGGTCATAGGCACGCAAATCCGGCACCACCACTTGCAGCAAAAAATCCGATTCCCCCGACACCAGAAACGCCGAAATCACCTCGGGTAACGCCGTCACGGCCAGACGAAAGGACTCCGCTTGCTCGTCGTTATGGCGTTCCACCTTGACCCCGACAAACACCGTCAACCCAAGCCCCACTTCATCGCGATCCAGATTGGCCTGGTAGCCGCGAATCACCCCGGCTTCTTCAAGCATCCGTACCCGACGCAAACACGGAGAAGCCGACAGACCAATCTCGTCAGCCAGTTGCACGTTGCTCAGGCGACCGTCGCGCTGCAGGGCGGCGAGAATCTTGCGGTCGTAGGCGTCCAGTTTCATGGCTTGGCAGATCCTGATAGTTCAAACGTCATTGAGTGGCAGGTTATGCCAATTTACAACGTTTTAGAAGCAAACTACGCAACCACCTGCCCTGCCCTAACGCCCTAGACTGGCCCTACCGAATCGACAACGAATGGGGTGCAATGTGGCAGGACTCTGGCTGTTTTTCATGGCGCTCGCGGTGGTTTTCCTGTTGCCCGGCCCGGACATGATCCTGCTGTTGCAGACCGGCGCTCGTCAGGGCAAAGGTGCAGCGTTGGCGACGGCCGTGGGTTTGGGCATTGCTCGTGGGTGTCACGTGGCGCTGGCGGCGCTGGGATTGGCGGCACTGTTCAAGGCAGCTCCCTGGACCTTCGACGTGGTGCGCCTGGCCGGGGCCGCGTACCTGCTGTGGATCGGCATTCAGTGCCTGCGCACGACCCTGCTGCCAAACCTGAACGTCGGCAATCAAACCACCGAGAAAGCGCGGTGGCGCGAAGCGATCCAGCGCGGCTTGTTGACCAACCTGCTCAACCCCAAGGCGTTGTTGTTCTGCTCGGTGCTGTTGCCGCAGTTCATCGATCCTCACGCCGGGTCGGTGCTTGCGCAATTCGCGACCCTGGGCGTGGTGCTGGTCGGCGTCGGTTTGTTGTTCGACAGCGCTTACGCCTTGGCCGGGGCCGCGCTAGGCCGTTGGCTGCAACGCAGTCCTTCGGCCCAACGCCTGCAACAATGGCTGTTCGGCAGCCTGTTGATCGGTTTCGCGGTGCGGCTGGCCTTTGTGCAACAGGCCTGAGCCTTACTGCGCCTTGCGCCGACGACGATTGATCAGCAACAGCGCCGCTGCCGTCACCGCTACCACAGCGCCGATCTGCAATGGTTTTTTGTAGGGCCGCAGCGTTGAGCGCGCGGCGTCGGTGACCTGGGTCACATAGCGCTTGTCGGCATTGCGGAAGTCCGGCTCCTGGCATTGATGACCAAAATCGCCAGCCCAAATCACATAGGGACCTTCCTCGACGTATCGACGGTAAAACGCACTTTGCTCCTGCAAGCTGCTCCCCCAGGACGAAGCCTTGCACAGCACCGAAGCAAACGCCTGACTGCTGTGGGGCACATGATCAGCGGCCTTGCTCGCCAGGGCCGTGGCGACAAAACGGTAATGGAAACGCTCATCCGGTTTCGCCACCGAGGCTTGCTGGCGCTGCACCTCACCCTCGGACATCAGCGGCCCGACGTTGAGCTGCGGCGCCTCCAGACTGTAATTGCCACCGAGGGAGGCGTAGTCCGGGGACATCTCGTAACCCAACAATTGCATCCCGTCATAGCGGGCCGTGAGGGCGGCCTGGTAGTAAGCGGACGCCCGGGTGGTCGGCCACCATTTGGACTCGGCTTCCTGACGCATTTGCCCGTACCACTTGGCCCTGGCCTGCAAATCGGCGTTATCGAAATACACCGGCGCCTCGTCGTAGCGCTCTTCGCGCAGCAACCGACGCCCGAGCAAATTGCGCAGGCTCGCCGCCACCGGCAGCGGCACATAGTTATCACGCTCCTGCTGGGTCAGCGGTGGTGGTGCCGGCACCTGGGTGTCGACGTAATGCTTGAGTTCATCGAGGGTCAGCACTCGCTCGGCAACCGTCGCCGCATCGAACCAGTAGATGCCCTGGCTGCGATAGAGCTGATCAAACGCTTGCAGGTAATCCCCGCGTTGCAGCGCCAGGATTGCGCTTTCGCCCTCGACCCGGCACTTGGGTTGAAGGGTCTCGTAGTCGAAGTCCGGGGTCCGTCGGTCGCCCCAGGATTCATTCTGCGGGAAGGCCTGGGCCGCTTTGGCATACGCGGCTGCAGCGGCGCTTTTATCGCCATCACGCATGGCCAGTTTCGCCCGCAGCCACCACGCCAAGCCGCCATCGCCAGCGTGCTCAAGGAAGGCCTTGGCGCTGGCGTAATCGCCCTGTTGATAATTCATCGCCGCCAAACGATCCGCGTTGTCGAGGCTACCGCGCGTGCTGGCTTGCAACAGTTTGATCAGTTTCAGCTCGTTCGGCGGTTGATCACCAAATGACCAGCCCAATCGGCTGATCAAGGACGCCGTCACCAGTTGCTGCACCGCTTTGCCCTTGAGCAGTGCGGCCAGCTGATCGTCGGGCATTGCCGCCAGATCAGCCATCAACAGCTTCAGCGAGGTGTAGCCCACCGCCGAACCGTGGAGATTTTGCGTAACGTAGAGTTCGATGGCGCTGTTCCAGTCGCCGGCCGTGCGCACCACGCGAGCTTCTTCGCCGAGGCTGGCGACGCCCAGTTCCAAAGGGTCGCTGAAGCCTTCGATGCTCAGCTGACGGGTCTGCTCGAAAGCCTTTTGAGATTGAACCAGAAGGTCGGGGCCCGCGTCCGCTTCGGAACTCATGGCAAACAGCGCTCGACCCAAGGAGTAAGCCGCCCAAGTGCTGCGCAATGCGCGTTGATCAGCCGGCAACGCCAGCACCTTCCGGAAATACTCGGCCGCCAACCCATGATCGCCGGCAGTAAATGCCACGGCACCCGCCAGATAAAATTTGAGTTCGGCGGGCAGGCTCGCACCCTGCTCTTCGACCTGACGGGCATCGGTCAGGCTGCGAAGCTGTTTCACCAGCGCCTGCTGCTCAGCCGTCAAACCGGCCTGCTCGGCCTGGTCCCGCTGATTGGCATAATCGGGCTCATCGCCGTAGCCCTGGTTTGGACTATTCGTCGCGTCTGTGACGTTCTTCAGCCCGGCGATGGCGTGCCCGAGGCGGTTGATCTCGAAGTTGAAGTTGCCTTCCGGCAGCTCCGCCAGCGACTGGCCACGGTTATCCAGCAGGCGCATGGGGAAATCCGGCCCACAGGCCAGCGCCGAACCCAGCGGCAAGCTGAGGCTCAGGCAGAGCAAATGGCGGGGCCAGCTACGGGTGAACATTCGAAGCTCCTTGATCAATATGTGCGCAGCGTGCCCAACCGATGGCCCGCTGCCCGCCGGCCGGAAGGCGGCCGTCGCGCAGGCGGGTGAAGGTAAGCAGATCCGGGCGCTGTTGCAACGCATAACCGGCCAATGCATCGGCGCCATCACAGCCTTGCACCGCCAGCGTCAGACGCTCGGGCCAGGCGCTGTCGAGATTGCCTTGATTGCTCAGGCTGATATCAGCGAGGCCATCCTGCACCGAGACTTTCAGCGCCAGGCGACTGTCGAGGGCCTCGCCGCGAGCCACAGCGCGCAGGGTCGTCAGGCTCCAGGCCCGGCGGTCGTTGGTCAGCGGCAGGCGAAACCAGATCAGGCCGGCCAGATGCGCCGGTGGATCGTTGCGCAGTTCGATGCCGAGGCGACTCAATTGCTGCGGATCGGCCATCAGCTCACGACGCTTTCCACCCTGTTCGATCGACACTTCGCTTTCCACGAGCGGTGCACCACTGCCCCCTGGAAACAACGCCACGCCGTAGGCTGGCAGCGCCAGATAAAAAGGTTTCGAAGTAATACGGCTCCAGGCCTTGGCCCATTTTTTGGCCTGATCCGGGTCGAACAAGCCACGACGCGGATCGCTCACCGCGTGCACTTGCAACACGCTGCTGTCGACTGTGGATAACAGTGACGGCAGCTCAGGGCTGTCGAGCCAGGAAGGTAATGCGGTGATGCTCAACGGCATCGAGGCGGGCAGAACTGTGCGCAGATGCGTGAGAAATGTCCGATAGGCCGGTAGCCGAGCGTTGCCCGCATCGTGGTCGATTTCCACTCCGGAAAGAATCAGTCCCTGGCCCTGCCAGTCGCTGAGCACCTGCTGAATCTGCGTGGTGATTTCGTCCTGATCCAGCGAATGGAGTTGACCATCAAGACGAATCACCGCAATCAACGGCCGACCATCCTGTTTGAGCAGCGCAGGGTCAATACGCGCGCGGCTCCAGCCCGCCTGCGGGAACGCCTGCAAGACCAGAACCCTCAGGGTAGAAAAGTCCGCACGACTGTCCTTTAACGCGGCTTCATGAGCCGGCGTCCATTGCCGTTGCCAGACGTAGAGTTGCTGATCGAGCGGCGCGGCTTCCTGTCGTTCGCAACCAATGAGCAGCATCACCGCCGCCAGACAAACCAAAAAACGCATAAAGCCCCTTAAGCCAAACCAAATCCCCTGTAGGAGCGAGGCTTGCCCGCGAAGAACGATAACGCGGTCTACCTTTTGGAAACCGCAGTGCCTGGTTCGCGGGCAAGCCTTGCTCCTACAGGTCGAGCACCAAGGGCTGCGACCCTTGTGCCGGAATCGCACAACATATCAGGACTTGGCCCTCATCCGGCACTTCCGCGGGGGGCTGTGGATAATTCACTTGGCCGCTGATCAAGCGGGTCTTGCAGGTCCCGCAGGAACCGCCACGGCAACTGAATTCCGGACGTAGCCCACGGCTTTCCGCCAACTCCAGCAAACTGCCGCCATCGGGTTGCCAACGAGCTTCTTTGGCCGAGCGCTGGAACACCACGGGGACGGACGTCGTAGCCGCCGGCGGTTGCTCGATGACCACCGCGTCGGGGTCTGGCCTACGACGCAAGGTTGAAGGACCAAAGGTTTCGGCATGAATTCTGGCATCGCGGATGTCCAGTTCCCGCAGGCTGTCGTACAGGCCTTGGGTAAAACTGCCCGGGCCACAGAGGACAAAGTCCAGCTGATCGTAGTCCTCTTCCTCAAGGATGGTCTGGAGCAATGGCGTGTCGATCCGTCCGGTCACGTCGAAATCTTCGCCTTCGCGTGCCTCGGCTTCCGGCTGACTGAGCAGGCGCAACACCCTGACCGCATCGCCGGCATCATCCAGCAGCCGATCCAGCTCAGGACGAAACACCTGATCGGCCAACGTCCGCGAACTCTGGATAAACCAGGTCGGCCGTATATGGCGAGTACGCAGGCCTTGATAAACCACCTCCCGCAGCATCGACAGCAGCGGCGTGATACCCACCCCGGCCGCCAACAACACCAGCGGCCGCCGTTCATGCGGCGCCACGGTGAAATGCCCTTGCGGCGCACGAGCCTCCAAAAGATCACCGACCTGAACCTGTTGATGCAGGTGCGAAGACACCCGCCCGTCCCGCTTCACACTGATCCGGAAAAAATCATCGGACGGTGCACTCGACAGGCTGTACGTGCGGATATGCACCTCGCCATCGATGGTGAAGCGCAAAGGCAAATGCTGCCCGGCCTGGAACACTGGCATCCCGGCACCATCGGCAGGCTCCAGGTAGATCGAACGGATGTTGTGGCTTTGCGCTTCGATCCGCACCACCCGCAATGGCCGCCAACTATCGCCCAATGCCTGGGCTTGCAAACGAGCGTTAGCCTGAGCCCAGGTGCCCGTCAGCAAACTGGTGGGAGATACCCCGTCGAAGCGCCAGCGCAAAGCCAGGGCGGCGGGCCGACGCACCATGTGTTCCACGTGGAACGTCCACAGGCGCTCGGCGCCTTGAAACGCTTCGATCTGCGGACCTTCAAGGATGACTTCGGTGCGACCGCTGAGGTGCAGCAGGTCGCCCGAATTGAAATCGATAAACAGCAAGCCAGCCCGGGGGTTAACCAACAAGTTGCCCAAGGTGTTGAAAAACAGGTTGCCGGCGAAATCCGGAATGGTCAGGCGATTGCCTTCTACTTGGACGAAACCGGCCTGGCCGCCACGGTGAGAAACGTCCACCGAACGTTGACCATCGACGTCCACGTAACTGGCGACAAAAAAGGTATCGGCTTCGGCGATCATGGTTGTTGCCGCGTCATCCAGCGCGTCGAGATGCTGCGCGATGCGCGTCGACGGATCCGCCAGCGGCACCGAGCGAAACTGCCGCAATTGGATGTATTGCGGGCAATTGCCGAAGGACTGTTCAACCGTCACCCCGAAGCCGTTCGCCGACACGGCGCCGACCCGCCCATTCAGGCGATTGCGCCGACGCGTGTGCAGTTCGATCCCCAGCAGGCCGATTGCCGCGCCATCGGTCAATTGCGCGGGATCGTCGGCGCCCGGCAAGCTGTGGAATTGCAACAGACCGGGCTCGGGCGAGTGAGCAAAACCCGGAGGCCCTTCAAGAATACTGGCCCAGGGATGACCGTCGGCATCGACCGCGCCGTACAGCATGAAAGGCAATTGCTGATAGAACGTGCGGTGCTGGTCCGGCATTTCGCTGCGAACCACCCGACGCCCCAACGCTTCCATTCGTTCGGCCACACCGACGTGAGCCTGTAACTGTATCTCGCCAGCATGCCAAGGCGAACGGTCCATAACGGCTTCTCCCCTGCGCCAATGAACGCAGTGTGAACGGCCCGACAGTGTCGGGCCGTAAGCATCAGGCAGTTTTTTGCAGGCCAGCGACAGTGCGCGGCATGCCGACAAAACCAGGCAAGGCTTCGATGCGCGCCAGCCACGCACGAATGTTCGCGTAGTCGTCCAGCGACACATTACCCTCGGGCGCATGGGCGATGTAGCTGTACGCCGCGACATCGGCGATGGTCGGCTCGCTACCTGTCAGGAAAGCCGACTTCGCCAGTTCCTGATCGATAATCTTGAGCAAGCCGTGGGAATAAGCGATCACCTCTTCAGCGTTGTACGACGCGCCAAATACCGTAATCAGTCGTGCCCTGGCGGGGCCAAAGGCAATCGGCCCAGCGGCAATCGACAACCAGCGCTGCACTTTGGCCGCACCGACCGGATCGGTGGGCAGCCAACGACCGTTGCCGTATTTCTGCGCCAGGTACACCAGGATCGCGTTGGAATCGGCCAGCACCACGCCTTGATCATCAATGGCCGGTACCTGACCGAACGGGTTCAGCGCCAGGTAATCAGGCTGTTTGTGCGCGCCCTTGGCCAGATCGACAAAGATCAGCTCGGTCGGCAGTTGCAGCAGGGACAGCATCAACTCCACACGGTGAGCGTGGCCAGAACGTGGGAAGTTGTAGAGTTTTATGGCGTGCATGGTCGACTCCGCTGGGTGTTGGCGCCGTTCAGGAGTGATCAGCACCGATAGGAGCCATCTTCCACTAACGTTGAAAACAACAGAATAACCAGCAAACGCAATCCATTATTTCATTCAGCGCAATAACCCTTTAACCGTGCAAGTCCGGGTGTTCACGCAGCGCCTTGACTGCAAAGTCGACAAAACTGCGAATTCGCACCGGGGCCTTGCGTCCGCCCTGGTACACCACATGGATGGGCAAGGGCGGCAATTCGAAATCAGCCAGGACGATTTCCAGTTCACCGGTCGCCACCTTGCTGGCGACTTGATAAGACAACACTCGGGTGTACCCCAGACCCAGGCACGCCGCGGTAATGGCGGCTTGATTCGCCGTGACCACCAGCCGTGGTTCGGGACGAATGCTCAGCGGCTCTCCGGCTTCGAGGAATGGCCAGCTCCTCAACTGACCGATGGCGGACGTCGCAATAATCGGCGCCCGCGCCAGCTCCTGCGGATGTCGAGGCCGACCCTGGGCAGCCAGCAATGCCGGCGAGCCACAAATCACCCGCCGCACTTCACCGACCCGAATCGCATGCTGATTGCTATCGGGCAACTCGCCGATGCGCACGGCCACATCAATGCCCTCCTCGACCATGCTCACCACTCGGTCGACCAGCAGGCCGTTGATGCAGACTTCAGGAAACTGAGTCAGATAATTCACCATCACCGGCGTGACAAACAATTCACCGAACAATACCGGTGCGGTGATCGTCAGTTGCCCACGCGGGTGGGCGTGACTGCCCGCCGCCGAATCCTCGGCTTCCTGCACCTCAGAGAGAATTCGCCGACAATCTTCGAGGTAGCGCTGACCCGCCTCACTCAAATGCACACTGCGCGTGGTACGCGTCAGCAGCAGCGTGCCAATACGTTTCTCCAACGCTGCCACCGCCCGCGTGACACTCGCCGCCGACATGCCCAAACGCCGCGCCGCCGCCGCAAAGCCCTGGTCCTGGGCAACGGCGGCGAACACTTGCATCTCCTGGAATCGGTCCATGAGCGTGTCCTCAGTTCAGATAAAAAAAATCGCAACCTAAGGCTGCGATTTTTAAGGGTTCGATCACCAGTGGATAACTTATTCCACCGTCACCGACTTCGCCAGGTTACGCGGCTGGTCAACGTCGGTGCCTTTCAACACGGCCACATAATACGAGAGCAACTGCAGCGGAATGGTGTAGAGGATCGGCGACAGGATGTCGTGGATGTGCGGCATTTGCACCACGTGCGTGCCTTCACCATCGGTCATGCCGGCCTGCTCGTCGGCGAAAACGATCAGCTCGCCGCCTCGGGCGCGAACTTCCTGGAGGTTGGATTTCAGCTTCTCCAGCAGTTCGTTGTTCGGCGCCACGGTGACCACTGGCATGTCGTTATCCACAAGCGCCAACGGGCCGTGTTTCAGCTCGCCGGCCGGATAAGCTTCGGCGTGGATGTAGGAGATTTCCTTGAGCTTGAGCGCCCCTTCCATCGCCACCGGGAACTGCGCGCCACGACCAAGGAACAGGGTGTGTTTTTTCTCGGCGAACAGTTCGGCGATTTTTTCGACGGTGCTGTCCATGGCCAAGGCTTCACCCAGACGAGTTGGCAGGCGACGCAACTCTTCCACCAGTGTCGCCTCGACACCTTTGGCCAACGAGCCGTGAACCTGACCCAGCGACAGGGTCAGCAACAGCAGGCCGACCAATTGAGTGGTGAACGCTTTGGTCGAGGCCACGCCGATTTCGCGACCGGCCTGGGTCAGCAACGTCAGGTCAGATTCACGCACCAGCGAGCTGATGCCGACGTTGCAGATCGCCAGGCTGGCGAGGTAACCCAGCTCTTTCGCATTACGCAGGGCGGCCAGGGTGTCAGCCGTTTCGCCGGACTGAGAGATGGTCACGAACAATGTGTTGGGCTGCACCACCACTTTGCGGTAGCGGAATTCGCTGGCGACTTCGACCTGGCACGGGATGCCGGCCAATTCTTCGAGCCAGTAACGGGCAACCATGCCGGCGTGGTAACTGGTGCCGCACGCGACGATCTGCACATTGCGTACGTTGGCGAACAGTTCGGCAGCCTGCGGACCGAAGGCCTGAACCAGCACCTGGTTCTGGCTCATGCGACCTTCCAGCGTGCGTTGCACCACGGCCGGTTGCTCATGGATTTCCTTGAGCATGAAGTGACGGAATTCGCCTTTTTCAGCCGCCTCGGCGCTGTCGCGATACTGCACCGCTTCGCGCTCGACGGTTTGGCCACTCAGGTCCCAGATCTGCACGCTGTCGCGGCGAATTTCGGCGATATCGCCTTCTTCCAGGTACACGAAGCGGTCGGTCACCTGACGCAGCGCCAATTGGTCGGACGCCAGGAAGTTTTCACCCAGACCCAGGCCAATGACCAGCGGGCTGCCACTGCGGGCGGCGACCAGTCGGTCCGGTTGCTTAGCGCTGATGACCGCCAGACCATAAGCACCGTGCAGCTCTTTAACGGCAGCCTTCAGGGCCACGGTCAGATCGCCCAGATCCTTGAGTTTGTGCTGCAGCAAGTGGGCGATGACTTCGGTATCGGTGTCCGAGGTGAACACGTAACCCAAGGCTTTGAGCTGCCCGCGCAGGGCTTCGTGGTTCTCGATGATGCCGTTGTGCACCACCGCCAGATCACCAGAGAAATGTGGGTGGGCGTTGCGTTCGCACGGCGCACCGTGAGTCGCCCAGCGGGTGTGGGCGATACCCAGACGACCAACCAGCGGCTCTTCGGCCAACGCCAATTCCAGCTCGCTGACCTTGCCCGGGCGGCGCAGACGCTCGAGCGTCTCGTCATTGGTGTAGACCGCCACACCGGCGCTGTCATAGCCACGGTATTCCAGGCGTTTCAGGCCTTCGAGCAGGATGGCGGTGATGTTACGTTCTGCGACTGCGCCGACAATTCCACACATGCTATTTCTCCTGACTGACAGCCGCGCAAATCAATGTGATTCCGCGGGCCTGAATCTGATCCCGTGCCTCGAGCGGCAGGCGATCATCGGTAATAAGGGTATGGACGCTGCTCCATGGCAGCTCCAGGTTGGGAATCTTGCGGCCGATTTTGTCGGCCTCCACCATCACGACCACTTCGCGGGCGACCTCGGCCATGACCCGGCTCAGCCCCAGCAATTCGTTGAAGGTAGTGGTACCGCGCACCAAGTCGATGCCATCGGCGCCGATGAACAATTGATCGAAGTCGTAAGAGCGTAGTACTTGCTCGGCAACCTGCCCCTGGAAGGACTCGGAATGCGGGTCCCAGGTGCCGCCGGTCATCAACAGCACCGGCTCGTGTTCTAGTTCGCTCAAGGCGTTGGCGACGTGCAGGGAATTGGTCATCACCACCAGGCCCGGTTGTTGGCCGAGTTCCGGAATCATCGACGCCGTGGTGCTGCCGCTGTCGATGATGATCCGCGCATGCTCGCGAATCCGCGTGACGGCAGCGCGGGCGATGGCCTGCTTGTATTTGGAAACCGGTTGGCCGATGTCGGCCACCAGTTCCTGAGGCATGGTGACGGCGCCGCCATAACGACGCAGCAGCAGCCCGTTGCTTTCAAGTGCGGCAAGATCCTTGCGGATCGTAACTTCCGACGTTTCGAAACGCTTGGCCAGCTCATCCACACTGACTTCACCCTGCTCGTTGAGCAAGGCGAGGATGTTGTGACGGCGTTGAGGTGTATTGCGCTTCGACATGGTTTGGTAGGTTTCGATTCGAAAGATAACGAAAGCAATCAAAACCTATAAGCGAAACTTCGTCAAGCGTGAGGCGATAAAAAAGCTTCGCGGGCAAGCCTCGCTCCTACAGGTTGATGTCATCCGCCATCTATGCGAACGACGTGAACCCTGTAGGAGCGAGGCTTGCCCGCGAAGACGATTTTCTTGACTGTGGATAACTCAGGACTTCTTGATTTTCTCGGGCCGTTTCCAACCGTCAATGTTCTTCTGGCGTGCGCGACCCACAGCCAATTGTGCGTTATCCACATTCTGGGTAATGGTCGAACCGGCCGCCGTGGTGGCGCCATTGGAGATATCCACAGGCGCTACCAACGAATTGTTGGAACCGATGAACACATCTTCACCCAACACGGTTTTCCACTTGTTGGCGCCGTCATAGTTACAGGTGATGGTGCCTGCGCCAATGTTCGTGCGGGCGCCGATCTCGGCATCGCCCAGGTAGGTCAGATGACCGGCCTTGGCGCCTTCGCCCATGTGGGCGTTTTTCAGTTCGACGAAGTTACCCACATGGGCGCGAGCCTCCAGCACCGTGCCGGGACGCAAACGGGCGAACGGACCGGCATCGCTGCCTTCACCGAGAATGGCACCTTCGATATGGCTGTTGGCCTTGATCACCACGCCTTTGCGCAAGGTGCTGTCCTTGATCACGCAATTCGGACCGATCACCACGTCGTCTTCGATGACCACCTTGCCTTCGAGGATAACGTTGATATCGATCAGCACGTCGCGACCGACGGTGACTTCACCGCGCACATCGAAGCGCGCCGGGTCGCGCAGAGTCACGCCTTGAGCCATCAAACGACGACCGGCGCGCAGCTGATAGTGACGCTCAAGCTCGGCAAGCTGCTTGCGATCGTTGGCGCCCTGCACTTCCATGGCATCGTCAGGTTGCTCGGTCGCCACCACCAGTCCGTCGCCGACCGCCATGGCGATCACGTCGGTCAGGTAATACTCCCCCTGGGCATTGTTGTTGGAGAGCCGGCTCATCCAGTCGCCCAGTTTGGCGAACGGCAGCGCCAGAATGCCGGTATTGCCTTCGGTGATCGCACGCTCGGCTTCGTTGGCATCCTTCTGTTCGACGATGGCTGCAACGTTGCCGTCGGCGTCACGGACGATGCGGCCATAGCCCGTCGGATCGTCCAGTTCGACGGTCAGCAGGCCGAGTTTCTGCGGCGCTACCTGCTTGAGCAGACGCTGCAGGGTCTCGACCTCAATCAACGGCACATCACCGTAAAGAATCAGCACGGTGTCGGACTCGATGAAGGGCACCGCTTGAGCAACCGCGTGGCCAGTACCCAGTTGTTGGTCCTGCAGGACGAAATTCAGATCATCCGCCGCCAGACGCTCACGCACAGCCTCGGCACCGTGACCGATCACCACGTGGATGCGCTGTGGATCAAGTTGCCGGGCGCTGTGGATAACATGGCCGAGCATCGAGTTGCCAGCAATCGGGTGCAGGACTTTCGGCAATGCCGAACGCATGCGTGTGCCTTGGCCAGCAGCGAGAATAACGATTTCAAGAGACATGACTGGCTATCCTGGGTGGTCAATACTGCGACCAAGGTTATGAAAGTCGAAAAAGAAAAAAGGGTAGCCGAGGCTACCCTTTCTAATCAATCGCGCAACAAGTAGTAGCCTATTAGTGGCCAAACTTCTTGCGGATCTGCTGGACGGTGCGCAGCTGAGCTGCAGCCTCGGCCAGACGTGCGGCAGCGGAACCGTAATCGAATTCGGCGCCACGTTCATGCAAGGCCTTCTCGGCAGCCTTGACGGCTTCCTGAGCGGAGGCTTCATCCAGGTCGGCAGCACGTTGCACGGTGTCGGCAAGAACCTTGACCATGTTCGGCTGAACCTCGAGGAAACCACCAGAGATGTAAAACACCTCCTCTTCCCCGCCCTGCTTGACCAGGCGGATCGGACCCGGCTTGAGATTAGTGATCAGCGGCGCGTGACCCAGGGCGATACCAAGATCACCCAGTGCACCGTGCGCAATCACCATCTCGACCAGGCCGGAAAAGATTTCCCCTTCCGCGCTGACGATATCGCAATGGACTGTCATAGCCATCTGATTGCCTCAACCTAAATTAGCGCCCGTTGCCGGGCGCCGGGATTACAGTTTCTTGGCTTTCTCGATCGCTTCTTCGATGCCGCCGACCATGTAGAACGCTTGTTCTGGCAGGTGGTCGTAGTCACCGTTGAGGATGCCTTTGAAGCCAGCAATGGTGTCTTTCAGGGAAACGTATTTACCCGAGGCACCGGTGAAGACTTCAGCCACGAAGAACGGCTGCGACAAGAAACGCTGGATCTTACGAGCACGGTTTACCAACTGCTTGTCGGCTTCCGACAGCTCGTCCATACCCAGGATCGCAATGATGTCCTTCAGTTCTTTGTAACGTTGCAGAACATACTGTACGCCGCGAGCGGTGTCGTAGTGGTCCTGGCCGATTACGTTCGGGTCCAGCTGGCGCGAAGTCGAGTCGAGTGGATCGACCGCTGGGTAGATACCCAGGGAAGCGATGTCACGGGACAGAACGACGGTGGCGTCCAAGTGGGCGAAGGTGGTCGCTGGCGACGGGTCAGTCAAGTCATCCGCAGGTACGTATACCGCTTGGATCGAGGTGATCGAACCGTTCTTGGTCGAAGTGATACGCTCTTGCAGAGTACCCATCTCTTCGGCCAGGGTCGGCTGGTAACCTACTGCGGAAGGCATACGGCCCAGCAGTGCGGATACTTCAGTACCGGCCAGGGTGTAACGATAGATGTTGTCGACGAACAACAGAACGTCGTTACCTTCGTCACGGAACTTCTCGGCCATGGTCAGGCCAGTCAGTGCTACGCGCAGACGGTTACCCGGCGGCTCGTTCATCTGACCGTAAACCAGTGCCACTTTGTCCAGAACGTTGGAATCCTTCATCTCGTGGTAGAAGTCGTTACCCTCACGAGTACGCTCACCCACACCGGCGAACACGGAATAACCGCTGTGCTCGATGGCGATGTTACGGATCAGTTCCATCATGTTTACGGTTTTGCCTACACCGGCACCACCGAACAGACCGACTTTACCACCCTTGGCGAACGGGCAAACCAGGTCGATAACCTTGATGCCGGTTTCCAGCAGGTCGTTGCCGCCCGCTTGTTCAGCGAAGGTTGGCGCAGGACGGTGAATGCCCCAGCGCTCTTCGGTGTCGATCGGGCCAGCTTCGTCGATCGGGTTGCCCAGTACGTCCATGATCCGGCCCAGCGTCGCTTTACCGACCGGTACGGAAATGGCTGCGCCAGAGTCCTTGACTTCCAGACCGCGCTTCAAGCCTTCGGTGGAACCCATCGCAATGGTACGAACCACGCCGTCGCCCAGCTGTTGCTGAACTTCCAGGGTGGTCCCTGCCGCGCTTTGTACCAACAGCGCGTTGTAGATGCTCGGTACGCTGTCGCGTGGAAATTCCACGTCGATAACGGCGCCGATGATTTGAACGATACGTCCGCTACTCATAGCTGGATCCTCTGAATATTTGAACCGTTAAACCGCGGCAGCGCCGCCGACGATTTCCGAGATCTCTTGGGTGATCGCAGCCTGACGCGCCTTGTTGTAGACCAGCTGCAAATCGCTGATCAAATCACCGGCGTTGTCGGTAGCGTTCTTCATCGCGATCATCCGCGCAGCTTGTTCAGCCGCGTTGTTCTCGACCACCGCCTGGTAGACCTGCGACTCCACGTAACGGACCATCAAGCCGTCAAGCAGCTCTTTGGCGTCCGGTTCGTACAGATAATCCCAGTGGTGCTTGAGTTCCTGATCCGGGGTTGCCACCAGTGGAATCAACTGCTCCACCTTAGGCTGTTGCGTCATGGTGTTGATGAACTTGTTGGACACCACGGACAGGCGATCAATACGGCCGTCCAGGTAGGCATCCAGCATCACCTTGACGCTGCCGATCAGGTCATTGATCGACGGCTCTTCACCCAGGTGGCTGATAGCTGCAACGACGTTACCGCCGAAGTTGCGGAAGAAAGCCGCACCCTTGCTACCAACAACACACAGATCGATCTCGACGCCGTTTTCGCGGTTTACCGCCATGTCCTTGACCAGGGCCTTGAACAGGTTGGTGTTCAAGCCACCACACAGACCACGGTCACTGCTCACCACGACATAACCGACGCGCTTTACTTCGCGGTCGAGCATGAACGGGTGGCGATATTCCGGGTTGGCGTTGGCCAGATGGCCAATAACCTGGCGGATGCGCTCCGCGTAAGGACGGCTAGCAGCCATGCGCATTTGTGCCTTGCGCATTTTACTGACCGCCACTTTTTCCATGGCGCTGGTAATCTTTTGCGTGCTTTTGATGCTCGCAATCTTACTGCGAATCTCTTTTGCGCCTGCCATGTAACACCTATCAGGTTAGCAAGCGGGAGCCTTGCGGCTCCCGCTGCGGCTTACCAGGTTTGGGTGGCCTTGAACTTCTCGATACCGGCTTTCATGCCAGCGTCGATTTCGTCATTGAAGTCACCCTTCACGTTGATCTTCGCCATCAAATCGGCGTGATCGCGGTTGAAGAAAGCAATCAGCGCTTGTTCGAAGCTGCCGATCTTGGCGATTTCAACGTCAGTCAGGAACCCACGCTCAGCGGCATACAGCGACAGCGCCATGTCAGCGATCGACATTGGTGCGTATTGCTTCTGCTTCATCAGCTCGGTAACGCGCTGACCATGCTCAAGTTGCTTACGGGTCGCCTCGTCCAGGTCAGACGCGAACTGGGCGAATGCCGCCAGTTCACGGTACTGAGCCAGAGCGGTACGGATACCACCGGAGAGCTTCTTGATGATCTTGGTCTGAGCGGCACCACCCACACGGGATACCGAAACACCGGCGTTCACAGCAGGACGGATCCCGGAGTTGAACATGGCCGATTCCAAGAAGATCTGACCGTCGGTGATGGAAATCACGTTGGTCGGAACGAACGCGGAAACGTCGCCAGCCTGGGTTTCGATGATCGGCAGTGCGGTCAGGGAACCGGTTTTGCCGGTCACTGCGCCGTTGGTGAACTTCTCTACGTACTCTTCGGAAACGCGGGATGCGCGCTCCAGCAGACGGGAGTGGAGATAGAACACGTCGCCTGGGTAAGCTTCACGGCCTGGTGGACGGCGCAGCAGCAGGGAAATCTGGCGGTAAGCCACTGCTTGCTTGGACAGATCGTCATAAACGATCAGCGCGTCTTCACCGCGGTCGCGGAAGAATTCACCCATGGTGCAACCGGAGTACGGTGCCAGGAATTGCAGTGCTGCAGATTCCGAAGCGCTCGCTGCGACGACGATGGTGTTAGCCAGCGCGCCGTTCTCTTCCAGCTTGCGAACCACGTTAGCGATGGTCGATTGTTTCTGACCGATGGCTACGTAGACGCAGAAAATGCCGCTGTTCTTCTGGTTGATGATCGCGTCGATCGCCAGAGCGGTTTTACCGATCTGACGGTCACCGATGATCAGCTCACGCTGGCCACGGCCGACAGGGATCATGGCATCGACAGCCTTGTAGCCAGTCTGTACAGGCTGGTCTACCGACTTACGCCAGATCACGCCTGGAGCAACTTTCTCGACCGCATCGGTCTCGGTGTTGTTCAGTGGACCTTTGCCATCAACTGGGTTACCCAGTGCGTCGACTACGCGACCCAGCAGTTCCTTACCAACCGGAACTTCGAGGATGCGGCCGGTGCACTTGGCGCTCATGCCTTCAGCCAGAGACTGGTAGGAGCCCAATACAACGGCGCCTACAGAGTCTTGCTCAAGGTTGAGGGCCATACCGAAGACGCCGCCCGGAAACTCGATCATCTCGCCGTACATAACGTCGGCCAGACCGTGAATCCGCACGATACCGTCAGATACGCTGACGACTGTGCCTTCGTTACGGGCTTGGGAGGTCACATCGAGCTTGTCGATGCGGCCCTTGATAATTTCACTTATTTCGGAAGGATTGAGTTGCTGCATTGCTCTGCTGCCCCTTCAAACTCAAGATTTCAATGCTTCGGCAAGGCTCGCGAGTTTGCCGCGAACCGAGCCATCGATTACCAGGTCGCCGGCGCGGATGACAATGCCCCCAATAAGGGATTTGTCTTCCTCGACTTGCAGGCGCACTTCCCGGTTGAGTCGTGCACTGAGAACCTTGGCGAGTTTGTCTTGCTGTTCTTGGTTCAATGCAAAAGCACTGGTCACTTCAACGTCTACCGATTTCTCTTGTTCGGCCTTGTACAGGTCAAACAGAGCGGCGATCTCCGGCAACAGCGGGAGACGGTCGTTTTCGGCAACGACGTGAATGAAGTTCTGTGCCTTGGCATCAAACTTGTCGCCACACACGTCAATAAACGTGGTGGCCTTGTCTGCGCTCGTCAGTCGCGGGGCCTTGAGCACGCGCTGCATGGTGTCGTCTTGCGACACTGCTGCAGCCAGGCCGAGCATGGCTGACCAAGAGGCCAGTTGCTGGTGGGCCTGGGCGTGCTCGAAGGCTGCCTTAGCGTAAGGTCGGGCCAACGTGGTCAATTCTGCCATGATCGCCCTCGCTTAAATTTCAGCAGCCAGTTTGTTTACCAGCTCCGCGTGCGCGTTTTGATCGATTGTGGCACCCAGGATCTTCTCGGCGCCGCCAACGGCCAGTGCACCCAATTGGGCACGCAGCGCGTCTTTGACACTGTTCAGTTCCTGCTCGATCTCGGCCTGAGCCTGAACCTTCACACGGTCAGCGTCGATACGGGCTTTTTCAACAGCCTCTTCAACGATCTGGTTACCGCGTTTCTTGGCTTGCTCAATGATTTCAGCTGCCTGAGCTTTTGCTTCGCGCAGTTGATGACCCGCTTTCTCTTGGGCCAACTCCAGGTCGCGAGCTGCTCGGCTGGCAGCATCCAGTCCATCCGCGATCTTCTTCTGACGTTCGTGCAAAGCCGCGATGACCGGAGGCCACACGAACTTCATGCAAAACAGTACAAAAATGAAGAACGCAACGGACTGGCCAATCAGGGTTGCATTAATGTTCACGCCAACACCTCGCTCGTTCGTTGCACATCACACCAATTACTCGAAGGTTCGAGTAATTAGCCAGCGAGTTGACCAACGAATGGGTTCGCGAAAGTGAAGAACAGAGCGATACCAACACCGATCATGGTTACGGCGTCGAGCAGACCGGCAACGATGAACATTTTAACTTGCAGCATTGGAACCATCTCTGGCTGACGCGCTGCGCCTTCCAGGAACTTGCCACCCAACAGGCCGAAACCAATTGCGGTACCCAGTGCGCCCAGGCCGATCAACAGTGCAACAGCGATAGCGGTTAGACCAACTACAGTTTCCATCTTTCCTCCCGACTTTTACGTCGTATGGTTTAGGTTTTTTAGATTTTAAAGCGGTAAAACAAATCGTTTCATAGCCCTGTTAGGGCACCCACCCGTTTGACCGAGTGGGACATCAGACCAGTCGAGACTGGTCTTAATGGTTCTCTTCGTGCGCCATCGACAGGTAGACGATGGTCAGCATCATGAAGATAAACGCCTGCAGGGTGATGATCAGGATGTGGAACACAGCCCACGCCCACTGCAGAACTACGCCCAGGCCGCTAAGCCAGAGCAGACCACTGCCGAACATCACAGCGATCAGAATGAAGACCAGTTCGCCGGCGTACATGTTGCCGAACAGACGCAGTGCCAGCGAGATTGGCTTGGCGATCAGTGTCACGAACTCCAGCAGGAAGTTCACCGGAATCAGCAGGGCTTGAACGAAGATGTTCTTGCTGCCGAACGGGTGCAGGGTCAGTTCGCCGATGAAGCCGCCGATGCCCTTGACCTTGATGCTGTAGAAAATGATCAACGCGAACACCGACAGGGCCATGCCCAGGGTAGCGTTCGGGTCAGTGGTCGATACGGCACGGAACGGAATGTGCGAATCGCCAGTGATCAGGATGGCCAGCTGAGGAATCCAGTCGACTGGAATCAAGTCGACGGCGTTCATCAGGAAGACCCAGACGAAGATGGTCAGTGCCAACGGTGCAATCACCGGGCTACGGCCATGGAAGCTGTCTTTCACGCTGCCATCGACGAATTCGACCAATACTTCAACGAAGTTCTGCAAAGCACCCGGTTGCCCCGACGTCGCCTTTTTTGCCGCCATGCGGAAAAGAAGAACGAAGATCAGACCCAACGCGACCGACCAGCCGAGAGTATCGACGTGGAAAGCCCAGAAGCCCATTTCTTTGGCCTCTGCTGCGGTGTGGGCAAAGCCCCATCCGCCGGTAGGATGCTGACCGAAGGTCAGGTTCTGCAAGTGGTGCTGGATATAGCCCGAAGCGGTTGTTTCTGCCATGGTTGCCTCAAACGCCCTAAGGTCTCGAAAGTCTTGTTCTCATCAGCAGGGGCGCGAACCAGCTGACCAGTTGGGTCAACACGAAGACGCCGAATACAGCTAGCGGCGCCAATGGCTTCACACCTGCAAACGTCAATGCAAAGAGCACTGCCGTCAAAATCAGTTTGCCCGCCTCACCGGCATAAAAAGACCGGACGATGGCTTGAGCTGCTCGGGCGCCGGAAAACCGAAATGCCCTATGAGCGAAATAAACATTGGGCAGCAAGGCTATCAGGCCTCCGCAAAGTCCCGAGTATCCGGCAACGACTCCATGCCAGTACCAGAGCGCCAAAGCGGCCAGTACCAAAACGACAAATTGAGCCAACAAGACCGGAAAAACTGCCAGGCGATGGAACGGCAAGCGGTTTGGCGTGCGGCTCTCCATCGTTTTTGCTCCCCAATGATCGGCTGCCAGAATTCAATAACTTGGCATAATTTGTGCCGACAAAATGCGCGCAGAGTATAGGGGCGGTTCTGCCCCTATTCAACTGTCAGGTAGTGATTTCCGACTGCTCGCTACATGAGGAAATGTTTCAGCGGATGTGTGCGAGCACACCTTGAAGCTCATCCAGGGAGTTGTAACCAATGACCAACTGCCCCTTCCCCTTTTTACCGTGTCGAATCTGCACCGCAGAGCCTAGGCGCTCGGCCAGACGCTGTTCGAGCCTTGCAATATCCGGGTCCGGCTTTACCGGTTCAGCAGGTTCCTGTTTGCCACTCAACCACTGGCGAACCAGTGCCTCAGTCTGGCGCACCGTCAGCCCCCGTGCGACAACGTGTCGCGCCCCTTCAACTTGTTGATTCTCCGGCAAACCGAGCAAAGCCCGGGCATGACCCATTTCCAGGTCGCCGTGGGAGAGCATGGTTTTGATGACTTCCGGCAACGCGATCAAGCGTAGCAGGTTCGCCACGGTTACCCGGGATTTCCCCACCGCTTCGGCAACTTGTTGCTGAGTCAGCTGGAATTCCTGCTGCAAACGCTGCAAGGCCACGGCTTCTTCGATCGGGTTGAGGTCTTCGCGCTGGATGTTTTCGATCAGCGCCATGGCGATCGCGGTTTCATCCGGGACATCGCGCACCATCGCCGGAATGGTTTCCTGGCCAGCCTGTTGGCTGGCGCGCCAGCGGCGTTCGCCGGCGATGATTTCGAAGCGACCACTGCCAATCGGACGCACCACGATCGGCTGCATCACGCCCTGGGCCTTGATCGACTGCGCCAGCTCTTCCAGCGCCTGAGGATCCATGTCCCGACGCGGCTGGTACTTGCCGCGCTGGATCAGGTCCAGGGGCAGGTGCTGCAGCTCACGCTGATCGGCTTGCACCGCTTGTTCTTCCAGCGAGCTGACAGTCGGACCACTCAGCAGTGCATCCAGTCCACGTCCGAGACCTCGTTTCTTGACGGCCATGGGGATTCCTTAAGTTGCCTGAGCAGCGGCGGTGCGTGAGTTTTTGCGTTGACGGCGAACCATCTCGCCCGCCAATGCCAGATAGGCAATGGCGCCCCGCGATGTCTTGTCGTAGGCCAACGCCGGCATACCGTAGCTTGGCGCTTCGGCCAGGCGGATGTTGCGTGGAATCACGGTGTCGTACAGCTGTTCGCCGAAGTGTTCCTTGAGCTGCGCCGAAACGTCATTCATCAGGCTCAGGCGCGGGTCATACATGGTCCGCAACAGGCCTTCGACCTTGAGGTTGGGGTTCAGCAGTTCGGCGATGCGCTTGATGTTATCCACAAGGTCGCTCAAGCCTTCGAGTGCGAAGTACTCGCACTGCATTGGGATAATTACCCCATCGGCGGCCACCAGGGCGTTAAG
Organism: Pseudomonas sp. LBUM1661; assembly: GCF_059695925.1. Lineage (NCBI taxonomy): Bacteria > Pseudomonadati > Pseudomonadota > Gammaproteobacteria > Pseudomonadales > Pseudomonadaceae > Pseudomonas > Pseudomonas sp. LBUM1661. The sequence goes on from NZ_CP166794.1 coordinate 6,807,393, forward strand.
CGTCAGCATCGACAGCGACGGCGGGCAGTCGATCAAAATGTAATCGTAGTTTTCACGGATCGGCGCCAACGCACTGCGCAGGCGGCTTTCCTTCATCTGCATTTCCAGCAGGACCACTTCAGCGGCCGTCAGGTCACGGTTCGCCGGCAACAGCTGGTAACCACCGTGTTCGGAATAGTGCATGGCCTGGGCCAGATCGCACTCGCCGATGAGCAGGTCGTAGACCGAGTTTTCCAGGCCGTGTTTATCCACACCGCTACCCATGGTGGCGTTGCCCTGTGGATCGAGATCGATCAACAGCACCCGACGCTTGGTAGCGACCAGGGAAGCTGCGAGGTTGATGCAGGTGGTGGTTTTACCCACACCACCTTTTTGGTTCGCTATCGCGAATACCTTAGCCATTCTTGCTTGTGTTCCCAATCATGCCGTGCGGCGCAGTATCAGCAGATGGCGTTGGCCTTGGCAACCAGGTACGGCCAGGGCGTGTTCGCTATCGAGGTGGAAGTCTGCCGGCAATGCTACCAGCTCATCGGCCGGATGAACGCCCTTCATTGCCAGCCAACGCGTTTCGGTGTCGCCGAGGTGGCGCGTCCAGTTGCTGAAGTTCTCCATGCTGCTGAAGGCCCGGGAAATGATCCCGTTGAACGGCTGTGCAGGCTGGAAGGCTTCGACGCGACTGTGGATAACTTGCAGGTTATCCAGTTTGAGTTCGAGTTTGACTTGGGTCAGGAAGCGGGTTTTCTTGCCGTTGCTGTCCAGGCAGGTCACTTGCGACTCTGGAAACAGGATGGCCAACGGAATGCCCGGCATTCCGCCGCCGCTGCCAACGTCCAGCCAGCGGCCGTTTTCGACGAACGACATCACGCTCAAACTATCGAGCAAATGACGGGAGACCATTTCGTCCGGATCGCGCACGGCGGTCAGGTTGTAAGCCTTGTTCCATTTTATCAACAGGGCCAGATAACCCAGCAGCAGCGCGTGCTGGGTTTCTGTCAGCGTGACACCGAGCTGGCGAGCACCTGTGGATAACTCTTCTGCGTGTTGCGAGGTGACCAACGAACTCAAGCGCTTTGCTCCAACTGACGGCCCGCGCCGCGTTTTTTCAAATGAATCATCAACAGCGAAATCGCTGCCGGCGTAACGCCCGGGATACGTGACGCCTGGCCCAAGGTTTCTGGACGGGTCGCGCCGAGCTTGCTCTGGATCTCTTTGGAGAGACCGGAAATGTTCGTGTAATCGATATCCACAGGCAGTTTGGTGTCTTCGCTGGCCCGCAGACGTGCGATTTCATCCTGCTGGCGATCGATGTAACCGGCGTATTTGGTCTTGATTTCGACCTGCTCGGCGACCTGTGGATCTTCTGCGCCGCCACCGGTCACGGCGATCAGACCAGCGTAGTCGATTTCCGGACGGCTCAGCAGGTTGAGCAAATTGTATTCGTGGGTCAGCGGCGTACCGAACTTCTCGGAAATCGCATCGCCTTGCTCCGTGCCCGGGCGAACCCAGGTACTTTTCAGGCGTTGCTCTTCGAGCGTGATGCTTTCGCGCTTGGTGCAGAACGCAGCCCAACGCGCGTCATCGACCAGACCCAATTCGCGACCTTTTTCGGTCAAGCGCAGGTCGGCGTTGTCTTCGCGCAGGATCAGGCGGTACTCGGCACGGGAAGTGAACATCCGATACGGTTCCTGAGTACCCAGGGTAATCAGGTCATCGACCAATACTCCGATGTACGCCTCATCGCGACGCGGGCACCAGGCGTCTTTGCCCTGGGCGCGCAGTGCGGCGTTGGCTCCGGCCAGCAAACCCTGGGCGCCGGCTTCTTCGTAACCGGTGGTGCCGTTGATTTGCCCGGCGAAGAACAGGCCGCCAATGACTTTGGTTTCCAGGCTGTACTTCAGGTCACGCGGGTCGAAGTAGTCGTACTCGATCGCGTAACCCGGTCGAACGATGTGCGCGTTTTCCATGCCGCGGATCGATTGCACGATCTGCAGTTGCACGTCGAACGGCAGGGATGTGGATATCCCGTTCGGGTACAGCTCGTTGGTGGTCAGGCCTTCGGGTTCGATGAAGACCTGATGGCTTTCCTTGTCGGCAAAGCGGTGGATCTTGTCTTCGATCGACGGGCAGTAGCGCGGGCCAATGCCTTCGATCATCCCGTCATCGGAATACATCGGCGAACGGTCGAGGTTGGCGGCAATGATTTCGTGAGTGCGGGCGTTGGTGTGGGTAATCCAGCAGCTGACCTGTTTCGGATGCTGCTCTTTGGAACCCATGAACGACATCACCGGGATCGGTGTATCGCCGGCTTGCTCGGTCATGACCGAGAAATCCACAGAGCGACCGTCGATGCGCGGCGGTGTCCCGGTTTTCAGGCGACCGACACGCAGTGGCAATTCACGCAGACGGTGAGCCAGGGCAATCGACGGCGGATCACCGGCACGGCCACCGGAAAAATTCTGCATGCCGATGTGGATAAGTCCGCCGAGGAAGGTACCGGTGGTCAACACCACGGAATCGGCGAGGAAACGCAGACCCATTTGGGTGACAACACCGCGCACTTGTTCCTGTTCGACGATCAGGTCGTCTGCAGCTTGTTGAAATATCCACAGGTTCGGCTGGTTTTCCAGGATTTCGCGGACAGCGGCCTTGTACAGCACCCGATCTGCCTGAGCGCGGGTTGCACGCACGGCCGGGCCTTTGCGGCTGTTCAACACACGAAATTGAATACCACCCTTATCGGTAGCCATGGCCATCGCGCCGCCGAGGGCGTCGATTTCCTTGACCAGATGGCTTTTGCCAATCCCACCGATGGCAGGGTTGCAACTCATGGCGCCGAGGGTTTCCACGTTATGCGTCAGCAACAGGGTTTTTGCCCCCATACGTGCTGACGCCAGTGCTGCCTCGGTACCGGCATGACCGCCGCCGATGACGATCACTTCAAAACGGGAAGGGAAATCCACCACGCACCTCGTGCCTGCTTCAGTTAGGTAATCCGGAATAGGTTGGTCTCAGGTTTTTGGACCTGGTCGGCAAGTATAGGGACTTCGCCCTTCCTAAAGAACCCTTTGCACAAAATTTAACCAGCTGTGGAGAAGTCGCGGTTATAGAAATTAAAAAGAGAGAAATTTATTAAATCTTTGTTTTTATGTTTATTTCTACTGAGGCACCTTTCTGTTGATAGATCTCTACAAGCCTTTATATTCAATATGTACAGAGATTCAAAACCCTGTGGTCATGTGCCAATGAGGCCCTTGGATAACCGCTTTAAGCCTGTGGATTAAAGGGGTGGTTATCCACAGGGGCGGTTATCTTCAGTTTTGAGGCCCTGTTATCAACTGCCCTTAGTGGCAGTTATTCACAGGGCTTAATCCACAGAAATTCGCTAAATGAGTAAATCCCGGGCACGGAAAAACCGCTCAAGCAGAAAGAATCTGCTCGGCACTGGAAGAAAATTTAAGAGAAAGGAAGAAACAGACAGGCGCGAATGGCCTGCCTGTGGACAACCGAAGGGTTATTTACCGATGCAAAAGCTGGAAAAGATCCGTCCAAGCAGGTCATCGGAGCTGAATGCACCGGTGATTTCACCCAAAGCGTGCTGAGCCTGGCGCAAATCTTCGGCCAGCAGCTCACCGGCACCTGCCAGCGTCAGCTGTGCACGGCCATGCTCGAGGGAAGCACTGGCATGACGCAACGCCTCAAGGTGACGCCTGCGAGCACTGAAGCTGCTTTCCGAGGTTTGTTCATAGCCCATGCAGGCCTTGAGATGGTCGCGCAGCAATTCCAGGCCCTCGCCGGCAGACTTGGCGCTGAGACTGATAGTCACGTGGCCATCCTGGCTGACTTCCAGGGCAATCGCTTCACCGGTGAGGTCAGCCTTGTTACGGATCAGCGTGACTTTGGCCGGATCTGGGCGGATCTCGAGGAATTCCGGCCATAACGCGAATGGATCAAGGGCTTCAGGGGCAGTGGCATCGACGACCAGCAGCACCCGATCTGCTTCGCCGATGGCTTTCAACGCCCGTTCCACACCGATTTTCTCGACGTGATCATCGGTATCCCGCAAACCTGCGGTGTCGACCACGTGCAACGGCATGCCATCGATGTGGATATGTTCGCGAAGAATGTCCCGGGTCGTGCCGGCAATCTCGGTGACGATCGCTGCTTCTCGACCCGCCAGCGCATTTAGCAAACTGGATTTGCCGGCGTTGGGTCGGCCGGCAATCACCACCGTCATGCCGTCACGCAACAAGGCACCCTGCCCGGCTTCTCGCAACACGGTGGATAACTCCTCGCGGACTTTGTCGAGCATGCTCAGTACATGGCCATCGGCAAGGAAGTCGATTTCTTCTTCCGGAAAGTCGATTGCCGCTTCGACATAGATCCGCAAGCCAATCAATTGCTCGGTGAGGTTATGCACACGTTCGGAAAACGCACCTTGCAAAGAACGCAGGGCATTTCGTGCCGCCTGTGCAGAACTCGCCTCGATCAAGTCAGCAATGGCTTCGGCCTGGGCCAGGTCGAGCTTGTCGTTGAGGAAGGCACGCTCACTGAATTCACCCGGCCGGGCCAGCCGACAGCCCAGTTCCAGGCAACGCTTGAGCAGCATGTCCAGGACAATCGGGCCGCCATGACCCTGGAGTTCCAGCACATCTTCACCGGTGAACGAGTTCGGTCCCGGGAAATACAGGGCAATGCCCTGATCCAGCACCTCATCGTTTTTACTGAGGAACGGGCCGTAATGGGCAAACCGTGGCTTGAGTTCTCGACCGCTGAAGGCCTTGGCCGCAACACTCGCCAGCGGCCCGGAAATACGGACGATGCCCACACCGCCGCGACCTTGAGCAGTGGCGACGGCGGCGATGGTTTCACGAGGAACGCTCATAAACCGTTATCCAGACAAAAGTGACAGATAGCAAAACGCCCCACTAGGGGGCGTTTTGAGTGGTTATCCACAGTGTAAATCAGGCAGCTGCTTTGGTAGCTGCTTCGACTTTACGAGTGATGTACCACTGTTGGGCGATCGACAGGCAGTTGTTCACTACCCAGTACAGCACCAGACCAGCCGGGAACCACAGGAAGAAGAAGGTGAAGATGATTGGCATCAACTTCATTACCTTGGCCTGCATAGGGTCCGGTGGAGTCGGGTTCAGCTGCTGCTGGATGAACATGGTTGCACCCATGATGATCGGCAGAATGAAGAACGGATCCTTGATCGACAGGTCAGTAATCCACAGCATGAACGGCGCTTGGCGCATTTCAACGCTTTCCAACAGAACCCAGTACAGCGAAAGGAAAACCGGCATCTGCACGAGGATTGGCAAGCAACCACCCAGCGGATTGATCTTCTCCTTCTTGTACAGCTCCATCATGGCTTGCGACATTTTCTGCCGGTCGTCGCCGTGTTGCTCTTTCAGCGCAGCCAGTTTCGGTGCCACTGCGCGCATGCGGGCCATGGATTTGTAGCTGGCAGCCGACAGCGGGAAGAAGATCCCTTTGATCAGCATGGTCAGGAAGATGATCGACCAGCCCCAGTTACCGACGATTGCGTGGATGTGTCCCAGCAACCAGAAGATGGGTTGGGCGATGAACCAAAGAATGCCGTAATCGACGGTCAGTTCCAGACCTGGGGACAACTCTTTCAGCACGGCCTGGCTTTTCGGACCGGCGTACAGAACGGCACTGGTTTCGGCTTTTGCACCTGGCGCAACGCTCATTGCCGGGCCGGTATAACCGATGATGTAGTTGCCCTTGCTGTCTTTACGGGTCTGGACGACGTTGTTTTCGCCCTTGGCCGGAATCCATGCGGTGACGAAGTAGTGTTGCAACCAGGCAACCCAACCGCCACTGACCGTTTCCTTCAACTGCGCCTTGTCCATGTCCTTCATAGACACTTTCTTGTACGGCTCGTTACTTGTCCACAGGGCAGCGCCCAGGTAAGTCGCGGTACCGGTGGCGGTGGTTGAGGAAGGATCGCCGCTGGCGTCACGCTTCAGTTGCGCGAACATCGCACCGGACCAGGGCTGAGCGCTCTGGTTGTCGATCAGGTAGGAAACGGTTACGTCATACAGGCCGCGTTTCAGGGTGAAACGCTTGATGTAGTTGACGCCGTCCTTGCTGAACTTCAGGTCTACGACCAATTGGTCCTGACCGTCAGCCAGTTGGTAAATCTTCTTCTCCGAGGAGTAAACCGGACGACCGGCAGGACTTGCGTCCGGACCGTTGGTGCCGATCAAACCGCTTTGAGCCAGATACGTCCGCTCGTTGCCGTTATCGAACAACTGGAATGGAATGTCCGGATGGTCCTGGCGACGTGGATACAGCGGCAGTGTCAACTGGGCAACATCGCCACCTTGTGGGTCGACGGCCAGGTTGAGCACATCCGTTTTGATCTGGATGAGGTCTTTGCTTGCAGCTACTGGTGTTTCAGTAGGTGCAGTTGCACTGGTATCGCTTGCGGCGCGTGGAATGTCGTCACTGACAGAAGCATTATTGCCAGTCGCCGTATCCGGTAGGCCCGGTGCGGAAGTACTGGAAGCAACATTCTGAGTCGGCAGGGCAGCCTGGCCATAGTCCTGGTTCCATTTAAGAACCATAACGTAGGACACGATTGCCAGGGCGACGATCAGGATCGTGCGTTTGATATCCATGATTACTCGGCCATCGAAGAAGAACGGGAGGTAGGGATAGATGGAACCGGGTCATAACCACCGGGATTCCACGGATGACAGCGACCTAAACGACGAAAGGCCAGCCAGCCACCGCGCAGAAGGCCATGATTTTCTATGGCTTCATACGCGTAGCAGGAACAACTGGGGTAGAAACGACAGTGACTGGCCATCAGGGGACTGATGGCATAGCGATAAAACTGGATCGGAACGAGTGCCAGTTTACGCATCGGGACTGTCTACCCCTACAGTTTCGGTTTTGACTGCTGGTACCGGCGTGCTGCGTGCCAGACGCTTCCAGAGTTTGCCGAAATGCTGAATCAATTCGGGGTTTTCTACGTCACCCAAACCTTTGCGCGCGACGATAACGATGTCCCAACCGACCAGTGAATCCTGGTGCAGACGGAACGATTCGCGCATCAGACGTTTGAGGCGATTGCGCTCGACGGAGAGCTTTACGCTCTTTTTCCCGATAACCAGCCCGAGACGGGGGTGATCAAGATCGTTGTTGCGCGCAAGGAGCAGGAGATTTTTCCCCGGAACCTTGCCGGTAGGGGAGTCAAAGACTGCCTTGAAATGCCGGGGGGTAAGCAGACGCTTTTCCCGACTGAAGTCCTGACTCACCTCCAGTGCCGGATTATCAAACTGCCAGACGCGCACGACCTTTGGCGCGACGACGCGACAGGACGGCACGACCGTTCTTGGTAGCCATGCGAGCACGGAAACCGTGGGTACGAGCGCGTTTGATAGTGCTTGGTTGGAAAGTACGTTTCATTGTCGTGTTACCTGGTTCGTCCACAACGGGCCGGAATGGCCCCCGTTTTAAGAGACCGGGGATTCTAGAGAAAGCAAGCCTCTAGGTCAATTTCCAACCAGCGTTTCCTTATAAATAGATCTCCAGGTGCTTTTCTCGTACGAAGGCTTCGCTAGATATAAAAATAAAGAAGGAAAGTATTTAAAGCTTTTCTGTAAAGCTTATAAAAGCTAGGCCCACGGTCTTCTGTGGATAACTACCTTGAGCCCTTGTACGCCGTGATGTACAGAGAATGACAACTACGGTGGAAAACAGGGGGCAGCCTGTGCTGCGCTGTCGGATAACCTGTGTGTGAAAGGGCCACTTATCCACAGGCCAGTTATCCACCGAGTTTCGCCCCCACTTGTACAACGAGCTTAGACCCGGTTATCCACAGAGCTTATGCACAGACCATTGGTCGTCTTTTTTGCGTATAAAGCGTTGATTCTTCTTGGGTGGTGAACAACCTACGTGTGGATAAGTCGGCGTCTGATCGTTACAATGGCCGCTTGTTTTTGCCTCACCGGCTTTCAACTTAGGGGATATCC